>NZ_CP027728.1:4365000-5833149 GCF_003851705.1 Pseudomonas sp. R2-37-08W | reverse complement strand
GGATATCCCCTAAGTTGAAAGCCGGTGAGGCAAAAACAGCCGCCATTGTAGCGACCAGCCGCCCACTTATCCACATGAAGGTTGCGCACAGGGCATCCAAAATCAACGTCTTATCCTTGAAAAAGGCGACCGGCGGTCTGTGAATAAGCTCTGTGGATAACCGCCCCTGAGCTCGTTGCACAAGTGGGGTCGAAAGTCTGTGGGTAACTGGCCTGTGGATAACAAGCCATTCCACACACAGCTTATCCGACAGCGCAGCACAGGCAGAGCACCGTTTCTCCCCCGTGTTGTCATTCTCTGTACATCAGGTGGAATAAGGCCTAAAGGCAGTTATCCACAGAAGATCGCTTGCCTAGCTTTTATAAGCTTTACAGAAAAGCTTTAAATAACTTCCTTCTTTATTTTTATATCTATGCCATCGCTCATGGAAGAGAAGCGGACAGAAAGGCTGACGTGGCCGTCAGAGAACTAATTAAAGGAAAAGCTGGTTGGAAATTGACCTAGAGGCTTGCTTTCTCTAGAATCGCCGGTCTCTTAAAACGGGGGCCATTCCGGCCCGTTGTGGACGAACCAGGTAACAACGCCATGAAACGTACTTTCCAACCAAGCACCATCAAACGCGCCCGTACTCACGGCTTCCGTGCTCGCATGGCTACCAAGAACGGCCGTGCTGTCCTGTCGCGTCGCCGCGCCAAAGGTCGTGCGCGTCTGGCAGTTTGATAATCCGGTACTGGTGGTGAGTCAGGACTTCAGTCGGGAAAAGCGTCTGCTAACCCCCCGGCATTTCAAGGCAGTCTTTGACTCCCCCACCGGCAAGGTTCCGGGGAAAAATCTCCTGCTCCTTGCGCGTAACAACGATCTTGATCACCCCCGTCTCGGGTTGGTGATCGGCAAGAAGAGCGTAAAGCTCTCCGTTGAGCGCAATCGCCTCAAGCGTCTGATGCGCGAATCGTTTCGCCTCCACCAGGACACTCTGGTTGGTTGGGATATTGTTATCGTCGCGCGCAAAGGCTTGGGGGATGTAGAAAACCCCGAATTGATTCAGCATTTCGGCAAGCTCTGGAAACGTCTGGCGCGTACCCACAAACCAGCACCAGCAGTCAGCACCGAAACTGTAGGGGTAGACAGTACCGATGCGTAAACTGGCCCTCGTTCCGATCCAGTTTTATCGCTATGCCATTAGTCCTCTGATGGCCAGCCACTGTCGTTTCTACCCCAGTTGTTCCTGCTACGCGTTAGAGGCCATAGAAAATCATGGTCTTCTGCGCGGTGGCTGGCTGACCTTTCGTCGTTTAGGTCGCTGTCATCCGTGGAATCCCGGTGGTTATGACCCGGTTCCGCCTATCCCTACCTCCCGTTCCTCTTCGATGGCCGAGTAATCATGGATATTAAACGCACGATCCTGATCGTCGCCCTGGCAATCGTGTCCTACGTCATGGTCCTGAAATGGAACCAAGACTATGGCCAGGCTGCCCTGCCGACTCAGAATGTTGCTACCAATCAGGCTGCGCCGGCTATCCCGGACACCCCGCTGGGTAACAATGCGTCCGCGAGTGCCGATGTTCCCAGCGCGAATGGCGAGACAAGTGCCCCGTTAGAAACGCCAGTGGTCACCAACAAAGACCTCATCCACGTGAAAACGGATGTGCTCGACCTGGCTATCGACCCGCAGGGCGGTGATATCGCACAGCTGAAGCTGCCGCTTTATCCACGTCGCCAGGACCACCCGGATGTTCCGTTCCAGCTGTTCGATAACGGCGGTGAACGTACCTATCTGGCGCAAAGCGGCCTGACCGGCACCAATGGTCCGGATGCGCGTGCTACCGGTCGTCCGATTTATTCGACCGAGCAGAAAAGCTATCAACTGGCTGATGGCCAGAACCAGCTGAACGTCGACCTGAAATTCAGCCTCGACGGCGTCAATTACATCAAGCGTTTCAGCTTCACGCGTGGTTTGTACGATCTGAAGGTCACTTACCTGATCGACAACACCAGCGACAAAGCCTGGAGCGGCAACCTGTTTGCTCAGCTCAAGCGTGACGCCAGCTCCGATCCTTCCTCCAGCACCGCCACCGGCACCGCGACTTACCTGGGCGCTGCCCTGTGGACAAGTAACGAGCCGTACAAAAAAGTGTCGATGAAAGATATCGACAAGGGCGCGCTGAAGGAAACCGTTCAAGGTGGCTGGGTAGCCTGGCTGCAGCACTACTTCGTGACCGCATGGATCCCGAACAAGGGTGATGCGAACCTGGTTCAAACCCGCAAGGACAGCCAGGGCAACTACATCATTGGCTTTACTGGCCCAGCATTGACCGTCGCACCCGGCGCCAAGGCTGAAACCAGCGCTACTCTGTACGCCGGCCCGAAAAGCCAGGCCGTGCTGAAAGAGTTGTCCCCAGGTCTGGAACTGACTGTGGACTACGGCTTCCTCTGGTTCATTGCCCAGCCGATTTTCTGGTTGTTGCAACATATCCACAGCATTGTGGGTAACTGGGGCTTCTCGATCATTTTCCTGACCATGCTGATCAAGGGGATCTTCTTCCCGCTGTCAGCCGCCAGCTACAAGTCGATGGCGCGCATGCGTGCCGTGGCGCCTAAGCTTGCTGCGCTGAAAGAGCAGCATGGTGACGACCGGCAGAAAATGTCGCAGGCAATGATGGAGCTGTACAAGAAAGAGAAGATCAACCCGTTGGGTGGTTGCTTGCCGATTCTGGTGCAGATGCCGGTATTCCTGTCGCTTTACTGGGTACTCCTGGAAAGCGTGGAAATGCGCCAGGCGCCGTTCATGCTGTGGATAACTGACCTGTCGATCAAAGACCCGTTCTTTATCCTGCCGATCATCATGGGCGCGACCATGTTTATCCAGCAGCGCCTGAACCCGACTCCGCCGGATCCGATGCAGGCCAAGGTGATGAAAATGATGCCAATCATCTTCACCTTCTTCTTCCTATGGTTCCCGGCAGGTCTGGTGCTGTACTGGGTAGTCAACAACGTGTTGTCGATCTCCCAACAGTGGTACATCACACGTAAAATCGAAGCGGCCACCAAAAAAGCCGAGGCGTAATTTACTCTGTGGATAACCACTCAAGACGCCCCCTAGTGGGGCGTTTTGCTTTCTGCCACTTTAATTCTGGAACCTGCTGATGAGCGCTCCTCGTGAAACCATCGCTGCTGTCGCAACCGCTCAAGGTCGCGGCGGCGTCGGTATCGTTCGAATTTCCGGGCCGCTCGCGGGCGTGGCCGCCAAGGCGATCAGTGGGCGGGAGTTAAAGCCGCGGTATGCCCATTACGGCCCGTTTCTGGATGGGGACGAAAGCGTGCTGGATGAGGGCCTGGCGCTGTATTTCCCGGGACCCAACTCCTTCACCGGCGAAGATGTGCTGGAACTGCAGGGGCACGGCGGCCCGGTCGTATTGGATATGTTGCTGCAGCGCTGTCTGCAGTTGGGCTGCCGCCTGGCCCGTCCGGGTGAGTTCAGCGAGCGCGCCTTCCTGAATGACAAACTCGACCTGGCCCAGGCCGAAGCCATTGCCGACCTGATCGAGGCCAGTTCTGCACAGGCAGCGCGCAATGCATTGCGTTCGCTGCAGGGGGCCTTTTCGTTACGTGTGCATAACTTGACTGAGCAGTTGATCAGCCTGCGCATCTATGTCGAAGCGGCCATTGATTTCCCTGAAGAGGAAATCGACTTCTTGGCCGATGGCCACGTCCTGGCGATGCTGGATAAGGTCCGCGAGGAGTTATCCACAGTGTTGCGCGAAGCCGGGCAGGGCGCATTATTGCGTGACGGTATGACCGTGGTGATCGCGGGTCGTCCCAACGCCGGCAAATCCAGCCTGCTTAATGCTCTGGCGGGGCGCGAGGCGGCCATCGTCACCGAAATTGCCGGTACCACTCGGGATATCCTGCGCGAACATATCCACATAGATGGCATGCCGTTGCACGTGGTCGATACGGCCGGATTGCGCAATACCGACGACCAGGTGGAAAAAATCGGCGTAGAACGCGCGCTCAAAGCCATCGGAGAAGCAGATCGAGTTTTATTGGTGGTGGATGCGACGGCCCCGAGGCTGTGGATCCTTTTGCGTTGTGGCCGGAATTCCTCGAGCAACGGCCAGACCCGGCCAAAGTCACCTTGATCCGTAACAAGGCCGACTTGACCGGTGAGGCCATTGCGATGCAAACCAGCGACGATGGCCATGTGACCATCAGCCTCAGTGCCAAATCGGCAGGGGATGGCCTGGAGTTGCTCCGTGACCATCTCAAGGCGTGCATGGGCTATGAGCAGACCTCGGAGAGCAGCTTCAGTGCACGCCGCAGGCATCTGGAGGCGCTTCGCCACGCCAGCGCGTCGTTGGAGCACGGGCGAGCACAGCTGACCCTGGCAGGGGCAGGGGAGCTGCTGGCTGAGGATTTGCGTCAGGCGCAGCAGCTGTTGGGGGAGATTACCGGCGCGTTCAGTTCCGATGATTTGCTCGGGCGAATCTTTTCCAGCTTCTGTATCGGCAAATAGTCACGCGCTTACCAGTTGTAGGACACCGTACCCAGCAAGGTACGGCTGTCGCCCCAATAGCAGCGCCCCGCGTCGTTGCAACCGGCTACGTACTCCTTGTCGAACAGGTTCTTGGCGTTCACATCCACTGACCAGTGCGAATCAATCTGATACCCCACCGCTGCATCCACCAGCGTGACACTTCCAGCATCCAGCTTCCCGTACAGCGTAGGTGCCGTGTAGGAAAAGGTGCTGTCGAAATACCGCACGCCGCCGCCCACAGACAAGCCTTTAAGGTGACCGTCGAGGAAGCGGTATTTGCTCCACACCGAAGCCTGGTTGCGCGGAACGCCGGTCATCTGATGCCCTTCTACCAAGGAAGCGGCGGAATCCTTGGTAATCCGTGCGTCAGTGTAGGTGTAGGCCGCAGTCACATTCAGGTTTGGCGTAAGGTCGCTGTTGATTTCAACTTCCACACCTTTGGCGCGGCTCTCACCTACCTGGCGATAGCTGTTGGTGGTGGCATCGAGGTAGGTGTCGTCCTGTTTGCGCAAGTCGTACACCGACAGGGTCATCGCCGTGTCCCAGCCGATCGGCTCGTACTTCACGCCCACTTCATATTGGCTGCTGGTGATCGGCTTCAACGGTGCGCCGGCGTTGGAAATCTGCTGCACCGGAACGAACGCGGTGGAATAGCTGACATACGGCGTCAGGCCGTTGTCGAACTGGTACATCACGCCACCCTGATAGGTGAACTTGCGGTCCTGGGTGCTGATGTTGCTGGCCTTGTTCACTTTGTCGCGGAAATCGCTGTCAACCCAGTCCTGCCGGCCACCGAGCAGGAACAGCCAGTGGTCGTACTTGCTCTGGATCTGGGCGTACACGCCTTTCATCTGCTGCTCGAGCAAGGTGTTCTGCACAGCGATCGGCGTGAGCGGGTCTCTCAGGTACACCGGGTTATACACATTGATGGTACCGGCGAAACCGGCATCCCAATCCTGGTTGAACGAGGTGCGATCATAGCTGGCGCCGAACAACACAGTGTTTTCGAGCCCGCCGACCTGGAATTTGCCTTCGAGCTGGTTATCCAGGGAATAGACCATGGATTTGTTGTAGCGGTCGTAGGCGGTCATGTTCAGCTGGGTGCCGAAGCCGCGGTTATTCAATGCGCTCGGCCAGGTTTCATGACGGTTGATACGTGACTGCATGTACCGCGAGTTCTGGCGGAACTGCCAATCATCGTTGAAGCTGTGGCTGAACTCGTAGCCAGTGCTCCAGGCTTCGCGCTCAAAGGTGTTCCAATCCGGGTCGCCGAGCATGGTGTGCTTGGACAGCTTACCGTTGGGATTAGTGAGTAAGGTGCCCGCAGCGGGTAAGCCAAGTTCCAGATTGGTGTGGTCTTTCTGGTAGTTGGCCAACAGGGTCAGGGTGTTGTAGTCGTTGAAATTCAGGGTCAGGGACGGGGCGATGTAGATACGATCGTCCGGTACATGGTCGGTCTGGGTATCGGATTTGCGGCCAAGCATCACCAGGCGACCGAGGACATTGTCACTGTCATTGAGCGGCCCGGAGATATCCACACCCACCTGGCGGCGGTTGTTCGAGCCGTACCCCAATTGCACTTCGCCCTGGGGGTTGGCGGTCGGATGTTTGCTGACCAGGTTGACCAAGCCGCCCGGCGCGTTTTCACCGTAGAGCAGCGAAGAAGGGCCGCGGAAAACCTCGACCCGCTCCAGGCCATAAGGCTCACTGGTGGTGTCGTACCGATTGCCTTGCACACGTAGTCCATCCCTGAGCAGGCCGTAGCCGTAGTCCGTAGCGTTGAAGCCTCGAATGAAAAACAGGTCGCCCGCCAGCCCGTCGCCTGCGGCAAAAGGCGGCGCGAAGATACCGGGTACGTAACCGAGCACTTCGGTCAGTGTTTGCGATTTCTGATCCTTGATACGTTGCCCGGTCACCACCGATACCGAACGAGGCGTCTGCGACAGAGGCGTACTGGTCTTGGTGCCGATACGGCTGTTTTGCGCCTTGTAGCCGATATCCGGCGCAAGCCCCTGACCGAACCCATCTGTTTGATACGCGCTTACGGTCGTCGGTGCGAGGGTGAGCTGGCCGGTAGGTATTGCTTGCAAGCCATAGCTGCCAGGTGCCTGGGCGACGGCCTGCAACCCTGAGTTTTGCAACAGTAGCGCGAAACCTTGATCCACCGAATAATCGCCATCCAGACCGGAAGTGGTCAGACGCGAAGTCTGTTGAGGCGAGAACGACAGAATCACATTGGCCCTGGCCGCAAACTGACTCAGCGCACTGTCCAGTGGACCGGCAGCGATGACGTAGTGTTGCGTCGCGCTGGCGGCCATGACCCCTGTGGATAACAACGTACCGCAGGAGGCGGCGAGCAGCAGGCCGTAGGTAAGCGCGCGGCAGGAAAGTCGCTGGCGTAGCGGGGTAGGAAGGCACATAAATGGGTAAGCCCTGAAGGTAGCGTCGTGATTACCTGAAGGGCCGCGCCAGATAAAAAAAAGATAACCCCCTGTGGATTATTTTTCAATCAACCGATTCGGTTGACTGACACCCAATAGCGCGTGAAGTACTTCACCTGAATCGGCAGGGTGGACTGCAGGTTGGCCAGTACCGCGTCTGTCGAGTCCAGGCGGAACGCTCCGGAAACACGCAGGTCAGCGCAGGCCTGGTCACATTGGAGTAGGCCCGGCCGATAGCGCGCCAGCTCAGCGATGACATCGCCCAGTCTGGCGTCGAGCACGGTCAATTGACCGTTGGTCCAAGCTGCTTGTGTGCGGTCATAGTGCTGGGTGGGCCTTATGGCAAGTCGATCAAATTCCGCGCATTCACCCGCACCGAGCGTTCGGCTGTGGTCGGGCTGGTCGCCTGGGCAGAGGTTGACCCGGTCTTCCAGAACGCCGACCCGAGTGGAATCGGGGAACTGACGCACGGTAAACCGAGTGCCCAACGCCTGCACGCGGCCGTGGCGTGTCTCCACGTATAACGGCGGGTACTCGGCCCGCTTCCCGCTGTGGATAAGTACCTCACCCTCGCGCAGGCGGATCAAGCGTTGGCGCGCGTCGAACAGCACATCGATGGCCGTGTCGGTGTTGAGATCAACTTGAGTGCCATCGGCCAGTTCGATTCGCCGATGTTTACCCACAGGCGTTCGGTAGTCGGCCCACACGTTACCCAGAGATGTATGACGTTGGACATTCCAGCCCAGATACCCGGTACCGCCGAGTACCAGCATCCACTTGAGCACTTGGCGGCGTTGTTGCGTGGTGGTCAAGGCGCGCCGCGTGAAGTCCTGGGGCAGGGCGCCGAGGCTGCGCTGCAACTGCTCCAGCTGGCTCCACGCCGCCTGATGGGAAGGGTCCCCGTTGAGCCATTGCTGCCAGGCCTGCCGTTCGGCGGGCGTCGGCGTTTGCGCTTGAAACTGCACGTACCAACTGGCAGCGGCCTCAAATGTCTTGCGATCAGGCGCGGGCATTACAGACTGGCCATGATCAGTGAACACTCGGTCAGCGCACGAATCATGTGTTTTTTCACCGTGGTCAATGACACCTGCAGATCATCGGCGATCTGTTGATAAGTCAGCCCTTCAATCTGCGACAGCATGAAGATTCGCCGTGCACGTTCCCCCAAACCGGCCAGCGCCTTGTCCACAGACACCAGGGTTTCAATGATGATTGCCTTGTCTTCTTCACTGATGGCGGTGGCTTCAGGGCGCTCGGCCAGGGTTTGTTTATATGCCTGCTCAATGGCGTGCCGGCGATAGCGATCAATCACCAGGCCTCTGGCGATGGTCGCCAGGTAATCCCGTGGTTCGAGGATCTGCACAGCGTCGCGCCCACCCAGAATACGCACGAACGTATCGTGGGCCACATCGGCCGCATCGCAGGCGTTATGCAGCTTGCCTTTGAGCCACCCATGCAACCACGAATGGTGTTGCTCATAGATGTGCTGCACAGCTGTCGTGTGTGAAGGAGGGGACATAGGCGCGACAAGGTAGGTTAATGATAATCGCTATTATTAACCGTCCTCGTGTTTTCCCACAATAGATGTCTTGAGGCCAAATCTGCGGTTGGAGCCGGTGGTTTCCGTGATTTAAGCCCTGTGAATAACCGCCCTTGGGCCCAGTTGATAACCACGCCTGAAACCTGAGCAAAAACCGCTCTGTGGATAACCAACACTTTAATCCACAGGCTTAAGCCACTTATCCAAGCCCCTCATTGGCACATGACCACAACCTTTTGAATCGCTGTACACGACGGAAATAAAGGTCTACAGAGATCTATCCACAGAAAAGGTGCCCAGTAGAAATAAACATAAAAACAAAGATTTAATATATTTCTCTCTTTTAATTTCTATTGTCCGTGATTCATCCACAGCTGGTTAAATTTTGTGCAAAGGGTTCTTTAGGCAGGGCTAAGTCCCTATACTTGCCGCCAAAGCTCTAAAACTCTTTCAACAAACAATTCCTGATTACCTACATAAGCAGGCACGAGGTGCGTGGTGGATTTCCCTTCCCGTTTTGAAGTGATCGTCATCGGCGGCGGTCATGCCGGTACCGAGGCAGCACTGGCGTCAGCGCGCATGGGCGTAAAAACCCTGTTGCTGACGCATAACGTGGAAACCCTCGGCGCCATGAGTTGCAACCCTGCCATCGGAGGCATCGGCAAAAGCCATCTGGTCAAGGAAATCGATGCCCTTGGCGGCGTGATGGCAATGGCTACCGACAAAGGTGGTATTCAATTTCGCGTGCTCAACAGCCGCAAAGGCCCGGCCGTGCGGGCTACCCGGGCACAAGCCGACCGCATTCTGTACAAGGCAGCGGTACGTGAAACCCTGGAAAACCAACCGAACCTGTGGATATTTCAACAGGCAGCGGACGACCTGATCGTCGAGCAGGACCAGGTACGCGGCGTTGTCACGCAAATGGGTCTGCGTTTCTTCGCAGAATCCGTGGTGTTGACCACCGGTACCTTTCTCGGCGGGCTTATCCACATCGGCATGCAGAACTATTCCGGCGGGCGCGCTGGCGATCCGCCGTCGATTGCCCTGGCAAAACGCTTGCGTGAATTGCCGCTGCGTGTCGGCCGCTTGAAAACCGGGACCCCGCCGCGAATCGACGGGCGTTCTGTGGATTTCTCGGTGATGACCGAACAAGCCGGTGATACACCGATACCGGTCATGTCGTTCATGGGTTCCAAGGAACAGCACCCGAAACAAGTCAGTTGCTGGATTACCCACACCAATGCCCGTACCCACGAAATCATTGCCGCGAACCTCGACCGTTCGCCGATGTATTCCGGGGTGATCGAAGGCATAGGCCCGCGTTACTGCCCGTCGATTGAAGACAAGATCCATCGCTTTGCCGACAAGGAAAGCCACCAGGTCTTCATCGAGCCCGAAGGCTTGACCACCCACGAGCTGTACCCGAACGGGATTTCCACTTCCCTGCCGTTCGACGTGCAAATCCAGATCGTGCAATCGATTCGCGGGATGGAAAATGCCCACATCGTTCGCCCTGGCTACGCCATCGAGTACGACTACTTCGATCCGCGTGACCTGAAGTACAGCCTGGAAACCAAAGTGATCGGCGGTTTGTTCTTCGCCGGGCAAATCAACGGCACCACCGGTTACGAAGAAGCTGGCGCCCAGGGTTTGCTGGCCGGCACCAACGCTGCATTGCGTGCCCAGGGCAAAGACAGCTGGTGCCCGCGTCGCGATGAAGCGTACATCGGCGTATTGGTCGACGACCTGATTACCCTGGGCACCCAGGAACCGTACCGGATGTTCACGTCCAGGGCCGAATATCGCCTGATCCTGCGCGAAGACAACGCCGATCTGCGCTTGACCGAAAAAGGTCGCGAGCTGGGTTTGGTCGATGACACGCGCTGGGCGGCCTTTTGCAAAAAACGCGAGAGCATCACCCTCGAAGAGCAGCGCCTGAAAAGCACCTGGGTCCGCCCCGGCACCGAACAGGGCGATGCGATAGCCGAAAAATTCGGCACACCGCTGACTCACGAATACAACTTGCTCAACCTGCTGTCGCGTCCGGAAATCGATTACGCTGGCCTGGTCGAAGTGACCGGTGGCGGCGCAGACGATCCGCAGGTTGCCGAGCAGGTGGAAATCAAAACCAAGTATGCCGGTTACATTGACCGCCAGCAGGACGAGATCGCTCGCCTGCGCGCCAGTGAAAACACCAAGCTGCCTGTGGATATCGACTACACCGGCATTTCCGGGCTGTCGAAGGAAATTCAAAGCAAGCTGGGGATAACTCGGCCGGAAACGCTCGGCCAGGCTTCGCGTATACCTGGCGTGACGCCGGCAGCGATTTCACTGTTGATGATTCATTTGAAAAAACGCGGCGCGGGCCGTCAGTTGGAGCAAAGCGCTTGAGTTCGTTGGTCACCTCGCAACACGCCGAAGAGTTATCCACAGGTGCGCGCCAATTGGGCATAGACCTGACCGAAGCCCAGCACGCGTTGCTGATGGGCTACCTGGCCCTGTTGATCAAATGGAACAAGGCCTACAACCTCACTGCGGTGCGCAATCCGGACGAAATGGTCTCGCGCCATTTGCTCGACAGCTTGAGCGTGATGCCGTTTATCGAAAACGGTCGCTGGTTGGACGTCGGCAGCGGCGGCGGCATGCCTGGCATACCGCTGGCCATCCTGTTTCCAGAATCACAGGTCACCTGCCTGGACAGCAACGGCAAGAAAACCCGCTTCCTCACCCAGGTCAAACTCGAACTCAAGCTGGACAACCTGCAGGTTATCCACAGTCGCGTCGAAGCCTTTACGCCTGAACAGCCCTTCAACGGAATTGTTTCCCGGGCGTTCAGCAGCATGGAGAACTTCAGCAACTGGACTCGCCACCTTGGCGACCGCGATACCCGCTGGCTGGCAATGAAGGGCGTCCATCCAAGCGACGAGCTGTTAGCATTGCCGGCAGACTTCCACCTCGATAGCGAACACGCCTTGGCCGTACCCGGTTGCCAAGGCCAACGCCATCTGCTGATACTGCGCCGCACGGCATGATTGGGAACACAAGCAAGAATGGCTAAGGTATTCGCGATAGCGAACCAGAAAGGTGGCGTGGGCAAAACCACCACGTGCATCAACCTCGCAGCATCCCTGGTCGCGACCAAGCGCCGGGTGCTGTTGATCGATCTCGATCCACAGGGCAACGCCACCATGGGTAGCGGTGTGGATAAACACGGCCTGGAAAACTCGGTCTACGACTTGCTGATCGGCGAGTGCGACCTGGGCCAGGCCATGCACTATTCCGAGCATGGCGGTTATCAACTGCTGCCGGCCAACCGCGACCTGACTGCGGCGGAAGTGGTGCTGCTGGAAATGCAGATGAAGGAAAGCCGTCTGCGCAGCGCCCTGGCGCCGATCCGCGAGAATTACGACTACATCCTGATCGACTGCCCGCCGTCACTGTCGATGCTGACGCTCAATGCCCTGGTGGCTGCGGATGGGGTGATTATCCCCATGCAATGCGAGTACTTCGCGCTCGAAGGCTTGAGCGACCTTGTGGATAACATCAAGCGTATCGCTGAACTGCTCAACCCGAACCTGAAAGTCGAAGGCCTGCTGCGGACGATGTACGACCCGCGCCTGAGCCTGATGAACGATGTGTCGGCGCAGCTCAAGGAACATTTCGGCGACCAGCTCTACGACACGGTGATTCCACGCAACATTCGCCTGGCCGAAGCGCCAAGCTACGGCATGCCGGCGCTGGCCTACGACAAATCATCCCGTGGCGCCATTGCCTACCTGGCGCTGGCCGGCGAGATGGTGCGTCGCCAACGTCGCAATTCACGCACCGCTGCAGCCCAGCCAACTTAAGGAATCCCCATGGCCGTCAAAAAACGAGGTCTCGGACGTGGACTGGATGCACTCCTGAGTGGTCCGACCGTCACTTCGCTGGAAGAGCAAGCGGTGCAGGCCGACGAACGTGAGCTGCAGCACTTGCCCCTGGACCTGATCCAGCGCGGCAAATACCAGCCGCGCCGGGACATGGACCCGCAGGCGCTGGAAGAGCTGGCCAACTCGATCAAGGCCCAGGGCGTGATGCAGCCGATCGTGGTGCGCCCCATTGGCAGTGGCCGCTTTGAAATCATCGCCGGCGAACGTCGCTGGCGCGCCAGCCAGCAGGCAGGCAAGGAAACCATCCCGGCGATGGTGCGCGACGTACCGGATGAAACGGCCATCGCCATGGCATTGATCGAAAACATCCAGCGTGAAGACCTCAACCCGATCGAGGAAGCCATCGCGTTGCAACGTTTGCAGCACGAATTCCAGCTGACCCAGCAACAAGTGGCCGATGCGGTGGGTAAATCCCGCGTGACTGTGTCCAACCTGCTGCGTTTGATCGCGCTGCCGGAAGTCATCAAGACCATGTTGTCCCACGGCGACCTGGAAATGGGTCACGCCCGTGCTTTGCTCGGTTTGCCGGAAAATCAACAGGTTGAAGGGGCGCGTCACGTTGTCGCACGCGGGCTTACCGTTCGTCAGACCGAAGCGTTGGTTCGCCAATGGTTGAGCGGCAAACCTGCACCGGTCGAAACCGCCAAACCTGATCCGGATATCGCGCGCCTCGAGCAGCGCCTGGCCGAACGGCTAGGCTCTGCGGTGCAAATTCGCCACGGCAAGAAAGGTAAAGGGCAATTGGTTATCGGATATAACTCCCTCGACGAGCTTCAAGGTGTCCTTGCCCACATCCGTTGAAACATTCGCTGAAACAATTGCTCATGTAGCGCGTGATCGGAAATCACTACCCGGCAGTTGAATAGGGGCAGAACCGCCCCTATACTCTGCGCGCATTTTGTCGGCACAAAGTATGCCAAGTTATTGATTTCCGGCAGCCGACCATTGAGGAGCAAGAGTGATGGAAACCCGCACGCCAAACACGTTGCCGTTCCATCGCTTGGCCGTTTTTCCGGTTCTATTGGCTCAACTTGTCATTTTGCTGATCGCCGCATTGGCGCTTTGGTACTGGCATGGAGTCGTAGCCGGATATTCAGGACTCTGCGGGGGCCTGATAGCCTTGCTGCCCAATATGTATTTTGCTCACAGGGCCTTTCGGTTTTCCGGCGCCCGAGCAGCCCAGGCCATCGTCCGGTCTTTTTATGCCGGCGAGGCGGGGAAACTGATTTTGACGGCAGTGCTGTTTGCACTGACCTTTGCAGGTGTGAAGCCATTGGCGCCGCTGGCTGTATTTGGCGTCTTCGTGTTGACCCAATTGGTCAGCTGGTTCGCTCCCCTGCTAATGAAAACAAGACTTTCGAAACCTTAGGGCGTTTGAGGCAACCATGGCAGAAACAACCGCTTCGGGCTATATCCAGCACCACTTGCAGAACCTGACGTTCGGTCAGCTTCCCAACGGCGGCTGGGGCTTTGCTCACACCGCAGCAGAGGCCAAGGAAATGGGCTTCTGGGCTTTCCACCTGGATACTCTGGGCTGGTCGGTCGCATTGGGCCTGATCTTCGTCCTGATTTTCCGCATGGCGGCAAAAAAGGCGACTTCCGGTCAGCCAGGTGCTTTGCAGAACTTCGTTGAAGTACTGGTCGAATTCGTCGATGGCAGCGTGAAAGACAGCTTCCATGGCCGTAGCCCGGTGATTGCACCGTTGGCACTGACCATCTTCGTCTGGGTGTTCCTGATGAACGCCGTCGACCTGATCCCGGTGGACTGGATTCCTCAGTTGGCCATCCTGATCTCCGGCGACGCGCACATTCCATTCCGTGCCGTGTCGACCACTGACCCGAACGCTACCCTGGGCATGGCCCTGTCGGTATTCGCGTTGATCATTTTCTACAGCATCAAGGTCAAGGGCATCGGCGGTTTCATCGGCGAGCTGACCCTGCACCCGTTCGGCAGCAAGAACATCTTCGTTCAAGCCCTGCTGATCCCGGTGAACTTCCTGCTGGAATTCGTGACCCTGGTCGCCAAGCCGATTTCCCTGGCCTTGCGACTGTTCGGCAACATGTATGCCGGCGAGCTGGTGTTCATTCTGATCGCTGTGATGTTCGGCAGCGGTCTGCTCTGGCTTAGCGGCCTGGGCATCGTTCTGCAGTGGGCGTGGGCTGTGTTCCACATCCTGATCATCACCCTGCAGGCCTTCATCTTCATGATGCTGACCATCGTCTACCTGTCGATGGCGCACGAAGAGAACCATTAAGACCAGTCTCGACTAGTCTGATGTCCTTCCCGGTGAAACGGGAAGGTGGCCCTCCAGGGCTATGAAACGATTTGTTTTACCGCTTTAAAATCTAAAAAACCTAAACCATACGACGTAAAAGTCGGGAGGAAAGATGGAAACTGTAGTTGGTCTAACCGCTATCGCTGTTGCACTGTTGATCGGCCTGGGCGCCCTGGGTACTGCCATTGGTTTCGGCCTGCTGGGCGGCAAATTCCTGGAAGGCGCAGCGCGTCAGCCAGAAATGGTTCCAATGCTGCAAGTTAAAATGTTCATCGTTGCCGGCCTGCTCGACGCCGTAACCATGATCGGCGTTGGTATCGCCCTGTTCTTCACCTTCGCGAACCCCTTCGTTGGTCAACTCGCTGGCTAATCACTCGACGTTTCGAGTGATTAGGGTGATGGACAACGAATGAGCGAGGTGTTGGCGTGAACATTAATGCAACCCTGATTGGCCAATCCGTTGCGTTCTTCATTTTTGTAGTGTTTTGCATGAAGTTCGTGTGGCCTCCGGTCATCGCGGCTTTGCACGAACGTCAGAAGAAGATCGCGGATGGTTTGGACGCTGCCAGCCGTGCAGCTCGCGACCTGGAGTTGGCCCAAGAGAAAGTGGGTCTTCAACTGCGCGAAGCTAAAGCACAGGCAGCCGAGATCATTGAGCAAGCCAAGAAGCGCGGTAACCAGATCGTCGAAGAGGCTGTTGAAAAAGCCCGCGTCGAAGCTGACCGTGTAAAGGCTTCGGCTCATGCCGAGATCGAACAGGAACTGAACGGCGTCAAAGACGCGCTGCGTGCCCAACTGGGTGCGCTGGCGGTCGGCGGTGCCGAGAAGATCCTCGGTGCCACAATCGATCAAAACGCGCACGCGGAGCTGGTTAACAAACTGGCTGCTGAAATTTAAGCGAGGGCGATCATGGCAGAACTGACCACGTTGGCCCGACCTTACGCTAAGGCAGCCTTCGAGCACGCCCAGGCCCACCAGCAGCTGGCCTCTTGGTCAGCCATGCTCGGCCTGGCTGCAGCAGTGTCGCAAGACGACACCATGCAGCGCGTGCTCAAGGCCCCGCGCCTGACGAGCGCAGACAAGGCCGCCACTTTTATTGAAGTGTGCGGCGACAAGTTTGATGTGAAGGTGCAGAACTTCATCCACGTCGTTGCCGAAAACGACCGTCTCCCGCTATTGCCGGAGATCGCCGCTCTGTTCGACCTGTACAAGGCCGATGCAGAGAAATCGGTAGACGTTGAAGTGACCAGTGCTTTTGCATTGAACCAAGAACAGCAAGACAAACTCGCCAAGGTTCTCAGTGCACGACTCAATCGGGAAGTGCGCCTGCAAGCTTCGGAGGACGCATCCCTGATTGGTGGTGTCGTTATCCGTGCCGGCGACCTGGTTATCGATGGCTCGATTCGCGGCAAAATCGCGAAACTTGCCGAAGCATTGAAATCTTGAGTTTGAAGGGGCAGCAGAGCAATGCAGCAACTCAATCCTTCCGAAATAAGTGAAATTATCAAGGGCCGCATCGACAAGCTCGATGTGACCTCCCAAGCCCGTAACGAAGGCACTGTCGTCAGCGTATCTGACGGCATCGTGCGGATTCACGGTCTGGCCGACGTTATGTACGGCGAGATGATCGAGTTTCCGGGCGGCGTCTACGGTATGGCCCTCAACCTGGAGCAAGACTCCGTAGGTGCCGTTGTATTGGGCGCGTACACCAGTCTGGCCGAAGGCATGAGCGCCAAGTGCACAGGCCGCATCCTGGAAGTTCCGGTAGGTAAGGAACTGCTGGGCCGCGTCGTCGACGCACTGGGTAACCCTGTTGACGGTAAAGGTCCACTGGGCAACACCGAGACCGACGCGGTCGAGAAAGTTGCTCCAGGCGTGATCTGGCGTAAGTCGGTAGACCAGCCTGTACAGACTGGCTACAAGGCTGTCGATGCCATGATTCCGGTCGGCCGTGGCCAGCGTGAGCTGATCATCGGTGACCGTCAGATCGGTAAAACCGCTCTGGCGATCGACGCGATCATCAACCAGAAGAACAGCGGCATTTTCTGCGTCTACGTAGCGATCGGTCAGAAGCAATCGACCATCGCCAACGTGGTTCGCAAGCTGGAAGAAAACGGCGCCCTGGCCAACACGATCATCGTGGCTGCCAGTGCTTCGGAATCTCCTGCGCTGCAATTCCTGGCACCGTACTCCGGTTGCACCATGGGTGAATTCTTCCGCGACCGCGGTGAAGACGCGCTGATCGTTTATGACGATCTGTCCAAGCAAGCAGTGGCTTACCGCCAGATTTCCCTGCTGCTGCGCCGTCCACCAGGCCGTGAAGCCTACCCAGGCGACGTGTTCTATCTCCACTCCCGTCTGCTGGAGCGCGCATCCCGCGTTTCCGAAGAGTACGTAGAGAAGTTCACCAACGGCGCAGTGACCGGCAAAACCGGTTCCCTGACCGCACTGCCGATCATCGAAACCCAGGCTGGCGACGTTTCCGCGTTCGTTCCGACCAACGTGATTTCCATCACCGACGGTCAGATCTTCCTGGAATCGGCCATGTTCAACTCAGGCATCCGTCCTGCAGTGAACGCCGGTGTTTCGGTATCCCGTGTGGGTGGTGCCGCTCAGACCAAGATCATCAAGAAGCTCTCCGGTGGTATCCGTACCGCTCTGGCTCAGTACCGTGAACTGGCGGCATTCGCCCAGTTCGCGTCTGACCTGGACGAAGCGACCCGTAAGCAACTTGAGCATGGTCAGCGCGTTACCGAGCTGATGAAGCAGAAGCAATACGCCCCGATGTCGATCGCTGACATGGCGTTGTCGCTGTATGCCGCTGAGCGTGGGTTCCTGACCGATGTTGAAATCGCCAAGGTCGGCAGCTTTGAACAAGCGCTGATTGCTTACTTCAACCGCGATCACGCCGAATTGATGGCGAAGATCAACGTGAAGGGTGACTTCAATGACGATATCGACGCTGGCATGAAAGCCGGTATCGAGAAGTTCAAGGCCACCCAAACCTGGTAAGCCGCAGCGGGAGCCGCAAGGCTCCCGCTTGCTAACCTGATAGGTGTTACATGGCAGGCGCAAAAGAGATTCGCAGTAAGATTGCGAGCATCAAAAGCACGCAAAAGATTACCAGCGCCATGGAAAAAGTGGCGGTCAGCAAAATGCGCAAGGCACAAATGCGCATGGCAGCCAGCCGTCCTTATGCGGAACGTATCCGCCAGGTAATTGGGCATCTGGCCAACGCCAACCCGGAATACCGCCACCCGTTCATGATCGAGCGCGAAGTCAAGCGCGTGGGTTATGTGGTAGTGAGCAGTGACCGTGGTCTGTGCGGTGGCCTGAATACCAACCTGTTCAAGGCCCTGGTCAAGGACATGGCGGTAAACCGCGAAAAAGGCGTCGAGATCGATCTGTGTGTTGTTGGTAGCAAGGGTGCGGCCTTTTTCCGCAACTTCGGCGGTAACGTCGTTGCAGCTATCAGCCACCTGGGTGAAGAGCCGTCGATCAATGACTTGATCGGCAGTGTGAAGGTGATGCTGGATGCGTACCTGGAGGGCCGGATTGACCGCCTGTCCGTGGTATCCAACAAGTTCATCAACACCATGACCCAGCAGCCAACCGTGGAGCAATTGATTCCACTGGTGGCGACTCCGGATCAGGAACTCAAGCACCACTGGGACTACCTCTACGAACCAGACGCCAAAGAGCTGCTTGACGGCTTGATGGTGCGCTACGTGGAGTCGCAGGTGTACCAGGCGGTGGTCGAGAACAACGCAGCTGAACAAGCGGCGCGGATGATCGCGATGAAAAACGCTACCGATAACGCCGGTGATCTGATCAGCGATTTGCAGCTGATCTACAACAAGGCGCGTCAGGCTGCGATCACCCAAGAGATCTCGGAAATCGTCGGCGGCGCTGCCGCGGTTTAACGGTTCAAATATTCAGAGGATCCAGCTATGAGTAGCGGACGTATCGTTCAAATCATCGGCGCCGTTATCGACGTGGAATTCCCACGCGACAGCGTACCGAGCATCTATAACGCGCTGAAAGTACAAGGCGCGGAAACTACTCTGGAAGTTCAGCAGCAGCTGGGCGACGGCGTAGTTCGTACCATTGCGATGGGCTCCACCGAAGGCTTGAAGCGCGGTCTGGACGTTGTCGACACTGGCGCAGCCATCTCCGTACCGGTCGGTAAAGCGACCCTGGGTCGGATCATGGACGTACTGGGCAACCCGATTGACGAAGCTGGCCCGATCGACACCGAAGAGCGCTGGGGCATTCACCGTCCAGCACCTTCGTTCGCCGAGCAAGCGGGCGGCAACGACCTGCTGGAAACCGGCATCAAGGTTATCGACCTGGTTTGCCCGTTCGCCAAGGGCGGTAAAGTCGGTCTGTTCGGTGGTGCCGGTGTAGGCAAGACCGTAAACATGATGGAACTGATCCGTAACATCGCCATCGAGCACAGCGGTTACTCCGTGTTCGCCGGTGTGGGTGAGCGTACCCGTGAGGGTAACGACTTCTACCACGAGATGAAGGACTCCAACGTTCTGGACAAAGTGGCACTGGTTTACGGTCAGATGAACGAGCCGCCGGGTAACCGTCTGCGCGTAGCCCTGACCGGCCTGACCATGGCCGAGAAGTTCCGTGACGAAGGTAACGACGTTCTGTTGTTCGTCGACAACATCTATCGTTACACCCTGGCCGGTACTGAAGTATCCGCACTGCTCGGCCGTATGCCGTCGGCAGTAGGTTACCAGCCGACCCTGGCTGAAGAGATGGGCGTTCTGCAAGAACGTATCACTTCGACCAAGGAAGGTTCGATCACCTCGATCCAAGCGGTATACGTACCTGCGGATGACTTGACCGACCCGTCGCCAGCCACCACCTTCGCCCACTTGGACGCCACCGTCGTTCTGTCCCGTGATATCGCTTCCCTGGGTATCTACCCAGCGGTCGATCCACTCGACTCGACTTCGCGCCAGCTGGACCCGAACGTGATCGGCCAGGAGCACTACGACACCGCTCGCGGCGTTCAGTACGTGCTGCAGCGCTACAAAGAACTGAAGGACATCATTGCGATCCTGGGTATGGACGAGCTGTCGGAAGCCGACAAGCAGTTGGTAAACCGTGCTCGTAAGATCCAGCGTTTCTTGTCGCAGCCGTTCTTCGTGGCTGAAGTCTTCACCGGTGCCTCGGGTAAATACGTTTCCCTGAAAGACACCATTGCTGGCTTCAAAGGCATCCTCAACGGTGACTACGACCACCTGCCAGAACAAGCGTTCTACATGGTCGGCGGCATCGAAGAAGCGATCGAGAAAGCCAAGAAACTGTAATCCTGGCGCCCGGAAACGGGCGCTCATCAGGTTGAGGCAATCAGATGGCTATGACAGTCCATTGCGATATCGTCAGCGCGGAAGGGGAAATCTTCTCCGGTCTGGTAGAAATGGTGATTGCACACGGCGAACTCGGTGACCTGGGTATTGCCATGGGCCACGCGCCGTTGATCACCAGCTTGAAGCCAGGTCCGATCACTCTGACCAAGCAAGGCGGGGAAAAGGAGGTGTTCTACATCTCCGGCGGTTTCCTCGAGGTTCAGCCGAACATGGTCAAGGTACTTGCCGATACCGTGCAACGTGCTGGCGACCTGGATGAAGCCTCCGCTCAGGAAGCCGTAAAGGCTGCCGAGAAGGCGCTGAACGAAAGAGGCGCAGACTTCGACTACAGCGCTGCTGCAGTCCGTCTGGCCGAGGCCGCAGCCCAGCTGCGGACGCTCCAGCAGATCCGCAAGAAGTAAGCGGCGTTGCCGTTACGCTTCACGCGTGATTGATTAAAAAGGGTAGCCTCGGCTACCCTTTTTCTTTTTTTGCAAAACACTTCTTTGGTCTGAAGCCGGACCGCCCAGGATTGGTAGCCATTCATGTCTCTTGAAATCGTAATTCTCGCCGCTGGCCAGGGCACCCGCATGCGTTCGGCCCTGCCCAAGGTACTGCACCCTGTCGCAGGCAATTCCATGCTTGGCCATGTTATCCACAGTGCCCGGCAGTTGGACCCGCAGCGCATTCACGTAGTCATCGGGCACGGTGCAGATGTGGTGCGTGAGCGTCTGGCCGCAGACGACTTGAATTTCGTCTTGCAGGACAAGCAACTGGGCACCGGCCACGCCACCGCGCAAGCGGTGCCGTTCATTACCGCTGACACCGTGCTGATCCTGTACGGTGATGTGCCGCTGATCGAAGTGGAAACCCTGCAACGCCTGCTCAAACATGTGGTGCCTGGCCAGATGGGCCTGCTCACCGTCGAGCTGGACGACCCCACCGGCTACGGGCGCATCGTGCGTGATGCCGAGGGCAAGGTCGCGGCCATCGTCGAGCACAAGGACGCCAGTGAAGCCCAGCGCGCCATCACCGAAGGCAACACCGGGATTCTCGCGGTGCCGGCCAATCGCCTCGCCGACTGGATGAGCCGCTTGTCCAACAACAACGCCCAAGGCGAGTACTACCTCACCGACGTCATCGAGATGGCTGTCAGTGACGGCCTGGTGGTCGCCACCGAGCAGCCCCACGACCCGATGGAAGTACAGGGCGCCAACGACCGTAAGCAACTGGCCGAGTTGGAGCGCCACTATCAGCTGCGTGAAGGGCGCCGCCTGATGGCCCAGGGTGTGACCCTGCGTGACCCGGCGCGTTTCGACGTTCGCGGTGAAGTGACCGTAGGCCGCGACGTGCTGATCGACATCAACGTGATCCTCGAAGGCCGTGTGATCATCGAAGACGGCGTAGTGATCGGCCCGAACTGCGTGATCAAGGACAGCACGCTGCGCAAAGGTGTCGTGGTCAAGGCCAACAGCCATATCGACGGCGCGGTAATGGGCGAGGGCAGCGATGCCGGTCCGTTTGCGCGGCTGCGTCCTGGCAGCGTGCTGGAAGGCAAGGCCCATGTGGGTAACTTTGTCGAACTGAAAAATGCTCACCTGGGCGAAGGCGCCAAGGTTGGGCATCTCACCTACCTGGGCGATGCGGTGATCGGTGCGCGCACCAACGTTGGCGCTGGCACGATCACCTGTAACTACGACGGCGCCAATAAGCACCAGACCACCATTGGCGAGGACGTGTTCATCGGCTCCAACAACTCGCTGGTCGCACCCGTCACTATCGGCGATGGTTCCAACACCGCTGCGGGCTCAACCATCAACCAGGATGTGGATAAGTCCCAACTGGCAGTCGCCCGCGCCCGCCAGCGCAACATCGACGGCTGGAAGCGCCCGGTCAAAATCAACAAGACCTGAGTTATCCACAGCTCCCTCAGCAGTGATATCCAAATGTGGGAGGGGGCTTGCTCCCGATAGCGGACTTTCAGTCGATGATTTTTCAGGCTGAACCACCGCCATCGGGAGCAAGCCCCCTCCCACATTTGCCCGTGTCGTCTGAAGAATCTGTTCCAAACGCTTGACGATGAGTTCCGAATAGGTTTTGATTGCCTTCGTTATCTTTCGAACCGAAACTTACTATCGCCATGTCGAAACGAAATACCCCCCAACGTCGCCACAACATCCTGACCTTGCTCAATGAACAGGGCGAAGTCAGCGTGGACGAACTGGCCAAGCGTTTCGAAACTTCGGAGGTGACCATCCGCAAGGACCTGGCCGCCCTCGAAAGCAATGGCCTGCTTCTGCGCCGCTACGGTGGCGCGATCACCATGCCTCAGGAGCTGGTGGGCGACGCGGCTCAACCGGTCTCGGCCTACAAGCGCGCCATCGCCCGTGCGGCTGTGGCGCGGTTGCGTGAGCATGCGCGCATCATCATCGACAGCGGCAGCACCACCGCCGCGATGATCCCTGAACTGGGCCATCAACCCGGCCTGGTGGTGATGACCAATTCCCTGAACGTGGCCCGCGCCTTGAGCGAGTTGGAGCATGAACCGGTGCTGCTGATGACCGGCGGCACCTGGGACCCGCATTCGGATTCGTTCCAGGGCCAGGTCGCCGAGCAGGTGCTGCGCTCCTACGACTTCGATCAACTGTTCATCGGCGCCGACGGCATCGATCTGCAGCGCGGTACCACCACGTTCAACGAGTTATTGGGCCTGAGCCGCGTCATGGCCGAGGTCGCCCGCGAAGTGGTGGTGATGGTCGAATCCGACAAGATAGGCCGCAAGATCCCCAACCTGGAACTGCCCTGGAGCAGCGTCCATACCCTTATCACCGATGATCGCCTGCCGCTTGAGGCCCGCGACCAGATCCAAGCCCGCGGCATTACGCTGATATGCGCGGCAGTCATCTAGGAGAAATACCATGTGTGGAATTGTTGGCGCAGTCGCCGAACGTAACGTAACTCCCATCCTGCTCGAAGGCCTCAAGCGCCTGGAATACCGCGGCTATGACAGCGCCGGTGTGGCCGTCTTCACCAACGCCGGCAAGCTTGAGCGCATGCGCCGTCCGGGCAAAGTCAGCGAGTTGGACCAGGCCCTGGCCGGCGAGCCGCTGGTGGGCCGCCTGGGTATCGCCCACACCCGCTGGGCCACCCACGGTGCGCCGTGCGAGCGTAACGCTCACCCACACTTCTCGGGTGACCTGGCGGTGGTGCACAACGGCATCATCGAAAACCACGAAGCACTGCGCGACCAACTCAAGGGCCTGGGCTATGTGTTCACTTCGGACACCGACACCGAAGTCATCGCCCATCTGCTCAACCACAAGCTCAAGGACCACAGCGACTTGACCACCGCCCTCAAGGCCACGGTCAAGGAACTGCACGGCGCCTACGGCCTGGCCGTGATCAGCGCCAGCCAACCTGATCGCGTAGTTGCCGCGCGCAGTGGCAGCCCGCTGGTGATCGGCCTGGGTCTGGGGGAAAACTTCCTGGCCTCTGATCAACTGGCTCTGCGCCAGGTGACTGATCGCTTCATGTACCTGGAAGAAGGCGATATCGCTGACATCCGCCGTGAAAGCGTGCAGATCTGGGACGTGAACGGCCAGTCCGTCGAGCGCGAAGCCGTGCAATACCGCGACGGTGCCGAAGCCGCCGACAAGGGCGAGTTCCGCCACTTCATGCTCAAGGAAATCCACGAGCAGCCGTCTGTGGTGCAGCGCACCCTGGAAGGCCGCCTGAGCCAGAACCAAGTGCTGGTCAACGCCTTCGGCCCACAAGCCGCCGAGCTGTTCGCCAAAGTGCGCAACGTGCAGATCGTCGCCTGCGGCACCAGCTACCACGCCGGCATGGTCGCGCGTTACTGGCTGGAAGAACTGGCCGGCATCCCGTGCCAGGTCGAAGTCGCCAGCGAGTTCCGCTACCGCAAGGTGGTGGTGCAGCCTGACACTCTATTCGTGACCATCTCCCAGTCCGGCGAAACCGCCGACACCCTGGCCGCCCTGCGCAATGCCAAAGAGCTGGGCTTCCTCGCCAGCCTGGCAATCTGCAACGTCAGCATCAGTTCCCTGGTGCGTGAATCCGACCTGACCCTGCTGACCCAGGCCGGTCGCGAAATCGGCGTAGCGTCGACCAAAGCCTTCACCACCCAGCTGGTCGGCCTGTTGCTGCTGACCTTGTCCCTCGGTCAAGTGCGCGGCACCCTGGCCGAAGGCATTGAAGCCACCCTGGTGGAAGAACTGCGCCGCCTGCCGACCCGCCTGGGTGAAGCCCTGGCCATGGACAGCACCGTGGAAAAAGTCGCCGAACTGTTTGCCGACAAGAACCACACCCTGTTCCTCGGCCGTGGCGCGCAGTACCCAGTGGCGATGGAAGGTTCGCTCAAGCTCAAGGAAATCTCGTACATCCACGCTGAAGCCTATCCAGCCGGCGAGCTGAAACACGGCCCGTTGGCCCTGGTGGATGACGACATGCCGGTGGTCACCGTGGCGCCGAACAATGAGCTGCTGGAAAAGCTCAAGTCCAACCTGCAGGAAGTCCGCGCCCGTGGTGGCCAACTGATCGTGTTTGCCGACGAAAAGGCTGGCATGACCAACGGTGAAGGCACTCACGTGATCAACATGCCGCACATTCACGACACCCTGTCGCCGATCCTCTACACCATCCCGCTGCAGTTGCTGTCGTACTACGTTGCCGTGCTTAAAGGCACCGACGTCGACCAGCCGCGCAACCTGGCGAAGTCGGTGACGGTGGAATAAACCTGACTGGCGTACCGAAAGGGGCTGTTTCGACAGCCCCTTTTTACGTTCTGGATTCGCTCAATCAAGGAGGCTGACTGATGCAAAATTCCACTGTCTACGCACGTCTGCACAATCGCCGGTTTGTAGTCGCCGACAATGCTCAGGGACTGTCAGGCACCGGCACCGTATTTCATTACCAAGTCGAAGATGACGCGATTTCGAGCACTTACCAGGGGGGCCGGATTCGCCTGGGCACTCAAGTCGGACGGGTGACCGGTCCAGATACCATTGAGCTGCTGTATCAGTGCCTGACCCTGGAAGGGGAACTGCTTGCTGGGTGGTCTCGTGGCACGGTAGGCGTGGATCACGCCGGGCGCACGACGCTGAGTTTTGTTTGGAGCTGGCTATCGGGTGCGACAGGAGGCGGAGAGTCCAGCTATGTCGAGATCACTGCTTAAAGAGCCCGTAGTTCAGGGCCAGGCTGCACCGCATTTACTGTAGGAGCGAGCTTGCTCGCGAAAAACCTGAGAACGCCACCTATTACCGCGCCCGTTCAAGCCTCTATCAGAGCTTACCCGCCCACACGCCCGGCCGCCGACCGGCCCACGCACACTCACGTTCAAGCTGCCCAGCCAACCCCAGCAACACGCCCTCAGCGCCGAACTTGCCCATGAACTGCATGCCAATAGGCAAACCGGTTTGAGGGTCGTGTGACAGCGGAACCGACATGGCCGGGGCGCCGGTGACATTCGCCAGCGCCGTGAACGGTGACTGGTTGAACACATGGTTCATCCAGCCTCGTCCGTCCAGGTGCGCTTGCTGTGCATTGTATTGGCCGATCATCGGTGCCAAGGCTGGCAAGGTCGGTGACAGCAGCAGATCGTAATCCTCGAAAAAACCGCCGAGCGTTCGGGCGACAATATTGCGTTCGTGCAACGCACCCAACAGTTCGGTGGCACTTAGCGTCTTGCCGTATCGGTACAGCGCCAAGGTAGCGGGCTCAAGGTGTTCAGTATCGATACTACGCCCGGTTGCGGCTGCAATGGCGTCGATCCAGGCGGCGGTATTGGACGACCAGAAGCGCCCATTCAGCTCGACAAAGGCCTCCCAGCTCACGCCAATATCCGGCTCGACGTCCTCAACCTGGTGCCCAAGCGCCTCAAGATGGCGCATCGTCTGCTCCAATGCGATTTGCACCGCTGGGTGCAGCGCTTGGCCATTGAGCGGGCGGGTGTGCACACCGATACGCAATGAGTGGGGCTCACGCCGGGATTGCTCCAGAAAGCTGGTCAGCGGCGACGGAATGTGGAACGGGTCACCGACTGCGCTGCCATGCACAGCGTCCAGCAAGGCCGCACTGTCACGCACCGAGCGCGTCAGCACGCCGTGTACCGCAAGGCCGCTCCAGACTTCATCCACATCCGGCCCCATGGGCACTCGCCCGCGGCTGGGTTTCAAGCCGAACAGGCCACACAGCGACGCGGGTACCCGGATGGAGCCGCCGCCATCGGTTGCGTGAGCGATGGGTACCATGCCGGCCGCGACGGCGGCTGCCGCACCGCCACTTGAGCCCCCGGCGCTTCGTGTCACATCCCAGGGATTACGGGTGGGCCCATGAAGTCGGCTTTCGGTGGTGGTGCTTGCGGCGAACTCCGGTGTGGTGGTCCTGCCAAGCGGCAGAAGTCCGGCGAAACGCAAACGACTCATGAGCTGTGAATCGCCTTCGGCCGTGCAGCCGAGTGCCAACGCACTGCCCAGTTCGTTGCGACGCCCCTTGGCGGTAATGCCCAGGTCCTTGATCAGCATCGGCACGCCTGAAAACACGCCCGCGTGGGGGGCAGGCTCATCGTTCCAGGTTTCAACCAGTGCATTAATTTGCGGATTGAGGGCCTCGATGGCTTGGAAGGCCGCCGCACGCACCTCGCTTAGGCTGACCTGTTTGGCCTGGATCAGTTGACTCAGGCCCGTGGCATCGTGAACAGCGTAGTCGGACAGGTGCATGGCAGTCTCCCATTGAGTATGATCGATACTGGATGGTATCTAACGATACCTATGAGTATCATGCGATACTTACCGGTATCGCTGTCAAGCGGAGATTATTCATGCGCCCACAACGGACACCCCAACTGCCGCCCAGGGAACGCATCATCGATGCTGCGAAGGTGTTGTTCAGGGAGCAGGGCATCACGCGGGTCAGCATGGACGCCATCGCCGAGCTGGCGGCCTCGACGAAAATGACCGTCTACCGGCATTTCGAGAACAAGGATGCGCTGGTGCTGGAATGGCTTGAGCAGTTGACCGAAAGTTATGGCGATGTCTTCGACCGACTGGCATCGGAGCACCCGGATTCACCGCGCAAGCAACTGCTGGGCTTTCTTGAGTTCATCGTGACTGACCTGCAATGCTCGGATTATCGGGGCTGCCCGTTCACCAACACCCTGGCCGAGTTGCCAGAAGCTGATCATCCCGCCCGTTTGCTGATTCAGGCGCACAAGCAACGGCAATTCGCGCGGCTGCTTGCCCTCTGCACCGCCATGGCATTGAGCGAGCCGGAGCAGGTGGCCGAGGAACTGACCTTACTCATGGAAGGTGCCCAGGTGGTGGCGCAAAACAGAGGGATTGAGCGCGTCGGCGAGCGCTTGACCGAGATGGTGAACCGTCGCCTGGGATCGTGACGGAGGCGTTAGGGGAAGGGTGCAACAGCAAGAGCGCGGGGCCGGATCCACCGATGCGATAGCTGATGTTCAGGCCATTGACCTGGCGCTGTTGTTTCTGGAAACCAGCAAACATGATTCGACTCCATGAGGGTGCTGGCTGAATCCTGGGATCAACCGAACCCAGCTGCAATAGGCCAAGCGTGGAAGCACGGTTTATGAACTGTGTTTCAAGTGACCAGGATCCGACTTTGCCTAAACCCGGAAAGCACCACAAAACCAAGGTGGGAGGGGGCTTGCCCTCGATTGCGGTGTATCAGCCAACCTATTCGGTGACTGTCACACCGCCATCGGGGGCAAGCCCCCTCCCACAGTTTGATCTTCATTGGTTTTGAGAAAGGGGTAGGTCAGGTCCACCAGTAACGCACCAGGTGGAAGAAGATCGGCGCCGCAAAGCACACCGAATCCAGCCGATCCAGCATGCCGCCGTGCCCTTCGATCATGTGCCCCCAATCCTTTACGCCGCGATCGCGCTTGATCGCCGACATCACGATCCCGCCGGCAAAGCCCAGCAGGTTGATCAACAGCGCGATCAAGAACGACTGCCAGGGATTGAACGGCGTGGTCCACCACAGCGCGGCACCGATCAGGGAGGACAGCAGGATGCCGCCGACAAAACCTTCCACGGTTTTCGACGGCGAGAGGTTGGGCGCGATCTTGTGTTTGCCGAACAGCTTGCCGCACACGTACTGCAACACGTCCGACAGTTGCACCACGATCACCAGGTAGGCGATCAGCAGCAGGTTGCGGCCTTCATAGCCCGGGATGTCCAGAGTCAGCAACGCCGGCACGAACGACACGCAGAACACCGCGATCATCAGGCCCCATTGCACCTTGGATGCGCGCTCCAGGAAATGGGTGCTGTCGCCGCCCAGGGAGGCGAGTATCGGCAGCAGCAGGAACACGTAGACGGGGATGAAGATCGAGAACAGTCCGTACCAGTCGGCATAGATCAGCACGTACTGCAGAGGAAGGGCGAGGTAGAACGCCGCGACCAGGGCCGGGTAGTCGCTGCGCCGGGTCGGCGTGAGGGTGAGAAATTCGCGCAAGGCATAGAAGGACACCGCATAGAACAGCAGGATCACTGCGCCGGTGCCGAGCCAGAAGGCGACACCGATCACCACCACCATCACCCACCAGGCGTTGATGCGGGCGTTGAGGTTGTCGATCACCGCATTGGGGGTGCCACGGGTGCGCAGCTTCAGGATCAGGCCGATCAGCGAGGCGGTGACCAGAATCGCGCCGATCCCGCCGAATAACATCAAGGTCTGGCTATCCATCTCAGGAATGCTCCGGGGCGAGGGCAAGCAGGGCGTCGCGGGTGCGGGCAAGGAACGCGGCTTTGTCTTCGCCTTCTTCCAATTGCAGCGGAGCGCCGAAGCTGGTTGTGCATAACAATGGCAATGGCAAGACACGGCCCTTGGGCATGACGCGGTTGAGGTTGGCTATCCACACCGGGATCAACTCGGCCTGTGGGTAACTGTTTGCCAAGTGGTAGAGACCGCTCTTGAAGGGCAGCAAGCCGTCCTCCAGGTTGCGCGTACCTTCGGGAAAAATAATCAACGAGTCGCCGCCTTCGAGGGCGGCAAGCATTGGCTGCAAAGGGTTATCCACAGGCTCTTTGCGCTCGCGATCAATCAGCACGCCGTTGAACACGCGGTTGATGATGTAGCGACGCAGCGCACTTTTATTCCAGTAATCACTGCCGGCCACAGGCCGGGTGAATTTGCGCAGGTTCTGCGGCAGCGACGCCCACACCAGCACGAAGTCGCCGTGGCTGCTGTGGTTGGCGAAATAGATGCGTTGCACCGGCACGGGCGCGCAACCCAGCCACAGGCTGCGGGCGCCGGTGACGGTGCGGGCCATGGAAGTAATCAGTGTGGCGACCACGGGTTCGAACATGGGAATTCCTTATTCGGCGAAAGGTAGCCAAGGGCTGGCAAGCAGCACGCCCAGGGTCAGCAGCGCTTGCGCGCCGAGCAACCAGGCCTGTTTGCGCAGCAATTTGAGGGCGCCACGACGGCGTTCGGCCCAAGGCCGGCCGGCGCGCTTGGCCGATTGCAGGCCCAGGGTCTGCAGGGCTTGGTCAAGGTCTGCGGTGCGCTCGACATCGCGAGCGAGCAGGGCAAACAGGTCGGCGTCGAACGCAACGCGCAGGGCCCAGTATTTTTGCACAAGGCCCAGGATGATCATCCACAAGGCCAGCAGCAGGCAGACCGTTGAGACACTCGCCATCAACAGTTGGGCCACACCAAACAACACGCCGGCCACTGTCAGGCCTGTGGATAACTGGTCCAGCGAACGGCCACGACGCAGCAGGCTGGCGACGACTTGCAGTTCCATATCAGCAGGCATTGGGCAAACCCTCCAAGGCGAGACGATGTGCGGGATGCAGGACCACACGGGTCCGCGCTGTACGAATAATAGCCAGCGCTTGATCCACCGTCGTCGCGCGGCCGCTGTGCAACAGCCAGGCGGCAATGGCCGTGGCGCTGCGCGAATAGCCCAGCGCGCAGCACACCAGCAGCGGGCCGTCCGAGCGCAGGCGTTCGATGGCCTTGGCGGCTTGCAGGCATTCGGCGGAGGTGGGCGCGATCAAGTCCAGAACAGGAATGCAGTGATAGCTACGGCCCTGTGGATTAATTGGCAATTCGGCGCAGAGATCGACGACGGCCTTGAAAGACTGTTGCTCGCTCGACGTAGGAATTCGCCCCAGCCAAACGTTATCCACAATCAGCTCGGGCTGTGGATGCCGGCGTGTCCACAGCCGCGAATTAATCCAGGCGGCGACCAGATAAGGCGCATACAGCCAACGCGCAGCAGGCGTCAGCTGGCCATCGTTGCGTTTCTGAAAGCCCTCGGCACCCAGCAGCCAGTAGTTGGTCGCGACCAAACCCAGCGATACTGCCGGCCACAGCAGCCATAACCCCCAACCGCCCAAAGCCAGCGCGAGCAGCATCAGCGCCAGCGCGCCAAGGGCGTAGCGCGCACCCAGCCAACGGCGTTTAGAGTCGCGCGTAAGTCGGGCATTGAGCAGCGGGCTGGCATGTTCCAGCGGCCATAACCACACGCAAAACCACCCCGCGAGGGCGCCTGTGGGTAAGTCGATAAAGTGATGTTGATAAGTGGTCAGTACGGAAATACCGATCAGTGCGAACCAACCGTGCACCACCCAGCGCCAGAAACCCTGGGTATGCCGCTGGTACATCACCCACAGGATCACCAGCAATGCGATATGCAGGGAAGGCGCCTGGTTGAAGGGCTTATCAAAGCCGGCCAGCACGGCAAACAACCAGCCGAACACGCCATCCAGCTCCGGCCGTTCGAAGGTGAAGCGCAGCGGCCAGATCAGGAAGCAACTGACGGCAATCACCTGGGCCGTCAGCAGGCGCAGGGCGTGTTGCTTGAGTTCGTGGCGGGTGCTCGGCAGCAACAGCGAGAACCCGTAGAGCAGGTCGATGGACCAATAGGGCACGATGGTCCAGGCCCAGAACGGCATATGGGTTTCCCAGCCGAACACCAGCGTACCCACATCGCTGCGCTGGTTGGTGACCCAAGTTGCGAAGCCGTAGGTGCTGAAAAACAGCGGCGCCAACAGCAGCAGCCACAGCAGCGCCGGTTTGAACAAGCCGGGTTCGCGCATGCTCAGATCTTCTGTGCCAGGGACACGGTGAAAATGCCCCACTCATCCACACGCTGGGTGATCTTGCGAAAGCCCGCAGCCTCCACCAGTTGGTCCATTTCCGCCTGACTGCGCCGACGCATCACCCAGGCCTGGCCCTGGCGGTGGCTGGTCAAGGCGCGGGCGATCAGTTCCAGCTGCGGGTGCCACGGCTGGCCGGTGTAGACCAGATAACCGCCCGGCTCCACCGCTTCGGCCAGGCCTGCCAGCGAACCGCCGACCATGGCGTTATCGGCAAACAATTCATACAGCCCGGACACCACCGCCAGCGTCGGTTTCGGCTCCAGCGCGGCCAGGTTCGCCCGATCGAATGCATCGGCTTTGATGAACTGGGCGATATCGTCCAGGCCCTTTTCACGGATCAAGGCGCCACCGTCGCGCACGTTGATGTCGCTGTAGTCGCGCAGCAGGATCGATTCCGGCAGCGGCGACACACCCTGCAAAGCCTCCAGAATGTAACGACCGTGGCCAGCAGCGATATCGACGATGCGCACTTCGCGCTCATCGGCACGCAACTTGGCCATGGCCAGGCGCAGCAGTTCTTCGACGTTCAGCTTGCGCTGGCGAATGCCGCGCCAGCCGATGGAGTTGAGGTAGTTGGTATCGATCATCCGCCCCAGCGCGCCTTTGCCGGTGGGCGTGTTGCGGTATACGTAATCCAGGGTGCTGCCGGAATCGAAACCGGTGTCGAAGCCCAGTTTCACCCCTTCCGACAGGCTCTTGCCCAGGCCCATGCTGGCGCGGGTCATGCGCCAGTACAGATCGCGTAGGGAATTGCGCGGCAGTGGTGCGGCGAGGGCTTCGGATTCGGCGCAGGTGGCGCCCAGTTTGTCGGCGTCCAGTAGCGAGGCGCGGTCCAGCGGCTGCGCAAAGTTTTGCAGGATAAAGCGCCTGGCGCTGTTGATGGCCAGGGCGCGGTCACGTTCGCCAAGGGTGTCGTGAAAGAAACCGGGGAGGATATGCAGCTCTTTTTTCAGGCTGCCGAGGCGGTCGAAAAACTGCTGCTGGGGTTTACGGTGCACCACGAAGTCGGAGCCGGAGACCAGCAACTGGGTCGGCACCTGGATGGCCTGGGCATCGGCGACCACCCGGTCGGCCGCTTCGTACAAGCCCAGCAGCACATTTACCGAGATGGCCTTGGTGATCAGCGGATCGCTGTCGTAGGACGCCACGCGCTCCGGGTCATGGCTGAGGAACTTGGCCTTGACGTAGCTGTTGACGAAAAAGTTGCCGCGAAACCTGCGCATCAGTGCCAGGCCCGGGCGGGCGAAGGGCACGTACAGCTTGACCTTGAAGGCAGGGGAGGCGAGCACCAGGGCGCGGATCTTCGGTGCGTAGTCATGCACCCAGGTGGCCGCGATCACCGCGCCGACGCTTTGGGCGATCACTGCGAAGTTTTCCTCTTCGATGCCGTAGGTGGCGCCGATGTGGTCGCAGAAAGTCTGCACGTCGCGGGCGCTGGTGGCAAAGCTGGGGCTGTCACCGCGCTCGCCGGGGGATTGGCCGTGGCCACGGGCATCCCAGGCGAAGAAGTCAAAGTCAGGCAGGCCCAGTTCGTCCACCAGGTGCGCGATACGCCCGGAGTGCTCATGACCGCGATGGAACAACACAATGGCCTTGCGCGGCCCGGCGCCTGCCGTGGCCGGCCAGTGCCGGTAAAACAGCTCGACGCCGTCATGGGTGCTGAAGCTGTGGGGTTGCTGTTCGCGCATCGCAAGCATCCTTATGCAATCGGTGAGGTTTCTGATGGTTCCTTGAGGCCCTGCCGCACCCGGTTGGCCAGGGTGTAGGCCAGCAGCGCGGCGACCAGCCACATCACCGTGTCGACCCAGCCGGCGCCGAACCAGCCCAACGCCACGCCAGTGGCCAGCACCCCGAGCACGAACGCCCGGTCACTTTTGCCCATCGGCCCGTCATAGCGGCGCGATGCGCCCACCATCGGCCCCAGCACGCCGGCGTATTCGCTGAACACCGCGAGCAGCGTCACCAACAGCACGGGCGCCAGGCTCACGTCGGGGATCAGCGCAAACGGCAGGATCAGCGCGCTGTCGGCGATCACATCGCACAGTTCGTTGAGGTAGGCACCCAGGCGCGATTGCTGGCCGAACTCCCGCGCGAGCATGCCGTCGACGGCATTCAGGGCCATGCGCACAATCATCCACAGCGGGATCAGCGCGAACAGCCACAAGTGCTGGGCGAAGCCGGCGATCAGCAGGCCCACCAACACCGAAATCACGCCGGCCAGCACGGTGATCTGGTTGGCGGTGGTGCCGTTGTCATAAAGGCGCTGCACGAGGGGCCGCAGCAGGTTTTGAAAACGCGGTTTGAGCTGATAGATGGAGATCATGAAGGATGGCGCTTCCCTGTCCGTGGAGCCGCGAAAAAACTGTTCTGGAGTGTGCCGATTAATTTGGGTGCGCACCAGTGATGCCGCGTGTTTATGGGGGTTTAGTCACGATCTTTGGAACAACAAAGATCAAATGTGGGAGGGGGCTTGCTCCCGATGGCTTTGGGTCAGTTGATACATGGACTGACTGACCCACCGCTATCGGGAGCAAGCCCCCTCCCACAGGGGATTCGCGGTGTTCAAAGAACAAAAATTTCACGCCGCGTGTTATATCGTAACGAATTATGTACAAGCGGGCGTTGAGTGGATGCAAGTGGATCTAGAAGCTGACGGCGCTTCGGTTGAGGGCCTGCCGCGTTTTCAGCAGGGGCTGTTCCATGCCCGTCGATTGCGCCAAGCCGGTATCAGCCTGACGGCCTTGGCCGTCACCGGTTGGGTGCTGGCGTTATTCGTGGCGCTGTTTGCACCGGTCTCGATCTGGCCGGTGGTGTTGATCAATTGCTCATCGGCCTTGCTCGTCCTGGTAGCCGGCTTGCAGTCGGCCTGGTGGGTAGCCGATTGGCGTGCCCAGGCGTTGGAAGAACCGGCGGTTGAACTGCCGGTTGCAGAGACGGGCCGCTACGCGCGCCTTGCGCAGCGCCTAGGCAAGCAGATCGGCGCGCCGGTGTTGTGGCTGTGCGGTTGGTCGTTGCTGGCGCTGGTCAGCGTTATCGAATTCTGGAACCTGGCGCTGCCTGCTGCCGCCGTCGGTCAATCCGCCAGCATCGGCGCGGCGCTGGGCTTGGCGCTGGCGTTCGGTTTGCTGGTGTTCGAGCGGCGCATGGCCCAGGAAACCGCCGCGCAATGGCCGGAAGCCGCGCAACTGGCGCAATTGAGCCGGGTGGCGATTACCTGCCTGGTGATCAGTGCGCTGTGCCTGTTGTTTGCCGGTGCGCAATCGGTGTGGCCGCTGCGGCTGGCGACGCTGATCGGCCTGTTGCCCGCGCTGGTGGCGCTGGAGTTTGTGCTGCGCGGCGTGCTGTCACTGTTCAGCCCACGCCAGCCGCGTCTGGAACCGCGCCTGATGGCGCAGAGTGTGGTCGCCGGCCTGCTGCGCTGGCCGCCGCAGCCGCTGCAAGCTTTGCAGCATGAATTGCACAATCGTTTCGGCATCGACCTGCGCCAGATCTGGGCGTTTACCTACATGCGTCGCGCGTTCCTGCCGGTGCTGCTGGTGGTGCTGGCGGTAGGCTGGGCGCTGACCGGCGTGCATGAAGTACCTCTGCAAGGCCGTGGGATTTATGAGCGTTTCGGCAAACCGGCCGAAGTGTTCGGCCCGGGCCTGCACGCTGGGTTGCCCTGGCCTCTGGGCCGCGTGTTGAACGTGGAGAACGGCGTGGTGCACGAGCTGGCGACCAGCGTCAGCGAAAGCGCCGCGCCCGAGTTGGCCGCCGCCGAAGGCCCGGCGCCGCTGATCGCCAATCGCCTGTGGGACGCCAGCCATGTGAATGACAAGTCCCAAGTCATCGCCAGCAGCAGTGGCGACAAACAGAGCTTCCAGATCGTCAACATGGACGTGCGGTTCGTCTACCGCATCGGCCTGACGGACCAGGCCGCGCTGGCTGCCACCTACAACAGCGCCGATGTCCCGACCCTGATCCGCAGCACCGCCAGCCGCATCCTGGTGCACGACTTTGCCTCACGCACCCTCGATGAATTGCTCGGCGAACAACGCACCCGCCTCGCCGACGAGATCGGCCGCAGCGTACAAGCAGACCTGCAAAAGCTCGACAGCGGTGTGGAAATCCTCGCCACGGTCGTCGAGGCGATTCACCCACCGGCCGGCGCCGCCAACGCCTATCACGGCGTGCAAGCCGCGCAGATCGGCGCCCAGGCATTGATCGCCCGCGAGCGTGGCGCGGCCAGCGAGCAGACCAACCAGGCGTTGCTGCAGGCCAGCACCGCCCGCGACCAGGCCCAGGCCACCGCGCGCGAAGTGAATGCCGGTGCCCAGGCAGCGAACCTGCGCTTCGTTGCCGAACAAAAAGCCTACGCCGCAGCGGGCCGGGCATTCGTGCTGGAACAGTACCTGGGCCAGCTCAGCCAGGGCTTGGCCCACGCCAAACTGCTTATTCTGGATCATCGCCTGGGCGCCGACAGTTCGCCGACGATCGATCTGCGATCTTTTACCTTACCGGCCGATCCCTCGGTGCCGCGTAAAGCCGTTCAATAAGGAGTCTGTCTGTTGAGCGCTCATTCTCACGATCACGGTCATCACCATCATCACGGCCACCATCACCATCATGGCGATGAACAGGCAGACAGCCCTTTCCCCTGGCGGCGTATGGCCTGGGCGGTAGTGCTGGTGCTGTTTGCCATCGCGGCGGCGAGCCTGGTACAGGTGCGCTCCGGCGAGGCCACGGTGATTACCCGTTTCGGCAACCCGGTGCGGGTGCTGCTGGAACCGGGCCTGGGCTGGCGCTGGCCGGCGCCGTTTGAAGCGGCGATTCCGGTTGACCTGCGCCTGCGCACCACCTCCAGCGGGTTGCAGGATGTGGGCACCCGCGATGGCCTGCGGATCATCGTGCAGGCCTACGTGGCGTGGCAGGTGCAGGGCGATACCGACAATGTGCAGCGCTTCATGCGCGCGGTGCAGAACCAGCCGGATGAAGCGGCGCGGCAGATCCGTACCTTCGTCGGTTCGGCGCTGGAAACCACGGCGGCCAGTTTTGACCTGTCCAGCCTGATCAATACCGACGCCAACCAGGTGCGCATCGCCGATTTCGAAGCCCAACTGCGCCAGCAGATCGATCAGCAATTGCTGGCCACCTATGGCGTACGCGTGGCCCAGGTCGGTATCGAACGGCTGACATTGCCGTCGGTGACCCTCACCGCTACGGTCGACCGCATGCGCGCCGAACGTGAAACCATCGCCACCGAGCGCACTGCCGTGGGCAAGCGTGAGGCGGCGCAGATCCGCTCGGCGGCCGAACGTGATGCGCGCATCATGCAAGCCGACGCCACGGTGAAAGCCGCCGATATCGAAGCGCAATCGCGGGTCGAAGCGGCGCAGATTTATGGACGCGCCTACGCGGGTAATCCGCAGCTGTACAACCTGCTGCGCTCGCTGGATACCTTGGGCACCGTGGTGACGCCGGGCACCAAAATCATCCTGCGCACCGATGCCGCGCCGTTCCGCGCGCTGGTGGATGGGCCCAAGGATGTCCAGCCATGAGTGAGCGTGACAGCCCGGACAGCCCCTGGATCCAGGCCGGACGCCTGACGTTCCTGGCGCTGTACGCGGTCACCGTGTTGGCGGCGCTGGCCTGGGCGTTTTCCAATGTGCGCCAGATCGACCCGCAGAACCGCGCCATGGTGCTGCACTTCGGCGCCCTCGACCGCATTCAGAACGCCGGGCTGCTGCTGGCTTGGCCGCAACCGTTCGAACAGGTGGTGCTGTTGCCGGCGGCAGACCGGGTGATCGAGCGTCGGGTGGAGAACCTGTTGCGTTCAGAGGCGGCCGTGCAGGCTGACCGCGTGGCCAGTTTCGCCACACCCCTGAGCGATACGCTGGCCGGTTCCGGCTATTTGCTGACCGGCGATGCCGGGATCGTGCAGCTGGATGTGCGGGTGTTCTACAAGGTCACCGAGCCCTACGCCTTTGTGTTGCAGGGCGAGCATGTGCTGCCGGCGTTGGACCGCCTGGTGACCCGCAGCGCAGTGGCCCTGACGGCGGCGCGGGACCTGGACACCATCCTGGTCGCGCGCCCCGAGCTGATCGGCGCCGACAACGGCGCCGCCGAGCGCCGCGAAAAACTGCGCGGTGATCTGGTGCAAGGCATCAATAAGCGCTTGGCGCAGTTGACGGCCAGCGGGTTGGGCCTGGGCATTGAAGTGACGCGGGTCGATGTGCAATCGAGCCTGCCGGGCCCGGCGGTGAACGCGTTCAATGCGGTACTCACCGCCAGCCAGCAAGCCGACAAAGCGGTGGCCAACGCGCGTACCGATGCGGAAAAACTCACCCAGACCGCCAACCAGGAGGCTGATCGCCAGGTGCAAGTCGCCCATGCCCAAGCCAGTGAACGCCTGGCCAATGCCCAGGCGCAGACCGCTGCCGTCACCAGCCTGGCGCAAGTCCAAGACCCAGGCCTGTTGCTGCGCCTGTACCGCGAGCGCCTGCCGAAGATTCTGGGCCAGGCCGGCTCCGTCACCACGGTCGATCCTAAAGACGACTCCCGTTTGATCATTCAGGGAGCCGAACAATGAGCGCACCCATGCTGACCTCCGCCGAGCAGCGCAGCGCCGCCCGGCAATTGACCCTGGCCATGTTGGCCCTGGGTTTACTCGTATTGGGCCTGGTATGGCGCTGGCTGGCGGCGGACCAGAGCGGGGTCAGCCAACTGCTGCTCGGTGTGGCCTCGCTGCTGGTGGCCGTGCCGGTGATGCGTTCGGCCTGGTACAGCCTGCGCTATCCCAGCCTGCATGGCATCACTGACCAATTGATTGCGCTGGCGATGATCGGCGCCTGGGCCACCGGTGATCTGCTGACCGCAGCGCTGCTGCCGATCATCATGATTTTTGGGCATGTGCTCGAAGAGCGCAGCGTGATCGGTTCCCAGGAAGCGATCCACGCGCTGGGTAAACTCACGCGCAGCCATGCGCGCCGGGTGCAGGCTGACGGCAGCATTGTGGAAGTGGATAACGGCACGCTGAACACCGGCGATGTGGTCGAAGTGCGCGCCGGCGACCGCGTGCCGGCCGATGGCGTGGTGCTGTCGGGCCAGGCCAGCCTGGACACGGCGCCGATCACCGGTGAATCGGTACCGTTGGAAGCCAGCGTGGGCGTGCAGGTGTTTGGCGGGGCGATCAACCTGGACGGCCTGCTGCGCCTTGAAGTGACGCGCACGGGCAATGAGTCGACCCTGGGCAAAGTGATTGCGTTGATGCAGAACGCCGAGCGTTCCAAGCCACCGATCACCCGGTTGCTGGAACGTTATGCCGGTAGCTACATGGTGTTGGTGCTGTTGTTGGCGGCGGTCACCTGGTTCGTCACCAACGACGCCCAGGCGATGCTGGCCGTGCTGGTGGCGGCGTGCCCGTGTGCGTTGGTGTTGTCGGCGCCGGCTACCGCAATTGCCGGGATCGCGGTCGCTGCACGGCACGGCATTCTGATTCGCAGCTCGGCGTTTCTGGAAGAGCTGGCGGACCTCACTTCACTGGTCATCGACAAGACCGGTACCTTGACCTTCGGCACCTTGCGCCTGCAGTCCATCGAAACCGCGTCTACCGATCGCCAGGCCTTGCTCAACCTGGCGTCCAGCCTCGGTGCGGCCAGCAGCCATCCGGTCAGCCGTGCATTGGCGGGGTTGGCGACACAGCAACAGCGCGTGGTGCTGACCGATATTCGCGAGCGCCAGGGACTCGGTGTCGTTGCGCACACTGAACAGGGCGAAGCGGCGCTGGGCCGTCCCGAACTGTTCGAGCAGCTGGCTATTGCCACGACCTCGGTGCCCAACCACGACGGCCCGATTGCCGGGCTGGCGCTGAACGGACAGTTCCTGGCCTGGCTGCTGCTGGCCGATAGCGTCAAACCCGAGGCGCGCCAGGCCCTGCAGGAACTGCGCGAGCTGGGCCTGGGTCGCCAGCTGCTGCTCACCGGCGACCGCCAGAGCGTGGCCGACAGCTTGGCCGTGAATGTGGGCATCGCTGAGGTCCAGGCCCAAGCGCTGCCGGAAGATAAACTCAACCGTGTGCTGGGGGAGATCGGCAGCGGTTTCCGGCCGATGGTGGTGGGGGATGGCATCAACGACTCCCTTGCGCTGAAAGCCGGTGTGGTCGGCGTGGCGATGGGCGCGGGCGGTGCCGATATCGCGCTGGCCTCGGCGGACGTGGTGTTGATCGGCAGCGATCTGCGCCGTCTGGGCACCTGTGTGCGCTTGAGCCGCCAGTGCCGACACACCTTGCAGGTCAATGTGATCATCGGCCTGGGCTGGACGTTGGCGATCGTGGTATTCGCCGCCTTCGGCTGGCTGGGTGCCGCCGGGGCCATGATCGCAGCGGTGTTGCATAACCTCAGCACCTTGCTGGTGCTGGGTAACGCCGGGCGGTTGCTGCGTTTTCAGGAGCCGCTGTTGAAGCTTGACGAATAATTTCAGAAAACTTCGTACCGGGCTGTAACGCTAAAAGGGCGCCTCACTCTAGTGGTGTGTCGAGACTGGGCAATCCGCTCAGACCGGCATCACCACTGACCGATGAGGACTACATAATGAATATCAAACACGCCGTTTCCGGTGCTGCCCTGGCTATCGCTGCGGCCTCCATGTTTGCCGGCGTCGCCACCCAGGTACAGGCCGCCGACGCTCCGGTTCATTGCTACGGCGTCACCTCCTGCAAAGGCATGAACGATTGCAAAACCGCTGAAAACGCCTGCAAAGGCCAGGCGGTGTGCAAGGGCCACGGCTTCAAGGCCATGACCAAGGCCGAGTGCGACAAGGCCGGTGGCAAAGTCGGCGAGTAACCGACACGCGAGTGCAACCGCAGCGGACCTCGCGCCGCTGCGGACACTTTCCAGGAGCGCATGATGACCCGTTCTCTCCCCTCCCTGGGTTACGGCCTGGGTTTGCGTCACGAATACTATGAACAGATCCTTGCCCAATCCCCGGCAGTGGATTGGTTCGAAGTGATCTCCGAGAATTATCTGGTGCAGGGCGGCAAGGCCTTGTATTACCTGGACGCCATAGCCGAACGCTATCCCTTGGTGATGCACGGCGTGTCGTTATCGATCGGCGGGCCCCATGCCATCGACACCGATTATCTCAAGCAGATAAAGGCCCTGGCCGAGCGCATCCAGCCAGCCTGGATTTCCGATCACCTGTGCTGGAGCCGTGGCAGCGCACACCAGTTGCATGACCTGCTGCCCTTGCCGTACACCGAAGAAAGCCTGTACCACGTTGCCGGACGCGTGCTTCAGGTGCAAGACGTGTTGCAACGCCCGCTGGTGCTGGAAAACGTCTCCAGCTATGTGCGCTCCAAGGCCGATGAATTCACCGAGTGGCAATTTCTCAATGCCCTGGCGCACCTGACGGGATGCCAATTGCTGCTGGACGTGAATAATGTGTACGTCAGCTCGCGTAATCACGGGTTCGATGCCTGGACGTTCATTCGCAACCTGCCGCCTGAGAGCATTCGCCAACTGCATCTGGCGGGGCATAGGGACTACGGCGACTACGTGGTCGATACCCACGATCAGCCGGTGTGCGATCCGGTGTGGGCGCTGTATCAGCGCACGCTGGAACATCTGGGGCCGGTCTCGACGCTGTTGGAGCGCGACGATCATTTCCCGCCGTTCGAAGTGCTGCTGGCTGAATTGAACAAGGCCAGGGAACTGGGTGCCACTGCGTTGGCCAGGCGGTCGCTATGCGCTTGATCGATTGGCAACGAGCGTTCGAGGCACATCTGTTGTCTGAAACCTGCACCGCCGACAGTGGCTTTGCCGCCACCTTGCTTGGCGGGCCGACGCTGGATGTGGACACGGGCCTGGCGATTTATCACAACGCCTACCTGTCCCGATTGCAGGACGTATTACGTCACGACTTTGCCGCCATCCGGTATTGGCTGGGAGATGATGAATTTGCCGCGCTGAGCCAAGCGTATATTCGGCGTTATCCCTCGGCCCACTACAATCTGCGCTGGCTGGGGGAGCGTTTTGCAAGGTTTATCCTCGAGCATCTGACGGCCGAACAAAGTGCCCCGCTGGCCGAACTGGCGCGGCTGGAGTGGGCGTTCACCCTGGCATTCGACGCGCCTGCGGGCGAGCCGCTGACCCTCGACCATATGGCGCAACTGGCGCCTGAAGACTGGCCGGCATTGCGCGTATCGCTGCTGCCTTCAGTGCAGCAGCTAACGTGCCGTTTCAACACGCTGAGCATCTGGCGGGCCAATAAGGATGAATCGGACTTTCCCGGCAGCCAGGCGCTGGACACGGCGCAGGCCTGCCTGGTGTGGCGCCATCAGAACCTGTGTCGTTATCGCAGTCTCGAGCCCGCCGAAGCCCACGCCCTGATGGGCATGACCGCCAGCAGCTGGAACTTTTCAGAACTGTGCGTCGAGTTGGCAGTCACTTATGAAGAGGGTGCGCCACTGCAAGCGGCCACATGGCTGAAACAGTGGATCCAGGACGGGCTGCTCGAGCGTCGGGCTATATAGAAGGCAGTTATTTAATCGATAGCTTCCTACTTTATTTTGGATGGTCTACCCTCACAGCAGACGTCTGAAACAAGGGGGACTACTCATGCTCGCGCAACTTCCACCGGCCTTACAGAATCTTCAGCTACCGCTGCGTCTTCGACTCTGGGACGGCCATGAATTCAACCTGGGCCCCGAGCCCAGTGTGACCATCGTGGTCAAGGACCCTACGGTCGTCTCACAACTGACCCATCCCACGCTCGACGCCCTGGGCGAAGCCTTCGTCGAGGGCAAACTGGAGCTGGAAGGCTCCATTGCCGAGGTAATCAGGGTATGTGACGAGTTGAGTCACGCCTTGATCGAAGACGACGACGGCCCTCGGCCGGTGCGCTCGATCCACGACAAGGCGGCCGACGCGGCGGCCATTTCTTACCATTACGACCTGTCCAACGAGTTCTACCAGCTATGGCTGGACCAGGACATGGTGTATTCCTGCGGTTATTTCGAAACCGGCAGCGAGTCCATCGACCAGGCCCAACAAGACAAATTTCGCCATCTGTGCCGCAAATTGCGGCTGCAGCCGGGTGAGTATCTGCTCGATGTGGGATGTGGATGGGGCGGGCTGGCGCGGTTTGCGGCGCGGGAATTCGGGGTCAAGGTGTTTGGGATTACCTTGAGCAAGGAACAACTGGCCCTGGCCCAGGAGCGGGTGAAGGCCGAAGGCCTGGAGGACCAGGTCGACCTGCAGCTGCTCGACTACCGCGACCTGCCGCAGGACGGCCGTTTTGACAAAGTGGTGAGCGTGGGCATGTTCGAACATGTCGGCCACGCCAACCTGGCGCAATACTGTCAGATTCTCCACGGCGCCGTGCGCGAAGGCGGCCTGGTGATGAACCATGGCATTACCGCCAAACACACCGACGGCCGCCCCGTGGGCCGTGGCGCCGGGGACTTTATCGAGCGCTATGTGTTTCCCAATGGCGAGCTGCCGCACCTGGCGATGATGACGGCCGAAATCAGCGAAGTCGGGCTGGAAGTGGTCGACGTCGAAAGCCTGCGCCTGCACTACGCGCGCACCCTGGACCATTGGAGCGAGCGCCTGGAGGACAACCTCGAAGCAGCGGCGAAGATGGTGCCGGAGCACGCCTTGCGTATCTGGCGCCTGTACCTGGCGGGTTGCGCCTATGCCTTTGCGCGGGGTTGGATCAACCTGCATCAGATCCTGGCGGTGAAACCCCATGCCGATGGCAGCCATGAACTGCCGTGGACGCGGGAAGATATCTACCGCTGAGCCGTTTCTTCAGAACACTGAAGGGCCAAATGTGGGAGGGGGCTTGCCCCCTCCCACATTTTTACAGTGGTGTTTGTCAGAGAATCGGCGAGATCAAACGCGCCACGCGCATGCCCAGCTGTTGCAGGCGCCGGGTTTCGCGGCTTTCCTCCTGGCTGACTTCATGGGCCAGGGCGAAGTCGTCCAGCAGCATCCGCTCCACCTCTTTGGCGAAGGCTTCGTCGACCGTCAGCAACATCACTTCGAAATTCAGCCGGAACGAACGGTTGTCCATGTTTGCACTGCCGATGGCGCTGATTTCGCTGTCCACCAGCACCACCTTCTGATGCAGAAAGCCCGGCGTATAGCGGAACACCCGCACGCCAGCGCGTACCGCTTCGATCGCGTAAAGGCTGGAGGCGGCGTAGACGATGCGGTGATCAGGGCGCGATGGCAGTAACAGGCGTACGTCGACACCGCGCAAGACCGCCAGGCGCAGGGCGGCGAATACGGCTTCGTCGGGGATGAAATACGGGCTGGTGATCCACACGCGTTCGGTCGCGGCGTGAATGGCCTCGACGAAAAACAGCGAGCAGGTTTCATACGCGTCGGCCGGGCCGCTGGCGAGCAATTGACAGAGCACGCCATTCTCGGGGTAAGCGTCCGGCAGAATCAGGGGGGCAGTTGGCGTGCGGCCCAGAACCAGTCTTCTGCAAACGACTCTTGCAAGCACGCCACCACCGGGCCGGTGACCTGCACATGGGTATCGCGCCACGGCGACAAGGGCGGCTTTTTGCCGAGATATTCATCGCCCACATTGTGCCCGCCGACGAACCCGGTGATGCCGTCCACCACCACGATCTTGCGGTGGTTGCGAAAGTTGACCTGGAAGCGGTTCAGCCAGCCGCTGCGGGTGGCGAAGGCTTTGACGTTAACCCCGGCGTCGCGCAGCGACTGCACATAGCTATGGGGCAGGGCGTGGCTGCCGATGCGGTCGTAGAGCACGTAAATATCCACGCCTTCGGCCGCTTTTGCCGTGAGCAACCTGTGCAGTTGGCGACCGAGTTCATCGTCATGAATGATGAAAAACTGGAACAGCACAGCGGTTTTCGCGCTGCGGATGGCCTCGAAGATTGCGCTGAAAGTGGCATCGCCGTTAATCAGCAACTGCACCTGGTTATTGGCCAGGCACGGCATGCGGCCCAATTTGGGCATGGCGCGCAGAGAGGCATAGGCACTGGAATTGCGCGCGGCCAGCGCTTCCTCGACCCAGGGGCGCCAGTTCAATGCGGCGATGGCCGTGTGCATTTCCTGGTTGGCCTGGCGACGCGCCTGAATGTAGGCATCGAAGGTGCTGCGGCCGAAAATCAGGTAGGGAATGAGCGTGAGATAGGGCATGAACATCAGCGACAACGCCCAGGCAATCGAGCCTTGGGCGGTCCTGACGGTCAGTACCGCATGGATCGCGGCGAGGCTCCCGAAAAAATGCAGCGTGGCAATGAAGTAGGCGAGCAGGTGCGGGCCAAAAAAATCCATGAACGACATTACTCCGGGCAGTCCAGTGCGTAACAGACCATGTTCCACGGTGAATGTCGCTATTTTATTTGCCGTGCAACACTGGCACCTTTGCGACGTCTAACGCCCACAATTGCCCAGGAGTTACCCGATGAATGCTCGTCTGCTCTGTTTATCCATGGTTGTTGGTTTGTCGCTGCCGGTGGCAGCACAGGCACAGATGTTGGCGCCGGGCTTGTGGGAATTGACCACCAGCAATATGAAAGTCGACAACCAGGACCTGCCGGACCTGTCCCTGATTCTCGGTCAACTCAAGCAACAGATGACCCCCGAACAGCGCGCCATGCTGGAAAAACAGGGCATCACCATGGCCGGTAAAGGCGTGCAGGTGTGCCTGACGCCGGCTCAGGTCGCGTCCGATTCCATCCCCCTGACAGACCCGCAATCAGGTTGCAAACAGCAAGTCACCGACAAGACCGGCAACCAATGGAAATTCCGCTTCAGTTGCCCGAAAGCCCAAGGCGTAGGCGTGGCGACTTTCCAGAGCCAGAAAGAATTCACCACCACCGTCAACGGCACCTTCAATGCCACCGGCATCCAGCAAAAGGGCAGCCTGGACACTCACGCGCAATGGCTGGGCAACGATTGCGGTACCGTCAAACCTCGCGCTTGACGCAGAACCATCAGGCATTGCGAATCATGGTGTGCTCAGCGCCGCGCACAAGGTATTGAGGTTGTATTCGAACAGCCCGATAAACGTGCTCGCGGGGCCTTCGGTGGCGAGGGCGTCGGAGTACAGCGTGCCGCCGATCTGCGCACCGCTTTCATCGGCAATTTGCTTGAGCAGGCGTGAGTCCTTGATGTTCTCCATGAACACGGCCTTGACCTTGTCCTGGCGAATCTGGGTGATCAGCGCGGCCACTTCGGCGGCTGACGGTTCGCGCTCGGTGGACAAACCTTGTGGCGCGAGGAACTGGATGCCATAGGCCTGGCCCAGGTAACCGAAGGCGTCATGGGAGGTCACGATACGGCGGTTACCCGACGGCAGTGCGCCGAACTTGGCCTTGGCTTCGGCCAACACGCGGTGGATTTCTTTCAGGTAGGCCTGGCTGTTGCGCAGGTAGTCTGCCTGGTTGGCCGGGTCGGCGGTCACCAAGGCCTTGGTGATGTTGTTGACGTAAATCTCGGCGTTGGCCAGGTTGTGCCAGGCGTGTGGGTCCGGGATTGTCTCGCCGTCCTCATCCATGGTGTGGGAGATCACACCTTTGCTGGCGGTGACCACCGTGGCCTTGGTCTCGGTGCTGCTCACCAGTCGGTCCAACCAGGGCTCGAAGCCGAGGCCGTTCTTGATGATGAGTTTCGCCTTGAGCAACGCCTTGGCGTCGTCCGGCGTGGGTTCGTAGGTGTGGGCGTCGGCGTCCGGGCCGACCATGTTGCTGATCTGGATATGATCGCCACCGATCTGGTGGGTGATGTCATCGAGAATACTGAAGCTGGTGACCACTTGGAGTTTATCGGCGGCCTGGGCCATCGAGAGGGGCAGCAGCAAACTGAACAGCACGAGTAGAGCGCGCATCGGAAAACACCTCATTGGGATGTAAGCAAGGGCGGGCGGCGCAGCAAGCCGTGCACCGGACCGAAAACCACGGACAACGCATACCCGGCTCCCGCCACCAGCACGATGGCCGGGCCGCTGGGCAGTGAGTAGTAGAACGACAGCAACAAACCCAGCCACACCGACAGGCATCCCAGCACCGCCGATACTGCGATCAGCACCGGCAGGCGCCGGCTCCAGAAGCGCGAAGCGATGGCCGGCAACATCATCAACCCCACCACCATCAAGGCGCCGATGGCCTGGAAACCGATGACCAGGTTCAGCACCACCAGGGTCAGGAACAGCCCATGGGCGAGCGGGCCGAGGCGGCTGACGGTTTGCAGAAACAGCGGGTCGAGCGTATCGAGCAGCAGCGGTTTGTAGATCAGCGCCATGGCGATCAGGCTCAAGCCGCAGACCCAGAGCATGCCGGTGAGGGTGGTTTCATCCACGGCCAGGGCCGAGCCGAACAGCAGGTGCAAAAGGTCCAGGCGCTTGCCGGCGATGCCCAGGATCAGCACGCCGGCAGCGAGGGAGATGGGGTAGATGGCGGCAAGGCTGGCGTCCTCACGCAGGCCGGTGCGGCGGGTGATCCAGGCGGATAGCCCGGCCATGCTCAGGCCCGCACCGAGGCCACCGATAGTCAGTGCCGGCAGGCTCAACCCGGCGAACCAGAAGCCCAGGGCGGCACCGGGCAGAATGCCGTGGGCCACGGCGTCACCGATCAGGCTCATGCGCCGCAGGATCAGAAACACGCCCAGCGGCGCCGTGCTGCAGGCGAGTACCAGGCCGCCGATCAGCGCGCGGCGCATGAAGACGAAGTCGACAAAGGGCATCCACAAGTGAGCAGCAAAGTGCATCAGGCCACCTGCAATTGCGGTTGTGGGCGGATCAGCTCTTTGCTTGGGCCCAGCGCGCAGCCGGTGCTTTTGATGTGCAGCACATGCGGGGTGTGATGGCGCACCGAGGCCAGGTCATGGCAGACGACCATCAGCGTGCGGCCCGCTTCGTGCCAGGCGTGAATGTGTTTCCAGCACAGCGCCTGGCCTTCTTCGTCGAGGGCCGCGTGCGGCTCGTCGAGCAGCAGGACCGGTGCGTCGGCCAGGCTCATGCGGGCGAGCAGGGCGCGTTGCAGCTGGCCGCCAGACAGCGCCATCAATGGGCGTTGCTCCAGCCCGCTGAGGCACCAGTCTTCCAGCACGGTTTGCAGGCGCTCACTGCGTTGCGCTGGCGTGAGCCGAGTGCCCCAGAATCCGGCGGCAACCAGTTCTTGCAGGCTGATGGGGAACTGTCGGTCCAGGTGTTGCTGCTGAGGCAGGAACGCCAGGCCGCCACGGCGTGGAACAGCCACGCTGACGGTCCCCACCAACGGCTTTTGCAGGCCGGCGATGACTTTGAGCAGGCTGCTTTTGCCACAGCCATTGGGGCCGATGACGCCGGTGAGGCTGCCTTTTTCCAGGGTGAAATCCACGGCGGGGGTCAGCGGTTGGCCCGGGGCGCCCCAGCGCAAAGCGTTGCAGGTGATCATGGGGAGGGTCTCGTCCAGCGGCTTTCAGCCACGGCATCGTGCGCGTGCAGGCTTTCAGCGTGGATCACTTTGAGGTGGAAGGCTTTGACCGCATCCGAGCGTTTCAAGGCGAGGTTCAGGCGGCGGGCGGCGTCTTCGCAGAACATCAGGTTCTGCCCGTTGGCCAGCGCGAAGGCTTGTTCGTCGGCACGCTTCACTGCGGTTTGCACAGCGGTGCCGAGCGCGGCTTCGGCAACGTTGATCAAATCGGCGATGGCCAATTGGTCGCCTTGCAGGTGCACATGCAGCTGTGCGCTGCTGCGCTGGCTGTGGGGCGTAGCGACGATGCCATTGGTGCTGCCGAGCCAGGTCAACAAGTCTGCATGCCGCAATGGCGTGTTGGCGAAATCTTCGAGAAATTGCTGCTGAATCAATTGCCTGGCAAGGGCAGCGGAGCAAGGGCAGGTCGAGGAATAAGCAACGTCAATTTTTAGTTCCACGTGGAACATCTGGTTTTCCAGACGTGCCTCGATGCTTACCGGGTAGCGCTTCCAACCGTCCAGTGGGCTGACCAGGGCAGGGCGTTTCAACAGTAAATGGGTGTGGATCCGCAGGTAGGCGTTGTTAGATAAATCTTCATGTGTGTCGAGAAAGCGCTGCAGTACATTACGCAGAAGTGCAGGCGTAAGCGGTTGCTTGTCGAACGCCTGCAGCGCCAGGTACAGGCGTGACATATGAATGCCACGGGCCAAGCCATCGTCCAGGCTTACCCCTGCATCGGCGGTGGCAGGTAGACGTTGGCCCTCGAGCAGAACCGGCAAGGCGATGCCGCACATGCCGACCCAGTCGAGTGGCAAGGCTTGGCGTGAAGCCTGCGCAGCGATATCCGGCAGAGTCAGCGCATTCATAAGCAGGTCCATCGTTGGAAATAATTCGACATGTTATAGTATAACAATCGCTTCGACGATGAAATTTCTGCCCCAGCCTTTCTTCAGTCACGTCGAGCAGGGACGCTCCTTTATTTGCGGTATTGGTCATGCACAGACGTCAGCTCCTCAACCTGCTGCTGGTCAGCCCCTTATTCGCCTTGCCGCTGGGGGCCTGCGCCACGCAAATCCGCAATGCGCGTCTGTGGCGTTCGGAGGATAAGCTGCGGCTGGTGTTCGACCTCAGCGGCCCGGTGCAATACAAGACGTTTTTCCTGGCCGCGCCGGATCGCGTGATCATTGACCTGAGCGGCGCCGGGCTCAGTGGTGACTTTTCCCAGTTGATGCTGAAGAACAGCGGAATTACTTCGATTCGCTCCGGGCATTTCGGCAAGGACGACACCCGCATCGTGCTGGACCTGGCCGCACCGATGCAGCTCAACAGTTTCCTGTTGCCGCCTCAGGAGGGTCAGGGCCATCGCCTGGTGCTCGACCTGACGCGCGCTACCTCGGCGCCTCGTCAAATCGCGGCCGCGCCTGCGCCATTGATCGCGCCGGTGGATAAAGCTCATCCCCGGCGCGACATCATTGTGGTGGTCGACCCTGGCCATGGCGGCAAAGACCCCGGCGCCATAGGCTCCAAAGGCCAGCGGGAAAAAGACGTGGTGTTGTCGATTGCCCAGTTGCTGGCTAAACGCTTGAAACGCGAAAAGGGTTTCGATGTGAAGCTGGTGCGCAACGATGATTTTTTCGTGCCTTTACGCAAGCGCGTGGACATCGCCCGCCAGCACAAGGCCGATATGTTCATCTCAGTGCATGCCGACGCGGCACCCAGGCTCACCGCATCGGGGGCCTCGGTGTATGCGTTGTCCGAGGGCGGTGCTACCTCGGCAACCGCGCGTTTCATGGCGCAGCGCGAAAACGGCGCAGACCTGCTGGGCGCCACGACGTTACTCAACCTGAAGGACAAGGACCCAATGCTCGCGGGCGTGATTCTCGACATGTCGATGAACGCCACCATCGCCTCCAGCCTGCAACTGGGCAGCGCGGTGTTGGGCAGCCTGCAAAACATCACCAGCCTGCATCAGAAACGCGTGGAGCAGGCCGGGTTCGCGGTGCTCAAATCACCGGACGTGCCGTCGATCCTGGTCGAGACCGGGTTTATCTCCAACACCCAGGACGCCCAGCGGCTGGTGACTGCGCGCCATCAGCAGGCGGTGGCAGACGGTCTGTTCGACGGGCTGAAGAAATACTTCGAAAAGAACCCGCCGATGAACAGCTATATGGCATGGGTGCAGGAACAGAAGAAGGGCCAGGTCTAACAGCCGGTCATTCGGCTGCAGGTGAACCTGGCGCTGGCGCCGCCCGAACTGGAGAACCGGTTAAGGGTGGTCCAGCCCACGCGCCGCGTGTAGCCAACCCACGCCTCACCGTCCGATGCCAATCCGGTAAAGAACGTCAGCTGCCCATAGCGGCTGTTGGTTTGTGCCCAGTAGCGTTTGCCGATCACTTCGAACCCGCGCAGATACGTGGTGCTGCCAACGGTCGCCACACTGTAGGCATTGCCCAGCGGGTCGACACAGGCCAGCAGGTTGGCGCTGCGCGTGCAGTGAGCCACCGGGTTTGGGGGTTGGGCACAGGCAGGTCCTGCCACTGCTGATAACAGGGCGCAAATCGCGAAGAGTAAGGAGGGTTGGCTTATTTGCATTGTTATACTATAACATAAAAACAAAGCCTGGCTCGACCGGGCAGCCTGATGAGAGCGATCCGATGCCCAACCGTCTACCCGTCACCGTGTTGTCCGGCTTTCTCGGCGCCGGCAAAAGCACGCTGCTCAATTATGTACTGCGCAACCGCGAAAACCTGCGGGTGGCGGTGATCGTCAACGACATGAGCGAAATCAACATCGACGGCAGTGAGGTGCAGCGCGACGTTACGCTCAATCGCGCCGAAGAAAAACTGGTGGAGATGAGCAACGGCTGCATCTGCTGCACCCTGCGCGAGGACTTGCTCGAAGAAGTCGGCAAGCTCGCCAGGGAAGGTCGGTTCGATTACTTGCTGATCGAATCCACCGGCATCTCCGAACCCATGCCTGTGGCCGAAACCTTCACGTTTCGTGATGAAAACCAGCAGAGCCTGGCGGATGTCGCACGCCTGGACACCATGGTCACAGTGGTCGACGGGGTAAATTTCCTGCTCGACTACCAGGCCGCAGAAAGCTTGGCCTCACGCGGGGAAACCTTGGGCGAGGAGGACGAGCGCTCGATCACTGACCTGCTGATCGAACAGATCGAATTCGCCGACGTGATACTGGTCAGCAAGATCGACCTGATCAGCAGCCGCGAGCGCGAAGAACTGATGGCCATTCTTGAGCGCCTCAACGGCCAGGCGCAGATCATTGCGATGGTCATGGGGCAAGTGCCGCTGAACAAAATCCTCAACACCGGCCGCTTTGATTTCGACCGGGCTGCCCTGGCACCGGGCTGGTTACAGGAGTTGCGCGGTGAACACGTGCCGGAAACCGACGAGTACGGCATTGCGTCCACCGCTTACCGTGCGCGTCGCCCGTTTCATCCGCAGCGGTTTTTCGACTTTATCGATCGTCCTTGGGTAAATGGCAAACTGCTGCGTTCCAAAGGCTTCTTCTGGCTGGCCAGCAAACCCCAGGACGCCGGCAGTTGGTCCCAGGCCGGTGGCTTGATGCGCCATGGCTTTGCCGGGCGCTGGTGGCGTTTCGTGCCGAAAAGCCAGTGGCCGCAAGACCAAGAAAGTGTCGTGGCGATCATGGACAACTGGCAACCGAGCAGCGGTGATTGCCGCCAGGAGCTGGTGTTTATCGGCCAGAACATCGACTTTGCGCAGATGCGCGCCGAGCTGGACCAATGCTTGCTCACGGATGAAGAAATGGCCCTGGGCGTCGAAGCTTGGCGCCAGTTGGCCGATCCCTTTGGCCCTTGGTATGAAGAGGCCGCCGCCTGATGTTGGCCCCGCTTACTCCCCTGCGCCCGGTGGTTCGCCAAACCCGCGGGCAAACCCCGCTGGCGCTGTCTGACATCCTGGAAGACGGCGTGAACCTGGCGCTGTGGCAGCGTCAACTGCCGTTGCACATCGCCGAATTCGGCGCGTTGATCGTGGGGCTCGATGAGCCGCTGGCCGAAGCACTGGTCATCGAGTTGGACCGCGAAGACAGCGCGCCGAACCTGCAGGGGCTGGCGCCCCGTTGCCGCGATCTTGAAGGCTATGACGGTTTTATCGCCGACGTGTCCTGGCTGGTCAGCGCATTCGCCTGCCTGCTGGGCGCCAGGCGCATCGGCGTGCGTCTGCGCCTGCTGGACAGGGCCATGTGCCCGCGTTTTCACGTCGATCATGTGCCTGTGCGGCTGATCACCACCTACGCTGGCGTCGGCAGCCAATGGCTGCGCGAAGGCGTCATGGACCGCCGGCGATTAAGCCAGCCCGACGCAGAGCCCACCGAGCGCATTGAGCAAATCCTCTGTGGCGAGGTGGCTCTGCTCAAGGGCACCAAATGGCATGCAATGAAAACCATGGTCTCATTCACCGCTCACCTGCACTGAAAGCCAATGAGCGTCGCTTGATCCTCACGCTGGATTGGCTTGCATAAACGCGTAGGATCAAACGCTCTACACGGTCTGAATGATGCCAACCCATGCTGCAGAACATTCCCACCCATGTGATTGCGGGGCCCTTGGGCGCCGGCAAGACGAGCCTGATCAAACACCTGCTTGCCCAACGCCCGGCCAACGAGCGCTGGGCGGTGCTGATCAACGAGTTCGGGCAGATCGGCCTGGACGCGGCCTTGCTCACTCAAGCCGAAGATGGCATTGCCTTGGGCGAAGTGGCGGGTGGCTGCCTGTGTTGTGTGAATGGCGCGCCGTTCCAGGTAGGCCTGGGTCGGTTATTGCGTAAGGCCAAGCCGGATCGGCTGTTTATCGAGCCGTCGGGCCTGGGCCATCCGGCGCAGTTGCTCAAACAGTTAGGCGAAGCGCCATGGCAAGGCGTGCTGGCGGTTCAGCCCTGGGTGCTGGTGCTGGACGCCCAGGCCCTGGCGGCGGGCAAACCCTTGCCGCAAGCGCAGCAGGCGGCGCTGGGCGGTGCCGGCTTGCTGGTGTTGAACAAGGATGAGGCGCTGGACGCTGCGCAACGCCAGGCTATTGAGCAGTGGTTACCTGGCAGCGCGCTCTATTGGACGCGCCAGGCTCAGTTGCCTCTGGAACAATTGCCTGGCTTGAAAGCCAAGGCTGGCGGGGTTGTGGATAACTTCGCGGTGCCTAAAGGCTTGGCGCAAATGCCGGCGATCTGGAGCGACCCCACGTTGCCGATCTGCTTGAGCCAGGCCCAGGAAGGTGGCTGGAGCATTGGCTGGCGCTGGCATCCGAGCCAGGGATTTGACCTGGAACGAGTGAGCCAATGGCTGACGGGTCTGCAATGGCGTCGCGCCAAACTGGTTATCCACAGCCGTGACGCGTGGATGTCCGCCAATGCTGTGGATAACAGTTCACTCGCCTGGCAACCCAGCGAATGGCGCCGCGATTCACGTATCGAATTGATCTTCAGCGCACCACAGAACGTGGCGGCATTGCAGGCCGCTCTGGCTGCCTGCCGTTACTGACGGTTCTTGGTCGCGTGGTCCTGGCGCCACTGGCTCAGCTCGATGACGTTGGCGCTGGGCAGCGGCTCCTTGGCTTCGAACGGGTAGGGCGCCAATTCAATCTGCGCGCTGTGGGCGCCAAATTGGGTAATGGTGCCGCTGTGGCGAGCCTCGCCTGTCACGGTGAACTCGAAATTGTAGACCCGTGCCAACCGGCGCCGACCCTTGGCATCCTTCACGAAACCGATGCGTTTGAGTGCCACCGCGCCGTCGAGCAGTTCGATATCGAGCTTGGCGCAGTGCTGCTTGACCCGCTCCAACGCGCGCTCGCGCAGGCCATGGTTGTGCCAGACCCAAGCGGCGCCGGTCGCCAGCAGCATCAACACAAACATGTTTCCCAGGGTCAGCATTCCATGAACTCCAACAAAGTGAGCGCAGCTTAACTGTGTCGCCGGTCTGTCGTACAGGCTGCGTTTAGTCGCATACTGCGCGGCCAGAATTTCAACGGCTTTATGGACATCTCCTGCATGAAACGCACACCCCATCTGCTTGCGATCCAGTCTCATGTGGTTTTCGGCCACGCCGGAAACAGCGCCGCCGTGTTCCCCATGCAGCGGGTCGGGGTGAATGTATGGCCGCTCAACACAGTGCAGTTCTCCAACCACACACAGTATGGTCACTGGGCAGGTGAAGTGCTGGCGCCGCAGCAGATTCCGGCATTGGTGGAAGGTATCGCAGCCATCGGCGAGCTGGGTAACTGCGATGCAGTGCTGTCCGGCTACCTCGGCAGTGCGGATCAGGGGCGTGCGATTCTTACCGGCGTGGCGCGCATCAAGGCGCTCAATCCCAAGGTAATGTACCTGTGCGACCCGGTGATGGGCCATCCTGAAAAAGGCTGCATCGTGCCGCAGGAAGTCAGTGATTTCCTGCTGAACGAGGCGGCGGCCATGGCGGACTTCCTTTGCCCCAACCAACTGGAGCTGGACAGCTTTGCCGGGCGCAAGCCGCAATCGCTGTTCGATTGCCTGGCGATGGCCAAAGCCTTGCTGGCGCGGGGGCCGAAGGCGGTGCTGGTCAAGCATCTGGATTACCCCGGCAAGCTGGCGGACGGCTTCGAGATGCTGCTGGTGACGGCCGATGGCAGTTGGCACTTGCGTCGGCCACTGCTGGCATTCCCGCGCCAGCCGGTGGGTGTGGGCGACCTGACGTCAGGGTTGTTCCTGGCGCGGGTGCTGCTGGGGGATAGCCTGGTGGCGGCCTTCGAATTCACCGCCGCAGCGGTGCACGAGGTGCTGCTGGAGACCCAGGCCTGCGCCAGTTATGAACTGGAACTGGTGCGGGCGCAGGATCGCATTGCCCATCCCCGCGTACGGTTCGAGGCCACGCCGATCAGCCTGTAAGCACACAGAACCAATGTGGGAGGGGGCTTGCTCCCGATGGCGGTGTGTCAGTCAGCATGTTCGAGACTGATCCACCGCTATCGGGAGCAAGCCCCCTCCCACATTTGATCCGGTTTGCAGCTTGGAATTTAAGGCGCGTCGGCCTTGATTTCCTGATAGCGCTTTTCCAATTCCTGGCGAATCTGCCGACGCTGCTGGGCTTGCACGAAGCGGCGTTTGTCTTCGCTGTTGTGCGGCTGCAAGGGCGGCACGGCGGCCGGTTTGCGCTGGTCGTCCACCGCCACCATGGTGAAAAAGCAACTGTTGGTATGACGCACCGAGCGTTCACGGATGTTCTCGGTCACCACCTTGATGCCCACTTCCATCGAGGTGTTGCCGGTGTAGTTGACCGACGCGAGAAAGGTCACCAGCTCGCCGACATGGATCGGCTCGCGGAAAATCACCTGATCCACCGACAGCGTGACCACGTAACGGCCGGCATAACGGCTGGCGCACGCGTACGCCACTTCGTCGAGGTACTTGAGCAGGGTGCCGCCGTGGACATTGCCTGAGAAATTGGCCATGTCAGGGGTCATCAATACCGTCATCGACAGCTGGGCGTTTCCGGGTTCCATAGCACACTCACGGGTTGTAGGCATTGGTTGGGTAGGGCACCTCTGCGGGTGCTGGGGTCTTTGCAGCGCCATCCCTAACGGGACGCCAGTGGACGGCTTGCCGTCACGCGCGGGTCGATCTGTTTCCATATATTGCACCGGCTTTCCGGCGGAAGTCGCGGTGTTAACCTTCAAAAGCCCATCTCCGGGCATTTCTCACGATCATGGCAGACTTTTCTTTCAGCGGTAGCACACGCGGAAAGTGAGAAAGCGCCAGCCATTTCAAGGAGCCCTTCGCCATGCACGCCATCAGCTTTATCCAGGATCTGGCCGTGATCATGTTGGTGGCGGGGGTTGTCACCATTCTGTTTCATCGCCTCAAGCAGCCGGTGGTGCTGGGCTACATCGTTGCCGGCTTCATCATTGGCCCCCACACGCCGCCGTTCGGCCTGATTCACGATGAAGACACGATCAAGACCCTGGCTGAACTAGGGGTGATCTTCCTGATGTTCTGCCTGGGCCTGGAGTTCAGCCTGCGCAAGCTGTTCAAGGTGGGCGCCACGGCGTTTATCGCGGCGTTCCTGGAAATCATCCTGATGATCTGGATCGGCTACGAAATCGGCCGATGGTTCGACTGGAACACCATGGACTCGTTGTTTCTCGGCGCGATCCTGGCGATTTCCTCGACCACCATCATCGTCAAGGCGCTGAATGACCTGAAGATGAAGAACCAGCGGTTCGCCCAGCTGATATTCGGCGTGCTGATCGTGGAGGACATCCTGGGCATCGGCATCATTGCCTTGCTGTCGAGCATCGCCGTCAGTGGCACGGTCAGCTCTGGCGAGGTGTTTTCCACCGTGGGCAAGCTGTCGTTGTTCATGATTGTTGCGCTGGTGATTGGCATTCTGCTGGTGCCGCGCCTGCTGGCTTACGTCGCCAAATTCGAAAGCAACGAGATGCTGCTGATCACCGTGTTGGGCCTGTGTTTCGGCTTCTGCCTGCTGGTGGTCAAGCTCGAATACAGCATGGTGCTGGGGGCCTTCCTGATCGGTGCGATTATGGCCGAGTCACGCCAGCTGATTAAAATCGAGCGCCTGATCGAGCCGGTGCGCGACATGTTCAGTGCGATTTTCTTCGTGGCCATTGGGTTGATGATCGACCCGCAGATCTTGCTGCAGTACGCCTGGCCGATTGCGGTGATCACCGTGGCGGTGGTGTTGGGCAAGATGCTGTCGTGCGGGCTGGGCGCGTTTATCGCTGGCAACGATGGCCGCACCTCGCTGCGGGTGGGCATGGGGCTGTCACAGATCGGCGAGTTCTCTTTCATCATTGCGGCGCTGGGGATGACCCTGCAAGTCACCAGCGATTTCCTGTACCCGGTGGCGGTGGCGGTTTCGGCGATCACCACCTTGCTCACTCCCTACCTGATCCGCGGTGCCGACCCGCTGTCGTTGAAAATTGCCGCCTTGATGCCCCAGCGCATGAGCCGGGTATTCGGGATGTATGGCGAATGGCTGCGCAGTATTCAGCCTCAAGGCGAAGGCGCCATGCTGGCGTCGATGATCCGCAAGATCGTGCTGCAAGTGGGGGTGAACCTGGCGCTGGTGATTGCGATCTTTTTCGCAGGAAGCTTTTTCGCGGCGCGCATCGGTGGGTATCTGGAAGGCTGGATCAGCGATCAAAGCTGGCAGAAGGCATTGATCTGGGGCGGGGCGTTGCTCTTGTCGCTGCCGTTCCTGATTGCGGCGTATCGCAAGCTCAAGGCGTTGTCGATGTTGCTGGCCGAGATGAGCGTGAAGCCGGAAATGGCGGGCCGGCATACCCAGCGGGTGCGGCGGGTGATTGCAGAGTTAATCCCCATCCTGTCACTGCTGGTGATCTTCCTGCTGTTGGCAGCCTTGTCGGCCAGTATTCTGCCGACCAACAAGTTGCTGGTGCTGATCGCGGTAGTCACGGCGGCGGTGGCGGCGGTGCTCTGGCGCTGGTTCATCCGCGTGCATACGCGGATGCAGGTGGCCTTGCTGGAGACGCTGGATAACCACAAGGATACGCCGGAGCACTAGCGGGGTTTGGGAATCAGCTTTCCAGCCAGACGTCCCGCGCCCAGTGCCACACCGACTCCCAGGTTTCTTCCTGGACCAGTTCTTCCTCGGCGGACCACAGCACCACGGTGCCGTCTTCCTCGACGCAGTAGTAATCGTCGCCATCCTGGCAGATCGGGATCATGCTGCGATCAACCCCGGCATCCCAGGCGTTGGCGGCAACATCCGGCAGATAAGTGTGGGATTGCGGGTCGGTGACGGTCACCGGCTCAAGGCTGCCGTAGACCACGTCGCTGACGGTCAGCAGGAATTCGCGGAACACAAACGGGATGTCGATGAACAGTTGTTCCTCGATTTCCACCAGTTGGTCTTCGTCAGGCAGCTCCAAAGGAACCGGGACCGGTTCGTTGGCTTCACGCAGTTGTTCGATGATTTCTTCCACGGCCGGGATCCTCTTGCTAGTAGGCGCGGTTTATAGGGGCGTTTTATACAGTAGCTCGCTATAAGTGCAACCGTGAAATAGAAAACCCCGGACATGTCCGGGGTTTTTGTTACCGCGTGCTCAAACGAGCAGGTATCAGCCGTTCTGGCGGATACCGGCGACCAGCCATGGCTGGTTGTCGCCCTGGGCGCGTTCCATGTTCCAGCTTTCGCTGAACACTTCGCCCTGGTCGAAACGCGAGGTCTTCGACACACCGCTGAAGGTCAGGGTGGCGATGGTCTTGTCGGCGCGATCATCCACGCCTTCCAGTTGTACGCGCAGGTCGTCGATATAGGTCGACTGGAAGGCGTCACCCAGGTCGGCGCGTTCGCGCTTGAGGAACTCGAGCAGTTGCGGGGTCACGAACTCGGAGATCTTGTCCATTTCGTTGGCGTCCCAGTGCTGCTGCAGGGACTGGAAGTGGCTGCGGGCCGCTTCGACGAAACGCTCTTCGTTGAACCAGGCCGGTGCGTTGATCACCGGACGGGCGGCGGCAGGCGCTGCCGAACCACCGAAGATCGAACCCATGGCCGGTTTTTGCTCGAACACTTCACGCTGCATCGGCGCGCCGGCCGGAGCCAGGTGCTCCTGCTGCTTGCGGCGACGGGCGGCGATAAAGCGGAAGATCACAAAGGCAATAACGGCCAGGATCAGGATGTCGAAGATCTGCATGCCCTGGAAGCCGCCGCCCATGAACATGGAGGCGAGCAGGCCACCGGCGGCGATGCCGGCCAATGGGCCCAACCAGCGCGAAGCACCGCCGGCCTTGGCAGCAGCGCCCGCAGCACCGGCCGCGCCTGCGGTAGCCGCAGCACCGCCGGCACCGGCGGATGGAGCCATCTGGCTGGTCTGGTGGGTCGGTGCCGAGCCCATGCTTTTGCCGCCACCGAAGCGTTTGGCGTTGGCGTCGAGGCTCATCGTCAAGCCGATGCACAACGCCATGGCGATGCTAAGAAAACGTTTCATAAAGGGAATTCCCATTTGTGGATTGCACGCGCGCCATGTTGCACAGGTGTCGTGACAGTGGCTAGCGACATAATGTTTCGGGCTTTTACGTAGGACCGATTCAGAATGGTCTGTAGGACTTATTACAGATATTGGCTCCATACTCGTCTAAAACAAGGGCGAGCCATGAGTCTTCATGTTACGCAGTGTTTCATAGGCGGGCTTATTGTGGCGAGGGAGCTTGCTCCCGCTGGGCTGCGCAGCAGCCCCAAAAACGGGCGCGCTGCGCACGCCGGCGGGAGCAAGCTCCCTCGCCACAAACGATCGGCTTCAGACCGCCTCAAGCTTCGCGTAGCCCATCATCAGCCACTTGCTGCCCTCGGCGAAGTTGACCTGCACCCGCGCCTGGGCGCCAGCGCCTTCGAAATTGAGGATCACGCCCTCGCCGAAGATCGCATGCCGGACCTGCTGGCCCAGGCTGAACGGGGTTTCCGGGATCTCGGAGCCGGCAAACATAGTGCTGGAGTTCTGCTGCTGGCCGCCGCCGAACGGGCGACTGACGCTGTTGGACAGACGCACTTCCTGGATCAGCCCCTTTGGCACTTCACGTACGAAACGCGACACCTTGTTGTAGGTCTCGCTACCGTACAGGCGTCGGGTCTCGGCATAGGTCATCACCAGGTTCTGCATGGCCCTGGTAATGCCCACGTAAGCCAGGCGGCGTTCTTCCTCAAGGCGGCCGGGCTCTTCCAGGCTCATCTTGTGGGGGAACAGGCCTTCTTCCATGCCCACCAGGAACACATACGGGAATTCCAGGCCCTTGGCACTGTGCAAGGTCATCAGCTGAATGCTGTCTTCATGCTCGTCGGCCTGGGTATCGCCAGCTTCCAGCGATGCGTGACCAAGGAAAGCGGCGAGCGGGGTCAGCTCTTCATCGTCCTCGGTGTTTTCGAAGGCGCGGGCGGCGCTGACCAGTTCCTCGAGGTTTTCTACCCGGGCCTGGCCTTTCTCGCCTTTCTCCGCCTCGTGGTAGGCGATCAGCCCGGACTGTTCGATCACGGTCTGGGTCATCAAGTGCAGGGGCATTTCCGCGCATTTGGCCGCGAGGTTCTCGATCAGCTCGACAAACACGCCCAATGCGCCGGCTGCGCGGCCTGTCAGGCCTTTATTGGCGATGAGCAGGCGCATGGCCTCCCACATCGACACATCGGCATGGCGGGCGTGTTCGCGAATGGCCTCGACGGTTTTTTCACCGATGCCACGGGCCGGGATATTGATCACCCGCTCCAGCGCCGCATCGTTGCCGCGACCTTCCAGCAAGCGCAGGTAGGCCATGGCGTTCTTGATTTCCGCGCGCTCGAAGAAGCGCTGGCCGCCATAGATGCGATACGGGATGCGCTCGCGCAACAAGGCTTCTTCCAAAACCCGCGATTGGGCGTTGGAGCGGTAAAGAATGGCGATATCGCTGCGCGCCAGGCCGGTTTTCAACGCGCTTTCGATGGTTTCCACCACGTAGCGCGCTTCATCGTGCTCGTTGAACGCAGCGTACAGGTTGATCGCTTCGCCTTCGCCGCCGTCGGTCCACAGCTCTTTGCCCAGGCGCCCGGTGTTGTTGGCGATCAAAGCGTTGGCGGCTTTCAGGATCCCGGCGGTGGAGCGGTAGTTCTGCTCGAGGCGGATAGTCACCGCGTCCGGGAAGTCTTCGGAATACTGGTAGATGTTCTCGATTTTCGCGCCGCGCCAGCCGTAGATCGACTGGTCGTCATCGCCCACTACCATCAGGCTGTCGCCGCCCTTGGCCAGCAGGCGCAACCAGGCGTATTGCACGGCGTTGGTGTCTTGGAACTCGTCCACCAGAACGTGCCGGAAGCGTTTCTGGTAATGGGCCAGCAAGCCGGGGTTGTCGCGCCATAGGTCAAGGGCACGCAGCAGCAGCTCGGAGAAGTCGATCACGCCGGCGCGCGCGCAGGCCGCCTCGTAGGCTTCATAGATGCTGCGCATGGTCGCCAGGAACAAGTCACCGCTGGCCTGGATATGTTGCGGGCGCAGGCCTTCGTCTTTCTGGCCGTTGATAAACCACTGGGCCTGGCGGGCCGGCCAACGCTGTTCATCGAGGCCCAGCTCGCGGATTACCCGCTTGACCAGGCGTTGCTGGTCGTCACTGTCGAGGATCTGGAACGTCTGGCTCAGCCCCGCTTCCTGCCAATGCGCCCGCAACAGGCGGTGCGCCAGGCCGTGGAAGGTGCCCACCCACATGCCGGCCGGGCTGATGCCCATCAACTGCTCGATGCGATGGCGCATCTCGGCAGCCGCCTTGTTGGTGAACGTCACCGACAGGATGGAATGGGGAGAAGCGTTCTCGACCTGGATCAACCAGGCGATACGGTGCACCAGCACTCGGGTTTTACCGGAGCCAGCACCGGCCAGGACCAACTGACGGCCAACGGGGGCCGCTACGGCCTGGCGTTGGGCATCGTTGAGGGAGTTCAGCAAAAGGGAGAGATCATCGCGCATCGGCGCATTCTAGGGTGCCGGGGGGAGACGGGCAAATCCCAATGCCGGGTGGTCGACACAAAACTACCTGCGCGCAAACATTCTTCGGGTGCGGATGACCGGTTAGTCATGCGCCACAGCCCGCGTGCCGTCTCGTTCAAGCTGTCTGGGACAACGTTTTGCGCTCAACCGGCGATGGGTTTTTATGACCTGGAGCGGTTTGGTCCGAGCGCTTGCTTGTGTATGCTCCGACGACGTTTCGGGCTCACCATTATAAGAACACTGCCTATGACCTTTGACACTGACCTGTTCGGCCCCTCGGCGGCGCCTGCGCAGGTTATCCGCAAACACTACGCCACCGAGATCGCGGTCGAGCGTACACGCCTGCTGTATCAGGGCTCGCTGCTGCCGACCCTGTTGATGCTGGTCAACGGTTTGGTCTGCGCCTGGCTTTTGTGGGACCCCAAGCACTACCTGCTCGACAGCATCTGGCTGGTCTGGTTGCTGGCCCTGGTGGCGATGCGCGTCATCCAGGTGGCGGCGTTTGATTCGGCGATGCCCAGCCGGCAGGCCCAGCCCGTCTGGCGCCGCATGTTCATGCTGGGTTCAGCGGTCAGCGGCCTGACCCTCTCGATCGCCGCCATCGCCCTGGTACCGACCGACAGCTTCATGCAACAGGCCTGGGTGTTCGGCCTGATCGGCGCGGCGACGTTGTCGGCCAGCGTGGCCTATGCCGTCAGCCTTTGGGCCTTTCTGTCCTTCGCCTTGCCGTGCCTGTTGCCGGTCATCGCCTATCTGTTCTGGAACGGCACATCGCGGCAACAGGGTTGGGGCGTGCTCGGTCTGATCCTGTTGGCGTCATTAAGTGTGGTGGCGTGGCAGGTCAACCGCCTGATCCAGCGCGGGCTGCTGCGACGCTTCCAGAACCAGGCCCTGATCGAGCATTTGCAGCAGGCGCAGCAGCGCAGCGAGCAGTTGAATCAGGAACTGCTGCGCGAAGTCGAGCAGCGCCGCGAGGTCGAACAGGAGCTGCGTGAAGCCCAGGTCGGCCTGCAAGACCGTGTGGCGCTGCGCAGCCAGGAATTGGACGCCGCCAGCCTCGCCCTGAGTCAAAGCGAGGCGCGCCTGGCCATGGCGCTGCAGGCCAGTGAACTGGGCCTGTGGGACTGGAACCTGCAAACCGATGAGGTGCACCACACCCAGCTCAAGGAATTGTTCGGCCTGGAACCCGAGTTTGTCACCGCGATGCTCAGTCATCTCAAGCCGCGCCTGCACCCCGACGACCTGCCGCTGCTCAAGCACGCGTTGGTGGAGCATCTCAAGGGCCGCAGCGAGGACTATCAGGTGGAATACCGGATCCGTCACGGCGACGGGCACTGGGTGTGGATCGAGGACCGTGGGCGCGCGGTAGAGCGTTCGCCCAGTGGCCGGGTGATCCGCATGCTCGGCACGCGCCGTGACATCAGTGCCAGCAAGACCGTGGAAGAACAGCAACGGCTCGCCTCGACGGTGTTCGAGGCCGCCAGCGAAGGCATCGTGATTCTCGACCCGAACTATGTGCTGCTCGCCGTCAACCAGGCGTTCAGCCGTGTCACCGGTTTTGACATCGACGACATGCTCGGTCGCAATGTCGTGGAGCTGCCCAGCAGTCGCGATGCCCGGCGTCACTTCCCGGTGATCCGCCAGGCGCTGCTCAGCCACGGCACCTGGCAGGGCGAACTGGTGGAAACGCGCAAGAACGGCGAGCTGTACCCGCAGTGGCTGCAACTGAGCGTGGTGCGCGATGTTCGCGGCAATGTCAGTCATATAGTGGGCTTTTTCGCCGATCTGTCCGCGCGGCGCGAGTCCGAGGAGCGCATGCGCTACCTCACCCATTACGACGAGTTGACCGGCCTGGCCAACCGTTCGCTGTTTCGCGAACGGCTGCGCGAAGCGCATCAACGCGTACGTCAGGGTGGGCGCAGCCTGGCGCTGCTGCACATCAACCTCGACCGTTTCAAGCTGCTCAATGACAGCCTTGGCCATGAAGTGGCCGACCAACTGTTGCAGAAAATGGCGCGGCGCTTGATCAACGCACTGCCGGAAGCCGACACCATTGCACGCCTGTCCGGTGATGAATTCGCTGTGCTGTTCGACGCCTATGGCAACCTGTCGAGCCTGGCGCGGGTGGCGACTCGGCTGCTGGCCAAGCTGCGCGTGCCGGTGACGGTGGAGGGGCATGAGCTGGTGGTCAGCGCCTCCATGGGCGTCAGCCTGCTGCCGGATAACGCGCGGGAAATTTCTGCGCTGGTCAGTCAGTCGAATATGGCGATGCAGCACGCCAAGCACCTGGGCGGGAATAATTTCCAGTTCTACACCGACAGCCTGCAAGCCAGCACCCTGGAGCGCTTGCAGCTGGAAAACCATCTGCGCAAGGCCATCGACGAGGGCCAGCTCACGGTGTTCTACCAACCCAAACTGTGCCTGGCCACCGGCACGCTCAATGCAGCCGAGGCCCTGGTGCGCTGGGAACATCCGCAGTGGGGCCTGGTGCCGCCGGGAGACTTTATCGGCCTGGCAGAAGAAACCGGCCTGATCGTGCCGTTGGGTGAGCTGGTGTTGCGCCAGGCGTGCTGGCAGGCCTGTGAGTGGCAACGCCAGGGGCTGGCGCCGATTCGGGTGTCGGTGAACCTGTCGGTGCATCAGTTGCGCCAGGGCAAGCTGGTCAGTCTGGTGCGCCAGGTGCTGGAGGAGACCGGGTTGGACCCGCAATACCTCGAATTGGAATTGACCGAAAGCCAGTTGCTCGACAGTGTCGAGCACATCATCACCACCTTCCGGCAGCTACGCGACCTGGGCGTGAAGCTGGCCATCGACGATTTCGGCACCGGCTATTCATCCCTCAGCTACCTCAAGCGGATTCCGGTGGACTACGTGAAGATCGACCAGACCTTTATCCGGGGGCTTGGCCAGGGCCGCGAGGATGCGGCCATTACCCGGGCGATCATCGCCATGGCCCATGGGTTGTCGCTCAAAGTGGTGGCCGAAGGCGTGGAGGACCAGCAGCAACTGGATTTCCTGCGAAGCGAGCAGTGCGACGAGGTGCAGGGTTATCTGATCAGCCGGCCGATGGACGCTGAGGGGCTGGCAGATTTGTTACGAAAAAATCCAGATTTTTCTTAACGACTCGAGTGGCGTCCCTGTGGCTACAAAGCCCCTGCCCTTAGTTTCAGAGGGGAGCGGGGCGATTTAGTGCTGCATCAGGCGGGCAAAACGGCAATTCTTGTAGTATAACTACAAGCTTGCTACATCCCTGGCGTCTGCCAATAACAAGAGTCCTGCCCTTTGAACCTGTTGCAACATATCGCCCAGTCGCGCCACCTGTTACGCAAATCGGAACTCAAGGTTGCCGATCACGTGCTGCTTGACCCTGCGGCTGTGATGCACAGTTCCATGGCCGACCTGGCCCACAGCGTGGGCATCAGTGAGCCGACCATCGTGCGCTTCTGCCGCGCCATCGGTTGCTCCGGGTTCCAGGACTTGAAACTCAAGCTGGCGCAAAGCCTGGCCGCCGGTGCGAGCTTCGGCCAGTTTGCGATCCATGAAGACGACTCGGTCGCCGATTACAGCCTGAAAATCTTCGACACCACCTTGCACACCTTGATGGAAGTGCGCGAGAAGCTCGACCCGGTGGAGCTGCAAAAGGCCGTGACCGCGATGTCCCAGGCCCAGCGCGTGGAGTTCTATGGCTTTGGTGCTTCCGGCGCGGTAGCGGCCGACGCCCAGCACAAATTTTTCCGTCTGCTGCTCACGGCAGCGGCCTACAGCGACCCGCACATGCAGGCGATGTCGGCGGTGACCCTGAAGCCCACCGACGTGGCCATCTGTATTTCCCAGTCCGGTCGCTCCAAAGACCTGCTCATCACCGCCAACCTGGTGCGTGAAAGCGGCGCTTCGCTGATCACCCTGTGCCCGAGCCAGACGCCGTTGGCGGAATTGTCCACGGTGAACCTGGCGATCGACGTACACGAAGACACCGAGATCTACACGCCGCTGACCTCGCGCATTGCTCACCTGGTGGTGATCGACGTGTTGGCCATGGGCGTGGCCATGGCCCGAGGGCCGAGCTTGGTCAACCACCTCAAGAGCGTGAAGCGCAGTTTGCGCAGCCTGCGGTTGTCGCCAAAATCCGTCAAAGCCCTCGACGACTAAGCCTGCACACAGCTCCAATGTGGGAGGGGGCTTGCCCCCGATAGCTATAGGCCAGTCAATAAATCTGGTGACTGACACTGCGCCATCGGGGGCAAGCCCCCTCCCACATTTCGAATCGCCGCATCCTCAGAATCTTCATCAGGCTGTCATAGCCCCGTCATCCTCCGCGACCATCCTGTACTCCCCGTACTCGCATTGGGAGACTCCAAATGGCCCGGCCCTACGAAGACAGCAACAGCACCGTCAAGACCCGTCGTCAGCAGGAAGACCAGCGCCGCATGGCGTTCCGTCGCGCAATCGAAGACCGCTGCGACCAGCGCCAACTGCTCCAGAGCATCAGTGACTACCCGGAACTCCATTGGCAGGCACCCTTGGCTGCCCAGCGAAACGCTCAGCCAGCGCGCTGATCTGCACCCGCTCGCTGCGGATAAAGCCCAGGAACGCGTGGGCCACCGGTGACAGCCGCTTGGCTTTGGCTTGCACCAGGCACCAACTGCGGTACAGCGGCAGTTCTTCCACCGGCAGCTCCTTGAGCCCGCCGGTGGCCAACTCCAGGTTCAGGGCGTGGCGCGTCAGCAGGGCCACGCCCAACCCTGCAGCCACGCACTCACGCTGCGCCTCGGCCGAGGCCACTTCCACCGTCTGCGTGAAGTGCACGCGTTTTTCCTTGAAGTACTCTTCGCAGGCCAGCCGCGTGCCGGAACCCGGTTCGCGGATGAGCAGGGTGTAGGGTTCCAGATCCTGCAAGCGTAGCGGCCCTTGCAGGCTCAAGGGGTGATCCGGCAGCGCCACGGCGACAATCGGATTATTCAGAAATGGCAGGAATTCCAGGCCCATGTCCTGAGGCACCATGGACATGATCACCAGGTCGTCACGGTTGTCCGAAAGCCGGCGAATCACCTGGGCGCGATTGACCACGGTCAGGTGCAATTGCACCTCCGGGTGTTGGCGCTTGAAGGCGGCGAACAAGTGCGGCACGAAGTACTTGGCGCTGGACTCCACCGCCAGCTTCAACTGGCCCTGCAGGGAACCCTGCATGTCCGACAGCTGCATATCGAGATTTTCCAGGCGCCCGAAGATATCCCGGCTGGCCCGCTGCAAGGCTTCAGCGGCCTCGGTCATGTAGAGCTTTTTGCCGACATAATCGAACAGCGGCTGGCCAAGCAGCTCTTCGAGCTGGCGAATTTGCAGGCTGACGGCGGGTTGGGTGAGGGACATTTCCTCGGCTGCACGGCTGTAGGAACGCAGATCACACACTTCATTGAAAATCTGCAATTGACGCAATGTCATACGCATCAATGACTTACGCATTAAGTAACTCCTCAAGCCCCGGTCGCCTGGCCAACTATAAGTCTTTACTTATACACAGCCCAACAATTATTGATTTTTGTTAATCCTCAAGTGCGCATAGTGTGTGTCTCGCGACTGTCATGAAACATTTGGTCACGCGTCGACCCGCCTACAACGGGTCGAAGAACGCAGCAATCGGCTCAAGGGAATTTCCAAGTGATAAAAAAGATCCTGATCGCCAACCGTGGTGAAATTGCCGTACGAATCGTGCGTGCCTGCGCCGAGATGGGCATTCGCTCGGTTGCGGTTTATTCGGACGCCGACCGCCACGCGTTACACGTCAAGCGTGCCGACGAAGCCCACAGCATCGGTGCCGAGCCCTTGGCCGGCTACCTGAACCCGCGCAAACTGGTGAACCTGGCCGTGGAAACCGGTTGCGATGCGCTGCATCCCGGCTACGGCTTCCTGTCGGAAAACGCCGAACTGGCGGACATCTGCGCCGAACGCGGGATCAAGTTCATCGGCCCCTCGGCGGAAGTGATTCGCCGCATGGGCGACAAGACCGAAGCGCGCCGCAGCATGATCAAGGCTGGCGTGCCGGTCACGCCGGGCACCGAAGGCAACGTCGCCGACATCCATGAAGCCCTCACCGAAGGCGACCGTATCGGTTACCCCGTGATGCTCAAGGCCACTTCCGGTGGTGGCGGTCGCGGTATCCGTCGTTGCAACAGCCGCGAAGAACTTGAACAAGCCTTCCCCCGGGTGATTTCAGAGGCCACCAAGGCCTTCGGTTCGGCGGAAGTGTTCCTAGAAAAATGCATCGTCAATCCCAAGCACATCGAAGCGCAGATCCTCGGTGACAGCTTTGGCAACGTCGTGCACCTGTTCGAGCGCGACTGCTCGATCCAGCGTCGCAACCAGAAACTCATCGAAATCGCCCCCAGCCCCCAGCTCACCCCTGAACAGCGCGCCTATATCGGCGATCTGTCGGTGCGTGCGGCCAAGGCCGTGGGCTACGAGAACGCCGGCACCGTGGAGTTCCTGCTCGCCGAGGGCGAGGTGTACTTCATGGAGATGAACACCCGGGTACAGGTGGAACACACCATCACCGAAGAAATCACCGGGATCGACATCGTCCGCGAGCAGATCCGCATCGCTTCGGGCCTGCCGCTGTCGGTCAAGCAGGAAGACATCCAGCACCGTGGCTTCGCGTTGCAGTTCCGTATCAACGCCGAAGACCCGAAAAACAACTTCCTGCCAAGCTTCGGCAAGATCACCCGTTACTACGCCCCCGGCGGCCCCGGCGTGCGTACCGACACGGCAATCTACACCGGTTACACCATCCCGCCGTTCTACGACTCCATGTGCCTGAAACTGGTGGTGTGGGCGTTGACCTGGGAAGAAGCCATGGACCGCGGCCTGCGTGCCCTGGATGACATGCGCCTGCAAGGCGTGAAGACCACCGCCGCCTACTACCAGGAAATCCTGCGCAACCCGGAATTCCGCAGCGGCCAATTTAATACAAGCTTTGTGGAAAGCCATCCTGAGCTGACCAACTACTCGATCAAGCGCAAACCCGAAGAGCTGGCCCTGGCCATCGCCGCCGCCATCGCCGCCCACGCAGGCCTGTGAGGAACATTCCAATGTCTAAGAAAATCTTCGTAACCGACACCATCCTGCGCGACGCCCACCAATCGTTGCTGGCGACCCGCATGCGCACTGACGACATGCTGCCGATCTGCGACAAGCTCGACAAAGTCGGCTACTGGTCCCTGGAAGTCTGGGGCGGTGCGACCTTCGACGCCTGCGTGCGCTTCCTCAAAGAAGACCCGTGGGAGCGCCTGCGCCAACTGCGCGCCGCATTGCCCAACACGCGCCTGCAAATGTTGTTGCGCGGCCAGAACCTGCTGGGCTACCGCCACTACAGCGATGACGTGGTCCGCGCGTTCGTTGCCAAAGCCGCCGTTAATGGCATCGACGTGTTCCGCATCTTCGATGCCATGAACGACGTGCGTAACCTGCGAGTGGCCATCGAAGCGGTCAAAGCCGCCGGCAAGCACGCCCAGGGCACCATCGCCTACACCACCAGCCCGGTGCACACCGTCGAGGCGTTCGTGGCCCAGGCCAAGCAGCTCGAATCCATGGGCTGCGACTCCATCGCGATCAAGGACATGGCCGGCCTGCTGACGCCCTACGCCACCGGCGAGCTGGTCAAGGCGCTGAAAGCCGAGCAGAACCTGCCGATCTTTATCCACTCCCACGACACCGCGGGTCTGGCCGCGATGTGCCAACTCAAGGCCATCGAAAACGGTGCCGACCACATCGACACCGCCATCTCCAGCTTCGCCTGGGGCACCAGCCACCCGGGCACCGAGTCGATGGTCGCCGCCCTCAAGGGCAGCGAATTTGACACCGGCCTGGACCTGGAACTGCTGCAGGAAATCGGCCTGTACTTCTATGCCGTGCGCAAGAAATACCACCAGTTCGAAAGCGAGTTCACCGCTGTCGACACCCGCGTGCAAGTCAACCAGGTGCCCGGTGGGATGATTTCCAACCTGGCCAACCAGTTGAAAGAGCAGGGCGCGCTGAACCGCATGAGCGAAGTGCTCGCCGAAATCCCCCGCGTGCGTGAAGACCTTGGCTTCCCGCCGCTGGTCACCCCGACCTCGCAGATCGTCGGCACCCAGGCGTTCTTCAACGTGCTGGCCGGCGAGCGTTACAAGACCATCACCAACGAAGTGAAGCTCTACCTGCAAGGCGGCTACGGCAAGGCGCCGGGCACTGTGAACGAGAAGCTGCGCCGCCAGGCCATCGGCAGCGAAGAGGTGATCGACGTACGCCCGGCTGATTTGCTCAAGCCGGAAATGACCAAGCTGCGCGGCGAAATCGGCGCGTTGGCCAAGTCCGAAGAAGACGTGCTGACCTACGCCATGTTCCCGGATATCGGGCGCAAATTCCTTGAAGAACGCGACGCCGGCACCCTTGCGCCGGAAGTGCTGCTGCCAATCCCGGAAGCCGGCGGCGTGGCCCGTGCCGGTGGTGAAGGCGTGCCGACCGAGTTCGTCATCGATGTGCACGGCGAAAGCTACCGTGTGGACATCACCGGTGTCGGCGTGAAGGCCGAAGGCAAGCGTCACTTCTACCTGTCCATCGACGGCATGCCCGAAGAAGTGGTGTTCGAACCGCTCAACGAGTTCGTCAGCAGCGGCGGCAGCAAGCGCAAGCATGCCACCGAGCCAGGCCATGTCAGCACCGCGATGCCAGGCAATATCGTCGACGTGCTGGTCAAGGAAGGCGACATGGTCAAGGCCGGCCAGGCCGTGCTGATCACCGAGGCGATGAAGATGGAAACCGAAGTGCAGGCCTCCATCGCCGGTAAAGTCACCGCCGTGCATGTGGCCAAGGGCGACCGCGTGAACCCTGGCGAAATCCTGATTGAAATCGAAGGCTGATACCGAGCCTTCGACACTACCGCTTAAACCTCGGGGGGCATGTGCCCCCTTTTTTTTGCCTGCTGATCAGGCATTGGCGCCTTAGAACGCCATCGCCCACTGCCCCATCAATCCGTGGTTGCGACTCGTGCTGCCGAACTCGACGGTGTAGGCCAGACCCACGGTGTGTTCAGCCGACAGTGCCATGTCCATGCCGGTACGCAGCGCCAGGCTGTTGCGGTCCAGAGCAGTGCCGCCGATGGTGAACTCGCTGTTGAAGTCCTCTCGTTTATTCCAGGCAAATGACTGGCGAACGCGACTGTTAACGTCGCCATACAGGTGTTTCCATTGGGTGCTCAGGTGCGGTTTGAGGGTCATCTGGTTGCCCATTGCAACGTCGTGGCTCAAGCGAAGACCGAAGGTGCTACTGAAGTTTTGCTGGGTTTGTGCACCCACGTCCAAAGCGCTATAGCCGCCTTTTTCCTGGAAGCGGTCGCGCTGATAACGTTGAAAACCTGCGCCGGCAAAGGGCTCGGCGTGCAAGCCGCCGATATCCAGTTGATAGCCCGCCTCTGCGAATACGTTTTGGCTCTGGGCGTTGTACTTGCCGGTGAGGTTCTGGCGATGGTCAAGGAGTTCAAAATCGACCGTACGTTTGTTTTTTCCGGTATGGCTGCTGTAAAGCGCGCCCAGGCGCAACGCCAGTGGTCCGTCTTGACGCACGGCGTGAGCGCCCAGGTGCCAGCTGTCCAGATCACCTTTGAAATGCGTGGCGTTCAGTTCACTGCCGGACTTGCCGCCGACTACGCCCACCCGCCATGCGTGGTCGATTGACCAGTCAGCACCCAGCAGCAGGCCTTGGCTGCGTTGTTTCAGACCGGCACTGCCGTGCTGGGCATCGAGGCTGCCGCTATTGCCCAAGCCTTGGAACCACACGCGTCCCGTCTCGCTGGCGTGGTTGTCCGGCAGACGTATTGCCGACAACAGGCTGTCGTTCAATTGTTTCATGCTGTTTTGGGTGGCGGTGCCCAAGTTGGCGTTCTGGCTGCCTGCCAATTGCTCAAGCACGGCACCTAGCCTGCCTGGCTCCAAAGTGCTCAGGTTCTGGCCGTATTGCTCAAGTTGGTCTTTTTCCCATTCGTGCAGTTCGTCCGACGCCAGCAGTGTGTCCACTGCGGAGTCCAGCACATGGGCGACGCTCAAGCCGTTGCGGCTGGTAGCCGTGTTGGCGAAGTAGAAGTCTTCAGGCGCCGGGAGGGCCGGTTCGAAATATTGTTTTCCACCGTTCACCGGAGCCGGCTCAAGCCATTCACTGTCTGGCTCGATGTCGCCGCGTGCCTGCGCCTGTTGAGTGCTGATCGCTGCGAACGCCAGGGTAATGGCCAGTGCGAGTTGTTTGTGTATGAGCGGCATGTAAACCCACCTCTTAATGTATGAGGCCGGGAATTTAGCGGGGTGCCGGGGGGATAAATGTCAGGCCGGGGGCTGCGGATTTGCGGGAGTTGTCTTTAGTCCGTTGCGATTTAAGCACTAGGGTTGCGATTGACTGTGCTGATATGTATTTAAATGCGTATTTCACGCATTGACTGGCAATTTTATGCACTATATTGCATATATGACGAGGAATCTAAGTAGGCAGGTGCATTAAATTGCAAATTGAATCGACATTAAAGCTCACGGTACAGGTCTTCGCCAACGACCGATGGCAGGACGCTATGGATCTGGAGTTTCTTGAGCCATCCAGCGGTTTTATGGGGCCATGCCGGTTCGGCTATGCCTCGCCTTACTTAGTCGAGCATCTTGATCATATCCCTACCGTCTTTGCCCCTGCCGTCAGCGTCGGGGTACCGCCCAGCTGGAATCAAAATACTTTCAAGCAAGCGCCCGGATTTGTGTATGACATTGCGCCAGCAGGTGCAGCCAAGCGCTTTCTACTGAGCCATATGGACACGGTAAAGCCCGAGGGTATGAGCGCTGACTTGTTTCTGCTGGCATTTAATACGCCAGCCCCGATTGGGCATATGCGCATCAAAGAATCAGTGAGAGGTTGTCTGAATCGTCCAAAAATCGGATTTTCACGCCAGGATGTAGTGGCGCGCGACAATCGATTTCTGGAGTACGCCTATGAACAAGGGGCGGCTATTGGTGGTGCCACAGGCGCGGGTGGCGAGGCCCCGAAGCTACTGTTGACCGAAAGTCGGGAGGGGCTGTTGTATCCAGATGCCGCGCTGGATGATGCCCAAGTGAGCCAGCATTGGTTCATCAAGTTCGCTCGCAATCAGGCATCGCAAAGAGACCAGGATATTCTCAGGAGCGAATATCACTACTACAAGGCCTTGCATTCCTTGGGTATCGAGACGGTTGCCAGCGAGGGCTTAGCGTTGGAGCAGGCGAGCAGGCCCAGCCTGTGGATGCACCGCTTTGATCGCGCGGTCTGTGGTCAACGTGTCGAGCGTTTCGCGGTCGAATCGCTTTACTCGGCTGCTGGCATCACTGTTCCCGGCAGTCGGATGGATCATGTAAGCGTGCTTCAGATGCTGGTGAGTTTGTGGAAGGCGGCGGGCCAGGAGGCGCAAGTAGCTGATCTGGTGGCGGACTATTTGCGTCGCGATCTGCTGAACAAAATCCTGGGTAATTCAGATAACCATGGGCGCAACACCTCCATTATCCGAGGTCCGGGAAGTCTGCGCATGGCGCCGGTTTATGACCTGGCGCCCATGGTCATGGATGATGAGGGCATAACCCGCACCACTAAATGGCCCGGCCGGCTGGAGATTGCGGGCGATGTAGATTGGCGTGGCGCCTGCGGTGCCTTGGCGACTTTAGTCGATGCCGAAAGCGCCTTCGAACGTCTACGCCAGGATGCCGAGCGTCTGCGAGCGCTGCCGGATCTTCTGCTGGACAGCGGACTGCCTGAGACGACGTGGAGCCATCCCCGTATCGCCCTGCGCAGCTTGGATCAGCAGCTGATTAAGTGGGGTTTGAGATGAGTCTGTCCATGGAGCAAAGGGCACAACTGATTGCGGCTATCGAAGAAGGCTTGGCCGAGGGTTCGCTCGAACTGGGGGACGCGGTGCGACGTTTGCGTGTCGAGGTGACGGGATTGCACCAGAGTCAGTTTGCGCGCATGTGCAAAATTTCTGTGCGCACGCTGGTGCATATCGAACAGGGTGAGGGTAACCAGACGCTGAAGACGCTGGACGCGGTACTGCGGCCTTTTGGTTTGCAGATGGGCGTGATCCGAGTTCGACGCCCGCTCTACTAACCTTCACCTACGGCCCGCATAGCCCTTGCCATAGTGCCGCTCCATGCGCGCCTGGATCAGCTCCAGTCCGAGAGACATCACCCAATAGATGATTGCCGCCGTGGTGAGCATCTCGATATAGCGATAGCTTGAGCGCCCATAGGATTGTGCGAGGAACATCACTTCCCACACGCCCATCACCGAGACCAGCGACGAGTCCTTGAGCATCGAGATGAACTGGTTGGTGGCCGGAGGGACGATGGTGCGCATGGCCTGGGGCAGCGTGACGTGCCAGAAGATCGCGCTGTCGCGCATGCCCAGGGCCAGTGCCGCTTCCCGTTGGCCGTGGGGCACGCCGAGGATACCGGCGCGGAAGATTTCGCTCAGGTAGGCGCCGTAGTTCAGCGACAGCGCGATGATCCCGGCGACGATGGCGCCCGGTACCAGGCCCAGTTGCGGCAGGCCGAGGTAGATCAGCAGGATCTGGATCAGCAGCGGCGTACCGCGAAAAAACGAGGCATAGAACGTGGCGATGCCGAAGGCTACGGCGCTTTTCGACACGCGCCCCAGCGCAGTGACAAACCCCAGCACCGACGACGCCACGATCGAACACAGGCACAGAAACAGCGTCAGCGCCGCGCCTTGCAGGAAGCCGTTGGGTGCCAGGTGCACGCCAACCAGGTTGGGCAACTTGTCGAGGATGATCGAGAACTTCAGGTCAAAGCTCAGGAAGAAACTGGCAAACAGGCAAAACAGCGCGGCCCAGGTCAGGAACAGTCGCGTGCGAAAGCCGAACAGCCGCCGCAGCCGCGACGTGGTTACCGGGGGTTGGGGCGGGTTTGGGAAAGCGGTCATTGGCTGATGTCGGCGCCGATCCATTTTTGCGACAGCTTGCTCAAGGTGCCGTCCTGCTTGAGCTGGGCGAAGACTTCACGCACTTTGCTGTCCCACTGCGGGTCGCCTTTTTCGATGGCGACCGAGTTGGGCTCCGAGTAGAGCGGCTCGCCGGCCAGCTTGAAGCGCTTGTCGGCGGTCAAGCGTGGTTGGGCGGTCACCAGGTTGGTGAGGATCGCGTCCAGGCGCACGCCGGCGCCCAGGCCGAGGTCCTGGAAGGCCACGTTGTCGGTGTCGTACGGCGCGATCTGCACGTCCTCGAACGGATACTGCAGTTGCGTGTCTTCGGCGCCTTCGATCACCAGGTTCTTGTTCAGATAGCTCTCGTAGCTCGATGCGCTGGTCAGGCCGACTTTCTTGCCGCTCAGGTCCTTGGCGCCGTGGATGCGGTCATCCTTGGCATTGACCACGATCACCGCAGGCGAGGCGTAGTACTCCACCGGGAAATCGAACACTTCGGCGCGCGCCTTGCTCGGGGTCATGGAGCAGATGCAGATGTCGTAGCGCCCGCTCCAGCGGCCGGCGGCGATCACGTCCCAGGACGGGGTTTCCAGGCGAAGCTTCACGCCCAGTTTTTGTGCCACGGCCTTGGCCACGTCGACGTCGAAGCCGTCGAGTTGGTTCTGCTCATTGAGAAACGAAAACGGCGGATAGCTCTCCATCAGCACGCCCACCAGTTCTTTCTTTTGCTCGATCCGATCCAGGGTGGTACCGCCGAAGGCCTGAGTGGAGGCAGCGAGCATGGTCAGGCCCAGGGCCAATAGCGGTTTAAGTTTCAAAGCAGACACCTGAAGAAAAAAGAGTTGTGATGAACCGACTGGTGCGTATTAAATAGTTATAAGAACGACTCTCATAGTGAGTTATTTTCATAAGCATATGAGTAAAAGCTATATGAGCGCACAACCTACAGTAATTCTCGATGGTGGCATGGGCCGTGAGCTGCAACGCCGTGGCGCGCCGTTCAGGCAGCCGGAGTGGTCGGCGCTGGCGTTGAGTGAAGCGCCTCAGGCGGTTGAGGCGGTGCACGCGGCGTATATCCAGAGCGGCGCCAACGTGATCACCAGCAACAGCTACGCCGTTGTGCCCTTTCATATTGGTGAGGCGCGGTTCGCCGCCGAAGGCCAGGCGCTGGCGGCGCTCGCTGGTGAATTGGCCCGCCGTGCGGTGCAGGCTTCAGGCCAGGCGGTGCGGGTGGCGGGTTCATTGCCGCCGCTGTTCGGTTCTTATCGGCCGGATTTGTTCGAGCCTGGGCGGGTGAGCGAGCTGCTGACGCCTCTGGTGAACGGCCTGGCGCCCCATGTCGACCTGTGGCTGGCGGAAACCCAGAGCTCCATCGCCGAGGCGCGGGCGATCCAGGCCGGGCTGCCGAAAGACGGTAAACCGCTCTGGCTGTCGTTTACCTTGAAGGACGAAGACACGGACGAGGTGCCACGCCTGCGCTCAGGCGAACCGGTGGCGGACGCCGCCGAAGCGGCAGCGCAGTTGGGCGTGGAGGTGCTGCTGTTCAACTGCAGCCAGCCGGAAGTGATCGGCGCGGCGATTGACGCTGCCCGCCAGACCTTCGAGCGCCTTGGCGTGGCGATCCAGATCGGCGCTTACGCCAACGCCTTCCCGCCGCAACCCAAGGAGGCCACGGCCAACGATGGCCTCGACCCGCTGCGCGATGACCTTGACCCGCCCGGCTATCTGCACTGGGCGGCCGATTGGCAGGCGCGCGGGGCCAGCCATCTGGGCGGTTGCTGCGGGATCGGGCCGGAGCATATTGCGGTGCTGGCCAAGCACCTGACCCCAATCGGTTAAGGCTTTTTGTAGGAGCGAGGCGGGCGGCTAGCCCTTGCTCGCGAAGTACTCGGGGCCTCCACGTTTATCCAGTATGAGCGTGTTGCCTGGGCGTTTTTCGCGAGCAAGCCCGCTCCTACAGGGGCATTGGGGCAAACCCCTCGTTTCAATTTCTGCACTCGGCCAGTGTTTTCAGCTGCCCGGCGCTGGTCTGGTTAGCCTCTGAAAGCCACTGTTCGAACCCCGCATCAATCGCCGGCCATTCCGAATCCAGCATCGAAAACCATGCCGTATCGCGGTTCTGGCCCTTGACCACCATGTGCTGGCGGAATACCCCTTCGAACCTGAAACCCAGGCGCTCGGCTGCGTATCGGGAGCGGGCGTTGCCGTTGTTGCATTTCCATTCCAGGCGGCGGTAGCCCTGCTCGAACGCATACTTGGCCAGCAGATACACCGCCTCGGTGCTTTTCGGCGAGCGCTGCATCGGGGCGCCGAAGGTGACATGGCCGATTTCGATACGGCCCTGGGCCGGGACGATGGACATCAAACTCAGGATGCCCTGCACCTCATCGTTGGCGCGGTCGACCACACTGAAGAAATACGGGTCGGTGCTGGCCGCATGGTTGTTCAACCACACATCGAACGCGGCGCGCTCGGCAAACGGGCCGTAAGGCAGATAGTCCCACAACTTCGGGTCGGCGCCGGGGCCTTCGAGGGCTTGCCAGAGCTGATCGGCGTGGCGCGCGGGGTCGAGTTTGACCAGGCGGATAAAACGTCCTTCGAGCAGTTGAGCCGTGGGCGCCGGAACGCCTTTCCAGTCAGCGAGGGAGGTGGACATGCTGCGCTCCTTAAAGGGCTTTGCGAAATTGAATTAAACCTGGGCGTTCAGCGATGCGCTCATAAAGCTGGATCGCCGTGGCGTTGGTCTCGTGGGTCAGCCAATGCACTTTGCCGCAGCCATCGGCCTTGGCCGTGGCATAGACGAACTCGATCAGTTTGCGACCGACGCCGGTGCCGCGTTGGGCCGAGTCCACCAGCAGGTCCTGCAGGTAGCAGGAGTTTTCGATGCTCCAGTTGGAGCGGTGGTAGATGAAGTTGACCATGCCCACCGCCTTGCCGTCCTGCCAGGCCAGCGCCGAATGGGTCGGCTCGTCGGCGTCGACCAGGCGTTGCCAGGTGCTCTGGCTGACTGCGTCCGGCAATTGGGTGTTGTAGAACGTCAGATACGCTTGCCACAGCGGCAACCAGGCGGTGTGGTCGGCGGCGCTGACCTGGCGAATCTCGAGCGGGCTCATTCTGGAACTCCTTGGGGCATAAAGCGGGCGAGGGTCTGGTCGCGTACGTCGACACTGGCGGCCAGGCCGTTGCGCACCCCGGCGATGTCGGCCGGGCTGCGGTTCTGGCTGAGCTTGCGTTTGCCGATCAGGCGATCGATGGGCAGCGCGAAGCCGACGATGGCCTTGAGCATGCCATCAATGTAGTCGGCCGGGGCGTCGCTGACTTTCCAGGGCTTGTCGCGAGCGCTTTCATGGCGATCAGTGAGCGCGCTGACCAGGCCAAGCAGGCGTTCGGCGTCGGTGAACACATCGGCCTTGCCGTAGGCGTGCACTGCCAGGTAATTCCAGGTGGGCACCACTTTGCCGTGCTCGGCCTTGGCCGGGTAAAACGCCGGGCTGACGTAAGCATCGGCGCCGGCAAAGATCACCAGGGCTTCGCTGCCGTTTTGCAGGTCTTTCCACTGCGGATTGGCCCTGGCCAGGTGCCCGTACAACGTGCCATTGGGGCCTTCATCGGGATTCAGCAGCAGTGGCAAATGGCTGGCCTGCAGGCCTTGCTCGCCAAAGGTCACCAACTGCGCCAGGCGTGTGTGCTGGATCAGTTGGTGTAATTCGGGCAGGTCTTCGAGGACAAAGGCGCGTGGTGTGTACATGAATATTTTCCTTGGCGAATGCCTGCATCCTAGGCAGGCTAATGGTCCGTTGTAAGAGCCATCCAAGGTCAATTTCGTAGGTCCAATATGTCACCACTCTCGCCGCCTCTGTCATTTAACCCGGCCGGTATCGAGCTGGACCGGCGCCAGGGCCTCACGCGCCAACTCTATGAGGCCCTGCGCCTGCGCGTGCTGGACGGGCGCCTGGTCAGCGGCACGCGTTTGCCCGCCAGCCGTGATCTGGCTGCGGCCCTGTCGATTTCCCGCAACAGCGTGGTGCGCGCCTACGATCAGTTGTACGCCGAGGGGTTTATCGAAGGCCGGGTGGGAGATGGCACTTATGTCGCCCAACTGCCTACCTCTAAAAATTTATCCACAAAACTATCCACAGGCTTACCAACAGGCTTATCCCCAGCGTTATCCACAAAATGCACAAATTTGCCGGTGGATCTGGATACCGAAGTTATCCACAGTCCGGCCCTGGACCGTCTGCAACACAACCATTTATCCCAACCGCCGACCGGGCCGCCCAAGGCGTTTCGCGTAGGGGTGCCCGCCTTCGATCTGTTCCCTTTTGAGGTCTGGGCCAAGCTGAACGGGGCTTTCTGGCGCAAGCCGGACCTGGAACAGTTGTGTTACGGCGACCCCGCAGGCGACGCACGCCTGCGTGGGCTGATCGCGGCTTATCTGCGCAGTTCGCGAGGCATGCAGTGCACCGCTGAACAAATAGTGATCACCAGTGGTGCACAGCAGGCAATCAGCCTTTGTGCACAGTTGTTGGTGGAGCCCGGCGACGGGGTCGCGGTGGAAAACCCAGGCTATCGTGCAGCCGGCCACGCATTCGCCTTGGCTGGTGCGAACCTGCGGGGTGTGCCGGTGGACAGCGAAGGTATCGACTGCCAGACCCTCAATGGCCTGGAAGACTGCCGCCTGGCCTATGTCACACCCTCCCATCAATACCCGCTGGGCGTGGTGATGAGCCTGGCGCGGCGCCTGGAACTGCTGGCCTGGGCCGAGCGCACCGGTGGCTGGATCATCGAAGACGACTACGATGGCGAATACCGCTACAGCGGTGCGCCGCTGGCGCCCCTGGCCGCGTTGGACCGCAGCGGGCGCGTGCTCTACGTCGGTACCTTCGGCAAAGTGGCGTTCCCGGCCCTGCGTCTGGGCTATCTGGTATTGCCGCCGGGTCTGGTGGATGCGTTCTCCCGGCGCCGCGCCGTCGACATGCGCCACTCGGAAGTCAGCACTCAGGCGGTGATGGCCGAATTCATGGCGGCCGGGCATTTCCAGCGCCATATCCGCCGCATGCGTCGCGCCGCCCTGAGTCGGCGCAATGCCTTGCTGGCCGGCTGGCCCAGCGGGCTGCCCGGTGTGGACAACCTGCCCGCTGTTGCAGCGGGCCTGCACCTTACGGTTCGGGTAGACAGCCTGGCCCGTGAGCAGCAGTTGCTGGCACGAGCCCGCGGCGTGGGCGTAGAAATCAATGGCCTGAGTAGCTATTGGCTGCCCGATTCAAGCCCGGCACCGGATCAACGCGCCGGCCTGGTGCTGGGGTTTGCCGCCGTGCCTGAGGCAGCCATTACCCAGGCCCTGTTGCGTCTGGGCAAAGCCTGGCTCAGCGGCTGACCCACTCAGCTGTGGAAGAACAACGAGCGCGCCAGCTGCGGGCTGATTTCACTGCGGTACACCGCAATCTGGTCCCGGTCGCTCAGGCCTGCGCGCTCCATGGCTCCGCCAAGTTTGCGCTGCTCGCGGGTTTTCAGATGACCGGCAAAGAAATTTTCGGTCGCGGCTTGCACGGAATCGTAGTGAAAGTGCGCATACCACAACGCGGCACGGCTCTGGTGATCGCGCACTTCGTATTCGTCCAGATAGTTCTTGCCGGGGCCCTTGAGACGCTTGCGGGTAACGACCTTTTCAATCTTCACCAATCCCTGTTCGTGCAGCCATTCCACCCGCGCTGCGGTGGGCGGTTGTTCTTTGGTCATGCTGATGCGGGTGTCGGAGCCCAGTTTGTAGAGCCGCTGAGCGGCGTCGTTGAGGTTCCTGCTGAGGGTGGCGGCTGAGGGGCGATCGCTTTCGGTCAGGTTGAGTCGCGTCAGCCCTTCCTCAATGGTGCTGCCCGAGCGCTCCAGGCGTGCGGCGTACTGGTGCAGCATCTCTTCGATTTCCACCGGGATGCACCCGGCTTTTCTGGAGTGCGCAAGGATACGCTGGGTGACGGCCTGCTCTTCATCCAGCAAGCCTTGCCCGGCCCTCATGCCCGCATTCAGGTCTAGGGTGTGTGGCTCTGCACGGCTTGGGGACGGGCTTTCCCGTTCAACCCAGACCCCCGGTGTTTTCTCGTGGAACGTGGCGATGAGCCTGCCCGTCATTGGCGCCTTGACGTCCACCAGGTGGCTTTGCGTCGCGCGAGGTTCGCCCACCACCACGCCATTGAAGCGGGTCTTGATGACTTTGCGCTTGGGCGTAGGCGGCGGCTTTGACGTACCCGGCTTGGGTTCCAGGGTCTTTTTCTCGCGCAGCAGCCGCGCAAGCTCCACCACCGCCTGCTGATTGAAACCGTCGATTTCCTTGCGAAGGTCCTCCAGGGTTTCCCGGTTTACCTGCTCCGGGTGTTCAGCGTGCAGGTCCAGCAGGCGTTGGTCGACGATGGCGAATTGGTCAGCCACGCTGTTGAGCACCTCGATGCGCTCATCCAGGCCGCTGACGTTGGCTTCGATCAGGGTTTCAACCCAGTTTTGAATGTTGAGGTCGGCAATCTCGACAATTTCGCCGATCTGGGTGCGGGCATCGATAAACGCCTCGCCGTCGCCTTCGCGGATACACAGGTAACGCGTCAGGGTGACTTGCAGCGCCTTGAGATCGTGCAGCCGCATGCCGGGCAACGCGCGCATGGTGGTCTGTGCGACCTTCGCGCCTTCCATGCCAAGTCCTTCCAGTTCACGGTAGCGCGACTCGGCATATTCCAGGCGGCTGATCATTGCCTTGTTCAAATTCGCCATGACCTGGGCAGCTTCGGCCTGCTTCTTGGGTTCAAGGGCGGACAGGGTCTCGATGTGCTCGAGGGTCCAGAGCAGTTTTTCCCGAAACTCGGGGAGGCTTTCAGCCACGGCGGATCGGGTCAGCAGCAACTGCTTGTTCAAGTAGTCGGTCATGCTGCTCTGGTAATTGGGCACCGAGTCGATGATGTTCAGTGCGCGCAACTGGCGGATGGGTGTCTCGTACTGTTCCAGGCGAGCGTCGACCTTCTCGATGAATGCCTGGTGCGTCGTATCCCTGGACGGCCCGGGCTCGCGAACGATGGCGTCAAATACGGCGGCGACTTCCGCCTGCCCGCGTCTTTCATCGGCATCGAACGCAGTGAGGCTTTCACGCAATTCCTTGATGCGCGAAGGTGCCTTGCCCCTGGCCGCCCTGCGGCGATTCCTGAAGCCGGCGCCGCGCAGGCGCAGGCGTGTGTCGACAAACCATTTGCCGGCCAGGTTGCCCATCAATGCCGGGCCGGTTTGCGAAGGCTGGCGGGGATCGACGACCACCACGTTGTCGTTGTCGTCGACGGTGACCTCGAACCAGCGTTCACCGACCTGCGCGTACCATTTGCCGGCCAGGCCATGAAGATGCAGGTGCGGGCCAGGCTCCTTGTTCGATTCGCCCAACCCTTCCGGTTTAGAGATTTTGAAGCGATCCAGCGTCGCCGCCAGGCTTGAAGGTGTGCGGCTCAGCGCCCCTTGGATGTGCAATGGACCCTGATGTTCAGCGGGTAGCTCGGCTTCGGACAGGTCCGGTTGCTTGGTCACGATGGGTTTCCTGGGCACAGGCGCTGCCTTTTCTGGCTCTTCGACCAGCTTCGGTTCGGGCTCGAGCGCAAAACCTTCGGCGCTCTTTTTCGGTGATGAGTGGCGCAGGGTGACGTGCATCACCAGCGCCATGCCCAGATTGAGGAGCAGGTCGATCTGCGCCGTCCATGAGGTTGTCCCGTCAGGTCCAGGCTCTTGCTCGGTGGTTTCTTGCAGGTCATCCATGATTTGCCAGATCCAGGCCGCGATCCCGGCTGTGCGCCCGAGGAAGGGCAGGGCCGCGCCGAAAATCTGCCAGGCGGCCTGTCGATAGCTTGCCCAGCGCTTCTGGGTGTTGGATACCGATTGCTGCTTGGCCAGATCAATCATGGCATTGGCGTTGGCCTCGAACAGCGTCCCCAGGACGTCACCGGTCAGCACTTCATCGCTCAGGCCGATAGGCCCGCTCATTTGCAGGACCACTTCGGGCTCCACCAGCACCCGCGCCACGGTCCACGGCGAAGGCAGTTTGTCGGGGAACACGTATTGCTCGTAGTTGAAGCGCGAACTTTCCGGCAGCCAGGCCAGGACCGACTCGCGCAGCAGGTGACTGTGCTTGATGGCATACAGCAGGTTTTGCCGGGTGGGGTATTGGAACAGCACCGGCTCGAGCAGCGGGCGATAAAGCACGCAGGGGCCCTGGGTGTGATCGCGAGGGCCGATCACGAACATATTGGCGACCACATCCTGCTCATGACCGGGCCGCAGCGCCGGGATAAAAGCCAGGCGGCGGATAACGATCTCCTGCCCCTCGACCTGGCGGTCGTGCTGCTGGGCCTGGACAACGGCAGCGACATAGCGATAGCCGAGGGAGTTGAGCCCGTTCTCACCCTTGATCTTCCACTGCAGGGCTTGCAGCGGTAATTGCACTCGCAGGTGTGAAACGTAGAGCAGTTGCCGGGCCTTGGACTCGAACGGGTCCGTGAGCAGGGTGCGCTTGATCAGTGCCGGATAGTGCTTGCCGATGTCGATGGCTTCGATCAGTTGCTTCAAGTAGTCGTAGGTCAGCCAGTCCGGGGCGTCGCCACCGTTGTAGCGCACGCTCGGTGTACCCGTCGGCAAACCGGTGAGGTTTGCCAGGGCCAGGTCGACCAGGCTGTGGCGCGTGATGTCACTGCTTCCCGGCACCACAAACGTACCCCAGAGCACCGGGCTCTCGATGCTGACTTCAACCTTGTCCAGGTTCAGGCCGGCGCCATTGGGATGGGCCTGGATTTTACTGCGCAGTTGCGCCCGGGCGTAGTCGCGGATCGACGCGATCCCGTCATCGAACTGCAAGCCTTGGTTGTGCGTGTGCAACTGGGCCAGATCAATGATGCCCCGGCCGTAGGCGGAGATGTCGAGGTCCGAGGCGTCCGCCAACCATTCGGGCAGTTGGTGATGAATCTGGCGGATGTTCGACAGCGAGTGATCGCTCAGGTCGTCGATCACCGGTACGACGCTGATCACGGCCTGGTCGCTGATGCCTTTACTGGTGAAAGATTTGTGGCTGCGCAAGCCAAAGGCGCCGATGACCGCTAGTTGCAGGGCGATCATGGCGAAGGCCTGGCTATCGAAGAAATTCCCAGGGGGTTGATACAGCCGCCATTGCACGTCCAGCTCGGGATGGTACGGGTTCAATCTGCCCGGCAGGACGTCGCCCAGTTGCTGCATCGAGTCGAACTTCTCGTAACCCTCGACCAGCGAGTACGTCAGGATCCGCTGCTTCTGCTCATGGACGCCGATCAGTACCGCTATGTCCGCCAGGCCCGCATGCACGGTCTTGTTGTTTTGGCGTACGTCCATGTCGATCAGGTAGACATTGATCGGGTACGGATCGCCTTCTTGACGGCCAGTCGGATCCGGCAATCGGAACAGCGTTCGAGCCATGGCGCAGTCGTGTTCATCCCAGCCTTCCAGCTTGTTGAGGTTCCACACCTTGCGCAGGGACTGGGAAAGTATCTGCCAGCGCGGGCCGGCGGTGCCATTGGACGCGTTCCAGTGGTCCAGTTGCTGCTCCTGGAAGGCGACGAAAATCAGCGCCGACAGCTCGTTGAGCAACCGCGCAATGGCGTCGATTTTCACCGGCAGGTGGACTGCGGGTACTGCGTGGGGGTGTTGGGTGAGGAAATGCTCGCCGTCGATGTAGATCACCGGCGCGGGCGCCAACGCTTGCCGAGCGAGGACCGTGGTCAGCGAGTCGACATATGGCTCCGTCGGTTGGAGAACATCGTCAATGATGCTCCAGCGCGGCGTAATCACCATGGCCAGGTCAGGCTCGATATCCAGCGTCGGAAACTCGTCGCGCAGCGCCGTACGCAACAGGGTTGAGGCGACCTCGCGCATCGAAGGGCCGGTGGTCAGTTGTGTCAGCAGATCGTAGGTGCTGGGAGGAAGGTTGCGGGCGACGGGGTCGTCGTTTCGGGATGAGTCATTGGGCATCTGCAGCTCCTTGCGAGCAGTCGAACGAGAGAGTCGCAAGGTAGTGTCCAGAGATGCCCTGGGGACGGTAGATAGATAAAACAGCCAGGGCGCGTGGGCCCTGGCCGACGCTTATCAGGTCCCGGACTTGATCTTGCTCCAGGCGCGGGTCCTGGCGCGTTCGGCGTCGCGACCCAGGGGTTTCAAGGTGTAGAGCGTGGCCATTGCCGCCTCGGTGGGGTACAGGTTGGGGTTGTTGCGGATCGCCGGGTCGACCTGCAAGGTGGCGTCCTTGTTGGGGTTGGGGTAGCCGACGAAATCGCTGATCGGCGCAATCACCTGGGGTTGCAGCAGGTAATTGATGAAGGTGTAGGCGTCCTGCGGGTTTTTCGCGCCCTTGGGAATGGCCAGCATATCGAACCAGATCGGCGCGCCCTCCCTGGGCAGGCGCATATCGACGGTCACGCCGTTCTTGGCCTCCTTGGCCCGGTTGGCCGCCTGGGAGAAGCTGCCGGAGTAGCCGACGGCGACGCAGATGTCGCCGTTGGCGATATCGGCCATGTATTTGGAGGAATGGAAGTAGGTGATGTACGGCCGAATCTTCATCAACAGCGCTTCGGCTTTTTCATAGTCCTTGGGGTTGCTGCTGTTAGGGTCCAGGCCCAGGTGCTGCAAGGCCAGGGGCAGGATCTCCGAGGGTGAATCCAGCAGCGCGACGCCGCATTGCTTGAGTTTGCTGATGTTCTCTTCCTTGAAGATCAGGTCCCAGCTGTCCACCGGTGCATCGGCACCCAGCGCGGCCTTGACCTTGTCCGGGTTGAAGCCGATCAGGATCGTGCCGTACATGTAGGGCACGGCGAATTTATTGCCCGGATCGTTAGCCTCGATCAGCTTCATCAGCTTGGGGTCCAGGTGGTTCCAGTTCGGCAATTGGCTGCGGTCCAGGGGTTGGAACACACCGGCCTCGATCTGCTTGGCCAGGAACACATTGGATGGCACCACCACGTCGTAGCCGGCGTTGCCGGTGAGCAACTTGGCTTCCAGGGCTTCGTTGGTGTCGAAGATGTCGTAGACCAGCTTGATTGCCGGGTGCCCGGCCTTGAAGTCGTCCAGGGCCTTGGGCGTGATGTAGTCGAACCAGTTGTAGACCCGCAGGGTTTTTTCTTCGGCGTGGACGGCGCTGCTCAACACGGCGGCGCAGAGCACAAGCGACTTGAGCGTGTTCATTCGATTGACCCCTCAAAACCTTCGAGAACGTTGACGGCATTGATGCCGATTTCTTCCACGGCGTAACCGCCTTCCATCACAAACAACGTCGGCTTGCCCAGGCGCGCGATACGCGCACCCATGACAAGGTAGTCCGGGCTGTCGAGCTTGAACTGCGAGATGGGGTCGTCCTTGAAGGTGTCCACTCCCAAGGAGACCACGATAACGTCGGCGCCATACCGCTCGATTTCCACGCACGCCTGTTCCAGGGCGGCGCTCCAGGTGCCCCAGCCGGAACCGGCCGGCAGCGGGTAGTTGAAATTGAAGCCTTTGCCGGCGCCTTCTCCCAGCTCGTCGGCATAACCGAGGAAAAACGGAAACTCTGCCTCCGGATGCCCGTGGATCGAGGCGAAGAGCACGTCACTGCGTTCATAGAAAATCGATTGAGTGCCATTGCCGTGGTGGTAATCGACGTCGAGTATTGCGACCTTCGCGTCGCCCTGATCAATAAAGGCCTGGGCGGCGATGGCAGCGTTGTTGAGGTAGCAATACCCGCCCATCAGGTCGCTGGCGGCGTGATGCCCCGGTGGTCGGCACAGGGCGAAGGCGCTGTGGGCGCCGTGTTGGATCGCCTGTTGCGCGGTCAGCGCGACCTGCGCCGCGCTGTAGGCCGCTTGCCAAGTGCCAGCGGTAATCGGTGCGCCGCCGTCGAAGCTGTAATAGCCCAACTGGCCGTGCAGGCTGGTGGGCAGTACGCGGCGCAAGGTGCGGGCGGGCCAGGTGTAGGGCAACAGGTCGCCGTCCTGGCCGAAGGTGGTCCAGCGTTGCCAGGCGCCTTTGAAAAAATCTAGGTAGTCGCGGCTGTGGATGCGCTGCAAGGGGGCCAGGCCGAAGTCTTGAGGCGCTTGCACCGGGCCCAGCTCGCGCTCGTTGACGCGCTGCAGTACGTGGTCGGCGCGCGAAGGCATTTCAAAACAGGGCATCAATTGCCCGTCCATCAATTCGCAACGGCCGTGGTGCAGGTGATGATCGTCCGAGTAGATCGTCAGCATTGTTGTTGTTCTCCGCAGGCTGAGTGGGGTGCCTTGCAGTGTTGCGGCGTGCGCAGATTTGGAGAATGGCAGGAGCGGCCAAAAGGAGATAAATAGGGCCAAAGAATGTGTCCGCTATTCGCCCCTCAATGGCGCGGCGGCGCCCCAGGCCTGTGCGTCACGGCCGGAACTGACTGGGCGCCACGCCGCTCCAGCGTACGAAGGCATGCCGGAAACTGGCGGTTTCGCTGAAGCCCAACTGCTCGGCAATACGGTAGATCGGTAGTTTGTCCTCCCCCAGCAGTTGCTTGGCCTGCTCGAAGCGCAACTCGTCCAGCATTTCCTGGTAGCTACACCCCATGGCATGCAGGTGTCGGCGCAAGGTGCGCGGTGAACAGTTCATCTGCTCGGCCAAGCCATCGATGCCGGGGGCGGCGTTCAATTGCGTTGCCAGCAATAGGCGCACCCGGCCCAGCCAGGCCTGGCGACCGGTGAATTCGGTATTTTGTTTGCGGCAGCGCTCGGCCATGGCGCGGTGGGTGATGGCGTCGGCCAAGGGTAAAGGTTGCTCGAGCCAGTGCCGGTCGAAGGCAAAGGCATTGGCGGTGGCTTCGAATGTCAACGGGCAGTCGAAGCGCTCGGCATACCGCGCCTGATAGTCCGGCGCGCTGTGTTCGAAGCGGGCTCCGAGCAGCGGCAGGGGCTGGCCCAGCAAGTCGTCACAAATGACTTTTAACGAGACCAGGCACAGCTCGACGTTGAATACGGTCAGCGCCGGGTTTTCCCGATAATCGCTGGCGGTGAACCAGATGCGTTGGCCGTCTGTTTCCAGGCTCAACTCAAACAGTGTTCCCAGCAGCGCCGGGTAGCGCAGGGCCAGGCGCAAAGCGTCACCGAAGGTGGCACTGGTGAGCAGCGCATAACCGAGCATGCCGTAGGACGACACGTGCATGCGCCGCCCCAATTCCAGGCCAATATCGCGGCGCAAGGCCACGGCGTTGGCACACACGCGCATCTCCTGGTTGGTGGTGATGCGCGTGTCGGCGTGGCTCAGGTCCGCGCCGCAGATGCCGCTGCCGGCGAGCAATGCATCAGCGGCCACGCCTTGGGCCTTGAAGGTGTCGAGCACCAGGGCAACCGCGTTCAGCGTGGTCAGGTGCGAGTGCAGCATGGGTGGTTCCTGCCGGGGTTTGGCAGGAAGCAGCAAGGAGTGTGCCGATCAGTGGTCGAAAAATAAGCGCTTGGCCGCTTCCAGGTTGATCTCGCTGCGGAAATAAGCAATTTGCTGTTGCTCATTGAGCCCTTGCATGGAATCGGCCAGCGACCCCTTGCGGTACTCCTGGGGCGTTTTCAAGCGCGCGGAAATAAAGGCTTTGGCCGGCGTCCAGGCCGCCGAGTAATGAAAGTGCGCATACCACAGCACCTCATGGCTGTAGCGTTCGCTGATGGTGTATTCATCCAGATAATCCGGCACGGTGCTCTTGAGCCGACGCCGCTTGATGACCTTCTTGATGATGATCGCGTTGCGGTCCTTGAGCCACTCAACCCCGGCGGGGGTCGGGGCATGTTGCTTGATCATGCGCATCATGTGATCGGAGGCGAGTTTATAAAGCGCCTGCGCCGCGTCGTTGAGTTGTTTGCCGAGGCTGGCTGCCGACTGTGAGTGGGTTTCTGGGACGTTGTCGCGAGCCAGCGCCTTCTCGATGTGCCGGTTGGTTTCTTCGAGCAGCAAAGCATGCCGGTGATACAGGTACTCGATGCCGACGGCGGTGCGATCCTGCTTTTTTGCCTGCTCGACGGCGCGCTGCTTGAAGGCTGCCAGACCGTCCAGCAGTGCCCGGCCGTGGTCCAGGCTGACCTGGAGGTCGGGCACCACATCCTCGCCTTCGGGCGTGGTGACACGTTGCACCCACACGTTCGGGCTTTTCTCATGGAAGGTTGCGATGACCTGCTGGGTCAGCGGTGACCGGATATCCACCATGTCGGTTTCAAGACCGATGGGCGTCAGCCGAGGTTCACCGATCAGTACGCCGTTGTAACGGGTGTGGATGAATTTTTTCAGCGGCCTTGGCGGTGTCTGCGGTGGCGTCGGCCGGTTTCGGAAGACGTCACGCTCGGCGTGCAACAGGCTTAAATGCTGCAGGGCCTCCTGGGAAAATTCGCGCAACTTCAGACGCAGGCCTTGCAGCGGGTCCGACAGGACCACGGCGGGAAACTCCTGAGGGAAATCGTCCAGGCGTTCATCGATGACCTTGAATTGCTCGATCAGGCTGCCCAGCGAGTCGATACGTTCATCCAGGCGTGATTCGCTGCGCTCGTGCAGGGTGTCGCGCAACGCCTGGACCGAGAGGTCGGCGCTATCGACGATCTCGTCCATGGCCTTCCAGGCATCGGGTTCGGTGGACGCGCTGGTTTTTTCCAGGCACAGGTTGCGCGCCAGGGTCACCTGCAGTGCCTTGAGATCGGTGCTGGTGTAGGCCGGCAGTCGCTTCCTGGCGTCCTGGATCAGGCGCATTCCGTCCTGGGCCAGGGTACGCAGTTGGGCGAATCGCGTTTGCGTGTAATCCAGGCGCGCGATCATGTCCTCGCTCAGCTCGGTCATTTGTTGCGCGCCCGCCACCTCGCGCTGCCCGGTTTCGCGGCTCTGGCGTTCGATCTGGTCCAGGGTGGTCTTGAGCTTGGGGGTAAAAAGGGTTTGCGCTTCGCGGATTCCGGCTTCGTTGAGTTCCAGTTGCGCGCGTACGTAGCCCAGGGCCTTTTGTTGATAGTCGGGCACCGAGGTGAATACGTTCAGGGTCTTGAGTTGCTGCAGCGCCGTTTCATAGTCGGCACTCTGGGTGCCGAGCTTCTCCAGGTAGAGTTCGCGCTTGGCGGCGGCGGAGGTTCCAGGCGCTTCGGTCATGGCCCGATGGGTTTGCTGCAGCTCGCTTTGCGCGGTTTTTTTCGCGTTTTCGAAAGCCACCAGTTTGTCGCGTACTTCGGCGGCCTGCAGGGTCGCTTCGGCTTTCGCCAGCTTGAGCATCCGTTTGGGGCCACCGCCGCGCAGGCGCAAGCGGGTGTCGATAACCCACTGGCCCGCCGCGCTGTGAAACAGCGTCGGGCCTGTTCGCTCGGGCTGCTGCGGGTCGATGATCATGACGGTATCGTTCTCGTCCACGGCGACTTCAAACCAGCGTTCGCCGACCTGGGCGTAGTACTTATGGTCGTGCCGGGTCAGGTGTTGGTGCGGCCCCTGGTTCGTTTCGACGGTGCTCGGCTCGTGCGGCTTGCTCACCTTGAAGCTGTCCAGCACACGGCCCAGTGTGGCTGGCGCCCGATTGACCGCGCCGCTGGTGTGCAGCCATCGCGCATGGCCGGGTGGCAACTCATGGGTGGCAATCGTTTCCAGTTGGAGGGTTTCCACGGTGGGCAGCGGCGCTGGCTTGATGAGCGTGGTCTCGGGCTCCCGGCGACGGCCCACGGGCCGCAGGCGCGTGCTGATGTGCAGGGTAATCGCGGTCGCGAGGTTGAGCAGCACATCGGTGAACGCCGCCCATTGCGCGGGTTTTGCGCCGTCCTCCCAGGCAATCACGAACTGTTGCACTTGCTCGACGACCTGCCAGATCCAGGCGCCGGTTGCCACGGTCGGGCTGGCAAACGGCAGTGCGGCATTGAGCAGCGTCCAGCCGGCATGCTTGAGCGTCTCCCAGCGGTTTTCCGCATTCGACACCGACTGGTGATCGGCGAGCTTGATCAGGGCGTGGGCATTGGCCTCATAGAGGGTGGTAAACAGATCGCCGTCGAGCGTGCGTTCACCCAGGCTTATCGGTCCGCTCATGGTCCATTGCGTCGAGGTGTCCACCAGAAAGTCCGCGACGGCCCACGGCGAGGGCAGTGCCCCGGGGAACACATAATTGGCGTAATGGTTGCGCATGTCATCAGGCAGCCACGCCAGCACTGACTTGCGCAGGTCGGGGGACTGGGCGATGGCATACATCAGGTTGGCGTGGGAAGGGTATTGGATCAGGGCCGGGTCAAACTGCGGCCGATACAGCAGGCAGGGGCCGGCGGAAGAGCCCTTCGCGCCGATCACGTACATGTTTTCCACCTCGTCCGGCGAGCCATCGCTGCGGCGCTGGGGCACGAAGGCCAAGGGCCGGATGACAATGTCTTGCCCGTCGACCTTGCGGTCCTCGACGTCAGCCTGCATCGCGGCGGCGACGTAGCGGTAGCCTTGTTCATCAATCCCGTGTTCGCGACGAATCTTGCATTGCAGGGCCAGCAGCGGCAGTTGGATGCGCAGGTGGTGGGCGTAGAGACGCTTTCGCCGTGAGGCTTCGCTCTTGATCTCCAGCAGCTTGCGGTTGATCAGTGCCGGGTACTGCTTGCCGATATCGGCCTTGCTGACAAGGCTTTCCACATAATCGACGGTCATCCATTGCGGCAACGGCCGCTCATTGCTTTGGAGCAGCGTCTTGTTGCCCAGCGGCACCGCGATCAAGTTCTGCAAGGCCAGTTCGCTGAGGCTGAAGGTGGTGGTGTCCGTCTGTCCCGGCACGGTGAAAGTGCCCCACACGACCAGGCTTTGAACCCGGATGCTGAGCTTGTCCAGCGGCAGGTGCAGCGCCTCTGGATGCTCCTTGAGCATTTCGACCTTCAGCGCCTCAAGCGCATATTGCTCGATGGGCGGGATATCGTCCTGGTAGGACTTGCCCAGGTTCATGCTTTGCAGGGCGGCCAGGTCTTTCAAATGCCGCGAATAGAAACCCAGGTCAGAGAGAGAGGCTTGCCGCAGCCAGTCCGGCAGCACTTGCCGGTACCAATCCAGGGGCGGCCCGTTTTTGGCGATCTGCTCGGGGTAACCAGCGCCGGTGCCGTCTCGGGTTCATCGTCGATGGAAAAATCCTGGGTGCCGATGGCCTCGATCTGCAGGGCGATCAGGCTGCAGGCCTGGTGGTCGAAAAAGTCCCCGGTCGGTTCGAACAGCCGCCACTGGATTTTTTTTCGCGTGGCCGACGGGCTCAGCCGGTCCGGCAGGCTCTGGCCAAGTTGCTCCAGCGAGGCGAATTTTTCATACCCCTTGAGCAGGGAGTAGGTGAGGATAATCTCGCGTTCGTCCCGTCGACCGATCAGTACGGCTGTCGAGCATTCGTTCAAATGCGTGACTTTTTCGTCGTCGACCTGATCGATGTCGATCAGGCACGCTCGCAGGTTGTAAGGGTCATTGAGCCGCCCGCTACGGGCCGGGGCGTGAAACAACAGGCGAGCCATGGCGCAGTCGTCGTCATCCCAGCCGTCCACCCGCTGAACATTCCACGCTGCCCGCAATGAGTTGGAAAACCCATGCCAGCGCGGGCCGTCGTCGGTGCTGTGGTTCCAGAATTCCACCTGCTGTTCCTGGAACGCGGCCGGCATCACCGGCGCCAGGGTGTTGAGGGTGTGGGCGATGTCGACAATGCGCACGGGCAGCAGCATCGGCGGGTCGGTCAGCGGTTGCTGGGTGAGGAAGTGTTCGCCTTCAATGTACGTTGTCGTCCCGCCGACTACGGACTGTCTGGCCAGGATGTCGCTGAGGGTTTGATAGAACGTCAGCCCGGGGACGATCTTGTCCTCGACGATTTCCCAGGATGGGCTGCCGACCAGGCTGAGGTCGGGATTGATGTCGAGTGCCGGGTACTGCTCTTGTAAGGTCTGGCGCAACAACACTGAGGCCACTTCTCTGAATGAGGGCCGTGCAGTGAGTTGGGTGAGCAGGTCCAGTGTCAGGTCCGCAGGCTTGACGGATGGCTGCTCAAAAGTTCGGCTGTGCGTAGTCATGGGGCATCCCTGTCTGGCCGGTTGATGGAAGCGACCCGAGGTCTCCACTCGGGTGTTCCATGCTAGGTACCGGCCAGTCAGGGCAGGGGGTGATTATGTAGCGGTCGACGCTGGCTCAGCGCAGCTCCCCACACAGGTCCAGTTCGACCAGGCGGCGGGTATCGGCGGTGGCCAGGCCGGCACCCAGCAGGGCGTTGAGCTTGCCGAAGGCCGCTTCGCGGGTCATGCCGCCGCCCGACAACACGCCCACGCCGCGCAGGCGGCTGCCGGCTTCATACACATCCAGTTCCACGCCGCCTTCATGGCATTGAGTGATGGCGACGACCACGATGCCCAGGTCCTGCGCACGTTGGAGGCTGGCGAGAAACGCCGGGTTGTCGCTGGGCCCGGTGCCGCTGCCGAAGCATTCCAGGATCAGCGCGCCGATCCCGCTGTCGATCAGCGCATCCAGTTGCCCGGCGCCGATCCCTGGCACCAGCGGCAACACGCCGACGTTGGCCAGGGCCTTGGGCTGGCGGTAATCCAGGGCGGCGGGAAGCGACTCGGCCTTGGCCGCGCCGCCGTTGCGCTGCAGCGCGGCGAAGGGGTGGCGTCCAAAGCTGCGGATTTTCGCGCAACGGGTCGGCGCCATCAGCGCGCCGTGGAAGTACAGGTGCACGCCCGGTGCCAGGCCTTCGCCCAGCGCGGCCAAGGCGCCACTGACATTTTCCCAGGCATCGCTGTCGGGCACACCGGCCGGCAGCATTGAGCCGGTAAACACCACCGGTGCCGGCAGGCCCAGCAGTTGGAAACTCATGGCTGCCGCGCTGTAGGCCAGGGTGTCGGTGCCATGCAGGATCAGCACCGCGTCGCAGCCCTCGTCAACGGCTTCGACCACGGCGGTGCGCAGGCGCTGCCAGTAGGCGGGGGTCATGTTGGCGCTGTCGATCAGCGGGGACATTTCCCGGAAACGCCAGGCGGGCGCTTGCAGGTTGGCGAACTGGTCACGCATGCGGGCTTCGAATCCGGAAGCGGGTGCCAGGCCATTGGCGCTGGCCTGCATGCCGATGGTGCCACCGGTGTAGAGCACCATGACGTTATTGGCTGGTTGCATTTGAAAATCTCCTGAACGAAAAACGCCGCCGGGCCCAGAGCATGCCCAAGGCCAGGCGGCGTGTCATCTGTCTACGCTCAGCGTTGCACTTGAGCGTTCAATTCAGCCGCCGGGGTCGCTTGCGGTTTTACCGGATTCGCCGGCCAGGCCTTGCGGTCCAGGTCCAGATCAGGGAACTGGCTGGAGTCGAACACCGGGGTCTTGATGCCTGCGGCGCGCTGATTGTCGTAGTCGTTCAGGATGCGCATGGCGATCTTGAACAGGAACGCCAGGGCGAACAGGTTGACGAACGCCAGCATGGTCATGGTGATGTCGGCGAAGGCGAACACGGTGCCCAGGTTCTCGATGGAACCCCAGAAAATCAGCACCAGCACCAGTGCGCGGTAGCCCATCAGCACCTTGCGGTTGTTGCCGACCAAAAAGCGCAGGTTGCTCTCGCCCAGGTAGTAGTTGTACATGATCGACGTGAACACGAACAACGCCAGGGCCACCGAGATGAACATGCGGCCCCAGTCACCCACCACTGCCGCCAGGGAGTTCTGGGTCAGGGCAATGCCGTCGCCTTCGAAGCCTGGGGTGTAGAAGCCGGACAGCAGGATCAGCAAGGCGGTGCAGGTGCAGATCACAAAGGTGTCGAGGAACACGCTGAACGCTTGCACCACACCCTGGGCGATCGGGTGTTCCACCGACGCCACGGCTGCCACGTTAGGCGCGCTGCCCAGGCCGGCTTCGTTGGCGAACACGCCGCGTTTGACGCCCATGATGATCGCGCTGCCCACCAGGCCACCGAAGGCCTGGTCGAGGCCGAACGCGCTTTTGACGATCGTCGCGAGCATGGCCGGCACGTGGTCGAATTGCAGCACGATCACGTACAGGGTCACGGCGATGTAGACCAGGGTCTTGACCGGCACCAGCAGGTCGGCGATCGAGGCGATACGCTTGATACCACCAATGAACACCAGGCCCAGCAATACCGCCAGCGCGAGGCCGGTGTAGGTGGTGTCGAGGCCGAAAGCGTTATTCAGCGAGTGAGTCACGGCGTGAGCTTGCAGGCCGTTGAAGGCAAAGCCGAAGGTCACCAGCAACAGGAACGCCATGACCATGCCCAGCCAGCGCTTATGCAGGCCGTGCTGAATGTAGTAAGCCGGGCCGCCACGGTAAGTGCCTTCGGCGTCAGTGCGTTTGTACAGCTGACCGAGTGAGCACTCGATAAAGCTCGACGACATGCCCACCAGCGCGGTGACCCACATCCAGAACACGGCACCCGGGCCACCCAGGGTTACGGCAATGCCGACACCAGCGATGTTACCGGCACCCACGCGGCCGGCCAGGCTGAGCATCAGCGCCTGGAACGAGCTGAGTTGGCCGGAGCTGCTCTTCAGGCTGTCTTTAAACACCGAGAACATGTGGAAAAAGTGACGCAACTGCACGAAACGCGAGCGAATCGTGAAATAACCGCCGAGCCCGACAATGAGCACGATCAGTACTTTCCCTGAGAGGAAGTCGTTGATGACTTCGAGCATGGAGTGTTCCTCGCTGATTTTTCTAATGGCAAACGCAGGACGGTCCGACACATCGTATGGCACCAGGCAGTGCACGACGTTCGACCCCGATCCTTTTGCGGGTGTTGTTATTCATGCGGTTTCGCGTTGTACCCGGGCCTCGTTACCGACGGCCGCAGACGCGAAGAGGGGCGGCACTATACCTAGGCGAATGTGATCCGTCTGCCTGGGCCGATTAAAGGTTTCAGCCAAGCCGTTACAGGAGAGGTGGGTTTGCGGTGCGATATTGGATTTTTTATGGGCGTCATTTCACAACCTCAGAGCAAAAAAAAGGGCCTGAAGAACGAGCCTTCAGGCCCTCAAAAGGTGAGAGGTGTCTAGTCCCTCAACCTGGTGAGCGGTGCAACAAACACTTAGGCCTTCAACGGGACCAAGCGTGGAGCGATCATGTTTTCGGGGCGCAGGATGTCGTCGAGCATGGCGTCGTCGAGCAAGCCTTCTTCGCGCACCAGTTCCAGCACGCCGCGGCCGCTTTCAAGGGCGATGCGCGCGATGCGGGTGGCGTTTTCGTAGCCGATGTAAGGGTTCAGCGCGGTGACCAGGCCGATGGAATGTTCCACCAGCTCGCGGCAGCGCGCTTCGTTGGCGGTGATGCCGACGATGCAATGCTCGCGCAGCATGTCCATGGCGCGTTGCAGCAGGCGGATCGAGTCGAAGATCTTGAACGCGATCAGCGGCTCCATCACGTTCAACTGCAGTTGGCCGCCTTCGGCTGCCATGGTCAGCGCCAGGTCGTTACCGATAACCTGGAAAGCCACCTGGTTCACCGCTTCCGGGATCACCGGGTTGACCTTGCCGGGCATGATCGAGCTGCCTGGCTGGCGTGCCGGCAGGTTGATCTCGTTGATCCCGGTACGTGGGCCGCTGGACAGCAGGCGCAGGTCGTTGCAGATCTTCGACAGCTTCACGGCGGTACGCTTGAGCATGCCCGAGAACAGCACGAAGGCGCCCATGTCGGAGGTGGCTTCGATCAAGTCGGCAGCCGGTACCAGCGGCTGGCCGCTGATCAGGGCCAGGCGTTGCACGGCCAGGGCCTGGTAGCGCGGGTCGGCATTGATGCCGGTACCGATGGCGGTGCCGCCCAGGTTCACTTCGGTCAACAGCTCCGGCGCCAGGGTTTTCAGGCGAGCCAGGTCTTCACCGAGGGTGGTGGCGAAGGCGCGGAATTCCTGGCCGAGGGTCATCGGCACGGCGTCTTGCAATTGGGTACGGCCCATTTTCAACACATGCCCGAACTCGACGCCTTTGGCGGCGAACGCCTGGATCAGGCTGTCGAGGCTGGCCAGCAGCGCGTCATGGCCCAGCAGCAGACCCAGGCGGATCGCGGTCGGGTAGGCGTCGTTGGTCGACTGCGCCATGTTCACGTCGTTGTTGGGGTGCAGGTATTGATACTCGCCCTTCTGGTGGCCCATGGCCTCCAGCGCGATGTTGGCGATGACTTCGTTGGCATTCATGTTGGTGGAAGTGCCGGCGCCGCCTTGAATCATGTCCACCACGAACTCTTCGTGGAAATCGCCGCGGATCAGGCGGGCACAGGCTTCGCTGATGGCCGCGTGCTTGGCTTCGCTGAGTTGGCCCAGTTCGCGGTTGGCGTCAGCGGCCGCTTGCTTGACCATTGCCAGGCCGACCACCAATTTCGGGTAATGCGAAATCGGAACGCCCGAGAGGCGGAAGTTATTCACCGCTCGCAGGGTCTGGATGCCGTAATACGCTTGAGCGGGTACTTCGAGTACGCCAAGCAGGTCTTTTTCTGTGCGGAATGATGCAGCGGAGGACATGACGGAAATCATCTCGATATGGACCCGGAACTGGCCGGAACGCTGCGAATGCTAGGCTTGTAGAAGTTTTTGGGCCAATGCTGTTAAACACTGGCCTATGCACAAACGGCATAATGTGGATGTGACCCGGTTACCATGACGGGCGTGTGTGCCAAAATGGTGCATTCCCGTGGAGGCAGTGATGAACCTTGAAAGCAAATGGCTGGAAGACTTCAGCGCCTTGGCGGCGACGCGCAGTTTTTCCCAGGCGGCGGAGCGGCGCTTTGTCACCCAGCCGGCGTTCAGCCGACGCATTCGCAGCCTGGAAGCCGCGTTGGGCCTGACCCTGGTCAACCGCTCGCGCACGCCGGTGGAGCTGACGGCGGCGGGCCAGTTGTTCCTGGTCACCGCCCGCACGGTGGTCGAGCAGCTCGGTGAAGTGCTGCGCCATTTGCATCACCTGGAAGGCGGGCAGGGCGAAGTCATGCAAGTGGCCGCCGCGCACTCCCTGGCGCTGGGCTTTTTCCCACGCTGGATCGCGCAGTTGCGCAATGAAGGCCTGAACATCGCCACGCGGCTGGTGGCGACCAACGTCGGCGATGCCGTGCATGCGCTGCGCGAAGGCGGTTGCGACCTGATGCTGGCGTTCTATGACCCGGATGCGGCGATGCAGATGGACGCGGAGATCTTCCCGTCGCTGCACCTGGGCAACACCGAAATGCTCCCGGTGTGCGCCGCCGATGCGGATGGAAAGCCATTGTTCGACCTGGAAGGCGAGGGCAGCGTGCCGTTGCTGGCCTACAGCGCCGGCGCGTTCCTGGGCCGTTCGGTGAATTTACTGCTGCGCCAACGCGCCCTGCGTTTCACGACGATCTACGAGACGGCCATGGCCGACAGCCTCAAAAGCATGGCGCTGGAAGGATTGGGTATCGCCTGGGTGCCGCAATTGAGCGTGCGGGCGGAACTGGCCCGGGGCGAATTGGTGGTGTGTGGCGGATCGCAGTGGCACGTGCCGCTGGAGATTCGGCTGTACCGTTGTGCGCTGGTGCGCAAGGCGAATGTGCGGTTGTTGTGGCGCAAGCTGGAAGGTGGCGCGGCACAGAATACCTGAGCCGAACATAGCTCAAATGTGGGAGGGGGCTTGCTCCCGATAGCGGTGTGTCTGGTACTGATAGGTCGCTGAACCACCGCTATCGGGAGCAAGCCCCCTCCCACAGGGTTTTGTGGTGATTTGGCTGACTCCTAAGTCAATAAAACCGCCACTTTGCACCGCTGGGCAGATGGTCGTCCAAGGGGCTGTTTATCTGGATTATTACGGTATACTGCGCGGCCTTCGGCCGGTCCAACCGGCCTTAATTCGTACACCAAGCCACGCCGGATTTCCCGCGTGGCTTGTTGTTTTTTGACGCGCCTGCGGGCGCCCAGAGAGAAGAGGCACGACGATGAGTGCATTGGTTGGCGTGATCATGGGCTCCAAGTCCGATTGGTCCACCCTTAGCCACACCGCCGATATGCTGGAAAAACTCGGCATTCCGTATGAAGTGAAGGTGGTCTCCGCCCACCGCACCCCGGACCTGCTGTTCCAGTATGCCGATGAAGCAGAATCCCGTGGCATCGAGGTGATCATCGCCGGTGCCGGCGGTGCGGCGCACTTGCCAGGCATGTGTGCAGCCAAGACTCACTTGCCCGTGCTGGGCGTTCCGGTGCAGTCGTCGATGCTCTCGGGCGTGGATTCGCTGTTGTCCATCGTGCAGATGCCCGCCGGCATCCCGGTGGCGACCCTGGCGATCGGCAAGGCCGGCGCGATCAACGCCGCGTTGCTGTCCGCCAGCATCCTGGGCGCCAAGCATCCGCAGTTTCATGCGGTGCTGAAAAAATTCCGTGCTGAGCAGACAGACAGCGTGCTGGACAATCCAGACCCACGTATCGCCTGAGGTTGTTGACGATGAAAATCGGTGTAATCGGTGGCGGCCAGTTGGGCCGCATGCTCGCTCTGGCGGGAACCCCGCTGGGGATGAATTTCGCTTTCCTGGACCCGGCGCCGGACGCTTGCGCGGCCGCCTTGGGTGAACACCTGCGCGCGGACTACAGCGACCCGGACCACCTGCGCCAGTTGGCCGACGAAGTTGACTTGGTGACCTTCGAGTTCGAAAGCGTCCCGGCCGAAACCGTGGCCTTCCTGTCGCAGTTCGTACCGGTGTACCCGAGCGCCGAAGCCCTGCGCATCGCGCGCGACCGCTGGTTCGAAAAGAGCATGTTCAAGGACCTGGGCATCCCGACGCCGGCCTTCGCCGATATCCAGTCCCAGGCGGACCTGGACGCCGCCGTCGCCAGTATCGGCCTGCCGGCCGTGCTGAAAACCCGCACCCTGGGCTACGACGGCAAGGGCCAGAAAGTGCTGCGCACCGCTGCCGATGTGGCCGGCACCTTCGCCGAGCTGGGCAGCGTCGCCTGCCTGCTGGAAGGCTTTGTGCCGTTTACCGGCGAAGTCTCGCTGATCGCCGTGCGCGCCCGTGATGGCGAAACCCGCTTCTACCCGTTGGTGCACAACACCCACGTCAACGGCATCCTCAAGCTCTCGGTGGCCAGCACTGATCACCCGCTGCAGGCGCTGGCCGAAGACTACTCCAGCCGCGTGCTCAAGCAGCTGGATTACGTCGGCGTGATGGCGTTCGAATTCTTTGAAGTCGATGGTGGCCTCAAGGCCAACGAAATCGCCCCGCGCGTGCACAACTCCGGGCACTGGACCACCGAAGGCGCCGAGTGCAGCCAGTTCGAAAACCACCTGCGGGCGGTGGCGGGCTTGCCGTTGGGCTCCACGGCCAAGGTGGGCGAGAGCGCCATGCTCAACTTCATCGGCGTGGTACCGCCGGTTGAGCGGGTAATGGCGATCGACGATTGCCATGTGCATCACTACGGCAAGGCCTTCAAGTCCGGGCGCAAGGTGGGTCACGCCAACCTGCGTTGCAAGGACCGCGCGACCCTTCAGGCGCAGATCCTCAAGGTCGAAGCCTTGATCGCCGAACAATAAGCCGCGCCGCCACGGGAACCATTAAGCCTCGGCGTCTCTCTGATTGCAGGATGCCGAAGTCTGACTAGGCTTTGGCATGTCTCATACCAATCAGAGGGAAATGCCATGGGTATTATCGGAACCATTTTTATCGGCTTGATCGTCGGCCTGCTGGCGCGTTTCCTCAAGCCTGGCGACGACAGCATGGGTTGGATCATGACCATCCTGCTGGGTATCGCCGGCTCCCTGGCCGCGACCTATGGCGGCCAGGCCCTGGGGATCTACCAGGCCGGTCAAGGCGCAGGCTTTATCGGCGCGCTGGTCGGTGCCATTGTGCTGCTGGTGATCTACGGCCTGATCAAAAGGAAGTAACCAGCCGACAAAGTCCTCTGCGCTGCGCAGGCGCAGAGGGCTAGAATGCTCGCCACCTGAACTTGCCGAGCCTCTGCATGCGCCATCTTTTGTTGACTCTCCTCTTGCTGGGCCCAGGCCTGGTACACGCTGGCGAACTGCCGGAAACCGACTGGCTTGACCTGATGCCGCTGTCGGATCAGAAAGCCCTCGAGGCCATGCCCGAGATCGATCACAACTCCCCCGAAGCCCAAGGCACCTTTACCGATAAAGGCGGCCTGAAGCAGAGCAAAGGCTTGCCGGCGGTGATGTATTCCACCAAGACCGTGGCGGCCATGAACGGCAAGAACATCCGTATCGGCGGCTACCCAGTGCCGTTGGAAACCGACGCCAAGGGCCGCAGCACGCTGTTTTTCCTGGTGCCCTACCCAGGCGCCTGCATCCACGTGCCGCCACCGCCGCCTAACCAACTGGTGCTGGTGCGGTATCCCAAGGGATTGAAGCTGGAGGATATCTATACGCCGCTGTGGGTCACGGGCACGTTGAAAGTAGAGAAGGTGAACAACGATCTGGCGGATGCGGCGTATGCACTGGATGCAGGGAAGGTGAGGGTGGTGAAGGAGTCGGATCTCTAAACCACACCACAAATCAATGTGGGAGGGGGCTTGCTCCCGATGGCAGTGTTTCAGTCAACCCATCAGGTGACTGATCCACCGCTATCGGGAGCAAGCCCCCTCCCACATTTTCGATTGGGTTTACAAAGGGATGCTGACGATGCTCACGCCCAAGGTGTGGCTTTCGCCTGGCTTCAAGGCCACCACATCTTCCAGCACATTCGCCGTCTCGATGCACAGCATCCCCTGCCAGCCATCGTCGGCCATGTCATCGAAGGCCTTGGCGCGTTCGGTCCAGGGGTTCCAGACCACCGTCGATTTCGAGCCCTGGCTGGCGAGTTGCACGCGGCGCCCCCAGTCTTTATCGACAATGCTCAGTTCAGCCGGCGTATCCAGATAGATGCGGTCGGTCTCGGCGGTGAAGTGCAGCAGGCCGGATTGCTGTTTCTCGGTCCAGCCATCGGCGGTGTCGATGTACGCCGACCCGTCCAGGCCTTCGACCTGCACGTTGCGTACATTGCTGACGGCGAAGTAGGTGTGCAGCGCCTGGCTGAGCGTCACCGTGTCAGTGCCACGGTTATGGCTGGTCAGATGGATATGCAACTGGTCGTCCAGCACCAGGCTCAGCTTCAAGTCGACCTGATGGGGCCAACCCGGAAAGCCGCCGGCGGGTACCGGCAGCACAAGGTCTACCCGCAGCGCTTGGCCTTGCAGCTCGGTCGCGGCTAACTCCCACAGCGCCGTACGCACAAAACCGTGGGCACCGGCCGGCTGATCGCTGTGGCGCATGGCCTTAACACTCTGCGGGTTGCGGTCGAATACGCCAAACCACGGCCAGCAAACCGGTACGCCGGTGCGGATGCCTTTGCCTTTTTTGAACACCGCTTCAGGATTCGGCCAGATCAGCGGCTGCTCGCCGTCGCGCTGGTAGCTGAAGAGATGCGCACCCTGTTGGGCCACCATCAATTCGGCGCCGTTGTGGCGGATACGCCAGCAGTCCAGCTCGTCGATTTTCATGGTTTCAACGTGGGGCGTCGGCATAACAAAGCACTCTCAGTGGACAGGCAATGGGGCAATTGACCGTCAAAACCCGGTGAGGTTTAACGTGCGCGCGATGGAACCGAGCGCGTGCGGCCACTGCCATCGATGGCGACGAACACGAATACCGCCTCGGTGACCTTGCGCCATTCGCTGGACAGCGGGTCGTCGCTCCACACTTCGACCATCATCTGGATCGAGCTGCGGCCGATTTCCAGGGCCTGGGTATAGAAGGACAACTGCGCGCCCACCGCGACCGGTACCAGGAAGGCCATGCGATCAATCGCCACGGTCGCCACGCGCCCGCCCGCGACCTTGCTGGCCATGGCAGTGCCGGCCAGGTCCATCTGCGCGACCAGCCAGCCACCGAAAATATCGCCAAAACCATTGGTTTCACGCGGAAGCGCGGTGATTTGCAAGGCGAGATCGCCTTGCGGGATAGGATCTTCTTGTTCGAGTTCGATCATGCCGAGGGTGCCTCTGACCCGTGACGCTTCATGGGTATTTCAAGTGGATAGCCGTCTTCTGGAAAAACGTTTCAGCACCAACATACACCGCTCGATGCGTTTCTCGTAAGGCGAACTAAAGGGAAACTCTGCCAAATCGGCTGGATGGCGCCCAACAACGTTTTGGCACAGCAGCCCCTCAAGGCTGGGGTTCCTGCGCTTGCACGGGCGAGTATATCGAGACGCTGGCGCGACGACGACCACCTGAGGCTCATTTGGTCGGTAAATAGACGCTGTATCGGGGCTTTTGCGCGCAACTGTTCTCATGGCGCTGTGCTTTTTCAAGCGATTTGCTATCTTGCCAAACCCGCCGCAAGTCACAGGCGCGCAGTCCTTTACGATGACTACTATAAGAGAAGCCTTGCCATGTCCTCCGTGCCCGCAAGCAGCGCGCAACCTTCGCGCCCGCTGACCCGCAACGACTACAAAACCCTGTCGCTGTCTGCCTTGGGCGGGGCGCTGGAGTTCTACGACTTCATCATTTTCGTGTTTTTCGCCACGGTGGTCGGAAAACTGTTCTTCCCCGTCGACATGCCCGAATGGCTGCGCATGATGCAGACATTCGGCATCTTCGCCGCCGGCTACCTGGCGCGCCCCCTGGGCGGGATTATCATGGCGCACTTCGGCGACCTGCTGGGCCGCAAGAAAATGTTCACCCTGAGCATCTTCATGATGGCCGTGCCGACCTTGATCATGGGCCTGCTGCCGACCTACGCGCAGATCGGCTTGTGGGCGCCGCTCCTGCTCCTGCTGATGCGTATCATCCAGGGCGCGGCCATTGGCGGTGAAGTACCGGGCGCCTGGGTGTTCGTCTCCGAACACGTGCCACCACGCCATATCGGCTACGCCTGCGGCACGCTGACCAGCGGCCTCACCGCCGGTATATTGCTGGGTTCGCTGGTGGCCACGGCGATCAACTCGATCTACAGCCCGGAGCAGGTTTCAGAGTTTGCCTGGCGTATTCCGTTCCTGCTCGGCGGCGTGTTCGGCTTACTGTCGGTGTACCTGCGCCGCTGGCTGCATGAAACGCCGATCTTCGCCGAAATGCAGCAACGCAAGACCCTGGCCGCCGAGCTGCCATTGCGCGCGGTACTGCGCGATCACCGGGGCGCGATCGTGTTGTCGATGCTGCTGACCTGGCTGCTGTCGGCGGGCGTCGTGGTGGTCATCCTGATGACCCCGACCGTGCTGCAGACCGTTTACCACTTCAGCCCCACGGTGGCGTTGCAGGCCAACAGCCTGGCCATCGTCACCCTGAGCCTGGGTTGCATCGCCGCCGGCGCACTGGCAGACCGCTTCGGCGCCGGCCGGGTGCTGATCAGCGGTTGCGCCTTACTGCTGGCCACGTCCTGGACGCTTTATCACAGCCTGATGGCCCATCCGGACTGGCTGTTCCCGCTGTACGCCTTGACCGGCCTGTTTGTAGGCACTATCGGCGTGGTGCCTTACGTGATGGTGAAAGCTTTCCCGCCGGTGGTGCGCTTCAGCGGCTTGTCGTTTTCCTACAACGTGGCCTACGCCGTGTTCGGCGGGCTGACGCCGCTGGCGGTGTCGCTGCTGATGAAGGAGAGCCCGATGGGGCCGGCGTACTACGTGGCTGTCCTGTGTGTGATGGGGATGGTGGTGGGTGGGTATCTGTGGAAACGCGGGCGTTGAGCGATTAGGAGGCCTTCTATGTACACGGATGTACCTTCCAGTTTTTTACAGGGGGCGCCATGTGGAGAGCCTTGTCTGGCATTCTGATGCTGGTAAACGAGCTCCTCCCGTGAGCATGTTATCCAGGGCCATTGCTGCGTCGCGGCTGTTGATTACTTGGTAGTCGACCATAAGATCGAGCAACCAAAGTGCACCGTGCACTTGCAGGCCGTCTCGAATTGCCTGGCGGCGGAGCTTCCCATCACCCGTCAGTAACGGCCTGCCGGTTGCTTGTGCCAGCAGGTAGCAGGAAACGTCAGCCAATGAGCTGTTGTTGTGTTCGACTTTGAGTTCTACGAGCTTTCTTACGCCGTCCTCATCGAATGATTCGACAAGCAGGCCCCGCGCGAGCAGCTCGTCACGGGGAAAGTCCTCCAGTTCGTGCATGACGAAATCAGTGCAACAAAGAGTGAATGGCAATCTGAACATATGATCCAGCAATCCAGCGTTTCTGAGTCAATCCAGATGTTGGTGTCGCTGATATAGATCAGGCTCATGCACTCTCCAGTGAGCCCAGAAAATTGGGATCCAGAGCTTTCACTGGACGACGCAGTAACTCAGCCGCTCGTGACTTGGTAATAAGACCCTCTGCCAACCCCCAAAATACCAGTGATTCGAAACGCTGAGGGGGTTTGCAAGGCAGCGGTTCAGGCTCCGCCTTTCGCCAGCCATTGCTGCTGAATTGAATAGTCAGGGACTTATAGCCACCTTCACCCAACAGGTTGAGGTCTTTCAAACGACGGAGCGCCGCATGCATGGATAGCCCGTATTGCCGTTTGACGATCAAAAGCTCACGGGGGTGAACACGTGATCGCTGATGGCTGCCAAAGTCTCCGGTGACACTTTTAGCAGGATAAAGAAAAGCCCCTGCAAAGCGGTGGCAGCAGTTTTCCTTATCGCGCTCGGACATATCATCTGGCAGGCGCATCACCCAATGTCCCAATTCATGGGCTGCAGTGAAGCGAATGCGCTCACCGGGTCGTTGCGCATTCAATGCAATCAACACGTGTTGGCCGTCATGAGTAGCGGCACAGGCGCCATCAAAATCATCTGGGCCGTTCAGCATCACTACCTTGATGCCGTGCTCTTCCAACTGCTCGGTCAGATGGGCGATAGGATCTTCACCGATGTCCCAATATCGGCGGAGCTCATCTGCCGCCCGTTCAGCTTCGCCAATAGACGATACCGACAACATCTGCGCAGGCGTTTTAGCAGTTTGGATGTCCACCGGGTCGAAGCACTCTTCAAGGGCGATATAACGTTCCAGATGCTCTCGAATCTGCTCCTCGACCTGGACCTGACGGTATCGCGGCATCTTCGCCAACTTACGAAATTCCAGCGGAGCGAGTGGCAATGCCTGGGTACGGAAAAAATACTCCGGGCTCACCTCCAGCGCCTTTGCCAATTGCAAAAGGCGCTGGGAGTTGGGGGTACTCGACCCTTTTTCATATTTGCTCAGACCTTGCTTGGTTATATCGCCAAGTCTGAGCGCGAGCGCTTCCAGCGACATACCACGCAACAACCTTGCGCGGCGAATTCGATCATTAATCATGTGAGATCTCCTTAGGTTGACAAGGCTATGCTTTTGTATTTGTTTGTCAACCTAAGGCCTATGTTGGCTGTTCGAATCCCGGCGGGTGAGTTTGCGTTGGCGCGAGGGAGGTTAGTAAGGCCGGTTCCGAGCGACAACCCTAAATAGTTGTGGGAAATCTCTGGTTAACAATTACAGAGTGTTTCTAAACCATAGGCCCATGACGCTCATCTGCTCATGCAACCCAGTATTTCCGAGCGTTTGCCTCTCAAATGCCCGTCCTCTTCCAATACTGGCCTTTCATCTAATTGTCACATTCCAGACATAGAGTGTTCACACGGCCTACCGATACTTGGCCCCGATCCAACTATCCCTATCTGCTAGGAGTAAGGCATGAAACTGAAGCGTTTGATGGCGGCAATGACGTTCGTCGCTGCTGGCGTTGCAACTGCCAACGCGGTGGCTGCTGGTGTTGACCCGGCCATCCCGGCTTACGTGAAGACCACTGGTGTGTCGGGCAACTTGTCCAGCGTCGGTTCCGATACCCTGGCCAACCTGATGACCCTGTGGGCCGAGGGTTACAAAAAGGAATACCCGAACGTCAACATTCAGATTCAAGCTGCCGGCTCCGCCACTGCGCCACCTGCGCTGACTGAAGGCACCTCCAACCTGGGCCCGATGAGCCGCAAGATGAAGGACACGGAACTGGCGGCCTTCGAGCAGAAGTACGGCTACAAGCCAACCGCTATCCCGGTTGCCGTGGACGCCCTGGCAGTCTTCGTGCACAAGGACAACCCGATCCAGCACCTGACCATGGAACAGGTCGATGCGATTTTCTCCTCGACGCGTCTGTGCGGCGCCAAAGCCGACGTGAAAACCTGGGGTGACCTGGGCGTGACCGGCGACCTGGCCAACAAGCCGGTGCAACTATTCGGGCGTAACTCGGTGTCCGGCACTTACGGCTACTTCAAGGAAGAAGCCCTGTGCAAAGGCGACTACAAGCCTAACGTGAACGAACAACCGGGCTCGGCTTCGGTCGTGCAGTCGATCAGCTCCTCGCTGAACGGCATCGGTTACTCGGGCATCGGCTACAAGACCGCCAGCGTGAAGACCGTGGCGTTGGCCAAGAAAGGCAGCACTGACTTCATCGAAGACACTGAAGAAAACGCCCTCAACGGCAAGTATCCGCTGTCGCGTTTCCTCTACGTGTACGTCAACAAAGCTCCGAACAAGCCGCTGGCTCCGCTGGAAGCTGAGTTCGTGAAACTGGTGCTGTCCAAGCAGGGCCAGGAAGTGGTGGTCAAGGATGGCTACATCCCACTGCCAGCCAAAGTGGCCGCCAAGGCCCTGGCTGACCTGGGTCTGACAGAAGGCAACTAAGCCTGCTTTACCTGGTGTAGCAGCGGGCCTTGTGGGAGCGAGAAATTGGCTCCCACTCACGGCCCCTGCAGCCCTAATTTTTTTGTCCGCTGCCAGCTTTGCTACGCGGCGGATTTCTTGCGTCACTGCATTGTCATCTTTCTGTCATACAGGATCGCTAGGGTGTGCGCATGAATGATCTGGCCAATTCCACCATGACGACGACTTCTCCCCCCAAGCGCATTGATTTCAATACGCCTGAGCTGCAACGCAAGCGCCGCATTCGCGCGCTCAAGGATCGTTTCACCCGTTGGTATGTACTGGTCGGCGGTCTCGCCGTGCTGGCTGCCATTACCCTGATTTTCTTCTTCCTCGCCTATGTCGTTGCGCCGCTGTTCCAGGGCGCCTCGCTGACCAAGGAAGACGCGCTGACGCCCGCCTGGATGCAGGACGCCGGCAAGCCCTTGCTGATCTCGCTTGAAGAACAGAACCAGGTCGCCATGCGGGTTTCCGACAAGGGCCAGGCGCTGTTCTTTGAAGTCGACACTGGCGCTGAACTCAAGCGCGTCGACCTGCCACTGCCGGCCGGTACCCAGGTGGTGTCCATCGGTGAAGACCAGCCGGGCAGCCCGTTGGTGATCCTGGGTCTGTCCAACGGCCAGTCCATGGTGTTCCGCCACACCTACAAGGTGTCCTACCCGGACGGCAAGAAAACCATCAGCCCTGCGATCGAATACCCCTACGGTGAAACGCCGATCGTACTGGATGAGGCCGGCCGCCCGTTGGAGCACGTCGCGCTCAATGCCACCGATACCTCCCTGGTGGTGGCCGGCTCGGCCGGTTCGCACTTGAACGTGCTGACCCTGAGCCGTGAAGAAAACATGATGACCGGCGAAGTCACCAGCGAGCAGAAGCGTGTCGAACTGCCGCAAATGACCGAGCCGGTGAAGGCGATCTTCATCGACCCGCGCCAGCAATGGTTGTATGTGATCAACGGTCGCGCCCTGGCCGATGTGTTCAGCCTGCGCGACAAGAGCCTCAACGGTCGCTACAAACTGCTTGAAGACGGCAATGCCGAAGTCACCGCCAGCACCCAGCTGGTGGGCGGCATCTCGCTGATCGTCGGTAACTCCAAAGGTGGCCTGGCCCAGTGGTTCATGGCCCGCGACCCGGATGGCGAGCAGCGCCTGAAGCAAATCCGGACCTTCCAGATGGGCACTGCGCCCATCGTGGAAATCACGGCTGAGGAACGTCGCAAAGGCTTCACCGCCCTCGACGCTTCCGGCCAGTTCGGCGTGTTCCACAGCACCGCGCACCGCACCTTGCTGGTCGACCCGGTGGTCGACGGCCAGGGCGTGTTCGGCCTGTCACCACGGGCCAACCGCGTGATCGTCGAGGCCGGTGGCAAGCTGCAACCGCTGCTGCTCGACAATCCGCACCCGGAAGTGTCCTGGAGCGCGCTGTGGAGCAAGGTCTGGTACGAGAACTACGACGAGCCTAAATACGTCTGGCAATCGACCGCCGCCAACACCGACTTCGAACCCAAGATGAGCCTGGCACCGCTGACCTTCGGTACGCTGAAGGCCGCGTTCTACGCGATGTTGCTCGCCGCGCCGCTGGCCGTTGCCGCCGCCATCTACACGGCTTACTTCATGGCCCCGACCCTGCGCCGCAAGGTCAAGCCGGTGATCGAGTTGATGGAAGCGATGCCGACGGTGATCCTCGGCTTCTTCGCCGGCCTGTTCCTGGCGCCCTATGTGGAAGGGCACTTGCCGGGGATTTTCAGCCTGCTGATGCTGTTGCCGATCGGCATCCTGGTGGCCGGCTTTGTGTTCAGCCGCTTGCCTGAGTCGATCCGCCTGCGCGTTCCCGATGGCTGGGAAAGCGCGATCCTGATCCCGGTGATCCTGTTCGTGGGCTGGCTCTCGCTGTACATGAGCCCGTACCTGGAAACCTGGTTCTTCGGCGGTGACATGCGCATGTGGATCTCCCACGACCTGGGCATCACCTACGACCAGCGCAACGCCCTAGTGGTCGGCCTGGCCATGGGCTTTGCGGTGATCCCGAACATCTACTCCATCGCCGAAGACGCCGTGTTCAGTGTGCCGCGCGGCCTGACCCTGGGCTCCCTGGCCCTGGGCGCCACGCCATGGCAGACCATGACCCGCGTGGTCATCCTCACCGCCAGCCCGGGCATCTTCTCTGCCCTGATGATCGGCATGGGCCGCGCGGTCGGCGAGACCATGATCGTGCTGATGGCCACCGGTAACACGCCGGTGATGGAGATGAACCTGTTCGAAGGCCTGCGCACGTTGGCGGCCAACGTCGCGGTGGAAATGCCCGAGTCGGAAGTAGGCGGCAGTCACTACCGCGTGCTGTTCCTCTCGGCGCTGGTGCTGCTGCTGTTCACGTTCATCATGAACACCCTCGCCGAGCTGATTCGTCAGCGTCTGCGCAAGAAATACTCGTCGCTTTAAGAAAGGTAGAAGTCTGTGAAACAGAACTCCCTGAATGGATGGTTCAAGAGCGGCGCCCCGGGCGTCTGGATCAGCGGTGGCGCGGTGTCCATCGCGGTCATCATGACCCTGGGTTTGCTGGCGGTGATTGCGGTGCGCGGTTTGGGCCACTTCTGGCCGGCTGACCTGATCCAGGCCAACTACAACGTGCCGGGCCAGGAAAACCATATCGTCATCGGCGAAGTGGTGCAGAAGGAAGAAGTCCCCGCGAGCGCCTGAAAAGCGCTGGCCTGCCGGTGCCCGACGAGGGGCCGGAGTTCATGACTCGCGAGCTGATCAAGGTCGGCAACCGCGACTTGAACGGCAATGATTTCACCTGGATCGTCGGTGAATGGTTGAAGGACCAGACCAAACCGGTGCAGTTGATGACCATCGAGCGACGTGAGTGGGGTAACTTCTACGGCACCCTGGTCAACGTCAAGCAGGACGGCAAGGTCGTCGCCGAAGGCGAGGCCGCGTGGCCGGAGCTGCAAGCTCGCGTAGATCGGGTCAACAAGCTCGCCGCCCAGCTCAAGAGCCTGGAAAAAACCGATATCGGCGCGATCAACGCCGGGCTGGAGCGCGTCCGCCTGCACGGCCGCAAGCTGGAACTGGAAGGCAAGCTCGACGCCGCCGCCCAAGCCGACATGGACGCCGACCGCGCCGAACTGAATGCCCGCTATCAGGACATCGAAGCGCGCCTGGCCGACCTGCACGCGCAGTTCAACCGTGACGCGCTGACGGCTCGTGACGGCAACGGCAAGGAAATCGAAATCGGCATCGGCAAGGTGGTGCATGCCTACCAGCCGAACGCCATGGGCACGATGACCAAGATCGGCTTCTACTTCAGCAAGGTCTGGGAGTTCTTGAGCGACGACCCACGGGAAGCCAACACCGAAGGCGGGATCTTCCCGGCGATCTTCGGCACCGTGATGATGACCCTGATCATGGCGATGATCGTGACGCCGTTCGGCGTGCTGGCGGCGGTGTACCTGCGTGAGTACGCCAAGCAGAACGCCCTGACGCGGATCATCCGCATCGCGGTCAACAACCTGGCGGGCGTGCCGGCCATCGTTTACGGCGTGTTCGGCCTGGGCTTCTTCGTGTATGTACTGGGTGGCTCGGTGGATCGGCTGTTCTTCGCCGAAGCCTTGCCGGCGCCGACCTTCGGCACGCCGGGCCTGCTCTGGGCCTCGCTGACCCTGGCGCTGCTGGCGGTGCCGGTGGTGATCGTGGCGACTGAAGAAGGCCTGGCGCGCATACCTCGCACCGTGCGTGAAGGGTCCCTGGCACTCGGCGCGACCAAGGCGGAGACGCTATGGAAGATCGTGCTGCCGATGGCCAGCCCGGCGATGATGACCGGCATGATCCTCGCCGTGGCCCGTGCCGCCGGTGAAGTGGCGCCGCTGATGCTGGTCGGCGTGGTGAAGCTGGCCCCGTCGCTGCCGTTGGACGGTAACTACCCATACCTGCACCTTGACCAGAAGATCATGCACCTGGGCTTCCATATCTATGACGTCGGCTTCCAGAGCCCCAACGTTGAAGCGGCGCGGCCGCTGGTGTACGCCACCGCGTTGCTGCTGGTGCTGGTGATCGCCACGCTCAACCTGTCGGCGGTGTGGATACGTAACCACCTGCGCGAGAAGTACAAGGCGCTGGACAGCTGACACGATCCAATGTGGGAGGGGGATTGCCCCCTCCCACATTGGACCGCGCCATACACAGAATTTGAGTAAGCCGCCCCGGCGGTTCAATGAAATGAATTGGTAGCACAGGGAGCATCCCATGCAACATGAAACCCATTCCCACGGCATCAACATGTCTGCCCTGGGTCGCGACAAGCAGAGCCTGAGTCTGGCCCAGGAAACCGTGGCCATCGAAGTGCCCGGCCTGAGCCTCTACTACGGTGAAAAGCAGGCGCTGTTCGACGTCAGCATGAACATCCCCAAGCAGCGCGTGACCGCCTTCATCGGCCCGTCGGGCTGCGGCAAGTCCACATTGCTGCGCACCTTCAACCGCATGAACGACCTGGTGGACGGTTGCCGTGTGGAAGGCGCGATCAACCTCTACGGCACCAACATCTACCGCAAGGGCGAAGATGTGGCCGAGTTGCGCCGCCGGGTGGGCATGGTGTTCCAGAAGCCCAACCCGTTTCCCAAGACCATCTATGAAAACGTGGTCTATGGCCTGCGCATCCAGGGCATCAACAAGAAGCGCATCCTCGATGAAGCCGTGGAATGGGCGCTCAAGGGAGCCGCGCTGTGGGATGAGGTCAAGGACCGTCTGCACGAGTCGGCCCTGGGCCTGTCCGGCGGCCAGCAGCAGCGCCTGGTGATCGCGCGCACCATCGCCGTGGAGCCTGAAGTGCTGTTGCTCGACGAACCGTGCTCAGCGCTCGACCCGATCTCGACGCTCAAAGTCGAAGAACTGATCTACGAGCTCAAGTCCAAGTTCACCATCGTCATCGTGACCCACAACATGCAGCAGGCGGCGCGGGTTTCCGACTACACCGCGTTCATGTACATGGGCAAGCTGGTGGAGTTTGGCGATACCGATACCCTGTTCACCAATCCGGCGAAGAAGCAGACCGAAGACTACATCACCGGTCGCTATGGCTAGGAAGCTGTGGTTCTGATTGCACTGACGCTGCGGTTCTCCGCACCTTACCGGACGCTCCAAGGACGCCAACATGATTAGCAAAGAAGGCCTTACCCACCACATCTCCGCGCAGTTCAACGCCGAGCTTGAGGAAGTGCGCAGCCACCTCCTGGCGATGGGCGGCCTGGTGGAGAAGCAAGTCAACGATGCGGTCACCGCGCTGATCGAGGCCGACTCGGGCCTGGCCCAGCAAGTGCGTGAAATCGATGACCAGATCAACCAGATGGAACGCAACATCGACGAGGAGTGCCTGCGCATCCTGGCGCGGCGCCAACCGGCGGCGTCCGACCTGCGCTTGATCATCAGCATCTCCAAGTCGGTGATCGACCTCGAGCGTATCGGCGACGAAGCCACCAAGATCGCCCGCCGCGCCATCCAGCTGTGCGAAGAAGGCGAAGCGCCGCGTGGTTACGTGGAAGTGCGCCATATCGGCGACCAGGTGCGCAACATGGTGCGCGATGCCCTCGACGCGTTTGCGCGCTTCGATGCGGACCTGGCGCTGTCGGTGGCTCAGTACGACAAGGTCATCGATCGCGAATACAAGACCGCCCTGCGTGAACTGGCCACCTACATGATGGAAGACCCGCGCTCTATCTCGCGTGTCTTGAGCATCATCTGGGTGCTGCGCTCCCTGGAGCGCATCGGCGACCATGCGCGCAATATCTCGGAATTGGTGATTTACCTGGTGCGCGGCACCGACGTTCGGCACATGGGCCTCAAGCGCATGAAAGCCGAAGTTGAAGGCAATGCTGATCTTATCCCTAATGTTCCGAGCGAATCTGACGATAAGTAAGGTTGCCCGAGAAATTAACGCCCGGCCATTGGCCGGGCGTTTTCGTTTGCGGCGAGCGGAATTTATTGCGGATAGGGCCAAATAAGTCCTAACGTGACTGCAGAGTTTTGGCAAACTGCCATCAGTCAGGCGTACTGCCAGCAAGGTTTTATAGGATGAAGGGTCGATGAGCAAAGTCAGTGTGTTGGTGGTGGATGACGCCTCGTTTATTCGCGACCTGGTGAAGAAGTGCCTGCGCAATTACTTCCCCGGGATCCAGATCGAAGATGCGGTGAACGGCAAGAAGGCGCAATCCATTCTGATGCGCGAGTCTTTCGACCTGGTGCTGTGCGACTGGGAAATGCCGGAGATGTCCGGGCTTGAGCTGTTGACCTGGTGCCGCGAGCAAGCCCATCTGAAGGCCATGCCGTTCGTGATGGTGACCAGCCGCGGCGACAAGGAAAACGTGGTGCAGGCGATCCAGGCCGGGGTTTCCGGTTACGTCAGCAAGCCGTTCACCAACGAACAATTGCTGAACAAGGTCAAGCAGGCGCTGCACAAGATCGGCCGCCTCGACGCGTTGATCGCCAGCGCGCCAACCAAGATGAACTCGGCCTTCGGCAACGACTCCCTGAGCGCGCTGACCGGTGGCAAGCCTGACGCCGTCAAGCCGGCACCAGCGGCCGCAGCCCCGAGCAGGGGCCTGCTCAACAGCGCGCCTGTCACCGCCGCCCCGGCCCCTTCGCCTGCCGGCGGACGTGGTCAAGGCCAGTTGCGCCTGTCCAGCGGCACCCAGCAATGCGTGATCAAGGCGCTGAGCATCAAGGAGGCGTTGTTGGTGGTGCGTCGCGGTGAGGTCCTGCCCCAGGTGCTGGAAAGCGCCGTGCTCGACCTGGAGCAAGGCGAAAACGCTGAAGTGGCGCGCCTCAATGGCTACCTGCACGCAATCGTTGCCTACGAGCCCAAGCCCGACAGCGACTGGCTGCAGCTGACCTTCCGGTTTATCGACCAGGATGCGCAGAAGCTGGACTACATCTCCCGCCTGATCGCGCGGGGCACGGCGCAGAAGCATTTCGTGCCGGGTGCGTGATCCGAAGGATGGCCAGTAACCAATGTGGGAGGGGGCTTGCCCCCGATTGCGGAGTATCAGTCACTGTATCGGGTGGCTGACACACCGCTATCGGGAGCAAGCCCCCTCCCACAATGGGTAGTCAATCCAGCATCAACACCTTGGCCAGCACGATCTTCGGCCCTTTCATCTTCTTGATGATGATCCGCAAGCCTTCAACCTCCAGCACTTCTTCCTCTTCCGGCACCCGTTTCAGGGTGTCGTAGATCAGGCCGGCCAGGGTTTCGGCTTCGATGTGGTCCAGGTCGACGCCGAGCAGGCGCTCTACCTTGAACAGTGGGGTGTCGCCACGCACCAGCAGCTTGCCCGGCTGGTAGGCGAGGATGCCGCGCTCGGCCTTGCGGTGTTCGTCCTGAATATCGCCCACCAGCACTTCCAGCACGTCTTCCATGGTCAGGTAGCCAATGATCTTGCCATCGGCTTCTTCCACCAGGGCGAAGTGCGCGCCGCCTTTGCGGAACTGCTCCAGCAACTGCGACAACGGCATGTGGCGCGATACGCGCTCCAGCGGGCGGGTCAGTTCGGCCAGGTTGAACGACTCGGGGATATGGTCCAGGGCCGCCAGTTCAAGTAGCAGGTCCTTGATGTGCAACAGGCCCACAAACTCATTGCGCACCGCGTCATACACCGGGTAACGGCTGAATTTATGGCGGCGGAACAGCGCGAGGATTTCCTTGAGGGGCGCGTTGAAGTCCAGGGTGACCAGGTCTTCCCGGGAGTTGGCCCAGTCCACCACTTCCAGTTCGCCCATTTCCACGGCGGAGGCGAGTACACGCATGCCTTGGTCGCTGGGGTCCTGGCCACGGCTGGAGTGCAGGATCAGCTTGAGTTCTTCGCGGCTGTAATGGTGTTCGTGATGCGGGCCGGGCTCGCCTTGACCTGCGATGCGCAAGATAGCATTGGCGCTGGCGTTGAGCAGGTAGATCGCCGGGTACATCGCCCAGTAGAACAGGTAGAGCGGCACGGCGGTCCACAGCGACAGCAATTCGGGCTTGCGGATGGCCCAGGATTTGGGGGCCAGCTCACCGACCACGATGTGCAGGTAGGAAATCACGAAGAAGGCGGCAAAGAACGACACGCCCTTGATCACTTCCGGCGACTCAACGCCTGCGGCGCCCAGCAACGGCTCGAGGATATGGGCGAAGGCCGGCTCACCGACCCAGCCCAGGCCCAGGGAGGCGAGGGTGATGCCCAGCTGGCAGGCCGACAGGTAAGCGTCGAGCTGGCTGTGCACGGTGCGCAGGATCTGCCCGCGCCAGCCGTTGGTGTGGGCGATGGCCTCGACTCGCGTCGAGCGCAGTTTGACCATGGCAAATTCCGCCGCAACGAAGAAACCGTTGAGCAGTACCAGGACCAGTGCAAATAGAATCATGCCGAAATCGGCGAAAAGTGTAGCGAGGGTGATACCAGGGGAAGGGTCCATGATGGGGTTTTGCAGGTTCCGTATGTTCAATAAGGGGGGAGCAGGCCTGAAAAGCAGGCCCAAGTCGGCCAATGTAGCGGCTGACGGGGCGCTTGCCTAGTACTCACTGCCGGGCGGGGCCTGGAATACACCCTCCAAAACCAAGCAAATCCACTGTGGGAGGGGGCTTGCTCCCGATAGCGGTGGGTCAGTCGGCACTTCTCATACTGTTGCACCGCTATCGGGAGCAAGCCCCCTCCCACCTTTATCTTGTGGCGTCTGCGGGTTATTCGTCGGTGCCGATCACCTGCGAGCGGGTCACCTGCGCGGGGGGGAAGTGGCAGGTAAACGTGCTGCCGTGCCCCAGCACGCTGCTGATTTCCAGGCGGGCGCGATGGCGCAGCAGCACATGCTTGACGATCGCCAGGCCCAGCCCGGTGCCGCCGGTGTTGGAGTTGCGGCTGGAATCGACGCGGTAGAAGCGTTCGGTCAAGCGCGGCAGGTGCTTGGCGTCGATGCCGATACCGGAATCCTGCACGCTCAGGTGCGCGCCGTGTGCGTCAGCCCACCAGCGGATGCGGATATTGCCGTTGTCCTGGGTGTATTTCACCGCGTTGAACACCAGGTTGGAGAACGCACTGCGCAGCTCGCCCTCGCTGCCCTTGAGCAACACCAGCGGGTCGGCTTCCAGGGTAATGTGCTGGCCGCGCTCGCCGGACAGGGCCTTGGCGTCATTCTTGATGGTGTACAGCAGGCTCTGCACGGCCACGGGGTGGTTGTCCGACGGATAATCAGTGGCTTCAAGCTTGGCCAGCAGCAACAGGTCGTTGAGCAGGGTTTGCATGCGTGAGCCTTGCTGCTGCATTTGCTGCAGGGCACGGCTCCAGCGCGGGTTGATCGCCTCGACATTGTCGAGCAGCGTCTCCAGATAGCCGCAGATCACCGTCAACGGTGTGCGCAACTCGTGGGAAACGTTGGCGACGAAGTCTTTGCGCATCTGTTCCAACTGATGGATGCGGGTCACGTCGCGCACCAGCATCAAGTGTTCGTTGTTGCCGTAGCGCGTCAGGTACAGCTGGATACGCACGCGGTCGTTGGTGGGCGAGGGGATTTCCAGGGCTTCTTCGTAGTTGTCCTGCTCGAAGTATTCCTTGAAGCGCGGATGGCGCACCAGGTTGGTCACCGGCTGGCCGCTGTCCTGGGGCGTCTTGAGGCCCAGCAGGGTCTCGGCGGCGCGGTTCCACCATTCCAGGTTGCCGTCGCTGTCGAGCATGATCACCGCGTCCTTGAGCGCGGCAGTGGACTCCTGTACCCGGTCGATCACCGCTTGCAGGCGCCCGCGCACCCGTTGGTCGCGGCGTTGCAGGTGGTAGATGCTGTCGAACACCTCGCCCCACAGGCCATAGCCATCGGGCGGTGCTTCGTCGGGTTTGTGCTGGCGCAGCCATTCATGCAGGCGCAGCAATTGTTTGAGGGTCCAGCCCAGGTACAGCGCGATGCCGATGGCCAGGCTCCAGCCGTAATAACCACTGATCAGCCCGACCAGCAGGCAACCGGTGATCAGCAGGAGCATGTGGCGAATCAGGGTGCCATGCCAGTTTTGGTTCACTTGAACATGCGTCCTTGTCAGCTGTTAAGTCAGGAGACGGCGGGCCGGCTCAGCCCTTGGTGGAAAACCGGTAACCCGTGCCGCGCACGGTTTGTACCAGATTCTCATAGGCATCGCCCAAGGCTTTGCGCAGGCGGCGGATATGCACGTCGACCGTGCGCTCCTCCACGTACACATTGCCGCCCCACACCTGGTCCAGCAGTTGGCCGCGGGTGTAGGCACGTTCCTGGTGAGTCATGAAAAACTGCAGCAGGCGGTATTCGGTCGGGCCCATTTCGGCCGGCTTGCCGTCGATGGTCACCCGGTGGCTGATCGGGTCCAGGATCAGGCCGTCGACTTCGATAGGCGCTTCGCCATCGGTCGGGCCGGCCCGGCGCAGTACGGCTTTGAGGCGCGCGACCAGCTCTCGAGGGGAAAACGGCTTGGTGATGTAGTCATCGGCGCCGACTTCCAGGCCCTGGATCTTGTTGTCCTCTTCGCCCTTGGCGGTGAGCATGATGATCGGGATATCCCCGGTCAGCTCGTCACGCTTGAGGCGCCGGGCCAGTTCGATGCCGGAGGTGCCGGGGAGCATCCAGTCGAGCAGGATCAGGTCCGGCTTGCGGTCGACGATAATGGCATGGGCCTGCTGGGAGTTCTCCGCCTCCAGGCAGTCGTAGCCGGCCATTTCCAACGCAACGGCGATCATCTCGCGAATGGGCGCTTCGTCGTCAACAATCAGAATGCTCCTGCCAACCATGCTCAAAATCCTCTTGTCATTTAACTGTCTTGCGCCGCATTAGATAACGGAATTATTGCAGTCGTGTGACAGTAATTTAGTCGCTTGGGCAATTCATGGCACTCTGGACTACCCTTTGGGTCCGAATCCTGACAACCACAAAAAGAAGGTTCCGATGACTTACAGCACGATTTCCTGGAAAGCCCTGCTGGTAGCGGCCGCATTGACACTGCCGGGCCTGGCCTTCGCCGCAGAACCTGCGATGACGAAAGATGGGATGTTGGTCGATCACAAGGGCTTGACCCTCTACACCTTCGACAAGGATGCCGATGGCAAATCAGTGTGCAAGGACCAGTGCGCGACCAACTGGCCGCCACTGAAGGCGGAGTCTACCGATACCACGGCTGGCGACTGGACAGTCATCACCCGCGACGACCAGACCAGCCAATGGGCCTACAAAGGCAAGCCGGTCTACACCTACAAGGATGACAAGAAGGCCGGGGACAAGACCGGTGATGGCAAGGGTGGGGTTTGGCACATCATCAAGCCTTGAGGCTGTTGCGCCTCTAAGACCATCGGGGGCAAGCCCCCTCCCACAATTGATTTGTGAACGCTTTCAAATGTGGGAGGGAGCTTGCCCCCGATAGCGTCAGAACCGTCACCGCAATCCTCTCATCGCAACCCGTAGTCAGCCACAATCCCCACGAAAATCGCCAACCCCGCCCAATGGTTGTGCAAGAAGGCCTTGAAGCACTTCATGCGATCCCTGTCCCGGGTGTACCAGAATTCCCAGGCAAAACAGCCCGCCGCCGCCAGCAGCCCGAGGTGGAACCAGCCGCCCAGTTCGAACCGAGCCCCCGCGAGCAACAGGCACACCAGCGCCAGGCCCTGCAGGGTGAGAATGATCACACGGTCAGCATCACCAAACAGAATCGCGGTGGATTTCACTCCGATCTTCACGTCGTCGTCGCGGTCGGTCATCGCGTAATAGGTGTCGTAACCCACGGTCCACAACAGGTTGGCGATGTACAGCAGCCACGCCTCGGCCGGCAGGTGGCCGGTCTCGGCCGTGAACGCCATCGGCATGCCCCATGAAAACGCCGCGCCCAGCACCACCTGCGGGTAATAGGTGTAGCGCTTCATGAACGGATAGCTCGCCGCCAGCGCCAGCCCGCCGAGGGATAGCAGGATGGTGCTGGCGTTGGTCAGCAGCACCAGCAGGAAGCTGACGCCCATCAACAGCGCAAAAAACACCAACGCCTCTTTCGAACTGATCCTGCCGCTGACCAGCGGACGTTGCTCGGTGCGTTTCACATGGCCGTCGACCTTGCGGTCGGCCCAGTCATTGATCACACAGCCACCGGCACGGGTCAGCACCACGCCCAGCACGAAAATCAGGATATTGAGCAGCGACGGCGAGCCCTTGCCGGCGATCCACAGCGCCCATAGCGTCGGCCACAGCAGCAGGTAGATGCCGATAGGCTTGTCCATGCGCGTCAGCTGAATGAAATCCCAGGCCCTGGGATTCAGGCGATTCAAGGATTTGAGTGCACGTTGGTACATCAGCGGTTCTCCGGATGGTCATGCAGCACCTGCCAGAAACTCGGCAGGAAGACTTCCGCCACCAGCACGCTCAGCGAGCCGCGATCAAAGCGCGAGCGACGTGCCCACAGCCCGTCGGCCTGATCCGCCGTGGGTAGCCATGGCCCTGGGTAATGGCACACCTCGATCGGCTGGCGGGTAAAGGCGCGGTCGCAGAACAACAACTCGCCCAGCGACCGGCTGCCCAACTCATCCATATGCAAGCCGTCGCCCTGCAACGCGTCGCGCGACGCGACACTGCGGGCAAATACCCAAGGTTGGCCATGCCCGCGCAAATACACCTCGCGTACCCAGCCGATAGTCGCCGGGGGCAGGTCCAGCGCCGCGCATTCATCGTCGCGCAACGCTTGCCAGCCCTCGAGCAGCGGCGTCACGCTGAAGCCGTTCTCGGACAGCCCCGTCAGCCGCCGCGTCAGCGAGCCTTCATCGAACAGCCAATCGAGGGTCAGGGGCGCAGGCATTGGGCTCAGCAGGCTCTGGGGCAACCATCGGCAAGCATCGGAAGGGGCGATTGAGTGCGGCACGGCGAGTCAATATTGGCAGCAAAAGAGGCGGCGAGCTTACCATGGCGACCTGAACTTTTGCCGCGCTGAACCGGCCGTTTGCGCCGATCGTGCTTGCATCTGCCGGCCGCGATCAGTACAAAACGCCCTGAGCCGAGCGGCAGCGCAGGTTTATCGACCGTCGGCCAAGATGCCTGGACCCTGAGGAAGCAAGTAATGAAGAAGTGGCAATGTATCGTCTGTGGCCTGATTTACAACGAAGCGGATGGCTGGCCGGATGACGGAATCGCGCCTGGCACCCCGTGGCAGGACGTCCCGGAAGATTGGCTGTGCCCGGACTGCGGTGTGGGCAAGATGGATTTCGAAATGATCGAAATCGGCTAATTCGAAGTTTACGAAACCTACTACAAGGAGAATGGAATGAACGCACCTGTCGTGATCATTGGCACAGGATTGGCCGGTTACAACGTAGCTCGGGAGTTTCGCAAGCTCGACGGCGACACCCCATTGCTGCTGATCACCGCAGATGACGGGCGCTCCTACTCCAAGCCCATGCTCTCCACCGGGTTTGGCAAGAACAAGGAAGCCGATGGCCTGAGCATGGCTGAACCTGGTGCCATGGCCGAGCAACTCAAGGCGCAAGTGCGCACCCACACGCGTATCAGCGGCATTGACCCAGGCCACAAGCGTCTGTGGATCGGCGAGGAATCGGTGGCCTATCGTGACTTGATCCTGGCATGGGGCGCAGAGACTGTCCGCGTACCCGTGGAGGGTGACGGCGCCGGCCTGGTTTTCCCGATCAATGATCTCGAAGACTACGCCCGCTTTCGCGCCGCAGCTGCCGGCAAACGCCGCGTGCTGCTGCTCGGCGCCGGCCTGATCGGCTGTGAATTTGCCAACGACCTGATCCTTGGCGGCTATGAAGTCGATCTGGTCGCGCCGTGCGAACAGGTTATGCCGACCCTGCTGCATCCGGCGGCTGCGGCTGCGGTGCAAGCCGGGCTGGAAGGGCTTGGCGCGCGTTTCCACCTGGGGCCGGTGCTCAACCGCCTGCTGCGCAGCGCTGACGGTCTCGAAGCCCATTTGTCCGACGGTGAAGTGATCCAGTGCGACCTGGTGGTGTCCGCCATCGGCCTGCGCCCGCGCATAGACCTGGCGGCGGCGGCCGGCCTGCAAGTCAACCGCGGCATCATGGTGGACCGTCACCTCAAGACCTCCCACGCCAATATCTACGCCTTGGGCGACTGCGCCGAAGTCGATGGCTTGAACCTGCTGTACGTCATGCCCTTGATGAGTTGCGCCCGCGCCTTGGCCCAGACCCTGGCCGGCAACGCCACGGCCGTCAGCTACGGGCCGATGCCGATCACCGTGAAAACCCCCGTCTGCCCGCTGGTGGTCTCACCGCCTCCACGCGGCAGCGAAGGCGTGTGGAATGTCGAAGGCGAGGGCGCCGACATCAAGGCCCTGTGCCGCGACGCCAGCGGTCGCCTGCTGGGCTATGCGCTGACCGGTACCGCCGTCATGGAAAAACTGGCATTGAACAAGGAACTTCCGCCACTGCTGGCGTAAATGCTGGTCGTTCTGTCGGAATCAGCCCCTTCTTACCCATAGAAAGGTCGCGGCGAGACTGGCGGAGCGTGCGAGGGCATGCCATCCTCACTCCCGTCTGCCGCAGAGTAGAGCCTGCGGCGCCTTGGCGCTGCTCCACCAGAGAGCAGCACGGACATAACAACAAAAAACCGTCAAAGAGGCTTCATATATGCGTAAACCAGATCTCGCAGCCGCCATCGCTGAAAAAGCCGATCTCACCAAAGAACAGGCCAACCGCGTACTCAACGCCGTTCTCGAAGAAATCACCGGCGCCCTGCACCGCAAGGACAGCGTCACCCTGGTCGGCTTCGGCACTTTCCTGCAACGCCATCGCGGCGCCCGCACCGGCAAAAACCCGCAAACCGGTGAGCCTGTGAAGATCAAGGCCAGCAACACCGTAGCGTTCAAGCCGGGCAAGTCGCTCAAAGACAGCGTCAACCCGTAAGAAACGGTGCCGTTCTCGAAGGGAGGCGGGAGGGTAAGAAGAATGGGCACGCCAACTGGGTTGGGTGCCCATTTTTAGTGGGCCTTGAATAAGGCCTGCGCGCTGATGACAGCTTTGTTTACTCGTTCCGATGCAGCGGTGCTGTCTACCCGCAAGTCGGGGGCAAGCGCTCATAATCCATCGGCTCATTCTCTGCCAGCGCACCTCGAAGATGGGCAATCACCCTGAAGATGAGGTGATCCATACGCCAGCAAATGGAGGGCTCAATGTTGGCTAACTGCCGTTCGCTCGCGGGCTTGCTGACCCCCCCTGTCCAAATTTCAGAATCAAACGCAAATTGAATCTCGTCATATCTGGAGATCGCTTTTTGGTAGTTTGGATCGCTGAAAAGAATCTTCCAACGAGGAATGCCTGAAAAACGCATGCTGCAAAAAATTGGGCGAAATAGGCGTTTTGAAGTGTCTATGTCGTTAATCGACTCGGGTATTTGTGTATGGAATTTCGCAAAAACCTCGATCAAATGCCCAAGCGCCGGGGGAATGAGCTCGATATAACGTGCGATCACAAACCCTGGTTCATCTGAAGCATTGACGGCCGGGATATAAAACAGATCGCCTGGCTTGGGGGCTGTAAGTGTTTTCATGCAGCGGTCTCTTCTCTACGTACAGGATTTAACCTTGCTCGGTTTGATGCCCAGCGCCTTGGCCGCAGCGCGGTAATTTTTATAATGAGCTTTGCCCCGTGAGTCGGTGCGGCTCTTATTGATCGGTTCGATGACGTTGTTTGGAAATTTTCCCTTGGTTTTATATTTTTCCCGATAGGCCTGTTCATAGCCTTTCGCCTGAGAGTAAGTCATCTTTCCGTCCTGGCCCTTCAACACTCTCAACTCCCCATTTCCCAAACGGGTGGTCCTGGCGTGCTGACCTTCACGTACTGATGGTATTTGCTCGGTATGGCCAATGTAGTATGGGGTTTTGGCGTTGGGTGCATAGAGTCCATATACATAAAACCCAGGCTTGTTCAGGGGAGTAGGCGCCCAGCCCAATGGATCCAGGCTAGTGAAGGGGTTTTCCCCATACAGGTAAAGGTTCAAGCCACCTTGGAGGCTAATCGGATCCGGCGTCGTAAACCGCCCCACATCCGGATCATAAAACCTGAACGTATTGAAATGCAGCCCCGTCTCCCGGTCCAGGTACTGTCCCTGAAACCGTAGATTCTGCTCTTCAATGTAATAAGGCTCGCGCACCTCTTCCAGCGTATTGCCCCACACCCGATAGGTCGCCTGCCAGACGTTGTGTCCGTCGGCCTCGGTGAGCTGCTCCGGCAGGCCGTTCAGGTCGTTGTGGTAATAGCGAATTTTCTGCAGCGGCCCGCTTCCGTCGACGCGTGCCAGAGGCTCGTAGCCTTCGTCCTGATAAACATAAAGACTCGTCTGACTGTGCTTATGCTCCTGCAGCAACCGCAAACCATCCCAGGTAAACCGCGTTTCTCCCAGCGGATACCCATCGCTGCCATGCTCGGTTTTCTCAACCCTGCGCCCCAGCGGGTCATACGTCATCCTGACGATGCTGCCATTGTCATTACGCACTTCAATCAATCGGCTTTCAGCGTCATACGCAAAGCGCTGCACGCCGCGCTTGGCACTGCGTTTCTCGATCATCCGCCCAAACGCGTCGTACCGATAACGCTTGTCCTGATAGGTCAGCAGCTTGTTATGCACCACGAGCCCCGCACCGGCCTGCGGGCCGTCGAGCAGGTTGGCGGCGGCGTCGTAGGCGAAGGTTTCGCGCTGGCCATGGAGGCTGTCCTGGCTGGCGATGATGCGGCCGGTGGCGTCGTAGTGCAGCAGCTGGCGGTGTTGTGTAGCGGGTTGCTGGTCGAGTTTGCCGATCAGGTTGTCGGTGGGGTCGTACTCGAAGTGCTTTTGCGCGGCGGTTGGCATCAACGAGGGCTGACTCGCCAGGCGGCGTTGGCGTGAGCGCAGTCGGCCGCTGCGGTCGTATTCGCTGCGGGTGCTGAGCTGGCCCTGGGTGCGCAGCACTTCGCGGTGCAGACGGTCGCGTTCGAAGTCGCTGATGACCTGGCCGTCGAGGTTGATCTGGTGCAGGTGGCCGCTGCCGTAGTACAGGCGATTGAGCCAACGGCCGTCCGGCAGTTGGGTCTGGATCAGGTTGCCGAGTTCGTCGTAGTGGTGTTGCAGGGTGCCTGCCGAGCTCTGTTCGGCAAGCAACTGGCCAAGCGGATCGTAACTGAACCCCAGGGCCTGGGCATTGCCTTGCATGTCGGTGAAGGTGACTGCCGTCAGTTGATCCACTTCATCGTAGCTGTAGTCGGTACGACCATCGTCGGTGGTTTTAGCAGTGAGTCGGCCGACCGCATCGCGCTCCAGCCGATGAACGATGGGGGCGGGTGGCGTTTCAGGAACAACCGCCAGTCCATTACCAAACGGCGCAGGCATGGCCGTCACCGTAGTGACATTGTCGAGCGGGTCGTAGGCATAGCGTTTGGCGCTGCCGTCGAGGTCTTGCTGTTCAGCCAGCCGATCGCCGGCATCCCACGCAAATCGATAGCTTTCACCGTTCTCATTGACCAGCGCTTGCAACCGCCCGTAGCTGTCATAGCCGAACTGCACCTGTCGGCCATGGGCATCGGTGCGCTGGCGTACCTGGCCACGCCGGTTGTGTTGATAAAGCGTGGTATGCCCGGCGGGATCGGTATAGCCCACCAACTGCCCGCTGGCATCACGCTGGAACTGTTCGGTGCGTCCGTCCGGCAGTTGGCTGCTGAGCAAACGGCCCTGGGCGTCATAGCTGAACTGCGTGCGCTCGCCGACCGCATCGGTGATGACCTGCAGATAACCGCGCTCGTCGTAGCTGAACCGCGTTGGGTAACCCGAGCAATCGACATGCTCGACCAATTGCCCGAACGGGTTCCAGCGCAGCTTTTTGCGCTTGCCGGTAGCGTCGATGATGTCGACGACCTGACCGTGGGCGTCATAGCGGTAACGCGTGACGTAGCCCAGCGGATCGGTTTCGGCGATGCAGTTGCCGCGTTGGTCATAGCGATACTGCCAACTGTTGCCGGCGGCATCGGTTTCCACCAGCGGCAGCGCCCAATGCTCCAGCCACAAGGTGGAGTCGCTGCGGCCCAGCGGGTCGGTTTCACCGATAAGGTTGCCGGAATCGTCGTAGCTGTATTCGTAGCGGCCCGCCAACGGGTCAGTGGCGCTGAGCAATTGGCGTTCGTCGTTCCAGTCGAAAAGCCAGGTCTGGCCGAGGTTGTCGCTGTATCGAATGATCTGGTGCTGAGTGTTCCACAGGCGCGTGCTGACGCGCTGCAAGCCATCGGTGATGCGGGTGAGGCCGGCCTGCAAGTCATAGTCGAACTGGTAAGCGTCGCCCTCATCGGTCCAGTGTCGAACGACTCGCCATTCCAGGCCTTCAACCAAGGCCCACTCATAGAAGCAGCGCAACCCGGTGGGCAACTGGTGCTCCACCATCCGCCGTCCGGCATCGTAGGCGAAGCGCCGTTGTACCTGCTCGGTTGCATCGCGAACCTCAGCCAACTGACCGGTCACGTCATAGCCATAGCTGACCAGCACTTCGCGACGTTGATCGGGGTACAGGCGTTCGATCCGGGTCACGCAGTCGAGGTCGCGGACCAGCTCAACCCGCACCAGGTCAAACGTATCGCGCAGGCGCAGCAGGCGCCCAGCTGCGTCATAGTCGACATAAATGCGGTTGTCATTGCGGTCACCCAACTGAACCAGGCGCAACCGCGCAGCATGGGTCGGCGTGGGTTCAAACAGGCGGTACAGGCCATCATCACTTTCGATCAACAACTGCCCGTTGAGGTGTCTGCGCACCGCAAGCCCTTCACCGGCGCTGAACACTGCGCCACCCAAGGGAATGGAACCCATGTCGATGGGGCGTCCCTGCTCGTCGGTGTACACCAGCGTTTCACCGCCTTCGGGATGAGCACGGACCTCGACGCACACCTCATACGGCACGCTCCAGCCCGCACCGAACAGACTGCCAGTGCGCTCGTCACGGCTGTTGAAGATGCGTTGCCAGTCAATCGGCAAGATGCCGGGCAGTACGAAATCCAGCTCGTCATCGCCGCCCAGCACTTTGGCGCCAGTCGCCGCATGCACCGGGTTCGACGAGCCCATCGCCGCATTGGCCAGTGCGCCCATCGCACTGCTGACGGCCATCGAGGTGGCACCGCCGATCAGCATGCACGGCAGCTTGCTGAAGAACTTGCCCTTGCCGCCCTTGAGCATCAATAGCGCTGTGACCGCCAGCCCCACGCCTGGCGTCTTGCCGCTGCGAATCTCGCGCACCACCACTGAACCGCCGCCGATGGTCACGTTGGAGGAAATCAACCCGGACGACACCACGGTCGCATCGCAGGTGCTGCGATCACCGCTGCGCACCGCCGGCTGGCCGTTGATCGTGACCTTGTCCGAGCCCTCGGCCAGAAACTGCGGCGGCATCGGCGGGTGCTTCATGCACACGACCAGGTCCAGGGGCTTGGGCACGGCGCCGGGAGCAGGTGTGGCAACGGTCGGGCGCCACATCTGTGAGAAGAAACTCTCGGCCATGTCCAGGTAGCTGGCTTCGGGTTCCGGCTCTGGAGCTTCCAGTTCGGTACCGGCGGGCGCGACATGGGAACTGATCGCCCCGGCGGCTCGGGCGGCGGGAATATTGTTGGTAAGCGTATCGGTGGAGCCGGTGAGAATATTTGCCTGCACCGTGGGAGGGAACAGGGCGTTGCTGAAGGCATCGCATAAATCCGTTAGCCCTTTGTCCGCCCCGCTCTTGCTCATGAGAAGGCCGACTATCGTGCCCACCACTGCGCCCAGCAGGAAGCATCCCAACCCGCCCGTAGCGACGGTAATGCCGGTAGCTGCGACCACGGCAAACGTGGCCACGGCGGTGATCGCGATATTCGCCGCCACCTCCAGCACGCCGCCGAGGATGTCGGCCATCATCGAGGTGTGGGCCAGCGCATCGCCCATCCGGGCTGCCCATAACGCGTCAGACATGCAGGCTGCTCATCAGGACACAGCGTCGAACGACAGCGAGTTTTTTATCAGTGCCCAATGCGCCGCTTCGGCATCACCCAGCGCGTCCGCCTTCACGTAACTCAAGGCAAGCATCTTGCGCGTGCCGGGAATCACCAGCGCCAACTGAAACTGGAAGACCTTGTCATTACCCTTGTTGAACTGGCTGCGCAGCTCGATGCCTTCCACCTCTTGATTCGCCCCCAAACGCACATCAACGCCGGGTTGATAGCGCAACTCCTGCACCTGTTTTTCCAGGCGCTGGAGCTGGTCGTTGAAGTTGCTGTGCAGGGTTTCGCCTTCGGCGAGCAAGCTACGGCTGACGATCAGGGACGTGCCCAGCTCAGGGAACTTGAGGATGTTGATCGTCGCGTCCTGCAGCTCGCCGGCAGGCAACTGAAACTGGAATTCATTGATTCGGTACGTCATAAAAACAGGTCTCGTCAGGAGCTCTTAGGCGTGGGAAACGCGGCTTTGATATTGGCGTCGATGCTGGCTTTCACGCCCTGGCCATCAGGCGTGGCGCCCGCGCCGCCACCGTTGTTGAGGTGCAGGACGCCGCCGGTATTGAACTCGGCATCACCGCTGGCGTAGAAGCTGATTTGCACACCGGTCAGATTGATCTGCCCGCTGGCGTTGAGCTCGAGGATGCTTTCGCCACAGACCAGGCGCAGGTTTTCGCCCACTTCGATCACGTAGCTCTGGCTGATGCTGTCGGTCTTGCGCTGGCCCACCGAGAGGATGTCCTCCTGCTTGACGATGCGCAGGCGATTATTGCCGATGGTCACCGTCTCGTTATGCCCAATACTCTTGTTACGGTCATGCCCCACCGAATGGCTTTCATCCACCTCCACCACGATGTCCTGATTACGCTCGGCATGGATGTACAACTGCTCCAGCCCCTTCTTGTCCTCCATGCGGATTTCATTGAAGTTGGCCGGCGTGCCGCCTTTGCTGGATCGGCTTTTCATGCCGCTTTGGGTGGCGTTCTCCGGCAGGTCGTAGGGCACCGTCTGCTCGGCGTTGTACACGCGCCCGGTGATGATCGGTCGGTCCGGGTCGCCTTCGAGGAAGCTGACGATCACTTCCTGGCCGATCCGTGGGATCTGCATCGAGCCCCAATTCTTGCCGGCCCAGGATTGCGATACGCGGATCCAGCACGAGCTGTTCTCGTTGGACTGGTCGTGGCGGTCCCAGTAGAAGTGCACCTTCACGCGGCCGTATTGGTCGGTCCAGATTTCTTCGCCCTTGGGGCCCACCACCAGTGCGGTCTGCGGGCCTTTAACGACGGGGCGGTGGGTGTTGGCCAGCGGGCGGAAGCTTTGCTGGGCGTCGATGCAGGTGAGGCTGCTTTCAAACTGCGCGCCGCCTGCGCCGCCGCCGCTTTCCAGGCTTTCCTGAACGATGTAGTAGCGACAGCCGACGATCAGGTATTCGCGGTTCTGGTCCTGGCGGCTGAAGCCGGTGAGGCTGAACAGGTGGCCCGAACCCAGGCCACGGGCATTGCCGGCGAACTCGATCTGTTCATGCAGGGTTTGCAGGGCTTCGATGCGGGTGCGCGCGTAGTGTTCGCCGTCGGCGCTCTGCACGTAGGTGCCGGGATAGTCGTACAGCGGATAGTCGCCGGCGGTGTGCGGGCGCGGCATGGCCGAGCGCACGTCGATGCTGGCGCTGGGGCGCTGGAAGTCGTAGTCGTTGAGCTCCAGCGACCCCGGCTGTACCTCCTGCGCCAGGTGCCAGTTATGCATATGGTCGCGTTCGCGCTGCTGCTCGTCCTTGGGGTAATACGGGATCGACGCGTAGCCGGGCACCAAGGTGTGGGCGCCGTAGGCGTCGGCCAGCACCAGCACGTGACGGTCCTGCTCGTGGCGGAAGAAGTAGTAGATGCCTTCCTGTTCCATCAGGCGGCTGACAAAATCGAAGCTGGTCTCGCGGTACTGCACGCAGTATTCCCACTCGCGATACGGCCGGCTCAGGGCATCTTCGAAGTCGGAAAAACCCAGGTCGCGGAACACCTGCTTGATGATCTGCGGGATGCTCAGGTTCTGGAAAATCCGGCAGTCGGAGGTGCGGCTGAGCAGCCACAGCCAGGGGCGCAGCGTCACCTGGTAACTGGCGAACTGGCCCTGGTCGATGTTCTGGCTGCAGCGCGCGACGATGCCGTGAAAGTGCCGCTCGCCACCGTCGGCCAGTTGCAGACCGATGCTCATTGGCTTGCCCAGCAACTGGTTGAGGTCGATGTTGGCGTCCAGGGACGTCAGTTGCAGCTCATAGTTGAACAGCCTTCCTAACTCTTCACCGCCACCCATTTCATTGAGCAGCAGCACATCCGGCCCGAGGGGGCTGGTGATTTTGGCCAGGCGTGAGGCTTGGTTGAATAGCATCGGGCGTCTCTTATGACTAAATAACTGAAGAAACCGGTTCAAAAATGTGGGAGGGGCTTGCCCCCGATGGCGGTGTATCAGGTTAGAAATTTCTGGCTGACCCACCGCCATCGGGGGCAAGCCCCCTCCCACAGTTTTAATCGCATTCCGTCAGGTTAATCGCTGAAGTCGTAGTGCAATTCATTATCCTGGCTGCTGATGCGCACCCCCGCCAGCGCCTTGCCTTCGAGCATGCGCGTGAGGAATTCACGGCTCATGTCCGGCAGCAGGCTGTTGGTCAGGATGGTGTCGATCATGCGCCCGCCGCTTTCGGTTTCGGTGCAGCGTGAGACGATCAGGTCGACCACCGCCTCGTCGTAGTCGAAGGCGACCTTGTGGGTATTCTCCACGCGCTTCTTGATGCGGTTCAGTTGCAGGCGAGTGATCGCCTTGAGCATCTCGTCGCTCAGCGGGTAATAGGGAATGGTTACCAGGCGGCCGAGCAGCGCGGGTGGGAAAATCTCCAGCAGCGGCTGGCGCAGGGCCTTGGCGATTTCCTCGGGCTCGGGGATGTTCGCCGGGTCTTTGCAGACGCGGGAAATCAGCTCGGTGCCGGCGTTGGTGGTCAGCAGGATCAAGGTGTTCTTGAAGTCGATCACGCGGCCTTCGCCGTCTTCCATCACGCCCTTGTCGAATACCTGGAAGAAGATTTCATGCACATCCGGGTGGGCTTTTTCCACCTCGTCCAGCAGCACCACGCTGTAGGGTTTGCGCCGCACCGCTTCAGTCAGCACGCCGCCTTCGCCATAGCCGATATAGCCCGGTGGCGCACCTTTGAGGGTGGAAACCGTGTGGGCTTCCTGGAACTCGCTCATGTTGATGGTGATCACGTTCTGCTCGCCGCCATACATGGCTTCGGCCAGGGCCAGGGCGGTTTCGGTCTTGCCCACACCCGAGGTGCCGGCCAGCATGAACACGCCAATCGGCTTGCTCGGGTTGTCGAGGCCGGCGCGGGAGGTCTGGATGCGCTTGGCGATCATCTGCAGGGCGTGGTCCTGGCCGATGATGCGTTTCTTCAGGTGCTGGTCGAGGTTGAGTACGGTTTCCAGTTCGTTGCGCGCCATGCGGCCCACCGGAATACCGGTCCAGTCGGCGACCACCGAGGCGACGGCCTGGTAATCCACGGTGGGCAGGATCAACGGGGTTTCGCCTTGCAGGGCGCTGAGGCGCTGTTGCAGGTCCACCAGTTGGGCGCGCAATTCATCGTTGCCGCTGTCGACGTCGCCGACTTTTTCGCGCAGCGTCGCGCGGGTGGCGAGCAGCTCATCCACCAAGGCTTTCTCGTCGGCCCAACGGTCTTCCAGGCTGGCCAGGCGCTCACGCTCGGCCGTCAGCAGCGCTTCGCTGTTGGTTTGACGCGCGCCAATCGCAATGCCGATTGCATGTTCCCGGGCGATGATTTGCAGTTCGGTTTCCAGCGCTTCGATACGGCGGCGGCTGTCGTCCACTTCGGCAGGCACCGCGTGCAGGCTGATGGCGACGCGGGCGCAGGCAGTGTCCAGCAGGCTCACGGATTTGTCCGGCAACTGGCGCGCGGGGATGTAGCGGTGGGACAGCTTCACCGAGGCTTCCAAGGCTTCATCGAGAATCTGCACTTGATGGTGTTTCTCCATGGTCGAGGCCACGCCGCGCATCATCAGCAGCGCTTTGTCTTCCGACGGCTCGGCAACTTGCACCACCTGGAAGCGGCGGGTCAGGGCCGGGTCTTTTTCGATGTGCTTCTTGTACTCGGCCCAGGTCGTGGCGGCCACGGTACGCAGGGTGCCACGGGCCAACGCAGGCTTGAGCAGGTTGGCCGCATCGCCCGTACCGGCAGCGCCACCGGCACCGACCAGGGTGTGGGCTTCGTCAATAAACAGGATGATCGGCTTGGCCGAGGCCTGCACGTCTTCGATGACCTGGCGCAGGCGCTGTTCGAACTCGCCTTTCATGCTCGCGCCGGCTTGCAGCAAGCCCACGTCGAGGCTGCGCAGTTCCACGTCCTTGAGCGCCGGCGGTACATCGCCGGCGACGATGCGCAGGGCGAAACCTTCGACCACGGCCGTCTTGCCCACCCCGGCTTCACCGGTGAGGATCGGGTTGTTCTGGCGCCGCCGCATGAGGATATCCACCAGTTGGCGAATCTCTTCATCGCGCCCCACGATCGGGTCGAGCTTGCCGCTGCGCGCCTGTTCGGTCAGGTCGACGGTGAAGCGCTTGAGCGCTTCCTGCTTGCCCATCGCGCTGGGGCCATGGCGCCGCTGGCTTCGCCGGGAACACCGGCATTGAAACCATCGCTGGCGCCAAGGGCATTCTCAGGCGAGTCGCCGACGTATTCATCAAACCGCTCGCTCAAGGCCTCGGGCTTGATCTTGTCGAATTCGGCCGACAAGCCCAGCAGCGCATGGCGCAGGCTCGGGGTTTTCAGGATGCCCAGCACCAGGTAACCGGTGCGCACCTGGCTTTCGCCGAACATCAGGCTGCCATACACCCAACCGCGCTCCACCGCTTCTTCCACATGGGACGACAGGTCAGTGATCGAGGTCGAGCCGCGCGGCAGGCGGTCCAGGGCTTCGGTGAGGTCGCGGGCCAGGCGCGCCGGCTCCACGTTGAACTGGCGGATGATGCGGTGCAGGTCCGAGTCCTGCAGCTGCAGCAACTGGTGAAACCAGTGGGCCAGCTCCACATACGGGTTGCCCCGCAGTTTGCAGAACACGGTGGCGGCTTCGATGGCCTTGTAGGCCACGCTGTTGAGTTTGCCGAACAGTGCGGCGCGACTGATTTCACCCATGCTCTGGATTCCTTGAGGTGGTGGCGTGATCGGCGTAATGCCGGGCCAGGATTAGGTCGTTGGCGTCATGCGCAGGTTGGCCGAGCCAGGTGTTGAAGCCCAGGCGGAACTGGCCGTTGAGTTGCAGCGCCGGGACTTCGGGTTGTTGCAGAACCAGGTTCAAGTCCCAGTCCAGTTCATGGCCCAGGTACTCGGCGACCCACGCCACCAGCTCGTTGAACGGCTGATGGCCGGGCAGCATGCCCATGTAATCGTCGAGTTTCAGCGGCCCGAGGCGAATGCGGAATTTGTGCTGGCGGTCCCACACATGGCTGCCCAGGCAGAAATCCACGCCGAGCCGGTTGGCGCTGACGCCGACGCGGCTGCGTTCGGGCAATTCCAGCCATTGGCCGACGTATTCTTCGATTTCCACCGGCAAGCCGAAGTACTCGCTGAGGATGGCCTTCAAGCCATCCGGGTAACGGGTCTGCGCCGACAGGTGGCCGCTGTAATGCAGCTTCGCCGTGTCGGGGATCAAGCCCTGGTTGAGCAAGCTCGGCATGCCGCGGCCACTCAAGGCGGCGAGGCGTGCGGACCAGTAGTCATCGTCCGGGCGGTCATGGCTGACCGTCGGGCGTGCCTCGGCCCAGGCCCGGTAGAACAGGGTCAGCAGGCGATGGTGGAACACATCCAGGAACTGTTTGCTGGTGCTGTCGGCATTGTTGCGCTGGCGCTCGCGCACGTACTCGGTGATATGCAGCGGCAACGGGCCGTTGGGGCCGCCGAGGCCGAAGAAGAACTGCTCCAGCCGCGCCGGCTTGCCGTCACCGCCGGGGCCGACCGAGGCCAGCGTAGCCGGGGCGAAGGTGCAATCGGCCTGTTGCCCCAGGCGCAGCGGGTCATCCGCCAGGCGCAGGGAATGGCCCAGGCGCGGCAGGTCCGGCGATTCGCACTCGATACGCCGCAGTGCCTGGAAGAAGTCATATTCCCAGGGCTCCTGGTGCATCGCGTCCAGGGTACTCACAGGGTCGGACGACGTCCGGGCTTGGCTTTCCATCGCATGATCTCGCCGCGTTCGGTGGTACGGATCACCGTCTCGGTAAAACTGTTGATCGACACGTAGCGTGCCAGGAAGCGTTCCAGCACCGCACCGAGCAGGAACACACCGGTGCCGCGAAACGCGTTTTCATCGAATTCCAGGGTGATCTCCAACCCGCGGCCAAACACAATCGGGCCCGGCATCGGCAGGCGTCGGGTCACCGCCTTGCTGCTGACTTCGCGCAAGCCTTCGATCTGCAATTGCAGGGCGGCGTCGTTGCTGTCGCCGTACAGGCGCAACAGCTCACGCAAGGCGCCGGCGCCCTGGCCCTGTTCGCTTAAGGAAAGGTAGTTGAGCGACAACTGGCTGATCAGGCGCCAGGCCTTGGCATCGTGGGCATGGCTGGGGCGCGGGCGGCTGGGACCGGCGACGCACCGCACCGAGAGCACCGGGGCGCTGTCGGCCAGGGTGAAGTCGGTCTTGCCGTTGCCCACGCTCATGAACAGCGGCAGGTCGCGGTTGGTGCACAGTGCGGTCACACCCAACTGGCGCAGATCATGGCGGTACGGTGCTTGCCGGCTGTCCACCAGGCTGACGAAGGTTTCGCTGCCCACGTAGGTAGAGCGCGGGCCGTTGCGGCGCTGGTCGCTGGACAGCACACGCGGTTCGCGGCGCACCGTGTAATAGGCCTGGTCGCGGCCGTAGCGGGAGGGATCGCGCACCGCGTAAAACGGCAAAAATGGCTGCTCCGGCCCGGTGCCATGGCCGGTGATGCCGCTCAACGAATGAATCTCGAAATCCATCGGCCGCGTGCGGTCGGCGATCACATGGTGTTCGTTGACCCGGTCGGACAGGTGGATGCGGTCTACGCGTTTGGGGAACAGGTTGATCGCCGGCGTGCAGAACGGCAGGAACTGCGCCGCGCCAACACTGCCTTCCAGGCTCGGCTCGTGGCGGTCGAACAGCACGATCAGTTCCAGCTCCTGGCCGTCGCAGCGTTTGACCGCACGGCTCAGTTCGGCGAATTCAACGAACAGGAAGCGGTGGGGCAGGGCGAAGTATTCCTGCAACAACCGATAGCCCTGGAACGCACGCGCCACCACCGGCATGGCCGCGTCGGCGTCGTCAAAGCCCCGTGAGCGCAAGGCGTCCTGAGACAAGCGCTCAACCCAATCACCGCCGGGCTTGCGCGCGAACACCGCGCAGGCGTTGCCCAGCAATTGTTCATAGAGGCGGAACGGTTGCTCATCGGCGCCGCTGAGGTACAGCGGCAGGTTATCCAGGTCGAGGCTGTTGAATGGCAACTCGGCGCCGGTGCGCAGGGTCAGGCGCAAGCCGGCCTTGGCTTTCGGTTCGGCGGCGGCCAGGCGGCCGAGCACGGCGGCAGGGTTGCCGAAGTATTCGGCATTGCTCACCTGCAACGGCCACAGCGTCACCGGGTGCGCAGTGCGGTACTCGCAGCAGGTCTGGGTTTCACGGCCCAGGGCGGCGCGCAGTACTGTGTCGCGGGGCAGGGGGAAGCCGCTGGCGAGGGAGCCTTCGTCGGGGTCGGTCTGCAGTTGCACCACGGTCATCGACGGGTTGGGCGCCAGGTAATGCGGGTAGGCGATTTCCAGCAGGTTGTGGGTGAAGGTCGGGTACTCGGCGTCGAGCTTGAGCTGCACGCGGGCGGTGAGGTAGGCAAAGCCTTCGAGCAGGCGTTCGACGTACGGGTCGGCGCAGTCCATGCCGGACAGGGTCAGCCGACTGGCGATCTTCGGGTATTCCTTGGCGAACTCGGCGGCGCTTTCGCGCACATGGTGCAGTTCCTGGTTGTACAGCTCCAGCAGGCGCGGGTTCATGGGCGCCTCCGTTGGTCGGCATTCACCACGCGCACATGGCCGGACTCCAGGTCCAGGTCGGTTTGCAGCAGCAGGCGCAACGGCACCGGCTGGGCCCACAGGTCGCCTTCGATCTCGAAACTCAAGGCGTTGTGGTTCATTTCACCCTGGCCGACGCGGGCTTTGACGCGCAGCGTGTGGCGCAGGATGCGCGGCTCGAACGTCGCGATGGCTTGGTAGATCAGCGCTTCCAGGGCCTTGATGTCTACGCTGGAAACGCTGTTGCCCGCCAGCGCCGGCAGCCCGTAATTGACCACCGAGGTGCCGGCCGGGGTGTGCAGCGTGGCATCGGCATCGAGCAACGACGTGGTGTTGAGCAGCCACGCCAGGTCGCGCAATACCGAGGCTTTCAATTGGGTCAGGGACAGCACGCGTTTGTCGGCGCTTTCCTTTGGATTGGTTGGGTCGTCGTCGGTCAGCCGGTCCAGCAGGGACGGTTGCAGACGGTCGCGGGAAGCGATTTCAGTTACCACCAAAGCAGCTCCACGGACGGGTTGCGAGAGGAACATAAGGTTTGCGACCGTGGCGTGAAACCACGGTCACAAGGGCTATCAGCGCTTGGTGTTGGAACGGATGTTCCAGCCAAACTTGATCGCGCCGCCGTCTTTGGTGCCGTCGGCTTTCTGCGGTTGGTAGTCGACCATCACTTGGGCGAAGTTCAGGGTGACGTTCTCGGTCAGGCGGTCATCGGTGCCCGAACCGCCGGTGCTCAGCGAGGTCACCAGGACTTCTTCCAGGTTGATCACCATGTACTCGACCTGGCTTTCGCCACCGGCCTTGCGCACGGTCAGCTTGACCTTGTCGATGTGCTTGCCGCTGGCGCAGTGCATCATCAGGTTCGGCGACGCCTTGTCGACGTATTTGGTCAGCGACAGGTCCTGGATATTCACCTTGCCCGCGCCGCCGCCACCGCCCACATGCATGTTGCCGGACTGGGCCATGCCCCAGCTCCAGTTCAGCACGTCGATCTCGTCCTTGTGGGTCTTGTCCATGGACTCGCCCTTGATGTCGCCGATCTTGATGAAAATATCAACAGCCATGTTTTCTCCCTGTGTGGCCCTGGCCACTTGATTTGGTGATCGTTCCCACGCTCTGCGTGGTAACGCATCCTGTGACGCTCTGCGTTACTGGGACGCAGAGCGTCCCCGGGCGGCATTCCCACGCGGAGCGTGGGAACGAGCGAGTTACTTAAGCGCTCTTGGCCGAAGGCAGCTTCGATACCAGACGCAACGACACCGTCAGCCCTTCGAGCTGGTAGTGCGGGCGCAGGTAGAACTTGGAGTTGTAGTACCCCGGGTTGCCTTCCACTTCTTCCACGATCACTTCGGCGGCTGCCAAGGGATGCTGGGCCTTGGTGGTTTCGGTGGAGTGCGCCGGGTCACCGTCGACATAGTTGAGGATCCAGTCCTGCAACCAGCGCTGCATTTCGTCCTTCTCTTTGAAGGAGCCGACCTTGTCGCGCACGATGCACTTCAAGTAGTGCGCGAAACGGCAGGTGGCGAACAGGTACGGCAGGCGCGCGGCCAGGTTGGCGTTGGCGGTAGCGTCCGGGTCATCGTACTCGGCCGGTTTCTGCAACGACTGGGCGCCGATGAACGCAGCGAAGTCGGTGTTTTTCTTGTGCAGCAGCGGCATGAAACCGTTCTTCGCCAGTTCCGCTTCACGGCGGTCGCTGATGGCGATTTCGGTCGGGCACTTCATGTCCACGCCACCGTCGTCGGTCGGGAAGGTGTGGGCCGGCAGGTTTTCCACTTCACCGCCGGACTCGATGCCACGGATGCGCGAGCACCAGCCGTAGTGCTTGAACGAACGGTTGATGTTCACCGCCATCGCGTACGCGGCGTTGGCCCAGGTGTACTTGGAGCTGTCGGCGCCGTCGGTGTTTTCTTCGAAGGCGAAGGCTTCCACCGGGTCGGTCTTGGCGCCGTACGGCAGGCGCGCCAGGAAGCGCGGCATGGTCAGGCCGATGTAGCGCGAATCTTCCGATTCACGCAGCGAGCGCCAGCCGGCGTATTCCGGGGTGGTGAAGATCTTGGTCAGGTCGCGCGGGTTCGACAGTTCCTGCCAGGAGCCCATGCCCATCACGGTCGGCGAAGCCGCAGCGATGAACGGCGAGTGCATGGCGGCGCAGACTTTCGACAGCTCGCCCAGCAGTTCCACGTCCGGGGGCGACTGGTCGAAGTAGTAGTCGCCTACCAGGCAGCCGTAAGGTTCGCCGCCGAACTGGCCGTACTCTTCTTCGTACATCTTCTTGAAGATCGGGCTCTGGTCCCACGCCGTGCCTTTGAATTTCTTCAAGGTCTTGTGCAAGTCCGGCTTGGAGATGTTGAGCACGCGAATCTTCAGCTGCTCATCGCTCTCGGTGTTGTTGACCAGGTAGTGCAGGCCACGCCAGGCGCTTTCCAGCTGCTGGAAATCCTGATGGTGGATGATCTGGTTGACCTGGGCGGTGAGCTTGGCGTCGATGGCGGCGATGATCGATTCGATCGACTTGATCGCATCGTTGGACACCAGGTCGGTTTGCGCCAAAGCCTGTTCGGCCAAGGTGCGCACGGCGGTTTCCACGGCTTCGCGGGCGCGCTCGGTCTTGGGCTTGAATTCTTGCATCAACAGCGAGGCGAACTCGCTGGTTTCTTCGGTGGCGCCCAGGTTGGACGCGCCTTCGCGAACGGTATTGTCAGTCATGCTTACTGCTCCCCTGCAGGCTTGGGCGCACTGGCAAGTGCCTGGAGCAGTGCCGGGTCCTTGATCGCCTTCATGATGATTTCTTCGGCGCCGGTCTTGCCGTCCATGTAGGTCAGCAGGTTGGCCAGTTGGGTGCGGGCTTCGAGCAGCTGGTTCAAGGAATCGACCTTGCGCGCCACGGCGGCCGGGCTGAAGTCGTCCATGCTTTCGAAAGTGATGTCCAGGCTCAGGTTGCCTTCGCCGGTCAGCTCATTGGGTACGTGGAACGCCACGCGTGGCTGCATGGCCTTGAGGCGGGAGTCGAAGTTGTCGACGTCCACTTCAAGGAACTTGCGATCGGCCACGGGTGCCAGCGGCTCGGCAGGCTTGCCGGCGAGGTCGGCCATCACGCCCATGACGAAGGGCAGCTGGACCTTTTTCTCGGCGCCGTAGAGCTCGACGTCGTACTCGATCTGCACTCGAGGCGCGCGGTTGCGCGCGATGAATTTCTGAGAACTTTGCTTCGCCACGTTGCTGCTCCTGGTCGCTTGAGCGACGGTGTTGTTACTGCACGGTCCGGCGGCTTACTCGCTGTCCGGGCCGCGCAGGTTTTCAAATTGGGACATGCCGTCGGGAATCAGATTGCGCACGATGGCCGCGAAATCGGCGTGCACCAGATTCTTCGCACGGTTCAACAGCACCGGCAGCGGGCTCGAAGGCTCGTGCCGGGTGTAATACGCAAGGATTTTGTCGAGGCTGCGAAGCACCTCATCGCGGCTGGCGATATCGCCGGCAGGGCGGGGTGCTGCGGGGGCGGCGGCGTAGTCCACCGAGGGGGCGTTGTCTTCACTGACGGCCTCGGGTTCGCTGCTGCTGTCGGTGCCTGGCACCGCTTGGTTGAGCAGTTGCAAGGCCTGCTTGAGCGGCTGTTTCAACGCGCTGAGGTCCACGCCCCGGGCGGAACCGACCTGCTCGTTGACCTGTTGTTCGATGGCTTCGCAGGCGGCACGCGCCGCGCTCAAGGCGTCGCGGGTGGCCTGCAGTTGCTCCGGGTCGCTGTCGAGGAACGCAGCGTTGAGTTGCTGGGCGCCCAGTTGTTCATCGGGAAAACTCAGCAGGCCGCTGGCGTTCAACGCGGCGCGCAGGCTCACCGGGCCGAAGGTGCGCGAACGCGTGAGGATGCTCTCGCGCAGCAGACGAATCGTGGTGTCGCCGGTCAAGCCGGACAGCGCGTTGATGCGCACGGTGGGGTCGTTATCGTCATCGGCATCCAGGCGCGGGTGCAGGTCGGCCCAGTATTGGCGCAATAACGCATCGATCAGGGTCAGGACGTCGGCCAGCCCGACCACGCCTTGCAGGGCGAGCGAGCTTTGCAGCAGGAAATGGGTGATGCGCAGGTCTTTGCTGCGCTGCAGCAAGTCGAGGCTCTGCTGCTGGATGCTGCGCCATTCGGGTGGCTCAGCGGGCAGGATCGAATCGCCCATGCTGCGCTCGGGCTGGCCCTTGGCATCACGTTCCAATTGCAGAAATTGCGCGTCATATTCCATGTCTTCGCCACAGGGCGAGGACGCGGAAACGGCGGTGAGCAACAATGGCACATCCACTGAGTTCGATCTCCCTATCAGCCCGTTAGATGCCGGGCAATGCATGCATTAGTTGCGCGGTGAACTTTGCATGTTCTTGGTGATACCATCAGAATGCCACTATCGTGCCATCATTGATGTTCAAGAAGTTGTGCATTTTTGGTGTAGTACTTATGCCTTGTCAAGGTAAGCTATTCGCCCTCTGTGACAGATGTGCGGTGCTTAACAACCTGCGCGACTGGTGGGTCGAACGGTGCGCCCGCAGAGGATTTTTGTCATGCAAGCCAGATAAGATCAGCGATCATGCTGGCAATTGCAGATTTAGACGGTCGTCCCCACGACCTGGCGGAGTATCCAGGCAAGCGTAGCCCTTGGATCGACCGCGCGCGATGTATCAGCAAGGAGGCAAGATGTCGCTGTGTTTGACTATCACTAGTTATCACAAGATTACCCCTGGGCAGTGCTCCGAAAAGTCCATGAACCAGGGCTCGATGGCGATCGGCCGCAGTTCGGAAAACGACTGGGTACTGCCCGACCCCGAGCGCCTCGTCTCCTCCCAACATTGCGTTATTCAATACAAAGACGGCCGTTATTACCTGACTGATAACAGCACCAACGGCGTGGAGTTGGTTAACGCCGGTATCCGTTTGCGCCGGGGTAACAGCGAGCCGCTGCAGGATGGCGAGCTGATCCGGATCGGCGATTACGAAATTCAGGCGCGTATTGATTTCAACGTGCAGGCCGTCGACAGCCAGCCGTTTGCCGGTGAGTCGCCGAACAGCTTTGAAGCGCTGATGGGCGCGGTGGCGAGCCCATCAGCGCCGACGCCAATGATCGCGCCGCAGTTCCATGGCGCCTCGTCGATGGAAACCCTGCCGGACCTGTTCGACTTCCTCAGCCCTGCTGCCGTGCCACCGCCCACCGTGGCGGACCATGTGCCGTCCGAACAACACGACTTCCGTGCGCCGGAGCCGGTCGCCGTGCCGGTTGTCGACACACCGGTGGTACAAGGTTCGGTGATTCCCGAAGACTGGGACCCGTTTGGCGACGCGCCCGCGCCGCTCATCAATGCTGCGCCAGCTCCCGCGCCGATTCCCCCGCCGCCGCCCGTGGTTGAGCCTGTTGCGCGCCCCGTCGGCGACGCCCAGCCACAGCCCGACCTGCTGCAAGCATTCCTGCGCGGTGCCGGCCTCGATCAGCTGCGCCTGGACCAGGCCGCTGCCTGCGCCCAGATGGAAAACATCGGCCGCAGTTACCGGCTGATGGTCGAAGGCCTGATCGACGTATTGCGTGCCCGCGCCAGCCTCAAGGGCGAATTCCGCATGCAGCAAACCATGATCCGCCCCGCCGAAAACAACCCGTTGAAATTCGCCCCGAATGCCGACGAAGCGTTACTGCTGCTGCTTCGTCACGGCAACCAGGCGTTTATGGCGCCTGATGTCGCGGTACGTGACAGTTTCGACGACCTGCGCACCCACCAATTGGCGGTAATGGCCGGCGTGGAAGCCGCGCTCAAGCATCTGCTGCTGCGCTTTGAACCGGCGCAGTTGGAAGAGCGCATGGGCAAGCCCGCTGGCCTCTCGAGTATTTTCAACGGTTCGCGCCAGGCCCAGTACTGGCAGCAATTCACCGAGCTTTACAACACTATTTCCCGCGAGGCCCAGGAAGATTTCCAGGACCTGTTCGGCCGCGAATTCAGCCGGGCCTACGAAGAACACAGCGCACGACAGCGACGCTGAACCGCGTCGCACTGATGGATAAAACGGATAGCTAAACACGTCATTGAGGACGCAGGATGATTCCCAGGTTTTTACTCGTAGCCGCCACCGCGCTGCTGCTGGCGGCGTGTGCCAAGGACGCGGCCAAACCCGAAGCCGCTGCCGAGGCTGAAGCGGACACGGCTGCCGTCGAATTGCATTTTCACGCGATTGCCGGGCTCAACCCCGGCGCCAATGGCCAGGCCGCCCCTGTACGGGTGCGTATTTTCGAGCTGAAAAACGCCGCTACCTTCGCCCGCTCCGATTACTTCGCCCTGGCTGATCGTGCGCAATCCACCCTTGGCCTGGACCTGCTCGACCAGGACGAAGTGGTGATCCAGCCCGGCCAACAGCTGAGCATCCAGCGCGATCTCGACCCGGCCACGCGCCAGATCGGCCTGCTGGTGGGTTATCGCGAGCTGGACCGCGCGCAATGGCGCACCGTTATCAACGTGCCGCCACGCCAATACACCGAATATCAGATCAGCCTTGATGTGCGTGCCGTGCGCGCAGACGTCGTGGCTACCCCCGCCAGCCCAGCCCACTAACAAGCAATCGGAGCCCCCATGTCCTGGAACAATCGCGTGGTCTGGTCGGAAGGCATGTTCATCGGAACGCAGCACTTCCAGCAGCATGACCGTTACCTGGAAAACCTGATCGACGCCCGCAGTCGTCCGCTGTCCGCTGGCGCCTGGGGCTTTTCCGAGTTGCTGATCGACCAGGGCCTGCTCGCCCAGGGCAAGCTGGCCATTGTGTCGGCGCGTGGCCTGTTGCCTGACGGCACGCCATTCAATATTCCCCAGGACGACCTGGCGCCGAGCCCGCTGAATATCGACGATAACCTGCGCGACGGCCTGGTGTACCTGGCCCTGCCGCTCAAACGCGCCGGCGCGCGTGACACCGTGGATGCCGGCGAGGCCCTCGAAGCTGCGCGCTACGTGAGCCAGGTGCGTGAAGTGCGCGACGACAACGCACCCTTCGAAAACCGCGCGCCGGTGGCCGTGGGCTCGCGGGCGTTGCGTTTGCTGACCGCCCAGGACGGCATCAGCGACTACGCCGCCATTGGCCTGGTGCGCATCAAGGAAAAGCGCGCCGACCGCGCACTGGTGCTCGATGACAGCTACATTCCGCCGGTGCTGGACGTGGCCGCGAGCAAACCGCTGAGCGCATTTCGCAGTGAGCTGCTCGGCCTGTTGCACCAACGTGGCGAAGCCCTGGCCGGTCGTGTGGTGGCCTCGGGTGCCGGTGGCGCTTCGGAAATCGCCGACTTCATGCTGCTGCAACTGGTCAACCGCGCCCAGCCGCTGATCCAGCACTTCAGCCAGTTGAGCCCGCTGCACCCGGAACGCCTCTTCAGCGAGCTGGTCAGCCTTGCCGGTGAGTTTTCGACGTTTTCCACCTCCGGCCGGCGCCCCCAGGAATACCCGCACTACCAGCACGACGACCTGGCCCTAAGCTTCGCCCCGGTGATGGCGGCCCTGCGCGAAGCGTTGTCGATGCTGATCGACAGCAAGGCCACGCCGATCCCGATCGTGGAGAAGGCCTACGGCATCCATGTGGCGATGCTGGCCGACAAGACCCTGCTCGACAACGCCAGCTTCATCCTCGTGGTGCGTGCCGACGTGCCCGGCGAAACCCTGCGTGCGCGCTTTGGCCAGCAGAGCAAGGTCGGCTCGGTGGAGCACATCCGCGACCTGGTCAACCTGCAGTTGCCGGGCATTGGCCTGCTGCCGTTGCCGGTGGCGCCACGCCAGTTGCCGTATCACGCGGGCAGCACCTATTACGAGCTGGACCGGGGCAGCGAGCACTGGCAGCAGTTGAGCAATTCCGGCGGTTTCGCCTTCCACATCGCCGGGCAGTTCCCGGGCTTGAACCTGGCCTTCTGGGCGATCCGAGGATAAACCGCGATGCATCCCAATGATGATGACCGCACTCAGTTCATGCCGCGCCCAGGCGGCCGTGCGCCGGAACCTGCGCGTGCGGAGCCGGCGCCCTTGTCGATGCCGGCCGCACCGATGCTCACCGGCAAAAGCCAGGGCCTGAACCCGCTGGAAAGCGCCGCCGGCCCGCTGCTGGCCTTGCTGACGCGGTTGCGCAACACCATCGCGCACCCGGCGCCAGCCAGCCTGCGCGCGCAGTTGTTGGCCTATCTGCGCCAATTCGAAGAGCGCGCCGAAGCCGCCGGTGTGGCGCGTAACGAAGTGCTGCTGGCCCGTTACGCGCTGTGCACCGCCCTCGATGAAGCCGTGTTGAGCACGCCCTGGGGCAGCACCAGCGATTGGGGCAAACAGAGCTTGCTGATCACCGTACACAACGAAGCCTGGGGCGGCGAAAAGGTCTTCCAATTACTGGACCACTGCCTGCAAAGCCCACGGGAACGCCTGTACCTGCTGGAGCTGTTGTACCTGTGCATGTGCCTGGGGTTCGAAGGCCGCTACCGCGTGATGACCGACGGGCGCAGCCAGTTGGAAGCCTTGCGCGAGCGCACCGCCGCCGCGATTCGCACTGCGCGGGGCGAGCACGAGCGTGAGCTGTCGCCGCACTGGCGCGGCGTGACCGTGGCCCGCGATCGCCTGGCGCAATTCATGCCGCCGTGGATTGCCGTGGCGATCGGCCTGGCGCTGCTGCTGGCGTTGCTGTTTGGCCTGCGCATGCTGCTGGCGTCGCAGGCTGAACCGGTGTTCAAGAATATCCATGCCCTGGGCGAGATCCCGGTGCAGGCCATCGACCGTCCGGTGGCGCAGCCAAAAGTGATCGAACGACCGCGTCTGGCCGGGTTCCTGGCCGAAGACATCAAGGCCGGCCGCGTGGCCGTGGAAGACAAGGTTGATCGCTCGGTGGTGACAATTCGTGGCGATGAACTGTTTGCATCCGCCAGCTCCAGCATCGTCGATGACTACCAGCCGCTGATGCTGCGTATCGCCGACGCGGTCCGCAAGGTCAAGGGCCAGGTACGGGTGACCGGTCACAGCGACAATCGTCCGATTGCCACGCTGCGCTTCCCGTCGAACTGGGCGCTGTCCGAAGCGCGGGCCAAGTCGGTACTGGAAATCCTTGCGGCCAAGACCGGCCAGGCCGAGCGCTTCAGCGCCGAAGGCCGCAGCGACACCGAGCCGTTGGCGACCAACAGTACGGCCGAAGGCCGTGCCCGCAATCGTCGGGTTGAAATCACCGTATTGGCGGAGGGCGTCGAGTGAAGGCGTTGTTCAGTTTCATGATTCGCTGGGTGATCCCCGTGCTGGGTTTGATCGCCCTGGGCTTGATCATCTGGTTCGTCGGGCCGTTGCTCGATGTGTTGGTGCCGGAAGGGCGCCGCTGGGCGCTGATCATCCTGGTGTTTGCGCTGTGGATCGCCTATCGCGTGCTGCGCATCATCCAGGCGCGCCGTCAGGCCGCCGAAGTGATGCGCAGCCTGGCCGCAGAAACCCCGGCCGACCCCAACAGCGTCGCCACCGCCGAAGAGCTCAGCACCCTGCGCCAGCGCATGGACGAGGCCTTGGCGCTGCTCAAGAAGGCCAAGCTGGGTGGCGACGAACGCCGCAATCTCTATGAGCTGCCGTGGTACGTGATCATCGGCCCACCGGGTTCGGGCAAGACCACCGCGCTGGTCAATTCCGGGCTGCACTTCCCGTTGGCTGCGCAGTTGGGCGCCGGTGCGGTGCGCGGCGTCGGCGGCACGCGCAACTGCGACTGGTGGTTTACCGACCAGGCCGTTTTGCTCGACACCGCCGGGCGCTACACCACTCAGGACAGCAACTCCACGGTGGATAAGGCCGCCTGGCTGGGCTTTCTCGACCTGTTGAAAAAGCAGCGTTCACGCCGCCCCATCGACGGCGCGTTCATTGCCATCAGCCTCTCGGATCTGCTGCTCGGCACCGACGCCGAACGCGCCGCCCACGCGGCCGCGATTCGCTTGCGTATCCAGGAGCTGTACACCCAGCTGGGGGTGCGCTTCCCGATCTACCTGATGCTGACCAAGCTCGACCTGGTGCCGGGCTTCATGGAGTTCTTCGACAACCTGAGCAAGGAAGACCGCGCCCAGGTGTGGGGCATGACCTTTGCTCTGGACGACGGCAAACACAGCGACAGCCCGCTGGCCCATCTGCAGAGCGAATTCGTCGGCCTGGAGCAACGCCTCAACGAGCGCCTGGTGGAACGCCTGCAACAAGAGCGCGACCCGGCGCGCCGCGACCTGATCTATGGCTTCCCGCAACAATTCGGTGCGCTGAAAGACTGCCTGCAAAGCTTCCTCGAAGGGGTGTTCAAACCCAACGCCTTCGAAGAGCGCGTGCTGTTACGCGGCGTGTACTTCACCAGCGGCACCCAGGAAGGCAGCCCGATTGACCGCCTGATCGGCGCCATGGCCCAGAGCATGAACCTGGACCGTCAGCACCTGGCGCGCCAGAGCGGCACCGGGCGCAGTTACTTCATCGAAAAACTGTTCACCGCCGTGGCCTTCGCCGAGCGTGGACTGGTGGGGGTGAACCCGAAAGTCGAGCGCCGCCGCAAATGGATCGCCCGGGGTGTGCTGGCCGCCACTGTGGCCACCGTGGTGGTGGTCAGCGGCCTGTGGTGGGTGAGTTATCGCGCCAACCAGGCGTATATCGCCCAGGTCGATCAGAAGGTCGCGCCCCTGGGCCAGGCCGTGCAGAACCTCAGCCCGGCGCAGCGTGAAGTCTTGGCCGTGCTGCCGCTGCTCAACGCGGTGAAGAACCTGGCAGGCGATTCGCCGAGCTGGTCCGAAGGGCTGGGGCTGTACCAGGGCGACATGCTCGAAGCCGAGTCCGCGAGCGTCTATCGCAAGTTGCTGATCGCGGTGTTCGCGCCGCGCCTGGTCACGCGCATCGAAGAACAATTGCACGGCGGCGGCAACTCGGACTTTCTCTACGAAGGCCTCAAGGCCTACCTGATGCTGGCCGACAGCGAGCACTACGACCCAGACTTTATCAAGGCCTGGATCGCCCTCGACTGGGACCGCAACCTGCCACGTGACCTGCCTGCCGATCAGCGCCAGGCGTTGACCGGGCATTTGCAGGCACTGTTTGACCGCCACCCACCGAATGCGCGCCTTGACCCACGCCTGATCGATGACCTGCGCCGTCAACTGCGACAACTGCCGGTGGCCCAGCGCGTCTACGACCGGGTCAAGCGCCAGAAACTGCCCGACGGCATCCCGGACTTTCGCCTCAACGAAGCGGCCGGTCGCGATGCCGCGCTGGTGTTCAGCCGCAAGAGCGGCAAGCCATTGGGCGAACCGCTGAGCGGGTTTTTCACCGCCAAGGGCTATCGCCAGGGGTTTTTGCTGAGCAGCCTGAACCAGACCGGTACCCTGGCTGAAGAACAATGGGTGCTCGGCCAGGCACAGGCCGATCAACAGAACGTGGTGAGCCTGGCCGCCGATGTGCGCCGCTTGTACTTCCAGGATTACCAGCGCCAATGGGATGCGTTGCTGGCGGACATCGACTTTGTGCCGATCACCAGCGTGGCCCAGGCGGCCGATGTGCTGCGCGTGATCTCGGGGCCGACCTCGCCGCTGAAAAAGCTGCTGGTGGCGGTGGCCAGGGAGACCGACCTGCAAGCCGAAGAGCGCCAATTGGCCGCCAAGGGCGTGCCGGTGGAGGGCGGTGTCGACAAGCTCAAGGAGCGCCTGGGCAGCCTGCTCGGCCAGGAGCAAGCGAGTGCCAATGCGCCTGCGGCTGCGGATGATCCGGTCACCGCGCACTTTGCCGAACTCAACAGCATCGTCAGCAAAAACGAGGGCGAGCCGGCGGCGATCGACGGCCTGCTGTCGGACATGAACGCGCTGTATGTGCAGGTCAGCGCCATGGTTGGTGCCAGCGGCGATGCCTTGCTGGGCGAGGCAAAGAACCAGGCGGCAGCGGCGGCCACGCGGGTCAGCCTGAACGCCGAGCGCCAGCCTGCGCTGGTGCAGGGCATGGTCAAGTCGGTGGTCAATTCCACCACCAACAGCATGATGGGCGGCGTGCGCAACCAGCTGAACGCGGCCTGGGTCAGCGAAGTGGTCAACGTGTATCGCCAGTCCCTGGCCGGGCGCTACCCGATGTCGCCAGGCAGTGCGCGGGACGCGACCCTGGATGACTTCGGCCAGTTCTTCGGCGTCGGCGGGGTGATGGATAACTACTTTCGCAAATACCTGCAGCCCTATGTCGACACCTCGGCCCAGACCTGGCGCTGGCAGCCGGGCGCGGCGCAGAAGCTCGGCATCGCGCCGGGCGTGCTGCAAACCTTCCAGCGCGCGGCGACGATCCGTGACGCGTTCTTCAGATCGGGGGGCACCCAGCCCATCGTGCGCTTCGAACTCAAGCCGGTGTCGATGGACCCGACCATCACCCAGTTCCTGCTTGATCTCGACGGCCAGCAACTGAGCTACGACCACGGCCCGAGCCGGCCGGTGGCGATGCAATGGCCCAACCCCGGCAGCAGTGGTGTGGTGCGTATCTCGATCATGCCTCCATCGGCCAGCGGGCGCTCCGGCGTGACCCTCGACGGCCCCTGGGCCTGGTTCCGCCTGCTGGAACAATCGGACCTGACCGCCGGCAACTCGCCGGACCGCTTCAACCTGCGCCTGCGGGTCGACGGCGCGAGCATCGCCTACGAGCTGCGCGCCAATAGCGCCTTCAACCCGTTCAAGAGCCGTGTGCTCAGCGGCTTCAGCCTGCCGGAGCGGCTATGACCACGCTGGGTTTCTACGGCAAGTTGGCCAGCCGCGGTGATTTCGTCAGCCGCGCCTTGCCCCAGAGTTTTATCGGCCCATGGGACAGCTGGCTGGCGGCGGGTTTGCTCGCCAGCCAGAACAGCCTGGGCGCTGAGTGGCTCAACGCTTATCTGGTCAGCCCGCTGTGGCGCTTCGTACTCGCGCCAGGCGTGTGCGGGCCGGACGCGGCGGCGGGTGTGGTGATGCCGAGTATCGATCGGGTCGGGCGTTATTTTCCGCTGGCGGTGGTGGCGGTGCTTGATCACGACACCAACCCCGCTGCGCTGGTGGGCGGGCCGGATGCCTGGTTCGAACAGACCGAAGAGCTGCTGCTCAGCACTCTGGACGCGGGCGCGACGTTCGAAGGGTTCAACGATGGCCTCGACCGCCTGGGCGTGCCGGCCACCGAGCCGCGTGCGCTCGACAGCCGTTTCGCCGGCCTGCAACGCGTGGCCGCCAGCGTGCCCCACGGGCGCATGACGGCGCTCGCCGAACAGGCCTGCGAAGGGGCCAGCCTCTGGTGGGGACGGGGTTCGCAGCGTATTTCCCCCGGTTTATTACGGTGTCAGGGCTTGCCTGCCGCCCGCGATTTTGCGCAGTTTTTGCTCGGACAAGAAGGTGTGGTGTAGATGGGGGCGACGTATCAATCGGCGAGCAAAAGCCATGTGGGCATGGTGCGCCAGGTCAACGAAGACGCGTGCCTGGACCTGCCGCAAAACCGTTTGTGGGTGGTGGCCGATGGCATGGGCGGCCACGCGGCGGGGGATTATGTCAGCAGCCTGATTGTCGACAGTCTGCGCAATGTGCCGGTGGGGCGCTCCCTTGAAGAATACGCGGCGGCCTTGCGCAACGACCTGATCCGCATCAATGCGGCGGTCCGTGAAGAAACCGCCAACCGTGGTGTGACCATGATGGGCAGCACCGTCGTGGTGCTGGCGGCGCGCGGCTTGCGCGGGGTGTGCCTGTGGGCCGGTGACAGCCGCCTGTACCGCCTGCGCGACGGCGAGTTGGAAAGCATCTCCCGCGACCACAGCTACGTGCAGGACCTGCAAGACAGCGGCCTGCTCAGCGAAGCCGATGCCCGTGTGCACCCGCGCGCCAATATCGTGACCCGTGCGGTGGGCGTGGAAGCGCAACTGGACGTGGCGGCGGTCGATCTGCTGATCGCCCCCGGCGACAGCTTCCTGCTGTGCAGCGACGGCCTCACCAAGACCGTCGAGGACCACGAAATCCGTGAAGTCCTCGGCCACGACGCGCCGGATGAAATCGTGCGCAGCCTGGTGCACCTGGGGCTTAATCGCGGTGCACCGGACAACATCACCACCATCGTCGTGAAGGTGTCGCCATGAACATCGTCATCCCCGGCTATGACATCGAGGGCGAGATCGGCGAAGGCGCCATGGCCAACGTGTACCTGGCGACCCAGCGTTCGCTGGAGCGCAAGGTGGCGTTGAAGGTAATGGCGGCGGCGCTGGCGGCTGACCCGAGCTTCTGCGAGCGCTTCCTGCGCGAAGGCAAGACCCTGGCGCGCTTGTCGCACCCGCACACGGTGACCATCCATGACATCGGTAATGTCGATGAGCTGTACTACATGGCCATGGAATACCTGCCCAACGGCACGCTCAAGGAGCGCATCGCCGCCGGGCTGACCCCGGAGCAGGGCGTGACGCTGATCCGCCAGATCGCCTCGGCGCTGGGTTATGCCCATGCCCAGGGCCTGGTGCACCGCGACGTGAAGCCGGCGAACATTCTGTTCCGCGCCGATGGCACGGCGGTGTTGTCGGACTTCGGCATCGCCAAGTCCCTGGACGACCGCACCCAATTCACCCAGGCCGGCTTTGCCGTGGGCACGCCCAGCTACATGAGCCCGGAACAGGCGCGCGGCCAGGAGATCGACGGTCGCGCCGACCTGTATGCGCTGGGCGTGGTGCTCTACGAGATTCTGGTCGGCGAGCTGCCTTACCGTGGAACCGATGCGCTTTCCACGGCCCTCGCACACCTGACTGAGCCGTTGCCGGAATTGCCGGTGCACCACGGCCGTTACCAGGAGGTGCTGCGCAAGTTGTTGGCCAAGGACCCGGCGGAGCGTTTCGCGGATGCCGATGCATTACTGCGGGCCCTGGACAACCTGCCGGCGGAGTCGCCGGAGGCCACCTTGGTGCGGCCGCTGCCGATTCCACTGAGTTTTGACCTGGCGGGCATTACGCCTGTCACCGTCGACATACCCACCGACAAACCACAGCCGCAGCCGATAGTGCGCCAACCGGTCGTGACGCCAACGCAGCACAATGCCCCGTCCGAACAGCGCCGTGGGCCGGTGTTGGCATTGGCCGCCGTGGCGGTTGCGGTGGCACTGGCCATTGGTGGTGCCAGCTATTGGTGGTTGAGCAGTAGCGATGAGCCTGCCCAACCACCAGCTGCCGTAGTTCCCAAGGTGACGCCGCCCGCAGCCGTCGCTGAAGTGGACGGTGGTCAACGGCCGTTGCTGATGGCGGGCAAGAAAACCCTGTTCCAGCGCGTGCTCAGCAAGCCCGGCGCCAAACTGTCTGCCGATGCGGGCAGTGCACCGGGCAAAGTCTTGCCGGCGTTTTCCGTGCTTTATGTGTACCAGCGCAAAGAGGTCGACGGCAGCCCCTGGGTGCGCGTCGGCGCGGCCACCGACGGTCGCAGTGAGGGTTGGTTGCCGGCCTCGCAGGTCAGTGACTGGAAGCAAAGCCTGGTGCTCAAATTCACCGAGCGCTCAGGCCGGGCGCCGGTGATGTTCCTGCGCCAGTCCGCTGAGGTGGAAAAACTGCTGGCCGATCCGGCTGCGGCGAAAGCTGTGTTAGCCAAGGCGCAGAACAACCGCGAAGACAATCAGCAAGTGCTGGCCCTGGAGCCCACCGCCAGCGCGGTACCGCAGAACCAGTTCTACCTGTTGCCGATCTTCGATGCCAAAGAGAGCTTCGACGAAAACGGCCAGCCGGTGCAGCTGCTCAATGTCGCCTCCATCGACCCTGGCAGCAGCGCGGTCGCCAAGCCGGCGACGCCTGTGACCAGTGCCAATGCCGACGCCTTCCGCACGGCGGTGGTGCTGGTGGTCGATACCACCGTGTCGATGCAGCCGTATATCGATCAAGTGCGCGACGTAGTACACGAGCTGCAAACCCGTATTGCCGAGCGCGGCGAGCTGGACAGTGTCAGCTTCGGCCTGGTGGGCTTTCGCAACAGCATCAAGAAAACCCCCGGCCTGGAATACGTGGCCAAGACCCTGATCACCCTCGACCAGGGCCGCGATCCGCAACGCTTTCTCGACATGGCGCGGCAGGTCAAGGCCTCGACGGTGTCCAGCCATTCGTTCAACGAAGACGCGTTTGCCGGGGTGATGCAGGCGGTGGACGGCATGGATTGGTCCGGCTACGGCGGGCGCATCATCCTGCTGGTCTCCGATGCCGGTGCGTTGCGCAAGAACGACCCGTTCGCCGCCACCCAGATGAACGAAGCCGAAGTGCGCCAGGCGGCGTTGGGCAAGCAGATCAAAATCTACGCGCTGCATCTGCGCACCGACGCCGGCAAGAAAACCCATGCCGGCGCCGAAAGCCAGTACCGCATCCTGACCGCCGACGCCAACCCACGAATCGGCGACCTGTACACGCCGGTGCCCGGTGGTGACGTGCACAAGCTCGGTGAGCGCGTCGACGAGATTGGCACGGTGTTCGCCAACCTCGTGCATCAGGTGCGCAGCAACACGCCGCAGCCGGTGCCGCTGCTCAGTGCCACGCCGAGCCTGGCGGATAAATCCGCCGCGGTCGGTTATGCGATGCACATGGATTTCCTTGGTCGCAAAACCGCGAGCCAGGCGCCCCAGCTGGTCAGCGCCTGGACTGCCGACCGCGACCTGACCAACCCGGCGCTGCCGGCGTTCCAGGTGTGCGTGATGCTGACCAAGCTGCAATTGAACGACCTGCAGCAGTCGCTGAAACTGATCGTCGATGCGGCGCGCAAAACCCAAAGCTCACCCAAGGACTTCTTCCAGGAAATCGCCAGCGCCTCGGCCTATATGAGCCGCGACCCGCAAGCCCTGCGCAAGGGCGGCAACCTGGCCGACGGCGGCCTGCTGGGCGAATACCTGGAAGGCCTGCCGTATCGCAGCAAGTCGCTGAACATGACCCAGGACCTGTGGTTGTCATTGAGCGTGGCCGAGCAGGAAGACTTTATCGACGAGCTGGATTCGAAAATCCGCCTCTACGAGACCTTCCACAATGACCTGGCCAATTGGGTGCGTTTCGGCGATGCCGAACCGGGCGATGCGTTGTACCGCGTGCCGTTGTCGACGCTGCCGTGATGCTGAGCCTGAACGCGGTGCACAAGAGCCGGGGCGTCGGCAGCCAGCGCTATAGCCTGGTGATTCCGGCGCTGCAGCTGCGCGCAGGTGAACAACTGGCGATTGTCGGGCCCAGCGGCTGCGGCAAGAGCACCTTGCTGGATATGTTGGCGCTGGTGTTGGCGCCGGATCGGATCGGCCAGTTTGAGTTCAACCAGTTCGACATCGGCGGGCTTTGGCGCGCAGACAGCCAAACCACCTTGGCCCAGATGCGCAGCCGGCATTTGGGCTATGTGCTGCAGACCGGCGGGCTGCTGGGGTTCCTCGATGTGCGCGGCAATATCGCCTTGTCCCGCCAGTTGCTGGGGTTAAAGGACGACGGCAGCGTGGCGCGCCTGGCCGAGCAGCTGGAAATCAGTGACCAGTTGGACAAGCGTCCGGCCGCGTTGTCGGTGGGCCAGCGCCAGCGCGTGAGCTGTGCCCGCGCCTTGGCCCATACGCCGCAATTGGTGCTGGCCGATGAGCCGACCGCATCCCTCGACCCGCTCAATGCCGAGCGCGTGATGCAGGCGCTGCTGGCCCAGGCCCGTGAACACCGCGCCGCCTGTGTGATTGCCACCCATGATGAACCCTTGGCCCGCGCCAGTGGTTTGCAAGTGCGCCGCATCGGCTGCCGTCGCGATGCGGACGGCGGCGTCACGGCGACGCTTGGGGAGGCGTGCTGATGCGCATCGGCCTGGTCTCGTCGCTCGCTTGGCAGGACTATCGCAACGATGCGTGGCTGTCGGCCTGTTCGGTGCTGGCGCTGGTGGCGGTCATCGCGCCATTGCTGGTGTTATTTGGCCTGAAGTTTGGACTGGTTAGCAGTTTGACCCAACGCTTGGAGACCGACCCCGCCACCCGTGAAATTATTCCGTTGGGCGGCGGTCGATTCAGCAGCGCCCTTGTCGAGCAGCTTGCCCAGCGTAGTGATGTGGCGTTTGCCATCCCGCGTACGCGGCAGATTGCGGCGACCGCGCAGGTGGGCGCAGTGGTATTGGAGATGCTGCCGACCGCTGCGGGCGACCCGTTGTTGGCTGGCTTGCCGATGCCGAAGGGCCTGGACCAGATCGTGCTCAGCCATACCGCCGCCGAGAAGCTCGCGGCGCGGCCCGGCGACTGGCTGGAGCCCCGCTTTGCGCGGCAACTGGCAGGGCGCGTCGAGGCGCAGCGCACGCGGGTGCAGGTGCAGGCAGTATTGCCGTTGGAAGCCTTCGCCCGTGACGGGCTGTTTGCTGACCTGGCGTTGCTGGAGGCGGTGGAAGATTATCGCGATGGCCGCGCTGTGCCGGCGTTGCAATGGGAAGGTGAGGCGGCGGGTGTGGGCGAGCAGCGGATGTACCCGGCGTTTCGTTTGTATGCGCGCACGCTCAGCGATGTGGAACGGCTGCGGCTGTATTTCGCCGGGCAGAACGTGCTGGTGTCGACCCAGGCGCAAACCATCGCCCAGGTGCAGTCGTTGAGTCGCAATCTGTCGCTCGTATTCTGGATCATCTGCGGGTTGGCATTGGCCGGTGCGTTTGCGGCGACCTTCGCCGGGGCGTTGGCGGCGGTGGCGCGTAAGCGTCGGGAGTTGTCGGTGTTGCGCTTGCTGGGCTTTTCCACCGGTGCGCTGTTGCTGTTCGTCGTGATGCAGGCGCTGTACAGCGCAAGTTTTGCCGCCGTGCTCAGTGCCGGGCTGTATGGCCTGGCCGAGGCGGGTTTGAACCGATTATTCGTGCAGGTGCCGGGCGAATACGCCAGCCATCTGTTGGCGCGTCACTACGGCTTGGCCCTGGCGGCTGTGCTCGGCGTCAGCGCCGTGGCGGCGGCATGTGGCGGTTGGCGAGTGGCGCGTATCCAGGCTTCTGAAGGAATCAGAGATGTTTAAGTTACTGGGCGCCTGTGTGGCGCTGAGCCTGGCCTCGCTGGCCTGGGCCGATGAGGCAAGCGACAAGCTCGACAACCCCAAGCCGTTGCCGGACGACGTGAGCCTGCCGCTGCCATGCGACGGCAATATGGTGTTCCGCTACGCCTATGTGCTGGCCCAGGGCACCCTCGACGACCGTGAGGTGAGCCTCGGCTATCCCTTTGCCGAAGGCGAGGCAGGCTACCAGCAATCGTTTATCTCCGGTTACCGGCGCGACTTCATCAACGGTCAGTTCACCCTCAAGGATCTGCCCAAGGACTGGAACACCGTCATCGCGCCGCTGATGCCGAAGACCGACGCCAAGACCCCGCTCAAGCCCATGCTGTACTTCATCGGCAAGTACGAAGTGACCGCCCGCCAGTACGCCCAAGTGATGTCCCAGGCGCAGTCGCTGGCCAGCGGCGAGCCGGCGCCGGCCTGTGATGCGCCTGAGGGTATGGCCGGGCGCTTGCCCAAAGTGAAACTGTCGCGCTTTGAAGCCGAGCGCTTCTCGGCGGTGTACAGCGCCTGGCTGATGAAATACCACCGCGAGTTGCTGCCGGTGAGTGGGCGCGGGGCCTCGGCCGAAGACGGCGGCCTGGGCTTTGTGCGCTTGCCCACCGAAGTGGAATGGGAATTCGCCGCGCGCGGTGGCCAGGCAGTGAGTCGCCAGGACCTGGAAGGCCGTCTGTTTCCGCGCCGCGTCGAGGGCAGTGAAAACGACGGGCCACTGAGCGATTACGCGGTGTTCAACCAGGTCGCCGGCGGCACCGGCCAGGCGGCACGGCTGATGCCTATCGGCACCAAGCTGCCCAACCCGATCGGGATGTTCGATGTGATCGGCAACGCTGCGGAAATGGTCCAGGAATCCTTCCAACTGGTGCACGCCGGGCGCCGCCAGGGCACCTATGGCGGCTTCGTGGTCAAGGGCGGCAATTACCTGGAGGGCGAAGGCACCTTGTTCACCGGCATGCGCCGTGAGTACCCGCTGTTTGCCGCCGATGGCACCGAGCAAAGCAACGAGACCACCGGGTTTCGCGTGGCGATTGGCGCGCTGTCGGCGCCGCGCTCGCGCTACAAGGAGCTGTTTGCGCAGTGGCAGAAAGAAGGCCGCCTGGCGTCGTTGACCGACGCCATCGACGACGCCCAGGACCCGACCAAGCGCCTGGACAGCATCATCGCCGCCAGCGTCGACCCCAAGCTGCAAGCCGAACTGGGGCTGGTCAACGAAGAGCTCAAGCGCAACGTTTCGCTGATCGCCCAGCAGCGCGAGGAAGCGGCAGGCAACCTGATCCAGTCCGCTGCGTTGGTGGCCGAGACCATCAGCAACTACAACATCCGCCTGGCCAACCTGCAGAAGAGTCGCCAGCAGGCCGTGGATAACAAAGACCAGGCCAGCGCGCAGCTGTTCGACATGGCCATCGCCAATGGGCGCAGCGCGCTGGACGGCGCCGTGGCGATCTACATCGACAACCTGGCTACCGGCACGCGCTATACCGATGCGGTGATCCAGGCCCAGTTTCAACGAATCAAGGAAGAGTTGGACCGCAAGCCGGTGCTCGGCAAGAGCCTGGTGACGCGCGCGACACTGTTCGTTCGCCATGTCGGCAACTACCGCAAGCAACAGCGGGCCGACCCGGCGACGATCTTGAAGGAATTGCTCGCAGCGAGCGGTCAGCGGTCTTGATCGTTGGCTGTCTAGCGAGCTTGGAAGGGACTCAGGCGGCGGTGGGCCGTGCTGGGCAAGTCAAACTTAATAGAGATCACACCTATGCTTTTTTCCCGTAAGACGGTTTCCAAGCGTCACCTGCTGCTGATTGCGGCCGGTTTCAGCACCGTGTTGACCGGTTGCGCAACGTCGCCTGCGTCCAAGGTCGCGTCGAGCACCAAGGTTGAGTACTACCCCAACTGCTACGAGCCGGTGCAGCACCTGCGTGCTACCGATTCGAACATGACCAAGTCGGTGGTGACCGGCGCAGCCATCGGCGCGGCCGGCGGTGCCTTGCTGGGCGCCCTGACCGGCGACAAGGAAAAGCGCGGCCGTAACGCCGCTATCGGCGCAGCGGGCGGCGCCCTGGCGGGTGGCGCGGCGGGTTACTACACCGAGCGTCAGAAGCAGATCAGCGATGACAACCAGCGCATCGCTTCCTACTCCACCGACTTCAACAAAAGCGCCTCGGACATCGACCGCAGCACCGCCTATGCCAAGGCGTCGCAACAGTGCTACCAGAGCGCATTCACCAAGCTGGTCGCAGACCGCAAGGCCAAGACCGTCAACGACACCGAGGGCCGCAAGCGCCTGGCGGAAATCGTTGCGGGCCTGAAGGAGTCCAATGACCTGATCGTTGCAGTCAACGGCAAAGCCAGCGAAGACCTCAGCAACTACACCCAGGCCTATGAGAAAGACCTGCAGCAGGTTGGCGTGCAGCGTAGCGACGTGGTGACCGTGGCCACCGCCGACACCACGCCTGTGGTCACTCCGGCCAAAGGCAAGAAAGCCGTGAAGCCGGCCAAGAAACCCGTGCTCCCGACCGTGCCGAAAGAAGCGGTGACCACCGAGAAGAGCATCCAGACCGTTCAGGCCAAGCAGGCTGAAAGCAAGCAGGTCGCCAGCTCCGGCAAGGCTCAGCTCGAAGGCAGCTGCCGCGATCCAAACCTGGCCGACTGGGCGCCGGTTCCTTGCCCTAACGTTTAAGTAACCTGTTGCTATAAGCGTTAAACGTCAACCGATCTCCCACTAAAGCGCGAGATCGGTGGCGTTCTATTTGCGAATCGTTACACTGCTGCGGCCACTCAATAATTACACCGAGGCCGTGTGCATGAAATTTCGTCTTCTCCTGTGGGTGCTGGGCCTGATGATGGGCAAAGCCAGCCGCACCAACCCCGCCTTCCAGCAGCAGCTAGGTGACAAAGACCTGGCCTTCCAGTTGCAGACCCTCGACGGCAAGGTTGCCCGCCACTTCATCGTCAAAGACCAGCGCATCACCAGCCGCTCGGGTGTACACCCTGAGCCGGCGTTTGCGATTGCCTTCAAAGACGCCGCCTACGGCTTCGCCACGATGCAGGCGAAGAACAAGCAACTGGCGTTCATGACGGGGATTCAGGACAAGTCGATCCAGATCAAGGGCAACCCGGCGCTGGTGATCTGGTTCCAGGGGTTGACCAAGTATTTGAAGCCGAAGAAAAAGAAGTAGGCATTCAGTTAAACCGAGGTGGATTCATCGGGGGCAAGCCCCCTCTCACATTCGACCGCATTCCAAGGCTGGAACCCGGTTAAGTGTGGGAGGGGGCTTGCCCCCGATAGCGGCCTGACAGTCGACAGATTCAGTGCTGGTTGAACTGCGATGCCAGCTCCCGCAACAGCACTTGCGCATCGAGTACTTTGCAGACTACTTCCTCAGCCTTTTCCCGGCGCACGGCCAGGCACACCAGGTTCGGGTATTCGGCGTACTGCCCGACATCTCATGGGTTTACTTGCCCCGAGACAGTGAGTACTCGATCAGCCAGCAACTGTGCCAGTTCGATTAACTGCGTAACGCCCAGCAGTTCCTCTCGTTTCGGCCCTTCAAGGTCAAAGGCCAGGTCGCAACTCAACGCATTGGCCGAGGCCAGTGTTTCGCTGAGGTTGACCAGTAGGTCTTGCGTGGGGATGCCGTCTTTCACGGTGAATAGCACGCTAGGTGCTGGATCGATTGGGGGATTTGGGGTGGGTTTGATCATGGTGAAACTCCGGAGATATTAAAGGAGCTGCCATTGATCGCCGCGACGCGATGGGGGTGGCAGCTGTACGCAGGTTCGCGGACCGACTCTCCAGAACATCGGCATACCCGAAGGTATCCCGCGCACAGCCGCCATAGCGCCGCACAGTAGACGACAAAAAAGCGCCAACTGAAAGGACACGATGACGCTTTTGCGTCTGAAGAAATACGGGCCGCGACGCCCGACCGCTGATTGTGCAACGGTGCACTGAGACTAGAGATTGAGTGTCCTAGCGGCAACCTCAACGCCTTGTAAGACGTTTCTGTTTCTAGCCGAACGGACAGTTGTTTGGCTTTGCGCCAGCCAAGCCGAAGAAAAAGAAGTAAGCGTTCAGTTAAACCGAGGTGGATTCATCGGGGGCAAGCCCCCTCCCACATTCGGCGGCATTCCACAGCTGGAACTCGGTTAAGTGTGGGAGGGGGCTTGCCCCCGATAGCAGTGTGACTGTCGACAGATTCAGTGCTGGCTGAACTGCGAGGCCAGTTCGCGCAACAACACTTCGGCATCCAGCACCTTGCCAACCACGTCTTCAGCCTTTTCCCGGCTCAAGCCCAGACGCTCGAGCAGTGCATCCGGGATGGTTTCATCCGGCCCGGAACCGATTCCCCGGCTGCGCAACAGGCGCACGGCCAGGCACACCAGGTTCGGGTATTCGGCGTACTGCCCGTCATAGCTCGGGTCGTGCTGGAAGCGCAGGGCGGTGGACAGTTCGTCCGGCATGTCCCAGTAACGCATCAGCCAGGCGCCGATCTGCTCGCGGCTGATGCCCAGCAGGTGTTGTTCCACGTAGCTGTGGCACAGGTGCGGGTTGACCTCCAGGTGGCGGCAGATCAGCGAAAAGTGCGGCGGGAACACATGGGCCAGCAGCAGGTAACCAAAGTTGTGCAGCAACCCTGCCAGGTAGGTCAGGCCGGCTTCCGGGCGCTGGGCGCGGGGCATGGCGCGGGTCAGGCCTTCGATCACGGCGGCGGTGTAGATCGACTGGTGCCAGTACGGCGTGGACGGATGCGGGCGGTCCTTGGGCAGGCTCAGGGTTTTACCCAGGGCCAGGCCCAGCGCCAGGTTGATCACCAGATCGAAGCCCAGCACGCGCACGATGGCGTCTTCCACCGAGCGGATCTTGCCCGGCGAAGCGTAGTAGGGCGACGCCGCCCAACTCACCACCTGGGCGGCCAGGGCTGGGTCGGTTTCCACCACGCCGGTGATGTCGTCGATGGTGGCGTTGGGGTCGACGCGCAGCTTGATGATCTTCTGCGCGGTGTCGGCCAGCGGCGGAATCTCGATGGTCGCTTCCAGGCGTTGCTGAATACGGCGGGCAGTGAATGCCTGCATCGCCTGGGTGATTTCCTCACGGTCATCATTGGGGCGGTCGAGGTTGGGGCGAATGTTGCTCAGGGGCTCGCCGAACTGAGCCGCACTGGCCTTGGTCAGCATGGTCTTGAAGTGCTCGCTGGCGATTTCCAGCAGCAACCCGGCTTCACCCGAATGCACCAATAGACTCGGCTCGTTGAGCAGGCTGCCTTCATACAGGCACGGCGAACTGGTGAGCGGCGGCAGGCCCGGCAGCAGGTTCAGCTCATGCTTGCCCAGCATGCGCTCGACGCGCTCCGGCGCCACAGCGGTGAGGCGGCGCCCGGTGAGCTCGGTAAGGCGGTTGAGGTCAAGCAACTGGCTTTGGGGGAACAGCACCATGAGCGCGCCAACGGCATCTTCGAGCAGTACCGCCTGGACCTTTCGCGCAGGGTTCAGGCCCGTCTGTTCGGCGACTTCCGTGTAGGGGATGGCGAGCTTTGCGAGCAACGCCCGAATGACCGGCGGGGCGGTCAGTGGGGCGGTAGCGAGGGCAACTTCTGACATGGCCTGATCCAATTTTTTTCATTCATTGGAGTATAACCAGCTTGGTAGAGGTGTAGGTCGGATAAGTGAGTCGGCTGTCACACTTGGCCGTATTGCTGCCCGTGCCGCAGCCAGCGGTTGAGCAGCGGGCTGACATGCTCAGGCCAGCGTTCCAGCAGCGCCTGCGCCGCATCGCGCACTGCGGGCAACAGGTCAGCGTCGCGCATCAGGTCGGCGACCTTGAATTGCAGCAAACCGGTTTGGCGGGTACCGAGCATTTCTCCCGGGCCGCGCAGCTCGAGGTCTTTTTCGGCGATGACAAAGCCGTCGTTGGTTTCGCGCATGATGCCCAGCCGTTGGCGGCCGATCTGCGACAGCGGCGGGTGATACAGCAGCACGCAATGGCTGGCGGCGCTGCCTCGGCCGACGCGGCCGCGCAATTGATGCAGTTGGGCCAGGCCCAGGCGTTCGGGGTTCTCGATGATCATCAGGCTGGCGTTGGGCACGTCCACGCCGACTTCGATCACGGTAGTGGCCACGAGCAATTGCAGGTTACCGGCCTTGAACTCGGCCATCACTGCGGCTTTTTCGGCAGGTTTCATACGGCCGTGGATCAGCCCGACCTTGAGCTCGCCGAGGGCACTGGTGAGGTCTTCATAGGTGGTTTCGGCAGCCTGGCAGGTCAGCTCCTCGGACTCTTCGATCAGCGTACACACCCAGTACGCCTGGCGGCCTTCGGCGCAGGCGCCGCGCACGCGTTCGATCACTTCGACGCGGCGCGTGTCGGTGACCAGCACGGTGTTGACCGGCGTACGGCCGGGGGGCAGTTCGTCGAGGATCGAGGTGTCGAGGTCGGCGTAGGCACTCATCGCCAGGGTGCGTGGGATGGGCGTGGCGGTCATGATCAGCTGGTGCGGGTTCATGCGCCCACCCACGCCTTTCTGGCGCAGGGCCAGGCGCTGTTGCACGCCGAAGCGGTGCTGTTCGTCGATGATCACCAGGGCCAGGTTCTTGAACTGCACTTCATCCTGGAACAGCGCATGGGTGCCCACCACCATCGGTGCGCCGCCGGCAATCTGCTCCAGCGCCGCTGCGCGCGTCTTGCCCTTGAGCTTGCCGGCCAGCCACGCGACTTCCAGGCCCAGCGGCTCGAGCCAGCGTTTGAAGGTGATGAAGTGTTGCTCAGCGAGAATTTCCGTGGGCGCCATCAACGCGACCTGATAACCGGCTTCCAGGGCCTGCAAGGCGGCGAGGGCGGCGACCACGGTCTTGCCCGCGCCCACATCGCCCTGGATCAGGCGCAGCATCGGTTCCTGCTGGCTGAGGTCGTAGGCGATTTCGTTGCCGACGCGTTGCTGCGCGCCGGTCGGTGCGAAGCCCAGGTTGGCCAGGTATTGCGCGGGCAGGCGCGTGGCTTTGGGCATCGCCGGTGCGCGCAGCGAGCGCATGCTTTCGCGCAGGCGCTGCTGGGACAGTTGATGGGTCAGCAGTTCTTCGAAGGCCAGGCGATGCTGCGCCCAGTGATGGCCGAGGGCGAGTTCGTCGACATCGGCGTCGGCCGGTGGGTGATGCAGGTAGCGAATCGCATCCGCCAGAGGCGCCAGTTGATAATCGCGGGCCAGCTCCAGCGGCAACCAGTCGGGCAGGCTTTGCGGGCCGAGCATCGTCAGGGTTTGCATGCACAACTGGCGCAGGCGTTGCTGGGTGAGGCCTTCGGTCAGTGGGTAGATTGGCGTGAGGGTGGTGTCCACCGGCGGCGGTTCATCGCCGGTAATGGCGCGGTACTCCGGGTGGTAGATCTCCAGGCCCGAGGCCCCCGGACGCGCTTCGCCGTAGCAACGCACGCGGGTGCCGCGCTTGAGGCCTTCTTTCTGCGCATTGCTGAAATGGTAGAAGCGCAGACTCAGGCCACCGGTGCCGTCCTGCAGGCGCACCACCAGGCTGCGGCGCTTGCCCATCACCACGTCGGCGCCGCTGACGGTGCCTTCGATCACCGCGTCCTGGCCGGGACGCAAGTGGCCGATGGGCACGACGCGGGTGCGATCCTGATAGCGCAGCGGCAGGTGGAACAGCACGTCCTGAAGGTTTTCCAGGCCGACCTTGGCGAGTTTCTCGGCCATGGCCTCACCGACACCCTTGAGTGCCGTCACCGGCACCTGCGACAGCTCAGTCATACCGTTACTCAGCTCGCAGCAGACGGTTTGGCCACCGAGCACAGGCGGATCGAGTCGGCGAGGATCTCGATGGCTTTTGGCCGTGGAAAGCTGGCGCGCCAGGCGATTGCCACGGTACGGAAGGGCACCGGCGGCGTAAGTGGGCGCACTTCGATTACGCCGGGGGCGTAGTGATGGCTGTCTACCGCCGACAACGGCAGGATCGAAATACCCAGGCCGGACGCGACCATGTGGCGAATAGTCTCCAGGGAGCTGGATTCCACCGTGGTGTGCTTGGCGCCGTCGTTGCCTTTGGTCAGGGTCGGGCAGGCTTCCAGCACTTGGTCGCGGAAGCAGTGGCCTTCGCCGAGCAGCAGCAGGCTCTTGTCATTGAGCAGGCCGGCGTCGATGGTTTCCTTCTGGGTCCACGGGTGCGAGGCGGGCATCAGTACGTAGAACGGCTCGTCGTAGAGCGGCAGGGTCAGCACGTCCGCCTCGTTGAACGGCAAGGCGATGATGATCGCGTCCAGCTCGCCGTTGCGCAGTTTGTCGCGCAGCACGTGGGTGAAGTTTTCTTCGATATACAGCGGCATCTGCGGCGCGACGCGGTGCAGTTGCGGGATCAGATGGGGAAACAGGTACGGGCCGACGGTGTAGATGGCGCCGACCTTGAGCGGTGCGGTCAGCTGGTTCTTGCCGGCCTGGGCCAGCTCGCGAATGCTTTGCGCTTGTTCCAGCACCTTCTGGGCCTGGGCAACGATGCCTTCGCCCACCGGGGTGAGGCGCACGGCGCTCTTGCTGCGCTCGAAAATCAGCACACCGAGTTCGTCTTCGAGCTTTTTCACGCCCACCGACAGCGTCGGCTGGCTGACGTGGCAACGCTCGGCCGCGTGGCCGAAGTGCTGTTCTTGGGCGAGGGTCACGATGTAGCGTAATTCTGTAAGAGTCATAGCGGGCGTCCATGAGGTTGCGGGCCAAGCATACCGGCTGCAATCGATAGACGCACGTTATCAGAACTTTGCTGGGGATTGAGCGAGGACTGTCGGTAATTTTGCTGATTCGCTGCCGCTGAATGTGGAAAGGAGCCAGCCCCCTTCCACATTGCCCTGCTAGCGGCGACGTTTATCGATGTTGTAAACGAACGGTGCGACGAGCTCCACACTGCCGTTTTTCAACAGGTCGGCCGGTGGTTTGGGCAGGGGCTGAGCCTTGCGGATCATCTCCAGCGTGGCGCGATCCAGGTCGGCGTTGCCGGAGCGGCCCTCCAGCTCGTAGGACAGCACATTGCCTTCGCCGTCGACCACGAAGCGCAAGCGGTTCATGCCTTCCTTGCCACGTTGCTGGGCGCCCGGCGGGTACTTCTTGTACTTCTGCAGGTGCGCCAGCAGGGTGCTTTGCCAGGAGGCCTGGGCGGCAAGCTGTTGCGCCGACGGGCCGGGAGCGGGCTGGGCGGATTTCTGCGCAGGCGCGTTGCTCGGCGGCGTGTCGCTCGGTGGCTCCTCGGAAGGTTTCTCCTTGGGCGGCTCGGGCTTTTTCTCCACCGGCTTGGGCGGTTGTGGCTTGGGTTTGGGCTTGACCGGCTTAGGCACCTGGATCGTCGGCTTGGGCGCCTCTGCCAACTTCGGCAGCGGCAGCTCTTCGACCGGTGGTGGCGGTGGCGCAACGACCTTGGGCGGTGCAGGCGGCGGCGGTGGCGCCGGCAGCGGCGCCAGGTCGATGACCATCGCGGCCGGAGGCAACGGGATCGCCTGGGGCGCGGACCATTTAAGCGCGATGATGATCGCGACGGCGTGCACGCCCAGCACGACTGCGAGGCTGCTGCCATAACGCGTCAGTTTGTGGCGCGTCGTGATCATTTCTTGGCTGCCGTCTCAAGTCCGACCAGGCCTACCTTGAGGTAGCCGGCTGCCCGCAAGGCGTCCATCACGCTCATCAGGTCGCCGTAATCCACGCCCTTGTCGGCCTGGAAGAAGATGGTCGTGTCTTTTTTGCCTTGGGTCTTGGCATCGAGCACCGGCCCCAGGGTTTCAGCCTTGACTTCTTCTTCGCCCAGGAACAGGCGCTGGTCGGCCTTCACGCTGAGAAAAATCGGCTTCTCCGGGCGTGGCGCCGGCTTGGCGCTGGACGCGGGAAGGTCAACCTTGATGTCCACGGTAGCCAATGGTGCCGCCACCATGAAGATGATCAGCAGCACCAGCATCACGTCGATAAACGGCGTGACGTTGATTTCGTGATTCTCGACGAGCTCGTCGTCGCCTTGATTCAAATGCAGGCCCATGGCCGATTACCCCACTTTCACCATGTGCGGTTGCGAGCTGCGCTCGTTAGGCAGGTGATCGAGGTCGCGGCTGACCAGCAGCAGGACTTCTGCCGACGCGTCCGATACCTGGGCCTTGTAGCCGGCGATCGAACGGGCGAAGACGTTGTAGATCACCACCGCTGGGATCGCGGCAACCAGGCCCAGGGCCGTAGCCAGCAAGGCTTCGGCGATGCCGGGAGCAACCACGGCGAGGTTGGTGGTCTGGGTTTTGGCGATGCCGATGAAGCTGTTCATGATGCCCCACACGGTACCGAACAGGCCGACGAAGGGGGCGGTGGAACCGATGGTCGCCAGCACGCCGGTGCCGCTGCTCATGTTGCGACCGCACGCGGCCACCAAGCGCTCCAGGCGGAAGCTGACGCGTTCCTTGATGCCTTCTTTTTCGCGAGTGTTGGCCGACAGGCGCATTTCTTCCAGGGCGTCATGCACTAGCAGGTTGGCCAGGGTGCCCTTCTTGGTGGCGGTTTCACTCGCTTCCTTGAGGGTGGCGGCCTTTTTCAAGTGGACGATTTCAGTGCGCAGACGACGCTTGGCGCCCAGCAGCTCGAAGCCTTTGGCGATCCAGATGGTCCAGGTAATGATGGAGGCGATAGCCAGGCCGATCATCACGGCTTTCACCACCACGTCGGCGTTCTGGTACATGCCCCACGGGGACAGGTCATGGGCCATGCCCAGGGTGTTGTCTTCTTCCAGCACTACCCCAGTGCCGTCGGCAGGAGCTGCAGCCTGGGCCGGGTCGGTTGGCGCGGCGGCAGGCGCAGCCGGGGTGGCGGTATTCTGCTCGGCAGCGGCTGGCGCGGCAGGTGCGGTGGCATCAGCGAAGGCGGCGGTCGGCGCCAGCAGTACGCTGAACAGCATCGCAGCAATCGCACGCCAGGCGCGGGATGGGCTGTGAGGCTTGGTTGGCGAAGCGGGGTTTGTATGACATGTCATGCTGGCCGGACCTGAGAGAAAATAATGGGTGATCGTCCTGCCAGACCCCTGTGGGTCGAGGACAAATGGGCGGTTATTATTGCAAGTAATTCTTGTTAACTAAAGTGGCACTGTTACTTTATTTCGCTTTTTACTGGCCGTTGATCCTCTCGCGCGGCTAATCTGCGCCTTTGAGAATGGAGTTTTATGATGTCTGCGCCTTCTGTTGTGATTGCCGGTTGCGGCGATGTGGGTAGTCGGCTGGCTAGCCAATTGCTGGCCGCAGGATGGGAGGTGCATGGCCTGCGCCGCGATATTTCGCGCCTTCCCGTCGGCGTGATCGGCATCGCCGGTGATCTGTTCGATAAAGCCTGTCCCGATACCTGGCCGATCGGCGGGGTGGATTACCTGGTGTACTGCGCTGCGGCCACCGACCACGATGAGGCTGGTTACCGCGCTGCCTACGTGCAGGGGTTGCAGCATGTGCTGGAGTGGCTGGGCGATTACGGCCAGACGCCCAGGCATTTGCTGTTTGTGTCCAGCAGCAGCGTATATGGGCAGCAGAATGGCGAGTGGGTCGACGAAACCTCTGAAACTCAGGCGAAGGGTTATTCCGGCCAAGTCATGCTCGAAGCCGAGCAAGTGGCACTCAATAGTGGCATCCCCGCGAGCGTCGTGCGGCTGACCGGCATTTATGGTCCAGGCCGCGAGTGGCTGCTGACACAGGTTCGGCAGGGTTATCGCGTAGCCGTCGACCCGCCTTTATATGGCAACCGGATTCACGCCGATGACGCTGCGGGCGTGTTGGCGTTTTTGTTGCGGCATGTGGAGCAGGGCGGTTCGCTGGACAAGGTGTATATCGGGGTCGACGATGCGCCGGCGCCATTGGCCGAGGTGGTGGGTTGGTTGCGCGAGTATCTGGGCGTGACGGAGTGGTCCGAGGACGCCAGTGTGCGGCGTGCGGGCAGCAAGCAGTGCAGCAATGCGCGCATCAAGGCGCTGGGCTGGAAGCCGACCTATCCGACTTATCGCGAAGGCTATGCCGCCATTTTGAAAGGTTGAACGACGGACAAAATGTGGGAGGGGGCTTGCCCCCGATAACGGTGTGTCAGCCAAAGAGAGGTTGACTGAAGAAACGCTATCGGGGGCAAGCCCCCTCCCACATTTGGATCTGTGTCGCAGCGGTTATTGTTTTTCAAGCAGCCATTGGCGCGGGCCCGGCGTGAACTGAGGCACTTCATCCGCCTGCGCGGTGTTGATCGCCTGGAAGATTTCCAGCTGCTTGCCTTTGCGCGCAAAGATCCACGGGTTGCCCACGCCATTCTCCTGCAGCCAAAGGCTGTCGTAGCCGCCGCTCATGGAGGCGCAATCCCCGGCCAGGCACAGCGAATACTGATCAGCGCCAGGCAGGCCGGCGACTTTGCCGTTGGCCTGGAACTGTACCGTGGCGCCATTACCGACACCGTCGGTGATCTTCCAGTCTCCGCCCAGGTACGCCGCATAAAGCGCCCGCTCGAAGTTGGCGCCCAGTGGCGCGCCCTCCGGAGCCGGGTCCTGGGAGCGCGTGAACAGTTGCTCAGGCTCGTTGTCGTTGGCCACCTGCAGCAGCTTTTTGCCTCTACGCTTGAGCTCGGTGGCAGAGCTGCCGTAGAAGTCCACGCTCCAGGCGCCGGGCTTTTGCGCCAGCAACTTGCCTTCCGCCACTTCAAAACCGTTGTAGTAGCGTGCCTGCAAGGCCTTGGTGTTGACCTCCCATTCGAGGTTCGGGCCAAAGGTCTGCAAGGCTTCACGCAAAGGGCCGCCCTTGGCTGCCGCATCGATGGCGGCCTGGTTGATCCAGGTACCGCTCACATCCAGATTGGCAGGGTTGCTGGCACAGCCGCCGAGCAGCAAGGCGAGCAACGAAGAGGCAATAAGCGCTTTGCGCATGACTAAATCCTTCTGAAACAAAGTCGGCGCAGCGGTTGAGGCTGCGCCGGGTGCTTTTACTCGATGACCAGAATCGCGTCCATTTCAACCTGCGCGCCCTTTGGCAGGGCAGCGACGCCGATGGCGGCGCGGGCTGGGTACGGCTGTTCGAAGTACTTGCCCATGATCTCGTTGACCTTGGCGAAGTGGCTCAGGTCGGTCAGGAAGATGTTCAGCTTGACGATGTCCTTGAACGAACCGCCAGCCGCTTCAGCCACGGACTTGAGGTTTTCGAAGACCTGTACGGTCTGTGCTTCAAAGCCTTCCACCAGTTCCATGGTCTTTGGGTCCAGCGGGATCTGGCCGGACATGTAGACGGTATTGCCCGCCTTGATCGCCTGGGAATAAGTACCGATGGCGGCCGGGGCTTTGTCACTGGTGATTACTGTCTTGGTCATGAATGACTCCTTGTAATAGGCGATGGCTTGTTTGAAGAACTACGCACGCATGCGGGTGATGCGAATCACCCCGGTCAAGGCACGCAGTTTCTTGATCACACGGGCCAGGTGCACGCGGTCGTGCACGCTGACCACCAGCTGGACCACGCTGATGCGCCCATCGCGTTCGTCCATGCTGATTTTCTCAATATTGCCGTCGGCCGCGTTGACGCTGCTGGCCAGCAGCGCGATCAAGCCACGCTGGTGCTCCAGCTCTACGCGCAGCTCGACATTGAATTCGCCGGTGACATCCTTGGCCCACGAAAGCTGGATGCATTTTTCCGGGTTGTGCCGGATTTCGCTGATATTGCGGCAGTTGTCCAGGTGCACCACCATGCCTTTGCCCGCCGACAGATGGCCGACAATCGGGTCGCCCGGGATCGGTGTGCAGCATTTGGCATAGCTGAGCACCAGGCCCTCGGTGCCGCGAATCGCCAGCGGGCCTTCGGGGCTCGGCAGCTGTTCGCCTTCGCCGAGCAGGCGGCGTGCAACCACGTAGGCCATGCGGTTGCCCAGGCCGATGTCTTCGAGCAGGTCCTCGATGGTTTCCTGGCGGTACTCGTGAAGCATCGCTTGCACGCGCTCCTGCGGGACCTTGTCCAAGGCGCTGTCAAAACCGTTGAGCACCTTGTTCAGCAGGCGTTCGCCCAGGCTGATCGATTCGGAACGCCGCTGCAGTTTCAAAGCGTGGCGGATATGCGTACGCGCCTTGCCGGTCACCACGAAGTTGAGCCAGGCTGGATTCGGCCGCGCGCCTGGGGCACTGACGATCTCCACCGTGGAGCCGCTTTGCAGCGGTTCGGACAGCGGCGCGAGACGACGATTGATCCGACAAGCGATGCAGCTGTTGCCCACGTCGGTGTGCACGGCGTAGGCAAAGTCGACCGCCGTGGAGCCTTTGGGCAGCTCCATGATCCGGCCTTTGGGCGTGAACACGTAGACCTCGTCCGGGAACAGGTCGATCTTCACGCTTTCGATGAATTCCAGGGAGTTGCCGGCACGTTGCTGCATCTCCAGCACGCCCTTGACCCACTGGCGGGCACGGGCATGGGTGCCTTTGGGCTGCTCATCGCCGCTGGATTTGTACAGCCAATGGGCAGCGATGCCGTTGTTGGCCATCTCTTCCATTTCGCGGGTGCGGATCTGGATCTCGATCGGCACGCCGTGCATACCGAACAGCGTGGTATGCAGCGACTGGTAGCCGTTGGCCTTGGGAATCGCGATGTAATCCTTGAAGCGCCCCGGCAACGGTTTGTACAAATTATGTACAGCGCCCAGTACGCGGTAGCAGGTGTCGACCTTGTCGACGATGATCCGGAACGCATACACGTCCATGATCTCGTTGAAGGCCCGACGCTTGCCGCGCATCTTCTTGTAGATGCCGTAGATGTGTTTCTGCCGTCCGCTGACTTCGCCTTCGATCTCGTCGATCGCCAGGCAATGGCTCAGGGACTCTTCGATCTTGTTGACGATTTCCTTGCGGTTGCCCCGGGCGCGCTTGACCGCCTGGTAGATGCGCGCCGAGCGCATCGGGTGCATGGCCTTGAAACCGAGGTCTTCGAACTCGATACGAATGGCATGCATGCCCAGCCGGTTGGCGATGGGCGCGTAGATTTCCAGGGTTTCCTTGGCGATTCGCCGGCGTTTTTCGCCGGAGAGCACTTCCAGCGTGCGCATGTTGTGCAGTCGGTCGGCCAGCTTGACCAGGATCACGCGGATATCGCGGGCCATGGCCATGGCCATCTTCTGGAAGTTTTCCGCCTGGGCTTCGGCCTTGGTCTCGAAGTTCATCTGGGTCAGTTTGCTGACCCCGTCGACCAGCTCGGCCACGGTTTCGCCAAATTGCGCGCTGAGCGCTTCCTTGGCGATGCCGGTGTCTTCGATCACGTCATGCAGCATCGCGGCCATCAGGCTCTGATGGTCCATGTGCATGTCGGCCAGGATATTTGCCACCGCAAGAGGATGGGTGACATACGCCTCGCCACTACGACGGCGTTGGCCGTCGTGAGCTTGCTCGGCGTAGAAATACGCTCGGCGGACCAGGTTGACCTGGTCGGGGCCGAGGTAGGCCGATAAGCGATCGGCGAGGGCGTCTATGCTCGGCAAAGTGTGAACTCCTGCCGAAGGCTGTGACCCCGCGCCGTGCTACGTCGACCAGGCATAGGCTTAGACGGCCTCGTTGGACTCGTCCTCGAACGCTGCGAACAGCGGTTCGTCTTCAACGATTTCAGCGTTGGCGATGAACTCATAGCTCATCAGGCCTTCTGCGATTTCACGCAGGGCTACAACGGTAGGCTTGTCGTTTTCCCACTGGACCAGGGGCTCTTTGCCGCCAGTGGCCAGTTGACGGGCACGCTTGGTAGAGAGCATGACCAGCTCAAAGCGGTTATCCACGTGTTCTAGGCAGTCTTCAACGGTTACGCGGGCCATGGTATTCCTCGGAGCGAATGCAAGATGCGCGCTGCCCGGTTGGGCGAGCGGACTGAGCAGTTTAAAAAATCACCAGCGTTTAGGGAAGCGCTGATTTTTCGCAGACCCTGGCAAAACCGCTGCAAGTGCCAATGTAAAGCCCTCGCAGCGGTTTTGGGAAGGGCCAATCAGCCGAGCAGTTCGGCGAGTAATTTGCCGAAACGCTGTTGTTGACGCTTTTGCTGCAGCTGGTTGGCGCGGAAAATCGCCTTTAAATCATCCAGCGCGTGGGCAAAATCGTCGTTGATGATCAGGTAGTCGTAGTCGACGTAGTGGCTCATTTCGCTGACGGCTTCACGCATGCGGCCTTCGATGATCTCGTCGCTGTCCTGGCCGCGGTTGGTCAGGCGCTGGTGCAGGGCTTCAAGCGAGGGCGGCAGGATGAAGATCGAACGCGCCTTGGGCATCAGCTGGCGCACTTGTTCGGCGCCCTGCCAGTCGATTTCCAGAATCAGGTCATGGCCTTCATCCAGCGTCTGCTGCAGATGGCTTTGCGAGGTGCCATAGAGGTTGCCGAATACTTCGGCGCGCTCCAGGAAGTCACCGTGCTCGATCATCTTGACGAACTCGGTACGCTCGACGAAGTGATAGTGCACGCCGTTCACTTCACCCGGGCGCATGGCGCGCGTGGTGTGGGAAACCGAGATGCGGATCTGCTCGTCAGCGTCGGTCAGGGCCTTGACCAAGCTGCTCTTGCCCGCGCCCGAAGGGGCGGAAATGATGTAAAGGGTGCCGGTGCTGTGGGTCATGGAGGGTGCCTTACTCAATATTCTGTACTTGTTCGCGCATTTGCTCAATCAACACTTTGAGGTTGACCGCAGCCGTGGTGCTGCGCGGATCGAACGCTTTGGAGCCCAGTGTATTGGCTTCGCGGTTGAGTTCCTGCATCAGGAAGTCCAGGCGCCGACCGGCGGCACCACCGGACTTGAGCACGCGGCGCACTTCGAGGATGTGGGTGCTCAGGCGATCGAGCTCTTCGGCGACGTCGCTCTTTTGTGCCAGCAGGACCATTTCCTGCTCCAGACGCACGGGGTCGAGGTCGGCCTTCATGTCGGCGAAGCGATCCAGGACCTTCTGGCGCTGGGTGGCGAGCATTTGCGGCACCAGCTCACGCAGGGTGACGACGTCTTCTTCGATTGAGCTCAAGCGCTCGCTGATCAACCGCGCCAGCTCGGCGCCTTCACGCTCGCGGCCGGCCTTGAGCTCCTTGAGGCCCAGGTTGAACAGGGCCAGGGCCTCGGCGTTGAGGGCTTGCGGGTCGGTGGCGTCGGCCACCAGCACGCCCGGCCAGGCCAGCACTTCCAGGGGGTTCAGCGCGGCCGGCTGTTTGATCAGGCTGGCGATGGTTTCAGCGGCGGCCACCAGTTGCGCGGCGCGGTCGCGGTCGACCTGCAAGGGTTTGCCGGTGGTTTCTTCGGTAAAGCGCAGGGTGCATTCCAGCTTGCCGCGGGAAATGCCCTGGCGCAGCGCTTCACGCACGGCGCCCTCGAGGTCGCGGAACGACTCCGGCAGGCGCAGATGCGGCTCCAGGTAGCGGCTGTTGACCGAGCGCAGTTCCCAGCTCAGGGTGCCTTGTACGCCGGCTTTTTCGACGCGGGCGAAGGCGGTCATGCTGTGCACCATGGAGGTACCTCGCGTTACAGTCCCGCAAACACGGGCTGATGGTTAAGAAGGCGCCGGATTGTAGCGCAGTGGGACGAGCGCGCCCAAACCCGACTATTCGTAACCGGATTTTAAGAAGTGCCCCGAATCGGTTGGCGGCTCTATAATGCTCGGCAGTTTTTCGTCCTCAGTACAGGTATTCCCTATGAAACGTCCAAGTGGTCGCGCTGCCGATCAGCTCCGCTCGATCCGCATCACCCGCAACTACACCAAACACGCCGAGGGATCCGTACTGGTCGAGTTTGGCGATACCAAGGTCATCTGCACCGTCAGCGTCGAGAACGGCGTGCCGCGCTTCCTCAAAGGCCAGGGCCAGGGTTGGTTGACCGCTGAATACGGCATGCTGCCGCGCGCCACCGGCGAACGTAACCAGCGTGAAGCCAGCCGTGGCAAGCAAGGCGGGCGTACCCTGGAAATCCAGCGCCTGATCGGCCGCTCCCTGCGCGCGGCCCTGGACATGACCAAGCTGGGCGACGTGACCCTGTACGTCGATTGCGACGTGATCCAGGCCGACGGCGGCACCCGCACCGCCTCGATCACCGGCGCCATGGTGGCCCTGGTTGACGCACTGAAAGTGATCAAGAAGCGTGGCGGCCTCAAAGGCGGCGACCCGCTCAAGCAAATGATCGCCGCCGTCTCGGTGGGCATGTACCAGGGCGAGCCGGTGTTGGATCTGGACTACCTGGAAGACTCGGCCGCCGAGACCGACCTGAACGTGGTCATGACCAGCACCGGTGGTTTCATCGAAGTGCAGGGCACCGCCGAAGGCGCGCCATTCCAGCCAGCTGAACTGAACGCCATGCTGGCCCTGGCGCAGAAAGGCATGAACGAAATTTTCGAACTGCAGAACGCCGCACTGGCTGACTGAGCCGGTCTCAAGGAGAAACGCCATGAATGACAACAGCCAAATGCCGGTGCCTGCGCCTTCCTATGAAGTGCGGCAGGGGGCAATGTTGTGCCATCTCGCGGCGTTTCTGGGATTCGTGTTCCCCTTCGGCAGCGTTGTGGGGCCACTGATCCTGTGGCAGATGAAGAAGGAGCAGGATGCGTTTATTGATGATCAGGGCAAGGAAGCCCTGAATTTCCAGATCACCGTCGCCATCGCCTGGATCGCTTGCATCGTGCTGGCCTTCGCAGTGATTGGTTTCTTCCTGATGATTGCCCTGGCGATTGCCACGGTGGTGCTGACCATCATCGGCAGTATCAAGGCCAACAAGGGGATCGCCTATCGCTATCCTCTGACCTGGCGTCTGGTCAAATAATAGCCATCCACAAAAAAACCGACATCGCTGTCGGTTTTTTTGTGCCTGGAAAAAGACCTCAGATGGTCAAGGTCCAGTCGTAGTCCACGATCAGTGGCGCGTGCTGCGAGAAGCGCGGCTGGCGCGGCAAGCGGGCACTGCGTACGAACCGGCGCAGACCCGGGGTCAGCAGCTGGTAGTCGAAACGCCAACCCAGGTTGAGCATTTCAGCCTGTTCGTTATCCGGCCACCAGCTGTACTGGTCGCCTTCGCGGCTGACTTCGCGCAGGGCGTCGACATAGCCCATGTTGCCGACAATCTCGTCCATCCAGGCCCGTTCCGGCGCCAGGAAGCCAGGGGATTGCTGGCTGTCGCGCCAGTTCTTGATATCCAGCTTCTGTTGCGCCACGTACAGCGAGCCACAATAAATGTACTCGCGACGTTTGCGTCGCTGTTTATCCAGATAACGGGCGAAGTCGTCCATTAGCTTGAATTTCTGGTTCAAGTCTTCATCGCCGTTCTGCCCCGAAGGAAGCAGCAAGGTCGCGATGCTGACCTTGTCGAAATCGGCTTGCAGGTAGCGCCCGTAGCGGTCGGCTGTCTCGAAGCCGAGGCCGCTGATGACCGCCTTGGGTTGCAACCGCGAGTACAAAGCCACGCCACCTTGGGTGGGTACTTCGGCATCGCAGGCATAAAGGAAGTAGCCATCCAGTTGGAAGGCTGGGTCGTCCAGTTCAAAGGCGGAGGCGCGGGTGTCCTGCAGGCAGATGACGTCGGCATTCTGTGCTTGCAGCCAACTGAGCAAACCACGCTCGACTGCAGCCTGAATACCATTAACGTTCACACTGATGATCCGCATAAATGGCCCCAAAAATCGCGTGCGTGTATGATACACGCCGTCTACCTAATTAGCTAAATCCGTGGTATCTGAGGCTTTTTTCATGCAGGCGTATCAACGCGATTTCATTCGTTTTGCCATCGATCGCGGGGTTTTGCGCTTCGGTGAGTTCACCCTCAAATCCGGGCGCACCAGTCCGTATTTCTTCAATGCTGGCCTGTTCAACTCGGGTTCGGCCCTGGCTCAACTGGGGCGTTTCTACGCGGCGGCCATTGTTGAAAGCGGTATTTCCTTCGACGTACTGTTTGGCCCGGCCTACAAGGGCATTCCCCTGGCTGCGGCTACTGCGGTGGCGCTGGCGGAACATCATGGGCAGGACCTGCCGTGGTGCTTCAACCGCAAGGAAGCCAAGGCCCACGGCGAAGGCGGCAGCCTGGTGGGTGCGCCGCTGACCGGCGATGTATTGATCATCGATGACGTGATTACGGCCGGTACGGCTATCCGTGAAGTGATGCAGATCATCGCTTCCCAGGACGGCGCCAAGGCGGCGGGTGTGCTGATCGCACTGAACCGCCAGGAGCGTGGCAACGGCGAGTTGTCGGCGATCCAGGAAGTGGAGCGTGATTTCGGCATTCCGGTGGTGAGCATTGTGTCGTTGAACCAGGTGTTGCAGTTCCTGGAAGATGATCCGCAGCTTAAGCAGCACTTGCCGGCGGTGCGGGCGTATCGCGAGCAGTTTGGCGTCTGACACAGATCTTCATGCAGGTGAGGGCTCATGTGGGAGGGGGCTTGCTCCCGATGGCGGTGTATCAGTTGATTAATTCAGCACTGACCCACCGCTATCGGGGGCAAGCCCCCTCCCACATTTGATCTTCGATGTTTTCAAGATCTATGCAAAAAGCCCCGCTCAATCAGATTGAGCGGGGCCTTTTTGTTTTCTGAAACCTAAGAACGTTTGCGATTGCTGATCAATGTACCCACACCGGTATCGGTGAAGATTTCCAGCAGGATCGCATTTGGCACCCGGCCGTCGAGGATCAGCGAGCTGCCGACGCCGCCCTGTACAGCTTCCAGCGCGCAGCGGATTTTCGGCAGCATGCCGCCATAGATGGTGCCATCGGCGATCAGTTCGTCGACTTGTTGCGTAGTCAGGCCGGTCAACACCTTGCCTTGCTTGTCCATCAGGCCGGCGATGTTGGTCAGCAGCATCAGCTTTTCAGCTTTCAGTGCCTCTGCCACCTTGCCCGCTACCAGGTCGGCGTTGATGTTATAGGACTCGCCGTTGACGCCCACGCCGATGGGCGCGATCACCGGGATGAAGTCACCCTTGACCAGCAGGTTGAGCAGATCGGTGTTGATGCCGATCACTTCGCCCACCTGGCCGATGTCGATGATTTCCGGCTGGGTCATCTCCGGGGTCTGACGGGTCACGGTCAGTTTTTTCGCGCGGATCAGTTCCGCATCCTTGCCGGTCAGGCCGATGGCGCTGCCGCCGTGGCGGTTGATTAGGTTGACGATGTCTTTGTTGACCTGGCCACCGAGCACCATCTCCACCACGTCCATGGTCTGCGCGTCAGTGACGCGCATGCCATCGATGAAGTGACTCTCGATCGACAAGCGCTTGAGCAGGTCGCCGATTTGCGGTCCACCACCGTGGACGACAACCGGGTTGATCCCCACGGCTTTCATCATCACGATGTCGCGGGCAAAGCCGGTTTTCAGCTCGTCGCTTTCCATGGCATTGCCGCCGTACTTGATCACCAGCGTCTTGCCGACGTAGCGTCGAATGTAAGGCAACGCTTCGGACAGGACCTTGGCGGTGTTGGCAGCGGCTTCGCGTTCGAGGGTCATTCAGGGCTCCGGTAAAAAATCAGAACGGTAATTGGAGATCAGGGGCAACACGTTTCAACTGGACGTGGAAGACGTCCTTGATGCGCTGCAACTCAGCCTCGGTATCCGCCTCGAAGCGCAGCACCAGCACCGGCGTGGTGTTGGACGCGCGAACCAGGCCCCAGCCTTTGGCGTAATCGACTCGCACACCATCAATGGTGGTCAGGTTGGCGCCTTCACCCCATTGCGCATCGTGCAGTGCGTCAATGATGCTGAATTTGCTCTCCTCGGTCACATGGATATTGATCTCTGGCGTAGAAATATCGTTGGGGAAAGTCTGAAACAGCTCTTGCGCCGTGGATTTTCCTTGCTGAGGATCTCCAGCAGGCGCGCAGCGCTGTAAATGCCGTCGTCGAAACCGAACCAGCGCTCCTTGAAGAACACGTGACCGCTCATTTCGCCGGCCAGCAAGGCGCCGGTTTCCTTCATTTTCTTTTTGATCAACGAATGTCCGGTCTTCCACATCAGCGGACGACCGCCGTATTCCTTGATCAGCGGCGTGAGGCGGCGGGTGCACTTAACGTCGAAGATGATTTCGGCGTTGGCATTGCGCGCCACCACGTCACGGGCAAACAGCATCAACAGGCGGTCCGGGTACACGATCTCGCCGGTTTCGGTCACCACCCCTACACGGTCGCCGTCGCCGTCGAAGGCCAGGCCCACGTCGGCGCCCACTTCCTTGACCTTGGCGATCAGGTCCACCAGGTTTTCAGGCTTGCCTGGGTCCGGGTGATGGTTGGGGAAGTTGCCGTCGACGTCGCAGAACAGCGGGATCACTTCACAGTTCAGGGCTTCGAGCAATTGCGGTGCGATCACGCCAGCCGCGCCGTTGCCGCAGTCCACCACCACTTTCAGGCGGCGGTCGAGCTTGACGTCGCGGGTGATTTCGTCAGAGTAGCGCTGCAGGATATCGACCTTGGTAATACTGCCGGTGCCGCTGGTCAGATCGTTGGTTTTCAGGCGCGTGTGCAGGGCCTGGATCTGTTCGTTGGCGAGGGTATCGCCGGCGATCACGATCTTGAAACCGTTGTAGTCCGACGGGTTGTGGCTGCCGGTAAGCATGACGCCGGATTTACCGGCCAGCACGTTGGCGGCGTAGTACAACGCAGGCGTGGGCACCAGCCCGACGTCGCTGACATGGCAACCGCTGTCTGCCAAGCCCTGGATCAGTTGCTCCACCAGCTCCGGGCCGGACAGGCGGCCGTCACGGCCCACCGAAACATTTGGCTCGCCCTGGGCCAGGCTCTGCGCACCGATGGCGCGGCCGATCCAGTAGGCGGTTTCGGCGGTCAGGGTTTTGGGCACCACGCCACGAATGTCGTAGGCACGAAAGATGCTGTCGGGAAAAGTCGGGGCTACACGGGCTGCGGTACTCATCGCGGGAAGAACTCCATCTGAAAGGGGGCAAGGCTGGCCTGGTGTGGCTGGCCGGCAGGCTCAAACTGAAGGGTATGACGGCGTTTTCGGCAGAGAGTTCGTGGTGTAAAAGTGCCATCGGCGCTTCGGCGGCGTGCTTATTTGTACGTAATCCTTTGATTTTATTGTAGAAAAATCGCTGATGCCGTGTGCGTATTCTTCATCCTGAAAAGCCGGGCGGTGGCGTCTGGCCGGACAATCGCATCCGGCCAGGTTCAGCTTAGTCAGTGGCTGCCGGAATGCCCGAAACCGCCGGCGCCACGCTGGGTTTCGTCGAATTCCTGCACCAGTTCGAAATGTGCCTGTACCACCGGCACCAGCACCAGTTGGGCAATACGCTCGCCGACAGCAATGTTGAACGCGGTCTGGCCGCGGTTCCAGCACGACACCATCAACTCGCCCTGGTAGTCGGAGTCGATCAGGCCCACCAGATTGCCCAGCACGATGCCGTGTTTGTGGCCCAGGCCGGAGCGCGGCAGGATCAGGGCTGCCAGGCCCGGGTCGCCGACGTAGATCGACAGGCCGGTGGGGATCAGAAGGGTCTGGCCCGGATCGAGGACAGTGTCTTGCTTGAGCATGGCGCGCAGGTCCAGGCCAGCGGAGCCTGGGGTAGCGTAGGCCGGCAGTGGAAATTCGCTACCGATGCGGGGGTCGAGGATCTTGGCTTGCAAAGCGTGCATGGATATTAAACCTGGTTCAGCCGTTGGGCGATAAAAGAGATCAGTTGGCGGGCAATCTTGCCCTTGCTGGTCTGGGCGAAAACGGTGGCGTGCAACTCGCGGTCGATCACGCTGATGGCATTTTCCTCGCTGTTGAAGCCGATGCTCGGGTTGGCGACATCATTGGCAACGATCAGATCGAGGTTTTTGTCTTTCAATTTGCGTGCGGCGTAGTCCAGTAAATGTTCGGTCTCGGCGGCAAAACCGACGCTGAACGGACGATCCGAACGGGTGGCGATGGTGGCCAGGATGTCCGGGTTGCGCACCATTTGCAGGAGCAGGCCATCACCGCTTGTAGGGTCTTTCTTGAGCTTTTGCGGCGCAACGACTTCCGGTCGGTAGTCTGCAACCGCTGCCGAGGCGATGAACAGGTCGCACGGAATGGCAGCCTCACAGGCCGCCAGCATGTCCCGGGCGCTGACTACGTCGATTCGCGTCACCCGATCAGGCGTCGGCAGATGCACCGGGCCGGTGATCAGGGTGACACGTGCGCCTGCCTCAACCGCAGCTTCAGCCAGGGCAAAGCCCATTTTTCCTGAGCTATGGTTGGTGATGTAGCGCACTGGGTCGATGTTTTCCTGGGTCGGGCCAGCGGTGATCAGTACATGTTTGCCGGTCAGGGCCAGGTGCTGGAAGCACTCGGCAGCGCACAGCGCCAGGTCGGTGGCCTCGAGCATGCGGCCCATGCCGACGTCGCCGCAGGCCTGGCTGCCGGACGCCGGGCCGAAGACCTTGAGGCCACGGCTTTGCAAAAGCTGGGTGTTGGCCTGGGTGGCCGGGTCGCGCCACATGGCCTGGTTCATCGCCGGGGCGATGGCGACGGTGGCGTCGGTGGCCAGTACCAGGGTGGTCAGCAGGTCATCGGCGATGCCCTGGGCCAGGCGCGCGATCAGGTCGGCGGTGGCCGGCGCGATCAGTACAAGGTCGGCCCATTTGGCCAGTTCGATATGGCCCATGGCGGCTTCGGCCGCCGGGTCCAGCAGGTCCAGGTGAACCGGGTGGCCGGACAAGGCCTGCATGGTCAGCGGGGTGATGAACTCACTGCCACCACGGGTCATGACCACGCGCACTTCGGCGCCTTGGTCCAGGAGCCTGCGAACCAGCTCTGCGCTCTTGTAGGCGGCAATGCCGCCGCCGACGCCGAGAACGATGCGTTTCCGATACAGACGCTGCATTGGTTTGCCTTTCCAGTTCAGTGAAGCCAGTTCAGTGACGCCTGCGATGACCCCTCCCCAGGTGAAATCGCATGCAAAAAAGAGGGCCTACGATAACACAGCGTCCGTCTGGCAACAGCGGCGCATGCGGCGTACATCATGGAGAGGAGGTGGGATGAGTATTCGCGATTGGCCTGCTGCCGAGCGGCCGCGAGAGAAGCTTTTGGAGTGGGGCGCGGCCAGTCTGTCCGATGCCGAATTGCTGGCGATCTTCCTGCGCACCGGAGTGTCTGGCAGGAGTGCGGTGGACCTGGCGCGCCATTTATTGGCGCAATTCGGTGGCCTGCGCCCGCTGCTGGAAGCCAGCCAGGCGTTGTTCAATCAGCAGTTGGGCCTGGGGCCGGCGAAGTTTGCCCAGTTGCAGGCGGTGCTGGAAATGTCCCGGCGCCATATGGCCGAGCGCCTGCGCAACGATTCGGTGCTGGAGAGTCCGCTGGCCGTGCGCGAATACCTCAAGGCGCTGCTGCGTCATGAAACTCACGAGGTGTTTGGCTGCCTGTTTCTCGACTCCAAACATCGGGTGCTGGGTTTCGAAGCGCTGTCCCAGGGCACTATCGATACCGCTGTGGTCTATCCCCGGCAAGTGGTCAAGCGCGCGCTGGCGTACAACGCGGCGGCATTGATCCTGTGCCACAACCATCCTTCGGGAAGCGCGGATCCAAGCGCCGCTGATCGAAAGTTGACCAAAATTCTCCAGAAGGCCCTGGAAATGGTGGACGTGCGGGTGCTGGATCACATCATCGTGGGTGATGGTGATCCATTGTCGATGGCGGAATATGGATGGATGTAGAGGGGCAGCTGCAAGCCACAAATCGGCTTGCAGCTTGCAGCTTGCAGCTTAAGGCTTGACGCTGACTTTGGAATAATCCTGGCGACCAAACGGACTCACCTGGTAGCCGTCGACATTTTTGCGTGTCAGGGCAAACGCCATGGGGTGCGCCAAGGGCAGCCACAGGGCCTGCTGCTGGATCTGCGCCTGCGCCTGCTGGTAAAGCTTGCTGCGCACGCCTTGTTCGCTGGTGGTCTTGCCAGCGCTGATCAGCTTGTCCAGCGCAGGGTCGCAGTAGCGGGCGAAGTTGGTGCCGGACTTGACTGCCGCGCAGGAAAATTGCGGGGTGAGGAAGTTATCCGGGTCGCCATTGTCACCGGCCCAGCCCATGAAGAGCAGGTCATGCTCGCCGGCTTTGGCGCGGCGAATCAACTCGCCCCATTCGATCACACGGATGTCGGCCTGGATGCCGACCTTGGCCAGGTCGGCCTGCAACAGTTGAGCGCCAAGATTTGGGTTGGGGTTCAACAGGCTGCCGGTCGGGCGGGTCCAGATAGTGGTCTTGAAGCCATCCTTGAGGCCGGCGCGGTTGAGCAGCGCCTTGGCTTTGGCCAGGTCCTGTGGGTAACCCGACAGCTCTTTGGCGTAGCTCCAGGTATTGGGTGGGTAAACACCGTTGGCCGCTTCGGCGGTGCCTTCGAATACGGCCTTGAGGTAGCTGCCTTTGTCGAAGGCCAGGTTGATCGCCTGGCGTACTTCGGGCTTGTCCAGCGGCGGATGCTGGCTGTTGATGGCGACGAACGCGGTCATGAAGGCTGCGGTTTTTTCCACCTTCAGGGCCGGGTCTTTTTCGGCCTCGCCCACATCCAGGGGTTTGGGCGACAGGGCGATCTGGCATTCATCGCGATGCAGTTTCTGCAGGCGCACATTGGCATCCGGCGTGATCGCGAAGATCAGGTTGTCCACCGTCGGTTTGCCGGCGAAGTAGTCCGGGTTGGCCTTGTAGCGCACCACCGCATCCTTCTGGAATCGCACAAAAACGAAGGGCCCGGTACCAATGGGCTGGCTGTTGAGTTTTTCCGGGGTGCCGGCCTTGAGCAGTTTTTCGGCATATTCGGCCGGGTAGATCGAGGCAAAGCCCATGCTCAATGCGGCAAGAAACGTGGAATCGGCGTGATCGAGGGTGAAGCGCACGGTCAGCGGGTCGAGTGCGTCGATCTTCTTGATCAGCGTGGGCAATTGCAGGGATTGCGCGTGAGGAAAGCCGCTCTGGGCGATCTTGTGCCACGGGTTGGCTGGGTCGAGCATGCGTTCGAAGCTGAAGCGCACATCTTCGGCGGTCAGGGTACGGCTCGGGGTGAAATACTCGGTGCGATGGAATTTCACGTTCGGGTGCAGCTTGAAGGTGTACGTCAGGCCGTCTGGCGAGACGTCCCAACTGTCCGCCAGACTCGGCACCAGTTTTGCGCCGGTTGCGTCGTAGTCCACCAGACGGTTCATCAGCACATCCGCCGAGGCGTTGGTGGTGGTCAACGAGTTGTACTGCACCACGTCGAACCCTTCGGGGCTGGCCTCGGTGCAAACGCTCAGATTGGTGGCGGCAACGGCCATCGTCGGCGCGATCAAGAGGGGGGCTAGCAATAGCGGTAGGGCAGCGAGGCGCATATTAGGTTTCCTGTGCAAATCGAAGGCCCATCTGCAAGTGCAGTCTGGAAAAGGCCTACCGTAGTGGCCTGTTGGTTAAATGACTAGCCTATTTTTGCCTGTGCTTTTGGCTCAAATGCTGTTTTGATGGCGCCTCAGCGCGTTTCACCTTGCAGGTCCGAGTACTTGCGGGCGCTGAAAATCATTCTGTGCGACGAGCGGTCGGCTGTTGTAGCGGCCCCTCCTGGCAACGGTTCAGGCGCCAATAGCCGAGATTTACCCAGGTAAAAACACACTCGCTGTTGTTGCACCTGGGTCTTTCTGGTATAAAGCAGCGCTCTTTTCTAGGGGCCCGGTTCCTTCGCTTGTAGGTGTAGCCGGTAAGACCCTAAAGAAACGCGGCGCCTGGCGCCAAATGACTGAGAGATTAAGCGGCCAACCCATGCCGGGTTGGGCATGTGGTTTTAGAGGGCTGAGGCATGTCGAGAGTCTGTCAAGTTACCGGTAAGGGTCCGGTGACTGGGAATAACATTTCCCACGCAAATAACAAAACCCGTCGTCGTTTCCTGCCGAACCTGCAGCATCACCGCTTCTGGGTTGAAGAAGAGAAACGTTTTGTTCGCCTGCGTGTATCTGCCAAAGGCATGCGTATCATCGACAAGCGTGGCATCACTGTCGTGCTGGCCGAAATCCGCGCCGCCGGCAAGATCTAAGGAGCTCTATCATGCGTGAATTGATTCGAATGATCTCTAGCGCCGGTACTGGTCACTTCTACACTACCGACAAGAACAAGCGTACTACCCCGGACAAGCTCGAAAAGAAAATGTTCGACCCGCGCGTTCGCAAGCACGTGATCTACAAAGAAGGCAAAATCAAGTAATTGATTTCCTTCCTTGTGAAAAAAAGCCCGTATCTCACGATACGGGCTTTTTTTTGCCTGCGATGATCGTTCCCACGCTCTGCGTGGTAACGCCGCCTCGGACGCTCCGCGTCCCGCTGTTCACTGATCAGGCTTTCTGTTCGAACACCACATAGATCTTGCGGCACGCTTGCAGTACTTCCCAGGTGCCGCTGAAGCCGGCCGGGATCACGAAGCGGTCGCCGGCGCGCAAGGTTTTGGCATTTCCCTCGGCATCGCGCAGTACGGACACCCCCTGCACGATCTCGCAGTATTCATGTTCGGTGTAATTGACTGTCCACTGCCCGACTTCGCCTTCCCAGACGCCTGCGTTCATTTGTCCGCATGGGCTGTTGTAGTGGTTGTAGATCGTCTGTTCGGGATCGCCCTTGAGGATTTTTTCGGCGGCAGGGCGATAGCGTTCGGGGGCGGTGTTGGCTTGGCTGAAATCAACGATGTCCTGGATGCTCATGGGCTTATCCCGTCGGGCCTGCGGTTGGAAAGCTCAAAGTCTATGTTTATTAAAATGAACATCGCAAGGGCGTTTTCCGCCGTTATGTCAAATATATTGAAACTTCCCCAGTCGCTGGTTTAGGGTGGCAAGTGCCTTGAGCCGAACAGCAGGCTGGCCAGGCAAGAATTCGTGGAGGCGCCGGGATCAAATCTCCCAGGCCCTTGTATCCAAATAAGAGGAGGACACTTGCATGACCACCCTGACCCGTGCCGACTGGGAACAACGCGCCAAGGACCTGAAGATCGAAGGCCGCGCCTACATCAATGGCGAATACACCGCCGCCGCTTCCGGTGACACCTTCGAGTGCATCAGCCCGGTCGATGGCCGTTTGCTCGCCACCGTAGCCAGCTGTGACGCCGCCGACGCCCAGCGCGCCGTGGAAAATGCCCGTGCCACCTTCAATTCCGGTGTCTGGTCGCGCCTGGCGCCGGCCAAGCGCAAGTCCGTCATGATCCGTTTCGCTGCGCTGCTCAAGGCCAATGCCGAAGAGCTGGCCCTGCTTGAAACCCTGGACATGGGCAAGCCGATCAGCGACTCCCTGAACATCGACGTACCCGGCGCGGCGCAGGCGCTGAGCTGGAGCGGCGAGGCCATCGACAAGATCTACGATGAAGTGGCGGCCACTCCCCATGACCAACTGGGTCTGGTGACCCGTGAGCCCGTGGGCGTGGTCGGTGCGATCGTGCCGTGGAACTTCCCGCTGATGATGGCCTGCTGGAAACTCGGCCCGGCGCTGTCGACCGGTAACTCGGTCATCCTCAAGCCGTCCGAAAAGTCTCCGCTGACCGCCATCCGCATCGCTGCCCTGGCCGTTGAAGCCGGCATTCCAAAAGGCGTGTTCAACGTGCTGCCAGGCTACGGCCACACCGTGGGTAACGCGCTGGCGGTGCACATGGACGTGGATACCCTGGTGTTTACCGGTTCCACCAAAATCGCCAAGCAGCTGTTGATCCGTTCCGGCGAATCGAACATGAAGCGCGTGTGGCTGGAAGCCGGCGGCAAGAGCCCGAACATCGTGTTTGCCGATGCGCCGAACCTGCAAACCGCCGCCGAGTCCGCCGCCAGTGCCATTGCTTTCAACCAGGGCGAAGTCTGCACCGCCGGTTCGCGCCTGCTGGTGGAACGTTCGATCAAGGACACTTTCCTGCCGCTGGTGATCGAGGCGCTCAAGGTGTGGAAGCCAGGTAACCCACTGGACCCTGCCACCAACGTGGGCGCGCTGGTGGACACCCAGCAGATGAACAACGTGCTGTCGTACATCGAATCGGGCCATGCCGATGGCGCCAAGCTGGTCGCCGGTGGCAAGCGCACCCTGGAAGAAACCGGTGGCACTTACGTCGAGCCGACCATTTTCGACGGCGTGACCAACGCCATGAAGATTGCCCAGGAAGAGATCTTCGGCCCGGTCCTGTCGGTGATCACGTTCGACAGCGCCGAAGAAGCCATCGCCATCGCCAACGACACCCAATATGGCCTGGCCGCAGCGGTGTGGACGGCGGATATCTCCAAGGCCCATCTGACCGCCAAGGCTCTGCGTGCGGGCAGTGTGTGGGTCAACCAGTACGATGGCGGCGACATGACCGCACCGTTCGGTGGCTTCAAACAGTCGGGTAACGGTCGCGATAAATCGCTACATGCGTTCGACAAATACACCGAGCTGAAGGCGACCTGGATCAAGCTCTAACAAATGTGGGAGGGGGCTTGCTCCCGATAGCTTAGTGTCAGTCGCTGCATCTGGTGACTGATACACCGCAATCGGGAGCAAGCCCCCTCCCACACGTTTTAGAGCATGCGCTCCAGGCCGACGCTGGTGGCGAACCAGGCATTGAACCGGCGCCACCAACTGCCCTGTTCCCGGGTCAGGGTGTGCAGCTGGCCGTTATCTTCGGTCACCCACACGATCTGCCCGTCCTGCAGCTTCGCCTCGTAGCTCAACGCCGGCGCCATACCTTGCAGCGCCAGGTTACGCACATGCTCCGCCAGTTCCGGGCTGTCCACCAGCACGCCGACTTCGGTGTTCCATAGCACTGAGCGTGGATCGAAATTGAACGAGCCGATAAACGACTTCTCCCGATCGAAAATCATCGCCTTGCTGTGCAGGCTGGAGTCGGAACCGCGCAAGCTGCCTCGACGAAACAGGTGCGGACCGCTGCTTGCGCTGGGGTCGCCCGGTTGTCGACGCAGTTCATAGAGTTTCACGCCATGCTCCAGCAGCGCCTTGCGATAGGGTGCGTAGCCGCCGTGCACCGCCGGTACATCAGTGGCTTCGAGGGAATTGGTCAGCAGACTCACCGACACGCCCGCGTCGGCGCGGCCGGTCAGGTACACCAGCCCAGGCGGGCCCGGAACGAAGTACGCCGAAATCATGATCAGCTCACGGCTGACGCCTGCCAACTGCGGCGCCAGTTGCGTGGTGAGCAGCAATTGCGGGTCCGGGTCGGCCTTGGCCAGCACCTTGCTCGGCGCATCCCACAGCGCCTGGTTCCAGGCCCAGATCAACTCGCGACGCCAGATATCCATGCGTGGCTGGGTCTGGTAGGTGCGCAGGCGGTTATACAAGGCGTGGTTCTGTTGGCGCGATTGGGCCAGTGACGTCTCCAGGCGTCCGCGTGCGACAGCCAGGTCGACCTTGGAGGGCATGGTTGCGACAAACTCATCGATAGGTTTGCTCAGCGCGCTGTTCCAGTACTGATCGAAACTGTGGCCCAGTTGCTCAGCCACCGGCCCGACGCTGAGCATGTCGATATCGGTGAAATTCAGGTTGGGTTCGGCGTCGAAATATTCATCCCCCAGGTTGCGCCCGCCCACGATCGCGACGCTGTTGTCTGCCAGCCAGAGTTTGTTATGCATGCGCCGGTGTTGCAGCGACAGGTTGAACAGGCGCCCCATGGCGCGCGTCACGCCCGTGCTGCGGCCCAGATGCAGCGGGTTGAACAGGCGAATTTCGATCTTGGGATGGGCGGCAAGGGTCGCGATGATCTGGTCGAGCCCGTCGCTGGTGGTGTCATCCAGCAGGATGCGCACACGCACGCCGCGGTCGGCGGCCTTGAGCAGTTCATCCACCAGCATGCGCGTGCTGATGCCGTCATGCACGATGTAGTACTGCAGGTCGAGGCTGGTCTGGGCGTTGCGGATCAACTCGGCGCGGGCCATGAAGGCTTCGCTGCTGTTGGGCAGCAAACGAAAGCCCGAACGGCCCTGATACGGCGCCGCCTGGGCCTGGATCGAGCGGCCGAAGGAAGACTGTGCCGCGGGCAGGGCATCACTGGGCACACGCGGTGTGGGGGCCGTCGCGCAGCCAGCCAGTGCCAGCGCTCCCAACAGGAAAAGCGATAAAAGCCGTTGAGTCATCAAGGAAGCGCCATCCAGGTCAGGGCGGTTGTCGGCATATGACGGCAATTGCTCGGAAAAGGTCAGTCCGCCGATTCGGCCAGCAGGGTGCGCGCAGCGGCGCCGACCTTGCGCACGGCCTCTTCAATCTGTGGGGTCGGTTTGGCAGCGTAGTTCATGCGCAGGCAATTACGGTACTTGCCGGATGCAGAAAAAATGCTGCCTACCGCCACCTGTACGCCCTGTTCCACCAGCACGCGGTTGAGCTTCAGGGTATCGAAGCCCTCCGGCAATTCTATCCACAGCATGAAACTACCCTGAGGCCGGCTGGCGCGCGTGCCGACGGGGAAGTAGCGGCTGACCCAGTCGAGCATCAGGTCGCGATTGCGCTGGTATTGCGTACGCATCCTGCGCAAATGAGGCTCGAAATGCCCGCCTTTGAGAAATTCGGCTATCGCAATCTGCGGCTGCGTGGCGGTAGAGCCCGTGCTGATGTATTTCATGTGCAGCACCCGTTCCAGGTAGCGCCCCGGCGCGACCCAGCCAATGCGCAGCCCAGGCGCCAGGGTTTTGGAAAACGAGCTGCACAACAGCACCCGGCCGTCCTCGTCGAAGGATTTGATCGTGCGCGGGCGCGGGTAGCTGTAGGCCAGTTCGCCATACACATCGTCTTCGATGATCGCCACGTCAAAGCGCTGGGCCAGGGTCAGCAGTGCGCGCTTGCGCGCCTCCGGCATGATGTAGCCCAAGGGGTTGTTGCAGTTGGGGGTGAGCTGGATGATTTTGATCGGCCACTGTTCCAGCGCCAGTTCCAGGGCTTCAAGGCTGATGCCGGTGATCGGGTCGGTGGGGATTTCCAAGGCTTTCATGCCCAGGCCCTTGAGGGTCTGCATGGCGCCGTGAAAACTCGGTGAATCCACCGCAACGATATCGCCGGGCGCACAAATGGCGCGGATGCTGGTGGAAAGGGCCTCGTGGCAGCCTGTGGTAATGACGATGTCTTCGGCAGTCAGTTGGCAACCGGAATCCAATGACAGTCGCGCAATCTGCTCGCGCAATTCCATACAGCCAAGGATGTTGTCGTAATACAGTCCCGGCAGATCCTGGCGGCGACTGACGCGGGCCAGGCTGCGAAGCAATGGCTTGATAGTCGGCGACAATACATCCGGCATGCCACGGCCCAACTGTATGACGTCCTTGCGCGGCACGGCACGGATCAACTCCAGCACCTGGTCCCACTGGGAAATTTCCACCGGCCGCTGGGCGGGGCGACCTACCTCGGGCAGCGCCGGCAGTTCACGGCCCACCGGTACAAAATAGCCGGACTTGGGCTTGGGCATCGCCAGGCCGTTGTCCTCTAGCAATCGATAGGCTTGCTGCACGGTGCTCAGGCTGACCCCATGCTCCACGCTCAAGGCCCGCACGGAGGGCAGTCGGTCGCCGGGGCGGTAGAAGCCTTGTTCGATGCGGGTGCCCAGTAATTCGGCGAGGTTGACGTACAGAGTCACGACGGTCACTCCCAGGAGACCAATACAGATAGGAGGAAAATACAGGATTCAGCCGTTAATAGCAGCATCTGTATGGGTTTAATAAAGGGAGGCTGAATCTGTATTGGTTTTGCCCGCGCGCTCATTCTAGTCACTCAAGGCGGCACGCTAACGAGGGGACAGTGAATGAACGGCATGAGCGATGTACGGCTGGCATTACATGGCCAGGAACTGGAAGCAGCGCAGGAGCGGACGTTGTCGATGCCTGCCGACAATCGCTGGAGCCTGTTCTGGCGCCGCCGTCATACCCGCAAGGCGTTGCTGACGCTGACCCGCGAGCAGTTGCGCGACGTGGGCCTGACGGCAGAACAGGCGCGCCATGAAGGCTTGAAACCGTTCTGGCGCGATTGATCAGGCCAGTTCCTTGAGGCGGTGCCAGAGCATCCCTAGGGCCAGCAGCGGCGAGCGCAGGTATTTGCCGCCAGGGAAAGTCATGTGCGGCACCTGGGCGAACAGGTCGAAGCGCCCTTGCTGCTGGCCGCTGATGGCTTCGGCCAGCAACCTGCCCGCCAGGTGTGTGGCGTTGAGACCATGGCCGGCATAGGCCTGGGCGTAATACACATTGGGTTGATCCGCCAGGCGTCCGATCTGCGGCAACCGGTTGGCACCGATGCCGATCATGCCGCCCCATTGGTAGTCGATCTTCACATCGGCCAGTTCCGGGAATACCTGCAGCATCTTTGGCCGCATGTAGGCGCCGATGTCTTTCGGGTCGCGCCCGGAATAGTGGCAGGCGCCGCCGAACAACAGGCGGCGGTCGGCGGACAGGCGGAAATAGTCCACCGTTACCCGCTGGTCACACACCGCCATGTTCTGCGGCAACAGGCGGGCGGCTTGCGCTTCACTCAAGGGCTCGGTGGCGATGATGTAGCTGCCTGCGGGCAATATTTTGCCGCTCAAGTGTGGGTTGAGGTCGTTGAGGTAGGCGTTACAAGCCAGTACCAGGGTCTTGGCCTGTACCTGGCCCTGGGCGGTGTGCACCTTGACCTGCGAGCCGTAGTCGATGCGCGTCACTTGCGACTGCTCGAATAACTGCACGCCCAGCTGCTGCGCCGCGCCGGCTTCACCCAGGGCGAGGTTCAGCGGATGCAGGTGCCCGGAACCCATGTCGATCATCCCGCCCACATAGCGGTCGGAGCCGATCACGCTGGCCATTTCGCTGGCTTGCAGCAGGCGCACTTCATGGCGATAACCCAGGCTGCGCAGCTCTTCGGCGTCTTCGGCGAGGCCCTGCAGGTCGCGGGGTTTGTTGGCCAGGTCGCAGTAGCCCCAGGTCAGGTCGCAGGGGATCTGGAAGCGTTCGACACGCTCGCGCACGATCTCCACCGCTTCCAGGCCCATCAGTTTCATCTGGCGCACGCCGTCGGTGCCGATCACATTGGCGAACTGGTCAAGGCCATGGCCGACGCCGCGAATCAATTGCCCGCCGTTACGCCCGCTGGCGCCCCAGCCGATTTTGCGCGCTTCCAGCAGCACCACGCTGAAGCCGCGCTCGGCCAGTTCCAGGGCGGTATTGAGCCCGGAATACCCCCCGCCGATCACGCAGACATCGGCGCGCACCTCGCCCGTCAACGCCGGGTAATCGGGGTGCGGCACGCTGCTGGCGGCGTAGTAGGACGCGGTGTGCCGGGCGCTGGCGGTCATGGGGGCCTCCCTGTTTGGAAAATTTGACGCAGGATACAACGGTCCGACGGAGCTGTCTGTGCGCGCCGTTTTACGGCAGAATCCAGGCCTGTTCGCGGTGGGGTGTAGGTGTCGATGAGTTGCAACAGTCAGAAAGTCAGCGCCTTGCGCCGACAGATTCCTTCGTTCGAGTGTGTCCCTGGCTGCCACGACTGCTGTGGGCCGGTCACCACCTCGCCCGAGGAAATGTCGCGCCTGCCACGCAAGACGGCCGCCGAGCAGGAAGCTGCGATGGAGGAGCTGAACTGTGTGCACCTGGGGCCGAACGGTTGCACGGTTTACGACGAGCGCCCGTTGATCTGCAGGCTGTTTGGCACCACCAAGACCCTGCCATGCCCGAATGGTCGGCGCCCCGTGGAGCTGATTCACCCACGGGTGGAAAAGCAGATCCATGAGTACATGGCGAGCACCCGGCAAGTACTGGTCTAACCATGTGGGAGGGGGCTTGCCCCCGATTGCGATACACCAGGCACACACAGGCTGGCTGAACCACCGCTATCGGGAGCAAGCCCCCTCCCACATTTGAATGAGTTGTGCCAGTCAGTCCGGAATCGGCAGGTTCAGGCTTTCCTTCACTTCTTCCATCACGATATAGCTCTTGGATTCGCGCACATGGGGCAACTTGAGCAGGATATCGCCGAGTAATTTGCGGTACGAAGCCATTTCGGAAATCCGCGCTTTCACCAGGTAGTCAAAGTCCCCGGACACCAGGTGACACTCCAGCACATGGGGCAGTTTGAGCACGGCGCGGCGAAACTCTTCGAACGTATCGCCAGACTTGTAATCCAGGCTGATCTCGACAAATACCAGCAAACTCCCCTTCAAATGCTGCGGATTGAGCCGCGCGTTGTAGCCCATGATGATCCCCTCGCGCTCCAGCCGGCGTACCCGCTCGGTGCACGGCGTCGTCGACAGCCCAACCTTCTCGCCCAGTTCCGTGAACGAAATGCGCCCATCGGTTTGCAGGATGCGCAGGATATTGCGGTCGATCTTGTCCAGCTCCCGCTTGGTCTGGGTGTTGGTACGCATAGGGGATACGCCTCTGTTAAAACGGTTTGTGCCGAGAATTGTCGCCAAATATAGGCATTTATATAGTGAAATGCACTGGCGATTGTTTTTTACACTGCGTCCATCATTGCTCGAATAACACACGTCAGCGGCTCAGCCCGTGGTGAGGATATAAAAATGCGCGTTCTGGTCTTGGGTAGCGGCGTCATTGGGGTGACCAGTGCCTATTATTTGGCGCGGGCCGGCTTTGAAGTCGTCGTGGTCGACCGCCAACCCGCTGCCGCCATGGAAACCAGTTTCGCCAACGCCGGCCAGGTATCCCCAGGCTATGCGTCGCCATGGGCCGCGCCGGGCGTGCCGCTCAAGGCGATCAAGTGGCTGCTGCAGCGCCATGCGCCGCTGGCAATCAAGGCCACTGCCGATATCGACCAATACCTGTGGATGGCACAGATGCTGCGCAACTGCACCGCCAGCCGGTATGCGGTGAACAAGGAGCGTATGGTCCGCCTCTCTGAGTACAGCCGCGATTGCCTTGACGAATTGCGCGCTGAAACCGGGATTGCCTACGAAGGGCGCAGCCTGGGGACGACCCAAGTATTCCGCACCCAGGCCCAGCTCGATGGTGCGGCCAAGGACATCGCCGTGTTGCAGGAGTCCGGCGTGCCCTTCGAGTTGCTTGACCGTGCCGGCATCGCTCGGGTCGAGCCAGCCCTGGCCAGCGTCACCGATATTCTCGCCGGTGCCCTGCGCCTGCCCAACGACCAGACCGGCGACTGCCAGATGTTCACCACGCGCCTGGCGCAGATGTGTGAGCAGTTGGGCGTTGAGTTTCGTTTCGAACAGGACATCCAGCGCCTCGATCATGCAGGCGACCGCATCAATGGCGTGTGGATCGACGGCAAGTTGGAAACCGCCGACCGCTACGTGCTGGCCCTCGGCAGTTATTCGCCGAAGCTGCTCAAGCCGCTGGGGATCAAGGCGCCTGTGTACCCTCTCAAGGGCTATTCACTGACGGTGCCGATCACCAACCCGGCAATGGCGCCTACCTCGACGATCCTCGACGAAACCTACAAAGTCGCGATCACCCGTTTCGACAACCGCATCCGCGTCGGCGGCATGGCTGAGATAGCCGGTTTTGACCTGTCGCTCAACCCGCGCCGACGTGAAACCCTGGAGATGATCGTCAACGACCTTTATCCTCAGGGCGGCGATTTGGCCCAAGCCAGTTTCTGGACCGGCCTGCGCCCGACCACGCCCGATGGCACACCTATTGTCGGCGGCACCCCATTCAAGAACCTGTTCCTGAATACCGGCCACGGCACCCTCGGCTGGACCATGGCATGCGGCTCCGGCCGTTTGCTGGCCGACCTGATGGCGAAGAAAACCCCGCAGATCAGCGCCGAAGGCCTCGCTATTTCCCGTTACGGCAACCACCAGGAGTCTGCAAGACATGTCAATCCAGCGCCAGCTCACCAATGAGCGCATGAGCCAGATCGTTGTTCACAGCGGCACCGTGTACCTGGCAGGCCAGGTCGGCGACGACATGAATGCCGGCATCGAGCAGCAAACCCGTGAAACCCTGGCCAACATCGAGCGTCTGCTGGACCTGGCCGGCACCGACAAGACCCGGTTGCTGTCGGTAACCATCTATTTGAAGGACATCGATGCCGACTTCGCCGGTATGAACGCGGTGTGGGACACGTGGCTGCCCAAAGGCGCCGCGCCCGCTCGCGCTACGGTTGAAGCCAAATTGTGTGAGCCGAACATTCTGGTAGAGCTGTCCGTCGTGGCTGCGCTGCCTTAACCTGAATCCCTCTCCCGGCGCCGACGTTGTTGGTCGGCACCGGTTTTTTTACTCTGCCGCCTAGAAGCCTGCCGCCATGCGTCCTGCCCGTGCCCTGATCGATCTTCAAGCCCTGCGCCACAACTACCAACTGGCCCGCGAAGTCAGCGGGGCCAAAGCCCTCGCCGTGATCAAGGCGGATGCTTACGGGCATGGCGCGGTGCCCGTGGCCCAGGCGCTGGAGGCCGAGGCTGACGGGTTCGCGGTAGCGTGCATCGAAGAGGCCCTGGAACTACGCGCCGCCGGCATACGTGCGCCGGTGCTGCTGCTGGAAGGTTTTTTCGAAGCCGACGAGCTGCCGCTGATCGTCGAGCAAAACCTGTGGTGCGTGGTGCATTCGCTGTGGCAACTCGAGGCGATCGAGCAGGCCACGCTGAGCCAACCGTTGACCCTCTGGCTCAAGCTGGACTCGGGCATGCACCGTGTCGGCCTGCATCCCAAGGATTTCCAGGAGGCGTATAAGCGCCTGCTGGCCAGCGGCAACGTCGCAAAGATCGTGTTGATGAGCCACTTCGCCCGCGCCGATGAGCTCGATTGCGTGAGCAGCAACGAACAAGTGGCGGTATTCGAAGCGGCCCGCCAAGGGCTGGCGGCGGAGGTGAGCCTGCGCAATTCACCGTCCGTCCTGGGGTGGCCGAGTGTGCCCAGCGACTGGGTGCGCCCAGGCATCATGCTGTACGGCGCCACGCCCTTTGGTGACGACCAGGCCATCGCTGCCCGCTTGCAACCGGTGATGACCCTGGAGTCCAAGATCATTTGTGTGCGCGAACTGCCAGCCGGCGAGCCGGTAGGCTACGGCGCCAGGTTCGTCACACCCAAGCCGATGCGTATCGGCGTGGTTGCCATGGGCTACGCCGATGGCTACCCGCGCCACGCGCCTACGGGCACGCCGGTGCTGGTCGCCGGCCAGCGCAGCCAGTTGCTGGGCCGGGTGTCCATGGACATGCTCTGCGTCGACCTGACGGATGTGCCCCAGGCGGGCCTGGGTTCCACGGTGGAATTGTGGGGCAAGCACATCCTCGCCAGCGAAGTCGCGACCGCTGCCGATACCATCCCTTACCAGATCTTCTGCAACCTGCGCCGGGTGCCAAGGCTCTATTGCGGCGCTTGATCGCCCGGTACGAATACAGCTGTCCGGGATTTAGGCCCAAGTGTTGTAAATACTGAACGCTGTCGCCATGATAACGCTCAATTACAACAAAGCCTGAATCCTAGGAGGCTCCTGCATTGGACGTCGGCGAACGACTGCAATCCATCCGTAAACTCAAAGGTCTTTCCCAGCGCGAGCTTGCCAAGCGTGCGGGCGTCACCAACAGCACCATTTCGATGATCGAGAAAAACAGCGTCAGCCCTTCGATCAGTTCCCTGCGCAAGGTCCTGGGCGGCATTCCCATGTCCATGGTCGAGTTCTTTTCCGAAGAGATCCTCCAGGAAATACCGACGCAGATCGTCTATAAAGCCAATGAGCTGATCGACATCTCTGACGGTGCAGTCACCATGAAGCTGGTAGGCCGAGCGCACCCGAGCCGGGCCATCGCGTTCCTCAACGAAATCTACCCGCCAGGCGCCGACACGGGCGAAGAAATGCTCACCCACGAAGGCGAAGAAACCGGAATTCTGGTGGAAGGGCGCTTGGAACTGGTGGTCGGTCTTGAAACTTTTGTGCTTGAAGCAGGCGATAGCTACTACTTTGAAAGTACCAAGCCCCATCGTTTTCGTAATCCGTTCGACGTGCCGGCGCGACTTATCAGCGCAGCCACACCCGCGAACTTTTAAAACAGAGGCGCCCTGCCAGCGTTGCAGAGGTTCGCGCAGCTGTACACCGTGAGGCCGAATCTCCCTTTATTTAATAGGGTTGTTTCGGCCGGGCGGGCTAACCGCTATACTTTCGCCGCCTGTGAAACCGTGGCCGCAGGCGTGAATAGCCACCATTGAGGGTGAACGCGTGAACCTAATTATGAAAATGCTGGCTGCACCAGCAACCGTACTGGCCCTATGGGCCGTCAGCGCTCAAGCGGCGACCAACGATGACATCGCCAAGCGCCTGGAGCCTGTGGGCCAGGTGTGTGTCCAGGGCCAGGAATGCAAGGGCATGGAGGTCGCCGTAGCGGCGGGCGGCGGTGGGGCGAGAACCCCGGACGACATCATCGCCAAGCACTGCAATGCTTGCCACGGCACCGGCTTGTTGGGAGCGCCGAAAGTTGGCGATACCGCCGCCTGGAAAGAGCGCGCCGATCACCAGGGCGGCCTTGACGGCATCCTCGCCAAGGCGATCACGGGCATCAATGCCATGCCGCCCAAGGGCACCTGCGCTGACTGCTCGGATGACGATCTGAAGGGTGCGATCAAGAAGATGTCCGGGCTCTAACCCGTCGATCTTCGCCAAAAAGGCCGCTCACGGGCGGCTTTTTTGTGCCCGCGATTTGCGTTTCGTGGCTGTTCATTGCAGCAAAGACCCGGCAAGCTCGGTCCAACCCCAATTCATGGAATGTTCGGGAGCAGTCGGATGGTGCAGTTGTGTTCAATCGAGCAAGCAGTTGACGACGTACTGGCGCGCTTGCCGGCGCATATCCACATGGGCATGCCCCTGGGTTTGGGCAAACCCAACCTCTTCGCCAATGCGCTCTACCGGCGTATCGCCAAGCTGCCCGAGCGCGCGCTGACGATCTACACCGCATTGAGTCTGGGCCGGCCGACGATAGGCGACGGGTTGCAGAAGCGCTTTCTCGAACCTTTTATCGAGCGAGTATTTGGCGATTACCCCGAGCTGGATTTTCTCGCTGACCTGCACGCAGACAGCCTGCCGAAGAATATTCGTGTGCAGCAGTTCTTCATGCAGCCCGGCAGCCTGCTCCACAGCGCTGCGGCGCAGCAGGACTACGTCAGCAGCAACTACAGCCATGCCGCGCGGGACATCAACGCCGCTGGCCTGAACCTGGTGGCGCAACTGGTTGCCAGCAGCGCCGAGCACCCCGACCGCCTGAGCCTGAGCTGCAACCCGGATATCACCCTTGACCTGCTGCCGATGATCGCCAAGCGGCGCGCAGCGGGTGAGACGATCCTGATCGTCGGCCAGGTCCATAGCGACTTGCCCTACATGCCCGGCGATGCCGAGTTGGGCATGGACGCCTTCGATTACCTGCTCGATGAGAAAGACAGCACCACGCTGTTCTCCACGCCAAACATGCCGGTGGGCTTCCAGGACCACTTTATCGGCCTGCATGCCAGCACGCTGGTGCGTGATGGCGGCACCTTGCAGATCGGTATCGGCTCCATGGGCGACGCGCTGACCGCCGCATTACTGGCGCGCCAGGCCGATAATGAAGCCTATCGATTGTTGCTGACCGACCTGGATGTGTATCAATGGGCGCCCTTGATCAGCCGTGAGGGCGGCGTTGAGCCATTCGCCCGTGGCCTTTACGGTTGCAGCGAAATGTTCGTCAACGGCTTGCTGGTGCTGGCCGATGCCGGAATCATCCGGCGCAAGGTGTACCCGGATGTGGCAACCCAGGAGCAGGCCAACGCCGGGCTGCTCGACGATGCGGCGCAGCCCGATGGCATCTCGATCCATGGCGGTTTCTTCCTCGGCCCGCGCAGTTTCTACCAGCGCTTGCAGGAGATGAGCCACGCCAGGCGGCTGGCATTCAACATGACCCGCATCAGCTATATCAACGAGCTGTACGGCCAGGAAGAGCTCAAGCGTTTACAGCGCCAGGACGCACGGTTTATCAACAGCGCGATCATGGTCACCTTGCTCGGCGCCGGTGTGGCCGACCAATTGGAAGATGGCCGCGTGCTCAGCGGCGTGGGCGGGCAGTACAACTTCGTTGCCCAGGGCCATGCGCTGGAAGGCGCGCGCTCGGTGCTGATCCTGCGCAGCTGGCGCGAGTCGGCGGGGAGGTCAGTTCGAATATCGTCTGGGAGTACGGCCATTGCACCATTCCCCGGCACCTGCGGGATATCGTCATTACCGAGTACGGGATTGCCGATTTGCGCGGTCAGACGGATGCCCAGGTGATCGAGGCGTTGCTCAATATCACGGACTCGCGCTTCCAGGAAGGCTTGATCGAACAGGCGCAAAAAGCCGGCAAGCTGCCCAAGGATTTCAAGCTGGCCCCGCGTTTTGCCGACAACACACCGCAGCGGCTCCAGGCGATTCAAGCCAAGCATCGACGGCTGTTCCCGGAATACCCGTTGGGCAGTGATTTCACGGATGAGGAGCGGGACCTGTTGCGTGCTCTGAATTGGCTCAAGAGCAAATTCAAGCTCACGGAGATACTGGAACTGGGCAAGGCGGCGCTGGATGCGCCGGAGCCGGAAGCGTTTCCCGAACATTTGAAGCGGATGCGGTTGGATCAGCCGGAGGGGTTGAAAGAGGATCTGTATCAGCGCCTGTTACTCGCCGGCCTTCAGGCCACCGCGCACTAAAAGCCAACATCAGACAAAATGTGGGAGCAACTGTCTTAATGGATTCAATTCAGAAGTCATTTCTCATAGGCAGCAAAGCTCCCACAGCCTTTGGCCGTGCGATGTTGAACGAAATAGCTGCTACCGCGCTAAGCGGTGCGCTCTATCCATTCAGTACGGTCGCGCAGCATCGCGTTCAGGCGTACCAACAAAACGCGCATACAGGCGATCAACGCGACTTTGGCGCATTTCCCTTTATCACGTAGCGCCTTATATCGAGTCCCGAATTCTGGCTGGTCCCGGATGACCACCCAACAGGCCATGTAAAGTGAGCGACGAGCTGAAAACCTTCCGCCACTGATATGACGTGCACCTTTATGCCTTCCGCTGTCGTTGTTGTACGGAGCGAGTCCCGCTAATGCTGCGATAGGGCGTCCGCCAATTTCTCCCAGCTCGGGCAGGTAAGCCATAAGACTGGTGGCAGTAACCAACCCGATGCCTTTGACTGAACACAGTCGAGCCACCTTTTCGCTATCTAGCTCGTTCGCACTTTGACGAATTAGTTGATCTATCGCCTCCACTGCCGTGTTCAAATAGTCGATATGGCTCTGCAATGCAGGCTTTACCGCATCGCAGGAAGCAGTTTTCAGGCGTCGTCTGTCGTCATCTCTTTGCTGAACAAAATGTTCCCGCTGCTGGACCAACGCGCGCAGCTTGTCGTGTTCCGGGCTTGTGATTCGGGCACTTGGCGAGTCTAGAATGGCTGCATAGTGCGCCAGAGACTTTGCGTCTATCGGGTCGGTTTTGGCTTTTTGACCCATCGCTCTGGAAAACTCTTTGGCGCGACGGGGGTTAACGCACATAACCTCAAGGCCGGCAGCCTGGGCCGCTTTGACGACTTTGCGCTCGTAGCCGCCCGTGGCTTCCACCAACACGCGATTAACCTGGTAAAGCATTAGCCAACCGATCAACGCCGGTAACTCTCTTTCAGTGTTGGAACAGCTTACCCCAGCCTCAAGTGAATGAATCCGAACCTCAAGACTGTCTTTGGAAACATCAATGCCTGCAGAACAGGAAAACATGGCCAAATCCTCTTACACTTAGAGTGAGAGCGCTCTGGCTTGGCCCACGCTTGTAACTGTTCGAGGTGGGCTCGTTCAACTGTTCGGGCTCATGTCCAGAGCGGAGAGGTGAGTAGCAGCGTGGGCTCCCACACGTGCTTTAAGCACTCGGGGCATTCAGCTTGCTACTCACCGCTCTCACCCTCAGTCTAATCCTGACTCAAGACACAAGGGGGCTTGCCCCCGATAGCGGTGTATCAGTCACCAAAAAGGTTGGCTGACCCACTGCCATCGGGAGCAAGCCCCCTCCCACATTTTGAGCTGTGTTGAATCAGATAAAGGTCACAACCCCACCCGCCAGCGACTTCACCCGCGCCAGCGATTCAACCCGATAACCCTGGGCATCGAGTTCCGCACGGCCACCCTGGAACGACTTCTCGATAACGATGCCCAGGCCTGCGACGGTCGCGCCGGCTTGCTTGATGATCGAAATCAGCGCCTGGGAGGCCTTGCCGTTGGCCAGGAAGTCATCGATGACCAGCACGCGGTCGCTGCTGGTCAGGTGGCGTGGGGAAATTGCCACGGTGCTTTCGGTTTTCTTGGTGAAGGAATACACCGTCGCCGACAGCAGGTTTTCGGTCAGCGTCAGGGACTGCTGCTTGCGTGCGAAGATCACCGGCACGCCCAGGTTCAGGCCGGTCATGATCGCCGGGGCGATGCCCGAGGCTTCGATGGTGACGATCTTGGTGATGCCCGAGTCCTTGAACAGCGCGGCGAATTCGTCGCCGATCAGTTTCATCAGCGCCGGATCGATCTGGTGGTTCAGAAAGGCATCAACCTTGAGTACCTGATCGGAAAGCACGATGCCTTCTTCGCGAATTTTCTTGTGCAGTGCTTCCACGGAAAGCTTCCTCTGTTAGCGCAACAGGCGCCGAAAGTAGATTAAAAAGTAGTCGATTCTAGCGCTTTAACATCGCGCGTATATCAGCCAAGGCGCTGTTGCCGCGAACGGCCTTCACCTCGGTCGGGGTGTCGTCGTTGCCTTCCCAGGCCAGGTCATCCGGCGGCAGCTCATCGAGGAAGCGGCTGGGGGCACAATCGATGATCTCGCCGTATTGCTTACGCTTGGCGGCGAAGGTGAAGGCCAGTGTCTGACGCGCACGGGTAATGCCCACGTAGGCCAGGCGCCGTTCTTCCTCGATGGTGTCGGCTTCGATGCTGGAGCGATGCGGGAGGATTTCCTCTTCCATGCCCATGATGAACACGTAGGGAAACTCCAGTCCCTTGGACGCGTGCAACGTCATCATCTGCACACCTTCGGCGCCGTCTTCCTCTTCCTGCTGGCGCTCGAGCATGTCGCGCAGCACCAGCTTGCCGATGGCGTCCTCAACGGTCATTTCACCGTCTTCGTCTTTTTCCAGGGTGTTCTTCAGGGCTTCGATCAGGAACCAGACGTTGCCCATGCGGTAGTCCGCGGCCTTGTCGCTGGAACTGTTGGTGCGCAGCCAGTTTTCGTAGTCGATGTCCATGACCATGCTGCGCAGGGCGCTGATCGGGTCTTCACCGGCGCACTGCTCGCGTACCTTGTCCATGAAGCGTTTGAAGCGCGACAGGCGGTCGGTGAAGCGCGTGTCCAGATGTTCGCCCAGGCCGATTTCGTCGGTGGCGGCGTACATCGAGATCTTGCGTTCAGTGGCGTAGTTGCCAAGCTTTTCCAGGGTCGTCGAACCGATTTCCCGACGTGGAACGTTGATCACGCGCAGGAAGGCATTATCGTCGTCCGGGTTCACGATCAGACGGAAGTAGGCCATCAGGTCTTTCACTTCCTGGCGCCCGAAAAAGCTGTTGCCGCCCGACAGGCGATACGGCACCTGGTGGTGCTGCAGTTTCAGCTCGATCAGCTTGGCCTGGTAGTTACCGCGATACAGGATCGCAAAGTCGCTGTAAGGCCGGTCGGTGCGCAGGTGCAGGCTGAGGATTTCCACGGCCACGCGCTCGGCTTCGGCGTCTTCGTTGCGGCAGCGGATCACGCGAATCTCGTCGCCATGGCCCATCTCGCTCCACAGTTGTTTTTCAAACTCGTGGGGGTTGTTCGAGATCAGCACGTTGGCGCAGCGCAGTATACGGCTGGTGGAGCGGTAGTTCTGCTCCAGCATCACCACTTTCAAAGACGGGTAGTCATCCTTGAGCAGCATCAGGTTTTCCGGGCGCGCACCGCGCCAGGCGTAGATCGACTGGTCGTCGTCGCCCACCACGGTGAACTGGTTGCGTGTACCGATCAGCAGTTTCACCAGCAGGTATTGGCTGGCGTTGGTGTCCTGGTATTCGTCCACCAGCAGGTAGCGCACCTTGTTCTGCCACTTTTCCAGGATGTCCTTGTGTTCCTGGAACAGTTTGACCGGCAGCAGGATCAGGTCGTCGAAGTCCACCGCATTGAACGCCTTGAGCGTGCGCTGATAGTGGGTGTAGACGATGGCGGCGGTCTGTTCCTTGGGGTTGCGTGCGGCTTCCAGGGCTTCGGCGGGCAGGACCAGGTCGTTTTTCCAGGCGCCGATCATGTTCTTGATCTCGTCGACGCCGTCGTCGCCCGCGTATTCCTTCTGCATGATGTCGGTCATCAGGGCTTTGACGTCGGCCTCGTCGAAGATCGAAAAGCCCGGCTTGTAGCCCAGCCGCGCATGTTCCTTGCGGATGATGTTCAGCCCGAGGTTGTGGAAGGTACACACGGTGAGGCCACGGCCTTCGCCACCCTTGAGCAGGGTGCCGACGCGCTCTTTCATTTCCCGCGCCGCCTTGTTGGTGAAAGTCATGGCGACGATGTACTGGGCGCGGATGCCGCAGTTCTGGATCAGGTGCGCGATCTTGCGGGTGATCACGCTGGTCTTGCCGGAGCCAGCACCGGCGAGCACCAATAGAGGGCCGCCGACGTAGTTCACGGCTTCTTGCTGCCGGGGATTGAGTCGGGACATACAGAGTTCGGGGAGTCGTCGTTCAAAAGGGCGGGCATTTTAACAGGCTGGCAAGTTTCTGCTGCCCTGGATCGACGGTGTGACGTACCACTCGATCTAAATTTGCCGGTTTTGCTACTTTGCCGCAGGATGTGCGGGGTATTGCGACTATTTTTCACAGTCTGCGTGTTTGATAGCACCTATCATTTGTCAGGCATTGGTCATTGTCAGACCGCACGTCATAATGCCACCGCCAACGAATTCTTGCAGAGTCTAGGGAGCTAGCTTGTCTACGCCTGTCGAACCCTTGCGTTTGCTGCTGCTGGCCGATGAGCCTGAGTGGGCAGCGTTGTTGCGCGAGTGCCTGGCGCCGATGGGCGACGGGGCTGTGCTGATCAGCGCGCCCAACTGGGACTCGGTGAGTCGTCTGTTCGACGACGACCACGGTGCGGTGCTCTTGACCACGCCCCCTCTGCAACCCGGCCCGGGCCGGTGCAGCTTGCCGTGTGTATTGTTGCTGGAACAGGAACCATTGGTTGCGCCGCTCGGTGTCAGCGATTGGCTGGTCCATTGCGCGCTTGACGCCGATACCTTGCGCCGCTGCCTGCGCCATGTGCGCGAGCGTGGCGTACTGGAGAACACGTTGCAGCGCCTGGCCGAACAGGACCCGCTCACCGGTATCGCCAACCGCCAGGGTTTCCAGACCTTGCTGGCGGCGCGGTTGGCGGATAACGAAGGTCGCGGCCTGGCCCTCGGTCACCTGGACTTGGACAATTTCCGTCACGCCAACGATGCCCTCGGTCATCAGGCCGGCGACCGCTTGATCCTGCAGGTGGTATCGCGGCTCAAGAGCCAGCTTGAAGCCGGTGACCAATTGGCGCGCCTGGGCAGCGATGAGTTCGCGCTGCTGATCGACACCCGCCGTGCGCCCCAGCGCGCCGAGTGGATGGCCGAGCGCATCACCGAAGTCATGGCCGAGCCTTACTGGGTGGACGGTGAAAGCCTGCTGATCGGCTGCAGCCTGGGCGTGGCGCATGCCCGCGCCCGTGCCGGGGCCGACCCGTTGATGTGGCACGCCCATATCGCCATGCAGCAGGCCAAAAGCACCCAGGGCTGTACCTTTCATATCTTCAACGAACGCATCAACCGCAACGCGCGCAGCCTGGCCGACCTGGAAAGCGAATTGCGCCGTGCGCTGCGCCGCGATGAGCTGGAGCTGCACTACCAGCCGCGCCTGGACCTGGACGATGGGCATATCGTTGGCCTGGAAGCCTTGGTGCGTTGGCGCCACGGCGAGCGTGGCCTGCTGCCACCGAGCGAGTTCGTGCCCCTGGCCGAGCAGAGTGGCCTGATCGTGCCGTTGGGGTATTGGGTGATTTCCCGCGCCCTGCGCGACATGCAGGACCTGCGCGAACGTGGCCTGCCGGCGTTGCATATGGCGGTCAACCTGTCGTTTCGCCAGTTTCAGGACAGCCAACTGCTCTCGACACTCAGTCGGCTGATTGCCGAGCGTGGCGTGGAAGCGCAATGGCTGGAGTTCGAGTTGACCGAAACCGCCGTGATGCGTCGCAGCGACCTGGTCAAACAGACCATGGACGCCCTCGGCCGCCTTGGCGTGCGGTTTTCCCTGGATGACTTCGGCACCGGTTTCTCATCGTTCGTGCACCTCAACAGCCTGCCGATTGCCTTGTTGAAGATCGACAAGAGCTTCGTCGGCGGCATGGAAGAGCGCGAAGAAAATCGCAAGCTGGTTCACGCCATGATCAACCTGGCCCACAACCTCAACCTGGAAGTGGTGGCCGAAGGCGTGGAGACCGCTGAGCAGCTTGCGCTTTTGAGGCTGTTTGGTTGCGATCAAGCCCAGGGCTACTTGATCAGTAAACCGTTGCCATTGGCCGAGCTGGTGGAGTACCTGACGTTTGGCAAGGGCCAGCAGGCGTTGTTGGGCTGAATAAACCACAATCTAAAAATGTGGGACCTTAGTGCGTCTGTGCGGTCTGGAAACCAGCTTGTCTTTCCGGCTCCTGTCGAATCATCCGCTTCATCTTCGCCTCAAACGCCCACGTCAGGCTCACCGCCGCGCAGGCAAGGCCCAGCGCCAGGCCCCACCACACGCCGGTCGGCCCCCAGCCTAACGTGAACGCCATCAACCAGGCCGATGGCGCGCCGATCAGCCAGTAACAACCGAGTCCCACCAGGAAGGTGGTCTTGGCATCCTTGAGGCCACGGATGCAGCCCATGGCAATGGTCTGCACACCGTCGAACAGCTCAAACCAGGCCGCAACGGCCAGCAGGCTGACTGCGAGCACGATCACCTCGTGAAAGGCCGGGTCGTCATGGTCGAGGAACAGCCCGATCAGCGGGTCGGAAAACAGCCAGAACACCACGGCAAACCCCAGCATCACCATGGCGCCGAACCCTATGCCGACCCGCCCGGCCAGGCGCGCGCTCAACAACCGCCCGGCGCCATAGTGCTGGCCGATACGCATGGTCACCGCGTAGGACATCCCCGCCGGGACCATGAACGCCACCGAGACAATCTGCAGGGCAATCTGGTGCGCCGCCAACTGCGTACTGCCCATGGTGCCCATGCACAGCGCCGCAAACGCGAACAGCCCGACTTCCACTGCATAGGTGCCGCCGATCGGCAGGCCCAGGCGCCACAGCTCGCGCAGATAGTGGGTATTGAGACGCAGCAGGCCGGTGCTCAGGGGGTAGGCGGCGTAGGTCCGGTTGCTGCGGATGTACCACATCAGCGCCAACGCCATGCCATTGGCGACGATGGCCGTTACCAGGCCAATGCCCATCAGCCCGAGCTTCGGCAGGCCGAACATGCCTTCGATCAGCGCATGGTTGAGCAGGTAGTTGACCACCGTGCCGCACAAGCTGATCACCACCACTGGCGTGGCTTTGCCGATAGCGCTGGTGAAACCGCGCAACGCCATGAAGCTCAGATAGCCGGGCAGGGCGAATGGCAGGAGGGTCAGGAATTGCCCGGCGGCTTGCACGTTGGTTTCGGTCTGGCCGAACAGCAGCAGCACTGGCTTCAGGTTCCACAGCAGCAGCGCCGCCGCCAGGGCCATCAACCACGCCAGCCACAGCCCGGACTGGGTCAGCCGGGTGGCACCGTCGATGTCGCCCGCGCCGTGACGGATCGCCACCAGGGTGCCCACCGCCGCAATTACACCGATGCAGAAAATCGCCACGAACGAATAGCTCGCCGCGCCCAGGCCACCGCCGGCCAGGGCTTCGGGGCTCAAGCGAGCCATCATCAGGGTGTCGGTCAGCACCATCAGCATGTGCGCCAACTGTGAGGCAATCAACGGCCCCGACAGCCGCAGAATGGCCCAGAGTTCGGTACGTACCGGATGCTGCATGATCATCACACTCGACAGGTCAGGGGGGTGGAGAGGGCTGATTCTCGGCGCTTTGGGCGCATTGCACAAAAGGATAAAAGCGATCGTTTGCATGATTAAAACTCATACCTGGCCTATTCTGGTAGGGTTTGCGGATTGCGCTGTCGGAGCTTTCAGAATGTCCCGTCGTCTTCCTCCGCTTTACGCCCTGCGGGCGTTCGAGGCCGCGTCTCGTCACCACTCCTTTACCCGCGCGGCAGAGGAGCTGTCCATTACCCAAAGTGCGGTCAGCCGGCATATTCGTACGCTCGAAGAGCATTTCGCCTGCCGGCTTTTCCAGCGCAGCGGCCGCACCCTGCAGCTCACGGAGGCGGCGCGCTTGTTGCTGCCCGGCGTGCGCGAAGGTTTCGCCGCCCTGGAGCGCGCCTGCCATACCCTGAATGCCGAAGATGACATCTTGCGTATGAAAGCGCCGTCCACCTTGACCATGCGCTGGCTGCTGGCGCGGTTGAGTCGCTTTCGGGCCTTGCAGCCGGGCAATGAGGTGCAGCTCACCAGTGCGTGGATGAGCATCGATGAAGTGGACTTCAACCAGGAGCCGTTCGATTGCGCGGTATTGCTCAGTAACGGGCACTTTCCCGCAGACTGGGAGGCCAGTTACCTGTTTGCCGAAATGCTGATTCCGGTGGGCGCGCCCAATCTCTTGGATGACGGCCCCTGGGACGTGACGCGGCTGGCAACGGCCGAACTGCTGCATCCGACACCGGACCGTCGCGACTGGCGTTACTGGTTGGAACGCATGGGGCTGGCGTCCCGGGTTTCGCTCAAGGGTGGGCAGGTGTTCGACACGCTGGAGTTGGGCATGATCGCTGCCGCGCGGGGTTACGGGGTGTCCATGGGTGACCTGCTGATGGTGGCCGAGGACGTCGCCCAGAAACGCCTGAGCCTGCCTTGGCCAACGGCCGTCGCCAGCGGGGAAAGCTATTACCTGGTGTGGCCGAAAACCCGGCCCGGTGGTGAGCGCTTGCGGCGTTTGGCGGAGTTTCTCCAGGGCGAGGTGCATGCGATGGTTTTGCCCGAAGTGGCCCGCCTCGAATGAAGGGTTTGGCATGTGTACGGCAATCGTTTGCGCGATACCCCTGTGAATCGCTCAAGTATTGTAAAACTCCGCCGAAGTAGGGGTGTTGGAACTATCGTGCACTTACGTTTCCCACCAGATAATTCGCCGAGCAGCGCTAAGAGATCAGGATGATCCTGGCCTCGGCTCAGGAGCTGTCATGTCTCAACCTCGCGCTCGGATCGCCTCCCAGTTAGGCCTCGCATTGGCCGTGATTCTTGCTGTCGTTATCAGCGGCAGTACCGTTTTCGCTTTACGCTCCCTCGACACCGCCAACCTCGCCACCCGCGAGGAACACCTGGCCAGCGAGGCGCGCCTGCTCGCCGACCAACTCAATACCTTCCACAGCACCTTGCGCGAGAGCACCCAGCGTTTGAGCGGGCTGTTTGAAAAGCGCTTCGGCGCCGGCTTGAGCGTGCGTGCAGACGAGCCAGTCGCCGTGGCCGGTGTGCAAACCCCGAGCCTCTACCTGGGCAGCCAGTTGCTGAACAACGACTTCAGCGAAGTGGATGAATTCAAGGACATGTCCGGCGGCGTGGCCACGGTATTCGTGCGCAGCGGCGATGACTTTGTCCGCATCAGCACGTCCCTGACCAAGCAGGATGGCAACCGCGCCATCGGCACTGTGCTGGACCGCCAGGGGCCGGCCTACCAGCGTGTGTTCAGCGGACAGACCTACATCGGTCGGGCAGTGTTGTTCGATCGCTCGTACATGACCCAGTACAGCCCAGTGCGTGACGCCAGCGGAAAAGTCATTGCGGTGCTGTTCATCGGTTTCGACTACACCGACGAGCAGAAAGCCCAGTTCGACAATCTCAAGCGCTTCCGTATCGGCCAGACCGGCTCCCTCTCGTTGCTGGATGAACAGAAGCACTGGCTGGTGCCGCCGGCCGGTGTACAAGCCTTGGATCAAGCCATTCCGGTGATGCTCGACCTGGCGAAGAAGCCGGGTGAAGGGCGCTTCTGGAGCGACAAGAACGAAGATTTCTACAGCGTTTCGGTACCGTTCGAGGGCGGCCCCTGGGCGGTGGTGGCGAGCATGCCGAAGGCTGAGATTCGTGCAGTGACCTGGGACGTCGGTCTGCGCTTGGTCATCGGCAGCGTGCTGGCCATGCTGTTGGCGGTGGGCGCCACCGTGTGGCTGTTGCGCAGCAAGCTCGCGCCCCTGAGTGACCTGGTACGCCAAGCCGAAGCGCTCGGTGCAGGCGACCTGAGCGCACGCCTGAATGTTTCCAGCCATGATGAAATCGGCCAGTTGGCGCGCAGCTTCAACCAGATGGGCGAAGCGCTGTCGACCATGGTTTCGCACATCCGCAAGGCGGCTGAAGAGGTCAACAGCCGTGCCCAGGCGTTGTCCGGTTTGTCTGGCGGTGCCTATGAAGGCATGGAACAGCAGTCCGGCGAGATCACTAGCATGGCGGGCGCGGTGGAAGAGTTCAGCGCCACCTCCCTGAATATCGCTGACAACATGGGCAGCACCGAGCGTCTGGCCCAGGAAAATGCCCAGCAGACCCGCATCGGGCGTGCCTCGATGCAGGAGGCCTCGTCGTCCCTGGAACATATCGCCACCGCCCTGAACAGCACCGCGACGGTGATCAACACCTTGGGCCAGCGTTCCCAGGAAATCGGCGGCATCGTTGGCGTGATTACGTCGATCGCGGAACAGACCAATTTGCTGGCGCTGAATGCCGCCATCGAAGCTGCCCGCGCGGGCGAGCAAGGCCGTGGCTTTGCCGTGGTCGCTGACGAAGTGCGCAACCTGGCCTCGCGCACCCGCCAGGCCACTGATGAAATTTCCGGCATGATCCAGAGCATCCAGCAGGAAACCGGGAATGCCATCAGCACCATGGAACACGGCAATGTACTGATGCAGGAAGGCCTGTCGCGCAATGCCGACGTGGCTTCGGCCCTGGCGCGCATCGACGAGCAGAGCCGCTCGGCCGGCCAGCAGTTTGCCGCCATCACCACCGCCACCCAGGAGCAGAGCAGCACCGCGACCTTGCTCAGCAGCAACCTGCAGAGCATTGCGCTGGCTAACAGCGAGCAGCGTGAGGTGGTGTCGAACCTGGCGATCACCGCCAAGGAACTGGAGACCCTGGCGGCGGGCCTGCGGCATGAAGTAGACCGGTTCCGCTAAGCCACCGCCATTCAGAATGCGCGGGCGCATGGCTCACGTGCTCGCCGCCGGACGGTACTGCAAGGCCTCTTGCAGATGGTGGCGGGCGATGTTCTCTGTTTGTTCCAGGTCCGCCAGGGTACGCGCTACCTTGAGTAACCGGTGGGCCGCCCGCAGCGACAGCGTCAGTCGTTCGCATGCGCTTTCCAACCAGCCTTCATCAACCTTTGCCAGCTTGCAGTACTCGCGCAACCCCGGCAGGTCGAGGAAGGCGTTGGCGCATCCTTGGCGGCGTTGCTGGCGTTCCCGTGCATCGGCCACTGCTGCAGAAGCTTTCGCAGTGTTGTCACCGGTCTGTTGTGCCGGGCTCAGTGCCGTGGCCTCCCGCGCCACGGTCAAGTGCAAATCGATCCGGTCCAGCAACGGCCCGGACAGCTTGTTGCGATAGCGTTGGATCTGCTCCGGTGTGCATCGACAACGGCCGCTGGGTTCGCCCAGATAGCCGCAAGGGCAGGGGTTCATCGCCGCGACCAGTTGGAAGCGCGCCGGGAAGCTTACCCGGTCGCGGGCGCGGGAAATCACGATATGCCCCGATTCAAGTGGCTCACGCAGCACCTCCAGGACTTTGCGATCGAACTCCGGCAATTCGTCGAGGAACAGCACGCCGTGGTGGGCCAGGGTGATTTCCCCCGGTTGCGGCTTCGATCCGCCGCCGACCAGCGCGGGGCCCGACGCCGAGTGGTGCGGCTGGCGAAACGGCCGTTGCGGCCAATGGCTCAGCGGCGCCAGGCTGACCACCGATTGAATCGCCGCGACTTCCAGCGCTTCGTGCTCACTCAGTGGTGGCAGCAACCCCGGCAGGCGGCTGGCGAGCAAGGTCTTGCCAGTGCCGGGCGGCCCGCTGAATAACAGGTTGTGCGCCCCCGCAGCCGCGATCAGCAAGGCACGCTTGGCAGTCAACTGGCCCTGTACCTCACTGAGGTCCGGGTAAGGTTTGTTCAAATACAGCAAGCCGTCGGACTGGTAGGGCTCGATCGGTACATGCCCGTTCAGGTGCGCCACCACTTGCAGCAAGTGGTCCACCGCAATCACCTTCAATCCCGATGCCAGGCACGCTTCCTCAGCGTTCGCCCTGGGCACTATCAAGGTGCGCCCGGCCTTGCGCGCCGCCAATGCGGCCGGCAACACGCCTTTCACCGCGCGTACCTCGCCGGACAGCGCCAACTCGCCCAGGCACTCAACGTCATCGAGCATCAACGCCGGCACCTGCATACTGGCCGCCAGGATCCCCAGGGCAATCGCCAAATCAAAACGCCCGCCGTCCTTGGGCAGGTCGGCGGGCGCGAGGTTGAGGGTGATGCGACGCGGCGGATATTGCAGGGCCGAATTGAGAATGGCGCTGCGTACACGGTCCTTGCTTTCCTTTACCGCCGTCTCCGGCAAGCCCACCAGCGTCAGTGATGGCAAGCCATTAGCCATATGCACTTCAACCGTGACGACGGGGGCTTCAACGCCGATCTGGGCGCGACTGTGGACGATGGCGAGGGACATGCTCAATCCTTGAATGGGGCCGCTTCCTGCGGGTTATTCAAGGGTAGACGAGGGTGGGAAAAGCAAAGCGGGGGAGGTTTTACAGAACGTATCAGGCAGAGATGCAGGACAAATGTGGGAGGGGGCTTGCCCCCGATAGCGGTGTGTCAGCAAAGCGTTCATCAGCTGAAAAATCGCTATCGGGGCAAGCCCCCTCCCACACTATTGGGCTGACGGTGGCGTCAGCCGCGCTTCCAGTTCCGCCACTTTTGCCTCCAGGCTTTCCAGGCGCGCACGCGTGCGGGCGAGCACCACCATCTGGCTGTCGAACTCTTCACGGCTCACCAGATCAAGCTTGCTGAAGCCACTTTGCAGCAATGCCTTGAACTGGCTTTCGATTTCATTGCGGGGCAGCGGAGTGTCGCCGCTGAACAGGCGAGAGGCGTGGCCGCTCAGGGCGTCGAGGAAGTCTTTGGGCGCGAGCATGGGAAATATTCCGGAAAACTGTTGGCAGGCAGTGTATCACGCAGCGTCTATAGTCTTTTCACGGCCCTGACGCGCACGCTTTTCGCGCATCGGGATGGACGCTTGCGCACTGTTTTGATGCGCATCGCCACCGCCGGAACGCCCCGCAGGTGGGCATGAGTGGGCAATGGACTGATTTCAGTGAGTTTTACGGAGCTGGCAAGGTTTCTGCTTAGACGATCATGACCCATGCACTGATGCAGTCGCTGTGACGAATGCAGTGCGCCGACGGATCAGGGGTACAGGTTTCGTCACCAGTGGTTCGCTGGCGTCGCTACGGTAAATGCCGAGGCGACGATGCGTTACAAAGCCAGGCACTGCGCTTAGACTTGAGACGGGTTTGTTTTCCTGGGGCAAGTCCACCAATTCGGGAGAGAGTTTTCATGAAGCTAGTCACTGCCATCATCAAGCCGTTCAAGTTGGACGACGTACGCGAGTCACTGTCCGAGATCGGCGTGCAGGGCATTACCGTTACTGAGGTCAAGGGCTTCGGTCGGCAGAAGGGTCATACCGAGCTGTATCGCGGCGCGGAATATGTGGTCGATTTCCTGCCGAAGGTGAAGATTGATGTCGCCATTGACGACAAGGATCTTGACCGGGTTATCGAGGCGATAACCAAGGCCGCCAACACCGGCAAGATCGGTGACGGCAAGATCTTCGTGGTCAATCTGGAACAGGCTATCCGCATCCGTACCGGCGAAACCGATACCGACGCAATCTAAGCCGCCAAACCCCAACGCCCCAGGAGAAAAACACTATGACTCTGCGTACATTCGCAGGGCTCGGAGCCCTGTTGTCCATCGTAATGCCAGGCCTTGCAATGGCGGCAGACGAAGTGGCGGCTCCAGTCCTCAACTCCGGCGACACTGCCTGGATGCTGACCGCCACCGCACTGGTGCTGTTCATGACCATTCCTGGCCTGGCGCTGTTCTACGGCGGCATGGTCCGCTCCAAGAATATTCTGTCGGTGATGATGCAGTGCTTTGCCATCACTGGCCTGATCAGCATCCTGTGGGTCGTCTACGGTTACAGCGTTGCGTTCGATACCACCGGTATGGAGCAGGGCGTCGTCAACTTCAACTCCTTCTTCGGCGGCATGGGCAAGGCGTTCCTGGCAGGGGTCACTCCAGCTAGCATTACCGGGCCTGCGGCGCTGTTTCCGGAAGCGGTGTTCATCACCTTCCAGATGACGTTCGCCATCATCACTCCGGCGCTGATCGTCGGTGCCTTCGCCGAGCGCATGAAGTTCTCCGCGATGCTGATTTTCATGGGCATCTGGTTCACCCTGGTCTATGCGCCGATTGCGCACATGGTCTGGAGCGGCAACGGCGGCCTGATGTGGGACTGGGGCGTGCTGGACTTCGCCGGTGGCACCGTGGTGCACATCAACGCCGGTGTGGCGGGCCTGGTGGCGTGCCTGGTGCTCGGCAAACGTAAAGGCTTCCCGACCACCCCGATGGCCCCGCACAACCTGGGTTACACCTTGATCGGCGCGGCCATGCTGTGGATCGGCTGGTTCGGCTTTAACGCCGGTTCCGCTGCCGCAGCCAACGGCACGGCCGGCATGGCGATGCTGGTTACCCAGATTGCTACCGCTGCTGCGGCGCTGGGCTGGATGTTCGCCGAGTGGATCACCCACGGTAAGCCGAGCGCACTGGGCATCGCCTCGGGTGTGGTGGCCGGCCTGGTTGCGATCACTCCTGCAGCTGGCACCGTGGGCCCGATGGGCGCCCTGGTCATTGGCCTGGCGGCGGGCGTGGTGTGTTTCTTCTGCGCCACTACCCTCAAGCGCAAGCTGGGCTACGACGACTCCCTGGATGCCTTCGGCGTGCACGGTATAGGCGGTATCCTCGGCGCGATCCTGACCGGCGTGTTCGCGGCTCCATCGATGGGTGGCTTCAACGCCGCTACCACTGACATCGCCGCCCAGGTGTGGATCCAGTGCAAAGGCGTCGGCTTCACCGTGATCTACACGGCGATCGTCACCTACGTCATCCTCAAGGTGCTGGACATGGTCATGGGCCTGCGCGTCACCGAAGAGGAAGAGGCGGTCGGTCTCGACCTGGCGCAACATAACGAGCGCGGCTACAACCTGTAAGTACGCGAAAAAAAGATGCCCGGCTTGCCGGGCATTTTTTTGTCTGGCGTTTGTCTCTGCCTATAAGTGGCATGGGTTTTTCATCAACTTTGTGATGGGATCCACACGGCACTTTTAAGGGTGCGAATGTCTTACAGGCATGTAGGCGTATTCGGCACTTTGTTTTTTTCCAGAGCGCGCTAGAATGCGCGCCGATGGGCGGAGAACTGTATGTGGCAACAGACCCTGATTACCCTTCGGGCCAAGCCCCGGGGCTTTCACCTGGTGACCGACGAGTTGCTTGCCGGCTTGCCTGAATTGAAGGCGTGTCGCGTGGGCCTGTTGCATCTGTGGCTGCAGCACACCTCGGCCTCGTTGACGGTCAACGAGAATGCCGATCCGGCGGTTCGCCGTGACTTCGAGCGTTTCTTCAACTTGCTGGTGCCGCAAGGCCATGCAGGGTTCGAACACAACGACGAAGGTCCGGATGATCTGCCGGCGCACTTCAAGGCCAGTCTCCTGGGCTGCCAGCTGAGTTTGCCGGTGAAGGCTGGCCGCTTGGCGATGGGGACCTGGCAAGGTGTTTATCTGGGCGAGCACCGTGATCATGGCGGTGCTCGTAAAGTCCTCGCCACCTTGCACGGTGAAGGGGCATAAGCCACTGGTGACCCGGTGGATGTTGATTTTTTTCCGGCGACCTCGACAGAGGGTGAAGCTGGGCTATAACTAATCTGCTTTTCGCAAGTCATGAGGTAGAACATGAGCGACGATGATCTGGAAAACGACGACCTCGAAGTAGGTGACGAAGACGACACTGAGGAAAGTCTTGAAGCGGCGGCTGATGACGTTGCTGAAGACCTTGATGACAGTGCTGGCGATGATGTCGCGCCCAAAGCCAAAGGCAAGGCCAAGGCGGCTGTTTCGGTAGACGAGCTGCCCAGCGTTGAAGCCAAGAACAAAGAGCGCGATGCCCTGGCCCGTGCGATGGAAGAATTCCTCGCCAAAGGCGGCAAAGTGGTCGAAGTCGAGCCCAACGTGGTGGCTGATCCACCGAAGAAGCCGGATAACAAATACGGCAGCCGTCCTATCTGAGGTCAGCTACCTGCTTGTAAGAAAGAACCCGCCGTCGCTGCGGGTTTTTTCATGTCTGCTGATTATACGAGCGTTGTGGTGATCCAGATGTGGGAGGGGCAAGCCCTAATGCCAGTCAGTGAAGGCTTTTTGTAGGAGCGAGCTTGCTCGCGAAGAACTCAGGGCTCCCTCGTTCATCCAGAATGAACGCGTTGCCTGTGCGTTTTTCGCGAGCAAGCTCGCTCCTACAGGGAACCCTTTTAAGCTCCCTCCCACATTTGGATCGCTGGTGTTACTGCCAGCTGCGGAGCAATTGCGGTAGCTCCGTCAGGCTGCGAATTTGCGCATCCGGGAGTTTATCCCCTTCCCACGCCTTGCCCGCCGGGTTGAACCAGACAGCGCGCAGCCCCGCCTGCTGCGCCCCGGCAATGTCATCGCCCGGATGATCGCCAACATGCACCGCCGCTTCGGCCTTCACGCCGCCGCGCTGCAATGCCTCCTGAAACAACTGCGCATCCGGCTTGGCGATGCCGATATCCTCGGCACGCAAGGCAAAGTGAAAGTAGTCCGCCAGGCCTACGCGTTGTACGTCGGCATTGCCATTGGTGATCACTCCTAGCAGGAAGTGCTGGCGCAGGGCTTTGAGCATGGGCTCGGCTTCGGGGAAGACGGTGAGTTGATGCCGCGCATGAATGAACGCTTCAAAACACACGTCGGCCATTTGCGTGGCTTCAGGCTGTGGATAACCTGCCTCCTCAAACGCATGCATCAACACCCGATGGCGCAGGATACTGATGCGGTGTTTGAGTTCAGGATGACGTTGCAGCACCTGTTGGCGCAGGCTGGCGAAATGCTCCAGGGGCAAGTCGCCGACCTTGGATGCGTTGAGCGCCAACCATTCGCGCATTGACGCTTCAGCGCTGATGATGACGGGTACGTTGTCCCAGAGCGTGTCGTCCAGGTCGAAGGTGATCAGCTTGATGCTCATGAGTCGCCGCCCTTGATGCGTTTGGCCCGTGGATGGGCGCTGTCGTACACCGTTGCCAGGTGCTGGAAGTCGAGGTGGGTGTAGATTTGCGTGGTCTTGATGTCGGAGTGGCCGAGCAGCTCCTGTACCGCGCGCAGGTCCTGGGACGACTCCAGCATATGGCTGGCAAAGGAGTGCCTGAGCATATGCGGGTGCAGGTTCTGCCCCAGTTCGCGCTCGCCGGCGGCTTTTACGCGCAACTGAATGGCCCGTGGCCCCAGGCGTCGGCCTTGCTGGCTGATAAATACCGCGTCGTCTTGCGGATTGGCCAGCGCGCGCAACGGCAACCACAGTTGCAGGGCTTCACGGGCTTTTCTGCCGACCGGCAGCACCCGCGTCTTGCTGCCTTTGCCCAGCACCTGCACCAGCCCATCGGCCAGGTCCAGTTGATCGAGGTTCAGGCCGGTCAGCTCGGACAGGCGCAGGCCCGAGGAGTAAAACAACTCGAGGATCGCCTGGTCGCGGTGCGCCAGGAAGTCATCCTCGACCGCGCCATCGAGCAGTTGCAGAGCGCGGTCGGTGTCCAGGGTCTTGGGCAGGCGGCGCTCGCCTTTGGGCGGCGACAGGCCATTGGCCGGGTCGTGGTCACACAGGCCTTCGCGGTTCAGGTAGTGATAGAGGCCGCGCACCGCCGACAGCAGGCGCGACAAACTACGCGAGGACTGGCCTTGCTGGTGCAGCCGTGCGATCAGGCTGCGCAGGCTCTGGATATCCAGGGCTTCCCAGCTGGCGATCTGCTGCTTTTCGCAATAGGCCAGGACCTTGTTCAAGTCCCGCCGGTAGGCTTCCAGGGTATGAGGCGACACCTGGCGCTCGTTGCGCAGGTGAGCGCAGTAAGCGTCCAGATGCCGTTCCATGGCTAGCGCACCGCGCGCAGGGCAGTGGTGAAACGCGGCAAGACGCGGCCCAGCACTTCGGCGATGTAGGTCAAAAACAGGGTGCCCACCGAGCTTTTGTAATGCGCGGGGTCGCGGCTGGCGATGGCCAGTACGCCATGCAGGCCTTGGTGGCTGAGGGCAACCACGGCGGTGGAGCCGATCTGTTGGCGCTGTTCGGCACCAAACAGGAAGTCAAGTTCATGCTCGCGCAGGGTGCCGCTGATGGTCTTGCCTTCGGAAAGCAGGCCGCCGATGGCGGTTTGCGCTTCGCCACCGCTGACCCAGCGACCCACCGGCATCGGGTTATCGCTGAACAGGATCAGGCTGACAAACGGCACCTGGAAGTCCTGGCGCAGGCTGTCTTCCACAGCTATCACCGTTTCTTCCAGGCTGGCGGCGTCCATCAGGGTCAGGATCAGGCGACGGGTCTTGTCGAACAGGCGATCGTTGTCGCGGGCCACATCCATCAGGTGCGAGAGCCGGTGGCGCATTTCGATATTGCGCTCGCGCAGGATCTGCATTTGCCGCTCCACCAACGACACGGTATCGCCGCGTTGGTGGGGGATGCGCAAGGCCGGAAGCAATTGCTCGTGCTCGACGAAAAAATCCGCATGAGCCTCAAGGTACGCCGCGACTGCAGCGGCCTCCAGGCTTTCACTTGGGGTGATTTGTGCGGGTACTTGAGGCTTATCGGTCATTGGTTTGGCTCACTCATAGACGGACCTGTCCTTCGTATACACGCGAGGCCGGCCCGGTCATCATCACCGGGTGGCCAGGGCCTGCCCATTCGATGGACAAGCGCCCACCCGGCAGGTCGATCAGCAGCGGTGAATCCATCCACCCCTGGCTGATCGCGGCCACGGCAGCGGCGCAGGCACCGGTGCCGCAGGCCTGGGTTTCGCCGGCGCCGCGCTCCCACACACGCAATTGCGCGCGGGAACGGTCGATCACCTGCAGGAAGCCCACATTGACCCGCGCCGGAAAGCGCGGGTGATGTTCGATCTTCGGCCCCAGTTCATGCACGGGCGCATTGTTGATGTCATTGACCCGCAGCACCGCATGGGGATTGCCCATGGACACGGCGGCGATATCCACGCTGTTGCCGTCCACCTCCAGCGCGTAACTGAGGGCCTGCTCGGGCGCCTGGAACGGAATGTCCGCCGGCACCAGGCGTGGCGCGCCCATGTTGACGCTGATCTGGCCGTCACTGCGGATATCCAGTTCGATCACGCCGCCCTTGGTTTCGACGCGAATCTGGCGCTTGGCGGTCAGGCGCTTGTCCAGCACGAAGCGCGCAAAGCAGCGCGCACCGTTGCCGCACTGTTCCACTTCAGAGCCATCGGAGTTGAAGATCCGATAACGGAAATCCACCTCCGGGTTGGTCGGCGCTTCCACCAGCAATAATTGGTCGAAGCCGACACCGGTGTGCCGGTCGCCCCATTGTTTGGCGTGCTTGGGCAGGATGTGTGCGTGCTGGCTGACCAGGTCGAGAACCATGAAGTCATTGCCCAGCCCGTGCATCTTGGTAAAACGCAGCAGCATGGCTTACTCCGGCAGCAGGCTTTCGCCAGCATACAACTCGGCTACCGTCTCGCGGCGACGCACTTCGAACGCTTGATCACCGTCCACCAGCACCTCGGCGGCTCGCCCGCGCGTGTTGTAGTTGGAACTCATGACAAACCCATAGGCACCGGCCGAATGCACGGCCAGCAGGTCGCCTTCCTCCAGGGCCAGTTGACGATCCTTGGCCAGGAAGTCGCCGGTCTCACAGATCGGGCCGACGATGTCGTACGCGCGCGTTTCGCTGGCGCGAGGGACCACGGCGCTGACATTCATCCAGGCCTGGTACAGCGCCGGGCGGATCAGGTCGTTCATCGCCGCGTCGACGATGGCGAAGTCCTTGTGCTCGGTGTGCTTGAGGTACTCGACCTGGGTGAGCAGCAAACCGGCATTGGCGACGATGTAGCGGCCCGGCTCGAACATCAGCGTCAGGTCGCGGCCTTCGATACGCTCGCGCACGGCCTTGATGTAGTCGGCGATCAACGGCGGCTCTTCATCGCGATACCGCACGCCCACACCGCCACCCAGATCGATGTGGTGCAGGTAGATGCCGCAATCGCCGAGGCGGTCGATCAGCGCCAGCAGGCGGTCGAGCGCATCCAGGAACGGCGGCAGGGTGGTCAGTTGCGAGCCGATATGGCAGTCGACGCCCAACACGTCCAGGTTCGGCAATTGGGCAGCGCGGATGTACACGTCTTCGGCGTCGGCAATGGCGATGCCGAACTTGTTCTCCTTGAGGCCGGTGGAAATGTACGGGTGAGTGCCCGCATCGACGTCCGGGTTGACGCGCAGGGAGATCGGCGCGCGAACGCCCATCTCGGCGGCCACGACCTGCAGGCGCTCCAGCTCGTCGGTGGACTCGATGTTGAAGCAGTGCACACCCACTTCCAGGGCGCGGCGCATGTCTTCGCGGCTCTTGCCGACGCCGGAGAACACGATCTTGTCGGCCTGGCCACCGGCGGCCAATACACGTTCGAGTTCGCCACGGGACACAATGTCAAAACCAGCGCCCAGACGCGCCAGGACATTGAGTACACCCAGGTTGGAGTTGGCTTTCACCGCGTAGCACACCAGGTGCGGCACGCCTTCCAGCGGGTCGGTGAACGAGCGGTATTGCGCTTCGATATGTGCACGGGAATACACATACGTCGGGGTGCCAAAGCGCTCGGCAATCGCAGACAGCGCCACGCCTTCCGCGAACAGCTCGCCGTCCCGGTAGTTAAAAGCGTCCATGAGGGTCCCTTAGTAAGTGTCGTGCTTGTGCGCTTTCGATGGCTTTTGCGACGACTGCGCCTGTTCGTTCGGGTCTTTGCTGTCGTCGGGCAGGTACAGCGGGCCTTTTTGACCACAGGCACTAACGAGGCAAGCGACCGCGACGAGCGCAGCAAGGGAAGAGATCAGGCGCTTCATGGCGAAATCCTTGAATATGCATTAATTGCGCCCGAGTATACCGACCACCCGCCAGCTTGCCTATGCGCCGGAATACCCGTCCGGCGGGGGTTTGCTGAGAGGGTCGGGAAGCGGACTACGCTGTTTGAGGATATTTCACGCCGTCAATCGCGTTGAAATCGGTATCCTTTGCAATCGGCGGGGCGCGTCCGTATCGTGCGGCGCTTGAGCAGAACCAGACACTTTTGAGGTTGCCACAATGAGTTTGACCGAAGCCCGTTTTCACGACCTGGTGGATGCCACCCAGGAGAAGCTGGAAGATATTTTCGACGACAGCGACCTGGATGTGGATCTGGAAAACTCGGCCGGTGTGCTGACCGTCAAATTCGAGAGCGGCCAGCAACTGATCTTCAGTCGCCAGGAACCGCTGCGTCAGTTGTGGCTGGCGGCGCGCTCCGGTGGCGTTCACTTCGACTACGACGAAGACAGCGGCAAATGGCAGTGCGACAAAAGTGAAGAGTTGCTGGGCGAGATGCTCACGCGGCTGGTCGAGGAATATACCGGCGCCGAGCTGGACTTCGACGAGATCTGACAGTGACCCAGCCTGCTCCCGTACGCCCGCCCAAGCCGCTGTTCAGCAACGTCAGCCCGGCGGTGCCGTCGCCTTGTATCAGTTTGTGTCGCCTGGATGAGCAAAAAGTCTGCCTCGGCTGCTTCCGGCATGTCGAAGACATCCGTGAATGGCGCTCCGCCGACGATGCCCGGCGTCGAGTGATCTGCGCGCAGGCCGAGCAACGCCGGGCCCACGCCTGACGCTATCTTGTTTATTTGTGACGCTGTGGTAGTGTCCGGGTACGCCTCAACTCATCGAGGCCCGTGAGAACCCCGCCTTTTCCTGGCGGGGTTTTGCTTTTTTGTGCAGAAAAAAGGAGTCTGCCTGAATCATGACCACCGCACCGTCCATCATTCTCACCCGTCTTGACGTGCAGCGTCTGGAGCAACTGATCGACCGCTTGGGCGACGAGTTTCCCGGCGTCGAAGCGTTGCAGGCCGAACTCGACCGCGCCGAAGACGTGGTTGGTCACGATGAAGTGCCTGCAACTGTCGTGACCATGAACTCCAGCGTGCATTGCCGTGAACAAGGCAGTGGCAAGGACTATCACCTGACCCTGGTTTACCCCAAGGACGCAAATGCCGATGAAGGCAAGATCTCGATCCTGGCACCGGTCGGCAGTGCTTTGCTCGGCCTGCAAGTGGGCCAGCACATCGATTGGCCTGCACCGGGCGGCAAGACCCTCAAGCTTGAATTGCTGAGTGTCGAAGGCCAGCCCAAAGACGGCGGCGCCTTCCCGCTTTAAATCTGGCTCAGCGCTTCATTGAGCGCGAGCTCCAGCTCGGCCTTGTAGCGCAGGTACAGATTGCTCGGGCTTTGCACGTCGCCGAGCAGGCCCGACAGATCGAGGTCGGTGATGTAGCAACGGTAACGCTCGGGTTCGCGGCGTTGCCCGATGATCTCCCGGGCGACCACCGCAAACAGCTGGTCGCCAAACTCCATTTCGGAAAATTCCCGCTGATTGCAGTACAGCGTGACACCCACCTGGCCGGGCGCCGCCTTGCCGATAATCGCCTGCACGTCATAAAACGGCTTGTTGGCCGGGTGTTGCGGCGCCGGCCTTGGTTCGACAACGCGTGCGCGGGCGCTGCCCGATGGCAACAGTTGGTAGTACAGCGTTTGTACTTCGCCCAGCGGCTGTTGGGTGTCCAGCGGTGACAGCGCTTCGCGGCGATAGATGATCGACAGCAGGAACCGCTGCAGCGGTGCCAACAGGCTCTGTTCATCATGAAACGGCAAGCGCTGCTGCCAGAGCGCGTTGAATTCGTCGAGCACATACAGTTCGGCGAAGCCTTCATTGACTCGGTAGAACACTTGTATGCAATCGGCCTGGCCCATGGGCAGCAGCAGCGCCAGGTCGTGGTCTTCCAGCGCCATGGCGTCCAGGTGCAATGGGCTGTAGCTGGCCAGCTCTTCGCTGAGGTAGGCGACCAAGGCGTCCTGGGTCGGCAGTGACACGTGGGTGGCCTGGCCGGGAATCAGTTCCATGACGTGATAGTGCTGCTGCACCTGCAGCAGGTAGCGGTGGTTGCTTTGGCCGAGCAGCAGATGCTGCGCGGTGTCGAATACTTCTTCGACGCGCTGGGCAATGAACTGCGCTCGGTTGTGACAGAAACAGCGCACCCGCAACCGCGGCAAATGAGCCGTCGGCAGTTGGTTGAGGTAGTCGCGCAGGCAGTCGAGCAGCGCATGGGGCCCGTCGTAGCGGCTGACCATAACCTCGTTCCAGCTATTGAGCGTGACCTGGTCCAGGGTCAGCACCAGGTTTTCCCGTACGCCGGCATAACTCAGGGAGTCGGTGCGCTCGGTGGTCATCAGAATGTTCAGGTCGCGGTGATGCTTGAGTGGGTCGACGCCGACGTTGATCAGCAACAACACTTCTTCCGGTACCGCCGAACGCAACAGACGCGCTTCATCGACGCTGGCCAGGGGCAGGGCGATGGTCTGTTGCAGGCTGCCCAGCAGGTTGAACAGCTCGAACTCGGTCATGTCGCTGGCGCCGGGGTGCAGCGCCAGGCGCGTGCTGCTGTCGATCACACCGTTGCGATGGCACCAGGTGAGCATTTCCAGCAGGTCGCGGCTGCGTTTGATCGGCGCGAAGTGCTCCCATTCCAGGGCCGTGAGGTTGCCGTTATACAGGCCCCAATGGTGCTGGCCCGGCTCCTTGCGGTTGGGGGAGTGCACCAGGGTCAGGGTGTCTTCGGCCAGGTCCGGGGCAATCCCGGGGTTAATGAACTCGATCTTGCCGGCCTTGCGTTCAAAAGCTGCGTACAAGCGCCGGCCCAGCACATTGAGGTCGCGCTTGTTGATCAGGCTGACGGTCTGTTCCGTACGGGCGAACTGGGTAAGGAAGCGGTAGCTGTAGTTCAGCTCGTTGACCAGGGCACGGCGCTCGGAGGCGACCTGACGTACTTTCCATTGGCTGCGGCTGTCCAGCAAGGCCAGTTGGCGCTGGTCCCAACCCCACTCATCGGCCAGGCGTTCGAGCAGCAGTCGTTGCCAACTGGCGGTGCGCTGGCCGGCGCTGAGCTTGCGGTTGACCTTCAGGTACAGGCTGCGCCGTACCAGTTCCAGGCGCTCGGGTTCATTGCGGGCCTTGAGGTATTCCTCGATGCGGCGGTAGACCACGATGTACGGGTCCAGCTCGTCCAGGTCCAGCTGATTGGCAAACACCGCGCGCTTGAAGCGCAGGCTCAGGCAGTGCACCTTGGGGTGTTCGCTGGCGTAGACCTCGGTCAGCAGCAGCTTGAGCACCGATTTATAGGGCGACTCGATGCCCTTGAACAGTTGCCACAGCCCGGCGCCGATGAACTCCCCCGGAGGAATGCGCGCCAGATGGCCGAGATCGAGGGTCTCGTCGGCGCGAATGAAGCGTTTGGAGATCAGCGTGTGGGTGAACTCGGCGTAGCGGCTTTCTTCATACACCGGGACCAGCCACCAGATCGGCGTGCGCCCGGCCAGCCAGATGGCGGTGCGGTAGAACTCGTCCAGCAGCAAATAGTGCTGGGTGGTGCCGCAATCGTCGGAACTCAGTTGGGTGTCCCGTTCACCGAGCACAAAGCGCGTCGGTTCGATCAGAAAGAAATGCGCCTCGGCACCCATGGTCTGGGCCCAGGCTTCCAGCAGCTGGCACTTCTTGCGCAGCTCGGCCAGCTCGTTTTCATTCAGGTCCGGAGCGTGGCACACCCACACGTCCATATCGCTCTGATCCGCCTGGGCCAACGTGCCCAGGCTGCCCATCAGGAACAGACCGTGGATCGGGCGGGGCGGGTTGCCATGGCGCGGCTTGTAGGAGAACGAACGGGTCAGGCGCTGGGCTTCGGCCAGGGCCTGGGCATCGGGTTCGAAATTCGACAGCCCGGCCGGTGTGCCGCTGGAGACATAGCCTGGCAGCAAAGGGTGATTAACGTGGAAAAACAGCGGCAATAAGGTGAGCACGCTTTGTTGGCGCGGGGTCAGCCCTTCGACGGCCCGGGCCATGCGGCCTTCATTGAGGGCCATGAAACGCGCGCGCAATTGGGTCAGCACCTTACGGTCGATGCCTTCGTCCAGGTCGGGGCGGATTTCATGGGTGCGGGTCATGTCGAATTCGGTGGCTCGCAGGGCCCGACGTGGGCGGCCGTGTAGGAGTTTACAGACAGTAGCGTAGGAGGTTTAGAGGGAAATGGCGGTTGGCGCTAGAATTTTGCACCTTGCACAGCAACGCCCGCGGAATCCGCAGCGGGGCGGACTCCATGGGCGGGATCAGGTGTCAGGCGGCTTCTTTGGTGGAGGCGGTGGTCAAGATAGTCAGCAAGGTCTGCGCTTGCTCGGCGGCGTCCCGGCCAAGGCTGGTCAGGTAGCCTCCATCCGGTTGGTCGATAAGCCCTTTCGCATGGAGGCGCTTGGCAGCGGCGATGGCAGTGGGGGCGGCGGTCTGATGGACTTTCAGACCTTCCTTGGTGCTGTCCAGGGGGAAGAGTACAAGGATTTCCAGTTCGGCAACCAACTCAGGGGTATACGACATAAGGACTCCAGACTTTCTAAAATTTATTAGAGGCTAGCAGGCCATAAGGTGAACGCACTTTGCCGAACTGTCCAGCGTGTTGCTGCGCGGCCGAGGGTTATTGTTTTTCCGGCGGCAACTCAGGCAATGCTCGCAGCGCTGTTTCATACCACTGGGTATCAAAAGCGCGGTCTTCGTCCAGCATTGCATCGATCTCGAAGGCCAGCACATGGGCCATGAGATTCAGAATCTCTTCGCGCTCATATCCGACCAGCGTCAGTTTGTTGAACGTGGCCTTGGCCGCTGGCGGGTTGTCGCTTTCGATCTGGTTTTCAATCGCTTCGATCAACGTGGTTTCGGTGAATTCTTCTTCGTCGTTGTCGATATCGGTCGGCTCGCTCATGGCAGGCTCCTCAAGGAAAGGGCGCCAGTCTAACTCCATTCAGGCGGGTGATGCTGCTGGTCAGGCCGCGCCTCAGCGTCTATAACGCTTGCAGCCAACCCCACACCCGGCCTGGAGGCGTTCGCAATGCTCAAGCTCTACGGTTTTTCGGTCAGCAACTACTACAACATGGTCAAGCTGGCGCTGATGGAGAAAGGCTTGCCTTTCGAAGAGGTGCCTTTTTATGCAGGACAAACGCCTGAAGCCCTGGCGGTAAGCCCACGAGGCAAAGTGCCGGTGCTCGGCGTCAAGCAAGGCTTTATCAATGAAACCAGCGTGATCCTCGAATACATCGAGCAGACTCAGGAAGGGCCGGCGCTGCTGCCGGCCGAGCCGTTCCAGCGTGCCCAGGTGCTGGCGTTGTGCAGGGAGATCGAGCTGTACATTGAATTGCCCGCACGGGCGTGCTTCGCCGAGGCGTTCTTTGGCATGCAGGTGCCGGAGGCGATCAAGGAGAAAGCCAGGGGTGAGTTGCTGCTTGGGGTAGGAAGTTTAGGCCGGCACGGCAAGTTCGCGCCTTATGTGGCGGGGGAGCGCTTCACCATTGCCGATCTGTATTTCATGTACAGCATGAACCTCGCCTGTGCCGTGGGCGAGAAACTGTTTGGGCTGGATTTGCTGGCTGAAATGCCGAAGGCGAAGGCGCTGCTGGAGCGTTTGAATGCGATGCCCAATGCGCAAAAAGTCGAGGCGGACCGGCAGGCGGCGATGCCTGGGTTTATGGCGATGATTGCGGCTAAAAAGTGATCAAGTGTGGGAGGGGACAAGCCCCTCCCACATTTTATTCAGCGGCTGGCGAGCAGGGCCTGGCCGCGTACCACTGCTGCCTTCACCTGCGCCGGCGCGGTGCCGCCTATGTGATTACGGGCATTCACCGAGCCTTCCAGGGTCAGCACGGCGAACACGTCCTGCTCGATCTGGTCGCTGAACTGGCGCAATTCTTCCAGGCTCATTTCAGCCAGGTCCTTGCCGGTGTCCACTCCGTATTTCACGGCATGGCCCACGATTTCATGGCAGTCACGGAACGGCAGGCCACGCCGCACCAGGTAGTCGGCCAGGTCGGTCGCGGTGGAGAAACCCCGCAAGGCTGCTTCGCGCATGATGGCGTGCTTGGGCTTGATCGCCGGGATCATGTCGGCAAACGCACGCAGTGAGTCGCGCAGGGTGTCGGCGGCGTCGAACAGCGGCTCCTTGTCTTCCTGGTTGTCCTTGTTGTAAGCCAGCGGCTGGCCTTTCATCAGGGTCAGCAGGCCCATCAGTGCGCCGAATACGCGGCCGCTCTTGCCACGCACCAGCTCGGGCACGTCGGGGTTTTTCTTTTGCGGCATGATCGAACTGCCGGTGCAGAAACGGTCCGGCAGGTCGATGAACTGGAATTGCGCGCTGGTCCACAGCACCAGCTCTTCGGAGAAGCGCGACAGGTGCATCATCGCGATGCTCGCGGCGGCGCAGAATTCGATGGCGAAATCACGGTCCGACACACCGTCCAGGGAGTTGCCGCCGACGGCGTCGAAACCCAGCAGCTGCGCGGTGTACTCACGGTCGATCGGGTAGGTGGTGCCCGCCAGCGCGGCGCTGCCCAACGGCATGCGGTTGGTGCGCTTGCGGCAATCCACCAGGCGCTCGTAATCGCGGCTGAGCATTTCGAACCAGGCCAGCAGGTGGTGGCCAAAGGTCACGGGCTGAGCGGTCTGCAGGTGAGTGAAGCCGGGCATGATGGCGTCCGATTCACGCTCGGCCTGTTCCAGCAAACCTTTCTGCAAGCGGGTGATTTCAGCCAGGATCAAGTCGATTTCATCGCGCAGCCACAGGCGGATATCGGTGGCCACCTGGTCGTTCCGACTGCGACCGGTGTGCAGCTTTTTGCCGGTCACACCGATGCGATCGGTGAGGCGAGCCTCGATGTTCATGTGCACGTCTTCCAGGTCGACGCGCCAGTCGAACGTACCGGCTTCGATCTCGCCACGGATGGTGGTCAGGCCATCGATGATGCTGTCGCGTTCGGCATCGGTCAGTACGCCGACCTTGGCCAGCATCGTGGCATGGGCGATGGAGCCCATGATGTCGTGGCGGTACAGGCGCTGGTCGAAGGTGACGGAGGCGGTGAAGCGCGCGACGAAGGCGTCGACGGGTTCACTGAAGCGGCCGCCCCAGGACTGGTTGGTCTTGTCGGTGCTCATGGATTCGCTCGTGATCTGCTTAAAAGAGGCGTGGAGGTGTGCCGCCGATAATAACAGGGTTGTCCGCAGACGCGGTGCTGTGGGCGGACGGCAATTTTATTTGTGCAAAGGATGGCTAAGTGCCTTGCCGCCGACCGCGTCCGGGACGAGACTGGGAGCAGGTTCTTATTGAAACGATATTTGACGATTGAGCAATATCGTCTCAGCGAGCGTCTACAGTTGGACTGAGAGTGTGTGAATGCACCAAAGTCGGGTCATGCGGTCAGAGCCCAGACTATCCATTAAAAAAGGGGGGTATTCGGATTGTGTATCAGCAAACCCTACGACGCTGCGCGAATGCAGCGGGTCTTGGGCGCTATTGAACAGGTCCGGGTAAATTTGGGTGCCGCTCCCAGGGCACTTTTTGCCGCTCGCGCTAGTCTTAGCGTGGATCGCTGTGACGCAAGTCACCGCACCTGTCTACGCTATCCTTGTGCGAGACTCACGCAGGAATCCAGCGCTATATGAATGTCCTGATCGTTGATGACGAACCCCAAGCCCGCGAGCGACTGAGCCGTCTGGTCAGTGAACTCGAGGGTTATACAGTCCTTGAGCCGAGCGCCACCAGCGGCGAGGAGGCGTTGACGTTGATCGACAGCCTCAAGCCGGATGTGGTGTTGCTCGATATCCGTATGCCGGGCCTCGATGGTCTGCAAGTTGCCGCCCGCCTGAGCGAACGCGAGTCGCCCCCTGCCGTGGTGTTATGCGCGGCCGAGGAAGAGTTTTCTGCACAGACGCTGGAAGACAGCGGTGTCAGTTTTCTCGTCAAGCCGGTGACTGGCGAAGCATTGCTCAAGGCCCTGAAGAAAGCCGAGCGCCCCAGCCGTGTTCAGCTCGCAGCCCTGACCCAGCCTGCCGCCCAGAGTGGTAACGGCCCCCGCAGCCATATCAGTGCACGCACCCGCAAGGGCATCGAGCTGATTCCCCTCGGTCAGGTGGTTTATTTTATCGCCGACCATAAATACGTGACCTTGCGCCACGAAGCCGGCGAAGTGTTGCTCGATGAGCCGCTCAAAGCCCTGGAAGATGAATTCGGCGACCGCTTCGTGCGTATCCATCGCAATGCGCTGGTGGCCCGTGAGCGTATCGAACGCTTGCAACGCACGCCCCTGGGGCACTTTCAGCTGTTCCTCAAGGGGCTCAATGGCGATGCCTTGATCGTCAGTCGGCGCCATGTCGCCGGCGTGCGCAAGATGATGCAGCAGCTTTAACCCAGAGGCCCTGGCGAGCTGCGCAGTCCTTATCCCGGTGCGACGCGGCCAGGGAGGCCCCGCACTTGCTGATTCAAATCAAAGCGTATTTGCCTGAGCTGTTATTATCTGCCGTATCTATTCAGTACGGATTGATCCATGTCTTCTCGCGAAATCCGCATCGCCACCCGTAAAAGTGCCCTGGCCTTATGGCAGGCCGAATACGTCAAAGCACGCCTTGAGCAGGCCCACCCTGGCCTCAGGGTGACCCTGGTACCCATGGTCAGTCGCGGCGATAAATTGCTGGACTCGCCACTGTCGAAAATTGGCGGCAAGGGCTTGTTCGTCAAGGAACTGGAAACCGCTCTGCTGGAGAACGAAGCCGACATCGCCGTGCATTCGATGAAAGACGTGCCCATGGACTTCCCTGAAGGCCTGGGCCTTTTTTGCATCTGTGAGCGCGAAGACCCCCGTGACGCCTTCGTTTCCAACACCTATGCCTCCCTGGATGACTTGCCCCTGGGCAGCATCGTGGGCACCTCCAGCCTGCGTCGCCAGGCCCAGTTGCTGACCCGTCGCCCCGACCTGCAGATCCGCTTTCTGCGCGGCAACGTCAACACGCGCCTGGCCAAGTTGGACGCGGGTGAGTATGACGCGATCATCCTCGCGGCTGCCGGGCTGATCCGCCTGGGCTTCGAAGACCGTATCACCAGCGCAATCAGCGTCGAGGACAGCTTGCCCGCTGGAGGGCAGGGTGCGGTCGGCGTTGAATGTCGTACCGCCGACAGCGAAATTCATGCACTGCTCAAACCGCTTGATCACGCGGACACCGAGGTTCGTGTCACCGCCGAGCGTGCCCTGAACAAGCACCTCAACGGTGGCTGCCAGGTACCGATCGCCTGCTATGCCGTGCTCGAAGGTGAGAACCTGTGGTTGCGTGGCCTGGTCGGGGACCCGGACGGCGGCACGCTGCTGACTGCGCAAGTGCGCGGCCCGCAACGTGACGCCACGGCCCTGGGCATCCAGGTCGCCGAGGAACTGCTGAGCAAGGGCGCCGGCGCCATTCTGCAAAAAATCTACGGCGAGGCCGACCCGCAGTGACCCAGTGGCGATTGCTGCTGACACGGCCTGCCGAGGAATCGGCAGCCTTGGCGGCGACATTGGCCGATGCGGGTGTTTTCAGCAGCAAGTTACCCTTGCTGGAGATCGAAGCCTTGCCGGTTACGGCTGAACAACGGGCAGTCTTCGGGGCGCTGCAACGCTACTGCGCGGTGATCGTGGTGAGCAAGCCGGCGGCGCGTCTTGCCCTGCAACAATTGAGCGCGTCCTGGCCGCGACTGCCGTGGTTCAGTGTCGGTGCCGCAACTGCACAGATACTGGCCGAGCAGGGTCTGGACGTGCACTATCCGCCAACGGGTGACGACAGCGAGGCCTTGCTTCAATTGCCGGCGTTGCGCGAGGCTATCGCACTCCCTGGCGCCAGGGTATTGATCCTGCGCGGCGAGGGCGGTCGGGAGCTGCTCGCGGAGCGTTTACGCGAGCGAGGTGTTAGTGTCGACTATCTGGAATTGTATCGCCGTTTGCTTCCGGCCTACGACCCAGGCGCACTGACGCAGCGCATCCAGTTGGAACGCTTGAACGGCGTGGTGGTCAGCAGTGGGCAAGGTTTTTTACACTTGCAGGCCGTGGCCGGCTCCGACTGGCCTGAGGTGGCGCAGCTGCCGTTGTTCGTGCCCAGCCCGCGCGTCTACGAGATGGCGCGGGCCGCTGGCGCAGAAAAAGTTGTGGATTGTCGCGGCGCGAGTGCTGCGGCTTTGTTAGTGGCGTTAGGGAGTCATCCCGTTCCCACTCTCTGATACGCAAAGGACGGATACGTGAGCGAAACAGCCTTGCCTAAAGATGAAGCTCAGCCCGCGCTCGATGCGCCGGTCGGAACGCCGGTCGCCGCGCCACGCCGTGGCAATGGCCTGGCAGTCGTCGCTTTGCTGCTTGGCGCTGCGGGCGTTGCCGCCGGCGGCTGGGGAATCTGGCAGGTGCGTGCCCTGCAAGCCAGCAGCCAGCAGCAACTGGGTCAGGTACAGACCCTGGATGACCAATCCCAGAGCCTCAAGCAGAGCCAGCAACAGTTGGCCGCCCGCCTGGCGCAGTTGCCCGGCGCCGATGAGCTGGAAGAGCGCCGACGCCTGGTCGCCCAGTTGCAGGGTGACCAGCAACGCCTGAACCAGCGCCTGGAAACCGTACTGGGCGCCAGCCGCAAGGATTGGCGCCTGGCCGAGGCCGAGCATCTGATTCGTCTGGCCAGCTTGCGTCTGTCGGCCTTGCAGGACATCAACAGCGCTCAATCGCTGGTCCAGGGTGCCGACGAGATTCTGCGTGAGCAGAGCGACCCCGGCGCGTTCGCCGCGCGCGAGCAACTAGCCAAGAGCCTGGCGGCGCTGCGCAGCACCGAACAGCCGGACCGCACCGGGTTGTACCTGCAGTTGGCCGCATTGCGCGACCAAGTGGTGCAACTGGCGGCGATCGCCCCGGAGTATCAACTCACGGAGCCCGCTTCCCAGGGCCGCCCGACCAGCGATACGGGCAATCAATTGAGCCAATGGTGGGAGCAGATATCCCGTTATTTCCGTATCGACTTCAATCCCGATGACAACATTCGTCCGCTGCTGGCGGGCCAAGGGTTGAATCAGGTGCGCCTGGCCCTGAGCCTGGCGCTGGAGCAAGCGCAGTGGGCGGCACTCAACGGCGAATCGGCGGTGTATAGCCGGTCGCTGGGTGAAGCGCGCAGCGTACTGCAGGATAACTTCAACCAGGACAACCCGCAGAGCAAGGCGATGCTGGCGCGTATCGCTGAGCTCGAGCCCAAGGCTGTGTCGGTGGTGACGCCTGACTTGGCCGCGAGCCTCGCGGCTGTGCAGGCGTACCTTGAGCGTCGTCATCTGTCTGCCGACGAAGCCAAGGCTTCGGCTGCCAAGCCTGCGGCCCAGGAGTAGAACCGATGAAGCGTTTCTATGTGATCCTGGTGTTGGCAATCGCGATCGCCCTGGCGTTGGCCGTGGGTATTTCGAAACACACCGGCTACGTGCTGATTACCTATCCTCATGTGCTGCATTACGAATCGAGCCTGTGGGCCACCTTGGTGGCGGTGTTTGCCATAGGCCTGGCGATCTATCTGATTCGCGTCCTGCTGAGCCTGGTCACTGCCTCGAGTGGCGTGGTCAACCCCTGGTCGCGGCGCAATCGCAGCCGCCGCGTGCAGATTGCAATCGAACAAGGCCAGATGGACCTGGCCGAAGGCCGCTGGGCCAGTGCCGAGCGCCACCTGCACCGCGCCGCAGAAGCGGAGCGTCAACCACTGCTGTACTACCTTGGTGCGGCACGTGCAGCCAATGAGCTGGGACGTTACGAAGAGTCGGATGGTTTGCTGGAGCGTGCGCTGGCTCGCCAGCCCCAGGCGGAACTGGCCGTTGCCTTGAGCCATGCGCAATTGCAGATGGACCGTGGCGATACTGAAGGTGCCCTGGTCACCCTGCAGGCGATGCATGAGCGCCATCCTCACAATGCCCAGGTCCTGCGACAGCTGCAGCGGCTGCACCAGCAGCGCGGTGATTGGTCGGCGGTGATTCGCCTGTTGCCTGAACTGCGTAAGGACAAGGTGCTGCCAACCAGTGAACTGGCCGAACTGGAGCGCCGGGCCTGGGGAGAAAACCTCAGCCTGGCCGCACACCGTGAGGAGCCGGGTGAGGCCGGCTTGCGGTCTCTTGATCGCGCCTGGGAGCAACTGACTTCAGCCCAGCGTCAGGAGCCGCAACTGGTGTTGGCGTATGCTGACCAACTGCGTCGACTGGGTGCGGACGCCAAGGCCGAGGAAGCACTGCGCGGTGCGCTCAAGCGCAGTTATGACAGCCATCTCATTCGGCTCTACGGCCTGCTGCGCGGCAGCGACCCGGCCCGTCAGTTGAAGTTTGCCGAAGGCTGGCTGAAGGATCATCCGGGCGATGCCAGCCTATTGCTGACGCTGGGCCGTCTGTGCCTGCAGAACAGCCTGTGGGGTAAGGCACGTGATTATCTGGAAAGCAGCCTGCAGGTTCAGCGCAATCCCGAAGCCTGTGCCGAATTGGCCCGCCTGCTTGCCCAATTGGGTGATACCGAACGCAGCAACCAGCTGTTCCAGGAAGGCTTGGGGTTACTCGACAATCGTCTGCTGGCCTCACCGTTGCCAGCCCCCGCCCGAGCTTGAAGTAGGAAAGGAGCAATGGGTTGGCTCTGACGGATCCAGAAGCCAATCCCATAACCCTATGTAAACACTCGGCTTAAGTGGGCTCGTAACCAATTCTTACGTCTTGAAGGGCGATTTCCTCAGTGTGCTGGCGGGATCTCCCTGTGTTTTAGCGGAATTGTCTGCTCCAAGGCGTATTGAAAGGGGTCGGGCCTTTCCTCTACCGTAGCGACCTATCTCTTGCGGTGCGGATAAACAATGTCTTTGGCCCCCTTACGCTCCTTGTTTTTCCTGGCGTTCATGGCCGGTGCGCTGACGTTGGGCGTGTCTTTCTATCTGGAATATGGCGCACTGTTGCAGCCATGCTTTTTGTGCCAGGTGCAACGGTTGTTGCTTGCTGCCTTTGTACTGATCAACCTGATCGCGTTCCTTCATAACCCTGGCCGCTCCGGTGTGTATGTGTATGGGCTGGCGAGCATGGGGTGTGCGTTGTTTGGCGCCGTCACCGCCGGGCGCCAGGTGCTGCTGCAGAACACTGCGTCGGACCAAATGCCGAAGTGCTGGCCAACCCTTGATTACATGATTGAAAACCTGTCGTTTTGGCAGGCTGCTCGGTCAGTCTTCAAGGGCACCGTCGATTGCGTCGAAATCAATTGGACGCTATTTGACCTCAGCCTGCCGGAGTGGAGTCTGTTGTTTTTCGTGGCGATGCTGATTCTGGGTGCCACGCCGCTTTCTCGCTTGTTGCTCAGCCGGCGTTATCTAGCGTAAAGCGAGGAAAATACGGTTCATGTCGTAGGACGGGATTAAACGCTTGTATGAACTTTCTCTCCTGCGTACCTTGAAGCCATAGTGATGCGGGCATAATCTGGCCCGCACGCGTTATCGAAACCGCTTGTCAGACGTGGCCTTGTCCGGCTGCCGCTTTAACCTTGAAGTGTTGCACGGGCACACGGCAGCAGCGTCCCCATAGGGAAGAGAGATCATCATGCTGGAAAGTTGTCAGAATGCTCAGGAACGCTGGGGTGGGGTGCACAAGCTGATCGACAGCTGGTTGAAGGCACGCCACGAACTGGTTCGGGCCTTTGATGCGCTAGGTGCCAAGCCCGAGGCGCTGGCCGAGAATCGCGAGCCGCTGCAAGATTTCTGCGCAGTGCTGGTGGACTATGTGTCTGCAGGTCATTTCGGCGTCTACGAGCAACTGACCGAGGAGGCGGAAGCGTTCGACGATCAGCGTGGCCTGGAGTTAGCGGACACCATTTACCCGCGCATCGATGTCATCACTGAAAAGCTGCTGGAGTTCACTGACCTGTGCGATGCGGGGAAGTGTGTTGCTGAAAAATTCAAAGAGTTGGGCGCACTGTTGCATGAGCGCTTCGAACTGGAAGATTGCCTGATTGAAGTGCTGCACAACGCTCACAAAGAAGAGCCGGCTACACCGGCATGAAGCGTTGAGATGCAATTAAAAACGGTGCGCATGTCGCACCGTTTTTTATGGGCTAGTGGCGAGTCCCGAGCAATTCGATTTCGAAGACCAGAGGGGTGTAGGGTGGGATCAATTCGCCTGCGCCGTCCGCGCCATAGGCTTGGGCCGAGGGAATGACCAGGCGCCATTTCGCGCCCACCGGCATCTGTTGCAATGCACTGCTCCAGCCACTGATCACGCTGTCCAGGCGAAACCATTGGGGTAGTGCGCTCTGATCGAACACGCTTCCATCGGGCAGTCGACCTACGTATTTCACCTGCACTTCATCAGTTGCCAACGGCTTGTTGCCGGTGCCCGGCGTCAACTCGGTGAGTAGGATGCCGTCCGCCAATTCGCGCACACCCTTTGCAGCTTTTTCCTTCGACAAAAATTGCTGTTCGGCAGCGAGTGCTTTTTCGCTCTGCGGCACTTGGGCGTCGGTGGCGTTCTGTGCCTCATGCTGAGCAAGAATTTGTTCGATGCGGGTGTCATCCAGTGCCAATGGTTTGCCTTGGTAGGCTTGTTTGAGACCGTCGACGAGGGCTTGGATCTGCAAGTCGGGCACCTCCTGGCGCAGACGTTCACCGAGGCTGGCGCCCAGGCTGTAGGCGAGGTCGTGCTGGTCTTGAGTAGCGGTTTTTGGCAGCGATTGCTCGCTCGCATCGGCGCTGAAAATCGCCAGGCCAAGCACTAGGAAAAGGTAACGCAACATGGGTGTTCTCCGCCGAAAGTGCGACGGATTATGCCAGCGTGAGTGGCTGAGCAGTGGGGTGGTTTTCTGTTATATCGATAAGAATTTTCGTACGTTGCAACGCAACGCAAACGATACTGTCAACATGGCCTAGCGGCGGTAAGAGCAGAGGGCTAGTATGAGCCGCACCCACGTCAGCCAGGAGGTAAACCATGTCGGCCAAACAGAAGCCTGTAAATACCCCGTTGCACTTACTCCAACAATTGTCGGGCAGCTTGCTCGAACATCTGGAAAGCGCTTGTTCCCAGGCCTTGGCCGATGCAGAAAAACTGCTCGCCAAACTGGAAAAACAACGCGGCAAAGCGCAAGAAAAGCTGCACAAATCCCGCACCAAATTGCAAGACGCCGCCACTGCCGGCAAAGCCAAGGCACAAGCCAAGGCCAAAGACGCTGTTAGCGAACTTGAGGACCTGCTGGACGCCCTCAAAGACCGTCAAGCCGAAACCCGCACCTATATTTCCCAGCTCAAAAAAGACGCTCAGGAAAGCCTGAAACTGGCCCAGGGCATTGGTCGTGTGAAGGAAGCCGTCACCAAGGCCCTTGGCGCGCGTACGCCGGCAAAAGCCGTCACCGCCAGCGCGGCCAAAAAGCCAGCGAGCAAAGCTGTTGCAGCGAAGGCGCCGGCTAAAATTGCCGCCAAGCCAGCGACTAAAACTGCTGCTGCCAAACCAGCCGCCAAGCCAGCTGCCAAAACTGCTGCTGCGAAACCAGCTGCCAAAACTGCTGCTGCCAAACCAGCCGCCAAGCCAGCTGCTAAAACTGCTGCTGCCAAGCCAGCCGCTAAGCCAGTTGCCAAAACTGCTGCTGCCAAACCAGCCGCTAAGCCAGTTGCTAAAACTGCTGCTGCGAAACCAGCCGCCAAGCCAGCTGCCAAAACCGCTGCTGCGAAATCAGCCGCCAAGCCAGCTGCCAAAACTGCTGCTGCGAAACCAGCCGCTAAGCCAGTTGCCAAAACCGCTGCTGCCAAACCAGCTGCCAAAGCTGCTGCTGCGAAACCAGCCGCCAAGCCAGCCGCTAAAACCGCTGCTGCGAAACCAGCCGCCAAGCCAGCCGCTAAAACCACCGCTGCCAAGCCAGCCCCTGCAAAGCCAGCAACTCCTGCAGCACCTGCCGCTACCCCGGCAACGTCCTCCGCTCCAACCGCATCGGCCAGCAGCACCTCTGCACCGGTAGCGCCAAGCACCACCCCAACCAGCGCTTCCTAAGTGCGGGTGACCCCAACGCGCAGCTGCTGCAGCGCGTTGTGGTCAAGGTCGGCGGCTTCGCTTGCCAGGTCTTCAAGCCATTCGTATTGCCCTTTCCCCTCGTTGGTCGGCCATGTCTTCGCCAGCGCTTCCAGGCGTGTCAGTAATGCTCGCTCGGCCTCCAGTTCCAATGCTTTGACCTGACGCCGTAATTCAGCCAACTGCGCATCCTGCTGTGCCAGCGCCCGCCATTGCACGCGGACTTCGCGCAAGGGTTCGACGACACGCGTGCGCCATGGCCACGCAAGCTGCTGCAGCGCCACCACGCGTTCGGGCAACCGCGCCACACCCCGTTGCTCCAGCCACGCACCACACAGCAACAGGCACACATCCGCGCCTTGCGCCTGCAACCGCAGGCAAGCAGCCTCCACGCCGGGGCGGGCGTAAGTCGAGAGGGCAAAGCTCCACAGGTCAGCGCACATATTCACACCCAAGCCAGCGGCCAACGAAGCTGGTAGACTCCGCCGCCATTATGATCCGACTTCAAAGCCTAACATTACAGCGTGGCCCGCAGCGTCTTCTTGAAGATGCCGAGCTGACCCTGCACGCCGGTCACAAAGCCGGCCTGATCGGTGCCAATGGCGCCGGCAAATCCACGTTGTTCGCCCTGTTGCTGGGTGAGCTGACCCCGGATTCCGGGGACTGCCTGCTGCCGGCCGACTGGCGCATCGCACATATGCGCCAGGAGATCGACACCCTGGACCGCATCGCGATCGACTACGTGCTCGATGGCGACCTGCGCCTGCGCCAGGTGCAACACGACCTCGCCGCCGCAGAACAAGCCCAGGACGGCGCCGCCCAAGCCCGCCTGCATTCTGAGCTGGACAGCGCCGACGGCTACACCGCCGACGCCCGCGCCCGCAAGATGCTCGCCGGCCTGGGTTTCACCAATGAACAGATGGATCGCCCGGTCGCCGACTTCTCTGGCGGCTGGCGCATGCGCCTGAACCTGGCCCAGGCGCTGATGTGTCCCTCGGACCTGTTGCTGCTCGACGAGCCGACCAACCACTTGGACCTTGATGCGATCCTGTGGCTGGAAGACTTCCTCAAGAACTATCAGGGCACCCTGTTGCTGATTTCCCACGACCGGGATTTCCTCGACGCCGTGGTCGACAATATTGCCCATGTCGAACAGAAGAAAATCACGCTCTATCGGGGCGGCTACACCGCCTTCGAGCGCGCCCGTGCCGAACGCCTGGCCCAGCAGCAGCAGGCTTTCGAGAAGCAGCAGGCGCAGCGCGCGCACATGGAAAGCTATATCGCCCGGTTCAAGGCCCAGGCCACCAAGGCGCGGCAGGCTCAGAGCCGGATCAAGGCGCTGGAGCGCATGGAAGAGCTGTCGGCGGCCCATGTCGATTCGCCGTTCGACTTCGTGTTCCGTGAGTCGGTGAAAATCTCCAGCCCCTTGCTCGATCTGTCGGATGCACGCCTGGGTTATGGCGACAAGACCATCCTTGAGAAGGTCAAGCTGCAGCTCACGCCTGGCGCACGCATCGGTTTGCTGGGGCCTAACGGCGCGGGCAAGTCGACGCTGATCAAGAACCTGTCAGGCGAGCTGGAGCCCTTGGCCGGCCGCCTGACCCGTGGCGAGAACACCGTGGTGGGCTACTTTGCCCAGCATCAACTGGACTCGCTGGATTCCAAGGCGAGCCCGCTGTTGCATCTGCAACGCCTGGCGCCCACCGAGCGCGAACAGACCCTGCGTGATTTCCTCGGGGGTTTCGACTTCCGTGGCGCGCGTATCGATGAGCCGGTGCTGAATTTTTCCGGTGGCGAAAAGGCACGTCTGGCCCTGGCCCTGATCGCCTGGGACCGCCCGAACCTGCTGCTGCTCGATGAGCCGACCAATCACCTGGACCTGGAAATGCGCCTGGCGCTGACCATGGCCCTGCAGGAATTCAGTGGTGCGGTTCTGGTGGTGTCTCACGATCGCCACCTGCTCAAAAGCACCACCGATAACTTCCTGCTGGTGGCTGACGGCAAGGTCGAAGAGTTCGACGGCGACCTGGACGACTATGCGCGCTGGCTGACCGACTACCGTCTGCGCAATGCGCCGGCCAGTAACACACCGGTCAACCCGGACAAGACCGACAAGAAAGCCCAGCGCCAGGCTGCCGCCGCGCTGCGTCAGCAGTTGGCGCCGCACAAGCGCGAAGCCGACAAGCTGGAAGTCGAATTGGGCAAGGTGCATGAGCGCCTGGCCAAGATCGAAACCAGCCTGGGCGACAGCGCGGTGTATGAGGCCGCGCGCAAGGATGAACTGCGCGACCTGCTGGCCGAACAGGCCCGGCTCAAGGTGCGAGAAGGGCAACTGGAGGAATCCTGGATGGAAGCCCTCGAAGTGCTTGAAACCCTGCAAGCGGAGCTGGAGGCGCTGTCCTGATGGAAGCGTTGCAGCTGCCTTTGCCGGCGCAATGGATCGAGCCTGTGTGGATCGGCGTGCAAATCCTGCTGATCCTGCTGGCGGGTTATCTTGCCCAGCGGTTTGTCGCCAAAGGCCTGACCCGTCTGGGTGAGCGCTATCCGTTCCCGCCACAGTTGTTGATGCCGCTGCGCGGTGGCCTGCGCTGGCTGATCATGGGCAGCGCGCTGATCTTCGTATTGGGCCGTCTGGGCGTATCCGCCACGGTGCTGTGGACGGCACTGTCAGGCTTTGTGGCGGTGGCGGCGGTGGCGTTCTTCGCCATGTGGTCGGTGCTGTCCAACTTGCTGTGCGCGATCTTGATCTTCACCGTGGGGCCGTTTCGCCTCGGCGACATCGTCGAGTTGGTGGACACCGTCGACAAACCCGGTGTGAAAGGGCGCGTCGTGGCGATCAATCTGCTCTATACCACGCTGGTCGAGGTGGCAGAGGCCGGTACGGACAGCGCGATGGTACAAGTGCCCAACAGTCTGTTCTTCCAGCGCTCGGTGCGGCGTTGGCCCGGTACCCATGTGTTTCCTGGCGACCGCTAGAAATCACCGCCTGCAAAAATTGATAGCCAGCCTTCGGCCGGCAGCGTTAGCTTAAGGCACAACCGCAAACTCCTTCCTGAGGTGTGCAATGGCACTCGACACGTGGCTGGCCTTTTTCCTGGCCAGTTGGATCATCTCCCTTTCCCCCGGCGCGGGCGCCATCGCTTCGATGTCCAGCGGCCTGCAATACGGTTTCGTACGCGGTTACTGGAACGCCATTGGCCTGCAGCTGGGCCTGGCGATGCAGATTGCCGTGGTGGCGGGCGGCTTGGGTGCCATCCTGGCGACGTCCTCCACCGCGTTTTATGCGATCAAATGGTTTGGCGTGGCGTACCTGGTCTATCTGGCCATCAAGCAATGGCGCGCCTTGCCCATGGACATGACCGATGACGCCGCGGTGCGCCCGATCGGCAAGCCGATGGCCATGATGCTCCGTGGTTTTCTGGTCAACGCCAGCAACCCGAAGGCGTTGGTGTTCATGCTCGCGGTATTGCCGCAGTTCGTGAATCCACAGGCACCGTTGGCGGTCCAGTACCTGATCATTGGGGCAACGATGATCAGCGTCGATATGATCGTGATGGCCGGTTATACGGGGTTGGCCTCGAAAGTCCTGCGCCTGTTGCGCTCGCCTAAGCAGCAGAAGCGCGTGAACCGCACATTCGCCGGGTTGTTCGTTGGCGCCGCCGGTTTCCTCGCCAGCCTGCATCGCGCCACGGTGTAATTGACGAAACCGGATCAAAATGTGGGAGGGGGCTTGCTCCCGATGGCGGGGTATCAGTCAGCTCATCGCTAGCTGAACCACCGCTATCGGGAGCAAGCCCCCTCCCACATTGGTTTTGTGGCAATGCCTAATAACACCTTGAGTCAAATCCGTTAAAGCTGAACAATAGTGTTACTTCGTATTTCCACTTGAGATTCATTCATGACTGCCCCCTTCCGTTTTCTCGCCTGGCTGGTGCTGCCGGCGTTGATGTCGTGCAGCTTCAATCTGTTGGCCGCGACGGCCGAAGGCGCACCCCAGGCGTTGCATCTGCTTGACTACATTGGCGCCGACTATCCGCCCACGGTGGAGGCGGGCAAGGTGGTGGACGAATCGGAATTTCGCGAACAGGTGGAGTTCTTGGGCGTGTTGCAGGGGCTGGTTGCGCAACTGCCGGAAAAACCCGAACGCGTCGAGTTGATCAAGGGCGTCGATGAGTTGCTGGCGGCAGTCACCGCCCATGCAGACGGCGCAACTGTCGCCCACCAGGCCCGTCAGTTGGGCGCCAGGCTGGCGGTGGCGTATGAAGTCAGCCAGGCGCCGGCGATCACTCCCGACCCTACGCGCGGTGCGCCGCTGTATGCCCAGCATTGTTCGGTGTGCCACGGCACGGCCGGCGCTGGCGATGGCCCGGCAGGCATGGGCATGACCCCGCCGCCCGCTAACCTGCGCGATGCCACGCGCCTGGATCGCCTGAGCCTCTACGCGATCTACAACACCCTGGGCCTGGGGGTCGAAGGCACCGACATGCCGTCCTTTGCCGACCAGTTGGATGACCGCCAGCGCTGGGACCTCGCCACCTACATCGCAGGTTTCACGGCTGACCCGGCTGCGGTCAACAGCGAACACACCTTCAACCTGGCCGACCTGGCACGCCAGACGCCTAACGAAGTACTGGCCGCTGACGGCCCGGCGGTGGCAGCGACCTTCCGCGCCCAACGCGCACAGCCGCCGCAGGTCAAGCGTGGCCCGGCACAGTTGCTCGACTACACCGCTGCCACCCTGGACAAAAGCCTGGCCGCGTTCCGTAACGGCGACCACGAGCAAGCCTATGACTTGTCGGTAGCCGCTTACCTGGAAGGTTTCGAGCTGGTGGAAAGCTCGCTGGATAACGTCGACGCCAACGTGCGCAAAGACACCGAGAAGGCGCTGATGGCCTACCGCCAGTCCTTGCAGGACGGGCTGCCGATCGAACAGGTGCAACAGCGCCTGGATGCAGCCAAGGGCAAGCTCAGCGAGTCCGCCGGCTTGCTCGGCGGCGATGGCTTGAGCTGGTCGTTGAGCTACATCTCCGGTTTGCTGATCCTGCTGCGCGAAGGCCTGGAAGCGATCCTGGTGCTGGCCGCGATCCTGGCCTTCCTGCGTAACACCGGCCAGCAGTCGGCGGTGCGCAGCGTCAACGTCGGCTGGGGCCTGGCGCTGTTGGCCGGCTTGGCTACCTGGGCGCTGGCGGCGTATGTGATTGATGTCAGCGGCGCCCAGCGTGAATTACTGGAAGGCTGCACGGCGCTGTTCGCCAGCGTGATGGTGCTGTGGCTGGGCGTATGGATGCACGACCGGCGCCACGCGGCGGCGTGGCAGGACTACATCAAGAGCAGCCTGGTGGGCGGTGGTGGGCGTTTCGGCTTTGCGCTGCTGGCCTTCTTCTCGGTGTACCGCGAGCTGTTCGAAGTGATCCTGTTCTACGAAACCCTGTGGCTGCAAGCCGGCCCGGCCGGGCACAACGCGGTGTTGGCGGGTGGTGCCACCGCATTGGTGCTGCTGGTGGGCCTGGCCTGGGTGATCCTGCGCGGTTCGGCGAAGCTGCCGTTGGCGCTGTTCTTCGGTATCAACGCCGCGCTGCTGTGCGCACTGTCGGTGGTGTTCGCCGGGCATGGCGTCAAAGCATTGCAGGAAGCGGGCGTCTTCGGCACGCGGCCGGTGGCGTTCTTTGACTTCGACTGGTTGGGCATCCACGCCGATGCGTATTCGTTGAGTGCGCAGGCCGTGGCGATCCTGGCGATTGTGGTGCTGTATGGCCGCAGTCGCCTGGCCGAGAAGCGGGTGGCGGCATAGTCATGCGGGTGTGGATCGATGCGGACGCCTGCCCGCGGGCGGCCAAGGATCAGGTGGTGAAGTTCGCCCTCAAGCGCCAGTTTGACGTGGTGCTGGTGGCCGGCCAGAGCCAGATCAAACCCAGCTTTGCCTGTGTGAAGCTGATCGTGGTGCCCAGTGGTCCTGATGCGGCCGATGACTACCTGGTAGAACATGCCATGCCGGGCGAGCTGGTGATCTGCAGCGATGTGCCCCTGGCCGACCGCCTGGTCAAGAAAGGGGTCACGGCCCTCGACCCGCGCGGCAAAGAGTTCAGCCCGGCAAACATGAGTGAGCGCCTGGCAGCGCGTAACCTGTTCACCGACTTGCGCGAGCAAGGCCAGATGGGCGGCGGGCCGCCGCCGCACAGCGAGAAGGACAAACAGGCGTTCGCCAACGCGCTGGACCGCCTGCTTACCCGTTTGATGAAGCCTGTGTAGGAGCGAGCTTGCTCGCGAAGAACGGCAACGAAAACGCGGGCACTCTGGATGAACGCGGCGCTCTCAGGTTCTTCGCGAGCAAGCTCGCTCCTACAGGAAGAGGGCGTTAGTCGTCTTCGTGGGTCAGTTCAAGCACCCGGTCCACGAGCTTGTTGATGCCCGACGCCACCTCGCTGATATTTTTGCCCAGCATATACGCCGGTGTACTCACCAACTTGCGTGCCTTGTCCTCGACGATATCTTCCACCGTGCATTCCTGGTGGGTGGCGCCCATTTTGTCCAAGGCCGCTGCGGTGTCGGTATCGTTGCCGATGGTGCAGATCACGCCCGGGCCGTAGATTTTTGCGGCCAGGGCCGGGGAAATGCAGATCAGCCCCACCGGCTTGCCCGCTTCGGCGAAGGCTTCCGCCAGCTCCAGCACCTGCGGATTGACGCTGCAGCCGGCGCCTTCCACTGCGAAATTCGACAGGTTCTTCGCCGCGCCAAACCCGCCCGGCACGATCAGCGCATCGAAGTCAGCCACGTTGGCCTCACGGATATCTTTCACCGCGCCTCGGGCGATGCGCGCTGACTCCACCAACACATTGCGCGATTCGGGCATTTCTTCGCCGGTAAGGTGGTTGATCACATGCAGTTGCGCAATATCTGGCGCAAAGCACTCAACCTGAGCGCCGCGCTGGTCCAGGCGCAGCAGGGTGATCACGCTTTCATGGATTTCTGCACCGTCGTACACGCCACAGCCGGAAAGGATCACTGCAATATTTTTGCTCATGGGCATTTCTCCTGATTCATGGCGTTAAATGTCTACTAATTTGTAACCTGTTGCCAATGGGATCTCATGGGACTGCACTAATCTGATGTAACAAAAATAGACCGGACTAGCCCATGGACTTCGTGCCTTACGCGGTACCGTTTTTCATTGCCTTGATCGTGGTGGAGCTGCTGGCTGACCGTTGGCGCGGTGCGCGCAACTATCGAGTCGCCGACGCTATCAACAGTCTCAGCACCGGCGTGCTGTCTACCACCACCGGGTTGTTGACCAAGGGCGTAGGTTTGCTCACCTACGCATTCGCCCTCAAGCACCTGGCGCTGATTGAATGGTCGGCCCAGAGCGTGTGGACCTGGGTGCTCGCCTTTGTGTTCTACGACTTCTGCTACTACTGGCTGCATCGCCTGGGCCATGAGCGCAATATCCTGTGGGCTGCGCACTCAGTGCACCACCAGAGCGAGGACTACAACCTCACCACTGCGTTGCGTCAGACCAGTACCGGCTTTTTGTTGAGCTGGATCTTCTACCTGCCCCTGGCCGTGCTCGGTGTGCCGTTGGTGGTGTTCGTCAGTGTGGCTTCGCTCAACCTGCTGTATCAATTCTGGGTGCATACACGTCACGTGCCCAAGCTCGGCTGGTTCGAGGTGTTCTTCGTTACACCGTCCAATCATCGTGCCCACCACGCGCAGAACGCCCTCTACATGGATCGCAACTATGGCGGGGTGTTCATTTTTTGGGACCGCTTGTTCGGCACGTTCCAGGAAGAAGACGACAATGAACCGGTGATTTTCGGCGTGACCACGCCCCTGGCCAGTTGGAATCCGCTGTGGGCGAACCTGCAGTTTTATGCGCAGTTGTGGAGCGATGCCCGTCGTACTGAGAACCGCTGGGACAAGCTGCGCATCTGGTTCATGCGTACTGGCTGGCGACCCGCAGATGTAAAAGCCAGGTACCCGCTGGCCAAGCCGGACCTGGCCCGGTTCCGCAAATTCGAGGTGCCGCTGGATACGCGCCAGCAGGTGTACGTTGCCGTGCAGTTTGCGGTCTATGTGGGGTTTGGCAGTTATTTGATGAATTTCGCAGAAGGCCTGCCCACGGCGGCGCTGGTGCTGGGCTGGGGCGCCATGGCCCTGGGGCTGTTCACATTGGGAGTCGCACTGGAGAATCGCCCGTGGGCGCTGAAGGCAGAAGGGGTGCGCCTTGGGCTGAATCTGCCGTTGGTATGGCTGGCCCCGTGGGTCGCGCTATGGCCGGCCAGCACTCTGGGCTGGCTGGCGCTGCTGAGCTACAGCCTGCTCAGCGTGATCGGCCTCTACTGCTGCAGAAGCCGGGTTACTCGCCTGGCGTCTTAGGGGGTTCGACCGGGGCGGGTTCGGCAGCGAGCCGGGCCTTGGCTTCGGCACACGCCTCGCGGGCGATGCGGGCATTCTTGACGCGGCGTCGCAGCCACAGGCCCAAGCCCAGTACCAGCAAGGCGCCCAGCACCCACAGCTCGTATTTCTTGACACTGCCGAGCATGCCTTCGAGTACCGCGCCGAAATGATAGGCCGCAGCCCCTAGCGCAGCCGCCCATATCGCCGCACCGATACCGTTGAGGATCAAATACCGCAGAGGTGGGTAGCCGGACAGGCCAATCGCCACCGGCATCACCGTGCGCAAACCGTAGACGAACCGAAAGCTCAGCACCCAGATATCCGGATGCTTGCGGATATGTTCCAGCGCCTTGTCGCCCATCAATTGCCAGCGCGGTTTGCGCGCGAGCAATTTGCGGCCGTGCTTGCGCCCCATGTAGTACCACAGCTGGTCGCCGGCGTAGCTGCCGAAAAAGGCAACGACCACCACCAGGTTGATATCCATGTATCCACGGAACGCCAGGAAGCCTGCGAGCACGAGGATGGTCTCGCCTTCGAAGAACGTGCCGAGGAAGAGGGCAAAGTAGCCGAAGTCATGCAGAAATTGTTGAAGCATGGTCTAGGGTGCTGGCGAAATGAACGCGCAGCCTACGCCTTCACGAAGATTCATGAAAGTATCGAGATGTGTCACGAAGTGAACAATTCCTACGCAAATGCCGAATGCGACTTCAGGTCGCATCGATAAGCACAACTGTCATTCATTCGTCATAATGGCCGCTTATAACTGCACCGCCCGCCCGTAAACGCGGGCTCAGGAGTCTGTCGTGAGCTTTATCCCCGCCAACCGGCTATTTCCCGCCACACGTCTGCGCCGCAACCGCCGTGATGATTTTTCTCGCCGTCTGGTACGTGAAAATGTACTGACGACGAATGATATGATCCTGCCGGTATTCGTGCTGGACGGTGAAAATCGCCGGGAAGCGGTGGCCTTGATGCCGGGGGTGGAGCGCTTGAGCATTGACCTGCTGCTCGAAGAAGCCGCCCATTGGGTGGAACTGGGAATCTCGGCGCTGCCCAATTGCTTAGAGAGCAACCATAGCCCTCACAGGAACACTCGATGAATACCGAAGGACTTACAGAAGTTGCCGTAAAAGACGCTCATCCGGTGGTTGAACAAGTCACCGAGACCCCGCCGGAGCTTGAGCCTGCCCCGCCTGTGGTGGCCGCCGAAGCGCCGGCGCCGGCGCCAGTGGCCGTGGTTACCAACCTGGATGACAGCAGCCTGTACATCCACCGCGAGCTGTCCCAACTGCAATTCAACATTCGCGTGCTGGAACAGGCGCTGGATGAGTCCTATCCGTTGCTGGAGCGGCTCAAGTTCCTGTTGATCTTCTCGAGCAACCTGGACGAGTTCTTCGAGATCCGGGTCGCCGGCCTCAAGAAGCAGATCACCTTCGCCCGTGAGCAAGCCGGTGCCGACGGCCTGCAACCGCACCAGGCCCTGGCGCGCATCAGCGAGCTGGTGCACGGCCATGTGGACCGCCAATATGCGATCCTCAACGATATCCTGCTGCCGGAGCTGGAAAAACATCAGGTCCGCTTCATCCGTCGCCGGCACTGGACCACCAAGATCAAGACCTGGGTGCGCCGTTACTTCCGTGACGAGATTTCACCGATCATCACCCCGATCGGCCTCGACCCGACGCACCCGTTCCCGTTGCTGGTGAACAAGAGCCTGAACTTCATCGTCGAGCTCGAAGGCATCGACGCCTTCGGCCGCGACTCGGGCCTTGCGATCATTCCGGCGCCGCGCCTGTTGCCACGAATCATCAAGGTACCCGAAGAAGTAGGGGGCGCTGGCGATAATTATGTATTCCTGTCGTCGATGATCCATGCGCACGCCGATGACCTGTTCCAGGGCATGAAGGTCAAGGGCTGCTACCAGTTCCGCCTGACCCGTAACGCCGACCTGGCGCTGGACTCCGAAGACGTCGAAGACTTGGCCCGTGCCCTGCGCGGTGAGCTGTTTTCGCGGCGCTACGGCGATGCGGTGCGCCTGGAAGTGGCGGATACCTGCCCGAAACACTTGTCGGATTACCTGCTCAAGCAGTTCAACCTGGCCGAATCCGAGTTGTACCAGGTCAATGGCCCGGTGAACCTGACGCGCCTGTTCAGCATCACCGGCCTGGACAGCCACCCGGAGCTGCAATACAAGCCGTTTACACCGCAAATCCCGAAACTGCTGCAAAACAGCGAGAACATCTTCAGCGTGGTGAGCAAGCAGGACATTCTGCTGTTGCACCCCTTCGAGTCGTTCACCCCGGTGGTCGACCTGTTGCGCCAGGCCGCCAAGGACCCGCACGTCCTGGCTGTGCGCCAGACGCTGTATCGCTCCGGCGCCAACTCGGAAATCGTCGATGCCCTGGTCGACGCTGCGCGTAACGGCAAGGAAGTCACGGCGGTCATTGAGCTGCGAGCGCGCTTCGATGAGGAATCCAACCTGCAACTGGCCAGCCGCTTGCAAGCAGCCGGTGCGGTAGTGATCTATGGCGTGGTCGGCTTCAAGACCCACGCCAAGATGATGTTGATCCTGCGCCGCGAAGCCGGTGAAATCGTGCGTTACGCCCATTTGGGCACCGGCAACTACCACGCCGGCAACGCGAAGCTCTATACCGACTACAGCCTGCTGACGTCCGACGACGCCCTGTGCGAGGACGTCGGCAAGTTGTTCAGCCAGCTCATCGGCATGGGCAAGACCTTGCGCATGAAGAAGCTGCTGCACGCGCCGTTCACCCTGAAGAAGGGCATGCTCGACATGATTGCCCGCGAGACCCAGTTCGCCCTCGAGGGCAAGCCGGCGCACATCATCGCCAAATTCAACTCGCTGACCGATCCGAAGATCATCCGCGCGCTGTACAAGGCCAGCCAGTCGGGCGTGCGCATCGACCTGGTGGTCCGTGGCATGTGCTGCCTGCGCCCGGGCATTGTCGGCGTCTCGCATAACATCCATGTGCGCTCGATCATCGGCCGCTTCCTGGAGCACACGCGGGTGTTCTATTTCCTCAACGGTGGCGAAGAGCAGATGTTCCTCTCCAGCGCCGACTGGATGGAGCGCAACCTCGACAAGCGCGTGGAGACCTGCTTCCCGGTGGAGGGCAAGAAGCTGATCATGCGGGTCAAGAAGGAGCTGGAAAGCTACCTGACCGACAACACCCACAGCTGGAGCCTGCAGTCGGATGGGCGGTATGTGCGCAACACACCGACCGGGAACCAGAACCCGCGCAGTGCGCAGGCCACGTTGCTGGAGAAGCTGGGCAGCCCGATCCTGACGGTGAACTGACAACCATGTGGGAGGGGGCTTGCCCCCGATGGCGATGTATCAGTCAAAGTATCAAGTGACTGACGCACCGCATCGGGAGCAAGTCGAATCGTCGCACCGCCCCTCCCACATTTGTTTTGCGGTGTTCTTTAGTGCAGGTTCAGGCTGAACCCCACCCGCGTCAGCCACTCCGCTTCCTGGGCGAAGTCCGCCTGGGTCAGCTGGTTTTCATCCAGCCAGCCTTTGGGGAACATCACTTCCAGGCTGTCGCCGTCGGCGCGCAGCTTCACCTGGGGCATTTCCTGGGTGCCACGGATGTGGTGGAACAGGATGGCAAAGCGCAACAGCGCGCACAGGCGAATCAGCTTGATGCCGTCTTTGCCGAACTCGGCAAATTTGTCCCTGGGAATATTGCGGCGGTGGCCGCGCACCAACAGCGCGAGCATCTGTTGGTCTTCCCGCGAGAACCCGGCCAGGTCCGAGTGTTCGATCAGGTAGGCGCCGTGCTTGTGGTAATGGTAATGGGCGATGTCCAGGCCCACCTCGTGCACCTTGGCGGCCCAGCCCAGCAGTTCACGCCATACGCCGTTTTGCAGGTCCCAGTCATCGGCCACCTGGTCGAAGGCGTGCAGGGCTTTGCGCTCTACGCGCGCCGCTTGCTCCACGTCTACGTGGTAACGCTCCATCAACGAGCTGAGGGTGCGCTCACGCACATCTTCATGGTGATGGCGACCGAGCAGGTCATAGAGCACACCTTCGCGCAGGGCGCCGTCACAGTGGTCCATGCGTTGCAGTTCGAGGGCATCGAAAATGGCTTCAAGAATCGCCAGGCCGGCGGGGAAGATGGCGCGGCGGTCAGGCTTGATGCCGTCGAAGTCGATCTTCTCGGCATCCCCCAGCTTGAATAGCTTGCGCTTGAGCCACGCCAGGCCTTCGGCATTCACCTCGCCGGTGCCATGGCCGCCGGCCTTGAGCGCCAGGCCGATGGCACGGATGGTGCCGGAAGAGCCGATGGCTTCATCCCAGCTCAGGCGGTGCAGGGCGTGTTCGATGCTCATGATCTCCAGCCGCGCCGCCGTGTAGGCCTGGGCATAGCGCGCCGGGGTGATCTTGCCGTCCTTGAAATAACGCTGCGTGTAGCTGACGCAGCCCATCTGCAGGCTTTCGCGCAGCAGGGGTTCGAAACGCTGGCCGATGATGAATTCGGTACTGCCACCGCCAATGTCCGCCACCAGGCGTTTGCCCGGGGTGTCAGCCAGCGTATGGGAGACCCCGAGGTAAATCAGGCGTGCTTCCTCGCGACCGGAAATAACCTCTACCGGATGCCCGAGGATTTCCTCGGCGCGATGGATGAATTCGTTGCGGTTACGGGCTTCACGCAAGGCGTTGGTGCCCACTATTCGTACAGCGCCAGGCGGCATGCCGTTGATCAGTTGCGCAAAGCGCTTGAGGCAGTCGAGGCCGCGCTGCATGGACTCTTCATTGAGCTGGCGTTCGTCGTTGATCCCGGCAGCCAGTTGCACTTTCTCGCCGAGCCGCTCAAGGATGCGGATTTCACCGTTCTGGGCCTTGGCCACGACCATGTGAAAGCTGTTGGAGCCCAGGTCGATGGCAGCGATCAGGGACAGGTTCTTGGCTTGGGATTGCGGCATGGTTTGGGGTCTCGGTCGATAACCTTGCCATCGTGCCACGATCGACCGCTGGAGCCAACGCGTTGTGCTTCGGTAATTTTTCTGCGGCTGTCTGTGGGGGTAATTTGTGAGATATGTAGGATGTCATCGAATGACAAGCGGGGGAGTAGTGAATTAATTTTGTAGGAGTTTTAACTTCGCCTCGTAGTAAAGCCGCGTTTTGATTTTCCCTACAGGACGCGTTTGATTATGTCATCGGGTATTTTGTTTTAGCCTACTTTTAAATTGGGTTTAAATGACCAGCAGGTTTTACAGTTCTCACATTAACCCAGGCGTTATCTGATTCTTTAATGAAGCACCAAGGCGACACACTGTCACCCGGCAATTTTGCCTTGGTGTTATTTATGTGTCGTTGTCGACATCCAGGAAGATAAACCGTTTGGCGATGGAACCGCCAAGACGAATGTAGAGAGCACCTGATAACTTTCAAGTGACAGGTCGAATATGAAAAAAATTGTTGGATTGACCCTGGGTCTCGTTTGCCTGGCGGCAAACATTGGCGCACATGCTGCCACCAGCGCAGAACTGATCGTCAGGGGGGTCATCAAGCCCGCCGCCTGTAACCTCAGTATGAGCGGCGGTGGCATTATCAACTACGGCGATATTCCTTCGGGCCAACTGTCCCAGACGGCGTTTAACGCGCTCACCGAGAAAACCACGCCTATCACCGTCAGCTGTGGCAATACGCCTGTCCAGTTCGGGCTCAAATTTGTCGACCTGCAGGCCGGCAGCAAGGTAACGGGCATCCTCACTGCGCTCGGGGGTGGTTACACCGAGGCGAACAACTTTGGGTTGGGGACTGTGGCCGGCCGGAGAACGGGTGGCTTTGCCGTTACCCTCAGGGACCTGCGCTCGCCGACCGCAACACTGTTTCCGATCATGCGAATCAGCGCCGGCGCCTGGCAGAACAGTGATGGCAAAGTCGCACAAGCGCCTAGCCAATATTCCTGGCGCAGCAGCACGGCCGCCACACCTGCCTCTATCAACCAGTTGACCGGGACGATTGCTGTGCGTGCGGTGATCAATAAAGGCCAGGACCTGGACCTGAGTCGTGACGTTACCCTTGATGGGCGCGCAACACTTGAGTTGAGTTACATCTAAGCTACATAACAACAGTCGATCAAGAAACATGTGTTTCTGGTCGGCTGTTTTATAAGCGCGCACGACGCTCAATAGTCAACTTCAAGGTTGTGGGGAACACAGAGTGCTTAGTCGTCCCGTAAGAAAGAGTACGCGTTTGTTATATGCACTGTTGCTCTTGTGCTTTGTCGGTGTTGCGGTGGCTGATGGTATGTTGCCGGAAACCACGGTCATTGTATTGAACGAAGAGCAGGGTGAAGCGACGATAAACATCAAGAATACCGACGCGGCTCCAGCGCTGCTGCATTCGGTAATAGAAAACATACCGGAAGATGTGGAACCGCTCGTGATCGTGACGCCGCCTATTGCGCGGGTGGAAGGGGGCGAAACGCAACTGGTGCGTTTCATCAGCACGTTGAAGGCCCCGTTGAAGACTCAGCGGCTCAAACGCGTGTCTTTCGAGGGCATTCCCCAGGCGCGTGCTGCGGGCGGTGCGACCATTGGTATCACCTTGCGGCAGAATTTGCCGCTGATCCTGCATCCCCAAGGCCTGCCGGTTCATCACACGCCCTGGGAGCTGCTGAAATGGCGACGTACAGGGCAACGTTTGACGGTCCACAACGATAGCGCTTATGTGGTGCGCATGGCTCCGCAGGTTCGGTTATTGCCACAGGGAGCCCCGGCTACGCTGCCGCGCACCTACATTTTGCCGGGCGAAGCGCTGGCGGTGAAGGTTGAAGGAACCTTGGAGGAACTGACTGATATAGAGATTCAACCGGCCACGATCTACGGCTTTTCGGTAGAAAACTACCGGGCCCCGATCAATACCGACGGGGGTTGATCGACCCATGACAAACCTGTCGAGTCACCGAATCGGAGCTTTTTTATGGACCCGCCGACCCACGTTGCTCATGGGGATGGCAACACTGTGGAGCTTGCCTGGCGTTGCCCCTGCCTTGGAACTGGGCGAGGGCTTTGACCTGGCGGCACTGACCACGCACGGCATTGACCCGAAAGTCTCGGACTACTTCCGCACGGCGGCGCGCTTTCGCGAGGGCACCCAGGTGGTGGGGTTGAAAGTCAACGGCAACCCGCTCGGATTGGTGGACGCCCAGTTCGATGCCAATGGGCAATTGTGCTTTACCCCGGCATTGCTGGACAAAGCCGGGTTGGTCAAACCCACTGCCATCGTCCGCAAAGGCGCCACTGCCGACCAGGCATGCCATGACTTTCTGGGGGAGTTTCCCACGACCATGGTGCGGCTGCGCCCTGGCAACGATGAAGTGGCGCTGGTGGTGCCCACCTCATCACTGCGCGAACCGCAGTGGGAGGCCGGGGAGTTCGCCCGGGGCGGTGCGGCGGGCTTGTTCAACTATGATGTGCAGGGTTTCGACAGCCATTCGCGCAGTGGGAACAACCGGTTCGTGTCGGCTTACACCGAAGCGGGTTTCAACCTGGGTGATTGGATTCTTCGCAGTCGTCAAATCTACGTCTCCGATAACGGCGTGACGCACAACGAGCACCTGTATGCCTATGCGCAGCGGGATATCGCCGCGTTGCGCTCGACTTTCCAGGCGGGCCAGCTATCCAGCAACAATCCGCTGTTTGGTGGCATCCAGCTGTCGGGTGTGCAGTTTTCCCCCGACGGCCAGTCCCGCGTGCCGGCAGGCAGCAATAACGCGGTGGTGGAAGGCCTGGCACAGAGCCAGTCGCGGATCGAGGTGCGTCAGTCCGGCGTGTTGATCCACAGTACGCTGGTGCCCGAAGGGCCTTTCCGACTGACCGGTTTGCCGCTGCTCAATGGCACAAGCGACCTTGAGGTCAGTGTGATCGATGTACGCGGGGGACGACGTAGCTTCGTGGTGCCGGCGGCTTCGTTCGCCGGCGCTGCGCCGGCGGCACCCGGTTATTACTTGTCCCTCGGCAAACTACGTGAAGAGAGGCAGGGCGAGGGGCCGTCGCCCGTCGTTGCCATGGGCAGCGGGACCTGGGGCCTGGGGCGCGACTCAACGGGTGGTTTCGGCTTGTTGAGTACCGACGAGTACTGGTCGGCAGGTGGCACGTTGAGCAGCGTGTTTTTCCAGCGAGTGTCGGTGGGCGCGCGTCATAACCTGTCCCGCGACAGCCGTCATGCCGTGTCCGGCTCACGCAGTAGCGTGTCCGTGAGCAGCCCGGTATCCGCCAACGTCGAGCTCAACCTCAGCGCAACCAGCCAGACCCGCGGCTATCGCGAGGTGATCGAGGCCGGCCGCCCGACCACGGCCGACGTGCTGGCGTCACGCTTCAAGAATCAATACACGGCGGGCGTGACATGGGTCGACCCCACCCTGGGTGCCTTCTCCCTGGGCTATACCCGTAGCGCTCAATTTGACGGGCAATCGAGCGAACACGTGTTCGCCTCATGGAACAAATCGTTTCGCTATGCCGATGTTGCGTTGATTGCCGACTCCCAGGTGGGCAGCACTCAAGCACGCCGCGACGCCACTCGGGATCGAAACCGGCGCGACACCGTCCTCGATGATGATTTGTCCTTGCGGCTGCAGGTCAGCGTGCCCCTGGGCGGTGATCGTCGTGTGAACAGCTATATCAGCCGCCGTGGGGGGCAGTCCCGTACCGGCACGGCGCTCACTGAACGGGTCAATGAGTATGTGAACTATGAAGTGGGTGTCGAGCGCGACCTCAGTGCGCAGGAGCAATCGATGCGCGGCCAGGTAGACCTCACGCCGCGTTACACCCGAGTCGGTCTGGGTGTCAGTCGCGACCCGTTAGGCACCAGTTACACCGGGCAACTGCAAGGTGGCGTGGTCGCTCATGAAGGTGGGATTACCTTCTCGCCCTACACGGTGCAGGACACGTTTGGTATTGCGTCGGTGGGCGACATTGGTTCTGCAAAAATCGACACCCCGCAAGGCCCGGTGTGGACCGACTTCACCGGCCAGGCCGTGCTTCCAAGCTTGCCTGCCTACACCAACAGCCATATCGAGGTGCAAACCCAGTCCTTGCCAAAACGCGTTGATCTGAAGAACGGCACCCGTGTGCTCGCCGCAGGTCGCGGTTCCGTCAACACCGTGGCATTTGATGTGGTGAAGGTGCGCCGCATGCTGGTCAACGCCAGCGATGATCAAGGCCGGCCACTGCCTCAGGGAGCTGCGGTGTTCGGCAAGGGCGATCGTTTTCTGACCAGCGTAGTGGGCGAAGGCATGATCTTTCTGAACGACGTGAACGAGGTGCAAGACCTGAGGGTTTCATTGCCGGACTCGGCCAGTTGCCTGCTGAACATTTCCCCTGGGAGCCAGCCTGATAATGACAAGTTCTTCGATACAACAGCCGCGGTGTGCCATGGTCGGTAAGCTTAAATGCCTCGGCTGTGCGCTGTTTTGTACGGTGTTGCTGGCTCAGGGGGCGCACGCCGAAAACTGCCGATTGTCCGTGAGCCAACCGCGTATCGACTACGGGGTCATTCGCCGGGAGGCGCTGGTCGAAAGCACCACCGTGACGCTCGCCACGCGCACGCTGCAGCTCAACGTGTTGTGCGTCGAGCCGTCGGTGATGGCGTTGCGGTTTATCGGTGCCGCCGATGGGCAAGCGTTCCGTTTTGGCCAGCAGGGGCGGTTGCGGCTTAGCCTCAAGCATGCACAGGTGGATGGGCGTGCCGTCGACTGGGACCTGCCCGGCGGTGGTGCGGCTGGGCAGTTATTACCGGGCCAGGTCCTGACGGCACGCGTCGCAGGGAGGCCGGTAACAGGTCAGCGCTTGACCGCCCAGGTCGACATCGACACCGACCTGCCCGCCGAGGCGCTGCAAGTGCGGAGCCAGACGTCGCTGGAGGGGCAGGGCCGTTTTGAACTGGTCAGCCCGGCTGCTCCACAGAACCGATGAAGTTGGCAAGCTCCGGCGTCTGCGGGTTGGCAAACAGGACCTTGGGGTCGCCCACTTCATGCACCTTGCCTTGGTGCATGAACACCAGCTTGTCACCGACTTCCCGGGCGAAGCGCATTTCGTGGGTCACCATGATCAGCGTCATGCCATCTTTAGCCAGTTGGCGCACCACGCTGAGCACTTCGTTGACCAGTTCCGGGTCGAGGGCCGAGGTGATTTCGTCGCACAGCAGCACCTTGGGTGACATGGCCAGGGCGCGCGCAATCGCCACGCGTTGTTGCTGGCCGCCAGACAGCCGGTCGGGGAAGGCATCGAACTTCTCTCCCAGGCCAACGCGTTCCAGCATCTGTTTGGCCAACTGCGCTGCCTTGGCTTTGGGCACTTTCTGCACCACTTGTGGCGCAAGCATGACGTTTTCGCCAACGGTCAAATGTGGAAACAGGTTGAACTGCTGGAACACCATCCCGACCTTCTGCCGCAGGCTGCGCAGGTCGGCGCGGGCGGCGTCGAGGTATTCGCCATCGACTTCGATCACGCCGTCGTTGATCGACTCCAGGCCATTGAGAGTACGCAGCAAGGTGGATTTACCCGAGCCACTGCGGCCGATGATCGCCACCACCTGGCCCTCTTCAACGGAGAGGTCGATGCCCTTGAGTACATGGTGATCGCCGTAATACTTATGCAGGGCGGAAATTCTAAGCAGAGGCATGCAGTCTCCTTTCCAGGTAGCGCGCACTGAGGGACAAGGGGTAGCAGAGCAGGAAGTAACCGAGGGCCACCAGGCCGTAGACCATGAAGGGTTCGAAGGTGGCATTGGCGAGCATGCCGCCGGTCTTGGTCAGTTCGGTAAAGCCGATGATCGAAGTCACGGCGGTGCCTTTGACCACCTGCACCGAAAACCCCACGGTCGGCGCCACGGCAATGCGCAGGGCCTGGGGCAGGATCACGTAGCGCAGTTGTTCAAGAGGGTTGAGCGCCAGGCTGGCCGATGCCTCCCACTGCCCATGGGAAATAGAGTCAACGCAGCCGCGCCAGATTTCGGCCAGGTAGGCGCTGGTAAACAGGGTCAGGGCGATGGCCGCCGCCAGCCAGGGCGAAATATCCACCCCGAGCAACGCCACACCGAAAAACACCAGGAACAGTTGCATCAGCAGCGGCGTGCCCTGGAACAGTTCGATATAGGTGCGGGCCACATTGCGCGGGAATGCCTTGTGACTGATGCGCATCGCCATCACCAGCAGGCCGATCACACCGCCGCCTATGAACGCCACCAGCGACAGCAACAGCGTCCACTGCAGGCCGGTGAGCAGGTTGCGCACGATGTCCCAGAAGGAAAAATCACTCATCGGCTGTTCCTCATCACATAGCGGCGGCCGATCCAGTTGAGCAACTGGCGAATCATCAACGCCATGCACAGGTACACCAGGGTGGTCAGGGCATAGGTTTCAAAGGCGCGGAAATTGCGCGACTGAATGAAGTTGGCGGCAAAGCTCAGCTCTTCGGTAGCGATCTGCGAACAGACTGCCGAGCCAAGCATCACGATGATGATCTGGCTGCTCAGGGCCGGCCACACCTTGCCCAGTGCCGGCAGCAGCACCACATGGCGAAACGCTTCGAAACGCGTCATGGCCAATGCCGCCGCAGCCTCCAGTTGCCCGCGCGGTATGGCCTGGATACCGGCACGGATGATCTCCGTGGAATAGGCCCCCAGGTTGATCACCATCGCCAGTACGGCGGCTTGCCACTCGGTGATTTTCAAGCCCAGGGACGGCAGGCCGAAGAAGATGAAAAACAGCTGCACCAGAAAGGGCGTGTTGCGGATCAACTCGACATACACGCCGAAGCACCAGGCGAACGGCTGAATCTTCCATGCCCGCACAACTGCACCGACGGTGCCCAGGGCCACTCCCAGCAGTGCGCCGATAGCCGTCAGCTCAAGGGTAAACAGGGCGCCGCGTAACAACAGGTCGGTGTTGGCCAGCACCGGTACAAAGTCGAATTGATACGCCATCAGTCAGCTCCGTCGCGTCACAGATCAGCCGGCAGCGGCTCTTTGAGCCACTGCATAGCGTTCTTTTCCAGGCTGCCATCAGCCTTCGCCGCGACCAGTATCTGGTTGACCTTCTCCAGTAATGCCGGCTCGTTCTTGTTCACACCCACGTACACCGGGGAGTCCTTGAGCTTCACCTTCAGCGCCGGTACGCGTTTCGGGTTGCGCTCGCTGATCGCCACCATCACCACGTTGCCGCTGGCGATCAGGTCGACCTGGCCGGCCAGATAGGCGGCGATAGTCGAATTGTTGTCTTCAAAGCGCTTGATGGTCGCCTCTTTGGGCGCGACAGCCGTCAGCTCGATGTCCTCAATGGCGCCACGGGTCACGCTGATGGTCTTGCCCTTGAGGTCGTCGGTGGTGCTGATCGCCGCGTCAGGCGGGCCGAACACGGCGAGGTAGAAAGGCGCGTAGGCCTTGGAGAAATCGATGACTTTTTCGCGCTCGGGGTTCTTGCCCAGGCTGGAGATCACCAGGTCGACCTTGCCGGTGGTGAGGAAGGGGATGCGGTTGGTGCTATTGACCGGAGTCAGCTCCAGCTTGACCTTGAGCTGGTCGGCCAGCAGCTTGGCGGTGTCGATATCCAGGCCGCGGGGTTTCATGTCGGGGCCCACCGAACCGAACGGCGGGAAGTCCTGCGGCACGGCGACCTTGAGGGTGCCTCGGGCAACAATGTCGTCCAAACCGTTGGCCTGGGCGGGTGCCTGGCTCAGCATCAGGCTGGCAAACAGGGCAGTGAGCAGGGCGCTGTAGCGCTTGGTCATGGCAACTCTCCGAGAAAGGCGAAGGAATTTTCTGAATTTGCCCAGTGCACAGCCCATGCCAGCGCTCATGGAATTGTCTGTAAGGCACGGATCCGTTGAGGTGGGATGGTCTTACTGGTCTGAACAGTCATTAAACTTTTCGCACCCTTTTCGAGCGCCGTAAAAACCCCGCGAGCCCCTTTGGGGCGTGGCTTGCCGGCAGGCGTGAATAGCTTTACAACTAGCCGCTCAGTTGACTGGAACCTTGAGTTTTTATGAATTCCATCGCCCAAGCCGTACCGGAAGCGGCCCTGCAGGCCATCCGCAAACTGATCAAGGAGCAGGGCTTTGGGCCGGGCGATGCATTGCCCTCGCAACGCGATCTGGCGGTGCGGTTGGGCGTCAGCCGGGCCTCGTTGCGTGAGGCGTTATCGTCCTTGAGCGCCTTGGGTGTGGTCAGTGTGCAGCCGGGCAAGGGTGTGTTTGTGCAGGCACCGGACCCACCGTCCGAACTCGCCTGGCCGTTTGCGGCGCAGGCCACGCCGCTGGAGATCTTCCAGCTGCGTTACGCCCTGGAAGGGTTTGCGGCAGGGTTGGCGGCGGTCACATTGACCACCGACGAGCTCGACAGCCTGGAAGACAATGTCGAGGCGATGCGCAAGGTGCTCAAAGCGGGTGACTTTGAAGCTGCCGCCCGGCTGGACTTCAAGTTTCACCAGCGCATCCTGCTGGCCAGCGGCAACCAGGCGATGGTGAGCATTCTGAGCGCCAGCGCCGATGTATTCCTGGAAAGCCAGAAACTACCGTTCATCCGGCCAGAGCGCGCCATGGAAACCTGGCAGGAGCATCGCAGGATTTTGCGTGCCCTGGCCCGGCGCACCAGTGCGGCGGCGCAGAAAACCATGCAGGAACATGTACGTAATGCCGCATTGCGCACGGGCATTGCCTTCGTCACACCCGTCGCACCGTGAACCGGCGATATGCAAAGTCATGCGTCGCCATAGCAAGACTCAATCAGAGGCGGCTTCCTGAACGGGGGAAGGGCGGCTATGATGGGCAACGTTTTTTTTGCTTACATTCCGGAGACATCCATGAGCAACGATCTTATCAAGCACGTCACCGACGCGACCTTTGAGGCCGAAGTACTCAAGGCTGCCGGCCCGGTGCTGGTTGACTACTGGGCCGAATGGTGCGGCCCTTGCAAAATGATCGCTCCGGTCCTGGACGACATTGCAACCACTTATGAAGGCAAGTTGACCATTGCCAAGCTGAACATCGACGAGAACCAGGAAACCCCGGCCAAGCACGGCGTGCGTGGTATTCCAACGTTGATGCTGTTCAAGAACGGCAACGTCGAAGCCACTAAAGTAGGCGCGCTGTCGAAGTCCCAACTGCAAGCCTTCCTCGACGCCAACATCTAAGCGTCGCCAAAAAAGCCCCGAAAATCTCGGGGCTTTTTCGTAAAACAGGGCTAGACGCTCCGAAATTCAGGTGGTACATTCGGCCCCGCACTGGTTTCTCCACTGCCCCCTGCAAGCCGTCGCCGACGCATTCCTTTTCGATTAGTACGCGATCCTGTCGCCTTCTCTGCGGCGCGGCCTCATTAAGCCAAAAGCTTAATTTCCCCCCTCCATAAATGATTACGTCATTCCTATATGAATCTGACTGAACTCAAGCAAAAGCCGATTACCGACCTGCTCCAACTGGCCGAAGAAATGGGCATAGAAAATATGGCCCGTTCGCGCAAGCAGGACGTGATTTTCTCCCTGCTCAAGAAGCACGCGAAAAGCGGCGAGGAAATCTCCGGTGATGGCGTGCTGGAGATTCTCCAGGACGGCTTCGGCTTCCTCCGCTCCGCAGACGCTTCCTATCTTGCCGGCCCAGACGATATCTACGTCTCGCCGAGCCAGATCCGTCGCTTCAACTTGCGCACCGGCGACACCATCGTAGGCAAGATCCGCCCTCCGAAGGAAGGCGAGCGTTACTTCGCTCTGCTCAAGGTCGACACGATCAACTTCGATCGTCCAGAGAACGCGAAAAACAAGATTCTCTTCGAGAACCTGACCCCGCTGTTCCCGACCGTGCGCATGAAGATGGAAGCCGGTAATGGTTCCACCGAAGACTTGACCGGTCGTGTGATCGACCTGTGCGCACCCATCGGCAAGGGCCAGCGTGGCCTGATCGTTGCGCCGCCGAAAGCCGGTAAAACGATCATGCTGCAGAACATTGCGGCGAACATTGCGCGTAACAATCCTGAAGTTCACCTGATCGTGCTGTTGATTGATGAGCGTCCGGAAGAAGTGACCGAAATGCAGCGCACCGTGCGCGGCGAAGTGGTCGCCTCGACGTTCGATGAGCCGCCAACCCGCCACGTGCAGGTGGCTGAAATGGTGATCGAGAAGGCCAAGCGCCTGGTCGAGCACAAGAAAGACGTGGTGATCCTGCTCGACTCCATCACCCGTCTGGCCCGTGCCTACAACACCGTGATCCCGAGCTCTGGCAAGGTGCTGACCGGTGGTGTCGATGCACACGCCCTGGAGAAGCCAAAGCGTTTCTTCGGCGCCGCGCGCAACATCGAAGAAGGCGGCTCGCTGACCATTATCGCCACCGCGCTGGTTGAAACCGGCTCGAAGATGGACGAAGTGATCTACGAAGAGTTCAAGGGTACCGGCAACATGGAACTGCCCCTGGACCGTCGTATCGCTGAAAAGCGTGTGTTCCCGGCCATCAACATCAACCGCTCCGGCACGCGCCGCGAAGAGTTGCTGACTGCCGACGACGAACTGCAGCGCATGTGGATCCTGCGCAAGCTGCTGCACCCGATGGACGAAGTGGCCGCCATCGAGTTCCTGATCGACAAGCTGAAAACCACCAAGACCAACGACGAGTTCTTCCTGTCCATGAAGCGCAAGTAAAACCGCGTTTCAGGTCCGAAAAATGGCGCCCCAATGGGGGCGCCATTTTTTTGCGTCGAGATTCATCGGGTTTTATGGCATAAGTGTCCGTTAAGTAACAAAAATTGTACGCGCGACTACGCTCACTCCTTTCGTCACAGACTGACCACAATTCTTATGACCACTCTTGCTTACCGCAGAGACATCGATGGCCTGCGTGCCATCGCTGTCCTCGCCGTCGTGTTGTTTCACTTCGGCGTTCCTGGCCTTACCGGCGGTTTCGTTGGTGTTGACGTCTTCTTCGTTATTTCCGGTTTTCTGATCACGTCCATTATCTGGCGCGAGCGCCAGGCCGGACGCTTCAGTTTCATTGATTTCTGGGCCCGTCGCGCACGGCGCATCCTGCCGGCGCTGTTTGTAATGATTGCAGCGACACTGGCGGTGGGCTGGTTCCTGTTGGCGCCCAAGGACTATGAGGAGTTGGGGCGGTCGGCGCACTATCAGGTGACCTTTACCTCAAATTTGCTGTTCGCGCGCCAGCATGGCTACTTCGATGCGTCCTCTGACATCAAGCCTCTGCTGCATACCTGGTCGCTGGCGGTAGAAGAGCAGTTCTATATTGTTTTCCCGCTGCTGCTCACCTTGCTTTCAAGCCGCCTGAAGCACTGGCGCCTGGCGCTGTTCGCGGTGTTGCTGGGCTCCTTTGGCATGAGCGTCTGGGCGGTTGAGCATGAGCCGCAAAAAGCGTTTTTCCTGCTGCACCTTCGGGCCTGGGAATTGTTGGCCGGCGCGATGCTGGCGGTGCTGCCCAAATATGAGTGGCGCGCCTCACCCGCCCTGGCGCAGGGGGTCAGCCTGGCCTCCCTGGCGCTGATTCTGATCGCCGTATTGGGTTACGACGCGAAAACCCCTTTCCCCGGCGCGACCGCGCTATTGCCGGTGCTGGGTGTCGTCGGGCTGATCTGGGCCAACGGGCAGCAACACACCTGGGTCGGGCGCCTGTTGAGCACGCGGCTGATGGTCGGTATCGGGCTGATTTCCTATTCCTGGTACCTCTGGCATTGGCCGGTGTTCGTGTACGCCAACTATGCTGCGGTGGATGGCTTGAGCACCCTGGAGTTGGCCGGGTTGATGCTGCTCTCGTTGGTGCTGGGCTACTTGTCCTGGCGCTTCGTGGAAACGCCGTTCCGGGAAAAACGCCTGTTGGCGGCCCGCAAGTCGATTCTGGCGGCAGCCGTGGTCGGCATCCTGGGGCTGGGCTTTACGGGCCTTGCGATACGCGAATTCGACGGTGTGCCTTCACGGTTGTCCGAACAGGCGTTGCGTTTCGCCCAGGCGAAAAAGTGGAGCCCGGACCTGCTGGCGTGCATGGCTGACAAAGACACGCCCGACGAGCGGTTGTTCTGCCATTTTGGTCCGCCAACCCAGTCCGTCTCGGCGCTGGTATGGGGTGACAGTCATGCCACCGCGCTGATTCCGGCACTCAAAGAGGGCGCTGATCGCCACGATATCAGCCTGGTTGAAGCCAGCTTCGCGGGCTGTATTCCGTTGGATGGCCTGGAGAATATTGCTCGGTGCGCGCATTTCAACCGTCGCGTCGAGAAGGCGATGGCCGAGAAAAAATTCAGCGATGTGGTGCTGGCGGCGCGCTGGAGCCTGTATGTCTATGGGCAAATGTCGGGCGACAAAGAGCATGCGCTCAAGGACCCCAGCACTGGCGAGTATGTGCGTGCGGTCGCCGAGCAGCGCTTTGCCGAGGGCCTGCGCGAGCGCATCCAGGCGCTGCGCGCTGCCGGGCATAAGGTCTGGCTGGTCAAGGAGGTGCCGCTGCAGGAAATCATCGTGCCTTACCGCCTCAGTCGCCTGGCAATGATGAACCGGCCGGTGGACGGTGAAGGGCTTGCCGTGGCCGAGCATGTGAAGCGCCAGGCCTTTATTACCCAGCTGTTTGACGAGCTGGCGGCGGCCGACAGCGGTGTCAGGGTGCTGGACCCCGCGCCCTTGCTGTGCGGCACCGACGGCTTGTGCCGTGTGGAACTCAATGGCCGCGCGCTGTACACCGACGATAACCACCTTTCCGACGTAGGCGCGCGGCACATCGAGGCCTTTCTGGAGCCGTTGTTCAGTTCGCTGCAATCACGGGGGTTGACGGCCAATTAAGCTGCCAGCCGCCTCTAGAGCAGGTAGGATGTACGCCTATTTTACGGGTGGCATGGTTAATGAAATTCAAGGATCTTCGGGATTTCGTGCAGCAACTTGAGCAGCGCGGAGAGTTGAAACGTATCCAGATGCCGATTTCACCGGTACTGGAAATGACTGAGATTTGCGACCGCACCTTGCGCAACAAGGGCCCGGCGCTGCTGTTCGAGAACCCGACCGGCTTTGACATCCCGGTGCTCGGCAACCTGTTCGGCACCCCCGAACGCGTCGCCTTTGGCATGGGCGCCGAGGCGGTCAGCGAGCTGCGCGAGATCGGCAAGCTGCTGGCCTTCCTCAAAGAGCCCGAGCCGCCCAAAGGCTTGAAGGACGCCTGGTCGAAGCTGCCGATCTTTCGCAAGATCATTGCCATGGCGCCCAAGGTGGTCAAGGACGCGGTGTGCCAGGAAGTGGTCATCGAAGGCGATGACGTCGACCTGGCCATGCTCCCGGTGCAGACCTGCTGGCCCGGCGATGTCGGCCCGCTGATCACCTGGGGCCTGACCGTCACCAAGGGCCCGAACAAGGACCGCCAGAACCTCGGCATCTACCGTCAGCAAGTGATCGGCCGCAATAAAGTGATTATGCGCTGGCTGAGCCACCGTGGCGGCGCCCTGGACTTTCGCGAGTGGTGTGAAAAGCATCCGGGCCAGCCGTTCCCGGTGTCCGTGGCCCTCGGCGCCGACCCTGCCACCATCCTGGGCGCCGTGACGCCAGTGCCGGACAGCCTGTCCGAATACGCCTTTGCCGGCCTGCTGCGTGGCAACCGCACCGAATTGGTGAAGTGCCGTGGTAATGACCTGCAAGTGCCGGCCACCGCCGAAATCATCCTCGAGGGTGTGATTCACCCCGGTGAGATGGCCGATGAAGGGCCTTACGGTGACCACACGGGTTATTACAACGAAGTCGACAGCTTTCCGGTGTTCACCGTCGGGCGCATCACCCATCGGATCAAACCGATCTACCACAGCACCTACACCGGCCGGCCACCAGACGAGCCGGCCATTCTCGGCGTGGCGCTGAACGAAGTGTTCGTGCCGATCCTGCAAAAGCAGTTTCCGGAAATCACCGACTTCTACCTGCCGCCGGAAGGTTGCTCGTACCGCATGGCCATCGTCACCATGAAGAAGTCGTATCCGGGCCATGCCAAGCGGGTAATGCTGGGCGTGTGGTCGTTTTTACGACAATTCATGTACACCAAGTTCGTTATCGTCACCGACGACGACATCAATGCCCGCGACTGGAATGACGTGATCTGGGCCATTACTACGCGCATGGACCCCAAGCGCGACACGGTAATGATCGACAACACGCCCATCGATTACCTCGATTTTGCCTCGCCGGTTTCAGGCCTTGGGTCGAAAATGGGCCTGGATGCCACTCACAAATGGCCGGGCGAAACTACCCGCGAGTGGGGCCGGGTGATCGTCAAGGATGACGCAGTGACTGCTCGCGTCGATGCAATCTGGAAAGAATTGGGAATAGATTGATGCGTGTAACCTTGCAACCTTCCGGCGCGGTCCTGGAACTGGACCCTGGCGAACGAATTCTCGATGGCGCGCGCCGCCTGGGCTACGAATGCCCGCAGGCCTGTCGCAACGGCGTCTGCCACGTCTGCGCGGCGCTGCTGGTGGAGGGCCGGGTGCAGCAGGCGGGTGAGGTGCGTGACCATGGTGAGTTCTACACCTGCATCGCCGAGCCGTTGGAAGATTGCATTGTCTTGTGGGATGGCGTGCTGGCGCCGGGAGAACTGCCGTTGCGCAAGTTGGCGTGCCAATTGAGCGAATGCGTGGAAGTCGGCGGCGATGTGTGGCGCGTGCGCCTGCGTGCTCCTGCAGGCAAGGCCGTGCGTTACCACGCCGGGCAATACCTGATGATCGAGCGTGAGAACGGCGAGAAGTCGGCGTTTTCCCTGGCGTCGGCGCCTCACTGTGGACGCGAGCTGGAACTGCACGTACTGGCCCGCGAAGACAGCGCACGCAACCTGTTGGACCAGCTCCAGCGCAATCAGATGGCCCGCGTCGAACTGCCGTTCGGTGACACTCACCTGGCGGAGCTGCCGGACGGGCCGCTGGTGCTGATCGCCGCTGGCACCGGCATGGCTCAGATGCACAGCCTGATCGAGCATTGCCGGGCTTCGGGCTTCAAGCACCCGGTGCACCTGTACTGGGGTGTGCGTCGCCCGGAAGATTTCTACGAGATCGAGCACTGGGATCAGTGGCGGCAACTGCCCAACCTGTTCCTGCACAAAGTCGTCAGTGACCTGTGCGGCTGGGAAGGACGTTGCGGGTTGCTGCATGAAGCCGTGTGCGAAGACATTGCCGACCTTAAGGCCGTGCATGTATACGCCAGTGGATCCCCGGCGATGATCTACGGCACGCTGGATGCGTTGGTCGACGCCGGTATGGATGCGCACCAGATGCGCGCTGACGTGTTTGCCTATGCCCCTCGGCCCTGAGCAGAGCAAGCCCACACTGGAAATTGTCCGCTCAGAAACGTAAACCCGTCGTCACCATTGCCGCATTGAAGCCCAGCAGCACCAATTCCGCCGCCAGCGGGCCGTGACCTTCAGGTACGCCAGGTACTCGCTCATGCCATAGCGCTTGCCAGCGTACGCGTACAGCACTTTTTCGCCGTACGGTTACAGCGGCGCGTTTTATTACGGTAAAGTCGCTTACAACTGGTAATACATAGGAGGCGTATCGCTTTTCGCCATGACCGCCATTGAAACCGATCTTTTGCAGTTGGCTTACCCTCCGCGGCTCGACTTGGGGCCGCAACTCACTCACGAACAATTGATGAGCTCGATGCAGGCCACCATGGCTCGGCACAAGGGTGGGCCGGTCTGGCTATTTGCATATGGTTCGCTGATCTGGCGCCCGGAATGTTCATCCACCGAGCGGGTGCGGGCGAGGGTCCATGGTTATCATCGGGGCTTGTACCTGTGGTCCCATGAGCACCGGGGTACGCCGGAGCTGCCGGGCCTGGTGTTCGGGCTGGATCGGGGCGGCTCGTGCAGCGGGTTTGCTTACCGCTTGCCGGAAGATCAGCTGGAGGCTTCGCTTTATGCGTTGTGGCAACGCGAAATGCCTTACCCGTCCTATCGACCGCACTGGCTCAGTTGCCGGCTGGAAGATGGCAGCCAGGTACAGGCGTTGGGGTTTGTGCTGGAGCGGCACTTGCCCAGCTATGCCGGCAACTTGCCCGATATCGTGCTCAACCATGTGCTGCAAAGCGCTTGCGGGCGTTACGGCACCACTCGCGATTATGTCGAACAGACCGTGAACGCCCTGCGTAGCCACGCCATGCCAGATAAAAACCTGGAGGCGCGGCTCAAGCGTTGTGCAAAGGATTGCTCAGGCGGTTAACGCGCCGAGCTGACGCTGTTGGTGTGCCACAGCGTTGGGATCAGGAAGGCAATCGCCAGGACGCACGCGCCGATCAACAGCACGAAACCGCCGTCCCAACCGAAGTGGTCCACGGTGTAGCCCATCGCCGCACTCGCGGCCACCGAACCGCCCAGGTAGCCGAACAGGCCGGTGAAACCCGCAGCCGTACCGGCAGCTTTCTTCGGTGCCAGTTCCAGCGCCTGCAGGCCGATCAGCATCACCGGGCCGTAGATCAGGAAGCCGATGGAGACCAGCGCGATCATGTCGACCGTCGGATTGCCCGGCGGATTAAGCCAGTAAACCAGGGTCGCCACGGTCACCAGCGCCATGAACACGATGCCGGTCAGGCCGCGATTGCCACGGAAGATCTTGTCCGACATCCAGCCACACAGCAGCGTGCCCGGGATACCGGCCCACTCGTAGAAGAAATACGCCCACGACGACTTGTCGACCGTGAAATGCTTGGCTTCTTTCAAGTAGGTCGGCGCCCAGTCCAGTACGCCGTAGCGCAGCAGGTAGACGAACACGTTGGCGAACGCGATGTACCACAGCATTTTGTTGCGCAGCACGTACTTGACGAAGATTTCCTTGGCGCTGAATTCGTCTTCGTGGCTGGCGTCGTAGCCTTCCGGGTAGTCGTTCTTGTACTTTTCGATAGGCGGCAGGCCGACCGATTGCGGGGTGTCACGCATGGTAATGAAGGCAAATGCCGCCACTGCCAGCGCCACCGTGGCCGGCACATAAAATGCCGCATGCCAGTCGTTGAACCAGGCCATGCCCAACAGGAACAGCGGGCCGATCAGGCCGCCGCCGACGTTGTGCGCCACGTTCCACACCGACACCACGCCGCCGCGTTCCTTCTGCGACCACCAGTGCACCATGGTCCGCCCACTCGGCGGCCAGCCCATGCCCTGGGCCCAACCGTTGATGAACAGCAAAATGAACATCATGGTCACGCTGGACGTTGCCCAAGGCGCGAAACCGAAAATGAACATCACCCCCGCTGAAACCAGCAGGCCGAAGGGCAGGAAGTAGCGCGGGTTGGAGCGGTCGGACACCAGGCCCATGAGGAACTTGGACAAGCCGTAGGCAATCGCGATGGCCGACATCGCCAGGCCCAGTTCACCACGGGTGTAACCCTCGTCAATCAGGTAGGGCATCGCCAGGGAGAAGTTTTTGCGCAGCAGGTAGTAGCCGGCGTAACCGATGAAAATACCGGCGAAGATCTGCCAGCGCAGCCGTCGGTAGGTCGTGTCTATTTTTTCTTCAGGCAGGGGCGCCTGATGTGCGGCAGGGCGAAAGAAAGCAAACATTCAAGAGCTCCAGATTTCTTGTTTTGACTGCGGATGCGAATGTTACAGTTTCGTTACCGAAAATAGCATCGCCTCTTATCTGCAAACACAGGAAATCAAAGCAATTGCATGTTCTCTTATGAACATGTCGCGAATAGATAAGGTGTGGTCGTAAGTGGATTCTGCAGGCGCTGGAGATCCAAATGTGGGAGGGGGCTTGCCCCCGATAGCGGTGGTTCAGTCAACATATGTGTCAACTGATCCACTGCAATCGGGGGCAAGCCCCCTCCCACATTGTTCGCATTTCAACTGGCTATCAGCGGGTCTGAACGACCACTTTACCCACCGCCTTGCGCTGCCCCAGATCATTGATCGCCTGGGCTGCCTGCGCCAGCGGATACACCTGCGACACCAACGGCTTCAACTTGCCCTCGCCATACCAGGTGAACAACTGCTGAAAATTCGCCGCATTGTCCTGGGGCTGACGCTGGGCAAACGAACCCCAGAACACCCCCACCACCGCCGCGCCCTTGAGCAGTGCCAGGTTCACCGGCAGTTCCGGGATACGCCCGCTGGCAAAGCCCACCACCAACAAGCGGCCGTTCCAGGCGATCGAGCGGATGGCCTGGTCAAACAGGTCGCCACCCACGGGATCGTAGATCACATCGGCGCCGTTGCCACCGGTCAGGCGCTTGACCTCGTCCTTGAGGCTGGCTTCGCTGTAGTTGATCAGCTCATCGGCGCCGGCCGCCTTGGCCACCGCGAGCTTGTCGGCGCTGCTGGCGGCGGCGATCACCCGGGCGCCCATGGCCTTGCCGATTTCCACGGCGGCCAGGCCCACGCCACCGGAAGCGCCGAGCACCAACAGGGTTTCGCCGGGTTGCAGGTTGGCCCGCTGTTTCAGCGCGTGCATCGAGGTGCCGTAGGTCATGCTGAAGGCGGCGGCGGTGTTGAAGTCCATGCTCGGCGGGATCGGCAGCACGTTATAGCCCGGCACCGCGACCTGCTCGGCAAAGCTGCCCCAGCCGGTCAGGGCCATCACGCGATCACCGACTTTCAAGTGGCTGACCTTCTCCCCGACCTCACTCACCACGCCCGCCGCTTCGCCACCCGGCGAAAACGGGAAGGGCGGCTTGAACTGGTACTTGCCTTCGATGATCAGGGTGTCGGGGAAATTCACCCCGGCCGCGTGCACGTCCAGCAGGATTTCGTTCTGTTTGATCGCAGGGCTGGCGATCTCTTCCAGCACCAGGTTTTCGGCGGGGCCGAAGGCTTTGCACAGCACAGCTTTCATCGGACTATTCCTTTTGGCGTCGTGGCCGATAAGTGTAGGAGGGTACGCCCGTGGGTCAACGAGCATGCCCGTGCCTGATAAGCCCTCATAAGCTTGTGCTCAGCCTTGCTAGCGTTATGCTACCCGGCAACCGAATTCGAGGAGTGAACTGTGAAAGCGTGGATCCTGTTGATGCTGGCCCTGACCTTGCCGATGGCGGCCCAGGCCGAAGAAGCCAAAGAGGGCGAGGCGCCGAAGGTCAGCTATATCAGCCTGAGCCCGCCGTTCGTGGGTAATTACGGGTTGGATGGCACGGCCAAGCTAAAAGTGTTCAAGGCCGACATCGCCCTGCGCGTCACCGGTACCGAAGCTGCCGCAGCGGTCAAAGCCAACGACGCGTTGATTCGTAACCAGTTGGTGGCGCTGTTCACCCAGCAGACCAACGAAGCCATGAGCAGCGTCGAAGGTAAGGAAAAGCTGCGTCAGGAAGCGTTGAAACAAACCCAGCAAGTGATGAACGATGAAACCGGCAAGCCGGTGGTGGAAGACTTGCTGTTCAACAACTTGATCATTCAATAAGTCCGAAAAAGCGGACTTTCAAGGGTTTTGGGAGGCCAGCAACTTAGTTGCTGGCTGTAGTGTAGTCAGGAGCTAATTGGCAATCAGTCTTAATATTTTTGTATCTGTTCTCCATAGCCCCTCAGGCGCGTCGAAGACAAAGTAAAACTTGAAGTCCATTGCTGTGTTCGCTGTTTGGTAGCTTGTTGAAGAGCCCCAGAAGTGCCATTGGCCATCCTGTGGAGGGACGACTGTCAATGTAGGGCCGTTTACGGCCATGGCGCTGATTTCGAAGCGCGGGTTTTTCCCCGTTACCGCACCTCGCTCGAACTGATACCTGCGCGCATGGATCGTGTAAATATTATTGCTCCACGAGTATTCAACCTCGATAGAGCCTTTATATCCATGTAATGGGTACGCCCCCGTCACTATCGTTATTCCTTTGGTGTTATCCGAGTGGATCTTAATCTCTATTTTTTCTATGGAGGCAGCTTCATTCGAGTCATTTCTATCTGAGTCTGATAAGTCAGCCATTTTTGCTCTCCTGGTAGTGTGAATGCGATAAATCCGTGTTCAGTGGTTATCATTCACTTTGGAGAAAATGTTGACTACTGTCATAAATGACAGTTGGTTATGCTGAATTTTGATAACTGTTTCTTTTTTTATAACGAGTACTTTTATGATGTTAGATGAATGCCCAATGGCATCGGACAGCTAAAGCAGTTGACGAATGGCCGTCCATTGTTCCGACGTGACCGACATCACCGAAAGCCGGCTGCCCTTCTGCACCAGTGGCAACTCGGCGAGCGTGGCTTGCTGTTTCAGGTGGCTCAGGCTCAGCACCTTGGGGAAGGTTTTGACGTGGGCCACGGTGATCGCACTCCACGGGTTTTTCTCCGCGCTGGCCTTGGCGTCGAAATAGTGGCTGTCCGGTTCCAGCGCGGTGGGGTCGGGGTAGGCGGCCTGGATAATTTTGCCGATACCGGCAATGCCAGGCTCCGGGCAACTGGAGTGATAGAAGAAAAACTCATCGCCCACCGCCATGGCGCGCAGGAAATTGCGCGCCTGGTAGTTGCGAACCCCGTCCCAGCGCGTTTCGCCGAGCTTTCCCAGGTCGTTGATGGAGAGCTCGTCGGGCTCGGATTTCATCAGCCAGTAGGCCATTTCGGGGCTCCTGAGAAAGGCATTGGGCAAGTTGTCGGGCAATGCCATGACAAACCGACAGTCGGTTGGCGTCAAGGTTTGCGTGTTGGTTCACGTTACCGCAGAATGCCGGCTTTTAAGCTTGGTGCAGCTGCAACGGACTACTTTGGAACGTTGTTGTCATCGTGTACGAGGTGCCTGAAGGGGGGCAATCGATGCAACGTAAACCGGATTTACTATGGATTTTGGTAATTTTGTTTGGTCTGGGCGTCGTGACCACCGGGTATGCCCAGAGCCTGTGGTCGAACAAGACCGATGCGCCGGTCGAACTCTCGCCTGTGCAACAGCAATTCAAGCGTTAACACGGTTTTAACCGCGTCGCGGTTCCAGCGACGTTTCTGCGACAAACCATTGCTTATCGGTGACAGTGCCCGCCAGCGGCACGTCCCAGCTCGCCTGCGCCAGGCGATCGACTTGCTGACATTCATGGGCCAGCCCCAGCAGCGTCGGCTTGCGCCAGGTTTTTCGCCTGGCAAGGTAGGCCAGGCTGCGGTCATAGAATCCGCCCCCCATGCCTAATCGCCCACCCTCGTTATCGAACCCCACCAGCGGCAGCAGTACCAGGTCCAGCGTCCACACCTTGCGTTGGCACCGGGCATTGGCCCGTGGCTCCAGAATGCGAAAGCGGTTGGGCAACAACTTATCCCCAGGCCGCACGCGTTGGAACACCATCTTGGTACGTGGCCACGCACTCAGTACGGGCAGGTAAGTGGCCTTGCCCTGGCGCTGGGCAGCGCGCAGCAGCAGACGCGGATCGATTTCGCCGTCCGTCGGTAGATATAAGGAAATATGTTTGGCCCGGCGAAACAGCGGGTGCTGTGCCAGTTGCCGATACAGGCCGCAGGCGGCCTGGCGCTGCTCGCGGGGCGTGAGGGCGCGGCGGGCTTTGCGCAACATGCGTCGAAGTTGCGGACGGGAAAGCGGCGCAGATTCGGTCATGGCTTTTCGGCTCATAAAACAATGCCAGTCCTGGGACTGGCATTGAGTTTGGGAATTCAGGCTCCCCGACAGAACCGCTGTCGACTAAGCCCTTGAACCCGAAAGTTCAAGGTGGAAGAAGCAGTAGGCTTTAAGGCTTTCCGTCTAGCGGACATGCACACCAGCCCAACGTGCAACTTCCAGGGTAGTGCGAATCGGCTCCGGGACATCGCCGACTGGCAAGCACGCCAGGGAGTGGGGCGAGTATACCTTAAACAGACTCGGCAATCAGCCCTTGGGTGCGTCTGAATCGGTGGAAAGCACCAGATCAACGCGTTCGAGCAGGTCACGCACTTGCTCGCGGGTCGAGCCGCTGGCCTGCACGTCAGGGCGTTCCTGCTTATGCAGCAGGTCGTGGGTAATGTTCAGCGCGGCCATCACGGCGATGCGGTCGGCGCCGATCACTTTGCCGCTGCTGCGGATTTCGCGCATCTTGCCGTCCAGGTAGCGGGCAGCGCTCACCAGGTTGCTGCGCTCTTCCTGGGGGCAGATGATCGAATATTCTTTGTCGAGGATCTGCACGGTAACGCTATTGCTTGAACTCATGAGTCTTGCTCCAGGGCCTTCAGGCGCGAAATCATCGATTCGACCTTTCGCCGGGCGATTTCGTTTTTTTCAATGAGGTGAGCGCGTTCCTCGCGCCAGGTTTTTTCCTGAGCTAGTAGGAGTCCGTTTTGACTCTTAAGTTGCTCGACCCGATCAATTAGCAGTTCGAGTCTGGCCATCAGCGCTTGCAGGTCGGTGTCTTCCATTGGGTTCCACTGGATTTGTCTGATGAATGGCAACTGCAGGATAAACGATCTGACGCCCTCGATAGTCTTGGTACGTCTGCCGGTGCTAGGATACAGCGCTCCATTCTAGACATTGCGCCGTCTGGCGCCTAGCTCACCATGCCCATTCAGAACTCCCCGTACGACGCTTTTTCCAAACTGCTGAGCACCAGCGGCCATCCTTGCTCGCCTGCCGAACTGCACGGTGTGCTGTTGGGCCGCAGCTGCACCGGTGTCGGCTTCGATGCCGACAACTGGCTGGCCGATGTGGCCGAGCTGCTGGAGAAAGAACCCGAAGAAAACGTGCGCAATGCGCTGATCGGCCTGCAAGAGATGGTCAAGGGCGAGCTGACCGGTGATGACGTCACCGTGGTCCTGCTGCTGCCCACCGACGATGCGCCGCTGGCCGAACGCGCCGCCGCGCTGGGCCAATGGTGCCAGGGTTTCCTCCACGGTTTCGGCGTGAACGCCGGTGGCCTGGAGCTGAGCACCGACGCCAAGGAAGTGCTGCAGGACCTGGCCGCCATCTCCCAAGTGCAAGACGCCCTGGAAGAGTCCGAAGACGGCGAAGGCGACTACATGGAAGTCATGGAATACCTGCGCGTTGCGCCGTTGCTGCTGTTCACCGAGACCAAAAAGTCCGCTGAGCCTGCTTCGCCCAAGCCGTCGCTGCACTAAACGAGGAAGCCCATCTGCCCATGATCCATATCCCCAAAGCGGAATACACCCGTCGCCGCAAGGCGCTCATGGCGCAGATGGAACCCAACAGCATCGCGATCCTGCCGGCCGCCGCCGTGGCGATCCGCAATCGTGATGTGGAGCATGTCTACCGCCAGGACAGCGACTTCCAGTACCTGAGCGGTTTTCCCGAACCGCAGGCGGTGATCGTGCTGATGCCCGGTCGCCAGCATGGCGAGTACGTGCTGTTCTGCCGCGAACGCAATGCCGAACGCGAATTGTGGGATGGCCTGCGCGCCGGCACTGAAGGCGCGATCCGTGATTACGGGGCTGACGACGCGTTTCCCATCACCGACATCGACGACATCCTGCCCGGCCTGATCGAAGGCCGTGACCGGGTGTATTCAGCCATGGGCAGCAATGCCGAATTCGACCGGCATGTGATGGAGTGGATCAACGTGATCCGCTCCAAAGCGCACCTGGGTGCCCAGCCGCCGAACGAATTCGTTGCCCTGGATCATCTGCTGCACGACATGCGCCTGTATAAATCGGCGGCGGAAGTGAAGGTGATGCGCGAGGCGGCGCGGATTTCCTGCGCGGCCCATGTGCGGGCGATGCAGGCCAGCCGTGCCGGCTTGCACGAGTTCAGCCTGGAAGCCGAGCTGGATTACGAATTCCGCAAGGGCGGCGCGAAAATGCCGGCCTATGGCTCCATCGTCGCGTCCGGGCGCAACAGCTGCATCCTGCATTACCAGCAGAATGACGCGTTGCTCAGGGACGGCGACCTGGTGCTGATCGACGCCGGTTGCGAGATCGACTGCTACGCCAGTGACATCACCCGCACCTGGCCGGTCAATGGCAAGTTTTCGCCCGAGCAGAAGGCGATCTACGAAATTGTGCTGGCTTCCCAGGAAGCCGCCTTCAAGCAGATCGCGCCGAACAAGCATTGGAACCAGGCGCATGAGGCGACCGTGCAGGTCATCACTGCCGGGTTGGTCAAGCTGGGGTTGCTGCAAGGCGACGTTGACGAGTTGATCGCCAGCGAAGCCTACCGCGCCTTTTACATGCACCGCGCCGGCCACTGGCTGGGCATGGATGTACATGACGTGGGCGAGTACAAAGTGGGCGGTGAATGGCGCGTGCTGGAAGTTGGCATGGCCTTGACCGTGGAGCCGGGGATCTATATTTCACCGGACAACCAGAACGTAGCGAAGAAGTGGCGTGGCATTGGCATACGCATCGAGGACGACGTGATAGTGACCAAGCAAGGCTGTGAAATCCTGACCGGCGCGGTGCCCAAGACGGTGGCCGAGATCGAAGCACTGATGGCGGCTGCCCGATGAGCCGGGTCAACCTGGCGATCATCGGCGGCGGTCTGGTGGGCGCGAGCCTGGCCCTGGCGTTGCAGGCCGGGGCCAAGGCGCGAGGGTGGAAAATCGCACTGATCGAGCCCTTCGCGCCGGGTGACAGCTATCAGCCGAGCTACGATGCGCGTTCTTCGGCGTTATCATTCGGTGCTCGCCAGATTTATCAGCGGCTGGGCGTCTGGCAAGCAATTTCCCGGCGCGCGGAGCCGATCAAACAGATTCATGTGTCGGACCGCGGGCGTTTCTCTACCGCACGCTTGTCTGCCTTGGAAGAAGGCGTGCCGGCCCTGGGGTATGTGGTGGAAAACGCCTGGCTCGGCCAATGCCTGTGGCAAGGCCTGGACAAGGACGTGGTGAGCTGGCGCTGCCCGGCGGAAGTCACACGCATGGAGCCGCTGCCCGATGGCTATCGCCTGACCCTCAATGACGAAACCGTACTGGAATGCGAGCTTGCGGTATTGGCCGATGGCGGCCGCTCCGGTCTGCGCGAGCAGCTTGGCATCGGCGTGAAAACCCGGCCCTACAACCAGAGCGCGTTGATCGCCAATATCACCCCGAGCGAAGCCCACAATGGCGAAGCGTTCGAGCGTTTCACCGATGAGGGACCGATGGCCTTGCTGCCGCTGCCCGACAACCGCTGTGCGCTGGTGTGGACCCGCATCGGCATGGACGCCCAGCGCCTGGCCAACCTGGATGAGCGCAGCTTCCTGAGCGAATTGCAGGGCGTGTTCGGCTATCGCCTGGGCACCCTGAAACAAGTGGGCGCGCGGCATCTTTATCCGCTGACCCTGGTGGAAGCGGAAGAACAAGTGCGCTCGCACCTGGTGGTGCTCGGCAATGCCGCGCACAGCCTGCACCCGATCGCCGGGCAAGGTTTCAACCTGTCCCTGCGCGATGCCAACGCCCTGGCCGAAGCCTTGCTGGCCGGGCCGGAAGTGCCGGGAGACCTAGCAACCCTGCAACGCTATCGCGAGCGCCAGCGCCTGGACCAGCAACTGACCGTGGGTTTCTCCGACCAAGTCACGCGCCTGTTCGGCAGCGGGCAACCGCTGGTGGCGCTGGGGCGCAACATGGGCCTGCTCGGCCTGGACCTGTTACCGCCGGCCAAACGCTGGTTCGCCCGCCAGGCCATGGGGCTGGGAGTGCGCTCCGATGCGTAAGTGGCTGATGGAGAACCCGGGCCGCGACAAGGTCCAGATTCATGACGGCTGCGGCACCCTGGTGGCGCGGGTCGACAAAACCCTTTACGTGCGGCGCAAGCCGCCAGCGAGACAGGCTTGACTATGGACATGCACGCAGATGTGCTGATTGTCGGGGCCGGAATGGTCGGAAGCGCCCTGGCGCTGGCGTTGCAGGGCAGTGGCCTGCAGGTGTTGCTGCTTGACGGCAGCCCGCTGAGCGTCAAGCCGTTCGAACCGGCGGCGGCGTTTGAACCGCGGGTGAGTGCGTTGTCCGCCGCCAGCCAGCGCATTCTGGAGCGCCTTGGCGTGTGGGACGGCATCGTCCAGCGCCGCGCCAGCCCGTATGGCGAGATGCACGTGTGGGACGGCAGCGGCACCGGGCAGATCCACTTTTCGGCGGCCAGCGTACATGCCGAAGTGCTGGGGCATATCGTCGAGAACCGTGTGGTCCAGGATGCCTTGCTGGACCGCCTGCATGATTGCGACCTGGGGCTGCTGGCCACTGCGCGCCTGGAGCAGATGCGCCGTTCCGGCGATGACTGGCTGCTGACCCTGGCCGATGGGCGCAAGCTGCGCGCTCCGCTGGTGGTCGCCGCCGACGGCGCCAACTCGGCGGTGCGCCGCCTGACCGGCACTCCCACCCGTGAATGGGATTACCTGCATAACGCCATCGTGACCAGCGTGCGCAGCAGCCAGCCGCACCGGCGCACGGCGTGGCAACGCTTCACCGACACCGGCCCGCTGGCGTTTTTGCCGCTGGTGCGCGATGGGCAAGAGGATTGGTGCTCGATTGTGTGGTCGACCACGCCGGCGGAGTCCGAGCGCCTGATGGCCCTGGACGATGAACGCTTTTGTGGTGAACTGGAGCGTGCCTTTGAAGGGCGCCTCGGCAACGTGATCAGCGCCGACCCGCGCGTCTGCGTGCCGTTGCGTCAGCGCCATGCCAAACGCTATGTGGCCGAAGGCCTGGCATTGATTGGCGATGCGGCCCACGTTATCCACCCGCTGGCGGGGCAGGGCGTGAACCTGGGGTTTCTCGATGCCGCGGTGCTGGCTGAAGTGCTGCTGGCGGCCAACGAACGTGGTGAACGTCTGGCGGACGTGAAGGTGCTGAGCCGCTACGAGCGGCGGCGCATGCCGCATAACCTGGCGCTGATGGCGGCCATGGAAGGTTTCGAGCGTTTGTTCCAGGCCGATCAACTGCCGTTGCGCTGGCTGCGCAATGCCGGGTTGAAAATGGTCGACCAGTTGCCCGAAGCCAAGGCATTGTTTGTACGCCAGGCGCTGGGCTTGACCGGCGATCTTCCGGAACTCGCCAAACTGTGAACCGAAGTGCAGCCCCCTGTGGGAGGGGCGGTGCGACGATTCGACTTGCCCCCGATGAGGCCATCAGCCCTTACGATATTCCGACCGTGCAACATCTGGTAACGCCTCCAGCAAGCGGTACCAAATGTGAGTCCTTATCATTTGCGCTCTTTTTGCAAATGAGCGACCGCACCCATGTTGGCACCCAAGCGCCTCCTGACTGCCCTGGCACTCACCCTGATCGGCAGCACCGTCGTGCAGGCCGCCGACGAAGTGGTGGTGTACTCCTCGCGCATCGACGAACTGATCAAGCCGGTGTTCGACGCCTACACCCGCAAGACCGGTGTACAGGTCAAATTCATCACCGATAAGGAAGCGCCGCTGATGCAGCGCATCAAGGCCGAAGGCGAAAACGCCACCGTCGACCTGCTGCTCACCGTCGATGCCGGCAACCTTTGGCAGGCCGAGCAGATGGGCATCCTGCAGCCGTTCACCTCCGAGGTGATCGACAAGAATATTCCGTTGCAATACCGTTCTTCGGCCCACGCCTGGACCGGCTTGAGCCTGCGCGCGCGCACCATCGCCTATTCCACCGACCGGGTAAAACCGGGCGACCTGACCACCTACGAAGCCCTGGCCGACAAACAGTGGGAAGGCCGCCTGTGCCTGCGCACCGCGAAAAAGGTCTACAACCAGTCACTCACCGCCACGCTGATCGAAACCCATGGCGCGAGCAAGACTGAAGAAATCGTCAAAGGCTGGGTGAATAACCTGTCCACCGACGTGTTCTCCGACGATATTGCGGTGCTGGAGGCGATCAATGCCGGGCAATGCGATGTGGGTATCGTCAACACGTACTACTACGGTCGCCTGCACAAGCAGAAGCCGGACCTGGCGGTGAAGCTGTTCTGGCCGAACCAGGGCGACCGTGGCGTGCATGTGAACCTGTCGGGCATCGGCCTGACCAAGCACGCGCCACACCCAGAGGCGGCCAAGGCTTTGGTGGAGTGGATGACCACGCCCGAGGCGCAGCAGATTTTCGCCGATGTGAACCAGGAGTTCCCCGCCAACCCAGCGGTAGCGCCGTCGGCAGAAGTGGCGAGCTGGGGCAAATTCGTGGCCGACACCTTGCCGGTGGAAGTGGCGGGCAAGCGCCAAGCCGAGGCTATCCGCTTGATGGATCGCGCCGGCTGGAACTGATTTTGTAAATCGCCGCAGATCAAAATGTGGGAGGGGCGGTGCGACGATTCGACTTGCCCCCGATTGCGGAGTGTCAGTCTAATCATCAGTGGCTGATTCACCGCCATCGGGGGCAAGCCCCCTCCCACACTGTTTTATGTCTGCTTTCAGATAGTCCATTCCCAGGGAATTTGCTCTTGGCCCATCCCGCCCAACGCCGCTGGTACCTGCCGGTCTTCAGCGTCGCCGCCCTGGTGCTGCTGCCGCTGAGCGTGCTGTTGCTGTCCTGGCAAAGCGTCGACCACCAGATCTGGTCCCACCTCTGGGACACCCAGATGCCCCGTTTGCTGGGTAACACCTTGACCCTGGTGCTCGGCGTCGGCCTTGGCGTGACGTTGCTGGGCGTAAGCCTGGCCTGGCTGACCAGCCTCTGCGAATTCCCCGGCCGCCGCTGGTTGGACTGGGCACTGATGCTGCCCTTTGCAATTCCGGCCTACGTGTTGGCGTTCGTGTTCGTGGGACTGCTGGATTTTGCGGGCCCCGTGCAAACCCTGCTGCGCGACGTGTTCGGCGCCGGGCTGCGCCTGCCGCGTGTGCGTTCCACCAGCGGCGTGATCATCGTATTGGTGCTGGTGTTCTACCCCTATGTCTACCTGCTGGCGCGCTCTGCATTCCTGGCCCAGGGCAAGGGCTTGATGGAAGCGGCGCGGGTGCTGGGCCAGTCGCCCTGGCAAGCGTTCTGGCGCGTAGCGCTGCCCATGGCGCGTCCGGCGATTGGTGCCGGTGTCGCCCTGGCCTTGATGGAAACCCTGGCGGATTTCGGTGCGGTCTCGGTGTTCAATTTCGACACGTTCACCACCGCTATCTATAAAACCTGGTACGGCTTTTTCAGCCTGTCCAGCGCTGCCCAACTGGCCAGCCTGTTGCTGCTGGTGGTGATGCTGGTGCTGTATGGCGAACGGCGCGCGCGGGGAGCGAGCCGGCCCAGCAACGAGCGCCCGCGAGGCAAGGCGTTGTATCACCTGCGTGGGTTCAAGGCGGCAGCGGCCAGTGGCTGGTGTGGCTTGGTGTTCGCCTGCGCGTTTGTGATCCCGGTGCTGCAACTGGTGGCCTGGTTCTGGCAGCGCGGCCGGTTCGACCTGGATGAGCGCTACACCGGCCTGATCCTGCACACCCTGTATCTGGGCGCGATTGCGGCGCTGATTACCGTCGGCGTGGCGCTGATACTGGCGTTCGCCAACCGTCTTGCGCCGACTCGGGCGATTCGCTCCGGCATCAGCCTGGCCAATGTCGGTTATGCCTTGCCCGGATCGGTGCTGGCGGTGTCGATCATGCTCGCCTTCAGCTACCTGGACCGCGAACTGGTGGTGCCGCTGTCGGGCTGGCTGGGCGGTACGGGCAAACCGTTGCTGCTGGGCAGCCTCTCGGCGCTGGTGCTCGCCTATCTGGTGCGGTTCCTGGCGGTGGCCTACGGGCCGCTGGAAAACAGCCTGGCGCGTATCCGTCCGTCGTTGCCCGAGGCCGCACGAAGTCTGGGGGTGAGCGGACCACAACTGTTTTGCAAGGTGTATCTGCCATTGTTGCTGCCCGGCACCCTGAGCGCGGCGCTGCTGGTGTTCGTCGATGTGCTCAAGGAAATGCCCGCCACCTTGCTGATGCGCCCGTTTGGCTGGGACACCCTGGCGGTGCGGATCTTTGAAATGACCAGTGAAGGGGAATGGGCGCGGGCCTCGCTGCCGGCGCTGACCCTGGTACTGGTTGGGTTGTTGCCGGTCGTCGGGCTGATCCGACGCTCCGCACGACAAATCGGTTAGGTGCCAGTCCTACAGCTTGCGGCTACAATGCGCGGCATTCGGTGTGCCGCGTCTTTCGAGGCGGGTTGCCACAGGTGTCTGCAGGCCTTGTCATCCAAGGCGCTCGGCACTGGCGGCAACTCTGCGCACCTTCGCCAAGCCCGGAAGGAGACACCCATGGGACAGCGTACGCCTCTGTATGACCTGCATCTCGCCCTCGGCGCGAAAATGGTCGATTTTGGCGGTTGGGATATGCCTTTGCATTACGGCTCGCAGGTTGAGGAGCACCATCAGGTGCGGCGCGACTGCGGGGTGTTCGATGTATCTCATATGACCGTGATCGATGTCAGCGGCCTTCAGGCCAAGGAATGGCTCCAGCACTTGCTGGCCAATGACGTCGATCGATTGCACGGCTGCGGCCGCGCGTTGTACAGCGCTATGCTCAACGAGCAGGGCGGGGTAGTGGACGACATGATCGTCTACCGTACCGAAACCGGTTACCGGCTGGTGGTCAACGCCGCCACCCGTGACCAGGACATGGCCTGGATGCAGGCGCAACTGGGCAGCTATCAAGTGCAACTCCGGGAGCGCTCCGAGCTGGCCATGCTCGCCATTCAAGGTCCCCATGCGCGGCACAAGATCGCCGAACTGGTGACCCAGTCCCGTGGCACCCTGATCCATCAGCTCAAGCCGTTCGAAGGCCAGGCCGACGGCGACTGGTTTATTGCCCGCACCGGTTACACCGGCGAAGACGGCCTGGAAATTGTCCTGCCTGCAGACCAGGCGCCGGGTTTTTTCAACGATCTGGTGGGCGCCGGTATTTCCCCCATCGGCCTCGGTGCTCGCGACACCCTGCGCCTGGAAGCCGGCATGAACCTGTATGGCCAGGATATCCACCAGCAGGTATCACCCCTGGCCGCCAACATGGCTTGGAGCATCGCCTGGGAGCCCGCAGGGCGAAATTTCATCGGCCGCGCCGCGCTGGAGGCGGAAAAGGCTGCCGGCGTGCAATTCAAATTAGTGGGACTGGTCCTGGAAGAACGTGGGGTTCTGCGCGCTCATCAGGTGGTTCGTATCGCCAATGTTGGCGAAGGGGAGATCACCAGTGGTAGTTTCTCACCTACGCTGAGCAAATCCATTGCCCTGGCGCGCGTACCGACGGCGACTGCCGACCGGGCCGAAGTGGAAATCCGCGGCAAGTGGTACCCGGTGCGAGTGGTCAAGCCGACCTTCGTACGCCATGGCAAAACCCTGATCTAACTATTTTCCGGCAGGCCTATGGCCGCTGACATTTCTTCTTGAGGACACAGACTATGAGCAATATCCCTGCCGACCTGCGTTTTGCCGAAAGTCATGAGTGGGCCCGTCTGGAAGCCGACGGCACCGTGACCGTCGGGATCTCCGACCATGCTCAGGAAGCCTTGGGTGATGTGGTGTTTGTTGAGCTGGCTGAGGTTGGTGCCACTTTTGAAGCGCAAGGCCAGGCGGGTGTGGTTGAGTCGGTGAAGGCTGCTTCGGATATCTACTCGCCGGTTGCTGGCGAGGTGATTGCGGTCAACGAAGATTTGGGTGGTAGTCCTGAGCTGCTGAACTCTGACCCGTACGGCGCCTGGATCTTCAAGCTCAAGCCAAGCAACCCAGCTGACCTGGACAAATTGCTCGACGCCGCCGGCTACAAAGCCGCCATCGGCGAGTAAACGCAAAACCAATGTGGGAGGGGGTTTGCCCCCTCCCACATTATGTGATCAGCTTGCTTTCAATACCGCTTTGACCGCCGCCACAGCCCGCTCCACATCCGCCTCCGTCATCGCTGTAAACATCGGCAACGACACGATCAAACGCCCAACACGCTCCGCCACCGGGAACATACCTTCCTTGAACCCTTGTGCCCGATACAGGCTCAGCAGGTGGATCGGCGGGTAGTGATAACCGATGCCGACGCCGTGGGCCTGCATCCGCTCCATAAAGGTGGCGCGGGCAGGCAAACCGTCCTGACGCTCCGGCAATACCAGCTGGAACAGGTGCCAGTTGCTGTTTTCGAAGTCGGCCGGCGGCAGCTGCGCGCCGTACACTTGTTCAAAATCACTGCCAAAGCATTCGAAGTAGTGCCGAGCCAGGTTCTGGCGGTGGGCGGTGATCTTCTCGATATGCGCAAACTGCCCCAGGCCAATGGCGGCGGCGATATCGGTCATGTTGAATTTGCCACCCAACACGTCCACATCCAGGCCATCGAAACCGCTGCGGGTCACGCCTTGCAGGCGGTATTTCTCGGCCAGACGGGCTTCTTCGGCGTTGTTGAGCACCAGGCAGCCGCCTTCGGATGAGGTGATGTTCTTGTTTGCCTGGAAACTGAACGACACAAAGTCGCCGGTAGCGCCGATGCGTTCCCCGTCCCAACTGGAACCCAGGGCCTGGGCGGCGTCCTCGATGATGCGCAGGTTGTACTTGTTGGCCAGCGCGTAAAGCATCGGCATGTCCAGGGGCAAGCCGGCCAGATAGACCGGGATGATCGCCTTGGTGCGCGGGGTAATCGCCGCTTCAACCTGGGCCAGGTCGATGTTGCGGGTCACCGGGTCAATATCGGCGAATACCGGAGTGGCGCCTACCTCCAGAATAACGTTGGCCGTAGCAACCCAGGAAATCGGTGTGGTAATGACTTCATCCCCAGGCCCGATACCGGCGATGCGCAGGGCAATCTCCATGGTGCAGGTGCCGGAGTTGAAAGTGCGTACCGGCCGGCCGCCGAAATATTCCGACAGCTGCGCTTCGAACGCCTGCACCTTCGGCCCGCTGGTGATCCAGCCCGAGCGCAGCACATCGCCGACCGCCGAGATGGTGGCTTCATCAATGGTAGGTTTGGAAAACGGCAGGAAGGGCTGTTGGCTCATGACGAAGAGGGCATCCGTTTCAGGTAGGCGATGAGTAATGGACGTGTCAGCCCTGCATGGTTGCACGGCTCGACTGAATATAGCCTGTCGCCCGTGAATGATTCGTCACGCTCCAGGCAAAAAAATGCCGCTTGAAAAAGCGGCATTTTTTAACGTGCAGGTATTACTCGGTTACAGCGTTCTTCGCGAGGATGGCGTTGGCCAGTTCCATATCCGTGGCTTGCAGGCCAGGGTTATCAGCACGGACCTTCTGCATGGCCGCTTCCAGGTACGGGCCGCGAATGCCGCCGTTGCTGGCGACGAAGCTGCCGGCGTCGTCCTGGGCGGCGACTACCAGCTTGTGGTCCTTGAAGGTCAGGTAGGTCGAGCCGGTGGTGGCACCCGACGAGATGACATTACGCCAGAAGCTATCGGCCATGGCTGAGCCGACAGGGAGGGAGAGCACAGCGAGGGTTGCGACAGCATATTTAAGACGCATGATGGGTGACTCCGGTGGGTTATCTGTACATTTTGATTGTAGTTAACCTGATCCAGTTCCATCACTGACTAAACAGTTTCAACCTTTAAAACCACCCCATCCTGGCCAACCACGCGCACTTGAGCGCCTACGGGCGCATCGGCACCGGTGACCATCCATACGCCATCGCCGACTTTAACCTTGCCCCTGCCATCCACGATCGCCTGATGCACCACGAAGGTGCGTCCGACCAACTCTGAACCGCGCTCATTCAAGCCGGGTTGATCGCTGGCCTTGGCGCCGCTGCGTTGGCGTTTCCACCAGTACACGGCCGTCAATATTGACAACAGGGCGAACAGCAGCAGTTGCCACTCAAGTCCCAGGGGCGGGACGATAAACTTGATCACTCCCACGGCGGCTGCGGCGATACCCATCCACAACAGGTAGCCTCCCGCGCCGAACACCTCGAGAATCAACAACACGGTGCCCAGCGCCAGCCAGTCCCAGAACGAAAGGTGCTGCAGGAAATCCCACATGATGGCGACCTCAGCCTTTCTTGCTGTCGAAAGTCGCTCTGACAATCTCGCCGATACCGCCCACGGCACCGATCACCTGGCTGGCTTCCAGCGGCATCAGGATCACCTTGCTGTTGTTGGCCGACGCCAGCTTGCCCAGGGCATCGATATATTTCTGCGCGACGAAGTAGTTCACCGCCTGCACGTTACCGGATGCGATCGCTTCCGATACCACCTGGGTCGCCCGGGCTTCAGCCTCGGCCTGGCGCTCACGCGCTTCGGACTCAAGGAAGGCGGCCTGGCGGCTACCCTCGGCCTCGAGGATCTGCGCTTGCTTCTTGCCCTCGGCGGTGAGGATCGCCGAGGCTCGCAGGCCTTCGGCTTCGAGGATCTGCGCACGCTTGATCCGCTCGGCTTTCATCTGCCCGGACATGGCCGCCATCAGGTCGGCAGGCGGGCTGATGTCCTTGATTTCGATACGGGTGATCTTGATGCCCCACGGCGCCGTGGCTTCGTCGACGGTGCGCAGCAGTTTTTCATTGATACCGTCGCGCTGGCTCAGCATCGCATCCAGCTCCATGGAGCCAAGCACCGTACGGATATTGGTTTGCAGCAAATTGCGGATGGCATGCTCGAGGTTGTTCACCTCATACGCGGCCTGGGCCGTGTTCACCACCTGGAAGAAGCACACGGCGTCGATCTGCACGGTGGCGTTGTCGGCGGTAATCACTTCCTGGGGGGGAATATCCAGCACGCTTTCCATCACGTTGATCTTGCGGCCGATGCGGTCCATGACCGGGATGATGATGTTGAGGCCGGGCTTGAGGGTGTTGGTATAGCGGCCAAAACGTTCGACCGTCCATTGGTAGCCCTGGGGCACCACTTTGAAACCCATGAACAGGATGGCAATGGCCAACCCCACGAAAAGAAGCAGTACGGTGCCGATCTGCATAACGATTCCCTATCTGATGATGTCGGTGACATGACGTTCGGTCGAGTGTAACGGTCTCGTCACGGATAAGGACGGTTTCAGTGCCCAACAAACAAAGGATTTGTTTCTGAATCCCCAGGGGTCACCCTCAGGACTTCCGCCAGCGTCGTCAGCCCGGCCTTCACCTTTTGCAGGCCGGCCATGCGCAGGCTGTGCATGCCTTGCCCGAGAGCCGCACGGCGCAAGGCCTGCACGTCCGCGCCAGGGGTGATCAGCGCCTTGAGGGTTTCGTCCACCGTCATGATCTCATAGAGCCCGGCTCTGCCCTGATAACCACTGTCGCGGCATTCCACGCAGCCGGCGGCTTCGTAGGCGTCGGCCACGGCGCGTTTGCAATGGGAGCACAGCACACGCACCAAGCGTTGCGCCATGACGCCTATCAGCGTTGCCTTGATCAAATAATGAGCGATCCCCAGTTCCTGCAAGCGGCTGATCGCGCTCGGCGCGTCGTTGGTATGCAGGGTCGACAGCACCAGGTGCCCGGTCAGCGCGGCCTGGATCGCCATTTCGGCGGTTTCCCGGTCGCGAATCTCGCCGATCATGATGATGTCCGGGTCCTGGCGCAGTAACGCGCGGATACCGCTGGCGAAGGTCAGGTCGATGTTGTGCTGGACCTGCATCTGGTTGAACGCCGGTTCGACCATCTCGATGGGGTCCTCCACGGTGCACAGGTTGACCTCCCGGCTCGCCAGTTGCTTGAGGGTGGCGTAAAGCGTGCTGGTCTTGCCCGAGCCGGTCGGGCCGGTGACCAGGATAATGCCGTGGGCCTGTCGGGTCATGGCCTGCCAGCGCTGTTGATCTTCGGCAGACAAGCCCAGCTGGTCGAAATCCTTGAGCAGCACCTGGGGGTCAAAAATGCGCATGACCAGCTTCTCGCCAAAAGCGGTGGGCAAGGTCGAAAGGCGCAGTTCCACTTCAGCCCCCGCCGGGGTTTTCATCTTGATGCGCCCATCCTGGGGTTTGCGCTTCTCTGCCACGTTCATACGGCCAAGGCTTTTCAGGCGGCTGACGACAGCGGTGGTGACCTGTGGCGGAAATTGGTAGACGTCATGCAACAGGCCATCGATGCGAAAGCGCACACGACCCTGTTCGCGGCAGGGCTCTATATGAATATCGCTCGCCCGCTGACCAAAGGCGTACTGCAGCAGCCAGTCGACGATATTGACGATATGTGCGTCATCGGCGTGCGGCTCCTTATCGCTGGCGCCGAGGTTGAGCAGGTCGGCATTGCCGGGCGCTGTCATTTTTTGATCGGCCCCACTGACCGATTTGGCCAACCGATAGAACTCGCTGATACAGCGCTGGATCGCCTGGGGATTGGCCACCACGCGCTTGACCGTGCGTTTGAGTACTTGGGAAAGCCCGGCCTCCCAGCCGCTGACATGGGGTTGAGCGCTGGCGATCGTGACGCTACGCGCATCCACGGCGACTGCGAGGATGGCGTGGCGCTGGGCAAAGGCATGGGACATCAACGGCACCACCGTCGCGACGTCGATCTTCAGCGGATCAATGCGCAGGTAAGGTTGCTCGACCTGCCGGGCCAGCCATTGGGTTAACGTTTCCAGGCACGGCCCTTCGGCGGCGATACGCTCCAGGGGATGCTGGGCGCTGGTGGGCGCGGACGACAGCCGTTGCGCCATCTCCGCCGTGATCAGCTCCTGCTCGAGCAATGCAGGCAGCAACGGATGCAGTTCCAGGGGGCGATCTGGGAGGGCGGCGGACATGAGAGTTTCCTGGTGGGCGTCGGGTGTAATTCCAGGCTAGCCAGCTTCTGAAAATCCTCCTTGTGCGTGTATTGCAGGTTTTTACCGCGACGTTGCGGCCACGGCTTGAAGCCGCGCGCAGTCAGCCGGCCGCAGCTCCAGGGAACACACGCTGATCAGGTTTCGAATCTTTTCACCGATCACCTGGGCGCGGTGCCAGCTCAGGCCGCCCATCATGATGTCGATGCGCAGCAGGTCGTCTTCCCTGTTCACGCTCACCTGACTGGGCGTGAGAAATTGCAGCGCGAAGTAATTCAACACCCGACACAGCACGTCCGGCTCCGCCTCCGCGACGATCCGATAATGCGCCTCGCAGTGAAGGCTATCGACGGCCCATGCATCGGCGCGGGTAACAGAGTGAGCGGTTTCGACGGCGTGCATGCTGATTCTCCAAATTCGACTGAAGAAATTTTTACACGCAGCGGCTGAGATTTCTTATCTAAAATCGAACAGATTGGCAGATAATCGAATCAATCAATTCAGCGTAATCAACTTATAAGGTATTTCTATGCAAAGCGAACTGGACGCTTATGACCGTCGTATCCTGGCCCTGCTCCAAGAGGACGCTTCGCTCTCCAGCGCACAGATCGCCGAGCAGGTCGGCCTCTCGCAGTCACCATGCTGGCGGCGTATTCAGCGGCTCAAGGAGGATGGCGTGATCCGTGGCCAGGTCACCTTGCTGGACCGCAAGAAAATCGGCCTCAACACGCAGATTTTCGCCGAGGTCAAACTCAACGCCCACGGTCGGTCCAACTTCACCGAGTTTACCGAGGCGATTCGTGGCTTTCCGGAAGTGCTGGAGTGTTATGTGCTGATGGGCGCGGTGGATTTTCTATTGCGTATTGTTGCGTCGGACATCGAGGCGTACGAGCGGTTTTTCTTCGACAAGTTGTCGATGGTGCCGGGGATTCAGGAGGTTAATTCGATTGTGGCGTTGTCGGAAATAAAATCCACAACCAGCCTGCCAGTATTGCGCTAGCAGGTCCGGCCCTATCGGGAGCAAGCCCCCTCCCACAGTTGACCGAGTTCCTACTTTGGAATGCAGTTATATGTGGGAGGGGGCTTGCCCCCGATGGCGATATCACAGACGCAGAAGCATCTTCCAGGCACGATTCTGATAAACCGCAATCGCCTGGTGCATCCGCGCGTCCAGCGACTCATCGGTGATCGGTTGGTTAGCCAGGTGCGCCAGCTTGTTCAGTTCGCCGTACAAACGGTCCAGTTCCGGAATATCCACCACCTGACGGGCATGGTGCAGCCAGGCCTGGATGCGCTCGATACGCGGCAGTTGCTCGGCCAGGTCTTCCGGCTGTTGCTGGTAGCGCGGCAGTTGCAGGGCAACGGCGTCGTCGGCCAGCAGGCGCGGTAGCCAGTTGGTGATTTGCGCAGCGCCCTGGCGGTTGCCGCGCACGTTACGCTCGGCGGTCCAGGTGCGGGCCAGCAGCCAGCGCGAGGTGTTCAGGGAGAACAGGCCCCAGCGCACGTCCTGCAGCTCTTCAACGAACTGCTCCGGCGCGGCTTTGCGGATGTCTTCATCGTCGTCACCGGCCTGGACCAGCGGGCGCCAGTCTTCCAGCAACGCATCCAGGACATTGCGCAATTCGCTGGTGGATTGACGCGGCGCGGCTTGGCCGAGACTGCCGATCAGCGCGCGCAATTCACCGAGGGTCTCGACCCAGTCCTGCAGCAAGCGCCAGTGGCCATTGAAGCGATATTGCTCGGCCAGGCGCTGGCTGCTGCCCAGCAAGTGCCACATGATTGCGGCGAAGGCATCGTCCAGCGGCATTTCGGCGTGGATCTGCGGTGCCGGCAGGCTCAAGGAATAGCTGCTGGCGTCGTACAGGCGATAGCCACGTTCGGCCTTGCTGATGTCACAGGGCATCAGCGCCAGGGTCGCGGCCAGTTCGGCGGCCAGTTCCAGCAGGGCGGCCGGTTCGCCTTCGCGCAGTTCCAGTTCCAGCTCGCAGATTTCTTCCTTCTGCTTGCCGACCACCACGTGGCCCAGGTCCAGGGCGGCTTCGATCACTACCTTGGCCTTGCCGCGACCCCAGGCGATTTCGGCGCGCTCGCGCACGAAGTCGGTGGTGAAGATCGGCTTGAGGGTCTTTTTGTCCAGCTCGGCCAGTTGCTCGGGCCAGCATTCGCCGTCGAGTTTCTTCACGTCGAGCTTGGCCTTGGGCAGGTCCCAGTTGTATTCGTTACGTTCCGACAAGCCGGCGACGCTCTGGCCACGGGTCTTGAGGGTCTGGATGATGTCGTCACCGTCCTTGCGCAAGCGCAGGGCCACCTTGGCCTGGGCCAGGTCGCGCTCGGGGGTGTCGAAGTACTGATTCATCAACTCACGGCGTTCCCAGCCACTTTTGTTGCGTTTTTTCAGTAGCGGGTGCTCACGCAGCGCGGCGAGTGTTTCGCGGCTGACACGGAGCTTGATTTCGGTTTCTTTCTGCATGGCCGGAAAATCCAGGATCGGGAGCGCAGCCGGGGAAAAGTGTGGCTGCCAAGGTCGTGCAGTGTACAGGACTGAGCCCGGCAACGTGCCGCAACGGTTTATTGTGTCGTGCAGATGGCTCTATAGTGGGGTTCATCCGGGAAGTTGGAGACCGCGCATGCCGTTACCGTCCATGAAAGAGCAGTTCGCCGCGTTGATTGCCGCGCCGTCGGTCAGTTGCACGCAGGCGTCCCTCGACCAGACCAATCGCCCGGTGATCGACCTGCTCGCCACCTGGCTGGGCGACCTGGGCTTCTCCATCGACATCCAGCAGGTCAGCCCCGGCAAGTTCAACCTGTTGGCAAGTTTCGGCAGTGGCCCCGGTGGCCTGGTGCTGGCTGGCCATAGCGACACGGTGCCCTACGACGCGGCACTGTGGGAAACCGACCCGCTCAAGCTGACGGAAGTCGATGGCCGTTGGGTAGGATTGGGCAGTTGCGACATGAAGGGTTTTTTTGCGCTGGCGATTGAAGCGGTGCTGCCGCTGCTGGACCAACCGTTCAAGCAACCGCTGCTGATCCTCGCCACCTGCGATGAAGAAAGCTCGATGTCCGGTGCCCGCGCACTGGCCGAGGCGGGGCGGCCGTTGGGCCGGGCGGCGGTGATCGGCGAACCGACCGGCCTCAAGCCGATCCGCCTGCACAAAGGCGTGATGATGGAACGCATCGACATCCTTGGCCGCAGCGGCCATTCATCGGACCCAAGCCTTGGCCACAGCGCCCTTGAAGCCATGCACGACGCCATCGGCGAACTGCGCGGCCTGCGCCTTGCCTGGCAGCGCGAATACCGCAACCCGCAGTTCAGCGTGCCACAGCCGACCCTGAACTTCGGCTGCATCCATGGCGGCGACAACCCCAACCGCATCTGTGGCCAATGCTCCTTGGAGTTCGACCTGCGTCCCCTGCCGGGCATGGACCCTGCGATGCTGCGCGCCGCCATCCGGCAAAAACTCGAGCCCCTGGCCGAGCGGCATAAGGTCAGGATCGACTACGCGCCGCTGTTTCCGGAAGTACCGCCCTTCGAGCAGCCGGAAGACGCCGAGTTGGTGAGGGTGGCGGAACGTTTGACCGGCCACCGTGCCGAAGCAGTGGCGTTCGGCACCGAAGCGCCTTATCTTCAGCGCCTTGGTTGCGAAACCCTGGTGCTCGGCCCTGGCGATATCGCCTGTGCGCACCAGCCGGGTGAATACCTCGAAATGTCACGCTTGACGCCTACAGTGCGTCTATTGCGGGAACTGATCGAACATTACTGCCTGAAACCTGCATAAATTAACCCCCGCCTGTTCGTACATAGAAAGGAGAGTGAGCGTGTCGCCAAGCCTGTTCCGACGATAACCATCAGCCCGCTGTGCGCTTTCACGATTGATCCTTTTTTGGCTGCTTTTTATTACAGGCCCAGGTGTTATGCCCGACTACGTTAATTGGCTTCGTCACGCTTCGCCCTACATCAATGCCCACCGCGACTGCACCTTTGTGGTCATGCTGCCTGGCGATGGGGTGGAACACCCGAACTTCGGCAATATCGTCCACGACCTGGTGCTGTTGCACAGCCTGGGCGTGCGACTGGTGCTGGTGCACGGCTCGCGTCCGCAAATTGAAGCGCGCCTTGAAGCGCGCGGTCTTACCCCGGCTTATCACGAAGGTTTGCGCATTACCGATGCGGCGACGCTCGAGTGCGTGATCGACGCGGTGGGGCAGTTGCGTATTGCCATTGAAGCGCGCCTGTCCATGGACATGGCGTCATCGCCCATGCAGGGCTCGCGCCTGCGGGTGGCCAGCGGCAACCTGGTGACCGCGCGGCCAATCGGCGTGCTCGAAGGCGTGGACTATCACCACACCGGCGAAGTGCGCCGGGTCGACCGCAAGGGCATCAACCGGTTGCTGGACGAGCGCTCCATCGTGCTGCTGTCGCCGTTGGGTTATTCGCCCACCGGTGAGATTTTCAACCTGGCCTGCGAAGACGTCGCCACCCGCGCCGCCATCGACCTGGGCGCCGACAAGTTGCTGCTGTTTGGTGCCGACCTGGGCCTGATCGATGAAAACGGCCGACTGGTGCGTGAGTTGCGTCCGCAGCAAGTGCCGGCGCATCTGCAGCGCCTGGGCAGCAACTATCAGGCAGAGCTGCTCGATGCCGCCGCCGAAGCCTGCCGTGGCGGGGTAGGGCGCAGCCATATTGTCAGCTACGTCGAAGACGGCGCCTTGCTCACCGAACTGTTCACCCGCGACGGCGGCGGTACGCTGGTTGCCCAGGAACAATTCGAACTGGTGCGCGAAGCGGCGATTGAAGACGTCGGCGGTTTGCTCGACCTGATCAGCCCGCTGGAAGAGCAGGGCATTCTGGTGCGTCGTTCCCGGGAAGTGCTCGAGCGTGAGATCGAGCAGTTCAGCGTGGTCGAGCGTGAAGGCATGATCATCGCCTGCGCGGCGTTGTATCAGATCGCCGATTCGGATGCGGGTGAGCTGGCATGCCTGGCGGTGAACCCGGAATACCGCCATGGCGCACGCGGCGATGTATTGCTCGAGCGCATCGAGACCCGTGCCCGGGCCCAGGGCCTGAAGACTTTGTTTGTCCTCACCACCCGCACCGCCCACTGGTTCCGTGAACGCGGCTTTGTACCAAGCAGCGTGGACCGCCTGCCGTCGGCGCGGGCGTCGCTGTACAACTATCAGCGCAACTCGAAAATTTTCGAGAAGCCTTTGTAAACCCACTCCAGCAACACTACCTAACCAAATGTGGGAGGGGGCTTGCCCCCGATAGCAGTGGGTCAGTTAACTGATAAGTCGCTGACAGACCGCAATCGGGAGCAAGGCCCCTCCCACATTCGAGACCTGCCCCTTCAAAAACTTCCCCAAGGCTTCAGAACCTTTCATTCGTGCCGATACGATAAAAAGGCCGTCGCGTTGACATCAAAAGAAACTAATCCCGATACAAAAACTGTAACAAATTGACGGGAGGATGTGCCTTTGGCCATGATGGCGTCGCCTTTTTGATCGTGGGTGACGTATGCAGCAGAACGTCAACATTAAGCGATCTAAAAAAGTGCTGATAAATACCCTTTAGGAATTAGCTCGTGGGATGGTCTGTCTAGCCTGACCAGCCCGATGCGTGAATGCGCTTATTCCTGAATCGTATGAAAAAGAATGAAACAATTCTTTTTGGGTGTATGAAAAACTCATTACCCTGCAGGGACCAAATCAACTGCGATTAGACGAAGGTAGTAGACACATAAGGTTGCGATTGACTTGGTAGTCACTATCTGGCGCTAATCGCGCATCTGTGGATCGAGGGCGTCAGACCCGAGACCAAAGAAATACAAAAATTAGAAATGAGAGGAGCGGTACATGAAGAAGTCCACCTTGGCTGTGGCTGTAGCGTTGGGCGCCATCGCCCAGCAAGCAGGCGCTGCCGGTTTCATCGAAGACAGTAAAGTAACGCTGGGTCTGCGTAACTTCTACATCAACACCGACAACCGCGACTCGGCCGCTGGCACTGCAGCCAACAAGCGTGCCGGTGTGCAAAACAAGCAGGAAGAATGGGGCCAGGGCTTCGACCTGCGCTTCATCTCCGGTTACACCCAAGGCACCGTAGGCTTCGGTCTCGACGCTATCGGCCTGCTGGGTGTTCGCCTGGACTCCGGCGGCGGCACCAACGGCGCCACGGCGAGCTCCTACGGTGGCACCGTGTTCCCGAGCAAGTCCAATGGCGAAGCCGTTGATAACTACTCGAGCCTGGGCCTGACTGCCAAAGCCAAGATCTCCCAGACTGAACTGAAGCTGGGTACGCTGCAGCCAAAGCTGCCGGTCATCGTGACCAACGACGGTCGTCTGCTGCCGCAGACCTTCCAGGGTGGCCAGATCACCAGTAACGATGTCTACAAAGACCTGACGCTGGTTGCCGGTCAGATCGAAAAAGCCAAGGGCCGTAACTCCAGCAACGTCGACAACCTGTCGATCGCCGGTGCCAACTCCCGTGGTGCAAGCTGGCGCGACAGCAACAAATTCTACTACGCCGGTGGTGACTACAAGATCACCAAGGACCTGACTGCCCAGTACTACTACGGCAATCTGGAAGACTTCTACAAGCAGCACTTCCTGGGCCTGACCCATAACTGGGCCATCGGTCCTGGCGTACTGAAGTCTGACCTGCGTTATTTCAACAGCTCGGATGACGGCAAGAACGGCCACGAGTCGGCTTACTTCTCCTCGGGCAACTACAGCGGCGTGAACTCCGGTCGTGGCAAGGTCGATAACAACCTGTACAGCGGCCTGTTCCTGTACACCGTTGCCGGTCACACCTTCGGTGGTGGTTACCAGGTCAGCAACGGCAGCAGCGACTTCCCTTGGTTGAACCAGGGTGACGGCTCGTCGGCTTACCTGACCACTGACATGCAAATCGCCAAGTTCGCCCGTGCTGGCGAACGTACCTGGCAAGCTCGCTACTCCTACGACTTCGCCAAGGTTGGCGTGCCTGGCTTGACCGCCGGTGTCGTGTACCTCAAAGGCACCGACATCGATACCGTCAACGGTAGCCGTGCCGAGTTCACCGGCCAGTCCGAGTGGGAACGTGACATTACGGTTGCGTACGTTGTTCCAGAAGGCGTGTTCAAGAACGTCGGCGTTGCCTGGAAAAACGCTATGTGGCGCAACGATGTTGCTGCCGCGCGCGATCAGGACGAAAACCGTGTAATCGTCAGCTACACCTACGCGTTCAAGTAACTGCTTAAAGCCTTGCCCGGCGCAATGCCGGGCAAGGTTGTTGCTTTCAAGTCGGGCTCAACCCCCGCAAGCCCTTCCTGAAGTCCCTCTTGGTACAGCGTCTCAAGGCCTTCTCGAACCTTGAAAACGATGTTGATCCTCGTCCGCTCCCAAGTCCAATGAACAGATTTTTATATTCTTTTATCGTCTAGATAAATCGATATTTATTCTTTTTAAAATCCTCCCAAACCCTGCACAGTGGGCTCCATAAGCACTCATCAGGAGCCCCACCATGAGCCTAAGACTGGGCGACATCGCCCCCGACTTCGAACAGGATTCCAGCGCCGGCAAGATTCGTTTCCACGAATGGCTGGGCGATAGCTGGGGTGTGCTGTTCTCTCACCCGGCGGACTTTACCCCGGTGTGCACCACCGAACTGGGCTTCACCGCCAAACTCAAGGATGAATTCGCCCAGCGCGGCGTCAAGGCCATCGCCTTGTCGGTTGACCCGGTGGACTCGCACCACAAGTGGATCGAAGACATCAACGAAACCCAGCACACCGTGGTCAATTTCCCGATCCTGGCCGATGCCGACCGCAAAGTCTCGGACCTCTACGACCTGATCCACCCCAACGCCAGTGACACCCTCACCGTGCGCTCCCTGTTCGTGATCGACCCGAACAAGAAAATCCGCCTGACCATTACCTACCCGGCCAGCACCGGTCGTAACTTCCACGAAATCCTGCGGGTGATCGACTCGCTGCAGCTGACCGACAACCATAAGGTCGCCACTCCCGCCAATTGGCAGGACGGTGATGAGGTGGTGATCGTGCCGTCGCTCAAGGACGAGGAAGAGATCAAGAAACGCTTTCCCAAGGGCTATAGGGCAGTGAAGCCGTACCTGCGGCTGACCCCGCAACCCAATCGTTAACACAGGACCCATGTGGGAGGGGGCTTGCTCCCGATTGCGGTGGGTCAGTCAATGCACTTGTTACTGAAAGACCGCTATCGGGAGCAAGCCCCCTCCCACATTTTCACCGTTCACATAGCAGGGGTTTTTCAGGCCGTTTCGACGGCCTTTTTTTTCGCCTGGCGATCTGTTTATCTCATATGTTTTTATGGAATAAACAAATGAATAAATAAGATTTAAAGATATATAAATCTACTGCTAAGGTCTGTTCCATCTTGGCGCCATCGCCACACAGCGAACCGCCGACACTTGCTCAAGGAATACTTGCATGCTGGTCGTAACACTTGGAGGCAGTCCCAGTCAGCGTTCCCGCTCCGGGGTCTTGCTGGAGAAAACCCGTCAATGGTTGCAGGACCAAGGCGTGGAAGTGGTGAGTTACCAGATCCGCGACTTTCCGGCTGAAGACCTGCTGCATGCACGGTTCGACAGCCCCAAGGTCATCGACCTGTTGCAGCAAGTGGCGAATGCCGATGGTTTGGTGATCGCCACGCCGGTGTACAAGGCCTCGTTCTCCGGTGCCTTGAAGACCGTACTCGACCTGCTGCCCGAGCGCGCCCTGGCCCACAAGGTGGTCTTGCCGATGGCCACCGGTGGCAGCATCGCGCACATGCTGGCGGTGGATTACGCCCTCAAGCCCGTGCTGTCGGCGCTCAAAGCGCAGGAATTGCTCCATGGGATCTTTGCCGAAGACAGCCAGATCGCCTACGGCGAAGGCAGTGCCCAGGCGCAACTGGTGCCCGTGCTTGAACAGCGCTTGCACGAAGCCCTGGAGCAGTTCTACAGCGCCATGGCCCGCCGCCCGAAACCGCTGGACCCGCATGTATTGAATGAACGCTTGTTGAGTGCTCGCTGGAGCATTTAAGCCTTACCCGACATCTGGAAACACTCACCTTACTCAGCCGCCAACGGCCAAGCAGGTGCCGCCAATACCCTAATCGCACATTTGGAGAGCGCCATGCGCACTGTCATTTTGCGTCGCGGTCTGGTCGCACTGTTTGCTGCGGCTGTGTCCTTCGGCGCCATCGTTCAAGCCCACGCCGCAGAAACCCTGCGCATCGGTTACCAGAAATACGGCACGCTGGTGCTGCTCAAGGCCAAGGGCACCCTGGAAAAACGCCTGGCAGCCCAGGGCGTGCAGGTGCAATGGACCGAATTTCCCGGTGGCCCGCAATTACTCGAGGGCCTGAACGTCGGCTCCATCGACTTTGGCGTCACCGGCGAAACCCCACCCGTGTTCGCCCAGGCCGCCGGTGCGGACCTGCTTTACGTGGCCTACGAGCCGCCCGCGCCGACCAGTGAAGCAATCCTGGTGCCCAAGGATTCGACGATCAAAACGGTGGCCGAGCTCAAGGGCAAGAAGATCGTGCTGAACAAAGGCTCCAACGTGCACTACCTGCTGGTCCGGGCGCTGGAAGACGCCGGCCTTGCCTACACCGACGTGAAAACCGTGTTCCTGCCGCCCGCCGATGCCCGCGCCGCCTTCGAACGCGGCAGTGTGGACGCCTGGGTAATCTGGGACCCGTACCAGGCCGCCGCCGAGAAACAACTGCAAGCGCGCACCCTGCGCGACGGCACCGGCATTGCCGACAACCACCAGTTTTACCTGGCGACCAAGCCCTACGCCGAACAGCACCCTGAAGTGATCAAGGCGCTGGTGGAAGAAGTGCGCGCCGTCGGCGAATGGTCCAAGGCCAACCCGCAGGAAGTGACGGACCAGGTCGCGCCCCTGCTCGGCCTGCCGGCTGATATCACCCTGACCTCGGTGAAACGCCAGGGCTACGGCGCGCTGTTCCTGACGCCCGAAGTGGTCGCGGCCCAGCAGAAAATCGCCGACAGCTTTTACCAGCTCAAATTGATTCCCAAGCCCTTGAGCATCAAGGACGTGATCTGGACCCCACCCGCCTCGGTTGCCAAAGCGCCGTAATCCGACTTCTTCAGGAGACAACTCCATGAGCCTCAATATTTTCTGGTTCCTGCCTACCCACGGCGACGGTCATTACCTTGGCACCGCCGAAGGCGCTCGCGCCGTCGATCACGGTTACCTGCAACAAGTGGCCCAGGCCGCTGACCGCCTGGGCTTCGGTGGGGTGTTGATCCCCACTGGGCGCTCTTGCGAAGACTCGTGGCTGGTGGCTGCCTCGCTGATTCCGGTGACCCAGCGTTTGAAATTTCTGGTTGCGCTGCGCCCCGGGATCATTTCCCCGACGGTGGCCGCGCGCCAGGCGGCGACCCTGGACCGCCTGTCCGGTGGCCGTGCGCTGTTCAACCTGGTGACCGGCGGTGACCCGGAAGAACTGGCCGGCGACGGCTTGTTCCTCAGTCACGAAGAGCGCTACCAGGCGTCGGTGGAATTCACGCGCATCTGGCGTCGCGTGCTGGAAGGCGAGACCGTGGATTACGACGGCGAGCACATCAGCGTCAAAGGCGCCAAGTTGCTCTACCCGCCAATCCAGCAGCCACGCCCGCCGCTGTATTTCGGCGGTTCGTCCGAAGCGGCCCAGGACCTGGCAGCCGAACAGGTGGAAATGGTACTGACCTGGGGCGAACCCCCGGCTGCGGTAGCGGAAAAGATCGAACAAGTACGGGCCAAGGCCGCCAAGCTTGGGCGCACTCTGCGTTTTGGTATTCGCTTGCATGTGATCGTGCGTGAAACCAACGAGGAGGCGTGGAAAGCCGCCGATAAACTGATCTCTCACCTGGACGACGAAACCATCGCCCGCGCCCAGGCGTCCCTGGCGCGCTTCGATTCGGTGGGCCAGCAGCGCATGGCGGCCTTGCATGGCGGCAGTCGCGACAACCTGGAAGTCAGCCCCAACCTGTGGGCCGGGGTCGGCCTGGTGCGCGGCGGCGCGGGCACTGCGCTGGTGGGCGATGGCCCAACGGTTGCGGCACGGGTCAAGGAATATGCGGACCTGGGCATCGACACCTTTATCTTCTCAGGTTATCCCCACCTGGAAGAGTCGTATCGGGTCGCAGAACTGCTGTTCCCGCACTTGGATATCGAACGTCCCGAACTGCCGAAAAGCGCCGGCTACGTCAGCCCGTTCGGCGAGATGGTGGCCAACGACATCCTTCCCAAAGCTGCGTCGCAGAGCTGAGGGGGCGCTATGAACCTGGAAAAATTCAGCCATCGCGTAGCGCCCTGGGTGCTGCCGATTCTATTGCTGGCGGTGTGGCAGTTGTCGGTGACGGCAGGTTGGCTGTCCACGCGCATTCTGCCGGCGCCCAGTGCGGTCATCGAGGCTGGCATCAACCTGGTCCGCAGCGGCGAAATCTGGACGCACCTGGCGATCAGCGGCTGGCGCGCGGGCCTGGGCTTTGTGATCGGTGGCAGCATCGGCCTGGCCCTGGGCTTTATCACCGGCCTGTCGAAGTGGGGCGAGCGTCTGCTGGACAGCTCGGTGCAGATGATCCGCAACGTGCCGCACCTGGCGCTGATTCCCTTGGTGATCCTGTGGTTCGGGATTGACGAAACCGCGAAGATTTTCCTGGTGGCCCTGGGCACGTTGTTCCCGATCTACCTGAACACTTACCACGGCATCCGCAACGTCGATCCGGCGCTGGTGGAAATGTCGCGCAGCTACGGCTTGTCCGGCTTCAGCCTGTTCTGGCAAGTGATCCTGCCGGGCGCGTTGCCGTCGATCCTGGTGGGCGTGCGCTTTGCCCTGGGCTTTATGTGGTTGACGCTGATCGTGGCGGAAACCATCTCGGCCAGTTCCGGCATCGGTTACCTGGCGATGAACGCCCGCGAGTTCCTGCAGACCGACGTGGTGGTGCTGGCCATCGTGATGTACGCGATCCTCGGCAAGCTGGCCGACCTGGCGGCGCGAGGCCTGGAACGGGTGTGGCTGCGCTGGCACCCGGCGTATCAAGTGAATAAGGGAGGTGCGGCATGACGGCTCAACAACCCCCGCGCCTGCTGAAGGGCATCCCCCTGGCGGTGCGCAAATTGCGCAAATCCTTTGGCGCGCGTGAAGTGCTCAAGGACATCGACCTGCATATCCCGGCCGGCCAATTCGTGGCGGTGGTTGGCCGCAGCGGCTGTGGCAAAAGTACCTTGCTGCGCCTGCTGGCGGGGCTGGACAAAGCCAGTGGCGGCGAGCTGCTGGCAGGTTCTGCGCCGCTGCATGAGGCAATCGAAGATACGCGGCTGATGTTCCAGGAAGCGCGCTTGCTGCCGTGGAAAAAGATCATCGACAACGTCGGCCTGGGCCTTACGGGCAACTGGCGTGCCAAGGCGTTGCAAGCGCTGGAGGCGGTAGGCCTGGCCGAGCGCGCCGAGGAGTGGCCGGCGGCCTTGTCCGGTGGCCAGAAGCAGCGCGTCGCGTTGGCGCGGGCCCTGATTCACCAGCCGCGCCTGTTGCTGCTTGACGAACCGCTGGGCGCGCTGGATGCCCTGACACGTATCGAGATGCAGCAACTGATCGAAAACCTGTGGCAGAAACACGGCTTTACCGTGCTGCTGGTCACCCATGACGTCAGTGAAGCCGTGGCGATTGCCGATCGGGTCATCCTGATCGAAGACGGCGAAATCGGCCTGGACCTGATTGTAGACCTGCCCCGTCCCCGCGCCCGTGGCTCACATCGCCTGGCTGCGCTGGAAGCCGAAGTGCTCAACCGCGTGCTGTCGCTGCCCGGCTCACCGCCGGAACCCGAACCTGTTTCACCGCTGCCGACGCAATTGCGTTGGGCTCAATAACTCGCAGAGGAAAAAAACATGACTATCAAAGCCATCAACGTGCGTAACCAGTTCAAAGGCACCATCAAGGAAATCGTGGTGGGCGACGTGTTGTCGGAAATCGATGTGCAGACGGCGTCCGGCATCGTCACCTCGGTGATCACCACTCGCTCGGTCAAGGAGCTGGAGTTGGTGATTGGCAGTGAAGTAATTGCCTTCGTGAAATCGACCGAGGTGTCGATCGCCAAGTTGTGAGTGTTTGAGTTGATCGTTCCCACGCTCTGCGTGGAAATCCCGCCTGGGACGCTCCGCGTCCCGCTGCATAAAAGTGACGCAGAGCGTCACGGGATGCATGCCCACGCAGAGCGTGGGAACGATCATTAGAAGAATCACCGCTTGGGCAAATACGCCGGCAAATAAAGCCCCACATACGCATCAAACACCCGCATCCCTTCCTCCGCCATGCGCGGCGTGATCTGCCCATGCTGATGCACCGAACGCGCATACACGCGGTCACTGAGCTCCAATGCCAGGGCAAACACATCCACATCGCTGGGTAACGTCGGCACTTCGAAATGGCGATTGAACACGTCGAGCATCAGATCCCCCAATTCCAGGTCATGCTGACGATCCGCCTGGGTGACTTCGGTCAAGCCATGCTGGGCCAGGATCAACTGGCGGGCTGCGGCATCATTGCTGTAGACGGTGAGCATGCGCTGCTCGACGATGCAGGACAGGTCGCGCCAGGTCTGGAGCGAGTCATGTTCGATGGGCGCCTGGATGGCCGCGCGGAAGGCTGCGTGCACATCCGCCGTCAATGCCTCCAATAACGCCGGCACGCCGGCGAAAAAGTGGTACACCGACGAGGGCGGGATTTGCGCCCGTTCGGCCACGCTGTAGATCGACAGGCCGGCCACGCCTTCGGCCGCCAGCAAGGCGCGGGCGGCGTCCAGGATCGCGTCGATCCGGGCCTGGCTGCGGGCGCGGGGTTTGCGAGGGGCGGCGGGGCGGGGGGGCATGGAAGTCTCCTACAGGGCAGCGGGCATTGTATGAGCAGGAAGGTGTGTTGTCTGCCAGAGCGCCATCGGGGGCAAGCCCCCTCCCACACTTGACCGAGTTCCAACTTTGGAATGCAGTCAAATGTGGGAGCAACTGTCTTAATGGATTCAATTCAGAAGTCATTTCTCATAGGCAGCAAAGCTCCCACAGCCTTTGGCCGTGCGATGTTGAACGAAATAGCTGCTACCGCGCTAAGCGGTGCGCTCTATCCATTCAGTACGGTCGCGCAGCATCGCGTTCAGGCGTACCAACAAAACGCGCATACAGGCGATCAACGCGACTTTGGCGCATTTCCCTTTATCACGTAGCGCCTTATATCGAGTCCCGAATTCTGGCTGGTCCCGGATGACCACCCAACAGGCCATGTAAAGTGAGCGACGAGCTGAAAACCTTCCGCCACTGATATGACGTGCACCTTTATGCCTTCCGCTGTCGTTGTTGTACGGAGCGAGTCCCGCTAATGCTGCGATAGGGCGTCCGCCAATTTCTCCCAGCTCGGGCAGGTAAGCCATAAGACTGGTGGCAGTAACCAACCCGATGCCTTTGACTGAACACAGTCGAGCCACCTTTTCGCTATCTAGCTCGTTCGCACTTTGACGAATTAGTTGATCTATCGCCTCCACTGCCGTGTTCAAATAGTCGATATGGCTCTGCAATGCAGGCTTTACCGCATCGCAGGAAGCAGTTTTCAGGCGTCGTCTGTCGTCATCTCTTTGCTGAACAAAATGTTCCCGCTGCTGGACCAACGCGCGCAGCTTGTCGTGTTCCGGGCTTGTGATTCGGGCACTTGGCGAGTCTAGAATGGCTGCATAGTGCGCCAGAGACTTTGCGTCTATCGGGTCGGTTTTGGCTTTTTGACCCATCGCTCTGGAAAACTCTTTGGCGCGACGGGGGTTAACGCACATAACCTCAAGGCCGGCAGCCTGGGCCGCTTTGACGACTTTGCGCTCGTAGCCGCCCGTGGCTTCCACCAACACGCGATTAACCTGGTAAAGCATTAGCCAACCGATCAACGCCGGTAACTCTCTTTCAGTGTTGGAACAGCTTACCCCAGCCTCAAGTGAATGAATCCGAACCTCAAGACTGTCTTTGGAAACATCAATGCCTGCAGAACAGGAAAACATGGCCAAATCCTCTTACACTTAGAGTGAGAGCGCTCTGGCTTGGCCCACGCTTGTAACTGTTCGAGGTGGGCTCGTTCAACTGTTCGGGCTCATGTCCAGAGCGGAGAGGTGAGTAGCAGCGTGGGCTCCCACACGTGCTTTAAGCACTCGGGGCATTCAGCTTGCTACTCACCGCTCTCACCCTCAGTCTAATCCTGACTCAAGACACAAGGGGGCTTGCTCCCGATGCTGCCAACGCGGTCCCTCAGAAGAAACCCATAAAAAACGCCGCAGGCCATAAGCTCTGCGGCGCTCTTTTTCTGCAGCCGCTGTTTAAACGGTATGCAGATACCAGTTGTACTCAAGGTCGGAGATGGAGTGTTCGAACTCTTCCAGCTCACTTTCCTTACAGGCGACGAAGATATCGATGTATTTAGGATCGATGTACTTGGCCATCACCTCGCTGTCATCCAGCTCGCGCAGGGCATCGCGCAGGTTGTTCGGCAGGCTTTGTTCGTTCTGCTCGTAGCTGTTGCCTTCCACGGGAGCGCCCGGTTCGATCTTGTTGGTCAGACCGTGGTGCACGCCTGCCAGGACCGAAGCCATCAGCAGGTAAGGGTTGGCGTCGGCGCCCGCCACGCGGTGTTCGATACGTACGGAGTCGGCTGTGCCGGTCGGTACGCGAATCGCCACGGTGCGGTTGTCCAGGCCCCAGCACGGCGAGTTCGGCACGTAGAACTGTGCGCCGAAACGACGGTAGGAGTTGACGTTGGGGCACAGGAACGCCATTTGGGCGGGCAGGGTCTCGAGCACACCGCCGATCGCGTGACGCAATGCGGCGTTCTGCTCGGGATCCTCGCTGGCAAAGATGTTCTTGCCGTCCTTGTCCAGAATGGAGATGTGTACGTGCAAACCGTTGCCTGCCTGGCCTGGGTAAGGCTTGGCCATGAAGGTGGTGTCCATCTCATGGTCGTAGGCGATGTTCTTGATCAGGCGCTTGAGCAGTACCGCGTAGTCGCATGCCTTGATCGGGTCGGCGACGTGGTGCAGGTTCACTTCGAACTGCGCCGGGGCGCTTTCCTTGACGATGGCGTCGGCCGGGATGCCTTGCTCTTTGGCACCTTCCAGAATGTCCTGGAGGCAGTCGACGTATTCGTCGAGGTCGTCGATCAGGTAGACCTGTGTCGAGTGCGGGCGTTTGCCGGAAATCGGCGAGCGAGGCGGTTGTGGCCTGCCGTTCACGTTCTCCTGGTCGATCAGGTAGAACTCAAGTTCGAAGGCGGCGCAGATGGTCAGGCCCATGTCGTCGAACTTGCTCACCACTTGGCGCAGCACTTCGCGCGGATCGGCGAAGAAGGGTTCACCTTCCAGTTCGTGCATGGTCATCAGCAGTTGCGCGGTGGGGCGCTTTTGCCAGGGCTCATTGCACAGGGTGTCGGGGATTGGATAACAGATTCGGTCAGCATCACCGATGTCCAGGCCCAGGCCGGTGCTTTCCACCGTAGAGCCGTTGATATCCAGGGCAAATAAAGAGGCAGGCAGGTTAATGCCCTTCTCGTAAACCTTGTGGAGGCTGGTGCGTTCGATGCGCTTACCGCGCACCACACCATTCATATCCGCAATTAGAAGGTCTACGTACAGAACCTCAGGATGATCCTTAAGGAACGCGTTCGCTTCGTTAAGCTGAACGGCACGCGGGGGTACCGACATGATGCAACACCTTTGTTGTTAAAAATATCAATCATTGATCTTTTCTGGTTTCAGTCAACCCGAACGGCATGCCGAAGTCAAGCGAGGCCTTTTTTGCCCTGAAAAAGCGCCAGGGCGCCTTTTTTGGGGCTTTTTGGGGCGGTTTTTTGGGTTTGAGGGTCTTGGGACCTGCAGGCTTGAGCGGGCCGTGTTGTATTTTTTACGGGGGTGTTGTGTAAAAAAATGCACAAGGCTAAGCTCGATTCAAACCCATAACAGCAATAATACCGGGGTGCTTCATGTCTCGCCTGCCGCCAACTGGCGTCTTGGCCTGCTTCAGCCAGGCTGTGTGTTCCGTTTATTCCTGCAGCGTGTATCCCTGCGCACCGGCCAATATTCTTGACGCTTGGGCCGACCCTCTCTTTTTCCCTTCGTTTGTCTCGACGGTGCCGCTCGGCAGCGCCAATACAGGGTGCTGCTCATGATTCTGCACAAGTTTGGCGTGAGGAATGCAACGCTGCAGCAAATGGCAGGTAAGCTCCTACCCTGAGTGAACAAAACGACGCGGATGCTGCGTCAACCAACGCCTGGCCTTTTAATGGATGCCAGGAAACCCAGCCCAGAGGCATTTATGAGTAACAACCTCGACCAGCTCACCGATTGGTTGAAAGACCACAAGATCACAGAAGTCGAATGCATGATTGGCGACCTCACCGGTATCACCCGGGGCAAGATCTCGCCGACCAACAAGTTCATCGCCGAAAAAGGCATGCGCCTGCCCGAGAGCGTTCTGCTGCAGACCGTGACCGGCGACTATGTCGAAGACGACATCTATTACGAATTGCTCGACCCGGCCGACATCGACATGATCTGCCGCCCCGACCAGAACGCGGTGTTCCTGGTGCCCTGGGCCATCGAGCCGACCGCCCAGGTGATCCACGACACCTACGACAAGCAAGGCAACCCGATCGAGCTGTCGCCGCGCAACGTGCTCAAGAAGGTCCTCAAGCTCTACGCCGACCGTGGCTGGCAGCCCATCGTGGCGCCGGAGATGGAGTTCTACCTGACCAAGCGCTGCGAAGACCCGGACTTTCCGCTGCAACCGCCCATCGGCCGCTCCGGTCGCCCGGAGACGGGCCGCCAGTCCTTCTCTATAGAAGCCGCCAACGAATTCGACCCACTGTTCGAAGACGTCTACGACTGGTGCGAGCTGCAGGAACTGGACCTCGACACGCTGATCCACGAAGACGGCACCGCGCAGATGGAAATCAACTTCCGTCACGGCGATGCGCTGTCCCTGGCCGACCAGATCCTGGTGTTCAAGCGCACCATGCGTGAAGCGGCGCTCAAGCACAACGTGGCCGCCACCTTCATGGCCAAGCCGATGACCGGCGAGCCCGGCAGCGCGATGCACTTGCACCAGAGCATTATCGAGATCGCCACCGGCAAGAACGTCTTCTCCAATGAAGACGGGACCATGAGCCAACTGTTCCTCAATCACATCGGCGGCCTGCAGAAATTCATCCCCGAATTGCTGCCTTTATTCGCGCCCAACGTGAACTCGTTCCGCCGCTTCCTGCCCGACACCTCGGCGCCGGTGAACGTGGAGTGGGGCGAAGAAAACCGCACCGTGGGCCTGCGCGTACCGGATGCCGGCCCGCAGAACCGCCGCGTGGAAAACCGTTTGCCGGGCGCCGATGCCAACCCGTACCTGGCGATTGCCGCCAGCTTGCTGTGTGGCTACATCGGCATGGTCGAAGGCCATAACCCGAGCGCACCCGTGGTGGGGCGTGGCTACGAGCGACGCAACCTGCGCCTGCCGCTGACCATCGAAGACGCGCTGGAACGCATGGAAAACAGCAAGACCATCGAGAAATACCTGGGTCAGAAGTTCATCACCGGCTACGTCGCGGTCAAGCGGGCCGAGCATGAAAACTTCAAGCGCGTGATCAGTTCGTGGGAGCGGGAATTCCTGCTCTTTGCCGTCTGATGCGCCGGGCGCGCTGCTGGAACAGCGCGCCCCCACCTGAAATGTCTAGGAGATCGGTATGTCCAGCAACAACCCGCAAACCCGTGAATGGCAAGCCTTGAGCAATGATCACCACCTGGCGCCGTTCAGCGACTTCAAGCAATTGAAAGAGAAAGGCCCAAGGATCATCACCAAAGCCCACGGCGTTTACCTGTGGGACAGCGAAGGCAACAAGATCCTCGACGGCATGGCCGGCCTGTGGTGCGTGGCGATCGGCTACGGTCGCGATGAACTGGCAGACGCCGCCGCCAAGCAGATGAAAGAACTGCCGTACTACAACCTGTTCTTCCAGACCGCTCACCCGCCGGTACTCGAGCTGGCCAAAGTCATTTCCGAAGTCGCACCCGCGGGCATGAACCACGTGTTCTTCACCGGTTCCGGCTCCGAAGGCAACGACACCATGTTGCGCATGGTCCGCCACTACTGGGCGATCAAAGGCCAGCCCAACAAGAAAACCATCATCAGCCGCAAGAATGGCTACCACGGCTCCACGGTGGCCGGCGCCAGCCTGGGCGGCATGACCTACATGCATGAACAGGGCGACTTGCCGATCCCGGGCATCACCCACATCGCCCAACCGTACTGGTTTGGCGAAGGCGGCGACATGAGCCCTGACGAATTCGGGATCTGGGCCGCCAACCAGTTGGAAGAAAAGATCCTGGAGCTGGGCGTGGACACGGTCGGTGCGTTTATTGCCGAGCCGATCCAGGGCGCCGGTGGGGTGATCGTGCCGCCCGACAGCTACTGGCCGCGCATCAAGGAAATCCTCGCCAAGTACGACATCCTGTTTGTCGCCGACGAAGTGATCTGCGGTTTCGGTCGTACCGGCGAGTGGTTCGGCAGCGATTTCTACGACCTCAAGCCCCACATGATGACCATCGCCAAAGGCCTGACCTCGGGCTACGTGCCCATGGGCGGCCTGATCGTGCACGACGATGTGGTGGCCGTGCTCAACGAAGGCGGCGATTTCAACCACGGTTTCACCTACTCCGGGCACCCGGTGGCGGCGGCGGTGGCCCTGGAAAACATCCGCATCCTGCGCGATGAAAAAATCGTTAGCCGTGTACACGACGAAACGGCACCGTATTTGCAGAAACGTCTGAGGGAGCTGGCGGACCATCCACTGGTGGGTGAAGTGCGCGGCGTGGGCATGCTCGGTGCAATCGAGCTGGTGCAGGACAAGGCCACGCGCAAGCGTTACGAAGGGAAGGGCGCGGGCATGATCTGCCGCACGTTCTGCTTCGAGAATGGCCTGATCATGCGCGCCGTGGGCGACACCATGATCATTTCGCCGCCGCTGGTGATCAGCCAGGCCGAAATCGACGAACTGGTGACCAAGGCCCGCCAGTGCCTGGACCTGACTTTGGCGGCATTGCAGGGCTAAGTGCTAGGCTCAGTGCGCAGCGGCTTTCGGGTGCTGCGACTGTGTAGATAAATGTGGGGGCCGGTTGAAAGCGGGCCCCCGAACTTGCCAGACTGTCGTCCTGTTTTGTTGCCCTTTGGCTGGGCCCGAAACACATACAACTTGCGGCCCCAAAAAGAAAAATCGGAGCATCACCCAATGAAGGCATTAGGTTTGAAGAACGCTGGCAAGACCCTCCTCGCCTTGTCCCTGATGGGCGCAGTGGCGAGCGCGGCCCAGGCGGACAATAAAGTGCTGCACGTCTATAACTGGTCCGACTACATTGCACCGGACACCGTCGCCAACTTTGAAAAAGAGTCGGGCATCAAGGTGGTGTACGACGTGTTCGACAGCAACGAGACCCTGGAAGCCAAGTTGCTGGCGGGCAAGTCCGGCTATGACATCGTCGTACCGTCGAACAACTTCCTGGCCAAACAGATCAAGGCCGGTGTCTACCAGGAGCTGGACACGTCCAAGTTGCCCAATTACAGCAACCTGAACAAATCCCTGCTTAAAGCCGTGTCGGTCAGCGACCCGGACAACAAGCACGCCTTCCCGTACATGTGGGGCTCGATTGGTATCGGCTACAACCCGGAGAAGGTTAAGGCCGCGCTGGGCGTGGACAAGATCGAGTCGTGGGATGTGCTGATGAAGCCGGAAAACATCGCCAAGCTGAAAAGCTGCGGCGTGAGCTTCCTCGACTCGCCGACCGAAATGCTGCCGATCGCGCTGCATTACCTGGGCCTGCCGACCGACACCCAGAAGAAGGCCGACCTCAAGCAAGCCGAAGACCTGTTCCTGAAAATCCGCCCGTCGATTGGCTACTTCCACTCGTCCAAGTACATCTCGGACCTGGCCAACGGCAACATCTGCGTGGCCGTGGGTTACTCGGGTGACATCCAGCAGGCCAAGTCCCGTGCGGCTGAAGCCGGTGGCAAAGTCAAAGTGGCCTACGACATTCCGAAAGAAGGCGCCGGCAGCTTCTTCGACATGGTCGCCATCCCGAAAGATGCCGAAAACGTTGAAGCCGCCTACGCATTCATGAACTACCTGCTCAAGCCGGAAGTCATGGCGTCGATCACCAACAGCGTGCGCTTCCCGAACGGCAACGAGAAGGCCACCGCGCTGGTCGACAAAGACATCACCAGCGACCCGGGCATCTACCCGTCGGCAGAAGTGCAGGCCAAGCTCTACGCGATTGCCGACTTGCCGGCTGCGACCCAGCGCGAGATGACGCGCAGCTGGACCAAGATCAAATCCGGTAAATAAGCCTTAAAACCTGTGGGAGGGGGCTTGCCCCCGATGGCGTTGCATCAGAAACACATGTGCAAGCTGACACCCCGCCATCGGGGGCAAGCCCCCTCCCACACATTAGATGAAAGAAAGTTTTGCCGGATCGGTTTATCGAGGGTAAGTTGCGCGCCGGTTTTGTTGCCGGGCAACAACTCTAGGGCCAACTATTTAAGAGGACCTCCACTTGCCAATTTCTTTATTTCGCAAAGCCTTGCTGGTGGGTGCAGGTATCACGCTGGCTGTCAGCGTGCAGGCCGCACCGACCGTGCATGTTTATAACTGGTCGGACTACATCGGCCCCGACACATTGGCCAACTTCGAAAAGGCCACCGGTATCAAGCCCGTCTATGACGTGTTCGATTCCAACGAAACCCTGGAAGGCAAGCTGCTCGCCGGGCGTACCGGCTACGACGTGGTGGTGCCGTCCAACCACTTTTTGGGCAAGCAGATCAAGGCCGGGGCGTTCCAGAAGCTGGATAAGTCCCTGCTGACCAATTACGCCAACCTTGACCCGGCATTGCTCAAGCGTCTTGAGAAAAATGATCCGGGCAACGCCTACGCCGTGCCGTACCTGTGGGGCACCAATGGCATCGGTTACAACGTCGACAAAGTGAAGGAGGTGCTGGGCGTCGACAAGATCGACTCCTGGGCCATGCTGTTCGAACCGGAAAACATGAAGAAGCTCGCCACCTGCGGCGTTTCGTTCATGGATTCGGCGGATGAAATGCTGCCGGCCGTGCTCAACTACATGGGCCTGGACCCGAACAGCACCAACCCGGCCGACTACAAGAAGGCCGAGGAAAAACTGCTGAAAGTACGGCCCTACGTGACCTACTTCCATTCCTCCAAATACATCTCGGACCTGGCCAACGGCAATATTTGCGTGGCGGCCGGTTTCTCCGGTGATGTGTTCCAGGCCAAGGCCCGCGCAAGCGAGGCGGGCAAAGGCGTGAACATCGCCTACGCGATTCCCAAGGAGGGCGGCAACCTGTGGTTTGACGTGCTGGCGATCCCCAAGGACGCCGCCAATGTCAAAGAGGCTCACGCCTTCATCAACTATTTGCTGCAACCTGAAGTGATCGCTCAGGTCAGTGATCACGTCGGTTATGCCAACCCTAACCCCGGGGCGGACAAACTGATGGAGCAATCGATACGCACCGACGCAGCGGTTTACCCACCGCAGGCGGTTCTCGACCGGACATTCGTCAACTTCGAGCTACCCCCGAACGTGCAGCGTTTAATGACCCGTAGCTGGACCAAGGTCAAGACGGGCAAGTAAGGCTCAAACTATTCAAGGTTCGCCTGCACCGGGCGAGCTGTACTCTTTTTTTGGGAGTTTCGTAAATGGCAGTTGCCTCCGGCGCCTATAAGAAAGCCCTCGAGGGCGACCAGACACCGAAAAAGGTGTTGGTCAAAATCGACCGGGTCACGAAGAAGTTCGACGAGACGATTGCGGTGGACGATGTGTCCCTGGAAATCAAGAAAGGCGAGATCTTCGCCTTGCTCGGCGGTTCGGGTTCGGGCAAGTCCACCTTGCTGCGCATGCTCGCAGGCTTCGAGCGCCCGACCGAAGGCCGCATCTACCTCGACGGTGTGGACATCACCGACATGCCACCCTACGAGCGGCCGATCAACATGATGTTCCAGTCCTACGCCTTGTTCCCGCACATGACCGTGGCACAGAACATCGCCTTCGGCCTGCAACAGGACAAGATCCCCAAGGCTGAAGTCGACGCTCGCGTGGCCGAGATGCTCAAGCTGGTGCAGATGAGCCAGTACGCCAAGCGCAAGCCGCACCAGTTGTCCGGCGGCCAACGCCAGCGTGTGGCCCTGGCCCGTTCCCTGGCCAAGCGCCCGAAACTGCTGCTGCTCGATGAGCCGATGGGCGCACTCGACAAGAAGCTGCGCTCGCAGATGCAGCTTGAGCTGGTCGAGATCATCGAACGCGTCGGCGTGACCTGTGTGATGGTGACCCACGATCAGGAAGAGGCCATGACCATGGCCGAGCGCATCGCGATCATGCACCTGGGCTGGATCGCCCAGATCGGCAGCCCGATCGACATCTACGAAACGCCCACCAGCCGCCTGGTGTGCGAGTTCATCGGCAACGTCAATATCTTCGACACCCAAGTGGTGGACGACGCCGAAGGCCACGCCGTGCTCAAGTGCCCGGACCTGGACCGTGATATCTACGTGGGCTACGGCATCGCCACCGCAGTGGAAGACAAGTCGGTGACTTACGCCATCCGCCCGGAAAAACTGCTGGTCACAACCCAGATGCCGACCTGCGAACACAACTGGTCCAGCGGTAAAGTCCACGACATCGCCTACCTGGGCGGCCACTCGGTGTTCTATGTGGAGCTGCCGAGCGGCAAGCTGGTGCAGTCCTTCGTCGCCAACGCCGAACGCCGTGGCCAGCGCCCGACCTGGGGCGACCAGGTGTACGTCTGGTGGGAAGACGACAGCGGCGTGGTACTGCGCTCATGAACATGAAGAAATTCAAGCGGCGCTTGGATCGCATCGTGCCCAGTGGCAAGCAGGTGGTCATCGGGATTCCCTTCCTCTGGCTGTTTCTGTTTTTCGCACTGCCGTTTTTCATTGTGCTGAAAATCAGCTTTGCCGAAGCCGATGTGGCGATCCCGCCCTACACCGAGATCTACACCTACGTTGAGCAAAAGCTGCAAGTGGTGCTGAACCTGGCCAACTACAGCTTGCTGGCGGGCGATGAGCTCTACATCGCCGCGTACCTGGGCTCGCTGAAGATGGCCTTTTTCAGCACGCTGCTGTGCCTGCTGATCGGCTACCCGATGGCCTACGCCATCGCCACCGCACGCAAGGAAATGCAAACGGTGCTGGTGCTGTTGATCATGATGCCGACCTGGACCGCGATTCTGATCCGCGTCTATGCGTGGATGGGCATCCTCAGCAACAACGGTTTGCTCAACGGCTTCCTGATGTCCATGGGGCTGATCAATGAACCGCTGCAGATCCTCAACACCAACATCGCGGTGTATATCGGCGTGGTCTATTCGTACCTGCCGTTCATGATCCTGCCGCTGTACGCCAACCTGGTCAAACACGACCAGAGCCTGCTGGAAGCCGCATCGGACCTGGGTTCGAGCACCTTCAACAGCTTCTGGAAAATCACCGTGCCGCTGTCCAAGAACGGCATTATCGCAGGCGCAATGCTGGTGTTTATCCCGGTGGTGGGCGAGTTCGTGATTCCTGAACTGCTCGGCGGCCCGGAAACCCTGATGATCGGTAAAGTGCTGTGGCAAGAATTCTTCAACAACCGTGACTGGCCGGTGGCCTCTGCATTGGCCGTGGTGATGCTGGCGATCCTGATCGTGCCGATCATTCTGTTCAACCGCAGCCAGGCCAAAGAGCTGGAGGGCAAGATATGAAACGCTTTCGTTTCTCCAGCTTCATGCTGGTCGTGGGGTTGTTGTTCATCTACCTGCCGATGCTGATCCTGGTGATCTACTCGTTCAACGAATCCAAGCTGGTGACGGTGTGGGGCGGTTGGTCGATCAAGTGGTACGTGGGCCTGCTGGACAACACCCAGTTGATGGGCTCGGTGGCGCGTTCCCTGGAAATCGCCTGCTACACGGCGGTGGCGGCGGTGGCGCTGGGTACGCTGGCGGCGTTCGTGCTGACACGCATCAGCCAGTTCAAGGGCCGTACGCTGTTCGGCGGCCTGGTCACGGCGCCGTTGGTGATGCCGGAAGTGATCACCGGCCTGTCGCTGTTGCTGCTGTTCGTGGCCATGGCGCAGATGATCGGCTGGCCCCAGGAGCGTGGCATTGTCACCATCTGGATCGCCCACACCACCTTCTGCGCGGCGTATGTGGCGGTGGTGGTGTCGGCACGCTTGCGTGAACTGGACCTGTCGATCGAGGAAGCGGCGATGGACCTGGGGGCGCGGCCGTGGAAGGTGTTCTTCCTGATCACCATCCCGATGATCGCGCCATCGCTGGCGGCGGGCGGCATGATGTCGTTCGCGCTGTCGCTGGATGACCTGGTACTGGCCAGCTTCGTCTCGGGCCCGGGTTCGACGACCTTGCCGATGGAAGTGTTCTCGGCCGTGCGCCTTGGGGTCAAACCTGAGATCAACGCGGTGGCTAGCCTGATTCTGCTGGCGGTGTCGCTGGTGACCTTCCTGGTGTGGTTCTTCAGCCGTCGGGCCGAGGAGCATCGCAAGAAAGCTATCCAGCAAGCGATTGAAGAAGCGGCGGCGGATGGCTGGAAACAGCCGGACGCGCGCCGGGCGCCCGCACCGGTCTGAAGCCTGGTGAGATCCAAATGTGGGAGGGGGCTTGCCCCCGATTGCTGAGTGTCAGTCACCGCACCTGTTGACTGACCCACCGCCATCGGGAGCAAGCCCCCTCCCACATTTGATTGCATTTCAAGTCCAGGGTGAGGTGCGAATCACCTCCACAAAATTCATCGGCTTGAACCCCGGCTCCTGATCCACCAGCACGTCGGTCTTGACGTTGCCAAACGTGGTCTGCGGGCGATGACGCAAGCCATCGGCGAACGCGCAGATGATGCATTCCTTGAATCCCTCACCGCGTGGATGCGCATGCACCACGGCTTCGCGCTGCACGTTGCTGAACGCGGCGTAGTCCAGGCCCAACACGTCCATCTCCACCCCTGCCGTCACCAGCGCCACGGTCGGGCGCAGATGCTGCGGCACGCCCGGCGTGGTGTGCAGGGCAATGGACAGCCATACCTGTTCGATATCGTCATCACTGAGCCCATAAGGCTTGAGGAAAGCGGCCGCCGCGTTGGCCCCGTCCACTTCGAAGCGTTCGTCGGCGCTGCGGTGGCCTTCCACCAGGCCGAGGTCGTGGAACATTGCGCCGACGTACAGCAACTCCGGGTTGTACGCCAACTGCTTGCGCTCACCGCTCAATGCGCCGAACAGGAATACCCGGCGGGAGTGGTGGTAGAGCAGGTCGGACTCGATGTCGCGGATATATTCCGTGGTGGCCCTGGCCAGGGCGCTGTCGGGGATCTTGATACCGGCGATGGTGGTGCTCATGGGGGCTCTCCTCTGGGAAGCATCCAGTCTGGTCGTGCTTGCGTGTGAGGGCTATGGCGACGAGGGAGCGATCCCGGCCAATGTGTCGACACATCGTGCCAAGGCAAAATCGGCTAGGGTAAGGCCTGCGACAATCCAAATGTGGGAGGGGGCTTGCTCCCGATGGCGGTGGGTCAGTCATACATGTATTGACTGACACGGCCTCATCGGGAGCAAGCCCCCTCCCACAGGGTTCTGTGTTTTTCCAGTTAGAAAAGGTCTGTCGTTCATGCAAAAAACCGTCGCCATCCTGATCTTCCCTGGCGTCCAGTCACTGGACGTGACCGGGCCTATGGATGTGTTCTGCGAGGCCAACCGCTTCCTCGCGGCTGAAGACCACTATCAGCTGGACGTGATCGGCTTTGCACACGGCAGCATGGCCTGTTCCAACGGGTTGTCATTGCAGGCCCACCGGCATTACAGCGAGGCCCTGCAGGGTTATGACCTGTTGCTGGTCGCCGGCGGCCCGCAGTTGCCGTTCGAGGTTTTTGGCCCGGCGTTCGATGACTGGCTGCGCGCTGCCGCCGCGCGGGCGCGACGCTTTGGTTCGATCTGCAATGGCGCCTTCATGCTGGCCCGCGCCGGTCTGCTGGACGGTAAAACCGTCACCACCCATTGGGGAGACGCTGCCGACCTGGCCCGGTTGTGCCCCTCGGCCCACGTCGAAGCCGACCGCCTGTATGTGCAGGACGGCAACCTCTACACCTCGGCCGGGGTCACGGCGGGGATCGACCTGTCGCTGTACCTGCTGGCCCAGGACCATGGACCGGAAGTCGCGTTGAGCGTGGCCAAGCGTCTGGTGGTGTTCACCCAGCGCTCGGGCGGCCAGTCACAGTTCAGCCCGTTCCTCACGCCCCATGCAGAAACCACCTCGGCGGTGGCGTTGGTGCAGTTGTACGTGCTGGCGAACCTGACCGGGGACCTGGGCATTGCCGACCTGGCCAGGGCGGCGAATATGAGTGCGCGCAATTTCTCCCGGGTGTTCGCCCGTGAAGCACGAATTACGCCGGCGGAATTTGTGGAGAGGGCGCGGGTTGATGCAGCGCGGGTCATGCTCGAAAGCACGCACGCGCCGCTCAAGACGGTGGCCTACCAATGCGGTTTTCGCGATGCGCAGCACATGCGCAGCGTGTTCAACCGTCGCCTGGGCGTGACGCCGCAACAGTTCAGGCTCAATTTCGCGGCGCCCGTGTAGCTTATCTGGCCGGTAGCAGCTTGAGGGTGCCACGAGTATTGGCCGTGATTTCCTCTTCATTGAAATGCGCCTGCTCGTAGCCGCCTTCGATATAGGTTTGCGCCTGATCGCTGTAGTGAGCATCAAAGGGCACACCGCTTTGCCCCACCGGGTTGATGGTCAAGGCATGGGCCGCGTCGGCGAAGTCGATCAGGCGGCGGGTCGAGGGGCCGTAGGTCACCGGCCAGGGCGCCGGGCCGATCATGGCGGTCTGGTTGTTCGGCACTTCGTGGCTGCCCGGCGCCGCGAAGGGGCCCACGTTGAATAGCCTGTCCAGCGGCTTCTGCATGCCCAGCGGGTGGCCGTGGGTCAGGGTGTGCGCCTTGCCCCACTGCCACTGGGACGGGTCATCGCCGAAGGTGGCTTTCAAATGCGCCAGGCTGTTATCCCAGGCCAACTTGACGGTGCCGGCGCGCGTGCCGTTCCACCAGGGCGAATCCGGCGTGGCGGCCAAGCGTGGCAGGGCGGCGTCGATCACGCGGGTGCCGAGCAGGGTCTTGAACATAGCGTCGCCCAGCTTCGGGTGGAAGGTGGCGTCAGCGAGGTTGAACAGCAATTGGTTGAACAGGGTGGCGCTGGTGGAATCCAGCGGGTAGTCGCCTTTCCAGCTTGCCAGTTGTTCTACGAGCTTCAACTGCGCCGGGTCTGTGACCACCTCACGCAGCACCGGCAACAGCGGCGCCAGCAGGCGTGGCCCAAAGGCAGTGGTGGTGCCCAGTTGCAGGGCCTGGCTGTTGTTGACGTCCCACTTCACGCTGCTGTCGCTCAACTGCGCATTCAGCTGCTGGCCACGGTCGGCCAGGTTGTAATAACCGGGGATCTCCATGCCGGTGGGTGACGCCGGCTGGGCATTGGCGGAGACCACATAGCCGCGCGCCGGGTTTTCTTCCTGGGGGTTGGCGCTGAAAGGGTAGAAACCCAGCTTGTCGGCCTGGGCGGTACTGCCGTCGAGGATGAACGTCGGGTTGACGCCGGCCGGGCGTATCGGCAATTGCGCCGCCGCCCACCAGCCAATATCGCCCTTGGCATTGGCCCACACGATATTCAGCCCAGGCGCCGAGACGTTGGCCGCCGCCGCACGTGCCTTGGCCAGGGAGTCGGCACGGTTGAGCTGGTAGAAACCCTCGAGGATCGGGTTTTCGCTGTCGAGGAACGCCCACCACATGGCGATCGGCGTGGTGCCGGCGTTTTCACCGAGCACGTCATTGACGATCGGGCCGTGGGGCGAGCGGCGCAGGGTCAGCGTGACCGGGGCCTGGCCCTTGACCTGGATCTGCTGTTCGCTGCTGCTCATGTCGACCCACTGGCCGTGATACCAGACCTGGTTGGGGTTGGCCGGGTTGACCTTTTCGGCGATCAGGTCGAGGTCGTCGTTCTGGAACATGGTCAGGCTCCAGCCGAAGTCCAGGTTGTGCCCGAGGAAGGCCACCGGCACCAGCGCGTTGTGGTAGCCATACAACTCAAAGCCGGGCGCCGACAGCTGCGCCTCGTACCACACCGACGGCACCGAGAAGCGGATATGGGGGTCGCCCGCCAGCAATGGCTTACCGCTCTGGGTACGACTGCCGCTGATGGCCCAGGCATTGCTGCCTTCAAATTGCGGCAAACCGTTGTCAGCCAGGGCCTGCTCGCTCAGGCTGGCGAGGGCGCCAAGGGTCTTCCAGTCGCCGGACGCCAGGTTAAGGGCGCCTTTGGCTTGCCAATCGAGGTCGAAGACCTTGAGGTAGTCGCTGCCCAGTTGGTCGCGTACGTAAGTCAGCAGCGGTTCGGTACGAAAGGCCGCAGCAAAGCTGTAGGCCATATACCCGGCGACACTGATGGAGTCCTCGGCGGTGAACGGGCACTTGGGGATGCCCAGCACGTCGAACTCCATCGGGCTGGCGTGGCTGGCCTGATATTGGTTGATCCCGTCCAAGTAGGCGTGCAGGGCCTTCCAGGCGGCCGAGTCGGTGTTCATGTGCTCGACGTAGCTTGAGGCGCGCTCGCGTATCCGCAGGCTGCGAAACAGCTTGTCGGTTTCCAGCACCTTGGGCCCGAGCACCTCGGCCAGCTCGCCACGGGCCAGGCGGCGCATGATTTCCATCTGGAACAGCCGGTCCTGGGCATGCACATAGCCCAGGGCGCGGTACAGGTCGGCCTCGTTGCCGGCGCGGATATGCGGCACGCCACGGTCGTCGTAGCGCACCGTGACCGAGCCTTGCAGGTGCGTCAGCGTGACCGTGCCCTGGCGAGTGGGCTGCTTGCTGTAGACGTACCAGCCGGCGCCGAGGGCGACCAGCACAACCAGCACCACGAGAGCCTGCAAGACACGCTTCATCGACTTTCCTTAACCCTGAATGGACAGACTACGGTTCCTTAGGCCACGAACAATAGCAGCCCACCGCCAGGGTGTGCGTGGCATTCACTTCGCGCCCGGCTTTGAGGGCCTTGAGGATCGGCTCGATAAAACTGTTGCCGGAATTGCACGTCAGCCCTTCGCTGTACGGCCCGAAATACGCCAGCTTGCCTGTACGGTCCCAGATGCCCACGGCCGGGCTGGCCGGCACCTGATCGGCGCCGGGCAGGGCGTCGAGGGTTTTCATCTGGCGCAGGGTGTCCGGCAGGGCGCCGTGGCTGCCGGCCTTTTGCAAGGCATAGAACTCGACACCTTGGGGCGCGTATTGCTCGATCAGCTCACTCAGGTGTTGCTGGTTACCGACATTGCACGGGCAGGCCGGGTCCCAGAAGTGCACCAGGCGAATCGGCCCAGGCCCGCGCAGTGCGGCGGGCAGTTGCAGCGTATCGCCGGAGAACACCGCCGTGTGTTCGCTGAAGGCGCGCAGGTAACGGCCCTGGAACCAGTCATACGCGGCCCACAGCACGGCGGTGCAGATAATCAGCACCAGGCTGGCGAACAAGGCAGTGCGGTAGGGCTGTCGCATTCAGAGGTATCCTCGCGGGTCGCGTAGCTTGCCATGCTTGTCCTGACAGATGAATATCGCAGTTCGATATTCATCTTCACCGTCAGTCTGGAAGCCTTTATGCCCGTTAACTTTGACCCTGATCATCTGCGCGAAAGCTTGCGGCCCCTGGTGGATGCGCAGCCTTTGTCAGCCGAGGCGCGGGTCTATCAACGTTTCTATGGACTCGACCTGGGCGCACGCAAGGTGCCGGCCGTGAGCCGTCTGGGGCGCTTGGAGGTGGGCGGGTTCGAGGTGGTGGCGCAGGTATGGTGGCCGCCTGCGCCCGTGGCGACAATGTTCATGTTCCACGGCTTCTACGACCATATGGGGCTGTACCGCCACGTAGTGGACTGGGCGTTGGACCAAGGCTTCGTAGTGATCGCCTGCGACCTGCCGGGCCATGGCTTGTCCAGCGGCGTGCGCGCCAGCATCGATGAGTTTGCGGTGTACCAGGACGTGGTGCGGGCGTTGTTCGCCGAGGCCCAGGCGCTGCAATTGCCGCAACCCTGGCACCTGTTCGGGCAAAGCACCGGCGGCGCCATCGTGGTGGATCACCTGCTCAACCACGGCGCCGAAAGCCCGGCCCAAGGCAAGACCTTTCTGCTGTCGCCGCTGGTACGTCCGCGTGCATGGGGCTGGTCGCAAGCCAGCTATTACCTGCTGCGCCCGTTCGTCAAAGGCATCGCGCGACGCTTCAGTGATAACTCCAACGATCCGGCCTTCAAACCCTTTCTCGAAGCCGACCCGTTGCAGCCGCGCCAACTGCCGACCGCCTGGGTAGGCGCCCTGGCGCGCTGGATCAAACGCATCGAAGCCGCCCCGCGCAGCCCTCGGCGGCCGGTGATCGTGCAGGGTGAAGAGGATATGACGGTGGATTGGCCGCACAACTTGCAGGTGCTGCGCAGCAAGTTCGACCAGCCGCAGGTGCTGATGCTCAAGCGTGGGCGGCATCACCTGGCGAACGAAATTCCGGAGATTCGTGAAGAATATTTCAGTTTTTTCACGGACCATCTGAAGTAACACAATCCAATGTGGGAGGGGGCTTGCTCCCGATAGCGGTGTATCAGTCAACTTATGTGTAGCTGACACACCGCAATCGGGAGCAAGCCCCCTCCCACATTTTTTTCTACTGCGTAAGACTGGAGGTGCTTTGGCCGACCGCAAGGCCTGCGCGGATGGCGGCGAGCGCTGCCTGGTAATACGCCTTGCCTTCCGGCGATTCGGCAAACGTAGCGAATTCTTCCAACTCCGGGTCAGACAAATCCCGATAGACATACAACAGCGTGTTATTCAGATCCTTGTCGATCTGCTGCATCAGCCGCTCACGCTGCCCATTCAACATGCCCTGGGCCTGGCCGCCGCCCAACAGGCCGGGGATCATCTGGCTCAAGCTGTCCGCCGCCACGCCGGCAATCGCCAGGCTGACTTCGGCGCCCGCTTCCCGCGCGGGCAGGGCCTGGGCCAGGTGGCCGATGATCAGGCTGCGGGTGGCGTCGGCTTGGATTTTCGGCAGGCCCTGGGCGTTTTTCGCCAATTGGTCGCGACGTGTGGCGAGCAGTTCGGCGGCGACAATCTTGCGGCCCAGGGGCGACTGGAAAAAAGCCAGCGCCGGTTTCGGGTCCGCCAGGTGCTTGCGCAACTGGGCCTCGGCGCGCTGGTCCATGGCCTGGGCCGCGAAGCGTTTGTTGCTGTTGTCCACCAGCGCCTGGTACACCGCCGGCGGCAGGCTGTTGCGGTAGCGCTGTTGGGCGGCACTGAGGGCATCATTGAAATGCGCACGTTGTTCGGCCCAGCCGGCAACCTTGTACAACTGGTCATGGCCGTCTGCCCAGGCGGGCAAAACGCAGAACATCAGCAAGGAAAGAAACAAACGACGCATAAGGACTCCTGTCAGTCGGCCACTATTGTCCGTGTCGGGCGTAGGATTTGTCGAGAAGTCCTATCAGTCACCTGACTAAAGTGTATTCGAGCGCTCGACGGCGCTGTCGGATTTACAGGCGTATGGATACTATGCGCGCCATGCAAATGCCCCTTGATCACCCCCTGCTGCAACGCATTGTCGACGACCTGGCCGAACAAGGCTGGTCGCAGCAGAATGCCTTCCTGCCCCAGGCTCTGACCCTGGAGCTGGCGGCTGAGTGCCGTAAACGTGCGGCTGAAGGTGAGCTGGCGCCAGCGGCGGTGGGGCGCGGGCCCGCCCAGGAAATTCGCGAGGGGATTCGCGGCGACCACATCCAATGGCTGGAAGAGGGCGATGCCGCCGTCTGCGATACCTACATGGCGGTAATGGACAGCCTGCGCCTGGCCATGAACCGTGGCCTGTTCCTTGGCCTGGAAGACTTCGAAAGCCACTTCGCGATGTACCCGCCCGGGGCGTTCTACCTCAAGCATGTGGATCGTTTTCGCGACGATGACCGGCGCATGGTCTCGGCCGTGATCTATTTGAACGACGCCTGGCTGCCCGAACACGGCGGGCAGTTGCGCATGTACCTCAAGGGCGGCATCGAACACGACGTGGTGCCCACCGGCGGCAGCCTGGTGGTGTTCCTCTCCGGCGAAGTGCCCCACGAGGTCCTGCCTGCCACGCGTGAACGCCTGTCCCTGACCGGCTGGTTCCGTCGGCGCGGTAATGAGCCCTTCTGACCCATATCTAAAGTCTTGCCTGGAGCAAAATGTGGGAGGGGGCTTGCTCCCGATGGCGGTGGGTCAGTCAGTTGATCTCTGGCTGACACTCCGCCATCGGGAGCAAGCCCCCTCCCACATTGGTTATCGCGCATTCCCGTCGAGCCACTTCTCTTCCAGCGCCTTTAACCGACCATCATCCTTCACCCGCTTCAACGCATTGTCCAGGCTGCTCTTGAACGCCGGGTTGCCCTTCTGGAACGGGATCACCAGCTCCGGCGTCTGGTGATACGCCGCGCTGAAATCGAACTGATCCTCAAGCTCGGCAGTCATAGCGATATGGTTAAGCGCCACGTCATATTTGCCGGTCGCCACGCCAGGCAGCAGGTCGGCATCATCGGTGGTGATAAACGAGGAGCGCACGTCCATCTCCTTTGCCAGCAGTTCACCCAGCTCGACCTCAAAGCCGGTGAGCTTCTCGCCCTCCTTGAAATTGTAAGGCGGGGTGTTGGCTTCAAGGGCGATGCGCAGCTCACCGCGATCGTTGACATCATCGATCAGCTCGGCGTGAGCCGGGGCGCTCAGAAGGGGAAGCAGCAGTAACAGGCCAGGCGAAAAGCGCATGGTCACTCCTAAAGAATTCGTACGGGCGAGACGCCGTTCAGCATCGCTTTGCTATGGTGTCGAGTGCCTTGGACAGCAATTTGTCGCGAAGTTGTCATAACCCTACAGATTTCACGAAAAACTGGAGAAGCGAATGAAAGCCCTTTTGTCCCGTGCAACCCTGGCCTCTTTGATGCTGGGTGCTTCGATGTTGGCCACTGCCGCCGACGGCATCCCGCGCAGCGCGCCGCCTGAAGGCGCGAAAGTATTCATCGTCTCGCCCAAAGACGGCGCCACCGTCGATAAGACTTTCACCGTGAAGTTCGGCATGGAAGGCCTGAAACTGGCGCCGGCCACCGACCAGACGGCCGGCACCGGCCACCACCACTTGCTGATCGACCAGAAAGAATTGCCCGATGCGAAACTGCCGATTCCGGCCACCGACACCGTGATCCATTACGGCAAGGCCCAGACCGAAACCGAACTGACCCTGACGCCCGGCAAGCACACCTTGCAACTGGTGGCCGGCGACAAACTGCACATGCAGTTCAACCCGACGGTTGCCTCGAAAGTCATCACGGTTAACGTCAAGTAAGCGCTGTTCAGGCAAAAAAAATGGGAGGCCCCTGCGGGCCTCCCATTTTTTTTGCGGCGTTTAAAGCGTTAGAACAACACACGGCTACGAATAGTGCCGTTGATGTGCTGCAGCTTCTCTTGCGCCAGGTCCGAGTACTCGGCGTCGACGTCGATCACCACGTAGCCGACCTTCTCGTTGGTCTGCAGGAACTGACCGGAGATGTTGATGCCGTTTTCCGCAAAGACCTTGTTGATCTCCATCATCACACCCGGAATGTTCTGGTGGATGTGCAGCAGGCGGTGCTTGCCGGGGTGAGCCGGCAGGGCCACTTCCGGGAAGTTCACGGACGATACCGAGGTACCGTTGTCGCTGTACTTGACCAGTTTTTCCGAGACTTCCAGGCCGATGTTGGCTTGGGCTTCAGCGGTAGAGCCGCCGATGTGCGGGGTCAGGATCACGTTGTCCAGGCCGCGCAGCGGGCTTTCGAAGATGTCGTCGTTGGAGCGTGGCTCTACCGGGAACACGTCGATGGCGGCGCCGATCAGGTGCTTGTCCTTGATCGCCTCGGCCAGGGCGTCCAGCTCGACCACCGTGCCGCGCGCGGCGTTGATCAGGATCCCGCCTTTCTTGATGGCGCGGATTTCCTTCTCGCCGATCATCCACTGGGTCTCGGCAGTTTCCGGAACGTGCAGGGTGACGATGTCGGACATGCCCAGCAGCTCGGTCAGGCTCGACACCTGGGTGGCGTTGCCCAGGGGCAGTTTGGTCAGGGTGTCATAGAAGAACACCTGCATCCCCAAGCCTTCTGCCAATACCGACAGTTGAGTGCCGATCGAACCGTAACCGACGATACCCAGCTTTTTGCCGCGGATTTCGAAGGAGTTGGCCGCGCTCTTGATCCAGCCGCCACGGTGGCAGGACGCATTCTTCTCGGGGATACCACGCAGCAGCAGGATGGCCTCGGCCAGCACCAGCTCCGCTACGGAACGGGTGTTGGAGTACGGTGCGTTGAACACCGCGATGCCGCGTTCGCGCGCTGCGTTGAGGTCGACCTGGTTGGTGCCGATGCAGAAGCAGCCGACCGCCACGAGTTTCTTGGCGTGGTCGAAGATCTCTTCGGTCAACTGAGTGCGGGAGCGAATGCCGATAAAGTGCGCGTCGGCGATCTTTTCCTTGAGCTGGGCTTCCGGCAGAGAACTGGTGATGTACTCAATGCTGGTGTACCCGGCGGCTTTCAGAACGTCGACAGCCGATGGGTGGACGCCTTCCAGAAGAAGGAACTTGATCTTGCTCTTATCGAGAGAAGTCTTGCTCATCTGCGTAAACCTGTATCCCGGAGAAAAATGGCAGGGAATCGGATCGCTTAAGCTGACCCGGACGGCAGGAAAGCCGTCACCGCAGAAACGCCCTTGGGCTCTGTCCTGCGGGGGCGGTATGCTAGCATACGCGCCCCGCTAAACACCTATTCCTGCGACGTGAAGCGTTCTCAGGATGACCATGAATTGTTCGAGAGTTCTGTCGATGACCCATCCTGCCCTGATTGATGAGCTGAAGACCCTGGTTGAGCCCGGCAAAGTGCTGACCGACGCCGACTCCCTGGAGGCTTACGGCAAGGATTGGACCAAGCATTTCGCGCCAGCGCCGTGCGCCATCGTCTTTCCCAAGACCACCGAGCAGGTGCAGGCCATCGTCCGTTGGGCCAATACCCACAAGGTGGCGCTGGTGCCATCCGGTGGGCGCACTGGCCTGTCGGCGGCGGCGGTGGCGGCCAATGGCGAAGTGGTGGTGTCATTCGACTATATGAACCAGATTCTCGACGTGAACCTTACCGACCGCACTGCGGTGTGCCAGCCGGGCGTGGTCACCAAGCAATTGCAGAACGTTGCCGAAGAACATGGGTTGTACTACCCGGTGGATTTCGCATCGTCCGGTTCCAGCCAGATTGGCGGCAATATCGGCACCAATGCCGGCGGGATCAAGGTGATTCGCTACGGCATGACCCGTAACTGGGTGGCCGGGATGAAAGTCGTCACCGGCAAAGGCGATGTGCTGGAACTGAACCGTGACTTGATCAAGAACGCCACCGGCTACGACATGCGCCAGCTGTTCATCGGCGCCGAAGGGACCCTGGGCTTCGTGGTGGAAGCCACCATGCGCCTGGACCGTGCGCCGAAAAACCTGACCGCCATGGTGCTCGGCACCACCGACTTCGACTCGATCATGCCGGTGCTGCACGCCTTCCAGAGCAAGCTGGACCTGACCGCTTTCGAATTTTTCTCCGACAAGGCCCTGGCCAAAGTCCTCGGGCGTGGCGACGTGCCAGCGCCGTTCGAAACCGATTGCCCGTTCTACGCGCTGCTGGAATTCGAAGCCACCACCGAGGAAGTCGCCAATCACGCCCTCGAGACCTTTGAACATTGCGTCGAGCAAGGCTGGGTGCTGGATGGCGTGATGAGCCAGAGCGAGACCCAACTGCATAATCTGTGGAAGCTGCGCGAATATATCTCCGAGACGATTTCCCACTGGACGCCGTACAAAAACGATATTTCGGTCACCGTTTCCAAAGTGCCGGCTTTCCTGAAAGAAATTGACGCTATCGTCGGCGAGCACTACCCGGATTTCGAAATCGTCTGGTTCGGCCACATTGGCGACGGTAACCTGCACCTGAACATCCTCAAGCCGGAAACCCTGAGCAAGGACGAGTTCTTCGCCAAGTGCGCCACCGTGAACAAATGGGTGTTCGAGACCGTCGCCAAATACAACGGCTCGATCTCCGCCGAACACGGCGTGGGCATGACCAAGCGCGATTACCTGACTTACAGCCGCTCACCGGTTGAAATCGAATACATGAAGGCCGTGAAAGCGGTGTTCGACCCGAACGGGATCATGAACCCAGGCAAGATCTTCGTTGTTTAAGGACGCTTTTTAAGGAGTCGTTCCATGAGCTACCAGCACAAGTATATCGACGGCACCAACATCCACTTTCCGGTAGGCAAAGTGGTGTGTATCGGACGTAACTACGCCGAACACGCCAAGGAGCTGGACAACCCGGTGCCGACCGAGCCGTTGCTGTTCATCAAGCCGGGCAGTTGCGTGGTGCCGCTGGAAGGCGGTTTCACTATTCCTACCGAGCGTGGTTCGGTGCATTACGAAGCGGAAATCGCCGTGTTGATCGGCAAGCCGTTGTCGAACAACCCAAGCCGCGAAGAAGTGCTGGACGCCATCTCCGGCTTCGCCCCGGCCCTGGACCTGACCCTGCGCGACAAACAGGCCGAGCTGAAGGCCAAGGGCCTGCCGTGGGAGATCGCCAAGTCGTTCGACGGCGCGGCGGTGATTGCGCCTTTTGTGGTCGGCAGCACGTTCGCGGACGTGACCGATATCGGCATTCGCCTGACCATCAACGGCGAAGTCCGCCAGAACGGCAACAGCGCGCAGATGCTCAACCCGATCGTGCCGATGATCCAGCACATGGCCGGCTGTTTCTCCCTGCAGGCGGGTGATGTAATCCTGACCGGCACCCCGGCTGGCGTAGGGCCGCTGAATGTGGGTGACAAGCTGGTGCTGGAGCTGTCGGGCGTCAACCGCTTCGAGAGCGTCGTTCGCTGAAAAAATGTGGGAGGGGGTTTGCCCCCTCCCACATGGGTTTTGCATTTTTTTCACACGCCATCCGCATAATTCCAGCTTCTTGCTCTATTCCCTACAGCTGACTTCCGGAAAAAGCCCTCAATGGCCGTGCCTCTGCCCACCTCCAAACCTACGCTTCGCTCTCGCTTGACCATGCGCTGGTATTCCTGGGTGTTTCTGGCTGGCGCGATCCTGTATGGGATCGCCTGGGCCATGCACTGGGATGATCGCGGTGTGTTGTGGGTGCTGGAGGGTTTTGAAAGCCCGGCCGAACGCCGGGAAAGCGTGTGGCTGCCGGACTATCACGCGGTCATCGACGCCAAGTTGCTGCCCGGCATGGAGAAGGACGAGGCCTCGGACCTGTCCTACAACCCAAGCACCAAAACCTTGTTCTCCGTGATGGGGAAGAACCCGTTCCTGGTGGAACTGAGCCTGCAAGGCGACGTGCTGCGCAAGATGCCCCTCAACGGCTGGAACAATCCGGAAGGCCTGACGGTGATGGAGAATGGCTTGATGGCCGTGGTCGATGAGCGCGAGCACAGCCTGACCATCGTCAAGGTTGACGCCGGCACCACGGCGTTGAACAAGGCCGATTTCCCCAGTTATGACCTGGGCCCGTCCAAGGACCAGAACAAAGCCTTTGAAGCGATCACCTGGGACCCGCGCAACCAGCAACTGGTGCTGGGCGAAGAGCGCCCGCCGGCACTGTTTACCTGGAAGAGCGACGGTAGCCAGACCCTGACAGGCGACAAGCAGAAACGGGCGAGTACCGAGCTGGATGTGCGCAACCTGTCCGCCCTGGCCGTCGATCCGCGTACCGGGCACTTGCTGGTGCTTTCGGCCGACTCCCACCTGCTGCTGGAGCTGGATGAAACCGGCGAGCAAGTCAGCTTCATGACCCTGCTGGGCGGTTTCAACGGCCTCAAGGACACCATCCCGCGTGCCGAAGGCGTAACCATGGACGAGAGCGGTACGCTGTATATCGTCAGCGAGCCAAACCTGTTCTATCGGTTTGAAAAACAGAAATAACCTACGTCTTACGTCGGACACGTCTTAAAAAGCGGCATTCACCAGACAGCCCGTTGCGTTTAAGTTTAAATTCAGGCGATCTTGATATCTATTCGCCAGTTTTTCTCTGAGCCCGCCACGATGCGTCGATTCGCCCGCCCCAAACCTGCTCTTTTAATCCTGCTGTTGATTGCGCTGGTCGCTGCCGCGATCGTTGCGCAGCAATTCCGTCTGTTCGAGCGTGCCTGGTTCAACTGGCAGGTGTGGCACCAGCCAGCGGATGAACGCGGCATCGGCCTGGCCGATTACCGCGTCTCCCTGGAAGGCCAGGTGATCGAAGGGCTCGACGACGATGTGTCGGCCCTCACCTACGACCCGGTGCGCAAAAGCCTGTTTACCGTCACCAATAAAAACGCCGAGTTGGTCGAGCTGTCCCTGCAAGGCAAGATCCTGCGGCGTATTCCCCTGGTGGGGTTTGGCGATGCCGAGGCGGTGGAGTTCATCAGCGACAATATTTACGTGATCAGTGACGAGCGCCAACAGCGCCTGATCAAGGTGCATGTGGACGATGACACGCAATTTCTCGATGCCGCCGATGCGGAGCAAATGACCCTGGGCGTGCACATCGGCAGCAACAAGGGTTTCGAAGGCCTGGCCTATGACTCGGTGGGCAAGCGCCTGTTTGTCGCCAAGGAACGCGACCCGATGGTGATTTATGAGGTCCATGGCTTTCCCCATTTCAAAGCGGAAAAAACCTACTCGGTGCATGTGATCAACAACCCCAAGCGCGATGCCGGGTTGTTTGTGCGCGACCTGTCGAGCCTGCAATACGACGAGCGCAGCGGCCATTTACTGGCGCTTTCCGATGAGTCGTTCCTGGTGCTGGAACTGGATATCGATGGTCGCCCGTTAAGCAGTCTGTCACTGCTCAACGGGCGCCATGGCCTGAAAAAACGTGTGCCGCAGGCCGAAGGGATCGCCATGGATGACGAGGGCACGCTGTACCTCGTCAGTGAGCCGAACCTGTTCTATGTGTTCAAGAAGCCCTGATCAGAACATCCACTGCACACCCAGCGAGTAGCCGGTCTGGCTGCCTTCGGCATGGCCGAGTCGACTGTTCACTTCGGCGTACACCCCCAATTGCGGAGTGATCGCCAATTGGCTGCCGAGCTGCGCACGGCCAAAACGTTTATCGACTGACCCCAGTTTGGCGGTGCGGGCCTGGCCATCGGCGCGGGCGGTCAGTTGTAGGTCGTCGAGACGCCCATCGGCCAATTCCTTGACCCACGCGATGTTGCCGTAAGGCATCAGGCTCAAGCCGTAAGGCAGAGCGACAGCACCGCGCACGCGCCAGCCCAGGCTGGCTTCCAGGGAGTCGAACGACTGTTCTTCGTAGTCCAGCGCGGTGCGCAGGTCCTGCTTCTCGTGGAACTGATCGATGCGGTAGTGGCTGTAATCGAGCCCGGCAAAGGGCCCGCTCTGGAGGGCGCCGAAATCGAAGTCGTAGCCGCCCAGCACCCGTGCGCCGAGGGACAGCGCGTCGGTCTTGCCGGTCAGGTGCTGGTTGAGCAGCACCGGCCCGCCGCTGGCCTGGATCAGCAGGTTGCGTTTGGAATCGAAGCGCGTATGGCCGGCGCTCAGGTCACCGGCCAGCCAGCTCGGCCCGCCGTCGTTGAGCAGGGCGTAGACGGCGGCCTGCCAAGTGTCGCTATCGAGTTTGCCGCGGTGCTCCAGCGTGTCGCGGCCGTTGCGGTAGCTCAGGCTGGCGCCGATGTTCAGGGCTGAGCTCAGTTGGTAGTCGCCCAGCGCATGCACGCCCAACTGCCGGGCCTCTGGGTTGGGTGCGCGGTCGAAACCGCTGTCCGGGTTGTATTCGCCGTCCACGCCGATCTCGCCATCGAAGCTGCCCACTTCACGACTGGCCGACTGCAAGGTCAGCCAGCGGCGCTCGTGCAAGCGCACGGCGGCCTGATGTTGACGCTGCAGGTTGTCCTGCATATTGCGTGCGACGGCGGCGCCCGAGGCGGTCGAGGCCATCAAGTCGGCATTTGTCAGTTCCAGCACCAGGCGGCTGAGCAGGCGCGAATAATCGCGCAGGCGCTGATCGATGCGCGCCTGGCCGAAGGCATCGGTGAGCACGGCTTTATTGTCTTCGTTCGGGTCGTGCCAGGTTGAGCCGCCGGGGATTTTCGGATTGTCGGTCTGGGTGTAGCCATCCAGGTCGCCCAGTTCCCAATTGGTCGCCTCGATATACAGGATCGGGATATTCAGCGGTTCGAACGGCTCGCCATCGCTGCAGCAGCCGGTGCCCTTGGGGTATTGCGGGTCCAGGCCGGGGTTGGTGAACAGGGGGATATTCAGTTCCCTGGCGATCTGGAAGGTGTGTTCGCGCAACGCCGCCAGGCTGGGGTTGGCCGCGCTGTTCTGGCCGGCGTGGGCATACATCATGTCGCCGGTGATCAGGCTGTCGAGGTTGATCATCGCGAGCATGTTGGCGCGTTGGCTTGCGCTCAGGGACTCAACGAAGGCCTTGGACCCTCGCAGGCCTTCTTCTTCCGCGCCGAAGCCCACCATCTGCAAGCCATTTTCCAGTTGCAGCCCGCCCAGGTTCTTCGCCACCTCGGTGAGCACGCTGGCGCCGGAGCCGTTGTCGTCCAGGCCTTGCAGGGTGGGGCGACCGAAGTAGGTGTCGAAGTGCGCGCCGATCACCACGTACTGCGGTTTAGTGCCGGCGGCGTAGGCCACCACGTTTTGCGAGGCGCGACTGCCGTTGTTCCAGGTGAAGTCCTGGCGACTGATGCTGTAGGCCGTGCCCATCTGGCTCTGCATCCAATCGGCCGCCCCGGCGAAATTGGCCGTGCCGCGATAACGCCCGGGGTAGTCGTTGATCAGTTTTTCCAGGGTGGTGGTGGCGTGCTGGCCATAATCATAGGCCTGAAGGTGCGTCGATAGCAGGGTGCCGGCGACGCTGAGAGCGAGGGCTAGGGGCTTTATCACAGGGTCTTCCTTGAGGTGATGAGAGGTTCAAGCGCAGACGCTTTGCACAATGCGCGCCTCATTCCATGGGCGGCGGCGAATTGGCGCATTGTTAAACGCGTGGGTCGCTTGTTTGTAATTTGTAACGGATTGGATACCAGACGGGGCGTGACAGAGCGCACGGTTTTGGAGAGGAGTGCTGCGAAAAGTAGCGTTTGTGTTACAGAAATCCAGACCGGATCGCTATCAAATGTGGGAGGGGGCTTGCTCCCGATAGCGGTGTATCAGTACCAGATATTCTGACTGACACACTGCCATCGGGAGCAAGCCCCCTCCCACATTTGAACTGCGGTGTTATTTAGCTTTGAGGGTCTTCACGCCTTCCGGGGTACCCAATAGCAGCACATCCGCCGGGCGTGCGGCGAACAGGCCATTGGTGACCACGCCGACGATAGCGTTGATCTGCGTCTCCAGCTCCACCGGATTAGTGATCTGCATGTTGAACACATCGAGGATGATGTTGCCGTTATCAGTCAACACGCCTTCACGGTACACCGGGTCGCCACCCAGTTTCACCAGCTCGCGGGCCACGTGGCTGCGGGCCATCGGGATGACTTCCACCGGCAGCGGGAATGCACCGAGCACCGGCACCAGCTTGCTGGCGTCGGCAATGCAGATGAAGGTCTTGGCCACGGCCGCGACGATCTTCTCGCGGGTCAGGGCTGCGCCGCCGCCTTTGATCAGGTTCAGATGGGCATCGCTTTCGTCCGCGCCGTCGATGTAGAACTCCAGGTCGTTCACGGTGTTGAGCTCGTACACCGGAATGCCATGGCCTTTGAGGCGCGCGGCGGTCGCTTCGGAGCTGGCCACTGCGCCATCGAACGCACCTTTATGCTGGGCCAGCGCATCGATAAAGCAGTTGGCAGTGGAGCCGGTGCCGACACCGACGATGCTCTTGTCGTCGAGTTTGGGAAGGATTAAATCGACAGCGGCCTGGGCCACTGCCTGTTTGAGTTGATCCTGGGTCATGCGGGCTCCGGAACGGGCGGGGGAGTGATCGAGGGCGGCGAGTATACCCCAACAAACCTTGGGATTCGTGTGGTCTCCCGGCCAAAAGCCGGGTTAGACTCCCTGGCCCTGCCCAACCCCTGAAGTAGATGCCTGCCGATGCTTGAACACTACGTCAAAAAGATCCTCACCTCGCGCGTTTACGACGTTGCCGTAGAAACACCCCTGCAGACTGCCCGCCAGCTTTCCGAGCGGCTGGGCAACCAGATTTGGCTCAAGCGCGAAGACTTGCAGCCGGTGTTCTCGTTCAAGATTCGCGGCGCCTACAACAAGCTGTGCCAGCTCAGCGCAGAGGAGCGCGCACGCGGTGTGGTCACCGCCTCGGCGGGCAACCATGCCCAGGGCCTGGCCCTGGCGGCCAAGGTGCTGGGGGTCAAGGCAACGATCGTGATGCCCAAGACCACCCCGGAAATCAAGGTCGAAGGCGTGCGCTCGCGTGGCGGCAAGGTGGTGCTGCACGGTGATTCTTTCCCGGAAGCCCTGGCCTATTCGCTGAAGCTGGTTGATGAAAAAGGCTACGTCTACATTCACCCCTATGATGATCCGCACACCATTGCCGGGCAGGGCACCGTGGCGATGGAGATCCTGCGCCAGCACCCAGGGCCGTTGGACGCGATCTTCGTGCCGGTGGGTGGCGGCGGGCTGATCGCCGGGATTGCGGCGTATGTGAAATACCTGCGCCCGGACATCAAGATCATCGGCGTCGAGCCGGACGATTCCAACTGCCTGCAAGCGGCGATGGCGGCGGGTGAGCGCGTGGTGCTGCCGACCGTCGGCCTCTTCGCCGATGGCGTGGCGGTGGCGCAGATCGGCCAGCACACCTTCGACATCTGCAAAGACTATGTGGACGAAGTGATCACCGTCAGCACCGATGAAATCTGTGCGGCAATCAAGGATATCTACGACGACACGCGCTCGATCACCGAGCCGGCAGGCGCATTGGGCGTGGCCGGGATCAAGAAGTATGTCGAGACCCGTGGCGTCAGCGGCCAGACCTTTGTTGCCATCGATTCCGGCGCCAACGTCAACTTCGACCGCCTGCGCCATGTGGCCGAACGGGCCGAACTGGGTGAGGGCCGCGAAGCCATCATCGCCGTGACCATTCCCGAGAAACCGGGCAGTTTCAAGGCATTCTGCGAGGCAGTGGGCAAGCGCCAGATCACCGAATTCAACTACCGCTATCACACCGGCAGCGAGGCGCACATCTTCGTCGGCGTGCAGACCCACCCGGAAAACGACCCGCGCAGCGCATTGATCGCCAGCCTCACCGACCAGGGTTTCCCGGTGCTGGACCTGACCGAAAACGAATTGGCCAAATTGCACATCCGCCATATGGTCGGCGGGCATGCGGCCAAAGTCAGTGACGAGCTGGTGTTTCGTTTTGAATTTCCGGAACGGCCGGGGGCGTTGTTCAACTTTCTTAACAAACTGGGCGGGCGCTGGAATATCTCGATGTTCCACTACCGCAACCACGGTGCGGCTGACGGCCGGGTGGTCGCCGGCCTGCAAGTACCGGCGGACGAGCGCCACCTGGTCCCGGCCGCCCTCGCCGAGATCGGCTACCCGTATTGGGATGAAAGCGAAAACCCGGCCTACCAGTTGTTCCTCGGTTGAGCGACTACGCTGACTGAGCGGCCTTCAAGGAATCGAGACTATGGAAACGCTGACCACCCTCAAGGTTATTCACATCGCCGCCACCGTATTGCTGCTGCTCAGCGGCCTGGGCCTGGCAGTACTGGCCTGGCGCAAGCGCAGCGCCGGGCCGGCGATGATCGTGCAACGCCCGTGGGCGTTCGTCTGGCTGCTGATGGGCATTTGTTTGGTGAGCATGCCGTTCACCGGCTGGTGGATGGTGCACCTGGTCGGCTGGCCGCTGGGGCAAACCTGGATCCTGGGTTCCAGCATTCTGTATACCGTGGCGGCGCTGGCCTGGTTCTGGCTGGTGGCGCGGCTTAATCGGCTGCGTAAAGGCGAGGGCGGTAGCCTGAATTTCACCTTGGTGCTGGCGGTGGTCAGTTTGGTGGGGTTTGTGGCGATTGCCGGGCTGATGGGGGCCAAGCCCGTGTAGGAGCGAGCTTGCTCGCGAAGAACGTCAACGATGACGCGGGTATCCTGGATGCACGCGGCGCTCTCAGGTTTTTCGCGAGCAAGCTCGCTCCTACAGGGGTGGGGGGTCAGCTGCGCAGCGTAATCACCGGCCAGCCGCGCCGTTCAGCCTCAGCACGAAGATTGGGGTCTGGATCCACCGCCACCGGATGAGTCACCTGCTCCAGCAACGGTAAGTCATTCATCGAGTCGCTATAGAAGTAGCTGTCTTCCAGGCTATACCCGGTCTCTTCCAGCCAACGGTTCAAGCGCGTCACCTTGCCTTCACGAAAGCACGGCACATCGGTGCTGCGCCCGGTGTAGCGGCCATTTTCCATCTCGCACTCGGTGGCGATCAGGGTTTCAACCCCCAGCCGTGCGGCAATCGGCGCAGTGACGAAACGGTTGGTGGCGGTGATGATCACCAGCATGTCGCCGGCGGCGCGGTGCTTGGCCAGCAGTTCCACGGCCTTGGGCAGCATGATCGGCTCGATGCAGTCGCGCATGTAGTCGTTGTGCCATTCGTCCAACTGAGCCATCTCGGTGCGGCCGAGGATTTCCAGGCAGAAGTTCAGGTAAGCGGCGTTGTCCAGCTTGCCGGCCAGGTAGTCCTGATAGAACGCGTCGTTACGCGCCTTGTAAGCCACCGGGTCGAGAATCCTGCGTTCACACAGGTAATCACCCCAGGCGTGATCGCTGTCACCGCCCAGGAGCGTGTTGTCCAAGTCGAATAAAGCCAGGCGCATTGCGGTTACTCGCTGAAAAGTCTGTAAAAAGGCGTCCAGAATACGGTCTTTTCACAAGAGTGCACATAAGGTAAGAAGCCTCGTTGCCGCTGGATGAACCTTTGTGGAACAATGCGGCGACATGCGTTTGCGAGGTTGTTGCCGTGATCGACCCCGATGGTTTCCGTCCTAATGTCGGGATTATTCTTACGAATGATGCCGGACAGGTGCTATGGGCTCGCCGAATCAACCAAGATGCCTGGCAGTTTCCTCAAGGTGGGATCAACCCCGACGAAACCCCTGAAGACGCCTTGTACCGTGAGTTGAACGAAGAAGTCGGCCTTGAGCGCGAAGATGTGCAGATTCTGGCCTGCACCCGGGGCTGGTTGCGCTATCGTTTGCCGCAACGCCTGGTGCGTACCCACAGCCAACCGCTGTGTATCGGCCAGAAGCAGAAATGGTTTCTCCTGCGCCTGATCTCCAATGAGCAGCGGGTGCGGATGGATTTGACCGGTAAACCGGAGTTCGATGGCTGGCGCTGGGTCAGTTATTGGTATCCGCTGGGCCAGGTGGTGACATTCAAGCGCGAGGTTTATCGTCGCGCTCTCAAAGAGCTTGCCCCGCGCCTTTTAGCGCGCGACTGACGACGGAGTTCGACCCCGAGCCATGCTCAATACGCTGCGCAAGATCGTCCAGGAAGTTAACTCCGCCAAGGATCTCAAGGCGGCGTTGGGGATTATTGTGTTGCGCGTCAAGGAAGCCATGGGCAGCCAGGTCTGCTCGGTTTACCTGCTGGACCCCGAGACCAACCGTTTTGTGCTGATGGCCACCGAGGGCTTGAACAAGCGCTCCATCGGCAAAGTCAGCATGGCGCCCAATGAAGGTCTGGTGGGCCTGGTGGGGACGCGTGAAGAACCCCTGAACCTTGAAAACGCGGCCGATCACCCGCGTTATCGCTATTTTGCCGAAACCGGCGAAGAGCGCTACGCCTCATTCCTCGGCGCGCCGATCATTCACCACCGCCGCGTCGTCGGCGTGCTGGTCATCCAGCAGAAAGAGCGTCGCCAGTTCGACGAAGGTGAAGAAGCCTTCCTGGTGACCATGAGCGCGCAGCTGGCCGGGGTTATCGCCCACGCCGAAGCCACGGGCTCGATTCGCGGCCTGGGTCGCCAGGGCAAGGGCATCCAGGAGGCCAAGTTCGTCGGCGTGCCGGGTTCGCCGGGGGCCGCCGTCGGTACGGCGGTGGTCATGCTGCCACCGGCCGACCTCGATGTGGTACCGGACAAGACCGTTCACGACATCGACGCTGAAATCAAACTGTTCAAGACCGCCCTGGAAGGCGTGCGCGCCGACATGCGCAACCTGTCGACCAAGCTGGCCACCCAGTTGCGCCCGGAAGAGCGTGCGCTGTTCGACGTGTACCAGATGATGCTCGACGACGCGTCCCTGGGTAATGAAGTCAAGACCGTGATCAAGACCGGCCAGTGGGCCCAGGGCGCGCTGCGTCAGGTGGTCACCGATCACGTCAACCGTTTCGAATTGATGGACGACGCCTACCTGCGCGAGCGTGCCTCGGATGTGCGCGACCTCGGTCGCCGTCTGCTGGCCTACCTGCAGGAAGACCGCACCACCAATCTGGTCTACCCCGACAACACCATTCTGATCAGCGAAGAGCTGACCGCCACCATGCTCGGCGAAGTGCCTGAGGGCAAATTGGTCGGCCTGGTCTCGGTATTGGGCTCGGGTAACTCCCACGTTGCGATCCTGGCTCGCGCCATGGGCATTCCGACGGTGATGGGCCTGGTGGACCTGCCGTATTCCAAGGTGGATGGCATCGACATGATCGTCGATGGCCATCGCGGCGAAGTCTTTACCAACCCCAGCGAATTGCTGCGCAAGCAATACGCCGAAGTGGTCGAGGAAGAGAAACAACTGGCGCTGGGCCTCGACTCGTTGCGCGAATTGCCGTGCGTGACCCTCGACGGCCACCGCGTGCCGCTGCTGGTAAACACCGGCCTGCTGGCCGATGTGGCGCGGGCGCAACAGCGCGGCGCTGAAGGGGTGGGCCTGTACCGCACCGAAGTGCCGTTCATGATCAACCAGCGTTTCCCGAGTGAGAAGGAGCAGCTGGCGATTTATCGCGAGCAACTGCAGGCCTTCCACCCGTTGCCGGTGACCATGCGCAGCCTGGATATCGGCGGCGACAAGTCACTGTCGTATTTCCCGATCAAGGAAGACAACCCCTTCCTCGGCTGGCGCGGGATTCGCGTCACCCTCGACCACCCTGAAATTTTCCTGGTGCAGACCCGCGCCATGCTCAAGGCCAGCGAAGGCCTGAATAACCTGCGCATCCTGCTGCCGATGATCTCCGGCACCCACGAGCTGGAAGAAGCCTTGCACCTGATCCACCGTGCCTGGGGCGAAGTGCGCGACGAAGGCGCCGACGTGCCGATGCCGCCGATTGGCGTGATGATCGAAATCCCGGCGGCGGTGTACCAGGCCAAGGAGCTGGCGCGGCAGGTGGACTTCCTGTCGGTAGGCTCCAACGACCTGACCCAATACCTGCTCGCCGTGGACCGCAACAATCCACGGGTAGCCGACCTGTACGACTACCTGCACCCGGCCGTGCTGCAAGCGCTGCAGCATGTGGTGCGCGACGCCCATGCCGAAGGCAAACCGGTGAGTATCTGCGGTGAAATGGCGGGCGACCCGGCAGCGGCGGTGCTGTTGATGGCGATGGGCTTTGACAGCCTGTCGATGAACGCCACCAACTTGCCCAAAGTGAAATGGATGCTGCGCCAGGTTGAATTGAGCATGGCCAAGGATTTGCTGGCCGAACTGATGACCATCGACAACCCGCAAGTTATCCACAGCTCGCTGCAATTGGCGCTGAAGAATTTGGGGCTGACGCGGATGATCAACCCGGCGTCTGCAAAAACCCTCTAGAGACATGCGCTGATCAAAAATGTGGGAGGGGGCTTGCCCCCGATTGCGGTGTATCAGTACCAGATACTCTGACTGACACACTGCTATCGGGGGCAAGCCCCCTCCCACATTTGATTTTCGTTGTGTTTAGAGATTGAGTTCAACCTCGCCCAAGCGGCCACCCTGTGGCCCGAAACTGCGCTCCACCATCCGCCGCGTCCCGTCGGCATTCACGATCAACGCTGTGCTTGCCCGCGTCCCGTAACTCGGGCTGGCAATAAACACACTCGACAGCAAACTCTCCGTCGCCAAGCCCACACCGGTATCCGGCAGTTCAGCAAACGGTGCGGTCTGCGGGTCGCTCAAAATTCCCAGCAACGCGTCCGGCTGTGGATCGTCGAGGATTTCAACGAGTGCCGCCTTGGCCTTGAGCAGCTTCGGCCAGGGCGTATCCAAGCCGGCATTGGATAAACCGTACACGCCGGCTTCCAACCGCGTCGGCTCGGTCTCACTGGCGTTGTAGTGCCAAAGCTCGTCCCGCGTGCCCACTAATAGATTAAACCCGGCATATTCAATCGAACGTCCGTTAACTTCCGCCAAATAATCGTCAATCGGCAGCGAACCACTGAGAAAGCGCGCCACCAGCTCACCCCGGGACTTGCGTGACGGCGGCTGGTGCGGGTCGCGGATATTGGTGAGCGCGGCAAAACGCCCGTCGGCGTTCACCCCCAGCCAAGTGCCGCCCGCTTCCTGATCGCGGCCGGCGTAGACCTGTGGTGCATCCGGCCATTGAGCCAGCGGCAGGCTGGGCCGGGCGTAGAATTCATCACGGTTGGCCGCGACGATCAGCGGTTGGGCATGGCCCGGCCGCCAGGCAAAAACAATCAGGCACATCGGGCGATCCCTTGTGTGTTTTTTCCTCACTCTACCCACAGAACCGCAGGCGTTCCATCGTAACGAAGTTGGGCCGCGCACCTTCCATCCGTTAACATGCCGGGCTGTTTGGTGTGTATGTGAACTTCTTAATTTGATCTCGCAGCTGTAACGCAGGCTTAATCGCGCATCGGCATGGTCCGGTGCGTCATGACTAAATGTTTTAACGAGGAGTCGCAATGCTGCCTTACCCGCAGATCGACCCGGTGGCCCTGGCCATCGGTCCGCTGAAAATCCATTGGTATGGGTTGATGTACCTGATCGGCATCGGCGGTGCCTGGCTGCTGGCGTCCCGGCGCCTGAACCGTTTCGACCCGACCTGGACCAAGGAGAAACTCTCCGACATGGTGTTCTGGTTGTCGATGGGGGTCATTGTCGGTGGGCGACTCGGGTATGTGCTGTTCTACGATCTGTCGGCCTACATCGCCAACCCGACGCTGATCTTTGAGGTGTGGAAGGGCGGCATGGCGTTCCACGGCGGGTTTATCGGCGTGATGATCGCCGCCTGGTGGTTTGGCCGGCGCAACGGCAAGTCGTTTTTCCAGTTGATGGACTTCGTCGCGCCGCTGGTGCCGATTGGCCTGGGCGCTGGGCGTATCGGTAACTTCATCAACGCCGAGTTGTGGGGCAAGCCGACCGATGTGCCGTGGGCCATGGTGTTCCCGCCGTTCAGCGACCCGGCGCAACTGCCGCGCCATCCGTCGCAGCTGTACCAGTTCGCCCTGGAAGGTGTGGCATTGTTCCTCATCCTGTACATCTTCTCGCGCAAGCCACGCCCAACCATGGCCGTGTCGGGGATGTTCGCGCTGTTCTACGGGATCTTCCGCTTCATCGTCGAGTTCGTGCGCGTACCGGATGCGCAGTTGGGCTACCTGGCGTGGGGCTGGTTGACCATGGGGCAGGTGCTCAGCATCCCGATGATCCTGGTCGGCCTGGGCCTGCTGTGGTGGGCTTACAACCGCCCACAAGGCATCAAGAGCACCGCGCTTTAAATTCGAACGCCGAGGCGTGCGCGCCTCGGCTTCAACGATACGGGTACCCACATGAAGCAATACCTCGAACTCCTGCACGACGTCGTGACCAATGGCCTGACCAAGGGCGATCGTACCGGCACCGGCACCAAGGCCGTGTTCGCCCGTCAGTATCGGCATAACCTGGCCGACGGCTTCCCGCTGCTGACCACCAAGAAGCTGCATTTCAAAAGTATCGCCAACGAACTGATCTGGATGTTGAGCGGCAACACCAACATCAAGTGGCTCAACGAAAACGGCGTGCGCATCTGGGATGAATGGGCCACCGAAGACGGCGACCTGGGCCCGGTGTACGGCGAACAGTGGACCGCCTGGCCCACCAAGGACGGCGGCAAGATCAACCAGATCGACTACATGGTCGAGACGTTGAAGACCAACCCCAACAGCCGCCGCATCCTGTTCCACGGCTGGAACGTCGAATACCTGCCGGACGAAACCAAGAGCCCTCAGGAAAACGCGCGCAATGGCAAGCAGGCCTTGCCACCGTGCCACCTGCTGTACCAGGCCTTTGTGCATGACGGCCATCTGTCGATGCAGTTATACATCCGCAGTTCCGATGTATTCCTCGGCCTGCCCTATAACACGGCCGCCCTGGCGTTGTTGACCCACATGCTGGCCCAGCAGTGCGACCTGATCCCCCACGAGATCATCGTCACCACCGGCGACACCCATGCTTACAGCAACCACATGGAGCAGATCCAGACCCAGCTCGCGCGCACGCCGAAAAAGCTGCCGGAACTGGTGATCAAGCGTAAACCGGCGTCGATCTACGACTACAAGTTCGAAGACTTTGAAATCGTCGGTTACGACGCCGATCCAAGCATCAAGGCTGACGTGGCGATCTAAAGTCTGCCCTGATCTAAATGTGGGAGGGGGCTTGCCCCCGATAGCGGTGGATCAGCCAGCATTTCTATGACTGACACACCGTAATCGGGGGCAAGCCCCCTCCCACATTTGGTCCGCGTTCACTTGAGTCTAATGCCCGTGGCTTCTGCCCACATGCGACGGCTCGGCCTCGCTGGCCTGCACGCTCCCGCTGACCTCCAAACGCTGCAAAATCCCGCACTGCTCCCCGCCGCCACAGCGCTGGCGCAGGTCCAGCAATTGCTCCTGCAACGCCAGCAGCCCGTCGATCCGCGCTTTCACATGGTGGATATGTTCGTCGATCAACGCATTCACGCTTTCGCATTGATCCTGTGGGCTGTCACGCAGGCTGAGCAGGCTGCGGATTTCTTCCAGGGTCATGTCGAGGCTGCGGCAGTTGCGGATAAAGATCAGCCGCTCGGTGTGCGCCTGGGTGTACACCCGGTAGTTGCCATCAGTGCGCGCCGGGGGTGGCAGCAGGCTTTCCTTCTCGTAATAACGGATGGTTTCCACCGGGCAGTCGGTCAGTTTGGCCAGTTCGCCGATCTTCATCGCAGCAATCTCCAAATGGGTGCTTGACCCTATAGTGGCTACAGGGTCTTTACTTGGCAACAGGCACATCTACGGACGCGACAGCATGAGCGATTCCCTCCACACCCCGCATAAGCACGATCACGATCACGACCATGATCATGATCACGGCGAGCAAACGCTCAAGCCGGTGCATGACCACGGCGGCGGGTGCTGTTCCGGCACCCCGGCGCCTGCAAAAGTACAGCTGAGCGACGCCCCCACCGCCGGCTCGCGCCTGAGCACCTTTCGCATCGAAGCGATGGACTGCCCCACCGAACAAACGCTGATCCAGAACAAACTGGGCAAGCTCGCCGGGGTGCAGCAGCTGGAATTCAACCTGATCAACCGCATCCTCGGCGTCACCCACGACTTGCCGAGCACTGCGCCGATCATCGACGCCATCAAATCCATCGGCATGCAGGCCGACCCGATTGAAGAAGGGGCTCCCGCCGCCGCGCCGCCCGCCAAGAAGCACTGGTGGCCGCTGGCAGTCTCGGGCGTGGGCGCATTGGGCGCGGAAGTCCTGCATTTCACGGGCGTGGCGCCGACCTGGGTGATCGCCCTGGTGGCGCTGGTCTCGATCCTCAGCGGTGGCCTCACCACCTACAAAAAGGGCTGGATTGCCCTGAAAAACCTGAACCTGAACATCAACGCGCTGATGAGTATCGCCGTGACCGGCGCCGTGCTGATTGGCCAATGGCCGGAAGCGGCGATGGTGATGTTCCTGTTTACCGTGGCCGAGTTGATCGAGGCCAAGTCCCTGGACCGTGCGCGCAACGCCATCAGCGGTCTGATGCAAATGACCCCGGAGCAGGCCACGGTGCGTCAGGCCGATGGTTCATGGCTGGAACAGGAGGTCAAAAGTATCGATCTTGGCGCCATCGTGCGGGTAAAGCCTGGCGAACGCATTGGCCTGGACGGTGAGGTGACTGCCGGTCAGTCCACTATCGACCAGGCGCCGATCACCGGTGAAAGCCTGCCGATCGAAAAAACCGTGGGCGATAAAGTCTTCGCCGGTACGATCAACCAGGCCGGTTCCCTGGAATACAAGGTGACCGCAGCGGCCAACAATTCCACATTGGCGCGGATCATCCACGCGGTGGAGCAGGCCCAGGGCGCCCGGGCGCCGACCCAGCGTTTTGTCGACCGCTTCGCCAAGGTCTATACACCCGCGGTGTTCCTGTTTGCCTTGGGCGTCGCGGTCATACCGCCGCTGTTCATGGCCGGCGTCTGGTTCGACTGGATCTACCGCGCCCTGGTGTTGCTGGTGGTCGCGTGCCCGTGCGCCCTGGTGATTTCCACCCCTGTGACGATTGTCAGCGGCCTCGCGGCGGCGGCGCGCAAAGGCATTCTGATCAAGGGCGGCGTGTACCTGGAGGGCGGTTACAAGCTCAACTACCTCGCCCTGGACAAGACCGGCACCATCACCCACGGCAAGCCGGTGCAAACCGACTACTTGCCGCTGTTTGCCACTGTGCAGGACAGCGCGCCGGCGCTGGCCGCGAGTTTGGCCGGCCGTTCCGACCACCCGGTGTCCCTGGCGATCGCCAACGCGGCGTTGGATAAAAACCTGGTGTCTTACGTTGTGGATAACTTCGCGGCATTGCCCGGTCGTGGCGTGCGCGGAGACATAAACGGCGAAACCTACCACCTGGGCAACCACCGTCTGGTGGAAGACCTCGGGCTGTGCTCGCCGGCCCTGGAAGAGAAACTCTTCGCCCTGGAAAAACAAGGCAAGTCCGTGGTGCTGCTGCTCGACAAGTCGGGCCCGCTGGCCCTGTTCGCCGTGGCCGACACGGTCAAGGACAGCAGCCGCGAAGCCATCCGGCAATTGCACGAGTTGGGCGTCAAGACCCTGATGCTCACCGGCGATAACACCCACACCGCCCAGGCGATTGCCGCCCAGGTCGGTATCGACCAGGCCCAGGGCGACCTGCTGCCCACCGATAAGCTGCACGCCATTGAAGCGCTATACGGCCAAGGCCACCGCGTCGGCATGGTCGGCGACGGTATCAACGACGCGCCGGCCCTGGCACGCGCCGAAATCGGCTTTGCCATGGCTGCCGCAGGCACCGACACCGCCATCGAGACCGCCGATGTCGCGCTGATGGACGATGATCTGCGCAAGATCCCGGCATTCATTCGGCTCTCCAGGCAAACGTCGAGTATCCTCAAGCAGAACATCGCCCTGGCGCTGGTGATCAAGGCGATCTTCCTGGCGGTCACCTTCCTGGGCATGGCGACGATGTGGATGGCGGTGTTCGCCGACATGGGCGTCAGCCTGCTGGTGGTGTTCAACGGCCTGCGCCTATTGCGCAAATAGACGAAGAGAGGGTGGTGTGCTGAGTGCTGAGCTGAAGGCGTTTTTCATGGTCGCCCGCCTGGGCAGCATTACCCAGGCGGCGAAAAAGCTCGGCCTGAGCCAACCTACGGTCACTACCCAGATCCGCAACCTGGAAAGCCACTACGGCGTTGAACTGTTCTACCGTGGCGGCCGCCGCCTGACCGTCAGCGATGAAGGCGCTCGGCTGTTGCCGATGGTCAAGGCGCTGTTACAGCAGGAAGCGGACATCGAGTTTTTCCTGCGCAATAATGGCCAGGTCCAGGGCACCTTACGGATTGCCGCCACCGCGCCGTACTACATTCTGGATCTGGTCAAAGCCTTCCGCGAACGCCTGCCGCAGGTGGAGGTGTCGGTGGAAATCGGCAATTCCCAGCAGGTGCTCGAAGCGCTGGACGACTACCGCGTCGACGTCGCCGCCTCGTCGCAGTTGGTGGAAGACGCCCGTCTGATCCGCCGCGTGCTGGGCACGGACCCGCTGGTGTTGGCGGTACACCGCAATCACCCGTTGGCCAAGCTTGATCACGTACCGTTGAGCGCGCTCATCGGGCATACCTTGCTGATGCGTGAAGCGGGTTCTACCACCCGCAGGCTGACGGAAGAGATGCTGAAGAACGCGGGCGTGGGGTACGGGCCGTTGCTGGAGATTGGCAGCCGTGAGTCGATTCGCGAGGCAGTGCTGCGCAATATCGGCATCAGCATCATCGCACGCCACGAAGTGCCCCATGATCCGCAACTGCGTGTGCTGACCCTTGAGAATGCGCCGCAGATTGCCGAGTATTTGTATTGCCTCAAGGAAAGAAAAGCCGCACGCCTGCCGGCGGCGTTTCTCGGGTTGGCGCAGGAGATGTCGCCAATCTAGAGGTTAGTGGCGGCCTTGGGGGCCAATCGGGGGCAAGCCCCCTCCCACATTTTGCCTGTATTCACAAATCCCCTGTGGGAGGGGGCTTGCCCCCGATAGCGGTAGACCAGGCACCACACTCCTATGAATCCTACACAAATCCACCAATACCACTATCACCTCCTTTTGCCTTTCTGCCACACCAGCTACGCATTCCCTCCCTAGCATGGCCCCCATCAGTTCGATGAGGTGCCACCATGAACACAGCCCTGACCCAACCCGGCGCGCCGATGAAGGTGCGCGGTATCCAGAAACGCTTCGGCGCCTTTACCGCGTTGGACAACGTGTCCCTGGACGTCGCCGCTGGCGAGCTGGTGTGCCTGCTGGGCCCGTCCGGCTGCGGCAAAACCACGTTGCTGCGCTGCATCGCCGGGCTTGAGCGCCAGGACAGCGGCGAACTTTACCTGGGTGACCGCGATGTTTCCCGGCTGCCGCCCCAGGCGCGGGACTACGGCATTTTGTTCCAGTCCTACGCGCTGTTTCCCAACCTGACCGTTGAAGCGAACATCGGCTACGGCCTCGCCGGCTGCGGCCGTGATGAGGTGCGCAAGCGTGTCGGGCAAATGCTCGAATTGGTCGGCCTGCTCGGCAGCGAAAAGAAATTTCCCGGCCAGTTGTCCGGGGGCCAGCAGCAACGTGTCGCGCTGGCGCGGGCCCTGGCGCCGGCGCCGTCGTTATTGCTGTTGGATGAACCCATGTCGGCCCTCGACGCGCGGGTGCGCGAGCATCTGTGTACCGAGCTGCGCCAACTCCAGCGCCGCCTGGGCATCACCACGCTGATGGTCACCCACAACCAGGACGAGGCCATGTTGATGGCCGACCGCATCGCGGTCATGCACAACGGCAAGGTCGAGCAGTACGCCACGCCGCAGGAAATCTATGACCGCCCGGCCACGCCGTTCGTGGCGGAGTTCGTCGGCCAGGGCAACTGGCTGCCGTTCAGCCGCAACAGCGCCAGCCATGCCCAGGTCGGTGGGATGAATGTGCGACTGGCCGATGACGCCGGCATCGCCAAGTCCGGGCGGCTGTTCTGCCGCCCGGAAGCGATCAGCGTGAACCCGCCGGTGCATGAGGAAAACCTGTTCCCGGCCAAAGTCCGCGAGATCACGTTCCTGGGCAATCGCTGCCGCATGAGTTTTGAGCTAGAGCAGTTGCCGGGCCACCCGCTACTGGCCGAGCTGGCACCGGAAGCCATGCCGCGCCTGGGGGCCCAGGACATTCTGGTGGCCCTGCCGCCGCGCAGCTTGCAGGTGTTTGCCTGAGATGGCCATGGAGACGGCGATGACACTGCCGCGTACTGTTTCCCGGGCTGAAACGGGCGACCGCCTGTTTGTGGTCGGCGGCAAATTAGTGTGGCTGGGCCTGTTGGTCGTGGCGGTGTTGCTGCCGCTGCTGGCGATTTTCTGGCGTGGCTTCAGCAGCGAAGCCGGGCAGGGTGGCGGGTTGCTCGCTGCACGCGAGCTGCTGACCAGTGTCAACTTCCACTGGTTGCTCGGCAATAGCCTGAAAGTTTCCCTGAGCGTCGCGGCCATCGTCGTACCGCTGGCCTATCTGTTTGCCTACGCGCTGCAGCGCACCTTGATCCCCGGCAAGGTGATCTGGCGCGGCGTGTCGCTGCTGCCCTTGATGGCGCCATCGATGTTGCCGGGCATTGCACTGGTGTATCTGTTCGGCAACCAGGGGCTGTTGCGCGGGTTGCTCTCGGACAACATCTACGGCTTCTGGGGCATTGTGCTGGGTGAGGTGATTTACACCTTCCCACACGCCCTGATGATTCTGCTGTCGGCCTTGTCGCTGGCGGATGCGCGCTTGTTCGACGCGGCCTCAAGCATGGGCGCCAGCCCGGCCCGAGCGTTTCGCAGCATTACCTGGCCGGCCACGCGCCAAGCCGTATTCGCGGCGTTCTGCCTGGTGTTCACCCTGACCATCACCGACTTCGGCGTGCCCGTGGTGGTGGGCGGGGACTACCAGGTGCTGGCGCTGGAAGCCTACAAGGCGGTGGTCGGCCAGCAGCAGTTCGGCCGCGGTGCGTTGATCGGCATGGTGCTGCTGTTGCCGGCGCTGTTCAGCTTTGGTGTGGATGCGTGGCTGCGGCGCCGTCACGGCGACGCCATGAGCGGGCGTGCCCAGGTATTTCAACCACTGCCGTCGCGTTCCAGGGACGGCTGCTACCTGGCTATCGTGCTGCTGATCTGCGCGGCGCTGCTGCTGGTGTTCGGCATGGCGGTGTATTCCTCGCTGGTCAAGTTCTGGCCCTACAACCTGTCGCTGTCCTTGAACCACTACCAGTTCGAAGACACTGCCGGCGGCGGCTGGCTGGCCTATCGCAACAGCCTGACCATGGCGCTGTGCACGGCGTTGATCGGCAGTGCGCTGATCTTCACCGGCGCCTACCTGATGGAAAAAACCAAGGGCCAACAAGGCCTGAACCTTGCCCTGCGCCTGCTCAGCTTTGTGCCGATGGCGGTACCGGGCCTGGTGCTGGGCCTGGGCTACGTGTTCTTTTTCAACCTTGGCGGCAACCCGCTGCATGTGTTCTACGGCAGCATGGCACTGCTGGTGGTGTGCACCATTGCTCACTATCTGACCACTGCGCAAATGACCGCCACCACTGCGCTGCGCCAACTGGACGCGGAATTCGAAGCCGCCGCGTTGTCCCTCAAGGCGCCGCTCTACCGCCATTACTTGAAAGTGACGGTACCGATCTGCCTGCCGGCGCTGCTGGATATTCTGCGTTACCTGTTCGTGTCGGCGATGACCACCGTCTCCGCTGCGATCTTTCTCTACAGCCCCGACACCATCCTTGCCGCCGTCGCCGTATTGAACATGGACGATGCCGGCAATGTGGGCGGCGCGGCGGCCATGTCGACCCTGATCCTGTTCACCTCAGGCAGCGTCTCGCTGCTGCTGGCGTGGGCCTCACGCGGTGCCTTGCGCCGCTCCCAAGCCTGGCGCCAGACCGCGCCCGGGCAATGATCCTTCAAAGGAGGTATTCGATGTTCAAGCCACTGGCGCTGGTCGCTGCCGTACTCACCGCATTCAGCCTGAATGCCTTCGCCAACACCGAGTTGACCGTGTACACGGCCCTTGAAGCCGAGCAGTTGAAGACCTACAAAAAGGCCTTCGAGCAGGCCAACCCGGATATCCAGATCAAGTGGGTGCGCGACTCCACCGGCATCATCACCGCCAAGCTGTTGGCTGAAAAGGACCGCCCGCAGGCCGACGTGGTGTGGGGCCTGGCCGCCTCCAGCCTGGCGATCCTCGATCAACAAGGCATGCTTGATCGTTACGCGCCGAAGGACCTGGACAAGATCGGCAAAAACTACCGCGACGCCGCCAACCCACCGGCCTGGGTCGGCATGGATGTGTGGGCGGCGACCATTTGCTTCAATACCGTCGAAGCCGAGAAACAGGGCCTGAGCAAACCGGTGAGTTGGCAGGACCTGACCAAGCCTGAGTACAAGGGCAAGATCGTGATGCCCAACCCGGCGTCCTCCGGTACCGGCTTTCTGGACGTGAGCGCCTGGTTGCAAACCTTTGGTGAGCAGCAGGGCTGGCAGTACATGGACGAGCTGCACCAGAACATCGGCCAGTACGTTCACTCCGGCTCCAAGCCGTGCAAGCTGGCGGCGTCCGGGGAGTTTCCGATCGGTATTTCGTTTGAATACCCGGCCGTACAGCTCAAGCGCCAGGGGGCGCCGCTGGACATCATCCTGCCGAAGGAAGGCCTGGGCTGGGAAATCGAGGCGACGGCGGTGATCAAGGGCACGGCCCACGCCGATGCGGCCAGGAAACTCGCGGACTTCTCCGCCAGCCCGGCGGCGATGGAGCTGTACAAGGACAACTTCGCGGTGCTGGCCCAGCCAGGGATTGCCAAGCCGCAGACCGAATTGCCCGCCGATTACGAGCAGCGGTTGATCAAGAACGACTTTGCCTGGGCCTCGAAGAACCGGGACAGCATCCTGGCGCAATGGCGCAAGCGCTATGACGGCAAGTCGGAGAAGGTGGCGGGGCAGTAGGCTTTTCGTTAGGGCTGATGGCCTCATCGGGGGCAAGCCCCCTCCCACATTTGACTGGGTTCGCTATCCAATTGTGGGAGGGGGCTTGCCCCCGATAGCGGTCTTGCAAACAGGACATCACTTAAATGACACACCACAGCGATCTGCTGATCGTCGGCGCCGGCATCCTCGGCCTCTCCCATGCCTACGCCGCTGCCAGGCGTGGGCTCAAGGTCAAGGTTTTCGAACGCAGCGCCACCCCGCTGGGCGCCTCGGTGCGCAACTTCGGCCAGGCGCTGGTCACTGGCCAACCGCCGGGGCCGATGCTCGACCTGGCGCGGCAAAGCCGCGATATCTGGGCACACTGGGCGCAGGTCGCCGGCTTTCAGCTCAAGCGCAATGGCTCCTACCTGTTCGCCCGTACCGAAGCCGAAGAGCACCTGCTCGACGCCTTCTGCGCCGGGCGTGCCCGCGAGCACGGCTACAACGTGGCATTGCTGCAAGGCACGGCGTTGAACGATCTGTACGGTGGCCAGTTCCGCCATCACCGCGCCGCGCTGCATGGCAAGGACGATCAGCAACTGTATTCGCGCGAAGCGATCCCGGCGCTGATCAACTACCTGGCCCAGGAACTGAATGTGGAATTTCACTTTTCGACCCTGGTGCGCGACGTCGAGCCGGGCCAGTTGCACAGCACGGCGGGGCGTTTTCGCGGCGAGCAGATCATTGTGTGTTCCGGGCACGACTACCAGACCCTGCTGGCCGAATCGATTGCCCCGCTCAATCCACAGGTGTGCCGCTTGCAAATGCTACGTGCACGGCCGGCGCTTGAGCTGAACCTGCAGCACGCCGTGTTGACCGGCCTCAGTTGCGTGCATTACGGCGCGTTCGCCGACTTGCCGCAAGCGGCGCGGGTGCAGGCGCAGATCCTGCGCGAAGCACCGCACCTGCACGAGCACGGCATTCACCTGCTGATCAGCCCTACGCCCCATGGCGACCTGATCATCGGCGATTCCCATGATTACGGCAGCGATGCATCGCCGTTCAACGCCGAGCAGGTCGATGACTGGCTGATCGAACTGGCCGAGCAGACCCTGGGCTGCACGATCCAGGTGCTGGAGCGTTGGCAGGGCGTATATGGCTCGCGTGGGCCCGCGCCGTTTTCGTTTGTGCAGGCGGCTGCCGGCATCAGCATTGCGCTGATGCATACCGGTGTGGGCATGAGTGTGGGGCCGGCCATGGCCGAGCGAAATATCACGGCACTGTGGGGGCCGGCTTGCTAACGGCGGATCAGGCTTCGTCCAACCGCTGAGCCAGCGCCTCGATTTGCTCCTGACGCTCGGCCTGGCTCAACCTGGAGTGGGGGTTGAGCGATGACCATTGCGGATAGGCGCGCGCTTTGTTCAAGGCGTCCGGCAGCTTGCCTTCGCGCCAGGTTTTATCCTGGGGCGTATCGACCTTGATGCCGTGCATCGCCGCATGACCGCGCAGGTTCAAGGCCTTGAGCAACTGGCGTTGGCGCAGGGCGAGCAGGCGCAGCACGCTGTCGTCGACGGTCAGCTCGCGCTGGCCTTTGATTTTGCCGAGCAGGCGGCCGCCATAACTGCGTGCGGTCTGCAGCGCGCCACCGGCAATCGCACCGGCAATGGCGGCGGCGCCGAGGGTCAAGCCGCCGACCAACAGATCCACGCCCGCGCCCGCTGCCGCGCCTGCGGCGATCCCGCCGCCCACGCGCACGCCGAGTTGCTTGAGGGTTTCGGGGTTGAACAGGTCGTCGCCCCAGCGCCCGTCCAGCAGCGGCAGGTCGCTGGCGGCGGCGTCCTGCGGGCGGAAGCCGAACAGCTTGAGCAGGGCGTCCACGCACTTTTGTTCGCGTTGGCGCACGGCCTTGCGCAGTTCGCTGATCGCCTGTGACTCGTCTGCGGTTACTACGCTGCGCCGGCAGGCTGCACAGTCGATCAACAATTCGGCGATCAAGCGTGCGGCGCTTTGCTGGCGGGCCTGGCGTTGGGCTTGCTGATCGAGGATCAACCGCTCCAACTGCGGCCGTGCGTTTTCCAGCAGCAGGGCCAGGCTTTCATACAATCGCCGTTCGCCGTCTTCCGGCGGCGCCACGCTGTCGAAGCGCACCAGCGCGTGCAGACCAAGGCGAGCTAGGGCATCACGCCACTCCGGTTCGCGGTGCTCGCTGCTGCTGACGAAATTGAGCACCGGCAGCAAGGGCTTGCCGCAGCTGGCCAGCACCTGCAGCTCGTCGCGGTACTTGGCCAGTACCGGCTCGCGGGCGTCGATCACGTACAGGCCGCCATCCGAGGCCAGCAATTGGCGCAGCACTTTGGCTTCCTGTTCGAAGCGTTGGCGCGCTTCGCTGCCTTCCAGAAACCGCGTCAGGCGGGCCGGGCCATCCAGGCGTTCGCCGGGGCGGTCGAGGCGTTCCAGGTAATCGAGCAGGGCGATGGCGTCTTCCAGGCCGGGTGTGTCGTACAGCTCCAGCAAGGCTTCGCCGTCCACCGACAAGCGCGCACCTTCGACATGCCGCGTGGTGCTGGGGCGATGGGAGACTTCGCCAAAGCCGACATCGCGGGTCAGGGTGCGCAGCAGTGAGGTCTTGCCCACGTTGGTATGGCCGACTACGGCGAGCTTCAGGGGTTTAGTCATGACCGCTCTCCAGCCAGTTCAACGGTGCGCAGTCGGCGAAGGGCAGCTCAAGCTGTTGCAGCGCGCTGTGCCAGTCGCCCAGGCGCTCGGCATCCAGCGCCTGGCCGGGCGGCGCTTGCAGCAGCCACACCCGTGTGGCCGCGGCACTGCGCGCCAGTTCGGCGATCAGCGCCAGGCTGCCACGGTCGGGCGAACGACGCGGATCGCAGGCGATGGCCAGGCGCGCGGGCGGGAACCGTGTGAGCTGCTCCAGCAGTGTGTTGCGCGATTCACGGCTGTCGAGAATGCCGGCGTTCTTGACCGTGCCGGGCAGTTTGGGCGGCCAAGGGCGCTGGTCGTCGAGTTCAATGGCGACCAGCAGCGCGCCGTCGCTGTGCAGCTCACTGACGCCGCCCGCCACCTGGTGCAGTTGTTCCGGCGCCGCATCGTTGACCCCCAGCCGCTCGCTGCTCGGCATCAGGCGCTCGCGCAGTTGGGCGTAGCCGGGCTGGGTGAGGTCCAGGCCCAAGGCCGCGCGCCCACGTTTCCAGCGCCACAGGCACAGCAGTGCGAGGACCAGCCGGGGCAGCACCCCGTAGACCAGCAACACTCCCACTAGCCAGGCGGCCCAGGCCTGGCGGGCGCTTTCGATATTCAGTGCGGAGTCGCCGCTGGCGCGGATCATCTCGACCGTCGGTACGTTGAAGCCGAGCAGGGCGGGCAGGGTGCCGAGGGCCTGGGTGACGGCAATGAAGGTATCCGCCTCGAGGATGGTGGTTTCCCACACAAAGCCGTAACGCCGGGTGGCGAGCAGCATCAGCAAAACCAGCAGGGCGCTGAGCAACGCCAGCAACCACAGGCTGTTGACCAGCACACCGACCGCCCAGCGGTTGAGTTTCTGGCGCTGCAACAACAGCAGCAGTGCCGGGGCCAGCTGCGCGGCCTTGGCGTCGCGCGCAAGTTTTTCGCTGAGCCACAGCCACAGGCGACCGAGGCTGGCGCTGTGTTCGCCGGCAAACACCAGGCCCAGGGCCCAACTGAGCAGCAGGATCAGGTTCAGGCCGAGCAGGCTGCCCAGGGCCCAGAACACATTCACAGGGGCCATGCCGTTGCCCAGCGCGGCAAACGCCAGGCCGGCGCCGCTGATAACCGCGACGATCGCCAGCAGTACCACGGCCAGGCGCGCGCCTTGCAGCCAGCGACTGAGCGCGCCGGTCAGGCCGTCGCGTTCTGCCAGGTGCAGCGCACGCTGCGCGATACGCGTTGGCAGGTCGCCACCGGCCGAGCGGGCCAGGCGGTTGGCTTCGAGGTCTTCCAGGGGGCCGGCGTGTTCTTCGCGCAGGCGCACGGTTTCGGTCAGCCAGAGTGTGTGCAGCGGGTTCAGTGCAGTCACGCGCCATCCTGTTGTGTTCGTGAGGTTGGAGCATAACCGCTGACTCGCAGCTCTGGTATTCTCGTCGCCATGAAAAAAACTCTCCCTCTAAGCCTGATCGCAGCCCTCGGTGAAAACCGTGTGATCGGCGTCGACAACAGCATGCCCTGGCATTTGCCGGGGGATTTCAAATATTTCAAGGCTACCACCCTGGGCAAGCCGATCATCATGGGGCGCAAGACCTGGGATTCCCTGGGCCGACCGTTGCCGGGGCGCCTGAATATAGTGGTCAGCCGTCAGACCGATCTGATGCTTGAAGGTGCGCAAGTATTTGCGTCACTGGAAGCTGCGGTTGAACGCGCCGAGGCGTGGGCACTGGAGCAGGGCGTGGATGAGCTGATGCTGATCGGCGGTGCGCAGCTGTATGCGCAGGGGCTGGAACACGCCGATCGCCTGTACTTGACGCGGGTGGCGTTGAGCCCGGAAGGGGATGCGTGGTTTCCGGAGTTTGATCAGCGCCAGTGGAAGTTGGTGTCGAATCTGGAGAACCCAGCCGAAGGTGATAAACCGGCTTACAACTTCGAAGTTTGGGAAAAAGCCTAAAAGCATCGGGGGCAAGCCCTCTCCCACATTTGAATGTATTCACAAATCAAAGTGTGGGAGGGGGCTTGCCCCCGATAGCGTCCAATCAGACCTGCGCCAACTCAGCATGCTCATCGGCATCGAGCAACGCTTTATCCGTCTGCCCCATGAGCTGGCTGGTAATCGCCCCCGCCGTCATCGAGCCATTCACGTTCAACGCCGTGCGGCCCATATCAATCAGCGGCTCCACGGAAATCAGCAGCGCCACCAGTGACACCGGCAAGCCCATGGCCGGCAGCACGATCAGTGCCGCGAAGGTCGCACCGCCGCCCACGCCCGCCACACCGGCCGAACTCAGGGTGACGATGGCTACCAAGGTCGCGATCCACAGTGGATCCAGCGGGTTGATGCCGACAGTCGGCGCCACCATCACCGCCAACATCGCAGGATAGAGCCCGGCACAGCCGTTCTGGCCGATGGTCGCGCCAAACGAAGCGGCGAAACCGGCGATTGACTGCGGGATGCCCAGGCGACGGGTCTGCGCTTCGATGCTCAAGGGGATCGAGGCGGCGCTGGAGCGGCTGGTGAAGGCAAACGTCAGCACCGGCCACACCTTGCGGAAGAAGCGCAGCGGGTTGACGCCGGCCAGCGACAGCAACAGGCCGTGCACCACGAACATCAGGCCCAGGGCCAGGTACGACACCACGACGAAACTGCCGAGCTTGATGATGTCCTGCAGGTTGGAGCTGGCGACCACCTTGGTCATCAGCGCCAGTACGCCGTACGGAGTCAGCTTCATGACCAGGCGCACCAGGCGCATCACCCAGGCTTGCAGGGTGTCGATGGCGTTGAGCACTTTCTGGCCTTTTTCCACGTCATCCTTGAGCAGTTGCAGCGCGGCAACCCCCAGGAATGCGGCGAAAATCACCACGCTGATGATTGACGTCGGTTTGGCCCGGGCCAGGTCGGCGAACGGGTTGGCCGGCACGAACGACAGCAGCAATTGCGGGATATTCAGGTCGGCGACCTTGCCCGCGTAATCGTTCTGGATCACTTGCAGGCGCGCCATTTCCTGGGTGCCGGCGACCAGGCCTTCGGCGGTCAGGCCGAACAGGTTGGTCAGGCCGATACCGATCAGCGCGGCAATCGCGGTGGTGAACAGCAGGGTGCCGATGGTCAGGAAGCTGATCTTGCCCAGGGACGAGGCGTTGTGCAGACGCGCCACGGCACTGAGGATCGAGGCGAACACCAGCGGAATCACGATCATTTGCAGCAGTTGCACATAGCCGTTGCCGACCAGGTCGAACCAGCCGATGGAAGCCTTGAGCACCGGGTGGCCGGCACCATAGATGGCGTGCAACACCACACCGAATACCACGCCAAGCACCAGGGCGAACAGCACCTTCTTGGCAAGGCTCCAGTGGGTACGGCCGGTTTGTGCCAGGCCCAGCAACAGGGCCACAAACACCAGTAAGTTGAGAATCAGGGGAAGATTCATTGAAGCTCCGTTGAGAAGGCAGCCAATCGCGTGAGCCTGCGATTGCGAACCGGAGAGCCTAACAGCTTGAAATATATTGATTTAATACCGATATGGAATGGTCACTGTCGTTTTTGGAATAAGCGTTTGACGCTGCCGCGTATGCCGTTGGCGGAATCAGGACGCAGGCCGTCGTGCTCGACGCGAGGACTGTCACACAGATTTGTTAGCGTCGATGTCTTTCACTCAGGAAGGAACGCTTATGAAGCTCGCGCCGAAATTGCTTGCCGCCGCTCTCTGCCTTGGGCTCGCCAGCCAGGCGCTGGCCGCCACCGAGTTGAAACACTGGCCGGCGCCTGCCGCCAAACAATTGAACGAGATGATCGCTGCCAATGCCAACAAGGGCAATTTCGCAGTGTTCGACATGGACAACACCAGCTACCGCTACGACCTTGAAGAATCCCTGCTGCCGTACATGGAGAACAAGGGCCTGATCACCCGCGACAGCCTCGACCCTTCGCTCAAGCTGATGCCGTTCAAAGACACCGCCGACCACAAGGAAAGCCTGTTCAGCTACTACTATCGCCTCTGCGAAGTGGACGACATGGTGTGCTACCCGTGGGTGGCCCAGGTGTTTTCCGGCTTCACCCTCAAGGAACTCAAGGTCCAGGTCGACGAGTTGATGGCCTCCGACAAGCCTGTGCCCGTCACCTATTTTGAAGGCGACGCAGTGAAGAAATCCGAAGTGCAGCCACCAAAAGTCTTCACCGGCCAGGCCGAGCTGTACAACAAGCTGATGGAAAACGGCATCGACGTGTATGTGATGACTGCCGCCTCGGAGGAACTGGTGCGCATGGTCGCCGCCGATCCGAAGTACGGCTACAACGTCAAACCCGAAAACGTCATCGGCGTGACCACCCTGCTCAAAGACCGCAGCACGGGCGAACTGACCACCGCGCGCAAACAGATCGCCGCCGGCAAATACGACGAGAAGGCCAACCTTGGCCTGGAACTCACGCCGTACCTGTGGACCCCGGCGACCTGGATGGCCGGCAAACACGCGGCGATCCTCACGTACATCGACGAGTGGAAAAAACCGGTGATCGTCGGCGGCGACACCCCGACCAGCGACGGTTACATGCTGTTCCACGATGTGGACGTGGCCAAGGGCGGCATTCATTTGTGGATCAACCGCAAGGACAAATACATGACTCAGCTCAACGGCATGATGGCCAAGCATGCGGCGGCGCAGGCCAAGGAAGGGTTGCCGGTGACGGCGGACAAGAACTGGGTGATCGTCAAGCCGGAGGATATTCAGTAATCACGGGTGTACATCGGTAAATGTGGGAGGGGGCTTGCCCCCGATAGCGGTGTAACAGTCAATGATGTGTTGACTGACTCGCCGCCATCGGGGGCAAGCCCCCTCCCACATTTTGATTTTCTGTGTGCTGGAGGTTTTGTCCAGGCAAAAAAATGCCCCGCCAAGTGCGGGGCATTTTCATGGGCGAGGCTTACAGTCCGTCTAGCATCGCCTTGTTACGCACAGCGCCTTTATCGGCACTGGTCGCCAACAGGGCGTAAGCCTTCAACGCGGTAGTGACTTTGCGCGGGCGCTTCTCCACCGGCTTCCAGCCTTTCTTGTCCTGCTCGACCCGGCGTGCGGCCAGTTCTTCATCGCTGATCAACAGGTTGATCGAACGGTTCGGAATGTCGATCAGCACTTTGTCACCATCCTGCACCAGGCCGATCGCGCCACCGGCAGCGGCTTCCGGCGAAGCGTGGCCGATAGACAAGCCCGAGGTGCCGCCGGAGAAGCGGCCGTCGGTGAGCAGGGCGCAGGCCTTGCCCAGGCCTTTGGATTTGAGGTATGAGGTTGGATAGAGCATTTCCTGCATGCCCGGGCCGCCTTTAGGGCCTTCGTAGCGGATGATTACGATGTCGCCTTCTTTGACCTCGTCAGCCAGGATGCCGCGCACCGAGCTGTCCTGGCTTTCGTAGATCTTGGCGCGGCCTTCGAACACATGGATGGACTCGTCCACACCGGCAGTCTTCACCACGCAACCGTCGAGGGCGATGTTGCCGTACAGCACGGCCAGGCCGCCTTCTTGGGAATAGGCGTGCTCGACACTGCGGATGCAGCCGTTTTCACGGTCGTCGTCCAGGGTGTCCCAGCGGGTCGACTGGCTGAACGCGGTCTGGGTCGGAATGCCTGCAGGGCCTGCCTTGAAGAAGGTGTGCACGGCTTCGTCGTCAGTCTGGGTGATATCCCACTTGGCGATGCCTTCGGCGAGGGACGTGCTGTGCACAGTCGGCAGGTCGGTGTGCAGCAGGCCGCCACGGGCCAGGGAGCCCAGGATCGAGAAGATCCCGCCGGCGCGGTGCACGTCTTCCATGTGGTATTTCTGGATGTTCGGCGCGACCTTGCACAGTTGCGGCACGTGACGGGACAGGCGGTCGATGTCGCGCAGGTCGAAGTCGATCTCGGCTTCCTGGGCGGCAGCCAGCAAGTGCAGGATGGTGTTGGTGGAACCGCCCATGGCGATGTCCAGGGTCATGGCGTTTTCGAACGCCTTGAAGTTGGCGATATTGCGCGGCAATACCGACTCATCGTTCTCGGTGTAGTAGCGCTTGCACAGCTCGACAATGGTGCGGCCAGCCTGCAGGAACAGTTGCTCGCGGTCGCTGTGGGTGGCCAGCGTCGAACCGTTGCCCGGCAAGGCCAGACCCAGGGCTTCCACCAGGCAGTTCATCGAGTTGGCGGTGAACATGCCGGAGCATGAACCGCAGGTCGGGCAGGCGCTGCGCTCGTATTCCGCGACCTTCTCGTCAGAAGCGCTGGAATCGGCGGCGATGACCATGGCGTCGACCAGGTCGAGGCCGTGGGAGGCAAGCTTGGTCTTGCCGGCTTCCATCGGGCCGCCGGAGACGAAGATCACCGGGATGTTCAGGCGCAGGGCGGCCATCAGCATGCCGGGGGTGATCTTGTCGCAGTTGGAAATGCACACGATGGCGTCGGCGCAGTGGGCGTTGACCATGTACTCCACGGAGTCGGCGATGATCTCGCGGCTCGGCAGCGAGTACAGCATGCCGTCATGGCCCATGGCGATGCCGTCGTCCACGGCGATGGTGTTGAATTCCTTTGCCACGCCGCCGGCGCGTTCGATCTCGCGGGCGACCAATTGGCCCAGGTCCTTGAGGTGGACGTGGCCGGGGACGAACTGGGTGAACGAGTTGGCAATCGCGATGATCGGCTTCTTGAAGTCGTCATCTTTCATCCCCGTGGCACGCCACAGTGCGCGCGCGCCGGCCATGTTGCGGCCGTGGGTGGATGTTTTCGAGCGGTAATCTGGCATGGAGCACTCCGGGCGGCTAATCAGGTATCAAAGGGGAGTGAGCTTCTATTGACGTCTGGAACACCCGAAAAATGGCACTGGTGTCCGGAAGTTGCCGCAAACGTGACGGGATCGCCGTGCGCATTGGCCTTGAGCTCATAAACCCGCCGGGGGATGACTGGCGATGAATAGGCCCGATTCTACACCGTCTTCCTGTAGGAGCGAGCTTGCTCGCGAAAAACGTAAACGATAACGCAGCGCTATCAGGCAGCGCGCGTCGCCTGTTGGTTTTTCGCGAGCAAGCTCGCTCCTACAAGGGAGGTTCCGGTGTTAACTGTTCGGCAACAACCGGCAGGTAATGCTCTTGATATAGCGCGTCTCGACGATCGCCGGGTGCACCGGATGGTCCGGGCCCTGGCCGCCGCGTTCGAGCATCTGGATATTGCGGTCCAGGTGGCGGGCGCTGGTCAGCAGGATGTTTTGCAGGTCGTCTTCGGGTAGGTGCATGGAGCACGAGGCGCTGACCAGGATGCCGTCCTTGCTGAGCAGGCGCATGGCTTGCTCGTTCAGACGGCGGTAGGCGCCTTCGCCGTTTTTCATGTCTTTCTTGCGTTTGATGAAGGCGGGTGGGTCGGCGACAATCACGTCGAAGCGTTCTTCGCTGGCTTTGAGTTCCTTGAGCGCTTCGAACACGTCGCCTTCGATGCAGGTCATTTTCTCGGCGACGCCGTTCAGCGCGGCATTGCGCTCGACGCCATCGAGGGCGAAAGCGGAGGCGTCGACGCAGAACACTTCACTGGCGCCGAAAGCCGCGGCTTGCACGCCCCAACCGCCGATGTAGCTGTACAGGTCGAGTACGCGCTTGCCCTTGGCATACGGCGCCAGGCGTGCGCGGTTCATGCGGTGGTCGTAGAACCAGCCGGTTTTCTGGCCCTGGATCACCGGGGCTTCGAATTTCACGCCGTTTTCTTCCAGCGCTACCCACTCCGGCACCAGGCCGAACACGGTTTCGACGTAGCGGTTGAGGCCTTCGGCGTCGCGCGCGGCGGAGTCGTTCTTGAACAGGATGCCGCTCGGCTTGAGCACTTGGGTCAGCGCGGCGATCACGTCTTCTTTATGGGCTTCCATGGTCGCCGAGGCGATCTGCACGACGAGGATGTCGCCGAAACGGTCGACCACCAGGCCCGGCAGCAGGTCGGAATCACCGTAGACCAGGCGATAGAACGGCTTGTCGAACAGGCGATCACGCAGCGACAGCGCGACGTTGATGCGGTGCACCAGCAGCGACTTGTCCAGCGGCAACTTGATGTCGCGCGACAGCAGGCGGGCGCAGATCAGGTTGTTCGGGCTCATGGCCACGATGCCGAGGGTCTTGCCGCCGGCCGCTTCCAGGATAGCCTGGTCACCTGCCTGGAAGCCGTGGAGTGGGGTGGCGGCCACGTCGATTTCGTTGCTGTAGACCCACAGGTGGCCGTTGCGCAAACGACGATCGGCGTTGGCTTTGAGACGCAGGCTTGGCAGGGACATGACGTCGCTCCGGAAAAAAGAGCGGGAGTATACCGTGTTGTGTATGACTTGGCGGCGCCGCCGGACATGTGGGAGGGGGCTTGCTCCCGATAGCGATGGATCAGTCAGCTCATCTTTCATTGATATACCGCAATCGGGGGCAAGCCCCCTCCCACATTTGATCCGGTTTCAGTTCGGTTTGTGGGTGTCGGCCACGTCTGCATAAGGGTTAGAATCCCCGCCTAGCCCAGAGTGTGTACTTATGTCCCAAGAGCTTTCCGCCGAACAGATTCAGCAGGTGCTGCAAGGCATCAGCGTGCCGCCCCAGCCGCAAATCATGGTGGATTTGCAGATGGAACAGTACATGCCCGACCCGGACCTGGAAGTGATCGCCCGTTTGATCGCCCAGGACCCGGGCCTGTCCGGCGCGCTGCTGAAAATCGTCAACTCGCCGTATTACGGCCTGAGCAACAAGATCGCCTCGATCCAGCGCGCGGTGAACCTGCTGGGCAGCCGTTCGGTGATCAACCTGATCAATGCGTTGTCGATCAAAGGCGAGATGAGCGATGACACCATCGTCACGCTCAACCGCTTCTGGGACACGGCCCAGGACGTGGCCATGACCTGCCTGACCCTGGCCAAGCGCACCGGCGCTCAAGCGGTCGACGAAGCCTATGCCCTGGGCCTGTTCCACGATTGCGGCGTACCGCTGATGCTCAAGCGGTTCCCCAACTACATGACGGTATTGGAGCAGGGCTACGCCAATGCCGGCCCGGATTGCCGCGTGGTCGACACCGAGAACAACGCGTTCAACACCAACCATGCCGTGGTGGGCTATTACACCGCCAAATCCTGGCGCCTGCCGGAGCATGTGACCGACGCCATCGCCAATCACCACAACGCCCTGGCGATTTTCAGCGATGAGTCGTCGCGTAACCCGGTGCTTAAAAACCTGCTGGCGATTCTGAAAATGGCCGAGCACATTTGTTCGTCCTATCGCGTGCTGGGCAACCAGACCGTCGACCGTGAATGGGAGGCGATCGGCCACCTGGTGCTGGATTACGTGGGCCTGTCGGACTACGACTTCGAAAGCCTGAAGTTGTCGATCCGCGAGCTGGGCGCGCACTGAGCCTTTCTTCCCGAGGTACACATGCCTGAGTTACCAGAAGTCGAAACCACCCGGCGCGGGATTGCCCCTCACCTGGAGGGCCAGCGCGTCAGCCGGGTGGTGGTGCGTGAGCGCCGCCTGCGCTGGCCGGTCCCGGAAGACCTCGATGTGCGCCTGTCCGGGCAGCGCATCGTGCTGGTGGAGCGGCGCGCCAAGTACCTGTTGATCAATGCCGAAGTGGGCACCTTGATCAGCCACCTGGGCATGTCGGGCAACCTGCGCCTGGTTGAAGTCGGCATGCCTGCGGCCAAGCATGAACATGTGGATATCGAGCTGGAATCCGGCCTGGCCCTGCGCTACACCGACCCCCGGCGCTTTGGCGCGATGCTCTGGAGCCAGGACCCGCACAACCACGCGCTGCTGATCCGCCTGGGGCCGGAGCCGTTGACCGCGCTGTTTGATGGCGAGCGCTTGTTCCAGCTGTCCCGTGGGCGGTCGATGGCGGTGAAGCCGTTCATCATGGATAACGCGGTGGTGGTGGGCGTGGGCAATATCTATGCGACGGAAGCGCTGTTTGCGGCGGGAATCGATCCGCGTCGCGCGGCGGGCGGTATATCGCGGGGGCGTTATCTGAAGCTGGCGATCGAGATCAAGCGCGTGCTGGCGGCAGCCATCGAGCGCGGCGGTACCACGTTGCGCGACTTTATCGGTGGCGATGGGCAGCCGGGGTATTTCCAGCAGGAGTTGTTCGTTTATGGCCGGGGCGGCGCGGCGTGCAAGGTCTGCGGGACCGAGTTGCGCAATGTGGTGCTGGGGCAGCGGGCGAGTGTGTTTTGTCCCAAGTGTCAGAGCTGATGGGTGTGTGATGGCTGATATCGCCATCGGGGGCAAGCCCCCTCCCACATGTGAACGCATTTCAAATGTGGGAGGGGCGGTGCGACGATTCGACTGCCCCCGATGAGGCCCTTACAGGCGCTGAATAGCCTCAAGCCTTACCGGTAATCTTCCGGTACTTCTCCATCAACTGCTCTTCCGTTTCCGGATGGGCTTCATCCAATGGAATGCAATCCACCGGGCACACCTGCTGGCATTGGGGCTCGTCGTAGTGGCCGACGCACTGGGTGCACAGGTTGGGGTCGATCACGTAGATCTCTTCGCCCTGGGAAATCGCAGCGTTCGGGCACTCGGGTTCGCAGACGTCGCAATTGATGCAATCGTCGGTGATGATCAGGGACATGAAAACTCCTGCCAGGGCCGTCAGCCAAGGCATCTGAAAACTAATGCGCGCAATTGTGCCGCATTGGCGCCCGCAGCGCGAGCGGGCGCCGGTTGAGCGGTGTTACTTCTTGAAGCGCAGCGTCAGCGCGTCCGCAACGGCCGGATGCACGAACTTGGTGATATCTCCGCCCAAAGCAGCGATTTCGCGCACCAACGTCGAGGAAATGAACGAGTAACGTTCCGACGGCGTCAGAAACAGGCTTTCCACGTCCGGCGCCAGTTGGCGGTTCATGTTGGCCAGCTGGAATTCATATTCGAAATCCGACACCGCGCGCAGGCCACGCAGGAACACATTGGCGTTCTGCTCCTTGGCAAAATGCGCCAGCAGCGTCGCAAAGCCCACCACTTCTACGTTAGGCAGGTGCTTGGTGACCTCACGGGCCAGCTCCACGCGTTGTTCCAGCGGGAACAGCGGGTTTTTCTTGGGGCTGGCGGCAACCGCGATGATCACATGGTCGAACAGGCGAGAGGCACGTTCGACCAGATCGCCATGGCCTTTGGTAATCGGGTCGAAGGTACCTGGGTACAACACTCGGTTCATCGCGTCGTCCTGGCGGAGTCCGTTGGGGAACCGGATGGTATCGCAGCCATCCCGGTCGGCCAAGTCGACTTATGTAGATAGATGCCGTGGATCCTGCGATTTTTCACGCTGTTTTCAGACGTTCGGACAAAGCCGACGCCAGTTGGGCAGTCAATCCATACACCGACAATTGGGGATTTGCCCCAATGCTGGTGGGGAACAGAGAGCCGTCGTGAATCGACAGGTTGCGCAGTTGGTGATGGCGCCCGAGGCTATCGGCCACTGCGTTTTTCGGGTCTTCGCCCATGGCACAACCGCCCATCACATGGGCGCTGCCCAGGGTGGTGCGATGCAGCTCGAGGCTCAAACCGTCGATCAAACTACGTGCGTCTGCCAGGTTATTCACGTACCGGGCGTCGTGATGCAGGGGCTTGACCGATTTGGCGCCCGCCGCGAACTGAATCTCGGCCATGCTGTGGAAGGCCCGGCGCAGGCCGTCCCAGGCATAGGGCGAGACCTGATAGTCGAGCACCGGCGTACCGTCACCGCGTAATTCCACTGCGCCGCCAGGGCTGTCGGGGTGAAAGCCGTCTCGCAGTAGTGCGAGCATGGCGTGGGTGTGGGGCAATTGGCTCATGTCCAAGGCGTTCTGCGCGCCGTAGCCGCCGAACAGGGTGGTGGCCAGCCCTGGATGCAGGGGCGGAGCTTCTAGTTTGTAGGACATTTTACCGGTGGTGCCGTCCTGCCACTGGAAGTGGTCGGAATAGATCGACTGTGGCGCACCGTAGAACGGGTTGATCACCTCGTCGAACAACCCGGCGGAGAAATTCACCAGGTGCAGGAAGGTGCGTTTGCCCAGGCGCGAATGCGGGTCGGGCGCGCCGGAGCGCATCAGCAATGCCGGGCTGTTGATGCCGCCGCCCGCGAGTACGTAGTGTTTGGCCTTCACGGTGATCTTGCGGCCGGTAGGCGCCACGCAGCGCTCATCCATGGCCACGCATTCCAGGCTGCTGATCATGTCGCCGCTGTATTTGAGGCGCTCGGCGCGAACCAGGTAGAGCAGCTCGCCGCCTTTCTCCAGCGTGGCGGGGATGGTGGTCACCAGCATCGATTGCTTGGCATTGACCGGGCAGCCCATGCCGCAATAACCCAGGTTGAAGCAACCGCGCACATTGCGCGGGATCACGTGCCAGCTGTAGCCGAGCTTTTCGCAGCCTTTGCGGATCACGTCGTTGTTGGCATTGGGCGGCAAGGCCCATGGCGCGATGCCCAGGCGCTGCTCCATGGTCTCGAACCACGGCGCCATCTCGGCGCTGCTATGGCCCTTCACCGCGTAGTCGCTGGCCCAATGGGCGAGGGTGGCATCCGGTGTGCGGAAGCTGGAGGTCCAGTTGATCAGCGTCGTGCCGCCCACCGCCCGGCCCTGCAGGATGGTAATCGCACCGTCCTTGCTCATGCGGCCGATTCCTTCCTGGTACAGGCTGGCATAGGCTTCGTCTTCCAGCAGCTTGAAATCGCTGCTGGTCTTGAGTGGGCCTTCTTCGATCAACAGCACCTTGTAGCCAGCGGCGCTGAGGATTTCGGCGGTGGTGCCGCCACCGGCGCCGCTGCCGATGATGGCTACGTCGGCTTCCAGGGTCAGGTCGCTGTCGAGGGCGGCGCCGTTGTGGGTTTTCCAGCCGCGGGCCATGCCGTCGCGGAATAGATCGGGTACGGGCATCAGGTTCGTCTCTGGTTTTTATTGTTGGGGATGCAAATCAGATTTTCGGCGGGCCGGGATAGCCGCAATGAGCCCATGACTCGGGCCGGAAGTACCAGGCCATGGTCACCAGCTTGAGCAGCGAGCCCTGGCCCATGCGCAGCAGGTTCAGGTAGCTGTTTTCCCAACGCTGCAGGAAGTTGCGGATATGCTCCGCGCTGGCGTTTTCCCAGCTGCCCCAGATACCCGTCAGGGGGCCTCGGGTAATGCCCATGCCGAGCACATCGAACAGCTGCTGGGTGAGCTTGAACATCTCGGGTGACAGGTGCTGCAGGCTGTAGTCGAGCTTTTTCAGGGTGTCTTCAATCCCGGCGCTGACGGCCTGGGCGCTGGCTGCGCCTTCCAGCAGTACCGGGATGACCGCGCGCAAAAATGGCAGGTCACTGGTCCGCAACAGCGCAAAGCCGCTGGCCGGCGTGCTGCTCGAGCAGCCGCTGAGGCTCGCCCCCAGCCCGGCGGTGGCCAGGAACGCGCTGGCGCACAGGCCGATTTTCAAGACGCTGCGCCGCGACAGCGCAGGTGTTTCAGTCAGGCTGGGGTTCATTGTTTTTTTGTCCCGCAGGTGAGGTTATCAGCGGATAAACAGCTTCTGGATCAACTTCTGGATGGTCTTCCCGTAGGGCGGGTAGATCAGCTTCGCCGCGTTCAAACGCTGTTTGACCAGCACGCCCTTGGCCTTGCTGAACGTCAGGAAACCTTCGTGGCCGTGGTAGTGGCCCATGCCAGAGGGGCCGATGCCGCCGAATGGCATGTCGTCCTGGGCCACGTGCAGCAGGGTGTCGTTCAGGCACACGCCGCCGGAGTGGGTCTCGTGGAGCACACGGTCCTGTTCGCGTTTGTTGTAGCCGAAGTAATACAGGGCCAGCGGGCGAGGGCGTTGGTTGATGTAGGCAAAGGCCTGGTCGATGCCGCGATAGGGCACGATCGGTAATAGCGGACCAAAGATCTCGTCCTGCATGACCGTCATGTCGTCGCTCACATTCAGCAACAGGCTATGGGCCATACGGCGTGCCTGGCCCAGGTCGTAAAGCGGAATCAGGGTGGCGCCCTTGTCGGTGGCATCCTTGGCGTAGGCATTGAGCCTGGCCAGTTGCCGCTCGTTGATGATGGCGGTGTAGTCCGGGTTGTCGGCCAGGGTCGGATAAAACCCGCGAATCGCGTTGGCGTAAGCCTCGACAAAATCGTCCACACGTTCCTCCGGCACCAGCACATAGTCGGGCGCCACGCAGGTTTGGCCGGCGTTCAAGGCCTTGCCGAAGGCGATACGTTCGGCGGCGTCCTTGAGCGGCACATCGGCGGAAACAATGGCCGGCGATTTGCCGCCCAACTCCAGGGTGACCGGGGTGAGGTGTTCGGCGGCGGCCCGCATCACATGCCTGCCGATGCTGGTGGCGCCGGTGAACAGCAGATGATCGAAACGCAACCTGGAAAACGCCACGCCGACGTCAGCTTCGCCGAGCACCACGCACACCAGGTCCTCGGGGAAGATTTTTGCCAGCAATGCCTTGAGCAGTTCGCCGGTGGCCGGCGTGGATTCGCTGAGCTTGAGCATTACCCGGTTGCCGGCGGCCAAGGCGCCGACCAGCGGACCGATAGCCAGGTACAGCGGGTAGTTCCACGGCACGATGACGCCGACCACACCCAGCGGTTGGTAAATGACTTTGGCCGACGCGGGCTGAAAGGCAATGCCTACAGCACGCCGAGAAGGTTTCATCCAGCCTTTGAGGTGTTTACTCGCGTAGTGAATGCCGTGCAGGCTGGGCATCAGTTCGGCGAACAGGGTTTCGTCCGCGCTGCGATGGCTGAAGTCCTGGCTGATCGCATTGATCAGCGCCTGGCGTTCATCGCTGAGCACATCGCGCAGGGCCTTGAGCCATTGCTGGCGTTGCGCGGCCGGCGGCATCGGGTTGGCGGCATAGGCGCGACGTTGGGCGTCGAACAGGATCTGGAGTTGATCCAGCGCCTGGGATTGCTGCAGGTAGGCAACGTTGGCAGACATGGCGCGGTCCCGGTTGTTATAGGTCTGCCTGGATTTTTAGAGTCATTACTCTAAATTGTCAAATAACATTGCAGTAACAACCAGATTTATCCTGACCCGGATAGGCCGTAAGATGCCTCATCATGTGTTTGGAAGCTGAGCCCTATGGCACCACGAGTAAAGACCAGCGAGCGAATTGTGCAAACCAGCCTGGAGCTTTTTAACCAGCAGGGCGAGCGCAGTGTCAGCACCAACCATATCGCTGCCCATATGGAAATTTCCCCGGGCAACCTGTACTACCACTTCCCCAATAAGCAGGCGATTATCGCCGTGCTGTTCCGTGAATACGAAGCGCTGGTGGACAGTTTCCTACGCCCGCCTCAGGGGCGGGCGATGGTGGTGGAAGACAAGCGCTTTTACCTGCAGGCGGTACTGGCCGGCATGTGGCGCTACCGCTTCCTGCACCGCGACCTCGAACATTTATTGGAAAGCGACCCCGAGCTGGCCACGGGCTATCGGCGGTTCTCCCAGCGCTGCCTGATCCAGGGCGGGGCAATCTACCAGGGCTTTGTCGACGCCGGCATCCTCACGATGGACCCGGTGCAAACCGAGGCCCTGACCCTCAATGCCTGGATCATCCTGACCTCGTGGGTGCGTTTCCTGTGCACCACCAATGAAAATTCCACTCATTTGAGCGCCGAAGCGATAAAACGTGGGGTCTATCAGGTGCTGGTGCTGGAGGCGGGGTTTGTCACGCCTCAGGCAAAAACGGCGGTGGATGGGTTGTTCAAAGAGTTTTACGTGCCATTGAACCAGGCATTGGAAGAAGTGAAGTAAGACCTTTCCCCTTTGTATGCACAGGAGTCAGTCATGCCGCTTGCCCAACTGATCAGCCCCCAGGCATTAGCCGAGCGCCAAACGTCGGCCGGGCTGGTGATCCTCGATTGCCGTTTCGCCCTGGAAGACCCGGATTACGGCCTGTGCAGCTATGCCGAAGGGCATATCGAAGGGGCGCAATATGCCGACCTGGAGCGCCATCTCAGCGGCCCGGTGATCAAGGGCGTGACCGGCCGTCACCCGCTGCCCGCGGCGCACGCCTTCATTCAGCAATTGCAGGCGTGGGGCATCAGCGCTGATACCGACGTGGTGCTGTATGACGACGGCCCAGGGGCCTTTGCGGCTCGGGCATGGTGGTTGCTGGCCTGGCTCGGCAAGCGCGAGGGTGTGTTTATCCTGGATGGCGGCCTCAAGGCGTGGCACGCGGCGGGCTTCCCATTGAGCCTGGATGCGCCGGTGATTGAACCAGGCACGTTTGCCGGTACGCCGGATAATCGATTGGTGCTCGATGCCGAGCAGTTACAGAAACGCCTGGGCGAACCGGGCATGACGTTGATCGATGCTCGCGCCCAGGCGCGTTTTCGTGGCGATGTGGAGCCAATCGACCCGATCGCCGGGCATATTCCAGGCGCTCAATGCGCGGCCTTCAATGAAAGCCTGGGCAGTGATGGGCGCTTTTTGCCGGCTGAGCAGCTCAAACAGCGTTTTGCTGCGCAGTTGCAGGGCCGGTCGCCGGATGAGCTGGTGGCGTATTGCGGTTCGGGTGTGACGGCGTGCCATAACCTGTTTGCGTTGAGCTTGGCGGGGTACCCGTTGGGCAAGTTGTATGCGGGATCTTGGAGTGAGTGGATTACGGATCCAGCGCGGGAAATTGCCACTGGCGACTGAGCAATCGGCCTGCGAACCCAATCAAAATGTGGGAGGGGGCTTGCCCCCGATAGCGGAGTATCAGCTAGCTTATCTTTAGCTGATCCACTGCAATCGGGGGCAAGCCCTAATGCCAGTCAGTTAAGAAGTAGAAAGGGTAAAAAGTAACCTGTGGCGAGGGAGCTTGCTCCCGCTGGACTGCGCAGCAGTCCCATTTTTGGGGCCGCTTCGCGGCCCAGCGGGAGCAAGCTCCCTCGCCACAGGTACAGTGTTCGTCCTTAACTGACTGGCATTAGGGCAAGCCCCCCTCTTATCAAACAAAAAATAACTCATTGTTTTTGCTCTTAATTTCAAGCCGCTTTAACCAGCTGCATTCCCAACTTACGCGCCTTGCGCTCCAAGGCGCGCATCTGCCGGTCACGGCTTTTTTCTTCAAACTCCTCGATTCCTTTTTCAACGTACGGTTGACCTTTAGTCAGCATCGCGTAAATCAGCCGGGCCAGTTGATGCGCTGTCGCCTTGATTGCGCAGCAGGTATCCATTCGGGTTAGGCGCGCCCGATGGCTTGCTCCGATAAAGCTTTTATCATTGCGTGCGATAGAAGCGGCTTGCTTTAAAGCCTGTGCAGCTCGGTTAATCACTTTTAGAGATTTCCCGGGCAAGGGTTTTCCTCCCGAAATTCGCGTTGGCGGCGCGAGGCCCAGCCAGGAACAGAAGTGCTGTGAGGTCGGAAACCGTGACAAGTCCGATCCCAATTCGCTGGCCAAAACCAAAGCCGTATCGATGCCGATGGTAGGAATTGCGGTTAAATCCACCCCCATCACCTTATTCAGCGCTCGGTGCAGGGTCAATTGCTGCTCAGTGGAGCGGTGTGGGTTGCGCAGCGTTTTAGCTGGGAGCACGACATCGTCTTGAAGAGCAGGCAACCGCTCAAGCGCAAAAGCAATAGCTTGATCGCATTCACCAATCTGTTTTTCAAGGAAGTCGTAAGCCGCCAGTTCCTGACTCAGTGCATGCAAATGCTCAGCTCGCCAGTTACCCCGCAAACTTCGGGCGACAGTGGCCTGGTCGGCTTTGACGCGCTTGTCTCTGAGCATGGCAAGTACTTCGGGGTCACGTTCTCCATCAACGATTGCCCGCAAAATACTCATGCCTGTCACCCCGGCAATGTTGCTGATGACTTGAGCCAGTTGGATGTTCATCTGGACCAAAGCCTTTTGCATCCGGTTAAGGGCCTTGGCTTGGTCACGGACCTTATTGCCACGCTGACGGACCAATGAGCGCAATGAACACACATCGTCCGAGGGTCGAAAAGCGCCTCGCAGCAGACCGTGCGTCATGAGCTGAAGGATCCACTGACAATCCAGTACGTCGGACTTGCGACCGGTTATTTGCCGAGTCGCACGGGAATTCACGAGATAGACTTCAAACCCTCGTCTATCGAGTATTTCAAAGAGCGGGATCCAATAAACTCCAGTCGCCTCCATCGCCACCACCTTGACGCCCATGGATTCAAACCAATCGGCCATGGCATGCAAATCATCGGTGAAGGTTGAAAACCGCTTAACCGGATCATCGCATTTGGTCGGATCAACAGCGGCCAAATGCTCACTGCCGCCCACATCAACGGCAGCGCAGTCCGGATGGATAACCTCAAAACGCTTTTGGTTCTTGCGCGTCATGACAATTCCTCGCAGGATTGAACGACGCGGGCGGGGTACACGGTGGCGAGCGGATTCACTCTCTTATACGTGGTCACAGCTTTGCTGTGCCGACATTGACTCCACGCCGATACCGTGCAGGCCACTCTCCCACTCGGGTGCTGTCACACCAGTGTTGGCTACGGCCTTTGCCCCGCACGCGTTCTTCAACCTTACGATGAACCAGTTTGATGCGCGACAGCGCTACGTCGAAGACTTAGTGGGACCTCCCACATTTTTATCCGTGTTGTGCCAGTAGCCATTGGGGGATGCGGCGTTCCAGGTAGTAGCCGGGGCGTTTCAGCGAACCCTCTACAAACCCCACATGCCCGCCCTTGTCCGTCAGCTCGAACTCGGTACAGTCTGATAGCTCACTGGCTTCGGGCAAACTGTGGGCAAACACGAACGGGTCATCCGCCGCCTGGATAATCAACGTTGGCGTGCGGATAGCGCCCAGGTAATAGCGACTCGAGGCGCGGCGGTAGTAATCCTCGGCGCTGAGGAAACCGTGCAGCGGCGCGGTGACCCGGCCATCGAAATCCCAGAACGTGCGCATTTTCTCAAGCGAACCCAACGCCTCCAGGGTGTTGAGCCCGTCTTGTCGGCCGTCCTGCAAAAACTGGCGTTGCTTGACGCGGATATAAGCCAGCATCTCGCGCATAAAGTGCTTCTGATACACCCGCGAAAAGCCAATCCCGATACGGTCCGCGCATTGATCCAGGCGAAACGGCACCGATACCGCCGCCGCGCCTTGCAGCCCGGAGGCGTCGCCGGTTTCCCCCAGGTGCTTGAGCAATACGTTGCCGCCCAAGGAATAACCCACCGCATATAAAGGCGCCAACGGCCGCTTGGCACGCAGATGGGCAATCGCTGCCGCCAGATCTTCGCTGGCACCGGAATGGTAGCTGCGGGCCAACAAATTCGGCTCGCCTGAGCAACCGCGCCAGTTCAAGGCTGCGCTGGCCCAGCCTTGGGCCGCGAGCGCCTTTTGCAGGCCGGCGACGTAGGGCGAGTTGGACGAGCCGGTCAGCCCGTGCAGCACCAGCACCACAGGCGCGTGCACGTCATGTGGGCCGTGCCAGTCGAGGTCCAGAAAGTCGCCGTCTTCCAGCCACAGGCGTTCGCGCTGACGCTCGATATGCGTGGTGGGACGCCATAGCGGCCCCCACAGCGTTTGCAGATGGGGGTTGCCGAGGCCGAAGGCGGGGGTGAAGCGGTCCACAGATGCCGTCATGAAATACTCGCTGCCTGACAAGCTCGCTCCTACAGGGTGCGGTGCCACAACGCGTAATAAACCCGCCCGGACTTCTGCTCACGGTGCAAGCGCCAGCTCCCCGGCAGGCCGAGCGTCGACGGCGCCGTCTCGCTTTCAGTGTAGACCCACGCATCCGGCGCCAACCATTGGCGTTCTTCCAGCAATGCACACACGGTCGGCAGCAGGTTCTGGTTGAACGGTGGGTCGAGGAACACCACGTCGTATTCGCTGGCCGCCTGGGTTTCCAGGTAGCGCAAGGCGTCGGCGGTCTGAACCTGGCCGTTGGTGCAGCGCAACGTGCCCAGGTGTTCCTTGAGGCTGGACACCGCCACATTGCTCGCATCCAGCGCCTGGGCCTGGGAGGCGCCACGGGACAGCGCCTCCAGGAACAGCGCGCCACTGCCCGCAAACGGGTCGAGCACCTTGGCGCCGCCGATGTAGGGCGCAAGCCAGTTGAACAAGGTTTCGCGCACGCGATCTGGCGTCGGGCGCAGGCCCACGACATCGGGGAAGCTCAGCTTGCGGCTGCCCCATTCACCGCCAATGATGCGCAGTTGGCCCACACCGTTATGTACGTTGTGGACAGGTTTTTTCGGGCGAGATGAACTGGCCATTAATGCTCCGGAACCCCGAGCGGCTGCTCGGCAGGTTTATCAGTGGGGGGCGGTAGTGGCTTTTGCGCAATCGTCGGGCCGGCGGTCACGATGACCATCTTGTCGGCGCTCAAGTGTTTGTTCATTGCAGCCTTGACCTGCTCCACGGTCAGGGCCTGGGATTGTTTCATGAAATCCTCCAGATAGCTCAGCGGCAGGTTATAGAAACCCATGGCGCCAAGCTGCCCGACGATATCGGCGTTGCTCGCGGTGGACAGCGGGAAGCTGCCGGCCAGTTCGCGCTTGGCATCATCCAGCTCCTTCTGGGTGGGGCCGGTCTTGAGGTAGTCGGCCACGACGTCTTCGACCAGGCGCAACGTGCCGCCGCTCATTTCGGCGCGGGTCTGCAGGTTGATCATGAACGGGCCGCGCACCTGCATCGGCGAGAAGCCGGAGTACACGCCGTAGGTGAGGCCGCGTTTTTCACGCACTTCGCTCATCAACCGTGTGCCGAAACCGCCGCCGCCCAGAATCTGGTTGCCCAGGGACAGTGCAGCGTAGTCCGGGTCGGCGCGATCGATGCCCAACTGGGCAAACAGCAGGTGGGTCTGCTTGGAGGGAAACTCGATGCGGCTCAGGCCGGCCTTTGGCTCGGTTGGCTGGGCAATCTTCGCCAGGGCCGGGCCCTTGGGCAACGCGGTAGAGACCTTGGCGGTCATGGCTTCGGCTTCGGCGCGGGTCAGGTCGCCCACCACCGCGATCACTGCATTGCCTGCCGCATAAGCCTTGGCGTGGAATGCCTGCAACTGTTGCACGGTAATCGCCGGCACGCTTTCAGGCGTGCCTTCGCTTGGGTGGGCATACGGATGGTCGCCGTACAGGCGCTTGAACAGCTCGATGCTGGCCAGCTTGGCGGGATTCTGTTTCTGGTATTCGAAGCCGGCCAGGATCTGATTCTTGATGCGTGCCAGTGAGTCGGCCGGGAAGGTCGGCTTGCCGATCACGTCATCGAACAGCGCGAGTGCGGCATCGCGTTTGTCGCTGTCGCTCAAGCTGCGCAGGGACACCAGGGCCATATCGCGATAGGCGCCATTGCCAAAGTCGGCCCCCAGGCCTTCAAAGCCGCTGGCGATCTGGCTGACGTCCTTGCCCGGCACGCCTTCGTTGAGCATGGCGTTGGTCATCACGGCCAGGCCCGGCACATCGCCGTCCTGGCTGCTGCCGGCGGCGAACAGGATACGCACGTCGAACATCGGCAGTTCATGGGCTTCGACGAACAGCACCTTTGCGCCTTCGGCGGTGTTCCAGGTTTGCACGTCGAGCTTGCGGTTGGTCGGCGCCTTGCCGTCCAGTTCAGCCAGCGATTGCAGTGTGTTGGCCGTTTGGGCCTTGTCCAGCGCCTGGCTGGCGACCGACTCGCTCGGGCGCAACAGGTACACGGCACCGGCCGCGATCAAGGTGACGGCGATCAGGCCGGGCAGAATCAGGCGGTTGCTCTTGCGGTCACTCATGAGCGGTCTCCTCAGGCAAAACATGGGCGACGCTCAGACGTTCGCGGGTGAAATAGGTGCGTGCAGCTTTTTGGATATCTTCCGGGGTCACGCTTTGCAGGTCGGCAAGCTCGGTGTCCATCAACTTCCAGGACAGGCCGACGGTCTCCAGCGAGCCGATTGCCGTGGCCTGGGCGGTGATGGAGTCGCGCTGGTAGACCACGCCCGCAATCACCTGGGCGCGGATGCGTTCCAGCTCTTCGACGGTTGGCGGCTTGGCCTTGAGTTCTTCCAGCAGGCGCCACAGGCCGGCTTCGGCTTGGGCGACGGTTTTTTTCTTTTGCTGGTTGGGCGTGGCGGTCAGCATGAACAGCGTGTCGCCGCGGGTGAAGGCGTCATAATCGGTGGACGCGGCGGAGACGAGTTCTTCACCCCGCTCCAACTGCTCGGAGATACGCGCGCTGTAACCGCCGTCGAGCAGGGCCGAGATCAGGCGCAGGGCTTGTACCGAGCGCTTGTCCTCGGCAGTGGCCAGGCTCGGCACGTTGAAACCGAGGAATACGCTGGGCAGCTGGGTTTGAACATGCAGGGTCAGCAGGCGCTCGCCGGGCTCGGCCAGCTCCTTCGGGACCTTGGCTGGCGGGACGTCACGCTTGGGGATCGGGCCGAAGTAGCGCTGGGCCAGGTTTTTCACCTCGTCCGGCGTGACGTCGCCGACCACCACCAGGGTCGCGTTGTTCGGCACGTACCAGGCCTGGTACCAGTGGCGCAGTTCCTCGACCTTCATGCGCTCAAGGTCAGCCATCCAGCCGATGGTGGGCGTGTGATAGCCGCTGGCCGGGAAGGCCATGGCCTTGAAGCGTTCATAGGCCTTGGACATCGGGTTGTCGTCGGTGCGCAGGCGGCGCTCTTCCTTGATTACCTCGATTTCGCGGCTGAACTCATCGGCCGGCAGGCGCAGGCTGGCCATGCGGTCGGCTTCCAGCTCGAAGGCCACGCCCAGGCGGTCGCGGGCCAGCACCTGGTAATAAGCGGTGTAGTCGTCACTGGTGAAGGCGTTTTCTTCAGCGCCCAGGTCGCGCAGGATCAGCGAGGCTTCGCCGGGGCCGACCTTGGCGCTGCCTTTGAACATCATATGTTCCAGGGCATGGGACAAACCGGTCTGGCCCGGGGTTTCGTAGCTCGAGCCGACCTTGTACCAGACCTGGGAAACCACCACCGGCGCGCGATGATCTTCGCGCACGACCACCTTGAGGCCGTTGTCGAGGGTGAATTCGTGGGTGGGTTGTGGGTCGGCAGCCAAAGCTGAAAGGGGCAGACAAACTGTGCTGAGCAGCAGGCCTGCGGCGCGGCGGGCTAGAGCATTCATTCGTTTTTTAACCTGTTGGACTGCCCGCTTGGTCTTAGCGTCGGCGGGCGAGGAGGTGCTAGGATACCGATCCGACTTAGGGGCGGCCACTGCGGCTGTCTTGTTGAGGCTCTATTTTGGCCTTCAAAATGTTGCGCATGAACGAGCTGGCTAAAAAACAGTCTGTTACGCATCGAATTTTATTTACCGAAGCGCCTGCTGGCGCGTCGCTACCTTGAGATAGCCGTCTCCATGTTTGGTTCCAACGACGACAAGAAGACCCCAGCTGCGGCTGGCGAGAAGAAAGGCCTGTTCGGATGGCTGCGCAAAAAGCCGCAGGAAACCGTCGTCGAACAGCCACAGGTTCAACCTGAACCTATCCCTGAGCCTATAGTAGAAGCCGAGCCGGTAGCCGAAACACCGGCGCCGACGGTGTTGCCGATGGCCGAGCCGGTGCTGCAGCCTGCGGTCGAGCCAGAGCCAGAGCCAGAGCCAGAGCCAGAGCCAGAGCACAAGCCGTGGCCGCCACTGCCGATGGCTGAAGAGCCGGTAGCGCTGGTTGAAGATGTGCAGGTTGAGCACGTAGCGCCGCCTATTCCTACGGTGGTTGAACCCGTAGCGACAGTCGTGCAGACGCCACCCGCCGTCGAGGCCCCCGCGCCTGCCGTCATCGAAGAGCCGGCCGCTGAAACCAGCAAAACCGGCTTTTTCACCCGTCTCAAGCAAGGTCTGAGCAAAACCAGCGCCAGTATCGGCGAGGGCATGGCCAGCCTGTTCCTCGGCAAGAAGACCATCGATGACGAGCTGCTGGAAGACATCGAAACCCGCCTGCTCACCGCAGACGTAGGCGTCGAAGCAACCGCCGTGATCATCCAGAGCCTGACCCAGAAAGTCGCCCGCAAGCAGCTGACCGACGCCGACGCGTTGTACAAATCCTTGCAGGCCGAGCTGGCCGCCATGCTTAAACCCGTTGAAGCGCCGCTGGTGATCACCCCGAAGAAGCCGTTCGTGATCCTGGTGGTAGGCGTCAACGGCGCCGGCAAGACCACCACCATCGGCAAGCTGGCGAAAAAACTGCAGTCCGAAGGCAAGAAAGTCATGCTCGCCGCCGGCGACACCTTCCGTGCCGCTGCCGTTGAGCAACTGCAGGTGTGGGGCGAGCGCAACAAGATCCCGGTGATCGCCCAGCACACCGGTGCCGACTCCGCGTCGGTGATTTTCGATGCCGTGCAGGCCGCCAAGGCCCGGAACATCGATGTGTTGATCGCCGACACCGCCGGCCGCCTGCACACCAAAGACAATTTGATGGAAGAGCTGAAGAAAGTCCGCCGCGTGATCGGCAAGCTCGACGCCGACGCCCCGCATGAGGTGCTGCTGGTGCTGGACGCCGGTACCGGGCAGAACGCCATCAGTCAGGCCAAACAATTCAACCAGACGGTGCAACTGACCGGCCTGGCATTGACTAAGCTCGACGGCACGGCCAAGGGCGGTGTGATTTTCGCCCTGGCCAAGCAGTTCGGGTTGCCGATTCGTTATATCGGCGTCGGTGAAGGCATCGACGACCTGCGCACCTTTGAAGCCGAACCCTTTGTACAGGCACTGTTTGCCGAGCGGGAGCGTTCATGATTCGATTCGAACAGGTCGGTAAACGCTACGCCAACGGGCATGTGGGCTTGCATGAGCTGAGCTTTCGAGTACGGCGGGGCGAGTTTTTGTTCGTGACCGGGCATTCCGGCGCCGGTAAGAGCACCTTGTTGCGCCTGCTGCTGGCCATGGAGCGCCCGACCACCGGTAAGCTGCTGCTGGCGGGACAGGATCTGGCCACCATCAGCAATGCGCAGATTCCGTTCCTGCGCCGTCAGATCGGCGTGGTGTTTCAAAACCACCAGTTGCTGTTCGACCGCACGGTGTTCAACAACATTGCCTTGCCCCTGCAGATTCTCGGGCTGTCCAAGGCCGAGATCGTCAAGCGGGTGGATTCAGCCCTGGAGCGCGTGGCCTTGTCGGACAAGACCGACCTCTACCCCGGCGACCTGTCCACCGGCCAGCAACAGCGCGTCGGTATCGCGCGCGCCATCGTCCACCGCCCGGCCTTGCTGCTGGCAGATGAACCCACCGGTAACCTCGACCCGCGTTTGGCGGCCGAGATCATGGGGGTGTTCGAAGACATCAACCGGCTGGGCACCAGCGTGTTGATCGCCAGCCACGACCTGGCGCTGATTGCGCGCATGCGCCATCGCATGCTGACCCTGCAACGCGGTCGTCTGATCGGCGACGGGGAGGCTGGCGTATGAGTGCAACACGCAGCCCTAAAGTATCCGAACGCGTGGCGCCGAAACCGGCCGACCCGCAACCGAAAAAGAAAAAACACGACGATGACGACGGCCCGGACTTTGGCACCCTGTTGCGTGCCTGGATCGAAAGCCACCGTGCCAGCCTGCTCGACAGCCTGCGTCGCCTGGGCAAGCAGCCGATCGGCAGCTTTTTCACCTGCCTGGTGATGGCCGTGGCCCTGAGCCTGCCGATGGGCTTGTCGTTGCTGCTCAATAATGTGGAGCGCCTGGGCGGTTCGTGGCAGCGCGCGGCGCAGATTTCCCTGTACTTGAACCTCGACGCCAGCACCAAGGACGGCGAGGGCCTGCGCGACGAGATCAAGAACCTGCCAGGCGTGGCGGATGCCGAATACATCAGCCGCGATCAGGCGCTGGAAGAGTTCCAGCAACAATCCGGCCTGGGCGAGGCGCTTAAAGAGCTGCCGCAGAACCCGCTCCCGGGCGTGGTGCTGGTGACGCCCAATGAAGTGGACAAGCCGGCCCTGGAAGCCCTGCGACAAAAACTCGCAGAGATGCCCAAGGTGCAACAGGCGCAACTTGATCTAGTCTGGGTAGAGCGCCTGGCCGCGATCCTCAAGCTGGGCGACCGCTTCGTGTTCGGTTTGACGGTGCTGTTGGTGTCTGCATTACTTTTGGTGATAGGTAATACCATTCGTCTTCATATTGAAAACCGCCGCACCGAGATAGAAGTGATTAAACTGGTCGGCGGCACGGACAGCTATGTGCGTCGTCCTTTTCTGTACATGGGCGCGCTTTATGGCTTTGGTGCCGGGATTTTGTCCTGGGGCGTGCTGGCTTTTGGTCTGGACTGGCTGAACGATGCAGTTATCGGGCTTGCCGGCTTGTACGGCAGCGATTTTGCCCTGGCAGGGGTGCCGGTAGCCGATGGTCTGAGCCTCTTGCTTGGCGCGGTATTGTTGGGGTATATCGGTGCGTGGATTGCGGTGGCACGGCACTTACGTGAGCTGGCACCGAAGTAGTTAATGTCAGGGTAATGTAGTTTCGTTTGTATTGACCTTGTCAGCAGTTTAGGGAACTTGTCCTACGGTTCCCCGGTCAATTTTCGCAGTGCTGAACTGCACGAGTTATGTGAGTCGGAGGTTTTTTCGTATGACCACTTCTTTGCAACCTGCTTATGCCTTGGTCCCGGGTGCAAACCTGGAAGCCTATGTGCACACGGTAAACAGCATTCCCTTGCTGACGCCCGAGCAGGAGCGTGAACTGGCCGAGAGTCTCTACTATGAGCAGGATTTGGGGGCGGCTCGGCAGATGGTGCTCGCCCACCTGCGTTTTGTCGTACATATCGCCCGTAGCTATAGCGGCTACGGCCTGGCCCAGGCTGACCTGATTCAGGAAGGCAACGTCGGCCTGATGAAGGCGGTGAAGCGTTTCAACCCGGAAATGGGTGTGCGCCTGGTGTCGTTCGCCGTGCACTGGATCAAGGCGGAAATCCACGAGTTCATCCTGCGCAACTGGCGCATCGTGAAAGTCGCGACCACCAAGGCCCAGCGCAAGCTGTTCTTCAACCTGCGCAGCCAGAAGAAACGCCTGGCGTGGCTGAACAACGAGGAAGTCCACCGCGTGGCCGAAAGCCTCGGCGTGGAGCCCCGTGAAGTGCGCGAGATGGAAAGTCGCCTGACCGGCCATGATATGGCCTTCGATCCGGCTGCCGAAGCAGACGACGACAGCGCCTTCCAATCGCCGGCCAACTACCTGGAAGACCACCGGTACGACCCGGCGCGTCAACTGGAAGACGCCGACTGGAGCGACAACTCCAATCACAACCTGCACGAAGCGCTGGAAGTGCTGGACGACCGCAGCCGTGACATTCTCTACCAGCGCTGGCTGGCGGAAGAAAAAGCCACGCTGCACGACCTGGCGCAGAAGTACAACGTGTCGGCCGAGCGGATTCGTCAGCTTGAGAAAAGCGCGATGAACAAGCTGAAGCTGTCGATCGCCGCCTGATCCAGCTGGCAATGCTGGGTCAAAATGTGGGAGGGGGCTTGCTCCCGATAGCAGAGTGTCAGTCGACATATGAGTGACTGATCCACCGCTATCGGGAGCAAGCCCCCTCCCACAGTTGTTTTGGGTGTATCAGTCGGACCAGGGGGCTTTTCGGGAGTTATTGAGCTCGACCAAGTAACCCTCGCCACCCAACTGACTCATCTGCTGGCGAATCCACGCCGCGCGCCGCGCCACATAGGCGGTCGGATGGCTGGCACTCCACACCCGTGGGTTCGGCAACACCGCCGCCAGGTAGCTGGCCTGCTGACGCGACAGCCCTTTGGCGCTCACTCCGAAATGATGCCGCGCCGCTGCTTGCGCACCGAACACACCCTCGTCCCACTCCACGCTGTTGAGGTACACCTCAAGGATGCGCTGCTTGGGCCACAGCACTTCGATCAACCCGGTAAACCAGGCTTCCAGGCCCTTGCGCAGATAGCTGCGGCCGGTCCACAGGAACAGGTTCTTCGACACCTGCTGACTCAAGGTGCTGGCGCCGCGAATCGTGCCGCCGCGCTCGTTATGCACGATTGCCGCCTGGATCGCGCCAAAGTCGAAGCCCCAGTGCTGCGGGAAACGCTGGTCTTCACCGGCCATCACCGCCACTTTGAGGTCGTCGGAAATCTCGTCCCACGCCACCCAGCTGCGCTGCAGGTCGATAGGTTCGCCGTCGATCCAGGATTCGACCTTGCGCTCCACCATCAGCGCAGTGAACGGCGGCGGTACGACGCGAAACAGCAGCACCAGCAGCACACTGGCGATGGCGAACCATTTCACGACGTTGAGAAAGCGATTGAAAAGGACACGCAGCATAGAGATGGCTTGGCCGAACCCGTTGAGCGGGCCATTATACAGACCCTGCCCGATGAGTCTGACTGGAGTTCCTCATGCTGCGTAGCTTTCTGATGCTGGCTGCCTTTTTTGGCTTTACCGGTGTCGCCCTCGGCGCGTTCGCCGCCCATGGCCTGAAAAACCGTCTGAGCGCCGACTACCTGGCGATCTTCCACACCGGCGTGACGTATCAACTGGTGCACACCCTGGCGTTGTTTGGCGTGGCGCTGCTGGCCGCGCATATTCCTGGCCGACTGGTCACCTGGGCGGGCATTTCATTTGTGGTCGGCATCTTGCTGTTTTCCGGTAGCCTGTATCTGTTGACCCTGACCGGCATCAGCAAACTCGGGATCATCACGCCGTTCGGCGGGCTGGCGTTCCTGCTCGGCTGGTTTTTCCTCGGCTTGCTCGCCTGGCGCCTGCAACTGACCGCTTGACGCTTGAAGCTGACCTTCAGCGCCCAATCGCGTTAGAATGCCGGCCCCTAAAAACGATAGCGGCCCGTGGCATGCGCATTCAGTTGAACGGCGAACCCCTTGAACTGCCCGACGGTGAAACCGTCGCGGCCCTGCTGACCCGCCTGGACCTCACCGGGCGCCGTGTCGCAGTGGAACTCAACCTGGATATCGTCCCGCGCAGCCAGCACGAAGGCACCACGCTCAGCGATGGTGACCGTGTCGAAGTGGTGCACGCCATCGGCGGCGGTTAGTCGCCCCGGCCGTAACGCATTCTGCAGAACCTCACCCCATTACGAGGATTTCCCATGAGCATCGTTCGTAGCGACAAGCCCTTCGTCCTGGCCGGTCGTACCTACCAGTCCCGTCTGCTGGTCGGCACCGGCAAGTACCGCGACATGGAAGAAACCCGTCTGGCCATCGAAGCCTCGGGCGCCGAAATCGTTACCTTCGCCGTACGTCGCACCAACCTCGGCCAGATCGAGGGCGAGCCGAACCTGCTCGAAGTGCTGTCGCCGGACCGCTACACCTTCCTGCCGAACACCGCCGGCTGCTTTGACGCCATCGAAGCCGTGCGCACCTGCCGCCTGGCCCGTGAGCTGCTCGACGGCCACAACCTGGTGAAGCTGGAAGTGCTGGCCGACCAGAAAACCCTGTTCCCCAACGTGATCGAAACCCTCAAGGCCGCCGAGACTCTGGTCAAGGAAGGCTTTGACGTGATGGTCTACACCAGCGATGACCCGATCATCGCCCGCCAGCTGGCGGAAATCGGCTGCATCGCGGTGATGCCGCTGGCTGGCCTGATCGGCTCCGGCCTGGGGATCTGCAATCCTTACAACCTGCAGATCATCCTTGAAGAAGCCAGGATCCCGGTGCTGGTGGATGCGGGCGTGGGCACTGCCTCCGACGCTACCATCGCCATGGAGCTGGGCTGCGACGCGGTGCTGATGAACTCGGCCATTGCCCATGCCCAGCAACCGATCATGATGGCCGAAGCCATGCAACACGCAATCGTCGCGGGCCGCCTGGCCTACCTCGCCGGGCGCATGCCGAAAAAACTCTATGCCAGCGCCTCTTCGCCGCTGGATGGCCTGATCAAGTAAGAGCTATTGATGACTGAATCAAACGAAACGCCGAACCCCGTGGAAGCAGGCGACGAGTCCAAGCACCGCCGCATCAAGAGCTTCGTGATGCGCGCCGGGCGCATGACCGAAGGCCAGCAAAAAGGCCTGCAGCAAGGCACGTCGCTGTTCGTGTTGCCCCTGGCCGATGCGCCGGTGGACTTCGACCAGGTGTTCGGTCGCTCGGCCCCGCGTTCCCTGGAAATCGGCTTCGGCATGGGCCATTCCCTGCTGGAAATGGCGGCCGCCGCGCCGGACCAGGATTTCATCGGTGTAGAAGTGCACCGCCCGGGTGTCGGCGCGCTGCTGAACGGCGTGCTGACCCAGGGCCTGACCAATCTGCGGGTCTACGACTGCGACGCGATTGAAGTGCTCAACCGCTGCATTGCCGACAACAGCCTCGACCGGCTGATGCTGTTCTTCCCCGACCCATGGCACAAGGCCCGTCACCACAAGCGTCGCATCGTCCAGGCTTCCTTCGCGGAACTGGTGCGCAGCAAGCTGAAAGTGGGGGGCATCCTGCACATGGCCACCGACTGGGAGCCCTATGCCGAATACATGCTGGACGTGATGAACGTCGCCCCTGGCTACCGCAACCTGGCCGAAGACGACAAATGCGTACCGCGCCCGGCAGAGCGCCCAGTCACCAAGTTCGAACGCCGTGGCGAGAAGTTGGGGCATGGGGTGTGGGATTTGAAGTTCGAGAAGCTGGCGTAACCCGCCTGCAACGTTGAAATGCAGTAAAAATGTGGGAGGGGGCTTGCCCCCGATAGCGGTGGGTCAGCCAAACATGTGTTGTCTGACCCCCTGCCATCGGGGGCAAGCCCCCTCCCACATTTGGATCTGTGTTGGGTTTGCGGTCAGCGGCGGTCGGCGACGACGCCAATCAACACCAGCACCACCACCAGCACCGGCGCGAGGCTGTAGTTATTGAACTGGCTCAGCCCGCGCACGATCCACGGCGTGGCGTAGATCAGCGCCGCGCCGCTGCCGATCATGCACACCAACGCCATCAAGGGGACGCGCAACGCGCCGGCGATGCTGCCCAGGCGGGCTTCGACCCAGCCCTTGATGTCTGCGCCGAACAGCACCAGTAAACAGCCGACCAGCGCCAGGGAGATTTCCGACAGGTTGCTACGGCTCCAGCGGGATACGGTGGCGAGCAGGTCCAGTACCAAATCCATTCGATTTCCTTAAGAGCGATCAGCTCAAAAACGTCTGCAACAGGTCATTGAGAAAGAGTTGCCCGCGGTCGGTCGCCGCCAGGCGTGACGGTTCGACCTGCATTAAGCCACTTTGTTCTGCCTCGCGGCGGCCTTCGGCGAGGCTCGCCAGGTCAAGGCCGGTGCGCTCGGTGTAAAGCCTGGCGTCTACGCCTTCGGTGAGGCGCAGGGCGTTCATCAGGAACTCGAACGGCAGCTCTTCATTGGTCAGTTCTTTGGCCCCCGCCTGGAAGCTTTTGGCCGGGTTGAGGTAGTCCTTCGGTGCGCGGGTTTTCCAGGTGCGCACGATGCGCCCATCCGGATGGCTGAGTTTGCCGTGGGCGCCCGCGCCGATACCGATGAAGTCGCCAAAGCTCCAGTAATTGAGGTTATGCCGCGCCGGTCGACCGGGTTGGGCATAGGCCGAGACTTCATATTGTGTGTAACCGTGCTCGGCGAGCAGCGCTTGGCCGGCTTCCTGGATGTCCCACAGGGTGTCGTCTTCCGGCAGCGCGGGGGGCTGGTTCCAGAACACCGTGTTGGGTTCCAGGGTCAACTGGTACCAGGACAAGTGCGTCGGCTTCAATGCGATGGCTTGGCGCAGATCGGCCAGGGCGTCGTCCAGGGACTGATCGGGCAAACCGTGCATCAGGTCCAGGTTGAAGTTATCGAACCCGGCCTGGCGCGCCATACCCGCAGCGCGAACGGCTTCATCGCCGTTGTGGATGCGGCCCAGGGCTTCGAGCTTGGCCTGCTGGAAGCTCTGGATGCCGATGGACAGGCGATTGATCCCCAGCTTGCGGTACGCCACGAACTTCTCTTGTTCGAAGGTGCCGGGATTGGCTTCCAGGGTGATTTCGATGTCGTCGGCAAACGCGATGCGCGCTTGCACCCCTTCGAGCAGCCGCCCCAACGCGGCAGCGCTGAACAGGCTCGGGGTGCCGCCGCCAAAGAAGATCGAGCTCAGTTTGCGGCCATGAACGGCGTGCAGGTCCTGGTCCAGATCCGCCAGCAAGGCGTCCACATACGCTTCTTCCGGCAGCACGGTGCTCGCGGTATGGGAGTTGAAGTCGCAATAGGGGCACTTGCGCACGCACCACGGGATATGGATGTACAGCGCCAGGGGCGGCAGCACTGGCAACGCCGACCGGGGTGTTTGCGCGCCGCCGTGGATCAGTGGCAGCGCCTGGGTGTGGTGGGTCATTTCAGGCTCAGGCGTTGGCGCAGCAAATCCATTGCGCGGGCGCGGTGGCTGATCTGGTTCTTGTCGGCCGGGCTCAGTTCGGCGCTGGAGACATTGCGCTCCGGCACCCAGAACAGCGGATCGTAGCCAAAGCCATGCTCACCGCTGGCTGCATGCAGGATGCGCCCGTGCCACAAGCCTTCGCAGAGGATCGGCAAGGGGTCGTCGGCGTGGCGCACCAAGGCCAGCACGCAGACGAACTGCGCACCGCGCATCGCGTCCGGCACATCCTTGAGCGCCTCCAGCAGCTTGGCGTTGTTGGCCGCATCGCCCTTGCCATCGGCATAACGCGCCGAATAGATGCCCGGTGCGCCACCGAGGTAGTCCACCGCCAGGCCCGAATCGTCCGCCAAGGCCGGCAGGCCCGAGATGCGCGCGGCATTGCGCGCCTTGAGGATGGCGTTCTCGACAAATGACAGCCCGGTTTCTTCCGGCTCGACTTGGCTGAACTCACCGATCGAGCGCAGCTTCACCGCGTCACCGAGCATGGCCTGCAATTCTTTGAGTTTGCCGGCGTTATGGCTGGCGAGTACGAGTTGAGTGAGGTTCATCAGTCGGCCGGAAACAGTTCTTGGTTGAATTGGAAACCATGGGCTTTGCCGCCGGTTTCAACATTGATGGTAAACGTCTTGTATTCCCGCTGGGTCACGGAGTAGGGCGCAAGGTAGCTGACACCGCCTTTCTCTTCGATCTGCTTGAACGTCAGGATTTCGCTCTTGCCGCCCAAATCCTTGATGGTGCCGGTCACTTGGGCCGCGACGGGGGTTACGCCCTTGATCACGGTCACATTGATCAAGCCCTTGTCCTTGCTGCGCACCACGCCGACCTTCTGGGCGGTCTCCGGCGACAGAAAGCTTGAAGTGAAGGTGTTGTAATGAACGGTGATATCGCCGAAGTCTTTCTTGCGGTTAGCGTCGATAGCGTCCGCAGCCATGGCGCTGGCGCCCAGGCAGGCGGTCAGGAGAAAAACAGCCAAACGACTCATGAGCGTCCCTCTTGATAATGATTAGACGGCAATCTTGTGGTCGGTCAGGCCAGGGCTGCTGACCCGGTAGATACCGATTTCGCCCAACAGGTTGGGCCATAGCTTACTCGCCCAGCCGTGGCGATGTTGTTGATCGACGGCAAGGCGGTTGATCACCTTGGCCTCACGCTCGCCACACAGGGCTTCGAAGTCTTCGAAGGTGCAGAAGTGGATGTTCGGCGTGTTGTACCAGGTGTACGGCAGGAAGTCCGACACCGGCATGCGGCCCTTGGTGGCCAGGTACCAGCGGCAGCGCCAGTGCCCGAAGTTGGGGAAGGTGATGATGCACTGGCGGCCGACGCGCAGCATTTCGTCGAGGATACGGTCCGGGTAGTGCACGGCTTGCAGGGCCTGGGTCATCACCACGATGTCGAAGCTGTCGCTGGCAAAGTTGCCCAGGCCCTTGTCCAGGTCCTGCTCGATCACGTTGATGCCCTTGGCCACGCACTGGGCGATGTTGTCCGGGTCGTTTTCCAGGCCGTAGCCGGTGACTTGCTTGTTGTCGCGCAGCCAGCTCAGCAGCTCGCCATCACCGCAGCCCAGGTCGAGCACGCGGCTGCCGGCGGGGATCCAGTCTTGGATGATTTCCAGGTCGGCTCTCATGGCGTTTTCCCAAAGCGTAAGCAATTCATATAAGCGCTATTCGGTTCATGTAGTTACTGAACGCCTGCAGATAACGGGGAATCGGAATCAGGAAGGCGTCGTGGCCTTGCGGTGCATCGATCTCCAGGTAGCAGACGTCTTTGCGTGCAGCCATCAGGGCGTCCACCAGCTCGCGGGAGCGCGCCGGCGAGAAGCGCCAGTCAGTGGTGAACGACATCACGCAGAACTTGGCCGTGGCCTGCTCGAAGGTCTTCGCCAGGTCGTCATTGAAGTTCGCGGCCGGGTCGAAGTAGTCCAGGGCCTTGGTCATCAGCAGGTAGGTGTTGGCGTCGAAACGCCCGGAGAACTCCTCACCCTGATAACGCAGGTAGCTTTCCACCTGGAACTCGACGCTGTGGAAGTCGTAGTTGAGCTTCTCGCTTTTGAGGCCACGGCCGAATTTCTCGCCCATGGAATCATCGGACAGGTAGGTGATGTGCCCGACCATCCGCGCCAGCATCAGGCCACGCTTGGGGATCACCCCCGCTTCCTGGAACGAACCACCGTGGAACTCCGGGTCGGTGAGGATGGCCTGGCGCGCCACTTCGTTGAAGGCAATGTTCTGCGCCGACAACTTGGGCGCCGAGGCGATCGCGAGGCAGTGGCGCACGCGATCCGGGTAGGTGATGGTCCATTGCAGGGCTTGCATGCCGCCCAGGCTGCCACCGATCACAGCCGCCCATTGGCTGATGCCCAGCCGGTCGGCGAGGCGCGCCTGGCTGTGCACCCAGTCTTCCACGGTGAGTACCGGGAAGTCGGCGCCGAAGGGCTTGCCGGTCTCCGGGTTGAGGCTGCTGGGGCCGGTGGAACCGTTGCAGCCGCCGAGGTTGTTCAGGCTGACCACGAAGAACTTGTTGGTGTCGATGGGCTTGCCGGGGCCGATGCAGCTGTCCCACCAGCCGGGCTTGCGCTCGTCGACGCTGTGGAAGCCCGCAGCATGATGGTGGCCGGACAAGGCGTGGCAGATCAGCACGGCGTTGCTCGCCGTGGCGTTGAGTTGGCCGTAGGTTTCGTAGATCAAGTCGTAGGCGGGCAGCGAACGACCGCAGGCCAGGGCCAGCGGTTCGCTGAAGTGCGCCACTTGGGGCACGACCAGTCCAACGGAATCGGGGGGGAAGGCAGTTGGCATCGACCCTGCTCTCGTTTAAATGAGGCGTAAGTCTAAAGACCACTGGACCCAGCGGCAAGCAAAGGCCTGCGCCGGTACACAGATACAAAATGTGGGAGGGAGCAAGCCCCCTCCCACACTTTCCAGCGTATTGTCAGATCAGGCCGAATAGTTCTTTAGGCATGAACGCATAGAACGCCAGGCGTGGAATCACCCAGCTTTGAATCAGCTGGATCGCGATAAACGCGAAGATCGGCGAAATATCCAGGCCGCCCAAGTTGGGGATCAGGCGACGGAACGGCGCCAGCACCGGTTCGGTGATCTGGTAGACCAGCTCGGCGCCGGGGCTGCGGCTGCCGGGGGCAACCCACGAGAGGATCACGCTGATGATCATCGACCAGAAGATGATCTTCAAAAACAGCGAGAAAATACCGATCAGCGCCCATGGCAACAGCAGCACGGTGAAGGCCTGGTAGCCATTGAGCATCAGGATCACCACGAACAGCAGGATCTGCAGCAGCAGTGCCAGTACCAGCGACGACATGTCCAGCCCGAACAGGCTCGGGATCACCCGGCGCAGCGGCTTGAGCAGCGGCTGGGTGGCCTTGACCACGAATTGGCACAACGGGTTGTAGAAGTTCGCCCGCACCAGTTGCAGGATAAAGCGCATCAGCACGATCAGCAGGTACAGGCTGCCCAGGGTCTGGATGATGAAGATGGCAGCGTCATTGATTCCGAGCATGTTTGTTTACCTTGGTAAGTGACGACTATTTGCCCAGTTGCTCAGCCATTTCGGCGGAACGGTGTGCCGCAGCACCCAGTGCTTTTTCCACCAGGGCTTCAAAGCCGCCGGCCTGGAATGATTCGATGGCGGCATGGGTGGTGCCGCCCGGGGACGTGACGCGACGGCGCAGCTCGGCCGCATCCACATCGCTGGTCACCGCCATCTTCGCGGCGCCCAGGGCGGTTTGCTCGGCCAGTTGCTCGGCAACGTCGGCAGGCAGGCCCAGTTTCACGCCGGCGGCGGTCATGGCTTCGATCAACAGGAAGAAGTACGCCGGGCCGCTGCCGGAAACGGCGGTGACCGCGTCCAGTTGCTGCTCCTGCTCCAGCCACAGGGCGATGCCCACGGCGGATAACAGTTGCTCGGCCTGGTCACGCTGTGCGGCGCTGACGTCGGCAGTGGCGTACAAACCGCTCACGCCCTGGCGCAACAAGGACGGCGTATTCGGCATGCAACGTACGATCGGTTGGGCACCGAGCCAGGTGTTCATGCTGGCGCAGGTGATGCCGGCAGCGATGGACACCACCAGCTGATGCGCCTGCAGGCTCGGGCGCAGGCTTTCGCACACGGCCTTCATGGCCTGGGGCTTGACCGCCAGCACAATGACGTCGACGCCCTGAATGGCCTCGGCGTTGTCGGCAAAGGTTTCAATGCCGTGTTCGGCGCTGACGCGGGCGCGGGTTTCGGCGCCGGGATCGCTGGCGCGAATCTGCGCAGCGTCCAGACCCTTGGCCCGCAGGCCGCCGATCAGGCTGGCTGCCATGTTACCGGCGCCGATAAAGGCAATACGCATGTCTTTCATGACAGGTCCTTAGCTAGATGAACGTCAGCCATTTCACGGCTGGCCGTAGTCGCGGGCGCCAAACAGCGCGGTACCGATCCGCACCCAGGTGGCGCCTTGAGCGATGGCCGACTCGAGGTCGTGGCTCATGCCCATGGAAAGTGTGTCGAGTGGCAGGTTCAGGCTGGCTTGCAGCTCGCGCACCGTGGCGAACGCCGCATCCTGCGCCGCGCGATCGTCAGTCGGCTCGGGGATCGCCATCAGGCCCCGCAGCTTCAGGCGCGGCAGGGCGCTGATGGCGTTGGCCAAGGCCGGCAGGTCGGCGGGCGTACAGCCGGACTTGCTGGCTTCGCCACTGACGTTGACCTGGATGCAGATATTCAGCGCCGGCAGGTCGGCAGGGCGTTGTTCGGACAGACGTTGTGCGATTTTCAGGCGGTCCACGGAATGCACCCAAGCGAAGTTCTCGGCGATCGCGCGAGTCTTGTTCGATTGAATGGGGCCGATGAAGTGCCAACTCAAGGGCAAGTCGGTTAATTCGGCCTGTTTGCCCAGGGCTTCCTGCAGATAGTTTTCACCAAAGTCATGCATTCCGGCGGCAAAGGCTTCGCGCACGGCTTGCGCCGGTTTGGTCTTGCTCACGGCCAGCAGGTGGATGCTGCTTGCGTCACGCTGCACGGCGTCGGCGGCGGCGCGGATGCGCTGGCTAACCAGGCCGATGTTGTCTGCTATCGTCGACATTCAAGTTGCGCCCGTGGATATGGAGTCCGCGGCATTCTACTGGAAATGGAAAGCCCTATGGATATCACTGAATTACTGACGGCCAGCGTGCGCCGGGGCGCCTCCGACCTGCATCTGTCGGCTGGCCTGGCGCCAATGCTGCGCATCGATGGCGAGGTCTGGCCGCTGGACAGCCCGATACTGGCCGGCACGCAAGTGGCGGATTTACTGAGCCCTTTGCTCAACCAATACCAACAAAAGGATTTCGAAACATCTCTTGAAACGGATTTTGCGTTCGAGCTGCCCGGCGTGGCGCGCTTTCGCGCGAATGTGTTCCAGCAGGCGCGTGGCGTTGGCGCAGTGTTTCGCACGATCCCCACCGACATCCAGAGCCTGGAAAGCCTTGGCTTGGGCGAAGTGTTCCAGCGTATCGCGCTGTTACCCCGTGGCCTGGTGCTGGTGACCGGGCCCACCGGGTCGGGCAAGTCCACCACGTTGGCGGCGATGATCGATTACCTGAATCGGCATCGGCGCCAGCACATCCTCACGCTGGAAGACCCCATTGAATTTATCCACAGGCCGAAAATGGCGTTGATCAACCAACGCCAGGTGCATCGCGATACCCACAGCTTTTCGGTGGCCCTGCGCTCGGCGCTACGCGAAGACCCGGATGTGATCCTGGTGGGCGAGCTACGTGACCTGGAAACCATCCGCCTGGCGCTGACGGCCGCTGAGACCGGCCATCTGGTATTTGGCACCTTGCACACCACCTCGGCGGCAAAGACGGTAGACCGGCTGGTGGACGTGTTCCCTGCCGTGGAAAAGGCCATGGTCCGCTCGATGCTGTCGGAGTCGCTGCAGGCGGTGGTGTCCCAGGTGCTGGTGAAGAAGGTCGGCGGCGGACGGGTAGCGGCTCACGAGATCATGCTGGGCACGCCGGCCATTCGTAATCTGATCCGCGAAGACAAGGTGGCGCAGATGGTCTCGGCGATTCAGACCGGTGGGGCGTTGGGGATGAAGACGCTGGATATGAGTTTGAAGGCGTTGGTCGGGGAGGGCGTAATCGGTCGGGAGGATGCCCGGGAAAAGGCGAGGGTGCCAGCAGACATCTAGATCGGGAGAACAGCATAGAACAAATGTGGGAGGGGGCTTGCCCCCGATAGCGGTGGATCAGCCAATGAATCTGGCGACTGACACTCAGCCATCGGGGCAAGCCCCCTCCCACATTGTTTAACTGCATTTCAGTCTGGAATCAGCGCTGCACGATCCGCAGGTTGCTGTTCTGCTCTTTGGGCAGCACCCGCTTGGCGATCACATAGTTCTTGTCCCAGAACGGCTTTTTCAGCGTGTCGATGCTCACCGACTTGCCACGACGCGGCGCGTGGATGAAGCGGTCGTTGCCCAGATAGATAGCAACGTGGTTAACCTGGCGGCTCTTGAGCTTGAAGAACAGCAAGTCGCCCGGCTTCAGGTCTTTGCGATCGACTTTCAACCCGTGGCCGGCGGCCATGGCGTTGGATGTACGCGGCAAATCCACGGCTTTGACATCGTTGAACGCATATTTCACCAGGCCGCTGCAGTCGAACCCTTTACTTGGGCTGCTGCCGCCCCAACGATAAGGAGTACCGAGCACGTTGACGGCACGGCTGAGAACATCGCTGCTTTGCTTGGTATTCACGGCCAGCTGGGTGGAAAGCGTTTTACCGTGGGCCTTGCTCAGTTGAGTCGGGCGGCTGACAGTCGGCTTTACCGATTTGGCGGTGCTGGGCGTGCTATGAACTTTAGGGGTAAAACCGTTAACGTTTGGAAGACGTTGCTCACGATTGGTGGCGTGGGCGGCCAGTGGCATTAATAGGCAAATGGTTAGCCATGTCTTGAAAAATGGTCGCATTAGGCGTGGCTCTTATGGGTTTGCGCGCAACTTTATAACAGGTTTTGGTGTCGTTCTCAGGCCGTTTGTCGACTGGACCTTGGGGTCAAATTCAGCAAAAACGCGACGATTCGTCGCAATTGTCCGACACAAGTCAGGCGGTATAAGGCTTTGAGGGCAGGAAGATACCATTTGCCGTACGTCGGGCGCTCGTAAAAAAGTCACAAAAAAAATGAACAAATTTATCTATTGAGTGAAAAGAGGTAGTTCATGAACACCTATCAACAGGTTACTTCGCAGCAAGACACCCACAGCAAGGTGATCGGTTACCTGCTATGGATTTTCGGTTTTACCGGAGCGCATCGCTTCTATTACGGCAAGCCGGTCACCGGCACGATCTGGTTTTTCACCTTCGGCCTGCTGGGCATCGGCTGGCTGATCGACCTGTTCCTGATCCCGGCGATGGACCGTGAAGCCGACCTGCGTTTTACCGCCGGGCCCATCGAGTACAACGTGGCCTGGATTCTGTTGGCGTTCCTGGGCGTGTTCGGTGTGCACCGGATGTACCAGGGCAAATGGATCACCGGCCTGATCTACCTGCTGACCGGTGGTTTGTTCCTGGTGGGGGTGCTGTATGACTTCTGGACGTTGAACAGCCAGATTTCGATCCGCAATGCCGAGCGCAACAACGGGCGCTGATTGCTTAAGCCTAATAGAGAACCAATGTGGGAGGGGGCTTGCTCCCGATAGCGGTGGATCAGTCAGCTTATCTGTAGCTGATCCACCGCGATCGGGAGCAAGCCCCCTCCCACATTTTTTACCGTGCCCGCTTCAGGCCTGGTAGCTGATCCGCCCATCCATCAATGTGTACCGCACCGTTGCCGGCAGGCTGTGACCAATGAACGGGCAATTTTCCCCCTTGGACAGCCAGTGCTCCCCGGCAACCGTGGAGCTGGCCGGGTCAAACAGCACCAGGTCCGCCGCCGACCCCACCGCCAGCTGGCCCGCCGGCAAGCGCAAGGCCTGGGCCGGGCCGGTGCTCAGCCGTGCCAGCAGCGTAGGCAGGTCCAGCAAGCCATCCTCCACCAAGGTCATCGCCAGCGGCAGCAACAGCTCGACGCTGCTGATACCCGGCTCGGTGGCGCCAAACGGCGCCAGCTTGGCATCGCGCTCGTGGGGCTGGTGGTGGCTGGAAATCGCCGAGACCACACCCGACTTCACCGCCGCGCGCAAACCTTCACGATCGGCCAGGGTGCGCAGCGGCGGCTGTACGTGGTAGAGGCTGGAGAAGTCGATCAGCGCTTCGTCGGTCAGGATCAGCTGATACAGCGCCACGTCTGCCGTCACCGGCAAGCCGCGCGCCTGGGCCTGGGCGATCAGGGCGACGCCGCGGGCGCTGGTCAGTTGGCTGAAGTGCGCGCGTACGCCGCTTTGTTCCACCAGCAACAAATCACGGGCCAGGGCCACGGTTTCTGCGGTTTCCGGGATGCCCGGCAAGCCGAGGAAGCTGGCCACCGCGCCTTCATGGGCCAGGCCGCCTTCGGCCAGGTCGCGGTCCTGGGAATGAAAGATCACCGTCAGGTCGAAGGTGGCCGCGTATTCCAGGGCACGGCACAAGGTACGGCTGCTGCGAAAGCTTTCCAGGCCGTTGCTGAACGCCACGCAACCGGCGTCGCGCAAGGCGATCAGCTCAGCCAGTTGTTCGCCTTCCAGGCCTTTGCTCAAGGCGCCGACAGGGAACACTTTGCAATTACCCGCTTCACGAGCACGGTCGAGGATCAACTCGGTGACCGCCGAGGTGTCCAGGATCGGCTTGGTGTTCGGCGGACAGCACAGGCTGGTCACGCCACCGGCGGCGGCCGCGCGGGTTTCGCTGGTGATGTTGCCTTTGCGGCTGTAGCCCGGCTCGCGCAGGGCGACGTTAAGGTCCACCAGCCCTGGCGCGGCCACCAAGCCTTTGGCGTCGATGCTCTCGACGGCAAGAAAGCCTGCCGGCGCTGCGCCAATGGCGACGATCTTGCCGGCGTCCAGATGAAGGTCGGTAACGCGATCCAGGCCACTGGCCGGATCGATGACGCGGGCGCCGAGGATGCTGAGCTTCACTGGGCGTTCTCCTGCTCGAATTGACGTTGCGCGGTTTGCCCGCTCATGGCCATGGACAGCACGGCCATGCGGATGGCGATGCCGTAGGTCACCTGGTTGAGAATCACCGACTGCGGGCCGTCCGCCACCGCCGACTCGATTTCCACCCCTCGGTTGATCGGGCCGGGGTGCATCACGATGGCATCCGGCTTGGCACCGGCCAGGCGTGCGGTGGTCAGGCCGAACAAGCGGTAGAACTCGCCCTCGCTCGGCAGCAGGCCACCGGCCATGCGTTCGCGTTGCAGGCGCAACATGATCACCACGTCGACATCCTTGAGCCCTTCGGCCATGTCGGTGTAGACCTTCACGCCGTACTGTTCGACCCCAACGGGCAGCAAGGTTTTCGGGGCGATCACGCGAATGTCCGGGCAGCCCAGGGTCTTCAGGGCCAGCATGTTCGAGCGCGCGACCCGCGAGTGCAGGATGTCGCCGACGATGGCCACCGAGAGGTTTTCAAAGCTGCCTTTGTGCCGACGGATGGTGAGCATGTCGAGCATGCCCTGGGTCGGGTGGGCGTGGCGGCCATCGCCGCCATTGATGATCGCCACATTCGGGCAGACATGTTCAGCGATGAAATGCGCCGCGCCGGAGTCGCCGTGGCGTACCACGAACATGTCGGCGGCCATGGCTTCCAGGTTGCGCAAGGTGTCGAGCAGGGTTTCGCCTTTGCTGGCCGACGAGGTGGACACGTTCAGCGTGATCACGTCGGCCGATAGCCGTTGGGCGGCCAGTTCAAAGGTGGTGCGGGTGCGCGTGGAGTTCTCGAAGAACACGTTGCAGATGGTCTTGCCGCGCAGCAGCGGGACTTTCTTCACCGCCCGGCCACCGACTTCGAGGAACGAGTCAGCGGTGTCGAGGATTTCGGTGAGCAGTTCGCGGGGCAAACCATCGAGGGACAAGAAATGTTGCAACTGGCCCTGAGCATTGAGCTGCAGCGGGCGCTTGGCATCTAGAGGCGTCATCGCGGGGACTCTTTTACAAGGCGGGTTAAAGGGCAAGGTCTTGCAGTTCGAGTTCGAGCGGCGTTGGACCGGACAATTTTACCCGCTGGTGGGCTTGCAAAGACAGCGTCGCACCCACCACATCCGGGCTGATCGGCAATTCCCCAGCCTCCAGGTCCAGCAGGCACACCAGGGTGATACTGGCCGGGCGGCCGTAGTCGAACAGCTCATTCATGGCCGCGCGTATGGTACGGCCACTCATCAATACGTCGTCGATCAGCACCAGGTGCTGGCCTTCGATCTCGAACGGCAGCTGCGAGGGGCGCACTTGCGGATGCAGGCCGTTCTGGCTGAAATCGTCACGGTAGAAGGACACATCCAGGGTGCCCAGGGGCGAATCGCTGCCCAACTCTTCCAGCAATGCCTGGGCCACCCACACACCGCCGGTGCGGATGCCGATAAAGCGCGGTTCGCTGATGGCGCGGTGCTCAAGGTGCGCCTTGAGGCGTATCGCCATCTGGCTGATCAGTTCGGCGGGATTGGGCAGGCTCATGGTGGCTCCTCATTAAGTGTGTAGGAGCGAGCTTGCTCGCGAGAAACGTCAACGATAACGCGTGAAGCCTGGATGTACGCGGTGCCTGTGAGTTCTTCGCGAGCAAGGACTAGGCGTCCCCCTCGCTCCTACAAAAGCGGCAAAGCAGCAAGCCGCGTCAGTCAGGATTCAAATAAAGCGGTGTTTTCATCCAGCCAGCCCTGCAGCAGCAGGGCGGCGGCGATAGCGTCCACGGGGTTGTCGCGGTAACTGCCCTTCTGCCCGCCACGGTCACGGCGCTCGCCCTTGGCTTCAAAGGTGGTCAGGCGCTCGTCGTGGGTATAGAAGGGCAGGTTGTAGCGGCCATTGAGGCGACGCGCGAACTTTTCGGCGCGCAGGCACATCTCGCTGGGCGTGCCGTCCATGTTCAGGGGCAGGCCGACCACGACGGCATCGGGCTTCCATTCCTTGATCAGCGCTTCAACCTGGTTCCAGTCCGGCACGCCGTTCTGGGCCTTCAATGTGCACAGCTCGCGGGCCTGGCCGGTAATCACCTGGCCCACCGCTACGCCGATCTGTTTGGTGCCGTAGTCGAACCCCAGGATCAGACGCAAAGCCATCAGGCGTGCCCCGCCTGGCTGGTCAACAGGCTGAGGTTGACCCGCAGCTTGGCGGCGGCGGCTTCCAGGCGCAGTTCGCTGGCGGTGTTGAAGAGGATGTCGGCGTCGAACGGGCAAGTCAGCCAGGCATTGCTGGCCAGTTCGGCCTCCAATTGCCCGGCTTCCCAGCCGGCGTATCCCAGGGTGATCACACTTTGCTCGGGGCCGACGCCGTCGGCAATCGCGAACAACACATCCTGGGACGTGGACAGCGAGACGCCCTCAAGGTCTACCGTGGCCTGGAACGTCGGCCCGCTGGGGTGCAACACGAAGCCGCGATCGGTCTGCACCGGCCCGCCGATGTAGATCGGCACGTCCTGGCAGCTGGCTGGCGGATCGATTTCCGGCCGCAACTGCTCGAGGATATCGGCCAGGTTAAGCTCCTGCGGGCGGTTCACCACCAACCCCATGGCACCATTGGCCGTGTGCTCGACGATGTAGGTCAAGGTCTGCGCAAAGTTCGGGTCGGCCATATGGGGCATGGCGATCAGAAAGTGGTGCTTGAGGTAGGTCGGGCTGACATTTTTCATGTCCACTAGTGTGGCGTTGGAGGGGCGAACTGACAAGCTGGGAGTTTGCTGGTGGCGAGGGTCAGTTGCTGGAAAGGCGGTCACCCTTGGCGAATTTCCAGGTGCGGATGATTTCCAGGCGGTCCACATCGTTCAAGTCGCCCGTAAAAGGCGCGAAGGGCGCGGCCAGGCGCACGATGCGCTGGGCGGCCTGGTCCAGCAAGGGCTGGCCGGACGACTCCAGTACCTGCACTTCATACAGCGAACCATCGCGGTTGATCGACACCAGCAAGCGCAAATTGCCGTAGATCTGCTGGCGGCGCGCCTCCTCCGGATAGTTGAGGTTGCCGATGCGCTCGACTTTCTTGCGCCATTCGTCCTTATACCAGGCGCCTTTGTCGCGCATGGTCGAGGCGGCGTTCAGGCGGTAGATGCGCGGGCGCTTGGCGTACAGCTGCTGTTCGTGGGCCAGTTCGGCTTCCAGGCTGGAAATCTCGTCGGACAGCGTCGAGCTGTCGAACGTTGGCGCAGGCTTGACGGGCTCGGGTTTGGGCTCGGTCTTGGTCTTTTCGCGCTGGGTCGGGGCTTTTTGCGGTTTGGGCGCGACTGTGGTCACGGCAGCCTTGGGCGTGGCCTGTTTGACTTCAGGCCTGGGAGCCGGCGGTGGGGTAACTTTGTTGACCTTGTTGTCCTGGAACGGCGCCACTTCGGTGGTCTTGGGCACGGCTTTCTTGTCGAGCGTGCCGCTGCCTTGCTGGTTCTCCTGGGCGAGAAAATCGGCCTTCTCGGGCTTTTTATCGCTCTTGAAGGTGGCCAGCGTGATTTCCAGGGTTTTGGTGATCTGCTTGGGCTCGACCATGGTGAAGCCCAGGCCGAGGATCAGTGCGAGGTGGATCAGCGCTGCCAGGAACAGGGTAAATCCGAGCCGATCAGCCGGGCGCACGCCGCTGTGGGAGAGTTCGGGGGGCAGTTCGGACGGGAGCGTCATGACAAGAAAACCAACATCGCGCGTTTCACAGGTGGCGCATGATAACGCAATGTTGGTTTATGTCCGGCTGTTCTATGTCACTTGGCTTGTAGCTTGCGCTCAATGGCCGCCATCAGCATTTCGCCGATGTTCGTGCCAAATGCGTTATCAATCTCGCGAATACAGGTCGGGCTGGTGACGTTGATCTCGGTGAGGTTTTCGCCAATTACGTCAAGTCCTACGAACAGCAGACCTTTTTCGCGAAGGGTCGGGCCAACTTGAGCGGCGATCCAGCGATCCTTGTCCGACAGCGGCCGCGCTTCACCTCGGCCACCGGCCGCCAGGTTGCCACGGGTCTCGCCGGCCGCAGGGATACGCGCCAGGCAATAATCCACCGGCTCGCCGTCGATCATCAGGATGCGTTTGTCGCCGTCCTTGATCGCTGGCAGGTAGGCCTGGCCCATGATCTGCTGGGTGCCCAGCGCCGTCAGGGTTTCCAGGATCACCGAGAGGTTCGGGTCGCCCGCGCGGTGACGGAAGATCGATGTGCCGCCCATGCCGTCCAGCGGCTTGAGGATCACATCACCGTGCTTGGCGGCAAATTCACGCAGCACGTCGGCGCGGCGGCTGACCACGGTAGGCGGCGTGCACTGCGGAAACAGCGTGGCGAACAGTTTTTCATTGCAGTCGCGCAGGCTTTGCGGCTTGTTGACGATCAACACGCCGGCACGTTCGGCCTGCTCCAGCAGGTAGGTGGAATAAACGAATTCCATGTCGAACGGCGGGTCCTTGCGCATCAGGATCACGTCCAGGTCGCTCAGGGGGCTGTCGACTTCATCCTGCAGTTCGAACCACTTCTCGGGGTTGGCGAATACCTGCAACGGGCGCATCCGCGCACGGGCCTCGCCGTCGCCCTGGTAAAGGTCGCGCTGTTCCATATAGAACAGGCTCCAGCCGCGGGCCTGGGCGGCCAGGAGCATGGCCAGCGAGCTGTCCTTTTTATAGGAAATGCTGGCGATAGGGTCCATGACAATGCCGACGCGAACGCTCATGGGGGATTTCCTCTAGCAAATTAGGGCGCATAAAAGTGGCGTCAGAGTGGCGCTGCGGCTGTTGTGGGTCAAGGAAAAACCACCAGGCGGGCGCCTCGATAGATTGCGCCCGGAGACTGTGCTAAAAAGACTGCCACGGCGCAGCAGCCCTTGAATTCCAAGGCTTGTGGCGCTCATTCTGTGAGAGATCAGGCAGTACACACCGAAAACCGATTCGCTGTGGCGATGGTAGAGCAACTATGGAACAGCATTCCAACGCCTTGAGAGTGATGGTGATCGACGATTCGAAAACGATCCGCCGCACCGCCGAGACGCTGTTGAAGAACATGGGGTGCGAGGTCATCACGGCCATCGACGGTTTCGATGCCCTGGCCCGAATCGTGGACCATCACCCGCACATTATCTTTGTCGACATCATGATGCCGCGCCTGGATGGCTACCAGACCTGCGCGCTGGTGAAGAACAACCCGGCGTTCAAGTCGATCCCGGTGATCATGCTGTCCTCCAAGGACGGCCTGTTCGACAAGGCCAAGGGGCGTATCGTGGGTGTCGATCAGTTTTTGACCAAGCCTTTCAGCAAGGAAGAACTGCTGGGTGCGATCAAGGCCTATGTGCCTGCCTTCGCCGCAGTAGAACAAGCACACTGACGCCGCCTCAAAGGGGCCGGCGCGACCAATGTAGTGGGGAAAACCATGGCACGTGTTCTGATCGTCGACGATTCGCCGACCGAAATGTACAAACTGACCGGCATGCTGGAAAAGCATGGTCACGAGGTTCTCAAGGCCGCCAATGGCGGCGATGGTGTGGCGCTTGCCCGCCAGGAAAAACCTGACGCGGTATTGATGGACATCGTGATGCCGGGCCTCAATGGGTTCCAGGCCACGCGCCAACTGACCAAAGACAAAGAAACCGAGCACATCCCGGTGATCATCATCACCACTAAAGACCAGGAAACCGACAAGGTGTGGGGCACTCGCCAGGGCGCAAAGGACTACCTGACCAAGCCGGTCGATGAAGAAACCCTGATCGCCACGCTGAACAAGGTGCTGGCCGGCTGACGGCACGCCATCATGACCGAGTCGCAAACCGCCTTTGAGCTGCTGCTGGACATCGACCGCCGCTGCCGCCTGCTGGCCGCCGACCTGCCGTCCCAGGAAACCCGCCTGCAACGCTGGAGCGGGATTGGCTTTCGCCTGGGGCAGCAATGGTTTGTGGCGCCCATGGGCGAAGTCGCCGAGGTGTTGCATGAGCCGCGCTGTACCCTGATGCCTGGCGTCAAGCCCTGGGTCAAGGGCGTGGCCAACCTGCGCGGGCGCTTGCTGCCGGTGATGGACCTGGGCGGGTTCCTCGGCCAGGCACTGTCCAAGGCGCGCAAGCAACGGCGGGTGCTGGTGGTGGAATTCAACGATCTGTTTGTCGGGTTGCTGGTGGACGAGGTGGTGGGCATGCAGCATTTCGCACTGGACGCCTGGCAGGCGAGTACCGCCGCTGGCGCGCCGTTTATCCAGGGCCAATTCGATGGCGACCCGCAGTGGCAGGTCTTCAGCCCCTTCGCCCTGGCCCAGGCTCCAGGTTTCATGGATGTTGCCGCATGAGCACCGTCATCCCGCCCAAACCCCAGGCCGCCTCGCGCAGCCGTTCGCAGATCATCGTGCTGTTTATCGCCCTGATCGTGTTCATCATGCTGTTGTTCGCCAACTTCGCGTACCTCAACACCCAGTCCACCTACGACAAACAGTACATCGGCCACGCGGGCGAACTGCGGGTGCTGTCCCAGCGCATCGCCAAGAACGCCACCGAAGCCGCCGCCGGCAAGGCGGCCGCGTTCAAACTGCTGGGCGAGGCGCGCAACGACTTTGCCCAGCGCTGGGGCTACCTGAAAAAAGGCGACCCGCAGACCGGCCTGCCGGCCGCACCCAGCGCGGTGCGCGCTGAAATGCGTGCGGTGCAGACCGACTGGGAAGCCCTGCTGAAAAACACCGACGCCATTCTCGCCAGCGAACAGACCGTGCTGTCATTGCACCAGGTGGCCGCCACCCTCGCCGAGACCGTGCCGCAGTTGCAGATAGAGTCGGAAAAAGTCGTCGACATATTGCTCCAGCGCGGCGCCCCTGCGAGCCAGGTGGCATTGGCTCAGCGCCAGTCATTGCTGGCGGAGCGCATCCTGGGCGCGGTCAACACCGTGCTCGCCGGCGACGAAACCGCGGTGCAGGCCGCCGATGCCTTCGGTCGCGACGCCAACCGTTTTGGCGTGGTGCTCAATGGCATGCTCAACGGCAACCCCGGCCTGCGCATCACCCAGGTCGAAGACCCTGATGCCCGCGCCCGGTTGGGGGAAATTGCCGAACTGTTCGAATTCGTCTCGGGCTCCGTCGATGAAATTCTCGAAACCTCGCCGCAGCTGTTTCAGGTACGCGCTTCGGCGGGCAATATTTTCAACCTGTCGCAAACCCTGCTCGATGAGGCCTCGCACCTGGCCACCGGTTTTGAGAACCTGGCCGGCGGGCGCAGCCTGGATACCCTGGGTGGCTATGGGCTGGGGCTGCTGGCGCTGGCGTCGATCATCCTGATCGGCCTGGTGATGGTGCGCGAGACCAACCGCCAACTGCATGAAACCGCCGAGAAAAACGAGCGCAATCAGAACGCGATCATGCGTCTGCTGGACGAAATCGAAGACCTGGCTGACGGCGACCTGACCGTCACGGCCTCGGTCACCGAAGACTTCACCGGCACCATTGCCGATTCGATCAACTATTCGGTGGATCAGCTGCGCGACCTGGTGGCGACCATCAACCTCACCGCCGGGCAAGTCGCCGGCGCGGTACAGGAGACCCAGGCCACCGCCATGCACCTGGCCCAGGCCTCGGAGCATCAGGCCCAGCAGATCGCCGAAGCCTCCACCGCGATCAACCAGATGGCCCAGTCCATCGACCAGGTGTCGGCCAACGCCGCCGAGTCCTCAGCGGTGGCGGAGCGTTCGGTAGAGATCGCCAATAAGGGCAACGAGGTGGTGCACAACACCATCCACGGCATGGACAACATCCGCGAACAGATCCAGGACACCGCCAAGCGCATCAAGCGCCTGGGGGAATCGTCCCAGGAGATCGGCGACATCGTCAGCCTGATCGACGACATCGCCGACCAGACCAACATTCTCGCCCTGAACGCTGCGATCCAGGCGAGCATGGCCGGGGACGCCGGGCGTGGTTTTGCGGTGGTGGCCGATGAAGTGCAACGGCTGGCCGAGCGCTCATCGGCCGCCACCCGGCAGATCGAAACCCTGGTGCGGGCGATCCAGGCCGACACCAACGAAGCCGTGATTTCCATGGAACAGACCACCACCGAAGTGGTGCGCGGCGCGCGCCTGGCCCAGGACGCCGGGGTGGCGCTGGAAGAGATCGAAGGCGTCTCGAAAACCCTGGCGGCGCTGATCCAGAGCATCTCGAACGCGGCGCAGCAGCAGACCTCGTCGGCGGGGCAGATTTCCCTGACCATGAATGTGATCCAGCAGATCACCACGCAGACGTCGTCCGGTTCCACGGCGACCGCCGAAAGTATTGGTAACCTGGCGAAGATGGCCAGTCAGTTGCGCAGGTCGGTGTCAGGTTTTACCTTGCCGGCAGCCAAACAGGCAGATGACTGAAATGCGATCCAAATGTGGGAGGGGGCTTGCTCCCGATGGCGGTGCATCAGTCACTTGATCCATCAGCTGAACCACCGCTATCGGGAGCAAGCCCCCTCCCACAGGTGATCTCCATTGGTTTCAAGAACACCAGCAACTCATGAATTCTAAGCGGAGCAGTTATGGTTGATCGGCACGACTACGTGGCCCTCGAATGGGTCAAGGGCGACATTGCCGAAACCCTGAAACAGGCCCGTTCGGCGCTGGACGCTTATGTTGAAACCGGCGACGGCATTGATGCGTGCCTGGCCGGTATCCACCAGGTGCACGGCGCGCTGCAAATGGTCGAGTTCTACGGCGCGGCCCTGCTGGCTGAAGAGATCGAAGCCCTGGCGCTCGCGCTGCAGGCCGGGCAGGTCAGCCAGCGCGACGAAAGCATCCGCCTGCTGCAACAGGCCCTCGGCCAATTGCCGCTGTACCTGGACCGCGTGCACAGCGCCCGTCGCGACCTGCCGCTGGTGGTGTTGCCGCTGCTCAACGATTTACGCAGCGCCCGCGGTGAAGGCCTGCTGTCGGAGACCAGCCTGTTCAGCCCGCAGCTGCTGACGATCGCGCCGCTGCCCGACGAGGTGCTGGCTCAACGCACACCGCCGGACATTCACGAACAACTGCGCCAATGGCACGCACTGCTGCAGCAAGCCCTGGCCGGGTTGCTGCGCGAGGACCACGGCCCGAGCAACCTGGAAGACATGGCGCGGGTGTTCGCGCGCCTGGAAGCGCTGTGCCAGGGCGCGCCGCTGTTGCCGTTGTGGCAGGTCACCTCGGCGCTGGTCGAAGGCATGCTCACCGGGGTGATCGCCAATAGCCCGGCACTGCGCAGCCTGCTCAAGGCCAGCGGCAAGCAACTCAAGCGCCTGCTGGCCCAGGGCATTGTCGGGATCAACCAGCCGGCGCCGGATGAGTTGCTCAAGAGCCTGCTGTTCTACGTCGCCAAAGTCACCCGGCCGACGCCGCGCATGCAAAGTTTGAAGGAGCGCTACGGCCTGGACGAGGCCTTGCCCGACAGTGCCGTGGTGGATGCCGAGCGGGCGCGCCTGGCCGGGCCGGACCGCAACGCCATGGGCTCGGTGCTCGGCGCATTGTGCGAAGAGCTGGTGCGGGTCAAGGAACGCCTCGCTCTGTTCGTGCGCAGCGACCGCCAGCACACCCAGGACCTTGACCCGCTGCTGGCACCGCTGCGCCAGATCGCCGACACCCTGGCGGTCCTTGGTTTCGGCCAGCCGCGCAAAGTGATCATCGACCAACTCGCCGTGGTCTTGAGCCTGGTGCAGGGCCAGCGCGAACCCAGTGACGCCGTACTGATGGACGTTGCCGGAGCGTTGCTCTACGTCGAAGCCACGTTGGCCGGGATGGTCGGCACGGTGGAGCCGGAGAGCCGCGAAGAGAGCCGTCTGCCGACCACCGACCTGACCCAGATCCACCAATTGGTGATCCGCGAGTCCTGCCAATGCCTGCGCCAGGCCAAAGAGTTGGTGATCGATTGCATCGAGGCCGATTGGGACCGCCAACGTCTGGAATCCCTGCCGGAGCTGCTGAGCCAGGTGCGCGGCGCCCTGGCGATGATTCCACTGCCTCGCGCGGCGAGCTTGATGCGCGGCTGTACCGATTACGTCGATGAGCAATTGATGGTCAACGATACCGCGCCCGGCCAAGCGCCGTTGGCGCATTTCGCCGAGGTGATCAGCAGCCTGGAGTACTACCTGGAACGCATGCTCCAGGACCCCGACGCCGCTGGGGAAAAAGTGCTGGAACTGGCCACCCAGGGCCTGAGCGCGCTGGGCTACCTGCCGGTGGAAAAACCCTGGCGCCAGGCACTGGCTGCGCCCGACGGCGCCCTGTCCGGCGACAGCGCGCCAAGCCAGTCCCAATTCGATGCGCTGGCCAGTCCCACCTCGCGCCTCAACCCTCCGGCCCTGCAGCGCCCGGGAAGCTTGCAGCCGCCCCCACCCGATGAAGCGCCGATTGACGATGAGTTGCGCGAAGTCTTCCTCGAGGAAGCCGATGAAGTCCTCGACGTGCTGTACCGTTACCTGCCCGACAGCACGGAAAAAACCGCTCAGGGCGAAATGCGCCGTGCCTTCCACACCCTGAAAGGCAGCGGCCGTATGGTCCGCGCCCTGGTGATGGCGGAACTGGCCTGGGCTGTGGAAAACCTGCTCAACCGCGTGCTTGAGCGCAACGTGGCCATGGGCCCTGAAGTGCAGCAGGTGCTGGATGACGCGGTGGCGCTGCTGCCGGAGTTGATCGCCGACTTCGCCACCGACGACCAGCGCCAGCGCGATGAGGTCGACGCCCTCGCTGCCCGCGCCCACGGGTTGGCCAGCGGCGCCCAGGTACCGGTTGCCGAGCCCCACGATCCGATGTTGCTGGAGATCTTCCGCAATGAAGCCCAGAGCCATCTGGACAGCCTCGACCAGTTCCTGCAACAGGCCGCCGAACACCTGCCGCTGCAGGTCAGTGATGAATTGCAACGCGCCCTGCATACCCTCAAGGGCAGCGCCTACATGGCCGGCGTGTTGCCGATTGCCGAACTGGTACGTCCGCTCGACCACCTGACCCGCGAATACAAGGCGCACCGTGTGCCGCTGGACCTGGACGAAATCGAGTTGTTGCTGGAAGCCGAGGGCCTGTTGCAAAAGGGATTGCGTGACCTGGACGGCGATCCCCTGGCGCCGATCAAGGGCGCCGCAGACTTGATCACGCGCACCCAAAGCCTGTTGGACCAACAGCTTGAAACACTGCTCAACGCCCCCGGCACCGGCCTGCGCGTCAAGTGCGACCCGCAACTGATCAGCAACTTCCTGGCCCAGGGCATGGACATCCTGCTCGACGCCGAAAGCCTGCTGCGCCGCTGGCAGCAACACCCCGGCGAGCGCCAGGAACTGACCGCGCTGCTGGACGAACTGACAACCCTGGGCGAGGGTGCGCACATCGCCGACCTGCACCCTATCGATCAATTGTGCGAAGCCTTGCTCGACCTGTATGGCGCGGTGGAAGAAAGCAGCCTGGCGGTCAGCGAGCGGTTCTTCCAAGAGGCCGAGCAGGCCCATGAAGCGCTGATCAATATGCTCGACCAACTGGCGGCCGGGCAGGAAATCAGCCCGGCGCCGGCACGGGTACAGGCCCTGCGCGCGTTGCTGGATGACGCCCTCGATCCCTCCGCCACCGGCCTGATCAAACGTGACGGCAGCCGTGGCCTGAGTGTCGCCGAGCTGGGTGCCGCGACCGAGGAGCTGAGCCGGCACACGGCGATGGACGATGAGATCGTCGACATTTTCCTTGAAGAGGCGGTGGATATCCTCGACAGCGCCGGGCAGTCCCTCAAGCGCTGGTTGCTGGAGTCCGATGGCCTGGCGCCGTTGTCCTCGTTACAGCGAGACCTGCACACCCTCAAGGGCGGTGCGCGCATGGCCGAAATCGGCCCGGTGGGCGACCTGGCCCAGGAGCTGGAATGTGTCTACGAGGGGCTGGTAGACCGCCGCTACAGCTACTCGACCGAGCTGTCCCAGCTGCTGATGGCTAGCCACGAACGCCTGGCCTTGCAGTTGGAGGAATTGCATCAGCACCAGCCCCTGAGCGACAGCGCCGAGCTGGTCGCGAGGTTGCGCGAACTGCGCCACAGCAGCCTTTCGGCGGCCCCGGTTGCATCACCGGAAGCCCCGGGTGCCGACCCCGAACTGCTGGATATTTTCCTCGAGGAAGCCGCCGATATTCTCGACAGCTCCGGCAGCGCGTTGCTGCGCTGGCAGGCCGAACCCGGCAACCGCCAGGAAGTGGAAACCCTGCTGCGTGACCTGCACACCCTCAAGGGCGGCGCGCGCATGGTCGAGATCGGCCCGATTGGCGACCTGGCCCACGAGCTGGAGTTTCTCTACGAGGGGCTGTCCGCAGGGCTGCTCGCGCCGTCGCCCGAACTGTTCGCGCTGTTGCAAGGTTGCCACGACCGGCTGGCGCAGATGATCGATGCGGTAGCGGACGGCTTGCCGGTGGGCTCGGTGGACAAGCTGATCGAGCGCATCAAAAGTTTGGTGCACCCCAGCGATGAGCCGGTAGTGCCGGTGGCATTGCCGGTGGGTAAGGCGGAAGCTGCGGTGGATCCGGCCGCCGACATGGTGAAGATCTCCGCCGAACTGCTCGACGACCTGGTCAACCTTGCCGGCGAAACGTCGATCTTCCGCGGCCGTATCGAGCAGCAGGTCAACGACGCGCGCACTGCGCTCACGGAAGTGGAAACCACCATCGAGCGCATGCGCGACCAACTGCGCCGCCTCGACACCGAAACCCAGAGCCGGCTTTTCAGCCGCCAGCAGGCCGAGGCCGAGCGCCTGGGCTACGAAGAATTCGACCCGCTGGAAATGGATCGCCATTCGCAATTGCAGCAGTTGTCCCGCGCGCTGTCCGAATCGGCCTCCGATTTGCTCGACCTCAAGGAAACCCTCGAGCGCCGCAATCAAGACGCCCATGACCTGCTGCAGCAACAGGCGCGTATCAACACCCAGTTGCAGGAAGGCCTGATGCGCACGCGCATGGTGCCGTTCGAGCGCATGCTGCCGCGCCTCAAGCGCATCGTGCGCCAGGTCGCCGGCGAGCTGGGCAAGGACGTCGAGTTCGTGGTCGGCAATGCCGAGGGCGAAATGGACCGCAACGTCCTGGAACGCATGGCGGCGCCGCTGGAACACATGCTGCGCAACGCCGTCGACCATGGCCTGGAGTCCCGTGAGGTGCGCCTGCAAGCGGGCAAGCCGGAGAAGGGGCGCATCACCCTGGACCTGACCCACGAAGGCGGCGACATCGTCTTCGACATGCGCGACGACGGCGCCGGTGTGCCCCTCGAAGCCGTGCGCCGCAAGGCGATCAAGCGCGGCCTGCTCGACCCCAATCAAGAGATCAGCGACCGCGACGTGCTGCAGTTCATCCTGCAACCGGGGTTTTCCACCGCCGAAAAGATCACCCAGATTTCCGGACGCGGTGTGGGCATGGACGTGGTGCACGAAGAAGTGCGCCAGCTCGGCGGTTCGATGGTGATCGACTCGATCCCGGGCGTGGGTGTGCACTTCAGGATTCGCCTGCCGTTTACCGTGTCGGTCAACCGTGCGCTGATGGTGCAGTGCGCGGACGATCAGTATGCGATTCCGCTCAATACCATCGACGGCCTGGTGCGCGTGCCGCCCCATGAACTGGCGGGGCACTACCAGCAAGATCCGCCGCGCTATGCCTATGCCGGCCAAGTCTACGAACTGTTTTACCTTGGCGACCTGCTGCACACCGTCAGCCGCCCCAAACTGCTCGGCCAGTACCAGCCGGTGCCGGTGTTGCTGATGCAGTGCAATGAGCGGCACGTGGCGGTGCATGTGGATGCCATGGCCGGGACCCGCGAGATTGTGGTCAAGGGCCTGGGGTCGCAGTTTGCGGGCGTTCAGGGCTTGTCCGGAGCGACGATCCTGGGCGATGGCCGCGTGGTGTTGATCATCGACCTGCTGGCGCATATCCGCGCGCGGCAACCGGCGTTGCCGGCGCAGTCGGTGGATGCGCCGCTGATCCTCAACGACCCGCTGAAAAAGCGCCCGCTGTTGGTGCTGGTGGTGGACGACTCGGTCACCGTGCGCAAAGTCACCAGCCGCCTGCTGGAGCGCAACGGCATGAACGTGCTGACCGCCAAGGACGGCATTGACGCCCTCGCCGTGCTTGAGGAACACACCCCGGACCTGATGCTGCTCGACATCGAAATGCCGCGCATGGACGGCTTTGAAGTGGCGATCCAGGTGCGCAACGATCCACGCCTGATGCGCCTGCCGATCATCATGATCACCTCGCGCACCGGCCAGAAACACCGCGATCGCGCCATGGCCATCGGCGTCAACGACTACCTCGGCAAGCCGTACCAGGAGTCGGTGCTGCTGGAAAGCATCGCGTATTGGAGCAAGTCCCATGCTTGACCATCGCGCAAGCCAACTCACCGGGCTGTTGCTGCCGTTGGCTGACCGTCACCTGATAGTGCCCAACGTTGCGGTAGCCGAACTGATCGACTTCCAGCGCGGCGAACCGGCCAGCGATGCACCGCCGTGGTACCTGCGCCAGGTGACCTGGCGCGATCGGCAAATCCCCTTGATCAGCTTCGAAGCCGTGTGCGGCGAAGCCAGCATGACCGGCGAGCGTTCACGCATCGTCGTGTTGAATGCACTGGGTGGGCGGCCGACCTTGAAGTTCATTGCGCTGGTGATCCAGGGAATCCCGCGCTCCTACAAGCTTGACAGCGAACTGAGCTACGTGGACGTCCCGCTGTGCCCGCTGGAGCTGGCGGCGGTACAGGTGGGCGAGCATGTGGCGAAGGTGCCGGACTTGATGGGGCTTGAAGCGTTATTGGCGGAGTCCGGACTGGCCTGAGCCCTACGCAGATCCAATGTGGGAGGGGGCTTGCCCCCGATGGCGGTGTGCCAGTCTCAGCAACTGTCACTGAACCACCGCTATCGGGAGCAAGCCCCCTCCCACACTGATCGTGCTCGTCTCCAGACTTCAATCAATCCGCGCAAACCGCTCGATCACTGGCTGCTCACGATGCTCGGCCTGCCACAAGTCGTAGGCGCTTTGCATCGACAGCCATAGCCGAGCGCTGCTTACGCCAGCGCGCTCCAACCTCACGGCAAGGTCGGGGCTGACAGGCGCATGACCATGCAGAATCCTTGAAAAGGTTTCGCGGGCGAAGCCAAGCCGCCGTGCCATTTCGGTGATGGTAATGCCCAGGGCCGGGATCACATCTTCAAGCAATATTTCACCTGGGTGAGGTGGGTTGTGCATACCCATATCGATACCTCTACTCAGTGACGCTCTGCAATGGCCTTGCATCGGGTTTAACGATCGGATTCATGATGCCTGCCCGTGGCGCTATCGGATGGAAAAGGGTAGGGAGGTGAGTTCCGAGCAACAACCTGAAAAGCCTGTCGGAGCATTCTTTGCTGCCTATCGGAATGGAGATCAGCGGGAGCGGCCAGCTCGGTCAATCAGTGGCTGCGTACGATGCTCGGCTTGCTACAACGTAGGGTTGGGATTTATATAACGCCTGAATCGATGATCGTCCCCACGCTCTGCGTGGGAATGCATCCCGTGACGCTCCGCGTCACCCTTGCGAAGGGGCTTTAGTGTTGCGCGGGCTGGCGGGACGCGGAGCGTCCCCGGCGGCATTTCCACGCGGAGCGTGGGAACGATCAGGTAGGCGGGACTTCGGATTTTTCCCGCAAGATTTTGGGCTGTGCGTGAACTTGTCGTGAACGGCCTGCGCGCCTAGTCTTCGTCCCGTCATCGCAAAAAACGGTGACACGGACGTGCAAGTCCGGTTACATGTCGGCGCACCAACGCCCATAGCCATTCAGCGGGCGTTTTTCATGCCTGCTGTACTTGTTATGGCGGCTGTGCGCGGGAGATCCTTCGGGGTCTGCCGGGGTCCGATATGCCCGGTCTTGCACACCTGCGTACAGCTGCCACCTTATTCGCGTGCAAGTGAAAGAGGGCAGTCTCCATCACATATCGGAGCTGTAAATCATGGTCAAACCTACCCCCAATCCGCCTCTCTTCACCGTAAACCCCCACCAAAACACCGAAACCCTGCTGGTCAACGCCAGCGAAACCCTGTCCTCCCTCAACGCACTCACCTGCAACCTGGCCTTCGACCTGGACACCTCCCAGCGCGCAATCATGCTCGGGATTCAGCAAATGGCCGAGCTGGGGCAGTTGTGGATCAGGCGCTGGAACAGATTTCCCCTTCCCCGGCGGCTTAAAACTTGATCGTTCCCAAAAAGGGACCTATCGTTCCCTTTTTGGGACTTACTGGTCGCCGCCATGCACACCTTACCGCTCAGCACCGCGCTCTTTACTGTCACCCAGCAAAAAGTGCTGGGCCTGCTTTTCGGTAAGCCCGACCAAAGTTTCTTCACTAATGAAATCGCGCGCTGGGCACAAGTGGGCAAAGGCAGTCTTACTCGCGAGCTGGAGCGTTTGCAGCTGGCGGGCATCTTGAGCATGACGCGCCAAGGCAATCAGACCCACTATCAAGCCAACCCTCAATGCCCTATTTACGCGGAGCTGCTTGCCATCGTGCGCAAGACGCTGAGCCTGGATGAGCCATTGCGCAATGCACTGGCACCGTTCGCCGAGCACATAACCTGGGCCTTTATCTACGGCTCCATCGCCAAGGGCGAGGCGCACTCATCCAGTGACATAGATCTGATGCTGATTGGCGAAAGCCTCAACTACAGTGAAGTCATGGAACAGCTCATACCGCTGGAAGAGCACCTGGGCCGCACCATCAACCCGACGCTTTACACCCCTGAAGACTGGATTGGCAAATGGAATGCCGGGAACAGTTTTGTGCAGCGGGTCGTGCAGCAGGACAAGATCAATCTGATTGGGGCCAACCCCCTGGAATCCACGGATGGACAGCAAGGCAAACCTGGAGAATCTGCAACGTAGCGGTGGCTTGAAGGCTGAGCCACCGGATCGCAAGGAGTGTGATGGGCTGATGCGTTCGGCCAAGGATCGGCTAGAGGACGCTGGTAATGCCCAGTTGTCGTTTGCCAGTCGTTTCGACCTGGCTTATAACGCCGCCCATGCTCTCGCACTCACGGCCTTGCGCCTGCAAGGCTACCGCTCTGACAAACGCTATCTGGTCTTTCAGTGTCTGGTTCACACCACTGACGTGAACAAGGTGGCGGTAAGGTTGATGGCCCTGTGTCATGAGCGTCGAAACCTGGCGGAATATGAAGGATATATGGATGAGGATGAGGCCCTGCTAGGCCAATTGATTGATAGCGCGACGTCACTGCTGAATAAAGTGGAAGGTTTGTTGGCTGGTCATAAGTGGATATAGCGGGGTTCGTTCAGGCACCACTGGACAAAATGTGGGAGGGGGCTTGCCCCTCCCACATTTTGATCTTCGTTACTCCAGGCGTAACGGTTTGCTGCTGAGCTTGATTGATGCCCCCCTGAATCACTCCTAAGGTACAGCCCACGACAGCGAACCCCGTGGAGCGACCATGACAACAATAACTACCCCCGACTCGCGCTGGACGCGGCGGCGCGACGAGAAGCAGCGGCGGCTCGGGCGGGTCAAGCACTACGCAGACGGGGCAGTGTTGCCCAGTGACCGGATCGTCGAGGCGCTTGAGGCGTTGATCCTGCCCGGCGACCGCGTGGTGCTGGAGGGCAACAACCAGAAACAGGCCGATTTCCTCTCGCGCTCCCTGGCCAAGGCTGACCCGGCCAAGCTCCACGATTTGCACATGATCATGCCCAGCGTCGGGCGCTCCGAGCACCTGGACCTGTTTGAAAAAGGCATCGCGCGCAAGCTGGACTTTTCCTTCGCCGGCACCCAATCCCTGCGCATCAGCCAGTTGCTCGAAGACGGCCTGCTGGAAATCGGCGCGATCCATACCTACATCGAACTCTACGCACGGCTGGTGGTGGACCTGATCCCCAACGTGGTGCTCTCCGCCGGTTTCATGGCCGACCGTGCCGGTAACATCTACACCGGCGCCAGCACCGAAGACACGCCGGCGCTGATCGAGCCGGCTGCGTTCAGTGACGGCATCGTTATCGTGCAGGTCAACCAGTTGGTGGACGACGTCACTGACTTGCCCCGCGTCGACATCCCCGCCAGTTGGGTCGATTTTGTGGTGGTGGCCGACAAGCCGTTCTACATCGAGCCGCTGTTCACCCGCGACCCGCGCCACATCAAGCCGGTGCATGTGCTGATGGCGATGATGGCGATCCGCGGCATCTACGAAAAACACAATGTGCAGTCACTCAACCACGGCATCGGTTTCAACACCGCCGCCATTGAATTGATTCTGCCCACCTACGGCGAATCCCTCGGCCTCAAAGGCAAGATCTGCCGCAACTGGACCCTCAACCCGCACCCCACGCTGATCCCCGCGATTGAAAGCGGCTGGGTGCAAAGCGTGCATTGCTTCGGCACCGAACTGGGCATGGAAAACTACATCGCCGCTCGCCCGGACGTGTTCTTCACCGGTCGTGACGGCTCGATGCGCTCCAACCGCATGTTCTGCCAATTGGCCGGCCAGTACGCGGTGGATCTGTTTATCGGCGCCACCCTGCAAGTGGACGGCGACGGACATTCCAGCACCGTGACCCGTGGCCGCCTCGCTGGCTTTGGCGGCGCGCCGAACATGGGCCACGACCCACGCGGCCGCCGCCATGGCACGCCGGCCTGGCTGGATATGCGCCACGACGATGCGCCGGTCGCACTGCTCGAGCGCGGCAAAAAGCTAGTGGTGCAGATGGTCGAGACCTTCCAAGAAGGCGGCAAGCCCACCTTCGTCGAGACCCTCGATGCGGTGGAAGTGGCACGCAAAAGCGGCATGCCGCTGGCGCCGATCATGATCTACGGCGACGACGTCACCCACCTGCTCACCGAAGAAGGCATCGCCTACCTCTACAAGGCCCGCTCCCTGGAAGAACGCCAGGCGATGATCGCCGCCGTCGCCGGGGTGACCGCCATCGGCCTGCGCCATAACCCCAAGGACACCGCGCGCATGCGCCGCGAAGGCTTGATTGCCTTGCCCGAAGACTTGGGCATCCGCCGCACCGACGCCACCCGTGAACTGCTGGCCGCCAAGAGCGTGGCCGACCTGGTGGAGTGGTCCGGCGGCTTGTACAACCCGCCCGCCAAATTCAGGAGCTGGTAAATGCGCGCACTTAAACTGCATGAAGTGAGCCTGGCCGATCGCCTGGCGGATATGGCCGTCGATGCGCTGATCGATGAAGCCGACCTGTCGCCCAAGCCCGCCCTGGTGGACCGTCGTGGCAACGGCGCCCACAGTGATTTGCACCTGGGGCTGATGCACGCGTCGGCGCTGTCGCTGTGGCCGATGTTCAAGGCAATGGCCGAGGCTGCGCTTGAGTTCGGTGAAATCGGTTTGCCCCTGCGTGAAGCCCTCGGGCGAATCGGTCGTGACGGTGAGCGGGCGATGCTCGTTACCACGGGCGGCGTGAATACCCATCGTGGCGCGATCTGGGCCCTCGGTTTGCTGACCGCAGCGGCAGCGCTGGAGCCCCGCGCCATACCGTTGAACGCCGCCAGACTGGCCTTGCTCAACGACCGCTACGCCCCGCAACCCTTGAGCCATGGCGCCCAGGTCGCCCAGCGCTACGGCGCGCGCGGTGCCCGTGAAGAAGCGCAACTGGGCTTCCCGTCAGTGGTGCAACGTGGCCTGCCGCAATTGCACAAAAGCCGCCAGCAAAACGCCGGCGAACAGAACGCGCGCCTCGACGCCTTGCTCGCGATCATGACCAACCTGGCCGACACCTGCGTGCTCTACCGCGCTGGCCTGGAAGGCCTGCGGGCCATGCAGCGCGGCGCCCAGGCCGTGCTCGACGCCGGCGGCAGCGCCAGCCTCGTCGGTCGCCGCCAACTGCACGCGCTGGACCAACAACTGCTGGCCCTGAATGCCTCTCCCGGCGGCGCCGCCGATTTGTTGGCCGCCTGCCTGTTTATCGACCGCCTCGACGGAGCGTTGTGATGGAAACCTTATCCTTTGAATTCCCCGCCGGGCAGCCAGCAAAAGGCCGCGCGCTGGTGGGGTGCGTCGGCTCCGGCGACCTTGAAGTGCTGCTGGAACCGGGCACCGCCGGCACACTGACGATCCAGGTACAGACCTCGGTGAATGGCGCCGAACAACGCTGGCAGCACCTGTTCGAACGCATCTTTCAGGAGCAGACCCCACCGGCCCTGAAGATTGATATCCACGATTTCGGCGCCACCCCCGGCGTGGTGCGCTTGCGCCTGGAGCAAGGCTTCGAGGAGATCGGCCATGACTGACTTGCTCGCCAAACACAGCTTTGTCGAACTGGGTGCGCGGCAGCGGGCCAAGGCCTTGTTGGATGCCGGCACCTTTCGCGAACTGATCGACCCTTTCCAGCGCGTCATGTCGCCCTGGCTCAGCCGCCAAGGTGTGGTGCCCCAGGCCGATGACGGCGTGGTGATCGCCAAGGGCAGCATCGGCGGCTTGCGTGTGGTGATTGCAGCGATTGAAGGCAACTTCCAGGGTGGCAGCCTCGGTGAAGTCGGCGGCGCGAAAATCGCCGGCGCCCTGGAACTGGCGGCTGAAGATAACCGCACCGGCGTCCCGACCCGCGCCGTGCTACTGCTGGAAACCGGTGGTGTGCGGCTGCAGGAAGCGAACCTGGGACTGGCCGCGATTGCCGACATACACGCGGCGATTGTCGACCTGCGCCAGTACCAGCCGGTGATCGGCGTGGTGGCGGGCAGCGTGGGGTGTTTCGGTGGCATGTCCATCGCGGCCGGGCTGTGCAGCTACCTCGTCGTCACCCGTGAAGCGCGCTTGGGCCTCAATGGTCCGCAAGTGATCGAACAGGAAGCCGGGCTGGAAGAATACGACTCGCGCGACAGGCCCTTTATCTGGAGCCTCACCGGCGGCGAACAGCGTTTCAACAGCGGCCTGGCCGACCGTTACGTGGCCGACGATGTGGCGCAGATCCAGCAGACGGTCAGTGCGTTGTTGCAGCAAGGCTTGCCCGCGCTACAACGCAGTCGCCAGGCTGATTATTACCTCACACGCTTGGCCGAATTGGACGTCGTACCGCAAATCGACCCGGCGACGGTGCGCGAGCTGTATCGAGGAGAACGCTCATGAGAGGCTTGCAGTGGTTCAACGCATTGAGCGCCGGCGCTGCGCCTGTAGCAGGTTTGCCGGCGTCGCTCCGGGTGGCCGACGCGGTCTTGGGTGAGCAAAAGGTGCGCTTTGTCGCCGTGGTCACGGACGCGCAAAACCGCTTCCCCCGGGCGCGTAATGGCGAAGTCGGCCTGCTCGAAGGCTGGGGCCTGGCCAAGGCCGTCGATGAGGCCGTCGCGAGGGGCGACAAGCGTCCCATCATCGCCGTCGTCGATGTGCCCAGCCAAGCCTACGGCCGTCGCGAAGAAGCGCTCGGCATCCATCAGGCCCTGGCCGCTGCTGCCGACAGCTACGCTCGTGCCCGTCTCGCCGGGCATCCGGTGATTGCGCTGCTGGTGGGCAAGGCCATGTCCGGTGCGTTCCTGGCCCACGGTTACCAGGCCAACCGACTGATCGCCCTGCGTGACCCCGGCGTGATGGTGCACGCCATGGGCAAGGCTTCGGCGGCGCGGGTGACCCTGCGCAGCGTCGAAGAGCTGGAAGCCCTGGCCGCCAGCGTGCCGCCCATGGCCTACGACATCGACAGCTATGCCAGCCTCGGCTTGCTCTGGGAAACCTTGTCGGTCAGCCAGATTGAACAGCCCACGGCGGACGATGTGGCGCGAGTCAGCGATTGCCTGATGAATGCGATCGAGGATGTCGGCAGCACCGATTTGAGCGGACGCCTCGGCGCGACTAATCGCGCAGCCTCCAGCCACGTTCGCCAACTGCTGCGGGAACAATGGTGAACGCCCACGACTTGCTCTGGGGCATGACCCCGGCACATGTGCCCGCCGACGCACCGGCCTGGGTGCGGGAGACGCTCGGTGCCGGCCACCCGGTGGTGGTGCGCCGTGCCATTGCCGAACCGGGTTATGTGGCGGTCGGCGTGCGCGGGCGTTTGCGTGAGCAACGTTTTGCCGGGTGGATGCCGCTGGCGGCGGTGCAGCGGCGGGTGATCCCGGAAGCGTTGCGTGGGGTGATTTCGCCGAGGGATTTACCGGCGTTGCGCGCGCTCGACCAACTGCGGCCGGCGTTGGCCCAGGAGACATGGGGCGTCACAGGCAGCGCGGGTTTCGAGTTGGCCAGCGGGATTGAAGCGCTGCATGCCCAGAGTGACCTGGATTTGCTTCTGCGCACGCCCGAACCTTTGGCCCGTAATGATGCTGAGGGCCTCCTGGCGATGCTTGACAGGGCAGAGTGCGCCGTCGACCTGCAACTGCAAACCCCGTTCGGCGCCGTCGCCTTGCGCGAATGGGCCAGCGGTTCACCCCGCGTGCTGCTGAAAACCGCCAGCGGTGCACACCTGGTGTTCGACCCGTGGCAGGCCGTGGCATGAGCAGCCTGCTGGTGTTTCCGGGGCAGGGTGCCCAACGGCCGGGCATGCTCCAGTCGCTGCCCGAAGCGGTGCTGGAGGAAGCCAGCGATGCCCTGGGCGAAAACGTGCGCCTGCTCGATTCGGCGCAAGCCCTGGCCAGTACCCGCGCCGTGCAACTGTGCCTGTTGATCGCCGGCACCGCCCACGCCCGTCTGTTGGAGCGCACCCCGGATTACGTCGCGGGCCTGTCCATCGGCGCCTATCCCGCCGCTGTCATCGCCGGCGCGCTGGATTTCGCCGACGCCGTCAGGCTGGTCAGCCTGCGCGGTGAGTTGATGCAGCAGGCTTATCCACAGGGCTACGGCATGACCGCGCTGATAGGCCCCGAGTTATCCACCGTCGAAAAAATCCTTGCCGAGATCCACCGCGCCGAAACCCCGGTGTACCTGGCCAATATCAACGCCGATAACCAGACCGTGATCGCCGGCAGCGACGAGGCGATGAAACAGGTGGCGGCGCGCATCAAAGGCAACGGCACCGCCAGGCGCCTGGCCGTCAGCGTACCGTCCCACTGCGCGTTGCTGGATGCACCCGCCAAGGTCCTTGCCCAGGCTTTCGTTCCGCTCAAGACGCCGCGCATCACCTACCTGAGCAGCACCCGCGCGCGGCCGATCCACAACCCCGAACAGCTTTGCGACGACCTGGCCTTCAACATGTGCCGCGTCGTCGATTGGCGCGGCACCGTACAAAGCGCCTATGAGCGCGGTGTGCGCCTGCAAATCGAACTGCCACCGGGCGCCGTGCTCACCGGCCTGTCACGCCGAGTGTTCGAACAAGGCACGGTGATCGCCTGCGAAGGCGCACGCCTGGACACCTTGCAGGCCTTGCTGGAAGAGGAGGAGCGCCGCCACCGATAAAGCACTACCCAAGGCTTTCGAAGCACAACAACAACAATTTCGATCGAGCACTTTGAGGACAACAACGATGATTATCTACGGTGTGGCGTTTCTGGCGCTGTGCACGTTGGCCGGCCTGTTTGTCGGTGAACTGCTGGGCAAATGGATGGGTATTCCCGCCAACGTCGGCGGGGTGGGTATCGCCATGTTGCTGCTGATCGGCCTGGGCAGTTACCTCGGCAAGCGCGGTTTGTTTACCGGCAAGTCGGAGCAGGGCGTGAGCTTCTGGGCCGCGATCTATATCCCGATTGTGGTGGCGATGGCGGCCCAGCAGAACGTGTATGGCGCTATCAGTGGCGGGCCCATGGCGATATTGGCCGGGACCGTTGCCGTGGTGCTCGGATTTGCTCTGGTGCCGGTGCTCACGCGTATTGGCAACCGTGAGTCGAGCGCGGTTGTTCCCACCAAAGAAGCCGGGTGACCGCCATGTACGAATCCCTGATGAAAGTGATCACCGGCTACGGCCTGATCAGCGGTTTTGCGCTGATCGGCCTGACCATGTGGGTGTCCTATTGGATGTCCAATACCTTCACAAAAGGCCGCCTGCACGGCTCGGCCATCGCCATCCTGCTGGGCTTGTTGCTGTCGTATGTTGGGGGCGCCTTCACCGGTGGCTCCAAGGGGGTGGTGGATATTCCGCTGTTGTCAGGCATCGGTCTGCTGGGCGGCGCCATGCTGCGCGACTTCGCCATTGTCGCCACGGCCTTTGGGGTGAGTGTCGATGAGCTCAAGCGCGCCGGTTATGTTGGCGTGCTGGCGCTGTTTGTCGGTGTGGGTTCGTCGTTCATTGCCGGCGTCGGGGTGGCTATGGCGTTCGGGTATACCGATGCGGTCAGCCTTACCACCATCGGTGCGGGAGCCGTGACCTATATCGTCGGCCCCGTGACCGGTGCAGCGATTGGTGCCAGTTCCGAAGTGATGGCGCTGTCGATTGCCGCGGGGTTGATCAAGGCCATTCTGGTGATGGTCATGACGCCATTCGTGGCGCCGTTGATCGGGCTGAACAACCCGCGCAGTGCGGTGATCTTCGGGGGCTTGATGGGCACGTCCAGCGGTGTGGCAGGTGGCTTGGCAGCGACCGATCCGAAGCTGGTGCCGTATGGTTGTTTGACGGCCGCGTTCTATACGGCGCTCGGCTGTTTGCTGGGGCCGTCGTTGTTGTTTCTGGCGATGAGGGGGTTGGTGGGCTGACCTAGGGGATGAGTGATCGTTCCCACGCTCCGCGTGGGATGCAGCCCTGGACGCTCCGCGTCCGCTCTTGAAGTCGGGACGCGGAGCGTCCCAGGAGGCGTGTCCCACGCGGAGCGTGGGAACGATCAGCTCAGGCTGACCCCTGGCGATTGGCATACATCCGACACTCCGCCAACAGCGCCAGCAAGTTCGGGTCGCGCTCCTTGGCCTTCAAGAACACCACGCCGATATGCTGCTGCAGCCGATACCTGGGCTGCAGCGGTATCAGTTTCACGCGGTTCTCATACACCGCTGCAATCCTGCCCGGCAGCAGCGCATAACCCACGCCCGAGCTGACCATGCTCAGCAGCGTGAAGATGTCGTTGACCTGCATCGCCACTTTCGGCTCGAACCCGGCCTGCTTGAACACGCGGTTGCCGTCCTGGTGCGTGGCAAAGCCTTGGGTGAGGGTGATGAAGGTTGCGTCGCGCACGTCGGCCAGGTCGATCTGCTGTTCACGGTCGAAGGGCGAGTCGGCCGGGGTGGCGAGGAAGATGTCGTCGCTGAACAGCGCAATCTGCGCGCAGTCCGGGTCGTTGGCATGGTCGTCGAGGGCGATGAGTATCGCGTCCACTTCCATGTTCTTGAGCTTGTAGAGCAGGTCGAAATTGGAGCCCAGGATCAGGTCGATATTCAGTTCGCTGCGCCTGATTTTCAGGCCCATGATCAGTTGCGGCACGGTCTTGACCGTCAATGAATACAGCGAACCCAGCTTGAATCGTTCGGCGGAAAAGCCGGCGGCTTCGCGGGTCAGGCGTACGCTGTCGACCACATCGGCCACCAGTTTCTGCGCGCGCTCTTCGAGTACATAGGCGCTTTCCAGTGGCGTGAGATTGCGCCCTTCGTGCTTGAACAACGGGCAGCGCAGGGCGTTTTCCAGCGAATGAATGGCGCGGTGCACGCTGACGTTGCTGGTTTGCAGCTCGGCGGCGGCGCGGGCCAGGTTGCCGGTGCGCATGAATGCCAGGAAGATTTCCAGCTTTTTGAGGGTGAATTCTTCGTCGATCAACATGGCCGTGGCTCTTGTTCGAATGCCCTCGATTGTGCCCGCAAAACCGCGCGGCGTCGCCGGAACGTCACACGGCGCTTGCACTCTGATGCCCAAGGCTGGACGCTTGCCGCCAGTCGACAAGGGTAATGGGAGGTCAACGACAGATGTACCACGGGGAACGATTCAACGCCTGGAGCCATTTGCTCGGTGCGGTCGCGGCGTGTATTGGCGTTGTGTGGATGTTGGTGGTGGCGAGCCTGGACGGCAGCCCCTGGAAAATCGTCAGCGTGGCGATTTATGGCTTTACGCTGATGGTGCTGTACAGCGCCTCGACGGTGTATCACAGCGTGCGCGGGCGGCGAAAAGAGATCATGCAGAAGGTCGATCACTTTTCGATCTACCTGCTGATCGCCGGCAGCTACACCCCGTTTTGCCTGGTGACGCTGCGCGGGCCGTGGGGCTGGACGCTGTTCGGGATTGTGTGGGGGCTGGCGGTGATCGGCATCTTGCAGGAGATCAAGCCACGCTCGGAGAAGCGCATCCTGTCGATCGTGATCTATGCGGTGATGGGCTGGATCGTGCTGGTGGCGGTCAAGCCGCTGCTGGCGGCGTTGGGCACGGCAGGGTTTATCTGGCTGGCGTCGGGCGGGGTGTTGTACACCGTTGGCATTATCTTTTTTGCTTTGGAGGATCGCCTGCGCCATTCCCATGGCATCTGGCATTTGTTCGTGATCGGCGGCAGCCTGCTGCATTTTGTGGCGATCATGCATTACGTGCTCTGAATGTGGGAGGGGGCTTGCTCCCGATAGCGGTAGATCAGTCAGCACTTGTATGGACTGACCCGCCGCTATCGGGAGCAAGCCCCCTCCCACATTGGAGCTTCGGAGCTACTAGAGACGCTCCAGCAGCTCACAGGCGCGACTACCAAAAATCTCCAGCAGCCTGGCCAGCATATGCGGCGGGGGCTCGTTGGCGCGGGTCAGCGCGTAGAGGGTGATCGGCAGCGGTGGGGTGAGCGTGCGGATGTGGGTGGTGGCCGTTGAGGCACCCAGCGCGGTGAACGGATCGATCACGGTGAGGCCGGCGCCGGATTCGACCATCGCACGGGCCAGGGAATAGGTTTGCACCGAGATCGTCACCCGTGGTGGCGGGTCGACATTTTCCAGATAGCTGCCCAACTTCGCCGCCAGCGGGTCGGCGCTGGACAGGCCGATCAAAGGCGCGCCGGCCAGTTCGGCCAGCGGCAAGGGCTTGTGCCGTTCAGCGTCCGACCAGTAGCCTTTTGACGCCAGCGCCACCAGTACACCGTTGGCCAGCACCTGGGTGGTGAGCCCCGGATGGCCGGAGAACGTGAGCGTCAACGCCAGGTCGATCTCGCGCATCAACAGCTTCTGCACCAGCTCGCCGCTATGGTCGCTGGACAGCTCACAGGCGATGTCCGGGTAATCACGCTTCCATTCCAGGATCGACGGCGGCAGCAGCGACAGCGCCAACGCCGGGATCGCACCGATGCGGATGCTTTGCCCCGGTTCGCGCCGCAAGCTCTTGGCTAGGCGCCGCACACCTTGCAGGCTTGCGCTGACTTTTTCGACTTCGCTTTCCAGCGCCAGGGCTTCCGGCGTGGGCTGCAATTTGCCGCGTACCCGCAGGAACAACGCAAAGCCCAGTTGCAGTTCGGCGTGCTGCAACACTTTGGTCACCGCCGGTTGCGAGACGTGCAACAACTGCGCGGCGGCACTGATAGAGCCGGTCTGGCGGATGGCCTGGAAGATTTCGATATGACGCAAGCGCATGGCGAGTCCCATAACCTTTGTTTATAGGTGAGCCATCTTTATTCATTGTCGGTGGCCTGTCACCTGGCTCTACGCTGAGCGCTGTCAATTAACGGCGGGAGGCGGGGATGGCCAGGCAGGTTTGCATTATTGGCGGTGGGGTTATCGGCCTGGCGAGCGCTTATGCGTTGGTGCGTGCCGGCCATAGCGTGACGCTGATCGAGGCGCGCGACAGCCTGGGCAGTGAAACCAGTTACGCCAATGGCGGGCAGTTGTCCTACCGCTATGTTGCGCCGCTGGCCGACGCCGGGGTGCCGCTGCAAGCGATTGGCTGGTTACTGCGCGGTGACTCGCCGTTGAAGCTGCGCCCGCGTCTCGATCCCCAGCAATGGCGCTGGATGGCCGCCTTTATCGGCGCCTGTCGTAGTTCGGTGAACCAGCGCAATGCCGCTCACTTGCTGCGCCTGGCATCCCTGAGCCAGGACACCTTGCAGCAATGGCGCGAGGAGGACCGCCTGGACGACTTCGATTGGCGACGCAATGGCAAGCTGGTGACGTTTCGCAACGCCAATACCTTTGAACATGCCCGCAGTAAAGTGACCAATGTCCTGCAACAGCAGGTGTTGTCCGCTACCGATTGCGCGCACCTGGAGCCGGCGCTGGCCGGTGATGGTTTTGTCGGCGGGATCTACACGCCCAACGAGGAAGTAGCGGATTGTCATGCCTTTTGCCAGCAATTGGCGGCGCGGCTGGAAGCATCGGGGCGTTGCACATTTTTGTTGGGGCGCAAGGTTACCCGGATTCGTCATACCGACGGTGTGGTGCACGCCCTCCAATTGGATGATGAGGTGATGCCGGTCGAGCAACTGGTGCTGGCGGCAGGGCATCGCAGCGCTGAACTGGGCTTGCCGGGGTTGTCGCTGCCGCTGTATCCGCTCAAGGGCTATAGCCTGAGCGTGCCGATTGGCGCGCAGCACCGGGCGCCGAATGTGAGCATCACGGACTACGATCGCAAGATCGTCTACGCGCGCATCGGTGAGCAACTGCGGGTCGCGGCCATGGTGGACATTGTCGGCTTCGACGCGGGTCTTGAGCCCAAGCGCCTGGCTTTGATGAAACGCCAGGCCCTGGAGACATTTCCCAATGCCGGCGACTACGCCCACGCGGTTGAATGGGCCGGTATGCGCCCGGCCACGCCGACTGGGGTACCGCTGATTGGTGCCAGTGTCTATCGCAACCTGTGGCTGAACCTCGGTCACGGCGCCCTTGGTTTTACCTTGGCCAGCGGCAGCGCCCAACTGTTGGCTGAACTGATCAACCAACAGGTTCCTTCCATTGACATGCAGGGCCTGACGCCCCGCGCCGCTTGAGGATGCCCCATGACCATCAACCGAATCAGCAGCAACGAGCGTCTCAGTGGCGCAGTCACTTTCAAGGACTTGGTGTTCCTTTCGGGCCAGGTGCCGGGCGAAGGGCAGGACGTGATGACGCAAACCCGCGAAGTGCTGGCCAAAATCGATGCACTGTTGGCCGAGGCGGGCAGCGACAAGGATCACCTGCTGAACGCGACGATTTACCTGAAGGACATCGGCAGCGGTTTTGCGCCGGTGAACGAGGTGTGGTCCGCGTGGCTGTCGCCGGGGATGGCGCCTACACGCACCACCCTGCAAGTGGAGCTGGCGCGGCCGAATGTGCTGGTGGAAATCAGCGTGATTGCTGTACGTAAATAATTCAAAGACCAACGGAGCATAACAATGAAAAGAATCCTGTTGACCGGCTGCACCCTGGGACTTTTGTTCGGCGCACAGGCCCATGGGGCCCAAGCGCCGCTGGAGGGCACCCTGGGCAAGATCGCCAACACCAAGTCCATCACCCTGGGATACCGCGATGCGTCGGTGCCGTTTTCCTACGTGGGTGATAACACTGGCAAACCCATGGGCTATTCAGTGGACCTGGCAAGCAAGATCGTCGAGCGTATCCAGCAGAAAACCGGGGTGGCCAACCTCAACGTCAAGTACACCCTGGTGACCTCACAGACCCGGATTCCGCTGGTGCAGAACGGCACCGTCGACCTGGAATGCGGCTCTACCGGGGTGACGGCTGACCGGCAGAAGCAGGTAGCATTTTCCTACGGGTTTATTTACGTGAAGGGGCAATTACTGACGGCGAAGGACAGCGGCATCAAGGGCTTTGCCGACCTTGACGGCAAGAACGTGGTCACCACCGCCGGTACCACCAACGAACGATTCCTCAAAAGCTACAACGCCGAACGCAAGGCCAATATGTTTGTCATCAGCGCCAAGGACCATGGTGAGGCGTTCAAGATGCTCGAGACCGGCCGTGCGGTAGCGTTCTACATGGATGACGCGCTGCTCTACGGCGAACGCGCCAAGGCCCGGGACCCGCACAACTGGGTGGTGGTCGGCGAGGAGCAGTCACGGGAAATCTACAGCTGCATGGTGCGCAAGGATGATCCGCAGTTTCTTGCGGTGGTCAACGAGACGCTCGGTGACCTGTACCGCTCAGGGGAGATCAACGGGATTTACCAGCGCTGGTTCGAACAGCCGATTCCGCCGAAGGGTTTGAATCTGGAGTTTCCGATGACCACGGAGTTGAAGCAGATTATCGCCAAGCCAGTCAGCGACCCAGTGGAGTAAGCAGTGGTCACCCAATCCAAATGTGGGAGGGAGCAAGCCCCCTCCCACAGTTTTGATTGGGTTTGCCAAGGGGGTTAGAAGTCGCCCCAGAGTTGTTGGGCGACGGCCAAGGCGACCACCGGTGCAGTCTCGGTGCGCAACACCCGAGGGCCGAGGCGGGCGGCGTGGAAGCCGGCGGCTTGGGCGGTGTCGACTTCGTTGTCGGTCAGTCCGCCTTCAGGCCCGATCAGGAAGGCCAGGCTCGCAGGCTTGGCGTGGCTGACCATCGGCTCGGCCACCGGGTGCAGTACCAGCTTCAGGTCTGCCTCGGCTTGCTTGAGCCAGTCCGCCAGTAACAGCGGCGGGTGAATCACTGGCACCGTCGAGCGCCCGCATTGCTCGCACGCGCTGATCGCCACCTGGCGCCAGTGCAGCAGGCGCTTGTCGGCGCGTTCGTCCTTGAGGCGCACTTCGCAGCGCTCGCTGAAAATCGGGGTGATGGCGTTGACGCCCAGTTCGGTGGCTTTCTGGATCGCCCAGTCCATGCGCTCGCCCCTGGACAGACCTTGGCCGAGGTGGATATGCAGCGGCGATTCGGCCTGGCCTTTGAAGCTTTCCGTGAGCTGCACGCTGACGCGTTTTTTACCGACTTCCAGCAAGCTGCCGAGAAACTCCTGGCCGGAGCCGTCGAACAGTTGCACGGCGTCGCCCTCGCTCATACGCAGCACGCGGCTGATGTAATGCGCCTGGGCTTCGGGCAACGCGTGATCGCCGAGGCTCAGCGGGGTGTCGGTGAAAAAGCGGGACAGTCTCATATGTGTTCTCTGGAAAAGGGTGTGCAGAGCGGACGCGGAGCGTCCAGGGCTGCATTCCCACGCGGAGCGTGGGAACGATCATGGTTAACCTGGGTCGCGAAAGCCTGGATGAAAATCCTTCGGCACGGCAACGCTGACCTTGCTGTTGGTGGCGATATCGATGCCTTCACTCGCAACCTCGGCAAGGAAATCGATCTGCTCCGGGGTAATCACATACGGCGGCAGGAAGTACACCACGCTGCCCAACGGTCGCAACAACGCGCCGCGTTCCAAGGCGTGCTCGAACACCTTCAGGCCACGGCGTTCCTGCCAGGGGTAGGCGGTCTTGGTAGCTTTGTCCTGCACCATCTCGATGGCCAGGACCATGCCGGTCTGGCGCACTTCAGACACATGCGGATGGTCGACCAGATGCGCCGTGGCCGTGGCCATGCGCTGGGCCAAGGCCTTGTTGTTTTCGATGACGTTGTCTTCTTCGAAAATATCCAGGGTGGCCAGGGCCGCCGCGCAGGCCAGCGGGTTGCCGGTGTAGCTGTGGGAGTGCAGGAAGGCGCGCAGGGTCGGGTAGTCGTCGTAGAAGGCGTCGTACACGTCGTCGGTGGTGACCACGGCGGCCAGCGGCAGGTAGCCGCCGGTCAGGGCCTTGGACAGGCACAGGAAGTCCGGGCGGATGCCGGCCTGTTCACAGGCGAACATGCTGCCGGTGCGGCCAAAGCCCACGGCGATTTCGTCGTGGATCAGGTGCACGCCATAACGGTCACAGGCTTCGCGCAGCAGCTTGAGGTACACCGGGTGATACATGCGCATGCCACCGGCGCCCTGGATCAGCGGTTCGACGATCACGGCGGCGACGCTGTCGTGGTGCTCGGCCAGGGTCTGTTCCATGGCCTGGAACATCGTGCGCGAATGTTCTTCCCAGCTCACGCCCTCGGGGCGCAGGTAGCAGTCAGGGCTCGGCACTTTGAGGGTGTCGAGCAACAATGCCTTGTAGGTTTCGGTAAACAGCGGCACGTCGCCCACCGACATCGCCGCGATGGTTTCACCGTGGTAGCTGTTGGTCAGGGTGACGAAGCGCTTTTTGTTCGGCAGGCCACGGTTGAGCCAATAATGAAAGCTCATCTTCAACGCGACTTCGATACACGATGAGCCGTTATCGGCGTAGAAGCAGCGCGTCAGGCCTTCGGGGGTCATCGCCACCAGGCGCTCGGACAGCTCGATCACCGGCTGATGGCTGAAGCCGGCGAGGATTACGTGTTCCAACTGGTCGACCTGATCCTTGATGCGCTGGTTGATGCGCGGGTTGGCGTGGCCGAACACGTTGACCCACCAAGAGCTGACGGCATCGAGGTAGCGCTTGCCTTCGAAGTCTTCCAGCCATACGCCTTCACCGCGCTTGATCGGGACCAGTGGCAGTTGCTGGTGGTCTTTCATCTGGGTGCAGGGATGCCACAGCACCGCGAGGTCGCGTTGCATCCACTGGTTGTTCAAGCCCATCGGTGATCTCCTCGAAGCGGTCCCGCAACCTGCGCGGGCGAAACAATCGCGCAAGCCTATGCAATGGTGGCGTGGGTCACAAGCCATTGTGGGGAAATTCGCGGTAAATGCAGGACGGTCTGTCACGTTTCTTGGGAATAGTCTTAATCCCTTGTTAATTTATGATGCATAGCCTTCAGATCGTATTTCTCGATATTTCAAAGCGAAATTTTTCGCTTTAATTCGATAGGTAAAGCGCTAGTCTTGGGCACAGTTCTTACGGGATTAAGTTCATGCAGTTACGCAATTCATCGGCCCGCTATGGCTGGGTCAGCATGGTTTTGCACTGGGGCGTGGCCTTGGTGGTATTTGGATTGTTCGCCCTGGGCCTGTGGATGGTCGGTCTCGATTACTACAGTGCCTGGCGCAAAGACGCGCCGGACCTGCACAAGAGCATTGGCATCACGCTCTTCGCCATCATGCTGGTACGTATCGTCTGGCGCCTGGTCAGCCCGCCGCCCGCACCGCTGGCCAGCTACAGCCGGCTGACCCGCCTCGGCGCCGCGTTTGGTCACGCGTTCCTGTATGTGGGGCTGTTTGCCGTGATGATTGCCGGTTACCTGATTTCCACCGCAGACGGTGTCGGTATCCCGGTGTTTGGCCTGTTTGAGATTCCTGCCGTGGTTTCCGGGCTACCGGACCAGGCAGACACCGCTGGCGTGGTGCATCTGTATCTCGCCTGGGTGTTGGTGGTCTTCGCCGGCTTGCATGGCGTGGCTGCGCTGAAACACCACTTTATCGATCGTGATGTGACCCTTAAGCGAATGCTGGGGCGCAAAGCCTGATGTTCAACCTCGACTCACAAGGAATAGAAAACATGTTGAAAAAGACTCTCGCCGCTCTGGCTATCGGTACCGCCCTGCTGTCCGCAGGTCAGGTGATGGCTGCTGACTACAAGATCGACAAGGAAGGCCAGCACGCCTTCATCGACTGGAAAATCAGCCACCTGGGCTACAGCTACATCCACGGTACCTTCAAGGACTGGGATGGCACTTTCAGCTGGGATGCCGCCAAGCCGGAAGCCAGCAAAATCGCAGTCGACGTGAAAACCGCCAGCCTGTGGTCCAACCACGCTGAACGTGACAAGCACATCGCCAGCAAAGACTTCCTCGACGTAGCCAAGTTTGCCGACGCCAAGTTCGTGTCCACCGCGGTTAAATCCACCGGCGACAAAACCGCTGACGTGACCGGCGACCTGACGTTCCACGGTGTGACCAAGCCTGTGACCTTCAAGGCCACCTTCAACGGTGAAGGCAAGGATCCATGGGGCGGCGAGCGTGCTGGCTTCAACGCCAAGACCACGATCGACCTGAACGACTTCGGCGTGAAAGGCCCTGGCCCGACTTCGCAGACCGTCGACCTGGATATTTCGCTGGAAGGTGTGAAGCAGAAGTAATATCCGCCTGACAATGCGGGCCTTTGTGGGAGGGGGCTTACCCTAATGCCAGTCAGTTAAGGCGACACCGAACCTGTGGCGAGGGAGCTTGCTCCCGCTGGACTGCGCAGCAGTCCCATTGTTTGGGGCCGCTTCGCGCCCCAGCGGGAGCAAGCTCCCTCGCCACAAGTTAGTTCTCGCTCCTGCTACTTCTTAACTGACCGGCATTAGGCTTGCCCCCTCCCACATTTGATCTGGTCGAGTCAAAAAAAATGCCCCGCATCCAAGATGCGGGGCATTTTTTATGGCGCCTTGGAACTCAGCGGTTGCGGGTCAGCAGCGCTGGCTTTTCACCACGAGGACGGCCAGGCAGCTGATCCAACTGCTCGGGTGTCGGGAAGCGATCCGCTTTCGACTCCTTGTGGATAATCTTCGGCGCCGGGCCACCGCGCGGGTTTTGCACGGCTGGCTCGGACAGCGGCTGGTCGTCACGGGCTGGGCGGCGATTGTTGCTGCGCGAGTCTTCGCGACGGGCCTGGCCATCACGCGGTGCGCCGTTGCGCGGGCCGCTGCGTTTGGCCGGCGGGGTGCCGGTGGTGCCGCCGCTGCTGTTGCGCGGGCCGTTCTGGCGCGCGCCCTGTGGCTGGCCACCACGTGGAGCGGCTGCGCCTGCGCCTTGTGCCGGGGCACCTGGGCGACGGCCACGACCTTGCGCCGGCTTGGCTTGTGGCACGTAGTCAACGCGGTTACCGAAGTTATCCACATCGTCGTCGAGGAATTCGTCCGGGGCACGGTCGGATGCGGCGCGTGGCGGCTGGCTCGGCTGGCGCTGTTCGCGGGCCGGGGTGCCTTCACGGGGCTTCTGCTCGCGGGCCGGGCGTTCGCCACGGCTGCTGGTCGCAGTTTTTTCCTTGCCCTTGTCCTTGCCCTTGTCGCGACGGCCACCACCGCCACCGCCGCCGTTCGGGCCATCGCCCTTCGGACCGCGTGGGTTGCGTGGGTTGCGCACGTCAGGACGCTCGCGCGCTTCAGGCTTTTCGGCCTCCACGGCACTGGAGTCGAAGCCCATCAGGTCGCCGTCGGCGATTTTCTGCTTGGTCATGCGCTCGATGCTTTTCAGCAGCTTCTCTTCGTCCGGTGCGACCAGGGAAATGGCCTCGCCCGAACGACCGGCACGGCCGGTACGGCCGATACGGTGCACGTAGTCTTCGTCGACGTTCGGCAGCTCGAAGTTGACCACATGTGGCAACTGGTCGATATCCAGGCCGCGCGCGGCGATATCGGTGGCGACCAGGATGCGCACACTGCCGGCCTTGAAGTCGGCCAGGGCTTTGGTGCGCGCGTTCTGGCTCTTGTTACCGTGGATGGCGACGGCGGTGAGGCCGTGTTTGTCCAGGTACTCGGCCAGGCGGTTGGCGCCATGCTTGGTACGGGTGAACACCAGCACCTGTTCCCAGGCACCGTGGGTAATCAGGTGCGCGAGCAGCGAACGCTTGTGGCTGGCGGCCAGGCGGAACACGCGTTGCTCGATACGCTCGACCGTGGTGTTGGGCGGCGTGACTTCGATGCGTTCCGGGTTGTGCAGCAACTTGCCGGCCAGGGCGGTGATGTCCTGGGAGAACGTTGCCGAGAACAGCAGGTTCTGACGTTTGGCCGGCAGGCGGGCGAGGACCTTCTTCACGTCATGGACAAAGCCCATGTCGAGCATGCGGTCGGCTTCGTCTAGCACGAGGATTTCCACGTGGGACAAGTCGACGCTGCCTTGGCCACACAGGTCGAGCAAGCGACCCGGGCAGGCCACCAGCACGTCAACACCACGGGACATGGCCTGAACCTGGGGGTTCATGCCGACGCCGCCGAAAATGCAGGCGCTGACGAACTTCAGGTCGCGGGCATACAGCTTGAAGCTGTCGTGCACCTGGGCGGCCAGTTCGCGGGTAGGGGTCAGGACCAGTACGCGCGGTTGGCGCGGGCCGTGACGCTGGGATTTGTCCGGGTGACCGTTGGGGAACAACCGCTCCAGAATCGGGAGGGCGAAACCACCGGTTTTACCGGTACCTGTCTGCGCCGCAACCATCAGGTCGCGACCTTGCAACACGGCGGGAATGGCCCGCTGTTGCACCGGAGTAGGCTCGGTATAGCCCGCTGCCTCGATGGCGCGGACTAAAGCCTCGGAGAGACCGAGGGAAGCAAAGGACATGAGTAATCCTGTTTTAGTTAGGGCTTGGCCCAGAGGGATAATCTTGCCGGGCGTGAATGGCGCTTAGGGGAGCGTAATCCCGTCCGGTCCTGCTGCGTCTGGCGGGCACTCCACCGGCTCGCGCGGGCTGCAAAGCTGCGCTGTAGCGGGGTTGGGTGCCTTTTTCAAGACCTCAGCGGCCGGGCGTAAGCCTGGCGGAAAGGCCGGAGTATAACAGAGCAATCACTGCGCGCTGCTTTCCTGCTGCTCAACGGTGTATTCGGAGGCGCTGATGGGCGCCGTTTGCGCCTGGATACCGCCATATTTGGCGCTCAAGGCGGCGTAGGCCGGCTCTTGCTTGAAGCGCCTGAGCTCAGCGGCAAAGCGCTGGACCAGCAAATCCATGCCCGCGCCACGGCGTACGGCAAGAAACTGCTGCTGGCGGCTGACCACCAGCGGCGCCTGGCTGACCTTGTCTTCCAGGCCCAATTGCTTGATCACGTGCTGCCCCACGCGACGGTCAGTGACCACCATATCGATGCGCCCCAGCATCAGCTTGCCGAAATTGGCCTCGTGGCTGGGGGCGGGTTCACGGGCAAAGGTGGCGGACGCGCCGAAGGCGTCGCCATACAGGTAACCGGGAGAGATCCCCACGCTCAGGCCGCGCAGATCGTCGAGGGTTTCGGCGGGGTGCGGACGCTCATTGGCGTAGAACAGCACGAATTCGACCGTCGACAAGGGTTCGCTGGGGTAGAGCAGCAAGGCGTCGCGCTCGTGGCTGTGGAAAATATCCAGCGCGCCGTCGGCGTGGCCTTGGTCAAGCATCGCCAGGCAACGTTTCCAGGGCAGGAACTGCCATTGCACATCCACGCCGAGGCGCTGGAACACGATCACCGTGGTTTCGTAGTCCAGGCCACGCATGCTGCCGTTGTCGTCGTAGACGTAGGGCGCCCATGGTTCGGTGACAATGCGCAGTTTCTCGCCATAAGCGGCCAGACTCAGGCAAGTGAAAAGCGTAGCGATCAACAACTTGAAAAGGACGGGCATTCCCTGAGGTTACGACGCTACCGAGATAAAGAGAAGCTCTGGCACGCGCGTTGGCGCCGGGTCTCAGTTGACTGGCGCGTCCATCAGGTGAGCGTGGATCGCGGCACGCCGCTCGCCGAGGATCAGGCGCACCACCGGGTTGGCGAACCAGCGTTCGAGCTGGTGCGCGTCAATCGGGCGTTGCTGGCGCTCTTCCTGGTTCTGTCGGGCCTTGTCCCACCAAACGGGGCCGCAGGCCTGGTCGAACTCGTTTTCGTGTTCATAGCAACCGTAGAGGATTTCACGGATGAACTGCTGCTGGTGCTTGGGCAGCAACAGGGTAATCAATTTGTACAGCGTGCGCTGCAAACGCGGCGGGCGCGGCAAGTGGGCGGACACCTGGCGCGTGTCGGCCAGGGCCAGTGCACTGGTGGGCGCGGCGGCGTGCTTGGCGATCCAGGCCTTGACCTTGGCCCGGAACAGCTGCTTGCGGCTCCAGTAATGGTGGATCAGGTCCGGGCACTCGCGCACGTTGACGGTGCGGTAGGCGGCGATGGACAGGCAGAACTCTTCCAGTGTGTAGGCACCCTGGGCATGGGGAAACAGTTCGTCCATCAACTCGATCGAACGGTCGAGGATGTGCGCGTCCTGCTGGGTCAGGCCCATCACGCCGGAGTTGAGGGTCATCATGTCATCGTCGGCCACGCCCATCTCCAAAAGGCGCTGGCGCAGGGCGGTGTAGAGGATGCTTTCGTGGTTGTCGCCGTACTTGGTGTAGAAGGCGTTGCACAGCAAGGTGCCCGGCTGCACACGCTCGAACAGCGTCAGGGGGGAGTGGTGGAAAAACGTGTCGGTGTCGATCAGCAGCGCTACCGGCGACTCTTGCAACACCTGGCGCAGCACAACGTGCTTGGTGCGAAAGTGATAACCGTGGGGTTCACTCCAACGCTTGCGGGTGGCCTCGTCCAGCGGGCGTACACGCACCGGCAGCAGGCGATAGGGTTCGGGGTTGTCGCTGAAGACCTGGATGTCCACGGCCGCATCAGGGGTGTCCTGCAGGAAAGCCAATGCGCTGGCGATGCTGAATACCGCTTCCTGGTGGTAGGTCTCGGCGCCGAAGACGAGGTAGACCAGCTGCGGACGGGAAGAGGAAGACACTGTATTCATGGACTGCGGGGTTCCTGAGCACTTAAAACGACAAATGTGAAGCGACAAAGGCCCTCGTGAACGAGGGCCTTGGCACAACCGGGCAAGCCTTAGCGTGGCAGCTTGAGGTTGTTCCAGATGGCAAGGCTGGGTTCAGCCTGGTTCAGGGTATAGAAGTGCAACCCTGGCGCACCACCTTGCAACAATTGCTCACACATCTCGGTGATGACCTGCTCGCCGAACGCCTGGATGCTTTTGACGTCGTCGCCATAGGCTTCCAGTTGCTTGCGCACCCAGCGTGGGATCTCGGCACCGCAGGCGTCGGAGAAGCGCGCCAGCTTGCTGTAGTTGGTGATCGGCATGATGCCCGGCACGATCGGAATGTTCACACCCATGGCGCGTACACGCTCGACGAAGTAGAAGTAGCTGTCGGCGTTGAAGAAGTACTGGGTGATCGCGCTATTGGCGCCGGCGTTGGCCTTGCGTACGAAGTTCTTGAGATCGTCTTCGAAATTGCGCGCCTGGGGATGCATCTCCGGATAGGCGGCCACTTCGATGTGAAAGTGATCGCCGCTTTCTTCGCGGATGAAGCTCACCAGGTCATTGGCGTAGCGCAGCTCACCGCTGGCCATGCCCATGCCGGAGGGCAGGTCGCCACGCAGGGCGACGATGCGCTTGATGCCGGCGGCTTTGTATTGGGTCAGCAGGCCGCGCAGGTCGGCTTTGCTATCGCCCACGCACGATAAGTGCGGAGCGGCGGGAACTTTGACTTCACTTTCGAGCTGCAGCACGGTGTTGATCGTGCGATCACGGGTCGAACCGCCGGCGCCGTAGGTGCAGGAAAAGAAGTCGGGCTGGTAGCTGGCCAACTGCTTGGCAGTGGCCATCAGTTTTTCATGCCCAGCATCGGTCTTGGTCGGGAAGAACTCGAAGCTGTAGCGACGGTCTTGGGACATGGTCATACCCTTGGAAACTCATAAAGCCGGGAGATGTACACCGTCAATGTGGGAGGAGGCTTGCCCCAATGCCAGTCAGTTAAGCGTACACCGCCGTCTGTAGGAGCGAGCTTGCTCGCGAAAAACGTCAACGATAACGCGTGCTTTCTGAATGAACGCGGTGCCTGTGAGTTTTTCGCGAGCAAGCTCGCTCCTACAAAAAGCCTTAACTGACTGGCATTAGGGCTTGCCCCCTCCCACATTAAAGCCCGCTCCCCCACAGGGAGAGTGGGCAGCAGGCATATCAGTAGCGGTAAGCGTGCGGCTTGAACGGACCTTCAACGGTCACGCCGATGTAGTCGGCCTGGGTCTTGGTCAGTTGGGTCACCACGCCGCCGAAGCCGCGGACCATTTCCAGGGCCACTTCTTCGTCGAGTTTCTTCGGCAGTACTTCCACGGTCAGGCGCTCGGCTTTCTGGGCAGGCGGCAGGTCGGCGTACTTCTGTTGGAACAGGAAGATCTGCGCCAGTACCTGGTTGGCGAACGAGCCGTCCATGATGCGGCTTGGGTGGCCGGTCGCGTTACCCAGGTTCACCAGACGGCCTTCGGCCAGCAGGATCAGGTAGTCGTCGTTCTGCGGGTCGAAATCGCCCGAGCCGGTACGGTGAACCTTGTGCACCTGTGGCTTCACTTCTTCCCATGCCCAGTTCTTGCGCATGAAAGCGGTGTCGATCTCGTTATCGAAGTGGCCGATGTTGCAGACCACTGCGCGTTTCTTCAGCGCCTTGAGCATGTTCGCGTCGCAGACATTCACGTTACCGGTGGTGGTCACGATCAGGTCGATCTTGCCCAGCAGCGCCTTGTCGATGCTCGCTTCGGTGCCGTCGTTGATGCCGTCGATGAACGGCGAAACCACTTCGAAACCGTCCATGCAGGCTTGCATGGCGCAGATCGGGTCAACTTCGGAAACCTTGACGATCATGCCTTCCTGGCGCAGGGACTGGGACGAACCCTTGCCCACGTCGCCGTAGCCGATCACCAGGGCTTGCTTGCCCGACAGCAGGTGGTCGGTGCCGCGCTTGATGGCGTCGTTGAGGCTGTGACGGCAACCGTATTTGTTGTCGTTCTTGCTCTTGGTCACCGAGTCGTTGACGTTGATGGCCGGGATTTTCAGCTCGCCCTTGGCCAGCATGTCCAGCAGGCGGTGTACGCCGGTGGTGGTTTCTTCGGTCACGCCGTGGACGCGGTCGAGGATCTGCGGGTATTTCTTGTGCAGCAGCTCGGTCAGGTCGCCGCCGTCGTCGAGGATCATGTTGGCATCCCAAGGCGCGCCATCCTTGAGGATGGTTTGCTCCAGGCACCACTCGTACTCGGCCTCGGTTTCGCCTTTCCAGGCGAACACCGGAATACCGGCGGCGGCGATAGCGGCAGCGGCCTGGTCTTGGGTCGAGAAAATATTGCAGGACGACCAACGCACTTCGGCACCCAGGGCAACCAGGGTTTCGATCAGCACGGCAGTCTGGATGGTCATGTGGATGCAGCCGAGAATCTTCGCACCCTTGAGCGGCTGCTCAGCGGCGTACTTGCGACGCAGGCCCATCAGGGCTGGCATTTCGGATTCGGCGATAAAGGTTTCGCGACGGCCCCAGGCGGCGAGAGACATGTCGGCGACTTTGTAGTCGTTGAATTCTGCAGGCGTAATTACAGCGCTCATGAAGAGCCTCCATTCGTAGTGTGCGAATGGGCGCCGTTGTGCGTTTAGTATCAAGCCAGGTGAGCCAGGCCAGACAACGCCCCATCCGAGCCTGACAGGCCAAGCCTGCTGCAGCGCCCCTCGGACAGGTGGCGGGAGAACGGTACCTACGGAAGATGACCGTTTTGAAACGGGGGCGATTATAGCTGTGTATGCGGCACTTCCCAAGCCTTTCTGTCGGCTACATGAAGATCGCTCATGGGGGTGATAGGCAATGGCTCATAGAGCTTGGGCCCGGGCTCTGCCATGATATTGGCCATCATTGGGCAACACGCTTTGGAGTGACCATGAACTTCCACACCCGCAAATGGGTAAAACCCGAAGACCTCAACCCCAACGGCACCCTGTTCGGCGGCAGCCTGCTGCGCTGGATCGACGAAGAAGCGGCGATCTATGCGATCGTGCAATTGGGTAACCAGCGCGTGGTGACCAAGTACATCTCCGAAATCAACTTCGTCAGCGCCTCACGCCAGGGTGACATCATCGAGCTGGGCATCACCGCAACCGAGTTCGGCCGCACCTCCATCACCCTGACCTGTGAAGTGCGTAACAAAATCACGCGCAAGAGCATCCTGACCGTCGAGAAAATGGTCTTCGTCAACCTCGGTGAAGACGGGCTGCCAGCGCCTCACGGCCGCACCGAAATCAAATACGTGAAGGATCAGTTCGAGGGCGACGGTCTTTCCGAGTAACAGCGTGGCGGTGTAAATACTGTCTTCAAGAATCCGATGGAGTTGGGTCAAGGCCCGGAGGATTGCGCTTTAGTTGCCTGGCCACTGAACAGCCACCGTGGCGGCGTGTCGTAGCTACACGCCCCCCTTGGACTCCGGATCATCATGGCCACCGACGAAGCAGGCAAAACCCCCAACCTGTCCCACGAAGAGCAGCAGGACGTAGACAAGAACCAGCCGCCCCGCGCCGCGGTGCTGCATGAAATCATCCGTACCCAGGGCGACCAGGAGCTGGAACGCAACGTCGCTGCGTTGTGGTGGTCTGCCTTGGCTGCCGGGTTGACCATGGGGCTGTCGCTGATGGCCATGGGCTTGCTCAACTCGCGCTTGCCGGACGGCGAAGCGTTCAAGGTCATCGCCAGCTTTGGTTATTGCGCGGGGTTCCTGGCGGTGATCCTCGCACGCCAGCAACTGTTTACCGAAAACACCCTCACGGCCGTGTTGCCGGTGATGAGCAAACCGACCCTTGCCAATGCCGGGCGCCTGTTGCGGCTCTGGACGGTGGTGCTGGTGGGCAACCTGTGCGGGACCTTGCTGGTGGCTTATGTGATGTTGCACCTGCCGATCTTCGATGCAAAGACCGACCTGGCCTTCCTCGAAATCGGGCGCAAGGTCATGGAGAATGACAGCGGCCAGATGTTCGCCAAGGGCATCGTCTCCGGCTGGATGATCGCCACCATGGTGTGGATGATCCCGTCGATGGAAAGCGCCAAGATGTTCATCATTATTGTGATCACCTACCTCATGGCGCTGGGGGACTTTACCCACATCGTAGTGGGTTCGGCGGAAGTGTCCTACCTGGTGTTTGCCGGCGAACTGTCCTGGCATGACTTCTGGCTGATATTTGCCGGCCCGACCCTGGCCGGCAATATCATCGGTGGCAGCTTCATCTTTGCGCTGATCAGCCATGCGCAGATTCGTAGCGAAGGCAAGGTGCTTTCCGGGACTCACGTCGGCGCAGCGCAGCAGCGTCCTCAAAGCAAGGAAAAGCAATGATGCAGCCCCGCACAAGGCTCAAATGCGAGCTTTGCGGGGCGTTCCGGGAACCTTCAGGCCTTGGTCCGGTACGTCGGCGAGATTGGCCGCAGGCGTGCTGTCAGGTGCCTTCAATTGGTCTTCCCACCGAGCAATTACCAGCGGCGCCAACGCGTTGCCCAGCACATTCAATGCCGTGACTGGCATATCCATCAGGCGATAAACGCCGGCAATGATCGCCACGCCCTCTACGGGAAGTCCCGCTGCAGTCAACGTCGCGGTAAGGATGATAAACATGAAGCCTGGCACGCCCGCTGCGCCCTTCGACGTCAACACCATGATCAATATCAGCATCCCCTGATCGGCCAGGCTCAAGTCGATGCCATACGCTTGGGCGATGAACAACGTGCCCAGTGCAGCGAACAGCGATGCGCCATCCAGGTTGAACGAGTAGCCCAACGGGATCACCATGCTGGTAATAGGGCGTGGCGCGCCGTAGCGCTCCATCTTCTCGATCAATTGAGGCATCACCGTCGCTGAGGCGGCACTGCTATAGGCCAGCAGCAATTCACTGCGTATTTCTCGCACCAAATGGAAAAAACCGACACCCACCAATCGAGCGACGGCACCCAATATGCACAGGGCAAATAACAGCACTGCGACATAAGTCGTGCCGATCAGCTTGGCCAACGGCAGCAGGGCACTGAGGCCAAAGCTGGCGACGGTGACCGCTATCAGCCCGAAAATGCCTATCGGCGAGTAGTGCATTACCAGATGGGTGACTTTGAACATGGTGTCTGAGACGCCCTGCATCACACTGATCAGAGGAGCCTTGCGCTGCTCAGGCAACATAGACAAGGCGCAGCCGAACAGGATGGCGAAAAACAGCACCGACAGCAGCTTGCCCTGGGACATGGCCAACACGATGTTATCCGGCACGATCGCCAATAGCGTCTGGCCCAGATTCTGCGTTGTACTGTTGGCAGCCAGCCCTGTTACGGGTGTTGGCAAAGTGCTGCCGAATTCCGCGCCCGAGCCGGGCGCGACGACATTACCCACAATCAGGCCGAAGACAATTGCAATACTGGTGATCGTGAAGAAATAAACGAGGGTCTTCACGCCGACACGTCCCAAGGCGGCGGGATTTCCCATGCCGGCAATGCCGACCGTCATGCAGGCGAAGACCAGCGGCACGACGATCATCTTCATCAGCTTGATAAACAGGTCGCCTGCCGGTTGCAGCAGGTTGTCAATGAACCAGGACTTATGTTCGGGAAACTGGTTAAGAAGGATACCGATGATTATTCCGGCTGCCAGGCCGATCATAATCCGGGTGACGAGGCTGGTTGGTTTTTTGGTGTTCATGCAGGTGACCCTTATTGTTGTAGTTGTCAGGGGTTTATTGAGCGAACAGTCCAGCGAAGTCCTTGAAGCCTTTCACTTCGATGGGATTGCCGCTGGGGTCGAGAAAAAACATCGTGCGCTGTTCGCCCGGTTCGCCGGCGAAACGAACCACCGGCGGGATCTCGAAGGGCATGCTCATTTGAGTGAGACGCTCGGCCAACACCAGCCACTCCTCCAGCGGTAACACCACACCGAGGTGCGGCATCAGCACATGATGCTCCCCCACCAGGCCGGTACGCGTCGTGGGGAAGGGCGTGCCCAGGTGCAGTGAAAGCTGGTTGCCGAAAAAATCGAAGTCGATCCAGGTCTCGCTGCTGCGGCCTTCTGCGCAGCCCAAAACATCTCGATAAAAAATGCGCGCCTTGTTTAAGTCATAAACATGGTATGCAGCGTGGAAGGGTCTGTTCATGAGCGGAATCTCTGTAGGGGGATCCTCAAATTAAACAGGCTGCGCATCCGCGTAAAACGGGTTCGCGTTGGTCTGAGCGAAAGGAAAATTTATGGATATTCGATTCCTGAGAAGCCTGGTCGCAGTCATTGAAACCGGCTCCATTGCTGCGGCGGCGCGACGCGAAAACCGTACCGCAGCGGCGATCAGCCAACGGGTCAAGGCGCTTGAGCGGACGCTGGGGTGCACGCTGCTTATGCGCACGGCGCATGCCGCGTGGCCGTCGGACCAGTGCCTGCTGTTGTTACCAAAAATTCAGGCAGTCATCGAGCAGGCGCGCGAGTTGCAGGAGGACCTGAGTCAGGATGGCTTATCGGGAGAGATCAAGATCGGCGCTATTTCAACGGCATTGACCGGCGTCTTGCCAAGAACGATCGAGCGACTGGCACTTTCAGCACCGGAGCTGAAGCTGAAGATCACACCGGGTGACTCCAGAAGCCTCTATGAGAGATTGCTTGCCCGCGAGTTGGACGCGGCGATTCTTGTCAGACCGCCGTTTGAGCCGCCCAAGGCGTTAGCGACCACCTTGCTGCGGGCCGAACCCCTGATTCTGATTGCTCCCGCTGAGTGTGACGCGCAGACCTTCGAAGCATTGCTGCGCGAGCGGCCATTCATTCGCTATGACGCCCGTTCGTGGGGTGGGCAGATTGCCCAGCGTTTTCTGGATGAACAGTCCTTTGCTCCGCAGGTATTGTGTGAGCTGGATGCCTTGGAAACCATCGTCATGCTGGTCGCCCAAGGTATGGGTGTGTCACTGGTACCGCAGTGGTCGGGGATGTCGAGCCGTGGCCTATGTGTCTTGCCGGTCGACGACGCGTCGCGCTATTCGCGGGATCTGGTTGTCATGCACGGCTCGATGCCGCGCCGCCCACTGGCGATGCGGCACCTGCTTGAACATCTGTGCAGAGCGCCCGTAGGCAAACTTGTGGTGTAGAAATGTAAACGCTCAGGGGCTCACTGCGACTCGGCTACGCGCTTTACGACCCGGCCAATGGTCAAGCCTTGCAACAAGATCGACGACAGCACCACGATATAGGTGATGCTCAGCAACAAGTCGCGTTCCGGGCCCAGCGGCAATGCCAGGGCCAGTGCTACCGAGACGCCACCGCGCAAACCGCCCCAGGTCAGGATGCGGATGGTGCCGCGCGGTACCGTACGCCAGCGGCGCAGCAGCAGGATCGCCGGGGCCACGGTCAGCAGGCGTGACAGCAGGATCGCCACAGCGAGCAAACTGGCCGCCAATACGTGCAGCCAGTTGAACGGCAACAGCAGCAGTTCCATGCCGATCAGTGCAAACAGCAGGGCGTTGAGCATGTCGTCGAGCAACTCCCAGAAACCATCCAGATAGCGCCGAGTCATGTCGTTCATCGCCAGCTTGCGGCCCAGGTTGCCGATGATCAACCCGGCCACCACCATCGCAATCGGTGCCGAGACGTGCAGTTCAGTGGCCAGCGCCGAGCCGCCGATCACCAGCGCCAGGGTCAGCATGACTTCAATCTGGTGCTGCTCGATGCTCTTGATCATCAGGTACACGAGGTAACCGATCAGCCCACCGAACATCACACCGCCAATCGCCTCATGGGCGAACAGCATGGCCGTGGCGCCTACGGTCGGTGTTTCACCGAGCTGCGCGATGCCCAGCAGGACGGTGAACACCACCACTGCGGTGCCGTCGTTGAACAGCGATTCGCCGACGATCGTGGTTTTCAGCGGTTTCGAGGCGTTGGCGGTACGCAGCACGCCCAGTACGGCAATCGGGTCGGTCGGCGAGATCAGCGCGCCGAACAGCAGGCAATACAGGAAACTCACGTGCCAGCCGAACAGGGCGAAGATGTAGTACGCCAGGCTGCCGATCACCAGGGTAGCGATCAATACGCCAAAGGTCGCCAACAGGCCGATGGGCCAGCGGTAGCTGCGCAGGTCGCTCAAGTTGACGTGCAACGCGCCGGCGAACAGCAGGAACGAGAGCATCCAGTTCATCAGCAAATCGCCGAAGTCGATCTGGCCGATCAATTGCTGGATGCGCTCTTCCAGGCCGGGGTAGCCGATGAAACTGAGGCCTTGCAGGATCAGCGAAAACAGCAGCGCAGTGACCATTACGCCGATGGTCGGCGGCAGGCCGATAAAACGAAAGTTCACATAGGTGAGCAGGGTGGTGAGGCAAATGAAGGCGGCGACAAGTTCAAGCATCCGGGGTCCTTGGGACGGGGAATGTAGGTGCACAGCGTGCGTCGGGACGTTGTTTAGTATAAACAGGTGCCCTTACAGGAAAGAACCTTTCGGCCGATCATGGCTCATAGCTTGAACGTCGGCGCCGATCGGCCTGTGAGTGATGACGCTCTGACTGCCTTGATAAAACCAAAAAAGGGAATGACTGATGACAGTGGCTTTCTGGTGTGTGTTGATCGCAATCTTTCTGCCGTACCTGTGTACCGGTGTGGCCAAGTTCAGCGGCGGCAAGTTCGGGCCGCGGCATAACCACGACCCGCGTGCGTTCCTGGACACGGTCGAAGGCGTTGCCAAGCGTGCCCACAATGCGCAACTCAACAGCTTTGAAGTCACCCCGGCCTTTGCGGCGGCGGTGATCATCGCGCACCTGGCCGGCACCGCCGAGCTGGTGACCATCAATGTGCTGGCGGTGCTGTTCATCACCAGCCGCCTGCTGTACATCATTTGCTACCTGGCGGACTGGGCGCTGTTGCGTTCGCTGGTGTGGGCCGTGGGGATGGCGTTGATCGCGAGTTTCTTCTTTGTCTCGATCTGACGGTTAACGCACATACCTTGTGGGCGCTGGCTTGACTGCGCTGTGCATAGGTTATTGGGTTAGAACAACCGGGCAAGCAGGGCAGTCACGGCGGTTTCCACCCGCAGGATACGTGCGCCAAGCTGCACCGGTTGCAGGCCGGCCTTGGTCAGCAGCTCGACTTCATAGGGAATCCAGCCGCCTTCCGGCCCAATCGCCAGGGTCACCGGTTCTTCCAGGCCTCGGGGCAGGGTGGGTAGTCGCCGGGGTGGCCGATCAGGCCAAACGTGCCCTCGGCCATGGCCGGCAGGCGATCTTCAACGAACGGCTTGAAGCGTTTCTCGATAATGATCTCGGGCAGTACCGTGTCCCGCGCCTGTTCCAGGCCCAGGATCAGTTGCTCGCGGACCGCCTGCGGCTCAAGGAACGGCGTTTGCCAAAAGCTTTTTTCCACCCGGTAACTGTTGACCAGCACCACCTTGGGCACGCCCATGGCCGCAACGGTTTGCAGCACCCGGCGCAGCATCTTCGGGCGTGGCAGCGCCAGCAGCAGGGTCAGCGGCAGTTTGCTCGGCGGCGGTTGGTCGAAGCTGACCTGCAGCTCGGCCTCGCTGTCTTGCAGGCGCAGCAACTGCGCATTGCCCATCGCCCCGCCAATACGGCCCACGCGCAGGTTGTCACCTACCTCGGCGCGATGCACTTGCTGCATATGCACCAGGCGCCGATCACGCAGGATCACCCGGTCAGCCGCAATAAAATCGGCGTCTTCAAGCAGCAGCAGGTTCACGGCTGGGTCGCTGGCGGCTGGTCGTCGTCGGCAGCCTGATCATCCGGGTGTTCGCCACGCTTGCTGATCAAGCCGCTGAACAGGATGCCGATCTCGAACAGCATCCACATCGGCACGGCCAGCAGGGTCTGGGAGAAGATGTCCGGCGGGGTGAGGATCATGCCGACCACGAAGCAGCCGATGATCACGTACGGGCGGATCTTCTTCAGGTACTTCACATTGACCACGCCGATCCACACCAGCAACACCACCGCCACCGGGATTTCGAAGGCCACGCCAAAGGCGAAGAACAGCGTCATCACGAAGTCGAGGTAGCTGGTGATGTCGGTCATCATCTCCACGCCGGCCGGGGTGGCGGCGGCGAAGAATTTGAAGATCAGCGGAAACACCAGGAAGTAGGCGAACGCCATGCCGGTGTAGAACAGCAGGATGCTCGACACCAGCAACGGCACGGCGATGCGCTTCTCATGCTTGTACAGCCCCGGCGCGATGAAGCCCCAGATCTGATGCAGGATCACCGGGATCGCCAGGAACAGCGAGACCATCATGGTCAGCTTCAACGGCGTCAGGAACGGCGACGACACGTCGGTGGCGATCATCGTCGCGCCCGCCGGCAAATACTGGCGCAGTGGCGTGGAGACGAAGGTATAGATCTGCTGGGTAAAGGCAAACAGCCCTGCAAAAATGATGAAGATGGCCGCTACGCAACGCAGCAGGCGGGTACGCAGCTCGGTGAGGTGCGAGACCAGCGGCATGTGCTGGTCGTTTTCCGGTTTATCAGCGCTCATGGGGCTCGCGGCGGCAATGTAGGGTCATGGGGCGCGGGCGACGCAACGGGCGTCGGCGCAGGCTCTGTCGGGGCGGTTGCGGCTGCTGGCGCGATGCTGTTTTCAACCACAGGTTCCGCAGGTTTGGCGGGTTCCTGCACCGGCGACAGAATCTTGCGCGTTTCCTGCTCCAACGACAGGATATGTTCGTTGTGCAACTGTCGACGGATCTCGTCGGCACCGATTTCCCGTTCAACTTCCTGTTTGATCGCGTTGAAACTGCGTTTCAGGCGCCCGATCCACAGGCCGGCCGTGCGTGCTGCACCGGGCAGGCGCTCCGGCCCCAGTACCAGCAGGGCCACGAGGCCGACGAGCAGCAGTTCAGAGAAGCTGATACCAAACATTAGTCAGTGCTCACGAGTCTTTGCGGGTCGGCTCTTCGACTTTTTCAGCCTGCACGTCGAAGGTACGACGCTCGGTGATCGGCTGGGCGGCCTGAGGGTGCACCGGTTGGGCCGGCGGAACCGGATTCACCGCCGGGTCGGCAGGTTTTTCGTCATCGTTCATGGCCTTGCGAAAGCCCTTGATCGACTCACCGACATCGGTGCCGAGGTTTTTCAGTTTCTTGGTGCCGAACACCAAGACCACTACCACCAGAATGACGATCCAGTGTTTCCAGTCGAAAATACCCATGCTGCAAATCCTCGATAAAAGTTATTCAGGCGGACGGGCGCGAGGCCTTCTCGGCGTGCCCGGACAGGCCGAAGCGACGGTCCAGTTCATCCAGCACGGCCTGTGGATGCTGCCCCAGCTGGGCGAGCATGACCAGGCTATGGAACCACAAGTCGGCGGTCTCATAGATGACATCGCTGCAATCGCCGCTGATCTGCGCATCCTTGGCGGCAATAATCGTCTCGACGGATTCTTCGCCGAGCTTTTCCAGGATCTTGTTCAGACCCTTGTGATACAGGCTGGCGACGTAGGAGCTGTCGGCATCCGCGCCTTTGCGCTCTTCCAGCACCTGGGCCACACGGTTCAGGGTATCGCTCATGTTCAATGTCCTGCCGAATAGATGGCGTGCGGGTCTTTGAGTACCGGTTCCACCACCTTCCATTCGCCGTTCTCGAACACGCGATAGAAGCAACTGTGACGGCCGGTATGGCAGGCGATGCCGCCGATCTGTTCGACCTTGAGGATCACCACGTCGGCATCGCAGTCCAGGCGCAACTCATGCAGTGTTTGCACATGCCCGGACTCTTCGCCCTTGCGCCACAGTTTGCCACGCGAACGTGACCAGTAGATGGCGCGCTGCTCAGCGGCGGTGAGGCTCAGGGCCTCGCGGTTCATCCAGGCCATCATCAGCACGCGCCCGGTCTTGTAGTCCTGGGCAATGGCCGGCACCAGGCCGTCACTGTCCCACTTGATCTCGTCCAGCCAGTCTTTCATGTTCGGCTCCGGCAATTTGCGACAGTGTATAACCGGATGGGTTATCGACGCACGATCAGATAAACGCCCACGGCCACCATGATACCGGCCGGCCACTGGCCCAGTTGATTCAACGGCCCGCCAATCGCCAGCATGACCCCGCCCACCAGATGCGCGGCACCGAGCAGGCGCAGGAACCAGTCGTCCTTGCGCTTGCGCCACGGCGGCTCGGGATCCTTGGCGTGCGGCTGGGACATGCGCTCCAGCAAATCGCGGGTCATGTTGGCCAGGTGCGGCAGCTGTTCCATCTGGCTGTGCAGGTTGCCCAGCATGGTTTTCGGGCTCATCCGCTCACGCATCCAGCGTTCCAGGAACGGCTGCGCGGTGTTCCACAGGTCGAGGTCCGGGTACAGCTGGCGGCCCAGCCCTTCGATGTTGAGCAAGGTTTTCTGCAGCAGCACCAACTGCGGCTGCACTTCCATATTGAAGCGCCGCGCGGTCTGGAACAGACGCATCAGCACCTGACCGAAGGAAATATCTTTTAACGGTTTTTCAAAGATTGGCTCGCACACGGTGCGGATCGCCGCTTCGAATTCATTGAGCTTGGTTTCCGCCGGCACCCAGCCCGAGTCGATGTGCAACTGCGCCACGCGGCGGTAGTCACGCTTGAAAAACGCGAACAGGTTGCGCGCCAGGTAGTCCTGGTCTTCCGGCGTGAGACTGCCGACGATGCCGCAGTCGATCGCTATGTATTGCGGGCTCCACGGGTTGACGGTGCTGACGAAGATATTGCCGGGGTGCATGTCGGCGTGGAAGAAACTGTCGCGGAACACCTGGGTGAAGAAAATCTCCACGCCGCGTTCGGCCAGCATCTTCATGTCGGTACGCTGGTCGGCCAGGGTGGCGAGGTCGGTGACCTGCACACCGTAGATGCGCTCCATCACCAGTACTTTGGGACGGCACCAGTCCCAATACACTTGCGGCACGTACAGCAGTTGCGAACCTTCGAAATTGCGGCGCAGCTGGCTGGCGTTGGCGGCCTCGCGCAGCAGGTCAAGTTCGTCGTAGATGGTTTTTTCGTAATCGGCTACTACATCCACCGGATGCAGCAGGCGCGCATCGGCAGAAAAACGCTCGGCGGCGCGGGCGAGAATGAACAGCCACGCCAGGTCCTGGCCGATGATCGGCTTGAGGCCCGGGCGGATCACCTTCACCACCACTTCTTCGCCGCTCTTGAGCTGCGCTGCATGCACCTGCGCGACCGAGGCTGATGCCAACGGCTCGACATCGAAGCGGCTGAACACCTCGGTGATCTTCTTGCCCAGCTGCTCTTCGATCAGCTTCATCGACACCTGCGAATCGAACGGCGGCACACGGTCTTGCAGCAGCATCAGTTCATCGGCGATGTCTTCGGGCAACAGGTCGCGGCGCGTCGATAGGATCTGCCCGAACTTGATGAAGATCGGCCCCAGGTCCTGCAATGCCAGGCGCAGGCAGGCCCCTCGGCTCAGCTCCAGCTTTTTACGCGGCAACCAGCGCCACGGGAGCACATAGCGCACCGCCAGCAGGAACCATGGCATGGGCAGGGCAAACAGCAGGTCATCGAGGCGGTAGCGAATTACGACGCGCTGGATACGAAACAAACGGCGGACGGCGAGCAGCTTCATGCGTTATCGCTTGGCTCAAGGGAACGGCTCAGGCGCTCGAAGCGGGCCTCGAGGCGTTCCAGGTCGATTTTGGCCTTGTCGAGCTCACGAAAGCGCGCTTGCGCTTCCCGTTGCCCGACCAGGGTGCGCGATTCTTCGCTCAGGTATTCGGCGAGGTTCTGGTTGAGGCTGGCGAACCCTTGCTGGTACCAGCGCGAACGGCTGCGCAGGTGACCGCTGATCAACTGGGTGGCGACGGGGCCGATCCAGCGTGACAGTTCGTATTCCCAGTCCAGCTCCAGGTCTTGCAGCACGGCGGCCAGGTCCATCAGCACCGCGCTGTCGCCTTCCAGCGCCACTTCGGGGCTGTGCAGGATAGCGGTCTTGTTGCGGCTCAGCGCCAGGTGCAACAGGCTGGAGGCTGGCGCACGCAGGGTGCAGTCGGCCTCGGCGGCCCATTGCGTTGCGAGCAGCAGGCCTTCATCGCTGGGCAGGATAAACAGCTGCAAGGCGGGGCTGCGGCAATCGACGGCGATGACTTTGCCGGTCAGGTGCGCAAGCCGCGCCAGTGCGGTGCTGTCCAGGCGCAAGACACGGTTGAGGCCGTGTTCGACGCTGGCGAGAAGGCCTGCGAGCAACATCAGGGCTTGATACCACGGTGCAGGGCAACGATGCCCGAGGTCATGTTGTGGTAGGTCACGCGGTCGAAACCGGCCTCCACCATCATCGACTTCAGGGTTTCCTGGTCGGGGTGCATGCGGATCGATTCGGCCAGGTAGCGGTAGCTTTCGGCGTCATTGGTGATCAGCTTGCCCATCAACGGCATGAAGGCGAAGGAGTAGGTGTCGTAGACCTTGGACATCAGCGCGTTGGTCGGCTTGGAGAACTCCAGTACCAACAGGCGGCCACCCGGCTTGAGCACGCGCAGCATCGAGCGGATCGCGTCTTCCTTGTGAGTGACGTTGCGCAGGCCGAAGGCGATGGTCACGCAATCGAAGTGGTTGTCGGGAAACGGCAGCTTTTCGGCGTCGGCCTGGACGAATTCGATATTGCCGGCCACGCCCTTGTCGAGCAGGCGGTCACGCCCAACCTTGAGCATCGAACCGTTGATATCGGCCAATACCACCTGGCCGGTCGGCCCCACGAGCTTGGAAAACTTGGCCGCCAGGTCACCCGTACCGCCGGCGATGTCCAGCACGCGATTGCCGGTGCGTACGCCCGACAGTTCGATGGTGAAACGCTTCCATAGGCGGTGCATGCCGCCGGAGAGCACGTCGTTCATCAAGTCGTACTTGGCGGCTACGGAGTGGAACACCTCAGCGACTTTTTCCGCTTTCTGGCTTTCCGGAACGTTCTTGAAGCCGAAGTGAGTGGTGGGTTCGGCATCGCTGCCTTTGCGCTGATCAGTCATATCGCTGTCACCAAAAGAGAATGCGGGACATGATAATCCCCAGGGCCTGCTTTGTCTTGGCAAGGCTGAAGGTAAGATAGGTGCTTATCGAGACCTTTTGCCGCATCGAAGGTTTCCAGGCACTTATAGAGAGGAGTCATTGCAATGGCCCGTATAACCGTTGAGCGTGAGCATTCCCTGGGTAAAGAAGGCGCCCGGGCGAAGGCCGACCTGCTGGCGCAGAAACTCAAGGATAAATATGGCCTGGAGTCGTCATGGTCTGGCGATACCTTGAACCTCAAGCGGTCAGGCGTTAAAGGCACCGTTCTGGTCGCCGATGATTCATTGCGTATCGAGGTGGAACTGGGCCTGTTGATGTCGGCCATGAGCGGTACCCTCAAATCCGAAATCGAAAAAGCCGTGGATAAGGCATTGGCCTGATGTGATGACGCTTAGGGTGCCGATTCTAATTTTTCACCTTACTTTGTGCCCAAGCCCTCAACTCCTGCGGGCGGTTCCTCCACCCAATTTTGCGTGAGGTGCACCATGGCCAAAGTTATTTTGAAGAAAAAAATCGACAGTCAGACCACTGTCCTGAGTGAGGTCAAAGGCTATGCCCGCAAGACCTGGCTGGCGGGTCTTGGTGCCTACGCCAAGGTCGGCAGCGAGGGTGGCGAATATTTCAAAGAGCTCGTTAAGAGCGGTCAACATGTTGAAAGTAAAAGCAAAAAAGTTGTGGTTGAACAACTTGATGCCGCCAACAGTCAGATTGACCAAGTAACGAGTAACGTCTCCAGCATCAGCCGCCGGGTTGAAGTTCAACTGGATAAAGTTGAAAAAGCTTTTGACACACGTGTTGCAAGTGCCTTGAATCGAATCGGCATTGCGTCTAAACATGACGTGGAGACACTCTCTGCTAAGCTCGAAGAGCTGACGGCATTGCTCGAACGTGTCGCGCGTAAACACTAAGGAGACATCGGGATGGCTGTTAAAAAAACTACTCAGAAAGAAAGCAGCTCGTGGGTCGGGGAAGTTGAAAAATATTCCCGAAAGATCTGGCTTGCTGGTTTAGGCGTGTACTCGAAGGTTAGCAGTGACGGTGGCAAATACTTCGAGACGCTGGTCAAGGACGGTGAAAAAGCCGAGAAGTTGACCAAGAGCACCGTTGGCAAAAAAGTTGATGCGGCCAAGGCCAGCGCAGGTTCTGCCAAGTCGAGCATTTCCGACACTTGGAGCAAGTTGGAAGAAACCTTCGACAAGCGTCTCAACAGTGCTATTTCGCGACTGGGCGTGCCGAGCAAAGCTGAACTGAAAACGCTGCACAGCAAGGTCGACACCCTGACCAAGCAAATCGAAAAACTCACCGGCGCGAAAGCGACTCCCGTGAAGGCGGCTGCTGCAAACCCTGTGGCCAAGCCTGCGGCTAAAACCGCTGCGGCCAAACCCGCTGCGAAAGCCGCGGCCAAGCCCTTGGTTAAAGCTGCCGCCAAACCTGCGGTGAAGGCTCCAGCCAAAGCGGCTGCAAAATCGGCCGCCAAGCCTGCGGCGAAAACTGCCGCTGCCAAGCCGGTCGCCAAGCCAGCCGCAAAACCCGTAGCCGCCAAAGCTGCCGCCAAACCCGCAGCCAAGGCCGTCGCGAAACCCGCCGCTAAGCCTGCAGCTGCAAAAGCCGCAGCCAAACCTGCCGCCGCCAAGCCTGCGGCAAAACCCGCTGCTAAGAAGCCAGCGGTAGCGAAAAAACCAGCGGCAGCCAAGCCTGCTGCGGCAACCGCTTCCACAGCCAACTCAGTGTCCGCACCGACCCCTGCTGCTGTGGCCCCGACTGCTACGTCGACGCCGACGCCATCCAGTCAGTCCTGAGTTTTCCCAGGACACAAAAAATGCCCGGCCTGCAGAGGTCGGGCATTTTTTATGGCAGCGTATTTTCAATCAGGATCATCCAGGTATTTCAGCGCAAATCTCTCGGCCGCCTGCCGTGCCGGCGCGAGCAAGTGCGGCGCTACCAGCATCATCACCTGGTAAATCACCACCTGCACTTCACCCTTGCGGTCGAGAATCCGTTGGTAGTCCAGGGAAAACAGCAGCGTCATGGTGATCTGTTCCACCAATTGGCCGAGCGCCTGTGTATCGCTGACCAGTTGCCCCGCCGCCTTCAACCGTGCCAGCAAAGAGGCCAGGGTGCGCTTGAGCGCCGTGAGCAGGCTACGAATGCCTTTCGCCAGCTTCGGCAAACGCCCGGCCAGGTTCGACAGGTCCTGGAACAGGAACCGGTAGTGGGCCATGCGCTCCACGATCAGGTGCAGGAACAGCCAGTAATCCTCGGGCTCCAGTTGCGCGTCGGCGGGCGGATCGAGCAAGGGCGCCAGCTCAGCCTGAAAGCGCTCGAACAACCCAAGCACCAAAGGCTCCTTGCCGTGGAAGTGGTAATAGAGGTTGCCGGGGCTGATCCCCATTTCATTGGCCACTTCCATGGTCGACACGTTCGGCTCGCCCTTGCGATTGAACAGCAGCAGGGCACATTCAAGGATACGGTCGCGGGTCTTCATCCAGCCTTCTTAAGTGGGATCGTTGAGCTCAGCGCACGCGCACGTAGGTGCCTGGCGCCGCTTCCATCGGTGGGTAATTCTGGTTGCCCAGGGCAGTGAGGGTTTCGCGTTGCACGCCCGAACGTTGCTGGACCCACGCCAGCCACTGCGGCCACCAACTGCCTTCGACGTGATGGGCGTCGTAGTACCAGGCGCGCGGATCGCTGCTCAGCTTGGGGTTCTCGACGTAATTGGCCTTGGGGTTGCCGGGTGGGTTGAGGATGCTCTGGATATGCCCGCTGTTGGACAGCACGAAACGCCGCTCACCGCCCAGCAGTTGGGTGGAGCGATACACGGCGTCCCATGGCGTGATGTGATCGTTGATGCCGGCCACGCTGAAGCTGTCTACCGTGACCTTGCGCAGGTCGACGGGGGTACCGCACACCTCCAGGCCCCTGGATGGCTCAGCGGGTTGTGCTTGAAGAAGTCCAGCAGGTCGCCATGCAACGCAGCGGGCAGGCGCGTGTTGTCGTTGTTCCAGTACAGGATGTCGAAGGCCGGCGGTTCTTTGCCCAGCAAGTAGTTGTTGACCCAATAGTTCCAGATCAGGTCATTGGGGCGCATCCAGGCGAACACCTTGGCCATGTCGCGGCCGTCCAGCACGCCTTTCTGGTAGGAGCGACGCTTGGCGGCTTCAAGGGTTTGCTCATCGGCGAACAACACCGCCGGGCTGTCGATCTGGCTGTCCAGCAAGCTCACCAGGTAACTGGCGCTGGCGACGCGCCGCAGCTGGCGCTTGGCTTGCAGGTGGCCTTGCAGCGCCGCAATGGTCAGGCCACCCGCGCAGGCGCCCATCAGGTTGACCTCGCGCGCGCCGGTGATCGCGCGGCAGACGTTGAGCGCTTCCTCCAGCGCAGCAACGTAGGTGGACAGGCCCCACTCGCGATGGCGCACATCCGGGTTTCGCCAACTGACCATGAAGGTCTGCAGGCCGTTTTTCAGGGCGTATTGCACGAAGCTGTTGGCCGGGCTGAGGTCGAAGATGTAGTACTTGTTGATTTGCGGCGGCACCACCAGCAAGGGCTTGGCATATTGTTTTTCGCTCATGGGCTTGTACTGGATCAGCTCCAGCAGTTCGTTGCGAAACACCACTGAACCCGGGGTGGTGGCAACGGTCTTGCCCACTTCGAAGGCATGCTTGCTGACCTGGCGCGGCAGGCCGTTGTTGTGCAGCAGGTCTTCGAACAAGTGGCTCACGCCGCGCACCACACTGTTGCCGCCGGAATTGAGCAGCTCCTTGATCGCCAGCGGGTTGAGCAGGGTGTTGGACGGGGAGACAGCATCGTTGAGCAGAGTGAAGGCGAACTGTGCGCGGATGCGGTCATCCGCGCTGAGGGCACTGTCATCGATCCAGTTGCGCGTCTGCTTTTGCCAGCTCAAGTAGGCCTGCAGGCTGCGCCGGTACAGGGGGTTGAGCTTCCAGGTGGGGTCGCTGAAGCGGTTGTCGTTGGGGTTGGGTTCATGCACGGTTTCACCCAGCAACACCCGGCCCAGTTGGCCGCCCAGGGCCAGGGCGTGGCGTGCGGTGTGCATCGGGTTGCGCATGCCATGTGCCGCGACGGTGCGCAGGGTCGACAGCAGATCCTGGCCGCGCAAACCGGTGATCGCATTTTGCGCGTTGATGAACGCAGCAGGGGTGGGCGCCGGGTTCGTCACGGGTCTTTCTCGCATGAGCCAACACTCCTTCGTCAAGCCATCAAGAGGCACGCCAATTCAGAACCATAGTCGGTTCCTGGCAAGTTGCGCGGTGGTGCGATCCTTCACACCGCCGGGCGCGGATGTATCACGGCGCGCAGGCGCTCCTCCTCGAGAAACTTCATGATGATCGGCGCCACGGCTTCCGCCCGGGTGATCAGGAATAAATGGCCGTCATCGATGATGTGCAACTGCGCATTGGGGATGCGCCAGGCGAGCAGGCGCATGTTGATCAGCGGGATCAGCGGGTCGTCGTCCCCGGCCAATACCAGGGTGGGCTGACGGATCTTGTGCAACCAGTGAATGCTGGTCCAGCCCAGCCCCGCGAACAGTTGCCAGTAGTAGCCCAGCTTGCCGGCCGAGCGCACTTTGCTGGCATGTTCGGCGGCCAGCTTGGCGTCGCGGCGAAACGAGCCGCCATAAATCATCGGCGCAATACGCACCACATGGGACGGTTGAATATAACGCCTGGGGCTCGCCATCAGCCACAACACTTTCGGCTTGCCCGGCACCATCACCGCGCCCGCCGCCGTGGCCGCCAGGATCAGTTTTTTGCACCGTTCCGGGTAGTCATAGGCAAACTGCTGCGCCAGTGCTCCGCCCCACGACACGCCCACTGCGTTCACCTGGCCATAGTCCAGGTAATCGAGCATGCGCGCCGTCAGCTTGGCCAAGCCGGGGAAGCGATAGGGCCGGTTGGGCGTGGAGGAACCGCCCACGCCCGGCACGTCGAAGGCGATCACCTCCAGGTCCGGGTCCAGGGCCTGCACGAACGGAAACACCAACTCCAGGTTGGCGCCGATGCCGTTGAAGATCAGCAGCGGCGTCAAGTGCGGCTTGCCCGGTCGTACCGCCGTGCGGATGGCTTGGCCATCCAGGTCGATAGTGCGGAAGATGAACGGTTGCGGCATGCTCAAGCCCTGTGAAGTATTACAGGAGAAATGGGGTCAAAATGTGGGAGGGGGCTTGCTCCCGATGGCGGTGTGTCAGTCAGCACACCTGACACTGATCCATCTCTATCGGGAGCAAGCCCCCTCCCACATTTGGATCTCATTCCAATCTACCGCTCATGTACATAGGTGCCTGGCGCCGCTTCGGCGGCAGCATAGGTCTTACTGCCTAATGTCGTAGGCGCTTTTTTCAACTTACCCGCCCGCTCCGCCTGCCACACCTGCCAGTGCAGCCACCACGAATCCGTATGCTTGGTCGCGTTTTCCTGCCACTCCAGCGCAGTGCCCCCCAACCCCTCGCTGGTCTGGTAGCGCGACTTGGGATTGCCCGGCGGGTTGAGGATGCTCTGGATATGCCCGCTGCTGGACAGTACGAACTCCACCTTGCCGCCAAACAATTGCGCCGACTTGTAGCAGGATTGCCAGGGCGTGATGTGGTCATTGGTGCCGGCCAGTGAATAGATATCGGCCGTGACTTGCTTGAGGTCGATGGGCGTACCGCACACTTCCAGCGCGTTGGCGCGCACCAGCGGGTTGTTCTTGAACAGCTCGATCAGGTCGCCATGGAAGGCGGCCGGCAGGCGCGTGGTGTCATTGTTCCAGAACAGAATGTCGAACACCGGCGGCTCGTTGCCGAGCAGGTAATTGTTGACCCAGTAGTTCCAGATCAAGTCGTTGGGCCGCATCCACGCGAATACCTTGGCCATGTCGCGGCCTTCGAGCACGCCGGCCTGATAGGAATGGCGCTTCGCCGCTTCCAGCGTCTGTTCATCGACGAACAGCGCCACCTGGGTGTCCAGCGTGGTGTCCAGCACACTCACCAGCAGGGTCAGGGCGTTGACCTTCTTCTCGCCCAGCGCCGCGTAGTGGCCCAGCAGTGCGGTGCAGGTGATACCGCCGGAGCAGGCGCCCAGCATGTTCACGTCCTTGCTGCCGGTAATCGCCCTGATCACATCCACCGCTTCCTTGAGCGCCTCGATATAGGTCGACAGGCCCCACTCGCGCTGCGCCTTGGTCGGGTTGCGCCAACTGACGATAAAGGTCTGCTGCCCATTGCGCAGGCAGAAACGCGCCAGGCTCTTCTCCGGGCTCAGGTCGAATACATAGAATTTGTTGATCTGCGGCGGCACCACCAGCAGCGGGCGCTCGTGCACCTGCTCGGTGATCGGCTTGTACTGGATCAGTTCCAGCACATCATTGCGAAATACCACGGCGCCGTCGGTGATGCCGAGGGTCTTGCCCACTTCGAAGGCGCCCATGTTGACCTGGCTCGGCATGCCGCCGTTGTGCACCATGTCTTTTGCCAGGTGGGACAGGCCGTCGAGCAGGCTTTTGCCACCGGTTTCAAAGAAGCGTTTGACCGCCGCCGGGTTGGCTGCGCTGTTGGTGGGGGCCATGGCTTCGGTCATCAGGTTGATCACGAAGTGGCCACGGCTGATGTCCTGTTCCGACAGATTGCTGTCGCCGATCCAGTCGTGCAGTTCCTTGCGCCACGCCAGGTAGGTTTGCAGGTAGCGCTTGTAGAGCGGGTTCTGGCTCCAGGCCGGGTCGTGGAAGCGGCGGTCGTCGCTTTCCGGCACCAGCGCCGATTTGCCGAACATCACGTTCTTGAGCTCCACCCCAAAATGGGCGACGTGTTTGACGCTGTGTAACGGTTGCTTGATGGCTTGGGTCAGCACCATCTTCGCCGAGGCCAATAGATCCTTTTTGCGTAACGCGATGATCGGGTTCAACCCCAGGGTGTTTTCCGAGGCCTGGCGTTTCAAGTCATCGTTATTCTTGTTACTCATCTACGACGCTCCATTGTCCGAAAGACGAGTACCGGCGATTGCTGCGCACCCATTTCGATACACGACACCAGCCTGGTACTGCGACTCGGGTGACCGTTGATACCGCATCGTCAAATGCAGGGAACTTGCCAGTTCCATTGGTTACCCGAGTTTAATTTTTTTCGCAAGCGGGCCAATCGTTGGCCACCAGACAGGGCATTCAAGCAGATGAAATTAGAAAATGCCCTCTAAAGAGCAAGAAGCCTGGGCTAGAGCATCAGGCGCACGACCGACTGACTCGGGTCGCGGGTTTTTCCGGCAGCTTTCAGTTCGGCCAGGTAATCCGCCCATAGCGCGTCCTGACGCACGGCCAGTTGATACAGGTAGTCCCAGGTGAACAGCCCGCTGTCATGGCCGTCGTCGAAGGTCAATTTCAGTGCGTACTGGCCGGCCGGTTCCAGCTTGATCAACTTAACGTTGAGCTTGCCGAATTGCAGGATGGGTTTGCCGTGGCCCTGGACCTCGGCGGAGGGTGAGTGCACGCGCAGGAATTCGGCGGGCAACTGGTAAACCTCGTCGGGGCCGTAGGTGAGGCCGAGGGTGTTGGAGGTTTTGTGCAGGTTTACAGCAGTAGGAAATTTCGACATTGGAGATAATCCTGAATAAACCGGCTTAACAATGTGGGAGGGGGCTTGCTCCCGATAGCGGTGGATCAGTCAGCTTATCTGTAGCTGACCCACTGCAATCGGGGGCAAGCCCCCTCCCACATTTGAAGCAAAGCAGTTCTGTGTGAGGCTTACAGGATATACCGCGACAAGTCTTCGTTCTGCGCCAATTCACCCAGGTGGCTGTTGACGTAATCCGCATCGATCTTGATCGCCACGCCATTCTGCAAACCTGCCATGTCCCCGGCGCTGAACGACACTTCTTCAAGCAGGCGCTCAAGCAGCGTGTGCAGACGCCGCGCACCGATATTCTCGGTCTTCTCGTTGACCTGCCAGGCAATCTCCGCCAGGCGCTTGATTCCGTCTGCCTGGAATTCGATCCCCAGGCCCTCGGTTTTCAGCAGCTCACGATACTGCTCGGTCAACGACGCATGCGGCTCGCTGAGGATGCGCTCGAAGTCGCCCGGAGTGAGCGCCTTGAGTTCTACGCGGATCGGCAGGCGACCTTGCAGCTCCGGCACCAGGTCGCTTGGCTTGCTCAGGTGGAAAGCACCGGAGGCGATAAACAGGATGTGGTCGGTCTTGACCATGCCCAGCTTGGTGTTCACCGTGCAGCCCTCGATCAGCGGCAGCAGGTCGCGTTGTACGCCTTCGCGAGATACATCGACACCACCGGAGTTGCCGCGCTTGGCGACTTTGTCGATCTCATCGATAAACACAATGCCGTGTTGCTCGACCGCTTCCAGGGCCTTGGCCTTGAGTTCTTCCTCATTCACCAGGCGCCCGGCTTCTTCGTCGCGCACCAGTTTCAGCGCTTCCTTCACCTTGAGCTTGCGGCTTTTCTTCTTGCCCTTGCCCATGTTGGCGAACAGGTTCTGCAACTGGCTGGTCATTTCTTCCATGCCAGGTGGCGCGGAAATATCGACGCCGGACACCTCGGCCACTTCAATCTCGATTTCCTTGTCGTCCAGCTGGCCTTCACGCAGGCGCTTGCGAAACAGCTGACGGGTGTTGGAGTCCGACGACGGCGCGGCGTCTTCGTTGAAGCCCATGCGTGCCGGTGGCAGCAAGGCATCGAGGATGCGTTCTTCGGCGGCATCTTCGGCGCGGTGGCTGACCTTGGTCACTTCCTGCTCGCGCAGCATTTTCAAGGCGGCGTCGGCGAGGTCGCGAATGATCGATTCGACGTCGCGGCCCACGTAGCCCACCTCGGTGAACTTGGTGGCTTCTACCTTGATGAACGGCGCATTGGCCAACTTGGCCAGACGCCGGGCGATCTCGGTTTTACCAACACCGGTCGGGCCGATCATCAGGATATTCTTTGGCGTTACTTCAACGCGCAACTCTTCGGGCAGTTGCATCCGGCGCCAGCGGTTACGCAGCGCAATGGCAACGGCGCGCTTGGCATCGTCCTGGCCGATGATATGGCGATTGAGTTCATGGACGATTTCGCGGGGAGTCATGGACATAGTGTTTGGCGGCCTCAAGCGGGAATAAGCCTACGGCTTACTCGGCGAGGTCCTGCTCCTCAATGGTCTGATTGTGGTTGGTGAACACGCAAATATCGCCGGCGATACCCAGCGCGGTCTCGACGATTTCACGCGCCGACAGATCGGTTTTCTTCAACAGCGCGCTGGCCGCGGCTTGTGCATAGCCGCCGCCCGAACCCATGGCGATCAGGCCGTGTTCAGGTTCAACCACATCGCCGTTGCCGGTGATGATCAAGGACGCGTCTTTGTTGGCGACCGCCAGCATGGCTTCAAGACGGCTGAGGGAGCGGTCGGTGCGCCATTCCTTGGCGAGTTCGACGGCGGCACGCACCAGGTGGCCCTGGTGCTTTTCAAGCTGGCCTTCGAAACGCTCGAACAGGGTGAAGGCGTCGGCGGTCGCGCCTGCGAACCCGGCGAGCACCTGGCCGTGGTACAGGCGACGCACTTTCTTGGCGTTGCCTTTCATCACGGTATTACCCAGGGAAACCTGGCCGTCGCCGCCCATGACGACTTTGCCGTGGCGACGTACTGAAACGATGGTGGTCAAGGGGAGAGTCTCCACGCAGCGGGGCGAAAATGCCCTGATGGAAACTGATATGGGGGTGGTCGGGATGATTTCAACCTTGGGAGGTCGGGACGGACGAATGGTGTCTATGTGTCTGACATAGGTTCCAGAACACCCCAAAACCAATGTGGGAGGGGGCTTGCTCCCGATAGCGGTGTGTCAGCCAATGAATCTGGTGACTGATACCGCCATCGGGAGCAAGCCCCCTCCCACATTTTGATTGTTGTTGAGCTGGAATCAGCGGCTCTGGCGCTGTTGTAACAGCAGGTTGCTAAACCCTGCTCCGGCCAATTGCTTCTGCGCCACGGTCAACTGCTCGCGGTTGCTGAACGGGCCTACCAGCACGCGATACCAGGTCGCGTCCTTCACCGTGCCGGATTCCACCGTCACCGCTTGACCCAACAGAATGATCTGCGCCCGCACACGATCGGCATCCGCCTGTTTCGGGAACGAGCCCGCTTGCAGGAAGAACTTGGTCACCGGTGCGGCCTTGGTCTCGGCCACCGGTGGCGCTGGCGGCGGGGTGATCCCGGCCAGCGCGGCCTGCGCGCGCGCCGTGTCGATTTTCGCCGCTTCCGCAGGCGTCACCGGCGTGGTCGGCACTTGCGGCGTCGGCAGGGTCTTCTCCGGCACGGCGTCGGGCGGCACGATCACTTCCGATTCCGGCAGCAGTGTGTAGAAGTCGTACTTGGGCTTCACCGGTGCCGTCGGGCTCGGTGCGGTCTTGTTGGCCTCGGCGATCTTCGTGGCTTTCTGCTGCTCCTGTTTGACGCGCTTGACGTCATCACCCTGGCCGGGCTCCAGCTTCATCAGAAATACCACGAATGCGCCGACCGTGAGGCCGATGGCCATCCACAGCCAGCCCGGAATCGGCTGCTTGGCCGGGGCCTGGTAGCGGCTGGCGCCGCGCTTGGGTGCAGGTTTTTTCTTGGCGGCCAACTTACATGCGCTCCAGAGTTTCCAGGCCCAACAGCTCCAGGCCTTGCTTGAGGGTCCGTCCAGCCAGTGCGGCGAGGCGCAGGCGACTGTGCTTCTGGGCTTCATCGTCGGCGCTGAGGATCGGGCAGTTCTCGTAGAAGCTGGAGAACAGGCCGGCCACTTCGTACAGGTAGGTGCAGAGGATATGCGGCGTGCCTTTCTCGCCGACGCTGTTGAGCACTTCGCCGAACTGCGCGAGCTTGGCGGCCAGTTCCTGCTCCTGGGACGCGTCCAGCACGATCTGGCCTTGGACTTCGCTGAAGTCCTTGCCCAGTTTGCGGAACACACCGGCCACGCGGGTGTAGGCGTACAGCAGGTACGGGGCGGTATTGCCTTCGAAGTTGAGCATCAGGTCGAAGTTGAAGCTGTAGTCGCTGGTGCGATGCTTGGACAGGTCGGCGTATTTCACCGCGCCAATGCCTACCACGCGGGCGATGTTGCGCAGGTCGGCCTCGGCCAGCTCAGGGTTCTTTTCCTTCACCAGGCTGTAGGCGCGTTCCTGGGCTTCGGTCAGCAGGTCGATCAGCTTCACGGTGCCGCCGTCACGGGTCTTGAACGGGCGGCCATCGGCGCCGTTCATAGTGCCGAAGCCCATGTGTTCCATGTGCATCGGGTGAGTGACGAAGCCGGCGCGGCGCGCCACTTCGAACACCTGCTGGAAATGCAGGGCCTGGCGCTGATCGACGAAATACAGCGCGCGGTCGGCCTTGAGCACGCCGCTGCGGTAGCGCACGGCCGCCAGGTCGGTGGTGGCATAGAGATAGCCGCCATCGGCCTTGACGATGATCACCGGCAGCGGTTCGCCGTCGGCGGTCTTGAATTCTTCAAGGAACACGCACTGCGCGCCGTTGCTCTCGACCAGCAGGCCTGCGGCCTTGAGGTCGTTGACCACGTTGATCAGGTCATCGTTGTAGGCGCTTTCGCCCATCACGTCGGCCATGGTCAGCTTGACGTTGAGCAATTCGTAGATTTCCTGGCAGTGGGACAGCGAGATATCGCGGAAGCGACCCCACAGTTCCAGGCATTCCTTGTCGCCCGCTTGCAGTTTGACCACCAGGCTGCGCGCGCGGTCGGCGAACTCGGCGGATTCGTCGAAGCGCTTCTTGGCGGCGCGGTAGAAGTTTTCCAGGTCGGCCAGTTCGTTGCTGGTGATCGGGTTTTCCTGCAGGTACGCCATCAGCATGCCGAACTGGGTGCCCCAGTCGCCTACGTGGTTCTGGCGGATCACAGTGTCGCCGAGAAATTCCAGTACCCGCGCCACGCCGTCGCCAATGATGGTCGAGCGCAGGTGGCCAACGTGCATTTCCTTGGCCAGGTTCGGTGCCGACAGGTCGATGACCACGCGCTGGCTGTCGCCGGCTTTGCGTGCGCCGATGCTGGCATCGGCCAGGGCCGCATCCAGGCGCGACGCCAGGGACTGGGTGTTCTGGAAGAAGTTGATAAAGCCTGGGCCGGCGATTTCGGCCTTGGTGACACTGGCGTCGGCCGGCAGCGCCGCGATGATTTTCTCCGCCAGGTCGCGGGGTTTCATGCCCGCGGGCTTGGACAGCATCATCGCGATGTTGCTGGCGAAGTCGCCGTGGGTCTTGTCGCGAGTGTTCTCCACTTGGATCGCCGGCGACAGGCCTTCAGGCAACACACCTTCGTTGACGAGTTGGGTGAGGGCTTGCTGGATCAGCTGGCGAATGGTGTCTTTCATGGTGTTCTCTTTCGACCGCAAGCGGCGGCGCGCGATGCGCAGGTGGAAAAACTGGGCATTATCCGTGGCGAGGGCGGGCTTGCCAACCGTTCCAGACCTGTGGAGCTGTTTAAGGGCGTTGTGCCCCCTGTAGGGGCGAGCTTGCTCGCGAAAAACCCGAGGGCGCCGCGTGAAATCAGGATACCGCGTTATCGTTAACGTTTTTCGCGAGCAAGCTCGCTCCTACGGGGGCCGGTCAGTACAGATCGACCGGGTCTACATCCAGCGACCATCGCACTTGCCGGCCGCTGGGCATTTGCTCCAGGGCAAGCAACCAGCTACTTAATAGCCGATGCAGCGGTGCGCGGGACGTTGCCTGCAAGAGCAGCTGCGCGCGATAGCGCCCGGCGCGGCGCTCCATCGGCGCCGGCACCGGGCCGAGCAGTTCGATGCCGCTCAGACCCAGTTCGGCGAGCAAACGTTCGGCGGCGCTGCAGGCTTCGTCAAGAAAGGCTTCGGCCTGGCCCGGTTTATGCGCCTCGGCGCGCAGTAGTGCCAGGTGCGAGAACGGCGGCAGCCCGGCGGCGCGGCGTTCGCTCAATGCCTGCTCGGCGAAGGCAAAGTAACCTTGCTCGGTCAGTTGAATCAGCAGCGGGTGGTCGGCCAGGTGTGTCTGGATAATCACCCGGCCCGGCTCTTCGGCGCGCCCGGCGCGGCCGGCGACCTGCACGATCAACTGCGCCATGCGCTCGCTGGCGCGGAAGTCGCCGGAGAATAAACCACCGTCGGCATCCAGGATTGACACCAGGGTCACCCGTGGGAAGTGATGCCCTTTGGCGAGCATTTGCGTGCCAACCAGAATGCACGGCTGGCCTTTCTGGATGGTGGCGAACAATTGGTTCATCGCGTCTTTGCGCGAGGTGCTGTCGCGGTCCACCCGCAGCACCGGGTAATCCGGGAACAGAATGCCCAGGCGCTCTTCGGCGCGCTCGGTGCCCGCGCCGACCGGGCGCAGGTCGACCTTGCCGCATTGCGGGCAGTGGCGCGGCACCGGCTCGACATGGCCGCAGTGATGGCAGCGCAGTTCACCGTAGCGCTGGTGCACGGTCATGCGTGCATCGCAGCGTTCGCATTCGGACATCCAGCCACAGTCATGGCACAACAGCGTCGGCGCAAAGCCACGGCGATTGAGGAATACCAATACTTGCTGGCCGGCGGCGAGGGTCTGGCCGATGGCTTGCTGCATCGGGCCGGAAATACCGCTGTCCAGCGGACGGCTTTTTACATCCAGGCGCAGGAAACGCGGCTGTTTGGCGCCACCTGCGCGCTCATTCAGGCGTAGCAGGCCATACCGGCCGGTGTAGGCGTTATGCAGGCTTTCCAGGGAAGGCGTGGCCGAGCCGAGCACAATCGGGATGTCTTCCTGGCGTGCGCGTACCAGCGCCAGGTCGCGGGCGTGGTAACGCAGGCCTTCCTGCTGTTTATAGGAGCCGTCGTGTTCTTCATCGATGATGATCAGCCCCGGATTTTTCATCGGGGTAAACAGCGCCGAGCGGGTGCCGATGATGATGTCGGCTTCGCCGTCCCGGGCCGCCAGCCACGACTCCAGGCGCTCACGGTCGTTGACCGCCGAGTGCACCAGGGCGATGCGGGCGTTGAAACGCTGTTCGAAACGCGCCAGGGTCTGCGGGCCGAGGTTGATCTCGGGGATCAGCACCAGCGCCTGTTTACCGGCTTGCAGGGTTTCGCGGATCAACTGCAAATAGACTTCGGTCTTGCCGCTGCCGGTAACGCCGGCCAGCAGGAACGCGTGGAAGCTGTCGAACCCGGCGCGGATCGCTTCATAGGCGGCGCGTTGTTCGGGGTTCAACGGCAGCTCCGGTTGCGCCAGCCAGTGTTCGTGGCGCGGGTCGGGGGCATGCTTGCGGATTTCCACCTGCACCAGGCCCTTGGCGAGCAACAGGTCGAGGCTGTCTTTGCTCAGCATCAGCTTGCTCAACAGCTGATGGGCGACGCCATGCGGGTGCTGGGCCAGGGTGGCCAGGGCTTCACGCTGGCGCGGGGCGCGGGCGATGCGCGGGTCATCCAGGCGGGCGCCGGGCGTCATCGACCAGAATCGCTCCTGGCGCGCTTCGGCCAGTTCGCCCTGGCGCAGCAGCACCGGCAGCGCCCAGCTCAAGGTGTCGCCCAGGCTGTGCTGGTAATACTGCGCGGTCCACAGGCACAACTTGAACAGCGCGGGCGGCAGCGGCGGTGTGGCGTCGAGGATGGCGATGGCCGGCTTGAGTTTTTCGGCGGGCACTTCGCTGTGGTCGGCGACTTCCACCAGGATGCCGATCATCTCCCTGCGCCCGAACGGCACGCGCACGCGCATGCCTGGCTCCAGCTGCGCACGCGGCACGCCGGCCGGGGCCCGATAATCGAACAGGCGGCGCAGGGGCGAGGGCAGGGCTAGGCGCAAAATGGCGTCGGGCACGCGAGAAGTCTCATCTATAAAGGCAGGCGGTGGCGCAGGGGCGGGAGCCTAGCAGACCGACGGTGGAGGTGTCCCGTCTCTGCTGCAGGAAGGAGAGACTTGCGCAGGCGCCGGGATTTTCTGATGAAAGGGCGTGCTCGGCCGTCACCGCCGCTTGCGCGATTGAAAAGGTCTGTTAGAATTCGCGGCCTAATTACGTGCGGTATTCGACAATAGTGTCGAGTGGCGGCACGCTAGCCCGAGGAAGTGCCATGAAAGCCGATATCCATCCAGCGTACGAAACCATCGAAGTCACCTGCAGCTGCGGCAACAAGTTCGAGACTCGTTCGAACCTGTGCAAGCCACTGGGTACTGACGTATGCAACGAGTGCCACCCGTTCTACACCGGTAAGCAGAAAACTCTGGACACCGGCGGCCGTGTACAGCGCTTCGCAGATCGCTTTGGTGCTTTCGGCAAGAAGCCTGCTGCTGCTACTCCAGCAGAGTAAGGCTCAAAAGCCTTATGGGCTTTTGCCAGCTGTTGAAAAAGGCGTCCCTTGTGGGCGCCTTTTTTGTGCCTGGGATTTGGTTCGGCGCAGCCCAGGCCCAAGTGTTTTGCCCGGCGCCAGCCTCCGTGGCGCGTGTAGAAGTACAGCGCGTGGTGGATGGCGACACCGTGCGCCTCAAGGATGGCCGCAGCGTGCGGCTGATCGGCCTCAACGCCCCGGAAACCGGCAAGAAGGGCCGCGCTGACGAGCCCTTTGCCATCGCCGCTCGCCAGCGCTTGCAAGCCTTGGTGAGCGCCAGTGGAGGACGCGTCGGGCTGGTGCTGGGTCGCGAGGCCAAGGATCGCTATGGGCGAACCCTGGCGCACCTTTACGGCGCCGACGGCAAGAACCTGGAAGCCCAATTACTGGCCGAGGGCCTGGGTTTTCAGGTGGGTGTCGCGCCCAACGTCGACCTCGTTGCCTGTCAGCAGGCCGCTGAGCACACGGCGCGCCAGGCAGGGCTGGGCCTGTGGCGGCAATCGCCGGTGCAAGGGGTGGCCCGGCTCAAGCAGTCCGGCTTCGCCCTAGTCAGCGGCCGTGTCAGCAAAATCGAACGCAATCGCGGCGGAATTTGGATCGAATTGCAGGGTTCACTGGTATTACGCGTTGCGTCCGATCTGGCCCATCAATTCGACACTGCCATGCTCGATGGTCTGCCAGGCAAGACAATCGAGGCGCGTGGCTGGGTGCAGGATCGCTCCCGGCGGGGTGGGCGCAAAAACGGCCAGGCGCGGTGGCTGCTGCCGATCACCGATCCCGGCATGTTCAAATTGGCGCAATGATAAAAAATTGTAGACATTTTTTCAGTCGATTGTGAACAGTCAAGCCCTTGTATCCCGTGGCTTTAGACTAAAGTACGCCATCGCGGGGCCTTGACACCTGTGACCGACCAGTCTTGTAGGGGCTTTACGACACGCGTATCCTCGGCGGTCCGTCGACCAACAGTAAAAGCGGAATGCCGATATGTCTGATTTGAAAACTGCCGCTCTCGAATATCATGCCAATCCTCGTCCAGGAAAGCTGAGTGTAGAGCTCACCAAAGCCACTGCCACCGCCCGCGACCTGTCGCTGGCCTACAGCCCTGGCGTTGCCGAGCCCGTACGTGAAATCGCCCGCGACCCCGAGCTGGCGTACAAGTACACCGGCAAGGGCAACCTGGTTGCAGTGATTTCTGATGGCACCGCGATCCTGGGTCTGGGTAACCTCGGCCCACTGGCTTCCAAGCCGGTCATGGAAGGTAAGGGCGTGCTGTTCAAGCGCTTTGCCGGCATCGACGTTTTCGACATCGAAGTCGACTCCGAAAGCCCGCAGGCCTTCATCGACACCGTCAAGCGCATTTCCATCACCTTCGGTGGCATCAACCTGGAAGACATCAAGGCACCCGAGTGCTTCGAGATCGAAAAGGCCCTGATCGAACAGTGCGACATCCCGGTATTCCACGATGACCAGCACGGCACCGCGATCGTTACTGCGGCCGGCATGATCAATGCCCTGGAAATCGCCGGCAAAACCCTGAGCGAGGCGAAAATCGTCTGCCTGGGCGCCGGTGCTGCGGCCATTTCCTGCATGAAGCTGATCATCAGCATGGGCGCCAAGCTGGAAAACATCTACATGGTCGACAGCAAGGGCGTGATCCAGTCCGAGCGTACCGACCTGAACCAGTACAAGGCAATGTTCGCCCACCCGTCCTCCAAGCGCACCCTGGCGGATGCCCTCGACGGTGCCGACGTGTTCGTCGGCCTGTCCGGCCCGAACCTGCTGAGCGCCGAAGGCCTGAAGTCGATGGCGCCGAACCCGATCGTGTTCGCCTGCTCCAACCCGGACCCGGAAATCTCCCCGGAACTGGCGCACGCCACCCGCAGCGACGTGATCATGGCCACCGGCCGTTCGGACTACCCGAACCAGGTCAACAACGTGTTGGGCTTCCCGTTCATCTTCCGTGGTGCCCTGGACGTTCGCGCCAAGCGCATCAACGAAGAGATGAAAGTAGCGGCCGCCAACGCCCTGCGTGAACTGGCCAAGCTGCCGGTGCCGCAGGATGTATGCGACGCTTACGGTGGCGCCAAGCTGGAATTCGGGCGTGAGTACATCATTCCCAAACCAATGGACAAGCGCCTGATCACCCTGATCTCCGATGCCGTGGCCAAGGCTGCAATCGAGACCGGTGTGGCAACCCTGCCGTATCCGAAGAACTACCCGCTCAAAAGCGTGGATGATGTGTTCAACGGCTAAGCCGTTGTAGCGCACCAACAAAAAAGCCCCGGCTCTCGCGAGTCGGGGCTTTTTTGTGGCTGGCGATTTACTTGCAGTCCATGAAGATCCATATGTGGGAGGGGGCTTGCCCCCGATTGCGGACTGTCAGCCAATGAATCTGGTGACTGATATACCGCTATCGGGGGCAAGCCCCCTCCCACATTGGAACTGTGTTGTGCCTCAGAACAGATCGATCGGCGCACCTTCATCTGCCGGCAGCGGGCTGCCCGGTGCAACCCCGTTGCCCAGTTCGTTGACCGACGGTGGCGTGTCTTCGCTCTTGAACAGTTCGAAGTAGGCGTTCGGCGTGCTCGGCGAGGCTGCGCGGCCGCTTACCGGGTCGATGCGCAGGCTGAGGATGCCTTCCGGTTCCGGCTGGGTGTGCAGTGGCTTGTCCTTCAGTGCCGCGCCCATGTAACTCATCCAGATCGGCAGCGCGACGGTACCGCCGAATTCGCGACGGCCCAGGCTTTCCGGCTGGTCGTAACCGGTCCACACGGTGGTCACATAGTCGCCGTTGTAGCCGGAGAACCAGGCATCCTTGGATTCGTTGGTGGTACCGGTCTTGCCGGCGATGTCCGCGCGGCCGAGGGCCAATGCGCGCCGGCCGGTACCCTTCTTGATCACGTCTTGCAGGATGCTGTTGAGGATATAGGTGGTGCGGCCGTCCACGATGCGCTCAGCCACTGCCGGTGCTTGCGGCTCGGCCGGCGCGGGGGTGTTTGCGGCAGGCGTCGTGCCTGGGGTCGGCTCGATGGTGATGCCGCCGTTACTAGGTGCGGCAAGACCATCGGTCGCCGCCACGCCATTGACCACATCGCCGGGCACCCGTGGCGGGTTGGCAGTGAACAGGGTGTCGCCATTGCGGCTTTCGATCTTGTCGATCAGGTACGGCGAGATTTTGTAACCGCCGTTGGCAAAGGTGCTCCAGCCAGTGGCGATTTCCATCGGCGTGAGGGTGGCGGTACCCAGGGCCAGGGACAGGTTCGGCGGCAGGTCAGACTTGGCGAAGCCAAATCGGGTCATGTAGTCGATGGTCTTGCCCACGCCCATTGCCTGCAGCAGGCGGATCGACACCAGGTTGCGCGACTTGTACAACGCCTCGCGAATGCGGATCGGGCCGAGGAAGGTGTTGGTGTCGTTCTTCGGGCGCCAGACTTTGTCCAGGTACTCATCGACAAACACGATCGGTGCGTCGTTGACCAGGCTGGCGGCGGTGTAGCCGTTATCCAGCGCGGCACTGTAGACGAATGGCTTGAAGCTCGAGCCCGGCTGGCGCTTGGCCTGGGTGGCGCGGTTGTAGTTGCTCTGCTCGAAGGCGAAGCCGCCGACCAGGGAGCGGATCGCACCGTTTTGCGGGTCGAGGGACACCAGGGCGCCCTGGGCGACCGGGACCTGGCTGAATTTCAGGCTGTCATCCGCCTGGCGCTGCACGCGGATCAAATCGCCCACCTGCGCCACATCGGACGGCTGCTTGGGCATCGGGCCCATGCTGTTGGTATTCAGGAACGGGCGCGCCCATTTCATGCTGTCCCACGCTACATGCGCTTCGCCGGTGCGGGTCAGCACTTGCACGCCGTCTTTCTTCACCTGGGTGACGATGGCCGGCTCCAGGCCACTGATGGAGCGCTGTTTGCCCAGCTCGGTGGTCCAGGCGCTCAGGGTCTTGCCCGGCAGGCGCGATTCAGGGCCGCGATAGCCGTGGCGCTGGTCATAGGTGATCAGGCCTTCGTGCAGCGAATGGTTGGCAATTTCCTGCAAGTTGCTTGGAACGGTGGTAGTGACACGGAAACCTTCGGTGTAGGCCTCGCTGCCATACCGGCCGACCATCTCGGCACGCGCCATTTCGGCGATATACGGCGCATTCACTTCCGGCGTCGGCACGTGATAACTGGCGTTCAACGGTTCGGCCACGGCACTTTCGTAAGCCGCCTGGTCGATCTTGCCCAGCTTGTACATGCGCCCCAGGATCCAATCGCGCCGCTCCTTGCTGCGCGCCGGGTTGGCCAAGGGGTTGAAGCGCGACGGCGCCTTGGGCAGGCCGGCAATCATCGCCATCTGCGCCAGGCTGGCATCACGAATCGACTTGCCGTAGTACACCTGGGAAGCCGCCTCGATGCCGTAGGCGCGGTTGCCCAGGTAAATCTTGTTGACGTACAGCTCGAGAATTTCATCCTTGGTCAGCTGACGTTCAATCTGCAGCGCCAGCAGGATCTCGGTGGCCTTGCGCGAAAAACTGCGCTCGCTGGTGAGGAAGAAGTTCTTCGCCACCTGCATGGTGATGGTGCTGCCGCCGGATTGAATGTGTCCGCTTTTTACCAACTGCGTGGCTGCGCGTACCAGGCTGCTGGGATCGACGCCGTAGTGGTTGGCGAAATTATCGTCTTCAGCCGACAGCAACGCGCTGATGAAATTGGGTGGAATGTCGGCGAAACGGATCGGGGTGCGGCGCATTTCGCCGAACTCCGCGATCAGTTTTTCATCGCTGCTGTAGACCCGCAAAGGAATCTGCAACTGGATACTTCTGAGAGCCTCTACGGACGGCAAACCCGGACTAAGGTAGAGGTAGGCCCCGCTGAGTACGAGCAGCAGCCCGCAGACGATCGCGACAATGGAGTACCCGAAAAACTTCAGCAGACGAATCAAGGCTTTTGGATTTCCAGAGAAATGAAAGAGTTATGCGTCGGGGCATGCATGGCAAACGATGGATCGACCCGGGCAGCAGATAAAAAGCGGGAAAAAACGCTGGGCATTAAAGCATTTTCGCCTTCGGGCGTCATTCGCGCGGCTCAAACAAGTCGACCGAATGCACGCTGCCCGGCGGCAATCAGGCGGTAAGACAGGCAAAGCTTTAGGGAGTTTTATGGGAAAGGGATTTTTCAGGCGAAAACTCGACGTCGTCCTCGGCGTTGACATCAATGACCAGGGTATCAAGCTGGTCGAGCTGGGCCGTTCGGCTCAGGGTTTCAGCATTCAGGGATATGTCACGCAGGTATTGCCGGCACATGCGGTGGTCGATGGCACATTGCTTGACCTCGACGGCGTAGGGCGGGCGCTGCACCAGGCATTACCTCGCTTGCACAGTGGCACCAGGCACGCGGCCGTCGCGGTGGCGGGCCCTTCGGTCATTACGCGGGTGATCGAAATGGATACGGGCCTGGGCGACGAAGAGATGGCCTGGCAGATACAGATGGAGGCCGACCAGTACATTCCTTATCCTCTGGACGAGGTAGCCATCGATTTCCAGGTACGCGGGCCGTCGCCCCAGGAAGCGGGGCGGGTCGAGGTGTTGCTGGTGGCGTGCCTGCGTGAGCAGGTCGAGGCCCGCGAGGCGGCGCTGGCCCTGGCCGGGCTGGTGACACAGGTAGTGGATGTCGAAGCGTTTGCATTGGAGCGCGCTTGCCGTCAGGATTTTGCCAGCTTCACGCCGGGTCATCGAGTCGATGGCGCACAATGGGCCGTCGATGCCCAGGGGATGGGAGTGGCTTGCGGGTTAGCCCTGAGGAGTTTCGCTGGATGACACGAATCAATCTTTTGCCCTGGCGCCGAGTGCTGGCGGAGCGGCGCCGCAAATATTTCCTGGCACTGTTGCTGGTATTTGCCTGCCTGGCGCTCGCGGCGGTGTGGCTGGCTGACCAGGTGATCGACCAGGCGATCGACCGGCAGGTTACCCGCAATGTGCGCCTGAACGGGGATGTCGCCGTGCAGGACTCACGCATCAAGACCATCGACGACCTGCAGGAGCGAAGCCAGCAATTGGCACAGCGCATGAAGGTCGTGCAGGACCTGCACGATGCGCGCTCTTCCGGTGCTCGGCTGTTCGATCAGTTGGCTCGTGCAATGCCCGATGGCGTTCATCTGCATGAAGTGGTCGCGAGTGGCGATACGATCAGCATCCGCGGCAGTGCCGACAGCAATCAGGATATCGCCCAGTTGATGCGTCGATTGGAGGCGTCACAGGGTGGCCACTCCGCGCGGCTCGAGCGGGTGCGCGCAGAGGGCGAGCGCGGCGACCACGAGTTTCAGTTGATGGTGCGTCAGGGGGAAACCATCGAGGCGCAACCATGAGCCTGCCCAGGCTCGACTTTTCCGCACTCTCCTACAACGCTGCAAAATGGCCCTGGCCTGGAAAGGCCCTGCTTGGCTGTGCGCTGGCCGGCCTGGTGCTGTTGCTTGGAGAGGGGGTTTACCTGGGGGCTTCGCGGGAGCGACTGCACGGCCTCGAGGCGCGGGAACAGGCGCTGCAAGCGCAGCTTGAAGAAAAAACCGGCTTGGCCGCCGAGCTTGAGGCGTACACCGAGCAAGTCAGGGCGATGGAAGAGACTGTCGCTGGCCTTCAGGGGCAGTTGTCCGGTGAGTCCACAGTGCCGGGCTTGCTGGAAGACATCGCCCGGCTGGCGGTTGCCAAAGGCGTCTGGATCGAGGGCGTCGCGGTGCTGGATGAGGCGTCGCTGCCGTTCCATGTCGAGCAGCCCTTGAAGATTGCCGCTACGGGGGCCTATCACGACTTGGCGGCGTTCGTCAGCACCCTGGGCGGGTTGCAGCGTATCGTCACGGTGCATGACGTGGCGGTGCGGCCTGAAGGGGCATTGTTACGTCTTGACCTGCTGGCCAAGGCCTATCGAAGTGCGTCCCCAGGCGGCAGCGCGTCCCGGGCGGTCGTCCCGGCTCCGCGCTTTGTTTATGACTCATCATCCCTGCGCGACCCGTTTCAACGCACCGCCTTGCAGGCGGAGCACACGCCTGGGCGAGCGGCCCTTGCTCCAGACCTCACTCGGCCTCGCGGACCGCTGGAGGGCATCGCAATCGAGCAGTTCGCCATGGTCGGTACGCTGTCGGGCGGTGGACGGACCTACGCGCTATTGCGTGCCGGACCGACAGTGCATCGGCTGGCGGTCGGTGACTACCTCGGGCCCGATCATGGCCAGGTCATGTCCATCCAGGACAGTCATGTCGAGCTGATCGAGCGCTTTCCCGATGAACAGGGCCTCTGGCTGGAGCGCCCGCGAACCCTGGTACTGAACATCAACTCATAACGGAATCAAACCATGAAAAGGATTTTCTCGTGCTTCGGTGTGGCGCTATGGATAGCGTTCACGGCGCCGAAGGCTGCTGCTGTACCCAATCGCCTCGACCTGATCCAATTGCCGCCGCCCGAAAGCGCATCTTCGGTCGGCTACACGGGCGACAAGCTGAATCTCAATTTCCAGAACATCGATTTGCGCGCAGCGCTGCAGCAAATCGCCGATGTCGCAGGCCTTAACCTGGTGGCCGGTGACGAGGTGCAAGGTTCGATCACCCTGCGGCTCAAGGAGGTGCCCTGGGACCAGGCGCTGGACCTGGTGCTGCAAGCCAAGGGGTTGGACAAACGGGTGAAGGCCGGCGTATTGCTGGTGGCGCCTGCCGACGAATTGGCCGCTCGCGAACTGCTGACGCTGGAGGCGCGCAAGCAGATGGCTGAGCTGGCACCGTTACGCCGGGAGTTGCTGCAGGTCAATTATGCCAAGGCAGCGGACCTGGCCAAGCTGTTCCAGTCAGTGACCGGCTTTGAAGGCGCCACCGACGAGCGCGGCTCGGTGGCGGTCGACGACCGCACCAACAATATCATCGCCTACCAGACTGGAGAGCGGCTGGAAGAACTGCGGCGGATCGTGGCGCAGTTGGATGTGCCGGTGCGCCAGGTGATGATCGAGGCGCGCATCGTCGAGGCCAATGTCGATTACGACAAAGGCCTGGGCGCACGCTGGGGTGGGCGGCTCAATCGCGGCAATTGGAGCGCCGGCGGTATTCCCAAGCCCCAGGCGGACGGCGCGCAGCCACCAGAGAACCCGCCCAGCTCACCCTTCGTCGACCTGGGTTCGCTGACCGGCACCTCGGGCCTGGGACTGGCCTTTATCACCGACAACCTGCTGCTGGACCTTGAGCTGACCGCCATGGAAAAGTCCGGCAACGGCGAAATCGTCTCACAGCCCAAGGTGGTCACCTCGGACAAGGAAACCGCGCGCATCCTCAAGGGCACCGAGATCCCCTACCAGGAATCCACGTCCCAGGGCGCAACCTCGGTATCGTTCAAGGAAGCCTCGCTGTCATTGGAGGTCACGCCGCAAATCACTCCCGACGATCATGTGATCATGGTGGTCAAGGTCACCAAGGACGAGCCCGACTATCTGAACAAACTCAACGATGTTCCGCCGATCAAGAAAAACGAGGTCAATGCCAAGGTCCTGGTCAAGGATGGCGAGACCATTGTCATCGGCGGGGTTTTCTCCAATACCCAAAGCAAAGTGGTAGATAAAGTGCCATTTTTAGGCGATGTGCCGTATCTTGGCCGCCTTTTCCGGCGCGATGTGCGGGCGGAGAAAAAATCCGAGCTGCTGGTATTCCTGACTCCGCGTATCATGAATAACCAGGCGATTGCTGTGAGTCGTTGATTCTGTGCGAAATTTGATTCTTGTAGGGCCGATGGGCGCTGGAAAAAGCACCATCGGCCGTTTGCTGGCCAAAGAGCTGCGCCTGCCATTCAAAGATTCCGATAAGGAAATTGAATTGCGCACGGGTGCCAATATCCCATGGATCTTCGATAAGGAAGGCGAGCTGGGCTTTCGCGACCGCGAGCAGGCAATGATTGCCGAACTGTGCGGCTGCGATGGCGTGGTATTGGCCACCGGCGGTGGCGCGGTGATGCGCGATGAAAATCGCCGCGCCCTGCACGCCGGTGGTCGCGTGGTGTACCTGCATGCCTCGGTGGAGCAGCAGGTGGGCCGCACCGCCCGTGATCGCAATCGCCCGTTGCTGCGCACGGCCAACCCGGAAAAAACCTTGCGAGACCTGCTGGCGCTGCGCGATCCGCTGTATCGGGAAATCGCCGATCTGGTGGTGGAAACCGATGAACGGCCGCCGCGAATGGTGGTGGTCGACATTCTTGAGCGCCTGCAACGGCTACCACCCCGTTAAAGCCTGGCCGCAAATGCGCTATTCTCGGCGGCGCGCCATGACCTCGCGGGGTGTGGCGTAGAGCCATCAGGCAGCGTCTGATCCAGGCGTTACCGGTTGTCAAAATATCTTCAACGCGGGGACACATGCAGACACTTAAGGTCGATCTAGGCGAGCGCAGCTACCCGATCCATATTGGCGAAGGCCTGCTGGACCAGCCCGAGCTGCTCGCACCGCATATTGCCGGTCGGCAAGTGGCGATCATCTCCAACGAAACGGTGGCGCCGCTGTATCTTGAGCGTCTGAGCCGCAGCCTGGCGGCGTACTCGGTGATCTCGGTGATCCTGCCCGACGGCGAAGCCCACAAGAACTGGGAAACCCTGCAACTGATTTTCGATGGCCTGCTGAGCGCACGGCATGACCGCCGTACCACCGTGGTCGCCCTGGGCGGCGGTGTGATCGGTGACATGGCCGGCTTCGCGGCCGCCTGCTACCAGCGTGGCGTAGACTTTATCCAGGTGCCGACCACGCTGCTGTCCCAGGTCGATTCGTCAGTGGGCGGCAAGACCGGTATCAACCACCCGCTGGGCAAGAACATGGTCGGCGCGTTCTATCAGCCGCAGGCCGTGCTGATTGACACCGCAACCCTCAACACCCTGCCACCCCGCGAGCTGTCGGCGGGCCTGGCGGAAGTCATCAAGTACGGGCTGATCTGCGACGAGCCCTTCCTGACCTGGCTGGAAGAACACATGGACGCCTTGCGCGCCCTCGACCAGGTGGCACTCACCGAAGCGATTTCCCGCTCCTGTGCGGCCAAGGCGTTGGTGGTGAATGCCGACGAACGGGAGTCCGGTGTACGGGCTACCCTGAACCTGGGCCACACCTTCGGCCATGCGATCGAAACGCACATGGGCTATGGTGTGTGGCTGCATGGGGAAGCCGTAGCGGCTGGCACCGTGATGGCATTGGAGATGTCGCAGCGCCTGGGCTGGATCAGCGTCCAGGAGCGTGATCGCGGTATCCGTCTGTTCCAGCGCGCCGGTTTGCCGGTGATTCCGCCGTCTGAAATGACCGAGGCGGATTTCCTGGAACACATGGCGATAGACAAGAAAGTGATCGACGGTCGACTGCGACTGGTGCTGTTGCGCCACATGGGCGAAGCGGTGGTGACCGACGATTATCCGAAAGAGATTTTACAGGCCACGCTGGGAGCGGATTACCGCGCCCTGGCCCAGCTTAAAGGTTAATAAGATCCCGATGACTAGTTTGCATGCCGACGAGGCGTTCCTCGGCCACTACCACCTGAGCCACGACCCTTTCGCGCCTCGGGTGCCTGGTTTCAAATTCTTCCCTGCCCAGCGCAAGCCGGTACTGGGGCAATTGCACCATCTCGCGCGCTACAGCCAGTTGCTGCTGGTGGTGACGGGGCCGTTGGGCAGCGGCAAGACGTTGCTGCGCCAGGCGCTGGTTGCCAGTACCAACAAGCAATCGGTGCAGAGCGTCGTCGTCTCGGCCCGTGGTGCCGGTGATGCGGCCGGCGTGTTGCGCCAGGTGGCGCAGGCGTTGGACGTGGCCAACCCTGAGCCGAACGCGATTCTCAAACAGGTGGTGCAACTGGGCCTGACCGGCCAGGAAGTCTACCTGCTGGTGGATGACGCCGAGCAGCTCGACGAATCTGCCCTGGAAGCCTTGTTGGCGCTGGCGGCGGGTACCCCGGAAGGGCGTCCCCATGTGTTTCTGTTTGGCGAGTCGTCGCTGATCGCCGATCTGGAGCAGATCAGCGGTGAACAAGAGCTGTTCCACGTCATCGAATTGCAGCCGTACGAAGAAGAAGAGACCCGCGAATACCTGGCTCAGCGCCTCGAGGGCGCGGGGGCGGGTATCGAACTTTTCTCCGCTGCGCAGATCTCTGATATTCACGAAAGCTCCGATGGCTGGCCTGGCAACATCAATCAGGTTGCCCGCGATGCAATGATCGAAGCCATGATTGCCAGCCGCTCTGCGGTCAAGCGTCCAAAGATGGGGTTCACTATGCCTAAGAAGCACGTATTGGCTATTTCTGCCGTTGTCGTGGTCGCTGTTGCCGCCGCCTGGTTGATTCCAGGCCGCAGCAAGGCACCGGCAACCGCTGGCGCGCCAACCGAACAGGCGCAGTTGCCACTGGGCAAGCCCACGCCGAACGTCGAATTCGCCAATTCCGGCCAACCGACCAACCTGCCGATGGTCGGCCAACCTGTGATGCGCGGCCCGTTGGCCGAAGAAGCCGGTGGTATCTCCGAAGGCGACGACGGCGTGCCGGTGGAAGGCTCCAGCGCGACACCGCCAACCGTGACCACCACCGCGCCACCTGCGGGCGTGCCTGCCGGTACGCCAGCGACGCCGGTTGCACCCGTTGCACCAGCTGCCAAGCCGACTCCGGCACCGACGGTTGCCACAGCCAAGCCTGCGCCTGCGCCGGTGACCAAGCCCGCGCCAACGCCTGCTCCAGCGGCCAAGCCTGCGGAAAAACCGGCGGCCACCGTTGCCAAGGCCGGCGCTGCCGGCAGCAGCTGGTACAGCAGCCAGCCCACCGGCAACTTCGTGGTGCAGATACTCGGCACCAGCTCCGAGGCCAACGCGCAGGCGTTCGTCAAAGAGCAGGGCGGCCAGTACCGTTATTTCAAGAAAGTGCTCAACGGCAAGCCGCTGTATGTGATCACCTACGGCAGCTTCCCAAGCCGCGCCGCAGCCGATTCCGCCATCAAGGCCTTGCCAGCGAAGGTTCAGGCTGGTAAACCTTGGCCTCGCACTGTTGCCAGCGTTCAACAAGAACTGGCAACAACTCGCTGAAGATCCGGCGGCCTTACCAAGGCCGCCCTCCCGGCACCTCAAAAAACTACAACAGCGTGCAGCCCTGAAGGCCGCGCGCTTTGTGGTGTCTGCGTCACGGTAGCTTTTGAGTCGTAGCGGTCAGAATTAAAAAAGTTTTGACTAGCACAGCATATCGCTTTAAACCTTTCATAAATGCGACATAGATTTGCGACATTTCGTCGCTAAATTTGTGAGCGTCTGTGACGGTGTGTACAATGACCTCCCTTTTGCCCCCGCTAAGCCGGCGTACGTTCGGCGTGGAAGGTAACCGGTTGAATTGAAAAGAAATTTGCCTCGATATAAGAGGCAGCCTGGTGAGAAAGTGTCTATGAAAGCAGGTCTGTACCAACCCGATGAATTCAAGGATAACTGCGGTTTCGGCCTGATAGCCCACATGCAGGGCGAGCCCAGTCATACCCTTTTGCAAACGGCCATCGAGGCCCTGACCTGCATGACCCACCGCGGTGGGATCAACGCCGACGGCAAGACCGGTGACGGTTGCGGCTTGCTGATTCAAAAGCCCGACCAGTTCCTGCGCGCGGTCGCCAAAGAGCACTTCGCCGTCGAACTGCCCAAGCAGTACGCCGTGGGCATGGTGTTCTTCAACCAGGACCCGGTTAAAGCCGAAGCCGCTCGCGAGAACATGAACCGCGAGATCGTTGCTGCCGGCCTGCAACTCGTCGGCTGGCGCAAAGTGCCGATCGACACCAGCGTACTCGGCCGCCTGGCCCTGGAGCGCCTGCCGCAGATCGAACAAGTGTTCATCGCAGGCGACGGCCTGAGCGACCAGGACATGGCGATCAAACTGTTCACGTCCCGTCGTCGTTCGTCGGTGGCCAACGCCGCCGATACCGACCACTACATCTGCAGCTTTTCCCACAAGACCATCATTTATAAAGGCCTGATGATGCCGGCGGACCTCACCGCCTTCTATCCGGACCTGAGCGATGAGCGCCTGCAAACCGCAATCTGCGTGTTTCACCAGCGCTTCTCCACCAACACCCTGCCGAAATGGCCGCTGGCCCAGCCATTCCGCTTCCTCGCCCACAACGGCGAGATCAACACCATCACCGGCAACCGCAACTGGGCCGTGGCCCGTCGCACCAAGTTCGCCAACGATTTGATGGACCTGGAAGAGCTCGGCCCGCTGGTCAACCGCGTAGGCTCGGACTCCTCCAGCATGGACAACATGCTCGAGCTGATGGTCACCGGCGGCATCGACCTGTTCCGTGGCGTGCGCATGATCATTCCGCCAGCGTGGCAGAACGTCGAGACCATGGACCCCGACCTGCGGGCGTTCTATGAGTACAACTCGATGCACATGGAACCGTGGGACGGCCCGGCCGGCGTGGTCATGACCGATGGTCGCTACGCGGTGTGCCTGCTCGACCGCAACGGCCTGCGTCCGGCGCGTTGGGTCACTACCACCAACGGCTTTATCACCCTGGCGTCGGAAATCGGCGTTTGGGACTACAAGCCTGAAGATGTGATCGCCAAAGGCCGCGTAGGCCCTGGCCAGATCCTCGCCGTGGACACCGAAACCGGGCAGATCCTCGATACCGACGCCATCGACAACCGTTTGAAGTCCCGTCACCCGTACAAGCAATGGCTGCGCAAGAACGCCCTGCGCATCCAGGCGACCATGGAAGACAACGACCACGGTTCGGCTTTCTACGACGTCGACCAGCTCAAGCAATACATGAAGATGTACCAGGTCACGTTCGAAGAGCGCGACCAGGTGCTGCGTCCGCTCGGCGAGCAAGGCTACGAGGCGGTCGGCTCCATGGGCGACGACACGCCGATGGCCGTGCTGTCCCAGCGTGTGCGCACGCCGTACGACTACTTCCGCCAGCAATTCGCCCAGGTGACCAACCCACCGATCGATCCGCTGCGCGAAGCGATCGTGATGTCCCTGGAAGTGTGTCTGGGTGCCGAGCGCAACATTTTCCAGGAATCGCCGGAGCACGCTTCCCGTGTGATCCTCAGCTCGCCGGTCGTTTCCCCGGCCAAGTGGCGCTCCTTGATGACCCTGGAGCGCCCGGGCTTCGACCGCCAGATCATTGACCTGAACTACGACGAGAGCCTCGGCCTTGAAGCCGCTGTGCGCAATGTCGCCGACCAGGCCGAAGAAGCCGTGCGCGCCGGTCGTACCCAGATCGTGCTGACCGACCGTCATATCGCCCCAGGCAAGCTGCCGATCCATGCCGCCCTGGCGACGGGCGCGGTGCATCACCGCCTGACTGAAAAAGGCCTGCGTTGCGACTCCAACATCCTCGTGGAAACCGCCACTGCCCGTGACCCGCATCACTTCGCCGTGTTGATCGGTTTCGGTGCCTCGGCTGTGTATCCGTTCCTTGCGTACGAAGTGCTCGGCGATCTGATTCGTACCGGTGAGGTGCTGGGCGACCTCTACGAAGTGTTCAAGAACTACCGTAAGGGCATCACCAAAGGCCTGCTGAAGATCCTGTCGAAGATGGGCATCTCCACCGTCACCTCCTACCGTGGCGCGCAACTGTTCGAAGCCATCGGCTTGTCCGAAGAAGTCTGCGAGCTGAGCTTCCGTGGCGTGCCGAGCCGCATCAAGGGTGCGCGTTTCGTCGACATCGAAGCCGAGCAGAAAGCCCTGGCGGCCGAAGCCTGGAGCGCGCGCAAGCCAATCCAGCAAGGCGGCCTGCTCAAGTTTGTGCACGGTGGTGAATACCACGCCTACAACCCGGACGTGGTCAGCACCCTGCAAGCCGCGGTGCAGCAGGGCGACTACGCCAAGTTCAAGCTGTACACGAGCCTGGTGGATAACCGCCCGGTGTCGATGATCCGCGACCTGTTCAAGGTCAAGACCCTGGACACGCCGCTGGCCATCAGCGAAATCGAACCGCTGGAATCGATCCTCAAGCGCTTCGACTCCGCCGGTATTTCCCTGGGCGCCTTGTCGCCCGAGGCTCACGAAGCCCTTGCCGAAGCCATGAACCGCCTGGGTGCGCGTTCCAACTCCGGCGAAGGCGGTGAAGACCCGGCGCGTTACGGCACCATCAAGAGTTCGAAGATCAAGCAAGTCGCTACTGGCCGTTTCGGGGTGACCCCGGAATACCTGGTCAACGCCGAAGTGCTGCAGATCAAGGTGGCCCAGGGCGCCAAGCCCGGTGAAGGCGGCCAACTGCCCGGCGGCAAGGTCAACGGCCTGATCGCCAAGTTGCGCTATGCGGTACCCGGCGTGACCCTGATTTCACCGCCGCCGCACCACGACATCTATTCGATTGAAGATTTGTCGCAGCTGATTTTCGACCTCAAACAAGTCAATCCGCAGGCGCTGGTCTCGGTGAAGCTGGTAGCAGAAGCTGGCGTGGGCACCATCGCCGCCGGCGTGGCCAAGGCTTATGCCGACCTGATCACCATCTCCGGCTACGACGGCGGCACCGGCGCATCGCCGCTGACCTCGATCAAATACGCCGGTGCACCGTGGGAACTCGGCCTGGCCGAAACCCACCAGACCCTGCGCGGCAACGACCTGCGCGGCAAAGTCCGGGTACAGACAGATGGTGGCCTGAAAACCGGCCTCGACGTGATCAAGGCCGCGATCCTCGGCGCCGAGAGCTTCGGCTTCGGCACCGCGCCAATGATCGCCCTGGGCTGCAAATACCTGCGCATCTGCCACCTGAACAACTGCGCTACCGGCGTTGCGACGCAGAACGAGAAGCTGCGCAAGGATCACTACATCGGCACCGTCGACATGGTGGTGAATTTCTTCACCTACGTCGCCGAAGAGACCCGTGAGTGGCTGGCCAAGCTGGGCGTGCGCTCGCTGGAAGAGCTGATCGGTCGTACCGATCTGCTGGATATCCTCGAAGGCCAGACCGCCAAGCAACAGCACCTGGACCTGACGCCGCTGTTGGGCAGCGATCACATCCCGGCAGACAAGCCACAATTCTGCCAGGTAGACCGCAACCCACCGTTCGACAAGGGCCTGCTGGCCGAGAAGATGGTCGACTTGGCCGGTTCCTCGATCAACGATGCCAGCGGTGGCGAATTTGCCCTGGATATCTGCAACTGCGACCGTTCCATCGGCGCGCGCGTCTCCGGCGAAATCGCGCGCAAGCACGGCAACCAGGGCATGGCGAAAGCGCCGATCACCTTCCGCTTCAAGGGCACTGCGGGCCAGAGCTTCGGCGTGTGGAACGCCGGTGGCCTGCACATGTACCTGGAAGGCGACGCCAACGACTACGTGGGCAAGGGCATGACCGGCGGCAAGCTGGTGATCGTTCCGCCACTCGGCAGCGTCTACAAGTCGCAGGACAGCGCCATCATCGGCAACACCTGCTTGTACGGCGCCACCGGTGGCAAGCTGTTTGCCGCCGGTACCGCCGGTGAGCGTTTCGCCGTGCGTAACTCCGGTGCCCACACCGTGGTGGAAGGCACCGGCGATCACTGCTGCGAGTACATGACCGGGGGCTTTGTCGCGGTACTGGGCAAGACCGGTTACAACTTCGGTTCGGGCATGACCGGCGGTTTTGCCTACGTGCTCGACCAGGACAACACCTTCGTCGACAAGGTCAACCACGAGTTGGTCGAGATCCAGCGGATCAGCGGCGAAGCCATGGAGTCCTACCGCAACCACTTGCAGCACGTGCTGGACGAGTACGTCGAGGAAACCGGCAGCGAATGGGGGCGTAACCTCGCCGAAAACCTCGATGATTACCTGCGTCGTTTCTGGCTGGTCAAGCCCAAGGCTGCCAACCTGAAATCGTTGCTTTCCAGCATCCGTGCCAACCCGCAGTGATATGCGCCTGAACAGTTTGATGAGGTTTTAACATGGCTGAACGTCTGAATAACGACTTCCAGTTCATCGATGTCGGGCGCAAAGATCCGAAGAAGAAACTGTTGCGTCAACGCAAGAAAGAGTTCGTGGAAATCTACGAACCCTTCAAACCCCAGCACTCGGCCGACCAGGCCCACCGCTGTCTGGGGTGCGGTAACCCGTATTGCGAATGGAAGTGCCCGGTGCACAACTTCATTCCCAACTGGCTCAAGCTGGTGGCCGAGGGCAACATCCTCGCCGCCGCCGAGCTGTCGCACCAGACCAACACCCTGCCGGAAGTCTGCGGCCGGGTGTGCCCGCAGGACCGTCTGTGCGAGGGTGCCTGCACCCTCAACGACGGCTTCGGCGCGGTGACCATCGGTTCGGTGGAGAAGTACATCACCGACACCGCGTTCGCCATGGGCTGGCGCCCGGACATGTCCAAGGTCAAGCCGACCGGCAAGCGCGTGGCGATCATCGGTGCGGGCCCGGCGGGCCTGGGCTGTGCCGACGTGCTGGTGCGTGGTGGCGTGACTCCGGTGGTGTTCGACAAGAACCCGGAAATCGGCGGCTTGCTGACCTTCGGCATCCCCGAGTTCAAGCTGGAAAAGACCGTACTGAGCAACCGTCGCGAAGTGTTCACCGGCATGGGCATCGAGTTCCGCCTGAACACCGAGATCGGCAAAGACATCACCATGGAGCAACTGCTCGCCGAATACGATGCGGTATTCATGGGCATGGGCACCTACACCTACATGAAGGGCGGCTTTGCCGGTGAAGACTTGCCTGGCGTGTATGACGCGCTCGACTTCCTGATCGCCAACGTCAACCGCAACCTGGGCTTTGAAAAGTCGCCGGAAGATTTCGTCGACATGAAAGGCAAGAAGGTCGTGGTGCTCGGCGGTGGCGACACCGCGATGGACTGCAACCGCACCTCGATCCGCCAGGGCGCCAAGTCGGTGACCTGTGCGTATCGTCGTGACGAAGCCAACATGCCCGGTTCGCGCAAAGAGGTGAAGAACGCCAAGGAAGAAGGCGTGAAATTCCTCTACAACCGCCAGCCGATCGCGATTGTCGGTGAAGACCGCGTCGAAGGCGTGAAGGTGGTCGAGACCCGTCTCGGCGAGCCGGACGCCCGTGGCCGTCGCAGCCCCGAGCCCATCCCGGGTTCCGAAGAAATCATCCCGGCCGACGCCGTGGTCATTGCCTTCGGTTTCCGCCCAAGCCCGGCGCCGTGGTTTGAGCAGTTCGAGATCCAGACCGACAGCCAGGGCCGTGTTGTGGCCCCGGAGCAAGGCCAGTACAAGCACCAGACCAGCAACCCGAAAATTTTCGCCGGTGGCGATATGGTGCGCGGCTCTGACCTGGTGGTAACCGCGATCTTCGAAGGCCGTAACGCCGCCGAAGGCATCCTGGACTATCTGCAAGTCTGACCCCGATCCCCGCTTGAAATGGGATCAAAATGTGGGAGGGGGCTTGCTCCCGATAGCGGTGTGTCAGTCTCAGTATCTGCCACTGAACCACCGCTATCGGGGGCAAGCCCCCTCCCACATTTGATTTGCGTAGGTTCAAGATATTGCTGCAAATCAACCCGATAGACAAAAGGCACGGCGCATTCCGTGCCTTTTGCGTCGCGCTCTGAGAAAATGCCCGCACTTTTTTTGCGGATGCCGACATGACTGCCCTCAAGAACGACCGTTTCCTTCGTGCCCTGCTCAAGCAGCCCGTAGACGTCACGCCCGTGTGGATGATGCGTCAAGCCGGTCGCTACCTGCCGGAATACCGCGCCAGTCGCGCCAATGCCGGCGACTTCATGAGCCTGTGCATGAACCCTACGTTCGCCTGCGAAGTCACGATGCAGCCGCTGGACCGCTACCCGCAGCTGGATGCGGCCATCCTCTTCTCCGATATCCTCACTATCCCGGACGCCATGGGCCAAGGCCTGTACTTCGAGACCGGCGAAGGCCCGCGTTTCAGGAAAGTCGTCAGTACCCTGGCTGATATCGAAGCCTTGCCGATCCCTGATCCGCACAAAGACCTCGGCTACGTGATGGATGCCGTCAGCACCATCCGCCGCGAACTCAACGGCCGCGTGCCGCTGATTGGTTTCTCCGGCAGCCCATGGACCCTGGCCACTTATATGGTCGAAGGCGGCTCGTCGAAAGACTTTCGCAAGACCAAGGCCATGCTCTACGACAACCCGCACGCCATGCACCTGCTGCTGGACAAGCTGGCGCAGTCGGTCACGTCCTACCTCAATGGCCAGATCATGGCCGGCGCGCAAGCGGTGCAGATTTTCGATACCTGGGGCGGCAACCTGTCGGCGGCGGCGTACCAGGAATTCTCCCTGGCTTACATGCGCAAAATCGTCAGCGGCCTGATCCGCGAACACGAAGGCCGCAAGGTGCCGGTGATCCTGTTCACCAAGGGTGGTGGCCTGTGGCTGGAAAGCATCGCCGACGCCGGTGCCGATGCCCTGGGCCTGGACTGGACCTGCGACATTGGCGAAGCCCGCCGTCGCGTCGGCAACCAGGTTGCGCTGCAAGGCAACATGGACCCGACCGTGCTGTACGCCAAGCCGGAAGCGATCCGCACCGAAGTCGGGCGCATCCTCGCCAGCTACGGCAAAGGCACCGGGCACGTGTTCAACCTGGGTCATGGCATCACCCCGGAAGTGAACCCGGAGCATGCCGGTGCGTTCCTGCGCGCGGTGCACGAGCTGTCGGCGCAATATCACGAGTAACACGCAAGACCAATGTGGGAAGGGGTTGCCCCCTCCCACATTTTGACTTGTGAATACATTTCAACGGTGAGAGGGGGCTTGCCCCCGATAGCGCCAGTGCAACCAGTACTGCTCATAAAGTGAACACCCGAGCCCAAAGCGCCACCTTTTAGCGCGTCGCAAATAGATAAGTAGCTCGCGAACGATTTCTCCCTCGACCACCCGTCCCCCGTGCGTTGGGTGACAGACTTCTCCTACGCCCGCAAAGCGCCTTCCCACAAGTGCTACCGATCTGCTCACGGCCCTCTGGGCCCCGGCCTCGTGCGTCATATCCCGCGTTTAATCGGCGGGCTTATATAGACGCATCAACAGGTCGTTTTCAGGATTTGTTGAATGGCCATTCAATTTCAGGCATGGCATTTGCTCTATCAATTCAAAGCCTCTCTCCCTCTCAGGAGATGAGCGCAATAACAAGAGCCTCGCCTGAGGCCATCACCCGCTTTGTGTGAGGAGATACTGCGATGACGTCGTTCAACTCAGGGGCCCAACCCCAGAACCGTGCGCCTCAATCCATCGGCTTTTTGCTGCTGGACAATTTCACGCTGATTTCCCTGGCGTCGGCCGTGGAACCGCTGCGCATGGCCAACCAGCTGTCCGGCCGCGAGTTGTATCGCTGGACCACCCTGAGTGTCGACGGCAACCAAGTATGGGCCAGCGACGGCCTGCAGATCACCCCCGATGCCGCCATGCACAAGGCCCCGGCCCTGGACACGGTGATCGTGTGCGGTGGCGTGGGCATCCAGCGCACCGTCACCCGCGAACACGTGTCGTGGCTGCAAAGCCAGGCGCGTCAATCCCGTCGTCTCGGTGCGGTCTGCACCGGCAGTTGGGCCCTGGCCTGCGCGGGCCTGCTCGACGGTTTTGATTGCAGCGTGCATTGGGAATGCCTGGCGTCGATGCAGGAAGCGTTTCCCCGCGTGGCCATGAGCACACGCCTGTTCACCCTCGATCGCAACCGTTTCACCAGCTCCGGCGGCACCGCGCCGTTGGACATGATGCTGCACCTGATCAGCCGCGACCACGGCCGTGAGCTGTCGGCCGCCATCTCCGAGATGTTCGTGTACGAACGCATCCGCAACGAACAGGATCACCAGCGTGTGCCGCTCAAGCACATGCTCGGCACCAACCAGCCGAAGCTGCAGGAAATCGTGGCGCTGATGGAAGCCAACCTGGAAGAGCCCATCGACCTGGACGAGCTGGCGGTCTATGTCGCCGTGTCGCGTCGCCAGCTGGAGCGGTTGTTCCAGAAATACCTGCACTGTTCGCCGTCGCGCTACTACCTCAAGTTGCGCCTGATCCGTGCGCGGCAGTTGCTCAAGCAAACGCCGATGTCGATCATCGAAGTGGCGTCGGTGTGCGGGTTTGTGTCCACCCCGCACTTCTCCAAGTGCTACCGCGAATACTTCGGCATTCCGCCGCGCGATGAGCGTGTAGGCTCCAACACCACCCAGCAGGTGGCGATGCTGCCGATTCCGCAGGCGCTGGTGTTGTCACCGTTGTCGGGGCCGATGTCGGCGTTGAGCCAGGCCAGGAATGAGTCAACTTTCGCCAGTGTAAGGCTCTAGACCGGGTTGACTGCATCGAGGGCAAGCCCCCTCCCACATTTGGAATGCATTCCCCTGTGGGAGGGGGCTTGCCCCCGATAGCACTCTGTCAGGCGCCAGAGCTTTGCCTGAACTGCACCAAGGCCGGCAACAACTGCTTATCGATCGCCTGACGCACCGCCGGCAGAATCGTCGCGCTGCCGCCGTACATCTGCTCAACCATGCCCTTGAGCGCCTTGGCCCGTGCCTCGCTCAAACCGCGTACCGCGCACTCGCAAGCCTGCTCGGCAGTGGCACCGCTGGACACTTCGAAACCCAACGAGCGCAGTTGGCCCAGCAGGTCATCCTGGTCAATCAAATCCGCATGCATCATGACGTTTATCCTGGTGAGGGGAGCGGGGTTCGACTTCGATTCTGGTAGCCGCCCAGGCGGTCGGCAAGGGCAGAATGCGTGAATGCCTCAGATGGCTATGAGGGTGTCGTTTTCGGGCCATGCGCCAGGTGCACTTACCGGCACACTGGTCCCAGGCACGCAGCTTGATGGTTTGGTCACCCTCTGGATGCACGGCTCACACAAGGCACTCTGCCCCGATCCAGTCACGGCTGGCTCGGGGCTTTTTTTGCCGGCAAGCCAATGACACGGCCAAGCAGGGCGGGCATTGGTAGCTCGGCCTGTGCGGCGCTGATAGCCGTCAGCCTTTCCAGCGCGGCCTCGGTGAACGGCGTGGCATGCGGCCCTGCCAGGTCGACATGCAGCAGCATCTGTTCGTTGCCGGCCAGTTCCTTGTCATCGTCCACCGGGTGCAGACTGTGATAGAGATGCAGACGCTTGGCGTCGTGGGCGATCAGTTGGGTGCGCACCTCCACCTTGGCACCCAGCTTCACTTCGTGCAGGTAGTTCAGATGCAACTCGAGGGTGAACAGCGAGTGGCCGCTGGCTTCGCGGTTGTCACTGTCCAGGCCCAGCATGTCCATCAGTGCGTCGGTGGCGTAGCTGAAGATCAGCAGGTAGAACGCATCGCGCAGGTGGCCGTTGTAGTCGACCCATTCAGGCAGGATTTGAGTGGTGTAGGTTTTCAATGCGGGCATGGATCCAGACTCGGTCAAGAATGTGGGTTATTCGGCGAAGCTCATGCCGTGTTTGGCTTTAGTCACTTTGACTGCCTCCAATACCGCCAGCAGGCAATCATCACGATAGCGCTCCAGCGCCGCAATGCTGTGTTTGCCTAATTGGTCGCGGGTGCCATCGACCACATCGTCGATCAACTTGTCGGTGAGTTCCGGCGCCGGCAAATAGGTCCACGGCAACTGCAACGCCGGGCCGAACTGCGCCATGAAGTGGCGCATGCCCGCATCGCCACCGGCCAGGGTGTAGGTGAGGAAGGTGCCCATGAACGACCAGCGCAGCCCGGCGCCAAAGCGAATCGCGTCGTCGATTTCGCCGGTGGTCGCCACGCCATCGTTGACCAAGTGCAGCGCCTCGCGCCACAGCGCTTCCAGCAGGCGATCAGCAATAAACCCCGGCACTTCCTTGCGCACGTGCAGTGGGCGCATGCCGAGGGCTTCATAGACCTTGATCGCGGCCTGGATCGCCTCCGGCGCGGTGTGCTTGCCGCCGACCACTTCCACCAACGGCAGCAGGTAAACCGGGTTGAACGGGTGGCCAACCACGCAACGCTCCGGGTGGGTCGAACCCTCATAAAATTCACTTGGCAATAGCCCGGACGTGCTCGAGCCGATCAATGCATTCGGCTTGGCTGCGGCGCTGATCTTGCTGTGCAACTCCAGTTTCAGCTCCAGGCGTTCCGGGGCGCTTTCCTGGATGAAGTCGGCGTCCCTTACGCATTCCTCAATGGTTGCGACAAAGCGCAGGCGCGCCTGGGATGCACCAGGCGCCAAGCCCTGTTGCTCCAGGGCGCCCCAGGCGTTGGCGACACGTTTGCGCAGGGCCGCTTCGGCGCCGGGTGCCGGGTCCCAGGCCACGACGTCCAGGCCGTGGGCGAGGGCGCGGGACACCCAGCCGCTGCCGATAACACCGCTGCCGAGGGCGGCGAAGGTTTTGATTTCGGTGATAAAGCTCATTGGCACATTCCTAAAGCGTTCGGTGATCCCTTGTGGGAGGGGGCTTGCTCCCGATGACGGTGTTTCAGTCATGCATCTTTAGGCTGATCCACCGCTATCGGGAGCAAGCCCCCTCCCACATTTTTGATTCGGTTTTGGCAGGGCTAGCCGCGTTTGGTCAGGCCCATCTTGATGCGGCCCTCCGCCGGGGTCATGACCCGCGCCCCCAGGCGGCTGAGGATTTCACTGGCGCGCTCCACCAACTGCCCATTGGTGGCAAGCACGCCTTTGTCCAGCCACAGGTTGTCTTCCAGGCCGACCCGCACGTTGCCGCCCAGCAGCACCGCCTGCGCCGCCATCGGCATCTGCATGCGGCCAATCCCGAAGCCGGCCCACACAGCGTCGGCAGGCAAGTTGTCGACCATGGCTTTCATCGTGGTGGTGTCGGCCGGCGCGCCCCACGGGATGCCCAGGCACAGTTGAAACAGCGGGTTGTCGAGCAGGCCTTCCTTGATCATCTGCTTGGCGAACCACAGGTGGCCGGTGTCGAAAATCTCCAGCTCGGCTTTAACCCCCAACGCCTGGATACGCTTGGCGCCGGCGCGCAATTGCGCCGGAGTGGACACGTAAATGGTGTCGCCATCGCCGAAGTTCAGGGTGCCGCAATCGAGGGTGCAGATTTCCGGCAGCAATTCTTCGACATGGGCCAGGCGTGTCAGTGGGCCGACCAGGTCGGTGTTGGGACCGAACTCCATGGGGTGCTCGCCACTGCCGATCTCCAGGTCGCCGCCCATGCCGGCAGTGAGATTGACGATGATGTCGATGTCGGCCTCGCGGATACGCTCCATCACTTCGCGGTACAGCGCCACGTCGCGGCTGAACTTGCCGGTGTGCGGGTCACGCACATGGCAGTGCACCACGGTCGCGCCGGCCTTGGCGGCTTCCACGGCGGCGGCCGCGATCTGTTTGGGGGTGACCGGCACGTGCGGGCTTCTGGCGGTCGTGTCGCCAGCACCGGTGAGTGCGCAGGTGATGATGACGTCGTGGTTCATGAGGCGGTTCCTTACAGGCGTGGGGGTGCCGTTCGCAGCCGGTCGGGGCTGCGAAGCGGTGTCTGGAAAAGGTTATTTGACGGTCAGTTGGAGGTTGGCCGCCGCCGGCTTGCCATCGAAGGTAGTCACACCTTCCAGCCAGCGCGCCTGGTCTTGCGGGTGATCCTTGAGCCACTGCTTGGCCGACTCGATGGGGTCCTTGTGATCCAGCAAGGGCTGCATCATCCGGCTCTCATCGGCGGCGGTGAAGGTCAGGTTGGTCAACAGCTTGTGTACGTTGGGGCACTGCTCGGCATAGGTTGGCGAGGTGACGGTCCACACGGTTGCCCTGCCTTCATTCGGGCCCAGGGCGTCGTCGCTGCCGGTGAGGTAAGTCATCGCCACGTTGACGTTCATCGGGTGCGGCGCCCAGCCGAAGAACACCACGGGCTCCTTGCGTCGTACCGCGCGGTCGACCGCAGAGAGCATCGCGGCTTCGCTGGATTCGACCAGTTGGAACTTGCCCAGGCCGAACTGGTTCTTGGCGATCATGGCCTTGATCTGGGTATTGGCGCCCGAACCCGGCTCGATGCCGTAGATCTTGCCGCCCAACTCTTTTTCGAAGCGGGCGATGTCGGCAAAGGTTTTCAGGCCCTTGTCCGCCAGGTAAGTCGGCACGGCGAGGGTGGCGCGGGCGTCTTCCAGGCTCGGTTTGTCGAGCACTTTGACTTGCTTGGCGTCGACGAACGGCGTGATGGTCTGGGTCATCAACGGGTTCCAGTAGCCCAGGAACAGATCCAGGCGCTGGTCGCGAATGCCGGCAAAGATGATCTGCTGGGACGCGCTGGTTTGTTTGGTCTTGTAGCCGAGACCGTCGAGCAGCACTTGGGTCATGGCGCTGGTGGCGATCACGTCGGTCCAGTTCACCACGCCCAGGCGCACGTTCTGGCAGGAAGCGGCATCCGCTGCCATGACGGGGGTGCTCAAAATAGCGCTGACGCTGAGTGCAAGCACGCTGCGGCTGATCAGTCGGTTCATGGTGAATCCCTCGGCAGGTCGTTATTGTGGGGTCCGGCGTCTTTGCGCGCCGTGCAGCCAAGTTACGTACCTTGAGCAGCGCCGAAACGCACAGCGGCGACCGGCTCTTGCACTGCAGCGACCTGCGCGCTTGAATCCGCCCCTGAACGGGAGTATCACAGTGCCACGCTGGTCGTCCTACGAGAGCGCCATCATGTCCCAGGATTTTTATTTTTTGCTGATGCCGGGGTTCTCGGCGATTGGGTTTATTTCCGCGCTGGAACCGTTGCGGGTGGCGAATCGCTTCCGTGGCGAGCTGTACCGCTGGCATGTCTTGAGCGCCGATGGCGGTGCGGTACTGGCGAGCAATGGCATGTCGGTCAATGCCGACGCCGCGTTGGAACCGCTGAAAAAGGGTGCGACGCTGTTGGTGGTGGCCGGCTTCGAACCGCTGCAGTTTGCCACGCCGACGCTGGATCACTGGCTGCGCCGCCTCGACCACGACGGCGTGACCCTCGGCGCCATCGACACCGGCGCCTGCGTGCTGGCCGAAGCCGGCCTGCTCGACGGCCACCGGCTGACCCTGCACTGGGAAGCCATCGATGCGTTCAAGGAATCGTATCCGCACCTGAGCGTGACCCAGGAACTGTTCGAGATCGACCGCCGCCGCATCACCTGTGCCGGCGGCACCGCGTCCATCGACCTGATGCTCGACCTGATCGCCCAGGCCCACGGCCCGGACCTGGCGATTCAGGTGTCCGAACAGTTCGTGCTGGGCCGCATCCGCCCGCGCAAAGACCACCAGCGCATGCAGATCGCCACGCGCTACGGCATCAACAACAAAAAACTGGTGCAGGTGATCGGCGAGATGGAGCAACACACCGAGCCGCCCCTGAGCACCCTGGCCCTGGCCGACGCGATCAAGGTCACCCGGCGCCAACTGGAACGGCTGTTTCGCCTGCACCTGAATGACACGCCAAGCAACTTCTACCTTGGCCTGCGCCTGGAAAAAGCCCGGCAACTGCTGCGCCAGAGCGATATGAGCGTCCTGGAAGTGAGTATTGCGTGCGGGTTTGAGTCGCCGTCTTATTTCACTCGCAGTTATCGGGCGAGGTTTGCGAAATGTCCGAGGGAGGATCGGCGACGGGAGGTGGTTTGATCGTTTTTTAGTCAATTATAGTGGCGGCTATAATTTATAGTCGTTTCCATAATTAGGTATAAAAGCGGCCAAATGTGGGAGGGGGCTTGCCCCCTCCCACAGTAGATTTTTGGTGTGGCTTATTTTTTCAGCAGGGCCGAACACGCTGTTTTGTAGGCCTCGTGCTGATACTTGTTCAGCGTCGCCGGCAGTTCAAAGGTGTGCTTCTTGTTCTGCGCATTGATGGTCTGCGGCGACAACAGCGTCACTTCAACCCCCTCCAGCAACTGAAACACCCCTTCAATCTTGAACGTGGTCGGGCCACCGGCGAATTCGCCTTTCTTGCTGCGCTTCTTGATCGCGATACGGGTGATGGCATTTGCCTGCACGAACGCTTTCACCTGGGCGGCGAAGGCTTTGACGTTGGCGGCTTCGTCGTCGTCTTCAAGGGCGATTTTCTTGGTGGCCAGGGCGACGTGGGTCAGCGCCTGGTTGTCCAGGGAAGCGACGGCGATGATGGCTTCGCTGCCTTTGATTTCGATACCGCAGAGAGTCATGAAAAGCCCTGGTTCAGAAGGAAAGTCGCAGGATTGTCGCTTATTCCTGCCCAATCGACTCCAAAAACTCCGACCGCTCGTCACTCATCCGCGCCAGGCAATCATTCAGCGCAATCGCATACGCCTTGGTCCCGGTCGCCGCCGGGAAGGTGTCCACCGCGCAATCGGCATCGCGTAGTTTTTCCCACTTCTGCTGGGCATCCTTCAGACGAGCGGTAATGTCGGCGAGCTTGGTCTTGTCGCTGCCGTAGGTGGAACCCATGCGCTCCAGCAGGCCCTGATAGTTGTCTTTCAACAATTGCTCGGCGGTGGTTTTGTTGTAGGTGGCGCATTCCAGGGTTTGCTGGTCGTTCTCGATGCCGTCGCACGGCGTGCTGTCGGTGTCTTCGGCGGCGTGGACGCCGGTTGCGATGAGTGCCAAAGCCAGGAAAATCGATTTCATTGCGCCGTCTCATATCAGGTGATGCGGAATTCTGGCTCAAGCGTAAGACAAAGAACAGCCGCCAGTCAGGCATGTCTACACAGGCTTTGTCGCGGATTGACGCTTTCGGCAATTCCCCTGTCGTTTTTGCACCCGGCTCCGTCGGCCCCTGGGCATATGCTGGCCCCAAAGCGCCGGCAGACGATTCGGCGCATGAATCGCCAATAAGGGGACGCCTGATGAGCCCAGCCGAGTTGCACGCCGACAGCATCGTTATCGACGGTCTGATTATTGCCAAGTGGAACCGCGACCTGTTCGAAGACATGCGCAAAGGTGGCCTGACGGCTGCCAACTGCACGGTGTCGGTGTGGGAAGGCTTCCAGGCCACGATCAATAACATCGTCGCCAGCCAGACCCTGATCCGTGAAAACAGCGACCTGGTGATCCCGGTGAAAACCACCGCCGATATCCGTCGCGCCAAGGAGCAGGGCAAGACCGGCATCATCTTCGGCTTCCAGAATGCCCACGCGTTTGAAGACCAACTCGGCTATGTCGAGATCTTCAAACAGCTCGGCGTCGGTGTTGTGCAGATGTGCTACAACACCCAGAACCTGGTGGGCACCGGCTGCTACGAGCGCGACGGCGGCCTGTCGGGTTTCGGGCGTGAGATCGTCGGCGAGATGAACCGTGTCGGCATCATGTGCGACCTGTCCCACGTCGGTTCCAAGACCAGCGAAGAAGTCATCCTCGAATCGAAAAAGCCGGTGTGCTATTCCCACTGCCTGCCCTCGGGCCTCAAGGAGCACCCGCGCAACAAATCCGATGAAGAACTCAAGTTCATCGCCGACCACGGCGGGTTTGTCGGCGTGACCATGTTCGCGCCGTTCCTGGCCAAGGGCATCGATTCGACCATCGACGATTACGCCGAAGCCATCGAATACACCATGAACATCGTCGGTGAAGACGCCATCGGCATCGGCACCGACTTCACCCAGGGCCATGGCCAGGATTTCTTTGAAATGCTGACCCATGACAAAGGCTACGCCCGCCGCCTGACCAGCTTCGGCAAGATCATCAACCCGCTGGGCATCCGCACCGTGGGCGAGTTTCCCAACCTCACCGAGACCCTGCTCAAGCGCGGCCATCCTGAACGCGTGGTGCGCAAGATCATGGGCGAGAACTGGGTCAATGTCTTGAAAGACGTCTGGGGCGAATAAGCCAGACACCCACCGGCAACACCACTACGAATTTTTCTGGAGTTAAGTTTCCATGGCCAAGATCGCCCCGCAATTGCCAATCGAAGTCGACAGCGAAACCGGTGTCTGGACCTCCGACGCCCTGCCGATGCTGTACGTGCCGCGCCATTTCTTCGTCAACAACCACATGGGCATCGAAGAAGTGCTGGGTGCCGACGCCTACGCCGAGATCCTCTACAAGGCCGGCTACAAGTCCGCCTGGCACTGGTGTGAAAAAGAAGCCGAGTGCCACGGCCTGGAAGGCGTCGCGGTGTTCGAGCACTACATGAAGCGCCTGTCGCAACGCGGCTGGGGCCTGTTCAAGATCCAGGACATCGACCTGGATAAAGGCACCGCCAGCGTCAAGTTGGAACATTCGGCCTTCGTCTACGTGTACGGCAAGGTCGGGCGCAAAGTGGACTACATGTTCACCGGCTGGTTTGCCGGCGCGATGGACCAGATCCTTGAAGCGCGTGGCAGCAAGATCCGCACTGTGGCTGAACAAGTCTACGGAGGCTCCGAAGAGGGCCACGATGACGGCCTGTTCACCGTCAAGCCGTTGTAAGCCGAGGACCGTGCCATGGCTTTCGAAGCAATGTTCCAACCGATCCAGATCGGCAAACTGACCATCCGCAATCGCGTGCTCAGTACCGCCCACGCCGAGGTGTATGCCACCGACGGCGGCATGACCACCGATCGCTATGTGAAGTACTACGAAGAGAAGGCCAAGGGCGGTATCGGCCTGGCGATCTGCGGCGGCTCCTCGGTGGTGGCCATCGACAGCCCCCAGGAATGGTGGAGTTCGGTGAACCTGTCCACCGACCGCATCATCCCGCACTTCCAGAACCTGGCCGACGCCATGCACAAGCATGGCGCCAAGATCATGATCCAGATTACCCACATGGGCCGTCGCTCGCGTTGGGACGGCTTCAACTGGCCGACCCTGATGTCGCCGTCCGGCGTGCGTGAGCCGGTGCACCGTGCCACCTGCAAGACCATCGAGCCGGAAGAAATCTGGCGCGTGATCGGCAACTATGCCAGCGCCGCCAAGCGCGCCAAGGCCGGTGGCCTGGACGGGGTGGAACTGTCCGCCGTGCACCAGCACATGATCGACCAGTTCTGGAGCCCGCGGGTCAACAAGCGCACCGACGAATGGGGCGGTACCTTCGAAGGGCGCATGAAGTTCGGCCTGGAAGTGTTGAAGGCCGTGCGTGCCGAAGTCGGTGACGATTTCTGTGTGGGCATGCGCCTGTGCGGCGACGAGTTTCACCCGGACGGCCTGTCCCACGAGGACATGAAGCAGATCGCCAAGTATTACGACGACACCGGCATGCTCGACTTCATCGGCGTGGTGGGCTCGGGGTGCGATACGCACAACACCCTGGCCAACGTGATCCCGAACATGAGTTACCCGCCGGAGCCGTTCCTGCACCTGGCGGCCGGTATCAAGGAAGTGGTGAAAGTCCCGGTGCTGCACGCGCAGAACATCAAGGACCCGAACCAGGCCACGCGCATTCTGGAAGGCGGCTACGTGGACATGGTCGGCATGACCCGCGCCCATATTGCCGACCCGCACCTGATCGCCAAGATCAAGATGGGCCAGATCGACCAGATCAAACAGTGCGTCGGCGCCAACTATTGCATCGATCGCCAGTACCAGGGCCTGGATGTGCTGTGCATCCAGAACGCCGCGACCTCCCGTGAATACATGGGCGTGCCGCACATTATCGAGAAGTCCACCGGGCCCAAACGCAAAGTGGTCGTGGTGGGTGCGGGGCCGGCCGGTATGGAGGCTGCACGCGTCGCCGCCGAACGCGGCCACGAGGTGACCCTGTTCGAAAAGAAAGAATTTATCGGCGGGCAGATCACCACCGCATCGAAAGCCCCGCAACGCGACCAGATTGCCGGTATCACCCGCTGGTTCCAGTTGGAGCTGGCACGCTTGAAAGTCGATCTGCGCCTGGGTGTGGCGGCTGATGCCGAAACTATCCTCGACCTGCGCCCGGACGTGGTGGTGCTGGCCGTCGGTGGGCATCCGTTCATTGAACAGAACGAACACTGGGGCGCTGCCGAAGGCCTGGTGGTGAGCAGTTGGGACGTGCTCGACGGCAAAGTCGCACCGGGCAAGAACGTGCTGGTGTACGACACCATCTGCGAATTCACCGGCATGTCGGTGGCGGATTTCCTTGCGGACAAAGGCTGCCAGGTCGAGATCGTCACTGACGATATCAAGCCGGGCGTGGCCATCGGCGGTACGTCGTTCCCGACCTACTACCGCAGCATGTACCCCAAGGAAGTGATCATGACCGGCGACATGATGCTGGAAAAGGTCTACCGCGAAGGCGACAAGCTGGTGGCGGTGCTGGAGAACGAATACACCGGGGCCAAGGAAGAGCGGGTGGTCGACCAGGTGGTGGTGGAGAACGGCGTGCGCCCGGACGAGGCGATTTATTACGGGCTCAAGGAAGGTTCGCGCAACAAGGGCCAGATAGACGTCGAAGCCCTGTTCGCGATCAAGCCGCAGCCGTGCCTGAGCGAACCGGGTGAAGGGTACTTGTTGTTCCGCATCGGTGACTGTGTGGCCCAGCGCAATACCCATGCCGCGATCTATGACGCCCTGCGCTTGTGCAAGGATTTCTAAGCCGACACCGAACCAAAGTGGACTCGGTCCAAATGTGGGAGGGGGCTTGCTCCCGATAGCGGTGGGTCAGCTACAGCTATATCGACTGACACTCCGCCATCGGGAGCAAGCCCCCTCCCACATTTCAAGGCCAGTTTCACAGTAGACCTGTGTGGTCTGTGGGAGCTTCACCATGTTGAACACCTTGCTGCCTATTCTTTTGTTTGCCGCCCTGGGCCTTGCCGTCCTCGGCGCTCTGCGCCGTGTGAACATGTGGCGCCGTGGCCGCGCCTCCAAGGTTGACCTGCTCGGTGGCCTGTTGGCCATGCCCAAGCGCTACATGGTCGACCTGCACCACGTGGTCGCCCGCGACAAATACATTGCCAACACCCACGTCGCCACCGCGCTGGGCTTTGTGCTGTCGGCGCTGCTGGCGATCCTTGTGCACGGTTTCGGCCTGCACAACCGCATCCTCGGCTACGCGCTGCTTTTGGCCTCGACCTTGATGTTTGTCGGCGCCATCTTCATGTACCTGCGTCGGCGCAACCCGCCCGCGCGCCTGTCGAAGGGCCCGTGGATGCGCTTGCCGAAAAGCCTGATGGCGTTCTCGGTCAGCTTTTTCCTGGTGACCCTGCCGGTGGCCGGCATCTTGCCCGCCGACTTCGGCGGCTGGCTGCTGGCTGCGTTGTTGAGCGTGGGCGTGTTGTGGGGCGTGTCTGAAATGTTCTTCGGCATGACCTGGGGCGGCCCGATGAAGCACGCCTTCGCCGGTGCCTTGCACCTGGCCTGGCACCGCCGCGCCGAGCGCTTCGGCGGTGGCCGTTCCACCGGTTTGAAACCGCTGGACCTCAGTGACAAGACCGCGCCGTTGGGCGTGGAAAAACCCAAGGACTTCACCTGGAACCAACTGCTCGGTTTCGACGCCTGCGTGCAGTGCGGCAAGTGCGAAGCCGCCTGCCCAGCGTTTGCCGCCGGCCAGCCGCTGAACCCGAAAAAACTCATCCAGGACATGGTGGTCGGCCTGGCTGGCGGCACCGATGCCAAGTTCGCCGGCAGTCCGTATCCAGGCAAACCCATCGGCGAGCACGGCGGTAACCCGCACCAGCCGATCGTCAACGGCCTGGTGGACGCCGAAACCCTGTGGTCATGCACCACCTGCCGCGCCTGTGTGGAAGAGTGCCCGATGATGATCGAGCACGTGGACGCCATCGTCGACATGCGCCGCTACCTCACCCTGGAAAAGGGCGCTACGCCGAACAAAGGCGCCGAAGTCCTGGAAAACCTGATCGCCACCGACAACCCCGGCGGCTTCGCACCCGGCGGCCGGCTGAACTGGGCGGCGGATTTGAACCTGCCGCTGCTCAGCGAGAAAGGCAGCTGCGAGGTGCTGTTCTGGGTCGGCGACGGTGCCTTCGACATGCGCAACCAACGCACCCTGCGCGCGTTCGTCAAAGTGCTCAAGGCAGCCAGGGTCGACTTCGCTGTGCTTGGCCTGGAAGAACGCGACAGCGGCGACGTGGCGCGGCGCCTGGGCGATGAAGCGACCTTTCAGTTGCTGGCTTCGCGCAATATCCAGACCCTGGCCAAGTACAGCTTTAAACGCATCGTCACCTGCGATCCGCACAGTTTTCATGTGCTGAAAAACGAGTACGGCGCCTTCAACGGCAACTATCTGGTGCAGCACCACAGCACCTTCATGGCCGAGCTGATCGGCGAGGGCGCGCTGAACCTGGGCCAGCACAAAGGCACCAGCGTGACCTATCACGACCCTTGCTATCTGGGCCGCTACAACGGCGAGTACGAAGCGCCGCGCCAGGTGCTGCGGGCCCTGGGCATCGAGGTCAAGGAGATGCAGCGCTCGGGCTTTCGTTCACGCTGCTGCGGCGGCGGTGGCGGCGCGCCGATCACCGACATCCCCGGCAAGCAACGCATCCCCGACATGCGCATGGACGACATCCGCGAGACCGGCGCCGAACTGGTAGCTGTGGGTTGCCCGCAGTGCACGGCGATGCTTGAAGGTGTGGTCGAGCCGCGCCCGTTGATCAAAGACATTGCCGAATTGGTGGCCGACGCCTTGCTTGAAGATGCGGCACCGGCCAAGGCGCCCAACAAGCGTGAACCTGCGGAGGTGCATTGATGAGCGACATTATCCGCCGCGATCCCCGTGCCGAATGGATCGCCCGTAACCGTCTTCATCCTTTGCACGCGGCGATGCAGCCCGTGCAACAGAGCTGGATGGGGCCCAACGGTGTGATCCGCAAGAACGTGCATGGTGTTGGTTTTATCGGTCCCAACGGGATCAAGCGTATCGACCGCAGTGGCGCCCAGCAGGGCGGTGCAGCCAAGCGTACGGCGGCGGTCGAGGTGCTGTTGCCGCTGCACCAGGTGCCGATGCCGGCGTTCTACATCAACGTGGTGCCGGATATGGTCGGTGGCCGCTTGAGCAGTCACGACCGTGATTTGCTCGGCCTGGCCCGGCAACTGGCCGGCAGTGACGGCGCGGTACTGGCGGTGGTGTTTGGTGAACACAAGGAGAGCGCGTTTGCTACAGCGGGTGTAGACCGCCTGCTGGTGCTGGACGGTCACGAGTTCGACGGTTATTCACCGGAGCAGCGCGTCCAGGGCCTGCGGGCTGTGGATAACCAGTTCAACCCACGCCATTGGTTGCTGCCGGACAGCCGCAGCGGTGGCGGTGAATTGGGCCGACGCTTCGCTGCCAGCCTCAAGGAGCGCCCGGCCACGCGGGTGTGGCAGATCAAAGGCCAGGCGTGCATCGGCCGCGCCGGTGCGGGCCAGGAAGATCTGGCCCGGCCGTTGCCTCGCCTGATCCTTGCGGCCGCCGAATGTGCCGATCCGATCAGCGAGACGCGCCATGAAGTCTTGCCCGTGGAGTTATCCACAACCCTGGCGCGCAGCCTGCCACGTATCGAAGACTTCGGCGCAGTGGCGGTGGACCCGGCGGCGATTCCCATGGCCGAAGCGGAATTCATTTTTTCTGGCGGCAACGGCGTGAAGGACTGGGCGCTGTTCCACCAGACCGCCGCAGCCCTGGGCGCCACCGAGGGCGCGTCGCGGGTGGCGGTGGACGATGGCTATATGGCGCGTGATCGCCAGGTGGGCGCCAGCGGCACCTGGGTCACGGCACGGGTGTACGTGGCCGTGGGCATTTCCGGGGCGATCCAGCACCTGCAAGGCATCGGTGCCTGCGACAAGGTTGTGGCGATCAACCTCGACCCGGGTTGCGACATGATCAAGCGTGCCGACCTGTCGGTGATCGGCGAAAGCGCCGCGATCCTGCAAGCCTTGATCGCTGCGGTCGAGGCCCACCGCAACGGCGCCAAGCGCGATGCAGCCTAGGGATATGACCATGACAACCAATGTAATCAGCCTGGTATCCGTCGGCGCCCACCCCACTTCCGGGCGCCCGCGCCGTGCCGAACAAGATGCGCGTGCCGTCGAGCTAGGTTTGCAGATGGCTGGGGATAAGTTGCAGGTGCTGCACGCCGGCGACATCAGCGAGCCGACCTTGCGCAGCTACCTGGGCATGGGCCTGCCGCAACTGCATGTACTGGAACAGCCGGCGGGCGCCGATGCGTTGCCGGTGCTGAGTGACTATCTACGCGACGCCGGTGCCCAGGTGGTGCTCACCGGCAGCCAGGCGGAAACCGGCGAGGGGTCGGGCATGCTGCCGTTTCTGCTGGCCGAACAACTGGGTTGGCCGCTGATTGTCGGCCTGGCCCAGGTGGAGTCCATCGAAAGCGGCGTGGCCCACGTGCTGCAAGCCTTGCCCCGTGGCCAGCGGCGGCGCTTGAAGGTACGCCTGCCTTTTCTCGCCACTGTGGATAACGCCGCGCCCAAGCCTCGGCAGAGTGCGTACGGCCCGGCGCAACGTGGCGAGCTTGCCGCCCACGAAGTCGAGATCGAACAGGACGAGTTATTCACAGACGCGCTGCTGCAGCCGGCCAAGCCGCGACCCAAGCGCCTCAAGGTGATCAAGGCCAAGAGTGGCGCCGACCGGATGAAGGCAGCGACGGCCAAGGCCAGCGGGGGCGGTGGGCAGGTGCTCAAGGGCCTCAGCCCGGAGGCGGGCGCTGAAGCGATCCTCAAGCTGTTGATAGAAGAAGGTGTCGTACGCTGAACCCCTGTGGGAGGGGGCTTGCTCCCGATGGCGGAGTGTCAGTTGATATAGCTGTAACTGACCCACCGCTATCGGGGGCAAGCCCCCTCCCACATTGGACCTGCGGTTTACCCACAATCGCTGTTGATCCGCCTGTGGATAAGATGTTCGCTGTCGGTTACAGGCCTTATAAACAAAGGCTATCCTCAATCTGCTCAAAATCTGATCAAAGGTTGTTTTTACAGTCCTGAAAGTGCTGAACCCCCCGATATATGCAGGTTTGACGCGGTTTTCCACAGCGTGAGCAAAGTTGCCCCCAAAGTCTGTTGGTGCTTCTGTGGATAAGGTGTTCGCGTTCCTCTGTAGCCCTTGAGTACCGTGGCTTACAGACTTTAGATCAAAAAATGATCGATACAGGATAAAATTCCGTGCTTTGAATAAGTCACGGATTTTCTTGATTTATTTCCAGAGAAAAAGACAGTTGCCCACAATTGCTGTGGGTGTCTTTGTGGATAAGTTGTTGGGCGAAGGCTGGAGGGCAGGCTTTTAGCGGTCCGCGCGAGAGTTGATCAAATATTGTTCAGCACCTGGTACAAGTGTGGGAGGGGGCTTGCTCCCGATAGGGATGGATCAGCTTGCACATGCATTGGCTGATACTCCGCTATCGGGAGCAAGCCCCCTCCCACATTTTGATCCACGGCGTGTCGGTTATTCGTGGGCGGCAACGCCTTTGAGGTAGGGCGCGGGCGCGGCACCGAGGTTATTCAGCATGCGTTCGCTGTACCAATCGACAAAGTTCACCACGCCGAACTCATAGGTCTTGGAGTACGGGCCTGGCTGGTACGCGGTGGAGTTGATCCCGCGCTGGTTCTCTTCGGCCAGGCGACGGTCCTGGTCGTTGGTGGCGTCCCACACTTGGCGCATGCGCTCCACGTCGTAGTCCACGCCTTCCACCGCGTCCTTGTGCACGATCCACTTGGTGGTGACCATGGTTTCCTGGGCACTGATCGGCCACACGGTGAACACGATGATGTGATCGCCCATGCAGTGGTTCCACGAGTGGGGCAGGTGCAGGATGCGCATCGAGCCCAGGTCGGGGTTCTTGATCCGGCCCATCAGTTTTGCGCAGCCCTGCTTGCCGTCCAGGGTCATCGACACGGTGCCCTTGAGCAGTGGCATGCGCACGATACGGTTGCGCAGGCCAAAACTGGCGTGGGCATAAGGAATCTTCTCGGCATCCCAGGCGGCGGCGGAAGCAGCCACGTGGTCCTTGAACGCCTGGTCGGCGCGCGGGTCGGTGACGTCGTCCCATTCCAGCAAGGTTTTCAGCAGTTCCGGGTGCGACGCGTTGCAGTGGTAGCACTCGCGGTTGTTTTCCAGCACCAGCTTCCAGTTGGCTTTTTCAAACAAGGTGGTCTGGATCGCCACCTTGGTGTTCTCCATGTCGTACGGTTCCATGTAATGGTTCAGGGTCGACAGGAAGTCATCGATGGCCGGTGGGTTTTCGGCCAGGCTGATGAAAATGTAGCCGCCGGCGGTCTTCACGTTCACCGGTTTGAGGCCGTACTGCTTCATGTCGAAGTCAGCGCCCATCTCGGTGCCGGCGAATAACAAGCGACCGTCCAGCTCGTAGGTCCACTGGTGGTAGTGGCAAACGAGCTTGGCGACCTTGCCCTTTTCGCTGGTGCACAAGCGCGAGCCACGGTGGCGGCACACGTTGTGGAAGGCGTGCACCACACCGTCGGCGCCACGGATCACGATGATCGGGTTCTTGCCCACTTGCAGGGTCAGGTAGTTGCCCTTGGTGGGGATTTCGCAGGTCATGCCGGCGATCAACCACTCTTTCTGGAAGATCTCCTGCATGTCGATATCGAACAGCCGCTCATCAGAGTAAAACGGCTGTGGCAGCGAAAAGGTGCGCTCGCGCTCTTGCAGCATCTGCGCGGTGGCCTTGCGTGCGGGTTCCAGCGGATCGCCCAAGCTTAAGGTTGCGGTGACGTCCATCGTGTATGTCCTCATGGCCATTCTGTGTGGCCGGCGAATAGTGGCTACGGTTGGTGCTGTGCAAGGCGTAAAGAAAGTGTCTTTCGTTGGGAGCGAGTGTGGGCCCGGCGTTGCGTCGAACCTTATCCATGGGCGACATGGCCCAATCTGATCCCGACGCGCAACCCCCTGTCGTTGGGGGCTGGTCGCGGTAAGTATGTGAATGTCGCAGATAGGTAAATGGCGGATTCTCGCGTTACGCAGAATCGCCACCATAAGGCCGAGCCTCGGCGGTGGAGAACAGTATGTCCAACAGCTTCCTGAATCCGGTAACCACCCAGACCTGGGCCAATGGTCGGCACATCGTCCGTTGCGTTAAAGTCATCCAGGAAACCTGGGACGTGCGCACCTTCTGCTTTATGGCCGATCAACCGATCCTGTTCTTTTTCAAGCCCGGGCAGTTCGTCACCCTGGAGCTGGAAATCGAAGGCCAGCCGATCATGCGCTCCTACACCATTTCCAGTTCGCCCTCGGTGCCCTACAGCTTTTCGGTGACCATCAAGCGCGTACCGGGCGGCAAGGTTTCCAACTGGCTGCACGACACGCTGCATGAAGGCCAGGAGCTGGCGGTGCACGGGCCGGTGGGGCTGTTCAACGCGATCGACTACACCAATCCGAAAGTGTTGTACCTGAGCGGCGGCGTCGGTATCACCCCGGTGATGTCCATGGCGCGCTGGTTTTACGACACCAACGCCAATGTCGACATGGTCTTCGTGCACAGCGCCCGCTCGCCGAAAGACATCATCTACCACCGCGAACTGGAACACATGGCGTCGCGGATCGATAACTTCAGCCTGCACCTGATCTGTGAGAAGCACGGGCTTGGAGAACCCTGGGCCGGGTACCGCGGCTATCTGAACCACAAGATGCTCGAACTGATGGTGCCGGACTTCCTCGAGCGCGAAGTGTTCTGTTGCGGCCCTACGCCGTATATGAGCGCGGTAAAACGCCTGCTGGAAGCCGCCGGTTTCGACATGACGCGCTATCACGAAGAATCCTTCGGCGCGACGCCGCCGGAAGCGCGGGCCGACGCGGTGGAGCAGGCCGAACAAGCCGCTGATGCCCCTGAAGTCGACCTGGCGGACCTGCATCAGGTGGAATTCATTGCGTCCGGCAAGAGCATCCGCGTGGCGCCGGGCGAAACCGTGCATGCGGCGGCGGCCAAGCTTGGCCTGTTGATCCCGAAAGCGTGCGGCATGGGTATCTGCGGCACATGCAAGGTGATGAAGCTGGGCGGCGAGGTGGAGATGGAGCACAACGGCGGGATTACCGAAGAGGACGAAGCCGAGGGTTACATCCTGTCATGCTGCAGTGTGCCGAAGGGCGATGTGCGCATCGAGTTCTGACCCGAGCGCTGGTGACGCGGAGCGTCCAGGGGAGGCGTTCCCACGCAGAGCGTGGGAACGATCTGGGGGTTACTGGGCGTAGATGTGGATGACGAAGTGTTGGCCTGAGGCTGTCATTTCATAGACTTTGTCATAGATCCTGAGCGTTCTGGATGGCTCGCGGATGGTATCGCCGACTTTTGCGTGCTTCCTGAACTCGTCCCAGTCGATGACGGTGGTGCTGTCGGTGCCGTTGCTTTGCAGGGTATTGATGTTGTTTTGATATTCCATGATTAAGCTCTCCATTGGATAGGTATTTCCGGCCGATCATTCGGCAGGCAATAGGCCCGGAAGGTGGCAGGTAGCGCTGCGTTTCCTTCCGGGTTCCAAGAGGCTAGACAACGAAATCATAGTGCGCTGCTGTCAGAAATATCAAAAAACAGACTCGGCAATCGGCCAGTACGGGCTGGGCTGATTTCTACTTCAAGCGTTCATCACTTCCCTGATATCGGCCGCCAATTCTCTTACACGCTCTTCCTCGGTATCCCACGCACACATGAAGCGTGCGCCGCCTTTGCCGATAAAGGTGTAGAAACGCCAGCCCTTGGCGGTCAGCGCGGCGATGGCCGGTTCCGAGAGTTGCAGGAACACGCCGTTGGCTTGCACCGGGAACATCAGCTCAACGCCGGGAATATCCGCCACCAGGCTGCTGAGCAGTTGCGCGCAGTGGTTGGCGTGGCGCGCATGCTTGAGCCAGGCGTCGTTTTCCAGCAGGCCCACCCACGGTGCCGACAAAAAGCGCATCTTCGACGCCAGTTGGCCGGCCTGTTTGCAGCGGTAGTCGAAGTCTTCGGCCAGCTTGTGGTTGAAGAACAGGATGGCTTCACCCACCGCCATGCCGTTCTTGGTGCCGCCAAAGCACAGCACGTCTACACCGGCCTTCCAGGTCAGGTCGGCCGGCGAGCAGCCGAGGAAGGCGCAGGCGTTGGAGAAGCGTGCGCCGTCCATGTGCAGGTTCAGGCCCAGTTCCTTGCAGGTAGCGCTGATGGCGCGGATTTCCTCCGGGGTGTAGACGCTGCCGACCTCGGTGGCCTGGGTCAGCGTGACGACGCGCGGTTTCGGGTAGTGGATGTCCTGGCGCTTGAGGGCGATTTCGCGGATCGATTCCGGGGTCAGCTTGCCGTTTTCGGTACGCGCGGTGAGCAACTTGGAGCCGTTGGAGAAAAACTCCGGCGCGCCGCATTCGTCGGTCTCGACGTGAGCGGTTTCCGAGCAAATCACGCTATGGTAGCTCTGGCACAGCGAAGACAGCGCCAGGGAGTTGGCGGCGGTACCGTTGAAGGCGAAGAACACTTCGCAGTCGGTTTCGAACAGATTGCGGAAACCGTCGGCGGCGCGGTGGGTCCACTCATCATCACCGTAAGCGCGTTGATGGCCCTGGTTGGCTTGTTCCATGGCGGCCCAGGCTTCCGGGCAGATGCCGGAATAGTTGTCGCTGGCGAATTGTTGGCTCTTGTCGGTCATGGCCCATTCCTGTGGTCGATGTTGGTGCGCACTTTAACCAAGATTGGGAGGGGGGCGCACGCACTGTAAATGCAAAGTCGTTGGGGAATTATGCACGGTACTGAAACGGTTCCTGTCGGACGTATCCGCGATGGCGCTTTGGATCTGCTCAAGTGGCTGGCGCTGCTGAGCATGGTGCTGGACCACCTGCGCTATGTGGGGTTGAGCCTGGATGGGCTGTACGTGCCGGGGCGCCTGGCGTTCCCGTGGTTTTGCCTGGCGATCGCGGCGAACCTGCATCGCGCGCGCAATGCGCCGATGAGCGGCCAGTGGCGCTACCTTGGCTGGCTGCTGTTGTTCAGTGTGATCAGCGAAGTCCCCTATCGGCTGTTCATCGAGGATGCCGATACATTGAATGTGCTGCCGACCCTGGCACTGGGCGTGCTGGTTGCCAGGGGATGGCAGCACAAAGCCCTTGTTGATCGAGGATTGGCGCTGCTGGCGCTCGCAATAGGCGCTGTCTTTTCCACACAACTGATGTTCGGTTTTTTTGGTGTATTGCTGCCACTGGCGATGCTGCTGGTATTCAGTCGGCCATGGTATTTCAGCGTGTTACCGGGTTTGGTCTGTGTGGCTGCCAATCAATGGCAGATTTTGCTCAACAGCGGTACGCCAGTGGCGCTCATGGGGTTGACCGCGTGTCTGATCGCGCCATGGCTCGGCCTGGTGCTGTTGCGACACGCCAAAAGCGCTGCGCCACCGGCCATGCGCCGTTGGGCATATGCGCTTTATCCCCTGCATTTCCTACTGCTGCTACTCCTTCGCAAGATCATCGCCTGACCCCATGTGGGAGGGGGCTTGCCCCCGATGGCGGTAGGTCAGCACTGCATCTGCAAGCTGATCTACCGCTATCGGGGGCAAGCCCCCTCCCACATTTGTTTCGTGTCGCTCATCTAATGTCGTAAACGCACCTTTGCGTGGCGTGCGCAGGCATTTGACCTGCACGCGCCAGCCCTACCATCGCATCAAAGGGCCCTGCACGGGCCTCAACAATACGAAAGGCTGGGAGAGACGCGATGTTCAGCAAACAAGACCAGATCCAGGGATATGACGACGCACTGCTGGCGGCGATGAATGCCGAGGAGCAGCGTCAGGAAGATCATATCGAGCTGATCGCGTCGGAGAACTACACCAGCAAGCGCGTGATGGAAGCTCAAGGCAGCGGCCTCACCAACAAATACGCCGAAGGCTACCCGGGCAAGCGCTACTACGGTGGCTGCGAGCATGTGGACAAGGTCGAGGCCCTGGCCATCGAGCGCGCCAAGCAGCTGTTCGGCGCCGATTACGCCAACGTGCAGCCGCACTCCGGCTCGTCCGCCAACAGTGCGGTGTACCTGGCGCTGATCAATGCCGGCGACACCATTCTCGGCATGAGCCTGGCCCACGGCGGTCACCTGACCCACGGCGCCAAAGTGTCGTCCTCGGGCAAGCTGTACAACGCGGTTCAGTACGGCATCAACACCGACACCGGCCTGATCGACTACGACGAAGTCGAGCGCCTGGCCGTGGAGCATCAGCCGAAAATGCTCGTGGCCGGTTTCTCTGCCTACTCCAAGACCCTGGATTTCCCACGCTTCCGTGCGATCGCCGACAAGGTGGGCGCACTGCTGTTCGTCGACATGGCCCACGTCGCCGGCCTGGTGGCCGCCGGTCTGTACCCGAACCCGCTGCCCTACGCGGACGTGGTCACCACCACCACCCACAAGACCCTGCGCGGTCCACGCGGTGGCCTGATCCTGGCCAAGGCCAACGAAGCCATCGAAAAGAAACTCAACGCGGCTGTCTTCCCCGGCGCCCAGGGCGGCCCGCTGATGCATGTGATCGCCGGCAAGGCGGTGTGCTTCAAGGAAGCAGCAGAGCCAGGCTTCAAGGCGTATCAGCAACAAGTGATCGACAACGCCCAGGCCATGGCCGAAGTGTTCATCAAGCGCGGCTACGATGTGGTCTCCGGTGGTACCGACAACCACTTGTTCCTGGTCAGCCTGATCCGTCAGGGCCTCACCGGCAAAGACGCGGACGCGGCCCTCGGCCGCGCCCACATCACCGTCAACAAGAACGCCGTGCCGAATGACCCGCAGTCGCCGTTCGTGACCTCGGGCCTGCGCATCGGCACCCCGGCGGTGACCACCCGTGGCTTCAAAGTGCCGCAGTGCATCGAACTGGCCGGCTGGATCTGCGACATCCTCGACAACCTCGGCGACGCCGACGTCGAGGCCAACGTGGCCAAGCACGTGTCTGCCCTGTGCGCTGATTTCCCGGTTTATCGCTGAGCGCGGTTTTGGAGTAATGACTATGCAACGCTACTCAGGCTTCGGCCTCTTCAAGCACTCCCTCAGCCATCACGAAAACTGGCAGAAGATGTGGCGCACGCCGACCCCGAAAAAGGTCTACGACGTGGTGATCGTCGGCGGCGGCGGGCATGGTCTGGCGACCGCTTACTACCTGGCCAAAGAGCACGGCATCACCAACGTGGCCGTGGTCGAGAAAGGCTGGCTGGGCGGTGGCAACACGGCGCGCAACACCACCATCGTGCGTTCCAACTACCTGTGGGATGAGTCGGCGCACCTGTATGAACATGCGATGAAACTCTGGGAAGGTTTGTCCCAGGACCTGAACTACAACGTGATGTTCTCCCAGCGTGGTGTCTACAACCTGTGCCACACCCTGCAGGACATCCGCGATTCCGAGCGTCGCGTCAGCGCCAACCGCCTCAACGGCGTGGATGGCGAACTGCTCAACGCCAAGCAGGTTGCCGACGAGATTCCTTACCTCGACTGCTCCAAGAACCCCCGTTACCCGGTCCTCGGCGCCACCGTGCAACGTCGCGGCGGCGTGGCCCGCCACGATGCCGTGGCCTGGGGTTTTGCCCGCGCCGCTGACGCTCTCGGTGTGGACTTGATCCAGCAGACCGAGGTGATCGGCTTTCGCAAGGAAAACGGCGTGTGCATCGGCGTGGAAACCAACAAGGGCTTTATCGGCGCCAAGCGCGTCGGTGTGGTCACGGCGGGTAACTCCGGGCACATGGCGTCACTCGCCGGGTTCCGTTTGCCGATCGAATCCCACCCGCTGCAAGCGTTGGTGTCGGAGCCGATCAAGCCGATTATCGACAGCGTGATCATGTCCAACGCCGTGCACGGCTACATCAGCCAGTCCGACAAGGGCGACCTGGTGATCGGCGCCGGCATCGACGGCTACAACGGCTACGGCCAGCGTGGCTCGTACCCGGTGATCGAACACACCATCCAGGCCATCGTCGAGATGTTCCCGGTATTGTCCCGGGTGCGCATGAACCGCCAGTGGGGCGGCATCGTCGACACCACGCCGGACGCCTGCCCGATCATCTCCAAGACCCCGGTGCCGAACATGTTCTTCAACTGCGGGTGGGGTACCGGTGGCTTCAAGGCTACGCCGGGCTCAGGCAACGTGTTTGCCGCGAGCCTGGCCAAGGGTGAAATGCACCCGTTGGCCGCGCCATTCTCCATCGACCGTTTCCACAACGGTGCGCTGATCGACGAACACGGCGCTGCGGCCGTCGCCCACTAACAGGAGAAATTTCCTATGTTGCATATCTTCTGTCCTCACTGTGGCGAACTGCGCTCCGAAGAGGAATTCCACGCGTCCGGCCAAGCGCACATCCCGCGCCCGCTGGACCCGAATGCCTGCACCGATGCGCAGTGGGGCGACTACATGTTCTTTCGCGACAACCCCCGTGGCCTGCACCACGAACTGTGGATTCACGCCGCCGGTTGCCGCCAGTACTTCAACGCAACGCGCGACACCCTGACTTACGAAATTCTTGAAACCTACAAGATCGGCGAGAAGCCGCAATTCACCGCCAAGGCCGCTGGAGAGAAGGTATGAGCCAGATCAATCGCCTGTCCAACGGTGGCCGCATCGACCGTAACAAAGTCCTGACCTTTACCTTCAACGGGCAGAGCTACAAGGGCTTTGAAGGCGACACCCTGGCCGCTGCACTGCTGGCCAACGGCGTCGACATCATCGGCCGCAGCTTCAAGTACTCGCGCCCTCGCGGCATCTTCGCCGCCGGCGCCGAAGAGCCGAACGCGGTGCTGCAGATCGGCGCCACCGAAGCCACCCAGATTCCCAACGTGCGCGCCACGCAACAAGCGCTGTACCAAGGCTTGGTTGCCACCAGCACCAACGGCTGGCCGAGCGTTAACAACGACATGATGGGCATCCTCGGCAAGGTCGGCGGCAAGCTGATGCCGCCGGGTTTCTACTACAAAACCTTTATGTACCCGCAGTCGTTCTGGATGACCTACGAGAAGTACATCCGCAAGGCGGCTGGCCTAGGCCGTTCGCCGACCGAGAACGATCCGGACACCTACGACAACTTCAACCGTCACTGCGATGTGCTGGTGGTCGGTGCCGGCCCGGCCGGCCTCGCCGCTGCACTGGCGGCTGCGCGCAGCGGCGCGCGGGTGATCCTTGCCGATGAACAGGAAGAGTTCGGTGGTTCGCTGCTGGATTCGCGCGAAAGCCTCGACGGCAAGCCGGCGACCGAATGGGTTGCCAGCGTGATTGCCGAGTTGAAAGCCCTGCCGGACGTGGTGCTGCTGCCCCGCGCCACCGTCAACGGCTACCATGACCATAACTTCCTGACCATTCACGAGCGCCTCACCGACCACCTTGGCGACCGCGCGCCGATCGGCGTGGTGCGCCAGCGTATCCACCGCGTGCGCGCCAAGCGCGTGGTGCTGGCCACGGGTGCGTGCGAGCGCCCCCTGGTGTACGGCAACAACGACGTGCCGGGCAACATGTTGGCGGGTGCAGTCTCGACTTACGTGCGCCGCTACGGCGTGGCACCGGGCAAAAAGCTGGTGCTGTCGACCAACAACGACCACGCCTACCGCGTTGCACTGGACTGGCTCGATGCGGGCCTGCAAGTGGTCGCGGTGGCCGATGTACGCCACAACCCACGCGGCGCGCTGGTTGAAGAAGCCCGCGCCAAGGGCATTCGTATCCTCACCGGCAGCGCTGTAGTCGAAGCGCGTGGCACCAAGCGCGTGAGCGCTGCCCGAGTGGCTGCGATCGATGTGAAAGCACACAAAGTCACCAGCCCTGGCGAGTGGCTGGACTGCGACCTGGTGGCCAGCTCCGGCGGCTACAGCCCGGTGGTCCACTTGGCCTCGCACCTGGGCGGCAAGCCGACCTGGCGTGAAGACATCCTCGGTTTCGTGCCGGGCGAAGCGCCGCAGAAACGCGTGTGCGTCGGCGGTATCAACGGCGTCTACGGTCTGGGCGATTCCCTCGCTGATGGGTTCGAGGGCGGCGTGCGTGCGGCCAGCGAAGCCGGGTTCGCCCCGGTTGAAGGCGTGTTGCCGAAAGCCCTGAGCCGTCTGGAAGAGCCGACCCTGGCGCTGTTCCAGGTGCCTCACGAAAAAGTTACCGCACGGGCACCGAAGCAATTCGTCGACCTGCAGAACGACGTGACCGCCGCCGCCATCGAACTGGCTACCCGCGAAGGTTTCGAATCGGTCGAGCACGTCAAGCGCTACACCGCGCTGGGCTTCGGTACCGACCAGGGCAAGCTGGGTAACGTCAACGGTCTGGCCATTGCCGCGCGCTCGCTGAACGTGACCATCCCGCAGATGGGCACCACCATGTTCCGTCCCAACTACACACCCGTGACATTCGGTGCGATAGCGGGTCGTCACTGTGGGCACATCTTCGAACCGGTGCGCTACACCGCGCTGCAAGCCTGGCACGTGAAGAACGGCGCCGAATTTGAAGACGTCGGCCAGTGGAAACGCCCGTGGTATTTCCCGCGCAACGGCGAAGACCTGCACGCTGCGGTCAAACGCGAATGCCTGGCCGTGCGCGACAGCGTCGGCCTGCTGGATGCGTCCACCCTCGGCAAGATCGATATCCAGGGCCCGGATGCCCGTGAGTTCCTCAACCGTATCTACAGCAACGCCTGGACCAAGCTCGACGTGGGCAAGGCGCGCTACGGCCTGATGTGCAAGGAAGATGGCATGGTCTTCGACGACGGCGTCACCGCCTGTCTGGCCGACAACCACTTCCTGATGACCACTACCACCGGCGGTGCCGCGCGTGTTCTGCAGTGGCTGGAAATCTACCAACAGACCGAATGGCCGGACCTCAAGGTGTACTTCACCTCGGTCACTGACCATTGGGCGACCATGACCCTGTCTGGCCCCAACAGCCGCAAACTGCTGAGCGAAGTCACCGACATCGACCTGGACAAGGACGGCTTCCCGTTCATGACCTGGAAAGAAGGCCTGGTGGGCGGCGTACCGGCGCGGGTGTTCCGTATCTCGTTTACCGGCGAGCTGTCGTATGAAGTCAACGTGCAGGCCGACTACGCCATGGGCGTGCTGGAACAGATCGTCGAGGCCGGCAAAAAGTACAACCTGACGCCGTACGGCACCGAAACCATGCACGTACTGCGCGCCGAGAAGGGCTTCATCATCGTCGGCCAGGACACCGACGGCTCGATGACCCCGGACGACCTGAACATGGGCTGGTGCGTAGGCCGTACCAAACCGTTTTCGTGGATCGGCTGGCGCGGGATGAACCGTGAAGACTGCGTGCGTGAAGAGCGCAAGCAACTGGTCGGGCTCAAGCCGATTGATCCGAACGTGTGGCTGCCGGAAGGCGCACAGTTGGTGTTCGATCCGAAGCAGACGATCCCGATGAAGATGGTCGGCCACGTGACCTCGAGCTATGCGCACAACTCTCTGGGTTATTCGTTTGCCATGGGCGTGGTGAAGGGCGGCTTGAAGCGCATCGGCGAACGGGTGTTTTCGCCCCAGGCCGATGGCAGCGTGATCGAGGCGGAGATTGTGTCTTCGGTGTTCTTTGATCCGAAAGGTGAGCGGCAGAACATCTGATAGACCGCGTCGCCTGCATCGGGGGCAAGCCCCCTCCCACAGGGGAATGCATTCCAAATGTGGGAGGGGGCTTGCCCCCGATGAGGCCAGAACAGTCACCACAGAATTCAGAACAGGTGCTTTATGACAGCAGCCAACGTATACCAACAACGCCCCACCACCGGTGCCAAGGCCGAGTCGTCGCTGCATCATGCCGACCTCGCCAGCCTGGTCGGCAAGGGCCGCAAGAATGCCGGCGTGACCGTGCGTGAAAAGAAACTTCTGGGCCACCTGACCCTCCGCGGCGACGGCCACGATGCCGCATTCGCCAGCGGCGTGCACAAGGCCCTGGGCATCGAACTGCCTGGCGCTCTGCAGGTCATCGTCAACGGTGAAACCAGCCTGCAATGGCTCGGCCCGGACGAGTGGCTGCTGATCGTGCCAGGCGGCGAAGAGTTCGCTGCCGAACAAAACCTGCGCGCGGCGTTGGGCGACCTGCATATCCAGATCGTCAACGTCAGCGGCGGCCAGCAAATTCTTGAACTCAGCGGTCCGAACGTGCGCGATGTGCTGATGAAGTCCACCAGCTACGACGTGCACCCCAACAACTTCCCGGTGGGCAAGGCGGTGGGCACGGTGTTCGCCAAGTCGCAACTGGTGATCCGTCATACCGCAGAAGACACCTGGGAACTGCTGATCCGTCGCAGCTTCTCGGACTACTGGTGGTTGTGGTTGCAGGACGCCTGCGCCGAGTTTGGCCTGAGCGTTCAAGCCTGAGGAATAGCCCATGAGCCGCGCACCCGATACATGGATTTTAACCGCCGACTGCCCCAGCGTGCTCGGCACGGTGGACGCGGTCACCCGCTACCTGTTCGAGCAGGGCTGCTACGTCACCGAGCACCACTCGTTCGATGACCGCCTCTCGGGCCGGTTTTTCATCCGTGTGGAATTCCGCCAGCCGGACGGTTTTGACGAGCAAGCCTTTCGCGACGGCCTGGCCACGCGCGGCCAAGCCTTTGGCATGATCTTCGAGCTGACGGCGCCCAACTACCGGCCTAAAGTGGTGATCATGGTCTCCAAGGCCGATCACTGCCTCAATGACCTGCTGTACCGCCAGCGCATCGGCCAGTTGTCGATGGACGTGGTCGCGGTGGTGTCCAACCACCCCGATCTGAAACCCTTGGCCGACTGGCACCAGATTCCCTACTTCCATTTCCCGCTGGACCCCAACGACAAGCCGTCCCAGGAGCGCCAGGTGTGGCAAGTGGTGGAAGACACCGGCGCCGAGTTGGTGATTCTTGCGCGCTACATGCAGGTGCTGTCGCCGGAACTGTGCCGCAAGCTGGACGGCAAGGCGATCAACATCCACCACTCGTTGCTGCCGGGCTTCAAAGGCGCCAAGCCCTATCACCAGGCGTACAACAAGGGCGTGAAACTGGTCGGCGCCACGGCGCATTACATCAACAACGATCTGGATGAAGGCCCGATCATCGCCCAGGGTGTGGAGGTGGTGGATCACAGCCACTATCCCGAGGATTTGATTGCCAAGGGGCGCGATATCGAAGGGCTCACGTTGGCGCGGGCGGTGGGGTATCACATCGAGCGGCGGGTGTTTTTGAACGCCAATAGAACTGTGGTGCTTTGACTGACGCCATCGGGAGCAAGCCCCCTCCCACATTTTTAAATTGTGAATACCAGCAAATGTGGGAGGGGGCTTGCCCCCGATGAGGCCCTCAAAAACAACGCAAAAACAGCATCTGTAACCCGAGCACTTAAACGCGCTGCCCACCTAACAGGGCAACGCAGTTCCATAAAAACAACAGCGAGGTGAAAGCATGTCTGGCAATCGTGGTGTCGTGTATCTCGGCAACGGCAAGGTCGAAGTACAGAAAATCGACTATCCCAAAATGCAGGACCCCCGTGGCAGGAAGATCGAGCACGGCGTCATCCTGCGCGTGGTCTCTACCAACATCTGCGGCTCCGACCAACACATGGTGCGCGGCCGCACCACCGCCCAGACCGGCCTGGTGCTGGGGCATGAAATCACCGGCGAAGTGATCGAGAAGGGCAGCGACGTCGAGAACCTGAAGATCGGCGACCTGGTGTCGGTGCCCTTCAACGTAGCGTGCGGTCGTTGCCGCTCCTGCAAGGAAATGCACACCGGCGTGTGCTTGAGTGTCAACCCGGCGCGCCCGGGCGGTGCTTACGGCTATGTCGACATGGGCGACTGGACCGGTGGCCAGGCTGAATACGCGCTGGTGCCTTACGCCGACTTCAACCTGTTGAAACTGCCGGACCGCGACAAGGCGATGGAGAAAATCCGCGACCTGACGTGCCTCTCCGACATCCTGCCGACTGGCTATCACGGCGCGGTCACGGCAGGCGTTGGCCCAGGCAGCACGGTCTACATCGCCGGTGCCGGCCCGGTCGGCCTCGCCGCTGCCGCATCAGCACGCCTATTGGGCGCTGCGGTCGTGATCATCGGCGACGTCAACCCGATCCGCCTGGCCCACGCCAAGGCCCAGGGCTTTGAAATCGCCGACCTGTCCACTGACACGCCGTTGCACGAACAGATTGCCGCGCTGCTCGGCGAGCCGGAAGTGGACTGCGCCGTCGATGCCGTAGGCTTTGAAGCACGCGGCCACGGCCACGACGGCGTCAAGGCCGAAGCCCCGGCCACCGTACTCAACTCACTGATGGGCGTAGTGCGCGTGGCGGGCAAGATCGGCATCCCTGGCCTGTACGTCACCGAAGACCCAGGCGCTGTCGATGCCGCCGCAAAAATGGGCAGCCTGAGCATTCGTTTTGGTCTGGGTTGGGCCAAATCCCACAGCTTCCACACCGGGCAAACGCCGGTGATGAAGTACAACCGCCAGCTGATGCAGGCGATCATGTGGGACCGTATCAACATCGCTGAAATCGTCGGCGTGCAGGTGATCAGCCTGGATGACGCGCCACGTGGCTATGGCGAGTTCGATGCGGGTGTGCCGAAGAAGTTTGTGATTGATCCGCATAAAATGTTCAGCGCGGCGTAAAGCCTTGGGCAAATGTCCCAGCCACTGAAAATCAAATGTGGGAGGGGGCTTGCTCCCGATGGCGGTGGTTCAGTCAGTGCCTCTGTGACTGACCTGCCGCTATCGGGGCATGCCCCCTCCCACAAGGGATTCAGGGTGTTTAGCGTGCGGCCAGCGCACCCTGGTAGACGGTCGGGCCGGTTGGCTGCTTGCTCAGCGAGCCACCCTTGGTCTCCGAACTCACCATCAACTCCACCGGTTTGCTGATGCTTTCCTGCTGACGCGGGTTCAGGCCGATGATGCCTTTGCCATCTTCCGGCAAAAGTCCCAGAGACACAGGCGTGCCGTCTTTGGGGATGGCCCACAGCTCCAGGCTCTGGTCGGGCGCAGGCGCCGTGGCGGCAATCGGCTGTACTTCCAGATAATCCTTGTGCGCCATGATTTGCGCGGCCGGCTGCTGGGTCGTCGTCACCAACGTCGCCGCGGATTTGATGCTGTCCTGGGTGTAGAGCGCGCCGCCGATGCCGGCAGCCACTACGGCGCAGGCGCCGATGAACAGACGCGGGCGGCTCCAGAAGGCAGGCTTGTGCTCAATCACTTGGGGTTGGATCGCAGTCATAAGTCTCTTCCTGACAAATTTTGTAGTCAGTTCCTAGACCCGCTTATCCCCGATGGGTTCCGGAACAACCGACGGGATACCCAGTCCAACGCCTGCTTTTGCACCTATTTCCTGAGGTTGTCTTGATGAAGATTTCACGCGGTTTTGCCCTTTCCTGCCTGTTGACCGTGGCCGCCAGCCCGGTGTTTGCCGCAGGCTTCAGCCTTGGCGATGCGGCCAACGCCATCTCCGGGATGCAAGGTGGCAACAACAAAGCCGCTGCCGCTGCTCCAACTTCAGAGACGGCCGACCTGCTGACAGCCCTGACCTCTCAACTCAATATCACCCCGGAGCAAGCCGTCGGCGGCACGGGCGCGATGCTGGGCCTGGCGAAGAACAAGCTGAGCAGCAATGACTTTTCGCAGCTGGGCGATAGCGTGCCGGGCCTCGATAAACTGTCGGGTAACAACGCCCTGGGCAGCCTGGGTGCCTTGAGCGGGATGCTCGGCCAGGCCGGCGGCAGCAAGACCAGCGGCCTGGACGGCCTGCTGGGCAACGTGAAAAACACTAATGATTTGAACACCGCGTTCAGCGCCCTGGGCATGGACAGCGGCATGATCGGTCAGTTTGCCCCGGTGATCCTGCAATACCTGGGCGGGCAGGGCGCCGATAGCTCGGTGCTGGGCAAGCTGGCCCAGGCTTGGGGCACCGGCAGCTAAGACTGCTGCGCGCGCAGCTGCTCGATGCGCGCGTCTTTCTCCCGCCAGAGCTGGTTGACCCAGTTCTGGACGGTCAGGCGAAACGCCGGATCGTTCTCGTAGTCCCCCTGCCACAACGCCGCGTCCAATTCACGGGTGCGGATATCCACGATCACCTTCGGCACCGCGCCGCTGATCAAATCCCAGAACCCTGGAATCTTTGGCTGTGGGTACACCACGGTCACGTCGAGGACGGCATCCAACTGCTCGCCCAGCGCCGCCAACACGAAGGCCACGCCGCCGGCCTTCGGTTTGAGCAGTCGGTTAAACGGCGAGTCCTGCTGCTTGCGTTTAGCCTCGCTGAACCGCGTGCCTTCCAGGTAGTTGACCACCGTCACCGGCTGGCGCTTGAACAGCTCGCAGGCCTCTTTGGTGATCTTCAGGTCCTGTCCGGCCAGCTCCGGGTGCTTGGCCAGGTACGCTTTGGTGTAGCGCTTCATGAACGGATAATCCAGCGCCCACCAGGCCAGGCCAAGGAAGGGCACCCAGATCAGCTCTTTTTTCAGGAAGAATTTGAAGAACGGTGTGCGTCGGTTCAACGCCTGGATCAGCGCTGGAATATCCACCCAGGACTGGTGGTTGCTGATGACCAGGTAAGAGGTGTCGCCCCGCAGGTCCTCACCGCCGCGAATATCCCACTGGGTGGGAATGCACACCGCGAAAATCAGCTTGTCGATCTCGGCCCAGGTCTCGGCGATCCACATCACCGCCCATGACGCATAGTCACGCGAGCGGCCCGGTGCCACCAGCTTGAGCAGGGCAAACACCAGCAAGGGGCCGATCAAAATCAGCGTGTTGAGTAACAGCAGCAGTGTGACCAAACAGCCGGTGAGCAGGCGGCGCATAAGCAACTCTTGAAATTCTGTGGGCGGGCAATGATAAGCAAGGTGAGTCTAGAGGCCAAATCGCAAATGGCTGTACGAATGTTTCACAACGTGCCGGTTATGCTCGGTGATCCAACTAAGTGCCGTGCGTGCGGTCTAGAATCCGTCCACTTCTTTCGAGGAAATCATGCCGTGAAATTGCTCCTTGGCGCGTTCGCCCTAGTTTTTCCCGTTATCACCGCCTTGCCCGTGATGGCCGCCGAACCGACCCTCTACGGTCGCTACGAATACATTCAACTGCCGGAAATCGGCCAGACCTTCAAGGCCAAGATGGACACCGGCGCGTTGACCGCCTCGCTGTCGGCCCGCGATATCGAAACCTTCACCCGTGATGGCGACGACTGGGTGCGCTTCCGCCTCGGCGGCAAGGACGCCGACAACAAAGTCTACGAGCACAAGGTCTCGCGCATCAGCAAGATCAAGAGCCGCGCCGACGAAGATGACGACAAGGACGAAGCCAGTGTGGCCAAGCGCCCGGTGATCGACCTGGAGATGTGCCTGGGTGACGTCAAGCGTACCGTCGAGGTCAACCTTACCGACCGCAGCAGCTTCAATTACCCGCTGCTGATCGGCGCCAAGGCCTTGCGTGAATTCGGTGCAGCAGTAAACCCGGCCCGTCGTTACACTGCCGACAAACCGGACTGCTGACGGACCCACATGCCGCATATCCTGATTGTCGAAGACGAAGCGGCGATTGCCGACACGCTGATTTTCGCCCTGCAAGGCGAGGGCTTTAGCACCACCTGGCTGAGCCTGGGCCAGGCGGCGCTGGAGCATCAGCGCCAAACCCCGGCCGACCTGATCATCCTCGACATCGGCCTGCCCGACATCAGCGGTTTTGAAACCTGCAAGCGACTGCGCCGGTTCAGCGAAGTGCCGGTGATGTTCCTCAGCGCGCGCGATGGCGAGATCGACCGGGTGGTGGGGCTGGAAATCGGCGCCGACGATTACGTGGTCAAACCCTTCAGCCCGCGTGAAGTAGCGGCCAGGGTGCGGGCGATTCTCAAGCGAGTCGGCCCGAATGCGGCGCCTGCGGTGTTCCAGGTCGACCTGGAACGCATGCAGATCCACTATCGCAGCCAGGCGCTGAGCCTGACGCGTCACGAATTCCGCCTGCTGCAAAGCCTGCTGGAGCAACCCGAGCGTGTGTTCAGCCGCGAGCAACTGATGGACGCGGTAGGCGTACCCGCCGACGCTGGCTACGAGCGCAACATCGACAGCCATATCAAAAGCCTGCGCAGCAAGTTGCGCAGCGTGGCCGCCGATGCCGAACCGATCCAGACGCATCGCGGCCTGGGTTACAGCTACAGCCCGAGCCATAGCTGATGCGCCTGGGGCTGCGGATTTTCCTGGTGTACGCGCTGTTTATCGGCCTGACCGGTTACTTTGTGCTCAACACGGTGATGAAGGAAATCCGCCCCGGCGTACGCCAGTCCACCGAAGAAACCCTGGTGGACACCGCCAACCTGCTCGCCGAAATCCTGCGCACCGATGTGAAGAACGGCACCCTCGGCCAGAGCCACTGGCCGCAGGTGCTCAAGGCTTACGGCAATCGTCAGCCGGGTGCGGTCATCTGGGGCCTGCCGAAGAACCAGGTCAACCACCGCATCTATGTCACCGACGCCAAGGGCACGGTATTGCTCGACTCCACGGGCGAGGCGGTGGGCCAGGACTATTCCAGGTGGAACGACGTGTACCTGACCCTGCGCGGTGAGTACGGCGCGCGCTCAACCCGCAGCGAAGCGGATGACCCAACCTCGTCGGTGATGCACGTGGGCGCGCCGATTCGTGACGACGGCCGGATTATCGGCGTGGTGACCGTGGCCAAGCCCAATAGCTCGTTACAGCCCTACGTCGACCGCACCGAGCGGCGCCTGCTGTGGTATGGCGCCGGGCTGGTGACTCTGGGCCTGCTGCTGGGCGCACTGTTGTCTTGGTGGCTGAGCGTCGCCCTGAAACGCTTGACCGCCTATGCCGAGGCCGTCAGCGAAGGGCGTCGGGCCGAGTTGCCCCATTACCGTGGCGGCGAGCTCAAGCAGCTGTCCACCGCTGTCGAACACATGCGCACGCAGCTGGAGGGCAAAGCCTATGTCGAACATTACGTGCACACCCTGACCCATGAACTGAAAAGCCCGCTGGCGGCCATTCGTGGCGCGGCGGAGTTGCTGCAGGGCGACATGACCCGCGAACAGCAGCAGCGTTTTGTCGGCAATATCGACAGCGAAAGCGCGCGCCTGCAGCAGCTGATCGAGCGGTTGTTGAACCTGGCGCAGGTGGAGCAACGCCAGGGGTTGGAAGAACAATCGAGTATCCCGCTGGCCGACCTGGTCGATGACGTACTCAAGGCGCAATGTGCGCGGATCGAAAGCGCCGGCCTGCAGGTCGAGCAAAGTATTGGCGCCGATGTGAGGGTGTTTGGCGAACCCTTCCTGCTGCGCCAGGCCTTGGGCAACCTGCTGGACAACGCCCTGGACTTCACCCCGCCCGGCGGCGAGCTGCGGTTCAGTGCGCAGGTGCGGCACAACGACGTTCGGGTGAGCCTGTTCAACCAGGCCGCGCCGATTCCGGATTACGCCTTGCCGCGCCTGAGCGAGCGTTTCTATTCCCTGCCGCGTCCGGCCAGCGGGCGCAAAAGCACCGGCCTGGGCCTTAACTTTGTCGAAGAAGTGATGAAGCTGCACGGCGGCGCGCTGCAGATCGGCAACGTACCGGGTGGCGTGGAGGTGGTGCTGCATCTCCACACAATCTCCACACTGCCCACATAAATCCCCCACACAGGCTGCCCAGACTCTCCTCATCAAAACAGGGAGAGTCCCATGAACCGCAGCCTGCTTTTCAAACTTGGCGCGATTGCGCTGCTGATCCTGCTGTTGCTGATTCCGTTGCTGATGATCAACGGCATCATCAGCGACCGCCAGCAACTGCGCGACGGCGTATTGATGGACATCGCCCGCAGTTCCAGCTTCGCGCAGCGCCTCACCGGCCCGGTGATGGTGGTGCCTTATCGCAAGACGGTGCGCGAATGGAAACTCAATGAAAAACTCAACAAACGCTACGAAGAAACTCGTGAGGAGCGCGGCCGTCTGTATTTCCTGCCGGAGCGCTTTGAACTCGACGGCCAGGTGCAGACCGAGCTGCGCGCACGGGGCATCTACCAGGCGCGGTTGTTTCATGCCGACAACCGCATCAGGGGGCGTTTCCAACTGCCTGCCCAACTGGGCATCACGGAAAACTTCGCCGACTACCGTTTTGAACCGGCGTTTCTGGCGATGGGCATCAGCGATATTCGCGGCATCGAAAATGCGCTGACGCTGGAGCTGGGCGATCAGCGCCTGGAATTTGCGCCGGGCTCCCTGGTGGACTGGCTGGGGGAGGGCGTGCATGTGCTGCTGCCCGACCAGGACAGCAGGAAACCCGCCGCCGTGGACTTCGCCTTTGACCTGCGCCTGCAGGGCACCGAACAACTGCAGGTGGTGCCCGTGGGCAAGACCAGTCAGGTATCACTTGCTTCCAACTGGCCGCACCCAAGCTTTATCGGCAACTTCCTGCCGGCGCAGCGGGAAGTCACCGACAAGGGCTTTACCGCCCACTGGCAAACCTCGTTCTTCGCAACCAACCTCGAGCAGGCCCTGCAAACCTGCCTGGACCGCCAGGGCTGTGATGACTTCAATAACCGCAGCTTCGGTGTGAACTTCATCGACCCGGTGGACCAGTACCTCAAGAGCGAACGCGCGATCAAATACGCGCTGCTGTTCATCGCCCTGACCTTTGCCGGCTTCTTCCTGTTCGAAGTGCTCAAGAACCTGGCGGTGCACCCCATCCAGTACGCCTTGGTGGGCTTTGCATTGGCGTTCTTCTACCTGCTGCTGTTGTCGCTGTCCGAGCATCTGGGGTTTGCCCTGGCGTACCTGATATCGGCCAGCGCCTGTGTATTGTTGATCGGCTTCTACGTGTGCCATGTGCTGCGCAGCGTGATCCACGGCCTGGGCTTTTCGGTGGGCTTGGCGGCGTTGTATGGGTTGTTGTACGGGCTGCTGAGTGCCGAGGATTACGCGTTGCTGATGGGCTCGTTGTTGCTGTTCGGCCTGCTGGGCACGGTGATGGTGCTGACGCGCAGGCTGGATTGGTATGGCGTGGGCAAGCGCAAGACGGCAGAGCCGTTGCAGTTCGATCTGGAGGCGGTGCAATGATCGGGTTGCGCGAGGACCAGCAAATGAAGGCCAGGATGATCGACTTCCTCAATCACACCGCCGCTCAATGTGGGAGGGGGCTTGCCCCCGATAGCGGTGGTTCAGAGAAAAATGAGCGCAATGACACACCGCAATCGGGGGCAAGCCCCCTCCCACATTGGGTCCGTGTGAACATCACGCGGGCGGTTGGGTCTGCTGCATCGAAGGCCGCTGGCTGACCTCGGCGTACCAGGCGGCAAGCCTTGGGTTATCCATGCGCCATTGCAGGTCGGGATGGCGAAAGTCGAGGTAGCCCAAGGCACAGGCCACGCTGATCGCGGCGATGTCGAAGTGGCTGGCCAGTTCGGCAATCGCCTCGGCTTCCAGCTCGGCCAGTGCGCGCCGCATTTTGTTGCGCTGCTCGTCCAGCCATTGATCCCAATGTTTCTCCACCGGGCGCATCGCAGTCTCGTAGCGCACCAGCACGGCGGCATCCATGATCCCGTCGGCCATCGAGGCCAGAGTCAGGCGGCGCCAGCGGGCCGAGCCGTCGCGGGGGATCAGCGGGTTGCCGACGTGCTGGTGGTCGAAGTAATCGAGGATCACCCGGCTGTCATGCAGTACCGAACCGTCGGCCAGGCGCAGGGCCGGGATCTTGCCGACCGGGTTGCCTTGCACCACATGCGCGTCCGGGTTGACGGGGGTGGGCATACAGGCATGCAGGGCCACACGGTCCTGCTGGCCGGTCTCGATCAGCAGCACGCGGACTTTGCGCACGAACGGCGACGCGGGGTTGTGGAACAAGGTCATGCTGGGGACGGACATGGGCATTCCTCGAAATGGGATGTGGCTAGCCTAGAGGCTTGCGCCGTGGCTGGCGAGGGGGATTTTTGGTGGTTTTGCAGGCCTCATCGGGGGCAAGCCCCCTCCCACATTTAACAGTGTTCACAATTCAAGTGTGGGAGGGGGCTTGCCCCCGATAGCCATAGGTATCTACACAACTTGGTGTAGCCCTGAACCTGTGGCGAGGGAGCTTGCTCCCGTGGCGACCTGGTGGCCTATAGCTATCTGACTGATGCCGCGCGATCCAAATGTGGGAGGGGCGGTGCGACGATTCGCCTTGCCTCCGATGGCGGTCTGACAGCCGACCAGGATGTTGGATCAAGGCGAGTACATATCCGTTGCTGCGGTAACGGCGGCTTAGGGTTCCGCCCTTACGGCGTCTCACTTTTGAAAAGCGCAAAAGTAAGCAAAACGCTCTTGCCCCACCACTCGGCACCTCGCCTAGGCTCGGTGTGCCCGTAATCCGACAGTGATTTGGGGGCCGCCGCCACGCGCCATCCATGGCGCGGGGCGGCTAAACCGGCATCCCTGCCGGTTTACCCCCCAAATCACTGTCGGATTCCGGCCAGCGTGGTTTAACGGGGCGCCTAGATCAAAAGCAAGATCAAGAGCGGCTCGCTTCGCATCGTGGTTACTGTTGGCTGCTACAAAATTGTGTAGATACCTATGCCCCGATAGCACCCTCAGCCGCGCCGCTTGAACAACGCCCATGCACCAATGCCAGCAGGAACGCCCAACCCGACCCAACTCAACGCATCCCACCCCCGTCCCCCAGCAACGCCGCAAACAACCCGGCGGCGCTGAGCAGGCCAATCCCCAGCGGAATGCCAAACACTTTCCAGAAACTCGACTGCCGGGGCTTCATGCCTTGCCCGCCTTGCGCCGTACGATCCACAGGTAAATGCCGCTAACCAGCACGATGATGGTCAGCACATCCAGCGCCGCCCAGAGGATCTTCATCGGCATGCCGCCGTAGTCACCGAAGTGCAACGGCTGGGACATGCCCATGGCGTCCATGTACCAGGGCCGTGCGGCGATGGCGGTCACGGCCAGGGTGCTGGCGTCGATCAATACCGGGGTGAGCAGATGGGAGGTGAGGTGCGTGCTGCCCTTCATGAACACGGCGTAGTGATGTTCGCTGGAAAAGCGCGTGCCGGGGAAGGCGATGAAGTCCGCTTGCATGCCGGGGGCGGCATTGGCGGCGATGCTCAGCAATTCGCTGGCCGGGGCGCGCTGGGTCAGCGGCGGGGCGTTTTTATAGGGTTCGATCATGGCGCTGAGGGCGTCCTCGCGCCAGGCGGCGATGATCAGGTCGGCGCTGGCGCTGATCACACCGGTCACGCCCACCACCAGTGCCCAGGTCAGGGTGACCACGCCGATTAGGTTGTGCAGGTCGAGCCAGCGCAGGCGAGTGGACTTGTTTTGGCGCACGGTAGCGAACTTCAAGCGGCGCATGAACGGCAGGTACAGCACCGTGCCCGAGACGATCGCCAGCACGAACAGAACCCCCATGAACGCCAGCAACAGCTTGCCTGGCAGCCCGGCGAACATGTCCACATGCAGGCGCAGCAGGAACAGGGTGAGCCCGCCATTGGCGGAGGGCATTTCCACCGCTTCGCCGGTACGCGCATCCAGCATGAAGGTGTGGGACGAATTCGGCTCGGTGCCGGCCGTGGCGGCCATGATCGCGATCACACCGTTCTGGTCGTCCTCGTCCCACGCCAGGTACTGCATGGCCTCGCCGGGTCGATGGGCCTGGGCCTTGGCCACCAGTTGCTCCAGGTTGAGTTGCGGCGTCCCGGCGGGCATCTGCTTGAGCTGCGGCTCGTTGCCCAGCAGATGGTCGATCTCGTGGTGAAACACCAGCGGCAAGCCGGTTAGGGCGAGCAGCAGCAGGAATACGGTGCAGATCAGGCTGGTCCAGGTGTGGATGAAGGACCAGCGGCGGATGGTTTTGCTTTTCATGTTCTAGCCTTCAGACACACCAAAGCCGCCCCTGTGGGGCGGCCCGGTTGTTAACTCAGCCGATTACCACTGGTAGGTGGCACTGGCGACGACGCTGCGTTGGTCGCCGAAGTAGCAGTAGGAACCGTCACAGGTGGAAATGTAATCCTTGTTGAACAGGTTGGTCGCGTTCACTTTCACCGACGCGCCCTTGAGGCTGTTGTCCAGGCGGCCGAGGTCGTAGTGCACGGCGCCGTCGAATACGGTGTAGGCGTTGGCTTTGCCGGACCAGGTATTGGCCTGGTCGCCATAGGTATTGCCGGTGTAGCGGGCGCCAAAACCAATGCCGAACCCATCCAGTGCGCCGGTGTGCCAGGTGTAGTCGGTCCACAGGGAGGCTTGCTGGTTTGGCATCAGTTGCAGGCGGTTGCCTTTGAAGTCACCTTTTTGCACTTCGGATTTGGCCAGGGTATACGCCGCGATTACCTTGAGGTTTTCGGTTACGTCAGAGATAGCCTCCAGCTCCAGGCCCTTGACCTTCACTTCGCCGGTCTGGTCGGTGAGTGACACGCCACCGGACTGGAAGCTGGTGACCAGCACGTTTTTCTGAGTGAGGTCATACACCGCCGCACTCAGCAGCGTGTTCGAGCCCGGCGGCTGATACTTGACCCCCAGTTCCCACTGCTTGCCCTCGGTGGGCTTATACGATTCTGTAGGGGAGACGCTGGCGTTGCTCGCCGGTTGGAACGATTCGGCGTAGGAGATATACGGTACGAAGCCCGAGTCGAACACATAGCTCAGCGCCGCGTTGCCACTAAAGTTCTTGCTGCGGTCGGTGTTGGTCGCATCGTTCTTGTTGAAGTACGTGGTGCCTTGGTGCACCCAGTCTTCACGACCGCCCAGGGTCAGGCGCCAGTTGTCGAGTGCCATCTGGTCCTGGACGTACAGCCCTGTCTGCACGGTTTTCTGGTTGTAGTCATAGAACGCCGTGGAGCGCGCTGGCCGCACGACCGGCTGGGTATTGATCGGGTTGAAGATATTGACTGTTCCGGCGGGGCCAAAGATCGACAGGTATGAGGTATCGGTGCGCTGGTGATCCAGGCCCAGCAGTAACGTGTGGGTGATATCGCCGGTGGCGAAGTCCGCCTGGAAATTGTTATCCACCGCGAACTGGCTGATGTCCTCGTTCACGTTGGTCGACGAGCGGCTGATATTGCCGGCCGCGTCCGCTGGCGAGTAGGCGAACGAGCCCACGGTCAATTGTTGGAAAGCCAGTTCCGACTTGGTGTAGCACAGGTTCTGTTTGAACTGCCAGGTGTCGTTGAAACGGTGTTCGAAGGCATAGCCCAGCGCGTAGTAGGTTCGGTCGTAGAACTCGTAATCGGGGTCACCGAGGTTCTTGTGGTGGGAAACGTCGCCCAGCGGCGATTTGATCTTGGTGCCTTGGATCGGCAGGAACTGGCTGGTGGTGCCCGTATCGTCACGGGTGAACTGCGACAGGAAAGTCAGCTTGGTATCGGTGTCGATATTCCAGGTCAGGCTTGGCGCGATGTTGTAGCGCTTGTTGTCGATGTGATCGACCTGGGTGCCGGCATCGCGCACCACGCCGCTAAGGCTGTAGAGAAACTGGCCTTCATCATCTATCTTGCCAGTGCTTTCGAAATTGATCTGGCGGTAGTTGTCACTGCCGTACTGCACCTGGACAGCGTGGCTCGATTCTGCGCTGGGGCGGCGGCTGACCATGTCCAACAGGCCGCCCGGCGGGGTCTGACCATAGACCGACGAAGCCGGGCCGCGCAGCAAAGCGAGGCGATCCAGGTTCCAGGTTTCGGCTTTCGGGTTGGCGTACACGCCACGGGGCAGCGGCAGGCCGTCAAGGAACTGGGTGGGCTCGAAACCGCGTACGCGCATCCAGTCATAACGGGTGTCGCTGCCGTAGCTGGCGGAGACGATGCCGGGCATGTATTTGACGGCGTCGTCGAGGTTCTGCACGTTGCGATCCTGCATTTGCTCGCGGGTCGCCACGGAGATGGAACGCGGCGCCTCGACCAGGGCCGTGTCTGTCTTGCTGCCGGCGGCGGTGCGTTTCGCCAGGTAACCGTCGACCGGCCCCCACGCGCTCTCATAACTGCCCTGACCAATAATGCTCGTCTCCGGCAACGCCACGACACCGTCCGCAATCGCCACCAACGTAAACGTCCCGGCGCTGCTCTGCTCCAACTGCAACCCCGTGCCCCGCAACGCTTCACGCAACGCACCCTGCGCGTCGAACTGGCCCTTGACCGGGGCCGAGGTCTTGCCGGCGGCGAGCGCCGGGTTGAGGGTGAGGGCGAGGCCGGCCTGGCTGGCGATCTGGTTCAGGGTGGAGGCCAGTGGGGCGGGCGCCAGATTGTAGGCGCGCACGCTGGTGGCCTGTTCGGCGGCGATCAGCGGGGCGCTGACCAGCGGGACGCCGAGGGCAATCGCCACGGCTAACAGGCTGGGGCGCAACAAAGTGTCTAGCGTGCGGGACATGGGCGGCTCCTGAATGAAAATATTTCTCAATTGCCTAGGTGCCGGACGAGAATCGGAAAGTGATAGGGCGGGGTGAAAATATTTTTTTGGTGGTGTTCTTGAGAGCCTCATCGGGGGCAAGCCCCCTCCCACATTTTGAATGTATTCACAAATCAAAGTGTGGGAGGGGGCTTGCCCCCGATAGCGATTGCCCAGGCACTGCAAACCCTAAGGCTTACCCTTGACGGTCACCCACCACGGCGTGTGCTGCTCGATCTGCACCGGCAGTGTGGGCAACAGCGCATTGAGCGCCAGGGTAGTGTCGTGCAGTGGGAAGCTGCCGGTGATGCGCAGGTCGGCCACGTTGTCATCCACGCCCAGATGGCCGGTGCGATACCGGCCGAGTTCCGCCACCACATCGACCAGGCGGGCGTTGTCGACGACGAGCATGCCGCGGGTCCAGGCGTCGGTGGCCGGGGGGACGGCAAGCAAAGGGCCCAGGCCATCGCTGCGCATCAGCACTTGCTGGCCTTGCTTGAACACCTGCTCCTGATGCAGTGCCTGTGGCTGGGCGGCCACGGCCGATTGCAGCACGCTCAGGCGTGTGGCGTGGTCTTCGCGCCTGACGATAAACCGCGTCCCCAACGCCCGCAGGTTGCCGTCGCGGGTCTGGACAGAGAACGGACGCGCATCGTTGTGGCCGGTCTCGACGAAAATTTCGCCTTCCTGCAACACGATCAAACGGTGCTTATCGTCGAAACGCACGTCAATTGCGCTGTGGGTATTGAGCGTGATCCGGGTGCCGTCAGCCAGTGTGAGTGTGCGCTGCTCGCCGGTGGCGGTGCGTTGATCGGCCAGCCAATAGTGGATCGGCACGTACCGCTCACCGGCAAACAACGCCAGCCCAACTACCAGCGCAATGCTCGCCAGGCCACGGCCCAGCTTGCGCATACGCTGGCGAACGCTTTCGCGCGACTGCAACAACGCGGCCCGCGCAGGGCCGCAGGCTACGCTGAAACGCTGGTCGAGCATGCCCAGCTGGCGCCAGGCGCGGGCGTGTTCTTCATCGCTGGCCAGCCATTTGGCGAATTCTTGCTGTTCCACCTCGCTGCCATCGCCTGCGCCGAGGGACAGTTGCCAGGCAATCGCGGCGTCCAGCACGCGGGCCGACACCGGCTTGGAGCTGATCAGCGTCACGTCGGCTCGCCATACAGCGCGATGTAGCACTGGCGAATGCCCTGGGCCAGGTACTGGCGCACACGCGGCACCGACACACCCAGGCGCTGGGCGATTTCTGCATGGGCCATGCCGTCGAGGCGGTTATAGAGGAACGCGGCGCGGGCTTTGCTCGACAGTGTGCCGAGCAGGCGGTCGATGGCTTTGAGGTCCTCAAGGATCAGGTGCTGTTCTTCGGGCGAAGGGTGTTCGCTTTCCGGAATCAGCATCAATTCAGTGAGGTAGGCCTGTTCCAGGGCGGCGCGGCGGAAATAATCGAACAGCAAGCCCTTGGCAATAGCTACCAGAAAGGCGCGTGGCTCGCGGGGTGCGCGCAGCCCGTCTCGGCCCAGCAGGCGCATGAAGGTGTCCTGGCTGAGGTCTTCGGCGCGGCTCGGGCAGGCTACGTTGCGCCGCAGCCAGGCCAGCAGCCAGCCACGATGGTCGCGATACAACGCGCCAACAAGCTCACTGTGTGGGGGCTGGACCGACGACAAGGCATCACCGAATAAAGTTTAAACTAACGAGAATTATTCGCGATTGTGTCAGAGGCGTGGGATGGGCGCAATTGGCGTCTGTCGGGAGATCGTTCCCACGCTCTGCGTGGGAATGCCGCCCTGGACGCTCCGCGTCCCCTAGAAAGACGGAGCTTGTTTACGCCGCTTCCACTGGGATAAACGCTCTTGCAGCGTCTGGGGCGTGTCGATGTGTTGCTGGCGCGCACGGCTGAACAGAATCAGCATCAGCTCCGCCGTCGCCAATGCGTCGGCGCTGGCGTGATGGCGCTCGCCCACCTGCAATTTGAAATGGCCGATCCAGTCATCCAGCCCCGCCTCGCGGATGTTCGCTTCAGGGCATAACAGCGGGGCGATCTCGGCCACATCGAGAAACGGGTGGGTCAGGCGATAACCCAGGCTGTCCATCAGCGCCCGGCACAGCATGTGTTGATCGAACGGCGCATGGAAGGCCAGCAGCGGGCTGTCGCCAACGAACGCCATGAAGTCCAGCAGCGCGTCCACCGGGTCGCTGCCGGCCGCGATGGCGCTGGGGCCGAGGCCGTGGATCAACACGCTGGGGCTGAGTTTGGTGGCGGTGCGTTGCAGGGTGCGTTCGAACATCTGCGAGAAGTCCACCGCCCCGTCCTCGATCACCACGGCGCCGATGGACAGCACCTGGTCACGGTTGAGGTTCAGGCCGCTGGTTTCCAGGTCGACCACCACCCAGCGCTGGCTGCGCAATGTGCCATGGCCCAGCGCCGAGGGCCCGCGCAACTCGGCCAGGCGCTGCTGCTGCGCCGCGTCGAGCCTGGGTTTTTTCGCGCGCAGCCAACTGAACAGGCTCACAGTTGATAGCGCAAGGTCAGGCTGCTTTGCAGGCGCTGGGCCTGACGCAGGGATTCGCGCAGGATGCGCCGGTCCAGATGGTTGAGGCTGTCCGGATCGACGCGGTTGGAATACGGCTGGTTTTCCCGCGTCTGCACCTGGTGCTGCTGCATGCGGGTTTGTTGGATGAAGTGATAGGCCTCTTCATACGCGGCGCCGTCCAGCGGCTCGATCACGCCCTTGGCGACCAATTGGCGCAGCCGCTCCAGGGTGTTGTTGGCGTGCACGCCGTGGGCCAGGGCCAGCAGGCGCGCGCCGTCCACAAACGGTGTGAGGCCCTGCACCTTGAGATCAAGGGTGGCCTTTTCACCGCTTTTGCGCGTCAGCACGAACTCGCGAAAGCGCCCCACGGGTGGGCGTTGGCGCAAGGCATTCTCGGCCAGCATGCGCTGGAACAGTCGGTTGTCCGCCACCTGATCCAGAATGCCCTGGCGCAGTTGCTCGCAGCCCTGCTCGTCGCCCCACACCACCCGCAAGTCGAAATAGATGCTCGACCCCAGCAGATTCTCCGGCGTCGCTTCGCGGATGAAGGCGCCAAACCGCCGCGCCCACTCGGCCCGCGACAGGCACAGCTCCGGGTTGCCGGCCATGATATTGCCCTTGCACAGGCTGAAGCCGCACAGCGCCAGGCTCTGGTTGATCTGTTGCGCCAGGGGCAGCAGGCGCTCGCGAATGTCGGCGGCCTCCACGGCGTCTTTGGCCTCGAACAAGATGCCGTTGTCCTGGTCGGTGTACAGCGTCTGTTCGCGGCGGCCTTCGCTGCCAAAGCACAACCAACTGAAGGGCACGCCGGGGTCGCCTCTTTCCGCCAGGGTCAGCTCGATGACCCGGCACACGGTGTGATCGTTGAGCAAGGTAATGATGTGGGTGATCTGGGTCGACGAAGCGCCGTGGGCCAGCATGCGTTCGACCAGTTGGCCGATTTCGCCGCGGATCGCCACCAGCTGTTCCACCCGGGACGCGTTGCGGATGGTCCGCGCCAGGTGCACCAGGTCGACGCGCTGCAGGGAAAACAGATCGCGCTCCGATACCACGCCACACAGGCGCCGGTCCTGCACCAGGCATACATGGGCGATATGCCGCTCGGTCATGGCGATCGCCGCGTCGAACGCGCTGTGGTCCGGGGACAAGAAAAACGGCGCCTGGGTCATATGGCCGGCGATGCCTTGACTGAAATCACCGGTACCGTCGGCCACCACCTGACGCAGGTCACGCAAGGTGAAGATGCCCAGCGGCGCCTTGTGCTCATCGACAATCACAATGCTGCCGACCTGCTGCTCGTGCATCAGCCTCACCGCTTCGCGCAGCGCGGTGTCCGGGCTGCAGGTGACGGGATGGCGCATGGCCAGTTCACCCAGGCGCGTGTTCAGGGAATATTGGGTGCCAAGGGTTTCCACGGCTTTTTGCTGCACCTGCTGGTTGACCTGGTCAAGCAGGCTGCTGACACCGCGCAAGGCGAAATCCCGAAACGGGCTGGACAGGGCGAACAGCTTGATGAACGCCATCTTGTTCAGTTGCAGGCAGAAGGTGTCCTCGGCGGCTTTGTGCTCGGTGCGGGTGGCGCGTTCGCCGAGCAAAGCGGCGAGGGGGAAGCACTCGCCGGTGGTGATTTCGAACGTGGTATCCGCCGAGTCCGGGCGCTCGCCGACCACGCGGCCCTGCTTGACGATATAAAAATGCTCGACCGGCCCGCCCGACGGTTTGAGGATGCTGTCGCCGGGGCCATAGAAGCGCAGTTGGCACTGTTCCACCAGAAACGCCAGGTGCGCCTGCTCCATCTGATTGAATGGAGGGAAGCGTTGCAGGAATTGCAAAGTGCCATGGATGTTCTGCAACACGGCGGTTTTACCCGCCTGCGTGAAAGCATCAGCTTTACTCATAACAGTGACCGCAGTTTTTTTGTCGTTATCGTGCTGCATGGTCGACTGCCGCACGGCGGGTGCCCATTGGACGTAAGTCTAGGTTGGTGAAACCCACGCAAAACTAAGGAAAAACCTTACACGACTATCGTCCAAAACCCGTAGAACACCCACTAGGCAAACTTTCCGACGAAGTGCACATTGTTCGCCCTCCCGCAGATGTCTGACGAGTGTGCTGCGAGATTGATGAGAATTGCTGAGAACTGTATGTCCGACCACGATATTTTGAGTGATGCCGAGCGCGAGGCGCTGAGCGCCGTGATGCTGGAGCCCGATTTACCGCCCCAACGTGTATTGATCGTGGACGACGACAAGGATGCGCGTGAATTGCTTGCGGAAATCCTCGGGCTGAACGGCATTCGCTGCATGACGGCTGACAGTGGCGAGGCAGCGTGGGATTTGTTGAAGTCCACCAGCTCCATCGGTTTGCTGATCACCGACCTGCGCATGGCACCAAGCAACGGTTTGGAATTGATCCGAAAAGTGCGCGAGTCGACCCGTGCGGCGTTGCCGATCATCATCATGTCGGGGGACGCCGAAGCGCCGGATGTAATCGATGCCATGCACTTGAGCGTGGTGGATTTTTTGCTCAAGCCGATTGATAGCGTGAAGTTGGCGAAGTTGGTCAAACGCGAGTTGGGGATGGCGCAGTAGGAGTGGTATTTACCGTCGGTCGGGACTGTCAGATTTCACAGTATCGGCGTTTTGAGGGGGGTTGTTTAATCGTTTGGAGGGTGCTGGTTCGGCATCGGTACCTAATCAAGCGACGAACAGGAGTTCATCATGAGTACTGAAAAAAACAGCCCATTGCACAGGGCCAATATTCGCGCCGTTGTTAATAAAAAAGATGTTAATTTTAGTCCGGATCAGTTTGATGGTAGTAGTTCCAGGGTCAGGATGGAGGCGAGCTTTGACTCCACGTACCTGGAAATTGACTATGGTGCTGGCCTGACATCGGGTACCCACACGTTACCGCATACGCAATTCAAGGTGAAATATAGAGACCCTGCTGGACAAGATTTTACTCATGTAGCAGCAGGCACCCTCGTTGTGGAAGTTATTGGGAATACGCATAACGGTGAGTTGACCGACATAAAAGTTGATGGAACGGGGAGTGGGGCTGGATCTACGCTCCAACTTTCGGGTGACTACCTCATTGTGGTTAGTTAAACCTTGATACTCGCGATGTAATAAAAAAGCCCCCGGCCATATGACCGGGGCTTTTTTATTTCAGTAGTCAGTTACAAACCATTCCTGGCCTTGAACTCCCGACGCCGACGATGCAACACCGGTTCGGTATAACCATTGGGCTGCTTGGTCCCTTCAATCACCAGCTCAACCGCTGCCTGGAACGCGATGTTGCTGTCGAAATCCGGCGCCAGCGGGCGGTACAACGCATCCCCGGCATTCTGACGGTCCACCACCGGCGCCATGCGCTTGAGGCTTTCCATCACTTGGGCTTCGTTGACGATGCCGTGGCGCAACCAGTTGGCGATGTGCTGGCTGGAGATACGCAGGGTGGCGCGGTCTTCCATCAGGCCGACATCGTTGATGTCCGGCACTTTCGAGCAACCCACGCCCTGGTCGATCCAGCGCACCACGTAGCCGAGGATGCCCTGGGCATTGTTGTCCAGTTCGTTGCGGATTTCTTCGTCAGACCAATCGGTGTTGCTGGCCAGGGGAATGGTCAGGATATCGTCCACGGATGCGCGCTCGCGCTTGGCCAGTTCGGCCTGGCGCGCGAACACGTCAACCTTGTGATAGTGCAGCGCATGCAGCGCAGCCGCAGTGGGCGATGGCACCCACGCGGTGTTGGCGCCGGCCAGTGGGTGCGCGATTTTCTGTTCGAGCATCGCGGCCATCAGGTCGGGCATCGCCCACATGCCTTTGCCGATTTGCGCACGCCCTTGCAGGCCCGTGCTCAAACCGATATCGACGTTCCAGTTCTCGTAGGCGCCAATCCATTTTTCCGCTTTCATGGCGGCCTTGCGCACCATCGCGCCGGCTTCCATGGAGGTGTGGATTTCGTCGCCGGTGCGGTCGAGGAAGCCGGTGTTGATAAACACCACGCGCTCGCTGGCCGCCTTGATGCAGGCCTTGAGGTTGACGGTGGTACGCCGCTCCTCGTCCATGATCCCGACTTTGAGCGTATTGCGCGGCAGGTTCAGCACGTCTTCGATACGGCCGAACAGCTCGTTGGTGAACGCCGCTTCCTCCGGGCCGTGCATCTTCGGTTTGACGATGTACACCGAACCGGTGCGGCTGTTCTTGCGCGTACTGTTGCCGTTGAGGCTGTGGATCGCCGCCAGGCTGGTGAGCAGGCCGTCGAGGATGCCTTCCGGCACTTCGTTGCCGTCTTTATCGAGGATCGCGTCGATGGTCATCAAGTGGCCAACGTTGCGCACGAACAGCAGCGAACGGCCATGCAGGGTCACGTCGCTGCCATCCACGCCGGTGTAGACGCGGTCAGGGTTCATGGTGCGGGTGAAGGTCTTGCCGCCCTTGGCCACTTCTTCGGCCAGGTCGCCCTTCATCAGGCCGAGCCAGTTGCGGTAGATCACCACTTTGTCGTCGGCATCCACGGCGGCGACGGAATCTTCGCAGTCCATGATGGTGGTCAGCGCGGCTTCCATCAGCACGTCTTTGACGCCGGCCGCGTCGGTCTGGCCGACCGGGGTGCTGGCGTCGATCTGGATCTCGAAGTGCAGGCCGTTGTGCTTGAGCAGAAGCGCAATCGGCTCGGCCGCAGGGCCCTGGAAACCGATCAACTGCGCGTCGTCACGCAGGCCGCTGTTGCTGCCGCCCTTGAGGCTGACGATCAGCTTGCCGTCGACGATTTTGTAGCCGGTGGAATCAAAGTGGCTGCCCGCACTGAGCGGCGCGGCTTCGTCGAGGAACGCACGGGCGAAGGCAATGACCTTGTCGCCGCGCACTTTGTTATAGCCCTTGCCCTTTTCCGCGCCGTTGGCTTCGCTGATGGCGTCGGTGCCATACAGCGCGTCATACAGCGAACCCCAGCGCGCATTCGAGGCGTTGAGGGCGAAGCGGGCGTTCATCACCGGCACCACCAGCTGAGGGCCGGCCATGCGCGCGATTTCATCGTCGACGTTTTGGGTCGAGGCCTGGAAGTCTGCGGCTTCTGGCAGCAGGTATCCGATGTCTTGCAGGAAGGCTTTGTAGGCCACCGGATCGTGGGCCTGGCCAGCATGGGTCTGGTGCCAGGTATCGATCTGCGCCTGGAAATCGTCGCGTTTGGCGAGTAGGGCTTTGTTCTTCGGGGCCAGGTCGTGGATGACCTTGTCGGCGCCGGCCCAGAACTGGTCGGCAGTGATGCCGGTACCGGGAATGGCTTCGTTGTTCACGAAGTCGAACAGGACTTTGGCGACCTGCAGGCCACCGACTTGAACGTGTTCAGTCATTGCTTGCCTCACTCTGCGGAGCTTATGCGCTTTTTCAGATTTTCATTATGTAGTGCACGGTTGGGCATACTACATGATGACTTGCGGTTGTGAAAATTAGACTAAATACGTCGTTTAGCGACTCACTTTGGTCGTACGGTCACAGCGGAGAACCAGATGTTCTCAAAAAACTATCGGATTGTTCCAGATAAATATAAAAATGGTACACGATTTGTTTTCGAGGGCTCCCGGGTCCACCTTGTAGATTGAATTCCAGAGGGCTTCGCCATGGACCATCTTGTACTCACAATTATCGCCGCCGACAAACCCGGCCTGGTTGAGCGCATCGCGCAAAACATTGCCGCCCACGGTGGCAACTGGCTGGAAAGCCGCATGGCCCATATGGCCGGGCAGTTTGCCGGGATTCTGCGTGTCAGCGTTCCCGCAGAGAGTCGTCAGGCATTGGTGGGGGCGCTGGAGGATTTATCCAAACACGGCATTCGCGTGCTGGTGGGTGAGGGCAGTTCCGGGCAGGCGTCGGCTTCAAAACCGATTGTGATGACCCTGGTGGGCAATGACCGCTCGGGCATCGTGCGTGAGATCACTGCGCTGTTGAGCCAGCAGGGCGTTAACCTGGAACGCTTGAGCACCGATGTGCGCCCGGCGCCGATGAGTGGCGATCCGCTGTTTAACGCCGAGGCCTTGCTGCAGGTGCCCTCGACGTTATCCCTGGAGACGTTGCAGGCCTCCCTGGAAACCCTGGCGGATGATTTAATGGTGGAACTGCGCGCCGACGAATAACCACGCACAAGGTTATGCATGGAAATCTTGCATGGGCCTGTGGATAACCTGTAGAGACCCGTCGCCAGGCCACGTCAAACGGGGCTTCTCGCTAACTGAGCAAAAAACGAGCAGTTTCAAGGGCTTGTGCACAAATGGCGGGGATCAGGTTGTGGATAACCTTGGGGTGAATCGCTGCAAGCCACGAAGTCCGTGGCTTGCAAGGGTTTGTACGTTATTTGATCAGCGTTTGCGCATGGTCAGCCAGGCGTCCAGGCTGTAGATAACCAGGCCGGCCCAGATAAAGGCGAAGGCGATCAACGTACTGGGCGCCAGATGTTCGCCGAACAGCAGCACGGCTTCCAGCAGCACCAGCGTTGGCGCGACGTACTGCAGAAAACCCAGTGCGGTGTAGGGCAAGTGTCGCGCAGCGGCGTTGAAGCACACCAGCGGGACCAGCGTGACGGGCCCGGCCGCCACCAGCCACCAGGCCTCGGAGGTGCTCCAGAACGGCAGTTGTGCACTGTGCGCCGTCGGGTTGAACAGCAACCACGCGATGGCAATCGGTACCAGCATCCAGGTTTCCACCACCAGCCCCGGCAGCGCTTTGACCGGCGCCTGCTTGCGAATCAGGCCATAGAAGCCAAACGTCAGCGCCAACACCAATGACACCCACGGCAAGCTGCCGACCTGCCACACCTGTTGCGCCACACCGACCGCCGCCAAACCCACCGCCACCCATTGCAGACGACGCAGGCGCTCGCCGAGCAGGAGCATGCCGAGCAGCACATTCACCAGCGGGTTGATGTAGTAACCCAGGCTCGCTTCAAGCATGCGCCCCGTGTTCACCGACCACACGTAGGTCAGCCAGTTGGCGGCGATCAGCGAGCCACTGAGGGCGAGGATCGCCAGGCGCCTGGGGTTGTCGCACAGCTCGCGAAACCAGCCTGGGTGTTTCCACACCATCAACAGCAAACCGCCGAACAGCGCCGACCACAGCACGCGATGCACGATGATCTCGGCGGCGGGCACACTGGCAATGGCTTTGAAATAGAGCGGGAACAGACCCCAGATGACATAGGCACTCAGGCCCAGGATGTACCCCTTGCGAGGGTTGGCGGCGTGCATTGCAGAATCCTTGCTTAGGCAGCTAACAAAGCGCGATTGTAATTGGGTTTTCCGATCCTTCCCACGCTCTGCGTGGGAATGCCGATTTGGACGCTCTGCGTCCGCTCTTTGTGTGACGCAGAGCGTCACCCGATGCATTCCCACGCGGAGCGTGGGAACGATCAGCGGTCAGAAGAGTTTGAGGGGTTCTTCATTGAGCGCCGACAACTGCTCACGCAACGCCAGCACCTGATCGCCCCAATAGCGCTCGCTGCCAAACCACGGGAAGCTGTGGGGAAATGCCGGGTCTTCCCAACGTCGCGCCAGCCAGGCGCTGTAGTGCATCAGGCGCAGGGCGCGCAAGGGTTCGATCAGGGCCAGTTCCCGTGGGTCGAAGTCGTGGAACTCCTGGTAACCGTCCATCAATTCCGACAGTTGGCCCAGGCATTCCTGGCGATCCCCGGCGAGCATCATCCACAAGTCCTGCACCGCCGGGCCCATGCGGCAGTCATCCAGGTCGACGATGTGGAACATCTCGTCGCGGCACATCATGTTGCCGGGGTGGCAGTCGCCGTGCATGCGGATGTTCTTGTGCGGGGTGGCCTTGTACACCTCTTCCACACGCTTGAGCAGGTCGCGGGCCACGGACTCGTAGGCCGGCAACAGGCTCTTGGGAATGAAGTTGCCTTCGAGCAACGTGGTCAGGGAATCATGACCGAAGTTCTTCACGCCGAGCGCTTCGCGGTGTTCGAACGGGCGGGTGGAACCCACGGCATGCAAACGCCCGAGCAATTGCCCGAGGCGATAGAGCTGGTCGAGGTTACCCGGCTCCGGCGCCCGGCCGCCACGGCGTGGAAACAGAGTGAAGCGGAAACCTGCGTGTTCGAACAGGCTTTCGCCGTTGTGGATCAGCGGGGCGACCACCGGTACTTCGCAGTCGGCCAGTTCGAAGGTGAAACGGTGCTCTTCCAGGATCGCTTCGTTGGTCCAGCGCTGGGGCCGGTAGAACTTGGCGATCAGGGGTTCGGAGTCTTCGATGCCCACCTGATACACGCGGTTTTCGTAGCTGTTGAGCGCCAATACGCGGGCGTCGCTGAGAAAGCCGATGCTTTCGACGGCGTCGAGCACCAGGTCGGGAGTGAGTGTTTCAAACGGGTGGGCCATGCGAACTCCTGCGCGCAGCAGGGCGCCGCGTCCGGCCGGGTATGGTAACGCACCGGGCTTGAGATAGGTGGGGGCTGTGCTATCGCCATCGGGGGCAAGCGCCCTCCCACACTGGAATGTATTCGCAACTCAACTGTGGGAAACAGGGGAATCTGTGCCATTGCAATTGGGGGCATGCCCTCCACACACTTGAATGTATCAGCAGGTCAAAATGTGGGAGGGGGCTTGCCCCCGATAGCGGTTTGTCAGGCGCCGACAACCCCACCATCATCACGCCGAATCGCCACCACCGACGAACGCGGCTTGCCATTCGGCAGGTGCTCCGGCCAGGTCGACCCCCCGGTTTCACCCGGATGCTGAATGCCCACGAACAGGGTTTTCTGATCCGGCGAAAAGCTGATCCCGGTCACTTCACACGCCACCGGCCCGACCATGAACCGGCGGATTTCTCCAGTAGCAGGGTCTGCGCAGAGCATCTGGTTATTGCCCATGCCGGCGAAGTCGCCTGCGTTGCTGTAGTCGCCGTCGGTGAGGATCCACAGGCGGCCGGTCTTGTCGAAACCCAGGCCGTCCGGGCTGTTGAACATATTTTGCGGATTGATGTTGGACGAGCCGCCCTTCGGCGAGCCCGCGTGCACGCCGGGGTTGCCGGCGACCACAAACAGGTCCCAGGTGAAGTGCGTGGCACCGTGGTTATCGGCGTCGGCTTTCCAGCGCAGGATCTGGCCATACACGTTCTTTTCTCGCGGGTTGGGCCCGCCCACCGGCTGGCCGTCTTCGCCGCGCTTGGCGTTGTTGGTGAGTGTGCAATAGACCTGGCCGTCGGTGGGGCTGACCACGATCCATTCCGGGCGGTCCATGCGCGTGGCTTTCACCACGCTGGCAGCCAGGCGGGCATGAATCAGCACTTCGGCCTGGTTGGCAAAGCCGCTGCTGGCATCGATGCCGTTTTTGCCATGGGTGAGTTCGACCCACTGGCCTTTGCCCTTGGGATGATCGGCGTCGCCATCGCCCGCGTCGAAGATCGCCACGTACAAGGTGCCGTGATCAAGCAGATCCTTGTTGGTTTTCGGGTTGTTGTGGTCGATCCGATCGCGGCTGACAAACTTGTAGATGAACTCGCCGCGCTCGTCATCGCCCATGTACACCACGGCGCGGCCATCGCGGGTTTCTGCCAGCGCGGCATTTTCATGCTTGAAGCGGCCCAGGGCAGTGCGCTTGACCGGTGTGGATTGCGGGTCGAACGGGTCGATTTCCACTACCCAGCCATGGCGGTTGAGTTCGTTGGGGTTCTTGGCCATGTCGAAGCGCGGGTCGTGGGTGTGCCAGTGGATGTCTTTGCTGGCGGCGACCACGCCATAGCGTTTTTGCCCGGCGTCGAAGGTTTGCTGTGGGTCGCTGCTGCCGAAGCAGTCGGTGAAGTTCTCTTCGCAGGTCAGGTAAGTGCCCCACGGCGTCTTGCCGTTGGCGCAGTTCTGGAAGGTGCCGAGGGCTTTCTTGCCGGTCTTGTCGGCGCGGGTTTTCAACCAGTCGTGGCCGGCGGCAGGCCCGCTCAGGCAGATCGGCGTGTTGCCGTGGATGCGTCGGTTGTAGCGTGAGTCCTGGACGAACTGCCAGGTATCGCCCTTGCGCTGTATTTCGATCACCGAAACGCCTTCGCTGGCCAACGCCTTGCGCACGTCTTCGGCCGATTGCGGCGCGCCGCCGTGGGCGTAGAGGTAGCGGTAGTTGGTGTATTCGTTGTTGATCGCCATCAGTGCGCGGCGGTCGTCACCGGGGAAAGGAAACAGGCTCATGCCGTCGTTGTTGTCGCCGAACTGCTGTTCCTGGGCCTCGGCGGTGCCGTTGCCGCTGGGGTCGAAGGCTGGGGCGCGCTTGCTCAAGGGCTGGCCCCAACTGATCAGCACCGAGGCGCTGTAGCCGGGCGGCAGGGTGATGGCGTCGCTGGTAGCCGCACCGATGCTGGCAAACCCCAGCAACGGGCTGGCAGAAGCGGCGTTCACGGCCAGTGCGCTGCGGCTGAGCAGGTTGCCGCCCAGGAACATCGCAGCGCCGCACAGGGCGCCGGCGCCGATGAAGCGGCGACGGGTGAGGCCGACCATCTGTTCGAGGTCGGTGGCTTGGTTTTCTTCTAATAAGTTCATGTCAGGCTCCCTACGGTTTTTGCAGACACCTTAAGGAGCGCGCGTGACGAAATTGTTGCAGTTTGATGGCGCGTGCCAGCTACACCGGGGTGCCGAGCAATACATTGCCGGGGGCGAACTGCACTTTGATCGGCTGGCCTTGCGCGGCATTGAGCGCGGTAAGTGCGGCGGGCTGCGCCAGGGCACACAGCACCTGACCGTTGGGCAGGCCGATGCGCACTTCGCTGGGGCCGTCTTCGGCGTCGAGAATCGTCTCGATCATACCGCTCAGGCAATTGTGTCCAGGTGTTGCGGCTTGCCCGATGGCCAACAATTCCAACCATCCGGCCTTGATCAGGGCAACCACTTCCACGCCGGCCTCAAGCTCCAGCCGTTGCGTGCTGTCATGGGTGATCTGTGCGTCCAGCTGCAGGCCGCCAGCCAATTGCAGGCGGACCCAGTCATTACGCCCATGGCGCTCAATGGCGCTGACCTGGCCGTGCAGTTGATTGCGCGCACTGGTGCGCAGCATCAGGCGGCCCAGCAGGTTGAAGTCGCGGGCCGCTTCGTCCGTGGCGAGCACTTCGGCTTGCAACACCTGCAGGCGCTGATAGAGGCGCAGCACGCGCTCACCTTCGGCGGTCAGCCTGGCGCCGCCACCGCCTTTGCCGCCGACGCTGCGCTCCACCAGGGGCTTTTGCGCCAGGTTGTTCAGCTCATCGATGGCGTCCCAGGCGGCTTTGTAGCTCAACCCGGCACTTTTGGCGGCGCGGGTGATGGAGCCCTGCTCGGCGATATGCCCCAGCAGGGCAATGCGCTGGGGGCGGCGGATGATGTGCTGGCTGAGCGGGGAGGTCAGAGGCATGTGGACACGCTTGGCTGGAATGAGCGGACGTTGCCGCCCAGCGGCACGGGAGTCAAGTCACGCGCCGGGTTTTGGCGTGCGGGCCAGGCAATACACATCGACCTGGCGCGCACCGGCCTGCATCAATAACCGCGCCAGGCTATGGGCGGTGGCGCCGGTGGTCAGTACATCGTCGACCAGCGCCAGGTGACGACCCTGCACCCAGGCGCCGGGTGCGAGGGCGAAGGCATCGCGCAGGTTGCGCTTGCGCGTCTTGGCGTCGAGGTCTTGTTGCGCAACGGTTTCATGGGGACGTAACAGCAGGTGTTCATCGTAGGGGATGTCCAGGTCGCTGCTGAGCCAGCGCGCCAGCATCGCGGCCTGGTTATAACCGCGCTGGCGCAGACGTTTGGGTGGCATCGGCACCGGCAGCAGGCAATCGGGGCGGGTAAGTTCAGCATTCTCGAACCGGTGGTGCAGGAATCGCCCGAACAGGCGCCCCAGCAAGTGCCCCAAGGGCCAGCGTGCCTGATGCTTGAACCGGCTGATCAGGCTGTCCACCGGGAAACTGTAGGTCCAGGGCGCGATCACCTGTTTATACGCGGGTGGGTGTTTCTGGCATTGGCCGCAGATTAACCCGTCCATCGGCAAGGGCAGGGCGCACACCTCGCACTGCTCCATCAGCCATGGCAGCTCGGTTTCGCAGGCATTGCACACACACTCGGTGCTTTCAGCGCGCTCATCGCAGATCAAACAGATTTGTACGCTTTTTAACCAGATGTAAACTTGGTGTTTGTGGCTTGGTTGACAGTGCATGAATCTTCCTTAAATATGCCGAGCATCCGTGTCGTACCTGTGGGTATTGCCCTTCCCGCAGCGTTAGCCTAAGCATAATCAAGGAATCACCCATGAGCGCCAGCACCTCTGCCACCCTGCGTCACGATTGGTCTTTGGCCGAAGTCAAAGCACTGTTCGTGCAGCCGTTCAATGACCTGCTGTTCCAGGCGCAGACCGTGCACCGCGCGCATTTCGACGCCAACCGCGTGCAGGTATCCACCCTACTGTCGATCAAAACTGGCGCGTGCCCGGAAGATTGCAAATATTGTCCACAGTCGGGTCACTACAACACCGGCCTGGAAAAAGAAAAACTGATGGAAGTGCAGAAGGTCCTCGAAGAGGCCGCGCGCGCCAAGGCTATCGGCTCGACGCGTTTCTGCATGGGCGCCGCATGGAAACATCCATCGGCCAAAGACATGCCCTACGTGCTGGAGATGGTCAAAGGCGTGAAGGCCATGGGCCTGGAAACCTGCATGACCCTCGGCCGTCTCGACCAGGACCAGACCGCCGCGCTGGCTCAGGCTGGCCTTGATTACTACAACCACAACCTGGATACCTCGCCGGAATTCTACGGGTCGATCATCACCACGCGCACCTACGGCGAACGCCTGCAAACCCTGGCCTACGTGCGTGAGTCGGGGATGAAGATCTGCTCGGGCGGCATCCTCGGCATGGGCGAGTCCCTGGATGACCGTGCCAACCTGCTGATCCAACTGGCCAACCTGCCGGAGCATCCGGAATCGGTGCCGATCAACATGCTGGTCAAGGTGGCCGGTACGCCGCTGGAAAACGCCGACGACATCGACCCGTTCGACTTCATCCGCATGCTGGCGGTGGCGCGCATCCTGATGCCGCAATCCCATGTGCGCCTGTCTGCTGGGCGTGAGGCGATGAACGAGCAGATGCAGGCGCTGGCGTTCTTTGCCGGCGCCAACTCGATTTTCTACGGCGACAAGCTGCTGACCACCGCCAACCCGCAGGCGGACAAGGACATGCAACTGTTCTCGCGCCTGGGCATCTTGCCGGAAGCCCGCGAGGAGCACGCCGATGAAGTGCACCAGGCGGCGATCGAACAGGCCTTGGTGGAGCAGAAAAGCAGCGAACAGTTCTACAACGCCGCTGTTTGACTGAAACCAAATCCCAATGTGGGAGGGGGCTTGCCCCCGATGGCGCTGTGTCAGTCAGCACTTATGTTGACTGAGATACCGCCATCGGGAGCAAGCCCCCTCCCACAGTTTTGACCGAGTTGACCCTGCATGTCTTTCGATCTCGCCGCGCGCCTCGCTGCCCGCCGTGCCGAACACCTTTACCGTCAACGCCCCTTGCTGCAGAGCCCTCAGGGCCCGGAAGTGGTGGTGGACGGCCAGCCGCTGCTCGCCTTCTGCAATAACGACTACCTGGGCCTGGCCAACCATCCGCAGGTGATCGAGGCCTGGCGCGCCGGTGCGTCCCGCTGGGGCGTGGGCGGCGGCGCGTCGCACTTGGTGGTGGGCCACGCCACGCCGCACCATGCGCTGGAAGAAGCACTGGCCGACCTGACCGGGCGCCCGCGTGCGCTGCTGTTTACCACCGGCTACATGGCCAACCTCGGCGCGGTCACGGCGTTGGTGGGGCAGGGCGATACGGTGCTGGAAGACCGTCTCAACCATGCGTCGTTGCTGGATGCCGGCTTGTTGTCCGGGGCCCGTTTCAACCGCTACCTGCATAACGACGCCGCCAGCCTGGCCAAGCGCCTGGAGAAAGCCTGCGGTAACACGCTGGTAGTGACCGATGGCGTATTCAGCATGGATGGCGACCTGGCCGATCTGCCGGCGCTGGCCCGTGAAGCCAAGGCCAAAGGTGCCTGGTTGATGGTGGATGACGCCCATGGCTTCGGCCCGCTGGGGGCCAACGGCGGGGGGATCGTCGAGCATTTCGGCTTGAGCCAGGACGACGTGCCGGTACTGGTCGGTACCCTGGGCAAAGCATTCGGCACCGCCGGGGCCTTTGTGGCGGGCAGTGAAGAACTGATCGAAAGCCTGATCCAATTCGCCCGCCCCTACATCTACACCACCAGCCAGCCACCGGCATTGGCCTGCGCCACCCTGAAAAGCCTTGAGCTGCTGCGCAGCGAACACTGGCGACGCGAGCATCTCAACGCGTTGATCCGCCAGTTCCGCCAGGGCGCCGAACAGATCGGCCTGGCGCTGATGGACAGTTTTACCCCGATCCAACCGATCCTGATTGGCGACAGCGCGCGCGCCTTGCGCCTGTCGCAGATGCTACGCGAGCGTGGGCTGATGGTGACCGCGATCCGCCCGCCCACGGTGCCCGCCGGCAGCGCTCGTTTGCGCGTGACATTGACGGCGGCCCACAGCGCGGCGCAGGTGCAGCTATTGTTAAACGCGTTGGAGGCGTGTTTCCGATTGTTGAACGCCACAGAGCCCGAACATGCGTGACCGACTGGTACTGCTGCCCGGCTGGGGCCTGGGGGTGTCGCCGCTGGAGCCGCTGGCTGCGGCGTTGCAGGGCTTGAATGAACACCTGCAGGTGCAGGTCGAGCCCTTGCCGGCACTGGACGGCAGCGAACTGGCCGAATGGCTCGACGAACTGGATGCCACGCTGCCGGACAATGTCTGGCTCGGCGGCTGGTCCCTCGGCGGCATGCTCGCCTCAGAGCTGGCGGCGCGACGCGGCGAGCGTTGCTGCGGTTTGCTCACACTGGCGAGCAATCCGTGTTTTGTCGCCCACGCTGATTGGCCCCATGCCATGCCCGCTGAAACATTCGACGCGTTCCTCGCCGGCTGCCACGCGGATTCCCAGGTCACCCTCAAGCGCTTTGGCCTGTTGTGCGCCAAAGGCGCCGCCGACCCACGCGGGCTGTCGCGGCTGCTGGTCAGTGGAGCACCGAACACGGCGCCCAGCGTGTTGATGCCCGGCCTGGAGTTGCTCGCCCAGTTGGACACCCGCGCCGCTTTGCAGGCCTTTCGCGGGCCACAGCTGCATTTGTTTGCCGGCCAGGACGGGCTGGTGCCGGCTGAAGCCGCCAGTGACCTGCTGGCGCTGCTGCCCGACGTGGAAATCGGCCTGATTGAACAGGCCGGTCACGCTTTTCTTCTGGAAGACCCCAACGGTGTGGCGGGGGCCATCCAGGCTTTTTTGCATGAGTATGCTGATGACTGATCTATCCCATCCTCCTCTGCCGGGCGCCTTGCCGGACAAGCGCCAGGTGGCCGCTTCGTTCTCTCGGGCCGCCGCCAGTTACGACAGCGTGGCCGAGTTACAGCGGGCGGTCGGGCACGCACTGCTCGCTCGGCTGCCGATGAGCCTTGCGCCCCAGTGCTGGCTCGATCTGGGCTGCGGCACGGGCTATTTCAGCCGTGCACTGGCTGAGCGCCTGCCGGCCAGCCAAGGCACGGCGCTGGATATTGCCGAGGGCATGCTCAACCATGCGCGGCCTTTGGGCGGCGCGCAGCACTTCGTCGCGGGGGATGCGGAACGCCTGCCGCTGAAGGCCGACAGCTTCGAGCTGATCTTCTCCAGCCTGGCGGTGCAGTGGTGTGCGAGCTTTGATGCGGTCCTCAGTGAAGCGTTTCGCGTGCTGCAACCGGGCGGCGGGCTGGCCTTCGCCAGCCTGTGCGTAGGCACGCTGGATGAACTGCGCGAAAGCTGGCGCGCGGCGGACGGTCTGGTTCACGTCAACCGCTTCCGCACCTTCGAGGCGTATCAACAGCTGTGCGCCGCCAGTGGTTTTCGGGTGGCGAGCCTGGAGCGACGGGCCCACGTACTGCATTACCCGGACGTGCGCAGCCTGACCCACGAATTGAAAGCCTTGGGCGCGCATAACCTCAACCCAGGGCGCCCGGGAGGGTTGACCGGCCGTGCGCGGATCGCGGCATTGATCCAGGCTTACGAGCAGTTCCGTCAGGCCCAGGGCCTGCCCGCCACCTATCAGGTGGTGTACGCCGTACTGGAGAAACCGCTATGAGCGCCGCTTATTTCATCACCGGTACCGACACCGATGTGGGCAAGACCACCATCGCTGCCGGCCTGCTGCATGCTGCGCGTCAAGCCGGCAACAGCACGGCAGCGGGAAAGCCTGTGGCCTCGGGCTGCCAGGTAACGCCCAAGGGGTTGCGCAATGCCGATGCCCTGGCGCTGCTCGCCGAATGTTCGTTGCCCTTGACGTATGCCGAGGTCAACCCGGTGGCGTTCGAACCGGCGATTGCACCGCATCTGGCCGCCCGTGAGGCAGGTGTCGCGCTCACGGTGCAATCGCTGCTCAAGCCGATGCAACGGATCCTGGCGCACCAAGCGGACTTCACGTTGATCGAAGGCGCGGGCGGTTGGCGTGTGCCCCTGGCCGACCAGGCCAATCTGTCGGATCTGGCCATTGCGCTCAAGCTGCCGGTGATTCTGGTGGTGGGGGTGCGGCTGGGGTGTATCAGCCACGCGTTGCTCACGGCCGAAGCGATCGCACGAGATGGTCTGCCGCTGGCCGGTTGGGTGGCCAATATCATCGATCCGAAGACCTCTCGTCTGGAAGAGAACCTCGCCACCTTGGCCGAGCGTTTGCCGGCGCCTTGCCTGGGGCGAGTGCCCAAACTCAAGCATGCCGGGGCAGCCGCGGTGGCCGCCTACCTGGAAATGGACCTGCTTGACTGATTTTGGCTATCGCTAAGGCAATATGCCATTAGTGTTTTTAGCGGGCCTTTTGCCAGGATGTCTGGTTCAATTGGCTATCACGATTCTCTAAAGGCAGGCTTGCGCCATGGAAATCTCTGGAAGCAGCGCGTTTTATTCGGGCCTGAGCACCATTCAGGCCGGGCAGAGCCGTGTCGACCAGGCTGCCGGCAACATTGCCAGCGCCGCGACCACCCAGCCATCGGCCGCGCAAAGCGACCGTCTGCAGGCCAATGATCGTGCCCAGGCATCCAATTCGGCGAGCAATATGGTCGAAATGGCCCAAGGCAAGTTTCAAGTGGAGCTGGGGGCGAAAGTCGCCAAGGCTTCGGACGAAATGCTCGGTACGTTGATCGATACCTACGCCTGATTTCACCCTGAACGCACTTTACAATGTGGGAGGGGGCTTGCTCCCGATAGCGGTCTATCAGTCGATAGCTATTTGACTGATGCATCGCCATCGGGAGCAAGCCCCCTCCCACATTTGTTCCGTGCCCTCACCGAACTCCTACACTTCTTGATCTGTGGCATCACGCCGCAGGCTTCGCCGTGCCTGCCATTGACCCGCATCAAGACAAACGGCATCGGGCCGACGCTTGACAACCCCAGGTCGTAAACGTATGTTTCAAACACCTGTTTGACCGCCATCACACATCCACGCGGTTGTTCATCCCAGATACATCAGCAGAGGTTTATCGCTATGCCTGACTACAAGGCCCCCTTGCGTGATATTCGCTTCGTGCGTGACGAACTGCTCGGCTATGAAGCGCACTATCAGAGCCTGCCAGCTTGCCAGGACGCTACGCCGGACATGGTCGACGCCATTCTGGAAGAAGGCGCCAAGTTCTGTGAGCAAGTGCTGGCACCGTTGAACCGCGTGGGTGACATCGAAGGGTGTACCTGGAGCGAGTCAGGCGTTAAAACCCCAGCAGGTTTCAAAGAAGCCTACAAACAGTTCGTCGAAGGCGGCTGGCCAAGCCTGGCTCACGACGTGGCGCACGGCGGTCAAGGCCTGCCGGAGTCCCTGGGCCTTGCAGTGAGTGAAATGGTCGGCGAAGCCAACTGGTCGTGGGGCATGTACCCAGGCCTGTCCCATGGCGCGATGAACACCATTTCCGAGCATGGCACGCCCGAGCAGCAAGACGCCTACCTGACCAAACTGGTCTCGGGCGAGTGGACCGGCACCATGTGCCTGACCGAACCGCACTGCGGCACCGACCTGGGCATGCTGCGCACCAAGGCCGAACCCCAGGCTGACGGTTCGTACAAAGTCTCCGGCACCAAGATCTTCATCTCGGCCGGTGAACACGACATGGCCGACAACATCGTCCACATCGTCCTGGCGCGCCTGCCGGATGCACCGGCTGGCACCAAAGGTATCTCGTTGTTCATCGTGCCCAAGTTCCTGCCCAACGCCGATGGTTCGGTGGGCGAGCGCAACGCGGTGACCTGTGGCTCCCTGGAGCACAAGATGGGTATCCACGGCAACGCCACCTGCGTGATGAACTTCGACGCGGCCACCGGTTACCTGATCGGCCCGGCGAACAAAGGCCTGAACTGCATGTTCACCTTTATGAACACCGCGCGTCTGGGGACTGCGCTGCAAGGCCTGGCCCACGCCGAAATCGGCTTTCAGGGCGGCCTCAAATATGCGCGTGATCGCTTGCAGATGCGCTCCCTGACCGGCCCGAAAGCGCCGGACAAAGCCGCCGACCCGATCATCGTGCACCCTGACGTGCGCCGCATGCTGCTGACCATGAAAGCCTTCGCCGAAGGCAACCGTGCGATGGTGTACTTCACCGCCAAGCAAGTGGATATCGTCAAGTACGGCACCGATGAAGACGCCAAGAAACAGGCTGATGGCCTGCTGGCTTTCATGACCCCGATCGCCAAGGCGTTCATGACCGAAGTCGGTTTCGAGTCCGCCAACCACGGCGTACAGATCTACGGCGGCCACGGGTTCATCGCTGAGTGGGGCATGGAGCAGAACGTTCGCGACAGCCGTATTTCGATGCTGTACGAAGGCACCACCGGCATTCAGGCGCTGGACCTGCTCGGTCGTAAAGTGCTGATGACCCAAGGCGAAGCGCTGAAGGGCTTCACCAAGATCGTCCACAAGTTCTGCCAGGCCAACGAAGGCAATGACGCGGTCAAAGAGTTCGTTACACCGCTGGCGGCGCTGAACAAAGAGTGGGGCGAGTTGACCATGAAGGTCGGCATGGCCGCGATGAAAGACCGTGAAGAAGTCGGTGCCGCTTCGGTGGATTACCTGATGTACTCCGGTTACGCATGCCTGGCTTACTTCTGGGCCGACATGGCCCGCCTGGCAGCTGAAAAACTGGCTGCCGGCACCACCGAAGAGGCGTTCTACACCGCCAAGCTGCAGACCGCGCGCTTCTACTTCCAGCGCATCCTGCCGCGTACCCGCACCCACGTGGCAACCATGCTGTCGGGCGCGAGCAACCTGATGGACATGAAAGAAGAAGACTTCGGCCTGGCTTACTAAGCTGTACCGGATCTTCCGAAACCGCCGCCCTTAGGGGTGGCGGTTTTTTTCTAAATGTGGGAGGGGGCTTGCTCCCGATAGCGGTGTATCAGTCAGCCTCTCTGTAGCTGACCCACCGCTATCGGGAGCAAGCCCCCTCCCACATTCGGTCACTGTCGACTATAAAAATTGCACCCTGGCATTAAGGGATTACCGGACCGTGCCGTTACAGTGATGGCAATGTGATACATGCCGGACGAGTTGTGTTTAACTGGCCCCGCAGAGGCACTATGCCATCACTTTTTGCGGGTCGGAGTTTTACCCTTGTCACGCGTGTCTGCCCTACGGTTCAGCCATTTCCTGCCCTCGTTGCTGCTGTTGCTGGCCGGGCTCTCGGCTGCGTATCTCAAAGACCTCAACGTCTTCTTCACCTCGCTGTTCAACGTGCTGCCAACCTTGGTGCTGTTGCTCGGCGGTGCGTACTGCGCGGTGTATCGGCGCCAGCGTGAGCTGTTCCTGATGATCACGGTGTACGTCGCGTATTTCCTGCTCGACACTCAAACCGACTTCTACCGCGACAATGGCCGCGTGCGCGAAGACGCCGCCGTGGTGTTTCACCTGTGCTGCCTGCTGTTGCCTGTACTGTTCAGCGTGTATGCGCTGTGGCAGGAAAGGACCCACCTGTTCCGCGACTTCGTCGCACGCTGCGCGGTGTTGCTGGCCGTCGGCAGCGTGGCGCTGGCGCTGGAGCAAAGTTATCCCCAGGGCGTGCTGGACTGGTTGGCTGAGATTCGCTGGCCGGCGCTGCATGGCGCCTGGATGAGCCTGATCCAGCTGTCATACCCGATGTTTCTGATCGGCTTTCTCACCCTGGCCGCCCAGTACTGGTATCAGCCGCGCCCGCTGCATGCTGCGCAGTTGGTGGGGTTGCTGGGGATGTTCTGGATGCTGCCGCAAACCTTCATCCTGCCGTTTACCCTCAACATCATGTGCAGCCAGGTCATGCTGATGATCGCTGCCGGTGTGGCGCACGAGGCGTATCAAATGGCGTTTCGCGATGAGCTGACCGGCTTGCCGGGGCGCCGCGCCCTTAACGAGCGCATGCAGCGGCTGGGGCGCAACTACGTGCTGGCGATGGGCGACGTCGACCACTTCAAGCGTTTCAACGACACCCATGGCCATGACGTGGGTGACCAGGTGTTGCGCCTGGTGGCCAGCAAGCTGTCCAAGGTCAACGGCGGCGGGCGCGCCTATCGTTACGGCGGGGAAGAGTTTGCCGTGGTGTTCGCCGGCAAGAGCCTGGATGAATGCCTGCCGCACCTGGAGGAAATCCGCGAGATCATCGCCAACTATGCGATCAAATTGCGCAACCCGGACCGCCCCCCTGACGACCATCAAGGCCGCCAGCGTCGAGCCGGCAGCGGCGCCTCGAGTGTGTCGGTGACCGTCAGCATCGGCGTGGCCGAGCGCCAGGCCGAGCAGCGCAGCGCTGAAGAAGTGCTCAAATCCGCCGACCAGGCGCTGTATGCCGCCAAGGGCGCCGGGCGCAACTGCGTGATTGCGGCCGGGCAGAACCGTCGCGGTGCGGTGCGTATGGAGCGTGCTGCCGGTTGAGTAATGGTGCTGTATTCAGCAGCGCTACAGTGATTGTCCGAGGCGTTGGCCGGCAGTAGGTTGAGCTATCTGCCGCCGGAGACATTGCCATGCCTGAATACAAAGCTCCCCTGCGCGACATGCGCTTTCTGATCGACAACGTGTTCGACTTCCACGGCCATTACGCGGCCCTGGGCGCGACGGACGCCAGCCCCGACATGGTCAATGCAATTCTCGAAGAGGGCGCGAAGTTCTGCGAGAACGTACTCGCGCCGCTCAATCGCAGCGGCGATGAAGAAGGCTGCCATTTCGATCAGGGTGTGGTGACCACGCCCAAGGGCTTCAAGGAAGCCTTCGCCCAGTACGCGGAAGGCGGCTGGCACGGCCTGGCGGCCGACCCGGCCTACGGCGGCCAAGGCTTGCCGCAGTCACTGGGGCTGGTGCTGAGCGAGATGATCGGCTCCAGCAACACGTCCTGGGGCATGTACCCAGGCCTGACCCACGGTGCAATGTCAGCAATCCACGCCCACGGCACCGAGGAACAGAAAGCCACTTACCTGCACAAGCTCACCGCTGGCGAATGGACCGGCACCATGTGCCTGACCGAAGCCCACTGCGGCACCGACCTGGGCTTGATCAAGACCCGCGCCGTACCTCAGGCCGACGGCAGTTACGCGGTCACCGGCAGCAAGATCTTCATCTCGGCCGGCGAGCACGACATGAGTACCAACATCATCCATCTGGTGCTGGCCAAGCTGCCGGATGCACCGGCGGGCACCAAAGGCATCTCGTTGTTTATCGTGCCCAAGTTCCATGCCGATTCCGGTGAACGCAACGCGGTGCACTGCGGCTCCATCGAGCACAAGATGGGCATCAAGGCCTCGGCCACCTGCGTGCTGAACTTCGACGGCGCCAAGGGCTTCCTGATTGGTGAGGCGAACAAAGGCCTCAACTGCATGTTCACCATGATGAACCACGCGCGCCTGGGCACCGGCATGCAGGGTTTGTGCAATGGCGAGGCGAGTTTCCAGGGCGCGATCAAATACGCCAACGACCGCCTGCAAATGCGCTCGTTGACCGGCGCCAAGGCCCCGGAGAAAGCCGCCGACCCGATCATTGTGCATGCCGACGTCCGCCGCATGCTGCTGACCATGAAAGCCTTCAACGAAGGCAATCGCGCGCTGACCTACTTCACCGCCCAGTTGCTCGACACGGCGCACCTGAGCGACGACGCCGGCCAGCGCCAGGAGGCCGAGGACCTGTTGGCCTTCCTCACGCCGATCTGCAAAGCCTTCATGACCGAAACCGGGCTGGAGGTGACCAACCACGGTATGCAGGTATTCGGCGGCCATGGCTACATACGCGAGTGGGGCATGGAGCAATTGGCCCGGGATGCCCGGATTGCGCCGATCTATGAAGGCACCAATGGTATCCAGGCCCTCGACCTGCTGGGGCGCAAGGTGCTGGGCAGCCAGGGTAAGTTGCTGCGCGGCTTTACCAGAATTGTGCATAAGTTCTGCGTCGCCAATGCCGAGCATGCGCAATTCAAGGCCGCTGTAGAACAGCTCAACCAGTTGAACCAGCAATGGGGTGAGCTGACCCTGAAGGTCGGCACGGCAGCGCTGAAAAATCCTGACGAAGTAGGCGCGGCGGCCATGGATTACCTGATGTACAGCGGTTACATCATCCTCGCCTACCTGTGGTTGCGCATGGCGATCGCGGCGCAGGCGCATGACGACCCCGGGTTTGCCCAGGGCAAAACTGCGACCTGCGACTTTTATTTCAAGCGCCTGTTGCCGCGCACAGCCATGCACCGGGCCGCCGTGGAGGCGGGCAGCGAATGCCTGATGAGCTTACCGGCGCAGGCGTTTGCCCTATAGGCGGAACAGGTCCGTCGTGACTTATAAATACTTAATAGTCACGAACGGACCCTATGTGTCTGAAAAGTTGTTCGGGTACACTCGGAGTCTGTAAAACCGATCCTATCGAATCACTTTTCACCTTCTCACGAGGTTTGCCATGGCTGATTACAAAGCGCCGTTGCGTGATATGCGCTTCGTTCTCAACGAAGTTTTTGAAGTCGCCACGACGTGGGCCCAATTGCCTGCACTGGCAGACACGGTTGACGCCGAAACCGTTGAAGCGATCCTCGAAGAAGCCGGCAAGGTAACTGCCAAATCCATCGCGCCGTTAAGCCGTGGCGGCGATGAGCAAGGCTGCCACTGGACGGACGGTGCGGTCACTACACCGGACGGTTTCCCCCAGGCCTACGCGACTTACGCCGAAGGCGGCTGGGTTGGTGTGGGTGGCGACCCGGTGTACGGCGGCATGGGCATGCCCAAGGCGGTGTCGGCGCAGGTCGAAGAGATGATCAACTCGTCCAGCCTGGCTTTCGGCCTGTACCCGATGTTGACCTCGGGCGCTTGCGTGTCGATCAATACCCACGCCAGCGAGGAACTCAAGGCCATCTATCTGCCGAAGATGTATTCCGGCGAGTGGGCCGGTTCCATGTGTCTGACCGAAGCCCATGCCGGCACTGACCTGGGCATGATTCGCACCAAGGCCGAGCCCCAAGCGGACGGTTCCTACAAAGTCAGCGGCACCAAGATTTTCATTACCGGCGGCGAACACGACCTGACCGAAAACATCATCCACCTGGTGCTGGCCAAACTGCCGGATGCACCGGCGGGCCCCAAAGGCATCTCGCTGTTCCTGGTGCCGAAGTTCATGGTGAACGCCGACGGCAGCCTCGGCGCACGCAACCCGGTGAACTGCGGTTCGATCGAACACAAGATGGGCATCCAGGCCTCCGCGACGTGCGTGATGAACTTCGACGAAGCGGTGGGTTACCTGGTCGGTGAGCCTAACCGTGGCTTGGCGGCGATGTTCACCATGATGAACTACGAGCGTCTGGGGGTGGGCATCCAGGGCCTGGCATCCGGCGAGCGCTCCTACCAGAACGCGATTGAATATGCCCGCGACCGGCTGCAGAGCCGCTCTCCATTGGGCGCACAAGCCAAGGAAAAACCCGCCGACCCGATCATCGTGCACCCGGACGTGCGCCGCATGCTGCTGACCATGAAGGCGGCGAACGAAGGCGGCCGTGCGTTCTCCACCTACGTCGCGACGCAACTGGACATCGCCAAGTTCAGCGAAGACGCCGCCGCCCGCGAGCGTGCCGACAACCTGGTGGCGCTGTTGACGCCGGTCGCCAAGGCATTCCTCACGGACCTGGGCCTGGAAACCACCGTGCTCGGCCAGCAAGTATTTGGTGGCCACGGCTACATTCGCGAGTGGGGCCAGGAGCAGTTGGTGCGTGATGTGCGCATCACCCAGATCTACGAAGGCACCAATGGTATCCAGGCGCTGGATCTGATGGGGCGCAAGATCGTCGGCAACGGCGGCGCGTTCTACACCTTGTTCGCCGATGAGATCCGCCAGTTCATCGCCACTGCGGGCGAGGCATTGGGCGAGTTCACCCGTCCGCTCGGCGCGGCAGTGGATAACCTCGATGAACTGACCGCCTGGGTGCTGGACCGTGCCAAGACCAACCCGAATGAAATCGGCGCAGCCTCGGTGGAATACCTGCATGCGTTCGGTTACATGGCGTATGCCTATATGTGGGCGCGCATGGCCAAGGCTGCGTTGGGCAAAGAGGCCGAAGAGGATTTCTATGCCAGCAAGCTGGGCACTGCGCGCTTCTACTTTGCGCGCCTGTTGCCACGCATTCACTCGTTGAGTGCGTCGGTAAAAGCCGGTAGCGAATCACTGTTCCTGATGGATGAAGCACTGTTCTAGGGGGCGAAGCGCGCATGTAAGCATTCTCTTACATGACGTGCTGCTAATCGTCCTCTATCGCCATATTGGATCCACGGATAATCTACTTCACATGGACGTCGCGCAGGAAGCGCAAAGCAACAACACGGACACGTAGGATTCTGCCAGGATGGCGGAGTGAAATGGATGTCAGGGAAACAGTCTGCAAAGCCCCGCTTCGGCGGGGTTTTCTTTTGCCCGCGAAAAAGTCAGGCGCCTGCCTGCGGGGCATTCATCACGTCCTCCAGCAACGTGCGCAGCAATGCCACCGTCGCTTGCTGGCGCTGCACGTCACGGCACACCAATCCGACTTTCAACGGCACCCTGGGTTCGCTCAAGGGTTTCCACAGCAGCGACTGGCTGTTGTGTTCGTCCTGCGAACGCCCCGGTAGCACAGTGGCCAACTGGGTGTGGGGCAGGCTGTCGAGAATCCCCACCATGGTATTGAGCTCCGCCTGCACCTGCGGGCGCCGACCCAGGTTGGCCAACTGGGCCTGCCAGATCTGGCGCACCTGAAATTCCTCGCCCAATAGCAACATCGGCAACTCGGCTGCCTGTTTCAGCGAGACCTTCTTGAATTCCCGCAAGGGATGTTGCTCAGGGATGACTACCTTCAACTCATCTTCATACAACAACACGCCATGCAGGCCGGGCTGGCGCGGTGGCAGGTAGCTGATACCGATGTCCAGCGAGCCGTTGAGCAGCCGCCGCTCGATTTCCAGCCCGGTCAATTCGTAGATCTGCACCACCAGGTGGGGTTGGGCCTTGCGCACCCGCTCGAGCATCTGCGGCACCAGGCTGGTGTGCACGGTTTGCAGCACGCCGATGGCCAAGGTGCGCATCGCCTGGCCTTTGAAGTTGCGCAACGCCTCCACGGCTTGTTGCATGCCGTCGATCAGGGGCAAGGCATGGTTGTACAACGTGTGTGCCGCCAGCGTAGGGAGCAGGCGTTTGCTGCTGCGCTCGAACAGGCTCACGTCCAGGTTCTGTTCCAGTTGGCGAACCTGCTGCGACAAGGCCGGTTGGGAAATCGACAGACGCTCGGCGGCACGGCCTACATGGCCTTCTTCATACACCGCGACGAAATAACGCAGTTGCTTGAAATCCATAAGATTTGCTTATCGAAAAAGCTGGAAAATCGAAATGGCCGTGGGCCCTTGAGACGCCTAGTCTAGCGCCTATTCGCAGGGCTTACAGGGCCGGATCGGGCAATGAATAACGTTTTTGGTAATGACGTTTACATAGGCAAGGCAAAACACCTCAACACACTGATGGTAGCCGGTGTCTACCAAGGCCCAGTTGCTAACGGGGGTGAACTGTGAACCTGTTTCGGCGCCCAGTGCCAAGCCTTGACGACCTGGTGCTTGCTGCTGCGCGTCGTGATTTTTCCAACCAATGCCTGATGCCCACTGCTGCGCGCCCCGCTGAGGTATTCGTCCAGGGTCAAGGCGTCTGGCTGTCGGACAGCGACGGCCGTGCCTACTTGGATTTCAGCCAAGGCAGCGGCGCCAATAGCCTCGGTCACAGCCCACAAGCCGTGCGCGACGCGATTGCCGAACAAATGCAGAGCGTGATCAACCCTGGCCTCGGCTTGCACAACCGGGCTCAGCTCGACCTGGTGGACCGGCTGTGCCATCACACCGGCAGCGATCAAGCGTACCTGCTCAACAGCGGCGCGGAGGCCTGTGAAGCCGCCATCAGGCTGGCGCGCAAATGGGGCCAACTGCATCGCGGCGGCGCTTACCACATCATCACGGCGAGCAACGGCTGCCATGGTCGTAGCCTGGCAACATTATCGGCTTCGGCAGTTGCCTGCGAAAACCGTTTCGAACCGTCATTGCCGGGCTTCAGTCATGTGCCGTTCAACGATCTGCCGGCGCTGCATGCCGCCGTCGATGCGCACACCGTCGCCATCATGCTGGAGCCAATCCAGAGCGCCGCGGGTGTCATTCCCGCGACCGAACACTACCTCAAAGGCGTCGAACGCCTGTGCCGCGAGCTGGGGATCCTGCTGATTCTTGACGAAGTGCAAACCGGCATCGGCCGCTGCGCCAGCTTGCTCGCCGAACAGCAATACGGCGTGCGCGCCGACATCATTACCCTCGGCAAAGGCCTGGGCGGTGGCGTGCCCCTCGCGGCATTGCTGGCGCGCGGCACAGCCTGTTGTTTCGAAGTGGGCGAGCTGGATGGTACGCATCACGGCAATGCGCTGATGGCGTCAGCGGGTAGTGCGGTACTCGATGCCGTGTTGGCCAGCGGCTTTCTCGAACATGTACGCGAATCCGGTCAGTACCTGGCAGAAGGCCTCGCGCGCCTGGCCCACCGTTATGAGCATGGACAATTGCGCGGCAACGGTCTGCTATGGGGCCTCACGCTGTCGGACGATTCTGCGGCTGCGGTGGTAAAGGCCGCGCTGCACGAAGGCCTGATCCTCACCGCTACGCAGCCTGATTGTCTGCGCTTTACCCCCGCCCTGAATGTCAGCAGAAACCACATCGACGAAATGCTTCTGCGCCTTGCCCGCGCTTTCTCTCGGGTACGTACCGCCCAACTGCAATGCCGCAAGGGCATCGCTGTCTGACCTCGATTTCCTGAACCGTCTCGCGGGATACGCGGCGCCTCCAGCCTGATTCTTTTGGCTGGGGGCGTTTTTTTGTCTGTTGATTAAAGGATGGCCCAACGCCAGAACCCACTGAACCCTCACGAAGCGCCAAGGTCGATTAGCTACACGGCTCACACGAGCCGATTTTCTGGAGCTGACCCATGGACATCATTCGTATCATCATCGCCATTCTGCTGCCGCCACTGGGTGTGTTCCTGCAAGTAGGCTTCGGCGGAGCGTTCTGGCTGAATATCCTGCTGACCCTGTGCGGTTACTTCCCCGGCATCATTCACGCGGTGTACATCATCGCCAAGCGCTGAGGCCCTCAGCCTTTGGCGATGAGGCGCGAATTGCGCTCATTGCGAAACGCCAGTTGCTCGATGGTCTGGGTGGCATGTTCGGCTTCTTCCCGCGCTTGAAGGATGATGCCGTGCTGCTCGGACTTGCTGCACACCGGGTCGGCGTTGCTTGCATCCCCCGTGAGCATGAAGGCCTGGCAGCGGCAGCCGCCGAAGTCCTTTTCCTTCTCATCGCATGAACGGCACGGCTCGGGCATCCAGTCGTAACCGCGAAAACGGTTGAAGCCGAACGAGTCGTACCAGATGTGTTGCATGCTGTGGTCGCGCACATTGGGAAACTGTACCGGCATCTGTCGGGCGCCATGACAGGGCAGCGCAGTACCGTCCGGTGTCACTGTCAGGAAAATACTGCCCCAGCCATTCATGCAGGCTTTCGGGCGTTCTTCGTAGTAATCCGGCGTGACGAAAATCAGCTTGCACGGGTGGCCTTCGGCTTCGAGCTTGGCGCGGTATTCGTTGGTGATGCGTTCGGCGCGTACCAGTTGTTCCCTGGTCGGCAATAACCCCACACGATTGAGCTGCGCCCAGCCGTAGAACTGGCAGGTGGCAAGCTCGACAAAATCTGCCTCAAGGGCAATGCACAGCTCGATAATGCGGTCGATCTTGTCGATGTTATGCCGATGGGTGACGAAGTTCAGCACCATCGGGTAACCGTGGGCTTTCACCGCTCGGGCCATTTCGAGCTTTTGCGCGAAGGCTTTTTTCGAGCCGGCCAGCAGGTTGTTGACCTGTTCGTCGCTGGCCTGGAAGCTGATCTGGATATGGTCCAGGCCGGCCTTTTTGAAATCGCTGATCTTCTGTTCGGTCAGGCCAATGCCTGAGGTGATCAGGTTGGTGTAGAACCCCAGCTTGCGCGCTTCGAAGATCAGTTCGGCCAGATCCTGGCGCACCAGCGGTTCGCCGCCGGAGAACCCGAGCTGAGCGGCGCCCATCTCCCGGGCCTCGCGAAAGACCTTGATCCATTGCTCGGTGCTCAGCTCCTTGCCCTGCTCGGCAAAGTCCAGCGGGTTGGAGCAGTACGGGCACTGCAGCGGGCAGCGGTAAGTCAGCTCGGCGAGCAGCCACAGCGGCAGGCCGATGGCGGGTTTTTCAGGCAAGGGTGATCCAGTGCTCGGCACGGGCGACCTCCATGAATTGCTCGATGTCATCACCGAGTTCCGGCACGCCGGGAAATTGCTGGTCCAGCTCGGCGATGATGGCGGCCACGTCGCGCTCACCGTCGATCAAGCCACCAATCAGCGCGGCGCTGTCGTTGAGCTTGATCATGCCTTCGGGGTAGAGCAACACATGGCCTTTTTGCGCGGGTTCGTACTGGTAGCGATAGCCTTGGCGCCAGGCCGGTTTTCTGCTGCGATCAAAGCTCATAGGGTGATCCCTTTATGCCAGACCCGCTGCGCGGTCACGCTGTGATACGGCGGGCGGTTCAGTTCGTAGGCCATGCTCATGGCGTCAAGCATGCTCCACAGGATGTCCAGTTTGAACTGGAGAATTTCCAGCATGCGCTCCTGGCCTTCACGGGTGGTGTAGTGCTGCAGGGTGATCGCTAACCCGTGTTCCACGTCGCGACGGGCCTGGCCCAGGCGGGTGCGGAAGTATTCGTAGCCGGCCGGGTCGATCCACGGGTAATGCTGCGGCCAACTGTCGAGGCGCGACTGGTGGATCTGCGGCGCGAACAGTTCGGTCAAGGAGCTGCTGGCGGCTTCTTGCCAACTGGCGCGGCGGGCGAAGTTGACGTAGGCGTCTACCGCAAAGCGTACTCCGGGCAGCACCAGTTCCTGGGAGCGCAGTTGGTCCGGGTCGAGACCGACGGCTTGGCCCAGGCGCAGCCAGGCTTCGATGCCGCCGTCTTCTCCGGGCGCGCCATCGTGGTCGAGCAGGCGCTGGATCCATTCGCGACGGATTTCACGGTCCGGGCAGTTGGCCAGGATCGCTGCGTCCTTGAGGGGAATGTTCACCTGATAATAGAAACGGTTGGCGACCCAGCCCTGGATCTGCTCGCGGGTGGCGCGGCCTTCGTACATCGCCACGTGATACGGGTGATGAATGTGGTAGAGGGCGCCTTTGGCGCGCAAGGCGTGTTCGAATGCTTCGGGGGTCATCGGTGTATCAGTCATATGAGTCTCCTACAACTCGATGCTCATGCCGTCGTAGGCTACTTCGACATTACGCCGCACCAGCTCGGCTCGCTCGGGGGAATCTTCATCGAGGATCGGGTTGGTGTTGTTGATGTGGATAAGCACTTTGCGCTGCTCGGGCAACTGTTCCAGCACTTCGAGCATGCCGCCAGGGCCATTTTGCGCCAGGTGGCCCATTTCGCGGCCGGTGCGGGTACCGACGCCACGGCGCTGCATTTCGTCGTCGTCCCACATCGTGCCGTCCACCAGCAGGCAGTCGCTGCCGGCCATGATGTCCAGCAGCGGCGCGTCGACCTTGCCCAGGCCTGGGGCGTAGAACAGTTTGCCACCGGTGCGCAGGTCTTCGACGATCAGGCCGATGTTGTCGCCTGGGTGCGGGTCGAAGCGGTGCGGAGAATACGGCGGGGCGGCGCTGCGCAGCGGCAGTGGCGTGAAGCGCAGGTTGGGGCAGGCCGGGATGGTGAAATTGGCGTCCAGCTCAATACGGTTCCAGGCCAGGCCGCCGTTCCAGTGAGTAAGCATGGTGAACAGCGGGAAACCGGTGCTCAGGTCTTCATGGACCATGTCGGTGCACCACACCTGGTGCGGGCAACCCTCGCGCAGGCTCAGCAGGCCGGTGGTGTGGTCGATCTGACTGTCCATCAGGATGATCGCGCTGATGCCGGTGTCACGCAGGGCGCGGCCCGGTTGCATCGGCGCAAACCCTTGCAGTTGTGCGCGGATATCCGGTGATGCGTTGCACAGTACCCAATTCACACCATCATCGGAAATCGCGATGGACGACTGGGTCCGCGCCTGGGCCCGCAGGCTACCATCACGAAAACCTGCGCAATTCACGCAGTTGCAGTTCCACTGCGGGAAGCCGCCGCCGGCGGCGGAACCTAGAATCTGGACAAACATGATCGCTCCATCAAGCACAGCTCAAAACAAAAACGCCCCGGGCGAACCGAGGCGTTGTATTACCCAGCGGATTAACGGCTGGCGAAGTACATGGTGACTTCGAAACCGATGCGCAAATCAGTGTAAGCAGGTTTGGACCAGGTCATATTCATACTCCTATCAAGGGACGGGATGTTCACTACCAAGTAGTACATATAGTCCACCTCCCATGGGAGATGTTCAGATATTGCGTGGGAATATTACGCAATTCTTTTCAAGTTAGCGCTGTCCCGAAAGAAAAAGCCTGTTGCACGGTTGGCAATGATCACGCCGCTGGCTGCCAGCGCCCCCCGATGCACGGGCCGTTGGCGATGCAGCGCCAGCCGCCTGTGGCGTCGTTCAGTTGTTGCGCGGCGCGCCGCATATCGTCCCGCGAGCAGCTTTGTATCAATTCTTGTAATTGTTCCAGATAACCCGATGAGTGGCCCGCCAACTGCGCATGCCACAGCAAGTCGGCGGCTTGGGCCATCGGCAGGGATTGGGCAGTGAATTGCTGCGCCAAGGCTTCGTTGCCCATGTCTGTGCTGCGCTCGATCAACGACGGCAGTTGTGCCAGGAACGTCTGCACCTGTTCGACGATCTCACCGAGGGATGCGCTGGGAGACTGCACGCCGAACAGCAAGCCGGTCTGCCCATTGACCTGTCGGATGCCACTGAAAACGGCGTAGCCGATTTGTAGTTCGACCCGCAGGCGCTGGTAGAACGGCCCCTGAAGCAGATGACCGAGCAAGCGCCAGGCGGCTTCATCGGACAGGGCTTGAGTGGGTGTCGGGTAAAACAACAGCATCGCCGCTTCGCTGGACGCGGTGTTGATCTCGTGCCAGCGGCGCTGACCTTTGAGCGATTGAGGTTCGTATTGCAAAGGCGCAGGCTGCCCAGGCAAGCGGGCCGCTGCGGTCTTGATCGCCGCTTCACAGGCTGCCGGCAACCCTGAGCCCAGCCCTTGCCAGTGGGCGGTGGCCCACGAGGCTGGCGTCGCTTGGGGCGTCGGTTGAACGCCGACACAGCAGGCGGGCAATGCCTTGAGCAATTCGCGGATGGCAATCATCGGTGCCGGAGGTGGAGGCGCCAAGTGTTCAGCGCCAGTGCTCAAGCAGCGCGTCATTGCTTCAAGCACGGCTGGCATGGGCTCGTGGAAACCGAGCATTTTTACCTGCCAGTCATTGGCGATGGTTTCGAAAGCCAACTCGACGCCCGCTTGACCGGCACTGTCGCGCAGCGGTTGTAAAAGACTGTCCAGGCCAGCAGGCACGGCGCCCTCAAATCGCCAGCGCAGGTACAGGGCGCCTTCACCGGTGTCATTGGCCAATGCCTGGCTGAATGTCAGCGCCGATGTTTCCCGTCGGCCCCGCGAGCGGTCCTGGGCGAATGTGCGCAAGCCCCGGTGGGCGCTGGTCTGGCCGCGAATCAAGCCGGCACGTTCTTCTTGAGCAGCGGGACGAAGAAACGGGTTAGCCGGCGCAAGCTGCCATTCATGCCTGGCGGGCGGCAGATGCAGTGCGTCGAGCATGGCCTTGAGCGCTGCGAGACTTTGGTCCGATACGTCTTCAAGGTCGTTGCGTGCCAGCCCCAGGGCGCTTTGGACTTGTTGTTGGCGAGCAGTCAGCAAGACGAACTCTTCGCGTAGGGGCGTCCAGTCGCTGTGTGCGAAAAAACTCAGCCAGTCGTGCAGCAGCGCCTCGATCTGTGTAGTCGCATCGCCTTGGATGTCGATATCCAGCACAGCATGTCCGGCAAAGTGGTACAGCACCGAGGCGTGCAAGGCAGTCGCCAGGCGTCGCGCTTTGAGTTCAGCGAGCAAGCCACCCGGCGCCGGGCTGTTGAGCCAGGTACAGAGAAACGCCAGCGCTTCGCGCGGTGCGTCACAGGTGATGACCTGATGCAGATGATGATCGGCAACATGTTGATAGCCCCTGGCTTGCCCGGCCATCAACGCTGGCGGCGCGGCCTGGGGATGTAACGGGCCGCCGTTCAACTGCGCACTGAATTGCTGCGCCAGCGCTTCCAGGTCTTGCTGCGATTGTGGGCCGGCAAGGCTCAACGTCATCTGCCCGCTTTGATAGAAGCGCTGATGAAATTCGCGCAACGCCTGCTGAAAAGCCTCACATTCCACTGGCAGGCTGTCGCGATTGCCCGCATGGAAGCCGCGCAACGGGTGATCAGCGGCCAAGCCCTCCAGCAAGGCTACCTGTTGCTGCGCCTTGGCATCTTGCGACCAGGCAACGAACTCGGCGTGCAGCACTTCGCGCTCGCGCAGTTGGTCATCGAGGGCCAGGCGAGGGTGCGTCAGCATGTCGGCTAACCGCACGAGCCCATCGTCGAAGGTCGGAACCGGCAGCTCAAAAAAGAATTCGGTAGTGCGCTCGCGGGTGCTGGCATTCACTTGCCCGCCATGACGCTGCACGTAGGCCATCAACCCTTCGTCTGCCGGAAAACGCTCGGTTGCCAAAAACAACAAATGCTCAAGGAAATGCGCCAGCCCCGGCCATGCCAATGGCGCGTCATGGCTGCCGGCAGCCACGCGCAAAACGGCCGCGCAGCGCTTCAAACGCGGTGCATGGCGCAGGCAAATGCGCAGGCCATTAGCCAGAGTGAGGTGCAGGGGTTGAGCGTGAACCGACGCAGGCATGGGCACTTCCGAAGCGGGGGAAGCGCCTATGCTAGCAAACCCGGTGGATCAGGGCTTGTGCAGCGCGCCGTAAAGCTCGGGGCGACGGTCGTGCAAGTAATGATTGGCGGCGCGGGCGTTGAGGATCGATTGCCGGTCCAGCGTGCCGACGATCAACGCTTCATCCAGGCCCGCCTGGGCGATGCGGTGGCCATCGGGCCCGGCAATGCTGCTTTGGCCGCAATAGTGAATATCGCCTTCGTGCCCGCAGTAATTGGCATAGGCCACGAAACATTGGTTCTCGAACGCTCGGGCCCGCACGGTGACGTCGGCGACAAAGTCGAACGGCACCATATTGGCAGTGGGTACCAGAATCAGTTCGGCACCGGCCAGGGCCAGGCGCCGCGTGTTTTCCGGAAACTCCAGGTCGTAGCAAATCAGGAAACCCAGCTTCCAGCCGTTCACTTCCACCAGCGGGAAGTCATCCTCACCAGCACTGAACATCGCGTGGTCGAGGTCGCCAAACAGGTGAGTCTTGCGGTAGTTGCACAGGCGTTTGCCGTGGGCGTCGATCAACTGCACGGCGTTGTAGATCTGGCCGTCTTCGGCCCGCTCCGGGTAACCATACAGAATCGCCAGCCCGGCACTTTGCGCGATTTCAGCAATGGTGTGTGCCGACTCGCCATCCCGGGCCTCGGCCAAGGCGCCTGTGGCTTCGGCGCCAATGTTGTAGCCCGTCAGGAACATTTCCGGCAGCACCAGCACATCGGCACCCGACGCTTCATGCGCCAGTTGCTGCAGGCGCTTGAGATTACCGGCCACGTCCAGCGGCAGTGGCGGGCATTGGTACAGGGCGACACGCATGTCAGGCTCCTTATTCGGGCAGGGCGATTGGCCCTATCTCGTCAAACACATCGCCGGGCCCTGGGTTTTCCGGGTGGGTGCTGCCGCCGAAGTGAGTCATGATGCCCCACACCGCGTTCAGCGAGGTTTGTACCGCGCCCTCCACCCAGGCTGGGGTCCAGGAAACGTCGTCGCCGGCGATAAAAATCCCACGTTGTTCGGCGGGCATGTCTTTCTGCATGAAGTGCGCATACATGCGCTGGTTATACCGATAGTGGCCGGGCAATGCACCTTTGAAAGCCCCAAGGAAATGCGGGTCGGCTTCCCAGGACACGGTGATCGGGTCGCCGATGATGCGCGCCTTGATGTCGACTTTCGGGTAGATCTTCGTCAGCGCGTCGAGTGCCAGTTTGACCCGCTTATCGATGGGCTGGGGCAGCATTTTCAGCGCGTCGCTCATCCACGAGTAGGACAGGCAAATCACCCCAGGCTTGTCGTCGCCGTTGTCGAAAAGATAAGTGCCGCGCGTCAGGCGGTCGGTGAGGGTCATGCTCATCAGGTCGCGGCCGGTTTCCGGGTCTTTGTCTTTCCAGAACGGGCGGTCAACCATGACAAAGGTTTTCGATGACTGCATGTAGCGCGTGCGGTCCAGGGCCATCCACATCTTTTGCGAGAACAGGGTTTCGTCGCATTCGATCTGGGTGGTCAGCAGCCAGCTTTGGCAGGTGGTCAATACGGCGGCGTATTCGCGGGTGTCACCGTAGATGTCGGTAACGGCGAAACGGCCGTCGGCGGCGTGAGCAATGCGCTTCACGCCGGCCCGTGGCGCGCCTCGATGCAATGAGCTGAGGCTGGTGCCGGCAGGCCAGTGGGCGCATTGCTCCGGTACGTGACGCCAAATGCCCATGGGCACTTGTGCCACGCCGCCAACGACCAGGTGCTGATGGTCGTCGCAGTTGGTCATCACCACGCGGAAGATTTCCAGCATCGAGTTGGGGAAATCCGAGTCCCAGCCGCCGGTGCCGAAACCGACCTGGCCAAATACTTCGCGATGATGAAACGATAGCTTGGCAAAGGCTTTTGAGGTGGCGACGAAATCGTAGAAAGTGCGGTCGTCCCACAGCGGCACCAGTTTATTCCACAGCGCTTTGAGGCGCGGCACGTCGCGGTCACGGATCGCCTGTTGAATATCGCCGAACTGCGAACCGGCTTCCAGCGCGTCGGCCCAAGCGTCGGCGACCTCCTGGAACAGCACCGGCAGGTCGGAGAGTTTTTGCGCGTAGTGCGTCTGGCCTTCCAGATCGATAACGGTACTGCCAGACGCTGGCGTCAGCGGGTTGGGAAAGGGTTTGGTTTCCAGGCCCAGCTTGTCCACATAGTGATAGAAGGCCGTGGACGACACCGGAAAGCGCATCCCACCCAGCTCGGCGATAATGCCTTCGGCGCCTTCAAACGCCTGGGAGCGCAGGCGACCGCCCATCTTCGAAGCTTCGTATACCACCGGCTTCAAGCCCAGCTTCATCAGTTCGTAGGCCGCCACCAGGCCCGCGATTCCCGCGCCGACAATCGCCACTTCAGCACCATGGTTGGCGGCGGGAATACTGCCCAGGCCGGCCGGGTGCTCGATCCAGTCATCAAAGGCAAACGGAAAATCCGGGCCGAAGATGGTGATGGGCTTTTTACCATTGGCGGGGTGTCGGTTGGTCTTGCTGATGGTGCTGGACGGAATGCTCATGGCTGACCTTACTGACGACTCGGCGGGACAGGGCCCGTTGAGTATAGGAAAAGATGGCAGCCAGTTTAGGGAGCGTTGCGCTCGTTAATAAGACGCAATGTGTCGTCGGATTGTACTGGTTTTAGTCAATCTGACGAAGTTACTGGTCAGATAGGTTGTCCACGGTCTAATTTGTTACTGAGAATGATTGAAGTAGTGGTTTTTTCCACACCCTCGACACTGCCGATCTGATCCAGCAATTGATCAAGCTGCTCCGGCGACTCGGTCCGCAGCCACGCCACGTAATCAAATTCACCGCTCACAGCGCACAACTGCTGCACCTGAGCCATCGCGCTCAGCCGGCGCAGCACTTCCTTGCCCGAACGCGGTTGCACGGTAATGCCCACATACGCCTGCAGCCCGCCATCCGCCACGCGCTGGCCCAGGCGCACGCCATAACCGGTAATCACCTGAGTCTTCTCAAGGCGCGCCAGGCGCGAAGTCACCGTGGTACGCGCAATCCCCAACTGCCGGGCAAGCATGGCCACGCTTTCGCGGGCGTTGAGCTGCAAGGCGGCGATCAGTTGACGGTCGATTTCGTCTAGGGCGGGCAAGGGTGGAGCTCCAGTGCGGGGGGCAGTGGGTGTGCATGTTACAGGCTTGGTCGGGCTTACAGAACTGCGGCGCCAGACAGGCAAAGCGGTAAGCTCAGCGGCAGCATTCGAACTTAACCATAAGGTATGAGTAGTTAAGTTTAATGCTATCAGTGGACCAGTGAATTGCCAGTAATACTCAAATCAAGTTTGTGTATTGTCAGTGTGCCTGCCAAAGGGGGGTATAGGATGCATCGTTGCGAATGTTCTCTTGCGGGTTGTGATACGGTCAAAATTCTGAAAAGAACAAATTCTGATGGAGATTGTTATGGTTGAATGGCTATTTTCTGGTATCGGGGCGACTCTTGTATCCGATTGGTTGAAAAAGCGTGAAAGTCGAAAGCAAAACCTATTTTGCCCGCAAAGCATCCAGCCGCTTGTATTGACGGACTCATCGTATGCACTGTCGCTTGGAGCAAGAGTAAGGTTCATCCGCACAGAAATTTTAAACCTGAGCTTGAGACAGTTAAGTGAAATATTAGAGATCGAAAAAGTTTCCAGTCTCGAACGCTTTGAGTTAGGTGTTGAAGAATTTCCCCTTCAAGTATTGAAAAAATTCGAAGCGTATTTTTCTATAAGGCCAGAGTATCTGGACGGGATCAGTAAAGGGATTTTTTTGAATTTTCATTTGTGTTCGTCTGAGGTCGAGCGTTACCTTTCGCAGGGTTACACACCGCTTATACTATGCTGTCCTAGCGAGAGGAGTGAGCTGTTTTGTAGAGTTGTTTTTAAGAAGCATGATGGCGCATTTTTAAAGGTTGTAGTGGGTAATTTGTTGTGCTCGTTCGCGTCGAGTGGAGGAGGGCAACTCAATATTCAGATACTGATTCAAGCTTTATTGCAGCGAAACGCTTCTTATACCGATGTAAGAGTTTTAAAGGTTACGAACCGTGCGTGGGAATTAATGAGGCAGGGAAGTTATTACAATCAGGATGAATTCCATCGTTCGGCGGATTGGGATTGCCAGGATGTCTTCGTTAAGTGGTTTAAGGACTGCGAAGAGTCTAATAAGCGTTGGAATAGAGTTTGTTAGGAGCAATGAGGTGCGGTAGGTCTTGCCTACAGATGCCGGGTGAGCTGGACGTGTGCTTACGTGCTCGTGTCAGCTTACCTATGGGCATGCCTTAAGCAGGATGCGCCGATAAAAGCCTATAAGGGCTTACCTGCGCGCTGGCGTTAGGATGAAGTCGAGCTTCGTAATGTATTCGTTTTCAGGTTTGGAGTTGCTTGAGATCGCGGATGAGATCGATCGGGACCGGCTGTAGGTTACCGTCAAAAACGAACCGGGAGTGGCGGCGTGGATATTCCGTAATGCACGTGCCGTTGAACCTATGATGCTTGAATGTGGACATTTTTTGGACACTTTTGCTTTTCATGAGCATTTTTTGCCCAGCATTTCGGAGTGTAGAAACGGCAAAAGCCGCGCAGTGCGCGGCTTTGAATATGGTGGGCCCAGTAGGACTCGAACCTACGACCAAGGGATTATGAGTCCCCTGCTCTAACCAACTGAGCTATAGGCCCTCAGTAGGTCGCGGATTATAACGATGGTTTGTTCACTGTGCCATCCGAAAAATCCTCCTGCCTCGTACGAAGGAAGGTTGCGGCAAATTGCTCCGGTGGCAGGGGCAGGCTGACGATGTAGCCTTGCATCTGTTCACAGCCTTCTGCGGCGAGGAAGGCTTGCTGGGCGGGGTTCTCCACGCCTTCGGCGATGATGGTGAATTGCATGCTGTGGCCGAGGGCGATGATGGCGCGGACGATGGCGGCGTCGTGAGGGTCGTCGGGCAGGCCGCGGACGAAGGATTGGTCAATCTTGAGGAAGTCCAGCGGCAGGCGTTTGAGGTAGCTGAGGGAAGAATAGCCGGTACCGAAATCATCGATTGCCAGTTGCACGCCCAGGCCTTTGAGTTGGTGCAGCACTTCCAGCGCTTCTTCGGCCTGGCTCATGATGAAGTTTTCGGTGATCTCCAGTTGCAGGCAGCCGGGCTCCAGGCGGTAGTCGCGCAGCAGTTGTTCGATGCGTGACAGCAGGTTGGGGTGACGCAGTTGCGCGCCGGCGAGGTTGACGGACAGTGGCCCGAAATCATCGAAAGCGCCTTGCCAGGCGTGCATCTGTCGGCAGGCCTGTTCCAGTACCCAGTCGCCAATTTGCAGAATCGTGCCGTTCTCTTCGGCCAGGGCGATGAAGTGTTCGGGCGGTACGTCGCCGAAGGTCGGGTGGTGCCAGCGTATCAAGGCTTCGGCGCCGATCAGTTGCTGGGTGAGCAGGCTGCGTTTGGGTTGGTAATACAGGCTCATCTCTTCACGCTCGATGGCGCGGCGCAGTTCATGCTCCAGTGCCACGCGTTCATTGGCCTGAGCCGTCAGGTCGCGGGTGTAGCTTTCAACGCGGTTGCGGCCCTTGGCTTTGGAGCGGTACATCGCGGCGTCGGCATTTTTGACCAGGGTGGCGACATCGGTGCCGTCCTGCGGGTACAAACTTGTGCCGATACTCGCGCTGATAAAGAACTCGTGCTCGCCGGCCTGGAAGGGCGGTGTGAAGCAATCGAGCAGTTTGTTCGCCAGGTATTGCGCATCGCTGGCCTGGTGCAGGCCGGGCAGCAGGATGATGAATTCATCGCCGCCCAGGCGGGCGACGGTGTCGATATCGCGCAGCTGGTCCTTGAGGCGTACGGCGATGTCTTTGAGCAGCAGGTCGCCGACCGGGTGGCCCAGGCTGTCGTTGATGTGTTTGAAGCGGTCCAGGTCAAGAAACAACACCGCGCCTTGACTGCCGCTTTCCTGCTGGCCGTTGAGTGCCGCCTGCAGTCGGCTTTCAAACAGCGTGCGGTTGGGCAGGCCGGTCAATGGGTCGTGATGGGCCTGATAGTCGAGGCGCGCCTGGGCGAGCTTGAGACTGGAGATGTCGGCAAATACGGCGACAAAATGCGTGACCACCTGCTCGCGATTGCGCACGGCGCTGATGGTCAGCCAGCTCGGGTACAGCTCACCGTTCTTGCGCCGGTTGGAAATTTCGCCCTGCCAATGACCCTGGGTCGACAGTTGGTACCACATTGCGGCATAGAAAGCGCTGTCGTGCATGCCAGAGGCGAGCAGGCGCGGGGTATGGCCCAGCGCTTCGGCCTCGCTGTAGCCGGTGATTTCGCTGAAGGCGCGGTTTACCGCACTGATGTTCTGCCGCGTGTCGGTGATCAACACGCCTTCGGCGGTGCTTTCGAACACCGTGGCGGCTTGTTGCAGTTTTTCCTGCATCAGCTGGCGTTCGGTGATGTCGCGGGCGATGGTCAGCATGCAGTCTTCGTCACCGATGGGCAGCGGGCGGCTGGACAGTTCGCAGAGGCGAATCTGGCCGTCAACGCGGCGGATATGGCAGATGAAGTCGCGGACAAAGCCGTCGCGCTGCATCAACTCCAGCATGTGCTTGCGCTCATTAAGGTCGACCCATATGCCAAGGTCCAAAGCCGACTGGTCGAGCGACGTGGCGCTGGTGTAGCCGGTCAGGTGGCTGAAGCCTTCGTTCACTTCGATCAGCAGCCCATCGCTTTGCCGGCTCAGCAACAAGCCATCGGGGGAGGCATGAAACGCCTTGGCAAACTTCTCCTCGGAAGTTTGCAGCTGCTGTTGGGTTTCCTTGAGCTGGGTGATATCTCGCACCACGACCACCAGCGCCTCGGTGGTATCGAGTTGGAACGGCTCGGTCGAAATAAGCCCGGTAAACGCCTGACCATTGCTGCGCCAGAAAATCATCTCCAGGTTGCGGATGCTGGTGGTCTGCACGCGTTGCAGCAAATCCGGGCCGACGCCTTCAACACCCCAGATATTCAGCTCGGTGGCGGTTTTGCCCACCACCTCCTGGGCGCTCAGGCCAATCTGGTCTTCAAAGGCCTTGTTGACTTCAAGCAGGCATCCGTCGGACAGGCGGGCGATCACCAGGATGTCCGGGCATTGCTGGAACACTGAGGCAAACTTCTGCTCGGACAGCTGCAGTGCCTCTTCCGTACGCTTGGCTTCGCTGATGTCGATCATCAAGCCGCGCAGCACCGGTTCATGGCCGTATTCGATCAGGCTGACAATGTCGCGTACCCACAGGCAGCGGCCATCGGCGGTGATAACGCGATAGTCGATGCTGTGATCACGGTTGGCGCGGGTTTCACGGTAGCAATACGTTTCGGCGCGGGTCAGGTCGGCGGGGTGAATGATGTTGCGCCAGAAACCGGGGATCAGCCAATGTGCGCGGGGGTAGCCGAGCAATTCTTCAGCATGGGGCGACACGTAGCTGTAGGTGAAATCGCTGATGTTGGCTTCCCAGGCGATAGCGGACAGGCTCTCCACCAGGCCGCGATAGTGGTACTCGCTGCTGCGTAGTTCTTGCTCAAGGGCGACCCGGCGGGAAATTTCCGAGCTGAGCCGACGATTGATTCGAATCACAACGGCCAGCACGGTGCTCAGCAGCAATACCGCAGGCAGACCGTACGTCAGCAAATCCGCCCAGAGCGTGCGGTGATCGCTGAAGCTGCCGACCCAACGCTGCTGGATCGCATCGGTTTCAGCTGGGCTGAGATCGGCGAGGACCTTGTCCAGAATGCCCACCAGTATTTTCTCATCCTGCGGGACGCCCATTGCCAACTGATAGCGGTAGGGTGTTTCGCCGCTCACGTACAAGCCATCGAGTTTCAGTTGGCGCAGGCTCCACACGCTGGAAGCCAGGTCGCTGACGACCGCATCGACTTCATCGGTGGCCAGGGCCTGGAGCATAGAGCTGACGTTCGGCATCGCGACGAGATTGAGGTCCGGGTGGTGGGTGCGCAGTAATTCATGCGGCGCATAGTTTTCCACCACTGCGATTTTCAGTCCGTACAAGTCGTTGAGATTGCGCGGCTTGGCGCCGCCTTCATGGGCCAGTATCACGATGGGAAAGTCGAGATAGGGGCGCGTGAAAGCCAGGAAGCTCTGGCGTTCCGGGGTAGACATGACGCCAGGTAGCAGGTCGAGCTGACTGTTGCGTGCTTGCTCAAGCACAGCGGTCCAGTTTGCCGGCTCGATCAGCTTGACCCGGATGCCCAGGCGATCCTGGATCAGGCGCACATAATCGGCGGACAGGCCCTGGTAGCGGCTCTCTTCATCGCGGTATTCAAAGGGCGGCCAGGACGCATCCACCCCAAGGCGCAGCTCCTGATGGTCCGTCAGCCAGCTACGCTCATCATCCGTGAGAGTCAACGCGCCAGCCGTTGCGGTCCAGGTCAGCAGCGACAGCAGTATCACGGTCGGCAATCTGGGCATAACGGTCTCGTTATGGCACGGGGAATTTCTCGAGTGTAGACGGGCATTGCGGGGGAGGGGGGTTACGGGGCAGTTATCTGTGGAAGTAATTGTTAGAAAGCAAAACCCCCGGCCTGGGCCGGGGGTTCTGGTATCACTCGTCGAGGAAGGAGCGCAGATGCTCGCTTCGCGTCGGGTGGCGCAACTTGCGCAGCGCCTTGGCTTCGATCTGACGGATCCGCTCGCGGGTCACGTCAAACTGCTTACCGACTTCCTCAAGGGTGTGGTCGGTATTCATGTCGATGCCGAAACGCATGCGCAGTACCTTGGCTTCACGGGCAGTGAGGCCGGAGAGTACGTCGCGAGTCGCTTCTTTAAGGCTCTCAACGGTGGCGACATCGATTGGCGACTGCATGGTCGAGTCTTCGATGAAGTCACCCAGATGGGAGTCTTCGTCATCACCGATCGGAGTTTCCATGGAGATCGGCTCTTTAGCGATCTTCAATACCTTACGGATTTTATCCTCAGGCATTTCCATGCGTTCGCCCAGCTCTTCCGGGGTCGGTTCGCGACCCATTTCCTGCAACATCTGCCGGGAAATACGGTTGAGCTTGTTGATGGTCTCGATCATGTGCACCGGGATACGGATGGTGCGGGCCTGGTCGGCGATCGAGCGAGTGATCGCCTGACGGATCCACCAGGTGGCATAAGTCGAGAACTTGTAGCCGCGACGGTATTCGAACTTGTCCACCGCTTTCATCAAGCCGATGTTGCCTTCCTGGATCAGGTCGAGGAATTGCAGGCCACGGTTGGTGTACTTCTTGGCGATGGAGATCACCAGACGCAAGTTGGCTTCAACCATCTCTTTCTTCGCGCGGCGGGCCTTGGCCTCACCGATCGACATGCGACGGTTGATGTCCTTGATCTCGGCAATCGTCAGGCCGGTTTCAGCCTCCAGTGCGCTCAGTTTCTGTTGGCAACGGAGGATGTCCGGCTGCAGGCGACCAATGGCTTCGGCGTATTTCGCCTTGCCTTTGGCCAGGGCGTCGCTCCAGCTTTCGTCAACTTCGTGGCCCGGGAACTGGCGCAGGAAATCGGTACGCGGCATGCGCGCATCACGGACACAGAGCTGCATGATCGCACGCTCTTGTGCACGCAGACGCTCAAGGGCGCTACGAACGCGTTCAACCAGGCCTTCGAATTGCTTCGGTACAAGCTTGATCGGCATGAACAGCTCAGCCAGGGCCAGCAGCTCGGCAATTGCCTGCTTGTTGGCACGACCATGCTTCTTCAGGGCCTTGCGGGTGATTTCCATTTGATCGGAAACCGCACCGAAACGCTGGGCAGCGATGACTGGGTCTGGACCGCTTTCGACTTCTTCTTCGTCGTCGGTGCTGGCTTCAGCCTCGTCTTCGTCGGCGTCGTCGTCCGCTTTCGGCGCCTTCGGATCGACAGGCGGCGGTATTTCGGCGGCAGGCGGCGCAATGCCGTCGTCCGGGTCGATATATCCGCTGAGGACGTCAGACAGGCGGCCGCCTTCGGTGGTGACGCGAGTGTACTCGGAGAGAATGTGGTCAACCGTGCCAGGGAAGTGCGCGATTGCGCCCATCACTTCACGGATGCCCTCTTCGATACGCTTGGCGATTTCGATTTCGCCTTCGCGTGTCAGCAACTCGACGGTACCCATTTCACGCATATACATGCGCACAGGGTCAGTCGTGCGACCGATGTCGGTCTCCACCGCGGCCAACGCGGCAGCGGCTTCTTCAGCGGCTGCCTCGTCGGTATCGGCGTCGGCCAACATAAGGGCGTCCGCATCCGGAGCACTCTCGTGTACGGGGATCCCCATGTCATTAATCATGCGGATGATGTCTTCCACCTGCTCTGGATCTGAAATATCCTCAGGCAGGTGGTCGTTGACCTCTGCGTAAGTCAGATACTTCTGCTCACGACCAAGGGTGATCAACTCTTTGATACGAGACTGCTGTTGCGCTTTTCCGGACATAACACCCTATCCACTGAAGGTCTTGGCGGGCAAAAAACAAGCCGAGGATTATACCCGAGCTATGACCTCACACGCCAGCTGAGGTCGGGTTTGATGTGCAAACGTTCTGTTTTAAGAGGTCGCGCATCTGTTTTGCTATCTGAATCTGCTCTTCAGCCGACAATCCCGGCTGTCTTGCTCTCTTGATGAGCTCATCGAGGGTCTGTGTATGTTGACCCGCGGATAACCTGTTAATGGTGTCTAAAAACTGTTGTTCAAGGTTATCGCCGTCAATTAGCCACTCCTTTTCCGCGAGTGCCTTCAATAGGCGGCCCTGTTCCGTGCCATGCCAGCGAGCCATTAGCTGAATTGAGTTTAGCTTAGGATTTTTCTGCACGGCCTCGATCAGGGCGATAAGCACCTGAGCGTAGGTGTTGCTTTCGTTGGCGAAATGATCGGCGCTTTCAACCTTGCCCGCCAATTGCGGGTGGTGGATAAGCGTGCGCAACGCAATCAGCGTCGGCGCTTCTACGGCAACCGGCGTGCGCGGGGCATAGGCCTCATCGCGATCGCCGCGCTTGCCATTCTTGCTCCAGGGCTTCTTGTCCCACTTCTTGCCGCCGGCCCCGGGCTTCTTCGGCGTCCACTCCTGCTGGGGCGTAAACGCCTCCTGCGGTTGGTGGAAGTCGGCATAGTCCGGCATGGCATCGTAATCCATGCCTGGGTCGTAGGCGGGCGGCGCATGCTGAGGAGCGCTGTGCACCAGTTGGCTCACGGCTTCGCCGCTTAATCCGGTGATTTCCAGCAGGCGCTGGCGCATCAGGGTGCGCAAGTTGGCGCCTGGGACCTTGTCGATCAACGGCGCTGCGAGGGTGGCCATATGGGCCTTGCCTTCAAGCGAGCGCGGGTCGGCCTCTTCGGTCAACTGCTGGAAAAAATAGTCCGCCAGCGGTTGTGCATGTTGATTGATACGCGCCCGGAACGCGTCGGTGCCTTCGGAGCGCACCAGGGTGTCCGGGTCTTCGCCTTCGGGCAGGAACAAAAAGCGTGCACGGCGCCCGTCCTGCAGGCTCGACAGCGTGGCCTCAAGCGCGCGCCAGGCGGCATTGCGGCCGGCCTGGTCGCCGTCGAAACAGAACAGCACGCTGGGCACCACGCGGAACAGGCGCTTCATGTGTTCTTCGCTGGTGGCGGTGCCGAGGGTCGCCACCGCGTTGCGCAGGCCCTGCTGGGCCAGGGCGATGACGTCCATATAGCCTTCAACCACGATGATCTCGTCGAGGTTGCGGTTGTTCTTGCGCGCTTCGAACAGGCCGTAGAGTTCCTGGCCTTTATGGAACACCGGGGTTTCCGGGGAGTTCAGGTACTTGGGCTTGTCGTCCCCAGCACTCGGCCACCGAACGCGATGATGCGGCCGCGGCTGTCGCGGATCGGAAACATCACGCGGTCACGGAAGCGGTCATAGCGTTTGCCGGTCTCGGCGTTTTCAATCAGCAGGCCGGCGTCAATCATGGCTTTTTGCTGGAGCGTATCGCTGCTCAGGTGCTTGTACAGGTTGTCCCAGCCGGGCGGGGCAAAACCGAGGCCGAAGTCCCGGGCGATTTCACCGGTGAGGCCCCGGCCCTTGAGATAGTCGACAGCGGCTTTGCGCTGCGGATGGCTTTTAAGCGCCTGCCGGTAGAAATCGGCAGCGGCGGTCAGCAGCGGATACAGCGGCGAGTCGGTGGGTTGTCGCGGTTTGTGCGTACGGCCACTTTCTTCGCGGGGGATTTCCATGCCGGCGGCTTTCGCCAGGTCCTCGACGGCCTGGGGGAAATCCAGGTTGTCGTGGTCCATCAGGAAGCCGAGGGCGTTGCCGCCGGCGCCGCAACCGAAGCAGTAATAGAACTGCTTGTCCGGGCTGACACTGAACGACGGGGTTTTTTCTTTATGGAACGGGCAGCAGGCGGTGTAGTTCTTGCCGGCTTTTTTCAGTTGCACGCGTGAGCTGACAACATCGACGATGTCGGTGCGGTTCAGAAGGTCGTCAATAAAGCTCTGGGGAATCAGCCCGGCCATGGCGTTCTCGTCATCACTGCGTGTAAATGAGGGCCCGTGAAATGTTCAAGCGCGCGTTGGGCGCTCGAGCATTATCGTCTGCATGGGGTGTCAGAGAGTGTATCTGCCGAACATTCGCTGACGTTAGTCTCTATCAGTGTCCGACGAATAAAAGTTGCCCGTGAGTCCGGTCTTGACCTGTGAGCGGTCTCGGAAGCTCATCGATGGGCACAGTCGACACAGTTGATCGCCTGCTTGAAGAATAGGTGTGCTCGTCAGTAGCCTTGTTAGGCTCGTCAGAAGAGACGTGCACCGCTGGCAAAAGAGCCAGTCCTGACGTGTGAAGCAGTGTCTCGGTCGCGTGTGCGGCGTCGACGATGAAGCATCAAGCGATATCCGCAAATGCCAACAGCCCGGCTGAGGGCCGGGCTTGGCAGAAGCTTGCTACGAACGTCTGTGTATTAGTACAGACGAACGGCGCGGCGCTGTTCGCGCTGAACTTTCTTGGCGTGACGCTTAACAGCGGCTGCTGCTTTACGCTTACGCTCAGAAGTTGGCTTCTCATAAAATTCGCGGCTACGAACTTCAGCCAGAACACCGGCTTTTTCGCAGGAGCGCTTGAAACGACGCAGAGCTACGTCGAAGGGTTCGTTCTCTTTTACTTTGACGGCTGGCATCCAGAGCTACCTTCTTTCATTACCGGGATCAACGTTCTCGTCGCAAACAATTCGCGGCTGAGGTCGTCGGTTTTTAAGGGTTGCGGATGTTAACCCCTCATTGGCAGGAATGCAAAGCCTCTGATCGAAAACCGCTAGTCGGGAGGGGGAGTGGCGACTATTATGCGCGCCTTCGAATTCAGCCTCTACAAGGCGCAAACCCATGCTAGTACTGGGACTTGAAACCTCCTGCGACGAAACCGGTGTCGCACTTTACGACAGTGAACGCGGGCTTTTGGCCGATGCGCTGTTCAGTCAGATCGACCTGCACCGCGCCTATGGCGGCGTGGTGCCGGAGCTTGCCAGCCGTGATCACGTCAAACGCATGCTGCCGTTGATTCGCCAGGTGTTGGATGAGGCCGGCTGCGTGCCGACCGAGATCGACGCGATTGCCTATACCGCAGGCCCGGGATTGGTCGGGGCCCTGCTGGTTGGGGCTTCCTGTGCCCAGGCGCTGGCGTTTGCCTGGGGGATTCCGGCCCTCGGTGTGCACCACATGGAAGGGCATTTGCTGGCACCGATGCTGGAAAAAACACCGCCAGCGTTCCCGTTCGTCGCTTTGTTGGTTTCGGGGGGGCATACGCAGCTGGTTCAGGTCGACGGCATCGGCCAATACACGTTGTTGGGCGAGTCGCTGGACGATGCCGCAGGCGAAGCATTCGACAAGACCGCGAAGATGATGGGGCTCAATTACCCCGGCGGTCCGGAAATTGCCCGTCTTGCCGAAAAAGGCGTGGCCGGTCGTTACACGTTCCCGCGACCGATGTGCGATCGCCCGGGGCTGATGTTCAGCTTCAGCGGCTTGAAAACCTCGGCGTTGAATACCTGGCAGCAGAGCGTCAGCGCCGGAGACGACGGCGAGCAAGCCCGTTGCGACATCGCGCTGGCGTTCCAGCAGGCCGTGGTGGAGACTTTGACCATCAAGTGCAAGCGTGCCCTGAAGCAGGCAGGCATGAAGCGCCTGGTGATTGCTGGCGGCGTCAGTGCCAACAAGGCTTTGCGCAGCGCGTTGGAGAAAATGCTCGGTGAGATGAACGGCGACGTGTTCTATGCGCGCCCTGAGTTCTGCACCGACAATGGCGCGATGATCGCCTACGCCGGCTGTCAACGCCTGCAGGCCGGGCAGCATGAGAGCCTGGCGATCAGCGTGCAGGCACGTTGGCCGATGGAGCAGTTGTCGCCGTTGTAAGGGCTTGCCTGGACGGCCGTTAGAAATGCCGTTCGCGCCCGGCAAACAGGTCGCGTAGATTGCCGCGGTGGCGCCAGACGATCAGCAGTGTCAGCACGCTCATCGGCAGCAGCGCCGCCGGTGCTTGCCAGGCCAGTAACGGCAGGGTGAGCGGTGTGGCGATCAGCGCAGCCAACGAGCTGGTGCGGGTCAGGTAGAACGTCAGCAGCCAGGCGAGCACCGCCAGCAAGGCTGCCGGTGGGTAGATCCCCAGCAGCATGCCGGCCGCCGTGGCGACGCCTTTGCCGCCGCGAAAGCGGAAGTACAGGGGGAACAGATGGCCCAGGACGGCGCATACGCCCACCCAGGCCTGCTGTTGCAGGGTAAGGCCGACGAGGCTGGCGAGCAGTACGGGCAGCAGGCCCTTGCAGATGTCGCCCAGCAGCGTCAGCACGGCGAGTTTCTTGCCGGCCAGGCGCAACATATTGGTGGCGCCGGCATTGCCTGAGCCACTCATTCGCGGATCGGGATTTCCCGTCAGGCGGCTGAGCAAAATGGCAAAGGACAGCGAGCCGAGCAGGTAGGCGAGAATCGCCAGTGACCAAAACATGCTAACTATTCCGGGCGAGGACGCCCTGATTCTAACGGGGCATCGCGCCCTTGTCGTGCTGCGGAGAAGAGTGCTTGGACAGAGTGTTTATCGAAGGCCTGGAAGTCGACACCGTGATCGGAGCCTACGACTGGGAGCGCGGAATCCGTCAATGCCTGCGCCTGGACCTGAGCTTTGCCTGGGATAACCGTCCGGCCGCCGCTGGCGACGACCTGACCCTGGCACTGGACTATGCCAGCGTGTCCGCGCGTATCCAGGCCTTTGCCGAGCAGTCCCAGTACCAGCTGGTGGAAACCTTCGCCGAACGCCTGGCCGAAGTGTTGATGAGTGAATTCCAGATTCCCTGGCTGCACCTCAAATTGACCAAGCCAGGTGCCGTCCCAGCGGCCAAAGGCGTGGGCGTGGAGATCGAGCGCGGATGTCGCTGACTCAGGTTTACCTTGGCCTGGGCAGTAATATCGAGCGCGAGCTCAATTTACGTGCGGGACTCGATGCGCTGGCGAGCTTTTTGACGGACATGCGCTGTTCGGCGGTGTTCGAAAGCCAGCCGGTGGGTATCAAAAGCGGGCCGTTCTTCAATCTGGTGGTGTCGGCCTGGACCGACCTGTCGTTGATGGAGCTGGACCGTCGGTTGAAATCCATCGAGGCCGACAACGGCCGCTATGCGCCAGATCGTAAAGGGTTGCCCCTGGACATCGACGTGCTGCTGTATGGCGATCTGGTGGGTAATTTCGACGGTTTGATCCTGCCACGGGCAGAGATCCTGAAAAACGCTTTTGTGCTCTGGCCGCTGTCGATGATGGCGCCGGATCGTGTGCATCCTGAAGCGGGCAAGACCATGGCGGCGCTGTGGCGTGATGCGCAGATCGATCAGGTGCTCGCGCCTGTGGCGTTTGAGTGGCAGGGCCGGCCACTCACGGCAGATGTGCTTCTGTAGGAGCCGAGCTTGCTCGCGAAAAACCAGAGGGCGCTGCGTTATCGTTGATGTCCTTCGCGAGCAAGCTCGCTCCTACAGAGGCTTGTGTTGTTCTTTGTAGGCTTTTAGGGCGTTAAGCCGTTCACGCTTGAGCGCCTCGCCCAGCTCCGGGCCTTTGAAGCCTTTCTCCAGCAAGGGCGCCACCGCCACCTCGCGCGCAGCCTTTGCCGCACTCCGCAAATAATCCGCCTGTGGATAACTGCGCTGCTCAAGACCCTTGCGGCCCCGCGCATCCATCTCGCAGGCGACCACGAATTCCTCGAAGCGTTGCGGTCGACGGTAGACGTCAAAACTTTGCAGCAACTCCAATAGCGTCGACGCCTTCAGCTCCATGGCGCGATGCCCATGGGTGTGATATTGGCCCACCAGCAGCGCCAGTTCCTGGCAATCCTTTGGCACTTTGAAACGTTCATTAACTACCTTGATCAGCTTCAAGCCCCGGTGTTCGTGGGCAATGTGCTGCGGCAACTTATCCACAGGTGTCAGCCCTTTGCCCAGGTCGTGCAGCAGGCAGGCCCAACGCACGGTCAGCGGTTGTTTGTGCACTGCAGCCTGTTCCAGCACGCTCAGGGTGTGCACGCCGGTGTCGATCTCGGGATGATGAGCTTCGGGCTGCGGTACGCCGAACAGCGCATCCACTTCCGGCATCAGGGTTTTCAGCGCATGGCAGTCGCGCAGCACCTGAATAAACACCTGGGGCTGGTCTTCCATCAATGCCCGGGAAATTTCCTTCCAGCTGCGCTCTGGCGTCAGCGCCTCCAGTTCGCCGGATTCGCTGAGCTGACGCATCAGTGCCAGGGTTTCGGGAGCCACGGTGAATCCGAGGTGCGCATAGCGAGCGGCAAACCGCGCAACCCGCAGCACTCGCAGGGGATCTTCGGCGAACGCGGGCGAAACGTGACGTAAAACACGTGCGTCCAGGTCGCGTTGGCCGTGGTAGGGGTCGGTCAGATTGCCCTCATCATCTTCGGCCATGGCATTGATGGTCAGGTCGCGACGAACCAGGTCTTCTTCCAGCGTGACGTCGGGGCTGGCGTGAAACACGAAGCCGCCGTAGCCCCTGCCATTTTTGCGCTCGGTGCGGGCGAGGGCGTATTCATCGCCGTTTTTCGGGTCCAGGAACACGGGGAAGTCAGCGCCGACCGGCTTGAAGCCTTTGGCCTGCATCTCTTCGATGGTGGCGCCAACGACGACGCGGTCGATATCGGTGACCTCGATGCCCAGCAGGCGATCACGCACGGCACCGCCGACTTTGTAGATTTTCATGAAAAAGCCTCCATTAGCGGCACAGGATACCGTCTGTGCCGGGCCAATGGAGGCTTTGTCGTTTCAGAGATGCACGACGGCCAGGTCCAGACGGCCGTAGTCGGTGTCGTTATGATCGCTGCGCGGGGGAACATGGTGGGTTTTCACCACCTGGTCGCCTTGCAGGGTTTCCAGGTGGATATCGAAGCCCCACAGCCGGTGCAGGTGCTTGAGCACCTCCTCGGTGGATTCGCCCAAGGGTTTGCGGTCGTGCTGCTGGTGACGCAAGGTCAGCGAGCGGTCACCCCGCACGTCGATGCTGTAGATCTGTACGTTGGGCTCGCGGTTGCCCAAGTTGTATTGCGCCGCCAAGGTCTCGCGGATAGTCCGGTAGCCGGGTTCGTCATGAATAGCGGGCACTACCAGGTCGTCCTTGAGGTCGTCATCCATGATGCTGAACAGCTTGAGGTCGCGAATCACCTGGGGAGACAGGTACTGCAGGATGAAGCTCTCGTCCTTGAAACTGCTCATTGCGAACTTGATGGTAGAGAGCCAGTCGCTGCCAGCGATTTCCGGGAACCAGCGACGGTCCTCCTCGGTGGGGTGTTCGCACATGCGCCGGATGTCCCGATACATCGCAAAGCCCAGCGCATAGGGATTGATGCCGTTGTAGTACGGGCTATCGAAACCGGGCTGGAACACCACACTGGTGTGGGAGGTGAGGAATTCCATCATGAACCCGTCGGTGACCAGGCCTTCGTCGTACAGGTCGTTCATCAGCGTGTAGTGCCAGAACGTCGCCCAGCCCTCATTCATCACCTGGGTCTGGCGCTGTGGATAAAAGTACTGGGCGATCTTGCGCACGATGCGCACAATTTCGCGTTGCCATGGCTCCAGCAGTGGCGCATGTTTTTCCAGAAAATACAGGATGTTTTCCTGAGGTTCGGCGGGGAAGCGTGCATTGTCCTTGTCGCTGTTCTTGCCGGCGCGCTTTGGAATGGTGCGCCACAGATCGTTGATCTGTTTCTGCAAGTGCTCCTCACGTTCCTTCTGACGCAGACGTTCTTCTTCGGCCGAAATCGGATAGGGGCGTTTGTAACGGTCAACGCCGTAGTTCATCAACGCGTGGCAGGAGTCGAGCAGGTCTTCCACCGCGTCGATGCCGTGGCGCTCCTCGCATTGCATGATGTACTGCTTGGCGAACACCAGGTAATCGATGATCGAACTGGCATCGGTCCAGGTGCGGAACAGGTAGTTGCCCTTGAAAAAGCTGTTATGCCCGTAGCATGCGTGGGCCACCACCAACGCCTGCATGCAGATGGTGTTTTCTTCCATCAGGTAAGCGATGCACGGGTCGGAGTTGATCACGATCTCGTAGGCCAGGCCCATCTGGCCGCGGGTGTAGGACTTTTCGGTGCTGAGAAAGTGTTTGCCGTAGGACCAATGGTGATAACCCAGCGGCATACCGACGGAGGCGTAGGCGTCCATCATCTGTTCGGCGGTGATCACTTCGATCTGATTGGGGTAAGTGTCCAGGGCATAACCCGCCGCGATGCGGCTGATTTCCCGGTCATAGGCCTGGATCAGTTCAAAGGTCCACTCGGACCCGGTGGAAATAGGTTGGCGCTTATGCTCTTTTTTGGCGGTCATGACACTAACCTGCGCTGGAAGAGTTCACGGAAGACCGGATAGATATCGCCGGCCGAGACCAGTTGCTGTTGGGCGAACGTATCGGCAAAGGCTTCGCCGATGCGCTCGTATTCGAACCATAGCGCCTGGTGCTCACGGGGGGTAATTTCGACGTAGGTGTAGTACTGCACGAAAGGCATGATCTGGTTGATCAGGATGTCGCGGCAGATCGGCGAGTCATCGTTCCAGTTGTCCCCGTCGGATGCCTGGGCCGCGTAGATATTCCACTCATTGACCGGGTAGCGCTCGGCCATGATTTCCTGCATCAGCTTCAGCGCGCTGGAGACGATGGTGCCGCCGGTTTCGCGGGAATAGAAGAATTCTTCTTCGTCCACTTCCCGGGCGCTGGTGTGATGGCGAATGAACACCACCTCGATCTTGTCGTAGTTCCGCTTCAGGAACAGGTACAGCAAGATAAAGAAGCGCTTGGCAATGTCCTTGGTGGCCTGGGTCATGGAGCCGGACACGTCCATCAGGCAGAACATCACGGCCTTGGAACTCGGGTTGGGCTGCTTGACCAGCAGGTTGTATTTCAAGTCAAAGGTATCGAGGAACGGCACACGATGAATGCGCGCGCTGAGCTTCTCGATTTCTGCCTCTATTTCCTGGATATCGCCGAAGTTGTCCGGTTCTTCGCGCCTCAGGCGCTCCAACTCTTCCTTGGCCTGCTTCAGTTTTGCACGGCTGCTCCCCGACAGGGCGATACGCCGGGCGTGGGCTGAGCGCAGGGTGCGGATGATGTTGATACGGGACGGGTTGCCCTCGTTGCTGATACCCGCACGCACGGTTTTGTACGTGTCGGTGCCGGTCAGGTTTCGTTTGACCAGGTTGGGCAGTTCCAAGTCCTCGAACATGAATTCGAGAAATTCTTCCTGGGTGATCTGGAACACGAACTCGTCCATGCCCTCGCCGGAGTTACCGGCCTTGCCCGCGCCCTTGCCCCCACCGCCACCCTGCGGGCGCTGGATGTGGTCACCCGTGGTGAACTCCTTGTTGCCCGGATGCACCACGGTTTGCTTACCGCCCCGGCCGTGGTGCAGCACGGGTTCGTCGATGTCCCGTCCGGGAATGCTGATTTGTTCGCCATGTTCCATGTCGGTGATGGAGCGGCGGCTGACGGCCTCTTCAACGGCCTTTTTGATATGGTCACGGTAACGCCGCAGGAAACGCTGGCGGTTTACCGTGCTCTTGTTCTTGCCATTGAGGCGTCGGTCGATCACATAGCTCATGGGGAGCCCTCCGGGCAGCTTCACGTTACAAGCTTCAAGCCGCGAGCTGGAAGCTTAGGGACAAGCGGTCGACTGCCAGGCCGGATGCCTGGCAGTGGCCGCCTGTCGCTGCCTTACTGCGATTTGCGCACCCGCAGGTACCACTCGGAGAGCAGTCGTACCTGTTTGTCGGTGTAGCCGCGCTCGACCATTCGTGTGACGAAGTCGTTGTGTTTCTGCTGGTCCTCCTTGCTCGCCTTGGCGTTGAAGCTGATAACCGGCAGCAGATCCTCGGTGTTGGAGAACATTTTCTTCTCGATCACCACCCGCAGCTTCTCGTAGCTGAGCCAGGTTGGGTTCTTGCCGTTGTTGTTGGCGCGGGCGCGCAGCACGAAGTTGACGATTTCGTTGCGGAAATCCTTCGGATTGCTGATGCCGGCAGGTTTCTCGATTTTCTCCAGTTCCTCGTTGAGGGCCACGCGGTTGAGGATTTCGCCGGTTTCCGGGTCGCGGTATTCCTGGTCCTGAATCCAGAAGTCGGCGTACAGCACGTAGCGGTCGAAGATGTTCTGGCCGTACTCGCTGTAGGACTCCAGGTAGGCGGTCTGGATTTCCTTGCCGATGAATTCGATGTAGCGCGGCGCCAGGTATTCCTTGAGGAAGCGCAGATAGCGCTCGCGGGTTTCCGCCTGGAATTGTTCCTGTTCGATCTGCTGCTCCAGCACGTACAGCAAATGCACCGGGTTGGCGGCGATCTCGTGAGGGTCGAAGTTGAAGACCTTGGAGAGGATCTTGAACGCGAAGCGCGTCGACAGGCCGTTCATGCCTTCATCGACGCCCGCCGTGTCGCGGTATTCCTGGATCGATTTGGCCTTGGGATCGGTGTCCTTGAGGTTTTCCCCATCGTACACGCGCATTTTCGAGTAGATATTCGAGTTCTCCGGCTCCTTGAGGCGCGACAGCACGGTGAACTGGGCGAGCATCTTCAGGGTGTCGGGTGCGCAATGCGCCTTGGCCAGGGAGCTGTTGAACAGCAGTTTGTCGTAGATCTTGATTTCATCGCTGACCCGCAGGCAGTAAGGCACCTTGACGATGTAGATACGGTCGATGAAGGCTTCGTTGTTCTTGTTGTTGCGGAAGGTGTGCCACTCCGATTCGTTAGAGTGAGCCAGCAGGATCCCGGTGAACGGAATCGCGCCCAGGCCTTCGGTACTGTTGTAGTTACCTTCCTGGGTGGCCGTGAGCAGTGGGTGCAGCACCTTGATCGGCGCCTTGAACATCTCCACGAATTCCATCAGGCCCTGGTTGGCCCGGCACAGCGCGCCCGAGTAGCTGTAGGCGTCGGCGTCGTTCTGTGGGAATTCTTCCAGTTTGCGGATATCGACCTTACCCACCAGTGCGGAGATGTCCTGGTTGTTCTCGTCGCCCGGTTCAGTCTTGGCGACGCCGATCTGGTTGAGGATCGACGGGTAGAGCTTGACCACGCGGAACTGGCTGATATCACCGCCGAACTCGGACAGGCGCTTGGTGGCCCAGGGCGACATGATGGTATTGAGGTAGCGCCGAGGGATGCCGAAGTCTTCTTCGAGGATCGCGCCATCTTCGGTGGCGTTGAACAGGCCCAGGGGCGACTCGAACACCGGCGAGCCCTTGATCGCGTAGAAGGGCACCTTTTCGATCAGTTGCTTGAGTTTTTCGGCCAGGGACGACTTGCCGCCGCCGACGGGGCCGAGCAGATAGAGGATCTGTTTCTTCTCCTCCAGGCCTTGGGCAGCATGGCGGAAGTAGGAGACGATCTGGTCGATGCATTCTTCCATGCCGTGGAAGTCTTCAAAGGCCGGATAGCGGCGGATCACCTTGTTGGAGAATATTCGCGACAGCCGCGAGTTGTTGGCGGTTTCCACCAGCTGCGGCTCGCCGATTGCCAGCAGCAGGCGTTCGGCGGCAGACGCATAGGTACTGCGATCCTGTTTGCACAGTTCGAGGTACTCTTGAAGCGTGAGTTCCTCCTCCTGTGTGGACGCGAAACGTTGTTGGAAGTGGCTAAAGATACTCATGACGTCGTCACCTCGCTCGATACGTGGAGCCGACGCCGGATCAATCAGTCGATGCTGGCAGTCATTGACGTTCGCCAATAGCTGTTTTCCCCCCAGAACACCCTGAAACGCTACCGATGACCCGCACGCCGGTGTACCGGCTCTCCCCTGATTCGGATGGCCTGCGCTTAAGGATAGTTCGGAATCGGGGAGGTCAAGGCGCGATGCGTAATTAGTTTGGCCGCGCCGTTCGTCAGAAACGGCGCAAGCCCAAGCGTCACGCGGGGTAGCGGGGTGTGAAAAAAATTATTGCGAATCGCCTGAAGATATTTCCGCAGGATAGGTCGCACGCCACAGCTCAAAGCCGCCGTCCAGGCTGTAGACGTCGGAGAAACCCTGGCTGACAAGATAAGCCGCTGCGCTCTGGCTGGAGTTGCCGTGGTAGCACGCAACGATCAGCGGCGCGTCGAGGTCGGCGGCGCGGATGAAGTCGGCGATGTTGACGTTGTCCAGATGCCGGGCGCCGGCAATGTGCGCAGCGGCATACGTAGGCTGGTCACGGATATCGACGACCACAGCGCCTTGTTCGCGCAGGGCTTGGGCTTGTTCGGGGGGAATACGTTTGAATTCTGTCATGGCGGGCTCCTAGGGCTTGGCGGCGGCCGTCTGTGTGTTGGATACGGGAGATTCACACTGGCAACTGATGCGCTCGCCGGTGTCGATGTTCATCAGGGTCATGGCACCACCCCACACGCAGCCGGTGTCGAGGGCGAACACGCCGGGTTCTTCGCATTTGCCTTCTAGGGCGGCCCAGTGACCGAAGATGATTTTCGTGTCGCGGGTCTTGCGTTCCTTGTGCGCAAACCAGGGTTTATAGCCAGGCAGCGCGGTATCGGCGCCTTCCTTGCTCTTGAGGTCCAGTCGGCCCTCGGCCGTGCAGAAGCGCATGCGCGTGAAGTAGTTGGTGATCACCCTCAGGCGGGCAACGCCGCTGAGGTCGCTGTCCCACTTCATCGGCTCGTTGCCATACATGCCGTCGAGGTAGGCGGTGTAGAGGTTGTCATCGCCCAGGGCGCTTTCGACTTCGGCTGCGCACTTGAGGGCTTTTTTCAACGTCCATTGCGGTGGGATGCCAGCATGGACCATGGCGATGTTGCGGGCCTCGTCGTAATGCATGAGCTTTTGTCGGCGCACCCACTCCAGCAACTCGGCCCGGTCCGGCGCTTCGAGGATTTCCCGCAGGGTGTCGCCTTTTTTGAGGCGCTCGATGTTGTGGCCAGCCGCGAGCAGGTGCAGGTCATGGTTGCCCAGCACGCAGACCAGCGAATCACGCAGGTTATAGAGGTAGCGCAAGGTTTCGAGGGACTGCGGGCCACGGTTGACCAGATCGCCAACCAGCCACAGGCGATCGGTTGCCGGGTCGAACGTGACGCGTTCGAGCAGGCACTTGAGGGGCTCCAGGCAGCCTTGCAGGTCGCCGACTGCATAGGTTGCCATCAGTGCAGGGCTCCGGGTACGGCGAGGCGGAACGGCTTGATGATCGCGTCGAACAGTGTGCCGTCGGTCGCTTTCATTTGATAGGTGCCTTGCATGGTGCCGACTTTGGAGGTCATCACCGTGCCGCTGCTGTAGGTATGGCTGGCGCCGATGTCGATCAACGGTTGCTGGCCGACAACACCCGCGCCGCGTACTTCTTCGACCTGACCATCACCGTCGGTGATCACCCAGTGGCGTGACAGCAGCTTGGCCGGCACCAGCCCGTTGTTTTTCACCGTGATGGTGTAGGCAAAGGCGAAGCGGTTGTGTTCGGGTTGGGATTGGTCCGCCAGGAAGCGGGTGACGACGCTGACGTCGATCTGGTAGCGAGGATCGGACATGCAAGAGGCCTTAAAAGCAAATGCGCAGGACAGCTGATGCGGGCCAGTCTAGGCCAAGAGGTGGGCACTAGGCCAGACACGTGATCCAAATGTGGGAGGGGGCTTGCTCCCGATAGCGGTGTGTCAGTTGAAAATTTATCCACTGATACTCCCCTATCGGGAGCAAGCCCCCTCCCGCATTGGATCGCGTTGAACCTTATTCTTCTGTCGGCGCAGGCTGAATCGCGAGCTGGTCGGCCAGGCGCACGAACGCGGCCAGGTCCAGTTGCTCGGGGCGCAGGCTGCCGTCGACGCCGGCCGCTTCGATTTCGGCGTTGCTCAACAGCGCCTTGAGCGTGTTGCGCAGGGTCTTGCGGCGTTGGTTGAACGCTTCACGCACGACGCGCTCAAGCAATTTGTGGTCCTTGGCCGGATGCGGCAGCACGGCATGCGGCACCAGGCGCACGATGGCCGAGTCGACCTTCGGCGGCGGGTTGAATGCGCCCGGGCCAACGTTGAACAGATGTTCGACGCGGCAATGGTACTGGACCATGATCGACAGCCGGCCCCAATCACCACCACCCGGCCCGGCGGCCAGGCGCTCCACCACTTCTTTTTGCAGCATGAAGTGCATGTCGCGGATGATCCCGGCGTTGTTCAGCAGGTGGAAAATCAGCGGAGTGGAGATGTTGTACGGCAGGTTACCGACCACACGCAGGCTGCCGGGCGCAGCGTTGAGCGTATTGAAGTCGAACTTCAGCGCATCGCCCTGATGCAGATTGAAGTTGGGCTTGTCGGCAAACTGCTGGTTGAGAATCGGGATCAGGTCCTTGTCCAGCTCAACCACGTCCAGTTGACCGCCACTGGCCAGCAGGCCCTGGGTCAGTGCGCCCTGGCCTGGGCCGATTTCCAGCAGGCGGTCTTCAGGCTTGGCGTGGATGGAGCGCAGGATGCGGTCAATTACGCCAGCGTCGTGCAGGAAGTTTTGCCCGAAGCGCTTGCGCGCCCGGTGTTGGTAATGCTCAGTCATATACGGGTCTCGGCCATCTGATAGGCGGTTTCCAGGGCCACATGCAGGCTGCCGGTATCGATCTTGCCGCTGCCTGCCAGGTCCAGGGCAGTGCCATGGTCGACGGAGGTGCGGATGATCGGCAGGCCCAGTGTCACGTTGACTGCGGCGCCGAAGCCTTTGTATTTCAGCACGGGCAGCCCCTGGTCATGGTACATCGCCAGCACTGCGTCGCAGTGCTCCAGATATTTGGGGGTAAACAGAGTGTCGGCAGGCAATGGGCCACGCAGGTCCATGCCTTCTTGTCGCAGACGCTCTAATGTCGGTTCAATGATGTCGATTTCTTCACGGCCCAAATGCCCGCCTTCACCGGCGTGGGGGTTGAGCCCACAGACCAGGATACGCGGTTGGGCAATGCCGAATTTGTGTTGCAGGTCGGCGTGCAGGATGCGTGTGACGCGTTCTACGCGCTCGGCGGTGATGGCGTCGGCAATGTCGCGCAGCGGCAGGTGCGTGGTGACCAGCGCGACGCGAAGGCCGCGGGTGGCCAGCATCATCACGACTTGTTCGGTGTGTGTGAGTTCGGCCAGGAATTCGGTATGGCCGGAAAAGGCGATACCGGATTCGTTGATCACGCCTTTATGGACGGGCGCGGTGATCATGCCGGCGAAGTCGCCGTCGATGCAGCCTTGGCCGGCGCGGGTCAGGGTTTCCAGCACGAAGGCCGCATTGGCCTTGTCCAGTTGCCCGGCGATGACCTTGGCTTGCAGGGGCGTGTCCCACACATACAGGCTGCCCGCCGGCGCCGGCAGGTCGGGCCAGTTGCCCGGTGCGACGCTCAGCAGGTTGACAGCCACACCCAGTTGCGCGGCCCGATCGAGGAGCAGGTCGCGGCTGGTAATGGCAATCAGGGGGTATGGCTGGGGTTGCGAGGCGAGCAGCAGGCACAGGTCTGGACCAATGCCGGCCGGCTCGCCGGGTGTTACCGCGAAACGCTGGGGTTTCACTGGGTTGCCTGGTCGGTGCCTGTTTGCCCGGCGCCTGGCAGCTTGTTTTCTACGTAGGCTTCGTCACGGATCTGACGCAACCAGGTTTGCAGCTCTTCGTCGTACTTGCGGTTACGCAGTACGGTCAGGGCTTGCTGTTCGCGGGCCTGGTTGGTGTTGTCGGTGGCGCGACGGCCAAGGACTTCCAGCACGTGCCAGCCGTATTGGGTCTTGAACGGCTTGGACAGTACGCCTTGCGGAGTATCGGCCATCACCTGCTGGAACTCGGGCACCAGGGCTTTCGGGTCGATCCAGTTCAGGTCGCCGCCGTTGAGGGCAGAACCCGGGTCTTCCGAAAAGCTCTTGGCCAGGGTGGCGAAGTCTTCACCGCTTTCGATGCGGTCATAGATCTTCTGGGCCAGTTCCTTGGTTTGTGCCTCGGTACGGATTTCGCTTGGTTTGACCAGAATGTGACGAACGTGTACTTCGTCTTTCAGCGAGGTCTCGCCGCCGCGCTTGGCCAGCAGCTTGAGGATGATGAAACCGCCCGGAGTACGTGTCGGTTGGGTGATGTCACCCACGTTCATCGCACTCAGCTCGCGGTCGAACGGCGGTGGTAGTTGAGCGGCTTTACGCCAGCCCATGTCACCACCGTCGAGCGCGTTGTCGCTGCCGGACTGGGCAATCGCCATCTGGGCGAAATCAGCGCCGGCCTTGAGGCGATCATAGATAGCCTGGGTTTTGGCAGCAGCGGCGTTGAGCTGCTCGGCGTTGGCGCTGTCTGGCGTTGGGATGAGGATATTGGCCAGGTGCAGCTCTTCGGAAAGCTGCATCTTGCCCAGGTCCGAGGCCAGGAAGTTTTTCACTTCCTGCTCCGACACCTGAACCCGCTCCGCGACGCGACGCTGACGTACACGGCTGATGATCATTTCACGCTTGATCTGGTCACGCGCGTCCTCATAGGACAGGCCGTCGTGGGCCAGGGCCGCGCGGAACTGATCGATGCTCATGTTGTTGCGCTGAGCGATGGTGCCGACGGCCTGGTTCAGCTCTTCGTCAGAAATACGGATGCCGGAGCGTTCGCCGATCTGCAGTTGCAGGTTTTCCACGATCAGGCGTTCCAGCACCTGGGGTTCCAGGACGCTGGTCGGCGGCACACCACCGCCACGCTTGGCGATGGTTTGCTGAACTTCCTTGACCCGTTGATCGAGTTGGCTCTGCATGATCACGTCGTTATCGACGATGGCTGCGACTTTATCCAGCTGTTGCACCGCGGCATGCGCCGAGGCGGCACCCAGGAACAGCGCGCCCAGCACGAGCGGGCGCAAGCACTCAGAAAGCTTTGTCTTCACGTTCACGATAACCTTCAATGCCTTTGTCGAGGAAGCTCTCTACCTTGGCGCCCGTCAGGCCGCCGAGTCCTTTGAGGACAATCTGGAAGAAGAGCCCGTGGTCACCCTTTTCGTTGAGAGGGGCGATCTGGCTGTATTCGTCGTTGGAAACCCAGTAGCGATTGATGACGCGCAGTTTCCAGCAGCAGTTGTCGTACTCGAAACCACCAAAGGCTTCCAGGGTACGGTTGCGGGCGTAGTCATACTGCCAGCGGGTGATCAGGTTCCACTGCGGAATGATCGGCCACATCATCGAGAAGTCGTGTTGTTGGATTTTGTAATAATCCTTCACGTAGTTCTCATCGCCCGGTTGGCCGTAATCGCCACCGAACTGCCATTTACCGGTCAGTTGGTTGTAGACGATCTGGTCGTTGCGATAGCGATACCCGAGGTTGACAACTTTGTTCGGATTGTCTTCAGGCTGGTAGTGGAACATCGCACTGCCGGAACGTGGGGCATGGCTTTCAGTGTCCCAGTTGTAGTCGGCCGTGGCGCGCCAGTCGCGGTTGAAGCGGAACTCATATTCCAGAGCGATAGGCGAGACATCGGTCTGAGCGTCGTCGCGATCTGAGGCCAGTACGCCAGGCAATTGGACTTCACGGTCTTTGAAATACAGCGCCTGGCCGACGGCAACACGCTGACGTTCGAAGCCGTTATCTTCGATCCAGCGGCTGGTTACGCCCAGGGACAGTTTGTTCTCGTCGCCGATCCGGTCGGAGCCGCTGAAGCGGTTGTCGCGGAACAGCGAGGAGTAGCTGAACGAGTACTCACCTGTGTCGAAGACCGGAATATCGCTCTGGTCCTTGTTCGGTACGTAGAGATAGTACGCACGCGGTTCAAGGGTCTGGTTAAAGTCTTTACCGAACAAATTGGTTTTGCGATCAAAGTACAGGCCGCTGTCTACACTGGCGATAGGTATCGCACGGTCCTGCGAACTCTTGAAGGTTTGACCCGCAGCTGCCATTTGGCTCTTGCCGGTACCATCAAGATCAAGATCGTATTTGGTATAGACGTACTTCAACTTCGGCGTCACAAAGCCGTAAGACCAGTTCATCGGATAAGAGACAGCTGGCGCGACGTTGAGGCGGGTACCGTTTGCACGGGTCAGGCCGCTCACGTAATTATCCAGGCGCCGCTCACCTATAGTGCCATCGGCGTTGAACGGCCCCCCATCTTCATTGACTACGTTTCCGTTTCTGAGGTCCCGATCAAATCTTACAGCTTCAGTCTCATAGGAGAAGTCGAGTCCACCCGGATGGTACGGCAACTGCCCATTGAAGGTGATCTGCGGCAATCGGTCATACGGAGTGATCTGGGAAATCGTCGCCAATTGATACGACTGCAGGTTCACGCGAGCTTGGTAGCTATCACCACGATAGGTCACGGAGCCTTGCTGGTTCAGGAAGTCCTGACTCTCAACGCCTTCCTGATATGACTTCAAATCCTGGAAGTAGAACGGATCACTGATCTTGGTGTAATCAACCTGGGTCGTCAGACGCGAATCCAACCCACCCTTATGCTGCCAATTGAGCATGTAGCGAGTTTTTTCGTAATCGGTCTGTTTCTTCCGCTCATCACTATCATCATTCAGATACGCCCCACCAAACTGCCCTTCGCTGGACTTGGTGAGGTAGCGGAATTCGCCTTCCATCAACATGCCGCGCTTGGTCATGTATTGCGGGTACAACGTGGCGTCGTAGTTCGGTGCCAGGTTGAAGTAGTACGGCGTCACCAGCGTAAAGCCAGTTTCACTGCCGGTGCTGAAGCTCGGCGGCAGGAAGCCGGACTGACGACGGTCGTCAATCGGGAAATAGATGTAAGGGGTGTACAGGATCGGGATGTTCTTGACCCGCAACGTCGCGTTGGTGGCCGTACCGAAACCGGTGGCCGGGTTCAACGTGATGTTGTTGCCCTTGAGCTGCCAGGCGTTGCTGTCTGGCTCGCAGGTGGTGTACGTACCGTCCTTGAGACGGATGATCGCGTTCTCGGCACGCTTGGCGTAGAGCGCGTTACCGCGGATACGCGACTTGTGCATCACATATTCGGCGTTGTCGATCTGGGCGGCGCCGGTATCGAGCTGGACCTGGGCATGGTCGCCCACGATCAGCGCGCCGTTGTCGCGCAGGCGCACGTTGCCGTTCAGCTCGCCACGGTTCTCGGCCTGATACAGGCTGGCTTCCTCGGATTCCAGCTGCATGCTGCCCTGGCGCATGACGACGTCACCGGCCAGTGTCGCGACCTGCTGTTCCTGCTCGTAACGAGAGGCTTTGGCACCGATGAAGGTCGGCGCATCGCTCTTGTCCGTCTTGTCGTTCATGCCAGGACGAGTCGGCTCGATGTAGGCACCGCCGCAGTAAGGGCCGGTTTCGGCCAGCTGCGCTGCGGTCAGCTTCTCGCGAGGTACCCAGTCCAGGTGGCTGTAGTCTTTGCTGCGCGAACGCAGCCCACGGCCCTTGGCTTCGGTGACCAGCATGGTCTTGGGCTCGGCGTCGACGCTGCCGCCAGCCTCGCCTTGCGGCGTGCTGTTGGCCGAGCTGACGGCAGAGCCGTCATGCACCGGGCGCGGTGGCAATGGGGCGGCGGCGGTTTTCGGCGCGCAATCCCAGGCACCCGAAGCAGAGACTGAGCAGTCATACTGTTCCGCGGCGACCACGAATGAGGTGGCGAAGGGTTGCAAGGCCAGCAGACTGCCGGTTACCAGCAACGGAAATTTTCTACGAAACGCGGGGGATTTCAATGCCATCTTATTAGTCCGGGCTTCCTGCGTGCCATCTGCCCGCGGTTTGGGCCGCACGCCTCTCGATGGTCTGAAAAAGATGCGTGATAATAAAGCATGCCCCGCTTGACGGCTAGCGCCGTCGGAGACCCTTGTAATGCCCGAGCACGATCTACGTTTACAACAGCTGGAAGTCTGGCTGGATGAGCAGTTGCCGATCCTCTTCAACGCCCAGGACTGGGGCGCCGTACCCCCGGCCACATTGACTGCGGCCAGCAGCGACGCGAGTTTCAGGCGTTACTTCCGCTGGGAGGGTGGGGCGCATACATTCGTCGTGATGGATGCGCCACCGCCCCAGGAAAACTGCAAACCTTTCGTCGATATCGCGCATTTGCTCGCGAAATCGGGGATTAATGTGCCAAAAATTTATGCGGAAGATTTGCCGCGTGGCTTTCTTTTGCTCAATGACCTGGGCCGAAACACCTACCTGGATGTGATTGACGAACAAAACGCCGATCAATTGTTTGCCGACGCCATCGACGCGTTGCTGGCGTTCCAGCAGTTGCCCATGGACGCGCCGTTGCCCAGCTATGACGTGGCGTTGCTGCGCCGCGAGCTCGAATTGTTTCCTGAATGGTACATACGCCGGCACTTGGGTATCGAGCTGGATACCCAGCAGCAATCCCTCTGGCAGCGCGCCAGCGAACGGCTGATCGACAGCGCCCTGGCGCAGCCCAAAGTGCTGGTGCACCGCGACTATATGCCGCGCAACCTGATGATCAGCGAGCCCAGCCCCGGCGTGCTGGATTTCCAGGACGCGGTCTACGGCCCGGTGACCTACGACATTACCTGCCTGTTCAAGGACGCCTTCCTCAGTTGGCCCCAGGCTCGCGTGCGGGAGTGGCAGCGTGGCTATTGGGAGCGCGCCGGGCAGTTGGGGATCCCCGTGCAGGCCGAGTTTGAAGAATTCCTGCGCGCCAGTGACCTGATGGGCGTGCAGCGTCACCTCAAGGTCATCGGTATCTTCTCGCGGATTTGCCACCGTGATGGCAAGCCACGCTACCTGGCGGATGTGCCGCGCTTCTTTGCTTATATAGAAGCGGTGCTCGCCGACCGACCGGAGTTGAGTGACCTGGGCGAGCTGCTCGCCAGCCTGCGCCAACCGGCCGAGGCCTGCGTATGAAAGCGATGATCCTGGCGGCCGGCAAGGGTGAGCGCATGCGCCCGCTGACGCTGCATACGCCCAAGCCGCTGGTGCAGGCGGGCGGCAAGCGGCTGATCGAGTATCACCTTGAAGCGCTGGCCAAGGCCGGCTTCACCGAGATCGTGATCAACCATGCCTGGCTCGGCGAACAGATCGAAAGCTACCTGGGCGACGGTGCCCAGTTCGGCGTGCGCATCCGCTATTCAGCCGAAGGCGAGCCGCTGGAAACCGGCGGCGGGATTTTCAAGGCGTTGCCGTTGCTGGGGGATGCGCCGTTTCTGGTGGTCAACGGTGATATCTGGACCGACTACGACTTCAGCCAGTTGAAGCGACCGCTCCAGGGCCTGGCTCACCTGGTGATGGTCGACAACCCGGCGCATCACCCCTCCGGTGGCGACTTCTACTTGAACGACGGGTTGCTTCATGATGCGGCGCCCGGTGCCGATAACCTGACCTTCAGTGGCATTTCCGTGCTCGACCCCCAGTTGTTCGCGGGCTGCAGTGCGGGTGCCTTCAAGCTGGCGCCGCTGTTGCGGGCGGCGATGGACAAAGGTCTGGTAACGGGTGAACACATGAAGGGACGCTGGGTTGATGTCGGAACGCTTGAGCGTCTGGCGCAGGTCGAAACCTTGCTGACAGCGAGGCCGTAGGATGTTGTGGCCAGGGACGCTGATCGGCGCCGGGGCTGGCTTTGCGATTGCCAGTATTCCGGGGGCTTTGTTGGGTGCATTGCTGGGACAGGCGCTGGACCGGCGCCTGCAGTTGCACAGCTGGGCGCAGTTGCGCGAACGTCTTGGCGGGCGCCCCGCGTTGCGCAACGACGAGTTGTTGTTCGTGCTGCTGGGGCGCCTGGCCAAAAGTAACGGCCGGATCGTGGACGGGCATATCCAGCAGGCGCGCCAGGAAATGCGCGCACTGGAGATGACCGAGTCGGCCCAGCGCCGAGCCATCCTGGCGTTTAATCGTGGCAAATCCGGCAGCGATCGAGTACGCAGCTATCTGCGCGTGCTCAAGGCACAACCCCATGCCGCCGAGGGCGTTTTACGTGCCTGCTGGCGCATGGCCTGGGCGGACGGCCGGGCGGATGATGCCGAGCGCGACCTGATCGAGCTGTGGGGCAAATGGCTGGGCTGGACGCCGCAACAGGTCCGGGCCTTGGCGTCCGATTACACGCCGGCGCGCAAGCCATTGGTCAATCGTAGCGGGGCTTATCAGGACGCGTTGCGGCTTCTGGGGGTGACGGCCACCGCCGAGCCTTCGGTGATCAAGCGGGCCTATCGCCGCCTGCTCAGCCGCCACCACCCGGACAAGATCGCCGGCAGTGGCGCCAGCCCCGCGCAGGTGCGCGAGGCGACCGAGCGAACCCGTGAGCTGCATAACGCCTATGCGTTGATTCGCGAGCGGCGGGACTTTCGCTGAGGCGATTGCCCTGACTGCGGTCAAATGTGGGAGGGGGCTTGCCCCCGATAGCGGTCTGTCAGTTAAAAATGTGCTAACTGGCACGCCGCCATCGGGGGCAAGCCCCCTCCCACATTGGTTTGGTGACATTCGCTAAATCTGTGTTCAGCCTTTGTCGGCCTGCGGGCTCAACCAGCCGCGAACGCGCCGGTACAACTGTTCTTGCTCGGCGGCGTCGTTGCCGGGCAAGGCCTTGAGTTGCACCTGCTTGTAGCCGTCATTTTTGCCGCGTTTGGCCGCCTGGATTCGTGCCAATGCGTTTTTGCCGTCCTGGGCGCCGTCTTGATAGAACACATCCGCCGTAGGCAGTTTCAACGCTGGCGCCAATTGCTGCAGGTCCGGTTGACGCGCGGCGGGTGTCTTTCCGGCCACCATCACCAGCTTCTGCACCTGGGCAGGTTGTTTCTCGCTCAGATAACGCGCAGCCCACCATGCGCCGGTGCCATGACCGAGCAATACCACACTGCGGGCGCCCTGGGTCTGGGCGAACGCGACGGCGGCGTCGATCCGGTCGAAGATGCGTTTGGCATCGGTCTTGTCCTGTTCATCCGCGCCCGGTACCACCGCCGGATCAGTGCCTTCGGCTTCCGCGCTGGCGGCCTGTTCGACGGGCTTGGCGACCGTGCTGCCGTCTTTGCTGCTGGTGTCGACCGCCGCTTTGGGCGGTTCGATGACGCGTGGCGGCAGGGTGTCCAGATTGACGTCCGGCAATGACAGGCTGAGGGTGCCCCAGGCAGCGTTCGGCAATTTACTGCGCAGCGGGCCGATTGCTTGCGGCCAATCCGCATTTTCGCCGGCGCCTGGCACGATAATCACCACGCCTTGGGGGTCGGCGCTGTTGGCAGGCTTCCACAAGGCCAGGAACGTATCGCTGCCGGCCTGCAATTGTTGTTGTTCCTGTTGCGCGACCTGGCGTTCGAGCGCGCTGGCTTCTGCCTGGCTGCGCTCGGCCAAGGGCTGGCGCTCGATGGGTGTTTCGGCGGCGGGCGCTGGCGCGTCGGCGGCCTGGACAGAAAAGGCGCTGGTAAATAGCAGCGACAGGCACAATGCTGGCAGTGCCGAACGGTTTCGAGGTGGCATCGTTAAATCCCGGCCAGAAATGATTCCAGCAGCCTAATGGGTTGATCAGTATTTGTCAGTGATGTGAGACGTGGATCATGGGTTTTCGCTTCCTGCTGGTTATCGGCTGTCTGTGGGTTGCCTTGATGGCGAACGCCGCGCCGGCACCCGCTACACCCCAGGCGCAACTGAATGCGCAGCAGCGCGAATGGCTGGCGCTGCACCCGCAATTGCGCGTGGGCTTGGTACTGCAGGCGCCTTACGCACAATACGACCGACGCTTGCAGCGCTTGTCTGGGGCCAATGTCGAGTTGATGCAGTGGCTGGCCAAGGCGCTGGGCATCGAGCTGACCTGGCGTAACTTTCCTGATCTGGAGCAGTTGGAAGCTGCCGTGCGTGACGGCGAGGTGGATATCGCTCCCGGCCTGCAGCAAACCCCGGCCGGCCTGCGCCTGTGGTTGTTCAGCGACCCTTATATGCGTGTGCCTCAGCATATCGTCGGCATTCGCGACGGCGGCGGCGCGGTGGAGTTGGAAAAACTCGACGCACACACGCGCATCGCCGTGCGCATGCCCAGCGCGGTGGCCGACTACCTGCGCAGTACGTATCCCAACCTCAACCTGCAAGGCGTGCCCATGGAACGCCAGGCCCTGCAGTTACTGGTGAGCCAGCAGGCGCGCTATGCGGTGGTGGATGAGGCGCAACTGAGCCGGTTGGCCGGCGAGGCGGAGTTTGCCGGGCTGGCGGTGGTCGGCGATATCGGCCTGCCGCAGTTGCTGCGGGTGGCCACGCGGCATGAATGGCCGGAACTGGCGGGCATCATGCAAAGTGCCTTGCGGGCGATACCCGCCCGCGACCTCGACCAGTTGCACAACCGCTGGCTGCAACCCCAGTACCCGCGTTTTTCCGAATCAATGGGCTTGTGGAAAAACCTCAGCGTATTGCTGGGCCTGTTGCTGCTCGCCAGCCTCGCGGCAGTGCTCTGGCAGCGCCGCCAGCAGCGCAGCCTGGAGCACGCGCTGCTGGCGGCGCGGGACGAAAGCGCAGCACGTGCCGCCGGTGCCGAAGCCTTGCGGCTGACGCAGTTTTCCATCGATCAAAGTACGGTCGGCATCCTGTGGGTCAATTGGGACAGCCATGTGCGGTATGCCAACCGCGCCGCCGAAAGCATGCTCGGCTATGGCCCTGGCGCGTTGATCGAACGGCCGCTGATCGATCTTGACCCGGCCTTGAGCATGGACCGCTGGCTCAACCTGTGGAAGCGCGCGCGTGCCAGCGAGGACGGCGCCCAGACCTTCGCCACCGATTGCCTGCGTGCCGACGGCAGCATCCTGCCCGCCGATGTGTCCCTGAGCTTTCTGCGCTTTGCCGATGGCGAGTACCTGGTGGTGTACCTGACGGACGTCACCGAGCGCCGCCGTTACGTGGCCGCCTTGCTGCAAAGCGAGGCGCAGTTGCGCGAATTGTCAGCCCACCTGGAAACGGTGCGCGAAGAAGAAAAGGCGCGTATCGCCCGCGAGGTTCACGACGAACTCGGGCAAATGCTCACCGTGCTCAAGCTGGAAACTTCGATGTGCGAATTGGCCTATGCACAGCTCGATCCGGGCCTCAACGAGCGCTTGAACAGTATGAAGCGCCTAATCGCCCAGCTCTTTCAACTGGTGCGGGATGTGGCAACCGCGCTGCGCCCGCCGATTCTCGACGCCGGCATTGCTTCGGCCATCGAATGGCAGGCGCGACGTTTCGAAGCGCGCACGCAGATTCCCTGCCTGGTCAAAGTCCCGGAAAACGTGCCGGTGCTGAGCGATGCCAAGGCCATCGGCCTGTTTCGCATTCTGCAGGAGGCCCTGACCAATGTGATGCGCCATGCCCAGGCGCATACTGTAGAACTCACGCTGGAGGTGGACGGCCCGGACCTGCGGCTGACCATCAGCGATGACGGTATCGGCTTCGTGCAGGCCCAAGGGCGGCCGGTATCGTTCGGCCTGGTCGGCATGCGTGAGCGGGTGCTGATCATGGGCGGGCAGTTGTCCCTGGTCAGTGAGCTGGGGGAGGGCACCACCCTGAGCGTCACGGTGCCGTTGAATGCATGACACTAAAAGGAAATTCCCGTGATCCGCGTACTGGTAGCCGAAGACCACACCATTGTTCGTGAAGGCATCAAGCAATTGATCGGCCTGGCCAAAGACCTGCTGGTTGTGGGTGAAGCGAGCAATGGCGAGCAGTTGCTGGAGACTTTGCGACATGTGCCCTGCGAAGTGGTGTTGCTGGATATCTCCATGCCCGGCATGAATGGCCTGGAAGCCATCGCGCGCATTCGTGCGCTGAATAACCCGCCGGCCATCCTGGTGCTGTCCATGCACGATGAAGCGCAAATGGCCGCCCGTGCTCTCAAGGTTGGCGCGGCCGGTTATGCCACCAAGGACAGCGACCCGGCGCTGTTGCTGATGGCGATTCGCAAGGTCGCGGCGGGCGGGCGTTATATCGACCCGGACCTGGCCGACCGCATGGTTTTCGAAGTCGGCCTGACGGACTCACGCCCCTTGCACTCGTTGCTGTCGGAGCGCGAGTTCTCGGTGTTCGAACGCCTGGCCCAGGGCGCCAACGTGAACGACATCGCCGTGCAACTGGCCCTGAGCAGCAAAACCATCAGCACCCACAAGGCGCGCTTGATGCAAAAGCTCCATATCACCTCCCTGGCCGAGCTGGTGAAATACGCCATGGAACACAAGCTGCTGTAGCGGCGTATCCATTAACGACACCGCGCAAGCGCCGCCCAGCGAAGGCTTGTCGCTGCACTGTCCCATGCCCGCCATGTGTGTAGGGCGATCCCTACCCCGAACCTTCCATCCGGCTGATGCGATTCTCTCCTGGCCCCCGATTTCCGGGGCCTCGCGCCTCGACTACGCTTGTGTCAAAGCAGTCCAAAACACAAAGGTGCGGGTATGAGCGAGGTGGATTCAAATGATGTGCTGGTCAGCTTTCGTGGCGTGCAGAAAAGCTACGATGGCGAAAACCTGATCGTCAAAGACCTCAACCTGGAGATTCGCAAGGGCGAGTTCCTCACCTTGCTCGGGCCGTCCGGTTCGGGCAAGACCACCAGCCTGATGATGCTGGCCGGTTTTGAAACGCCCACCGCTGGCGAAATCCAGCTGGCTGGCCGCTCGATCAATAACGTGCCGCCGCACAAGCGCGATATCGGCATGGTGTTCCAGAACTACGCCTTGTTCCCGCACATGACCGTGGCCGAGAACCTGGCATTTCCCCTGTCCGTACGTGGCTTGAGCAAGACCGACATCAGCGAGCGGGTCAAGCGCGTGCTGAGCATGGTGCAGCTCGACGCCTTTGCCCAGCGCTACCCGGCGCAACTGTCCGGGGGCCAGCAACAGCGGGTGGCTCTGGCCCGCGCATTGGTGTTCGAGCCGCAACTGGTGCTGATGGACGAACCCCTCGGCGCCCTCGACAAGCAACTGCGCGAACACATGCAGATGGAAATCAAGCACCTGCACCAGCGCCTCGGCGTCACCGTGGTGTATGTGACCCACGACCAGGGCGAAGCCTTGACCATGTCCGACCGCGTGGCGGTGTTCCACCAGGGCGAAATCCAGCAGATCGCCGCGCCGCGCACCCTCTACGAAGAACCGAAAAACACCTTTGTGGCCAACTTCATCGGCGAAAACAACCGCCTCAATGGCCGTCTGTACAGCCACACCGGCGAGCGCTGCGTGGTGGAACTGGCGCGCGGCGAGAAGGTGGAGGCGCTGGCGGTGAACGTCGGCCAGATCGGCGGCCCGGTGACCCTGTCGGTGCGCCCGGAGCGCGTCAGCCTCAATGGGGCGAGTGACAATTGCATCAACCGTTTTTCCGGGCGGGTGGCGGAGTTCATCTACCTGGGCGACCACGTGCGTTTGCGCCTGGAAGTCTGCGGCAAGACCGATTTTTTCGTGAAACAACCGATCGCCGAGCTGGACCCGGCCCTGGCGGTCGGCGACGTAGTACCGATTGGCTGGCAAGTCGAGCACGTTCGCGCACTCGACCCACTTCTAGAGGCGAACTGATCGCCCCCTGGCTTCACCAACCCTGCACGTGGAGAGCACAACAATGTTGAGATCCCTTAAGTTTTCCGTCCTGGCTATCGGCCTGATGGGCGCGACACAGGCCATGGCAGGCCCGGACCTGACCGTCGTATCGTTTGGCGGCGCCAACAAGGCGGCCCAGGTCAAGGCCTTCTATGCACCGTGGGAAAGCGCGGGCAACGGCAAGATCATCGCCGGTGAATACAACGGTGAGATGGCCAAGGTCAAAGCCATGGTCGACACCAAGAGCGTGTCCTGGGACCTGGTGGAAGTGGAGTCGCCTGAGCTTTCCCGTGGGTGCGACGAAGACATGTTCGAGCCCCTGGACCCGAAACTGTTCGGCAACACGGCAGACTACGTCAAAGGCGCGATCCAGCCCTGCGGCGTAGGCTTCTTCGTATGGTCGACGGTGCTGGCCTATAACGCCGACAAACTGGCGTCCGCACCCGCCGGCTGGGCGGATTTCTGGGACACCAAGAAATTCCCGGGCAAGCGTGGCCTGCGCAAAGGCGCCAAGTACACCCTGGAATTCGCCTTGATGGCCGACGGCGTCGCGCCTAAGGACGTCTACAAAGTGCTGGCCGGCAAAGACGGCCAGGACCGTGCGTTCAAGAAACTCGACGAACTCAAAGCCTCGATCCAATGGTGGGAGGCCGGTGCGCAACCGCCGCAGTACCTCGCTTCGGGCGACGTGGTGATGAGCTCGGCCTATAACGGCCGCATCGCCGCCGTGCAGAAAGAAAGCAACCTGAAAGTGGTGTGGAACGGCGGCATCTATGACTTCGATGCCTGGGCCATTCCAAAGGGTCTGGCCAAGGACCGCGCCGAAGCGGCGAAGAAATTCATCGCCTTCTCGGTGCAGCCGCAGCAGCAGAAGACCTACTCCGAAAATATCGCCTACGGCCCGGCCAACACCCAGGCCGTCCCGTTGCTGGCCAAGGACGTGCTGAAGGACATGCCGACCACCCCGGAAAACATCGCCAACCAGGTGCAGATCGACGTGAGTTTCTGGGCCGATAACGGCGAGCAGCTCGAGCAGCGCTTCAATTCCTGGGCAGCTAAATAACACCGCCTAACTCTTGTGGGAGGGGGCTTGCTCCCGATAGCGGAGTGTCAGTCAGCCAATCTATAGCTGATCTGCCGCCATCGGGAGCAAGCCCCCTCCCACAAGGGATCTGCATTTATCTTCAAGATCCGGAGTTCAGCCATGGCCCTCGCCATTCCCACCCTCAAGCAGCGCCTGGCCCGTGCCGAGCGGCTCAATCGCTGGAAAGCCCAGGCCTTGATTGCGCCATTGGTGCTGTTTTTGCTGCTGGTGTTCCTGGTGCCCATTGTTGCGCTGCTCTACAAGAGCGTCGGCAACCCGGAAGTGGTGGGCGGCTTGCCGCGTACGGTGGTGGCGGTGACGGCTTGGGATGGCCGTGGCTTGCCCGGCGAGCCGGTGTACCAGGCGCTCAGTGAAGACCTGGCTCAAGCGCGCAAAAACCAGACCCTTGGCGATCTGTCCAAACGCTTGAACATGGAACTGGCCGGCTATCGCAGCCTGCTGACCAAAACCGCGCGGGCGCTGCCGTTTACCGACGCGCCGGCCTCTTATAAAGCCGCGCTGGAAACCCTCGACGAACGTTGGGGCGACCCGGCGTACTGGCAGGCGATCCGGCGCAATACCAGCAGCCTGACGCCTTACTACCTGCTGGCGGCCGTCGATCACCGTATTGACGACTTGGGCGAAATCGCTCCGGCCACCCCCGACCAGGCCATCTACCTGGATATCTTCGCCCGAACGTTCTGGATGGGCCTGGTGATCACGGTCATCTGCCTGCTGCTGGCCTATCCCCTGGCTTACCTGTTGGCCAACCTGCCGGCGCGCAAAAGCAACCTGCTGATGATCCTGGTACTGCTGCCATTCTGGACCTCGATCCTGGTGCGGGTGGCGGCGTGGATCGTGTTGCTGCAATCCGGCGGCCTGATCAACAGCGCCCTGATGGGCCTGGGCCTGATTGATGCGCCCCTGGAATTGGTGTTCAACCGTACCGGCGTGTACATCTCCATGGTGCATATCCTGCTGCCGTTCATGATTCTGCCGATCTACAGCGTGATGAAAGGTATCTCGCCGACGTACATGCGTGCGGCGATTTCCCTGGGCTGCCACCCGTTCGCCAGCTTCTGGCGCGTGTACTTCCCGCAAACCTACGCCGGCGTCGGCGCCGGTTGCCTGTTGGTGTTCATCCTGGCGATTGGTTACTACATCACCCCGGCCTTGCTGGGCAGCCCGAACGACCAGATGGTCAGCTACTTCGTGGCCTTCTACACCAACACCAGCATCAACTGGGGCATGGCCACCGCGTTGGGCGGCTTGCTGCTGCTGGCGACGGTGTTGCTGTACCTGATCTACAACCGGCTGGTGGGCGCCAGTCGCCTGCGCCTGAGCTGAGGAGACCTTGCGATGCTGAGCCCTTATATGTCACCGGTGGAGCGGCTGTGGTTCTACAGCCTGCGGATTCTGTGTGGCCTGATCCTGCTGTTCCTGATCCTGCCGGTGCTGGTGATCATCCCGCTGTCGTTCAACAGCGGCAGTTTCCTGGTGTACCCGTTGCAGGGCTTTTCGCTGCAGTGGTATCAGGACTTCTTCGCGTCGGCCGAATGGATGCGTGCCCTGAAAAACAGCATCATCGTCGCCCCGGCAGCCACGGTGCTGGCGATGGTGTTCGGCACGCTGGCGGCGATTGGTCTGACCCGTGGCAATTTCCCTGGCAAAGCCTTGGTGATGGCCCTGGTGATTTCGCCGATGGTGGTGCCGGTGGTGATCATTGGCGTGGCCAGTTACCTGTTCTTCGCCCCGCTGGGCCTGGGCAACAGCTTTTTCTCGCTGATCGTGGTGCATGCGGTACTGGGCGTGCCGTTTGTCATCATCACCGTGTCGGCGACCTTGCAGGGGTTCAACCACAATCTGGTGCGGGCGGCGGCCAGCCTGGGCGCGTCACCGTTGACTGCGTTTCGCCGGGTGACCTTGCCGCTGATCGCGCCGGGGGTGATTTCCGGGGCGTTGTTCGCCTTCGCCACGTCGTTCGATGAGGTGGTGGTGACGCTGTTCCTCGCCGGGCCGGAGCAAGCCACATTGCCCAGGCAGATGTTCAGCGGCATCCGTGAAAACCTCAGCCCCACCATTGCCGCAGCGGCGGCCCTGCTGATCGGGTTCTCGGTGGTGCTGTTGCTGACCCTGGAATGGCTGCGCGGCCGTAGCGAGAAGCTGCGCACCGCCCAGGTCTAAAGCCCGGTACAGATTAAAATGTGGGAGGGGGCTTGCCCCCGATGGCAGTGTGACAGTCAGCAACTCTGATACTGATACACCGCTATCGGGGGCAAGCCCCCTCCCACATTAGTTTGCGTTCATTCAGGAAATTACCATTCAGTCGGTGAATGCTAGGCAACCCAAAATCCCCAGCTATTCTTGTGCCAGCCCATCACCGACAAGAGGCCGCGCACATGAGTACTTCCTCATTCAAGATCGCCCACAAACTGCTGACCGGCGCTGGCGCCATTGAGCAACTCGGCGCCGAGTTGACGCGCCTGGATGTGGATAACCCGCTGATCGTCACCGATGCCGCGCTGGTCAAGTCCGGCACCGTCGCGCTGGCACTCGAACATCTGGGCGGGCGGACTTATGAAATTTTCGACCGCGTGCTGCCCGACCCGGAAATCGCCATTGTCGAAGATTGCATGCAGGCCTACCGCGACGGCGGGCACGACGGGTTGATCGGCGTCGGCGGCGGCAGTGCCATCGACATCGCCAAGAGCGTGGCCGCATACGCCGGTTACCACGGCGCCCTGGCGGATTTGTTCGGCGTCGACCAGGTGCCGCGCAAGGGCCCGCCGCTGATCGCGATTCCCACTACCGCCGGCACCGGCTCCGAGGTGACCAATGTGGCGATTCTTTCCGACAAGGTCGCCCAGCTGAAAAAAGGCATCGTCAGCGACTACCTGCTGCCGGATGTCGCGCTGATCAGCCCGCAAATGACCCTGACCTGCCCACGCAGCGTCACTGCCGCCAGTGGCGTCGACGCGCTGGTGCATGCCATTGAATCCTACCTGTCGCTGAACGCCTCGCCGATCACCGATGCCCTGGCGATCGGCGCGATCAAGCTGATTGCTGGCGCCTTGCCCAAGGTTTATGCCAACCCGGCCAACCTGCAGGCCCGTGACGATATGGCCACCGCCAGCCTGATGGCCGGCATGGCCTTTGGCAACGCGGGCGTGGGCGCGGTGCATGCGCTGGCGTATCCGTTGGGCGGCCGGTTCAACATCGCCCACGGCGTGAGCAACGCGCTGTTGCTGCCCTATGTGATGCACTGGAACAAGCTGGCCTGTGTCGAGCGGATGCGCGACATCGCCCAGGCCATGGGGGTAAATGTCAGCGGGTTGAGCGTGAATGATGCCGCCGACCAGGCCGTCGAGGCGATGACGCGACTGTGCGCCGCCGTCGAGATCCCGTCGGGCCTGCGCAGTTTCGGCGTGCCGGAGGAGGCGATCCCGGCGATGGCCACTGAAGCGGCGGGTATTGAACGCCTGATGCGCAACAATCCGCGCCAGCTCAGTGCCGCCGATATCGAGAAAATCTACCGGGCTGCGTACTAGCCGTTGAGTTAGGTCACGGTGCGCACGGCAAAGCATGAGGTATACAATGCGCGCCATCGTGATTTAGCTCAAAAAGGTGCGTCATGCAGCCCTTCGTCATTGCTCCATCGATTCTCTCCGCCGACTTCGCCCGCCTGGGCGAAGAAGTGGACAAGGTACTGGCCGCGGGTGCCGACTTCGTGCACTTCGACGTCATGGACAACCACTACGTGCCCAACCTGACCATCGGCCCGATGGTGTGCGCTGCGCTGCGCAAATACGGGATTACCGCGCCGATCGACGCGCACCTGATGGTCAGCCCGGTGGACCGCATCGTCGGCGACTTCATCGACGCCGGCGCGACCTACATCACCTTCCACCCGGAAGCCACGCTGCACGTCGACCGCACCCTGCAGTTGATCCGCGAAGGCGGCTGCAAGGCGGGCCTGGTGTTCAACCCGGCCACGCCGCTGAGTGTGCTGGAGTACGTGATGGACAAGGTCGACATGGTCCTGCTGATGAGCGTCAACCCAGGCTTTGGCGGGCAGAAGTTCATCCCCGGCACCCTGAACAAGCTGCGCGAGGCGCGGGCGCTGATCGATGCGTCGGGCCGGGACATCCGCCTGGAGATCGACGGCGGGGTCAATGTGAACAATATCCGTGAAATCGCGGCGGCGGGCGCCGACACCTTTGTGGCCGGCTCGGCGATCTTCAATGCGCCGGATTACCAGGAAGTGATCGCCCAGATGCATGCCGAACTGGCGCTGGCGCGCCCATGAGCGGCTTTGAGCAGCTGTTCCCCGGCAAATTGCCACGGCTGGTGATGTTCGATCTGGACGGTACCTTGATCGACTCGGTGCCTGACCTTGCGGCGGCGGTGGACCAGATGCTGCTCAAGCTGGGGCGCAAGCCTGTGGGGATCGAGGCGGTGCGTGAATGGGTCGGCAACGGCGCGCCGATGCTGGTGCGACGGGCGCTGGCAGGCCATATCGACGCCACCGGTGTGGACGAGATGGAAGCCGAACAGGCCCTGCAATTGTTCAACGCCGCCTATGAAAGCAGCCACGAGCGGACGGTGGTGTATCCCGGCGTGCGTGACACCCTCAAGTGGTTGAGCAAGCAGGGCGTGGAAATGGCCCTGATCACCAACAAGCCGGAGCGCTTCGTCGCACCGCTGTTGGACCAGATGAAGATCGGCCGATATTTTCGCTGGATCATCGGCGGCGATACCCTGCCGCAGAAAAAGCCTGACCCGGCGGCACTGTTTTTCGTGATGAAAATGGCGAATATTCCGGCGTCCCAATCGTTGTTCGTCGGCGACTCGCGCAGTGATGTCTTGGCGGCAAAAGCGGCGGGGGTGCAGTGCGTGGCCCTGAGTTACGGCTACAACCATGGCCGGCCGATTGCGGAAGAATCGCCAGCGCTGGTCATCGATGACCTGCGCCTGTTAATCCCCGGTTGCTTGGGCGCGGGCGCTGAGATAACGTTGCCCGACATCGACCCGTCCCCTACTGGAAATGCCATCGTGGTGGTCACTCGCAAACTCTGGATGAAAGTCATCAAGGCCCTGGCCCGCTGGCGTTGGCGCGCCTGACTGATCCCCGCCGCGCTGCGGCCCGTTTGCCTACCTGACCGATTGACCCTCACACCACGAGGCACCTGATGATCCGCGAAGAATTCCTGCGTTTGGCCGCTGCCGGCTATAACCGTATCCCCATGGCCTGTGAAACCCTGGCCGACTTCGACACGCCGCTGTCGATCTACCTGAAACTGGCCGACGAGCCGAACTCTTATCTGCTGGAATCGGTACAGGGCGGTGAGAAATGGGGCCGTTATTCGATCATCGGCCTGCCGTGCCGCACGGTACTGCGGGTGCATGACCATCATGTGAGCATCACCCATGATGGCCTCGAGATCGAAAGCCATGACGTAGAAGACCCGCTGGCCTTCGTCGAAGCCTTCAAGGCGCGCTACAACGTGCCGACCATTCCTGGCCTGCCGCGTTTCAACGGCGGTCTGGTGGGGTATTTCGGTTATGACTGCGTGCGCTATGTGGAGCAGCGTTTGGGTAAATGCCCGAACCCGGACCCGCTGGGCGTGCCGGACATCTTGCTGATGGTCTCCGACGCGGTGGTGGTGTTCGACAACCTCGCCGGCAAGATGCACGCGATTGTGCTGGCCGACCCTGCTCAAGCGGATGCCTTCGAGCAAGGCCAGGCCAGCCTCGAAGCGCTGCTGGAAAAACTGCGCCAGCCGATCACCCCGCGCCGTGGCCTGGACCTCAGTCGTCCACCCGCCGCCGACCCGGTATTTCGCTCCAGCTTTACCCAGGCGGACTACGAGCGGGCAGTCGATACCATCAAGGAATACATCCTCGCCGGTGACTGCATGCAGGTGGTGCCCTCGCAACGGATGTCCATCGACTTCAAGGCCGCGCCGATCGACCTGTATCGAGCGCTGCGTTGCTTCAACCCGACGCCGTATATGTATTTCTTCAATTTCGGTGACTTCCACGTGGTGGGCAGCTCGCCGGAAGTGCTGGTGCGCGTCGAAGACAACCTGATCACCGTGCGCCCGATCGCCGGTACGCGCCCGCGTGGCGCCACCGAAGAAGCGGATCTGGCGCTGGAAGAAGATCTGTTGAGCGACGACAAGGAAATCGCCGAGCACCTGATGCTGATCGATCTGGGGCGTAATGACACCGGGCGTGTCTCGGAAATCGGCTCGGTGAAGTTGACCGAGAAGATGGTCATCGAGCGGTATTCCAATGTGATGCATATCGTGTCCAACGTCACCGGTGAGCTGAAGGCCGGCCTGACCGCGATGGACGCACTGCGCGCGATTCTGCCGGCCGGTACCTTGTCGGGCGCGCCAAAGATTCGCGCCATGGAAATCATCGACGAACTGGAGCCGGTCAAGCGTGGCGTCTACGGCGGCGCCGTGGGGTATTTCGCCTGGAACGGCAACATGGACACGGCGATTGCGATCCGTACGGCGGTGATCAAGGACGGCGAACTGCATGTGCAGGCCGGTGGCGGCATCGTGGCTGACTCGGTGCCGGCCCTTGAATGGGAAGAAACCCTGAACAAGCGCCGGGCGATGTTCCGTGCGGTGGCGTTGGCTGAGCAAACGCCGCAAAGCTGAAGTCAGATGTAGATCAAAATGTGGGAGGGGGCTTGCCCCCGATAGCAGTGTGTCAGCCAGCACATCATGGACTGACAGGCCGCTATCGGGGGCAAGCCCCCTCCCACATTAAGCCTTCATTGTCCTGCTGTTAGAAATCCAGACTCACCCCGACACTGACCCCTTGCTGAGTCAAACTGTCATCCTTCCTCACGTTATACGCCGCCCGTAACGCCAGGTCCTGCGTCAGCTTGTGGCTGACCCCCAGGCTCAAGCGATCCGAATTGCTGCGTGGTGTATACCCGTCCAGCTTGAAGTCGATCCCCTGCACGCTGTTGAGCGAAATATTCACCTTCTGGGTGTCATTTTCGAACTCATGCTCGTGGGCCACTTCGCCAAACACCTGGGTGTGCGGGGTAATGCGGTAGCTGCCCTGCAGCCCGACACCCAGGCGCTTGGAGTCGCGCTGCTGGTCATCGAAGGTCAGGGCGGTGGAGCGACTGTCTTTTTCCGAGTAGCCATTCACTTCGACCCGCGCGTAATCGGCGCTGATAAAGGGCGACAGGTGCCAGTCACTGCCCGGCGCGGCGATGTCATACCCCACGCGACCGCTCAGGGCCCACAGCCAGCCATCGGTGTCACCCTTTTCCGACCCCTCGCTGACGCCCAGGGCGAACTTGCGCTTGAGGCTGTCGAAGTCCAGCTTGCCGCCGGTCAAGGCGGCGTCGGCCCACCAGTGATTCTGCTGATACTGGGCGAACGCCGTGCCCATGTAGCTGTTGAGCTTGTAGTCCGAATCGCTGGCGCCAGCTTCCAGTGTCTGGCGGTACAGGCCTGCGGCTACGCCCACGCGCCAGGCCTCGTTGAGTCGGTAGCTGCCACCGATGTTGAGGTTATAGCCACTGCCATCGCCGCTGGCCGAGCTGCTCTGGTCATCGAAATCCAGACGCTGGCCACCGCCCGCCACGATCGCGCGCCATTGGCCCACGGCTTGCCATTGGCCGGTGTCTGCCTGCCATTGATTGCGCAACTCATCTTGATGGGCGCGCAATGTGCCTTGGGCCATTTCCGGCAGCAAGGTCAGCTCCCAGGGCGCCGCGAGCAGGGAATAGGCGTAGTCGGCGATCAGCTGTTGCCCGGCGACGGTAGGATGGACCGAGTCGTTGTAGATCAGCTTGGTCGGGTCCGGATTGGTGCCGCCGATGCCGTAGACCGGGTTGGCGGTGCAGCTGTTTCCACTGAAACAGGTACCGGTCAAGTTTTGCCCGGTGGCGAGGCCGAAGCGGGCCGGATCGGCGAAGGCTTCGTTCAACAACAACGGAATGTTCAGCGGGATGACCTGTGCATCGATCTGCGACAGGCGCTGTACCAGGGACTGGTTGAAAATAGTGCTCAGGGCCGACGTCGCTGCCTGCTGCGGGGTGCCGTTGATGGCCGGCGTCAGTCCGAGGTCGGGCAGCATCCATACCATGATGTAACGCGCGCCGGCTTGTTGCAGGGCCTGGGCGCTATCCGCCAGGCGCCCGCCAGCGGCGACCGCCTGGGCGGGGCTGAGTACGCGACCTTGGAGAAAGTCATTGCCGCCACCGGACAGAAAGTACAGCGCATTTGGATCGGCCAGCCCGCCGTTGGCCGGCAGGTAACCCTGTCGACTGCGCAGCACCGTGCCGCCCCCGGCATTGCCGGGTGGGATCGCAGCGTTGGAGACCGAGGTAATGGAGTCGAGGATATTGTCGGTACGGTAGCCGCCGACCGCCCAGTTGTTGCCGTCCGGCAAGCCCTGGGCCGCGCGCACCGGTGAGGTGGAGGCGTTCAGGTCGTTTGGTGCCACACCCAGTTTTGCGCCGAGCAAGGTCGAAGAAACGAGGCCGTAATCCCCTTGGAACGTCGGCCCGGTGCGGTTGGTAAAGCGCAACGTCGATCCGGCGCTGCCGTCGGGGAACTGACCGGCATCAGCCAGGCTGTCGCCGAACACCACCATGGTTGAGTAGGGTGACGGTGCCGCATAGGCCTGCGCGCAAGCCAGGGAAAGCAGGCCGGCAGCCAGGGGCGCGAAGAACGGAGCTCTGGGCATGGAAAATTCCATTGAGTTGTTTTTATGTCGGAATCGAAACACTAGCAAAGTATTGAGCGTTTTCTATAGCGCAAAACCGAATTTTCCTACGCGCATCCCAACGAGCATAAGCCCGTATTTGCTGCTCCATATTGCACCGCTGGCGAGGCTACGTTACTGTGCCTGAACGTATGAATGAGACCCTCCCCGTGTTGATCATCAGCAAACTCTTGATGCGAGTAGTCAAGGCACACGCCCGTTGGCGTTGGCGCGCCTGACATTTTTCCCTGCCGGCCTGGCCGGATCTGCACCGATTTGCCTTCTTTTACCTTTTGTCTGACGCCCCTTGCCGTTCACCCCGGCAACCGGAACGTGCGTCTGGCAGCGGGCCACACGCTTGGAAGGCGGTCATTTGAAATCAGTGAATTCAAGAGGTTTGAACCCACATGTTGCTGATGATTGATAACTACGATTCCTTTACCTACAACGTTGTGCAGTACCTGGGCGAGCTTGGTGCCGAGGTCAAGGTCGTGCGCAACGACGAACTGACCGTCGCCGAGATCGCCGCACTGAATCCGGAACGCATCGTGGTTTCGCCCGGCCCGTGCACACCGAACGAAGCGGGCATCTCCCTGGAAGCCATTCAGTATTTTGCCGGCAAGCTGCCAATTCTTGGCGTGTGCCTGGGCCATCAGTCCATTGGCCAGGCGTTTGGCGGCGACGTGGTGCGCGCGCGCCAGGTGATGCACGGCAAGACCAGCCCGGTATTCCACAAGGATCTGGGCGTGTTCCACGGCTTGAACCTGCCCGTGACCGTGACCCGTTATCACTCGTTGGTTGTCAAGCGCGACACCCTGCCCGAGTGCCTGGAGCTGACGGCCTGGACCCAGCTGGAGGACGGCTCGGTCGACGAGATCATGGGCCTGCGCCACAAGACACTGAATATCGAAGGGGTGCAGTTTCACCCTGAATCGATCCTGACCGAGCAGGGCTACGAGCTGTTCGCCAATTTTCTCAAGCAGAGCGGCGGCACGCGCTAAGGACTTTCCATGGATATCAAGACTGCCCTGGGTCGTATCGTCGGCCACCTGGACCTGAGCACCGCTGAAATGAGCGATGTGATGCGCGAGATCATGACCGGCCAGTGCTCCGACGCACAAATCGGCGCCTTTATGATGGCCATGCGCATGAAGAGCGAAAGCATCGACGAAATCGTCGGCGCCGTATCGGTGATGCGTGAACTGGCGGACAAGGTCGAACTCAAGACCCTCGACGGCGTGGTCGATGTGGTCGGCACCGGCGGCGACGGTGCGAACATCTTCAACGTATCGACGGCGTCCTCGTTCGTGGTCGCGGCAGCGGGTTGCACCGTGGCCAAGCACGGCAACCGCGCGGTGTCCGGCAAAAGTGGCAGCGCGGACCTGCTGGAAGCGGCCGGCATCTACCTGAACCTGACGCCGGTACAGGTGGCACGCTGCATCGACAGCGTCGGCATTGGCTTCATGTTCGCCCAATCCCACCACGGCGCGATGAAACACGCGGCCGGCCCGCGCAAGGACCTCGGCCTGCGTACCCTGTTCAATATGCTCGGCCCGCTTACGAATCCGGCCGGTGTGAAGCATCAAGTCGTCGGTGTATTCAGCCAGGCGTTGTGCCGGCCATTGGCCGAAGTGCTGCAGCGCCTGGGCAGCAAGCATGTGCTGGTGGTGCATTCCAAAGATGGCCTGGACGAATTCAGCCTGGCGGCGCCAACCTTCGTGGCGGAGTTGAAGAACGACCAGGTCACAGAATATTGGGTCGAGCCTGAGGACCTGGGCATGAAGAGCCAGAGCCTGCATGGCCTGGCGGTGGAAAGTCCGGCGGCGTCGCTTGAATTGATTCGTGATGCCTTGGGGCGACGCAAGACCGAAAACGGTCAAAAAGCCGCGGAAATGATTGTGCTCAATGCTGGCGCGGCACTTTACGCAGCCGACCATGCCTATAGTCTTAAGGAAGGTGTCGCCTTGGCCCACGATGCGCTGCACACCGGTCTGGCTCGCGAGAAACTTGAAGAACTCGGAGCATTCACCGCCGTATTCAAGATGGAGAATGAAGCATGAGTGTTCCGACCGTTCTGGAAAAAATCCTGGCGCGCAAGGCTGAAGAAGTCGCCGAGCGCCGTGCCCGTGTGAGCCTGGCCGAGCTGGAAGCCCTGGCAAAAGCTGCTGATGCACCACGAGGGTTTGCCAAGGCCTTGCTCGAACAGGCCAAGAAGAAGCAGCCGGCGGTGATCGCCGAGATCAAGAAGGCCTCACCGAGCAAAGGTGTGATCCGCGAGCACTTCGTGCCACAGGAAATCGCCGTCAGCTATGAAAAGGGTGGGGCGACGTGCCTGTCCGTACTGACCGATGTTGATTTCTTCCAGGGTTCTGATCTGTTCCTGCAGCAGGCGCGCGCCGCGTGCACATTGCCGGTGATCCGCAAGGATTTCATGGTTGATCCCTACCAGATCGTCGAAGCGCGCGCCCTGGGCGCCGATTGTGTGCTGCTGATCGTTTCCGCCCTGGATGACGTGAAGATGGCCGAGCTGGCAGCGGTAGCCAAGAGTGTGGGCCTGGATGTATTGGTCGAAGTGCACGACGGCGACGAGTTGGAGCGTGCACTGAAGACCCTCGACACACCGCTGGTGGGGGTCAACAACCGTAACCTGCACACCTTCGACGTCAGCCTGGAAACCACCCTCGACCTGCTGCCGCGTATTCCGCGTGACCGCTTGGTGATCACCGAGAGCGGCATCGTCAACCGTGCCGATGTGGAGCTGATGGAGATCAGCGAGGTGTATTCGTTCCTGGTCGGCGAGACGTTCATGCGCGCCGAGAACCCAGGGGCGGAACTGCAGCGTCTGTTCTTCCCGGAGCGGGGTGTGGTGGTCAGCGGTTCCACGCTCGATTGAATCGATTTGAAACGCGATCAAAATGTGGGAGGGGGCTTGCTCCCGATAGCGGTGGTTCAGTTGACTGATTCACAACTGATACCCCGCCATCGGGAGCAAGCCTCCTCCCACATTGGTCTTGTGCTTATTCAGGTAGGTCAATGTAGATGACTAAGCTGGTTTCGATGACTGTACAAGCAGGCCTTGCCGCCGAGCAGGACTTGCTGGCCGCCGTCTGCGCAGGTGAGCGGGAATACGGGCTGTTGTTCTGGCAACCCAACGATCAAGCCTTGGTCATGCCGCGCCGTTTGAGTCGATTGCCGGCTTTTGAAGCGGCCAGCCGAGTCTCGGCAGAGGCCGGTTGGCCGGTGCTGTTGCGCGAAACCGGCGGTGAGCCGGTGCCGCAGTCGGCCGCCACGGCCAATATCGCCTTGGTCTATGCGCCGCCGCGCAGTGAGGGGGATCAAGGGCGCATCGAAACCGGCTACCAGCGTCTGTGCCAGCCAATCTGCGACGTGCTGCTTGAATTGGGCGGCGAGGCGTCTATTGGCGAAATTGACGGCGCGTTCTGCGACGGTCGTTACAACGTCAATCTCAACGGCCGGAAAATGGTCGGCACGGCCCAACGCTGGCGGCAGAGCGCTGGTCGCCCAGTGGGTTTGGTACACGGTGCTTTATTGCTGGATAACGATCGCGATGAGTTGGCTGCGGCGGTCAATCGTTTCAATCAAGCCTGTGGCCTGGAACAGCGGGTGCGTGCCGAGAGCCATATCGCGCTGCACGAAGTGTTTCCGGTGCCGGACGTGCTCAGCCGGCTCGACACCTTGTACCGTCAGATGTTGGCAGGCTTGCTGCCAGGTTAACGGGTTCCGAACACCACCATCGTCTTGCCTTTGACGTGCACCAAGTTGCGCTCTTCCAGGTCCTTGAGCACGCGCCCCACCATTTCCCGCGAACAGCCCACGATGCGCCCGATTTCCTGGCGCGTGACCTTGATCTGCATCCCGTCGGGGTGGGTCATGGCGTCTGGCTGCTTGCACAGCTCCAGCAGGCAGCGAGCGACACGCCCAGTCACGTCGAAGAACGCCAGGTCGCCGACCTTGCGCGTGGTATCGCGCAGACGTTGGGCGATCTGCCCACTCAGGGCATACAGAATGTCGGGATCATGTTGGGCCAGTTCGCGAAATTTCGTATAGCTGATCTCGGCCACTTCGCACTCCACCTTGGTGCGCACCCAAGCGCTGCGCTGTTGCTCCTTGCCGGCCTGCTCGAACAGCCCCAGCTCGCCGAAGAAATCCCCGGTGTTGAGGTAGGCGATGATCATTTCGCGACCGTCTTCGTCCTCGATCAGGATGGTGACCGAGCCCTTGATGATGAAGAACAGCGTTTCGGAGCGCTCGCCCGCGCAGATGATGTTGTGCTTGGCCGGATGACGCCGGCGCTGGCAGTGCATCAGCAGCTTGTCGAGGTTCTTGATCTTGGGTGTGGGAGTAAGAGCAACCATGGTTGTATCCCGAAAAACTGCACGATGTGGTTGGATTTGTTTTTATCAGCGCGACCGGCATTGATATGCGCTGTACAAACGATGGCAATGCGCCATTGATTTGGCGCCAGCTTACCAGACACATTCTGACTCGATTAGCGTATTTCACCGGCAAACGCTGTTATTGATCGTTTTCCTGCAGGGCGCTGCCGCTGCGAGGCCCTGTGCTAAGCTGGCGACCCTTTTTTAGCAGTGGAGTCTGGGCGATGAAGGCACGCATCCAATGGGCGGGCGAAGCCATGTTCCTCGGTGAATCGGGCAGTGGCCATGTGGTGGTGATGGACGGCCCGCCGGAAGCCGGTGGCCGCAACCTGGGCGTACGCCCGATGGAAATGTTGCTGCTGGGTGTCGGTGGTTGCAGCAATTTCGACGTGGTCAGTATCCTGAAAAAATCCCGTCAGGCCGTGGAAAGCTGCGAAGCCTTCCTGGAAGCCGAACGCGCAACCGAAGATCCCAAGGTGTTTACCAAGATCCATATGCATTTTGTGGTCAAGGGGCGCGCGCTGAAGGAAGCGCAGGTCAAGCGTGCCATCGAGCTGTCGGCGGAGAAGTACTGCTCGGCGTCGATCATGCTGGGCGCGGCCGGTGTGGCCATTACCCATGATTACGAAATAGTCGAGTTGGGTTGATCGTTCCCGCGCTCTGCGTGGGAATGCATCTCGTGACGCTCCGCGTCACCCTTGCGCAGGTGCCGGATTTTGCGCTGAAAGCGGGACGCGGGGGTCCTGGGTGGCATTCCCACGCGGAGCGTGGGAATGATCTTCATGCTTCAGATTCTGTAGGTGCTCTTGGTCATGACTTTGGCCAGCATGCTCATGCCGAATCTCACCGGCGCAGGAAAGCGGAAGCCGCCGGCATCCAGTGCGCTTTCAGCGTGATGTTCTTCATCGATGCGCATCTGCTCAAGAATGGCCCGGGACTTTCCGTCCTCGGTCGGCAGTTGTTCGAGGTGTTCGTCCAGGTGCTTGCAGACCTGGCGTTCGGTGGCTGCGACAAAACCGAGGCTGACCTTGTCACTGATCAGGCCGGCAGCGGCACCGATACCGAACGACAAACCGTAGAACAGCGGGTTCAGCACGCTGGGATGACTGCCCAGCTGGCGAATGCGTTGTTCGCACCACGCCAGGTGGTCGATCTCTTCCTCGGCCGCGTGCTCCATCGCTGCACGTACCTGCGGTAACTTGGCGGTCAGGGCCTGGCCCTGGTACAACGCCTGGGCACAGACTTCACCGGTGTGGTTGATGCGCATCAGGCCAGCTACATGGCGGGTCTCGGTCTCGCTCATCTGTGCGTCCGGCTGCACGATGGCGGGTGACGGGCGGTACGGTTGGCCGCTGAACGGCAGCAGCGTACGCATGGCCGTGTCGGCTTGCAGCAACAGACGGTCAATCGGCGAGTAGTGACGTTGGGTAGTCATGCTGACCTCCGGGAAGAATCTCGGCGGCCAGTTTACCGCAAGAGAGGACGGCGCGTTTGCGCTGAGTCAATTTGCCCCTGCGCACTCAGCCCGGTGGCCAGTTCATCTGGCGCTGACCCAGCACATGCATATGAATGTGGTAAACGGTCTGCCCGCCGTCTTCGTTGCAGTTCATCACCACGCGGAAGCCTTTTTCGCAGCCTAGTTCCACCGCCAGGCGCTGGGCGGTGAACAGGATATGGCCGGCCAGGGCTTTGTCGTCTTCGGTCAGGTCATTGAGGGTGCGAATGGGCTTTTTCGGGATGACCAGAAAATGGACCGGCGCCTGTGGGGCGATGTCGTGGAAAGCCAGGACCTGGTCATCTTCATAGATGATGTTCGCGGGTATTTCCCGGTTGATGATCTTGGTGAACAGAGTATCCACAGCTGTTTCTCCAGGGTGAAAGTGAAGGTGAGTGTACTCAAGCGGTCAACGCGGGCAATAGGCCTTGTTGATGGCGCCGGCAATTTTGCGGCTCAGCCAGCGCGGGCTCAGACGTGGGCTGAATGCCAGCCAGCGGTTGCGCCGTCCGGGGATGATAATGGCCTTGTTCTTTTCCAGCGCACGCACGGTATAGAGCGCGACTTCTTCGGGACTCATCAACTGTTGGCTGCGGTCGAGCTTTGCGGTGTCCATTTGCGCGGTACCGAAGAAGGCGGTGCGCGTAGGGCCTGGGCACAGCACCGAGACCTTGATGCCACAGGTCTTCAGTTCCTCGCGCAAGCCTTCGGAAAAATGCAGCACATAGGCTTTGCTTGCGTAGTAGCTGCTCATCCACGGGCCTGGCTGGAAGGCGGCGACCGAGGCCACGTTGAGAATCTGCCCGCCGCCGTGCAGCGCCATGGCATTGCCCAACGCATGGCACATGCGGGTCAGGGCGAGGACGTTGACTTCGATCAGGTCCTGCTCGGTCATCCAGTCCTGGGCCAGGAACGGCCCGCTGGTGCCGATACCGGCGCAGTTGACCAGCAGGTCGATCTGCCGTTCACCTTCTTCGAGTTCCAGCAAAAAACCCGACAACCGCAGCGGCTCGCCAAGGTCACAGGCGCGAAACAGCACCTCGACGCCGAAACGCTGAGTCAATTCGATCGCAATGCTTTCCAACTGATCACGCTGGCGGGCCACCAGAATCAAGCTGCGGCCACGTCGGGCCAGGGCTTCGGCCAAAGCCAGGCCGATACCGCTGGAGGCACCGGTGATCAGAGCGTAACGGGTCATGCCTTTCTCCATCGCAACGCCGCCGGCCTGTGACAGAGGCATCACAGGCGGCGGGCGTTTCTTCACTGTTCTGGAGAGTCTACAGGTTCGGCCGCGTCGTCAGCACTTTGCGCGGCGTCTTCATCAACGATGCCGCTCTGGTCGGCATCTTCATCGGTGCTCAGGGAGCTGCTTTCATAGCTGCTGCCCATGTTGGCTTCGAGTTGATCCAGGTAGCCGTTCATGCCCAGGGTGACCACGACGATGAGCATCAACGGGATAAACGCCAGCCACAACGAAGCCAGGATTTTAACCGCTGTGGAGTTGCGCGGTGGGGGCGCACCGTACTGGTTGGCGCCAGTGTTACCCGGCAGTACCAGCAGCAACAGAGGGAACACGCTGTTCACCAGCGGAACCAGGTTCAGCAAGTACAGCCAGCCAGACCAGCCCAGGTCGTGCAGGCGCTGCACGCCGATTTGCACGCTTACCACGACGAGCGCAACGAACAGTGCAAAGCCCAGCAGCGAACCGAGAATGATCGCGATCGTTGGCGAGGCAGTGGCCACCGCGAAACCCACGGTGCTGATGATGCCTGCAGCCACAAGCATCGCGACGGTCAGTGCCAGCGTCCAGGCGAGATAGCGCAGGCGACCGATACGCCCGTGGATAGTGAAGACCTTGAGCGTGGCGTACTCGGGCAAGTTATCACCGACCGCAGCGCGTGGCGGTGCGTAAGGCGATGCGGCGGTGTGCGAGAAGTCCGAGGCCGATGCGCCTGTTTCGTGGGTTTCGGCAAGGCTGAAAGCTACGGGTTGTTCGGCTTCGATACGTGCCTCGACGCCGGCGTTTTGCAAGGCGGTGAGGTAGGTGTCGGCATCGGCGCGGGACAGATCGCGCTTGAGCGCGACCGGGCGGCCGGTGAAAAGCTTTTCGATCGCTTCGACATCGCTCTTGAACAGCTCGGCGAGGTTCAGTTTGGCGGTGGTGCTTTCGACACCCGGGCGCAAGGCTCCGTCGAACACAATCTTGAAACGGCTGTCGCTCATGCGGGCATCCTTGTCACTTGATCAGGGGAGGGGTATGCAGGCTGCCCAATTGGCAGGCCTGGTATTTGGTTCAACGTGGCCAGCGCAATTGTGCCGCGCTTTCGCGTGCCTGGCGGTATTGCGCATCCAGTCGCGCGACGAGTTCATCCACGCTCGGCAAATCAGTGATCTCACCGACGCCTTGGCCGGCAGACCATACAGTCTTCCATGCTTTGGCCTCATCACTCAACGGTTTGAGCTTGGAGCCGAGGTTGACCTCACCTTTGCCTTGAAGGGCTGCGAGATCAAAACCGGCGTTTTCCAGGCTCTGGCGCATAAAGCTTGCAGGTACGCCGGAAACAGCCGGAGTGTGCACTATGTCGGCGGCGCGCGCTGTGAGCAGCATCTCTTTATACGCATCCGGGGCATGGCTTTCGGTGGTGCCGATAAAGCGCGTGCCGAAATACGCCAGGTCCGCGCCAAGCACTTGGGCGGCGAGAATCTCCCGACCGTGGTTGAGACAGCCGGCCAGCAACAGGGTTTTGTCGAAGAACTGGCGTATCTCGGCAATCAGCGCGAACGGGCTCCAGGTGCCGGCGTGACCGCCCGCGCCGGCAGCGACCGCGATCAGGCCGTCTACGCCTGCTTCAGCGGCTTTTTCGGCATGGCGACGAGTAGTTACGTCATGAAACACCAGGCCGCCGTAGCTGTGCACGGCATCGACCAGTTCCTTCACCGCACCGAGGCTGGTGATAACGATGGGCACTTTGTGCTCGACGCAGATCGCCAGGTCGGCCGCCAGTCGTGGGTTACTGTTGTGCACGATCAGGTTGACGGCATAGGGCGCTGGGTTATCCAACAGCGCCAGGCCGGCTTCGATTTCCTCCAGCCAGGCCCTGAAGCCGCTGCTTTCGCGTTGATTGAGTGCCGGGAAACTGCCGACGACCCCGTTGCGGCAGCAGGCCAGCACCAGTTGCGGGTTGGAAATCAGGAACATCGGCGCAGCCACCACAGGCAGGCGCAGACGTTGTTCAAGCAGGGCGGGCAGCGACATTGGAGGTTCCCCGGGTAATGACGTTAAAACGGTTTGACCACGACCAGAATTACGACCGCCAGCAATATCAGAACGGGCACTTCATTGAACCACCGATAAAAGACATGGCTGCGGGTGTTTTCGCCACGGGCGAAGCGTTTTACCTGCGCGCCACACATGTGGTGGTAGCCGATCAGCAGGACGACCAGGGTGAGTTTGGCGTGGATCCACGCGCCCGATTGGAAGATACCGGGGTTGAGCACCAGCAACCAGATGCCGAAGACCAGCGTGGCAACCATCGCCGGGCCCATGATGCCCCGGTACAGCTTGCGCTCCATGACGCTGAAGCGCTCCTTGCTGACGGTGTCTTCACTTTGGGCGTGGTAGACAAACAGGCGTGGCAGGTAGAACAACCCGGCAAACCAGCAGACGACGCTGACGATATGGAAGGCTTTGACCCATAGATAGAGCATTTTTAGTAATTCCCAGGTTCACGGTAGCGAAGATAGTAGTAGCTCATGCGCCCGTACGTCACGTTGGCGGTTGTCGCAGGGCGATACGGCCCCTATTATCGACGGCTTTCCAGTGGGTTCGTTGAGGGCAGGTTTATGGTCAAGGTCGGTATCGTCGGCGGCACGGGTTACACCGGTGTCGAATTGCTGCGTCTGTTGGCTCAGCATCCGCAGGCTGAGGTGGTGGTCATCACTTCACGCTCCGAGGCTGGCCTGGCCGTGGCCGATATGTACCCGAACCTGCGAGGCCACTACGACGGCCTGGCCTTCAGCGTGCCGGACATCAAGACGTTGGGCGCCTGCGATGTGGTGTTCTTCGCCACGCCTCACGGGGTTGCGCACGCGTTGGCCGGCGAGCTGTTGGCGGCGGGCACCAAGGTTATCGATCTGTCGGCGGACTTCCGCCTGCAAGATGCCGATGAGTGGGCCAAGTGGTACGGCCAGCCCCACGGCGCGCCAGAGTTACTGGAGGAGGCGGTGTACGGCTTGCCGGAAGTCAATCGTGAGCAGATCAAGCAAGCCCGCCTGATCGCGGTGCCGGGTTGCTATCCGACTGCGACCCAGCTGGGTTTCCTGCCGCTGCTGGAAGCCGGCTTGGCGGATGCTTCGCGTCTGATCGCGGACTGCAAGTCGGGCGTCAGCGGTGCTGGTCGTGGAGCCGCAGTGGGCTCGCTGTACTCCGAAACCTCGGAAAGCATGAAAGCCTATGCAGTCAAAGGGCATCGTCACCTGCCTGAAATCCGCCAGGGGCTGCGCCGTGCTGCGGGTAAGGACGTGGGCCTGACCTTCGTACCGCACCTGACGCCGATGATCCGTGGGATCCACTCCACGTTGTACGCGACCGTTGTCGATCGCTCGGTAGACCTGCAGGCATTGTTCGAAAAGCGTTATGCCAACGAACCGTTCGTCGATGTGATGCCGGCGGGCAGCCATCCGGAAACTCGTAGCGTGCGGGGCGCCAACGTGTGCCGGATTGCGGTGCATCGTCCGCAGGATGGCGACCTGGTGGTGGTGCTGTCGGTGATCGATAACCTGGTCAAGGGCGCATCGGGCCAGGCGGTGCAGAACATGAACATCCTGTTTGGTCTGGATGAGAAGCTGGGCTTGTCCCATGCGGGCATGTTGCCGTAAGGCGTCGCCCTGATGCGCAAAAGGCCCGTAAGTCGGGCCTTTTGTATTTTTACGGGGTGCAACGCAGATTGATATACCGTAACAATAGTTGACCGCTTTTCTAGGAGAAGCGGATAATACCGGCCATTACGCATATGGCGGCGCTACGCCGGGAGATTATCAGCATGAGCGTTGAATCCTTCACCCCCACGGCTTTGCAATTCACCCACGGTGCTGCGCACAAGGTGAAGAGCCTGGTCGATGAAGAGGGTAATGATCGCTTGAAGCTGCGCGTATTCGTTACGGGCGGCGGTTGTTCAGGGTTTCAGTACGGTTTTACCTTCGATGAAGATGTGGCCGATGATGACACCATCGTTGAGCGCGAGGGCGTGAGCCTGGTCGTTGATCCGATGAGCTTCCAATACCTGGCGGGTGCTGAAGTGGATTACCAGGAAGGGCTCGAGGGGTCGCGTTTCGTGATCAAGAACCCTAACGCTACGACGACCTGTGGTTGCGGGTCGTCGTTCTCGATCTGATCGAAGCCTGATTTGCACGCATAAAAAAACGCCGCTTGGCTTTTATCGGCCAAGCGGCGTTTTGCTGCCTGGAGATCAGGCCGGGTAGATCGCGCCCAGCACGCGCAGCCCGCGAGCACCCGTGACGCTAGGGCGGTTCGCGGCGATGCCTTCCAGGCAGCAGTGGGCCAGCCAGGCGAAGGCCATGGCTTCCACCCAGTCCGGGTCTACGCCATAGAGCGCGGTGCTACTGACCTGTGTGGACGGTAGCAGCGCGGCCAATCGATTCATCAGCGTCCCGTTGTGGGCGCCGCCGCCGCATATCAACAGGGTTTCTGTCTGAGGTTGGGCGCTTTGCAGGGATTCGACGATGGTCAGGCTGGTCAGCTCCAGCAATGTGGCTTGCACGTCCTCGGGAAGAAACGCTGGCAACCCGTCGAGATGTTGCTGCAGCCAACGCAGATTGAAAACTTCCCGGCCGGTACTTTTCGGGCCTTTGGTCGCGAAAAAAGGGTCGCTGAGCAGCGTGTTGAGTAGCTGCGGCTGAACCTTGCCGCTTGCTGCCCATTGCCCGTCACGATCAAAGTGTTCGCCGCGTTGATGATGAATCCACGCGTCCAGCAAGACATTACCCGGGCCGCAGTCGAAGCCCGATACCGGCCTGCCGGTTTCTATCAGGCTCAGGTTGCTGAAACCGCCGACATTCAACACCGCACGCTTGCCGGTACTTTCACCGAACAGCGCCTCGTGGAAGGCAGGTACCAAGGGTGCGCCCTGACCGCCTGCGGCTACGTCGCGGCTGCGGAAGTCACTGACCACCGTGATGCCAGTCAGCTCGGTGAGCAACGCAGGATTGCCGATCTGTACCGTAAAACCTCGGGCAGGTTCATGGCGGATGGTCTGCCCATGGCTGCCAATCGCGCGGATGTCCTGGGGTGTGAGGTTTTGCTGGTCCAGCAAAGCGCGGATGCCTTGAGCGGCGAGTGTCACCCAGGATTGCTGGGCGATTGCCGAACGGGCGATCTCATCCGGGCCGCTGGCGCACAGGCTTAGCAGCTCGGCGCGCAGAGGGGCAGGCATGGGGATGTAATGGGTGGCGATCAGACTGATCGCCGAATCTTGTTCGATAAGGGCGATATCCAGGCCATCGAGACTGGTCCCGGACATCACACCGATATAACGCGGCATGCCTTAACGCTTCGCCGAAGCCAGCAGGGTGGAGCGCTCCTGATCCATACGGGCCATCAGTGGCTGGCTTTGTTGCATGAAGCGCGCGCGTTCTGCTTTGGCGATCGGGTCGGCCATCGGGAGTTTCTGGCCCAATGGATCAACGTGTACTCCGTTGACCTGGAATTCATAATGCAAGTGCGGCCCGGTGGACAGGCCGGTCGTGCCGATGTAACCGATCACTTGCCCCTGCTTCACGTTGCCACCGGTTTTGACGCCCTTGGCAAACCCTTGCATGTGGCCATACAGCGTACGGTAGGTGTTGCCGTGCTGAATGATCACTGTGTTGCCGTAACCACCGCGACGCCCGGCCAACAGAACCTTACCGTCGCCAGCTGCCTTGATTGGCGTGCCACGGGGAGCGGCATAGTCGACACCTTTGTGAGCGCGGATTTTGTTCAGAATTGGATGCTTGCGACCCATGGAGAAGCGCGAGCTAATACGAGCGAAGTCCACCGGTGTGCGGATGAACGCCTTGCGCATGCTGTTGCCATCAGCGGTGTAGTAACTGCTGTTGCCCTGTTTGTTGGTGTAGCGCACTGCGGTGTAGGTTTTGCCGCGGTTGGTGAAGCGCGCAGAAAGGATGTTGCCAGTGCCGACCACTTTGCCGTTGGCAACTTTCTGTTCGTAGATCACATCGAATTCGTCACCCTGGCGAATGTCCTGGGCGAAGTCGATGTCGTAGCCAAATACGCTGGCCATGTCCATGGTCATGCTGTGGGACAGGCCCGCGCGGGCGGCGGATTGCGACAGCGAGCTATTGATCACGCCGTGTACGTAGGCTGAGCGCATGACCGGTTTGGTGGTGATGCGATTGAAGGCAAAACCCTTTGCGCCTTTGCTCAGGCTGATGCTTTCCAGGTCATTGATATTGGTGTGCAGGTTGTTCAACTGGCCATCGGGCGTCAGTTCGAACTCAAGCTTCTGCCCATGTTTGAGCTGGGTGAATTGCTTGGCTTGCTTATCGGTGGCCAGGACGTCATTGACGGTAGCGGCAGGCAATCCGACCTTTTCGAATAGCGTTGACAGCGTGTCGCCTTTACTCACGATCACTTCGCGGTGCTGAGGACTCTTGGCTGCAACTGCTGCGGGCTTTTCCTGGGCGGCTTCCTGAGTCTCTTCAGGCGTGTTTTCAATCTGTGCGAACGGAGACTCAGCAGGGGTATTTGTGGCTTGTTGCGCGTCGGAAGCGTCTTGATCTTGTGTCAGTTGCTCAACAGGGCTTTCCAGGTCGAGGCTTAGGGATGTTCGTTTGGCTTCTACGTCACTGGAAGGGAATACCAGGAGTGCCAGGCTGAGAAGGGCGGCGATACCACTTGCGGCGAGCAGGTGGGTCTTCGGGTAAAGCGGCGGCGCTTTAGACGGTTCAGTGGTCATAGGTATTTTGACTTTGAAGATGAAATGGAAAAGATGAATGACATGATGAAGATGAAATAACTGTATAAAATATAACCAAATCATCTGTGGCGCAAGCTCGCGAACGCTGGGCTTGCGCAATGGTGTCCGTGCGCAGGGCAAAACTTGTAATTAGTCCCTGATCTTGTATGGTTGGTTCCCTTTTGAATCTGAGCCTTGCGGGTCTGTTATGAAGTCGGTTGAAGAGCAGCTAGCGCTGATAAAACGTGGTGCGGAAGAACTGTTGGTCGAAGCTGAGCTGGTCGAAAAGCTCAAGCGTGGCCAGCCCCTGCGTATTAAGGCCGGCTTTGACCCAACCGCGCCGGATCTGCACCTTGGCCATACCGTGCTTATTAATAAGCTGCGTCAGTTCCAGGAACTGGGTCATCAAGTCATCTTCCTTATAGGTGACTTCACCGGGATGATCGGCGACCCGAGCGGCAAGAGCGCAACGCGTCCGCCGCTGACTCGCGAGCAAGTGCTCGACAATGCCGAGACCTACAAGACCCAGGTATTCAAAATCCTTGATCCGGCCAAAACCGAGGTGGCATTCAACTCCACTTGGATGGACCAGATGGGGCCGGCGGACTTCATTCGCCTGACGTCGCAATATACCGTCGCGCGCATGCTCGAGCGTGACGACTTCGACAAGCGCTACTCCACCAACCAGCCGATCGCGATCCACGAGTTTCTTTACCCGTTGGTTCAGGGGTACGACTCGGTGGCTTTGCGCGCAGACGTCGAGCTGGGCGGGACGGATCAGAAGTTCAACCTGTTGATGGGGCGTGAGCTGCAGCGTGCCTATGGGCAGGAAGCTCAGTGCATTTTGACCATGCCGTTGCTGGAGGGGTTGGACGGCGTCAAGAAGATGTCCAAGTCGCTGGGCAACTATGTCGGCATCCAGGAAGCGCCGGGCGTGATGTACGGCAAACTGGTTTCCATTCCGGACTCGTTGATGTGGCGTTACTTCGAGTTGCTGAGCTTCCGCTCGATGGATGAGATCAATGCGTTGCGTGCTGATGTGGAGGCAGGTGCCAACCCGCGTGATGTGAAGATCAAGCTGGCCGAAGAGATCGTGGCGCGCTTTCATGGTGAAGAGGCTGCGGCCAACGCTCACCGTGCGGCCGGTAATCGTATGAAGGATGGCGAGTTGCCGGACGATCTGCCGGAGATCGAGTTGACGGCGGCAGAGGCAATGCCGATCGCGGGTGTCCTTAATAAGGCGGGACTGGTGAAGAACTCGGCGGTTGCCCGTGACCTTCTCGGCTCGGGTGGCGTGCGTATAGATGGCGAGGTGGTTGATCGCACCTTTATATACGAGCTGGGTGCGACTCACGTTTGCCAGGCGGGAAAGAAGGCATTTGCGCGTATCACGCTCAAATCCGAATAAGTCGTTAATTAGAGCTTGACGGCGAATTATATCGCTCTATAATTCGCCCCACTTCCGGCGCAGTCGAAACGGAAAACTCCTTGGTAAACAATGAGTTAAGTAGTTTTCGGCAGCAGGTTGCTTCAGTTCATCGAAGCCAAAAGGAAGTTGAAAAAGAGGTGTTGACAGCAGCGTGTAACGCTGTAGAATTCGCCTCCCGCTTACGAGAGATCGCAAGCGCAAGTGGTTGAAGTTGTTGAAGAAATCTTCGAAAACTTCTGAAAATAACCGCTTGACAGCAAATGAGGCTGCTGTAGAATGCGCGCCTCGGTTGAGACGAATAGCTCTTAACCAACCGCTCTTTAACAACTGAATCAAGCAATTCGTGTGGGTGCTTGTGGAGTCAGACTGATAGTCAACAAGATTATCAGCATCACAAGTTACTCCGCGAGAAATCAAAGATGTAACCAACGATTGCTGAGCCAAGTTTAGGGTTTCTTAAAAACCCAAAGATGTTTGAACTGAAGAGTTTGATCATGGCTCAGATTGAACGCTGGCGGCAGGCCTAACACATGCAAGTCGAGCGGTAGAGAGAAGCTTGCTTCTCTTGAGAGCGGCGGACGGGTGAGTAATGCCTAGGAATCTGCCTGGTAGTGGGGGATAACGTTCGGAAACGGACGCTAATACCGCATACGTCCTACGGGAGAAAGCAGGGGACCTTCGGGCCTTGCGCTATCAGATGAGCCTAGGTCGGATTAGCTAGTTGGTGAGGTAATGGCTCACCAAGGCGACGATCCGTAACTGGTCTGAGAGGATGATCAGTCACACTGGAACTGAGACACGGTCCAGACTCCTACGGGAGGCAGCAGTGGGGAATATTGGACAATGGGCGAAAGCCTGATCCAGCCATGCCGCGTGTGTGAAGAAGGTCTTCGGATTGTAAAGCACTTTAAGTTGGGAGGAAGGGCAGTTACCTAATACGTGATTGTTTTGACGTTACCGACAGAATAAGCACCGGCTAACTCTGTGCCAGCAGCCGCGGTAATACAGAGGGTGCAAGCGTTAATCGGAATTACTGGGCGTAAAGCGCGCGTAGGTGGTTTGTTAAGTTGGATGTGAAATCCCCGGGCTCAACCTGGGAACTGCATTCAAAACTGACTGACTAGAGTGTGGTAGAGGGTGGTGGAATTTCCTGTGTAGCGGTGAAATGCGTAGATATAGGAAGGAACACCAGTGGCGAAGGCGACCACCTGGACCAACACTGACACTGAGGTGCGAAAGCGTGGGGAGCAAACAGGATTAGATACCCTGGTAGTCCACGCCGTAAACGATGTCAACTAGCCGTTGGGAGCCTTGAGCTCTTAGTGGCGCAGCTAACGCATTAAGTTGACCGCCTGGGGAGTACGGCCGCAAGGTTAAAACTCAAATGAATTGACGGGGGCCCGCACAAGCGGTGGAGCATGTGGTTTAATTCGAAGCAACGCGAAGAACCTTACCAGGCCTTGACATCCAATGAACTTTCCAGAGATGGATTGGTGCCTTCGGGAACATTGAGACAGGTGCTGCATGGCTGTCGTCAGCTCGTGTCGTGAGATGTTGGGTTAAGTCCCGTAACGAGCGCAACCCTTGTCCTTAGTTACCAGCACGTTATGGTGGGCACTCTAAGGAGACTGCCGGTGACAAACCGGAGGAAGGTGGGGATGACGTCAAGTCATCATGGCCCTTACGGCCTGGGCTACACACGTGCTACAATGGTCGGTACAGAGGGTTGCCAAGCCGCGAGGTGGAGCTAATCCCAGAAAACCGATCGTAGTCCGGATCGCAGTCTGCAACTCGACTGCGTGAAGTCGGAATCGCTAGTAATCGCGAATCAGAATGTCGCGGTGAATACGTTCCCGGGCCTTGTACACACCGCCCGTCACACCATGGGAGTGGGTTGCACCAGAAGTAGCTAGTCTAACCTTCGGGAGGACGGTTACCACGGTGTGATTCATGACTGGGGTGAAGTCGTAACAAGGTAGCCGTAGGGGAACCTGCGGCTGGATCACCTCCTTAATCGACGACATCAGCTGCTCCATAAGTTCCCACACGAATTGCTTGATTCATTGAAGAAGACGAAAAGAAGCAGCCCGAAATTGGGTCTGTAGCTCAGTTGGTTAGAGCGCACCCCTGATAAGGGTGAGGTCGGCAGTTCGAATCTGCCCAGACCCACCAATTTTGTGTGGGAAACGCCTGTAGAAATACGGGGCCATAGCTCAGCTGGGAGAGCGCCTGCCTTGCACGCAGGAGGTCAACGGTTCGATCCCGTTTGGCTCCACCACTACTGCTTCTGTTTGTAGAAAGCTTAGAAATGAGCATTCCATTGTTGTGATGGTGAATGTTGATTTCTAGTCTTTGACTAGTTCGTTCTTTAAAAATTTGGGTATGTGATAGAAAGATAGACTGAACGTTACTTTCACTGGTAACGGCTCAGGCTAAGGTAAAATTTGTGAGTCGCTCTTAATTGAGTATGATCGAATTTTCGGCGAATGTTGTCTTCACAGTATAACCAGATTGCTTGGGGTTATATGGTCAAGTGAAGAAGCGCATACGGTGGATGCCTTGGCAGTCAGAGGCGATGAAAGACGTGGTAGCCTGCGAAAAGCTTCGGGGAGTCGGCAAACAGACTTTGATCCGGAGATGTCTGAATGGGGGAACCCAGCCATCATAAGATGGTTACCTTACACTGAATACATAGGTGTATGGAGCGAACCAGGGGAACTGAAACATCTAAGTACCCTGAGGAAAAGAAATCAACCGAGATTCCCTTAGTAGTGGCGAGCGAACGGGGACTAGCCCTTAAGTGGCTTTGAGATTAGCGGAACGCTCTGGAAAGTGCGGCCATAGTGGGTGATAGCCCTGTACGCGAAAATCTCTTAGTCATGAAATCGAGTAGGACGGAGCACGAGAAACTTTGTCTGAATATGGGGGGACCATCCTCCAAGGCTAAATACTACTGACTGACCGATAGTGAACTAGTACCGTGAGGGAAAGGCGAAAAGAACCCCGGAGAGGGGAGTGAAATAGATCCTGAAACCGTATGCGTACAAGCAGTGGGAGCCTACTTTGTTAGGTGACTGCGTACCTTTTGTATAATGGGTCAGCGACTTATTTTCAGTGGCGAGCTTAACCGAATAGGGGAGGCGTAGCGAAAGCGAGTCTTAATAGGGCGTCTAGTCGCTGGGAATAGACCCGAAACCGGGCGATCTATCCATGGGCAGGTTGAAGGTTGGGTAACACTAACTGGAGGACCGAACCGACTACCGTTGAAAAGTTAGCGGATGACCTGTGGATCGGAGTGAAAGGCTAATCAAGCTCGGAGATAGCTGGTTCTCCTCGAAAGCTATTTAGGTAGCGCCTCATGTATCACTGTAGGGGGTAGAGCACTGTTTCGGCTAGGGGGTCATCCCGACTTACCAAACCGATGCAAACTCCGAATACCTACAAGTGCCGAGCATGGGAGACACACGGCGGGTGCTAACGTCCGTCGTGAAAAGGGAAACAACCCAGACCGTCAGCTAAGGTCCCAAAGTTATGGTTAAGTGGGAAACGATGTGGGAAGGCTTAGACAGCTAGGAGGTTGGCTTAGAAGCAGCCACCCTTTAAAGAAAGCGTAATAGCTCACTAGTCGAGTCGGCCTGCGCGGAAGATGTAACGGGGCTCAAACCATACACCGAAGCTACGGGTATCACGTAAGTGATGCGGTAGAGGAGCGTTCTGTAAGCCTGTGAAGGTGAGTTGAGAAGCTTGCTGGAGGTATCAGAAGTGCGAATGCTGACATGAGTAACGACAATGGGTGTGAAAAACACCCACGCCGAAAGACCAAGGTTTCCTGCGCAACGTTAATCGACGCAGGGTTAGTCGGTCCCTAAGGCGAGGCTGAAAAGCGTAGTCGATGGAAAACAGGTTAATATTCCTGTACTTCTGGTTATTGCGATGGAGGGACGGAGAAGGCTAGGCCAGCTTGGCGTTGGTTGTCCAAGTTTAAGGTGGTAGGCTGAGATCTTAGGTAAATCCGGGATCTTAAGGCCGAGAGCTGATGACGAGTTGTCTTTTAGACGACGAAGTGGTTGATGCCATGCTTCCAAGAAAAGCTTCTAAGCTTCAGGTAACCAGGAACCGTACCCCAAACCGACACAGGTGGTTGGGTAGAGAATACCAAGGCGCTTGAGAGAACTCGGGTGAAGGAACTAGGCAAAATGGCACCGTAACTTCGGGAGAAGGTGCGCCGGTGAGGGTGAAGGACTTGCTCCGTAAGCTCATGCCGGTCGAAGATACCAGGCCGCTGCGACTGTTTATTAAAAACACAGCACTCTGCAAACACGAAAGTGGACGTATAGGGTGTGACGCCTGCCCGGTGCCGGAAGGTTAATTGATGGGGTTAGCTAACGCGAAGCTCTTGATCGAAGCCCCGGTAAACGGCGGCCGTAACTATAACGGTCCTAAGGTAGCGAAATTCCTTGTCGGGTAAGTTCCGACCTGCACGAATGGCGTAACGATGGCGGCGCTGTCTCCACCCGAGACTCAGTGAAATTGAAATCGCTGTGAAGATGCAGTGTATCCGCGGCTAGACGGAAAGACCCCGTGAACCTTTACTATAGCTTTGCACTGGACTTTGAATTTGCTTGTGTAGGATAGGTGGGAGGCTTTGAAGCGTGGACGCCAGTTCGCGTGGAGCCAACCTTGAAATACCACCCTGGCAACTTTGAGGTTCTAACTCAGGTCCGTTATCCGGATCGAGGACAGTGTATGGTGGGTAGTTTGACTGGGGCGGTCTCCTCCTAAAGAGTAACGGAGGAGTACGAAGGTGCGCTCAGACCGGTCGGAAATCGGTCGTAGAGTATAAAGGCAAAAGCGCGCTTGACTGCGAGACAGACACGTCGAGCAGGTACGAAAGTAGGTCTTAGTGATCCGGTGGTTCTGTATGGAAGGGCCATCGCTCAACGGATAAAAGGTACTCCGGGGATAACAGGCTGATACCGCCCAAGAGTTCATATCGACGGCGGTGTTTGGCACCTCGATGTCGGCTCATCACATCCTGGGGCTGAAGCCGGTCCCAAGGGTATGGCTGTTCGCCATTTAAAGTGGTACGCGAGCTGGGTTTAGAACGTCGTGAGACAGTTCGGTCCCTATCTGCCGTGGACGTTTGAGATTTGAGAGGGGCTGCTCCTAGTACGAGAGGACCGGAGTGGACGAACCTCTGGTGTTCCGGTTGTCACGCCAGTGGCATTGCCGGGTAGCTATGTTCGGAATAGATAACCGCTGAAAGCATCTAAGCGGGAAACTAGCCTCAAGATGAGATCTCACTGGGACCTTGAGTCCCCTGAAGGGCCGTCGAAGACTACGACGTTGATAGGTTGGGTGTGTAAGCGCTGTGAGGCGTTGAGCTAACCAATACTAATTGCCCGTGAGGCTTGACCATATAACACCCAAGCAATTTGCGTCGGCTCTTTAATCCAGAGCAACCAGATTGCGGTGTGTGAAGACGCAATGAACCGAAAGTTCGAGGCTCGCAAAACACCGAAACCTATCGCATACCCAATTTGCTGAAGCGAGGCCACATGGCCACGACTCAGTACCCGAATTTCTTGACGACCATAGAGCATTGGAACCACCTGATCCCATCCCGAACTCAGTAGTGAAACGATGCATCGCCGATGGTAGTGTGGGGTTTCCCCATGTGAGAGTAGGTCATCGTCAAGATTAAATTCCGAAACCCCATTTGCGAAAGCAGATGGGGTTTTGTTTTGGGCGGTCGAAAAGTGCCAGGGGTATATATCTCCGGCTGGGGATGTGCGGCCTTTCTATGCAATGCCTCTTCGCATGGCTATTATGCGTGCCTCATTGTGAGGCGATACTTGCATGCTTACGCTGTTAGAACTTCTGAAAGATGGCCGATTCCATTCCGGGGAGGCGTTGGGTGCCGCCCTGGGCGTTAGCCGCAGTGCCGTGTGGAAGCAGCTCCAGCTTCTCGAGGCTGAATTGAATCTACCTATTCATAAGGTGCGTGGTAAGGGATACCAGCTAGCAGCGCCGCTGGTATTTTTGAATGCAGAAGAAATTACGCGAAGTGTGCCTTCGTTGCCGTGGCCTATCCACATTCATGACTCGATTGATTCCACCAACGCTGAGGCGTTGCGCTTGGTGGGTGCCGCGCAAGCCGCGCCGGTTCTGGTATTGGCTGAGCAGCAAACAGCCGGCCGGGGCAGGCGTGGCCGAAAGTGGGTCAGTCCATTCGCCCAAAACATCTATTACAGTCTCGTGCTGCGTATTGAGGATGGCCTCGGGCAATTGGAGGGCTTGAGTCTTGTGGTGGGTTTGGCGGTCATCCAGGCTTTGCGAGAGTCGGGTGTGCAGGGCGCAGTCTTGAAATGGCCAAACGACGTACTGGTCGGGCAGAAGAAGATTGCTGGAATATTGCTGGAGTTGGTGGGGGATCCGGCAGACATCTGTCACGTGGTTGTCGGCATCGGCATCAACGTGAATATGCAGAAGGCCGAGGTTGACCAGCAATGGACGTCGGTACAGCTTGAGACGGGTTCTGCTGCTGATCGTAATGCCTTGGTGGCCCGAGTCAGCTTGCAGCTCCAGCGCTACCTGGATCGGCACAGGGAGTCTGGCTTTTCAGCTCTCCAGGAGGAGTGGGAGAGCAATCATGCATGGCAAGGGCGAGCGGTATCGCTTATCGCCGGTGTGAGTCGTATTGATGGGGTGGTACTCGGTGTTGACCGTCAAGGTGCGTTGCGCTTGAGCGTTGACGGTGTTGAGAAAACTTACAGCGGCGGTGAGCTAAGCCTGAGGTTGCGTGATGATTCTTGAACTCGACTGTGGGAATAGCTTTATCAAATGGCGAGTGCTGGGTGCCGACAGGGTGGCCGCCGTGGCGGAGGGCGTTGTCGGTTCGAATCTCGCATTGATTGAAAGCCTGAATGCGGTGCCAGATATGTCGCTCACCCGTTGCCGGCTGGTGAGCGTTCGTGCGCTGGAGGAAACAAACAAGCTGGTCGAGACATTGGTCCAGGCTTTTGGCATCACTGTTTCGTGCGCGACATCGGCTGCGCAGATGGCGGGCGTTCGCAATGGCTATGACGATTTCGAACGGCTTGGCCTTGATCGTTGGCTGGCGATCCTTGGTGGGTACAAGTTGGCGTCAGGCGCTTGCCTGGTGCTGGATTTTGGCACTGCGGCGACTGCCGATTTTATCGATGCCGATGGCGAACACTTGGGAGGTTTCATTTGCCCAGGTCTGCCTCTTATGCGCAACCAGCTGCGCACGCATACCCGCAAGATACGCTACGACGATGCTGCTGCTGAGCGTGCTCTGGAACGTCTAACGCCTGGACGTACAACCGCCGAGGCGGTCGAGCGTGGCTGTACACTGATGCTAAGGGGGTTTGTGTTGACACAGGTCGAGCTTGCCAGAAGTTATTGGGGAGATGACTTCACGGTGTTCCTGACCGGTGGAGATGCTGACCTGGTGTTCGACGCTGTGCCGCAGGCGCGGCTTGTTCCTGATCTGGTATTTATTGGTCTGGCGATGGCATGTCCGTTGTTATGAGGTGTTTATGCGTTGGCTGTTCCTGCTTCTACTGATCCTCAACGTCTTTTATTACATATGGCATCAGCAAGAGGCGCCATTGCGCGCCAAGGACGTCACCCCTCTGAGCCTTTATCGTGGCTCCCAGCAGGACATACGATTGCTGAGCGAGTCTTCCGAAACGATGGCTCGAAGAGACCGTGCAAAAACGCCCGACACGCAAAATTCCTGTCTGTACATCGGAGGATTTACCGATCAGCGTCAGGCGCAAGCTGTCGAGCAGCGCCTCACCAGCCTGGATATAAAGGTCAAGGTGCAATTGCTGAACATGCCTGAGGCCAGCGGTTACTGGCTTCGAGTGGCCCCTGAAAGCAGGCGCTTGGCGGATGATCTGCCCTTTGAAAACCTTACTAAGGAATTCAATGAGTTAAAACACAAAATAATGCTGTGCGAAGGCATTGCAACTCTCGAATAGTTTGCATAGAATGGCGCCCGCTTCGCAGTGAAGACCTTCAGAGGCTTTGGTGGGAAGCGACGTCAATGCAGCTAACCTCATAATTTAAATGAGAAAATGCTTGACAGAAGGTCGGCGTGATGTAAAATGCCGGCTCGCTTAGGAGGGGTTCCCGAGCGGCCAAAGGGATCAGACTGTAAATCTGACGTCTACGACTTCGAAGGTTCGAATCCTTCCCCCTCCACCATTTTAGCGTGAGCTGCAAGCTCCGCGGGTATAGTTTAGTGGTAGAACCTCAGCCTTCCAAGCTGATGATGCGGGTTCGATTCCCGCTACCCGCTCCAAGTTTGCAGGTTGTGCACGGTGTTTTGCTCTTGTAGCTCAGTTGGTAGAGCACACCCTTGGTAAGGGTGAGGTCAGCGGTTCAAATCCGCTCAAGAGCTCCATATAACAAGGCAGATATGAAAATATCTGCCTTTGTTTTAACGGCTGCCTCGGCTTGTATCATGTTGTTTCTGGCGTTGGTTGTCAGTTGATTTCAAGTCTGTTGGGGTTGGTTGTTGTAAAGTCTTTTTCGGGCCTGCATAATGGTCGGCCTGATTTTGTTTTAGGTCAGTAGCTCAATTGGCAGAGCGACGGTCTCCAAAACCGTAGGTTGGGGGTTCGATTCCCTCCTGACCTGCCAGATTCACGTGGTGTGTCTGGCTTTCTTTTCACAGGATCTTCATAGATGACTCCTAAGGCTGAAGCTCAAAGCTCTCGTTTCGATCTGTTCAAGTGGCTCGCCGTAGTCGCCTTGGTGGTCGTAGGCGTTGTTGGCAATCAGTACTATTCTGCTTTGCCGATCCTGTACCGCGTTCTCGCTTTGCTTGCCCTTGCTGCTGTAGCTGCCTTTGTAGGTCTGCAGACCGCTAAAGGCAAGTCTTTCGCGGTCCTGGTAAAGGAAGCTCGCACCGAAATTCGTAAAGTCGTTTGGCCGACTCGCCAAGAAACCACACAGACCACATTGATTGTCGTGGCTGTCGTTCTGGTTATGGCGTTGCTGTTGTGGGGGCTTGATTCCCTGCTCGGCTGGCTTGTTTCCTTGATTGTTGGCTAAGGGTGTCCCGTGGCTAAGCGTTGGTACGTTGTGCATGCTTACTCGGGTTACGAGAAGCATGTTATGCGCTCTTTGCTGGAGCGCGTAAAGCTGGCAGGCATGGAAGATGGCTTCGGCGAAATTCTGGTTCCCACTGAAGAAGTGGTTGAAATGCGGAATGGTCAGAAGCGCAAGAGTGAGCGCAAGTTCTTCCCTGGCTACGTGCTGGTACAGATGGACATGAACGAAGGTACTTGGCACTTGGTCAAGGACACTCCTCGTGTCATGGGTTTCATTGGCGGTACCGCTGATAAGCCTGCGCCGATCACTGACAAAGAGGCGGAAGCAATTCTGCGTCGCGTTGCTGACGGTAGCGACAAGCCTAAGCCGAAGACGTTGTTCGAGCCAGGTGAGGTTGTTCGTGTTACAGACGGTCCGTTCGCTGATTTCAACGGCACTGTCGAAGAAGTTAACTACGAAAAGAGCCGGATCCAAGTGGCAGTGCTCATTTTCGGTCGCTCTACTCCGGTAGAGTTGGAGTTCAGTCAGGTCGAGAAGGTCTAGCTGAGCAAGCATCCCAACCCCGCAGCCTAGGCTGTGGGGTTTTGTCGTCACTGGGATAAACGCGCAAGTAACCGGGGAGCCTTTCGAGGCGTTCGAACCCGTAATTGGAGTGCCTCATGGCCAAGAAGATTACCGCTTACATCAAGCTGCAAGTGAAGGCCGCTCAGGCCAACCCTAGCCCACCCGTCGGTCCAGCTCTGGGTCAGCACGGCGTGAACATCATGGAATTCTGCAAGGCTTTCAACGCCCGTACTCAGGGTCTTGAGCCAGGTCTGCCGACTCCAGTGATCATCACTGTATACAGCGACCGTAGCTTCACTTTCGAAACCAAGTCGACTCCGGCTTCGGTTCTTCTGAAGAAAGCTGCCGGTCTGACTAGCGGTTCCGCTCGTCCGAACACCGTTAAGGTTGGCACCGTAACTCGTGCTCAGCTGGAAGAAATCGCGAAAACCAAAAACGCGGATCTGACTGCAGCTGATATGGATGCAGCCGTGCGTACCATCGCCGGTTCTGCTCGTAGCATGGGCCTTAACGTGGAGGGTGTGTAATGGCTAAGCTGACCAAGCGCCAAAAGGCTATCGCTGGCAAAATCGAAGCGGGCAAGGCCTACAATTTTGTAGACGCTGCTGCTCTGCTGACCGAGCTGTCGACTGTCAAGTTCAGCGAGTCCGTTGACGTTGCTGTGAACCTGGGTGTTGACCCACGTAAATCCGACCAGGTCGTTCGTAGCGCTACTGTGCTGCCACACGGTACTGGCAAGACCGTACGTGTTGCTGTCTTCACCCAAGGCCCGGCCGCTGAAGCTGCTCTGGCCGCCGGCGCCGATCGCGTTGGCATGGACGACCTGGCTGCCGAAATGAAAGGCGGCGACCTGAACTATGACGTCGTTATTGCCTCCCCGGATGCAATGCGCGTTGTAGGTCAGTTGGGTCAGATCCTGGGTCCACGCGGCCTGATGCCTAACCCTAAAGTCGGCACCGTAACGCCAGACGTAGCTACCGCGGTTAAAAACGCCAAGGCTGGTCAGGTTCGTTATCGCACCGACAAAAACGGCATCATTCACACCTCCGTTGGCAAAGTCGGCTTCGATGCCGTCAAGCTGAAGGAAAACGTTGAAGCCCTGATCGCTGATCTGAAGCGTATCAAGCCTGCTTCCTCGAAAGGTATCTACGTCAAGCGCGTTACCCTGAGCACCACTATGGGCCCAGGTCTGGTCATCGACCAAGGCTCGCTGGACGTATAAGACACAGGTTGGCGCAAGTGATTGCGCCAATTGAAAGATTGGGGTCCCTGCCTGGCGGGGGCTATCCAAGACCGTAGGCGACGCAAGTCTTAAACCAACAAGCCTACGCAGATGGTGCTCCCGGTTCCTTACCGAATCAGACACCAAAACGACATCAGGCCTAGGCCGGATGAAACGGTAACAAGCAGGAGTTAAACCCGTGGCAATTAATCTCGAAGACAAGAAGGCCATCGTCGCTGAAGTCAACGAGGCTGCCAAAGCTGCTCTGTCCGCTGTCGTGGCTGATGCCCGTGGTGTGACAGTAGGCGCTATGACCGGACTCCGTAAAGAGGCTCGTGAAGCTGGCGTGTACGTACGTGTTGTACGTAACACCTTGCTCAAGCGCGCCGTTGCTGACACTGAATACAGTGTGCTCAACGACGTGTTCACCGGCCCGACTCTGATCGCGTTCTCCAAAGATCATCCAGGCGCTGCTGCCCGTTTGTTCAAGGAATTCGCCAAGAGTCAGGACAAGTTCGAGATCAAGGCAGCTGCGTTCGAGGGCAAGTTCCTCGCAGCTAACCAAATCGACGTACTGGCAACACTGCCGACCCGCGACGAAGCCATTTCGCAGCTGATGAGCGTGATTCAAGGCGCTACCAGCAAGCTGGCTCGTACTCTGGCTGCAGTTCGCGAGCAAAAAGAAGCTGCCGCAGCCTAAGGCTGAGCAACTTCTCTCGCGTATTTTTGTTTATTTCGATGGCCGCGTAGGCCGTCCCCCAATTCAGGAAATACAGCAATGTCTATCTCCCAAGACGATATCCTCAACGCCGTAGCTGAAATGTCGGTTCTGCAGGTTGTTGAGCTGATCAAAGCTTTCGAAGAAAAATTCGGCGTTTCTGCTGCCGCTGCTTCCGCTGGTCCAGCTGTTGCTGCTGTCGCTGCTGAAGAGCAAACCGAATTCAACGTCATGCTGCTGGAAGCTGGCGAGAAGAAAGTAAACGTGATCAAGGCAGTACGTGAACTGACCGGTCTGGGCCTGAAAGAAGCCAAGGCTGTAGTTGACGGCGCTCCTGCCCAGGTTCTGGAAGCTGTGTCGAAAGACGCTGCTGACAAAGCCAAAGCTACTCTGGAAGAAGCAGGCGCTAAAGTCGAGCTGAAGTAAGCATCGACCTTGCGTCTCCAGCCCACGCTTTAAGCTGAAGGCTGATGGCTGGTGGCTCTTGCCACCGGCCTTTTTCCGTTCTTGGCTGACGACTCGGTCGCCGCCATTAACGCGCTGTAGCCACCCGATGCGGTGGTGCAAACCATGGGGTTTGCAAGATTTTCTGGCTGCTCCCGTCGGGAGGGCCAAACAAGCAGGTGACCAAGCTGGGGAACGCTGATGGCTTACTCATATACTGAGAAAAAACGTATCCGCAAGGACTTTAGCAAGTTGCCGGACGTCATGGATGTCCCGTACCTTCTGGCTATCCAGCTGGATTCGTATCGTGAATTCTTGCAGGCGGGAGCGACCAAAGATCAGTTCCGCGACGTGGGCCTGCATGCGGCCTTCAAATCCGTTTTCCCGATCATCAGCTACTCCGGCAATGCTGCGCTGGAGTACGTCGGTTATCGCCTGGGCGAACCGGCATTTGATGTCAAAGAATGCGTGTTGCGCGGTGTTACGTACGCCGTACCTTTGCGGGTAAAAGTCCGTCTGATCATTTTCGACAAAGAATCGTCGAACAAAGCGATCAAGGACATCAAAGAGCAAGAAGTCTACATGGGCGAAATCCCACTGATGACTGAAAACGGTACCTTCGTTATCAACGGTACCGAGCGCGTAATCGTTTCCCAGCTGCACCGTTCCCCGGGCGTGTTCTTCGACCACGACCGCGGCAAGACGCACAGCTCCGGTAAGCTCCTGTACTCCGCGCGGATCATTCCGTACCGCGGTTCGTGGTTGGACTTCGAGTTCGACCCGAAAGACTGCGTGTTCGTGCGTATCGACCGTCGTCGCAAGCTGCCGGCCTCGGTACTGCTGCGCGCGCTCGGTTATACCACTGAGCAAGTGCTGGACGCCTTCTACACCACCAACGTATTCAGCCTGAAGGATGAAACCCTCAAGCTGGAGCTGATCGCTTCGCGTCTGCGTGGTGAAATTGCCGTTCTGGACATCCAGGATGAAAAAGGCAAGGTCATTGTTGAAGCTGGCCGTCGTATTACCGCGCGCCACATCAACCAGATCGAAAAAGCCGGCCTCAAAGAGTTGGAAGTGCCGCTGGACTACGTCCTGGGCCGCACTACCGCCAAGGTCATCGTTCACCCGGCTACAGGCGAAATCCTGGCTGAGTGCAACACCGAGCTGAACACCGAGATCCTGGCCAAAATTGCCAAGGCCCAAGTCGTTCGCATCGAGACCCTGTACACCAACGACATCGACTGCGGTCCGTTCATCTCCGACACGCTTAAGATCGACTCCACCAGCAACCAATTGGAAGCGCTGGTCGAGATCTATCGCATGATGCGTCCTGGTGAGCCGCCAACCAAAGACGCTGCCGAGACCCTGTTCAACAACCTGTTCTTCAGCCCTGAGCGCTATGACCTGTCTGCGGTCGGCCGGATGAAGTTCAACCGTCGTATCGGTCGTACCGAAATCGAAGGTTCGGGCGTGCTGTGCAAGGAAGACATCGTCGCGGTACTGAAGACGCTGGTCGACATCCGTAACGGCAAAGGCATTGTCGATGACATCGACCACCTGGGTAACCGTCGTGTTCGCTGCGTAGGCGAAATGGCCGAGAACCAGTTCCGCGTTGGCCTGGTACGTGTTGAGCGTGCGGTCAAAGAGCGCCTGTCGATGGCTGAAAGCGAAGGCCTGATGCCGCAAGACCTGATCAACGCCAAGCCAGTGGCTGCAGCGGTGAAAGAGTTCTTCGGCTCCAGCCAGCTCTCGCAGTTCATGGACCAGAACAACCCGCTCTCCGAGATCACCCACAAGCGCCGTGTCTCCGCACTGGGCCCGGGCGGTCTGACCCGTGAGCGCGCTGGCTTTGAAGTCCGTGACGTACACCCGACGCATTACGGTCGTGTATGCCCGATCGAAACGCCGGAAGGTCCGAACATCGGTCTGATCAACTCCCTGGCCGCTTATGCGCGCACCAACCAGTACGGCTTCCTTGAGAGCCCGTACCGTGTGGTGAAAGAGGGTCTGGTCACTGACGAGATCGTGTTCCTGTCCGCCATCGAAGAAGCTGATCACGTGATCGCTCAGGCTTCGGCCACGATGAACGACAAGAAAGTCCTGATCGACGAGCTGGTAGCCGTTCGTCACTTGAACGAGTTCACCGTCAAGGCGCCGGAAGACGTCACCTTGATGGACGTATCGCCCAAGCAGGTAGTTTCGGTTGCAGCGTCGCTGATCCCGTTCCTGGAGCACGATGACGCCAACCGTGCGTTGATGGGTTCCAACATGCAGCGTCAAGCTGTACCGACCCTGCGCGCCGACAAGCCGCTGGTAGGTACCGGCATGGAGCGTAACGTAGCCCGTGACTCCGGCGTTTGCGTCGTGGCTCGTCGTGGCGGCGTGATCGACTCCGTTGATGCCAGCCGTATCGTGGTTCGTGTTGCAGATGACGAAGTTGAAACCGGTGAAGCCGGTGTCGACATCTACAACCTGACCAAATACACCCGTTCGAACCAGAACACCTGCATCAACCAGCGTCCGCTGGTGCGTAAGGGTGATCGCGTTCAGCGTAGCGACATCATGGCCGACGGCCCGTCCACCGACATGGGTGAGCTGGCACTGGGTCAGAACATGCGCATCGCGTTCATGGCCTGGAACGGTTACAACTTCGAAGACTCCATCTGCCTGTCGGAACGAGTTGTTCAAGAAGATCGCTTTACCACGATCCACATCCAGGAACTGACCTGTGTGGCGCGTGACACCAAGCTTGGGCCAGAGGAAATCACTGCAGACATCCCGAACGTGGGTGAAGCTGCACTGAACAAGCTGGACGAAGCCGGTATCGTTTATGTAGGTGCTGAAGTTGGCGCTGGCGACATCCTGGTCGGTAAGGTCACCCCGAAAGGCGAGACCCAGCTGACTCCGGAAGAGAAGCTGCTGCGTGCCATCTTCGGTGAAAAAGCCAGCGACGTTAAAGACACTTCCCTGCGTGTACCTACCGGTACCAAGGGTACTGTCATCGACGTACAGGTCTTCACCCGTGACGGTGTTGAGCGTGATGCTCGTGCACTGTCCATCGAGAAGACTCAACTCGACGAGATCCGCAAGGACCTCAACGAAGAGTTCCGTATCGTTGAAGGCGCGACCTTCGAACGTCTGCGCTCCGCTCTGGTAGGCCACAAGGCTGAAGGCGGCGCAGGTCTGAAGAAAGGTCAGGACATCACCGACGAAATCCTCGACGGTCTTGAGCACGGCCAGTGGTTCAAACTGCGCATGGCTGAAGATGCTCTGAACGAGCAGCTCGAGAAGGCTCAGGCCTACATCGTTGATCGCCGCCGTCTGCTGGACGACAAGTTCGAAGACAAGAAGCGCAAACTGCAGCAGGGCGACGACCTGGCTCCAGGCGTGCTGAAAATCGTCAAGGTTTACCTGGCAATCCGTCGTCGCATCCAGCCGGGCGACAAGATGGCCGGTCGTCACGGTAACAAGGGTGTGGTCTCCGTGATCATGCCGGTTGAAGACATGCCGCACGATGCCAATGGCACCCCGGTCGACGTCGTCCTCAACCCATTGGGCGTACCTTCGCGTATGAACGTTGGTCAGATCCTCGAAACCCACCTGGGCCTTGCGGCCAAAGGTCTGGGCGAGAAGATCAACCGTATGATCGAAGAGCAGCGCAAGGTCGCAGACCTGCGCAAGTTCCTGCACGAGATCTACAACGAGATCGGCGGTCGCAACGAAGAACTGGACACCTTCACCGACCAGGAAATCCTGGATCTGGCGAAGAACCTGCGCGGCGGCGTTCCAATGGCTACCCCGGTGTTCGACGGTGCCAAGGAAAGCGAAATCAAGGCCATGCTGAAACTGGCAGACCTGCCGGAAAGCGGCCAGATGCAGCTGTTCGACGGCCGTACCGGCAACAAGTTCGAGCGCCCGGTTACTGTTGGCTACATGTACATGCTGAAGCTGAACCACTTGGTAGACGACAAGATGCACGCTCGTTCTACCGGTTCGTACAGTCTGGTTACCCAGCAGCCGCTGGGTGGTAAGGCTCAGTTCGGTGGTCAGCGTTTCGGGGAGATGGAGGTCTGGGCACTGGAAGCATACGGTGCTGCATACACTCTGCAAGAAATGCTCACAGTGAAGTCGGACGATGTGAACGGTCGTACCAAGATGTACAAAAACATCGTGGACGGCGATCACCGTATGGAGCCGGGCATGCCCGAGTCTTTCAACGTGTTGATCAAAGAAATTCGTTCCCTCGGCATCGATATCGATCTGGAAACCGAATAACACGTGACGCGAATCGAGAGCGGGGCAGTGATGCCCGCTCTCTGCTCCGCCAGGAGGAAAGGCCTTGAAAGACCTACTGAATTTGCTGAAAAACCAGGGTCAAGTCGAAGAGTTCGACGCCATCCGTATTGGACTGGCATCGCCTGAGATGATCCGTTCGTGGTCGTTCGGTGAAGTTAAAAAGCCGGAAACCATCAACTACCGTACGTTCAAACCTGAGCGTGACGGCCTGTTCTGCGCCAAGATCTTTGGCCCGGTAAAGGATTACGAGTGCCTGTGCGGTAAGTACAAGCGCTTGAAGCACCGTGGTGTGATCTGCGAGAAGTGCGGCGTTGAAGTTGCGCTGGCCAAGGTTCGTCGTGAGCGCATGGCGCACATCGAACTGGCTTCGCCGGTTGCCCACATCTGGTTCCTGAAATCGCTGCCGTCCCGTATCGGCTTGCTGATGGACATGACCCTGCGTGATATCGAACGCGTTCTCTACTTCGAGAGCTATGTCGTTATCGACCCAGGCATGACCACCCTTGAAAAAGGTCAGCTGCTGAACGACGAGCAGTACTTCGAAGCGCTGGAAGAGTTCGGTGATGATTTCGATGCCCGCATGGGTGCCGAAGCTGTCCGCGAACTGCTGCACGCTATCGACCTGGAACACGAGATTGGCCGTCTGCGCGAAGAAATTCCGCAAACCAACTCCGAAACCAAGATCAAGAAACTGTCCAAGCGTCTGAAGTTGATGGAAGCCTTCCAGGGTTCCGGCAACTTGCCAGAGTGGATGGTGCTGACCGTTCTGCCGGTACTGCCGCCAGATCTGCGTCCGCTGGTACCGTTGGACGGTGGTCGTTTCGCGACGTCCGACCTCAACGACCTGTACCGCCGCGTGATCAACCGTAACAACCGCTTGAAGCGCCTGCTCGATCTGTCCGCTCCGGACATCATCGTGCGCAACGAAAAGCGTATGTTGCAAGAAGCGGTCGACGCCTTGCTCGACAACGGTCGTCGTGGCCGCGCTATCACGGGTTCCAACAAGCGTCCTCTGAAATCCCTGGCTGACATGATCAAGGGTAAGCAAGGTCGTTTCCGTCAGAACTTGCTCGGTAAGCGTGTTGACTACTCCGGTCGTTCGGTAATTACCGTAGGCCCGACCCTGCGTCTGCACCAGTGCGGTCTGCCTAAGAAGATGGCGCTCGAGCTGTTCAAACCGTTCATCTTCGGCAAGCTGGAAATGCGCGGTCTTGCGACCACCATCAAAGCGGCCAAGAAAATGGTCGAGCGCGAGCTGCCAGAGGTTTGGGACGTTCTCGCTGAAGTGATTCGCGAACACCCGGTTCTCCTCAACCGTGCACCGACCCTTCACCGTCTGGGTATCCAGGCGTTTGAACCGGTACTGATCGAAGGCAAGGCTATCCAGCTGCACCCTCTGGTCTGTGCTGCGTACAACGCCGACTTCGACGGCGACCAAATGGCCGTGCACGTTCCGCTGACACTGGAAGCCCAGTTGGAAGCGCGTGCGTTGATGATGTCGACCAACAACATCCTGTCGCCAGCCAACGGTGAGCCAATCATCGTTCCGTCGCAGGACGTTGTATTGGGTCTGTACTACATGACCCGTGAAGCGATCAACGCCAAGGGTGAAGGTCGTGTGTTCGCTGACCTGCAGGAAGTTGACCGTGTGTTCCGTGCCGGCGAAGCCGCACTGCACGCCAAGGTCAAAGTGCGGATTCACGAAACCGTCAACGACCGTGACGGCGGCAGCGTGAGCAATGTTCGTATCGTCGACACGACTGTCGGCCGTGCGCTGTTGTATCAGGTTGTACCGAAAGGTTTGTCGTACGACGTCGTCAACCTGCCAATGAAGAAAAAGGCGATCTCCAGGCTGATCAACCAGTGCTACCGCGTGGTTGGTTTGAAAGAGACCGTGATCTTCGCTGACCAGTTGATGTACACCGGTTTTGCTTATTCGACCATTTCCGGCGTTTCCATCGGTGTTAACGACTTTGTTATCCCTGATGAAAAAGCTCGCATCATCGCGGCTGCAACCGATGAAGTGAAAGAGATCGAGAGCCAGTACGCCTCCGGCCTGGTAACCCAGGGCGAGAAGTACAACAAGGTGATCGACCTTTGGTCCAAGGCCAACGACGAAGTTTCCAAGGCGATGATGGCCAACCTCTCGAAAGAGAAAGTCATCGACCGTCACGGCGACGAAGTTGACCAGGAATCCTTCAACTCGATGTACATGATGGCCGACTCGGGCGCACGGGGTTCTGCTGCGCAGATCCGTCAGCTCGCCGGTATGCGTGGCCTGATGGCCAAGCCGGACGGTTCCATCATCGAAACGCCGATTACAGCGAACTTCCGTGAAGGGTTGAGCGTACTCCAGTACTTCATCTCCACTCACGGTGCTCGTAAAGGTCTGGCGGATACCGCGTTGAAAACCGCTAACTCCGGTTACCTGACACGTCGTCTGGTAGACGTTGCCCAGGATCTGGTTGTAACCGAGATCGATTGCGGCACCGAGCATGGCCTGGTGATGACTCCGCACATTGAAGGCGGTGACGTTGTAGAGCCGCTGGGTGAGCGCGTATTGGGTCGTGTTATTGCCCGTGACGTCTTCAAGCCGGGTACCGAGGAAGTTATCGTTCCTGCCGGCACTCTGGTAGACGAGAAGTGGGTCGAGTTCATCGAACTCAACAGCATCGACGAAGTGATCGTTCGTTCGCCGATCAGCTGTGAAACCCGCTATGGCATCTGCGCCAAGTGCTACGGCCGTGACCTGGCTCGTGGTCACCAGGTGAACATCGGTGAAGCGGTCGGCGTTATCGCTGCCCAGTCCATCGGTGAGCCGGGTACCCAGCTGACCATGCGTACGTTCCACATCGGTGGTGCGGCAAGCCGGACCTCCGCAGCCGACAGCGTTCAGGTGAAGAATGGCGGTACTGTCCGTCTGCACAACCTGAAACACGTTGAGCGAGTGGATGGCCACCTGGTTGCTGTGTCCCGTTCCGGTGAGCTGGCGATCGCTGATGACTACGGTCGTGAGCGTGAGCGTTACAAGCTGCCGTACGGTGCTGTGATTTCGGTTAAAGAAGGTGACAAGGTCGACGCTGGCGCAATCGTGGCCAAGTGGGATCCGCACACTCACCCAATCGTTACCGAAATGAAAGGTACCGTGACCTACGTGGGCATGGAAGAAGGCATCACGATCAAGCGTCAGACTGACGAATTGACCGGTATGACCAACATTGAAGTACTCGACGCGAAAGATCGTCCAGCTGCCGGTAAAGACATCCGTCCTGCCGTGAAGATGGTCGATGACAACGGCAAGGACTTGTTGCTGCCAGGCACTGACGTAATCGCTCAGTACTTCCTGCCAGCCAACGCCCTGGTCGGTGTAGCGGATGGTGCGAAGATCGCGATCGGTGATGTTATCGCGCGTATCCCGCAAGAAACTTCGAAGACTCGAGACATCACCGGTGGTCTGCCGCGTGTTGCCGACTTGTTCGAAGCTCGTCGTCCGAAAGAAGCGTCGATTCTGGCTGAAGTCAGCGGCACCATCGCGTTCGGTAAAGAGACCAAGGGCAAGCGTCGTCTGGTCATTACCCCGAACGACGGTAGCGATCCGTACGAAGAGCTGATTCCGAAGTGGCGTCACCTGAACGTCTTCGAAGGCGAACAGGTAAACCGCGGCGAAGTTATCTCCGACGGCCCGAGCGACCCACACGATATCCTGCGTCTGCTGGGTGTGAGTGCGCTGGCCAAGTACATCGTTAACGAGATCCAGGACGTTTATCGTCTGCAAGGCGTGAAGATCAACGATAAGCACATCGAGACCATCCTGCGTCAGATGTTGCGTAAAGTTGAAATCGCTGAATCCGGCGATTCCAGTTTCATCAAGGGCGACCAGATGGAATTGACTCACGTACTCGTAGAGAACGAGCGTCTGGCTGGCGACGAGAAATTCGTTTCCAAGTTCACTCGCGTGCTGCTGGGTATCACCAAGGCGTCGTTGTCCACTGAGTCGTTCATCTCAGCGGCCTCCTTCCAGGAGACCACTCGCGTACTGACCGAAGCAGCGGTAACCGGCAAGCGCGATTACCTGCGCGGCCTGAAAGAAAACGTGGTCGTGGGTCGTCTGATCCCGGCTGGTACCGGTTTGGCTTACCACAGCGAGCGCAAGCGCCGCCGTGACGCTGACAAGCCGTTGCGCGTAAGCGCCAGTGAAGTGGAAGCTGCACTGACCGAAGCGCTGAACTCAAGCGGTAACTGAGTTCTGCGATAAATAAGTCCGGGCCCTGGCCGCCCCATTCGTCGGATCGAGGCATTTTTGCCCCGGTTCGACGGGCGGGGAGGTCGGGGCCTTGCCTTGACTGGGGGCAAGATCCTCTTTAGACTCTTGTACCCCTAAATTTGGCGGGAATTCGTTCCTGCCATTTTGCTTTTCTTGCAAGACAATAGCGTCGCAAGACAACAGTGGAGCTAGTAGATGGCAACTATCAACCAGCTGGTACGTCAGCCGCGTAAGCGTATCGTCGAGAAATCCGACGTGCCTGCGCTGCAGAACTGCCCGCAACGTCGTGGCGTATGCACCCGTGTGTATACCACCACGCCGAAAAAACCTAACTCGGCACTGCGTAAAGTATGCCGTGTGCGCCTGACCAACGGTTTCGAGGTTTCCTCGTACATCGGCGGTGAAGGCCACAACCTGCAAGAGCACAGCGTGGTACTGATCCGCGGCGGTCGTGTAAAAGACTTGCCAGGTGTTCGTTATCACACCGTACGCGGCTCCTTGGATACTTCCGGCGTTAAAGGTCGTAACCAGGGTCGTTCGAAGTACGGTACCAAGAAGCCTAAGTAGTAACGGCTTTTTGTAAACCTGAATCATCTTATTTTCTGAGTCGATAAGAGTAAGGTCGGAGGCGTCCCGAAAGGGCACCGATTCCGAGCGAACCTGAAGACCGTTTGAGGGCTTATCCATGCCAAGAAGACGCGTAGCAGCCAAGCGCGAAGTGCTTGACGATCCAAAATACGGAAGCCAAATTCTGGCCAAGTTCATGAACCACGTAATGGAAAGCGGCAAGAAAGCCGTTGCCGAGCGTATCGTTTATGGCGCGCTGGAAAAGGTTAAAGAACGCAAGAACAGCGACCCCCTGGAAATCTTCGAGAAAGCTCTCGACGCCATCGCTCCGCTGGTCGAAGTGAAGTCGCGCCGTGTAGGCGGTGCTACTTACCAGGTTCCGGTTGAAGTTCGTCCGTCCCGTCGTAACGCTCTGGCAATGCGCTGGTTGGTAGACTTCGCCCGTAAGCGCGGCGAGAAGTCTATGGCCCTGCGTTTGGCCGGCGAACTGTTGGACGCTGCTGAAGGTAAAGGTGCTGCTGTTAAGAAGCGTGAAGACGTGCACCGTATGGCTGAAGCTAACAAAGCTTTCTCGCACTACCGCTTCTAATTTTAGCTTCACTAATTTTGCGAGGGCTTTATGGCTCGTACTACTCCGATTAGCCGCTACCGTAATATCGGTATCGTCGCTCACGTGGATGCTGGTAAAACCACCACCACCGAGCGCGTACTGTTTTACACCGGCAAAAGTCACAAGATGGGCGAGGTGCATGACGGCGCCGCGACCACAGACTGGATGGTTCAGGAGCAGGAGCGTGGTATTACCATTACTTCTGCTGCTATTACCGCCTTCTGGAAAGGTTCCGAGAAGCAGTACAAAGACGAGCACCGCTTCAACGTAATCGATACCCCAGGCCACGTAGACTTCACCATTGAAGTTGAACGTTCCCTGCGCGTACTCGACGGCGCTGTCGTTGTGTTCTGTGGTACCTCGGGTGTTGAGCCACAGTCGGAAACCGTATGGCGTCAAGCCAACAAATACGGCGTTCCACGTCTTGTTTACGTAAACAAGATGGACCGTGCTGGTGCCAACTTCCTGCGCGTGATCGGTCAGATCAAGCAGCGTCTGGGTCACACTCCGGTGCCGATCCAGTTGGCTATCGGTTCCGAAGATAATTTCCAAGGCCAGATCGATCTGCTGACCATGGAAGCTGTCTACTGGAACGATGCCGACAAAGGTATGGTTCCTGTTCGCAAGCCTATCCCTGCTGAACTGCAGGAACTGGCTGACGAATGGCGCAACAACATGGTTGAAGCTGCGGCCGAAGCCAACGAAGAGCTGATGAACAAGTACCTCGAAGGTGAAGAACTCACCAACGTGGAAATCAAGGCTGCTCTGCGTCAGCGTACTATCGCTGGTGAGATCGTCTTGGCTGTTTGTGGCTCCTCGTTCAAGAACAAGGGCGTTCCCCTGGTTCTCGATGCTGTGATCGACTACCTGCCGGCACCGGTTGATATTCCTGCCATCAAGGGTACCGACCCGGATGACGAGACTATCGAGCTGGAGCGTCATGCAGACGACGCAGAACCGTTTTCCGCTCTGGCATTTAAAATTGCCACTGACCCATTCGTGGGTACCTTGACCTTCGTCCGCGTTTACTCGGGCGTGTTGAACTCCGGCGACGGCGTAATCAACTCGGTTAAAGGCAAGAAAGAGCGCGTGGGTCGTATGGTGCAAATGCACGCAAACGCCCGCGAAGAGATCAAGGAAGTACGCGCTGGTGACATCGCGGCCTTGATCGGCATGAAGGATGTCACCACTGGTGAAACCTTGTGCAACGCTGACAAGCCAATCATCCTGGTTCGCATGGACTTCCCGGAGCCGGTTATTTCGGTTGCTGTTGAGCCTAAGACCAAGGATGACCAGGAAAAAATGGGTATCGCTCTGGGCAAGCTTGCTCAGGAAGATCCATCTTTCCGCGTCAAGACTGATGAAGAGACTGGTCAAACGATCATCTCGGGCATGGGCGAGCTTCACCTGGACATCCTGGTTGACCGGATGCGCCGTGAGTTCAACGTCGAAGCCAACATCGGTAAGCCTCAGGTTTCCTATCGTGAGCGCATCACGAAGAGCTGTGAAATCGAAGGCAAGTTCGTTCGTCAGTCCGGCGGTCGTGGTCAGTTCGGTCACTGCTGGATCCGTTTTGCTCCTGCTGACGAAGGTCAGGAAGGTCTGCAATTCGTGAACGAAGTAGTAGGTGGTGTTGTTCCTAAGGAATACATCCCTGCTATCCAGAAGGGTATCGAAGAGCAGATGAAGAACGGTGTTGTTGCCGGCTATCCGCTGATCGGCCTGAAAGCAACCGTTTTTGACGGTTCTTACCACGACGTCGACTCCAACGAGATGGCGTTTAAGGTGGCTGCCTCCATGGCAACCAAGCAGCTGGCCCAGAAGGGCGGTGGTGAGTTGCTTGAGCCAATCATGGCGGTAGAAGTTGTTACACCTGAAGACTATATGGGTGATGTCATGGGCGACCTTAACCGTCGTCGCGGCATGATCTTGGGTATGGAAGACACGGTTTCCGGCAAAGTGATTCGCGCCGAGGTTCCGTTGGGTGAGATGTTCGGTTATGCGACCGACGTTCGCTCCATGTCTCAGGGTCGCGCAAGCTACTCTATGGAATTCAAAAAATACAACACAGCTCCGGCGCACATCGCTGAAACTGTATCCAAAAAACAAGGCTGATTCAGTCCTTTAGGCAAGGAGTTAATTGTCGTGGCTAAAGAAAAATTTGATCGTTCCCTACCGCACGTCAACGTTGGCACTATCGGTCACGTTGACCACGGTAAAACCACTCTGACTGCTGCTCTGACTCGCGTTTGCTCCGAAGTATTCGGTTCCGCAATCGTTGATTTCGATAAAATCGACAGCGCACCAGAAGAAAAAGCTCGTGGTATCACCATCAACACCGCGCACGTTGAATACAACTCGCTGATCCGTCACTACGCTCACGTTGACTGCCCAGGTCACGCTGACTATGTGAAGAACATGATCACCGGTGCTGCCCAGATGGACGGCGCGATCCTGGTTTGCTCGGCCGCTGATGGTCCGATGCCACAAACCCGTGAGCACATCCTGCTGTCCCGTCAGGTTGGCGTTCCGTACATCGTGGTTTACCTGAACAAGGCTGACCTGGTAGACGACGCTGAGCTGCTGGAACTGGTTGAGATGGAAGTGCGCGACCTGCTGAGCACTTACGACTTCCCTGGTGACGACACTCCGATCATCATCGGTTCTGCTCGTATGGCTCTGGAAGGCAAAGACGACAACGAAATGGGCACCACGTCCGTTCGTAAACTGGTTGAGACTCTGGACAGCTACATCCCAGATCCAGTCCGTGTTATCGACAAGCCGTTCCTGATGCCAATCGAAGACGTATTCTCGATCTCCGGTCGCGGTACTGTTGTAACTGGTCGTATCGAACGCGGTATCGTCAAGGTTCAAGATCCACTGGAAATCGTTGGTCTGCGTGACACTACCGTCACCACCTGCACCGGTGTTGAAATGTTCCGTAAACTGCTCGACGAAGGTCGTGCTGGCGAGAACTGCGGCGTTCTGCTGCGTGGTACCAAGCGTGACGACGTTGAGCGTGGCCAGGTTCTGGTCAAGCCAGGTTCGGTTAAGCCGCACACCAAGTTCGAAGCTGAAGTGTACGTGCTGAGCAAAGAAGAAGGCGGCCGTCACACTCCGTTCTTCAAAGGCTACCGTCCACAGTTCTACTTCCGTACTACTGACGTGACTGGTAACTGCGAACTGCCGGAAGGCGTAGAAATGGTAATGCCAGGCGACAACATCAAAATGGTTGTCACCCTGATCAAAACCATCGCTATGGAAGACGGTCTGCGTTTCGCAATCCGTGAAGGCGGCCGTACCGTTGGTGCTGGCGTTGTAGCTAAAATCATCGAGTAATTATCTCTTCTGAGATAGTTCTGATGTTTTGAAAAGGCCCCCGCTCAGCGGGGGCCTTTTTTATTGGGTTGACACCTATCAGGGCCGTCTATAGAATTGCGCCTCCTTTTAACGGGCGTATTGCGCTCGCTGGGAATAGCAGCCGGAGTCTGAAATCCAATGCAAAATCAGCAAATCCGTATCAGGTTGAAGGCTTTTGACCATCGCCTGATCGACCAATCCACCCAGGAAATCGTGGAAACCGCGAAACGTACTGGTGCTCAAGTGCGTGGTCCAATTCCACTGCCTACCCGTAAAGAGCGGTTCACCGTTCTGGTCTCCCCGCACGTCAACAAAGACGCGCGTGACCAGTACGAGATCCGCACTCATAAGCGCGTACTGGACATCGTCCAGCCAACGGATAAAACCGTTGACGCACTTATGAAGCTTGATCTGGCGGCCGGTGTGGAAGTACAGATCAGCCTCGGCTAAGACTTGGGTCTTAGTCGTGTAACGCTCTGAAATGGGCGGCCATAGCGGGTGAAAGCCCCGTACACTCATGAGGTTTACAACATGACTATTGGTGTAGTCGGTCGTAAATGCGGTATGACCCGTATTTTCACCGAAGAAGGTGTCTCCATTCCGGTCACGGTCATTGAGATCGAGCCGAATCGCGTCACCCAGTTCAAAACTGAAGAAACCGATGGCTATCGTGCAGTGCAAGTCACTGTCGGCGAGCGTCGTGCTTCGCGCGTGACTGCTGCTCAAGCAGGTCACTTCGCTAAAGCAAACGTTGCAGCTGGTCGCACCGTCATGGAGTTCCGTCTTGAAGACGGCGACTACAAGGCTGGCGATCTGATCAACGCTGAAATCTTCGCCGCTGGTCAACTGGTTGATGTAACCGGTCAGTCCAAGGGTAAAGGCTTCCAGGGTACGATCAAGCGTTGGAATTTCCGTGGTCAAGACAACACTCACGGTAACTCCGTTTCCCACCGCGTCCCGGGCTCTATTGGCCAGTGCCAGACTCCTGGTCGTGTATTCAAGGGCAAAAAAATGTCCGGTCATATGGGCGCTGAGCGCGTGACCGTGCAGTCCCTCGAAGTAGTGCGCGTCGACGCTGAACGCAATCTGTTGTTGGTCAAGGGTGCTGTTCCTGGCGCTACTGGCGGCAACCTGGTTGTACGTCCAGCGGCCAAGGCTCGCGGTTAAGGGGAAGCTGACATGCAATTAAATGTAAATGACGCTCAAGCGATCGAAGTTTCCGAACTGACATTTGGCGGCGAATTCAACGAGACGCTGGTTCACCAAGCAGTCGTGGCCTACATGGCCGGCGGCCGTCAAGGTAGCAAGCAGCAAAAGACCCGTTCCGACGTACGTGGTGGCGGTAAGCGCCCTTGGCGTCAGAAAGGCACTGGCCGTGCTCGTGCCGGTACTATCCGTAGCCCAATCTGGCGTGGCGGTGGTACCACTTTCGCAGCTCGTCCACAGGATCACTCTCAGAAGCTCAACAAGAAGATGTACCGCGCAGCACTGCGCTCCATCCTTGCTGAACTCGTGCGTACTGATCGTCTGGTCGTGGTTCAGGACTTCGCTGTTGAAAGTCCAAAAACCAAAGAACTGCTGGGCAAACTGACCAACATGAGCCTGACCGACGTTTTGATCGTGTCTGAAGCTGTTGATCAGAACCTGTACCTGGCTGCTCGCAACCTGCCACACGTTGATGTACGTGACGTGCAAGGTTCCGATCCAGTTAGTCTGATCGCATACGACAAGGTGTTGATCACCGTGTCGGCCGTGAAGAAATTCGAGGAGCTGCTGGGATGAACCAGGAACGCGTATTTAAAGTTCTGCTTGGCCCGCACGTTTCCGAAAAGGCTACGGTTCTGGCTGACAAGAAAGGCCAGTTCGTTTTCAAGGTTGCAACTGACGCAACCAAGCTGGAAATCAAGAAGGCCGTCGAAAGCCTGTTCAGCGTGAAAGTAGAGCGTGTTACTACCCTGAATGTTCTGGGTAAGAGCAAGCGCACTGCTCGCGGTCTGGGCAAGCGTAATGACTGGAAGAAGGCGGTTATCTCCCTTCAACCAGGCCAAGATCTCGATTTCAGCAGCAGTGCTGAGTAAGGAAGGGGTGCATCATGGCAATCGTTAAATGCAAACCGACTTCCCCTGGCCGCCGTTTTGTGGTCAAGGTGGTCAACCAGGAGCTGCATAAAGGCGCTCCTCACGCACCGCTGCTCGAGAAGAAATCGAAGACTGGTGGTCGTAACAACAATGGTCGTATTACCACTCGTCACATCGGTGGTGGCCATAAGCAGCATTATCGTCTGGTCGATTTCCGTCGCAACGACAAAGATGGCATCTCCGCCACTGTCGAGCGTATTGAATACGATCCAAACCGTACTGCTCACATCGCTCTGCTGCTGTACGCAGATGGCGAGCGTCGCTACATCATCGCCCCTAAAGGCGTGAGTGCTGGTGACCAGCTGATCGCAGGTGCCTTGGCACCGATCAAGCCGGGCAACGCTCTGCAACTGCGCAACATTCCAGTTGGTAGCACCGTACACGGCGTCGAATTGAAGCCAGGTAAAGGCGCGCAAATCGCTCGTTCCGCTGGTGCTTCGGCTCAGCTGATCGCTCGTGAAGGTGTCTACGTGACCCTGCGTCTGCGTTCTGGTGAGATGCGTAAAGTACTGGCTGAGTGCCGTGCGACCCTGGGCGAAGTCTCGAACTCCGAGCACAGCCTGCGTTCGCTGGGTAAAGCTGGTGCCAAACGCTGGCGTGGCGTTCGCCCAACCGTTCGTGGTGTTGCCATGAACCCGGTTGACCACCCACACGGTGGTGGTGAAGGTCGTACCTCTGGTGGTCGTCATCCGGTATCGCCATGGGGCTTCCCGACTAAGGGCGCGAAGACTCGTGGTAATAAGCGTACCGACAAAATGATCGTCCGTCGTCGCAAGTAAATAGAGGGATACGACAGTGCCACGTTCTCTGAAAAAAGGTCCTTTTATTGATCTTCACCTACTGAAGAAGATCGAAGTGGCGGCGGAAAAGAACGATCGCAAACCAGTTAAAACCTGGTCGCGTCGTTCGATGATCCTGCCACAAATGGTCGGTTTGACCATCGCAGTACACAACGGTCGTCAACACGTCCCAGTTCTCGTTAACGAAGACATGGTCGGCCACAAACTGGGCGAGTTTGCCGGTACCCGCACTTATCGTGGGCACGTGGCAGACAAGAAAGCCAAGCGTTAAGGGGTTAGGAAATGGAAGTAGCCGCTAAGTTGTCGGGCGCTCGAATCTCCGCCCAGAAAGCCCGCTTGGTCGCCGACCAGATCCGCGGGAAGAAGGTGGGCGAAGCGCTCAACCTGTTGGCTTTCAGCAGTAAGAAAGCCGCCGAGATCATGAAAAAAGTGCTGGAGTCGGCCGTAGCCAACGCCGAGCATAACGAAGGCGCAGACGTTGATGACCTGAAGGTCAGCACCGTTTTCGTCAACGAAGGGCGTTCGCTGAAGCGCATCATGCCACGTGCCAAAGGCCGTGCTGATCGCATCGTCAAGCGGTCTTGCCATATCACTGTCAAGGTTGCTGACAAGTAACGGAGTCGAAGAGATGGGTCAGAAAGTACATCCCATTGGCATTCGCCTGGGAATCGTCAAGGAACACACCTCCGTCTGGTATGCAGACGGCCGGACTTATGCGGACTATTTGTTCGCTGATCTGAAGGTGCGTGAGTATCTCCAAGACAAACTAAAAAGCGCGTCCGTAAGCCGTATCGATATCCATCGCCCGGCGCAAACCGCACGTATCACCATCCATACCGCTCGTCCAGGTATCGTTATCGGGAAGAAAGGTGAAGATGTTGAGAAACTGCGTCAGGACCTGACCAAGCAAATGGGTGTGCCTGTGCACATCAATATCGAAGAGATCCGCAAGCCGGAGCTCGACGGTATGCTGGTTGCGCAGAGCGTAGCTCAGCAGCTGGAGCGTCGTGTCATGTTCCGTCGCGCTATGAAGCGCGCTGTACAGAACGCCATGCGCATTGGTGCCAAAGGCATCAAAATCCAAGTGAGCGGTCGTCTCGGCGGTGCTGAAATCGCACGTACTGAATGGTATCGCGAAGGTCGTGTGCCATTGCACACCCTGCGTGCCGACATCGACTATGCCAACTACGAAGCTCACACCACTTACGGTGTGATCGGTGTAAAGGTTTGGATCTTCAAAGGCGAAGTAATTGGTGGTCGCCAAGAAGAACTGAAACCACAAGCACCAGCGCCTCGTAAAAAAGCTGCTAAGTAAGGGGTACGCCAAATGTTGCAACCAAAGCGTACGAAGTTCCGCAAGCAGATGACAGGCCACAACCGTGGTCTGGCTCAGCGCGGTAGCAAAGTCAGCTTCGGCGAGTTCGCGCTGAAGTCTGTAGCTCGTGGTCGTCTCACCGCTCGTCAGATCGAGTCAGCGCGTCGTGCTCTGACCCGTCACGTAAAACGTGGCGGCAAGATCTGGATCCGTGTATTCCCGGACAAGCCGATCTCCAAAAAACCTCTCGAGGTTCGGATGGGTAAAGGTAAGGGTAACGTGGAATACTGGGTAGCCCAGATTCAGCCAGGCAAAGTCCTGTATGAAATCGAGGGTGTAACTGAAGAGCTGGCGCGTGAGGCTTTTGCCCTGGCTGCTGCAAAGCTGCCGCTCGCCACCGCCTTTGTTAAACGGACGGTGATGTGATGAAAGCGAATGAACTTCGTGAAAAATCCGCACAGCAGCTGAACGAGCAACTGCTCGGCCTGCTGCGCGACCAGTTCAATCTGCGTATGCAGAAAGCAACTGGCCAGTTGGGGCAGTCTCATCTGCTCTCGCAAGTTAAGCGCGATATCGCTCGCGTGAAGACTGTGCTCAACCAGCAGGCAGGTAAGTGATCATGGCTGAAGCCGAAAAGACTGTCCGTACGCTGACTGGCCGTGTTGTCAGCGACAAGATGGACAAAACCATCACCGTTTTGATCGAGCGTCGCGTTAAGCACCCGATCTACGGTAAATATGTTAAGCGTTCGACTAAGCTGCACGCGCACGACGAAACCAATCAGTGCCACATCGGCGACAAAGTCACTATTCGTGAAACTCGTCCGCTGGCCAAGACCAAGTCTTGGGCATTGGTTGATGTTCTCGAACGCGCTGTGGAAGTCTAAGGACTAGGGGTCGGAGAAATTATATGATTCAGACTCAATCCATGCTCGATGTGGCCGATAACAGCGGCGCTCGCCGCGTTATGTGCATCAAGGTGCTGGGTGGCTCCCATCGTCGTTACGCTGGTATCGGTGACATCATCAAGGTTACCGTCAAGGAAGCAATTCCTCGCGGTAAAGTGAAAAAAGGCCAAGTGATGACTGCTGTTGTAGTCCGCACTCGTCACGGCGTACGTCGTGCTGATGGCTCCATTATCCGCTTTGATGGCAACGCTGCTGTTCTTCTGAACAACAAGCAAGAGCCTATCGGCACCCGTATCTTTGGGCCAGTGACCCGTGAACTTCGTACTGAGAAGTTCATGAAGATCGTCTCGCTCGCCCCAGAAGTGCTGTAAGGAGATCCGACATGCAAAAGATTCGTCGTGACGACGAGATCATCGTGATCGCCGGCAAAGACAAAGGTAAGCGCGGTAAGGTGCTTAAGGTTCTCGCTAATAACCGTCTGGTTATCGGCGGTCTGAACCTGGTCAAGCGTCATACCAAGCCTAACCCGATGTCGGGCGTGCAGGGCGGTATCGTCGAAAAAGAAGCTCCGCTGGACGCTTCTAACGTCGCCATTTTCAACGGCGAAACCAACAAGGCTGACCGCGTTGGTTTCAAAGTAGAAGATGGCAAGAAAATTCGTGTCTTCAAGTCGACCCAAAAAGCGGTTGATGCTTGAACACTGCTAGGTAGAAGACCATGGCACGACTAAAAGAGATTTACTGGAAAGAAATCGCACCGAAACTTAAGGAAGAACTTAAGCTTTCGAACGTGATGGAAGTTCCACGCGTTACCAAAATCACCCTGAACATGGGTTTGGGCGAAGCGGTCGGTGACAAAAAAGTCATCGAGCACGCTGTTGCTGACCTGGAAAAGATCACCGGTCAAAAAGTCGTTGTGACTTACGCTCGGAAATCCATCGCTGGCTTTAAAGTCCGCGAAGGCTGGCCGATCGGCGTCAAAGTGACTCTGCGCCGTGAGCGTATGTACGAATTCCTGGATCGTCTGCTGTCGATCTCCCTGCCTCGGGTTCGCGACTTCCGCGGCCTGAATGCCAAGTCCTTCGATGGTCGTGGTAACTACAGCATGGGCGTGAAAGAGCAGATCATCTTCCCGGAAATCGACTACGACAAGATCGATGCTCTCCGCGGTCTGGACATCACCCTGACCACCACTGCCAAGAACGATGATGAAGGTCGCGCCCTGTTGCGTGCTTTCAAATTCCCGTTCCGCAACTGATTGGAGTAGGACCATGGCCAAGATGAGCATGAAAAACCGCGAGCTGAAACGTCAGCTCACGGTTGCCAAGTACGCCAAGAAGCGTGCAGCACTGAAAGCAATCATCGTTGATCTGAACGCAAGTCCAGAAGCGCGTTGGGAAGCTACAGTTGCTCTGCAGAAGCAGCCACGTGACGCAAGCGCCTCGCGCATGCGTAACCGCTGCCGCCTGACCGGTCGTCCACACGGCGTTTACCGCAAGTTCGGCCTCGGCCGTAACAAACTGCGTGAAGCGGCAATGCGTGGTGACGTACCAGGTCTGGTTAAAGCCAGCTGGTAAGTACTTTCAGCGTCAAGGTGGTTGGTATCGCAAGATACTGACCGCCGGTGACCTTGAATCTGGAACAAGCCCCTTTTGGGGCTTGTTTCATTTCCGGACTGTGTCTAAAATACGCGGCTCGCCTGAGCCCGTGTTTTTTACGCTCGGAGATTCTCGGCGACATATGTAGCCGCAAGGCTAATTTTTTGTGTATTAGGAGCGTCTAGCCCATGAGTATGCAGGACCCGTTAGCGGACATGCTAACTCGTATCCGTAATGCCCAGATGGCTGAAAAGTCCGTCGTAAGCATGCCATCTTCCAAGTTGAAGGTAGCTGTTGCCAAAGTCCTGAAAGACGAAGGTTACATTGCGGGTTATCAGATCAGCAGCGAAATCAAGCCGTTGCTGTCCATCGAGCTGAAGTACTTCGAAGGCCGTTCGGTCATCGAGGAAGTGAAGCGCGTTAGCCGTCCAGGCCTGCGTCAGTACAAGTCCGCTGAAGATCTGCCGAAAGTTCGTGGCGGTCTGGGCGTGTCTATCGTCTCCACCAACAAAGGTGTGATGACGGATCGTGCTGCGCGCGCTGCCGGTGTCGGCGGCGAAGTTCTTTGCACTGTGTTCTAAGGGGGATAAGCATGTCTCGCGTCGCTAAGAACCCCGTTAAGCTGCCAGCCGGTGTCGAAGTCAAATTCGCAGGCCAACAGCTTTCGGTGAAGGGTGCCAAGGGCACTCTTGAACTGAACATCCATTCGTCCGTTGAGATCGTTGAAGAAGCTGGTGAGCTGCGTTTCGCTGCTCGCAATGGCGATCAACAAACTCGCGCAATGGCCGGTACCACGCGTGCGTTGGTAAACAATATGGTCCAAGGCGTAAGCCAAGGCTTCGAGCGTAAGCTCCAGCTGGTCGGTGTTGGTTACAAAGCGCAAGCAAAAGGCACGGTTCTGAACCTTGCCCTTGGCTTCTCGCACCCAGTGGATTACGAACTGCCGGAAGGCATCACCGCTGAGACCCCTAGCCAAACCGATATCCTGATCAAGGGCATCGATAAGCAGCTGGTAGGTCAGGTGGCCGCTGAGATCCGCGACTTCCGTCCACCAGAGCCGTACAAAGGCAAAGGTGTGCGCTACGCGGACGAAGTCGTCCGTCGTAAAGAAGCCAAGAAGAAGTAGGGCATAGCAAATGACCGACAAAAAAGTTACTCGACTGCGTCGCGCTCGCAAAGCACGCCTGAAAATGCACGAACTCGAAGTCGTGCGTCTCTGCGTGTACCGCTCGTCGCAGCATATCTACGCCCAGGTCATCTCGGCCGACGGCAACAAAGTCCTGGCAAGCGCCTCGACTTTGGATAAAGAACTGCGTGATGGTGCCACCGGCAACATCGACGCGGCCACAAAGGTTGGCCAGCTGGTCGCTACACGTGCTAAGGCCGTGGGCGTCTCGCAAGTGGCTTTCGACCGCTCTGGCTTCAAGTACCACGGCCGCGTTAAAGCGCTGGCTGATGCTGCTCGTGAAGCTGGGCTGGAGTTCTAAGTTATGTCAAATAACGACCAAAAGCGCGACGAAGGCTACATTGAGAAGCTGGTTCAAGTTAACCGCGTAGCCAAAACCGTTAAAGGCGGCCGTATCTTCACTTTCACCGCGTTGACCGTGGTTGGTGATGGTAAAGGGCGTGTTGGCTTCGGCCGTGGCAAGTCACGTGAAGTGCCTGCCGCGATCCAGAAGGCAATGGAAGCTGCTCGTCGCAACATGATCCAAGTTGATCTGAACGGCACCACTCTGCAGTACGCAATGAAGTCCGCCCATGGCGCTTCGAAGGTGTACATGCAGCCTGCTTCTGAAGGTACCGGTATCATCGCTGGCGGCGCTATGCGTGCTGTCCTCGAAGTTGCTGGCGTTCAGAACGTTCTGGCCAAGTGCTACGGCTCGACTAACCCGGTAAACGTGGTTCACGCCACTTTCAAAGGTTTGAAAGCTATGCAATCTCCTGAGTCCATTGCTGCCAAGCGCGGCTTGACTGTCAAGGAGATCTTCTGATCATGGCTACCGTTAAAGTAACGCTGATCAAAAGCATGACCGGCCGCATCCCTAACCACAAATTGTGCGTTAAAGGTCTGGGTCTGCGTCGCATCGGTCACACTGTAGAAGTCCAGGATACTCCCGAGAATCGCGGGATGATCAACAAGGCTTACTACATGCTGCGTGTAGAGGGTTAATCGATGAAACTCAATGATCTGAGTCCAGCGCCGGGTTCCCGTCGCGAAAAGCATCGTCCGGGCCGTGGTATCGGTAGCGGTTTGGGTAAGACTGGTGGCCGTGGCCACAAAGGTCAAACCTCCCGCTCCGGTGGCACCATTGCTCCAGGCTTTGAAGGCGGTCAACAGCCGCTGCATCGTCGCCTGCCTAAGTTCGGTTTCGTATCCCTGAAAGCCATGGACCGCGCAGAAGTGCGTCTGTCCGAGCTGGCTAAAGTGGAAGGCGACATCGTTACTGTGCAGACCCTGAAAGATGCCAACGTGATCAACGTCAACGTACAGCGTGTGAAAATCATGCTGTCCGGTGAAGTGACTCGCGCTGTCACTATCGGCAAGGGAATCGGCGCCACCAAAGGTGCGCGTTCGGCTATCGAAGCAGCTGGCGGCAAGTTCGAGGAATAAATGGCTAAGCAAGGTGCTCTCTCAGCGCTCGGCAAAGGCGGTATGTCTGAACTTTGGGCTCGTCTGCGTTTTCTGTTCCTGGCGATTATCGTCTACCGAATAGGCGCACACATCCCGGTTCCAGGTATCAACCCGGACCGACTCGCAGACCTGTTTCGACAGAATGAGGGGACCATTCTTAGCTTGTTCAACATGTTTTCCGGCGGCGCGCTGGAACGGATGAGCATCTTTGCACTGGGGATCATGCCGTACATTTCGGCATCGATCATCATGCAACTGATGACCGCCGTCAGCCCGCAGTTGGAGCAGTTGAAGAAGGAAGGTGAAGCTGGCCGTCGCAAGATTAGCCAGTACACCCGCTACGGCACTGTCGTCCTCGCCCTGGTTCAAGCTATCGGCATGTCCGTTGGCCTGGCTGGGCAGGGCGTTGCGTTCACTGGTGACTTTGGCTTCCATTTCGTCGCGGTATCCACTTTTGTGGCTGGTGCGATGTTCATGATGTGGCTGGGTGAGCAGATTACTGAGCGTGGTGTTGGCAACGGTATCTCGATGTTGATTTTCGCAGGTATCGTCGCCGGTCTTCCGAGAGCAATCGGGCAGTCTTTCGAGTCTGCGCGTCAGGGTGATATCAATATCTTCGCCTTGGTTGCCATCGGTTTGCTGGCAGTAGCGATTATCGGTTTTGTGGTGTTCATTGAGCGTGGCCAGCGTCGTATTGCTGTTCACTACGCCAAGCGTCAGCAGGGCCGTAAGGTCTTTGCTGCGCAGACTAGCCACTTGCCGCTGAAGGTGAATATGGCCGGCGTTATTCCGGCAATTTTCGCGAGCAGCATCTTGCTGTTTCCGGCTTCGTTGGGTACCTGGTTTGGTCAGTCCGAAAATATGGGCTGGCTGCAGGACCTCTCTCAGTCGATCGCTCCTGGTCAGCCGTTGAATATTCTGCTGTTTAGTGCAGGGATTATTTTCTTCTGCTTCTTCTATACGGCGTTGATGTTCAATCCGAAAGACGTAGCGGAAAACCTGAAGAAGTCCGGTGCCTTTATTCCGGGTATTCGTCCAGGTGAGCAGTCTGCGCGCTACATTGATGGCGTTCTGACTCGCTTGACCCTGTTCGGTGCTCTATATATGACGGCCGTGTGTCTGCTTCCCCAGTTCCTGGTGGTTGCAGCAAACGTTCCGTTCTACCTTGGCGGGACCTCGTTGCTGATCGTGGTCGTGGTTGTGATGGACTTCATGTCCCAAGTACAATCGCACCTCGTTTCGCACCAGTACGAATCCCTGATGAAGAAAGCCAACCTGAAGGGCTACGGCAGCGGCATGTTGCGCTGAGTACCCCATAAGGTTCGAGGAGTTGGTGATGAAAGTTCGTGCATCGGTGAAAAAGCTGTGCCGTAACTGCAAGATTATTCGCCGCGAAGGTGTTGTTCGAGTAATTTGCAGCGCGGAACCGCGTCACAAACAGCGCCAAGGCTGAGTGTGATCCGCTTGAAGCCCGGCAGCTAGTGCGCTGCCGGGTTGATTATTTGTTATTACAGCGATATTATCTCGCGCCCTATTTCTTGGCTTCCGGGGCGTAGGTAGCTGTCAATTGGAGTCCCACTGAATGGCCCGTATTGCAGGCGTTAACATTCCAGATAACAAGCACACTGTTATCTCGCTGACCTACATCTATGGTGTTGGTCGCACTACTGCGCAGAAAATTTGCGCAGATACTGGGGTAAACCCAGCCGCAAAGATCAAAGATCTGAGCGACGAGCAGATTGAGCTGTTGCGTGGCGAAGTGGCGAAGTTCACCACTGAAGGTGACCTGCGTCGCGAAATCAACATGAAAATCAAGCGTTTGATGGACCTCGGTTGCTACCGTGGTCTGCGTCATCGTCGTGGTCTTCCAGTGCGCGGTCAGCGTACCAAGACTAACGCGCGTACCCGTAAAGGTCCGCGTAAGCCGATCCGCAAGTAATCGCCCACGCGAATCGACAGGAAAATTATCATGGCAAAACCTGCTGCTCGTCCTCGTAAAAAAGTTAAAAAGACAGTGGTTGATGGCATCGCCCACATCCATGCATCTTTTAACAACACAATCGTGACCATCACCGACCGTCAAGGTAACGCGCTTTCTTGGGCTACCTCCGGTGGTTCGGGTTTCCGCGGTTCCCGCAAGTCTACCCCGTTCGCTGCTCAAGTAGCTGCTGAACGTGCTGGCCAAGCTGCGCTGGAATACGGCCTGAAAAACCTCGACGTTAACGTCAAAGGTCCAGGTCCAGGTCGTGAGTCTGCTGTCCGTGCTTTGAACGGCTGTGGCTATAAGATCGCCAGCATCACCGACGTGACGCCAATCCCGCACAACGGGTGCCGTCCGCCGAAGAAGCGCCGCGTGTAATCCAGGAGATTGTAAAGAATGGCTCGTTACATTGGTCCAAAATGCAAACTCGCTCGTCGCGAAGGCACCGATCTCTTCTTGAAGAGCGGCGTGCGCGCGATCGAATCGAAGTGCAACATTGAAGCAGCACCTGGTATCCACGGCCAACGCCGCGGTCGCCAGTCCGATTACGGCACCCAACTGCGTGAAAAGCAGAAGGTCCGTCGTATTTACGGCGTTCTCGAGCGTCAGTTCAGCGGCTACTACAAAGAAGCTGCTGGCAAAAAAGGTGCAACCGGTGAAAACCTGCTGCAACTGCTCGAATGCCGTCTGGACAACGTTGTATACCGTATGGGCTTTGGTTCGACTCGTGCCGAATCCCGTCAGCTGGTATCGCACAAGTCGATCAGCGTTAACGGTCAGACCGTAAACGTTCCGTCCTACCAGGTTCGTGCTGGTGACGTGGTCGCAGTTCGCGAGAAAGCAAAAAACCAACTTCGCATTGTCCAAGCTCTCGATCTGTGTGCCCAACGTGGCCGCGTAGAATGGGTAGAAGTAGACACTGAGAAGAAGTCGGGCGTTTTCAAGAACGTTCCTGCTCGCAGTGATCTGTCCGCCGACATCAACGAAAGCCTGATTGTCGAGCTCTACTCCAAGTAAGGGCTAGAAAATAGGTGCATCCATGCAGATTTCGGTAAATGAGTTCCTGACACCCCGCCACATTGATGTGCAGGTTGTCAGTCCAACCCGCGCTAAAATTACGCTCGAGCCTCTCGAGCGTGGTTTTGGCCACACCCTGGGCAACGCGCTGCGCCGCATCCTGTTGTCCTCAATGCCCGGCTGTGCAGTAGTCGAGGCCGAGATTGACGGTGTGCTCCACGAGTACAGCGCCATCGAAGGTGTACAGGAAGACGTAATTGAAATCCTGTTGAACCTTAAAGGTCTGGCTATCAAGCTGCACGGCCGTGACGAAGTTACGCTGACCTTGTCGAAGAAGGGTTCGGGGGTGGTTACCGCTGCCGATATTCAGCTGGATCATGATGTCGAGATCGTTAACCCCGATCACGTAATCGCTAACCTGGCGTCTAACGGCGCCCTGAACATGAAGCTCACCGTAGCTCGTGGTCGTGGTTATGAACCGGCCGACTCGCGTCAGAGCGATGAAGACGAAAGCCGCAGCATTGGTCGCTTGCAGCTTGACTCTTCGTTCAGCCCGGTTCGCCGTATCGCATACGTGGTGGAAAACGCCCGTGTCGAGCAGCGTACTAACCTGGACAAGCTGGTTATTGATCTGGAAACCAACGGTACCCTGGATCCTGAAGAGGCTATCCGCCGCGCTGCAACCATTCTGCAACAGCAGTTGGCTGCGTTCGTCGACCTCAAAGGTGACAGCGAACCAGTGGTAATCGAGCAGGAAGACGAGATCGATCCGATCCTGCTTCGCCCGGTTGACGATCTGGAACTGACTGTACGTTCGGCTAACTGCCTTAAGGCGGAAAACATTTACTACATCGGTGATCTGATTCAGCGTACCGAAGTAGAACTGTTGAAGACTCCGAACCTGGGCAAGAAATCCTTGACTGAAATCAAGGACGTTCTGGCCTCCCGCGGTCTGTCCCTCGGCATGCGCCTCGACAACTGGCCGCCTGCAAGTCTTAAGAAGGACGACAAGGCGACTGCCTGATCGTCGTAATCACCGAACGTGAGTTTGGTAAGGAATGAACCATGCGTCATCGTAAAAGTGGTCGTCACCTGAGCCGTACCAGCTCGCACCGCAAGGCCATGTTCCAAAACATGGCGGTGTCGCTGTTCGAGCACGAGCTGATCAAAACTACACTGCCGAAAGCTAAAGAACTGCGTCGCGTTGCTGAGCCGCTGATCACTTTGGCCAAGACAGACAGCCTGGCTAACCGCCGTCTGGCTTTCGACCGTACTCGTTCGAAAGCTATCGTTGGTAAGCTCTTCAACGACCTGGGCAAGCGTTACGCTACCCGTGAGGGTGGCTACCTGCGCATCCTCAAGTGCGGTTTCCGCACTGGCGACAACGCGCCTATGGCGTACGTCGAGTTGGTTGATCGTGCTACTGCCGGCGAAGCTGTAAGCGCCGAGTAAGACGAGTCTGTAACGAAGAACCGGGCCTAGCGCCCGGTTTTTTGTGCGCGTAACAAAAAGCGCGCTAGGTACAAGTTTCTCAGTGGAGCAGCGGGCACTATGTGTGCTGCCTTGGTTGGTAGTAATTTTCTATTGAAGTCCGCAATTTAATAAATTTGTGGGTGTCATGCCGTTGATCAATACTCCCTCCAAGCCGATTAGCCGGCAGTTTCAATTCCGACCTGAGGAAGATTGCGCATGAGCCAGAATAAAATCCTTACCACCGCCAGCGGCGCTCCCGTTGCGGATAATCAGAATTCCCGTTCCGCCGGCCCCCGTGGCCCACTGCTGCTCGACGACTTTCACCTGATCGAGAAGCTCGCTCACTTCAACCGTGAAAATATTCCGGAGCGCCGTGTACATGCCAAAGGTTCGGGCGCCTACGGTACGTTCACCGTTACTCAGGACATCACTCAATACACCAGCGCCAAGCTGTTCGAGTCAGTAGGTAAGCAAACGCCGACCTTCCTGCGGTTCTCCACTGTGGGTGGCGAGCGCGGTTCGGCTGACACTGAACGCGACCCACGCGGTTTCGCCTTGAAGTTTTACACCGAGGAAGGCAACTGGGACATTGTTGGCAACAACACGCCTGTGTTCTTCATCCGCGACCCGCTGAAATTCCCCGATTTCATCCATACCCAAAAGCGCTTGCCGCAAAGCAACCTGAAAAGCGCGCAGATGATGTGGGATTTCTGGTCGCACTCCCCAGAGGCGCTGCACCAGGTCACCATCTTGTTTTCGGACCGTGGCATCCCGGACGGCTACCGCCACATGCACGGCTTCGGCAGTCACACCTACAGCCTGATTAACGCCAAGGGCGAGCGCCACTGGGTGAAATGGCACTACAAGACCAAGCAAGGCATCAAGAACCTGGCACCGGCTGAAGCTGCGCGCCTGGCGGGTACCGACCCAGACTACGCCCAGCGCGATCTGTTCGGCGCAATCGAGCGCGGTGACTTCCCGAAATGGCGCGTCTGCATCCAGGTCATGACCGAGGCCCAGGCCAATGCTCATTACGAAAACCCTTTCGATGTAACCAAGACCTGGTCGCAGAAGGAGTTCCCCCTGATCGAGGTGGGTGAGCTGGAACTCAACCGCAACCCGCAGAACTATTTCGCTGAAGTGGAACAAGCCGCGTTCGGCCCAAGCAATATGGTTCCGGGCGTTGGCCTGTCGCCAGACCGTATGCTGCAAGGACGCGTCTTTGCCTACGCAGATGCTCATCGGTACCGCGTTGGCACCAATCACCAGCAGCTGCCGGTGAACGCCCCACGTAACCCCGTCAATAGCTATCAGCGTGACGGTTCGATGGCCTTTGGCAGCAACGGTGGCGCAGCGCCCAACTACGAGCCAAACAGCTACGCCGATGCGCCTAAGCAGGCGCCACACTACGCGGAGCCCGCATTGGCCTTGAGCGGCGCTGCAGATCGTTACGATCATCGCGAAGATACCGATTACTACAGCCACGCCGGCGCGCTGTTCCGCTTGATGAGCGACGAGCAGAAAGCGCTGCTTACCAGCAACATCGCCGGTGCGATGAGCGGCGTTTCCAATGATGTGGTCCAGCGCCAACTGCAGCATTTCTATAAGGCGGACCCCGCTTATGGAGAAGCAATCGCAAAGGCACTGGGTGTATCGCTTAACTGACTCTAAACGATAAGCAGAACCGCCCTCATTTGGGCGGTTTTTGCGTTATTTCAGCTACTTTTCTCCGGAAATCTTCGCTTTTCTGCCGTTGATCCCGTGACCTTCAAGTCATCATGGTTCAAACTACAGACTTTCAAGCAGGGAGATGTAGGGCGATGCAAGGTCACCCCGACGTAATCGATTACCTCAACACGTTGCTGACGGGCGAACTGGCAGCTCGTGACCAATATTTCATCCATTCGCGCATGTACGAAGACTGGGGCTTTACCGAGCTCTACGAACGTATCAATCATGAGATGGAAGAAGAGGCGCAGCACGCTGACGCACTGATGCGCCGTATCCTCATGCTCGAAGGTACGCCACGTATGCGCCCCGACGACTTGGATGTGGGCACCACGGTGCCGGATATGCTCGCTGCTGACCTTCGCCTGGAATACAAGGTCAGGGCCGCGCTCTGCAAGGGCATTGAGCTGTGCGAGCAGCACAACGACTATGTCACTCGTGAAATCCTGCGAGTGCAGTTGAATGACACCGAAGAAGATCACACCTACTGGCTGGAAAAGCAGTTGGGTCTGATCAAGCTGATCGGCCTGGAAAATTACCTGCAATCGCAGTTCTGATTCCGGCTGCAAAAAAGCCCCTGCCACCGATGAGGTGACAGGGGCTTTTTATTGGGCCCGATAAATCAGGCCCGGTCACGCTCCAGCAGCGGCTTCAGGTAGTAGCCAGTATGGGACTGTGACATTTCGGCGACTTGCTCCGGTGTACCGACCGCAATGATCTGGCCGCCCTTGGAACCGCCCTCCGGTCCGAGGTCTACCAGCCAGTCGGCCGTCTTGATCACGTCCAGGTTGTGCTCGATAACTACCACTGTGTTGCCGTGATCTCGCAAGCGGTGCAGCACGTCCAGCAGTTGCTGGATATCGGCAAAGTGCAGGCCCGTGGTGGGTTCATCAAGGATGTACAGGGTTTTGCCCGTATCTCGTTTGGACAACTCACGGGACAACTTCACCCGCTGCGCTTCACCACCCGATAGCGTGGTCGCCGACTGCCCCAGCTTGATATAAGACAGGCCAACATCCATCAACGTCTGCAGCTTGCGCGCCAGCGCCGGAACCGCATCGAAGAACACCCGGGCTTCCTCGATGGTCATCTCCAGGGTTTCGTGGATGTTCTTGCCCTTGTATTTGATTTCCAGGGTTTCGCGGTTATAGCGTTTGCTCTTGCACACGTCGCACGGCACGTAGATATCCGGCAGGAAGTGCATCTCTACCTTGATCAAGCCGTCGCCTTGGCAGGCTTCACAGCGACCGCCCTTGACGTTGAACGAGAAGCGGCCCGGCCCATAACCCCGCGAGCGGGATTCCGGAACGCCGGCAAACAGCTCGCGAATCGGCGTGAACAGCCCGGTATACGTCGCTGGGTTGGAACGCGGCGTACGGCCAATCGGGCTCTGGTCGATATCGACCACCTTGTCTAGGTGTTCCAGGCCCTTGATGCTGTCGTGGGCCGCCGCTTCCTGGGTAGTGGCACCGTTCAGGGCGGTGGCACTCAATGGGAACAGCGTGTTGTTGATCAGCGTCGACTTGCCCGAACCGGAAACACCGGTCACACAGGTCAGCAGGCCCAGGGGAATTTCCAGGTCCACATTGCGCAAGTTGTTGCCACGGGCACCCTTGAGGTGCAAGGCCATCTTCTTGTTGCGCGGAGTACGTTTGGCCGGCACTTGAATTTTGACCCGGCCAGACAGGTATTTACCGGTCAGGGAGTCCGGATGAGCCATTACTTCGGCAGGTGTGCCTTCGGCGACAATATGCCCGCCATGTATGCCAGCCCCCGGGCCGATATCAACGACGTAATCCGCCAGGCGAATAGCGTCTTCATCGTGCTCGACCACAATTACCGTGTTGCCGATATCCCGCAGGTGTTTCAGCGTACCCAGCAGGCGATCATTGTCACGTTGGTGCAGGCCAATCGACGGCTCGTCGAGGATGTACAACACGCCCACCAGCCCTGCGCCGATCTGGCTGGCCAGGCGAATCCGCTGGGCCTCGCCACCCGACAAGGTATCAGCACTGCGATCCAGCGATAGATAGTCCAGGCCGACGTTGACCAGGAACTGCAGACGTTCGCGAATTTCCTTGAGGATCTTGTCGGCAATCTCCCCGCGGCGGCCGGTCAGCTTGAGCACGCCAAAGTATTCACAGGCATCGCCGATTGGCAGGTTGGTCACCGCCGGCAACGTCTTCTCGCCAACCCACACATGCCGCGCTTCACGGCGCAGGCGAGTGCCGCGACAATCAGGGCAAGGTTGGGTGCTGAGGAATTTCGCCAGTTCTTCACGTACGCTCGCCGACTCGGTCTCGCGATAGCGACGTTCCAGGTTTGGCACGATGCCTTCGAACGGGTGCGAACGTTTGACGATATCGCCCCGGTCGTTCAGGTATTTGAAGTCGACATTCTGCGAACCACTGCCATTGAGGATGACCTTCTGCTGGTCAGCCGGCAATTGGTTGAACGGCACCTCCAGGCTGAACTTATAGTGGGACGCCAACGACCCCAGCATCTGGAAGTAATAGACGTTGCGCCTGTCCCAGCCGCGTATCGCCCCCTCGGCCAAGGTCAGTTCGCCATTGACCAGGCGCTTGATGTCGAAGAACTGCTTAACGCCCAGACCATCGCAGGTCGGGCAGGCGCCGGCCGGGTTGTTGAAGGAAAACAGCTTGGGTTCCAGTTCGCTGATAGCGTGGCCGCAGATCGGGCAGGCAAAGCGCGCAGAGAAAATGACCTCTTCGCCCGGCTCATCGTCCATCGGCGCCACCAGGGCAATACCGTCTGCCAGCTTCAGCGCGGTCTCGAACGACTCCGCCAGGCGCTGCTGCAGATCGGCACGCACCTTGAAGCGGTCGACTACTACATCGATGGAGTGCTTCTTCTGCTTGTCGAGCTTCGGCGCTTCATCCAGCTCATAGAGCTTGCCGTTGATGCGGGCGCGCACGAAACCTTGCGCCCGCAGCTCTTCAAAGACCGACAGGTGCTCACCCTTGCGCTCGCGGATGACGGGCGCCAGCAGCATCAGCTTGGCACCTTCCGGCTGGGTCAGGACCAGGTCGACCATCTGGCTGACGGTCTGGGCTTCCAGCGGAATATCGTGGTCCGGGCAGCGGGGAATACCCACCCGTGCATACAGCAGACGCAGGTAATCGTAAATTTCGGTAATGGTGCCCACGGTGGAGCGCGGGTTATGGGACGTCGACTTCTGCTCTATGGAAATGGCCGGCGACAAACCTTCGATGGTGTCGACGTCGGGCTTTTCCATCATTGACAGGAACTGCCGGGCATAGGCCGACAGCGATTCCACATAGCGCCGCTGGCCTTCGGCGTACAGCGTGTCGAACGCCAGGGACGATTTGCCCGAGCCGGACAGGCCGGTGATAACGATCAATTTGTCCCGGGGCAGGGTCAGGTCGATGTTCTTCAGGTTGTGGGTTCTAGCCCCACGAATCAGGATCTTGTCCAAGATGGCCTCGCACGGCGGGCGTAAATAATGCCGGAGTATACGGCTAAAGACTGGATGAATATACACTGTCAAAAGGCCGCTTGCAGCCTTACATGAAAGCTGCGCGGCAAAGCGCCGCATATACCCCCTCAATCGATGGGACTGGTAGAATCGCCGCCGGTTCACACGAGGTTTTTCCATGCACGATCCCCATAGCGAACGCATGAGTAGCGGCGAGACCCGAGCGGCAAGCGGTCTGGCCCTGGTGTTCGCCTTCCGTATGCTGGGCATGTTCATGGTGTTGCCGGTGCTGGCGACCTATGGGATGGATCTCGCCGGCGCGACCCCCGCATTGATCGGCCTGGCGATTGGCGCCTATGGCCTGACCCAGGCGATCTTCCAGATTCCGTTCGGCATCATTTCCGACCGTATCGGCCGGCGCCCGGTGATTTACCTGGGGCTGATCGTGTTCGCCCTCGGCAGTGTGCTCGCGGCGCAGTCTGATTCGATCTGGGGCGTGATCGCCGGACGTATCCTGCAGGGCGCCGGGGCGATTTCGGCCGCGGTAATGGCGCTGCTGTCGGACCTGACCCGCGAACAGCATCGCACCAAGGCCATGGCCATGATCGGCATGACCATCGGTTTGTCGTTTGCCGTGGCAATGGTGGTCGGCCCGCTGCTGACGCGCGCGTTCGGCCTGCATGGGTTGTTTCTTGCCACCGGCGGCATGGCGTTGTTCGGTATCGTGATCGTGGCCTTTATGGTGCCGCGCTCTACCGGCACGCTGCAGCACCGTGAATCCGGCGTCGCGCGCCAGGCGCTGTTGCCGACCCTCAAGCATCCGGACCTGTTGCGCCTGGATTTAGGTATCTTCGTGTTGCACGCAATGCTGATGTGCAGCTTCGTCGCCTTGCCCCTGGCCCTGGTGCAAAAAGCCGGGTTGCCCAAGGAGCAGCACTGGTGGGTCTACCTGACCGCGCTGTTGGTTTCGTTCTTCGCCATGATCCCGTTCATCATCTACGGCGAGAAGAAACGCAAAATGAAACGAGTTTTACTCGGCGCCGTCGCGACATTGATGCTCACTGAACTATTCTTCTGGCAGTTCGGCGACAGCCTGCGGGCGCTGGTGATCGGTACGGTGGTGTTCTTCACCGCGTTCAACCTGCTGGAGGCGTCATTGCCTTCGCTGATCAGCAAGGTTTCACCGGCCGGTGGCAAGGGCACGGCGATGGGCGTGTATTCCACCAGCCAGTTCCTCGGTTCGGCGCTGGGTGGGATCATGGGCGGCTGGATGTTCCAGCATGGCGGTTTGTCGGTTGTGTTCCTCGGATGCGCCGGGCTGGCTGCACTTTGGCTGGCCTTTGCTGTTACCATGCGCGAACCTCCGTATGTGACGAGCCTGCGCCTGCCGTTATCGCCTGAAGCGATGCGCGAAGCTGGCCTGGCCGAGCGCCTCAAGGCCGTCGTTGGAGTAACGGATGCAGTAGTGATCGCGGAAGAAGCTGCGATTTACATCAAATTGGACACCGAATTATTGGATCGCGCGACGCTCGAGCAACTGGTCAACCCAGTGCCGACAGCGCGCCCAGCCTAGGAGAACGTTATGGCCCGTGGGGTTAACAAAGTCATATTGGTCGGTACATGCGGCCAGGATCCCGAAGTTCGCTACCTGCCGAACGGTAACGCCGTGACCAACCTGAGTCTGGCGACCAGCGAACAGTGGACCGACAAGCAGACTGGCCAGAAGGTCGAGAAAACCGAATGGCACCGTGTGTCGATGTTCGGCAAGGTTGCCGAGATCGCCGGTGAGTATCTGCGCAAAGGTTCGCAGGTGTACATCGAAGGCAAATTGCAGACCCGCGAGTGGGAAAAAGACGGCATCAAGCGTTACACCACCGAAATCGTGGTCGATATGCAAGGCACCATGCAACTGCTGGGCGGCCGTCCACAGGGCGACCAACAGGGCCAGGGCGGCATGTCCAACTCGGCACCGCGTCCACAGCAATCGCGTCCGCAGCCAAGCCAGCAGCCTCAGCGTGAGTCGCGCCCAGCGCCACAACAGGCCGCGCCGCAGCCGGCTCCGGATTTCGACAGCTTTGATGACGATATCCCGTTCTAACCTACATAAAAGCAAAGCGTAAAGGTGATTGATTGGCTCGGCGGGTTTAAGTACCTAAATCATTACCTTACGTGAGTAAGCCAAAGCCTTCTTTGCTGTAAAGCTAAGAGGGCTTTTTTTTGCCCGGTGTAAAGCTACAAATAATTTAACTACACAAGAGAGGAGTGTAGAGATAAAAGTCTACATTACTAAACGTAAAGGAGGAGTGTGCTGTGGATGTGAAAATGGTACGACATCCTTCTGGGTTGAACCTGCCAATCCTCCTTGACGATGATGGCCTGCCGGTTCCGCTTGCAAATGAGTGGATCTTGCAAAGGCGAGGCCTAAGCCCTAACACTCTCACGAGAAACCTCAGGGAGTTGGCGATTCTATTTGCTTGGCTTGATTCTCTTCGCATTGATCTTGGTGCATGCATGGCTGGTGACCGCATGTTTACCGAGGCTGAGTTAGCGGGAAGTCTCTGTGAGCACCTACGCATAGCGGTGAAGGTCCCCGCCTTGCAAGCGGGGGGGATTTCTATAAATCAGGGCAAGAAGGTAGCCGTGTCACCTCTGACATATAAATTGCGCCTGATCACTGTGCGGCAATTCATGGGGTGGTGTTTTCGATTCAAGATGGGGGCGATGGAGTCTGGAGATCCCGCGCTTCTCAGAATTCAAGCACACAAAGAGCATGTCGATAAAGTTCTCAGCGATCAAGAAATCAATAATCCTCCTCAGAATAAATCTATTACTAAAGGCCTGCGGGATCATCAAGTAACAGCTCTCATTTGGTGTGTAGATTTTAGAAATCCAGAAGCGTATGGCTTAAACGAACATGTAAGATTTAGGAACTTCATCATTGTGATGATTATGCTGACCTTTGGTTTAAGACCAGCAGAGCTTTTGACTCTTAGAGTAGGAGATGTCGAGTTTGGTGGCGTCACTGCTCTGCGTGTCTTAAGGCGTGTCTCGGATCCGAATGATGTAAGGAGCCCCCGGCCTAGAGTCAAGCGGAATGGTCGAGACATGATAATGCAAACGCCTACGCTCATACGCCTGATTGAAGAGTACATTGAAGTTCATCGCGAAAGCGTTATGGAGCGCTTTGGAAAAGATCACAACTATTTGATTGTTTCAGATGAGGGTGACCCGTTGCATGGAAATAGCGTGTCTAATTATTTTCAGATTATCCGCGAGAAGTTCAAGCAAGCGTTACCTCCAAATCTAACTCCTAAGGCCCTACGGCATACATACTCTAGTAGAACTGAACGTGAAATGGCTGAGCGTGGCGTTCCTGAAGATGAGCGTAAACAGGTTTTGGCGTACTTAAGGGGTGATAGTAGCGTGCGTTCTCAAGAGGTGTATATCATTGGTGAGATCATTCGCCAGGCCACCGCTGTTCAATCTAAATATCATGATACATTAATGGAAACTTTCTTGGAGTACTCCAGTGATGAGTCAAGCGTTTAGACCTCAGCCTGATGAAGCTGAGCTGTGGGAGTCCATTCCTAAATCTGTTATAAGCAGAGAAGGACATGTAGTTGACACGAGTGGTTTACAATGGCACATGCCAACGACCAGTGGCAGATACGCTACACTTAAGTTTCAACGTATACGTAATTTGAGGTTTCGGTATGCACTGATGCGTTACTGTGTGTATGTGATGAGAACCTCGTCGGCGGGCTATGCTTACACCACTTGGGTAGATTGTCATAGGTTTCTTCTTTTGCCTTATCCTGAGTTTAATCGGGAAGAAATTGCCGATTTTGAGGTTGAGCTGGTTAGTTATTACGAGCGAATGATAGCAACTACGAGACGAGACCATAAGCTATATCAAGTCTCGCGTGCTAAGTCGTGGTATCTCTGGGGATGCCAGTACCTAAGTGAAATAGGCTTCAATGCCGAATATGGCAGCGTGTTGGAAGCTCTCAAAATACCCGGAGGTCCCAAGGGGGAGGCGGTTAAAAACGAAGACGTAGATGCCGGTCCACTTCATCGTATCTATGAATTGCAGCCACTCTACAACGCTCTTCAAACTACGACTTGTGCCGATGTCGCAGAGTGCGAGCAGCGAGCTGCACTGGCATTGTTCATTGCTCACGGTAGAAACCCGGCGAACCTGTCGTGGCTGCGAGAAAGCGATCTGATCAACGTAGCTCCAGGACTAGATGAGCCGTGCTGGGTAATAAGATACCCAAGAATCAAAAAACGACTGTTGAGCCCTCGGGATGACTTCGTTGAGGTGCAACTCCCTACGGAATTTGCGCCTTATATTCAAGACCTAATCGCCGTCAATCGTGATATTGAACCGTTCGATTGGATGGGAGTTGATCCTGTAGGTTTTGACAGGCCGTTATTTTTCAATCACAACATCAATACGGCAGCTGCCGCGTCAGGCCAGCGCGATGCATATTTCAATTACGAGTCTGGTTACTTTGCAACGCTGCTTCAAAATTTCGTACTAAGGCATCGTATAGTATCGCCTTTGACCAAGATGTTGATACATCTTAGTCCTAGGCGTCTTCGTTACACGTTGGCAACAAACTTAGTTAAAGATGGGGCAACGCAGCGGCAGCTGGCCCAGATTCTTGACCATACTGATCTTCAGCACGTACAGGTTTATTTTGACCTGGCTGGCAATATCGTAGAGTTATTAGACAAGGCGCTAATTGGTCCTTACGCGCAGATTCTCCGTTTCTTCAAGGGTGATTTCATCGCGCCCGGGCAGAAAGCCGTAAATGAAGGAGACATAGGTAAGCATATTCCGTTTGTTTATATTGAGACTGCTCCGAACATCGATTTGGGCGTGTGTGGGAAACACTCACTTTGCTCCTTGCACCCTCCGTATTCCTGTTACAAATGTCCAAAGTTTCAGGCTTACCTTGAAGCTGATCATCAAGCCGTGTTGGAACATTTGATAAGTGAGCGCGAAGAGAAATTTCAGTCCGCTGACAAGCGAATAGCCAGCCAGCTCGACGAAATCATCTTCGCTGTAGCTCAAGTTGTTGAGAAATGCAAAGAAGTTAAAGCGGGAGCAACATAATGGCAAAGGTAGCAGCGTTCTTAAGCAAGCTTGAGCTAGATCGTGTCGCTAACTTATCGCTTTTGGTGGAAAAGGCGAAGATGCTCGGCATGCTCGGTTTTGAAAGTATTGTCTGGGATGAGCCGAAGTGGAAGTTTACAGCCGGCCCCATGACAATACTGTCGGCTAAACGTTCTGGCTCTCCTAGCATCTACTTTCGGCACGCGCCTAACATCGGCGAACAGCCCATGGAAGGCGATTGGGCTGCTGTGGCGAAATCTCTTTTTTGTTTGCGGGCGCACCGGTCAAATCAAAAAATTAGCAACCAGCAAACATTTGTAACTGCCATAAGTTATATAAGTCACTGCGTAGGCGGAGCGAGTCGTCCGTTATCAAAGCTGATGCCCGAAGACTTAGATTCTGCATGTAGGATCATTTCGAGTGATTACCAAGAGTCAACCGCTTATAACCTACATAAGGCTATAAACGAATTCGCAGCGCATTGCGACGCTAATCAGCTTTGTAATGTTAGGTTTGAATATAAGTACTCTGGGCTGAAGCGCCCTGCAAACGCCGGTAGTGCAGCTCAAAAACGATTGGACGCACCTGAAAACCTGGAACAGACCTCCGGGGACCGACTCATCAACCTGGAGGTGTTTGAGCTTATTGGTTTGCTGTACCAACATGTACCGAGCAACCATAAGTACCGGATGTACATCCTGATGCTCGTTTTGTTGGCGTGCATTGGAAGGCGTTTTAGCGAAATCGCTACACTGCCGTTGCAGGGGGTCGGCTTTGACTCGGAAGGAAGAAAATACTTACGCTTTTTTTTGATGAAAACAAGCAAAGGAGATAACTCTCATCCCATTGACAGAACATGGCTTCCTACTGATGCCGTTTCGATTGTTGAGGACGTAATCGCTGAGCTAACAGATATTACCGGAGCTGCCAGGTCGACAGCGCAGGAGATGCGGATCACTGGTGGCCCTGATCTACGTTGGATCGTACCTTTTGCTGAAGATCATCGATTCTACATTGCCGACCTTGAAGCCTTGGGTTTTAGCTTCAATGTCTTGCGCCCAGCGGGTTGGCTTACGAAAAATGGCCTCACGTTTCCAGATCCGGATAAGCTGACAGTTCAGGGCATTCGTCCAGCTAAGCCATCTCGCTTCACCACGAAGCAGGCCTTAGTTTCCTATTGCAAGAGCATGTTTGACCCACGATTGAATGATCCTGTCCGGATCGCTACCAGCGGTAAGGTGTATTACCAAGAAGATCTTTTCTTCGTGCGATACGCGGGTATGTCTTCCGGGGGCGTCTCTGTGTGTGTGGTCGCACCAGTCACCCACTCAATGTTCACGACATTTATACGAGATCATCTTGAGCCGCTTGCGTCCGAGTACGGTGGAAGCAACGTCAAACCCGACTTCTCAAGCCACGATTTTAGACACACCATTAATACTCTCTTGAATGACGGTGGAATGAGCGATTACGTACAAACTAAGTGGTTTGGGCGGAAGTATGCAAATGACACAAAGGCTTATCAGCACACATCCCGTGAAAAGAGAGCATTAATTTATCAAGAAAAAATTCGAGAAGGCAAGATTGGCGGAGTGGTGGCCGACAACTACATCCAACTTCCTGTTGAGTACAAAGATGCTTATCTCAAGGCTAAGATTACCGGAGTCCATGAGCTTGGGACCGGTATGTGTACGCGTAACCTGTCGCAATCGCCTTGCCCGAATCATCTCGAATGCCATGCCAAATGTTCGGATTTTTCCTGGGAGAAGGATAACGACGGTAAGAAAGCAGGCGTAGTGCGCGCTTTCGAGATCGAGGTCGTTCAATACGAGAATGCGATAACCAAGTCTCAATCGAATAGGCAGGGCGAGAGCCACCAATGGATGGCCCATTCACAGAAGAAAATCGAAACCCTCACCGCCATGCTGGTTGATTTGCAGATGGACGCTGAAGCCATCAAAGCGAAAGCACTTGGAGCACAGCCATGAGCAAATTTGGTAAGAGGATGGACTCGGGGGATGTCAAAGCTATCGTAAGGGAATTGGATCGCTGGGGTTTAGGTGAGCTGGGTTCGGGCCTGCGGTGGAAGACGCTTGAAGACCAGTTTGGGTTCACGCGCCAGGCTTTGAATGCTCGTCTTGAAATCAAGGTTGCGTTCGACGCTGCCAAGGCGTCTCTTGCAGGTGGCCTGGCTGCTAAACAGAAAAATGCGGCGCGGAGCGCTGACGAGCTGGTGCTTCGGGTTGCGCAGCTTGAGAGGGAGCTACAGACCTACAAGGATCGTGAAGCCAAATGGCTGCTGAGATGGCAGCAAATAGCCTACAACATCAGGGTAAGGTTTGGCGCTCAGATGAGCGGCATTGATATGTCTGGCGGTTCGCGAGAGGGGCTTCCAAACCTGCGTACCACGGAGAGCATCCTTAAGCACCTTGATAGCCCCATTCCTCCAGTGGGGAGCTCGGATGCTAATACCGATTAGTGTTTTAGCCGCGTGAAAATGACTTTTCTCTAAATTATATGGAGCGACTTAGTGTGGATGGGTAGTCCAATTAAGGTCTATTTGCGCTGCCATGGATTGATCAAGATCAGATTTCAATGGGGATTCTACGAGGCTGAAATCTCTCGGTTGAATTTGCAGTGGTAGACGGAGGGTGTAAGCTTGGCAAGCATGCATTGGGTAGGGATGAAATATGATGTTTTTTAAATATATTTCCAGTTGGCGCGAAGGAAACGTTTTTTGCACAACGGAAACAGTTAGACGTCTATGCTCTTCTAGTGAAAAGGTTGAAGCTATTTGTATTTCACAGCAATCACAGACACTCACCCCCGTTGAGTTGGAATCATTGCGTAAGGAAATGCGGTTGGCAGGCGCCTGGATGCAGTCAGTATTGAGACTTGGAAGTCGGTCCAAATATAAATAATAGATATGGCACCATTGCGCATCTAAATGTGATTCAAATAGTGTTTTTTTTGTATATGATCTGCTTTTCTGTCGCCTTGGATATTAAGTCTGTAGCCGATATATGGTTGTCTGGTAGATAGTAAGTTTTATCACCTTCAACTGAGTATGCCTCAATGGTGCCGTAGGCGCTGCTGTGATAAATAGTTAGCTCTACTAATGTTTCCATCTTCCAGTCTCCTGACCCATTTAAATAATCTGGGCTAACAAGTTTTATTGTTTCAATCACTGTGTGTGGTGGTCTTGTCTGTATTAGTCTGCATAGGAGGGTCGGATCCATTATCTGGATCATCGATTTTCTAGTACCGGTCGGTATGACGCGTAGCAGGCTTAGGTAAAACCATGGGAGATTGAGAGTGTGCTCGACTGCAGTCCAATGGAGCGCGTCGCTTTCTGAACCGTGCTCGCTAAGAAGCGCCCACCGTGGGGTGATGAACATGAGAAACGCTCCTTGGCAAAATGAGTCCTATAGATTGTAGCCCTATAGGGTTCTCGGAGGCTTCATGTTTCATTTTAGGATGGATCATGGAACTGAAGCCTGCGTTCGGAACGGCTCTCAAACTCATACGCAATAGAAGGGGGATGAGCCAGGAAGACTTTAGTGTAATCAGCAGCAGGACCTATCTCAGCTCCCTCGAAAGGGGGCTGAAGTGTCCGACCATTGAGAAAGTCGAAGATCTTGCTGCATTTTTGAATGTTCACCCTCTGACCGTTTTGGCGATTGCATACACAATCAAAGACTCTGCAGCTTTGGAAACCCTTATGGATCAGGTGAAAGGTGAGTGTGAATGGATTCTTTCGGAAACTGGCTAAAATTTGGGCGAGTCCACGCTTTGTTGAGCCTGCGCAAGCTTCATAAACGATGATGACTGAAATTGAGCCCTCCTTGCTCAAATTTGGGAGGGTGAGCCACCCATAGCTCACATTTGAGCAATAACGTTCACGGTTGAGCCATCCCTAGCTCAAATTTGAGCGATAGCGTTCACCCGTGAGCTACCCCTGACTCAAATTCGAGTGATTTCTTCCGTGTAAGCTTTACCCCACCCCAATTCGGTGTCTGATGAGTAATTGCGTGGACTTGACCACCTGTTTTCGTTCGACTTGACCAACCGTTTACATCCGACTTGACCAGTGCACATGATCTCCATGACTGGCTGAGCTCGACCCAAAGCAAACGGTGGCGACAGGCAAAAATCGGCCGACTCTGTTGAAAACAGTCGGCCATTCATTCCACGGTAGAAAGTACGCGCTTGAGATTAAAATCTTTGTATTTGAGCAGAGGATTCCAGGCTCAGATTTCGCGTAGCAGCGCGCAAAAAAGGCATTTTCAACGGTCAGTATGCAGGCGGTCTGGAAGAGCCGACTTTTTCAAAAGAGTCGGCCAGTAGCAGCCATTGGCAAGGCGGACAAGGATTACTTGCAGGCGGTTAAGAAGTAATCGAGAGAGAAGAAATCGCGCCAGGAAAAGCCGCCTTCGGACGGCTTTCTTTGTTCATCATCGGCGATGGTAGCGCCGACCCCAGGCGATACCCACGGCAAGCACAATCCAGGCATAGATGGCTGCCATAACATCGTCTAACACAATGCCTAACCCTCCGCCGATATCCTCGATGTAAGTGATGGGGGGTAGCTTCGTCGCATCGAATAGCCGGAATAATAAGAAGGCAGCTCCTAACATCCATAGACGCGGTTTCACTGCGAGCCCGATCACTGTGATAGGAAACGCTAAGTACTCATCTGCAACGATGCCGGGGATATCCCCACCACCCAGCCACAATGAGGCAAAGTGACAGATTGGCATTGCCACCAACAAAAGGATGGCAATCGCAGCAATCTGCCGGCCTGGCGAAAAACGCATCAACCACCAGGCCAGTGGCAAGCCGAGTATCGAGCCGAAGGTTCCGGGTGCCCATGGCAACCAACCCAGACCGAAGCCGGTTGCAACCATCAAAATCGAATTTTCAAGCATCAGTCTTCGTACGTAGCCTTGTATGCATTGAGGCCACCCTCAATACTGACCACTTGGGTATAACCCATCTTCTGTAAGGTATCGGCTGCCAGCGCACCCCGGTTACCGCCCCCGCAGTGGCAGACAATGGGTGCCCGTTTATCAGGCGCTATTTCGCCAATTAGCATCTCAAGGGTACCGCGACTGATGTTGACGGCGCCCTCAATGTGGCTCTTTTCGAACTCTTCCTTGTCACGGACATCTAGCAACAAAGCCCCTTCGGCGACTTTCTTTCGGGCTTCTACAGGGGGCACTTCAGTGATGCGCTGTCTGGCCTCGTTGGCCAGTTTTATAAAGTCGTCAGAATGCTTAGTCATTGCGAATACTCCTTACGAGTGGTGGAAGAAGGCTATTTTTTCAACAGGGTATCGGCAGATGAACAGGCATCCCTTTGAGCGTTCAATTGCCTATAGCAGACCTATAGTCAACCCGGCACCGATGCCCAACATAGCTCCGGCGACGATAAGCTGCACCGTGCGAAACGTGACTTTTTGCAACATACGCTTGCCCAAGAAAGCACCAATGAATGCACAGATCGTCCCAACTGCAACGGGAAGTGCAAGAGTCTGAGCTTGCGAGAGTTGCCCCACAAAGATGACGCTGCCATATACCGCGAGACGCACGGCATCAACGATTACTGCCGAAACCACTCCTGTTGCCACGAACGATTCTTTAGACAGGTCCGCTTTTAGCAGAAACGCCGAACGCAATGCCCCTTGGTTTCCCGATAGGCCGCCAAAGAAACCCGAAAGCGCCCCACCTATAGGAAGCCAGCGCGTAGGAAAGGCCAGCGTTTGAAACCGCGTGGACATTTCAAGCAATGCGAACAGCATGATTAGGCTGCCGATGACAGCTTTCACTGTAGTTATTTCGAAACTTGAGCCTGCGATGCTGTAGTGCCAGAGGGGCGGCAGTTGGTCGAAGAACGTCAGGGAGCCTGCACCCAGGATTGCCGTGAAGGCAGCCGGCACGCTGAACTTCACCACAACCGACCAAGCAGCCTGCTGGGCCATCAACCCGAGCTTAAAAAGATTGTTGGCGAAGTGCACCACGGCGGTGGCCGCAATAGCGAGCGGCAAGGGGAAGAAAAGGGCAAACACTGGCATCAGTGCCGTCCCTAGGCCGAAGCCAGAGAGCAACGTCAGTCCGGAAGCCAGCAGTGCCGCAACGCCGATCAGAACGAGTTCCATGAGGATCGATCTCAATTATCGATTTACGCTATCGTAGATCGAGGATTCCATCCAGCCCTGTCACAGATCAAGTAATTACCATGACTGAAACCACCAAGATTGACCGTAGCCCTTGGGCTGTTTTTTTGATCTTCCTCCGCTTGGGGCTCACCTCCTTCGGCGGTCCAATCGCACACCTGGGCTATTTCCGCGATGAGTTCGTGGTGCGTCGACAATGGTTGAGCGAGCGCAGCTATGCGGATCTTGTCGCCCTTTGCCAGTTCTTACCGGGGCCAGCCAGTAGCCAGGTCGGGATTGCGCTCGGGTTGTCTCGATCCGGCTACGCCGGGGCACTAGCCGCGTGGATGGGCTTCACCTTGCCCTCCGCAATTGCCCTGATCCTCTTCGCACTCGGCATCGCCAGTTATGGTGATGCCATCCCTGCTGGCGTGCTGCACGGTTTGAAGGTGGTGGCCGTGGCGGTGGTCGCCCAGGCTGTCTGGGGCATGGCGCGCAATCTGTGTCCCGATGCGCCGCGTATTTCCATCATGGCAGCGGCGACCTGCTTCGTGCTGCTCGTACCCTCTGCCTGGGGGCAAGTGAGTGTCATCATCCTTGCAGCCATCGTCGGCCTACTGCTGTTCAAACCACAGCAGGGCGAGGCCCATGATCCACTACCGATCAGAGTGCGGCGTCGCGTTGGCTTGTTCTGGCTGGCCCTGTTCTTTGCCCTGCTGCTTGGGCAGCCGTTGCTCACAGCTGCGTTCCCGAACCAGACATTGGCGATGGTGGATGCCTTCTACCGCGCCGGCTCGCTGGTCTTCGGTGGCGGGCATGTGGTGCTGCCGCTGTTGCAGGCTGAGGTCGTACCATCAGGCTGGGTCGACAACGACGCATTCCTCGCGGGCTATGGCGCGGCGCAGGCGGTGCCGGGGCCGCTGTTCACCTTCGCAGCCTTTCTCGGCGCCTCGATGAACCAAGCACCGACTGGCTGGCTTGGCGGCCTGATCTGCCTGCTGGCAATCTTTGCGCCGTCTTTCCTGCTGGTGGTGGGGGCCTTGCCGTTCTGGGAGCACCTGCGCCGTAACCTGCGCACGCAGGCAGCACTGCTGGGCATCAATGCGGCCGTGGTCGGCCTGCTGCTGGCTGCTCTCTACCAGCCGGTGTGGACGAGTGCGATTCATGGCCCGCAAGACTTTGGCCTAGCCCTCGTGGCACTGGTGGCGTTGATGTTCTGGAAGCTGCCGCCGTGGCTGGTCGTGCTGGGCAGCGGTGTCCTGGGCGGGCTGTTGAGCATTGCCCTGTGAGAGGCTGCGAATGACCGACAAAGACCTCTACGGCGGGCTGATCCGCCTGCATATCCTGCACCACGCCGCTGAGGCCCCCATCTTCGGGCTGGCCATCATTGAGGAGTTGCGACACCACGGCTACGAGCTTAGCGCGGGCACGCTGTATCCGATGCTGCACGGCTTGGAAAAGAAGGGTTACCTGCGCTCGCACCATGAGCGCACCGGGCGCCGCGAGCGACGCATGTACGAGATTACCAATGAAGGCCGAGCCGCGCTGGCAGATGCCAAGGTCAAGGTCAGGGAGTTGTTCGGGGAGTTAATCGAAGGACGCTGATGGTCTGATCCTGAGTGCCTTGGGCCAGCTTGGGGATGGATGTGCATCATTGATGGCACGCCACATGTTGCCACCCGTAGCGCTGCTGTCGCCCTCACATGATCGGATAGGCGAGTGGTCAAGTCGAATGCAAATGCCTGGTCAACTCCGGTGCAAACGGCTGGTCAAGTCGAATGCAAACAGGTGGTCAAGTGATGTGCAATTTCCCATCTGAACCAGTCATTTATGCTTTTCCATTTTGGGCATGAGTATTGAACTGTTCGTTGGCAGACTATGCATCGAACTGCTCCTACGTACTCATGTGGTCAATAATAGCGTCCATCAGATCCTTTACCGGCTGCACACGAGCCGCGTGTGCTTCTTTCTCTCGGTTATGCCAGCCTAGAAAAATACCTTCCAGGCGGCATTTCCACCTGAATGCCCCGTCAGACTCCACGTCCGCTAGCACTTCAAATATTGGTCCTCCGCTTGTCCCACTGAAGCATGGAGGGTTCGCGCGCTTCTTATTGGTATCAATTGCGCGCTTCTTATCGAAGCGGAAGCCAACAGCATTGGAGATGTGCGACTTTGCAGCAGGAGACTCAATTCGTTCAGTGAAGCTCGTTCCATGGGTAACGATTTGGGTCTGGTTAAGACGCGGGTTAAGCCCATTTTTTGAGGCTGGATACCCTACGGCAACCCAAAGCCCGATTGGAACGTAGTGGGTTACAAGATCGTCAAGAGGTACGAATTTCATTCGTTCGATCTTGGCCTTCATAAACCAAGTCTCAGGCAGAAGGGCTACAGCGATGTCATCTACAATGCACCTGACGATTGGCATGCCGTTTAGCAATGCTCCCTGGCCATTAATATTAAGGCCAAACTGACGTTTAGGATCTTGCCCCTCGAAGACATGGGCTGCGGACACTAGAAAATAATGGCCTCTTCGGACTGCGAAAAAACTGGATCCGATCAGATCAGCAGCTCCAGTGATTTTGCCGCTTTTGCTGACCTGTTCGATGAACAGCGGCGCCGTGCACCGTCCCCACTTTTTGATCACGTTATCGACGTGTTCCAAGAAATTATTTTCTGTGAAAGGCAAATAAATCGACATGATTTTCCATTTTGAAAGGCAGATTCAGCTTGCTGGCTTGCTCATCGTCGCTTCAGGGCAGGGTGAGGATAATTAGCTGTATTAATATACAGTGAAGGGCAGTGGCCGTTCAACGAGAGGGGGGCGTGTTGCAGGTGCGAGCGTGGAGCGCTTCGAGGCGTATAGATCCATAGTCGTCGAATTCCCGCACTGGCGAAGTCTGCCTCCAGACGCGCCCGAGCCTCCATCCGACAAAGCGCTAGGACCGCTCCTCGTGGATAGTTTCGGCGAAGCCGTTATCATAGTTTCCTTGGACTCCGTCGACCATCGACGCGAATGGTGTGTTAGCGAGCTGCGTCACTGATTCCCATAGCGTGTACTACGGGTTCGCGCACTGCGTAGCATAGGACTCGTGTTTGCGGAAAACACGACCATCTTTAACAACGGAGTGATCTGGCCAGGTGATACCGGGATTCGGGGCGATTCACTCTATCTGGACGGTATCAAACAAGTCTTAAGGCGTTCGCCATTTAGCCTGAGCAAATTCAGCTCGGGAGCACTGTTCTCAAACTGACGATTGTGAGCGTCTTTGCCCCGCGTGTGAGTGCAACATAAAGATCTTTTGGGGTCATGGTGTCCGCCTCTAAAATGATTGCATGTTGGTACTCCAAGCCTTTCACAAGTAGAGTTGTGCCTATGAGCTTCTTATATCGGACAGGTCTGCCAGTATGGCGAAAATCACGCTGGAAATTATTGGCACTTTCCATAAGTGTTTTTTCTGGATTGTCGACGTTGCTCTGTAGGACTTTAATCAATCTGTTAAGAAGGTCTCGGCGGTACGTCGACGTTTCTTTTACTTTTTGGATAGCTTGCAGGAAGGCTAGAAGATGAGCACTTGTCGCTGAGGAGAGAAATTTATTCGCAACTCTGAGAATTTGGGGGTGCTTGGTGGCTTGAGTAGCCTTTGCAACTTCACCTCGTTTAGTCCCAGTAGTCAATACTCCTTCTACCCCTGTCATACACTTTTTAGTGAATTCAATTGCCAGGATCATTTTTTTGCTTAGTGTTTTTGCCGCTTCGATCTTTTTGATGAATCTAAATAAGTCTTTTCCTTCCACCTCCTCGATGCTAGAGAATTTTCCGGCTAAAGCCTGCGCAAGCTTGTGTGCTTTATTCTTGGACTTTTGATCTCCGGAGTATATTGCAATCACAGAGTCTTCATCGTTCAAAAACTTATACAGGAAATTAAGCCTCTTACGATCTGCGAAGTCATTTAGGTCCACTGAAATGCGGGTGATACCCCTTGGTAACGGCGCCTGAATTGAAAACTGTTCGTTCGTGCGAAGCCTAGTCCCGATGTTGTCTAGCCATTGACCTAGTTCCGGTGCTTTCGCCAGTTGCCAGCGCCAAGGTATACTCAGCTCCCCCAGCTTTTGATATTGGGGATATATATGTTTTTCCCATTCAACAGGCTGATTGGCAAAATCAAAAATCGCTTGTAGTGGGTCGCCCAATATCCTGCAAGGTAAAACTCTAGCGATCCCTTCGACGAGCATATGCTGCTGTACCGAACAGTCTTGGTACTCATCGACATATAAGCCTGAGTAAGAGCTTCCCAATAATTTTTTAATGAACGGCCTGTCCAATAAAGATGCACATGCTAAGTAAAGTTTGTCCCAATCTTCGTCGTCGGGGTACTCAACGGACCACTTGGACGTAGCGGGGAAACTAAGGCACATGCGCAGAGCCCAGCTTGCGATGGTATCTACTTGGTAGAGCGATGACGGAACCGCCAACTGCTGCATCTTCTTTTTGAGGGAGCTTACTCCAGCATAGGTATGTGTTAGGACCAACTGCCGATGGGTAGCGGCACCCACTGCCATGGCTATTAGGTGGGTCTTACCATAACCCGCAGGTGCTATGACATACCCTTTCTTTTGAGTCTCGGCCAGTATCGTGTGCAGATTTTCAGTCATGATCAGCCCACGCGCGAACCTGTAACAGTTTTTTGCCAAGATCGCTTAGCACGAATTTAGCATCGGAAAAAGCGTCAGCAATCACTTCTACCCAGGCCTCGCCACCAGTGATGGACTTGAACCATGCGGAGCTTTTGGCCGCGTCACCTATAGCTTGACGCAACTCCGGTGAGTCTTGCCATTCCATCAGATCCTGGGGCTGGGCAATAGCAAGTTTAGATCGCACGTTATCACGAACAGGATTGCCTGATTCTTCGGCAAGTTTTAAGCTTGCCTTAACGTATTTCCATGGCAAGTCGAACATTGCTCTTTGCTCCAAGGCTAGCTGCTCTGACCACACCATTACTGATACGCCATTTACTTCTAAGTCATGGCTGTCTTTGTCCGAAAAGTCCTTTGGCGCATCTCCATCAGCGATAACGCAGACCTGATATCCCAATTTTTTAAACGCCATTGCTAGGCCTTTGACCTTGCTAGCTCCCTTGGCGTCAAGAACCGCCGTGCCCAAGTATGAGAAAGCGTCCAAGTCTTGGCCGAGCCAATAGTCGTCCAGCCCTCGTAGGAACCCGACCTCAGTGGCCCCCTCGCAAACTACAATCTTCTTAGACAGAAATGCTTCAGCACTCGATCTGATATGTCCCTGGACATTTAGCTCGGATAGTTCTAGGGAGTTTGTGTTCACGACTGTCACCATATCTACCAGACGATGAACGATGTGGAGATCTGAAGTGCTAAGTTCTCTTAATACTGATGGTGAGTGCGTGGTTATAAAGTACTGTCCGGTCTTGTCATCTTTGATGTATTTAACTAACCGAGCGATCCGGTGTGGCTCAAGACCTATTTCAAGCTCGTCAAAAAGGGTAACGTGATTCTTCTGAAGGTTTTCTTTCTGAATGCCGCACATTAGCATTCGTCTAGAGCCTAACCCTAGTTGCCTCAATGGCATCTCACCGTCATGTAGGCTTAGGCCACCTACTCGGATGTTGATAGAAGCCGTATCCAGATGCGCTTGATAGTTTTGATGGATAGGTACGCCCAGCCCTCTAGCCACGGCTTCAGATTTGGTGGCGGCGGCGTCAAACTTGACCAAGGCGTTTGCTCGTTCACCATCTAATGATCCGCGTGCAGCACGGCTGGCGTCGACTAGGGATTCCGCAAGGTTGTCTGACTCAGTAATTCTGGCCAGAGCGCTACCTGCCCCCCAGGTGAGGTGTTTCTCGCTATATGAGCCTATGATCCCTACGTTGAGCTTCGCCCGGTCTGTCGCCCGGAAATCGACTCCGTCAATGTTACGGTCAGCTTTTATTTTCCACTTTGGCTCCAAATCCCGCCCTACGGTTAGATTAGCGCTCAGTACAATCTCGTCGTTGTCTTCAGGCTCATCATTCAGCTTGGATTTCGCTGCGTCCCAGCCTTGCAAAAGTCCTCCATATTTTTGTATGGACAAAAACTCATTCGGTATCTCTCCGAAAACCACGGTGATGTCTATTGGATCGTTAACGTTGCACAGGTGAAAGTCTGAGTCGTTAAAGGATAGGTTCCATTGAGGATGAAAAATGCAACGTATGCCTTCAAGTATTGTTGTCTTTGCAGAGTCTCCTTTCCCGATCAAACAAACTATTCGTTCATCAGGTACATTCCAATCGAGGAGCTTGATGCCTCGAAAATTTCGAATGACAATTTTCCTAATCTTCACTTCGCCTCCGCTAGCTTTAATTTCTGTTTAAAGCAGCTTAGCTGAGGTACGAGCCGTCGTAATATCAAAGTGATGCCGGGTGCCCCTAACGGCTGTACGGTGACGTGGTCACTGGCCCCTGCGTTCACACTGCGCGTCGTGACTTGTGATATCGAGTCATGCAGCGTGAGAGTGAGATCCAAGCTGGATGGCGGTTGCCTGGAGCCTTCCTAAGAGCAGATATGGTCACCGTAGCAAAGGTTCGCGACGAAGCGATCCCTCTTGGGCACCGCGAACAACGTATCCATACGATGTTCCGTTACGGGGAGTGACGTCGAAGGGCATTACGTTAAGACAGATGCGGAGGCTGCCTGGATGGCTATGAAGCTAAATAAGCGGCCTCTAGGCCATGAGGAGGGTAAGGGCCGGTGAACACTCTTTTCGAGCCGGCCCATAAGGACGATTGTGTCCGCGTATTTTAAGCGAGCGCAATTACCCTGAACCTCAGGACCGTCATGCACTAACGTACAGTTTGTGTCTGTCATCGATGAAATTCTAATGTTTCGAGAAAGCCATCCTGAGACAAGGAGTTGATGACATTCTTTTACTCACCCAGTTTGTTAGCAGATGCCAGAGATGAGCCTCTGGAACTTATTGATAAAAGGCCGCCGATCCGTAGAACTCAATCGATGAGTAATCGTCCTCTTTACGACTAAGCTGTTGGATGAGTTCGAATCCGTCACCTATCTTGGATGTTAAGTCCTCAGCTATCGCGCATGTTGTTTTTCGGACTGAGAGCACTGCAAGCTTATACGCCTCAAAAAATGACGTGCCCTCTGCTATGTGGTATGCGAGGTATGCTCCGAATGCGGCAGCTGGGTAACCTTGTACAGGCCATAGATGAGAGATTGTCGCTTGATCGGCGCAGGCTAAACCTGGTGCCAGTCCGATTTTAGGGAGGTATCCTCTTTCTTCAAAACGCGCTCCGTCGCAAATGTTTAAAAACAGCAGGCGGCGCTCTTCCCCAATGGGTGCCTTATTCCAAAGATCCGCCAAAGAAACGGACCTGCCTTCTGCAACGTGCATAGTTACCTTTTTAGGAGACCAGTGATCGTAGGTACCGTGGGATGCGACCCATATCACGTCATAAAGATCGTCTCCATAGACAGTGGTAAAATCTCGTTGCGCTGACTCTTCAAAGCAAACTACTTCAACTATGGCTTCAGCTCTTTCAAAGATTTTTTTGATCGCCTCAGCTTCAAGTTCTTCTGTAAGGCTTCCGCCACCGCACCATATCAATACGTTCTTCGGTTTTCTATCGGGTTTTGGGATAGAAAAGGATGAGGCAATCGGCCATGTTTTCCCCCATTCTTTAAGCTGGATCGCCTGCACCGGATTGCACTCATTGTCTAAAATTAACTGATACAACGGCTCCGAATTGAACAAGTAACGACTTGGGCAATAACCTTTTTTCATTGCGGATTCGTAATCTGTGGAGTCGCCATACATGGGTATCCCAATACGCTCCGGAATTCTTAATCCTGAATTATCAGCGTAAGCGATTGACTTTGCCACACCAAGAAATTTGTTGCTCGCATGTACTAGACCTTCGAGAAGCGCCTGAGAATCCCGATATATGAATGTTTTTTCAGAACCCACCACTGACGAGTAGCCGTGCTCTCCAAATGGTATGGAAATATACAGGTGTTTTGCATTGAGACTGAATTCATCTGACGGTAATTGATACCAGAGCCGTAGGCCCTGAAGTGTTAGTTCAGTATCGGGGGCGTCAATAGTTTTGACGATAAAAGGCTGTATTGCACCGCTTCGTATGGCAGCATCTCGGAAAAATGCGATCTCTTCCAGCTGCGATTTCAAGTGCCGTTGTACCAAGTCTATCTGACTGAGCAGCGTGGTAGGATCTCCATCTTCAGTGCCTGCGTAGACTGTCGATAGCAGTTGTACCTTATGTGCGTCAGCTAGGGAGTCGGCACATTCAGCAAGCGCTTTTTGCGCCCATTCAGATGAAGCTTTGCTTGAATAAAAGCCAGCTGATGTAGACAAACCAGAGTAAAGCAGAGCGCGAAATTGGTTAGGAAGTGATTCATTTTCAGAGATAGACTCAAGTTGAGGTACGAATACCTTAGCCAATTCGGGGGCCTCTTTTGCGGCCCAACACGCTAGATTTAATCCAAGAAAAACCTCAGAAAGATGAATATGCTGAGCGGGCGTATTCATTGTTTTCTTAAAGCTTAAAGTTGCGCTGATCCAAAGATCTCGCGCAATATCATTCATCGCTGTCCGCTCTCGGGCGTAAAAGTAAAATGCCCCAAAAAATTTTACCATTGTGGGCATGAATCCAGGCCAGCTTATGAGTGTTGGGGATGAATAAAAATCGACTATTCTGCCAATGTGTAGTTCCTTGGTATGACTTTCCACCAAGTCTTCAGAAAATGCCCAACCAATCCAGTCTCCCATTTCAGTCAATTCATAACTTTCGTAAGCGTTGTAAAGCGCCTCGGTTGCGAAAATGAATTGGGCAAAGCATGGCATTAAGCGGAGATCAGCTGGCATGTTCTGTTGACGTTCTATCAAAAGAAAAATAATTCGCTGGGCCTCGTTATGGGAGATCGACACGGCCAGACGCGCATCACGAAAAGCGCTGTCCAGAAACTGATGCGAGTTTTTTAAGGCTTGTTCAACTTCCATAATGTCACCTTCCTTTAAAACTGGTAATAAAGATCTGGGCCTGCGGTTATGAACACCTGCTTTTAGAGCGCATACCCCATGAGTACCCGTGTTACTGAAAGGCCATTTGGTGCCAAGCCTCCTTCGGAAGCTAACATTTGCTATTTCATATCGGCCGGAAGTCGGACGGCAAAGTGCTGAGTCTTCCTTAGCGTTCGGGATTCACAGAAACGCACATTGCGGCCTCGGCCGATGTAGGCAATGCAGGAAGTGGCGGCGGAGTGGCAGGGGTTGCCAAGCGGTGCTTAGCTGCTCGATCCTCCCTGCGCTGTTGTCGTCTCTTCTCGGCCTCGAATTCCTGCATAGGATGTCTAACGAAATGTTGTTCATATGTCTTCAGCAGACCGGCCTCCTTACTAGCCTTTGCTTCGGCGAGAACGTATTCAGCGTCGCGGATCTGAATCACCAGCTTGCTGCTCTCTTCCTGTCTAGCGCTCACGAGGGCTACTGCTTCCTCTGAAAACCTGCCACTAGTCCACAGCTCATAGCGCTGGGTCAGAGTTGCCCAGTCCGAATGAATTTTCGCAGCTCCCCTTAGGACAGGGATTCGCTTATCCAGCCATTTGATCACCTCTCTGTCGTCAAGGGTGCTCGCCGGATGGATACCCTTGCACTCAATGAAGATGACCTCATGATTTTTGCGTACCGCAAGAACGTCGATTTCGGCCTGTTTCCCCATAACGTCCTTCACGATGCGATTCATCTCTTGATCGTAGCCGGCGAACGTAGACCTAGCGATCTGTGCCACTGCAAATTCGAAAAGGCTCCCACGTAAGGAGTAGGACGCCCCCTCTATGCGGGATAGGTCGTTGAAGACTTTATCTAGTGCAGCTGGGCTTTCTATGAGCTTGGCTGTGTCGTTCAGCACATTGCATAAGTTTTTCAACGCAAGAGCTACGTCGTGGCCAAATAGGCTTTCAGTGGTCGCCGGGATTACGCCTTCACTTTTTAGCTGCGCAAATGCCTCGGTTTGATAGGCCTCAGCCACGAACACCTGAAGGCATCTGCCGACTTTCGGTAAGCTGCGGAGGGTGACGCATTTGTGCAGGAACGCGCCGATATCGTCAGGTGAGATCCATCCGTTTAGCGCTATATCGCAAACGAAAAAGCCAGGTTTCAAGGCTGTGCTGGTGTAAGTCCGCATTGGATGTAGGTAGGAGGGACCTGCCAGGTCCCAATTGAAAGTGCCGACCTTAGGTAACGATTCGCGATCCTCATCCTCCCTAGTCTCGACAGAATCATAGCTCACCATCCCAAGGTTTCTCGCCCAGTCCTTGACAGCCAGGAGCGTGACCTTCTCTGCGATTAGGCGGCCTTTCATTTTCCCCCACATGGATGGAATGTCCGACAGCTGCTCCCTATCGCATCGCATAATGGAAATCTGTCCAACTGGAAGATCAACTTCCTTCACCAGCCCAGCTTTAATCAATCGTTCCAGCAGGCTTTCGGCAGAGATGTGTCTTTTCTGCGCGATGGGAGCGCCGCACGCAATGAGGAAATGCGCCCGAGGCATCACGTTGTCGCGCAGTTCTAGCGCCCTCAAAGCCAAGTAATACGCGCTCCGCGTTTTCTTCAGAGCTTCCATCAGGTTGTGGAAAAAGTACGGGGAGCCATAACTTTGTTCTAGATACACAAAGCGAGCCCGGTGAGGAAAAACGATTTGACTCAGTTTGTTAATCCCATCACCGCCGCGTTCAACGCGTTTTCTGGCTGCCGTCGGATTCAAGCCATACCGCTGCTCTAGCAGTTTCGATAGGTCACTGCTCAGCATCGGTCCTTCGTGTTTGAGGAGATCCGCGATATGGCTGTCGGTCATGATGGGCACCTTAAATGTCACACAGCGCTATTTATACTACTTGTAAACAAGTGTAGGTCGAGTTTTCCCGATTCCGTACGCAGGCCCCGTAAAATAAGGCGCCCAGGGCGGCCATAATGAATTTTCCGTCAAAATGTCACAATAGGCGTTTACCGTGAGGTTTCAGTAGCTGAATATTTGCTTCTCGCAGGCTGGCTCATCAGGTGCTCACCTTTGCATTTCAGGAAAAGGGCCTAAGCTGAAGTGAGCCGCAGACCGCTATCCAGCCGAAACAGACCTTGATGAAGGCCCGATATTGGAGGATGAAGGCGGCCAGGAACGCGTGGAATAGGTATAAATTCATGCTCACAAAAGCAGTGACGGCTTTTGCTTCAAGCAGAGTTATGGGCTCTCTGGTTAATTGTCGAGAAATCACTATTTGTTAAATTAGGAGCATTCAACCAGCGGCAATATATCGTGGTCGAAAATAGTGAGGGCTGTACGTCCGCAGGGTTTGTAGCCCACGACTCCTTCTAGAGGTTCGATGGTTCCGCCTACGGCGACAATGACGTACCTGAGGGTTGTCTCGCCGTGTGAAACCTGCCTAGCCGGTAGTGCATTCATTACCGACAACATCTGAGGGTTGGTCCGTTTGAGAAAGTTATTAAAGTTCCCAAACTGTGTTGGTATAGAACGCAACATTTGATGATTCATAAGGTCTTCAGGTTTCCAACTAGTCGAAGTGAAAGTTTCGGAAACAATGAAATTCGGAAGAAAATTGAGGACTGGTCGCTCATACGCCTGGAGCGCAGCGGTAACATCTACCACGTAGAACGGTGGAGCCACAACGATCGCATGAGCCGCAGTGAAAGAACCTACATCAAAGGTCCAGAAATGTTGAGTGGAGCGTTCAGCGCTGGCCGGGAAGTCAATGGTCAACGTTGTCGTCGCAACATAGTTCCAGATACCGAGGCGATCAAGCATCCGTCCGAGCATTCCAGAAACATCAACACATGCGCCTAGACGCCCATCTTTTTTTACCGCTGCAAATAGTACTTGGACGGCAATTTCAATTTTTCGCTTCGCTTCTGCCAAATAATTTGTATCGTAGGCGCGAGCTTCGACATAACGTGCATAGTTTTCCAAGTATCTTGGATCTTGTTCCTCATTTTTTAAAAAGTTGGGCTCGTCGTAAAATCCAGGCTTCCCGAAATCTATTTCATCTTTATGAAAAAGCTTCTCTAGCTGCTGCTCAAGAGTATTGTTGGATAGCTTCCATGGCATGGTTTAAGCCCTTCTAATATTATTTATCATGTTTATCACATTTCAGAGCGATACGATTAATTTTGCTAGTGATCCTAATATCGCAAAATCGTAGTAACTAACATGCCTTGAATGATTCTCGCGTAATTCGTAAAAATATCAAAGCAATCCCGCTCGTCCCTCGCTTGGATTATTAGTAAACACAGTTAGGTGCACTCCTTGGAGAGCATCCATAGGGGGGTGCTGGTTCTCAATAATTATGATTTGGCTGTCGCGGCTATGGTGTGTAATCAGATATTCGTAGAATTTTTCTTTAAGATCACTTCCCTTTAGAAGCAAGTCATCATCACCTTCTGGCTTGAAGTATGCTAAAAGTGGAGAGTCAAGCACTAGAAAACCAGGGTGGGGCAAAGAGTTTTCCTGCGCATATTCCAGTAGCCCAAGACTGACCGCGGCATGGGTAATGGACCGTAAGCCCTTACCGCGGCTACCCCGAGGTTTCCCGTCGATGATGAAGTCGCTTGAGCCTTTATCAAAGCTGACTATACATTCTCCTGGGAAATTCCACTCAGTGAGAATTGATGAGATTTTCATCGATAAAGAGTTACCGATGATCTCTGGAATACGGACTATTGAAGCTGTGTTGCCACTAGTTGAGGTTCCTTCTTTTTCAAGTAATGATTTTCGCTGGCTAAGCTGATCGATCCGCTCAAAGCTGCTAATTTTTTTTGATACATCTTGACGAAGTTCGACCAAGCTTTCAAAGCTAGCCTTTGTTTCGCCTGTTGCTGGCGAAAGCGCATCCCTCAATGATCTTTCAATCTCTTCATATTCTTTCTGGCTATTCAGTTGATTTCTTATAAGTTTCTCATGCTCTAACTGAAGTTCTTCAATAGTTCGAACGAGATCTGATTTTAGCTTTCCAATTTTAATCATTTCGGCGGAGGCTGCTTGTACAACCGAAGCTACGTCAGAGTCTTCTTCATCCTCGAAGTGTTGATTACATGGTGCGGCACCGCACATGGGGCAATCAATCTTATCTACGTAAACCAGCAGTGATCCGCTTTCTACTATAGCTTCCAGTCGTTCAAGGTCCACATCGTAATGGTCGCGTAGAAGGTCAAATCTTGTAAGAAGATCAACAATTTCGTCTGTTCGCTCAGATCTTTCCCGTCGCTGGAGTATGTTGTGTTGGCGGTTTTTCAGAAGCTCAGCGAGAAGCTTTTCATTAAGAACAATGGATTGCCTCTGCACTTCTATGGAGGCACCTATTTTCTCCATTTGACTCACAAGGTCTAAACGGTCAACAGTGCCGAGATCCGCAGTAATTTCGACTATCAAATCATTTAGTAAGGCGATTTTACCTGAGTTGTCGATTGATTTTACTGTTGGAGTATTGATAGCTGAGTCATCTACTCCAGTTAAAAGTAGTTTGACCGTCGCTAATTCTGATGTTTTCGTGGTGAATTGGCCGCCCCAGAATGGGGAGCCCTTGGAGACAATTTCCTCTTCCTGAACTATTACTAGTCGAGCAATGTTTCGAAAGCTCAAACTTTGCAGTGTCGATTTTGCACCACTTTTCAAGATTTTTTTATTGAGTAGCCCAAGCTTTTCTAGCAGAAATCCAGAGAGGTTGTCTGTGGTTCCATGAGAATGATTAGATTTTAATACAATCGATTGGTCTTGATCATTCTCGACAAGTTTGAAACCTCCTCCACTTAGCGCCCGTTGCAGACTCCATCGGTCGCCAGACCCCGATTCTATAGATAGGCTGATCCGATCATATTCTTTCACCTCATCAAAGGTTCTAAGTTCGGCCCCTCCCAGCATGTAATCAATCGCTTCGGCCAAATAGGATTTTCCAGTATCTGACGAGCCGCAGACGACGTTAACGCCTTCGAAAAAATCCACTTGGCTTTGGGCATTAGGTCCGGAAAACTGGACACATCTTAATTGAAAGGTGAACTCACTCATCACTCAGAGCCCCTCTGATCAAAAGTCTGGAACTCACTGGTCCATTTAAAGATACGGTGAGTTACCAATCGGACTTCATCTGTAGGAGTATTTCCATATACCTCATATGCCCATTTAGCTCTATCAATTAGCTTAATTGAGTAGCTTGTTATCAGAGACGATATGAATGGTCCTGCGGCGTCCGTTGCTATGTAACTAAAGCCGTCATATGACGCTATCCGGCTTAATAAACCACGCCTGACCATAAGCTTCAGCCCTGACTCTATCAAACCTCTCCGGACGAGGAGTTCCCCCCCTCTTAAAGGCAGCGGTGTATGAAGGCTACTGGGGCCGCTAGCATCTTCGGAATGCACTACTAAGTAGTCCATTTCTACTAGGCGCTGTAAGTCCATCGCCATTGGAAAGGCTGTGGTTAAAATCGCAAGAGATCTTACGCCGGTCTCCAGAGGACCATTGAAGGGGCTTCTCACCTTTACTTCACTCATTTTCGGGCACCCACGTAAGTCGATCATCATTTGCCAGTTGGTGACAAATCCCCTGACGATCTTGGGTTTTGAATGCTGATGCTAAGGGATTTGCTGAAGCAGCAATACTTGATGAGTGAGTGATAGTTGCCTTCATTCGTGCAAAGCCATCCGCATGATTATCCTCACAGACATCAACAACCCCATAGAATATCTCATCTTGCAATGCCGAAAATGTACCTTCGGGAACTGTGTCTCTTGAGAAATTTCTCAGAGACTCCGCGTGATAAAATCGTTCTCTTTGCCGAAGATAATCTCTTTTCAACGCACTAAAGGGCTCAAGGTCGGCCTCGTTACATATTTTGGTGCTTAGATGATGTGCATATGCGTCTAGTATTTGCCTGATGTAACGGCTCTCAGTGCCAGAGGGTATTGCTGGTGGTTTCAGCGAGTCGGGCCTAAAAGGTAGCCCTCCGCCAAATCTTACGGCATGGTAATGGGTATAACTATGATCGTTGATAAGCTCTACAATGGATTTTGACGAAAATATGGTGAAATCGAATTTATGGAAGTAATCAAACAGTTCTCCCGATAGACGAGTTTCCATCGTGGATGTTATCCCTGTCTTACAATATTTTTCCCAGTTGTCTTCCGTCTTGAATTGCAGTTCAGCAGGGTCGTTCAAGAGTTGCTCAAGGGTAGTGCCAATATCTTGAGATCCCACAAAATAGTGTTTGCGAGGCGGGATATATTTCCCTTTAAACGAGTAATAGATGATTTTGCCAATCTCTACCCAGATATCGCTAGGCCGAAGTGGGTGATCGTAGCGTTTGCATTGGTAGTTATCCCAAGGCCCTTTGAACCCATCCTGAGAGCAGATCCCTGCGATGTCCACGCCCAAGTCTCCCGAGCCACCAAAACGGCGGACTTTCGCGTATTCACTTTCCAGGCTACTCGCCCACTCCTCTACGAACTCCTCCCATTCATCTGGGCTGAAGCTTCTAACTCGAAGGGGCTTAGGTAGTGGGATACCACTTACAACATGCGTCGCGGATGCAGACGACGTGCGTCCCCTCGGGGCAATTTCTTGTAGATCGATGTCAGAGATCACTATGCTCGCCTGCCATGTTGGAGCAGTGGCACCTAGGTATCCAAGGTGCCGATTGTCTTTTTACTCCCCCGGTTTAACAATCGTCCGTGCGGGGTTGTCCGACGCTAGCAGAATGCCACTGTTCCGTCCACGACTACACGCAGCTTAGGCACCCTAGTAGAGCAAGCCCGAGAACTCGATATGCCATATTTACGACGAATTTCACTGAGTGTTTAGGGATTCACAGCAAGCCATGATCGTTCACGTGGGACCCAATCTAAACCCTAAGCCAGGCTCCCATTATCAGAGTCTTCCTTTGATTGTTGTCGGATTGATATGACGACTGTCGGAGGGCCGTGTTTTGCTGATTGTCGCTATCCACGACCGGCACTTTCAGTCAGACGCTGCGGCTTGAATCTACCCACGAATTTAGGGCGAACTCATTTTTCGGTCTTTTTCCATAGCTTTTTCAAACCATGCTGGCACGTTAAGAGTTTCGCTGCGAACCCTCGCTGGGATCATTCGCCAAAACTCCACAATAGCGCAGGAGAATTCTTCAAGCTGCTTATCAGTAACCAATAGGTGGGTGTGGTCTATCCACCTCATATCGGGAGTGTTTCCAAATGTAGACTGTATTCGCAAATATTCTGGGTGGCTGGCTTTTAGTTTTTTCAATGAAAGGCCTTCACCATGTTTATACACATTCACTACGTATCGACACGCGCTTAGCTTTTGAAGGTAGCCTGCGCTACGCTTGGCAAGTTTCGAGATGTCTAATAGCTCGACAATTTCCTCGAATGTAGCCTTCCACAACATATCTGTGACGTTAGGACCTCTATGCCAGTGCTCAATTTCCTTCAAAAGCCACCGACGCAATTCTTTATCCCAGGCGTGATACATTCCAGCGACAATGCTTAGTCTGGTTTGGTCTCTCAGTTCACTCAGCAACCGGTAATACTCGACCCCTTCATGGTATGCATCTTCTGCGACGCTTCCGGGATCGTCTCGGTCGGGATCAAAATGCTGAGATTGTTTCTCCATCCAGTGCTCTGCTGCCTCTTCCGCCTCCTGCTCCATGTTATTGAATTGAGCAAGCAACTTATTTTTGCCTTGGTCGACATAAAAACGATGTTGTTCGATAACTGACTCTCGCCAGGGGCCCCAGATTTCAAAAAAGGTGATTGGGCGTGTTTGCTCGTTATATTCCAGGTCTTCCTGCGTGCTAGACATATACTAACTCCGAGATCGTGATACACAGGCTAGCTCTTATCAGGCATTACGCCTCTGAGTCCCAATTAAAAGTCACCATGGCATAGATGTGCAATACCCGATCTACCGCAGTAGGACGGAGAGATTTGCCTATCGAAAAGGATCAGGAAGCTGGCTAATTTGCGAGCGGGGCCGTTTCTGACTCCTAGCGGACAGTTATGTTAGGTCGACTTTGGTAGCGGCGGAAAGGGTGATGAACACTGCTGAGATAACACTGATTTTTTTGCGTGACGTACCGTCCGTTACGCGAAAACTCACCATTACACAAAGTCGAAATCATGGTTGATTTCTGAATTGACCAGCCATCTGCGGGAAAAAACGTAAAGCGTGATCTTTACAGCGATTTGTCAGATAAGCGTAAGTGGCACCGTTCGACCGAGGATGTCGTGTCGTTCTTTACGTTTTGCAGAATTCTGCGCTTACCAATTTCGCTGTGCCCCTCGTGGTGTAAGGGCTATAGAGAAATCTTATTTTTGTTAAGCGGTTCTTATGTGAACTACCCTTTTGAGGTCTGAGACCCAGAACCCCCAAAACCCCCGATAGCCCCTGGCTTCGGGGGTTTTTTATGGGGCATGCTTAACCGCCAACGAAGGAGAACTGTGATGACCTGGTCCGCCAAGCAGTACACGATGTTCGAGCAGCAACGCACGCGCCCCGTCCGCGACCTGGTGGCGGCGATTCCCAATACCGACGTGGGCACAGCCGTCGATTTGGGCTGTGGCCCCGGCAATTCCACCCAGGTGCTGGCCGAGCGCTTTCCCCATGCGCACATCACCGGCATGGACAGCTCCGACGACATGTTGATCGACGCGCGCAAACGCTTGCCGGCACTCAGCTTCGAATTGGCCGATATCGGCGCCTGGACCCCGGCGCAGCAGTTCGACGTGATTCTCGCCAATGCTTCCCTGCAGTGGCTGCCTGACCACGCCACGCTCTATCCGCATCTGGTCCACCAACTGACCCCCGGCGGCACGCTGGCGATACAGACGCCGGACAACCTCGACGAGCCTGCCCACCGGCTCGCCCGCGAAGTCGCGGCGCAGGGACCATGGGCTGCAAAGATCGGCGCGGTCAAGCATAACGAGCGGCATTCGGCGAGCTATTACTACGAGCTGCTGAGTCGGTACTGCACTACCGTCGATGTATGGCGCACCACCTACCAACACCCGCTGGCAGACCACGCGGCCGTGGTGGAGTGGTTCAAGGCTTCAGCGCTGCGACCTTTCCTGGCCCCCCTGAACGATGGCGAACAAGCTGCGTTCCTGCAGGAGTACCAGGCGCGGATTAGCCAGGCTTACTCAGCCCTGAGCGACGGCACCGTGTTGCTGCCATTCCCGCGCCTGTTCATCATCGCCACGCGCTGAGGTTACTCAGCGGCGGTCAAGCCACCGCCGCTTGTGCCTTCAGATAGTCATTTGTCGACACCACGCCCGCATACCCGAAGGCCAGCGACGCCATGTATGCGCCATGCACCTGCGCGGCGGGAATCACCTGCCCATTGAATTCCTGATCGCGGGTCGCGCACGCATCGTGGATCACCGTGACCTTGTAGCCCAAGTCCGCTGCTGCCCGCACCACCGCATCGATGCACATATGGCTCATGCTGCCGACCACAACCACGTCGGTGATGCTGCGCTGTTCCAGCAACTCACGCAGGTTGGTCTGGCGAAAAGCATTCACAAAATGCTTGAGCACCACCGGCTCATTGCCCTGGTTCAGCACTTTGGCATGCAGATGAGCACCTTCTGAGCCCGGCGTGAAGAACGGCGCGTCATCGCCTTCGAACTCGTGACGAACGTGAATCACGGCATCCCCGGCCTGACGAAAGGCCTGCAGCACTCGCGCAGCGTTGTCCGCGGCGGCCTCCACACCATCAAGCGGCCACTTGCCCTGTGGGAAGTAGTCGTTCTGGATATCGATCAGGATGAGTGCTTGCTTGGCCATGTGGATTGCCTCGTGATGGGTTGATAGGCCCAGTATGTTAGCTGGCGCCGTCGCCGGATATCGGGTGCGATTTATGTGAATCGTGCAGAACGCCGCGTACCCGCAGCCGCGTCGTGCAGAATGGCGCAGGCTAACTGCTATTGCGTTTGCCCCAACTGATTGATTTTCAAACGATCCTCCTCAGCCAGATCTTGGCCTGATCCCTGCTACGCTTCCCCTACACACATGGCCGAATGCCAAGGGGGACGCATGACCCCAATTTCACCGAAAAAATGGGTAGTCGCTCACTCGACACGCGCTGGCGCACCCCAGCATGAAGTCGATACCAATCGCGCCCTGGCGCGCTGGCTGGCGCAGATACTGGGGCTCAAGTTCGGCGGCAGCTACGATCCACAGCAACACGCTGGCCGCGACCTGTATCTGCTTCCCACACAAACTCTGGTGGGGGCGGCCCAAGCCCGCGCGCTCAATATCCAAGGCCCGCAAGACCTGTGGGGCGGTTATGTCGATCACGGGTTCATCTGCACCAAAGCCATCAGTCATGGCCTGCTGGGCCCTGAAGCCAAGGCGCCGGAAGGCTGGTCGCCGTTGTTCAGTGAGCGGGTGCGCGATGTGGTACTCGATGGCTTGAGTGTCTTCGCTGTGGAGGATGCACGGCCGGCCGCCACGCGCTTGCTCTACAGCGGGCCGATTCGCTTGAAACCCGTGAACGCCTGCGCTGGGCGCGGCCAGCAAGTCATTCGCAGCCTCGACGAATTCGACGCCCTATTAGCGCGTCCCGAAGCGGAGTGGATGTTCGACGATGGCGTGGTGCTGGAACAAGACCTGCACGACGTGGTCACTCACAGTGTAGGCCAGAGCTTTATTGGCGATCAGGTGCTGAGCTACTGCGGCGAGCAATACCTGACCCGGGACGGGCAGGGGGAAGACGTCTACGGCGGCTCCCAACTGCTGGTGGTGCCCGGTGGCTATGACGTTTTGCTCACGCTGGACCTGCCCGACGATGTACGTGAAGCTGTGAGGCAAGCGCAGGTCTTCGACAGAGCTGCCGACGAAGCCTACCCGGGCTTCTACGCCTCGCGGCGCAACTACGACATCGCCCAGGGCCTGGACAGCGACGGCCAGCGCCGCAGTGGCGTGCTCGAGCAATCCTGGCGCATGGGCGGGGCCAGCAGCGCGGAAGTCGCGGCGCTGCAGAGCTTTATCAACAACCCGAGCCTTACGGCCATCCGTGTGGCCTCGGTGGAAACCTACGTGGACCAGGCGCTGCCGGCGGATGCCATCGAGGTGTACCGGGGCCCGGCTGAAAACAGCGACTTTCTACTCAAATACGTAACGGTTGAGGCTTATGACGGCTAGAAGCGAGAGCATTGCGATCGATATAGACGACGAACAGATGAGCGGGACCTTCCTGAGCCCCAAATCCAAAGTGCCGGGCGTGCTGTTCGTGCATGGCTGGGGCGGGAGCCAGGAACGCGACCTGGAACGGGCCAAAGGCATCGCGGGGCTTGGTTGCGTGTGTCTGACCTTCGACCTGCGCGGCCACGCCGGCACCGGGATCCCGCTGTCCCGCGTGACCCGTGAAGATAACCTGCGCGACCTGCTGGCCGCCTATGACCGCCTGCTGTCCCACCCGGCGATCGACACTTCGGCGGTGGCGGTGGTGGGCACCAGCTACGGTGGCTACCTGGCCGCCATCCTCACCTCATTGCGCCCGGTGCGCTGGCTGGCGTTGCGTGTGCCAGCGCTGTACCGCGACCAGGAATGGCTCAAGCCCAAGCGTGACCTGGATAAAGCTGACCTGATGGACTACCGCAGCACCCTGGTGCGTGCCGAAACCAACCGCGCCTTGCACGCCTGCGCACAATTTACCGGCGATGTGCTGATCGTCGAATCGGAAACCGACGACCACGTGCCCCACGCCACCATCATGAGTTACCGCGCGGCGTGCCAGCAAACCCATTCCCTGACCCACCGCATCATCGACGGCGCCGACCATTCATTGAGCGATCCAGTGTCACAACAGGCCTATACCTCGATCCTGGTGGACTGGATCACCGAGATGGTAGTGGGTGAACGGTTGAGCATCATTCAGTCGCAATAGCGATGCTCGATGATCGCTCCCACGCTCCGCGTGGGAATGCCTCCTGGGACGCTCCGCGTCCCGCAGATGACGCAGAGCGTCACGGGCTGCGTGCCCACGCGGAGCGTGGGGACGATCATCACAGGTATCAAGCTGTCTTCTTGACCCGCAACGCCTTGGCCTTCGCTTCCACACCCAAATACATCACCAATGCGATCAGCAGCGGGCAGATAAAATAGATCGCCCGATAAGCAATCAACCCGGCCAGCAAACTCCCGCGTGACGCTTCATGCTGCAACAGCCCAATGAATACCGCTTCGAGCACGCCAAGCCCCGCCGGAATATGCGTGAGCACCCCGGCAATCGCACTGATCAGCAGCACCCCCAGCACCAGCGGATAATCCAGTTTCGACGGCAACAGTGTGAAAATCACCGCCGCCATCAGCGCCCAGTTCAACGCGCCCAGCATCAATTGCAAACACGCCATGCGCAGCGACGGCAGGTTGATTTCCATGCCGCGAATCGTCCACGCGCGTTTTTTCGAAAACCGGCAGGCGGCCAGGTAGCCCAGGCTGGCCAGTACCAGCAGTGCGCCGATGCCTTGCAGTGCCGTGGTGCTGACCTTCCAGCCCGGCGGCATGGTGACCAGGCCGCTGCTGAAAATCACCCCCGAGATCGCCATATAGCCGAACCAGTTGGTCGCCAGGCTCAGCCCCAGGATCTTGGCGATATTGCTGGTGCTCACCCCCAGCCGCGAGTACAGGCGATAACGCATCGCGATGCCGCCCACCCATGCACTCAGGTTGAGGTTGAACGCGTAGCTGATGATCCCCACCGGCAGGATCTGCTTCCAGCGCAACGGCTGGCGAATGTAGGTGCGGCCGATCAGGTCGAAGCAGGCGTAGACGATAAAGCTGCACACTGTCAGCGCGCTGGCGATCAGCAAGGTGCGCACTTTGAATTCGCTCAGGGTCTGCAGCACTTCGCTCCAGTCGATACGCCGGGCAAGCAGGGTGAACAGCACGATCAGCAGCAGGAAGAATGCAATGGTCAGGGGTTTCTTCCAGCGCTGGAACCGTGAGCCGTGTTTTTCAGACGTCATGGGCCGGACTCTCGATGGGTTTTAAACGCGGCTTGTGCGCCGGCAGCCAGCCGGTCAGGACCGGGAAGTGGCGCATTACATGAAACACCAGGAAACCCACAGTCAGGCGCCACAACCACAGGCGAGGTTTGCGCTTCTCCGGCATGGTCTGGCAGTGGTTTCTGGCGAGTGCTTCCAGGCTCTCGTACAACTGCTGATTGAACGCCCGATCCCGAATCAGCACATTGGCTTCCAGGTTCAGTGCCAGGCTCAACGGGTCCAGGTTGCTTGAGCCCACGGTGCTCCAGTCATCGTCCACCAAGGCGACCTTGCCGTGCAGCGGGCGCTGGCAGTATTCATGAATCACCACGCCATCCTTGAGCAGATAGTCATAGAGCATGCGCGCCGCCAGCTTGGCGAGCAGCACATCCGGCTGGCCCTGCATGATCAGTTGGACGTGTACGCCACGGCGCGCGGCGTTGCGGATTTCGCGCAGCAGGCGGTAGCCGGGGAAGAAATACGCGTTGGCGATCACGGCGCGTGTACGGGCTTTGCTCAGGGCATGGATATAGGCTTCTTCGATGTCATCGCGATGCTGCACGTTGTCGCGATAAATCAGGCGCACCAGGCCGTCTTCCTCAGACGTTGCCCACGGCGCAGGACGTTGCTGGCGCCGCCGCCAGCCACGCCGGGTGCGCACCTGACGACCACTTTGCGCCAGGGCGAAGTGGTGCAGGTCGGCTACCGCCGGGCCGACGATTTGCACCGCATAATCCTGCTTGGCTTCAGGGCCGAAGTCGCCCAGGTGGTCGGCGGAAAAGTTGATGCCGCCGATGAAGGCGACAGCGGCATCCACCACCACTATTTTGCGGTGCAGGCGACGAAACCAGTTGGTGCGAATGCCCAGCGTTTTCGAGGCCGGATCGAACATCTGCACCGCCACCCCGGCCTCGGCCAGCTCGCGCAAAAACGAAACACTCAATTCGCCGCAACCAAAGCCATCAAGGCTGGCAACCACCTTTACCCCGCGCTGCGCCGCCTCGATCAAGATGTCTTTGAGCTCAAAGCCGACCTTGTCTTCGAAGAGGATAAACGTCTCCAGCAGAATCTCACGCTGTGCCGCGCGCATGGCCTCGAACACCTTGGGGAAGTAGGCCTCGCCATTCTCCAGCAGTTCGATTTGATTGCCACTCTGCCAGCCGTAATCGAGGTCACGCGCCTTGGCGTCATCCGGCGGTTGATCGGTGGCGATATGTTCTACAGCAACGTTCATAGCTCAATCTCCACCGACAGCGGCACATGGTCCGAGAGGTGCGACCAGGGCCGCGTGGTCAGCACGCGGGGGTTATGCACCTTCAAATTGCGCACGTAAATGCGGTCCAGCGGCAACAGCGGCAGGCGCGCCGGAAACGTGCGCGCAGGTTTGCCCAGGGTGTCGGCGAAGACCTCCTTGAGGCCGCTTTGGCTGAGGTCGGCGCGCTGGCGCCAGTCGTTGAAATCGCCGGCGACCACCAGCGGCGCGTCAGCCGGAATCTCGCTGATGCGCTGCTCCAGCAAGCGCAATTGCTGCTGGCGATGCACCTCACGCAAGCCCAGGTGGATGCAGATCGCATGCACCTGCTGCCCGCTGCCCGGCAGGCGCAGGACGCAATGCAGCAGGCCACGGTTTTCATGGCCGCTTTGGGAGATGTCGAGGTTGTCGTGACGGATGATCTGGAATTTCGACAGCAACGCGTTGCCGTGGTCGCCGTGGGGGTAGACCGCGTTGCGCCCGTAGGCGAACTGCGGCCAGATGCTGTCGGCGAGGAACTCGTACTGCGGCATCTTCGGCCAGTCGCTGTAGCGCTGGGGATGGCGCTCGTGGGTGCCGTGGATTTCCTGGAGGAACACCATGTCGGCGCCGACGCTGCGCACCGCTTCGCGCAGTTCGGGCAGGATGAAGCGTCGATTCAAGGCGGTGAAGCCCTTGTGGATATTGACCGTCAGCACGGTAAAGCGCGTGATGGCGGTGGTGGGCGTGGGCGGGATCAACTCCGGCTGGGTCATGCCAGCACCCCCGGCTCGGGCAGTCGTCCGGGCTCCGTCAGCAGGTTGGTATCCAGCCCGAAGCGCTGCAGCAATTGGCGGGCATCGTAAGGTGCGCGCACCTTGATGTCGTTGTCGAAAAAGCAGAATACGTCGCGCTGTTTGCGGGCGCGTGGCTTGTGTTTCGGATCAATCAGGTGCGCATCCGTGGGCTGTTTGCCGTGACGCCAACGCTCGATGCGGTCGCCCCAGCGCTTGAGGGCTTCGTCGGTATAGCCGCTGGCGTACAACTGTTTGTCGCCATGCAAACGCAGGTACATGAAGTTGGCGGTAACGTCTTCGGCATACGGCCACTTGCCAGCGGTGTCCGCCACCACCAGGGCCACGCCGTACTTATCCAACAGCTGCACGAACTCAGGCACCGCAAAACTTGCGTGACGAATTTCCACGGCATGGCGCATGGGTCGCTTGCCGTAGGCCTTCATGCTCGCCTTGCCATTCAGGCGCGGCTCATGCTGATGGGCGAGGGCGGCCGCCTGCTGGGTGTCGGTGGGCAGTTCGGCGAGGAAGGCTTCGAACAGGGGCGGGTCGAACTTGAAGCTGGGCGGGAACTGCCAAAGGATCGGCCCAAGCTTTTCTTTCAACTCCAGTACCCCGGAGGCGAAGAAATTCGCCATGGGCTTGTGCACCTCCCGCAGGCGCAGGATGTGCGTGATATAGCGTGGGGCCTTGACGCTGAACAGGAAGCCTTCAGGCGTGTCGGCATACCACTCGGCGTAGCGCTTGGGCGTTTGCAGCGCATAGAACGAACCGTTGATTTCAATGCCGTTGACGGCGCGTGACGCAAACTGCAACTCGCGTTTCTGGGTCAAGCCTTCGGGGTAGAAATCGCCCCGCCAGGGCGTGTAGCGCCAGCCGGAAATGCCGATATGAATCGCCGCCATGCTTACTCCCATTGATGTAGGGTCGATTGCCCTGCGTTTTGGGATGACTGTGAATTTTGACCGAAAGTTTCCACATTCCTACAAACGGTCGAGCGTCCGAAGGTAGGAAGCAGGTGGTTGAATCAGGGGAACGATCACGGCTCAAACCCGTCAGTTCCTAACAGACCCTCTGAAGGAGCCCGGTGTTTTGCTGAATTTCAAGACTGCATTACTGCTCGGCGCGCTGCTGTTCTGCGGCAATGGCGCACTGTATGCCGCAGCCACCGCGCCTGAGCCCGAAGCCCCGGCCAAGCCGGAATTGCTGGTGGAGGGCGGCCTGCTGGGGGCCATCAGCTCCAGCATCGACGATGTGCAGCAGAAGCTGGACCTCAACCAGAATTTCATCGACGAATGGCGCCTGCGCGCCGACCGCGCCGCCAACGAAGTAGGGCGGCTGGTCAACCAGACGGCCGCGCGCTCGCCGTGGAGCGTGGTCGGGGATTTTCTGTTGCTCTCGGCGGTGTGGATCGGCGCCTTTGCGCTGTTGACCCTGCTAGGGCGCCTGATCGTCCGGCGCTTGAGCCAGCGGGTGTTTTTCCAGCGCCGGGCGCGCCTGCTGGCGGTGCTGGGGTACGTGGTGCCTTACACCATCCCGGCGGTTATCTGCCTGCCGTTGACGCTGTCTGTCAGCCACTTTCTAGTCAACTCCGTGGGCCGGGCGCTGGCGCTGTGTTTTGCCTACGCCACCAGTAGCGGCATCTTTTCCACCTCAATGCTGCTGTGCGTCATTGTCATGTTCAACCTCGGCCACAAGCGCCCGGCGGTGCAGATCATTCGCGACTACTGCCCCAAACCGCTGTTTCTGATCGGCTTCCTCGCGGCCCTCAGCGATGCACTGACCAGCCCGCAGATCGCCCGCCAGTTCGGCGGCAATATCACCAGCAGCATCGCCGTGTTTACCGGCCTGTTCGCCACGCTGATCTTCGGCGTGCTGGTGGTGCGCCTGCGGCGTCCGGTGGCACATTTGATTCGTAATCGGCCGCTGGCCCAGCGCCTCAAACACCCGGCGTTGCAACAGTCATTGCGAGTATTTTCCGGGCTCTGGTATTGGCCGATTCTGCTGATGGTGCTGGTCTCGGCGATCAACCTGATCGGTGCCGGCGACGACAACCAAAAGGCCCTACGCTGTGCCTTGTTCACCACGATCCTGCTGATCGGCACCGTGTTCCTCAGTACCGTGCTGCAACACCTGTTCAAGTCGCGCAGCCAAGTGGCGATCCAGCGCAGCAGCGCGTACAAGGAGCGCTTCCTCAGCCTGTTGCACGCGATATTGCGCATCGTCATGGCCATCGCCTTTATTGAAATCCTCGGGCGGATCTGGGGCGTGTCGTTGTTCGAGTTTGCCCAGCGCAACTCGGTGGGCCGGGCGATCAGCGATTCCCTCAGCAGCATCGGCCTGATCCTGCTGATGACCTGGCTGTTCTGGGTGGTGCTTGATACGGCGATTCAGGAAGCGCTCAAACCCCCGGTGAACAAGCGCTCCAGCCGCCAGCCCAGCACCCGCGTGAAAACCATCCTGCCGCTGCTGCGTAACGCGGTGAAGATTATCCTCGTGGTGATTTGTGCGATCACCACCATGGCCAACCTGGGCATCAACGTCGCGCCGCTGCTGGCGGGTGCCGGTGTGGTCGGCCTGGCCATCGGTTTCGGTTCGCAGCAGTTGGTGCAGGACGTGATCACCGGCCTGTTCATCATCATCGAAGACACCTTGTCGATCGGCGACTGGGTGGTGCTCGACTCCGGCCATGCCGGCACCGTCGAGGGCCTGACCATCCGCACCCTGCGCCTGCGCGACGGCAAGGGCTTCGTGCATTCGGTGCCGTTCGGGCAGATCAAAGCCGTCACCAACCAGTCGCGGCAGTTCGCTTATGCGTTCTTCTCGGTGCAGTTCACCTACGACACCGATGTGGACAAAGCCGTGGAGCTGATCCGCGAGGCCGGGCAGTCGATCCGCGACGATGTGTTCCTCAAGTACAACCTGCAAGGGCCGCTGGAGGTGTTTGGGGTCGACAAGATGGACCTCAACGGCGTGGTGCTGACGGCGCAGTTCCGTACCGTGTCGGGTGGGCAATATGCGGTGAGCCGTGCGTTTAACCAGCGTCTGAAAAAGCTTGTGGATAACTGCGATGAGGTGCATTTCGCGCAGACTTATCCACAGCAGGTGTTGTTGCCCAAGCGCACTGCCCAAGTGGATGAGCCGGAGGCGGTGATGCTGACCGAGCAGCCTCGCTCGCAATAATTGTGTTGCTTTAGCTGAAGCCATCGGGGGCAAGCCCCCTCCCACATTTTGATCTGTGAACGCAATCAACTGTGGGAGGGGGCTTGAACTGGCCTAATGATCCCGGACACCTCTTAAGGGCGATATGATTCGCCCAATCAGGAGGTTCCATGCAAGAACGAAAGACCTACACCCGCGAGTTCAAGCAACGTGCTGCAAGTATGGTTCTTGATGATAACTGCTCAGTTCCTGACGTCTGCGCGTCGATGAGCGTTGGGCCTACGGCTCTGCGCCGCTGGATTGATCAGGTTCGCAAAGAGCGTCAGAAAGGGCAGCCAGTGGCAGGTACCAAGGCAATCAGCGACGAACAGCGAGAGCTTCAACAGCTGCGAGCCAAGGTCAAGCGCCTGGAGACCGAGGCTGAAATCTTAAAAAAAGCTACGGCTCTCTTGATGTCGGATCCCGATCGTTTTTCCTGATCGAGGAGCTGAGAGAGTCGAGCTCATATCCGACCCGCCTTCTTTGTAGTGCGCTGAACGTTTCCCGCAGCGCGTTTTATGACTGGCTTAAGCGTCGCTCAGAGCCGAATACCAAGCGTGACGCGCTTAGAGCAAAAGTCGTGCAACTGCATGACGAAAGCCGGGGAAGTGCAGGTGCACGGATGATCTCTCAGCACTTGAAGGCCCAGCAGATCAAGGTAGGTCGGCATCTGGCCGGAAAACTTATGGCGGAGGCAAATCTGGCCAGCAGACAGCGCCGCCGCCATCAATATCGCTCTAGAGGCGTTGAAGCATTTGTGGCCAAGAACCTGCTTGAGCGTAACTTCGAGCCAACCGCAATTAATCAAGTCTGGTGCGGCGACGTTACCAGCCTAATGGTTGGGAAACGCTGGTATCACTTGGCAGTGGTCATTGATCTGTTCGCCCGCCGAATCGTTGGCTGGGCGTTTTCTCTGATCAATGACGCCAACCTGGTTAGCAAGGCGCTGAGAATGGCGGTGGAGGTTCGAGGCAAACATGCAGGCTTGATGTTTCATTCGGATCAAGGCTGCCAATACACCAGCCAGCTCTTTCAGTCCGCGTTGCTGGAGTATGGGATAACCCAAAGCATGAGCCGCAGAGGGCAGTGCTGGGACAATGCACCAACAGAGCGTTTCTTTGGGACGCTCAAATCAGAGTGGGTGCCCACCAAGGGCTATATGACAGTTGAAGAAGCCAAGCAGGATATGACCAGCTTCTTCATGCGATACAACCGAATCAGGCTCCACAGCTACAACAACTACCTGTCGCCAATAGCCATGGAGCAGGAGGCGGCTTGATCACCGTAATCGGTGTCCGGAAAAACTTGACCAGAACAGCTTGCTCCCGATGAGGCCCTCAAACTCAATGCCGGATCAACTTCTCCTGCACCGCCTGCCGATCCACCTCCGACAAAATCTGCTGCTTACCGCCCACCATCACCGCCGCCGGCACCCCATCCCGATACACAATCCGATTGCCACTCACCGCCGGCACCTTGTTGCCTGGTAACAGCGTACCTACCAGATTCAACGGATCCGCCCCGCACACGGCAATCAAGCTGCCGTCGTGAGGGCGCCGCCTTACTTCGCGCAGCAACGGGATAGCCTCCGGCAATGCAAACTGCTCACCCGCCAACCCGCTGACAAACCGTCCGCCGCGAATTTCGCCCCGGGCCTCCAGCCGATGGAAAGTGCGCAGCAATTCGCGCCAGCTCGGCAGCCAGTCCGCCTCGCGCTCCAGCAAGCGCCAGAACACCACGCCATAGCGGCGCAGCAGGGTCATCGCCACATGTTCCAGCGTCTCGGCCGAATGCGCACCGGCGTCGCTCGGCGCGCGGCGGATCAAGGCCCAGCGCCCGGCGTCGTCCATGCCGCCGATAAACGCGCCGCGCCCACGCCGGCTGCTGCGCGCCTGGCGTTTGCTGGCGGGTGTGGTCAGGGCGCGCAGCCCGGCGAAGCTGTCGGCATTGACCAAGCCCGCGCCGACCAACTCCTGCAACGCGGTTTCCAGCTCGCTGCGCAGCAGATGGGCTTCATGCACCAGCTCATCGAAAAACAACGCGCCCTGTTCGCGCAGGGCTAAATGGACCTTTTGCGCCTTGGGCGACAGCGTTGTGCTGTCCGTCTGTTCGGTCAGCCCGCTCCACAGCGGCACCTGGCTGCGCGGCAACAGTACGATCGGCGTGCTGCGCAAGGCCATGGCGCTGGCCTTGTGGCTCAGGCGTGTCCACACCAGCTTGCCGCTGCGGCACAAGTCGTCGAGCCAGGTCGACGAGTAGTCCTTGATCCGCGCGCTGAGCAGGTCACTGTCCCAGGCCGAAGTAGCAGCGGCATAGCCTTCGAACTGACCGACGATTTGCGGCAACACCGCGCTGCCTTGGCCGCGCGTGTGGTCGGACAGGTGCTGCCAGTCGAACAGAAAACGCATGAAGTCCTGCAGCGCCACCGGTTCGATTTCCCGGCGCAGGCGCTTGACCGTGTAGCGATGAATACGCGCCAGCAGGTGCCGTTCGCACCATTGCTCCTCAACGGCGCCGGGGCTGAAGTGCCCGCGCAGCACATAGCCTTCCTGCTCCAGCCGCGCCAGAGCCTGGGCCACGGTGGCGGCGGGCAACGCCAGCGGCGCGGCAATCTCGGGCAGCGTCAACGGGCCGAAACCGCCCAGGCGTGCGCGCAGCACTTCTACCAACGCCTCATCGAATGTCCACGGCTCATCGAAACCGGGCAGCAGCGGCAGAGTGTGCGGGTAAATCGCCTGCAAACAGCTCAAGCGTTCCACGGCCACCCATAGGCCGTTGGGCAGCGGGTAAGCGCGTCCGGCCTCGGTCAATGCTTGCAGCCACTCGGCCCATTGCGGCGTGACTTCCTGGCCTGCAATGCAGGCAAGGCTCATCAGCGCTTCGTGCATTTCATCCGGCCCCTGGGGCGCCGGCCAGGCCTCTTCGCGTACGCCGGCGATGGCCTCGGCATCCAGTGCGCCGAGGTCGTCGGTACTTTGCGGGTCGCTCCAGCGGCGGTTGAGCACGGCCTGGGTGCGGCGTTCTTCCAGCGGCGCGTCATCGAGGAAGGTGTAGGGGCGCGCGCTGAGAATCTCGGCGGCCATCGGCGAAGGCGCGGGCAGGTCGCGGCTGACCATGCGAATGTCGCCCGCTTCCATGCGCCGCAGCAGGGCCAGCCAGCCATCGCTGTCCATGGCTTCGTGCAGGCAGTCGTCGAGGGTTTGTTCCACCAGCGGATGGTCGGGCACTTCGCGTTCGCCGGCGAGGTTTTCCAGGCAGGCAATCTGGTCGGGAAACACACTGGCGATCAGGTCTTCGCTTTTCATGCGCTGGATCTGCGGCGCCACCTTGCGCCCGCCGGTATAGCGCGGCAACGCCAGCGCCACGCCGGCGTTCCAGCGCCAGCGCACACCGAACAGCGGTGCATCCAGCACCGCCTGGATCAGCAGGTGCTCAGCGCTATTGCTGTTGAGGTAACGCCACACTTTATCGAGGGCGAAGCTGTGACTGGTGGACAGCGACAGCACGATCGCATTTTCGCTGGCCGCCGCTTGCAGCTCGAAGTTGAAAGTGCGGCAAAATCGCTTGCGCAGGGCCAGGCCCCAGGCGCGGTTGATGCGGCTGCCAAAGGGCGTGTGGATGATCAACTGGGTGCCGCCGGACTCGTCGAAAAACCGCTCCATGATCAACGTGTCCTGGGACGGCAACGCGCTGAGGGCCAGGCGTGCGCGGGCCAGGTAATCCAGTATTTGTTCGGCGCTGGCGCGGTTCAAACCCAGCGTATCAGTGAGCCAGCCCTGCGCCGGGAGCAGGTCGCCGGGGCTGGCGCTGAGCAGCTGATCCAGCTGCCCCTGCAAACGGGCCACCGCCGCCGACAACTCATTGCTGCGCCCCGGCGCTTCACCCAGCCAGAACGGAATGGTCGGCGGCTGGCCGTGGGCGTCCTCGACCCGCACCTTGCCGGCTTCTACCCGCAGGATGCGGTACGACGTATTGCCCAACTGGAAAATATCGCCCGCGATGCTTTCCACCGCGAAGTCTTCGTTGACGCTGCCGATGTTCAGGCTCTGGGGCTCCAGCAGCACGCTGTAGTCGGCGTTGTCGGGGATGGTGCCGCCGCTGGTCACCGCCGTGAGCCGGGCGCCACGGCGGCCGCGCAGGGTATGGGTCACGGCGTCACGGTGCAGATAAGCGCTGCGGATACCCTGGCGCCCGTTGTAGCCCTCGGCAAGCATGTGCAGCAGCGCCTGGTAGTGGCGCTGATCCAGCTCGGCATACGGCGCGGCGCGGCGGATCAGCGTCAGCAGGAGCGCTTCCGACCATTCGCGGGCGCTGACCTCGGCGATGATCTGCTGGGCCAGCACGTCCAGCGGCGCCACGGGGATGTGCAAGGTGTCGAGTTCGCCACGGCGTACGCAATCGAGGAGGGCGGCGCATTCGATCAGGTCGTCGCGGGTAGTGGCAAACAGGCGGCCCTTGGGCGTGCCGCCGACCTGATGCCCGGAGCGGCCGACCCGTTGCAGAAAGCCGTTGATCGAGCCGGGCGAGCCGATCTGGCAGACCAGGTCCACATCGCCGATATCAATCCCCAGCTCCAGGGACGCGGTAGCGATCAGCACTTGCAGCTCACCGGCCTTGAGGCGTTGCTCGGCGTCCAGGCGCATTTCCTTGGCCAGGCTGCCATGGTGGGCGGCCACCGCCGTTTTGCCCAGGCGCTCGCTCAGGTGCCGCGCCAGGCGTTCGGCCAGGCGTCGCGTGTTGACGAATATCAGGGTGGTGCGGTGTTCACGGGCCAGTTCGGCGAGGCGGTTATAGACCAGTTCCCACACATCATTGGCCATCACTGCCGAGAGCGGCACCGGTGGCACTTCTATATCCAGGTCGCGCGGGCGGGCGTGGCCGATGTCGACGATGGTGCATTCGCGCCCGGTGCCGACCAGAAACCGCGAGACCGCTTCGATGGGCTTTTGCGTGGCCGACAGGCCGATGCGCGTCAGCGGCTCGGCGCACAGCGCTTGCAGGCGCTCCAGGCTCAGCGCCAGGTGACTGCCACGCTTGCCGGCGGCAATCGCATGGATTTCATCGACGATCACCGTGCGCGTGCTGGCGAGCATCTGCCTGCCCGAGTCCGAACCGAGCAGCACATACAGCGATTCCGGGGTGGTGACCAGGATATGCGGCGCGCGCTTGCGCATCTGGGCGCGATCTTTTTGCGGGGTGTCGCCGGTGCGCACTGCGGTGCGGATCACCAACGGCGGCAGGCCTTGTTTCTCGAGGTGCTCGGTGATGCCTGCCAGTGGGTTTTGCAGATTGATCTGAATATCGTTGGAGAGTGCCTTGAGCGGCGAAACGTAGACCACCAGGGTTTCATCGGGCAATTGGCCGCCGTTGGCCAGACCCTGGTGGACCAGGTCGTCCAGCACCGCGAGAAAGGCGGTCAGGGTCTTGCCCGAACCGGTCGGCGCGGCGATCAGCGTCGAGCGGCGCTGCCGGATCAGCGGCCACGCCTGGGCCTGCGCGCCGGTCACCGAGGGGAAGGTACTGCGGAACCAGGTACTGACGGCGGGGTGGAAGCCGTCCAAAGCACTGTCCGTTGATTCGGGAAAGTTCATGTAGTGATTGATGCCACCTGCTCCAACAAGTTGCAAACACCTACTTTGTCCGTGACGGTTGCGCTACAAACCCGCAAAATGCAACGATTCTGGAATAAACCTACGGCAAGGCTCACGCGCCTGCCGACACAACCATCGTTCCAAACAGACCGGGCCTGCTCAATCTATGCGAATGCGCCTTATGTTACTGGGCGGCGGGAATGCCCTCGGGCAGGCGCTGATTCGCCTCGGTGCAGAGGAAGACATCGGTTTCCTCGCCCCCAAACCGCCCCAAGACGGCTGGGATGCCGCAAGCCTCACCCAGTTGCTCGACGACACCCGTCCCGATGCGTTGATCAACCTCGCCTACTATTTCGACTGGTTCCAGGCCGAAGCGGTCAGCGAAACCCGCCTGGCGTCCCAGGAATTCGCCATCGAACGCCTCGCCGAGTTGTGCCAGCACCACAGCATTACCCTGCTGCAACCGTCCAGCTACCGCGTGTTCGACGGTTCCCGCGCCACCGCTTACAGCGAAAAAGACGAGCCGGTGCCCCTGGGCCTGCGTGGCCAGGCGTTGTGGCGTATCGAGCAGAGCGTACGCGCCACCTGCCCGCAACATGTGCTGTTGCGCTTTGGCTGGCTGCTCGATGACAGCGTCGACGGCACCCTCGGACGCTTCCTTGCCCGGGCCGAACAGCCGGATGAATTGCTGATGGCGGACGACCGTCGCGGCAACCCGACGCCGGTTGACGATGCGGCGCGGGTGATCATTTCCGTGCTCAAGCAACTCGATTGCGCGGCGCCGCTATGGGGCACCTACCATTATGCCGGCCACGAGGCGACCACACCGCTGGCGCTGGGCCAGGCGATCCTCACCGAAGCGCGCAACTTCCACCCGCTGGCCATCGAGTCACCGACCGCCCAGGCCCACGCGGCGCGGCCGGATGCGGCAGAAGAACCGCAACACGCGGTGCTGGCCTGCAAGAAAATCCTGCACACCTTTGGCATCAAGCCCCGGGCGTGGCGAGCGGGCTTGCCGGCGCTGCTCGACCGCTTCTACCGCCACACCTGAAAACAACACAGAACCCAATGTGGGAGGGGGCTTGCCCCCGATAGCAGAGTGTCAGTCAAAGATTTATTGACTGGTCCACCGCTATCGGGAGCAAGCCCCCTCCCACATTGTTATGCAGTGTTGTTTAGAATTTGTAGCCGATACCCACCATGTAAACCATCGGGTCGACATCCACGTTGACCTTGGCCCGAGTGCCCTGGCCCAACGCATTGTTATCCACCGTCGCCTTGGTGCTGATATCGATATAGCGCGCCTGGGCGTTGATCATCCATTTGTCGTTGATCATGTAATCGGCGCCGATCTGCGCGGCCCAGCCCCAGGAATTCTCGGCCTTGAAGTTGCTGAAGCCGGCCTGCTCGGCACGGCTGCCGACGTGCTCGTCGTAGATCCAGGTGTAATTGATACCGGCGCCCACATACGGTTGAAACGCCGACTGGTGATCCAGCGGATAGTACACAACGCTCAAGGTCGGCGGCAGATGTTTCAGCGTGCCGAGCTTGCCGTTGGCGGCGCCGAGGGCGGTGTTCTTGATTTTTACGTCATGCTCGAATGGCGTGGCGGCCAGCAGTTCGATACCGACGTGATCGGTGAGCATGTAGGCGAAGTTCAAGCCCAGTTGGGTGTCGCTGCTCATGGTCGCCTTGCCGCCCAGGTTGGTGCCCGCCAATGGGCCCTGGTCAACCTTGACGCTGCTGCTGTCGGCCTTCGGATTCACCGTGATTGCACCGGCGCGAATCAGGATGTCGCCCGCCTGGTGAGCGTGAGCGACAGGGGCGACGAGGGCGAGCGCGAACAGGGACGCGCCGAGCAGGGACTTGTTCATGGGAGCTCCAAAAGGACGTTAAAAGTTGTACGTCCAATGGTAAAGATCGTTCCGCTCGATCTGTTGACTCAGCTCAATGAAAGGGCAACCACGCGGTAAAAACTGTGGGAGGGGGCTTGCTCCCGATGCGGTGGGTCAGCCAATAACTCTGTTGACTGGCACTCTGCTATCGGGAGCAAGCCCCCTCCCACATTTTGATCTGCGGTGTGTTTGCAGTTAAGGGTTATTCCTCCAGCTCGTACATATAAATCTTCTCGGCATCCATCTGGTAACCGGCGTCAGCCAACTCACTGGACGACGGCTTGACCTGCATCGCACCTTCGATCCAGTACGGCTGGTACAGCTCATCGAGTTTCACGCCGACTTCGCTTTTCACATGCACGATCTGGTTCGACGGCGGCGGCGGAACGTGGATGCACGCGCCGAAATACGGCACCAGCAGGAACTCGGTGGTGCGGCCTTCTTCGCTCACCTCGAGCGGCACGATGTACCCCGGCAGGCGAATGTGCTGGCCGTCCAGGCTCTGTACCACCGGCGCGTTGGGCAGGTCCTGCCTCGCAGCCGGCGCGGCTTCGACGGACAAGGCATCGGCCATGTTCGAGAGGTCATGCAGCGGTTTCATATTGGGCACTTCCGGTGGCGCATCCGGCGGGATCATTTCCTGCCACGACAGATCCCTGGGCTGCTCCTCGGCCCAGGCAGGCACGGCCACCAGCAATAGCAGGGCAAACAGGGCACGACGCATCGACAGCTTCCTCATAAACGGATGGACAGGCCATCGGCCAACGACTGGCGATAGGCACGCCATGCGGGCACGCTGCCCATCAATAACGCCGCCGCCAGGATACCGGCGAGCAACGTCCATTCATATTCGCTCGGCCACGCCATCGGCAGGTCCAGGCCGTAATTGGCCTGCAAATAACCGCGCGATGCGGCAATGCACAGGTACAACAAACCCAGACCTGCCACCACGCCGGCCAGGGCCAGGGCGAAGGCCTCGAAGATCAGCAGCGTTGCGATATGCCACGGCCGTGCGCCCACCGAGCGCAGGATCGCCATTTCGCGGCGGCGTTCGTTGAGGCTGGTGAGGATCGCCGTGAGCATGCCGATCAAGCCGGTCAGCACCACGAACAGCGAAATCACGAACAAGGCTTTTTCGGCCGTGCCCATCATGCTCCACAGCTCTTGCAGCGCCACGCCCGGCAGAATCGCCAGCATCGGCTCGCCACGGAATTCATTGATTTCCCGTTGCAGAGCGAAGGTGGAAATCTTGTTGTTCAAGCCGAGCATGAAGGCGGTGATGGCTTGCGGCGTGAGGTCCATATTGCGCGCCTGATCGGCGCTGATACGGCCTTTGCCCTGGGCCGGCACGCCGTTGTGCCAGTCGATGTGGATCGCCTCCATGCCGCCGAGGCTGATATGCAGCGTGCGGTCCACCGGCGTGCCGGTGCGCTTGAGGATGCCGACCACGGTGAACGGCTTGTCATCGTGCTTGACCAGGCTGACCACCGCCACGCCATGGGCCAGCACCAGCTTGTCGCCAAGTTTGTAGTGCAGTGCATCGGCCACTTCGGCACCGAGCACCACCTCGAACGGGTCGGTGGCAAAGGCGCGGCCGCTGGCCAGCTCAAGGTTTTGTTTGCGCCCGTACTGGTAATGCTCAAAGTACGATTCGTTGGTGCCCATCACCCGGTAACCGCGATGAGAGTCGCCGAGGGAAATCGGGATCGCCCATTTCACCTGAGGGTTGGCGGCGAAGTGCTCATAGCTGTCCCAGCGGATGTTATTGGTGGCGTTGCCGATGCGGAACACCGAGTACAGCAGCAGGTTCACCGAGCCCGAGCGGGCACCGACGATCAGGTCGGTGCCGCTGATGGTGCTGGCGAAGCTGTTGCGCGCTTCCACGCGCACGCGTTCCACCGCGAGCAACAAGCAAACGGAAAGCGCGATGGCGAAGGCGGTGAGGATCGCGGTAAAGCGGCGGTTAGCCAGGCTGGCCATGGCTAGACGAAACAGATACATCTCAAACCTCTGCGGGCGCGGCGGCGCGATTGAGTTCGGCCAGCGACAGGTTGCGGTCGAACAGCGGCGCCAGGCTTTGGTCGTGGCTGACAAACAACAGGCTGGCCCCGGCGTCGCGGCATTCGGCGAACAGCAACTGAATGAATGCCTCGCGCGCGTCGTAGTCAAGGGCCGAGGTGGGTTCGTCGGCGATCACCAGTTCCGGTTGGCCGATCAGCGCACGGGCGGCGGCCACCCGTTGTTGCTGGCCGATGGACAGCGAGTCGGCGCGGCGCTCGAGCAGGTCCGGGTCCTTCAAGCCCAGGTGTGCCAGCAAGGTCGCCGCGGCCTGGTCGACACTGCCGTGGCGCTGGATCGCTCGCTGCGCACGCAGTTTGGAGAAGTGGCACGGCAACTCGACATTTTCGCGCACCGACAAAAACGGCAGCAGGTTGAACTGCTGGAAGATGTAGCCGGTGTGGTCCACCCGGAACCGGTCACGGGCGCCGGCCGAGAGTTCGGTCAGCTCCTGGCCAAGCAGGCGGATACTGCCCCGGCTGGGCGTCTGCACACCGCCGAGCAGTCCGAGCAAGGTGGTTTTGCCACTGCCGCTGGGGCCCTTGAGGAACAGGGTTTCCCCCGGCTCCAGGCGGAACGCGGGGATGTCCAGCAACTGCGGGTGGCCGGGCCAGTTGAAGCCCAGGTCGGACAGTTGGATCAATGCATGGGTCATGTGAACTCAGAACTTCAGGGTGGCTGCAGTGGCTGTCGCGTCAACGCCTTGCTGGCCGCTCGGGCCGATCAGTTGTACCTGAATCTTCTGGGTGGCGGGAAAGGTCTTGAACACTTGGCTCAGGTCCAGGTTGCTCAGCGCCGTCGGCGTGGCGCAGGTGAACTGGTAATGGGCGTGGATTTCGCTGTGGTCGTGATGGTGTTCGTGGGCGGCGACGCCTTTGCCGTCGGTGGCGTGGTCATTGTCATCGCCATCGTCGTCATCGTGATCGGCTTCCGGTTTATCGCCGAACAGCGGGCTGTTGAGTTCCTGGGAGCTGACGACGCAACCGGCGGCCTTGGGCAGGTTGAACAACACCAGCGGGCTTTCCAGCTGTTTGCGCGCAGCGGCGACTTTGGCCTTGTCGGCGGCACTGGTCGCGACGTGTTCGAAACCCACCAGGTTCATGGCCGGGCTGTCCAGTTCAAGCTCCAGGGACTGGCCGTCGAGCACCGCATTGAGACGGCCCACGCCATGTTCATGGGCACCGAGGCTGGCGTGCTCATGGTCGTGATCTTCATGAGCATGAGCGACCGCCAGTGGCAGCAGGGCAAACGGCAAAGCGAGCAGCAGACGGCGCATGACAGGACTCCAAAGATGAAGGTTTTGTTATGTGATCTTATAACACTGGTGCCGAGAGTTTGACCGGCCGCTTGGCGTTGCGCAAGCTGCATGGGAGCATGCCCGTCAGAAAAAATGCAGGAGTAAGGACGATGTTGCGAATTCGTGGAACCGTCGGCGACCTGCCGGTGGACTTGACCCTGGAGTTGGACGACGGCGATTGGGCGCGGTTGGGCGCACAACTGCAGGCCGCCCCGGTGCCTACCGAGTCGACTGCGGTACCGCTCAGGCAAAGTGAGGATCTATGGCAGAACGCCCAGGATCTGTTGCGCAACGCCGGGCAGCTCAGCGGCTTGGAGTTACTGGATCAACTGGAAGGCCTGGCCGGCGATGCGGCGGCAGGCAAGCGCCTGTTGGTGCGCCTGCGCCACAGCGCCAAGGTGAAGGTGACCAGCGGCGGGGATACGCCGCTGTACAGCTGGATGGGCGATTAATACAACGCGGCAAACAATTTGCGGCGGTACGCCGTGACCAGCGGGTGATCGTTGCCCAGCAGCTCGAACACCTGCAGCAAGGTCTTGTGCGGCAGGCCTTCGCTGTAGCTGCGATTGCGGATAAACAGTTTGAGCAGGCCTTCCAGCGCGGCGTCGTATTGCTGGCGCGCCAGTTGGTGAATGCTCAACTGATAGGCCGCTTCGTCATCCTGCGGGTTCTGCGCCAGGCGGCTTTTCAGGTCGGCGGCGTCCGGCAGGTCGGCCGCCTGGCGCAGGAAGGTGATTTGCGCCTTGGCCCCGGCGAGGGCAGCTTTGTGGTCATCGCCTTTTACGGCGTCCAGCACGGTTTGTGCTTCATCCAGTTCGCCGCGCTCGGCCAGGCAACGCGCGTACAGGATCAGCGCGGCGGCGTTGGTATTGTCTTCGCCCAGCAGCGCCACCAGCACGGCTTCGGCATCGCTGATGCGGCCTTCGGCGAACAACGCTTGTGCCTGCTCCAACGGATCGGCCGCAGCCGGTGGTGGCATCTGCACATGGGGCTCGAGCATCGCCCGCACCGCCGACTCCGGCTGCGCCCCGGCAAACCCATCCACCGGTTGACCGTCCTTGAACAGCACCACGGTCGGCAGGCTCTGAATACCGAAACGCGCAACGATGTCCTGCTCGGCCTCGCAATCGACCTTGGCCAACAGCAATTCGCCGCGATAACTCTCGGCAATCTGCGCCAGCATCGGCATCAGCGCCTTGCACGGCGCGCACCACTCGGCCCAGAAATCCACCAACACAGGTTTTTCAAAAGAGTTCTGAATCACCGCCTGGTCGAAGTTGGCGGTGGTGACGTCGAAGATGTACGGCGTGGGCTCACTCATGAGGCGTCTCGAATAAAGCGGGAATGGGGGCAACTATAAGGGCTGGCGTGGGCTATCGGAAGTCGTATGGGAGTCAGCGCTCGGACGCGTGCCAAAACGGGTCGAGGTACCAGTCTTGAGCATAGGTATCTACACAACTTTGTAGCAGCCTACGCTAACCACGATGCGAAGCGAGCCGCTCTTGATCTTGCTCTTGATCTAGGCGCCCCGTTAAACCACGCTGGCCGGAATTCGATATTGATTTGGGGGGTAAACCGGCAGGGATGCCGGTTTAGCCGCCCCGCGCCATGGATGGCGCGTGGCGGCGGCCCCCCAAATCACTGTCGGATTACGGGCACACCGAGCCTAAGCGAGGTGCCGAGTGGTGGGGCATGAGCGTTTTGCTTACTTTTGCGCTTTTCAAAAGTGAGACGCCGTAAGGGCGGAACCCTAAGCCGTCGTTACCGCAGCAACGGATATGTACTCGCCTTGATCCAACATCCTGGTCGGCTGTCAGGCCGCCATCGGGGGCAAGTCGAATCGTCGCACCGCCCCTCCCACATTTGGATCGCGCGGCATCAGTCAGATAGCTATAGGCCGCCAGGTCGCCACGGGCGCAAGCTCCCTCGCCACAGGTTCAGGGCTACGCCAAAGTTGTGTAGATACCTATGAGGGAAACCCATTGTTTTGATACTGACCTCGGCAAACTCGCTGATAAGCAAATGCAGGCTGCGGCGCCAGCGAATGCGTGGACTAACTTGGCGCAAATTATCAGTCCGCGCAGCTTGAGCAGTTCCAGTTGAGCTGGAACATCGATGGCAGGTTTGCTGAATGACCTCATGCTCCGAAAATACCGGGCATAAAAAACCCGCACAATTTGTGCTTGGTTACCGAAGCAACCAGAGGCATGGCGGGTGTATTAGCGCAAAGGTTAGGCAGATGCCCTGCATTTGACAAGTCCTTTGCTTCTTTGGTTATCAGAGAATTTGTGTGCGAAGACATTGCAGTCGACTGTCAGAGCTGCGAGCGAGGAATGGCATTTTCCACGCCGTGCTTTTTCTTGTCTCAACCAATTTATTGCTGGAAATTTGTAACGCTGGCGATCATCGCCGCGAATGGTACAAGCTCACCTTGCGAAACTCCCAAGGCTCGGCCAGGTCGGGCAAGGTCAATGCGTCCAGCACTTCCAGGCGCTGATAGCCCGCATGCTGGAAGTCGCGCACCCGCGAATCGGCCACCAAGGCTTCGCGGCCACGGGTCAGGAACTGGTCCAGCAGCGGCAGGTTGGCGCGGTCGTAAAGCACGTCGGCCACCAGGATCAGGTCGAAGCGATCGGCTTCGGTGAAGAAGTCCGCCGAATAACTCAGTTTCACCCCGTTGAGTTCGGCATTCGCCCGGCAAGCGGCCAGCGCCAGCGGGTCCAGGTCACAGGCCACCACTTCCAGTGCCCCGGCTTTGACCGCTGCAATCGCGGCCACGCCGGAACCGGCGCCGAAATCCAGCACGCGCTTGTCCGCTACCCACTCGGGATGCGCCGCCAGATAGCGCGCCAGCGCCAGCCCGCTGGCCCAGCAGAAGCTCCAGTAGGGCGGCTCATGCAGGATGCGCCGGGTTTCTTCCTGGCTGAAGGCGCGGTCCATGTTGCCGGCGTCGAGCAGCCACAACGACAGTTCGGTGCCCGGCAGCGTGCAGGGCACCAGCTGTGCGTCGCCGATCAACTCGCTCAGGGCGCGTTGCAGGCGCAGCGGTGGCGTCATGGTGCCTTGACGAGCTGCAGGGGGCCGGTGGTCTGGGTAATCGCCTGGGTGATGCGCACGGCGGGCAGGTGCAGGATTAACTGGCCGGACTGGCTGGCGCGAGCGCGCAATTCCACCCGCGCACCGGCCGGGAACGCTTCGGGGTTGAAGCGCAGGCGAAAGGCCAGGGGCTTGCCGTTGCCGGTCAACACGCTGCTGGCAAGCAGTTGTTGCGGACGCGAGCGGTCGTCGATCACCAGCAGCGCCATTTCGACTTCGGCGCCGGCCGGCACGTTGGTCAGGTTGCCGCTGATTTCACGCTGGTAGGCGGGCAGGGGACCGAGGTCTTCAATGCCGGGGACTTTTTTCTCTTGTGCAGGGGTTGGCTGCGGCGCGGCAGGCTTGGGGGCTTCGCTGCTGCAGGCGACCAGAAAACTGAACAGGGTGACTAAAACAAGTGGTCGTAACTGCATGTACGGCTCCAGAAAGGACAAAATCCGTGGCTTAAAAATATGAAACATATAAGCCTGCCTATATACCGTAAAGGCTATGGCTTGTCTTGCTACGGGGATGCGCTACCATGGCCCTCCCATTTTTTGTTGCCTGCCAACCATGCACTGTCCCTTCTGCGGTGCCAACGACACCAAGGTCATCGACTCGCGTCTGGTCGCCGAGGGCGACCAAGTGCGTCGCCGGCGCGAATGCCTGGCCTGCGGTGAGCGTTTCACCACCTTCGAAACCGCCGAACTGGTATTGCCACGTCTGATCAAGTCCGACGGCAGCCGCCAGCCTTTCGACGAAGAAAAACTGCGCGCCGGTATGCAGCGCGCCCTGGAAAAACGCCCGGTGAGTGTCGAGCGGCTGGAAGCGGCGCTGGCGCATATCAAGCACAAGTTGCGCGCGACCGGCGAGCGCGAGGTCAAGAGCCTGGTGGTGGGCGAGCTGGTGATGGGCGAGCTGCAAAAGCTCGATGAAGTCGCCTATATCCGTTTCGCCTCGGTGTACCGACGCTTCCAGGACCTCAATGAGTTCCGCGAAGAAATCGACCGCCTGGCCCGTGAGCCTTCCAAACAATGACCGCTGAACAGGCTGTGCTCGACGCCCATTACATGGCCCGCGCCCTCGAATTGGCGCGCAAGGGCCTGTACACCACCCATCCCAACCCACGGGTGGGCTGCGTGATCGTGCGCGATGGGCAGATTGTCGGCGAAGGCTGGCATGAGCGCACCGGCGAGCCCCACGCCGAACCTAATGCCTTGCGCGCCGCCGGTGACAAGGCGCGTGGCGCTACGGTGTACGTGACCCTCGAGCCGTGCAGCCACCACGGCCGCACGCCGCCTTGCGCCGATGCGCTGGTGAGCGCCGGTGTGGCACGGGTAGTGGCCGGCATGCAGGACCCCAACCCGGAAGTGGCGGGGCGCGGCATGCAGCGCTTGGCCCAGGCCGGGATCGAGATTCGTAGCGGCGTGCTGGAATCTGAAGCGCGCGCGCTGAACCCTGGCTTTCTCAAGCGCATGGAACAGGGCCTGCCGTTTGTGCGGGTCAAACTGGCGATGAGCCTGGACGGGCGCACCGCGATGGCCAGCGGCGAAAGCCAATGGATCACCGGCCCTGCCGCCCGCGCCGCCGTCCAGCGCCTGCGCGCCGAAGCGAGTGTGGTGCTGACCGGCGCCGATACGGTGCTGGCCGATGGCGCGCGCCTGACCGTGCGCGCCGCCGAGCTGGGCCTGGATGCACACACCACCGCCCTGGCCATGTCGCGCCCGCCGCTGCGCGTATTGATCGACGGTCGCCTGCGCGTGCCGCTCAATGCACCTTTCTTCAAGGCGGGCCCGGCGTTGGTGATCACGTGCGTGACCGCGGAAAACCAGTTCCCCCGTGGCCCCGAGTGCTTGGTGGTGCCGGGTGTCGAGGGCCAGGTCGACTTGCGTTCAGCGTTGGTGGCACTGGCCGCCCGTGGCGTCAACGACGTGCTGGTGGAAGCGGGCCCAAGCCTGGCGGGCGCGTTTGCCCAGCAGGGCCTGGTCGACGAATACGTGATTTTCGTCGCCGGCAAGTTCCTTGGCTCCGCAGCCCGGCCCTTGCTGGACTGGCCGCTTGAGAAACTCGTCGACGCCCCCCACCTCAAGATCACTGACATGCGCGCGGTTGGCGACGACTGGCGAATCACCGCCGTCCCGCTGCCGGCCGCGAGCGTATAATTCCCGGCCTGCGCGCAAGCGTCAGCCCCCCGTTTTCAGGAGCACGACATGTTCACCGGCATTATCGAAGCCATCGGCAGCATCCGCGCCATGACCCCCAAGGGCGGCGACATCCGCCTGCTGGTTGAAACCGGCAAGCTCGATCTGGGCGACGTCAAGCTGGGCGACAGCATCGCCGTCAGCGGTGTGTGCCTGACCGTCGTCGATCTGCCGGGCAATGGCTTTGCCGCCGATGTCAGCCGCGAGACCCTGGACTGCACCGCGATGAGCGATCTTGCGGCCGGCAGCCCGGTCAACCTGGAAAAAGCCCTGACGCCGACCACACGCCTGGGCGGCCACCTGGTCAGCGGCCATGTCGATGGCGTCGGCGAAGTCGTGGCGCGCAGCGAAAACGCGCGCGCCGTGGAATTTCGTATCCGCGCGCCGAAAGAGCTGGCCAAGTACATCGCCCACAAAGGCTCGATCACCGTCGACGGCACCAGCCTGACCGTGAACGCTGTCAATGGCGCCGAATTCGAACTGACCATCATTCCCCACACCCTCAGTGAAACCATCATGGCGGCCTACCAGCCAGGTCGCCGGGTGAATTTGGAAGTGGACTTGCTTGCCCGTTACCTGGAGCGCCTGTTGCTCGGCGAAAAGGCCGCAGAGCCTGCATCGGGTAACATCACCGAAAGTTTTCTGGCCGCTAACGGCTACCTGAAATCCTGACCAAGGGGGTGCCGCGTGGCGCTCAATAGCATCGAAGAACTGGTTGAAGACATCCGCCAAGGCAAGATGGTCATCCTGATGGATGACGAAGATCGCGAGAATGAAGGCGACATCATCATGGCCGCCGAGGCCTGCCTGCCTGAGCACATCAACTTCATGGCCAAGCACGCCCGTGGGTTGATCTGCATGCCCATGAGCCGCGAACGCTGTGAATTGCTCAAGCTGCCATTGATGGCGCCGCGCAATGGCTCGGGTTTCGGCACCAAGTTCACCGTATCGATTGAAGCCACGACCGGCGTCACCACCGGCATCTCCGCCGCCGACCGCGCCCGCACCGTGCAGGCTGCCGCCGCCAAGGATGCCAAGGCCGAAGACATCGTCAGCCCGGGCCACATCTTCCCGCTGATGGCCCAACCCGGCGGTACCCTGGCCCGCGCCGGCCATACCGAAGCGGCCTGCGACCTGGCGCGCATGGCCGGGTTCGAGCCGAGCGGGGTCATCTGTGAAGTGATGAACGACGACGGCACCATGGCCCGTCGCAGCGAACTCGAAGCGTTTGCCGCCGAACACAACCTCAAGATCGGCACCATTGCCGACCTGATCCACTACCGCATGATCCACGAACGTACCGTTCAGCGGATTGCCGAGCAGCCGCTGGACAGCGAACTGGGCCAATTCAATTTGGTGACCTACCGTGATTCAGTGGAAGGCGACGTGCACATGGCCCTGACCCTGGGCAGTATCTGCGCCGACGAGCCAACCCTGGTGCGCGTGCACAACATGGACCCGCTGCGCGACTTGCTGATGGTCAAGCAGCCTGGCCGCTGGAGCCTGCGCGCCGCCATGGCCGCGGTTTCCCAGGCGGGCAGTGGCGTGGTGCTGTTGCTTGGTCACCCGCTGGATGGCGACGTGTTGCTGGCACATATCCGCGAAACGGCGGAGCACGCGCCGGTGAAAAAACCGACCACCTACAGCATCGTCGGTGCCGGTTCGCAGATCCTGCGCGACCTCGGTGTGCGCAAAATGCGCCTGATGAGCGCACCGATGAAATTTAATGCGATATCCGGTTTCGATCTGGAAGTTGTAGAATACGTGCCCTCCGAATAAAGGCTGGCGATTTTTTGCCCCTTGTTCGCGGTTAAATCATCACTGAGGGACGCACTTTTCGCGTCCCGGCTCTTTAAGAGATTTGTCGAATGACCCTGAAGACCATCGAAGGTACCTTCATCGCCCCCCAAGGCCGCTATGCCCTGGTGGTTGGCCGCTTCAACAGCTTCGTGGTTGAAAGCCTGGTAAGCGGTGCCGTTGACGCCCTGGTTCGCCACGGTGTGAGCGAGAGCGACATCACCATTATCCGTGCCCCTGGCGCCTTCGAAATTCCACTGGTTGCGCAAAAGGTTGCCCAGCAGGGTGAATACGCGGCGATCATCGCCCTGGGCGCGGTCATTCGTGGCGGTACCCCGCACTTCGAATACGTGGCGGGCGAATGCACCAAGGGCCTGGCCCAGGTGTCCATGGAGTTCGGCGTGCCGGTCGCATTCGGCGTGCTGACCGTGGATTCCATCGAGCAAGCCATCGAGCGTTCCGGCACCAAGGCCGGTAACAAAGGCGCTGAAGCTGCCCTGTCCGCCCTGGAAATGGTCAGCCTGCTGTCGCAGTTGGAGGCCAAGTGATTTCCGACGAGAGCGATCGTTTCAACCCTCGCGACGAGCGTCCAGCCGACGCCGGCAAACCGTCGAAAAGCGAAAAGCGTCGCGCGGCCCGTCAGCTCGCGACCCAGGCCCTGTACCAGCGCCACATGGCCGGTACCTCGCTGAACGAAATCGAAGCGCAATTTCGCGTCGACAACGATTTCACCTTCGCCGACCAGAGCTACTTCCACGACATCCTGCACGGTGTTCCGGCCAACCTGACCGAGATCGACGCCGCGCTGTCGCCATGCCTGGACCTGACCCTCGAAGAGTTGGACCCGGTTGAACTGGCCGTATTGCGCCTGTCCACCTGGGAACTGCTCAAGCGCGTCGACGTACCGTACCGCGTGGTGATCAACGAAGGCATCGAACTGGCGAAAGTCTACGGTTCGACCGACGGCCACAAGTTCGTCAACGGCGTGCTCGACAAGCTGGCTCCGCGCCTGCGTGAAGCCGAAGTGAAGGAACACAAGCGCTGATTTGCGCTTGAGTCCCGTGGGCGAGTTCGAGCTGATCCGCAACTACTTCGCCGCCGCGCCCTGTGCGCAAGGCGGCGAAGGTATTGCCCTGGGGATCGGCGACGACTGCGCCTTGCTCGCGCTCCCTGCCGGGGAGCAGCTGGCAGTTTCCACAGACACCTTAGTGGCCGGCGTGCACTTTGCCGACCCGTGTGACCCGTTCCTGCTCGGCCAGCGCTCGCTGGCCGTGGCGGTGAGCGATTTGGCCGCCATGGGCGCCCACCCCCTCGCGTTTACCCTTGCCCTGACCACGCCGACCGTCGATGCCGACTGGTTGCAACGCTATGCCCAAGGTTTGAACGCCATGGCGCAACGCTGCGACGTGGGCCTGGTGGGCGGCGATACCACGCGGGGGCCGCTGAGCCTGACCTTGACCGTGTTTGGCCGCGTGCCGGCCGGGCTTGCCTTGACGCGCAGCGGTGCGCGGCCGGGGGACCTGCTGTGCGTCGGTGGGGAGTTGGGCAATGCGGCCGGGGCCTTGCCGCTTGTATTGGGTCAGCGCAGTGCGGCAGCCGCCATCGCCGAACCGCTGCTCGCCCACTATTGGTCGCCGCAACCGCAACTGGCGTTGGGCCTGGCCCTGCGCGGTAAAGCAACCTCGGCCATGGATATCTCCGACGGGTTATTGGCCGATTGCGGGCATATCGCCAGGGCATCGGCTGTCGGCCTGTTGATCGAGCGCGATGCGGTGCCGTTGTCGGCGGCATTGCTGGCGTTTGTCGGCAACGACGAGGCCCGTGTGGCCGCGTTGAGTGGGGGCGACGACTATGTGCTGGTGTTCACGCTACCCCAGGCCGAACTGGCACCGTTACGGGCCAATGGCTGGCCGATCCATGTGATCGGACGGGCCGAAGCGGGGCAGGGCGTGACGCTGCTCGACAGCCACGGCCAGGACATTACCCCGGCAGTGCACGGCTATCAGCATTTCCGCGAGCTGCCGTAGCCGGCGCCCTGGGCTACCCTTCATATGAATATCTCCACGTAGGAAGCCGTCACTATGAGTGTGCGCCGCTGGTTGCTGATCATGCTGTGCGCCTTTACCGCTGTGCTCCAGGCGGATGAAGCCCCGGTGCCTGGCAAGATCATGCTGGCCAGCGAGGAGTGGAACGACTATACCGGCAAAGATGGCAGCGGCCTGGCCTGGGACGTGTTGCGCCGGGTGTTTGAACCGGCAGGCGTCACCCTGCAAATCCACAGCGCGCCCTATACCCGCTCGATTGGCCTGGCCCAGCGTGGCGAGGTGGATGGCTGCGTCGGTGTCTATCGCGACGAAGCTGACCAGGTGCTGTACCCGCACTGGCCTTTTGACTCCGACCCTATCTATGCCCTCGGGCTGGCCACGTTGCCCACGCCCAACCTGGCGACGCTCGGTGATTACCGCCTGGCCTGGGTGCGTGGCTATAAATACGAGAAATATTTGCCGAATGTGCGCCGCTTCAACCAGGTCCAGCGCCGCAGCGGCATTTTAGCGATGCTGCAATACGGCCATGCAGACTTCTACATTGAGGCCCTCACCGAAGCCAAGTACGTGCTCAGTCAGGCCGACGACCCGTCCCGGTTCACCCTCACCCACATCATGGAACTGCCGCTCTATATAGCCTTTGCCGATAACGAACGCGGGCGGGCATTGATGAAAGTCTACGACCGGCGCATGACCGCCCTGGTGAAAAACGGCGAGTTGAAGCCGGTTTTCGAACGCTGGAAACAGCCGTATCCGTTCTGACCTGCATAGAACCAAGCCGAAGGCCAATCGAACCTATTGATCTTTATCAGCGATCATTCAGCTTAAGCGTCTGTAGGAACAGGCTGTTACAATGCCCGCCTCTGTGAAATCTGAAATCAGGAGCACACGGTGCCCGTCGTTTTCGTCGCCGCTTCCAAGCTGCCTACCCCCTTTGCCACGTTCACCATGCATGGCTTTCTCGAAGAAGCCACCGGGCGCGAGCACGTTGTGCTCAGCCTGGGCGATATCGCTGATGGTGCGCCGGTGCTGGGCCGCGTGCATTCCGAATGCCTGACCGGCGACGCGCTGTTCAGCCAGCGCTGTGACTGCGGTTCGCAATTGGAAGCCGCGTTGCAGGCCATCGCCCGTGAAGGCCGTGGCGTTCTGCTGTACTTGCGACAGGAGGGCCGTGGCATCGGCCTGCTGAACAAGATCCGAGCCTATGAATTGCAAGATGGCGGCGCCGACACCGTGGAAGCCAACGAGCGCCTGGGCTTTGCTGCCGACCAGCGTGACTACGCCATCTGCCTGCCAATGCTTGAGCACCTGGGCGTGAAATCCCTGCGCCTGATGACCAACAACCCGCGCAAGGTCAAAGCCTTGACCGAAATGGGCATCACCGTGGCCGAGCGCGTCCCGCTGCACACCGGGCACAACCCGCACAACAAACTCTACTTGGCCACCAAAGCCAGCAAGCTCGACCACATGATGGGCAATGAGCATCAAGGCGAGGTCGACCGCGCGTGACCCGCGGCCAGGTAAAACGGCGACTGTCCTTCAACTGGTGGCAGTACCTGGCCCTGGCATTGCTGCCATTGTTTGTGATCAACCTGGTGTTCGGCCGTGCCGAGTCCCTGCTTCCCGTACTGGCCATGCCGTTGTTTATCGCCGGCGTGGCCTCGATGTTTCTCAGCCTGCGTTATTTTCACGCCTATAAACACGCGCTGATCGCCACCTCCAAAGCCCTCGATACCCCTGAAGAGCCCGCCGCCTGGATCGCCCTCGCGGCGCGTCGACGCACGGCCTTGCTGGTGGCGGCATTGCCAGCCTGGATCGGTGCGCTGGCGGTGTTCGTCGGCCTGGAAGCGGTGCCGCTGTTCTTGCTGGCGCTATCGACGATGGTGCTGTTTTACCTCTATCGCATACCGCGTCAGTTGGGATGAAGCGCTACGGGCTGGCGTTGCTGCTGGTATTCAGCGCCCAGGTGGTGGCGGTCGAGCGGGTGGTGAGCCTGGCGCCGTCGCTTTCCGAAATCGTGGTCGAGTTGGGTGCCGCTGATTTATTGGTCGGCGTGCTCGATGGCGGCGATCGTCCGACGGAATTGGCAAACGTGCCATCGGTCGGCCGCTACGGCCAGTTGGACATGGAACGCCTGCTCAGCCTCAAGCCCGATCTGATCCTGCTCTGGCCCGGCAGCATCGGCGCGGCCCAGCGCGAGCAGTTGCAGCGCTTGAACCTGCCGGTGTACATCGCCGAACCCCTTAGCCTTGAACAACTGACCGCTCAGGTCCAAGCCATTGCCGAGCAATTGGGGCGCGGGGAGGCCGGCCGAGCGCTGGCCACCGAACTGCGCCAACGCCTCGCCGACCTGCGCCAGCGCTATCAGCGCGCCGAGCCGGTGCGGGTGTTTTACCAGGTATGGAACCAACCGCTGTACACCGTGGGCGGTGGGCAGATCATCAGTGATGCGTTGACGGTGTGCGGGGCGCGTAATGTATTCGACGATCTCACGCTGCCGGCGCCGCAGGTCAGTGTCGAATCAGTGTTGCAGCGTGATCCCGAGCTGATTCTGGTGGGTGATCAGGCGCAACTGGAGGCTTGGAAGGTGTGGCCAACGATGATGGCGCGCGTGCGCTTGGTGCCGGACAAGGGCCTGGAACGGCCCAGCGCGCAGATGCTGGAAGCGCTGGCGCGGTTGTGTCAGGTGATTGCGCCGAACGTGTGAGGCCGCTATCGGGGGCAAGCCCCCTCCCACATTTGAATGTATTCACATATCAATAGATGAGGGTAGTGCCGCCTCACATCTGCGGCGTCCACGTTACGCCGAACATCCAGACCCGGCCTTCTTCCCGGTAGTCCTGATTGTTCAGGAACGCCGGATCGTTATAGCTGTAGCGCGCGCGGGAATAGGCCTTGTCCAACAGGTTATCGACCTTCAACGACAGCGACACCGCGTGGCTCAGTGCCCAACTGCTGCGCAGGCCCAGCAAGGCGTAACCGCCCAGGCGATTACGGTTGGCTTCGTCATCGTAGCTGCTGCCGATCGCCTGCCAGCTTGCGCCTACACCGAACTGATCGAACTGCCGGTCCAGGTCCAGGTTCACCGTGCGCCGTGCACGGCGCGCCAAGGTGTGGCCGCTGTCGCGGTCGCGCGGGTCGATCAGCGACACGCCCAGGTTGCCCTGCCAGCCAAACAGGTCCTGTTTGAGCGCCGCTTCAAAACCATTGATTCGCGCCGACGCCACGTTTTGCGGCTTGCTACCGTCGAGGATGATCGCATCGCTCAGGTCGGTGCGGTACAGCGAGGCCTCGAGGCGGGTGCTGTCGGTTAACTGACTGCGCCATTGCAGCTCGTAACTCTTTGAGCGCTCAGGTTGCAGGTTGGGGTTGCTGTATTGGGTGTCGGGGTAATACAGGTCGTTGAAGGTGGGCGCACGGAAGCCTTCGCTGTAGCTGAGCAACACATCGTTGTCCGGGTTGATCGGCACCGTCAGCGTGCCACTCCAGCTGTTCTGGCCGCCGAACTGCTGGTTCTGGTCGCGGCGCAGGCCCAGTTCGGTGGAAAACCACTCACCCTGGAAACGGTGCTGCACAAAGGCGGCGCGGTTCCAGCGGCTGTCTTCGGTAAAGGTGGTGGAGCCGTGGAAGCGGTCTTCGTACCAGTCGCCACCGACGATCAAGCTGTTGCGGTCGTTCAGCGTCAGGTCGTTCTGCCAGTTGACCGAGTCGCGGTAGGTATTGAACACGCTGAAATCGTCGCTGAGGGTATCGCGCTTGGTGTCGCGGTTTTCGCTGTGGCCCAGTTCCAGGCGCGACTGCCAGCCTTCGCTGAGGGTGGCGTCGACATAGCCGCTGGCACTGCTGACGGTGTAGTCGGTGTAGGGTTTCTGACCGAGGCTTTGCCCGGTGGCGAAGTCATAGCGCCCGAAGCTGTTGTCGTACTCCGACTTGCCGCGGTTATCCAATAGGTTGAAACCCACCTCCAGCTCGTCGCTGAACGAATGGCTGAGGTTCAGGCTCAGGGACTGGTTGCGGTAGGCATCATGGTCGCCATCGCTGGGAAACGACTGATGGGTTGAATTGATGCCGGCGGTTTCATCCAGGCTTGCGCCCAGGTTGAAGCGCGTCTGCTCATCGCCACCCGACAGGCCAAGGCTGCGCTGCCACGTCTGGTTGCTGCCAACGCCCAGCTTCAGGCGCGGTTGCAGGCCTTGCGCGGCGTTGCGCCGGGTAAACACCTGGATCACCCCGCCAATCGCATCGCTGCCGTAGATCACCGAACGTGAACCGCGCAGCACTTCCACGCGCTCGATCTGGTCGACGTTCAGGTATTGCAGGCCGCTGTCACCGGACGTGGTGTTGGCAATGCGCTGGCCATCCACCAGCACCAGGCTTTGCGCAGACTTGGTGCCGCGAATGTAAATGCCCGGCAAGCTGCCACGGCCGCCGGTGGGCGCGACTTGCACGCCGGGCACACGGCTGAGCAGATCGGTCAGGCTGGAAGGTTGCAGGCGGTCGATATCGGCGCGAGTGAACACGGTGTTGGCGGCGCTGCTGTCATTGCGCGCCTGCACCTGGCGGTTGGCGCTGATGACCACGTCGGAGAGCTTCAGGGCCTGGTCGCGGGTGTCGGCGAGCAGGTGCGAGGCTGGCAGAAGCAGCAATGCGAGGTACAGGCGTTTCATGGGCCGTCCATAGCGTTTGAAGGTTGCACACATCAAAAAATGTGGGAGGAGGCCTGCCCCCGATTGCAGTGCTTCAGTCAAAATAGCTACAACTGATACACCGCTATCGGGAGCAAGCCCCCTCCCACATTTGGATCCGGTTACGGATTCAGGAGCGCCAAGCGCTCGCGCACCGAGGCTTCGATACCGGCTTCATCCAACCCGCATTCAGCCAGCATCTGCGCCGGTTTGGCGTGTTCGACGTACATATCCGGCAGGCCCAGGTGCAGCACTGATTTGAGGATATTCGCCCGCGCCAGGAACTCGCTGACCGCCGCGCCGGCACCGCCCATGATGGCGTTTTCTTCGACCGTCACCAGCAACTCATGGCTACCGGCAATCTCGCGCACCAACGCTTCATCCAGCGGTTTGACGAACCGCATGTCGACCACGGTGGCGTCGATCTTCTCGGCGACTTTCAAGGCTTCGGCCAGTTGCACACCGAACACCAGGAAGGCCGTCTTGCTGCCCTGGCGGCGCACGATGCCCTTGCCGATCTCGATAGGTTCCAGGTCTTTCTCGATGAGTGCATTCGGGCCATTCCCGCGCGGATAGCGCACGGCCGCCGGGCCGTTGTACAGGTGGCCGGTGCTGAGCATCTTGCGCAGTTCGTTCTCGTCGCTCGGCGTCATCACCAGCATGCCGGGGATGCAGCGCAGGTAGGACAGGTCGAAACTGCCGGCGTGGGTCGGTCCGTCTTCGCCCACCAGGCCGGCGCGGTCGATGGCGAACAAGACGTCGAGGTTCTGCACCGCCACGTCATGCACCAGCTGGTCATAACCGCGTTGCAGAAAGGTGGAGTAAATCGCTACCACCGGCTTGGCGCCTTCGCAGGCCATGCCGGCGGCGAAAGTCACTGCGTGCTGCTCGGCAATCGCCACATCGAAGTAACGCAACGGGAAACGCTCGCTGAAGGCCACCAGGTCGGAGCCTTCCTTCATCGCCGGGGTAATCCCCACCAGGCGCGGGTCTGCGGCGGCCATGTCGCACAGCCATTCGCCAAACACACCGGAATACTTCGGCCCGCTGGCCTTTTTCGGCGCAGCGGCGGGAGCGTCCAGCGGTTCCAGCTTGGTAATCGCGTGGTAACCGATCGGGTCGACTTCCGCCGGCGCGAAGCCTTTGCCTTTTTTGGTGACGATATGCAGGAACTGCGGGCCCTTGAGGTCACGCATATTGCGCAGCGTGGCGATCAGGGTCGGCAGGTCATGGCCGTCGATAGGGCCGATGTAGTTCCAGCCCAATTCTTCGAACAGCGTGCCGGGCACCAGCATGCCCTTGGCATATTCTTCAGTACGACGGGCAATTTCCCACGCGCCGGGCAGACGCGACAGCACTTTCTTGCTGCCTTCACGCATGCTGGCGTAAGTGCGGCTGGAGAGGATTTTAGCCAGGTAATTGGACAGGCCGCCGACGTTTCGCGAAATCGACATGTCGTTGTCGTTGAGGATCACCAGCATGTTGGCGTCCACTTCCGGCGCATGGTTCAGCGCTTCGAAGGCCATGCCCGCAGTCAGCGCGCCATCACCGATCACCGCAATCGCCTTGCGATCGCTGTTTTGCAGGCGAGCGGCAATCGCCATGCCCAGCGCTGCGCTGATCGAGGTGCTGGAGTGGCCGACGCCAAAGGTGTCGTACTCGCTCTCGGAGCGACGCGGGAAGGCGGCGATACCGTCCTTCTGGCGCAGGCTGGCCATACGCTCGCGCCGGCCGGTGAGGATTTTATGCGGATACGCCTGATGGCCCACGTCCCACACCAGCCGGTCGTCCGGGGTGTCGAATACGTAGTGCAAGGCGATGGTCAGCTCGATCACGCCCAGCCCGGCACCGAAATGCCCACCGGTCTGGCCGACCGTGTAGAGCAATTCCAGGCGCAGTTCATCGGCCAGGGTTTCCAGCTCGGCTTCACCCAGTCGACGCAGGCCGTCCGGCGTGGCAGCGCGGTCGAGCAGGGGCGTGGACGGGCGCTTGCGGGGAATCTCTTGGAACGTCGTGGGCATCAGGCGAATCGTTATAGGTATAGAAGAGGCGGCAGTTTACCTCAAGCGTTGCAAACTGCCCACGCAGGGGCGCCAACTTGGCCGATATGCGGCGCTGATCGCCACGGTTATCAGTGGCGACGTTCGACGATATACCGCGCCAGGTCACGCAACGGCTCAGCCGCCGCGTCGAAAGGTCGCAGGGCGTCCAGGGCCTGGTCGCGCAGTTCCAGGGCATACGCCTTGGCGGCCGCAAGCCCGAGTAGCGCAGGATAGGTCGGTTTGTCCCGAGCGATATCGGCGCCCTGGCGTTTGCCGAGGGTCGCGGTGTCACTTTCCACGTCGAGAATGTCGTCCTGCACCTGGAACGCCAGGCCAACAGCCCGTGAATAGGTGTGCAGCGCCGCTAATTGCGCGGCTTCGGCCCGGCCACTGGCCAGGGCACCGAGCTGCACCGCAGCCTCGATCAACGCGCCAGTCTTGTGGCGATGCATGTGTTCCAGGGCTGTTTGATCCAGCTTGAGGCTGACCGAACCCATGTCGATCGCTTGCCCGCCGACCATACCGGCCGGGCCCGCCGCCAGGGCCAGGGCGGTGACCATGCGCAGGCGGATCTCGGCATTCACGCGGCTCAAACGCGGGTCGAGCAACGCGCTGAACGCCAGGCTCTGCAGGCCATCACCGGCCAGGATCGCATAGGCTTCATCGAAGGCTTTATGGGTGGTCGGCTGGCCGCGACGCAGATCGTCGTCGTCCATCGCCGGCAGATCGTCGTGTACCAGGGAATAGGCGTGAATCAGTTCTACCGCACAGGCCGCGCCATTCGCGTCCTCGGCTGGCGCACCCAGCGCTTCACACGCCGCATACGCCAGCAACGGGCGCACGCGCTTGCCGCCATTCATCACGCTATAGCGCATGGCGTCGTAAAGACGCTTCATTTCCGGGCTTGGCGCAACAAACAAGGGCTCCAGCGCCGCATTCACCCGGGCTTGGCTACTGGCCTGATACGCATCGATCATTCGGGTTGTTCCGCATCGAAAGGTTCTTCGGCCAACTCCCCATCACGCTCAAGCAATACCTGCACTTTCTGCTCAGCCTGCGCCAGCGCGCTCTGGCAGTCACGGGTCAGGCCGATGCCTTGCTCAAACGCCGTCAGCGAGTCTTCCAGCGACAACTCGCCGTTCTCCAGACGCTCGACCAGGGTTTGCAGGTCGGCGAGGGATTGTTCGAAATCGAGTGCAACTTTTTTGCGGGCCATGGCGGCAATTCCGGTAGACGGTAAACCGGCGCGACACTAGCAGACATGGGGGATTGGGGCAAATGAGTGGGGGGTGTCATTCGCCTTGGGTATTGACCTGGTAACGCGTGCTGCGACCGCTTCCGGGGAGACGGATCAGGCACTTTTTTTCCAGCAAATCAGACAGATGGCGGGTGGCTGTCGCCTTGGACACTTTGGCGACTGCCTGGTACTGCGCGGCGCTGATCCCATGCTCAAAGCCTTTATCACCACCGTCGAGCAGACGATTGAGTACTTTGACCTGCTCGGCAGATAACGCAGCGCCGCGGTGTTGGTCCCAGAACCGGGTCTTGCTCAACACACGGTCTATCCGCGCCATCGCCTGCTGCAGGCTGCGTAACAATGTTCTCAGGAACCACTCCAGCCAATCTGTAATATCAAGTGTGGCCTTTTGGCTGGACTCCAGCGCTTTGTAGTAACCCGAGCGGTCGTCAAGGATACTGGCTGACATCGCATAAAAGCGTATCGCGTGATGGTCGCCCTGGGCCAAGGCCAAGTCAGTGATGGCGCGTGTCAGGCGACCATTACCGTCATCGAACGGGTGAAGTGTGACAAACCAGAAATGCGCAATGCCAGCGCGTATGAACGGGTCCAGTTCTGGTTGATGGCGGCTCAGTTCGAACCATTCAAGGAAGTCATCCAGCGCCTGCTCCAGCCCCTGGCGTGGCGGCGCCTCAAAGTGCACGGTCGGCCGGTCAAGACGCCCCGATACCACCTGCATAGGCTCATCCCCTCGCAACCCCCCGACCTTCATGCTTCGCGCGGCAAGGCCCGCTTCTGGAATCGGAAACAGCAGATGATGCCAGTGCATGAGACGCGAGTACGTGAACGGCTCGGCAAATTGCTCAGTGGCATCTATCATCAGGTCAGCGAGGCCTTCGCTACGGCGGCTGACCTGACCGTCTTTCGTCGTTTCCAAGCCTAACCGTCGCGCCAGGGAGGACCGCACCGAGCCGACATTCAGTTGCTCACCTTCAATAGCGGAGGAGGTCAGGATGTTTTGCAGCAGCGCGTCCAGTTCGTTCTGCGCGCTGGCTGCCTGACCAGCGGAGCCGAGCATGCCTAGGAGTTTGCCTTGGGAGTGACCGCAGTCGCGCAGCAAAGCAGCCAAGCGTCCGGGCTGCCAGTGGAAATGGGGCCAGTCGATGTGTTGCCAGATCCAGTGTGAATAATCCATGGGCGGGGCCTGGGAGTGAGTCGAATGGAGAGGTTATTCGGCTCATATTGTGAGCCGATTGTGCTGGTTATTCGGCTCATCGTCTAGACTTGATCTGTGAGTGGCGTCGTGATGGTGATGAGGGACGGTTATTAACACCTCAGTGGAAACTGGCGTCGATTCTTTCAATCTTTAGTTTGATAAAGTGCTCATTGCATTCGGGATGAACGTAATGTATGTCCTCATCATGAAGTGATGTGAAAGTGACGAACATGTTATTACTCAAATATCCGTAGAGAACATAGGCGTAACCTCGATCTATCCGTTTTACCAAAGGTCGGCTGACCACTGTGCGCTCAATTTCGTAATCGTCGGAAAGGTTTAATGTCAGCTCCACGGCATACGTTTTTCCTACTTCTAGCTCGTAGGGGCAGTAGCTGATAAAGCAGTTTATGAACGTACCCTCAATGAGCAGTGTAACGTCTTCTTCAACATGTTTGTTGAACGCTATAACTTCTGCTTTTTTTAAATTTATATTCATTGTTTAAAAATAGAAAAAGATGCCAGTTTTTTATCGATAGCTAATTTATTTAGATGGATTAATTTTTTTAGTAATTCGGGGTTTTCAGGTAATGATTTTTTTTCCAGTATTCTCAGCATTTCGGAAAGATCTTCGTGATTTTTAATATGTTCATCCTCGTAGTCATCGATAAGTTTTCTCAAGGAATTGTTGATTTCTTCGAATATTCCTGAGTTTTGAAGCTGTAGGTGTTCTGCGTTTGTGAGGATGAGTCTTGCCATTTGGTCGTCTGGGCAAGCATTGATATCTAGCAAAGACATGGCCTTGTCAGTCAGCGGCGTGCACATTATTTTCATTGCTTATCCCTATGTGCTACTTTTTTGCCCCGCTCTTATTAATCTGAGTCTTGTTGGTTGGGTATTATTTTCGACAAGGTTTCTGATTAGTCTGAGCGATTTGTATGGGTGTTGTTTATATAGTTGCAAATTTCGCTTTCTCGTAATTGGTTGAAATTGTGCTCAATAAGATTTAAGAGTGTGCGGCTTTCGCCGTTAGTTGCGTAAAAAAATTGAGCTGCTGCATGGGTTTCTGAGTCATAAAATCTGCATAGCATGGTGTCAAGTTGTGATTCCAAAAAAATACTTATTTTCTCTGGCGTGATGCGATCTTCAAAAATTTTCATTTTGTCCCAGAGTTGTTCTATATCAGTTCCGTTTTTTTCCATAATAATTAGTGTGCCGTGAGAGCCCTCCAGAGCTAGATTGTCTATATTTTTTGGGCTGCTCGGAAGGTTTCTAATGGTGCTATAAATATTACTTATTTCATTTTTTTTGAACAGGTCGCCAGAGTTCAATGTGCTGATTTTGTTTTTTTTGTATAAATATTCTTCAGTTCGTGAGTTGAATGTGGCGCCAGTGGCGGCGCGCCATTCTCTTTTTATACGCCACTCTACTAATGGCTCCATAATCTCGCACCATGATCGCCATAGGTTGCTAAAGCTGTGGTTTATTAATGTCGTAGTAAAGAATTTCACATCATTTGTAGGGCGTGCGCTTTCCCATGGTCTTATGCCGAATTCGCTTATGTATGCGGTTTTCATTTTTATCTCTTGAAGTAGGTGTGTGAATTGTCACCGGTTTTTAATGGGGCTTTGATTTCATTTACCGTAGTTTTGGTGTTGAAGTGAGGTCCATGATTGCCTTTTTTGTGACCTAGCGAATGCTCATATATTTTAGTTAGATGGTTCTTTGCTAAGCTGAAAACGTACACTCGTCCTACAGTATGGCAATCCTGATCGCGAATGGTTTCTCGGTAGATGCCTATCGGTTGAGTATTTCTTGGTATGCCTCCAATCTCTTTGGCTCTTCTAAATGCGCCGTTTCTTGACAGTTTGCTATCGAAACCTTTCGGAAGCTCTACATCCCCTTCATTGGCCTTGACGTTTTCCGCAGGATCTTCAGAGCGATGTGCCGGCTTATATCCATCAATGCCTGGACATCTACTCAGCCCCAGCGGATCCACCCACCCCGTTGGGTTGGGCGCATATCGGTATGCATTGATCCCACCCGCCAGCTTCACCGGGTCGGGCGTCAAGTAACGACCAATATCCGGATTGTAGTAGCGATGGCGGTTGTAGTGCAGGCCGCTTTCCTGGTCGAAGTATTGGCCTTGGAAACGTAGCGGGTTGTCGACTTTGCCTACGTCGAGGCGGCTGATTTCGCCGTAGGCGCGGTAGTGGGCGGACCAGACGATTTCGCCGTCGGGCGTGGTGAGTTCTTGCGGCGTGCCGAGGTGGTCGAGTTGGTAGTGATAGGGCTTGGTTTCTTGTGGGCCGAAGCCTTCCAGCAATGCCAATGGGCGGAAGCTGTCGGGTTCGTAGAGGTAGCTGCGATGACGATCCGCGTGATGCTCAGCGACTACTTTGTCGCCTTGCCAGAAAAATTCTTTGGTGATGCCATCCACGGTTTTGCTGATGCGCCGCCCAAACGGATCGTAGCGATAACTGGCGGTTTGGCCATTGGGCTTTGTGATGCCGATCAGCCGGTGCTGACAGTCGTAGCGGTATTCGGCAACGAGTGAATGACCCTTGCCGCGTCGTTCGCGGATCAGGTTGCCGAAGGCGTCATAGTCGTAATGGTGATCGCCTTGGATCACCAGCCGATTACCCGCAACGATGTCCGGGCCCGGCCTGTCTTGCATGAGCAGGTTGCCGGCAGGGTTGTGGCCGAAACGTTCTTGTATGTCTTGCGAATGATCGGCGCGGGTCAGGCGGTGGAGCGGGTCGTAGCGGTAAAGGTGTTCGCCTTTGCGGGTGTCGTGCAGGCGGGTGAGGTTGCCGGTTTTGTCGTAGTCGTAGTGGCGTTGGTAAAGGTGGTTTTCCTGCTGGGTGACGGCGTGGGCGTGCAGGCGGTTTTGGTCGTCGTAGTGGTAGTGGCTGAGGAGTTGGCCTTGTTGGCGTTGGTGTTCGCGGCCGGCTTTGAACAGGTGGGAAGTCAGCAACGCACCGTTCAGTTCGACGGTGGCGAGATGACCGCCTTTGTCGTGGTTGAAGGTGAGGCGGTTGTTGTCCGGTAGTCGTAAATGCTGAAGTTGGCCGCAGGCGTCGTAGCCGTAGCGCAGGGTGCCCCAGCCCTGGTGTTCGGCGGTGAGGCGGTTTTGGCGGTCGTACTCGTAGGCAAGGAACCAGTGGCCGTCGTCGACGCTGAGGAGGTTGCCTTGGCGGTCGTAGGCATAATCGACAGCGCTGCCGTCGGGCAGGGTTTTTCTTACGAGGCGACCGGCATGGTCGCGATGGTATTGAGTGACGAGCTGACTGCCATCGTCGCCGTATTCGGTTTTTTCCAGCAGGTTGCCGTTGAGGTCGTAGGCGTAGGCGGTGCGTTGGCCGTCGAAGCCGGTTTCCTGTTGGATCAGGCCGTTGGGGTGGTAGTCGAGCTGGTAGGTTTCGCCGACTTCGTTTTCGATGGCGGTGAGCAGTAAGCGGGCGTTGTCGTAGCGGTAGTTGACCTGGGTGCCGTCGGCATTGATGCGGCGGCTGATCAGGTGCAGGCCATCGGCGTATTCGTAGTGGGTGACGTGGCCCAATTCATCGCGCTCGGCGATGATTTTTCCGTAGGGGTTGTAGCTGAATTCCCGGTAAGTACCGTCGGGTTGGGTCAGTTTCAGCAGGCGGCCTACGGCGTCCCATTGATACTGGGTCAGCGCGCCCTGTTCATCCTCACGCGCAACCTGCCGGCCCAGGTCGTCATAGCGGTAGCGCTTGATCCCACCATTCGGTAGCTGTTCTTCAACAAGCTGTCCGCGTTCGTTCCACACCAACCGATGACAACTGTGATCCGGATACCAAACCCCGGTCAGTTGTCCCTGCTGGTCGTAGCTGTAGTCGGTCGCATTGCCATCCGGATCGATCTGGCGAATGACATCGCCTTGGTCATTACGCTCGTATTTCCAGGCCGCCTCACCACGGCGCATAACCCGTACGAAACCGTTGTCATGCTCGTAGGATGTCGGCTCATCATCCCCCGGAAACAGCGCCACCAAGCGTCCGGCGTCGTCGTATTGGTAGGCCGTCACCGCGCCCAGCGGGTCCTGCTCGACGGTCAGACGGCCCTTGTCATCGTAGGATTTGAAGTGCTGGGCGCCGTCGGGATCGATGCGCTGTATCAGCAGCGCCCGCTGGTCATGTACGTAAACTTCCTGGCTGCCGTCGGCGTTGTGCACGGTGACGCGACCGTCATCGCCCCAGGCATAGCGCGTGTCCATCTGCGAAAAACTGGCCCAATGCCGGACACAGCGCGCTGCCTTGCCAGCGCGTTCCCATTCCCAAAAGAAACTCGCCCCACCGGCCAGCTGGCGCTCAAGAATGACGTGCTGCTCGTCGTACCGATAACGCTCACACTCACCGACAGCATTGGTCGCTGAAACCAGTCGTCCAGCGCCGTCATAAGCGTAGGCAACGACGTTCTGCTCGGTCACCCAGACGAAGGGTTCATTCCCCGTGGCGCGATGAACCTGGTAGTCCACCGCGACAATGCGACCCAGCTCATAGCGCAAGAGCAAAGAGCGGCCCACGCCGTTATCCAGCCGCTCAATCCGCCCCAATCGATCCCGGACAACCAACAACCGGTTGTCATACGCATCGCTGATCGCCGTCAGCACACCGTCGCGAAAGTGATAAAACCGAGAGGACTGGGCCAGCACCAGCTCGTCTGGAACCGAGCCTAAATAAATCGCCGCTTCCGCCAAGCTGTTGGTAATCGCCGGTCGAGCCACCGTCGGCAAGGGCAGGGTGGTCGAGCGATTCTCATGGTCGGTCCACACTACCGAATCGCCTGACACCACAAGCCGCTGCGCCAGCACATGGCTCCAGCCAAACCCCAAGCCACAATCCACTTCCACCGCACTGCTGCGATACAAGCGCGTCCACTCGAATGGCAAGACCCCATCCAGCGCGCCATCGGTAAGGGTCAGCAGTTCCTCGCCAGTGACCATCGACACCGGGCAGCCGTGGGTGACGGTGTTATCCGCAGAGTCAGCAGCCTCCCCAGCCGGATTTTTAGACGGGGCAGGCACATCATCCACATGCTCTTTGTGCAGCAGCACCGCGTTCTGCCGAGCCTTCCAGCGCATCTGCAGGGTGCCCTGCTTCAGCCCACCGACCACCCCTCGAACCGCCACCGCTTTATAGCGATCCACCGCCTGCATAAACTTGGTCAGAATCGCCAACATACTCTGTACGAAGCCAACCGCGGCCTCAACAATCCGAGCGCCATACTTGACCAGCCGCAAGCTTAAATACGCCACACCCGCCGCCGGTAAGGCGATGGTCAGCACCGCGCCAATCACCAGATCAATCAGCAGCGATACTATTAACCCTGCAACCACTTCCGCGACCTGGCTCGGCGGCAATGCGTCCAGCCATATCATCGCCGTACGTATCAGCAGGTACAGTGCAGCCTCATCGCTGGCGAGCAACATCGCCTGTTCCATGATCTTGGGGGCATCGGTGGCGATTTGCGCCAACTTGGCTGCCTGGGCTCCCAGTTGTTCTACATATTGCAACGGATCTTCAAGGATCGACTGCACCAGCTTTATGCTGTCCCACACATCACGGATCGCCGCCCAACTGCCCGCCAGTACGCCGCTGCCAATTGCACTGGCCGTGGATTGCTGCCAATGCGGCTTGAAGTCCTTCCACTGATCGCGCAGCCATTGCTCCAGGTCTGCTGTCAGCCCGGCATAAGAGTCAAACAAGGCATCCACTTGCTGCGCTGAAACATCGCCTTGAACCCGAACTTGATAGCGCCCGCCAGCGGCGCAGTAGTGCGAACCCTCGCCGTGTTCATCAAGCATGATCACTGCTGAGCTACCGTCATCCAGGCGGGTCACCTCAACGGGGATGTCGCCAATCGGCACGTCATACAGCGACTCGAACCTGCTCTGGATCTTAAGCACGCCACCCGCAGGGCAAAAAGCCACGGTAGAGAAATCCGCGTCGGTAAGGCTCACCGACTGCTGCGAATCCCCAACCCGTAACACCCGATCCATTCCCAGCAACGACGGCATATCCGTGGCATGGCTCACCGAATCCAGTGCCCGGGAATACCAGGCACCCATTTGCTGGCGATAAATCATCAGGCTCTGATGGAAAGTATCCAGCTCATATTCGATCGAGGTGATGTGGGCAGCGTGGGTCATCCATGACGTCTCGGCAGAAGGCAAGGCGTCGGAGTCTGCCCCAGCGAAAGGCAGCTGGATGAGTGGTTTGAAAAATCAGATTGCGCTTACAAAGGGCGGGCAATAGTCGATGGCGACTGATGCCCACGGAGCACTTCAGATTGCGATGCTGCTGATTGACGAATAGTGCCCAATGAGCGCCTTTCAGCAGGACTCAAATGCATTCAACCAGACCCCCATCCGTTGCGATTCGAAACTTTGCGCCGTATAGACGCGATGACCGCCCTGGCGCTGGGGCTCGGGCATCAACCTGATGACCTCATAATGACGAAACGCCTTGATGGTCGTGCCGGACACCTGCGCGGCTTTGCCGATATGCATGAAAAGTTCTTTTTCAGATAGTGCGCCGGCCTATTTCAGCCGGTTGGCCCTCTGCGTCAGCGAAGAGCCCCGCGCGGGCCCGAACAGCAGGACCGTTCCGTAAGGTAAGCAGGACCCTTCCTAGACTATTTAAGAGCTCTTGTGACGGTCCGGCGGCTTGACTAGCCTGCCGAAAACACAAGAGTGAAAAAGTATGAACGAGGCCTCTATCGGTTTAAACGCGCCGCCTGATGGCTACACCGATTGGCTGACAGGCCTCAAGAGCCGTATCCATAACGCACAGCAGCGCGCGTCAATCGCGGTCAATCGTGAATTGGTGATGCTCTACTGGCAGATTGGACGCGAAATTTTGGCCCGTCAGAGCGATCAAGGCTGGGGGAGCAAAGTGATCGACCGCCTTGCGCAGGATCTGCGTGCAGCGTTTCCCGACATTAAGGGTTTTTCGCCGCGCAACCTCAAGTACATGCGTGCTTTTGCCGAGGCGTGGCCGGATTCGGAATTTGTGCAACAGGCTGCTGCACAATTGCCCTGGGGTCACAACGTGGTGTTGCTCGAAAAGCTTCCCGGCCCGGAAACACGTCGCTGGTACATCACCCAGGCAGTTAAACACAGCTGGTCGCGGAACACGCTGTTACTGCACATCGAAATTGCTTGCTGGAGCGCAGTGGCAAGGCAGTCAGCAACTTCGAAAGCCATTTGCCCAAGGCACAATCCGATCTGGCACGAGAATCTCTCAAGGACCCTTATCGCTTTGACTTCCTAAGCCTGGGCCTGGATGCGAAAGAGCGTGATATCGAAAATGCCTTGATCAAACATGTCACTGAGTTCTTATTAGAGTTGGGCGCGGGCTTTGCCTACGTTGGCCGGCAAGTACTGCTGAATGTTGGCGGTGATGAGTTCTTCGTTGACCTGTTGTTTTACCACTTGAAACTGCGCTGCTACGTAGTGATCGAACTCAAGGCGGGTAAATTCAAGCCCGAGCATCTGGGCAAGTTGAGCTTCTATCTCGCGACTGTAGATGCCGAACTGAAGCGCCCACAGGATGGCCCGACCATTGGCCTGTTGCTGTGCAAGGGTAAAAATGAGGTGGTGGCTGAATATGCTCTGCGCGATAACAACCGGCCTATCGGTGTGGCGGAATATCAGTGGGTAGAGTCTTTGTCGGCAGAACTGCAGACCAGTTTGCCCAGCATTGAGCAGATAGAGAGAGAGCTGGCGGGGTAAGCCGGTTCAAACACCGAAAGCCTGCCTTTTCAGGGCAGGCTTATCGTCACACTGGGCTGACTTATTTCTGCTGAGCTGTCAGCGCCGCATACCCATTCATCAAATTGCGATAGTTGGGAATCCGCTGGGACAACAGATTCCCCAGCCCTTCGATATCGTTGCGCCAGTCACGGTGCAACTCACACGCCACCGAAAACCAGTTCATCAATTGCGCACCCGCCTGGGTCATCCGGCTCCATGCCGCCTGCTGCACCGTGGTATTGAACGTGCCCGACGCATCCGTTACCACGAACACCTCAAACCCTTCCGCCAGCGCCGACAAGGTCGGGAACGCCACGCACACATCCGTCACGACACCGGCGATGATGATCTGCTTACGCCCGGTGGCCTTGATCGCCTTGACGAAGTCTTCGTTGTCCCACGCATTGATCTGACCAGGGCGAGCGATATACGGCGCGTCCGGGAACATTTCCTTCAACTCCGGCACCAGCGGGCCGTTGGGGCCTTGCTCGAAACTGGTGGTGAGAATGGTCGGCAGGTTGAAGAACTTGGCCAGGTCGGCCAGGGCCAGCACGTTGTTCTTGAACTCGTTGGGGGAGAAGTCCTGCACCAGGGAGATCAGGCCGGTCTGGTGGTCGACCAGCAGGACAATGGCGTCGTCTTTGTTCAAGCGGCTGTAGGTTGGAGTGCTCATGGTTGAATCCTTTTTTGTTTAGGTTGGTTGGGTGTTGTGTTCAACATGGGCACAGATTAATGGGTGGCTCGTGCCGGATAAATCGGGTGGGAGGAGTCTTACTGTCAACTTAAAAAGGACGATGGTTTTTTCTGGCTTGTGCAGCACCTGTTGCATAAATCAATGCGAAGAGCGATGGGGGATTTGACTTTGAAGGGCCAGCAGGTCCTATCCCTTTCATTCGCAGGACGTTTCCGAGAGAATCCCAACCGCATTGCGCCAGCGGAAATGGGTGACTAGGCTGCGGATTGTCACTGCACATTCAGTGATCGGGTTTAGTCGCCCGGAATCGATTGGCGCATAAGTAATTCATGAGTCAGGCATTTCTCCGCCTGCATCTTATGGTAGCTGTGCGCAGGGCACCTTCGGGTGCGCCGGGTTCCCAATCGACCGGTCGACTAACCTGCGTACAGCTGCCGCCTTTTGTTTAGTCGCAGGAAGTGGCAGCTCCAAATTATCGATTGGAGTTTTGCTATGGATAATGTTTGTTCGGATTCGCCGTCATCAGCTGTGACCAATCCGTTTACGGTCAGCGAAGAACTGAGTTTCGAGGACGCCTGGGTTCAGGTGGCTGAGCTGTTGCATTGTGCGGTGGCTACGTCGCATGTGCTCGGCGAACCAGTGGCTGCGCCGCAGAGGGCGGTGATGCATTTGGTGGAGATGGCCAATATGGTGGCCGATCGGGCTGTGGAATGTTTGCAGGCCTCATGACGTGCAAGGCCGGCAAGTCGCTAAGCGGCCTCTTTTGACCATTCAATTGTCCAGCAGCTGTTGGACAATTGATCTGAGATAGACGGGCATTAAAAAGCCGGCTTGTGGCCGGCTTCTCGGGGACTGTCTCAGCTTGTTTTTGACAAACCTCATCAGCCTTCAAATCGCTCAGCCCACATTGCGTCGGGCTGAATAGTAGGGGCATCCGCGGGAACTCCTCCGCATCGCCTGGCAGGGCAACAGCCTGAAACCACCCCCTGCCAAATGTGCGGCGCATGATACCCACATTCACCTCAGTTGCCCACCTCCGGTTCCGATTCAGAGCTTTCCCAGCCCAGCAGGTGTTCGTCCAGCGGTACCGGTGGGCGGCGGTTGTTGAGGGTGGACCACCAGAATACCCAGCCGACTATCTGGAAGTTCTGCTCAAAGCGTTCGTCGTAGGTGAGGTATTCGTCCGGGTGTTCGCTGGCGTTGTGGCTGCGCATGCGCAGGCCACCGCCAGGTCGGTTGTAGAGGTATTTGATGCGCAGCATGCCGTCGTGTTCGACGGCGTAGATTTCGCCGTCGATGATTTGGGTGCGGCCTTTATCGATGGCGAGGGTGGCGCCTTGTTGGATGATGTCGATCATGCTGTTGTCGACCATGTAGGCGCCGACGGCGCGGTCGGGGTTTACGTTGAGGGTTTCGAGGGTGTGCTGGGTGACGCGGATGCGTTCGGTTGAAGTGAATGTGGGGTGGAGGGGGATCTCCACGTCGGTATTATCCGGGCGGCAGGCAGGGCCTGTGAGGTATTTGCCGATGTCTTCGCGGGTCGGTGCAATCCTTGCGGTGGGGCCGTCCAACAGGTAGTTGACCGGTGGGTGTTTGGGGCCGCGACCGTCGCTTAACCAGCGACTGGAGACGCACAGCAGTTCTGCGAACTCGTTGAGTCGGCCCATGGGGACGCCGCGTTTGAACCAGTTGTTCACGTGCTGAGGCGTGACGCCGCGATTCTTGGCGAAGTCGGAGGCGGAAAGATGAACTTCCCGTAATAGCGCTTTTAAACGATCACCTGATGTATTCATAAACGCAGAGTTTACCGGCCAGGAAAACTATTCAAATAAACTATGCGTTGAGTTGCGTGTGTAGGTTTTTCCTTAGTTGTAGCTTGATTCTTCATTTATTAGTGTTAGTTAAACACCGAAAGTTAAGAGTTGAACTCGGCGTTTAATGTTCATAAAAAAGCCCCGAATAATCGGGGCTTTTTAATTGCCGTGGCAATGAGGCGCAAGTATCAGCCTTTGTAGGCGGCTACCGACTTCATGATCTCGGCGCGGGCAGCGTCTGCGTTGCCCCAACCGTCGATCTTCACCCATTTGCCTTTTTCGAGGTCTTTGTAGTTCTCGAAGAAGTGCTTGATCTGTTCCAGCAGCAGTGGCGGCAGGTCGGTGTATTCCTTCACGTCGACGTACAGCTGGGACAGCTTGTCGTGTGGCACGGCGATAACTTTGGCATCGCCGCCGCCGTCGTCGGTCATGTTCAGGATGCCGACCGGGCGTGCGCGGATGACCGAGCCTGGGGTGACCGGGTAAGGGGTCACGACCAGCACGTCAAGGGGGTCACCGTCGTCAGCCAGGGTGTTGGGAATGAAACCGTAGTTGGCCGGGTAGAACATCGGGGTGGCCATGAAACGGTCAACGAACAGGCAGTCGCTGTCTTTGTCGATTTCGTATTTGATCGGCGCGTGGTTGGCCGGAATTTCGATGGCGACGTAGATGTCGTTCGGCAGGTCTTTGCCAGCCGGAATCTTGCTGTAGCTCATTGGGCGTTGCCCCCGTAGTTGGCCATATGACATGGCCGGATTGGCCTAAAAGTGGCGGCGATTATAGGCATATTCTGACGCCGATGCCATGCGCCAAGCGTCGTACGGTCATTCGACCTGCGGCTGGTAGCGCGGGTCGTGGGCTTGCAGTTGGGTCAGGCGGGCCAGTGGGTCCTGGCGGTAAAAGCGGCTGAGTTGGGCGTACACCTGTGGGTAATGGCTGACCAGTAAATCCGGGGCGCTGAAAAAATACTCGCTGGTGACGGCAAAGAATTCCGCCGGGTTTTCCGCCGCGTACGGATCGATCTCGGTGTCGGCGTCCGGGTTGGCATCGAGTTGGCGATTGAGGTCGTCGAAGGCGCTTTGCATCACGCTGGCCCATTCCTGCACGCGCATGTCGTTATGCAGCGGGGGCAGGCCGTTGGCGTCGCCGTTGAGCATGTCCAGTTTGTGCGCCAGCTCATGGATGACCAGGTTGTAGCCTTCCCATTGGCCGCTGGCCAGTACGCCGGGCCAGGCGAGGATCACCGGGCCTTGTTGCCAGGCTTCGCCGCTGTGCTCGCCGTCCCACTCATGTTCCACGCCGCTGGCATCGCGATGACGTTGCGGGCTGAGAAAGTCGTCAGGGTACAGCACGATTTCATGGAAGCCCTGATACCAGTCGAGGTCACCCAGGTTCATCAGCGGCAGTTGCGCCTGGGCGGCGAGCAGCAGGCGTTGTTCCTGATGCAGTTCGACGCCGGGCAGGGCGGTGAGGTGTTTTTCGGCGAGGAACAGCACACAGGCTTCGCGCAGCCACTGGTCTTGCTCGGCGGTGATGCCGTCGAGGAAGGTCAGGTGGTGACGCACCCGTTGCCAGGTGTCATCGGCAATCGGGTGCTTGGCCAGCAGGCGCCGGCGACGCCAGGCGCTGAGGGACCACATGGGCGATTAGTGCGGATTGGCTTCGGAGGAGGTGCGGCCAAAGCGGCTGCGCACCACGCCGATGATCATCGGTACAAGGGATAGCAAGATGATGAACACCACCAGCAACGACAGGTTCTTCTTGATAAATGGCACATTGCCGAAGAAGTAACCCAACGTCACCAGGCCGCCGACCCAAAGGATGGTGCCCAGCACGCTGAAACCGAAGAAACGCGGGTAGGGCATCTTGGCAATGCCGGCGACGAACGGCGCGAAGGTGCGCAGGATCGGCAGGAAGCGCGCCAGGGTTACAGTCTTGCCGCCGTGCTTGTCGTAGAAGTCGTGGGTTTTTTGCAGGTAGTCGCGGCGGAAAATTTTCGAGTTCGGGTTGCTGAACAAGCGCTCGCCCACGGTTCGTCCTATTACATAGTTGGTGCTGTCGCCGAGGATGGCTGCCAGCATCAGCAGGCCGGCCAGCAACACCGGGTCCATGCCGCCACCTGCGGCGACAGCGCCGGCGATGAACAGCAACGAATCACCCGGCAGGAACGGCATGACCACCAGGCCGGTCTCGCAAAAAATCACCAGGAACAGAATGGCGTAGATCCACGGACCATAGTTGGTTACCAGCATGTCGAGGTAAACGTCGAGATGCAGGATAAGGTCAAGCGGGTTGAAATCCATGGATGGCACCTGTGTGAATGGCCCGGCTCAGCAGGCCAGTGCGGGGACGACGGGGAATAAGGCTACACGTGTATGTCGAGATTCTTACAACCCTGAAAGGTCGGCATTATACGGATTGAATGGTGAAAAGCGTGTGGCTTTTGTAGCGGGGAGTGTCGTGAAAGTGTGAAGCGGTTGGGTGCCGGTTTAATGTGGGAGGGGGCTTGCTCCCGATTGCGGTGGGTCAGGGACATGAGTATTGGCTGACATACCGCTATCGGGAGCAAGCCCCCTCCCACAGGGGATCGGCGGTGTTTGAGGGTCAGTCTTCGTTGATCGACAGCACGTAGTTTTTGAATTCGGTGTCTTCGCGAAACCCTATCGACTCATAAGTCTTCTGCGCCACGTCATTGTCGCTGCTGGTAGACACCCGCAACCGCACCGCGTGGGTTTCCTTGGCCATCTTCTTCGCCGTGCGCATCAGATTGTCGGCGACCAATTGTCGACGTGCGTCCTCGGCCACGTAGATGTCATTGAGGATCCACACGCGTTTGAGCGACAGCGAGGAAAAGCTCGGATACAGCTGGCAGAACCCCAGCAGTCGCTTGTCATCATCATCGGCCAGCGCCAGGTAGATCACCGATTCCTTGCGCCGCAGGCGCTTTTCCAGAAAGGCCCGCGACGAGTCCGGGAACGGCAGGGCACCATAGAACTCGCGGTATTTGACGAACAACGGGGTCAGCAGGTCCAGGTGTTCCAGGGTCGCTTGAGTAATCCGCATGCCAGGCCTCAACATCCAAATGGGTATGACCACGCGCGCGGTGGTGGCTCGATGCTGCCTAATGCCGCGAAAAAGCGCAATCGTGCCGCGATCAATCCGCAGGTGGGCTAAGCAGGAAGTTGCCTTTCATCAGGTCCGGGTCATCTGATTCGATCGTCTGCAGTTGCGCCTCATCCTTGAGATGGACCCCGGACAGTTGCCGGCGACAGGCCTCGCGCATCAGGTACAGCAGGCGATGGGCCGCCATGCCGTAGCTCAGGCCTTCCAGGCGCACATTGGAGATGCAGTTGCGATAGGCGTCGGTGAGGCCAACCTTGGGGTTGTAGGTGAAATACAGGCCCAGGCTGTCCGGCGAACTCAGCCCCGGCCGTTCGCCGATCAGGATCACCGCCATTTTGGCGCCGAGTAGCTGCCCGATCTCATCGGCCACGGCGACGCGGCCCTGTTCCACCAGGATCACCGGTGACAGAGACCAACCTTCGGCGTGGGTCTGTTCTTCCAGGCGTGTAAGAAAAGGCGCGGTGTGTTTATGCACGGCCAGCGCCGACAGGCCGTCGGCGACCACGATCGCCAGGTCCACGCCATCGGGATGCGCCGACGCGTAATCGCGCAAGGTCTGTGCCGATTCATCGCTGAGGCGGCGTCCCAGATCCGGTCTTTGCAGGTACATATGCCGGTCGGTGGCGGCGCTGTGCAGCAACAGGCTGTCGCGGCCGCGTTCGGCGAATTGGCGGCTCAGCGCTTGATGGTCGAAGGGCAGGTGCACCGCATCCCGCGCCTGGGCGTGGGCCAACTGGAAATCCAGCTGCGCATTGGTGGGAATGCTGGTGCCCGTGCGGCCCAGGGCAATGCGCGCCGGGGTCAGGCGGCGCAGTTGCAGCCATGGGTTGTCAGGCAGGTCGAGTTGCACAGGCGGCTCCTTCATCCCAGTTGCGCCAACGCGTGGCGGAACGCCGGTGGCAGGCTGTTGCCGAAGCGTACCTTGCCGTCGGCTTGCGTAAAGATGCCCATTTTCGCCAGCCATTGCTCGAACTCCGGCGCCGGTTTCAACCCCAGTGTCTGGCGCGCGTACAGCGCGTCGTGGAACGAGGTGGTCTGGTAATTGAGCATGATGTCGTCGGAGCCGGGGATGCCCATGATGAAATTGATCCCGGCCACGCCAAGCAGGGTCAGCAGGGTGTCCATGTCGTCCTGGTCGGCTTCGGCGTGGTTGGTGTAGCAGATGTCGCAACCCATCGGCACGCCGAGCAGCTTGCCGCAGAAGTGGTCTTCGAGCCCGGCGCGGATGATCTGCTTGCCGTTGTACAGGTATTCGGGGCCGATAAAGCCGACCACGGTGTTCACCAGAAACGGTTTGAAGTGCCGAGCCACCGCATAGGCGCGGGTTTCACAGGTTTGCTGGTCGACGCCGAAGTGCGCGTTGGCCGACAAGGCGCTGCCCTGGCCGGTTTCGAAATACATCAGGTTCTGCCCCAGGGTGCCGCGGTTGAGGCTCAAGCCCGCGTCATAGCCTTCCTGCAGCAGGCTCAGGCTGATGCCGAAGCTGGCGTTGGCTGCTTCGGTGCCGGCGATCGACTGGAACACCAGGTCCAGGGGCACGCCACGGTTGATCGCTTCGATGGAGGTGGTGACGTGGGTCAGCACGCATGCCTGGGTGGGGATGTCGTAGCGCTGGATGATTGCGTCGAGCATCTCCAGCATGGCGCAGATCGAGGCGATGCTGTCGGTGGCCGGGTTGATGCCGATCATCGCGTCGCCGTTGCCGTAGAGCAGGCCGTCGAGAATGCTGGCGGCGATGCCGGCCGGTTCGTCGGTGGGATGGTTGGGTTGCAGGCGTGTGGACAGGCGCCCGCGCAGGCCCATGGTGCCGCGAAATTGGGTGACCACGCGGATCTTCTGTGCCACCAGTACCAGGTCCTGCACGCGCATGATCTTGGACACGGCGGCAGCCATTTCCGGTGTCAGCCCCGGCGCCAGTGCGCGTAGGGATTGTTCATCGGCGGCGTCGCTGAGCAGCCAGTCGCGCAGGCCGCCGACGGTCAGGTGGCTGACCGTGGCGAAGGCCAGTTTGTCGTGGGTGTCGACGATCAGCCGGGTGACTTCGTCGGTTTCATAGGGAATCAACACTTCTTCCAGGAAGTGCTTGAGCGGGGTGTTCGCCAGCGCCATTTGGGCCGCGACCCGTTCGCCATCATTGTGCGCCGCCACGCCCGCCAGGAAGTCGCCGGAACGCGCCGGGCTGGCCTTGGCCATCAGGTCCTTGAGGCTGTCGAAGCGGTAGGTCTGTGCACCTACCGCGTGGGAAAAGCTTGCCATACAGTGTCTCCTTGACGACGCGGGCAAGGCGCCCGCGTCGAGGTTTACGGCAGTTAGTGCAAGGCGGCCTCTGCGGCCTGGATCGCCGCGAATTCTTCTTCCGGCGTGCCCGCTACCAAGTGATGCCGGCTGTAGAAAGCAAAGTAAGCAATTAATACTCCATAGATGATCGCGGCGCCAATGACCACGCGCGGATCCACCAGAAAGCCCGCCACCACGGCCACGCAGGCCAGTACCAGCGCCACGCCCGAGGTGAAGATGCCGCCCGGCGTGCGGTAGGGGCGCTCCATTTTGGGGCGACGGATGCGCAGGGTGATGTGGGCGGCCATCATCAGCACATAGGAGATGGTGGCGCCGAACACGGCCACCAGAATCAGCAAATCACCCTGGCCGGTCAACGACAGGCCGAAACCGATAATGCCGGGGATCACCAGCGCCAATACCGGTGCCTTGCTCTTGTTAGTCTCGGACAGTTTGCGCGGCAGGTAGCCGGCGCGGGACAAGGCAAAGATCTGTCGCGAATAGGCGTAGATGATCGAGAAAAAACTGGCGATCAAGCCGGCCAGGCCCACCAGGTTGACGAAGCTGCCCATCCAGGTCGAGCCGCCGTAGGACAATGCCAACGCTTCCACCAGTGGGTTGCCGGATTTGATCAAGGCGTAAGTGCCCGCGCCGCCCGGTGCGATCACCAGGATCAACAGGGCAAAGCTGGTCAGCACCACAATCGCGCCGATCAGCCCGCGTGGCAGGTCGCGTTTGGGGTTCTTGGTTTCTTCAGCGGCCAGGGGCACGCCTTCTACCGCGAGGAAAAACCAGATCGCATAGGGGATCGCCGCCCACACGCCGACGTAGCCGAACGGCAGGAAAGGGCTGGCACCCTTGGCTTCGGTCACCGGGATATCCAGCAGGTTGGCGACATTGAAGTGCGGCACCATCGCTACCAGAAACACGCCCAGGGCGATGGCTGCGATGGCGGTAATCACGAACATCAACTTCAGCGCTTCACCCACCCCAAAAATGTGGATGCCGATAAAGATGATGTAGAACGCTAAATAGATCATCCAGCCGCCAATGCCGAACAGCGACTCGCAATATGCGCCGATAAACACCGCGATGGCGGCGGGCGCGATGGCGTATTCGATCAGGATCGCCGTGCCCGTGAGAAACCCGCCCCAAGGGCCAAACGCGCTGCGGGCAAAGCCGTAGCCGCCGCCTGCGGTGGGAATCATGGAAGACAGTTCGGCCAGTGAAAACACATGCACAGGTACATGGTGGCCATCAGCAGTGTGGCGAGAAACATGCCGCCCCAACCGCCTTGGGCCAGGCCGAAGTTCCAGCCGGCGTAATCGCCGGAGATGACGTAGGCGACACCGAGGCCAACTAATAACACCCAGCCGGCGGCGCCTTTTTTGAGTTCGCGTTGTTGGAAGTAATCGGTGCCGACTTTTTCGAAGTCGACGGAAGAACTTGTGGGTTCGCTGGGCATGGGAAGTACCTTCCATTCTTATTGTTTTAACTCGGCCTCTGTGTGCCGAATGCAGTTCGCAAGTACTTGTGAAGTTTTAAGTGTGGGAAGGGGCTTGCCCCCGATGGCGGTGTGTCAGCTACTGAGTTGTTGGCTGATCCACCGCTATCGGGAGCAAGCCCCCTCCCACCTTTGATTGCATTGCAAGGGTGGGAGGGTGTTGTGGGTTAGAAGAAGCCCAATGGATTAATGTCGTAGCTCACCAGCAAGTTCTTGGTCTGCTGGTAATGGTCCAGCATCATCTTGTGCGTCTCGCGGCCCACACCGGACTTCTTGTAACCGCCGAACGCGGCATGTGCCGGGTACAGGTGGTAGCAGTTGGTCCACACGCGGCCGGCCTTGATCGCCCGGCCCATGCGGTAGGCGCGGTTGATGTCGCGGGTCCACAGGCCGGCGCCCAGGCCGAACTCGGTGTCGTTGGCAATGGCCAGGGCTTCGGCTTCGTCCTTGAAGGTGGTGATGCTTACCACTGGGCCGAAGATTTCTTCCTGGAACACGCGCATTTCGTTGGTGCCCTTGAGCAGGGTCGGCTGGATGTAATAGCCGGTGGCCAGGTCGCCGCTGAGCTTCTCGACCTTGCCGCCGATGAGCAGCTGCGCCCCTTCGCCCTTGGCGATTTCCAGGTAGGACAGGATCTTGTCGAACTGCTGCTCCGACGCTTGGGCGCCGACCATAGTGTCGGTGTCCAGCGGATCGCCGCGCTTGATCGACTCGACCTTTTTCATCACCACTTTCATGAAGTCTTCATAGATCGACTCTTCCACCAGCGCGCGCGATGGGCAGGTGCACACTTCGCCCTGGTTGAAGAACGCCAGCACCAGGCCTTCGGCGGCCTTTTCGATGAATTGCGGTTCGGCTTTCATGATGTCGGCGAAGAAGATGTTCGGCGACTTGCCACCCAGTTCGACGGTGGACGGAATGATGTTCTCGGCCGCCGCATGCATGATGTGCGAGCCCACCGGAGTGGAGCCGGTGAAGGCGATCTTGGCGATGCGCTTGCTGGTGGCCAGGGCTTCGCCGGCTTCTTTACCGAAACCGTGCACCACGTTGAGTACGCCGGGCGGCAGCAGGTCGCCGATCAGCTCCATCAGCACGTTGATGCCCAGCGGCGTTTGCTCGGCGGGCTTGAGTACCACGCAGTTACCGGCGGCCAGGGCCGGGGCGAGCTTCCAGGCGGCCATCAGCAGGGGGAAGTTCCACGGGATGATCTGGCCGACCACGCCCAGCGGCTCATGGAAATGATAGGCGGCGGTGAGTTCGTTGATTTCGGCGCTGCTGCCTTCCTGAGCGCGGATGCAGCCGGCGAAGTAGCGGAAGTGGTCGGCGGCCAGCGGGATGTCGGCGTTGAGGGTTTCGCGCACGGCCTTGCCGTTGTCCCAGGTTTCGGTGACGGCCAGCAGTTCGAGGTTCTGTTCGATACGGTCGGCGATTTTCAGCAAGACCAGCGAGCGGTCCTGGGCCGAAGTCTTGCCCCAGGCGTCAGCGGCGGCGTGGGCGGCGTCCAGGGCTTTGTCGATGTCTTTGGCAGTAGAGCGGGGGAATTCGGCGATGGGCTTGCCGTTGACCGGCGAGGTATTGGTGAAGTAATTGCCATCGACCGGAGCAACGAATTCTCCACCGATGTAGTTGCCGTACTTGGCCTTGAACGAAACGATAGCGCCTTCAGTACCGGGGTGTGCATAACGCATGGTGGGCATCTCCTGCTTTTATGTTTATTGGAGTACAGCGCGGCAAGCGCGTGATAAAGCGTAGAGCAAAGGTTGGGCCACTGCGTTGCAGGCCAGGTAAATCAAGGGGTTAATAATTTTACCGGGCGTTGCTGTCACCCATTCGATACAGGCGCGGTGACAGTGTGTGCCATAAACGATACAGCCCGTGACCGGCGGGTCGGGTCGGGATTGCAATGGCTGGGTGCCTGGAGGATGCTGGGCGTTCTCACGCAGGGAGAATAATAAGAACATGCACAACGATCAGTTCAGTCGCCACGCCCGGCAAGTCTTGACCGTCACACGCGGGCATGAATGCTCCCAAGGCCCCGGCAGCGATCCATCGATTGCCCGCTCCTGGCTGCGCTGCCTGGAGGACTACCACCTCGATCCCGCGCAAACTATCGCCCCTACCGTGCTCGAACAGGGGCGCCTGCTGGAAAGTCGCGAACGCCTGCAGCAGGTGCTGCACATCGCCGGCAACGAGATGAACAGCCTGCATCAACAGCTCTCCGGCGTTGGCCACGCGGTGCTGCTCACTGACGCGCGCGGCGTGATCCTCAACTGCGTCACCGCGCCGTCCGAGCGCAAGATTTTCGAGCGCGCCGGGTTATGGCTGGGCGCCGATTGGAGTGAGGCCCGCGAGGGCACCAATGGCATCGGGACGTGCCTGGTTGAGCGCCAGTCCGTAACGATTCATCGCGACGAACACTTTCGCGGCCGGCACACGGGGTTGACCTGTTCGGCGAGCCCGGTGTTCGATCCTCATGGCGAACTGCTGGCGGTGCTGGACGTGTCGTCGGCTCGGGAAGCGGTGTCGCGCCAGAGCCAATTCCACACCATGGCGCTGGTCAATTTGTCGGCCAAGATGATTGAAAGCTGCTATTTCCTGCGCCACTTTGAACACCACTGGCTGCTGCGCTTTCACCTGCAGGCCGAGTCGGTGGGCCTGTTCAGCGAGGGCCTGCTGGCGTTCGACGGGGAGGGGCGCATTTGCGCGGCCAACCAGAGCGCGCTGAACCTGCTCGCATGCACGCGTAGCGGTTTGCTGGGGCAGCCGGTGGAGGCATTTTTCGATTGTTCGCTGGATCAACTGCTGAGCCGCGCCAGCGCCAGTGCGACCGCCAGTTGGCCATTGCGTACCCGTGAGGGGCGCAGCCTGTTTGCGGCATTGAGAGGCCAGCCGCGCCGTGTGCCCACGCCGGTTACCCGACCAGCATCGCCACGGCTATCAGGAATTTGCCTGGGCGACCCGGCGCTGCAAGACGAAATGCGCAAGGCGCTGCGGGTGTTCGAGCGCGATGTGCCACTGCTGATCAACGGTGAAACCGGGTGCGGGAAAGAAGCGTTCGCCAAGGCCGTGCACCAGGCCAGCCAGCGTTCCGATAAGGCCTTCGTCGCGCTCAACTGTGCGGCCATCCCGGAAAACCTGATCGAAAGCGAGCTGTTTGGCTATCGCGGTGGCAGTTTCACCGGAGCGCTGAAGGAAGGCATGCGCGGCAAGCTGCAACAAGCCGATGGCGGTACGCTGTTTCTGGATGAAATCGGCGATATGCCTGTGGCGCTGCAAACCCGTTTGTTAAGAGTGCTGGAGGACCGCCTGGTGGTACCTATCGGCGGTGAGCCCCAGGCGGTGAACGTGCGAATTATCAGCGCCACCCACCGAAATCTGCTTGAACGTGTGCAGGACGGCAGCTTTCGCGAAGATTTGTATTACCGCTTGAACGGCCTGGAAGTCGCCCTTCCGGCGTTGCGTGAGCGCAGTGACAAGTCGCAACTGCTGGACTTCCTGCTGGCGCAGGAGGCGGGTAAGCAGGCTGTTGGCCTGGCGCCTGCAGCGCGTGAAGCTCTGTTGGCGTACGCGTGGCCGGGCAATATCCGACAGCTGCGTACGGTGTTGCGCACGCTGGTCGCGCTGTGCGACACAAGCCTGATCGGGCTTGAGGATTTACCTGCAAACATCCGTCAGGCTCGCGCGCAATCGAGTGAACAGAGCCCTGCACGTTCGCCCCTGGACGATGCCGAGCGGTCGGCTTTGCTGGCAACGCTGGAGCAGCAACGCTGGCACATGAGCCATACGGCGCAGCAGTTAGGGGTGAGCCGTAATACGCTTTACCGAAAGTTGCGAAAGTATGAAATTTCACGCAGTTTGGTCGTTTAGTCGTGAAAAATGCAGTTCACCTCAAGCCATGGGTGGCTCCACTGGCCTGCCTACTGCCGGCGCACTTGGCAGAGTGACCTAAAGAGTGCCATTTCCTACTCCCTGCGCTAACCTGCCTCGATGATTTACGAGGTCAACTATGCACATTCATATTCTGGGTATCTGCGGCACGTTCATGGGCTCGATGGCGGTACTTGCCAAAGAGCTGGGCCATCACGTTACCGGCTCCGATGCCAATGTTTATCCGCCCATGAGCACTCAGCTACAAGCTCAGGGCATTGAGCTGACTCAAGGCTACGACCCGGCGCAGTTCGACCCGGTCCCCGATCTGGTGGTGATCGGCAACGCCATGTCCCGGGGTAACCCTGCGGTCGAGTATGTCCTTAATAAAGGCTTGCCGTATGTCTCCGGCCCCCAGTGGCTGGCCGACCATGTGCTGCAAGGGCGCTGGGTGCTCGCGGTTGCCGGTACCCACGGCAAAACCACCACCAGCAGTATGTTGGCCTGGGTGCTGGAGCATGCGGGCATGAGCCCGGGTTTTCTGATCGGCGGTGTGCCACAGAACTTCTCGGTGTCGGCGCGCCTGGGGGAGACGCCGTTCTTCGTGATCGAGGCCGACGAGTACGACAGTGCGTTCTTCGACAAGCGCTCCAAGTTCGTCCACTACCGTCCGCGCACGGCGATCCTGAACAACCTTGAATTCGATCATGCCGACATCTTCCCGGATCTGCCGGCCATCGAGCGGCAGTTCCACCACCTGGTGCGTACCATTCCAAGTGAAGGGCTGGTGATTCACCCGACCACCGAACCGGCGTTGCAGCGCGTGATCGAGATGGGCTGCTGGACTCCGGTGCAAACCACCGGCGCGGGCGGGCAGTGGCAGGTCAAATTGCTCAGTGACGACGGTTCCAGGTTTGAAGTGCTGTTCGAAGGCCAACCCCAAGGCACGGTCGAGTGGGACATGACCGGCCAGCATAACGTCGCCAACGCCTTGGTCACCCTGGCGGCTGCGCGGCATGTGGGGGTGGTGCCTTCCATGGGTATCGCGGCATTGAGCGCATTCAAGAGCGTGAAGCGGCGCATGGAAAAGGTCGCCGATGTGAATGGGATTACCATCTACGATGACTTTGCCCACCACCCCACGGCGATTGCTACGACGTTGGACGGCCTGCGCAAACGCGTCTGTGATGCGCAGATCATTGCTGTCGTCGAGCCGCGCTCCAACTCCATGAAGCTGGGGGCGCACCGTGATGGCCTGCCGGAAAGCGTCAATGACGCCGACCAGGCGGTCTGGTATGCACCGGCCAACCTGGGCTGGGACCTGCCGGCGATCGCCGCGCGGTGCAGTGTGCCTTCGACCGTCTGTGATTCGTTGGAGGGTATCATCGAGCACGTCAAGCACCTGGCCAAGCCAGGCACCCATGTGGTGATCATGAGCAACGGCGGCTTCGGCGGGTTGCACGGCAAGCTGGCCGAGGCGCTCAAGTGAGCGGCCCGGAACGCGTCACCCTGGCGATGACCGGCGCCTCCGGTGCGCCTTATGGCCTGCGTTTGCTTGATTGCCTGGTGCGTGAAGACCGTGAGGTGCATTTTCTGGTCTCCAAGGCGGCGCAGTTGGTGATGGCGACTGAAACCGATGTCGCATTACCGGCCAAGGTGCAGATGATGCAGGCGTTCCTCACCGAATACACCGGCGCGGCGGCGGGGCAGATCAAGGTCTATGGCAAAGAGGACTGGATGTCGCCGGTCGCTTCCGGCTCCGGGGCGCCGGCGGCGATGGTGGTGGTGCCCTGTTCCACCGGCACGCTGTCGGCGATTGCCACGGGCGCCTGTAATAATTTGATCGAGCGCGCGGCGGACGTGACCTTGAAGGAACGTCGTCAGTTGATCCTGGTGCCGCGTGAAGCGCCCTATTCGAGCATCCATCTGGAGCACATGCTCAAGTTGTCGAACATGGGCGTGACCATATTGCCCGCATCGCCCGGCTTCTATCACCAGCCGCAGACCATCGACGACCTGGTGGATTTTGTGGTGGCGCGCATTCTCAACCTGCTGAATATTCCCCAGGACATGCTGCCACGCTGGGGCGAGCATCACTTGAGCGGCGATGAATAAGGCGCTGCTGGTCGTGCTGGCGCTGCTATTGGCGGGCTGCGCCACCGCTCGCACGCTGGATGCCGCCCAACCTGGCGCGCCGGTGGTGTATGCCGGCACGCGGTTGGACCTGTATGCGATCAATGGAGGCTGTTGTGCCAAGGACAGATTCGGCGCTGAGGCGCCGAGTTATCCGCATATCGACCTGCCGGCCAGTGCGCTGCTCGACACCCTGCTGTTGCCACTGTCGGCGTTGACGGTGCTGGGTGTGGGCTTCAACGCCACGGGCGGCCTATAACGCAAACCTCAACAACACCAAAAAACCCATGTGGGAGGGGGCTTGCCCCCGATTGCCATAGGTATCTACACAACTGTGTAGCAGCAGCCTACCCTAACCACGATGCGAAGCGAGCCGCTCTTGATCTTGCTTTTGATCTTAAGCGCCCCGTTAAACCACGCTGGCCGGAATTCGATAGTGATTTGGGGGGTAAACCGGCAGGGATGCCGGTTTAGCCGCCCCGCGCCATGGATGGCGCGTGGCGGCGGCCCCCCAAATTACTGTCGGATTACGGGCACACCGAGCCTAGGCGAGGTGCCGAGTGGTGGGGCAAGAGCGTTTTGCTTACTTTTGCGCTTTTCAAAAGTGAGCCGCCGTCAGGGCGGAACCCTAAGCCGCCGTTACCGCAGCAACGGATATGTACTCGCTCTGATCCAACATCCTGGTCGGCTGTCAGGCCGCCATCGGGAGCAAGCCCCCTCCCACATTTAGGTCGCGGGGTATCAGTTAGAGAGGCTTCGGCTGCTGAGCCGTCACAGGTTCAGGGCCGTGCCAAAGTTGTGTAGATACCTATGCCCCGATTGCGGTAGCCCAGTCAACTCATCAGTGACTGATATACCGTAATCGGGGGCAAGCCCCCTCCCACATTGGGTTCAGTGTTTGCCTTTAGTTATTTACCGAGCTTGCGCAGCTCATCCGACTCCACCACACGCACCCCGTCCTGTTCTTCCAGCGCCAGGCGCCACATGGCGCGGGCCAGTTCGCAGACTTCAATGCCGTGGTACTTGCCCGGAATCAGGCGTGACAGCGGCCCGGCCAGTTGTTCGGCCAGACGCGGCTCGAGTCTTTCGCCCAACAGCAACGATGGCCGCACGATCGTTAGTTGCGGCCAATCCTGTGCTCTCAACGCCTGCTCCATGTCCCCTTTGACCCGGTTGTAGAACACCGAGGATTTCGGGTCGGCGCCAATCGCACTGATCACGATCAGGTGCCGCGCGCCCATTTCCCGTGCGCGCTTGGCGAAGGTCACCACCAGATCCAGGTCGACCGCACGGAACGCCGCTTCCGAACCTGCTTTCTTGATCGTAGTGCCCAGGCAGCAGAAAGCGATATCCACTTGGCCGCTCAGGTGTGGCAGGACCACTGCCGGGTCGCCCACCGGGTTTTCCAGGCGCGGGTGTTCAGCCAATGGTTTGCGGCTGGGTGCCAGTACGCGGGTCACGGTGGGTTCGTTGAGCAGGCGGTCCAGCAAGTGTTCGCCGGTAAGGCCAGAGGCGCCGGCCAGCAGGATATGCTGCGGTGTCAGGTACATGGTGTTTCCCCCTTGTTACACGTTACAGCTTAGTTGCCTTTGGCTTCCTTGCTATTCATTGAGACGCTTTCGAGCGCCTTTCGTGCCTGCTGTTTGCGTAATAATTGCCAATGGGCGATCACGCCCTTGGGGGCCCAGATCTGCGGTTCGGAGGCTTCGAAATTGTCCGCCTGTTCGCGTTCGGCCACGTGCAGTTGTGCCAGTTTGAACGCCTGTTGCAAATCGTCCGTTTGGCTGAAAGCTTGTGCGAAAAGGGCATCACCAAAGTAGGTGAAGTCTGCTTCTTCTGAACAACCGAACGACACGCGATCCGCGCGCGAGGCGGTCATGATCAGCGTGCGTTCATCCTTCAATGCCGGGATGAATCCGCCGGAGTAACAGGCGGAAATCACGATGATCTTGTCACGGTTTTTCAGCGGCGCGAGCACGGCGGCCAGCTCGTCGGCCGGCAGGTCGGCCAGCTCCATGCGCGGCTGGTCCAGCACCAGTTCGTGTTCATGAGTGCCGTGGCTGGTCATATAGATGAACACCAGGTCTTCCGGCCCGCTGCGTTCGGCCAGGGTTTGCACGGCACGGCGCAGATTTTCGCGGGTGGCCATGGGGCGGTCGGCGATATGGTCGCGGTGGTTGACCAGGCGAATCTGCCCATGTGCACCGAAGCGGGTGGCGAGCATATTGCTGACGTAATCGGCTTCGCGCAGGAATACGCTTTGCTTGCCGTCACCGGCCAGTGCCAGGGTATACAGCTCGATGGCAGGCGTAGACGCAGGCACGGCGGCGAGGGCGTCAGCCAGTAAGCGGCCCTGGGCCAGTACGCCGATTTCCAGTGGGTCGGGCAGCAGCTTGCCCTCGGCATCGCGCACGCGCATGCCGTTGACCCAGGTGCCGGCCTGAACCGTGCCATCGGTGAGCACCAGCGTGCCGCGGCCCTGGTAGCTGTCGCTGTCGAAGCCGCCGATATAGAAGCTGCCATCGGTAAGGTTCAGGCGACCTTCGCCGCTGAAGCGCCAATCGATGAACTGGCCGACGTAGTGGCTGCCATCGACGCCGATCAGTTCGCCCTTGCCGCTGAGCGCGCCTTCCTTGAACTGGCCGATCCACACGTCGCCGTCGGCATTTTCATAGCGACCCTTGCCGTTGAGCTGGTTCTGTTTGAACTGGCCGACGTAGATATCGCCATCCGCGCTGTTGAACGTGCCGTTGCCTTCCAGCTGACCATCGACGAAGTGGCCGCTGAACTGATTGCCGCTGTCGTCGTTGCGCTGGCCTTCGCCATTGGGCTTGCCGTGAGCGAATTGGCCCTGGTATTGGCTGCCGTCGGCCAGCTCCAGGCGTCCGAGGCCGGAGTACTGGTCGTCCTTGAATTCGCCGCGATAGGTCATCTGCCCCTCTTTGAGGGTGCCTTCGCCGTTGCGTCGACCGTTCTTGAAGCCACCGACGTAGCTGCTGCCCGCCGTGGTCAGGCGGCCCTGGCCGTCAAACAGGCCCTGCTTGAATTGGCCCTGATAGACTTCGCCGTTACTGCCATGCCATTCGCCCTGGCCATGCCACTGGCCCTTATCGAACTCGCCGGCGTACCAACTGCCGTTGGGGTAGTCGACACGGCCCTGGCCTTGCAGCAAGCCGTTGACCACATCACCACGGTAGCGGCCGCCATCGGGCAGGCGCGCGTCGGGCGGCAACAGCGATTCGCCGTCTCCGCACGCGGTGAGCAACAGGGCAAGGGCAAGGGGAGCGAGTGGGCGCATAGCGGGATCCGGATAATTGAGCGCCGAGTATGCCGCAGCCGAGAGGTTCATACATAAATTTACATACACTGTGGCAAGGTTTGTTGCCTCACCACAGGCAGCGTCCTACACGAAGCAGAGTGACAGCGACTCGGCGATGTAGGCAGGTTTCTCCTGGCCTTCGATTTCCAGGGTGGCGGTGGCCTTGAACAGCCATTGGCCGGGTTTTTTCTCGTGGACATCGGTGAGCGTGACGTTCAGGCGCACCTTGGAGTCGACCTTTACCGGCTGGATAAAGCGCACGCTGTCGAGGCCGTAATTGACCGCCATCTTCAGGCCTTCGGGCATGATCAGGATGTCTTCCATCAGCTTGGGCATCAGCGACAGCGACAGGAACCCATGGGCGATGGTGCTGCCGAACGGGGTGTGCGCCGCCTTGACCGGGTCGACGTGGATGAATTGATGATCGCCGGTGGCCTCCGCGAACAGGTTGATGCGCGCCTGGTCGATGGTGAGCCACTCGGAACGTCCGAGTTCCTTGCCGACATACTCTTTGAGCTGCGCTACGGGTACCTGGGGCATTGCATCTCTCCTGGTTTCATCGTTTTTATCCCCCGCTGATGAGGGTTTTTTTATGGGATACAGAGAACCAATGTAGATCATCATGGGCAATCGGCCCGGTCAACGACATGCTTTTGGCGAATGCCGGAGCATAGGGCGGGCGTGCTTATAATGCGCGCGGGCTTTAAGGGGGAGAAAGCGGATGCTGTTACGTGGCCTGACCTGGCTGGTGTTGTTTCAACTGATCGGCACAGCGATCAATCATCTGCTGTTGCCGGTATTGCCGGGACCGATCATCGGCCTGCTGCTGATGCTTGGCTTTCTGATCTGGCGCGGCGAAGTCAGCGAGCCGCTGAGCCTGGCGGCCGGCAGCCTGCTGCGGTATCTGCCGTTGCTGCTGGTGCCGCCGGCCGTGGGCGTGATGGTGTATGCCAAGGACATCGTTGCAGACTTCTGGGCCATTGTCGGCGCGCTGGTGCTGTCGCTGGTCATCGCCATGGGCGTCGTCGGCGTGCTGATGCAACAGATGGTCAAGCGCAAGGAGAAGGGCCAATGATGTTCGATTGGCAGGGCGCCTGGACGGCCGTCATTCATCACCCGCTGTTCGGGATCGGCATCACCCTGGGCGCTTATCAACTGGTACTGGCGGCTTTCGAGAAAACCCGCTGGATCTTCCTGCAGCCGGTGCTGGTCTCCATGTTGCTGGTGATTGGTGTGTTGCTCACTTGCGGCCTGAGCTACGTCGAATACCGCGAAAGCACCGAGATCATGGGCATTCTGCTGGGGCCGGCGACGGTAGCCCTGGCGGTGCCGCTGTATCTGAACCTGCGCCGGATTCGCCAATTGTTCTGGCCGATTTTTACTACGCTGGTGATAGGTGGGGTGTTGGCCACCGGCCTGTGCGTGGTGTTGGGCTGGTGGTTCGGCGCTGAACACAGGGTGCTGATGACCATGGCGCCCAAGTCGGTGACGTCGCCGATTGCCATGCTGGTGGCCGAGCAGATCGGTGGCGTGGCGGCATTGGCTGCTGTGTTCGTGTTGATCACCGGAGTGGTCGGCGCGATGATCGGCCCGGCGCTCCTGTCGCGCCTGGGCGTACACAGCCCCGAAGCACGCGGCATGGCCCTGGGTATGACGGCCCATGCCGTCGGCACCTCGGTGGCCCTGCAGGAAAGTGAAGAATGCGGCGCCTTCGCGGCGCTGGCGATGAGTCTGATGGGCGTGGCCACGGCGGTGTTCCTGCCGCTGGCCGTGTCGGTGATCGTTTGAACCGGGTTTAAGGAAACCTTTATGAGTCTGGCGCTGTTTCCGCTCAACACTGTGCTGTTCCCTGGCTGCACCCTCGATTTGCAACTGTTCGAGGCGCGCTACCTGGACATGATCAGCCGCTGCATGAAAAAGGGCGAAAGCTTCGGCGTGGTGTGCATCCTTGACGGCAAGGAAGTCGGCCTGGCCCCGGACGGCTATGCGCTGATTGGCTGTGAGGCGCTGATTCGCGACTTCAAGCAACAGGACAACGGCCTGCTGGGCATTCGTGTCGAAGGCGGGCGGCGTTTCCGCGTACGTGACGCCCATGTGCACAAGGACCAGTTGCTGGTGGCCGAGGTGCAGTGGCTCGAAGAGCTGCCGGAGCAGCCGCTGGAAGACGAGGATGCCGACCTGCTGGCGCTGCTGCAGGCATTGGCGGAGCACCCGATGGTCGCTTCGCTGGATATGGACGCCCGTGCCGAGGGCCAGCAGGCCCTGGCTAATCAGCTGGCGTATCTGCTGCCGTTCACCGAGGCCGACAAGCTCGACCTGCTGCAACTCGACGATCCGCAGCAGCGGCTGGATGCGATCCAGATGCTGCTGGATGAGTTGCAAGGTGAATTATTCACCTAAGATTCGGATTTCCCTGACGTGGTTTTCAGACTTTGTTTGGTTGCTTCCAGCAGCGCGGCTTGCACTATTTTCCGATCACACCCTAATGATCGGAGATGACCATGATTCGGCTGACACCCTCGGAACAAGAAGCCTGGGACGCGTACCTTGTCAGCGTGACCACGCAATTACTCCAGCAGGATGCCACGCGGGGCCCGGAATACATCGCCGAACGCGCCGCTGAAATCGCTGATGAAATGCTGCTGGAACGACGCGAGCGTTACGTTGAGCGCCGCTCGGCATCGGTAGAGTGGATCGGCCCGGCCAAGGATCAGTAAGCGTACCTGAGCAAAGCATGGGACGTGCCGGTAAAAGCAATAAACCCGAGCACGGCCACCACGGCGGGCAACACCAGCCACCAGGCTTTTTGCGTCATCGCGGGCAAGGGGCTGCGGTACTGACTGAAGCTGAGGCTGAACGCGCAGACGGTCATCGCCAGCAGCGTGCCGGCCAGGATGTCCGTGGGCCAGTGAGCACCCAGGTACACCCGCGACAATGCAATGAACGCGGCGGGTATGCAGCCCAGTAGCAGCCAGGTCAGGCGTAACCGCGTGGGTTGGCCCCGGCCTGCCAGTACCGCCAGGGCCAGGAAGAACGCAAACGCGCCGGAGGCATGGCCGCTGGGCATGCTGAAGCTGGTGAGCGGGTCGGTAAGGATTTCCGGGCGGCCACGGGCGAAGAAGAGCTTGGTGCCGGTGTTGATCACGGCGGCTCCCGCCAGTGTGACGCCAACGAATAGGGCATGACGCCACTGTCGCGCCAGTAGCAGCAGGCCGGTGAAGACCGCGCTGGCCACGAACATTTTCTTGAATTCGCCCAACTGGGTAATGCGCACCATCACTTCGTCAAGCCACGGGCTGCGATGTTCCTGCACAAGGGCGCTCAGGCCCTGGTCGAAATGGTTGAGGTGCGGGTAGCCGATGAACAGCGCGACCAGCAAGATCAGGCTGGCACAACCAATCCACAGGGTAGCGCGGCGATGACCGCGCAGGCTGCTGTTCAAGCTCAGCCCCAGCAGCACCGCCAGGCAGGCCGCGACAATGGCCGCTTCCGGCCAGAAACCTTCGGGCAATGGCAGGCGGAACGCAGCGCCGGCGGCCCATCCCGGCAGCAGATAAGCCACCGACCACCCCGCTGCCGCGATAACGCTCACGGCCGCGAAGCGCGGAAACGGCATGTCGCACATGCCGGCCACCATCGGCAGCATGGGGCGCAGCGGGCCGATGAAGCGCCCGACCAACAGGCTGGCGATGCCGTACTTATGGAAGTAGGTTTCAGCGCCATTCATCCATTCGGGGTGCTGACGAAGGCCGGGCAGGCGTCGGATGTTCTGGTGGAAATGCCGGCCCAGGTAGTAGGAAACCCCATCGCCCAATAAGCCGCCGAGGAATCCCAGCAGCAGGGTTTCGCTCAACGACAGCGCGCCGCTGCCGGCCAGTGCGGCAATCGCGAACAGCAGCACCGTACCTGGCACGATCAGTCCGGCGATGGCCAGGCATTCCACGCACGCAACGATAAACACCGCCGCCGCCAGCCATTGTGGGTTCAGGGTCAGCCAGCCGGTAATGCTATCGAGCCAATGGCCCATACACTCCACTCCATACGTAATCTGAAACGCTGATGATCAAACTGTGGGAGGGGCTTGCTCCCGATGGCGGTGGGTCAGTGTCAGATGGTCTGACTGACACACCGTTATCGGGAGCAAGCCCCCTCCCACATGGAGCATCAAATCAAAAAATAATCGCGGCCTTCGACCTGTCCCCGCCGCAGCGGGTTCCGTGTGCAATAAGGCGCATAGCCAGCATCGACGAAACGGTACATCAAATGCTCATCGCGCCCACTGGGGATGCCCAGTCGTGTGGTCTGGATGATCTGCGTGGGCACCTGGCCTACGTCTTCCACATACAACAGTTCCTGATCGAAGCGCTTGGCATCCCACATCGGCACCTTCAGGCCCAGCGCCTTGCACAGCAGCGTCTGGCCCGCACAGAGTTTCTGCGCGGCGCGCGGGCTGCCATCGGGGTTCGGGTTGTTCAACAGCATTTGCGCCAGGCTCGCCGGGCCGGAAATTTCATCGACCCAGGGATACGCCGATTTGATCAGCACGGCATTGCCCGGGCCATGGGCGCTGAAATTCAGCGAATCACCGCCACGGGCGTAATACATGTAGATATGCCCGCCATCCAGAAACAAAGCCTTACGCTTTTCTGTGTAGCCGAGTGAGGAGTGGCTGCCTTTTTCGGCCACGTAATAGGCTTCGGTTTCAATAATTCGGGCTGAAAGCCAAATTCCGCCGACACGATGACGGATGACTTTTCCGAGCAGTTCTTGCGCGAGCAACTGTGCATCGCGGTCGAAGAAGCTGTCGGGGAGGGCGCTGGCAGGGAGTTCGGGCGTCATTCTGGACATAACGTTCAAGGTGATTACGGCTAAATGTGACGGAATCATAACAACTCCCACCTTAATTACCGCTGAACCCCAGGTTTTTACAGTTCATTTCGACCATCCGCCCCTCACCGCTGTCAGTCGGGCGGCGTCACAGCTATAATCTGCCGCTTTCCTCTTTGCCAAGACTACCTGACCCATGACTGAGTCCGTTCTTGACTACATGACCCGCCTGGGTCGCGCTGCCCGTCAGGCCTCGCGGTTGATCGCCCGTGCGAGCACTGCGCAGAAGAATCGCGCGTTGTTGGCCGCCGCCGACGCTCTGGATGCTTCGCGCCCAGCGCTTACCGCCGCCAACGAACAGGACCTGGCCAACGGCCGCGCCAATGGCCTGGAACCGGCCCTGCTGGATCGCCTGGCGCTGACCCCGGCGCGTATCGACGACATGATCGAAGGTCTGCGTCAGGTAGCCAAGCTGCCTGACCCCATCGGTGAGATCCGCGATATGCGTTACCTGCCGTCCGGCATCCAGGTCGGCAAGATGCGCGTGCCCCTGGGCGTGATCGGCATCATCTATGAGTCGCGCCCGAACGTGACCATCGACGCCGCGAGCCTGTGCCTCAAGTCGGGCAATGCCACCATCCTGCGCGGCGGTTCCGAGGCCATCAACTCCAACCGTGCCATCGCTGCCTGCATTCAGCAGGGCCTGACCGTGGCCGAGTTGCCCGCCGAGGTGGTGCAAGTGGTGGAAACCACCGACCGCGCGGCGGTTGGCGCATTGATCACCATGCCGGAATTCGTCGACGTGATCGTGCCGCGCGGTGGCAAGAGCCTGATCGAGCGCGTCAGCCGCGACGCCAAGGTGCCGGTAATCAAGCACCTGGACGGCGTGTGCCACGTCTACATCGACATCGCCGCCGACCTCGACAAGGCCATCCGCATCGCCGACAACGCCAAGACCCACCGCTACGCGCCGTGCAATACCATGGAAACCCTGTTGGTGCACGCCGGCATCGCCGAGCGCGTGCTGCCGCCGCTGGCTGCCATTTATCGCGACAAGGGCGTGGAGCTGCGTGGTTGCGAGCGTACCCGTGCGTTGCTGGGCGCGGACGTGATCGAGGCGACCGAGCAGGACTGGTACACCGAGTACACGGCGCCGATCCTGTCGATCCGCATTGTCGACGACCTGGACCAGGCCATCGAGCACATCAATAAATACGGTTCCAAGCACACCGACGCCATTGTCTCCGAGCATTTCAGCGATGCCCGGCGTTTCCTCAATGAAGTGGACTCCGCTTCGGTGATGGTCAACGCCTCGACGCGCTTTGCCGATGGCTTCGAGTACGGTCTGGGGGCGGAAATCGGCATCTCCACCGATAAGCTCCATGCCCGTGGCCCGGTTGGCCTGGAAGGCCTGACCAGCGAGAAGTACGTGGTATTCGGCGACGGTCACGTGCGCACTTGATGGCTAAACGCATCGGGCTGCTCGGCGGTACTTTCGACCCCGTGCACATCGGCCATTTACGCAGTGCCCTGGAAGTCGCGGATGCCCTGGCCCTGGATGAATTGCGCCTGATGCCTAATTTCCGGCCGCCCCATCGCGATACGCCGCAGGTGTCAGCGCAGCAGCGCCTGGAAATGGTGCGCGTTGCCGTGGAGGGTATATCGCCGCTGGTGGTGGACGATCGCGAGCTCAAGCGCGATAAACCGTCCTACACTGTCGACACCCTGGAACTGATGCGCGCCGAGTTGGCCGCCGATGACCAGTTGTTTCTGCTTTTGGGCTGGGACGCATTTTGCGGCCTGCCCTCTTGGCACCGCTGGGAGGAACTCCTCCAGCATTGCCACATCCTGGTTCTGCAACGCCCGGATGCCGACAGCGAACCGCCGGATGCCTTGCGCAACCTGCTGGCTGCGCGGTCGGTAAGTGACCCCTTGGCCCTGACCGGGCCGAACGGGAATATTGCATTCGTCTGGCAGACCCCGCTTGCGGTGTCCGCCACCCAGATCCGTCAACTGCTGGCCAGCGGTAAGTCGGTACGTTTCCTGGTGCCTGACGCGGTCCTGGCCTACATCGATGCGCACGGACTTTACCGTGCGTCGAACTGAAAAGGCGCGCTTGTCGCTACGCACCGTCGTGCAGCGAGCGCCCGAACATACGAGCAAAACGAGTTTTATATGACGAACAAAGACGTAAGCAAAGTTAAGCGCAAAGGCACCTTCAAGAGCGCGCCGCTGCCGGTAGAAGCCCACGTTGGCCCGGAACTGGCTGGCGAAGAGCTGGTAAAAGTTGCCGTGGCTGCCCTGGAAGACGTGAAAGCCCAGGACATCCAGGTGCTCGACGTGCGCGACAAGCAGAGCATCACCGACTTCATGATCATCGCCACCGGTACCTCCAACCGCCAGATCGGCGCGATGCTGGACAAGGTTCGCGAAGCGGTCAAAGCCCAGGGCGTGAAGCCGCTGGGTGAAGAAGGCAAGGGCGACAGCGACTGGGTGCTGCTGGACATGGACGACGTGATCGTTCACATGATGACCTCCAACGCCCGCCAGTTCTATGATCTGGAGCGTCTGTGGAAAGGCGCCGAGCAGAGCCGTGCCGCCGATGGCAAGCACCACAGCCCGGAAGTGGGCCACGCGCACTTCGACAAGCTCAACAAAGACCAGGAATAAGGAACGGCTGTGCGCCTGCGTCTGATCGCTGTCGGTTCACGCATGCCCAAGTGGGTGGAAGAGGGCTGGCACGAGTACGCCAAGCGTCTGCCTGCCGAGCTGTCGCTGGAGCTGGTGGAAATACCGCTCAATACCCGGGGCAAGAATGCCGACGTGGCGCGCTTTATCCGTCAGGAAGGCGAAGCCATGTTGGCCAAGGTCGGGCCCAACGAGCGCATCGTTACGCTCGAAGTGCACGGCAAGCCCTGGAGCACCGAGCAGTTGGCGGTGGAGCTGGATCGCTGGCGCCTGGATTCGCGTACCGTCAACTTCATGGTCGGCGGCCCCGAAGGGCTGGCGCCGGAAGTCTGTGCGCGGGCCGATCAGCGCTGGTCGCTGTCGGCGCTCACGCTGCCGCACCCGTTGGTAAGGATTCTGATCGGTGAACAGCTGTATCGCGCCTGGACAGTTCTGTCCGGGCATCCTTATCACAAATAATCTGCGCCATTCCCGATGACCCAGCCGATCCGCATCAAGGACCACGAGAAAGACGCACGTCTGGTACGTGCGCGCGTGGTATTTGGCGCGATCATGGTGGTGGCGCTGATCGGGGTGCTGATCGCGCGCCTGTATTACCTGCAGGTCATCCAGTACGAATATCACTCCACCTTGTCGGAAAACAATCGGGTGCATGTGCAGCCGATCCCGCCGACCCGTGGGCTGATTTTCGACCGCAATGGCGTGGTGGTCGCGGATAACCGGCCCAGCTTCAGCCTGAGCATGACCCGCGAGCGTTCCGGCGACTGGCAACAGGTGCTCGATGTGATCGTCGAGGTGCTGCAGCTGACGCCGGAAGACCGAGTCATCTTCGAGAAGCGCATGAAGCAGGGGCGCCGGCCTTTCGAGCCGGTGCCGATTCTGTTCGAGCTGAACGAAGAGCAGATCGCACGGATCGCGGTGAACCAGTTCCGCTTGCCGGGCGTGGAGGTGGTGGCGCAGTTGGTGCGGCATTACCCTCAGGGGCCGCACTTTGCGCACTCGGTCGGTTATATGGGGCGCATCAACGAGAAAGAGCTGAAAACCCTCGACCCGGTCAATTACAGCGGCACCCATCACATTGGCAAAACCGGCATCGAGCGTTTCTACGAGCCCGAACTGCACGGCCAGGTGGGTTACGAAGAGGTCGAGACCAACGCCCGCGGCCGCGTGTTGCGCGTGCTCAAGCGCACTGATCCGTTGCCGGGCAAAGACATCGTGCTGAGCCTGGACATCAAGTTGCAGGAAGCCGCCGAAATGGCGCTGGGTGGCCGTCGCGGTGCGGTGGTGGCGCTGGACCCGAAGACCGGCGAAGTGCTGGCCATGGTCAGCCAGCCGAGTTTCGACCCCAACCTGTTCGTGACCGGCATCAGCTTCAGGGCCTATGCCGAGCTGCGCGATTCCATCGACCGGCCGCTGTTCAACCGCGTGTTGCGCGGCCTGTACCCGCCGGGTTCGACCATCAAGCCGGCGGTGGCGATTGCCGGCCTGGATTCGGGTGTGGTCACGGCGTCGAGTCGGGTCTATGACCCCGGCTACTACATGCTGCCCAACTACGATCACAAATACCGTAACTGGAACCGCACCGGTGACGGTTATGTCGACCTGGATACCGCGATCATGCGCTCCAACGACACCTATTTTTATGACCTGGCCCACAAGCTGGGTATTGATCGCCTGTCGGCCTACATGGGCAAGTTCGGCCTCGGTCAGAAAGTCTCCCTGGACATGTTCGAAGAGTCGCCAGGCCTGATGCCGTCGCGGGAGTGGAAGCGGGCGACGCGCCGCCAGGCGTGGTTCCCCGGCGAAACCCTGATCCTCGGCATTGGCCAGGGTTATATGCAGGCCACCCCGCTGCAACTGGCCCAGGCGACGGCGCTGGTGGCGAACAAGGGCATCTGGAATCGTCCGCACCTGGCTAGGACCATTGAGGGCGAGAAACCGCTGGATGAGAATCCGATCCCCGACATCGTGCTGCGCGACCCTTCCGACTGGAACAAGGTCAATCACGGTATGCAGCAGGTCATGCACGGCGCCCGTGGCACCGCACGCAAGGCGGCGATCGGTGCGCAGTACCGCATCGCCGGCAAGAGTGGTACCGCCCAGGTGGTCGCGATCAAGCAGGGTGAAAAGTACGACCGCTCCAAGGTTCAGGAACGCCACCGCGACCACGCCTTGTTTGTCGGTTTCGCCCCGGCAGATGACCCGAAAATCGTGGTGGCGGTGATGGTGGAGAATGGCGAGTCCGGCTCCGGCGTCGCGGCCCCGGTGGTGCGTCAAGTGATGGACGCCTGGCTGCTGACCGCCGACGGCAAGCTCAAGCCCGAATATGGCGGCCCCCCTTCAAGCCCCGAGGTTACGGCCCGTGAAGAGTAATTTTGACCGCATCCTCTCCAGTGAGGATGTGATGCGTCGCCGTGCGACGTTGCTGCAACGCATGCACATCGATGGCCCGCTGCTGGTGCTGCTGCTGATCTTGGCGGCGGGCAGCCTGTTCGTGCTGTATTCGGCCAGCGGCAAGAACTGGGACCTGCTGATCAAGCAAGCGTCTTCGTTCGGCCTGGGCCTGTTGTCGATGGTGGTGATCGCCCAGCTCGAGCCGCGCTTCATGGCGCGCTGGGTGCCGCTCGGTTATGTCGCCGGGGTTTTGCTGCTGGTGGTGGTGGACGTGATGGGCCACAACGCCATGGGTGCGACCCGCTGGATCAACATCCCAGGGGTGATTCGCTTCCAGCCGTCGGAATTCATGAAGATCCTCATGCCGGCCACCATTGCCTGGTACCTGTCCAAGCGCACGTTGCCGCCACAGCTCAAACATGTGGGGATCAGCCTGGTGCTGATCGGCGTGCCGTTCATTCTTATCGTGCGCCAGCCGGACCTCGGCACCTCGTTGCTGATCCTGGCGGGCGGCGCGTTCGTGCTGTTCATGGGTGGCTTGCGCTGGCGCTGGATTCTCAGCGTGCTGGCCGCCGCCGTGCCCGTGGCCGTGGCCATGTGGTTCTTCTTTATGCACGACTACCAGAAGCAACGGATCCTGACGTTCCTCGACCCGGAGAGCGACCCGCTGGGTACCGGCTGGAACATCATCCAGTCCAAGGCAGCGATCGGTTCCGGCGGCGTGTTCGGCAAGGGTTGGTTGCTGGGTACCCAGTCGCACCTGGACTTTTTGCCTGAAAGCCACACCGACTTCATTATTGCGGTGATGGGCGAAGAGTTCGGCCTGGTCGGCATTTGCGCGCTGCTGCTGATCTATTTGCTGTTGATCGGTCGCGGGCTGGTGATTACCGCGCAGGCGCAGACGCTGTTCGGCAAGTTGCTGGCCGGCAGCCTGACCATGACTTTTTTTGTTTATGTTTTCGTCAACATCGGTATGGTCAGTGGCCTGCTGCCGGTGGTAGGTGTGCCGTTGCCATTCATTAGCTACGGCGGAACTTCGCTGGTGACATTGCTGTCAGCGTTTGGGGTTTTGATGTCGATTCATACGCATCGCAAATGGATCGCACAGGTTTGAATAAGGTGAAGATGTCAATGCAAGTAATGCGCGGCTGGGCAACTCGGCATGCGTCCTGGATGGGCCTGATTGGGCTGCTGGGCGCAACGCAAGAGGTGCAGGCCGGTGACTACGATGGCTCACCTCAGGTCGCCGAATTTGTCGGTGAGATGACCCGCGACTACGGTTTCGCCGGTGAACAACTGATGGGCGTGTTTCGCGAGGCCCAGAAAAAGCAGGCGATCCTCGACGCCATCTCGCGCCCCGCCGAACGCGTGAAGCAGTGGAAGGAATATCGCCCGATGTTCCTCACCGACGCCCGTGTGGCGCGGGGCGTGGACTTCTGGCGCCAGCATGAGGCGATATTGGCCCGCGCCGAGCAGGAATACGGTGTGCCGGCCCAGGTCATCGTCGCGATCATCGGCATTGAAACCTTCTACGGGCGCAATACCGGCAGTTACCGGGTGATCGACGCGTTGTCGACCCTGGGCTTCGATTACCCGCCCCGCGCCGAGTTCTTCCGCAAGGAGCTGCGCGAATTCCTGCTGCTGGCCCGCGAAGAACAGGTCGACCCAATGACTCTCAAGGGCTCGTACGCCGGGGCGATGGGCTTGCCGCAGTTCATGCCGAGCAGCTTTCGCGCCTACGCGGTGGACTTTGACGGCGACGGGCATATCAATATCTGGAGCAACCCCGACGATGCCATCGGTAGCGTGGCCAGCTATTTCAAGCGTCACGGCTGGGTCGGCGGTGAACCGGTGGTCGTCCGCGCCGATGTGACGGGTGAACGCGCCGACGAAGGCCTGACCCAGGGTATCGACCCGGTGAAGACCGTCGGGGAGTTGCGAGCGCTGGGCTGGTCGAGTCAGAATGCGCCACGCGATGACATGCCGGTGACGGCGTTCCGCCTTGAAGGTGAAAATGGCCCGGAATACTGGATGGGCCTGAAGAATTTCTACGCAATCACGCGTTATAACCGCAGTGTGATGTACGCCATGGCCGTGCATCAGCTGTCAGACGAGCTGGTTCAAGCACGGGGCAACAAGTAATGCGGGTATCGCCGTTCAAAAAACCGCTCAAGCTGGTGGCGTTCGCCGCGTTGTCCCTGCTGATCGCCAGTTGCTCCACGACGCCGAGCCGAGCGCCGGCCAAGAAGGCCGGCGGCGCGGTGGTTCGCGCCCAGCCGGGCCTGGATATCAACCGTGCGCACAAAGATGGCGCGCCGTGGTGGGATGTGGATGTGTCGAAGATCCCCGATGCCACGCCCACCTTGCACTCCGGCCCTTACAAGGCCAACCCCTATACCGTGCTGGGCAAGAATTACTTCCCGCTGCAGGACTCCAAGACCTACGTGCAGTCCGGCACGGCGTCCTGGTACGGCACCAAGTTCCATGGCCAGAACACCGCCAACGGCGAAGTGTATGACCTGTACGGCATGAGCGCGGCCCACAAGACCCTGCCGCTGCCCAGCTACGTGCGCGTGACCAACCTGGACAACAACCGCACGGTGATCCTGCGGGTCAATGACCGTGGGCCGTTCTATTCGGACCGGATCATCGACTTGTCCTACGCCGCCGCAAAGAAACTCGGTTACGCCGAAATCGGTACCGCACGGGTCAAGGTCGAAGGCATCGACCCGGCGCAGTACTGGGCCCAGCGTGGCAAGCCGGCGCCGTTGATGCTCAACGAACCGCAAACCCCACAACCGCAAGTAACGGCGTCGACCGGCAAGATCGAACAATGGACGCCGCCGCCCGCGCAGCATGCTCCGGATACGGTCGTCGTACCCCGTGCCGCGCCCGGTGCCTCCACCGTGGGTGGGCAGTACCTGCAAGTGGGCGCTTTCGCCAACCCGGATGCGGCAGAACTGTTAAGGTCCAAGCTCAGCGGCATGGTCAGCGCGCCAGTGTTCATCAGCTCCATCGTGCGTAACCAGCAAACCCTGCACCGTGTGCGCATGGGGCCGATCGGCTCGCCGAGCGAGGTGGCGCAAGTGCAGAACAGCGTACGCCTGGCGAACCTGGGGCAACCCAGCGTAGTGACCGCAGAATAAGGCAATAAAGGACTGCAGGTTCAGGCGGGTGCCTGGGCCCTGGTTGTTGGCTCGTTGAACAATAAAAACCCAGGGGCAAGGGGTGAGCGGGCAACCGAACACGTGACAGTCTGGAAGCGGGCTGTCTGAATAGTTTTGCCCGCGAGGGCAAGTTTCCATAAGCAATTTCGAGAGACGGATGAACATCACCACCTTAGCCAAACGTACGTGCCTGCTTATCTCGCTGATCATTACCCCGGCCGCCTGGGCGGTTGAGATGGTGCCGGCTTCCCCGCAACTGGCCGCAAAGTCCTGGGTCCTCATGGATGCCGCCAGTGGCAACGTGCTGGTCGAAAACGGCGGTGACGTGCGCCTGCCTCCAGCCAGCCTGACCAAGCTGATGACCGCCTACATCGCGACCCTGGAAATCCGTCGCGGCCAGATCGGCGAAAACGACCCGGTGACCGTCAGCGAAAACGCCTGGCGTACCGGTGGTTCGCGGATGTTCATCAAGGTCGGCTCGCAAGTCACCGTCAGCGACCTGCTGCACGGCATCATCATCCAGTCCGGTAACGACGCCAGCGTCGCCTTGGCCGAGCACATCGCCGGCAGCGAAGACGCGTTCGCCGATATGATGAACAAGACGGCCGGCGACCTGGGCATGACCAACAGCCACTTCATGAACCCGACCGGCCTGCCGAATCCAGAGCATTATTCGTCGGCTCACGACATGGCGATCCTGGCCCGTGCGATCATCCGTGTTGACCCGGTGCACTACGCCATCTACTCCCAGAAAGAGTTCTTCTGGAACAACATCAAGCAGCCTAACCGCAACCTGTTGCTGTGGCGCGACAAGACCGTCGATGGCCTGAAAACCGGCCACACCGACGAAGCCGGCTACTGCATGGTGTCGTCCGCCGTACGTGATGGCCAGCGCCTGATCGCCGTGGTATTCGGCACCAACAGCGAGCAGGCCCGTGCGGCCGAGACGCAAAAGCTGCTGACTTACGGCTTCCGCTTCTTCGAAACCCAGACCTTCTACCAGAAGGGTACGGAGCTGGCGACCGCGCCGGTATGGAAGGGCGCAACCTCCCAGGTCAAGGCCGGCCTGGCTGATGACCTGACCCTGACCATGCCTAAAGGCCAGCTGAAAAAGCTCGCTGCCAGCATGACCATGAACCCGCAATTGGTTGCCCCAATCGCCAAGGGCGACGTGATCGGTAAAGTCGAAGTCAAACTGGACGACAAGGTGGTGCACAGCGCCGACCTGATCGCACTGGATGCCGTCGACGAAGGTGGTATCTTCCGCCGCGTGTGGGATAGCATCCGTCTATTCTTCTACGGCTTGTTCAACTGATTGTGTGCACCTGCAAAGCCCCGCGTTGATCCGACGCGGGGCTTTGCCGTCGCCACGGCTTACCGCTTACGAGGCCGTTACGCCATGACCGATACCGAAGTAAAGGCGCCAAAGATCGAATTTCCGGTGGTGGACTACCCCATCAAGATAATCAGCGATACCGGCGTAGGCCGCAAAGACTTGATCCTCGAGATTGTGCGCAAGCACGCGACGATCAATGATCAGCGTGTGGACGAGCGATCCAGCTCCACAGGCAAATACACCACGATCCAATTGCACATCGTTGCAATCGGTCAAGACCAGCTCTACGACATCAACAGCGAACTGCGGGCCACCGGCTTCGTGCACATGGTGTTGTGATGCCACAGGTCCTGGGCTTTCGCGAGCTCGGCCGGATGGCCTACGAGCCGGTCTGGCACGCCATGCAACGCTTCACCAATGAGCGCGGCAGCTCGGCAGCGGATGAAATCTGGCTGGTCGAACACCCACCGGTGTTCACCCAGGGCCAGGCCGGCAAGGCTGAGCACCTGCTGCTTCCGGGGGATATTCCGGTGGTGCAGGTCGACCGAGGGGGTCAAGTGACTTACCATGGGCCTGGCCAACTGGTCGCTTATCTGTTGCTGGATGTGCGCAAGCTGGGGTTTGGCGTGCGTGACCTGGTAAGCCGCATGGAAGCTTGCCTGATCGAGCTGTTGGCCAGTTACGGCGTGACCGCTGCGGCCAAGCCTGATGCACCGGGTGTGTATGTGGATGGCGCGAAAATCGCTTCCCTGGGTTTGCGCATTCGTCACGGGTGTTCCTTTCATGGCCTGGCCCTGAATGTGGACATGGACCTGGCCCCGTTCCGGCGCATCAACCCGTGCGGCTACGCTGGGCTTGCGATGACCCAGTTGAGCGACCATGCAACACCCATAGAATTTGCCGAGGTAAGTGCCCGGCTGCGCGCGCAGCTCGTCAAACACCTCGACTATGCTGAGCAGACGACCCTGACGGGCGGAATCGATTGATATGACTACTGATGTTGTGCAAACCATGATCCCGACGCTGGACGTTACCGAGCGTCCAGTCCCGGCCCCGCGTGCCAAGGTGGAAGCCGGCGTCAAGCTGCGCGGCGCCGAGAAGGTTGCACGCATCCCGGTCAAGATCATCCCGACCACCGAACTGCCGAAAAAGCCTGACTGGATTCGCGTGCGCATCCCGGTCTCGCCGGAAGTCGACCGTATCAAGGCCCTGCTGCGCAAACACAAGTTGCACAGCGTGTGCGAAGAGGCCTCTTGCCCAAACCTGGGCGAATGCTTCTCCGGCGGCACCGCCACCTTCATGATCATGGGTGACATCTGCACCCGTCGTTGCCCGTTCTGCGACGTGGGCCACGGCCGTCCGAAGCCCCTGGACGTCAACGAGCCGGAAAGCCTGGCTATCGCCATCGCCGACCTGAAACTCAAATATGTGGTGATCACCTCGGTCGACCGTGACGACTTGCGAGACGGCGGTGCTCAGCACTTTGCCGATTGCATCCGCGAAATCCGCAAACTGTCGCCGAACGTCATGCTTGAAACCCTGGTGCCCGACTACCGTGGCCGCATGGATGTAGCGCTGCAGATCACCGCCGCTGAGCCACCGGATGTGTTCAACCACAACCTGGAAACCGTTCCGCGCCTGTACAAGGCCGCGCGTCCGGGTTCGGATTACCAGTGGTCGCTCACCCTGCTGCAGAAGTTCAAGCAGATGATGCCGCACATTCCGACCAAATCCGGCTTGATGCTGGGCCTGGGCGAAACCGACGAAGAAGTCATCGAAGTCATGAAGCGCATGCGCGAGCACGACATCGATATGCTGACCCTGGGCCAGTACCTGCAACCGTCCCGTAGCCACCTGCCGGTGCAGCGTTTCGTGCACCCGGATACCTTCGCCTGGTTCGCCGAGGAAGGGTACAAGATGGGCTTCAAGAACGTAGCCTCCGGCCCGTTGGTGCGCTCTTCGTACCATGCTGACGAGCAGGCCAAGCTGGTCAAGGCGAGCCTGGTTTCCTAACAAAGAGTTTGGTAATGGAGATCTGCCCGCCACCGCAGATCCAATGTGGGAGGGGGCTTGCCCCCGATTGCGGTGTGACAGTCAATACACGAGTGACTGATACATCGCCATCGGGAGCAAGCCCCCTCCCACATTTCGTTATGCGTCATATTAAGGAGAATTGTGCATGACTAGCGCCGTACCTGCATTGCGCCTCGAAGGCACCATCGGCCTGATCGCTCCCGCCGGCCCTGCCGCGCTGGACGTTGAAAAAGCTGGGCAATGGATGCGCGCCCGTGGCTACGAACTGCGCATTTTCCCGGGTGTGTATGAGCGCGACGGCTACCTGGCCGGCAGTGATCAAGTGCGTCTCAACGACCTGCATGCTGCCTTCGCCGACCCCGAAATCGACGCCATTTTCTGCCTACGCGGCGGCTACGGCACGCCACGCTTGCTCGATGCGCTGGACTTCGACCTGTTGCGCGCGCACCCGAAGCCTTTCGTCGGCTACAGCGACATCACCGCCTTGCACCTGGCGATCAACCGCTACGCGGGCTTCGTCACCTTCCACGGGCCAATGCTCAATGCCGACTTGCTCGGTGGCAAGCAACCCCCCACCGAGTCATCGCTGTTCAGCCTGCTGCGTGGCCAGCTTGGCGCCGGCAGCCTGCTGACGCACCCGGTGGCCTACCCCTTGACCACCATTGAGCCTGGCATCGCCTGCGGGCGTTTGTTGGGCGGCAACCTCTCGATGATCGCGGCGGTGATGGGTACCGCCTACGACATTGACGCTGAAGGCATCATTCTGTTTATCGAGGACATCAACGAGCCGCTCTATCGCATCGACCGTCTGCTGACGCACCTGCGCCTGGCGGGCAAACTCGACCAGGTGGCGGGGGTATTGGTGGGGGATGTGGCCGGTGTGGATCAGGTGGGGCTGGAAAGACTGTTGAAACAGACCTTCGAACCGCTGTGCATTCCGGTGCTGTCCGGCTGGCGCAGCGGGCATTGTGATCCGAATCTGACGTTACCGATGGGGGCTTTGGTGCGTTTGGATGCGGGGGAGCAGCGGGTGGTGTTGGAGCAGGATGTAGTCTGTAAATGATCGTCGGTTCCTAAACCGCAATCGGGGGCAAGCCCCCTCCCACATTTTGAAATGCATTCCAAGTGTGGGAGGGGGCTTGCCCCCGATGGCGGTAGTTGCCTTGAGCACATCTATCGGCCCTGCAGTGACTCCAGCAGCTTCACCGTCGGATACCCATCCGCCGGCCAGCCCAGCGCTTGCTGCGCCGTTCGAATCGCCTTGCGTGTGTTGGCGCCGATGATCCCGTCGGCATTGCCTGCGTCGTAGCCCTTGGCGCTGAGCGCCGTCTGCAGGTCGATGCGTTGCGAGCGGCTCAGCGGTAGCTCATCCTTCGGCCAGCTCCCGCGAATCACACCACCGCCACCAAATCGCTCCGACAGCAGGCCAACGGCCAGTGCATAGGACGACGAGTTGTTGTACTTCAGGATCGCACGGAAGTTATCCAGAACCAGAAACGCCGGGCCACGGTAGCCGGCCGGCAACAGCAGGGCGGCGGACAGTTGGTCGACATTGGCTGGCAGGCTTGCGCCAAGCGGCAGCTGGATGCCCAGTTGCAGCCATTCGGCGACGGTCTTGCGGATGCCACCATCGGCCAGGGAGTAGTCGAAGCCCGTTGGCAGTGGCTGCACCTCAACGCCCCACGGCTGGCCTTTCTGCCAGCCGGAGCTTTGCAGGTAATGGGCAGTGGACGCGAGGGCGTCACCGGGGCTGTTCCAGATATCGCGGCGGCCGTCGCCGTCGAAATCCACGGCATGGGTGTTGTAGGTGGTGGGGATGAATTGGGTCTGGCCCATTGCGCCGGCCCAGGAACCTTTCATCTGGTCGGCCGCAATATCGCCGTGCTGGATGATCTGCAGCGCCGCCAGCAGTTGCGCCTGTGCGAACGCCGGGCGACGGCCCTCATAAGCCAGGGTCGCGAGGGAGCGAATCACCGAGTTATTGCCCTGGAACTGGCCGAAGTTGCTTTCCATGCCCCACACCGAGACCAGTGCCTGGCGATCGACGCCATACCGCTCTTCGATGCGCTGTAGGATATCGGCGTACTTGACCAGTAACGCCTGGCCATTACGCACGCGCAGCGGCGACAGCGCGCCGTCGAGGTATTCCCACACCGGCCGGGAAAACTCCGGCTGGCTGCGGTCGGCGCGAATCACCGCCATGTCCGGGCTGACGCCGGCGAAGGCATTATCGAAGACGTCGGCGGTGATTCCGGCTTGCAGGGCCTGCGCACGGAAACCGGCCTGCCATTCGGCGAAGGTCTGGGTCGGTTGGATGTTCAGGTTGTCTACCGCCAGCGGCGCAACGACGGCAGGCGCCACGGCCGGTACGGTCTTGAGCGTGGGCAGGGGTTGAGCGTCCGCGGCGGTGGGTTTTTCCGCGCAGGCGACAAGCAGAATGAGGCTGGAGGCAGCGATCAATTGGCGAAGGTGCCAACGACGGGAAAGACTAGAGGGCATGCACAGGTCCAGGGGGTTACAAATCCAGTGCAGACCTTATCATGCCAGAGGGGCGCTTGCCTTCAGGCAGCCAGAAAGTAAGAAGCCTCCCAGCTATTAGACTGGAAGGCTTCGCGGCGGTAGCTGCCTTTGCCCTTGCCGGCGCGTTCTTGACGGCTGCGGAACAGGGGCTGGGCGATGATGGATTTGGCCTTGTTCGGGCCATGCTTGGATGGCTTTTTGCTCATGATCTTTCTCTCGTTCGGGTGGGTGGAGCGGCGAAAATAATCTGCCTATATTGCGGCGCTGTAAAGCCTGAAAATTGTAAACACAAACAAAATGTGGGAGGGGGCTTGCTCCCGATGACGGAGTGTCAGTCACTGGATTTTTTGACTGTTACACCGCTATCGGGAGCAAGCCCCCTCCCACATTGGGTTTTTGGTGTTCTTGCGGGGGTTATTCGGCAGGCAATGCCAGGCGCTGGCCGGCCATCAGCAGTGACAAACGGCTCAGGCTCATCCACGGCGAACCGGCCGCCTGGCCTTTGATCTGTGCATCAATGCGCTGCGCTTCCAGCAACAGTTGCGCCCAGCGTTGCGCCGAGTGCCGTTGCAGGGCCTTGCTCATCAGGGGTTTGCGCTTGTCCCACACCGACGGTCGGGCTTGGCTGAAGCATTTGTCCAGGGGGGTGCCCTGGCTGTATTGCAAAGCGATGTTAGCCAGCACCCGCAGTTCCCGGGCCAGGGCCCAGAGAATCACCGGCGGTTCCACACCTTCGCCGCGCAGCCCTTCTAGCATGCGCAGGGCGTGGGCCGGTTCACCGTTGAGGATCGCGTCCACCAGCCCGAAGACATCGAACCGCGCACTGTCAGCCACCGCGCCCTGCACGGTTTCGACGGTAATCTGCCCATCTTCCGCCATCAGCTTGAGCTTTTCGATCTCTTGGGCGGCGGCCAGCAGGTTGCCCTCGACCCTGGCGGCGATCAGCTCGACGGCGTCTTGCGTGGCCGACAGCCCGGACTGTGACAGGCGCTGGCGAATCCATTGCGGCAGCTGGCTGCTGTCCACCGGCCAGATCTGGATGAACTGGGTCTGTGGGCCTTCCACCAGCGCCTTGCCCCATTTGGTTTTCTGCGCACTGCCGTCGAGCTTGGGCAGGCTGACCAGCAGCACCGTGTCTTCAGCAGGGCGCGCGCAATATTCCATCAACGCCGCCGCGCCCTTATCGCCCGGCTTGCCCGAGGGCAGGCGCAGCTCAAGCAGGCGTTTTTCAGCAAACAGCGACATGCTCGCGCCTGCCTGCAGCAGCGTGCCCCAGTCGAAACTGGCATCGGCACTGAACACCTGGCGTTCATCGAAACCTTGCTGGCGCGCCGCCGTGCGAATGGCGTCGGCCGCTTCCTGGCACAGCAACGGGTCATCGCCGCTGACAATATAGACAGGCGCGAGGCCACCTTGCAGGTGTTTGGCGAGTTGGGCGGGGGCGAGTTTCATAGGCAGGGCGAACGGGGCGCCAGGAGCGCCCCGTTTGGCTTACTCGACAGGGACTTCAACAGGCGACTGTTTCGGCGTGTTGTCTTCATACTCTTGCGCGGCTTTCAGCGCATCGGCGTCAGCCTTGGCCTTGTTGTCGGCGATTTGCTGCAGCTCCGCGAGTTTTTCCGGGGTCAGCAGTTGCAGGCGAGTCATCATGCGCTGGACCAGCTCACGACGCATTTCCTTGCGCACCTGAAGGGTCTCGGAGTCCGAACCCACCAGGTTGTTGCCGTCGTGGCTCACGACTTTCTGCACCTGGATCTTGTCACCCATCAGTGGCAAGTGATCGCGGCCTTGTACTTCGAAGTTGACGGTGGTGGTCAACTCGACATCCGACGCGCGGCCCGCACTGGCGTAGCTGATGTTGCGCTGGGTTTCGCGCTCATCAACCAGGTCCAGTTTGTAGGTGGCCCCGGTATAGACGCGCACACCGCTGTTTTCCAGGGCCTGGCGCAGCTGAATCACGGTCTCGCCGTAGGCATTGCGTGCGCTGACGTCGAGTTCCTTGAGCGACAATTCGTTGGTGCCGGTGCCGCGCAGCTGGAAGCCGCACGCGCTCAACAGAACGGCCAGGCCCATTACCAGCAGATTGCGTTTGATCATGTTTGTTGCTCCCCTTGAAACCAGGCGGGCCGTATCGAGGCCCTGAAGGTTTAGTTCGGCGCAGGGCTCAAGCCCTGCGCCCGATCCGATTTAGCTGGCGACGATATTGACCAGTTTTCCGGGCACTACGATCACTTTGCGGATCGTCAGGCCTTCGGTAAAGCGCAGCACGTTCTCGTTGCAGCGTGCAGCCGCTTCGACTTCTTCACGACTGGCGCTGGCCGGCATGTCGATCTGGCCGCGCAGTTTGCCGTTGACCTGAATCACCAGTTGCAGCGTGTCCTGTACCAGCGCGCTGTCATCCTGCACCGGCCAGCGGGCGTCGATGACGGCACCGCTGTGGCCCAGGCGGTTCCACAATTCGTGGCTGATGTGCGGCGTGATCGGCGCGAGCAGCAGGGTAACCGTTTCCAGGCCCTCGTGGATCAATGCGCGATCCTGTTCCGTGGCCTGCGGGGCTTTTTCCAGCACGTTCATCAGCGTCATCACCTGGGCGATGGCGGTGTTGAACTTGTGGTTCTGCCCTACGTCCTGGCTGGCCTGGCGGATAGCCAGGTGGGTGCTGCGGCGAATGGCCTTCTGCTCATCGTTCAGGGCGGCGACGTCCAGCTTGCCCGGCAAGCCCTGGCTGACGTGGGCATGGGCCAGGCGCCAGACGCGCTTGAGGAAGCGGTGCGAGCCTTCTACGCCGGAGTCGGACCATTCGGCGCTCATGTCGGGCGGCGAGGCGAACATCATGAACAGGCGGCAGGTGTCGGCGCCGAACTGATCGATCATCGATTGTGGGTCGACGCCGTTGTTCTTCGACTTGGCCATCTTCTCGGTGCCGCCGATTTCCACCGGCAGGCCGTCGGATTTGAGCTTGGCGCTGATGACCTTGGCTTTGCTGTCACGCTCGAGTTCGACGTCCGCCGGGTTGAACCAGGTGTAGGCGCCATTGGCTTCGCGGCGATAGTAGGTCTCGGCGATTACCATGCCCTGGGTCAGCAGGTTCTTGAACGGCTCGTCGGAGCTGACCAGGCCTTCGTCACGCATCAGCTTGTGGAAGAAGCGCGCGTACAGCAGGTGCAGGATGGCGTGTTCGATGCCACCGATGTACTGGTCCACCGGCAGCCAATGATCGGCTGCGGATTTCTCGACCAGGCCACCTTCATAGTGCGGCGAGGCGTACCGGGCGTAATACCACGAGGACTCGACGAAGGTGTCCATAGTGTCGGTTTCACGCTTGGCCGGCGCGCCGCATTTAGGGCAGCTGCATTCGTAGAACTCGGGCATGCGCGCCAGAGGCGAGCCGGCGCCGTCCGGCACCACGTCTTCGGGCAGGACCACCGGCAACTGGTCTTCCGGGACCGGCACGTCACCGCAGCTTTCGCAGTGGATGATCGGGATCGGGCAGCCCCAGTAGCGCTGGCGGCTGATGCCCCAGTCGCGCAGGCGGAACTGGGTGCGCGAGGCGCCGAGGTTTTTCTTGATCAGCGCGACTTCGATCGCGTCGAATGCGCCCTGGAAGTCCAGGCCGTCAAATTCGCCGGAATTGATCAGGGTACCGTGCTCGCCGTAGGCGTCTTGCCACGGGGCCGGGTTGGTCTCGCCCGCGCTGGTGCGCACCACGGACTTGATCGGCAGGTTGTATTTGGTGGCGAATTCGAAATCGCGCTCGTCGTGAGCCGGCACCGCCATGACCGCGCCGTCGCCGTAGTGCATCAGCACATAGTTGGCTACCCAGACCGGCAGCTTCTCGCCAGTCAGCGGGTGCTCGACGAACAGCCCGGTCGGCAGGCCTTTTTTCTCCTGGGTCGCGACATCGGCTTCAGCCACGCTGCCACCTTTGCATTCGGCGATGAACGCCTGCAGCTCAGGGTTGTTCTGTGCGGCCTGGGTGGCCAGCGGGTGTTCAGCGGCCACGGCGACGTAAGTTGCGCCCATCAGGGTGTCGGGGCGGGTGGTGAATACCTTGAGTGCGCCGGCTTCGCCGATCGAGTCGACGTTGTACGGGAACTGCACTTCCATGCCCTTGGATTTGCCGATCCAGTTGCGCTGCATGGTCTTGACCTGTTCGGGCCAGCCCGGCAAGTCGTCGAGGCTCGACAGGAGTTCATCCGCGTAGGCGGTGATCTTGAAGTAGTACATCGGGATTTCGCGCTTTTCGATCAGCGCGCCGGAACGCCAGCCGCGGCCGTCGATCACCTGTTCGTTAGCCAGCACGGTCTGGTCGACCGGGTCCCAGTTCACGGTGCCGCTCTTTTTGTAGATCACGCCTTTTTCGAACAGGCGCGTGAACAGCCATTGTTCCCAGCGATAGTAATCCGGCTTGCAGGTGGTCACTTCGCGGGACCAGTCCACCGCCAGGCCCAGGCTGCGCAGCTGGGTCTTCATGTAGGCGATGTTTTCGTAGGTCCACTTGGCGGGGGCTACGTTGTTTTTCATCGCGGCGTTTTCCGCCGGCATGCCGAAAGCATCCCAACCCATGGGTTGCAGGACGTTCTTGCCGAGCATGCGCTGGTAGCGCGAAATCACGTCGCCGATGGTGTAGTTACGCACGTGCCCCATGTGTAGCTTGCCGCTGGGGTAAGGGAACATCGATAGGCAATAGAAAGTCTCCTTGCCTGGCTGTTCGCTGACTTCAAAGGACTTTTGCTCGTCCCAGAAGGTTTGTGCGGCATTTTCTATTTCACGGGGCTGATATTGTTCGTGCATGGCTACTTTTGAACTGAATAAGGGTGGCCTATTCCTCTTCGGTGCAGTGTCCGGGTTGTTCGACACCAGAAAGCGGCGCGTCCGTGCCCAAACCCTGCGGGAAGTGGAGTTACAGGAAGCGCCGTAGCATACATGACCCCACTCTATCGAGGGAAACCCTGATTGCGCAGGCAGGGCCGTCTGTCGCGGCATCGGGCAGGCGCAGCCACGGGGGCTACGCTGTTTATTGGGGAGCATGTATTTCTTCAATGAGGTGAGGGGATGGCTGAATCGCAGCGAACTTTAACGAAACCGCAATTATATGAAGGATTGATCGACCGTTTGGGTCGGGCATTGGATGCCGCAAGAACCGCAGGCCGATTGCGTGGTGAACGGCCTCTGGAGCTGGAGTTGCAAGGCTTGAGCCAGGCAGAGCTTGACTTGATCAAGAACTATCTGGCGTTGCACCACCAACGCGCCTCTGATGGGCAGGCCTCCCCGCCAGTCCAGGCGCCTTCCCGTTCGGCCAAGGTGATTTGGCTGAAGGACCTGCCGGCCGGCCGCGGCCCGGAACGTTTCCGATCCGTACGGTGTAAGTAACCCGCGTTATCCGCCACTTTGCAAAATGTGCTGGTAAGGATTGTTGCCGAACCCCGTTGCATCTAGGCTTCGGGCATCTTTGGAGATGCCCGATGCCTTTTCGTTATTTCATCAAACAATTGTTACTGCCGCCCGGTATTTTCTTGCTGTTGCTGGCGCTTGCCTGGTGGTTTCGCCGCAGTCGACCGCGCCTGGCGGGGTGTTGCTTTGCCTTGGGATTGGGCGGGATGTGGCTGATCAGCCTGCCGGTAATGGTGCAGTGGGGCGCGCACGCCTTGGAGACAGCGCCGCCTTTGGCCCGCGAAGACTGGGCAAGCCTGGCCCAGCGCGCCGATGCGATTGTGGTGCTGGGTTCCGGGCGCGAGCGCGGCGACATTGCCTGGGGCACCGACCAACCCACCGGCATCGGCCTGGAGCGTGAGCGTTATGCGGCGCGGCTGGCCAAGGCGTCCGGGTTGCCGGTGCTGACCACCGGTGGCCTGCATTACGGCACGCCGCCCAGCGAGGCGCAGTTGATGGCGGTGTCGATGGAGGATGACTTCGGCGTGACGGTGCGTTGGAAAGAAGAGCGTAGCCGCACCACCTGGGAAAACGCCCTGATGAGCGCCGAGATTCTCTTGCCTCAAGGCATCAAGCGCGTGGTGGTGGTGACTCAAGCCTGGCACATGCCGCGTTCGGTGTGGAGTTTTGAAAAGGCCGGCTTTACCGTGGTGCCGGCGCCGGTGGGGTTCCTGGGCGTGGATAACGCGCGTCCACTGGGCGGCTGGATGCCGGAGGTCAAGGCGGTATGGCAGAGCGGGCAGTTGATCAATGAGGCGGTGGGGCAGGTGGGGTACCGGTTGTTCTACAAGTAGCACCGCAGGCCAAGTGTGGGAGGGGGCTTGCTCCCGATTGCGGTGTGTCAGTCAGTACATCTGGCACTGATACACCGCCATCGGGGGCAAGCCCCCTCCCACATTGGTTTTGTGTTTGATCTGTTAGACCGTCTTGGCCATTCGACCCGCCAGCAGCGCCCAACCGAACAACAGCACGCACACAATGATCAGCGGCCACGACCGCCATTGCAGGTAAGGCGTGAGGTTGTGCATCGGCACCACGTCGCCATAGAGAATGCCGCGCTCGAATTGCGGGATCTGTGCGGTGATCTGCCCAAACGGGTTGATCAGGCCGGTCACGCCGTTGTTGGTGGCGCGGATCATCCAGCGGCCGGCTTCCAGCGCGCGCATCTGCGCCATCTGCAGGTGCTGCAGCGGGCCGATGGAGCGGCCGAACCAGGTGTCATTGCTGATGGTCAGCAGCAGGTCGCTCTGGGCCGACAGGCCAGCGGCGAACTCCGGGTACACCACTTCATAGCAAATGAACGGTGCGATCTGATAACCCTTGGCCTGGAGCATCGCCTGGTCGGCGGGGCCGCGGGCGAAGTCCGACATGGGCAGGTCGAAGAAGGCGATCAACCCGCGCAACATATCCTGCAACGGCACGTACTCACCAAAGGGCACCAGCTTTTGCTTGAGGTAGGTGCCATCACCTTCGCCGACCACGGTGATGCCATTGAAGTAGCGCTTCTCATGGCGTACTTCCTGGCGAATCGGTACCCCGGTGATCAGCGCGGTATTACGCTCGGCGGCGAACTTGCCCATCATGCCCAAGTAGCCTTCGACCGACTCCTTGAGCACCGGAACGGCGGTTTCCGGCCATACCAGCAGGTCGACGCGCCTGGAGCTCAAACTCATGTCGCGGTACAGCGCCAGCTGCGCATTGAGCTGCTCGGGGTCCCACTTCATGCTTTGTTCGACGTTGCCCTGGATGGCGGCCACGCTCAAGGGCGGGCCGGAGGGCGAGGTCCAGGCATGGTGCTTGAGCGCCAGGCCAATGGCCCAGGGTGCAACGAGCAGCACCAGGCCGGCGGCGATGAAACTGTTGCGCTTGCTCGCCAACAGGCGCGGCAGGTTGCACAAAAGGGCTGCCGTCAGCGCCAGGGCGAACGAAATCAGCCACATCCCGCCCAAGGGCGCAAGGCCGGTCAGCGGGCCGTCGAGTTGACTGTAGCCGGAGTACAACCACGGAAAACCGGTGAGGAACCAGCCACGAAAGGCTTCCTGGCCGACCCACAACGCCGCGAAGGTCAGCGCATCGGCCAGGGGCGCTTCATTGCGGCGCAGCCAGCGCGCCCACAGCCAGGCGGGCAGGGCGAAGAACCAGGCGATGGCGGCGGTGAACAGCAGCATCAGGAAACCCGCCAGCAGCACCGAAGCGCCGCCGAAGTGGTGGATGCTGTAGTAGATCCAACTGGTGCCGGCGCCAAACAGGCCGAAACCGAAACACCAGCCGCGCCCCAGGGCCTGGCGAGGTGTCAGCTCGCGCAGGCCGATATAGAACACACCGACCGCCACCAGCGCCAGCGGCCAGATATCGAACGGCGCCAGCGCCAGGGTGGTGATGGCGCCGGCCACCACGGCCAGCAGATTACCGGGCCAGCCGGGTGCGATCAGACGGCGCATTTCAGTCCTTAACGGGCAATAGGAGTCAAACGGATCAAGTGGATGCGGCGGCTGTCGGCATTCAGGATGCGGAAGCGATAGGCGCCGATCTCGGTGGTTTCGTTACGCTTGGGCAGGTGCCCGAACGCACTCATCACCAGGCCGCCGACGGTGTCGAACTCGTCGTCGGAGAATTCGCTGTCGAAGAACTCGTTGAAGTTCTCGATGGGCGTCAATGCCTTGATCAGGAAGTCACCGCTGGGCAGTGGCTTGATGTAGCTGTCTTCTTCAACGTCGTGCTCGTCTTCGATGTCGCCGACGATCTGCTCCAGCACGTCCTCGATGGTCACAAGGCCCGCCACGCCACCGTATTCGTCGATCACGATCGCCATGTGATTGTGGTTGGCGCGAAATTCGCGCAGCAGCACATTCAGGCGCTTGGACTCAGGCACGAAGGTGGCCGGGCGCAGCAGGTCCTTGATGTTGAAGTTGTCGCCGTTCTCTTTGAGGATCAGCGGCAACAGGTCCTTGGCCAACAGGACGCCCATGACGTCGTCATGGCTTTCACCGATCACCGGGTAGCGCGAGTGCGCCGAGTCGATCACGGCCGGGAGGAATTCGCGCGGGGTCTGGGTCGCCCTGATACTGATCATCTGCGAGCGCGGCACCATGATGTCGCGTACTTGCAGGTCAGCCACCTGGATGGCGCCTTCGACGATGGCCAGCGCTTCGCTGTCCAGCAACTTGTTCTGGTGGGCCTCGCGCAGCAGCTCCAGCAGCTCCTGGCGGTTTTTCGGCTCGTGGGCAAAAGCCTGGGTCAGTTTACCCAGCCATGACTTTTGCCCGTTGCTCGATCGGTCTTCGCTCATAGCGATTACTCTAAATCCTTGATTGTTTCAGTTGAGTGTCGATTGGTTTTCGTCGTCGGCATACGGGTCGCGATGACCCAGTTCTGCAAGCAACGTTCGTTCCAGCGCTTCCATTTCCAGGGCTTCGTCATCGTCTATATGGTCGTAACCCAAGAGATGCAGGCAGCCGTGGATGACTAGATGGGCCCAGTGGGCCTCAAGTTCCTTTTCTTGCTCCCGCGCCTCGCGCTCGACCACCGCGACACAAATCACCAGGTCGCCCAGCAGCGGGATATCCAGAAACTCGTCGGGCACGTCGGCGGGGAAAGACAGCACGTTGGTCGCGTAGTCTTTCTGGCGCCAGGTGTGATTCAGCTCACGGCCTTCGGGCTCGTCCACCAGACGAATGGTCAGCTCCGAATCGGCGGTGCGCTGGCGCAGGGCCAGCTCGCACCACTGACGGAACTGTGCTTCGCTGGGCGCGGCCGCTTCGGTGGCCAGTTGCAGGTCAAGCTCAAGCATCGCGGCGCACGTCCTTGGACAGGCCGTCGTCGCGGTGTTCGAAGCGCTCGTAGGCCTCGACAATGCGCTGCACCAGCGGGTGGCGCACCACGTCCTTGGGCATGAAATGCGTAAAGCTGATACCCGGCACATCCTTGAGCACTTCGATCACCTGGCCCAGGCCCGACTTGGTGCCCTTGGGCAGGTCGACCTGGGTGATATCACCGGTGATCACGGCCGTGGAGCCAAAACCGATACGGGTGAGGAACATCTTCATCTGCTCGACCGTGGTGTTCTGGCTCTCGTCGAGAATGATGAAGCTGTTGTTCAAGGTGCGACCGCGCATGTAGGCCAGCGGCGCGATTTCGATCACCTGACGCTCGATCAGCTTGGCCACGTATTCAAAGCCAAGCATTTCGTAGAGCGCGTCGTAGAGCGGGCGCAGGTACGGGTCGATCTTCTGGGCCAGGTCGCCGGGCAGGAAGCCGAGCTTTTCGCCCGCCTCGACGGCCGGGCGCACCAACAGGATGCGGCGAACCTGTTCGCGCTCCAGGGCATCCACCGCACAGGCCACGGCCAGGTAGGTCTTGCCGGTACCGGCCGGGCCGATGCCGAAGTTGATATCGTTACCGAGGATTTCCTTGACGTACTTCTGCTGATTCAAGCCGCGTGGGCGAATCATGCCTTTTTTGGTACGCAGGGCCACGCTGGCTTCGGCCACCGGATTGTTGGCCAGGTCTTCCACGGCGGATTCCTGCAGGTACAGGTGCACCGTTTCCGGCGACAGCTCACTGCCCTTGGTTTCGCGGTAGAGACGGCGCAGCAGGTTTTCCGCAGACGTGGTGTGTTGAGGTTCACCAATGAGCTCGAATTGATTGCCGCGGTTGCGGATCTCGATGCTCAGGCGTTGTTCGATCAGCCGCAGGTGCTCGTCGAACTGTCCGCACAGGTTGGCGAAACGGCGAGCCTCAAACGGCTCGAGGAGAAAACGATGGGGTTCTACTGTAGGTGCGTTCAAGGTCGCTTTTAGCCGCCCTTTGGCTGTTGAGGTGAAAGAGAGAATAACGCCACGCGCCGGTGTGCGAAAGCACTTATCCGGCGTAATTCCAGTGTGGGAGGGGGCTTGCCCCCGATAGCGGAGTGTCAGGCAGCTGATGTGTTGCTGATGTACCGCCATCGGGGGCAAGCCCCCTCCCACATTTGAAAGGTGTTGATATGACAGCTATTGCACCAGAGACCCGCGCAACGAGTGCGGTTGCGCCGCATCGATGTGCACATCGGCAAACTGGCCGATCAGGGTCGGGTTGTCGCAGCGGAAGTTGACGATGCGATTGTTCTCGGTGCGGCCCTGCAATTCGCCGGGGTCTTTCTTCGAGTAATCGGTTACCAGGATGCGCTGGATCGAACCGACCATTTGTCGGCTGATCTCGAAACCCTGCTGATTCAGGCGATGTTGCAGCGCATTCAAGCGTTCCTTTTTCAACGCTTCCGGGGTTTCGTCCAGCAGGTCGGCCGCTGGGGTGCCGGGGCGCTGGCTGTAGACGAACGAGTAGGAGAAGTCGAAGCCCACGTCCTCGATCAGCTTCATGGTTTGCTGGAAGTCTTTCTCGGTCTCGCCAGGGAAGCCGACGATAAAGTCCGAACTGATGCAGATGCCCGGCACGGCGGCGCGCAGTTTGCGCAGCTTGGACTTGTACTCCAGGGCTGTGTGGTTGCGCTTCATTGCCGACAGGATGCGGTCTGAGCCCGATTGCACCGGCAAATGCAGGTGTTTGACCAGCTCCGGCACGTCGGCGTGGGCCTGGATCAGGCTGTCGGAGAACTCCAGCGGGTGCGAGGTGGTGTAGCGGATGCGCTCGATGCCATCGACGGCGGCGACTACGCGAATCAGCTCCGCCAGGTCGGCCAGGCGTCCGTCGTGGGTCTGGCCGCGGTAGCCGTTGACGTTCTGGCCCAGCAGGGTCACTTCGCGCACGCCGTTTTCGGCCAGGTGGATGATTTCCGCCAGCACGTCGTCAAACGGCCGGCTGACTTCTTCGCCACGGGTGTAGGGCACTACACAGAAGGTGCAGTACTTGCTGCAGCCTTCCATCACCGATACATAGGCGCTTGGCCCGTCGATGCGCGGCTCGGGCAGATGGTCGAATTTTTCGATTTCGGGGAACGACACGTCCACTTGCGGCAGCTTGGTGGCGCGTGCGGCATCGATCATTTCCGGCAGGCGGTGCAGGGTCTGCGGGCCGAAGACCACATCGACATAGGGCGCGCGGTCACGAATGGCCGCACCTTCCTGGCTGGCCACGCAACCGCCGACGGCGATCACCATGTCCGGGTTGGCCAGTTTCAATTCGCGCCAGCGACCCAGCTGCGAGTAGACCCGGTCTTGGGCCCGTTCGCGGATCGAGCAGGTATTGAGCAGGATCACGTCGGCATCTTCGGCGCGAGCCGTGACTTCCAGGGCCTGATGCTCACCCAGCAGATCGACCATGCGCGAGCTGTCGTACTCGTTCATCTGGCAACCGTGGGTTTCAATGTAAAGCTTCTTGGCCATGGGAATCGTCAACTGGTGGTAAAGAACCGCGCATTATAGGGGGCATGTCCATTGGTTCCTAGCACTGTGCATCGGGTGCCATGCTATAGTTCGCGCCCTCATTTATATCCGCCGATGTGCTGCCCGCCCCCCATGACCAAACGTGAAGCTCCAATCTACAAGGTGATTTTCCTTAACCAGGGCCAGGTGTTCGAAATGTACGCCAAGCAGATCTATCAAAGTGATCTGTGGGGCTTCCTGGAAGTGGAAGAGTTCGTCTTTGGCGAGCGCACGCAGCTGGTCGTCGATCCAGGCGAGGAAAAGCTCAAGGCCCAGTTCGAAGGCGTGGTGCGCAGTTTTGTGCCGATGCATTCGATTGTGCGCATCGACGAAGTCGAGCGCCTGGGCACGCCGAAGATCAGCGAGGCGCGGGGCACCAGCAATGTGATGCCGTTTCCGATGCCAATGCCTGAGAAGTAAGGCAACGCTGAATCAGGGAAGGGGTGAAAAGGGCGAACGCCCATCGGCGCTCTGCAATTCCTGCAGGTAATTGCGGAAAATCTGCCCCAGCACCTGGGTCGCTACTTCCAGTTCATCACGCTGCATGTGCTCGGCCACTTCGTCGGCGGTGTCCAGCGCGTCTTCGGCGCCGTTGACCGCCGCCATTTTCAGCACGATGTAGGCCTGGACGTTATTGGCCGGTACACCTTCGCCACGGAAAAACATGTTGCCCAGCTGGAATTGCGCCTGGGCGTGGCCCTGTAGCGAAGCCTTCTCGAAATAGCTCAAGGCTTTGTTGAGGTCGACGGCCGGGTTCTTGCTGTCGTGGAAGTACTCGCCCAACTCGTATTGCGCTTGCGCATCCCCTTCATCAGCCTGTTTCTGGCACGCGCTCAGGGCTTCGGCCTGGGTGTCGGGCTGGGTATTGAGGGTGCAACGACCCATCGCTGGGATTAACAACGAGTTGCCGCCTGCTTGTGCATGTGCCAGCAGCGGCTGAAGGAGCAACAGGCAGCCCAGAACCAGGGTGCGGCCGGTGCGTTTCATGGGAATCGACTTACCTCTGACGGGGCGCGCGGACCCTCGCGGGGTCCAATAAGCGCGCATTATGAAATAAGCAGGCCTCTGCTTACAAAGTCTTTACTCGTTTTTCTGCTGCTTGGGCAAGTTATCTGCCGGATTGCAGGGCAATTCTCGAAAAAAGCGAGAAATGTCTGTAAGCAAGGTAGCAAATCTGACGTTGGCACGGGCAAACGTCAGAGGATGCCGTCACTTATTTCAGGGCCGCAAAGGCGCGCTCGGCAGCGTCCAGGGTCAGCTTCAACTCGGCATCGCCGTGGGCGATCGAGGTGAAGCCGGCTTCAAACGCACTGGGCGCCAGGTACACACCGCCTTCGAGCATCAGGTGGAAGAAGCGCTTGAACAAGTCGGCGTCGCTGCCCATCACGTCATCGAAGGTGACGATGTCGTCGGCGCCGCTGAAGTACAGGCCAAACATGCCGCCGGCCTGGGTGGTGACAAACGGGATGCCGGCAGCGTCGGCCCGCACTTGCAGGCCGTCCAGCAGGCGGGTGGTGTAGTCGGTCAGCTCGGCGTGGAAGCCAGGGCGGCTGATCAGGCGCAGGGTGGTCAGGCCGGCGGCCATCGCCAGCGGGTTACCGGACAGCGTGCCGGCCTGGTAGACCGGGCCCAGTGGGGCGATGTGCTGCATGATCTCGCGCTTGCCGCCGAAGCAGCCCACTGGCATGCCGCCACCGATGATCTTGCCGAAGGTGCTCAGGTCCGGTGTAACGCCGTAATGGGCCTGGGCGCCACCGAGGGCGACACGGAAGCCGGTCATCACTTCGTCAAAAATCAGCACCACGCCGTGTTTGTCGCACTGTTCGCGCAGGCCTTCGAGGAAGCCTGGGGCCGGTGGTACGCAGTTCATGTTGCCGGCGACCGGCTCGACGATGATGCACGCCACGTCCTGGCCGACTTCACCGAGCATCTGCTCGACCGCGGCGATGTCGTTGAATGGCAGGGTCAGGGTGTGTTTGGCGAACGCCGCCGGTACGCCGGCCGAACTCGGTACGCCCTGGGTCAGCGCGCCGGAACCGGCTTTTACCAGCAGGCTGTCGGAATGGCCGTGGTAGCAACCTTCGAATTTGATGATGCTGTCGCGACCGGTGAAACCACGGGCCAGGCGGATTGCGCTCATGGTGGCTTCGGTGCCGGAGCTGACCATGCGCACCATTTCCATCGACGGCACGATCGAGCAGACCAGGTCGGCCATCTCGGTTTCCATCGCGGTTGGAGCACCGTAGGACAAACCATGCTGCAACTGCTGGCGTACGGCGTCCAGCACGTCCGGGTGGCTGTGACCGAGGATCATCGGGCCCCAGGAGCCGACGTAATCGACGTAGCGCTTGTCATCTTCGTCGGTGACATAGGCGCCTTCGGCATGCTTGAAGAACAACGGCGTGCCGCCCACGCTCTTGAACGCCCGCACGGGGGAGTTCACACCGCCGGGGATGTGTTTCTGGGCATTGGCAAACAGGGTTTCGGAACGGGACATGATCGGGCTCTCTACACTGAAGATTTAAGAAGATCGTTGAACGCACGGGCGCGGCGCGTGACTTCCTGGGTGCTGTCGGCGCCGAACAGGCCGTGCACCACGGCGAGCAGGTCGGCGCCGTGGGCTACCAGTGGCTCGGCATTTTCCAGGGTGACGCCGCCGATCACGCAGATCGGCAGGTGCAGGCGTTGGCGCGCCTCGGCCAGCATTTCAAGGCTGGCGGCCGGTGCGCCGGGCTTGGTGGTGGAATTGAAGAAGCGGCCAAAGGCGACATAACTGGCGCCCTCCCGGGCGGCCTGTTCGGCCAGCTCAATCTGGCTGTGGCACGTTGCGCCAATGATCGCCTTGGAGCCGAGCAGCGCCCGCGCCGGGGTCAGCGGGCCGTCGGTCTGGCCCAGGTGCACGCCCACGCCCAGGCGCGCGGCCAGTTCGGCGTCATCGTTGATGATCAGGTGGGTCTTGTAGCGCGAGCACAGCTCCCGCAGTTTCTCGGCTTCACGCAGGCGGCGCGCTTCGTCGCTGCTTTTGTCGCGGTACTGCAGCAATGTCACGCCGCCGTCCAACGCCGCTTCGACGTAGGCGAGGAATTTGCCGGCCAACAGTTGGCTGTCGGTAATGGCGTAAAGGCCACGTAGTTTCATCGGGCAAGCCCCTTGCTGTGACGAGCGGTAAGTGGTGATGAAAGGTGAACTACGAGCAGAAATCCAGTGGCAACCGACGCGGTACGAACTGGCCCTGGCCGAGTCGTTCGGCATCGCGCAGGGTGCGCCAGGTGTAGTTGAGCGCCGACTGCACGGCGCTGACCAGGCCTTCGCCCTGGGCGAGCCGCCCCGTAAGCGCACTGGCCAGCGTGCACCCCGAGCCGTGATAACTGCCGGGTAAACGCTGGCACGTGTAGGTATGGCGGCTGCCATCGCGGCTGTACAGGCGATTGTGCACTTCGTGCTCGTCGCCGTGGCCGCCTGTGATCAGCAGATGCTTGATGTAGGGCAACAGCTTCTCGGCGCATTCGTCGGCGCTGCCGTCAGGCAATTCGGCCAGGATGCGGGCTTCGGGCAGGTTGGGTGTGGCGATCAGCGCCAGGGGCAGCAGCCGCTCGCGCATCGCATAACCGACTTCATCCTTGCCCAGGCTGCCACCGCCTCCGGCGCGCAGCACCGGGTCGCACACCACCGGCAGGTGCGGGTGCGCCTGCAGTAGTTCGACCACCGTGTCGACCATCGCGGTAGAACCGAGCATGCCCAGCTTGACCGCCGCGACTTCGGAATCGCTGAGCACCGCATTGGCCTGGGCCAGCACCCACTCGCGGTCGAGCACGCGAAAGTCACTGACGTTGACAGTGTTTTGCACGGTCAGCGCGGTGACGGCCGCAGCGGCGTGGCAGCCCTGGGCGAGCAGGGCTTCGATATCGGCCTGCAGGCCGGCGCCACCACTGGGATCATGGCCGGAGAGACAGAGAACAACGGGGCGAGAGCTGTAGATATTCATGGTGCGCGAGCTTACCACCAAACGCTTTTTGCGTGGCCGTCCGGCGATGAGGGAATGTTGCCCTGGGATGAGCCTTTTGTGGTGGCTGAACATCTTCTGCAAATACGCTGAAAGCCTCGTCCTAGGGCCATCTGAAAAATAGTTACCATGGTGTCCAATGGCCTTTACCGGCTATGCTAAAGTGGATCCAAACAACTTACTGTATCGCCGGTGTACGTCTTCTCAAAAGGAACGGGGGAGCTTTTTGCCATAACCGGACAGGCCACGCTGGGGCTCTATGCGCTATTTGCTGATTTTATTATTGTGCGGGCTGCCGCTGCTGGCCGGCGCCGCCGAGTTCAATCAGAGCACCCGAAGCCTGCCACTGGGCCGGGTCATGCAAGTGCTCGAAGACCCGACCGGCACCCTCACCATCGCCGACGTCAGTTCCCCTGCCTACGCCGCTCAATTCAAACCCCATGACACACCCACCCTCAATGCCGGTTATTCGCATTCGGTGTTCTGGTTGAAGGTCAACCTGCATTACACCGCTGTTGACCCCCGCTCCCCGCGGACCTGGTTTGTGGAGCTGGCTTACCCGCCACTCAATCGCCTCGAGCTGTACCAGAACGACGGCACCGGCACCTATCGACTCACCACTCGCACCGGCAGCGCGTTACCGTTTTCCAGCCGTGAAGTGCGCCAGGCCAACTACCTGTTCAAGCTCAATTTCCTGCCCGGCCAGCAGCAGACGATCTACCTGCGCCTGCAGAGCCAAGGCTCGATCCAGGCGCCGTTGACCCTCTGGGCAGGCACGGCCTATATGGAAGAACAGCCGCTGCGCTTGTATGTGCTGGGCGCCATCTACGGCGTGTTGCTGGGTATGCTGGTATACAACCTGTTCATTTATTTGAGCGTCCGCGACACCAGCTACCTCTATTACATCCTCTACATAGCCTCGTTCGGCCTGTACCAGCTGTCGGTCAATGGCGTGGCCGTGGAGTACTTCTGGCCGAACAACCCGTGGTGGGCGAACGCGGCGGTGCCGTTTCTGATCGGCTCGGCCGCCTTGTTCGGCAGCCTGTTCGCGCGCAGCTTCCTGCACACCGCGCAACACAGCCGCTGGCTCGACCGTATCCTGCTGGGGCTGGCGGCCTGTGGCGGGGTGGTCATGGCGCTGGCGCTGTTGACCAGCTACGCGGTGGCCCTACGCCTGGCCACCGGCCTGGCACTGGTGTTTACCGTGACCATCTTCGTGGCTGCGATCAAGGCCTGGTATTGCGGCCAGCGCATGGCGCGCTATTTCATCATTGCCTGGTCGGCGTTTTTACTCGGCGGGGTAGTCAATACGCTGATGGTGCTGGGCTACTTGCCCAACGTATTCCTCACGATGTATGCCAGCCAGATCGGCTCGGCCATTGAAGTCGCGCTGCTGTCCCTGGCCCTGGCCGACCGCATCAACGGCATGCGCGAGCAGCAGGCGCAGATCCTGTTCGACGCCAGCCAGAAACTCGAAGTGCTCAACCAGCAATTGGCCCGCAGCAATCGGCTCAAGGATGAATTCCTTGCCACCTTGACCCATGAATTACGCACGCCGATGAACGGCGTGATCGGCTCCTTGGAACTGATGCAAACCGTGTCCCTGGACGATGACCTGGCGCAGTACCAGCAAACCGCCGCCGGTTCGGCGCGGGACATGATGCGCATGGTCAACGGCATTCTCACCCTGACCGAGTTGCAGGCTGGCCGCCTGGCTGCCCGCCCGCAGGTGTTCGGCCTGCGCGGCGTGCTGGAAACCGTGCGTCAACAGTTCGCGGCCAGCGCCCAGGCCAAGGGCCTGGCGTTTTCCATTGACGTCGCCGATGCCGTGCCGGACCGCGTGATCGGTGACGCCGACAAACTGATCCAGTGCCTGGATTGCCTGCTGGACAACGCATTCAAATTCACCCACGACGGTGCGGTGCGCATACGCGTGGTGGGCGTCCCCCAGGCGGATGGCGGATTGCGCCTGAGCTTTATCGTGACCGATACCGGTATCGGCTTCGCCTTTCTCGACGAGGCCACGCTGTACCAGCGCTTCTTCCAGCTCGATGGTTCGATGACCCGCGAATACGGCGGCCTGGGTATTGGCCTGGCGATTTGCCGGCAGCTGATCGAGCTGATGGGCGGCCGCCTCACCCATCATTCAGAGCCGCGCAGGGGCAGTCGCTTCCAGCTGGAAATGGACGTCAAGCCGGTGCCGCCCGAGCCCAAGCCCACCGCACAGTTGCGGCCTGCACAACGAGCGCCGCAGGATTGCACGGTGTTGTTGGTGGACGACAACAGCGTGGCGCAATTGGCGGTGCGCGGCATGCTGCTCAAGCTGGGTTATCGGGTCAAGGCCGTGGATGGCGGCCCGGCGGCATTGGCGGCGTTGCAGGAGCACAGGTTCGACGCAGTAGTGCTGGATGTGCCTGAGGGCGGCTTCTCATTGTGCTGTCAGATCCGTGCCTTACCGGGATGCGGTGAGTTACCGGTGATCGGCCTGAGCAGCGCGCTCAATGTTGCGGACCGTGAGCGCTGCCATGGCATCGGCATGAGCGATCACTTGGCCAAGCCAGTACGTTTCGAGGCTTTGCAGGCGACGCTGGAGCGGCTCGTGCTGTGTCCACCAGAGGGCGAAAGCGCCGAACATTCGGCGCGTATGCCACTTTTTTAAGGCCTGGGACGGTGCTTAACTGAAATCAAGGCCTCGATGTCACGTGGCCTGTTTCCAAGAGGCCCGTCATGAACCTGCACCGGTTTGCCGAAACCCACGACGTCACCAACCAGCCACCGTCTTTGGACGGTACCAACCTGTACCGCATCGACCTGCCCCTGCAAGAGTGGGCGCGTCGCTTTGGCGCCGGCTGGGCCGAGTCGCGCATCGATGCCTATGGTGCCCTGGCCGGCGGGCCGTTGATGGAGGCCGGGTTCCTGGCCAACCAGCACAAGCCGGTGTTCAGCAGCCATGACCGTTATGGTCATCGAATTGACTTGGTGGAGTTTCACCCCGCCTACCACGAACTGATGCGCACCGCCGTCGAGCACGGCCTGCCGTCGCTGCCGTGGGCCCATCCGCAATCCGGCGCCCACGTCGCACGTGCGGCGATGACTTACCTGCACAGCCAGGCCGAAGCGGGCACCGGTTGCCCGCTGACCATGACCTTCGCCTGCGTCCCGGCCCTGCGCTTGCAACCGGAACTGGCGGACCTCTGGCTGCCGAAGATCCTCAGTACCCAATACGACCCGCGCAACGTCGGCATCGTCCACAAGGCCGGTGCGACAATCGGCATGGCCATGACCGAAAAACAGGGTGGCACCGACGTGCGCGCCAACACCACCCGCGCCTACGCGGTGGGCGCGGGTGGGCCGGGCCAGGCCTACGAACTGGTCGGGCACAAATGGTTCTGCTCCGCGCCGATGTGCGACGCCTTCCTCACCCTGGCCCAGACCGACAAGGGCCTGACCTGTTTCCTGCTGCCCCGGCATCGCCCGGATGACACGCGCAATGAGTTCTACATCCAGCGGTTGAAGAACAAACTCGGCAACTGCTCCAACGCCTCCAGCGAGGTGGAGTTCCGTGGCGCCCTGGCCTGGATGATCGGTGAAGAGGGGCGCGGCGTGCCGACCATCATTGAGATGGTCGCCATGACCCGCTTCGATTGCATGGTCGGTTCCAGCGCGCTGATGCGCCAGGCCTTGACCCAGGCAAGCCACCACTGCGCCCATCGCTCGGTCGGCGGTCGCGTGCTGAGCGAACAACCGCTGATGCAGAACGTGATCGCCGACCTGGCCCTGGAAAGCGAAGCGGCCTTGGCCTTGAGCCTGCGCATGGGCCGGGCGCTGGATCACCTGGGGGATGAACAGGAAGCCAAATTCGCCCGGCTGGTCACGGCGGTGGGCAAGTATTGGATCTGCAAACGGGCGCCGGCCATGATCAACGAAGCCGCCGAATGCATGGGCGGCGCCGGGTATGTCGAGGACAGCATCCTGCCGCGTCTGTACCGTGAGGCGCCGGTGAATTCAACGTGGGAAGGTTCCGGCAACGTGCAATGCCTGGACGTGCTGCGGGCATTGTCCAAGGAACCGGGTGTGCTGGAGGCGTTGTTTGTCGAACTGGGCGATGGGCATGGCGACCCCCGGCTGGCGCGGCATATCGAGGGGTTGAAGTCAGCGTTCATGGACACCCAGGATATCCAATACCGCGCCCGTCAACTGACCGAGGACATTGCCCTGGCGTTGCAGGCCAAGTTGTTGCTGGAGGCGGGGAATGCGGCGGTCAGCGATGGGTTTGTGGCCAGTCGGTTGGGTGAGTCGTCGGGGCGGACGTACGGCGCCTTGCCGCGCGGGGTGGATGTGCAGGCCCTTGTCGCCCGTTCAACCCCGCTATCTCCTTGAATAAATGCGGTCAAGTGTGGGAGGGGGCTTGCTCCCGATAGCGGTATGTCAGCCAAGAATCCAGTGACTGTCACACCGCTATCGGGAGCAAGCCCCCTCCCACATTTTAAAGGGCATTCCAACTCTGGTGTTTCAGTGAGGCAGGGATACAGGCAAGATAAAGGCCTGCAAGTCCAGAACACAGGATGCTTACCGTGACCGAAGCTTTTGTTGTCGTTCAAACCGCTGAAGAGGCCGTGGATCGGCTGGCGGCCCTGCATGAGCGTGCGACTGGCGCGCTCAACCAAGCCCTCAAGCAATACCTCAAGGACCGCGTCGAACCCGACGCCGCACAACGTGCGCTGTTTCGCTATCCGGAGCTGCGCCTGACTTACCACTGCCACGGCGAAGTCCCACAGACCACCCGGGCGTATGCCAAGGTGCAGCTGCCGGGAACCTACAGCGTCACCGTCACCCATCCGGCGGCCTTCCGTAAGTACCTGCTGGAGCAGCTGGTGCCACTGATGCACGACTTCACCGTGACGGTGGAAGTGGGCGTCAGCCAGCAGAACATTCCGTACCCGTACGTGGTGGAGCAGGGCGATGAGCTGGCCGGTTCCGGCGTGACCGCCGCGACCCTGGCCCGCGTGTTCCCCAGCACCGACTTGTCCGCCGCCACCGATGGCATCGCCGACGGCCTCTATGACTGGGAAAACACCGACCCGCTGCCCCTGGCCCTGTTCGACGCGGCCCGTGTGGACTTTTCCCTGCGCCGCCTGGTGCACTACACCGGCAGCGACTGGCGCCATGTGCAGCCGTGGATTCTGCTGACCAACTACCATCGCTACGTTGACCAGTTCATCGTGCATGGCCTGGAGCAACTGCGCAGCGACCCGCGTTTTATCCGTATGGTGCTGCCGGGCAACGTGGTGATCGACAAGAGCATGGACCACGGCGAAGCGTCGGCGATTGCCGCAGGCGTGGTGTGGCACCGCTACCAGATGCCGGCCTATCACCTGCAGGCCACTGACGGCCACGGCGTGACCCTGGTGAATATCGGCGTGGGCCCGTCCAACGCCAAGAACATCACCGACCACCTGGCCGTGCTGCGCCCGCATTGCTGGCTGATGATCGGGCACTGCGGCGGCCTGCGCCAATCCCAGACCATCGGCGACTATGTATTGGCCCACGCCTATATGCGTCGCGACGGGATTCTCGACCGTGTGGTCCCGCCGAACATCCCGATCCCGGCCCTGGCCGAGGTGCAGCTGGCGCTTCAGCAAGCGGCGGCCAACGTCACCGGCGAAAAAGGCGAAGAGCTGAAAAAACGCCTGCGCACCGGCACCGTGTTGACCTACGACGACCGCAACTGGGAGCTGCGCTGGGCCCAGGAGCGACCGCTGATCAACCTGTCTCGCGCGGTGGCGGTGGACATGGAAAGCGGCACCATTGCCGCCCAGGGTTACCGTTTGCGTGTGCCGTACGGCACGTTGTTGTGTGTGTCGGACAAACCGCTGCACAGTGAGATCAAATTGCCGGGTTCGGCCAACGCGTTCTATGAGCGGGCCGTAAGCCAGCACTTGAAGATCGGCATCGAAGCTGTCGACCTGCTGCGCACCGAACTCAATGCGCTGCACTCGCGCAAACTGCGCAGTTTCGACGAGCCGCCGTTCCGCTAAGCGGTGGGGATGGTCATTTAGCGGTCAGGCCACTAGCATTGTCGGTCCTGACCGTTAGATGTTCCTTCGCCATGTCCCGTCCTACCCGTCCCGATTCGCGCCGCCCTGGTGTGAAACCCCCGCATGCGGGCTCGCGCCGTATCGCCAAGGCGCCGCCGGCCGAGCCGAAGTTGATCCTGTTCAACAAGCCGTTCGATGTGCTGACCCAGTTCAGTGACGAAGGCGGGCGCGCGACCCTCAAGGACTTTATCGATATTCCCGGCATCTACCCGGCAGGCCGCCTGGACCGTGACAGCGAAGGCCTGTTGCTGCTGACCAACGACGGCCAGCTACAAGCGCGCATTGCCGACCCCCGGCACAAGCTGGCGAAAACCTACTGGGTGCAGGTCGAAGGCGAACCCACCGAAGCACAGCTGCAATGTCTGCGCGACGGCGTGGAGCTTAATGACGGCATGACCCTGCCCGCCGAGGCCCGCCGGTTGGAGGAGCCTGATCTATGGCCACGCAACCCGCCCGTGCGCTTTCGCAAAAGCGTACCCACCCATTGGCTGGAGCTGGTGATTCGTGAAGGGCGTAACCGCCAGGTACGGCGCATGACCGCCGCGGTGGGCTTGCCAACGTTGCGCCTGGTGCGTGTGCGCATTGGCGACTGGTCTATCGAAGGCCTCGATCAGGGCCAGTGGAAGGCGGTACCGCCACGTTTATAAGGCACCGGACTCGATCAGGCCGATCACTACGCTCTTGATGATGAACGCGGCCACGCCCAGGCCCAGCACGAAAAACAGAATGAACGAGCCAAAGCGCCCGGCCTTGGATTTTTTCGCCAGGTCCCAGACGATAAAGCCCATGAAGATAATCAGGATCGTGACCAGACCGGTCATCATCCATTCTTCGAACAGGGCGGGGTCGATGTTGTTCATGGGGCTTCCTACTAAGGCAGGCGGCAAGTATAAGGCAGCATCACAGGCACAACATTGACCTGGATCGAAGTGCAATCAAACTGTGGGAGGGGGCTTGCTCCCGATAGCAGAGTGTCAGTCAGTATATTTATCAACTGATCCACCGCTATCGGGAGCAAGCCCCCTCCCACATTTGGATCTCAGTGTTCTCAGGTGCGCAGGTGGGTCAGGGGCAGTTCGGTGCTATTCAAGACTTGGTTCAGCACAAAGCTGGAACGCACACTGGTCACGCCTTCAATCCGGGTCAGATGCCCCAGCAGCAGTTTCTGATAGTGATCCATATCCGGCACCACCACTTTCAGCTGATAGTCGGCGTCCATCCCGGTCACCAGGCTGCATTCCAGCACTTGGGGCAAGGTGCGGATGGCCGCTTCGAAATTTTCGAAACGTTCCGGGGTATGCCGGTCCATGCCGATCAACACGTAGGCGGTCAGGCTCAGGCCGAGCATCTTGCGATCGAGCAACGCGACCTGACGGGCGATGTAGCCGTCGTCTTCCAATTGCTTGACCCGGCGCGAGCAGGGCGAAGGCGACAGGCCGATGCGCTCGGCCAACTCCTGGTTGGAGATCCGTGCGTCACGCTGCAATTCCGCCAAAATACTCAGGTCGTATCGGTCAAGCTTGCTCATTGGGTTGGCCTTTGTCGTAACTATTGCGGTGAATTATCCATGAAGGGTTAAAAATTGCGCAAGCACTGTTTATTGACGCAATCTTCGCAATCATCCACCGGGCACGCGCCTGTATCTTTATCAACAGAATCACCGCCTGGACAACAGTCCACTCACAGCGAGCCCAATCAGGCCCGCTGCGGCCGCCACCCGAGCAGGGTTGAGCCGGCCTCCAGGCTGCACACTGTCCACAAGACGGCGTGAGGTGAGCCAACGTCAAAAGCGTTGAGCCAGGACGAAATTCTCAAGGGGTGGCCGACGGGTCACCCCTTTTCTTTGCGTTCAAGAAAATAGTTCTCGTGACTGATAACCTGTCTCAGAACCGGCCGAGGCTTTTCCAGTCTCATGATCGAGCCCTAATCCGCAGTGAGGAAAAGCATGAAGCGCATCTGGCGTATGGCAGGTGTTGGTTTGCTGGTGGCCAGCGTTGGCGCCCAGGCGGTGGCCGACGAACGCGATAACTCACCGGGCCAGGGGCAGCGCCCACAGGGCGGCGGCGGTCAGCATGAGCGCGGGCCGGAAGGCGGCGGGCGCCCGGAGAACAACCAGCCACGCCCGCAGAATCCGCATATTGATCGCGGCGGCCAGAATGGCGGCGGTCAATGGCAGGGGCGCCCGCAGGCGAATGAACAGGGGCGGCCGCAACCGCAGCCGCAGCCACAGCCGTCGAACAACCTGCCGATCCAGGGGCGGCCCGATACCGTGCGCCAGACCCAGGAGCCGCGCCAGGGCTATTACCGCGATATCCCACGGCGTAACGACGACAACCGACATTGGGAGGCGGGCGGTCCAGGTTCGCGGCCTGGAGACCATAGCCGTCCCGGCGACAACCGCTGGCCGGGACGTCCCGATGGGCACGGCAACGGTTGGGGGCGGGCCCGCAATATCGTCCAGGCTATATCGTCGACCGGTTCCCCGACCGCAATTACCGCGTGCCGTACCGTGGCCAGGACTACTTCTACTCCGGCGGCTACTGGTATCGCCCGCAAGGCCCGCGCTATGTGGTGGTGAGGCCACCGTATGGCATCCGGGTGCAGTATCTGCCGGACTACGCGCGTGAAGTGTGGGTGGGCGGTTCGCTATTGTTCCTGGCGGCCGGTGCCTATTACACCTACGAAAGCAGCACTCAACAGTATGTGGTGGTGCAACCGCCGACGGCCGTGCCTGCACCGCAACCGGCGCCTCAGGGCAACGGTTACGACGTGGTGGCGTACCCCGCCAACGGCCAGTCACCGGCCCAGGTGCAACAGGACGGTTATGACTGCTATCGCTGGGCCGTGCAGCAGAGTGGTTTCGATCCCCGGACCGCCACCTACGCCCCTGACCCGGCGGTGGTGCAAACCTACCGTCAGGCCCAGGGCAACTGCCTGAGCAGTCGCGGCTATCAGGTCCAGTATTAAGCGCTGGCGCCGGTGACCACTTCTTGCGGGTCGGCGTGCACCAGCACCTCGGCCTTCGGGTAGGCCTGATGAATGGCATCGGCGGCTTGGTCGCTGATGCCGTGGGCCACCGACAGCGTCAGTTCTCCCGGCAACTCCAGGTGCAACTGCACGAACCAGTGGTTGCCGGAAACCCGCGTGCGCAAGTCATGGGCGCCCAGCACGCCCGGTACGCTGCGGGCCAGGTCGAGCATGTGCTGGCTGATATCCGCCGGCAGTTCTTCGTCCATCAATACGGCAAAGCTTTCCCGGGCGATCTGGATGGCGCTCCACAATATGTAGGCGGCGATACCCAGGCCGAACCAGGCGTCCACCTGATGGAAGCCAAACCCCGCGAGCACCAGCGCCACCAGGATGCTGCCGTTGAGCATCAGGTCGGAGCGGTAATGCAACGAATCGGCGCGCACCGCGTTGGAGCCGGTTTCGCGGATCACCCGGTGTTGCAACATCAACAACGCCACGGTCAGCGCCAGTGAAAACACGATTACGCCGATGCTCAGCCAGGGTGCGCCTACGGGCTCCGGGTGTTGCAAGCGTTGATAGGCCTGGAAGGCGATCAACGCTGCACTGCCGCCGATAAACAGCGCCTGGGCCATGCCCGACAGCGACTCCGCCTTGCCGTGACCGTAACGATGATCGTCATCGGCGGGGCGCAGGGCGTAGTGCACCGCCAGCAGATTGAGCAGCGAGGTCACGCCGTCGAGCAGCGAGTCGGTCAACCCGGCGAGCATGGCCACCGAGCCACTGAACCACCAGGCGATGGCCTTGGTGATGATCAACGCACTGGCCACGCCCACCGAGGCGCGGGTAGCCAGGCGCAGGAGCCTGGCGTGTTCGGGACTGCTGGTCATGGCGCTGTCCTTATGCAGCAGGCTGCAGGCCCAGGGACGCCAGTTGTTGCACGCTGCCCTTGAATTGGATCAGGCGTGGATCGTCCAGCGGCAGGGTGTGCCCGGTTTCCTTCTGGATGATGCCTTGCAGCTTGGCGTTGTCGACCGTGCCGTCGGCGCCGATGGCTTCGTGCAGTTTTTCCGGCGCGACCTGGGCGGTCTTGCCCGGTTCGAAGTAGATCGCCCCCGTGGCGAAGTCGACGCCGAACGCGATCAGGCCGGGGATCACATAGAACAGCAAGCCGACCGCATCGAGCACGGCAATCGCCGGGTCGATCTTGCCGTCGATCTGGCCACGGCGATCCGGGTAGAAAATCGAACCGCAGGCGGTGAGTTGGCTCAGCAGGGTGACGGCCAAGACGCCGCCAATGACACGGGAAGCGATACGCATAAAACTCTCCTGAACACTATTGATAAATGACTATATCGCACTGCCTGATCGTTCCCACGCTCTGCGTGGGAATGCATGCCGTGACGCTTTGCGTCAACTTGCGCAGGTATTGGAACGCGGAGCGTTCCGGGCGGTATTCCCACGCAGAGCGTGGGAACGATCTCAGTATGGGAGCGATGTTATTCAGACCCGCGCAAGCATCCGGCAGTTCGCCGTTATACTCGCCGCTCTGCTTTGGAGCCAGTATGAATTCGCTGCCGATTGATGATGTTTTACCCGCCCTGCGTGACGCCTTGGCGATTCGCCATGAAGCCGTGCTGGAAGCGCCCCCCGGCGCCGGTAAAACCACCCGCGTGCCCCTGGCCTTGTTGAATGAGCCGTGGCTCGCCGGGCAAACCATCCTGATGCTCGAACCCCGGCGCCTCGCCGCGCGGGCCGCTGCCGAGCGCCTGGCCAGCGAGTTGGGCGAGAAGGTCGGTGAAACGGTCGGCTACCGCATTCGCCTCGACAGCAAGGTCGGCCCCACTACCCGCATAGAAGTGGTCACCGAAGGCATCCTCACCCGGCGCCTGCAGGACGACCCGGCGCTGGACGGCGTGGGCCTGCTGATCTTTGACGAATTCCACGAGCGCAGCCTCGACGCCGACCTGGCGCTGGCCCTGAGCCTCAACGGCCGCGAGCTGTTTCGCGACGACCAACCGCTGAAAATCCTGCTGATGTCCGCCACCCTTGAAGGCGAGCGCCTGGCCGAGCTGCTGGATAATGCGCCGATCCTGCGCAGCGAAGGGCGCATGTTCCCGGTGCAGATGCGCTGGGGGCGGCCGTATCAGGCCGGGGAATTTATCGAGCCGCGCGTGGTGCAGACAATCCTTGAGGCCCTGCATGACGAGACCGGCAGCGTGCTGGTGTTTCTGCCGGGGCAGGCGGAGATTCGCCGGGTGCATCAACAACTGGCCGACGCCTTGGGGGATCACCCCACCGTTTTGCTGTGCCCGCTGCACGGCGAGCTCGACCTCAACGCCCAGCGCGCCGCCATCGACCCGGCGCCGGCCGATCAACGCAAAGTGGTACTGGCCACTAACATTGCCGAGACCAGCCTGACCATCAACGGCGTGCGCGTGGTCATCGACGCCGGGCTGGCGCGGGTGCCACGCTTCGACCCCGGCAGCGGCATGACGCGCCTCGACACCCAGCGCATCTCCCGCGCCAGCGCCACCCAGCGTGCCGGCCGGGCAGGGCGGTTGGAACCGGGGGTGTGTTATCGCCTGTGGTCCGAGGACCAGCATGAAGGGCTGGCCGCCTATGGCAGCGCGGAAATTCTCGCCGCCGACCTCGCCGGCCTGGCCTTGCAACTGGCGCGCTGGGGCGTCACGCCCGCGCAGTTAGTGTGGCTGGACCGGCCACCGACCGCCGCCTACGCCCAGGCCCAGGATTTACTCGTGCGCCTCGGCGCCTTGAATGACGAAACACTCACCGCCCATGGCCAGAAAATGGCCGAGTTGCCGGCCCATCCGCGTATCGCCCACTTGCTGCTGCGCGGACAGAACCTGGGCCTCGCCGCGATGGCCTGTGATGTCGCGGCGTTGTTGGGTGAGCGCGATATCCTGCGCGGCGCCGGTGCCGACTTGCACAGCCGCCTGGCGCTGTTGTCCGGCGAAGAGCGCGCCCGTGGTACCCAGGGTGGTGTGCAACGGGCCAAGCAGTTGGCCCGCCAATATCGCGGCTATTTAAGAGGCAAGGCCAACCAACCGGTGGCCGATCCTGATCATCCGCGTTGGCTTGGCGCCTTGCTGGCGTTGGCTTACCCGGACCGCGTCGCCCAACAGCGTCGCCCCGGTGGCGCCGAATACCGTTTGGCCAATGGGCGCGCCGCACTGTTTGCCGAAGCCGACAGTTTGATGAAACACGCCTGGCTGGTGATCGCCGACCTGGGCAGCCGCCAGGGCCAGCGTGAAGAACGCATCTACCTGGCGACGGCCTTCGACCCGGCGCTGTTCGACACGGTGCTGGCCGAGCAAGTGCGCAACGTCGACCAGCTCGACTGGGACGAGCGCGAAGGCGTATTGCGCGCCGAACGCCAGCGCAAGGTCGGTGAGCTGGTCCTCAGTCGTGAAGCGCTCACCGGCCTCGACGAGGCCACACGCAGCCAGGCCCTGGTTGATCTGGTCCGGCGCAAGGGCCTGGAGCTGTTGCCCTGGACACCGGAGCTGCGCCAATGGCAGGCACGCGTCCTGCTGCTGCGCCAGCTCGATGCCGGCAAAACCAGCGAATGGCCCGACGTCAGCGACAGCGCTTTGCTCGCGGGCCTGGAACACTGGCTGATGCCCTACCTGGGCAAAGTCTCGCGCTTGAGCCATTTCGCCCACCTGGATATTTCCAGCTACCTGCACAACCTGCTGCCCTGGCCACTGCCCCAGCGCCTCGACGAACTGGCGCCGCAGCATGTGAAAGTGCCCTCAGGCTCATCAGTACGCCTGGACTACAGCGAACACCCGCCGATCCTGGCGGTACGCCTGCAGGAGCTGTTCGGGCTGGCGGATACGCCACGGATTGCCGGCGGGCGCCAGGTGGTGAAATTGCACCTGTTGTCGCCTGCGCGGCGGCCGGTGCAGGTGACGCAGGACCTGGCGAACTTCTGGCGCAGTACCTATGCCGAGGTGAAGAAGGATTTGAAGGGGCGATACCCCAAGCATTACTGGCCGGATGATCCGTTGGTGGCCGAAGCGACGGCGCGGATCAAACCTAGAAAGCCTTGAGTGTAAGTAACTCCCCAGTCTTTTTGATGACTGGGGTGTTTACCTGAAAGTGTGGAATCACAGCAGGGGGGCTTGAAGGACTTAAAGCTCTTCAGGCGTGCTATCAAATTCCTTATGCGCGTTTAGCAACGACTTGCTCGATAGGGCGTGGATGCCGCAGGTGTACTCGATAAAAGAATGCTCGGCGGTTTCAGACTGAGCAATATTGTAGTTCTCAAAGGGCTGCATGGCCCTGCGCACTGGGGACTGATCCAGGATATTTTTGAATGTGGTGCTTGCGTCATCAGCGATCCACAGCCTTCTTGTTTTTCTCTGCTGGTTGCCATCGATGAATTTATGCCGGGCATGCAGGACCCGCAGGTTATCCATTACCAGAATGTCCCATCGGTATGCGGGAAAAAATCGCTCGACAGTTCGCCGTGATAATCATCCTTGAAACGTTGCCAGTCCTTGTTGATTGGCTCTCCACCGCCCACCACACCATGTTTATCGGACTTGGTATGAAACTGAATCAGCCCGAACTTGCCGGCGGTCTCCCTAAAGGCTTCCAGAGAGTGGTCTTGAGGCTTGATGACGCAATATCCATGCTCTTTCAGAAACGTACCATCCCTGTGCGATTCGATACGGATCCGTGTCCGAGCGGCGCGCATGATTGCCTATTGTTGTAATGAAATACAATATGCGGTGAAAAAATTAACTGTTTGGTGATTTTTTGTATTCTGTTTTGAGAGGAAACAATTGTGTTAGGCTGCTTGGCCCGTTATTGGACGAGGTAATGGCGAAGCTACGGCACTGATGGGCAGTCAATGATGCTCTAGATTTGGCTATCTTCTGGCATGACGCGCTGATCAGTCTTGAGTCGGCCGACTTGATCCAGGTGGCGCCAGAGAAACTGTGCGGCTTCTTCACGCCGGTCAGACTCGATGAGGTCGAGCAAATGGATGTGTTCCTGGCATTGCGCCTTCAGACGCGTGCGATCGATGTTGGCCTTGTAGCCCATAAAGCGTCTGAGCTGATTCTGGTGGCGTATGGCGTCGATGAAAAACACATTGCCGGAACACTGCACGATTATTTCGTGAAACTGGGCGCCCACCTGGAACAGTTGCGCGCGGGACAAAGTCTGGATCTCGCCGTCGATCAGGGCTTGTTGCTGTTGCCTGGCCTGGGCAAACGCGGCGTGATTGATCTGATAACCGGGCTCAAGCAGCGCCGCCGGTTCGATGGCCATTCGGAAACGGTAGCTTTGAATGTGCGCCTGCGTGTTATGCACGAAGTCCTTGAGGCCCCACCCTTGGCCCGGCTTACGCTCCACCATGGCTTCGCTGGCCAGTCTGTTCAGCACCTTGAGCAACTGCCCCCGGGGCACCTCGTAACGCCGCAACAACTGCGCTTCGAAAAAGTGCGCAGGTATTTCCCCGCTCAGGATGTCGTCGACCACACGCAGGTAAAAGTCCTCGAAAGGATCGCTGGTGCAAGGGACTGCGGCTTCCAGAATCTGCCCGGCACCTTGTTTGAGGAAGTAGCCACGATTGGGCTCCTGAATGGCAAGGTCCCATTCGGCGAGCAAGGCAAACACCCGCCGGATAGGCGAGCGCGATACCCCGAGCGCTTGCGCAAATGTCTGCTCGCGCAAGGGCTCACCGGCTTTCATCGAACGGGCGCGAACCATGTCGATGACGCGTGGGGCCAACTGCAGGGCGAGGTCTTTCTTGATCACAGGTTTTATTCCGAATGGTTAGCTTCAGTCCGTTCCCGTCGGGGCAGATGCCCCCACCGCACTGGAGTGGGAAAATACCATACGAAGAGCATGAGTATTTGCACTGACCACTTTCGATAGCGTGGCGCTGGAGCCGCGAAGGAGGCTCCAGGCTGATGATTTGTTTATTCCCAGGATGGATATTTACCCATGCTCAAATTCAATGCTCACCTCGGTTTTCAATTTAACGAATTGCCTTTTCTGCAACGCATCGAAGCCGCTGCCGCTGCCGGTTTCAGTGCGGTGGAGTTCCCGTCACCCTATGAATTCGACGCAAGCCTGCTCGCCGACCACCTGGCCCAATACAACCTGCCGTTGATTCAGTTCGCGGCACCGGCTGGTGTTACCAAGGGCATCGCAGCCTTGCAGGGCAAGGAGCAGGAATTTCGCGATGGGCTGCGCGAGGCGGCCCGCTATGCGAAGGCGCTGAACTGCCCGGATGTGCACATCATGTCTGGCGTGACCACGCCCCAGGATGAGAGCGCGCCTGCCTATGCAAGTAACTTGGAGTACGCGGTCAAGTACCTCGAAGATCAGGGTTTGCGAACGCTGATTGAAGTGATCAGCCCGCAGGCGATGCCAGGCTATTACATGTCCGACTTCAGCAAGGCCCAACAGGTGCTGGAAACCTTTACGAGTGTCGGACTGATTCTGGATCTTTACCATGCTCAGCTGTTGACCGGCGACGCAGCCGGGGTGCTGGCGCAGTTTTACGACAGGACCGTCCATGTACAAATCGCCGACAACCCGGGGCGTCATGAGCCGGGCACCGGGACCATGGACTTTGCCGCCTTGTTCGCGGCGCTGGAGCAGCGTGGCTACCCAGGGTGGATTGGCTGTGAATACCGTCCATCCGGCACCACGGTTACCAGCCTTGAGTGGCTTAAGCCGCTGCGTGCCTAAGTGTTGAAAGGCTAGGGGTCATTGCGCGGCAGGCAGCAGGAACCGGCCGATCACCGGCAAATGGTTGGAAATACGCAACGTGTCTTCCTGCCTTACCTTGGCCGCCACCCGCTTGATCCGCGCGCTGTAAAACAGGTAATCCAGCGTACGATCAGGCCCGTCGAGGCTTGGGTCATTGGGGAAGTGCGTCAGCCATTTCTCTCGGTCGATCCCGCTGGATTCACTGTTGCTCGGGATCATCGGGTATTTGTCCCACAGCAGGTGCAGCTCACTGTCCGGCGAATACTGGCCGCGTTTTTGCGCATCCAGGCGCAGGAATTGGCCCAGCGGCAGCGCATTGAAATCCCCGCCAATCACCCAGGGCGTGCCACGGCCTTCCAGTTTGTCCAGCAGCTTTACGGTCGCCTGTACTTGCTCCTGCACGGCACTGCGTCCAGGCATGCCGCCGTCCAGCCGCGTGTTGAGCACCGCCAGTTGGCCACCGTCGCTCAGCGGCAGGTAAGTCAGCAGCAGGGCAGGCTTGGGCTGGAACTGGCGGCTGATGAAGTTGGCCTGCGGGGTTGGCAATTGCAGGCGCTCGGCGTGTTCGATCTGGTAGCGGCTCAGGGTCGCCAATTTGCGGCCGACGCTGCCGAAGATATGCAGGTTGGGCATAAAGTCAGCTTTCCAGTCGAAGGCCTGGGCGCTGCAGGGGTAGAGGTCCACCAGGCGCTCCTGTAACAGGGCCAGCTGGTCCTGATAATGGGACGGCTTGGCGCTTTCGTCGATTTCCTGCAACAGCAGGATGTCGGGCTGTTCGTCGCGGATCACCCGCGCCACTTCGTCAAGGCTGAAGGCCATATCTTCAACCGTGGGGCGCTCGTCCGGGCCGCTGCCGTCGGCGGTGTCGTACCAGAACACGTAGTTCTTGCCGGCCAGGTATTGCACGTTCCAGGTCATCACCTTGAGTGCCTGCCCCGGCAGCAGGGTCGGCGCACGCGGCGCGACGCAGCTGACGGGCAGGGTTTCCTTGGCAGCGGGGCGCCAGGTCAGGCTGTAGACCAGGGCCGTCAGCAGGCCCGCAATCAGCAGCAGGCTCAACAGGGTGATGCGCAATAAACGGGTCATCGGCTCGGCTTATGTGCGTTTCAGGATGGGCACGGAGCATATCACCGCACGTCGGCGTCGCCACCGATCAACATGAATAAACGGAACAGCACCACACTGGTGAACAGCTGCAGGAAACTGTGGGCGCTGTCCATCAACAGCCCCAGCAATGGCGCGGGTTCGGGATAGGCCGCCACGCTCGCGCCCTTGAGCAGCCACAGCGGGGTCATCACGCACAACAGGCACACCAGGATTCGCCAGAAGTGCCCACGCGTCAGGCGCAGGCTTTCCTTCATCGCTTCAAGCGCCGACATGCCGCGCAATACCAAAAGGTACTCGGCGAACGCCAGCACCACCATCAGCCACAGGCCCGGCAGGAAATACAGCGACAGCCCGAGCAGAATCAGCAGCGTGCTCATGGCGGTCAGCAGGGCGAAGCGCGGCCACATCGCCAGCGCCATGGCCCACACGTCCTTGGTGCGTGGCGACTCGCCACGGGTGCGCGCGTCGAGAAACAGGATCAGCGCGCCGGTGTACAACGGGTACACCAGCAGTCCCACTACCACGCTGTAACCGCTGAAGGCATCCGGGCCCAGCGTGTGGTCGAGCACTTGTTGCAGCAGGGCTTCGAGGATTACCAGCGGCAGGCACAGCTGGACGATGGCGCCCAGGTTGCGTTGGGTGAAGCGGAAGGAGTCGCGCAGCACGTCTAGCGGATTCATCAGAGTCATCACAGGCCGAAAAAGCAGAGGCACACTTTAACCGATAGCGGGCGTGGGCAAGCAAACGTAAACCTTGCGTAAAGACCATTGAAACAATTGGTAACAGCCCCATAACTAGGGCGTACCTTGCCTGACGCCAGGCGGGACCCTGATTTTTACCGGCAATCTAACGAGGTCGCCATGAACAGCGAAGAACAAACCCTGATCGACGGACTGTTTTCACGGTTGCAGCAAGCCGAAACGGACTCAGCCCCCCGCGACGCCCAGGCCGAAGCGCGGATCAAGGAACACATGACTCGCCAACCGGCCGCCGGCTACTACATGACCCAGTCGCTGCTGGTGCAGGAACACGCGCTGCAGAGCCTCGATGCGCAAAACAAGCAGCAGGCCCAGCAGATCCAGCAATTGCAGGAGGAGCTGCAGCGCGCCAAGTCCGCGCCAGCGGCCCCGGCGAGCAGCGGCGGGTTTCTCTCGAGCATCTTTGGCGGCGGCGGTTCGCGGGATGCACAGCCTGCGCCGAGCAACGCGGGCGGCGGCTGGCGTGAACCGGCGCGGCCAGCCTTCAACCAGCCGGCACCGCAACAGAATTATCAACAGCCGCAACCAGCGGCCGCCGCCGCGCCAGCGGGTAGCGGGTTCCTGGGTGGCGCGATGAAAACCGCCGCCGGCGTGGCCGGTGGTGTGTTGCTCGCCGAAGGCATCAGCAGCCTGTTCCACCACAACCAGCAGCCGCAGGTGGTGGAAGAGATCATCGAACAACCGGCGCCCGCCAGTGATCAAGGTGGTTGGGGCAACGATGATCAGAAATTCGCAGGCAATGACAGCTGGGGCAGCAACAACGCGGACAGCTTCGCCGACAGCGATTATTCCGACGATTCCTCCTCCTTTGGCGATGACGATTCCTTCGTCTGACACGCCCGGCCGGGGCGCTACGGCGCTCCGGTCTGATTTTTTCCCGGAAACCTTCCCTTGGCTGGCATACTGGCACCCTTTCCGGGCGCTGGCGCCTGGCTGTCATTGAGGAAGTGCGGTGAAGAAAATTGCAGTGTTCGCCGATGTGCAAAACCTCTATTACACCGTTCGCCAGGCCTATGGCTGCCACTTCAACTACGCGGCGCTGTGGGCGGATATCAGTGCCCATGGGCAGATCGTGGAGGCGTACGCCTACGCCATCGACCGTGGCGACAGCAAACAGCAGCAGTTCCAGCAGATCCTGCGCAACCTCGGCTTTACCGTGAAGCTCAAGCCTTACATCCAGCGCAGTGACGGCTCGGCCAAGGGCGACTGGGACGTGGGCATCACCATCGACATCATGGACGCCGCCGCGAACGTCGACGAAGTGGTGCTGGCCTCCGGCGATGGCGATTTCGACATGCTGCTCGACCGCATCATCCACAAGCATGGCGTGCAGGCCGTGGCCTACGGCGTGCCGGGGCTGACGGCCAACTCACTGATACGCGCCGCCAGCCGCTACGTGCCGATCGAAGGTGCGTTGCTGCTTAAATAAGCGCTGTGGCTCACTCAATTGTCAGACGGAGTTGGAACAGGTTTGGAACGTATAGCGGTCATCGACTTTGAAACCACCGGCATCACCCCGAGCAGCCACTGCCGGGCCACGGAAATTGGCGTGGTCATCCTTGAGCGCGGGCAAATCGTCGACCGCTACCAGAGCCTGATGAATGCCGGCGTACGCGTGCCGGGCTTTATTGAACAACTCACCGGCATCAGCAACGCCATGCTGCGCAGCGCACCGCCGGCCGAGCGGGTGATGAACGAGGTCAACGAGTTCGTCGGCACCACGCCATTGATGGCGCACAACGCCGCGTTCGACCAGAAGTTCTGGGACTTTGAGCTGAGCCTGATCCGCCGCACCCGCCTGCAGAAATTCGCCTGTTCTTTATTGCTGGCTCGTCGGTTGATGCCTTCGGCGCCGAATCACAAGCTCGGCACCCTCAACACCTACGCCCAACTGCCCCACACCGGCAAGGCTCACCGGGCGCTGGCGGATGCAGAAATGGCCGCCAACCTCACCGCGCACCTGGCCCAAGAACTGCGCCAGACCCATGGCCTGCGTGAGCTGTCACACGATTTGCTGTGCACCTTGCAGAAAGTCCCGGCGGTGAAGATCAATGAGCACCTGAAGAAACATCGCGGGTTCTAAAAACACTGCAGTTCCCAATGTGGGAGGGGGCTTGCTCCCGATAGCTGAGTGTCAGTCGCCAGATGTACTGGCTGACCCACTGCCATCGGGAGCAAGCCCCCTCCCACATTAGTTATGTGTTGTTCATCGAGGCTGTGTGCACGCTAACGCCTGGTCCACCACCCCCTTCGCCATCTCCACCAAATGCATCACCGCCCGCTGCGGCGCCTTCATCACCTCTCCCGAGGCATGTGCCGTCTCCACCGCGCAATGCAACAGATCCGCCGCATGGGCCAGGGCATCTTCGAAGCTCAGGTTGTCATTCAGGATAAAAGTGGGCGCATCCGGGGCGGACGCTTTGAGGTAGTAGTCGATGGCGCGACGGTGGAGCAGGGCGTCTTCGCTGAGGAAGTCGGCTTTGGACCTGGGTGGATCGGGGGTGACTTTGATCATGGTGAAACTTCTCCGTCAGGTAAGAAGCTGCACCCGTTCGCTTGCACACGAATTAGGGTGGCAGCAGTACGCAGGTGTGCAAGACCGAGACGGAGTCCGGTAGATCCGAAGATCTCCCGCGTACAGCTGCCATGACACTTAGCGCCTGAGATAAACCCAGGCGTAGAGAGTAAAGGCTATGCGTATTACCGTCGTCGGACTTGCACGTCCGGTCACCGAACATTCGATGACAGGGCGAGACTAGCTACCGAATCCGACGGAAACAAGGCCGTGGGATTCTCTCGGAAACGTCCCGCAAATGAAAGGGATGGGTCTTGCTGGCCACTGAAATACCGGTGTTTTCAGCTCGTTCCCACGCTCTGCGTGGGAATGCATCTTGCGACGCTCCGCGTTGCGATCAGCTCAACGACCAAGTGTACGGGCGGTTTAAACGGGTTTTGTAACTTATGTTTATCCCTCTGCCTTTCTAGAATAAGCCTCCCATCTCCTGCCATAGAGCCGCCCAATGCCTGGCCCACGTCGCTTTCCCTTACCGTTGATCGCCGCCTTTTTTGCGTTGTATGTGATCTGGGGTTCCACTTACCTGGTGATTCGCATCGGCGTTGAGTACTGGCCGCCGTTGTTGCTGGCGGGGATTCGGTTTTGCACGGCGGGCGCGTTGATGTATGGCTACCTCAGGTGGCGTGGCGCGCCCGCGCCGACGTGGGCGCAGTGGAAGGCTGCCGGGATGATCGGCATTCTGCTGCTCACCGTGGGCAATGGCGGCGTCAGCGTAGCGGAACATATGGGCGTGTCGTCCGGCGTGGCCGCGTTGGCGGTGGCGACGGTGCCGTTGTTTACCCTGTTGTTCGGTTTTTTCTGGGGCGCGCGTAATACGCGGCTGGAATGGGCCGGGGTGATTCTGGGGATTATCGGCATCGCCATGCTCAATATGGGCAGCACCCTGCAATCAAGCCCGATGGGCGCGGTGTTGCTGTTGATGGCGGCGGCTTCCTGGGCGTTCGGTTCGGTGTGGAGCCGTCACTTGCCACTGCCCCGGGGTGCGATGGCGAGTGCCGCTGAAATGCTGGTGGCTGGCGTGGCATTGTTGATCGTCAGCGGCGTGTCGGGTGAGCACTTGCAGGCGATGCCGCCATTGGAAGGCTGGCTGGCCCTGGCCTATTTGACGGTGTTCGGCTCGATCATTGCCTTCAACGCCTACATGTACCTGCTCAAGCATGTGCGCCCGGCGGCGGCCACCAGCTATGCGTATGTGAACCCCGCCGTGGCGGTGTTGCTGGGGATTGTGTTCGTGGGCGAGTCCATCGGCCTGGAAGAAGCCCTGGCGATGCTGGTGATCATCAGTGCCGTATTGCTGATCAGCCTGCCGCAGTGGCGCAAGCCGAAGGCGGAAATAAGGTAAACTGCCGCGCATTACGCCCTTGCGCTGAATTTTTCCTACGGTAAACACATGACTTTCGCCTCCCTTGGCCTGATCGAACCCTTGCTGCGCGCCCTTGAGACGCTTGGCTACCAGACCCCGACGCCGGTGCAGGCGCAAGCCATTCCGGCGGTGCTGGCCGGTCGTGACCTGATGGCTGCCGCCCAGACCGGCACCGGCAAGACCGCCGGCTTTGCCTTGCCGCTGCTGCAGCTGCTGACGATGGAAGGGCCGAACGTCTCCGCCAATTCGGCGCGTGCGCTGATCCTGTGCCCCACCCGTGAACTGGCCGAGCAGGTTCACGCCAGCGTTGCCGAGTACGCCCAACATCTGCCATTGACCACTTACGCGGTGTATGGCGGCGTGAGCATCAACCCGCAGATGATGAAGCTGCGCAAAGGTGTGGACATTCTGGTTGCCACGCCCGGTCGCCTGATCGACCTGTTCCGCCAGAACGCGCTGAAACTCAATCAGCTGCAAACCCTGGTGCTGGACGAAGCCGACCGCATGCTCGACCTGGGCTTCTCCGAAGAGCTTGCGAACATCTACCGCATGCTGCCGAAAAAGCGCCAGACCCTGCTGTTCTCCGCCACTTTCTCCGACGACATCCGCCTGCTGGCCAGCCAGATGCTCAATGACCCGCTGAGCATCGAAGTCAGCCCGCGCAACGTTGCCGCCAATACGGTGAAACAGTGGGTGGTGCCGGTAGATAAAAAGCGCAAGGCGGAGTTGTTCGTGCACCTGATGCGCAAGGGCCGCTGGAAGCAGGTGCTGGTGTTTGCCAAAACCCGCAACGGCGTGGATGCGCTGGTGGATAAGTTGCAGGGGCTGGGCATCAACGCCGACGGCATCCATGGCGACAAACCCCAGGCCACCCGCCAGCGTGCGCTGGACCGCTTCAAGGCCAGCGACGTGCAGATTCTGGTAGCCACCGACGTGGCGGCCCGAGGCCTGGACATCGAAGACTTGCCGCTGGTGGTCAATTTCGACCTGCCGATCGTCGCGGAAGACTACATCCACCGCATCGGCCGCACCGGTCGCGCGGGCAACACCGGCGAGGCGATTTCGCTGGTGTGTGCCGATGAAGTGAACATGCTCTCGGCGATCGAAATGCTGACCCGCCAGACCCTGACCCGCAAGATGGAACCGGACTTCGAGCCGGAACACCGCGTGCCGGATACCGATGCCAGTGGGCAGGTGGTGAAGAAGCCGAAAAAGCCGAAGAAGCCCAAGACGTCGGGTGGCGGTGGTAAGCGCAACCTGGGCAAATGGGTGGACAGCGGCGACGTGGCGCCGGCGGAGCCTTCGATCAAGCCGGTGCGCAAAGTGCCGGTTTTCAACACCGGGCCGCGTAAGAAGAAGTGATTTTGCGGTGTGGCTGATGGCCTCATCGGGGCAAGCCCCCTCCCACACTTGACTGTATTCACAAATCAAAATGTGGGAGGGGGCTTGCCCCGATGGCGGCTTTGATTCCACCACACAGCTCAGCTATTAAGCCATTCCAACAGCCCAAGCCCAGCCGCCCGGCCACTGGCAAAACACCCCGTCAGCAAATACCCTCCGGTCGGCGCCTCCCAGTCCAGCATCTCCCCGGCACAAAACACGCCCGGCATTTGCTTGAGCATCAGCCGCTCATCCAACGCTTCGAACGGCACACCGCCGGCCGTGCTGATGGCCTCATCCAGTGGCCGAGTCTTGACCAGTGTCAGCGGCAACGCCTTGATATCCACCGCCAACTGCGCCGGGTCATTGAAGTGCTCAGCAGGTGCCAGCTCACGCAACAGCGCCGCCTTGACCCCATCCAGGCCCAATTGACTGTGCAAGTGCTTGCTCATCGACCGCGACCCGCGCGGCTTGGCCAGTGCCGCCTGCACCTTGTGCAACGGCTTGCTCGGCAGCAGATCGATATGCACGGTGGCGGCGCCGTCGCGGTTGATCGTTTCCCGGATCGGCGCCGACAGCGCATAGATCAGGCTGCCTTCGATACCGGTGGCGGTCACTACGCATTCGCCCAGGCGAGGTTTAGCGTCGCCCAGCCCAATGGCGACGTTTTTCAACGGCGCCCCGGCGAATTTGCTGACCATCAAGTCGCTCCACGCCGACACCTCGAAACCGCAGTTGCTCGGCTGCAGGCGCACATAAGGCACGCCACGCTCTTCGAATAAATTGAGCCAGGCGCCATCGGAGCCCAGGCGCGACCAGCTGCCGCCGCCCAAGGCCAGGAGCACCGCAGCGCTGCGCACGGTTTTCTCGCCCTCCGGGCTGTGGATAAGTAAATCACCTGCAGCATTCCACCCCAGCCAACGATGCCGGGTGTGGATAACCACACCTTGTTCACGCAGGCGCTTGAGCCAGGCCCGCAGCAGCGGCGCGGCTTTCATGTCCGTAGGAAATACGCGGCCGGAGGTGCCGATAAAGGTTTCGATGCCCAGGCCGTGAATCCACTCGCACAATGCTTCGGCACCGAAGCTGCGCAGCAACGGCGCCATGTGCGGCGCGCGTTCGGCATAGCGCGAGAGGAACGCCGGGTAGGCTTCGGAGTGGGTGATATTCATGCCGCCCACGCCGGCCAGTAGGAACTTGCGCCCCACTGAAGGCATGCCGTCGTACAGTTCCACGCGCACGCCCGCCCGGCTCAGGACTTCGGCGGCCATCAGCCCGGCAGGGCCGCCGCCGATGATGGAGACAGGGTGGGGATAAGTCTGAGGCATGGGCAGGGCTACGGTGCGGTGAATAGGCCGAGCATTCTACCCGACGAAGGCGTAGCTGCCTGATCAAAAAACGTACACTTTCCTACAAGCCATACGGCTAACCGCTTTCAGACCGTTACGCTCAAGTTATCCACAGCTGGTTCCACAGGCATTGTGGGTAACGTCCACAGTTCAATGACAGCCTGATGACGCCCACACGCGCTGCGCGCTGTGGTGCAGGATGCCGTGGCGGCGGGCCAGGGCAGGGCGGTCTTTGCTGTAGCCGCCACCGATCACGCCCATCAGCGGAATGTCGCGGCCCAGGCAGTGACGCATGACGCTTTCATCGCGAGCGGCGACACCGGCATCGGTCAGCTTGAGGTAACCGAGTGCGTCGTCCTTGTGTACATCGACGCCCGCGTCATACAGCACCAGGTCCGGCTGGTAGAGCGGCAGCAGGTAGTTGAGCGCGTCATCCACCACCTTGAGGTAGTCGGCATCGCCCATGCCCATCGGCAACGGGATGTCCCAGTCGCTCTGCGCCTTGCGCGCCGGAAAGTTTTTTTCGCAGTGCAGCGATACGGTGATGGCGTCCGGTGTGTCGTGCAGGATGCGCGCGGTGCCATCGCCCTGGTGTACGTCGCAGTCGAAGATCAGCACACGGTTGACCCGGCCGCTGGCCAGCAGGTAATGGCTGATCACGGCCAGGTCATTGAAGATGCAAAAGCCCGCCGGGTAATCGTAGTGGGCGTGATGGGTGCCCCCGGCGAGGTGACAGGCCAGGCCGTGCTCCAGCGCCTGCTCCGCCGCGAGGATCGAGCCACCCACCGCACGCACGGTGCGTCGCGCCAGGGCTTCGCTCCACGGCAGGCCGAGGCGCCGTTGGTCCTCGCGAGACAACTCGCCGCTCATATAGCGTTCGATATACCCAGGTTCATGGGCCAGGCCCAGAATCTCTGCCGGGCACAGCTGCGGGCGCAGCAAACGGCTGTCCTCGGTCAGGCCGCTGTCCACCAGGTGATCGCGCAACAGGCGAAACTTGTCCATGGGGAAGCGGTGGTCCGCCGGGAACTCGGGGCTGTAGTCATCGTGGTAGATCAATGGCAAGGGCATGGGATTTTCTGACTGGAATCTGCGTCGGATCTTACCAGCGCTGTACACTCACGCACATGGCAAGGGAGGGGACCCATGGAGCCGATACTGGAATTGGAAAGCGCACGCCTGATCATGCGCCAATGGCGTGACAGCGACCTGCAGGCCTTTGCGCAGATGTGCGCCGACCCGCAGGTGATGCGTTATTTCCCGGCTAAATTGAGCCACCTGGAAAGCGCTGCACTGATTGGCCGGATCCGCGGCCACTTCGCCGAATATGGTTTTGGCTTTTGGGCTTTGCAGCGTAAGGACACCGGTGAATTCATCGGCCTCACCGGGCTGCAGAACGTCAGTTTTGAAGCGAATTTTACCCCGGCGGTGGAAATCGGCTGGCGTCTGGCCCGCGAGCACTGGGGCCTGGGTTACGCCAGCGAGGCGGCCTGGACCGCATTGCGTTGTGGTTTCGATCGCTTGAGCCTGGATGAGGTCGTCGCCTTCACCACCGAAGCCAATCTGCCATCACAAAAAGTCATGCAGGCCATCGGTATGCATTACGATCCGCAGGCAGATTTCGAACACCCCAAAGTCGCAGCCGATGACCCGCTGCGTCCGCATGTTTTATACCGCATCACCCGCGCCCAATGGTTGGACACGCTGCACGGATAAGCAGCCCGGAATGCCCTATCGAGTTTAGGAGTTGCTCTATGAGCCAAGTATTGGAAGATCTGGTGGACTTGCTGACCCTGGAACCGATCGAGGAAAACCTCTTTCGCGGCCGCAGCCAGGACCTGGGTTTTCGCCAACTGTTCGGCGGCCAGGTGCTTGGCCAATCGCTGTCGGCGGCCAGCCAGACTGTAGAAGAAGCGCGCCACGTGCATTCGCTGCACGGTTATTTCCTGCGCCCAGGCGACGCCGCGTTGCCGGTGGTGTATTCGGTGGACCGCGTGCGCGACGGCGGCAGTTTCAGCACGCGCCGCGTCACGGCGATCCAGAAGGGCCACCCGATTTTCACCTGCACCACCTCGTTCCAGTACGACGAAGCAGGCTTCGAACACCAGACCACCATGCCCGTGGTGGTCGGCCCGGAGAACCTGCCGTCGGAGCTGGAACTGACTCAGCAGCGTGCGCACCTGATCCCCGAGCATATGCGCGACAAACTGCTGTGCCCCAAGCCCATCGAAGTGCGGCCTGTTACCGAAAAAGACCCGTTCAACCCGCAGCCATCCGACCCGGTCAAGTACGTGTGGTTTCGTGCCGATGGCGCCCTAGCCGATGCGCCGGCGTTGCATAAATACCTGTTGGCCTACGCCTCGGACTTCGGCCTGTTGACCACCTCGCTGCTGCCCCATGGCAAGACCGTGTGGCACAAAGACATGCAGGTCGCCAGCCTTGATCATGCGCTGTGGTTCCACGCCGACCTGCGCGCCGATGATTGGTTGCTGTATGCCATGGACAGCCCCTGGGCCGGTAATTCCCGAGGTTTTTCCCGGGGCAGTGTGTACAACCGCGCCGGGCAACTGGTGGCGTCGGTGACCCAGGAAGGCTTGATTCGTCATCGCAAGGACTGGGCATGAGCCTGGCCGACGTTCGGCATTGGGTGTTTGATATGGACGGCACCCTCACGGTGGCCGTGCATGATTTTGCGGCCATCCGCGTGGCGCTGGAGATTCCCGCCGAAGACGATATTCTCACGCACCTTGCCGCATTGCCGGCGGATATCGCGGCGGCCAAACATGCCTGGTTGCTGGAACACGAGCGCGAACTGGCGCTGGGTTCAGTCGCCGCTGCGGGCGCGGTGGAACTGGTGCGCGAGCTGGCCGGACGCGGTTATCGCCTGGGCATTTTGACGCGTAATGCGCAGGAACTGGCGCATGTCACCCTGGCAGCGATTGGCCTGGCGGACTGTTTTGCCATTGAGGACGTGCTGGGGCGTGAGGACGCGCCGCCCAAGCCGGATCCGGGCGGCTTGTTGAAGCTGGCGGCGGCCTGGGATGTCACACCGAGCGAGATGGTGATGGTTGGCGATTACCGCTTCGACCTGGATTGCGGCCGGGCGGCCGGGACGCGGACGGTGTTGGTTAATTTGCCGCAGAACCCGTGGCCGGAGTTGGCGGATTGGCATGCCGAGGATTGTGCGGTATTGCGCCAGATGATCCAGTCCAGCCAATAGAGATCAAATGTGGGAGGGGGCTTGCCCCCGATGGCGGTCTGTCAGTTAAAGGATTGCTGACAGTTACACCGCTATCGGGGTGTAGAACCGTAGACATCGTTTACAACTGAAACCGGAGACATCGTTTACACATTTGAGGCCTGGACGCGGGTCATACCGCGTCCAAATCTCCCTAAGGGATAATCACATAGGTACAGATCCCAAACATCATCTTCAGCTTCTCTGAGTCCTATCCGTTCCCCAGACAATGCCTCGCTGATAAATACCAACTTGCCGTTCCACTTGATGGACCCGTCCTGCCTGACGCTTCGAACCTTCATTTCGGACGGATACTCCACATCGGGCAAGCATCCTGGGTAAGGCCGGGTAGACGGCACATACAAATCTCCCGGACGTTTCATACCGAGCGCTTCATGAGGGCGCACGTAATTGAACTCATGCCTGAAATGCTCCAGCAAAAGCTGCTGCTCGATTAAGTTTTCTCCTAAGGGCAGCTCCAGTTTCAAGCTACGGTGCATCCGCTCATGGCGACCATTTTGGGCCGGTCTTCCTGGCATGGTGCGCTCCGGATAGATGCCCAGACGTATCCACCAAACTGCCAGCGTGGATATTCTTGCCAGGCCAGGAGAGGCAAACGGAACACCGTTGTCCGACCGAATAACTTCGGGCATGCCGTACTCCTGAAACAGTCTCTCAAAGGCTTGTTTAACAGGTTCAGTCTTGATCTTTGAATGAGCCCTGCACGCCAAAATCATCCGGGACGCGTGGTCTGTGATGGTCAAAGGGAAGCACATCTGCGCGTTATGCATTTTGAATTGCCCTTTGTAGTCGGCGCACCACGTCTGGTTAGGTTCGTTGGCCTCGCGCATTACTACAGGGGAAGTACCGTGTCTGCGCTTGAAGCGCCGCTTTTGGACGAGCCCAAGTCGATCAAGCCATTGGCCTGCTGTACTTGGGGAAGGCCAGGCGATGGAGGGATCTTCAAGTCGCAATAGCTCGAGAAGCTTCTTCGGACCCCATTTATCGTGCGCCTCCTTCATCGCCACCACACGGGCCAGGATTTCATCGTCGGTTTTATTGGGGCTGTTGTGAGGGCGTCGGGACAGTTCGGCTAACGACTTTAAATCGCCATTGTGCCGGCCGATCCATTTGTCGACGGTAGGCCGACTTACGTTAAAGCGGCGCGCCAGCTGGCTTTTGGTGTAGTTACCAGAAAGCCAGTCAGCGACCAGTCTGATTCGTTGATTCATCGGAGACTCTTGGTTCCAGGGCATGATCAGTTACCTCCTGATCATGCGTATTAACCTGTAAACCATGTCCCCGGTTAGAAATGTAAACGATGTCCCCGGTTTGTACCGGGGCAAGCCCCCTCCCACATGTTTATCCGGTTTCGGCAGTTATTGTGCGAACAGGACTTTCTGGCCCTCGGGCGAGGTAAACATTTTATCCCCGTCATGCCCCACTCCCGGTACTTCTACCAGCCTGTGACCCAACTGCGGATGCCGCTGCTTGAGGGCGTCAAAATAGTTGTGCCCACGAATCAGCCTATAGGCGCCCTGGGTTTCGGCTTCGCAGCTTTTATCCAGCGCCGGGTGGTTGGGGTCGGTGTCTTGTTGGCCCAGCAGGTACGTGACATCGCGTGAAACATAAGCCTGCTCCAGTTGCTCGGCGCCCTGGCCCTTGGCGTAGTCCGGCAGGCCTTGCATGCCGTACTTCCACTCGTTGAAGCCCGGGCAACTCGCCGTCTCGAACGGCACCGGCCGCTGTGGGCTGAAGTAGGCGTAGGACGATGGGTTGGCCACCACATAACGCAGGCGGATGCCCTCGGTCTGCAGCATCGGGTGCGGGTGGCCGGTGACCGCGAAACGCTGCACCACCTGGCCGCCACCGGAATGCCCAGCGACGACGATTTCCTTGAGCGCCGGGAACAGGGTGCGGTTGCCCAGGTGCTTGATGATCTGATCAAGGGCGCTATAGGAGCTGACCTGGCCCGGGCCGGTTGACGCGGCGCCTGCCATCCAGTCATCGACTCTCCAGCGCAGCAACTGCTGATCCAGACGGCCGTTCTTCACATCCGACTCATCCAGAAACTGCGGTGCGATCACCAACGTGCTGCCTGTTGCTCCGGCTTGCTCAGCGGCCTTTTCTCCGCTGTGCAGGTAGGTCGGGGCATTGCGCAGGCGGCCATGCACGATGATCAGTGCACGAGTGACATCTGGCAGCGGCCGGCGCCAGTCCTGGCTCAAGCCCAGGCTGAGGTCGCCGGCGTCGAGGTGAAAGCGATCGAGGCCGGCCACCTTGGCATCATGGTCGGCTGCCAGGGTTGAGCAGGACACCCAGAACCCCAGCAATAAGCCCCACCGTTTATTCACTCAAAGGCTCCTGGCCGTAAAGGTATCGCATTGGGAAATCTGGCCCTGAGCGAAGCCGGTCTTGAACCAGCGCACGCGCTGAGCCGATGTGCCGTGGGTAAACGAGTCCGGCACCACGCGCCCTTGACCCTGCTGCTGCAGGCGGTCGTCGCCAATGGCGTTGGCGGCATTCAGTGCTTCTTCGATATCGCCGGGTTCCAGCCAATTCAGGCGCTTTTGCGCGCGGTTGGCCCAGACGCCGGCAAAGCAGTCGGCTTGCAGCTCCTGGCGGACCAGCAGGCCGCCGTCGCCTTGCATCGGCCGACCCTGCTGGCGCGCGGCCTGGATCTTGGACGAGATGCCAAGCAGGGTTTGTACGTGATGCCCGACTTCGTGGGCGATCACATACGCCTGGGCGAAATCGCCGGCGGCCTGGAAGCGTTGCGACATTTCACGGAAGAAATCCAGGTCCAGGTACACCTGCTGGTCAGCCGGGCAATAGAACGGGCCGCTGGCCGAGGTGGCGCCCCCGCAGGCGGAGTTCACCCGGCCACGGAACAGGATCAGTTTCGGGTTCTTGTAAGCCAGGCCGTTCTCCTGGAACACCTGGCCCCAGGTGTCTTCGGTATCGCCCAGCACCGCGCGCACGAAGTCGGCCTGCTCGTCGTTGGCCGGCGGAGCCTGACGCGATTGCGTGCTGACCGACGGCGCCTGCTCCATCTGGCCGGTCAATTGGCCGAGGATTTGCATCGGGTCCTGGCCGGTGAGCCAGCCGATGCCGACGATCAGCACGATAGCGGTCAGGCTCAGGCCCTTGCCGCCACCGAAGCGCATCCCGCCACCGCCGCCACCGCCGCTGTCATCGCGGGCATCCACCACGTTGTCGCTGCGTCGGCCTTTTTTCCATAGCATGGGCAATCCTCTTGTTAACGGTCCGGCAAAAATATGGATGGAGTATGGTCGTAATCAGCGGCAATAGCCTTCGCCGCTGGCGACAATCAGGCAGTCTTTTTTATCGGCCAGCCATTTCAAGCCAGTGGCTGCGCCATCCCCGGCGCGCAGCACCTGCGGGCCGTCCGGGCGGGCGAAGGCGATGCCATCATCGGTTGCCTGGCCTTTGAACGTGCCCGAAGCGTCGGCATCCAGGCCATATTGCATGGTCAGGATGTAATGGCCGCGGCCGATGCTGTCATCCTTGGCGATGTTCAGGTTCAAGCCTTCGACGCCGATCCACTTGCCCACCCATTTATCGGTGGGTGGGGTTTCCGGTACCAGGGTCGCCTGCACGGACGCGGGGGCGGGCTTGGGGCCTTCTTTCGGCGTTTTATCGCAGGCAGAGAGCAGGGCGAGGGCAGACAGCGCAAACAGGATTTTTTTCATAGCGGCAGGGCCTTGATTAAAAAGTGTGCAACGCCGGGGCGCGCGTGCTGGGTTGGACTCAAATCCACTGATTTAGTGCGCTGTTCGCCCGGTGTTTGGTTATGCTCTTGGGGCAGACGCATGCCCGGCTGCTAGATTACTTCGGTTGAGTGCCACCGTGTTCAGCTCGCCACACAAGAGAATTCAATGACTGTCAGTACCCCGCTTTCCGGCGTCAATCATCCCTTCAAAGGCATCCTGCTGATTGTGCTGGCGACGTTCCTGTTCTCCAGCCACGACGCCCTGTCCAAATACCTGGCCGGGTTCTACCCGATCGTGATGGTGGTGTGGGCGCGGTACATGGTGCACACCTTGCTGATGGCCGGGATCTTCCTGCCGCAATCGGGCCTGCGCGTGCTGCGCAGCAAACGGCCGGGGATGCAGGTGGTGCGGGCGTTGTGCTTGTTGGGCACCAGCCTGTTCTTCACCACGGCGCTGCATTACATCCCGTTGGCGGAAGCCACGGCGGTGAACTTCCTTGCGCCGATCCTGGTGACCGCGCTCTCGGTGCCCCTGCTCGGCGAGCACGTCACGCGTGGCCAATGGCTGGCGGTGATCTGCGGGTTTGTCGGGGTGGTGATCATCATCCATCCGGGCGGTGAGCTGTTCACCCCGGCGGTGCTGTTGCCATTGTGCTCGGCGCTGTTCTTCTGCTTCTACCAACTGCTCACGCGCATCCTCAGCCAATACGACAGCCCCACCACCAGCAACTTCTTCGCCGGCCTGTGCAACACCCTGGTGATGAGTGCGATGGTGCCGTTCTTCTGGCAGGTACCGACCCTGTGGCATGGGGTGATGATGCTGGCGCTGGGCACCTGCGGGATGACCGCGCACTTGATGCTCACCCAGGCGTTCCGCTTCGCGGCGCCGGCCTTGCTGGCGCCGTTCGGCTATTGCCAGATCGTGTTTGCGGGGTTGTTGGGTTGGCTGGTGTTCAGTCATACCCCCGACATGACCACGGTGGTCGGTATCGGGGTGATCTGCATGAGCGGCTTGGCCGCTGCCTGGCAGCAGCGGCGGCGTTGATTACACCTCTACCGTAGGAATCTTGCGCGGCGCCATGAAGTACATCCACACCAGTGCGATGAAATACATCGCCGGAATCAGGGTGAACAACAGCGTGTAGTTGTTGTTGGTCACGGTGAGGATATGGCCGACGATCTGGGTCATGAACATGCCGCCGATGGCCGCGCACATGCCGCCGAAGCCGAACACCGTGCTCATCATGTGCTTGGGCGTGTAGTCCATCACCAGGCTCCAGATGTTGGCGGTCCAGGCCTGGTGCGCGCCGATGGCCAGGGAGATGGCGAACACCGCGACCCACAGTTGGCTGGAGCCGGCCGCCATGATCACGCCGACGATGCAGCAGGCGAACAACAGCATCGACAGCAGCCGCGCCTTGATTGAGTTCATTCCGCGACCGATCAGGAACGAGGACAGAATGCCGCCGCCCACACTCCCGAAGTCGGCGGTGAGGTAGATGATGATCAGCGGGATGCCCATCTGCGTCACGTTGATGCCCAGGTTGTATTGCTGGTTCAGGAATGGCGGCAGCCAGTACAGGTAGAACCAGAACACCGGCGCGGTCAGCGAGTACGCCAGCGCGAAGGCCCAGGTGCCGCGCATGCGCAGGATGCGGCTGAACGGTACGCGGGGTTGTTCCGGCTCGACTTCCTGTTGCACGTAGTCCAACTCGGATTGTTTAACGGTGGGATGCTCTTCCGGGTTGTGGTACTTCAAGCCCCACAACACCAGCCAGATACCCCCGAGCGCCGACATGCACAGGAACGCCGCCTGCCAGCCCCACACGTGCAGGATCAACGGCAGCAGCATGGGCGTCATCATCGCGCCGACGTTGGTGCCGGCATTGAAGATACCGGTCGCCACCGCGCGCTCGCCGGCCGGGAACCACAGGCGCGTGGTTTTCACGCACGCCGGGTAGTTGGCGGCCTCGGTCAGCCCGAGGATAAACCGGCAGACCATGAAGCCGACTGCCGAGGTAGCCAGGCCGTGGGCGCCGGTGGCCAGGCTCCACAGCAGCACCGCGCAGAAAAACACGCGCTTGACGCCTACCCGGTCGATCAAGCGGCCCTGCAGCACAAAGCCGATGGCGTAGCCGACCTGGAACCAGAAGTTGATGTTGGCGTAGTCCATCGCCGTCCAGCTCATCTCCTTGGCCAGAATCGGTTGCATCACGCCCAGGGCGGCGCGATCAATGTAGTTGAGGGTGGTGGCGAAGAACACCAGGGCCAGCATGCCCCAGCGGGTTTTACCCACGGCCAGGGCGCCGCGGATCTTGTCGCCGATGCCGGCGTGCGGGGTGCCGGGGCGCGCGGCCAGGGCGGAGTTTTGCAGAGGCATGAGGTCGTACCCGTTTTTGAAATTTTTATGGTGTGTTCTGGGTCTTGATGCAGGTTCGATGGTGCGCAGTGGTTAAAAAGTCGTCAATTCGCCAAAGGGGCATAGTGTTCGATAATCGCACCAAAAACTAACCGGTTCGTACATTTTAATTGCCGCGTGTAGGCTGTGGGCGAATAATTTGCCATAAACAACAATTGCCGGGAGTGACCCATGCAACGTTCCATCGCTACCGTGTCGTTGAGCGGCACCCTGCCGGAAAAGCTCGAAGCCATTGCCGCCGCCGGGTTTGATGGCGTTGAGATTTTTGAAAACGACCTGCTGTACTACGACGGAAGCCCGCGTGAAGTCAGGCAGATGTGCGCCGATTTGGGCATTGCCATCACCCTGTTCCAGCCGTTTCGAGACTTCGAGGGCTGCCGCCGTGATCGTCTGGCGCGCAACCTCGAGCGCGCCGAGCGCAAATTCGATCTGATGCAGGAGCTGGGCACCGACCTGGTGCTGGTGTGCAGTAATGCCTCGGCCGATTGCGTGGGCGATGAGCGCATCCTGCTGGACGACCTCAGCCTGCTGGCCGAACACGCGGGCCGCCGTGGCTTGCGAATTGGCTATGAAGCGCTGGCCTGGGGCAAGCATGTGAACACCTGGCAGCAGGTATGGAACCTGGTGCGCCAGGTGGATCATCCCAGCCTGGGTGTGCTGCTCGACAGCTTCCACACCTTGTCGCTCAAGGGCGACCCGAGTGGCATCGCCGAAATCCCCGGCGACAAAATCTTCTTCGTGCAAATGGCCGACGCGCCGATCCTGGCCATGGATGTGCTGGAGTGGAGCCGGCATTTTCGCTGCTTCCCCGGCCAGGGTGAATTCGACCTGGCTGGGTTTCTCGCGCCGATCATCCAGAGTGGCTACACCGGGCCCTTGTCCCTGGAGATTTTCAACGACGGCTTTCGCGCCGCACCGACCCGGGCCAACGCGGCAGATGGTTTGCGCTCGTTGCTGTACCTGGAAGAGAAAACCCGCCAGCGCCTGGCGGCGGAACAACCCGCCGCGCCGCTGGATATCCTGTTCGAGACCCCGGCGGCCAGCGAGTACGACGGCATCGAATTCCTCGAATTTGCGGTGGATGAAAGTCTCGGCGCCAAGCTGACCCACTGGTTGGAACGCCTGGGCTTCGCCAAGGCCGGCCAGCATCGTTCCAAGAACGTGAGCCTGTTGCGCCAGGGCGATATCAACCTGATCCTCAATTGCGAACCTTATTCCTTTGCCCACAACTTTTTCGAGGCCCATGGCCCGTCGCTGTGCGCCACGGCGATGCGGGTCAAGGACAGCGCCAAGGCGTTGGAACGGGCAGTGGCCTACAAGGGCCAGCCCTATCGCGGCCTGGTCGGGCCCAACGAACTGGAGTTGGCGGCCGTACGCGCGCCGGATGGCAGCTTGATTTACCTGGTGGACCAAAGCGAAGGCGGGCTATACGACACCGATTTCAACCTGCAACCCGTCACCGCCAGCGGCGGCTTGCTGCGCATCGACCATATGGCCATGGCCCTGCCGGCCGACAGCCTCGACAGCTGGGTGCTGTTCTACAAAAGCTTGCTGGATTTTGAAGCCGATGACGAAGTGGTGCTGCCCGACCCTTACGGCCTGGTCAAAAGCCGCGCACTGCGCAGCCGCTGCAGTTCGATTCGCCTGCCGCTGAATATTTCCGAGAACCGCAATACGGCGATTTCCCACGCACTCTCGAGCTATCGAGGCTCGGGCGTGCACCACATTGCCTTCGATTGCGCGGATATTTTCGCCGAGGTGCGTCGGGCCAAGGAGGCCGGGGTGCCGCTGTTGGATATCCCGCTCAACTACTACGACGATTTGGCCGCACGCTTTGATTTCGACGATGAGTTCCTCAGCGAGCTGGCGTACTACAACGTGCTGTACGACCGCGACGCCCAGGGCGGTGAGCTGTTTCATGTCTACACCGAAGCCTTCGAGGGGCGGTTTTTCTTCGAGATCATCCAGCGCAAGAACGGCTATGCCGGTTATGGCGCGGCCAACGTGGCGGTGCGTTTGGCGGCGATGGCCAAGTCGCGCAGCGGTGCGGTGCGTCAGGCGCGTTTATAACGGTGGGGAGGTGCTTCCTTCGGGGAGCGCCTCGGCCCATAATCGGGCCTGCATAAAAACGCCGTGAGCGCACCATGACCCTGACTCCCGACCTCTCTGCCGTGTCAGACGCACCGCGCAAGAGTCGCAAGAACAATCCGGAAAAAACCCGCGAGAATATTCTCCAGGAAGCCATTGTCGAGTTCGTTCAGCAGGGCCTGTCCGGCGCCCGTGTGGACGCCATTGCCGAGCGCATCCACACCTCCAAGCGCATGATCTATTACTACTTCGGCAGCAAGGAGCAGCTCTACGTCGAGGTGCTGGAGAAGCTCTACGGCGATATTCGCAACACCGAGACCCGCATGAACCTCACGGCCCTGGAACCGCGCGAAGCGATCCGCCGGCTGGTGGAGTTCACCTTCGACCACCATGACCAGAACGTGGATTTCGTGCGCATTGTCAGCATCGAAAATATCCACAACGCCGAGTACGTCAAACGCACCAGTACGATCAAGGACATGAACAGCAAAATTCTCGAGGGGCTCGGTGAGACCCTGCGTCGCGGCGCTGAAATGGGGCTGTTTCGTGAAGGGTTGGAGCCGCTGGATGTGCACCTGTTGATCAACTCGTTCAGTTTTTACCGTGTATCCAACCGGCATACCTTCAGTGAGATTTTTCAAATTGAACTGTCGGATGAGGCGATCAAGCAGCGGCACCGGGAGATGATCTGCGAGTCGGTGTTGCGTTATCTGCAAGCTTGAGAACTGGCTGTACGCGGTCAATGTGGGAGGGGGCTTGCTCCCGATAGCGGTGTGTCAGCCACCCCATGTTGCGCTGACAGACCGCTATCGGGAGCAAGCCCCCTCCCACATTTGGATTTCGGTTTCTACAGTGGCGTATCCATGCTCTGAAAGTGCGCCAACATCCGGTCTGCATCTGCCGCTTCGCCACTGAACAACTCAAACGCCTTCACCGCCTGAAACACTGCCATATTGCCGCCATCCAACGTGCGGCAACCCAAGGCGCGTGCGTCGCGCAGCAACTCGGTTTCCAATGGGAAATACACGATTTCCGCCACCCACAACCCTGCATGTAATAACGCGGCGGGCACCGGTGTGCCGGGCAGCTTGGCCATGCCCATTGGTGTGGTGTTGACCAGGCCGTCCGCCTCCGCCATGGCGTTGGTCAAGTCGCCGCCGACCTGGGCACGACCGTTGCCAAAACGCCGGGCGAGGTTATCCACAAGCTCGCGGGCGCGGAGGGTGTCCAGGTCAAAAATGCTCAGCTGTTCAACGCCCTCGGCCAGCAGCGCGTGCGCCACCGCCGCGCCTGCACCGCCGGCGCCCATCTGCACCACGCGCTGGCGCGGCACGTCATTCAAGTTGCGTCGGAAGCCCTCGGCGAACCCCAGGCAATCGGTGTTATGGCCGATGCGCTTGCCGTCCTTGAACACCACGGTGTTGACCGCGCCAATGCCCTTTGCCTCGTCGGACAATTCATCGAGCAACGGCAGGATCGCTTGCTTGCACGGGTAGGTAATGTTCAAGCCGGTGAAGTGAAGCTGCTCGGCGGCACGTAGCAGCTCGGGCAGGGCGTGGCTGTCCAGGCGCAGCGCTTCCAGGTCGATCAGGCGATACAGGTAGCGCAGGCCCTGGGCGTCACCTTCCTGTTCATGCAGGGCGGGCGTGCGGGAAGCCTGGATGCCGGCGCCGATCAGGCCGGCGAGAACGCGCGGTTTCATCAGGCGCATCCTTTCAACGAGTGGCTGAAATGTTCCAGGGCCAAGTGGTAGCCATGGCTGCCAAACCCGGCCAGCACCGCCTTGGCGATGGGCGAGACAAAGGAGTGATGACGAAACGCCTCACGGGCATGCACGTTGGACAGATGCACCTCGATCACCGGCACTTCGCTGGCCACCAGCGCATCACGAATCGCCACCGAGGTATGCGTCCAGGCCGCCGGGTTGATCACGATCCCGGCGCAACGGGCGCGGGCGGCGTGAATCCAGTCGAGCAGTTCGCCCTCGTGGTTGGTCTGGCGAAACTCGATGGTCAGCCCGAGCTTTTCCGCGCTGCGCCCGCACAGGGCGGCAATGTCGGCCAAGGTTTCGTGGCCATAGGTGGCAGGCTCGCGGGTACCGAGCAGGTTGAGATTGGGGCCGTTGAGCACCAGCACAATGGGTGGCATAGAGGGGTCTCCGCAGTTCTTATTGGTTATGCGGATAAAATGTACTGGATGGTTAATTTGGTCAAATGAAGTCGCTGAATCTGTTCGATTATCGAACCGTTAATCAGTAGGGGCAGCTGTTGATGAAGTGTTACGCCTGATTGCAGTGTGAACACGAGTGACGGGCGTGGCCGGAGTCACCCCAGCTGTCGGCATGAGTGGTTACAACCTGGCGTTCGCCGGTTTGTTCGTCGTTACTAATCTTTGAAGCAGCTTCGTGAGCACGAAGCCGGTTGTCGGGTGGCACGGGAAAATTGTTACCTGACAGAAAATAACCTAACGGATGGGTTACGATGAGAGTAGGTGCTTACAAGGGATATGTAATCTCGGTATTTCTCAGGGATGAGCATTGCCCGCCCCATGTGCATGTCAGGGGAAGGGCGTGGGATGCGCGTTTTCGTTTCAGTTTTCTGGATGGGGACGTGGAGCTGTGGGATGTAAACCCTGAACGCTGCCGACCACCCAAGGCGGTCTTGGAGGAATTACGCGAGGCAATAATGCAGCCGCACTACTTGGCGCGGGCACGCAGGATCTGGTGGGAAAACCTGCAAACGGTTTGCCTGGAGAACCATTCCTGGGATTGGGAAACCAGTGAGTTGTTGCCGGGGTTGATCATTCGGCGGGGTGTTTATGTGATTGCACGTGCGCGGCACGATGTCGTGGGGCAAAAAACAATTTTGAGCTTGGTCAGGGCACCGGGCTCTGTGGAGATTGAATTATGAAGAAAATCGTAAAAGCCAACGTCAAACCCTACGTGCCTCTCAGCGATGCTGACGTCGACAAGGCAATCGCCCGTGGGCGCAAGCTGAAGCGTCTGTATGCCAACGCCAGCAACGTGCGCTATCAAGACGACTGCATCTCCATTGGCTTCAGCGATGGCAGCCGTGTCATGTTACCGGTGGCCGGTCTGCCGGAGTTCGAGACGTTTTCGCAGCAGGACTTCCAGCAATTGGAGGTCGGTTTCGGCGGCAAGGCGCTTTGCTGTGAGGCCCGGGATCTGGATGTTTCGATCACTGGTCTTATCGCCACAAGCCAGCCTCTGATGGACCTCGCCACGAGCCTGGTAGCCTCCCGAAACGGTCGCAAACGCAGCGCCGCCAAATCGGCCGCCGCCCGGGCCAATGGCAAGAAGGGCGGCCGGCCGCGCAAGGAAGTGTTGGAACCCGGCGACTCGACGGACACATGATTTCAGTGTGGGAGCTGATGAAGCCTGACAGCGTTATCGACGGGTCAGCAACACACCCGATTCCATATGGTGCGTCCACGGGAACTGGTCAAACATTGCACACTGGGTAATGCGGTGCGTGTCGTGCAACTGCGCGATGTTCGCCGCCAACGTCTCCGGGTTGCAGGAGATATACAGGATGTTGTCGAAGCGCCGGGTCAGTTCGCAGGTGTCCGGGTCCATGCCGGCGCGGGGCGGGTCGACGAAGACGCTGCCGAATTCGTAGCTTTTCAGGTCGATGCCATGCAGACGGCGGAACGGGCGCACTTCATTCAGGGCCGCGGTGAGTTCTTCGGCGGAGAGGCGCACCAGGGTGACGTTATCCACGGCATTTTCATCGAGGTTGCTCAGGGCCGCATTCACCGAGGTCTTGCTGATTTCGGTGGCCAGCACGTTACGCACGCGGGTCGCCAGCGGCAGGGTGAAATTGCCGTTGCCGCAGTACAGCTCCAGCAAGTCGTCCGGGCGATCACCCAGGGCGTCGTAAGCCCAGTTGAGCATCTTCTGGTTCACCGTGCCGTTGGGCTGGGTGAAGGCGCCTTCGGGTTGGCGGTAGCTGAAGGTGCGGCCACCGACCTCGAGTTTTTCCACCACGTAGTCGCGGCCGATCACATCGCGCTTGCCCTTGGAGCGGCCAATGATGCTCACGTTCAGCTCAGCCGCCAGCTTGTTCGCTGCGGTGTGCCAGTGTTCATCCAGCGGGCGGTGATAGCACAGGGTGATCATCGCGTCGCCGGCCAGGGTGGTGAGGAATTCCACCTGGAACAGTTTGTGGCTCAGGGCGGCGCTGGCTTGCCAGGCGGCCTTGAGCTGCGGCATCAACTGGTTGATGCGCTGGCTGGCGATGGGAAACGCTTCGATCAGGATCGGCGTGCGCTTGTCGTCCTGGGCGAACATCGCGTAGTGGCGCTCGCCGCCTTCGCGCCACAGGCGAAACTCCGCGCGCAGGCGGAAGTGCTGCAGCGGCGAGTCGAAGACCTGCGGCTCGGGGGCGTCGAACGGTGCCAGCAGGTCACGCAGGCGCGTGACCTTGTCTTGCAGTTGAGCGGTGTAGTGTGCGGCGTCGAAAGTCATGCGTTGAACCAGCCCAGCTTGATCACGAACAGAATCGACAGAATCACCAGGGCCGGGTTCAGCTCACGGTAGCGGCCCGAAAGCAGCTTGATGGCGGTCCAGGCGATGAAACCGAAGGCGATGCCGTTGGCGATGGAGTAAGTGAAGGGCATCGCCAGGGCGGTGATTACCACCGGCGCGGCCACAGTAATGTCATCCCAGTCGATTTCGGCCAGGCCGGACGTCATCAAGACGGCCACGAACAGCAGCGCCGGCGCGGTGGCGAAGGCCGGTACGCTGGCCGCCAGCGGTGAGAAGAACAGCGCCAGCAGGAACAGGATCGCGACCACGATGGCGGTCAAGCCGGTACGGCCACCGGCGCTCACGCCAGCGGCAGATTCGATGTAGCTGGTGGTGGTCGAAGTACCCAGCAGCGAGCCGGCCATGGCCGCCGTACTGTCGGCGATCAGCGCACGGCCCATTTTCGGCATGTGGCCGTCCTTGCCCATCAGGCCGGCGCGCTTGGCGACGCCGATCAGTGTGCCGGAATTGTCGAACAGGTCGACGAACAGGAACGCGAAGATCACGCTGACCAGGCCGATGTCCAGCGCGCCCTTGATGTCCAGTTGCAGGAAGGTCGGGGCCAGGGACGGTGGCATCGAGGTCACGCCGCCGAACGGGGTGAAGCCCATCACAATGGACACGATGGTCACCGCCAGGATGCCGATCAGCACCGCACCACGCACGGCCAGGGCTTCCAGGGCCACGATCAGCACAAAACCGAGGGTGGCCAGGATCGGCGCCGGTTGTTTCAGGTCGCCCAGGCCCACCAGCGTGGCCGGATTGGCGACCACGATACCGGCGTTGTGCAAGGCGATCAGCGCCAGGAACAGGCCGATACCGGCGGCAATCGCCGAGCGCAGGGGCAGGGGAATGCTGTTGATGATCCACTCACGGATACGGAAGATCGACAGCAGGAAGAACAGCACCGCCGAAATGAACACCGCGCCCAATGCCACCTGCCAGGTGTGGCCCATGTGCAGGACCACGGTGTAGGTGAAGAAGGCATTGAGGCCCATGCCCGGCGCGAGGGCGATCGGGTAGTTGGCGATCAGGCCCATCACGGTCGAACCGATGGCCGCCGCGAGGCAAGTCGCGACAAACACCGCGCCTTTGTCCATGCCGGTTTCGCCGAGGATGCTCGGGTTCACGAACAGGATGTAGGCCATGGCCAGGAATGTCGTGATACCCGCGAGAATCTCGGTGCGCACGTTGGTGTTGTGGGCTTTGAGTTGAAACAGCTTTTCCAGCATGCCGGCTCCCTGTGACGCTATCTTGCGTCGTGATTTGTTGACCTCTAAGTCAAAGCACAAACTGCGCCAAGCGCTTGTGGCTTCAGAGAGGATCGGAAAAAGCGGCGCATCATACCAGCAGCCGAGGCTGTGTGGCGCATGGCCTTGAGGCATACTGCGCCGACGTTCAACAGCAGGTCATCGACAGCATGAAAAAAGCCAACGCGTGGAGTCTAGCTCTGATCCCTTGTCTGGGCCTGTGGCTCGGCGCGGCACCGGTGTGGGGCGCGGCTGCACCGGCCTTGAGCGAGGTCCGGGTGTTCAAGGTCGAATCGGCGAAGTGCAGCGAGACCATTCCGGACCGTGTGCAGACCACCCAGATGTGCGAGCACCGTGGGCCGACGAAGGTCTCGGTAATGGAAGTCGGCCTGGGCAACAGCCCGATGGGCCGCTTCAATGGCGCCGAGTTGAACGGGCAGCGCACGGCGGTGTGCCAGGTGGGCAACATCAGTGAGGCCTGTAACGGCGTGGGCACGCTGATGGGCTACATCTATGTGTTTGACCTCAACGTGCAAGCCCAGGGTTGGTTCGAATTCACCAATACCTCGATCAATCCTCCGCAAAACACCCTGAAAGCCCAGCTCAATATCCGCTGATCAATTGGCTTGAACGCTCAAAACCCTGGGAAGTCGTACCCCTGAGACGGCGATTTCCCTGAACGCCGCGGATGTACATCAACCCGTGAGGTGTTTATGAGCGCGACCCCCAATGGCGCGGCGGCCCAGCCGTTCGTCGCCCACCCGATACGCTTGACCTTGAATGGCCAGGATCGCCAATTGAGTGTGTTGCCCTGGACCACCTTGCTCGACCTGCTGCGCGAACAATTGGACCTGGTCGGCAGCAAAAAGGGCTGCGACCACGGCCAGTGCGGCGCCTGCACCGTCTTGCGTGACGGCAAGCGCGTAAACGCCTGCCTGACCCTGGCCGTGATGTGCGACGGCGCCGAGCTGACCACCATCGAAGGCCTGGCCGACGGCGACCAGTTGCACCCGATGCAGCAAGCCTTCATCAAGCACGATGCCTTCCAATGCGGCTACTGCACCCCCGGCCAGATTTGCTCGGCGGTCGGCCTGGCCAACGAAGGCCGCGCCCACGACAGTGCGCAGGTGCAGGAATTGATGAGCGGCAATCTGTGCCGCTGCGGTGCCTACAGCAATATCCGCGCGGCCATCGAAGAGGCGCTGCCGGCGTGCGGCAACCGGGGAGGTGAGCAATGAACCCCTTCCATTACAGCAAACCGGCCGACGTGCACGAGGCAGTGCACCTGAGCAGCGCGGCATCGCGCTTCATCGCCGGGGGCACCAACCTGCTGGACCTGATGAAAGAGAACATCAGCCGCCCCGAACACTTGATCGATATCACCGGGCTGCCGCTCAATGCCATCGAAGAAACCGCCGACGGCGGCCTGCGCATCGGCGCATTGGTGAGCAATGCCGACCTGGCCTGGCACCCGCTGATTGAGCAGCGTTACCCATTGCTGTCCCAAGCCATTCTTGCCGGAGCCTCGCCGCAACTGCGGAACATGGCCAGTACCGGTGGCAACCTGCTGCAGCGCACCCGTTGCTACTATTTCTATGACGCCACCGTGCCGTGCAACAAGCGTGAGCCCGGCAGCGGCTGCCCGGCGCGCACCGGCTTGAACCGCATCCATGCGATCCTCGGCGCCAGCGAGCAGTGCGTCGCCACCCACCCTTCGGACATGTGCGTGGCCCTGGCGGCGCTGGAGGCGCGGGTGCATGTCGAAGGGCGCGGCGGGGCGCGGGTCATCGAGTTCGCCGACTTCCACCGCCTGCCCGGCGATGCACCGCAACGCGACAACCAATTGGCCGACGACGAACTGATCACCGCCATTGAATTGCCTGCCGATAACTTGGCCCGCCACAGCCATTACCTGAAAATTCGCGACCGTGCGTCCTACGCGTTCGCGCTGGTGTCGGTTGCCGCCGCGTTGGAGTTGAACGGCGACGAGATCATCGACGCCCGCCTGGCCCTTGGCGGTGTGGCGCACAAACCCTGGCGCGACCGCGCGGTAGAGGCGTCGCTGATAGGCCGCCGCGTCAGCCGCGAAACCTTCAGTAATGCTGCCGATGCCCTGCTGCAGGATGCCGAGCCGCTGCAACACAACGGCTTCAAGATCAAGCTGGCGCGCCGCGCAATCATTCGTGCACTGAGCGACGCTGCGGTCGCAGGAGAACAGCCATGAGCGCCATCGGCAAACCCCTGGACCGTGTCGACGGTCTGCTCAAGGTCACCGGCAAAGCGCGTTATGCCGGTGAATTTCCCGAGGACGGCCTGCTGCATGGCAGCGTGGTCTCGAGCACCATCGCCAAAGGCCGTGTCCTGCGCATCGATGCCTCCAGGGCCCTGGCACTGCCGGGTGTGGTGGAGGTCATCCATCACCTCAATCGCCCGAAAATCGCCAGCTACGACGATGCCTTCGCCGATGCGGATGCCGCCGACGGTTCGCCATTCCGTCCGCTGTATAACGACCGCGTGCTCTACAGCGGCCAGCCCCTGGCCCTGGTGATCGCCGATAACCTGGAACTGGCGCGGCATGCCGGCTCGCTGATCGACATCGAATACGCGGCGGAAGATTTCGAAACCGACCTGATCGCTCAGCAGCAATCGGCTCACCCTTCGCCCCAGACACCGCCCGGGCCGCGTGGCAACTTCCAGGCCGAATGGGCGGGTGCCGCCACCAGCCTCGATCTGCACTACAGCACGCCCATCGAACACCATAACCCCATGGAACCCCACGCCAGCACCGTGCTGTACCAGCCCGACGGCACCCTGCATATCCACGACAAAACCCAGGGCCCGCAGAACTGCCAGGCGTATGTGCAAAAAGTCTTTGGCCTGGATAAGAGCCAGGTACGCATCTTCGCCGCGTTCGTCGGTGGCGCCTTTGGTTCGGGCCTGCGCCCGCAGTACCAATTGCCGCTGGCGGTGATGGCATCGCTGGCGCTCAAGCGCTCGGTGCGCGTGACCCTGACCCGCCAACAGATGTTCACCTTCGGCTACCGCCCGCGCACCTTGCAGCGCTTGCAGATGGGCGCCGCCGCCAACGGGCGCTTGCTGGCCCTGGGGCATACCGCGATTGGCCAGACTTCGCGCTTCGAGGATTTCAGCGAACACGTAGTGGAATGGAGCGGCATGCTCTACCACTGCGATAACGTGCAATTGACCTACAAGCTGGTGCCGCTGGACGTCTTCACCCCACTGGACATGCGCGCTCCCGGCGCCGCCCTGGGTGTGATCGGCCTGGAGTGCGCCATGGACGAACTGGCCTGCGCCCTGGCCATCGACCCGGTGCAACTGCGCCTGATCAACTACGCCGAACGTAACCAGAATGAAGACAAGCCCTGGTCGAGCAAGGCCCTGCGCGAGTGTTACAGCGAAGGTGCCGAGCGTTTTGGCTGGAGCCAGCGCAACCCCGAACCACGCAGCATGCGCGACGGCCGCCAGTTGATCGGCTGGGGCATGGCCGGTGGTGTATGGGAAGCCATGCAGATGAAAGCCAGCGCCAAGGCGCGCCTCGATACGAGCGGCAAACTCACCGTCAGCAGCGCCACCACCGATATCGGCACGGGCACCTACACCGTGATGACCCAGATCGCGGCGCAGGCCAGCGGTGTGGCGGTGGAGGACGTGGTGTTTTTGCTCGGTGATTCCTCACTGCCTACCGCGCCGCTGCAAGGCGGTTCGTTTACCGTGTCGTCCGTCGGCACCGCCGTGCAGCAAGCCTGCGAGGCCTTGACCGCCAAACTGCTGGCCGTTGCCCGGCAGACTTACCCGGTGTTCCAGGATGCCGAGTCCGTGCGCTTTGAAGACGGCCAACTGCACACCGGCGACGTGAGTGTGTCGCTGGCCCAACTGGTCAAGGACAGCGGCGAGGACGCGCTTGAGGTGCAGATCGACAGCGAGCCCGACAAGAAGCGCGAGGGCTATGCCACGGCGACCCACTCGGCGGTGTTCGTCGAAGTACGGGTAGATGAAGACTTGGGCACCATCAAGGTCAGTCGCGTGGTCAGCGCGATTGCGGCCGGGCGCGTGGTCAACCCGAAAATGGCGCGCAGCCAGATCCTCGGCGGGGTGGTGTGGGGGATCGGCATGGCGCTGCACGAAGAGACCCAGGTCGACCATCAGTTGGGTCGCTACATGAACCACAGCCTGGCCGAGTACCACATCCCGGTGAATGCCGATATCGGCGAGATTGACGTGGTGTTTGTCGAAGAGCACGACGAGATCGTCAATGCGCTCGGGTCCAAGGGCGTGGGCGAAATCGGCATTGTCGGGGTGGCGGCGGCGGTGGCGAATGCGATCTACCACGCCACGGGCAAGCGGGTGCGGGAATTCCCGATCACCCTGGACAAGGTGCTCTGACGCAATCCTTTCAAACCGATGGAGATCTAAATGTGGGAGGGGGCTTGCCCCCGATGGCTGAGTTTCAGTCGAAGCATAAGCAGACTGATCCACCACTATCGGGGGCAAGCCCCCTCCCACATTGTCCTTTATTGCCTCATTGAATCATGCACCGGGCTTGGTGTTTTCTTCTACCGGCACATGCATCCGGTCCCGATTCGCCAGGGTCGGGAACAGCTTGATCCACACCCCGGTCACCACCAGCGTACCAATCCCACCCATGACGACGGCGGGCACGGTGCCGAACCAATGGGCGGTGATCCCTGATTCGAACTCACCCAATTGATTGGATGCACCGATAAACAGGCCGTTGACTGCGCTCACCCGGCCGCGCATCTCATCCGGCGTTTCCAACTGCACGAACGAAGCCCGGATCACCATGCTGATCATATCCGCCGCGCCCAGCACCACCAGCACCCCCAGGGAAAACCAGAACGAGGTCGACAGCCCGAACGCGATGGTCGCCACGCCGAACACCCCGACTGCGGTGAACATCACGCGGCCGACCTTGCGGTCCACCGAGAAACGCGCCAGCCACAACGACATCAACAGCGCCCCCACCGCTGGTGCCGAGCGCAACAGGCCCAGGCCCCAGGGGCCAGTCAGCAGGATGTCCTTGGCGAACACCGGCAACAACGCGGTGGCGCCGCCCAGCAGCACGGCAAACAGGTCCAGGGAAATGGCGCCGAGGATGTCCGGCCGGCTGCGGATAAAGCGAATCCCGGCCAGCAGCGAATCCAGGGTGGCCTTGCCTTTGTTCAGCGGCGTCTGGCGCGCAGGCAGGTTCAGGGTCAAGCCGCAGGCGATCAGGTACAGCACCACCGTCGGGCCGTACACCCAAACGCTGCCGAACGCATAGAGCAAACCACCGAGGGCCGGGGCGACGATCGTCGCCAATTGCTGGGCCGATTGCGACGAGGCCACGGCCCGGGGGAACAGCGCGCTGGGCACGATACTCGGCAGCAGCGCCTGGGTGGTGGGCATTTCGAATGAACGCGCGGCGCCCAGCAGGAAAGCGAGGATGAAGATCATCTCGCGGGTCACGTTGCCGGTCAGACCGCCGATGGCCAGGGACAGGGCAATCAGCGCCTGTACGGTCTGGCAGATGGCGGCGACTTTGCGTCGCTCATAGCGATCGGCCACATGCCCGGTATGCAGCATGAACAGCACACGCGGCACGAACTCCACCAGGCCGACCAGCCCCAGGTCCAGCACATTGCCAGTCAGTTGGTAGAGGTTCCAGCCGATGGCCACGGTCAGCATCTGGAAGCCGCTGGCGGTAAAGATCCGCGCCAGCCAGAACGCGATGAAGGGGCGGTGGTGACGTAACAGCAACGCAGGTTCACTGGGCATTGGGAGTACAGATCGGGGCCTAAAGGAACGGCGAGATTAGCATCATGTTGTAACAAAGAGTTGCAATAACCCTGGTGAGGCAAGCTGTCACGCGGCAAAAGACCACACAACCGGGCAGCGCAAATGGGACTACTCTTTCAACGATGCTTGATCCAGATCAACACCCGCACCGGGATTGTTCTGGCGGCCGAAAGGCCAGATTCCCTACGTGACGGGTAAAAAAAGAAACGAATTGAAATTCGTCACACTCCATATCCGTGGGGGCAGTGGGTGCAGGCTCCGAGCCCGCAACCGGTATTACCTGACAGAGGAAGACTTATGTTCGGTTTGGAGGCGCTAGATCTCGCCCGAATTCAATTTGCGTTCACCATCTCGTTTCACATCCTGTTCCCGGCGATCACCATCGGCCTGGCCAGTTACCTTGCGGTGCTGGAGGGTTTGTGGCTCAAGACCCGTAACGACACTTACCGCGACCTCTACCATTTCTGGTCGAAGATCTTTGCCGTCAACTTCGGCATGGGCGTGGTCTCGGGCCTGGTCATGGCGTATCAGTTCGGCACCAACTGGAGCCGCTTCTCCGACTTCGCCGGCGCCGTCACCGGGCCGCTGCTGACGTACGAAGTGCTCACGGCCTTCTTCCTCGAGGCGGGTTTCCTCGGCGTGATGCTGTTCGGCTGGAACAAGGTGGGGCGCAACCTGCACTTCTTCTCCACCGTGATGGTGGCTATCGGTACGCTGATCTCGACCTTCTGGATCCTCTCATCCAACAGCTGGATGCAGACGCCCCAAGGCTTTGAAATCGTTGATGGCCGAGTGATCCCCACCGATTGGTTCGCCGTGGTCTTCAACCCATCGTTCCCCTACCGCCTGGCGCACATGGCTACTGCGGCCTTCGTGGCCACGGCGTTCTTCGTCGGCTCGTCGGCGGCCTGGCACCTGCTGCGCGGCAAGGACAATCCGGCGATCCGCAAGATGCTCTCGATGGCGATGTGGATGGCACTGATCGTTGCGCCTATCCAGGCGGTGATCGGCGACTTCCACGGCCTCAACACCTTGAAGCACCAACCGGCAAAAATCGCCGCAATTGAAGGCCACTGGGAAAACATCGGCGATGAACCCACGCCGCTGATCCTGTTCGGCTGGCCGGACATGAAGGCCGAAAAAACCAAGTACGCGGTGGAAATTCCTTACCTGGGCAGCCTGATCCTGACCCACTCGCTGGATAAACAGGTGCCGGCGCTCAAGGACTTCCCGCCTGAAGACCGTCCTAATTCGACCGTGGTGTTCTGGTCGTTCCGGGTCATGGTCGGCCTGGGCTTCCTGATGATTTTCACCGGGTTGTTCAGCCTGTGGCTGCGCCGGGGCGACAAGATGTATACGTCCAAGCCGTTCCTGTACCTGGCCTTGTGGATGGGCCCGTCCGGCCTGATCGCGATTCTCGCCGGTTGGTTCACCACCGAAATCGGTCGCCAGCCGTGGGTGGTCTACGGGCTGATGCGCACGGCGGATGCGTCCTCCGGGCATAGCCTGGCGCAGATGACCATCACCCTGGTGCTGTTCGTGGTGGTGTACTTCGCGCTGTTCGGTGCGGGCCTGGGTTACATGATGCGTCTGGTGCGCAAAGGGCCTGTGATTCAAGAAGAAGTCACCGAGCCGACCCATGGTGGTCCTGGCCAGAAACGTACACCGGCCCGTCCGCTGTCCGCTGCCGATGATGGCACCGACAACGACCACGACGACATCCAGCACAAGGGGAATTGAGATGGGCATTGATCTGCCGCTGATCTGGGCTGTGATCATCATTTTCGGGATCATGATGTACGTGGTCATGGACGGTTTCGACCTGGGGATCGGCATCCTGTTTCCGTTCGTACCGGGCAAGACCGACCGCGACGTCATGATGAACACCGTGGCACCGGTGTGGGACGGCAATGAAACCTGGCTGGTATTGGGCGGCGCGGGACTGTTTGGTGCGTTCCCGCTGGCCTATTCGGTGGTGTTGTCGGCGTTGTACCTGCCGCTGATCCTGATGCTGATCGGGCTGATCTTTCGTGGTGTGGCCTTCGAGTTCCGCTTCAAGGCCAAGGACCACAAGCGTCACCTGTGGGACAAGGCGTTTATCGGCGGTTCGCTGACGGCCACGTTCTTCCAGGGCGTGGCGCTGGGGGCGTTTATCGATGGGATTCCGGTGGTCAACCGCCAGTTCGCCGGAGGCTCGCTGGACTGGCTCACGCCGTTCACGATGTTCTGTGGCGTGGCATTGATCGTGGCGTATGCGCTGCTCGGCTGCACCTGGCTGATCATGAAAACCGAAGGCAAGTTGCAGGAACAGATGCACAACCTGGCGCGGCCGCTGGCCTTCGTGGTGCTGGCCGTGATCGGTATCGTCAGTATCTGGACACCGCTGACCCACCCGGAAATCGCCTCGCGCTGGTTCACCCTGCCGAACCTGTTCTGGTTCCTGCCGGTACCGGTGCTGGTACTGGTGACCATGTACGGGCTGATCCGCGCCGTAGCACGCAATGCGCACTACACGCCGTTCCTGCTGACGCTGGTATTGATTTTCCTGGGTTATAGCGGCCTGGGGATCAGCCTATGGCCGAACATCATTCCACCGTCGGTGTCGATCTGGGACGCCGCCGCACCGCCGCAAAGCCAGGGCTTCATGCTGGTAGGCACCCTGTTCATCATCCCGTTCATCCTGGGCTACACCTTCTGGAGCTACTACGTGTTCCGGGGCAAGGTCACCCACGAAGACGGTTATCACTAGGAGGGTCGCGACATGGCGGGCAAACCTTCGTTGCACGACATCGAACAGGCCGAGAAACAGCCGCTGTGGCGGCGTCTTGGGTGGTTGGCGATGATCTGGACCGGCAGTGTGCTGGCCCTGTTCATCGTCGCCAGCCTGATGCGCATGTTCATGAATGCAGCGGGCCTTACCACGCACTGACATCCCGATCCGGGCCGTGCGGCCCGGCTCTTTCGGCCCTGTTCTTCTATAGAAGGCAGGGCTTTTTTTATTTGCGCGCCTTGAGAATGACGAACTTGGGCGTGGCCGCCACCTGTTCGACGCCGCGGAACAGGCGCGCCAATTTGCTGTGATAACCCAGGTGACGGTTACCTACGATATACAACGCGCCGCCCACCACCAGGGCTTCCCGCGCCTGCTGGAACATGCGCCAGGCGAGGAAATCGCCCACCACCTGCTGCTGGTGGAACGGCGGGTTGCAGAGCACCACGTCCAACGACTGCGCTTGCTGGCCGGCCAGGCCGTCGTCGGCACGCACGATCACGTTGCGTTCACCCAGGGCGGCCTGCCAATTTTCGGTGGCAGACTGCACCGCCATGAACGACTCATCCACCAGGGTGTATTGCGCGTCGGGGTTGTGCAGCGCGCTGGCAATCGCCAATACGCCGTTGCCGCAGCCCAGGTCCGCCACGCGGGCGCTGCCCAGGTTGTTCGGCAGGTGCGGCAGAAAAGCGCGCGTGCCGATGTCCAGGCCTTCGCGGCAGAACACGTTGGCGTGGTTGAGCAGTTCGATGGCCGGCGTATCCAGCGTGTAGCGGGTAGGGTAGGGCGATACTGCCGCAGGGCGATCGGCAACCGTGGCGATCAGCAGCCGTGCCTTTTTGACCGCAAGCGTGGCGTGCATCGGCCCGATATAACGTTCCAGCAATTCACCGGCGGCACGTGGCAGGTGTTTGAGCATAGCCCCGGCGATCACTTCGGCGCCCGGCGCCAACTGCCCGTGCAGCCGAATCAACTGTTCTTCCAGCAGCGCCAGGGTTTTTGGCACACGCAGCAACACCCGATCGAATGGCCCGACCGGCGCCTGGCTGGCCGGCACGAAGGTCACTGCATCAAACGCTTTGCCGTTGCGCACCAGGTTCTTCTCCAGGCCCTGGGCGGCGAGGAACGAGTCCCCGCTGGAGGTCACCTGCACCCGGCCTTCAAGGCTGGCCGCAAGCGCGCCGAAGCTGTCATTGAGCACCAGCACACGGGTCGCCGCGTTGGGTTGCTGGCTGGCGAGGTGGCTGAGCAGGTACTCATCGGCGGCATCGAAGGCTTGCAGCGGGTCATTGGATTGCTCGGGCTGACGAATCAAATCGAGTTGAGCGAAGGGGCTGTCAAGCAGGGGCATGGCGGGAGAGGCTCTGGGTAATCGACGGAACCGTCTGAGTGAACAGCGAAGCAACCTCTGAAAGGGCAGCATCAACACTCAGAATTGGCCGTAAATGTTACTTTTTTTTGACCGCGATGACATGCGGTGTTTCTGGTCAGGGCTAAAACAGTCCTGCTTTAGAGGCACTGAGCACGGCCTGGATCTTATTGTGAACCCCCAATTTCTTGAAGGTACTGCTGATGTGAAAGCCTACCGTGCGCTCGGACAGGCAGAGAATCGCGGCGATCTCGGAAGCGGTCTTGCCCATGGCGGACCACTTGAGCACTTCCGTTTCGCGTGCGGTTAACTTGCTGGGCGCGTTGACATGGGTTTCGTCGGCGTATTTCTTTGCCACGACCGCATGCATCGCATGGCAGAGCCACAATACCTGGCCGGCTTTTTCGTAAAGCTCTTCAGGGCTGACCTCGTCTTTGCCACGCGCCAGGGTCAGCATGCTGAACACGCCCTGAAAGTCATGGACCGCTTGGGTCCAGCCTAAGTGAACGCCAGACGACTGAGCCAATTTCCACAACTGAGGCGCCTGACTGAAGGTCTTTTCGTTCCAGACAAGGGGCAGCACACTATTTTTACAATGGGATACAACGGGATCGATATCGAAGAAGTGCGCTTGTTGGTAAAGACTCCTCCATTCACTTGGATGATTACTAAGATGAATGGGCTCTGTTTGATTGCTTTGGGCCTGGGTACTCATCGTAAATGAGCAATATTGAAACCCCAGTTCGTAGGTGTGATTAACGACCATTTCAAACACGCTGGTGATTTCGCTCTCGCCTTCCAGCTTGGGCAGCCGTGTATTGCGCCATCTGACCATCGGTAACTCTCCACAGGTTTCCATGTGCCTTGGGTACGTCCAGATCCCAGTGCTGCTCGAAACCAAGTGTAGGAGAGGTCCTACAAATGAGCCTTAAAATATTTTTATTTGTTGGCGTGTTTTAGGCCTTCAACGCTGAACACGGAGTCAGCTTTTGTAAGGCGTTAGTGGGGGAGGACTTGTTTTTTCAAGAGCTTGTAAATGCTATCAAAATGACATCCCTTGCGGACTCGGCTTCAACTTGTGGTGTACTGCAAGTGCGTTAATAGCAAAATATTTAGTTCGATGCAGCGCGGCGCTGATTTGCCACTTTTGTCATAGCGCTGAAACATCGTCGCTGCTGGGATGGCGGTAATGCCAGTACAAATCAACGGTGTTTGCGCGGCCTGCTTTGAGGGACACTAAGGCCCTGTGCAAAACGGAGCCTCCCATGACGGCCAGTGCTGAGAAATTTACCCGCCAGACCTTGCTCGACGTGCAATCGCTGACCCCCAGCCTCTTCACCCTGCGTACCACGCGCGACGCCGGTTTTCGGTTTACCGCCGGGCAGTTCGTGCGCCTGGGCGTCACCAGGGCGGATGGCAGTACCGTATGGCGCGCTTACTCCATCGTGTCTTCGCCGTTTGACGAACACCTCGATTTCTTTTCCATTGTCGTTCCGGGGGGCGAGTTCACCAGTGAGTTAAGCCGCCTTAAGGTGGGCGATACCTTGCTGGTGGAGCGCCAGGCCACCGGCTTCCTGACCTTGAACCGCTTTGTAGATGGGCGTGACCTGTGGCTGTTGGGCACCGGTACCGGTGTGGCGCCGTTCCTGTCGATCCTGCAGGATTTCGAGGTATGGGAGAAATTCGAGCGTATCGTCCTGGTGTACAGCGCCCGAGAGGCCAAGGAGCTGGCGTACCAATCGCTGATCACTGAACTGGGCGCGCGTGAATACCTGGCCGACTATGCCCACAAGCTCATCTACATCCCTATCGTCACCCGTGAACGGCATCCGGGCGCGTTGAATGGGCGCATCACCACGTTGATCGAGAACGGCGAACTGGAGCGCGCGGCCGGCGTCGCGCTGACCCCGGAACACTCCCGCGTGCTGATTTGCGGCAACCCGCAGATGGTCGATGACACTCGCCAGTTGCTCAAGCAGCGCGACATGCAACTGAGTCTGAGCCGACGCCCGGGCCAGGTGGCGGTGGAAAACTACTGGTAAAAAAAAGGCGCCTCACGAGGCGCCTTTTACGTTGAACCGCAGCTCAGAGCGGTTTGTCATGCTGTGCCTTGAGCAGATCGCGGATCTCGCCCAGCAGCACTTCTTCCTTGGTCGGCGTCGGCGGCAAGCTCGGGGCTACGGCCTCTTCGCGCTTGAGGCGGTTGATGGCCTTTACACCCATGAAGATGGCGAAGGCGACGATCAAAAAGTCGACCACGCTCTGGATGAACTTGCCGTACGCCAGCACCACAGCGGGTACATCGCCTTGCGCGGCTTTAAGCGTGATTGCCAGGTCGCCGAAGTCCACGCCACCGATCAACAGGCCGAGCGGCGGCATCACCACGTCCCCTACAAATGAGGAAACAATTTTGCCGAACGCGGCGCCGATGATGATACCGACGGCCATGTCGACCACATTACCTTTGACCGCAAAGGCCTTGAACTCACTGATCACGCCCATAAGTTATTCCTTGTTACAGATGAGAAGGGTGGAGGTCAGTGTAAGTCAGTCGTAGCGGGCTCGCGCGACACAACCGTTAACACTGTTGGTTTTTATCGACACATTAAATCGCAATTAGTTTGCAAAGTGCCACCAATCGCGCGCGAAATACGCCGTATTTCAGCGGGTTACCATATTTTTTTCTCAATCGGCCCTGTGGTGTTTTTCTATTTATCTTCTGACCCGCAGGTCACTAGCCTCTGGCAAGCACAACTGAATGTGCACTAAAAAAACCAGAGGAAACCTTGATGAACATTTCAATCAACCGCAGGCCCGTGTCCGCGCGCCATGCGCTGGCGTTGGTGACCGCCAGCCTGCTGACCCTCTCCGTGCAGGCCGCCAACCTGACCCGCGATAACGGCGCCAACGTTGGGGATAACCAGAATTCGCAGACCGCCGGCGCCAATGGCCCCGTGTTGCTGCAGGATGTCCAACTGATTCAGAAGCTGCAGCGCTTCGACCGCGAACGCATCCCCGAGCGCGTGGTTCACGCTCGTGGTACGGGCGCCCATGGCACGTTCACCGTCACCGACAACCTCAGCGACCTGACCAAGGCCAAGGTGTTCGCCGCCGGTGAAGCCACGCCGGTATTCGTGCGCTTCTCGGCCGTGGTCCACGGTAACCATTCTCCGGAAACCCTGCGCGACCCACGGGGCTTCGCGACCAAGTTCTACACGGCAGAAGGCAACTGGGACCTGGTCGGCAATAACTTCCCGACCTTCTTCATTCGCGATGCCATCAAGTTCCCGGACATGGTCCACGCATTCAAACCGGACCCGCGCACTAACCTGGACGACGACTCGCGTCGTTTCGACTTCTTCTCCCATGTTCCAGAATCCACTCGTACACTGACCGAGCTGTACTCGGACTCCGGCACACCGGCCAGCTATCGAGAAATGGACGGCAATGGCGTACATGCCTACAAGTTGATCAACGCCAAGGGCGAAGTGCACTACGTCAAGTTCCACTGGAAGAGCCTGCAAGGCCTCAAGAATCTTGATCCGAAGCAAGTCACCGAAGTGCAAGGGCGTGACTACAGCCACATGACCAACGACTTGGTCACCCACATCAACAAGGGCGACTTCCCCAAGTGGGACTTGTACGTGCAGGTGTTGAAACCTGAAGACTTGGCCAAGTTCGATTTCGACCCGTTGGACGCCACCAAGATCTGGCCGAATGTGCCGGAGCGCAAAGTCGGGCAAATGGTGCTCAACCGCAACCCGGCCAATGTGTTCCAGGAGACCGAACAAGTGGCGATGGCCCCGGCCAACCTGGTGCCGGGTATCGAGCCGTCGGAAGACCGCCTGTTGCAAGGTCGAGTGTTCTCCTACGCCGACACGCAAATGTACCGCCTGGGCGCCAATGCCCTGCAATTGCCGATCAACGCACCACGGGTGACCGTCAACAACGGTAACCAGGACGGCGCGATGAATGTCGGCAAGACCACCACCGGCGTGAACTACCAGCCAAGCCGCCTGCTGCCACGGGATGAGCCGCAGACTGCGCGCTACAGCCAGTCGCCGCTGTCGGGCAGCACCCAGCAGGCGAAGATCCAGCGTGAGCAGAACTTCAAGCAGGCCGGTGACTTGTATCGCTCCTACAGCAAGAAAGAGCGTCAGGACCTGATCGACAACTTCGGCGGCTCCCTGGCGACCACGGATGATGAGAGCAAGCACATCATTCTCTCGTTCCTCTACAAGGCCGATCCGGAATACGGTACCGGCGTGGCCAAGGTGGCCAAGGGCGACCTGGCTCGTGTGAAAGCACTGGCTGAAAAACTGAGCGACTAACCGCGCCCTCCTGTAGGAGCGAGCTTGCTCGCGAAGAACTCAAAGGCAACGCATTTATCCAGGATGCACGCGTTATCGTTGACGTTTTTCGCCAGCAAGCTCGCTCCTACAAGGGGATATTTCTCAAGGATTTTGATCATGCGTACGTTCATATGGGCACTGCTGGCCTGCTGTTCGTTCAGTGTGCTGGCCGAACAACCCCCATCCAATGACCCTGGTGCGCTCAAGGCGCAGCTTCAGGATTATTATTTCGACGCCGCCCGCCGTGGCGATGTCGACATGCTCAACACCTTTATCGATTCCGGCTACAGCCTTAACACACAAGACGACAAGGGCTACACCGCACTGATCCTCGCCGCCTATCACGGCCAGGGCCCGTTCGTGGAGCGTTTGCTCAATGCCGGCGCCGATGCCTGCGTGCAGGATAAACGCGGCAACACTGCGCTCATGGGAGCCATCTTCAAAGGCGAGCTGAGCATCGCCCAGCGCTTGCTGGCAACCGACTGTAACCCTGACCAACGCAATGGCGCGGGGCAGACCGCCGCCATGTACGCCGGGCTGTTCAAGCGGGTCGAATTGCTGGGCGAATTGAACGCCAAAGGCGCCGATCTCAACGCCGAAGACCCCATCGGTAACACGGCTTCACGCTTGGCCAACGGCGAAATCCGGACCCCTGCGCCGCGCTGAGCTATCATCGCGGTTTTTCGGTTGGAGGTTCTCGAATGGCCAAGGCCAAGCGCATGTACGGCTGCACGGAGTGCGGCGCGACCTTTCCCAAATGGGCGGGCCAGTGCGGCGAGTGCGGTGCGTGGAACACCCTGACTGAAACCATGATTGAAAGCGGCGGCGCTGCGGCCCCTGCCGGGCGCACCGGCTGGACCGGGCAACAAGCGCAGATCAAGACCTTGGCCGAAGTCAGCGTCGAAGAGGTGCCGCGCTTCTCCACAGCCTCCGGTGAGCTGGACCGGGTATTGGGCGGTGGCCTGGTGGACGGCTCTGTCGTGTTGATCGGCGGCGACCCGGGCATCGGTAAATCCACAATCCTGCTGCAAACGCTGTGCAGCATCGCCAGCCGCATGCCGGCGCTGTACGTCACCGGCGAAGAGTCCCAGCAACAAGTGGCGATGCGCGCCCGTCGCCTGGGCTTGCCCCAGGACCAACTGCGGGTCATGACCGAAACCTGCATCGAAACCATCATCGCCACGGCGCGGATCGAGAAGCCAAAGGTCATGGTGATCGACTCGATCCAGACGATTTTCACCGAGCAACTGCAATCCGCCCCTGGCGGCGTCTCCCAGGTGCGTGAAAGTGCGGCGCTGTTGGTGCGCTACGCCAAGCAGAGCGGTACGGCGATCTTCCTGGTGGGCCACGTGACCAAGGAAGGCGCGCTGGCCGGGCCGCGCGTGCTGGAACACATGGTGGATACCGTGCTGTATTTCGAAGGGGAATCCGATGGCCGCCTTAGATTGCTGCGGGCGGTGAAAAACCGCTTTGGCGCGGTGAACGAGTTGGGTGTGTTCGCCATGACTGACCGGGGGCTGAAAGAAGTCTCCAATCCATCGGCGATTTTTCTTACCCGCGCCCAGGAAGAAGTCCCCGGCAGCGTGGTGATGGCAACGTGGGAAGGCACCCGGCCGATGCTGGTGGAGGTCCAGGCGCTGGTGGATGACAGCCATCTGGCCAACCCGCGCCGGGTCACCCTTGGGCTGGATCAAAACCGCCTGGCGATGCTGCTGGCAGTGTTGCACCGCCATGGGGGTATTCCGACCCACGACCAGGACGTGTTCCTTAACGTGGTCGGCGGGGTCAAGGTGTTGGAGACCGCGTCTGACCTGGCGCTGATGGCGGCAGTGATGTCCAGCCTGCGCAACCGGCCATTGCCCCACGACCTGCTGGTGTTCGGTGAAGTGGGCCTGTCGGGCGAAGTGCGCCCGGTGCCCAGCGGCCAGGAGCGCTTGAAGGAAGCGGCCAAGCACGGCTTCAAACGCGCGATCGTGCCCAAGGGCAATGCGCCAAAGGAAATGCCGCCGGGGTTGCAGGTGATTGGGGTCACGCGCCTGGAGCAAGCCTTGGATGCCTTGTTTGAGTAGCGCCCACACCACAAAACCAATGTGGGAGGGGGCTTGCCCCGATAGCGGTGTGTCAGGCACTTATAGGTCACTGATACACCGCCATCGGGAGCAAGCCCCCTCCCACATTTTGATCTGTGTTGGCTTCTAGCTTTCCAGCAATGCCGAATAGCCAAATTGTAGCCCTACGCCATCATTCGGCAGTTATTTCTGCTTTTTTTGCGCCGGCAAGGCTCTAGACCAACGTAGGGGGGTGGCCTTTAAGGCCAACAGCGCTAAACTCGGGCTGGCTGTCCTTTCTGTCCACCCTGGCTGGAATATAAAAATGAAAAATAATAATAGCCTGCTACGCCATCTACCCTGGCTGGTGCTGGCAATCGTAGGAGCGTGCGCCCTTGGCGTAGTGGCCTTGCGCCGCGGCGAGGCGATCAACGCCTTGTGGATTGTGGTCGCTGCAGTGGCCATCTACCTGGTTGCGTACCGTTACTACAGTCTGTTCATCGCCAATAACGTGATGCAACTGGACCCACGGCGGGCCACCCCCGCAGTGATCAACAATGATGGTCTGGACTATGTGCCGACCAACAAACACATCCTTTTCGGTCACCACTTTGCGGCGATTGCCGGCGCAGGCCCTCTGGTCGGTCCGGTATTGGCGGCGCAAATGGGTTACCTGCCCGGCACCCTCTGGCTGATCGCCGGCGTGGTGCTGGCCGGTGCGGTGCAGGATTTCATGATCCTGTTCCTGTCCACCCGGCGTAACGGCCGTTCCCTGGGCGACATGGTCCGTGAAGAAATGGGCCGCGTGCCGGGGACCATTGCGCTGTTTGGCTGCTTCCTGATCATGATCATCATCCTCGCGGTGCTGGCGCTGATCGTGGTCAAGGCCCTGGCCGAGAGCCCCTGGGGCATCTTCACGGTGATGGCGACCATCCCGATCGCGATGTTCATGGGCATCTACATGCGCTATATCCGCCCGGGGCGTATCGGTGAAATTTCGATCATCGGCGTGCTGTTGCTGCTCGGTTCGATCTGGCTGGGCGGGCAGATTGCCGCTGACCCGGTCTGGGCCAAGGCCTTCACCTTCACCGGGATCCAGATCACCTGGATGCTGATCGGCTATGGTTTCGTCGCGGCAGTGCTGCCGGTGTGGCTGATCCTGGCACCGCGTGACTACCTGTCGACCTTCCTGAAGATCGGCACCATCATCGCCCTGGCGATTGGCATCCTGGTCACCATGCCTGACCTGAAAATGCCGGCGCTCACCCAGTTCATCGACGGCACGGGCCCGGTGTGGAAGGGCGGCCTGTTCCCGTTCCTGTTCATCACCATCGCCTGTGGCGCGGTCTCCGGCTTCCATGCGCTGATCTCCTCGGGCACCACGCCCAAGCTGCTGGCCAATGAAGGCCACGCCCGTTACATCGGTTACGGCGGCATGCTGATGGAGTCATTCGTGGCCATCATGGCGATGGTTGCCGCGTCGGTGATCGAGCCTGGCGTGTACTTCGCCATGAACAGCCCGGCGGCGATCGTCGGTAGCGACGTTGTTACCGTGGCGCAGACCGTCAGCAGTTGGGGCTTTGCAATCACCCCCGAGGCGCTGTCGGCCGTGGCCCACGACATCGGTGAAACCACCATCCTGGCGCGTGCCGGTGGTGCACCGACGCTGGCGGTCGGTATCGCGCAGATCCTGCACAGTGTGCTGCCGGGTGAAAACACCATGGCGTTCTGGTACCACTTTGCGATCCTGTTCGAAGCACTGTTCATCCTGACGGCGGTCGATGCCGGTACCCGTGCCGGTCGCTTCATGCTGCAGGATCTGCTTGGCTCCTTCGTGCCGTCGCTCAAACGCACCGAATCCTGGACCGCCAACCTGATCGCCACCGCCGGTTGTGTGGCGATGTGGGGTTACCTGCTGTACCAAGGCGTGATCGACCCGCTGGGTGGCATCAACACCTTGTGGCCGCTGTTCGGTATCTCCAACCAGATGCTGGCGGGTATCGCGTTGATGCTGGCCACGGTTGTGCTGATCAAAATGAAGCGTCAGCGCTACATTTGGGTGACCTTGCTGCCGGCGGTCTGGCTGCTGATCTGCACCACCACCGCAGGCTTCATCAAGCTGTTCGACGCCAACCCGGCGATCGGCTTCCTGTCGCTGGCGAAGAAATACAGTGATGCCCTGGCCAACGGCCAGATCCTGGCCCCGGCCAAGAGCATCGATCAGATGCAGCATGTGATCTATAACGCCTATACCAACGCAACGCTGACGGCGCTGTTCCTGTTCGTGGTGTTCAGCATCCTGTTCTATGCGCTCAAGGTCGGCATTGCCGCCTGGGGTAACAAAGAGCGTACGGATAAAGAAGCCCCGTTCCAGGCTGTACCGGACGCATAAACGAGGATTGCACCCATGTTCAATGACATCAGTCGCCTCGGTAAATACCTCGGTCAGGCCGCGCGCCTGATGGTCGGCATGCCCGACTACGACACTTACGTCGAGCATATGCAAACCAAACACCCGGACAAGCCGATGATGGACTACAAGGCGTTCTTCCGGGAACGCCAGGAAGCCCGTTACGGCGGCAAGGGTGGGCCCAAGTGCTGCTGAATTAAAGTAGCACCCCTTGTGGGAGGGGGCTTGCTCCCGATAGCGGTGTATCAGTGCCACATGAGTGCCTGACACACTGCTATCGGGGGCAAGCCCCCTCCCACATTTGTTTCTGTGTTTCTTCAAGGAGAATTTCTTTTGTCCTCTCCCATTCCCGTCACCGTGCTCAGCGGCTTCCTCGGCGCTGGCAAGACCACCTTGCTGCGCCACCTGCTCAAGGCCGAACACGGCTTGAAGATCGCCGTGATCGAAAACGAATTCAGTGACGCCGGCATCGACACCCAACTGCTGGGCGCCGAGCCGGTGCAAGTCATGACCCTGTCCAACGGCTGCGTGTGCTGCACCATCCACACCGACCTGACCAAAGCCCTCTACCTGCTGCTTGAGCGCCTGGACAGCGGCGAGATCGCCTTTGACCGCCTGGTGATCGAGTGCACCGGCCTGGCAGACCCTGCGCCCGTGGCGCAGACGTTCTTCATCGACGAGGAACTGCGCGACCGTTACATCCTCGACGGCATCATTACGCTGGTGGACGCCGCCCACGCCGAGCAACACCTGGCCCAGACCATCGCCCAGGCACAGATCGGTTTTGCCGACCGCCTGCTGGTGAGCAAGCGCGACCTGGTAGACGATGCCACCTTCGACGCCCTCAGCGAACGCCTGACCCGCATCAACCGCCGCGCCCCGATCCGGGTGGTGGACCATGGCGCCATCGACCTGGCCGAACTGCTCGATGTACGAGGCTTCAACCTCAACGCCGGCATGAGCCTGCGCCCGGTCAGCGCGGCGCCGTCCATCGACCGCATCTCCAGCCTGGTGCTGCGCACCGACCAGCCGCTGGATATCGACCGCCTCAGTGAGTTCATGAACGAATTGCTGGAAGACCACGGCAAGCAATTGCTGCGTTACAAGGGCGTGCTGAACATTGCCGGGGAAGAGCGACGCATGGTGTTTCAGGGCGTGCTGAAGCTCTATGGCTTCGACTGGGACACCGAATGGGCCGAAGGCGAGGCACGGGAGAGCGTGATTGTGTTTATTGCCGATGAGTTGCCGGAGGACAAAATTCGCGAAGGTTTCGCCAAGGTCCACCAACCCTGACCTGAAATGCGATCAAAAAATGTGGGAGGGGGCTTGCTCCCGATGGCAGTGTGTCAGGCACTTATCTATTACTGACCCACCGCTATCGGGAGCAAGCCCCCTCCCACATTTGATCGCATTTCACATTCAAACAGCCATAAAAAAAGCCCGGCTTAAGAGCCGGGCTTCTTGTTCAAACCACTGCTATCAAGCGCCGTACACCGGCAGCTTCTTGCAGATAGCCTTGACCTTCTCACGTACCGCGTCGATCACGGTTTCGTTGTTCAGGTCCGCCAGGATGTCGCAGATCCAGCCGGCCAGTTCCTTGCACTCTGCTTCCTTGAAGCCGCGAGTGGTCACAGCCGGGGTGCCGAAGCGCAGGCCGGAGGTGACGAATGGCGAGCGTGGGTCGTTCGGCACGGAGTTCTTGTTCACGGTGATGAAGGCTTTGCCCAGGGCAGCGTCAGCATCTTTACCGGAAATGTCCTGCTTGATCAGCGACAGCAGGAACAGGTGGTTTTCAGTCCCGCCGGACACCACGTCATAACCGCGTTCGATGAACACGCCGGCCATGGCCTTGGCGTTCTTGACCACTTGTTCCTGGTAGGTCTTGAACTCAGGCTGCAGCGCTTCCTTGAAGCAGATCGCCTTGGCGGCGATCACGTGCTCCAGCGGGCCACCCTGGGCGCCCGGGAATACCGCGGAGTTCAGCTTCTTCTCGATCTCGGCGTTGGCGCGCGCCAGGATCAGGCCGCCACGTGGACCGCGCAGGGTCTTGTGGGTCGTGGTGGTGACCACGTCAGCGTAAGGCACCGGGTTCGGGTAAACGCCGGCAGCAACCAGACCGGCCACGTGGGCCATGTCGACGAACAGGTAGGCGCCGACCTTGTCCGCGATTTCACGGAAACGTGGGAAATCCAGGATCTGCGAGTAGGCAGAGAAACCGGCCACGATCATTTTTGGCTTGTGCTCGACCGCCAGGCGCTCGACTTCGTCGTAGTCGATCAGGCCGTTGGCATCGATGCCGTATTGAACGGCGTTGTACAACTTGCCCGAGGAAGAAACGCTGGCGCCGTGGGTCAGGTGACCGCCGTGGGCCAGGCTCATGCCCAGGATGGTGTCGCCACCTTGCAGCAGGGCCAGGTACACCGCGCTGTTGGCTTGGGAACCGGCGTGCGGCTGGACGTTGGCGTAATCGGCGCCGAACAGCTCTTTTGCACGATCAATGGCCAGTTGTTCAACCACGTCGACGTACTCGCAACCACCGTAGTAGCGCTTGCCTGGGTAGCCTTCGGCGTACTTGTTGGTCAGAACCGAACCTTGAGCCTCCATCACCGCAGGGCTGGTGTAGTTTTCCGAAGCGATCAGCTCAATGTGCTCTTCCTGGCGCACGGCTTCTTGCTCCATGGCGGCGAAGAGATCGGCGTCGTACTTGGCAATAGTCAAATCACGGCTGAACATGGCGGTCCTCAAGGATCGGGGCAGAAAAGGAGGGCATTCTAACCCAATGGGTTTTAGATGGCATATGAAAGGACATCATGTCGCGGACAAGCGGGGCTCATCTGGAATCGTGAGTGAATGTGCCACCGCAATCGGGAGCAAGCCCCCTCCCACATTTGGAATGCATTTCAATGTGGGAGGGGGCTTGCCCCCGATGAGGCCATCAGCCCCGCACAAAATCTCAGTCGAACATGAAGAGCGCATCATTACTGAACTGCGCCTCGAACCGGCTCGCCGGCATCGGCCGTCCGAACAGGTAACCCTGCACCTCATCGCAGCCATGCTCGCGCAGGAAGTCCAACTGCTCGTGGGTCTCCACGCCCTCGGCGATGACCGCCAGGTTGAGGCTGTGGGCCATGGCGATGATGGCGCGGGCGATCTGCGCGTCCTGCTCGCCGGAGGGCAAGCCATCGACGAACGTGCGGTCGATCTTCAACACGTCGATAGGGAATTGCTTGAGGTAGTTGAGCGACGAATAACCGGTGCCGAAGTCATCGACTGCAATGCTCAGCCCCAGGTTTTTCAGGCTGGCGAGGATCTGCAGGGCTTCGTTGACTTCGCGCATCAGGATACTTTCGGTCAGCTCCAGCTCCAGGCACGCCGGCGGCAGGCCGGTGTCCTTGAGGATGGTGGCGATGCGCGTGCCCAGTTGCCCGTCGGAGAACTGTCGCGCCGAGATGTTGACCGAGACTTTCGGCACCCGCACTTTGTTCTGGTGCCAGGTCTTGAGCTGACGACAGGCTTCGCTGATCACCCAGTCGCCCACGTCCACCACCAGCCCCAGTTCCTCCAACACCGGAATGAAATCCCCCGGCGGCACCAGGCCCCGGCGCGGGTGGCGCCAGCGCAGCAGGGCTTCGGCGCCGGTCAGGCGTTTGCCGTCGCCGCTGAACTGCGGTTGGTAATAGAGCACGAATTCGTTCTGTTCCAGGGCGTGGCGCAGGTCGCTTTCCAGCTCCAGGCGTTCCAGGGCGCTGGCGTTCATGTCGGCCTGGTAGAACTGGAAGTTGTTCTTGCCGCGCTCCTTGGCGTGATACATCGCCGTATCGGCGTTTTTCATCAACTGGCTCAGCTCGTTGCCGTCCTGGGGGCTGAGGGCGATGCCAATACTAGCGGTTACGAAGAACTCGCGACCCTCCAGCACGAATGGCTTCACCAGGCTGGCCAGAATCTGCTCGGCCACCGTGATCGCGCGGTTCAGCGCCAGTTCACGGCTGACGCGCGGTTGCAACAGCAAGGTGAACTCGTCGCCACCCATCCGCGCCACGGTGTCGTCTTCGGCCACGCAACCGAGCAGGCGCGTGGCCATTTCCTTGAGCATACGGTCGCCGGCGGCGTGGCCCAGGGAGTCGTTGATCGGCTTGAAGCGGTCGAGGTCGAGGAACATCAACACCACCCACGACTTTTGCCGCTCCGCCGACTGCAACGCGGTGTGCAGGCGGTCCTGGAACAAGGTGCGGTTGGGCAGGTGGGTCAGGGCGTCGTAATAGGCCAGGCGGTGGATGCGCTGTTCACTGGCCTTGCGCTCGCTGATATCGCTGAAGAAACACACGTAGCTGGCCAGGTCGCCTTCATCGTCGAACACCGCCGTGATGCCGACCCAGGCCGGGTAGTGCTCGCCATTGCGGCGCTTGAGCCACACTTCGCCTTCCCAGGTGCTGTGCTGGTGCAGTTGCTTGAGCACGTAGCGCAGGTGGGCTTCTTGCTGTTCGTCGACGGTGAGCATGTTTGGCAGTTGGTCGAGCACATCGCTCACGGCGTAACCGCTGACCCGGCTGAAGGCCTCGTTGGCCTGCACGATGTAGCCGGCCGGGTCGGTGATCAGGATGGCCGAGGTGGAGTGTTCGAACACCGTGGCCGCCATGCGCAGGTCTTTTTCGGCGCGGCGCTGCTGGCTGATATCGCGGCCCACGCCGAGGATGCCTTCAAACGCGCCATGTTCGTCCCACACCAGCACCACGCGCAGCTCGATGGGCACTTTGCGCCCATCGGCGCGCAGGCAGTCGAACAGGAACAGTTGGGTCTGCACCTCGTCGCGCAGGCTGTTCAGCGCTTCGGGGTTGCCCACCGCGCGGCTGACCTGTTCCATCAGCCCATAAATACCGCTGAGCTGTTGCGGGTTGGCGATGATCGACTGCCAGCCATTCTTGAACACCCAGTCCACGTCATACCCCAGTACGGCGTTGACCGAGGGGCTGACGTAGTTGAGGGCCAGTTGGCTGTCGGTGGAACAGATCACGTCACTGATGCTTTCGGCCAGCATGCGGTAGCGCTGTTCGCTGTCACGCAGGGATTCGCTGGCCTCGATCTGATCGGTGATGTCCTTGGCCACGCCGATGATCCGTGTGACCACCGCCGACGTGTCCCTGGCCAGGGCCTGTTCGCGGATGTCGAAGCGTCGCCACTGGTTATTGCGGTGACGAAAGCGCAGCTGGCAGTGCAGTTGGGTGGTGTAAGCCACCTGGCGTTGCTGTTGACGCAAGTCGTGGTAATGCTCGGCGTCTTCGGGATGCAGCAGGATTTCCCAGAAATACTCGCCCATTTTCTGCAGTTCGGCCTTGTCGTAGCCGAGGGTATGGCCCAGGTGATGGTTGCTGAAAATCATGCGCTGGCTGATCACGTCCTGCACATACAGGTGGTCGGGCACGGTGCGTACCACATCCGACCAGAAACTCTCGCGCTCGACCAGCGACAGCTCGATCAGCTTGCGACTGGTGATATCGCTGATGCTGAGGATCACCGCCTTGACGTCGTCCTGCTGTTCCGGCAAACGCATCACGAGCCACAGGTACTGGTCATTGCCCGCCACATCGTTGAGCTGGATTTCCAGCTCCAGCTGTTTTTGCCGGGTCAGTACGGCTTCCAGCACCTGGTAGCCGATAGACGTGGCATTGCTCGGGCAATCGTCAATCAGGCGCTCCCAGGCCTGCTCGCAGGACGCCACGTTCAACAGGCGCACCGCCATCTGGTTGACCTCGGTCACGCGCAGCTCTTTGAGCAGTTTGCGCCGCTCAGCGGGGTTGGCCCGCAACCAGGCGTGCAATTGCTCGCGGCCCTGCACCTGGGTCTTGTCGCAGAACGCCTTAAACCCCGAAAGGTCGAGCACGCACAGGGCCACGCCGGTGCCTTCGAAAATATCCTGATAACGCCGCCGGCCTTCGTGCACCTGGCGCTGACGGCGGCGCATGTTCAGCAACACGATCACCGGGATCAGCGAAAAAGCCAGGCCCAGCAGGCATTTGCCGATAAACGCCGGCAGCAGTTGTTCGAGCACCGCGCTGCGGTCGAACAGCCCGCGCAGTTGCCAGTCGCTCTTGCTCAACGGCGTGACCAATACGCTTTTATTCAATTCGTCCGGGGTCAACGCACCGGCCCACGGAGCCGGCATGCCGTTGTCACGGCTGACCACGCGCTGGTTCAGGCGGTTCTCGATCGCCCACATCGGGCGCTGGCCCTGGGCATCCTGGCGAGTCAGGTTGGCCAGGTAGGTGGGCGCCAGGCGCAGCGCCCAGTACATCTTCGAGCCGCCGCTGGGCTGGTGCAGCAACAGATAAATCACGTTGCCGTCGTTGTCGTTGCTCAGGTAATAGGATTGGGCGTGGCTGCGCTTGACCAGTTCCTGGAGCAGGGCGCTGTCCTGGCTGTCGTTGGCGGTGTCGCTGATTAATGCGCCGCTGGGGGCGAGCAGGGCGACGCTGCGCAGTTCGGGCAATGAGCGCTGCAACGTGAGGATCAGAGCCTGGTGTTGTTCGGCGTTGCGCGGCGGCTCGACGATCGGCAGCAGATTCAGGGCAATCTGTGCGCTCAAGGCCATGTTCTGGCTGATCTGCTCGGCCAGGTCGGCGCTGTAGTCGATGGTGTATTGCTGCTGGTTTTTCTGGTTTTGCTGCAATTGATCAAGCAGTTGCCAGAACAATAACGCGAGCAACATCAGCACAAGCGTCGCCAATGCGCCCTTGAGGGTGCCGTGCAGGGGCGCTCCCGGCGCTATATGAGCGGCGCGCAAGGGAGTAGGCGACGTGACTTTGGACAAGCTGTAATCCTGCGGTTTGGCTGGACTGGCGCGCGACGTGCACTATAAGCCGGACGCCCGGAGGGCGGCTAGCATGCCTTGAGTTGTGGCAAAGTGCCAGTCCCGCCTGGCGGGACTAAAGTACAGCGTTGGCGTGGAACACGCTGTCCGCCAGCCGGGTCAGGATTGCAAGGGTGAACAGGCTGATAACCACAGAAGCCGTGCGGTTGATGATATGCGATGTCAACCAGGCGTACCCGCCCCGTTTGATGCGGGCGCCGAACAGCACCCACGTGCATCCCACCGGTATCACCACCAGTGTGAACTGAGCGACGAACTGCACGTACAAGGACAAATCAACAAACGTCTGGATCGGCACGATGAACGAAACGATCAGCAAACCCTTGGGGTTGATCAGCGTCAGCATAAAGAAATGCAGTTTGGACACACGTGCTTCAGGCGCAGATTTGAGTGTTTCGTCGGGATGGCGCCACAGCAGGTATGAAGTCCTGATCAAATAACAGACCGAGGCGAACTGCACCACTTTCAGCCCCCACGGCGCACTGTCGCCGATATGGCTGAACAGGTAGCCCCAAAAGGAGATTTGCGCCAAGTAGGCCAGGCATTCCAGCAGGCTCAGCGGCCAGGCACGCCTGAACCCCGTGAGTATCCCCGAGCGCAACAGCAATGTGTTGGTGGGCCCCGGCATTAATAGCAGCAATCCCAGTGCGGATATGGCACCAAGCATGGACGTGGTCTCCTGGAACCTGGTGGGCATGGCCGGCTAATCTAACAGATAGATTTCGATACGCTCGGTCAGTTAGGTTAACCTTGAGGATTACGAATGCTATGTACAGCGCCATGACGCTACGTAGGCCTGTTCTCACATTTCCAAGAGGTCCACATTTTGGCTCAATACGTCTTCACCATGCATCGGCTGGGAAAAGTTGTTCCGCCGAAGCGGGAAATCCTGAAAAACATTTCACTGTCCTTTTTTCCGGGCGCCAAGATCGGCGTGCTCGGCCTTAACGGTTCGGGTAAGTCCACGCTGCTGAAAATCATGGCCGGCGTCGACACCGAGTTCGAAGGCGAAGCCCGCCCGATGCCCGAACTGAACATCGGTTACCTGCCCCAGGAGCCGATCCTGGACCCGACCAAGACCGTACGTGAAGTGGTCGAGGAAGCGGTCGCTGTGATCAAGAACGCCCAGGCCCGCCTGGACGAGGTCTACGCCGCATACGCCGAGGAAGATGCCGACTTCGACAAGCTGGCTGCTGAACAGGCCAAGCTCGAGGCGATCCTGCAGGCCAGCGACGGTCACAACCTGGAGCGCCAGCTGGAAGTCGCCGCCGACGCGCTGCGCCTGCCGGCGTGGGACGCCAAGGTCGAATTCCTGTCCGGCGGTGAAAAACGCCGCGTGGCCCTGTGCCGCCTGCTGCTGTCGGCTCCCGACATGTTGCTGCTCGACGAACCGACCAACCACTTGGACGCTGATTCTGTCGCCTGGCTGGAACACTTCCTTCACGACTTCCCAGGCACCGTGGTTGCGATCACGCACGACCGCTACTTCCTGGACAACGTCGCCGGCTGGATCCTCGAGCTCGACCGTGGCGCCGGTATCCCTTACGAGGGTAACTACTCCGGTTGGCTGGAAGCCAAGTCCGACCGTCTGGCCGCCGAATCCAAGCAGCAATCGGCCCATGAAAAAGCCATGAAGGAAGAACTGGAGTGGGTGCGCAAAGGCGCCAAGGCCCGCCAGTCCAAATCCAAGGCCCGTCTGCAGCGCTTTGAAGAAATGCAGTCGCAGGAATTCCAGAAGCGCAGCGAAACCAACGAGATCTACATCCCGGCCGGCCCGCGCCTGGGTGACAAGGTCATCGAATTCAAGAACGTGAGCAAAGGCTACGGCGACCGTGTGTTGATCGACAACCTGTCGTTCTCCATGCCAAAAGGCGCAATCGTCGGCGTTATCGGCGGTAACGGTGCGGGTAAATCCACGCTGTTCCGCATGCTGATGGGCAAGGAAACCCCGGACTCCGGCAGCATCGAGATCGGCGAAACCGTGCAACTGGCCTGTGTGGACCAGAGCCGCGACGACCTCGACGGCAGCAAGACGGTGTTCCAGCAGATTTCCGACGGTTCCGACCAGATCCGTATCGGCAACTACGAAATTCCGTCGCGCACCTATGTCGGCCGCTTCAACTTCAAGGGCGGCGACCAGCAGAAGTTCGTCAAGGACCTGTCCGGTGGTGAGCGTGGTCGCTTGCACCTGGCCCTGACCTTGAAAGAAGGCGGCAACGTCTTGCTGCTCGACGAACCGTCCAACGACCTCGACGTTGAAACCCTGCGCTCCCTGGAAGAAGCCCTGCTGGACTTCCCGGGCGCCGCCATTGTGATCTCTCACGATCGGTGGTTCCTTGACCGTGTCGCGACCCACATCCTGGCGTACGAGGATGATTCGCAAGCGGTGTTCTTCGAAGGCAACTACACCGAGTATGAAGCCGACCGCAAGAAGCGTTTGGGCGACGCTGCGGCCCAGCCGCACCGCGTACGCCACAAGAAACTGGCCTGATTCGGCAACAGGCGCCGCCTCGGCAGCGCCTGTACGGAGCAGCCTGTAGAAAAATACCCCTCGCGCAGGGGTATTTTTTTGCCCGGATTATGCCAGCGGCGCCTGCGCCGGCCGGTCTTGCAGCAATTCACCGACCACCCCCATGAACGCCTCGACCAACAGCGAGCGTGACTGTGAGCGCGTGAGGATCAGCAGGTGGACCCAGGCTTCGGGGTCTGCCAACGGTCGGTAGACCACGCCTTGCCTGGCCAGGGTGCGAGTGCACTGGGGCACCAGCGAGACACCCTGGCCTGCCGCCACCAAGGCGATGATCGAGGTGATCTGGCGCCCCGCAGGGCCCGGGCGCAGCGCCAGGCCGTGGCGTTGATACAGGTGCTTGATGGAACCGTTGAGACCTGAACCGTAATCGCTGGGGAACAGAATCAACGGGAACTCGCTGAGCTGGGCGAGGGTGACTTCGTCCTGGCCAGCCAATGGGTTGTCGCTGCAAAGCGCCGCCACCAGGGGTTCTTGCCCCAACGACAACACCTCGACGTCGGTTTGCCCGGGCTCCGGCAGCAGGCGGCTCATGCCGATGTCGATGCGGCCGTCCAGCACATGCGCGTGCAGGCTGCCGGAAGCGCTTTCCACCAGGGTCAGTTGCACCTCGGGAAAACGCTGGGCGAAGGCTTGCAGGGTTTGGCTGAACAGCTCCGACAGCGCGATCGAGCTGGCAAACCCCACGACCAGTTGGCCGGTCGAGCCGGCGGCCAGCTTGGCGGCAATGTCCTGCGCAAGCCGGGCGTGCTCCAGCGCCGCGCGGGCATAGGGTAGAAAGTGCCGGCCCTGGGCGGTCAGCGTGACCGTGCGGCTGGTGCGGTCAAACAGGCGAAAGCCGAGCTCGGTTTCCAGGGCCGAGATCTGCCGGGTCAGGGGCGGCTGGGCAAGGTGCAGGCGCTGGGCTGCGCGACCGAAGTGCAGCTCTTCGGCGACCGTCAGGAAGTAACGTAACTTGCGTAGATCAAGCATTCTGTTTCCTGGGTATTGATCGGTCCGAATTCGGTATTGGTATTCGCCACGCTGCGCATTCTATAAAGATCCTCGACAATAAGACGAGAGGTCCCATGAACCCGCGCCTGCATCACGCCCGCTTTGCCGTGTTTCTGTGTGGCTGTGCGGCGTTTCTCAATCTCTACGCGACCCAGAGCATCCTGCCTGTGTTTGCCGAAAGCTTCCAGGTGAGCGCCCGGCAGGCCGGGTGGAGCATTACGGTGACCACCCTGGCAGTGGCTTTGGCTGCACCTTTTGTCGGGCGCCTGACCGGGCGTTTCGAGCAACGCAACGTGATTGTCGTGGCCGCGTTGCTGTTGGCGCTGCCAGCGCTGCTGACGGCCTATGTGGACAGTTTTGCCGAGCTGCTGGTGTGGCGGTTTATCGAGGGTATGTTGATCCCGGTGGTATTCGCCACCAGCGTGGCCTATATCGGCGACCGCTGGCGCGCAGCGACTGTCACCGAGATCACCAGTCTCTACGTCGCGGGTACGGTACTCGGCGGGTTTGCCGGGCGCTTTGTCTCGGGGGTCATGACCCAGTATGTCGGTTGGCGGGAAGCCTTCGAGCTGCTGGCGGTGATCAGCCTGGCGGTCGGCCTGCTGATCCTGTTGCTGCTGCCGGCCAATCCAGTGGCGCGTCCCGGCGTCGGGGGCGTGGGCGCGCGCGGGGTACGCTGGCTGCTGCGCAAGCCCTTGCTGGCGGCCTATGGCGTCGGTTTCTGTGTGCTGTTCTCACAAGTCGCGACCTTTACCTATGCCGGGCTGTATCTCAGCCAGGCACCGTTCAACCTGGGCGCAGCAGCCTTGGGGACACTGTATGCCGTGTTCCTGCTGGCGCTGGTGGTCATTCCCATTGCGGGTCGCTTGAGCAAATCGCGACCGCAATCGCAGCTACTGAGCGGCGCCGTGGCGCTCGGCCTCTGCGGTTCGGCCCTGACCTTGTTGCCGTCCCTGTGGCTGATCGTGCTGGGCCTGGCCCTGAGCTCGACCGGCGTATTCCTGGCCCAGGCCTGCGCCAATGCGTACATCGCCACCACGGCCGGGCAGGACAAGTCCGGCGCCGTGGGCCTGTACCTGACCGGCTATTACCTGGGCGGCAGCGCCGGTGCAGTGGCCCCGGCGCTGCTCTGGGAGCAGTGGGGCTGGCCGGGCTGCGTGGCATTGATCGCAGGCTTTCAACTGTTGTCGCTGGCAATCGCCCTGCTGGGCTGGAAACCGGTAGACACCCAGGCGCTGATCGCCGGCCAACGCGGCAAACCGGCCTGATGTTTCATCGACTATGAGAGGTGAACATGACTGACACCGTGATCAAGCGCAGTCAGTTGCTGAAGATACGTTTTGCCTGAGAGCCACTGACCCGGATGAACACCCTGAAGCAAACCGCAGCCCCGTCGTTGTCACCGCCTGACCAGGCAACTGTGCGCTGCCGCTCCCTGGTGGCCGGTTGTGGCGCGCATGCCGTGCACGACGGCCTGACCGATGTGATCTATGTGCTGTTGCCGATCTGGCAGGCGCAGTTCGGCCTCAGCTACGCCCAGGTCGGCCTGTTGCGCGGTGCCTATGCGGCCATGATGGCCGGCTTCCAGTTACTGGCCAGTCGCGCTGCGGCACGCTGGGGGCGCCAGCGCTTGCTGGTGGGCGGCACTGCGCTGGCGGGCTTGGCCTATCTGCTGGCGGGCCAGGCCGGTGGGCTGGCGGTGCTGCTGGTGGCGCTGCTGCTGGGCGGGCTGGGCGCAAGTACGCAGCACCCGCTGGCCTCGTCGTTGATCACCGATGCCTACGAGGCGGGCGGGGAGGCGGGCGGGGGCGTCAAGCAAGCGCTGTCGCAGTACAACTTCAGTGGAGATATCGGCAAAACCCTGATCCCCGGGTTGATCGGCCTGTTGCTGGCGGTCATCAGTTGGCGCGCCAGTGTCACCCTGCTGGGTGTACTCGGGCTGCTGGCGGCAGGCTTGTTGTGGTGGCTGATTCCGGCGCGCACCGAAGGTTTGGCGGCGCCGCCCAAAGCCACCCGTGCGGGCGGCGGCACCGGCTCCGTGAGTGGGCTGCGTGCGCTGATCCTGACCGGCACGCTGGACAGCGCGGTGCGCATGGGATTTCTCACGTTCCTGCCGTTTTTGCTCAAGGCCAAGGGGGCCGGGCCTGCGGGGATCGGTCTGGCGCTGACGATGCTGTTCGTGGGAGGCGCCTTCGGCAAACTGTTGTGCGGTTACCTCGGTGCGCGCATCGGCATGATGAAGACGGTGTGGGTCACGGAGTTCACCACGGCGCTGCTGATCGTCATGGCGGTATACCTGCCCTACGCCGGTTTGATGGTGATGTTGCCGCTGCTGGGGCTGGTGCTCAATGGCACGTCGTCGGTGCTCTACGGCGCGGTGCCGGACCTGGCGGGGCCGGGCAGGCGCGACCAGGCTTTTGCAGTGTTCTACACCGGCACCATCGGCGGCGGCGCCTTGGCGCCGGTGCTGTTCGGCAGCCTGGGGGATGCCACCGGCGTGCCCCTGGCCGTTTTGCTGCTGGCCGCCACCTTGTTGCTCACCTTGCCGCTGTCCTGGCGGGTTCAACGAGGGCTGGAGGCTCAGGCCCGGTAGGGCGAACGAATTTTTCAGCGTGTTCTGGCAGGTATAACAATGAACAACAGTGAACCGTCTGCCGTGTCATTGCCGCTGTCCCGGCGTGCGCAACGTCTGCGCGCACCGGGCACGTCCAGCATGCGCAGCAAAGCCAATGCCTTGAAAGAAGCCGGCGTCAACGTGATCAATTTTGCCGCTGGGGAATTGTCCTTCGATGCCTGCCCGGCCATGAAAGCCGCGGTGAGCGATGCGCTGGCCAATGCACGCAACCGCTATACGCCGCCCATCGGCCTGCCCCTGCTGCGCCAAGCGCTGGCGCAGCAGGTGACTCAGCGCTGCGGGGTGAATTACGTCGCCGATGAAGTGGCAGTGACCGCCGGAGCCAAGCAGGCGCTGTATAACGCCGCGATGGTGCTGCTCGATCCGGGGGATGAAGTCATCGTTGCGGTGCCGTACTGGGAAACCTTCCCCACCCAGATCCAGCTGGCCGGTGGCGTTCCGGTCTATGTCGATACCGCTGCGGATGACTACCGCCTCACCTGCGCGGGGCTGTCGTCCAACCTTTCACTCATTGGTGCATGTGTCGGGTTGGAATCCCTGTTTCAGGGCGAAATACGCCAGTTATTTATAGAAATGCACCATTTAAATTCATAAAAGCGACATTTTGCCCTGTCACGGTGCGAAATGAATTGATAAAGTCCGGCTCAATCTCTGTTTAACAACAATCATTTTGCCGAGACTTTTCATGCACGAATCCGTCGAATCCTTCCTCGCCCACCTCAAGAAACGCGACCCCGACCAACCGGAATTCCATCAGGCCGTAGAAGAAGTCCTGCGCAGTCTGTGGCCGTTTCTTGAAGCCAACCCCCACTACCTGACCTCGGGCATTCTGGAGCGCATCTGCGAGCCGGAACGTGCGATTAGCTTTCGGGTTTCGTGGGTGGACGATCAGGGCAAGGTCCAGGTCAATCGCGGTTTCCGTATCCAGATGAACAGTGCCATCGGCCCATACAAGGGCGGTTTGCGCTTTCATCCTTCGGTGAATCTGGGCGTGCTGAAATTCCTCGCCTTCGAGCAAACCTTCAAGAACTCCCTGACTTCGCTTCCCATGGGCGGTGGCAAAGGCGGCTCGGACTTCGACCCCAAGGGCAAGAGCGACGGCGAAGTGATGCGTTTCTGCCAGGCGTTCATGAGTGAGCTGTACCGCCATATCGGCGCCGACGTGGACGTACCGGCCGGTGATATCGGCGTGGGCGCCCGTGAAATCGGCTTTCTGTTCGGCCAGTACAAACGTCTGAGCAACCAGTTCACCTCGGTATTGACCGGCAAGGGCATGACCTACGGCGGCAGCCTGATCCGCCCGGAAGCCACGGGTTTTGGCTGTGTGTACTTCGCCGAAGAAATGCTCAAGCGCGGCGGCCAGCGGGTCGAAGGCAAGCGCGTGGCCATCTCCGGTTCGGGCAACGTGGCGCAATACGCGGCGCGCAAAGTGATGGACCTGGGAGGCAAGGTGATTTCCCTGTCGGACTCCGAAGGCACCCTGTACGCCGAGAGCGGGTTGACCGAGGAGCAATGGTCAGCCCTGCTGGCGCTGAAAAACGTGCAGCGCGGTCGCATCAGCGAACTGGCTGAGCGTTTTGGCCTGGAATTTCGCCAAGGCCAAAGCCCCTGGGCGCTGGCGTGCGATATCGCGCTGCCCTGCGCCACCCAGAACGAACTCGACGCCGACGCTGCCCGCGCCCTGTTGCGCAACGGCTGCATCTGCGTCGCCGAAGGCGCCAACATGCCGACCACCCTTGAAGCTGTGGATATCTTTATCGAGGCAGGCATTCTGTTCGCGCCGGGCAAGGCGTCGAATGCCGGCGGCGTGGCCGTCAGTGGCCTGGAGATGTCGCAGAATGCCATGCGCCTGCTGTGGACCGCCGGCGAGGTGGACAGCAAACTGCACAGCATCATGCAGTCGATCCACCATGCCTGCGTGCATTACGGCGAAGAAAATGGCCGGGTCAATTATGTGAAGGGCGCAAACATCGCAGGCTTCGTCAAAGTTGCCGAAGCGATGCTGGCCCAGGGCATCGTCTAAACCCCGGGCTCGATACGCAGCACTTCGATCAACTGATCGCCGACGGGGCGCTGCCACAGCACCTCATCCCCCACCTGGGCGCCGAGCAATGCGCGCCCGAGGGGCGAACCCCAGTTGATCAAGCCTGCGTTGGCATCGGCCTGATCTTCGCCGACCAGTTGGATGCGCTGCTGCTCGTCCTGCTCGTTGGCGAAGGTCACCCAGCTGCCGATCTGCACCTTATCGGTAGAGATGGCCGGCGCCACAACCAGGGCGCTTTGTACCCGCTGGTTGAAGTAGCGCAGATCCCGCTCAAGGTCGGCCTGGCGTTGCTTGTCCGCCTTTTCGCCCTTGGCGGATTCGGTGCTGTATTCCTGCTGCAACTGCGCAACCTTGGCCTGCAACTGCGCCAACCCTTGCGCGGTCAAGCGATTGGGTTGCTCGCTGACTTGACGCTCCACCGGCTGATCAGCCTGGGCGGCGGCATTGTCTTCATTTACAAAAGCTCGGCTCATGATGTTCTCCCTCAATGGAGCTTGGGCCATGTTCGCCGCGCGATCGTTCCCACGCTCTGCGCGGGAATGCCGCTCAGGACGCTCCGCGTCCGCTTCTAACGCGGCGCGCTATTGCGAGCGATAAGCCTTGGCCGCATCGCGATCCTTCTCCTGCTGCCATTCGTGCTCGCGGTCATCCCTGCGGTTGTCCTGGTAGTCCCGCAGCTCCTCGTTCTCGCGCATGGCCTTGCACTGGCGGAAACCATCTTCCCAGCCTTCGGCGTACTGCCGGTCTTTCAGATAGCGGGGCACGTTCTTGCGAAACTCCCCGGTAATCACCCCAGCGGCCTGGCGACCGCTGCTGCAACCGTCGTCGAAGCCATCGGCAAAGGCGGGCGGATAACCTTTGGCCAATAAGTCCTGGTGGGTCGATTGGCAGCCTGACAACCCCACCACTACACACAGCATTAGCGCAGACCGCCACATGGCGTACTCCCTGGCCGATTTACGGCTGATAGGGGAAGTCTAGTCAGGGATTTGTCAGATGTGTGTGAAAGGGGAGTCTGCGGGATGTTGGCTGTGCAAAATTATTTCTGGCTAGACACAAACCAAATGTGGGAGGGGGCTTGCCCCCGATTGCTGAATGTCAGCCACTGCATCTGGTGACTGATCCACCGCCATCGGGAGCAAGCCCCCTCCCACATTTTTGATTTTCATTCGGCTTGAATCAGTAGTGATACCACTTCACTTCGAGCATCACTTCATTCACTGGTGTGGACAAGTGGCTGTACTCGCGCTGGGCGCTCAAGCGCAGGCCCAGGTTGCGCGACAATTCCCACTGTTGGTTCAGGCTGATGCTGCGCCGTACTTCGCCATTGGTGAAGAAATCACCTTTGGCCTCCAGGCTCAGGTTGCCCAATGGGTTTTTCCACAACAAGCCGGTATTGAACCCTGCCGCCGGGGAGATGGCTTCGCTGAAGTCATTGTTGTGTTCCACGCGCACCGTGCCGAGGGCGAAGCCGAGCATGTCGTCGCTCAACTGCCAGGTGCCGCCCGCGCCGCCGTTGACGTGGGCGACCAGGGTTTCATCGTCGTGTTTACCCGGTACGCGCTCCAGGCCACCGGTGACTTGCCATGACCAGGGTTGCAGCAAGGCGTTGCGTGGGGTCAGGGAGCGGATGGTGGCCAGGTCCAGTTGCTGCAACTGCCAGTGATTGCCTTCGTACTGGCGCAGTTTCATCTGCAGGATTTCGATTTGTGCGCCCAAGGGGAAGCCTTCGGCGTTGTCGTTGAGGTCGTGATAGGCCATGCGCAGGCCGTATTCGCCGAAGGCTTTGTCGCCGCGGGTGCCGATGCCGGCCTGCCAGGTGCGCGATTCGTGGCCGTTCTCCGGCAGGCCGGGCGGGGTGATCTTCAGGTCGGGCGCAGGGTTCTGGTTGATCGCACGCAGCAGTTCGAAGCTGCGCTGAGAGCGTGCAGTGTCGCGCTCCAGGCCGTTGGCGCGGTAGCGGCCGAGGCGATAGGCAGCGTCGATGATCAGCGCTTGGCGGTCGCGGGGCAGGGCTTTGAAGGCTGGCGCCTGCAATTGCTGCTGGTCATCGCTGATGGTGAGCGCCCATTGTTGCTCATCGCCGTCCAGCGGTTTGGCACGTTCCAGCAGTTCGCGTTCACGGGAGGGGCGATAGTCGATCTTTTCCACCAGGCCCGCTTCCTTGACCGCCTTGACGGTGTCGGTGGGGATCGCCGTCAGCGGGAACTGCTCGGTCAGGCGCAGGCCTGGGCGCGCCACTTGCAGCAATTCCAGCAGGCGATAGGAGCAGTTTTCATCGAAGAAGAAGTAGTCGAACTGGATCTGCTTGAGTTCCCACACATGCTCGACCATGCGCTTGGTCTCGACTTCGGTGAGGTTCAGGCGGTATTCCCACAGGTCACGGTTTTCCAGGCTGCGGTATTCGGAGAGTTTTTCCTGGTAGGGCACCAGGGCGAACAGGCCGGGGTAGCCGCCCATCAGGCCTTTCCAGGCATACAGAATGCTGTTGTCCGAGCCTTCGATATAGGCGCCGAAGTTGATCGCGTAGCTGAGCAGGGCGGTGTTGTTGCTCTGCACGTCAGCCTGGTCGATGCGCAGCAGCGTATGGCCGAACATCGACGACGGGCTGTTGAGGTACGCCGCCGGGAAAATCATCACCGCGCTGTGGGGCGCGACGTCCGAGAACCATTGTTTGAATTCCTTGCAGTCCACGGCGGGCAGGTCGGTCAGTTGCAACTGGTCCTTGAGCCAGCGGGTGCGTGCGGGATAAACGCATTGAACATGCTTTTCACCCAGGCTGGCCGGTGCATACAACGCATCCACGGTGGCCTTGAGTTCGGCATCCGGATGATGCGCCCCGTCGGCGGCGAGAAAGAATTTCTTGTCGCTGACATAGCTGCGCCAGCCACTGATCTTGCCGGCTTCGTAATGGCCCAGCGACAGCCAGAACGGGTCATTGGCCAGTTGCTGCAAACGTTGATCGTCGAGGTGCGGTGCCGCATGCAGCGGGGCGCAGGCGAAGAAAGCCAGGCAAGCGAGGCGTTTGAGCATGGGGGCTACTTAAGTCGGACTGAAAAAAAGACCCAAGGGGGGCAGGTCGAAAAAACAAAACCCGCGCCTCGAAAGACGCGGGTGGGTCGAGCTTAAGCCTGGGTAGCGTATTTCGCCAGACGGGCATCACTTTTCAGTACGGCAATGGTGTTGTTGTGCACGTCGTCAGCGGTCACGTCAGCCTTGCTGAAGATCTGCTGGAAGTGCTCGTGGGTCACAGCCGCGAAGTGCTCGCGATCTTCCGGCGCCACGCCCAGTACCACGGCGTAGGTAGTCAGCGCTTCGCCGTTACCCTTGGCCATGTCTTCGGACAGCTCGTTCATCATGCCATTCATGGCAATCCAGGACTTGCCGCCGTAGGTCAGGGAACTGTTGGTGCTGCAACCGTTGGTGCCCGAGGTCATGCCGAAGGTGGCGTTACCTGAAGTACCGTTGGTGGTGGAGGCCAGGAAGTGGGCCGGAGTACCGCGCTGGCCTTCGAACAACATGTTGCCCCAACCGCAGTTCGGGCCACCTGGTGCTTCTGCCATTGCATTGAGGGAGACGACGGTGAAGAGAGTACCAAGAAGGATCCGTTTCATAGCTTTGTTCTCTTTGTGTGCAAACCAATGGACAAGGGTTCAGGCGCTTCGCAGCGCCTAGGGGCCAGTTATTAGTCCAACCCGCGCAGTTTGGAGTTTAGGCACGTTCCTGGGGTTCCGTGATTTTTTATAAAACATTCAGTCTCGAATGATTTTTTTATACGCCGCGCGTGCTGTCTATGCTTTCCCGAAAGCGCGCCTTGCCAGAGCGCGCAACCGAGAGCCAGAATGCCCCCATCTGCCCCGCCTGATGTAAGGAAGCCCGATGCCTGATCCTGTTGCTGCCAGCTTGCGTCTAGCGCCCGAAGCGCTGACTCGCCCTTTTTCCGCTGAACAGTTCAGCTTCTCGACCACCAATGATTTGGAGCCCTTTCGCGGTGTGCTTGGCCAGGAACGTGCAGTTGAAGCATTGCAGTTCGGCGTGGCAATGCCACGTCCCGGTTACAACGTGTTTGTCATGGGCGAACCCGGTACCGGTCGCTTTTCATTCGTCAAACGTTACCTGAGGGCCGAAGGCAAGCGCCTGCAAACCCCGTCGGACTGGGTGTATGTAAATAATTTCGATGAGCCGCGCGAACCGCGCGCCCTGGAATTGCCAGGCGGCGCCGCAGCGGCGTTCATCGCCGATATCAACGGGTTGGTCGACAACCTGGTGGCGACCTTCCCGGCCGTCTTCGAACACCCGACGTATCAACAGCGCAAAAGCGCGATCGACCGGGCATTCAACCAGCGTTACGACAAGGCCCTGGATGTGATCGAACGCCTGGCCCTGGAAAAAGACGTGGCGCTGTACCGCGACAGCTCCAACATCGCGTTTACCCCGATGCTCGATGGCAAGGCCCTGGACGAGGCCGAGTTCTCGCAGCTGCCGGAAGCCGACCGCGAGCGTTTCCACACCGATATTTCCGAGCTGGAAGAGCGCCTCAACGAAGAGTTGGCGAGCCTGCCGCAGTGGAAGCGTGAGTCGAACAATCAACTGCGCCAGTTCAACGAAGAAACCATCACCCTGGCCCTGCAGCCTTTGCTCGCACCGTTGTCGGAAAAGTACGCAGAAAACGCCGCCGTCTGCGGTTACCTGCAGGCCATGCAGGTGTATCTGCTGAAAACCGTGGTCGAGCAATTGGTCGACGACGCCAAGACCGACGCCCAGGCCCGCAAGCTGCTGGAAGAGCAGTACTGCCCGAGCCTGGTGGTGGGCCATCCGGTCAACGGCGGCGCGCCGGTGGTCTTCGAGCCGCACCCGACCTACGACAACCTGTTCGGCCGTATCGAATACAGCACCGACCAGGGCGCGCTGTACACCACGTATCGTCAGCTGCGCCCAGGCGCATTGCACCGTGCCAATGGCGGCTTCCTGATCCTGGAAGCGGAAAAAATGCTCAGCGAGCCGTTTGTGTGGGATGCACTCAAGCGTTCCTTGCAATCGCGCAAGTTGAAGATGGAGTCGCCGCTTGGCGAGCTCGGTCGCCTGGCCACCGTGACCCTCAACCCGCAAATGATCCCATTGCAGGTCAAGGTGATCATCATCGGCTCGCGCCAGCTGTACTACGCGTTGCAGGATGCCGATCCGGACTTCCAGGAAATGTTCCGGGTGCTGGTGGATTTCGACGAAGACATCCCGATGGTCGACGAAAGCCTGGAGCAGTTCGCCCAGTTGCTCAAAACCCGCACCTCGGAAGAAGGCATGGCGCCGCTGACGTCGGATGCGGTGGCGCGGCTGGCGACCTACAGCGCACGCCTGGCGGAACATCAAGGCCGATTGTCGGCGCGTATCGGCGATTTGTTCCAGTTGGTCAGCGAGGCGGACTTCATTCGCCACCTGGCAGGCGACGAAATGACCGATGCCGGGCATATCGAGCGCGCGCTCAAGGCCAAGGCCACGCGCACCGGGCGCGTGTCGGCGCGGATTCTCGACGACATGCTCGCCGGGGTGATCCTGATCGACACCGCCGGCGCCGCCGTGGGCAAGTGCAACGGCCTGACGGTGCTGGAAGTCGGTGATTCGGCGTTTGGCGTACCGGCGCGGATTTCCGCCACGGTATACCCCGGCGGCAGCGGTATCGTCGACATCGAACGTGAGGTCAACCTCGGCCAGCCGATTCACTCCAAGGGTGTGATGATCCTCACCGGTTACCTGGGCAGCCGTTATGCGCAGGAATTCCCGCTGGCGATCTCGGCGAGCATCGCGCTGGAACAGTCCTACGGTTACGTGGACGGCGACAGCGCTTCCCTGGGCGAAGCCTGCACCCTGATCTCGGCCTTGTCGAAAACGCCGCTCAAGCAGTGCTTTGCCATCACCGGCTCGATCAACCAGTTTGGTGAAGTGCAGGCCGTGGGGGGAGTTAACGAGAAGATCGAAGGCTTCTTCCGCCTGTGCGAAGCGCGCGGTTTGACCGGTGAACAGGGCGCGATCATTCCCAAGGCCAACGTGGCCACGCTGATGCTCGACGAAAAGGTCTTGCAGGCCGTGCGCGACGGGCAATTCCATATTTATGCGGTACGCCAGGCAGATGAAGCGTTGAGCCTGCTGGTGGGCGAGGATGCCGGCGAGCCGGACGCCGAGGGGCAGTTCCCGGAAGGTACGGTCAATGCCCGCGTGGTGGAGCGTTTGCGCGCAATTGCGGAGATGATCAGCGAGGAAGACCTCAAGGAGGCGGAAAAGGAGCTGGCGCAGCAGGCACTGGCGGAAGCCAAACCTACCTGATCCCTGAAGCTTGATGGGATCAAAAATGTGGGAGGGGGCTTGCTCCCGATAGCAGTGTGTCAGTCTCAGTATCTTTGACTGGTCCACCGCTATCGGGGGCAAGCCCCCTCCCACATTTCGTTTTGTGGGTGCCATTAAATTGACGACCCTCCGCAATCCAGTGCCGTTGGTCCCTACCACCTTGGTCTGTCGCGTTTTTATTCTATTCTGAGGATTAGGGATATCCACAGGAGTCGCAGGATAGAAACAGCCTCGCCTTTGCGCTGGGGCTGAACGCCGATCTACCGAGGGTCGCCGCCATGCCGCGCAACCTTTGCCTTACCCGCCAGTGCCTGGGCCTGGAAACCCGTATCGAATGCTCCATTCGCCCGCTCGCCGGGGAAAACGGGTTGTGGACATTATTGTTCGCCGCCGGCATGTCGGGCGAACAGCCTTCCACGGTCAAGTCCCAAGGCCCGTTTCATGGGCCATTCGTGGCAGAAACCATGTTGGGCTCCATCGTCGACAGCCTGACCCTGTATGGCTACGAGCAATTGGACGAGCCGCAGATCTGGTGCCTGCACCTGCAGGCCCATCTGCGCCAACTCAACGGCGGCCACGAGCAACTGGCCCTGTAATCGGGCTATTTGCTTTCCGGTTTGTCCAGCTTGACCTCGAAACCATATTGCACGGTGTCGAGGTCGGTGCGCTGGTAGCTTTCCAGGGTGGTCGGCTGACCGTAGAAATAATGCACGTCAAACAGCGCCGTGCCGTACTCCTCGGCGCGGTGGCTCACGCCGAGAATTTCCTTGAGGTAGTTGCCGCTGCCGTCCTTGGCGTAGAAGCGCCAGCTGTCGGCGGGAAACGCGCGCTGGTCGACGATCAATGCGTTGTCCTTGAGCACCAGGCCTTTGGGCAGTTTGCTGGTGTCAATCGAGGCCTTCTCGATGGTGGCGAGGAACAAGGGCACCGAGCCGACCACAAACGCCGGGGTTTCCGGGAACAGGTTGAGGTCGTAGGTCAGCGTGCCACTTGCCGCATTCATCTCGAAGGCCTCGGTGGGCAACTCGATGGGTTCGCCGCGCTCGCCTTTATCGTCGGCCGTGAAAAACGTGATCGGCGCGTCGCTGTTGTTGCGCTCGGCGCCGACCAGGTCGTCGTTGAAGGTGAAAGGGTGGTCGAACACGATTTTCGCGGCACTGGCGTCGTCGGTGGACTGGCTGATGGTGACGCTGCTTTTCAATTGTTCTTCCGTCAGCGAGGCGTCTTTGAGCCAGCTGGCCGCAGCGTCGTCATAGACCGTGACCGGCATCGGCAAGGGTTGCACGGTGTGTTGCAGGCTGTTTTTGTCGAAGCGCATCACGGGCAGGTCCAGCTCCTTGCGGGTTACCGTGGTCTTGGAAAAATCCAGCACATTGACCTGCAGGGTGTCGATCAATCCGTTGAAGTACACCTTGGCGTAGTGGCTCTTCTGTGTGTGTTCGAAGGCTTTTTGCGCGTCGGTGAGTTGTTTTTCGAACGCTTCGGACCAAGCCTTCTGTTTTTGCATCTCGGCCAGCTGCTTTTCATAGAACGCCACTTGCGCGGCATTTTCGTTGATTGAGCCTGAGCGGGTGAGAAATTGGCCGGTACCGTCCCGAGCCTGTACCAGCAGCGGGTTGGGCGAGTCGTCGCCCAGCTCTGCGGCCAGGGGCGCGCTGTTGGTCAGTTCAAGCTCGGCGTAATTCTTGTCCAGCGACACCAGGTTGAGGGTGATATTGCCCTCGGTGCGCGGGTGGCCGAGGTCTTTTTTCGACAGGTCGAAGGTCAGCACCTTGCCTGGTGCGGCAACCTCAATCGCACCTTTGAGGCTGACAGGCTGCGGCTGGCTCTTGTTTTCCGTCTCGATGCCTTCGATGAACGGGTAGGTCACCGTCAGGTCGTCGGGGTTGGTCAGGTTGGAGCTGCTTGGGCTGAGCTGGATGCCGGGGTCGGTTTCCGACCATTCCGGCTGGAAGGGAATGACTTTGTTGTTGCTCAAGGTGACCGACTGCCATTCCAGGCCATGGGGAAAGGGGAACTGGTCGGGGGCGTTGAAGGTGAACGGGAAGACCGGCTGCAGATCCGTCAGGTAGTCGGAATGGGAGGCTCTGCGCAGTACGAACAGGCCGTTGATATAGGTGTCCACCAAGGCCTGGGGTGTGGGGTAATGCTTGAGCAGGGCCAGCGTGTCTTCGCCGTATTCGGCTTCGATGGGCTTGGCGGCGAGCTTGAGGCGTGCACGTTCGAGCAACAGCAGCGAGCCGCCGAGGTCGGCGATGGCGTCGCGCAGCTTGGGGTCCTGGATGTTGTCCAGGGACTGTTCGAACTGGCTGGTTTTCTCTTCGAGGGTGGCCTGCTTCTGCTCTTCTTTGGGGGAGCAGCCGCTGGTCATCAGCAACGCCGCGCACAGGCCGAGAGTGGCCAAAGGGGATCGCACATCCATCATCAGAGTCTTCCTGTCCGACAGCATCGAGCCGAGTTGAGGGTCTCGACACTAGCAGAAAAAAGCCCTTACAGATGCCACTTCAAGTCAGTTTTCTCGCGGTGACAGGTGCCCGGTAGCGGCTGGTATACTCGGCTCCATTTTTAGCCAAGCTGTGTGAGATTCAATGGAACGCTTTATCGAAAACACGATGTATGCCGCGCGCTGGCTGCTGGCGCCGATCTATCTGGGTTTATCGCTGGGGTTGCTGATCCTGGCGATCAAGTTTTTCCAGGAAATCATTCATGTGATCCCCAATATTTTCACCTTGCTGGAGTCGGAGGTGATCCTGCTGTTGCTGTCGTTGATCGACATGGCCCTGGTCGGTGGCCTGCTGGTGATGGTGATGATTTCCGGCTACGAGAACTTCGTCTCACAGTTGGATATCGATGAAAACAAGGAAAAGCTCAACTGGCTGGGCACCATGGACTCTTCGTCGCTGAAGATGAAAGTGGCGGCGTCCATCGTGGCGATTTCCTCCATCCACCTGCTGCGCATCTTCATGGACGCCAAGAACGTCGATCCGCAACACCTGATGTGGTACGTGATCATCCATATGACCTTCGTGGTCTCGGCGTTTGCCATGGGTTACCTGGACAAGCTGACCAAGCACTGATGGCGCGCGCTCGCCTTACTGCTCGACGAAGTAGTAAGGCTGGCGATTGATCGCCATTTCCTTGATCACTGTCACTTTCTCATTCAGTCGGTCCGTGTGGTCCAGCAGCGCAATGTTGCCGGGTTTGGCGCCGAGAAATGCACGTAATTGGGGCTCGGTTTGCAAAATCGGCAAATAGGCCTGCAGATAGAACACGCTGGCGCCGGCAATCCGCTCATTGGGTTGGAACAGCGCCACCTCCCTACCTTCGTCTTGCAATGCCTGGACTTGACTGATCACGGGCACGAATGACTGACGCACATCGGCTTTGGGCGCGAACCATAAGGCTGCGCTGAGGTAGCAGGCGATGGCCAGGGTAAACACGCCGAAGACAATGCGCCGGTGGTAGCGGTACAGCGCCGGTTTGTGCTCTCTCACCCACTCCAGCAGTACCCGCGCATATTCGGCAGCCAGTACGGCGGCGGCCGGGGTCAGTGCCATCAGATAGACCGTGCGTTTGCTCGAGGCCAGTGTCAGCAGGGTGAACTGCGCCACCAGCCATACGCTGAAAAACAGGCGGTAGCGGTTGCGCACCAGGCTTTTACGAAAGTGCCACAGGCCCAGGTACACCAGAATGTTCCACGGCAGGAAGGCCTCGGGCAGTTTGGCGAGGTAATAGTAGAACGGCTCGTAATGCCCGGCTTCGACAAACGAGCCGCTGAAGCGCCCGACGCTGTTGGTCCACAGCACCTCACCGACGGCCTGCATGCCGCCGCGCTGAAACAGAAACCCCAGCCAGATCAGCAACGGCACCAAGGCCAGCAGCGTGAACAGCGCGGGCTTGAGCCAGTCGCCAAGGCGCAGGCGTTTATCCATCAGGCTGGTACAGGCCAGGTAAACGAAGATCACACTCCCCGGCATCGCCAGGCCCAGCACGCCCTTGCTCAACGTCGCGATGACCATCCCCGCCGTAAACAATGCCCATGCCCAGGCAGCGGAGCCGTGGCGCTCGGCCGCGGGGCGCATCGCCTGGTAGAACCCGAGCAACGCAGCGGTCACGCCCAGGCTGAGCAACGAATCCTCACCCACCCCGCGCACATTGCCCCAATAGCTGGCCATGGTCGCCAGGATCAACGCGGCACTGAACGCCAGCGTGGTTGGCCGCCCGAACCGGCGCAGCATGCCGTAGAGCAGCATCACGCTGAACAACCCGGCGAAGGCTGATGCCAGGCGCACAGCCCCGGTGCTCGCGCCAAACACGCGAATCGCCCCGGCATCCAGCCACAGGCTCAGCGGCGGTTTTTCCAGGAAAGGCTCACGAAACAGACGCGGCACCACCCAGTCATTGTCCAGGTGCATGGCCATGGCGATCCCGGAAACACGGGCTTCGGTGGAGCCTTGCAGTTCATGGTTGCCCAGGGCGAAGAAGAACAGCAGCGCAGCGAGCAGGAGCAGCAGGGGAACGGGACGCGTCATGGGGTGGCTACCGGGCAGGAGACCGCTCGGAAGAGCGACCGTGGCTGCCCGCCAGTATAGGGATGGGTTTCTTAACGATTCGTGAACGAGTGTGGGGTTTTTGTGCGGTCGGGTTAAGTTTGCGCCTTGGCGGCAAACAACTCCTTGGCGTGCGCAAAACACTTCTCAGCAATCGCCGAGCGCGGTTCGGTCTTGCGCATCACCATGCCCAGCGGCGCGAGCACGCTGGCGTCTGGCAGGTTGATAAACGCGAGGTTTTCGATCGGGCTTTCCAGGGCGCTGTCCAGCGGCATAATTGCGCAGCAAAAGCCTTCGTGGATTGCCTGGAACAGCTGATAGGTTGAATCGCTTTCGAGCATGGGCTGGGGGGCGAGGCCGCGGCTGCGGAAGCTCAGGTCAATGGACTTTCGATAGTGCATGCCCGTGCTGATCATCCCCAGGGGCAATTGGGCGGCGTCTTCCCAGCTCATTTCGGTGCCTTCGAAGTGGAAGTGGCGTGTGTCGTACAGCAGGCCGACGCGGGTTTCGCCCAGTTCGAAAAAATCCAGGTAGCTGGAGTTTACGTGGTCCAGGTAACACACCCCCAGGTCCAGCTGATTGGTGCCCAGCGCTTCGATGATCTTGTCCGAGCTCATGGAGGTCAGGCTGAACTTGAGTTCCGGGAAGGTGTGGGACAGGCCCTGGATGTAGCTGATCGGGTTGAAACCGCTGAGCGGCACCAGGCCCAGGCGCAAGTTACCCACCAACTGGCCGCGACACGCCGCCGCTTCGGCGAACAACCCGTCATGGGCGGCGAGCAGGGTTCTGGCCCAGGCCAGCACACGCTCACCGGCCTCGGTGAACCCTTCGAAGCGCTGGCCCCGAGTGACCAACTCCAGCCCCAGCTCATCCTCCAGATTGCGCAGGCGCATCGACAGCGTCGGCTGGGTGATATGGCAGCGCGCAGCCGCCTGGCCGAAATGACGGGTCTGCTCCAGCGCGATCAGGAATTTGAGTTGCTTTATGTCCATCAAGACACCTGCCAGTCAGCCGTAACAATAGGCAGCCATTGTTTAGGCGCTTGAGCCTCATGGCAATCGATTGATGGCGGCCTGCTGGAGAAAGACATGAGCGTAACGGCGGATGCGTCGTGTGTACGGCTTCAATTGAGTACACAGTCGATGGGTTCAAGGACGGGCGGCAATTCTGTCGCGCCGTTGGCGTGCAGCACTTCGCGTTCGATGGTGCGCACGATGGCGTTGGTCGGCAGGTCGTTTTCGTCGTAGCCGAAAGGGTCTTCCAACTCGTCGCCAATCGCGTCCAGGCCAAAAAACGTGTAGCTCACGATGGCGGTGAATACCGGCGTCAGCCAACCCAAGGGTTCGGCCATGGCGAAGGGCAGCAAAATGCAGAACATGTAGCTGGTGCGGTGCAACAGGAGCGTGTAGGGGAAGGGCAGCGGGGTGCTTTTGATGCGCTCGCAAATGGTCTGCGTGCGGGTCAGGCTGCTCAAGTGGCCGGCCATCAGTTGATAGCGCCACTCGCTGAGGCGCCCGGATTCGACCAAGGCCGAACACTGCTGGGTCACGCGGCCGACAATGCTTTCCGGGATATTCGGCGTGTTGGCCGGCGGCGGCGTATCGAGCCAGGGGGCTGCCGCGCCGGGCTCGTCTTCATGGCGCAGCCGGGCGTTCAAGGCATGGGCGAACCCGCACAGGTTGCGCAGGATCTCGCTGCGCTGGCGGGCGTCCTGGATCACCTGGGTTTCCCGGATCATGGCGCGCACATCCATCAGCATGGCGCCGAGCGCTTTGCGCCCTTCGTACCAGCGGTCATAGCAGGCGTTGTTGCGAAAACTCATGAAGATCGAAAGTGACAAGCCCAACAGCGTGAACGGCGTGGCGTTGACCTTGGAGAAGTAGGCTGGATGAAGGGTTTCCACCAGCACAATCACCGAGGCCAGCAGTGTCACCAGCAGGCTGCGCAGTGCGATGCGCCGGGCCACGGAGCCCTTGAGCGACGTCAATACACCGATCAGGTTGGGTTTGGCTCTGACGATCATGGAAATAGCCTAGTGCAATGAGTTGAAACCGGGTCGGTCAGCCGCCCGTCATGTTCATGAAGCGCACCACCTGCACCTCATCGTCGAGGGTGAAGTTGTGCCGATAGGGCTTGAGTTTCATCGACTCCACAATCGCGCGCTCCAAACGTTGCGGTTCGCCCGGATAGCGCCTCAGTACCGCTTTGAGGTCGACCGAATGCTCGTTGCCCAGGCACAGCAACAGCCGGCCTTCGACCGTCAACCGCACGCGGTTGCAGGTGCCGCAAAAGTTGTGACTGTGGGGCGAAATAAAGCCCAGGCGAATATGCGGCGCTTCGGCCAGGCGCCAATAGCGCGACGGCCCCTGGGTGGATTCTGCAGAGTCGATCAGCGTGTAGCGTTCGGCGATACGCTCGCGTACCTGCGCACTGGAATAAAACGCCTCGGCACGACTGTGCTCGCTGATCACGCCCAATGGCATTTCTTCGATAAACGAAATATCCAGGCCGCGATCAATGGCGAAGGCCACGAGGTCGTTGATCTCGTGATCGTTACGACCTTTCATCACCACGCAATTGAGCTTGGTGCGCTGAAAACCCGCGGCATTCGCTGCATCGATACCCTCGATCACCTTGGCCAAGTCACCGGTGCGCGTCAGTTCACGAAAGCGCTTGGGGTCCAGGCTGTCGAGGCTGATATTCAAGCGCTTGAGCCCGGCATCGAACAACGGCGCGGCGAGTTTGCCCAGCTGCGAACCGTTGGTGGTCATGCACAACTCGCGCAGACCGGGAAGCGCGGCAATGCGCTTGCACAGATCCACCACGCCCTGACGAATCAAGGGCTCACCGCCGGTCAAGCGGATCTTGCGCGTGCCCAGCGCGACAAAACTCTGCGCCAATTGGTACAGCTCCTCCAGCGACAGAATCTGCTGGCGCGGCAGGAACTCCATGTCTTCGGCCATGCAATACACACAACGGAAATCGCAACGGTCGGTCACCGACATCCTGAGGTAGTCGACCCGGCGCGAAAAACTATCCATCAGGATTTGATCGGTCACTAAAAACCTCGGCGGCGACGTTGGATATATACCCTGGCGCTTATATAGGCGGGTGATTCAGGCGAGGCTAACGGTGTTTTTTGCGGGCGTCTAATCACTCTTAGCGACTGGTTGATCGATGGGGTCTATGAGCGGTTAGTTGACGGGGCACAGGAGGCGGCGGAGCGGTGGGGTTCAATAGCGTACCTGTGGCGAGGGGGCTCGCTCGCCACAGGTACGGGTTGGTTGTTCAACTGACAGGGATGTTTTATGGATTTGCGCCTGGGGATTGCATCGTGAATAACTGAGCGTCCAGCATCCGCTCCAACAGCAACTCACCCAGCACGATCAGTTGCTGAGCCCCCAGCAGCTTTTGGCGGTGCGAGCCTTCCAGTTCAAAGGCCAGATCGGTGGTCATGGCGTTCAGCGAGGCGAGGGTTTCACTGGCTTGGATAAGGAGGGTTTCGGCGGGGATGTCTGGGGCGAGGGTGAAGAGGGTTGTTGGGGGATTGGGGGTGATCTTTTTCATGATGAAGCTCCCACACTGTTTAAGGAGCTACCGCCCCCTGCTGTCAAACAGGATTGGGTGGCAGCTGTACGCGGGTTGACAGACCGGAAGTGTAGGAACCCGGCGCACCCGAAGATGCCCCACGCACAGCCACCATGAACGAGGCGGAATGCGTAGAGCATGCCGTCTTACCAAGGGGTGTGAAAGGTTACACTTTTTGGCCTGTCAAAGCCGGTCGCTGATGAGCAGCGACGTGGGAAAGGTAGCGTGATGGAGGGAGTTGTGCCAGTTCATCGAGGGCGTTGCATGTTGAAGGAAAATTCTGAAGGTCTGTCCGCCGGGCTTTTAAGCCCCAGAACAAAAAAACGCACTAGGCGGGTTTTGCCGATGCTTCGAATTGGTGGGCCGGGGTAATCTGAATCTATCCACTATCTTATTGATATGTTGGATTAATCTTAGTTTCTTTTTTTCCGTGGAATACCAAATGGAATACCTCATGAAATCACTCTCTACTTCGCCCTCGTTTATACTCGATGGGGCACTGAACCGATCAAAACTGACCTTGGCAGCGATACGCTCCAGCCAGTGACGACAGGCAGCAAGCGACGATTAGGCTGTCATTGGCGACTCAACTTCGTGGTGCCACACCCGACGACAAGTCGAAAGTTAAATGTATTGTGCGAATGCCGGCGTTAGTGATAACGAAGGCCTCTAAACTATCAGTTTCTTTTGGAAGTTAAATAACCGCAGCGTATAGAATATGGCCGATGCCGTTACCTTCGCGGACAAGTTCAGCCCACTGTGGTTTTCTTAACGAGCATCGTTTGTTAAAAATGAAAAATGGTTACGAAAACCTTACATTGAGAGCGGCGTTTCCGAATAGTGCTGTACTCCCTATTTAAAACAAACAGGAGAAAGGTCTTAAACCCTTCTCCGCTTGTTTTCTAGCATAGCCTTTTACTTTGCGGGAAAGTCTACCAAAAACGGAACTATTGCGAATATCAGTCCGGCTAACCCTACAGTGCTAAAAGACACTCTAAAACATCGGCCATACGTCCACGTGGAAAGAAATCCGTACGGTATTTTACGCTGCTCTAAGCTATCATCTACGAATAACGTCGCGTGCTTAATGCAGGATGCTTTTTCGAGCGCTGATAACGCTATTTCTGATCGTTTAATCATTGCCGAAACACGTTGATCTAACTTCCAAAAAATGAAAGAGATTGATGAGAGAAATACACCGAGTATAGAGGCCACAAAAACAAATTTACCACCTTGCTGTAGGCACACCCCACCCCCAGCAGCCACTGCTCCAGAAATAGCTAGATAAAAATTGAACACCGACATACGCTGCTGAGCATGAAGCTCAAAGTAACGCCATGCGTGATCCATCGACTGCTGAACATTAGCGCCCATTCGCATCTCCTAAACACCGAGTACCATATTCTTCAAAAAGTTTCTGGAGCACACGAGCGCTCGCAAAGGCAGCATAGCTTTGAGCTTTATCCACTTTGTCAGGATCCGCGTAATCACAGACACCTTTTAATGCAAAGAATTTAGGCTGAGGACTAGACGCCATTGCTGCAGCGTATAATCCATAAATTTCCATCTCAACACCGATTAACTCACGTTGCTGTTTTTTAATCTCTTTTATAGTGTCACCGTCTGCCAAAACTGCAGACCCTGAAGCTACCGGACCAATTTTAATCTTGGTGCGAAACTCGCAGTTTTTTTCAAAAATCTCCGGAAGACTTTGTAAGAAGTCTTGATTGGATCTAAGTTGTTCTATATGTGTGCGGACTGTATAATTTGCCGGAAGTTGGTGTGGTGCAAACGAGAATGTAACACTATCACTATCCTTTACCCGCTTTCCACTTTGAAAATCCCAAGCCGGATCTGCGAATAACACATCGCCTATTGATACCTGTTCCTTAACTCCGGCACATATACCGGTCATTGCGATTATTTTAGGGTTGAGTTTTGTAATAACAGCGAAGCTTTTTAGAGCTGTAGAAACCATGCCCATTTTTGATGAAAAGGCCGCTACAACCGTTATTTTTTTACCTTTCGACAACAGCCAACCGTCTCTCACAAAAACTAAATCATCAATTGGGCGAGCGGCATCCCAATTCCAAGGTAAATCCATAACTGCGTCAAACTCTGGACTCTCCAATGCGCAAATTATCGCCAAATCAACAAGTGAGGTGGCTGAAGTGCTGGCCGGTGTTGAATCGATTTTTTGCTTAATGTACTTTACACAGTTTACGGTTTTTCGAATCCATTCATTTTCAATTTGCGAGTAATTAATAATCGACCACGTACTTTCGGAAAAAACTTCACTTGCTGCTCCTGCCGCCTTGATGTCCGAGGTTATGCCCACAACTTTTCCAGGTTTGATAATTGTTAGGTCGTTATTAATTCGGTGTAGTATCGCGAGGGAGTTTTCATGCGAGACATCATCATCATAGTTGAATAGAGGTAACAAGATATCAAGAATGAGCAAATCAAAAAACTCGTGCTCTAACTTGGTTTGTGCATCATCGGAACTAATGGCATACACTATATTGGTTTTATCTATGCCGATTGCCTCAAGCTCCAAAACTAATGGTTTGTAGCGTATGGGATGATCGTCAGCGATTAGAATCCGCACAATTAAGAGTTCCCTTTCTCAGATTTGAATTTTTCAAACGCAGCTCTTAATTCGTTCTTCCAGATCTCATATGTAGAATTATAATGTAAAATTTTTTGTACAATTCTTGGAAATTCGATTTCAAGTTCTAATCCAAGTTGGGAAATGTCTAAGTCACCTCCTTCGCGCGGAAATGCTTCATAGCCGGTAACAACTATAGTAGGACAGCTTATCTCTGATAAGACCATGTATCGGAGAACCTCGATCCCCCCAAAGCCTTGAGGCCTCCCTCCACTTTCCCCGGCGCAGATATCCACATCAATAGTTGGTAAAGACATATCGAGTAACATTAGATCAGGTATTTCCTCATCTAGTAGATCTAGAGCTGAGTTAACGGACTTCGCATATCGTATATCCATCGGAATACAAAGCCCCCTAAGAAAGAGTTCAATCTGGGTGATTTTCGGAGTTTCATCCTCGACCAGTAGAATTTTGAGATTGGTTTCCATCAAGACGCCTCCTCTGCTTGTCTAGCTTGAACCAGAAAGTGATAGGTGACGGCGATTTCAAAATCACCAGAGGAGTTGAATCCAAATTCGATTGCTCCCATGGCAGACTGTTTTACCACTGCAGCAATTTTATATAGACCACTACCTCCTTCAGTCTTCGTTTTGGTGTCATATTCTCCACGTTCAATTTTTTCCCTGATCTCTGAAAGTTTCTTTTCCGCTCCGATACGAACACTCGGTTTAGCTTGGCATTGTGTGCGAATTACGAACTTTTCACCTTCGATGTCAGGTTCAACTTCTATTCGAACCTTCGGCATTTTAAGACCAGAGTGCACGCGAGCATTATCCAGCGATACAAATAGAACATCATGTAAGAATACAAGAGTACTAGGCATAACATCAATATCGGTAGAGATTGGTTCGATACTTATCACAGGCTCAAAGCTTCTTAAGCATTTTTTTGCGGCTTCGATGGATATAGATACAGCTTGGCTCGCATTGAATGTTCGGCGAAACGCATCAACATCATTGTTCTTTGAAAACCAGCTGCTTGCATCATCGAGCGCAATCTGAACTTGCACAGAGCTGTCCCCAATGGCACGTCCCAACTCATAATACTCTGCTCTCCCCTCAACTAGATTTTTAAGTTGAGCTCGAAACTCGTCAAACACAATTGTTAGGTTGGGTTTAAGTTCGCCGCCGATGTACTCCCGCACATCTCTAAGCGACTTGTCCAACAGTGCCCACATAAGTCCGACAGAGGTTTTGACGAAGCCAGGCATGTCACCATCTTGAAAAAGTATGCGGGCAACGGGGATAATTTGCGGGGTTATTTCAAATGTAACTAGTCCTTGCGGGTGTTCCTTTGATTTTATTTGAATTATTTTATCTTTAGTTTCAATCAAGGCTTCATCAAATGACGAAGAAAATTTATTGAATATTTTTTCTAATGCCGCGACTGTATCACGTCCACAGCTATTGAATTTATCTAACCATGCGTCATTTCTATTGTATCCAGAACTTCCAGTTTCTTTTGTTGTGATAATGTTCTGCAGTTCAAGCGGTCCACGAATCAAACCAACAAATGATTGATGTCTGATTCTTTTACTTAAATAGTAATCTAATCCAAAAAGCGAGTTATTGAGAAACTCAGAGGCCAGCTTAACTAACATAGAGTAAAGCACCGCATCTGCTTCATCGAAGTCGGAAAACTGTATAGGTATCTGATTTTCAAGTAGTATATCTCGCATTACCTCATCAAATTCCATTGCGGTGACTACTTTTGCCAGATCGCTGTACCGGTAAAAATCTTCTGAAAGCTCTCGAGTAGCCCAGCGAGTGAGCGCAGATACATCCACGTGAATTCTAGTCCGATCTACAATCCATTGCCCTGCGGTCATTATCTGGCGATTAGTTATTTCAAAAATTTCATCCTCATAATCACCTGCTCGGTCCGGGTCTAGCTCTCGGAGCACGCTGCAGGTATCCTGCCTTTGCTGAAGTATTTCTGTAGTTGTTTTAACAATTCTCGCTTGGTCTACGATATTTGGTACGCAAACTTCCCTGAGAAAATAAACAAGGATATGTAGATCCAGTGTTTCTTTGAATTCGTATAATGCTGCTGGAGCCTGGACATCTTTACGGCGGATTACTTGAGCAGTTTTAAATCGAAGGCTGGACCCAACTGTATCTTTTTCAGTCTTCTCCCAAAGCATATGTAGCGCAATAGGCGCAATTAAAAAATTGGTTATTCTGTTGTAATCTTGAACATAATAGTCGCCTATGGTGTTTTCAATTGGTATCAATTCAAGTCTGCTACTGTTTCGGGAACCTTCGTTAGCTATTAACTCTATGACATGCTGTCGCATATCTGCTGAATAATACGAATTTAGCAATAGTGGAATAGTTAGCGCTGGAAGGGCGTTTGGGAACAGAGTGCGATAACTAGTTAATGTGGTAATGGCGGGGTCATAATCACCTGCGCCAATTAGGCCGCACGCTTGAAATAAGGCGAGAGTACTGCTGCTGCGGTTAATAGGCGAGGTGCTTGGGTTGAATAATTGCGCCCAACAATCGGATAGATTTGGCGCATTGTATATGCGTGTTGGAGTTACATTGTCCTCAATCCCTATGGTCGGTGTATTCATGGATATTAAATCAAATCGCCACTTTTCATTCGGGCGTATTCTGTAAATTGTCGCTAGAAACGTTCGGATTGCGGCATAGCTTGGCAAACCGGCTAAATTCGTTGCTAACTTTAACAAATTAGCATAGGCGGTTGACGACTGCCCGTCTTGCCTTAACAGTTGCGCGATTAATAATGGAGTATTATTAATGGTTGTGCTTCTTGGGGCGGACTTGCCGAAACTAAAGGCCACTCCCGAGTAAATATAATTCCACGCATCTAATTTGTTACTTTTATTTCTCAAACAAAAACGAGATAATTTCGCCGCCAGCAAAATATCTCCTGAACAAAGAGCTTCAGGTAGTCTGCTGTCTCTGCATTCTAATGATTTACAACTCGAAGGTAATCCATACAATAAGCGAGCTTTTTCGAGTCTAAAATCTTCTATATTTTTTACTTGGAGTAAGGCGCTTTTCATTAGCGCTTTTACGCTAATGCTTACATCGTCGCGCAGCGAGTACTGCAATAAACTAATAAATGTCTCATAAACATCAATCAATGAGTGACTTTGCTCAACACGAAGCACGTCGGCGATTTTGTCGCTATCCGATGACCAATCACCCATTATTCGATGATGCATGTAGGTTTTTACAGAATCATCGTACTTGCTGTGATTGTCGATTCTCTGCTTAATATCCAATGAGTATTTCTGAATGCTTACTCGATCCTCATTTCTTACGCTAGTATTGTAAGCTATGAAATTTAATAGTCCGCTTCGATATATGGATCTAACTTCTGAAGTATATTTCTTTTGCCCTTCAAGTCCTCCAGCTATATTTTCTAGAGCAATTCTGAGCTGAACGGACCAAAAGCTCGCTCCGAGCATCAGTTCCAGCTGCTTTAAAAACTCTATGCCACCTAAGGCATCATCTTCGAGAATATATTGTTCGACATGCGTAGCTATCTTTCTGAATGTATTAATTACTGCACAGTCTTCATTTATTCTGGCGACTATCCAATAAACTTCCTGGTCAACTGAAACTATAGGTGCCTTTCTCGCTAAACCCTCTAGTTCATCATAGCCTGTCGGATAGCGGGATAATTCTGGGAGTTGATGCTTTACATGAAATGACGCCCATTGCAGATACTCAGAGTACATTGAGTAGTGCAAGGTTGATCTAGCTTCCAGCATTAATTCACGATAACCACTCCTAAATAGAAAGGAATGATCGAATCTTTTTTCTTTTACAAATTTCGTAGACTTAAAAGCTGAAACCAAACCCCTGAACTTATGCTGGCATTTCAAGAATGCTTTGGTGTAATCCCCTGTAATTTGCATATATTATCCTTAACTTTAAACCAATAGATCACACGCCTAACGTAAGTTTTCCAGTGACAGCTCAAAACTTAGCTTTCAGGTGTTTTTTGCTTCGCTTGAACTGGTACGGCTCAAGGTCTGACCATTCCGAAAGATAACGACACTCTCGTCATATCCTCGCGATCCCTAATCAGTCCTACGTGGATGCACAATGCCACTACTTTCAGTCAAAAATCAGGTTTCTTCAACGAAATTGTGTTTGTGGCGGTCAAGACGCTTGCCCAGTTCTGGTGGGACTCTGGAAGCAACGGAGCAGGCCGCGGTCAAGAATTAGCTAGAGAGCGGAGATCGTTTGCGATGGGAACTTTGATACTCATCCGCCATAGAGCAAGCCGTTGCACGATTCCCGTAGGCGTGCAGGTGAACACTGGCTACCTCTCTCTCCTTGCGTATGGGGCTCTACAGACGGGCTGTGAGGCTTGCGTCACATTTAGGGAGCTATCCAATATCATCGAAGCTTGAGTCCTGATCGGTCAGATATTCGTAGAGATAAGAGCGCGGCTTTGGGATAAGTTATCGTCTAAATTTACCTCTCGTGACGCTGCATACGGTGGTATCCCGAGCTAGACCTCACCCCTTTGGGCTCAAGCGCTAAGCACGACTCTCGCTCTGGGTGACGTGCTTTACCCAAGGTACCACCCATGGAGCAACTCAGTTTTTGCGAGTGAAATGCAAAGGCTTACTGAAATTTATTAGCCATATTCGGCTATGGCTGAATGAGAGCCTTGGCAAACGCAGGATTTGAGTTGGGCGGCAACGGTTAGCTTCCAACGTCACTATCGGGGGCAGGCTTTTTCCTGCTACGCCCCTTCCAGGGCGCCCCCGACCTCGATTTCTGATTATCGAGCGGTTCTATCAACCTAAGCATGACCACGAAGTTCGATTCCTGTCCGCTCTTCGTCTTGCGGATAACATCCGCGATGCTTTCGTTCTCCGTAGGGATTGAGTATCGTCTATGGTCGAGTCAGGGAAAATGGCTGGCACTTTAGTTCGATATACTACAGCTCTGGCGCATCTCGTTGATGCGGCAAAGGCAAAGCAAGGAAAAATATATGGTCCCGTCGGAGTTAGTCACTCGTATATTTGATCATGTCGAAAATGGTGATGTTGATAAGGCGGTACGCGCCAGTCTGCGGCTGTCTAGACATCTAAATGACCATATGAGTACGGCTCTTTTTTTGAGAGATCTCGTTGAAGATCGGGTGGAGGTGTCGCGCGTTCTATACGAGGACGTGTCGCATTTGAAAGAGGAGGCGTTCAGCTATTTGATGCCTCAGTCAGCAGAGAGATGGCTAGATTCCAGAACCTTGCCTTTTGGTCCAAATGGGGCAACGGCGGTAGGGGATGATACCAAGAGAGTGCTAATTGTTTCTGTTGGAGACTTTCCAGCTGAGCTTGACCAATGTGAAAAATCTATCAATGATTTAGCTCTCCCGGCTTCAATGGGAGAGTATGATAGCGCTGCCTTTACAGATAGGTATCAGTCCATAAAAAGTGAGTTTCGGCTGCGTATAAAATCGATAAATATAATTAAAACTCGTGTTCTGAACAAGTGCTTGAACTTCGCCATTCAGATGGAACGTCAACTGGCTATTCAGTCTACGACAAAAAGCTATCTGGAAAAAATGCAAAATGACGTGCTTAACTATTTTCGATCTAAATCAGGGGACGTTTATCAAAAAATCCACAAGGCGAATCAGCTAATAAGCTCTGATTCATCAGAGGATCTTTCATTGCTACTAACGCAAGTTCGGAGAGCGCTAAAATCTGTCGCGGATTACTTCTATCCAGCAAGTGAAAGCGTTGTTAGATGTAATGATGGTATTGAACGTAAGATGGGGGATGAACAGTATTTGAATCGGCTGCATGAGTTTGTTCATGTACAATTCAAGCGATCAACATCAACAGATCTCCTTCGTGCTGAATTAGATCACCTATTAACATTTGCAAAAAAGCTTAACGATATTGCGTCAAAAGGAGTTCACGCGGATGTGACGCTTGCTGAAGCTCAACAAGGATATTTAGGTCTTTACATGTTTTTGTTCAATGTAATACAGCGGCTTGATACCAAAGCTCTCGAACGTGCATAGCGTTTTCCTTCCGTACGCTAATCGTATTGATGGCGCTCCGTTTGCAATTTGGATCACCTGGATTACCTGCATCGCGCTCGGTGTGCTGAGACCTGCCTCGAAGGCTCATCACTACCGCTAAGGTGGGCGTTGTCGCAGAATCGAAAACGTCATCGTCCAGGGGACTTTCAGGAGGCATTCGAGGCCGGTTTTCTGCTGCGTTTGCAGCAGACTCTGCTCAACCTTCGTGAAGCTGCTGCATCCCGACCAACGAGTTTCAATGCTTGAGACGCTAATTAACGTTTGAGACTTTATTTTTCCCGCTAAACCCTCCGATCCAGCGATCTTTGATCGCGCCGATCGGAGGGTTCTCTCGCTCATTCTTGAAGCCACCTCGTTCCACCATTCCAATTTCAAATTTGATTAGCATCGCCGTCGTTTACCCGCCAATAACTACTGACGATCTTATCGAGCGCGGCGCAGTGCCTGTGTCAGAAAGCATCTTCTCGTGGGGCCGTGGCTATCTGAGGGGAATACGTACTCTCTGTTGCCGCTGAGTTGCTTGAGCGTCTCCAGTAACGAAAATGCCTGATCGGTAAGGGGGATTGTGTGCGGCCGACGCTTTTTCATGCGCTCTGGCGGAATGGTCCAAATGCGCTTGTCGAAGTCGATATCTGCCCATCGTGTGGTGGCTGCTTCGGCAGGGCGGGTCATCGTGTGCAACTGCCATTCGATCAGGCAGCGGGTCGTGCGCTTGATGCTGGCGTTCGCGATTTCCATCATGAGCTCGGGAAGCTCCTCAGGTGGTAGCGCAGCCATGTTCTCTTTCTTGGGTTTCTTGAACACCGCCCGAATTCCATTGAGAGGGTTCGCAAATATCAGCCCGGAGTTGACCCCGTAGGTCATGATCTCGTTGAATCGCTGGCTCAATCGTTTCACGGTTTCGAGGCTCCCTTTGGCCTCGATTGGGCGAAGGATCTTGATAACCATTGGAGCAGTGATTTGAGAGAGGGGCGTTGTTTTCATGCTTGGGAAAACATGCAGCGTCAGCGATCTCCAAATGTCTTCGGCGTAGGCTTTGGTTACGGAGTCTTTCTTCAGCTCGAGCCAGGCGGTGGCCACCTTCTCGAAAGTGTGTTCAGTCTCAGCAAGTTTGGCTTGCCTTGCCTCATCACGCTGGGTTTTGGGATCAGTACCCAAAGCGAGCAGTTCACGTGCCTCCGCAGCTTTCTTCCGGGCGTTGGCTAGCGAGAGGTCAGGGTATGGACCAAGCGTCATGTTGATACGGCTTCTGGTCAACGGCTCGCGGTAATTGAAATTCCACATCATCGAGCCGCTGGCGCGTACTCGAAGCTGCAAGCCATCGCCGTCGCTGAGGATGAAGTCTTTACCAGTTGCCTTGACCGCCTTGAGCTGGCGATCGGAGAGGCGGGTTGCGTTAGTAGGCATGGGGGCTACCTCCAGCACCGTTTTGGTATCCTGAAAATGACATTTGGTAGTCCGGGATACCAAAGCGCCTGGAACTCAGAAATTCTCCCAAGACCCCGAAGGCGCCGAAACCCCTGTATTCATTGGATTTCAGGCACAAAAAAAGACGTCCATGGACGTCTTTTTTCGTTGAAGTGGTGGAGCCGGGGGGATTTGAACCCCCGTCCGCCAGTACTCCGCTGTCGGTACTACATGCGTAGCCGTTTCTATTAAGTTAACCCTCAGCGACCCGAAGGGCAGGGTGCTTTGGGCGAGTTGTGTAAGTTTTAGCCGCTTCGTCCACAACGTACTGCACGGCGATTCTGTTCTATATGACAATCACTTTGGGTTTACAGACATCCCCTGGTGATTGCTGGACCCGAAGGTACCAGAAGCTCAGGGCTAAGGCTGCTTACGCAGCGAGAGCGAATTCCTGGCCGTAGTTTTCGTCATTGGCAACTATAAGAAGTTGCAACAGTGGATTTACGAGTTCTGTTACCAACTCGGCATGCACCTAAAGTTTCGCGACCGGCGTCGAATCCTAAACGGCCCCGTGCTTGTAACTCGTTGTTTCTAGTGAGTGACAAGCTTGTGTAGTGTACGCCAAACCTTCACGAAAGGCCAACCCGAAGGTCGGCCCTATCGCTTACTGACCGCCTTTGTCCCCGTTCTGCAGGTCTTGCAGGGCCTTGGAGGTGATTTCGATGCACTTCTTGTGATCGCCGGCGGCGCTGGCTGCTTTCGCTTGGGAGACGGCGGTGTCTATTTCGCCGCTTTTGCCACTGGTGTCGGTGGCGAGCAGCGCTTTACCGTTGTTGATTTTGTCCAGGTTGATCTGGCACAGGTCTTTATCACCGGCCGCAAAAGCAGGGGATGCCAGCATCGCAGCGGTAATGAACAAGCCAGCAAGAGCGGAACGCTTCATAGGGTATCTCCTTGCACAATTGGGCTCGACGCTGCCGGCGTTGGGGGCCTGCCAGCGACATCACTGATGAGCCTCGTTTGTCGAGGCCTATGCAGATGACTACGCCGGCGCGCAGGGGTTCGGTTTTTTTGCAGGCTAATGGGCGCGGGCCTGGGTCACGCGGTCTACGAGGTATACCAAACCGTGATAATCGATGCCGCCGTGCTGGCTCAGGCCGATCTCGCAGGTGCGGCTGGTGGAGATGCCTTCGCTGCAATGTTGCACCGCGTCCTTGAGGGTGCGCAGTGCGTGGGCGTTGAGTTCTGGCGTGGTAAAGCCTTTGTCGCCGGCAAAGCCGCAGCAGTGGATGCCTTCGGGGATGACGACGGTTTTGGCGCAGCGTCGGGCGAGGTCGATCAGCGCTTGGCTTTCACCCAGGTGCTGGGTGCTGCAGGTCACATGGACGGCAATCGGTGCTTCCTGCGGCGTGAAGTCGAGGCGGTCCATCAGGTGGGTGCGGATAAAGCGTACCGGGTCGTAGAGGTCCAGGCGTGTCTCGCCCAGGTCTTGCATCAGGCGCAGGGTGCACGGGCTGGTGTCGCAATAGATCGGGTCGAGGCCGCCACGGCTGGCGTGGAGCAGGGCGCCGAGCAGTTCCTGGCGCTTGTGTTCTGCCTGTTCGGCATAGCCTTTGGAGGCGAAGGGTTGGCCGCAGCACAGGTTGTCTTGATGGTCGGGAAAGACTACCTGGTAACCGGCTTTTTCCAGCAGTCCACGGGTTTTGTCGTACAGCGACATTTGCTCTTTATCCCCCGCCGCCGGGCCCATGGCGCGTGAGACACAGGCCGCCAGGTAGACCACTCGTGGTCGCTCGTCGGTGACGGCCGGGCTGAAGCGAATGGCTTTTTCCGGTTGCGGCATGGCGTTGGTCCATAGCGGGACTTGTCCCTTGGACAGCCGGGTGACGGTGGCCGATAACTTCGCCAGGCGCGGCGCTCCCAGTAGCAGGCGCGCGCCGTTGGCGACATGCAGGGTAAAGCGCGCACCTTGCAGCGCAGTGGCGAAATGGGTGGCGAGCCATTCGGCGGTTTTCGTACGGTCGGCATCGCGGCTGCGCAGTTTTTTCACCAGGTCGCCGGTATTAATGCCAACAGGGCAGCGTTGGGCGCATAGCCCGGTGGCGGCGCAGGTGTCGATGCCTTGGTAGTGGTAGGCCGCTTCCAATTCGGTGGTGTCGACGCCGGCGCGTTGTTTAGCCTGGATATCGCGCCAGATCACAATGCGCTGGCGCGGGCTCAAGGTCAGGCCTTTGGACGGGCACACCGGCTCGCAGAAGCCGCATTCGATGCACTTATCCACAAGCTCGTCGGCGGCGGGCAGGGGCTTGAGGTGCTTGAGATGAATCTGCGGGTCATCGCTGAGCACCACATCCGGGTTAAGGATGCCGTTGGGGTCGAGCAGGCGCTTGAGCTGCCACATCAGTTGATAGGCATCGCTGCCCCATTCCAGCTCGACAAACGGCGCCATGTTGCGACCAGTGCCGTGTTCGGCTTTCAGCGAGCCGCCGAATTCAACCGCCACCAGCTGTGCTACGTCGTCCATGAACGCCTGATAGCGTGCGATTTCTTCCGCGCTGTTGAAGCCTTGAGTGAAGACGAAATGCAGATTGCCTTCCAGCGCGTGTCCGAAAAGGATGGCTTCGTCGTAGTGGTGTTTGTCGAACAGTTCGATCAGACGGTTAACGCCAATCGCCAGTTGTTCGACCGGGAAGGTCACGTCTTCGATGATGACGGTGGTGCCGGTTTTGCGCACGGCGCCTACGGCGGGGAAGGTGTCCTTGCGGATCGCCCAGAGCCGGGCGTTTTCCAGTGGGTCCTCGGTGAAGTCGATCTGTTTCTCCACCGGAAACGCTGCCAGGGAGGCCATGATCATCGCCATGTGTTCATGCAGTAATGAAGGGGAGGCAGCGCGGGATTCGATCAACAGCGCGCAGGCATTGTTCGACAGGTGCTGTACGAACGCCGGCATGCCCGGTTTGTCCTGGACCGAGCGCAGACTGCGCCGGTCCAGCAGCTCAACCGCCGAGACCGGTTGGGTTTTCAGCACGGTTACCGCGTTGCAGCAGGTCTCGACATCCGGAAACACGATCAGCGCCGAGGCTTTGTTCGGGTGATCGATCACCGTGTCGTAGGTCACCGCGCTGATGAACCCCAGCGTGCCCTCGGAGCCCACCAGCAGATGGCTGAGGATATCCAGTGCGTCATCGAAATCCACCAGGGCATTGAGCGACAGGCCAGTGGTATTTTTCAGACGGTATTTGTGGCGAATCTTTGCGCAAAGTTCGGCATTTGCCCGCGTTTCGCGGCCCAGTGTCGCCAGGCGTTCGAGCAGCGCGCCGTGGGTCTGACGAAAAGTTTGGACGCTGGCGGGATCTTCGGTGTCCAGGCGGCTGCCGTCGGCCAGCACCAGACGGATGCCGGCCAGGGTGTGGTAGGTATTTTGTGCCGTACCGCAGCACATGCCACTGGCGTTGTTAGCGACGATGCCGCCGATTTTGCAGGCATTGATTGACGCCGGGTCCGGCCCGATCTTGCGCCCGAATGGCGCGAGCCAGGCGTTGGCCTGGGCGCCGATTACGCCCGGTTGCAGGCGGATCTGCAGGCCTTGCCCGCGAATTTCGCGGCCATTCCACTGATCACCCAGCACGATCAGCACCGAGTCGCTGATGGCTTGGCCGGACAAGCTGGTGCCTGCGGCGCGGAAGGTCACGGGAACGTGGTCGCGCTGGGCCAGTTGCAACAATGTGACGACTTCGTCCTCCGACTCAACCCGAATCACCAACTGTGGGATCAGTCGGTAAAAGCTGGCATCAGTGCCGAAGGCGAGGGTGGAAAGTGGATCGTCAAAACGCCGATCCTTCGGAATCAGTTGTGCGACGTCGCTCAGGAATGCTGCAGGCAGGCTCATCGGTCCTCCAGAAATAGCTGACGCCGGAACCGGTGTCCGGCGTCGGTTTTTACCCTATTGCATGCAGGTCTCAGTGCACCAGCATACCGGTGAACCAATACGCCTGCGCCAAGGTGATCAACCCGACGAGGGTGGCAAAAAACAGGCTGTGCTTGAGGGTGAAGCGAAACAGATCGGATTCCTTGCCCACCAGGCCGGTCGCCGCACAGGCCACGGCGATGGATTGCGGCGAAATCATTTTGCCGGTCACGCCACCACTGGTATTGGCCGCTACCAGCAAGGTGTCGTTAACGCCGATCTGGTGCGCGGTGGTCGCTTGCAACGAGCTGAACAGTGCGTTGGACGAGGTGTCCGAGCCTGTCAGGAAAACCCCAAGCCAGCCGAGGAAAGGTGAGAAGAAGGGGAAGGCAGCGCCGGTGCCGGCCAGGACCAAGGCCATGGTGGAGGACATGCCCGAGTAGTTGGTGACAAAGGCGAAGGCCAGCACCATACCGATGGACAGAATTGGCCAGCGCAGTTCGTAGAAGGTTTCTTTTAAAGTGGTAAGACCAGTTTTGAAGTCTATTTTCAGGACTGCCATCGAGATCAGCGCCGAAAAGAAAATCGCGGTACCGGTTGCTGAGATCGGGTCCAGCTTGAATATGGCCGGGATGGCGGTGGGGTTCGTTACGATCGGTGCGACTTTGATCACCAGTTGGTCCAGGTGCGGGATCGCAACGTTGAAGACCCAGCCGTACATCGAGCCGCCTGCGGCGAACATCGCTTTGAACGGCTTGAGTGTCCAGATGGTGACCAGCACGGTGAGGATCAGGAACGGCGACCATGCCTTGAAAATCTGCCCCAGGCTGTACGGCGAAACAACGGTGTTGCGCGGCAAGCCGAAGCCGCCAGCGCTGGCGGTAACCGCTGTACTCGAGGTGGCGCCGGCGATCTGCGCGCCGGCGCTGCGCTTGGGCTGCCAGACTTTCAGGAATAGGGTCAGGGCGATCAGGCTGGCCAGTGCCGAGGTGATGTCCGGCAGTTCCGGGCCGATGAAGTTGGATGTGAAATATTGGGTGACGGCGAAGCTCAGGCCCGCCACCAGGGCTGCGGGCCAGGTTTCGCGAACGCCGCGCAGGCCGTCCATCATGAACACCAGCCAGAAGGGCACGAACAACGAGAGCAGCGGCAGTTGGCGGCCGGTCATGGCACCGATCTTGAACGCGTCGATGCCGGTGACTTGGCCTGCAACGATGATCGGGATGCCCAGCGCGCCAAAGGCGACTGGGGCGGTGTTGGCAATCAGGCACAGGCCGGCGGCGTAGAGCGGGTTGAAACCCAGGCCGACCAGTAATGCGGCGGTGATTGCCACGGGCGCACCGAAACCGGCCGCACCTTCGAGGAACGCGCCGAAGCAGAAACCGATCAGCAGTACCTGCAAACGTTGATCGTCGGTAATCGACAGGACCGAGCTGCGGATCACTTCGAACTGACCGCTCTTGACCGTCAACTTGTAGAGAAATACCGCCGCCACAATGATCCACGCAATCGGCCACAAACCATAGGCAAAGCCGTAACCGGCGGCGGCCAGGGCCATGTCGACCGGCATCTGGAAGGCAAAGATGGCGACCAGGATCGACAGCGCGAGGGTGATGCTGCCGGCCACGTGCCCTTTGAGACGGAATACGGCCAGGGCCAGGAAGAAAAACACGATGGGGATAAGGGCGGCCAGTGCGGATACACCGAGGCTGCCGAGAGGGCTGTAGAGCTGTTGCCAGGTTTGCATATGGGGTGGCCCCTGATTGTTGTTGTTTGTATGGCTTGGGTAATTGGTAATACCAATTTACAACCGCTGTGGGCTAGATTAAGAGGCTTGTTGGGGGTGTGTCAATTTGCCGCCCGCGAAACTTTGGTCGTACAGCCGGGCGTGACTGTTCTGGTGGGGTGAATCGAAGGCGTTCTGATAGGTGCCGCGAGCGCGGCGATAGGCCAGAATAGAAGCCCCGGCGAGTGGTCGGGATGGTGGAGAGTGGGTTATGGGGTTTGATCAGGTGCGTCAGCGCCGTTTGTCTGACGATATCGTCGAGCAACTTGAGGGCATGATCCTTGAGGGCACGTTGAAGTCGGGCGAGCGCTTGCCGGCCGAACGTGCTTTGGCTGAGCAATTTGGCGTGTCACGGCCATCGCTGCGAGAAGCGATCCAGAAGCTGGCGGCCAAAGGGTTGCTGGTCAGTCGTCAAGGCGGTGGCAACTATGTCGTGGAATCCCTGGGGTCGACCTTTAGCGATCCTCTGTTGAATCTGTTGGAAAACAACCCTGAAGCTCAACGGGACCTGTTGGAGTTTCGCCAGACACTGGAAGCTTCTTGCGCGTATTACGCGGCATTACGAGCAACGGAAGTTGACCGTGAGCGGCTGACGGCGGCTTTCGAAGCGTTGCAGGATTGTTATGCGCGGGCTGACGAGGTAAGTCGAGTGGAGGAGGGCGCCGCAGATGCGCGGTTTCATCTGGCCATTGCGGAAGCGAGCCATAACGCCGTGTTGCTGCATACCATTCGCGGGCTATTCGATTTGCTCAAGCGTAACGTGGTGACCAACATTGGCGGCATGTATCAACAGCGCACCGAAACCCGCGACATGCTGATCAGTCAGCACCGCGATCTGTATTTGGCAATTATTGAAGGGCGAGCCGAGCAGGCGCGCGAAATTTCAACACGTCACCTGCTGTATGTGCAGGAAGTGCTGGAGGAGGTGCGTCAGGAAGTTCAGCGCGTAGCCCGGGCGGAGCGACGTAAAGGCATGTAGCCTCGGGCGGTGTTGCCCGAAGCTACAGGGTCACAAGGTTATTCTTCCTTGCCCTTGTTGCGCACCGCGCGATGCAATTCGCGATTGGAGTCGCGCTCGCGTTCGGTATCGCGCTTGTCGTATTCCTTCTTGCCCTTGCCCAGCGCAATCTCGCACTTGACCAGGTGCTTGCTCCAGTACCAGGACAAGCAGATGCAGGCGTAGCCTTTCTGTTGCACTGCCGCAGCGAGTTTTTCCAGCTCGCGGGCGTTGAGCAGCAGCTTGCGCGTGCGCACCGGGTCGGCAATCACGTGGGTGCTCGCGGTGGTCAGCGGGGTGATATGACTGCCAAGCAGCCATGCCTCGCCATCCTTGAGCAGCACATAGCTGTCGACCAGCTGCAGCTTGCTGGCACGCAGACTCTTTACTTCCCAGCCGGCCAGGACCAGACCAGCCTCGAACCGATGTTCGATGAAGTAATCGTGTCGCGCTTTTTTATTTTGCGCGATGGTCCCTGTGGGGTGTTTCTTTTGTTTAGCCATAGGGGCGGCATTATAGGGAGTTGCGAGCGAGTCGGCTACGGTCAACCTGCGTGCTTGAGCGTGTTCGATGAATCCCGGACAATGCCGGCAGTTCTTTGGTTTTTTTCTCTCGCGGATCTGGCTGTTCTTTCGCGATGTTTGCCCGCTCAGCTGTGGAAATAACGCTCACATGACGACGCATATTCAACGTTCGGCCCTGCTGCCCTATCCCGCGCAGGCGCTCTATGACCTGGTCAACGACGTGGCGCGTTACCCGGAATTCCTGCCGTGGTGCTCTACTGCCGAGGTGTTGGAGGGCGGTGATGAGTACATGGTGGCCAGCGTCGGCGTAGCCAAGGGTGGGCTTAGTCAGCATTTTGTTACGCGCAATGTGCTGGTACCTGGAAAATCCATCGAGATGAATCTGCAGGAGGGGCCGTTCACCCAGTTGCATGGGGTATGGGTATTCAAGGCGCTGACGGACAAGGCCTGCAAGATCAGCCTGGATCTATCGTTCGATTACGCCGGGCCTATTGTCCGGGCGACGTTGGGACCTTTATTCAACCAAGCGGCGAATACGCTGGTGGATGCATTCTGCCAGCGAGCCAAGCAGCTGCATGGTTGACATTGAAGTGGTGCATGCCGCCATTGAGCGCCAGGTGTTACTGGCGGTGGCGGTGCCGGAGGGCGCAAGCCTGAGGGCGGCGGTGCACATGTCGAGGATTGCTGAGCAGTTCCCGCAGTTGGAACTGGCTGAATGCCCGTTGGGAATCTTCGGTAAGGTGGTTGCCGACGCTGATACGCGTGCGGTGCAACCAGGTGATCGAATTGAAATCTACCGGCCGTTGCTGGCAGATCCCAAGGAAGTGCGCAGGCAGCGTGCGGCCAAAGCGGCGAAGGCCAGGCAGCAAGGGTCATAAATTAGCAAGCAACAAAAAGCCCGGCATGCCGGGCTTTTTGTTGAGTGTCGCCTTGTTACTGCGGGCTAGTGTCCAGAGGCTGTGGCGTCGGGACTGGCACGGTTTCCACGCCATCGACGTCTTTCTGGATCTGGTCCAGCAAGGAGCCTGGCTTGGCCGGCACCTCGGATTTCGGCTTCTCGGCTTCTTGTGCAGGGGCGGTCACGCTGGTGCCGCTGTCCTTGCCCAGCAGCGCTTCATCGCGGCTTACGCCAGGCATGAAGTCACCGGACAGGCTGACAAGCTGGTCACTGCCATTGAAGATGACACTGACGCGCTCCTGCTGGCGCTCACCGCCGCCAGGCTGGAGGCTGTAGAGATAATCCCAGCGATCGGCATGGAAAGTGTCGGTCAGCAGGGGATTGCCCATGATAAACCGTACTTGCCGTCGGGTCATTCCGGGGCGTAACTGGTCTATCATGTCCTGCGTGACGACATTGCCCTGCTGGATGTCGATTTTGTAAACCCCGGGGAATGAACAACCGGCGAGTGCGAGCAGTCCCACAAAGGTGAAACTGGTTAGCAAGAGCTTGGTGTTTTGCATCGGTGGGCGACTTCCACTATCTTGGCTGGGACAACGTAAACGCCGATCATACCCGTATTAAGAGAAGCTGCGAAGCAGCATCCGCGAGAAAGCTAACCATGGTTGAAAATAGCGAACTACGCAAAGCCGGTCTCAAAGTGACTCTGCCCCGAGTCAAGATTCTACAAATGCTCGATTCTGCTGAGCAGCGCCACATGAGTGCCGAGGACGTTTACAAGGCGCTGATGGAGTCTAATGAAGACGTCGGCCTGGCCACGGTTTACCGTGTCCTGACCCAGTTTGAAGCCGCAGGGCTGGTGGTTCGTCATAATTTCGACGGCGGTCATGCAGTGTTTGAATTGGCCGACGGCGGGCATCACGACCATATGGTTGACCTGGATACCAATGAGGTAATCGAGTTCACCAGCCCTGAGATCGAAGCGCTGCAGCATAAGATCGCTGAGGAGCATGGCTTCGATTTGGTCGACCATAATCTGGTGCTGTACATCCGTAAGAAAAAGTAAAAATCGACGCAGAGTTGCTCTGCGAAACGATTGAAGGCGACCCTAGGGTCGCCTTCGTGCTTTATATAAGAAGCAAAATGCTCGCCTCAAGCCTTCGCGGCGACGACCATTTTCTTAGCATGAGCCAAAGACTCCTTGGTCAAATCAATACCGCCAAGCATCCGCGCCACTTCTTCTACGCGCTCCGACTTGTTCAGCTTGGACACGGCCGTGCGCGTCGCGTCGCTGCCTCGCACCTTGTGCACGAACAAATGCTGATGCCCTTGGGCTGCCACTTGCGGTAAGTGGGTCACCGTAAGCACCTGGCCTCGATCCCCCAGGCGTCGCAACAACTGGCCAACAATCTCTGCAGTTGGCCCGCCAATACCTACGTCCACTTCGTCAAACACCAGTGTCGGTACGCGCGAGGTTTGCGCGGTGATGACCTGGATGGCCAGGCTGATCCGTGAAAGCTCGCCGCCGGAGGCAACCTTTGCCAGGGCTTTGAGCGGTTGCCCCGGGTTGGCACTGACCAGCAGCTCCACCTGTTCCAGGCCATGGGGTTGCAGCTCATGGCTGGTGTTGGCGTTCAACTGGATGGTGAAGCGACCACCGGGCATGCCCAGGCGCTGGATTTCCTGTTCCACGGCGCCGGCCAGGCGGGTGGCGGCCTGCTGGCGAAGCTCGCTCAGCTCGCGAGCCTTTTCCTGATAATGCCGAGCGAAGGAGGCGAGTTCTTCGCCGAGGCGTTCAATGGACTCGTCGTTCGCGTTCAGGGTTTCGATTTCATCCAGCAGTTTTTGCTGCATCGCCGCCACTTCGGTTGGCTGGATTCGATGCTTGCGCGCCAGGGTGTAGATGGTGTCCAGGCGCTCTTCTATTTCCTGCAGGCGCGCCGGGTCGGCGTCGAAATGATCCAGAAAGCGATTCAGCTCGCCCACCGCTTCCTCCACCTGGATCTGCGCACTGGTCAACAATGTGGTGGCTTCACTCAGTGAGCCGGATGCGTTATTCACGCTGGACAGCCGATTGAGGCTCGCCGTCAGTGCGTTAAGCACATTGCCGGAATCGCTTTCGCTGCATTGCTCGACCACCTGGCGACAGATACCCAGCAGTGTTTCGGCGTTGGTCAGGTTCTTGTGTTCCTGTTCAAGCTGCTCCAGCTCGGTCTCGCCCAGGCCCAGGCTTTCCAGCTCTTCGAGTTGATAGCTGAGGAGTTGGTGGCGAGCGCGTTGCTCGTCGCCGGAATTGGAAAGGCGCTCCAGTTCCTGGCGCGTCTGCCGCCAGCGTTGAGCGGCCAGGTGAACCTGACGGGCAAGTTCGGTGGCGCCGGCGTACTCATCGAGCAAGCGGCGATGGGTGTCGGTTTTAAGCAGGGATTGGTGTTCATGCTGGCTGTGAATATCGATCAGCAATTCGCCCAGGGCTTTGAGGTCGCCAAGGGGGCAGGGCGTACCATTGATGTAGCCGCGTGAGCGTCCTTCGGCGGTGATCACCCGGCGCAGAATGCACGGCCCTTCATTGTTGAGGTCGCGCTCGGCCAGCCAGGCCTCGGCTTCGGGAATGTCGACCAGGTCGAAGGTGGCCAAGATATCGGCCTTATCGGCGCCGGGGCGCACCACGCCGCTATCGGCGCGGTCGCCGAGTGTCAGGCCCAGGGCGTCGAGCATGATCGACTTGCCGGCGCCGGTCTCGCCTGTGATTACGCTCATGCCGCGATCCAGTTCGAGATCCAGATGTTCAACGATGGCGTAGTTATGTACGGACAGGTGCACGAGCATGAACGTCGCTCCCAGGCTTTAGGTCTGGTTATTTATACAGTGTTTTGTTCTGAGCTGACAATCCTGACGCTTAGCTCGATTTGCTTGATCGATGTGTTTTTTTAGCGCGATTAGGAATGTAGAGGCAGGAAATGATCCAAGGCATGCGAAAGACTTTTGGTAACGCCTGCGCCCTTGAACCTGAAAATTGTGGCCCCATATACCGGAACAGAAGCGCGAGTTGAGTTCGCGCATGATTTTGAAAGGAGAAATCTATGGCTGACGAACAGACGCAGGATACGCAAACGCCAGACGCCAATTCGGCTGCCGGTGATGAACTGGCAACTCGTGTGCAAGTGCTCGAAGAGCAGCTGGCCGCAGCGCAGGATCAGTCGTTGCGTGTTGCCGCCGATCTGCAGAACGTCCGCCGTCGTGCCGAGCAGGACGTAGAAAAGGCTCACAAATTCGCGTTGGAAAAATTCGCCAACGACCTGCTGCCGATTATTGACAGCCTGGAGCGTGGCCTTGAATTGTCCAACCCGGACGACGAAAACATCCGCCCTATGCGCGAAGGGATCGAACTGACCCTGAAAATGTTCCAGGACACCCTGAAGCGTTATCAGTTGGAAGCCATCGATCCGCAAGGCGGTGAGCCGTTCAACGCGGAGCACCACCAGGCAATGGCGATGCAGGAAAGTCATGACCTTGAGCCTAACAGCGTATTGAAAGTGTTCCAGAAGGGCTACCTGCTCAATGGCCGCTTGTTGCGCCCGGCGATGGTCGTGGTGAGCAAGGCGCCTGCACCCGTTTCGCCTTCTATTGATGAGCAGGCTTGAAATCCGCCGCAAGGCCCCCATTTATAAGTCAAGCGTTTAAGTGCTACCGCAGTTAGCCACAACTGCTGCGGCATCCAAATTCAAGTTTCGGGAGAGTGAATCATGGGCAAAATTATCGGTATCGACCTGGGGACCACCAACTCGTGCGTCTCGGTCATGGAAAACGGCAAAGCCAAGGTTATCGAAAACGCTGAAGGCGCGCGTACCACGCCGTCGATCATCGCTTACGCCAACGACGGCGAGATCTTGGTCGGTCAGTCGGCCAAGCGTCAGGCTGTTACCAACCCGCACAACACCCTGTACGCGGTAAAACGTCTGATCGGTCGTAAGTTCGACGAAGAAGTCGTACAGAAAGATATCAAGATGGTGCCTTACAAAATCGCCAAGGCTGACAACGGTGACGCCTGGGTTGAAGTAAATGGCAACAAGATGTCTGCGCCGCAGATTTCGGCAGAAGTCTTGAAAAAGATGAAAAAAACTGCCGAAGACTACCTCGGTGAGACCGTGACCGAAGCGGTAATCACCGTTCCGGCCTACTTCAACGACAGCCAGCGCCAGGCGACCAAAGACGCCGGCCGCATCGCGGGCCTGGACGTAAAACGTATCATCAACGAACCTACCGCAGCTGCCCTGGCCTACGGTATGGACAAGGCCAAAGGCGACCACACTGTGATCGTTTATGACCTGGGTGGCGGTACGTTCGACGTTTCGGTCATCGAAATCGCTGAAGTTGACGGCGAGCACCAGTTCGAAGTGTTGGCCACCAACGGCGATACCTTCCTGGGTGGTGAAGACTTCGATATCCGTCTGATCGACTACCTCGTTGACGAATTCAAGAAAGAAAGCGGCATGAACCTCAAGGGTGACCCGCTGGCGATGCAGCGCCTGAAAGAAGCTGCTGAGAAAGCCAAGATCGAATTGTCGTCGAGCATGTCCACCGACGTGAACCTGCCGTACATCACTGCAGACGCTACCGGCCCTAAACACTTGAACGTGAAGATCTCTCGCGCCAAGTTGGAAGCACTGGTTGAAGACCTGGTTCAGCGCACTATCGAACCATGCCGCATTGCGCTGAAAGACGCCGGTATCGACGTTGGCTCCATCAACGACGTGATCCTGGTCGGTGGTCAGACGCGTATGCCGCTGGTACAGCAGAAAGTAACCGAGTTCTTCGGTAAAGAAGCACGTAAAGACGTGAACCCGGACGAAGCGGTTGCCATGGGTGCTGCCATCCAGGGCGCGGTATTGGCCGGTGACGTGAAAGACGTGCTGCTGCTGGACGTCAGCCCGCTGACCCTGGGTATCGAAACCATGGGTGGCGTAATGACTGCGCTGATCGAGAAAAACACCACGATTCCTACCAAGAAATCCCAAGTGTTCTCGACTGCCGATGACAACCAGGGCGCCGTGACCATTCACGTGCTGCAAGGCGAGCGTAAGCAAGCTGCCCAGAACAAATCCCTGGGTAAATTCGATCTGGCCGAGATTCCACCAGCTCCACGTGGTGTGCCGCAGATCGAAGTAACCTTCGACATCGACGCCAACGGTATCCTGCACGTTGGTGCGAAAGACAAGGCTACCGGCAAAGAGCAGAAGATCACCATCAAGGCCAACTCGGGCCTGTCTGATGAAGAAATTCAACAGATGATTCGTGATGCTGAAGCCAACGCTGATGCGGATGCCAAGTTTGCCGAGCTGGCTGGCGCCCGTAACCAGGGTGATGCGCTGGTTCACTCGACGCGCAAAATGGTCGCTGACGCTGGCGACAAAGTGACTGCCGAAGAGAAAACTGCAATCGAAGCTGCCGTGGTTGCTCTGGAAGCCGCTATCAAAGGCGACGACAAGGCTGCTATCGAAGCCAAGGTTGAAGAGCTGTCGAAGGTGTCCGCGCCAGTGGCTCAGAAAATGTACGCCGAGCAAGGCCAGCCGGCCGAAGGTGCTGCACAACAAGCAGAGCCTGAAGCCAAGCACGACGATGTGGTCGATGCCGAGTTCGAAGAAGTCAAAGACCAGAAGTAACTTGGTCGCCCGGTTGACCGCTCACAAGCGGTGACTGGTAGGATGTCGCCGCGCGGGAGCTTGCTCCCGCGTTGGCGTGTCTGGGGTATGCGAATTTTTACAGTATGCGACAGCGTTCGGATGCTGGCGGTGTGATCGGGAATGCTCCTGCTTTCCGAGCAGTAAATGCCGCGTTTTTAGTCGGGTGGCCGGCTAAAGAGTAGTAATGACCAGGATCGTTGAATTGACGTGAGTTGGGTCCGGGCCTGCATTGGGGCTCAACGAGTTTGGCGAGGCTCAGGAGGGTCTGGCTGAACGTCCTTAAGAGTGCAAAGACTTATGGCAAAGCGTGACTATTACGAAGTATTGGGTGTGGAGCGTGGCTGCGCCGACGCGGACCTGAAAAAGGCTTACCGCCGGCTGGCAATGAAGCACCACCCGGACCGTAATCCGGATAGCAAAGAATCCGAAGAAATGTTCAAAGAGGCCAATGAGGCCTACGAATGTCTGTCTGATCCCAACAAGCGTGCAGCCTACGACCAGTATGGGCATGCCGGTGTCGACCCAAGCATGGGCGGCGGCGGTGCCGGTTTTGGTGGGCAGAACTTCTCCGATATCTTCGGTGATGTGTTCAGTGATTTCTTCGGCGGTGGCCGCGGCGGCCAGCGTGGCGGTGCCCAGCGTGGCAGCGACTTGCGCTACACCTTGGAGCTGAACCTGGAAGAAGCCGTGCGCGGCACCAGCGTCAATATCCGTGTACCGACGCTGGTCAACTGCAAGCCGTGCGACGGTTCGGGTGCAAAGAAAGGCTCTTCGCCCATCACCTGCCCGACCTGCGGTGGTATCGGTCAGGTTCGTATGCAGCAGGGCTTCTTCTCGGTGCAGCAAACCTGCCCGCGCTGCCATGGCCAGGGCAAGATCATCTCCGACCCGTGCGACTCTTGCCATGGCGAAGGCCGTGTCGAAGAGTACAAGACGCTGTCGGTGAAAGTACCGGCGGGCGTGGATACCGGCGACCGCATTCGTCTGTCGGGCGAGGGGGAGGCGGGTGCCCAGGGTGGGCCCACGGGCGACCTGTACGTGGTCATCAATGTGCGCGAGCATTCGATCTTCCAGCGCGATGGCAAGCATCTGTTCTGTGAAGTTCCGATCAGCTTTGTCGATGCGGCACTGGGCGGCGAGCTGGAAATTCCGACCCTTGACGGGCGGGTCAAGCTCAAGATCCCTGAGGGCACGCAGACCGGCAAGCAGTTCCGTATCCGTGGCAAAGGCGTTGCGCCAGTGCGCGGTGGTGGGGCGGGCGACTTGATGTGTCGTGTGGCGGTAGAAACGCCCGTCAATTTGAATCGCCGTCAGCGCGAGCTGCTTGAAGAGTTTCGCAGTTCGTTAGCGGGTGATGACTCCCACTCGCCAAAAACCACGGGCTTTTTCGATGGCGTGAAGCGCTTCTTCGGCGACCTGTAAGGAATTGAGTATGCGACGTATAGCCGTAATGGGCGCTGCCGGGCGCATGGGCAAAACGCTGGTCGAAGCGGTGCAGCAGCGCTCGCCGGCGTCCGGGCTGACCGCGGCGATCGTTCGCCCGGGCAGCACGTTGATCGGTGCGGATGCCGGTGAGTTGGCCTCGCTGGGCCGTATCGGCGTTTCGTTGTCCGGCAACCTGGAGCAGGTGGCTGACGAGTTCGACGTATTGATCGATTTCACGCTGCCGGAGGTGATGCTGAAAAACTTGGCGTTCTGTCGTAAGGCAGGCAAGGCGATGGTCATCGGTACCACCGGTTTGACGGCTGAGCAGAAGCAATTGCTGGTAGAGGCGGGCAAGGATATCCCTGTGGTCTTCGCTGCGAACTTCAGCGTGGGGGTGAACCTTTCCCTCAAGTTGCTGGACATGGCCGCTCGCGTATTGGGTGATGAGGCGGATATCGAGATTATCGAAACCCACCATCGTCACAAGATCGATGCCCCGTCCGGAACCGCTTTGCGCATGGGCGAGGCTATCGCCGATGCATTGGGGCGTGACCTGTCGAAAGTGGCGGTGTATGGCCGCGAGGGGCACACCGGTGCCCGCGCGCGCGACACCATTGGGTTTGCGACAGTGCGCGGTGGTGATGTCGTGGGTGATCACACCGTGCTGTTCGCCACTGAAGGCGAGCGCCTTGAGATCACGCACAAGGCTTCCAGCCGCATGACGTTCGCCAAGGGTGCGGTACGTGCTGCGCTCTGGCTGGAGGGGCGCGAGCCTGGGCTGTACGACATGCGCGACGTGCTCGACCTGCATTAATCAGTAGCTTAAACAGGGCCTCAAGCTTATGCTTAGGCCCCGTTTTTACCCGCTAGGCGACGCCCTGTCGCATTCTCCTGCCTTTAAGGCTCATTAGCGGTGGACCCAAAAAGCCTTTTTCTGTAAGCTACAGCTTTAGTGTGTCCACTAAAAGCGCGCAGAATTATTCGGTGAAGAAGCGGGGTGACGTGTCCATACGTCACTCCGCTTTTTTACAACCTGCGATCGCCCTTTCAGGCTTTATTTACGGGAGGTCTTCTTGACTAAGCCAGCCATACTCGCCCTTGCTGATGGCAGCATTTTTCGCGGCGAAGCCATTGGAGCCGACGGTCAAACCGTTGGAGAGGTAGTGTTTAACACTGCCATGACCGGCTATCAGGAAATCCTTACCGATCCTTCCTACGCCCAACAGATCGTCACCCTGACCTATCCGCACATCGGCAACACCGGTACTACACCGGAAGACGTCGAGTCTGATCGTGTCTGGTCGGCAGGTCTGGTGATTCGTGACCTGCCTCTGGTGGCGAGCAACTGGCGTAACACGATGTCGCTGTCCGATTACCTGAAAGCCAACAACGTGGTGGCGATCGCCGGTATCGATACGCGCCGCCTCACGCGCATCCTGCGTGAAAAAGGCTCGCAGAATGGCTGCATCATGGTCGGTGACAATATCTCCGAAGAGGCGGCGATTGCCGCGGCGCAAGGGTTCCCTGGTCTGAAGGGCATGGACCTGGCGAAAGTCGTCAGCGTCAAAGAGCAGTACGAATGGCGCTCCACTGTCTGGGACCTGAAGACCGACAGTCACGCGACCATCGACGCGGCCGAGCTTCCATACCATGTGGTTGCCTACGACTACGGCGTCAAATACAACATCCTGCGCATGCTGGTTGCGCGGGGCTGCCGCGTAACCGTGGTGCCTGCACAAACCCCGGCCAGTGAAGTGCTCGCCCTGCAGCCGGACGGTGTGTTCCTGTCCAACGGCCCAGGCGACCCCGAGCCATGCGACTACGCCATCCAGGCGATCAAGGAAGTGCTGGAAACCGAGATCCCGGTATTCGGCATCTGCCTGGGCCACCAGTTGCTGGCCCTGGCTTCCGGCGCCAAGACCCTGAAAATGGGGCACGGCCACCACGGCGCCAACCACCCGGTGCAGGATCTGGATACTGGCGTTGTAATGATCACCAGCCAGAACCACGGTTTTGCGGTGGATGAAGCGACCTTGCCGGCTAACGTGCGCGCCATTCACAAGTCGCTGTTCGACGGCTCCCTGCAAGGCATCGAGCGCACCGACAAGAGCGCGTTCAGCTTCCAGGGCCACCCTGAAGCCAGCCCGGGCCCGAACGACGTAGCGCCGCTGTTCGACCGTTTCATCAATGAGATGGCCAAGCGACGCTGACTGAGCGGCGTGCGGGCGGCCCCTGACTTCGGTGGCCCCCGCAGGCTCTTCAAGGATTGTTCAAGACGGCTTGCCGACTGACCTGCGGATTTGAGTGACAAACCCATGCCAAAACGTACAGACATAAAAAGCATCCTGATTCTCGGCGCTGGCCCGATTGTGATCGGCCAGGCCTGCGAATTCGACTACTCCGGCGCCCAGGCCTGTAAAGCCCTGCGCGAGGAGGGCTACCGCGTCATCCTGGTGAACTCCAACCCGGCCACCATCATGACCGACCCGGCCATGGCCGACGCCACCTACATCGAACCGATCAAATGGCAGACCGTTGCCAAGATCATCGAGAAAGAGCGTCCGGACGCGCTGTTGCCGACCATGGGCGGCCAGACCGCACTGAACTGCGCCCTGGACCTGGAGCGCGAAGGCGTCCTGGAAAAGTTCGGCGTAGAGATGATCGGTGCCAACGCCGACACCATCGACAAGGCTGAAGACCGTTCGCGTTTCGACAAGGCGATGAAGTCCATCGGCCTTGATTGCCCGCGCTCCGGTATCGCCCACAGCATGGAAGAGGCCAACGCCGTTCTCGAAAAGCTCGGCTTCCCGTGCATTATCCGTCCGTCCTTCACCATGGGCGGCACCGGTGGCGGCATTGCTTACAACCGTGAAGAATTCGAAGAAATCTGCGCCCGTGGCCTGGACCTGTCGCCGACCAAAGAGCTGCTGATCGACGAATCCCTGATCGGCTGGAAAGAATACGAGATGGAGGTTGTCCGCGATAAGAAGGACAACTGCATCATCGTCTGCTCCATCGAAAACTTCGACCCGATGGGCGTGCACACCGGTGACTCGATCACCGTTGCTCCAGCGCAGACCCTGACGGACAAGGAATACCAGATCATGCGTAACGCCTCGTTGGCGGTATTGCGTGAGATCGGCGTTGAAACCGGTGGTTCCAACGTTCAGTTCGGCATCTGCCCGGACACAGGCCGCATGGTCGTGATCGAGATGAACCCGCGTGTATCGCGCTCTTCGGCGCTGGCCTCGAAAGCGACCGGTTTCCCGATTGCGCGTATCGCTGCCAAGCTGGCGATCGGTTACACCCTGGACGAGCTGCAAAACGAAATCACCGGCGGCGCCATGCCGGCCTCTTTCGAGCCGTCCATCGACTACGTTGTGACCAAGCTGCCGCGCTTTGCCTTCGAGAAATTCCCCAAGGCTGATGCGCGCCTGACCACCCAGATGAAGTCTGTCGGTGAAGTCATGGCAATCGGCCGCACGTTCCAGGAATCCCTGCAGAAAGCCCTGCGCGGCCTGGAAGTCGGTGTTTGCGGCCTGGACGAAAAGCTCGACCTGGGCAACCCGGAAAGCATGAGCATCCTCAAGCGCGAGCTGACCGTGCCGGGCGCCGAACGTATTTGGTACGTGGCTGACGCTTTCCGCGCCGGCCTGAGCGTCGAAGATATCTTCGGCATGAACATGATCGACCCGTGGTTCCTGGTGCAGATCGAAGACCTGATCAAGGAAGAAGAGAGGGTCAAGACCCTCGGTCTTTCGTCTATCGACCGCGACCTGATGTTCCGCCTCAAGCGCAAAGGCTTCTCCGACCAACGCCTGGCCAAGCTGCTGGGTGTGACCGAGAAGAACCTGCGTACCCATCGTCACAAGCTGGATATCTTCCCGGTCTACAAGCGCGTTGACACCTGCGCAGCCGAGTTCGCCACCGACACCGCGTACATGTACTCCACCTATGAGGAAGAGTGCGAAGCCGCACCGTCGGACCGCGACAAGATCATCATCCTGGGCGGTGGTCCGAACCGTATCGGCCAGGGCATCGAGTTCGACTACTGCTGCGTACACGCCGCCCTTGCACTGCGCGAAGACGGGTACGAGACCATCATGGTCAACTGCAACCCGGAAACTGTTTCCACTGACTACGATACTTCCGACCGCCTGTATTTCGAGCCGGTAACGCTGGAAGACGTATTGGAAATCTGCCGCGTCGAGAAGCCAAAAGGCGTAATCGTCCAGTACGGCGGGCAAACCCCGTTGAAACTGGCGCGTGCCCTGGAAGCGGCTGGCGTGCCGATCATCGGTACCAGTCCGGACGCCATCGACCGCGCTGAAGACCGCGAGCGCTTCCAGCAAATGGTTGAGCGCCTGAACCTGCGCCAGCCGCCGAACGCCACCGTGCGCAGCGAAGACGAAGCCATCCGCGCAGCCAGCAAGATCGGCTACCCGCTGGTGGTGCGTCCGTCCTACGTACTGGGCGGCCGTGCGATGGAGATCGTCTACGAAGAAGACGAGCTCAAGCGCTACCTGCGTGACGCGGTGAAAGTGTCCAACGACAGCCCTGTGTTGCTTGACCACTTCCTCAACTGCGCCATTGAAATGGACGTAGACGCGGTGTGTGACGGTACTGACGTCGTGATCGGCGCGATCATGCAGCACATTGAACAGGCTGGCGTTCACTCCGGTGACTCCGCCTGCTCGCTGCCGCCGTACTCGTTGCCTGCGCATATCCAGGACGAGATGCGCGAACAGGTCAAGAAAATGGCCCTGGAACTGGGTGTGGTCGGCCTGATGAACGTACAGTTGGCGCTGCAAGGCGAAGACATCTACGTCATTGAAGTCAACCCGCGCGCTTCGCGTACCGTGCCGTTCGTGTCCAAGTGCATCGGTGTGTCCCTGGCTATGATCGCTGCCCGCGTGATGGCCGGTAAGACATTGAAGGAAATCGGCTTCACCAAGGAAATCATTCCGAACTTCTACAGCGTGAAAGAGGCGGTGTTCCCATTCGCCAAGTTCCCTGGCGTGGACCCGATCCTCGGCCCAGAGATGAAGTCCACCGGTGAAGTGATGGGCGTGGGTGACACCTTCGGCGAAGCATTCGCCAAGGCCCAGATGGGCGCCAGCGAAGTGCTGCCGACCGGCGGTACCGCGTTTATCAGCGTACGTGATGACGACAAGCCACTGGTTGCGGGTGTAGCCCGTGATCTGATCAACTTGGGCTTTGAAGTCGTGGCTACCGCCGGGACCGCCAAGCTGATCGAAGCTGCCGGCCTGAAAGTGCGCCGCGTGAACAAGGTGACGGAAGGCCGTCCGCACGTGGTCGACATGATCAAGAACGACGAAGTCACGCTGATCATCAACACCACCGAGGGTCGCCAGTCGATCGCGGACTCCTACTCCATTCGCCGTAATGCCTTGCAGCACAAGATCTACTGCACCACCACCATTGCTGCAGGCGAAGCCATCTGCGAAGCGCTCAAGTTCGGTCCGGAAAAGACCGTGCGTCGCTTGCAGGATCTACACGCAGGATTGAAGGCATGATCAAATATCCAATGACCGTCCAGGGCGCCAAGGCCCTGGAAGAGGAGCACGCCCATCTGACCAAGGTCGTACGTCCAAAGCTGAGCCAGGACATCGGTACGGCCCGCGAGCTGGGTGACTTGAAGGAAAACGCCGAATACCACGCTGCTCGCGAGCAGCAGGGTATGGTCGAGGCGCGGATCCGTGACATCGAAGGCCGTATGCAGAATGCGGTGATCATCGACGTCACGACCATCCCGCACACCGGCAAGGTGATTTTCGGCACCACGGTGGAAATCGCCAACGTCGAGACGGATGAGCGCGTTGTCTACCAAATCGTGGGCGAAGACGAGGCTGACTTTAAACTCGGCAAGATCTCTGTTGGTTCGCCGCTGGCCCGCGCCCTGATCGCCAAGGAAGAAGGCGACGTGGTTGCCGTAAAAACGCCGAGCGGCGTGATCGAGTACGAGATTGTCGAAGTTCGTCACATCTGAAAGACGGCGCCCGCTTCGTGCGGGCGCCATGCTGTGGCAACTTTCCCAGATGCTTTGGGTGGGTGGCCTATGGTTGTTGCATATTGGCGTGTTGCCGGCGCTGGGTTTAATAGGCCTGGCACCCTTGCTGATCGATGAGATCGACGGCTTGCTGACTACGTTGCTGGTGAGTTTTGCCGCAGCATGCGTGACGCTCCAGGCGTTGGTGCTGGTCAAGGCTGAAGGCTTGGGGAGTTTGTGGCGGGATATTCGCGGCCAACTGCTGTTGATGGCACTGTACGCGTGCGCAATGTATTGCATTGTGCATGTGTGGCTGCCGCAAGCGTTGCGCTGGCAGTTGTTCAGCTATCTTGTGCTAGGGTTTTCTGGCTTGGTGCTGGCGATACAGCCTGCGCCGGGATGGAGTGGCGGGGCGCGCAAAGCACGCCCTTGACCCTTGTCATCATTTGAAGCGATGAACGTTCGACAATTGCTTGTTGACGTTGAAGTTCTTGCGATGCAGCAGCGCCATCTTGCCGATAACCTGAACCAGGTCCGCTTTGCCAACCTTGCACAGTTCTGCAATGGCGGCCAGGCGCGCTTCGCGATCAAGGATGTTGACCTTGATCTTGATCAGTTCATGATCATTGAGTGCGCGTTCGAACTCGGCTAACACACCTTCAGTCAAACCGTTGTCTGCCACAATCAGAACTGGTTTCAAATGGTGGCCAATGGATTTGTACTGTTTCTTCTGCTCTTGAGTGAGCGGCATAATCTGACCCCTGCGTCTGATCTTGTAAAAAGCGGCGGCCAGTTTACCCGAGCGAGTCCGGGACCGCCCAGTTAATCACGACCCGTTTTATTTTCGAGGTGGCCCGTGGCCCGTTCCAAAACCAGCCTTAAGTGGCTACAAGAACATTTCAACGATCCTTACGTCAAAAAGGCGCAGAAGGACGGCTACCGTTCCCGGGCCAGTTACAAGCTGCTGGAGATCCAGGACAAGGACAAACTGATCCGGCCTGGCATGAGCGTTATCGACCTGGGTGCTGCTCCCGGTGGCTGGTCTCAGGTGACCAGTCGTCTGATTGGTGGGCAGGGCCGCTTGATCGCTTCCGACATCCTGGAAATGGACAGCATCCCGGATGTGACCTTTGTTCATGGCGACTTCACTCAGGATGCCGTGCTCGCGCAGATCCTCGAGGCCGTCGGAAATTCGCAGGTAGACCTTGTGATTTCCGACATGGCCCCCAATATGAGTGGATTACCGGCTGTTGATATGCCGCGCGCCATGTTCCTGTGCGAATTGGCACTGGATCTGGCTGGACGGGTGTTGCGTCCGGGTGGTGATTTTCTGGTCAAGGTCTTCCAGGGCGAAGGGTTTGACGAGTACCACAAGAACATCCGCAAGCTGTTTGACAAGGTTCAAACGCGTAAACCTGACTCTTCCCGGGACAGGTCCCGTGAGCAATACCTGCTCTGCCGCGGCTTTCGCGGTGTGGAAGGCGCGGCGAGCGAAGAGCGTTTTTGAGGAATTCGAGGAGGGCGATAGGTTTTTTTATGTCGCTTTCGTCACGAAGCTTTACGAATATTGTGTAGTTAAAGTTTCACAAAGGGTTACAGACGGCGCCTGCCAGTGGTGTAGGTAATGTAGTAAGTTAGGCCGGTGAATATCATGCGAAGCGCGCGCCAGTAGCGGAGCTTGCTTCAGAGGGTAGTTAATTGAACGATATGGCAAAGAATCTGATCCTGTGGTTGATCATCGCGGCTGTCCTGGTGACGGTGATGAACAACTTCTCCAGCCCTAACGAGCCGCAGACCCTCAACTATTCCGACTTCATCCAGCAAGTTAAGGATGGCAAGGTCGAGCGCGTAGCGGTTGATGGCTATGTGATTACCGGCAAGCGTGTCGATGGCGACAGCTTCAAGACCATTCGTCCGGCCATTCAGGACAACGGTCTGATCGGCGACCTGGTAGATAACAAGGTCGTCGTGGAAGGCAAGCAGCCTGAGCAGCAGAGCATCTGGACCCAGCTTCTGGTAGCCAGCTTCCCGATCCTGGTGATTATCGCCGTGTTCATGTTCTTCATGCGCCAGATGCAAGGTGGTGCGGGAGGCAAGGGCGGGCCGATGAGCTTCGGCAAGAGCAAGGCACGGCTGCTCTCGGAGGACCAGGTGAAAACGACCCTGGCGGATGTCGCCGGTTGCGACGAAGCCAAGGAAGAAGTGGGTGAACTGGTCGAGTTCCTGCGCGATCCTGGCAAGTTCCAGCGCCTGGGCGGGCGTATTCCTCGCGGCGTGCTGATGGTCGGCCCGCCGGGTACCGGTAAAACCTTGCTGGCCAAGGCGATTGCCGGCGAAGCCAAGGTGCCGTTCTTCACCATTTCCGGTTCTGACTTTGTCGAGATGTTTGTCGGCGTCGGTGCCAGCCGTGTTCGCGATATGTTCGAACAGGCCAAGAAGCACGCGCCATGCATCATCTTCATTGACGAAATCGACGCCGTTGGTCGCCACCGTGGCGCCGGCATGGGCGGCGGTCATGATGAGCGTGAGCAGACCCTCAACCAGTTGCTGGTGGAGATGGATGGTTTCGAGATGAATGACGGCATTATCGTCATTGCCGCAACCAACCGTCCGGACGTATTGGACCCTGCGCTGCTGCGTCCAGGCCGTTTCGACCGTCAGGTGGTAGTGGGCTTGCCTGACATCCGTGGTCGCGAGCAGATCCTTAAAGTCCACATGCGCAAAGTGCCGATGGGCGACGACGTGGCTCCGGGCGTGATTGCCCGTGGTACGCCAGGCTTCTCGGGTGCCGACCTTGCCAACCTGGTGAACGAGGCTTCGTTGTTCGCGGCCCGTACCGGCAAGCGCATCGTTGAAATGAAAGAGTTCGAGTTGGCCAAGGACAAGATCATGATGGGCGCTGAGCGCAAATCCATGGTCATGTCCGAGAAAGAAAAACAGAACACCGCCTATCACGAGGCCGGTCACGCCATTGTTGGCCGCGTTGTGCCTGAGCATGACCCGGTCTACAAGGTGTCGATCATTCCGCGCGGTCGTGCGTTGGGTGTGACGATGTTCTTGCCGGAAGAGGATCGCTACAGCCTCTCCAAGCGTGCGCTGATCAGCCAGATCTGCTCGCTGTACGGCGGTCGAATCGCAGAAGAAATGACCCTGGGCTTCGACGGGGTGACTACCGGCGCTTCCAACGACATCATGCGTGCCAGCCAGATCGCACGAAATATGGTGACCAAGTGGGGCTTGTCGGAAAAACTCGGTCCATTGATGTATGCCGAGGAAGAAGGCGAGGTATTCCTGGGCCGTGGCGGTGGCGGTCAAAGCGCCAGTTTCTCGGGTGAGACAGCCAAGCTGATCGACTCCGAGGTGCGCAGCATCATTGACCAGTGCTACGGCACGGCCAGGCAGATCCTCACCGACAATCGCGACAAGCTGGACGCGATGGCAGATGCGCTGATGAAGTACGAGACCATTGATGCTGATCAGATCGACGACATCATGGCCGGTCGTACACCTCGGGAGCCGCGCGATTGGGAAGGTGGTTCGGGTACCTCGGGCACTCCGCCAGTGGTGCAGAATGAGCGTCCTGAAGCCCCGATCGGCGGCCCTGCAGCTGACCACTAAGGTTTGAAATGATTTTCGCGTCGTCCTCCACCCGGTTGCCTTGCGGCAACCGGGTTCTTGATTTGGCCCATACACATGTCATGGGCATTCTTAACGTCACTCCAGACTCGTTTTCCGATGGTGGTCGCTTCAGCCAGCAGGATGCCGCGTTACGTCATGCAGAGGCGATGGTGGCTGCCGGTGCAACGTTGATTGATGTCGGCGGTGAGTCAACCCGGCCTGGTGCTCGCGCTGTTTCTCCTGTGGAGGAGCTGGAGCGGGTGGCGCCGATTGTCGAGCGCATCGCCCGTGAGCTGGATGTGATCATCTCTGTGGATACCTCGACGCCAGCGGTGATGCGTGAAACCGCGCGCCTGGGAGCGGGGCTCATCAATGATGTGCGTGCGTTGCGGCGTGACGGTGCTCTCGATGCCGCTGCGGCGACTGGCCTGCCGGTGTGTCTGATGCATATGCTGGGCGAGCCCGGCAATATGCAGGATAATCCGCACTACGACGATCTGGTGGGCGAAGTCAGTGGTTTTCTTGCCGACAGGGTCGCTCAGTGCGCCTCCGTGGGCATTGGTCCTGAAAAGATCATCCTTGATCCGGGGTTTGGCTTCGCCAAGACCCTGCAACATAATTTAAGCCTGTTCAAGCATATGGAAGCCCTGCATGCCCTTGGTCGCCCCCTGTTGGTCGGTGTTTCGCGCAAGAGCATGATAGGGCAGGCCTTGAATCGCCCGGTTGGTGAGCGCTTGTTTGGCGGGCTCGCGCTGGCTGCGCTTGCCGTGACCAAGGGCGCTCGTATTTTGCGTGTGCATGACGTTGCCGAGACGGTGGACGTGGTGCGCATGATTGCCGCTGTAGAATCAGCCGAATAAGAATGATGGAGCACTCATGACTAAAAAATATTTTGGCACCGACGGTATCCGTGGTCGGGTCGGTGAATACCCGATTACGCCGGATTTCATGCTCAAGCTGGGTTGGGCGGCAGGTATGGCGTTCCGCAGCATGGGTGCGTGCCGCATCCTGGTTGGCAAGGACACGCGTATTTCGGGCTACATGTTTGAATCCGCGCTGGAGGCCGGTTTATCCGCTGCCGGCGCCGATGTAATGCTGCTGGGCCCCATGCCGACGCCGGCGATCGCCTACCTGACGCGTACCTTTCACGCTGAAGCCGGTATCGTGATCAGTGCTTCGCACAACCCCCATGATGACAATGGCATCAAGTTTTTCTCGGGACAGGGCACCAAACTGCCGGACGAGATCGAGCTGATGATCGAAGAGCTGCTGGATGCGCCGATGACGGTGGTGGAGTCCAGCAAGCTGGGCAAGGTGTCGCGCATCAATGATGCCTCCGGCCGCTACATCGAGTTCTGTAAGAGCAGCGTTCCGAGCAGCACCAGTTTTGCCGGGCTTAAGATTGTCGTCGATTGCGCCCATGGCGCGACCTACAAAGTGGCGCCGAGCGTATTCAAGGAGCTCGGTGCGCAGGTCACCGTGCTGTCGGCCCAGCCTAACGGGTTGAACATCAATGACAACTGCGGCTCCACGCACATGGAGCAGTTGCAGGCGGCCGTTCTGGCTGAGCACGCGGACCTGGGCATCGCATTCGATGGCGATGGCGACCGCGTACTCATGGTGGATCACACCGGCATGATCGTGGATGGCGATGATCTGCTGTTCATCATTGCCCGAGACTTGCATGAGCGGAACAAGCTGCAGGGCGGTGTCGTTGGCACCCTGATGAGTAATCTCGGGCTTGAGTTGGCGTTGGCGGAGCTGGGCATTCCGTTCATTCGCGCCAATGTAGGCGATCGTTATGTGATCGCCGAGCTGCTGGAGCGCAACTGGCTGGTGGGCGGTGAGAATTCGGGGCACGTGGTGTGCTTCCAGCACACCACAACGGGCGACGCTATCATCGCTGCGCTGCAAGTGCTTCTGGCCTTGCGTCGCCGTCAGGAAAGCCTGGCCCAGGCGCGGCAAGCGCTGCGCAAGTGTCCGCAGGTACTGCTCAACGTGCGTTTCGCCGGTGGCGCAAACCCGATCGAGCACCCTTCTGTCAAGGAAGCGTGCGAGCGCGTGACCCAGGCGATGGCAGGGCGTGGGCGTGTGTTATTGCGCAAGTCCGGCACAGAGCCTCTGGTGCGGGTGATGGTCGAGGGCGAGGACGAAACACAGGTTCGCGGCCATGCCGAAGACCTGGCAAAACTGGTAACTGAAGTTTGCGCCTGAATTCGGCTTGCCAGTGGTGATGTGGTTGGGTAACATCTGCGCCCACTTTGACCGACGGGGTACAGCATGCGTCGCACTATGGTAGCTGGTAACTGGAAGATGCACGGTACCCGCGCCAGTGTCGCTGAGCTGATCAATGGCCTTCGTCACTTGGCCTTGCCTAGCGGTGTTGATGTCGCGGTGTTCCCGCCTTGCTTGCATATCAACCAAGTGGTTGATGGCTTGAAGGGTAAGTCGATTCAGGTCGGCGCGCAGAATTCTGCGGTGGAGCCCATGCAAGGTGCGTTGACCGGTGAGATTTCGCCGAGTCAGCTGGTTGATGCGGGCTGTTCCTATGTGCTTGTCGGGCACTCCGAGCGTCGTCAGATGATGGGCGAGCGTGATGGGACCCTCAACCGCAAGTTCGCAGCGGCACAGGCTTGTGGCTTGATTCCAGTGTTGTGCATCGGGGAAACCCTTGAGCAGCGTGAGTCGGGCAAGACACTTGAAGTTGTTTCGCGTCAGCTGGGCAGCATCATCGAAGAGCTGGGTGTCGGTGCATTTGCAAAAGCGGTCATTGCTTACGAGCCGGTCTGGGCCATTGGCACCGGGCTGACTGCTACACCGCAACAGGCGCAGGATGTGCACGCAGCCATCCGCGCGCAGTTGGCGGCAGAGAATTCTGAAGTCGCACAAGGTGTGCGTCTTCTATACGGCGGCAGCGTGAAGGCGGCCAATGCGGTCGAACTGTTCGGCATGCCGGATATCGATGGGGGGCTCATTGGTGGAGCTTCCCTGAATGCAGATGAGTTCGGTGCGATCTGTCGCGCCGCGGGAAACTGAAAAAATGCTGGAAACAGTCGTAGTCGTTTTTCATCTGTTGGCTGCCCTGGGCGTAGTTGCCCTGGTTTTGTTGCAACAGGGCAAAGGTGCGGATGCTGGTGCGTCTTTCGGTGCAGGTGCTTCAAATACTGTATTCGGAAGCCAAGGTTCCTCTACCTTTCTTAGTAAGTTTACTGCTATACTTGCCGCCGGTTTCTTCATAACCAGCTTAGGGTTAGGTTACTTTGCTAAAGAGAAAGCTCATGTGCTGACTCAAGTAGGTTTGCCAAACCCAGCAGTGTTGGAAGTACCAAAAGCAAAACCGGCTTCTGATGATGTCCCGGTGCTTCAAGAGCAAAAGTCGGCTACTCCAGCGACTGACGTGCCTCCAGCTCAAGAGCAGAAGTAAGAAGGTTGTAAACGCTGTATTGCCGAGGTGGTGGAATTGGTAGACACGCAACCTTGAGGTGGTTGTGCCCATAGGGTGTAGGGGTTCGAGTCCCCTTCTCGGTACCAATTATCAGGAGAGCCCGCTGTTGCGGGCTTTCTTGTAGGTGGAAGGTTACATTGACCCAGTAAGGGATCGGTCGTATACTTCCGCCCCAGCTTTGTCGCGGGGTGGAGCAGTCTGGTAGCTCGTCGGGCTCATAACCCGAAGGTCGTCGGTTCAAATCCGGCCCCCGCAACCAGTTTTAGCGGAGCCCCTTTTAAGGGGCTTTTTGTTAGCTGGACACTTTCAACGCCGCTGTTCGACGGCGTTTCAAGGATGGGCGTTTCGCCCATTTTTTTATTTTGCACAGCATGCACATACATGCACGAGGGGGTTCAGGTGTCGAGCAAGCTAGAAGAGTTGCAGGCCTTGCTGGCCCCGGTGGTCGTGGCCCTAGGCTATGAATGCTGGGGTATTGAGTTTTCGGCTCAAGGTCGCCACTCAATGTTGCGCGTTTATATCGATAAAGAGGGCGGCGTGCTGGTGGACGATTGTGCCATTGTCAGCCGTCAGATCAGCGGTGTCCTGGATGTTGAAGATCCAATCGCCGTTGAATACACCCTTGAAGTTTCCTCGCCAGGCATGGAACGCCCACTGTTCACTATTGAGCAGTTTGCAAAATTTGCCGGTGAACAAGTGAAGATCAAGCTGCGCTCCCCCTTCGAAGGGCGACGCAACTTTCAGGGCCTTCTGCGCGGTGTAGAAGAGCAGGATGTCGTGGTGCAGGTAGAAGACCATGAGTTCCTGTTGCCGATCGATATGATCGACAAGGCCAACATTATTCCCAGTTTTGGCTGAGACGCGGATCCCGCGGATCCAATGGCTTGCGAAAGGCGAGGCGTACGATGAGCAAAGAAGTACTGCTGGTTGTTGAGTCGGTATCCAATGAAAAGGGCGTACCGGCAAACGTGATTTTTGAAGCGCTGGAGCTGGCTCTGGCCACTGCGACCAAAAAGCGTTTCGAAGATGAAGTTGATCTGCGTGTGGAAATCAACCGCCACACCGGTGCCTATGAGACTTTCCGTCGCTGGACGGTCGTCGAAGAAGCCGATCTTGATGATCCGGCGATTGAAACCTGGCCGAGCAAGGTTGCGCAAACGCACCCTGGCGCCAACGTCGGTGATGTCGTCGAAGAGAAGATCGAATCGATCGAGTTCGGCCGTATCGCTGCACAGACCGCCAAGCAGGTCATCGTGCAGAAGGTTCGCGAAGCCGAGCGTGCTCAAGTCGTCGACGCCTATCGCGAGCGCCTGGGTGAAATCATCTCCGGCACCGTGAAAAAAGTCACCCGCGACAACGTGATCGTCGACCTGGGCAACAACGCTGAAGCGTTGCTGGCCCGTGAAGACATCATTTCTCGCGAAACCTTCCGTGTCGGCGTGCGCTTGCGTGCGCTGCTCAAGGAAATCCGCACCGAGAACCGCGGCCCTCAGTTGATCCTGTCGCGTACCGCGCCGGAAATGCTGATCGAGCTGTTCCGTATCGAAGTGCCGGAAATTGCCGAAGGCCTGATCGAAGTCATGGCTGCGTCCCGCGACCCGGGTTCGCGCGCCAAGATCGCGGTCCGCTCCAAGGACAAACGCATTGACCCGCAGGGCGCTTGCATTGGTATGCGCGGTTCGCGCGTCCAGGCAGTGTCGGGTGAGTTGGGCGGTGAGCGTGTGGACATCGTCCTGTGGGACGATAACCCGGCGCAGTTCGTGATCAACGCCATGTCGCCAGCTGAAGTGGCGGCAATTATCGTTGACGAAGATGCCCATGCAATGGACATCGCCGTTGGCGCAGACAATCTGGCTCAGGCCATTGGTCGTGGTGGTCAGAACGTGCGTCTGGCCAGCCAACTGACCGGTTGGACCCTGAACGTGATGACCGAATCGGACATCCAGGCTAAGCAGCAAGCTGAAACCGGCGACATCCTGCGCAACTTTATCGAAGAGTTGGAAGTCGATGAAGACCTGGCTCAGGTGCTGGTAGATGAAGGCTTCACCAGCCTGGAAGAGATTGCCTACGTACCGTTGGAAGAAATGCTCAACATCGACGGCTTTGACGAAGACACCGTCAACGAGCTTCGCGCTCGGGCCAAGGATCGTTTGTTGACTAAAGCCATCGCTACTGAGGAAAAGCTGGCAGACGCCCATCCGGCCGAAGACCTGCTCTCGCTTGAGGGTATGGACAAGGATTTGGCGATGGAACTGGCGGTGCGCGGCGTAATTACCCGCGAAGACCTGGCCGAGCAGTCTATTGACGATCTGCTCGACATCGACGGCATTGACGAAGATCGTGCCGGCAAGTTGATCATGGCCGCCCGAGCCCATTGGTTCGAGTAATTAGGCGCGGCCTGAGGAGAGAAGTGCATGACGCAAGTCACGGTGAAACAACTGGCCGATGAGGTCAAAACACCGGTAGAGCGCCTGTTGCAGCAGATGCGTGAGGCAGGTCTGCCGCACACCGCCGCCGATGAAGGTGTGAGCGATAGTGAGAAGCAGTCTTTGCTGACTCACTTGAAGAGCAGCCACAAGGCGAAAGTGGAAGAACCGCGCAAGATTACATTGCAGCGCAAAACCACCAGCACCCTGCGTGTAGCGGGTAGCAAGAGCATCAGCGTTGAAGTACGCAAGAAGAAAGTCTTCGTACAGCGCAGCCCGGAAGAAATCGAAGCCGAGCGCAAACGCGAACTTGAAGAGCGTCGCGCAGTAGAAAATGCTGCTCGTCAGAAGGCTGAAGAAGAAGCCAAGCGTCGCGCCGAAGAAGAAGCGCGTCGCCAGCCTACTGCTGCGCAACCTGCTAACACTGACGCGGTTGCCGCTCCTGTTGAAGCTGTGCGTGAGGCCGCTCCGGTGGCTGCCGCACCTGCTCCTGCAGCAGATGCCCGCAAGCGCGACGAACCTCGTCGTCCGGACAAACCGCGTGCCGACGATAACAATCGTCGCGGTGGCGGCGGCGATGGCGAGCGTAAAAACGCTCCACATCGTGCCTCGGTCAAAGAGAAAGCGCCTGCTCCACGCGTTGCCCCACGTACTACTGACGAAGAGAGCGATAGCTTCCGTCGCGGTGGTCGCGGCAAGGCCAAGCTGAAAAAACGCAACGCCCACGGTTTCCAGAGCCCAACCGGCCCTGTCGTGCGTGATGTGCAGATCGGCGAGACCATCACCGTTGGCGATCTCGCCAATCAGATGTCGGTCAAGGCTGCTGAAATCATCAAGTTCATGTTCAAACTGGGTACTCCAGCGACCATCAACCAGGTGCTTGATCAGGAAACTGCTCAGCTGGTAGCCGAAGAGCTGGGCCACAAAGTGACCCTGGTCAGCGACACCGCCTTGGAAGATTCCCTGGCCGAGTCCCTGAAGTTTGAAGGTGAGACGTTCTCCCGTGCGCCAGTTGTGACCGTAATGGGCCACGTTGACCACGGTAAGACATCCCTGCTCGACTACATCCGTCGTGCCAAGGTAGCTGCTGGCGAAGCCGGTGGTATCACCCAGCACATCGGTGCGTACCACGTTGAAACCGAGCGCGGCATGGTCACCTTCCTCGACACCCCAGGTCACGCCGCGTTTACCGCAATGCGTGCCCGTGGTGCCAAGGCGACTGACATCGTGATCCTGGTCGTTGCAGCGGACGATGGCGTGATGCCGCAGACCATTGAAGCTGTTCAGCATGCCAAGGCCGCTGGCGTTCCACTGGTTGTTGCAGTGAACAAGATCGACAAGCCGGGCGCCGATCTCGATCGCATCCGTAGCGAACTGTCGGTTCACGGCGTGACATCCGAAGAGTGGGGCGGTGATACGCCGTTCGTTTCGGTCTCGGCCAAGGTCGGTACTGGCGTGGACGAACTGCTCGAAGCAGTCCTGCTGCAGGCTGAAGTACTCGAACTGAAAGCAACTCCATCGGCTCCAGGTCGTGGTGTTGTGGTTGAATCGCGTCTCGACAAAGGTCGCGGCCCGGTTGCAACCGTCTTGGTTCAAGACGGTACCCTGCGCCAAGGCGACATGGTGCTGGTCGGTTCGAACTATGGCCGCGTGCGTGCCATGCTCGACGAGAACGGCAAGCCAATCAAGGAAGCCGGTCCTTCCATCCCTGTCGAGATCCTCGGCCTGGACGGTACCCCGGACGCTGGCGACGAGATGAGCGTGGTTGCCGACGAGAAGAAAGCCCGTGAAGTGGCTCTGTTCCGTCAAGGCAAGTTCCGCGAAGTCAAACTGGCTCGTGCTCACGCCGGCAAGCTGGAAAACATCTTCGAGAACATGGGCCAGGCAGAGAAGAAGACACTTAACATCGTCCTCAAATCTGACGTACGCGGTTCCCTCGAAGCGTTGAACGGCGCCTTGAACGGCCTGGGTAACGACGAAGTGCAAGTGCGCGTTGTCGGTGGCGGTGTCGGTGGTATCACCGAGTCCGACGCCAACCTGGCACTGGCTTCCAACGCTGTACTGTTCGGCTTCAACGTGCGTGCCGATGCTGGCGCTCGCAAGATCGTCGAGCAGGAAGGCCTGGACATGCGTTACTACAACGTCATCTACGACATCATCGAAGACGTCAAGAAAGCCCTTACCGGCATGCTTGGCAGCGACGTTCGGGAGAATATCCTGGGTGTTGCCGAGGTGCGTGACGTGTTCCGCTCGCCGAAATTCGGCGCGATCGCCGGTTGCATGGTTATTGAAGGTGTTGTGCACCGTAACCGTCCAATCCGTGTACTGCGTGAAGACATCGTTATCTTCGAAGGCGAGCTGGAATCCCTGCGCCGCTTCAAGGATGACGCTTCCGAAGTACGTGCCGGCATGGAATGCGGTATTGGCGTCAAGAGCTACAACGACGTCAAGCCTGGCGACAAGATCGAAGTCTACGAGAAGGTCCAGGTTGCTCGCAGCCTCTAACTCGCGCACTTCCGGAGCCACGCCGCGTGTGGGCATGCAAATGCCCCGCGCAGCGTACGGACTCTAAACGCAACGCCCGGTCTGGCTTTTGTCAGGCCGGGCGTTTGCCGCTTTCAGACCCCACGGGTTTCACCGTGTGGCAGCAACAGGTAACAAGACATGGCAAAAGAATACAGCCGTACCCAACGTATCGGCGATCAGATGCAGCGTGAGCTGGCTCAACTGATCCGTCGCGAAGTCAAAGACCCGCGCGTTGGCCTGGTCACCATCACCGCCGTTGAAGTGAGCCGTGACGTGGGTCACGCCAAAATCTTCATTACCGTGATGGGCCAGGACAACAGCGAAGAAATCGCGCAAAGCATCAAGGTGCTCAACTCGGCCGCAGGTTTCCTGCGCATGCAGTTGGCCCGTGAAATGAAATTGCGCAGCGTTCCGCAGTTGCACTTCCACTACGACGAAAGCGTCGTACGTGGCGCACATTTGTCGGCACTGATCGAGCGCGCCGTGGCTGAAGACAGCCAGCATCCGTCCACACCTGAAGACGCTAAGGAGTAAGCGGTGGCTCAGGTCAAACGTATCCGCCGTAACGTCAGTGGCATCATTCTGCTCGACAAGCCCATTGGCTTTACCTCCAATGCCGCGTTGCAGAAGGTTCGCTGGCTGCTCAACGCCGAAAAGGCCGGGCACACTGGTAGCCTCGACCCGCTGGCCACCGGCGTGTTGCCGTTGTGCTTTGGCGAGGCGACCAAGTTCTCGCAATACCTGCTCGATTCCGACAAGGGTTATGAAACCCTGATGCAACTGGGCAAGACCACCACCACGGCCGACGCCGAAGGTGATGTTCTGCAGGTTCGCGATGTGACCGTTGGTCGTGCCGATATTGAAGCCGCCTTATCCGCTTTCCGTGGGCAAATCAGCCAGATACCGCCGATGTACTCGGCTCTCAAGCGTGACGGGCAACCTCTTTACAAGCTGGCACGTGCGGGTGAAGTGGTGGAGCGTGAACCGCGTTCTGTTACTATTGCCCGGCTGGAATTGCTCGCCTGTGAAGGTGACACCGCCCGATTGGCAGTGGACTGCAGCAAAGGCACCTATATCCGTACCCTGGTGGAAGATATTGGTGAGCAACTGGGCTGTGGCGCATACGTTGCCGAACTGCGACGTACACAGGCCGGCCCTTTCACCCTGGCCCAGACGGTCACGCTGGAAGAGCTCGAAGCGGTACACGCCGAAGGCGGCAACGAAGCGGTAGATCGCTTCCTGATGCCCTCGGACAGCGGTTTGCTGGATTGGCCATTGCTGCACTTCTCGGAACACAGCGCGTTCTACTGGCTCAACGGCCAGCCGGTACGCGCCCCGGATGCTCCGAAGTTCGGCATGGTGCGAGTACAGGATCATAACGGTCGCTTTATCGGTATCGGTGAAGTGAGCGAAGACGGGCGCATCGCGCCGCGTCGACTGATTCGGTCAGAATGACCGAACGAGTGTGGCTGTTAACAGGCATGGTCAACACTCATTTTTAGATACAGGGATTTGTCCCTGGCCTGTTGAAACTACCCCTGGGTGGTTTCCTGAAAAAAGGATTGCCTCATGGCTCTCGACGTTCAAGAAAAAGCACAAATCGTAGCTGACTATCAGCAAGCTGTTGGTGACACTGGTTCGCCAGAAGTGCAAGTTGCACTGCTGACCCACAACATCAACAAACTGCAAGGTCACTTCAAGGCCAACGGTAAAGATCACCACTCCCGTCGTGGTCTGATCCGCATGGTAAACCAGCGCCGTAAGCTGCTGGACTACCTGAAAGGCAAGGATCTGGGTCGTTATCAGGCTCTGATCGGTCGCCTGGGTCTGCGTCGCTAATCAGCGATTGCGCTAGAGGTTGGTTGTTTGCCGTGTGTCAGTGGGATTCCCGCTGGCCCATGGCAGGCTCCCAGCCTCAAGTTTTATCTGGATACACGTTTTACCCTGGACAAGGGTTGGGCCGATTCCCGACGTTGCCCAAGAATTTCGCAAGAAAACAAGTTCCCCAAGAGCCACAAAGAAGGTAGGACACCGTGAACCCGGTTATCAAAAAATTCCAGTTCGGTCAGTCGACCGTTACCCTCGAGACAGGCCGTATCGCCCGTCAAGCCTCCGGCGCAGTGCTGGTTACCGTTGACGACGACGTTACCGTACTGGTGACCGTTGTTGGCGCCAAGACCGCTGACCCGAGCAAAGGCTTTTTCCCTCTGTCCGTTCACTACCAGGAAAAGACTTACGCTGCCGGTAAGATCCCTGGCGGTTTCTTCAAGCGCGAAGGCCGTCCTTCCGAGAAAGAAACCCTGACTTCCCGACTGATCGACCGTCCGATCCGTCCGCTGTTCCCAGAAGGCTTCATGAACGAAGTGCAGGTTGTCTGCACCGTCGTTTCCACCAGCAAGAAAACCGATCCGGACATCGCTGCGATGATCGGTACTTCGGCTGCACTGGCCATCTCCGGCATTCCTTTCGATGGCCCGATCGGCGCTGCCCGCGTTGCGTTCCACGAAAGCACCGGCTACCTGCTGAACCCGACTTACGAGCAGCAGAAGGCTTCGAGCCTGGACATGGTCGTTGCCGGTACTTCGGAAGCGGTATTGATGGTTGAATCGGAAGCCAAAGAGCTGACCGAAGACCAGATGCTGGGCGCCGTACTGTTTGCTCACGACGAGTTCCAGGTTGTGATCAACGCCGTTAAAGAACTGGCTGCCGAAGCTGCCAAGCCAACTTGGGCCTGGGCTCCACAGCCTGAAGCCACCGAATTGCTGGGCGCTATCCGCGCAGAATTCGGCGCTGCCATCTCCGATGCCTACACCATCACCGTCAAGGCCGACCGTTATGCTCGCCTGGGCGAGTTGAAGGACCAGGTCGTGGCCAAGCTGTCCGGTGAAGAAGGCCAGCCTTCCGCCAGCGAAGTCAAAGCAGCCTTCGGCGAAATCGAATACCGCACCGTTCGCGAAAACATCGTGAACGGCAAGCCGCGTATCGACGGTCGCGACACCCGCACCGTACGCCCGCTGAACATTGAAGTCGGCGTTTTGCCGAAGACTCACGGTTCGGCGCTGTTCACCCGTGGTGAAACCCAGGCCCTGGTAGTCGCGACGCTGGGCACCGCCCGTGACGCACAGCTGCTGGACACCCTGGAAGGCGAGAAAAAAGACCCGTTCATGCTGCACTACAACTTCCCTCCGTTCTCGGTGGGCGAGTGTGGTCGCATGGGTGGCGCTGGTCGTCGCGAAATCGGTCACGGCCGTCTGGCCCGTCGTTCGGTCCAGGCCATGCTGCCGGCTGCTGACGTGTTCCCGTACACCATTCGTGTTGTATCGGAAATCACCGAGTCCAACGGTTCCAGCTCCATGGCTTCCGTTTGCGGTGCTTCGCTGGCTTTGATGGACGCCGGTGTGCCGATGAAGGCGCCGGTTGCCGGTATCGCCATGGGCCTGGTTAAGGAAGGCGAGAAGTTCGCCATCCTGACCGACATCCTGGGCGACGAAGACCACCTGGGCGACATGGACTTCAAGGTAGCCGGTACCGCCAAAGGCGTGACCGCGCTGCAGATGGACATCAAGATCAAGGGCATCACCGAAGAAATCATGGAAATCGCCCTGGGCCAAGCCCTGGAAGCGCGCCTGAACATCCTCGGCCAGATGAACCAGATCATTGGTCAGTCGCGTACCGAACTGTCGGAAAATGCTCCGACCATGATCGCGATGAAAATCGACACCGACAAAATCCGTGATGTCATCGGTAAAGGCGGCGCGACGATCCGTGCAATCTGTGAAGAAACCAAGGCCTCGATCGATATCGAAGACGACGGTTCGATCAAGATCTTCGGCGAAACCAAGGAAGCGGCTGAAGCTGCACGTCAGCGCGTCCTGGGCATCACCGCTGAAGCCGAAATCGGCAAGATCTACGTCGGTAAGGTTGAGCGCATCGTCGACTTCGGTGCCTTCGTCAACATCCTGCCGGGCAAAGACGGTCTGGTGCACATCTCCATGCTGAGCGACGCTCGCGTTGAGAAAGTGACCGACATTCTGAAAGAAGGCCAGGAAGTGGAAGTGTTGGTACTGGACGTGGACAACCGCGGCCGTATCAAGCTGTCCATCAAGGACGTAGCAGCAGCCAAGGCTTCGGGCGTTTAATCACCCGCAAGCTTTACGCTGAAAGAAAGGACTCTGCGGAGTCCTTTTTTTATGCGTGCGAGAAAGTGAAGCAGAATCAGCTGTTTAGCCCATCACAAAAGCCGCAACTTGCATGCAGTCACGATGACCTTCATGCAAGTTGCACGATTTCGAAAATGGCGCTGTTTTTTAACTTATTGTTTTATAAGGGTTTTTATCTGAATGGCGACTTGGCACACTGCCTGCAATATCCCTGGTAGCGCTGCAGCACCAAGATTTACGTACTGCAGTCTTTTAATAAAACAGGAGTTACTCGTATGAAGAAGTTCGCTCTCGCTACTGCTACCGCTCTGACTCTGGCCATGGGTGCTAACGTAGCCTTTGCTCAGACTTCCCAAGCCCCGATGACCTTGGCGGCAGGTGAAGTGACCAAAGCCAAAGAGTCTACCTCGGACACTTGGATCACCACCAAAGTCAAAGCTGACCTGCTGACTGAAAAAGGCATCCCAGGTTCGGACATCAAGGTTGAAACCAACAAAGGCGTGGTTTCCCTGTCTTCCGACGTAGCTATCTCGGACTCGCAGAAAGCGACAGCTGTAGCGATCACCAAGAAAATCAAAGGCGTGACTGCTGTTTCTGCAGACGGCCTGCTGGCTGGCGGCGCTACCAGGGCTGACGGTATCGACAAAACCAAAGGCGCAGCCCATAACGCTGGAGAGGCGACTAGCGACACTTGGATCACCACCAAAGTGAAGGCTGATCTGGTTACCGAGAAAGGTATTCCTGGCACCGACATCAAGGTTGAAACCAACAAAGGCGTTGTGTCCCTGTCGTCCCCTACCGCTGTAACCGCTTCGCAGAAAGAAACGGCTGTTGCGATCGCCAAGAAAATCAAAGGCGTTAAAGCTGTATCGGCCGATGGCCTGAAAGCAGAGTAACGCTGCAGGTTTCGTCTGAACTGAATGGCGGCGGCGTGGGGTGAGTTAGTTATCCATCCCATGCACCTCTGGAGTTCATGCGACCGACCATACGGATGTGGTCATTACAGGCCCCGGCACTTGTGTCGGGGCCTGTTCTATTTGGCGCGCATAATGTGCCGGCCAGACGAGGATTAAAAAATGTGGGAGGGGGCTTGCTCCCGATAGCGGTAGGTCAGTCAATGATATGTCGACTGTTACACCGCAATCGGGAGCAAGCCCCCTCCCACATCTTGCTTTAGGTGAGCTTAGGGTTACTCGGCATCCAAGTGCATCGGCGTAACGACCCGACCATCCTTCTCGGCCTGCCCCAACTGCGCATCAATGAAGTACACGCGGTCGTCTTCCAGCTGCGCCTTATCCACCAGATAGTCCTTGATGGTACTGGCGCGGTCCTGGCCCAGCTGGCGCAGCAGCACGTCACTGCCACTCCAGAACTTGATCACGCCGTCCTTGAGCCGGGCTGTGCGCTCGTCAGTGCCAAGGTCTTTCCATTCGGCCGGGGGTTGCTGTTTCAGACGGGTACGGTAGATGCCCTCCAGCAAAGGCGCCTTTTCCTTCTCCGGCACCACAAGCAATGACGCCTGGGCCGGGACTTTATCGCCGCGACGCTGCAGGATTTTGTAGTAGTTGTACTGGTACTCACGCTCCAGCCGTTGTGCGGCCAGCAACGGGCCGTCACTGCTGGCCGCTGCGGTCCCTTCGATTTCCAGGCGCAGGGCAGGGCGTTCCTTGAGTGCCTTGGCCAGCGTGTTGAGGGCGCCTTCGGCGTCTTTATTCAATTCACTGGAGCCAGCGGCGAACGACACATTACCCAGGTCTTCCGAGCCCCCGCCGGTAACCAGCCCGCCAATGAACTTGAAGGGTGCCGTCGCTGCGCGCACCACGAGGTTACGCAGGGTTTGCCACACAATCGGCATCACGCTGAATTGTGGGTTGTTCAAGTCACCGGTGACCGGCAATTCGATGGAGATCTTGCCGTCGCTGTCCTTGAGCAGGGCAATTGCCAGGCGAATCGGCAAGTCCACGGCATCGGCGCTGTCGACCTTCTCACCCAGTTGCAGTTGCTCGACCACCACCTTGTTCTCGGCCTTCAACTGGCCCTTGGTGATCATGTAATGCAAGTCCAGGTTGAGGCGACCCTTGCGGATGCGAAAGCCCGCGAATTTGCCCGAGTACGGCGTCAGGGTGGTCAACTCGACGCGTTTGAAGCTGGTCGCGATATCCAGCGCCGCCATGGGGTCAAACGGGTTCACGCTGCCCTTGATGGTCACTGGCGCGTAACGGTCTACCTTGCCCTTGATGTCGACGCTGGCCGGCTTGGCCTGGCGACTGTCAATGGTGCCGATCTGGCCGTTGAGTTGTTGAATCGCGGTGGCGAAGTTGGGCGTGAGGCTGAAGTCGGCGAAATTGGCCGAGCCGTCGTTGATCGCAATCTGGCCGATGCGGATGCCCAGCGGCTTGTCTTTGCTTGATGCCGACTTGGCCGCCGGCTTGGTACCACTGTCGGCCGGCTGTGGAATCAGCAGGTCGTCAATGTTGGTGGTGCGGTCATCGTTGATCATGAAGCGCGCATAGGGCTGCAGCAGGTTGACCTTGTCGATCGTCAGGCTGTCGCCATGCTGGTAATTGACGCCTTCCAGCACCAGCCGCTGCCATTTGAGGAAGTCGCGGGACTTGAGGGTGTCGAGGGTGTGCAGCTGATCTATCTGCGCCCGGCCGGTGACCTGGAGGGCCAGCGGCTCAGTGCTTTTCAGGTTCACGTCCAGGTTGCTGCCGAGCATGCCGCTGCGCAGCTCCAGGCGGATGAACGGGCTGATGTAGGCTTGGGCGACGCGCAGGTCGATGTCCTGGGTGTTCACCTTCAGCTTGGCGCTGATCGGGTTCAGGTTGACCTCGCCGGTTGCCTGGATTTTGCCTTGCTTGCCCAGGCCAGTGTCGACCTTCAAGCTAAAAGGGCTCTGGTTGAGGCTGTCGAAGTTCTGCACGTCGACGTTCAACGGGCCCAGCTCCAGTGCTACCGCAGGGTTGGCCTGACGGTCAGCCAAGTGCACCTGGTAATTGCGCAGTTGCACATCCTTGAGCAGCACTTGCCAGGGTTTGTTCGGCGCCGCCGGTGGCGCTTCGGGCGAATCGGCCGTGGCTGGCGCGGAGGCGGGCTCAGGGGCCTTGGCCGGTTTGCCGGGTTGGCTGGCGAACAGCTTTTGCCAATCCAGTTGGCCGTCGGCTTCGCGGGCAGCCCAGGTTTCTAGCTTGTTGCTGCGGATCTTGCCGATCACCACCTTCTGTTTGGCCAGGTCCACCGTGGTCTCGCTGACGTCCAGGCGTTCCAGGCGTGCCAAGGGCCGGCCATCCGGCGCCTTGATCGCAAAGGGCGCGATGCTGGCGGCGGTGTTGGTCAGGTTCAGTTCGGTCTCTTTGGCCAGGCTGAATTTATAGTCGGTGCTGAAATTGAGCACACCGTCCTCGAGCACCAGCGGCAACGCATCGCGCACGTACGGCCACCAGGCTTTCATCTTGCCGTCGGTGACTTTCAGCGAGCCTTCGGAGGTGATCGGTACCAGGCTGAAGTTGCCTTTCCAGTCGATCTGCCCACCCTCGGGGCCGGCGGCCACCAGGGTCATGTCGGCGTTATCTTCCGGCAAGGTGCTGAGGTTTTTCAGCTCGAAGTCGAGTGTGTCGTAGAGAAATTCGATGGGTTCGCTGGGGCGCAGATCCTGGAAGTGCACATAACCGCGCGCCAGCTTGATGCTGTCGATACGCAGCGGGAAAGGCTTGGCATCGGGGTCGGCGGGGGTTGGTTCGCTCGGCGGCAACTTGAACAACTGCGCCAGGTTCAGTTGGCCGGACTTGTCGAAGAGCAGTTCGGTCTTGGGCTGATCGAGTTGTACATCGGCCAGGTGCAGGGCGCGTGTCCAGAGGCTGTCGATCTGCAGGTTGGCGTAGAGGCGCTCGAAACCCAACTGTTTCTTGCCCGGTTCACCAATCTTCAGGCCCCATAGCGTCAGCTCCAGGCTGAACGGGTTGAGCTCGATACGCTCGATACGCGCCGGTACCGTCGCGTAATCGGCCAACTGTTGGTTGGCAATGCGAAGGGCAATGCCGGGCAGAATCAGAAAGCCCAGCAAGCTGTACAACGCAAGGGCGGTCAACAAGGCGCCTAGGGCGCGGATCAATCCTTTGGGCATGGGTGACGCCATCTATGTCGAACGAGAGTGCCTTGGAGTATGGCACGGGATTTCGGTTCCGAAGAACCGCGGGGCTTGGGAAACTTCCTAAAATTGCAGGATCAGGGTCTTCAGCGGAGGTTGCTGATCTTTCGACGGAAAGTCGGCTCCCGGCGCTATAGCCTGCCAATCGCGTACAGGGCGGCCGGCTTTTTCCGCGCAACGCAGCACCTGTTCGCGCCAGTCCTCCATGCTCACTTTCGCCAGGTTATTGCAGCAAATGAGCACACCATTATCGGCGGTGGCTAACAATGCCGGCTTGAGCAGGCTTTGGTAGTCGCGCAACAGGTCGACGGTGCCGAACGCGCTTTTGGCCCAGGCGGGGGGATCGAGTAGCACCAAATCATATTGACGCTGTTCCAGGCGCGGATAGCTCGGCAGTTTCTGGCCACGACGCTGGGTGATCGCAAGGCCGGCCAGCTGGCGAATGGCCGGGAAATAATCGGACTGCACGAATTCCATCGTCGGCACGTGCGGATTAAGCAGGCCGTTCTCGCGCCCTACGGCCAGGTTGCCCTCGGCAAAGTCCAGGTTGCAGACCTCGCGTGCGCCACCGGCAGCCGCGCTCAAGCCGACGCCACAGGTGTAGGCGAACAGGTTGAGCACGCTTTTACCGGCGCTGTGGTCCTTGACCCAGCCGCGAGTGTTGCGCAGGTCGAGAAACAGCAGCGGGTCCTGCCCGGCATGCCGTCCACGCACACGGTAGTTAAGGCCCCATTCGTGACCGACCAGGTCTTCCAGTGCGGCAGGTTGGGCGCGGTATACCGCGTCTTCACGGTCGATGCGCGAATTGCCACGGGAGCGGTCGTTGTATACCAGCAGCAACTCCAGGCCCATGTAGTGGTTGATCAGTTGGTGCAGGTCCAACAGCTCAGCGCTTTGCAGGGATTGGTGAAAGCTCTGCACCAACAATTGCGGACCGTAGCGGTCGATTGTCAGGCCGCCGGCGCCTTCCTGGCTGCCGTGGAACAAACGGTAGCAATCGGTACCTTGGGCATGCAGTTCACTGATCAGGTCTTGGCGATGATCGAGAGCGGCGCGCAGCGCCTGGTTCAAGGGAGTCATGGAGCGCGCCTTGCTTGCGGGTAAATGAGTACAAAGGGGGCGCGCAGTTTAACAGCCCCGGCCTGAACAGGCCGGGGGTTATTTCGAGGCTATCGGTTCAGGTGTTGCTATCCGTTCAAGCGTTGCTATCGGTTCAGGCGTGCGTCGATCAGGCCATCCACCACGCTCGGGTCGGCCAGCGTCGAGGTATCGCCCAGGCTGTCCAGCTCGTTGCAGGCAATCTTGCGCAAAATCCTGCGCATGATCTTGCCGGAGCGGGTTTTTGGCAGGGCGGGCGCCCATTGGATCAATTCCGGCTTGGCGAAGCTGCCGATTTCCTTGCTGACCAACTCCAGCAGGTGCTTTTTCAGCGCATCGCTGGGTTCGACACCGTTCATTGGCGTGACGAAGGCATAAATGCCCTGGCCTTTGACGTCGTGGGGGTAGCCGACCACCGCGGCCTCGGCGACCAGGTCATGCAGCACCAGGGCGCTTTCGACTTCGGCGGTCCCGATGCGATGGCCTGATACGTTGATAACATCGTCGATTCGCCCGGTGATCCAGTAATCGCCCTGCTCATCGCGCCGCGCGCCGTCACCGGTGAAGTAGTAGCCGGGGTAGGGTTTGAAGTAGGTGTCGAGCATGCGTTGCGGATCGCCATAGACGCTGCGAATCTGCCCCGGCCAGCTGGCTTTGATCGCGAGCACGCCGCTGCCGGCACCGCTGATTTCCTTGCCTTGCTCATCCAGCAACACCGGCTGTACGCCGAACATCGGCTGGGTGGCACACCCTGGCTTGATAAGCTGGGCGCTGGCCAGCGGGCTGAGCATGATGCCGCCGGTTTCGGTTTGCCACCAGGTATCGACAATCGGGCAGCGCTGTTCGCCGACGGCGTTGAAATACCAGTCCCAGGCTTCCGGGTTGATCGGCTCACCGACGCTGCCCAGCAGGCGCAAGCTGGCGCGGGAAGTGCTTTGCAGCGGGCCGTGGCCTTCACGCATCAGGGCGCGCAATGCGGTCGGCGCGGTGTAGAAAATATTCACCTGGTGTTTGTCGATGACCTGCCAGAAGCGCGAGCTGTCCGGGTAGCTTGGCACACCTTCGAACATCAACGACGTAGCGCCATTGGCCAGGGGACCATAGACGATGTAGCTGTGGCCGGTAACCCAGCCCACGTCGGCGGTGCACCAGAACACTTCGCCCTCGCGGTAGTCCAGTACGTACTTGAAGGTCATCGCCACTTGCAGCAGATAGCCGCCGGTGCTGTGCAAGACGCCCTTGGGTTTGCCTGTGCTGCCGGAGGTATAGAGGATAAACAGCGGGGCCTCGGCGTCCATTGGCTCGGGCGGGCAATCGTCGCTCGCGGCCTCCACGGCCTGTTGGTACTTGAGGTCGCGGCCTTCGTTCCAGTTCACATTTGCGCCGGTGCGCTGGACCACCAGGACGGTGCTGACGTTCGGGCAACTGGCCAGCGCTTTATCCACGTTGTGTTTCAGCGCGACCGGCTTGCCGCCGCGTACGCCTTCATCGGCGGTAATGACCGTGCGACAGTCGGCATCCAGTATGCGGTCGCGCAGGGCGTCCGGTGAAAACCCGCCAAACACCACCGAGTGCACCGCGCCAATGCGTGTGCAGGCCAGCATGGCGTAGGCCGCTTCCGGGATCATTGGCATATAAATGCACACCCGATCGCCTTTGCTTACGCCACGGCTCTTCAGCACGTTGGCCAGGCGGCTGACGTGTTGATGAAGTTGGCGGTAAGTGATGGTGGAGGATTGTGTCGGATCATCGCCTTCCCAAATGAAGGCCGGCTGATCGGCACGCTGGGGCAAGTGACGGTCGATGCAGTTGTAGCTGACGTTCAGTTGGCCGCCGGCAAACCATTGCGCAGCACCGGTGTTGATGTCGGCGCTATGGACGGTGTGCCATGGCGCCATCCAATCGATAAAGCCCTTGGCCTGGTCGGCCCAGAAAGTGTCCGGCTGTTCGATGGATTGGCGATAGAGGCGCTGATAGTCCCCTTGGCTGAGTTGCGCAGCCCGACGGACGGCATCGGCGACAGGGAATTGGCTGATATCGAACATGAGCGCTCCTTATTCTTGTTTTGCGACAAGTCATAAAGATGCACCCTGAGGAGAGAGGGTTCAAGGCCAACGTCCAAACGGACATTGGCCTTGAAGTCGCCGGATCAGCCGCGGTGACGGCCGCGGAAGTAGTTGATCAGGCCCTGGGTCGAAGCATCTTCGGCCGAGGTTTCTTCGGCGCCGGTCAGACGGTTGTAGACACCTTTGCCCAGCTCTTTACCCAGCTCGACACCCCATTGGTCGAAGGCGTTGATGCCCCAGATCACGCTCTGGACGAACACTTTGTGCTCGTACATGGCAACCAGCGCGCCGAGGCGACGTGGGCTGATGCGTTCGACCACGATGGTGTTGCTCGGGCGGTTGCCCGGGATCACCTTGTGCGGCGCGAGTTTCTGCACGTCGGCCTCAGGGATGCCTTTGTCGCGCAGCTCGGCTTCGGCTTCGGTGCGGGTCTTGCCGAGCATCAGTGCCTGGCTCTGGGAAAGGCAGTTGGCGTACAGCCACTGATGGTGGTCGGAGACCGGGTTGAAACTCACGATCGGTACGATGAAGTCGGCCGGGATCAGTTGGGTGCCTTGGTGCAGCAACTGGTGATAAGCATGTTGCCCGTTGCAGCCCACGCCGCCCCAGATGACCGGGCCGGTATCGGTGGCGACCGGCGTGCCATCCTGGCGCACGCTCTTGCCGTTGGATTCCATGTCCAACTGCTGCAAATGCTTGGTGATGTTACGCAGGTAGTGGTCGTACGGCAGGATCGCATGGCTCTGCGAACCCCAGAAATTGCCGTACCACACGCCCAGCAAACCCAGCAGTACCGGCATGTTGTCTTCGAACGGCGCGTTCTGGAAATGCTGGTCCATGGTGTAGGCACCGGACAGCAGTTCCTTGAAGTTGGACATGCCGATCGCCAGGGCAATGGGCAGGCCGATCGCGGACCACAGCGAGTAACGACCGCCGACCCAGTCCCACATCGGGAAGATGTTTTCTTCGCGGATACCGAACGCCACGGCCGCTGCGTTGTTGCTCGACACGGCGATGAAGTGGCGGTACAGCTCGGCTTCCGAGCCGCCCTGCGCCAAGTACCAGGCGCGGGCGGCCTGGGCATTCTTCAGGGTTTCGAGGGTGTTGAAGGACTTGGACGAGACGATAAACAGCGTGGTCTCGGCGCGCAGCTTCATGGTCAGCTCGTGAAACTCGCTGCCGTCGATGTTCGCCAGATAATGACAGCGCACGCCTTTATGGGCGTAGGACAGCAGCGCTTCGGAGACCAGCTCCGGGCCGAGGAACGAACCACCGATGCCGATATTCACCACGTCGGTGATCGGCTTCTCGGTGTAGCCACGCCACAGGCCGTCGTGGATGCGGCCAACCAGGTCAGTGATCTGGTTCAGCACTTTGTGCACGTCCGGCATGATGTTCACGCCGTTGACCGACAACTTGTCGCCTACCGGGCGGCGCAGGGCGGTATGCAACGCTGGGCGGCCTTCGGAGGAGTTGACCGGCTCGCCGGCATACAGCGAGTCGATCGCGTCTTTAAGGCCGACTTCGTTGGCCAGGCCCACCAGCAGGTCGCGGGTTTCGCGGGTGATCAGGTTTTTCGAGTAATCGAGGAAAAGCCCGCAGCTGCTCAGGGTGAATTCTGAAAAACGCTGGGGGTCGGCATTGAAGGCCTCGCGCATGCTGAAATCCTGCATGGCTTGGCGATGTTGATTGAGCGCTTGCCAGGCGGGCAGCGCGGTAACGTCATGAGGGGTGCGGTAGTACGCCATCGCTGCGGGTTTCCTTTTTATTACAGGGACTGCCTTTTAGGACACTTCAAAATCCGGAACATCCAGTCTTTTAACTGGCCACGGGTTCCGGACAGCGCTAACCATACGCGCAGGGCGATTACATTAAACCTAGCGTGTCGATATGTCTTGGCTTTGTCTGCGCTGTAGCCGGTACTTTTTTATACCGGCGCAGCGTTTAGGGCAATTGCGGGGTGTTGGCAGGGTCAGTCGAGGGTCAGATGCAGGTTGTCGATCAGGCGAGTCGCGCCCAGATAGGCTGCCACCAGAATCACAATGTCCCGATCCTCAGGCGCGGCTGGCCTCAGGTGTACGCCTTGGCGCACTTCCAGGTAGTCCATGCGCAAACCAGCGGCTTCGATCTGCTGGATGTGCTCGGCGCGCAGCCTGGCGAAATCACGCTCACCGCTTTTGATGGCGGCGGCAATCTGGCTGAGACTGCGGTACAGCACCGGTGCAATCGCGCGCTGCTCTTCGGTGAGGTAGCCATTGCGCGATGACAGCGCCAGGCCATCGGCTGCGCGGACGGTCGGCTCGCCGATGATCTGGATCGGCATGTTCAGGTCATGCACCATGGCGCGGATCACCGCCAGTTGCTGATAGTCCTTCTGGCCAAATACGGCCATGTCCGGCTGGACCATGTTGAACAGCTTGCTGACCACCGTGGCGACGCCTTCGAAATGGCCTGGACGACTGGCGCCGCACAGGCCTTCGGACAGCAGCGGAACGCTGACGCGGGTCTGGCCGGTCATGCCGCCGGGGTACATTTCCTCCACCGTTGGCGCGAACAGCAGGTTGCAACCGGCTTGCAGCAGCCTTTCTTGATCGGCGGCGAGGGTGCGCGGGTATTTGTCCAGGTCTTCGCCGGCGCCGAATTGCAGCGGGTTGACGAAAATGCTCGTCACCACGAAATCCGATTGCTGCGCAGCCTTGCTCACCAGGGTCGCGTGGCCACTGTGCAGGTTGCCCATGGTCGGCACGAAGCCGATGCGCTTGCCGGCGTTGCGCGCGTGGGTCACGGCGGCGCGCAGTTCGCGCAGGGTTTTAACGGTGTTCATGCAGAGAATCCGTGTTCGGCGCCAGGGAAGGTCACGGCTTTGACTTCGCTGACATAAGCGCTCAGTGCGGCGTGAATGCTGGGCTGGCCGGCCATGAAGTTTTTTACGAACTTGGGCACGTGGCCGCTGATCGACAGGCCGAGCATGTCGTGCAGCACCAGCACCTGGCCATCAGTGGCGGAGCCGGCACCGATGCCGATCACCGGTACTTTGACAGCCTGGGTGATTTCGGCGGCCAGTTCACTGGGTACGCACTCCAGCAGAATCATCGCGACGCCGGCTTGTTCCAGGGCGATGGCATCGGCGCGCATCTGGCGTGCCTGGGCTTCATTGCGGCCCTGGACCTTGTAGCCGCCGAGGAGATTGACCGACTGCGGCGTCAGGCCCATGTGCGCGCAGACCGGTACGCCGCGCTCAGCCAGCAGCCGGATCGACTCGGCGAGCCATACGGCACCTTCGACCTTGATCATGTGCGCACCCGCCTGCATCAGTTTGCCGGCGTTCTGGAAGGTCTGTTCGAGCGTGGCATACCCCATGAATGGCAGGTCGGCGATGATGAACGCACCGTCATTGCCACGCTTGACGCTGGCGGTGTGGTACGCGAGTTCATCGGTGGTGACGGGGAGCGTGCTGTCATTCCCTTGCAGAACCATGCCCAGGGAGTCGCCTACCAGCAACACCTCGACCCCGGCCTGGCAACAGGCGTGGGCGAAGGTCGCGTCGTAGCAGGTCAGCATGGTGATTTTTTCACCCCTGAGCTTGAGGCTCTGCAAGGTGGTCAGGGTAATGTCTGGCATGAAAAGGGTCCTCGTTCAGGCGCTTGGAAACAGCGAGTAACGCGCGTGAGTCTTCGTTTATACAGGCGCACCGTCTTGATAGCAGTGCTTATATGGCCTGGATTGCGCCCTTCAGCGCCGGGTTGGCGGCGGCGGGACGCCTATAGTCGTGAGGAGGACACGGGAAGTCAATTGGATGTGTTACCGCCTTGTTACGATGGCGGTGTTACCGCTGTTACGGACGCAATTGTAGGAGCGAGCTTGCTCGCGAAGAATCCAAGGGCACCGCGTTCAATCAGGCTGAGCGCGTGATCGTTGACGATTTTCGCGAGCAAGCTCGCTCCTACAGAGGCAAGCGCTCCAAGCCGACGAATGGGCAAGCTGTCAGCAGTTCACCCAGCGTTTGGCCCTCGGGCAACTGAAAGTCGGCAGGCACCAGCTCAGCCAATGGATAAAGCACGAACGCCCGCAGGTGCATCTGGTAATGCGGCACCTTGAGGCGCGGCTCATCAATCAGGCGATCACCGAATAACAGGATATCCAGGTCCAGCGTGCGTGGGCCCCAACGCTCAGTGCGCTCGCGGCCCTGGTCGTTTTCGATGGTGTGCAGCGCGTCGAGCAGATCCAGCGGCGTGAGGTTGCTGTCCACGGCCGCCACCGCGTTGGTGTAGCGCGGTTGGCCTGGCAGCAGGGAGTCGCTTTGATAGAAGGCGGATACATCGACGAGGGCCGTGTCGGGCAATTGCGTCAGGGCTTCGATAGCGTCGCGCAGTTGCTGCTGCGGGGCAGCCAGGTTGCTGCCCATGCCGATGTAGATACGTTCCACGTTTATTCGCCCGTTGCGCCCGAGGCATCGGCGGCGCTGCGTTTGCGCTTGCTGGAGCTGCGGCGGCGCTTTTTCGGCCCTTCGCCGACGCTGTCGCCTTTGCTGCCAAGCTCACGAATCATCTCGCGCCGCTGGCTGTCATTGGCATCCTGATAGTCGGTCCACCATTCGCCCAGGCCGTCGGTCTGCTCGCCGGCGCTTTCGCGCAGCAACAGGAAGTCGTAGCCGGCGCGGAAGCGCGGGTTGTCCAGCAACAGGTCGGCGCGTTTGCCACTGCGGCGCGGCAGGCGCTCCTGCATGTCCCAGATTTCGCGGATCGGCAGGGTGAAGCGTTTCGGAATGGCGATGCGCTGGCACTGCTCGGTGATCAATTCGTGGGCAGCTTCCTGCATGGCAGGAATCGGCGGCATGCCACGGTCCTGCAAGCGCAGTACGCGTTTGGGCAGGGCCGGCCATAACAGGGCGGCAAACAGGAACGCCGGGGTCACCGGCTTGTTCTGCTTGATGCGCAGGTCAGTGTTGATCAACGCTTCGCTGATCAGTGTGTGGGTGTACGTCGGGTTGTGTTCCAACGCCTCGGCGCTGGCCGGGAACAGTGGATCGAACAACTGCAGGTCGACGAGCATTTCAAAGGTGTCGGCGGCATAGCCCGAAAGGAACAGCTTGAGCACTTCTTCAAACAGGCGTGCCGACGGGATTTCCCGCAGCATCGGTGCCAGTTCGCGAATCGGTGCGGCCGTGTGTTTCTCGATACCGAAGTTGAGCTTGGCGGCGAACCGCACGGCGCGCAGCATGCGCACCGGGTCTTCCTGGTAGCGCTGCGTCGGGTCGCCGATCAGTCGGATCAGGTTGTTGCGGATATCGTGTACGCCATTGGCGTAATCGAGGATCCGCTCGCTCACCGGATCGTAATACAGGGCATTGATGGTGAAGTCGCGGCGTTGCGCGTCTTCTTCCAGGGTGCCGTAGACGTTGTCGCGCAGGATGCGCCCGCTCTCGTTGCGGGAAGACTGATTGGTGTCTTCCTCTTCATCGTTTTGCGGGTGGCCGGCGCGGAACGTCGCGACCTCGATGATTTCGCGACCGAAGTGGATATGCACCAGCTTGAAGCGGCGCCCGATGATCCGCGCATTGCGAAATTCGGCACGCACCTGTTCAGGCGTGGCGCTGGTGGCGACGTCGAAATCTTTCGGCGTGATATTGAGCAGCATGTCACGTACGCAGCCGCCCACCAGGTAGGCTTGGTAACCGGCGTTCTGCAAACGTTCGACGATGTTCACCGCATAACGGCTGAATTGAGCGCGCTGCAATGAATGCTGATTGCTGTTAAGCACTTCAGGCGTGCTGCGAATGTGTTGCGTACGACGCAAGGGAGAACGGAATGACTGGAACAACTTCTTCAGCATGGGATGCACTGTTTGAAGGAATGTTCGGCCATAACGAAGAATGACCGCATGATGGGCCGGGATTCTAGCATTTAGTCAGGGGATGGTGTAGGAACAAGCTGCAGGCGTTGCGCCATAAGCGTTTAAAAGGCAAATCCAGGGGCTAACTGTCGGAAACTACAAGGGGAGCCGAAGCTCCCCCAGAAGTAGTTGCGTACTCTATTTTTATTATGGTGTCGGGCTTCTTGTTTTTGTTGATCGCCCTCGCCATGAAGCTTCACCTTCATGGCACTCCCAATCGGGAGCCAAGAGCAAACGGATTGCTTTGGTCGCTGTGTTGCTGATCTACGATCCAACCAGTTCAGGCTCTGCCTTAGGGCAGTTTTTGTTGTTCTCGGCCTGGTTGCGGGGCAAGCCCCAATGCAACGCCTCTCCAAAAGAATCAGTTAGCTGCGCCTCCGCCGTGTTGTTTTTGTTATGCGTGAGTCGATTCGTCTTATTTTTATTGTCTGGTACAAAGCTTGTTATTGTTTTTGTACTAAGCATATAGCAGGGTGCGTGCCAACTTTGGCGCCGCCCAGCAAAAGCAGGGGGTTGAGGCGGTTTCAGGGTTTTGACGGGCGAAAAAAAGCCGGGGCTTCGTTACCGTAAGCCCCGGCTTTTGTTACGCGACATATCTGCGGTAACAGTTTTTTCACATTAGCAGGTGTTACCTCAGCTCTCGCTGGGAACACCGGTCTTGCGCCGTGGAATGCCCAGGCGTTGGCGACGTTCCCACAGGCACTTGCGGCTTACGCCCAGCTTGCGGGCCAGTTCGGTTTCGGTCATGTGGTCCTGGTGCTCGAGGACGAAATGCTGGAAGTAGTCTTCCAGGGACAAATCTTCCGTCGGCTCATGGCTGGTCGCGCTACCTGCGCCCTGTTGTGGCGCCAGGCCGATGAAGTCGTCGTCATCCAGATCGCTGAGCTCGATATCGATGCCCAGCAGCTCGGCGGATATTTCCGGGCTTTCCGACAGGATGACCGCGCGCTCGACGGCGTTCTCCAGTTCGCGCACGTTGCCCGGCCATGCGTAATGTCGGATCGCCTGCTCTGCGTCCGGCGCAAACTTCAGATCGGTACGGTTGATGCGCGCGCTCTGGCGCAGCAGGAACGCGCTGGCGATCTCGTTGACATCGGCGCCACGCTCGCGCAGTGGCGGCAGCTTCAGCGCAATCACATGCAGGCGGTAATACAGGTCTTCACGGAACTGGCCGATCTTGGCCAGGCTCTTGAGGTCACGGTGCGTCGCTGCGATCAGGCGTACATCGACCTTCTGCGATTGCACCGAACCGACCCGGCGAATTTCGCCTTCCTGCAGCACTCGCAACAAGCGCGCCTGGGCCTCCAGGGGCAACTCGCCGATTTCGTCGAGGAACAGCGTGCCGCCGTCGGCGGCTTCGACCAGGCCCGCACGCCCGGCGCTGGCACCGGTGAACGCGCCTTTTTCGTGGCCAAACAATTCCGACTCGATCAGGGATTCGGGGATCGCCGCGCAGTTCACCGAGATCATCGGGGCCTTGGCGCGCCTGGACAGGTTATGCAGCGCGCGGGCCACCAGTTCCTTGCCGGTGCCCGACTCACCCTGGATCAATACATTGGAGTCGGTCGGCGCCACTTTGCGGATCTTGCTGTACAGGTCCTGCATCGGCGGGCAGGAGCCAATGATGCCGATCTCGCCGTTACTGTTATCGACGCCCGGTTTGTCGGCTGCTTTTCCTGCCGGACGCGGTTCGGCTGGCGCACTGCTGGCCGACTGGCGGTCACGCAGGATGCGCGCCACAGCCTGCAGCATCTCATCATGGTCGAAAGGCTTGGCGATGTAGTCCACCGCGCCCATCTTCATCGAGTCCACCGCCGAGCGCAGGCTGGCGTAGCTGGTCATGATCAGCACCGGAGTGCCCTGGCCCAGCTTGATCAATTCGGTACCCGGAGCGCCCGGCAAGCGCAGGTCGCTGACGATCAGGTCGAACGTGGGAATGCTGAACCGCTCCTGGGCTTCCTGCACCGAGCCGGCTTCGCTGACCTGGTACTGATTACGTTCAAGCAGGCGACGCAAGGCAGAGCGGATAATGGTTTCGTCTTCGACGATCAAAATGTGCGGCATTGATTCAATTCTCTCGACGGTCTCAGTTCACAGCGGACGTCGCTTCGACATGACGCGGCAAGGTCACCCGGATACGGGTGCCGCGTTGGCTTTCGGTGTCAGCCGGGCTGTCGATGGTGATTTGTCCATAATGCTCTTCAACGATGGAATAGACCAGTGCAAGGCCCAGACCGGTACCTTCACCTGGGTCCTTGGTGGTGAAGAAGGGTTCGAACAATCGGTCCATGATGTTCTGTGGAATGCCGCTGCCTTCATCTTCCACGATCAGGTCGACCGTGTGCTCGAAAGCCTCGCTCTTGACGCGTACCGCACTGTGCGGCGGGGAAGCATCGCGGGCGTTGGACAGCAAGTTGATCAGGACCTGGGCCAGGCGTTGTGAGTCGCCATCGACCCAGTGGTCCGGATCGCACAGGTTAAAGAACTGTACTTCGAAATTGCGCCGGTTCAAGGCCAGCAGCCCAATGGCGTCCTGCGCCACTTTGGCCAGGCACACCGCTTCGTCTTGATTCTGATGGGCGCCGGAGTGGGCGAAGCTCATCAGCGACTGCACGATGCGCGACACGCGCTTGGTCTGCTCGAGGATCTGCCCGCTGATCTCGGTGATTTCACCGTCTTCCTCGCGCTCTTCCCGCAGGTTCTGCGCCAGGCAGGCGATGCCGGTGATCGGGTTGCCGATCTCATGCGCCACACCGGCGGCCAGGCGACCAATACTGGCCAGGCGTTCGGAGTGCACCAACTTGTCTTCGAGCATCTGGGTGTCGGTGAGGTCTTCCACCAGCAACACCAGGCCGCTGTTGCCTGGGGCCAGGGGCTCGTCAATGGCGGCTTTGTGCAGGTTGAGCCAACGGGTCTGGCCGTCGAGGGCCAGGTGCTGCTTGTGCAAATGCTCGTCGGGCAGGTTGATAAAACCTTGCAACAATTCTTTCCAGGGGTCGCCGAGGGTATTGAGGCGAGAGCCGACCACGCGTTGCGCGGCGATGCCGGTAAGCTCTTCCATGGCCTTGTTCCACATCAGGATTTCCTGGTCCTTGGCCAGGGAACACACGCCCATCGGCAGTTCCTGCAGGGTCTGGCGGTGATAACGGCGCAGGGCATCGAGTTCGGCGGCGAGGCCGGTGAGGCGTGAGTGATAGTCCTCCAACCGGCTTTCGATGAAATGGATGTCTTCGGTCACGTAGTTTTCGCCGCCCGCCTTGTAAGGCAGGAAGGTTTCCACCATGTCCTGGGACACGCTGGGGCCCATCAGCCCGGACAAGTTGGCTTCGATACGGTCCCGCAAGCGCCGCAGCGCATAGGGACGGCGCTCATCGAATGGCAGGTACAGATCGCGCAAGGCCTGTTCGACTTCCTTTTGCGCGGCCTTGGCGCCGAGCGGTTTGGCCAGTTGCGTGGCGAATTCCTGGGGCGAGGCCGCATGCAGCTCGCGGCGTTGCGGGCGGCGCACGTTGTCCACCGCACAGGCTTCGGCGGCGCTGGTTTCTTCGGGGCTGGCGTTGGTGAACAGCGAGATCAGGGTGAACATCAGGACGTTGGCGGCCAGCGACGCGATTGCTGCCATGTGCCAGCTGGTGTCATCCAGCACGTAAATCATGTTCAGCAACGGTATGTAGAAACCCTGCAGGTTGCCGACCAGCGGTAGCAGCATGGTCACCAGCCACACCAGGATGCCCGCCAGCAACCCGGCGATAAAGCCACGGCGATTGGCGGTCGGCCAGTACAGCACCGAGAGTACGCCCGGCAGGAACTGCAAGGTGGCGACAAAGGCCACGATGCCGAGGTTGGCCAGGTCCTGCCCGGCGCCCAGCAGCAGATAAAAGGCATAGCCGGCCATGATGATCGCGACGATCAGCGCGCGGCGCGTCCATTTCAACCAGCGGTAGATGTTGCCTTCGGCCGGTGGTTGGTACAGCGGCAGCACCAGGTGGTTGAGGGCCATCCCGGAAAGTGCCAGCGTGGTGACAATGATCAAGCCACTGGCCGCCGACAAACCGCCGACATACGCCAACAGCGCCAGGGCCGGGCTGTTGGCGGCGATGCCGATGCCGAGGGTGAAATACTCAGGGTTGGTGGTGGCCCCCAGTTTCAGGCCGGCCCACAGAATCAGCGGCACCGCCAGGCTCATCAGCAGCAGGAACAGTGGCAAACCCCAACTGGCGCTGACCAATGAGCGTGGGTTGAGGTTTTCGGTGAAGGTCATGTGGTACATGTGCGGCATCACGATCGCCGAGGCGAAGAACACCAGCAGTAGCGTGCGCCAGGGGCCTTCCTGCAGGGGCGTGTGCAAGGCGGCGAGGGCGGTCTGGTTTTGCAGCAGCCACAATTCCAGCTGTTGCGGGCCGTCGAACACGCCGTAGAGCGCATAAAGGCCGACACCGCCGATGGCGACCAGCTTGATGACCGACTCAAAGGCAATCGCAAACACCAGGCCCTGGTGTTTTTCGCGGGTGGCGATATGGCGTGAGCCAAAGAAAATGGTGAACAGGCTGATCAATGCGCAGAAGGCCAGGGCAACGCGATGTTGCACCGGCTCGCGGGTGAGGATGCTGATCGAGTCGGCCACTGCCTGGATCTGCAGGGCCAGCAACGGCAGCACGCCGATCAGCATGAAAATCGTGGTGAGTGCGCCGGCCCAGGTGCTGCGAAAACGAAAGGCAAACAGGTCCGCCAGGGAGGACAACTGATAGGTGCGGGTGATTTTCAAAATCGGGTACAGCAGCACCGGCGCCAGCAGGAACGCACCGGACACCCCCAGGTAGCTGGAGAGGAAACCGTAGCCATATTGATAGGCCAGGCCCACCGTACCGTAGAACGCCCAGGCGCTGGCGTATACGCCCAGGGACAAGGTGTAGGTCAAGGGATGGCGAATGATCGCCCGCGGAATCATTCCACGCTCACTGATCCAGGCGACGCCGAACAACGCCGCCAGGTAGGCGGCGCTGATCAGCAGCATCTGGGTGAGGCTAAAGCTCATCGGCATCTTTTTGGCTCTGCAGGATGAAGGTCACGACGATCAGGATCAGCCAGAGCAGATAAGGACGGTACCAGGCGCCCGTGGCATCGATCCACCAGTCCATGATGGCGGGGGAAAACAGGTAGATCCCGACGACCAGCAGCAGGACCAATCGATAGATGTACATGTTGGCCTCTGATTGAAGAATTGCGGCGATGGTAACGGATGGCTGGCAAGCTGCAAGCGCCTTCAGTTCAATTGCGCTTCGGCCAGGGTGAGTGTGCGCGGGATCCGCGTGGCATCCCACTGCCGAATGCCCCAATCCAGCAGTTCCCTGGGGCTGGCGTAAAGCAGCTCGTCACCGGCCGGCTGGCCAAGGGCGCGTAGCGCTCTGAGTAACAATGGCGTGGCCTGGTCTGCGGTCAGCGGTGGCGAACGGTACGACTTGCCCAGTTTGTGACCGTCCGGCTGGACGATCAGGGGCACATGCAGATAACGCGGCTGGCGCAGGCCAAGCAATTCCTGCAGGTAAAGCTGGCGTGGCGTGGAATCGAGCAGGTCGGCGCCGCGCACGATGTCGGTAACGCCTTGCCAGGCGTCATCCAGGACCACGGCCAATTGATAGGCGTACAGGCCGTCGCGGCGGCGGATGATGAAGTCGCCTGCATCGCGCCCCAAGTGCTGTCGGAACTCGCCCTGTACGCGGTCGGTAAAATGGTATTCAAGCTCGGGCACGCGCAAGCGGATAGCGGCGTCTTGCTGGTCGTGGCCGGCATTGCGACAAAGCCCGGGGTAAATCCCGTTGTAGGGCTCCAGCTGTTTGCGCGAGCAGGTGCAGGCGTAGGCCAGGCCGTGGTTGAACAAGTCGTTCAATACCTTGGCGTAGGCGTCGTGCCGCTCGCTCTGGCGGACCAGTTCGCCGTCCCATTCAAAACCGTAGCTTTCCAGGGCATGCAGGATTGCCGTCTGGGCGCCGGGTTCTTCACGGGGTGGGTCGAGGTCTTCCATGCGCATCAGCCAGCGGCCTTGATTGGCGCGGGCATCGAGGTAGGAGGCGAGGGCGGCGACCAGGGAGCCGAAGTGCAGATGGCCGCTGGGCGTGGGGGCGAAGCGCCCGATATAGGTAGAGGCAGTCATGGGCCGGATACTACTGGAAAATCGGTAAACGCCAGCAACAAAAATGGGGCGTTCGCACGCCCCATTCGTTCAGCTCGACAAGCATTACTTGCCGACCTGTTTTTCCTTGATTTCGGCCAAGGTCTTGCAGTCTACACAGAGGTCCGCGGTCGGGCGGGCTTCCAGGCGACGAATACCGATCTCGACGCCGCAGGATTCGCACCAGCCGTATTCTTCGTCTTTGATCAGTTGCAGGGTCTTGTCGATCTTCTTGATCAACTTGCGCTCGCGATCACGGGCGCGCAGTTCGAGGGCGAACTCCTCTTCCTGGCTGGCACGGTCGGCCGGGTCAGGGAAGTTGGCTGCTTCGTCCTTCATATGGTCAACCGTGCGGTCGACTTCCTGCATCAAATCCTGTTTCCACTTGTTCAGGATTTTGGTGAAGTGCTCGCGCATGGGCTCGCCCATGTACTCCTCGCCCTTTTTTTCCACATAGGGTTCGAAGCCGCCGAGGCCTTGAGTCTGCTGTTGCTTTGCTTGGGTGGACATGAATAGACCGCCTCTCACTCTTCTAATCCATTGCGCAGGATTGCAACGTCACCGACACCTGCCGGCCCTGCGGCTGCAAGCGGGCGAACTTACCAGATAGATTCGGGGTGCGCCACTCCCGGTTGTCGAGCCTGTCGCGTCGGGGGTTGCAAACTGCAGCGGCCCGTCGTGGCTGGGTATGTCCCGTCTCGAATGTTGATTTTAGTCGTTTTGCCGGCGCTTGCCTGGCCGTGAAGTCGGCCGGGCAGGCAATAGAACATGTTTTATCGCGAGGGTTCGGTAGAATCCTGATTTTGTCCTCACCGTCTAGGAAGGCTAATGGCTCAGCCCTACAGTGCGCGCAGTCGCGCCATCGAACCTTTTCATGTCATGGCATTGCTGGCGCGCGCCAATGAGCTGCAGTCAGCCGGCCACGACGTGATCCATCTGGAAATCGGTGAGCCGGATTTCACCACCGCCGAACCGATTATCCAGGCAGGCCAGGCCGCGTTGGCCAATGGCAAGACCCGTTACACCGCCGCCCGTGGGCTGCCCGAATTGCGCGAGGCGATCAGCGGTTTCTACCAGCAGCGCTACGGGTTGAACATCGATCCGCAGCGCATTCTGATCACGCCCGGCGGCTCCGGTGCGTTGTTATTGGCCACCAGCCTGCTGGTGGATCCGGGCAAGCACTGGCTGCTGGCGGATCCGGGCTACCCCTGCAACCGGCATTTCCTGCGCTTGATCGAGGGCGCGGCGCAGCTGGTGCCGGTCGGCCCGCAAGTACGCTACCAATTGACCGCCGACCTGGTGGCGCAACACTGGAACCAGGACAGCGTCGGCGCGCTGGTTGCCTCCCCGGCCAACCCGACCGGGACGCTTCTGACGCGGGACGAACTGGCCGACCTGTCCAACGCCATCAAGGCGCGCGACGGCCATCTGGTGGTGGATGAGATCTATCACGGGCTCACCTACGGCACCGACGCCGCGAGCGTGCTGGAAGTCGACGACGATGCCTTCGTCCTGAATAGTTTTTCCAAGTATTTCGGCATGACCGGCTGGCGCCTGGGCTGGCTGGTGGCGCCACCTGCAGCCGTCGGTGAGTTGGAGAGGTTGGCGCAAAACCTCTACATCAGCGCGCCGAGCATGGCCCAACATGCCGCCATGGCCTGTTTCACCCCACAAACCCTGGGCATTCTGGAGGAGCGCCGCGCCGAATTTGGCCGGCGCCGTGATTTCCTGCTGCCGGCCCTGCGTGAGTTGGGATTCGGTATCGCCGTAGAGCCCGAAGGCGCGTTCTATCTCTATGCCGATATCAGCGCGTTTGGTGGAGATGCCTTCGCGTTCTGTCGCCATTTCCTGGAAACCGAACATGTAGCCTTTACCCCCGGGCTGGATTTCGGTCGCTATCAGGCGGGTCATCATGTGCGTTTTGCCTACACGCAAAACCTTGATCGGCTACAAGAGGCGGTGGAGCGGATTGCCCGTGGCCTGCGGAGTTGGCAAGGCTGATGCGTTTTCATCCTCCCCTCGAAGAAGGGCGGCTGATCCGCCGCTACAAGCGTTTTCTCACCGATATCGAAACCGTTACCGGCGAGTTGCTCACCATTCACTGCCCGAACACCGGTTCGATGCTCAACTGCATGGTCGAAGGCGGCCAAGTCTGGTTCAGCCGTTCCGCCGACCCCAAGCGCAAATTGCCCGGTACCTGGGAAATCGCCGAAACGCCCCAGGGCCGGCTGGCCTGCGTCAATACGGCACGCGCCAATCAGTTGGTCGAAGAGGCACTGCGCGCGGAGCTGATCACTGAACTCAACGGCTTTACCGCGTTGAAACGCGAAGTGCCTTACGGTCAGGAACGAAGCCGGATCGATTTTCGCCTGGAATACCCGCACGGGGCGGCGTTTGTCGAAGTCAAAAGTGTCACCTTGGGCTTTGATGGCTCCTCCGTGGCGGCTTTCCCTGATGCGGTGACCCAGCGCGGTGCCAAGCACTTGCGGGAGCTGGCCCACCTGGCGCGTGAAGGTGTGCGGGCGGTGCAGTTGTACTGCGTTAATTTGTCGGGGATCGATGCGGTGCGCCCAGCCGTGGAAATTGACGCGGGTTATGCCGCCGCGTTGCGTGAGGCCAAGGCAGCGGGTGTGGAGGTGCTGGCGTACGGCGTGCGGGTCACACCTGAAGAAATCTGTATCGAACGGCCGTTGAAGGTGCTGTTGGGCAACTAGAGTTGCACCCACAGGCCTTGTGCGTCTTCGCGGCCGGGCAGGGCGGTGAGGCTTTGGCCTGCGCACGGGCCGGCAATGCATTCGCCGCTTTCGATCAGGAACAGCGCGCCATGGGTGGCGCATTGAATCAGGCTGGCGCTTGAGTCGAGGAAGCTGTCCGGTTGCCATTCCAGTGGGACGCCGCGATGAGGGCAGCGGTTGACATAGAAGTAGGCAACGCCAGCGCGCCGCACGGCCAACAGTTTGCAACCGTCGATATCAAAACCGAGGCTGCTGTCGGGCGCCAAGGCCTCGGAGGGGCAGAGAAACTTCATTTCAATCCTTAAGTGCCTTGACGTTCAAATGCAAACAATTATCAAATGCCCGCTTCGCCCGTCAGCTGATCGGGTGCTCACTACGATGCCGGGTAGGGTTTATCTGTCACATCAATGAGTGCTTGAGCGGCCCCGCCTTGGAAGGAAACCCTGTTATGCGCCTGAGTGCCAGCGTTATTGCGCTAGTTGCCGGACTGCTGGTCAGCCACGCGGCCCAAGCCTTGGACCTGCCGCAACGCTGGGTCAGCGCCGGTGGCGCGTTATCGGAATGGGTGACGGCATTGGGAGGTGAGCCGAAGCTGGTCGGCGTGGACACCACCAGCCAGCATCCGGCGTCGCTCAAGGCATTGCCCAGTATTGGTTATCAGCGCCAATTGTCGGCCGAGGGGATTCTCAGCCTGCGACCGCAGGTGCTGGTGGGGACCGAAGAGATGGGGCCACCACCGGTGCTGGCGCAGATCCGCAACGCGGGCGTACAGGTAGAGATGTTCTCGGCACAACCGGATTTACCCAGCCTGAAAGCCAATCTGGCGCACCTGGGCAAGCTGCTGGGTCGTGAGGCCAAGGCCAGCGAATTGATTACCGGATATGAGCAGGCGCTGGATCAACAGAAAGCCTGGGTGACCAAGGCCCGGCTGACGCAAAAAGCGCCCGGTGTATTGCTGTTGCTCGGGCATGCCGGCGGCAAGCCGTTGATCGCCGGTAAAGACACCGCCGCTGACTGGATGCTGCAGCAGGCCGGCGGTCATAATCTGGCGACTCACAGTGGTTACAAGCCGTTCTCGGCGGAGTCGCTGGCCGGGTTGAGCCCGGATGTGCTGGTGTTCGCTGATCGGGCGCTCAGTGGTGAAGCGGCCCGGGTCGCGTTGTTCAAGGAAAACCCCATCCTCGCTTCCACCCCAGCGGCCAGGAACGGCCGGGTGATGGAGTTGGACCCGACGCTGCTGGTGGGCGGGCTTGGGCCGCGCTTGCCGCAGAGCCTGGCGCAGTTGTCCACAGGCTTTTACCCGTCCCAGGCTGAACCCGCCCAATGACCCGGTTGGTTAAACCGAAAACGCTGTTTATCGGGCTGGCGCTGTTATGTCTGCTTGCGATCTGGCTTTCATTGGCCCTGGGACCGGTCAGCCTGCCGTTGTTCGACACGCTCAGGGCTGCGTTGCGATTGATCGGAGTGCCGATTGAGGCCCAGGGGCTCGAACAGGCAGAGTTGATCCTGGGGCAGATTCGCTTGCCGCGCACGTTACTGGGCCTGGCCGTGGGGGGCGTGCTCGCCTTGTCGGGCGTGGCGATGCAGGGTTTGTTTCGCAACCCGTTGGCCGATCCTGGCTTGGTGGGCGTGTCCAGTGGCGCGGCGTTGGGGGCTGCGGTGGCAATTGTCGGCGGCTCGTTTTTTGGCGGGCTGCCGGAGGCGCTCGGGCCGTATCTTTTGTCGATATGCGCGTTTCTGGGCGGCCTGGGCGTCACGGCGCTGGTGTATCGATTGGGGCGACGCAATGGCCAGACCAACGTCGCGACGATGTTGCTCGCCGGCATTGCGCTGACAGCCCTGGCCGGTTCCGCAGTGGGGCTGTTTACCTACCTGGCGGACGACGCCACTTTGCGTACCCTGACATTCTGGAACTTAGGCAGCCTCAATGGTGCCAGCTATTCACGTTTATGGCCGTTGCTGCTGGTGAGCGCGGGCGTGGCGCTGTGGTTGCCGCGCCGGGCGAAAGCCTTGAATGCGCTGTTGCTGGGTGAGTCCGAAGCCAGCCACCTGGGCATTGATGTGGAAAAGCTCAAGCGTGAGTTGGTGTTCTGTACGGCGCTGGGCGTTGGTGCGGCGGTGGCAGCGGCGGGCATGATCGGCTTTGTAGGGTTGGTGGTGCCGCACCTGGTGCGGCTGCTGGCCGGACCGGACCACCGGGTGTTGTTACCGGCCTCGGTGCTGGCGGGCGCGAGTTTGTTGCTGTTGGCGGATCTGGTGGCGCGCTTGGCATTGGCGCCGGCGGAACTGCCGATCGGTATCGTCACTGCGTTTATTGGCGCGCCATTTTTTCTCTATTTATTGCTGCGAGGGCGCGCCTGATGCTGCGGGTAGAAGCGTTGCAGATCCGCCGCGGGCGCAAGACCGTATTGGCGGATATCACCCTGGAGCTATTGCCGGGCGAAGTGCTGGGCGTATTGGGCCCCAATGGTGCGGGCAAAAGTACCTTGCTCAGTGCGCTGTGCGGCGAGTTGACACCTGATCAGGGCAAGGTCTGGCTGGATCAGCAAGAGTTAAAGCAATGGAGCGGCGCGCAACGAGCCCAGCGCCTGGCGGTGTTACCCCAAAGCTCAACCCTGGACTTCGCGTTCCGTGTCGAAGAGGTAGTAGGACTGGGGCGTTTGCCGCATCAGACCGGGCGAGTACGCGATGAGGAAATCATCAGCGCGGCACTGCACGCGGCAGATGTAGGGCACTTGAGTGGTCGCAGTTACCTGGCCTTGTCGGGCGGGGAGCGTCAACGGGTACACCTGGCCCGTGTGTTGGCGCAATTATGGCCGGGCGAGGCGGGCCAGACGCTATTGCTGGATGAGCCGACATCGATGCTCGATCCGTTGCATCAGCACACGACCTTGCAGGCGATCCGGCACTTTGCCGATCGTGGCGCAACGGTATTGGTGATCCTGCATGACCTGAACCTGGCCGCGCGTTACTGTGATCGAATTCTGTTGCTGGAGAACGGATGCCCGCGCGCCCTGGACACGCCCGCACAGGTGCTGCGCCCCGAGCCGCTCAAGGCGGTGTTTGGTCTGGATGTGCTGGTGCAGTTGCATCCGGAGCGTGGTCATCCGTTGATCATCGCGCGTTGAACCGGCTTTTTGCAGGCAAAAAAAGACCCGGCAAGAGCCGGGTCAAATAACCGTGATTAGCCTGATGAGGAGATAATCTGAGAGTCCGAACCAATGGTCTTTCAGTTATCGGCTGATCTCGCGACCAGTTGTGATAATCATAACGATTCTCATTTGAGAGTCAACAACATTCCCCTACTTTTCTCAAAAATCCTGAAAATACTGGATTGATCGGCGGATCTACATCTTCTGGCGCGTTGAGAGCGCCTCCAACTGTCGGTTCAACGCCTCCTTGCGCTCCGTGGGAATGTCATTCCAATGCACATCCATCAACGCGCCTTCAATCGCATACAGCAACACTTTTGATGCCCGGAACCCGCGAGTTCGCACGGCTCGGTAAGCATCGACCGCGCCCAGGCGGCGCAGGTCGGACGCGCTGTGGATGCCCGCCGCATGCAGCCACTGCGCCGACGTCTTGCCAAGATTCTTCAGGTGTTGCAGCTCATCGTTCATCAAGCCTCCTTGCGACGGCCGAATGGTTCGGTGGGTATCGTGACCAGGCAAGCCTGAAAATGAGTGTAGCGCTCAGTAGGAAAAGCGTGATTCTTTGGTCGAGAACGGCTGAAAAGCTTATAAGAATGACGCTGCATGGCAGGCACGGCGAAACGCCCGGCAAGCTTGAAGCGCAGCCGGGAGCCGGAGCCTTGAGGTTATTTGGTGCGGTAACGCAGGCGAGTACCGAAGTTCACCGACATCAGGATTTCGTCAGCCGTCAGGTCGGGTGAGAAGTAAGTACCGGAAATCTGCGCATGGGCCAGGCTGGCACCTTCCAATGAGCATTCGCGTAAATCCAGCCCGCGCAGGTCGGCGGAGCGGAAGTAGGCGTCGGTGAAGTCGATTCCCGCAGCGTTCAGCTCGCGCAGGTCCAACCCTCGGAAGTCGCCGCCGCGCATGTCGATAACCCCGCTTTCGGGGCGCTCCTGATTGAAGCCCCGGATGTCGTCCTTGTGCAGGAGCGCGTAGAGCGGGGTATCAAGAAGCTTGGGCTGACTCATGACGGCGACTCCTGTTGGTATTATGGCGCCATTATAGTGCCACTATTGCAGGGTCGTGCGCCAAAGTAGACGACACGACCAAGAAATATTTCTTACAGGCCGGGCAAGCGTTGACGAATATGCCCGACCAACGCATCCAGAGTCCCGCTTTCATTGGTCTCGACGCGTTTGCTCAACAGCTGTTCCTGGGCGGTCAGCGGGTCACGACTGGCGTTTTGTTCTTCGATAACCAGCAACGTTGCGTCGGACGGATCGTTTTTATCTGCCTGACGTTGTGCCAGCCAACTCGCGATCACGGCCTGGGGCGCATTGCAATCCAGAATCAGGAACGGGGCACCGGTGGCTTCGGCAACATGGGCCGCTGCATCACGTTGTGCGCGTTTCAAGAAGGTGGCATCCAGCACCACCGGAAAACCGGCGCGGAGCACGGTGTCGGCGATTTCATTCAGGCGCGTGTACGTTGCGGCACTGGCGTCATCGCTATAGATGCCGGCTTGCGGGGCGTTTTCCACCTGCTGCTCGCCAAACAGGCGCTTGCGCTCCACATCCGAACGCAGGCGTACAGCGCCTAAGGCCTCGACCAGGCGCATGGCCACATGGCTTTTGCCCACGGCCGAAACTCCATGGGTGATGGCCAGGAAGCGCGATGGAATCGTGCTGTAGCTTTCCGCCAGATTGGCGTAGTTGCGGTACTGGCGCAGGGTGGTGGCGCGTTGCACCGGGTCGGCTTCGCTCGGCATGCTGAACAGGGCAACTTTCGCCCGCACCAGTGCGCGATAAGCTTTGTAGAAATTCAGCAGCTCCAGGCCCTGATAATCACCGGTCAGTTCCAGGTACTGGCTGATAAACCGGCGTGCCAGGCTTTTGAGGCCACGGTCTTCCAGGTCCATCGCCAGGAATGCGGTGTCGGCGTACACGTCGGTGAAGCGGAACGGCTCGTTGAATTCGATGCAGTCGAAGATCACCACGTGGCCATCGATCAGCGTGGCATTACCCAGATGGATATCACCATGGCATTCGCGGGTGAATCCATCGAGTTTGCGCTGTTGCAGCAGCGGCTTGAGGCGTTCGAAGCTGCTTTGTGCCCAGGCTTGCAGGGCTTCCAATTGAATGAGGTCGGCCTTGTCACTCAGGAAAGGGCGGATCTGTTCGAAATTCTGAAGGACCGGTGCCATCACTTCTTCCGGAGTGCCGGCCGGGTGCTCCTGCGGGACCTTGGGCGCGTTGAGGTGAAAGTGCGCAATCTGCCTGGCCATTTCGTCAATGTGCGCGCTGGTGAGTTCACCATTGGCTTGCAAGGTGCTCAACATCTGGCTTTGCGGGAACTGACGCATTTTCAGCGCGTACTCGATCACCGCGCCGTCGCCCGCCAATTGCGGCGCGTTGGCAGTGCCGGTAATTGGCAATACTTCAAGATACAAATCTTCGGTCAGGCGCTGGTTGAGGCGCAGTTCTTCCTGGCAGAAGTGGCCGCGCTTTTCCAGGTCGGTGAAATCGAGGAAGCCGAAGTTCATCGGTTTCTTCAGTTTATAAGCATAGGGACCGGTCAGGATCACCCAGGAAATATGGGTTTCAATGACTTGAAACGCTTCCACCGGATGCGGGTACAAAGCCGGGTTTTGCAGGGCGGCAATCAGGGACTGACTCACGGGCGATCCTTCAAAGTCTGGGAGAAATCATGGCGGGCATTATGGCCGCTACGGACGGTCATGCAAACCGCCGTCCGGCTCATGTTGATCATCAATAAAGTGCGTATAATCCGCCGCCATGACTCGAACCCGATCTCCCCGTTCCCGTAAAAAACCTCCTTCGCGCAGCCTGCGCCCTTGGCTGGGCTGGGCGCTCAAGCTCGGCCTGGTTGGCCTTGTGGCGCTCGCCGGCGTCGCGGTGTATCTCGACGCCGTGGTCCAGGAGAAGTTCTCCGGCAAGCGCTGGACCATCCCGGCCAAGGTGTACGCCCGCCCGCTGGAATTGTTCGCCGGCCAGAAGTTGAGCAAGGAGGACTTCCTCACCGAGCTCGATGCGCTGGGCTATCGCCGCGAACCCGTGAGCAACGGCCCAGGCGCGGCGGCCGTCAGCGGCAATACCGTCGACCTGAACACCCGCGGCTTCCAGTTCTACGAAGGCCTGGAAAAAGCCCAGCCGGTACGCGTGCGTTTTTCCGGCGATTACGTGGCTGAGTTGTCGTCGCTCAACGGCGCCAAGCTGCCAGTGGTACGCCTTGAGCCGCTGATGATCGGCGGTATCTACCCGAAGAATCTTGAAGACCGGATCCTGATCAAGCTCGATCAGGCGCCGCCGTATCTGCTGGAAACCCTGGTAGCAGTAGAAGACCGCGACTTCTACAGCCACTGGGGCGTCTCGCCCAAATCGATTGCCCGCGCGGTGTGGGTCAATACTTCCGGCGGCAAGATGACCCAGGGTGGCAGCACGCTCACCCAGCAGTTGGTGAAGAATTTCTACCTGACCAATGAGCGCAGCCTTACCCGCAAGCTCACCGAAGCCATGATGGCAATGCTGCTGGAGTTGCATTACAGCAAGCAGGAAATCCTCGAGGCGTACCTCAACGAAGTCTTCGTCGGCCAGGATGGTCAGCGCGCGGTGCACGGTTTCGGCCTGGCCAGCCAGTTCTTCTTCGGGCAGCCATTGTCCGAATTGAAGCTGCATCAGGTTGCGTTGCTGGTGGGGATGGTCAAGGGGCCGTCCTATTACAACCCGCGTCGCAACCCTGAGCGTGCGCTCGAGCGCCGCAACCTGGTACTCGATGTATTGGAACAGCAGGGCGTCGCCACGGCCGAACAGGTCGCGGCCGCGAAGAAAATGCCGCTGGGTGTCACCACCCGCGGCAAGCTGGCAGATAGCTCATTCCCCGGCTTTATCGACCTGGTCAAACGCCAACTGCGCGAGGACTATCGCGACGAAGACTTGACCGAGGAAGGCCTGCGAATCTTCACCAGCTTCGACCCCATCCTGCAGATGAAAGCCGAGGCGTCGGTCAATGACACCTTCAAGCGCCTGACAGGCCGCAAAGGCTCCGATGAAGTAGAAGCCGCGATGGTGGTGACCAACCCGGAAACCGGCGAGGTCCAGGCCATGATCGGTAGCCGTCAGGCCAGCTTCGCCGGGTTCAACCGCGCGCTGGATGCCGTGCGCCCGATTGGCTCGCTGGTCAAGCCGGCGGTCTACCTGACCGCCCTGGAAAAACCGAGCAAGTACACACTGACCAGTTGGCTGTCGGATGACCCGCTGTCGATCAAAGGCGCCGATGGCCAGGTGTGGACGCCAAAGAACTTCGACCGCCGCTCCCACGGCACCGTGTTCCTGTATCAGGGGCTGGCGCATTCCTACAACATCTCGACATCGCGCCTTGGGCTGGAAGTCGGTGTGCCGAATGTGCTGAAAACCTTGGCGCGACTGGGTATCGAGCGCGAGTTCCCGGCGTTCCCCTCGATGTTGCTGGGTGCGGCGGCCATGAGCCCGATGGAAGTGGCCACCATGTACCAGACCTTGGCCAACGGTGGCTTCAATACGCCGATGCGCGGTATTCGCAGCGTGCTGACCGCCGAGGGCGAACCGCTCAAGCGCTACCCGTTCCAGATCCAGCAACGTTTCGACGCGGGCTCCATCTACCTGATCCAGAACGCCATGCAGCGCGTGATGCGTGAAGGTACCGGACGCTCGGTCTACAGCGTGCTGCCGTCGAACCTGACGCTGGCGGGCAAGACCGGCACCAGTAACGATTCGCGCGACAGTTGGTTCGCAGGTTTTGGCCAGGACGTATTGGCCGTGGTGTGGCTGGGCCGTGACGACAATGGCAAGACGCCGTTCACCGGTGCGACCGGCGCGCTGCAGGTCTGGACCAGCTTCATGCGCAAGGCAGACCCGTTGCCACTCAACATGCCGCAGCCGGACAATATTGTGCAGGCATGGATTGATCCGCACACCGGCCAGGGTTCCGATGCCAACTGCCCGGGAGCGGTGCAGATGCCGTATATTCGCGGCAGCGAGCCACCCCCCGGTGCCGCATGCGGGGGCAGCGCCCCTGCTGATGCGGACTCGGTGATGGATTGGGTCAAGGGCTGGATGAATTAAGCAAAGAGGGTTTCAAGTGAACAAGTTGTGGATTCCAGCGATTACCGTTCTGGCTTTGCTCGGCGGTTGCTCCAGCGTGCAACACGGCTCGATTCCGGTGGTGGATTCGAGTACCAACGTCTCCAATAATGACCGGATTTCGGCCAATGGCGGGTTTCGTCAAACCGTGACCAACCGCCCGGCACAGGCCAAGCCTCAGGCAATGCCACAGGATTCGGGCGTGGTGGTGATGGTGCCTGGCAGTGGCGCTGCAACCGCGGCCCCGATCAGTGCCGAACCCTGGACACCAGGCCCAGGCACTTCGGCGCCGATCGACTCCACGCCGATCCAGACGGCGCCGGTCAACCAGGGCACTTACACCATGCCATCGACGCCGAGCGGTATTCCTTCGTCGTCCAGTGCCGGCGGCCTGTCGGCTGACGAACAACTGGATGGCCCGGTACTGGCGCTGCTCACCACCGCCCAGCAACAGCAGGCCGGTGGTGATCTCAATGGCGCTTCGTCGAGCCTCGAGCGTGCTCAACGCGTTGCCCCTCGCGAACCACAAGTGTTGTATCGCCTGGCCCAGGTACGCCTGGCCCAGGGTGATGCGCCGCAAGCCGAGCAGTTCGCTCGCCGTGGTTTGACCCTGGCCAACGGTCGCCCCGACCTGCAAGCCAGCCTGTGGGGGTTGATCGGTGACGCGCGTGCCGCCCAAGGCGACGCTGCCGGCGCTGCCCAGGCTCGGGCAAAAGCCAAGGTCAGCCTCTGATGGATGGGCGGTTCCCGGCGATTGCCGAGCAGTTGTTATTGATCGAGCGAGAGTTGCGCGTGCAGGGCTGGTGGGACGCAGTGCCCCCCAGCGCCGAAGCGCTCAGCAGCGTCGAGCCTTTTTCGGTCGACACATTGGATTTTCACCAATGGCTGCAATGGATATTCCTGGTACGCATGAAGCAGATCCTCGAACAGGACCTGCCTCTGCCCAATGCTTCCGGTATTCTGGAAATGGCCGAAATGGTCTACGCCGACCGTCCGCGAGAGAGCCTTGGCTTGCGTAATGCGCTGAAAAAGTTCGACCAACTGATCGCTGACGCTGGTTAATTGCCTGACTGTCGGGATTTCCGGCAGTCTTGCGCATATTTCTACCGCTTGACGACATTCAGGCGAGTTTTATCCCTCCTCAAAGGCCTTTCTCCTACGTTCTCATGCGCTTAGTTGGAAAAAAGCGCAATTATTGCTTGACTTGAAGGGCCTGAAACAGAAGAATCCAAAGTCCGCTGTATCGGGACTGCCAGAAGCAGGCCCGCTCAGCAGATCATGAGGCGCACACCCGCGCCGACCTGTAACACCCGCAACGCGTTACCTCGCGCTGGGTGGGAAAAGCCCGCAACACTTGGGACGATCCCAATACTTGCTCAGTCAGTGCTGACGTAGTCGGCGACCACCGTCGCTCATGCTCTGTTGAGAAGTAAACCTATTAAGACCCGTCGGTTTTCAACGGACGGTATTCTGGCGTTTTAGAGGTGAACAACGTGGAGCTTTTATCTGGCGGTGAGATGCTCGTCCGCTTTTTGCGTGACGAAGGCGTCGACTATATCTACGGGTACCCAGGTGGTGCTCTGCTGCATGTCTACGACGCACTGTTCAAGGAACCGGCTGTTACCCACATCCTGGTTCGCCACGAACAGGCCGCAACCCATATGGCTGACGGTTATGCCCGTGCCACCGGTAAAGCCGGCGTGGTACTGGTAACGTCCGGCCCAGGCGCAACCAATGCCATCACTGGCATCGCGACTGCTTATATGGACTCCATTCCCATGGTGATCATTTCCGGCCAGGTCGCCAGCACCATGGTCGGTACCGACGCGTTCCAGGAAACCGACATGATCGGTATCTCCCGCCCGATCGTGAAACACAGCTTCATGATCAAGCACGCGTCGGAAATTCCGGAAATCATGAAAAAGGCGTTCTACCTCGCACAATCCGGTCGTCCGGGACCTGTCGTGGTGGATATTCCCAAGGACATGACCAACCCGGCCGAGAAATTCGAATACATTTTCCCGAAGAAAGCCAAGCTGCGCTCCTACAGCCCGGCCGTGCGTGGGCACTCGGGACAAATCCGCAAGGCGGCGGAAATGCTTCTCGCGGCCAAGCGCCCGGTGCTGTACTCCGGCGGCGGCGTGATTCTGGGGGGCGGCTCCGCACCGCTCACAGAATTGGCCAAGCTGCTCAACCTGCCGGTGACCAATACCTTGATGGGGCTTGGCGCATTCCCGGGTTCGGACCGTCAATTCGTCGGCATGCTCGGTATGCACGGCAGCTATACCGCCAACCTCGCCATGCACCACGCCGATGTGATTCTGGCGGTCGGCGCACGGTTCGATGACCGCGTGATCAACGGCGCGAGCAAGTTCTGCCCGAATGCCAAGATCATCCATATCGACATCGACCCGGCGTCCATTTCCAAGACCATCAAGGCCGACGTGCCAATCGTGGGCCCGGTGGAAAGCGTGCTGACTGAAATGGTCGCCGCGCTCAAGGACATCGGCGAAACGCCGAACAAGGAATCCGTTGCCAGCTGGTGGAAGCAGATCGACGAATGGCGCGGTGACCGCGGCCTGTTCCCGTACGACAAGGGCGACGGCAGCATCATCAAGCCACAAACCGTGATCGAAACCCTGTGCGAAGTGACCAAGGGCGACGCCTTTGTGACCTCCGACGTGGGCCAGCACCAGATGTTCGCCGCGCAGTACTACAAATTCGACAAGCCTAACCGCTGGATCAACTCCGGTGGCCTGGGCACGATGGGCTTTGGTTTTCCGGCGGCCATGGGCGTAAAGCTGAGCTTTCCGGATGCCGACGTTGCCTGTGTCACCGGTGAAGGCAGCATCCAGATGAATATCCAGGAACTGTCAACGTGCCTGCAGTACGGCCTTCCGGTGAAGATCGTCTGCCTGAACAATGGCGTGCTGGGCATGGTTCGCCAGTGGCAGGACATGAGCTACGGTAGCCGTCACTCCCATTCCTACATGGAATCGTTGCCGGATTTCGTCAAGTTGGTTGAAGCCTACGGCCACGTCGGCATGCGCATCACCGATCTGAAAGATCTGAAGCCGAAGATGGAAGAAGCGTTCGCCATGAAGGACCGTCTGGTGTTCATCGATATCAAGGTGGACACCAGCGAGCACGTCTACCCGATGCAGATCAAAGACGGCTCGATGCGCGACATGTGGCTGAACAAGACGGAGCGTACTTAATCATGCGGCACATTATCTCCCTGCTTCTGGAGAACGAACCCGGCGCTCTGTCTCGTGTTGTCGGCCTGTTTTCGCAACGCAACTACAACATCGAAAGCCTGACCGTGGCCCCGACCGAAGACCCGACCCTGTCGCGCCTGACGTTGACCACCGTGGGCCACGATGAGGTGATCGAGCAGATCACCAAGAACCTCAACAAGCTGATCGAAGTGGTCAAGCTGGTCGACCTGTCGGAAAGTGCCCACATCGAGCGTGAGCTGATGCTGGTCAAGGTCAAGGCCACGGGTGCCCAGCGTGCCGAGATCAAGCGCACTACCGATATTTATCGCGGGCAGATCGTCGATGTGAGCGCCAGCGTTTATACCGTTCAACTGACCGGTACGAGCGACAAGCTGGACAGCTTCATCCAGTCGATCGGGACGGCCTCGATTCTGGAAACCGTACGCAGTGGTGTCACCGGGATTGCCCGTGGCGACAAAGTACTCAGCATCTAACCCAATTAGCGAATGGCCTTACGGCCTGGATATATAGAGGAACCTCATGAAAGTTTATTACGATAAAGATTGTGACCTGTCGATCATCCAGGGCAAGAAAGTCGCCATCATCGGTTACGGCTCCCAGGGCCACGCTCAAGCGTGCAACCTGAAAGATTCCGGCGTTGACGTCACTGTTGGCCTGCGCAAAGGCTCGGCGACCGTTGCCAAGGCTGAAGCCCACGGCCTGAAAGTGACTGACGTGGCTTCCGCCGTGGCAGCTGCCGACCTGGTCATGATCCTGACCCCGGACGAATTCCAATCCGCGCTGTACAAGAACGAAATCGAGCCGAACATCAAGAAGGGCGCCACCCTGGCCTTCTCCCACGGCTTCGCGATCCACTACAACCAGGTTGTGCCGCGCGCTGACCTCGACGTGATCATGATCGCGCCGAAGGCTCCGGGCCACACTGTACGCTCCGAGTTCGTCAAGGGCGGCGGTATCCCCGACCTGATCGCGATCTACCAGGACGCTTCGGGCAACGCCAAGAACGTTGCACTGTCCTACGCTGCCGGTGTCGGCGGTGGTCGTACCGGCATCATCGAAACCACCTTCAAGGACGAGACTGAAACCGACCTGTTCGGCGAACAAGCCGTACTGTGCGGTGGTACCGTTGAGCTGGTGAAAGCCGGTTTCGAAACCCTGGTTGAAGCTGGCTACGCGCCGGAAATGGCCTACTTCGAATGCCTGCACGAACTGAAGCTGATCGTTGACCTCATGTACGAAGGCGGTATCGCCAACATGAACTACTCGATCTCCAACAACGCCGAGTACGGTGAGTACGTCACCGGCCCGGAAGTGATCAACGCCGAGTCCCGTCAGGCAATGCGCAACGCCCTGAAACGTATTCAGGACGGCGAATACGCCAAGATGTTCATCAGCGAAGGCGCGACCGGCTACCCTTCGATGACCGCCAAGCGTCGTAACAACGCCGCCCACGGTATCGAAATCATCGGCGAGCAACTGCGTTCCATGATGCCGTGGATCGGTGCCAACAAGATCGTCGACAAAGCCAAGAACTAAGTCGCACGTATCAAGGGAAAACGCGGCTTCGGCCGCGTTTTTTCGTTTGGGTAAGCGGGTTCTGGTATAAAGCTGCATCGTTTGCGGGCGAACACTCGCCGCAAGTATCTGTCGAATTTTTTTCACACCGTTGCAAGGTAAAGTCCATGAGCGAACGTCCCGAAGAGCCAAGCCAGGCTTCTGACGCCGAAAGCCTGCTGCCAATCGATGAACATGTCGAAGAAGGGCATGACGCGGAAGGCCGCAAGGTCCGGCATCGTGGCATCTATCTGCTGCCCAACCTGTTCACCACGGCGAACCTGTTTGCCGGCTTCTATTCCATCATCAACTCGATGAGTGCCCAGAGCGCATTGGCGGCGGGTGATGCCGTAAGTGCCAGCAAGTACTTCGGTTTTGCTGCCATCGCCATCTTCGTCGCCATGGTGCTTGATGGCCTGGATGGTCGTGTGGCGCGCATGACCAACACCCAAAGCGCCTTCGGTGCCGAGTACGACTCGTTGTCGGACATGGTTGCCTTTGGCGTCGCCCCGGCGTTGCTGGCGTTTGCCTGGGCGCTGGGTGACATGGGTAAGGTCGGCTGGATGGTGGCCTTCATCTATGTGGCGGGTGCGGCGTTGCGTCTGGCGCGCTTCAACACTCAGGTCGGTACTGCCGACAAGCGCTACTTCATTGGCCTGGCCAGCCCGGCTGCTGCGGGCGTAGTGGCGGGTATCGTCTGGGCGTTCAGTGACTACGGCATCCAGGGTTCGAAGATGTCGTTCCTGGTCGCCTTGATGGTTGCGGCGGCCGGCATGCTGATGGTCAGCAACATCAAGTACAACAGCTTCAAGGAGTTCGACCTCAAGGGGCGTGTGCCTTTCGTGGCGATTCTAGTGGTGGTGCTGGTGTTTGCGGTGGTGTTCAGCGACCCGCCGAGAATTCTATTGTTAGCTTTCCTGGTCTACGCCGCTTCCGGGCCGGTGCAGTACCTGCTGCATCTTCGCCGGGACAAAACACTGTCTTAATGTAATTTCCCCCATACTCCGCAGTCTATTGGTGCACCTGTCCTCCAATGCTGCGGAGCTGCCATGTTAATCAAGATCCCCAAAGCGTCCGATTGCCACGAATCGGATGTCACGCCTGAATCGTTCTACCTCTCTCGCCGCAGCTTGCTCGGTGGTGCGCTTGCCGGTATTGCCGCGAGCAGCTCGCCACGTTGGGCCAGTGCCGAAGAGGCGGCACGTTATGCCGATGTCGAGCCGGGCAGGGCGCCTGACTGGTTTACGCAAAAGCTTCCAGGCACCAAGTGGCAGGCTGTGACGGTCAAGGACGAGGCCATCACGCCGTTCAAGGATGCAACCCACTACAACAACTTCTACGAGTTCGGCACAGACAAGGGCGATCCGGCGGCAAATGCGGGTTCGCTCAAGACTGAGCCATGGAGTGTGGTGATTGATGGTGAAGTTGCGAAGCCGGGGCGCTACGCCTTGGAAGACTTCATGAAACCTTACGAATTGGAAGAGCGCATCTACCGGCTGCGTTGCGTCGAAGCGTGGTCGATGGTGATTCCCTGGATCGGCTTTCCTGTTTCCGCCTTGCTCAAGCAGGTTGAGCCTACTTCAAAGGCGAAATTCATCCGCTTCGAAACGCTGCAGGACCCGAAGAGCATGCCGGGTCAGCGTTCCAGTTTCGGCTTGATCGACTGGCCTTATATAGAAGGGCTGCGTCTGGACGAGGCGATGAATCCGTTGGCGATCCTTGCCGTGGGCATGTACGGGCGGGAGTTGCCTAACCAGAACGGGGCGCCCCTGCGTTTGGTCGTGCCTTGGAAGTATGGCTTCAAGAGCGTGAAGTCGATTGTGCGGATCAGTCTTGTCAGCGAGCAACCTAAAACGACCTGGCAGAGTATTGCTGCCGATGAGTACGGGTTTTATGCGAATGTGAACCCTACGGTTGACCATCCGCGCTGGACCCAGGCACGGGAGCGTCGTCTACCGAGCGGCCTTTTCAGCCCGAACGTGCGTGAGACGCAGATGTTCAATGGCTACGCGGATGAGGTCGCTGCTCTCTATACAGGTCTCGACCTGAAGAAGAATTACTGATGCGCTATTCGATCTGGCGCATCGGCGTCTTTATAGCCGCCGCTGTCTGGCCGTTGTTCTGGCTCTATGAAGCCTGGAGTTTTGCCCTGGGGCCCGACCCGGGCAAGGTGCTGGTGGATCGCCTGGGTCTGGGCACCTTGATCCTGTTGCTGATCACGCTCGCGATGACACCGCTGCACAAGCTCAGCGGTTGGGCGGGGTGGATCGCAGTGCGCCGGCAGCTGGGTTTGTGGTGCTTTGCTTATGTGGTGCTGCACTTGGCGGCTTATTGCGTATTTGTCCTTGGGCTAGACTGGTCACAGCTGGGCGTGGAGTTGCGTAAGCGTCCGTACATAATTGTCGGCGCCCTGGGGTTTTTGTCTCTACTGGTTTTGGCTGTGACCTCCAATCGTTACAGTCAGCGTCGGCTGGGCAGTCGCTGGAAGAAATTGCATCGCCTGGTGTACGTGATTCTGGGGCTCGGTTTGCTGCACATGCTGTGGATAGTTCGGGCTGACCTCAAGGAGTGGGTTATCTATGCTTCCATAGGTGCACTGCTTCTGTTGCTGCGCGTACCGCCAGTGATGCGTCGGATCCCGCGTCTTATTACTAAAAAAGCACCGGCAGCAACAAAAGCGTAATTAACCCTTGACGGCAGATTCTGGGCGCCTATAATTCGCCCCACTTCCGGCGCAGCCGAAACGGAAAACTCCTTGGTAAACAATGAGTTAAGTAGTTTTCGGCAGCAGGTTGCTTCAGTCCATCGAAGCCAAAAGGAAGTTGAAAAGAGGTGTTGACAGCAGCGTGTAACGCTGTAGAATTCGCCTCCCGCTTACGAGAGATCGCAAGCGCAAGTGGTTGAAGTTGTTGAAGAATTCTTCGAAAACTTCTGAAAATAACCGCTTGACAGCAAATGAGGCTGCTGTAGAATGCGCGCCTCGGTTGAGACGAATAGCTCTTAACCAACCGCTCTTTAACAACTGAATCAAGCAATTCGTGTGGGTGCTTGTGGAGTCAGACTGATAGTCAACAAGATTATCAGCATCACAAGTTACTCCGCGAGAAATCAAAGATGTAACCAACGATTGCTGAGCCAAGTTTAGGGTTTCTTAAAAACCCAAAGATGTTTGAACTGAAGAGTTTGATCATGGCTCAGATTGAACGCTGGCGGCAGGCCTAACACATGCAAGTCGAGCGGTAGAGAGAAGCTTGCTTCTCTTGAGAGCGGCGGACGGGTGAGTAATGCCTAGGAATCTGCCTGGTAGTGGGGGATAACGTTCGGAAACGGACGCTAATACCGCATACGTCCTACGGGAGAAAGCAGGGGACCTTCGGGCCTTGCGCTATCAGATGAGCCTAGGTCGGATTAGCTAGTTGGTGAGGTAATGGCTCACCAAGGCGACGATCCGTAACTGGTCTGAGAGGATGATCAGTCACACTGGAACTGAGACACGGTCCAGACTCCTACGGGAGGCAGCAGTGGGGAATATTGGACAATGGGCGAAAGCCTGATCCAGCCATGCCGCGTGTGTGAAGAAGGTCTTCGGATTGTAAAGCACTTTAAGTTGGGAGGAAGGGCAGTTACCTAATACGTGATTGTTTTGACGTTACCGACAGAATAAGCACCGGCTAACTCTGTGCCAGCAGCCGCGGTAATACAGAGGGTGCAAGCGTTAATCGGAATTACTGGGCGTAAAGCGCGCGTAGGTGGTTTGTTAAGTTGGATGTGAAATCCCCGGGCTCAACCTGGGAACTGCATTCAAAACTGACTGACTAGAGTGTGGTAGAGGGTGGTGGAATTTCCTGTGTAGCGGTGAAATGCGTAGATATAGGAAGGAACACCAGTGGCGAAGGCGACCACCTGGACCAACACTGACACTGAGGTGCGAAAGCGTGGGGAGCAAACAGGATTAGATACCCTGGTAGTCCACGCCGTAAACGATGTCAACTAGCCGTTGGGAGCCTTGAGCTCTTAGTGGCGCAGCTAACGCATTAAGTTGACCGCCTGGGGAGTACGGCCGCAAGGTTAAAACTCAAATGAATTGACGGGGGCCCGCACAAGCGGTGGAGCATGTGGTTTAATTCGAAGCAACGCGAAGAACCTTACCAGGCCTTGACATCCAATGAACTTTCCAGAGATGGATTGGTGCCTTCGGGAACATTGAGACAGGTGCTGCATGGCTGTCGTCAGCTCGTGTCGTGAGATGTTGGGTTAAGTCCCGTAACGAGCGCAACCCTTGTCCTTAGTTACCAGCACGTTATGGTGGGCACTCTAAGGAGACTGCCGGTGACAAACCGGAGGAAGGTGGGGATGACGTCAAGTCATCATGGCCCTTACGGCCTGGGCTACACACGTGCTACAATGGTCGGTACAGAGGGTTGCCAAGCCGCGAGGTGGAGCTAATCCCAGAAAACCGATCGTAGTCCGGATCGCAGTCTGCAACTCGACTGCGTGAAGTCGGAATCGCTAGTAATCGCGAATCAGAATGTCGCGGTGAATACGTTCCCGGGCCTTGTACACACCGCCCGTCACACCATGGGAGTGGGTTGCACCAGAAGTAGCTAGTCTAACCTTCGGGAGGACGGTTACCACGGTGTGATTCATGACTGGGGTGAAGTCGTAACAAGGTAGCCGTAGGGGAACCTGCGGCTGGATCACCTCCTTAATCGACGACATCAGCTGCTCCATAAGTTCCCACACGAATTGCTTGATTCATTGAAGAAGACGAAAAGAAGCAGCCCGAAATTGGGTCTGTAGCTCAGTTGGTTAGAGCGCACCCCTGATAAGGGTGAGGTCGGCAGTTCGAATCTGCCCAGACCCACCAATTTTGTGTGGGAAACGCCTGTAGAAATACGGGGCCATAGCTCAGCTGGGAGAGCGCCTGCCTTGCACGCAGGAGGTCAACGGTTCGATCCCGTTTGGCTCCACCACTACTGCTTCTGTTTGTAGAAAGCTTAGAAATGAGCATTCCATTGTTGTGATGGTGAATGTTGATTTCTAGTCTTTGACTAGTTCGTTCTTTAAAAATTTGGGTATGTGATAGAAAGATAGACTGAACGTTACTTTCACTGGTAACGGCTCAGGCTAAGGTAAAATTTGTGAGTCGCTCTTAATTGAGTATGATCGAATTTTCGGCGAATGTTGTCTTCACAGTATAACCAGATTGCTTGGGGTTATATGGTCAAGTGAAGAAGCGCATACGGTGGATGCCTTGGCAGTCAGAGGCGATGAAAGACGTGGTAGCCTGCGAAAAGCTTCGGGGAGTCGGCAAACAGACTTTGATCCGGAGATGTCTGAATGGGGGAACCCAGCCATCATAAGATGGTTACCTTACACTGAATACATAGGTGTATGGAGCGAACCAGGGGAACTGAAACATCTAAGTACCCTGAGGAAAAGAAATCAACCGAGATTCCCTTAGTAGTGGCGAGCGAACGGGGACTAGCCCTTAAGTGGCTTTGAGATTAGCGGAACGCTCTGGAAAGTGCGGCCATAGTGGGTGATAGCCCTGTACGCGAAAATCTCTTAGTCATGAAATCGAGTAGGACGGAGCACGAGAAACTTTGTCTGAATATGGGGGGACCATCCTCCAAGGCTAAATACTACTGACTGACCGATAGTGAACTAGTACCGTGAGGGAAAGGCGAAAAGAACCCCGGAGAGGGGAGTGAAATAGATCCTGAAACCGTATGCGTACAAGCAGTGGGAGCCTACTTTGTTAGGTGACTGCGTACCTTTTGTATAATGGGTCAGCGACTTATTTTCAGTGGCGAGCTTAACCGAATAGGGGAGGCGTAGCGAAAGCGAGTCTTAATAGGGCGTCTAGTCGCTGGGAATAGACCCGAAACCGGGCGATCTATCCATGGGCAGGTTGAAGGTTGGGTAACACTAACTGGAGGACCGAACCGACTACCGTTGAAAAGTTAGCGGATGACCTGTGGATCGGAGTGAAAGGCTAATCAAGCTCGGAGATAGCTGGTTCTCCTCGAAAGCTATTTAGGTAGCGCCTCATGTATCACTGTAGGGGGTAGAGCACTGTTTCGGCTAGGGGGTCATCCCGACTTACCAAACCGATGCAAACTCCGAATACCTACAAGTGCCGAGCATGGGAGACACACGGCGGGTGCTAACGTCCGTCGTGAAAAGGGAAACAACCCAGACCGTCAGCTAAGGTCCCAAAGTTATGGTTAAGTGGGAAACGATGTGGGAAGGCTTAGACAGCTAGGAGGTTGGCTTAGAAGCAGCCACCCTTTAAAGAAAGCGTAATAGCTCACTAGTCGAGTCGGCCTGCGCGGAAGATGTAACGGGGCTCAAACCATACACCGAAGCTACGGGTATCACGTAAGTGATGCGGTAGAGGAGCGTTCTGTAAGCCTGTGAAGGTGAGTTGAGAAGCTTGCTGGAGGTATCAGAAGTGCGAATGCTGACATGAGTAACGACAATGGGTGTGAAAAACACCCACGCCGAAAGACCAAGGTTTCCTGCGCAACGTTAATCGACGCAGGGTTAGTCGGTCCCTAAGGCGAGGCTGAAAAGCGTAGTCGATGGAAAACAGGTTAATATTCCTGTACTTCTGGTTATTGCGATGGAGGGACGGAGAAGGCTAGGCCAGCTTGGCGTTGGTTGTCCAAGTTTAAGGTGGTAGGCTGAGATCTTAGGTAAATCCGGGATCTTAAGGCCGAGAGCTGATGACGAGTTGTCTTTTAGACGACGAAGTGGTTGATGCCATGCTTCCAAGAAAAGCTTCTAAGCTTCAGGTAACCAGGAACCGTACCCCAAACCGACACAGGTGGTTGGGTAGAGAATACCAAGGCGCTTGAGAGAACTCGGGTGAAGGAACTAGGCAAAATGGCACCGTAACTTCGGGAGAAGGTGCGCCGGTGAGGGTGAAGGACTTGCTCCGTAAGCTCATGCCGGTCGAAGATACCAGGCCGCTGCGACTGTTTATTAAAAACACAGCACTCTGCAAACACGAAAGTGGACGTATAGGGTGTGACGCCTGCCCGGTGCCGGAAGGTTAATTGATGGGGTTAGCTAACGCGAAGCTCTTGATCGAAGCCCCGGTAAACGGCGGCCGTAACTATAACGGTCCTAAGGTAGCGAAATTCCTTGTCGGGTAAGTTCCGACCTGCACGAATGGCGTAACGATGGCGGCGCTGTCTCCACCCGAGACTCAGTGAAATTGAAATCGCTGTGAAGATGCAGTGTATCCGCGGCTAGACGGAAAGACCCCGTGAACCTTTACTATAGCTTTGCACTGGACTTTGAATTTGCTTGTGTAGGATAGGTGGGAGGCTTTGAAGCGTGGACGCCAGTTCGCGTGGAGCCAACCTTGAAATACCACCCTGGCAACTTTGAGGTTCTAACTCAGGTCCGTTATCCGGATCGAGGACAGTGTATGGTGGGTAGTTTGACTGGGGCGGTCTCCTCCTAAAGAGTAACGGAGGAGTACGAAGGTGCGCTCAGACCGGTCGGAAATCGGTCGTAGAGTATAAAGGCAAAAGCGCGCTTGACTGCGAGACAGACACGTCGAGCAGGTACGAAAGTAGGTCTTAGTGATCCGGTGGTTCTGTATGGAAGGGCCATCGCTCAACGGATAAAAGGTACTCCGGGGATAACAGGCTGATACCGCCCAAGAGTTCATATCGACGGCGGTGTTTGGCACCTCGATGTCGGCTCATCACATCCTGGGGCTGAAGCCGGTCCCAAGGGTATGGCTGTTCGCCATTTAAAGTGGTACGCGAGCTGGGTTTAGAACGTCGTGAGACAGTTCGGTCCCTATCTGCCGTGGACGTTTGAGATTTGAGAGGGGCTGCTCCTAGTACGAGAGGACCGGAGTGGACGAACCTCTGGTGTTCCGGTTGTCACGCCAGTGGCATTGCCGGGTAGCTATGTTCGGAATAGATAACCGCTGAAAGCATCTAAGCGGGAAACTAGCCTCAAGATGAGATCTCACTGGGACCTTGAGTCCCCTGAAGGGCCGTCGAAGACTACGACGTTGATAGGTTGGGTGTGTAAGCGCTGTGAGGCGTTGAGCTAACCAATACTAATTGCCCGTGAGGCTTGACCATATAACACCCAAGCAATTTGCGTCGGCTCTTTAATCCAGAGCAACCAGATTGCGGTGTGTGAAGACGCAATGAACCGAAAGTTCGAGGCTCGCAAAACACCGAAACCTATCGCATACCCAATTTGCTGAAGCGAGGCCACATGGCCACGACTCAGTACCCGAATTTCTTGACGACCATAGAGCATTGGAACCACCTGATCCCATCCCGAACTCAGTAGTGAAACGATGCATCGCCGATGGTAGTGTGGGGTTTCCCCATGTGAGAGTAGGTCATCGTCAAGATTAAATTCCGAAACCCCATTTGCGAAAGCAGGTGGGGTTTTGTTTTGGGCGGTCGAAAAGTGCCAAGACGCTCATTGCAGTGGCCTTCAGTGCTAAAGTCCACGCCTCGATTCTTGCTTTCCCAAGGAAACCGTTATGCCGGGTGCGACGTCCCTCAGCGCTGGATTCATGGTGGTCCACGGTAACCGCCTGGACGAGTTGCGCAGCCTGGTAGTCAGTTGGATGCGTCGTTATCCCCTGGCGCCTTTGGAAAACGAAATCGCTCTGGTCCAAAGCAACGGCATCGCCCAATGGCTCAAGCTTGCCCTGGCCGAAGATCCGCAGGAAGACGATATGGGCGGCTGTGGCATTGCAGCGGCAATCGATGTGCAACTGCCTGGCAGCTTCATGTGGCAGCTCTATCGCATGGTCCTGGGTCGTGACGAAATTCCCCCTAAGTCTTTGCTTGATAAGGCACCGCTGACGTGGCGACTCATGCGCCTGCTGCCGCAGCTTATCGACCAGCCCCATTTCGAGCCGCTGCAACGCTTCCTGACCCACGACACCGACCTGCGCAAGCGCTACCAGCTCGCCGAGCGCCTGGCCGACCTGTTCGACCAATACCAGGTGTATCGCGCCGATTGGCTGGAAGACTGGGCCGCAGGGCGGCATCAGTTACGCAATGGACGCGGTGAATCCAAACCCCTTAACACTGCGAACTGTTGGCAGGCTGAGTTATGGCGCGCGTTGCTGCTCGACGTAGGCGCGCAGGGCATGGCCGAGAGTCGTGCCGGCGTTCACCAGCGTTTTATCGAGCGCATCAACACGCTCGAGCAAGCGCCTCCTGGCCTGCCTTCCCGCGTGATCGTCTTCGGCATTTCATCACTGCCCGCCCAAGCGCTTGAAGCCCTGGCGGGCCTGGCCCGTTTCAGCCAAGTGCTGCTGTGCGTGCACAACCCTTGCCGCCATCATTGGTCAGACATCGTGGCCGACAAGGACCTGCTGCGTAACGAATACAAGCGCCAAGCGCGCAAAGCGGGCATGCCAGTCACCATCGACCCACAAACCCTGCACCAACATGCCCATCCGCTGCTCGCCGCCTGGGGCAAGCAGGGCCGTGACTACATCAGCCTGTTGGACAGTTATGACGACCCCAACAGCTACCGCGCCGCCTTCCGTGATGGGCGTATTGACCTGTTCAGCGACAGCCAAGCCACCACGCTGCTCAACCAGCTGCAGGACGATATCCTCGAACTGCGCCCACTCGACGAAACCCGTGAACGCTGGCCAGCAGTCGACCTGAAGCGCGACGCATCCATTCGCTTTCACATTGCCCACAGCGCCCAACGCGAAGTGGAAATTCTCCACGACCAATTGCTTCAACGCTTCAGCGCCGATCCCACTTTGCGCCCTCGCGACATCATCGTCATGGTCCCCGATGTCGACAGCTATGCGCCGCACATTCGCGCGGTTTTCGGCCAACTGGAAAGAAACGACCCACGCTTCATTCCGTTCACCCTGACAGACCAAGGCCAACGCGGTCGTGACCCGCTGCTGATTGCCGCCGAGCACCTGCTCAAGCTCCCCGACAGCCGCTTCCCCGTCAGCGAGATTCTCGACCTGTTGGATGTTCCCGCCCTGCGCGAACGTTTCGCCATCAATGAACGCGACCTGCCGACGCTGCACCGCTGGATTGAAGGCGCGGGTATCCGCTGGGGTCTCAACGCCGAGCAGCGTGCCGGCCTGGGGCTGCCCGAGGCGCTGGAGCAGAACAGTTGGCGATTCGGCCTGCGGCGGATGCTGCTGGGTTACGCCGTTGGCACCGGTGTCGCGTGCGATGGCATCGAGCCCTACGACGAGATCGGTGGGCTCGATGCGGCGCTGATCGGCCCACTGGTCGCCTTGCTCGACGCATTAAACGACGCCCATCAAGCGCTGTCACAACCAGCACCTCCCCACGAATGGGGCGAGCGTCTGCAACGCTTGATGCAGCAGTTTTTCCTGCCCAGCAGCGAGCACGATGACTACCTGTTGGGCCAACTCGAACAATTGAGAGAGACTTGGCTGGAAACCTGCGAGTCCGTCGGCCTGCAGGACGAATTACCGCTCACTGTAGTTCGCGAGGCGTGGTTAGCCGGGCTTGACCAAGGCCGCCTGTCCCAGCGCTTCCTCGCAGGCGCGGTCAATTTTTGTACCCTGATGCCCATGCGCGCGATCCCGTTCAAGCTGGTCTGCCTGCTCGGCATGAACGACGGCGACTACCCGCGTGCCCAACCCCCGCTGGACTTTGACCTGATGGGCAGCGACTACCGTCCCGGCGATCGTTCCCGCCGTGAAGACGACCGCTACCTGCTGCTCGAAGCCCTGCTTTCCGCACGCGACCAGCTCTATATCAGCTGGGTCGGCCGCAGCATCCGCGACAACAGTGAGCGCCCAGCCTCGGTGCTGATCGGCCAACTGCGCGACCATCTCGCCAGCGGCTGGCATAACGCCGATAGCCAAGAACCCCTGATCGAAGCGATGACCCAGGAACACCCGCTCCAACCGTTCAGCGCCCGCTACTTCCATGAAGGCGACCCGCTGTTCAGTTACGCCCGCGAATGGCAGCTGCTGCACGAAGCGCCGGCCGCAATGGCCCACGACCACGCGCTGGCACCGCACCATCAGGAAGAGCCCCTGAGCCTAGGCCAGTTGCAGGATTTCCTGCGCAATCCGGTAAAGCATTTCTTCAGCCAACGCCTGAAAGTGTTCTTCGAAGCTGCCGAAGTACCGCTGGCCGACGAAGAACCCTTCGTCCTCGACGCACTGCAACGCTACAGCCTCAGCGACAGTCTGCTGAACGCCGCACTGGCCCGGCCCGACCAGCTTGATCAGGCCCTTAACGCCCAAGCCTTGCGCTTGCAAGGCAGTGGCCTGCTGCCTATGGTCGGTTTCGGCGAATGCCTGCGCAACGAGCTGATCGAGCCGTTGCCGGACCTGTTGCAGCGCTATCAACAACTCCTGGCGCTCTGGCCAACCCCGCACGCTGGCGCGGAACCGATCAGTTTCGAGTACCAGGGCATCCAGCTCGAAGGCTGGATCAGCGGCCTGCATCGACGCAGTGATGGCGGATTGTTAAGCGTGACCACCATTCCCAACAGCATCGGTTCGATCAAGACGCGCAAGTGGCACCGGCTGATTCGCCCCTGGGTCAATCACGTGGTCGCCTGTGCGTGTGGCGTGCCGTTGAGCACCGGGCTGGTGGCCAGTGACGACACCTTGCTCCTGGCCCCACTGGACACCGCCACCGCGCAGCACATCCTCGCCGACCTGCTGCTCGCCTGGCACACCGGCATGAGCAAACCGCTGCCCGTCGCGGTAAAAACCGCCTTTGCCTGGCTCGGCCAGACCGACCCCGCCAAGGCCCACGCCGCTGCCAGCAAAGCCTACGAGGGCGACGGCATCACCACCGACGGTGAGCGCCGTGAAACGCCCGCGCTCACTCGTCAGTTCCCCGACTACGCCACGCTGGTGGCCAGCGAAGAATTCGAAGGTTGGTGTGAAACCCTGTATCGCCCCCTGATCAGCGCCCCCTGGCGTTCACTCTCCAGCGCGGAGGCCGGCGCATGAGTAACAAGCCCTTGGCCCTGGCCTTCCCGCTCAAAGGCAGCCAACTGATCGAAGCCAGCGCCGGCACCGGCAAAACTTTCACGATTTCGGCCTTGTACCTGCGCCTGGTCCTCGGCAACGGTGGTGATGAGTCCGGCTTCGGCCGCGAACTGCTGCCGCCGCAGATTCTGGTGGTGACCTTCACCGACGCCGCCACCAAGGAGTTGCGTGAACGTATCCGTATCCGCCTGGCCGAAGCGGCGCGGTTCTTCCGTGGCGAAATCGAGCCGCCTGACGCCTTGATCGCCGACCTGCGTAATCAATACCCTGAGGAGCAGTGGCCCGCCTGCGCAAATCGGTTGGACATCGCTGCGCAATGGATGGACGAAGCGGCCGTCTCGACGATCCACAGTTGGTGCCAGCGTATGCTGCGCGAGCACGCCTTCGACAGCGGCAGCCTTTTTACCCAGACCCTGGAAACCGATCACAGCGACCTGCTCGGTGAAGTGCTGCGCGACTACTGGCGCTTGTTCTGCTACCCGATGCACGACGACGCACTAAACTGGGTGCGCAACAACTGGGGCGGCCCGGCCGCGTTGATGCCACGGGTGCGCGCGCTGTTCGGCAGTGAGCGGCCCGCCGAGGACAGCCGCGAGCCGGCGGACATGATCACCGCCTGCCTGCAGGAGCGCCGGGAGGCGTTGACCCGCATCAAGGCGCCTTGGCTGCAATGGGCCGCCGAGCTGCGCGAGCTGTGCCTGCAAGCCGTTGCTGCCAAGGCGGTCGATGGGCGCAAAATGCAGGCGCGTTACTTCGAGCCTTGGTTCGAAAAAATCAGCGCCTGGGCCGCCGACGAAACCCTGGAACAACTGGATATCGGCACCGGCTTTATCCGGCTGACCCCCGACGGCATGGCCGAAGCCTGGAAAGGCGAGCCGCCACGGCATCCCGGCATCGACGCCATGGCCGGCCTTAAAGCCGCCCTTGACGCACTGCCCACCCCGGACGCCGCTGTGTTGCAACACGCCGCCGCCTGGGTGGGCAAGCGCTTCGAAGAAGAGAAGCGGCGCCGCGCCGAAATGGGCTTCGACGACATGCTGATCCGCCTCAACGCCGCGCTCCAGGCCGACGGTGGCGAGCGCCTCGCCAGTGTGATCCGCGAGCAATTCCCGGTGGCCTTGATCGATGAATTCCAAGACACCGACCCCGTGCAATACAGCATCTTCGACAGCATTTACCGCATCGAAGAAAACCACCTGGACAGCGGCCTGTTCCTGATCGGCGACCCCAAGCAGGCGATCTACGCCTTCCGCGGCGCGGATATCTACACCTACCTGCGCGCCCGGCAGTCCACCACCGGGCGCCACCACACCCTGGGCACCAACTTCCGCTCCAGCCATGCGATGGTCGAGGCGGTGAACCATGTGTTCCAGCGTGCAGAAACCGGCCGGGGCGCCTTCCTGTTTCGTGAGCCCGACGGCCATAACCCGGTGCCGTTTCACCCGGTGCTGTCCCAGGGCCGCAAGGAACAGCTGCAGGTCGACGGCCAAACGCTGCCGGCGATGAACCTTTGGCACCTGCCCACCGACCAGCCGATTTCCAATGTGCTGTATCGCCAGCAACTGGCCGCCGCCTGCGCCACGCAAATCGTCGCGTTGCTCAATGGCGGGCAGCAAGGCAGCGCGGGTTTTGTCAAAGACAACACCTTCAACGGCGTGCTGCCGTCAGACATCGCCATCCTCGTGCGGGACGGCAAGGAAGCCCAGGCCGTGCGCGCTGAGTTGGCGGCGCGGGGCGTGCGCAGTGTGTACCTGTCGGATAAAGATTCGGTCTTCGCCGCCCAGGAAGCCCACGATTTGCTGGCGTGGCTCAAGGCCTGCGCCGAACCGGACGTCGAGCGCCCGCTGCGCGCGGCCCTGGCCTGTGTCACCTTGAACCTGTCATTGGCGGAACTGGAGCGTCTGAACCAGGACGAACTGGCGTGGGAAAGCCGCGTGATGCAGTTCCGTGGCTACCGTTCGATCTGGCGCACCCAAGGCGTGCTGCCGATGCTGCGCCGCCTGCTGCATGACTTCAAGCTGCCGCAAACCCTTATCGCCCGCAGCGATGGCGAGCGCGTGCTGACCAACTTGTTGCACCTCAGCGAACTGCTGCAGCAGGCGGCGTCGGAGCTGGACGGCGAGCAAGCATTGATTCGCCATCTAGCCGAGCACCTGGCGCTGTCGGGTCAGGCCGGTGAAGAGCAGATCCTGCGCCTGGAAAGCGATGAGCAACTGGTCAAGGTGGTGACGATCCACAAATCCAAGGGCCTGGAATACGACCTGGTGTTCCTGCCTTTCATCTGTTCGGCCAAACCGGTGGACGGCACGCGCTTGCCGCTGCATTACCACGACGAGCAGGGCAAATCCCACGTCAGCCTGCGGCCCACCGCAGAGCTGATCGCCCAGGCCGACGATGAGCGCCTGGCCGAAGACCTGCGCTTGTTATATGTCGCCCTGACCCGCGCCAAACACGCCTGCTGGCTGGGCATCGCCGACCTCAAGCGCGGCAACAGCAGCAGCTCCGTGCTGCACCTTTCGGCGCTGGGCTATTTGCTCGGCGCCGGTGCGCCGCTGGGGGCGTCCGCCGACTTGGCGCGCTGGTTGATGGCGCTGCAGGAAGGCTGCCCGACCATCAGCTATGCCCATGTGCCGCAAGCCCAAGACACTGTGTTTCATCCACCGCGCAACGAAGCCACCTTGCTGGCCCCGCTGCTGCCTAAACGCAAGGCCGCAGAAAACTGGTGGATTGCCTCCTACAGCGCCTTGCGCATTGGCGACAGCATGAGCGCCGCGAATCTCGAAGCGCCTGAAAGCCCACAGGCCCAGAAACTCTTCGATGACGAACGTCTTGATCCCGATGCACCACGGGAAGTGGCGGCGTCCGGCGGCGATATTCATCGTTTCCCACGCGGTCCCAATCCAGGCACCTTCCTTCACGGCTTGTTGGAATGGGCCGGTGAAGAAGGCTTCACCCTGAGCCCCGAGGCCATCGAAAAGGCCGTCGGCGCGCGCTGTAACCGCCGTCATTGGGAGGGCTGGATCATCACCCTCAGCGCCTGGCTTGGCCACGTGTTGCAAACGCCGCTGCCTGTGTACGACGACCGCGTCAGCCTCAGCGGCCTGCAGCAGTACCAGATCGAAATGGAGTTCTGGTTCGCCAGCCATAAAGTCGACGTGCTCGCCCTCGACAAGCTGGTGTGCCAGTACACCCACCACGGCGTCTCCCGCGTGGCGGCCGAACCGGTGTTGCTCAACGGCATGTTCAAGGGCTTTATCGACCTGACCTTCGAGCACGACGGTCGTTATTACGTGGCTGACTACAAATCCAACTGGCTCGGCCCTGACGATTCGGCCTACACCCTGGAAGCCATGGAACAGTCGATCCTTGAGCACCGGTACGACCTGCAATACGTACTTTACCTGCTGGCCCTGCATCGCCAACTCAAGGCGCGTCTGCCCGATTACGACTACGAACGCCACATCGGCGGCGCCCTGTACCTGTTCCTGCGCGGTACGCAATCGGTGAGCCAGGGCGCGTATTTCACCCGGCCACCGCGAGAACTGATCGAAGGGCTGGACCTGTTGTTCCAAGGCAAGCCGATCCCGCCCAAAGCCGAGCCCGCCTGGGAACAAGGAGTGCTGCTATGAGCCTGTCGCCGTTACTGCCGCAAGAGCTGACACCTCTCAGCCGCGCCGCCGACCTGGTGCAATTGCTCGAGCGTTGGGTCGAGCGTGGTTGGCTGCGGGCCCTGGACAAAGCCTTCGTCGGCTTCCTGCATGAACTTGACCCAGAAGCCGATCCCTTGGTGTTGCTGGCGGCGGCGTTGACCAGCCACCAATTGGGTCACGGCCATGTGTGCCTCGACCTGTTCGAAACCCTCAAGGCGCCGGACTTTGCCTTGTCGCTGCCGCCCGAAGGCGACCTGCAAACCGGCGCGATGCTGTTGCCGTCGCAATTGCTCGAGGGTTTGGACGGCGCCCACTGGTGTCATGCCCTGGCCGCCAGCCCCTTGGTCGCGCTGGCCGTCGATGGCAGTGAGTCGGCCAGAAGCCGTCCGTTGGTACTGTCCGGAAAGCGCCTCTATCTGCGCCGCTATTGGGCGTATGAACGGCGCATCGACAGCGCCTTGCGCCTGCGGCTGGCCAGCCACGAAAGCGTCGCCACCGATTTGCCGCAGCGGCTCAATGGTTTGTTCGATCAACCGGCGCCCGATGGCGTGATCGACTGGCAGAAACTGGCCTGTGCCCTGGCCACCCGTGGCGCGTTCAGCATCGTCACGGGCGGCCCCGGCACCGGCAAGACCACCACCGTGGTGCGCCTGCTCGCGCTGTTGCAGGCGCCGGCCGTGGAAAGCGGCAATCCCTTGCGTATCCGCCTGGCCGCGCCCACCGGTAAAGCCGCTGCCCGTCTCACCGAGTCCATCAGCCAGCAAGTGCTGTCGCTGAAAGTGCCCGACACCGTGCGTGAAAAAATCCCGACCCAGGTCACCACGGTTCACCGCTTGCTGGGCAGTCGCCCGGGTACTCGGCATTTTCGTCATCACGTCGGCAACCCATTGCCGCTGGATGTGCTGGTGGTGGACGAAGCGTCGATGATCGACCTGGAAATGATGGCCAACCTGCTCGACGCCTTGCCACCCCATGCTCGCCTGGTGCTGCTGGGTGACAAGGACCAGCTCGCTTCGGTAGAGGCGGGCGCGGTGCTCGGCGATTTGTGCCGCGATGCCGAGGCCGGTTGGTACAGCCCGGCCACTCGCCAATGGCTGCAAGCGGTCAGCGCGGAAAACCTCGCCGACAGCGGCTTGCAGGAGGACCTCGACGGCAGTCATCCCCTGGCCCAGCAGGTGGTGATGCTGCGCTACTCGCGGCGTTTCGGCGAGGGCAGCGGCATCGGCCAGCTGGCCCGTTGGGTGAACCAGCAGAACGCCGAGCAAGCGCGCAAGCTGCTGGCCGCGCGCAGTCATGACGACCTGTTCTGCCTCAGCCTCAAGGGCGAGCACGATCATGCGCTTGAGCGCCTGGTGCTGGACGGGCAGGGCGCAGGCGCCCAAGGCTATCGCTATTACCTGAACCTGCTGCAGTCGGCGCGTCCTGCTCTGGCGACCCCGCGTGACAATCACGCCTGGACCCATTGGGCGCAACAACTGCTGCAAGCCTTCGACGCGTTCCAGCTGCTCTGCGCCGTGCGCAAAGGCCCGTGGGGCGTCGAAGGGTTGAACCTGCGCATCACCGCCGCCTTGCGCAAGGTGCGGCTGATCGAAGGCGACGAGCAGTGGTATGAAGGCCGCCCGGTGTTGATGACCCGTAACGATTACGGCCTGGGCCTGATGAACGGTGATATCGGCATCGCCTTGAAATTGCCCGAAAGTGACGGCGGGCCGCAGGTGCTGCGCGTGGCATTCCCGCGAAATGACGGCCAGGGCGGCGTGCGCTTCGTGCTGCCCAGCCGGCTCAACGACGTGGAAACCGTGTATGCCATGACCGTGCACAAATCCCAGGGGTCAGAGTTCACTCACACCGCGCTGATCCTGCCGGACGCGCTGAACCCGGTGCTGACCAAAGAACTCATCTACACCGGTATTACGCGTGCCAAGCGCTGGTTCAGCCTGATCGAGCCCCGTGCCGGAGTCTTTGAGGAAGCCGTACGGCGCAGGGTCAAACGCTTGAGCGGGCTGATGCTGGAGTTGGACGTCACCCCCGCAGAAGCTGACTGAGTGGTCATGTAAGATTTCTGATTCAGATGACTGATTTTTCTGAAAAAATACTCAGCCCCGCGAAAACCCTGCGTCGTGGGATTTTCCGCCGCTGTGCTATCGTTGCGGCATCACCTTGAAATTTCTTGAGAGAATTGCTGCATGAACGTGGCTGTCTCGCTCACCGAGCGTAGTTTGAGCTGGAGACGCCTGCTGCGGGTGGCGGTGCTATGCCTGCTCGCCCCGCAGGCATGGGCTCAAACGTCCAGCCTGGCTGAACAGCGCGCCCAGGCGGTGACCCAGGTCGTGCTCGGTATCCTCAGTTACGCCCGTTGGCCGGTGGAGCCTGCGCAACTGCGCTTGTGCATCGTCGGGCCGACCCAATACACCGACGACCTGATCAAAGGCACCACCCAGGCGACCGGCCGTCCGGTGACGGTGCGCCGCCTGCTGGCGAGCCATCCCGATATTGTCAGTGCCTGCGACGCCGTTTACATCGGCAAACTCAGCGCTGACGAACGCAGCGCATTGTTTACCTCATTGATAGGCCATCCGGTGCTCAGCATCAGCGAAGGCGGTGACCAATGCACCGTGGGTAGCCTGTTCTGCCTGCGGGTGAGCGATGCGCAAGTGTCGTTCGAGGTGAACCTGGACTCCGTCGCCCGCAGCGGCGTACGCATTCATCCCAGCGTGCTGCAACTGTCGCGCCGTCGAGCGCCGGCGCCATGAAGCCTGCTAAGGCGCGGCCGACCCTGGGTTCGGTCATCGGCCGGGGGCACCTGATTCTGGCCCTGGTGGCGGTGACCCTGGCCAGTGTATCCCTGACCCTGCTCGGCGTGCTGGCGCTGCGGGTGTACGCCGAACATAACCTGCACTTGATCGCGCGCTCGATCAATTACACCGTGGAAGCGGCGGTGGTGTTCGACGACAGTGCGGCAGCCACCGAAGCCCTCAGCCTGATTGCCCAAGCCGAAGAAGTGGCCCAGGCCGAAGTCTTCGATGCAAATGGCAAGCTACTGGCGCAGTGGGTCCGGCCGAACACCGGCATGTTGTCACGGGTTGAGCTTGAGCTGGCGCATGCCTTGCTCGAACAGCCCATCAGCCAACCGATCCTCCATCAAGGGCAAACGGTCGGCAGCATCCACCTGACCGGGCATGGCGGTAGCCTGCTGCGCTTCCTGCTCAGCGGCTTGGCGGGCATTGTGATCTGCACCGCGCTCAGCGCCTGGGTCGCGTTGCACTTGGCGCGGCGCCTGTTGAACGGTATCACCGGGCCGCTGCGAAGCCTCGCCGCCGTGGCCCACGCTGCGCGCAGCGAACGTGACTTCGACCGCCGCGTGCCGCCCGCGCAGATCGCTGAACTCGACAGTCTGGGCAGCGACTTCAACGCCCTGCTTGGCGAGATGGAAGCCTGGCAGAACCACCTGCAAAGCGAAAACGAAACCCTTGCCCACCAGGCCAGCCACGACAGCCTCACCGGCCTGCCCAACCGTGCGTTCTTCGAAGGTCGGTTGATTCGTGCCTTGCGCAGCGCCGCCAAGACCAATGAGCGGGTGGCGGTGCTGTTTCTCGACAGCGATCGTTTCAAAGACATCAACGATAACTTCGGCCACGCCGCCGGCGATGCGGTGCTGATGGCCGTTGCCGAGCGCGTGCGTGCACAACTGCGCGAAGACGACTTGGTGGCCCGGCTGGGCGGCGATGAGTTCGCCGTGCTGCTCGCGCCGCTGCACAAAGCCGAAGATGCACAGCGCATCGCCGACAAGATCATTGCCAGCATGGACGCGCCGATCCCACTGCCCGGCAACACTCAGGTGGTGACCTCCCTCAGTATCGGCATCGCCATTTATCCCGAGCATGGCGCCACGCCCGGCACCCTGCTCAATGCCGCCGATGCGGCAATGTACCAGGCCAAGCGGCTGTCGTCGGGCGGCCAGCAAACGGCGGAATCGGAGCATTCCGTCGTCAATGTCCAACACAGGAGCTAATCCCTTGTTCTCTAACCCACGCGTTCTATTCATCACCTTACTCGTCGCCTGTCTGGCCCTCGGCGGCTGCCAGACCCCACCGCCCAAAGGCCTGACCCCGGCGCAAGTCAGCGTGCTCAAACAGCAGGGTTTCGAGCTGACTGACGAAGGCTGGGCCTTCGGCTTGTCTGGCAAGGTGCTGTTTGGCAGCGACGTCGAAAGCCTCAACAAGCCCAGCACCGACATCGTCGAGCGCATCGGCAAGGCCCTGGTGGGCGCAGGCATCGAACGCGTACGCGTCGAAGGTCACACCGACGCGTCGGGCAAAGAAACCTACAACCAGACCTTGTCCCTGCGCCGCGCCAAAAGCGTGGGCGAGGTGCTGACCCGCGTAGGCATGAAAGAACAAAACATCCAACTGCGCGGCCTGGGCAGCAGCGAGCCGGTGGCGGCAAATACAACCACGGCGGGGCGCACCGAGAATCGTCGCGTGTCGATCGTAGTCATCGCGGACTAAAGCATTTCCCTTTTTCCAACCTGAAATGCACTCCCAATGTGGGAGGGGGCTTGCCCCCGATAGCGTTGTAACCGTCAGCAATTTTTTAACTGACAGACCGCCATCGGGGGCAAGCCCCCTCCCACATTTGTACTGCAGTGCGCTTAAGACAGTGTTCGCTTAACGGCTCGGCGTCATCGCCAGCGTCAAGTCATCCACCACCGCCTTGCCCATCTCACACAGATAATGCGCGGCCCAAGCGTACTGCTCGCCGCGCACATCCATGGCGGCTTCCATTGCGAGTTTCTTGGAGTAAAAAAGCAGGGTGGAGGCGTGTTCCAGGGCTTCCTCTATCGGCATGCCGGAATTAACGCGGAACAACGGTTTTTGGTTTTCACCGTAGTCGCCGAAGGTGACGACACCGAGGGTGATGATCGAGGAAAGCGGTGGGTCGGGGATGATTTTGCTCATGGTGATTGCTCTCTGCTGAATTAGAGCCGCCACATCACATCGCTAAACATGAAGAGGGTGGCAGCTGTGTGCGGGTTAGCGATCCGGGCCAGAGCGCATCCCGGGTAGACTCGAAAGTCTCCCGCACACAGCCGCCATAAAACGCTAAAAGCTGACGGACGCCAGCTAATACTGTTGGGGGCAGTGCCACGCTTGGAACCCGGATCGCTAAACCCGATCGCTGATATGCAGCGACCCAGGGAGGCTAGTGACCCAAATGTTATAGCGCAATAGGCCAGGGATTCTCTAGGAAACGTCCTGCAATTTAAAGGGAATCTTCGTTGAGGGGCTTTCATTCCTCCGGGAAATAGCTTCCAAATAGTTTCAGAGACTTGGGCTATCGTGTGATTTTGTGAAATATCGCGTACTGCTTTCCTTTCGTTGTGAGACGCAAATCTTTGTCACGGTCTTGTGTGACGAAACCTTCTCCTATTGCTTGGTCGACCAGAACATCAAACATCAATCTTGAGGTTCCAGTGTTCGCAAGTAAGATTCCATAATTAAGGAAGTCTGTTGTTGTTTGCTCGAATACAGAAACCACAACTTTCATGAAGTCAAGCATAGGATCACCTTCTCGTTCCGGAAGAATACGTGCGACGGGCGTAAAGGGACTGTTGCCAATGGGAGGCTTGACGAAGAGGGGAGAACCGTGAAGTGTACGAATTAACTCGTCAAAAGAGAATTCAATCTGGTCTTCGTTAGAAAAGTCTATGAAAAGCTTTGTTTTTAAAAAGGTGGGCGTTTCGTGGGTTCCTGTTTGTCTAATTATAGGGATTACTTTATTGGAGTCGATGGTTTTTAGAAGGTCAGCAGTTACAATCATTTTTTCGTAACCTACGCCACCAGCTCCAGAATTCGCCTTTTCTACGTAACGATCTGTGCAAACCATAATTACACGGTCAGATGAAGAAAGATGTCTTTCCATAAATTGTGGGAGATCGTCGCCAGGTTGTAGCTCCCATTGATCTAGGATTGCATCGATACCGGAGTTTCTTAGTCGCGATGCGAACTCTAGAATCCATTGTTTATGTTCTTGTGAGTCGTGTGAGTACGAAATGAAGGCTTTCGGTATGCTCATAGTTATTTCTCCGTTTATATAGGTTTAAGTTTTTACCGGCCGAAATTACTATGCGTTTTTAAGTGCTGGCAAAAATATTGTGTTGTTGGTTGAAAGCATTGTTGGCTATTTTTATGAGAGTATGTTTTTGCGTGTGCCCGCTGTTATGACGTTTTTACTGTTAGAGCACGATTCTAGTCAACAAATATCAGACTATTCCGCAAACCGCATCTTCCGCGTCTCCCCCATCAACAACCCCCGATTCTGCTCCGTCACTTCCCGGATGTAGTCCCACAACAACGTAATCCGCTTCAACTTGCGCAAATCCTCCCGGCAATACATCCAGAACTGCCGTGTAATCGCGATCTGCTCCCCCAGCACCGGCAGCAAGCGCGGGTCCTGCGCCGCCAGAAAGCACGGCAATATCGCCATCGACCGGCCCTGCTGCGCCGCCACGTACTGGGCGATCACACTGGTGCTGCGCAAACTGGCGCTGGCGCCGGGCACTACATTTGCCAGGTACAGCAGCTCCGAGCTGAACGCTAAATCATCCACATAGCTGATAAACGGATGCTCGGCCAGATCCGCCGGGCGTTGGATCGGCGGGTGTTGGTCGAGGTAGTCCTGGGTTGCGTACAGCTGCAGCTTGTAGTCGCACAGTTTGCAGCACACATAGGGCCCGTGTTCCGGGCGTTCCAGAGCGATGACGATGTCGGCTTCGCGCTTGGACAGGCTGATGAAGTGCGGCAGGGGGAGGATGTCGACCGAGATCGCCGGGTAGGTATCGACGAAATGACTCAACTGCGGGGTGATGAAAAAACTGCCGAAGCCTTCGGTGCAGCCCATGCGCACATGCCCGGACAGCGCCACGCCGGAGCCGGAGACTTGCTCGCAGGCCATGTGCAAGGTGCTTTCGATGGATTCGGCGTAGCCCAGCAAGCGCTGGCCTTCGGCGGTGAGCACAAAACCGTTGGTCCGGGATTTTTCGAACAGCAGGGTGCCGAGTGACACTTCCAATGAACTGATGCGCCGCGACACGGTGGTGTAGTCCACCGCCAGGCGCTTGGCGGCCACGCTGGCCTTGCGGGTGCGGGCCACTTCGAGGAAAAACTTCAGGTCATCCCAGTTCAGGGAGCCCAGCGATGTGATGTTTTTTTGCATATTGGACCGGCTTTTATGTGCGTTCTTATTAGAGATTTGCACATCTATACTCCAAAAACAGTCCGAACGCCTCCTTCTTCAAGGCGATTCACTCTCTGCATAACAACAAGATTCCGGAGACCCTCATGAACGCATCTGCCGATATTTCCGTACAACAGGTCAAGTTGCTGATCAACGGCGAGTGGGTCGAGTCCAAGACCACCGAATGGCAAGACATCGTCAACCCGGCTACCCAGCAGGTGCTGGCCAAAGTCCCGTTCGCCACGGCCGATGAGGTCAACGCTGCCATCGACGCCGCTCATCGCGCCTTCCAGACCTGGAAGCTGACCCCGATCGGCGCGCGCATGCGCATCATGCTCAAGCTGCAAGCCTTGATCCGCGAACATTCCAAGCGCATCGCCGTGGTGCTCAGCGCCGAGCAAGGCAAGACCATTGCTGACGCCGAGGGCGATATTTTCCGTGGGCTTGAAGTGGTGGAACACGCCTGTTCCATCGGCACCCTGCAGATGGGTGAGTTCGCCGAGAACGTCGCCGGCGGTGTCGACACCTACACCCTGCGCCAGCCCATCGGTGTCTGCGCCGGCATCACGCCGTTCAACTTCCCGGCGATGATTCCGCTGTGGATGTTCCCGATGGCCATCGCCTGCGGTAACACCTTTGTACTCAAGCCTTCCGAGCAGGACCCACTGTCGACCATGCTGCTGGTGGAGCTGGCGTTGGAAGCCGGTGTGCCGGCCGGCGTGCTTAATGTGGTACACGGCGGCAAGGACGTGGTGGATGCGCTGTGCACCCACAAGGATATCAAGGCGGTTTCGTTCGTTGGCTCCACCGCCGTGGGCACGCATGTCTACGACCTGGCTGGTAAACACGGCAAGCGTGTGCAGTCGATGATGGGCGCCAAGAACCATGCGGTGGTGCTGCCGGATGCCAATCGCGAGCACACCCTCAATGCCCTGGTCGGTGCTGGTTTCGGCGCTGCGGGCCAGCGTTGCATGGCCACCTCGGTGGTGGTGCTGGTGGGGGCGGCCAGGCAATGGTTGCCGGATCTCAAGGCGCTGGCGCAGAAACTCAAGGTCAACGCGGGCAGCGAAGCGGGCACCGATGTCGGCCCGGTGATTTCCAAGCGTGCCAAGGCGCGCATCCTGGAGCTGATCGAAAGCGGTGTGAAAGAAGGCGCGAAGCTGGAGCTGGACGGCCGTGACATCCAGGTGCCGGGTTTCGAGCACGGCAATTTTGTCGGCCCGACGCTGTTCTCGGGCGTGACCACCGACATGCGCATCTACACCGAGGAAATCTTCGGCCCGGTGCTGGTGGTGCTGGAAGTCGCCACCCTCGATGAAGCCATTGCGCTGGTCAACGCCAACCCGTTCGGCAATGGCACCGGCCTGTTCACCCAGAGCGGCGCGGCGGCGCGTAAGTTCCAGAGCGAAATCGATGTAGGCCAGGTCGGTATCAACATTCCGATTCCGGTGCCGGTACCGTTCTTCAGCTTCACCGGCTCCCGTGGTTCCAAGCTCGGTGATCTCGGCCCGTACGGCAAGCAAGTGGTGCAGTTCTACACCCAGACCAAAACCGTCACCAGCCGCTGGTTCGACGACGACACGGTCAACGATGGCGTCAACACCACCATCAACCTGCGCTGACTCCGGGAGACGACCATGAAGATTGCATTTATCGGCCTGGGCAACATGGGCGCGCCCATGGCCCGCAACTTGATCAAGGCCGGGCACGCGCTGAATCTGTTCGACCTGAACCAGACCGTGCTCAAGGAGCTGGCCGAATTGGGCGGCCGCATCAGCGACTCACCGCGTGACGCGGCCCAGGGCGCTGAACTGGTGATCACCATGCTGCCGGCCGCCGCGCATGTACGCAGCGTGTGGCTGAATGAAGACGGTGTGCTCGCCGGCATCGGCGAAGGCATTCCCGCAGTGGACTGCAGCACCATAGACCCGCAAACCGCCCGCGATGTGGCTGCCGCCGCCGCCAGGCAAGGTGTGGTGATGGCCGACGCCCCGGTCTCAGGCGGCACCGGCGGGGCGCAAGCCGGCACGCTGACCTTCATGGTCGGCGCCACCCCCGACCTGTTCGCCACCCTGCAACCGGTGCTGGCGCAAATGGGCCGCAACATCGTGCACTGCGGCGAAGTCGGCACCGGGCAAATCGCCAAGATCTGCAACAACCTGCTGCTGGGCATCAGCATGATCGGCGTCAGTGAAGCCATGGCCCTGGGCGACGCGCTCGGCATCGATACCCAGGTGCTGGCCGGCATCATCAACAGCTCCACCGGGCGCTGCTGGAGTTCGGACACCTACAACCCGTGGCCGGGCGTGATTGAAACGGCGCCGTCGTCGCGCGGTTATACCGGCGGTTTTGGCGCCGACCTGATGCTCAAGGACCTGGGCCTGGCCACTGAAGCAGCGCGGCAGGCCAAGCAACCCGTGATCCTGGGAGCCGTGGCCCAGCAGTTGTACCAGTCGATGAGCCAGCGTGGGGAAGGGGGCAAGGACTTCTCGGCGATTATCAACAGCTATCGCAAACCGCAATAGAGCGTTCTCCGGGGGCCTTCTATGCATGGGCTCCCGGTTTTTGCGGCTCAGCGAGCCTTCTGGTTTTTCTGCCAGCATCCCACCACGTAAGCATCAGGATTGATGCCTTTCCTTGCATGAATTCATCGCCGTCTATCGAAGTCAGCCGTCATGGAGTGGCTCCGTTGTGCGTGGCGAATCGGCTGAAAAATCTTGAATTCATCATTGGCCCAAGGCTACCCCCGTTCTTGCTACCGTTTGCGCCCATTCGCTGCAAGCGCGGCTTTCTGATGTTTCCACAGCACGGGTAAGACTTTAATCGTTATGGCACGTCGATACTTGCGTTCCCTCAAGTACCTGATCTTCCAATCTCAATCGAGAAAGAAGGCGCTGGCGTCATTCGTCGATCAGTGGACTGCCTTGGACTACCAATGGCTAGACGCAACAAAAGTCCGTTTCGACGTGATTGATAACCGTGCCCTTGAGGCGTGCCATCGCTGGGGAGGTGACGCGCAATTTCCATGGGAGGATGTTGCTGCCTGGAAGACGCTGGATGCCAAAGGCTTTGATTTGTCGATTTGGCATGATGAACAACTATGCGGCCTTTGTTATGCGACGCCTCGTGACAGTAAAGTCACGATTAAGATCGTGCTCCTCGAGGGCTGCTCGGATAGTAAACATCCCTTGAAAGGCTTGATAGCTGCACTTGCCTTGGGCGCTATCGATGCATACGCACGTGCTATCGGGTGTTCTCGCATCGAAATTCAAGAGCCGCGACCTGATGCCGTGCCCACTTATGAGCGACTCGGCTTCAATTATGATGAACAGCAGCGTCTTGTGATTTCAGTGGAGGCCACCTAGTATGAGGCGCATCTACAAGGCTTACGGAGGCTTGAATTTATGAAAACAGCTACCCGCAAAGCAAGCGCACAGTTGGTCGAGATATTTTGTGCCGAGGCTAATAAAAAACTTGGTGAGTCGGCATCTGCCAATCAAAAAAGATTTTTCAGCGTAGCTATTCAGCACGGCAGGGACATGGAGCCAGCAGGTCCGTTGGCTGGTCAAGTTCGCTGATTCGCACAAAAGAAAACCGCCTTTAAGGGCGGTTTTTTCGTTATGAACCCAGTTTTCGTGGCTCAAGCAAACACAAAATACTTACGCACCGTCTCGACCACCTCCCACGTGCCCTTCATTCCCGGCTCGACCACAAAGATATCCCCAGCCCGCAGATGAATCGGCGCCATGCCTTCAGGCGTGATCACGCAGTAGCCTTCCTGGAAATGGCAGTACTCCCACTTCACGTATTCCACATACCACTTGCCCGGCGTGCAGATCCAGGTGCCCATGATCTTGCTGCCGTCTTCGCTGGTGTAGGCGTTGAGGTTGACGGTATGCGGGTCGCCTTCGAGTTTTTCCCATTTGCAGGCATCCAGGACCGGCAGGGGATGGGTGTCGCGCAGAACAGTGATCGGCTGGGGCATGATGACTCCGAGGCAAGGAAAAAGAAGTTGAACCCTATAGCGCCGAGCTGTTTGCCAGTGGTCTGAACTCGACATCGGGATGCCCAGAACCGCAGCACAAGGCGATCCAGCAGGCACACTGCAGTCAATTGTGGGAGGGGGCTTGCTCCCGATAGCGGTGTGTCAGTCAGTGATTTATTACCTGAACCACCGCCATCGGGAGCAAGCCCCCTCCCACATAGGTCATCTTGCGAATTTCCGAGCCTGAATTGACCATTTCTTCGCAGTAAGTGCGAAAGATTTCCCGCTTTTCGCCAGAATTCGCAAGAAAATTCACAGCTGGCCCTCGTATCATTCACCTCAGTGACAGCCGAGAGCCTTGAAATGAACCCAATAAAAACGTGGTGGGATATCAGCCCGCCCTTGAGCGCGGCGACCCCGACCTGGCCGGGCGATACGCCGTTCCAGGAAGAGCGCGTGTGGCAGTTCGGTCCGGAGTGCCCGGTGAATGTGGGGCGCGTGACCTTCTCGCCGCACACCGGCGCCCATGTGGATGCGCCGCTGCATTACAGCGCCGACGGCGCGCCGATTGGCGAGGTGTCGCTGGATGTGTACATGGGCCCGTGCCGGGTATTGCACTGCCTGGGTAGCGGTGCTCTGGTGCAACCGCATCAACTCGAGGGCCGTGTGGATAACCTGCCTGAACGGGTCTTGCTGCGCACTTATCCACAAGCGCCACTGACGCAATGGGATTCGAACTTCACCGCCATCGCCCCGCAAACCATCGAGCTGCTCGCCAGCCTTGGCGTGCGCCTGATCGGTATCGACACCCCGTCCCTGGACCCGCAACAGTCCAAGACCATGGATTCGCACAACGCCGTGGCGCGCCATGGCATGGCGATCCTCGAAGGCATCGTGCTCGATGACGTGCCGGAAGGCGACTATGAACTGATCGCGCTGCCGCTGCGCTTTGCCCACCTGGATGCCAGCCCGGTCCGCGCAATCCTGCGCCCGCTTTTGGAGCCCACGCGATGAGCCAATGTCCCTTCTCGCCAGAATATAAGCCTGCCGGCGACCAACCCCCGCAGGATTGGCACAACGCTGAGCTGAATTTTTCCGAGTCCATGAGCTACGGCGACTACCTGGACCTGGGCAAAGTCCTCAGCGCCCAACACCCGCTGTCGCCGGATCACAACGAAATGCTGTTCATCATCCAGCACCAGACCTCGGAGCTGTGGATGAAACTGATGCTGCATGAACTCAAGGCGGCCCGCGAACACGTGCGCCTGGGTGAGCTGCCGCCGGCGTTCAAGATGCTGGCGCGGGTCTCGCGGATCTTCGACCAACTGGTGCACGCCTGGGCGGTGCTGGCGACCATGACTCCGTCGGAATACAAGGCGATCCGCCCGTTCCTCGGGCAGTCGTCGGGGTTCCAGTCGTTCCAGTACCGTGAGATCGAATTCATCCTCGGCAACAAAAGCCCGGCGCTGTTGCGGCCCCATGCCCATCGCCCGGAGTTATTGCTGCAATTGCAGGTGGCGATCGCCACGCCGTCGCTGTATGACGAGGCGATCAACCTGATGCTCAAGGCGGGCCTGGCGATTGACCCCAAGCGCGCCGAACGCGACCCGACGGCCGCTACCGTGCACGATGACTCCGTGGAAGCCGCGTGGCGTGAGGTGTACCGCGACCCGAGTCGGTACTGGGATTTGTATCAATTGGCCGAGAAGTTCATCGACCTGGAGGATTCGTTCCGCCAGTGGCGCTTCCGGCACGTGACCACGGTGGAACGGATTATCGGCTTCCAGCCGGGCACTGGCGGCACCGAAGGTGTGGGGTATTTGCGCAAGATGCTCGACACGGTGTTGTTCCCCGAGTTGTGGCGAATGCGCTCTACGCTCTAAACAAAAATCTTCATATGCAATGCAATCCAATGTGGGAGGGGGCTTGCCCCCGATAGCGGTGGGTCAGTAAACATATCAATGACTGACACACCGCCATCGGGAGCAAGCCCCCTCCCACATGGGTTACTGCGCTGTCACAAGTTTCGTGTTTCGGACCCGCAAGCGGTAGGCCACATAGATAATCGCTACCCACACCGGCATCGCATACACCGACTCACGTATCCCCGGAATGGCCAGCATCACGCTGATGATCATCAGCATGAACGCCAGGCACAGGTAATTGCTGAACGGGAACCAGAAGGTCTTGAACGACGGCGTCACGCCTTGCTCGCCCATGGCCTTGCGGAACTTGATGTGGGTAATGCTGATCAGGGCCCAGTTGATCATCAGCGAGGCAACCACCAGCGCGAACAGCAGCTCCAGGGCACTTTGCGGCGCGACGTAGTTGACCACCACGCACAGCAGGGTCACCGCCGCCGAAATTGCCAGCGCGCGCAACGGCACGCCTTGTTTGTTGAGCTTCATCAGCGCCTTGGGCGCGTCGCCTTGCTCGGCCAGGCCGAACAGCATGCGGCTGTTGCAGTACACGCCGCTGTTGTACACCGACAGCGCCGCGGTCAGCACCACGAAGTTGAGGATGTGCGCCGCGGTGTCATTGCCGATCAGCGAGAAGATCTGCACGAACGGGCTGCCGCTGTAGGCATCGCCTGAGGCGCCGAGGGTTTGCAGCAGTTGGTCCCACGGGTACAGCGACAGCAGCACGGTGAGGGCGCCGACATAGAAAATCAGGATCCGATACACCACCTGGTTGATCGCCTTCGGGATCACCTTGCGTGGCTCGCTGGCCTCGGCGGCGGTGATGCCCACCAGCTCCAGGCCACCGAACGAGAACATGATGAACGCCATGGACATCAACAGCCCCATGCCGCCGTTCGGGAAGAACCCACCGTGGCTCCACAGGTTGCTGACCGACGCCTGCGGGCCGCCGGTACCGCTGAACAGCAGGTAGCAGCCGAGCACGATCATGCCGACAATCGCCACCACCTTGATGATCGCGAACCAGAACTCGGCTTCGCCGAAGAACTTCACGTTCAGGGTGTTGATCAGGTTCACCGCGACGAAGAACACCAGCGCGCTGACCCAGGTCGGGATTTCCGGCCACCAGAACTGGATGTATTTGCCCACGGCCGTCAGTTCGGCCATGCCCACCAGCACGTAGAGCACCCAGTAGTTCCAGCCCGCCAGAAAGCCCGCGTAGCCGCCCCAGTATTTATGCGCAAAGTGGCTGAAGGAACCGGCCACCGGCTCTTCGACGATCATCTCGCCGAGCTGGCGCATGATCAGGAAGGCGATAAAACCGGCGATCGCGTAACCCAGGATCATCGACGGCCCCGCCGACTTGAGCACCCCGGCCGAGCCGAGGAACAACCCCGTACCGATCGCCCCTCCCAAGGCGATCAGTTGAATGTGCCGGTTTTTCAGGCCGCGCTTGAGGCCCACCGGGTTAACCATGTCATCCGCCATTAACGTTCCCTTCTACTTGTTTTTCTTAAGGGTGAGCGCAGGCCGCATCAGCCCCTCAGAAGTGCTGAGGGTCAGATATTACTCTGCGTAAACTTTTCGTAATACAGCTGAACGCCATCAAGTGCCTGATCCGCCAGCCATTGTTGGATCGATTCGACCATTGGCGGCGGGCCACACACATACATATCCGCCGATCTGTCCCGTAATTCGGCCAGGTCGAAATGTTCGGTGAGGTAGCCGCGCTTGCCGGTCCACTGGGTCGAGGCGTCGCTGAGCACTTCGGTGTAGCGAAAATTCGCGATCTTCGACGCATAGCCATTGATGCGCGCGGCTTCGCACAGGTCCTGCTCAGTGCGTACCCCATAGTAAAGGTGCACCGGTTGATCGCAGCCACGGGCCACCAGCTCATCGAGTATGCCCAGCAACGCCGACAACCCGGTGCCGCCAGCGACCAGCACCAGCGGTTGGGTGACGTGCCGCAGGTAGAACGCCCCCAGCGGCGCTTCCATCAACATCTCATCGCCCACCTGGCACCGTTCGCGCAGGTAGTTGCTCATCACTCCATCGGGCAACAGGCGCACCAGAAATTGCAACTGATCGCCCGGTAGGTTGGCGAAAGAATACGAACGCCAACTGTCGGTATCGGGTACTGACAGCCGTGCATATTGGCCCGGCAGAAAATCCAGCGCAGCGTCCACCTGCAGCCGCAGGATTGCCGTACCGGCCGACACCAACTGCACCTCGCTCACCCTGCCGCGCACCTGCACCGGCCCCGGCGTGTTGCACAGGCTCGAATCGAAGTCGAAGTAGAAAGTGGCGTCGGACTGCACCCGCGTCTGGCAACTGAGCATTTTGCGTTGTTGCACGTCGAGGCTCGACAGCGCTTCTTCGTCGACATAATCCTGGGTGTAATCGCCGGATTCGCAGCGCCCCTGACAGGTGCCGCACACGCCTTCGCGGCAATCCAGCGGGATCTTGATGCCGTTGCGCAAGGCAGCGTCCAGCAGAATTTCATGGGCGCCCACCGGGAAGAACAAGGTCTTGCCGTCGGCAAAACTGAAAGCCACTTTGTGATTCATTCGCGAAACTCCACGCGTGTATGGCTAGCACATGATCTGTGGCGAGGGAGCTTGCTCCCGCTGGAGTGCGCAGCGCTCCCAAGCTTTTTGGGGCCGCTGCGCAGCCCAGCGGGAGCAAGCTCCCTCGCCACAGGTGGGATGTGCTTCAAAGGTGATAGAAATCCAGCACCGAGTTGATGGTGTCGTTCAGCAATAACGCATGCTTGCGGGTGATCAGCCAGCTGTCGCCGTGTGGCTTGAGGCGGTAAGTGGCCTGCCCGTAGAACTGCTCCGAGGTCGCCAACCGGTAGAACAGCGTGTGCCAATTCAACTTCACGTCCAGCTCGCCGCCCGCCAACTCGGCAATGCGCACGTTGTTGATCAGGTGCAGAGTGCGCGGCATCGGCGTGGCCGAGGCGGCCTTGCCGGTTCGCAGGCGGAATACCCGGTCCTCCAGCCCTGAGCGGTTGGCGTAATAGATCAACGACATCTCGCGCTTGGGGTCCTGGGTGTAGACATGTTCGGAGTCCCATTGCGGCAGGTGGAATTCGCTCTGTGGGTCGAACAGCTGCACATAGGCATCCCAGTCCTGGGCGTCGCACAGTGCGGATTTGCGGTAGAAGAACTGCTCGATCTGGTACTGCAACTGCGCGTTCATCACTTCACCTCCCGCAGTTTCAGCGCTTGCTGGTCCAGGCCGTTGAGCAGGAATTGCTGCCAGTTGCGGTGCTGGTTGACGTACAGGCCTTCGTGGGTGAATTCGGTGCCGGTCATGGCCGGCTGGATACCGATAGCTTCGCTGTTGGGTGTCGGCCCGGTCTGCCAGCGATGGCTGCCGCGCGAAATATCGCTCCAGCGCTCCAGGCGGCCCTGGAAACCGCGCTGGGCCTCGCGAAACTCCACCAGGTCATCCGGCGTGCCCATGCCCGACACATTGAAAAAGTCCTCGAACTGGCGAATACGGTTTTCGCGGTCGGCGTCGGACTCGTGCTTCACCCCCAGGCACTGGCTGATGATCTCGGTCTTGTTCCACGCCAGCGGGCGGATGATGCGCAATTGGGAGCTGATCTGGTCGAGAAAGAACAGGCTCGGGTAGATATTCAGGTTGCGCAGGCGGTGCATCATCCATTCGGCCTTCTGCTGGCCGTGTTCGGCCACCAGGCGCGGCATGATGGTGGCGTAGCCGGAGCGTACGCTGGGGTTGGGCATGTCGCTGAACAACAGGCTGTGGCCGTTGTTGAAGGCGAACCAGCCGTCATCGGTATTGGCGTCGCCGGCGCCGAGCTTGCTGTAGTCCAGGGTGGCGCCGGCACTGGCGCCGTTTTCGCTGTTCACCTGCTGGCGATGCTGCACCGTGGCCACGTAGTTATAGTGCACAGTGCTGACGTGATACCCGTCCAGGCCGTTTTCGTTCTGCAGCTTCCAGTTGCCGTCGTAAGTGTAGGCGGACTTGCCCGGCAGCACCTCCAACTCACCCGTGGCAGACTGCGCCACCATCATGTCGAAGAACACTTTGGCATCGCCAAGGAAGTCTTCCAGGCTGTCGGTGCCGTTCACGTCGAGGCTGATAAACACAAAGCCCTTGTAGCTGTCGATGCGCGCCTTTTTCAGGCCACGGGTGGCTTTGTCGAAACCTTCCGGGTATTCCCCCGGCGCCTTGACCTTCACCAAGCGGCCATCGCTTTTGTAGCACCAGGCGTGGAACGGGCAGGTGAACGTGGACTGGTTACCCTTGCCCACGCGGGTGAGAGTGGTGCCGCGATGCTGGCAGGCATTGATCAGCGCATTGAGCCGGCCTTCGCCGTCGCGGGTGATGATCATCGGCTGGCGCCCGGCGCGCATTGTCACGAAATCGTGGTTATTGGCCAGTTCGCTTTCGTGGCAAGCGTAGATCCAGTTCTTCTCGAAGATCAGTTCCATTTCCAGGTCGAACAGTTCGGGCTCGGTGAACATGTCGCGGGCGATGCGGAACACTTCATCGGCCGGGCGAAAGTCCAGGCAACTTTCGATAAAGGTTTTCCACTGCTCGACGTTTCTTGCACCACTCATGGGAGGCACCTTGTTTGATCGGGGCTAATCGGTGATTCATTAGAGGCAGCGGTGCAGGGTGCGGGCTATCCGCTTAATCGGGGAAGATGGGCCGCAAAGTTGGGCGGCAAATACCCAACCCGGTGCGCTGCGGTGACGTGATGCGCTACTGTCAGTGCGGGTAAGGGCCGAAAACCGCCGGGCGTTATCCACTTAGTCGACCTTTGCTATCCACCCAGTGAGCACTGCGCTGGCGTGGCGTGGAACTTGCTGTCGAACCCTGACGACGCGCCGCCAGAGCGCGCAAACGCCTGACCGCCGTGGGTGCACCTGATGAATAGCCAGACACGCGATATCCGTATTCAACGCTTCGACCTTGAAGGCGCCTGCAGCTGGATGTGCGGCATCTGCGGGCCCCATCGTTTGGCGACGGCCACGCCGGAACGCCTGCGCTTTCACCACAGCGCCAATGTGTTCAAGTCCCGCGCCACCACCCTGGGCGTGATCGAATACGGCACCGACGTGACCATCGACATCGAAGACGCCGAGCACTTCAGCAGCTACAGCCTGAGCCTGCCGTTGATCGGCGAACAGGAGCTGAGCAAGAACGGTGAGCGCCTGAGTTCGAACCGCGACCAGGGGGTGATCATTGCGCCCAACGAGCATCAGGTGCTGGCGATTTCCGGTGACTGCCGCAAGTTGCAGGTGGTGATCACGCGTGCGGCCATGAGCGAGTCGCTGGAAGGTTTGCTGCAACGGCCGATCGAGGCGCCGCTGCGCTTCGAACCGGTGATGGACGCAGTGGACGGCGCCCCGGCCTCGTGGTGGCGCATGGCACGCTACTTCATTGCCGAGTTTGAGCACCGTAGCGAGTTGTACGAGCAAGCGGCGTTTACCCGGGACCTGGAAAGCTCGCTGATCAAGGGCTTGATCCTGGCCCAGCCGAACAACTACTCCGAAGAACTGCGCGACGTGTTGGGCGTGAAGTTGCCGCACTACCTGATCCGGGCGCGCCAGTACCTGCACGACAATGCGCGCGAGGCAGTGCATCTGGAAGACCTGGAGGCGGTGGCCGGCGTGTCGCGCTTCAAGCTGTTCGATGCGTTTCGCAAATACTTCGCGCTGTCGCCCATGGCGTATTTGAAGAAGCACCGGCTGGTGGCGGTGCGTCAGGAAATCCTCGAACAGGGTGCCACGCGTACCATCTCCGAAATCGCACTGGACTGGGGCTTTACCCACTTGGGACGGTTTTCGGCGGAGTACCGCAAACTGTTCGATGAGGCCCCTAGCCAAACCCTGCAACGCAAGCGCCTGCGCAGTCTCTAGGGCAATGAAGATTCAATGTGGGAGGGGGCTTGCCCCCGATTGCGGTGTATCAGTGACAGATGTGCTGACTGACACTCCGCTATCGGGGCAAGCCCCCTCCCACATTGGAATTGTGGTGTTTGCAAGGTTTCACAGCAGCTCTTCAACCAGTTGCAGGCAATGACCGAGCCCCGGCGATTGATCATTCACCCGCCGGCTGAGAATGATCGGCGACGTCGCGGTGGCTTCCACGATCGGCGTGTAGCCGATATCAGCGCGGTGCAGCACCTGGACCGACGCCGGTACCAGCGTCACGCCCATGCCGGCGCCCACCAGGCCGATCGCGGTCTGCAGCTCGTTGGTCCACTGCGCCACGTTAAGGCTCAGGCCATGGGCGTCGAACAGCGCGATCACGTGGTCGGCGTAACTGGGTCGCGGGTTGCCGGGGTACAGCACAAAGGGTTCGGCGGCCAGTTGCGCAAGGCTCGCGGGCGCGCCGAGCAACGGGTGACCACTGGGCAACACCGCCACCAGTCGGTCTTGCACCAGTACACGCTGGACGATGGCCGGGTCGTCGATGCGGATCCGCCCGAAGCCCACATCGATGCGCCCCGCCTTGAGCGCTTCGACCTGCTGCACGGTGGTCATCTCCGACAAGCCCAATTCCAACGCCAGCGACTCATGGGTGCGCAACCGCCGAATCAGTTCCGGCAGCACGCCGTACAAGGTCGACGGCGCAAAACCGATGCCCAGCCAGGTCTTCTCGCCCAGGCCGATGCGCCGGGTGTTGTCGCACACCGTGCCCAATTGCTCGAGCAGCACATTGGCGTGCTCATAGAAAAACCGCCCGGCCTCGGTCAGCCGCAGCGGCCGGCCGCGTTCGAGCAGCACCACGCCCAATTCGTCTTCCAATTGCTGGATCTGCCGACTCAACGGCGGCTGGGCGATGTGCAGGCGTTCGGCCGCACGGGTGAAGTTGAGGGTCTGCCCCAGCATCTGGAAATAGCGCAGGTGACGCAGTTCCATGTTGGCTCCTTTAATACCTTCAAGGTATTGAACCAGACCAATTCTATATTGGAACCCTCTAACCACGCAGCACAGAATCGACGCAAACCTATAAAGAACCCAACGGGTATTGCCATGCCGATTTGCCCCATCGAGTCGATCGAAACGATCATCGTCGATCTGCCCACAATCCGCCCTCACACGCTGGCGATGCACACCATGCAAAACCAGACCCTGGTGATCATCCGCCTGCGTTGCGCCGATGGCATCGAGGGTATCGGTGAGTCCACCACCATCGGCGGCCTGAGCTATGGCAACGAGAGCCCTGAGAGCATCAAGGTCAACATCGACCGGCACTTCGCGCCGCTGCTGATCGGCCAGGACGCGAGCAATATCAACGCCGCCATGTTGCGCCTGGAGCGCAGCATTCGCGGCAACACCTTCGCCAAGTCGGGGATCGAAAGCGCGTTGCTCGATGCCCTCGGCAAGCGCCTGAACCTGCCGGTCAGCGCACTGCTCGGCGGGCGTGTGCGCGATGCCTTGCCGGTGGCCTGGACCCTGGCCAGCGGCAACACCGCCCAAGACATTGCCGAGGCCGAGAAGATGCTCGACTTGCGCCGCCATCGCGTCTTCAAATTGAAGATCGGTGCCGGTGCAGTCGAACGTGACCTGGCCCATGTACTCGCGATCAAGCGCGCGCTGGGTGAGCGTGCCAGCGTGCGCGTCGATGTCAACCAGGCCTGGGACGAGGCCGTGGCCCTGCGCGCCTGCAAGGTGCTGGGAGACAGCGGTATCGACCTGATCGAACAGCCGATCTCGCGCAACAACCGCGGCGGCATGGCGCGGCTGAACCTGTCGAGCCCGGCGCCGATCATGGCCGATGAATCCATTGAGTGCGTCGAGGATGCCTTCAACCTGGCCCGCGAAGGCGCGGCCTCGGTGTTCGCCCTCAAGATCGCCAAGAACGGCGGCCCGCGTGCGGTATTGCGCACGGCGGCGATTGCCGAAGCGGCGGGCATCGGCCTCTACGGCGGCACTATGCTCGAAGGCGGCATTGGCACCCTGGCCTCGGCACACGCGTTCCTCACGCTGGGCACGCTGGCATGGGGCACCGAACTGTTCGGCCCGTTGCTGCTCACCGAAGACATCCTCACCGAACCGCTGCTGTATCGCGACTTCGAGCTGCATGTCTCCACCGCGCCGGGCCTGGGCCTAGCGATCGATGAAGAGCGCCTGGCGTTCTTCCGTCGGGATAAACACTAAGAGGCGCCTGCCATGTTGTTCCACGTAAAAATGACCGTGAACCTGCCGCTCGACATGCCCCCGAGCGCGCCGCCAACCTCAAGGCCGAAGAAAAAGCCCTGGCCCGGCACCTGCAGCAAGAGGGCAAATGGCGTCACCTGTGGCGCATCGCCGGGCACTACGCCAACTACAGCGTGTTCGATGTCGAGAGCGTGCAAGACCTGCATGACACGCTGATGCAACTGCCGTTGTTTCCCTATATGACCATCGAAGTGAATGCGCTGTGTCGGCACCCGTCGTCGATCCATGACGACGACCGCTGAGCCTTTTTTGCACCCGATAATTACAAGATGAGGATTGCACCATGTCCATCCGACTGTCCCAGACGGCCCACGCCCAGCAGTTTCTCGAACAAGCCAGCGGCAATCTCAATGATGGCGGCAACCCGCGCACCAAGGCGCTGATCTACCGGATCCTGCGCGACACCGTGAACATCATCGAAGACCTGGAAGTGACCCCGCAAGAGTTCTGGAAGGCGGTCAACTACCTCAACGAACTGGGCAAACACCAGGAAGCCGGCTTGCTCGCCGCCGGGCTGGGCCTGGAGCATTACCTGGACCTGTTGATGGACGCCGCCGACATCGAAGCCGGCAAATCCGGTGGCACGCCACGCACCATCGAAGGCCCGCTGTACGTGGCCGGTGCGCCGTTGTCCAAATACGAAGCGCGCCTGGATGATGGCACGGACGATGCCGTACCGCTGTTCATGCGCGGGCAGGTGCGCGACACCGACGGCAAGCCGTTGGCGGGGGCGATTGTCGATGTGTGGCAGGCCAATACCGGCGGCACGTATTCGTGGTTCGACCCGACGCAATCGGAGTTCAACCTGCGCCGACGCATCGAGACCGACGCGCAGGGCAACTACCGTTTTCGCAGCATCGTGCCGTCCGGCTACGGCTGCCCGCCGACCGGGCCGACCCAGCAGCTGCTCGACCAATTGGGGCGTCACGGGCAGCGTCCGGCGCACATTCACTTCTTCATCTCGGCGCCGGGGCATCGGCACCTGACCACCCAGATCAACCTGTCGGACGACCCGTACCTGCATGATGACTTTGCCTACGCCACCCGCGACGAATTGATCGCCGAGATTCGCTTCAGTGACGACCCGCAACTGGCGCGGGAGTTTGGCGTGGAGGGTCGGTTTGCGCAGATTGATTTTGACTTTGAATTGCAGCCAGCCACTGCGCCGATGGAGCAACAGCGCATGCAGCGAGTCCGAGCCCTCGAGGACTGAACGCGGTCAAAAAAATGTGGGAGGGGGCTTGCTCCCGATAGCGGTGTGTCAGTCACTAATAGGTCAACTGACACGCCGCCATCGGGAGCAAGCCCCCTCCCACATTTGAACTTTGTTGCAGGTGCTATTTGCGAATAACCAGATCCAGCACCTCATCCCGATCCTTGATCTTCTGCAACACAATCTCCGAACGGATATCCATCACCCCCGCCGTGCGGTTCAGGTGGTTCACGATAAAGTCCGAAAAGTGCTTGAGGTTGCGCGCCTGTACCCGCAGCACATAGTTGCTGGCGCCAGTGATCACATAGGCACTGGCCACCTCCGGCCAGCCCTGCACTTTCTGGATGAACGTCTCATGCCAGTCTTCCACATCCTGGCGCAGCGACAGATGCACGATGGCCTCAAGCTCAATGCCCAACTGCTCGGCATTGAGCACCGCGCGATAGCCGCTGATCACGCCTTCGCTCTCCAGCAGGCGCAAACGGCGCAGGCAGGCGGAGGGGGACAGCGCGACTTTTTCCGCCAGTTCCTGGTTGCTGATACGGCCATCCTGTTGCAGGAAATGCAGGAGGCGCAGGTCGGTGGCGTCAAGAATCATGGTTGGCATAAATCCGCGTGTTTGCAGGTTAAATTCGAATTTCCTACAGCTTAAATAGCCCTTCGCCCACCACTTTGCACGAAAATTCTCTAAAAGTTCGTTCATTATTTGCTACATATTTCCGATAAAAACCAGGACTGCCCATGACCACCCGAAGCCATTGCCAAGCCCTCGATACCCAGGACGCGCTGGCGCCATTGCGCCGCGAATTTGCCTTGCCCGAGGGCGTGATCTACCTCGACGGCAACTCCTTGGGCGCGCGCCCGGTGGCGGTGTTGGCGCGGGCGCAACAGGTGATCGCGCAGGAGTGGGGCGATGGCTTGATTCGCAGCTGGAACAGCGCGGGCTGGGCGGATTTGTCCCAGCGCCTGGGCAATCGCCTGGCGCCACTGATCGGTGCGCGGGAGGGCGAAGTGGTGATCACCGATACCACCTCCATCAACCTGTTCAAAGTCCTCAGCGCCGCGCTGACCGTGCAGCGCCAGCGCCAGCCGGCGCGCAAGGTGATCGTCAGCGAAGCGAGCAACTTTCCCACCGACCTTTACATCGCCGAGGGTCTGGCCGAGTTGCTGCAGCAGGGTTACTCGTTGCGCCTAGTCAACAGCCCGGACGAACTGCCCCAGGCCATCGACGAGAACGTGGCGGTGGTGATGCTTACCCACGTCAACTACAAGACCGGTTACATGTACGACATGCGTGCGCTCACTGCCTTGAGCCATGAATGCGGCGCGCTGAGCATCTGGGACCTGGCGCATTCGGCGGGCGCGGTGCCCATCGACCTGCACGCGGCCGGTGCCGATTATGCGATTGGCTGCACCTACAAATACCTCAATGGCGGCCCTGGCTCCCAGGCGTTCGTGTGGGTCAACCCGGCGTTGGTGGACCTGGTGCGTCAGCCGCTGTCGGGCTGGTTCGGGCATACCCGCCAGTTCGCGATGGAATCCAACTATGCGCCGAGCGCCGGCATCGCCCGCTACCTGTGCGGCACCCAGCCGATCACCTCGCTGGCCATGGTCGAGTGCGGCCTGGAGATTTTCGAGCGCACCGATATGAGCAACCTGCGCAGCAAATCCCTGGCCCTGACCGACCTGTTTATCGCCCTGGTCGAAGCGCGCTGTGCGGCCCATCACCTGGTGCTGATCACACCCCGTGAACATGCCCGGCGCGGCAGCCATGTCAGCTTCGAACACCCGCAAGGCTATGCAGTGATCCAGGCCCTGATCGCCCGTGGTGTGATCGGCGACTACCGCGAGCCGCGCATCATGCGCTTCGGTTTTACCCCGCTGTACACACGCTTTACCGACGTGTGGGACGCCGTGGAAATCCTCGCTGACATTCTCGACAACACCACCTGGGACCAGCCGCAATTCAAGGTTCGCCATAGCGTCACCTGAATACACCCAGATCCAAATGTGGGAGGGGGCTTGCTCCCGATAGCAGTGTGTCAGTAGGCATATCAGTGACTGACACACCGCTATCGGGAGCAAGCCCCCTCCCACAGGGGATCTGTGGCAACAGCAGCAATCACAATAATAAAAGAGGCACATCACGTGACCACGCCAGACAACGGCTTTGCAGACATTACCCACCGCGAACTGGGCCTGAGGCGCCAGCTCACTTCGGGCCAGATGAGCATGATTGCCATCGGCGGCGCTATCGGGACCGGGCTGTTCATGGGCAGCGCCTACGCCATCGGCTATGCCGGGCCCAGCGTGTTGCTGAGCTACGCCATCGGGGCGTTGATTACCTTGATATTGATGGGGTGCCTGGCGGAGATGACGGTGGCCCATTCCACCTCCGGCTCCTTTGGTGCCTACGCCGAGTTCTATATCAGCCCGCTGGCCGGGTTCCTGGTGCGTTACGCCTACTGGGCGGCGATTGTATTGGCGGTGGGGGCCGAGGTCACGGCGGTGGCGATGTACATGAAGTACTGGTTCGCCAACGTGCCGGAATGGGTGTGGATCGTGTCGTTTTCCAGCGTGCTGATCCTGCTCAATGCGATCAGCGTGAAGACCTTCGGCACCTTCGAATACTGGTTTTCCACCATCAAGATCGGCGCCATTGTTGGCTTCATCATCTTGGCGGTGTACGTGGTGTTCGGCTCCGGCAATCCGGATTACGGCGTGCAGAACTACACGGCCCACGGCGGGTTTTTCCCCCATGGGTTAAGCGGTATGTGGGTGGCGGTCATCGTGTCGATCTTCAGCTACTTGAGCGTGGAGATGATCGCGGTGGCGGCCGGCGAAGCGGCCGACCCGGAGCGGGCGGTGAAGAAAGCCTTTCGCGCGACCATCGTGCGCCTGGTGGTGTTCTACCTGCTGACCCTGGCGCTGATGCTCGCCATCGTGCCATGGAACCAGGCCGGCCAAGCCCAGAGCCCGTTCGTCACGGTGATGCAGACCATCGGCATTCCCGGCGCCACCGGGGTGATGAATTTCGTGATCCTGATCGCGGCGTTGTCGGCGATGAACAGCCAGCTCTACATCACCACGCGCATGATGTTCAGCCTGTCCCGCGCGGGTTTTGCGCCCAAGTCCATGGGCGCGTTGAGCAAGAGCGGTATCCCGCTGAATGCCTTGCTGCTGTCCAGCTCCGGTATCGCGCTGGCGACCTTGCTCAACCTGGTGTACCCGGAAAGCGCGTTCACGCTGATGATGGCGATCTCGATGTTCGGCGCGATCTTCACCTGGTTCATGATCTTCCTCACGCACCTGTTTTTCCGCCGCTACCGCAAACGCCACGGTGGGGCGAAATTGTCTTTCGAGCTGCGCCTGTTTCCCTACAGCACACTGTTGGGCCTGGTGCTGATGGGCGCGGTGATGATCACCACGTATTTTACCGAGGCGTTCAAGATGACCCTGGTGTTTGGCGTGCCGTTTTTGCTGATCCTGAGCGCTGTGTACTACGGGTTGTTCCGCAAGGGCAGGGCCAAGGCATCGAACAAGGCCCTGGCATAACCCGGCAGGTGGTCGAACGAGCGTGCGCAGAGCAGCAAGTGGCGACAGGCCCAGTCCTCCTTGAGCGGCTGGGCCTTGATGCGAACGTCCGGCTGCCAGCGGTCCAGGGCGGCCTTGGGCACGATGCCAAGGCCCGCGCCCCGGGCGACCATGCGAATCACCCCATCGAAACCCTCGGCGCGGATCCGCGTTTGCAGGCGAAACCCCGCATGCAGCGCCTGTTCCTCCAGATACACCGCCAACGCACTGCTGGCGGCGAGGCCCACGTAGTCGTGTTGCAGGCTGTCGATGAAACTCGCTGTGCCGGCTGCCAGCGGATGCTCCACGGGCATGATCAGCACCAGCGGATCGTCGTGAAAGGGCAGGGTCTGCAGCCCGGAGCTGTCCACCGCATCGGAGATGATCCCCAGGTCGGCCGTGCCTTGGCGCAGGGCTTGGGTGATCCGCAGGCTGGGCAGCTCCTGCAGGTCGATATCGAGGTTGGGGTGCTCGCACAGAAAGTCCGCCAATCGCTCCGGCAGGTATTCGCTCAGGGCCGTGGTATTGCACAGCAGGCGCACCTGGCCTTTGACGCCGTTGGCGTATTCAGCCAGGTCTTGTTGCAGATGCTCGGCCTGTTGCAGCAGCAGGCGGGCGTGGCGGCCCAGGGCTTTGCCGGCGGGTGTCGGAGTGACGCCACGGCGGCCACGCTCCAGGCATTCGACGCCCAGTGAAGCCTCCATCGCCCGAATGCGTGCGCTGGCGGCGGCCAGGGATAAATGGCTGCGGGCGGCGCCGGCGGTGATGTTGCCGGCGTCCAGTATGTGCAGGTAGAGGCGCAGGTCGATCAGGTCAAAGTGCATGCTGAAGATTTCCTCTGCCTCACCCAAAACAAGAGGCTGCCTCAGTATATGGCGAATTTCCAACGGTTCATCAAAACCGCACAATTGTGTTCATGACGACTTTATTGGCTTTCTACCAAACCCTCGGCCCGGCCCTGACCGTGCTGGTGATCGGCACTTTCCTGCTGGCCGGCACGGTGAAGGGCGTGATCGGCCTTGGCCTGCCCACCGTGGCCATGGGCATGCTCGGCCTGGCTATGTTGCCGGCACAGGCTGCTGCGTTGCTGATCATCCCTTCGACGGTCACTAACCTCTGGCAACTGGCGCTGGGCGGTCACCTGGGCACCTTGCTCAAGCGCCTGTGGCCGATGCTGTTGCTGATTTTTCTCGGTGCCGGCCTGGGCACGCTGTGGCTGGGCATGGACGCCGGGCCGCGGGTGGTGCGCGCATTGGGCGGGGCGTTGTTGCTGTATGCGGTGAGTGGATTATGCCTGCCCACTTTCCAGGTCGGGCCGCGCACCGAGCGCTGGCTGGGCCCGCTGTGTGGGCTGATCACGGGCCTCATCACCGCGGTCACCGGCGTGTTCGTGATTCCCGCAGTGCCCTATCTGCAAGCTCTAGGCTTGAGCCGTGATCAGCTGGTGCAGGCGCTGGGGCTGTCGTTCAGCGTGTCGACCCTGGCGTTGGCCGCCGGGCTGGCCTGGCGCGGTGCGCTCGGTGGTGGTGAAGTCGGTGCGTCGTTGTTGGCGCTGGTGCCGGCCTTGCTGGGAATGTGGCTGGGCCAGGCGCTACGCCAGCGCATCAGTGCGCTATGGTTCAAGCGGGTTTTTTTCACCGGCATGGCGCTGTTGGGAGGCCATTTGTTGCTGAGTGGTCAATAATGAGCCCGAGCCGATAACCAGGACCGCCCGTGAAAGCCCGATCCGATGAACTGCAGATATTTGTCAGCGTGATTGAATGCGGCTCGATTTCCGCCGCCGCCGAGCAGGTCGGGCAGACGCCATCGGCGGTCAGTCGCACCTTGTCGCGCCTGGAAGCCAAGCTCGATACCACCCTGATCAACCGCACCACGCGGCGCATGGACCTGACCGAGGAGGGCCGGTATTTCTTCGAGCAGGCCAAGGTGATCCTGGCGCAGATGCAGGCGCTGGAAGAACGCCTGTCGTCACGCCAGAAAAAACCGGCCGGGCGGCTGCGCATCAATGCGGCGGTGCCGTTCATGCTGCACGGGATCCTGCCATACATCGGCGAGTTTCGTGATCTGTACCCAGACATCCAGTTGGAGCTCAACAGCGACGACGTGATCATCGACCTGCTGGAGCAAAGCACCGACATCGCCATTCGTATCGGCACCCTGGCCGACTCGACCCTGCATGCCCGCGCGCTGGGCAGCACGCCGCTGCACATCCTGGCCAGCGCCGACTACCTCAAGCAACACGGCACACCGAGCACCATTGCCGACTTGGCCGAGCATACCTTGCTGGGCTTCACCCAGACCGACACCCTCAACCATTGGCCGCTGCGCCATGGCGAGGGCGACAGCTGGCTGATCCAGCCGGGCATTGCCGCGTCCAGCGGTGAAACCGTGCGCCACCTGGCTTTGCAGGGGCAGGGCATTTGTTGCCTGTCCAACTTCATGACCCACGAAGACATCGAGGCCGGGCGCCTGGTACCGCTGCTGGAAGCATTCAACAGTGGCTATCGCCAGCCGATCCATGCGGTGTATTACCGCAATTCGCAACTGGCGTTGCGTATTCAGTGTTTCCTGGATTTTATCCAGGCCAAGCTGGCACGTTATGCGGTGTGATTCGTGACTGGCGCGCAAGAGTGAATTGGCCTGTACGGGGTTATTCGACGCCAGGGCGTGCTTGATACTGGGTTCATCACTTACCCAGTCAGGAGCACTCTCCATGAATGTATTCGTTACCGGCGCAGCCGGTTTTATCGGCGGCTCCATCGCCACCGGCTTGGTCAAGGCCGGCCACGCCGTCACCGGCCTGGTGCGCAGCGCCGAGCAAGCCGCGCAAATGACGGCACTGGGCATCACTCCAGTGATCGGCACCCTGGATGACGCCGCTGTATTGACCGAGCAGGCGCAGCACGCCGATGCGGTGATCAATGCCGCCAGCAGCGACCACCGTGCGGCCGTCGAAACCCTGCTGGGTGCCTTGAAAGGCTCCAACAAGGTGTTCCTGCACACCAGCGGTTCGAGCATCGTTGGCGATGCGTCGGGCGGCAAGGCCAGTGAGGTCATTTACGTTGAGGACAACCTGCCGGAGCCGACCGTCGACAAGGCCGCTCGCGTGGCGATCGATAACCTGATCCTGGCCGCTGCCCAGGAAGGTGTGAATTCGGCGGTGATCTGTAACACCCTGATCTATGGTCACAGCCTGGGCGTGAAGCGCGACAGCGTGCAATTGCCACGCTTGCTCAAGCAGGCCCGCAAGAGTGGAGTAGTACGCCACGTGGGACCAGGGCAGAACATCTGGTCCAATGTGCATATCGAAGACGTGGTCGCGCTGTACCTGCTGGCGCTGACGAAGAATGTGCCGGGCACGTTCTACTTCGTCGAAAGCGGCGAAGCCTCGTTTATCGACATGACCACGGCCATCGCGCAAGCGCTTGAACTGGGCGAACCGCAGGATTGGCCGCTGGCCGAGGCCGAAGCCGAGTGGGGTTATGAAATGGCCAACTATGGCCTTGGCTCCAACAGCCGGGTGCGCGGCAAGCATGCCCGTGAGCTGCTGGGGTGGGCGCCGAAGCGTACCTCGGTGGTGGAGTGGATTCGCCACGAGATGGTGTGATGTTCGCTTGATATTGAGGTGAGGCTATCGGGGGCAAGCCCCCTCCCACACTCGACGGTGTTCCAACTCTGGAATGCATTCAAATGTGGGAGGGGGCTTGCCCCCGATTGGCCGCGCCTCGGTCCCGAAGGCTAGCCCCGCGCCGCTCAATTCCGTACCATTCCTCGTCTCTTCCCCCGCAACTCCCTGGTATTCCATGAAGCTCACCCGTCTGCGCGCCGATGCCCTGGCCGGCCTCACCACGTCGTTTGCCTTGCTGCCCGAATGCATCGCCTTTGCCCTGGTGGCCCATCTCAACCCGTTGATGGGGCTTTACGGCGCTTTCATCATTTGCACCCTCACCGCATTGTTCGGTGGTCGCCCCGGTATGGTGTCGGGGGCAGCCGGTTCGATGGCGGTGGTGATCGTGGCGCTGGTGGTGCAACACGGCGTGGAATATTTGCTGGCGACGGTGCTGCTGGGCGGGTTGATCATGGTCGCTTTCGGCCTGTTGCGCCTGGGCAAGCTGGTGCGCATGGTGCCGCACCCGGTGATGCTGGGGTTCGTCAACGGCCTGGCGATTATCATTGCGCTGGCGCAGTTGGAGCACTTCAAGAACGGTGAAACCTGGCTCAGCGGTACGCCGTTGTATGTGATGGCCGGGCTGGTCGTGGTGACCATGGCCATCGTCTACCTGCTGCCACGCCTGACCCGCGCCGTGCCACCGGCCTTGGTGGCGATCCTCGGCGTGGGCCTGGCGGTGTACCTGCTCGGCCTGCCCACCCGCACCCTGGGCGATATGGCGCACATCGCGGGTGGCCTGCCGACCTTCGCCCTACCGCAGATTCCTTTGACCTTCGAAACCCTCGGCATCATCGCGCCGTATGCGTTCCTGATGGCCATGGTCGGCCTGCTGGAAACCCTGCTGACCCTCAACCTCACCGACGAGATCACCGAAACCCGTGGCTACCCCGACCGCGAAAGCGTGGCCCTGGGCGCGGCGAATATGGTCTCGGGCCTGTTCGGTGGCATGGGCGGTTGCGCGATGATCGGGCAAACCGTGATCAACCTCAGTTCCGGCGGGCGTGGACGTTTCTCCGGGGTGTTCGCCGGGGTGATGATCCTGCTGTTCATTCTGTTTCTGTCGCCGCTGATCGAGCGGATTCCGCTGGCGGCGCTGGTGGGGGTGATGTTCGTGGTGTCCCAGCAGACCTTTGCCTGGGCGTCGTTGCGGGTGATCAACAAGGTGCCGCTCAATGACGTGCTGGTGATCATGGCGGTGACGGTCATCACCGTGTTCACTGACCTGGCGACCGCAGTGCTGTGCGGCATCGTGATCGCGGCGCTGAACTTCGCCTGGCAACAGGCCCGTGAGCTGTATGCCGATGAACACCTGGAAGCCGACGGCAGCAAACTTTACCGTCTGCACGGCACGTTGTTCTTTGCCTCGACCACGCCGTTCCTGAATCAATTCGACCCGGCCAACGACCCGGCCCAGGTGACGCTCGATTGCCGGCACCTGAGCTTCGTCGATTATTCAGCGATTGCCGCGCTGATGACCTTGCGCGAGCGCTACCGCAAGGCGGGCAAGCATGTGCGCGTGCTGCATTTGTCGGAGCGCTGCAAGAAGCTGCTCAAGCGGGCGAAGGTTCATCACGACTAGGGTTACGGGCCGACCAGGTCTTCCAGTTCCTGGGCGCGGGTCTGGGTCATGTCCAGTACGCAGCCGGAGCCGTTGACCTGATCGATGGTGCCGCCGGTGGCACTGCCGGCAAAGGCGCAATTGGCGTCACGGTATTTGATCCACAGGCGCTGCAGGTCTTGCAACTGGTCCTTGCGGTTGCCTTCCTGAGCGGCCAGCGCGGTCTTGTAAGCCTTGTTCAGCCGGGCATCCTGCACCTTGGCCTCCTTGACGTTGCAACCGACCATCTCGGCGGTGGTGTTGGCGCCGTCCATGCATTTTTTCAGTGCCGGGTTATCGGCGGCGGCGGCGCTGCCGCACAGGGTAATCAGCAGGGCGGCAAGTGTGAGACGCATCATGTTCGGTTCCTGGCAGCAGTGGATGTGCATTCTATGACTCAACCGCGTGGGTTGAGTTTCCAGCCTTTTCTGATCCTCATGTAAGAACACTCCTCGAATTTTCATACGACAGTGTCGGGCATATCCCACCGCGACAGCGCTTATCCCTGGGCGAAAATTACTTTCATATAATTTGAAAATCATCCTCGGTAATGATTTATGAGTTTCACAACCTATTCGACGTGACCCTTTCCGAGGAGTACCGCATGGCCGCATCACCGGGCTTCGGGCTATTGGCATACGCTGCCATCGCCATCATTGCTTTGATCGTGCTGATTGCACGTTACCGACTCAACCCGTTTATCGTTATCACGCTGGTGTCCATTGGCCTGGCGCTGATGGCCGGGATGCCGGCGGACACCATCATGGGCTCGTACGAAGCGGGGGTCGGCAAGACCCTGGGGCATATCGCTTTGGTGGTGGCGCTGGGCACCATGCTCGGCAAGATGATGGCCGAGTCCGGTGGCGCGGAGCAGGTGGCGCGCACGTTGATCAACCGTTTCGGCGAACGCAATGCCCACTGGGCCATGGTCTGCATCGCGTTTCTGGTGGGGCTGCCGCTGTTTTTCGAGGTGGGCTTTGTGTTGCTGGTGCCGATCGCCTTTACCGTGGCGCGACGCGTGGGCGTGTCGATCCTTATGGTCGGCCTGCCGATGGTCGCCGGCCTGTCGGTGGTGCATGCGCTGGTGCCGCCGCACCCGGCGGCGATGATGGCGGTGCTGGCCTATAACGCCTCGGTCGGGCAGACCGTGCTGTATGCGATCCTGGTCGGTGTTCCTACGGCGATCATCGCCGGCCCGGTGTATGCCAAGTTCATCGTGCCGCGCATTCACCTGCCGGCGGAAAACCCGCTGGAACGCCAGTTCATCGAGCGTGAACCGCGCACCCGTCTGCCGAGCTTCGCGCTGACCATGGGCACCATTCTGTTGCCGGTGGTGCTGATGATGATTGGCGGCTGGGCCAATGTGATTTCCACGCCGGGCACCGGCTTCAACCAGTTCCTTTTATTCATCGGCAACTCGGTAATCGCGCTGCTCGTGGCGACCCTGGTGAGTTTCTGGACCCTGGGGCTGGCCCAAGGCTTCAACCGTGAGTCGATCCTCAAGTTCACCAATGAATGCCTGGCGCCGACGGCGAGCATCACGCTGCTGGTGGGCGCGGGCGGTGGCTTGAATCGCATCCTAGTGGACGCCGGTGTCACCCACGAGATCCTTGGCCTGGCCAATGCGTTCCAGCTCTCGCCGCTGGTGATGGGCTGGTTGTTCGCCGCGCTGATGCGGATCGCCACGGGCTCGGCCACGGTGGCGATGACCACGGCGTCCGGCGTGGTCGCGCCGGTCGCCCTGGGCCTGGGTTATCCACACCCGGAATTGCTGGTACTGGCGACCGGTGCGGGTTCGGTGATTTTCTCCCACGTCAACGACGGCGGCTTCTGGCTGATCAAGGAATACTTCAATATGACGGTGATCCAGACCTTCAAGACCTGGACCGTGCTGGAGACGTTGATTTCGGTGGTTGCCTTCGCTCTCACCTACGGCCTGTCTCTGGTTTTATGAGCCGCATCCTGTCACTCGGAGCCCCATGGACATCCTCTACCAGATCCGCGCCCGCCAGGCTTCCTTCAGCGCCGGCGAAGGGCGTATCGCCAGGCTGCTGCTCGATGACGTGGGCTTTGCCGCGTCGGCCAGCCTGGAAGCGTTGTCGCAACGGGCCGAGGTCAGTACGGCGACCTTGTCGCGCTTTGCCCGCAGTGTCGGTTGCCGCGACTTGCGTGACCTGCGCCTGCAACTGGCCCAGGCCAGCGGCGTGGGCAGCCGCTTTCTCGACCCGGCGGGGTTGCCGGAACAGTCGGCGTTTCATCGGCAGATTCTGGGTGATATCGAAGCGACGCTGCGCCAGCACCTGTCGGGGTTCAATCAAGACAGCTTTGTCGATGCAGTGAGCCTGCTGGGCAAGGCGCGGATGATCCACGCGTTCGGCATGGGCGGCCCATCGAGCCTGTGCAGCGATGAGCTACAGGTGCGCCTGGTACGCCTGGGCTATCCGATTGCAGCCTGCCATGACCCGGTGATGATGCGCGTGACCGCCGCGACCCTGGGGCCGGAACACGCGTTGATTGTGTGCTCGCTGACCGGCCTTACGCCTGAGCTGTTGGATGTGGTGACGCTGGCGCGCAACTACGACGCACGCGTTGTCGCCATCACCCTGGCCGACTCCCCACTGGCCGAGTTGGCGGATGTGCTGTTGCCGCTGCAACCGGCTGAAACCAGTTTTATCTACAAACCCACGGCTGCGCGCTACGGCATGCTGCTGGCTATTGACCTGCTTGCCACCGAACTGGCGCTGGCCATGCCTGACGCCAACCAGGAGCGCCTGCGCCGGATCAAGCTGGCCCTGGACGACTATCGCGGCGGCCCCGACAGCCTGCCGCTCGGAGACTGATATGAAGTACGACACGCTGATTCGCCAGGCGCAGATCATTGATGGCAGCAACAGTGCAGGTTATGTCGCTGACGTGGGCGTACGTGATGGGCGCATCGAGGCGATCGGCGACTTGTCCACAGCGATGGCCGAGCAAGAAATCGACGCGACAGGCCGCGTATTGGCGCCGGGGTTTATCGACGTACACACCCACGATGACACGGTGGTTATCCGCCATCCGCAGATGCTGCCCAAGCTCAGCCAGGGCGTGACCACGGTGATTGTCGGTAATTGCGGCATCAGCGCCTCACCGGTCAGCCTGCGCGGCAATCCGCCCGACCCGATGAACCTGCTGGGCAATACCGACGCGTTTGCCTACCCGCGCTTTGTCGACTATCGCGCCGCGGTGGAACGCGCCCATCCTGCAGTCAACGTCGCCGCCCTGATCGGCCACACGGCACTGCGCAGCAATCATATGGACGACCTGCACCGCACGGCCACGGCCCTCGAAATCACGGGCATGCGCATGCAGTTGCAGGCGAGTCTGGAGGCCGGAGCCCTGGGTTTATCCACTGGCCTTGCCTACGCCAGCGCATTCAATGCAGACACCGACGAGGTGCTGCAACTGAGTGAAGAGCTGACGGCTTATGGCGCGGTGTACACCACTCACTTACGCAGTGAATTCGAGCCGGTACTGGAGGCAATGGACGAAGCGTTCCTGATCGGCCGGCACGCCAGGGCCCCGGTGATTATTTCCCACCTCAAGTGTGCGGGGGCGGGAAACTGGGGACGTAGCCCGCAACTGCTGGCGGCGCTTGAAGCGGCGGCGAAAACTCATCCGGTCGGGTGTGATTGTTATCCCTATGCGGCCAGCTCTTCGACCCTGGACCTCAAGCAGATCACCGATGCGTTCCGCATCACCATCACCTGGTCCACACCGCATCCTGAAATGGGCGGGCGTGACCTGCAGGACATTGCCGCCGAGTGGGATGTTTCGTTGATGGACGCAGCCCGCCGCCTGCAACCGGCGGGAGCGGTGTACTACGGGATGGATGAGGCGGATGTGCGGCGCATTTTGGCGCACCCCTTGTCGATGATCGGGTCGGATGGGTTGCCTGAAGACCCGTTTCCCCATCCGCGCTTGTGGGGCGCGTTTCCACGGGTGCTGGGGCATTTCAGTCGGGATGTGGGATTGTTCCCGTTGCACACCGCTGTGCACAAAATGACCGGGCTGTCGGCGGCGCGTTTTGGCCTGGCTGAGCGAGGCGAAATTCGTGAAGGGCACTGGGCTGACCTGGTGTTGTTCGACCCGTTACGCGTGCGGGATGTAGCGGACTTCAAAGAACCACAGCGGGCAGCCGAGGGCATTGATGGCGTGTGGGTCAACGGTGTGTTGAGCTACAGCGAAGGGCAGGCGACGGGGCAGCGCTCGGGTCGATTCCTGGCGCGCAACGGGGATTTGCGTCGGGGTTTTTCGCCTCTATAGTGGGTGCTTTCAAACAGGGAGCCATCGCGATGCACTTAGGAAAAGTCACCCCCATCCTGCGGATTTTCGACGAGGCCAAGGCGCTGGAATTCTATGTCGAATTCCTCGGGTTCAAGGTCGATTGGCAGCATCGTTTCGAGGCGGATTTTCCGTTGTACCTGCAGGTGTCGCTGGGCGAGTGTGTGCTGCATTTGTCCGAGCATCATGGCGATGCGTCGCCGGGCGCAGCGGTGCGGATCCAGGCGCAGGGGATAGACGCGTACCAGCAGCAATTGCAGGCCAAGGGCTACCGTTATGCCAAGCCTGGCGTTGAGGAAACACCTTGGGGCTCGCGGGAGATGAGTATCAAGGACCCGTTTGGGAATCGTGTGGTGTTTGTTGAGGAGGGTGAGAGCTGAGAGGTAAATCGCAGACAATAAAAAACCGCCTTAGTAGGGCGGTTTTTTTGCAATCCAGTGAGTGGCTGGATCGCGACCTCAAAGATGCATTGACCTGCAGGCGGATATTAACCTTGGTCTTATCATCACGCAAGATTGAACGGTGGCCAGTGCTCCTCGATTATCAAACTTCTCTCTCAGTCGAAAAATTCTGCAATAGATCCCACGAACAATACTGGATATTTGGCCACTGCTTGTCACACCTTCACGTGGAGTTTTGGGTAGTCTCTCCTTCGTTCTGCGTTTGTCGCTTTTGGGTGCGCCGGGTATGCGCGCGATTTTCGGACCGACCGCCACGGGCTAGTAATCCGTGCCGGATTCAAGCGGAAGGCCCATCAACCCGGCCGCCTCAAAGATGCATTGACCTGCATCCAAAGGCCCACATGTTCCGGTAAGTGCGCTGGAGGTAAGGCCCAACTCACGGAGGGCCGAGTATGTCTAAGTTTGCACGACGTACATGGAACCTCGTAGTGAACTGCCTGCGTGCTTATCACGTATGGAAGTTTCTGCGGGACAGCTTCGATGACCGTTAAGGTTTGAGAAGTGAAGCCGCCTCGGTTAATCCCGAGGCGGTTTTTTTGATTTCTTACACCCGGAAATGACTGACCATCTGCTGCAACTGGCTACCCAAACGCGCCAATTCCACGCTCGACTTGGCCGTCTCGTCGCTCGCCGTTGCGGTCTGCTCCGACACGTCGCGCACGTTCACAATGCTGCGGCTGATCTCTTCGGCCACGGCGCTCTGCTCTTCGGCGGCGGCGGCGATCTGCTGGTTCATCGACTGGATATTCGACACGGTACGGGTGATGTTTTCCAGCGATACGCCAGCCTTGCGCGTCAGCTCGACGCTGCTGTCGGTGAGGCTGCGGCTGTTGTTCATCACGTTGGCCACTTGTTGGGTACCGTTCTGCAAGCCGGCCACCAGGCCTTCGATTTCCTCGGTGGATTTTTGCGTGCGCTGGGCCAGGCCACGTACTTCGTCGGCGACCACGGCGAACCCACGACCGGCTTCACCGGCGCGCGCTGCTTCAATCGCTGCGTTGAGGGCCAGCAGGTTGGTCTGTTCGGCCACGGCCTTGATCACATCCATCACGCTGCCGATCTTGTTGCTCTCTTGTTGCAGATGGGCCATGGCGTCGGTGGAGCGCGCCACTTCAGCCGCCAGGCGTTCGATCTGGGCGATGGCCTCGGCCACAACTTTATCGCCCGCGCGCGCTTGGCCGTCGGCATCGGCGGCGGCCAAGGAGGCCTGTTCGGCGTTGCGTGCCACTTCCTGCACGGTGGCGGTCATTTCATGCATCGCCGTGGCGACCTGGTCGGTCTCGATCTTCTGGCTGTTGACGCCAGCGCTGGTCTGCTCGGTCACCGCCGACAGTTCCTCAGCGGCGCTGGCGATCTGGGTCACGCCATCACGAATCCCGCTGATCAGTTCACGCAAGGTGGTGCCCATGCGCTGGATGCCTTGTTGCAGCACGCCCAGCTCATCACGACGAGTCACCTGAATGTTGTGGCTCAAGTCGCCGGAGGCGATGCGTTCGACCACCGCCAGGGTGTCTTGCAGCGGACGGGTGATCTGGCGAGTGATCACCAGCGCCGCGATGATGCCCACCAGTAGGGCGAGCAAGGTGCTGATCAATTGCAGGCTACGGGCCTGGGCGCTTTCGGCGTCGCGACGTTCCAGCTGGATGTCGTACAGCTTGTCGCTGATCGTGACGATATCGGTGCCTTGGGTGGTCATCTCGGCACGGGCGGTAACGATGTTGGCGTTGGCGGCCTTGTAGCTCTGCACGGCGCTGCGATAGGCACCGAGTGCGGTGTCCAGCGCGGCCAGCGCGGTTTGCTGGCTGGCGCCGAAGACGGCGTTGAGGCTTTTCAAGCTCGCGATGGCTTTGTCGATTTGTGCAGCGGCGCGGGCTTCGTTTTCTGCGTTGACAGTGTTGGTGTAACCCCGCACTTCGTAGCGCGCCAGCATGAACTCTTCCTTGGCGTCGGTCACGGCCTGGAACTGAGCGAAACGCTCCGGGCTGTCGGGCATCTGCTGCACGCTGGTGTCCAGGGCGTTGATTTGTGCGTTGGCGATGTCGGCTTTGTCGCCCATGACCTGGCGCGCAGCATTGCCGTTGCGATAGGCCTCGCGCATTTTGTTCAAGGACTGCTGATAAGCCGTGATGACGGCTTTCTGTTCATTGAGCAGCTTGAGGTTTTCCGGGCTCTTGAAGCTGTCCAGCAGTTTCTGTTGCTGGGCGGCGAAGGCGTCGAGGCTGGTCTGCACGTTCTGCGCCACGGCTTCGTCACCGTTGGCCAGCATGTATTGCAGGCGCACGATGCGCAGCTTGGTCAGCGAAGCATTGAGCTGGGTGATGTCGCTCATCCAGTTGCTGCGGTCGATCAAACCGCCCAGGCTGGTCCAGCCGGTGAGTGCCAGGATCGAGGTGAGGACCAGCACCAGGCCAAAGCCCAGGCCGAGTTTGAGGTTGACGCTGATGTTACCGAACCAGCTGTTCATCGAAAGCTCCTTGAGAGTGATGTCTGTCTGCTGGACGGGGTGTTGTTGTTTGAGCCAGCCAAGATGTGTAGGGCTGTATCGGCGGCAAAGGGCAATTCTGAAATACTTTTCTCGCTGGCCGTCGAAAGGGCGCTCGATCCATGCCGGGATCGGGACAATGATCGGATACCAGCGCTACGCCCGGCGCTCTGGCAGCCGGGGAGGGGGCTGATCATGGGCCGGTCTTGTGTGCTAGTCTGCGGGCCCTTTTAGTTTTGGATGGCACGGGAAACCGTGTTGTCCTACAGCGGAGCCTCTTCATGTCCGAAGTTAATCTGTCCACCGACGAAACCCGCGTCAGCTACGGTATCGGCCGTCAGTTGGGCGACCAACTGCGCGACAACCCACCACCGGGTGTAAGCCTGGACGCGATCCTGGCCGGTCTGACCGACGCGTTCGGTGGCAAGCCAAGCCGTGTTGACCAGGAGCAAATGGCGGCCAGCTTCAAGGTAATCCGCGAAATCATGCAAGCTGAAGCTGCGGCCAAAGCTGAAGCCGCTGCAGGCGCCGGCCTGGCATTCCTGGCTGAAAACGCCAAGCGTGACGGCATTACCACCCTGGCTTCGGGCCTGCAATTTGAAGTGCTGACTGCCGGTGATGGCGCCAAGCCGACCCGTGAAGACCAGGTGCGCACTCATTACCACGGCACTCTGATCGACGGCACTGTATTCGACAGCTCCTACGAGCGTGGCCAGCCTGCAGAATTCCCGGTGGGCGGCGTGATTGCCGGCTGGACCGAAGCCCTGCAGTTGATGAATGCCGGCAGCAAATGGCGCCTGTACGTGCCGAGCGAACTGGCTTACGGCGCTCAAGGCGTTGGCAGCATCCCGCCGCACAGCGTTCTGGTGTTCGACGTCGAGCTGCTCGACGTTCTGTAAGACCTGCTGTTGATCACCTGTAGGAGCGAGCTTGCTCGCGAAAAACGTCAACGATGACGCGGGCATCCTGGATGAACGCGTTGTTTATGCGGTCTTCGCGAGCAAGCTCGCTCCTACAGCGTTTTACAGGGTGGTTCATGGGTGGAACTTGCCATTGAGCTCCGTCGCCGGGCGCAACGCTCGGGCATAGCAGAACAAAAACAGGTTTCGCACCACTTCCTTCAGCACCCCAGGCTCACTGGAACTCAGGCCATTCACGTCCAGGTCGCCTTGGTCCTGCAGTTCATTCAGCGCTTCTTCTTCCAGCACAGCACAGACTTCGCCGGTTTCCCGATGCAGGATCCGCAGGTAGGGGTGTGGGCGGTCCAGCCAGGCGTCTATCAAATAAGTCATGGTCGTTCTCCTTGATGGGTTTCAATGAGAATAATTCTTATTCGTAGAATAGCAAGTGCCTATTGGCGGTTTGCGCTTTTTTCTGTGTGGAGATTGAGGCGGGTCAAGCAACAGGGCGAAACGCCATCCCACGGCGGGCGTGGGATGGTTGCAGCACGATCAGACTTTACGCACGAACTCGGACTTGAGTTTCATCGGGCCGATGCCGTCAATCTTGCAATCGATGTCATGGTCGCCATCGCACAGGCGGATGTTCTTGACCTTGGTGCCGACTTTCACCACCAGGGAAGTGCCCTTGACCTTGAGGTCCTTGATCACGGTGATGGTGTCGCCGTCCTGCAGGACATTGCCCACAGAGTCCTTCTTCACGGTTTCATCGCCGACTGCTTCGGTCTCGCCATTGGCGGACCACTCATGGGCGCATTCCGGGCAGATCAGCTGGGCGCCGTCTTCGTAGGTGTATTCGGAATTGCATTTCGGGCAGGGTGGCAACGTGCTCACTAAAGCTCCTTGAGAGTCAGGATGGCTAAAAGTCGCACATTATATAGGGGATTGTGGTCTTACAGGTTGTATGAAATCCAAATGTGGGAGGGGGCTTGCTCCCGATGGCGGTGTAACAGCCAACTTATCCATTGGCTGACACTCCGCTATCGGGGGCAAGCCCCCTCCCACATTGGCCCGCGTGTATTTTAGTGCGTACGCGCGACCGCAAATTCGCTCAGCTCAACCAATGCATCCCGGTATTCGCTGGCGGGCAGGGCTTGCAGGCACTGGATCGCACGGGCTACGTAGTCACGCGCCAGTTGCGCGGTGTACTCCAGCGAGCCGGACGCTTCGACGGCGGCACGGATGGCTTCCAGGTCTTCGATCCCGCCTTTCTGGATCGCCTTGCGCACCAGGGCGGCCTGTTCCGGCGTGCCTTCGCGCATGGTGTAGATCAGCGGCAGGGTCGGTTTGCCTTCGGCCAGGTCGTCACCGACGTTCTTGCCCAGGGTCTCGGCGTCGCCACGGTAGTCGAGCAGGTCGTCCACCAGTTGGAACGCCACGCCCAGGTGATCGCCAAAGGTACGCAACGCTTCGGCCTGTTCGGCGGTCGCGCCACACAGCGCGGCGGCGCTGTGGGTGGAGGCTTCGAAGAGCATCGCGGTCTTGCCGCGAATCACTTCCATGTAGGTTTCTTCGGTGGTGCTGGCGTCGCGGACCTTGGACAGTTGCAACACTTCGCCTTCGGCGATGATGCGCGTGGCCTGTGAAAGAATTTTCATCACTGGCATCGAGCCCAGTTCGACCATCATTTCGAACGAGCGCGAGTACAGGAAGTCGCCCACCAGCACGCTCGGGGCGTTGCCCCACATGGCGTTGGCGGTCTCGCGGCCACGGCGCATGCCGGACATGTCGACCACGTCGTCGTGCAGCAGGGTGGCGGTGTGCAGGAATTCGATGGTGGCCGCCAGCAGGCGCAGGTCATCGCCTTCGCGGCCCAGGGCCTTGCCGCACAGCAACACTAATAAAGGACGCAGGCGCTTACCGCCCGCCGACGTAATGTAGTCGCCAATTTTGGCGACCAGCGGCACTTTAGACGTCAGCTGCTGCTTGATGATGCCGTCGACGGCGCTAAAATCGTCCGCGACCGCGCGGTAGAAAGCTTGGGGTTGCATCAGCGACAGTCGCTCCAGAAGGGTTGCGCGGCATGCTAGGACCCATGCCCCTGGGTGTCAAGGCGCGATGGACGGCCTCTTGCAACGCGTCTATTGCTTGCGTACAATCGCGCACCCTGAACTTCCTGGGCAGCACCTGCCTTACGCAATTGCATTCGGGACGTCCATCCCATGCAGCCATGCCAGCCAATACCTCTTCTTATAAAGCGCTGGGTGAGCAGGATTATCGGAGAAATACCATGTCGTACGCAGTAATTGTTACTGGTGGCAAGCAATACAAGGTCGCCCCAGGTGAATACCTGAAGATCGAAAAACTGGAAATCGCTACTGGCGAATCCGTTACTTTTGATCGCGTTCTGTTGGTCGCCAATGGCGATGACGTGAACATCGGCGCTCCAGTTGTTGCTGGCGCTACCGTTGTGGCTGAAGTGATCTCCCAAGGTCGTCACGATAAAGTCCGCATCATCAAGTTCCGTCGTCGTAAGCACCACATGAAGCGTATGGGCCACCGCCAGTGGTACACCGAGATCAAAATCACCGGTATTCAGGCTTAATTTCAGCCTAATTCCTCACTAGGAGAATTGACTCATGGCACACAAAAAAGCTGGTGGTAGTACCCGTAACGGTCGCGACTCAGAAGCCAAACGCCTTGGCGTGAAGATGTATGGCGGCCAGAAAATCATTCCGGGCAACATCATCGTGCGTCAGCGCGGCACCCAATTCCACGCCGGTTACGGTGTTGGCATGGGTAAAGATCACACCCTCTTCGCGAAAATCGAAGGCGTGATCAAGTTCGAAGTAAAGGGCGCGTTCAACCGCCGTTACGTGAGCGTTGTCGCAGCTTAATTGCGAGATCGCTGGAAAAGCCCTGTCTTGCGACGGGGCTTTTTCGTTTGTGGAGTGAGTCTCTTGCAAAGCTGTTTGTAATGGCGAGGGCAGCAGGTTTTGCAGTCGTTGCTTGAGGTCGCTGCGCTCATTTTTGCAAGAGTCTTATGTCTTGGTTTCTTAAGCTCGTCCGTGCGGCGAGAGGCGTTTTGTTATGAAGTTCGTTGATGAAGTTTCCATCCGAGTAAAAGCAGGCGACGGCGGTAACGGTTGCATGAGTTTCCGTCGCGAAAAGTTCATTGAAAACGGTGGCCCAAACGGCGGTGACGGCGGCGACGGCGGTTCCATCTACATGATGGCCGACGAAAACCTCAACACCCTGGTCGACTACCGTTACACCCGGCACTTCGATGCCGAGCGTGGCTCCAACGGCGGCAGCACCGACTGCACCGGTAAAAAAGGTGAAGACCTGGTACTGCGCGTACCGGTCGGCACCACGATCATCGACTCGGCCACCCAGGAAGTGATCGGCGACCTGACCAAGGCCGGCCAGAAGTTGATGGTTGTGCAGGGCGGCTGGCACGGGCTGGGTAACACCCGGTTCAAGTCCAGTACCAACCGTGCACCGCGCCAGACCACGCCGGGCAAACCGGGCGAGCAGCGCGACCTCAAGCTGGAAATGAAAGTACTCGCCGACGTAGGCCTGCTGGGCCTGCCGAACGCCGGCAAAAGTACCTTCATCCGCTCGGTTTCGGCCGCCAAGCCGAAAGTCGCCGACTACCCGTTCACCACCCTGGTGCCAAACCTGGGCGTGGTCAGCGTCGACCGTTGGAAAAGCTTTGTGGTCGCCGACATTCCTGGCCTGATCGAAGGCGCTTCCGATGGTGCAGGCCTGGGGATTCGCTTCCTCAAGCACTTGTCGCGCACCCGTTTGCTGCTGCACCTCGTCGACATGGCGCCGCTGGACGAAACCAATGCTGCCGATGCCGCCGAAGTGATCGTCAGCGAACTGACCAAGTTCAGCCCGGCCCTGGCCGAGCGTGATCGTTGGCTGGTGCTGAACAAGTGCGACCAGATCCTTGAAGAAGAGCACGAAGAGCGCGTCAAGGAAATCGTCGACCGCCTGGAGTGGGAAGGTCCGGTCTACGTGATCTCGGCCATCGCCAAAGAAGGCACCGAGCGCCTTTGCCGCGACATCATGCGTTATCTGGAAGACCGCGCCGACCGCCTGGCGGCCGACCCGGTGTTCAAGGCCGAACTCGCCGAGCTCGACCAGCAGATCGAAGACGAAGCCCGTGCCCAGCTGCAAGCGCTGGACGACCAGCGTGCCTTGCGCCGCAGCGGCGTGAAGTCGGTGCATGACATCGGCGACGATGATTGGGACGAGGAAGACGTGGATGATGAAGACGGTCCGGAAATCATTTACGTGCGCGACTGATTCGTTGCGATAAACTTGAACGCCGCTCCTTTGGAGCGGCGTTTTGGTATCCGGGTATAACGTTATGGGCGGCGCTGGGTCGCGCGGCCCTCACTCTAAGGTTGAAGATGATGCGGAGCAAAGTGACAGGTGCGCAGCGCTGGGTCGTAAAGATCGGCAGCGCGTTGCTGACGGCCGATGGCAAGGGACTCGATCGCGCAGCCATGAGCGTCTGGGTCGAGCAGATGGTGGCCTTGCATGAGGCCGGTGTCGAGTTGGTGCTGGTCTCGTCCGGGGCGGTTGCCGCCGGGATGAGCCGCCTCGGCTGGACCGCGCGACCCAGCGCGATGCACGAACTGCAAGCCGCCGCCGCCATCGGCCAGATGGGCCTGGTGCAAGCCTGGGAATCGAGCTTTGCCGAGCACGGCCGCCACACGGCGCAGATCCTGCTGACCCACGACGACCTGTCCGACCGCAAGCGCTACCTCAACGCCCGCAGCACCTTGCGTGCGCTGGTGGAGCTCAAGGTCATCCCGGTGATCAACGAGAACGACACGGTGGTCACCGACGAAATCCGCTTCGGCGACAACGACACCCTGGCTGCCCTGGTAGCCAACCTGGTGGAAGCCGACCTGCTGGTGATCCTCACCGATCGCGACGGCATGTTCGACGCCGACCCGCGTAACAACCCTGATGCTCAGCTTATCCATGAAGCGCGAGCTGATGACCCGGCGCTGGACGCCGTGGCCGGCAGTGTCGGCGGCGCCTTGGGCCGTGGCGGCATGCAGACCAAGCTGCGCGCCGCCCGCCTGGCCGCGCGCTCCGGTGCCCACACCATCATCGTCGGCGGGCGCCTGGAGCGCGTGCTGGACCGTCTCAAGGCCGGGGAGCGCATCGGTACGCTGCTGTCGCCCGAGCGCGGCATGCTGGCAGCGCGCAAGCAATGGCTGGCCGGGCACCTGCAAACCCGTGGCACCCTGGTGCTCGACGCGGGAGCGGTGTCGGCGTTGTCCCAGGGCAACAAGAGCCTGCTGCCGGTGGGCGTCAAGTTGGTGCAAGGCAGCTTCCGCCGAGGCGAGATGGTGGTGTGCGTGGCGCCGGATGGTCGTGAGATCGCCCGCGGCCTGGCCAACTACAGTGCCCTGGAGGCGCAGAAGATTATTGGACAATCGTCAGAAGCGATTGTCGGACTCTTGGGCTACATGGCGGAACCGGAACTGGTGCACCGCGATAACCTCATTCTGGTTTAAACGAAGGAATACCCGATGCGCGTAATGAAGGGATTGCTTGGCCTGTTGCTCGCCATGCCACTGCTGGCCTCGGCCGAAGAGATTGCCCAGGTCTCGACGGTCTTCAAGTTTGTCGGCCCCAACGACCGAATTGTGGTCGAAGCGTTTGACGACCCCAAGGTCGATGGTGTGACTTGCTATCTGTCACGTGCCAAGACCGGTGGCGTCAAAGGCGGCCTGGGCCTGGCCGAAGACCGCGCCGAAGCCTCGATTGCCTGCCGCCAGGTCGGCCCGATCCACTTCAAGGGTGAGCTCAAGGACGGTGACGAAGTGTTCAAGGAACGCACCTCGCTGGTGTTCAAGACCATGCAGGTGGTGCGTTTCCTCGACAAGAAGCGCAACACGTTGGTGTACCTGGTCTACAGCGACCGCCTGATCGAAGGCAGCCCGCAGAACGCGGTGACGGCGATCCCGATCCTGCCGTGGCCGACCGCTCAGTAACCTGCAGGCGGGTTTTGTTACGGGCGTCTATAATTGCGGGCTTGCGGGTTGTAAGCTCAAGGCGTCGCGAGGCGTAGAAAAATAGGATATCTGGAGTTCGTCATGAGTGCTTTCCACGACCTGAAACTCAAAGCGTTGGATGGGCAAGAGCTGCCGCTGGCGCCTTTCAAGGGGCAAGTTGTGCTGGTGGTCAATGTGGCCTCCAAATGCGGCCTGACCCCGCAATATGCGGCGTTGGAAAACCTCTATCAGCAGTACAAGGACCGGGGTTTCACCGTGCTCGGCCTGCCGTGCAACCAGTTTGCGGGCCAGGAACCGGGCACCGAGGAAGAGATCCAGCAATTCTGCAGCCTCAACTATGGGGTGACCTTTCCCCTGGGCAGCAAACTCGAGGTGAACGGGCCAGAGCGTCACCAGCTCTACCGCCTGCTGGCGGGCGAGGGCGCTGAATTTCCTGGGGATATCACCTGGAACTTCGAGAAATTCCTGCTCGGCAAAGATGGCCGCGTGCTGGCGCGTTTTTCGCCACGTACGCCACCGGACGATCCATCGATCATCCAGGCCATCGAAAAAGCCCTGAGCTAACCCTGCCACTGTAGGAGCGAGCTTGCTCGCGAAAATCGCCAACGATAACGCGTGTGCTCTGGATGTACGCGGCGTCCTCAGGCGCTTCGCGAGCAAGCTCGCTCCTACAGGTATTCGGTTGCTTTTATCGCCTTAATCACCCAGATCAATAGTGCTACCCAGCACGTTGCGGCGCCCATATTATCCACATCATAAATCCGTCTTATGTGGAGTGCTCCATGCCCGTCCAAGCCTTGTTCAAACCCTTCCAGCTCGGTGCACTGCAACTGTCGACCCGCGTGGTCATGGCGCCAATGACCCGCTCATTCTCCCCGGGTGGCGTGCCCAATGCTCAAGTGATCGAGTACTACCGCCGTCGCGCCGCCGCCGGCGTTGGGCTGATCATCACCGAAGGCACCGTGGTCGGCCATCAAGCCTCCAACGGTTACCCCAACGTTCCGCACTTTTACGGCGAAGCGGCGTTGGCCGGCTGGAAGAAAGTGGTCGATGCGGTCCACGCCGAAGGCGGCAAGATTGTTCCGCAGTTGTGGCATGTGGGCGCCGTGCGCCGTATCGGTACCGAACCTGACGCCAGCGTGCCAGCCTACGGCCCGATGGAGAAGCTCAAGGATGGCAAGGTAGTCGTCCATGGCATGACCACCCAGGACATCAAGGACGTGATTAATGCGTTCGCCCAAGCAGCCAAAGATGCTCAACGCATCGGCATGGACGGAGTGGAAATCCACGGCGCCCACGGCTACCTGGTCGACCAGTTCTTCTGGGAAGGCAGCAACCAGCGTACCGATGAGTACGGCGGCAGCCTGGCCAACCGTTCACGTTTCGCTATCGAACTGATCCAGGCCACCCGCGCTGCGGTCGGCCCGGACTTTCCGATCATCCTGCGTTTTTCCCAGTGGAAGCAGCAGGACTACACCGCGCGCCTGGTGCAAACTCCCGAGGCGTTGGGCGAATTCCTCAAGCCGTTGTCCGACGCTGGCGTGGATATTTTCCACTGTTCCACGCGCCGGTTCTGGGAGCCGGAATTCGAAGGCTCCGACCTCAACCTGGCCGGCTGGACCCGCCAGCTGACGGGGAAACCGACGATCACCGTGGGCAGCGTCGGCCTGGATGGCGAGTTCCTGCAGTTCATGGTCAACACTGACAAGGTCGCGCAGCCGGCCAGCCTGGAGAACCTGCTGGAGCGTTTGAATAACGACGAGTTCGATCTGGTCGCCGTGGGCCGTGCGCTGCTGGTGGATCCGGATTGGGCCGTCAAGGTGCGCGAAGGTCGCGAGGCCGACATTCTGCCGTTCAGTCGTGAGGCGTTGACGAGCCTGGTGTAAGCGACGCCAGGGCGGGCACTGGGGGCCCGTCCTTGCATACATCGCGCAGCTGACGCTCGAATTGCTCGATGATCGCCGGCCATCCTTGGCGACTGGCGTGTTGCCGGGCATTGAGCCGCGCTCGGCGCAGCGTCTCGCGCTCTTCCAGCAGCCACACGGCCGCATCGCAAAACGCGTTCTCATCCCCCGGCATCGCCAGCACACCGTTGTAACCGTGGCGAATATGCTGGGTCGCGGCTGCCTGGTCGTAGGCCACCACACCCAGCCCGGACGCCATGGCTTCCAGCACCACATTGCCGAATGTTTCGGTCAGGCTGGGAAACAGAAACAAATCGCCCGAAGCATAATGCCGCGCCAGTGCTTCACCGCGCTGGGCGCCGCAGAACACCGCGTCGGGCAAATCGCGCTGCAACAGGCTGCGCTGCGGGCCGTCGCCGACAATCACCAGCTTGAGCCGTCGCGATGGATAGGTGGTCTGCAACGTATCGAAACAGCGTTTGAGCAGCCCGAGGTTTTTCTCTTGGGCGAGGCGTCCTACGTGCAGCACCACAATGTCGTTGTTCTCCAAACCCCAGCTCGCGCGCAAAGCATCGTCGCGTTTGGCCGGGTGGAACAGTTGGCTGTCGACCCCCCGCGACAGCATGCCAAGACGCTCGAAGTGCCGGCGCTCCAGTTCCAGGCGTTGACTCGCGCTGGGAACCAGCGTCAACGTCGACCGGTTATGAAACCAGCGCAGGTAATGGGTGACCAGGCGACTCAACACGCTCAAGCCGTACTGGTTCGAATACTGTTGGAAGTTGGTGTGAAAGCCGCTGACCACGCTGATGCCCAAGCGCCGCGCCGCGCGTAACGCCGACAAGCCCAACGGCCCCTCGGTGGCGATGTACAACACATCCGGACGCTGGCGGGTCCAGCGGCGCAGGAGTTTGTGCATCGACGATTGGCCCCACTGCAGCCCTGGATACCCCGGTAACGGCCAGCCGCGGCACAGCAGCAACTCATCGTCACTCGGCCGGCTCTGGTCGACGCCTTGGCGGGGACGCACCAGTTCGATTTGATGGCCGCGCGCGCGCAAACCGTCGCACAGGCGGCCAAGGGTATTGGCCACCCCGTTGATTTCCGGCGGGAAGGTTTCGGTGATCAGGGTGATGTGGAGCGAAGCTGTCGTCATGACCCACAGTGTCGCTGCGGGCCATGTCTTCATTGTGTCACTGGGATGATGGATTTATGACCGAGCCACCTGTTGCCCCGCCATCGCTTCGGCACCTTGCTCGCGCACCCAGAACAATGTGGCCCCGGCGACCGCCGCCGGCATCATCAGCAAGTTGACCACCGGCACCAGCAGCACCAGGTAGACGATCCCGCCAAAACTCATGCTCTGCCAGCGCTTCTGGCGCAGCCAGGCGAGCATTTCGTTCCAGCCCAGCTTGTGGTTGTCGGCCGGGTAGTCGATGTATTGGATCGCCATCATCCACACGCCGAACAACAGCCACAATGGCGCGGCGATCAGGTTGACCACGGGAATGAACGACAGGATGAACAGGCCGATGGCCCGTGGCAGGAAGTAGCCCAGCTTGCGCATTTCCCGGGCCAGGGTGCGCGGGATCATCGCGATCAGCTCGCCCCAGCTGAACGGTGGGAAGTCGTCGGTGCCACGCACCACGATCTCGACTTTCTCCGCGAGAAAACCATTGAACGGCGCGGCGATGATATTGGCGAGCATGGTAAAGGTGAAAAACACCATCAACACCACCAGCACCACGAACAGCGGCCACAGCAGGTAATTCAAAAAGCTCAGCCAGCCGGGCAGCGTGGGCATCAGGTGGTCGACCCACAGGCTGAATTGGTGGCCTGCAAAGTAGATCAGGCCGACGAACAGCACCAGGTTGATCGCCAACGGCAGCAGGACGAACAGGCGCAGGCCGGGGCTCAACACCAGTTTGAGGCCTTCGCGCAGGTATTGCGGGCCGGAAAGAGCGGGGGCGGGCATGGAAGACTCCGAGCAGAAGGGCGAACGCGCCGACCTTACCGGCTTTGCCGTGGCGGTGAAAGTGGCGACATCAGCGGTTACACCTGAGTGGACAAGAAGGTCGATCAAACCGGTCGACTGCATAGAGACCACCTATGAGCTGGATTGTTATTCCGTATTTCCTTAATCTTGCTCCCCTCTATACGCTGCACCCATTATTTTCAGGATCTGCGAGTTCAAGCCTTCCCCAAGTGCTTCGCGGTCCTTTTTTATTCCAGCCGCCTTGTTGTCCGGGCGGTCGATAGGAGTGAGTCATGTCTGATACCCGTCATTCGCGAGTGATTATTCTCGGTTCCGGCCCTGCCGGTTATAGCGCTGCGGTCTACGCTGCCCGCGCCAACCTCAAGCCGCTGCTGATCACCGGCATGCAGGCGGGCGGTCAGCTGACCACCACCACCGAAGTCGACAACTGGCCGGGCGACGTCCACGGCCTGACCGGCCCGGTGTTGATGGAGCGTATGAAAGAACACGCCGAGCGCTTTGAAACCGAGATCGTGTTCGACCACATCAACAAGGTCGACTTTTCCAAGAAGCCTTACAGCCTGACAGGCGACAGCGGCGTGTACACCTGTGACGCGTTGATCATCGCCACCGGCGCCAGCGCCCGTTACCTGGGCCTGCCATCGGAAGAAGCGTTCATGGGCAAGGGTGTTTCCGCCTGCGCGACCTGCGACGGTTTTTTCTATCGCAACAAGCCAGTGGCTGTGGTCGGTGGCGGCAACACCGCCGTGGAAGAGGCGCTGTACCTGGCCAACATCGCCAGCACCGTGACCCTGGTGCACCGCCGCGAAACCTTCCGCGCCGAGAAGATCCTGATCGACAAGCTGCACGCCCGTGTCGCTGAAGGCAAGATCATCCTCAAGCTCAACGCCACGCTGGACGAAGTCCTGGGTGACAACATGGGCGTGACCGGTGCGCGTCTGAAGAACAACGACGGCAGCTTCGACGAGCTGAAAGTCGACGGCGTATTCATCGCCATCGGCCACACCCCGAACACCTCGTTGTTCGAAGGTGTGCTGGAAGCCAAAGACGGTTACCTGGTGGTGCAGGGCGGCCGTGAAGGCAATGCCACCGCCACCAACATCGACGGCATCTTCGCGGCCGGCGACGTGGCTGACCACGTCTACCGCCAAGCCATCACCTCGGCCGGCGCCGGTTGCATGGCCGCCCTGGATGCCGAGCGTTACCTCGACGGTCTGAAAGACGCCTCGTTCTAAGCAACGCTGCAAAACAAATGTGGGAGGGGGCTTGCTCCCGATAGCGGTGTGTCAGTCAGTACATTGGGTACTGGACCACCGCAATCGGGGGCAAGCCCCCTCCCACATTTTGATCTGTGTGTGACTCAGGATTTGCGGGTCAGCGGTTCGGCGGTGAACTTCACACCGGTCAGCCCATTGGCAATCAATGCGCGGATGTTGCCATGGTCACTGCCGTCAGGCGTAGCCACCACTGAACGGTAATGCTCGCCAAACGCCAGCAACGCTTCCTGATCGCTCAACCCTTCCAGCAACGCCAATCCAAGTGTCTTGCACGAACCTTCGTTCTGGCCGGCGGCATTTTCCACCTCGCCGTTGGTGAAGGCTTGCGGCTGGTAGTCGTAACCTGCGGCAACAAAGGCCAGGGTGTCGGCAAACGCGTGTTTGCCGCTGTTAAGGCTGGCGCGCAGGGTGTTCAGGTCAGTCATGGGCTTTTCCTTTGGCAAACGCCGCGTGTTGGTCGGCGCTGGCTTCTTTCTGGTATTGGGCTTTCCACTCGGCGTACGGCATGCCGTACACCACTTCACGGGCGTCATCAAGGCTCAGTTCGAGCTGGCGCTCATCGGCCTCGGCCTTGTACCACTTGGACAGGCAGTTACGGCAGAAGCCGGCCAGGTTCATCAGGTCGATGTTCTGTACATCCTTGCGGCTGTCCAGGTGTGACACCAGCCGGCGAAAGGCGGCGGCTTCAAGCTCAAGGCGTTGTTGGTCGTTCATAGGGCTCACTTGACTATCAGCGGCTGGCCGCCAGAGTGATCGAAACCGACTCGGCAAAGCGCAGCGCATGGGGTTTGTCGACTTCGACTTCGGCGTACAGCACCGACTCGTTGCTCATCACCAGGTCGAGCAGCTCCTGGGTCAGGCGTTCGAGCAAGGCGAAGCGGTTGCCTTCGACGTGGGCAATGATGGCCTTGGTGATGGTGCGGTAGTTCAGCGCATGGTCGATGTCATTATCGCGCACGGCTTCCTGGGCGGCATACAGGATGGTCAGGTTGATCAGCACATCCTGCTTGTTGAGGATTTCATCCTTGTTGATGCCGATAAAGGTGCGCAGGCACAGGTCCTTGACCCGGATGCGCGCCATGCCTGGTTGAAGTTGTGGCATTGCTACTTGCTCCGTCCAATCAGTTGCAGGAACTCCATGCGCGTGGTGTTCGACTCGCGGAACGCGCCGAGCATCACCGAGGTGTTCATGGTTGAATTCTGTTTTTCCACGCCGCGCATCATCATGCACATGTGCCTGGCTTCGATCACCACCGCCACGCCGGCGGCCTGGGTCACGTCCTGGATGGCGTCGGCAATTTGCCGCGTAAGGTTTTCCTGGATCTGCAGGCGCCTGGCGTACATGTCGACGATGCGCGCCAGTTTCGACAGGCCCAGCACCTTGCCGGTCGGAATGTAGGCCACATGGGCCTTGCCGATAAAGGGCAACAGGTGGTGCTCACACAGCGAGTACAGCTCGATGTCCTGGAGGATCACCATCTCGTCGTTATCGGAGGCGAAGAGCGCGCCGTTGACGATTTCTTCCAGGTTCTGCTCGTAGCCATGACACAGGTATTGCATCGCCTTGGCGGCGCGCTTGGGGGGGTCGAGCAAACCTTCGCGTTCCGGGTCTTCGCCCAGGCCTTTGAGGATTTCGCGGTAATGGTGGGGCAGGGACAAGGTCATACAACATCCTCAAAACGGCTTACTTGATATGCCGCCCGCCGTTGACGGTCAGGGTGGTCCCGGTGACATAGGGGTTGTCCAGCAGGTAACGCACGCTCTGGTAGATCACCTCAGGCCCGGGTTCGATGCCCAGCGCCGACTTGGCCAGGACCTTGGCACGGTAGGCTGCGTCGTCGCCTTCATTGAACATCACCATGGCCGGCGCGATGCCGTTGACCTTGATCAGCGGCGCGAACTCTGCGGCGAACGACAAGGTAAGGCTGTCGAGCCCGGCCTTGGTGGCGCAATACGCGATGTGCTGGCGGCTGCCCTTGCGTACCACGTCATCGCTGATATGCACGATATCGGCCGGTGTCGAACGTTGCAGCAGGGGTGAACAATGCCGGTTGATCAGGTACGGCGCAAGCATGTGCACGCTGAACATGTCGGTAAAGGCGTGGCTTTCGTCGTCAGGCGTTTCCGCGATCCAGGCCGAGGCGTTGTGGATGATCGCGCGCAGCGAGTCGGTATGTGCCTTCAACTCAGTGATGAACGCCACAATCCCCGCTTCGCTGGAAAAATCGGCAAACAGGCCGACCGCACCGCGTTCGCGCAGCAGTTGCACTCCTGGGCGTTCGCTGCGGTAGCTGAAGATGACCGATTGCCCTGCGTCCAACAAACGCTCGGCGCAATACAGGCCGACGCGCTGGCCGGCACCGGTGATCAGGATCGGGGCGTTGGTTGCAGTCATGGGAGGCTCTGGTCGCTGGCAGGTGGAAACTATACCAGCGACCCGTCTCCCCTGTACTCAGGCAGCGGCTTCGCTGGCCTTGCGTGGTGGCGTGGGATGCAGCCAGTTCGCCAGCAGGTGCGTCGACAGCGGAATAAAGAAGTACACCATCAGCGGTGTGAGCGCCAAGGTGCTGACCAGCACCCGGCTGAACAGGTCCAGTTCGCCGAGCAAGGGTGCCAGGCCAAAATTGAACAGCAGCGACACCGGGAAAAACGCCAGCCAGATCGCCACCGCCTGTTTCCAGCGGGGTGGGCGGGCTCCCACGGCGCCAAACCAGCCATCGATGCCGCTCACGCGGTGCTCGGACGGGTCGGCAAACAGCTCGCTGCCACGGCTCAGCCAGGCACTGCGCGAAGCGGAAAACTCCCAGGCATGCAGGGTTTTTTCGTCGGCGAAGCGGAAGATGATCTGGAATTCATCGTCATTGGGCGGCGGGGCCAGCACGCCGGAACCCAGGTAACCGGGGAAGTCGGTGGCCAGTTGTTCGCCCTCGCGCAGCCAGGCCATCAGCTCTTCATAGCGACCTTTGGCCACGCGGCGCGCGACCATCAAGGTGACGGGTGAGGTAGACATGGTATATCTCCAAATGTACGGGTGCGCTGAACCGGGTAGGTGGCGCACAAAGAGGCGGCCGGGTGAGGCCGCTCTCTTAAAAAACAGGCAAGGATTATTCCTCTTTTGCCGAAATACACCAGAGACGTTGGTCCGATAAGTACGGCCTTGAAAAAGACAGGTTGATAAGCGTTAAATACCCTTCAGCCAGCATTGCCACATTTGGTCACCAATGCCCTTGATTACTGCTCCGATTGATAGCATTTCGCGTCTGATTTCGACAGATTCAGATCAGCTTTTTCCGATTCGCGAAGTCTCGAGATTGACAGGCGTAAACCCGGTCACCCTGCGAGCGTGGGAACGGCGCTACGGGCTGATCCAGCCCATACGCACCGAAAGCGGGCACCGTCTCTACTCCACGGCCGATATTGAGACGGTCCAGCGTATTCTTGATTGGACTGAACGCGGCGTAGCGGTGAGCAAGGTTGGCAAGATTCTGGCGCGTGACGATCAACAGATCGAAGCGATTCGTGCCGAGCGCGACGCGGCCGAAGACAGCGAATGGCCGCAGTGGCGAGCCCGGCTGATGCATGCCATCAGTGCGTTCGACGAGCGTCAGTTGGAGAGCGTGTATGGCCAGGTGTTCTCGACCTATCCGCTGAACGTTGCGTTTCAGGACATTCTGATGCCGTTGTGGCGCGACTTGCTGCGCTACCAGGGCCGTTTCGGCCAGGCCAGTGAATGGCTGTTTTTCGATTCTTTTCTGTGCATGCAGACGTTGCTGCGCGTGCAGGTGGCAGACGCGTCGCCCGCCCCCCAGGTATTACTGAGCGCCCTGCCGGGCGAGTGCCGCAAATTGGAGCTACTGGTGGCGGCGCTGTTGATGAGCCGGGAAGATTTGTCCGTGAAGGTGCTGGGCTTGGAGCAGCCGGTCGATGAGTTGACCCTGGTCTGTGAAAAGATCCGCCCCCAGGCGCTGGTCATGTTCTCCAATCACTCGCATAAGCATGACCTGGCTGCGCGTCTGAACCGCTTGGCGTTGACCCTGGACTGCCCGCTGTTTCTCGCAGGCGCTGCATCGGACCTGTTGCAGGCCGATCTGGCCGGCACGTCCATCGGCTGCCTCGGCAGCGAAGGGCGCCAGATGCAGCGCCGTTTGCAGCAGTTTCTCAGTGGCGGTCTGGATACCTGATCTCAGGCATGTACATGGGGATGCACCAGACGATGCTGGTGCAGGATGAATTGGCGCAGGCGCTCGATTTCACCTGCGTCACTCTGATTCAGGCGGTAGGCAAACAGGCCCCGGGCGGTTTCCCGCTCCAGCGTGCCACGCAACGCAATGCGTTCGTAACCGGACGGACTGAACCACAAAGAAAAGGTTTTCGGCGGTTTGGCTCGGCCACGCCCTTCCACCAGCACACCCTTGAATGACACTTCGTGCACCCACAGCGCACTGGCGTAGCCCTTGATGTTCTCCAGGGCCACCGGTGTTTCAAGGGCCAGGCGCCACGGGCGGATCATCGGCCCGTCTTCAAAGATACTCGGCACGCCCAGGCGCAGATGCACCGCATGAAACTCATCTTCCACCAGATGCAGGGGAAAGGTCAGTTGCTGGTTATCGAACTGCGCCTGGATGGTGACCTGGTCGTGAGCGGCCAGCCGCGTAAGCAAATCGCGAATCTGCGCACCGCCATTCACCGTCAGGCTCGACCATGCATCCCGCAGGTTGAGCTGCGGGTTGTGCTGCATGTCCTGGATAAACGCCAGTTCGTCCTGGGTCAAAAGAGCATCGCGGTGCATGGATATAGCTCAAAGTTGGGCATTAAAAGGCCATTATCGCTCTAAAGACCGCCATTTTTACAGCTTGTTAATTCCACTCGTCACCTTGAGCGCCGCCAGCTCAGCTTTAAGCTCGGCTACCTGGGCTTCCAGCTGGGCGACGCGTTGCTGCGCTTTTACCTGGACGGTGACGTCTTTTTGCACGCCGACGAAATACGTCTGCTGGTCGGCCGCGTTGTACACCGTTGACAGTGATAACTCGTTCCAGAAATGTGTGCCGTCCTTACGGTAGTTGCGCAGGATTTCCCGGCACGCGCCACCGCTGTCGAGCGCCTCGCGGATCGCCATCAGGCCTGGCTGGTCACGGTCGCCCGCCTGCAGGAAACGGCAATCCTGATAAAGGATGTCGTCCAGAGTGTAGCCGGTCAGGCGTTCGAAGGCCGGGTTGACGTAGATCAGTGGCTTGTCTTCGCCTTCTCGTTCGGCGACGACAATCCCGTCGTTGGAGGCGTTGATGACCATTTGCATCAGCTTGGCGTTGATCATTGAGCGGTCCATGGCTTGTTGTTGAGGTCTGAAGTTTATGACACGTCTTGAATGTTGCACGGCGCGCGCTGAGAAAACTGCGCCAGCTGCTAATATCCTACGCTTTCGCTCAATTACAGGATCAGATTGATGAAAGTCGCCATCCTTTCCGGCTCGGTCTACGGCACAGCTGAAGAAGTCGCTCGCCACGCCGAAAAAATCCTCAAAGCAGCGGGTTTTGAAGCCTGGCACAACCCGCGTGCCACGCTGGCCGACGTGCAGGCCTTCGCGCCCGAGGCGTTCCTGGCGGTCACATCGACCACCGGCATGGGCGAGCTGCCCGACAATCTGCAACCGCTGTACTCAAGCATTCGCGACCAGCTGCCCGCCGCCTGGCGCGGCCTGCCCGGTGCGGTCATTGGCCTGGGCGACGCCAGCTACGGCGATACCTTCTGCGGCGGCGGCGAGCAAATGCGCGAAGTATTCAGTGAGTTGGGCCTGCGCGAAGTGCTGCCGATGCTGCGCCTGGACGCCAGCGAAAGCGTGACCCCGGAGACCGACGCCGAGCCGTGGCTGGCCGAGTTGATTACTGCACTGCAGCGCTGACCGACCCCGTGAGGCGCTGTCCGCGTGTTTTTATTGACGGCGCTTCTCTGACACCGTTTGTACTATTCTCCAGGCTGACTCGCTCAGTCATCAAGCTGGCTGCGAAGGCAACTCCGCAAGCCAGGGCGTCTGACTAGACTGGCTCATCACTTAAAAAATAATAATAAATGCGCCAAGGAGGTCATTATTGTGAGCCTAGCCCCCGTTCTATCGTCACAGAATGTCAAAGATCAGGTCAGCGCGGCCGAATGGCAAGCCCGTGTCGACCTGGCGGCCTGCTATCGCCTGGTGGCGATGCACGGTTGGGATGATCTGATCTTCACGCATATTTCCGCCAAGGTGCCGGGCACCGATGATTTCCTGATCAACCCCTATGGGCTGATGTTCCACGAAATCACCGCCTCAAGCCTGGTCAAGGTGGACCAGGCCGGCAACAAGCGCATGGACAGCCCCTATGAGATCAACCCCGCGGGCTACACCATCCACAGCGCCATCCACGAAGTGCGCCACGACGTGACCTGCGTGCTGCACACCCATACTGCCGCCGGCGTCGCCGTGTCTGCGCAAAAGCAGGGCGTGCTGCCGATCAGCCAGCAATCGCTGTTTGTGCTGTCGAGCCTGGCCTATCACGCCTATGAAGGCGTCGCGCTGAATCACGATGAAAAGGCGCGCTTGCAGGAGGACCTGGGCGAACACAACTTTCTGATGCTGCACAACCATGGCCTGCTGACGTGCGGCGCGACCATCGCCGACACCTTTCTGATGATGTTCACGTTCCAGCGTGCCTGTGACATCCAGGTACTGGCGCAGAACGGCGCTGCCGAGTTGATTACCATCGAGCCGCAGATTCTGGCCGGTGCCAAGGCGATGGTGGCGGCTGTCACAAAAAGCGCCCAAGGTATGGGCGGTGCGCTGGCCTGGCCGGCGCTGCTGCGCAAATTGGATAACCAGGACCCCGGGTATAAAAGCTGATGCCACTTGCCGAAATACCGCTCAGCGCCTGGCGCAAACGCGGCCAGGATTTCGTCTTTCGCGGCCGCTCCATTCGTTATTGGGTGGCCGGGCAGGGCGAGCCGCTGCTGCTGATCCATGGCTTTCCCACGGCCAGTTGGGACTGGCATTACCTGTGGCAGCCCCTGGCCCAGCGCAATCTGGTGATCGCCTGCGACATGCTCGGCTTCGGCGAATCGGCCAAACCGCTGGATCACGAGTATTGCCTGCTGGAGCAAGCCGACCTGCAACAGGCGTTGCTTGAACACCTGGGGGTGGCAGAACCGGTGCACATATTGGCCCATGACTATGGCGACAGCGTTGCCCAGGAACTCCTGGCCCGGCATTACGAAGGGCGGTTCCAGATGGCCAGTTGTGCGTTTCTCAACGGTGGGCTGTTCCCCGAAACCCACCGCGCAACCTTGGTGCAGAAGTTATTGCTCAGCCCCTTGGGCTGGATGATCGGCCGAGCTTCCGGACGAAGTAGCCTGGCCAACAGCTTTAACCAGATTTTTGGTCCCCGGACGCTACCCAGCGAAAGCGCCCTGGATGATTTCTGGAGTTTGATTGAACACAACGACGGCCCGCGCATCCTGCACAAGCTGATCAACTACATTCCCCAGCGCCGTCGCCTGCGTGACCGCTGGGTGGCAGCGATGCAGCGCGGCGATGTGCCGTTGCGCGTCATCGACGGTGAGGTCGACCCCATTTCGGGCGCGCATATGGTTGAGCGCTATCAACAGCTGGTGCCGAATGCCGATGCCATCTTGCTGGCCGATATCGGCCATTACCCACAGATCGAGGCGCCGGTCCAGGTGCTCAGGCATTACCAGGCGTTTCGCGAGCGTATTGGCCTGCGGTCAGCGCGTCCGGCCTATTCCTGAGCCTTGCGCCCCCAGGCGGCATCATCCCGCTGCCTTATCGAGCACCATTCAGCGTCGGCCGTATTTATTGTGACCCAAGGCCCGGTGCCGGACACTCTGCCCATTGCCATTGTCGCCCAAGGAGTTCGGTATGAGTCAGTCAGTGCAGTTGCAGGATAAGGTCGTGATCGTCACCGGTGCTGGCGGCGGTTTGGGCCGCGCCCATGCGCTGCTGTTCGCCCGACACGGGGCCAAGGTGCTGGTCAATGACCTCGGTGGCTCGACCCAGGGCGAAGGCGCCAATGCCTCGGCGGCCGACCGCGTGGTGGCCGAAATCCGCGCAGCGGGTGGCATTGCGCACGCCAACCATGACTCCGTCACCGATGGCGATAAAATCGTACAGAACGCACTGGATGCCTTCGGCCGCATCGACGTGGTGGTGAACAACGCCGGTATCCTGCGCGACAAGACCTTCCACAAGATGGATGACAGCGACTGGGACCTGGTTTACCGGGTGCATGTCGAAGGCGCCTACAAAGTCACCCGCGCCGCCTGGCCGCATCTGCGCGAGCAGGGCTATGGCCGGGTGATCTTCACCGCGTCCACCTCGGGCATCTACGGCAACTTTGGCCAGTCCAACTACGGCATGGCCAAGCTTGGCCTATATGGCTTGACCCGCACCCTGGCGCTGGAAGGGCGCAAGAACAACATCCTGGTCAACGCGATTGCGCCCACCGGCGCCACACGCATGACCGAGGGGCTGATTCCGCCGCAGGTGTTCGAGCGCCTCAAGCCGGAACTGATCAGCCCGTTGGTGGTGTACCTGGGCAGCGAAGCCTGCCAGGAAACCTCGGGTTTGTTCGAAGTGGGCGGCGGCTGGATCGGCAAGACGCGTTGGGAGCGCAGCCTGGGCGTAGGCTTTGACCCCGAAGCGGGCTTTTCGCCGGATGACGTGGCGGCGCACTGGCAGCAGATCTGCGACTTCGAAGGCGCGGCGCACCCCAAAGACACGATCGAGGCATTGAAGGAGATGATGGCCAACTTGCAGAAGTTCAGCCTCTGATCGTTGCCGTAAAAACAGTGAATCCCACGGGGCGTCAATGGCGCCCCGTTTTTATTCCAGGCATAAAAAAGGCCGCTGCACAGGCAGCGGCCGAAGTAAGACGTTGGATCAAGGAGCGATAAATCAACGTCAGTGAACACTGGTAACAGATTGAATGTCTTGGCAATCCGTTGAATTCAAGCTTTTCTCCAGAACCTCGGAGCGGGCTGTTTGCCCTGAAAGCGAAGTAAGCATAGTCGGTTGTAACAGAATGAGTAATAGCGGTTCAGGACAAGGACTGTTACCAAAACGACAATAATTCGGCGCATGCCATCGATGCTTCTGATAGGCCACCATCCATCCAATCCATGACGCGCGCCGCACCCATGGCCCGCGCGGCCCGTCATCCTTTCGAGCGACAACACGAATACCTCCTTGGTGCGCTTATCGCTCCTCCTGGGCAGCAGTAGGGTGGGGCCTTCTGTCACTCACCGGGGAAGACGCATGACAAAAACAACAATGCGCGCCATCTTCACGCCACAGGCGCTGGCCGCTGCGGTTGCCTTGGGTTGCTGTGCCCAGGCCCACGCTGTTTCGTTCAATATTGGCGAGATCGAAGGGCAATTCGATTCCTCGCTATCGGTCGGCGCGAGTTGGGGCACGCGGGATGCCGACAAAAGCCTGGTCGGCACCGTCAATGGCGGCACGGGCCAGGCGTCCACCGGGGATGACGGGCGCCTGAACTTCAAGAAGGGCGAGACCTTCTCGAAAATCTTCAAGGGCCTGCATGATCTTGAACTGAAATACGGCGACACCGGTGTGTTCGTGCGCGGCAAGTACTGGTACGACTTCGAGCTCAAGGACGAAGACCGCGAGTTCAAGCAGATCAGCGACCACAACCGCAAGGAAGGCGCCAAATCCAGCGGTGCGCAGATTCTCGATGCCTTCGTCTACCACAACTATTCCCTGGGCGACCTGCCCGGCACCGTGCGCGCCGGCAAGCAAGTGGTCAGTTGGGGCGAAAGTACGTTCATCGGTAACTCCATCAACAGCATCAACCCGATCGACGTGTCGGCGTTCCGTCGTCCGGGGGCCGAGATCAAGGAAGGCTTGATCCCGGTGAACATGCTGTTCGCCTCCCAGAGCCTGACCAATCAGCTCACCGTAGAAGGTTTCTACCAACTGGAATGGGACCAGACTGTGCTGGACAACTGCGGCACCTTCTTCGGCGGTGACGTAGCGGCGGATGGCTGCACCGGTAACTACACGGTGGGCAGCCCGGGGATTGCACCGCTGCAACCGATTGCAGCGGCACGCGGCCAAGGCTTTGTGGTCACCCGCGAGGGTGTGGTGGTGCAGCGCGCCGCGGACCGTGATGCGCGTGACTCCGGCCAGTTCGGCGCCGCCTTGCGCTGGCTGGGTGACGACACCGAATACGGTCTGTACTTCATGAACTACCACAGCCGCACCCCGACCGTGGGCACGATTACCGCCAATACCAACCTGGCAACCATCGGCGCCATTGGTGCCGCCGCTCCGCCGGGCTTTGGTGGGGCCCTGGCCCAGAGCACCATGCTCGGGCGTGGCCAGTACTACCTGGATTACCCGGAGGATATCCGTCTGTTCGGTGCCAGCTTCTCCACCACCTTGCCCACCGGCACGGCGTGGACCGGCGAAATCAGCTATCGGCCCAATGCGCCCGTGCAACTCAACACCACCGACCTGACCCTGGCGCTGGTCAACCCGATTGCCGGCAACACCGCGTCGCCGATCCGCAGTTCGTTTGGCGCCGACAACAAAGGCTACCGTCGCAAGGAAATCACCCAGATCCAGAGCACCATGACCCAGTTCTTCGACCAAGTGCTGGGCGCCGAGCGCCTGACCCTGGTGGGCGAAGCGGCCGTTGTGCACGTCGCCGGCCTGGAAGACAAAACCCGACTGCGTTATGGCCGTGACTCGGTGTACGGCGCCTATGGGTTCCAGGGTGACACCGACGGTTTCGTCACCTCCACCTCCTGGGGCTACCGCGCGCGGGCGATCCTTGACTACAACAACGCGATTGCCGGGGTGAACCTCAAGCCCAACCTGTCCTGGTCCCATGACGTGGCCGGCTACGGCCCCAACGGCTTGTTCAATAAAGGCGCCAAGGCGATCAGCGTCGGCGTGGATGCGGACTACCGCAGCACCTACACCGCCAGTCTCAGCTACACCGACTTCTTTGGCGGCGACTACAACACCCTGACCGACCGCGACTTCCTCGCCCTCAGCTTCGGCGTGAACTTCTGACTTGGCTTAAAGAAGGACAAGAACTATGCGTAAGACAATTGCAGCGTTGGCCCTGAGTCTGCTGGCCGCCCACGTGATGGCCGCGGTATCGCCGGAAGAAGCCGCCAAGCTCGGCACCAGCCTGACCCCGGTCGGCGCCGAAAAAGCCGGCAACGCCGATGGCTCGATCCCGGCCTGGACCGGCGGCATTCCGAAAAACGCCGGCGCGGTGGACAGCAAGGGCTTTCTCGCCGACCCGTTTGCCAGTGAAAAACCGCTGTTCGTGATCACCGCCGTCACCGTCGACAAGTACAAGGACAAACTCTCCGACGGCCAGGTGGCGATGTTCAAGCGCTACCCCGAGACCTACAAGATCCCGGTGTACCCGAGCCACCGTACGGTCAACCTGCCGGCGGATATCTACGAGTCGATCAAGCGCAGCGCACTGAACGTCAAGGCGATCAACGACGGCAACGGCCTGGAGAACTTCACCGGCAACCGTTACTACGCGTTCCCGATTCCCAAAAACGGTGTGGAGGTGTTGTGGAATCACATCACCCGTTACCACGGCGGCAACCTGCGCCGCATCATCACCCAGGCCACGCCACAGACCAACGGCAGCTACACGCCGATCCGCTTCGAAGAGGAAGTGGCGGTGCCGCAGGCCATCCCCGATATCGACCAGGCCAAGGCGGCCAACGTGCTGAGCTATTTCAAGCAATCGGTCACGGCGCCGGCGCGGCTGGCCGGCAACGTGCTGCTGGTGCACGAAACCCTCGACCAGGTGAAGGAGCCACGCCTGGCCTGGATCTACAACGCCGGCCAGCGCCGGGTGCGACGGGCGCCGCAGGTCTCGTATGACGGGCCGGGCACCGCCTCCGACGGCCTGCGCACCACCGACAACTTCGACATGTTCTCCGGCGCGCCCGACCGCTATGACTGGAAACTGGTGGGCAAGAAGGAACTGTACATCCCTTACAACAGCTACAAACTCGATTCGCCGACCCTCAAATACGACGACATCATCAAGGCCGGGCATATCAACCAGGACCTGACCCGCTATGAGCTGCATCGCGTCTGGGAAGTGGTCGGCACCGTCAAGCCGAGCGAGCGCCACATCTACGCCAAGCGCCACATGTACATTGACGAAGACAGCTGGCAGGTCGCCCTGGTGGACCACTACGACGGTCGCGGCCAACTGTGGCGCGTCGCCGAAGGCCATGCGCAGTTCTATTACGACCACCAGGTACCGGCCTACACCGTGGAAACCCTGTACGACCTGATCGCCGGGCGTTATCTCGCGCTGGGCATGAAGAACGAAGAGAAAAGCAGCTTTGTCTTCGGCTTCGCGGCCAAGGCAGCGGATTACACCCCCGCGGCGCTCAGATCTGAAGGCGTGCGCTAAAGATCATTCCCACGCTCCCGCGTGGGAATGCAGCCCGTGACGCTCTGCGTCACCTGTGCGCGACGGTTTGCGGGACGCGGAGCGTCCCAGGAGGCATTCCCACGCAGAGCGTGGGAATGATCACATTGGTCGGTGTACACATTGGGTTTTGCGCATGTCCTTCAATCACCCCGCTGAATACTTCTTCAACAACCGCCCACCACAGGACTAGGGTTGCATCACAATAAAAAAGCAGGATGCAGCAATGACCGCCATGACACGCTGCCTGGACCGTCCTGGATTCATGCCCCGGCTGTCCGCTCACCATCTGCTGCGCCCGCGCCTGGCCGCGCCTTTGCTCGTGGCACCGGCGCGGGTGAAGCTGCTGTGCGCGCCGGGCGGCAGTGGCAAAAGCGCGTTGCTTGCCGAGTGCGCGTTGCAGGCGCCGCCTGGGTGCCAGGTTCACTGGTTGGCGCTTAATGGCGTGGTTGCATGCCCGGTGGATTTCTCCCGGCGCCTGGCCCACAGCCTTGGGCTGTCTTACACCGATGAAGCGACGTTATTGCTGGACCTGGGGCGTTGGCAACACACGGCGTGGCTGTTCCTCGACGATTTTTGCCGCCTGCCCGCGCCTGCGCTGGACGCGCTGCTGGACCGGTTGCTCACCGCCAGCAGCCCGGCGCTGACCTGGTGGCTGGGCGCGCGGCGGCGGCCGGCGTGCAATTGGCCGCGCCTGTTGCTCGATGACGAATTGTTGGAGTGCGGCAGTACCGAACTTTCGTTCAGCGCGACGGAAATCCAGGCGTTGCTCGGCCCAGGGCAGAGCGTCGACAACATCATGCAATTCAGCGCCGGCTGGTGCGCCGGGGTGCGCATTGCGCTGCTCGGTGACGGCCATCCCGATAAAACCCTGCTCGATTATCTGCAACACGAAGTGTTCAGCAGCTTGCCGGCGGAATTGGCCGAAGCCTGGCGGGTGCTGGCCAACCTGCCGCGCTTCAATACCGGCCTGTGTGAACACCTGTTCGGCTCGGGTGACGGCGCCCAGTACCTGCGCGAGCTGCAAGCGCTCGGTGCGTTTATCCAACCCTGGGCAGGCACCACCGATTGGCTGCACATTTTTGCGCCCCTGGCACGGTTGCTGCGCGAAGAGCCCTGGCCGGCCAAGCGCGCCTGGCATCGGCGCGCGTGCCAGTGGTTCAGCGCCGAGCAGGACTGGCAGGCGGCCTTTGAACAGGCGCTGCTGGCGCAGGAATATGAGGGCGCAGTGAGCCTGTTGCAGCACTTCAGTTTCGAAGACTTGTTCCGCGGGCAAAATGCTGTGCTGCTGTTGCGCCTGCATGAGCAGCATGGCGATGAACTGATGCTCGGCTCGGCACCGCTGGTGGGCCTGGTCACGGCGGCATTGCTGTTTGCCGGGCGGTTCGAGCAGGCGGCGGTGTGCATCGACCAGTTGGCTCGATTCGCGCCGCGACCGACGGCGGCGGCGCAGCGTCATCTGGTGGCGCGCTGGCAGGCGCAAGCCGGCTGGTTACTGCACCTGAGCGGCGATGCCGAGGGTTCCCGCGAGCATTTCCTCGAGGCCCTGCAAGCCTTGCCCGAGAGCGCCTGGACGTCACGCCTGATGTGCCTGTCGGGCCTGACCCAGCAAGCCATGCTGCGCGGTGAGCTGGACGTGGCCCAAGCGCTGAATCGCGAAGCGCTGTGCCTGGCCCGCGCCCACGGTTCGCTGGTGCTGGAGGCCTTGCTCGAGTTGGATCACGCCCAATTGCTGGAACAACGCGGCGCGCCTTACCGGGCGCAGAGCCTGTTGGAAAGCGTGCAGGCGATGCTGGTCGAGCAACGCTTGCAGGCTGGGCCGCTGATGGGGCGTATCGCCCTGCGACGTGGTCATCTCGCCTTGCGCCAAGGGCAGGACGCCTTGGCGCATGAGTGTTTCGAGGCCGGTTTGAACATCTGCCTGCACAGCCAGGACAAGCGGGTGCTCTACGGGTTTCTCGGGCTGGCGCTGCTGGCGGCGAATCGCGGTGATTACGCCCAGGCGTTTATCCAGTTGCGCGATGCCGAGCGGCTGATGCAGCAGCGTCATGTCCCCGACCTGGTGTACCGCGCGGTCCTGTTGTTGGTCAGCGCGCATTTCTGGTTGCAGCAAGGGCGCGCGGAGTTGACGGTGCAAGCGATGCGCCGCGTGTTGCGTCACTTCCATGGGCCCTGCGCCAAGCAGGCGCCGCCGGCCACGCTGGAATTGATCCCGCGTCTTGAGTACCTGTTGGTGCTGGCCGAGGTCAGGCTGGGCTGCGCCGAACACCCGCTCGAGCGACTTGGTGCCTTGCTCGACAGCACCAGGCAACGCGGCATGCTCTGCCTGGAAACCGAACTGCAGCTGGTGCTGGGGGAGGTGGCCTGGCGGCTGGGCGAGCCGGCGCGCGCGCGCGTGGCCCTGCAAGCCGGCCTGGAACTGGCGGCGCGTTGCCAGGTGCAGCAGGCGGTGCGCGAGTTGCGTTTACGTGCGCCGGGATTACTCAGTGAGTTGGGGCTGGAACCGCAAGCCGCGCCAGTCGGCGCCACGCAAAATCCGCTGAGCCTGCGCGAACTGGAAGTGCTGCAGTTGATCGCCCTGGGCAACTCCAATCTGGAAATTGCCGAGCGCCTGTATATCTCCCTGCACACCGTCAAGACCCATGCGCGGCGTATCCACAGCAAACTCGGGGTAGAGCGGCGCACCCAGGCAGTGGCCAAGGCCAAGACGCTGGGCTTGATGGGCTAAGTGCGAAAGGCCTGGCGATAGTCCCCAGGCGCCGCCCCCATGGCTTGGCGGAAGCGCTGGTTGAAATGGCTGGCGCTGGAGAACCCGCACCGCCAGGCAATCTCACCCACGGCCAGGGCGCTGTTGCGCAACAGCGCCCTGGCACGGGCCAGCCGGCGCGCCAGCAGGTATTGGTGGGGTGGCAGACCGAAGCTTTGCCTGAACATGCGGGCGAAATGGTATTCCGACAGCGCGCACAGGCCGGCCAGTTGGCCGAGGCTGATGGCGTCCTGCAGGTGATGGTCGATGTACTCCACCAAACGCCGTCGCTGGTGCGCGGCCAGCCCACCTTTGACCCGCAGGCCTTCGCGGGCGCCGACCTGGCTGAGCAGGGTGTGACTGAGCATTTCATGGGCCAGGCTACTGGTCAGCAGGCGCTCACCGGGCTCCTGCCAGTTGAGGGCGATCAACTGGTGAAAGCGTGCGGCCAGGCTGGCGTCCTCGAGGAAGGTGCTTTCGCGCAGTTGCAGTTCACGGGGTTCGCGGTCGAGCAGGGTGACGCAGCCGAGGGCGAATTGTTCGGGGCTGAAATAGACATGGGCCAGGCGAATCTCGCCATTGATCACCCAGGCCGATTGATGCTCCGCCGGCAGGATGCACAGTTTGTCGGGGCCGCCCTTGGTGCCCGGTTGGTCACGGCGAAAAGTGCCGGTACCGCCGCCGACGTAGCATGACAAGGTGTGATGGCTGGGCGCCTGGTAATCCTGAGCATCGTGGTGGTTGCTCCACAACGCCGCAGACAAACCGTCACCGAGCTCGGCGCAGGCTTCCAGGCGTGCGTTGGGCGAGCGGTTAAGGGCTTGAAAGACGTGCAGCGATTGCAGCTCTGGCATGGTGTGTTCTCCGACGTTTTGCATCCTACTCCGCCGTCATGGCGCTGTGATCCCCGCCCCCTGAAAAAGCGCAAGAATGTGCAAGAGCGTCGCACACGGAAAACGCGACACTGTGGCTCACTCACCGGAGCCCGCTATGAACCTTTTCCTGTATGTACTCACTGTACTGATCTGGGGCACGACCTGGATCGCGCTCAAATGGCAGTTGGGCGTGGTGGCGATTCCCGTGTCGATCGTTTACCGCTTCGCCTTGGCGGCCCTGGTGCTGTTCGTGCTGTTGCTGCTCAGCCGCCGGCTGCAGGTGATGAACCGGCGCGGGCACCTGATTTGCCTGGCCCAGGGCCTGTGCCTGTTCTGCGTCAACTTCATGTGTTTTCTGACCGCCAGCCAGTGGATTCCCAGCGGCCTGGTGGCGGTGGTGTTTTCCACGGCGACCTTGTGGAACGCGCTGAATGCCCGGGTGTTTTTCGGCCAGCGGGTCGCGCGGAATGTGTTGATGGGCGGCGGCCTTGGCTTGCTCGGCCTGGGCTGTTTGTTCTGGCCCGAATTGGCAGGGCACGCCGCCAGCCCACAGACCCTGCTCGGCCTGGGCCTGGCCTTGCTGGGCACGCTGTGTTTTTCGGCGGGCAATATGCTCTCGAGCCTGCAACAGAAAGCCGGGCTGCGGCCCTTGACCACCAACGCCTGGGGCATGGCCTATGGTGCGGCGATGCTGGCGGCGTATTGCGCAGCACGCGGTATTCCGTTCGAGATGGACTGGAGCACGCGTTACATCGGCGCCTTGTGGTACCTGGTGATTCCAGGCTCGGTGATTGGCTTTACCGCCTACCTGACGCTGGTCGGCCGCATGGGGCCGGAGCGGGCGGCGTATTGCACCGTGTTGTTTCCGGTGGTGGCGCTGAACGTATCTGCCTTTGCCGAGGGTTATCAGTGGACGGCACCGGCCCTGGCGGGGTTGGTGCTGGTGATGTTGGGTAATGTGTTGGTGTTTCGCAAGCCCAAGGGTGTGAGCCCGGTCTTCAAGGCAAAGGCAGTCTAAATGTGGGAGGGGGCTTGCTCCCGATAGCGGTGGGTCAGGTGTAAATGTGCTGGTTGACATACTGCCATCGGGGGCAAGCCCCCTCCCACATTGGCTATTTTATGCCAAGGCGCTTGGCCATGCGGCCAAGGTTGGCGCGGTCCAGGCCCAGTTCTCGGGCGGCGCCGGCCCAGTTGTGTTGATGGCGTTCCAGGCAGGCGTTGATGATCTGGCGCTGGTAATGCTCGGTGGCCTGGCGCAGGTCGCCGGTGACGTCGCGGGCGACAGCGGCCGGTGCTTCGATGGCGGCTGCGCTGACATCAGGCAGGTCCAGATCCGCCGCGCTCAGGCTGAGAATCTTCGGACGTTCGCGGCAATGCCCCAGGGCTTTGAGCGCACTGCGTCCGATCAAATGTTCCAGCTCGCGCACATTGCCCGGCCAGTCGTAGGCCAGCAGCGCCGCCTGGGCATCGCTGGTCAGGCGCAGACTGCCCAGGCCCATGCGTGAGCGGTTCTGTTCCAGAAAGAACCCGGCCAGCAATAACACATCGCGCCCGCGTTCACGCAACGCAGGCACTTGCAGCGGGTAGACGCTCAAGCGGTGGTAGAAGTCGGCGCGGTAGCGGCCATGGCGCACTTCTTCGGCCAGGTCGCGGTTGGTAGCGGCAATCAGGCGCACATCCACCTGATGCTCTTTGTCCGACCCCAGGCGCTGCAACTGGCCGCTTTGCAGCACCCGCAGCAGCTTGGCCTGCACGCTCAGCGACAGCTCGCCGACTTCATCCAGAAACAGCGTGCCGCCGTTGGCCAGTTCGAATTTGCCCCGGCGCTCATTCAGCGCGCCGGTGAAGGCGCCGCGCACATGGCCAAACAGCTCGCTTTCCACCAGGGTTTCGGGCAGCGCGGCGCAGTTGAGGCTGATCAGCGGTTTTTCGGCACGGGAAGACGCGGCGTGGATCGCCTGGGCGACCAACTCCTTGCCGACCCCGGTTTCACCGGTTATCAGCACGGTCAGGTCACTGCCGCCCACCAGGTTGATTTCCTCGACCAGGCGCTTGTGCGCCTTGCTCTGGCCGATCATTTCCTTGTGCTGCTGGCCGCTGGCCTGGCGGTAGATCTCGGCGCGCTGGTGCTCGTCTTCGGCGCGCAATGCCAGGCGCTCAATGCGCTCGGCGACGTTGACCGTGGCGGCGGCGAGGCTGGCGAAGGCTTGCAGGGCGTCGAGTTCGACCCGTTCGAAGCGCTCGGTGTCGAGGGCGTCCAGGGTCAGCAGGCCCCACGGCTGGTCGTCGATAAACAACGGGCAGCCCATGCAGTCGTGCACTTCCAGCTGCCCGTGCAGGCCCTCCACCAGGCCGTCGTAGGGGTCGGGCAATTCGCTGTCGCTGTCAAAGCGGGTAGGGCCGGGGCTGCTCAGCAGCAGCGCAAAACGCGGGTGTTCGCTGATCTTGAAGCGCCGACCCAAGGTATCGGCGCTCAAGCCATCCACGGCCAGCGGCACCAGCCATTCGCCCTCCAGGCGCAGCAAGGCGGCGGCATCACATGGCAGCAGGGCGCGCATGGCATGCAGCAGGCGTCGATAGCGCTCGCCTTCGGGCAAGTCCCGTGACAGGTCGGCCACGAGGGGCAGCAGGGTGGTGAGCAGCGATTGTGCAGTCATAATGACTCCTTGTAGTCCTTATGACTATAAACTGTAGGAAGTCATTCTGACTACGCTGCATTTAAGACACTGAAAAACATGGATTTATTAGTTGGCACGATTACTGAGTACCTGAGGGCAACGAATGAAAAGACCCAGGAGTCTCCCATGCTGAGCGCCCAAGACCGTGCCATCGTCAAATCCACTGTGCCCCTGCTGGAAAGCGGTGGCGAAGCGTTGATCACCCATTTCTACCGCATGATGCTGTCCGAATACCCCGAAGTTCGCCCGCTGTTCAACCAGGCCCACCAGGCCAGCGGCGACCAGCCGCGCGCCTTGGCCAATGGTGTGCTGATGTACGCGCGGCATATCGACCAGTTGGACCAGTTGGGCGACCTGGTGGCCAAAATCATCAACAAGCACGTGGCCTTGCAGATCCTGCCGGAACACTACCCGATCGTGGGGGCCTGTCTGCTGCGGGCGATCTCCGAAGTGCTCGGCAGCGAGATTGCCACGCCTGAGGTAATGAGCGCCTGGGGCGCGGCGTATGGGCAGTTGGCGGATATCCTGATCGGTGCCGAAGCGGCTATTTACGACGAGAAAGCCCAGGCGCCCGGCGGCTGGCGCGGTGCGCGGCCGTTCCGGTTGGTCAAGCGCGTGGAGGAGAGCGACGAGATCACCTCGTTCTACTTCGCCCCGGTGGACAACGGCCCGATCCTCAGCGCTGCGCCCGGCCAATACATCGGCATGAAGCTGGTGCTCGACGGCGAGGAAGTCCGTCGCAACTATTCCCTGTCGGCCCTGAGCAATGACGGCCTGTACCGCATCAGCGTCAAGCGCGAAGCCGGTGGGCGAGTGTCCAACTATTTGCATGACCAGTTGCACGTCGGCGCAACCCTTGACCTGTTCCCGCCCTCGGGCGAGTTCACCCTGGCCGCCAGCGACAAGCCGCTGGTGTTGATCAGCGGCGGGGTAGGGATTACTCCGACCCTGGCAATGCTCGAAGCGGCCCTGGCTACCGAGCGCCCGGTGCACTTTATCCACTGCGCGCGCAACGGTGCGGTGCATGCGTTCCGGGACTGGGTAGACGCGCTGGCGGCGAGGCACCCGCAGCTCAAGCGCTTCTACTGCTATGCCGAGGATGACGGCGTAAGCCCGGCGGCGGACAAGGTCGGCCTGCTGAGCCAGGAACAACTGGCGGCGTGGTTGCCCGAGGCGCGCGACATCGATGCGTACTTCCTGGGGCCTAAAGGCTTCATGGCGGCGATCAAGCGCCACCTCAAGGCCCTGGGTGTGCCCGAGAAACAAAGCCGCTACGAATTCTTCGGTCCGGCTGCTGCCCTGGAGTAAGTTCTTCACAGCAACAGTGAACCAGTGTGGGAGGGGGCTTGCTCCCGATAGCGGTATGTCAGTGACAGCCAAGCTGACTGATCCACCGCTATCGGGAGCAAGCCCCCTCCCACATTTAGCTCTTCTTTTTCCTGATTAATCCGTTGTTAACCTCTCTCTGTTTTAACGGGTGCCTGTGTGTAAACTTGTTGCCATTGGGCAAACAGACAAAGGAAACCAGAGATGAGTGACGATTTGCGTTTGGGCAGGGAGCGGCGCTTTCTGGTGTTGCTGGGCATCATCTGCCTGGCGCTGATCGGCGGAGCGCTGTACATGCAAGTGGTGCTGGGCGAAGCGCCATGCCCGCTATGCATCCTGCAACGCTATGCCTTGCTGTTGATCGCGATCTTCGCGTTCCTCGGCGCTGCCATGCGCAGCAAGGGGGCGGTCACGTTCTTTGAAGGGTTGGTGGTCCTCAGCGCCCTGGGCGGTGTGGCTGCCGCCGGTCATCATGTGTACACCCAGTTCTTCCCTCAGGTCAGCTGCGGCATCGATGTGTTGCAGCCGATCGTCGATGACCTGCCCCTGGCCAAAGTGTTTCCCCTGGGCTTTCAGGTCGATGGTTTCTGCAGCACGCCCTATCCGCCGATCCTCGGCCTGTCCCTGGCGCAATGGGCGTTGGTCGCGTTCGTGCTGACGGCGATCCTGGTACCCCTGTGCATCTATCGTAATCGTCACCCCAAAGCCTGAACCCGTTCACTAAAACGCCCCGGTCTCCTTGAGTGAGGGCCGGGGCGTTTTTGTGTGTAGGGATTTGTGAAAGAGCCGTGACGAGCGGCAACGAATAGTGCGCGCAGCGTGCGACATGTTGTCACACGGAGGCTGTCGCAGGGCATTTCTGAATGGCCGAACCGGCTGCCGAATTTGCATCCGGGGCACAAAACGTGCTGTCAATTCGTGGTTTGAAAGACCCCGCCGGGCGCGCGAGGTTTGAGCCCATGAGCGCTCTGCAAATGCCTTGTTTTATGGGGACTTTACCTCGTTTGCCATGCCCTTACACAGCGTAAGGGGAGTGGCAATCTGCCCAATAACAACGCAATTTTTGTGGTTTTTGTTGAGAATTGAACGCGATAACATCGCGAACCCTTGCAGGAATGGTGAAGTATTATTGCTGTAATCGATAAAAATTATTTCTTTATCAGACATGGTTTATACATCGCTAGCTAACTACAATCGCCCGCACTGAATGTCCGGTGCTGTTCAATATTTGAGCATTGGAGCGGTCGAGGAGCAGATGGAAGGCTCTGTGCGATCCCAGGTTCCGGCAGCCTTTCAACTTTCCGCACCAAATGGAATTGGTCTGTAACAAGGCCTTTAGCCACGAAATCGAATAAGAACTCACCGCAGGTCCGTGCGACGTACAGCTATGACGTAACGGGCAGGCTCTTATTCAATCGAAGAGAAATGCCAACCCTTGGCAGGGTGAAGTGTTGGCGATCAAAACCCAACTGCATTGCGCAAGCTGCTTTAGAGGTCGTGAGATGAGTAAAAACAGGTACCCCCGATTACTAGGCTTTTTGCCGCTGCTTGGCATGATGTTAATGCTGGGAGGCTGCAAGTGGACCTTGCTCGACCCAAAAGGACAGGTCGGTCTGGATGAACGAAACCTGATCATCACCGCCACCCTGCTGATGCTGCTGGTCGTGATCCCTGTGATCATCATGACCTTCGCCTTCGCCTGGAAATACCGCGCGTCCAACACCAGCGCTACCTACGCGCCGAAGTGGTCGCACTCCACCAAGATCGAAATCGCGGTGTGGCTGGTCCCGATCCTCATCATCATTGCCCTGGGTTATGTGACCTACAAGTCCACCCATGCACTGGACCCGTACCGTCCGCTGGAATCCGACGTCAAGCCGATCAACATCGAAGTGGTCGCGCTGGACTGGAAGTGGCTGTTCATCTACCCGGACCTGGGTATCGCCACTGTGAACCAGATTCGGTTCCCGGAGCACACTCCGCTTAACTTCAAGATCACCTCCGACGCCGTGATGAACTCGTTCTTCATCCCAGCCCTGGGCGGCCAGATCTATGCGATGGCAGGCATGCAGACCAAGCTGCACCTGATCGCCAACCAGAAAGCTGAAATGGAAGGCATCTCCGCCAACTACAGCGGCGCTGGCTTCACAGGCATGAAATTCAAAGCGATCTCGACGAGCCAGGAAGAATTTGACGCCTGGGTAGCCGAAGTCAAGGCCGCACCTAAACAGCTTGATCAAGCTGAATACGACGCCCTGACCAAACCAAGCCAGAACAACCCTGTCGCCCTGTACTCCGCGTTTGAGCCGAACCTGTTTCAGAAAATCGTCGACAAGTACGAAGGTATGAAGCCAGGCAAGCCGGTCAAGCACGAGAAGAAAGAAGTGGCCGTGGTTGAAGGTTCTGACACAGGCGCGCATTCAACTGCTGGGGCAGAGGAGTAAACGATGTTTGGTAAATTAAGTTGGGACGCGGTCCCTTTCCACGAGCCGATTGTGATGATTACCATCGCCATGATCGCGCTGGGTGGTCTGGCACTGTTTGCGGGTATCACCTACTTCAAGAAGTGGACCTACCTGTGGACCGAGTGGCTGACTTCGGTCGACCACAAGAAAATCGGCGTCATGTACGTCATCGTTGCCATGGTCATGCTGCTGCGTGGTTTTGCCGACGCCATCATGATGCGTACCCAGTTGGCCATGGCCACCGAGGGTTCGCCTGGCTACCTGCCACCTGAACACTATGACCAGATCTTCACCGCCCACGGTGTGATCATGATCATCTTCATGGCGATGCCATTCTTCACCGGCTTGATGAACCTGGCCTTGCCGCTGCAGATCGGTGCGCGTGACGTTGCCTACCCGTTCCTGAACTCCCTGAGCTTCTGGCTGCTGGTATCGGGCGTTGTGCTGATCAACGTGTCCCTGGGCGTCGGCGAATTCGCCAAGACCGGTTGGGTTGCGTATCCGCCATTGTCGGGCCTGCAATACAGTCCGGGCGTGGGTGTGGACTATTACATCTGGGCGCTACAGTTATCAGGACTCGGGACGACATTGACGGGGGTCAACTTCCTGGCCACCGTGCTGAAAATGCGCGCCCCTGGCATGAAACTGATGGACATGCCGATCTTCACCTGGACCTGCACCTGGGCAAACGTGCTGATCGTGGCTTCGTTCCCGATCCTGGCCGCTACCATGGCGCTGCTGTCGCTTGACCGTTACCTGGATTTCCACATTTTCACCAATGAACTTGGTGGCAATCCAATGATGTACGTGAACCTGTTCTGGGCATGGGGTCACCCTGAGGTGTACATCCTGATCCTGCCAGCGTTCGGTATCTTCTCCGAAGTGATCTCGACCTTTACCGGCAAGCGCCTGTTCGGTCACCACTCGATGGTTTATGCATCGGGCGCGATCTCGGTACTGGGCTTCATGGTGTGGCTGCACCACTTCTTCACCATGGGTTCGGGGGCCAGCGTCAACGCCTTCTTCGGCCTGGCGACGATGCTGATTTCCATCCCGACGGGGGTGAAGCTATTCAACTGGCTGTTCACCATCTACCACGGTCGTCTGCGCATGACCAGCCAGGTCCTGTGGACCCTGGGCTTCATGGTGACCTTCGCCATCGGCGGCATGACCGGCGTACTGCTGGCCATCCCGGGTGCTGACTTCGTGCTGCACAACAGCCTGTTCGTGATCGCTCACTTCCACAACGTGATCATCGGTGGTGCGGTATTCGGCTACATCGCTGGTTTCAGCTTCTACTTCCCGAAAGCGTTCGGCTTCAAGCTGCACGAAGGTTGGGGCAAGGCTGCATTCTGGTTCTGGATCTCGGGCTTCTTCGTCGCGTTCATGCCGCTCTATGCACTGGGCTTCATGGGCATGACCCGTCGTCTGAACGCCACCACCAACCCTGAGTGGGTGCCGTACCTGTACGTCGCCATGTTCGGTGCGGTGATGATCGCTGTGGGCATCGCCTGCCAGCTGATCCAGCTGTATGTCAGCGTGCGTGATCGCAAGCAGAACCTGTGCGAATCGGGCGACCCGTGGAATGGCCACACCCTGGAATGGTCGACCTCGTCGCCACCGCCGTTCTACAACTTCGCCGTGATTCCTACCGCGAACACCATCGATGCGTTCACCGAAGCCAAGGAAGACGGTACTGCGTACCAGCAACCCAAGCACTACGAGCCGATCCACATGCCAAACAACACCGCCACTGGCGTGGTGATGGGTGCGCTGTTGACTGTGTTCGGTTTCGCGATGATCTGGCACATCTGGTGGCTGGCAATCGCGAGCCTGGTGGGCACTATCGGTTACTTCATCATTCACGCTGCCCGTGATGATCAAGGCTACATGGTGCCGGTCGAAACGATCGAACGCATCGAAGCCGAGCAGCACGCTCGCCTGGTAGCCGAGAAGAAGATCCCGGCCAACCGTGTAGAAACCTCGTTGGAACAGGCTTAAACCATGTCGAACTTAGTGACCAATGCTGGACACGCCCATGTCGATGACCATGGGCACGATGACCATCACCACGACTCGGGGCCAATAACCGTCTTCGGTTTCTGGCTCTACCTGATGACCGACTGCATCTTGTTTGCGTCGATCTTCGCGGTGTACGCGGTACTGGTAAACAACGTAGCGGGTGGCCCGTCGGGCCACGACATCTTCGAACTGCCTTACGTGCTCGGCGAAACCGCCTTGCTGTTGTTCAGTTCGATCACCTACGGCTTCGCCATGTTGGCCTTCTACAAAGGCAACAAGAAAGGCGTGCTGAGCTGGTTGGCACTGACCTTCCTGTTCGGCCTGGGCTTCATCGGCATGGAGATCAACGAGTTCCACCTGCTGATCTCCGAAGGCTACGGCCCGCACCGTTCCGGTTTCCTGTCGGCGTTCTTCACGCTGGTCGGCACCCACGGTCTGCACGTATCCGCCGGCCTGCTGTGGATGGCGGTGATGATGTATCAGGTTAATAAGCACGGCCTGACCAACACCAACAAGACCCGCCTGAGCTGCCTGAGCCTGTTCTGGCACTTCCTGGACGTGGTCTGGATCTGCGTATTCACCGTCGTTTACTTGATGGGGACTCTGTAATGGCTAATGCACACTCCCATGACAGCCACGATTCAAGCCACGGCAGCGTAAAGTCTTACGCCATCGGCTTTATTCTGTCGGTCATCCTGACCCTGATCCCGTTCGGCCTGGTGATGTACCCAACCCTGCCGAAGTCGATCACCTTGATGATCGTGTTGGCGTTCGCGGTGATTCAGGTCCTGGTTCACCTGGTGTACTTCCTGCACCTGGATCGTTCCAAAGAGCAGCGCGAGAACGTGATTGCGTTCGTGTTCGCAGGCCTGGTGATCGTTCTGCTGGTTGGTCTGTCGCTGTGGATCATGTTCAGCATCCACACCTACATGATGGCGAAGTGAGGTAAAACCCGATGTCGCTTAAGCACTTTATCCAAATCACCAAACCGGGGATCATTTTCGGTAACGTGCTTTCTGTGGCGGGCGGTTTCTTCCTGGCCTCCAAGGGACATGTCGATCTGGCCATCTTCCTGGCTGCAATGATCGGCACGTCCCTGGTGGTAGCTTCCGGATGCGTGTTCAACAACTGCATCGACCGTGACATCGACGTCAAGATGGAGCGCACCAAGAATCGCGTGCTGGTCCAGGGCCTTATCTCCCTGAAGCTGGCACTGATTTTCGCGACCGTCCTGGGTGTTGCGGGCGTGGTGTTGTTGTACAAGGTGGCCAACCCGTTGGCGGCGCTGTTTGCCGTAATCGGTTTTGTCATCTACGTCGGCCTCTACAGCCTCTACCTCAAGCGCAAGTCGGTACACGGCACGCTGGTGGGCAGTCTGTCGGGGGCGATGCCGCCGGTGATTGGTTATGTGGCTGTAACCAATAGCTTCGACATGGCCGCGCTGGTGCTGCTGGTGATGTTCAGCCTGTGGCAGATGCCGCATTCCTACGCCATCGCGATTTTCCGCTTCAATGACTACCTGGCTGCGTCGATTCCGGTTCTGCCGGTCAAGCGTGGCATCCAGGTGGCCAAGAAACACATTCTGCTCTACATCCTGGCCTTCCTCGTGGCGACCTTGATGTTGACCTTCAGCGGCTACGCCGGCATGAGCTACCTCGCCGTCGCCGCGGCCATGGGCATGTACTGGTTGTACATGGCCTGGACCGGCTACAAGGCGGTGGATGACACCGTCTGGGCGCGCAAGCTGTTCGTGTTCTCGATCTTCACCATCACCGCGCTCAGCGTGATGATGTCCCTGGATTTCCAAGTGCCGAAAGAGCTGTTGCTGACGTACGCCCCCTGAGTGGTCTGGCAGTGAAAAACCCCGCCTTCGAAAGAGCGCGGGGTTTTTTATTGAGTGGCCTTTAAACTATTCCCCATTCTTCTAAGGCAGGAAGCAAAGCAATGAGTAAAAAAGCCGTGATGGTGTTCAGTGGCGGGCAGGATTCGACCACCTGCCTGATCCAGGCGCTGAAGCTGTATGACGAAGTGCACTGCATCACCTTCGATTATGGTCAGCGCCATGTGGCGGAAATCGAAGTCGCCCGGCAGTTGGCCAGGGAATTGGGCGCCACCGTGCACAAAGTGATGGACGTGTCGCTGCTCAATGAACTGGCGATCAGCAGCCTCACCCGTGACAACATTCCGGTGCCGACCGTGAACAGCTCAGGCGAAAGCCTGCCGAGCACCTTCGTGCCGGGGCGCAATATCCTGTTCCTGACCCTGGCCGCGATCTACGCCTATCAAGTGAAGGCTGAGACCGTCATCACCGGCGTGTGCGAAACCGACTTCTCGGGATATCCGGATTGCCGTGACGAGTTCGTCAAGGCACTGAACCAGGCGCTCAAGCTGGGCATGGAATACGACGTGCGTCTCGACACCCCGTTGATGTGGCTGAACAAGGCCGAGACCTGGGCCCTGGCCGATTACCACGGGCAACTGGAGCTGGTGCGCGAGCAGACGCTGACCTGCTACAACGGCGTCATTGGCACCGGCTGTGGCGAGTGTGACGCGTGCAACCTGCGCGCGCGGGGCTTGAATGAGTACCTGCAGAACAAGGCGGATGTGATGCAAAGCCTGAAGCACAAGTTGCAGTTGAAATAACTCGATCCAGAGCCAGGTGAGGTGTACCTGATAGAGGACGATCAAAATGTGGGAGGGGGCTTGCCCCCGATGAGCATAGGTATCTACACAACTTTATAGCAGCCAACAGTAACCACGATGCGAAGCGAGCCGCTCTTGATCTTGCTCTTGATCTTAAGCGCCCCGTTAAACCACGCTGGCCGGAATCCGATAGTGATTTGGGGGGTAAACCGGCAGGGATGCCGGTTTAGCCGCCCCGCGCCATGGATGGCGCGTGGCGGCGGCCCCCCAAATCACTGTCGGATTACGGGCACACCGAGCCTAGGCGAGGTGCCGAGTGGTGGGGCAAGAGCGTTTTGCTTACTTTTGCGCTTTTCAAAAGTGAGACGCCGTAAGGGCGGAACCCTAAGCCGCCGTTACCGCAGCAACGGATATGTACTCGCCCTGATCCAGCATCCTGGTCGGCTGTCAGGCCGCCATCGGGGGCAAGCCCCCTCCCACATTTGGATCGCGCGGCATCAGTTAGAGAGGCTTCGGCTCCTGGGCCGCCACAGGTTCAGGGCCGTGCCAAACTTGTGTATATACCTATGCTCATCGGGGGCAAGCCCCCTTCCCCATAAGTTTCGCGTTACTGGCAAACGCGGGTTGGCTAATCCGGTGGTGCTAAATCGGGCGACATTCTCCTCGTCATACTCTTCTGTATGACCCGTACGAATCCCCCGTCCGCCTACAAGGAGTAGTCACCATGGTCAGCGTCAGTCGTCGATCCCTTCTCGCCCTGGGCGCGGCCTTGCCTGTGCTCGGGCATCTCGATTGGGCAGTCGCAAGCCCTGCGCCGGCGGCCTCTGACGATGTATTGCTCAACTACAACGAAAGCCCATATGGGCCGTCGAAAGCGGCGCTTGAGGCGATGCAGCGTGGTAGTGCGGCAGCCGGGCGTTATCCCTACCCGCACATGTACGCGCTGGCTGCGCTGTTTGCCCAACAACAAGGCATCAGCGAAGACAATGTGGCGGTGTTTGCCGGCTCCATGGCCGCGTTGCGCTATGCCGTATTGGCATTCACCCACCCAACCCGTGGCCTGGTGATGGCCACGCCGTCCTATGAAGTTCCGCGCCAGGCGGCCGAATCGAACAAGGCGCCGGTACACGAAGTCAGCCTTGATACCCAGCATGCCCATGATGTACCGGCGATGCTCGCGGCTGATCCCCAGGCCGGCATGCTGTACCTGTGCAACCCCAATAACCCGACCGGCACCCTGACGCCGACCGAGGCTATCCGTCAGGCGCTGGCGAACAAACCCAAAGGCAGCGTGCTGGTGGTGGACGAAGCCTATATCGACTTCTGCGACGCCCCCAGTTGCGTGAGTTGGATCAAGGACCATGACGATCTGCTGGTACTGCGCACCTTCTCGAAAATTTACGGCATGGCCGGTGCGCGCCTCGGTTTGGCGATCGGCCATCCCTCGCTGCTGGAGCGCCTCGCGGTGTTTGGCGGCGACAATGTGCCGGCCGGTGCCAGCCTGCTGGGTGCCCATGCCAGCCTGGAAGACGTCAAGCTGCTGGGCCAGCGCAAGGCGCTCAATGCCGGCGTGCGTGACGAGACCATCGCTTGGCTGAAGGGCCGGGGCTATAGCTGCACGGCTTCCCAGAGCAATTGCTTCATGATCGACGTCAAGCAGCCGGCAGAGCAGGTGGTTGCGCGCCTGGCTGCGCAGAATGTGCTGGTAGGACGTGTCTGGAAGGATTGGCCGCAGTGGGTGCGGGTGACGGTAGGTAATAAGCAGCAAATGCAGCGGTTTCGCGAGGTGTTTGCAACACAGATAGCCTGACCAGACACTGCTGCGCCTGCTCGCGGTCGGCTCAGCGCTGGAAGCACTGGACAAGGTTGGTAGGCATGTTTCATTCTTTCCCTGGTATAGAGGAATTTTCCTACGGTGTAGGTCGATTTTGATCGGAAGCTTACGGATTGAAGCACTCCGGTCAGGTCGCTAACCTCACCCGTTGTCACTCATCAGGGACGATAGTCATGCGAAGCGATGGTCAAGCCAATAACAATACGCTCATGCAGCCCACCGATGTGCGCCAATTGCTCGATGTTGAGCTGAGCCGACGCGGCCTCGGGCATTTCGAGGTCTATCAGTGTGGGCCGACGCTGGATGAAGCGGAAATCATCACTAACTACCCCGACGCGCTGGAACGTGGTGACGCTGCAGATGACTTTTACCAACGCGGTCAATTGCTATCCTTGTCCAAACGCCGCATAAAACCGTTTTTCTGGAGCGATGAAAACATCCTTGCGCCCGCTGCAGACGCGGTCCCGGTGCCAGGGCCCTGTGCCCCCGTCGGCGAGGGCGCCAGTTTTATCGTGCATGGTAACCGGGGCTTTTATTCCATCCTCAACCTGTGCAGCTTTGGCGAACATCAACAGTTTCGCGAGCGAGTGCTGGCCAACAAAAGTGAACTGCAGATGCTGCTGGTCTCGGTTTACGACGAGGCGTTGGAAAGCACCACCGTGCTCCCGCCGGTTGTACCGGAAACCGTGCTGACACCTCGGGAAACGCAGGTGTTGTCCTGGACCAGTCAGGGCAAGACCTACAACGAAATAGCGCTTCTGGTCTCAATGAGCCCGCGTACGGTCAAGTTCCATATGAAGAATATCTTCAGCAAGCTGAGTGTGCCCAACGGCAAGTCCGCCATTCGCAAAGCCTTGCAGCTGGGCTATATCCGCGAACAGGCCTGATTCGCCGGTACTTCTTTCCCCATTGCCACGCCCTCCGATGATTTATTACCGGCGGGCGTGCGCGTGCGTGTGTGATTTGGCGCTACCTGTCTAAAAGGGCAGCTTGTTCACTTTCAAGCGGTGCTTTAGTTTTTTTGCAGCCAATGAGTTTAGCTCAGGCAAAAAAACAATAGCCGCAACACCCGAAAAAACATCGTCGCTCCGCGCGATGCGAGTGTTGCAGCGTGCCGCTTAATTATGGAGTGATTATGCTGGTCGATAAAAACAAAGAGCCAGGTGGCCAAAACACTGCGGGTATTTCCCGTGAAACCTTCGGGATGCTCAAGCACCTGTGCAAGAAAGATAACTACCATTGGGCCATCGCACTGGGTAAGGATTATTCAATCATCGCCTTTGCCATTTATCTGTCCGTGGGCGTCAGCTATTGGTTTTATCCCGTTTCGCTGTTTCTCATCGGCACCACTCAACGTGCCCTGGCGAACGTGTTGCACGAGTCAAGTCACAAACTGTTGGCGAAAAACCGGGCGATCAACTGGTTTGCCGGTACCTTTCTCTCGGGGTACCTGATCTTCCATCTTTACCAGTCCTACAGCACCTCGCACGTCAAAAACCACCATGTGCACCTGGGGCACCCGGAAAAAGACCCGGACTACAATTTCCATCTCAAGTGCGGCCTGTACGACCTCCAGCAAAGCGAGCGCGAGTTCTTCCTGAAGAACGTGGTGATGGCGTTATCGGGTTACCGCACCCTTCAATACATCAAGTACATCGTCAAGGACCGGCTCCAGGGCCAGGACGCACGCATCCGCAAGGAACGCGTGCTGATGTGGGCCTACTGGGCAGTGATTTTTGCAGTGGTTGCCTGGTTTGGCCTTGCGGTTGAACTGGTGCTGTTCTGGTTCGTGCCGCTGTTCACGGCCGCCGTGGCTGTGGGCTGGATCATCGAGCTGGCCGAGCACTATCCGTTGCCCGCCGTTGAAAGCGAAAAGCTGCTGCTGACCCGTAACCGTAAAGGCAACGCGCTGGAAAACTTCTTTTTCGGCCGCCACGACGATAACTACCACCTTGTGCACCACCTGCACCCGTCAATTCCCCACTGGAACATGCGCAAGGCCCATAAGCTGCTGATGTCGCACCCCGAGTACGCACGCTGGGACAACCTGTGGGCGGGGATTTTTACCCGTGACCGGCATAGCCGCCACAAGGAAACCCTGCTCAGTTACGCGGCCAAATTCCGCGCCCACAAGATCGCCAACCACACCGACGATTCGAGTTTCGCACGTCGCATGCTCAACCAGTCCTACGGGGTTTAATGCCATGAACACGACAGATAACAGCCTGCTGGCAACCCTGGCCCTGAAGAAACTGGCGGCGAACAAGACCTACCGTGACTTGTTCCTGGAGAGCGAGACGCTGCGTGATTTCCTGCGACCTGCGGCGCTTCGCTACATCATTTCCGAAGATCGCCTGGAGATGCTCGACAAGCTTGGGGCCCTGTTGGCCAAAGGCTATCGCACCGGTGTCGAGTTCGTCGGCGAGGAAGCGACGACGCTGGCCGAGGTGACCACGGCAACCGATGAATACCTGCAGCTGATCGACTTGATCGCCCAGCATCCCAAGCTCGGCGAACCTCCTCAGTTGGGGTTCGATTTGTCGAACGTCGGTACCATCATTTCCCGCGAGCTGGCAGTCGAGAACTGCTCGAAGATCCTGGCCCATGCAGCCGATAAGGATGTCGGCGTGATCATCAGCATGGAGCGCTCCCAATGGACGGATTCGATCCTCGAGATCTTCCTGCACCTGAGCGGGCGTTTTCCCAACGTGGGCATCACCCTTCAGGCGCAGTTGAACCGAACCCCGGATGACCTGGGAGCGGTGCTGGAAACCGGCTGCAAGGTGCGCCTGGTCAAAGGCGTCTATGCTGAGCCTGCCGCCATTGCCTTGCCCCGTGGCGAGGCGCTCAACGAGCGTTACCTGGGGCTGCTGGACCGGATCAATGGTGGCCGCGGGCAGTTTGCTTTCGCCACCCAGGACCCGCTGCTGGTTGAAGAAATCCTCACCAGCCGCATCGCTGACCGAGGTGAGCTGGAGATGCTCCACGGCGTGCGCCCTGAGCTGATCAAGGCGGTAAAAGACCAGGGCCAGGTCAAGGCCCGGGTGTCGGCGGTTTACGGCACCAACTGGTACTTGCACCTGTTGCACCGTGTGGCTGAGTTTCCGCAGAACATTTTCCTGGCGCTGGATGACGTGGCTTCGCCACGGGCCTCTGAAACCGCCACTCATTACTGAAAAAGGACATTCTTATGAAGCAGTACGTCGCATTGGTGGATGTCTACTCGAGCGGTAATTTCCTGCCGCAGTATTTCCGGGATGCCGGTTTCAGCCTGATCCATGTACAGAGTACACCCGAGCTGATGCCAAGCATGCTCGGGCCGAACCTGTCTGAGTTCGAGCACAACCTGGCACTCAACGACAACGCCGAGGATATAGTGCGACGCTTGCGTGAGTTCAACGTAGTCGCCGTCATTGCCGGCCAGGAGCCGGGCGTGCCATTCGCCGATTACTTGAGTGAACAGTTGCAACTGTCCACCTCCAACGGCAGTGCAGGCTCACGCGCTCGCCGCGACAAGTTTGAAATGATCAACAAAGTCGCCGCCGCAGGCCTGTTGACCGCACGCCAGATCAAATCCTCGGACCCCGCCGAGCTGCTGGCCTGGGTCGAGGCCGGTCAGGTGTTTCCCTGCGTGATCAAACCGCTGAGTTCGGCATCTACCGACGGGGTTTCGATCTGCCACAACCTCGAGGACGTCAAGCGCGCCTGTGAGGAGGTGGTGTCCAACCCGGATATCTTCGGCCTGCCCAACACGGAAATTCTTTGTCAGTCTTACCTCAAGGGCCCGGAGTACATCGTCGATACCGTCAGCCGCGATGGGCAGACTTACGTGTGCGGGATCTGGCGCTATGTGAAGCGTGAAATCAGCGGCGGCAAGAACATCTACGACCGCGACGTGCTGATTGCCCCGGACAGCGCCGAGGCCAACGTGCTGGTGGACTACATCGTGAAGGCGCTCAAGGCGCTGGGTATCGATAACGGCCCGGCCCATTCGGAAGTGATCCTCACCGAAGCCGGCCCCGCGCTGGTGGAAGTCGGTGCTCGCCTGAACGGCAACATGGAACCAAGGTTCCATGACATCAGCCTGGGCGGCAACCAGGCGCAGCTCACCTACCTGGCATACTGCGACGGTGAGGCGTTCAAGGCCAACTACGCCGGCAAGCGCTACCACAAGCTCAAGGAGGCCTGTGTCATCAACACCGACACCACGCTGCAAGGCGAGGTTACCGGCTTCAATGAATCGGCCATCCACCGGATCGAGGCGTTGCCTTCGGTGCATAAGCTGAGCGTCAAATACAAGGCCGGCAAGCTGATGAAAAAGACCGTGGACCTGCTCAGCAGCCCGCTGCGGGTGTTTCTGGTATCGGATAGCCAGGGCACTATCGACCAGGATTACGAGCAGATCCGCCAGTACAAAGACAACGTCTATGTGATTCGCTGATGATAGGCACTTATCGCGCATTGCGCGGGCTCAACGCTCGCTTGCAGTTGCTGTTCCTGATCACCCTGGTGTTCCGCATGGGCACCATGGCGTTCCCTTTCTATGCGGCTTACCTGATTCATCAGCACGCCGTGTCGGCGGCAACCGCAGGGTTGCTGGTGGGCGTTTATGGCGCGGGCGCACTGTTTGTGGACTTGATCATCGGCGGGGTGATCAAGCGGTTTTCCGCCAATCGGGTGATCCTCGGCTCGTTGCTGCTTAACGCGCTGCTGCTGCTGATCATTCCTTCGGTGGATAACACGGCGCTGCTGTTTGTGCTGTCGTTTCTATGGGGGGCCTGTTACGAGGCATTCACGCCGGCGACGTTCTCCGAAACGGTCACCCACAGCAGCAGTGAATCGCGCAAAGTGGCGTTCTCTTGCAACCGTTTGGCGATCAACATCGGCATGGCGATCGGGCCGCTGTTGGGCAGCCTGATTTTCTTGAGTAACGCCGACGCGGTGTTCTACCTCAACGCGGCGTTGTCCCTGGTGGCCTTCGTTGCCTGCCTGCGGTTCGGGCGAGCGGTGCCGGTGGCCCAAGGGGCTGCCGTCGTCAGCAAGGGCAACGGCTTGCCGGAGAGCGCAGTGCACGAGCGCTCGCGCTTGCTGGTGATTTTGCTGGCGGCATTGCCGGTGCACGTGGCGTATGCGCTGCCGCCGACGTTTCTGTCGGCCTACATCATCAATTACACCGAGTTGCCGGCGTACTACGTCGGGATCATCTTTTTCATCAATGCACTGCTGGTGATTCTGTTCGAAGTGCCGATCAACCAACGTATGTCGCACCTGTCGAGCAGCCGCTCGCTGGTGGCCGGGTTCTTGGTAGCCGGCGTGGGGTTTTTCCTGATGGGCTTCAGCCAGGTCGGCGCGCTGTTGCTGGCGGCTACCGTGCTCTGGAGCCTGGGCGAGATGATCGTCTTTCCCGGCATCACCCATTACGTCAGCAGTATCTCCAGCCGTCACACCGTGGACCGCAACCTCGGCTATTACTCGGCGGGGGTGAACATCGGCGTAATGATCACGCCTTCGCTGGCGTTCATGCTGGTGTCACAGCCCTCGCTGCCTTCGCCGTGGCTGCTGGCGGGCACGATATTGCTGCTGTTCGCGGTGGCGGTAGGCGTGATGAAAGGCTCGGCTGTCTTGTGGAACAAGGAAGCATGAAATGAACAGGATTCATCTGAACACCGCTGGCGCGGGCCTGATGTCACCGGCCACGCTGAATGCGATCCAGAGTTTTACCGCCACAGAAGCGCAAATGGGCAGCTATGAAACCGAGCTGGCCTACGAGGCGCTGCTCAACGACGACCTGTACCGCCTGGTGGCCAAGCTGTTGAATGCAGAGCCTGCGCAGATTGGCTTTTTCAGCAGCGCCACCGAGGCCTGGACCAGCATTCTCGGCAAGCTGCAATTTCCCCGAGGTAAGCGGGTGTGGGTGTCGACCTCGGAATACGCCGCGAACCTGATCTTTTTCAACTACCTCAAGCTCTCGCGTGAGATTCGCGTTGAAGTGATTCCAACCACGGCCACCAGCCCGCTGGACCTGGATTGGGTGCGGCGTCATCTGGACGACGATGTGTTTCTTGTCAGCGTGTCGCACCTGCCGTCGTGCTGCGGGGTGATCAATCCGGTGGAAGCGCTGGGTGCGCTGCTCAAGGGTTCGAACGCACTGTATGTGGTGGATGCGTGCCAATCGCTGGGGCAGTTGCCGCTGGACGTGCGTGATATGCACTGTGATTTATTGACAGGCGCGGGGCGTAAGTTTCTCTGCGGGCCCCGTGGCAGCGGGATTGCTTATGTGTCGCCACGCCTGCTGGGCCAATTGCAGCTGAATTTTGCAGACCTGCACGCCGCCAGCACCGATGGCCAGGTCAACCAGGTGGATGCGTCCGGCGCTCGGGTGCTGGAGATCGCAGAAAAGAGCCTTTCGGCCCTGGTGGGTTTGCACACGGCGGTGCAGGAATACCTGCAAGTAGGCGGCGGGCAGGTGAGCACGGAGCCCTATGCGCTGCTGGCGCAGGCGTTGCGGCGCCTGCCGCAGTTAACGCTGATGTGTGACCAGTTCGAACAGACCGGGATTGTCTCGTTCGTGCCGCATAACGTGCCGGCCAAGGCATTTGTTGACCAGGCCCGCGCGCTGGGGCTCAACCTCTGGGCAGGCACTGCCGCCCATACTCCGTTGCTGCTCAAGGACCTGGGAGTCAGCCACTTCGTGCGTGCCTCGGTGGGCCGGCATATCACCCTCGCCCAGGTCGAGCAGGCGCTGGTCATCCTGCGCAGCCTATAGCTTCGGCATTTACTGGGCGGCGATGGAGTAACCGTCAAAAGCGCTTTGCTGTTGCAGTGCGGTCACAATGCTCTTGCGCGTGACCGGCTGCTCCACGCCGCTGTTGTCAACGAAGGTGTCACTTTCCAGCTCCGCCTCGTTGTCTTCACCTACAAAGGTAAGGCCCAGGAACTCCAGCGCTTCGCGGTCCACATTGAGCTTGGAACGCGGCGTGCGCAGCGGCAGGGTGACGCTGATGCCATCCTTGCTGATCACAAACACCTCGGCGTCCTTCTTGGCGCGTGCGGCCTTGCCCTTGCCGGCGCTCGGGTTGCTGATGGCCTGGTGCGACTGGTTCAGCACCTTGAGGGCCAGGCCGTAGACCAGCTCCTGGAATTCAGGGTCGTCCTTGAAGCTGGACAGCAGGCGGCTGATGGAGAACTTGCTGCTCAGGTCTTCCAGGGCAGCGTTGTCGGCGGCTTCGGCGTCCTTCAATTGCTTGAGCTGGCCCATGAGGTCGTAGGCTTTGTCATCGTCGAAGGCGTCATGGGCCTGACGAATGGCCACGCGCAACTCGCGGATCTGGTCGCTTTCCTTGGAAGTGTGAAACGCGTCCAGCACCATTTCGCTGATGATCTTGGCCGCTGGCACATGCTGTGAAAGATTGATGGCGTTTTCATACTCGGCTTTGGCGTGCGAGACGACGACGGAGGCTTCGGCGGATTCAGCGGTGTACGCATCGGACATTGAAATTTCACTACTTCAGTAAACGGGGAGAGACAAAAAAGCGTCGGGCATTTTCAGGGGGCCGGGGAGTCAGGTCAAGGCGCCTTCTGAAGGTGGACCCGGTCAGTAGTGATAACGGCACATGAGGATCTGTACTTCATCCTCCTCGATGCCATACACCAAACGATGCTCTGCTGTGATTCGCCGAGACCAGTAGCCGCTCAGGTTGTGTTTGAGGGGCTCAGGTTTTCCAACACCTTCAAATGGGTCTCTTTGAATCGCTTTGATGAGCAGGTTTATACGCTTGAGCCCTGCCTTGTCGTTTTGTTGAAACCACAGATAATCGTCCCAGCCCTCAGGGGTAAAGAGTATTTTCATTCTTCAATCAACTGCCTTGGCTTGGCTTTGCCGGCTCGTAAGCTGTTGACTGAGTTGATGAGGCGTTCGGCATTTTTTGGCGAGCGCAATAAATAGGCTGTTTCCTCGAGAGCATTGAATTCTGACAACGAGATCATCACCACCGGTTCGCCTTTTTGTCGGGTCAGGAGCAGTGGAATGTGATCTTCATTAACGCGGTCCATGGTTTCGGACAGGTGAGCACGCGCATGGGTGTAGTTGATAGTTTCCATGAAAACATCCTCGTTTTAAGCTTTGAACGTACAGAAATACGTACATATCTACAAGAGGCATCTTATCAGCGGTCGAATTTGTGGACGCATGCATCAGTCCAGCTGCTTGAGGCACGCTTCGAGCTTATCCAGGCCTTCCTCCAGCACGGCCGGCTCGATGGTCAGCGGTGCCAGCAAGCGGATGATATGCCGTGACTTGCCGCTGGGCATCAGCAGCAGGCCGGCAGCCCGCGCCAGGCTCAGCAATTGGGTCAGTTGCTTGGCGGCGGGCGTGCCGTCGGCATGCGCCAGTTCAATGCCGCGCATCGCGCCGACACCGGTGAGGCGGCCCAGATATGGCGACAGGTGCTGTGCGCGCCACGCTTGGTAACGTCGCACGATCGCCTCCTCCTGCCGGGAACCCCATACCTGCAGGTGTTCATCGGTCATCACATCGAGGGTTGCCAGCGCGGCGGCGCAGGCGATGGGATTGCCGGAATAGGTACCCCCAGACCGCCCTTGGGCAGGTTGTCCATCAGTGCCTTGCGTCCCACCACCGCCCCCAGCGGCACACCGCCGGCGATGCTTTTGCCAAGCAGGATCAGGTCAGGTTCAATGCCCAGGCGCGAGAAGGCGAATCGCTGCCCGGTGCGACCGAAACCTGACTGGATTTCGTCGGCGATCAACAGGATGTCGTTCTCGTCACAAAAACGGCGCAGGGCCTGGGCGAATTCGGTATCCAGGGCGAGGAAACCGCCTTCGCCCTGTACCGGTTCAATGATGAAACAGGCTACGTCGTTGACGTCGATTTCCACGCTGAACAGGCGGTCCATAGCCTTCAGCGCTTCGGCACAGGTGACGCCGTTGTCGGCGCTGGGGTAGGGCAGGTGATACACCGGGCCGGGCAATACGCCGACTTTTTGCTTGTACGGCGCGACCTTGCCATTGAGGTTGAGGGTGGCCAGGGTGCGCCCATGAAACGCTCCGTCAAACGCAATCACCGCCGTGCGGCCAGTGGCGCCGCGCACAATCTTCAAGGCATTTTCCGCGGCCTCAGCGCCGCTGTTGGTGAGCATGCCGCTGACCGGATAGCTCACCGGAATAAACGCGGTCAGGCGCTCCATCAAATCGATGTAGGGCATGTGCGGCGCGGCGTTGAACGCGTAGTGGGTGAGTCTGGTCGCCTGCTCACGAATCGCGTCCACCACGGCGGGGTGACAATGGCCGAGGTTGAGTACGCCGATGCCGCCGATAAAATCGATATAGCGTTTACCTGCGGTGTCCCAGACCTCAGCGTTTTTACCATGGCTGAGGTTGATGGGATGGACGATGGAAATCGATTGGCTGATCGTTTCGCGGCTCATGAATCGTTGACTCGGCAGTAATGGGCTCGGTGTATCTAAGCTGCGTGAGCGCCTCTGCCGCAAACGAAATAAAGTCGCCGGGTCATTATTAAAAGTCGGGATCATTCATTCCGAGACTCCATTCTTCCCCGCCGCCTTGGATCGATATAACGCCTGATCGGCGCGCGCCATCAGGGCTGCCGGTGACTCCCCCGCCCGCCGTTCCACCACGCCCAGGCTCAGGGTTATCTTGGGATCAGCGACGGCGAACAGGTTCTGGATTGTGTGGCGCACACGTTCGGCCTGTTCCTTCGCCGTCTGCAGAGTGCTGTTGGGCAAGACCAGCATAAATTCATCGCCGCCCCAGCGGGCCAGCACATCACCGGCACGTACGCAGGTTTCCAGGCCTTCCACGACCTGGACCAGCGTCTGGTCGCCTACGCCATGGCCATATCGGTCATTGATCGGCTTGAAGTCATCGATATCCATAGCCACCAGCGCCAATGGCAAGCGAAAGCGCTCGGAGCGGTCGCACTCCTGGAGCATCACTTTTTCCAGGCGATAACGGTTGGCGATGCGCGTCAGGGCATCCCGTTCGGCCAGGGAGCGGTTTTCGACCAGTTGCAATTGCAACTGCTGATTGACGCGCGACAATTCAAGGGTGCGCTCGAGCACCAAGGTCTCAAGGGAGCGGTTACGCTTTTGAAGACGTTCAATCGAGCATTTGCGTGCATGGATATCGCGGTGTGCGCCCACCATGCGCGCTACCGAAGTGTCGGGATTGCGCGCAATGATGTAGCCACGGTCCTCGATCCAGAGGTACGTGCCGTCGTATTTTCGACAGCGGTATTCGGCTCGGTACAGGGGCGCGCGTTGGCAGACATAGTCATCAAATCCGGCCATCACATGGGGATAATCCTCGGGATGGATCACGCTTTCCCAGGTGAATACGCTGTTTTCCAGGGAGTGGCGCGGATAGCCAAGCATTTCGTACCAGCCGGGATTGCGGTAGACGAACCCGGTATTGGCATTCCAATCCCATATCCCGTCGCTGACCAGTTCCATGATGGCATGCAACATGTCGGTGCTGATATTGGCAAGGTCATTACGCAGCGGTTCGGTGCCGGGTGTATCGTCCATTACACGCTTCCTGCATGAGCGGGCTTTCAAGGCCAGCTTTCGTTGACGCCGATACTCCGTGGCTGACGCTACTGTACAACGTGGTTGGCGGCCTTTGAATAGGGCAGGCAGACTGTTTCAGGAGCGCGGCGCAATCATTTTCGTCCGAGGCTTGCCATCCGCGTTGTGCTGGTAAATCGCCTCAGGCTGGCCCTGCCCGTTGAAAAACACTTGGCCGATCCCGGCTGAATTCCATAACCGCTCGCCGGCTTCGGCATGTTCCGGAATGTGCGGTACCACCTGCATGGTGCGGCGCCGGGTAAACCAGTTCAGCGGCGAGCGTGGGGAGTAGAGCCAGCGGTTGAGACGGTCGAACCATTCGAGCAGGCGTGGTGGGAATTCGTTCTTGATGCCGCTGCTGGTGATTTGCCAGATCCTGGGGCCACCGTTTCGGTGGCGGATCAACACTTCGTAGACGAACGAATAATGCACGTCGCCCGACAGAATCACGTAGTTACCTGGTGTGCGGGAATGGCGGAAGATGTTGAGAATCACCTGGGCGGCGCCGCGATGGGCCATCCAGTTTTCAGCGTCTACCAGCAGCGGGTAACCGCACCAGCTGAATACCTTTTGCACGGTCTCGATCAGCTTCACGCCGAAAACCGGTGCAGGCGAGACGATGATGGCCGAAGGGTGGTCGAGCAGCTCCTGCTGCAGTTCGCTCAGGGCTTCCCAATCCAGCAGGCCGGAAGGTTGCTTGAGAGTGAACTCGCTGCGCCAGCGTCGGGTGCGGGTGTCGAGCACCACCAACGCGGGGGTGGTAGGCAGTACGTAATGCCAGTGTTGGAATTTACGCAGCGCATCGAGTAATTCGTCCTGCGCGGCTGCGTCCAGGTGGTTGGCCTGGGCCTGGGTGGTCAACGCTTGGGTCTGGCTCACCAGTTCGACAAACGCATCCGGCTGGTTGCCCCAGCCCTGGCATAACAGGTAGGCCAGCAGGGCGTTGCCGATGATGCGTTTGGAGAAGGGGTGGCCGTAGGCGGTTTCTTCCCATTGGGCGCTGAGGTTCCAGTCGTCGGTGATGTCATGGTCGTCAAAGATCATCAAGGTCGACAGGTGGGCAAATACCCGCGCGACACCGGGCAGGCTGTCGCGGAATCGCTCGATCTGGACCTCTTCGCGGGCGTAGCGCTGCTGTCGTTCCAGGCTCAGTGGCGGGCCCTGAAGCGTGGTCAGCGTCCAGGGCGTGGGCGACCACGCCAGCAGGTACATCGCGATGACTTCGGCAAAGGTCACGAGGTGGTTGTCGGCGGTGCTGCTGGTGAAAATCGGCTTTTTCACGCCGCCAAAGAAGCGCTCGCGCAAGGTCTCGTTACTGTCCAGGGCCGGCAGTAAATCGGCACGGTGATAATAACTGGCGGGATGCCCATAGAGGCTGGCGCTGTCATCGACCACAGCGCCTTCGAGGTATTCATCGAACAGGCCCAGCCGTGCTATCAACCCATGAATCGCCCGCAGCATCGGCCCGGCGACATCGTCGGCATAGACCTGATCGCCGCTCATCATCAACAAGGCCGGACGTTCGGCCGGGGTTTTGGCCTCGGCCAGCAGACGGTCGACGCACAGCAATCCTTCGTCGGCACTGTGATGGGGTTTGCGGCATGAGCCGTGCACCAACTGATGGATACGGCTATGCAACACGAAACTGGGGTATTGAGCATTCGCGTACAGCAGGTGCGGTGCCCAGTCGGCGATGCCGGTGTCGTCAAACAGCAGGTCGTAGCTGATCGCCACGTCCAAAGGCAGCGCTTCGTCCAGCGCCACATCGATCAAATGAATAAACGCCTGGCGCCCCACGGGTACCACCTGGCATTGGTCCAGGGGAATTTCCAGTGTTTGCGCCGGCAGGTGCAGCTTCAGCGTCAGTGCCAGTGCTCGACTGCCTACCAGCCACAACACCAGGCGCCGAGCTTCGAGACGTCGCAGCAGTGGGCCGGCCAATACGGCGGGCAGTGCGTCGGAGTGCGGCATGCAGACAGTGGCCCCAGGTTGGATTGAACCGGCGAGTTTAAGCGAGTGAATGTGATGGTTTTGTTAAGGAGGGATGTACGAAGGGCCGTGCACTGCCCTTCGTACGCGGCTAGTTAAAGAAGGTTGCCTTGACCCAGGCTGTCGAGCCCACCCCCTCTGTTTTTGCGTCGGTCATTGGTCGCCATGCCATCAGGCTCGGCGGCGTTGAGCTGCATGTGGGTGGTGTCGATGCTGCGTTTCTTACGCTGGGGCTCTGCATCATCCTGTTGCAGAGGTGGGTATTGAAAGCTGCCCAGTGAGGGGTTGATTCCGCTGACCATGGATGTTTCCTTCTATGAGGAGAGGATGCTTCGCCCGTCGGGACGAAGTAAGGCCAACCTTAATAGCGGCAGAAACGAGGCTGCTATAAACGCACTGCTGCAAGATATGACTGTGGCTGACGAGCCTCTTCAGAAATCATCCGCAGGGCGGTCAGCGCAGTTGTCCATTCCCGCAGAGGTCGCGCCTTCCGCGCCTTCCGCGCCTTCCTGCACAAAAGCCGCGCGATGTTCCGCCACCACATTACGCAACGCGCTGTAGTAATCCGGCAGTTTTTGCAGGCTGTCGGTGAGCGGCAACAGCGACGCGCGGGTGTCGACAGTACCGCCGACCAGGCTGATGGTGCCCAGGGTCTGCACCGTATCGCTGTCGCCCAATGGCGAAACCAGGAAGCTCAAGACCTTGCCCGCCGCATCCCGGCTGTTGTGGGTGCCCAGCAGTGGCAGTTCGACAATGGGGCCGTTGCCCACGCCCCACACGCCGAATGTCTGGCCGAAGTCGGCTGTATGGCGCGGGATGCCCAGGCGATCCGACACATCGAACAGTCCCACCACGCCCACCGTGGTGTTCACGGCGAAGCGCCCCAGGGTGTTGACCGAGCGCCGCGGGTTGCCTTGCAGCAGGTCGTTGATAAATACCTTCGGCTCACTGAAGTTGCTCGCAAAGTTATGCACACCCGCCTGGAAAAATTCCGGCAGGTAACGGTAACCGCGCGCCACAGGCGCCAGGGCGTAGTTATCCACAGCGCGGTTGAACGCAAATACCCTGCGGTTGACCGGTTCGGCAGGGTCATACACCGGATTGTTCACCTGCGCGCAGCGGGTGGTGGGTGTCAAGGGTGGAGGGCTCGCACAGCCCGCCAGGTAAGACACAGTCAGTAACAGCACGGCGTGGCGGGCCAGGTGCCGTGGGTTGGTCAACGCGTGCATGGGCACAGTCTCCGCAAAAGGGAGGCCGATGCTGGCATTGCCGCCTTGCGCAAAGATGTCTGCTTTATTGCGTTGCTGACGCTTTATTGCACGATTGAAATATATGACGGAGCGCGTCGAATAGTTTTAGATGGCGCCTTGACCCAGTCCAGTGAAGCCTGCCGGTGAGCAACCTGTTAATCGTCGACGATGACCTTGAAGTCCTCGCCCTGCTGAAGAAATTTTTCCTGCGTCATGGCTATTCGGTAGAGACCGCGGCCAGTGGCGCTGAGCTGTGGGCGGCCGTGGAGCGCCAGCCCGCCGACCTGATTATCCTCGACCTGATGCTCCCCGGCGAAAACGGCCTGCTGCTGTGCCAGCGCCTGCGCCAGCAATACGCTACGCCAGTGATCATGCTCACGGCCATGGGTGAACTCAGCGACCGCGTGGTGGGCCTGGAAATGGGCGCCGACGATTACCTGAGCAAACCCTTCGACGCTCGCGAACTGCTCGCCAGGGTGCGTGCGGTATTGCGCCGGGCGGGTGAAAGCCGGCCGCCGATGGGGGAGGCCGCGCGCCCGCTGATCCGTTTTGCCGGCTGGCAACTGGACGTTATGCGCCGCGAGTTGCGCTCGCCCGACCAGGTGATGATTCCGCTGTCGTCCGGCGAGTTCGATCTGCTGCTGGTGTTTCTCGAACATCCGCAACGCGTGCTCACCCGCGAACAGTTGTTGAACCTGGCGCGCGGCCATAGCCATGATGCCTTCGACCGCAGCATCGACGTGCAGGTGAGCCGCCTGCGCCGCAAGCTGGAATTCGATACCAAGCGCCCGGCGATGATCCGCACCGTGCGCAATGGTGGCTATCAATTCACCGCCAGCGTGACCCGTTCATGATCCAGCGTCCGCGCGACACGGTGGCGCGCTGGATCGCGCTGACCGTGCTGGTCGCGATGATCACCGCGCTGGGATTCAATGCCTTGTTCGTGCAACTGGCGGGGGTATGGGCCAGGCCGCCGTTGGCTGAAACCGGCCTGCTGGAAAAGGTCGCGGTGGTGGTGCGCGTGATCGAGGCGTCCGAACCGGCGCAGCGAGCGCATCTTGCCCAGGTGATAGGGGACGGGTCCTTCAGGGTGACGTGGGCGGCACAGCGGGCGGCGTTTAATCTGCCGGTGCTGGCTGACCCGGATTTCAACACGGGCGAGCGCGTGTTCAAGCACCTGCTTGAAGGCCCGACGCGCCCCATGGAGGCCTATGAACCTGCCGACTGGCCCGACGGCAACGGCCAGTACGTACTGTTGATGCAACTGACCGACCGATCCTGGCTGATGTTCAGCACCGGTACTCGCAGCTGGGGCCTGGACGATGGTGTGCGCAGCCTGATTGTGGCGCTGCTGGTGCTGGTCTCCACCGCCTTGGTCACCCTGGTCGCGACCCGACGCCTGGCCCATCCGCTGCAACACTTCGCCCGAGGTGCGCGGCGTTTTGGCAGCGACTTTCGCGCGCCGCCGATCGAGCCGGTGGGGCCTCACGAAATCCGCCAGGCGATTCTTGCCTTCAACAGCATGCAGGCGCAGTTGCGCCACTTCATCCAGGACCGTACCCAAATGCTTGCCGCCATCTCCCACGACCTGCGCGCGCCGCTGACCCGCCTGCGCCTGCGCGGTGAGTTCATCGAGGATAGCGACCAGCAACAGCGACTGTTCCGCGACGTGGATGAAATGCAGGCCATGATCAACACCGCCCTGGAATTTTTCCGCGATGACGCGCGCCTGGAACAGGCCACCCAACTGGACCTGGCGGAGTTGCTGCAGACCCTGATCGACGATTATCGCGACCAGGCCATCGACTTCACGTTTAACGGGCCGCCACGTCTGGTGTATTTCGGCCGGCCCCTGGGCCTCAAACGCGTGATGACCAACCTGATGGACAATGCCATCCACTACGGTGCGGCGCCGGAAATCGAGTTGCAGCACAAGCAGGATACGGTGGTGATTCGCGTGCTGGACCGTGGCCCGGGCATTCCCGCAGCGCATCGGGAGGAAGTATTCCTGCCGTTCTATCGTCTGGAGGGGTCACGCAACAAAAGCACCGGCGGCGTAGGGCTTGGGCTCTCTACCGCACGAGCGATCGTGTTGGAACATGGCGGTACCCTGACCCTGGCCGAGCGCCAGGGTGGTGGGTTGGAAGCCGTGGTGATATTGCCGGTATGACATTCACCAGACAACGCATCAGGTAGGCGAGACTTCAATCACCCTGGGCACCGTAAACCGGAACTCACTGCCCCGGCCCAGCTCACTTTCGGCAACAATTTCGCCGCCATGGGCCTGGACGATGCCTTGGGTGATGTACAGCCCCAAGCCGCTGCCGGTGGGGTTGTTTTCGGTTTTGGTCCAATAGCGCTCAAACACATGAGGCAACTGCTCCGGTGCAATGCCTTCACCGGAGTCGCGCACCGAGAACACGATTTCTGCACCGTTGCTCATGGCGCTGACGCCGATATTGCCCAGGCGCGGGGTGAATTTGATGGCGTTGCCAATCAGGTTCGACAACACCTGGAACAAGCGCTCCGGGTCGGCATTGATCAGCAGACCGGGCTCGGCGTTGAACGACAGGTCGATGCCTTTTTCCAGCGCCAACGGTGCGAGCAACGAATAAGCCTCATCGAACATATGGCTCACATCCAGCGGCACGGGTTTGACGACATAGCGCCCGGCCTCGATTTTCGAGGTGTCGAGCAGATCTTCCAGCAGTACATTCATGCGCCCGGCCGCCTGTTGCATGGTGTCGATCGCCGAGGAGATGCGTCGCGAAGTGTGCGGGCCCTCGGAGCTGAACGCTTTTCGCATCATGCCGCAGAGCATGGAGATGACAGTCATCGGGTTACGCAAGTCGTGAGATACCACGGCCACCAGGTCATCACGCGCCCGCACGGCCTGCTGCTCACGCTTTACCTGGCGTGCCAGGTCGTTTTCCAGGGCCGAGCGGCGCAGGTCGTTGGCGGCGAACAGGTCGCCATGGCTCCACTTGGTGGAAATGCCCGCCATGACCACTTTCCACACTTCAAACGACGTGCGTGGGCGAAGGTGCAGGCCCGCGTGGGAGCTTTCCAGGTCCAGCGGCTTTTGCGGGTCACCGCTCCAGTGGATGTTTTCCTTCACCTCCGGGCGGAACCACAGCACACCGTTATCCACAGGCTTGGGCAGCTGCAGGGCCAGGACGCCGCTGGCCAACTGCTGGAACTCGGCGGCCGGCGGGTATACCGAGACCAGGTTGTGGCTGGCGAATACCGGTTCGTCGCGCTCTTGCAGCCACTTGTGCAGCGCGCGGATCTGCGCCGGTTCCGGGCAGTGACCGTAGCAGTGCAACTGCTTGTCCTCGATGATCGCCACGCCGCCTGCTTCTGTCAGCTCCATCAGCAACTGACTTTGTTGGGCCAGGCCGTCGAACACACTGTCCTGGGAGGCCTTCAGCGCTTGATCGAGAAGTGCCAGCGCCTGAACTTTTTCCTCGCGTTGACGGCTCAGTTCCAGGGTCTCCATGGCGCTGATCTGCAACGACAGTACTTGGCCGATGGTCTGGCAGGCGGTGCGCAACTCGTTCGGCACCAGCAGCGGCTCGCGGTTGCCGCAGCTGATCAGACCCCATAGCGTGTCGCCCTTCATCAACGAGATGCTCATGGACGACAGTACGCCCATATTCTTCATGTATTGGCAGTGAATCGGCGACACGCTGCGCAGGGTGGCGAAGCTCAAATCCAGCGGCTCGCCGGTGTCTGGGCGCAGCTTGGGCAGCAACGGTACTGGCTCGTAGGCCGCGTTGGGGATAATGCGCAGCCAGTTGGTGCGATACAGCTCGCGGGCCTGCTCCGGAATGTCGGAGGCGGGGAAAAACAACCCGTTGAACAGCTCCATGGACGGCGCTGACGCTTCGGCAATCACCTGGCCGTGGCCTTCCTCTTCGAAGCGGTAAATGAGCACGCGGTCGTAACCGGTCATGGCCTGGATTTCATTCACGCTGATTTCGTACAGCGCTTGCAGGGTTTTCGCCGCCTGCAAGCGTTGCAGCATCTTGCCCAGGTTACTGGTGCGACCGTTCAGCGCGCGTGGGCGGAAATCCTTGATTCGCGGTTCGAACTCCAGCACCAGCACGTTCTGGTGGCGGTGCAGCAAGCCTTCGAAGTCCGCGCCATTGAGCGTGACATGCAACGGTGGCATGTCGAAGAATGTGTCGGTTTGTGCCATAACCTGCACCGCCTGGGCGTGCTCTACGCCGATCAAGCTGTGCAGCGGCTGGCCGAGCAGCGCTTCGGGCGCATGGCCGAACAAGCTGCCGACGTTGGCGCTGACCTGGATGATCTCCAGGCCGGGTTCCGACAATGTCAGCAGCACACCGTGAGGCTGGATCGCTCCGGGAAAGCGGATGGGCTCGTCGGCGCAGTTGGCAAGCAGCTCTTTAAAATCGTCGGGTTTCATAGCAGTACCTTCTGGCTGTCGAGCCATTGCTCAAAGCCGCTGAATGTGGAGCGCGCAGCCATGACTGCGCTCGCTCTGGCTGTTGTGTCCAGCGGCAGGCGACCCAGGTAGTCGAGAAACTCTTTCCAGCGTCGGCCGGTCTCGGCGCCATAAATATCGAGAAACGCACCGCCGTTGTCGGCATCGATCCCCAGGCGCAGGGCTATTTCGCGGCGCAACACTTGTCCACCGAGGGTCGCGCCTTCCAGCACATACAAGGCGCCAAGGCAGGCAGCGGGTGTGTCCAGGGGCGGAAGCCGGGTGCAACGGGGCAGGGTGCTGATGGTGTGCTCATTCAGGCCGAGGGCGCGGAGGTCACTGACCAGCGTCGGCGTTTTCGTACGCAATACGGCGTCATATCCATGGGGAATCAAGCCGCCGTCATACAGCGCCGCTTCCATCGGCTGATAGAAACCGTAGTAGGCCTGGAGCAAGCGCCGGTACCAGTCTGTATCCAGGCGCTCGGAAAAGAACGGCAGGCGCTTTTCCAGCGCGACATGCAACAGCCCGGTGCCTGTGCGCAACGTTTCCAACAAGGATGGCGCACCAACGTCATGGGCTTCTGAGTGCATTAATGAGCTCGAACTGTGGGCCTCTCGGCCATGAATGACGCATGAAAATGGGCGACGATTCTACACAATTCATTGTCGTCAGCTTACGCAACAAGCGAAAAGGCTGACCGGTAGATCAGAAAAGTCACTCCTTGTAGATAAAATGACCGCAGGCCTTGGCATGAAGTTCGGGTTGAATGATATCGCCGCGCTATTAATGCACAGACGAACCTTGCTGGGTCAATGCTTTTTGCACGCACTCAAGCAAGTGGTCGGTACTCCAGGGTTTGGGCAAAAACCGCACCGAGCCGCCCAGTTGCGACGCTATCGTGGTGTTGCCGGACGTCAGCACCACTTGAACCTCAGGCCAACGATGCGCCACCACTCGGCTCAAGTCATAACCATTGAGCAAGCCGGGCATCTGAATATCACTGACAATCAAGTCCACGGGGTCATCGCCCCGCTCCAGATAAATCATCCCTTCATCCGCCGAAGGGAACGACTTCACTACTGCGCCGAAGTCCTCCAGCACATCCACCATCAACGCCCGAATGATCTCGTCGTCTTCCAATACTAAAATCGATGGCTGAGCCATGATCCTTACTCCACCATCAGGGTTCAGTAGGGTGGAGTGGAGGCGGGGCATATAGGTTCGATTGGATGTTTTTTAAACGATGGGTGGTCGTTTGGTGGTCTGCAGGAAGGTGGCTATAGGGGGCGCCAGTTCATAGCACAGGCCCGGTACGGTTATCGTAAAGCGGCTGGGGAAACGGCCATTTAAACGGGCATAATTGTCGGCAACACTCGATGCGGAGCCCTCTGATGAAGTACGCCTGGTTGACCCTTGCCCTGATCTTCAACACACACGGGGCCTTTGCTGCCGGCGATGCCGAGGCGGGCGGCAAGCTCTTCACCAAGACTTGCGGTGGCTGCCACAGTGTGGGCGAAGGCGCACGCGGTGGGTTCGGACCGCAGCTCAACGGCATCATCGGCCGGCCTGCGGGCACTACTACGGATTATCAGTATTCCGACGCGATGAAAAACTCAGGCGTGGTCTGGACCCGCGACAAACTTGCCGCCTACATCGAAGCGCCGAAGAAAGTGGTGAGCGGTACGCGGATGATTTTTTGGGGGATCAGTGATCAGGAGAAGATTGAGAATATATTGGCGTATTTGGAGAGGTTTCAGTCCAAGTGATCGCTGAGGCAAGGCGGAACACCTTTGGAAGCTGTCATGCCCGACTGCCTACCGTTCGCGCGGTAAAGCGTGTGCGAACACCACGCCGTTGAACGTTTGGGTGCAGCAGTCGCAGAAGGGTTTCATGTGCTCGGGCGTCAGCTGTGGGTTGACCTTTTGCAGCAGGCCAGCCTCGTCCACCCACAATCCGCTGTAGCAGCTATTCTCGCCCGTACTCACGTATTCCTGCTTGTCGCTTTCATGCAGCGCAACCATCCAGAACACCGGCTCAGGACGATCCAGGCGGGCGTTGGCTTCGCTGAAAACCTTGCTCCAGGGGTGGCCGACTTTGGACAGGAGAAAACGGAATAGAGGCGTGTAATCGTACCCGTGTCTTTGATGACTGTGCATTGAGCCACGGGTTGATAGCGCTCGCTTTTCGCTTTTGCTGTGTCGTTCATATCTGTAAGCACAGCAACTCCCATGGCGTACGCCATGGGTTCGGGTGTTGACTGAGCGATAGAGGAGAGGCTTTTGCAGTGTAGGTCTCATTGCATCAAGACCTCTTCTTAGGTTGATTCGGAGGCGGTGGCCACGCGCCTTGGTAACGGAAGGAAATCTGGTAGTCGAGGTGGTCGGGTTCGATCATGTGCTGGAAATATGGCTGAATAATCGTTATCCAGTTAGGCAGCATATTGAATACATCGGCATATATCGCGGTTTCCTCGCCTAAACCCAACGCTTTGAGAATACTGTCTGAGTCCTCGATATCTGCTGAATACTCATCCGCCTTCAAGTTATTACTGTGTTTTTCGTACCACCGCAGTCTGATTTTCATGACCATTTCCATGTTCCTCTTTATCGGTAAATTCGGCGTTTTGGGTCAGCCGCGCCCACGCCCGCCCAACAGACTTAAACGGGCGAACTCTTTGAACAACTTCAGCGGCACATAACCAGTGGGGTCAGCGAAACGGGTGAAGCCGTCCGGCAGTTGGCACGGCTTGATGAAAACGCAGCCGGGAGGTGTGACTGGCGTAGGGGCAGGAGATGGCTCGAATGGAATAATCGCCGGCGAATAGGGCACGCGTGACGGTTGCGGGGTCAGGATTTGTTGCCTGCGTAGCTGTTCTTCAGTCGGTGGATAAAACGTTCTGACATGACCGGCTCACTTCCTTGTGCGAGGGAGTGAGCCTACGGGGGGTGATCAGGGGGCTGGAATTAGCAGTATTCGACGGTGGGCGTGGGAAAAGTAGACAAAAATATCACTGGGTTTCGAATATTGCGATTTTCGTTTGTTTCGTTTAGGTTGGGCCCATTGAGTTAAGTTACGACGGAGCAGCATCATGATCACCAATCGCCTTCCCAAAACAATTCCTCCGCTGGAAAAGGAAGTCGAAGCCGCTGTGCAAGGCCAACGCGAGCTGGCTTCGTTGCTATCGACTAAATTCGAAACCCAGCGTATCGACATCTTCGACAAAGAAGACAAGCCCCACACCCTTGTACTCCCCACATCCGCGCTGCGCCTGCTGGTTGATATTTTGGGTGAGCTGGCACTGGGTAATGCGGTCAAAGTTGTACCCGTCCATGCTGAGTTGACCTCCCAGGAAGCTGCCGACCTGCTTAACGTTTCACGCCCGCATCTGGTCAAGATGCTGGAAGAAGGCGCCATTCCCTTTACGAAGACCGGTCGTCATCGGCGTATTCGATTTTCCGATTTGATGGCGTTCAAACAGCGCCGCGATGAAGAAAGTCAAGAGGCGATGGAGGAACTGGTACGGCAGACCCGGGAGTTGGGATTGGGGTATGACGAATGAGGTGTTCGCCTTTCACTGCGGTTTACGACGCCTGTGTTCTGTACCCGGCGGCTCTCAGGGATTTGTTGATGTGGCTTGGTTTATCCGGGTTGTACCGGGCGCGATGGACCCGACAGATTCATGAAGAGTGGAAGCGTAACGTCCTCAAGAACCGACCTGATCTCACTCCCGACCAGGTAGATAAAATTTCGGCATTGATGGACAAGGCCATACCAGACGCGTTGGTAACAGGGTACGAAGACTTGTGTTCAAGTTTGGATTTGCCTGATCCAGATGATCGTCACGTACTGGCCGCGGCGATTCGGAGTAAGGCGGAAGTTATCGTGACCTTTAACTTGAAAGACTTTCCAGTGCGGGTACTCGCGGCTTATGACATAGAACCGATGCATCCCGACGACTTTATCTCGGACCTTTGGGACTTGGATCAAGCGGCCGTGTTGGCGGCAGTGCAGAAGCAGAGGCGCGCACTAGTTAGGCCGCCGATGAATGGGGAAGGGTATCTCGAGATGTTGATGCGGCAGGGGCTAGTGCAGACCAGTAAGCTGCTTGGGCCTTATGAAGTAATGTTGTAGTTTTAGCCTACGATTGCTGTACTTAACCAGTTCCCCATTTTGATCGGAATACATCGTTTAATCCGTGTGCAGGCAGTAAAAAGACCTTGGGACGCCAGGGTCTTTTTTTGCCCGCTGATCAAATAAGCAAGTGCTTGGAAATCAACCGTGAAATTTCCACGATCGACGTCTTGCCGGTGAACTCGAATTTCACCTTTCCCAGCGACGAAAAGTAAATCTCCAACTCCGAATCCAGATCAAACGTCCCCGAGGTTTCCACCGAATACGCCACGATGTTCTTATAGGGCAGCGACGTGAAATCCTTCTTGCTGCCGGTAATCCCCTGCACGTTCACCGCGATGATGCGCTTGGTGGTGAACACCACGCCGTCGCGCATGGCCTTGTACGCGTCCACTACCTCTTCGCCATCCAACAGCAATGAAGCCACGCGTTCGGCGTACTCGTTGTTTTGTTTGAGCTTGAAGAAGCCTTTGTTATTGAAGTCGATCATGTGCCTGCCCCTGGGTGAATGGTGTGGACGGTGTATGACGTTTTGATCACGAATCTGTATCTAACGCGCGCATTTTGAACGCCCTACCATGGCGTCCAACCCTAAAACGTTGACCACATATTTCGGGAGTCCGACCATGCCTGAACTGTCCAGCTGGCTTGCCTATGCGCTGATATCGCTCGGCATGGTGCTGACGCCCGGTCCGAACATGATTTATCTCATTTCGCGCTCGATTTGCCAGGGGCGCACCGCCGGGTTTATTTCCCTGGGCGGCGTTGCGTTGGGCTTTTTGGTTTATATGCTGTGCGCGGCCTTGGGTATTACCGCGCTGGTGATGGCGGTGCCCTTTGCGTACGACGCCCTGCGCTTTGGCGGGGCGCTGTACCTGGCTTATCTGGCCTGGCAGGCGGTCAAACCGGGTGCCCGCTCGCCGTTCCAGGTGCAGCGCCTGCCCCAGGACAACCCGCGCAAACTATTCACCATGGGCCTGGTAACCAACCTGCTGAACCCCAAGGTGGCGGTGATGTACCTGTCGTTGCTGCCGCAGTTCATCGATCCCAACGGCAGTGTGTTGATGCAATCCCTGGTGCTGGGCTCCACGCAGATTCTCATCAGCGTGAGCGTGAATGCGGTGATTGCTACGCTGGCGGGGTCTATCGCAGTGTTTTTCGTCACCCGGCCGGGGTGGCAGGTGGTGCAGCGCTGGTTGATGGGGTCGGTGTTGATGGGGTTGGCGGTGCGGATGGCGGTGGAAGGGCGCAAGTAGATCAGCGCGCCATCACGTTTACGATCACATGCAAAATGAACTCAGGGCCGTAGCACGGTTGCCCATGTTCATCCTCGATCCGCCAGATGGAAGTGACCGTACAGGTCTCCTTGGGGGCGGCGAACTCTACGGTGATATGCACCGGTTGGCCGGGCAGTGTATCGGCGATAGAGGTTTCGTTGTTAAGGCTGCGCAGATGCGTGTCCATCACGACTTCCAATGGCGCGCCCATGGCGGTGCGTCGGGCTATGACATATTCACCGTCAACGCGTACCAGTTTTCGGCCCCGCCACGGGCGTGTGCCGAGGTTCTGGATCTCCCATGTTTTCTGAAAAATTTCGCCAGGCAGCACGACGGTCTGGTCGGGCGTGGTGACGTCTGCGTTGAAGACGGCGATGTCGCTTGAATCACGCAGGCCTACAGCCCGGTTGGTGGTCGCCATTGAGTTGGAGTCAACCGGAGCGCCCGCCAAGTCGGCGAAGTAACGGAACAGCAGCAGCGGGGAAACCTGCAGCACTTTGGCCAATTTGATCAATGTGCGTACCGACGGATCTTGTGAGGCGCCGCCTGCCAGCCCGTATAGGTAGGTCCGGGAAATGCCGGCCTCCTTGGCCAGGGTTGTCATGGACTTACCCAGTTCCCGGCTGCGCCGTACGACCAGGGCTCGGAGGGTGTCGCGTGTCTTGATACTCATATTCGGTTGTGATCCCCAGTCCTCGGTGAGGCTGCTCACCTTGTTCGCCAAAAAGAACAACCTGCTCGCCGCTACGTGTAATGAGCAAGGCACACTTACTCCCAACTGGCGACGTTATGAAGGACATGGATAGGTCCCTATTTTTGGTTGGCTATATCCAGTGTCGCGGTTTCTCACATGCTTGCGAACCTAGTGTGTGTTGCATTCCTTTACATCTATCTTTGGATATAGCTATGACTCAAATAAAAAAATGCTGTGAATCCATCGTTCGATCAGGCTTCGGTATCTTGCAAATACCTGAAGTCATGCTGGGAAACTACAAACAAATTGTTGATGGATACTCGTCAGTCTCCCAAGCAACCAAGGCAGAATTTTCGTTCAGTCAGGATACAGACGGTTTTTTCCCATTTGGTGCTGAGTATTCAGGTATTGAGGACCAGCCTGACCTCTGTGAGCGATTCTGTTACTGGCCTGCGCATGCGTCCAAACGAATAGGTTTTGAATTCGCCCGAAGTGGCTTTTTCGCGGCGGTGGATATCTTTGAGCAACAGATCAGCACGTTGGCGCAGGAGTTAATGGACGGTATCTGCGACGAGTTTGGAGTAGCCCCACTCGCCCCATTTCGCTTGGCTTCCTACGTGCAGTTGTGTGTCTACGGTGCTCAGGCTGTAAACATTGAGCGTCGATTCGCCCAGGATCCTCATGAAGACGGTCATATGTTGTCTTTTATCAAACCTACCCGCGAAGGGCTGGTTTTGGTGAAAGGGGGCTCGCTTGAACCTGTGCGTCTTTTGGAAAATGAGATTGCGGTGCTAGCAGGGTCTTTGCTGACTGAGCTGATCATGCAATTCCTGCGGCTTATCACGCGGTTCTCGCGCCTCAGAGGCCGATAGCCAGAAGCTCGTTGATCTACTTTGCGAACCCGAGCCCAGGGCAAGTGCTAACCAGTTTTTTCCGCAGGCAGGCAATTGACATGAGTGGCGCCGTAAATGCCCGTCACATCCGGTTTGGTAACCAGCCTATTCAGCTCCTCTAAATGTGCCCATGGGCACGGACACTTTATGGCTCCCTACTTCAGTGCGCTCTACCTCGAAGGCCTGCTCCTGGGCATCGGTCTGTTCGCAGCCCCAGGCCCGAAAGACACCTTGGTCATCCGTCAAGGTGTCAGCCGTGGTCCCATCTGGGGAGTGGTCGCCGTCTGCGTCGTCTCCGATATGCTGTTGATCGCCTTGGGCATCACAGGTTTGGGTTCTCTATTGGACAGCCGTCCCAAGCTGGTAGCGCTGTTGCTACTTTCCGGTGCGGCCTATTTACTGTGGTTCGGTGGGCAGCGCCTGCTGGCTTGCCTGCGTGACCAGTCCATGCCGGACACCCAGGTCGGCCATTCGCAACAAGGGCTGTTGCGTGCGGCGATGGTGCTGGGTTTTGCCAACCCCTACGCGTGGCTCGATACCGTCGTGCTGATCGGCTCGATCGGTGCCGCTAAACCGGCAGGCCAGCAAGCACTCTTTGCGACGGGGGCGATGACCGCGTCGCTACTGTGGTTTGTAGTGTTGGCGCTTGGCTGCCAGCGCTTGACGAGGTTGTTTCGAACGCGGGTGGTGTGGCGCTGGCTGGATGCGGGGGTGGCGGTGTTGATGGTGTATCTCGCCGGAATGCTGATCACCGATTCACTGGATGTCTTTCAGGTAGTCCTTGAGGGTGGTTAGCGGTGCGATCAGTGCGTCGAGCTGATCCGTACTGTTTACGGCGGTTGCCAGTCGTTGCAGTTCGCGCCCCATTACCGTATCGGTTCCACCCAGTGCTGTCAGCGCCTGCCTGATGCACTCATCAATTTTGAGCTGAATTGTCCCCACATCCCCCTGGCGCACCAACAACCCAAAAACCTCGCGGTCATACGCTTGCATCACCGGATCATCTCGCAAAACCGGACTGCCGCCGTCTGTCTCATGCACCAGCTTCAGTGCAAAAAGCGCAACCGCTTCCAGCGTCAATTCCATGGTCTCTGTTCCTGGGGCTTTAGGGGAGGGCGATGATCACTGTTCTGCGCGTGAAAAAAAAGACCCCATGTTGAAGCGTTTGGCACTTGTTAAAAGCTTATGCATTACGTGGAGTAAGTATCGCCATCCCTGAAGCATTTGCGGCTCAGCCATCGTTGCTCCGGGCAATGGTCAGCCGTTCTTGGGCTCAGCGTGAGGACCTCAGGTAAATGCCGGCCTTCATATCCACTGATCATTCACGGCGGTACGGTCACCGCCTTCATGGCCGGTGTTCAAAATGCCGCGTGGCTCAATCATCATCAACTTGGCTTCGCCTTCGGCGGCCGTTCGGTGCTCTACGCCACGGCGGACCACGTAGAGTTCACCTGGCTCCACATAGACCGGGCCACCTGGAAGGTCGATACGCAACGTTCCTTCCAGTACCAGAAAGGCCTCGTCGGTTTCGGGGTGGGAGTGCCAGATGAACTCGCCCTCAATGCGTACTACCTTGAATTGGTAGTCGTTCATTTCGGCGACGACGCGTGGGCTCCATTGTTGGTCGATGAGGGAGGCTTTTTGGGTGAGGTTTATGGGGGAACGCTGGACCATGACGGATGCTCGGATGTAGGAGAGTGGTCAGGTTACTGGCGCACGGCGTGGGAGGGCTTGTACGATCTTGCAGGACGGCGGTGGACGATTTTGCCATCCCATGTTCAACGCCTGTTTTCAGCTAAAAGAAGAAGCTGGCCACCTCCGGCACGCCGGTTTTGCTAAAGTTCGCTACCCATGGGCCGACAGCCTTAGTTCCCATCTCACGGATGATTTGAAATGCTCCGCTTCGTCTTTTCCGGCATTGCCTTGCTCGCCGTCGCCGCGGCTTCTAATGCCCAAGCCCAGACCGTCACCACGCCCGAACAGCTGCTGACCGAGTTCTCTCGTTGCGACGCGCGTTTTTTCGAGAGCCTGGGCAACGCCCGCCTGCCGGCTAATACCGTGCGCCTTAGTCAGTACGGCTCGGTCAAGGCCCCGACCATCTTGAATCCGCTGCAGGAAGGTGGCACTTACCAACAGTTCGACACACCCCTGATCGTCAACGGCGTGCGTATGGTCGGCTATTACAACCAGGCCCAAACCATGAAGGACGTGGGCAATTTTCTGTTCTGGGGTTTCGTAGCCGACGGCTCGCCGCAAGAGGTCGCCGCAAAACTCAAGCCGCTGATTGTCGACAACACACGCTTTGTCAGTCAGGGCAAAGCCATCACCCGCGCCGAAATTCGCCGCGTCGGTGACCCGATCGGCCAATGGCGCACCGAAGGCTTGACCGGCCCCGGCGTTGCCACGCCGTTTGGCTTCGTAGACCGTGTGTTGATGGTCGACACGGGTGACGCGTCACCGCCACTGGCAGGCCACACCACGGTGTTCTGCTCGCTGCAAGGCACCGTGACCGCGCCGCTCTTGCAGGTCTATCGCCCTGACCTCAACGCTCGCTTGTTCGACTAACGAGGAAGTCTTCATGAATGCTCGCTGGCCCGCACTGATCACAGGCATCTTCATCCTCACCGGATGCGCCGGAACGCCAAACCCGCAAAAAGCCAACCTTGCCCACTGCGCCAATCAGTTCAAGGCGTCCAAAGCCGAAAACTACCCGCTGGTGCTGCAGGAAGGTGACGTATGCCTGCAGAAAAATACGCTGCCCCCTCGCTGCAAAGTTTGATTTACGCAGTTCAGGCCGACGCCTACAGCAACCTCAAGCGTTTTCCCGAAGCCGTGGTCGCCAAGGAAAAATCCATGCAACTGGCGGTCAAGCCTGATCCGCGCGACAACCTGGACTTGAGCGCCATGTATCGCGACGTGGGTAACCCGAAAAAAGCCCTTGAGCTTGTGCAGTACAACCTGGACAACAATTTGGGAGAAGCCGGAAAGGGGGCCGGCTTCCATATGCCGACCTACTATCATCTGGGCCTCGCGCTGACAGACCTGGGTCAGTACCGAGAAGCCGCTGAAGCGTTCAGCACGGGCCTTCAGCGCCAGCCGGACTTTGCGTGGGCCTTTTATGCGCGCGGGATCGCGTACGACCATTTGGGCGATAGGGAGTACGCCAAGGCCGATTTCCTGAAGTTCTCGCAGATCGTCAAAAAAAAGTACGTGAAGGAAGAGAACACGGCCAAGCTTGCTGAGTATGGGATTTCGGTGCCGTAATAGAAAACAGAAGCGAAAAGGGGACGGGTTTATTTCCTGGAAATAAATCCGTTCCCTTTTTTTGTCCAACTTTCAAGAAAGAACCATGAAGGCTTTATGACGTGTAAGCCTGCCGCACTTTGCCGGCGAGCCAAGATAGCGTTATCGCCGGAATTGAGAGAACAGCCGCATACAGGATACCGACAGCCAGCAACGGGGAAGCATCAGAAGTAACTAAAATCACCGGGATCTGAGCAAGCATTACCACGGCGCCTGCGGACCACTGGGCGCTTTTTAGCACGGCTCCAAGAATCACTGACAGAGCAAGCGCGGCGGGATAGATGATGGTCCAATAACTGGCCAGGTCCCAAGGCTCCTTGGTTGCTGTGATTGTTGAAACAACGGTCCAAAAAAACAGGGACACAACGCAGGTAGCTGTGAATGCCATGATTTCCTATGTTACTTCGTCGAAAGACCGGTGGACGCAATCGGAAACCCGAAAAGGGAACGGATTATTTTTTCTGGAAACCCCGTCCTCTTTTAATGTCCGGTTTAACTGAGTGCAGGCAATCAAAACCTTATTGGAAAAGCGGGTCAACCATGAAAACAACACGGGCGGCAATTCTTCTGGTACTCACCGCCGTCGCAGGCCTGAACGGTTGCTATGACTACCGCAGTGGCAAACATTGGAACGTCACTGATGACCGCGATTGGAAACCGGTGTCCCACGTGACGTGGGTCAATCAGTCCTGTAACCCACCCGTCACGATCTCAACGGCAAGGGCCGGGGAAAGCTACGCTCATTCTCTGTTCCTTATTCCGCTGGGGTTTGGGGGAGGGACTGGTAACCCGCCAACCACCTCTTTTATTGTCACGGGGGAAGGTTTGACTGGCCACTGTGACAGCACTTCGTTGGCCGTATCTGTGAATGGGCGCGCGAGGAATGACACGACAATTTCAGCCTGTTCAAAAACCTCGGACTGCTGCGCAATATCCGTCCCTGTCAGCCGCGACGACATGGAGTCGGTGCAAGTCGCTATCAACAAAACCGGTGCGTCTTGCAGCTATGCGCCACTGTTGCTCAATAGCTGGCGGCATGTTTGCTTGCGGGAGACCCGATTTGGTGGGTCGGACGGATGTGACTACTGAATAGCCCGGAAAGGGGACAGTGATCGTTCCCTCGCTCCGCGTGGGAATGCATCCCGTGACGCTCCGCGTCACCATTGCGCAAGTGCCGGATGTTGCGCTGAAAGCAGGACGCGGAGCTTCAGGGGTGGGGTCGCAATCTGTACCACGAGGCCTAACTAGCCGCCGCAATCAATCCGCGTCGTTCCAAAGCCACTTGCGCCTCCTCTGGATTCATCCGCACCAGGTTCACCGGGATGGATTTCGCCGCCGGTGTGTTACTGCGGCTATCCCGATTCGCCAGTGGCAGCAAGCCGTTGGTTTCCGGGTAATACGCGGCGCAACAGCCTTGCGGTACGTCGAAGGGGATAACTTTGAAGCCGGGCGCACGACGCGGCGTTGTCATGTCGAGGGCAGTCTGGAATTCGACATAATCCCCCGCCTTGAGCCCCAGGCGCTCGATGTCCTGCGGGTTGAGCATCACCACCATGCGGTCGCCGTAGATACCCCGGTAACGGTCATCGTTGGAATACACCGTGGTGTTGAACTGGTCATGGCTGCGGATCGTCATCAACTGCAGATGATCAGCGCCCGGCGGCGTGTCGTCCTCGTCAAAAACCCCTGCAGGAAAGAGGAAGTTGGCCTTGCCTGACTCGGTGTTCCACTTGCGCTCGCTGGCGCCATTGGGCAGGCGGAAACCGCCGGGCTCCTTGATGCGCTGGTTGAAGTCATAAAACTGCTCGGGCAGCACTGCTTCGATTTTGTCGCGAATGCGCGCGTAATCGCTCACGTAGCTGTCCCAATCCACGTTGGGGTTGGGCGCAAGCGTCGCCTTGGCCATACCGGCGATGATCGCCACTTCGGAGATCAGGTGTTTCGACGCAGGTTCCAGCATGCCGGTGGAGCCGTGCACCATCGACATCGAGTCCTCGACCGTCACGGTTTGCGCCACACCGTTCTGCATGTCCAGCTCCGAGCGGGCTATACACGGCAGCAGAAACGCTTTCTGGCCATGTACCGTTGCGCTGCGGTTGAGTTTGGTATTGACCAGCACGGTCATTTTCAAGCGGCTGACGGTCGGACAGACCACGTCGATATCCGGGATGGCCCGGAAGAAATTGCCGCCCATTGAAATAAACGCTTCGATCTCGCCGCGCAGCAGCGCTTCACAGGCTTCGGCCACATCATGCCCACCTTTGCGGGACGCTTCGAAACCGAACACCTTGCTCATGCTGGCCAGGAACGGCTCGCCGGCTTTTTCGTAGATACCCATGGTGCGGTCACCCTGCACATTGGAGTGGCCGCGAATAGGGCAAGCACCCGCGCCCAGCTTGCCGATGTTGCCGCGTAACAGCAGCAGATTAATGATCTGCTGCATCGCGTCGCCACCGCGCTTGTGTTGAGTGATGCCCATGCCCCAGCAACAGATGACCCGCTCCGACCGCATATACACCGCCGCCACATCCTCCAGCGCCTGACGCGTCAGGCCCGAATGACGCTCGATGATTTCCCACGGCAGCTGTCGGCAATAATCGGCGAACGGCTCAAGGCCGTGGGTGTGCTCGTCGATGAAGGCGACGTCCAGCACACGGGGCAGCCCTTCACGCTGAGCCGCATCGTCCGCTTCAATCACCGCCTTGCAGATGCCCTGCAGGGCAATCATGTCGCCGCCGATCCTGACCTGATGGTACTGGGAACTGATCTTGACGCCGCTGCGACTGAGCATGTCGCGCGGGTCCTGGGGGGATGCAAAACGCACCAAGGCCTTTTCGCGCAACGGGTTGAACGAGATGATGCTCGCGCCACGGCGTGCGGCGGCATGCAGCTCGGACATCATGCGCGGGCTGTTGGTCCCGGGGTTCTGACCGAAGATGAAAATGGCGTCGGCGTTCTCGAAGTCTTCCAGCGTCGTGGTGCCTTTGCCTACGCCGATCGACTCGGGAAGGGCCACGCTGGTGGTTTCGTGGCACATGTTCGAGCAGTCAGGAAAGTTAGCCATGCCATACAGGCGGCCAAACAACTGATACAGAAACGCCGCCTCGTTTGAGGTACGCCCCGAGGTGTACAACTCCAGTTTCCACGGGTCGCTCAGTTGGCGCAGCTCTTGCCCGATCTCGGCGAACGCCTCGTCCCAACTGACGGGCAGGTATTTGTCGCTGCCCGCGTCATAACGCATCGGCTCGGTGATACGGCCCTGATCTTCCAGGGCGTGATCGCTCCAGGTGGCCAGCTCACTCACCGTATGTTCAGCGAAGAACTCCGGCGTGACGCGTTTTTTGGTCGACTCCCAAGCCAGTGCCTTGGCACCGTTCTCACAGTATTCAAAGGTGTGCGGCTTCTTCGGGTCTGGCCATGCACAGCTGGGGCAGTCGAAACCGTCCGGCTTGTTCATGGACAGCAGGGTACGGTTGCCCTTGAGCAGGACGTGCTGGTGTAGCAGGTGCTTGTTGACGGCGTTTAGGGCAGGCCAGCCGCCGGCGGCGGAGCCGTCGGACTGGGAGCCTTGGAGCTGGGGATTTTTGGGTTCAGACATTGCGGAGGTTCTCCCTGTTGACGCCCGTGGAGGCGTGGTGCGTATGGTTGTGATGCATACGCATGGGGAGAATTCGGCTTGATCGACGAGCGTTAGCGACCAGGTGGATGGGTGGGAGGTTCAGTCAGAATGGCGGCGGGTGTGGTCGGATCGATCATGGCTGGGCGATTGTATGCAGCGCTTCCATCTGCCTGATCCAGGCATCGAATCGAGCGCATTGTTGCCGAATGATCGGCAGTCCGATCTCAATGGCAGCAAGTGAACCGTGCAACGGTTTTTCATAGCCGGCGTACAGCTTCTGCAATCTTTTGCTCGGCGCGGTCATCGGGCTGTTGTTAATCGCTTCCGGCGTTTCAAACTCATTTCGTATGTGCAAAAAACGGTCTTCGAGGGCCGGCTGGTTGATCCCGACAGCTAACCCTGTGGGGCAACTGAATAGCAGACCCTCGAATTCATACATTTGCACGTAGGGAATGAATCGACGCATGGCTTCATCACCCAGTTTGTTCGCCAACTTCTCCACCATCGCTTCAAGCAGGCACTCAGCTTTTTCATCCATGGTGTTCCTGCCACCGGCATTCGCCTTGCCAGGGAATTCTTCGGGTAGGCCATAAAAGTCAAAAAACGTGGTGCAATATGCCTGACGGTCACCTAGCAGGCGCTTTTCAACATCGCTGAGCAGACGTTCGAAACGAAAGTTGCCGCCCTTGTGGCCGGGCTTCCCGATCAGCGCGGGCATCAGGTAAATATCCAAGTGCTGGAAGGCTAGAGCCAGCACCTCGTTGATGAACATCTCTTCTGTCTGGCCCTCGCAGATCACGTGGACTCGAATCATTTACGCGGCCTCCCGCCCAGGATGTTTTTCTCCCACAACTCACCTACCGAATAATCGTCCAGCCATGTTTCGAAGGCTTTTTCGTCGAGACGCTTGAAGACGGTTGCGCCTTTTTCCCGCTCGACGATGATCAGGTCGTCGATTGAAAACTCGTTCACCAGAGGCACTGACTGCGTTGAGACAATCACCTGCATTCGGGTGGAGGCTGATCGCAGCAGTGAACCCAGTAGGGTGATGGCGTAGGGATGCAGGCCGAGTTCCGGCTCATCAACGATGATGGTCGATGGCGGGTCGGGCTGGAGCAGGGCGGTTACCAGGCATATGAAACGGATCGAACCGTCCGACAGTTGGCTCGGCCAGAAGGTGTAGTCGCTGTCCTTCTGACGCCATTGCAGGTTGATCAGTTCTTCCTGGCTGTCCAGTCGCACAGGCTTGAGCACAAAGTCGTCGAAGAATGGAATCGCCAGTTGGATCGTTTTTCGGATCTGCTCATACACCTCAGGCGTTTCGGTGGCTAAACGATGCAGATAGGCCGCCAGGTTCGACGCGTCTGGACGCAGATAGTCGTCGATATGGGCCGGTCCCCAGCGTTTGACGCTCGCGGTTTCGCTGGTGTCGTGGAAGTGGAAAATCTTCCAGCTGGAAATTGATTCGTAGCAGTACGCCACTACGTTGTTTTTGTAGGGGGCTTGGAACTGCTTGATGTCGTAGGCTTTTTTAAGCTTGGTCTCCTGATGCCCGGAGCCCAGCGGAATCCACTCGGACCCATACATGGGGCCGTCAAAAAAGAGCCGCTCATTGGAAAAAACAAAGTCACCATCCACGGTCGGCTCCAACTCGAACTCATAGCCGTTCAAGCCAAAATGGACATAGGAACTGATCTGCTGAGTTTCCTTGACGCCGAAGCTGACAACGCGGTCTGCCGAACCTTGTTGGGTCGTCCACTTTTTAAGGCGCAACTCCATCATTTCGCTGAGCATGCGAAAGTAGGAAACGAAGCTGCTCTTGCCCGCACCGTTGGCACCCAGCAGCACGTTCAGGCTGCCCAGGTGCAAGTCTTCAAGGTTCTTGATGGACTTGAAGCCTTTAATGGTGAGCCGGCTGATCGGGTTCTTTGTGCTCATTGCTGCTTGATTCCTTGGCCGGCGCTGCATTGAGTGCAAAGCCGCTGTCGTTGATAGCTGTGGCGGATTCTGCCATTGATTTTGGACGCTGGCTTCCCGCTTGATGACGCCATCCTAACGTTAATTTTTACTAGCTAATACCGGTGCTTTGGCTCGTGGGCATGCAGTCACGGCAACGTCGCATTTCGATATGGATCAAGTGGCTGTCGCGTAGGTCGCAGTGTGGAGGCTGAATTGGGAGAAAGCTGCGTAGCTATAAAGACTGCTTCTCTTAGTCAAGGGCGGCTATCGGCCGATGGTGTTGAAAAAGTCGGTTTTCCCAAAGTACTCGAATATTGATGCATGAAAACACCTCTGTTGCACGCTGCTACGTGAAATCCGAGTCCTGAACCTTCTGCCAAAAATTCAGATTTCAATCTCAGGCGCGTACTTTTCTGGCGTGGAATTCAAAGCCGACTTTTTCAATACAATCGGCCAGAAGCGGACATTCCGTCTATTACAAACCAAGACCAGAACGCTTAGGGCTTGCGCTGGTTCGAACCTTTCTTGGAGGGTTCAGTGGCAGTATTTGCGCGATGGCAAATCCGACTTCGAAACAGGTGAAGCCAAGGATCAAAAAACTGGCTCCGTGGGCTACCGCGAATAGTTGCCAGATAGTGAACAGTATTCTCGCCAGTGCGTCATATAAACCAATGCTGCGGCTCGGCTCTCGTAGCCGCCAGAGCGACCAGACCACCACCACGCTGCCCAGCAGGTTGGCGAATAACATGGCGGTAACGTCCAGTGTCGGTACTGGTCGGTCCAATGCAAGCATGCCGGAGAGCACGGCGAAGCCTTTAAAAACCAATCCTGCGGTCCAGGGCGTCATAAAGCCCGCGGTAACTACCAAGTCATAGAAAGCGCTGACCCGGACAATTTGTAGATTTCTATTTACGCTGATCATAATGGCCCCTTACAGTTCGAGCCCGCAGGCTAAAGCCTGGTGTTAGGTCCAGAGTCAACGCGAGATTGAAATTTTATGAAGATCGGAGAAGTGGCAGCCCACATGGGGGTGTCAGTCGACGCCCTAAGATTTTATGAAGAGAAAGGCTTGATCAAGCCGCTTCGTGCTGCCAACGGCTATCGGTTTTATCCCGAGCAGACGCTGCAACTGGTGGGGTATATCAAGCTGGCGCAGCAGCTTGGATTTTCGCTAAGAGAGATTGGCGAAAATTTGCCATTGCTGTGGGAGAGCGAAGGTGCCTCCGACGACCTGTTGACTCAGTTATTTGAAGAGAAAATCGCTTTACTGGATGAGCGTATCGGACAAATGCAAACGCTGCGCAATCTCCTTGCCGAGCAAGCAGTGCAGATATGTCCGTTAATGGGCACCCGTCCAGCTGCCTCTGCCTGAATGACCGATCCCCTTGCGGGAAACCTTTCGCCACAGATCCGACCTTCCAGCCCCAGCCGTTCCCGCGCTACCTTCCACCGTCGCTTCCAATCCAGCGACCGGACCTGATAATCCGAAAACAATAGGCTCACTTACTTAGGAGCTTATCAATGAGCGTTTCTGATCAGTCGTACCCTCGCAATTCCGCAGTCCACGCCTCCACCCACCTGGGAGGTGCCCAATGATCAACCCACCCCTCAACAAAACCCTCGGCGTCATCACCTTTTCCACCTGCGGCAAAGAGCCCGACCTCCACCGTCTATTTCGCGTCAATTCCGGCGTTCCCATCCGCGATGCCTTGGAACACGCCTCCGAGCTTCTCCACTGTTCAAAAATGCTGGCATTGGATGCAGCAATGGACACAGGCGCGGACCGTTTTGCCTGGGGCGCGCATTATTTGGGAGAGATGGCGAAGGCGGTGGTGGATGATTTGGCGAATGGGATGTTGCCGAATGGGATGACGGAGGAGGGGGATTCGGTTGGGGTGTAGGCAGGTAGTTTGAGGGTGTTGGGGCTGGCGCAATCGCAGGCAAGCCAGCTCCCACATTTGGACTGTGTTTCAGGCTCGTGGTGCGGTGAGCGATGAATCAGCTAACCACTCACTTTTCTACAGACGAAAAAAAAGACCTTGAATTTCAAGGTCTTTCTTTAAGATGGTGCCCCGAGGGAGACTCGAACTCCCACTCCTTTCGAAAACGGATTTTGAATCCGCCGCGTCTACCAATTCCGCCATCAGGGCTCAATGGCGGCGAAGTATAGAGATGAGATTACCGTTGGTCAATCACGTTTCATGGTCAATTTTCACTATTTCCGCTAGACTTCCCGGCCCTGCTAGACGAACCCCATCATGCGCGTTGCTGACTTTACTTTTGAGCTCCCTGATTCGCTGATCGCTCGCCACCCGTTGGCCGAGCGTCGCGCCAGTCGACTGCTGACCCTGGACGGGCCGAGCGGTGCCCTCGCACACCGTCAATTCACTGATTTGCTTGAGCATTTGCGCCCGGGCGATTTGATGGTGTTCAACAATACCCGGGTGATTCCGGCGCGGCTGTTTGGCCAGAAAGCGTCCGGCGGAAAGCTGGAAATTCTGGTGGAACGGGTCCTGGACAGCCATCGTGTGCTGGCCCATGTGCGCTCCAGCAAGTCGCCGAAACCGGGGTCGAGCATCCTCATAGATGGCGGTGGCGAGGCCGAGATGGTCGCGCGCCATGATGCGTTGTTCGAGCTCAGGTTTGCCGAGGAAGTGTTGCCGTTGCTGGAGCGTGTCGGCCATATGCCGTTGCCTCCTTATATAGACCGCCCCGACGAAGACGCGGACCGCGAGCGCTATCAGACGGTGTACTCCCAGCGCCTCGGTGCTGTGGCGGCGCCGACGGCCGGGTTGCATTTCGATCAGCCGCTGCTGGATGCGATTGCCGCCAAGGGCGTCGAAAGCGCTTATGTGACCCTGCACGTGGGGGCCGGCACGTTTCAGCCGGTGCGTGTGGAGAACATCGAAGACCACCACATGCACAGCGAATGGCTGGAAGTCAGCCAGGACGTCGTGGATGCGGTTAACGCGTGCAAGGCGCGCGGTGGGCGGGTGGTGGCGGTGGGCACCACCAGCGTGCGCTCGCTGGAGAGCGCGGCGCGCGATGGCGTGCTCAAGCCGTTCAGCGGCGACACCGATATCTTCATTTATCCGGGCCGGCCGTTTCATGTGGTCGATTGCCTGGTGACCAACTTCCATTTGCCGGAATCCACGCTGTTGATGCTGGTGTCGGCCTTTGCCGGTTACCCGGAAACCATGGCTGCTTATCAAGCGGCCATCGCCAACGAGTACCGCTTTTTCAGCTACGGTGATGCGATGTTTATCACCCGCAACCCGGCGCCGCGCGGCCCTGAGGACAACTTATGAGTCGTATGTCGTTTGAATTATTGGCCACCGACGGTAAAGCTCGTCGTGGTCGCGTGACTTTCCCGCGCGGCACCGTGGAAACCCCGGCGTTCATGCCGGTCGGCACCTATGGCACCGTCAAGGGCATGCTGCCGCGTGACATCGTTGCCACTGGCGCCGAGATCATCCTCGGCAACACCTTTCACCTGTGGCTGCGCCCCGGCACGGAAGTGATCAAGAAGCATGGCGACCTGCATGACTTCATGAAGTGGCAGGGCCCGATCCTCACCGACTCCGGTGGTTTCCAGGTGTTCAGCCTGGGCGCCATGCGCAAGATCAAGGAAGAGGGCGTGACCTTCGCCTCGCCGGTGGACGGTTCCAAGGTGTTCATGGGCCCGGAAGAATCGATGCAGGTGCAGCGCGACCTGGGCTCCGACATCGTGATGATTTTTGACGAGTGCACGCCGTACCCGGCTGACGAAGACGTCGCGCGCATTTCCATGGAGTTGTCGTTGCGCTGGGCGCAGCGTTCGAAGAATGCCCACGGCGATAACACCGCGGCGTTGTTCGGTATCGTCCAGGGCGGCATGCATGAAAGCCTGCGCAAGCGCTCGCTGGAAGGCCTCGACAAGATCGGCTTCGACGGCCTGGCCATCGGCGGTTTGTCGGTGGGCGAGCCCAAGCATGAAATGATCAAGGTGCTGGATTACCTGCCGGGCCTGATGCCGTCTGACAAACCTCGTTACCTTATGGGCGTTGGCAAACCGGAAGATCTCGTAGAGGGTGTGCGCCGCGGTGTGGACATGTTCGATTGCGTGATGCCAACCCGTAATGCCCGCAATGGGCATCTGTTCATCGATACAGGCGTGCTGAAGATCCGTAACGCGTTCCATCGCCATGATGATTCGCCGCTGGATCCCACCTGTGACTGCTACACCTGCCAGAACTTCTCCCGTGCTTATCTGCACCATCTGGACAAGTGCGGGGAAATGCTGGGTAGCATGTTGAATACCATCCACAATTTGCGTCATTACCAAGTCCTGATGGCTGGTTTGCGCGAGGCTATTCAACAGGGTACATTGGCCGCCTTCGTCGATGCCTTCTATGCCAAGCGCGGGCTCCCTGTGCCGCCCTTGGACTGAGTTTCCCGACCCTAAGATTCACTATTTGCAACTGGAGTGCTAAATGAGCTTTTTTATCTCTAACGCCATGGCTGACGCCGCTGCGCCTGCCGCTGCCGGCCCGATGGGCGGTGGTTTCGAGTGGATTTTCCTGGTCGGCTTTCTGGTCATCTTCTACCTGATGATCTGGCGCCCACAGGCCAAGCGCGCCAAAGAGCAGAAAAACCTGCTGGGCAGCCTGCAGAAAGGCGACGAAGTCGTGACCACTGGCGGTATCGCCGGCAAGATCACCAAGGTTTCCGATGCTTTCGTGGTACTGGAAGTCTCCGACACCGTGGAAATGAAGTTCCAGAAGGGCGCCATCGCCGCCACGCTGCCTAAAGGCACGCTCAAAGCGATCTAAGTAACAACCTTTACCAATCGACGGGGCGCGCAAGGCGCCCCGCGTTATAAGCGGGCGGCGTGATGCTGAACAAATACCCTCTGTGGAAATACGTACTGATCCTGGCGGTGCTGGCGGTCGGTTTTATTTATTCCGCTCCCAATCTCTATCCTGATGACCCGGCGATCCAGATCTCTGGCGCCAGCACTTCGCTGCAGGTCAACCAGGCTGATCTGGAACGCGCGAGCAAAGCGCTCAACGACGCGGGCATCCAGGTTAAAGCGGCAACATTGGCGGCTGGTGCGAAGGGCGGCTTGTTGCGCCTTACCAAGCAAGAAGACCAATTGCCGGCCAAAGACGTCGTGCGCAAGGTCATGGGTGATGACTATGTTGTCGCACTCAACCTGGCACAGACCACGCCACAATGGTTGCGCAGCATTGGCGCGCACCCGATGAAGCTGGGTCTGGACTTGTCCGGTGGTGTGCACTTCCTGCTGGAAGTCGACATGGACAAAGCCCTCGACGCACGCCTGAAAGTCTATGAAGGCGACGTGAAGAGCCTGCTGCGCAAAGAGAAGCTGCGTTATCGCAGCCTGCCGCAGCTCAATGGCGCCATTCAGTTGGGCTTTGCTGACGAAGCATCCCGCGAACAGGCCCGTGCGCTGATCCGCAAGAACTTCAACGATTTCGACATCGTGCCAGCCGACTTGAATGGTCAGGCTGTGCTGCGTCTGGCGATGAGCCCGGCCAAGATCGCGGAAATCCGCGAATACTCCATCAAGCAGAACTTGACCACGGTGCGTAACCGCGTCAACGAGCTGGGTGTGGCCGAGCCGATCGTGCAGCGCCAGGGCGCCAACCGCATCGTGGTTGAATTGCCGGGCGTGCAGGACACCGCTGAAGCCAAGCGTATCCTGGGTAAAACCGCCAACCTTGAATTCCGCCTCGCGGCTGAGCCGGGTGCTTCGCGCGCCACTTCCGAAGAATTCGAATTCCGTGAAGGTAACCGTCCTCCGGCGCTGATCGAGCGTGGCTTGATCATCACCGGTGACCAGGTCACTGACGCCAAGGCTGGTTTCGATTCGCAGCACGGCACCCCTGAAGTGAACATCCGCCTGGATGGTCACGGCGGCGAACTGATGAGCCGCGCCACGCGCAGCAACGTCGGTCGCAGCATGGCGGTGATCTTCATCGAGCAGCGCCCTGTTACCACCTACACCAAGCAGATGGTCAACGGCGTCGAGAAAGACGTGCCGGTGCAGACCTTCAAGGAAGAGAAGAAGATCATCAGCCTGGCGACCATCCAGTCGCCGCTGGGTGCGCAATTCCGCATCACTGGCCTGAACGGCCAGGGCGAGTCCTCCGAGCTGGCGCTGCTGCTGCGTGCAGGTGGCCTGGCCGCGCCGATGTACTTCGCTGAAGAGCGCACCATCGGCCCGAGCCTGGGTGCCGACAACATCACCAAGGGTGTCGACGCGGCACTGTGGGGCATGCTGTTCGTGTCCTTGTTCATCATCGCCATCTATCGCTTCTTCGGCATCATTGCCACCGTGGCCCTGGCGGGCAACATGGTGATGCTGCTGGCGCTGATGTCGCTGCTGGGCGCTACGCTGACCCTGCCGGGTATCGCCGGTATCGTGCTGACCATGGGTATGGCGGTGGACGCCAACGTGCTGATCTTCTCGCGGATCCGTGAAGAGATCGCGGCGGGCATGACCGTACAGCGTGCAATCAACGAAGGCTTCGGCCGGGCATTTACCGCGATTCTCGACTCCAACCTGACCACTTTGCTGGTCGGCGGGATTCTCTTTGCCATGGGCACAGGCCCAGTCAAAGGTTTTGCGGTGACCATGTCCCTCGGTATCTTTACCTCGATGTTCACGGCCATCATGGTGACCCGCGCAATGGTCAACCTGATCTTTGGCGGACGTGACTTCAAGAAGTTGTGGATTTAAGGGGCTGCCATGTTACGTACAATCAACTTCATGGGCGTTCGCAACATTGCGTTCGGCGCCACCGTGCTCCTTACCGTTCTGGCCTTGTTCAGCTGGTTCCATAAGGGCCTGAACTACGGCCTGGACTTCACCGGCGGTACGCTCATCGAGCTGACCTACGAGAAGCCGGCCGACGTCACCCTGGTGCGCAACGAGCTGGTCAAGGCCGGCTATCACGAGGCGGTGGTGCAGAGCTTCGGCGCCACTACCGACCTGCTGGTGCGCATGCCTGGCGAAGACCCGCAACTGGGTCACCAGGTAGCCGAGGCCTTGCAGAAGGTCGGTGGCGACAACCCGGCATCGGTCAAGCGCGTCGAGTTCGTCGGCCCGCAAGTGGGCGAAGAGCTGCGCGACCAGGGCGGCCTCGGCATGCTGATGGCGCTGGTCGGCATCATGATCTACCTGGCGTTCCGCTTTCAGTGGAAGTTCGGTGTCGGCGCCATTGTGTCGCTGATCCACGACGTGATCGTGACCGTGGGCATCCTGGCCTACTTCCAGATCACGTTCGACCTGACGGTGTTGGCGGCGGTGCTGGCGATCATTGGTTACTCGCTCAACGACACCATCGTGGTATTCGACCGGGTTCGCGAGAACTTTCGCGTACTGCGCAAGGCAACGTTGATCGAGAACATCAACATCTCCACCACCCAGACGCTGCTGCGGACCATGGCCACGTCGATCTCCACCTTGCTGGCGATCGCGGCACTGATGATCTTCGGTGGCGACAACCTGTGGGGCTTCTCCCTGGCACTGTTCATCGGCGTGCTGGCGGGTACCTACTCGTCGATCTACATCGCCAACGTGGTGCTGATCTGGCTGAACCTGAACAGCGAAGACCTGATCCCTCCGGCCAGCACTGGCAAGGAGGTCGACGACCGTCCTTGATGGGCGTTTGTTGATCAGCGGTTACAAGAAAGGCGCGAGATTGAACTCGCGCCTTTTTTTTGGCTCCAAGGCTGGGTATAGCGCGGATCTTTCGATCCGTTTGTGATGGTCAGGAGGTTCAACGTGAACAAGTCGTTGCTGGTTGGTGCGGTATTGGGTGCTGTCGGTGTGACTGCCGGGGGTGCTGTTGCCACCTACAGCCTGGTAAAAAGCGGCCCTGAGTATGCGCAAGTGCTGGCGGTGCAGCCGGTAAAAACCCAGATTAAAACCCCGCGTGAGGTCTGCAAGGACGTCACAGTCACCCGGCAGCGTCCGGTGCAGGATCAACATCAAATCGCCGGTACCGTGGTCGGCGCCCTTGCTGGTGGACTGTTGGGTAATCAGATCGGTGGCGGTAACGGCAAGAAGCTCGCCACCGTAGCGGGTGCGGTCGGTGGTGGTTATGCCGGTAACAAGGTTCAGGAAGGCATGCAGAACCGCGATACCTATACGACGACCCAGACGCGTTGTAATACCGTGAACGACATCAGTGACAAGGTGGTTGGGTATGACGTGCGTTATAACCTGGACGGCAAGGAAGGTACGGTGCGTATGGAGCGTGATCCAGGTGGTCAGATCCCAGTGGACAAGGAAGGGCGTCTGATCCTCGGTCAGAATCAGCAGTAATCTGAGTCTGGCGCAGGCCTCAAAGCTTGTGAGCTTCATAATGTGGGAGGGGGCTTGCCCCCGATAGCGGTGGATCAGTACCAGATATTCTGACTGACATACTGCAATCGGGGGCAAGCCCCCTCCCACACTTGTTAAGTGTTGCTGCTGATGTATGGACCTGGCTCAAATCCCAGGCATAAAAAAAGCACCCCGAGGGGTGCTTTTTTATGCTCGCTCGCTTAGCGCTTCAGCGAAGCCGGCAGGTGCGGCTGGATCGCCGTCAGCACTGCCTTGAAGCATTTGGTGTTGCCGGCAACCACATGGCCTTTCTCAAGGAAGTCATGACCGCCGGTGAAGTCGCTCACCAAGCCGCCCGCTTCCTGGATCAACAGGGCGCCCGCAGCCATGTCCCACTCCGACAGGCCCGACTCCCAGAACGCATCAAAACGACCGGCGGCAACGTAAGCCAGGTCCAGGCTCGCTGCACCAGCGCGACGGATACCCGCGGTCTGGCCAACCAGGGCGCGGAACATGCCCAGGTAGTTTTCCAGGTTGTCCATTTGATCGTCACGGAACGGGAAGCCAGTACCCAGCAGGGCGCCATCCAGGCTGGTGCGCCCGCTCACGCGCAGGCGACGGCCATTGAGCTGGGCGCCACGGCCACGGCTGGCGGTGAATTCTTCCTGGCGAACCGGGTCGAGAACGACGGCGTGTTCCAGGCGGCCACGGTATTTGCAGGCAATGCTCACGGCAAAGTGCGGGATGCCGCGCAGGAAGTTGGTGGTGCCATCCAGTGGGTCGATGATCCACAGGTAGTCTTCGCCTTCGCCGCTGCCTTTGTGCAGGCCGGTTTCTTCACCGAGGATGCCGTGGGTAGGGTAGGCCTTGCGCAGGGCGTCGATGATTTTCTGTTCGGCGGCGCGATCCACCTCGGATACGTAATCCTTGGCGTCTTTTTCGTCGACCTTGATGGTATCCAGGCGCTCGATAGAGCGGAAGATCAATTCACTGGCGCTGCGGGCGGCGCGCAGCGCGATATTCAGCATGGGCTGCATGGATGTGTCACCTAAGGTTGTTAAAGAAAGCCGGGCATTCTAGCAGAAACTTTCTTCAGGTGAAGGACGACGTTAGCTTTCATGGCATAACCTTGGGCGGTTCTGTAAGATTTGCTCCCCTTTCCCGTGTCCGAGAGCGCCTCCCTTGCTGCAAAACATTCGTGTCGTCCTGGTCAATACCAGTCATCCCGGCAACATCGGCGGGGTGGCGCGTGCCATGAAAAACATGGGGCTGACGCGCCTGGTGCTGGTCGAGCCGCGTGTGTTTCCGCACCACGAGGCCGATGCCCGCGCATCCGGCGCCAATGACCTCCTGGAAAACGCCCAGGTTGTCGCCACCCTGGAAGATGCCCTGGTCGGCTGCAACCTGGTGCTCGGCACCAGCGCCCGTGATCGTCGCATTCCCTGGCCGCTGCTGGACCCGCGTGAGTGCGGTACCAAAGTGGTGGAAGAGGCGGCGGGCGGTGCAGAAATCGCGTTGGTGTTTGGCCGTGAAGACTCCGGCCTGACCAACGAAGAGCTGCAACGATGTCATTACCACGTGCACATTCCATCAGACCCTGAGTTCAGTTCCCTGAACCTCGGCGCGGCAGTGCAGGTGCTGACTTATGAGGTGCGCATGGCCTGGCTGGCGGCTGCCGGTCAGCCAAGCAAGATGGAAAAGGACGAAGTTGCATCGACCAAAAGTGGCGAGCTCGCCACCATGGACGAGCTGGAACGCTTCTATGAGCACCTGGAGCAAACCCTGGTGGCCATCGAGTTCCTCGATCCTGAAAAGCCACGGCACTTGATGGCGCGCCTGCGTCGCCTTTACGGGCGCAGCTCGGTCAGCCGGGCGGAAATGAATATATTGCGTGGCATCCTCACGGAGACCCAGAAAGCGGCCCGTGGCGAGCTCCTTAAGCGGAAGGATTAAAAATGTTCGAGCGTTTGCGAGAAGATATCCAGAGTGTTTTCCACCGTGACCCGGCGGCGCGCAACGCCTTTGAAGTGCTGACCTGCTACCCGGGCATGCATGCGATCTGGATTCATCGTTTGTCCGGCGCCTTGTGGGGTATGGGTTGGAAATGGCTGGCGCGGCTGGTGTCGAACTTCGGGCGCTGGTTGACCGGGATCGAGATTCATCCGGGCGCCAAGGTCGGGCGTCGTTTCTTTATCGACCATGGCATGGGCATCGTGATTGGCGAGACGGCTGAAATTGGCGATGACGTGACCCTCTATCAGGGTGTCACCCTGGGCGGTACCACCTGGAATAAAGGCAAGCGCCACCCGACCCTGGGCGACGGGGTAGTGGTGGGGGCGGGTGCCAAGGTACTCGGCCCGTTCACCGTAGGCGCCGGCGCCAAGGTGGGCTCCAATGCCGTGGTGACCAAGGCAGTGCCGCCCGGTGCCACGGTGGTGGGCATTCCTGGACGGATCATCGTCAAGCCGGAAGTGGGCGATGAGCAGGAGGCCAAGCGCAAGGCCATGGCCGAAAAGATCGGCTTCGATGCCTACGGCGTCAGTGAAGACATGCCCGACCCGGTGGCGCGCGCCATCGGCCAGTTGCTTGACCACCTGCAAGCGGTGGACGGCAAGCTGGACGGGATGTGCGGCGCGCTGAAGGAATTGGGCAGCAGCTACTGCGCAAAAGAGCTGCCTGAGCTGCGCGAAGAAGACTTCGCCGAGATCAAGAGCGAGGCGGCCACCAAGGCAAGCTGAGCTCTCACCACCACCACAAAACCAATGTGGGAGGGGGCTTGCCCCCGATAGCGGTGGGTCAGTCAGTGAAATATTGGCTGGCACACCGCTATCGGGGGCAAGCCCCCTCCCACATTTGGTCTTCATAGTGTCTGGAATTGCTGACCGTCCGCTGCCGCTGTTCCTCCCCACCCCATCCTGCTATGATTCGCGCGCCCTTTTTACGGGTAATCCTGACTAAAGTACTAGGTCTTATAGTTGACTTAAATACTCGGGAATCGCATACTTGCTCCCATTCTGAAACACCTTGGTACTTGTCCATGAGACTGACTACAAAAGGCCGATACGCGGTGACTGCCATGCTCGACCTGGCTTTGCACGCGCAAACTGGGCCGGTGTCCCTGGCCGATATCTCCGAGCGCCAAGGCATTTCCCTGTCCTACCTCGAGCAACTGTTCGCTAAATTGCGCCGTAGCAACTTGGTTTCCAGCGTGCGGGGGCCAGGTGGTGGCTACCAGTTGTCCCGCGACATGCAGGGCATTCAGGTGGCCCAGGTGATCGACGCGGTCAACGAATCCGTCGACGCCACCAAATGCCAGGGCCTGGGTGACTGCCACGCCGGCGACACCTGCCTCACGCACCACTTGTGGTGTGATTTGAGCCTGCAGATCCATGAGTTTTTGAGTGGTATCAGCTTGGCTGATCTTGTGACTCGCCGTGAGGTGCAAGAAGTAGCCCAGCGTCAGGACCAGCGCCGTTGCAACACCAAGGCGCCGCGTCTGGACAAGATCGAAGCGTCCGCCGTCGAGTGACAGCCGCAGAGCTAACGGCACGCCAGCCAGCCTGATTTAGGAGAAAGTCCATGAAATTGCCGATTTACCTTGATTACTCAGCGACCACCCCGGTTGATCCGCGTGTCGCGCAAAAAATGAGCGAATGCCTGCTGGTTGACGGAAACTTCGGCAACCCGGCCTCCCGTTCCCACGTATTCGGCTGGAAAGCCGAGGAAGCGGTCGAGAACGCTCGTCGCCAGGTCGCCGACCTGGTTGGCGCAGACCCGCGTGAAATCGTCTGGACCTCCGGTGCCACCGAGTCCGACAACCTGGCAATCAAGGGCGCGGCGCATTTCTATGCGACCAAGGGCAAGCACCTGATCACCACCAAGATTGAGCACAAGGCTGTCCTCGACACCATGCGCCAACTGGAGCGTGAAGGTTTTGAGGTCACCTACCTCGAGCCGACCACCGACGGTATCGTCACCCCGGCCATGATCGAAGCCGCGCTGCGTGAAGACACCATCCTGGTTTCGGTGATTCACGTGAACAACGAAATCGGCACCATCAACGACATCGAAGCGATTGGCGAACTGACCCGTTCCAAGGGCATTCTGCTGCACGTCGACGCTGCTCAGTCCACCGGCAAGGTCGACATCGACCTGTCCAAGCTGAAAGTCGACCTGATGTCGTTCTCGGCCCACAAGACCTACGGCCCTAAAGGCATCGGCGCGCTGTACGTGAGCCGCAAGCCTCGGGTGCGTATCGAAGCGACCATGCATGGCGGCGGTCACGAGCGCGGCATGCGTTCCGGCACCCTGGCGACCCACCAGATCGTCGGCATGGGCGAAGCCTTCCGCGTCGCCAAGGAAGACATGGCGGCCGAAAACGTGCGCATCAAGGCCCTGAGCGATCGCTTCTACAAGCAGGTCGAGAACCTTGAAGAGCTGTACATCAACGGCAGCATGACTGCCCGCGTACCGCACAACTTGAATTTGAGCTTCAACTACGTCGAAGGCGAGTCGCTCATCATGGCGCTCAAGGACCTGGCGGTATCGTCCGGTTCGGCCTGCACCTCGGCGTCCCTTGAGCCTTCGTATGTATTGCGCGCGTTGGGCCGCAACGACGAACTGGCACACAGCTCGATCCGCTTTACCTTCGGCCGCTTCACCACTGAAGAGCAAGTCGACTACGCCGCGCAGAAAGTCTGCGAAGCCGTCAACAAGCTGCGCGTTCTGTCGCCGCTGTGGGACATGTACAAAGACGGTGTCGACATTTCCAAGATCGAGTGGGCGGCACACTAAATATAGAAGCCGCCACCCAAGCTCTGTAGGAACGTGGCGGTCAACGCAGGCGTTTCTACAGGGTTCCAGAGCGGCCCTGATGAGTGAGGATTCAGTACCATGGCTTACAGCGAAAAGGTCATCGACCACTACGAAAACCCGCGCAACGTCGGCAAGATGAACGCGGAAGATCCTGATGTCGGCACTGGCATGGTTGGCGCTCCGGCGTGCGGCGATGTGATGCGCCTGCAGATCAAGGTCAACGACGCTGGCGTTATCGAAGACGCCAAGTTCAAGACCTACGGCTGCGGTTCGGCCATCGCCTCCAGCTCCCTGGCGACCGAATGGATGAAAGGCAAGACCCTGGATGAGGCTGTCACCATCAGCAACACCCAGCTGGCCGAAGAACTGGCCCTGCCGCCGGTGAAAATTCACTGCTCGGTACTCGCCGAAGACGCCATCAAGGCGGCCGTTCGCGACTACAAGCAGAAGAAAGGCTTGATCTAAGTATTTGGCGACGAGTAAGGAGTCAACGATGGCTATCAGCATGACAGAAGCGGCTGCGCAGCACATTCGCCGCTCCCTGAATGGGCGCGGTAAAGGTGAGGGGATTCGTCTGGGTGTTCGCACCACGGGCTGTTCCGGCCTTGCCTACGTGCTGGAGTTTGTCGACGAGGTGGTTGAAGAGGATCAGGTGTTCGAAAGTCACGGCGAGAAAGTGATCATCGACCCAAAGAGCCTGACCTACCTGGACGGCACCGAACTCGATTTCGTCAAGGAAGGGTTGAACGAAGGCTTCAAGTTCAACAACCCCAACGTACGCGGTGAATGTGGCTGCGGCGAAAGCTTCAACATCTGAGGCTTCTTGTGGGTACTCCTTGTCATTTCGCTTTATTCGAGTTGCAACCGAGCTTTCGGCTGGACCTCGAGCAGCTTGCTACGCGCTATCGAGAATTGGCGCGTGGCGTGCATCCGGACCGTTTCGCTGACGCTTCCGAGCGTGAGCAGCGCCTGGCGCTGGAGCAATCGGCCAGCCTCAACGAAGCCTATCAGACGCTGAAAAGCCCCCCCAAGCGCGCGCGTTATTTGCTTGCGATGAAGGGCGGTGAGTTGCCGATGGAAGTCACCGTGCATGACCCGGACTTCCTGATGCAACAGATGCAATGGCGCGAAGAACTTGAAGAGTTGCAGGACGAAGCCGATGTGGCTGGAGTCGCGGTCTTCAAGCGGCGTCTGAAAACCGCCCAGGATGAGCTTAACGAAAGCTTCGCAGCCTGTTGGGATGATGCGGCGCAACGCGAGCAGGCCGAGCGCCTGATGCGGCGCATGCAGTTCCTCGACAAGCTCACCTACGAAGTGCGCCAGCTAGAAGAGCGCCTCGACGATTAACCCAGTGCTGCCCGTGATGCACGCCTGATAGACAGATAAGACCTGATTACCATGGCTCTACTGCAAATCGCCGAACCCGGCCAAAGCCCTCAACCACACCAGCGTCGCCTGGCGGTCGGGATTGACCTGGGCACCACCAATTCCCTGGTCGCCGCCTTGCGCAGCGGCCTGTCCGAACCGCTGCCCGATGCCGATGGCCAGGTGATCCTGCCATCCGCCGTGCGTTATCACGCCGACCGCATCGAAGTGGGCGAGTCGGCCAAGCTGGCAGCCTCTACCGACCCCTTGAACACCGTGCTGTCGGTCAAGCGCTTGATGGGCCGTGGGTTGTCCGACGTCAAGCAATTGGGCGACCAGCTGCCGTACCGCTTTGTCGGCGGCGAATCCCATATGCCGTTCATCGACACCGTCCAAGGCCCGAAAAGCCCGGTGGAAGTGTCAGCCGATATCCTCAAGGTGCTGCGCCAACGTGCGGAAACCACCTTGGGCGGCGAACTGGTCGGTGCGGTGATCACCGTCCCGGCGTATTTCGATGACGCGCAGCGCCAAGCCACCAAGGACGCGGCGAAACTAGCCGGTCTGAACGTGCTGCGCCTGCTCAATGAGCCGACTGCGGCTGCTGTGGCTTACGGCCTGGATCAGCATGCTGAAGGCCTGGTCGCGATTTACGACCTGGGCGGCGGTACTTTTGATATTTCAATCCTGCGCCTGACCGGCGGCGTCTTCGAAGTGCTGGCCACCGGCGGTGACAGCGCCCTCGGCGGTGACGACTTTGATCACGCCATCGCGAGCTGGATCATCAGCAGTGCAGGCTTGTCTGCCGACCTGGACCCAGGTGCACAGCGCAGCCTGCTGCAAACCGCCTGCGCCGCCAAGGAGGCGCTAACGGATGCTGCAACCGTTGAAGTTTCCTACGGTACCTGGTCGGCCCAGCTGACACGCGAAGCCTTCGATGCGTTGATCGAGCCGATGGTCGCCCGCAGCCTGAAAGCCTGCCGCCGCGCCGTGCGAGACTCCGGTATCGAACTGGAAGAGGTCGGTGCCGTGGTCATGGTGGGCGGTTCCACCCGCGTTCCGCGCGTGCGTGAAGCCGTCGCCGAAGCCTTTGGCCGCCAGCCGTTGACTGAAATCGACCCGGACCAAGTCGTCGCCATTGGCGCCGCGATCCAGGCCGATACCCTGGCCGGCAACAAGCGCGATGGTGGCGAATTGCTGCTGCTTGATGTGATTCCGTTGTCCCTGGGCCTGGAAACCATGGGCGGCCTGATGGAAAAGGTGATTCCACGCAACACCACCATTCCCGTCGCCCGTGCTCAGGACTTCACCACGTACAAAGATGGCCAGACGGCCATGATGATCCATGTGCTGCAAGGCGAGCGCGAGCTGATCAGCGACTGCCGCTCCCTGGCGCGCTTTGAATTGCGCGGTATCCCGGCCATGGTGGCGGGCGCGGCGAAGATTCGCGTGACCTTCCAGGTGGACGCCGATGGCCTGCTCAGCGTGGCTGCGCGGGAGTTGGCCTCAGGCGTTGAAGCCAGCATCCAGGTCAAGCCGTCCTACGGGCTGACTGACGGCGAAATCGCCAAGATGCTCAAGGACTCGTTCCAATATGCCAGCGACGACAAGGTCGCCCGCGTGTTGCGTGAGCAGCAAGTCGACGCCCAGCGCCTGCTCGAAGCGGTGCAGGGCGCCCTTGAGGCTGACGGCGAACGCCTGTTGGATAGCGAGGAGCGCATGGTCATCGACCTGCAGATGCAGGAACTGGCCGAACTCATGAAAGGCACCGATGGTTACGCCATCGAGCAGCAGACCAAGCGTCTGTCGCAAGTGACCGATGCCTTTGCCGCCCGTCGTATGGACCAGTCGGTAAAAGCCGCCCTGGCGGGCCGCAACCTGAATGAACTTGAGGATTAACTGATGCCGCAGATCATTTTTCTGCCACATGCCGAGCATTGCCCGGATGGTATGGTCGTGGAGGCTGAGACCGGCAAGTCCATCCTTGAAGTCGCCCACGACAATCATATCGAGATCGAAAGCGCCTGCGGCGGTGTGTGTGCCTGCACCACCTGCCACTGCATCATCCGCGAAGGCTTCAACAGCCTGGAAGAGGCCGATGAGCTGGAAGAAGACTTTCTTGACCGCGCCTGGGGCCTGGAAGCGACTTCTCGCCTGAGCTGTCAGGCCAAGGTCGGCACTGAAGACATCACTGTCGAAATTCCGAAGTATTCGCTCAACCATGCGGCCGAAGCGCCGCATTGATTCAAGGAAATGTCATGAGCCTGAAATGGGTTGATGTACAAGAAATCGCTATACAACTTGCTGAAGCTCATCCTGAGGTCAATCCTCTGACAGTGAACTTCGTCAAGCTGCGCAACCTCGTGATGGCGCTGCCGGAATTCGACGACATCCCGGACCGGGGTGGCGAAAAGGTTCTGGAGGCGATCCAGGGTCTGTGGATCGAAGAAGCAGGCGACTGAGCCGCCTTTTTACGCAGTTAGGCAATACCCAATAACCCGCGTATAATTCGCGGGTTTAATTTTTCGTAAATTACCGTTTCTGGAGTTACACCATGGCTGTTCAACGTACTTTCTCCATCATCAAGCCTGACGCTGTTGCAAAAAACGTCATCGGCGAGATCACCACTCGTTTCGAAAAAGCCGGCCTGAAGGTTGTAGCTTCGAAACTCAAGCAACTGTCCAAGGCTGAAGCTGAAGGCTTCTACGCTGAGCACAGCGCTCGTGGCTTCTTCGGCGACCTGGTTGCCTTCATGATCTCCGGTCCTGTTGTTGTTCAGGTTCTGGAAGGTGAAAACGCTATCGCTCTGAACCGTGAGCTGATGGGCGCTACCAACCCTAAAGAAGCTGCTGCCGGCACCATCCGTGCTGACTTCGCTGAATCCATCGACGCCAACGCTGTACACGGTTCGGACTCCGAAGCCGCTGCTGCTCGCGAAATCTCGTACTTCTTCGCAGCTACCGAAGTAACCGCTCGCTAAGCATCGGCTTAAAGAGTGAGGGTGAATCCATGACAACATCGACTGTTAAAACCAACCTGCTGGGTCTGACTCAGCCGGAAATGGAGAAATTCTTCGACTCAATCGGGGAGAAGCGTTTCCGTGCCGGTCAGGTAATGAAGTGGATTCACCACTTTGGCGTCGACGATTTCGACGCCATGACGAACGTCAGCAAGGCCTTGCGCGACAAGCTCAAGACCATTGCTGAGGTGCGTGGTCCTGAAGTAGTCAGCGAAGACATCTCCACCGATGGCACCCGTAAGTGGGTGGTGCGCGTGGCGTCCGGCAGCTGCGTCGAGACCGTATACATTCCCCAGGGCAAGCGCGGCACCTTATGCGTTTCGTCCCAGGCAGGCTGTGCCCTGGATTGCAGTTTCTGCTCCACCGGCAAGCAAGGCTTCAATAGCAACCTCACCGCCGCCGAAGTCATCGGCCAGGTGTGGATTGCCAACAAATCCTTTGGCAGCATCCCGGCGACCGTCGACCGTGCCATCACCAACGTGGTGATGATGGGCATGGGTGAGCCGCTGCTGAACTTCGACAACGTGATTGCGGCCATGCACCTGATGATGGACGACCTGGGCTACGGCATTTCCAAGCGCCGTGTGACCCTGTCGACCTCCGGCGTGGTACCGATGATCGATGAGCTGGCCAAGCACATCGACGTTTCCCTGGCGTTGTCGCTGCACGCACCGAATGACGCATTGCGTAACCAATTGGTGCCGATCAACAAGAAGTATCCGCTTAAGATGCTGCTCGAATCTTGCCAGCGCTACATGGCGACTTTGGGCGAGAAGCGTGTGCTGACCATTGAGTACACCATGCTCAAGGACATCAACGACAAGGTCGAGCACGCGGTCGAGATGATCGAGCTGCTCAAGAACACCCCGTGCAAGATCAACCTGATTCCGTTCAACCCGTTTCCCCATTCTGGCTACGAGCGGCCGAGCAACAACGCCATCCGCCGTTTCCAGGATCAACTGCACCAGGCCGGCTACAACGTCACCGTTCGCACGACCCGCGGTGAAGACATCGACGCCGCCTGTGGCCAATTGGTAGGGCAGGTGCTGGATCGCACCCGTCGCAGTGAGCGTTACATCGCCGTGCGTGAATTGAGCGCTGCCGACGATGCGCCGCAAAGCGCTGCAAATCGAAACTGAGAGAGGACCTCTATGCCCTTGCGCCTTGCGCTGCTGTTGCTTGTTACCGGTCTCGCGACCGGTTGTGTTTCATCGGGCCATGACAGCCCTTTGCAAACCGGCAAGGGCCGTGACGCGGCGCGAGCGGCCTATGTGCAACTGGGCTTGGGCTATCTGCAACAAGGCATGAACGAGCAGGCCAAGGTGCCCTTGAAAAAGGCCCTCGAGCTGGATGCCGACGATGCTGATGCCAATGCCGCGCTGGCGCTGGTGTTCAAGGCGCAGGCCGAGCCCGAGTTGGCCGATCAGTATTTCACCAAGGCGCTGGCTTCCCGTCCTGACGACGCCCGGTTGCTGAATAACTACGGCAGTTTCCTGTTCGAGCAGAAGCGTTATGAGCAGGCCGCCGTTTATTTCCGGCAGGCCAGTACCGATACCCTTTATCCTGAGCGTTCGCGCGTCTTCGAGAACCTTGGGGTGACGTCGGTACACCTCGGCCAGCGCGAGCTTGCGCGCCAGCAACTGGAAAAAGCCTTGCTCCTGAACGCTCGCCAGCCACGCGCTTTGCTTGAAATGGCTGAGTTGTCTTACGAAGACAGGCATTATGTGCCGGCACGCGACTATTACGAGCGTTTCAGCCGGCTCAGCGGGCACAATGCACGTAGTCTGTTGCTCGGTGTGCGCCTGGCTACGGTTCATGAAGAACGCGATACGGCCGCACGTTTTGGCCAGCAACTCGAACGACTCTATCCCGGTACGCCGGAATATCAGCAATACCTGTCGGAGCAATGATGAAAGCCGCGCACCCGGAAGTTGTAGCAGCTAATCGCGTCAACCCAGGCGAGACCTTGCGTCAGGCCCGCGAAAGCAATGGTTGGTCGCTGGCGGAAGTGGCCCTCAAGCTCAATTTGACCAGCACCTCCCTGGCCAACCTGGAGGCTGGCGCGTTCGACAAACTGCCTGGGCACACATTTGCCCGCGGCTATATCCGCGCCTATGCCAAATTGCTGGGCATCGACCAGACCGCGTTGGTCCAGGCGTTCGACCAGTACACCGGCACCGACTCCCAGGGCAGTAATGTCCATGGCCTTGGGCGTATCGAAGAGCCCACTCGGGTTTCCCACACGATTTTGCGCATCGTCAGCCTGTTGCTGTTGATTGCGGTGATCGGCGGTGGTTTCGTCTGGTGGCAAGACCAAGCCTCCCAGCGCAATAAAGACCTGACCAGCAACGCCCTGGAGCACGTCGAAGTCGAAAGCGCCGACGGCACCACCCAGATTCATCCGCTGGATGAGCCGGAAGACCAGGCGGTTGTCGAATCACAAGCCGCTCCAGAAGCGCCTGCCCCCGTCGAACAGCCGGCTCCAGACGCCGGCAGCGCACCTGCTGCGACTGCGACCGTACCCGCTCCGGCTCCAGCAGCGCCTGTCGCCCAGGCCCCTGCACCAGCCGCTCCGGCACAGGCGCCAGCGCCGGCTGCACCGGCTGCGCCAGCCATTTCGCCGCCCACCACCCCTGCGTTGATCGCCGGTGACGGGCGCGTACAGATCACCTTCGTTGCCGACTGCTGGACGCAACTCACCGATGGCAACGGCAAAGTGCTGTTCAGCGGCCTCAAGCGTAAGGGAGATACGCTTGACCAGGGCGGCAAGCCTCCTCTGACGCTGCGTCTGGGCTTCGCCCGTGGCGCGCAAGTGGCCTACAACGGCCAGCCTGTGGACGTGGCGCCGTTCACCAGTGGCGAGACAGCTCGCCTCAAGTTGGGACAATAGTCATGCACGGCGAATCTCCAATCAAACGTCGCGTATCGCGCAAGATCTGGGTCGGCTCGGTGCCGGTGGGCGGCGATGCCCCCATCGCGGTGCAGAGCATGACCAACAGCGACACCAATGACGTGGCCGCCACCGTCGCCCAGATCAATCGTCTGGAAGCGGCCGGCGTGGACATCGTGCGGGTTTCCGTACCGGACATGGACGCTGCTGAAGCGTTCGGCCGTATCAAGCAATTGGTCAAGGTGCCACTGGTTGCCGACATTCACTTCGACTATAGGATCGCATTGCGCGTAGCCGAATTGGGCGTGGACTGCCTGCGCATCAACCCGGGCAACATCGGTCGTGAAGACCGTGTGCGTGCTGTGGTCGATGCGGCCCGTGATCGCGGCATCCCCATCCGCATCGGCGTTAACGCCGGGTCGCTGGAAAAAGATTTGCAAAAGAAATACGGCGAGCCAACCCCGGCGGCGCTGGTCGAGTCGGCCCTGCGCCATGTTGAACACCTCGAACGCCTGAATTTCCAGGACTTCAAGGTCAGCGTAAAGGCTTCCGACGTGTTTATGGCTGTAGAAGCCTACCGCCTGCTGGCCAAGGAAATCGTACAGCCGTTGCACCTGGGCATCACTGAAGCGGGCGGTTTACGCTCAGGCACAGTGAAATCTGCGGTGGGTCTCGGTATGCTGCTCGCCGAAGGGATTGGCGATACTATCCGCATCTCTCTGGCGGCAGACCCCGTAGAGGAAGTGAAGGTCGGTTACGACATTCTCAAATCCCTGCGTTTGCGTTCCCGTGGCATCAACTTCATTGCCTGTCCGAGCTGCTCGCGGCAGAACTTCGACGTGGTGAAAACCATGAACGACCTGGAGTTGCGTCTCGAAGACCTGCTGGTGCCGCTGGATGTGGCGGTGATCGGTTGCGTGGTCAACGGACCGGGCGAAGCCAAAGAGGCGCATGTGGGCTTGACCGGCGGTACACCGAACCTGATTTATATCGACGGCAAGCCGTCGCAGAAATTGACGAATGACAATCTGGTGGATGAGCTGGAAAGGCTGATCCGCCAGAAAGCGGCCGAAAAGGTCGCCGCTGATGCAGCGCTGATCGCTCGCGGCTGATTGAACGAATTTAAGGATTTGATGTGAGCAAGTCTCTGCAAGCCATTCGTGGCATGAACGACATCCTGCCGGAGCAGACGCCACTGTGGCGCTATTTCGAGAGCACGGTCGCGCGCCTGCTGGATAACTACGGTTACAAGCAGATTCGTATGCCGATCGTTGAATTCACCGAGCTGTTCAAGCGCTCCATCGGTGAAGTGACCGACATCGTCGAAAAAGAGATGTACACCTTTGAAGACCGTAACGGCGACTCCCTGACCCTGCGTCCGGAAGGCACCGCCGCGTGCGTTCGCGCTGTGCTGGAGCATGGCATCACCGGTGGCGGCCAGACCCAGAAACTGTGGTACATCGGCCCGATGTTCCGCCACGAGCGCCCACAGAAAGGCCGTTATCGCCAGTTCCACCAGATCGGTTGTGAAGTCTTCAACCTGGACGGTCCGGACATTGACGCCGAACTGATCGTTCTGACCTGGCGCCTGTGGGGCCAATTGGGCATCCGCGACGCGGTCAAGCTCGAACTCAACAGCCTGGGCACCAGTGAGTCCCGTGGCCGCTACCGGGTCGCCCTGGTGGAGTACCTGTCTGCCCACCTGGATAAATTGGACGAAGACAGCCAGCGCCGCCTGAAGACCAACCCGTTGCGCGTGCTTGATACCAAGAACGCCGACACCCAGGCCGTGCTGCTCGATGCGCCGAAAATGGCCGATTACCTCGACGAAGAATCCCGCACGCACTTCGAGGGCCTCAAGGCTCGCCTGGATGCGGCGGGTATTCCGTATGTGATCAACCCGAAGCTGGTGCGCGGCCTCGATTACTACAGCAAGACCGTGTTCGAATGGGTCACCGACAAACTCGGCGCCCAAGGCACCGTGTGTGCCGGTGGTCGTTACGACGGCCTGGTCGAGCAAATGGGCGGCAAGCCGACCGCAGGCGTGGGTTTCGCCATGGGCATCGAGCGGCTGATCCTGCTGCTGGAGACCCTGGAGCAAGTGCCCGAAGAGATTTCCCGTCAGGTGGACGTGTATCTTTGTGCTTTTGGCGAGGCCGCCGAACTGGCTGCGTTGGCCCTGAGCGAAAAAGTGCGCGACCAGCTGCCGAACCTGCGTCTGCAGATCAATGCCGGTGCGGGTAGCTTCAAGAGCCAGTTCAAGAAGGCCGACAAGAGCGGCGCGTTGTATGCGCTGATCCTCGGCGATGACGAATTGGCCCAGCAAGTGATAGGTTTCAAACCCCTGCGTGGTCAGGGCGAACAACAGAACATTGCCTTTGATGCGCTCGCTGCGCACCTGGCCACCTGCGTCGTGCAGGGTTGAAGCTGTCGAACAGCCGAATTTAGCGATTAAGGAGTATTGGGGTGTCGAGTACTGATGATGAGCAACTGGCCGAGTTCAAGGACTGGTGGCAGCGTAACGGCAAGCCCCTGGTTACTGGCGGTCTGCTGGCTTTAGTGGTGGTGTTCGGCTGGCAGGCCTGGACCAAGTATCAGGCCAACCAGTCCCAGGGCGCCTCGATCGTTTATCAGCAGTTGCTGGAAACTACCCTGACGCCGGACGGCAAGCCCGACCCTGCCCAAGTGGCAGACCTGGCCGGCAAGCTGAAGAACGAATTTGGCGGTACTGCCTACGCGCAGTACGGCAGCCTGTTCGTCGCGAAAGTCGCGGTCGACACCGGCAAGCTCGATGATGCAGCCACTGAGCTCAAGGCCATCGCCGACAAACCGACCAACCCGACCCTGGGTGAAATCGCACGTCAGCGCCTGGCACAGGTGTTGGCGGCACAGAACAAGGCTGACGAAGCACTCAAACTGCTCGACGGCGATGCTGACAAGGCATTTGTAGCCACTCGCGAAGAGCTCAAGGGCGACCTGTTGGTCCAATTGGGTCGTACCGACGAAGCCAATGCTGCGTACCAAAAAGCCAAGGCGGCGCTGTCTGATGAAGCGGCGGTCGGTGGCTTACAAATCAAGCTGGACGACTTGGCCAAAGGGGATGCGTGACGTGATCCGTTGGAAACATGCAGCATTGCTGGCTCTGGCCGTTCTGGCCGCGGGTTGCAGCAGCAACAGTAAAAAAGAACTGCCGCCTGCGGAGCTGACCAGCTTCAAGGAAGAAGTGGTCCTGCAAAAGCAGTGGAGCCGCTCCATCGGTGACGGTCAGGGTGAAACCTACAACATGCTGGTACCGGCAATCGACGGTGACAACATTGTGGCCGCTGACGTCACTGGCATCGTGACCTCCATGGACCGCATGACCGGTGACGTGAAGTGGAAGAAAGACCTTGAGTTGCCTGTTTCCGGCGCCGTAGGCGTGGGTTACGGCATGGTCATGCTCGGCACGCTCAAGGGTGAGGTCGTGGCCCTGGATTCCAGCACCGGTGAAGAGAAATGGCGCGCTCGCGTGACCAGTGAAGTCCTCGCACCGCCTGCCACCAACGGCGATGTCGTCGTGGTGCAAACCCAGGATGACCGCGTGATAGGTCTGGACGCGGCCACCGGCAACCAGCGCTGGTTGTACGACAGCACCCCGGCGGTGTTGACCTTGCGCGGTACCAGCGGTCCGATTGTGACCAACAATCTGGCCGTTGCGGGCCTGTCGACCGGTAAAGTGGTCGCCCTGAATACCCAGAATGGCGTGCCGGCCTGGGAAACCCGCGTGGCTATCCCGCAAGGTCGTTCCGAGTTGGATCGTGTGGTGGATATCGACGGCGGCCTGTTGCTGTCCGGCGAGACCCTCTACGTCGCCACTTATCAGGGCCGTGTCGCGGCACTGGACCTGCAGAGCGGCCGGGTCAACTGGCAGCGTGATGCTTCCAGCTACGCCGGTGTCGCCCAAGGGTTTGGCAGCGTCTATGTGAGCCTGGCGTCCGGCACCGTTGAAAGTGTCGACGAGCGTTCCACCACTGCACTGTGGAGCAACGACTCCCTGGCGCGCCGTCAACTGTCGGCCCCGGAAGTCTTTTCCAGCTACGTGGCGGTCGGTGACTTCGAAGGCTACCTGCACCTGCTGAGCCAGGTGGACGGTCGCTTTGTAGGTCGCGAGCGTATCGACAGCGACGGCTTGCGTGCGCGTCCGCTGGTGGTGGGTAACATGCTTTATGTGTATGGCAACAGCGGCAAGCTGGAAGCCCTGACCATCAAGTAAGAACTATGCTTGGGGGCTTAGCCCTCTGGCAGCTTCACCTGTAGGAGCGAGCGTCATGTGGCGAGGGAGCTTGCTCCCGCTGGAGTGCGAAGCGCTCCCAAACTGGTCAAACAGGTGCATCTGATGCATCTCGGTCGAATGGTTTTGGGGCTGCTACGCAGCCCAGCGGGAGCAAGCTCCCTCGCCACGACAAGCTCGCTCCTACAGTCGAGCACCAGCCGCTGCCCTGCAGCGGCTTTTGTATTTTCTGAAATAACGAAGTGGAGAGCCGCATGGTTCCCGTAATTGCCCTGGTGGGCCGACCTAACGTCGGCAAGTCCACCTTGTTCAACCGCCTGACCAGGACTCGTGACGCCATCGTCGGCGACTTGTCCGGTCTTACCCGTGATCGCCAATACGGTGAGGCAAAGTGGCAAGGGCGCTCCTACATTATTGTCGACACCGGTGGTATCTCCGGTGACGAACATGGCATGGACGAAAAAATGGCCGAGCAGTCGCTGCTGGCCATTGAAGAAGCCGATGTCGTGTTGTTTCTGGTGGACGCCCGTGCGGGCTACACCGCTGCCGACCAGATGATTGGCGAGCACCTGCGCAAGCGCAACAAGCGTTCCTACCTGGTCGCGAACAAGATCGATAACATCGATCCTGAGGCGGCCCGTGCCGAATTCAGCCCGATGGGCCTGGGCGATGCGATCCCGGTTGCCGGTGCCCACGGTCGCGGCATCACGCAGATGCTGGAAATTGCCCTCAGCACCTTTCCCAAGGATGACGATGAGGAAGAAGAGGGTGAGGAGGAGATCGTCGCCGAAGGCGAGGAAGCCAAGCGCATTCCTGGCCCGAGCGAAAAAGACGGTATCAAGATCGCCATCATCGGCCGCCCTAACGTCGGCAAGTCGACCCTGGTCAACCGTATGCTCGGTGAAGACCGGGTAATCGTCTATGACGAACCCGGCACCACCCGTGACAGCATCTACATCCCGTTCGAGCGTAACGACGAGAAGTACACGCTGATCGACACCGCTGGTGTGCGCAAGCGCGGCAAGATCCACGAGGAAGTTGAAAAATTCTCCGTGGTCAAAACCCTGCAGGCGATCAAAGACGCCAACGTGGTGATCTTCGTGATGGACGCCCGCGAAGGCGTGGTGGACCACGACCTGAACCTGCTGGGCTTCGCCCTGGAAGCCGGTCGTGCGCTGGTGATCGCGATCAACAAGTGGGACGGCATGACGCCGAGCGAGCGCGACTTCGTCAAGATCGAGCTGCAGCGTCGCCTGTTCTTCGTTGAGTTCGCCGATATCCACTTCATCTCGGCACTGCACGGCACTGGCGTGGGCAACCTCTACGCGTCCGTACAGAACTCGTTCAAGTCCGCGGTCACCCGCTGGCCGACCAACCGCCTCACCCAGATCCTGGAAGACGCGGTGGGCGAGCACGCGCCGCCGATGGTCAACAACCGCCGCATCAAACTGCGTTACGCCCACTTGGGTGGTGCCAACCCGCCGATTATCGTGATCCACGGTAACCAGATCGAGAAGGTGCCCAAGTCCTATGTGCGTTACCTGGAAAACACCTACCGCCGTGTCTTGAAACTGGTCGGTACGCCGATCCGTATCGAGTTCAAGGGCGGCGAGAACCCATACGAAGGCAACAAGAACAGCCTTACCGACCGCCAGGTCAACAAGAAGCGTCGGATGATGACGCATCACAAGAAAGCCGATAAAAAGCGCCGCGACAAGCGCTGATATCGACGTGTCAAAAAAGGGCTCATTGCGAGCCCTTTTTTGTGCGTGACGGTTTGTGCCTTGACCCGATGCGGCAGGCAGCTTAAAACTTGGGGCTCACCTGCAGGGGCCTTTCATGATCACCAGCAAACTGCCGAATGTCGGCACGACCATCTTCACCAGCATGTCGCAGTTGGCCGCCGAAACCGGCGCAATCAACCTGTCCCAGGGTTTTCCCGACTTCAATGGCCCTCAAGACTTGCTCGACGCTGTGGGGCGGCACGTCGCCAACGGGCATAACCAATACGCACCGATGAGCGGTTTGCCCGCGCTGCGCCAGCAGGTGGTGGCGAAGATTGCCCGCAGCTACGGTGTCAGCATCGATGCCGAGCGTGAAGTAACCATTACGCCGGGCGCCACCCAGGGCATTTTCTGCGCTATCCAGGCGGTTATTCGCAACGGTGACGAAGTGATCATCTTCGACCCTTGCTACGACAGCTACGCGCCCTCGGTAGAGCTGGCCGGCGGGCGCTGCGTGCATGTGCAGCTGGGCCTGCAGGATTTCAGCCTGGACTTCGAGCGCATCAAGGCCGCGCTGTCGCCGCGCACGCGCATGATTGTGCTCAATACCCCGCACAATCCCAGCGGCGCCCTGGTCAGCCGTAAGGAACTGGACCAACTGGCCGAGCTGATTCGCGGCCGCGATATCTATCTGCTCAGCGATGAAGTGTATGAGCACCTGGTGTTCGACGACGTGCCCCACGTCAGCGTGCTCGCCCACGAGGAGCTGTACCCGCGTGCGTTTGTGGTCAGCTCGTTCGGCAAGACCTATCACGTCACGGGCTGGAAAACCGGCTATGTGGTTGCACCGCCGGCCCTGACTGCCGAGCTGCGCAAGGTGCATCAATACGTCAGTTTCTGTGGCGTGACGCCGTTGCAGTACGCGCTGGCCGACTTTATGGCCGAGCACCCGGAGCACGTGGCTGCGCTGCCGGCGTTCTACCAAGCCAAGCGCGACCTGTTCTGCCGGTTGCTGGCGCCGTCGCAGTTCAGCTTCAGCCCATCGGCGGGGACTTACTTTCAACTGGTAGATTATTCCCGGATTCGCCCGGACCTGGATGATGTCGCCATGTCCGAATGGATGACGCGCGAACACGGCGTGGCGTCGATTCCTATCTCTGTGTTCTACCGCAACCCACCCCAAGGCCAGCGCCTGGTGCGCCTGTGCTTTGCCAAACGCGAGGAAACGCTGCAACAGGCGGCGGAAAAACTATGCGTGATTTGAGCGCCTTGCCAGACCTGAACATTGCCCTGATCCAGACCACCCTGGCGTGGCACGACCGCCAGGCCAATCTTGAGCATTTCGAGCTGTTGCTGGAGCAGGCCAGCGGCGTCGACCTGATTGTATTGCCGGAAATGTTCACCACCGGTTTCTCCATGGAGTCGGCTTCCCTGGCCGAACCGGAAAACGGCCCGACGCACCGTTGGCTCCAGGCCCAGGCCGCGAAATACAACGCCGTGATCACGGGCAGTGTGATCATTCAGGCGGCGGACGGCAGCCACCGTAACCGCCTGCTCTGGGCGCGGCCTGACGGTGAGGTGCTGCATTACGACAAGCGCCACCTGTTCCGCATGGCCGGCGAGCACAATCACTACACCCCCGGCGAACGTCAGGTGCAGTTCGAATTGAACGGTTGGCGTATTCGGCCGTTGATTTGCTACGACCTGCGCTTCCCGGTGTGGAGTCGCGATGCCCAGGACACCGACTTGTTGCTTTACACCGCCAATTGGCCGGGGGCGCGGCGTCAGCATTGGAATCGACTGTTGCCGGCGCGGGCCATCGAGAACCTGTGCTACGTCGCCGCGGTGAACCGCGTGGGCACGGATGGGAAGGGCTTTGCCTACACCGGCGATAGCCAGGTGCTGGATTTCCAGGGTGAGACATTGCTGAGCGCGGGGGAAGCGGATGGGGTGTTTCAGGTGAAGCTGGATGCGGCTGAGTTGGCGGCGTATCGCACGCGATTTCCGGCGAACCTGGATGCCGATAGCTTTCAGTTTGTCTGACGGACCGCCATCGGGGGCAAGCCCCCTCCCACATTTGGAATGCATTCCCCTGTGGGAGGGGGCTTGCTCCCGATGAGGCCGCCAGCAACACCGCAGTTCCACAGTAAAAAGGCCCCTGGATTCTCACCCAGGGGCCTTTTGCATTACGCCGATAGGCTTACGCCGCTTTCGCTTCCTGCTGGCTCAGCGAGCGGTTCAGCGCACTGAATAGCGCCTTGAAGCTCGCGGTGGTGATGTTTTCATCAATCCCCACGCCATGCACCGGACGCTCGCCATTTACGCGCAGTTCGATGTACGCCGCCGCTTTGGCGTTGGTACCCGCACCAATCGCGTGCTCGTTGTAGTCCATGATCTCCACACCAATCGGCAAGCCCGCCACCAGCGCTTCAAGCGCGCCGTTGCCTTTGCCTTTCCAGTGCAGGTTGGTTTCGCCCTGGCCCTTGCCGGAGACTTCCACTTCGACATAGCTGTTGCCGTTTTCTTCCTGCAGGCGATGGCTGACCAGCGCGTACGGGGTGTTGGCCTGCAAGTATTCGCGTTGCAGCAAGGCGTAGATCTGCGGTGCGGTCATTTCAAGGCCGACGCGGTCGGTTTCAGCCTGCACCACCTGGCTGAATTCAATCTGCATGCGGCGTGGCAGGCTGATGTCGTATTCCTGCTCCAGCAGGTAGGCGATACCGCCCTTGCCCGACTGGCTGTTCACACGGATCACCGCCTCGTAGCTGCGGCCGATGTCTGCCGGGTCGATCGGCAAGTACGGCACCTCCCACAACGCGTCGTCTTTCTGCTGAGCGAAGCCCTTGCGGATTGCATCCTGATGGGAGCCGGAGAACGCGGTGTGCACCAGGTCGCCGACATACGGGTGACGTGGGTGCACCTGGATCTGGTTGCACTCCTCGACGACTTTGCGCACGCCGTCGATATCGGAGAAATCCAGCTGCGGGTCGAGGCCCTGGGTGTACATGTTCAGCGCCACGGTGACCAGGTCGACGTTGCCAGTGCGCTCGCCGTTGCCGAACAGGCAGCCTTCGACACGATCGGCCCCAGCCATCAGGCCCAGCTCGGTGGCGGCGACGCCCGTGCCACGGTCGTTGTGGGTGTGCAGGCTGATGATCACGCTGTCACGGCGGTTGATATGGCGACCGAACCACTCAATCTGGTCGGCATAGATATTCGGCGTGGCGCATTCCACGGTGGCCGGCAGGTTGAGGATCATCTTGTGCTCGGGCGTCGGGTTCCACACCTCGATCACCGCGTCACAGACTTCCTTGGCGAACTCCAGCTCAGTGGCGCTGAAGGTCTCCGGCGAGTATTCGAAGGTCCACTGGGTTTGCGGCTGCTGCGCGGCGTATTTGACGAACAGCTTGGCGGCGTTGACTGCAATGGCCTTGACGCCGTCCTTGTCCTGGTTGAACACGATGCGGCGGAACGACGGCGAAGTAGCGTTGTACAAGTGAACGATGGCTTTCTTGGCCCCGCGCAGGGATTCGAAGGTTCGTGCGATCAAGTCTTCACGGCCCTGGGTCAGCACCTGAATGGTGGTGTCCTCGGGGATGTGGTTGCCTTCGATCAGGGTGCGTACGAAATCGAAATCGGTTTGCGACGCGGCCGGGAAGGACGCTTCGATTTCCTTCACGCCGACGGCCACGAGGGTCTTCCAGAAGCGCAGCTTTTTCGCGGCATCCATCGGTTCGATCAGCGACTGGTTGCCATCACGCAAGTCCGAGCTGCACCAGATCGGCGCAGTGGTGATGGTTTTGGACGGCCAGGTGCGGTCCGGGATATCGATGATCGGAAACGCACGGTATTTCGAAGACGGGTCTTTGAGCATGCTCATCGGAAAATCCTTTGTTGTAGGGGCCGAGAAAAGGCGGCCTGCCGTAGAACTGTTATTGGGGATAAAGCTTAAAGACGAGGCAGATCGATTCAGCCTGGCAGTCGTGCGCTGACCAGGCACAGGCTGCGGTGCTGACGAAGCTGAATGAGGGTGTGAGAGGTTTTCATAAGCCCAACCCTAACCGTCGGGGTGAAAGATGGCAAGCAGTCGCGAAAAATTGAGATAACTTCTCCTATTCGCGTAGGAATAGAGATTTTATGGCTAAAAATCAGGCAGCGGCTGACTTTAATTGCGCAGCCTTTATTGGGCGCGCAATTGGCCCATTCAGGGCTGGAAAGCGCCGATGAAGATCGCCGGGTCGACTCGTGCGTCGTTAAGGCTGACGTTCCAATGCATATGCGGCCCGGTTGCCCGACCGGTCGAGCCGACCTTGCCCACCACCGCGCCGCGCGTCAGTTGGTCGCCGACTTTCACATCGATCTTCGACATGTGGCAGAACATGCTGATAAAGCCCTGCCCATGGTCGACGAACACGGTGTTGCCGTTGAAGAAGTAGTTGCCGGTCAGGATCACCTTGCCAGCCGCCGGGGTCTTGATCGGCGTACCTGCGCCAACGGCAAAATCCAGACCCGAATGCGGATTGCGCTCCTCGCCATTAAAGAACCGTCTTACCCCGAACTTGCTCGACAGCGGCCCGTTGACCGGCTTGTCCAGCAGCAGGTTGCTCGGCGTATTCGGGCTGAAGCTGCGGTAGGCCTTGAGCTGCACGGCCAGCTCGGCCTCGATGCGTTTGAGTTGCGCCGGTTCCGGATTGACCTGGCTTTTGTTCTTCAAGGTGATGCGTTGCTCGGGGTATTTCTTGAATCCCACCACGAACGGCAGTTGCTGCCCGCCGTGGACGATGCGTTCGGTACCCGGCTTGACCGTCAGTGGGATCCCTACAATCGCCAGCCAGTTGTCTTGCTCCTTTACCACCAGCACCGGTCTGTTCAGGTAAGTGGCCTTGGGCGCCGTTGCCGCAGGCCCCAGGTCCACCACCGCTACGCCACCGGGCACCGGCTTGTTCAGCAGGCGCGTGATGTAGCTGTCGGCGTGGGCATTGAAGGTCAGGCAAACGAGCATCAACAAGCTGAGAAAGCGTGGCATCGGTCAATCCAGTAACGAAAGGGTGACGGGCGTCAGGTGGTTGTCTTCCACCCGCACTTGCAGTTGGCCCTCACCGAGACGCGCGGTCAGGCGCTGGCCGGTGTGGGTTTGCGCGGCATTGCGGACCGCCTGGCCGCGCTCGTCGAGCAGGATGCTGTAGCCACGGCCGAGGGTCGCCAGCGGGCTGACCACCTGCAGTGTCTGCACCTGGCTTTGCAGCTGCAGGCGTCGCGCCTTGAGGCCCTCGCGCATGGCCCGGGGCAGGCGTTCGGCGAGGCTGTCCAGACGCTGGCGCAGCAGGGCCAGATGGCGGCCTGGGTGCTGGCCGGCGAGGCGGGTTTCCAGGCGAATCAGGCGTTCGCGACGGGTATTGAGGCTGCGCTCGAAGGCGCGGCGCAGGCGCATGTCCAGGTCGTCCAGGCGCTGGGCCTGCTGGCGTAGACGTTCGCCCGGGTGACGCAGGCGGCGGGCCATGCCTTCCAGGCGCAGGCGGCTGTGGCTCAGGCGGTTGCGCATCAACATCACCAGGCGGCGATGGAGGTTCTCCACTTGGCGCACCAGGTGGCTGGCGTCCGGTGCCAGCAGTTCAGCGGCGGCGGACGGGGTAGGCGCGCGTACGTCCGCCACGAAGTCGCTGATCGACACATCGGTTTCATGCCCGACGGCACTCACGATGGGCGTGACGCAGGCGTCTATCGCACGGGCCACGGCTTCTTCGTTGAAGCACCAGAGGTCTTCCAGCGAGCCGCCGCCACGGGCCAGGATCAACGCGTCGAAGCCGCGGGCGTCGGCGAGTTTCAGCGCACGCACAATCTGCGTGATCGCCTCGCGGCCTTGTACAGCGGTCGGAATCAACGTCAGTTCAATATTCGGCGCGCGTCGGCGGAATACGCTGATGATGTCGCGAATCACCGCGCCGGTCGGCGAACTGATAATGCCGATGCGCCGAGGGTGCGCCGGCAATGGCACCTTGCGCTCGGCACTGAACAGGCCTTCGGCGCGGAGCTTTTCCTTCAAGGCATCGAAGGCCAGGCGCAGCGCGCCGTCGCCCGCCGGCTCCACGGTGTCGAGGATCAACTGGTAGTCGCCACGCCCCTCGAACAACGAGACCTTGCCGCGCACCTTCACCGCCAGGCCATCCTTCAGCGCCTGGCGCACCCGCGCCGCGTTGTTTCGAAACAGCGCGCAACGTACCTGGGCGCCGCTGTCCTTGAGGGTGAAATACACATGGCCGGAGGCCGGGCGGGCGAGGTTGGAGATCTCGCCTTCAACCCAGATATTGGTGAACACGTCTTCCAGCAACACCCGCGCGCGGCCGTTGAGCTGGCTGACAGTCAGGACTTCGCGGTCCAGGCCCAGGCGGGCAAAAGGATCTTTAATCATGGGCCGCAGTTTATAGGCATTCGCGCAAGGTTTGGCAGAATTGCTCCACCAGCGCGCTCCTTCGTGCTGGCGCAATGCTCACGGATGACTAAAGTGTCGGCATTCTCTTTCAAGGAATTGCCCATGAATGTGGTTGAGCTGATGAGCCAGTGGTCGTTCGGCGCGGTTGAGTGGCTGGTGATCGGCCTCGGTATCGTCGTGGCCTATATCGTTTTCGGTATCGCCGGATTTGGTACGGCGCTGGTGGCAGGGCCCGTGCTGATTCTGTTCATGCCGTTGTCGAAGATCATCCCCCTGTTGGTCTTGTTGGATTTTGTCGCAGCCTTTGGTGGCCTGCTGCAAACACGTCGGGACGTGAGCAAACCGGAATTGCTGCGACTGCTGCCGTGCATGGCGATTGGTTGCACCTTGGGTGTGGTGTTTCTGCTCAACCTGCATTCGGACTTGCTGCTGTTGTTGATGGGCCTGTTTATCAGCGCGTACGCGGTCTACAGCCTGGCGGTGAAGGCGCGGCCCACGCAGTTGGCGGCGGGCTGGTCGATTCCCATGGGCACGGTCGGCGGCTTGTTTGGGGCGTTGTTCGGCAGCGGCGGCTTTTTATATGCGATCTACCTGAACAGCCGTTTGCCCAAGGACGCGGCGCGGGCCACGCAAAGCGCGTTGATCAGTTGCAGCACGGTGGTGCGCCTGAGCCTGTTCCTGATCGCCGGCGTGTATGCCGATTTGCCCTTGCTGATGTTGGCGGTGTGCCTGTTGCCGGCGATGGCCCTGGGGCTATGGTGCGGGCGCCGGTTGACGATGCGCATGTCCCGTGAGGCGTTTGTGCGGTTGGTGACGTGGTTGGTGCTGGCCAGTGGGATTGCGTTGATTGGGCGGTATTTGAGTACTTGACCTGGGTGGAGCAGGGATTAAGCTGCCAGCCTTCAGGGCGCCATCGGGGGCAAGCCCTAATGCCAGTCAGTTAAGCGTACACCGCCGTCTGTAGGAGCGAGCTTGCTCGCGAAAAACGTCAACGATAACGCGTGCTTTCTGAATGAACGCGGTGCCTGTGAGTTTTTCGCGAGCAAGCTCGCTCCTACAAAAAGCCTTAACTGACTGGTATTAGGGCTTGCCCCCGATAGCGTCAGCAGCCACACCGCAGGACTCCCATGAATTCCCAAAGCATCCTTGTCCCGAAAATCTCCACCTTGCCCGTCCACGAGCCCCGCGCGCGGGCAATCGTGCGCTGGCTGGTGCGCAAGAACATCATCAAGGAAGAACTGACCACCTGCGGCCGTACCGGCAATCGCATGGCCTACGCCCTCGCCGATGGCGCCCGCGCGGTGGTGCTGCACCCGCAGGCGCTGCCGTTCAACGAACCGGTCAATGGCCTGGAAATCATCTACAAACGCTGCATCTATACGCCGGCCAAGGGCTTTCTTGAAGAAGCCGGCTGCCCGGAGTGCCGCAAGGAAGTCGGTGAAGCCCTGTTCGACAGCCTGGAAGACTGGATGCCCGGCCACACCGACAACTTTACCTGCCCGCTGTGTGGGCACGAAGACGACATCAACGGCTTCCTGTTCCTGCAGGAATGCGGGTTTTCCAACCTGGGATTCATCTTCAACAATTGGGCAGAGGCGGGGTTCAAGCAAAGCTTTATCGACGAATTTGCTGATTGGCTGGACCAGAAGATCGCTTGGGTCAAGGTCGAGCTGTAGGTGATCGTTCCCACGCTCCGCGTGGAAATGCATCCTGTGACGCTCCGCGTCACCTCAACGGCCGGACGCAGAGCGTCCAAGGCGGCATTCCCACGCAGAGCGCGGGAACGATCAGGCGAAGCCAGATTTCTCCATCTATCACTATTCCCAAATATGTCAGAGTTTTACGTTGAGACCTGAGGGGTGTCTGAGTATAATGGCGCGCTTCCATTTTCCCGCTCGGGAGCCCCCGCGATGCTGCGTATCAGCCAAGAAGCTCTGACATTCGACGACATTCTCCTAGTGCCCGGTTATTCCGAGGTGCTTCCTAACGAAGTCAGTCTCAAGACCCGCCTAACCCGTGGCATCGAGCTGAATATTCCCCTGGTTTCCGCTGCCATGGACACCGTCACCGAAGCCCGTCTGGCCATCGCCATGGCTCAGGAAGGCGGCATCGGCATCATCCACAAGAACATGACCATCGAGCAGCAAGCTGCCGAAGTGCGCAAGGTCAAGCGTTACGAAGCCGGTGTGGTGAAAGACCCCATCACTATCGAAGCCGACGCCACCGTGCGTGACCTGTTCGAACTGACCCGCATGCACAACATCTCCGGCGTTCCGGTACTGCACGATGGCGACCTGGTCGGCATCGTTACGTCCCGTGACGTGCGTTTCGAGAACCGTCTTGAAGTCACCGTCCGTGAAGTGATGACGCCTAAAGAGCGTCTGGTCACGGTCAAGGAAGGCGCCGACAAGAACGACGTGCGTGAACTGCTGCACAAGCACCGCATCGAGCGCGTGCTGATCGTCGACGACAAATTCGCCCTCAAGGGCATGATGACCGTCAACGACATCGAAAAAGCCAAGGCTTACCCGCTGGCCAGCAAGGATGACCAAGGTCGTCTGCGCGTCGGCGCCGCCGTTGGTACCGGTAAAGACACCGGCGATCGCGTGTCGGCCCTGGTCGCTGCCGGCGTTGACGTGGTGGTGGTCGACACGGCTCACGGTCACTCCAAAGGCGTGATCGACCGCGTACGCTGGGTCAAGCAGAACTTCCCTGACGTGCAGGTGATCGGCGGCAACATCGCCACTGGCGCCGCCGCCAAGGCGCTGGCCGAAGCGGGTGCTGACGCGGTCAAGGTCGGTATCGGCCCTGGCTCGATCTGCACCACGCGTATCGTCGCTGGTGTCGGCGTGCCGCAAATCAGCGCCATCGCCAACGTCGCCGCGGCCCTTGAAGGCACCGGCGTGCCGTTGATCGCCGACGGCGGTATCCGTTTCTCCGGTGACCTGTCCAAGGCCATCGTTGCCGGTGCTTCCTGCGTGATGATGGGCTCGATGTTCGCCGGTACCGAAGAAGCGCCGGGCGAGATCGAACTGTTCCAGGGCCGGTCGTACAAGGCTTACCGTGGCATGGGGTCGCTGGGCGCCATGTCCCAGGCGCAAGGTTCGTCCGATCGCTACTTCCAGGATTCCTCGGCGGGCGCCGAGAAGCTCGTCCCGGAAGGTATCGAAGGCCGTGTGCCGTACAAAGGCACCCTGAGTGCGATCATCCACCAACTGATGGGCGGCCTGCGTTCCTCGATGGGCTACACCGGCAGCGCCGACATCGAAGAAATGCGCACCAAGCCAGAGTTCGTGCGGATCACCGGCGCCGGCATGGCTGAATCCCATGTCCACGACGTGCAGATCACCAAGGAAGCGCCAAACTACCGCGTAGGTTGAGGCTTCCAGCAAAACGTTAAGTAACCGGGGCTGTTCTTTCAGCCCCGAGTTGTTTCTGATTCATTAGACGAGACTGACTTCATGGCCCTCGACATTCACGCCCACCGCATCCTGATCCTCGACTTCGGTTCCCAGTACACCCAACTGATCGCCCGCCGCGTGCGTGAAATCGGCGTGTACTGCGAACTGCACCCGTTCGACATGGATGACGCAGCGATCCGCGAATTCGCACCCAAAGGCGTCATCCTCGCCGGTGGCCCCGAGTCCGTGCACGAAGCCAACAGCCCGCGCTGCCCGCAGGCGGTGTTCGACCTGGGCGTACCGGTCTTCGGCATTTGCTACGGCATGCAGACCATGGCCGAACAACTGGGCGGCAAGGTTGAAGGCTCCGAGCTGCGTGAATTCGGTTATGCGCGGGTCGACGTGGTCGGCAAGAGCCGCCTGTTGGACGGTATCGAAGACCACATCGACGCCGACGGCCTGTTCGGCCTCGACGTGTGGATGAGCCACGGTGACAAGGTCACCAAGATGCCGGAAGACTTCCACATCCTGGCCAGCACCCCGAGCTGCCCGATCGCCGGCATGTACAGCGATGAGCGTCGCTACTACGGCGTGCAGTTCCACCCTGAAGTGACCCACACCAAGCAAGGCGGGCGCATCCTGTCGCGCTTCATCCTCGACATCTGTGAGTGTGAAGCCCTGTGGACGCCGTCGAAAATCGCTGAAGACGCCATCGCCCAGGTGCGTGCCCAGGTCGGTACCGACAACGTGCTGCTCGGCCTGTCCGGCGGTGTTGACTCCTCCGTGGTTGCTGCACTGCTGCACAAAGCCATCGGCGACCAACTGACCTGCGTGTTCGTCGACAACGGCCTGCTGCGCTTGCACGAAGGCGAGCAAGTGATGGCCATGTTCGCCGAGAACATGGGCGTCAAGGTGATCCGCGCCAACGCCGAGGAGCAGTTCCTCAACAACCTGGCCGGCGAGTCCGACCCGGAGAAGAAGCGCAAGATCATCGGTCGCACCTTCATCGACGTCTTCGATGCCCAGGCCAAGCACCTGGACAACATCAAGTACCTCGCCCAAGGCACCATCTACCCCGACGTCATCGAGTCGGCCGGCGCCAAGAGCGGCAAGGCCCACGTGATCAAGTCCCACCACAACGTCGGCGGCCTGCCTGAGGAAATGAACCTCAAGCTGGTAGAACCGCTGCGCGAACTGTTCAAGGACGAAGTCCGCCGTCTGGGCCTGGAACTCGGCCTGCCGTACGACATGGTCTATCGCCACCCATTCCCAGGCCCGGGCCTGGGCGTGCGCATCCTCGGTGAAGTGAAGAAGGAATACGCCGACCTGCTGCGTCGCGCCGACCACATCTTCATCGAAGAACTGCGCAAGGCCGACTGGTACCACAAGGTCAGCCAGGCCTTCGTGGTGTTCCAGCCGGTCAAATCCGTAGGCGTTGTAGGCGATGGCCGTCGTTACGCATGGGTCGTGGCCCTGCGTGCGGTGGAAACCATCGACTTCATGACCGCCCGTTGGGCACACCTGCCGTACGAACTGCTGGAAACCGTCAGCGGCCGTATCATCAACGAAATCGAAGGCATTTCACGCGTGACGTACGACGTGTCGAGCAAGCCGCCGGCGACGATTGAGTGGGAATGATCCCGCGTCCGGCATTGCCCGGCACGATCTAGCAAGAAATGCCCTGAAGCCCGCGTAATTGCGGGCTTTTGGCTTTTTTGGTCTGGCAAATTCTGGCAGCTTTGTGCATCGCCAAGCACCGTGTTTGTATGGCATGGTACGGGGCATTGACTGAGCCAAATGCCATGTTCGGTGCTCGATACCATGTCGCCCTAGTAGGGAAGGGCATGGTATCAAATCTCATCATCAGCCCGGTTTCATTGGGGTTTATCGTGGTGCATGAGTGCTTTTCTGAGCATGGTATTTTTTTCCATGGAATCCGTAACTGCCATGCTGACCGATACCAAGCTGCGTAACCTCAAACCGCAAGAAAAACTCTACAAGGTGAACGACCGCGACGGGCTGTACGTGGCGGTCACCGCTGCCGGTTCCATCTCATTTCGTTACAACTACTCAATCAATGGCCGTCAGGAAACCATCACGTTCGGTCGTTATGGCGTGGGTGGCATCACACTTGCGGAAGCCAGAGAGCGCCTGGGCGAGGCTAAAAAGATGGTTTCGGCGGGTAAGTCACCTGCCAAAGAGAAAGCCCGTGCCAAGGCACGCACCAAAGGGGCAGAGACGTTTGATGCGTGGGCTGAGAAATGGCTGCGTGGGTATCAGATGGCTGACTCGACGCGTGACATGCGCCGATCGGTTTACGAGCGCGAGCTAAAGCCGCACTTCGGTAATCAGAAACTGGTGGAAATCAATCATGAGGATTTGCGAACGCTGACTGATGCAATCGTGGAGCGAGGAGCTCCAGCTACGGCCGTGCACTCCCGCGAGATTGTGATGCAGGTGTTCCGATGGGCGATAGAGCGTGGCCAGAAGGTTGAGAATCCGGCTGATCTGGTGCGTCCTGCAAGCATCGCTAAATTCGAGCCACGTGATCGCGCTCTAGGGCCTGACGAAATCGCGTTGATGTATCAGTACCTGGACCGCATCGGCACCGCCTCATCCGTTAGGGTCGCCGCTAAGCTGCTGTTGCTGACCATGGTTCGTAAAAGTGAATTGACCAACGCTACCTGGAACGAAATCAATTTCAGCGAAGCCCTGTGGACCATTCCGAAAGAGCGGATGAAGCGGCGCAATGCTCATTTGGTGTTCTTATCACAGCAGGCGCTGGATTTCTTCATTGCTCTGAAGACGTTTGCCGGTGGTTCGGATTACGTCTTTCCCTCTCGGTACGATTCCGATTTGCCAATGAGCACCGCGACGATCAATCAGGTGCTGACGCTAACCTACCGGCTTGCGCAGAAAGAAGGGCAGCCGTTGAGCAAGTTCGGACCGCATGATTTGAGACGCACAGCGAGCACGCTGCTGCATGAGGCGGGTTACAACTCAGACTGGATTGAGAAGTGCCTTGCGCACGAGCAGAAGGGCGTACGGGCCGTTTACAACAAGGCTGAATACCGCGATCAGCGTCGGGCGATGCTGCAGGATTGGGCGGATATGATTGATGAATGGACGCGCAAGAGAACGCGTTCAGAGAGTTGATTTCGTTTTTCGTGATTGGATTGAGCGGGATCTGATCTATTTTTCTCTATCAAAAAACCACATTCGTGGTTTTTTTTTGTCCGGAAACTACCCGTTTGTGGGACACGTTTTTTTTGAGGTTTTTGACGGAAAAAACTCCTGAAAGAACAACGACATCGCGTTGTCTCTTTTGTCCGGAATTATACGTTTGTCGGACAGTAAGGTGCTGATTTTGAAGGGAATAAATCCATAAATATGAGTGGAATGCTCTGGAAATATGGGGCAATAATCGAACCTCAAATGCGACAAAACGAGGAGTTCGGTGTGGAAAAAGAATCGAGGAAGTCGAGCAAAGTGCTCATCAGCAAAAAGCAATTGCTGGCAATGATCCCCTTGTGTGAGCGGACGATTTATAACTTCGAAAAGCAGGGGAAATTCCCTCGTCGTATTGCCGTTAGCAGCCGGAAGGTCGTTTGGGATTTGGAAGAGGTCGAGACATGGATTGATACGTGCAGGCAATCCGGCCCGGCCACGCGTCCCGGAATGGGAGCTTGAGTTGTGGCGATTGACTTACGGGCAGCATTCGAGAACGAACCGCCCACACTGGACTTCATATGGCCCGGCTTCCTCGCCGGCACAGTGGGAGCATTGGTAGCTCCCGGAGCTACAGGGAAAAGCTTCTGGGCGTTGGAAGCGGCGATGGCTATCGCATGCAGCGTTGCCGGCGGTGATCTGGTAGGGCTTGCCCCCTCATGCGCTGGCCGAGTCGTCTATTTCGCTGGAGAAGACCCGGAAGTCGCATTGGTGCGCCGCATCCATGCCATAGGCCAGCACTTAAATCAGCAGGCACGCGAGGCCATCGCGAAGAACCTCGTTCTTGAGTCGATCATGGGTAAACGACTGAACGTCATGGATGATCGGCATCTTGCCCGTATAACAGAGTTTTGCGAAGGTGCCCGGTTGATAGTGCTGGATACCCTAAGCCGAATTCACGACCGAGACGAGAACAGCAACGGCGACATGTCACGGCTAGTCGCCACGCTTGAGCACGTCGCGACCAATACTGGGGCATCAGTCTTGTACCTGCACCATGTCAGCAAGGGCAGTGCCCGCGAGGGGCAAACCGATCAGCAACAGGCAGCACGAGGCGCATCCGCTCTAATCGACAACGCCCGCTGGTGCGGCTTTGTCGCAAAGATGACGGAGGAGCAGGCCAAAATTCTCAGCGACCGCGCCTATGATCGCCAGCCCATCGGTAACGACCGAAGAGGTTTCTTTGTTCGTTTCGGTGTTAGCAAGCAGAACTACGATGCCACTCCGCTCGAACAATGGTACAAGCGCCACGATGGCGGCGTGCTTGTACCGGTGGTATTGGAGGCGGTTAAGAAAGAACGCGTCCTGCACATCGTAAGTGGGAGTGACGATGAGCGGTGGTAACGTCGTGACCCCCACCAGTACTAGCGCACTGGCCCGAGTGATGCTTTATCAGCCTAGCCAGCGCCCGCAGCATCGCGCAGGCGATTGGGCCGATACATCATTTGGGCGTTGCCGCGTGGTAGGCAGACTAGGCCAGAGACACGCCGACGTTATGGATGCGATTTTATATTGCTCAGAACGTAAGCGCGTAGTCGACGATGGCGGCATTGAGCTTTTGGTAGACCCTGCCCGCTTGCGGAAAACGCTGTCAGAAAGTCGCTACAGTCTCTCCCAGCTTGAAAAGCTATTGGCGGAGCTACGAGTTGCAACCATAACCATCGAAACACCCCAATTCGATTTTCCGATTATAGGTGGGCTGATTGACCACGTAGTTCCTTCGGAAAAGACGCGACCTAATCCCCTGACGGGGGGGAGCGGCGTCTGTGGAAGGTGCGGCTCGGCGTTGCTCTTGTAATGCTACTTCAGCACGATTTACATCTCTACTACGACCCCGCGCAAATTGCGCGTCTAGAACACGGCATCAGCCAAGCTGTAGCTCGGCACGTTTTGAGCCATAAAGTAGAGCCAACAGGCGGATGGTATCTCGACACGCTTATTGTGGCCGTCGCCGGTAGGGTGCTCAGCAAGGCAATCCGCGATGCACGATTCAGACTAAGGGAAGAAGCGGACAAATTGAATGAACTAGGGCTGATTATCGACGGCGCTAGGGTAAGGAAAAAAGGCCCTGGTAACGCTTAAAGCGTCGCACACCCGCCCGAAAGCGTCGCACACCCGCCCGAAAGCGTCGCACATCCGCCCGATAGCGTCCCACACTCGCCCGAAACGTCGCACACCCGCCCGGAGTTAGCAGGATATTCAGGATATTCAGTCCTGCGCGGCAAAGACCGCGCCTAGGCGCGGTCCGGCCTTGCCGGTCGGCCTACGGCCGTTGAGCACCAAAAGGAAGGGCAGATGCGAAATTGCACTCCACTTGACCAGGCGTTTGCATTCGATTAGACCACCGATTGCATCGGATTTGACCAGCACGCTTAGTAAACATGATCGGTAGAGAGCTGCCCATTGCTGCCGCTGGCGACAGGCAGTCATCGAGCGATTGTGTTGAAAAGGTCGGCTTCGGTTTCCACGGTAGAAAAGTTCGCGCTCGAGATTGAAATCTGTGTTTTCGGCAGAAGGTTCACGCCTCGGATTTCATGTAGCAGCACGCAAAACAGGTGTTTTTACCTATCAGTATCCGAGCGTTTTGGACAAACCGACTTTTTCAACACAATCGGCCATTAGCGGACACTAAGGCCGTACGTGAAACCTGAGACGACTCATACAACGCCTTAGATCAGCCAAAGCAGAGAGTTTCTAGCGCCCTAGATTAAACCCGTTGACTTGGCGGTATTGATTTCGACCCATGCAGCAAAGGCTTCAATGAATTTTTTCAAGAACTGAGTAGTTCCGTCGTCATTCAAATTTCCGCCTGGCCCCAGTAGCCTTGTCGCCCCACCGATATACGCTTCCGGCTGCTGCAAAAGTGGCATGTCCAGAAATACCATAGACTGACGTAAATGATGGTTAGCACCGAAGCCGCCGCTGGCACCGGGCGATACGCTTACGATAGCTGCAGGTTTGCCTGCCCACACAGACTCGCCGTAAGGGCGAGAACCAATATCAATGGCGTTCTTCAATACACCAGGAACTGACCTGTTGTATTCGGGAGTGAAAAACAGTACTCCATCTTTCGACGCCATATTTTGGCGAAAACGAGTCCAGGCTTCAGGGGCACTCTTACCGTTTTCTTCCAAGTCTTGGTTAAACAGATTCAGTTCATTGATCTCGACTATTTCTAATAAAAGGCTCGGTGGCGCAAGCGCGATTACTTCTTGAGCAAATAGGCGGTTCAACGACTCTTTGCGCAGGCTGCCGACAATGACGGCAATCTTTTTAGGCGACATGATGGGACCTTGATTTAAGTGGCTTTAAAGGGGGTAATCAATTTGAAAAGAACAAAAAAACGGACGTCGAACGGTGGCCGAACGATGAGGACTGCCCCACCGCCTGGTCATGCGGGTCTGCCCTATACTTTGGCGGCGCCGTTGACAACCAGGTGATGACCGGAAATCCAAGCTGCATCGTCACTTGCCAGGAAAAGCACGGCGCCTTCGACATCGGAGACAGAGCCCAAGCGCGCAAATGGCGACAACTGTGCCAATGCCTGATAGTCATTTTCCTGAAGGTTAGCGATGACACCGGCGTCACGTAGCGGCCCCGGTACCACACCGTTCACCGTGACGTTACGCTTGCCCATTTCCTGCGCGAGACATTCAACGTAAAGCCGGCCGGCGGCTTTGCTTCCGGCATACGCGGTGAAGCCTGCGTTCGGTACGATCGTCGTAGTGGACGAAATCACGATGATGCGTCCACCATCGGTAACATGGCGCGCACTTTCGCGAAGCGTATAGAAGGTGCCAAACACATTGGTTTTGGTGACAGCCTCGAACATCGCGTTATCGATTTCCGTGATCGGTGTGTCGATAAGCTCCCGCCCAGCATTGGCCACGACAATATCGATGCGCCCAAATCGAGCCAGCACTGCTGCGAATATGGCTTTGACAGCGTCCGGGTCGCTGATGTCTCCCCCGATGGCCATTGCTTGAGCGCCCTCAGCAACGAGCGCCTCGACATTTCGGTCGGCTGCGGCAGCGTCAGTGTTGTACGTCAACGCAACGGAAGCCCCCTCTCTGGCAAAACGACGTGCCAGTGATAATCCGAGCCCGCGCGATGCGCCGGTAATCAGTACAACTTTGTTGGTCATTCGCATGATCAGATTCCGTTGATGCTGCGTTCTGTAGAGGTTGCGTTGCCCTGCCACTGGACAAGTTCCTGCTCGACTTTGGCCATTTTTGCACGCATTCCGCCCATCGCATCGGCACCCAAGGCCGCGTGTACGGGTGGATGATCCGACTCCATCAGGTTGATAATCGCCAACGCCCCTTTTCCTGGAACATTCGGCTGCTTACCTTGCAGACCACCTATAGCTACACGGAACTTACCGACGGGTGTGCCTTCATAGTCATCGATTTTTTGCTCGACGTAAGCCAGTGAGCGACCCGCAAATTGGGTCTCGAATACACCGATGGTCAACACAGTCGTGGCGATGTTAAAGGGTGCAAGTTCACCTGCCAGTGCTTCCCCCAGGATGTCAGTAGCGCCCTTCGCGGCCGAGTACACGCCCATGCCCGGGTAGCCAATGAAGCCACCGATTGCAGAGAATTGAATGATGTGCCCGCTGCGCTGCTTGCGCATCGCAGGGGTTACAGCGCGAATGATGTTCAGGCCGCCAAAGAAATTCAGATCGAATACACGCCGCGCTTCTCGATCCGTCATTTCTTCAACTGCACCCACTGTGCCAGCACCCGCACAGTTGGCGACAATGTCGATACGGCCAAAGTGATCCAGCACCTGGGCCACACCCGTTTTGACCGCCACATCGTCTGTCACGTCTACCAAAACGCCCATGCCCTGCGCAGCATGTTTACCGTTATAGAAATCCACTTCTTCTTGCTTGCGAAAGGTGGCTGCGACTAGCGCACCTTTTTCCAGCAGTTGATGCACTAACTCGCGCCCCAATCCCGATGAGGCACCAGTAACGAGGACGACTTTGCCATTTATTGATTTCATTCTCTGCTCCGGGGTTTGGCTATTCACCGGATGTTAGGTATTGGGCCTCCCCCCAACAAGCCGGTTTGTCCAGATTCAACTTCCCGCTCATTGGACGCTCATTCCCAGCGAAACATTGCCAAATAACCACATAGTTCTAGACGGTACCCTTGGAAATCTTCAAGATTAAAAATTGCCTTCCTATGATTGGGCCATACGTGAATCGGCTGGACCTGAACGATCTGTTTATTTTTGTCAATGTGGTCGATCGCGGTGGGTTTACTGCCGCAGTTGCAAGTACCGGTATGCCCAAGTCAACGCTTAGCCACCGCATGCAACAATTGGAGGGCGAATTAGGTGTGCGTTTGCTCAGCCGAACGTCGCGTCGCTTCGGTATGACCGAGGCAGGAGAAGAGTTCTACCAGCACGCGCTGGCCGCGCTGCGAGAAGCGGAGATGGCAGAAATGTCAGTGCGTCAGCGGTTGTTGGAACCCGTCGGGACCATCCGGTGTACCGCTGGAGTCGCGACCATGAATTTCGCCATGGCGGGCATGATCGCTGACTTCCTTCGTGTCTATCCCAAGATCAATATGGTCGCTCATGCGGCCGATCGAACCATCGATATTGTTGGCGAAAATTACGACGTCGCCATCCGGGCGCATGAGGCTCCATTGCCGGACTCCGATCTTGTCCAGCGCATGCTCGGGGTCGCTCCCTGGTTTCTGTTCGCCGGATCAAGCTATCTGGCCGAACATGGCGCACCGGCCACGCCAGCGGAGCTAAGCAGCCACGCCTCGATTTTCTTTGCGCGAGCTAATGCCCCCATGAACTGGCGGTTGCGCCATGTCACTCTATCGATCGAAGAAATTGCTGTGCCCATCATGCCGCGGCTGCAAAGCGAAGACATGCTCAGCCTGCAACATGCAGCTATCAGCGGGCTTGGGATTGTGGCCCTGCCGAGTTACATCGCGCGGGCGGCCGTTGCGCGTGGTGAGCTTCATCGAGTTCTGCCCGAATGGATAGCTGGCGATGCCAGGATCACTGCACTGGTACCTTCCCGCAAAGGATTGCTGCCGTCAGTACGTGTTTTCTTGGATCACTTGGCTTCGGAGTTTCCCAAGATCCTCTAGCTGTAAAGCCATCCTTAATACGCTGGGCAAATCGTTGCAGCGGCTTCTCCATGAATACAGCACATTTTTTTACCGAATACAGCAACTACGGCGGCACTACCGAGCGGGTAGGCGCCGAAGATAGGGGGAGCTCTCGACGTCCATACCACCGGACACAGATTCCAGAAACCCCGTCTTGCTGGGTCAGGTACGCATTCCTACCATGGTTTCTTGCCTCTCATCCTCGACGGCACAAACGATACCTGATCTGGAATCTATGACTTTGACAATCACACGACGCGGCGCGATAGCTTTGGGAGCACAGGCAGTGCTGGTTGCAATGACGGCAGGCGCTGCTACGTTTGCCTCTGGTGCAACGCGCAGCTCCAGTAAAACTAAAGAGACCACTCGGACTGGCAAGCAGTTTGACGTGGTGATCGTCGGTGGTGGATCTGCCGGTGCCGTCCTTGCAGCACGTCTCAGTGCCGACCCGCTGCGCAGTGTGCTGCTGCTCGACGCAGGTCCCGACTTTGCGCCCGATCGGTATCCAGCAGTGCTGACGAACGCCGACCTAGTTGCCGCCTCTCCCGAATACGACTGGCATTACCATAGTGACGACTCAGCTCGGATAGGTCACGACATAGCCATCCCACGCGGCCGAGTGATCGGTGGTAGCTCCGCGGTCAATGCTGCTGTGGCGATGCGTGCGCGTCCTGCCGACTTTGCGCGCTGGGCCGGACGCGGAATCGAAGGTTGGGCTTGGCCGGAAGTGCTGTCCGCCTACCGAGCGATGGAAAACACGCCCACTGGCGAAGATGCATGGCATGGACGTACCGGCCCATTTCCAGTGCGTCAGCGCACTGCTGCGCAGAATACTATCTCAATGCGTGCTTTCGTGGCGGCTGCCGAGTCAGTTGGACTGCCGCTCGTGGATGACTTCAACGGCGCGCGCCAGCACGGCGTAGGTCCCTACCCGTTGAATGTCATCAACGGCACCCGAATCAATACCGGCATGGCTTACCTAAGTGCAGACGTGCGGGCTCGCGCCAACCTCACTATCCGCGGCCACGCTGAAGCCGACCGCGTCCTGATAGAACGAGAACGCGCCATAGGTGTATTGCTAGTAGACGGCGAGATAGTTCCAGCCGGCGAAGTGATCTTGTCGGCCGGTGCCATAGGCAGCCCCGCTATCCTGCTACGCTCCGGTATCGGCCCACAAGGCCATCTTCGCGAGATGGGAATCGCCACCGTCGCTGATCTACCGGTAGGTGAACGGTTGCAAGAACATCCGTTTTTCTTCAACGTCTACGCGCTGAAGACCTCCGCAATTGCTATGACCCCAGCCGGCGGCGCCATCGCCTGGACTCGTTCGCAACACGCCGCACCGGACGATCTGGACTTACATATCTCCGGTACACACCTGATCGACCCAAAGGCAAGCCCTACCGGCGGTGCGATAGTGCTGGCATGCGCCGTCACATTACCTAAATCCAACGGTAGCGTACGCTTGACCAGCCGTGACCCCCGAGTTGCGCCGAACATCCGGTACAACTTTTTTGAACAGGAAAATGACTTGGATCGCATGGTCGAAGCTGTAGAACTGTCTCGCAAGATTGGCCGCAGTGCACCGTTTGCTGACTTGGTTGACCATGAAATGACACCGGGTAGCAGCGTACTTGAAGGCAAGGCTTTGCGACAAAACATCGTAAACAATGTCGCCGGCTATCAGCACCCCACGTCGAGCGTGCCGATGGGCGCGGACGGTGACAAGGCCGCCGTAGTCAACAATTGGGGCGCGGTGCGAGGTATAGCGGCACTGCGTGTTGTGGATGCCTCTATCATCCCGGATATCCCATCGGTGGCGACAAATCTTACTACTATCATGCTAGCCGAACGGATTGGTGCCCACCTGACTCGATAATTTCCCCGAACGCAGCGTAAAACTGGAGCATCAATCATTGGATCGCTAAAGCCGAACTCTGCAATAAGAACCACAATCTGAAATTGAATAAAATATACGGAGACCGTTGAGCAAACGCAGTCAATAGACGATAAATTGGAGATTAGGAGTTTGACCGAAACAGCGGCGCAACTGCGGCGCGAGCCAAGAATGGTTTACTTTTATGTCAGACATATCTAGTGCTTATAAAAAAGAGTCAAACCACAGAAAGACCATTTATAATTACCTTAACTATCATACATATAACTATAACCATTAAATAAGATAACTACAGCTAGGAAGTTAATGCCTTACATTAAGAGAATTGAAATCTTAGAGAACTATAGAGAAGAGAATAATTTCCCCTTCTATTTGCCTTCAATTCAATCAATTAGCAAAATCGAGCTTCACCCCGTGATAAATTTTTTCGTTGGAGAAAACGGTAGCGGTAAGTCAACCCTCTTAGAGGCTATTGCAGTTTCATGTGGCTTTAATCATGAGGGAGGCAGTAAGAATTTCAAGTTTTCTTCCAGCGATGAAAAATCCCTACTGTCCAAGGCATTGCGCTTGTCACGCACCGCAAAGCGACCTCGAGATGGCTATTTTTATCGCGCAGAAAGTTTTTATAATGTAATTACAGAGATGAATAAGTTGGATTGCGGACCTGGCGGGCCAGCTATTAAGGACTCATACGGGGGGAACGATCTTCATACGAGGTCTCATGGGGAGGCTTTTATGGATCTGATTTTACATCGGTTCGGAGGAAACGGATTGTATTTACTAGACGAGCCTGAATCTGCGCTATCTCCCCAACGCCAATTATCTCTGCTGGTACGTATAGCGGAACTCGCAAAACAAAATTCGCAGTTCATAATTGCAACTCACTCACCAATTTTAATTGCTTACCCGGGCGCCAGAATTTGGGAGTTTACCAATAGTGGATTGGAAGAGAAGGAATATTCAGAAACTGAAAACTACCTAATTATGAAAAGTTACTTTGCTAGCCCTGAAAGCTTTATGAGCAAGCTATTTGATGAAAAGCATGATTTTTAGTTAGTCCAGGCACTAAATAACATCGATGGTTAGAGCGTTTATCAAGTTCGCTGGCGCAAAAAAATGAATTGTTGCCGATCGCGACTTAATAGATACGACGGCATTACTGCCTTGTTTAGCGTAGATCGAGATGCCGCCGATTTCGAGGAGAATGGCCGCTTCTGGCCGTTCTATGCCGATCTTCACAACGGCGCGTGCTGGTCAAGTCGAATGCAAACGGCTGGTCAGCACGGATGCAAATGAGTGGTCAAGTCTATGCAATTACGCAGGCAGATTCGCTCAGTCGAATACACACCACCTCAACCACCTTGGACATCCTGCCTTTCGAGCTCGCCAAAATGCCGCAGGACAGGCCGTAAGGCGCTTTTTAGCGGGTGGTAACGGGATGCTGTGCTGATACAGCACAGGGCCTTACAGGGTGTAATAGACGGAACTGAGACAGGTCCGTGCGTATTACTAATGGAGAAGCCCCCGCGCTTTTGACGGTGCCCCGCTCGCGGTGATTTCGAGGGTTGTCATGTGGCTGGCATAAGCCCATCCGTATCGGTATCGGCAATGCCAGGTGCAGGTGTTCAATGTCCGTGCGTATTACTAGTGGCGAAGCCTCCCGGGATTTTGTCCGGCATAGCCGGGAGTAGCCCCGTGATGAAATATCACGAGTAGCCGCAAGTCCGGTGTGTCAACGCGAAGCGTTGTCCACGGGACGCGCAGCACCGAAGGTGCGGAGTGTTCGTAACACCAAAGGGGGAGAAAGCAAAACCCCGCACTGAGGCGGGGTTCTGTGGGGCTGGCCAGCGATCAGTGCTCACCGCGCTTATCTTGCTTCTGTGCTTCCTGCGCGGCTTGGATGGCCATCAACACCTGCTGGTTCAGAGTGGCGCTACTCTTGCTGCCCAGCAGAGGTAAACGATTCATGGTATGCGCCCCGGCAAACATGCGATAAGAAGCCGACAAGGCCAGCGGGCTTACTCGTAGCTGCAAGGCCGTGAATTGGCGATCCAGCCTATCGAGTTGCGGCCCATAGCCCTTGCTGCGTAGCCATCTGCTGAGCGCCCACATGCCGATGGCGAACGTCGAGGCAAATACTACAAATCCAGCGAACATCAGAACGTCCATCATGGTTATTTCTCCGGTTGATCGTTCGAGGTCATTCCCGGCACTTTGAGCGAGGCGAGGCGACCGGAAGTAGAGTTAGTATTCGAGGCCGGACGGATGACGTTAGGCTCAGCTTGTGAAGCTTCCGTGACCGGTTCTGCTCCATTGGTTGGAGTGGTCGAGTTGGTATCGTCGGAAACTGATGGCGGAGATCCTGCACCAAGAGACAAGGCGTGCGCATTCTCCATACCTGGCACTGCCATCGAGGCCATCACGCCGAGCATCTTTGCGCCACCGTCGGCCGCATGGGCAAGTGCGCTGCCGGAGCTGACAACTCCCCCGTTTGGGGTTGTCTGCTGGTCTTCGTTGTCGTTTCCCCGCGCGGTCTTTCCGGCCTGCTTGGCGGCCTGCTGTACGCCGCTGCTTGGAGAAGACGGAGGGGCCGACGCCTGCCCGGCAAGATTGGCGGAGCTGCCGCCGACCTTCGCGCCTGCGGAACTCACACCCTTGACCGCTGCGCCGCCGGTGCTGGCACCCACGCCGGAGGACGCCGCTGCACCCATAGCCGACGCGGCACCGCCTGCGGAGTTGGCACCGGCAAAGCTGGAGTTAATCGCCCCCGCCAGACCGCCGCCGCCCAGTCCACCGATACCCGCCGCCCCAGCCCCGGCAGCGCTACCAGTACCGGCAGCTCCGAGGGCGGCAGCAGGAGCCGCGGCCCCGGCTGTGGCAATGGTGGCCGCCGCAGCCGCCGCCCCGGCAGCACCGGCCACTGCCATCCCGCCAATGGCCGAGCCGCCGCCCATTGACGTGCCACTAATCATGGCACCGATCAGGTCAGGAATTGTTTTCGTGAGGTAACAGCACACCAAGGCCAAACCGACCATCGTCATCAATGACGCTTCGTCATTGGTGTAGGCGGCCAACCACTGCTTTGCCGACTGTATGATCAGGCCGACAATCAGGGTTAGTACAAATAGCTTGGCGCCAATCGCAACGGTGAAGCGCATCGGCGCAATTGCAAAATCCCGCGTCCATTGCGAACCGCCAAAGCCGATGAACAGCACGGAAGCATTGATGATGACGTAAGACTCTACGAGCGTGACAAACATGAATGCAGCGATGAAGGCGAAACATGCCAACACAAGGATTGCGCATACAGCGATTAGAAGTCCCTTGGCTGGAGAAAACACTGAAATGCCCTCCACCATGGTGCGGCCAAAATCCAGCGCAACTGCCAGCATATCGCCGGGTTCTAATGCACGCCCGAGGCCGCCCGCCGATGCCGCCGCATCACGGAAGCTATCGACAATGGCCGTCGACCATTCCACCGAGTACTTCATGACTGCAAGGAAGAAACCGATCACCAGAATGAAGCGCAGCAGCTCGCCGAGAATCTCGCCGAAATCGGCTTGCTTCATGACCAGAGGCATGAACGTCCAGATGAACTGGATCGAGGCCAGCAGCCAGAACAGTCTGATCGCATAGTCATACAGCTTCCCTGACCACTGGTGCGACTGTTGCAAAACGAGGTCGAGTAGACCCTGAATCGATGTATCGGCATGGGAGAGGTCGGTCGCCGCCACAGCATCTCCGCCCACGAACACACCAGCCAAGGTGAGGAACAACAATAGACGAGGATCCATAGCTAGTACCCCTTCACGCCGCCGCGAGTATTCGGGCGCGCCTCAAATGAGAGATCAGCGTCACGCTGTTGCCGTTGTTGCTCAGCCACAGCAGTACATTCGCTATTGCTTTGAACCATCATGGTGACCATGGAACCGGTCAGTACGGACCCGGCACACATCAACGCGATGAGCCATCTCGAAATAGTCATTCTCAGTACTCCTTCACGCCGCCGCGTGTATTTTTGCGCGCTTCAAACTGCTGTTCAGCGGCTTCGCTAGCGGCCTTCCGGTCGCCTTGCTGAGCCATGTAGTTGCCCTGCATGTTGATTTGGGTGGCCATCAGATCGCGCAGTTTTTGGAGTTGCTGCACATTCTGGGAGGCGATTTCGTTGCCCGCCTGTATAGCTTGCATGCGGCCTACGGCTGACTGCGAACGGGCCACCATGCGATCAAGCTGGATGTCTTCAGACTCGAACTTGCTGGTATTGAGGTTTGCCGCCTCGAGTGCCGTCTTTACGTTGTTGCTGCCTTGTTCCGACCACTTCTGATAGCGCTCATGAGCTGGTACTTCTGCTGAGTTCGCGGCTTGATTTAGGTAGGACTGAAAGCCGGGGAAAGCGGTGTTGAACTGAGAGTCCATATTCTGGATCTGGCGGCCTAGGGACTGCGAACGGGTGTAAAGGTTGGCCACGTTTTTAAGATCGGCCGCGATGCTGCCAAACATGGTGCTTGGCAAGCCCGTGCCTTGGGTGACCATATTCTGATACTGCTGAATCTGCGTCTGAAGCTGCTCTGCAGTGTTCAGCGCCGTGTTGACTGCCTCGGCGTACTCAAACATCTGTTGATAGAACGTCGAGCAGTTTGAGCAGTAGATGGCATATGCGGGGGTGGTGCCAGGTAGAGACCCACGCTAAGGCTTGTGCTTTTCATTGCTAAAACAAGGGCAGTACGTATTCTCGATTTTCGAGCCGATGAAATCGGCGATTTCAGCAATTCCGTATTCATGCCGAACACCTCGTTTTGTCATGGTTCGAGGTCTGATTATTGGCTGATATGGTGTGGTTTGGAACATGCGGATAAGTATCTATCCGCATAGAAATCAATGACTTGCGGGCGCTGGCTGGGTGAGATTGACACGTAGCAACCTGATTTTGCTGACATTTTCTTTAGGCATGGACCTGTCTGTCTTTCCAGCGGGATGTGTTTTCACGGCCAAAAAAAAGCCCACCGAAGTGGGCTTTTGATGAAATGGCATAACGCATTAGTGAGCTGAGTAATAGGGGTTCTGGGTCCGATAGTGACCACGCTCCGTTTCAGGGATGTGTAGCGTTTCTAGGTGCCAGTTTTCGAGCGAGGAAGCCAACTCTGCCGCAATGCGTTGGGCTTCTCTAACGGCTTTACTAGGTCGCCCGCTGGCTTGACCGAGGTAGGCTTGCAGTTCGTTGAGTTGGTTGGCCAATGAGCTGATGCGGTGAGCGGTTTTCATGATCAATCCCCCTTTCTGATCCTTTCTACAATATTGTCGAATTCTTCCCGAATCTGATCGTCTGTAATTTTAAGATTAACCAATCCTGATTTGATTGCAATTCTTCCAATTCTTTCAGCCGCCTCATTATCCAATTTCGCCAATCTTGCTTTAGCTGTTTCCAGCTCTGAAAGGGCGTCAGAACGGCGTTCTGCTAGAGTTTTTCGAGCCATGGGTTCACCGTTTTTAATGGGGTAAATTTAGACAGACTGAAAAGTTCTACCTCATTTTCTCGCCCAAATTAAAGGGGCTACACGGCCTCGCTGTTTCGTGGAGCGTCATATCAGGTCGTCCCGAGTGTTTCCACTATTTGGGTTGTGGTCGAATCCCGCACGTTTTGAGCCGGGTTTGGAAGGCGGTGTGGCGCTGTGCTCAGGATGTCCTCTTACGACTCCTGTCGGGGCTGGTGAGAGGCTTTGCGATGTGAATTGCCCAGAGCCTTTCCTTTGGTGCCCATCGTCTTTTTCCTTTCGTACATACCTGCCGACGTATTTGGTGAATTGCGGGTAGCCAATGCCAAGCTGTTCAGCGTAATCGTCATAGATCGCACGTAGCGGATGCCCTGCATCTATCAGCTTACGAAAGTCATCAAGCCTGGCCAGAAAGGCAACTCGCCCTGCGCCGCGATAGACCTTTTTCGGCCCGTCTGTCATTTGGCGTCTCCTGTTTATGTGGTCGCACTAGTGGTCAGCATTTGCTTTAGGCAACTCAAGGAAATTCTAGGAAATTCTAGGAAATTCTAGGAAATTAAAGGAGATTTTTCATCTTTGTAACGCAATTTAACGCAACTCAAAGAGATTTAGGGCAATTCTGGGTCAGAGATGACCGAAAGTGCGGTAAGGCGAACCTAAGGCGGGCAAGTTGCCTAGAATTGCAGAAGATCAGACGGCAAGATGTGTGTTGTAGGCCTACGCTGCTCCGCAGCTAGGGCCTCCACCACCTACCCTTACTCGCCTTCAGCTCGACGGATCTTGCTCTGCGAGGCGCACAGCCGCTTCCGCGTCTAAAGGCAAAAGCGCAGCGCAAAAACAGGGTCAACCACGACAGGCGGCACCAAAGAAAAGGCCCCAGCCCGTCGATGCGGTAAGCCAGTCGTGGTTTGGGCTATTGATCCGCACTTTAAATTGCGATGCGTTAAGCACCCAATTTGGGGAGATGCCAGGTGTAAAAATTACGTTTCGTCGAAAAGGATGGCGTAGCTATTCCATAGTTTTAAAAAATGCTCCCAATCTGTTGCGCCACTCGATGTCTTGAAATTCAAAACGCCAGTGGACCCCAAGTCGATTGGCTTCGTCAGTACATCACTGGCGAGATCGTAGTAGGTCAGAAGCTTCTCATCATCCGTATAAAGCGGTGTGGGGTAGCGCCCGGCCCATACCAGTGATGCCTCGTAGAATGCGATTAACTTGGCTCGATCTTTTTTCAAGGGCACGCCAAGCAGCTGATGAAGGTTTTCGAATTTGTGCCCCTTGAACTCCGTTGGCGAAAAGCCGCGTTGGGCAAGAACAGCTTTCATAATGAGTTCGAGAGAGAGCCCGCAGAGCATGTGATAAACGGGCCAGCAAGCAACAGCCATGCGATACCCAGGTGCATAGCCAAGCTCGGAGGCGATGGCAGAGTCTTGCGGACCCATGGAATGCCAAAGGGCACCTGCTGAGGCTTTAAGATCCGCAGCACGGTTTCGCCAATGATTCGGGTGGTTTCTGTCCTCAGTAAGTGTCGGCCGGTCTGCAATAAACTGTCTGTAATCGTCATCCATACTATGTCTCGATCTCGGTGCCACGTTATTTTGGCTTAGAGTCTCACTCTCTCGGTGCATGAGCAATGCGTCTCTAGCCAGTTGAAAGGTACCTACGGTTGAGCGAGAACTATCCGAGTTGTGATGGTGAACATGATTTCTCCATTAGTTGAAGCGTTTTAAAAACGTACTCGTTGAGACCTCGAAGAATTAACTAAGAACAGGTTGGCAGGCCGGTTAACGCCCGTTATTGAATTATTTATGTTGGGCTAAAAATGTTATTTATTATAGTGCTCGCATATTGTTCTTGGATAATGTAAAATGTGAGGAGATTCGGTCATGATTTATTAAGAGTTGTTTTGCAGAATATGCCTCAATACTCATCCATAACTAACCCCAAAAGGCATTTGAATCCGCTTGAAGCAGAGGCGCGAAAGCTGTTTCCTTATTATGCTGGGTTTTCAGAGTCATTTGTGGAGAGTGTGCTTGGGGTTTTGGATCTTGCCCCAGAGTCAGTAATATTAGATCAATGGAACGGAAGTGGTACTACAACAAGTACAGCTTTGAAGTGTGGGTTTAATGTAGTTGGCTCGGACCTAAATCCCGCAATGATTATTGTGGCTAAAGCGGCTTTAGTTTCCGTGCTGGATTTAAAAAGTCTGTTGCCGCTTGCTGTGTCTATTGTAAAAAAAGCTGAGCGTCTGAAGATTGATTTCGATTCTGACCCCCTTTTCCATTGGTTTGACTCGGCTTCTTCTTCGAATATTCGACGCGTTGAAGAAAGCATAAATTCAACATTGATCTCTCATGCCACCTATGTTCCGCTGAATACCTCGGAGGGGCTTGAAAAGCTAACACCGCTCTCGGCATTTTTTTATCTAGCCTTATTTAGAGTGGTGCGGAGGCTAACTGCAAATTTTGTTGCTTCGAATCCTACTTGGATAAAAGTCAGTAAGAGCTCAGAGGAGAGAAAGTATGTGCCAAAGGAGGAGGTGTTCGGGCTTTTTATCAAGGAGGTCGAGCAGTTAAGTGTTCATCAGGCCATCTCTCCTCGGGATAGAGACCTCAATCTCGACCAGGTACAGTTGATTCTTTCTGATGCGAAAAACTTGCCATTGTCAGAAAATTCTGTTGATGCCATTTTGACTTCTCCGCCATATTGCACTCGTATTGACTATGCTGTTGCTACCTACGTTGAGCTTGCAGTGATTCGGGTTGGAGGCCAGAAGTTCGCACAGCTTCGCCGAGACCTTACTGGAAGCTCAACTGTTCCGAGAACCGGTTCGGAAGAAAGAGTTGAGTGGGGGGAGACTTGTTTGGAATTTCTAGATAAAGTTAAAAATCATCGATCTAAAGCATCAGGTACTTATTATTTGAAGAGTCACATTCAGTATTTTGATTCTTTGTATAATTCTGTCGCAGAGGCAGCGCGTGTACTCAAGCATGGCGCTCCGTTTGTATTGGTTGTTCAGAATTCCTACTATAAAGAGGTTAGGAATGATGTTGCGCTTATTATCGAAGAGATGGCCCGTCATGTTGGCTTGGGGCTGAACTATCACGCAGATTTCGTAGCGGCTCGCTCGATGGTAGATTTGAATAAAAAATCAAAAGTTTATATTAAAAAACGTCAGACGGTGGAAAGCGTATTAGTGCTCGAAAAGAACTGATTTATGCTTGTCTGTAAATAGCGCGATGTCTAGCCTTTACAAATTTCAAGCTGTCTGCCTGCTCTTCCAAGCAATCAAAGAAGTAGGAGCAGATGCTATATACGGCATTTAATCGTATTTCCAGCTCATTCAATGATAAGTTTCTACCCGCCTCGCTTGCGGATTCGCGACCATGAGCAACCGCGTTGCGCTTTTCAGTTATCTCTTTGAAGTAACCTACTTCACTAGGATTTTGAGTCGCCGGTTTTGCGATTCCTAAGCAACAGAAAATTTCTAAGATTGTTTTCGGATAGACATTGTGTAAGTAGCTTCCAAAAACGGTGTCAGGTATAGCGCATAAAGACGTAGACTGCTGGTGTGAAAATATATCTCGTCGTGCTTCCCATTTTTTTTTCTCTGACCCAGCTCGAGCTGAGCTTAATTGCGAGTCAAGGGCGATGGTAAATAATGATTGTTCGAGATGTTTTGTCTGTATGTTGAGGCCACAAAGGTGGTTGATGAATGCTTGTACTCCTTGCGTTGCTGAATATTCGATTGCGCCATATAAAGATACATAGATTAAACCACGTAACGTCAGTGACATAGGTCCCATCGGCTGAGGTGTGCCGTCTATCACTTCTAAATTCTTAATGCTTGAATAAAGTAAGCGCGATTCTGATAGTCGATCATTCATCCCTTCTCGTGCAAGTTGGCAAATTGTCATAAAGCATCACGTACGTATTCGATACGCCCAACTACAAATTTTTTCTGATTAGAGCCGGCACCTGTAAATTTTTTTAGATTTTCGTCATTAGCTAGTACTGGTAGCTTCAAAAGGTCGATTTTTTTGCCTTGCTTTAAAGCTAAGGCAACTCCAACGGAAAGTGCTTCAAATAAGTTTACAGGCGTCAACCCGCCTCGGCCTCTGTTTATACCGTTAGGGAAGGCCTTTGCTAATATTTCCATCACGTCGCCAAATAGCTTTTTGTCTGACAGTGGGATTACGCTGTGTCGGACGCTATTCATATATTCATTCATGAATTCCTTGACTGCGTGGTTGAAGTCATTGTAACGATAAAGATAAACAAAAAACCGTAGTACTAGCTCTTCGTAAGTGCCGTTAGATTCGTTCTTGGCTGTTATTTTAACTGAAGACTTAAAGTCAGCGAGCGTCGATAGTGTTTTAAGATCGTCATTGTATGGCCCGCGATAGACGCAGTTCCTGATTTCCTGATCGGTTAACGATACGCCCCCTGTGTTGAGGCGTTCAAAAAGATCGAAGCGTACTGCAAGATCGCTCCTGTCGTTTAGTACTGTGACGCGGATTGGCCGAGTTAGAAACTGCAATTGCATAGATTTTGGAAAGTCTATAAAACCTGTACCGTTGAATGCGCTCAGCTTTTCTAATCCATTCACTATGAGTGGGTTGGCGCGATGTATTTTAGCTAAAAGCTCTTGGCTTCCTACAAAGTGGCTGAGTGATCCTAGTCGTTGTACTCCGTCAACAACCTCCCAAGTAGAGTCTGAGTTCATCGCCATGAACAGACTTGGTACGGGAATTCCCAGTAGTACAGATTCTACGAGTATTGATTGTCGATCAGCGTCCCAAATGAACTGTCGCTGGTATTCTGGTGGCACGAATATATCTCCAGACTCGACCATATCTAAAACTTGTCTAACTGACAGGTCATAGCTATCAAACGAAACAGTTTTTCGTTTTGTCTCAAGCTGAGATTGCATTAAGCCGAGTTTTTTCGTTGCAAGTGCCATTTTTATCCCTTTCGTGGACCAGTCGTCCAGCTGACATGAGCTATATGATGCCAAGACAAGCGTCTGTATGTATTTTCGTACACATATCGACTGCTCACGCCTCAGTATAACGATGTAATGGCACGCCCTGCTAATCGTTACCAATCTGAACATTTTGACATCCCCGGTGGAGATCTGACACCGTTCCCAGGTAAGCTCAAGCCCTCGGTCCAACGCGGGGCCAAGGCTATAAAAAAGCCGCGTTTTTCGCGTCGCCATTGGCGGCTTGTCTAGGTAGGAAAGAACAACGTGTCGACATCAGGATTGGTCGCTCAGGCCGTTTCATGGACGCTTTGCGCGACAGCGCTTGGCATTTCGTACTGGAACTATTCACATTACATTGACGCGAAACGTGATCCGGACAGTGCTAAGCGTTATTTGCAAATGGCCCTGTACGCGAGGAACGACGCTGGAATCGGAGAAGACGAGTTCAAGAAGATCGAGAGCTCTCATTACCGGCCATACCAGAAGCGTTTCAGAATTGCACTCTTCGTAGGATTAAGCTCAGGTCTTGCTGGATTGGTTCAACTGCTCGCTTATCCATGACCCGATCGAGCCCCAGGATTGCGGATGTAAACTTGAATCGCATGCTTAGCTGAGAGAGGGGTAACAGATGAAAGATCGATCCCACGACGAGGCAATGGCCGAGCTGTTCGCGTCCTGTCCTGACTATGCGGCCGAGTTACTGACTGAGGTACGCCGTAATGGCGACCCTGCCGAGCTGGCCATTCTACTAAGGCAGATCGCCAAGGCGTTCGTCCCGGAAGTGGGCCAGTCAAGCTGATTCACAAATCCCCGCGGGTATGATGGAATGGTATATTCCATGGTATAGGTAACATTTGGATTTTTAACTATATGAAATATATGGGTTTTTATTTAATATTGATAATAGAGTGGGAATAAACATTGGCCGACATGGCCAGCGTTGAGTCACTGAAAAACCTGGCCGAGGCCAGGTTTTTTATTGTCTGTCAGATGGGCAGCCGGCTTTGCAAACTCATGCCCATGTTAGTGAGGGCACTGGACAGCTTTTCCAGCGTGGGGAAGTGCACATTATGGATCGTAGCCCAGCCAGGCCGGTCGATATAAAAGCTGCCATCGGCCGGCCGATTGATGGGTGTGCTGACGATGCCCCTGTCTCTGCTGTGGTGCAGCAGGGTGTAGTTGCCCTGGCTTTCATCTATCAGGTACATGCCCTTGCGAAACAACAGCCGATGGTTTTGCTGCACAGTGCGCCGCACCAGAGGCGCCTCTACTTGTACTCGCAGGTCGGCATGGAAAGTGTCGAAGCTATCGCCGGTGCTTTCAAGCAGGGGCGCATTGTCGCGATCCATGGCGACGCCGGGGTCCAGGCGCACATCGTTACCTTGTCCAGGCAGCACCTCTTCGACACGCAGCCCGATGCCACCTTCCAGCTCACTGAGGCCGGCGAATCCATTGAAGGTGTTGATGTTTCTCACGCCCGTCAGTACCAGCCACTTACCGCCACCGTTCAGGGCTCTATCGGTTTGGATAAGGGTGTGGGCAAGGTAGTTGCTCGTGACTTGTTCTGACAGGTCGGCGGCAGGGTCGGGGTATTTGTAATGGGCGGCGCAGTCGATTGCCTGAACACGTATGCCGTTGTCCCTGGCGACCTTGACCAGTTCCAGTTCGTTGAATTGCCCGGACGGGTCAGTGCCCAAATGGCTCAGATGATTTTCCAGGTCCTCGGACATAACCCCGGTGCGGAAGTAGAGGTTCAAATCATCCTGGGCGAAGTCATTGAGCAGGCGGCGCATGTACAGGGTTTTAACGCCCTTGCGCGCAAAGAGTGGCATTTTTTCGATGACCAGGCGGGTGCTGGCGACACGATCGAGGGTTTCACCGATGACGTATCCGGGTATCTCGTCGGGCAGGTGTTCGAGGGCTTCATCAAGGGTGGCGGTGGGTTCAAAGGCAGGAATATTCGGGCGAGCCGGCAAGCGGGTCCAGGGCAGTTCGTTGTAGAAGTCTTGCGCCAATTGCAGCAGTTTGCGGTGGGTTGCGCCGTAATAGTGAGTGAAACGGTCGATGCGGCCGAAACGGCTTTGAACGTGAGTTTCATTGAGCCCCATTGCCCAGCGTTTTACTTCCGGGCGGGTCGATGGTGGGGTATCGAATGGCGTGGTGACCCTGTGCACGTCGCTGGGTGACTGAGCCACAGGTTGCGAAGGTGGTGGGGTAGGCGAGGGGGGCGTTTTCTTTGCGGCTTTGCTGGAGTTGCCGCCACCGCCTTTCAGGCCTTTGGCGCCGGGTACCCGCTCCCATTCGTTGAACTCATTCAGGCGCACCGCCAGCGTGCCGGAAAAGCCATGGGGGTTGTTCGGGTCGACGATGGCCCAGTAACCACGGCCATTGGGATCGCCTTCATAACGTACGTAATAGGCCTGATCGTCCAGCAGGATGGCGTGCTGGGGCATGCCGTCTGTGGACCTGAGGGAATAAACCTGCTGAAACTTTCCGGGGGCGGTATTCAGGGTTTCGCCTTCCAGTATCAGGTTGGTCTGGTAGGCGGCGGGTACCGTAGGTTCGGGTATCGGCGGTGGCGCAGGGGGACTGCGGGAAGCGGGGTTTCAACCGCCAGGGTTTCGGTCGCTTCGGCGATATCCGGCATGACCCCGTCGGCTTTCAGCAGCGCCAGGTTGAACAGGGTGTCGATGGCGCTGAGTATCGCGCCCAGCGCCCCGGCGCGGCGTTCGGCGAGGGTTTTACCGTTGATGGCCTGGTCGATATTCAGCCCGAGATTCGCCACGCTGGCCCCCACGACCACCAAGGCCACCGGCCAGCCCGCCACCGCCATCGGGCCGAAGGTTTTGCCAAAGGCATTCAAGTAACCGATCCACAGTTTCTTGCGCAGGTCGCCGTTGCTGCGCAGCGAGAAGTCCGCATCGTTGTGCATGCGTGCCTGGCTCGATTGTGCCAGCCAGGTAAACGCATCGCCTTCAATCGTCTGGTCGGTCTGGTTGATCAGATGGTGATTCCAGGTGCCCCAGTCGATAAACAGCTGGTCGAGTTGGTGGTACAGGCCCTTGTCCACCCAGTCCGGCGGCAGGGTACCCGTCAGAGCCTGGGCGGTGCGATAGATCAATACGGGGGTGAGCAGCATCTGCTTCCACGTCACGGCGTCGGTGTCGTCCTGCTGGACTTGGGCTGACAGCTGGAAGTGGGCCATGAACCGGGCGCGGTTGTCCGGATGATTGGTCTGGTTCAGCAGCCAGAAATGCAGGTCGGCGGGTGTCTCGCAACAATGGAAAGCCTGGGCGTCGCCAGGGACGTAGAGGATTTGCCGGCCAGCGTGGTCGACGATACGCAGGATGTCCGTGGCGATATGCCCACTGATATCCAGCGCCGCCACACGCAGCCCATCCACCGTAGGTGACTCGGCGTGCAGATTGGACAGGGTCGGGGGCCAGGGCAAGTTGCTGGCCAAAGCCTGGAGGACCGTTTGCAGCTGGGGCTCGGTGAGGTGCCCGGCCTGGCGGGCTTGCAGCGCCTGGGCCAGGCAGTTGACCTTGGCCAGGGTACGGAAGTCGTCGAAGTGGGCGCTCCAGAAGTCCTCCATGCGGGTGGTGTAGCGATCACAGAAGTTGATCGCCCAGAAATCGTCGAGCACTGTTCGGGCCGATAGCCGCACTTCGTTGTGGTGATCGAACAGCCGCGCCTCGGGCCCGTCGAGATAGAAGCCACCGTCGCCGTCGAGCAGGTCGGCATTGTCCTGGTCATGCACATTGAAGCGGTGAATGACCAACTGCGTCAGCGTCATCGACTCCTGCGGTTTTTCGTTATGGCTCCAACCGGTATAAGTCGCCGGGTCACTGTAGCCGCCGTTGAAGCGGTGCCAGTACACATGATCGGGGTCCAGCTCCGCCAGGCCATGTTTGGCGAGAATCTCACGGGCGGTTTCGATGGCCATCGTCTGCATATTCGGGTAGGCATCCAGCACCACGGGAGCCAGGGCCTTGAGTTGTTGCTGGGCGGCGGGGGATGTGTCGGTAAGCGGCATGCTGCTCTCCTTGAGGGGGAGAGCCGAGCATGCCAAGCGCTTCAGAAGGGCGGCGGGTAGATAATTATCGCCTGGCGATATCGCAGAAGTAGAACTTATCCAGGGTGTGTAGTGATTCGGTGTACTCGAACTGCCGGCCATCCTGCAAAAACGTCTGGTTACTCACCACGATCACATGGCTTTGGCCATCGAGGTCTAAATGTGCCTGGTCGTCCTTGCTGCGAGGCACGGCTTCGATGGCCGTTGGCGTCGTGGCTCTTTAGGAGCGAGCTTGCTCGCGAAAAAACTGAGAGCGCCGCGTTAAACCAGTATTGCTGCGTAATCGTTAACGCGAGCAAGCTCGCTTCTACAGAAAGCCAAACCAATATTTTTATTGATCATTCTCACACGCTGCCTGGGAACGATCATCAGAGCTGCGGGGTGTCTTCCGGCGGCTTGGTCTTATCCACACCCGGCACATGCAAATTGCCTTCGACCACCTGGTTACCTTCCAGCTGCGGCTGGGTCACCCAGGTCAGGATGTCGTAGTAGCGCCGGATGTTCGCCACAAAATGCACCGGCTCGCCGCCCCTGGCATAACCGTAGCGCGTCTTGCTGTACCACTGCTTCTGCGACAGGCGCGGTAGCATTTTCTTCACGTCCAGCCACTTGTTCGGGTTCAGGCCTTCCTTCTTCGCCAGCAGCCGCGCGTCGTCCAGGTGGCCGGTGCCGACGTTGTAGGCGGCGAGGGCAAACCAGGTGCGGTCGGGCTCGGCGATCTTGTCGTCCAGTTCGTCCTTGATCTTGGCCAGGTACTTGGCGCCGCCCATGATGCTTTGCCTGGCATCCAGGCGGTTGGACACGCCCATCGCCTGGGCGGTGTTCTGGGTCAGCATCATCAAGCCGCGCACGCCGGTCTTGGAGGTGACCGCCGGTTGCCACAGCGATTCCTGATAGCCGATGGCCGCCAATAGTCGCCAATCGACCTTTTCTTCCTTGGCGTAGGCGCGAAAGTGCTTCTCGTACTTGGGCAGGCGCTGCTGCAGATGCTGGGCGAAGGTATAGGCGCCGACGTAGCCGAGTACATCGACGTGCCCGTAATAGCGATCTTTCAGACGCTGGAGGGTGCCGTTCTTCTCGACCTTGTCCAGGTAACTATTGATTTCGTTGAGCAGGCTGTTGTCTTCACCGGCGGCCACGGCCCAGCTCTGGTTGCTGGCGTTGCCCAGGTCGAACGCGACGCGCACGTTGGGGAAGTACACCTGGTTCATGGCGACTTCGTTGGAGTCCACCAGGGTCAGGTCGATTTGCCCTTCGTCGACCATGCGCAGCAGGTCGACCACCTCGACGGCGTCGGACTCTTCGTATTCGATGGCAGGGTTCTGCTTTTTCAGCGCCGCCAACTGCTCGGCGTGGGTGCTGCCCTTGAGCACCATGATCTTCTTTCCGACCAGGTCCGCCGCATTGGTGGGCCGCGATTGGCCGTTGCGGTAGATGATCTGCGGCGTGACTTCGAGGTACGGGTGAGAGAAGCGCACCTGCTGCTGGCGCTGTTCGCTGCTGACCAGGCCGGCGGCGGCCAGCACCGGGCCGTTGGGCTTGCCCAGCTGGCCGAACAGGTCATCGAGATTGTCGGCGGTTTCGATTTTAAGCGTAACGCCCAGGTCATCGGCAAAGCGCTTGACCAGCTCGTATTCGAAACCGGTTTCACCGTTGCGGTCCTGGAAATACGTCGCCGGGCTGTTCCGGGTAACCACCCGCAATACGCCATCCTCCTTGATTCGCTCGAGCGTGCTGGGTTTATCAACACAGGCGCTGAGCATCAGGAAGAGTCCGGTGGCGATGAGCCATTTGGCGCATCGCGGGCGCAAAACAGTTGGGGAGAACATCTGCGCAGTATACGCAAACGGCCCACGGCGCCATATCTCGACAGCGGTGGACTTGTCTGCTAGCACCGCCAAAACTGTGCTGCAGCCCGCAGAAACGTGGCTTGGCGCCCGATTGTGACGGTTAAAATATCTGCGCCCGATGCCGGGCAACACCCCAGGGCCCCGTGCAAACCGTGCCAACTGACGTTCGGCAGCGGCCGACGGTAGCGTTTCGGGTGCCGTTGGCGAAGGTTTACGCTAGAATGCACGGCCTCAAAGCACACCCCTTCCCGAGGCTGTCCCGAAGATGTTGATCCTGCGCGGCGCTCCTGCCCTTTCTGCCTTTCGCCACAGCAAACTCCTCAAGCAACTGAGCCAGAAGGTTCCAGCTGTTACAGGCTTGTATGCTGAATTTGCTCACTTCGCCGACGTAGCCGGCGTCTTGACCGCCGACGAACAGCAAGTGCTCGCACGCCTTCTGAAGTACGGCCCCAGCGTTCCCGTTCAAGAGCCGACCGGCCGCTTGTTTCTGGTTCTGCCACGGTTCGGTACCATCTCGCCCTGGTCGAGCAAGGCCAGCGACATCGCCCGTAACTGCGGCCTTTCGAGCATCCAGCGCCTGGAGCGTGGCATCGCGTTCTACGTTGCCGGCCAGTTCAGCGACGCCGAGGCCGAGCTGATCGCCAGCAGCCTGCACGACCGCATGACCCAGATCATCGTCAGCCAGCTGGAACAGGCTGCCGGCCTGTTCAGCCACGCCGAACCCAAGCCGCTGACCGCGATTGACGTGCTGGGCGGTGGCCGCGCCGCCCTCGAGAAGGCCAACACCGAATTGGGCCTGGCCCTGGCCGAAGACGAGATCGACTACCTGGTCAACGCTTTCATCGGCTTGAAGCGCAACCCGCACGACATCGAACTGATGATGTTTGCGCAGGCCAACTCCGAGCATTGCCGTCACAAGATCTTCAACGCCAGTTGGGACATTGATGGCGAAAGCCAGGAAAAAAGCCTGTTCGGCATGATCAAGAACACCTACGTGATGCACAGCGAAGGGGTTCTGTCGGCTTATAAGGACAACGCCTCGGTGATCGTCGGCTCCGTCGCCGGCCGCTTCTTCCCGGACCCTGAAACCCGCCAGTACGGCGCGGTGCAGGAACCGGTGCATATCCTGATGAAGGTCGAGACCCACAACCACCCGACCGCGATTGCCCCGTTCCCCGGCGCAGCTACCGGTTCCGGCGGCGAAATCCGCGACGAAGGCGCTACCGGCCGTGGCGCCAAGCCCAAGGCGGGCCTCACCGGTTTCACCGTGTCCAACCTGCAGATCCCGGGCTTCGAACAGCCGTGGGAAGTGCCGTACGGCAAGCCCGAGCGCATCGTCACCGCGCTGGACATCATGATCGAAGGCCCGCTCGGCGGCGCCGCGTTCAACAACGAATTCGGGCGCCCGGCACTGACCGGCTACTTCCGTACCTTCGAACAATCCATCACTACCCCGCGTGGCGACGAAGTGCGCGGCTACCACAAGCCGATCATGTTGGCCGGCGGCATGGGCAACATCCGTGAAGAACACGTTCAGAAAGGCGAGATTCTGGTCGGTTCCAAGCTGATCGTGCTCGGCGGCCCGGCGATGCTGATCGGCCTGGGCGGCGGCGCGGCTTCCTCCATGGCCACCGGCACCAGCTCGGCCGACCTCGACTTCGCCTCGGTACAGCGCGAAAACCCGGAGATGGAGCGTCGCTGCCAGGAAGTCATCGACCGTTGCTGGCAGTTGGGTGACAAGAACCCGATCAGCTTCATCCACGACGTCGGTGCCGGTGGCTTGTCCAACGCGTTCCCGGAACTGGTCAACGATGGCGAGCGCGGTGGCCGTTTCGAACTGCGCAACATTCCAAACGACGAACCGGGCATGGCCCCGCACGAAATCTGGAGCAACGAATCCCAGGAACGTTACGTACTGGCGGTCGGCCCTGAAGACTTTGCGCGCTTCCAGGCCATCTGCGAGCGCGAGCGCTGCCCGTTTGCCGTGGTCGGCGAAGCCACTGCCGAGCCGCAGCTGACGGTGACCGACAGCCACTTCGGCAACAGCCCGGTGGACATGCCGCTGGAAGTGCTGCTGGGCAAAGCCCCGCGCATGCACCGTTCGGCGGTACGTGAAGCCGAGCTGGGCGATGATTTCGACCCAAGCGCCCTGGAACTGGCCGACAGCATCGAACGCGTGCTGCACCATCCGGCCGTGGCGAGCAAAAGCTTCCTGATCACCATCGGCGACCGCACCATCACCGGCCTGGTGGCCCGTGACCAAATGGTCGGCCCGTGGCAGGTACCGGTGGCCGACGTTGCCGTCACCGCCACCAGCTTCGACGTCTACACCGGTGAAGCCATGGCCATGGGCGAACGTACGCCGCTGGCCCTGCTGGACGCGCCGGCGTCGGGCCGCATGGCCATTGGCGAAACCCTCACCAACATCGCGGCTTCGCGCATCGGCAAGCTGTCCGACATCAAGCTGTCGGCCAACTGGATGTCCGCTGCCGGCCACCCCGGTGAAGACGCGCGCCTGTACGACACCGTCAAGGCTGTCGGCATGGAGCTGTGCCCTGAGCTGGGGATCACCATTCCGGTGGGCAAGGACTCCATGTCCATGGCCACTCGCTGGAATGAAGACGGCACCGACAAGAGCGTCACCTCGCCGCTGTCGCTGATCGTTACCGGGTTCGCACCGGTCACCGATATTCGCCAGACCCTGACCCCGCAACTGCGCATGGACAAGGGCACCACCGACCTGATCCTGATCGACCTGGGCCGTGGCCAGAACCGCATGGGCGCCTCGATCCTGGCGCAGACCCACGGCAAGCTCGGCAAACACGCGCCGGACGTCGACGACGCTGAAGACCTGAAAGCCTTCTTCGCCGTGATCCAGGGCCTCAACGCCGATGGCCACCTGCTGGCTTACCACGACCGTTCCGATGGTGGCTTGCTGACCAGCGTGGTCGAGATGGCGTTTGCCGGTCACTGCGGCCTGAACATCGTGCTCGACAGCGTTGCCGAGGATGCTGCCGAAATCAACGGCATCCTGTTCAACGAAGAGCTGGGTGCGGTGATCCAGGTGCGTCAGGACGCGACTCCAGACGTGCTGGCACAGTTCAGCGCCGCTGGCCTGGCTGAGTGCGTGGCGGTGATCGGTCAGCCGATCAACAACGGCGAAGTGAATATCTCGTTCAACGGTGACACGGTCTTTACCGGCCAGCGCCGCCTGCTGCAACGCCAGTGGTCCGAGACCAGCTACCAGATCCAGCGCCTGCGCGACAACGCCGACTGCGCCGAGCAGGAATTCGACGTGATCCTGGAAGAAGACAACCCGGGCCTGAGCACCATGCTCAGCTTCGACGTCAACCAGGACATCGCTGCGCCCTACATCAAGAAAGGCATTCGCCCACAGGTTGCCGTACTGCGTGAGCAGGGCGTCAACGGCCAGGTGGAAATGGCGGCGGCGTTCGACCGTGCCGGCTTCAATGCGATCGACGTGCACATGAGCGACATCCTCGCTGGTCGCGTTGACCTCAATGAGTTCAAAGGCCTGGTGGCCTGCGGTGGTTTCTCCTACGGCGACGTGCTGGGTGCCGGTGAGGGCTGGGCCAAGTCGGCCCTGTTCAACAGCCGTGCCCGCGATGCGTTCCAGGGGTTCTTCGAGCGCAATGACAGCTTCACCCTGGGTGTGTGCAACGGTTGCCAGATGATGTCCAACCTCAGCGAACTGATCCCGGGCAGCGAGTTCTGGCCGCACTTTGTGCGTAACCGTTCTGAGCAGTTCGAAGCCCGTGTCGCCATGGTGCAGGTGCAGGAATCCAACTCGATCTTCCTGCAAGGCATGGCCGGTTCGCGCATGCCGATCGCCATCGCCCACGGTGAAGGCCATGCCGAGTTCGCCAGCGAAGAAGCCCTGCTCGAAGCCGACCTGTCCGGCACCGTGGCCCTGCGTTTCGTCGACAACCACGGCAAGGTCACCGAGAACTACCCGGCCAACCCGAACGGCTCGCCGCGCGGGATCACCGGCCTCACCAGCCGCGACGGCCGCGTGACCATCATGATGCCGCACCCGGAGCGCGTATTCCGCGCCGTGCAGAACTCGTGGCGCCCGGAAGAGTGGAACGAAGACGGCGCCTGGATGCGCATGTTCCGCAACGCCCGCGTGTGGGTGAACTAAGGCGGTGTACAAGCTTGCCTTCTTTGTTCCCGACAGCCATGTGGAGACGGTGAAAACCGCCGTCTTCGCCGCCGGCGGCGGGCGCATCGGCACCTACGACAGCTGCGCCTGGCAGGTGCTGGGCCGCGGCCAGTTCCGGCCAATGGACGGCAGCCAGCCGTTTATCGGTCAGGTCGGGCAGGTTGAAGTGGTCCAGGAATGGAAAGTTGAATTAGTAGTGGCGGATGAGTTGATCGTGGCGGTAGTGGCCGCGTTAAAGCTCAACCATCCCTATGAAACACCCGCGTATGAGGTGTGGCAGTTGGCGGATTTTTGATCCGGTAGCTGTAAAAACAAAAAACCACTGGCCTGATTGGCCAGTGGTTTTTTATTAGGCGTCATTTACCAATAGTTCTTCCTCCCGCGGCGCTTGATTGAACGAGTGACGCTCAGAAACAGCGGTTCGGCCAGCCTGGGGCTGATACGGCTGTAGTAGATTGGGAGAATATTTTCCTTCGGTTGTACGGCCAGGCTAGCAAAGCTCAGGTAGCGCTGTTCCGGCAATTTCAGATGGGCGACGTTGAACTGAGGGTTGGCGGTATCAGCCGCTGAATAGTGGAAGTGAGCATAGGCCAGCACCTGCCGGTTTTTTTTATGAATCACATACTCTTGCAGGTAGTCGTTTTCTGACTTGAGTTTGACCCGTCCTTCTATAAGGGAAATGTCGATTTCCCCTTGAGCCTTCAAGTATTCAATCCCCGCTTCGTTAGGTAGATTGCGCTCGATGATGGCAACTCGAAGCAATCGACCTTGCTCCCGCAGGCCGGTGGCATCCTGGGTCAGCTTATCGACCAGCTGTTCGTCGGCCGCTTTTTTTCTTGCAGGATCTTGCGCCCAGATGTCACGAATTTTCCCTGCCACCTCATCCATTGCGTCGGCCAGGCGAGCCAGGTGTGCCTCGGTACTGTTCGGTGTTTTGGATTTCAGTGATTCTTTTTGCTCTCGACTTATCGTGGAGGGGCCCTTGGACAGCAAATCTCTTGCGTCAGCCAGCAGTTTTTTCAGCGACCGAGCGGGTCTGAAGGACGGTTTTTTGGGCTCGATATTCTCCTCCCACTCCTCCGTCGTAGCGTTCTTGCGAAAACTGATCACCGGCTGGTTATCGACAGGTCCGATAACATCCATGATTTCTACGTCCAACTCCGGGGTGCGCTCGCGCTCCTGGCCGACCCAGACCCGCTGTTTACGGTCACGTATCACTCGCTTGCCTGGGCTCAGGCTCGGAGTTGGTGTCGGTTGCCGTTCAGGGATGTGCGATTGCTCACTGATGGCTAAGGCCAGATCCTGTTCCGCCATCTGCCTTACTTTGTCGATCTGGCGCCAGAGCCCCATTAAATGCTCAGGGTCTATCAGTCCCGATTGGGCCTGCTTATAGTAAATCAGCCAGGACTGGGTATCCGTGTACTCATGAATGAGTTTTTCAAGCCCGCTAATCCGTAGCTCAGGCGAGACGAGGCCAGGGGCTTGCACGTACTTTTGCGACGCGGTGGCCAGCATCACGCTGTCGCATAACTGCTTGAGGTGCACAAAATCATCAAGCTCCTCGGGCAGCGGCGGCCGCCTCAAAATCAGGCTCTTGTACACGTCCAATTGTGCGAACACCCAGTCAAGCGGTGCTGCCTGTACTGGATCCTGTGCCAACGTGCTGCGTGACAGATCAAACCTGGGGACGGACATCAGCTGCTGCAGGTTGTTTTTTTCCAGCGTGCTCAACTCAATCAGTCGGTCGTTAAAACCCGCAACCTTGCCCAGGTAGTCCTGTATGTTTTTATGAGCCGCCTGGGCGGTGCCCTCGTCGGTCTCATCGAGTTGTGCCAGCCACTGATTCTGAACCGCTTTCGACGGAGCAGCGTCGTGGCGCTCTTGAATGACTACAGCCATTTGATGCCGCAGGTTGTCTACCAGGGCTTCCTGTTGCTGTATCAGTTCCTGCTCGAACCCGGGGAGGGGCTGGTTGTGGTTTTTTGCGTACAGCAGATCCAACTTCTCGAATTGAAAACGCATCTGTTGCTCGAGCTTGCTGACGAGGCTTGCCCTGATTGCCGGCCGTTGCTGCATGGAAAGCGCGGGGTTTTCATTGAGTGTGGAGGCTATCTGCACGGCCCGTTCAGCCGTCATCAACCGGGCTGTCACATCGTGGTATTTGTTTTGCAGTTCTTGATTGTAGTGCTGGATTTGCGCTCGCCGGGCCGCCACTGTTTTTTTCGGCCCAGCGCCGCGCAAGCGCATTTGCAAATCAATGGTCCACACCCCCCTGTTATTGCGCCTGATCCAAGGTCCCCAGCGTCCCGGTTGTTTGAGATCGACCACTCGTAAACACCCCTCGAACTTCTTGACGGCGTACAGTGCCCCTTGAAGGACTGCGAGATGATGCGGCTCAGCTCCGGTAACGGGTCTGCTGACCAGACCTCTCAGTGGCCCGGTTCTTTCAACGTTTTTGAGAATGTCCGGCGACTGTTCACCCGCGGCCGGTCGCCACTTGAAGGTTTCCAATGCTGTTTTCAGCCTCCCCGTCGGTTGACCGGATGGATCGGACCAGGACAAATTCATCTCTGTTATGTCTGCATGCAGGCGCTGCCACGCAAATGTCGATGGAGTTTTTTTCTGATGCTCGGGCGGACTAAAGTCGCTTTCTATAAGTCTGGGCCTGATGGGCATTTTTGCGGGATTCACCGCCAGGCGCTCGTCCAGCGTCAGTGCATGATTCAGCAGCAACGCCGACATACTGGAGAGCAGCTCTGCCAGTGCATCGGCCCGGGCTCTTGGATCAGCCTCTTGCGGTAATCTCACGTACGTGCGCAGGCTGCTCAGCAATGTGTACAGCCATCCAGCCGTTGCCACCGGGCCCCTTATCAGCGGTAAAAAGGCGCCGAACACCTGCCATAGATCATTCGTGAAGAGTGTCCAGCGCAACGCTTCATTGGAGGTCGACTGTTTTTCCGCGCGCTGCCACAGGCTCCTGGCGTTTTCATCAAATACGCTGGCCAGGAAATCCCCCGACACGGGTGTATCACTGAGCAATACCGGGCTGGGGTATATAGCGGCTCATGTTCATCGCCTTGCAGAAAGCGCTGGGTGTGGGGCTGCATAAACCCGCCGTTACGGAACAACGCTCGATCTTGCTCGGAGAAGCTCTCCAATACCGCCCCTTGTAATGTGCTATCGCCTTGAGCAATTGCCTGGAGCAGTGCTTCCCGGCTGGGAAATTGGCGCAGGGCTTCAGTGTGGCCAGGGCGATAGAGAATATGCGGCAGCGTGCTGTTGTCACGGGGGCCAATCACAAACATATTGCCGGCCCTGTGTGCAGCACTTCCCTCGTAGGTCAGGAATGCCAGGGGGCGCGCGACGATGGCTTCTCCGTCGACCTGACGCTGTGCCGGTTCATCCGCCAGCAGCGCCCGGACTACCTGAAAGCCGGAAAACGTGACGCCTTGCCGCTTGCTGAGGCAATACTCCAGCGCCTGCAAGGGCAACTGGACGGTCATCTGGTCGATAAACAACCGCCGGCGCCGACCGGACTCGACAGCGTTCAGAATCAAGCGGTCCTTGAGGAGCGCCGGATAGTGCCGGCCTACATTGACGGTTTCGATCAGTTTCTTGAGGTAGGTCGGCTTGATCCACCAATCGGGTACGTAACCGGGTTCTGCCTGATTGCTGATCTCTACACGGGCATAGGGGGTGGCGAAAGGGTTTTCCAGCGCAGATTGCGTCAGGGTCAGAACAGTTTGCTGCGTCCAGCCCACCGTCCCACCCTGGGTTCGGGTAAAGGTCAGCCGGTAGTCGTCCGGGTTAATGAGTACTTCCTGTGGATAATCCAGCGCCATCTGGCGTTGCAGGGCCTTGCGGGCATACACATCAATCGGGTCAAGCCCATCCATGAATCCGGCCCCGGCTGTGCGTTGTTGCACCTGAGTCAGTCGGGAAAGCAACTGACCATAGGTGAGGCGATCAGCGGTCGAGGCGGTCTGCAACCAGAGAGGTAGTTGCTCCTCATTGATCAACCGGGTGTTGCGGTCGGGATCGAACCAGGCCAGTGGGTCGGTGAGGTCCTTGAACAGTTGCTCATAGTCGGCGATTTCGGCGTATTGCGACCAGTCAATGCGGGCCAAGTCCCTGAGTTGCTTTTCCAACAGGCTTTGCGCCAGGTAATCGAAGGGGTTGCTATCAATCTCCTTGAGGACCCACTGGATCGACAGCCCCGGGGTGTACTCACTCATATAGCGGGGTAACAAGGCGCCCACATCCGCCAACTGATCGAGTTTCAACAGCTGAATGGGCGGGATGTAGACGAGGACAACCTCCTGCTGGTTTACCTGTCGGCGCAGTACCAGCAGGGGAGGCCACTGGCCGGGTTGCCCTTCACTGGCGGCATACACCTGATAGAACCGCAGCCCGTTACTGTCCCACGTCGTTCCTGTGCGGTTTGCCTGACGTGTGACGTACGCCTCGTCCCCCAACAGCATCTCCCGCTCCAACGCGTTTAACGGCGGATTCTGCCGTGCCCGCTGTAAACCCAAGTGCAGATGATTGCTTACGGCCCGCCAGCGTGTCAGTGAGGCATTCGCAGGCACTGCAGCGTTCCAATACGCTACCAAATGGGAGGTAAACGCCTTTCCCAACTCGGGTGCCAAGGTGTTGAGCATGAGTTCGATGTCGTCAATCGACACGGCTTCGGTCCCCGTCGTTGACACCGGTCCCGAGGTTGTCGAACTGGCTAGCAAACGATGGTGCCCAGGCGTGTAATTCAACGGCTCTCGACTCATGCAGCGCCGAATCAGGGCATCACTCAAGGTTTGAAGCTGACTGAAGCCTGGTCCCGCGCCCTCCCGTTGCACCCCCACCCACAGGTCGCTGGCTTGTAACGAGTTGCCCATGGCCCAGTCGTTGATCCACTCCTGGAGCAATGACTGAGCCACCGCCGTCAGCCGCGGTCGGGCGGCAAATAATGGTGATAGATAGTCGCGTGATGCGCTGGCCTGTTGAATCGCTGGAGAGAGTTCTAACGTAGTGCGCATGCCAATCTTCCCTGTTGGTTGATGCGTCTAACGTAGACGGGCGGATAGCGCATCGAGCGGTAGATAGATACTCGGCAAAGGCGCAGATGGCGGATATTTGTAGGGTCGATGTTGCCGACGATTGCTCTCCAGACAGCGGAGAGCAATCGAAAAAGCAGGTTACGGTGCTGGTGCGGGTCTTAGACCTGGATATATTTGGAGTGACTTGATCAGGGCGTCCTCGGAGTCGAAGCGTCGCTGCTCCATATTCCATCGAGTAATAAAATACTTCCCTGCATCGTCTTTCTGAATGGCTGTGACCATAACGCCATCGTTACGGGAGAGGTGTATCAAATTAGCCTCGGTTTCCGATGGCCGTTCGATCACGTAATGCCCGGTTTTTTTCAACCATGTCCTTTTTGCAGGTACAACAGGCGCCGGCGTCAGTTGCAGGTCCATTGTCACTTTGTAGATCAGGTCTTTCTGGTATTTGAAGCGCTCATGGGCCATACCCTCCAGATCAATAAAGAACAGACCGGTATCGTCTATCTGAATAGGCGTAGAGATGATGCCCTGCGCGTCGGAGTAGCGCAGCAGATTGGTCTCAGGGTCCGATAGGCGTTCGATCAGGTAGTGGCGCGGGTCATTCAACGTTGACCTGTCGACAGGAACATCGGGGATACGTGCTGGCTGTCCGACAATGACCTCCTCCAGTTTGAAGTCGTTACGCAATGCGCTCCGGCCCTTTATGCTATCCAGTGTTTCCCAGTGACCGAGGTGAATTCTTTTGCCCAGGCCAGGCGCTACATCACGGACGTTCAGGCTGACCGCCTCCAGTAACTCTGCCAGCCCAGGTACCCCTGCGTAGTAATTGGCATGTGAGTTGCCGACGAAAGCGATCCATTTATGCGGCCCATGCGCCGCCTGGTCAGCGTGTATGACCCGTGAGGCAAAATAATTGAACATCTTGGTCCGGGCGTCGTCGGGCATTCCCTTGAGGTTATAGCTGGCGACGCAGTCCAGGGCTCTGATACGGATGCCGTATTTGCTGGCGGCTTGGTAGACCTCTGTGTAGGTGTGAGGGCCGGCATGACGGAAGTGCATGTGGCCTATGTCCTGTTGTTTCAGGTATCTCTTGAGGTTGTCAGGAAGCTGTTGGGTTTTGAGAAACACCTCCAGTTCGGCCTGATGAAGGTCGGTATACAGATGTTCGACATAGAGTGTCTTGAAACCCAATTTCTTGATGGTTTCCATCTGTGTTATCAGCAGTTTTTTGCTCGACTCCATGCCGTGGGGTTCACCCAGCACAAGCCCTGGCAAGGAACCGTCGCTGATCTGTTTCAGAAAGGATTCAGGTGTGGTGTTGTCCGTTATGGTGGGCAACGTCGGTCGAGAGGGGGGAGTGTAGTCGGTAAAGAACTCTTCAGCCTTGACGTGCAGCCGGGTTCGCGCCTCGATAAAAGTATCGAAAGCAGCCCCCTTTACCCCGCCACGAGGACGGTAAACGGGATCCAGGCCACGGCGGCTGCTGTAGTCCAGGCGAATAATTTCATCTCTCATGGAGACAGGGATGTCAAACTCGTTGGCATTGAGCACCGAGGATGATGTGCCGGCCACCGGGTCGACTTGTCCTGCGCTGACGCCGCCAGCCTTCGGCTCGATAGGGGCGGGCGCTTTGTAGGGTGTTTGCAGTGTCACTCGATAGTCTCCCTTGGCTGACGGGTCACCCGGTATCGATCCGGGGGTGTCTGTCCAGATACCCACGGGCTGGTTCGGGCCGATGTCCTCAACCCGCAGGGCGACGGCATTTTGCAGGTCCGCCAGGCCAGGTGTCTTATTGAACGTACGCAGGCGGGATGAATCCACGAGTGCAACCCAGCGCTCGTCGGGCTCGGTGAGGGCATCCGCTTCGATGGCGCGGTGGGAGTAGAAGTTTCTGATGGCATTGTCCCGCGGCGTGGTCGGGGAGGTATCGCCCATTTGCAGGGCATCCTCCAGCTGGTAGGAGGTCGAGGCGTCCAGCGCCTTGATCTTGATGCCCTTCTCGCGCGCCTTGCGTACCAGGGCCAGGTAGGAGTATTCGGCGTTCTCGGCGAAGCCCACGGTTTTGTCGCAGTTCTTCAAGTGCCGCTCAATATGCTTCCATGATTTGCCGCGATTAAGCTTCTCCAGCTTGGGTCGAAACACATCGCCGGGCAGGTATTCCACATAGAGACGCTTGAAACCTTTTTCGATCAACGCATCCATCTGCTCAATCAGCAATTGCTTGCTGGCGATAGAGCCGGGGACCGCGCCGATGACCAGGTTCTGGTTTGCGGCAAAGGCATCGCTGGCAATCAATTGTGGGAACTGAGTGTTGGCCTCGACAGCAAGGGCGTCGGCTCGTGGCGCAAGAGGGTCGAGGTATTTGAAGAAATTCTGGGCGTCCTTCGTCAGACGTTCGACTTGTTGTTTATAAATGTTGAGCGCAGGTGCCAGCTGTGCTGCGGCGACACTGGGGAGCAGGCCTGGATCGCTGAACCACTCGTCTGCGCGTTGCCGCATGGCGGCACCGATGTCCGGGTCCAGTACGCGCTCAACATCGCGCCAGTGTCTGGCTGGCATCTCATAGTTTTTCAGCGTGTCAGGTGCTTCAGGCAGTTTTTCATACTTGGGGGCTCCGCCAGTGACGCCGGTACGTGTCCAGACCCCTTGTGCGTTTGGCGCTGCCACACGGGTGGTAGAGACCAGTTGCCCGCTGATCGGGTCGAGGCGATACAACAAGTAGCGACCGATCTCATCCGGCGTCTTTTTGGCCCAAAGGAATTCGCTGTCAAACAGCACTCTTTGCATGTCAGCGGTTGGGAGTGGCGCAGGTTCCAATTGCTGGATCAGCTTCATGACCGGGTTCTGTGGGGCTCTTTTCGCGACCTGGCGCAAGGCCGGTTTGCTTAGCTGCTTCAGTGATGCGAGGGCCGGGCGCAGATCGGTGAAGGCTGCGCCGGCACTGTTGAGCAGATAGCCTATCAAGTGTTCCAGGGCCCCTGCGTCATCGCCCTGATGGTAAGCGTGCAAGGCCAGCATGCCGTCCTTGAAAGCCAGCAGCATCCCCAAACTCAGGCTCAGCACCGGAAACGGGGCCGTGGCAACGGCGCTCACCCACTCCACGCAGGTCCACAGGATGCCGGCGATCATTTGGGTACGATTGACGGTGGTTGCTTGCACGTCATCGATTTTGCGCTGCAGCTTCATGTCATACAGCAGCCGGCGCAGGTCAAGTACTGGAGGTATGGCACGGGTCGAGTCGTAACGCGCTGGGCCGGCGGTGGTTTTATCCAGGTTTTCAGGCAGCTGTTTTTGCGCTTCCTCCAGGAATGTGCGCACGCGTGTCCGGGACGGCACACCGACGCGGCTGGTGAGGTAGGTGATCATGCCGGGTAGCTTTTTCAGCAGGTAGTTGAACTGCCGGGCCTCGCGAAAGCTGATGCCATCTGGCGCTTGCGGTGTGTAGAGCAGCACGGGGTTATCGCCGTGGCTGAACAGGTAGGTATCGATGATCCATTCGCCGTCGATCAGAAGTCGGTGGATCGCATAATTGCCGCGTGTTTGTGTCGAAGTCTCGCCCATGCTGGCGATACTTTGGTTCAGCCATATCAGGTCAGCGTCGGCAATATCTCCTTGCAGGCGGCTTTCAAGGGCGGCGGTTTGCAACTGCAATTGGGTGATGGCAAGTGTCGCGTTACGCCGAAAGCTGTAGCCCGCACTGGCCCTGTCGAGCAATTTCGCTTTGAGTTCGTTGATGTAGCGCGCGCCGATCCACACGCCAGTGACCGAGCGTGCGACCTTTTCGGCGGTCAGTGGGCTGATATCAATGCCTTGCGGGCCTTTGAAGCGGGCTGATCGAGAGAATTTCTGGTCGAGAAAACCCACGCCGTCGCTGTAGCCGTCGCGATAAAGTTCAGTGTAAGTCAGGGGGGGTGGGGTCAACTTGGCCAGCACTGCCACAGGTGAGTAGGCCCACACCGTATCGGGATCAACATCGTTTTGCCTGCGCCCCAGTAGCTCGTTCAGCTTCTTTTTCGCCTGTTCATGCAGGTAGTCGGAAAAGCTTGGGTAGCGGGCTTCGGACAACGGCAAATCGTTGTAGATGCGCAAGGCGTGTCGGGAATCTTCGGCCAGTTGCAACAGTTTCCGGCGGTTGTCGGTGCTGGTGGAGCGAAACCAGTTCGGTGTGCCGAGTGCGTAGTCGTCGATACGGGTTGCCAAGACGTGGGCTGACATTGCCTTGAGGCAATCGGCATGACTGCCGATATTGTTGAAAGCCACCTCGTTGTATTCCTGGGCGTGGGGCTTGAAGCTCAGGCCGTTCAAGACACGTTTCATGGCCGGGCGAAAACGCAGGGGGACCCTTTTGATCAGATAGTCGGTCAGCGTGCCTGGCGGTTCTCTGTGGCCGTTGTCCAGGCTCCAGCCGAGGATATGGTTCTGGCAGGCGATTTCGCTGTCAAATGCTTGGAATTGCTGCTCTTGCGGCGCCTCGGGAGTACACAGCAACAGGCGCTTGACCACGCCGCTGGCATCGCTCTGACGCAATACCCACAAGTCTTGAAGTTGTGCCTCATGAAGTGAAAGTGTCGCGGCGCTCAGTTGGCTATCGCTGTCCTGGCGCAGGCTTTGAACCAGTTGGAAGTCGTCCTCGCGCAGGTGGCCCTGGAGCACTGCGGTATAGGCCAGTGCGTTGATCCGCTGATCGAGCATCTGTTCGATGGCGTGTCTGAGTTCGGGCTTCTTGTGCAGTTGTATTTGTATATCGCCAAACGCGATGCGCGGTTGCAGTGTGCTCAGTTGCTGCGCCAGCCAGGCCGGTGTCAGGTCGTCGTAGTCTTCGGGCAGGCGCGCGCCATTATAGAGGAGAGTGGTTTTTTCCAGGAAGTCGGAACCGGGCAACTCATCACCGGTGTGCAGGCCGCGCAGGGCCAGGTCGATCAGATTGCGGTCGTGTTCATACTCGCCGATAGGGGCGACATGGCGACGGGTGATGACCTGCAGGTGTTCCGGGTTCAGGTGGTGAATATCCAGGTCATCGCTCAGGCGTTCGAGCAGTTGATAACGGGCCAGGGTTTCAGGCGTGGCGACAGGGTTGAGCAGGTCGAGCATGTCCTGACGCGCTTCGTTATAGCGGGCCAGATGCTCGGCCAGGGTGGCTCGCCGGGTTTCGCTGGCGCTGCGATACCAGTCCGGGGCGCTGTTGCGCAGGTGGCGCTCCAGCAAGCGCCGAGCGCGCCACTCCAGACGGGCGTTGAGGTCGGGTAGGGCGCAGGTGATGGCGAGATCAAGGGCATCGATCAACTGCACCGCGTCTTGTGTCGGGTTATCGATCAGGCTCAAGGCTCGGTCGATGTCCTGGGTGCGTTTGTCGATCAGGGCGTTATACGTGTGTTCGAACAGCGGTTCATCGGTTATGGGCGACAGTTCCAGCGGCCAGATCCCAGCGGGTGTCAGGGCGTGATAGCGCATAGGCAGCAGACTCATGAAGTCGCGATGCTGAGCCGTGTCATCCATGCCTTGCAGCAAATGATTGTTGAGTTTATCCAGCGAGTCGAATGATTCGATTCCATGCGCAGGGGTGAACAGCATCACTGCGCCGACTGCCTGGCCTGGCGACAGGTCGGTCGCCAGCGGACTGGATTTTTCGGTGAGTACAAAGGCGCCGGCCAGTTCGACGACCTGTTCCTGGTAGCGGAAAGTCAGTGCGTAAACGCCGGGACGTAGCGCTGGTCCCCGCGACACCTTTTCGAGGATTTTCTGTTCCAGCGGGTGTAACAGGCGATCCTGGACACCGAGGGCGGCTTCATGCTCAAGCGCGGTGAAGCCTGCGTTATAGGTCATGAAGGATTTGCGTGACTTACCGCCGATCTGCTCGGAGAGATCGAGGCGTTGTAGATGAGCGTTCAGCGTCGTTTTGAGCAGCGCAAGTTTTTGCGGTAAATCATGCGGCTCCAGTGCTTGATAAAACGCTCGGCTCTTGGTCAGAAACTGCTGCCGATAGCTTTTCAGGACGCCGTTCAGTGTTTCCAGATAGGCCAGTTCGGTTGAAGCTTTTTGCTCTGGCAGAAGCGGTCTTTCGATCTTGAGCAGGTGATTGCCAATCTGGTTGAGATTGCCTTTGATGCCTTCAACGGCCTGGGTGGTGGTGCTCACAGGAACGCTCTCCATGTTGGGACAAGAGTCCAGCATGGAGAGTCGTGCCCGTGGTCGGGCGGTAGATAGGTAGCGGTGTCAGGCGCTGGAGCCTACCGAGCTGCGGCTGGAAAGCGCTTTGAGAGCGGCGCTTAAACCCTGGGCCGAATCACCCACCAACAGGTGCCAGATACCACCGTCGAGCTGACTCACACCCTGGCAACCCAGAGCCTTGAGCTGCTGCTCCGACAGCGCCTGGTCATCGGCCAGTTGCAAGCGAATACGGGTCATGGCCACGCAGTCCAGTTGCAGCACATTGTCGCTGCCACCCAAGGCGTTCAGCCATTGCTCGGCCTGAGCGGTTGCGACGGTTGAGGTTTGAGGTTGCGTAGCCACGACCGGGGCCGGCGTATTGCCGGAGGTCGGCATCGCCAGGCGGATCTCGTCGGCAATGCTGTCAGCCATCGGCCCGACTACCACCTGCAAGCTGCCGCCGTTACCGGGGCGAACCACCGCCATCGCACCCAGGGCCTTGAGCTCGGCGTCCACAGCCTTGTTACGGTCCACCATGTCCAGGCGCAGGCGCGTGGTGCAAGCACCGACACTGAGCAGGTTGGCGGCACCGCCCAGGGCGCGAATGTAGGCACCGGCGCGCTGGTTGTCGGTCATAGCTTCGGTCTGCACGACCTGAATGTCTTCACGGCCGGGCGTCTTCAGGTTGAAGCGGCGGATACAGAAATCAAACACGGTGTAGTAGACCACCGCATAGGCCAGGCCCACCGGTATCACCAGCCAGCCATTGGTGGACTTGCCCCAGCCGAGGACCATGTCGATGAAGCCACCGGAGAAGGTAAAGCCCAGGTGAATGTTCAGCAGGTTGGTAATGGCCATCGACAGACCGGTCAGCAGCGCATGCAGCAGATACAGGAACGGTGCGAGGAACATGAAGGCGAATTCGATCGGCTCGGTCACCCCCGTAAGGAACGAGGTCAGGGCCATCGACAGGAAGATCCCGCCCATCACCTTGCGGCGCTCCGGCAGGGCGTTGCGGTACATCGCCAGGCACGCGGCGGGCAAGCCGAACAGCATCACCGGGAACATGCCGGTCATGAACTGGCCGCCTTTCGGGTCGCCCGCGAAGTAGCGGGTCAGGTCGCCGGTCACCACCGCGCCCGTCACCGGGTCGGTAAAGCTGCCGAACACAAACCAGGCCATGTTGTTGAGGATGTGGTGCAGGCCGGTGACGATCAGCAGGCGGTTGAACACGCCAAACACGAACGCGCCGAGGCTGCCGCTTTCCATCAGCAACACGCCGAAGCTGTTGATGCCGTGCTGGATCGGCGGCCAGATCAGGCCAAAAATCACGCCCAGTCCTACCGCCGAAAAGCCTGTGACAATCGGCACGAATCGCCGCCCGCCGAAGAACGCCAGGTACTCCGGCAGCTTGATGTCCTTGAAACGGTTATACAGCCCACCGGCCATCAGGCCGCTGGCGATCCCGGCGAGCATGCCCATGTTGATGCTGGCATCCATCACCTTGAGGGTGGAGATCATCACCAGGTAGCCGATGGCACCGGCCAGCCCTGCCGTACCGTTATTGTCACGGGCAAAGCCCACGGCGATGCCGATGGCGAAGATCAGCGCCAGGTTGGCGAAGATGGCCTGCCCGGCGTCGTGCATCACCGCGATGTTGAGCAAGTCGGTGTCGCCCAGTCGCAGCAAGAGGCCGGCGATCGGCAGGATCGCAATCGGCAGCATCAGTGCGCGGCCCAGGCGTTGCAGGCCTTCGATGAAATGTTGATACATGGCGTGTCTCCCTATTCTTGTTGTTTTCAGCTCAGCGGCCAGTGGTGTTGACAGGCGTGGCGAACGGCTTTGGCGCTGCTCAGGTCGAGCAGGCCTTGGCTCAATTGCCGGCATTGCGCCGCGTCCAGGTGGCGGACGCGGTCCTTGATTTCGCCGATCTGCGGTGGGCTCACCGACAGCTCGCTGACGCCCAGGCCGACCAGCACCGGCGTGGCCAATGGGTCGGAGGCGAGGGCGCCACATACGCCGACCCAGCGCCCATGTTTCGCCGCACCGGCGCAGGTCTGGGCGATCAGCCGCAGCAAGGCCGGGTGCAGCGCATCAACGCGGGCGGCGAGGCCCGCGTGGTCGCGATCCATGGCCAGGGTGTACTGGGACAGGTCATTGGTGCCGATGGACAAGAAGTCCGCATGCTCGGCCAGTTGCTCAGCCATCAGCGCAGCGGCGGGCACTTCGATCATCACCCCCAGTTCGGGGCGCTGGGTCAGTGCCAGCTCTTTGCACAGTTGATCCAGACGCTGGCGGATCTGCAGCAGCTCATCCACTTCGCTGACCATCGGCAGCAGGATGCGGCAACGCTGCAGCGGGCTGACTTGCAGCAGCGCGCGCAGTTGCTGGTCGAGCAGTTCCGGGCGTACCTGGGCCAGGCGAATACCGCGCAGGCCCAGCACCGGGTTGGCTTCGACAGGCAGCGGCAGGTAATCGAGTTGCTTGTCGCCGCCCACGTCGATGGTGCGGATGATCACCGACTTGTCGCCCATGGCATCCAGCACGGCTTGATAGGCCTGGCGCTGCTCCTGTTCATCCGGCGCGGTGCGGCGGTCGACGAAGAGGAATTCGGTGCGCAGCAGGCCGACGCCATCGGCGCCGTTTTCAAACGCCAGCCGGGCTTCGGCGCTGGAGGCGACGTTGGCGGCGATTTCAATGCTCACGCCATCGAGGGTGCGCGCCGGCAATCGGGCCTGGGCCTGTTGCTGCTGGCGGCGGACTTTCTGCGCATCGCGAATCTGGTGGACTTCAGCATGGCGAGCATCGCTGGGCGCCAGTTCCAGGCGGCCATTGGCGGCGTCCAGCACCACGCGCTGGCCCTGAGGCACCTCAAGCAGCTCGGCACCCAGCGCTACCACGCAAGGCAAGCCTTTGCCCCGCGCCAGAATCGCGACGTGGGACGTGGCGCCGCCCTCGGCCATGCAGATTCCCACGGCGTGCTGTTCGCTCAGTTGCAGCAAGTCCGAGGGGGTGAGTTCATGGGCGCTGACAATCGCTCCGGCGGGCAATTCGAAGTGCCAGGCTTCACCCAGCAGCGCACGCAATACGCGTTGTTGCAGGTCGCGCAGGTCGTTGGCGCGTTCGGCAAACAAGGGCTTGCCCAGCGCCAGCAATACCGCGCACTGGGCCTGGATCGCATCGCGCCAGGCGTGGGTGGCGGCGCAGCCCTGGGCAATGGCGTCGGCGGCGGCTTGCAGCAACGCCGGGTCTTCCAGCAGTGCGAGGTGGGCGGCGAAGATCTCTTCTTCGTCGATGTTCTTGCGGTGGCGGGCGTGGTCCAGGGTGCTGCGGATTTCGCCGCGCACCTGCTCCAGTGCCGTGTCGAGACGCTGCTTTTGTTCGCCGGCCGAATGGTTACCGGTGTCTTCCGGCAGCTCGATGCCGGTCAGGCGAAACAGTGGGCCGCACACCAGGCCGGGGGCTGCGCACACGCCTTGCAACACATCGGTTTCCACACTGACGCGACGTGGCACGGCCGCCACTGCAGGAGCGTGGCGATCTTCGCGGATCGCCACGGACAACGCCGCGATCAACCCTTGCAGCGCCGCATCGGCATCGTTGCCACGGCAACTCACGCGTACTTCGTCACCTTCGCCAATGCCCAATCCCATCAAGCCAATCAGGCTGTCACACGATGCCGACTTGTCAGCGAAGTGCAGGTGCGCCTGGCTGCTGAAACCCTGGGCGGTCTTGCGGATCAGCGCAGCAGGGCGCGCATGCAAACCGCCGCGATGGGTGATGCGTACGTTGGCGCTGGCTTCAGCGCTGGAGTTATCCACAGCCGCTTGAACGGGTGCGCTCGAACGCAGCGTCACCTGCATCAGCGGCTCCCCGACCTTGACCGTGCTGAGCGGGCAGGGCGTCAGTTCGAAGCGGTCGCTGTTGGTCAGGATGATCAAGCTCACCAGGCTCTTGCACTGGCGCGCAATGCGGTCCAGGTCAAATTGCACCAGCGCCTGGCCCTGGCTCACCCGTGCGCCTTCCTTCACCAGCAAGGCAAAGCCTTCGCCATTGAGTTCCACGGTGTCGATGCCGACATGCATCAGCACTTCGGCACCGTTGTCGGCGCGCAGAGTCAGCGCGTGCCCGGTGCGGGCGACGTGGATGACCACCCCGTCACACGGCGCGTGCAGGCAGTCATTCAACGGATCGATGGCAATACCGTCGCCCATGGCGCCGCTGGCGAACACTTCGTCGGGCACGTTGCCCAGGGCCAGCACCGGCCCACTCAAGGGGGCGCTAAGGGTCAGTCGGTTATTGTTGTTGGACATGGGCACGGTACTCATCAGGAAAACACGGCAATCGACTCAGTGAGTGCGAGTGACTTTGCTCAGGTGACGGGGCTGGTCGGGGTTCATGCCCCTGGCCTGCGCCAGGCCTGCCGCCATCACGTAGAAACTCTGGATGGCCAGGATCGGGTCCAGGCTCGGGTGTTCGGCGCGGCTCAGGGTCAGGTCGCGTTCGGCGACATCGTCCGGCGCGGCCAGCAATACGCGGGCGCCGCGCTGGCGCATATCGGCGGCCAGGGTCAGCAAGCCGGCCTGCTCGGCGCCGCGTGGGGCGAACACCAGCAAGGGGTAGTCTGCGTCGATCAAGGCCATCGGCCCGTGGCGCACTTCGGCGCTGCTGAAGGCTTCGGCCTGGATCGCCGAGGTTTCCTTGAGCTTGAGCGCGGCTTCCTGGGCGACGGCAAAACCGGCGCCACGGCCGATCACCATCAAGCGCTGGCTGCCTTTGAGCGCCTCGATGGCTGCGCGCCAATCCTGTTTGGCCGCGTCACGCAGGCCGTCGGGCAGTGCGTTGCAGGCTTGCAGCAGGTCGGCTTCCTGGTTCCAGTGGCCGACCAGCATCGCGCTGGCGCTGAGCGTGGCGATAAAGCTCTTGGTGGCGGCCACGCTGAGTTCCGGCCCGGCACACAGCGGCACATGGAACTCACAGGCGGCTTGCAGCGGCGAGTCTTCGGCGTTGACCATCGAGATGCTCAAGGCCCCGCGTTTGCGCAGCAGGCGCAGGCTGTTGACCAGGTCCGGGCTTTGCCCCGATTGCGAGAAACCAAATGCCACCTGGCCGCTGACTTTCATCGGCGCCTGCAACAAGGTCACCACCGACATCGGCAACGATGCCACCGGAATCCCCACGTGCTGCATGGCCAAGTAGGCGAAGTAGCTGGCGGCATGGTCCGAGCTGCCACGCGCAACGGTCATCGCCACTTGCGGTGGCTGGCGGCGCAGGCGACCGGCGACGTCTTCGAGTATCGGCTCCAGGCGTTGCAGTTGCGCCGCGACGGCGTCACAGGAGGCCAGCGCCTCTTCAAGCATTTTTGAAGTCAATGGTTTCTCCTTCGACCATTACGTCGGTGAGTGTCAGGGCGCGGTCCAGGCGCACGCAGTCGGCAAAGCTGCCGGGTTGCAGGCGACCGCGTTCTTCCAGGCCCAGGTAGTCCGCAGGAAATTGCGACAGGCGTTGTGAGGCTTCGCTGATCGGCAGGCCGATCTTCACCAGGTTGCGCAGCGCCTGGTCCATGGTCAGGGTGGAGCCGGCCAGGGTGCCGTCCGCCAGGCGCACGCCGCCCAGGCACTTGGTCACGGTGTGGCTGCCCAGCTTGTATTCGCCATCGGGCATGCCGGCGGCGGCGGTGGAGTCGGTGACGCAATACAGGCACGGGATCGAGCGCAGCGCCACGCGCATGGCGCCGGGGTGTACGTGCAGCAGGTCGGGAATCAACTCGGCGTAGGTGGCGTGGGCCAGCGCGGCGCCGACGATGCCCGGCTCGCGGTGATGCAGCGGGCTCATGGCGTTGTACAAATGGGTAAAGCTGGTGGCGCCGGCGGCGAGGGCGGCCACACCTTCTTCATAACTGCCCAGGGTATGGCCGATCTGCATGCGCACGCCGCGTTGGCTGAGGGCGCGGATCAGAGCGTCGTGGCCGGCGATTTCCGGCGCAATGGTAATCACACGGATCGGCGCCAGGCGCAGGTAGGCTTCAACTTCGGCCATCAAGGCGGTGTGGGCGAAGTTAGGTTGAGCGCCGAGTTTTCCCGGATTGATGTAGGGGCCTTCCAGGTGTACCCCGAGCACGCGAGCGCTGCCGGTAGGACGCTGCTCGCAGAAGGTGCCGAGCTGGCCGAGCACGCGGGAGATTTCGTCGACCGGCGCGGTCATGGTAGTGGCCAGCAGCGAGGTGGTACCAAATCGCACATGGGTGCGGGTGATGGTCTCGAAGGCCTCGACACCTTCCATGATGTCTTTGCCGCCGCCGCCGTGCACATGCAGGTCGATAAAGCCCGGCAGCAGGTAGGGCAGATCGTTGTCGGCCGGATTGCAAGGCGTGCCTTCGATGGCGACGACCTTGCCGTGCTCGTGCACCAGGCGGCCGCGGATCCAGCCGCTGGGCGTAAGGATGTTGTCTTCGGACATGGGCAGTTCTCTAAAGCCGCGACGCGGCGGCAAGTCTTACCTACGCAGCTCTGCGACAAAGTCGTAGTAGTCGTTGCGGCAATAGGTGTCGGTGATTTCTATGGGAGTGTTATCCAGCGTGTAGCCGACCCGGGTCATCAACAGCATGGCGGTGCCGGGGGCGATGCCCACCAGCTTGGCGAATTCATCCGATGCGTTGATCGCCTGTACATGCTGCAGGGCACGGACGATGGGCTTGCCGATACTGTCGAAGTATTCGTACAGCGAGCTGCCCAAGGCCTGCGGCTGTGGCAGCACCGAAGCGGGGACAGCGGTCATTTCAATGGCCATGACTGTGTCGTCGGCTTTGCGCAGGCGCTTGAGGCGCGCCACTTTGTCATTGGTCGACAGGCACAGGCGGATCAGTTCTTCATGGGTCGGCGGGGTGATGTCGCGTTCAAGCCATTGGGAGCCGGGCACAAAGCCCTTGAGGCGCAACATCTCGCTGAACCCCGACAGGCGCGACAGCGGCTGTTCCAGGCGTGGCGTGATAAAGGTGCCGGAGCCCTGGCTGCGGCGGATCAGGCCCTGCTCAAACAGCACTTCCAGCGCTTTGCGGGCGGTGACTCGAGAAATGCTCAACTGCTCGCTGAGCGCGCGTTCCGACGGCAGTGCTTGCTCGGAGGTCCACTGGCCGGCATGGATCGCCGCTTCGAGCTTGCGCGCCAATTGCAGGTACAGCGGCGTGGATTGTTTGTCGTCGGGGCGCAAGGCCAGAATGGGATTCATCTGTCAGGTTTCCGATGCGGTTATTGGAGTGTTGTCGCCCGGTATGGGTCGAAAATTAATACCACTTAAATACCATGTCAATGCAGCCACAACGGTGCATTCAACGGATTAAGGCACCGCAACGGTGCCTGGCACAAAGTGGTATTGGAAAGGTCTTCATAGCGCGCACGACGGCGCAGCCCGCACGGTGAACTGGTATTCACCGGCAGGTGCTGCTCGGGGCAGGAAATATTTTCGAATTATTTTACGAGTGGTCGCAGATCAGGGCCGAATCTCGATCAGGGTGCCGTCCTTGACCAGGCTCCACACCTCACGCATATCCACATTGCGCATGCCGATGCAGCCGTCGGTCCAGTCCAGGGTGTGAAACCACTGTTCCGGGTAATCCTCGGTGTCCGGGGTGCCGTGGATCATGATCATGCTGCCCGGCTTCACCCCTTCGCGGCGGGCGCGGGCGGCGTCGCTGATATTGGGGTAGGAGATGTGCATGGCCAGATTGAAGCGCTCGCTGGTCTTGCGCCAGTCGATCCAGTAGAGGCCTTCGGGCGTGCGGCGGTCGCCCTCGAACAGCTTGTGGCCCTTGGGGTTTTTACCCAGGGAAATGCGATAGGTCTTGAGGGGCTTGCCGTCGTTGATCAGCTGCAACTGGTGGGCGGATTTAAGCACCAGGACTTTTTCGACGGTTTTGCCGCCGAGCGTTTCCACCGTGGAGGCCGAGGACAGGGTAGCGAACGACAGGCAGAGAAGAGCAAGCAACCAACGCATTGAAACGGTTTCCCTTTGGCGATGAGTGGCCGGCTTGTTATTGGGCGGGCTTGGACAGGGGTGGCACCGACTCGCTGCGCACCGGGAACAGCTGTTGCCGACGGTCAGCGAAGAAGCATTCTAAGGTACGCCCGACCGTGCGGAAAGCCAGCTCGGACCAAGGGATATCGGCTTCGGCGAACAGCTTCACTTCCAGGCTTTCCTGGCCCGCGGCGAAGTCCAGGTCGACCAGCTCGGCGCGATAGAAAATATGCACCTGGCTGATGTGCGGCACGTCAATCAGCGTATAGAGGCTGAGGTTGCGCACGCGGGCGCAGGCTTCTTCCAGGGTCTCGCGCATGGCGGCCTGGGCCACGGTTTCGCCGTTTTCCATAAAGCCTGCGGGCAGGGTCCAGTAACCCAGGCGCGGCTCTATGGCGCGGCGGCACAGCAGCACTTTGTCGCCCCATACCGGCAGGGTACCGGCGACGATATTGGGGTTCTGGTAGTGAATGGTCGCGCAGTGATCGCAGACATAGCGCAGGCGTGCGTCGCCTTCGGGGATGCGTTGGGTAACCGGTTTACCGCACTGGCTGCAGAAGTTCATGCTGGGGTTCCTAGAGAGTGGGCCTATCTTGGCTTGGCAGGCAGGGCGCTGCAAGTTGTCGTTTAGCGACATGCCGCTGGTTTTGGGGTTGGGCGCCCGCCCGCTTTGGTGCATGATGCAAGGTAGCCAACAGACCGAGATGACTCATGCTGGACGAGCTACTTCGCCGGGTAAGCAATCACACTCCCCACACCCTGGAGACTGACGGGCGTTTCCCCGAGGCCGCGGTGCTGGTACCCATTACCCGCAGTGACGAACCCGAGCTGATCCTGACCCTGCGCGCCAGCGGCCTGTCGACCCACGGTGGCGAAGTGGCCTTTCCCGGCGGGCGCCGCGACCCCGAAGACCCGGACCTGATTTTTACCGCCCTGCGCGAAGCCGAAGAAGAGATCGGCCTGCCGCCGGGGCTGGTCGAAGTCATCGGGCCGTTGAGCCCGTTGATCTCCCTGCACGGCATCCGCGTAACGCCGTACGTGGGCGTCATCCCCGACTACGTCGAATACCTGGCCAACGACGCCGAGATCGCAGCGGTATTCAGCGTGCCGCTGGATTTTTTCCGCCAGGACCCGCGCGAGCACACCCACCGCATCGACTACCAGGGCCGCAGTTGGTATGTGCCGAGCTATCGGTTCGGCGAATACAAAATCTGGGGCCTGACGGCAATCATGATCGTCGAGCTGATCAACCTGCTCTATGACGATGCCAAGATCAGCCTGCACCAGCCACCCAAGAGCTTCATCAATATCTAAGCCGTCGTTTGAATGGCAAGCCGTGAGGGAAAACCATGAAATACCGCCTGGGCGATGCCTGCGTCGAGACCCATCCACAGAGCTGGGTGGCGCCCAATGCCACGCTGGTGGGCAAGGTCAGGCTGGAGGAGGGCGCCAACGTGTGGTTCAACGCGGTATTGCGCGGCGACAACGAACTGATCCTGATCGGCAAGAACAGCAACGTGCAGGACGGAAGCGTGATGCACACCGACATGGGCTACCCACTGACCCTCGGCACCGGCGTGACCATCGGCCATAACGCCATGCTGCATGGCTGCACGGTGGGCGACTACAGCCTGATCGGCATCAACGCAGTGATCCTCAACGGCGCGAAGATCGGCAAACATTGCATCATCGGCGCCAATTCGCTGATCGGCGAAGGCAAGGAAATTCCTGATGGCTCGCTGGTGATGGGCTCGCCGGGCAAGGTGGTGCGTGAGCTGACCGAGGCGCAGAAGCGCATGCTTGAAGCCAGTGCCGCGCACTATGTGCATAACGCGCAGCGGTATGCGCGTGATCTGGTTGAGCAGGCAGAATGAGTGCGGTTGAACGCCCGGTCGCCTCGCCGTGCGTGAGCATTTGCGCGCTGGATGATGACGATATTTGCATCGGCTGCCAGCGCAACGTGGATGAGATTACGCGGTGGAGCCGCATGGACAATGCCGAGCGCCGGGCGGTGCTGGGGTTGTGCCATGAGCGGGCGGTGGCGAGCGGGGTGGTGTGGATGATGCCCAAGCGCTCGGGTGGCTGATCGATTGCTATCGGGGGCAAGCCCCCTCCCACATTTTGATCGGTGAACACAGTCAAGTGTGGGAGGGGGCTTGCCCCCGATGAGGCCCTCCCAAACAACACATTTCCAAATCTTATCTACAGGCCCCATCCTCCATGCTCTTCCTGATCGCCTACATCAGCAGCGTCGTGCTGATCAACTTCGCCTTTTCCACCGCGCCGCACCTGGACGTCATCTGGTCCGCCTGGGGCGGCCTGGTGTTTATCCTGCGTGACATGGTGCAAACCCGATTCGGCCACGGCGCGATCATCGCCATGCTGGCGGCGCTGGTGCTGTCGTATATCACCTCCGACCCGTCCATCGCCCTGGCCAGCGCCACGGCCTTTGCGGTGTCCGAGTGCATCGACTGGCTGGTGTTCAGCATCACCCGGCGCCCGCTGCACGACCGCCTGTGGATAAGTTCGGCGCTGAGCATTCCCCTCGATACGTTTATCTTCTTCGGCTTGATCGGTGCGCTCACGCCGGCCGTGGCGGGCACGGCGCTGGTGTCGAAATTCGCCGGTGTCACCGTGGTGTGGCTGATCATGGCCTGGCGCATCCGCCGGCGCGCCGTCGCCAATTGAGGCCAACGTGTGCAGTTCATGTAAAATGCCGGCCTTTCTCCCCCTGATCCGCTCCCCTGAGGACCTGAGATGACCCGAATCGGAACTCCATTGTCGCCAACCGCGACCCGCGTTTTGCTGTGTGGCTGCGGTGAGCTGGGCAAGGAAGTGGTGATCGAACTGCAACGCTTGGGCGTTGAAGTGATTGCCGTGGATCGCTACGCCAATGCGCCGGCCATGCAGGTTGCGCACCGTAGCCATGTGATCAACATGCTCGATGGCGCCGCATTGCGCGCCGTGATCGAGGCGGAGAAGCCGCACTTCATCGTGCCGGAAATCGAAGCCATCGCCACCGCTACCCTGGTCGAGCTGGAAGCCGAAGGCTTCACCGTGATCCCGACCGCGCGTGCCACATCGCTGACCATGAACCGCGAAGGCATCCGTCGCCTGGCCGCCGAAGAGCTGGACCTGCCGACCTCGCCGTACCACTTCGCCGACACCTTCGAGGACTACAGCAAGGCCGTGCAAGACCTGGGCTTTCCCTGCGTGGTCAAGCCGGTGATGAGTTCCTCGGGCAAGGGCCAGAGCCTGCTGCGCAGCGCGGACGATGTACAGCAAGCCTGGGATTACGCCCAGGAAGGCGGCCGTGCGGGTAAAGGCCGTGTGATCATCGAAGGCTTTATCGACTTCGACTACGAAATCACCCTGCTGACCGTGCGCCACATCGGTGGCACCACTTTCTGTGCGCCCGTCGGCCACCGGCAGGAGAAGGGCGACTACCAGGAATCCTGGCAGCCCCAGGCCATGAGCCCGATTGCCCTGGCCGAATCCGAGCGGGTTGCCAAAGCGGTGACCGAAGCCCTGGGTGGCCGTGGTCTGTTTGGCGTGGAGCTGTTCATCAAGGGTGACCAGGTGTGGTTCAGCGAAGTGTCACCGCGCCCACATGACACGGGCCTCGTGACCCTGATTTCTCAGGACCTGTCGCAATTTGCGCTGCACGCCCGCGCCATCTTGGGCCTGCCGATCCCGTTGATCCGTCAGTTCGGGCCTTCGGCGTCGGCGGTGATCCTGGTGGAAGGGCAGTCGACGCAGACGGCATTCGCCAACCTCGGTGCGGCCTTGAGCGAGCCGGATACGGCGTTGCGTCTGTTTGGCAAGCCTGAGGTGAATGGTCAGCGCCGCATGGGCGTGGCGTTGGCGCGGGATGAGTCGATTGAAGCGGCTCGAGCCAAGGCGACCCGGGCTTCCAAGGCGGTTGTTGTAGAGCTGTAACCTCAGCTTGATCGTTCCCACGCTCCGCGTGGGAATACCTCTTGTGACGCTCTGCGTCATGCTTTGGGACGCAGAGCGTCCTGGGCTGCATTCCCACGCAGAGCGTGGGAACGATCAGTCAGGCCACCCTGTTCAAATCATTATCCCGCGTCTCTTTCAGGCACAGCACCGCAATCAAACTGAGCAACGCTGCCGCCGACACATACCCACCGACATAACTCAGCCCGCCCATCGCCACCAGCTTGGTCGCGAAGAACGGTGCGGCCGACGCCCCTACGATCCCACCCAGGTTATACGCCGCCGACGCGCCGGTATAACGCACGCGGGTCGGGAACAGTTCCGGCAGCAGCGCGCCCATCGGCGCGAAAGTCACGCCCATCAGGAACAGCTCCAGCGCCAGGAACAGCGCCACGGCCCAGGTTGAGCCGTGGGTCAGCAGCGGCTCCATGGTAAAGCCCGACAGGATTGCCAGGACCGCGCCGACAATCAGCACCGGCTTGCGCCCGTAGCGGTCGCTGGCCAGCGCTGCCAGCGGCGTCGCCAGGCCCATGAACAGCACTGCGAAGCACAACAGGCCGAGGAAGGTTTCGCGGCTGTAGCCGAGGGTCGACACCCCGTAGCTCAGGGAAAACGCCGTGGTGATATAGAACAGCGCATAGCACACCACCATCGACGCAGCGCCCAGCAGCACCGGCAGCCAATGCTGGCTGAACAGTTCCACCAGCGGCACTTTCACCGGTTTTTCCTTGGCCACGGCATTGGCGAACACCGGCGTCTCGTGCAGCTTGAGCCGTGCGTACAGGCCCACCATCACCAACGCCGCGCTGAGGATGAACGGAATGCGCCAGCCCCAGCTGCGGAACTGCTCGTCGTTCAGGCTCATGGCCAGGATCAGGAACAAGCCGTTGGCCGCCAGGAACCCGATCGACGGGCCCAGTTGCGGGAACATGCCGAACCAGGCGCGCTTGCCCTTGGGGGCATTCTCGGTGGCCAGCAATGCCGCGCCGCCCCATTCCCCGCCCAAGCCCAGGCCTTGGCCGAAGCGCAATACACACAACAGAATCGGTGCCCAGGCGCCAATGCTGTCGTAGCCCGGCAGCAAGCCGATCAGGGTGGTGCACACGCCCATCAGCAGCAGGGAGGCCACCAACGTCGACTTGCGGCCGATACGGTCGCCAAAGTGGCCGAACAGCGCCGAACCCAGTGGGCGCGCTATGAATGCGATACCGAATGTGAGGAACGACGCGAGCATCTGCGCGGTGCCGGACGTTTGCGGGAAGAACACCGGGCCGATGACCAGTGCCGCAGCCGTGGCGTAGATATAGAAGTCGTAGAACTCAATGGCGGTGCCGACGATGCTCGCAGTGGCCACACGGGCCGTCGAGTTGGTCGGGGCGGCGGTTGCGGCCTCGTTATACGTGGTGCTCATGGCAGTATCCCGGATTGGTCATTGCGCGTTTGGACGCGGATTATTATTGGTCGAACACCCATGGATCAGGGTTGTGCGCGGAGTGGCTCGGGATGGGAGCAAACACCGCTCGGACAGGGTAAAGCGCTGCCTGGACGCGCTGAGTGCGGGTAGCACGCGGTCGGGCGGGGGCTTGGGTAAGCCGCAGGGATTATAGGAAGGGGTTTGGAATTACAACAAGTGGTTGGAGCGCCACAATTCAAATGTGGGAGGGGGCTTGCCCCCGATAGCGGTGTATCAGTCACCTGATGCAGTGACTGGCACTCTGCTATCGGGGGCAAGCCCCCTCCCACATTGGATTTTTGTGTGTCAGGAGGGTTATGCGGCTATTGGCACGTGGCTGGTGTGCCAGATCAGCACCTTGCTTACCCGGTTGTCCTCGGTCTCGAGGATTTCCAGGCGGTAGCGGCCAATCTTCAGGCACACCGCGCAGTCCGGAATGGTCTCCAGCGCTTCGGTCACCAGGCCGTTAAGGGTCTTGGGGCCGTCGCTGGGCAGGTGCCAGCCCAGGCTTTTGTTCAGTTCGCGGATCGAGGCAGCGCCGTCGATGATGTAGCGGCCATCGGGTTGGGCTTCGACATGGGGGTTATCCACCGCCTGGTCGCTTTCGAATTCGCCGACGATTTCTTCGAGGATATCTTCCAGGGTCACGATGCCCAGCACTTCGCCGTACTCGTCCACCACCATGCCCAGGCGCCGCTGCTGCTTGTGGAAATTCAGCAGTTGCAGCTGCAGAGGCGTGCTCTCCGGCACGAAGTAGGGTTCGTGACAGGCGGCGAGCAGCGCTTCCTTGGTCAGGCTGGCATCGGGCAGCAGATGCTGGACCTGCCGGGTGTTGAGCACCGCTTCGACCTGGTTGATATCGCTGTGGAACACCGGCAGCCGCGTGCGCTGGGAGGTGCGCAGTTGCTCGATGATGTCTTCGATCGTGTCATCCAGGTTGATGCCGTCCACGTCGCTGCGTGGCACCAGGATGTCGTTGACGGTGATGTTGTCCAGAGCATGGATGCCCGGCATGCTGGGCATGCGCTCTTGGTCGGCGTCGTGCTGCGGCTCGTCGTCGTGGTCGGACGAAGGTTCGTCGCTCTTTTTCACTATGCCCGGCTTGCGCGCGAACGGGCGCAGCAACAGCAGGCTGATGCCATTGAGCAGCCAGGCGGCGGGATAGAGGATTTTCAGCGGCACGCCCAGCAGGGCGTTACCGAAGCCCAGGATGGCCTGCGGATAACGGGTAGCCAGGGCGCGGGGCAAGTAATCGGCGAGGATCAGCAGCAACGCGCACGAGATCAGCCAGCCGAGCCACGGCCCGTTCTGGGCCCAGGCATAGATCGCCAGCAGCGTGCAGAGAATCACGACGGCTGCGCGACACAGGCTGTTGCACAGGATCAGGCTGTGTCGCGGGAAGCTCAGGCGCGCGGCGGCCTTGTCGCCCTGGCGTGTGCCGGGGCGCAGGGCCAGCAGGTGTTGTTGCGCGGCTTCGATGGCGGTAAACAGTGCCGCCCATAAAATCAGCAGGGCAATTACGGCGAGCATCGGCCCAAGGGGCAAGTTGTCCATGATCGCCGCCCGTCAGATATGCAGGATGTATTCGCGAACCAGCTTGCTGCCGAAATAGGCCAGCATCAGCAGGCAGAAACCGGCCAGGGTCCAGCGAATGGCCTTGTGCCCGCGCCAGCCGAGGCGGTTGCGGCCCCACAGCAATACGCTGAACACCACCCAGGCCAGGCAGGCCAGCAAGGTTTTGTGCACCAGATGCTGGGCGAACAGGTTTTCGACGAACAGCCAGCCGGAAATCAGCGATAGCGACAACAAGGTCCAGCCGGCCCACAGAAAACCGAACAGCAGGCTTTCCATGGTTTGCAGCGGCGGGAAGTTCTTGATCAGCCCGGACGGGTGCTTGTGCTTGAGCTGGTGGTCTTGCAGCAGCACCAGCAGCGACTGGAACACCGCGATAGTGAACATGCCGTAGGCCAGGATCGACAGCAGGATATGCGCGAGGATGCCCGGCTCTTCATCGATCACCTGGACGGTGCCGGTGGGCGCGAACTGCGCCAGCAGTACCGTGAGCATGCCCAGCGGGAATAAAAGAACGAGCAGGTTTTCGACCGGAATCCGGTAGCACGCCAGCAGCGTCAGTGCGATAACGGCGGCGGCGATCAGGCTGGCGGCGCTGAAAAAATCCAGGCCCAGGCCAACCGGGGTCAGCAGGTGGGTAAACAGACTGGCCGCATGGGCCAGCAGGGCCAGCACGCCAAGGCCGACCAGCAGACGTTTGTCCGCTTTGGTGCCTTGGGCCAGACGAGAGCCCTGATAGAGAGTCGCAGCGGCATACACGATGGCGGCGGCGAGGCTGGGTAGCAAGCTGGGTGACAAGGGGAGCATAAATCCTGATAGGCAAGCCCGAAAGGCGCTGAGTTTGGCACACACCTGCGCTGCACGAAAGACTCCCGGGCCAGACAGCGGGTGTGCATGGGCGCAGTCTTCGCTATAATCCGCGACCTGCCCACGCCGCAGGCTCGCCGAGCGCTGTTTTTAATAGCGATTTACCACAGCCTGGGCCGCCATTACCTCGGTCTACCAATGCATTTCGATGAATAGGGCCTGAAAGGATCGCGCATGTTTGAAAACTTGACTGACCGTCTCTCGCAGACGCTGCGCCACGTAACCGGCAAGGCCAAGCTGACCGAGGACAATATTAAAGACACCCTGCGTGAAGTGCGCATGGCGTTGCTGGAGGCCGACGTGGCCTTGCCGGTGGTGAAGGACTTCGTCAACTCGGTCAAGGAGCGTGCGGTCGGCACTGAAGTGTCGCGCAGCCTGACCCCGGGCCAGGCGTTCGTGAAGATCGTCCAGGCCGAACTCGAAAGCCTGATGGGCGCGGCCAACGAAGATTTGAACCTCAGCGCCGTGCCACCGGCCGTCGTGCTGATGGCCGGCCTGCAAGGTGCGGGTAAGACCACCACCGCCGGCAAGCTGGCGCGCTTCCTTAAAGAGCGCAAGAAGAAGTCGGTGATGGTGGTATCGGCCGACGTCTACCGTCCGGCCGCGATCAAGCAGCTGGAAATGCTCGCGGGCGAAGTGGGCGTGACCTTCTTCCCGTCGGACCTGAGCCAGAAGCCGGTTGATATCGCCATTGCGGCTATTAAAGAAGCCAAGCTGAAATTCATCGACGTGGTCATCGTCGATACCGCCGGTCGCCTGCACATCGATGAAGAAATGATGGGCGAGATCAAGGCGCTGCATGCCGCGATCAACCCGGTCGAGACGCTGTTCGTGGTCGATGCCATGACCGGCCAGGATGCCGCCAACACCGCCAAGGCCTTCGGTGACGCACTGCCGCTGACCGGCGTGATCCTGACCAAGGTAGACGGCGACGCCCGTGGCGGTGCCGCGCTGTCGGTACGTGCCATCACCGGCAAGCCGATCAAGTTCATCGGTATGGGCGAGAAGAGCGAAGCGCTCGAACCGTTCCACCCGGAGCGTATCGCCTCGCGTATCCTCGGCATGGGCGACGTGCTCAGCCTGATCGAACAGGCCGAAGCCACGCTCGATAAAGACAAAGCCGACAAACTGGCCAAAAAGCTGAAGAAGGGCAAGGGCTTCGACCTCGAAGACTTCCGCGACCAGCTGCAGCAAATGAAGAACATGGGCGGCCTCGGCGGCTTGATGGACAAGCTGCCGAACATCGGCGGCGTGAACCTGGCGCAAATGGGCAACGCCCAGGGCGCGGCAGAGAAGCAGTTCAAGCAGATGGAAGCCATCATCAACTCCATGACCCCGGCCGAGCGCCGCGACCCTGAGCTGATCAGCGGTTCGCGCAAGCGTCGGATCGCCATGGGTTCCGGCACCCAGGTGCAGGACATCGGCCGCTTGATCAAGCAGCACAAGCAGATGCAGAAGATGATGAAGAAGTTCTCCGCCAAGGGCGGTATGGCCAAGATGATGCGCGGCATGGGCGGTATGTTGCCCGGCGGCGGTATGCCGAAAATGTAAAGTATTCGAGCACAAGCCTTGGCTTGCGCTCCGACCCACAGGGATGTGGGATCTCCAGCAAACCCGCCGTTGGCGGGCGCTGACTTGCCGTTTTAACCGACGGCTCTATAGCAGATCTGAATGGCACGCTGATAGGCGCCAGAAAAAGACATTTGCAAAAGTCCGGATATTCCTTAGAATATGCGGCCTTTCGGGCACCTATGCCCGCTGTGCATTTAGATTTGCAGCACCGACTACAGGAACGATGTTCACATGCTAACAATCCGTCTTGCCCTTGGCGGCTCCAAAAAGCGCCCGTTTTACCACTTGACCGTAACCGACAGCCGCAACCCGCGCGACGGTTCGCACAAGGAACAGGTTGGTTTCTTCAACCCTGTTGCTCGTGGTCAAGAAGTTCGTCTGTCCGTGAACCAAGAGCGCGTAGCCTACTGGCTGAGCGTTGGTGCACAGCCATCCGAGCGCGTTGCAAAGTTGTTGAAGGACTCGGCTAAGGCCGCAGTCTGAGCAATATGAACGCGACGCCAGCTGTTGCTGATGATTTGATCGTTATCGGCAAGATTTACTCTGTTCATGGCGTTCGCGGCGAAGTGAAGGTGTATTCCTTTACTGATCCGACTGAAAACCTGTTGCAGTACAAAACCTGGACGCTCAAGCGCGAAGGTAGTGTGAAACAGGTCGAGCTGGTCAGTGGACGCGGGAACGACAAGTTCCTGGTCGCAAAGCTCAAGGGTCTTGATGATCGTGAAGAAGCCCGTCTTCTGGCCGGTTATGAGATCTGCGTGCCGCGCAACCTGTTCCCTGAATTGACCGACGGCGAGTACTACTGGTACCAGCTGGAAGGTCTGAAGGTTATTGATCAACTCGGGCAATTGCTGGGGAAAATCGATCATCTTCTGGAAACCGGCGCCAATGATGTAATGGTGGTCAAGCCTTGCGCTGGCAGCCTGGATGATCGCGAACGCCTGTTGCCCTATACCGGGCAGTGCGTGTTGGCCGTCGACCTGGCAGCGGGCGAGATGAAGGTGGAATGGGACGCGGACTTCTAAGCGTGGCTAATTTGCGCATTGAAGTGATCAGTTTGTTTCCCGAGATGTTTTCCGCCATCAGCGAGTACGGCATCACCAGTCGGGCGGTGAAGCAGGGGCTGTTGCAGCTCACCTGTTGGAACCCGCGAGACTACACGACGGATCGGCATCACACTGTGGACGATCGCCCATTTGGCGGTGGCCCGGGCATGGTGATGAAGATCAAGCCCCTGGAAGACGCGTTGGTTGAGGCCAAGGCCGCCGCCGGGGAGAAGGCGAAGGTAATTTACCTGTCCCCTCAAGGCCGTCAGCTGAAACAGGCTGCGGTACGCGAACTGGCAAATGAGGAAGCACTGATCCTGATTGCCGGCCGCTATGAAGGCATTGACGAGCGGTTTATTGAAGCTCATGTCGATGAAGAGTGGTCGATTGGGGACTATGTCCTGTCTGGCGGTGAGCTGCCGGCGATGGTCCTGATAGATGCGGTTACACGACTGCTGCCTGGAGCTTTAGGGCATGCGGACTCTGCGGAGGAAGATTCCTTCACGGATGGTTTGCTGGATTGCCCGCACTACACCCGTCCGGAGGTGTATGCGGATCAGCGTGTTCCCGACGTATTGCTAAGTGGCAATCACGCACACATCCGGCGTTGGCGTTTACAGCAGTCCCTTGGTCGGACCTATGAACGACGCGCCGATCTTCTGGAAAGCCGCTCGCTTTCTGGAGAAGAGAAGAAGCTGCTCGAGGAATACATCCTCGCGCGGGACGATAGTTAACAACGTATCGATGGTAGGTCCATTGACTTATCTTAGGAGCACAGCATGACTAACAAAATCATCCTTGCACTCGAAGCAGAGCAGATGACCAAAGAGATCCCTACCTTTGCCCCGGGCGACACCATTGTCGTTCAGGTGAAAGTGAAGGAAGGCGACCGTTCGCGTCTGCAAGCGTTCGAAGGCGTGGTAATCGCCAAGCGTAACCGTGGTGTGAACAGTGCTTTCACTGTTCGTAAAATCTCCAACGGTGTTGGCGTAGAGCGTACTTTCCAGACCTACAGCCCGCAGATCGACAGCATGGCTGTGAAACGTCGCGGTGACGTACGCAAAGCCAAGCTGTACTACCTGCGTGACCTGTCCGGTAAAGCAGCTCGCATCAAGGAAAAACTGGCTTAAGTCCAGCTTCCCGATGCAGAAAGAAGCAGCCTACGGGCTGCTTTTTTGTGCCTGCGATTTGTGCAGTGCGCCCTGCTAGGCCTGACCAGGCTGAATGACTGCCAGTAATGTCCATCCCGCCAGCGGTTTCATATCGCTCTCTGGCGTGACCACATGCACCCAGCCGCTGCTATCGCGGGCAAACAGCAGTGTCGCCCGTTCCCCGTGCAGTGCCTGATAATCGCTCCAGCCAAACCCATCGGTCAGGTGGGTGGTATACAGTTCGGCGCCTTGCCCCAACAGGCTGGCAAGCTTGGTGTAGCTCAGCGGCTGGCTGCCCAGCAAGTGCCCGCGATGCTCGCCGCTGGCCCGGTGCTTGTCGGTGCGACGGCTTTCCTGGCTGTTGGCCAAGGCGAACAGGCGATGCCCGAAGTCATGACGAAAGCGCATGGTGGCCAACGTATTCAACTCGCCGGAAGGGGAAAGCGCGAGCAAATGCCCGAGACCGACCAGGTCCAGATGCGACTCGGCATGCTGTGATGCCGGGTTGCCGAAGTAGGTCGGCAGCCCTTCCATGCGGCTGGCCCGAATGTTTTCCCAGCTCGAATCGGTCAGCAGCACTCGGCTGCCAAGCTGTTGCAGGGCTTTGCCGAGGATGCGTGCCGGGCCGTTCGCACCGACGATCAGAAAGCCGCTTGGCGCGGGCTCGGCTACTTTCAGCAAGCGGGCCAGAGGACGCGCAGTCGCGCTCTGCAGCACCACCGTGCCGATAATCACCGCAAATGTCAGCGGCACCAGCAACAACGCACCTTCGTGGCCGGCCTCATCCAGGCGAATCGCAAAAATGGCCGACACCGCCGCGGCCACAATCCCGCGCGGGGCGATCCAGGCCAGCAGTGCGCGCTCGCGCCAGTTCAGTTTCGAGCCGACGGTGGACACTGCAACGTTCAGCGGGCGCGCAATGAACTGAATGATCAGCAGCAGAATCAGTACGAACGGCCCCAGGGCGATCAATGCGTTCAGGTCCAGGCGCGCCGCCAACAGAATAAACAAGCCGGAAATCAACAGTACGCTGAGGTTCTCCTTGAAGTGCAGGATGTGACGCACGTCCACCCCCTTCATGTTGGCCATCCACATGCCCATCAGGGTCACCGCCAACAGGCCGGACTCATGCATGACCTGATTGGAGGCGATGAACACCCCCAGTACCGCCGCCAGGGTGGCCAGGTTATGCAGGTATTCCGGCAACCACTGGCGGCGCATGACCAGGCCCAGCACCCAGCCCCCGACAATCCCGAACAGGCTGCCACAGAGGATGACGCCGCCAAAGGTCAGCAGGCTGTGACTCAGGCCATCGCCCGAAGCACTGGCAATGATGAAGCTGTAGACCACCACGGCCAGTAGCGCTCCGATGGGGTCGATGACGATGCCTTCCCAGCGCAGGATGTTGGCAATGGACGCCTTGGGGCGTACCACGCGCAACATCGGCACGATGACGGTCGGGCCTGTGACCAGCGTCAAGGTGCCGAACAGCAGCGCCAGCAGCCAGTCGAAACCCAACAGCCAGTGGGTTGCCAGGGTGATCACCGCCCAGGTCGTCAGCGCGCCAAGGGTCACCAGTCGGTGCACCACGCTGCCGATTTCCTTCCATTCCGACAGATGCAGCGTCAGGCTGCCCTCAAACAGGATCAATGCGACGGCCAGCGACACCAATGGCATCAGCAATGGGCCGAACATTTCCTGCGGGTCGAGCCAGCCGAGTACCGGCCCCGCCAGAATTCCGCTCAATAACAGAAACAGAATCGCCGGCAACTTCAGGCGCCAGGCCAGCCATTGGCAGCCGAGCGCGGCCACACCGATACCGCCGAAAGCCAACAAGATCTGTTGTTCGTTCATTAAAGCTTCCTGTTCCTAGAAGTAGCGGGCTATGAAAGACTGGTGGCCCTTGCCACAGTTCACTAAATAAAATGGCGCCAAGCCCCTTGCCGCGTCGCCTGAGTAACCATGCCTGCCATTGACCACCCGCTGATCGACCGCTTCCTTGACGCCCTTTGGTTGGAAAAAGGCCTCTCGGACAACACTCGCCAGGCTTACCGCAGCGACCTGGCCCTGTTCAACGGTTGGTTGCAGGAGAAAAACCTGGAGTTGATCAATGCCGGGCGAGAGCTGATCCTCGATCACTTGGCCTGGCGCCTCGAGCAACATTACAAGCCGCGATCCACCGCGAGATTTCTCTCCGGTGTGCGCGGCTTTTATCGCTATCTGTTGCGTGAAAAACTCATCGCGATCGATCCAACTCTACAAGTCGATATGCCGCAATTAGGTAGGCCTCTTCCTAAATCTTTGTCGGAAACTGACGTGGAGGCCCTGTTGGCCGCGCCGGATCTCAGTGAAGCCATCGGCCAGCGCGATCGCGCCATGCTCGAAGTGCTCTACGCCTGCGGGCTGCGGGTGACCGAGTTGATCAGCCTGACCCTGGAGCAGGTCAATTTGCGCCAGGGTGTGTTGCGGGTGATGGGCAAGGGCAGCAAGGAGCGCCTGGTGCCGATGGGTGAGGAAGCGATTGTGTGGGTCGAGCGTTACATGCGTGATGCGCGTAACGAATTGCTCGGTGGCCGCCCCAGTGATGTGCTGTTTCCCAGCCTGCGCGGCGAGCAGATGACCCGCCAGACCTTCTGGCACCGCATCAAGCATCAGGCCAAGGTCGCCGGGATCGGCAAGACGCTGTCGCCGCACACTCTGCGCCATGCATTCGCCACGCACTTGCTCAACCATGGCGCGGATTTGCGTGTCGTGCAGATGCTGCTCGGGCACAGTGACCTGTCCACCACGCAGATTTACACCCATGTCGCGCGGGCGCGCTTGCAGGATATGCACGCCAAGCACCATCCGCGCGGCTGAAAAATCCCAATTTACCCTGCCACCGGCTGCCCTGCGGCCCAACTGTGGTAGGCTTTGTCGGTTCGCAAAGGCGACGGTCACACCCCCATTTTCCAATCGGCGTACCTGCACCGTCCCTGCATCTGCCTTCAGGAGTTCCCATGCGCTTGACCCAGATTATTGCCGCCGCAGCCATTGCGTTGGTTTCCACCTTTGCCGTCGCTGATGACGCAGCCGAGCAGGCCATTCGCAAGAGTCTGGTCAACCTGCAGCTCGACACTCCCATCGAAAGCATCAGCGCCAGCCCGATGGCCGGCCTGTATGAAGTCAAGCTCAAGGGCAGCCGCGTGCTGTACGCCAGTGCCGACGGCCAGTACATCGTCCAGGGCTACCTGTTCCAGCTCAAGGACGGCAAGCCGGTCAACCTGACCGAGAAAGCCGAGCGCCTTGGCGTGTCCAAGCTGATCAACGGTATTCCCGTGGCTGAAACCGTGGTGTACCCGGCCATCGGTGAAACCAAGACCCACATCACGGTGTTCACCGACACCACCTGCCCGTACTGCCACAAGCTGCACGCCGAAGTGCCTGCGCTGAACAAGCTGGGGGTGGAAGTGCGCTACGTCGCGTTCCCGCGCCAGGGCCTGGGCTCGCCGGGTGATGAGCAGTTGCAAGCGGTCTGGTGCTCGGCCGACAAGAAGGCGGCTATGGACAAGATGGTCGACGGCAAGGAAATCAAGGCGGCCAAATGCGCCAACCCGGTTTCCAAGCAGTTCGCCCTGGGCCAGTCGATCGGCGTGAACGGCACACCGGCCATCGTTTTGGCCGACGGCCAGGTAATTCCGGGCTACCAGCCGGCACCACAAGTTGCCAAACTGGCACTGGGTGCCAAGTAAGCATTTATCGTCGAGCCTTTGACGAGCATGGCCCGCCGAACCGTCGGCGGGCCATTAATTGAGAGCCGCAGTTGTGCGGCTGTGTTCCACGGCCGACCTTGAGTCGGCCGTTTCATGGGGAGTTCTTCAGTGAAACCGGTCAAAGTAGGCATCTGTGGGTTAGGGACCGTCGGTGGCGGCACCTTCAACGTACTTCAGCGTAACGCTGAAGAAATTTCCCGCCGTGCAGGGCGCGAGATTGAAGTGGCGCAGATTGCCACGCGTTCGCCAAAGCCTCAGTTCGAAACGACCGGTATTGCGATTACCCACGATGTGTTCGCCGTGGCCACCAACCCTGAAATCGATATCGTCATCGAGCTGGTGGGCGGCTACACCGTGGCCCGCGAGCTGGTGCTCATGGCCATCGACAACGGCAAGCACGTGGTCACCGCCAACAAGGCGCTGATCGCCGTGCACGGCAACGAGATCTTCGCCAGGGCGCGTGAGAAGGGCGTGATCGTGGCCTTCGAAGCGGCAGTGGCCGGTGGCATCCCGGTGATCAAGGCGATCCGTGAAGGCCTGTCTGCCAACCGCATCAACTGGGTGGCCGGCATCATCAACGGCACCGGTAACTTCATTCTCACCGAAATGCGCGAGAAGGGCCGTACCTTCGAAGACGTGTTGGCCGAAGCCCAGGCCCTGGGTTACGCCGAAGCCGACCCGACCTTTGACGTGGAAGGCATCGATGCGGCCCACAAGCTGACCATCCTGGCGTCCATCGCCTTTGGTATCCCGCTGCAGTTCGACAAGGCCTACACCGAAGGCATCACCAAGCTGACCACCGCCGACGTGAACTACGCCGAAGCCCTGGGCTACCGCATCAAGCACCTCGGTGTGGCGCGCAGCACCCCGGCCGGTATCGAATTGCGTGTGCACCCGACGCTGATCCCGGCCGACCGCCTGATCGCCAACGTCAATGGCGTGATGAACGCGGTGATGGTCAACGGTGATGCCGCCGGTTCCACCCTGTTCTACGGTGCCGGCGCCGGCATGGAGCCGACCGCTTCATCGGTGATCGCCGATCTGGTGGACGTGGTTCGCGCCATGACCAGCGACCCGGAAAACCGCGTGCCGCACCTGGCCTTCCAGCCGGACTCGCTGTCGGCCCACCCGATCCTGCCGATCGAAGCCTGCGAAAGTGCCTACTACCTGCGCATCCAGGCCCAGGATCATCCGGGCGTGTTGGCCCAGGTGGCCAGCATCCTGTCGGAGCGCGGCATCAACATCGAATCGATCATGCAGAAGGAAGTCGAGGAGCAGAACGGCCAGGTGCCGATGATCCTGCTGACCCATCGCGTGCTTGAGCAGCATATCAACGATGCCATTGCCGCACTGGAAGCCTTGCAAGGTGTAGTGGGCCCGGTCGTTCGTATCCGCGTCGAGCACTTGAACTAACCGATTGTTCCAGGGGCCCCGAGCGTTCGGCGGCCCCTGTTCGAGAATGTTTTAGAGGAGCCAGTCATGCGTTACATCAGCACCCGCGGCCAGGCACCGGCCCTGAATTTCGAAGACGTTCTGCTGGCAGGCCTTGCCACCGACGGCGGCCTGTACGTGCCGGAAAACCTGCCGCGCTTCACCCAGGAAGAAATCGCTTCCTGGGCCGGCCTGCCGTACCACGAACTGGCGTTCCGGGTAATGCGCCCGTTCGTCACCGGCAGCATTCCGGATGCGGACTTCAAGAAGATCCTGGAAGAAACCTACGGCGTATTTTCCCACAGCGCCATCGCGCCCCTGCGCCAGCTGAACGGCAACGAATGGGTGCTTGAGCTGTTCCACGGTCCCACCTTGGCGTTCAAGGACTTTGCCCTGCAATTGCTCGGTCGCCTGCTGGACTACGTGCTGGAGAAACGCGGCGAGCGCGTGGTGATCATCGGCGCCACCTCCGGCGACACCGGCTCGGCGGCCATCGAAGGGTGCAAGCACTGCGAAAACGTCGATATCTTCATCCTGCACCCGCACAAGCGCGTGTCGGAAGTGCAGCGTCGCCAGATGACCACCCTGTTTGGTGAAAACATCCACAACATCGCCATCGACGGCAACTTCGATGACTGCCAGGAAATGGTCAAGAACAGCTTCGCCGACCAGAGCTTCCTCAAAGGCACACGCCTGGTGGCGGTGAATTCGATCAACTGGGCGCGGATCATGGCCCAGATCGTCTACTACTTCCACGCCTCCCTGCAGCTGGGCGGCCCGGCGCGTTCGGTGTCGTTCTCGGTGCCGACCGGCAACTTCGGCGACATCTTCGCCGGCTACCTGGCACGCAACATGGGCCTGCCGATCAATCAGTTGATCGTCGCGACCAACCGCAACGACATCCTGCACCGCTTCATGAGCGGCAACCAGTACGTCAAGGAAACCCTGCACGCCACGCTGTCGCCGTCGATGGACATCATGGTCTCGTCGAACTTCGAGCGCCTGCTGTTCGACATGCACGGTCGCAATGGCGCGGCGCTGGCCGAGCTGATGAACAGCTTCAAGCAAGGTGGCGGTTTCAGCGTCGAGCAAGAGCGCTGGACCGAAACCCGCAAGCTGTTCGACTCCTTGGCAGTGGACGACGCACAGACGTGCGAAACCATCGCTGAAGTCTATGCCCAGACCGGCGAGCTGCTCGACCCGCACACCGCCATCGGTGTGAAGGCCGCCCGCGAGTGCCGTCGCAGCCTGGATATCCCGATGGTGATCCTGGGCACCGCGCACCCGGTCAAATTCCCGGAAGCGGTGGAGCAGGCCGGTGTTGGCAAGGCCCTGGAGCTGCCCAAGCACCTGGCTGATCTGTTCGAGCGCGAAGAACGTTACACGGTGTTGGCTAACGACCTGAAGGCGGTGCAGGCGTTTGTCAGCCAGCATGGCAATCGGGGTAAGCCGCTGTAAGGCGCACCGCATAGACAAAAACGCCGCTTTCCCTTCCCAGGGTCAGCGGCGTTTTTTGTTTCTGGCAGGCCCGCCAGTAATATCGTCTACGTGAGTAGCTTATGGGCCAGCGCCATTACCGTGCCAACAGCCGTAAAGAAGCCTATTGCGATGCCCACGGGGTACCAGAAGATCTCACGGGTTATCTTGTGGACTTCAGCATTGAACTTGCGTTGTTCGGCATAGATGCGTGATATGTCCGCGTGAATTTTCTCGATCGACGCTTGTTGTTCATTGTGTTCCAGCATCCTCTTCATCCTTCGTGATAAGGGTCTCATGACATGCACTCTGCCCGCACGGCAGGGTGATCAGCGCTCACCGAGTATAGGATTCACTCCTGGCCTGCGCGCTCGGCTTACCCCAAAACCGCAACCCATTGCGTAAGCAGTTATGTGCTGCCGTTTTTTACCTGTCATGTTGCAAGCGCATGCTGGATACGTCATCCCCGCACAACCCTTGAAAGACGAAAAAGCGAACTTTCCTACGTTACGACCAGTCACTTAGGAGAGACGCAGCACCCGTTGAAACGATTGTTCCCGAACTATTGAGTGGTGATCGAGATGGAAAGTATCAGCCTGTTGCTCGAAGAAGCACTGAGCCCTTATCTGGTTACGCTGACCACCTCTGGTGTGCAGGGCGAATGCCTGGTGACCGTGAAGAACCCCGGTGGCGCCATCATGGTCGAGCGCGAAGTCAACCGCGCTCAGCTGACCGACAAGCGCGCGCTGGTGGATGTGGTGGATTGTCTGCTGCGCGATTTGAAAATCGCTGAAGGTCGACTCGAGCCCTCGGTCATCGCAGCCTTGCGAAATGCCGCCATGACACGAACCCCGGTCTGCGCATGAAGAATTATTTATCCTTCGAAACTTCCTACAACACGGCCGGTCAGAGTTTGTAACAGCAAGAGCAAACATTGTGCTCCGGTGTTTGTGGCTTGTTGTACTGGTCTTTGTAGATCACGTTTAACCCCGAGTTGTCTCCCCACTCCTCGGGGTTTCTTTTTGCCTGGGATTTGGCACAGCGCGCCCTGCGAACGCAAACGGGTCATGCTGCTGCGCAGTATTCGTTGAATGACCTCGCCATCGGTTAGACTGATCGCCTTTCCTTGTCTTAGAAGCCCGTTCATGGCCCAGCCGTCCACGACCTACAAATTCGAACTCAATCTCACCGACCTTGACCGTTCGGTGTACGAGAGCGTCAAGCAGACCATCGCCCGCCACCCTTCGGAAACCGAAGAACGCATGACCGTGCGCCTGCTGGCCTACGCCCTCTGGTACAACGAGCAATTGGCGTTCGGCCGTGGCTTGTCGGACGTCGACGAGCCGGCCCTGTGGGAAAAGAGCCTGGATGACCGGGTGTTGCACTGGATCGAAGTCGGCCAGCCGGATGCCGACCGCCTGACCTGGTGCTCGCGCCGTACCGAACGTACCAGCCTGCTGGCGTATGGCAGCCTGCGTGTGTGGGAAGGCAAGGTCGTGCCGGTGGCGAAAAACCTGAAAAACGTGCACATCGCCGCAGTCCCCCAGGAAATCCTCGAGGTTCTGGCCAAGGACATGCCTCGCGTGATCAAGTGGGATGTGATGATCAGCGAAGGCACGATCTTCGTCACCGACGACCGTGGCCAGCATGAAGTGCAACTGGAATGGCTGGTTGGCGGACGTGATTGAACATGTGGGAGGGGGCTTGCTCCCGATAGCGGTGGATCAGTCACAACATCATTGACTGACACTCAGCTATCGGGAGCAAGCCCCTCCCACATTTAATCTTTATAGCGTTTGAATTGTCGTTTTAACCCTTTTATCAGTAGAGAAGTTATCCCCACCGTATGCGTATCGAACCCCGTCCCTTGCCCGCCGTCCTGCCCTTCCTCGGTGAATTGCCACCGCTGCTGACCCGTCTCTACGCCGCGCGCGGGGTGCAATCGGAAGCCGAGCTGGACAAGAGCCTGGCGCGGTTGATTCCCTATCAGCAGCTCAAGGGCATTGATGCCGCTGTCGACCTGCTGGTGACGGCGCTGGAGCAGCGCCAGCGCATCCTGATCGTCGGTGACTTCGACGCCGACGGCGCCACCGCCAGCACCGTCGGCACACTGGGCCTGCGTTTGCTCGGTGCGGCCCACGTCGATTACCTGGTGCCCAACCGCTTCGAATATGGCTACGGCCTGACGCCGGAGATCGTGGCGGTGGCGCTGCAGCGCGAGCCGCAGTTGCTGATCACCGTGGATAACGGCATCTCCAGCGTCGAGGGCGTGGCGGCGGCGAAGGCGGCGGGGTTGAAGGTGCTGGTGACGGATCACCACTTGCCGGGCGATGAACTGCCGGCGGCGGACGCGATCGTCAATCCGAACCAGCCGGGTTGTACCTTCCCCAGCAAGGCGCTGGCCGGTGTCGGCGTGATCTTCTACGTGTTGATGGCCCTGCGCGCGCGCTTGCGCAGCCTGGGCTGGTACGACAACAGCCCGCAGCCGAACATCGGTGAGTTGCTCGACCTGGTGGCCCTGGGCAGCGTTGCCGACGTGGTACCGCTGGACGCCAACAACCGCATCCTCGTCCATCAGGGCCTGGAACGTATCCGTGCTGGTCGAGCGCGGCCGGGGATCAAGGCAATCCTTGAAGTGGCCAAGCGCGACCATGCCCGTATCACCTCCACCGACCTCGGCTTTATCCTTGGCCCGCGCCTGAATGCGGCGGGGCGCCTGGATGACATGAGCCTGGGCATCGAATGCCTGCTCACCACGGACATTGCCGCAGCACGGGAAATGGCCGCGCAACTGGACGGCATGAACCAGGACCGCAAATCCATCGAGCAAGGCATGCAGCGCGAAGCCCTGGCCCAGCTCAAGGATTTGCCGGTCGAATCGATGCCGTACGGCTTGTGCCTGTTCGACCCGGAGTGGCACCAAGGGGTGATCGGGATCCTGGCGTCGCGCATGAAAGAGCGCTATTTCCGTCCCACCATCGCCTTTGCCGATGCCGGTGATGGCCTGCTTAAGGGCTCCGGGCGTTCAGTACAGGGCTTTCATATCCGTGACGCGCTGGCGGTGGTTGCCAGCCAGCATCCCAACCTGATTGCCAAATATGGCGGTCATGCGATGGCGGCTGGCCTGACCCTGCCCGAAGCGAATTTTCCGTTATTTGCCCAAGCCTTCGATGCCGAAGTGCGTCGGCAACTGCGCGAAGAAGACCTCACCGGGCGGCTGCTCTCCGACGGCACCCTGGCGGTGGAAGAGTTTCACCTGGAACTGGCCCGCGCACTGCGCCATGCCGGCCCGTGGGGGCAGCACTTTCCCGAGCCATTGTTTCACGGCGTGTTTCAGTTGGTGGAGCAGCGGGTGGTCGGCGAGCGGCACTTGAAGGTGGTGCTCAAGAGCGAATGTGGCTCGGTGAAGCTCGATGGCATTGCGTTTGGGGTCGACCGTGAAGTCTGGCCGAATCCGACGGTGCGGTGGGTGGAGTTGGCCTACAAGCTGGACGTGAATGAATATCGTGGGAATGAAACGGTGCAGTTGATGATTGCGCATATCGAACCGCGTTAGATCCAACTGACACCGGGATACAAATGTGGGAGGGGGCTTGCCCCCGATAGCGGAGTGTCAGTCACTGTTCATATGACTGATCCACCGCCATCGGGGGCAAGCCCCCTCCCACATTTGGTTTTGTGTACTGCTTACTCGGCTTTGCCCTGATGCTTGACGATGATATCCACCAGCCGCTTGGCCAGCGCCGGATAGTTCTCATCGAAGTGATGCCCGCCGGGCAGCTTGATGGCTTCGCCCACGGCGGTCTTGTCGGTGCAGCCGCTCTCGTCGACTTCCTCGGCGCCGTAGATGCACACCACTTTGTCGGCTGGCAGCTTGGCCATTTCCGGGCCGGTCGCGGCTTCTTTGCCGGCGTTGCCCAGCCAGCCTTCCACTTCAATCTCAAAGCTGCCGGTGCGGGCGAAGGCCAGCAGGATGATTGCGTCGACCCGTTGCTGTTCGTTTGCCGGCATGCGGTTGTAGATGGCCGGCAGGACGTCGGCGCCGAACGAATAACCGGTCAGCACGAAGCGCTTGGTGCCCCATTTCTGCCGGTAGTGCTGCATCAGCTCGGTAAGGTCCTTGGCGCTTTGTTCCGGGGTCTTGTGCTGCCAGTAGTAGCGCAGGGTGTCGATGCCGACCACCGGGTAGCCGATCTTCGCCATCTCGCCGGCCACGTCGCGGTCCAGGTCACGCCAGCCGCCGTCACCGGAGAGGAACAGGGTCACGGTGTCCTTGGCCTGGCCTGCTGGAACTTCCACCACCGGAATCGCCAGGCCGCCGTTGTCCGAACCTACCAGTTGCTTGCGCAGCTCGTTGTTCAGCACTTGCGGGTAATGAATGTCGTAGTCGCTGATGCTGGTGGTGGCACGCGGTGTGTCGCGTACGAAACTGGCGCTTTCATCGTCAGGGTTGTCGTTCCACGCCACCAGCCAGTTGCCATGGGCGGCGGTTTTGGGCAGCGGGTCGTTGCAGCCTTCCTGTTTCAGGGCGAAGCCGACGGAGATGGCATTGGCCTTGTCGTCGGTCTGTGTGGCCAGCCAGCGCCAGGCGAGCGCCGCGCCAGGGCCGATGCCGCTGACCAGGGTCGCCGGGCCTTTGAGTTGGCCCAGGGCGCTTTGCAGCGCCTTCTCCTGCAGGGCGCAGTCATCTTTAGGCAGCACCACTTGCACGATCTGCGCCGAGCCGCCCTGGCTCAGGGCGACCAATTGGCTGTCGGTGAGAGTTTCGTCGGCCATCACGGCTACCGCCACGCGGGCTTTGGCGGCGCTGGCCGGAGTCACGCGGGTCATCATCGAACCGTCGGCCTGGGGCAATTGCTCCAGGGTCGGCTGTGGGGCAGGGCGGTTCCAGTACCAATAGCCGCCGCCCAGGATCAGCGCGAGCAGCACAACAAAGGCCAATACATACCGCCAGGAGCGTCGAATCATCAGCGTTTCACCAATCCAGTCAAGCCGCCCGCGATCAGGGCGGCGGTATCGGCCAGTGCCACCAGCGGATCAAGTCCTGCGGGCACGGCCATGTAACGGGGTTCCCAGTCAGGCTGGAACTTGTCTTTGAAACGGCGCAAACCTTGAAAGTTATACAGTTGCTCGCCACGGCGGAACACCATCGAGCCCAAGCGTTGGGTCAGTGGCGCGCCACGCCGTGGTTGCAGGCCCGACAACGGCACCATGCCGAGGCTGAAGCGGGCGTAGCCGTGGTTTTTATAATGTTGAATCAGGCCGACCATCATGAACTCCATGGTCAGCTTCGGCGCGTCCGGGTGGGCGCGCATCAGGTCGAGACTGGCCAAGTCATGGTTGTACGTCTCGAGCAGGTTGGCAAAGGCCACCGGGCGCCCTTCGAAGCGAATGATCGCGATCCGAAAGTGCTTGAGGTAGTCGTCGCTGAAGCGGCCCAGGGAGAAGCCTTTTTCACGCACATTCTTACCGGTTAGCCAGGCGTCCGAGATAACTTTTAATTCATCCATCGGCGCCGTGCCCGGCTCGCAGATCTCCAGGGACAAGCCGTCCCGGGTGCCACGGTTCCAGGTGTAGCGCAAATCCTTCATCTCTTTGCCCTTGGCTTCCAGGTCAAAGCGTTTCAGGTCGACCCGGGCTTCTTCGCCCAGCTTGATCGCGGTGAGGCCAATATCCATGTAGTACGGCAGGTTCTCGGCGCGTACCTGATAGAACACCGGCCGTGCGTGATGAATGTCGCACAGGTCGCGGAACTGCCAGATCATCTCGGCGCGCGGTTGAGTCGGGCCGATCGGATCATACAGCGCCACCAGGCTGCGCCCGCGACGGGCGTACATCAGGAAGGCTTCATCGTTGGGGTGGAACAGCAACGCCTTGTCGCCGGTCAGCGCCAGGCCGCCGTCGGGCTGGGAAGAGGCCATCAGGATCTTGCTGGCGCGTTCCAGCTCATCCGGGGTCGGCAGGTGGATCACCGGGCGCGCGGTACGCAGCAGCCAGGTCAGCGAAACGATCACCAGCAATACGGCGGCACCCAGCAAGGAACGCAAGCCGCGCGGGGCGTTGGCATCGAGGGTGAACTGCCACCAGAGTTGATGGCTGTAAGGCACATCTTGATAGGCAAACAGCAACAGCCAGATCGACGCGCCCAACACGCAGACGCTGGCCACCAGGTACAGCGGCGAGAAGGGCAGTTCGGTCAGGCGGCTGGCGCGGTAGAACGAGCGCCGGAAGATCGCCAGCAGCACGGCGGTCATGGTCATCAGGCTGGCTTCTTCCCAGTCGAAGCCTTTGAGCAGTGAGAGCAGGGCGCCGACCAGCAGCAGCACCATGGTCAGCATCCAGGCGGCTGACAAACGTCGACGCAGGCCTTGGGCCAGCAGTAGGCACAGCACGCCTATCAGGCTGGCACCGAAGTGCGACGCGTCAATCAGGCGGTGGGGAATCAGGAAGCCGATGTTTTCCAGGCGTGAATCGATCTCCGGCGTGGCGCCGGAAAACAGCAGGACCACGCCGGACAAAAAAACCAGTACGGCCAGCACCGGTGCCGCAAGGCCGGATGCGACGCGCAGGCTCTGCTGAGTCTGGAACAGGCGCTGGGCCTCGTTGATCAGCAGGAAGATACAGGCGATCAACAGCGGCAACACCACGTAGATCATCCGGTATAAGAGCAGGGCAGCCGCCAGTGGCGCAGCGCCGAGTGTGTCGGCGAAGGCCGCCAGTAGGATCGCCTCGAAGACCCCCACGCCTCCCGGTACATGGCTGAGCACGCCGGCGGCCAGGGCCAACAGATACACCAACAGGAACGGGCCGAAAGGCGGTGCTTCGGGCAGCAGCATATAAAGGACAGCGGCGGCGGCGGCGACGTCCAGCGCGGTGATGACCAGTTGCAGGAACGTCAGGCGACGGCCAGGCAGGCGCAGGGTGCGGCGCCCGGCCTTGACCAGCAGGTTATCCGGGTAAGGTTGTTCCGGCAGGCGACGGCGATAGATACCGATGCACAGCATGGCCGACAACAGCAGCACCGCACCGGCGACACCGCCCAGCAGGCTCTGCGGTAAATGCAGGTAGGTCGATGCCGCCGGCAGGTTGCTCAGCGTGGCCAACGCGGCCAGTGGCGGCAGCGCGCAGCCCAGCGCCAGGCTGGCGAACACGGTCATGTGGGCGACTTCCGACGCACCAATGCCGTGGCGTGCATATAAACGGTAGCGCACCGAGCCGCCCGAGAGCATCGACAGGCCGATAGCGTTGCCGATGGCAAAGGCAGTGAAGCCGCCCAGGGCCAGGGTCTTGGCCGGCAGTTTCACGCCTGCGTAATGTGCGCCGGAAAATTCATAGCCCAACAGAATGATGAAGCCGGCCACCGCCGCCGCGAACGCGCCGAGCAAGGCCGGTTTAGGCACCTCCAGGATCGAGTCATGGAGCGCGTAGAGGTCGAGTTCCAACAGCAGGTGTCGGCAGGCGATCAGGGCAATTGCAAACAGCAGCAACGTAACGGCCAGGCCGATGGGCTGACGGTATTTGCTCAACAGATCCAGCCAACGCAAACGAGTGGGAGCGATCGGTTGTTCCGCTGTGACAGTGTCGTGTGGTTCAGACGAGTTGGCGCGCATCAATCACCTCGTGGATTGTGCGCGACAGGATGGAGGTATCCAGCCAAGTTACCAATCCCTATGGACAAAATAATTACAAATATTAACGCGGATCACCGAGTGGGGCGACTGCGGCCATTGGTCGTAGAAGGTAGCGCTTGAGCATCGAGCATAGCGTGCAATGGGATGGACTCTACAAACCGTCTACGGTTTCATGAAAGATGCCATGTCATTGTTTCAGAAGAACTTTTTCACCGGATACAAAAAAGGCCACTCTTTCGAGTAGCCTTTTTTGATGTTTGGTTGCGGGAGCCGGATTTGAACCGACGACCTTCGGGTTATGAGCCCGACGAGCTACCAGACTGCTCCATCCCGCGTCTGTGGGCGGCATTCTACAGTCCAGCGGCGAGGTGTCAACCGTTAATGAGTCGATGGCTCAAATTAACGCTGATTTATTCAAAATCAAGGCCTTGCCACTTCATTGTAGGAGCGAGCTTGCTCGCGAAAGGCGTCAAGGATAACGCAGCGCTTCAGGTAGCCAGCGGTGTGTTGAAGTTTTTCGCGAGCAAGCTCGCTCCTACAGGGGAGGGAGGTAAAACAGGCGCGCACAAAAAAGGCCACTCTTTCGAGTAGCCTTTTTTGATGTTTGGTTGCGGGAGCCGGATTTGAACCGACGACCTTCGGGTTATGAGCCCGACGAGCTACCAGACTGCTCCATCCCGCGTCTGTGTGTCGGCATTCTACAGAGGATCGCGAGTGTGTCAACCCGAAAATAGAAGAAAAGCGCTTGTGGTTCAATCGGTTAGCTCTCCAAGGCGAGCGTGGTAGGGGCGCGGAGCCAGTCGGGCCGAGGCTTTCAGCTCTATTGGAGGGCCTAATTCGATTGAGAAAACAAATTCATCTGCGATATTTCTTACCGCTCAGGCAGAAGATTCAAACTACTGGTGCTATATACAGGAGTGAGATGCGATACTGGCCACCCGTTGGTTCACACCCCGTTTATATGACGCAGCGCAAAATCATCCACGTCGACTGTGATTGCTTCTACGCCGCCATCGAGATGCGCGACGACCCGAGCCTGGCGCAAAAACCCTTGGCCGTCGGCGGCTCGGCAGACCGGCGGGGGGTGATCGCTACGTGCAATTACGAAGCGCGGGCGTATGGGGTGCGCTCGGCGATGTCATCCCGTCACGCATTGAAGTTGTGCCCGGACCTGACGATCGTCAAGCCGCGCATGGATGCTTATAAAGAAGCATCGAAGGAAATCCAGACGATCTTTCGCGACTACACCGACTTGATCGAGCCGTTGTCGCTGGATGAAGCCTACCTCGACGTCTCCGACAGTCCGCACTTTGACGGCAGTGCCACGCGCATCGCCCAGGATATTCGCCGGCGCGTTTCCAATCAATTGCACATCACCGTGTCTGCCGGCGTGGCGCCCAACAAGTTCCTGGCCAAGATCGCCAGCGACTGGAAAAAGCCCAACGGCCTGTTTGTGATTACCCCGGACCAGGTCGAAGATTTCGTCTCCCAGTTGCGGGTGAGTAAGTTGCATGGGGTCGGCAAGGTCACTGCCGACAAGCTGGCGCGCCTGGGCATTGAGGATTGCCTGCAATTGCGTGAGTGGAACAAGCTGGCGCTGGTGCGCGAATTCGGCAGTTTTGGTGAGCGCCTCTGGAGCCTCGCCCGTGGGATCGATGACCGCGTGGTGCAGAACGACAGCCGGCGGCAATCGATCAGCGTGGAAAATACCTACGATGTGGACTTGCCGGATCTTTCAAGCTGCCTGGCAAAACTGCCCGAACTCATGGACACCCTGGCCGGGCGCATGGCGCGTATCGACAGCAGCTACCGGGCGGGCAAGCCGTTCGTGAAGGTCAAGTTTCATGACTTTACCCAGACCACTTTGGAGCAGGCCGGGGCAGGGCGGGACCTGGAGAGTTATCAACAGCTGATGACCCAGGCGTTCAACCGTGGTGGGAAGCCGGTGCGGTTGTTGGGGATTGGCGTGCGCTTGCTGGATTTGAGCAGCGGTAACGAACAGCTCGAGTTTTCCTGGTAGACACCGGAGCAAATGTGGGAGGGGGCTTGCTCCCGATATAGGTGTTTCAGTGCCAGATGTACTGACTGACACACCGCAATCGGGAGCAAGCCCCCTCCCACATTTGGATCTTCACATGGCTTGAAGCTCAGCGTGCGTCAGGGTCTGCGACTAACCGCCCGGCATCCTTGGCCAGCGCCTGCAAAAACTCCTGCTGCAACTCTGGGTCATTGCGCGTGAGTTCGATCAGGCTTTGCTCCAGTTCGCTGGCTTCTTCTTCCAGGCCCAGCTCCGAGAGGCGCTTGACCCGGTGTACCCACTGGTTGACTTCGTCGTCTTCCAAATCGTCGTAGATCAGGCCATGGGCTTCCAGCAATTTTCCGCGCAGGGTGCTGCTGATCGCCAGGGTCGAATCCGTGTGCACGTCGTCCTGGCCGTCTTCCACGCTGATCTTCAAGGTGGTGATGCGGTTCAGGTCTTGTTCGGCAAACGGACTGTCCAACAGGTTCAGGCGCAGGACGCCGTCGCGGTCGGTGGTCAGTTCATGGGTCTGCTTGCCGGCGGTGACCTGTACCGGGCGTTCGCTCCAGGGCAGGCTCGAATACTCCAGGCGCTTGTCACGCTGGACTTCATCGATGCCCGCGAGGTTCTGCTGGGCACGGCCGTGGGATTGCACGTTCATGAACGGGTTGATGCCGTCCACGCCGTAGCTCAGCCAATCGCGGGTCATGCTGGCGGGCAGGTTGCCGAGGGCGAAGATGTTCACCACATTGGCCCCCGCGCCAGCCACCAGCGCCACGGCACCCAGGGGCATCTCGTAGAGTTTGCGCCAGGGCTGATAGGGCGTGTAGCGGTCGTAACGCCGAGTGACTTCGAATTCGGTGACTTCAAAGGTCTTTTGCTCGTGAATCCGAACCCGACGTTGCGGCAGCTCCAGCACTTTGGGCTCACCTACATCGATCTGCAGGCTGTGGTCGAGCAACTTACGCTCGACCCGCTCCTCGTGCTCACTGCGTTGCGACATCTGGTTGGCGCAGCCGCTGACCAGCAGGGCGCCGCACAAGGCGGCGCCCCCCAGGGCTCTGGTGTTTCGCTTGAACATGACTTCTCTTGATCTGGTTTTCAGCGACGAATACGCGCCTGAAGGAAAGACAGCACGTCAGCCACCGGCAACGGTTGGGCCTCGGCTTCGGTCCGGCTCTTGTATTCCAGATTGCCATCGGCCAGGCCGCGGTCACTGACCACGATCCGGTGGGGGATGCCAATCAGTTCCATGTCGGCGAACTTGATGCCCGGGCTGGTTTTCTTGTCCCGGTCATCGAGCAGCACTTCAAAACCGGCGGCCGTCAGTTCGGCATACAGTTTGTCGGTGGCTTCGCGCACTTGCTCGGTTTCATAGCGCAACGGCACCAGCGCAACCTGGAACGGCGCCAGGGCGTCGCTCCAGATGATGCCTTTCTCGTCGTTGTTCTGCTCGATGGCAGCGGCGACCACGCGGGACACGCCAATGCCGTAGCAGCCCATGTCCAGGGTGATCGGCTTGCCGTTCTCGCCCAGCACTTCGCACTTCATCGCCTTGCTGTACTTGTTGCCCAGCTGGAAGATGTGCCCGACTTCGATGCCGCGCTTGATCTCCAGGGTGCCCTTGCCATCCGGGCTTGGGTCGCCAGCCACAACGTTGCGCAGGTCGGCCACGGTCGGAACCGGCAGGTCACGCTCCCAGTTCACGCCGAAGTAGTGCTTGTCGTCGATGTTCGCACCGATCCCGAAGTCGCTCATCAGCTCGACCGAACGGTCGATGATGATCGGCAGCGGCAGGTTCAGCGGGCCGAGGGAGCCGGCGCCGGCGCCAATGGCGTCGCGCAGTTCGGCATCGGTGGCCATGACCAGCGGGCTGGCCACGCCAGGTTGCTGGGCCGCCTTGATTTCGTTGAGCTCGTGGTCGCCACGGATCACCAGGGCGATCAGCTTGCCTTCTTCTTCGGCGCGCACGATCAGGGTCTTGATGGTCTTTTCAATCGGCAGATTGAATTTTTCCACCAGGGCCGCGATGGTCTTGGTGTCCGGAGTATCGACCAGGCGCAGTTCTTCGGCTGGCGCTGGGCGCGAGGTTTCCCGTGGGATGGCTTCGGCTTTCTCGATGTTCGCCGCGTAGTCGGAGCCGTTGCTGAACGCGATGTCGTCTTCGCCGGATTCGGCCAGCACGTGGAATTCGTGGGAGCCGGCGCCGCCGATGGAGCCGTTGTCCGCTTCAACCGGGCGGAATTTCAGGCCCAGGCGCGTGAAGATGTTGCAGTAGGCCTGGTGCATGCGGTCGTAGGTCGCCTGCAGGGACGCCTGGTCGGCATGGAACGAATAGGCGTCCTTCATGATGAATTCACGGCCGCGCATCAAGCCGAAGCGTGGGCGGATTTCATCACGGAATTTGGTCTGGATCTGATACAGGTTCAGAGGCAGCTGTTTATAGCTGCTCAACTCGTTGCGCATCAGGTCGGTGATGACTTCTTCATGGGTCGGGCCGGCGCAGAAATCGCGGCCATGACGGTCCTTGAAGCGCAGCAGCTCGGGGCCGTACTCTTCCCAGCGTCCGGATTCCTGCCACAGTTCAGCCGGTTGAGTGCTCGGCATCAACACTTCCAGAGAGCCGGCGGCGTTCATTTCTTCACGAACGATGGCTTCGACCTTGCGCATCACCTTCAAGCCCATGGGCAGCCAGGTGTACAGGCCGGAGGCCAGTTTGCGGATCATGCCGGCGCGCAGCATCAGCTGATGGCTGATAACAACCGCATCGGAAGGCGTTTCTTTCTGTGTGGCGAGCAAATATTGACTGGTACGCATGGTAGGCCGTTGTCGGTTGCTTGGACTTGAAATGACTTGGGATTGTACGGGCGGTTGCTGCTGGAGTACAGGCGTGACATTGCGGGGGATCTGACTGACTGTGGAAGATCCAATGTGGGAGGGGGCTTGCTCCCGATAGCAGTGTGTCAGCCAGTACATCTGACACTGACACCCTGCTATCGGGAGCAAGCCCCCTCCCACATTGACCTAGTAGTGTCAGTCTTCTTGCGGGGGATTCAACTGAATCCGCCGATTCTCCTGGAACCAGTGCAGGGCAATCAGGAACAGCGTCGGCACCCCCAGCAGGCAGGTGATCATGAAGAAGCTGTGATAACCGAACTTCTCCACCATCACCCCCGAGTACCCGCCGATCAGGCGCGGCAGCAACAGCATGATCGAGCTGAGCAGCGCGTATTGGGTGGCGGAGAACTTGAGGTTGGTCAGGCTCGACAGGTAGGCGACAAACGCAGAAGTGGCCAGGCCGGAGCTGAAGTTATCCAGGGAAATAGTGACAATCAGCATCTGCAGGTCGGGGCCCATGTCGGCGAGCATCACGAACAACAGGTTGGTGCCGGCCGAGGCCACGCCACCGATGAACAGGATCGGCAGAATCCCGAACCGCACGATCAACAGACCGCCCATGCCGGCGCCGAGCAGGGTCATGATCAGGCCGAAGATCTTGCTGACCCCGGCAATCTGGTCCTTGGTAAAACCCTGGTCGATATAGAACACGTTGGCCATCACGCCCATGACGGTATCGGACATGCGATAGGTGGCGATCAACCCTAGCAGCAGCAACGCCTGCCAGCGGTAGCGCAGGATAAAGTCGTTGACCGGCGTCAGCACCGGCGCCAGGCCACGGCGGCCCATGGCCGAGAGGCACAGGGCGGTGAGCAGGATATAAAGGATGGCCCGCAGGAAGGCACGGTCTTCCATCAGCAGTTCCCACAGGCTCACGCCCTGGAACAGCACGCTGGCGAAATCCGTGTTGTACAGCTGGGTAAACATGGCAGGCACCGACACCAGCAACACGATCAGCACGAACACTGACGCCAACTGATGCACGAAGCTATAGCGCCCGGCCTGCAACTGGGTGCGCAGCGGCACGTTGGGTTCGCGCATCAACAGGGTGGTGAGCAGGGCCGGAACCATCAACACGCCGAACAGCACATAGGTGCCGGTCCAGGCCGAGTGCTTATAGTTGAAACCGGTGGAGCCGAAGCCTTCGGCAAAGAACAGCGCGCCGGCCGTGGCCAGCAGGGCAGCGATGCGATAACCGGACATATAGCTGGCGGCCAGGGCGGCCTGGCGGCTGTCGTCGGCGATTTCCAGGCGGTAGGCATCGACGGCGATGTCCTGGGTGGCCGAGGCGAAGGCCACGACGACGGCAATGGCAATCAACCAGGACAAGTGTTTTTGTGGGTCACAAAAGCCCATGCCGATCAATCCGAGGATCACCAGCGATTGGGAAAGCACCAGCCAGGAACGCCGGCGCCCGAGTTTCCCGAGCAATGGCAGGCGCCATTGGTCGAGCAGCGGCGACCAGACCCATTTGAAGGCGTAGGCCAGCCCGATCAGGCTTGCATAACCGATGGTCTCACGGGCAACACCCGCTTCACGCAGCCACACGGAAAGCGTCGAGAACACCAACATATAAGGCATGCCGGCAGCGAAACCGAGCAACAACAGCACTAACGTCGAGGGGCTGGCATAGGCGGCGAGCGCGGCGCGCCAGGTTTTACGGGGCATGGGCTGGAGTCTGCCTCAGATTTGCGGAAACAAAGCGCGCACTCTAACCGCTGTGCTCTACCGGGCGCCAGCCATGGCGCTGAATATCAACGCGATTGTTCAGGATGCTGACACCTTCGCTGCGTAAACGCGCACGTTGCTCGTCACCTGAGGCGCTGCCCACCGGCAGACTTATCCGACCACCGGCACCCAACACCCGATGCCAGGGCAGTCGGGTGTCCGCCGGAAGCTGGCTAAGGGTACGCCCGACCCAGCGTGCGGCGCGCCCCAACCCGGCCAGGTGCGCCAACTCGCCGTAGCTTACGACGCAACCTGCCGGCACTTGCGCCAAGGTCAGGTATAGCGCGGTGCGGCGCATGTCGGCGGGGCTTTGCGGGGTGTCGGCAGGTTCATTCACTGTGGGGCTATCCGTTGAGAACGTCGGTGTTTTTGTAAGAAACGTCTGTAAACTTGGGGGTGAGCATGGAACTCACTATAAATAGTTGAGTCAGTTCAGGCTATCCACGACGATAGCCCCTTCTTTTCGCCAACCCCGAGCCCCGTATCTGCTTATGTTGTCCAGAACCCTGCTGTGCCTCGCTGTCCTCAGTGCTTCCACGCCCCTGCTCGCCGATACCGTCTGGTTGAAGAACGGTGACCGCCTGACCGGCAAGATCAAAGTTTTCGACGGCGGCAAGTTGCTGATCCAAACCAGCTACGGGGGCGCCATCCCGGTGGATTGGAAGCAGGTGAAAACCCTGGAGAGCGACCAGGAGTTGCTGGTCAAGCAGGACGCCTATGCCGGTGAAAAGGCCAAGTCCCTCAAGCCGGCGGAGGATGGCAAAGTCGTGCTGGCCAATGGCGAAGCGCCCAAGACCGTGGACCTGGCCAGTATCCAGCAGATCCTCAAGCCCAAACCTGTGATCGAAGACCTGGTGTGGAAGGGCAACATCGACCTGGCGCTGGACTACAAGCGTGCCGACAAAGACACCAACGACTACGACGTCGACTTCAAGACCTCGGCCCGTCACGGCCAGTGGCGCCACACCGGCAAGGGCGAATACAACCGCGAATTCCAGGACGACGTCACCACCACCGACAACTGGGCCCTGGAATACGATCTGGACCGCTTCATCACCGAGCACTGGTTCTGGCAGGGCCGCCTGACCTACAAGCGCGACAAGGTTGAAGACCTGGCGCGCCAACGCACCGTCGGTACCGGCCCGGGCTATCAGTTCTGGGACGATGAACTGGGGGCGTTCTCCCTCGGCTCTCTGATCAACCGCACCGATTACGAATACGCCGATGGCGGCAAGGACAACTTCTATTCCCTGGCCATGAAGTGGAACTACAACCGCTACCTGGTAGGCAAGACCGTGGAATTCTTCACCAACGGCGAGCTGGGCAAGCCGATCGACGGTCCGGCCGAGTATGCCCTGGATGCCGAGATGGGCCTGCGCTACAAGGTCACCGAATGGGCCTCGCTCAATCTCAAGGCCGAGCGCGACGTCATCAGCGGCGACTCCGACAGCAGCCTGAGCAAGACCCGCTACACCGCAGGGTTTGGCGTGGCCTGGTAACGCGGCATCGAGCACCCTGGCAACCTGCGCGGATATTGATTACCTTGTGTTGAGATCCATTCCCATATGCCATGGGCGGCGAAACAACCCAGGAGTCATACATTGAGCGCGCACGTTGCCAGGAACGCCCGAGAGCTGTTGCTCAAGGAATACCGTGGGGCCTTGGCCACACAATCCAAAGCCATGCCCGGTTTTCCCTTCGGTTCGGTCGTGCCGTACTGCCTCGACGAGCAGGGCCGGCCGCTGATCCTGATCAGTCGCATCGCCCAGCACACCCACAACCTGCAGAACGACCCCAAGTGTTCGTTGCTGGTGGGTGAGCGCGAAGCCGACGATGTGCAGGCCGTCGGGCGCCTGACCTACCTGGCGCAAGCCGAAAAACTCGACGACGCCGCTGCGATCGAAGCCGCCGCCGAGCGCTATTACCGTTACTTCCCCGAGTCGGCCAACTACCACAAGGCCCACGATTTCGATTTCTGGGTGCTCCAGCCAGTGCGCCACCGGTATATCGGCGGGTTTGGCGCGATCCACTGGGTCGACCACCTGACCTTGGCCAATCCGTTCGCGGGCAACGCCGAACGCAGCATGATCGAACACATGAACAGCGATCACGCCAAGGCCATCGCCCATTACGTCAACCTTGCCGGTTTACCGACGACCGAGCCTGCGCAACTGGCCGGCATCGACAGCGAAGGCATGCACCTGCGTATCGGCCAGGCCCTGCACTGGCTGCCGTTTGGCGAACCTTGCAACACGCCGACACAAGTACGCGAAGCCTTGGTTTCATTGGCTCACGCCGAATCCTGGCCGAAAAAATCAGACGTTAGTGCTTGAATTCACGAAAAGGCGACGTCATCTAAGGTGAACTAGCAAGGCATTCTTGCGTTGAGGAACCATTTGATGCGCCCTTTTTTGTTGCTTTTTCTATTGTTCCCGGTGCTGGAGCTGTTCGTATTCGTTCAAGTCAGCGGTGCGATTGGATTTTTCCCGGCTCTGCTGCTGATCATTCTCGGCTCGATGCTCGGCGTGCTGGTGCTGCGCGTCGCCGGGCTGGCGACGGCACTGCGTGCCCGCGAAAGCCTGAACCGCGGCGAGCTGCCCGCCCAGACCATGCTCGAAGGCCTGATGATGGCCCTGGCCGGTGGCCTGTTGATTCTGCCGGGTTTCATCAGCGACGTGGTGGGCCTGGTCATGCTGCTGCCGGTCACGCGCAAATTGCTGGCCGGCAAGATGCGCCAGCGTGCCGAAGAAGCGGCCCTGCGCCAGCGTGCTTTTGCCGACGACCTGCAACCCCGTGGCGGCCCGGCCCCGCGCCAGCCCTTGGGGCGTGAAGGCGATGTGATCGAAGGCGAATTCGAACACCGCGACAACAAATAACCGCTTCACCGGCACGGCACCTTCGGGTGCCGTGTTGCATTCATCCTTGAGTCAATCCAAAAAAATTTCCTGCGCTGGCCCTTGTAATAAGCCTGGGCGCCCTTATGTAACGGTCACCGCAAGGTTTCTGGTGGTGACACTAGACAGACTTCCGCGGTTCGCCCAGCGAGCCGCGACCGGCACCGCCGGAATTTAACCCGCCGGAATTGATACCGGCCGATGAAAAACACAATTAGGAGAGATCGACAATGAAGCTTCGTCCTCTGCATGACCGCGTCGTCATCCGTCGCAGTGAAGAAGAAAAGAAAACCGCCGGCGGGATCGTTCTGCCAGGTTCGGCTGCTGAAAAAGCCAACCACGGTGTGATTCTTGCTGCGGGTCCAGGCAAGGCTCTGGAAAACGGTGAAGTACGTGCGCTGGCCGTGAAAGTGGGTGACAAGGTTGTTTTCGGCCCTTACTCCGGCAGCAACACTGTGAAAATCGACGGCGAAGACTTGCTGGTAATGGCTGAGAACGAAATTCTCGCCGTACTGGAAGACTGATTTCCCCGCTCATTTTCCCGTTTACTCCAAAGTATTTAAGGAATATCGATCATGGCTGCTAAAGAAGTTAAATTCGGCGACTCCGCCCGCAAAAAAATGCTCACCGGTGTCAACGTCCTGGCTGACGCAGTAAAAGCGACCCTGGGCCCGAAAGGCCGTAACGTGATCATCGAGAAGAGCTTCGGCGCTCCGACCATCACCAAGGACGGCGTTTCCGTCGCCAAAGAAATCGAACTGGAAGACCGTTTCGAAAACATGGGCGCGCAGCTGGTCAAAGACGTTGCCTCCCGTGCCAACGATGACGCCGGTGACGGCACCACCACCGCGACCGTACTGGCTCAGGCCATCGTCAACGAAGGCTACAAGGCCGTCGCTGCCGGCATGAACCCGATGGACCTCAAGCGCGGTATCGACAAGGCGACCATCGCTATCGTTGCCGAGCTGAAAAACCTGTCCAAGCCATGCGCTGACACCAAGGCTATCGCTCAGGTAGGTACCATCTCCGCCAACTCCGACAGCTCCATCGGCGACATCATTGCCGAAGCCATGGAAAAAGTCGGCAAAGAAGGCGTGATCACCGTTGAAGAAGGCTCGGGCCTGGAAAACGAACTGTCGGTTGTAGAAGGCATGCAGTTCGACCGTGGCTACCTGTCCCCGTACTTCGTCAACAAGCCAGACACCATGGTTGCCGAGCTGGACAGCCCGCTGATCCTGCTGGTCGACAAAAAGATCTCCAACATCCGCGAAATGCTGCCAGTGCTGGAAGCCGTTGCCAAAGCCGGCCGCCCATTGCTGATCGTTTCCGAAGACGTTGAAGGCGAAGCCCTGGCGACTCTGGTTGTGAACAACATGCGTGGCATCGTCAAGGTTGCGGCCGTCAAGGCTCCAGGCTTCGGCGACCGTCGCAAGGCCATGCTGCAGGACATCGCCGTATTGACCGGCGGTACCGTGATCTCCGAAGAGATCGGCCTGAGCCTGGAAAGCGCCACCCTGGAAAACCTGGGTAGCGCCAAGCGCGTGACCATCTCCAAGGAAAACACCATCATCGTTGACGGTGCTGGCGTTGAAGGTGACATCGAGTCGCGTATCGCTCAGATCCGCGCTCAAGTAGCCGAAACTTCCTCGGACTACGACCGTGAAAAACTGCAAGAGCGTCTGGCCAAGCTGTCCGGCGGCGTTGCAGTGATCAAGGTTGGCGCCGGTTCCGAAGTCGAAATGAAAGAGAAGAAGGCCCGCGTTGAAGACGCCCTGCACGCAACCCGTGCAGCCGTTGAAGAAGGCGTGGTACCTGGCGGTGGCGTTGCGCTGATCCGTGCTCTGGAAGCCCTGACCAACCTGACCGGCGACAACGCCGACCAGAACGTCGGTATCGCTGTACTGCGTCGTGCCGTTGAAGCACCGCTGCGCCAGATCGCTGCCAACTCCGGCGACGAGCCAAGCGTTGTGGTCAACGAAGTCAAGAACGGCAAAGGTAACTACGGTTACAACGCTGCGACTGGCGTCTACGGCGACATGATCGAAATGGGCATCCTGGACCCAACCAAGGTGACGCGTTCCGCGCTGCAAGCGGCAGCGTCCATCGGCGGCCTGATCCTGACCACCGAAGCTGCAATCGCCGACAAGCCTAAGGCTGAAGGCGCTGGCGGCGGCGGTATGCCAGACATGGGCGGCATGGGTGGTATGGGCGGCATGATGTAAGCCAGCCTTACCCGGCTAGTTAAAAAACCCCGCCTGCAGCGATGCAGGCGGGGTTTTTTTATGGGTGTTGCGCAAGCCGTCAATGGGACGTGGCGGGCTTCGATGGCCGGTACAACAGTAGGCAATACATGCCCAGGCAGATCAGCCAGCAGAAAATCGCCGTCCAGACGTTGTGGGAAAAAAAGTGCGCCCCTTGCAACATGCGACTGACGGAAAACACGCTGCCCAAGCCCACCGCGAAGATAAACGCGTTGCGCGCCATGCGTGGCCGGCGATCGCGCAGGGCAAAAAACCAGGCGAACAAGGCAAAACCGGTTGCCGCATGCCCGCCGGGCCAGCAGCGACCGGGTTTGTCGGTAGGCGGGCGAGGGCTAAGCAGCTCGCTGTAGGTTTCCTGGCCACCGAATTCCTTGAGGCTCCAGGGGCACTGCACGGCGGTGATGGTTTTCAACGGCGCCACAAAGGCCGTCGCCATTGCCAGGGACAGCACCAGGCAGACCAGTTCGCGGCGGTAGGGCTTGAGTCGCTGCAGGATGAAGCTGCCGACCAGCCCGAGAATCGCCAGTACCGAAAACAGGATCACCAGTTGCTTGGCGCGATCATGCAGGATGTCTTCGAGAAAGAAGCTATAGCGGCCGATGAAGCCGCCTTGCTCGGCATCGTAGAAGCGTTTGGCCAGGTCCATGTCCAGCGAGGTCAGCTGCAGAAGCAGCAAGACCAATGCGGCGCCGCCGGGGAGGCCCAGACACAGCCAAAAATTAAGCGGTTTAGAAACGCGTTGGGAGGCGGGGGGCTTCATGACGGACCTTGGTAAAAAACGTCCCGTACTCACCCGCACGGGACGTTTTGATTAGCGTGTGCTCAGGGCTGGGGCCTCTTCCTTGGGGGCTCTCCAACTCAGCAGTTGTTGCTTGTAGTCGTAGCTGGCGGCTTGGTAATAGGTGATTGCGCGCTGGATCAACGGGTCGTCGCTGCCGACGCGCAGTTCCTGGCTGTCTGCCAGCGCCTGGTCATGACGACGCAGGCCTTTGCGCGGGCTGAGAATCGCCAGGTTCGTGCCGTCAAACAGGCCCAGGTGCTGGTAGTTGCCGACCACCACGCGCGGTGGCAGCGGGTTGTCTTGCAACAGGTTGCGGCCAAAGAACGTCGACTCGTAGCTCAGGTTGATCAAGCCCAGCAGCGTCGGCGCCAGGTCGATCTGGCTGGCCAGTTGCGCGGTTTCCCGGGCGTCTATCAGCTTCGGTGCATAGATGAACAGGGGGATCTGGTAGTTGGTGATCGGCAGATCTTCCTTGCCTGCGCTGCCGGCGGTGTGGTCGGCGACGAACACAAAGATCGTGTTATCGAACCAGGGCTTCTGACGCGCGGCGTCGAGGAACTGGCCGATGGCGTAGTCGGTGTATTTCACCGCGCCGTCACGGCCCTTGCCGGATTTGATATCGATACGCCCGTCCGGATAGGTGTAGGGACGGTGGTTGGAGGTGGTCATCAACTGCAGCAAAAACGGCTGCTGCTTGGCGTAGTCGGCATCGGCCAGATTCAGGGTTTGTTTGTACAGGTCCTCGTCGGCCATGCCCCAGGCGTTTTTAAACGAGATTTGCGCTTCAGGCACACTGCTCTGGTCGACGACGCGATAGCCATTGCCGCTGAAAAACGCATTCATGTTGTCGAAGTAACCGCGCCCGCCGTAGACGAACACGCTGTCGTAGCCAATGGCGGAAAGCTGCTGCCCCAGGCTGGCGAAACCGCTTTCGCGGCCGATGCGCTTGACGATAGAGCGCCCAGGCGTAGGAGGAACTGCCAGGGTGATGGCTTCCAGGCCACGGTCGGTACGCGTACCGGTGGCATAGAAGTTATTGAAGTACAGGCTCTGTTGGCGCAGCGCATCGAGGTTGGGCGTGAGGTGGCGCTCGTCGCCGTTGCTGCCCATGTATTTGGCGCTGAAACTTTCGATGGTGACCAACACGATATTGGGCTTGCGCAGCGTGCCCGGGTTGGTGATGGTGCGGCGGATATCCAGTGGGTCCTGGTCGATGAAACGGGCGTTGGGCTCACTGAGTTCGGCGCGCAATTGCTTGGCGACGACATCGGTTGGCAGGCTTTTGTAGAACTGCGTGTAGTCCAGTTCGTTGTTACGGAACGCGGCAAAGAACTGATAGGGGCCATTGCTGGCCAGTTCGTTGTTGTAGGCGTTGCCACCTTGGGTGCGCGGGCTGTCCTGGCTGATCAATTGCAGGCTGAGGCCGGCGACCACCAGTAAGGCCACGGCATTCACCAACCGGCCACGCAGCGCCGGCAGGGGCGCGGCCATCGCGGCGTTGAAGGGCTTGCGCAGGGCCACGCTGAGGATCAGCGCGAGCATCGCCAGCAGGCTGAGCAGCTTGCCGATCGGGTAGGACTCCAGCAGGTTGTTCAACACCTCGTCGGAGTACACCAGGTAATCAACGGCGATGAAGTTGAAGCGCACGCCGAATTCATCCCAGAACAGCCATTCGGCCACCGACGTGAACAGCATCGCGAACAGGCTCACCGTGAGCAGCGCTTGCAGGAACCAGCGATGACCGCGACGGCGCCACAGCGCCGGCGGGCACAGCAACAGGTACAGCCCCAGCGGTAACGCCGCGTAGGCCAGGAAGCCGAAGTCGTAGAGCAAGCCCACGCCGAACACCGGCAGCAGGTTACCGCCGACTTCATCCAGGTGAGTGATGAGCAGCACGCTACGGGTGAGCAGGAAAACAACCAGCCAGGCGCCGGTTATCAACAGCAAATAGCGCACAGGCGCGGTTTTGGGGAGCCCCATGTCAAATTTCCTTTTATCAATGGCGGCGATCTTCACGCTGACACTGTAGTCAGTTTGTGAAGCTATAGTGAAAAACTCGTTTGGCTGCCCAATCAGTTGAAAACCTTTATCGACGGGGCTCGCCGCTCTATCCCTGAGCCGCACTTGGCCTTAAGCTGCGCGAGCCAACACGGCCGTTACCGCGTACGGAGACACTGCCCATGCGAATTTTATTGGTTGAAGACAACCGCGATATTCTGGCCAACCTGGCCGATTACCTGGGGCTCAAAGGCTACACAGTGGACTGTGCGCAGGACGGTTTGTCGGGCCTGCACCTGGCCGCCACCGAGCATTACGACTTGATCGTGCTCGACATCATGCTGCCCGGCATCGATGGCTACACCCTGTGCAAACGCCTGCGTGAAGATGCACGCCGCGACACCCCGGTGATCATGCTCACCGCCCGCGACCAGTTGGACGACCGGCTGCAGGGCTTCAAGTCCGGGGCCGATGACTACCTGCTCAAGCCGTTCGCCTTGTCCGAACTGGCCGCGCGCATCGAAGCGGTGCTGCGCCGGGCCCAGGGTGGCGGGCGGCGTGTGTTGCAAGTGGGCGACCTGCATTACGACCTCGACACCCTGGAGGTCACGCGCGAAGGGCGCATGCTCAAGCTCAACCCGGTCGGCCTGAAGCTGCTGGCAGTATTGATGCAGAAAAGCCCGCACGTATTGCGTCGGGAAATTCTCGAAGAAGCCTTGTGGGGCGATGATTGCCCGGACAGCGACAGCCTGCGCAGCCACGTTCACCAATTGCGCCAAGTGATCGACAAACCTTTCGCCAAGCCGCTGCTGCAAACGGTGCACGGTGTGGGTTATCGCCTCGCCGAGGGCCGTGATGGAGTTTAAGCAAAGCCTTGCCCAGCGGATCATCATCGCCTTTGCCTTGATGAGCGCGTTGGTAGCGGGGGCTTTCGCCATGGGCATCGTCGCGACGGTGCACCTGGTGGAAGAGAAGTTGATTTCGGCGGGCCTGGGCGGCGATCTGCAACGGCTGCTGTTGATGGACAGCATGGAAGACTGGCGACACCGCCCCGAGCCCGACCAGTTGTTTTATTTCAGCGGCGGCCCCGGCGATTTCGAGCTGCCCAAGGACCTGCGGCATCTGGACCCAGGCTTTCATGAAGTGTTTCGCGAGTCGCTGTCATACCACGCCATGGTCGAGGTGATCGATGGCCGGCGTTATGTGCTGCTGCAGGACCAGAGCGATTTCGAAGAGCGCGAGCGCGTCCTGTTTGCCGTGGTGCTGGTGGGCTTCGTGCTCAGCCTGGCGTTGGCGGTGTTTCTCGGCTGGGTGCTGGCGCGCAAGGTGATGGCGCCGGTGGTACGGCTGGCGCGCCAGGTGCGCCATCGCGACCAGTTGCTCGGGCTTGCCCCGCCTCTGGCACCGGATTATGCGGCCGACGAAGTGGGTGAGTTGGCGGTGGCGTTCGATGCCACCCTGGGTCGCTTGCGCCAGGCGCTGTCTCGCGAACAGTTGTTTACCAGCGATGTGAGCCATGAATTGCGCACCCCCTTGATGGTGCTGGCCAGTTCCTGCGAGCTGTTGCTGGAGAACCCGGCAATCGATCAACGGGGGCGTAACCAGGTCCAGCGAATCGCCCGGGCCTGTGAAGAAATGCGCGAGCTGGTGCAGACCTTCCTGATGCTCGCCCGTGCCCAGCATGACGATGCCGCCATGTCGGCCCAGGTCAACCTGACACAGGTGGCTGAGGACCTGCTCGGGATCTGGCGCGGGCCCATCGAGCAAAAGGGCCTTGAACTGATCTACTGCCCCGGCAATCCGCTGGACACACGCTACAACACCACCTTCCTGCATGCGGTGATGGGCAATCTGTTGCGCAATGCACTGCATTACACCGAGCAAGGGTTTATCCGCCTCACCCTGGAGCCCAGCGGTTTTGTGGTGGAGGATTCCGGCGTGGGCATTCCTGAAGACAAGCGTGAGGCGATGTTCGAGCCGTTTGTGCGGGGCAGCGAGAAGCGCGGCGAGGGGCTGGGCTTGGGCTTGTCGCTGGTGCAGCGCATCTGTGAGAACCAAGGCTGGAGCGTGACCCTGAGCACCATGGAGCCCAATGGTTGCCGTTTTCATGTCGAATTGGCTCAAGTCAAAACCTGACCGTTCAGTCTGTCACTTTGCTGCTGCACGACGCCGGTTTTTCAGCGAAGATGGCCCGATGCTACTGAATGTTTCTGTAAAGTCTTGAAATGTATGCAATTGGACAGGACAAGTTTTTCACAACGAGTTGACTTGTTGATCACAGTTCGCTGCTTAGGGTTGTAGGCATCAGTAATTGGAGATGTAAGATGCCTTCGCCGATCAAGTTAGAGTTTTCTGAAAAGTACGACGATAACCACGCTCACCGCTATTTGCTCAAGCATCAGGACAATCTGGCCCGCCGGTGGTCCCACAAACGCGACGAGCAGCTGGCGCGCGCGGCGCTGGCCATGGCCGGTGAGCCAAGCCTGGTGTTAGACCTGCCGTGTGGTGCAGGGCGATTCTGGCCGTTGCTGGCCGAGAAACCCAACCGCGTGATTATCGGGGCCGACAATTCGGCGTCGATGTTGAAGGTCGCCACGGTGGCCCAACCGCCGGAAGTGGTGAAACGGGTACGTCCTTTGCAGACATCTGCCTTTGATATCGATCTGCCAGATAATTCGGTCGACAGTATTTTCTGCATGCGCTTGATGCACCACATCGGTGACCCAGCGCACAGGATGACAATACTGCGGGAGTTTCAACGTGTTACCCGTGACAGCGTGATTATCTCGCTGTGGGTGGATGGCAATTTCAAGGCTTGGAAACGCAAGCGCGCCGAAGTGCGTCGTCGTAAGAAAGGTGAGCAGGAAGGTTACCAAAACCGGTTTGTGTTACCGGCTGCTACTGTCGAGGCAGAATTCGAGCAGGCCGGTTTCCGGGTCCAGGAATCCCTGGACTTCATGCCGCTCTACGCCATGTGGCGAGTCTATGTATTGCGTAAGAGGTAACAGGATGGCAGTTGAGTGCGTAGTCGGCAGTCATGTAGCTCCCGAAGAACGATTTGATTTTTTCTGGCGCCAGCAGGGCGAATGGGTGGAAGAGCCCAATCGTCGGCGTGGCGGTGAAAGTGGCGTACAGCGGGTGGTCAGCCCCAACGGCCGTTTGCTCTACTGCAAGCGCCAGACCGGCCACATCTACCGCAGTTGGCTGCATCCGTTTGGACGTCCGACCGTGTTGCGTGAACGTGATGCCCTCAGGGGCCTGCGCTTGCTCGATGTACGGGTGCCGGAGATGGTGTTTTGCGAAGCGCGACGCGACCCCGAGCATCAATGGAAAGCCTTGCTGGTCACCGCTTCGCTGGACGGTTTCGACGAGATCGAAAACTGGTACGCCGCCGGTGGTCGCGAGCAATACGGCGAAGAGGTGCATGAACGCCTGCTCAAGGAGCTGGCCGGGACCCTGGCGCGCATGCACAAAGGGCGCTGGCAGCATGGTTGCCTGTATATCAAGCACATCTTCGTACGGGTCACCGGCGAGGGCGATGCGGTGACCGTGGAAGTGGCGTTGCTGGACTTTGAAAAATGTCGCCAGCGCTTGACCGCTTATCGGGCCGCCTCCCACGACATGCTGCAATTGCGCCGCCATTCGTCGTGGAACGATACCGACTGGAAAAAACTCAGCTACTTTTATGAGACGGCGTTTGGCAGCGCTATCAAGGGTTTAACCAGATGAAGCTAGAAATAGCACGAGGTGTGTTCCTGGTCGGGGCGTTGGGCATTGCAGCCCTCGCCCTGGCTGCGTGGGAACAGCCTCGCACACAGGTACTCAGTGCGGCGCAAGGCGGTGGGCTATGCCTGCAGCCACGTGTCGCCAAGGTCAGTGTGGCGGCCAAACCCGATCATGAATTGCTGTTATTCATGTTCGGGATGTCTCAAGCGATGAGGCCGCAGAGTTGAAACGATTGAACCCCCCAGGAAGGGCTTCGCGATGCGAGGCCCTTTTTTTTGGGACTCAGCGGGGGCAATCGGGTGAGCGCAAGTCACTGCAGTGAACTGAAGGCGCACTCACCGATCACGCTATTGAGAGGGCACGTTGTCAGCTTTGGTCAGCGCCGTGTACACCGTCGGCAGGACGAACAGGGTAAATAGGGTACCAATCGACATGCCGGTGGCGATCACCATGCCGATATCGAACCGACTGACCGCACCCGCACCGCTGGAAAAAATCAGCGGGACGACGCCCATCACCGTTGCCAGCGTCGTCATCAGAATCGGCCGCAGGCGAATCGCAGCCGCTTGTTCGACCGCAGCGCGCGCGCACAGGCCTTTTTCCTTGCGCAGTTGATTGGCGAACTCGACGATCAGGATGCCGTGCTTGCTGATCAAGCCGATTAACGTGACCAGCCCGATTTGCGTGTAGATATTCAGGGTGGACCAACCCAGAAACAGTGCGACCAATGCACCGCATACCGACAGCGGCACCGTCACCAGTATCACCAGGGCATCGCGCAGGCTTTCAAACTGCGCCGCCAATACCAGGCCGATGAACGCCAACGCCAGGCCAAACGTGCCCCATAGCGCATTTCCCTCCTGCACGAACTGACGTGTCGCGTTGCGGTAATCGAAGGTATAGCCCGCTGGCGCCTCCTCCTGGGCGATGGTTTGCAGGGTCTGCAGTGCGTTGCTCATACCCACAATCGGAAAGGCCGACACCGTGACTGAATTGAGCTGTTGAAACTGATTCAACTGCCGTGGCCGAACCTGTGGGCTGGAGACTGTGGTCAGCGTCGACAAGGGCAGTAATTGGCCCTTGGCGTTTTTGACTGCGTACTGGCTCAGCCAGGCGGGGTTGTCCCGATAGCTGCGCTCCACTTGAGCAATCACTTTGTAGAGATGACCGTCAATACTGAATCGGTTGATTTCCGCTTCAGCCAGCAGGGTGCTCAAGGTCAGGTCCAGATCCTCCATGGACACGCCCATCTGGGCGGCCTTGGTCCGGTCAATTTCGACCGTTACTTCAGGTCGGTCGAAGGCCAGGTCGATATCCACGTAGGCAAATTTTCCTGAGTCGATCGCGCGTTGTTTGATGCGCTCGGCCACGCCGATCATCGAGTTGTGGTCCTGCTGGGAGCTGATGACAAAGCCAAAGGGCAGCCCTTCACCTGTGCCTGGCAAGGAAGGCAGATTGAACGCGAAGACTTGCAGGCCGGGGTTGTTGTCGAGTTTTTCACGCAAGGGTGTCAGGACGCTCATCTGTGTACGTTCACGTTCCTCCCAGGGTTTGAGCAGGAAGCCGCCAACGCCTGAATGTACGCCGTCCAGGCCATTGATCTGGAAGGATGCCTGGTATTCGGGAAAGGTTTTGAACGGTTCGATAAAGTCCTGGGTGTAGCGGTTCAGGTACGCCAGGTTGGTCGGTTGGGGCGCATTGGACAGGATAAAAATCAGGCCCTTGTCCTCGTCGGGCGCCAACTCCGAGAGGGTGAACGTGAGCATGACGGGGATCAGGCAGAGTACGAGCGCGGCGAATACCACTACCACGGACTGCGCTTGCATGATCTGGTGCAGACGGCGCTGATAGCGCGTTTTCAACGCGTTGAAGAATCGGTCCAGCACCCGCGTCAGGCCCTGTGGCTGTGTTTCAGGGCGCAGCAAAATGGCACACATCATCGGTGACAGCGTCAACGCCACGATCCCGGAAATCACCACAGCGCCGGCCAGGGTCAGGGCGAACTCTTTGAACAGCGCCCCGGTCAGGCCCTGCATGAAACCGATGGGTGTATAGACTGCGGCCAGCGTGATGGTCATCGACACCACCGGGATGCAAACCTCTCTTGCCCCCTTGATCGCGGCCTCAAGTGGGGACTTACCCTGTTCGATGTGGCGGTGAATGTTTTCCATCATCACGATGGCGTCATCGACTACCAGGCCGATCGCCAGAACCATGGCCAGCAGCGTCAGGACGTTGATGGAATAGCCCATCAGCTGCATGAGGAACAAGGTGCCAATCAGCGACAGCGGAATGGTGATGACGGGAATGATCACCGAGCGCAAGGAGCCCAGGAACAAAAACACCACCAACACTACAATCAGTACGGCTTCTACCAGGCTGGACAGCACTTGGTCGATCGAGGCATTGATGTAAAGCGTCGAATCGTAAGCGATATCCGAATGCAAGTCGGGTGGGAGCTGCGATTGCAGGTGTGGGATCAGTTCGCGGACACGCTTGCCTAACTCCAGGGGGTTGGCGTCGGGTGTGGCTTGAATACTGATATAAACCGCAGGGGTGCCATTGAAGGTGCTGAAACTATCGTAATTTTGCGAGCCCAGCTCCACGCGTGCGACGTCTCCCAGGCGCACCTGATTGTCGCCGTCGGTTTTCACGGGAATCGCACTGAACCCCTCGGCCGATTGCAGTTCGGTGTTGGTGGTCGCACTGGTGACGACATATTCGCCGGTAAGGTCCCCCGCGACAGATTGTACGTTGTAGCGTCTGATTGCCTGGGTCACGTCAGCGGCGCTCAGACCAAACCCTGCGAGTTTTATCGGGTCGAGCCACAGGCGCATGGCGAAGCTCTGGCTGCCGATGATCTGCGCTTGCGCCATGCCCGGCAGTGTCACCAGTCGCGGCTGGACCACGCGCTGCAGGTAGTCCGTGATCTGAGCATTGTTCATGGTTTTGCTGGAAAAACTCAGGTACATCAGTGCGGTGCTGTCCACGGCAACTTTGCTCAGCACCGGATCCTCAATCCCGCTGGGCAACTGGTTCCTGACTTCATTGGACTTGGCCAGCAGCTCGGTGAACAAGCGGTCACTGTCGGCGTCGAGCCGACTATAGATAGAGATAATCGAGATATTCTGGCGACTGGAAGACGTCATATAGTCGATGCCCTGTGCGCTGGCCAGGCTTTGTTGCAAGGGTTGTGTGATGTAACTCTGGATGGTGTGCGCACTCAGACCCGGGGCGACGGTGGTGACAGTGATCAGCGCGTTCTGCATCTGCGGAAACTGGCGCAGCTGCAGTTTTTCGTAGGCCTGACAGCCCAGCAGCACGATCAACAGACTGACCACCACGGCCAGTACCGGGCGACGGATGAACCGGTCGGTGAAGGTCATTCTGCGCCCTCCTGATGTGGCATCGGCTGCCCATCCGGCTGGCTTCGGTCAATGCTGATCCGCACGGGTGTGCCGTGTTTCAGTTTGAGCTGGCCGGCGGTGACCACCTGTTCGCCCTTGCTCAGCCCCTTGGAAACCACCACCAGGCCATTGCGACGCTCGCCCGTTTCGATCAAGCGCTGCTCGGCTATCAGTTGCGGTGTATCGCCGTTATCGGAGGCCTGCGGCTCGCCGTTGTTGCCTCGGGTTATCACGTAAACGTACTGACCATAAGGGTTGAAAGCGATCGCACTTTCCTGGATCACGGTTTGCGCAGTCGGTTCGTCCAGCAGCACCCGTAAATGGGCGAACATTCCCGGGAGCAGGTCGTCGCGTGGGTTGGGCAGCGTCGCGCGCACCAGCACATTTCGCGTGCTGTCATCGACGATCGGGTTGATGGCGCTCACCTCGGCGATGCTGAAGGTGCCTGGGCGTGCCGAGACCTCAACCTGAACCGGCTGCCCGATCCTGATCAGTTGAACGGCTTGCTCGGGCACATAAAAGTCCACGTAAAGGCGGCGTGTGTCCTGCAGGCTGGCGATAACCTGGGTACTTTGCAGGTAATCACCCACGTTGACCTGGCGGATGCCGATGGTGCCGGTGAAAGGGGCGGTGATGTGTTTCTTTTCCAGCGCTGCGGTGCGCTGTGCAACGAGGGCAGTGTTGCGGTTGAGTTCAGCACCGAGCCGATCGAATTCGCCTTTGGAGATGGCGCTGATGTCCACCAGTTTTCGACCGCGCTCAAAGTTCTGACGGGCCAGGCGCTGGTCGGCCTTTGCCACGTCCAACTCTGCCTGTTGGGTTTGGTGCTCGAGCTGCAGCAGGGTCTGTCCAGCCTCGACCCTTTGCCCTGACTCAAAGTGCAACTGTGTGACGACACCGGGCACCTCAGTGCTCAGGTTGATACCTTGCAACGCCTTGAGCGTGCCCGCGGCAGGCATTTGGCGCTGCCAGGGGATTTCAAAGGCATTGGACGTCGCCACACTGACGGGTGGCGTTGGCCCATGCAAAAGCTGCAGTTGCTGATAAATCCAGTACGTCTTGTAGCCGGCGAGCATCAGCACGACTGACAGAACGAGGCTGAGCATGATAATCATCCGGCGGCCCGGCATGGTCATAATGGAGTCCTTGTGAAGACGTGTGCAGGGTTAACGACGCGCGAGCACGCACGACCAGGCGGCACTGCGCTGAGCGCCGCAGTCTTCGTCAGAACGAGGAAGGGGATAAGGGGTAGCTTCGCAAGTTGTTGTGGGACAAGTCTCTCGGATGAGAAGCAATTCCACAGACTGCGTAGGCGATGTGCCAGGCGTTGGTGGTTGTCGGCGGCTAGGCTCCTGGGCGTCGGCGCAGGAGCCTTGAGATCGAGGCGGGTGGTTACGTCATAAGGTGCAGGTGGTTATCCCATAACCCTGCAGGCAAGGTCAGCGGCGTCGCTACCGGCTGTTTCTGACGGCAATCGTAGAGGCGGCAGCGCCCCTGGCCCGAGGTCACGACAAAGCCGTCCGCCACCGCGCCGACCCCGGCGCAATCGGGCAGCGGGCCGTCCAGGCGCAACTCGCCACTGTCCATGTCCCAGATAAAAAACCGATTACCACGCGGCGCCGTCAACGCCACCAGCCGCAGCTCACTGTGCACCGCGACGCTGGCGGTGTAGTGCCCCATCGCCTGCAACTGCGCATCGGCCACTGCAAAGGCCACGAACGGCTGGCCCGGACGCTTGATCGCGAGCAACTCGGACCGCTCCTGGGACGGCCCCATGAACTGCTGCCCGGTGAAGATGGTGCCATCGCTGGCGATTCCCATATGGCGCACGCTGTTCATCTGCTGGCCCAGGGTTTCCTTGCTGATCAGGCTGCCGTCGCGGTGCATCAGCACCAGGCTCGGTTCCATGGCGTTGAGGTTCATCTCCACACGGCTTTCGGCTTCGGTGCGAATGCCGCCGTTGGCCACCACCAGGGTTTCGCCATCGGGCATCCAAGAGACCTGGTGCGGGCCGATGCCATGGGTGGAAATTTCTGCGCTGTGCACCAACCGCTCGTCTTCGAACCGGTACACGCCGAGCAAGCCACGGCCGGGGTCGGACGTGTCGTTCTCGGTGGCGTACAGCCAGTCACCGCTCTTGTGGATCACCGCGTGCCCATAGAAGTGGCGATTGGGGTTCGAGGTGATGGTTTGCAGGAGCGCGCCGTCACGCAGGTCGACCAGGTAACTCTCGGTGCCCGGGCGGCGGGCGACGAACAGCGCAATCGGCAGCGTCGGGTGGTTGACGATGTCGTGACAGCGCTGGCCGACCTGGGTGGCGAACACCTGCGTGCCGTCCAGGCGATAACCGACGGCGTAGTGCTTGCCGTCGGCGTCATCGCGCGCCGACAGCAGCAGGGGGCTCTTGTCTTTCTGCTTGAACAGCGTCCAGCCGCCCAACGTCAATGCACTGAGCAGCACGCTGCCTACCGCCAAAGCCTGTCGCCTGAGCATCATCAGTCACCGTCGTTGGCGTTGAAGCCCAGTTGGATGCCCAGCGCCTTGGCCAACTCGCCTTCATGCAGGCGATGGACCACGTTGAGGCTGTCGTAGAGATCATTGAGCTGCTGGCGCCCGGCGTCATCGTTCAACAGTTCGTTGAGGGAACGCTGGTTGCTGGCGAACAGTTTCAATGACGCGGCATACGCGGCGTCGATCTTGTCGGCCAGGGCTTTCTGATCGGCCGGCAACAGGCCGCGCAGGCCTTTGTTGTCGACGCCTACCCATACGGTCTGGGCCGCCGCGAGGCTGGCTTCCAGGCTCTGCAGGGACGACTGGCTGCGCCAGGCATCGGCCTGGAACGGTTGCGGGATGCCCTTGGTCTGGCGGCCCATCGGCGTGCCGAGTTTTTTCTTCAGGGTATCCAGGGCGGTCACTTGCACGCGCAGCAGGTCGGCAATCGCTTCGTGGGAATCGGCGTAGCGCTGGTTCGGAAACTTGCTCATCTGCGCCAGCATGCCGTCGGTGCTGTTCCAGCTGGCCAGGATCTCTTCGGCCAGGGCTTTCTGGCGTTCGCCGATGGCCATCAGCAGCGGGCAGTAACGGGCTTTCTGGGCTTCGTCGGCGACGTCAGGCTTGGCGTCGTAGAGGATATATTCGTAGGCCGACAGGCCTTGCACCACCACGCTGGATTTAGCGAGGGCGGCGCCGTCGATCTGTGGCTGGCTGGCGACCAACTGTTCGACCTGGCGACCCACCAGGTTTTTCTTGTCCGGCCAGAACTGCACTTGCCATGCGCGGTTGCCTTCAGCCAGCGGGCCGATCAGCAGCGGTTGCAACTCGGCCCAGGCTTTTTGCGCGTGGAGGAAGTCGGCACGGGCGGTGTCCAGGCTTTCTTTGCCCTGGCAGTAGGCCAGGGCGCTGACGGCCAGTTGGCGGTCGGCTTCAACCCAGCGGCTGTAAGTGGGCAGGATGACTTGCTTGGCGATGGCCGCCGAGGTCACCGCTTGCGGGTCCTGGGGCGAGCAGGCGCCGAGGGCAAGGGCGGCCAGGCTGGTGAACAACAACTTGGGACGGAACATGTCGAGCTCCCTTCTGTAATTGGGGCAAAGCTTATAGAGAATTCAGGAACGCCAGCAACGCGGCGCGCTGCTCGGCGTTGAACGACAACACATGCTGCTGCGCCGCTTGCGCTTGCCCGCCATGCCAGAGCACGGCTTCGAGCAGGTTGCGGGCGCGGCCGTCATGCAGGAACTGGGTGTGACCACTCACGGTTTGCGTCAGGCCGATGCCCCACAACGGCGGGGTACGCCAGTCGCGGCCACCGGCCTTAAATTCGGTACGGTTGTCGGCAAGCCCTTCGCCCATGTCGTGCAGCAGCAAGTCGCTGTAGGGGCGGATCACTTGGTTGGCCAGCTCAGGTTCGGCGGCGTTGGCGGCCGTGGTGAACGTCGGCTTATGACATCCCTGGCAGCCGGCCTGGTAAAACAGGTTTTTGCCGGCCAGCACCTGCGTCGCGTTGACGTCGCGGCGCACCGGCACGGCGAGGTTACGCGTATAGAACAGCACCAGGCGCAGGATGTTGTCGCTGACTTCCGGCTCGCCTTCGGGGCCGTTGCCGTTGGGTGCCTGTTTGCAGGCGACTTGGGCGTCGGTGCAGTCATCGAAGGGTCTCAGGGAGGTGGTGAGGCCCATATCACCAGAAAACGCGTGAACATTTTGTTGATTGAGGTTGGGTTGCCCGGCTTTCCAGCCAAATCGCCCCAGCACGGTTTTTTGCGCGGCGTCATCCCACACCCGATTCGCCCGGCCGACGATGGCCTCACGGTCAGCGGTTTTCGGATCGGTGTTGCGCAGAATATCGGCGTCGCTGATGGCTTCGAGCAGCCCCAGGCCGATCATCGGCGGGGCGATGCGTGCAGAGAAACGTGTGTCGGGGTGCATCGGGCCGTAGCCGAGCTGGGTGATCTGCAGCTCGGGCTTGCGTAACTCGACCACCGTGCCGTCCTTGAACTGAACGTTGACCGGTGTGTAATCGACCCGCACCTTGCCTTCCGGCGCCACGCCGGGCACGGCCATGTCCTGCAGTTGCCCGCCGTAGACCGGCTCGGGCACTACGCCGAGCTGTTCGATGAGTTTGGCGTAAGGTGCAGCATCCGGGATAGATAAGCGGACCAGCATCGATACGGCATTGGGCGCATCGGCCAGCGGCGGGTGGCCCCGGCCATCCTTGATATGGCAGTTCTGGCACGCGTTGGTATTGAACAGCGGGCCGAGGCCGTCACGCGCGGTGGTGGTCGAGGGCGCGATCACCCAGGGGCTGCGAAAGAAACTGTTGCCGACGCTGAAGTCCAGGCGGCGGGTGGGCGCCAGGTTGGCCGAGGGCAGGGAGAAAGCGTTCTGGTCGCGCTTGTTTACCGTGGTAGCACCGCCAGCGCGCGCTTCACCCGGCTCGGCCTGGGTAAACTGCGGGGCGTCGTCGCAGGCGGTCAGGCCCAGGGCCATCAACGCTGCGCACAGGTGAAGTAGCGAACGGAACATCGAGTTTCCTGAACGAAGGCGGAAAATGTGGGGGCAAAGTCTAACAGGGCGGGGCAGTTTGAATAAGAGCAATTATCGTTTGGTGGCATCCCGATTCATTCCGCTAGAATGAGCGCACATTTTTTTCTGGAGGTGGCCAATGCAGGCTCTCGACGCTTTGCTCAACCGTGTTTCCGTGCCGCGTCTGCTGGAACCGGCACCGACCCAGGAGCAGCGCGACGTGCTGTTCGCCGCCGCCATGCGTGCGCCCGACCACGGCCAACTGCGCCCGTGGCGCTTCCTCACCGTGGAAGGCACGGCCCGTGAGCGGATGGGCACGCTGCTCGCCGAAGCTGCGCGCCTGCAGGATGCCGACGCTCCCCAAGCCGCCATCGACAAAGCCCAGAACGGCCCGTTGCGCGCGCCGCTGGTAGTGGTGGTGATTGCCCGTCTGCAGGAGCACTTCAAGGTGCCCAAATCCGAACAACTGCTGGCAGCCGCCTGCGCGGCCCACGGCATTCTGCTGGCGGCGTATGCCCAGGGGATTGGTGCCGTGTGGCGCACGGGTGAGTTGTCCTACTCGGCCCACGTCGCCAAAGGCCTGGGGCTGGTACCCGGCGAGGAAGTGATTGGCTTCCTCTACCTGGGCACCCCCCAGAACCCGCCGCGCACCGCGCCGAAGGAAGACCTGACACCGTTCGTCCAAGCCTGGACCGGTCTCTAAGGTTTTTGTAGGAGCGAGCTTGCTCGCGAAGAACTCAGGCCCACTCGTTTATCCAGAATGAACGCGTTGTCTGGGCGTTTTTCGCGAGCAAGCTCGCTCCTACAAGTATTAGGATTGGCTCCCGATAGCGCGGGTACATACCAGGCAGCTCTTGGTGAGTCCGAGTTTCACTAGGGCTGCGCGATTGTCGCGTTCTGCCTGCCAGGAACAGCGTCAGACGTTGGCTTCAAGGCGCGAGTCAACTGATAAGCAATTGCCAGCCACACGAACCATCCCGGCATGACCATCAGGGCGATACGGGTATCAGGTCGCAACGCCAGCAGGCAGAGCACAAAGCCCAGGAACGCCAGGGAAAACCAGGCCATCGGCACCCCGCCAGGCATCTTGTAAGCCGACTTTTCATACAGGTCAGGGCGTTTTTTGCGATAGGCAATATAAGACGCAAGGATCGTCGACCAAGTGAAAATCACCAGGATCGCCGACACGGTAGAGACGATAGTAAATGCTGTCATGACTTCCGGAACGACGAACAGCACCAATACACCCACCAGCATCAGCAACGTCGTGAACGCCAGGCTCAACAGAGGCACGCTGTTACTCGATAGCCGTCGGAATACTCGTGGTGCGTTATCTTGGTTGGCCAACCCGAACAGCATACGGCTCGATGAAAATACGCCGCTGTTTGCCGATGATGCCGCAGAAGTCAGTACCACAAAGTTGACGATACCGGCTGCTGCGGGGAACCCCGCTACAAGAAACAGCTCGACAAAGGGGCTCTTGATTGCAGACACCTGCTGCCAGGACGTCACAGCAATGATGCAGATCAGGGCCAGCACGTAGAACAAGATGATCCGCAGCGGAATCGAGTTGATTGCCTTGGGCAGGGTTTTCTCCGGAGATCGAGTTTCGGCGGCGGCTGTGCCGATCAACTCGGTGCCAGCGAAGGAGAAAATCGCCATTTGAAAGCCGGCGAAGAAGCCGAACAAGCCGTTAGGGAACGCCGCCTGTTTATCCACCAGGTGACTCAGGGACGCGGTGACGCCACTGGGGGAAACGAATGAGTTGGCAATCAGCACGCTGCTGACTCCGATCAGGGTTACCACCGCAATAATCTTGATGATTGCGAACCAGAACTCCACCTCACCGAACAACCTGACCGTCAACACGTTGAGCGCGAAAAGGGTCGCCAGCATCCCGACGGCGGGTATCCACGCCGGTACGTCGGGAAACCAATACTGGAAAAATCCGCCGACCACGACGGCATCGCCAATCACCGCCACGCTCCAGCTCAGCCAGTACGACCAGCCGAGGAAGAATGCCGCGCGCGGGCCGAGGTAGGCACCGGCGAAGTCGGCGAAAGTTTTGAAGTTGAGGTTGGACAGGAGCATTTCGCCCATGGCACGCATGACGAAAAACACGAACAGTCCGATGATCATGTAGATGAGGATGATCGACGTCCCGGAGAGGGCGATGATCTTCCCGGAGCCCATGAACAGGCCGGTACCGATGGCACCGCCCATGGCCATCAACTGGATGTGACGATTGCTCAGCGTGCGCTGCAGCGCGGGCTGTTCAAGCAGCCCGGAGGGATTCGATTTCATTGCAAAACCTCTTGATTTTATGTTTTTGAGTTTTGGCAGAAAGTAGGTATCGGGCGTTCTTGTTAAAGAGGCAGCGGCCAATCACAGACATGCCTGGAGGGTGAATGGCCCCCTCGCCAAGTGGCTGGGGGCGGTCATTACCGATCAGTTGACGGTGCGCAGACGCGAGGCTTTGGCCGGTTGCGGATCCAGCAGTTGAAAGAGATTTTTGATGTTGGCCGGCGTCGGTACCAGGTGGATGCGTTGACCGATTTGCTGTGCCTGAGCCAGATCATTGAGGTAGCGCAGTGACGAAAAGTCTTCCAGGGCAAAGCCCACCGAATCGAAGACAGTCACCTGCATATCGTTTTCGCGTCCGGCCACTTCGCCCTGCGCAATCCGGAAAAATTCGATCACGGGGGAATCGGCTTCCAGTTGCTGAATGTCGCCCTCAATGCGTGTTTGCGGCTCGAATTCGACGATGACCCGAGCTTTGCGCAGGATATCGGCATGCAGTTCGGTTTTACCCGGGCAGTCACCGCCGACCGCATTGATGTGCATGCCGGGCTCGATCATGTCGGGGGTCAGAATCGTTGCATAGGCTTTGTCGGCCGTGACCGTGGTGACGATATCTGCGCCTTTGACCGCTTCCTTCACGGAGCTGACCAGAATGACTTCAATGTCCGGGAACATCGCGAGGTTGTGCTTCAACTTGAGGGACGCGTCGTGATCGATATCGAAGATGCGGATTTCGCTGATGCCCAACATTTCATGAAAAGCGAGCGCCTGAAATTCACTCTGGGCACCGTTACCGATGAGAGCCATCGAGGTCGCATTCGAGCGAGCCAGCGATTGCGCCACCAGCGCGGACGTTGCGGCGGTACGCACGGCGGTGGTCAAGGTCAGTTCGCTGAGCAGGGTGGGATAGCCACTCTGCACCTCGGCCAGAACACCGAAGGCCATGACCGTCAGCAGGCTCTGCTGGCCGTTGTGCGGGTGGCCGTTCACGTATTTGAATGAATACTGCTGGCCATCGTCGGTGGGCATCAGTTCGATGACACCTGCTGCCGAGTGGTTGGCGGTGCGTGGCGATTTATCAAATTGCGACCAGCGTGCGTAGTCGGCGTTGATGTAGGTCGCCATGTCGCGGATAGCGCGTCGGATGCCTACTTGGGTGAACAGGCGTGCAGCATCATCGACATCTATAAACAGCGTCATGTTTTTATTCTCCGTTGCAGAATTGAAGGCCGTTGAGCGAGGGATGGCTCAGTTGCGTTTGCTCTCGAATCCGTGCAGCACGTTGACGGCGTTGATGCCGATTTCATCGACCATGTAACCCCCTTCCATCACGAACAGGGTGGGGCAGCCAACGCTGGCAATAAGCTCTCCGATCCCGATGAAATCCTCGCTTTCCAGCAGGAAGTGGCTGATGGGATCGTCCTTGAATGTGTCGACTCCCAGTGAAATCACCAGCACCTCTGGCGCAAAGTGCTGGAGCTTCTTGCAGGCATGGAGCAGGGCGTTGCAGTAGCTTTCCCAGGTGGTGCCTTTGGGCAAGGGGTAGTTGTGGTTGAACCCCTCGCCGAGGCCGGCGCCGACTTCGGTGCTGAAGCCTGAGTAGTAGGGATAGGAAACGGACGGCTCGCCATGCAGCGAGACGAACATCACGTCACTGCGGTCGTAGAAAATGTTCTGTGTACCATTGCCATGATGAAAATCGACATCCAATACCGCGACACGTTTGGCGCCTTGGGTAATGGCTTGCTGTGCGGCAATGGCCGCGTTATTGAGGTAGCAGTAGCCACCCATGTATTCGCGCGCTGCGTGATGTCCCGGCGGGCGACACAGTGCGAAAGCGCTGTCGTGGCCTTCATCGATCAGGGCAAGTCCAGTGAGGGCGATATCGGCACTGGTTTTTACGGCTTGCCAGGTGGTTGCAGTAATCGGGGAGCCGGCATCCATGGCGTAGAAACCCAGCTTGCCGTCGATGAAGGTCGGTACTTGATCATTGGCCAGGTCGCGCACGGGCCATACCAGCGGCAAAGCATCGTGAGTGCGTCCGGTTGCGCGCCATTGTGTCCACGCGCTTTCCAGAAAACTGACATAGCGCTCGCTGTGCGCGTTGACGTAGCACGATCGGTCAAATGCGCGCGGTTCGATGATCTGGCCAAGGCCGACCTGCTTGACGCGGTCATGGACGGTATCGGCTCGACTGGGCTGTTCGAACGACGGTTTGAGTACGCCGTCTTTTAATTCTGTGCCGTGGTGCAAACGGTGGGAATCACTAAAAACTGTAAACATTCTGCGCATCCGTTAATGTGAGCCAGTGCAAATATTCTGTTCTGGCCAGGAGGCGATTTCTTTGCTTTGTTTTCGATGATTAGTAGATTTATCGGGTGTTTTTACTCAGGAATGGCGTTATGCAGAAAAAAATTTCCAAACGCATCAGCCTCGACCAAACCGACCTCGCTATCCTTGAGCTGCTGCAGGAGGATGCGAGTATTTCCAACGCCGAGCTCAGTGAACGACTGTCGTCAAGCCTGACGCCTTGTTGGCGAAGGCGTAAGAGAATGGAGGAGGCGGGCGTCATAACGGGCTATCAAGCCAACCTTGATCGACGCATGCTGGGGTTGGATATCATGGCGTTTGTGCATATCCGTTTTTCGACCCACGCCGACCATGCGCCCGACGCCTTTGAGGCAGTGATTGCGCAATTACCGCAGGTGTTGGCCTGTCACAAGATCACTGGCGATGCCGATTATGTGTTGCAGGTGTTGGCGAAGGATCTTGATAGCTACAGCGACTTCGTCGAGCAGGTGCTCAGGCGTCAGGTGGGGATTGCGTCCATCCAGTCCAGCCTGGCTTTGCGTGAAGTCAAGTCCAGTAGCCGCATTGCGATACCAACACTGGGAAAGGATTGAGCGAGGGCCAGCCCCCTCCCACAGTGAGGTGTGGTGTTATTTAGACCTTGAACTGATCCATCAACTTCATTTGCTGGCTGGCCAAAGCATTGAGCTGGCTGCTGATGGCTGCCGATTCGGTGGCTTGGCCGGTGAGGGTTTCGGTGACGGTTCGGATCGCGGAGACGTTGCGATTGACCTCTTCTGCCACCGCGCTTTGCTGTTCGGCGGCGCTGGCGATTTGCAGGTTCATGTCGCTGATCACCGTCACCGCATCGCTGATTTTGCCCAGGGCCTGCACGGCCTGGTGGATCTGCCCGGCATTGCTTTGGGCCTGATGCTGGCTCGAATGCATGGTCGCTACCACGCCACGGGTGCCGCTCTGGATACGTTCGATCACCACGCGAATTTCCTCGACCGAATCCTGGGTGCGCTTGGCCAGGTTACGCACCTCATCGGCTACCACCGCAAAACCGCGTCCGCTTTCCCCGGCGCGCGCCGCTTCGATCGCTGCGTTCAACGCCAGCAGGTTGGTCTGTTCGGCGATGCTGCGGATCACTTCCAGGACTGAACCGATCTGTTCGCTGTTGACGGCCAACGCCTCGACTTCGCCGACGGCCTTGCTGACTTCCTCGGCAAGCGTGGTGATATCACGGGTACTTTGTTCGATGATCGACATGCCTTCGCGGGCCGACTGATCCGCGCCGCGTGCCGCGCTGGCGGCATTGGAGGCGCTGTTGGCGACGTCATGGGCGGTGGCGCTCATCTCATTGGACGCGGTGGCCACCTGGTCGATTTCGCGAAATTGCACCTGCATGCCTTCGCTGGTCTGGCGTGCAATCGCCGAGGACTGGTCGGCAGTGCCGCGCGCTTCGGTGATGCTTTGTTTGATCTGCGCGATGGTTGGTTGCAGCTTGTCGAGGAAGCGGTTGAACCAGTTCACCAGCTCGCCCAGTTCGTCTTTTTTGCTGTAGGCCAGGCGCTGGGTGAGGTCGCCGTCGCCGCTGGCGATGTCTTTGAGCATGGCCGCCACGCTGTTGATCGGGCGGGTCACGCCGGTGGCCGTCAGCCAGATCAGCAGCAGGCCTACCAGGGCGGCGGCAGCCGCTACCAGCAAGGCCTTGAGGGTGCCTGTGGCCTGTGCGTCATCAAGCACACCTTGCAGCTTCACGTTATCGGCCAGCATCACCGCTTTGGGCAGTTTGATCACCACGCCCCAGGACTTGGCGTCGGGTATCGGCTTGACGGGGTACACGGCGCGAATGGTCTCGTCCTGCTCGCGGATCATGGGGCGGTCGTTGGCGAGCAACTGTACGATCTCCTTGCCTTCGGCGCCGAGCGTGTCGATCAGGTTCTTGCCCACTCTGGCCGGTTCACCGCTGTAGGCCGCGATCAGGCCGGTGCTGGACAGCACCTCCAAGTGCGCCGCGCCGTTGAACAAGTCTTTCTGCGCCGCGTCGGTGACCGCTTGCAGAGCGTTGAGGGCGATATCGACACCGACGACGCCGATAACCTTGCCATCCACGATCAAGGGCAGGGAGATGGTGGTCATCAGCACGGGTTTGCCGGCCACCGTGTCTTCGTACGGGTCCAGCAGGCACGTGGTACGAGTGTCCCGTGGGCAGGTGTACCAGATGTTGTAGGGCGTGCCGCTGAGGTTGAGGCTGGTTTTCGTCAGGTCATCTTCAACCATGATCGTGTTCAGGCTGGCGCCGCCGGCGCGGCTCCAGTAGCTGGAGAAGCGGCCTTTTTCGTTGGAGACACGCGCTTTGTCGTCGATGAACTCGCTGTCCTTGCCATCCAGTCCGTTGGGTTCGAACGACAGCCAGATGCCCAGCACCTTGGTGTTACGCTCAAAAGCGGTTTTTATGCTCTGGTTGATGTCTTCGCGCAGGGCACCCGCGTCCAGCGAGCGCTTGGCGCCCAAGGTGCGCAGGCCTTTTATCTGATCGGCGAGGGCGGTGACCACCAGCAGGTTTTCGTTGAAGGTCTTCTGCAACTGCACGGACTGTTCGGCCGCTTTGGCTTGCAGCAGCTGTTCTACGCTGGCAGTCAGCATTTGTGAGCTTGAGTCGCTGACTAACTGATCGTTCTGGTTGGTGGTATAGATATTGATGCCGACCACCAGTGCGATCACCCCTAACAGGCAGAGGCCGGACAGCAGCACGATTTTCAAGCGGATAGAGAGGGTGTCGAACATAGGTTCACTCACAATGGACTTGTTGAGATGCGCAGAGCCAAGTCCATTCGGCGCCATGTCTGAAACATCGGCGTAACAAAACAATTCATGAGTGACAGGCGATGAGCGGTAGGAAAACCCCTACACCCAGCGTTATACGGGCCGTGCAAGCCGCTCGGGGCGTGACCAGATCCACAGGTTGCCCAGGCTCATGCCGGCGATTGCCAGGTAGATCGGCCAGCCATGATCGAGCATCACCAGCATCAGGGCGGCGCACAGCAACATGCTGACGGTGGCGCTGACTTTGGCCCGGCGCGCGATGATCTTGCCATTGCGCCAGTTGAACAGGATCGGCCCGAACAGGCGGTGGTTTTCCAGCCAGGCGCTGAGGCGTGGCGAGCTTTTGGTCGCGGCCCAGGCGGCAAGCAGGATGAATTCGGTGGTGGGCAAACCCGGTATGACAATCGCCACCAAGCCGATCCCCAGGCTGACGTAGGCCAGCAGGCCGTAAAGGATCTGCGCGATTTTCGAGGTGGATTGGGGTTTGCCGGTCATGGTGTGTGCAAGGTTGGTAGCAACAAAAAAGTCAGCATTGAAATGCGGTTTGAATGTGGGAGGGGGCTTGCCCCGATGGCGGTGGTTCAGTCATGGATTCGTTGGCTGATACACCGCTATCGGGGGCAAGCCCCCTCCCACATTGGATTGCATTTAAACGGGGGGTCAGGCCAGTTCAGGGGCGCTAGCGTACGCCTGTTCCAGCAAGACGGTGAAGCGCACAAACGCATCGATGGCGCCTTTATCCATGGCGGCTTCTTCCTCGGCGCTCAATTGCATTGCATCGAGGGTGCGAGTGAAGCTTTTCCAGCCTTCGGCACGGCCGCCCGCCGGCTCGCCCAGGTGACGGGCGCCGAAGGTTTCGCTCAGGCCCAGGCCCACGGCACGTTTGATCAGGAAGGCAGCGCCCAGTTTGGAGCCTTCGGAGACGAACAGCCAGCCCAGGGCTTGGGCCACACTCGGGTTGTTCACCGCCCCGGCAACCGGGGCCGGCACCTCGGTGTCGAGGTCGCCCAGGTCGAGTCTGGCGGCATCTGCGCGGCAGCGTTCGGCCAGGTTGGGGATGATCCGGTTCAGTTCGGCATCGTTGTACAGCGCCACCAACTCCGATTGGAACAGGTACTGCGCCACCACGAAGCGGGCGAAGTTGGCCTGGGTTGCAAACGGGGCGTGGGCCTTCACCAACGCGTCGAGTTTGGTGTGTGGCGCGTGGGTGATCTGGTTCAGGCGCTGGGAGCGCAGGCTTGGACGTTCTGCGGTAGGAGAAGCGGTCATGAAAAAGTCCTTGAGAGGGGGAGCGCCTTTCTGGCTCTGAAGAGAGCGGTTATCAACTAGACGAACAGGAAGACGCGGCACAGTAAAAATTCCGCACCTCGCCGCTCGATCATCGCGGCGAGATGCAGCGGGTGGCGTCAGATGTCCCAGATCACATTGATCGCGAAGTTGCGACCCGGCTGGGTCAGGCGATCAAGGTTGGCCGGGCCGGTCACCGCGGCTTCGCCGACGCTGTCGTAGCTGCGCACGTCGTCCCAGTTCCAGTACTTCTTGTCGGTGAGGTTGTAGACGCCGCCGTTGATGGTCACGTCGTGGGTGACCTTGTAGTAAGCGCTCAGGTCGAGAATGCCGAACCCCGGCGTCTTGAACGGTCCGCTGGTGTCGCCGTCCGGGGCGTGGAAGGTGCTGCTGTCGACGCGATTCTGTTTTTTCACCAGGGTCCAGCTCAGCAGGCCGCCGTAGCTGTCCTGATCGTAGCCCAGGCCGAAGACGCCCTTGAGCGGGTTGACGCTGTTGAGCGGCTGGCCGTTGTCGTCGTTGCGGCCATGGGCGTAGGACACCGCTCCCTGGGTATACAGGCCTTGCGGCGCACCGAAGGCGTCCAGGTTCAGGCGGCCCTTGGCTTCGGCGCCCTTGATGGTGGCGCGTTTGATATTCACCGCCTGGAACTGCTCGACGGTGCCGCCGACCACCGCGTTGTCTTCGTCGATGAAGTCGCGGTATTTGTTATAGAACACCGCGATTTCAAACGAGCCCTCGTCGAACTTGCCGCGAAGCCCGGTTTCGATGCCCTTGCTGGTTTCCGGCTTGAGGTCGGGGTTGGGCTCCACGGTGTAGCCCAGGTTGAGGTTTTCGAAGCGGCCGTACAGCGCCTTGGCCGACGGTGTGCGGAAACCTTCGGCGTATTGGCCGAACCAGGTGTATTGATCGGTCAGGGCGTAGGTCAGGCCGAACTTGGGCGTGACGCGATGCCAGGTTTTGCCCTTGCCGTCGACCGCATATTCACCGGTGGGGTTTACGGTGCTGAGGAATTCCTCGGTCAGCTTGGGCTTGAGCCGGGTGTAGTCGTAGCGTACGGCGGGCAGGAAGGTCCATTTATTCCAGCTGATCTGGTCCTGGGCGAACAGCGAGTAGGTGTTGATGGTCGGGTCGGGGAAATCACTGGATTTCTTCACGCTGTCGCCGGCCGACGGGCTGGGGGCGCCGATGGCGGTGCAGCCGCTGCCGACCGCCAGGCAGGTGGCGCTGCCTTCACGCGAACCGGTGACTTTCTGCTGCTTGAGGGTGGTGCCGTAGGTCACTTGGTGCTCGGTGTCGCCAAGGCTGAAGGCCTTGTCCAGCTGCGCATCGAAGACCCACTGCTTTTCTTCGTACAGGGTGTCGCGGGTGCGCAGTACACGACGGCCCGACTGATAGATTTCAGCCGTGGTCTGGTCGGTCTTGGCGATCTGGTAGTTGAGGCTGGTCTTGATGCGGTCGGCCATCGGCGAGTCGAGGGCGAAGCTGTTTTCCAGGCCGAAACGTTCACGGGTAATGGTGTCGTTGCCGCGACGGTCACGGTAAAGGTTGAAACCGCGCCCGCCAATGAACGGGCCGCCCACCGCATTCTTCAGGTTGATGTCGCGATCATCCTTGTACTTCTCGTACGTCAGGCCCAGGCGGTTATCGTCGCCATAATTCCAACCCAGTTTGGCCAGCACGTTGGTGGTGCGTGCGTCCTCCGGGTTGGCGCCGGTGCGGGCCAGGCCGGTGGCGTTGTTGCCATCATAGGACTCGGTTTCGTGGCCGTTGCGCTGGCTCAGGTGCAGCAAACCGTCGACGTCCTGCACACGGCCGGCGACGGTGGCGGACGTCAGCCAGCTTTCGTCGGCGGAGCTGTAGCCGGTCTTCAGGCGGGCGCCGACGTCCTGCCTGGGCTGGATGATGTCATCCGGGTCGAGGGTGAAATAGCTCACCGCGCCGCCAATGGCGCTGCTGCCGTACAGGGCCGAGGCCGGCCCGCGCAGGATCTCCACGCGCTTGACGATTTCCGGGTCGACGTAGTTGCGCCGGGTCTTGGCGTAGGGGCCGTTGAAGAAGTTGTCGGGCACCTCCACGCCGTCGACCTGGGTAAGAATGCGGTCGCCGTCGATACCGCGAATGTTATAGCCGGCATTGCCCGAGCGCGTGCCGGCGCCGCCCACCGACACGCCCGGTTCGTAGCGCACCAGCTCACGGGTAGTGTTGACGTTCTGGCGGTCCAGTTCCTGGCGGTCGTGCACGCTGACCATGCTCGGTACGCTGTCCACATCCTGCTCGGTACGGGTGGCGCTGATGGTCACCTGCTGCAGGTTGAGGGCGCCGCCGGCGGCACGTTTCTCCAGGACGATGTTGTTGTTGCCCAGCTTGCGATAGCTCAGGTTGGTCCCCACCAACAGCCGTTCCAGCGCCTTCTCCGGCGACAACGCACCACGCACGCCAGGGGACGACACACCCTGGCCCAACTCAGCCGGCAGGCCGACTTGCCAGCCGGTCACACCGGTGAAAGCGTTCAGCGCCGACACCAGGGGCTGCTGTTCGATGCTGAAGCTGTAGGTGCCTTGGCTGCGCGGTGCGGGTTCGGCGGCAGTGGCGGCCATTGCCGGCACGCCGGCCATCAGTATGGCGGCGGTCAGCAGAGAAAGGACGGGCGAACAAGACCGGCGGTTGAAACGAGAGGACATCGAGAGCGCTCCGGAGATACGAATCTTATAGTTGCGAACTGAACCAAATAGGAATCAGTTGCATTGGCTATAACGAGACGTATCGCTGGTCAGCATCGAGTAAAAATAATTCTCATTTAGTTCAAGATCACCAGCGCCGGGTATTCCGACAGCTTGGCCGAGGTGATGTGGGCCAGGGAACGCACCACGTCCAGCGGTTGGTCGAGGCGATAGTTGCCGGTGACGGCGACACTGGCGAGCCTGTCGTTGGTGTTGACGATCCAGCCCGGATAATAGCGACGCAGCTCCGCCAGCACTTCGCCCATCGGGCAGTTTTCGAACACCAGTCGGCCCTGGACCCAGGCCAGGTCCTTGCCGGCGTCCAGCTTGGCCGGCTGGCCGAAGCCCTTGGGGCCGATGCGGATGCTTTCACCGGCACTCAGGCGCACCCGGGCGTCGTCGACGGTGTTGCTCAGGTCGACATCGCCGCGCTGCACTTGTACCTGGGCTTCGCCGTCGAGATAGCGCACGGCAAACGCGGTGTCACGCACGCTGGCGCGCACCGGGCCGGCGTCAATTTCCAGCGGCAGGCCACGGCTGGGGGCGATGTCGAAAAACGCTTCGCCCTGGTAGAGGCGGGCGATGCGCTGGTGGTCCTTGATGCGGCTGGAAAACGCCGAATTGGTGTTCAGCAATACGTTGGCGCCCTCGTCCAGTTGCAGGCGCTGGCGTTCACCGACCACGGTGAGGTGGTCGGCCTGCAGGCGTACCGGCAGGTTGCTGAAGCTGAACAGGCCGAGCAGCAGCACGGCGGCGGTGGCCAAGGGTTTCCAATGCGGTTTGATCCGGCGCCAGGCGCTCGGTTTGCGTGGCGCGGCCAGGGCCACGGCGGCGCTGTGTACGGGCGCGGCACCCCAGGCGGCCTGGGCTTTGCTGAAGGCATGGGCGTGCGCGGGGTCCTCGGCCAGCCAGGCTTGAAATGCCGCTTGCTGGCCGGGTTGCGCGCACTGCAAGGCGATCAGCCAATCGAGGGCTTGGTCCATGGCCGTGTCTTGCAGCACCTCATGAGCCAGCTCGTGGGGGCGCAGTTTATTCGGGTCCGTCACGGTGTTCCTCGGGTCTTCGCCACGTTCTATTCATTTTTCCTACAGCCTGGATCGACACTTCTGTCGGCGTGAAGCTTAAGGCTGATCCAGCCGTTCGGCCACACCTACACAGATGGCCATGATCAACTTCAGTTCCTTTTGTACGGTGCTCAAGGACACCTGCAACTGATCGGCGATCTCCTGGTAGCTGCAACCGTGCAGGCGGCTGAGGATGAAGATCCGCTGCTGGCGAGCACTCAACTGGCCCAGGCTGACGCTCAGGTGCTCGAGCAATTGCTCGGCCTGGGTCGCGTCTTCGGGTGTGCTGATCGGGGCGGCAACGCTTTGCAGGATATCCAGCGGTACATCTTCCTGCAGGGTGCGGGCCTGGATCCTGCGCGAACGCAAATGATCCAGTGCCAGGTTGCGCGCGGTCTGGTAGACGAAGGGTTCAAGGTGGTCGATCGGCCGCTCGCTCAGGGCCCGGGTCACGCGCAGGTAGGTTTCCTGCAACAGGTCCTCGGCGGTGCTGTGGTTATTCACCATGCGTTGCAGCGTGCGCAGCAGAATCACCCGTTGGGTGAGAAAGACGTGGTTGAAGCGAGATTGGCTCACAGTGATACCAGACCGATTTGCAGTTAATGATAATGCTTATCATCAACTCAAATGGCAAGTGGCTATTTCTGCAGCCTTGCACCGCTCAAATGTGGGAGGGGGCTTGCCCCCGATAGCGGTGTATCAGTCATGAACAGGCTGACTGACACACCGCCATCGGGAGCAAGCCCCCTCCCACACGAGCCCCATTCCAAATGGGATTACTCGGCGTTACACAGCGCCAGGCAGTTATCCAGCATCCGGTTCGAGAAACCCCACTCGTTGTCATACCAGGCCAGCACTTTAAGCAACTTGCCGCTCACCTTGGTGTGATTGGCATCGAAGATCGATGACAGCGGGTTATGGTTGAAGTCACTGGAAACCAGCGGCAGGGTGTTGTAGCCGAGGATTTTCGAGTGCTGGCTGGCGTGCTTCAACAGCGCGTTGACTTCATCGGCCGTGGCTTCTTTTTTCAGCTGCACAGTGAGGTCCACCAGCGACACGTTGATCACCGGCACGCGCACGGCCATGCCGGTCAGCTTGCCCGCCAGTTCCGGCAATACCAGGCCGACGGCTTCAGCGGCGCCGGTCTTGCTCGGGATCATGTTCTGGGTGGCCGAACGCGCACGGTACGGGTCGGTGTGGTAGACGTCGGTGAGGTTCTGGTCGTTGGTGTAGGCGTGAATCGTGGTCATCAGGCCGCTTTCGATGCCCAGTTCGCGATGCAGCACTTGGGCCACTGGCGCCAGGCAGTTGGTGGTGCACGACGCGTTGGAGATGATCTGGTGCGACTGACGCAAAATGTCATGGTTTACACCGTAGACCACGGTCGCATCCGCGCCCTTGGCCGGGGCAGAGATGATCACCTTGCGCGCACCGGCGCTAATATGGGCGGCGGCCTTGTCACGGTCGGTGAACAGGCCGGTGCATTCGAACACCACGTCGATCTTGTGCGCGGCCCACGGCAGGTCGGCCGGGTTGCGAATGGCACTCACGGCGATCCGGTCGCCATTGACGGTCAGGCTTTCCTGATCGTGGGCGACCTCTGCTTCGAATGTGCCATGCACGGTGTCATATTTGAGCAGGTGGGCATTGATCGAGCTGTCGCCCAGATCATTGATGGCGACGATCTGCAAATCCTGGCGGTAGCCTTGGGTATACAGTGCGCGTAGTACGTTACGGCCGATACGGCCAAAACCATTGATTGCGATACGTAGAGTCATTGGAAGGTGCCTATCGTCGATTTGTTGTAAGAATTACAAGATTATTCGCATAAAAATAGAAAACAAGCCTTTTTAGTGGCAATATTTTGTTCAATCTACAACGAGTGACCTGAATCAACTGGTCCGATGATCCAAACGACTGCCTGCCATCCATGCGCTGCGGGCGTTTGATCAGCATAGACACTCAGGTCGCCACATCCGTTAGCCTGGAGTTCTATACATGCATCCCCGCGTCCTTGAGGTCACCGAACGGCTTATCGCCCGCAGCCGCGCCACCCGCGAGGCTTACCTTGCGCTCATTCGCGGCGCAGCCAGCGACGGTCCGATGCGCGGCAAGCTGCAGTGCGCCAACTTCGCCCACGGCGTGGCCGGTTGCGGCACCGAAGACAAAAACAGCCTGCGCATGATGAATGCCGCCAACGTGGCAATTGTTTCTTCATATAACGACATGCTCTCGGCGCATCAGCCGTACGAACACTTCCCTGAACAAATCAAGAAAGCCCTGCGCGAAGTCGGCTCGGTCGGCCAGTTCGCCGGCGGCACGCCCGCCATGTGCGATGGCGTGACCCAGGGCGAGCCGGGTATGGAGCTGAGCCTGCTCAGCCGTGAAGTGATCGCCATGTCCACGGCGGTCGCGCTGTCCCATAACATGTTCGACGCAGCGTTAATGCTGGGCATCTGCGACAAGATCGTCCCCGGCCTGATGATGGGCGCGCTGCGCTACGGCCACCTGCCGATGATCTTCGTGCCCGGCGGGCCGATGCCGTCGGGCATCTCCAACAAGCAGAAAGCCGATGTGCGCCAGCGCTACGCCGAAGGCAAGGCCACCCGCGAAGAGCTGCTGGAATCGGAAATGAAGTCCTACCACAGCCCCGGCACCTGCACCTTCTACGGCACCGCCAATACCAACCAACTGTTGATGGAAGTGATGGGCCTACACCTGCCGGGCGCCTCGTTCGTCAACCCGTATACGCCGCTGCGCGATGCGCTCACCCGCGAGGCCGCGCACCAGGTCACACGCCTGACCAAGGCCAACGGCAACTTCACGCCGATCGGCGAGATCGTCGACGAGAAGTCACTCGTCAATTCCATCGTCGCCCTCAACGCCACGGGCGGGTCCACCAACCACACCCTGCACATGCCGGCCATCGCCATGTCGGCGGGCATTATCCTGACCTGGCAGGACATGGCCGACCTCTCCGAAGTGGTGCCGACCCTGTCGCACGTGTACCCGAACGGCAAGGCTGACATCAACCACTTCCAGGCGGCGGGCGGCATGTCGTTCCTGATCCGCGAACTGCTCGAGGCCGGCCTGCTGCACGAAGACGTCAACACCGTGGCGGGCAGGGGCTTGAGCCGTTACACCCAGGAACCGTTCCTGGTCGACGGCGAACTGATCTGGCGCGACGGCCCCATCGAAAGCCTCGATGAAACCATCCTGCGCCCCGTGGCCCGTGCGTTTTCGCCGGAAGGCGGCCTGCGGGTGATGGAAGGCAACCTCGGCCGTGGCGTGATGAAAGTCTCGGCAGTAGCGCCCGAGCACCAGGTGGTCGAAGCGCCGGCGGTGGTGTTCCAGGATCAACAGGACCTGGCCGACGCCTTCAAGGCGGGCCAGCTGGAAAAAGACTTTGTCGCGGTGATGCGCTTCCAGGGCCCGCGTTCCAACGGCATGCCCGAATTGCACAAGATGACGCCGTTCCTTGGCGTGTTGCAGGACCGTGGGTTCAAAGTCGCCCTGGTGACAGACGGGCGTATGTCCGGCGCCTCGGGTAAGATTCCCGCCGCGATCCACGTCAATCCCGAAGCCCAGAGCGGCGGGCCGCTGGCGCGGGTCCAGGATGGCGATATCATTCGCGTCGATGGCGTTACCGGCACCCTGGAGCTTAAGGTGGACGCCGAAGAATTTGCCGCGCGCACGCCGGCCACGGGCCTGCTGGGCAATAACGTGGGCGCCGGTCGCGAGTTGTTTGCATTCATGCGCTTGGCCGCAAGCTCCGCAGAGCAAGGCGCCAGCGCCTTTACCTGTGCCTTGGAGACGCTTAAGTGAAGTTAGCGCTGGTCGGTGACATCGGGGGTACCAATGCCCGTTTTGCGTTGTGGCGGGATCAGGCACTGCATTCGATCCGCGTGCAGGCCACGGTGGATCACGCCAGCCCTGAGGAGGCCATCAAGGTCTATCTCAGGGAGGTAGGCCTGGTGCTGGGTGACATTGGCGCGGTGTGCCTGTCGGTGGCCGGCCCGGTGAGCGGCGATGAATTCAAGTTCACCAACAATCACTGGCGCTTGAGCAAGACGGCTTTCTGCCAGGCGTTGCAGGTGGACAAATTGCTGCTGGTCAACGATTTCTCGGCCATGGCCCTGGGCATGACCTGCTTGCAGCCCGATGAATTTCGCGTGGTGTGCGAAGGTACCCCGGAGCCGTTGCGCCCGGCCGTGGTGATCGGCCCAGGCACCGGCCTGGGCGTCGGTACCTTGCTGGACCTCGGCGCAGGCCGTTGGGCGGCGTTGCCGGGGGAGGGCGGCCATGTCGACCTGCCCCTGAGCAGCCCGCGTGAAACCCAGTTGTGGCAACACATCTACAGCGAGATCGGCCACGTCAGCGCTGAAACCGCGTTGAGCGGTGGCGGTTTGCCGCGCCTGTACCGGGCGATCTGTGCGGTGGACGGGCACACCCCGGTGCTGCACACGCCCGAGGCCATCACGGCGGCGGGCCTGGCGGGCGATCCGGTGGCGCTGGAAGTGCTCGACCAGTTCTGCATCTGGCTGGGCCGAGTGGCCGGCAACAATGTGCTGACCACGGGCGGGCGTGGCGGTGTGTATATCGTGGGCGGGGTGATACCGAGGTTTGCCGACTTCTTTATCCGCAGCGGTTTCGCCAGGAGTTTTGCCGACAAAGGCTGCATGAGTGACTACTTCAAAGGCATCCCGGTGTGGCTGGTGACCGCGCCGTATTCCGGGTTGACCGGCGCGGGTGTGGCGCTTGAGCAGGCATTTGCTTAGGCTGTGACGGCCTCATAACAACAAGGAGGACCCCGTGAGCGTAATCAGTAAATCGATTCTCCTCGTCGACGACGACCAGGAAATCCGCGAATTGCTGCAAACCTACCTCAGTCGCGCCGGCTTCCAGGTCCGTGGCGTGGCTGATGGCGCGGGGTTCCGCCAGGCGATGAACGAGGCGCCGTGCGACCTGGTCATCCTGGACGTGATGTTGCCCGATGAAGACGGTTTCAGTCTTTGCCGCTGGATCCGCCAGCACCCGCGCCAGGCGCAGGTGCCGATCATCATGCTCACCGCCAGTTCCGACGAAGCCGACCGCGTGATCGGCCTGGAACTGGGCGCCGATGACTATATCGGCAAGCCGTTCAGCCCCCGCGAACTGCAGGCGCGGATCAAGGCGCTGCTGCGGCGCTGCCAGTTCGGCCAGGAGCGCAGCAGTGGCGGCGAGGTGTTGGTGTTCGATGAGTGGCGCCTGGATATGATCAGCCATCGCCTGTTTCACGTGGACGGCGAAGAGGTGATCCTCTCCGGCGCCGACTTTGCCTTGCTCAAGTTGTTTCTCGACCACCCGCAACAGATCCTCGACCGCGACACCATCGGCAACGCCACCCGGGGCCGCGACCTGATGCCGCTGGACCGCATTGTCGACATGGCCGTCAGCCGCCTGCGCCAACGTCTGCGCGATACCGAAAAACCACCCCGGCTGATCCGCACCGTGCGCGGCAGCGGCTATCAATTGGCAGCCAGCGTGGTTGCCGGCAATGCCCACTGAACGCCTGCGTGAACTACGCCGGCGGATCCCGGTACCGCGTTCGCTGCTGGGGCGGATGTTACTGCTGACCCTGTTGGCGGTGCTGTTTGCCCAGGCGTTATCCAGCGTAATCTGGGTGTCGCAACTGCGCGCTACCCAGCTGGAAGGCCTGGTGACGGCTGCCCGCAGCCTGGCGCATTCGATGACCGCCAGCGTGAGTTACTTCCGTTCCTTACCAGTGGCCTATCGCCCCCTGGTGCTCGACCAGTTGCGCAGCATGGGCGGCACGCGTTTTGTGGTGACCCTCAACGATCGCCCGCTGGATATGCAGGTATTGCCCGAAACCCCGCGCAAGCAGGCGGTGCTGGTGGCCGTGGACGACGTGCTGCGCCAGACCCTCGGCGCCGATGTGCATATCTCGGTGGAATTCGTCAGCGCCGAAGACCTGCGCATCTTCAATGCCGGGCTTAAGCTCGACGAACTACCGCGCTCCTGGGCTCACTACGCGCTGACCCTCGAGCCGGTCAACCCGCCGGTGCTGGTCACCCAGATCCAGCTCGCTCCCGGTGAATGGTTGTACATCGCCTCGCTGTTGCCCGAACCCTACACCAGCCTTGAAGAGCAAGGCCTGCCAGCCCAGCAGGTGTGGTTTATCGTGTTGACCAGCGGTTTCCTGCTGCTGTTCATCGGCCTGCTGGTGCATTGGCAGAGCCGCCCGCTCAAGCGCCTGGCGCGGGCGGCGCGGGACATGTCCCTGGGGGCGGATGTAGAGCCGGTGGCCGAAGGCGGCGGCAGTGAAGTGGTGGAAGTCGGTCGTGCGTTCAATGCCATGCGTGAGCGCATCAGCCGTTACCTCACCGAGCGCAGCCAGCTGTTCAGCGCGATTTCCCATGACTTGCGCACACCCATCACACGCCTGCGCCTGCGCGTGGAATTGCTCGAAGACGAAAACCTGCAAGCCAAATTCGGCCGCGACCTGGATGAGTTGGAATTGCTGGTCAAAGGCGCGTTGCAATGCGTGAAAGACACCGATATCCACGAGAACATCCAGCCGGTGGACCTCAACCACGTGCTCGAATGCCTGGTGGAGCCTTACCTCGCGCCCAACGGCAATGGGCGGGTGACCCAGCATGGGCAGGCCCTGACCACCTATCCGGGCAAGCCGCTGGCGCTCAAGCGCTGCATCGGCAACCTGATCGACAATGCGCTGAAATACGGGCAGAACGCGCATTTGCACATCGAGGACGATGGCACCGAGTTCATCCTGCATGTGGACGACGAAGGCCCCGGCGTGCCGGAGCAGCGGTTGGAGCAGGTGTTCGAACCGCACTTTCGCCTGGCCGGGCAGCAGCAGGGCTATGGGCTGGGGTTGGGGATTGCACGCAATATCGCCCATAGCCACGGTGGTGAGGTGAGTTTGCAGAATTTGCGCGAGGGTGGGTTGCGGGTGACCCTCCAGCTGCCGCGCGGATTAGACTGACTGAATACGGACCAATGTGGGAGGGGGCTTGCCCCGATAGCGGTGGGTCAGTCAGCTGATGTATAGCTGATAGACCGCCATCGGGGGCAAGCCCCCTCCCACATTTTGATCTCATTGCATCAGATGCTTTGGCGTAACCGGGCCAAGTCGCGCAAAGGCGGCGCGCCAAACAACCGGCTGTACTCCCGGCTGAACTGCGACGGGCTTTCATATCCCACCCGATACCCCGCCGCCGAGGCTTCCAGCCCTTCGGCAATCATCAGCCGCCGAGCTTCCTGCAAGCGCAGTTGTTTCTGGTATTGCAGCGGGCTCATGGCGGTGATCGCCTTGAAACGGTGGTGCAGGGTCGAGACGCTCAGGTTCACTTCCCGAGCCAGGTCATCGATTCGCAGCGGCTGTTCGTAGTTGCCGTTCAACCACTTGATCGCCTGGCTCACCCGGTGGCTCTGGCTGTTGGCCACGGCAATTTCATACAGGCGATAGCCTTGGGGCCCGCGCAACAAGCGGTAGAGAATTTCGCGGTTGATCAGCGGGGCGAGCATCGCGATATCTTTGGGCGTATCCAGCAGGCGGGTCAGGCGTAGCACGGCATCAAGCAACTGATGGTCGATGCGGTCGACGTACATGCCTCGGGAAGTCGGACGCGATGGCACGCCCATCGGGCCGGCCTCAGCGATCAGTGCGGTGAGCTGGGCCGGGTCGATATTGATGCGCACCGACAGGTTGGGGTCTTCGGGGGTGGCGTCGATAATCCGCCCAGACACCGGCATGGCCACCGAGAACACCAAATAATTGAGCGGGTCGTAGGCGAAGATTTCGTCGGCCAGGCGCACTTCCTTGCTGCCACTGGCGAGGATGCACAGTGCCGGCTCCACCAGCACCGGCATGAAGTCACGCGGCGTGTTGTGGCGGTTCAGGTACAGCGAAGTGATCGCCGTGCCGTAGGAGCCATCTTCCCAGGTATGGCGGTGCACGATGCTGGCCAGTTCGGCACGCTGCTTTTCCATCTCGGCATCGAGGGGCATGGACTTGAGGTCGGGCGACGACATGGGGCGTCCTCTACACACTGGTTGAATGGTGCTCAGCTTAGTGGTGGGTATTCAAAAAGTGTTACGTCGATTCTGCACAATCCTTGCCTGATCCTGCGGCTTAGCGTGAATCAGGCAAGCAAGGCGGCTGTCATCTCCCTGAAATATGCCGTTCGGGCCTGGAATAAATCCAGCGCTGGAACGTCCTGCCTACGCTTCTCGCAGGATTGTGCAATAAGCCAGCAGGAATTGACTAACCGTGCCCACACCGGCGCCGCTATCTTTGATCCTGTGGCAACACGCCCTCACAGTGCTTGCCGAGCATCACTTCTCAACGGGAGAGTCGAACATGTCCACCCCCATTCCCGCGAGCCATATGGCCTTTGTCCGTGCCCGTACCGGGTACAGCACCGAACTCGGTGCACGCTTGAGCAGTTTGATCGAACCGGGCCGACAGGCCCAGGGTTGCCTGCAATTTACCGTGCAGCATTCCCAGACCGACCCCGACGTCTGGCTGATCTCGGGCTTCTGGAGCAGCGAGCAGGCGATGAGCGCCTACTTCAATTCCCCGGCCCTGATGATCTTCACTGAGTTGCTGAACGACATGGTCGTGCGCAGCATGGACTTCCAGACCTTCACCGATGCATCCGCCGTCAAAGCCTACGGCGAGTACCTGCAACTGGCCGGCTAGAGCGTTAGAATGGCCGACTTTTCATTGGCCAGGACGTTCAAACATGGCACGTAAACAATTTGCCCACCACGAAGCCGTTTCCGCCGTAGTACCGGGAGAGGGCGGCTACAGCGCCGCCGTCGCCGTCAAGGCACTGGACGGCATGGGTGCACCGCGTTTTCACAAGATTCTCGATGGGCAGACGTTCAAGACGGCTTCCGACGCCGATGAAGCGGCGGCGGCGCGGCTTGAGTATCTGGTCGATGTGGACGCGGAAGGCCAGCTGATTTGGGACTAAATGTGGGAGGGGGCTTGCCCCCGATGGCGATGTGTCAGTCAACTGAGTTGTAGCTGATACACCGCCATCGGGAGCAAGCCCCCTCCCACATGTTTATTGCATTCAGTCAGGCTTTGGTGGCGCCTGGGCGGTACATCTTGAACAGCGCTTCCGGCCCCAGCTGGAAATAGTCCGCCGGGCCGCCACCTCGCAAAATCGGCTCGGCGGCGGCGGTGTCGTAGATCCCGTCCTTGAGCAGCCATTTGGCGATGTGCACCGCAACCACTTCGCCCAGCACCAGCCAGCTGGGTACCAACTGCTGGTCGGCGCGTTGCAGCTGGATAATCTGCGTCACCTTGCATTCGAACGACACCGGGCTCTCGCCCACTCGCGGTACGCCGACGACTTTCGACGCCACAGGCGTCAGGCCGGACAACTCGAATTCATTCACGTCCGGCGAAACGGCCGCGCAACTCTGGTTCATCTGCTCGGCCAGTGGGCGGGTCGCCAGGTTCCACACGAACTCGCCGGTCTGCTCGATATTGTTCAGGCTGTCTTTGCGCCCCACGCTGGAAAACCCAATGATCGGCGGAATGTAGTTGAACGCATTGAAGAAACTGTAGGGTGCCAGGTTCAGGCGGCCCTCGCGGTCGTGGGATGAGATCCAGCCGATCGGGCGTGGGCCGACGATGGCATTGAACGGGTCATGGGGCAGGCCGTGGCCGTTGGCGGGTTCGTAGAAATGGATATCGTCGGACATGGGCCGGTTCTGCTCTCGGTTTCGGGGCAAACATCATACCCAATGTGGGAGGGGGCTTGCCCCCGATAGCAGGGTGTCAGTCAGTAATATATTGATTGACCCACCGCTATCGGGAGCAAGCCCCCTCCCACAGGTTTTATCTCATCATCCAGTTAGTCGGTGGTGATGCGCGAGTGTTTGCGTGTGTCCTTCATGGTCACATAGACCACCAACGACACCGCGATACACGCGGTCACGTACCAGTAATAGCCGGTTTCCATGCCGATGCTCTTGAACCACAGCGCGATGTATTCAGCGGTGCCGCCGAAGATCGACACGGTCAGGGCATACGGCAGGCCCACGCCCAAGGCGCGGATTTCGGTCGGGAACAGCTCGGCTTTCACCACTGCGTTGATCGAGGTATAGCCGCTGACGATGATCAGCGCCGCCATGATCAGGAAGAACGCGCCCCACCAGCTCTGGATGGTGTGCAGGGTGGTGAGGATCGGCACCGTGAACAGGGTACCGAGGATGCCGAAGGCGATCAGGATCGGCCGACGGCCAATCTTGTCCGACAGGCCGCCCACCAGGGGTTGCAGGCACATGAACAGGAACAGCGTCGCCGCTGAGATGGTGGTGGAGTCGGAGATGCTCATGCCGACGGTGTTCACCAGGTATTTCTGCATGTAGGTGGTGTAGGTGTAGAACGCCAGGGTGCCGCCCATGGTCAGGCCGACCACGGTGAGCAGTTCCTTGGGGTGGCGCATCAAGGTGCGCATCGCGCTTTCCTTGGCTTTTTCCTTCTTGGTGAACGACTCGGTTTCTTCCATGCCGCGCCGCAGGTACAGCGCAACCACTGCGCACAGCGCGCCGATGGCGAACGGGATGCGCCAGCCCCAGGCATACAGTTGCTCGGTGGTCAGCACTTGCTGCAGCACGATCAGCACCGCGAGGGCAATGAGCTGGCCCGAGATCAGGGTGACGTACTGGAAGCTGGAATAGAAACCACGACGCTCCTTGGTCGCCATCTCGCTGAGGTAAGTGGCGGAGGTGCCGTATTCGCCACCGACCGACAGCCCCTGCAGCAGACGGGCAAACACCAGCAGGATGGGCGCACCGATACCGATGATTTCATAGCCTGGGCTCAGGGCAATCAACAGTGAGCCGAAGCACATCAGGTAGACCGAGGCCATCAGGGCTTTCTTGCGCCCGACCTTGTCGGCGTACAGGCCCATCAACCAGCCGCCGATCGGGCGCATCAGGAAGCCCACGGCGAAGATCGCGGCGGTATTGAGCAATTGAGCGGTGGTGTCGCCTTTGGGGAAGAAGGCTTTGGCGAAGTACAACGAGAAAGCGGCGTAGACGTACCAGTCGTACCACTCGACCATGTTGCCGACGGAGCCGCTGAAGATCGATCTGATCCGGCTGGAGGTTGTGCGTGCTTTCGCCGGCGCAGCCGCCGACCCCAGAGGCAAGGTGTTGGAGTTATCCATTGAAGGATCCTTCATCTAGTTGTTTTTATGGAGCGTGCCTGAGCACTGCCTGGCTTGGGCTGTAGCAGAAGCTATGCCAGGTGGAGGAAGGCCCGGAATAGAAGGGTTTCAAGGTTTTTTTGAGCGGAAAGTTGCTGATGGTTTTGGAGTGATGAGCGGAAATCCGCTTATGGCTGCTGGCGCCATCGGGGGCAAGCCCCCTCCCACATTTTGACCTCATTGTTCCTGAATAAACGCGGACCACTGTGGGAGGGGGCTTGCCCCCGATGGCGATCGGAAGACCGCTAGAGAAACATCTCCCTTGCCAACCCATGCCGCTGCATCTTTTCATTGAGGGTCCGGCGCGGCAGTTGCAGTTCGGCCAGCACCGCCTTGATATCGCCTTTATGCCGGGTCAGGGCAGCTTTCAGGCAATGCGCCTCGAAGGCTTCCTGCTGCGCCGCCAAGGATTGCCCGGCCTCGATGCCCTCCGGTTCCGGCTCGCCAAGCCCCAGCACCTGGCGTTCGGCCGCGTTGGCCAGTTCGCGTACGTTGCCTGGCCAGTCATGACTGAGCAGGCGTCCCAGCGCGGGGCCGCTTAGCGGCTCGGCGCTGCGTCCCAGGCGCTGGGCAGCGTCCTGGGCAAAATGTTCATACAGCAGCGGAATGTCTTCGCGCCGCTCGCGCAGCGGCGGCAGGCGCAGTTGCGCGACGTTGAGCCGATACGCCAGGTCTTCGCGAAAGCGCCCGGCGCGGGCCTCTTCCAACAGGTCCGGCTTGGTGGCCGCGATGATGCGCAAATCCACATGAATGCTCTGATTGGAACCCAGGCGCTCCAGCTTCTGTTCTTGCAGCACGCGCAGCAGTTTTACCTGCTGGGCCAAGGGCATGCTTTCGATTTCATCGAGGAACAGCGTGCCGCCGTGGGCGTATTCCAGTTTGCCGATCCGCTTGCCTTGGGCGCCGGTGAATGCGCCGCTTTCATGGCCGAACAGCTCGGCTTCGAACAGCTGCTCTGGGATCGCGGCGCAGTTGAGCGCGACAAACGGCTTTTTCGCTCGCGGGCCGAAATCATGCAGGCAGCGCGCAACCAGCTCCTTGCCGCTGCCGGTCTCACCGCGGATCAACACATTGACCGGCAGCGTCGCCAGGTCCAGCACTTGGCGTCGCAGGGTTTGCAGGCTCTTGGACACCCCGAGCAGACTGGATTCCAGCTGGGCGCGATGATCGGCTTGGCGATGCAGGCGACGGTTTTCCAGGATCAGCCCGCGTTTATCCAACGCGCGGCGCAGGCTATTGAGCAGCGCATCCGGGCTGAAGGGTTTTTCCAGGAAGTCGTAGGCGCCGTCGCGCATGGCTTCGACGGCCATCGGCACGTCGCCATGGCCAGTGAGCAGGATGACCGGCAAGTCGGCATCGCGCCGCTGCACTTCGGCCAGCAGTTCCAGGCCGCTGAGGCCGGGCATGCGCACGTCGCTGAGGATCACGCCGGGAAAGTCCCTGGGCAACTGCGCCAGGCATTCCTCGGCACGGCTGAACAACTGCACCGCAAACCCGGACAGGCTCAACCATTGTTCGACGGCCGTACGAATGCTGGCTTCGTCATCCACCACAATCACCGCGTTCAACATAGGTCGGGCGTCTCCAGCGCGACAGGCAAGGTCAGGGTAAATATCGCGCCGTCGCCCCGGTTGCCGGCGATCAGGCGTCCGCCCAGTTCATGCACGATAGCGTAGGAGACCGCCAGCCCCAAGCCGAGCCCGTCACCCACCGGCTTGGTGGTGAAGAAGGGGTCGAAGACATTGTTCAAGTGTTCTTCGGCAATCCCGCCGCCGCTGTCGCTGACGCTCAACTGCCAGAGCTGCTGGTCGGCGTGCAGGCGGATTTCCAGGCGTTTGCGCGGCTTGTCGGCCATGGCATCCAGGGCGTTGCGCAGCAGGTTGATCAGCACTTGTTCAAGGCGGATCGCGTCGCCGCGTACCCAGGCCGGGCGGGTCAGGTCCAGCACCACGCCGATGGCTTCATCGCGCAAGCGTGCGTCGAGCAGGTGCAGGGATTGATCGACCACGGTGGCCAGGTCCAGGCGTTCGCGCAGGCCGCTGGGGCTTTTACGCGCGAAGGTCTTGAGATGGCCCGTCAGCGCGGCCATGCGGGTGAGCATGTCATCCAGCGGTGTGAGTGCCTTGTAGGCATCGTCCACGCGGCCGTGGTCGAGCAACAGCCGCAGGGTCGCCAATTGCATGCGCTGGGCGGTCAGCGGTTGGTTGATTTCATGGGCGAGGGCAGCGGACATCTGCCCCAGTGCCGCCAGCTTGGCCGACTGCACCAGGCCATCCTGGGCGGTGCGCAGGGCCCGGGTGCGTTCCTCGACCAATTGCTCAAGCTCTTCACGGCTGCGTTGACGCAGACGCGCCAGGCGCCAGCGTTGGCTCAAAAACAGCACGAGGAACACCAATGCCAGCCAGGACCCGGCGGCGGCCAGGCCGGCGTTGCGTTGGTCTTCAAACGGGAACTGGGGTTTGCGCAGCAGGTGCAGGGTCCAGCCTTCGGCTTTGAGCGGCAGCGATTCCCAGATGTAGTTGGCGTTGCCGTCGGGGCCGTTGACGCGCATCAGGTGGCTGTTGTCGCCGAAGCGCTGCAGGGTGTTGGTCTCCAGCGGCTGCAATTGCTTTTTGTCGTATTGGCGGGTGGCCTTGAGTTCGGCCAGGTCGCTGGCCGACAGCGCTCGCAGGTTGCGGTAGCGCCAGCCCGGCTGGTTGGCGATGAACACGATCCCGCGCGCGTCGCTGACCAGCAGCAGGTCGTTACCCTGGGCCCATTCACGCTCAAGCTCGGGGAATTCGAGCTTGACCACCATGGCGCCGAGAAACTGCTCGTGTTCGTCGACCACGGCGCTGGAAAGAAAGTAACCCGGTATGCCGGTGGTCACCCCCACCGCGTAAAAACGCCCGGTGCCCTGGCTCAGGGTCTGGCTGAAATACGGCCGAAACGCGTAGTTGTGCCCCACATAACTGCTGGGCAGGTTCCAGTTGCTGGCGGCCACGGCCAGGCCGGTGCGGTCCATCAATTCCAAGGTGGAAGACTGGGCTGCGCCGTTGATGCGTTCCAGCTTGCGGTTGAGCAGGTCCTGGGTGGTGGCGTCCAGCGGGCCTTTCAAGGCGTTGATCATCTCCGAGTCCAGCGCCAGCACGGCGGGCAGGGCACGGTAGCGTTCGATCAGGGTGTGCAGCGAGTTGGCATACAGTGCCAGCTGTTGATTGGCACGGGCGGCGTCGTCCACCAAGGCCTGGCGTTCGGCATGGCGCGTGGCCAGCGCCGCAGCCAGCAGCGCACCGGCGACGATCAGCAGGGAATAGAAGGTCAGGCGCAGGGGGCGAGGGATTGCGATCATACGAGGATGAACAGGCGCAGTGGGGGCGAGCACCATAGCATGGGCTGCCCGAAACTTGTGTGGGAGGGAGCAAGCCCCCTCCCACCTTTACTTATTGGACTTCCACCGCCAGGCTCTCACTGATCTTCTTCTGCCAGATCGCAGGACCGGTGATGTGTACGGATTCGCCGTTGCTGTCCACCGCAACGGTGACCGGCATGTCCTTCACATCGAACTCGTAGATCGCTTCCATGCCCAGTTCGGCGAAAGCGACGACGCGCGATTTCTTGATGGCCTGCGCCACCAGGTAAGCGGCGCCGCCCACGGCCATCAGGTACACGGCCTTGTGGTCCTTGATCGCTTCGATGGCGGTCGGGCCGCGCTCGGATTTGCCGATCATGCCCAGCAGGCCGGTTTGCTCGAGGATCTGACGGGTGAACTTGTCCATCCGCGTCGCAGTGGTCGGGCCGGCCGGGCCAACCACTTCTTCGCGCACCGGATCAACCGGGCCGACGTAGTAGATGAAGCGGCCCTTGAGGTCCACCGGCAGGGTTTCGCCCTTGTTCAGCATCTCGACCATGCGCTTGTGCGCCGCGTCGCGACCCGTGAGCATCTTGCCGTTGAGCAACACGGTTTCGCCCGGTTTCCAGCTTTGCACTTCTTCAGGCGTCAGGGTATCGAGGTTGACGCGACGGGCCGATGGGCCGGCTTCCCAGACGATTTCCGGGTAGGCGTCCAGCGGTGGCGCTTCCAGCGACGCAGGGCCCGAACCATCGAGCACGAAGTGCGCGTGGCGGGTGGCGGCGCAGTTGGGGATCATGCACACCGGCAGGGACGCGGCGTGGGTCGGGTAGTCCATGATCTTCACGTCGAGCACGGTGGTCAGGCCACCCAGGCCCTGGGCGCCGATGCCCAGTTGGTTGACCTTTTCGAACAGCTCCAGGCGCATCTCTTCGATGCGGTTCTGCGGGCCGCGCTTCTTCAGCTCGTGGATGTCGATGGATTCCATCAACACTTCCTTGGCCATCACCGCAGCTTTCTCGGCGGTGCCGCCAATGCCGATGCCGAGCATGCCCGGTGGGCACCAGCCGGCGCCCATGGTCGGAACGGTCTTGAGCACCCAGTCGACGATCGAGTCGGACGGGTTGAGCATGGCCATTTTCGACTTATTCTCGGAACCACCGCCCTTGGCGGCCACGTCCACTTCCACGGTGTTACCGGGGACGATGGAGTAGTGGATCACCGCCGGGGTATTGTCCTTGGTGTTCTTGCGCGCGCCTGCCGGGTCGGCAAGGATGGAAGCGCGCAGGACGTTTTCCGGCAGGTTGTAGGCGCGACGCACGCCTTCGTTGATCATGTCGTCCAGGCCCATGGTGGCGCCATCCCAACGTACATCCATGCCCACGCGCACGAACACGGTCACGATACCGGTGTCCTGGCAGATGGGGCGATGGCCGGTGGCGCACATGCGCGAGTTGATCAGGATCTGGGCGATGGAGTCACGGGCGGCCGGCGATTCTTCGCGCAGATAGGCCTCGTGCATCGCCTGGATGAAATCAACGGGGTGGTAGTAGGAAATGAATTGCAGGGCGTCGGCAACGCTCTGAATCAGGTCGTCTTGCTTGATCACGGTCATGAGTCGCGCTCCTCTATAAGGGAACATTCAATAAGGTGGCTTCAGTGAGGGTGCATCGGTCGGCTGAAACCACCTTTCCAAGGCACGCCACTGGTGCAGGCGCGACGCTAAAAAGGCGCGGCAGTATAACCCGGCACGGTGGCTGATACACCCGACTATGGTCAAACTGTCGCAGGCATGATTCCCTGTGCGCGCCCCTTGTGATTGAGACCGTTTATGCCTGAACTGTACGTCGGCGAACGCCATTGGCCGGTGACTACCGGCAGCAACCTGCTGGACGCCTTGAACCAGGCGGGGGTGGCTGTGCCCTTCAGTTGCCGCGCCGGAAGTTGCCATGCCTGCCTGGTGCGTTGCCAGGGCGAGGTTGAAGACAAGCAACCTCAGGCGTTGAGCCCGGCGCAACGCCAGGACGGCTGGCGCCTGGCGTGCCAGTGTCGGGTCAGCGGCGATCTCAAGGTGCAAGTGTTCGACCCGTTGCGTGACGGTTTGGCGGCCAAGGTGGTCGGCGCCGATTGGCTGAGTCCGACGGTGCTGCGCCTGCGCCTTCAACCCGAGCGTGGCCTGCGATACCGCGCCGGGCAGCATCTGGTGTTGTGGGCAGGGCAGGTGGCACGTCCGTATTCCCTGGCGAGTTTGCCCCAGCAGGACCCGTACCTGGAGTTTCATATCGATTGCCGTCAACCCGGGGCATTCAGCGATGCCGCTCGCCACTTCAAGATCGGTGATGCTTTAAACCTGGGTGAGTTGCGGGGCGGGGCGCTGCAGTATGATCCCGACTGGCAAGCCCGGCCGCTGTGGCTGCTGGCCTCCGGCACTGGGCTGGGTCCGTTGTGGGGGGTGTTGCGTGAAGCGTTGCGCCAGGATCACCAAGGTGCCATCCGCGTCATTCACCTGGCTCATGATGCCCAGGCTCACTACCTGGCCGAACCCCTGACGGCGCTGGCCGCGCGGCATCAGAACCTTACGGTGGAGTTGTGGACCGCAGATGAGTTGGCCCAGGCATTGGGGCAGCTGCGGCTTATTTCGCGGCAAACGCTGGCCTTAGTCTGCGGGCATCCTGACAGCGTCGAAGCCCTTTCCAAGCGCTTGTTTCTGGCGGGACTGCCGCGTAATCAACTGCTGGCCGATGTGTTCCTGCCCCGTGGTTGAACGCTGAGTCCTACCGCCGCGAGATTCGCCTTGACTGACGCCATTGCAGGCCGCAGTCGACCGAGTTGTTTGAAGGGGGCACGGTCAAATGTGGGAGGGGGCTTGCTCCCGATAGCGGCGGATCAGTCACACATAAACTGACTGATCCACCGCTATCGGGAGCAAGCCCCTCTCACATGTTTTTTCAGCGTGTCACTCAGAACTGCGGGTCGCCCACGTGCAGGATCTTCATGCCATTGGTGCCGCCGGTGGTGTGATAGCTGTCGCCCTTGGTCAGGATGACCCAGTCACCTTTCTCGACGACGCCGCGTTTGACCAACTCGTCGATAGCTTTCTGGCTGACTTCGTTCGGGGCCAGCGAAGCCGGATCGAACGGAATGGTATAGACGCCACGGAACAGCGCCGCACGGGCCTGGGCTTCGCGGTGGGGGGTGAACGCGTAGATCGGCACCGACGAGCGGATGCGCGACATGATCAACGGCGTATAGCCACTTTCGGTCAAGGCGATGATCGCTTTAACGCCCGGGAAGTGGTTGGCGGTGTACATGGCGGCCAACGCGATGCTCTGGTCGCAGCTTTCGAAGACCTTGCCGATGCGGTGGCTGGAGGTCTTGCTGGTGGGGTGCTTTTCAGCACCGACGCAGATACGCGCCATGGCCTGGACGGCCTCCAGCGGGTACGGGCCAGCGGCACTTTCAGCCGAGAGCATCACGGCGTCGGTGTAGTCGAGCACGGCGTTGGCCACGTCGGACACTTCGGCGCGGGTCGGCATCGGGTTCTGGATCATCGACTCCATCATCTGGGTCGCAACGATCACCGCTTTGTTGTGGCGGCGTGCATGCAGGATGATCTTCTTCTGGATACCGATCAGCTCGGCATCGCCGATTTCCACGCCCAGGTCGCCACGGGCAACCATGACGGCGTCGGAAGCCTTGATCAGGCCATCCAGGGTTTCGTCATCAGCCACGGCTTCGGCACGTTCGATCTTGGCCACCAGCCAGGCGGTACCACCGGCTTCGTCGCGCAGTTTACGTGCGTATTCCATGTCGGCGGCGTCGCGCGGGAAGGACACGGCGAGGTAGTCGACTTCCATTTCGGCGGCGAGCTTGATGTCGGCCTTGTCTTTTTCAGTCAGGGCCGGTGCCGTCAGGCCACCGCCGCGACGGTTGATGCCTTTGTGGTCGGACAGCGGGCCGCCGATGATCACGGTGCAATGCAGTTCGGTCGGGGTAGCGGTGTCGACGCGCATTACCACGCGACCGTCGTCCAGCAGCAGTTCGTCGCCGACGCCGCAGTCCTTGACCAGATCCGGGTAGTCGATGCCTACGACGTCCTGGGTGCCTTCGGTCAGCGGATGGCTGGTGGAGAAGGTGAATTTGTCACCGATCTTCAGCTCGATCCGCTTGTTGGCGAATTTGGCGATACGGATTTTCGGACCTTGCAGGTCACCCAGCAGCGCCACGAAGCGGCCGTGTTTGGCGGCCAGGTCCCGCACCAGCTTGGCGCGAGCCTTGTGCTCGTCCGGGGTGCCGTGGGAGAAGTTCAGACGGGCAACGTCCAAACCAGCCAGAATCAGCTGTTCGAGGACTTCCGGCGAGTTGCTGGCCGGGCCAAGGGTGGCGACGATTTTGGTACGACGGACGGACATGCACAGACTCCTGAGTTCAAGCGCTGGGGAAGGCTACTATGCTCTTTCGTTGTAGTCATTGTTCGTTTGCACTACTTATCGACGATCGGCTTGTTTTTGCTGCGGTGGAAAGGTGAACGCCCTTGAAGATTTTGGGCGATAGGTCGATACACTGCACAAGACAGGAGAACCCCCATGCGAATTTTGCTCGTTGCTGCCCTGGCCGTCAGTGTTGTCGGCTGCACCCGCTGGTCGATGGACCACCATTTGAACAACGCTTACCGCGCCTATGGGGTGGGTGACTGCGCACGGGTCACCCTGGAATTGTCCCAGGTAGACCGTGAAAGCCGCACCCGCCGCTATGTGCAGCCCGAGGTTTCGATGTTGCGCGGGCAGTGCCTGGAGCGCCAGAAACTGTTCGTCGATGCTGCGCAAACCTACCAATTCATCATCAGCCAATACCCATCAAGCGAGTACGCTTACCGAGCCCAAGCCCGGCTCGATACCCTGCGCCAGCTGGGGCATTTCTCTGGCATGACCGCGGCGCAACCACGGCCGGCGTCTTTATGAGGGTATTCGTCGCTTCATAACTGGCCTCTTTCCAGTCTTGGGTTATTCTTTGAATAGATGTTTGTACAACTTTCTGTTCAAGAGAATGTAATGCCCGGATTCGGCAGCTGTCTCGTGGCAACGATTTCTTGTCACACCGATATCCAGGGAGAGCTTGCGATGGGCTTGTTCCGAATCACTGGCTTTATTGGATGGCGACCTCACCATGTTTATCGAACGACGGATCGAACGGCATCAGCTACCTTATTTCCTGCAGGTGTTCAATCGGCTTACGGACAAGCCAATCGGCTATCTGGGCGACGTTTCTGAAGAAGGGCTGATGCTGATCAGCCAGCTGCCGATGATGATCGGCGCAGATTTTGAGCTGCGCCTGAAGATTCCAGGGCCGGACGGCGAGTTCCAGGCTGTTGACCTTACCGCGACCTGTTTGTGGAGCCGGGAAGATGTCAACCCGCAGCACTACGACTCGGGGTTCCGCGTGCGTCAGGCGTGCGAAGAATACGCACAGCTGATCAGCGCCTTGTTGCATTACTTCAAGTTCGATCCTTTACAGGCCCCCGTTTGACTATCATGTGCAGTCGGCCATGGGGACCTGTGTCTACCGTGGCCGTGCGCTTGCCGTCAGAACACCCCGGCTTTTTTCCAGTGCAGGTAACGTGTCACCAACGCGGCGCCCAACTCCGATGGCAGGCTATCCAACACCGACAACCCATGAGCGCCCAGGCGATCATGCAGCTGGTTGCGCATGTTGAGGTAGTCAACCGCGCCGCTGTAAGCCAGTGCTTCGGGTAGGGTTTGTACCGGGGCCTGGCGCAGTTGGTCGAGTACTTCCTCTCGCAGACTGGCGACCAGTACCCGATGGTGTCGACCGATCCGCTTGATGGCACTCATCAGTGCTTCATCGTCTTCATCGCGCAGGTTGGTCACCACGATCACCAAGGCGCGGCGTTTTTGCCGAGCCAGCAATTGGCTGGCGGCGGCCTCATAGTCAGCGGTCTGGCGTGTGCTTTCCAAGTCATAGACTGTATTGAGCAAGACGTTCAATTGGCCGCTGCCCTTGACCGGCGCCAGGTAACGCGGCTGGTCGCTGGCAAAGGTACAGAGCCCGACTGCATCGCCTTGGCGCAAGGCGACATAACTCAGCAACAGGCAGGCGTCCAGCGCGTGGTCGAAGTGGGACAACTCGTCGTCCTGGCTGCGCATGCGTCGGCCGCAATCGAGCATGAATACAATCTGCTGGTCGCGCTCATCCTCATACTCGCGGGCAATGGGCGTGCGCTGGCGTGCCGTGGCTTTCCAGTCGATCTGACGCAGGCTGTCACCGTCGCGAAATTCGCGTAATTGATGAAACTCCAGGCCTGGTCCGCGCCGCTGGTGCTGACGTACACCCAGTTGGCTCAGCCAGTTATCCACACCCTGCAACCGGGCACCGGATAAACGCGCGAAATCCGGGTACACGCGAGTGGCATCCGAGGCTTCGATCCAGCGCCGCGCCGACCACAGCCCCAGGGGGCTGGGCAAGTGGATTTCGCAGCGGCTGAAACTGAAATGCCCACGTCGCAGGGGGCGCACGCGATAGCCCAACTCGCCGCGCTCACCGGGGCGCAGTGAGATGGATTGCGGCAGGTTATCCGCTACCAGTCCTTCGGGCACGTGATCGAATACCAGCACGGTCAGCGGCTGTGGATAATCGTGTTCCAGTGACAGGCGCACTTCTCCCCAGCGCCCCAGCGCCAGGCTACCGGGCAACATCCGCTGTACTCGTGCCGAAGGGCGGCGGCGCAAGCGCATTGCATCCAGCATCGCCAGCAACAGCAGGGCCAACAGCAGGCCCCAGGCGATTGCGTGCAAGGTATCGGGCACCTTGAACTGCAACGCCGCCGACGCGCCCAGCAGAATATTGAGGGTCAGCAGAACACCCAGCCAGGTCAGGAGCAGACGGGTCGGTTTCATGCCGGCGCTACTGCCTGGGGGCCGCGATCTGGTCGAGCAACTGCTTGATCACCTGGTCCACCTCCAAACCATCGATATCCAGCTCCGGCGAAAGACGCACTCGGTGACGCAGTACCGCCAGGGCGCAACCCTTGACGTCATCCGGGATCACGAATTCGCCGCCGCGCAACAGCGCCCGCGCACGGGCGCCGCGAACCAGGGCGATAGACGCTCGTGGACCGGCACCGATGGTCAGGCCTGGCCAACTGCGCGTCGCCCGCGCCAGGCGCACGGCATAGTCGAGGACCTGTTCATCCAGGGGCATGCCGCTGGCAATCTGCTGCATCTGCACCACGTCTTCGGCTTGCAGCACGGTGCGCAAAGGCTGCACATCGAGCATGTCGGCCCTGGACGAGCGGGTCACTTCGCGCACCATATCCACTTCCTGGTGCGCCTCGGGATAGTCCATGCGCACCTTGAGCATGAAGCGGTCCAGCTCGGCTTCGGGCAATGGGTAGGTGCCTTCCTGCTCGATGGGGTTCTGGGTGGCCAACACCATGAACGGCTCGCCGATTGGCAATGCCTCACCCTCCAGCGTGACCTGGCGCTCCTGCATGGCTTCGAGCAGTGCCGCCTGGGTTTTGGCCGGGGCGCGGTTGATTTCGTCGGCGAGCAGCAGGTGAGTGAATAACGGCCCCTTGCGCAGCTTGAACTGTTCGGTCTGCAGGTCGTACACCGCGTGGCCGGTGACATCGCTGGGCATCAGGTCCGGGGTGAACTGGATGCGTGCGAAATTACCGCCAAAACAACGGGCCAGCGCACGCACCAGCAACGTTTTGCCGAGGCCGGGTACGCCCTCGAGCAACACATGACCACCGGCAATCAATGCGGTGAGTACGTCATCGATCACCGCGTCCTGGCCAATGACTGCCTTGCGCAATTCAACGCGCAGGGCCTGGGCCTGTTGGCTGGCGTATTGAACGTTTTTTTCGGCGTTCAGGGCTGTGGCCATTGGAGAGTCGCTCATAGGGCATTCCTGAGGGTTTGCAGGCACGCCACCTGTCGGCTGAAGTCGGCGCTGGACAGCCGTTTCAGCGCAGGTGCGCCGAGTGCCTGGCTGATGATAGGGGAAGGTTGTCGCGTCAGAAGTGCCAGCACCTGGCATTGTTCTGCCGTGTCGAGGTGTTCAAAGCCGGGGTGGTGGCGTCGGGCGGTGCGCAGGAGGTCGTGCTGCAAGGCCTGCAGCAATGCGCCCTGGCCGTTGCGGCGTAACAGGAAGTCGGCGCTGGCGCGCAAATGCTCCTGCAGCTGCCGACGCGCCTTGGACGCGGGTGCCCGGATCGGGCCCTGGCGCATGCCGGCGTGCCAGAGTGCCAGGGCAATCAGTGCAACAAGCGCGACAAGGGCCTGGGGGAAGTAACGGATCAGCAGGGTAAACAGGTTGTCCACGTCGCTGTTGAACAGCAGCGTGACGTCGGTACCCTGGTTCAGGTACCACAGCAGCCAGGCGTTGTCGTGTTTGCCGATGCTCGGGGTTCTCCACAGGTCGCTGTCGGTGATCACCGTGACGCGGCCCCGCCCCAGGTCCAGTTGCATCAGGTGGCTGGACTTGGCGCTGTTGGCTGAAAACTGCGCCAGGTGCCGGGGGTCGATAAGGTTGAAGTCGGTGTCGAAACTGAAATACGCAGGCTTGGTTTCATTGTCGACATACAGTTTTGTGAGGTCTGGCGCGCTCTTTTTGCGCGGTGGCGCCGGCTCGTCGAAGTCATCACTCAAGGCCTGGCGAAGCTCGAGACGATCAAGCAGCAGGTCGCCGCTTTTGCCGGTTTCTTCATCCCATAACGCCTCGGCCACCAGTAGCAGGTGGCCCCCGGCTTTAGCCCAGGCCAGCAACTGTTCGACCTGGCGTGGGGTCATGTTGCCGCGTTCTCCCAGCAACAGCAGGCTATGGCCTGGGGCAGGCAGGTCGGCAAGCCGCTCAAGGCCGTTGGCATGCGCTACCGTCAAACCTTGCTGGCCCAGGAAATGCTCGGCGGCGAGGTAAGGATTAGCCAGCGCCTCCGGCGCCGGGCCGTGATCCACAACCTCCTCATAGGGAATTGCCTTGTCCCAGGCATACAGACCACCCACTCCCAACAGGCAAGCCAGCAGCAGGGCCATCCACAGTAAGGGTCGCTTCATTGGCTGGCCCCGCCACTGAAGAGTGCGCGCCAGTCGCTGCAGAGCTTTTGCTGGGCGGCGCCGGGAGGCAGCCGATGGCCATAGGCGAGGTTTTGCCAGTGCCGGGTCAACTCGTGACTGAATGCCAGCAACTGCGGTTGCTGCAACTGATGGACGCGCTCCAGTACCTGGCCCTCGGTGTCGGCACTTTTGAGCGGCAGGTTGAATTCATGCAGCAGCCGGCTGAGCAGGCCGCGGTACAGCAGGCCAAGGGCTTCCCGCGGTTGGGTGGGCCACAGCCGTTCGGCGGTGCTGGCGATGTCGTCGGGCAACGTCTCGACCCCCAGCTCCAACCCGAACAACTGGGCAGGCGCAGGTCTTGCGGCGTTGGGGCGAGGTTGCCGCCTGCGGCTGACAAACGTGCGCAGCCATTCACGGTAGCGCCACACCACCCAGGCCAGCCCGCCGATCAGCAAGCCCCATAGCAGTATCTCCAGGCCTTGGGCCACGTGCTTGAAGGTGTTGCTGTTGAGGTTGTCGAGCAAGTGCTGGAGCCAGCCAGGTAGCTTACCGTCGCCGCCCTGGGCTTTGGGGGCAGTGGCGGGTTTTTCTTCGCCAAAACGATAACGTGTGACGGTTTGCGGATTCTTGAACGGCGGTTTTTCCAGTAATGCCTTGATCGATTGGCTGGCCGCCTGGGTGCTGAGCGGCTTTGGATCAGTCGGTTCATCCGCCATCGCCGTTGGGCTCAGTTGCGCCAGCGTCAGCCCGACGACCAGCAGCAACAGCGGTGCGACACTGCTCAGGCGTTGGCGCAATCGGCGAAACACCAGCTCCAGGTCCCAAGCCTCCAGGACGGTGCGACGGTTGAGATAGAGGCTGAAACCGCAGGCGACGTAGATGGGTTCCCAGAACACCAGGATCAGCGCATAGAAGGCATTACTCAGGTGTTCCAGCCATAGCCCCTGCGGGCCTGTCGCCAATGCCAGCCGCTGCCAGTCCCAATCCAGTTCGACCTGTTCCGGGATGAATAGATAGAACAGCGCCATGCAACCGAACCACAGGCCGATTTCCAGGTGCACCCCGATGATCGTCAGCCAGCGCGCGCCACCCGCGTTGCGCTGTTGCAGTACGCCCAGGCGCTGTTGACGCGCTTGACCCTCCAGGCCTTCAAGCTGGCTCACGGGCATCACGAAGCTGCGGCTCAGGCTCAGCCGGCGCCAGGTGAGGCTGGCGAGCAGTTGCCCCTTGAGCAGGCGCGGCCACTGGCGAACAGCTTGTTTCAGGCTTGGCGTTTCACCAAACAGCGCCTTGGAAAGAATGTACAGCGGCAAGCGCTCGAAGGCCGGCTTCAGCCACCAGAACAAGAAGATGGCGTAGGACGGGTACTGCCACAGCAGCGCACTGAGCAGCACGAACACCGGCAGGCTGACCAGCGCCCAGCTGCTCATCAGCAATACACGATGTTCCCGGGCCATCAGTACGCCGAGGTCCATGGCTTCCCAGGCAGTGCGGGGGCGGATGACCACGCTGGAGTCAGTCAGGCGCATGGCGAGTCCTGCCGGCGAAGATCAGGTAGGCGGCCACGAACAGCCAAAGTGCGCTGCCCACGAGGTATTTGATCCAGGGCGCAATGCTCGTGGTGGATGACCAGTAGGCTTCGATGAACGCGGCAATCAGCAGGAACAGCATGACCCCGCATAGCATCTGCACACTTTTGCGGGCCGCCAGGCGCAGGGATTCGCTACGTGCCAGGGGCCCGGGCGCGATCAGCGACCAACCCAGTTGCAGGCCTGCTGCACCGGCCAGTGCGATGGCGCTGAGTTCGAAGGCGCCATGACCGATCACGAACGACCAGAACGTCTGGCCGTAGCCGATTTCACTGAGATGCCCGGAAACCGCGCCGATGATCAAACCGTTGAGTACCAGGAAGAACACGCTGCCCAGGCCGAACAGCAAGCCGGCGGCAAAGGTCTGGAAGGCGATGCCGATGTTGTGCATCACGTAATAGCCAAACATCATCCAGTCTTCACTAGAAGCCCGTTCGGCCGCGCGCCCCAGGCGGCTGGCGGCGGGGTCGTACATGCTTTGCATCTCGGCCACTTGTTGCGGGCTGACGATGCTGTAGATCAGTTCGGGGAACAGGTACACCAATAACGCTATGCCCAGCAGGCTGCCGAAGAACAGCAGACTGGAAATCAGTACGAAGCGCCATTGTTCGCGTACCAGGCGCGGAAAACCGGCGAGGATGAACGCCAGTACGCTGGCTGTCGTTTGACTGCGATGGCGATACAGTTGTTGGTGACCGCGCAGCGCCAGTTGTTGCAGGTGGTCCACCAGGTAACTGCTGTAGCCGCGTGCCTGGGCCAGGGCCAGGTGCTGGCACAGGCGTCGGTATTGATAAGGGAAGTCGGTTGCCTCGCAGGCTTTGCCTTGCTCTACCTGTTTGAGCAGTTCGGCGAAGGTTTGCCATTGCTGCTGGTGGCGGCTTTCAAAAAGGCTCTGCTTCATGTCGGCCCCAACAAACCGTGGGCCACACCGTTGAGTTGCTCCACGGCGCGAGCCGGAGACACCTGCAAGGGCGCGGCGAGGATGGCAGCCAGTTCATGGACCCGCTCGGCAGACAATTCAGCCTGGCGTTCGGCGAAACCGAGTATGGCCCGCTGTTCGCTCAGCTCCAGTGCGAAGGGCAGGCGCAGGGCGGCTGCCTGAGGGATGCGCGGGCGGGCCGACGCCTGATCGCGGTAGACCACCAGCGTACCCGCTGCCAGGTCGCCGAGCCGCTTGAAGTGTGGATGTTGCAGGCAACTGATGGCGCCGAAGAAGTAGCCGAAGGGCAGCATGTCGACAAAACGCAGCAGGTTGCGGATCAGCGACGCCGACCAGCCAATGGGGGTGCCGTCGTCCTGTACCACCCGCAGGCCCATGACCTGCTTGCCGGGAGAGCAGCCCTGGTTGAACACTTCGAACAGCACCATGTACCACCAGCTGACCAGGAACAACAGCAGCGAGCCCAAGCCGAGCCCGAGGTTGCCAAGCAGCGCCAGGGGCACCAGCAGGACGCCCATGATCACGCCGCGCACGAGCAGGTCGAAGGCAAAGGCCACGGCCCTTGGCAGCAGGCCGGCAGGGCGCAAGGGCAGGTCGATACCCTCGGGGGTCTCGATCTGGTAGCAGGTATCCAGAGGAGCTGTTGGCATTGCGATCCTTGGCAGTGCGAAGCGACTGAGAGAGACGGATGCTAGCAGTGTCGAGGCTGGAAGCAACCCTTCAAGCTTTTGCTGGATGTTTGTCCAGTAAGGTATCGCTGGCCCCTGACACCTCGCAGCGCCTAGACTTTGCCGGTCTTCAGCACAGGAACAGCCCGTGACCTCCATTTTCTGGTACGACTACGAAACCACCGGGATCAACCCACGCAGCGATCGCCCGCTGCAGGTGGCCGGCATTCGTACCGACCTCGAGCTCAACGAGGTCGGTCCGCCGATCAATCTTTATTGCCAGCCTGCCGACGATATTCTGCCCCACCCGGCGGCGTGTGCGATCACCGGTATCACGCCGCAGGTCCTGGCGCAGAAGGGCCTTGCCGAAGCGGATTTCATGACGCGGGTGCATGCCGAACTGTCTGCCCCTGGTACGTGCGGCGCGGGTTATAACACCCTGCGATTTGACGATGAAATGACGCGCTATAGCCTGTATCGCAACTTTTTCGACCCTTATGCGCGCGAATGGCAAGGCGGCAACAGCCGCTGGGATCTGATCGATGTGATGTGTACCGCCTATGCCCTGCGCCCGGAAGGGATTGTGTGGCCCGAGCAGGACGGGCGCGTGACGCTCAAGCTCGAGCGCTTGACCCAAGCCAATGGCATCGACCACGGCCAAGCCCACGATGCATTGTCTGATGTGCGTGCAACTATTGCCCTGGCGCGATTGGTGCGGGAGAAACAACCCAGACTGTATGAATGGCTGTTCCAGCTGCGCAGCAAGCAACGGGTGATGGACGAGGTGCGATTGCTGCAGCCGCTGGTGCACATTTCCGGACGCTTCAGCGCCGAGCGCCATTACCTCGGTGTAGTGTTGCCTCTGGCTTGGCACCCGCGCAATCGCAATGCATTGATTGTCTGTGACTTGGGGCTCGACCCGCAGGGCCTGCTCGAACTGGATGCCGACACGTTGCGCAAGCGCCTCTATACGCGGCGTGACGAACTGGCGGAAGGTGAGCTGCCGGTGCCCCTGAAGTTGCTGCACATCAACCGCTGCCCGGTCGTCGCGCCCTTGAAGGTGCTGCGCGCGCAAGATCGCGAGCGGTTGCAACTGGATATGGACGTTTATCAGGCGCGGGCGCTGCGACTAACTGACGCACAGGAAGTTTGGCGTGACAAGTTGGCGAGCGTTTACGCCGAGGAGGAATTTGCGCCGAATGCCGATCCGGAGCAGCAGCTCTACGAGGGTTTTATCGGCGACCGTGACCGACGCTTATGTGAACAAGTTCGCCTGGCAGAGCCGCTGCAACTAGGGCGTCAGCAATGGCCTTTCGATGATCATCGGTTGCCGGAATTATTATTTCGCTACCGCGCGCGTAACTTTCCTGAAACCTTGAACAATGAGGAACAACAGCGCTGGAGACTTTTCTGTCAGCAACGTTTGTCAGACCCGGTGTGGGGCGCACCCAATACCCTGTCGGCATTTAAGGCGGCGCGCCAGGAGTTGCAAAACAATGCGACAGCGTTTCAGTGCCAGGTACTGGGTGAATGGCAAGACTATGCCGACTCTTTAGCGGCTCGCCTGAGTCTGTAGCTGCATAACTGCAAAACATCCAGACAATAAAAAACGCCAGCAAGCTGGCGTTTTTAATGTATCGCGTATCGGGTGTGACTCCGACCAGGCTTAGCCCAGCAGGGTCGCCCAACCTTCAACCACGTCACCGCCCCACTTGGCTTTCCACTCTTTCAGAGTCTTGTGGTTGCCACCTTTGGTTTCAATCACTTCACCGTTGTGCGGGTTTTTGTATTGCTTGACCTTGCGAGCACGTTTGGTGCCGGTAGTTTTCACAGCGCCGCGAGGTGCTTTAACTTTCGATTCCGGATCCAGCAGTGCGATGATGTCACGCAGGGATTTGGAGTATTCGCCCATCAGGGTGCGCAGTTTGCCTTCGAATTCCAGCTCGGTTTTCAGCTTGTCGTCTTGCGACAGGTTCTTCAAACGGGCTTGCAGCTCTTTGATAGCTTCTTCGGTGGCGCGGTATTCGTTGATCAGGGACATGTGGACTACCTTATGTAGAACGCTGATTGACAGGGTGAGTGGCCCAATAATAGTCAGGCAATTTCACCAAGTAAACATTTAAGCAGCTATTTATGTGAATTCATTGAATGTTTGTGGCAATGCGCTGCAGTCGAGTTAATTATCAGCTGAGTGGCTGAGAATAATCAGCTTAATGCGGCTAAGTGCTGAGCTTAGCCGTGCACGTACATATAGCGGTGGTAAAACCTTACGCTATTAAGGGCTGTTGCCACGGACAGGGCTCAGAATAAGCCGCAAGGAGTACTGCAGTTTTTCTGCGCAATCGCTAGAATGGCGGCCTTTGCGAAGTTCTGGAGTTTCCCCCTAATGCGCACTTTTCGGCTGGTGATTGCTTGCCCGGACCGGGTAGGCATCGTTGCCAAGGTCAGTAACTTTCTGGCTTCTCATAACGGTTGGATCACCGAGGCGAGCCATCACTCGGATGATCTCAGCGGTTGGTTCTTCATGCGTCACGAAATTCGTGCCGATACACTGCCTTTTGGTCTGGAAGCCTTTCGTGAGGCATTTGCGCCGATCGCCGAAGAGTTTTCGATGACCTGGCACATCACCGACACGGAGCAGAAAAAACGTGTCGTCCTGATGGCCAGCCGTGAATCCCACTGCCTGGCGGACCTTCTGCACCGCTGGCACAGCGATGAGCTCGATTGCGAGATCGCCTGTGTGATCTCCAACCATGATGACCTGCGCAGCATGGTCGAATGGCACGGCATCCCGTATTACCACGTGCCGGTCAACCCGCAGGACAAGGAGCCCGCGTTCGCCGAGGTGTCGCGCCTGGTCAAGCAGCACAACGCCGATGTGGTGGTGCTGGCGCGCTACATGCAGATCCTGCCGCCGGAACTGTGCCGCGAATACGCCGGCAAGGTGATCAACATTCACCACAGTTTCCTGCCTTCGTTCGTGGGGGCCAAGCCTTATCACCAGGCCTCCCTGCGCGGCGTGAAGTTGATCGGCGCGACCTGCCACTACGTTACCGAGGAACTGGACGCCGGTCCGATCATCGAGCAGGACGTGGTACGTGTCAGCCACAGCGACAGCATCGAAGACATGGTGCGTTTCGGGCGTGACGTCGAGAAGATGGTGCTGGCGCGCGGCTTGCGTTATCACCTGGAAGATCGCGTGTTGGTGCACGGCAACAAGACCGTGGTGTTCTGATCGACGCGTGTTGATTGAATAAGCGGGGGCCCGGGAGTAAAACTCTTCGGGCCCTTTTTTATTTCAGGACGCGACCATGACCGACCCACTCGATAAGGCGACTTCCAGGCCACCGGCTACCCTGGGCGAGGGGTGTCTGAGTCGCTACGACCCGGACGCGCTGGGTGCCGATGATGGTACTGACTTTCCTGGCGCTGCCCAGTTGTGGGAGCAGTTACAGGCGCCTGAAAAGCCGCCCGAGGCCCCTGAAAAAGACGTTTGAGCAGCGGTTTGCCCACCATCAGCAAAAACACTGGCGCACCGGTCAGCAGATAGAAGTAGTAGGTCACCGCCCGCCAGATCAGAATCGCCGCCGCCGCCGTGGATTTGCCCACCATGGGCGCCAGCAATGCCGCCGACGTCAACTCCGCCGCCCCGGCCCCGCCTGGCAACAGGCTGAATTGCCCTGCGGTCAACGACAGCATCTGGATCAGGAAACTCCAGGCCCACTGCACATCACCCCCCAGGCCGCGCAGCGCCAGGTACAACACGCTATAGCGCAATAGCCAATGCAGGCTGGTCAGCGCAAACACCCCGAGCAGCGTGTGCCAGGGCAATTTCAGGGTTTGGGTGAATGCCGCCAGGAAGCGCAGCAACCGGCGAGCCCAGCGCCGACGGGTGCTGGCACGCACGTGCAAGGCCTTGAGTGCCAACCCGGCCAGGCGAATCAGCCGACGATGAAAGCGCACCACCAGCAGGCCAACGACGACGCCACCCACCATCGACACGGCACTGAGCCCCAGCAGCCATTCCAGGCGCGGGCTGAGGCTGTGGAACAGCGCATACAGCACGATGCCCACCAGTGCGCAGAGAAAAAACAGCAAGTCGCTCAGTTGGTCCATGGCGAACACCGCGCTACCGTGGGCGGGTCGTATGCCATTGCGTGCCAGCAGGCCCATCAACGTCAGTGGCCCGCCGCTGCCCCCAGGCGTCGCACACATCGCGAACTCGGTCGATATCACCACGCCCAGGCTTTTACGCCATCCCAACCGGCCGCGCTGTTCGCCAAGCAACAAGCGCAGGCGCAGGCTGTTGATCAACCAGCAGCCGATGATCATGGCAAACATCGCCAGTAACTGGGGCAGGGGGAACTGCCGCAGGCGCGCAACGGTTTCGCCGCCCCCGAGCCACACGGGAATCACCAGCGCGACTATCAGCGCCAGCACCAGCCAGATCAGTCGGCGCATGGCAGCGTCGACAGCCAGGCGGCCTTGGTCCGTGGCGTGCGTCCGTCGTCGAGCAGGCGCTGCAGGGTTTGCAGCCAATAATGACGGGAAAACCCGTGGCGCATGTCCACTGGGTGCAAGCCGAGCCGAATCACCGGGGCCGCCTGCCAGCGCTGTTCGCGGCGGTCGCTGAGCACTTTGGACAGGCCCCGGCGCCACGCACTGCGCGCGCTCCACACCAGGCCCGGGGCATGGATGCGTGTGAAGTCAGGCAGTCGATACAGATGCTGCGGGTCGCTGGTATAGCCCAGTGGTAATTGGCGCAGCGCACGTCGGGTGCCTTCGCTCATCAACCAGGCGGGTGCGACAAACCCTTGCAGCGGCCACTCATTGCGCTGGAATACCTCAATGCCGTCAGTCAGGCGCTGCAACGCCTCGGCCTCGGACAACTGGTAGAACTCGCCCTCATGGGTATAGATGCGTCGCATGAACCATTCTTTTGGCGTGCGCGGCGGGGGTTGTTCGTCGCAGTGGTAGTAACCGTGCAAGGTCAGTTCATCGCCTCTGGCTACGCGGCTATCAAGCAGGCGCCGGAAGTCACCGTGGGCGTCCAGGGCGTTATGGTGATGGAAGTCCGGGACGACCAGCCAGGTGATAGGGACATTGCCGATGGCATCGACGGCCTCGACAAAAGGCCGGTAATCGGCCCAGGTGTTCGGCGCCACATCATGCAGCACCAGCATGACCGAACGTTCAGCCATGGGCGAGCATCGGTTTGTGCGTGCCCAGCACGGCGTGGTAATGCCCCAGCAGGCTGTCCACTACTGCATCCCACGCATACTGCTGTTCGACATGGCGCCGAGCCTGTTCCCCGAGGCGGCGACTGTCGGCGCCGAACAGTTCGCGTACCGCATCGGCCATCGCCTTGGGGTTGTTGGGCGCGCAGAGCAGGCCACAGCGCTCGTCGACGATCTCAGTGAAGGCGCCCGCCGCAACGGCGACCACCGGGATACCACAGGCCATGGCTTCCAGAATCACCAGGCCGAAGGTTTCCTGGTCGCCAGCGTGCAACAACGCGTCGGCGCTGGCCATCAAGCGGGCAACATGATTGGCCGGTACGAAGCCATCGACTACGGTGACGTTGTCCGGCACGCTGGCCGGCATGCCGGAGCCCACCAGCAACAAGTGGTAACCCTCACCCAGGCGTTTCATGCAATTGAGCAGCACCGGCAGGTTTTTCTCCTTGGAACCACGCCCGGCGAAAATCAGCAGCCGGGTGTCTTCAGCAATCCCCAGTTCGGCGCGCAGGCCGGGGTCGCGTACGGCGGGGGTGAAGGTTTGCAGGTCGACGCCCAGGGGTTGTACGAAGACGTTTTTCACCCCAAGCCCAGTGAGTTTGTCGGCCATCACCTGGCTGGGGGCCAGTACTCGGTCAAAATTCCCATAGAGTTTGCTGACATAGGCTTCGACGTTGGGGGTAAACCAGGCGCCCATGCGGTTACGCACCAGCAGCGGTAGGTCGGAGTGGTAAAAACCGATGACTGGCACATCCAGCTGGCGCCGTGCGTCGAGGGCGGCCCAGGCGGTCAGGTACGGATCGCCGACTTCGATCAGATCCGGCTGTAAATCGTGCAGAACATTTCGCCAGGGAGCCAAGCGCAGGGGGAAGCGATAACCCTTGCCGAAGGGCAGCGGTGGCGCCGGCACCTCGAAAATCCCGTCCCGCTCGCTCAAATGGGCGCCAGGCACCAACAGGCTGTGGCGAATCCCGGGCTTGAGCGCCAGGCGCCGGTGCTTGGCGTCCAGATAAGTGCGTACGCCACCGCTGGCCGGGGCGTAGAACATGGTTATGTCAGCGATATGCACGATGAACATCCCTCCGATCCATTGCTCTCTTAACGTGGACCTGAGCTAAGGATAGATGTTCGATCGGGATTGGCTGTGGGAGAGCGCAGGCCCCCTCCCACATTCGCTTCAGATGCGGAAGCTGCCCACCATTTGCTTCAAGCGTGCGGCTTGCCGTTCGAGGTCCGAGCAGGCGCGCAGAGTCGATTGCAGGTTTTCCACGCCTTCCTGGTTGAGGGTGTTGATTTCGGTGATGTCCATATTGATCGACTCCACCACCGAGGTCTGCTCCTCGGTGGCGGTGGCCACGGACTGGTTCATGCCGTCGATCTCGCCAATGCGCTGAGTCACGCTGTTCAAGCGCTCGCCGGCCAGGTTAGCGATCTCCAGGCTGTCCTGGCTGTGGCGCTGGCTTTCACTCATGGTGCTCACCGAATCCCGGGCGCCGACTTGCAACTCCTCGATCATCTTCTGCACCTGTTGCGCCGATTCCTGGGTGCGATGCGCCAGGTTGCGCACTTCATCGGCCACCACCGCGAAGCCGCGGCCGGCCTCACCGGCACGCGCGGCTTCGATGGCAGCGTTGAGCGCGAGCAAGTTGGTTTGCTGGGAAATACTGGTGATCACTTCAAGAATCTGGCCGATATTCACCGTCTTGCTGTTCAGCGCCTCGATATTGGTGCTGGAGGCGCTGATCATGGTCGACAGCTGGGTCATTGCCTTGATATTGCGCTCTACCACCTGCTGGCCGTCTTCGGCCAAATGCCGTGCATCACTGGCCTGATTGGAGGCTTGCGCGGCGTTGCGGGCGATTTCCTGGGCAGCGGCGCCCAGTTGGTTGATGGCAGCGGCGACGCTGTTGGTGCGGTTGGCCTGTTCGTCTGAATTGACCATCGACGAGTTGGATGCGCTGACCACCCGCAGTGCCACTTCATTGACTTGCTCGGTAGCCGACGACACTTCGCGGATCGAGGTATGAATGCGCTCTACGAAACGGTTGAACGCAGTACCCAGGGTGCCGAACTCGTCGTTGTTCTGGATGGTCAGGCGTCGGGTCAGGTCGCCTTCGCCGTCGGCGATGTCCTGCATGGCCCGGGTCATCACGTGCAGCGGTTGCAGCAACACGCGGATCAACATGCCCAGCAAGGCGATGATGATCACCACGGCGATGATGGTAGCGATGACCGCCGAGGTGCGGAATTCACTGAGCATGGCGAACGACTTGGCTTTATCCACCGAAATACCCAGGTACCAGTTCACCGAAGGCAGGCCCTTGATCGGGGTGAAGGTGACGATATTGGTCTTGCCATTGGCCTGCACTTCGCTGAAGGCAGCGCTGATCTTCGGTGTGTCTTTTGGGTACACGTCCGCCAGGCTCTTCATCACCAGGGCCTTGTCCGGGTGCACCAGCACTTTGCCGTCGGCACTGACCAGAAATGCGTAACCCATGCCGCCGAAATCCAGCGCGCCAATGTTGTCCACCAGGGTTTGCAGGCTCAGGTCGCCGCCCACCACGCCGATGCTCTGGCCGGCCTTGGCACTCGGGGTGGCGATGGAAATAATCAGTTGCCCCGTTGCCGCGTCGATATAGGGTTCGGTCAAGGTCGAGCCGTTGCTCGTCTGGGCGCCTTTGTACCAGGGGCGAACGCGCGGGTCGAAACCGTCGGGCATCTTGGTGTCAGGGCGGATGGTGAAGGTGCCCTGGCTGTCGCCGACGTAGGTTGCCATGAACGACGATGTCAGCGCTTTCTGTTCCAGCAGGCTGGCAACCACCGATGGTCCGGGGTTGAGGGCAATATTCTGCGCGGCATTTTCTACCAGGGCGATGCGCCCGGTGAGCCAGGTCTGAATACTGCCGGCGGTGACGTCGCCCATTTCATGCAGGTAGTTATCGAGGTCGTCACGGATCGCGTTGCGTTGGAGGTAGTCATTATAGAGGGTAAATAACGCGAAGGCGGCGATGACGATAAGGGAGGCTGCAAGCAAAATTTTATGGCTGAAGCGCAGGTTTTTATTCATGGCTTGTAGGGTCCGCTAAGGTCTTGATATCCGAGGCGCGTCTTTAGGGGATGCGCAAAAATGGCAGCGTCAAAAAAAGGTGTGATACTTCTGGTGCTAGCGCCAGAGGGCTCTGTGGGAAATATCTGTCCTGTTTTTAGATTTTGTGGGTCTCACAGTGCCTGTATCGACCTGGCTGCATTAAAGATTAACCAAAGGTGACGAAATGCCTGACTCCACACAACTGCTTATCGGTGCCGGCGCAGACGGCCAGCCCATCGCCCAGCCCATGCGCCTGGCGAACCGGCATGGGTTGATCGCCGGCGCCACGGGCACCGGCAAGACCGTCACCTTGCAGCGCCTGGCGGAAGCCTTCAGTGATGCCGGCGTGGCGGTATTCGCCGCCGACATCAAGGGTGACCTGTGCGGCCTGGGCGCAGCGGCCAGTCCCCAGGGCAAAGTCGCCGAACGCATTGCCGGGATGCCCTTCCTTAATTACGCACCGAAGGCTTATCCGGTTACGTTGTGGGATATCCACGGGCAGTCCGGTCATCCATTGCGCACGACCATCAGCGAAATGGGCCCGTTGTTGCTCGGCAGCCTGCTGGAACTCACCGACAGCCAACAATCGGCGCTGTACGCGACCTTCAAGGTGGCCGACCGTGAAGGCCTGTTGCTGCTGGACCTTAAAGACCTCAAGGCACTGCTCAACCACCTGCGTTATCACCCTGAACTGCTGGGCGACGATGCGGCGTTGATGACCACCGGTTCCAGCCAGGCGTTGTTGCGGCGCCTGGCGGTGCTGGAGCAGCAGGGCGCCGAAGCCCTGTTTGGCGAGCCGGCCCTGCAGCTCGAGGACATTCTGCAGCCCGCCAGCGACGGGCGCGGCCGTATCCATCTGCTGGACGCCAGCCGCCTGGTGCATGACGCACCGAAGGTCTATGCCACGTTCCTGCTGTGGCTGTTGGCGGAACTGTTCGAGCAGTTGCCGGAGCGCGGTGATGCCGAAAAGCCGCTGCTGGCGCTGTTTTTCGACGAGGCGCATCTGTTGTTCGCCGATACGCCCAAGGCGTTGCAGGACCGTCTGGAGCAGGTGGTGCGGTTGATTCGCTCCAAAGGGGTGGGGGTGTACTTCGTCACTCAATCTCCGGGGGATTTGCCTGACACGGTGCTGGCGCAGCTGGGGCTGCGTATCCAGCATGGCCTGCGCGCATTCACCACCAAAGAGCAAAAATCCCTGCGGGCGGTGGCGGACGGTTTCCGGCCCAACCCAGAATTCGATGCCTTGGCGGTGCTGACCGAGTTGGGCACCGGTGAGGCGCTGGTGGGTACCCTGCAGGAAAAAGGCACGCCGGAGGTGGTCCAGCGCGTATTGGTTGCACCGCCGCAGTCGCGGATCGGGCCGCTCACCGAGGCCGAACGTGCGGCATTGGTCGCCAGTTCGCCGCTGCAGGGCCGTTATGACAAGCCGATTGACCGCGAATCAGCCTATGAAGTGCTGATGGCGCGCAAAGAATTGGGGCCGACCGAGGAGGCCAAGCCGGCGACCGAAGAACCCAGCTTCACCGACAAAGCCGGTGCATTCCTGGGCACCACGGCGGGCAAGGCGCTGAAATCCGCCATGCAGCAGGCCGCCAATCAGATGGGGCGGCAGTTGGTACGTGGCTTGTTGGGCTCGCTGCTGGGCGGCAGCAAGCGCAAGTAAGGCTCAGGGTTTGGGCCTGGCATGGGCGGCCAGCCGCTCCAGTGCCGCGCGCAAACCCGGATCGCTGATCCCTTCGGCGGTGGCCTGGAGGGTTTCGGCTGCCTGTTCCGACAGGTCCAGCGTATGCCCGGCCGGGCTTCGCAGCACGGCAGGCGGCTGCACTTTGAACTGGATGCGCGTCAGGCCGGCAAACTCATCGAACACCATCAATTGGCGCTGCAAGCGTTTTTGCTGATAACGCAAACGGGTGGCCCAATGCCCGTCAGTGACAATTAATAGCAAGTTGCCTTCACGCCAGGACGCCACATGACAATGTTCGCGTGCGGCCGGTTGCAGCTGGCTTTCGAGCAGGCGTTGCAAATGCGCCAGGCGTTGCGCGTGGCCAAAGATGGCTTTCAGCGGCTTGGCTTCGCGAAGCAACACGCCGGGAGCGCGGGCTGTAAGAGGGCGAAATGCCATGTCTAGACACCTTAAGTAACAGAGCCGTCATCTTAACAGAAAGCGCCGGTGAGCCCCGAGACCCTGCAAGGTCAGGGCTTTTCTCATGAAATCAATAAGTAACTTCTGCCTTTGATGGGTTGAAGTTCCGCCAAAAGCCCTTATTTTAAACAAGCCCTCTCACAGCGCCGTGCCCGCATCGGGGAACAACGCCACTTTCCTCACCCACGATTCCGGGTAGAATGCGCGTTCGCATGCGGCCGTGAGGGCTGCTCGGGCCACTCACGGTGCGCCCTCCATCCCTATGTGTGGAAGAACCTGCCGATATGTTTGCGCCTTTGTTAAAGAAACTTTTTGGAAGCAAGAATGAGCGCGAAGTCAAACGCATGCTCAAGACGGTGCAGCTGGTCAATGCCTTCGAAGAGCAGATGGTTGCCCTGTCGGATGAGCAATTGCGCGCCAAGACCGAAGAGTTCAAGGCCCGCATAGCCAAAGGTGAAACCCTCGACAAGCTGCTCCCCGAAGCCTTTGCGGTCGCCCGTGAAGCCGGTAAGCGCGTCATGGGCATGCGCCACTTCGACGTCCAGTTGATCGGCGGCATGACCTTGCACGAAGGCATGATTGCCGAAATGCGTACCGGTGAAGGCAAGACCCTGGTGGCAACCCTGGGTGTTTACCTCAACGCACTGTCCGGCAAGGGCGTGCACGTTGTGACGGTGAACGACTACCTGGCTCGCCGGGATGCCAACTGGATGCGCCCGCTGTATGAATTCCTCGGCCTGACCGTCGGCGTAGTGACGCCGTTCCAGCCGCCCGAAGAAAAGCGCGCCGCCTACGCTTGCGACATTACCTACGGTACCAACAACGAATTCGGTTTCGACTACCTGCGCGACAACATGGCGTTCAGCATGGATGAAAAATTCCAGCGCGAACTCAACTTTGCCGTGATCGACGAAGTCGACTCCATCCTCATCGACGAAGCCCGTACCCCGCTGATCATCTCCGGCCAGGCCGAGGACAGCTCGCGCCTGTACACCGAGATCAACAAGTTGATCCCGCGCCTTGAGCAGCACATCGAGGAAGTCGAAGGCGTGGTGACCAAAGAAGGTCACTTCACCATCGACGAGAAGACCCGCCAGGTCGAACTCAACGAGGCCGGCCACCAGTTCGTTGAAGAAATGCTGACCCAGATCGGTGAGCTGGCCGAAGGAGAAAGCCTGTACTCGGCTCACAACCTGGGCCTGCTGACCCACGTATATGCCGGCCTGCGCGCCCACAAGCTGTTCCACCGCAACGTCGAATACATTGTCCAGGACGGCCAGGTCGTCCTGGTCGACGAACACACCGGCCGTACCATGCCCGGTCGTCGCTTGTCCGAAGGCCTGCACCAGGCCATCGAAGCCAAGGAAATGCTCAACATCCAGGCCGAAAGCCAGACGTTGGCGTCCACCACGTTCCAGAACTACTTCCGTCTGTACAACAAACTGTCCGGCATGACCGGTACGGCCGACACCGAAGCGTTCGAATTCCATCAGATCTATGGCCTGTCGGTGGTGGTCATCCCGCCGAACAAGCCCCTGGCGCGTAAAGACTACAACGACCTGGTGTTCCTGACCGCCGAAGAGAAATACGCGGCGATCATCAATGACATCAAGGACGGCCTGGCCAAGGGCCGTCCGATCCTGGTGGGTACCGCGACCATCGAGACGTCCGAGCACGTGTCCAGCCTGCTCAACAAGGAAGGCATCGAGCACAAAGTGCTCAACGCCAAGTTCCACGAAAAAGAAGCCGAGATCATCGCCCAGGCCGGTCGCCCCGGCGCCCTGACCATCGCCACCAACATGGCCGGTCGTGGTACCGACATCCTGTTGGGCGGTAACTGGGAAGTGGAAGTGGCCTCGCTCGACAACCCGACCCCTGAGCAGATCGCCCAGATCAAGGCTGACTGGCAGAAACGCCACCAGGCCGTGCTGGAATCCGGCGGTTTGCAGGTGATCGCGTCCGAGCGTCACGAATCGCGCCGTATCGACAACCAGTTGCGCGGTCGTGCCGGTCGCCAGGGTGATGCCGGTTCCAGCCGTTTCTACCTGTCCCTGGAAGACAGCCTGATGCGTATCTTCGCCTCGGATCGGGTGAAGAACTTCATGAAGGCCCTGGGCATGCAGTCCGGCGAAGCGATCGAGCACCGCATGGTGACCAACGCTATCGAGAAGGCCCAGCGCAAGGTAGAAGGGCGTAACTTCGACATTCGTAAACAACTGCTCGAGTTCGATGACGTCAACAACGAACAGCGTAAAGTGATCTATCACATGCGTAACACGTTGCTGGCCGCCGACAACATTGGCGAGACCATCGCTGACTTCCGTCAGGACGTGCTCAACGCCACCGTCAGCGCGCATATCCCGCCACAGTCGCTGCCTGAGCAGTGGGATGTAGCCGGTCTGGAAGCCGCGTTGAAGAGCGATTTTGGCGTCGACTTGCCGGTTCAGCAGTGGCTGGACGAAGACGATCACCTGTACGAAGAAACCCTGCGCGAAAAACTGATGGCCGAATTGCTGGCCGCGTACAACGAGAAAGAAGAGCAGGCGAGTGCCGAAGCCCTGCGCACCTTCGAGAAGCAAATCGTGCTGCGCGTGCTGGACGACTTGTGGAAAGACCACCTGTCGACCATGGACCACCTGCGCCACGGTATCCATTTGCGTGGCTACGCCCAGAAGAACCCGAAGCAGGAGTACAAGCGCGAGTCGTTCACGTTGTTCTCCGAGCTGCTGGATTCGATCAAGCGCGATTCGATCCGCGTGCTGTCCCACGTTCAGGTGCGTCGCGAAGACCCGATCGAGGAAGAAGCACGCCTGCGCCAGGAAGCCGAGGCACTGGCTGCGCGCATGCAGTTCCAGCACGACGAAGCGCCGGGCCTGGATGCGCCTGAGGTGTTGGGCGAAGAGGTCGATGTGGCCTTGGCTCAAACCCCGGTGCGCAATGATCAGAAGCTGGGCCGCAACGAGCTGTGCTACTGCGGTTCGGGTAAGAAATTCAAACACTGCCACGGCCAGATCGAATAAGATTTTCGCCTGACGCTGCAACACCCCACGCCGCGACCGGCATCAGCCGTCGCGGCGTTTTGCCATTAATCTCCCGTCGACAGCGACGGCACACATCATCTCTTCAAGGAGCGCATACATGGCTGTTGGTCTTGGTCCTTTGCCCACATTGCACCCGGTCGCCGGTTTTGAACTCGGTATCGCTTCGGCCGGCATCAAGCGCCCGGGGCGCAAGGATGTGGTAGTGATGCGCTGCGCCGAAGGCTCGACCGTCGCCGGTGTATTCACCCTCAACGCCTTTTGCGCTGCGCCGGTGATCCTGGCCAAGCAACGTGTGGCCGGGTCGATTCGTTACCTGCTGACCAACACCGGCAATGCCAACGCCGGTACCGGCGAGCCTGGCCTGGTGGCTGCTGCGCGCACGTGCGCCAAGCTGGCCCAGTTGACCGGCGTGGACGCAAGCCAGGTGCTGCCGTATTCCACTGGCGTGATCGGTGAGCCGCTGCCGGTGGAAAAAATCGAAGGCGCCCTGCAAGCCGCGCTGGATGATTTGTCTGTGGATAACTGGGCGGCTGCAGCCACCGGCATCATGACTACCGACACCTTGCCCAAAGGCGCAAGCCGGCAGTTCGTGCACGATGGCGTGACGGTCACCGTGACCGGTATCAGCAAGGGCGCCGGCATGATCCGTCCGAATATGGCCACCATGCTCGGCTATATCGCCACCGACGCCAAAGTCTCCCGTGATGTATTGCAACGCCTGATGCTGGACGGCGCCAACAAATCGTTCAACCGCATCACCATCGACGGTGACACGTCCACCAACGACTGCTGCATGCTCATCGCCACCGGCCAGGCCAACCTGCCGGAAATCACCTCCACCGAAGGCCCGTTGTTCGCCGCATTGAAGCAGGCGGTTTTTGAGGTGTGCATGGACGTGGCCCAGGCCATCGTGCGTGACGGCGAGGGCGCTACCAAGTTCGTCACGGTACAAGTCAACGGCGGCGCCAACCACCAGGAGTGCCTGGACGTGGGTTACACCGTGGCGCACTCGCCGCTGATCAAGACCGCCTTGTTCGCTTCCGACCCGAACTGGGGCCGTATCCTCGCAGCCGTTGGTCGTGCCGGCGTGCCTGACCTGGATGTAAGCAAGATCGACGTCTTCCTCGGCGACGTGTGCATTGCCAGCCGTGGCGCCCGCGCCGACACCTACACCGAAGCTCAGGGCTCGGCGGTGATGCAGCAGGCAGAAATCACCATCCGCATCGAGTTGGGGCGCGGCGACTGCAGCGAAACCATCTGGACCACGGACCTGTCCCACGAATACGTGAAGATCAACGCGGAATATCGCACCTGAAGGTAGGAGCAAGCTTGCTCGCGAAAAACTCAATGCCACCGCGTTTATCCAGGATTTACGCGTTATCGTTGACGTTCTTCGCGAGCAAGCTCGCTCCTACAAGGGCAATAACGGGAGGAAGCAGTGGCGGTGAAACGAGTGCATGTAGCAGCAGCGGTGATCCGCGGTGTCGATGGCAGGATCCTGCTGGCACGCCGCGCCGATACCCAGCATCAAGGCGGCCTCTGGGAGTTTCCCGGCGGCAAGGTGGAGGCTGACGAGTCAGTCGCCACGGCCTTGTCCCGTGAGTTGAAGGAAGAGCTGGGCATCCAGGTCACCACGGCGCGGCCGTTGATTCAGGTGCAGCATGACTACCCGGACAAGCAGGTGTTGCTGGATGTCTGGGAAGTCTCGGCCTTTACCGGCGAGCCCCACGGGGTCGAAGGGCAGCCTCTGGAGTGGGTGGCCCCGCGGGACCTGATCAACTATGAGTTTCCAGCGGCTAACGCGCCCATTGTCGCGGCAGCGCGTCTGCCTGCCGACTACCTGATCACGCCCGGTGAGCTGGAAACCGGGCCCTTGTTGCGTGGCCTTCAAACAGCCATCGCCGGCGGCATCAAGCTGGTTCAACTGCGCGCGCCCAACGGTTACGACCCCAAATACCGCGACCTCGCCGTGGACGCCGTGGGGCTGTGTGCGGGCAAGGCGCAGTTGATGCTCAAGGGGCCGTTCGAATGGCTGGGGGATTTTCCAGCGGCCGGCTGGCACATGACCTCGGCGCAATTGCGTAAATACGCGAGCAAGGGCCGACCGCTGCCGAAGGACCGTTGGTTGGCGGCCTCGTGTCACAACGCTGAAGAACTGGCGCTGGCGCAGTTGATGGATGTGGACTTCGTCACGCTGTCGCCGGTTCAGCCGACCGAGACTCATCCCGAGGCTCAGCCGTTGGGTTGGGAACAGGCGGCCGAGCTGATCCGTGGGTTCAGCAAGCCGGTGTTTCTGTTGGGCGGGGTTGGGCCTGCGCAGCGGGAGCAGGCTTGGGCGGTGGGTGCTCAGGGTGTTGCAGGGATCAGGGCGTTCTGGCCGCAGGTTTGAGGTTGCTCTGGCGGGCCTCATCGGGGGCAAGCCCCCTCCCACACTAGACGGTATTCACAAATCAAAATGTGGGAGGGGGCTTGCCCCCGATGGGGCCCTGCCAGGCACCCAGTAATCCTCAGTGAGGCTTCGCCGCCGCCTGCCACAACACCTCGGCAACCCCCTGACGCCTGGCAATCACCCGGGCCGCGACAAACAGCAAGTCCGACAACCGATTGATATACGCCAACCCCACCCCTTCCAACGGCTCCACCGCATTCAATTGCTGACAGCGGCGTTCGGCACTGCGCGCCAGGCTGCGGCACACATGGGCCTGGGCGATCAGCGCTGAGCCGCCGGGCAGGATGAAATTTTCCAGTGGCCCCACCTCTTCATTCCAACGATCGATCGCCGCTTCCAGCCGATCCACTTCCGCTGCATTCAACGCCTTGTACACCGGCATGGCCAGCTCGCCGCCCAGATCGAACAAGCGATGCTGGCAGGGCGTGAGCACCTCCACCACATCGTTCAGTTCGGGGTGCTTGCCGCTCTGCTCCTCCAGGTTGGCCAATAACAACCCCAACTGGCTGTTCAGCGTATCCACCTCGCCAATGGCCTCCACCCGTGGGTGGTCCTTGGGCACGCGGCGACCGTCGCCAAGGCCGGTTTCGCCCTGGTCACCGGTGCGGGTGTAGATCTTCGACAGGCGAAAGCCCATGGTCATTGCTCCAGTTGGGTGAGTTCTGCGGGGGACAATTGGCTGCCGGCCAGTGGCAGGCGCAAAGTGAAACAGGTGCCTTGGCCCAGGGTGGAGTGCACTTCCATCTGGCCCTTGTGGTTATTGGTGATGATGAAATACGACACCGACAGCCCAAGCCCGGTGCCCTGGCCGATCTCCTTGGTGGTGAAGAACGGCTCGAAGGTGCGTTTGCGCACGTTTTCGCTCATGCCGATGCCATTGTCTTCCACCTGGATCTCGGCCCAGGGCGGGTTGAGGCGGGTGCGCAGGATGATGCGCCCCGGTTCGCTGCCGTCTTCACGCAGGTGAATCGCCTGGGCGGCGTTTTTCAGCAGGTTGAGCAGCACCTGTTCCAGTTCGTTGGCCGTGCCGGGTACCGGCCCCAGTTGCGGATCGAACTGGCGGATGATCGCCTGGCCCTTGAAATCGAAACCGATGGCCAGGTCGAAATCGTTACCGGCGATCTCCACGGCCTGGTCGATCAGGGCTGGCAAGTCGCAGGGGGCCATTTGCCGGTTGCTGCGCCGGCTGAAGCTGAGCATGTGCGTGACGATTTTCGCTGCACGCGCGCCGGCCTGTTGAATCCCATCCAGCAACTGCGGGACTTCGCGCGCTTGCAGGTATTGATTGACCAGCGCCAGCTCGATGCCCGCCTGTTCGGCATGTTCCAGGTTCTTGGGCAGCTCGGGTGACAGGCGGCGCCGGATGTTCTGCACGTTGTGCAGGATCGCCCCCAGCGGGTTGTTGATTTCGTGGGCCATGCCGGCAGCCAGGCCGCCGACCGAGAGCATTTTCTCCGATTGCACCATCATTTCTTCCAGGGACAGGCGCTGGGTGATGTCATCGATACGGATCACCACGCCGCGCCCGGCACCGCCCATCAACGGGTAGAACGTCAGGGCGTAATGCTTTGGCTCGTCGTCCTTGACCCAGGTGACCCGCTCGATCCGCTCCACCGTGTGCTGTTCCACCGTGGCCTTGATTTGCGGCAGGTACGGCTTGAGCGGTTGGAATGCGAGGAAGATCGGCTGGTTGAGGGCTTCATCCAGGCGCGTGCCCGAAAGCGCGGTGGCTTCCTGGTTCCATTGGGTGACGTAGAGCTGTTCATCCAGGGCGATCAGCGCCGAAGGCATCGAGTCGATAATGCTGTTGAGGTAGTTCTGAAAGCCGGTGAGCTTTTTCTCGATCTTGCTGCGCACCTGCACTTCCAGTTCCAGCTTGCGGTTGGTATGGCGGGTTTCTTCGGCCAGGCCTTGGGCCTGGTCGTAGGCGGCCTGGGAATCATCCCGCGCGCGCTTGAGTTGCTGCTCGCGAGCCTCGATGCGCGACAGCATGGTGTTGAACGCTTCGGCCAGGCTGCCGATTTCATCGTGGTTGCCGGGGCCTGCGCGCAGGGCGTAGTTCTCTTCGCGAGTCACCTGGCGCGACAGTTCTTCGAGTTCATGGATCGGCCGGGTGATCAGGCGTTTGATCTGCCGGGCGATGACCAGCCACAGCAACACACTGAAAATCAGGATGCCCAGGCTTGCGGTGAGGGTGCCGGTATAGAACGCCACCGGAAGCTCGCTGCTGGCCACCAGCAGCAAATGCCCCGAAGGCTGGTCGGTGCGGGGCAGGGTGATGACCTGGTTGCTGCGAAATTCGGTGAGACGCCAGGCCTCGATATGCCGGTAGTTGTCGGGCAGGTGCAGGCGGTCGCCGTGTTGCATCTGCGCCAGGCGATTGCCTTCGCCGTCGTACAGGGCGGCGGCGCGCAGCGGTGAATAGCTGGTCAGCTCATTGAGCAGTGCGTTGGCCTTGGCCGGGGATTGCAGGGCTTCGGCCGCGAGTGCCGGGTTGGACACCAGCCGACCGATGGCCTGCAAGGCCTGGGGCGCCATGCTTTCCTGGGAGATCCAGTAGGCGGCGCTGATAAAGGTCAGGTTGGCCACCAGCAACACGGTGGTCAGCAGTACCAGCAGGGCGGCCAGCAGTTTCTGCCCTACTGGTAGGTTTTCAAGACGCTGGCGCAGTGGCATCAGGTTTTTCGCAGGCAATAGACATACGGCAGGGTAGCGCGTGCCTCAGTCGCTGGGCAATCCGCGTGCAACCAACTGCTCGACCAAGCGCGTTTGCAGCTGCTGCAGATGCGGCAGTACCCGTTGATGGCGGGCGGCCGCCTGGCAGACGTAGCCCAGCAGGTAGCTGATTTCGGTACGCCGTGCGTTGGCCACGTCCTGGTACATGGAGGAATAGTTGGCCGCAGTGGCCTGGATCACCCGTTGCACTTCACTGTGCAAATCTTGCGCAGCCGCAGGCTGGCCGCAGCATTCCAGCAATTCGCTCAATTCAGCGCACAGGGTGGCGACTTCACATTGATGGGCCTGAAGGCCGCCATTGCGGCACTGGTAGAGCACGGTCAACGGGTTGATCGCGCAATTGAGCGCCAGCTTGCGCCAAAGACGCGTGAGGATATCGGTGCTCCATTCATGGGGGATGGCGGCGGCCTGCAAGTCATCCAGCCACAGCGGCGCGGTAGGGTGAGCCGCATCCCCCAGCCAGGTGTAGCCATGGCCGGCAAAGACCACACGCCATTCGCCCTCGCGAAACGCGCCTTCGGTGCTGGAGGCAAAGATGCAACGCGCCTGTGGCAACTGGGCGGCCACCGCATCCTGGCTGCCGAGGCCGTTTTGCAGCAGGATCAGTTCCGCGTCCGGCGCCAGGCGATGCTGTAACTGTGCGACAGCACTTTGGGCATCGTAGGCTTTGCACGCCACCAACAGGCGCTGGATCGGCTCCGGGCTGTCGGATGTTTCGCCGATTACCGGGTAGGTGTGCGCAATACCGTGCTCAACCAGGGTCAGGCCGTTGCCCGACGCATAGCTGGCCAGGCGCGCCTGATCGCGCAGGATCAGCCGCACCGGCACGCCCGCGCGCGCCAGCCGCGTGGCCCAGAGGGTGCCCAGGCTACCGGCGCCGAGAATATGCCAGGTGGTCGACATCAGTGTGTGCTCCGTAAGGTCGCCAGCGGTGAACGCGGCGAAAGAACCGCTATAATGCCCCGGCATTTTAGCTCGGGCGCGCTCCATCTCTACTGAGCCCGCCCCTTATATTGGAGAAATGACATGCCTTCGTTCGACGTGGTATCCGAACTGGACAAACACGAAGTCACCAACGCCGTCGAGAACGCCGTCAAGGAACTGGACCGTCGCTATGACTTGAAAGGCAAGGGCAGCTTCGAATTCAAGGAAAAGGAACTGACCGTCAACCTGACCGCTGAAGCCGATTTCCAGCTGGAAGCGATGATCGAGATCCTCAAGCTGGCCCTGGTCAAGCGCAAGATCGACGTGCAGTGCCTTGAAGTCAAGGACGCCTACGCTTCCGGCAAACTGATGAAGCAGGAAGCCGTGCTCAAGGAAGGCATCGACAAGGAACTGGCGAAGAAGATCGTCGCGCACATCAAGGATGCCAAGCTGAAAGTCCAGGCGGCCATCCAGGGTGAACAGGTGCGTGTTACCGGCAAGAAGCGTGATGACCTGCAAGAGGCCATTGCGGCCCTGCGCGCCAAGACCTTCGACATGCCGCTGCAGTTCAACAACTTCCGCGACTGATGGCACCTTGCGGAACCTGTGGCCGTTTTCGACGTCCCACGCCGCAGCAACAATGCCTACAATTGAGCCCTACGGGGCTCATTTGCGTTTTCAGGCAGTCAATGAAGCCGCATTTCCGCACAACAGGAGAAGATAGATGGATTTGAACGCTGAAGTGGATCACTTGATCAAGACCTCGCAGTCCTGGATCCCGATGATCATGGAATACGGCAGCCGGGTACTGCTGGCCGTTATCACCCTGGCCATCGGTTGGTGGCTGATCAACGTCTTTACCCACCGAGTGGGGCGCTTGCTGGCCGTGCGTAACGCCGACCTGGCGCTGCAGCACTTCATCACCAGCCTTGCGAACATTGCGCTGAAAGTCATGTTGATCGTCAGCGTGGCCTCGATGATCGGCGTGGCAACCACCTCGTTCGTCGCCGCCATCGGTGCCGCTACCCTGGCGATCGGCCTGGCCTTGCAAGGCAGCCTGGCCAATTTCGCCGGCGGCGTGCTGATCCTGTTGTTCCGTCCGTTTCGCATCGGTGACTGGATCGAAGCCCAGGGCACCTCGGGTACCGTCGACAGTATCCAGATTTTCCACACGGTGCTGCGCACCGGCGACAACAAGACGGTGATCGTACCGAACGGCATCCTGTCCAACGGCATCATCACCAATACCAACCGCCAGCCGACGCGCAAGGTGGTGTTTGATGTGGGCGTGGACTACGAGGCTGACCTGCAGAAAGCCCGTGAAGTGTTGCTGGAGCTGGCGAAAGACCCGCGCGTGCTGGCCGACCCGGCGCCCGTCGCAGTGGTATCGACCCTGGGCGACAGCTCCATCACCGTGTCCCTGCGTTGCTGGACCAATACGGCGGATTATTGGGATGTGGTGTTTATGCTCAATGAACTGGCGCGCGACCGTTTGAAAGGGGCGGGGATTGATATTCCGTTCCCGCAGCGCGTTATTCGCGTGATGCAGGAAGCTCCGGCGAAGGCATGAAACAGTGTCGCGTTTAAGTTGGCCGAAAGGTCAGGTTAAATGCGACAGTTGTATATAGTTACTTAGCTTGCTAGTTATATTGCTTTTGAAATGTAACTGAAATAAAAAAGCCGCTCCCTTGCAAACAGGGGAGCGGCTTTTTATTCAAGGCCGAGACCTTAAGTCATCGTTGTAATTACTTGCGTGATTACAGGATGTTCAGCGGGTAGTTCGCGATCAGACGCAGTTCGTCGATCGAAGGCGAACCGTAGTAAACGCCATCACCGGAACGATAAGTCGCTTGACGCAGACGCAGGCTGAGGTTTTTAGCCGGGCCGCTCTGAACCACGTACTTGGCTTCGATGTCGCGTTCCCACTCTTTACCGTTGCTGGTGGTGCCCGTGTTGGCGCCGCTACCGGTCACGTAACGCGTCATGAAGCTCAGGCCAGGAACGCCGAAGGTCGCCATGTTGATGTCGTAACGCGCCTGGTACGACTTCTCGCCTTCGGCGTTGAAGTCGGAACGGGCGATGGAGTTGGCCAGGAATACAGTGCCGCCGCCATCTACGCCGTAGCCGTAGTCGCCGTCACCGGTAACCTTTTGGGCAGCCAGGGTGAAGGTGTGAGCGCCGACGGTGTACGCGCCCTGCAAGCTGAATGCGCGGTTGTCGAGCTTGGTCACGCCATCTTTCTCTGCGCGCTGCAGGCCGGCGCCTTCGCTCTTGGTGTCGTAGATGTTGAAGTCCAGCGCGAAGGACTGGTCATCGCTCAGGGCATGGGTCCAGTTCAGGTTGCTGTAGTACTTGCGGAAGTAGTCTTCGGTTTTCGCGTAGTACAGGCTGCCGGTGACTTCCGGGGTGAAGGCATAGACGCCGCCGACGAAGTCGGTCTTCGTCAGGCCCAGGCTGTCGTGGTAGGTCTGGTTCTGCGCGACGCTGGAAGTGAAGTGGCCGCCTTCGAGCTTCAGGCCCTTGATCTCGTTGCTGGTGATCGAGATACCTTGTGGCAGTTCTGGGAGCAAACGGCTGTCATCGGAGGCGAATACAGGCGCTGTGGTGTATTGGTCACCGACTTTCAGCACGGTATTGGAAATGCGGAACTTAACCGCGCCGCCGCCTTTTGAGTACTCGTCTTGCGAACGACCGTCGGAACCGGTAGGGAACAGACCGGTGCCGGCACGGCCCTTGCCGCTGTCGAGTTTGAGGCCCATCAGGCCGATCACGTCAACGCCGACACCGATGGTGCCTTGGGTGAAGCCCGACTCGTACAAGGCGTTGAAGCCCAGGCCGCTTTCTTCCGCACGGCTCTTGGAGCCCGGGCCCGACGGGTTGTTGCGGAAGTCGCGGCTGAAGTACAACGCGCGAGTGTTGATGCTGAAAGTGCTGTCTTCAACAAAGCCCTTGGAATCGTCTTGGGCGGACGCCATTGCGAACTGCGAGGTGCCTGCCGAAACAGCCAGGGCGATCATGCTCCACTTCATCACGCGCATCGTGATTTGCTCCTTTGGTTTTAGAAGAGTACTGCCGTCCCACCTGTATTTTTATCTGGGCGGCTCTTTCTTTATGTGTGTCGGCGCAAAGTTATCTCACACCGGCGCTGTTGACGATACTTGCCAAACTATCCTTTCAGCTTCTTTACGAGGCTGTCGTAAATTGCTAGCTCCGTGTCGCAAATCACAGCCCGACGGTAACCAGGCTGACAACTTCAATGTTCTTTTCAAACGCCTTCAAAGTTTGAAATCGTCCCTGGCACACATTGAAACGCTATTGTTTCTTATCGCGAAACCCTGGCATCCACCCAGGTGTCGTTGCCGACGATAGCGAGGTGAATGCAACAAGCGTGCACAAAGCGCCAACCGAATGTCATTTTTTCGTGAAAAACGTTACGGCAGTGTAAAAACCGCATAAACACGGGCCTCTCGGGCAGTTTGGTTCAGACTCGACATTCAGGTGTTACCGTCGTGCGGTGGCGCGCAAAACCTGCGCCTTGGCAAAACGTTACCGATTGACCCTCATAAGTGGGTAGCGGCCGACTCCCTTTGAAGCACAAGTGGGTCATTTTGGTGCATCCCGTTGAAGCCCGAGTTAGCGTGGTTCACACGTCCGACTGCCTCGAAAGGGTGCATCCATGGAATGGGTTTGCCTCAGGCAGCTCGCGCATTCGCCGTGAAGCATCGCGCATTCGGCGGTATGCTGGGCGCCTGTAATTGACCTGCCGAACGGAGTGCCCACGTGTTCGCTTTAGATCAACGCCTGCAACAAGACACATTGGCCATTGGGGACTTCCCGCTCTGCCGCCTGCTGCTGTCCAATGATTCGAATTATCCCTGGTTCATCCTGGTACCGCGCATTGACGGTATCAGCGAAGTGTTTCAATTGGATGTCGCCGAGCAACAGACGCTGTGGCAGGAAACGACTGCACTCGCACAGTTGCTGAACGAAGGCCTGGCCGCCGATAAGATGAACATCGGCGCGCTGGGTAACGTGGTCAGCCAGCTGCATGTGCATGTCATCGTGCGCAAGCGCGATGACGTGGCATGGCCGGCGCCGGTGTGGGGCAAGCATCCGGCCCGTCCATACAGCGCAGAGCAGGTGGCGGCGATTCGCAGCCAATTGCGTGAACTACTGCCTGCCGACTTCATTTTTACCCAGGACTGAACCATGGACCTGCAAGATCGCGTCACCGACCTGGAAAGCCGCCTGGCGTTCCAGGACGACACCATCGAAACCCTCAATGACATTCTGGTCGCCCAGCAGCAAGCGGTGGAGCGCCTGCAATTGCAGATGATCGCCTTGCTCAAGCGCCAGGAAGAAATGGGCGGCCAGTTCGAAACCTCGGAAGAAGAAGCCCCGCCGCCGCACTATTAAATGAGCGTGCAATAAAAAACCGCGATCCAGCCTACGCCGGATCGCGGTTTTTTTTGCAGCGCAGGCTGGAATCAGCGACGCGGCAGGGCAGCGATGACATCTTCAGCTTGCAGGCCTTTGTCGCGGTTCATCACCGAGAACTCCACGCGCTGGCCTTCGACCAGGACGCGGTGGCCTTCACCGCGGATAGCTCGGAAGTGGACGAAGATATCGTCACCCGAGTCGCGCGAAATAAAGCCGAAGCCTTTGGAGGTGTTGAACCACTTGACGGTCCCGGTATCCCGGTTGGTCATGTCGTAGTTTTGCGACGCGGCCGCTGGGGACGAACGGTAGAAGCTGATGGCCAGGTGAAGAACGATGGCGACCACAGCGATTACCAGGCTGAGCAGGATGGCCGGGTGGCCGCCCACTTCAGGCATGGGTGCCAGCAGGGTAAGGGTTTGAACAACGACGGTCAGTACCAGCAGCGCGCTGACCAGGTTTTGCAGTTGATGACGCGTGCCTTTGTTCCAGTAGGGGATTACCGGTGCCAGGGTCAGGTTGAGAAGGCCGAACAAGGCCAGGTATAGAGCGTCGTGTTGTTGCAGGTAGGGCAGGCTTTCAGGCTGCAGGCTCGGGATAAAGGACAGCAGCAAAGCTGCAACGCCCGTTAGCAGGTGGACGATTTTCAACATTTTGATTAACTCACGTTAAGACGGATCACAAGGAAGAGCTGACTGGCACGGTTCGCTTCTGAACAATGGGAGGCGTTGGGCACGTGCGCGGGTAGCAGCCTATGTGACGTGCCGCAGAAATGAACGGCAGCCACACGCCGCCTATTTAACAGCAAAGGCTGTGCCTACTCAAATCAAGCATTTCGGGGTGTTGCAATCGAGGTGGCATTTTTGCGTCGAAGGCTTGTCCTAGACAGGTGCAGGTAATTTGAGCGGCCTTTCGAGCGTTTTTCTTACAGGATGACCGGCTCTTCGGCCGCTGCCCTCGCAAGCGGTGCGGGGCAATTTGCCGCACATTGCCTGGGTGCGTTGGGCTGCACGCGGCCAGCACTCTTGCTAGAGTGATCCTGCACCTGATCAATGAATGCTCGTCAATTGAAGGGGAAAAACATGGCAATCGATATTGGTATCAGTGAAGAAGATCGTAAATCCATCGTCGACGGACTTTCACGGCTGCTGTCCGATACCTATGTGCTGTACCTGAAGACCCACAACTTCCACTGGAACGTCACGGGCCCCATGTTTCGTACGCTGCACTTGATGTTCGAAGAGCAGTACAACGAGCTGGCGCTGGCGGTGGATTCCATTGCCGAGCGTATCCGTGCCCTGGGCTTCCCGGCACCGGGTGCCTATTCGATCTACGCCCGCCTTTCTTCGATCAAGGAAGAAGAGGGTGTGCCGAGCGCCGAAGAGATGATCAAGCAACTGGTGGCTGGCCAGGAGGCTGTCACCCGTACCGCGCGTGGCATTTTCCCGTTGCTCGACAAGGTCAGCGATGAGCCGACTGCGGACCTGTTGACCCAACGGATGCAAGTTCACGAAAAAACCGCGTGGATGCTGCGTTCGCTGCTCGAAAACCAATAACCGTCGAACTCGTGCGGCGTCTTCGGGGCGCCGCTCACTGGTTTCTCTGCGCTTGCTGGCGTTGTCCTACGACGCCCAGCGCCCGCGTCTTCTGGCTGCTCGTCGCTTCCTGCGGTTTTATAGGCTGACCGTCCAATGGGAGAAACCCATGGACTGCTGTTTTGGCAAGGGAGTGTCAGGTGTATGTCATGTGGTAAGGGCGTGGAAACCGGTGGTTTTCACAAGATAAAGGTCGATCCCTTCGCGAAAGGGTTCGACATGGGGCTGGCCAAGCCATTATCGCGGTCGGTGCGGCTCAACGGGTTTTCCACCTGCCTGCGGCTGGAGCAGATCTACTGGAATATCCTGACGGAAATGGCCAGGATCAACACCTGCTCGGTCAGTGCGTTGTTGTCCTATGTCGATCGGGAAGTGCATTTGCGCTATGGCGGTGTGAAGAACTTCAGCGGGCTGGTGCGGGTGGTGTGTGTCGTTCACCTGTTGAAAGACCGCCTTAGCGCCTCTGGCCCCATCTGATCGGAGGCTGCAGGGCGCGGCCCTTCCTTCCGGCGGGCCGCGCCTCGGGCAGAAAGCCGGCTGCGCTGCCTCGATTTACCAGATATAATCCCGCGCTTTGCTGCGCATGCCGGGCTTTATGCACATCGGCAGGGCGTAGCGCAGTAACGATCTGATCGCCGAGACAACTCCATGCCCATGTACGACTATCAATGTGCTTCCTGTGGTCATCAGTTGGAAGCCATTCAGAAGATCAGCGCCGCGCCGCTGGTCGATTGCCCAGCCTGCCAGGCACCTGAGTTGAAAAAGATGTTGTCCATGCCGGGCTTCCGCCTGAGCGGCAGCGGCTGGTACGAGACCGATTTCAAGACCGGCGCCAAGAAGAACCTGGCGGGCGGCGACAAAGCAGACTGAGTTGAACTCTACGCGCAGGCTCCTGCATTATCCGTCCCCTGCTTTAATGTACGGTGACGAGGCACGCCTGCCACCGAATTTCGAATTACGAGAAGTGAAACCACGACCATGATGCGCAGCCACTATTGCGGCCAACTGAACGAGACCCTGGAAGGTCAGGAAATCACCCTTTGCGGATGGGTTCACCGTCGCCGCGACCACGGCGGGGTGATCTTCCTCGATATCCGTGATCGTGATGGTCTGGCCCAGGTAGTGTTCGACCCGGATCGCGCCGAGAGCTTCGCCGCCGCCGACCGCGTGCGCAGCGAATACGTCGTGAAGATCACCGGCAAGGTGCGCCTGCGCCCGGCCGGTGCCGTGAACAAGAACATGGCGTCCGGCGGCATTGAAGTGCTGGGCTATGAGCTGGAAGTGCTGAACGAGTCGGAAACCCCGCCGTTCCCACTGAACGAATATTCCGACGTTGGCGAGGAAACCCGCCTGCGTTATCGCTTCCTGGACCTGCGTCGTCCGGAAATGGCCGAGAAGCTGCGTCTGCGTTCGCGCATGACCACCAGCATCCGCCGCTTCCTCGACGAGAACGGCTTCCTCGACGTGGAAACGCCGATTCTCACCCGCGCCACGCCGGAAGGCGCACGCGACTACCTGGTACCGAGCCGTACCCACCCGGGTAGCTTCTTCGCCTTGCCGCAATCGCCGCAGCTGTTCAAGCAACTGCTGATGGTGGCCGGCTTCGACCGTTACTACCAGATCGCCAAGTGCTTCCGTGACGAAGACTTGCGCGCCGACCGCCAGCCGGAATTCACCCAGATCGACATCGAGACCAGCTTCCTCGATGAAAAAGAGATCATGGGCCTTACCGAACAAATGATCCGCAACCTGTTCAAGGAAGTGCTGGACCTGGAGTTCGGCGAATTCCCGCACATGACCTTTGAAGAGGCCATGCGTCGCTACGGTTCCGACAAGCCAGACCTGCGTAACCCGCTGGAACTGGTGGACGTGGCCGACCAGCTCAAGGACGTTGACTTCAAGGTGTTCAGCGGCCCGGCCAATGACCCTAAATGCCGCATCGCCGCCCTGCGTGTACCAGGCGGCGCGAGCATGCCGCGCAAGCAGATCGACGACTACACCAAGTTTGTCGGCATCTACGGTGCCAAGGGCCTGGCGTACATCAAGGTCAACGAGCGCGCCAATGGCGTTGACGGCCTGCAGTCGCCGATCGTGAAGAACATCCCCGAAGCCAACCTGAACACGATCCTTGATCGCGTCGGAGCGGTCGATGGCGATATCGTGTTCTTCGGTGCCGACAAGGCCAAGATCGTCAGCGAAGCCCTGGGCGCACTGCGTATCAAGCTGGGTCACGACCTGAACCTGCTGACCTGCGAATGGGCCCCGATGTGGGTGGTCGACTTCCCGATGTTCGAAGAGAACGACGACGGCAGCTTCAGCGCCTTGCACCACCCGTTCACCGCGCCGAAGTGCTCCCCGGCCGAGCTGGAAGCCAACCCGGCCGGCGCGCTATCCCGTGCCTACGACATGGTGCTCAACGGCACTGAGTTGGGTGGCGGTTCGATCCGTATTCACCGCAAAGAGATGCAGCAAGCGGTGTTCCGCCTGCTGGGCATCAACGAAGCGGAACAGGAAGAGAAGTTCGGCTTCCTGCTCGACGCGCTCAAGTACGGTGCGCCGCCGCACGGTGGCCTGGCCTTCGGCCTGGACCGTCTGGTGATGCTGATGACCGGCGCCCAGTCGATCCGTGAAGTGATTGCCTTCCCGAAAACCCAGAGTGCTGCGGACGTCATGACCCAGGCGCCGGGCGTCGTGGATGCCAAGGCACTGCGCGAATTGCACATCCGTCTGCGCGAGACGCCGAAGGCTGAGTAAGGCTGCTGCGTGAAAGCGCACTGAGGTTTACGCAGTCTTAAAGGCGCATCTTCGGATGCGCCTTTGCGTTACAAAGGCCGCACTTAAAAAGGGAAGTCCGCCCGGAGCGGGATAGATAAAGGTTTTTAGAGAATTTCGGAGTTGTGTTATGGCTGGCCATTCCAAGTGGGCGAACATCAAGCACCGCAAAGAGCGTCAGGATGCCAAGAAAGGCAAGATCTTCACCAAGTGGATCCGCGAGCTGACCGTCGCCGCCCGCCAGGGTGGCGGTGACCCGGGCTCCAACCCGCGTCTGCGCCTGGCACTGGACAAGGCGCTCGGCGCCAACATGAGCCGTGACATCATCGACCGCGCCGTGGCCCGTGGCGCCGGCGCCGCCGACACCGATGACATGGTCGAGCTGACCTACGAAGGCTATGGGCCAGGCGGCGTGGCGGTGATGGTCGAATGCATGACCGATAACCGCAACCGTACTGCAGCTGCGGTGCGTCATGCGTTCAGCAAGTGCGGCGGCAACCTGGGTACCGACGGTTCGGTGGCCTACCTGTTCGAGCGCAAGGGGCAGATTACCTTTGCAGCGGGCACGGATGAAGACGCGCTGATGGAAGCCGCGATGGAGGCAGATGCCGACGACGTGGTCACAAACGAAGATGGCTCCATCGACGTGTTCACCTCGTTCGCCAGCTTCTACGCGGTGCGCAATGCCTTGGAGGCCGCTGGTTTCAAAGGCACTGACGCGGAAATCGTGATGTTGCCGACCACCAGTGCCGAACTGGACCTGGACGGTGCGCAGAAGGTGTTGAAGCTGCTGGATATGCTTGAAGACCTGGATGATGTGCAAAACGTGTATTCGAACGCCGACATCCCGGAATCCGTGGCCGAGCAGCTAAGCTGAAGGACTACATAGATCCAAATGTGGGAGGGGGCTTGCCCCCGATAGCGGTGGGTCAGCCAAAAATATTCTGACTGATCCACTGCCATCGGGGGTATACACAGCTTTGGCACGGCCCTGAACCTGTGGCGGCTCAGGAGCCGAAGCCTCTCTAACTGATGCCCCGCGACCAAAATGTGGGAGGGGGCTTGCCCCCGATGGCGGCCTGACAGCCGACCAGGATGTTGGGTCAGAGCGAGTACATATCCGTTGCTGCGGTGACGGCGGCTGGCGGTTCCGCTCTTACAGCGGGTCACTTTTGGAAGGACCGGAATGCCGGCCCAGCCAAAAGTAACCAAAAGGTCCTCGCCCCACCACTCGGCACCTCGCTTAGGCTCGGTGTGCCCGAACGCAGGTTTGAATTCGTGGGCCGCCGCCATGCGCCATCCATGGCGCAGGGCGGCTAACCCGGCGTCCTGCCGGGTTACCCACGGATTCAAACCTGCGTTCGGCCAGCGTGGTTAACGGGGCGACTGAGATCAAGATCAAAAGCAAGAGCAAGAGCGGCTCGCTTCGCATCGTGGTTACCGTTGGCTGCTACAAAGTTGTGTAGATATCCATGGCCATCGGGGGCAAGCCCCCTTCCACATTTGAACTTCGGCGTATCACAAAATGTGTTTATCCAACCTGCAGGCGTTATGACTTTAATCCTAGGTATCGACCCCGGTTCGCGCATCACCGGTTTTGGCGTGGTGCAACACACTCCGCGTGGCTGCGTTTATGTGGCCTCGGGCTGTATTCGCACCGGCGCGGGGGAGTTGGCCGAGCGCCTGCAGATCGTCTATCGCGGCGTGCGTGAAGTCATCCAGACCTACGGCCCGGTGACCATGGGTATCGAAAAAGTCTTCATGGCCAAGAATGCCGACTCGGCGTTGAAGCTCGGTCAGGCCCGTGGTGCGGCCATTGTGGCGGGGGCCGAGGAGGGCATGGAGATTGCCGAATACACCGCGACCCAGGTCAAGCAGGCCGTCGTCGGCACGGGTGGGGCGAATAAGGAACAGGTGCAAATGATGGTCATGCACATGCTCAAGCTCACCTCTAAACCCCAGATCGACGCCTCCGACGCCCTGGCCATTGCCATTTGCCACGCCCACACCCGCTCCAGCCTGCTGCCTCATGGCCTGGGCGCGGCACGCAGTCGTGGCGGACGCCTGCGTCTCTGATAGCATCAGCGCAATCGTTATTTCCGGTCAGGCCTGTTCTGACCCCAAGCTTTAAGGATCTGAACCGTGATTGGACGCTTGCGCGGCACCCTGGCTGAGAAACAGCCGCCGCACCTGATTCTGGATGTGAATGGATTGGGGTATGAGCTTGAAGTGCCCATGACCACCTTGTACCGCTTGCCGTCGGTCGGCGAGCCGATAACTTTGCACACGCATTTAGTCGTGCGAGAGGACGCGCAACTGCTCTATGGTTTCATTGGCAAGCGCGACCGTGACTTCTTTCGCGAGCTGATTCGCCTCAACGGCGTAGGGCCCAAGCTGGCCCTGGCGTTGATGTCGAGCCTGGAAGTGGATGAGCTGGTGCGTGCCGTTTCGGCCCAGGACACCTCGGCGCTGACCAAGGTGCCCGGTGTCGGCAAGAAAACCGCCGAGCGCCTGCTGGTGGAACTCAAGGACCGCTTCAAGGCCTGGGAAGTGGTGCCGAGCATGTTCGCCCTGGTGCCCAATCAACCGGATATGCCGGCGACTCAGGTTGCCAGTGCCGAAAGCGATGCTGTCAGTGCGTTGATCTCCCTGGGCTACAAGCCGCAGGAGGCCAGCAAAGCGGTGTCGGCCATCAAGGACAAGAACCTGAGCAGCGAAGACATGATCCGCCGAGCCCTGAAGGGAATGATTTAAGTGATTGAAGCTGATCGTCTGATCGCGGCCACCGGCCCGCGCGACCGTGAAGAAGTCCAGGACCGCGCCATCCGCCCCTTGAGCCTGGCCGACTACATCGGCCAGCCCACCGTGCGCGAGCAGATGGAACTGTTCATCCAGGCCGCGCGCGGGCGCAGCGAGTCGCTGGATCACACACTGATCTTCGGCCCGCCGGGCCTGGGTAAAACCACCCTGGCCAATATCATCGCCCAGGAAATGGGCGTGTCGATCAAGTCCACGTCCGGCCCGGTGCTGGAGCGCCCCGGCGACCTGGCCGCGCTGCTGACCAATCTCGAGCCTCACGACGTGCTGTTTATCGACGAGATCCACCGGCTGTCGCCCATCGTCGAGGAAGTGCTGTACCCGGCGATGGAGGACTTCCAGCTCGACATCATGATCGGCGAAGGCCCGGCGGCCCGTTCGATCAAACTCGACCTGCCACCGTTCACCCTGGTCGGCGCGACCACCCGTGCCGGCATGCTGACCAACCCGCTGCGAGACCGTTTCGGTATCGTTCAACGTCTTGAGTTCTATAGCACCGCCGACCTTGCGACTATCGTCAGCCGTTCGGCGAGTATCCTCGGCTTGCCGCTGGACCCTGAAGGCGCATTCGAAATCGCCCGACGCGCGCGCGGTACGCCACGGATCGCCAACCGTTTGCTGCGCCGCGTACGCGATTTTGCCGAGGTGCGGGCCAAGGGGCATATCACCAAGGCGGTCGCGGACCTGGCGTTGAACCTGCTGGATGTGGATGAACATGGCTTCGATCACCAGGATCGGCGCTTGCTGCTGACCATGATCGAGAAATTCGACGGTGGCCCGGTGGGCGTGGACAGCCTGGCCGCCGCCATCAGTGAAGAGCGGCATACCATTGAGGATGTGCTGGAACCCTACCTGATCCAGCAGGGCTACATCATGCGCACGCCACGGGGCAGGGTGGTGACGCGCCACGCCTATCTGCACTTTGGGCTAAACATTCCGTCACGATTGGGAGAGATGCCCGTGGTAGACGAATTTCTCGATGCAGTGGACGATTAAAAAATTGCAGGAGCGAGCTTGCTCGCGAAAAACCTCGGCGATGACGCAGTGTGTCTGGTTGTACGCGGCGCGCTCAGGGGCTTTGCAAGCAAGCTTGCTCCTGCAGGGTATTTGTCATGTGGGGTGATTTATCTGAAGTTTGTGCTGTCCCAGTGTCTGGCGTCGTCATTCAGGCTATGGAAATGTGTTCAGGTATTGAAAAAACAGTTGTCCAGCCGGATTGGCAACCTGAGGAGTAAGCACTAGAGTATGCGCGCGCAAAACGGGGATCAGTCGTTCGCACATCGCTGTCGCGTTTATTACGAGGACACTGATGCCGGCGGCATCGTTTATTACGTCAATTACCTGAAATTCATGGAGCGGGCTCGAACCGAGCGGCTACGGGAGCTGGGCTTTGCCCAATCCTTGCTGGCAGGGGAGGACCTGTTATTCGTCGTGCATTCCAGCGAGGCGCGTTACCACGCACCGGCGCGACTGGACGATGAACTGCTGGTCAGCGCTGAAGTCATCGAATTGAACCGTGCCAGCCTGCGCTTCAAACAGCAGGTCAGGCGGGCTACGGATGCAACGCTGCTCTGTGAGGGGCAGTTCCTGGTGGCGTGTGTACGCACCAACAGTTTGAAACCTCGGGCCATTCCCGAAACTCTACGTGCGGCCTTTGCCGCCGTGAGCGGCGCGGGTAAACAATCAAAGCAGGAGATTTAGCGTGGAACCTACCGTCGTCGACCATTCCTCCATGTGGAGCCTGGTCAGCAATGCCAGTGTCGTGGTGCAACTGGTCATGCTGACCCTGGTAGCCGCATCGGTTACCTCTTGGGTCATGATTTTTCAACGCAGCAACTTGCTGCGTGCCGGTCGACGTGCCCTGGAGAGCTTTGAAGAGCGCTTCTGGTCGGGTATCGACCTGTCCAAGCTGTATCGCCAGGCCGGCAGCAATCCGGACCCGGATTCGGGCGTCGAGCAAATCTTCCGCGCCGGCTTCAAGGAGTTCTCGCGCCTGCGCCAGCAACCGGGCGTTGACCCGGAAGCGGTGATGGAAGGTGTGGCCCGGGCCATGCGCGTCGCCATCTCCCGCGAAGAAGAGAAACTGGAGCAGAGCCTGCCGTTCCTGGCGACAGTGGGTTCCGTCAGCCCGTACATCGGCCTGTTCGGTACCGTATGGGGCATCATGAACTCCTTCCGTGGCCTGGCCCAGGCCCAGCAAGCGACCCTGGCCACCGTGGCCCCAGGCATCGCCGAAGCCCTGATCGCCACCGCGATCGGCCTGTTCGCCGCTATCCCCGCAGTAATCGCCTACAACCGTTTTGCCGCCACCAGCGAAACGTTGATCAGCCGTTACTACACCTTCGCCGATGAATTCCAGGCGATCCTGCACCGTAAAGTGCACACCAGCGAAGAATAAGCAGGTAATTCCCAATGGCTTTAATCGCTCGAGCTCGCAAAAAGCGCAAGCCGGTCGCCGAGATGAACGTAGTGCCCTACATCGACGTGATGCTGGTGCTGCTGGTGATCTTCATGGTGACCGCGCCGATGCTCAACCAGGGCGTGAAGGTTGATCTGCCCAAGGTTTCCAGTGAAGCCCTGCCGCAAGACAACAACACTCAGGTCCTGACCATTTCGATCAAGGCTGACAAGACCTACTACTGGAACCTTGGCAGCGAAGTCGACACGCAGAAGCAGCAGGACAAGGCCCTGACCTTGCCGGCAATGACTGACGCCGTGACCAAGATCATTCGCTCCGGCAACGAAGGCGGCAAGCACACCCAGGTGTTCATTCGCGGTGACAAGTCGGTCGACTATGGCTCCGTCATGGGCGCCATGGGCGGGCTGCAGAAGGCCGGCGTCGGTAACGTTGGCTTGATTACCGAGGCGCCCTGATGCAGCAACAGCGAGAGCCGTCCGCCTCGGAAAGCTACTTCTGGCCTGGCGTGTGGGCAATTGCCCTGCACATCCTGGTGTTCGGCATGCTGTTCGTCAGCTTTGCGATGACCCCGGACCTGCCGCCAGCCAAGCCGATCGTGCAGGCGACCCTGTATCAGCTGAAATCGAAAAGTCAGGCCACCACCCAGACCAATCAGAAGATTGCGGGTGAGGCCCAGAAGTCGGCTGCGCGCCAGACCGAAGTCGAGCAGATGGAACAGAAGAAGGTCGAGCAGGAAGCGGTGAAGGCTGCTGCGGAACAAAAGAAAGAAGAGGCGGCTCAAAAGGCCGAGGAATCGAAAAAGGCTGACGAAGCCAAGAAAGCTGACGAGGCGAAAAAGGCTGATGAAGCCAAGAAGTCCGAGAAAGCTGCCGAAGCCAAAAAGGCCGAAGAGAAACAATTGGCTGATATAGCCAAGAAGAAATCCGAAGAAGAAGCCAAGAAAGCTGCCGAGGAAGAGGCCAAGAAAAAGGCCGCTGAAGAAGCCAAGAAAAAGATCGTCGAAGACGCGAAGAAGAAAGCCGCCGAAGACGCCAAGAAAAAAGCTGAAGCAGACGAGGCGAAAAAGAAAGTCGCCGACGAAGCGAAGAAGAAAGCTGCCGCCGACGCCTCCAAGAAAAAGGCCCAGGAAGCAGCCCGTAAATCCGCCGAAGAGAAAAAGGCCCAGGCCCTGGCAGATTTGCTTTCCGACACGCCGCAGCGTCAGCAAGCCTTGGCCGATGAGCGTGGCGATGAAGTCGCGGGCAGTTTCGACGACCTGATCCGGGCCCGGGCAGCGGAAGGCTGGACACGTCCACCTTCGGCACGTAAAGGCATGACAGTAGTGCTGCAGATCGGCATGTTGCCGGACGGCACGGTGACTTCGGTCAGCGTGGCCAAGTCCAGTGGTGACGGTTCGTTCGACAGTTCGGCGGTTGCCGCAGTCAAGAATATTGGCCGGTTGACCGAGATGCAGGGAATGAAACCAAGCGACTTCGCTCCCTATCGTTCATTCAAGATGACATTCACACCTGAGGATCTAGCCTTGTGAGAAACCTTCTTCGAGGAATGCTTGTCGTTATTTGCTGCATGGCAGGGATAGCGGCGGCGGATGAAAAGAACATCCTGGTTACCAGCGGCAGCGACCGGGCCACCCCGATCGCGGTAGTGCCGTTCGGCTGGCAGGGCGGCAGCGTGCTGCCGGACGACATGGCCCAGATCGTCAGCGACGACCTGCGCAACTCCGGCTACTACGCACCGATTCCGAAAGGCAACATGATCAGCCAGCCGACCCAGGCCAGCGAAGTCATCTTCCGCGACTGGAAGGCCGTGGGCGCGCAGTACCTGATGGTCGGTAGCATCACACCGGCCGGCGGTCGCCTGCAGATCCAGTACACGTTGTTCAACGTGGCCACCGAACAGCAGGTCCTGACCGGCAACGTTTCGGGCACCGCCGAGCAACTGCGTGACATGGCCCACTACATTTCGGACCAGTCGTTTGAAAAGCTCACCGGTATCAAGGGTGCGTTCTCCACACGCATGCTGTACGTCACCGCTGAGCGTTTCTCCGTAGACAACACGCGTTACACCCTGCAGCGCTCCGACTATGACGGTGCACGCGCCGTGACCCTGCTGCAATCGCGCGAGCCAATCCTGTCGCCGCGTTTTGCGCCGGACGGCAAGCGTATTGCCTATGTGTCGTTCGAACAGAAGCGTCCGCGTATCTTCGTCCAGCACATCGACACTGGCCGTCGTGAGCAAATCACCAACTTCGAAGGCCTCAACGGTGCGCCAGCCTGGTCGCCGGATGGTTCGCGCCTGGCATTCGTGCTGTCCAAGGACGGTAACCCGGACATCTACGTGATGAGCATGGCTTCGCGCCAGCTCACTCGCGTGACCAGCGGCCCTGGCATCAATACCGAACCGTTCTGGGGTAAGGATGGCTCGACCATCTACTTCACCTCCGACCGTGGCGGCAAGCCTCAAATCTATAAAGCCAGCGTGGGTGGTGGTGGCGCGGAACGCGTGACCTTTATTGGTAACTACAACGCCAACCCCAAGCTTTCGGCCGATGAAAAGACGTTGGTAATGATTCACCGTCAGGATGGTTTCACTAATTTCCGGGTTGCGGCCCAGGATTTGCAGCGCGGAACCGTAAAAATCCTTACAGATACCAACCTTGATGAGTCAGCCACTGTTGCGCCCAACGGCACCATGGTAATCTACGCCACCCGCCAGCAGGGCCGGGGAGTCTTGATGCTCGTGTCCATTAATGGACGCGTAAGGCTCCCGCTTCCTACCGCACAAGGCGAAGTCAGAGAACCATCCTGGTCCCCTTACCTGAACTGACGCGGCGCTACAAAAAGAAGTACTTAACACACTGGGGTTCATTAGGAGTTTCACGATGGAAATGCTGAAGTTTGGTAAGTTTGCTGCTCTGGCTCTGGCTCTGTCCGTAGCCGTTGGTTGCTCCTCTAAAGGCGGCGACAATGCCGGTGAAGGCGCAGCTGTTGATCCAAACGCTGGTTACGGCGCTAACACTGGTGCAGTCGACGGCTCCCTGAGCGAAGAAGCTGCTCTGCGCGCGATCACCACTTTCTACTTCGAATACGACAGTTCGGACCTGAAGCCAGAAGCCATGCGCGCTCTGGACGTTCACGCCAAGGACCTGAAAGCTAACGGCGCTCGCGTTGTTCTGGAAGGTAACACTGACGCCCGTGGTACTCGTGAGTACAACATGGCACTGGGCGAGCGTCGTGCGAAAGCCGTTCAACGCTACCTGGTACTGCAAGGTGTTGCTCCAGGCCAACTGGAACTGGTTTCCTACGGTAAAGAGCGTCCAGTTGCAACTGGCAACGACGAACAGTCGTGGGCTCAGAACCGTCGCGTCGAACTGCGTAAGTAATTCGTCATGCGAACGTGCCGTCGTGCTCTAACTGTATTGGCTTTCAGCCTCGCACCGCTTGCGGTGTGGGCTGCGGTTCCTGTAACGGATAGCAACTCTGGCTATAACAATAGCGGCAGCAGTTATCCGCCAGCGGGTTATGGCACGAACGGCGCCTATGCTGGGGGGGCGGCTACGGCCGCGCCTTCGGCACAGGGCGAACTGTTCAACCAGCTGCAACGCATGCAGGATCAATTGGCCCAGCAACAAGGCGCCATTGAAGTTCTGCAGAATCAAGTGAACCAGCTTAAGCAAGAAGGCCTGGAGCGTTACCAGGATCTTGATCGACGTATTGGAGCCGGTGTTGCACCTGCCGCTACTCCTGATAATTCTTCTACCGGTGGCACGCCCAGTGCTGCCGCCGGTGGCGCAGCAGCGGGGGCCGCGGCAGCCAGCCAGGCCCCGGCCGCCAGCAGTGAACCGGGTGATCCGGCGAAGGAAAAACTGTATTACGATGCAGCCTTCGACCTGATCAAGGCCAAGGACTTCGATAAGGCCAGCCAGGCGTTTACCGCATTCCTGCGCAAGTACCCCAACAGCCAATACGCGGGCAATGCCCAGTACTGGCTGGGTGAGGTCAACCTGGCAAAGGGTGATTTGCAGGGGGCAGGCCAGGCGTTTGCCAAGGTCAGCCAGCTGTACCCCAAGCACGCCAAGGTGCCGGACTCGCTGTACAAACTCGCTGACGTGGAGCGCCGCCTTGGCCATGCCGACAAGGTCAAAGGCATTCTGCAGCAGGTCGTCGCCCAGTATCCGGGTACTTCCGCTGCGCAGTTGGCTCAACGGGATCTGCAGCGCTTGTAAGCAATGCAGTCCGTTTAGAAGAAACCCGCGCCTGGCGCGGGTTTTTTCGTTAGAATCCACGCCCTTTTATGACACACGCTTCCTGGGGTTGACGCGTTGGCGCGATCCCTTGAAGTGCCTGACGGAGGCGGACAGCCTGTTTAGCTGTTACGCCCGTGGCGACTATGCAAGACACATTACGTATTACCGAAGTTTTTTACTCATTACAGGGTGAAACGCGCACTGCAGGGCTGCCTACCGTATTCGTACGGCTCACCGGTTGCCCCTTGCGTTGCCAATATTGCGACAGCGCTTATGCCTTCAGCGGCGGCACCGTGCGCACCCTGGACGACATCATGGAGCAGGTTGCCGGCTACCGACCGCGCTACGTCTGTGTAACAGGCGGCGAGCCATTGGCGCAACCCAATGCCATCCCCTTGCTCAAGCAGCTGTGTGACGCCGGATACGAGGTTTCGCTGGAAACCAGCGGCGCCTTGGACATCTCTGCGGTAGACCCGCGTGTGAGCCGAGTGGTCGACCTCAAGACCCCCGATTCCAAAGAAGCTCACCGCAACCGCTACGAGAACATCGACTTGCTGACGGCCAACGATCAGGTCAAGTTCGTCATCTGTTCTCGAGGCGATTATGACTGGGCGACGTCCAAGCTGATCCAGTATGGCCTTGAGCGTCGTGCAGGCGAGGTGCTGTTCTCCCCAAGCCATCACGACCTGAACGCCCGTGAGCTGGCGGATTGGGTGGTCGCGGACAACCTGCCGGTGCGCCTGCAATTGCAGTTGCACAAATACCTGTGGAACGACGAACCGGGGCGTTGATACGCCTGATCGGGCGCAGATGCGAGACGTTCAGCCGGCCGAATTATGGCCCCTGCGTATAATTTTGAATTATTTTCAAATAAGGTGTTGAATAATCCTTAGAAATCAGTATTATACGCGCCACCACACAGCGGGTCGTTAGCTCAGTTGGTAGAGCAGTTGGCTTTTAACCAATTGGTCGTAGGTTCGAATCCCACACGACCCACCATTTTTGGCGGTTTAGAAAATCCGGAAGGCCCACGCAAGTGAGGATTTCCGGGTTTTTTTTTGCCTGAAATTTGCTGAACAGACGCTCTATGCGCTGGGAACATCAGTCGCGCCTCTTTAGCGAGCGGCTCGACCGCCATCACCTATCCCCCTTAAGTAGCCTTTTTGCCATTTTCCGCGCCCCGTCGCGCTCAATTTCGATCATCGTCTAAATCCTGCTCCTAAAGGGTTTATTGCTCTACAAATTCGTATATTGATAGAAATCACCACTATTTTTTCAATTTATGATTTTTTATGTAATTTCTTTCATGTTGTCGCGCCAAATACGCAATTCATGTCAAGCTCTCTATGTTTAGTATTGGATCCAATGTCGAATGCGTACAGCAAGGCTGTCTGCGCTACCGACGATCAGTTCTAAAAAGGAGAAGCGACATGATGCTCAAGGACCCTTCCAGCAAATACCGCCATTTCACTACCGTGGACCTGCCGGACCGCCAATGGCCAAGTGTCGTGCAGGCTGCAGCGCCAACCTGGTGCAGTGTCGACATGCGTGACGGCAACCAGGCATTGATCGAACCCATGAATGCCGAGCGCAAGCGCCGTTTCTTCGAGCTGCTGGTCAAGGTGGGGTTCAAGGAGATCGAGGTAGGCTTTCCTGCCGCTTCCCAGACCGATTTCGATTACGTGCGTGAATTGATCGACAGTGGCGCGATTCCCGACGATGTGACTATCCAAGTGATGACGCAGGCGCGCAGCCATTTGATCGCGCGCACGTTTGAAGCCTTGAAAGGCGCCCCGCGCGCGATCGTGCATGTGTACAACGCCACCGCGCCGGTGTTCCGGGAGGTGGTGTTCGGCGTGGACCGGGCCGGTTGCATCGACATTGCCACCCAGGCAACGCGTGAGATCAAGCGCCACATGGACAACAATCCAGATACGCAGTGGACGTTCCAGTATTCCCCTGAAACCTTCTGCTTCACCGAACTGGACTTTGCGTTGGAGGTCTGCGAAGCGGTGACCGATGCTTTCGGCCCGACCCCGTCGAACAAAATGATCCTGAATCTGCCCACCACTGTGGAGGTCTCCACGGCCAATGTCTTCGCCGATCAGATCGAGTGGTTCTGCCGCCATTTCAGCCGGCGTGACAGCGTAGTCATCAGTGTCCACCCGCATAATGATCGCGGTACCGGGGTCGCTACCGCCGAACAGGCTTGCCTGGCCGGAGCCGAGCGGGTCGAGGGCACGTTGTTCGGCAACGGTGAGCGAACCGGCAATGTGGATATCCTGACGCTGGCAATGAACCTCTACACCAGCGGTATCGACCCGCAACTGGATTTCTCGGACATCATCCACGTGCAGCGTGAAGTCGAGTTCTGCAACCAACTGCCCACGCACCCGCGCCATCCCTACGCCGGGGAGCTGGTGTTCACGGCGTTTTCGGGCTCGCACCAGGATGCGATCAAAAAAGGCTTCGCGGCCCGCCAGGCCAATCCCGATGGGCTGTGGGAAGTGCCCTACCTGCCGATCGACCCCGCCGACATGGGACGCAGCTATGAAGCGGTGATTCGCGTCAACAGCCAGTCGGGCAAAGGTGGCGTGGCGTATCTGCTGGAACAACATGGCATCGTGATGCCGCGGCGCCTGCAGATGGAATTCAGCAGCCTGGTGCAGCAGGAAGCCGATGCCTCCGGTCAGGAAGTCAGTGGCGAGATGATCCTGGCCTGCTTTACCCGGCACTACCTTGACCAAGGCAAGCCTTACACCTTGTTGCAGCCCAAACTGGTCAGCGAGGGCAACGTGACTTATCTGGAAGGCACGCTGATCGGCGGCGCGAGCCCCCTTGAACTGAGCGGTGAAGGTAACGGCCCGCTGGCGGCGCTGGTCGACGCATTCGCGCAACGTGGCATCCACTTCGACATCGCCGATTACCACGAACATGCCACCCGTGACGGTGCCCAGGCTGAAGCACTGGCTTATGTGGAGATCCGCGTGAACAACCAGTTGCTGTTCGGTGCCGCCCGCGATGGCAGCATCTTGCTGGCGTCCCTCAAGGCGGTGACGAGTGCCGTCAATCGCGCATCGCGTCTGGGCCTGCTCAGCGTGGCGAGTGCTGCGGTGCCTTCCTGAGATGAATGCCCATACCGCATTGGCGGCGCTTACCGGTAACTATGGTCACGGCGATATCGTTGCCTCGCATCGACACGACGAAGGCCAGTTGGTCTACGCCATCAACGGCGTCATGCTGGTATCGGTCGTCGGCACCACTTGGGTGGTGCCGTCCGGGCATGCGCTGTGGGTCCCCTCCGGGCAGGAGCACCAGATCCGCATGACGGGCGAGGTGCGCATGCGCACGTTGCTGATCAGCCCCGGCGCCCACCGCGCCTTGACGGAGGAGTGCCATGTCATCCGTGTGTCGCCACTGCTGCGTGAGTTGATCATCGCCGCCGCCGAAACACCTGACAGCGAGCCGGCGGTGGTGCGTCACAGGCAGATTGTCGACCTGATCTTCTCTGAACTCGACAGGGCACAGAAAGTATTGGCGCATGTGCCGATTCCAGACGAGCCGCGGCTCAAGTCGCTGTGTGCCGACTTTATCGACAACCCGTCCCAGGAATCGAAACTGGAGAGCTGGGCAGTGCAACTCAATATGAGTTCGCGCACCCTGGCTCGGCTGTTCCAGAAAGAGTTGGGCATGAGTTATGGCGAGTGGCGCAAGCGCACGCGACTGCTGCTGAGCATGCAGCGCCTGGCCTGCGGCGTGTCCATTCTGGAAGTGGCGCTTGAGCATGGCTACCAAAGCCCCAGCGCTTTCACGGCAATGTTCAAACGCACCATGGGCTACACACCCAGCAACTGCCGTTTGGTCTGATCGACCCCGCGCTACCCCCACCTACTGGACATGGCCCGCCTCTGCGCAGGGCCATGCGTGCGTGCGCCTGGACGGCGGGCGCTCTGGATCCGGCTGCGCAGCCAAGTTGTCCCAATCGAAACGATGGTTGTCTGGAACTCGGGAGATGCGCAGCACGGTGCTCTCTTAACCTGCGTCTCTACTCAGCACTCTGGATTTCTGCGATGGGTTCGCCTTCATTTTCCACGCGGCACTGCCGCCTTTCGCTCCTGGGCGTGGCTGTCGTCTGGTTGGCAGGATGTTCTTCCTGGGTCACCCATGTACCGGCGCAACCGCACCCGCCGCGCATCGATGCCTTGAGCCGCCTGCCGCAGGGTGTGTCGGCCCAGGCCCTGCCCGACCGTTGGTGGCAGTTGTACAACGATCCCAAGCTCGACGCGCTGGTGCAGCAAGCGCTGGAACACAACCGCGACCTGGCGGCGGCACAGGCCCATGTGCAGTCGATGCTGGCCGGGATCATGCAGGCCGACGCCGAGCGTTGGCCGTCCACCCAGGCGTCACTGGGCGCCGTCTACGGCAAGACTGCCGACGATCAGACCCTGGCCAAGGCCACCGACAGCCACGCACCGTCGCAGTGGGCCTTCAACCCTGGTTTCGAATTGGCTTACCAAGTGGATGTGTGGGGCCAGGTCCAGCGCAGCATCGAGCGGGCGCAGGTGCAAGCGGCGGCGGCTCAGGACGCCGAAGACTTGCTGCGCATCACCGTCGCCGCGCAAACCACCCGCGCCTACGTGAATGCCTGCGCCCTGGGCGCGCGCGCCAAAGTGCAGCGCCATTCACTGGAAGTGGTCGGGCGCAGCCTGGCGCTGACCGATCGCCAGCGTCAGGCCGGCGTGGTGACAGACCTTGAATACAGCCGCATGCAGGCCCTGCAGGGCGAAACCCTGGCCCTGTTGCCGATGCTGGAGGCGCGCCGCGAGTCGGCGTTGTATGAACTGGCGATGCTGACCGGCGTGGCTGACCTGGAGCAGGGTTCAGGCGCGGCGACGTGCGAAGTGGTACCGCAACTCAGTGCCGCGCTGCCGGTGGGCGATGGCTGGCAATTACTGGCGCGCCGCCCTGATATCCGTCAGGCCGAGCGAGCATTGCGAGCCGCCACCTTGCAAGTGGATATCGTCCAGGCCGACCTGTATCCGAAGGTGACTTTTGGCGCCTCCGTGTCTTCCTCGGCCAGCAAACCCCATGAACTGGGGGACAGCAGCGCGGTGATGTTTGGCATCGGTCCGCTGATTACCTGGCAGTTCCCCAACTGGCGTGCCAACCGTGCGCGGGTCAACCAGGCGCGCGCGCTCGAGCAGGTGGAAGTCGCGCAATTCGAAAACAGCGTGCTCAGGGCGCTCAAGGACGTACGCCAGGCCCTGGCGCTGTACGACGGCGAGCGCCAGCGCCACGCCGCCTTGAGTCAGGCACTGGATAGCAGTCGGCATGCCTACAAGCTGGCGCAGTTCAACTACAACGCCGGCTCCATCGACTTTCTCGATGTGCTCGACAGCGAGCGTGAGCTGATCCGCCTGCAAGCCACACGCGCCGATGCCGATGGCCAGTTGCTGCAGCGCCAGATCAGCCTGTTTCGCGCCCTGGGGGGCGGTTGGCAATCCGCTTCCGCCCAGGCTCCGGCCGCTGCACTCACCCACGCTTCCGCCCATTTTTCCGGTACCCAGCCATGAATATCGCTGTTGATGAAAAAACCGCTGTGCAGGATGAGCAGGAGCATGTGCTCGAGCAGCTCATGCACGCCCGCAAGCAACGCCGCAAACGCAACCTGATCCTGCTCGGTGGGGCTGCGTTGTTGATCGCAGCGGTGGCGTTCGGCGTGTATTGGATGACCGTGGGGCGTTACCTGGAACAGACTGACGACGCCTACGTGCGTGCCGACTGGATTCCCATCAGCCCAAGGGTGTCCGGGTACGTAGCCCAGGTGTTGGTGGAGGATGACCAGCCCGTCAAGGCCGGGGATGTGCTGGTGCGCATCGAGGACCGTGACTACCAGGCGCGCTTGGCCCAAGCCCGTGCGGAGTTGGCGCAAGCACAAGCCTCGATTGCCGCCGAGCAGGCCAACCTGCACGTTACCGACAGCCTGATCGCACAGCAAAAGGCCGGCGTCGCCCAGGCCGAGGCGCATACCCGCAGCGTGGGGGCGGAGTTGCGCCGCGCCAGTCTGGATCAACATCGCTATGAAGGCCTGGTCCGCGAGCATGCCGCCAGCGCCCAGCGCCTGGAAAGCGCCGCGGCCAGTTATACCCAGGCCAGCGCCGCGGTGGACATTGCCCGGGCGATGCAGCGCCAGCAGGAAACCCGGCTGAATGTCGCCACTACCCGCCGCCAATTGGCCGATGCCTCGCTGCAGCAGCAGATAGCCCGGCGCGACCAGGCCGAGGCCCAGTTGAAACTGGCGACCCATGCGCTCGAAGACACCCTGATCCGCTCGCCGATCGACGGGGTAGTGGGGCAGCGCAAGGTGCGCACCCGCCAATATGTCGCGCCGGGCCTGCCGCTGCTGGCCGTGGTGCCCTTGCAGCAGGCCTACGTGGTGGCCAACTACAAGGAAACCCAATTGCGTGACATGCGCGCCGGGCAAACGGTGGATATCAGCGTCGACAGCTATTCAGGGCGCAAGCTCCAGGGCCATGTGGTGAGTTTTTCGCCCGGTTCGGGTGCGGTATTTGCGCTGCTGCCGTCGGACAACGCCACCGGCAACTTCACCAAGATCGTGCAGCGCTTTCCGGTGAAGATTGTGATCGATCAGCATGATGACGGCGGCCCCATCCTGCCGGGCATGTCGGTGATCACGACGGTGGATACCCGTCCTACTGCCCAGGGCGCCGCGCATGACTGAGATTGGCGAGAAAACCGTCTCCTTTCGCGCCTGGGTGGCCGTGATCGGCGGGCTGTTCGGCTGTTTCATGGCCGGCATGAACGTGCACGTGACCAGCGCCGCGCTGCCGGAAATCGAAGGCTCGCTGGGGGCGACCTTTGAAGAAGGCTCGTGGATTTCCACGGCGTATCTGGTTGCGGAAATCGTCATGATCCCGCTGACCGCCTGGCTGGTGCAGGTGTTCTCCCTGCGCCGGGTGATGCTGGTGGGCTCGTTTGTATTTCTAGTGGCTTCCATTGCCTGCTCCTGGGCACCCAACCTGGAAGTGATGATCATCATTCGGGTGATCCAGGGCGCCGCCGGCGCGGTGCTGATCCCGTTGTCGTTCCAACTGATCATCACGGAACTGCCGCCCAGCAAGATCGCCATGGGCATGGCCCTGTTCGCCCTGTCCAACAGCGTGGCCCAGGCCGCCGGGCCGTCCATCGGCGGCTGGCTGACCGACGCGTATTCCTGGCGCTGGATTTTCTACCTGCAACTGGCCCCCGGCATTCTCCTGCTGCTGGCGGTGGCGTGGTCCATCGATGCCAAACCCATGCAGTTGAGCTTGCTCAAGCGCGGCGACTGGGGCGGCATCCTGGCCATGATTGTCGGCCTCGGCGGGTTGCAGATCGTGCTTGAAGAAGGCGGGCGCAAGGACTGGTTCGGCTCCGATTTCATCGTATGGATGTCGCTCACCGCCGGCGTCGCCCTGGTGTATTTCGTGCTGTCACAGCTCTACGGCAGCCGCTCATTCATCAACCTGCGCCTGCTCAAGAGCTACAACTTCGGCGTGGCGAGCGCAGCGATGTTCATTTTTGGCGGGGCCACGTTCGGCCTGGTCTTTCTGGTGCCCAATTACCTGTCCCAACTGCAGGGCTACAACGCCCGGGAAATCGGGATCAGCCTGATTGCCTACGGCATGGTGCAACTGGTACTGGCGCCGTTCATGCCGCGCCTGATGAAGTGGCTCAACCCGAAACTGATGGTTGCCAGCGGCTTTTTCATCATGGCCCTGGGCTGCTATCTCGGCGCGCATCTGGACATGGACAGCGCCGCCAACGTGATCATCCCGTCCACAGTGGTACGGGGCATCGGGCAACCGTTGATCATGGTGGCGCTTTCGGTGCTGGCCGTGTCCGGGTTGGCCAAGGATGAAGCCGGTTCTGCCTCCGCTCTATTTTCCATGCTGCGCAACCTGGGCGGCGCCGTGGGCACTGCCGGGCTGACGCAGATCGTCGCCATGCGCGAGCGCTTTCATTCAGAGCGCGTCGGCGAGTCGATCACCCTGTTTTCCCCGTCATTCCAGGAGCGCCTGCGCGCCGGCATGGCAGACAGCGAAGCCTTCGTCTTCAACCAACTGCTGCCCGCCCAGCAGCAAGTCCTCGAGGGCTTGATGCGTACCGTGCGCCGCGAGGCCTACCTGATGGCCTACAGCGATGCGTTCTACGTGTCCTGTATCGCCTTGATCCTGTGTGGTGTGGCGGCATTGGCATTACGTCAGCAAGCGAAGAATTGAATGCACATGGCCGGCAAATGATGCGCGGCGCTTCTCAGCAAACAAGAGGGAACTTGAATGGAAAAAAGGCGACAGGCCTGTTGACGGTTTAGTGGATTGCTAACTTAGCAATGACATGCAGTTTGCTAATGCTCGCGTAAAGCGAGTAGGTAAACTATCGCCCGACAAAGTTGATATTTAAAACTTTGATCGGGCTTCTGTTGTTGTATGTTTTGTAGTTTGGAAATATTTAGTATTATTTTTCCAGAAAACACTTGCCGATCGTTATGAACTTCCTCTAAGTTTCGTCTTGCTTCGGCGGGTGACCGCTCGGTCTGCCGAAGATTCACCGTGTAACTTAATTAACATATATACCGTGCTGGCCGGTAATGGCGAGATAAGCCTGCTCATGCCTGAAAAAAGGCAGGTCGGTATATGTCGCGTGGCCTGAACGCAACTAAGCCTGATAAGGAAAGCACCATGGAAGATAAAAAGTCGCTATTGAACGCAAAGAAAACGGAACTGGGCAATCATCGGATTTTTGCTGAAATCAATTCATTGCCTGTCCTGCGCGCCTTTATGGAAACCCATGTCTTTGCCGTGTGGGATTTCATGTCCCTGGCCAAGCGCCTGCAACAGGACCTGACGTGTACTCGCCTGCCTTGGCTCCCACCACTGGACCCGGCGGCAGCTCACCTGATCAACGAAATCATCCTCGGCGAAGAGTCCGACCAGAACCTGCAGGGCGGTCACTACAGTCACTTCGAACTCTACCTGCATGCCATGCGTGAAGTTGGCGCCAGCACCGACAAGATCGAATTCTTCGTCAAGCTGATGCGTGAAGGCGTCGATCTGCAGACAGCGTTGGACCGTTGTGGAGCAGGCCTGGCGGCTTCCGCGTTCGTGACCGATACCATCGAAACCGCAATCAATGCGTCGACGCACAGTGTCGCCGCTGCGTTCCTGCATGGTCGCGAGAGCGTGATTCCCGAGATGTTCCAGCGCATTCTCGATGACTGGGACATCACTGCCGACGATGCCCCGACGTTCCGCTACTACCTGCAACGCCATATTGAAGTCGACTCCGAAGATCACGGCCCGGCGGCGGAAAGCCTGCTCGCGCGCCTGGTCAACGGTGATGCGCAACGCCAGGAAGAAGTGTATGAGTCGGCCATCGCTGCCGTGCAAAGTCGTCTGGCCTTGTGGGACAACTTGCGTGTCGCCATGCGTGAAAATGTCAGTGAGTGCGTGGCATGAACGTAGCAGTTATCGAAGCTGACCAGGCCCAGTGGGTCGAGGTGACGTCTGAGCGCGGTATTACCCTGACGGTATTCAAGGACACCTTGGACCCTATCAATAAAACCGGTATTCGCACGCGATTGGTGCGCTTTCATCCGGGCGGTGGCACCCGTGAGATTTACACGCACGATTATCACGAAGAAGTGTATTTGATTGAAGGCGACCAGACAGAGTCAGCCAGTAAAGATCGCCCCGAGAAAACCTATCGCGATGGCGGTTACTTCTTCAGGGCGGCGCACACCGAACACGGGCCGTTTCATTCCGAAGACGGCTGTTTGTTGTTTGAAGTGCACTACTACTGATCATCATGAACAAAGGGAACGCTTCATGAGAGCTGAAGAATATCAATCATTTTCCGAGGCGTGGGAGGAGCGGGCGACGATTCGCACGCGACCGAGGCGCCGTTTGGAAGATGATGAAAAGTTAATATTCCCGATCAGTCGCCAACCGCTGGTAATGGGGGCAACGTTTATTCGCGAGTGTGCTCACTTGCAGCACTTCGTGCTCGTTCAAAGCTTGTACAAGTTCATTAACGATGTAGTGATCTTCGAAACGGAAATTGTCGACAGAACGGCCAGAAGCATTGCGAAAGATAACTTCGCCATCCGCTTTCCGTTTGCGTGTCGGTATGACGCGATGACGGTGGTAGTCGATGAGGACTACCACGCATTGGTGGCGATGGACTACATGCAACAGACCATCGAACTGACCGGGATCGAGCCCATCACCTTGCCTGCGGAAATCGAACTCAGCCGGTCGATTCCCAAGGCCCTGGCAATGGCGCCCGAGCACCTCAAGGCAGCGGTTGAGCTGATCTGCGTTGCGGTTGCCGAAAATACCCTGACCAATGATGTCGCGGCATTTGCCCGGGACGATTCGGTCAAGGCATCGGTCAAGGGGCTGATGGCAGACCATCTGGCGGACGAGGGGCGGCACTCCGGCTTCTGGGCCAAGTTGACGCGCATTTACTGGAGCACGGCGAGCGAGGAGGACAAGCGCGCGCTGGCCGCGATCATGCCGGTGTTCCTCGCCGAGTACCTGACCAACGACATCCAGCAGGGGTTCGATTTCGCCTTGATCGAGCAGTTGCCGGTGAGCCCTACGGTCAAGGCGGCGTTGCGTGAGGAGGTCGAAGGCATGAGTTTTCCGATCACCCCGACGCATCCGCTGGTGGGCAACATCGTCCGATTCTTCAAACACAGCGCCATGCTCGACGCTCCCTGCATGCAGGAAGCGCTCGCCGATTATCTGCGCTAGGAGAACTGCCATGAGACACCTTGATATCGTTCTGTGCGGGCGCAGCCATGCGCTCGCCCGCCTTACGCAAGAGCTGGAGCAGATGGGCCACACGACGCATCTGCTGCCCACTGATAATGCTAATGAGCACTGCCGGTTACCGTCGCCGGACTTGCTGATCGATGATGCCAGCACGACAGGGGTCCCTCACTATCCGGCGTGTCACCATCTATCGTTACGGATGCAGTCCGACGATGCCGGCGATGTGTCCGCACCGTTGCACCTCGAATGCCTGTGGCGTGCGGGGGAGGGCGATTGGATGACGCTGGGGCGCCGTGAAGTTGGCGCCGATACGGCCGGCAATGGTGCGGACCAGGCGCACGAAGCCATCGTGCAGATGGTGGAAATGGCCAGCGTGCACATTGGCCGCTACTCGCGCAGTGCCGACTACCTCGAGGCGCCGCGCGAACCAGTGAAGGCGCTCGACCGCCTGCTGAGCCTGACCCGGCTTGATCAATTGGCCTGGCAGCATCGCCACAATGCCACTGCCGCCATCGGGGTGCTGCAGGAAGCCCGGCAACCCTTCGTACAGCGCTTGGCCGACAGTCTGCTGGCCAATGCCGAGCGCACTGCCTTGAAAGTCGATGGGCAAGGCATGTCGTATGCGCAACTGCACGCCTACAGCGTGGCCATCCAGGAGCGCCTGCAGCCTTTGCTTCAATCCCGGGCCGGGGAGTTGACCGTGATCGGCATCTCCTTGCCCAAAGGAACGGCGCTGTATGCCGCAATTCTCGCAGTGATTGGCTGTGGGGCCGTGTACCTGCCGCTGGACCCGAACCATCCCGAAGAGCGCCGTGGGGCGATCCTCAAGCATGCCAAAGCCAGCTTGCTGATCCAGGACACCGACGCTGGCAACCCGCTCCCGGGTCTGGCGATCCTGGACATCAGCCACCTGGATTTCTTCCACCATGGCGCCAAAGGTTACAGCCGCGTGGCCCTGGCTCCGCATCAAAGCCTGCTGCGCGTGCCGCTGGCAGGGGCGGTGCCTTGTGTGGCGATCTACACCTCAGGCACCACCGGGCAACCCAAGGGCGTATTACTGACGGTCGACAACCTGAGCCACTTTTGCGCATGGTATGCCCGTTATGTGGAACTGGATCGCCACAGCCGCGCCTTGCAGTTTTCCACGATCAATTTCGATGCCTCGTTGCTGGACATTTTCCCCACGCTGATCCAGGGCGCGGAGTTGATCGTACCCACCGAGGATCAGCGCCGTGATCCTGTGGCGCTGGCCGCATTGATTCAGCAGGAGCACGTGACGCATGCCTTCCTGCCACCGGCCTTGCTCAGCATCCTTGCGCTCGAATCGCTGTACGGCATGCAGCATTTGGTGACGGGCGGCGATGTGTGCGAGCCCCATGTCATCGAGCAACTGGCGGGGCAGTGCCAATTGCATAACATCTACGGGCCCACCGAGACGACCGTGCTTGCCACATGCCGCACTTTCCTGCCCGGCGACAACAATCGTAACCTAGGCGTGCCGATCGCCAATACCGCGATTTACCTGCTCGATGAGCAGGGGCAGCCGGTAGGGCAAAGTGGCAGCGGCGAGATCCACATCGCCGGGCCAGGGGTGGGCCTGGGTTATCTGGACGCCGTGCAAATGACTGCCGAGCGTTACCGCCTGCACGAATTGCCCGATGGTCAGCTGTTGCGTTTGTACCGCACTGGCGACCTGGCGCGCTGGACGTCAGACGGCATCCAGATCATCGGGCGCCTGGATAACCAGGTGAAGATTCGCGGTTTTCGCGTCGAGCCGGAAGAAATCGAACACTTGCTGCAATCGAGCCAGTTGTTTCGCCAATTGGCGGTGGTGATCGATCAGCAGCGGCGCATCCTGGCGTTTTTCTCCCAGCCCCACGGCGGTGACGGACACGCGGCCAGCGAACAGTTGCAGGCTTACGCACTCAAGCACTTGCCCGATTACATGCGTCCCAGCGCCTACTGCCTGCTGGACCGCCTGCCGGCCACGGCCAACGGCAAAGTCGACCGCAAGGCCTTGAAGAATCTTCCCGTCAATTACAAAACCCAGGGGCCACGCCAAGCGCCGCAGAACCTTACCCAGGAAACGTTGCTCGGGTTGTGGGCCACACTGCTCGACATGCCCGGTGCCGACATCTCGGTGGATGACAGCTTCTTCAACCTCGGCGGCCACTCGATCCTGTTGTCGCAAATGCTCATGGGCATTCGCGAGACGTTCGGCAAGGGCGTTTCGATCAACCGTTTTATCGAACAGCCGACCCTGATCAACCTCGCCAAGCTCATCGACCAGGACGTGGAGGCCACGGCCACGGTCAGCCCTCAGGCCTTGCGTGACGCGATGCTGCGACCTGAGCTGGACGTGTTGCCGATCAGCCGCCTGGGCAACCTGCACAAGGTCATCGTCACCGGTTCCAATGGGTTTCTGGGGGTGCATATCGTCGAAGCGTTGCTGGAGCTGGGCAGCACCGAAGTGGCGTGCCTGGTGCGTGAATCAGCAGGGATGAGCGCCCAGCAGCGTTTCGAGCAGGCCTTGATTCAGAACCGTCTGGAGCACCTGGACTTGAGCCGCGTAAGGGTGCTGGCGGCGGATATCAGCCAGCCTCGACTGGGGCTGTCGCAGGCTGATTATGAGTGGCTGGACCGTGAATACGGCGTGTTGATCTATAACGCGGCCAACGTCAACCATGTGCTCGACTATGAGTCGCTGGTCAAGGACAACGTCACCCCCGTGCTGGAATGCCTGCAGCTGTGTGAAGGGCGCAGCAAGAAGGTGTTCAATTTTATTTCTACCTTGTCGGCTTCCAGCACGGTGGATGCGCAGGGGCGCGTGTTGGAAGAACCCCCGGCGTTCACGCCGCCGATCTACATTCGCAATGGCTACAACCTTTCCAAGTGGGTGGCTGAGCGCATCTTGTGGAACGCCAGTGAGTCGGGGGTGTGGGTCAACCTCTATCGTCCCGGCAACATTGCCTTCAATACGCGGACCGGTGTGTGCCAGCCCCATCAGAACCGGTTGATGCTGATGCTCAAAGGCTCATTGCAGCTTAAGGAAGTGCCTGAGCTGGCGCTGAACTTCGACCTGATGCCAGTGGACTTTCTCGCTCGGTTCATTGCGTTTCATGCCAGCCGGCATAACCGCTCCAAGGCGGTCTTCAACTTGCACAACCCGTTGCCCCTGAGCTGGGCGCACTACCTGGAGGCGTTTCGCGCCGCTGGTCACGATTTCCAGATGGTCCCGGTGACACAATGGCAGCAGCGCCTGTCGGCGATCGACAGTGACAACGCGTTATTCGGTGTAGTCGGCTTTTACCTCAATGGGTTTGAGGAAGACATCGGCGATATCTCGATGATCGAATACCGCAATGCGCTCTCAGGCATCCGTAGCATGGGTGAAGACTACCCGGCCAAGAACAGTGCGCTGCTGCAAAAAGGCTGCGACTACCTCAAGCAAATCGATTTCATCTAAAGCAAAAACAAGGAGCTGTCTCATGCAACATTTTGAACCCGATACCCTGGTGCGCAACCCCGTGGGCAACCCTGTGGCCGCCAGCGTCAGCGTCAATGGCGACGCGCGCAGCGTGTGGAATATCGTCGGTGACTTTTCCGGTTTCGCGAAATTCATTCCGGCGCTGTCCCACATTGAAATGACCGGGGAGGGCGTGCGCTCGGTACGCAAGAAGCTGTTCAAGGACGGCAACGTGGTGATCGAGCAACTCAACAGTCATGACGACGACGGCATGACCATGACCTGGTCGCTGATTTACACCTCACTGAATATCGGCAACCTGTGGGCCGTCATGGAAGTGGTGCCCCAAGGCCCGAATCAAAGCCTGGCGACCTGGACCATCATCGGTGAGCCCTACACCGGTGGCCCGGAGGACGTGCCGGCGTTCGAGGCGTTCCTGCAAGGGTTCGCCGATGATGCGATGAGCAATGTCCAGAAGCTGTTTGCCTGACCACTTGTACCACCCCGCGAATACCTGTGTATTCGCGGGGCACCAATCCCGCCGTCATCCCCCCGCAAAATGCCCCGTGCAAGGCCAGATTAGGCTTTTGAATCCATTCGATATTCTGTAGCCTTGCGCAGCTTCAGCTTTACCCGTGCTTGATGACTACACACTTCGTCCGGCGGCGCCCGAAGGGCTCCTGAGCCGGTGGTACACTCGACTTTCGCGCTACTGCGCCTGCAGGTCTTGCGAACATGACGCACATTTCCGAACGCCTACTGGTTCAAGCCCACCTCGACGCCAAGCAGCCCAAGGCCCTCAGCGCCGATGAAGAGGCGAGCCTGCGGGCCGCCATCGCCGCCGAGCTTAAAGCGCAGGACGCGGTGCTGGTCGCCCACTTCTACTGTGACCCGGTGATTCAGGCCTTGGCCGAACAAACCGGTGGCTGCGTTTCCGACTCCCTGGAAATGGCGCGCTTCGGCGCTGCTCACCCGGCCAAGACCGTGCTGGTGGCGGGGGTGCGGTTCATGGGCGAAACCGCGAAAATTCTGACCCCTGAAAAACGTATCCTGATGCCGACCCTGGAAGCCACCTGCTCCCTGGACCTTGGGTGCCCGGTGGATGAGTTTTCCGCCTTCTGCGATCAACACCCCGAGCGCACGGTGGTGGTCTACGCCAACACCTCGGCGGCGGTCAAAGCCCGCGCCGATTGGGTGGTGACCTCCAGTTGCGCGCTGGAGATCGTCGAAAGCCTGATGGATAACGGCGAGACGATTATCTGGGGCCCGGACAAACACCTGGGCACCTACATCCAGCGCCAGACCGGTGCCGACATGCTGCTGTGGGACGGTGCGTGCATCGTCCACGAAGAGTTCAAGTCCAAGCAGCTGGAAGACATGAAGGCGCTGTACCCGGATGCCGCGATCCTGGTGCACCCGGAGTCGCCGACAGCGGTTATCGAATTGGCGGACGCCGTCGGTTCCACCAGCCAGCTGATTGCCGCGGCACAACGGTTGCCGAACAAGACGTTCATCGTCGCCACTGACCGCGGCATCTTCTACAAGATGCAGCAGCTGTGCCCGGACAAGGTCTTCATCGAAGCGCCTACCGCCGGTAACGGCGCCGCGTGCCGCAGTTGCGCGCACTGCCCGTGGATGGCGATGAACACCCTGGAACGCACGCTGCAATGTCTGCGCGAGGGCAGTAACGAGATATTCGTCGAGCCGTCAGTGATCCCGCAGGCGGTACGCCCGCTCAAACGGATGCTGGACTTCACCCAGGCGGCGCGCCTCAAACTGGTCGGCAACGCGTGACTCAAGGCTGACTGGATAAAAATGTGGGAGGGGGCTTGCTCCCGATAGCGGTGTGACAGTTACCCGATATATTGACTGATCCACCGCCATCGGGAGCAAGCCCCCTCCCACATTTAAATCTCCACCTGGCAGGGGCTATTTTTTCTGCTTCGGGATACGCACCAGCTGCGTGTCCGAATAGATGTCATGCCAACTGCGCTTGTGCTTATCGAAGAGCGACCAGATAAATCCCAGCCCTACGCACAGCCACGAGGCGATCGACACCACAAAGCGCAACAGCGCCTGCCACAGACTGATGCGCGAGCCATCGGCGTTCTGCACGCGCACGCCCCACACCTGCATGCCCAGGGTCTGCCCCGAATGGGTCCAGAATTTGGCGAAGAAACCGAACAACACAAACAACAGAAGGGTCGATAGCAGCGGGTCACCGTCCAGGGCGCCGGATTCGGTAAGGCTGCGCATCTTCGCTTCGCCGACGAAGGCGATCCATACCAGCTTGTAGATAAACGCGGTGACGATCAGCAGCGCGGTGCATAAAAGAAAATCATAGAACATCGCTGCCAGGCGACGACCCAGGCCAACTGCGGGAAACTCGCCTTGGGGGCTCAACAGGGCTTTGGGCATGGCAGGGCTCTCTGGGGAAAACTGCAGTTTACGCAATGGCGCCCATAAAAAAGCCCCTGATGTCATATCAGGGGCTTTTTGTCGCAGGAAGGATCAGCCTTCTGCTTGTACTTCGTCAGCCTGCAGACCTTTTTGGCCTTGAACTGAAACGAAGGTGACCTTCTGGCCTTCCTTCAGGCTCTTGAAGCCATTGCCCTGGATAGCGCGGAAATGCACGAACAGATCCGGACCGCTTTCTGGCGTGATAAAACCAAACCCTTTCTCGTCGTTGAACCACTTGACGGTACCGCTCTGACGTTCAGCCATTTTCTTCTTTCCTTTGACGCTAAAAAATTAATGACAGCCCCTTTCACATGAAAGAGTACTGGGCTGGGTTGCAGGAAAGTAAGAGACGTCGAACGGGTTGTAGCATTACCACTTCAGCTACTGCCCAGGTCCAGGTTCCAAGCGACCCATGCAAACACAGTGGAGAAACTCTACGCCAACTAATATGAAAAAAACAAGCCCTGCCAAACAGCCCGGGATTGCTCGGGCTGATGACAGTTTTGTTGAAGTTGCACAGCTGTCTTATTCGATAGATTCGATCACTTGTTATAGGGAAGAACCCCTAACAATTACTATCACGCGTGCACTGTTATATGGCGCTTGCGTTACAGTTTAGTGCACGGCACGCAAGCGCGTTACTTATTGAAACAAGCACTCAGCCACGGAAGTAACGCTGCGGCACAAATGGCATTTTACTTACACGCAGCGGCACCTTTTTCCCACGCACCAACGCAGAGACTTCGGTATCCAGTGTGACAAATGCGCTGTCCAGATACCCCATCGCTAGAGGGCCGCCCAAGGTTGGGCCAAAGCCTCCGCTGCACACGCTGCCGATCACCGTGCCCTGTTCATCAACGATTTGCGCCCCTTCACGCACCGGGGTGCGCTCCTGGGGCAGCAAGCCTACGCGTTTGCGGCCTACGCCCGTTTGCTGCTGGGTGAAGATCCGGTCTGCGCCCGGGAAGCCGCCGGCACGCGCGCCATCGGCACGGCGGGCCTTGGAGATGGCCCACAACAGGCTGGCTTCAATCGGGGTGGTGTCGGTGTTCATATCATGGCCGTACAGGCACAAGCCCGCTTCCAGGCGCAGGGAGTCACGAGCGCCCAGGCCGATCGCGTGTACTTCGGCCTCGGCCAGCAGGCTGCGAGCCAGGCTTTCGGCGTTTTCAGCTGGTACGGAGATTTCAAAACCGTCTTCCCCGGTGTAGCCGGAGCGGCTGACGTAGCAGTCCACGCCCAACAGCCGCAGGGAGGCAAACTGCATGAACGTCATCTTGGTGACTTGCGGTGCCAGGCGCGCCAGCACTTTCACCGCCGCCGGGCCTTGCAGGGCCAGCAGCGCGCGCTCTTCGAACAGCGGTTCGATGCTGCACTGGTCGCCGATGTGCGCGCGCAGGTGTGCCAGGTCCTGATCCTTGCAGGCAGCGTTGACCACCAGGAACAGTTCGTCGTTGCCCAGGTTGGCCACCATCAGGTCGTCGAGAATGCCGCCCTGGTCATTAGTGAACATCGCGTAGCGCTGCATGCCCACCGGCAGGTCGATGATGTCGACCGGTACCAGGGTTTCCAGGGCCTTGGCGGCGTTGGCGCCGGTCAGGCGGATCTGGCCCATGTGCGATACATCGAACAACCCGGCCTGTTCACGGGTGTGCAAGTGTTCCTTCATTACGCCCAACGGGTATTGCACCGGCATGTCGTAGCCGGCGAAGGGCACCATGCGCGCGCCCAGCTCGATGTGCAGGGCGTGCAATGGGGTTTTCAACAGGGTTTCGGTGGACATGTTCAGCTCCTGAAAAACGTGCCGGCGCGGTCAGGCGTCAGCACTCGATAATGTTGACCGCCAAACCGCCACGGGCGGTTTCCTTGTATTTACTCTTCATATCGGCGCCGGTCTGGCGCATGGTGCGGATCACTTTGTCGAGGGACACAAAATGTTGCCCATCGCCGCGCAAGGCCATGCGCACGGCGTTGATCGCCTTGACCGAGCCCATGGCATTGCGCTCGATGCAGGGCACCTGCACCAGCCCGCCAATCGGGTCGCAGGTCAGGCCGAGGTTGTGTTCCATGCCGATCTCGGCGGCGTTTTCCACCTGTGACACGCTGCCGCCCAGCACTTCGCAGAGTGCCCCGGCGGCCATGGAACAGGCCACGCCGACTTCGCCCTGGCAACCGACTTCGGCGCCGGAGATCGAGGCGTTTTCCTTGTACAGAATGCCGATGGCGGCGGCGGTGAGCAGAAAGCGCACCACGCCGTCTTCGTTCGCGCCGGGGATAAAGCGCATGTAGTAATGCAGCACGGCGGGGATGATCCCGGCCGCACCGTTGGTGGGCGCGGTAACGACGCGCCCGCCGTTGGCGTTTTCTTCGTTGACCGCCAGCGCATAGAGGTTGACCCAGTCGAGCACCGACAACGGGTCGCGCAGGGCCGACTCGGGGTTCTTGCACAATTGCCGGTGCAGCGCGGCGGCTCGGCGCTTGACCTTCAGCCCACCGGGCAGGATGCCTTCATTGCGACAGCCTGCGTCTACGCAATCCTGCATGACCTGCCAGATCTTCAACAGACCACTGCGAGTTTCCGCTTCCGGGCGCCAGGCGCTTTCATTAGTCAGCATCACCTGGCTGATGGACAGCCCGTAGGTGGCGCAATGGCCGAGCAAGTCCTTGGCATGTTTGAAAGGGAAGGTCAGTGGGGTGGCATCCTCGACAATCCGGTCGGCGCCGGCCGCGTCTTCATCCACCACGAAACCGCCGCCGACCGAGTAATACTCGCGGCTGCGCACCTGGATGCCGGCGGCATCGAAGGCGCGAAAAATCATGCCGTTGGGATGGTAGGCGAGGGGTTTGCGAATCATCGCCAGGTGGGCTTTCTCGTTGAACGCAATGCTGTGTTCGCCGAGCAGGTTGAGGCGCCCGTCACTGCGCATCTGCGCCAGGCGTGCGGCCACGGTTTCGGTATTCACGGTGTCCGGGTGTTCGCCTTCCAGGCCGAGCAGCACGGCCTTGTCGCTGCCGTGGCCTTTGCCGGTGGCGCCGAGCGAGCCATAGAGTTCCACCTTGATGCTGTGGGTGGCGCTGAGCAGGTTGTCACGTTTGAGCCCTTCGACGAAACGAGCGGCGGCGCGCATCGGGCCGACGGTGTGGGAACTGGAAGGGCCGATGCCAATCTTGAACAGGTCGAACACGCTTAAAGACATGAGTTGTTCTCCGGTTTCTTATTATGTATCGGGTGTACTCGGTCAGTGTGGGAGGGGGCTTGCTCCCGATGGCGGTTGTACATTCAACCTATCTGTTGACTGACACTCGTCATCGGGAGCAAGCCCCCTCCCACCTTTTAAGCGAGTACACCCCCGAAGTTACGCGTAGCTTTCGATCGACGGGCACGCACACACCAGGTTGCGATCACCAAACACGTTGTCGACCCGGCCAACCGGCGGCCAGTACTTGCCTTCGATCAGCGACGCAACCGGGTACACCGCCTGCTCGCGGCTGTACGGGTGGCTCCACTCGCCCACCAGTTCCGCCGCAGTGTGCGGAGCGTTCTTGAGTGGGTTGTCGTCCTTGTCCAGCGTGCCGTTTTCCACCGCGCGGATTTCTTCGCGGATGGCAATCATGGCATCGCAGAAGCGGTCCAGTTCTTCCTTGGATTCACTTTCGGTCGGCTCGATCATCAAGGTGCCGGCCACCGGGAACGACATGGTCGGCGCATGGAAGCCGAAGTCGATCAGGCGCTTGGCCACGTCATCCACGCTGATGCCGCTGCTGTCTTTCAATGGGCGCAGGTCGAGGATGCATTCATGCGCCACCAGGCCATTGCTGCCGGTGTACAGCACGGGATAGTGCTCTTCCAGACGACGGGAAATGTAGTTGGCATTCAGGATCGCCAACTGCGAGGCGCGCTTGAGGCCGGCGCCGCCCATCATGCTGATGTACATCCAGGTGATCGGCAGGATGCTTGCACTGCCGAAAGGCGCTGCGCACACGGCGCCTTCCTTGCGTTCCATGGCCGCGTGGCCAGGCAGGAACGGCGTGAGGTGCGACTTGACGCCAATCGGGCCAACGCCCGGGCCGCCACCGCCGTGGGGGATGCAGAAGGTTTTGTGCAGGTTCAGGTGGGACACATCGCCGCCGAACTTGCCCGGCGCGCAGAGGCCGACCATCGCGTTCATGTTGGCGCCGTCGATATACACCTGGCCGCCGTTGTCGTGAATGATCGCGCAGATGTCGCGGATGCCTTCTTCGAACACGCCGTGGGTGGACGGGTAGGTGATCATCAGCGCGGCGAGGTGCTCGCGGTGTTCGATGGCCTTGGCGCGCAGGTCTTCAATGTCCACGTTGCCACGCGCGTCGCAGGCGGTGACCACCACGCGCATGCCGGCCATGTTGGCAGTCGCAGGGTTTGTGCCGTGGGCCGACGAGGGGATCAGGCAGATGTCGCGACGCGCTTCGCCACGGCTCTGGTGATAGGCACGGATGGCCAGCAGGCCGGCGTATTCACCCTGGGAGCCGGCGTTCGGCTGCAGGGAAATCGCGTCGTAACCGGTGGCCGCGCAGAGCATGGCTTCCAGGTCCGAAGTCAGTTGCAGGTAGCCGGCGCTTTGTTCGGCCGGGGCGAACGGGTGCAGGGCGCCGAATTCGGCCCAGGTCACCGGGATCATTTCGCTGGCGGCGTTGAGCTTCATGGTGCACGAGCCCAGCGGGATCATGGTGCGGTCCAGCGCCAGGTCCTTGTCGGCCAGCTTGCGCAGGTAGCGCATCAGCTCGGTTTCCGAGTGGTAGCGGTTGAACACCGGGTGGCTGAGGATCGGCGACTGGCGCAGCAAGGCGCTTGGCAAGGTGCTTTCAGTGGCGGCGAAGGCAGGCAGCGCCTTGCCGTCGGCGAAGATCGCCCACAAGGCTTGGATATCCGCCTGGGTCGTGGTTTCGTCGACCGACAGGCCGACACGCTCGGTGTCCACCACGCGCAGATTGATGCGCTGGGCACGGGCCTTGTCGTGCAGGGCGGCGGTGTTGGCGCCGGTATTGAGGGTGAGCGTGTCGAAGAAGTGTTGCTGCTCGACCTTCAAGCCCAGGGCGGTCAGGCCCTTGGCCAGGATCGCGGTCAGCTGGTGAATGCGCTGGGCGATCTGGGTCAGGCCCTTGGGGCCGTGGTACACGGCGTACATGCTGGCGATGTTGGCCAGCAGCACTTGGGCGGTGCAGATGTTGCTGGTGGCTTTCTCGCGACGGATGTGTTGTTCGCGGGTCTGCATGGCCAGGCGCAGGGCCGGCTTGCCGAAGCGGTCTACCGAGACACCGACCAGACGGCCCGGCATGTCGCGCTTGAACGCGTCCTTGGTGGAGAAGTACGCCGCATGCGGGCCGCCAAAGCCCAGCGGCACACCGAAGCGTTGCGCGCTGCCGATGGCCACATCGGCGCCGAACTCGCCCGGCGGGGTCAGCAGGGTCAGGGCCAGCAAGTCGGCGGCCACGGCGACCAGCGCATTGGCGGCGTGGAAACGCTCGGTCAGTTCGCGGTAATCAAACACGTCACCATTGCTGGCCGGGTATTGCAGCAGGGCACCGAAGAACGGGCTGACGTCGCTCAGTTCGCGCTCATCGCCCACTACTACGTCGATGCCCAACGGCTCGGCACGGGTGCGCAGCACGTCGAGGGTTTGCGGGTGGCTGTGCACCGAAGCGAAGAAGGCGTTGCTGCCCTTGTTCTTGCTCAGGCGCTTGCAGAAGGTCATGGCTTCGGCGGCGGCGGTGGCTTCGTCGAGCAGGGAGGCGTTGGCGATCGGCAGGCCGGTGAGGTCGCTGATCAGGGTCTGGAAATTCAACAGCGCTTCCAGGCGGCCCTGGGAAATCTCTGGCTGGTACGGGGTGTAGGCGGTGTACCAGGCCGGGTTTTCCAGCAGGTTGCGCAGGATCGGCGACGGCGTATGGCAGTTGTAGTAGCCCTGGCCGATGTAGGTCTTGAACAGTTGGTTCTGGCTGGCGATGGCTTTGATTTTGGCCAGGGCCTCGGCTTCGCTCAGGCCGTCTTCCAGGCCGAGCACGCTGGTGCCCTTGATGCTTTCCGGGATCACGCTGGCGCTCAGGGCTTCCAGGGAATCGAAGCCCAGGCTCGCGAGCATCTGCTGCTCATCTTCCTGGCGCGGGCCGATGTGACGGGCGATGAATTCGTTGGCGGTGCTCAAGTTGATCGTCATGGCGCGCTCCTCAGGCTTCGGCGTTGGCTTTGATCAGGCGGTCGTACGCATCCTGATCCAGCAGTTTAGCGACCGCTGCGGCATCGGCCGGTTTAAAGCGGAAGAACCAACCTTCGCCCATCGGGTCTTCGTTGACCAGCTCCGGGCTGCCATCGAGTTTCTCGTTCACTTCGAGGACTTCACCGTCCAACGGCATGTACACACCGCTGGCGGCTTTTACCGACTCCACGGTGGAGGCTTCAGCGCCCTTGTCGTAGGCCTGCAACTCCGGCAGTTGCACGAAAACCACATCACCCAGCGCGTTCTGCGCGAAAGCGGTGATACCCACGGTGACGCTGCCATCGGCTTCGGCGCGCAGCCATTCGTGATCTTCAGTGAAACGCAACTCGCTCATGGAAACTCCTCAGGGCCAGATTCGTCTGGTGGACGGGATTGGAATAATGGGGAGTTGCTTAGCAATATTGCGGCCAATGTTATTAAATTCTTATAAATCAAGAACTTAATAAATTTTGTCAGGCGGGTGGTGTGTTTGACTGTAGCGATTTCGCTACAGTCGCGCGCGTGAAAAAAAGCCTATGTGGATCAAAGCCTTGCATGGCGCGCAAAAAGCAGGGTTGTAGCGATATCGTTCCACTGTAGCGCTTTCAGTACACTGGATGTCGTTCCCAGACCAAAATCTGAAATGCATTCCAAATGTGGGAGGGGGCTTGCTCCCGATGGCAGTGTGTCAGTCAATTGATTTGTAACTGAACCACCGCTATCGGGAGCAAGCCCCCTCCCACAGGGGTTTTGTATTCCAACTTGAATCAGGGTTTGTTGGGGATGCCGTACTTGCGCAATCGGTGTGCGATAGCCGTGTGCGAGGTTTGCAAACGGTTGGCCAGTTGGCGGGTCGAGGGGTAGCTGGTGTAGAGCGTTTCCAACAGGCCGCGCTCGAAGTCTTCCACCGCCTGTTCCAGGCTGTCGACTTCGCCGTCGTTCTGGCGGGCGACGGAGGTGCCGGCGATATCCAGGTCGCCGATATCCACCAGGCTGCTTTCGCAGATGGCGGCGGCGCGGAAGATCACGTTCTGCAATTGGCGCACGTTGCCTGGCCAGCGGTTGCCCAACAGGGCTGGGTAGGTCCCCGGCGCCAGGCGGCACACCGGGCGCTGGATCTGTGCGCACGCTTGCTGCATGAAATAGCGGGCTAGCAGCAGGATGTCCTGGCCGCGCTCGCGCAACGGCGGCACTTCAACGTTGAGTACGTTGAGGCGGTAGAACAGGTCTTCGCGAAAGGTGCCTTCGCTGACCATCTTTTCCAGGTCGCGGTGGGTGGCGCTGAGGATGCGCACATTGACCTTCACTTCGCGGTCGCCACCCACCCGGCGAAAGCTGCCGTCATTCAAAAAGCGCAGCAACTTGGCCTGCAGGTACGGCGACATTTCGCCGATCTCGTCGAGAAACACTGTGCCTTGGTTGGCCAGCTCCATCAGCCCCGGCTTGCCCCCGCGTTGAGCGCCGGTAAAGGCACCGGGGGCGTAGCCGAACAATTCACTTTCGGCGAGATTTTCCGGCAGCGCGGCGCAGTTCAACGCCAGAAATGGCGCACTGTGGCGCGCACTGATGGCATGGCAGGCGCGTGCCACCAACTCTTTGCCGGTGCCCGTTTCACCCTGGATCAACAGCGGCGCATCCAGTGCGGCCACGCGTTGCGCACGCGCCTTGAGGGTGCGGATCGCCGGTGATTCGCCCAACAGCGCATCAAAACCTTCGGCATGGTCGTGGTGCAGCGCCGAGAGTTGTTCACCGATGCGGTTCGGCTGGTAAAGCGTGAGCAGGGCGCCGGCATCGGTGATCGGCGTAGCGTCCAGCAACAGGGTCTGGCCGTTCACGCTGATCTCGCGCAATGGCAGGCGAAAGCCATGCTCCAGCAAGGTGTCGAGCAGCCCGGGGTCGTTGAACAGCTCGGCGATGCTTTCCCCGGCCGGTTCGCGCCCGTAAAGCGCGATCAGCGCCGGGTTGGCCAGCAGAATCTTGCCCGCGCTGTCCAGGGCCAGCACCGGGTCGGTCATGGCCGCCAACAGCGCGTCGAGTTGCAGGTGGCGGCGTTGGCCGGGGAGGATGTCGACCACGGTCACCGCCTGCACGCCCTGCACGCTGAACAACGCATCGCGCAGTTCCTCGAGCACCTCGGCGCTCAAGGTCGGCGCGTCGATATAGACGTTGGGCGGCACCATCTCCACCGCATCCAGGTTGAGATTGCGCCCACCGAGCAAGGCCAGGACTTCCTGGGTGATGCCGACGCGGTCGATGAAGCTGACGTGGATACGCATGGAATGGTGTTGGGTTCTGGCGTGCGAGAGACGGCAAGTATGCCTTGGAGCAGATGCAGATCAAAATGTGGGAGGGGGCTTGCTCCCGATAGCGGTGTGTCAGCCAAAGATTTATCAGCTGATCCACCGCCATCGGGAGCAAGCCCCCTCCCACATTTTGAACAGTGTTGTGTCAGCTCAACCGGTTCATGCCAAGTGTTCAGGCTTGATCGGGTCGCCCGATTTCACATCCAGTTGGTGCCGCACATCTTCGAACATCAAGTCGTACTGCTTGTGCATCGAGCCATTCAACACGGCCACTTTCGGCATGCCGTATTTCTGCGCGATATTCATCGCATGCCGCGCAAAGTCGAAGGCCTGGTCCTTGGGCAGGAAAAACTCCTCCTTGAGGTCCTTGCCCTGCACCGAACCGTGCAGTTTGAACAGCATGCCCTTGCCTTCCTTGGGGTCCTGGCTGACTTCATAGTCGATGCACAGGTTGTAGCTGTAGTCGTCTTTGTTCAGCGCGTGACGTTCGACGTGCAAGTGTCCCGGTTCAAAGGTAGCCATAGGCAAATCTCCTCTACTTCACAGATAGCTGATGCCAGGGGTTGCCGTGCTGATGCGGGTGCCGGCGCTGCCCTGGACGATGGCTTCGATGTCCGAGAGTGAACCGATCACCGCGGTTTTGCCAGTCTGGCGGGCGAACTCGCAGGCCGCTTGCACCTTGGGGCCCATGGAACCGGCGGCGAAGCCGAGTTGTTCCATGGCGTCGGGGTGAGCCTGGCCGATGGCCTTCTGGGTGGGCTTGCCGAAGTCAATGAACGCCGCGTTGACGTCGGTGGCAATCACCAGCAAATCGGCGTCCAGTTGCGCGGCCAGCAGCGATGAGCAGAGGTCTTTGTCGATCACCGCTTCAATGCCTTTGAGCTTGCCGTCTTCGCCATACATCGTGGGAATACCACCGCCGCCGGCGCAGATCACAATGGCTTTCTTCTCCAGCAGCCATTTGATCGGGCGGATTTCGAAGATGCGTTTCGGGCGCGGACTGGCGACCACGCGGCGGTATTTGTCGCCGTCGGGGGCGATGGCCCAGCCTTTTTCGGCGGCAAGTTTTTCCGCTTCGGCCTTGGCGTACACCGGGCCGATTGGCTTGGTCGGGTTCTGGAACGCGGGGTCGTTGGCGTCGACTTCCACTTGCGTGAGCAGGGTGGCGAAGGGCACTTCGAAGTCCAGCAGATTGCCCAGTTCCTGTTCGATGATGTAGCCGATCATGCCTTCGGTCTCGGCCCCGAGTACGTCCAGCGGGTACGGCGAAACGCTGGTGTAGGCCGCGGCCTGCAACGACAGCAGGCCGACCTGCGGGCCGTTGCCGTGGGCGATCACCAGCTCGTTGCCGGGGTGGATCTTGGCAATCTGTTCGGTGGCGATACGGATATTGGCGCGTTGGTTGTCTGCGGTCATGGGTTCACCACGGCGCAGGAGGGCGTTGCCGCCCAGGGCTACGACGATGCGCATAATGCAAATCCTCTGGATGTGTGAACACCGGCCCAATGTGGGAGGGGGCTTGCTCCCGATGGCAGTGTGTCAGTCAACTGATCTGTAACTGAGCCACCGCTATCGGGAGCAAGCCCCCTCCCACATTGACTGTGTTCCAGCCGTAAAAAGTTAGATATCCGCCAACGCCGACACCAGGATCGCCTTGATGGTATGCATGCGGTTCTCCGCCTGCTCGAAGGCAATGTTGGCCGGCGATTCAAAGACTTCCTCGGTGACTTCCACGCCACCGGCCAGGTGCGGGTAGCGCGCGGCGATGTCTTTGCCGACCTTGGTTTCGCTATTGTGGAACGCCGGCAGGCAGTGCATGAACTTCACGCGCGGGTTGCCCGAGGCTTTCATCATCTTGCTGTTGACCTGGTACGGCAGCAGTTGCTCGATGCGCTCGTCCCACGCTTCTACCGGTTCGCCCATGGACACCCAGATATCGGTGTGGATGAAGTCCACGCCCTTGACCGCCTCGGCTGGGTCTTCGGTGATGGTGATGCGTGCGCCGCTTTCTTCGGCAAAAGCCTGGCACTGCTTGATGAAATCGTCGTGGGGCCACAGGGCTTTCGGCGCGCCGATGCGCACGTCCATGCCGAGCTTGGCGCCGATCATCAGCAGCGAGTTGCCCATGTTGTAGCGCGCATCGCCCAGGTAGGCGTAGCTGATGTCATGCAGCGGCTTGTCGCTGTGTTCGCGCATGGTCAGGGTGTCGGCGATCATTTGCGTGGGGTGAAATTCGGCGGTGAGGCCGTTGAACACCGGCACGCCGGCGAACTTGGCCAGCTCTTCGACGATTTCCTGCTCAAAGCCCCGGTACTCGATGGCGTCGAACATGCGCCCAAGCACGCGGGCGGTGTCTTTCATGCTTTCCTTGTGGCCGATCTGCGACGACACCGGGTCGATGTAGGTGACGTGCGCGCCCTGGTCGTGGGCCGCCACTTCGAACGCGCAGCGGGTGCGGGTCGAGGTCTTTTCGAAGATCAGCGCAATGTTCTTGCCTTTGAGGTGCGGACGCTCGGTGCCGGTGTATTTGGCGCGCTTGAGGTCGCGGGACAGGTCCAGCAGGTAATGCAGCTCGCGGGTGGTGTGGTGCATCAGCGACAGCAGGCTGCGGTTGCGCATATTGAAAGCCATGATGGAGTCTCCTTAATAGTCGATAGGGTCGCGGATGATCGGGCAGGTCATGCAGTGGCCGCCGCCACGGCCTCGGCCGAGTTCACCGGCGCTGATGGTGATGACTTCCACCCCGGCCTTGCGCAGCAGGGTGTTGGTGTAGGTGTTGCGGTCGTAGCCGATCACCACGCCCGGCTCCACGGCCACCACGTTGTTGCCGTCATCCCATTGCTCGCGCTCGGCGGCGAAGCTGTTGCCGCCGGTCTCGACCACGCGCAGCGCCTTGAGGTTGAGCGCTGCGGCGACGGTGTCGAGGAAGTTGGTGGTCTCCCGTTGGATATCGATACCGTGGGGTTTGCTGTCGTCAGGGCGCAGGGTGAAGGGCACGATCTGGTTGACCACTTCAGGGAAGATGGTGACCAAGTCGCGGTCGCAGAAACTGAACACCGTGTCCAGGTGCATCGCCGCGCGGGACTTGGGCAGGCCGGCCACGATCACGCGTTCCACGGCGTTGTTCTTGAACAGGTTGCGCGCCAGTTGGCCGATGGCCTGGTGCGACGAGCGCTCGCCCATGCCGATCAGGACCACGCCGTTGCCGATCGGCATCACGTCGCCGCCTTCCAGCGTGGCGGCGCCGTGCTCCTGGTCGGGGTCGCCGTACCAGATCTGGAAGTCGGCGTTGGTGAATTCGGGGTGGAATTTATAGATGGCGCTGGTCAGCAGGGTTTCCTGGCGTCGCGCCGGCCAGTACATCGGGTTGAGCGTCACGCCGCCGTAGATCCAGCAGGTGGTGTCGCGGGTGAACTGGGTATTGGGCAACGGCGGCAGGATGAAACTGGCGTGGCCGAGGAAGTCGCGAAAGATCTCGATGGTCCGGCCGCCGAAGCTGCTCGGCAAGTCATCGGCCGACACGCCGCCGATCAGGAACTCGGTAATCTTGCGCGGCTCCAGGCTGCGCAGCCAGGAACCGACTTCGTCAACCAGGCCCAGGCCGACGGTATTGGCGGTGATCTTGCGCTGCAGAATCCAATCCAGCGCTTCGGGGATAGCGACAATGTCGGTCAGCAGGTTGTGCATTTCCAGCACATCAATGTCCCGCTCGCGCATCTTGGTCACGAAGTCGAAATGGTCGCGCTTGGCCTGGGCGACCCACAGCACGTCATCGAACAGCAGTTCGTCGCAGTTGTTGGGGGTCAGCCGCTGGTGGGCCAAGCCTGGGGAGCACACCATGACTTTGCGCAGTTTGCCGGCTTCGGAATGAACGCCGTACTTCACTTTTTCCGTGGTCATTTCAGATCCTCCAGTGGACATGCAATTACAGCGTCAGGAAGCCGTCGTAGAGGCCATAGGCAGCCACCAGGGCGCCAACGATCACTGCGGCGAAAATCAGCTTCTCGACGTTGGTGAATATCGGTTTGCCCAGTTCACGCTTGGCCTTGGCGAACAGGATCGCGCCGGGGGCGTAGAGCAGGGCGGACAGCAACAGGTATTTGGTGCCGCCGGCGTAGAGCAGCCAGATCGCGTAGATCAGGGCGACGGCGCCGATGAACAGGTCTTTCTTGCGCTCTTTGAGGGCGTTTTCGTAAGTCTCGCCGCGCACCGCCAGCAACAGCGCATACGCCGCCGACCACAGGTACGGCACCAGGATCATCGAGGTGGCAAGGTAGATCAGCGACAGGTAGGTGCTGGCGGAAAACAGCGTGATCACCAGGAACACTTGCACCATTGCGTTGGTCAGCCACAGGGCGTTGACCGGCACATGGTTGGCGTTTTCCTTGCGCAGGAAAGCCGGCATGGTGTGGTCCTTGGCGGCGGCGAACATGATCTCCGCGCACAGCAACACCCACGACAGCAGTGCCCCCAGCAGCGAAATGATCAAGCCGACACTGATCAGCACCGCCCCCCAGTGGCCCACCACGTGCTCCAGCACGGCGGCCATCGACGGGTTCTGCAGCTTGGCCAGTTCCGGCTGAGTCATGATCCCCAGGGACAGCACGTTCACCAGCATCAAAAACAGCAGCACGGTAATAAAGCCAATCACCGTGGCCTTGCCCACATCGGAGCGTTTCTCCGCCCGGGACGAAAAGATGCTCGCGCCTTCGATACCGATGAACACCCACACCGTGACCAGCATCATGTTGCGCACCTGGTTCATCACGCTGCCCAGGTCCGGGTTTTTCACGCCCCAGATGTCAGCGGTGAAGATGTCCAGCTTGAACGCGAACAGCGCGATCAATACGAACAGCACCAGTGGCACCACTTTGGCGACGGTGGTCACCAGGTTGATGAACGCCGCTTCCTTGATCCCGCGCAGCACCAGAAAATGCACGGCCCACAGCAACAGCGAGGCGCCAATCACGGCGGCCGGAGTGTTGCCCTCGCCAAAGATGGGGAAAAAATAGCCGAGGGTGCTGAACAGCAGCACGAAGTAACCGACGTTGCCCAGCCAGGCACTGATCCAGTAACCCCAGGCGGACGAGAAACCCATGTAGTCGCCGAAACCGGCCTTGGCGTAGGCGTAGACACCGCCGTCGAGGTCCGGCTTGCGGTTGGCGAGGGTCTGGAACACGAACGCGAGGGTCAGCATGCCGACAGCGGTAATCACCCAGCCAATCAACACCGCGCCCACATCGGCACTGGCGGCCATGTTTTGTGGCAGGGAGAAGATGCCACCGCCAATCATTGAGCCTACGACCAGCGCCACCAACGCGCCAAGCCTAAGTTTTCCGGGTGAATCAGACATTGTGTGACTCCAATGCAGGAGAGAGAGATCACAGAATAATTCCGTGGGCTAATCAAACAGCTGACTTAGATCACATCATCGGCACATTTCATTATGAATTAATGACTTGGGGGTGAAGGTCCGCAGGCGATGAGAAGCCCGAAGAGGCGCTTTGCAGAGCGCTTCCTCCCTCCTGATTAATCATTTGGTGGTGCATGGATGTATGACGCTAGTTGGTATTTACCAATGTGCAAACTTTTTGAGTAAGGTTTGACGAGTGGTTTATGCTGCACTTATTTAAATTCTAAATACGCCTAAACTTCCTGTTATTACATGCCCTTATGTTATGAAGGCTATGTTCATTAAACTGAATTAGTTGAGTGCGTAGCTGTCAGCTGAAAAATTTAATTCAAGGAATCTTCATGTCCCACCCTGCACAGAAACTTCGGCTCAGTGCCCTGATCGCCCTGGTGGTGGGTTCGATGATTGGCGGCGGGATCTTCTCACTGCCGCAGAACATGGCTGCACGCGCTGGCGCGGGCGCGGTGTTGATCGGCTGGGGAATCACGGCGGTCGGCATGCTGACCCTGGCCTTCGTGTTCCAGACTTTGGCCAACCGCAAGCCCGAGCTGGACTCTGGCGTGTATGCCTACGCCAAGGCCGGGTTTGGCGACTACATGGGGTTCTCCTCGGCCTGGGGTTACTGGATCAGTGCGTGGATGGGCAACGTCGGTTACTTCGTGCTGCTGTTCAGCACCCTCGGCTACTTTTTTCCGGCTTTTGGCGAGGGCAATACGCCGCTGGCCATCGGCTGTGCGTCGCTGTTGCTATGGGCTGTGCATTTTCTGGTGATGCGCGGGATCAAGGAAGCGGCGTTCATCAACCTGGTGACCACCGTGGCGAAGATCGTGCCGCTGCTGATGTTTATCGTGATTGCCGCCGTGGCGTTCAAGGCGGATATCTTCAGCCGCGATATCTGGGGCCTGGGCAACCCGCAAATGGGCAGTGTGACGGACCAGGTGCGCCACATGATGCTGGTCACAGTGTTTGTGTTTATCGGCATCGAGGGTGCCAGCGTTTACTCGGCGCGGGCCGAGAAGCGCGCGGACGTGGGCCGGGCCACCGTGATCGGTTTTCTCGGCGTACTCGCGCTGCTGGTGCTGGTGAATGTGCTGTCCCTGGGATCATGAGCCAGCCGGAACTGGCGCAATTGCAAAACCCGTCCCTGGCCGGGGTGCTGGAGCATATCGTCGGGCGCTGGGGGGCGATATTGATCAGCCTCGGCCTGGCGGTGTCGCTGCTGGGCGCGCTGTTGTCCTGGGCGTTGCTGTGTGCGGAAATCCTCTACGCCACCGCCCAGGACAAGACCATGCCGGCATTCCTGAAGAAGGAAAACGCCAATCAGGTGCCGGTCAACGCCCTGTGGCTGACCAACCTGATGATCCAGGCGTTCCTGGTGATCACGCTGTTTTCCGCCAGCACCTACACCACGCTGATTTACCTCGCCTCGTCGATGATTCTGGTGCCCTACCTGTGGTCGGCGGCCTATGCGGTGCTGTTGAGCGGGCGCGGCGAAACCTACGAAGGCGCCCAGCGTCGGCGAATGAAGGACTTGCTGGTGGGCCTGATTGCCCTGGTTTACGCCGTATGGCTGCTGTATGCGGGCGGCCTGAAATACCTGCTGCTCTCGGCGCTGTTGTATGCGCCCGGGGTGATCCTGTTCGCCCAGGCCAAGCGCGAACAGGGCCAGCCGTTGTTCACCGTTGTGGAAAAAGGCATTTTCGGCTGCGTAGTTGCAGGGGCCGGCTTGGCGGCCTATGGGCTGTATAGCGGGGTGTTGTCGTTGTGAGGGCAGTCTGTGCGGGCCTAATCGGGGGCAAGCCCCCTCCCACACTTTGAATTGTGAATACCGTCAAATGTGGGAGGGGGCTTGCCCCCGATGGCGCTCTTCCCGTCACCACTGAGGCCGATGCGCCCCCAGTTCGCCAGCGGGCAAATCCCACTGCAGTGGTGCGCCGCTGATGCTCAGCGGCGCCAACAACCGGTGGGCCTGGCCCCAGGCAGTCTGCTCAACCACCAGGCCTTGATCACGCGTATCTTCGGCCCGCAGCGGCGGTTGCTCCGGCACTTGCCCTGCCTCTACCAGCAATTTCGCCGTGCGTGCCAACGACAGGCGCGCCGACCCACCCCGGCCGCAGGCCAGGCGCTCGGTCAAGGCCCGGATTGCGCTGGCGGCCATCAGGTACCCGGTGGCGTGATCCAGCGCCTGCACCGGCAACGGCAGCGGTTTATCCGCGTGCTTCCAGGCCATGCCCGCATCGGCAATGCCGCTGCTCATCTGCACCAGGCTGTCGAAGCCGCGACGGTTACGCCACGGGCCACTCCAGCCATAGGCGTTGAGGCTGACGTCGATAAGGCCCGGCGCGATGCGTTGCAGGGCGTCGACCGAATAGCCCAACTGCTCTAACGCATCGGCGCGGTAACCGTGGAGCAACATATCGGCGTCCTTGAGCAACGCTTCGAATACCTGGCGGCCTTCGGGGCTTTTCAGATCCAGCCGCGCGCAGCGCTTGCCCAGGGTCATTTCCGGCACCACGCCGGGCTCGTCCCAGGTCGGCGAGTCGATGCGCAGTACATCGGCACCCAAACCCGCGAGAAAACGACTGGCGACGGGGCCGGCCAATACGCGGGTCAAGTCCAGCACCTTGATGCCGGCCAACGGGCGGGCCGCTGTGCCGAGCCAAGGTGTGTCACGGGTGGTTTTGCCGGCCTGACGCTGTATCAGTCGCTCGGCATTCACCGCCAAGCCTTGAGGGTGGCTCTGCCAAGCGTGCCACGAACGCATCTGCGCCGCGCAACCGCCCGCGTCGACAATCGCCTGTTCCAGTTCAGCCGCGTTCCGTTTGGCAACGTGACGCGCCATTTGCGCACGCTCAGTGACCTTGCCCAGCACCCGTTCGGCCGCCGCGCGGTGATGGGGCGCGTTGGTGTGCAAGCGAATCCAGCCGTCGGCGCTGGCGTAGTCACCGGCTATCGGGTCCCACAGCGGGGGCACCTGCCAATCCAGCGGGCGAATCGATGAGGCAAACCAGAATGAGGCGAGGCGACGGTCCACGCTGACGCTTGGCAAGCGCGCGGTCTGTTGCCGAATAAGTTCGGCGACGGCCTGGCCGGCGGCGCCGATGCTGGCGGCGGCCAGGTCGGTCACGGCGAAAGCCGAGGGCAGGGCGCCGGGCTCGCTCAGGGGCAGCGGGGTGTGCGGTAGACCGAGTGCGGCTTGGATGGGGGTCAGCAGGTCAGTCATCTAAGGCCCTCCGTAAGAGAAGGGCCACTATAGAAGATCGTCAGGCCGGTGTGACAACCCCCGGCACCAACGGCAACTCGATACTGGCGACAAAGCCGCCGTCGGCATGATTGGCCAGGATCAGGTTGCCGCCATGGCGTTCGGCGGCGCGACGGGCGATCGCCAGGCCCAGGCCGTGACCTTGCGCTGTCTGGCCGGGGGCGCGGTAGAACGGCTCGCCCAGTTGGCTCAGGTGCTCGGCTTCAACGCCGGGGCCATGGTCGCGCACGCTGATCAAAATGCGCTCGCCGCGCTGCTGTGCCTGCAGCTCGATGGGTTGGCCGGCCGGGTTGAAACGCTGGGCATTGCGCAGCAGGTTATCCACAGCGCGTTCGATCATGGTCGGCCAGCCTTTGAGGCGCAGGTCGGGTTCAGTGCTCAGTTGCACGGCTTGCTCGGGCGCGCTGAGTTGGGCGTCCTTTTGCAGCGTCTGGAGCAACAGGTTGAGGTCGACCTCTTCGGCGCTGGCGTTGTCGGCATCCACCCGGGCCAGTACCAGGATCTCACTGATCAGGGCTTCCAGACGGTCGCATTCGCGGGTCAGGCGCGGCCACAGTTTTTCCCGTTCTTCGGGGCTGGCGCGCTCGGCCAGGGCCAGGGCGATACGCAAGCGGGCCAGGGGCGAACGCAGTTCGTGGGAAACGTCGCGCAGCAGTTGGCGCTGGCTGGCGATCAGGCTTTGCAGGCGTGCGCCCATGCGGTTGAAATCGGTGGCCAGCACGCCGAATTCATCGCGGCGGTTGGCCAATTGCGCCAGGCTGTTCTGCTGGTACGTGGCTTGGCCCAGGTCATGCACCGCGCCGCGCAGTCGGCTCAGCGGGCGGGTGATGGACAATGTCACCAACAGGCTGAACAGGGTCAGCACCACCAGGGCAATGGCCAGGGCGCTGAACGGCCACAGCAGGCTGCTGCGGTGCCAGGCATCGAGTTCCGGGTGCGGAATGCGGTAAATCAGCAGGTAGGTGTCGCCGGTTTTTTCGCTGGTGTACTCGGCGGTCAGGCGCCGCCAGGGCAGGTGGCCGTCCTGGCTGTCATTCTGCCGGGCTTCGAAGGCCGCGGCGCGGCGCGGGAAGGTGCCGCGTACCACCGGTTCGCCGCCTTCGTTCAGCACTTGCACGTCAATGTGATACTGGCGCTTGCGTTGCTGCAGCAACTCCTGGGCAGCGTCTTCGCCTTGGGCTTCGTAGAGTTGCGTCCACTCTTGCGCCAGGTTGTTGAGACCGGGGTGACGGCTGAGAATCCAGGCGTCCTGGTTCAGCATATGCCCAAGCAGGATCGACAATCCGGCAACCAGGGCGATGGCCAGCCAGAAACTCGCCAGGATGCGCCAGAACAATGAACGCACGGGAAACCCTCAAATAGGAAAAGCCCAGTGGCGGGGCCACTGGGCTGGGAGCATTAGCGCGAGGGCATTATTGCGCTTTTTGCGGTTGTTGCGCTTTCCAGGCCTGGAATTCTTTCCATTCGGCACGACGCTGCTCTTGCTGCTTGACGATCTCGTCGAACTTCTTCTGCTGGTCGGGTTTGAGCACGGCGCGGATGTCGGCCTGGGTTTTCTGCTTGCCGGCGGCGATCTCGTCCTGCATGGCTTTCTGGTCAGCTGCCGGCAGTTTGGCCAGGTACTTTTGGGTCAGGTCTTTGCGAGCGTGCCATTGGTCACCCATCAGCTTGCGGATCTGCTCGCGTTGTTCCTTGCTCAAATCCAACTGGCTGAACGGGCCACCTTTACCCCGCGGGCCATGTTCACCGTGGCCTGGGCCACCCATCATATGGCCTTCCGGGCCGCCCATCGGGCCTGGACCTTCGGGCATGGCGGCCATGGCGACGGTAGGCAGTGCGGCGGCGAACATCAAAGCGATAAGGGTCTTGCGCATGGGGATTCTCCTGTCTCTATTCCGGTGAGTCCGGATGTGAGTAGATTACCCAGGACAAGGTCAGCGGCCGTCAGCGGAGCGTAAAGGTTTGGTAAGGCCCGATTGCTCAAGGGGCGTAATAGTAACCACGGCTGCGCAGCGCCACGATCCGCGGACGGCCGTCCGGGTGTGGGCCGATTTTCTTGCGCAGGTTGCTGACGTGCATGTCCAGGCTGCGATCGTACAGGGTCAACTTTCGGCCCAGGGCGATTTGCGCCAGCTCCTGTTTATCCAGCGGTTCGCCGGGCTGGCGCAGCAAGGCTTCGAGCAGGCGGCTTTCGGAGACGGTCAGGGTAAATTCCTGTGCGTCGATGCTGACCACGCCGCGCACCGGGCTGAAGCACAAGTCGCCTAGTTCCAGTTGGGTCGAAACGGCTGCCGGATGACTGCGGCGCAGCACGGCACGCAGGCGAGCGGTGAGTTCGCGCGGATCGCAAGGCTTGGCCAGGTAATCGTCGGCGCCCAGTTCCAGGCCGAGGATGCGGTCCAGGGGTTCGCCCCGGGCCGAGAGCATCAGCACCGGCAATTCCGGGTGGTCGTTGCGCAGTTGCTTGAGCAACTCCAGGCCGCTGCCGTCGGGCAGCATCACGTCGAGCACCACCGCCGCCGGGGCGGTTTCGGCCAAGGCCCTGCGGGCACTGGAGCCGTCGTGGCAGGCGCGTACCTGGAAACCTTCCTGGCTCAGCCAACTGGTCAGCAGCTCACAGAGCTCCTGGTCATCATCTATCAGTAACAGCTCGCTCATGACTCACTCAATTTAGCCATTGTCGACGACGACGGTGCCCACCGCTGGCAAAGATGCCGCACAGCAAGGCGATCAGGGCGACGCCCGCGCCGGTGACAAACCATTGCTGCTGCTCGGTCAGCCAGCGGGTCAAGGCACCGCCTTGTGTCTCTTTGAGTTGCTGGGCCAGGCGTTGGTTCTCCTGGCGCAAACGACTCAGTTGCGCGCTTTCTCGGGTAGCCTGCGTGCTTTGCAGTTGCTTGCTCAGCGCTTCGCGTAGCCCTTCGCTTTCTTTCAAGCGTTGCTGCAATTCGGTGATCTGGCTGCCGGCACTCAAGGACAGCGGCGTGGAGCTGCCGCTGCTCGAGGACTCTTCAGCGTGGGCCGTCGCCCCGATCGTAAACACTGCCAACAGACACAACTGACGTAAGCGCATCGGAACTCCTGATTCCACACGGATATTCAGAACGTTGTCGGCAGGTTGCCGGGAATGATGAGCCATTGGGATGGCGCCGAAGCGTTTTGGCCCGGCGCCACCGGGCTCAAGGCAGGACTTGCTTGAACGGCTTGATCACGACATCGGCGTAGACGCCCGCCGCCACATAAGGATCAGCCTTGGCCCACGCCTGGGCATCGGCCAGGGAGGCGAACTCGGCAACGATCAGGCTGCCGGTGAAACCCGCTTCGCCCGGCTCGTTGCTGTCGGTGGCCGGGTGCGGGCCGGCCAGTACGATGCGGCCTTCGGTTTGCAGCTGCTTGAGGCGCTCGACGTGGGCCGGGCGCACGCTCAGGCGTTTTTCCAGCGAGTTGGCAACATCGGTGGCAATGATGGCGTAGAGCATGTCAGTCCTCGGTTTTCGGCGTGGTGGCGGCAGAGTCATGCAGGTGACGCGACAGGTAGATACCTTGGCCGACCAGGAACAGCAGGGTCATGGCCAGGCTGCCGAACACCTTGAAGTCGACCCAGTATTCCTGAAAGGTGAAGGCCACGAACAGGTTGGCGGCACCGCAGAAGATGAAAAACACGATCCAGGCCACGTTCAGGCGCACCCAGATCGGGTCCGGCAGGGTCAGCGCGTGGCCCATGATCCGCTTGATCAGCAGGCGATCACCAATGAAGTGGCTGCCGATGAACACCAGGGCGAACAGCCAGTTGACCACCGGGGCTTTCCATTTGAGGAAGGTTTCGCTGTGGAAGGCCAGGGTCAGGCCGCCGAACACCAGGCAGGCGATGAGGGTCAGCCATTGGCTTTTTTCCAGCTTGCGCTGGGAGATGAAGATGGCGCCGTACACCACGATGGAGCTGATGATCAGCACGGCGGTGGCGCTGTAGATGCCGCCGAACGAGAGTTGGTGACCGGCGATGTCGATGACCCTGGGGTCGAGTTTGGTAACGATGAAAAACAGCAACAGCGGGATGAAGTCGATGAATTGTTTCACAGTAAGAGCCAGAAGCTGGATGTGGCGGCATAATAACAAACATCCTTGGTTGCGATAGCGCCAGCTGACTTGAGGTTACACACTCCCGTGAATGTTGATTTGCACTGCCACAGCACGGCCTCCGACGGCGCCCTGGCGCCTGCGGTACTGGTTGCGCGTGCGTTTGAAAAAGGCGTGCGAGTCCTCGCGTTGACCGACCACGACACCCTCGAAGGCCTTGATGAGGCCCGCGCGGCGGCCCAGGCCTTGGGCATGCAGCTGGTCAACGGCGTGGAATTGTCCTGCACCTGGGGCGGCGCCACCATTCATGTGCTCGGCTACGGTTTCGAGCAAAACGCCCCGGCCCTGGTGGCGGCCATCGCCCGATTGCACGATGGCCGCTGGCTGCGGTCCGAAGAAATAAGCCGCAAGCTCAGCCTCAAAGGCATGCCTGGCGCCCTCGACGGCGCCCGGGCTATCCAGCAGGCGTTGGGCGACAGCGGTAATGCACCGGCCCGTCCGCACTTCGCCGACTGGATGGTGCAGGCAGGTTTCGTCAAGGACCGCGCCGAAGCCTTCCGTAAATGGTTGGGCGCGGGCAAGTTGGGCGATGTGAAGCAACATTGGCCGACCCTGGAGGACACCGTGCAGACCCTGCGGGCCGCCGGGGCCTGGGTCAGCCTGGCGCATCCCTGGCATTACGATTTCACCCGCAGCAAGCGCCGCAAGCTGATCAGTGACTATATTGGAGCGGGCGGCCACGCGATCGAAGTGGTCAACGGGCATCAACCCGCCGAGCAGGTCGGCAGCCTGGCGATCCTTGCCCGCGAATTTGGTCTGCTGGTCAGTGCCGGCAGTGATTTTCATGGCCCAGGTGGCTGGTCCGAGATCGGCGAGTATCGCCAGGTTCCGCAAGACCTGCCGCTGTTGTGGGGGCGATTCAAGCATGACCCCATTATTGCCACCGTCTGAACAGGTAGAGCTCGTGAGTCAATTCTTCCAGATTCATCCGGAAAACCCCCAGGCGCGCCTGATCAAACAGGCCGTGGAAATCATTCGCGCCGGCGGCGTGGTGATCTATCCAACTGATTCGTCCTACGCCATTGGTTGCCAGATCGGCGACAAGGGTGCGGTCGAGCGCGTAAGACGCCTGCGCCAGCTGGATGACAAGCACAACTTTGCGCTGATCTGCAGCGACTTGTCCCAGCTTGGGCTGTTCGCCAAGGTCGACACCGGCACCTTCCGCTTGCTCAAGGCGCATACGCCAGGGCCGTACACCTTCATTCTCAACGCCACCCGCGAAGTGCCGCGCCTGTTGTTGCACCCGAAAAAACGCACCATCGGCCTGCGCGTGCCGGAGCACCCGATCGCCCTGGCGCTGCTGGCTGAGTTAGGTGAGCCGCTGATGAGCGTGTCGCTGATCCTGCCTGGCGAAACCGAGCCGCTGTATGACCCTTACGAAATGCGCCGCCTGTTGGAGAAACATGTCGACTTGATCATCGACGGTGGCTACGGCGGCAACAAGGCCTCCACCGTGATCAACCTGGCCGATGGCGAGCCGCAAGTGGTGCGTGTAGGGTGCGGCGACCCGACGCCGTTCATGGTCGAGGCCTGAATGTCGGTCGTGGAAACCGTCGACTCCCAGGCGGGGGCCCAGCAGGAACTGCCCTTCGCGATGGTCTATGGCCAGGCGGTCCTGGAAATGCCCCTGGACCTGTACATCCCGCCGGACGCCCTGGAAGTCTTCCTTGAAGCCTTCGAAGGCCCGCTGGACCTGCTGCTGTACCTGATCCGCAAACAGAACATCAACATCCTCGATATTCCCGTGGCGGAAATCACCCGGCAGTACATGGGCTATGTCGAATTGATGCAGTCGGTGCGCCTTGAGCTGGCCGCCGAATACCTGGTGATGGCCGCCATGCTCGCCGAGATCAAGTCGCGCATGCTGCTGCCGCGCGCAGAGACCGTCGAGGCCGAAGAAGACGACCCGCGCGCCGAACTGATCCGCCGCTTGCAGGAATACGAGCGCTTCAAGGCGGCCGCCGAAGGGATCGACGGTTTGAGCCGCGTAGGCCGCGATGTGGTGGTGCCCAAGCTTGACGCCCCGGAAGCTCGCGCGCGCAAACTGTTGCCCGACGTGAGCCTGGAAGAATTGCTGATGTCCATGGCCGAGGTGCTGCGCCGTGGCGATATGTTCGAAAGCCACCAGGTCAGCCGCGAAGCCCTGTCCACCCGCGAGCGCATGAGCGATGTGCTGGAGCGTCTCAAGGGCGGCGGGTTTGTGCCGTTTGTCGAGCTGTTCACCGCAGAGGAAGGGCGCCTGGGCGTGGTGGTGACTTTCATGGCGATCCTGGAGCTGGTCAAGGAGTCCTTGGTCGAGCTGGTCCAGAATGAGCCGTTTGCGGCTATCCATGTGCGGGCGCGAGCCGAATAACGAGCTGAATCGATGAATCTGACTGAACCCCGCGAACTGGCACCCTTGCTGGAAGCTTTTCTCCTGGCCTCGGGCAAGCCGCAATCTTTGGAGCGCCTGTTCGAACTCTTTGAAGAGGGAGAACGTCCCGAACCGCCGGTGTTCAAGAAGGCGTTGGAGATCCTGCGCAAGTCCTGTGACGGTCGCGCCTTTGAATTGCGTGAAGTGGCGTCGGGTTATCGCCTGCAGATCCGTGAGAAGTTTTCCCCTTGGGTGGGGCGCTTGTGGGAAGAACGCCCGCAGCGTTATTCACGGGCGATGCTGGAGACCATGGCGTTGATCGCCTATCGCCAGCCGATCACTCGGGGCGAGATCGAAGATGTGCGGGGCGTGGCGGTCAACAGCCATATCGTCAAGACTTTGCTGGAACGCGAGTGGATCCGCATCGTCGGCTACCGTGACGTGCCCGGCAAACCGGCGATGTTCGCCACCACCAAGGTGTTCCTCGACCACTTCAACCTGAAGAACCTCGACGACCTGCCACCGCTGGCCGAACTGCGCGAGATGGAAGCCGAACCGGTACTCGACTTCGACGACGCGCCGGTACCGGCCAGCTTGCAGGAACTGGCCGACGCCAGCGCCGAGCCGGAAGAGCCGAAAGACGAAACCAGTTTCCATACGTTGCTGTTGGAACTGGACGACATGGAGCAGGGCATCAAGACCGATTTTGATGATGTGCTGCGCGATGGCGCCGTCGAGCCTGAAACCCAGGTGAACGTTGAGCCCGAGCCTGACGTCGAAGCAGACATCCTCGGTGTTGCCGATGCCCGGGAAAAACTGCTGGCCGCCGTCGCCGCCCTCGAACAGCCGCCTTTGGGCGATGAGGAAGATGAAGCTCGAGCGCTGGCTGAAGCCATCGAAAACGAACGCCGCCAATTCGAAGACTGACGCAATGATCGTTCCCGCGCTCCGCGTGGGAATGTCGCCTTGGACGCTCCGCGTCCGCTGTGACGCGGAGCGTCACGGGATGCATTACCACGCGAAGCGTGGGAACGAGAGCCTTAGCGATGACTTCCACCAAAGACCCCTGCATCAGCATCTGCAAGTTTAACGACGACATCTGCGTCGGCTGTGGCCGCAGCAAGCGCGAAATCCGTGCCTGGAAGAAACTCGACAAAGTCGACAAGCGCACGGTGCTGGCCGAAGCCGAGCTGCGCCTGCTGGCCCTGGGCGCCACCGGTCGGCGGAAAAGCAAATGATTGTGCCTGGATCGGCTAGTCTCTGATGCGCAACGCGCGGCATGCGCGTATGATTCGCGACCCTTTGCCGAGCTATTCGGCCAAAGCCCCGCTTTCAACACTCTTCAGGCCACGCCTGAATCGACCCACCGGGAGGTGCTTAAGATGAACGACAAAGACCAGAACGACAGCCAGGAAATCGGCCCAGCAGGCGAAAAACTGCAAAAGGTGCTGGCGCGTATCGGCGTGGGCTCGCGCCGCGACGTCGAAGCCTGGATCACCCAGAAGCGCATCAAGGTCAACGGCGTCGAGGCTACCCTTGGCCAGCGCGTCGACCTGCACGACGCAATCACCATCGATGGCAAGGTCATCAAGCGTGAAGAGGCGGCCGAATCGGTACGCCGCGTGATCATGTACAACAAGCCCGATGGCGAGATCTGCACCCGTGACGACCCGGAAGGCCGTCCGACCGTGTTCGACAAGATGCCCAAGCCCAAAGAGGGCCGCTGGATCAACATCGGTCGCCTCGACATCAACACCACGGGCCTGCTGATGTTCACCACCGACGGTGAGTTGGCCAACCGCCTGATGCACCCGTCCTACGAGATGGACCGTGAATACGCCGTGCGTGTACGCGGTGAAGTCGATGACGAGATGATCGAGCGCTTGAAAGCCGGTGTGGTCCTTGAAGACGGCCCGGCCAAGTTCACCGACATCAAGCAGGCGCCGGGTGGCGAAGGGTTCAACCACTGGTACCACTGCGTGGTAATGGAAGGCCGTAACCGCGAAGTGCGTCGCCTGTGGGAATCCCAGGGCCTGGTGGTCAGCCGCCTGAAGCGCGTGCGTTTCGGCCCGGTGTTCCTGAACTCCGACCTGCCGATGGGCCGCTGGCGCGAAATGAGCCAGTACGAAGTCGACATTCTCAGTGCCGAAGTTGGCCTGACGCCGGTGGCCATGCCGCAGATGAACGCCAAGAGCAAAGACAAGCTTGAGCGTATGCAGCGTAAGTCGTCGCGCCCGGTGGCCCGTACCGAACGTGTTGCGCGCACCGTGCGCCCGGCGTTGAACGCCCCGGCCACTGGTGGTCGCATCTCGCGTGAGCCGCAGATCGAAGGTGAGCGTCGTCCAACCGCGCCATCGCGTCAGGAAGGTGACCGCGCGCCACGTACGCCGCGCCCAGCGCCGACCGGTGGCCGCAGCAACCGTGGTGAAGCGGAGCGTCCCGCTGACAACGCCAGCACCAAGCGTCCAGCCAAGCCTGCGGCTAACAAGCGCCCTGGCCCGAAACTGGTAGCGGACGAGCCGTCGGGCAAGCGCCGTGGCGCGCCGGCCGGTTCCGGTCAGCGTCCTGGGTTTGGTCGCAAGAAGCCGCAGTGATGTTTTAAGCGCTGCACAAAAAAACGCCAACCTTCGGGTTGGCGTTTTTTTGATTCAAATTTGAAATGCGCTCAATTGTGGGAGGGGGCTTGCTCCCGATAGCGGTGAATCAGTGACAGATACTGAGGCTGACACACTGCAATCGGGAGCAAGCCCCCTCCCACATTTGGGTCTCCAGTGTTTTCGAGTCCTTTGCTCAAAAGGCAAACGTCCCATCAAACACCGGCTTGTCATCCAGCGCCAACACCCCGCTGGCAAAGATCAAGTCCAGGTGATGGCTGCCTTTCTGCCCGCCACCCAACCCCAGGTGCAAGCCGCAATGGCGCTCTTCAAAGCCTGCGTTGCGCGCATACAAATCCTTCACGCCTTCATTGGTGCCAATCCCCAATTCCTCCACACGGCGGTTGGACGGGTTGGCATTCAAGTACTTGTTGAAGTCATCCGCCAGCCCCGGCACGTCGCTGGCCACGCCGCAGATGGTGGAGTTCTCGATCCACAGTTCCAGGGGTGACTCCAGCACGCCGTATTTGCGCGCAAAGGGGATGGTGCTGAGAAAGGTGCCGACAAACCGCACTTGCCCGTTGATGGCTTCGCTGTGGGTGGCGATCTCGCCAGGGGCCAGGTCGTGGTTGCCGACGCCGTTGATATTGGTCCACTTCTTGATGCTGCTCATCGGTGCTTCAAGGCGTGAGCCGTGCTTGTCGGTGAAGCTCAGCACGCTGGCCTCGGACATGCGCCGGATCAACGTGGCGTTGAGGTCGGCGATGCGTTGCGGTTCGACGCTGAAGGTGTCGTAGAAATAGTCGCCGTAGTCCTTGAACAGCAGCGACTTTTTCCAATGTTCGGCCATGACGCCGTGCAACGCGCGGATAAAATCCGGGCCTTCGGCACGCGGGTTGGGCAGGGTCGAGGAATCGTAGAGAAACAGGTACAGGTCGCAGGCGTCGATGGCCTGGGCCAGGGATTCGCTGGCGCTCAGGTCCAGGCGCTGCACCTGGAAATTGAAACGGGCGGCGCTGCCCTGGGTGATTGCCTGGGCGATGGCGTCGTAGCGTTCGGTATGGCCCAGCAGCACGGTAGGGCGGCTCAGGCCCTGAAGGGCCGGGTGGTGAGCGAGATAGTAGAGAAAATGTTCGACAGCGCGGGCCTTGTCCATGACGAGTGTCCTTCTGTGCCTTGGGTAAGGGGGCAGGTGCCGTGCACGACACCTGCCGGATGCTTGCCGGGTATTAGAAAGGCCACATCGCGGTGCCAAATGGCACAACGGCATCAGCTTGCATCATTTCAACGGCGGCCTCATGGGTCGGCGCTTCAAACCAATCGTCAAGTTGCAGTTCAGTTTCCAGGTCTTTTTCCAGTGCTTGCATGGTGTATCTCCTAGAGGACGTTGTTTGAGAACGGCTTGCCAGCGGCTCGCAGGCAAGTGAAGAGAACCTAGGAGAGAGTGTTTCAAAATGCAAAATATTTATTGACACGGTTTCATTTGGATTTTTTCTTCGGTTTTTTTGACGTTATTTTTTATCCAGGTAAAACAGCGGATTGGCTGAACCGATTCTTCAGATGAGTCTGACTGACAATTTTCCGTAAATCGTCATTTGAGCCTGACCGTAAAGCCAATTTTCCGATGCGTAACGTTAAGTTTACGTTGTCGGCCTGCCCGCTTTGGGTGGAAATCCCCTGTAAGGAATACCTGACAGATTGTCGGGTGCACGTTCGTGGTGCGTGCCGAAGCTGTCGAGCGGTGTACAATGCGCCGCGTTTTACTGTGACCCCCTCTTGCGTATCCACGCAAAGGCCAAGACCCAGGGTGTATCCGCCCTGATCACTCCGTCCGGCCACGAGCCAGACGGGTTCGATTTCGTCACAGATAAAAACAAACAGGTGACGCATGACCGCTAGAAAGACGCTGTACTCCTGGTGCCTGCGCTGGGGTTTGAGCGGCGCTGCTTGAGTCGGTAATTCAAGGCAGCAACCTGCATTCAACCTCTTCAAACCTTGCGTGAGACCTTTTTCATGAGTGGACCCCATTCCTCTTCAGGCGAGCTGAAACGCGGCCTGAAAAATCGGCATATCCAGTTGATCGCCCTCGGTGGCGCCATCGGCACCGGCCTGTTCCTCGGCTCGGCCGGGGTACTCAAGTCTGCCGGCCCATCGATGATCCTGGGCTATGCCATCTGCGGCTTTATCGCCTTCATGATCATGCGCCAGCTCGGCGAAATGATCGTCGAAGAGCCGGTCGCCGGTTCCTTCAGCCATTTTGCCCACAAGTATTGGGGCGGTTTCGCCGGCTTCCTGTCGGGCTGGAACTGCTGGATCCTGTACATCCTGGTGGGGATGTCGGAGCTGACCGCAGTCGGCAAATACGTGCACTACTGGTGGCCGGAGATTCCGACCTGGGTCTCGGCGGCGGCGTTCTTCGTGCTGATCAACCTGATCAACCTGGCCAACGTCAAAGTCTTCGGTGAAGCCGAGTTCTGGTTCGCGATCATTAAGGTAGTGGCCATCGTCGGCATGATTGCCCTGGGCAGCTACCTGCTGGTCAGCGGCAGCGGTGGTCCGCAAGCTTCGGTGAGCAACCTGTGGGACCACGGCGGCTTCTTCCCCCATGGCGTGGGCGGATTGGTGATGGCCATGGCGATCATCATGTTTTCCTTCGGTGGCCTGGAAATGCTCGGGTTTACCGCCGCCGAAGCGGACCAGCCACGCACCGTGATCCCCAAGGCGATCAATCAGGTGATCTACCGCATCCTGATTTTCTACATCGGCGCGTTGGTGGTGCTGTTGTCGCTGACGCCGTGGGACAGCCTGCTGGCCACCCTTAATGCGTCGGGCGATGCCTACAGCGGCAGCCCTTTCGTGCAAGTGTTCTCGATGCTGGGCAGCAACACCGCCGCGCATATTCTCAACTTCGTGGTATTGACGGCGGCGCTGTCGGTTTACAACAGCGGCACCTACTGCAACAGCCGCATGCTGTTGGGCATGGCCGAGCAGGGTGACGCGCCGAAAGCGCTGGCCAAGATCGACAAGCGTGGGGTGCCGGTGCGTTCGATCCTGGCGTCGGCGGCCGTTACGCTGGTAGCGGTGTTGATGAACTACTTCATCCCGCAACACGCGCTGGAGTTGCTGATGTCGCTGGTAGTGGCCACGTTGGTGATCAACTGGGCGATGATCAGCTTCTCCCACTTCAAATTCCGTCAGCACATGGACCGCACCGGCCAGGTGCCGCTGTTCAAGGCGCTGTGGTACCCATATGGCAACTGCGTCTGCCTGGCGTTCGTGGTGTTTATCCTGGTGATCATGCTGATGATTCCGGGTATCCAGGTGTCGGTGTATGCGATTCCGGTGTGGGTGGCGTTTATGGCTCTGTGCTATTGGTTGAAAAACAAGCGTAAGGCACAAACCGTCCTGGTCACGCCACAGACGGTGCTTGAGTAACCTCGTTAACCCTGAATAAAGAACCCGGCGTATCGCCGGGTTTTTTTGGACTGGCGGGACGCGTGGCGTATGCTGGTCAGCCTGAATCACGGACCTGTTCCAATGCTGGTAATTTCCAACAACGTGCACCTGCCCGACGCCGAAATCGAGCTGACCGCCATTCGCGCCCAGGGCGCCGGGGGGCAGAACGTCAACAAGGTTTCCAGCGCGGTGCACCTGCGTTTTGATATTCCGGCCTCGTCGCTGCCAGAGTTTTACAAGGAGCGGCTGTTGGCATTACGCGACAGCCGTATCACCAGTGAAGGCGTGCTGGTGCTCAAGGCCCAGCAATATCGCACCCAGGAACAGAACCGCGCCGATGCGCTGGAGCGCCTGGTGGAGTTGATCCTCAGCGCCACCAAGGTCGAGAAGAAACGTCGCCCGACCAAGCCGACCCTGGGCTCGAAAAAGCGTCGCCTCGAATCCAAGACCAAGCGCGGCAGCATCAAGGCCGGGCGCGGCAAGGTCGACTTCTAGGCCTCGCGTGCTTCGCGGGCCTTGGGCGCCTGGCGGTACAGGTACACACTCAGCAGCAAGCCACCCAGGGCGGCGAGGGCGGCGAACAGGAAGATCGACGCAAAGCCGAAGCCTGCCGCCACAGCCCCGGCCAATGGTCCGGTGATACCCAGCGATAAGTCGATGAACAACGAATAAGCCCCCACCGCCGAACCGCGACTTGAGGCGGGCACCAGGTTGACCGCTTCCACCCCCAGCGCCGGAAATACCAGGGAAAAGCCAAACCCGCTCAACGCCGCGCCCGCCAGGGCCAGGTTGGCGTCCGGCGCCAGCCACAGCAATAACAGCCCAAGGATCTCCACCGACAGGCAGGCAATCGCCACGCGAAACCCGCCGATACGGTTGATCAGGTTGCCGAACAGCAGGCGCGCACCGATAAAGCTGGCGCCAAACAAGCTCAAGGCCCACACCGCGTTATCCCAATGCTGGGTGGTGTAATACAAGGTGATAAAGGTTGCGATGGTGCCAAAGCCGATGGAGCCCAACGCCAGCGCGCAGCCGTGCGGCAATACGCGGCCCAGCACGTTCATGAACGGCAGGCGCACGCCGGTCACGATGGGCGCGGCAACCTTGTTCCAGGCCAGCAACAGGCCGACAGCCGCCAGCAGGAGGATGCTCACGCCCATGCTCCACAGTCCGAAATTTCTTACCAGTAATACGCCCAACGGCGCACCGACCGCCAAGGCGCCATAACTGGCGATGCCATTCCAGGAGATGACCTTGGCGGTGTTCGCCGCACCGACCCGGCCGATGCCCCACCCGATGGCGCCCGAGCCCACCAGGCTTTCAGCACTGCCCAACACCAGGCGACCGATCAGCAGGCTGGCGAGGCTCAAGGCCGGCAGGCTTGAACACCACGCCGCGAGCAGCATGAACACACCGCTCAAGCCACACCCCGCCAGGCCGATCAGCACCGCGCGCTTGCTGCCCAGGTTGTCGATGATTTTGCCCGCGTACGGGCGGCTCAGCAGGGTGGCCAGGTACTGCACGCTGATCACCAGGCCGGCAATCACCGCGCCATAGCCCAGTTCGCTATGCACATAGCCCGGCAAAACGGCCAGGGGGATGCCGATATTCAGGTAACCGATAAAGGTGAACAGCACGATGGAAACGACTTGCAGCGTGACCGCCATGGGGCGCTGGGTATCTGGCATGGGAGAGGTCCACTGTCGCAGCAGGTAAAGATAGGCTGCTAATGATACCGGTGGTTTGGCTCGCGTAGGGCGCTAAAGCGCAAAAACCTCAGATCGGGAAGACCTCAGGTTTGCGCAGGGGCCAGCAGTTGGGTGGTGACCAGGGCGGCCAGAGCATTTTCCTGGGTACCGAAGCGCTTGAGCAAGGTGGCTTGTTTGTCCGCGCTGAGGCGGTTCCACACCTCGACCATTTGCAAGGCGGCGTCGAGGACGGCGGTGTCCGGGGAATCGGGAAGGGTGTCGGTCATGGCGGGTATCCCAGTTCAGGCAGTGTGGAAAACGCTTGAAGTGGCGCTTTCCACACGGTCTGGTACGGCGTCAGTCCTGGCGTTTGCTGTCGACTGGTTTGGCTTGTTTGGCTTCAGGTTGCTTTGGGCTGGCCTGCTGCGGTGTTGGCTGCTCTGTTGGGTGCAGGCTTGGGAAGGGGAGATTAGGTATCTCGTGCATCGTCGTCGCTCCTCGCAAGGTCTGTTTTAAATCGCGGGTGATTGCGCGCTCTCAAAAAGCCTTGGCAGGATACAGCACCGTAAATGACAAATAGACTTTTATATCCACGAAAACTAGAACGGCACCTTGCCCAGGATCATGTCGCGGTACATCACAAAATCACCCAGCAGGCTGTAAAACGGGTGCTGAAAGGTCGCCGGGCGGTTTTTTTCAAAAAAGAAGTGGCCGATCCAGGCAAAGCTGTAGCCGGCAATCGGCACGGCCAGTAGCAGGCCCAGCGAGCCGCGACCCATGGCGTACGCCAGAATGCCGATCACGAGGGTGGTGCCGATAAAGTGCAGGCGCCGGCAGGTGCTGTTGCCATGCTCTGCCAGGTAATACGGGTAAAACTCGGCGAAGCTGTTGAATCGCTTGAGATTTTCCACTGTGGCCGGCCCTTTGATTGTTATGCCGCCCAACAGATGTTCGGCGGGGAGCTTATTGGAGTCTAGAGTGATCGATGGTTACAGCCAGTGACAATAGATGCCACTTTAGTATCCTTGCCTTCCTGGCCTGCCATTCAGGCCCGCTTTATTCAAGAAGACGCCATGAGCGAACGAACAACTTCTGCAAGCTGGGCGATGGGGATAGTCAAGGCCTTGGAAATGGACGGCCTGGATTGCCGGGCCCTGTTCCAACAACTGGGGCTGGACTACGCCGCCCTCAGTGATCCCGACGCACGGTTTGCGCAAGACGCCATGACCCGTTTGTGGCAGCGCGCGGTGGAGGTGTCGGGCAACCCGGCAATTGGCCTGAACATGGGGAAAGTGGTGCGCCCGGCATCGTTTCATGTGGCCGGTTATGCCTTGATGTCCAGCAACACCCTGGCCGAAGGCTTCGGGCGCCTGGTGCGTTACCAGCGCATCATCGCCGAAAGCGCCGACTTGAGCTTCCGCTTGTTACCCGAGGGGTATGCGCTGATTCTGACAGTGCACGGCGACCATCTGCCGCCCACCCGGCAAAGCGCCGAAGCCTCGCTGGCCAGCGCGTTGGCGCTGTGCGGCTGGCTCACCGGGCGAACCCTGCAACCGCGTAAAGTACTGTTGCAAGGTGCTCAGCCGGTCGACCTGGCGCCCTATAAACAGGTGTTCCACGCGCCGCTGGAATTCAATGCGCCCTATGACGCGCTGATTTTCGAACAGGCTGACATGGATGCCCCGCTGCCCACGGCCAACGAGGCCATGGCGCTGCTGCATGATCGGTTTGCCGGAGAATACCTGGCGCGCTTTTCCGAAAGCCGCGTGACCCACAAGGCACGGCAAGTGCTGTGCCGCCTGCTGCCCCAGGGCGAACCCAAGCGCGAAGTGGTGGCGCAGACGTTGCACCTGTCCCAGCGTACCTTGCAGCGGCGGTTACAGGAGGAGGGCACCAGCTTCCAGACCCTGCTCGATGACACCCGCCGCGAGCTGGCCGAGCAATACCTGGCGCAGCCGAGCATGACCTTGCTGGAAATTGCCTACCTGTTGGGGTTCGCCGACCCGAGCAACTTCTTTCGCGCGTTTCGCCGCTGGTTCGACGCCACGCCCGGCGAATACCGGGCGCGGCTGCTGCAAGCGTCGAGCGTCAGTGACGCCAGAACGCCGGAATACAAAGCACAAACACCGTAATAATTTCCAGCCGCCCCAGCAGCATGCCCAGCGACAGAATCCACTTGGCCGCATCCGGCAGGCTGGCGAAGTTACCGGCCGGGCCGATGGTTTCACCCAGGCCGGGGCCGACGCCGGATACGGTGCTGGCTGCGCCGGTCAACGCAGTCATCCAGTCCAGCCCCAGCAGTGACAGGGCCAGCGCGATGGCGCAGATGGTGATGGCGAAGAAAAACGAAAAGGTCAGGATCGACCGTACGATTTCTTCATCGAGACGATGGCCGTTGTACTTCTGTTTGATCACCGCGCGTGGGTGAATCAGCTGGTTAAGGTTGGCCTTGAGCAGGATATAGGCAACCTGGAAGCGGAAGATCTTGATCCCGCCGGCGGTCGAGCCCGAACAGCCGCCGATAAAGCCCAGGTAAAAGAACAGCATCAGTGAGAAATTGCCCCAGAGGCTGTAGTCCCCCAGCGCGAAGCCGGTGGTGGTCACCACCGAGGTGACGTTCAACGCCACATGGCGCAGGGCGTCCAGCCAGTGCAGGTTGGTGGTCCACCAATACCAGGTGCCGAGCACCAGCCAGGTCACCAGCAGCAGGCCGAGCAAACCCTGCACCTGCTGGTCCTTGATCAGCGCCTGGCGGTTGCCGCGCAACGTGGCCACATACAGGGTGAACGGCAAGCTGCCGAGGATCATCACTACTACCGCCACCCAGTGCACCGCCGGTTGCTTCCAGTGCGCCAGGGATTCATCGGAGGTGGAAAACCCACCGGTGGAAATCGCCGACATGGCGTGGTTGATCGCATCGAACAGCCCCATCCCGGCCCACCAGAACGCCAGGCTGCCAAGGATGGTGATGCCCACATACGCCGCAACGATCAGCCGCGCCACCATATGGGAGCGCGGCATGACCTTTTCCGAACGGTCCGAAGATTCGGTCTGGAACAGGCGCATGCCGCCGATGCGCAGCAGGGGCAGGATCGCCACCGCCATGCCGATAAAGCCGATGCCGCCGAGCCAGTGCAATAGCGAGCGCCACATCAGGATGCCCGGCGACATGCTGTCCAGCCCACTCAATACCGTGGACCCGGTGGCCGTGATGCCGGACATGCTTTCAAAAAACGAGTCGGTGTAGCTGATGTGCTGAGTCAGCAAAAACGGCAGCGCCGCGAACACGCATACCACCACCCAGCTTGTCACCGTCAGCAGGTACATGTCCCGTGGGCGCAGGTGCACATGCTCGGGGCGACCGGGAATGACCAGGGCCAGGCCGGCGATAAAGGTGATCATGCTGGCCCACAGGAAAGACGGCAGGTCGCCGGTGCGTTCGAAGATCACCAGGGTGGCCATGGGCACGACCATGGCGATCGCCAGCGTGATCAGGAAGATGCCGATGATGAAACCGATGATGCGCAGGGTCGGCAACGCCATGAAGTTCGCTCAGGTGTGGGGGTGGCGCCATTCTACCTGCGGTGCCGGTCTTGTAAACCGAGGGGTTGGACGCGACATAGAGCAAATTGTGGGAGGGGGCTTGCTCCCGATGGCGCCGGGTCAGCAAATACATTTGTCACTGACACACCGCTATCGGGAGCAAGCCCCCTCCCACATGGATTCACTGTGCTGGACAGATTGAATAAAAAAGGCGACCCAAAGGTCGCCTCATTCAACTGCGCCTCGATCAGAACTCGTGATCAGCGCTGTCCGGGTTCAGGTCGCTGATGCCCAGTTTTCCCGCAGCGGCTTCGATTGAACCGGTCTGCTTGACCAGCGCAGCGATTGCGTCACGCACGATCTGGTTACCCGCATCGTTACCGGCTGCGATCAACTGGTCGTAGTGCTCGCCCTTGGCGGCGTGGTCAACCATCACCTGGATTTTCGCTTCGGTCGCCGCCAGGTCAGCCTTGAGGGCTGCATCGGCCGCCGGGTCGGCTTTCGCGACCAGGGACGACAGGCTCGGGCCGGTCAGCTTGTTGCCGTCGACGCGGGTGTACTCGCCCAGGTAGACGTTGCGGATGCCCTTGGCGTCATAGAAGTGCGAGTTATGCGTGTTGTCGCTGAAGCAGTCCTGCTCGTCTTCCGGCGAGTTGGCCTCCAGGGACACCTTCATGCGTTCGCCAGCCAGCTCGCCGAGGGACAGGCTGCCCATGCCGAACAACATTTTGCGCAGGCCGTCGGTAGCCGGTTCCGACTCCAGGGTGGCCCGGTAGTTGTCTTCGACGTTGGGCTTCCAGTTGCCGACCATTTCCTGCAGGTCGCTGACCAGCAGTTGGGTCACGGCGCGCAGGTAGGTACGACGACGCTCGTTGTGGCCGCCGGTGGCACCGTCACCGGTCATGTAATCCGAGGCCGGGCGGTTACCCGCGCCTGGACCGGTACCGTTGAGGTCCTGGCCCCAGAGCAGGAATTCGATGGCGTGATAGCCGGTGGCGACGTTGGCTTCGGAACCGCCCAGCTCATTGAGGCTGGCGAGTTTTTCCGGGGTGATCTCCTTGACGTCGACCTTGTCTTCGCCGACCTGGACCTCGGTGTTGGCGATGATGTTGGCGTTGGCGCCCGGGTTGCCCAGTGCGTGTTCGTAGGATTTGTCGACATAGTCGATCAGCCCCTCGTCCAGGGGCCAGGCGTTCACCTGGCCTTCCCAGTCGTCGATGATGGTGTTGCCGAAGCGGAACACTTCACTCTGCAGGTAAGGTACGCGCGCAGCGATCCAGGCGGTACGGGCCGCTTTGAGCGTGTCGTCGTTCGGGTTGGCCAGGAAGGTGTCGATGGCGGTCTGCAGGGTTTTCGCGGTGGACTCGGCGTCGCTGTACACCGCAAACACCATGTCTGCGTAATGCGCGACCACGGCCTTGGCGGCAGCCTCGTCGACCTGGCCCGCAGGCGCGGCTGGCGCTGGGGCGGTAGTGCTGGCAGCGGCAGGCGCCTGAGGCGCAGCGGCCTTGTCTTTACCTTCGCCGCAACCGGCGAGAGAAATAGCGATAGCCAGCAGACTGGCGGTGGCCAGGGGCATACGAATCATGGCGAACATCCTGCTTCGGTTGTTGATAGGGCGCGCGCGGGCGCAAAAGCTGCGACATAATGCGAAAGATTTGCATTTTGTGTAAAGGCTTATACACGTGAAATATTTGGAATCGTTCGCCCCGCTCAAAGAATCGCCGCGTTATTGCGTTCCGATTGCTTCAAGTAAGCCGCCAACTCCCGGGCCGGCAGCGGTTTGCTGTAGTAGTAACCCTGGCCTTCATGGCAGCCCTCGGAAATGATGTAGGCCTCCTGTTCGGCGGTCTCCACACCTTCGGCAATCACCTGCATGCCCAGGCTTTTGCCCAGTTGGATAATCGCCCGCACGATGGTCGCATCGTCGTCTACGTCCAGCAGGTCCTGGACGAAGCTCTTGTCGATCTTGATCTTGTCCAGCGGCAGGCTTTTGAGGTAACTGAGGGATGAATAACCGGTGCCGAAGTCATCGATGGCGATCAACGCCCCCGAACGACGCAGGCTCAACAGGTGTTGGGCGGCGGTGCTGATGTCTTCCATCAGGCCCGTTTCGGTGACTTCCAGCTCCAGGCTGCGCGGCGGCAGGCGGTAAATCTGCATCAGGTTGTTGACCACCCGCGGCAACTCGGTGTGGTGCAACTGCACGGTGGACAGGTTGACCGCCATGCGCAGCTCGGTGAAACCCTGGTCATGCCATTCGCGCAGTTGGCGGCACGCCTGGTCAAGCACCCATTCGCCGATGGGAATGATGGTGCCATTCTGCTCCGCCAGCGGGATGAACAGGTCTGGCGGAACCAGGCCGTGTTCCGGGTGCTGCCAGCGAATCAACGCCTCTACACCGACCACGCGCAGGTCGCGATAGCTGATTTGCGGTTGGTACACCAGGTGGAACTGGTCGCGGCTCAAGGCATCGCGCAGGTCTTTTTCCAGCTCACGGCGCCGACGCATTTCGCTGTCGACGCTGGCGATATAGAACTGATAACGGTTGCGCGAGCGGCTTTTGGCCAGGGTCATGGTCTGTTCGGCTTTCTGCAGCAATTTCTCCGTGCTGTCGCCGTCTTCCGGGAACAAGGTGATGCCGATGGTGGCGCGCAAACGAATCTGGTCCTGGTCGAGGGCGAATTCCGCTTCCAGGTCATCCAGGATGCTTTGCGCCAGTTCGGCGGCTTCGTAGGGCTGGTCGATATCGGCTTGCACCAGGGCGAACTGGTCGCCCCCCAGGCGCGCGAGCGCGCCGAGGCGACCGCTATGGGCGCGCAAACGATCGGCCAGCGCCAGCAGCAGTTTGTCGCCGTTCTGGTAGGTGAATTGTTCGTTGACGCTCTTGAAGTCATCCAACCCCACGCACAACACCGCCACCCGGCGCTGACGACGGCCGGCGTCGGTCAGGATCCTGTCCAGTTGCTCCTGCAGCTTCTGGCGGTTCGGCAGGCCGGTGAGAAAGTCATACTGGGCCATGCGCAACAGGCTGGACTCGGCCGCGTGGCGCAGGTGGGTGTTGCGTTCGATGGATTCGAGCAACTGGTTGGCGGTGTTTATCCACAGGCCCAGCTCATTACGTTCATGCCCCTTGAGCTGCGGGATCTTGTGCTCGCTGGGCCGGTCCGGGTTGATCGACGTCAGGTGTTCGATAATCCGCGACAGCGGTTTGGTCAGCAGCCAGTGATACACCAGGTACAGCACCAGGCCCATGGCCAGGGCACGCAGCACGCCGGAAATAAAGATGATCACTGAGCTGACAATAAAGCCTTCGCCGTAGGTGGCGGTGTCGAGGGTAATGCTCAGGTCGCCGTAGTACTCGCTGTAGGGGCCCTTGCCGACCAGTGCGGTGGTGAAAGTGCGCTCCTGCCCGAGAATCAGGTCGGTCAACCAGCGGCTGGAAGAATGCTGCAAGGCGCGGCTTTTTTCCGCGAGCATGGTTTCGTTGGGATGACCGATGGACGCGACGCGCACGGCGTCATCCTGAAACAACCCTTCGATCACCTGCATGCCCATTTCGCGGTCCAGGCTATACACGGCCTGGGTCGAGGGGTCGCGAAACATGTCGAGAATACGTTGGGCATCACCGGCCACGGCCTGGCGCGTCTTGTAGGCATCGAACACGATCTGCGCCACGCTCAGCGCTACGCCCACGATCAATGCCGAGAGCAAGACAACCCGTAGCAACTTCACCGACAAGCTGTTTTTGAGTTCCAGCTTCAAAGGGGCATTCCTTGTCTCATGCGGGTGGCCTTCAATATGCCATGAGTATTGGCAATCGGGCGATGGCAGTCAAAGGAACATTGGCGCGCAAGGCGACTTCACACCTGACAGAAAGGAAAAAACCAGAAAAACGGCGGATTCGTTCCGCCGTCTGACTGTTTGACTAACGCGCTGCATGCCAACGGTAGCTTGGCATTTCAAACGCATTGATTAACTGACTGAAAAATCAATCTTCGGCGGTGGCGGTGGCATGTTGTCCTCACCGGGGCGCTCAGGTGCTTTCGCGCCACCTTCATCGCCGCCGCCACCTGCACCACCAGCAAGACCTTTCATCAGGCCGCTGATGAGTTGCATCGCCATCTGCCCGCCTGCTTTTCCGATTTCTTCCATCTTTTTTCTCCAGAAGAGCGCGAGAGGGTTATTCCTCTCACTCAGTGCGTGGCAAATTCCCTTCGGCGAGTTCCACGATTCCAACCAACTCGCTACTTTCCAGCGCCCATGAAAAAGCCCGGCAATCGCCGGGCTCTTTCTACTGCAAGCGTTGCTTAGGCAGTGAAGGTCTTGCCTTCGAACTGCTCGGCCACGAACTTCCAGTTGACCAGGTTCCAGAACGCTTCTACATACTTCGGACGCACGTTGCGGTAGTCGATGTAGTAGGCATGTTCCCAGACATCGCAGGTCAGCAGCGGGGTGTCGCCGTTGGTCAGCGGGTTGCCTGCGCCGATGGTGCTGGCCAGGGCCAGGGAACCGTCAGCCTTCTTCACCAGCCAGCCCCAACCGGAACCGAAGGTGCCGATGGACGTCTTGCTGAACTCTTCCTTGAACTTGTCGAACGAACCGAACGCAGCGTTGATGGCTTCAGCCAGTGCACCGGTAGGTTGGCCGCCGGCGTTTGGCGCCAGGCAGTTCCAGTAGAACGTGTGGTTCCAGACCTGAGCGGCGTTGTTGAAGATACCGCCCGAGGAAGACTTGACGATTTCTTCCAGGGTCTTGCCTTCGAACTCGGTGCCTGGCACCAGGTTGTTCAGGTTCACGACATAGGTGTTGTGGTGCTTGTCGTGGTGATACTCCAGGGTTTCCTTGGAGATGTGCGGCTGCAGGGCATCGTGTGCGTAGGGCAGCGGCGGCAATTCGAAAGCCATGATGATTCTCCTAATCAGGTCAGTTGCGGTGAGCGCAAGGCCGATCACGGGCGGCCAAACAAGCGCCGGCGAGTCTGTACTCTTTGCGGCGCAAGTTCGGGATCATAGCACCGGGGGTGCGGCAAAACCACGCAACAACTGTGTGGGATAGAGGTTCCAGAGCCTTTTGGAATAAGTTCATGGCGCACTGATTAATTGGTAGGCCACGCTGAACATCATCACGGCCACCAGCAGGTCCAGCAGGCGCCAGGTGGCCGGGCGTGCCAGCCAGGGCGCCAACCATGCCGCGCCGAGGGCCAGCGTTGTGAACCACAGCAACGAAGCGCTGGCGGCGCCTGCTACATACGCGCCCGGTTCGGTTTGCTGCGCGCCCAGTGAGCCGATCAACAGCACGGTGTCCAGGTACACGTGGGGGTTGAGCAGGGTTACCGCCAGGGCACTGAGCAACACCGCGCGCAATGAGCGCACCTTGAGGTGTGCGCCTTGCTCCAGGCTCTGTTTCGAAAACGCTCGACGCAACGCCAGGGTGCCGTACCACAGCAGGAACGCCGCGCCGCCCCAACGGGCAATGCCCAGCAGCAGAGGGCTTTGCGCCAGAACCGTCGCCAGGCCGAATACGCCGGCTGCCACCAGCAATGCATCGCACACCACGCACAACGCGGCCACCGGCAGGTGATGTTCACGGCGCAGGCTTTGCGCCAAGACAAAGGCGTTTTGGCTGCCGATCGCCATGATCAGGCCGAGGGACACCAACAGCCCATTCAGATAGCTTTGCCACATAAGGTTACTCCGCGTCCGCCGCCAATTGGTGCAACACATGCATGGCGCGCTCGGCATCCGCGCGACCGACAAACAGGTGGTCATGGTAATAACCGGCGATCACGTTGCAGCTGATACCGGCCTTGCCCAGCGCGCTGGCGAACGCGGCGGTCAGGCCTACCGCTTCGAGGGCCGAATGCACATTCAAGGTGATCCATGCCGCCACATAGTCGAAGGCCAGGCCGGCCTGCTCGGCGTGCCGGCGCTCCAGGATCAGCGTCAGGCCTTCCTGCTCGCGAAAGCTGCCGATCACCTCGCAACCGGCCGGGATGCGGTGATCGGGCAGGGTGCAGAATACGTAGTCACCGTCATTGAGCTGAGGGCTCATGCTGCGCAACAGGGTTGCCAGGGCAGTTTCGCCAACCATGGGAGTTCCTTATAAAGAGAGAAGCGATGCTGGCTATTCTCTGGGTACAGGCTGTATAAGAAAAATCAATATTGCTGATCGCTCATTAGAGAAACTGATGTTCGACTATAAATTGCTTTCCGCGTTGGCGGCCGTGGTGGAACAGGCGGGCTTTGAGCGCGCCGCGCAGGTGCTGGGGCTGTCGCAGTCGGCCGTGTCCCAGCGCATCAAGCTGCTGGAAGCGCGCGTCGGCCAACCGGTACTGGTACGGGCAACGCCGCCGACCCCCACCGATATCGGTCGGCGCTTGCTCAACCATGTGCAACAGGTGCGGCTGCTGGAGCGCGATCTGCAAAGCCAGGTGCCCGCGTTGGACGAAGAAGGCATGCCCGAGCGCTTGCGCATCGCGCTGAACGCCGACAGCCTCGCCACCTGGTGGGCGCTGGCGGTGAGTGATTTCTGCGCCGAACAGCACTTGCTGCTGGACCTGGTGGTAGAGGACCAGACTGTCGGCCTCAAACGCATGCGCGCCGGTGAAGTGGCGGCCTGCATCTGCGCCAGCGAGCGCCCGGTGGCCGGCGCCCGCAGCCTGGCGCTTGGCGCCATGCGTTATCGCGCATTGGCCAGCCCCGCGTTTATCGCGCGGCACTTCCCAGCTGGCGTGCAGGCCGACCAGTTGGCCAGCACCCCGGCCCTGGTGTTCGGGCCGGATGATTTCCTGCAACACCGTTACCTGGCTTCGCTCGGGGTGAACGGTGGTTTCGAGCACCATTTATGCCCGTCGTCCGAAGGCTTTATCCGCCTGACGGAAGCCGGCCTGGGCTGGGGCCTGGTACCCGAACTGCAGGTACGCGACCAACTGCAAAACGGCCTGTTGGTCGAATTGCTGCCAGATAAGCCCATCGACGTGCCGCTGTACTGGCATCATTGGCGCAGCGGCGGGCAACTGTTGGGCCTGTTGACCGAGCATCTGACACAGGTCTGTGGGCAATGGTTGGTGCCCTATCAGCAGTGACGAGCGTCAAGCTGCAAGCGGCAAGAGAAGAGCTTGCGGACCGTATTTAACTTACAGCTGACAGCTTGAGGCTTGCAGCTGTATCCGTAGGAGACACCATGAAGATTCTGGTCACCGGCGCAAGCGGCTTCATCGGCGGGCGCTTTGCGCGTTTCGCCCTGGAGCAGGGCTTGGACGTGCGGGTCAACGGGCGACGTGCCGAGGGTGTGGAACATCTGGTGCGGCGCGGGGCCGAGTTTATCCAGGGTGATCTGAACGATGCCGACCTGGTGCGCGCGCTGTGCCGTGATGTCGAGGCCGTGGTGCATTGCGCCGGTGCCGTCGGGCTGTGGGGCAAGTATCAGGATTTCCATCAGGGCAATGTGCTGGTCACCGAGAACGTCGTCGAAGCGTGCCTCAAGCAGCGGGTCGGGCGGTTGGTGCATCTGTCCTCGCCCTCCATCTATTTCGATGGGCGCGACCACTTGGGGCTGACCGAAGAGCAAGTGCCCAAGCGCTTCAAGCATCCTTATGCGGCGACCAAATACCTGGCGGAGCAGAAGGTCTTCGGGGCCCAGGAATTCGGTCTGGAAGTGCTGGCCCTGCGCCCGCGTTTCGTCACCGGTGCCGGTGACATGAGCCTGTTCCCGCGTCTGTTGAAGATGCAGCGCAAGAACCGCCTGGCCATCGTCGGTGACGGCCTCAACAAGGTCGATTTCACCAGCGTGCACAACCTTAACGAGGCGCTGCTCAGCAGTTTGCTGGCGCCTGGTTCGGCGTTGGGCAAGGCCTACAACATCAGCAATGGCACGCCGGTGCCGGTGTGGGACGTGGTCAACTACGTGATGCGACAAATGGACCTGCCGCAGGTCACCCGCTATCGCTCCTATGGTTTGTCCTACAGCATGGCGGCTTTGAATGAAGCGTTCTGCGCGATGTGGCCGGGGCGGCCGGAGCCGTCGTTGTCGCGCCTGGGCATGCAGGTCATGAACAAAGATTTCACCCTCGACATCAGCCGGGCGCGGCATTATCTCGACTATGAGCCCAAGGTCAGCCTGTGGAGCGCCCTCGACGAGTTCTGTACCTGGTGGAAGGCCCAGGCCCCGGGCCACGCTTAAGCTCACAACAACACATCGGGAACCGTATTGCCGGTTGCGTGTCGACCCATGCGCCGAGCGCAGGGTTTATACTCGCGCCGCTCGGCTTTCCAGCCGGCCATCTCATTGATTCAGGGTAGATTCATGCGTAACGATGCTAAAGACGACTTCGACAACGTTCCCAGCCTGCGGGCCGATACCGGGGACGATGATGATTTCGTGCCGACTGCCGCCACCTCGGTGCGCTCGCGCACGACGCCTGTGGTCAAGGTTAAACGGGCCAACACCGGCCCGTTGTGGGCGTTGGTCGGCGCATTGCTGATCGCCTTTGCCGGCCTTGCCTGGTGGAGCTTCCAGCAGATTTCCCTGATGGGCCAGCAACTGGTCGCCACCCAGGAAAGCTTTGCGCGTATCAGCGAAGAAGCGGCGGGGCGCCTGCAGGATATTTCCGGCAAGGTCGTGGCCAGCGAAGCCAATGTGAACAACGGCAGCGAAGCCCTGAAATTGCAGATCAAACAGCTGGAAGCCCAGTTGATCGAGCAGGGCAAGCAACAAGTGGGCGTGGCCGGCCAAGCCACCGCGCTGGACCAGCGCCTGGCACAGATGAGCGCCAGCACCACTGAGCTTGCGAATGCGAATGCCAAATTGCAGGGCCAGGTGCAGGCCCTGACCGATGCGGTCGCCAGCCTCAAGGCGGCACAGGTTGAGACCAAGGACCTGGCTAACGACGTGGCGGCCTTGAAGAAGCAAGGCAATCCGACGGCGGCCATCGCCCGTCTTGAGCAGGACGTGCTGGTCCTCAAGAGCGCGCAGGAAAACCAGCCCGCCACCACGGATGCACCGACCAATAAAGAGTTCGACGTGTTCCGCATCCAGACCACGCGCAATATCACGACCTTGCAAAGCCAGGTGCAGAACCTGAATCAACGTCTCAATGCGCCGGCGGCGGCGACGCCACTGGGTCAATGACTTGGTCTGTGAGCTGTGAATGAAATCAAAATGTGGGAGGGGGCTTGCTCCCGATAACGGTGAGTCAGTCAATATTTTGGTGACTGACTCACCGCTATCGGGAGCAAGCCCCCTCCCACATTTGAATCTGTATTAGTTAAGTAAATCTCTGTCGTGCTCAGGTTTGTCACCGTTCGGTGACATTTATCTTCGCCTTCGTTACTTGCCGCTTTCATGCCCTTGTTTAGACTCCGGTCACCCATAAAAAATAACAAGGGCTACCCATGACCATGCAACCACTGCCTGCCAGCAGTTGGCTGAACGCACCTGCCCATCACGCCTGGCTCGCGGCAGAAGGCCAGCGTTTGCTGTCATTTGCCAAGGCTTCGCGCCTGCCGCACGGCTTTGGCAACCTCGACGATAGAGGCCAGTTGCCGGCCGATGCCCATGCTGAAACCATGAACACTGCCCGTATGACCCACAGCTTCGCCATGGCCCACGCCATGGGGCTGCCCGGTTACGCCGAGCTGGTAGCCCACGGCGTCGCGGCCCTCAGTGGCCCGTTGCACGATAGCGAACACGGTGGCTGGTTCGCCGCGCCCGAGGCCATCGATGGCAATACCGGCAAGGCCGCTTACCTGCATGCCTTCGTCGCCCTGGCCGCCAGCTCTGCGGTGGTGGCCGGTGCACCCGGTGCACACACCCTGTTGAACGATGCGGTCCATATCATCGACCAGTTCTTCTGGAGCGAAGAGGAGGGCGTTATGCTCGAATCCTTCGCCCGCGATTGGAGCGGCGTCGAAGCCTATCGCGGCGCCAACAGCAACATGCACGCCACCGAAGCATTCCTCGCCCTGGCCGATGTCACCGGTGACACGCGCTGGCTGGACCGCGCATTACGTATCGTCGAGCGCGTCATCCATACCCATGCCGCCGGTAGCCACTTTATGGTGATCGAGCACTTCGACGCCCAGTGGAAGCCTTTGCCCGCTTACAACGAAGACAACCCCGCCGACGGTTTCCGTCCCTATGGCATCACCCCCGGCCATGGCTTCGAATGGGCGCGGCTGGTACTGCATCTGGAAGCCGCGCGCCTGCAAGCCGGGCTGCCCACGCCGGACTGGTTGGTGAGCGATGCCCAAGGGCTGTTTGCCAGCGCCTGCGACTATGCCTGGGCCGTGGATGGTGCGCCGGGCATTGTCTACACCCTGGACTGGAACAACCGCCCGGTCGTTCGCGAACGCCTGCACTGGACCCATGCCGAAGCCAGCGCCGCGGCCCAGGCGCTGCTCAAGCGTACCGGTGAGTTGCATTATGAAATCTGGTACCGGCGGTTCTGGGAGTTTTGCGAAACCCATTTCATCGACCGGCTCCATGGCAGCTGGCACCACGAACTCAGCCCGCACAACCAGCCCAGCAGCAAAATCTGGGCGGGCAAACCGGACCTGTACCATGCCTGGCAAGCCGTCGTGTTGCCGGCGCTACCCTTGGCACCCAGCCTGGCCAGTGCATTGGGCAGTGGACGCTATGTCACCAAGTGGTGACATTTGTACGTCCCTTTGTTACCTGCGCCCGGAAAATCCCTGTTTAAACTCCGTGCAGCGCAAGCTCTAGACTTGCATGCATAACAACAAGAAAAGGTATTCAGATGAACGCGATTAATCGCCTCGCCGTAGCTATTTCCGTTGCCTCGTTGTTTCCCCTCAGTGCATTTGCCGCCGACTCGAAAGGGACGGTTGAAGTGGTGCATTGGTGGACCTCGGGCGGTGAAAAAGCGGCTGTCGATGTCTTGAAGGCCCAAGTCGAGAAAGACGGCTTCACCTGGAAAGACGGCGCTGTTGCAGGTGGCGGCGGTGCCACTGCAATGACCGTGCTGAAAAGCCGTGCGGTCGCCGGCAACCCACCTGGCGTCGCCCAGATCAAAGGCCCCGACATCCAGGAATGGGCGTCCACCGGCCTGCTCGACACCGACGTGCTCAAAGACGTCGCCAAAGAAGAAAAATGGGACTCCCTGCTCGACAAGAAAGTCTCCGATACCGTGAAGTACGACGGTGACTACGTCGCCGTACCGGTCAACATCCACCGCGTGAACTGGCTGTGGATCAACCCGGAAGTCTTCAAGAAAGCCGGCATCACCAAGAACCCCACCACCCTCGAAGAATTCTATGCCGCCGGCGACAAACTGAAAGCGGCGGGCTTCATTGCGCTCGCTCACGGCGGCCAGCCTTGGCAGGACAGCACCGTGTTCGAGGCGGTGGTGCTCTCGGTGATGGGTGCCGATGGCTACAAGAAAGCCCTGGTCGACCTGGATAACGGCGCACTGACCGGCCCGGAAATGGTCAAGTCGCTGACCGAGCTGAAGAAAGTCGCGACCTATATGGACGTTGACGGCAAAGGCCAGGACTGGAACCTCGAAGCCGGTAAAGTCATCAACGGCAAGGCCGGCATGCAGATCATGGGTGACTGGGCCAAGTCCGAATGGACCGCCGCCAAGAAAGTCGCCGGCAAAGACTACGAGTGCGTAGCGTTCCCGGGCACCGACAAAGCCTTCACCTACAACATCGACTCCCTGGCGGTGTTCAAGCAGAAAGACAAAGGCACTGCCGCTGGCCAGCAGGACATCGCCAAAGTCGTGCTGGGTGAAAACTTCCAGAAAGTGTTCAGCATCAACAAGGGTTCGATCCCTGTGCGCAACGACATGCTGAACAAAATGGATTCGTACGGTTTCGACTCCTGCGCCCAGACGGCGGCCAAGGACTTCCTGACCGATGCCAAGACCGGTGGCCTGCAGCCAAGCATGGCGCACAACATGGCCACCACCCTGGCGGTACAAGGTGCGTTCTTTGACGTGGTCACCAACTACATCAACGATCCGAAAGCCGACCCGGCCGACACCGCCAAGAAATTGGGCGCTGCGATCAAGTCAGCCAAGTAACGCGCTCTAAAAGCGCTTTTCTATAGGAGCGAGCTTGCTCGCGAAAAACTCAAGGTCACCGCGTTCATCCCTGATGCCCGCGTCATCGTTGAAGACTTTCGCGAGCAAGCTCGCTCCTACAGGGGAGCGCCATGGTTTCACCTGTCAGTCCTTTTCCTTGTATTGGATTTTCCCATGAGTTCTGTTGCTGTGTTCAGCAAGGCCTCGCCGTTCGATGCACTGCAGCGCTGGCTCCCTAAACTGGTGCTGGCGCCGAGCATGTTCATCGTGCTGGTGGGCTTTTATGGCTACATCCTGTGGACGTTCGTGCTGTCGTTCACCACCTCCACCTTCCTGCCCAGCTACAAGTGGGCTGGCCTGGCGCAATACGAGCGGTTGTTCGACAACGATCGTTGGTGGGTAGCGAGCAAAAACCTCGCCGTGTTCGGCGGGATGTTCATCGGTATCACCCTGGTGATCGGCGTGCTGCTGGCGATTTTCCTCGACCAGAAAATCCGTCGCGAAGGTTTCATTCGCACCATTTACCTGTACCCGATGGCGCTCTCGATGATCGTCACCGGTACCGCCTGGAAATGGCTGCTCAACCCGGGCATGGGCCTGGACAAATTATTGCGCGATTGGGGCTGGGAAGGCTTCCGTCTCGACTGGCTGATCGACCCCGACCGCGTGGTCTACTGCCTGGTGATCGCCGCCGTGTGGCAAGCCTCGGGCTTTATCATGGCGATGTTCCTGGCGGGCCTGCGGGGCGTCGATCAGTCGATCATCCGCGCCGCGCAGATCGACGGCGCGAGCCTGCCACGCATCTACTGGAGCGTGGTGCTGCCAAGCCTGCGTCCGGTGTTCTTCAGTGCGGTGATGATCCTGGCGCACATTGCGATCAAGAGCTTCGACCTGGTGGCGGCGATGACCGCTGGCGGCCCGGGCTATTCCTCCGACCTGCCGGCCATGTTCATGTACTCGTTCACCTTCAGTCGCGGCCAGATGGGCATGGGCTCGGCCAGTGCAATCCTGATGCTCGGTGCGATCCTCGCGATCATCGTGCCGTACCTGTATTCCGAGCTGAGGACCAAGCGCAATGACTAGTCTCGCCGCTAAACCTGCCATCAGCCTGAGTCGCATCGCGATCTACGCGGTGCTGATCCTTGCGGTGCTGCTGTACCTGGTGCCGCTGGTGGTGATGCTGCTCACCAGTTTCAAGACGCCTGAAGACATCAGCACCGGCAACCTGCTGAGCTGGCCGACCGTGGTCAGCGGCATTGGCTGGGTCAAGGCCTGGGCCACCGTGGACGGCTACTTCTGGAACTCGATCAAGATCACCGTGCCCGCTGTGCTGATCTCCACGGCCATCGGTGCGTTGAACGGCTACGTGCTGTCGTTCTGGCGCTTTCGCGGTTCGCAGCTGTTCTTCGGCCTGTTGCTGTTCGGCTGCTTCCTGCCGTTCCAGACCGTGCTGCTGCCGGCGTCGTTCACCCTCGGCAAGATGGGCCTGGCCAGCACCACCACCGGCCTGGTGTTCGTGCATGTGGTCTACGGCCTGGCGTTCACCACGCTGTTCTTCCGTAACTACTACGTGAGCATCCCGGATGCGCTGATCAAGGCGGCCCGCCTGGACGGTGCCGGTTTCTTCACCATCTTCCGTCAGATCATTCTGCCGATGTCGACGCCGATCATCATGGTCTGCCTGATCTGGCAGTTCACCCAGATCTGGAACGACTTCCTGTTCGGTGTGGTGTTCTCCAGCGGCGACTCGCAGCCCATCACGGTAGCGCTGAACAATCTGGTCAACACCAGCACCGGGGCCAAGGAATATAACGTGGATATGGCGGCGGCGATGATCGCCGGGCTGCCGACCCTGCTGGTCTATGTGATCGCAGGCAAGTATTTCGTGCGCGGCCTGACGGCCGGCGCGGTCAAGGGGTAATCATGGCTACGCTTGAACTTCGCAATGTAAACAAGACCTATGGCGCCGGCCTGCCCGACACCCTGAAGAACATCGAACTGTCGATCAAGGAAGGTGAGTTCCTGATCCTGGTCGGCCCTTCGGGGTGCGGTAAGTCCACGTTGATGAACTGCATCGCCGGCCTTGAGACCATCTCCGGCGGCGCGATCATGATCGGTGATCAGGACGTGAGCGGCATGAGCCCCAAGGACCGTGACATCGCCATGGTGTTCCAGTCCTACGCGCTGTACCCGACCATGAGCGTGCGCGAGAACATCGAATTCGGCCTGAAGATCCGCAAGATGCCCCAGGCCGACATCGACGCCGAAGTCGCGCGCGTGGCCAAGCTGCTGCAGATCGAACACTTGCTCAACCGCAAGCCGGGCCAGCTGTCCGGTGGCCAGCAACAGCGCGTGGCGATGGGCCGGGCCTTGGCGCGTCGGCCGAAGATCTACCTGTTCGACGAACCGTTGTCGAACCTTGACGCCAAGCTGCGCGTCGAGATGCGCACCGAAATGAAGCTGATGCACCAGCGGCTGAAGACCACCACCGTCTACGTGACCCACGACCAGATCGAAGCAATGACCCTGGGCGACAAAGTGGCGGTGATGAAGGACGGCATCATCCAACAATTTGGTACGCCGAAAGAAATTTACAACGACCCGGCCAACTTGTTTGTGGCAAGCTTTATCGGTTCACCTCCCATGAACTTCGTACCTTTGCGTCTGCAACGCAAGGACGGTCGCCTGGTGGCGCTGCTCGACAGCGGCCAGGCCCGTTGCGAGCTGCCGCTGAGTATGAATGACGCTGGGTTGGAAGACCGCGATGTGATCCTGGGCCTGCGCCCGGAGCAGATCGTGCTGGCGGCGGGTGAGGGCAATGGTTCTTCGAGCATTCGTGCCGAAGTCCAGGTAACCGAGCCCACCGGCCCGGACACCCTGGTGTTCGTGCAACTCAATGACACCAAGGTCTGCTGCCGTCTGGCGCCGGACGTGGCACCGCAGGTGGGCGAGACCCTGACCCTGCAGTTCGACCCGGCCAAGGTATTGCTGTTCGATGCCGCGACCGGTGAGCGATTGGGTACCGTTGCTGCATTGCCGGCACAGGGGCATGCCGACAATGTGACCCAGTTCAAAGGTCGTTAATCGAGATAACTGGTTGTTTTAATTAAAAAATGTAACCCGCGTTAGATAAAAACAGTTTAATAACAATAAAGACGAGGATGTAGGGATGAAAAAGCAACACAACAACACTCGGCTGTTCTGCCAACTGTCAGCAGCAGCAGCCCTTGTATTGTCCGCCAATGCGATGGCGGCCGATGCGTTCAGCGCCGATTCCAAGTGGATGACCGGCGATTGGGGCGGCGAGCGTACCAAGCTGATCGAGCAAGGTATCGACATCAAGGCCGACTACGTAGGGGAGATGGGCTACAACGCCCACGGTGGCTACAACGACGACAAGACCGGCCGTTACTCCGACCAGTTCGGTCTGGGCGTGGCACTGGACCTGCAAAAACTGTGGGGCTGGGATAACACCCAGGCCAAGATCCAGTTCACCAACCGTAATGGCCAGAACATTTCCAATGACCGTATTGGCGATCCGCGCGCCGGCACCTTGAGTTCGTCTCAGGAAGTGTATGGCCGTGGCCACATGGTGCGTCTGACCCAGTTCTGGGTTCAGCACCAGATGTTCGACAACAAGCTGGACGTGAAGCTCGGCTACTTCGGTGAAGGCGAAGACTTCAACACCTTCCCGTGCGACTTCCAGAACCTGTCGTTCTGCGGCTCCCAGGTCGGTAACTACGTAAACACCTGGTACAACTGGCCGGTCGCCCAGGCCGCTATCCGCGTGAAGTACAACATCACGCCTGAGCTGTATGCGCAGATTGGTGCCTACAACCAGAACCCGTCGCAACTGGAGCACGGCAACGGCTTCAAACTCAGCGGCAGCGGTACCAAAGGCACCGTGATTCCGGTGGAGTTGGTCTGGTCGCCGAAGGTCAACAACCTGCCGGGCGAATACCGTGTGGGTTACTACAAAAGCGCTGCCGATGCGTCTGACGTACGCGAAGACGTCAACGGCAACGACGCCGCCACTACTGGCGCCGCCTACCGTACCCACAGCAGCAAGAAAGGCTACTGGTTCGTTGCGCAACAGCAACTCACCACGCATAACGGCGACGCTACCCGTGGCCTGAACATCGCCGCCAACGCGACCTTCCACGACAAGGAAACCAACCTGGTCGACAACTACCAGTCGTTGATGCTGGTGTACAAAGGCCCCTTCGACGCGCGTCCAAAAGATGACGTCGGCATTGGCGTCGCTCGCCTGCATGTCAACGATGACGTGAAGAAGAACTCTGAACTGCTCAACGCCGCCAATGGTGTGAGCGACTATGACAATCCGTTCTACACGCCCATTCGTGAGACTGAGTACAACGTCGAACTCAACTACGGTTTCCACGTCACCAACTGGCTGACCGTGCGTCCGAACCTGCAATACGTTGTCCAGCCTGGTGGCGTGGACAAAGTCGACAACGCGTTGGTAGCGGGCCTGAAAATCCAGTCTACGTTCTAACGCTGTTGCGATAAGCTCCTTCTCTCTGTGCGCATTTTGCGGGTAGCCATGGCTATCCGCTTTTTTTTGGGTTGCACTGTGATATTCGGAACCTGTGCACATGCATGAGCAACCGCTGCAACGTTTTTTCAAATCCTTGCGCGAGCGTCCGGTGTTCGCCTGGGAGCGCTTCCAGATGCGTGACGTATTGGTGATCGACCATCCGCTGTGCCAGGCGGTGTTCAGTCGCCAGGGCGCGCAATTGCTGCACTTTCAGCCCACCGGCCAGAAACCCTGGCTGTGGTGCGCCGCCAAGTGGCCGCAAGTCGGTGCGATCCGGGGTGGCGTGCCGGTGTGCTGGCCGTGGTATGGCCGCCACCCCAGCGAAAACGCGTGGCCTTCCCACGGTTGGGCGCGCTTGATCGATTGGAAACTGCTCGACAGCAGCACCGAAGACGATGGCGTGCGCCTGCACTGGCAGCTGCAGCTGTGCGACTGGCAGGTGGACCTGCACGCGCATTTGGGTGAAACCCTGGAACTGCGCCTGAGCACCGAGCATCAGGATGAGCTGCCGTGCCAGTTGAGCCACGCTTTGCACGCCTACTGGCGTATCGGTCACGTTGACGAGGTAGCGCTGTCTGGGCTCGACGGGGCGCAAGGTTACGACCAGCTCAACCGCCAGGCTTGCCAGCAGGAAGGCGAACTGCGGGTGGACGGCGGCTGCCAGCGAGTGTTCCAGCATGAGGGTGAGTTGCACCTCAAGGACCATGCCTGGCAGCGGGAACTGTGCATCGATACCGGCGACAGCGCCGACACCGTGGTGTGGCATCCCGGCAGTCGGCCGTTGCTGGGTGTGAGCTTCAACGAGGCGTCGGGGTTTGTGTGCGTGGAGTCGGCGATGGCCGGGGCCAGCCTGGCGCCGGGGGAGAGGGCGCATCTGAGTTTGCAGGCTCGGGCTGGGGTTTAGTGGTGCTGCTGAGGGCCTCATCGGGGGCAAGCCCCCTCCCACATGGGTTCTTTGTATTACTCACATTCTGTTAACACTGAAGATCAACTGTGGGAGGGGGCTTGCCCCCGATGAGGCCAGCACATCCAACACACATCCTGGTTCAGTTGAACTCATCCCCCACCGGATACCGGCTGTCATTCAAGCTCTCTTTGATCTTGCGCAAATGCGGCTGGAAATCCACTCCGCGGCGCAACGTCATCCCGGTCGCCAGCACATCCAGCACCGTCAGCTGAATGATCCGCGAGGTCATCGGCATGTAGATATCGGTGTCTTCCGGCAGCGGAATGTTCAGGCTCACCGTGCTGGCCTTGGCCAACGGTGAGTTCTCGGCCGTTACGCCCAGCACCGACGCGCCGTTTTCCCGGGCGATACGCGCCACTTCCACCAGCTCACGGGTACGCCCGGTGTAGGAAATGATCACGAACAACTCACCGGTATGCGCCACTGAGGCGATCATGCGTTGCATCAGCACGTCGGCGTGGGCGGTTACCGCCAGGTTGAAACGGAAGAACTTGTGCAGCGCGTCCATGGCCACCGGGGCCGAGGCGCCCAGGCCGAAGAAGTGAATCTGCCGCGCCTGGATCAACAGATCCACGGCCTTGCTGATCAGGGCCGGGTCGAGGGCCTGGCAGGCACTGTCCAGGGACGCGATGGCGCTGCCGAAGATCTTCTGGGTGTAGGCCTCCGGGTTATCATCGGCTTCCACGGCGCGGCTGACATACGCCGCGCCACTGGCCAGGCTTTGCGCCAATTGCAATTTAAGTTCAGGGTAACCACTGACGCCGAACGAACGGCAGAAGCGGTTGACCGTCGGCTCACTGACCGAAGCGGCTTGGGCGAGGGCAGCGATCGAGAAGCGGGTGGCCTGCTGCGGGTTGAGCAGGATGACTTCGGCGACTTTTTTCTCGGCCTTGTTCAATTCTTCGAGGCGGTTCCGGATCTGTTCCAGAAGATTTCGCACGCGGTCCATTCAGTCTTTCCTTCGGGCGACGATGCAAATAAAGAGGCGGTAACCAATCGATGAGTGGCTTTTCGCGGTGGCCTATCCTACTGAGGGTAGCCGAACACCACCACTCGCAATGCGTATTTGCGGAAAATGTTGTGGTTATTACTACATTTTTCCTTGAGTGATGCCTTGAAAAAAGGTATTTGTAGCTTAACTTGATAAAAGAACAAACATCATGCCTTTGATAACCGTAGAACCCTGCACCTTTGCCCTGTTTGGCGCCTTGGGTGATCTGGCGCTGCGCAAGTTATTTCCTGCCCTCTATCAACTCGATGGCGCCGGCCTGCTGCACGATGACACGCGCATCCTGGCCCTGGCCCGCGAAGCTGGTTCCGAGCAGCAGCACCTGGCCCATATCGAAACAGAACTGCGCAAATACGTCGGCAAGGAGCTGGACGAAGCCGTGGCCCAGCGTTTCCTGGCGCGCCTGGCGTATGTGCATGTCGACTTCATGAAGGCCGACGACTACGTCGCCCTTGCCGAAAAGGTCGGTAGCGAACAGCGCCTGATCGCTTACTTCGCCACCCCGGCCGCCGTGTATGGCGCGATCTGCGAAAACCTGTCCAAGGCCGGCCTGGCGGAAAATACCCGCGTCGTGCTGGAAAAGCCGATTGGTTCGGACCTGGAATCCTCGCGCAAGGTCAACGACGCCGTCGCGCAGTTTTTCCCGGAAAACCGCACCTACCGCATCGACCACTACCTGGGCAAAGAAACCGTCCAGAACCTGATCGCCTTGCGTTTCGCCAACAGCCTGTTCGAAACCCAATGGAACCAGAACTACATTTCCCACGTGGAAATCACCGTGGCCGAGCAGGTTGGCATCGAGGGCCGTTGGGGCTACTTCGACAAGGCTGGCCAACTGCGCGACATGATCCAGAACCACCTGTTGCAGCTGCTGTGCCTGATCGCCATGGACCCGCCGGCCGATCTGTCCGCCGACAGCATTCGCGACGAGAAGGTCAAGGTGCTCAAGGCCCTGGCGCCGATCAGCCCGGAAGGCCTGACCACCCAGGTGGTGCGCGGCCAGTACATTGCCGGCTACAGCGCCGGTAAAGCCGTGCCGGGATACCTGGAAGAAGAGAATTCCAACACCCAGAGCGACACCGAGACCTTCGTCGCTCTGCGGGCCGATATTCGCAACTGGCGTTGGGCCGGGGTGCCGTTCTACCTGCGTACCGGCAAGCGCATGCCGCAAAAGCTGTCGCAGATCGTCATCCACTTCAAGGAACCGTCCCACTATATCTTCGCCCCCGAGCAGCGCTTGCAGATCAGCAACAAGTTGATCATCCGCCTGCAGCCGGACGAAGGTATTTCCTTGCGCGTGATGACCAAGGAGCAGGGCCTGGACAAGGGCATGCAACTGCGCAGCGGGCCGCTGCAACTGAATTTTTCCGACACTTATCGCAGCGCACGGATTCCCGATGCCTACGAGCGGTTGTTGCTGGAAGTGATGCGCGGCAATCAGAACCTGTTTGTTCGCAAAGATGAAATTGAAGCCGCGTGGAAGTGGTGTGACCAGTTGATCGCTGGGTGGAAAAAATCCGGTGATGCGCCCAAGCCGTACGCGGCGGGATCCTGGGGCCGATGAGCTCGATTGCACTGATCACGCGGGATGGGAGGTCGTGGTATGGCGATATCTGAATTGAAACTGCCTCAGGGCGTCACTGCCCATGAGTACCGTACGCCCGTGCTGTTGGCGGACGGCCTGGCCAATGACGTGGCCGAACAATTGCGCGTGGCCATCAGCGCCCGTGGCGCGGCCACCCTGGTGGTGTCCGGTGGCCGCAGCCCGGTGGCGTTCTTCCAGAACCTGGCCAGGCAAGCCCTGGACTGGTCCAAGGTCACGGTCACCCTGGCCGACGAGCGTTGGGTGCCGGTGGAACATGCCGACAGCAATGCCGGCTTGTTAAAGCAGCACCTGCTGCAGGGCCCGGCGGCCAAGGCGAAATTCTTGAGCCTGTACAGCGCTGCCGCCAACCTTGAAGAGGCGGCCGAGCAGGCTGATCGCCTGCTGGCCGAACTGCCGGCGATCGATGTGCTGGTGCTGGGCATGGGCGATGACGGCCACACCGCATCGCTGTTTCCCAACAGCCCGAACCTCGCCCAGGCGTTGCAGGCCGACGGCACCCGCCGTTGCTGGCCAATGCTGGCGCCGACCGTGCCGCACCAGCGCCTGACCATGAGTCGTGCATTGCTGGCCACGGCCCACTACACCGTGCTGTCGATTTCCGGCAGTTCGAAGTTGACTACCTTGAGCGCCGCGCTGGCCGGTGACGATGTCGCCGCCATGCCGATTCGCGCGTTTTTGCAACCTACTTTAGAGATTTACTGGTGCCCATGAGCCAAGGATCAGCCGCTATGAAAAGCCCTCAACCGACCGTGTCCATGGCGGATAAAGTTGCCCTGATCGACAGCCTCTGCGCCAAGGCGCGGATCCTGCCGGTGATTACCATCGCCCGCGAGCAGGACATCCTGCCCCTGGCCGATGCCCTGGCTGCCGGTGGCCTGACCGCCCTGGAAGTGACCCTGCGTTCCGAGTTCGGCCTCAAGGCCATCCAGGTGTTGCGCGAGCAGCGCCCTGAACTGTGCACCGGTGCCGGCACTGTGCTGGACCGTCATATGCTCGAAGCGGCAGAAGTGGCCGGCTCGCAATTCATCGTCACCCCCGGCATCACCCGCGACCTGCTGGAAGCCTCGGTGCACAGCCCGATCCCGCTGCTGCCTGGCATCAGCAATGCCTCCGGCATCATGGAAGGCTATGGCCTGGGCTATCGCCGCTTCAAGCTGTTCCCGGCGGAAGTCAGCGGCGGCGTGGCGGCGATCAAGGCCCTGGGTGGCCCGTTCGGCGAAGTGAAATTCTGCCCGACCGGCGGCGTCGGCCCGGCCAACATCAAAAGCTACATGGCATTGAAAAACGTGATGTGCGTGGGCGGTAGCTGGATGCTTGATCCTGAATGGGTCAAGAACGGCGACTGGGCGCGTATCCAGGAAGTCACCGCCGAGGCGCTGGCGCTGCTGGATTGATCTGATTTATCGAATCGTTGTTGCTGTGCTTAACGGCATTTTTGCGGTGCACTTGGTCGGTGTACCGCTTTTTTTTGCCTGTAGAAAACCTGAAGAACTCCACAAAACCAATGTGGGAGGGGGCTTGCTCCCGATAGCAGTGGTTCATTCAATACATGTAGTGACTGATGCACCGCCATCGGGAGCAAGCCCCCTCCCACAGTTTAATCTGTGTTGAGCTGGGTAATCGCCTGCACCAACACATTGATGTCCGTAGCCGTAGTCACCAACCCCGGTGTCACTCGAATACAGGTGCCAAATGCGGCGCCTGAGCGGGTGGTGGTGAACAAGTCGTACTCCTTGAGCAACCTGTCGACCATCACCTGCTGATCGCGCCCAATGAACTTGAACGCGGTAATCCCGCAATACAGCCTCGGATCATCCGGCGTCAGCACCTCAATTCCCGGCAAGGCCCGCACCTGATTCACCCAAAGATTGCGCAGGTAATTGACCCGTGCGCCCTTGGCCGCGGCGCCGCCCAGTTGCCGATGCTCTTTAAACACCAACGGCAGGCTCATCAGTGCCGGAAAGTTCGGCGTGCTGTAGGACGTACGCGCACGCACATCCGTGGCGGGGTAGTGGAATTCACCCATGTCCGGGTCGATATCCGCCAGGCGCTCGGGGGCGATGTAGAGAAAGCCCAGGGTCAGCGGGGCGCCGATCCATTTGTGCAAGTTGAAGCCGGCGAACTGAATGCCCAACTCGGCCAGGTTGAAATCGATCTGGCCCAGAGCGTGGGCGCCGTCGAGGATTACATCAATATCCTGTTCACGCGCAGCCTTGGCAATCGCCGCCACCGGCATCACCAGGCCGGTGCGGTGCGTGACATGGGTCAGCGCCATCAGCTTCAAGCGCGGGTACTGATTGAAAGTATCGCGATATGCCTGCACAAGGCTGTCGAAACTGGCCGGGTGAGCGTGGGAAATCTCGATCACTTCGACACCGCGCACGCCGGCCAGCCAGCGCATCGCGCCTTTGACCGTGTCGTACTCCAGGTCACTGATCAGCACCTGGTCGCCGGGTTGCAGGCGGTTGTAGTTGCGGATCAGCGACTGCAAGGCTTCAGTGGCGTTGCGGGTGAAGGCCACCGAGTCCGGGTCTGCATCGATCAAAGCGGCCAGTTGGCGACGAATCTCGAGATTTTCCCCTTGCTCGAAGCGCTGACGCACGTACACCGAGTTGCTGCGATTGATGAAGGCAACGTGTTCCAGGTACTGGGCCTGGACTGCACGGCTCATGCGCCCGAAGTAGCCGTTTTCCAGATTGATCGGGCCCGGCTCCAGCTCATAGCGCTGGGCGATGGCCTGCCAGTGACTTTCGTTGTTTGCATTCCTTGGCATGGCGAGGCTCTTAATTAATGGCGAGGGGCGGGTTTACCGTGTTTAACGCGCAGCGGTTCAAGCAATTCGGCCAAACCGTTGTGGTCGATTTCCTGCATCAGTGCCAGCAAGCCACCCAGTTCCCCGTGGGGAAAACCTTCACGGGCGAACCAGTTCAGGTAGGGGCCGGGCAAGTCGGCGATGATCCGCCCTTTGTATTTGCCGAAGGGCATTTCGCGGGTGATCAGCAATTCGAGTTTTTCGGGGTTCATGGGCTTCAGCGTTTGATTCGATAGCGGGGAAAATACAGGCATTCTGCATGAAGGCCAAATGACAGATCATGCAAATAACGTCGATACAGATGGTTCAATAATTCGTAAGTCATTGAAATAAAACAAATAAGTAATTTTTCAAAACCTGGCACGAGCGCTGCAATCATTAAGACAACTTTCTCAACCCACATAAGGAATTGAAAAATGACTGATATCAATAAAGAATCCATCTCCGTACTGAACGACCTGATCGAAACCAGCATCGACGGCCAAAAGGGTTTCCAGGAGTGCGCTGAAGACATCAAGCACCCAGAGCTCAAAGCCCTGTTCGTCAAGCGCTCCGCCGATTGCGCCACCGCCGCTACCGAACTGAAAACCGCCGTGCGTGCCCTGGGTGGCGAGCCGAAAGAATCCGGCAGCGTGGCCGGTGCTATGCACCGTGGTTGGGTTGACGTCAAGTCGATGGTGACCGGTAAGGACGAAGAGTCCGTGCTGAACGAAGCCGAGCGCGGTGAAGACCACGCACTGAAGGCTTACAAGGAAGCGATCGAGAAGATCAACAAGCACAACCTGCTGGGCATTCGTGATCTGGTTGAACGTCAGTACCACGGCGTGCAGCGCAACCACGATCAGGTTAAAGCCCTGCGTAACCAGGCTCGCGCTCAGTCGTAAGCCCTGAGTTGTAAATGCTGTAAAAAGTGTGGGAGGGGGCTTGCTCCCGATAGCGGTGGATCAGTCGATAGGTTTATTGACTGAATCACCGCCATCGGGGGCAAGCCCCCTCCCACATTTGTATTGCGTCATTTTCAGCCAATGCTGATTGGCGGCAATTCGGTCAAGGTCACTACTTGCTGCTTGCGCGGGGCAAGAATCTCCGCTTCGCCATCCACTACCAACTCATCGCGCTGGTTGAACACGCGCGTGGCAATGCGTACACGAAACTTGGGCAGCTTCTCCAGGATTTCCAGGCGCACGGTGAGGGTGTCGCCGATCTTGACCGGCTTTTGAAAGCTCATCTGCTGGCCGATATAAATCGTGCCCGGGCCGGGCAGTTCGCAGGCTACCGCCGCGCTGATCAGCGCACCGCTGAACATGCCATGGGCGATACGCTCCTTGAACATGGTCGCCTTGGCGTACTCGGCATCCAGGTGCACTGGGTTGTGATCGCCAGACATGGCGGCGAACAACTGGATATCGCGCTCTTCGACAGTCTTGCTGAAGCTGGCGGTCTGGCCGACTTCAAGGGCCTCGTAGGGGGTGTTGGTTACCTGGGTCATCTAAAGGTGCATCCTGTGGCTAATCGATAATTTAATTGGCTGATTTTAAACGAAAAATTATTCGCAGCGGGTAGGCCTGCGCACTGTCAGGGCGTGCTCGAGCCACGTCAGCACATCCGCGGTGACGTCGTCGCGGTTGGTTTCATTGAACACTTCATGACGCGCCTGCGGGTAGAGCGTCAATTGCAGGTGCTGGCAGCCCGCGTCGCGCAGGGCATGGGCCAGGCTTTTGAGACGCTTGCCTTCACTCACCGGATCACATTCGCCGCCGATTATCAGAATTGGCAGGCCCGGATCGATCTGCGCGAGATTGGACGCTTTGCTGATTTGCTGCAAGCCGCCGAGCAGGTCGACCCACAGCTGGTTGGTGCAGCGGAAACCGCAAAGCGGGTCATGAATGTATTGGTCGACTTCAACCGGGTCGCGGCTGAGCCAGTCGAAGGCGGTGCGATTGGGTTTGAACGCTTTGTTGAAGGAGCCGAACGACAGAAACTCAATCAATGCACTACGCCCGCGCAAACCCTGGCGCGCGCGTTCGATACGGGCAATCGTCCGTGCCGCGCGATACAACGCCACCGGCTGGAAATTCGAACCGCTGAGTATCGCCCCATTTAGGCTGGCGCTGTGATGCAGCAGATAGGCCTGGGCGATATAGCTGCCCATGCTGTGGCCGAGCAAAATAATCGGCAGCCCCGGTTGCTGCTGGCCGATGTGCTGGTTAAGGCTGGCCAGGTCGCCCACCACTTTGTTCCAGCCATCCTCTTCGGCGTACAGCCCCAAGGTGCCTTCGTCGGCGGTACGGCCATGCCCACGTTGGTCCAGCGCATACACACCATAGCCGGCGCCGCACAACGCCTGCGCCAGGCGCCCATAGCGGCCGCTGTGCTCGGCCATGCCATGGGACAGCATCATCAGGGCCCTGGGGGGCTCGGCGGGCATCCATTGATTGACGTACAGGCGGCTGTGGTCGTTCGCGGTCAGCCAGAAAGTGCTGTGGTTCATGGCGGTTCCTTTGCGCAGGGTCGTTGCAGTGTATAGCTCATCGGGTGGGGGGCGGGGTATCTGCCTGCGCCTCAGCGACAAGATTCATACAATCAATGACACAGTTCAGTGTATTGCCTGTTTGGCCATTACTGCTAACGTCCTCAAAGCTCCGCTCTTTGTAGCTGCATAGAAAAGCGGCCGGACACACTCAGGTAAAGAGGACAAGAATAATGCAACCTGATTTTTGGAATGACAAACGCGCGGCGGGTGTGCCTAACACCATCGACCTCACTGCCTATCAATCAGTGATCGAAGTCTTCGAGCGTTCCTGCAAGACCTTTGCCGACCGTCCGGCGTTCAGCAACATGGGCATTACCCTGACCTACGCCGAGCTTGAGCGCCAGAGTGCGGCGTTCGCCGGTTACCTGCAGCAGCACACCGACCTCAAGCCCGGCGAGCGCATCGCAGTCCAGATGCCCAACGTGTTGCATTATCCGATTGCGGTTTTTGGCGCACTGCGCGCCGGGCTGATCGTGGTCAATACCAACCCGTTGTACACCCCACGTGAAATGCGCCACCAGTTCAAGGACGCCGGCGTGCGTGCGCTGGTCTACCTCAACCTGTTCGGTTCGCGGGTACAGGAGGTGTGTACCGACACCGAGATCGACTACCTGATCGAAGCCAAAATGGGCGATTTCATGCCCGCCGCCAAAGGCTGGCTGGTCAACACCCTGGTCGACAAAGTCAAGAAGATGGTCCCGGCCTACCACCTGCCGCGTGCGGTGTCGTTCAAGCGCGCCTTGCACATGGGCGCGGGCCTGGGCGTGACGCGACATTCGGTGAGCCTCGAGGACATCGCCGTGCTGCAATACACCGGTGGCACCACCGGCCAGGCCAAGGGCGCGATGCTCACCCACGGCAATCTGGTAGCGAATATGCAGCAGGCGCGGGCGTGCATGTCGCAACTGGGGGACGACGGCCATCCGCTGATCAAGGAAGGGCAGGAGGTGATGATTGCGCCGCTGCCGCTGTACCACATCTATGCGTTCACCGCGAACTGCATGTGCATGATGGTGTCCGGCAACCATAACGTGCTGATCACCAACCCGCGCGACATCGGCGGGTTCATCAAGGAACTGAAAAAGTGGCGCTTCACCGGGCTGCTGGGGCTCAACACGCTGTTTGTGGCGCTGATGGAGCATCCGGACTTCAAGAGCCTGGATTTTTCCCATCTCAAGTTGACCAATTCCGGCGGCACGGCTCTGATCAAGGCCACCGCCGAGCGTTGGCAGCAGATCACCGGGTGTGCAATCGGCGAGGGCTACGGCCTGACCGAAACTTCACCGGTGGCCAGCACCAACCCCTATGGCAATCAATCGCGACTGGGCACGGTAGGCATTCCGGTGCCGGCCACGGCCATGAAGGTGGTCGATGACGACGGCGCTGAGTTGCCGTTGGGCGAACGCGGCGAACTGTGCATCAAGGGCCCGCAGGTGATGAAGGGCTATTGGCAGCAACCGGCGGCCACGGCCGAGGCGCTGGATGCCGAGGGATGGCTCAAGACCGGCGATATCGCCGTGATCGATACCGACGGCTTTATACGCATCGTTGACCGCAAGAAAGACCTGATCATCGTCTCGGGCTTCAACGTCTACCCCAATGAGATCGAAGACGTGGTGATGGCCCACCCTGCGGTTGCCAACTGTGCGGTGATCGGCGTGCCGGATGAGCGCACGGGGGAAGCGGTGAAGCTGTTTGTGGTCGCGCGTGCCGAAGGTGTGAGCCTTGAGGAGTTGAAGGCCTACTGCAAGACCAACTTCACGGGGTACAAAGTGCCCAAGCATATTGTGCTCAGGGATTCGTTGCCGATGACGCCGGTGGGGAAAATCCTGCGACGGGAGCTGCGCGACATCGCCTGAACCGAATAGCTACAAAATGTGGGAGGGGGCTTGCTCCCGATTGCGGTGTTTCAGGCACAGATGCAGTGACTGACACTCCGCTATCGGGAGCAAGCCCCCTCCCACATTGTTTTGTATTGCCCGCTAAGCCCCATTCCAGAGCCTTTCAGTGGGTTATTTTGTCTGCGTTAAAAGTGTGACCAATTATTGTAGGACAGTCGTGTTAGTGACCGTAGGGCCCTCTTTTGGCTCTAGTCGGCCCTTGGCAAAGCTGCTACTCTCGGCGCGCTTTGTGACGTCTAGGCCTGCTTGAAGCGCCAGATTCACCTTAAAAAAACATACACCAATAATAATCGCATCAAATGCGATGATGAATTCGCGTCGCTGAGGAGTGGGCTTCCATGAACGAAGACTTTTGGAAGGATAAGTACCCCGCCGGGATTGCTGCACAAATCAATCCAGACGAGTATCCGAATATTCAGGCGGTACTGAAGCAGTCCTGCCAGCGCTTCGCCAACAAACCGGCTTTCAGCAACCTGGGCAAGACCATCACCTACGGTGAACTGTACGAATTGTCCGGCGCATTCGCCGCCTACCTGCAACAGCACACCGACTTGAAGCCTGGCGACCGAATCGCCGTGCAACTGCCCAATGTCCTGCAATACCCAGTCGCTGTATTCGGCGCCATCCGTGCCGGGCTGATCGTAGTCAACACCAACCCGCTGTACACCGCGCGGGAAATGGAACACCAATTCAATGACTCCGGGGCCAAGGCCCTGGTTTGCCTGGCCAACATGGCGCACCTGGCTGAAAAAGTCGTGCCCAAGACTGCGGTCAAACACGTGATCGTGACCGAAGTCGCCGACCTGCTGTCGCCGTTCAAGCGCCTGTTGATCAACAGCGTGATCAAGTACGTGAAGAAAATGGTCCCGGCCTATCATTTGCCGCAAGCGATCAAGTTCAATGACGTGCTGGCCAAGGGGCAGGGCCAGGCGGTCAGCGATGCCAACCCGGCCAGCGGCGATGTGGCGGTGCTGCAATACACCGGCGGCACCACCGGCGTGGCCAAGGGCGCAATGCTCACCCATCGCAACCTGGTCGCCAACATGCTGCAATGCAAGGCGCTGATGGGCTCGAACCTCAATGAAGGGTGCGAGATCCTGATCACGCCGCTGCCGCTGTACCACATCTATGCGTTTACCTTTCATTGCATGGCGATGATGCTGATCGGCAACCACAACATCTTGATCAGCAACCCGCGCGACCTGCCGGCGATGGTCAAGGAACTCTCGAAGTGGAAGTTCAGCGGCTTTGTCGGCCTCAATACCCTGTTCGTCGCGCTGTGCAACAACGAAGGCTTCCGCAAGCTGGATTTCTCCGCGCTGAAGGTCACCCTTTCAGGCGGCATGGCGCTGCAGCTGGCGGCCGCCGAACGCTGGAAAGCCGTAACCGGTTGTGGCATCTGCGAAGGCTACGGCATGACCGAGACCAGCCCAGTGGCCACGGTGAACCCGATCCAGCATATCCAGATCGGCACCATTGGCATCCCGGTGCCATCCACCGTGTGTAAAGTGATCGCCGACGACGGCACCGAGCTGCCGCTGGGCGAAACCGGCGAGCTGTGCGTGAAGGGCCCCCAGGTCATGAAGGGCTACTGGCAGCGCCAGGACGCAACCGACGAGATGCTCGACAGCGAAGGCTGGCTGAAGACCGGCGACATCGCGATCATCCAGCCCGACGGCTACATGCGTATTGTCGATCGCAAGAAAGACATGATCCTGGTCTCGGGTTTCAACGTGTATCCCAACGAACTGGAAGACGTGCTGGCAGGCCTGCCGGGCGTGTTGCAGTGCGCAGCCATCGGCGTGCCGGATGAAAAGTCCGGGGAGCACATCAAGCTGTTCATCGTGGTCAAGCCAGGGGCGACCCTGACCAAGGAACAGGTGATGGAACACATGCGCGCCAACGTCACCGGCTACAAGGTGCCCAAGGCCGTTGAGTTCCGCGATGCGCTGCCGACCACCAATGTGGGCAAGATTCTGCGGCGTGAATTGCGCGATGAAGAACTGAAGAAGCTCGGTCTCAAAAAGTAACGCACTTCAAATGTGGGAGGGGGCTTGCTCCCGATAGCGGTGGGCCAGTCACAGATAACGTGACTGACACTTAGCTATCGGGAGCAAGCCCCCTCCCACATTTATGACTGCGTTATTACAGGGCGAACTGCGCAAAGCTGATTCCCGCACCGGCAGGGCGCACATCCTTGAGGAACGAGTCCTTGTCGGCGCTCAGTTCCAGGGTGATTTCCGGCTTGCGCTTGCCGGCATTGCGCACCACCAGCCCTTCGAGGTTCTCACGCAGGAACGCCGTTGGCACTTTCAGGTGCAGCAGTTGGTCAGTCTCGGCGTTGTGCATCAACAGGTGGATCCACTCGTACTGGCCCACGCCAATCCGCGCCACTGGCAAGTCGAACCACCAGATATTGCGTTTGGGGTCCAGGTCGGTGAAATGGCAGTTGTTGACGCCGAGTACGGCACCGCCCAGTTCCTGGTTTCTGCGGGCGATGGCCTGTGCTTTATTGAGTTTCATAACCTTCCTACGGGATCTGTTATTCAGCGTTCGAGCCTGAATCTGCCGGGCATTCTCGTGGGTTGGCGGCAAAACATAAAGGCAAACCTGCCCCTTTCGATCAAATGCGCGCTGAAAAATAATTGAAACTCTGGCGCCTGGCGTCCAGTCAACCGCTACGTAGTGACCTAAAACCATTTGATTGTTATCAGGAGTAATACCATGGGCAGCACTTCCGATAAGGTAAAAGGCGTAGCTAATGAAGCCGCCGGTAACATCAAGCAAGGTGTCGGCAAGGCGACGGACAACGACAAAATGCGTGCTGAAGGCGTGATCCAGGAAAAGAAAGGCGAAGCACAGCAGGCAGTGGGCAAGACCAAGGACGCAGTGAAAAAGCGACCGAGTAAGACGGTCCGGCTGGCTCATCCCAGCAGCCCGACGGCCATCTACGGATGGCCGTTTTTGTATCCAAGGCTGCAACTAAAGTTTAGAAATTGTTTCAAAGTCGCCAAATGGGCTACTTTGATGTAGAAAACGGCCCCTGAGTCGCCCGCGACCTCACCCTCTTTGCGGCGAAAGGAGACGCTATGATTTTTCCGGTACTCGATGGTCTCAAGCTGCACAAGGTGCTGGTGCGCACCGTAACGGAATTCGTCGATGACGAGATGCCCACCTATGCCTCGGCGCTGGCCTACCAGATGCTGTTCTCGTTGTTTCCCTTCCTGTTGTTCCTGATTGCCCTGATCGGTTTCCTGCACCTGCCGGACTTCTTCACCTGGCTGCGCCTGCAGTCGGAGCTGGTATTGCCGCCCCAGGCACTGGAGCAGGTCAACCCGGTGATCGACCAGTTGCAGCAATCCAAGGGCGGGCTGCTCTCGGTGGGTATCGTGATCGCCCTGTGGACCGCCTCCGCTGGCGTACGCCTGATGATGAGCGCGATGAATGCGGCTTATGACGTGGTGGAGGGGCGGCCGATCTGGAAGCGTTTCCCGCTGTCGATTTTCTACACCATCGGCATCGCCGGCATGCTGCTCGCCGCCGCCGCGCTGATGGTGCTCGGCCCGCAGGTGATGGAATGGCTGGCGGGGCAGATCGGTATGCAGGAGTTCGTCGTCACGCTGTGGACCCTCGTGCGCTGGCCGCTGATCGTGATCCTGCTGATGTTTGCCGTGGCCCTCATGTATTACGTGATGCCGGATGTCGAACAGGAGTTTCGCTTTATCACCCCCGGTTCCGTATTGGCGGTGGTGGTGTGGATCGTCGCTTCCCTCGGCTTTGGCTACTACGTTAAAACCTTCGCCGACTACAACGCCATGTACGGCAGTATCGGCGCGATCATCGTGTTGCTCTTGTACTTCTATATTTCCGCTGCCGTGCTGTTGCTCGGCGCGGAAATGAACGCCGTGATCGAACACATGTCCGCCGAAGGCAAGGACCCCGGCCAAAAGGAAATCGACGAACCGGGCCATGCCGGTGAAAAACAACATGTCTCCGGCCTGGGCCGGGACCATTCCAAGCCTCTTACCGTTGAGCCTGATCAATGATCCGTGAAATCCTGAAAATGGGCGATGAACGTCTGCTGCGCATCGCCCCGCCAGTGCCGCCGGAAATGTTCGACAGCCCTGAGCTGTGGCAACTGATCGACGACATGTTCCAGACCATGGAACACGTGGGCGGCGTCGGCCTGGCTGCGCCGCAGATCGGTGTGGACCTGCAATTGGTGATCTTTGGTTTCGAGGCCAGCGAACGCTACCCGGAGGCCCCACCGGTACCGCAGACCATCCTGATCAACCCGTTGATCACACCGCTCAGCCCGGTGCTGGAAGAGGGGTATGAGGGCTGCCTGTCCGTGCCCGGCCTGCGCGGCGCCGTGGACCGCTATCAGCAGATCCGCTACGAAGGCTTCGACCCCAAGGGCGAGCCGATCGTACGCTTCGCCGACGGCTTCCATGCACGGGTGGTGCAGCATGAGTGCGATCACCTGATCGGGCGGTTGTACCCGTCGCGGATTACTGACTTCAGCAAGTTTGGATTTATCGAAGTGCTGTTCCCGGAAATGGACCCAACCGCCGACGAATGACCGGCAAACTGCAACAGGTCTAAATGTGGGAGGGGGCTTGCTCCTACCCACCGCTATCGGGCGCAAGCCATCAGGTTATCGAAGGCCCATCGCGATCATCGGTTTGTTGCGCTTGTAGCGCACCAACCGCTCACTGAGCGATTGCGGCAAAACCGTGTCCTGGGAAAAACCCATACGCTGATACATCCCTTCAAGGTCCGGGTGGCAAAACAGCCATACGTTATCGTCCACTTCAGCCACTGCCAGGTGGATCAACCGCGCCGCCAGCCCCTGGCCGCGATAAGCCGGGTCAACGAACACGCCGGTCAGCCATTGCCCACCGACCACGGGGGTCAGGCATAACCCGGCAACGATCTGCGTGTCCCTCGCCACCCACAACTGCCCGTCCTTGAGCGCCTTCATCGACGAGTTGTGGCTGCGGTAAAACTTGTTCAGCAGCGGCCATAGCGGCGCTGCCAAGCGTTCGATGTGCATGTTCAAACCAATGAAAGGACAAGCGGGCATTGTAGCCGTTGCCGGCAGGGCGCAAACATCGGCCTGCGAGTCCGCATATAAAGTTATAAATAGATGATTTTTTAATATTATTAATGAATAAGAGAGCTTGCTAGGATCGCTGCTTCGAAGCACCCGACATACCGGGCCCAACCGCACCCGCCGTTAAGGTCAAGGAAGCGCTCTTATGCTGAAAATAATTGCTGTCGCTGCTCTTTCGCTGGTCGCCGCCAAGGCACTGGCCGCCGATCCATCCACGTTGCGCATTGGCTATCAGAAAAGCTCGGTAAGCATGGTCCTCGCCCGTGAACACAAGCTGTTCGAAGCCGCGCTGCCCGGCACCCAGGTGCAGTGGACCGAGTTTCTCGGTGGCCCGCCGCTGATCGAGGCGCTGAACGCCGGCAGCCTGGACATCGGCAATATCGGCGACATCCCACCCATTTTCGCCCAGGCCGCCGGTATCGAGTTGCAGTACATCGCCGTCGAGCCCAATGAGGGCAAAACCGAAGCCGTGCTGGTGCCTCAAGCCAGCCCCATTCATAGCGTGGCCGAACTCAAGGGCAAGCGTGTAGCGCTGCTCAAGGGTTCCAGTGCGCACAACCTGTTCCTCAAGAGCCTGCTGCGCGCCGGTTTGCAGTGGAAGGATGTGAACGTGGTGTACCTGTCGCCTTCCGACGGACGCGCCGCGTTCGAGCAAGGCAAGGTGGACGCCTGGGTGGTGTGGGACCCTTACTACTCGGCCGCCGTGGTCGACGGTGCCGCCCGCGTGTTGGGCACCGGCGAGGGCCTCAATCCGGCCGGCAGCTTCTTCGTGACCAGCAGCGCGTTTGCCCGGCAAAATCCCCAGGCCATTGCCACCATCCTGCAAACCCTCGGCAAGGCGCAGCGTCTGTCCCTGGACCAACCCGAAGACAGCATCGCGCTGATGGCCAAGACCCTGGGCCTGCAACCGGCGGTGGTCAAACGCTACTTCGAACACCGCTCGCCCGAGCCGATCCGGCCGCTGCAGGCGGTCGACATCGCCAATCAGCAACGCACCGCCGATTTGTTTTTCGCCAATGGCTTGATCCCGAAGAAGGTCGATGTGCAGCAGGTTGTGTTCAAAGGTCCATAAGCCCTGGGGCGAGGGAGCGGCTCCCTCGCCACTACTTGATTGCCTGACCGCTCATGGATTTTCCGCTGCCAGGGCCGCAACCACAGTGGGCCGCTTGCCCACCCGTTGTTGAAATGCCGCCAACGCCGGCCATTCATTCAGTTCAATCCCATGAACCGCCGCCCAACGCAGCACCACAAACAGATACGCATCCGCTACCGAATACTGCGCGCCCAGCAAATAATCCTGTTGCTCCAACGTTTGCACCAGCACCGCAAGGCGTTTGAACAACGTCGCCAGGAACATCGCCCGCACCTCGCCCTGGATTGCCGTGTTGAAAAATACCGCCAGCCCGCCATGCACTTCGGTGGCGATGAAATTCAACCATTCCTGCAAGCGCACGCGCTCCCAGCTGCCGTTGGCCGGGGCCAGATGGGCATCGGGCTTCAGGTCGGCGAGGTATTGCAGGATCGCGCTGGCTTCGGTCAACACCTGGCCGTTGTCCAGTTGCAGTGCCGCTACGTAACCTTTGGGGTTGATCTGCAGGAAATCCCTGCCGTCGGCCGTGGTCTTGGCTTGGTTATCCACGCGCACCAGGTCGAAGGGCAAGGCCAATTCCCGCAGCACGATATGGGGGGCGAGCGAGCAGGCATTCGGGGAAAAATACAGTTTCATGGAGGGCCTCTATGTCGGGTTTGCGCCAGTCTCGCGGGCATGGCACCGTGGGTAAAATTAAAGCTTCATACCCCACCCATAAGGACAGCTACTGCCATGATGAACTTGATGCATTGGCGCCTGCTGGTGGCCGTGGCCGATCACGGCAGCATCACCGCCGCTGCCGAACGGGTGGGCATGACTCAGTCCGCCGCCAGCCAGGCCATGGCATCCATGGAGATCGCGTTGGGGGTGCAACTGTTCACCCGCGAGCCGCGCAAGACCTTGCCCACTGCCTTGGGGGTGAGTGTGATCGAACAGGCGCGGGTGATGCTCGGTGCCTTGCAGGCGATACGCTGCCGCGCGGAGGAAGCCCGACCCATGCTGCGTGGGAACCTGCGCATCGCGTGTTTCCCTCAGGTACTGGCGAAGTTTCTGAGCCCCAGGTTGCAGCGTTTTGCGCAGCTGTATCCGGGCATTGAGGTCACCACCCTTGAGGTCACCGACGACGAAGTGCATGCCTTGCTCGACGCCGACTTGGTCGACCTGGGCGTGGTACTCAACCCAGAACCCGAGCGCAACCCCACGCTATTGGGGCGGGACACTTGGCTGGCGGTGGTGCCAGCCCGGCACGCGCTGGCGCAGCAGGTCACGGTGAACCTTGCGCAGTTGCTGGAGCAGCCCTTCGTGCTTGCCACCGGCGGCTGCAGCGTAAACGCCCGCAGCCTGAGTGCCGACGCCGGACTGACGCTGCGCGATGTGCGTGCCGAAGTGCGTGAATGGAGCAGCGCTTTCAGCCTGGTACGCGAGGATGTCGGCGTGACCCTGGTGCCGGAAACGACCCTGCCGACCCAGTGCCAGGGCCTGCGCGTGCTGCCCCTGAGCGTGCCGATACACCGCGAGTTCGCCCTGGTCGGCTCGCCAAACCGCTCACCTTCTGCGGCCGCCGATGCGTTGCTGGCAATGCTGGCTGATAACTGAAAACGCCGCTGACCTGATGTGAAAGAAATTCAAAATGTGGGAGGGGGCTTGCTCCCGATGGCGGTGGATCAGTCAATGAATCGGTGGCTGATACGCTGCTATCGGGGCATAGGTATCTACACAACTCTGTAGCAGCCTAAGTAACCACGATGCGAAGCGAGCCGCTCTTGATCTTGCTTTTGATCTTAGGCGCCCCGTTAAACCACGCTGGCCGGAATTCGACAGTGATTTGGGGGGTAAACCGGCAGGGATGCCGGTTTAGCCGCCCCGCGCCATGGATGGCGCGTGGCGGCGGCCCCCCAAATCAATGTCGGATTACGGGCACACCGAGCCTAGGCGAGGTGCCGAGTGGTGGGGCAAGAGCGTTTTGCTTACTTTTGCGCTTTTCAAAAGTGAGACGCCGTAAGGGCGGAACCCTAAGCCGCCGTTACCGCAGCAACGGATATGTACTCGCCTTGATCCAACATCCTAGTCGGCTGTCAGGCCGCCATCGGGAGCAAGCCCCCTCCCACATTTAGGTCGCGGAGCATCAGTTAGAGAGGCTTCGGCTCCCGAGCCGTCACAGGTTCAGGCCACGCCAAAAGTTGTGTAGATACCTATGGCTATCGGGGGCAAGCCCCCTCCCACATTTTTTGTTCAGCTGTGTGGCTTAGATTGCTGCCAGGGTGTCTTTCACTGCCTGGGCCTGTGGAGCAGCCGCCTTCGCCGCTACCTGCTGCTGTTGCTGCTCCTTTAAACGTTCCGCCACTTGCCTGGCAATCGCGTCCTGTTGTTGCTGCGGCAGGGCCTGCACTTGCTCTTCTGTCATCCCCTGCTCCTTTAGCAACTGCTCGCGGATGCGCTCGGCCGGGGATTTGCTCATGTACTCACTGAGTTCAGCCCGCGCCCCGGAGGTCGTCGCTGTGGCTTGCAACTGCACGCGGGTCTTGGCGAAGGCCTCGTCGATGCGATCGCTCGCCTTGTCCAGGTCCTTCTGGGCGGCCGGCACCGTCACGCTTTGCTGCGCCGTTTGCAGGGCGCCGCTGTACAGCGCGCTGGCAGCGGCGTTGGCCGGGTCCATGTCGGAGCGCTTGAGCTGTTGGACGGTCGACGCGGCTTGGGTGTCGTTGTTAACCAGCATGATCGGTCACCTGGGGGAATGTTCGGTGTGACAGCTGGAGCAATTAGCATGCCGGGCACGACGTGCCCGTTTTTATTGGGGGGCAAGCCGCCGTCGCGGCAAACACTGTCCTGTCGACGGCCAACCCTTGCCGTCAGTGGGCGATATTCTCCAGTGCCAGGTTACGCGTTCGCGGCCCGAACCAACTGATGGTGATCATCACAATCAACATGCTGCTCGCGATAAACGCCAGCACGCCCGGTGTGCCCAGGTGTTCGAGGATAAAACCGATCAGCAGGCTGCTGAACACCGTGGACAAGCGGCTGAACGAGTAGCAGAACCCTACCGCCCGCGCACGAATATTGGTGGGAAACAATTCGCTCTGATACGAGTGATAGCTGAAGCTCAGCCAGGCGTTGCAGAAGGTGATCATCACCCCACAGAAGATCAGCCCCACCGCCGTGGTTTGCACGGCGAACAGGCTGCCGAAGATCACCGCGCCCAAGGCCGAGCCGACAATCTGCCACTTGTTCTCAAAACGGTTGGCGACCTTCACGAACAGCAGCGGGCCCAGCGGATAGGCGAGCGTGATGATAAACGCGTAGAGCAGACTGTGGGTTACGCTGACGCCCTGGCCCGACAGCAAGGCGGGCAACCAGTTGCCAAAGCCGAAGAAACCGATGGCCTGGAACACATGGAAGACGATCAGCATCAAGGCGCGACGGCGGTAGGGCGGTTGCCAGATATCGGCGAAACGGCCGCTGCCCTGCACGCTGACAGCCTCGGGTTCCGGCGCATCCAGAGGCTTGCCGTGATCCTTCAGGCAGCGCGCTTCAAGGGTGTCCATGATCGTTCCGGCTTCCTCGAAACGACCTTTCTGCGCCAGCCAGCGCGGTGATTCCGGCAGGCGCTTGCGCAGTTGCCAAATAAACAATGCAAAGACTGCACTGCTGAGCACCACCCAGCGCCAACCGGAAATCCCGAACGGCGCCTGAGGCACCAGCCACCATGACATCAGCGCCACCGCCGGCACCGACAGGAACTGGATGAAAAACGCAAAGGCAAACGCCGAACTGCGCATGCGCTTGGGCACCAGTTCCGACAGATAGGCGTCGATCGTCACCAGTTCAATACCCAGTCCGATCCCCACCAGAAAGCGCATGCAGATAATGCCCAGGGCGGACGTCTGGATGCCCATCAGCACCGTGGCGACGGTGTACCAGATCAGCGCAAAGGTGAAGATCGCCCGGCGCCCGAAACGATCGGCGATGGGGCTCAGCAGGCTGGCGCCAAGGAACAGGCCGAGGAAGGTGGCCGAGGCGAACGCGGCCTGGTCGGAAAAGCCAAATACGCCCTGGCTGCCCGTGTGGAAAATCCCGTCGCTGATCAGGCCTGGGCTGATATAGGCCGTCTGGAACAGGTCATACAGCTCGAAAAAACCGCCGATCGACAGCAATGCCACCAGGCGCCAGATGCTGGCGACGGCGGGCAGGCGGTCGATACGTGCGCTGATGTGGGCGGCGCGGGTCGGGTCGATGCCGTCAGTGGTGGAGCGTGCAGGCATGGGTCAGAACACTCAGTAAGTGATGGGGATTTCAAAGACCTGGAACGCATCATCCACCGGTTGGTAACCCAACACACGTGTGGTTTCGCTCAGGTCCAGGCGCTTGAAGCGATTATTGGAAATGCCATGGGCGACCAGGTGTTTCACATCGCGGGTGTCCACCGCGCACTGCAGCAGTTGCACCGCATCGCGCGGGCTGAGCCACGCGCTGAGATCGCGGGCGTTGTTCAGGTCGGCGTGCTGGGGAAACTCAAACGCGCCAATGCGCACGGCGATGGTCGAGAGCGGAGTTTTGGCCGCGTAATAGCCACACAGCGCCTCACCGTAGCATTTGGTCACGCCATACAGGTTGGCGGGCATCACTTGCATGTCGGGGGTGATCTCACGGTCTACCGGATAACCTTCGACAGCTTGCGCGCTGCTGGCATATACCAGGCGCTGCACGCCGGCGGCCACGGCGGCCTCGAACAGGTAGGTGGTGGCGAGGATATTATTGGGTAGCAGCTCCTCGAACGACGCATCGGGGTCCGGGATACCCGAGAGGTGTACAACCACCTCGATGTTTTCGAGCAGGCTGGCGAGGACGGATTTGTCGCTCAGGTCAGCGTGCACGAAGCGGTGTTCGCCGAGCGCGAAGTCCGGCTCGACACGGTCGGTCAAGGTGAAGCGGTAGCGGTCTTTCGACGCCTCGAAAAAGGTCTTGCCGATTTTGCCGCAGGCGCCGGTCAGCAGTACGTTGAGTCCGTTCATGGTGTGTCCTTGTTCAATTATGGCCGTCGAGCGCGAAGGTCTTGAAGCCTGCATGCTGCCCGCCGAGTCGTTGATAATACGCCGCGATGGCGGGGTAGGGCGGACGCTCCATGGGCGTCACCTGCCAGCGGTGTACCGAGAGGCCGATCAGGATATCGGCGAGGGTGAATTCATCGCCGGCTACGTAAGCGCCAGTCTTGGCCAACTGTTGTTCCAGAATGCCCATCACGCTGTTCCAGCGTTGCACGGCGGCGGCAATCTGTGTTGCGTCCAGGCCGTCGGGATTGTTACGCACCAGCGCGGTGAACGCATCGCCCCAGGCACGGTTGAGTTCGACCGCTTGCCAGTCGATCCATTGTTCGACGCGGGCCCGTGGCGCGGGCTCGACGGGCAGCAGGTCAGTACGTTGATAGAGGCCGACCAGGTAGCGGCAGATGGTGTTGGACTCCCACAGCACGCCATGGTCGTCGATCAGCACCGGCACCTGGGCATTGGGGTTCAAGGCGAGAAAGTCGGGGGATTGGGTGGGCTTGAAGCCGATGCCCCAGTCTTCACGCACGTAGTCGATACCCAGTTCCTGGCAGGTCCACAATACTTTTCGAACGTTAATGGAGGAGGCGCGGCCCAAGATTTTCAGTGAATGTCCCATGGTGCTTCCTTGGCGATGACAAGGGGTTCAATTTAGCAGAGGCATGGGGTGGGGGGGCGAGGTTCTTGTCAGGCGTTGGCGTTAAGAGCTCTCTGGCAAGCGAAGGGCCCTTAGCGCGTCAAATGAATAAAAAATACTTCTTCAACGTGAAGGGCCAGTCAGGTTAACAACACCGTTCGTTATCTTCATTTCCGGTTCACCTTTCATGCCTGGCGCGTTGAAGCTAAACGTCCCCTCCAATAGCGAGTTGGCGAAATCAACACTGGATAGCGTGAAGGTTCCACTCTCCGCATAGTAGCTCCATCCAAATTCCGTGTAACTATGATAATAATAGGCAAACACTTTCTCGCCTTCCCCAATGTTGAAAGTTCCACAGGAGATATCTTTATCTAGGTAGATGTATACAGCTCGACCCCTTGATCTGTCGTGGCCAACGATTAAAAATCGGGTAGCGCTCGCGTTTTGAAGAGTCACTGACTCTGAGGTGAATGGGTGGGGGGGATCGATATATTGCAGCCGATCACACCTTTGGCGAACAGCGTTTTATTGGAGGTGAGCGAGTACATGGCAAGATCCTTTTCAGTGAGAATCAAGTGTCAGGAGATATCCTTGACGATGTACTTATAAGGCGCCCACCGGCGCTTGCCTACTGTCAAAGTTGACAGGTAGGGGGAGGAAAAACAGCCATGTTTAGCATGGGGGGGCAGGCAATAAGCTCCCACATTGAAGGATGTTCGGTATTACAGGTCAGGTACTCTCCCGCACCTGCAATTCAAACCCCATATCCACCACCGGCTTGGCGATCTTGTTACCCGCCATGATCGTCAGCAAATGCTCCGCCGAACGCCGGCCGATGGCTTCGCGAGGCGTGCTGATGCTGCTCAGGCGCGGCACCATGAAGGAGGATGCGGGCAAGTCGTTAAAGCCCAGCACCGCGACGCGCTGCGGCACGTTGATGCCGTGGCGCATGGCTTCGAGCAGGGCGCCCTGGGCCAGGTCGTCGTTGCCGAAGAAGATCGCATCCACATCGGGATGAGCCGCCAGCAGCTGTAAAAACAGTTCGCCACCCAGGCCGACCGACGAAGGGCGCGGGGTCAGCAGTTCCAGCGCCGGGTCGTACAGGCCGGCGTTTTGCAGGGCGCGGCGGAAACCTTCGCCACGCAGCAACGTGCGTTGATCCAGTTGCGCGCCGATGTAAGCCAAGCGTTTGTACCCACGGGAGAGCAGATGCGCCGCTGCCGTTTCCCCGGCGGCCAACTGCGAGAAGCCTACGCAGTTCACGCCGGCATTCGGGTCCAGGTCCATCATATATACGCAGGGCACGTTGCTGGCCTCGACCATCCGTCGCGCGCTTTCGGTGCGGTCGAACCCGGTCAGCAGCAGACCTCGAGGCTGGTAGGCCATGTAGTTGCGCAGCAGGTTTTCTTCTTCATCGCGCGAATAATGGAAATTGCCGATCAGCACTTCAAAGCCCTTGGGCCGCAGCACCTGATGAATGGCTTCCAATGTTTCGATAAACAGCAGGTTGGACAAAGACGGCACCAGCACCACTACCGAATGGCTCTGGGCCGACGCCAGCGCACGGGCAGCGGGGTTGACCACGTAGTTGAGTGCGGCGGCGGCTTGCTGGACTTTTTCCACCAGTTCGGCGGCGACGGTGCTGATACCGCGCAGGGCGCGGGAGGCGGTGATCGGGCTGACGCCGGCCAGACGGGCAACTTCATTCAATGTGGGGCGACCGGTGGTACGGGTATTTTTATCGTTCTTAGAGGTCATCAGGCGGCTTGCCAAACAAAAATCGAGGCACTAAGGTAGCGCTGTCTCCAAACGGCTGCAAATGCTTGAACGTTGGGTTGCCTGATCCCGTTCAAATGATTGGAGCGGATGCACGCGTCACTCCATAAAAAAAGACAAGACGGCGCGGGAAAAGCCTGTTTTTGCACTAGCCTTACGCTGTGCAAAGGTAGCGCTATCTGCGTCCTGAGGTGTTTATGAGTCAACCTGTTACTGCCCTGGTCATCATGGGTGTTGCCGGCTGTGGCAAAACCAGCGTCAGCGAGGCCCTGTGCCGTCTGAACGGCGCCACCGCCATTGAAGGCGACAGCTTTCACCCCGCCGCGAACATCGAAAAGATGAGCGCCGGCCACCCCCTCAACGACGACGACCGCGCCGGCTGGCTCGACATCCTCTGCGATGAACTGCGCCGTTCGCTCAAGGCCGGGGAGCATCCGGTGCTCACCTGTTCGGCCCTGAAAAAGAAGTACCGCGATCACCTGCGCGAAGCCGCGCCGGGCCTGGGCTTTGTGTTCCTGGAGCTGACCCGTGAAGTGGCCGCCGACCGCGTGTCCCATCGCCCGGGCCATTTCATGCCGGCCAGCCTGATCGACAGCCAGTTCGCCACTCTTGAATCACCCAAGGGCGAGCCGCTGACCCTGGCTCTCAACGCCAGCGAAGACAGCGTCGAGGAGCTGGCCGAGCAGACCAACACTTGGTGGCTCAAGCACGGCTTTGAACCTAATCACTAATTTTTTGCCGGAAAGATAGCGCTATCCCCGGCAGGAAGTTCAACACCCGCTTTAATAACAACAACAAACAGGAGAGACCCCCCATGTTTGGCATGTCCCACGAGTCATACCTGCTGCTAGACGCAGTAGTCACTATCATCGGGTTGATCGTTCTGATCACCAAGTTCAAGGTGCACCCGTTCATTGCACTGATCATCGCGGCCGGTTTCCTCGGCCTGACCTCGGGCATGCCCGTGGACAAGATCATCAAGGCGTTCCAGGACGGCTTCGGCGGTGTGCTCGGCTTTGTCGGCATCATCCTCGCGCTGGGTACCATGCTCGGCAAGATGATGGCCGAGTCCGGCGGCGCCGATCAGATCGCCCAGACGTTGATCCGCGCCTTCGGCAAGGACAAGGTCCAGTGGGCCATGATGTTCGCCGCGTTCCTGGTGGGCATCCCGCTGTTCTTCGAGATCGGCTTTGTGCTGCTGATCCCGCTGGTGTTTATCGTTGCGCGCCGCACCGGTGTGTCGCTGATCAAGATCGGTATTCCGCTGCTCGCCGGCCTCTCGGCAGTGCACGGCCTGGTGCCGCCGCACCCGGGCCCGCTGCTGGCCATCGGCGTGTTTGGCGCGGATATCGGCAAGACCATCCTGTATGGCCTGATCGTCGCACTGCCCACCGCCATTATCGCCGGCCCGATCTTCGGTACGTTCATCGCCAAGTACATTCCGGGCAATCCGTCCCAGGAACTGGTGGATCAACTGGCCCGCAAGACCGATAACAAATCGCTGCCAAGCTTCGGCATCACCCTGGTCACCGTGCTGCTGCCGGTGTTTTTGATGCTGCTCAAAACCTTCGCCGATATCGCGTTCGCCGAAGGCAACGTGGTGCGCAACTGGATGGACATGATCGGTCACCCGATCACCGCGCTGTTGCTGGCGTTGCTGCTGTCGCTGTACACCTTCGGCCATCGCCAGGGCATCCATTCCAAGCAGATCCTCAAACTGCTCGACGCCAGCCTTGCGCCGACCGCCGCGATCATCCTGATCATCGGTGCCGGTGGCGGCTTCAAGCAGATGCTAGTGACCAGCGGCGTGGGCGACGTGATCGGCCACATGGCGGTGAATGCGCAGATCAACCCGATCCTGCTGGCGTGGCTGGTGGCGGCGGTGATTCGTGTGGCCACAGGCTCCGCAACCGTGGCAACCATTACCGGCGCGGGCATCGTGGTGCCGGTGGTGGGCATGATCCCAGGGGTTAACCGCGAGCTGCTGGTGTTGGCGACGGGGGCGGGGTCGTTGATCCTGTCGCACGTTAACGACGCGGGGTTCTGGTTGGTGAAGCAGTACTTCAACATGACCGTGGCCGAGACATTCAAGACCTGGACGGCGATGGAAACCATTCTGTCCGTGGTGGCGCTGATCTTCATCATGCTGCTGTCGTTGGTGGTGTAAGCCACACCACCCAACAAAGCTGGAAACCCAATCAAGTGTGGGAGGGGGCTTGCCCCCGATAGCAGGGTGTCAGCCACTGCATGTGGTGACTGATCCACCGCCATCGGGGTGTAGAACCGTAGACATCGTTTACAACTGAAACCGGGGACATCGTTTACACATTTGAGGCCTGGACGCGGGTCATACCGCGTCCAAATCTCCCCAAGGGATAATCACATAGGTACAGATCCCAAACATCATCTTCAGCTTCTCTGAGTCCTATCCGTTCCCCAGACAATGCCTCGCTGATAAATACCAACTTGCCGTTCCACTTGATCGACCCGTCCTGTCTGACGCTTCGAACCTTCATTTCGGACGGATACTCCACATCCGGCAAGCATCCTGGGTAAATCCGGGTAGACGGCACATACACGTCCCCTGGACGCTTCATGCCGAGCGCTTCATGAGGGCGCACGTAATTGAACTCATGCCTGAAATGCTCCAGCAAAAGCTGCTGCTCGATTAAGTTTTCTCCTAAGGGCAGCTCCAGTTTCAAGCTACGGTGCATCCGCTCATGGCGACCATTTTGGGCCGGTCTTCCTGGCATGGTGCGCTCCGGATAGATGCCCAGACGTATCCACCAAACTGCCAGCGTGGACATTCTTGCCAGGCCAGGAGAGGCAAACGGAACACCGTTGTCCGACCGAATAACTTCGGGCATGCCGTACTCTTCAAACAGTCTCTCAAAGGCGTGTTTAACAGGTTCAGTCTTGATCTTTGAATGAGCCCTGCACGCCAAAATCATCCGGGACGCGTGGTCTGTGATGGTCAAAGGGAAGCACATCTGCGCGTTATGCATTTTGAATTGCCCTTTGTAGTCGGCGCACCATGTCTGGTTAGGTTCGTTGGCCTCGCGCATTGCTACAGGGGAAGTACCGTGTCTGCGCTTGAAGCGCCGCTTTTGGACGAGCCCAAGTCGATCAAGCCATTGGCCTGCTGTACTTGGGGAAGGCCAGGCGATGGAGGGATCTTCAAGTCGCAATAGCTCGAGAAGCTTCTTCGGACCCCATTTATCGTGCGCCTCCTTCATCGCCACCACACGGGCCAGGATTTCATCGTCGGTTTTATTGGGGCTGTTGTGAGGGCGTCGGGACAGTTCGGCTAAAGACTTTAAATCGCCATTGTGCCGGCCGATCCATTTGTCGACGGTAGGCCGACTTACGTTAAAGCGGCGCGCCAGCTGGCTTTTGGTGTAATTACCAGAAAGCCAGTCAGCGACCAGTCTGATTCGTTGATTCATCGGAGACTCTTGGTTCCAGGGCATGATCAGTTACCTCCTGATCATGCGTATTAACCTGTAAACCATGTCCCCGGTTAGAAATGTAAACGATGTCCCCGGTTTGTACCGGGGCAAGCCCCCTCCCACTTTTTGACCGAGTCAGACGCCGGGTTTTGCTACCAGCCCATCCGCCCGGAACATCCCGCGAATTCCCCGCACCGCCTGGCGAATCCGGTCCTGGTTCTCGATCAGCGCGAAGCGCACGTGATCGTCACCATACTCACCAAAGCCAATCCCCGGCGATACACACACCTTCGCCTCCAGCAGCAGTTTCTTGGCAAACTCCAGCGAGCCCATGGCGGCATACTGCTCGGGAATCTTGGCCCAGACATACATCGACGCCTTCGGATTTTCCACCATCCAGCCCAGCTCATGCAGACCCTTTACCAGCACGTTACGGCGCTGACGATACTGCTCGGCAATGTCTTTCACACACTGCTGATCGCCTTCCAGCGCCGCAATCGCCGCCACTTGCAGCGGAGTGAAGGTGCCGTAGTCGTGGTAGCTCTTGATCCGCGCCAGGGCGTTGACCAGTTCCGGGTTGCCCACCATGAAGCCGATACGCCAGCCGGCCATGTTGTAGCTCTTGGACAGGGTGAAAAACTCCACCGCAATGTCCTTGGCGCCGGGCACTTGCATGATCGACGGGGCTTTCCAGCCGTCGTAGACGATGTCGGCGTAGGCCAAATCATGCACCACCAGCACGTCGTACTGCTTGGCCAGGGCGATCACGCGCTCGAAGAAATCCAGCTCCACGCACTGCGCGGTGGGGTTGGACGGGAAGCCGAGGATCATCATTTTCGGCTTGGGGATCGAGCCGCGAATCGCCCGCTCAAGCTCGGCGAAGAAATCCACGCCGGGCACCAGCGGCACCGAGCGCACCTGGGCGCCGGCAATCACCGCACCGTAAATGTGAATCGGGTAGCTGGGGTTGGGCACCAGCACGGTATCGCCCTGGTCCAGGGTGGCCAGCATCAAGTGCGCCAGGCCTTCTTTGGAACCGATGGTGACGATGGCTTCCGACTCGGGGTCGATGTCCACCTCATAACGATCTTTGTACCAACGCGAAATCGCCCGGCGCAGGCGCGGAATGCCTTTGGACGTGGAGTAGCCGTGGGTGTCTTCACGCTGGGCGACGGTGACCATTTTCTCCACGATGTGCGGGGGCGTGGCGCCGTCGGGGTTACCCATGCTCAAGTCGATGATGTCTTCGCCGCGCCGACGCGCAGCCATCTTCAGCTCGGCAGTGATATTGAACACGTAGGGGGGGAGTCGATCTATGCGCGCAAAGCGGCGCGGCGAACCTTGGTCTGCCATTGTTGCCTCGAGGTACGTAAGCGCCCGGAACCGTCCGAGCGACGTCGGCCACTGCGGTGGCCTGCGGGCAGACAATACGGTCGATGATGGCCAGTTGTCCAGATGCGTAGGAAAAATTTCCACATGGAGCGCGACGCGGATATGCCCCTATACTCGATGCGGGTTTGTTCCCTCATAAGAAGGAGACTGTTCGTATGGATCAGCAGACAAAACAACCGTTGGAACCACGCATGGAAGCCGGCAAGGCCATGGTGATCGCCGGCGTCCAGGGGCGCTATTCGAAGGCTACCGTGGGCGATATCCCCAATCTGTGGGAGTTGTTCGACACGTGCATCAAGGACATCAAAAAGCGCGTCGGCGGCGTGACGTATGGTGTTTGCCATAACCCCAAGCACGGCGAATTCGACTACATGGCCGGTGTTGAAGTCCCGACCAAGGGCGATGTGCCGAGCAATTTCCAGTTCATCGAAATTGCGCCGCTCAATTACGCCGTGTTCACGCATTACGGGCCTGTGCGGGCGCTGGAACAGACGTACGAGCGCATCATGTTCGAATGGCTGCCGCATTCGGGCTACAAGGTGATGGGCGCGGATTTCGAGCGCTACAGTGCGGACTTTGACGGGAAAAAGGGCACCGGGACGGTGGAAATCTGGCTGCCGGTTGGACAGAAAGCCTGAGAGCCAGAACCGGGGGCGACTCAGCCCCCGAAGCTATTTTGATAACCTTGAGCGGATTGACGTATGGCGCTCGCCACCTCAGGTGCCAACCGGCAGTAGTCATCTTCGCGCTTGAGCACTATTTCAAGGGTCTGCAACAGCGCCTGGATACGCTCCTCGGGATGTTCGACTTCGCAGGTTCTGGCAAATTCGAGGATGCCCAGGCGCGAGGCGAATAACGATTTATTTCCGCTCAGGTCCAATGCCAGTGAGTCTTCCGGGATGTAAGCGGTGGTGTTTACGATGTCGTAGGCCGGTGCCAACCGCGTATCTGATTTCACCGGATTGCTATAGAGCACGCCGAAATTCTTCAGATGGGCATCGCCATTACCCACGATGCAACTCAGCGCTACGCTATCGAACAATTGGTCCAGCGAACTGCGTTGATGCGCCGGGGCGCAGAACACGCGTACAGCCTTGGCTATGGCGGCGTAACTCTTGGTGTACTTTTGCTCGGCGGACAGGCCCATCAGCGCGGTCATGTCTTCGAAGCCCAGTGGGTTGAGCTGTGCGTCCCGATCGAAGCGCCGCATGATGAACAGCTTATGGTTGCGGGACAGATAAAACGGCGGTACGGGCAGGCCCGCGTCTCGGGCAATGGACATGCACAGGTATTCATTGATGGCCAACCCCGGAAACTCGTCGCGCCCGCTTTTAATGATCAGATCGTCGGTTTTCGAGGTGAATTTCTGTTCGGGCGTTTGTGGTTTTTCCGGCACCAATACTTTGGGTTGCACACCGGATATACCTGCTCGCAGGATGTAGCGATCCACCAGCTCGACGAACAGATCTTCCGCGCCGTCCCACGCAAGAATTTCGTCGAGATTTTCTCCGGTTGTGTGGGGGCTGTTGCGATGGATCAGCTCGTTCACCTGTTCAGAAGATACGAAAACCCGACCGATTGGCGCGCTGCTTCCCGAGAGCGCCAACAGCAACATCGGGTCGACCTTCATCGTTTTGGCAAGGCGATTGCGCAGTTGCTCCAGCACGTAGCCTTCGGGCAAATTCATCTGAAAGATAGGGTGCAGGTCCCGGCGACGGTATTCTTCCGCGCGGACGGGCATCGACAGGCTGATTGCGCTGTCGGCTTTTGCGTTATCGCTATACCGGAACAAATAGTCTTGAGCACCGACCAGCACGCTGCCGCTGTCCCCTTGAGGCGTATGGACGCGTAGCGTGGGGCTATTCATTGAACAAGTCCTCCAGTTCCTCCAGGGTCGGCAAGGTCACAGGCACCAATTTGAATTCGCTGCCCAAGGAGGCAACCACCCGAGCATAGGCATTCATCGAGACCGAGAGGCTGCCTTTTTCGATTTCGATCAGTTTTTGCCGGGTAATTCCGGCCAACTTCGCCAGATCCACCTGCTTATATCCGCGATTCAAGCGCATGGTGCGCAGCTGGACGCCGAGTCGTTGAGTAATTACAGAAGTGTCCATGTCGCATATGCGTTACTTTGCTGTCGTTAAGTTATATATACGTTACATTTTGGCATTGTCAATTCCACACTGACTAAACACCCATCTCAACCTGCGCTCATACCCAATCCTTCCCCTGTAAGCCTCACCGCTATCCACCCAACCGGCTGCCAGATACAACCCCATCGCCGCTTCATTGTCCGCATCCACCGACAATTCCAGTGCCCTGATCTGCGGCCACGCCTGTAGCGCCACCTCCGGCAGTGCCTGCAAACACGCCTTGCCAAACCCACGACCCTGCTGATGCCGATCGACCTGCAACGCATGCAGCGTCGCGCTGTGTTCGTCGGCCCAATGGGGCAGGCAAGGTGGGCGTTTGAGGAGCAGGAAGGCTACCGGCCGCTCGTCGGCGAGCAGGGCGAAGCCTTTGATAGCGTCGGGGTTGGGGTTGACCAGTAGGCTGTTCAGCGCGCAATAGATATCACCCGAATATGCCAGTTGTTCTGGATTGACTTCCAGGCCGTCGAGCTGCTGTTTTTGTACAGCATTCAGCGCCTGATAGGGGACGAGGCGGGTTTCCATGTGCGGCATATCCGAAATCCTACAAAGAGGGCGGATTCTAGCGTTTTTGCCGGAGGCGACATTATTTTTGTGCGGACTGTCGATTTGCCTGCAGTGCGTTCGACTAAGGGTGTCTTTCGTGATTTTCCAACCCAAGGAGTCATCGCCATGAGCACTGCAATCAACAGTCTGATCGAGCAATGGAAGCACGCCGTCGTCAGCCGTGATATCGATAAGATTGTCAGCTTTTACGCCGACGATATCGTCTCGTTCGACGCCGTCACCGCCCTGCAATTCAAGGGCAAGGCGGCCTATCGCGCGCACTGGGAGGCGTGCATGGAGCATTGCCCCGGCCCGGGTATTTTCGAGTTTCATGAGTTGCACATCGTGGAGGCGCAAGACAGCGCGTTTGCCCATTGGCTCGCCCACTGCGGCGGCGCCGGGCCGGATGGCGAGGTGAAGGCATGCTGGATGCGCGTCACTGCCGGCTATCAGCGTATCGATGGTCAGTGGAAAGTGGTGCATGAACACTGGTCGGCGCCTTTCGATATGCAAAGCGGCACTGCGCTGTTCGACCTCAAGCCTTGAGCGTTGCGGACTATAGTCAGTCATCCGAACACGGAGAACGCCATGAAATACCTGTGCCTGATCTACAGCAACGAACAGGTGTTGCACACCTCGCCCGACAGCCCGGCTGACACCGAGTGTTTCGCTTACGCCGAGGCGATACAAAAAAGCGGCCGCATGCTCGCCGCCGAGCCGCTGGAGTCGGTCAGCACCGCCACCACCGTGCGCATGCGCAATGGCAAGCTTTCGATCACCGACGGACCCTTCGCCGAAACCAAGGAACAGCTCGCCGGGTTCTACCTGATCGAGGCCAAGGATTTGAATGAAGCCATCCAGGTGGCGGGTGGCATTCCGGCAGCGCGGGTCGGCAGTGTGGAAGTGCGTCCCGTGCGTGAGTTGAACCTGGCGCGATGACGCATAACCTGCAGGTCGAGCGTATTTACCGCAGCGAATCACGCCGCGTACTCGCGACGCTGATTCGCCTGCTCGGTGATTTCGACCTGGCCGAGGAGGCCTTGCACGAGGCATTTTTCGTCGCCGTGCAACGCTGGCCCCACGACGGCATACCGGATAATCCACGGGCCTGGCTGGTGTCGACCGGACGCTTCAAGGCCATTGACCGCTTGCGTCGCCAGGCGCGGTTTACCCCGTTGTTGCAGGAGCAGGCGGATGCGCTGGAGGCGGCTGACTGGAGTGCTGAAGACGTGGAAGACGACCGCTTGCGCCTGATCTTCACCTGTTGCCACCCGGCCCTGGCGGCCGACGCCCAGGCGGCGCTGACCTTGCGCGAAATCTGCGACCTGAGCACCGAAGAAATCGCCCGCGCGTTTCTCGCCACGCCGGTCACCATCGCGCAACGCATCGTGCGGGCAAAGCACAAGATCCGTGACGCGAAAATTCCCTATCAAGTGCCGTCCCTGGCCGAGTTGCCAGAGCGCCTCGACAGCGTGCTGCGCGTGATTTACCTGGTGTTCAACGAGGGCTATTCGGCCTCCACCGGCGCCGACCTCACGCGCGAAGACTTGACCCGCGAAGCCATTCGCCTCGGCCGTTTGCTGATGGAGCTGTTGCCGGAGCCCGAAGTCATGGGCTTGTTGGCGCTGATGCTGCTGCATGAATCGCGTCGGCCGGCGCGCACTTCGGCGAGCGGTGAACTGGTGTTGCTGAATGAACAGGACCGCTCGCTGTGGGACGCGTCCTTGATTGTTGAAGGCTGCGCACTGGTGGAACAGGCGCTGACGACACCGCGCTTCGGGCCGTATTGCCTGCAGGCGGCGATTGCCGCCGTACATGCTGAGGCGCCGAATGCAAAGGCAACCGACTGGCCGCAGATAGTCGGGCTCTACGATGTCTTGCTTCGGGCCGTGCCGTCGCCGGTGATCGAGCTGAACCGGGCGGTGGCAGTGGCGATGGGGCAGGGGCCGTTAGCGGGCCTGGCGCTGGTAGACGGCATTCTGCAGCGCGGTGAGTTACAGGATTACCACTTGGCGCATTCGGCGCGGGGTGAATTCTGCCGACAGTTGGGGCGGGTTGATGAAGCGCGCGCCGCCTATGCGCGGGCGCTGACGTTGACCCGGCAAACCCCTGAGCAGCGCTTCCTCGAGCAACGCCTGGCCGAACTCCAGGCCCATCAACAGTGACTCACTCGAGCATCTTGCCCAGCAACCAACTGCCCGCCGGCCCCGGTGGGTTCTGTCGCGACCACACCGCATCCACCGCCACCGAGCGGGGCCAGCTGCGCACCTTGAGTTCAACCAATTGCCCACCGCCAAAACGCTCCACCAGCCAGCGCGGGATCGGAGCCCAGCCGAAGCCCAGTTGCGCCATCTCCATCAACATCAGGTAACTGGGGGCCGACCATACGCGCTGGGTGCCGCGATTTTCATTGGGATTGATGATGCTCGCCAGGCGCAACTCCCGGTGCAGCTGCAGCGTCTGCGGGTGAACCTTGGCCAGGCTTGCCAACGGGTGTTTACGCGAGACGAACAGCGCGATTTCGGTACGTTCTTCAACGGGGGCAAACGTCAGGTCCGGCGGGTAAACCTCCTGCTGTTCGATAAACGCGATGTGTGTGCGGCCACTTTGCACCAAGGCGATCAAGTCTTCGCATTCAGCGATCAGGCATTCCAACTCAAGGTCCGGGTAGCGTTGTTCAAAGGCGCTGAGTGCCACCTCGAAGTGGTCGGACTGGTAAGTATCGGACATGGCGATACTCAGCTTCGGCTCCAAGCCCTGGGCCAATTGGCTCGCCGCCAGCTCCAGCCGGCTGCTGGCCTCCAGCACCTGCTCCGCGCGCTGCAACAACACCTGGCCGGCCGGGGTCAGCGTCGGTTTGCGGCTGCTGCGATCGAACAGCATCACGTCCAGGTCAATCTCCAGGCTGGCCACCGCCGCGCTGATGGTGGACTGGCTCTTGCCCAGCTTGCGTGCCGCCGCAGAAAACGAGCCTTGGGTCGCCGCCTGGACAAACGCCTGGAGCACTTCATGGGACGCCATGAGTATCGCCTTGATCGATGGTTATTAGTTATGAAGTATCGGCTCAAGGGGTAATCATGGCAACCATCGTCCTTCACGGAGCCGGGTCATGAACCCTACCAAATCGATGACTGAACGCGTTCTGCAAGCCCTGGGTTTTGAGGGTTTGGCTTTGTTGATCTGTACGCCCTTGCTGGTCTGGGTGACCGGCCGGCCGGCCCTGGAAATGGGCGCGGTGACCCTGGGCATCAGCTTGCTGGCGCTGAGCTGGAACGTCATTTTCAACAGCGTCTTCGACCGCCTTAAAGTGCGCCTGCAACTGCCCGGCGGCGGCTGGACGCGGGTGCTGCACGCGCTGCTGTTCGAAGGTGGCCTGATCCTGCTGGCGGTGCCCTTGATTGCCGCCTTGATGAAGATCAGCCTGTTGGACGCCTTCATCCTCGACATCGGGGTGCTGCTGTTTTTCCTGCCGTACACCTACGTCTATCACTGGGGCTATGACGTGATACGCGACAGAATTGCCAGCAAGACCCCGATTTCCCTGTGAGCGCCAGGCGCCTACAGGAACATGCCGCCGGAAGCCTCAATGCGCTGGCCGGTGATCCAATGACTGCCATCGGCCAGCAGCAGCGCGATGGCGCCGCCAATGTCGTCGGGTAAACCGGCGCGGCCCAGGGCGGTGTTGTTGGCGACCATGGCATTGATGTCAGCGTTGTCGCGCACCGCACCACCGCCGAAGTCGGTTTCAATCGCGCCGGGGGCTAGGATATTGACGCTGATGCCACGCGCGCCCAGTTCCTTGGCCTGGTAGCGGGTCAGCACTTCCATCGCGCCTTTCATGGCCGCGTAGGCGGCGTAGCCCGGCAGGCTGAAACGCGCCAGGCCGCTGGACACATTGAGAATGCGCCCACCGTCGCGAATCAACGGCAACAGCTTCTGTGTGAGAAAAAACGGTCCCTTGAAATGAATCGCCACCAGTTGGTCGAACTGGGCTTCGGTGGTTTCGGCAAAGCTTGCATGCAGGCCGATACCGGCATTGTTGATCAGAAAATCAAAGCGGTCCTGTGCGAAAACATCCTTGAGCGCGCCGGTAACTTCATTGATGAAACCTGCGAAGGTCGCGCTCTGGCTCACGTCCAGTTGCACCATGGCAGCGCGGCCGCCCAGTTGTTCGATCTGCGCCACTAACGCCTGGGCCTCATCGGCCTTGCTGTGGTAGGTACCGATGATATCGACGCCTTGGGCTGCCAGATGCAGTGCAGCGCTTTTGCCCAAGCCGCGGCTGGCGCCGGTGATCAGTGCGATTTTACGTGTGGTCATGCTGCAGTCCTCTGAGGTGATGGTGGGACTGAGTGTATTTGTACGCCGGCAACGTGATAAACATGGCTATATCGGAATCACTGGTCGGGCAAGGCGAACAATCCCATGAATAAACTGGAGCTGCTGCGCACGTTCGTGCGTGTCACCGAACTGTCGAGTTTCACCCAGGCTGGCGAGAGCCTTGGCCTGCCGCGCTCCACCGTGTCCGAGCAGGTGCGGACTCTAGAAGAACTGCTCGGTGCGCGCCTGTTGCAACGCACCACGCGCAGGGTGCAGGCCACCCAGGACGGCCGGGTTTTGTATGAGCGCAGCAAGGATTTGCTGGCGCATATGGAGGAACTGGAAGGGCTGTTCCGACAGGACGAAACCCAATTGGCCGGCAGCATCCGGGTGGACATGCCCAACGCGATGGCGCGCACCTTGATCGTGCCCAACTTGCCCCCGTTCATGGAGCGGCATCCGCTGATCGACATGCAGATCAGTAGCTCGGACCGCCAGGTGGACCTGATCGCCGAAGGCTTCGACTGTGTCGTGCGCGTGGGCGCCCAGCCCGATCAAAGCGTGGTGGCGCGGCGGGTGTGCAGCCTGCCCATGGTCAACTGTGTGAGCGCGGCGTATGTGCAGCGCTACGGCAGGCCCGAAACCCTGGCTGACCTTGAGCACCATCAACTGGTGCATTACGTACGCCCGCTGGGCGCACGCTCGGCGGGGTTCGAATACGTGGAGGGCGGTAAGGTGCAGCGGCTGCCGATGGCCGGGCGCGTGACCGTCAACAGCACCGATGCGTATCAAGCGGCGTGCCTGGGGGGCTTTGGCATCATTCAAGTGCCACGGCTGGGCATCTGCGAATTGTTGGGCAGCGGCGAGCTGGTAGCGGTGCTGCCGGATTACCCGGCGCCGCCGCTGGACGTGTCGTTGCTCTACGCCGGCCAGCGGCATTTGCCCTTGCGCGTGCGGGTGTTCATGGAGTGGCTGGCGGCCACGCTGCACGCGCATCTCTAGAGGCGAACGTGGCTCAGAACAGTTGCGTGAACAGCCAGTAAAGGCTGCCCGACAACACAATCGCCGCCGGCAACGTCAGCACCCAGGCCATCAGCAAATTGCGGATGGTGCGCATCTGCAAGCCGCCACCGTTGGCCACCATGGTTCCCGCCACACCCGATGACAATACGTGGGTGGTCGACACCGGCAGACCGAACATGTCGGCCGCGCCGATGGTCAGCATCGCCACGGTTTCGGCCGAGGCGCCTTGGGCGTAGGTCAGATGGGTCTTGCCGATCTTTTCGCCCACCGTCACCACGATGCGCTTCCAGCCGACCATGGTGCCAAGCCCCAGGGCAATGGCCACTGCGATCTTGACCCACAGCGGGATAAAGCGCGTGGCGCTGTCGATCTGTTGCTTGAACAGCTGCAGCTTGTCTTGGGTATCGGCGTCGAAACCGCCGACCTTGCCCTTGTCCATCAAGCGAATGGTTTCGCTGGTCAGGTACATGTCGTTACGCACGTTGCCCACCGCTTCAGCCGGTACCGCGGCCAGGGAGCCATAGCCTTTGACCTCGGCACCGATATGGCCGGTGATGGCGGCGAGGGCGGGCACCAGTTCCGGTGTGGCTTCCTTGGTACGTACATAGGTCGACAAGGTTGCGCGGGAGTCGGCGGGTGCCGGCTGCGGCACCGCCTTCACCAATGCAGCCTGGGTTACCTCGGCGACTGCCGCGAATTGCAGCGACTGGTCGGCGGGCATGGTGCGGTTCAGCGCGTAGGCCATCGGCAGGGTGCCCACCAGGATCAGCATGATCAGGCCCATGCCTTTTTGCCCATCGTTGGAGCCGTGGGCGAACGACACACCGGTGCAGGTCACGATCAGCATGCCGCGAATCCACCAGGGCGGTGGGGTATCGCCTTGGGGCGCTTTATACAGCGAGCGGTTTTTCACGAAGGCGCGCAGGGCCAGCAACAGCAAGGCGGCAAATGCGAAGCCGATCAGCGGCGACAACAGCAAGGCGTAGCCGATTTTGGTGGCCTGGCTCCAGTCGACACCGCTGGTGCCGTCGCGGCCATGCATCAAGGCATTCGCCACGCCCACGCCAATGATCGAACCGATCAGGGTGTGGGACGACGACGCCGGTAAGCCCAGCCACCAGGTGCCGAGGTTCCACAGGATCGCGGCGATCAGCAGGGCGAAGATCATGGCGAAGCCGGCCGATGAACCTACCTGCAGGATCAGCTCGACCGGCAGCAGCGCGATGATGCCGAACGCCACCGCACCGCTGGAAAGCAGCACGCCGAGAAAGTTGAAAAAGCCCGACCACACCACCGCAAAATGCGGCGGCAGCGAGTTGGTGTAGATCACCGTCGCCACCGCGTTGGCGGTGTCGTGGAAGCCGTTGACGAATTCGAAGCCCAGGGCGATCAACAGCGCCACGCCGAGCAGCAGGAACGGCGTCCAGGTGGTAACCACCGTGCCCAGTTCGTGCATGTCATGCATCAGGCTATAGGCGGTGAACAACAGGCCCATGGCGAGTACGGCGAAGAACATGATCACCGTCACCAGGCCGGGCTTGGTGTCCAGGCGGGGTGTTGAGGCGGTGGGTGAGGCGTGGGGCGAGGCAGTCAGGGAAGGGGTGGCCATGCCGGAGCATCCAGTGTGATGAGGATGTCGCCCATGATCATTGTAGAATGTTACAGAGATGCTGCGGCAGGTCAGTGTTTAAGGGATATGCGGGTGCCGCTGGTCTATTAGGCACAGCCAAAACCGCGCACGGGGACGCAGAGCGTCACGGGCTGAATTCCCACGCGGGAGCGTGGGAACGATCGTCATTCAGTAATCCTTGCGCTTTCTGAATGCCCAGCGCCCGGCAATCAAGGTAAAGGTCGCCACCAGCGCTACCAGGATCCAGAAGCCCTCCGGGTCGGTGGACAGCGGTACCCCACCCACATTCATGCCAAAAAAACCGGCGATGATATTGATCGGCAGCGCCAGCACCGTCACCACCGTGAGGGTGAACAGGGTGCGGTTGCTCTGTTCGTTGAGGTTGGCGGCGATCTCCTCCTGCAACAGCTTGATGCGCTCGCCCAGGGCCGTCAGGTCGTTGATGATCAGCGCGAACTCTTCGGTGGATTTGCGCAACTCCTTCACGTCTTCCTTTTGCAGCCATTGCGGCGGCCGGTTGAGCAGGCGCAACAGCGAGCCCGGCTCCAGCGCCAGCAGGCGTTGCAAACGCACCAGCACGCGGCGTGCGGCACCGAGTTCGGCGCGGTTGGTGGACAGGCGCGAGGACAGCAACTGGTCTTCGATCTGGTCGACGCTGAGGCTGGTCTTGCGCACGATTTGCGTCAGTACTTCGCCCTGGTCGCGCAGCAAATGCACCAGCAACTCCAGCGGCGAGCGGAAGCGTTCACCGGCTTTCACCGACGAGCGCAATTTATCCACCGAGTGCAGCGGTTGCAGGCGCGCACTGATCAGCAGGCGACTGCGCGCGCACACCCACAACGTGGAAATATCCGACGACACCATGCTGCTGAAGTTGAACACCACGTCGTTGACCACCGCCAACAGGGCGGAATCGACGTGCTCGATGCGCGTGGAGCGCGAGCCTTCGTGCAATGCTTCGAAGAACTCTTCGGGCAATTCCAGGTGGGCTTGCATCCAGCGCTCACAGGCGGCGTGGGCCAGGTTCAGGTGCAGCCAGAGAAAGGCTTGCGGATCGCCGGGTTGTTGCAGATACGCAAGCGCGGTGGCCGAGTCAATCTGCTCGCCCTTTTCGCCGGGCAGAAAGCGGAAACCGTAAAGCAGGCCAAACAGATCGGGATCCTGATGGGCGTGATCGATGCTGTGGTTCATGGAGGCTCGCAGACAAAGCGCCTGTAGGACGTTTCACAGGTTCGCATGCGCGAATCATTGCAAGGCGCGATGACGGTTATGTGACGGTCTGGCGAGCGCCCATAAAAAAACGCGCCACCCGGAGGTGGCGCGTTTTTTGGGGATCGAACTCAGGTGTCTTGCTTGTCTTCCAGTACGGCGCCTGTTTTGGCGTCGAGCTTCACGTCCCACTTCTTGCCGGTGGTGTCGGTCAGGTCCACTTCGTAGACCAGCTTGCCGGCTTCGTGATCCAGTTCGGTGTCGTTGATGGTGGCGCCGGCATGCTTGGCGACGGCGGCAGCGTTGAGTTTTTCAAACGCCATCACGTCACCGGATTTGAGCAGGCCTGGAATCTGGTCCGGACGAACATCAGCCTGTGCCAAACCGGCAGTCAGAGTCAGGGCAGTGGCGGCGAACAGAGTGGTCAAGGTTTTCATGGTGTGTGTCCTTCTGGTTGAACTGTTTAAGTGGCGCCAGATTAACCGGCGCAACTTAACTCATGCTTAATGGCTGACTGCCACAAACGCCTCAGTACTTATGGTCGTTCAGCAGGTCCTGCACGCTGGACGACGGCCAGCGCTTGTAGAACTTCAGCAGTTCGGCAGCGCGGTTGGTAAAGATGCCATCGACGCCGGCCTTCATCACCTTGTCGAAATCAACCGGTTCATCCACGGTGTACACATGCACCAGCAGGCCCTTGTCGTGGGTCAGCTTGTTCATGTCAGGCTTGACCAGGTCGGTGTAGCTTTGGTCGCCGTGGTCGGTCAGCTCCGCCGAAGGGCCAGTGCCGATGGCGCCCAGGCTCTTGGCCTGGTCGACCCATTTTTCGAACTCGGCCGCATCCTTTGGTTCCTGCTTGGCGTAATAGGCGGCTTTGGTCGGCTCGCCGGACTCGGCGAAGGGCACTTTGGATTTCGGTTCGATGCTGCCTTCACCGACCCACAGCAGCAGGATCTTCGGTGTGTTGGGCATTTCTTTCTGCAGTTCTTTCAGGCTGGCCACCTCGAAGGTTTGCAGCACCACGCGGCCCTTGCCTTGGCCGACACCGGTGTTGCTCTTGCCCAGCTTGGAGCCGGCGGAACTCAACCAGCCCTTGTCCAGCAGCTTGTTTTTCAGGTCGGCCTCGATGCCCGGAAATTGCTTGGGCTCCTTGGTCTCGATGTACAAGCCGGGTTTGTGTTGCGGATTGCCTTCGGCGATTTTGATGATGTCATCCAGGCTCTGAATTTTCAGGCCGACGAAACCAGGGCGCGCGCGGTCCGGGTAGGCGGCGTTGAACCAGCTGCCGGCGTCGAGGGTTTGCAGCTCTTTCCAGGTGAATTCGTTGGCCGGCGCGTCTTTGCGCTCGGGGAACTTGGTCGCCACGTCGGTGGTGCGTTGCAGGTTGTTGTCGTGCAGGGCGAACAATACGCCGTCCTTGCTGCGCTGCAGGTCCAGCTCCAGATAGTCGGCGCCCAGGTCGCGCGCGACCTTGTAAGCGGCGGCGGTGGACTCGGGGCGTCATAGGAGGCGCCACGGTGGGCGATCACGGCAGGGTAGGGAATGCCTTCGTTTGTCGCCAGTTCAGCCGGACTGATCGGGTCGGCAGCCTGTACAGGGCCAATGCCAAGCATCAGCGCCAGCAGCAAGGCACTCCCTAGCGTGGCGTGCACCGGGCCGTTGGTTAACGTGACAGGCATAAGCGAAGTCCTTTCATGGAGGTAACTTTGAGAAGGTGTCCTTTTTAACAATTGATTGCGAAAGGCGCTATCACCAAACCGACATTAACGTGTGCACGGGCCATTTTTGTCGGTTTTTTTGTGATGCATTGCAGTACCCTTAACCGAAGCTGTCCCGTTAGAGGACGGTATTTTCTGCCACGCGTGTAAACCATCTTTCCAGTCCCAGTAGGACTTTTCAGTGAGGTTTACCATGCGCATCACTTCCGAACTTATCTGCCAGGCCGCCGACCAACTCCACGGTTTTGTCGGCCTGAACCGCAAGACGGGCCAGTACATCGTACGTTTCAGCGAAGATGCCTTCGGCATGGACGTGGCCGATGACGGCATCATCCCCACAGCCGAGTTCGTCTGGGAACCGGCTGCCGACCACAGCATGATCCTGTCCCGCGCGCGCATTCAGTTGCTGCTCGCACAAAACATTGACGATCGCATCAACATCAGCGAACCGCTGCGGGTGTATATGCGCCGGGTTGAAATCCCGCAGATCAGTGCGTTGCGTAGTTTGGTCAGTTAAGCGCAGGCCATTTGCAGCGTAGGTATCTACACAACTTGGCACGAACCTGAACCTGTGACGACTCGCGAGCCGAAGCCTCTCTAACTGACGCCCCGCGCCCAAAATGTGGGAGGGGGCTTGCCCCCGATGGCGGCCTGACAGCCGACCAGGATGTTGGATCAGAGCGAGTACATATCCGTTGCTGCGGTAACGGCGGCTGGCGTGGTTTAACTGGGCGCCTAAGAGCAAGATCAAGAGCGGCTCGCTTCGCATCGTGGTTAGCGTAGGCCGCTGCTACAAAGTTGTGTAGATACCTATGCATTTTGCAGACGCGCGATCATTCAGTGTGGAAGCTATAGGCCCGCTCCACCTTGCACACGCGGGTATGAAACGCTGTGTACCAGAGGGAGCGTCCTTGCTCGCGCACCTGCTGATGTTCGGCCTGCTGTTTCCAGGCCAGGATCGCCGCTTCGCTGCTCCAATAAGACACGGTGATCCCCAGGCCTTCTTCCCGCACCGATTCCACGCCCAGAAATCCCGGCTGTTCATGCGCCAGTTCCAGCATGCGCGCGGCGGCCTGACCGTAGCCCTGGTCGCCATCGGTGCGCAGTGAGCTGAAGATTACCGCGTAGTAGGGCGGCGCCGGTGTCTTGGCGATCATGCCGAGGCCTCCCGGCACGCCGTGAGCAGGGCAATCGCCAGCGGCGGTGTGATGCCTTTGAGGGCGGCGCGTTCGGGTTGGAACAGGGTGGCGACGAAAAAGGGGTGGTTCAGCAGCTCCACCGCTCGAAGGTCGTTTGCAGCGTCGTGACCGCTGGCAATCATCTCTCCTTCAAGCAGTGCATGAGCGAACTCGGGGTTGATGCCGTAGCGGCACCGATAACCTTCGTGGATATCCAGGCTGCCATAGGCTTGCGCGATACGGGTGTAGGGCTCCAGGCGCACGGTGTCGTCGGCCTCCACCAGCGCACAACTCAACGGCGTGATGACGGCACGTTTAGCGCCCGGTACCAACTCGCCGTGTTCGGCATCCGCCCAGCCCAGCACGTTGCGGGCATATTCCAGCACCGCGTGTTGAAAACCACCGCAAGTGCCGAGGAAAGGTCGCCGCTGTTCGCGGGCGAACCGGATGGCTCGCAGTGCGCCTTCGGTGTCGCGGTACGGGCTGGCGGGCACGCACCAGAAACCGTCGAACCCATGCAGCGAGGCCGTGGCGGTGATGGTGTCGGTGTCGAGCCATTGCACCTTGACGCTCAGCTTCAAGACTTGGGCTGCTTGTTGCAGCGCCACGGGAATGGCCTGGTGCGTAATCACGTCAGGGTTGTAATCGCCGATCAGAGCGAGGTGCAGCGGGGCGTCTTTCATCGTGTGATCCCATGGCTTGTGGTGTCCTGAGGGGCACTATAGATTGGCGCTCACGCAATCAATATTGGCATTTGCCCACATGCTCAATGCAGCCGTGCACTATCAAGTCGACTATAACGACCTGTCGCTGGTCCTCGCCCTGGTTCGCGGCGGCACCCTGGCGCGGGCCGCCGGGCTGCTGCGGGTGGATGTGTCCACCGTGTTCCGGGCGGTGCGGCGCCTGGAAGCTGCTCTTGGCCAGACGTTGTTTGAAAAAAACCGTGCCGGTTATCTGCCCACCGGATTGGCCACCCACTTGGCGCAACAGGCCGAGCGCGCAGAACTTGCCCTGGAGGCCGCGCGCATCGGTGTGGAGCAGGGCGGGGAAGTGATCAGCGGCACGGTGCGCCTGACCTGCACCGACGCTGTGCTGCAAGGTCTGCTGCTGCCGGCCCTGGCCAGGTTCATGGCGAATTATCCGGCGCTGATCCTGGAACTGAGCACCTCCAATGATTTCGCCAACCTCAGCCGCCGCGATGCCGATATCGCGCTGCGTCTGACCAGCAAGCCGCCGGAGCATCTTGTCGGACGTTGCCTGGGGACGGTGACGTATCAGGTGTGCGCCAGCGCCGACTATGCGCGTCGGCATGCAGGCCAGGAGCTGGCTGACCTGGCCTGGATCGCGCCGGACGACTTTTTACCTGACCATCCCACGGTGGCCTGGCGCCGTGAGTATCTGCCGGGCGTGCGTCCCGGTTATCGTTGCAACAGCATGCAGTCGGTGACCGAGTTGGTGCGCGCCGGGCTGGGGGTGGCGGCGCTGCCGGATTTTCTGATAGACGATGGCCTGCAACCACTGGGCTGCGCATTGGCAGGGCATGACACGGCGCTGTGGCTGCTGACGCGTCCTGATTGCCGGGCGTTGCGTTCAGTGGTGACCCTGTTTGATGAACTGGGGCGACATGTAAGCGGGTTGCGCAGTTAAGTTTTTCGCACAAACTGCGCATGCATTTCGCACGTCAGGGTTTCGATCCGTTCGGTCAGCTGTTTAGTCATTTCCGTCAGCCGCGTGTTTTGTTCCAGTAGCTCCAGCAACTGTTTGGTGGTTTGTGCGGCCTGGGCCTGGCGGGCGGTGTTGGCGGTGGCCAGGGCTTCGCGGTGTTGTGCGTCGGCGTCAGACTGGGCTTTGTCGCGCGCAGCCTGGCGCGTCTGGGCCAGCAGGATCAACGGCGCGGCGTAAGCGGATTGCAGGCTGAAGGCCAGGTTGAGCAGGATGAATGGGTATACATCGAAGTGGGTGATGCCGGTCGCGTTCAGCACCACCCACAGCACCACAATGGCGGTTTGCGCGCCGAGGAAGGTCGGTGTGCCAAAGAACCGCGCAAAGGCTTCGGCCTTGAGGGCAAAGGTATCGTTGCCAAAGGTCGGTGCCAGGTGGGCGTGATGTCGGTGGAAGCGCAAGGGGTCGACAGGGGTTGGGTCAGGTTTATCGGTCATGGCGGGCTCGAGTCGGTGGCGTGAGGCATCACGCACTATAGACCCAGCCCTCGGCCCGCACATGAAGAAGCCGTCAGCGGTTGCCCCGCGCGTTGGCAAACGCGCTCATCGCCTGTACCGCCTCGCTGGTGCCTTCACGGATCTGCAGGATCACCGTACCGGCCTGGTTGGCCAGTTCCACGCCCTGGGCCGCACGGTCGCGGGTGGCGTCCATGCTGTCGATGGCCTGGCGGGTTTCGTCCTGGATCATGGCGATCATGCCGGAAATTTCCGCCGTGGAGCCGCTGGTACGCGCCGCCAATTGGCGTACTTCATCGGCCACCACCGCAAAGCCGCGGCCTTGCTCGCCCGCGCGGGCCGCTTCGATGGCGGCGTTGAGGGCCAGCAGGTTGGTCTGGTCGGCGATGCCGCGAATGGTGTTGACGATGGTGGTGATCTGTTGCGACCGCTCGCCCAGCTTGGCGATCAGTTGCGAAGAGGCGTCGATATCAACGGCGATGTCGCGCATGCCGGTGGCGGTTTTCTGAATCACCTCGGCGCCTTTTTCGGCCATGTCCTGGGTGTTCAGCGACAGGTGATAAGCCTGCGCAGCGCTTTGCGCGTCGGCCGCATGCTGTTGCACACGGGCCGTGACGTCCGAGGCGAACTTCACCACTTTGCACAGGCGCCCGCTGGCGTCGTACACCGGGTTGTAGTTGGCCTCGAGCCACAGCGTATTGCCGTGCTTGTCCACCCGTTCGAACTGGCCGCTGAACAGTTCACCCTGGTTCAGGCGCTTCCAGAACTCGCTATAGGCTGGACTGCTGGCCAGCGCCGGGGTGCAGAACAGGCGGTGATGCTTGCCCTGGATCTGCGCCAGGCTGTAACCCATGCGCTGCAGGAAGTTGGCATTGGCGGTGATGATGGTGCCATCGAGGTTGAATTCGATCATCGCCATGGCGCGGTCGATGGCTTGCAGCTTGGCATTGGCTTCACTTTCGGCTTGCAGGCGGGGGGTGACGTCCATGGCGTACTTCACCACTTTGATCACGCGACCGGCTTCATCGCGTACCGGGTTGTAGCTGGCTTCCAGCCACACCGATGCGCCGTTGGCGCCTACCCGTTCAAAGGTGCCGGACTGGAATTGGCCGTTGCGCAGGTGTGTCCACAGCTGGTTGTAGTCGGCGCTGCGCGCAAACGCCGGTGTGCAGAACATCCGGTGGGGCTGGCCCAGGATCTGGTCGGCGCGGTAGCCCAAGGTCTTGAAGAAATTGTCATTGGCGCGCAGCACGGTGCCCTGCACATCGAATTCGATAACCGCCATCGAGCGCTCGATCGCATCCAGCAGGCTGGCCTGTTGTGCAGTGGTGTGTTGCAAGGCGGTGATGGTTTTTTTGTAAGCGTTGAATAGCATGATCGGAAGCTCGAGCAGGCATGCGTATGAGGTATCCATGTAAATGCGCCTGACCCCGTAGGGCACCTGGGCCTCACGGTTGACTTGCTCATTGCCAGCTCCTTGTGCTGACAGAGGGGGGGAACAACGGGTTCAGAGTGATCGGCCTGCCAGGAAGTTCGCCTTCGGGCGGCACATTTCTAGCGAGGCGACCAATGGCGGCATTGTGCTACTGCGGCGGACTGACCTCATAGCCTGCAAGGAACAGATCAATCGCCGATTCGATCACATGAGCCTGGGACGTTGCGTCGAGGGTGGGTTGGCCAAGGGTGATCTGCGGCCAGAACGCAAAGGCTTTGAGCAGGCTTTGTATCTGGTGAGCCGCGAACGCCGGGTCTTTGCAACTCAGGCGGCCATCTTCCTGGGCGGCGCGAACCCACTGGGTAAAGCCTTCTTCGCGCTCGCTCAAGCGGTTGACCATGTCTTGGGCCCGTTCAGGCGAATGAATAGTGGCCGCGATGGCCACGCGTGCCAGGTCGAGGAAGTTGGCATCCGCCATCATCTTCATTTTCGCTTCCAGCAACCCGCGCAGTTGATTGCGCAGTGGTTGGTCGCGGCTGTACGCCACATCCAGTTGCGCGGCGCTGCTGGCCCACAATTGGTGGAGTATTTCGGCGAACAGCTCTTCTTTACTGGGGAAGTGGTTGTAGACCGTGCGCTTGGAAACCCCGGCCGTGGCGGCGATCCTGTCCATGCTGGTGACCTCGAAGCCATGCTCGCGAAATTCGACGATGGCCGCTGCCACGATGGCTTCGCGTTTACGGTCGGTGAGGCGTTGGGAGGCAGTCATGGAGGAGGTTCGGCTCAAAAATGAAATTACACTCGGCAGTTTACTTGCTTCGGGTTTTGTTGCAATGTAGAAACTACACTGTGCAGTGTAATTTATGAGCGGACGCAGGAGTCACTCTGTAATGGCTACGATTTCAACCCGTGTTGGCCCGACATCCACTGCGCCCAGGCCTGCCGAGCGCGACCAGGGGCATTTCACCAACGACGCGCCGGTGCCCCACGGTGGCTTTGGCAAGACCTTGCGTATTTTTTGGAACATGTTGTTTAACAAGCCGCGCACCACAAGGCCTGTGGGCAACATCCCGGTACAACCCCTGACCCGCGAGCACTTGGCGGCAGCCCCCGATCACAGCGTGTTCCGCCTGGGCCATTCAACCGTGTTGTTGAAAATGCGCGGTAAATTCTGGATCACCGACCCCGTGTTCGCCGAACGCGCCTCACCGTTCAGTTGGGCCGGCCCCAAGCGCTTTCACCAACCCCCGATCAGTCTGGAGGAGCTGCCGCCGTTGGAAGCGGTGATCCTTTCCCACAATCACTACGACCACCTCGACCGCACGGCGGTCATCCAATTGGCCGCCAAGACGCGGTACTTTCTTGCGCCCTTAGGGGTGGGAGACACCCTGGTCAAATGGGGGGTGGACGCCGCCAAGGTGCGGCAACTGGATTGGTGGCAGGGCACCGAGGTCGATGGCATTCGTTTTGTTGCCACGCCGGCGCAGCATTTTTCCGGGCGTGGACTGTTTGACGGCAACCAGACCCTGTGGTGTTCCTGGGTGATGATCGATGACGCGCGGCGGATCTTTTTCAGCGGCGACACGGGTTATTTCGACGGCTTCAAGCGGATCGGCGAGCAATACGGACCGTTTGACCTGACCCTGATGGAAACCGGCGCCTATAACGTCGACTGGCCTCATGTGCATATGCAGCCGGAGCAAACGTTACAGGCGCATATCGACCTCAGGGGCCGCTGGTTGCTACCGATTCACAACGGTACGTTCGACTTGGCGTTTCACGCCTGGCACGAGCCGTTCGACCGCATCATGGCGCTGGCCTGGGAGCGCAACGTGTCGATTACTACGCCGGCGATGGGGCAAGCGTTCCGGCTTAACCAGCCCGAACGAGGGCATGCGTGGTGGTTGGAGGTAGAGACTCAGGATGTGAAAGAACAGGCTGCGGGTTAGCTGAAGAGCCTGTGAGAAAGGTGTTTTTCAGGGTGTTTCGACTCTGCGACAAACGTCAGAAGAGAGTGCGATGATCCGTCGGAAAGTTAATTTCGAGGGGCGTTGCAATGAACGAGGACTGCAAGAAACTCTGGCGACTGGGCATGCCGTGCCTCTCGGCATCGTCGCTCGCCGTATCAGGCGAGCATGCCGATCCTGGTTCTTCAACCGTCACCCAGGCGCGAACCGATAACGCCAGCACCGGTGCTATCGTTTTCGGTGCCGGACGCGCTGAGGGGACGGTACTCATACCCGGCTATAACGCCTTGCCTCCAATGATCAAGCCCACACGAGACCCCGCGTTATCACTGGTTGCCCTCAGTGGTGTCGACCCCACTGGGCCCGTGATGGTTGAAGTGCCCCTGGTGCAAAACAACAGCGCTTTTACTGCCTCCCCTGTGCTGGCGGGGTGGCGCATCGGCTATGCCATCCGCTACGTACGCGGTGGGCATGTTGAACCCACGGACCAGCGTGCAACCTTGCACCGTGCCTTCGTTATCCTCGGCCAAGCGGGTGTGCAATTAGTCGCAGTGGACGCGCAGCGTACGGACGACCCTCTCGAATCCGGTACGGCCATCGATGCGCTCGTGGCCAGCCATCGTTTGGATGCCCTGGTGTCAGACGCTCAGAGTGCGGCGTTTCATGCAGCGCGCAGAAGTGGATACCCCAGCGCCTGTCAGGCACTGGAGGATGGCACCCAACTCTGGTTTTACGGGGCCCGCTGGGCGGCTGATCGCGTGCAGGTCCTGCTGCAAACTTACCGCCAGCTACTATCAACTGTCGCGCCCACACCGGGTACGGAATGATCATACCGGGCAGCAGGATTAGCCTGCATAGCGACGCCGGAACAGCCTCTTAGACTGGTGTTGGGTTATCGGCCGATAGCTCTCTTTCAGTCAACTACAGGGGTATTTCCATGATCGGACCAGTTTCGGCAGGTGGGTGGGCGACAGGCCTGTTGCAAGCGCTTTCAAATCTGCCGCAGGGCTTCAAGGGCGTATGTCAAATGTCTGTGGAGATGGCCTGCCGCGACGGGGTCACCTCAGAATCGCTGGTGAAAGACACGTTCCGACAAATTGCCAATATTGATCATGGGCTGCAGGGCGGTAACGCGTTCATAGAAACCAACCCGGATGCGCTCCAGCAAGCCAGGGCGCTGGACCTTGAACGTGAAAAAGGCCAGGTGCGCGGGTATTTGCACGGCGTTCCGATCGCGCTCAAGGATGTATTCGAAACCAAGGACCGTATGCAGACAAGCGCCGGTTCCAAGGCTCTGGTGGGCAAGGCCGCCATTCAAAATGCCAAGGTCGTGGACAACTTGCTGAAGGCCGGCGTGGTGGTTGTAGGTAAAACCAACATGAGCGAACTGTCTAACTTCCGTTCTGAATCACCGGTGGATGGCTGGAGCTCCCGAGGCGGCCAGACGCTGAACCCGCATCGCCTGGGCGGGGCGGTAGCGGGTTCGAGCTCAGGTTCTGCCGTGGCGGTAGCCCAGGGGCATGTGCCGCTGGCGTTAGGGGTGGAAACCAACGGATCGATCACTACTCCCGCGGCCTACAACGGCGTTTTTGGCTTGAAAACCTCCGTGGGCTTGCTGAGTACCGAGGGTGTCATGACCAGTTCACGCATGGATACGATTGGCACGTTCACGCGCAATGTCTGCGATGCGGCAGAAGCGCTCAACGCCATGACCCAGACCACGCTTTACACCGAGGGACTGCGCTCCGATGCCTTGAAAGGCAAGCGAATTGGCTACACACCTGTGCCTGAATTGTCCGTAGAGGAGGCCAAAGACCCCGCGAAGCGGGCGGACCGTAAGCATTACGCGGATGCGCTTGAGGTGTTGAAGTCTCAAGGTGCGATCCTGGTGCCCGTGGGAACGCTGGAGGATGGCGTCGCTGAGCAAACCTACGCCGATTACAACGAAGCATTATTTTCAGACGTCAAGCACCAACTGGAAGAGTATCTCGCCGGGCGCGAGGGTTTGCCTGTCAAATCGCTTTCGGAGCTGATTGCTTTCAATAAGCGTCACCAGCAGCCCGGTGAGCCCGACCAGAAAGTGTTGGAGCTTATCAATGGCCTGGTGAGCACTCAGGACCAGCGCGATAAGCTGTGGGCGGCCGTCATTCCGGTTTTCCAGAAAACCATCGATGATCCGATGAAAAAGCACAGGCTCGATGCGATGGTGTCGAACTTCCTCTCAAACAACTATTTTTTCAGCGCTGCGGCAGGTTATCCGGGAATGTCCATTCCGTCCGGCCTTGATGATGAGGGGATGCCAACGGCGCTTTACCTTTACGGGTCGGCTAACAACGATGCCACAGTGCTGTCGGCGGCCTATGTTTATGAGCAAGCCACACGGGCGATTAAACAGCCGGCATTCCGCCCTGGCGCTCCCTTTACGCCAGCACCCGTAATGGCAGATAACGCGGTTGAGGGGCCTGCAGGCAACGTCTGAATGTGATTCAGCCTCTGCTTGAAAGCAGCATGAAAGCGGGTTAATCCATTGCATTGCCGCTGATCAGGCTGGACTCTACGCACCATTCGGTTGGGGAGTGGGTGACTCATTTGATGCAGCGGGTGAGCCCAGCAACCGAGAGAGGAGGCCTGGCGCTGCCGGTTCGGCCGATATGCTGTCGAACCGGCGTTTACTCATCCCCCACCCCGGTGCGAACCCTGGGAAAAACACCAGCCCTTGCGCTTCCAGGCAAAATGCCAGGGCCAATCGAGTGTCATCATCCACGTCGCCGTGGCTTTCCAATTGTTGAATGGCTTGCACCGCCACGCCGGCCTCGCGGGCCAGCTCTTCGCGGCTCCAGCCCAACATGATGCGCGCCTGGGCGCAGTGTTTGGCGGTGAATTGATGAAGGACGATCTGCTGTTCTACGTAAGAGCTCATTGCCAGAGAGGACATGGGGATTTCTCCAGGTTCGACAGGGGAGGCACAACTATACTGTTTTTTTATACAGTTGTTTGTACCGCTCATCAACTCAGGGCAATGGGTGGTGTTTTTCAGTGTGCGTTTACTCCATCCCCGGCGCCTCCCGGATGATCAGATGATCCAGGTTTTCAATATTCGCGCTGAATACCCCGAACGTCTGTTCGGGGTTCTTCTGGCTCGGTACCTGCTTGAGCTGCGGCGTCACGCCATAGAAAAAGCAATACAACGGTCGTTCGCTGCCCGCCGCAGCCTTGATCTGCGCCAGGAATGCCGTGCGCTTGCGGTAGCTATCGAGCAGTTTCTTGCTCAGGTAGACGTTGACGGAGTAGGGCTTCTTGTCGAGCCATACCTTCTTTTCGAAATCGATGCGAACACTGTTGGTGTAGTCCTTGATGGCTTTGATCTTGCCCCAATAGATCAGGCCCTGGTTGTCTTGCAGGTATTCGATTTTCTTGAAAAACGTCCAGTACGTCGCCGTGTGCTCGCCGATTTTCAACGGCATTGATTTGAGCTTGTCCTTGTCGTCGATATTCGACACGTAGCATTCCACCGGGTGGGCGAATACGCTGGTTTTATCTGGGGTAGTGTCGTTGTTGGCGTGGGATGTAGAGACGCGATCCGCTGGGGCTTTCACCGGGTCTTGCAGGGCGACGTTCTCGGCGCCTGTCAGAAGGCTCCTGCGTGTGTATTGACGTCGTGTGAGCACAAACTCCGACGGGAAATTTTCCTCGCGCTCGTCATCGCTTTCACCGATCGCGCTCTTATGGGTGCTGGCGTAGCGGCAACCATCAATATGCCGGGTGCTGGTCTTGTTCTTGAAATGCGGCGTGCGCTGGTAGTTGACGTTTTTCGCGTTGAAGGTGCTCAGCGTATTGCCCGTATCAAATGCCGCACGGCACACATCGTTGGGGCAGAGAAAGCGGTCGTTGTCGGAATCGAAATCGGCGGTTTCGTCGAAATTCAGGTCTCGTACGTCATAGATTGACAGTTTGTCATCGAGACTCAGGCTGTAGGCCGTGTCGAATTTCATGGGGCTCGGGTCCGTGAGAGGTTTGGCTATTAATAGCGAGAACCTGCGCAAATATCAGCAAGAACCTGCAACCCGCCGCCCACTCAGGAAGCACAGTGTGCCCCCGGCTGTGGTCAATGCCGCCAAGGCATAAAACATGCTGGCCGGCGCGGCGTTGATCAGCAGGTACACGCAAATCAACGGACCGATGACAATCAAATGTGGGAGGTGTCGAGCTTTAGCGAGGCTCCGATGGGATCACTCAGTCTCCCAGCCACCCCTGTGCCCGCATCACCGTTGCAACCGAGCCCGCCTTTTCTTCTTCGCATGAAAATGTCGAAAATGCGCATCCTGAGCCGCCGCCAGCAACTCCCGATCCCCGCGCGTATCGCCCCAGGCCCGGAGCCGATACTCGCCCAGATCCCCATACACCGCCTCAAGCCGCAGCACCTTATTCTCACAGCGGCAATTATTCCCGGTGAGCTTACCGGTCAACACCCCGTCGACCACCTCAAGCTCAGTCCCGATCAAGCGGATCCCCAGCCGATCGGCAAACGGCTGCAACACCAGCGCCGGCGACGCCGAACACAGCGTCACCACCGCTCCCGAGCCCAACTCCTGTTCCACCGACAACACGCCCGCCGGGCGCATCAACCGCGCCCAATTGCGCTGGCAATACTCCTCGGCCTTGCGCTGCACCCACGCCTTCTCCACCCCGGTCATGAAAGTGCGGATCAACTGCGCCTTCAATTCATCCCGGCTGATCTGCCGCACCAAAAAGCGCAGCCCCGGCACCGCCAGCTTGACCATCCGGCCATAAAACGCGCCAGTGCCGAAGGCAAACTTGAGGAAGGGCACGAAACTGTCGTGGTGGGTGAGGGTGCCGTCGAAGTCAAAGACGGAAAGTACTTTGGCGTCAACGGGGCCGGCTTCGAGCATGTCTGGGTTCACGGGTTGGCCTCGGTCCTATCTAGTATTTTTTTGAATGTGCATCAGGTGTGACAGCAGGAGTCTACTCCCGTGCCAATCTTCCGATCTTGGCGTAAAGCCCTTCGGTGAACGACTCCCGGTCACTCGACCGGTGACAACGCTGATGGCAATTGGGGCACAAGGCTACAGCATTGGTGATGCGATCCGAACCCTTCTGGGCTAGGTGCTTGACGTGATGTACTTCAAGAAATGGCAAACCGTCGACCTCAAACGGCGCGTTAGAGCCGCAGCCTTCGCAGATGCCCTCGGCCTCTTTCAGTACCCAGGCGCGTACCTTTGGGTCGCGAACAAAAGCGGTGCTGATGGTCGAGACCTTCTGCGGCTGGGCAATGCCGTCCGGTAGCTTAGTGAAAGGTTGTTGCTGCAGTTTGGACGCGCGGCGGATGAGCGTTTGCTCGTCTGCTGTTTGGGCAGCGTCTTCGGATTCGAATACACCCTGCGCGGCCAGCGCTTGGCGGATGCGTTGCTCCACGCCTGTGCCCACGTTCTTCGCAGGCTTATAGCCTTCGATGCGGTCCCTGCCCATACGTACCAGAACGGTTGAGATATTTTGCATGCGAAATTCGATGGAGCCCTTCGCGCGGCCTGCCACTGGGCCTTCACGTAGAAGGCGGTTTTCGAGGGCTTTGTTGAAAGGGTGGCCATTCTTTTCCCAGGCCAACATCTTTAGGTATGCCTCGACCGCAGCTGCCAGCTCCGCGTCGCTCCAGTCCGTTTTGTCTTTCGTAATATCCATACAGCCGCCGAGGGTAGAAAACCCTCGGACGATACTGAGTAGCCATTATTGCGTCTACGAAATTTCCTACGCATTGGTAGGATTCGGCGGTCGTCAGAGTTAGTAGATTCGCTGCTTCATTCGGAAAGGTTGAGTGACCTTGCGCCACCATGAAGTCCTTGCGGACTCTTTCCGATAGGTTCGATTGACCAACAGATACGGCATGTCTCGAAGGCGAATCCAGCCTTCATCCTGCCAGTGCAGCAGGTTCAACGACATCTCAGGCCAATCCAGCATGCTCAGTAGCGGTCGCTCCACCGTTCGCGGCTGACGCTCGTCGCGCAACGTCGGAACGACTTCATGGGTGAGCCAGCTACGTAACAGCCTGTTTTCCGGGGCGTAGTGATAGACCAACAGTGCATACGCACCGGATTCGCTGATCATCAGCATTTCTTCCGGTTGACCGTGGAGCAGTAACTTCAGGTATTGCCGTTGATCGGCATCGAGCTTACGAGTCGTTCGTTCATCCAAGCAGTAACCCATCAAGCGCCCGAGATCCCGCGCACAGAACCATGGTTGGTTTTCTAAAAGGAGGGCGTGTAGAGGAAGATGATGTCTGGTGAACACGACAGCAATAGAAGGCTCAGGCATTACTGCATTCTTGGCCGCCGGTAAGTCGAGCGGATATGGGTTAGGCATTTCCTATGACCTCTACGTGATTTTCAGGAGGGCTAGGGCCCAACGTAGAGAGCGGATTCAAGAAACTCCAACAGGCTCGCCATCAATGCAGCATTACACCCACATGACCAAAGATCAGTCGGATTTCTACTGTTCGATCAGGGCTAGCTTCTACGTTGGGCGTTTCTTAGGCACCGGCAGACGAGGCTATCAGTATCGAAATTCGCATCAATCATTTTGTGGATGATCAAGGTGTAAGACACTTCCTATTCATGGAGGCGTAAAAAAGCCCTGAACAAGTCAGGGCTTCTCAAGTTTGCTTAGCTTGGGAATCAATCCCAGCTCAGCGCGCCGCCAGTCTGATACTCAATCACCCGAGTCTCAAAGAAATTCTTCTCTTTCTTCAAGTCCATGATCTCGCTCATCCACGGGAAAGGGTTAGTCGTCCCTGGATACTCTTCCTTCAACCCAATCTGCGACAAACGACGGTTAGCGATGAACTTGAGGTAATCCTCCATCATCGCCGCATTCATCCCCAGCACCCCACGCGGCATGGTATCGCGCGCATATTCAATCTCCAGCTGCGTACCTTGCAGGATCATCTGGGTCGCTTCTTCCTTCATCTCGGCATCCCACAAATGCGGGTTTTCGATTTTGATCTGGTTGATCACATCGATACCGAAGTTCAGGTGCATCGACTCATCGCGCAGGATGTACTGGAACTGCTCGGCCACGCCGGTCATTTTGTTGCGGCGGCCCATGGAGAGGATCTGGGTGAAGCCGCAATAGAAGAAGATGCCTTCCAGCACGCAGTAGTAGGCGACCAGGTTGCGCAGCAGTTCCTTGTCGGTGTCGACGGTGCCGGTTTCGAACTTGGGATCGGAGATCGAACGGGTGTACTTCAGGCCCCAGGCGGCCTTTTTGGCCACCGATGGAATCTCGTGGTACATGTTGAAGATCTCGCCTTCATCCATGGCCAGGGATTCGATGCAGTACTGGTAGGCGTGGGTGTGGATCGCTTCTTCGAAGGCCTGGCGCAGGATGTACTGGCGGCACTCCGGGTTGGTGATCAGGCGGTACACGGCCAGCACCAGGTTGTTGGCGACCAGGGAGTCGGCGGTGGAGAAGAAGCCGAGGTTGCGCATGACGATGCGTCGTTCGTCGTCGGTCAGGCCTTCGGGGTCTTTCCACAGGGCGATGTCGGCGGTCATGTTGACCTCTTGCGGCATCCAGTGGTTGGCGCAGCCGTCGAGGTATTTCTGCCAGGCCCAGTCGTACTTGAAGGGCACGAGTTGGTTGAGGTCGGCGCGGCAGTTGATCATGCGTTTTTCGTCAACGGCGACGCGGGCGGAGGCGCCTTCTAGTTCGGCGAGGCCTTCGGCGACGTCGAGTTTGTCCAGGGCGGCCTTGGCGCGCACGATGGCGGCGGAGTCATTGGCGGTGACGGCGCGGGCTTCGATGGCGGCAGCAGCGCCGGCACCGTCAAGGCGGTCCATGTTGGCTTCGGTGGCGTGGCCGGCGTTGGCGCCTTTGGTGGCTACTTCGCCTTCTTCTTCTTTGTCGAATTCGTCCCAGCTCAGCATGACGTGTCGTCTCCTGCGTGAGGGCTCAAAGGTGCCCGTGTGAAACCGGATGGTTGGGTGTTCACACGGCCCTCGGGCCGCGGTGGATCTTAAGGAATCGTTTGTTGCAGCAGCTAGCGCAGGCATTAAACGCAATTGGGTTACGGGTTCTGCATGAGGCTTGAGGTGCGGAGCGGCGGGGGCTTGCTCCAGCGGAGGCCTCAGGTCTGGCTCTTCGTCCCTGTGTAAAGGGATATTGCAGGCCCGATTTACCCGCGCATTATAGGGAAAAATTCGGGTTTGTGTTGTGGCGGATTGTCCCGGTGAGCGGACAAAAAGGCTGCTATTTGGGCCAGGGCGAGGGTTTGCAGGGGGTTGGCGGGGTAGGAAGTTTTTGACGGGCGGTGGGATGTTTTTTTGTGGAGGGGAGGGCGGTGGATTAAGGACCGGCTCTTTGCCGCAAGAACGATTTCTTGCGGCGAACAAGAATCCACTAACCAATAATCAGCCGTTAGAGCAGCCGTTACCCATTACATGATAATTAAGAATATGACGCTGACCTTGGGAATCTTCATATTCCATCTTTGCCGGTACAACTTCGCATACTTCCGGGATGTTGCTCATGGAGACTACTTTAGCGACGTCCAAGTGGGTGCTGTAGGTATAGTCCTCAACAATCGGGGCGTTCTGGCCAGCCAGCTCGGTCGGGGCTTCGTCGGCCAGGGCGGCGGTGGCGCACAGGCTGCTGAGGGCTAAAACTAATAACGCTTTCATTTCTCTATTTACCTTCTTCAGGGCGAAAGGGGTCACGGGGCCCTTGTGAGGCCGCGTGTGTAACTTGAGAGTTGGGAAGTTCGGATTAACGTTGCCTTCGTGGGGGCTGTTGCGGTGTTAATCTCGGTGTCGTGTTGACGGGGTTGATTCTAGGCCTGCGGCTTATATTCATATACCCGTGGTTTTGATAAACACTTTTGGCAGTTTTTGTAACAATCCCCTGATGAAGGTTTTTTCAGAATCCCGCGAAGCGCCACGGGGCGCGGGCCAGAGCGGCAGCCGGGCATAGCTGGGTAATTTGTAGGGTCTTGTTACTACCATCGTCGAATGGTTCTATAGGCCCACCCCGGCTACAACAGGGGCCATACAACAACAACTATGTCACCGAGGTAAGAAAGATGAGTGCGGCTTCCCTGTACCCCGTTCGCCCCGAAGTAGCAGCCAACACGCTGACCGACGAGGCGACCTACAAGGCGATGTACCAGCAATCGGTGGTCAATCCCGATGGTTTCTGGCGCGAGCAAGCCAAGCGTCTTGACTGGATCAAGCCTTTCACCACGGTGAAGCAGACGTCGTTCGACGATCACCATGTCGACATCAAGTGGTTCGCCGATGGCACCCTGAACGTTTCCTACAACTGCCTGGACCGTCACCTCGCCGAGCGTGGCGACCAGATCGCGATCATCTGGGAGGGCGATGACCCTGCCGAGAGCCGCAACATCACGTACCGCGAGCTGCATGAACAAGTCTGCAAGTTTGCCAACGCCCTGCGCGGCCAGGACGTGCATCGCGGCGACGTGGTGACTATCTATATGCCGATGATCCCCGAAGCCGTGGTCGCCATGCTGGCCTGTACCCGCATCGGTGCGATTCATTCCGTGGTGTTCGGCGGTTTCTCGCCGGAAGCCCTGGCCGGTCGCATCATCGACTGTAAGTCGAAGGTGGTGATCACTGCCGACGAAGGCATTCGCGCCGGTAAGAAGATTCCGCTGAAGGCCAACGTCGATGACGCACTGACCAACCCGGAAACCAGCAGCATCCAGAAGGTCATCGTGTGCAAGCGCACCAATGGCACGATCAAGTGGAACCAGCATCGCGACATCTGGTACGAAGACCTGATGAAAGTGGCGGGCACCGTGTGTGCGCCCAAAGAGATGGGCGCCGAAGAAGCGCTGTTCATCCTCTACACCTCCGGTTCCACCGGCAAGCCGAAGGGTGTGCAACACACCACCGGCGGCTACCTGCTGTATGCGGCCCTGACCCATGAGCGCGTGTTCGACTACCGCCCAGGCGAAATCTACTGGTGCACCGCCGACGTGGGCTGGGTCACCGGCCACACTTATATTGTCTACGGCCCGCTGGCGAATGGCGCGACCACCTTGCTGTTCGAAGGTGTGCCGAACTATCCGGACATCACCCGGGTGGCGAAAATCGTCGACAAGCACAAGGTCAATATCCTCTATACCGCACCCACCGCGATCCGCGCCATGATGGCATCGGGCACCGCCGCCGTTGAAGGCGCCGATGGCAGCAGCCTGCGCCTGTTGGGCTCGGTAGGCGAGCCGATCAACCCGGAAGCCTGGGACTGGTACTACAAGAATGTCGGCCAATCCCGTTGCCCGATTGTCGACACCTGGTGGCAGACCGAAACCGGCGGCAACATGATGAGCCCGCTGCCGGGCGCCCATGCGCTCAAGCCGGGTTCAGCGGCGCGGCCGTTCTTCGGTGTGGTGCCGGCGTTGGTGGACAACCTCGGCAACCTGATCGAAGGCGCTGCCGAGGGCAACCTGGTGATCCTCGATTCGTGGCCGGGCCAGGCGCGTACGCTGTTTGGCGATCATGACCGTTTCGTCGATACCTACTTCAAGACCTTCCGTGGCATGTATTTCACCGGCGACGGTGCGCGGCGCGACGAGGACGGCTACTACTGGATCACCGGGCGTGTGGACGACGTGTTGAACGTGTCGGGCCACCGCATGGGCACGGCCGAGATCGAAAGCGCGATGGTGGCACACCCGAAAGTCGCGGAAGCGGCGGTGGTCGGCGTGCCGCATGACATCAAGGGGCAGGGCATTTATGTCTATGTCACTTTGATCGGTGGCGAAGAGCCGACCGAACAATTGCGCCTGGAGCTGAAAAACTGGGTGCGCAAGGAAATCGGCCCGATTGCCTCACCGGACGTGATCCAGTGGGCGCCGGGCTTGCCGAAGACGCGTTCGGGGAAAATCATGCGGCGGATTCTGCGCAAGATTGCCACGGCTGAGTATGACGGGTTGGGGGATATCTCCACCCTGGCCGACCCAGGGGTGGTGGCGCATTTGATCGAGACGCACAAGACCATGAACGTCGCGTAAGGCGGGGTTGGTGGGAAAGAGCCCCATTCGGTGTGAGCCGGGTGGGGCTTTTTTGTGGGCTCTCGAGACCACTGAAGCTCTATTGTGGGAGGGGGCTTGCTCCCGATAGCGTTGGGTCAGTTGATACAGCTGTCACTGACCTGCCGCTATCGGGAGCAAGCCCCCTCCCACATTTGGATTGCATTTCAAGGCCTGTACAGCTGCTGCCTGCATAGCCAGCTGACAAATAAATATCGGTTTTCACAGTAGGACGTTTCTGAATGTTACCGGTTAACGCAAATGTGTAACCCCGCGCCCAGGCATGAGGCAAACGGCTACGCTCGCGCCCAGGAAAACCGCGTTTTAGACACCCTTTGAAATAAGATTAAACGCCACACTTGCCGTGCTAGAAGGGTTTGCGAATAATAGGCCCGCAATTTGCAGCATCAGCTGGTTTAATATCTTTTGTCTCTGCATAAAATTCAGAGGCTGTCAATGAGTTGGAACCGCTTTCTCGGTGCTTCTGTAAATTGTTGTCGCATTGAGGAAATATCGGCTTCCAGCCTGTCGTTAGAATGCCGATCACTCGCTCGTCGTCGCTGGCACGCACTGGCGCAGGACGCTGCACCGCTTTCGGTTTCACCTTCGCCGCATCGTGGGCCATGGCTCATACTGCTGTTTTGCCCTATACCGATGGAGTCCCAAGATGAAGAAACTCGTGCTGTTGGGCGCCCTGGCGCTGTCCGTGCTGTCCATGCAGGCTTTCGCTGAAGGCAAACCGCTGAAAATTGGTATCGAAGCCGCTTACCCTCCGTTTGCCTCGAAGGCGCCGGATGGCAGCATCGTCGGTTTTGACTACGACATCGGCAATGCCCTGTGCAAGCAGATGGACGTGAAGTGCACGTGGGTCGAGCAGGAATTCGACGGTTTGATCCCGGCGCTGAAAGTGCGCAAGATCGACGCGATCCTGTCATCCATGTCCATTACTGAAGACCGCAAGAAGTCCGTGGACTTCACCACCCGCTACTACCTGACCCCAGCTCGCCTGGTGATGAAGGAAGGCACTGCCGTCAGCGACAGCCTGGATGAATTGAAAAGCAAGAAGATCGGCGTGCAGCGCGGTTCGATCCATGACCGTTTCGCCAAGGAAGTCCTGGCTCCGAAGGGCGCGACCATCGTTCCTTACGGCACCCAGAACGAAATCTACCTGGACGTGCAAGCCGGTCGCCTCGACGGCACCGTGGCCGACGCCACCCTGCTGCAGGACGGTTTCCTGAAAACCGACGCCGGCAAAGGCTACGCGTTCACAGGTCCCGCGTTCACCGACGTCAAATACTTCGGCGACGGCGTAGGCATCGCGGTTCGCAAAGGCGACAAGGAAAACCTGGAGCGCATCAACGCCGCTATTGCCGCGATCCGCGCCAACGGCGAATACAAGAAGATCCAGGACAAGTACTTCGACTTCGATATTTACGGCGCTGATGCCAAGTAAATAGTCGCAGCTGTCTGTCCGAAATGGCGCAAGCAACAGAACACTCTGAAGTTTGCGCCATTTTTTCATCCCCCTTTTCGAGGACCTGAATCATGTTGAAAGGCTACGGGGCCGTCATCCTCGATGGCGCATGGTTGACGCTTCAGCTCGCCTTGTCGTCCATGGCCCTGGCCATTGTTCTGGGGCTGATCGGGGTCGCGTTGCGCCTGTCGCCGGTGCGCTGGCTGGCGTGGCTGGGCGACCTGTACTCCACGGTGATCCGCGGGATCCCCGACCTGGTGCTGATCCTGCTGATTTTCTACGGTGGCCAGGACTTGCTTAACCGCGTCGCGCCGATGCTCGGCTTTGACGACTATATTGACCTGAACCCCCTGGCCGCCGGTATCGGCACCCTGGGTTTCATCTTTGGCGCCTACCTGTCGGAAACCTTCCGCGGCGCCTTCATGGCCATTCCCAAGGGTCAGGCGGAAGCCGGCCTGGCGTATGGCATGAGTAGCTTCCAGGTGTTTTTCCGGGTGATGGTGCCGCAGATGATCCGGCTGGCGATCCCCGGTTTCACCAATAACTGGCTGGTACTCACCAAGGCCACCGCGCTGATTTCAGTGGTGGGCCTGCAAGACATGATGTTCAAGGCCAAGCAGGCGGCCGACGCCACCCGCGAGCCTTTTACCTTCTTCCTCGCAGTGGCGGCGATGTACCTGGTGATCACCAGCGTGTCGTTGCTGGCCCTGCGCTATCTTGAGAAGCGCTACTCGGTAGGCGTAAGGGCGGCTGATCTATGATCTTCGACTACAACGTCATCTGGGAGGCCATGCCGCTGTACCTTGGCGGCTTGCTGACCACCCTGAAACTGCTCGCCATTTCGCTGTTCTTCGGCTTGCTCGCCGCCTTGCCCCTGGGCTTGATGCGCGTGTCCAAACAGCCGATCGTCAACGGCGTGGCATGGCTCTACACCTATGTGATCCGCGGCACACCGATGCTGGTGCAGCTGTTTTTGATCTACTACGGCTTGGCCCAGTTCGAGGCCGTGCGGGAAAGCTTCCTGTGGCCGTTGCTGTCCAGCGCCACCTTCTGCGCGTGCCTGGCGTTCGCGATCAACACCAGCGCCTACACCGCCGAGATCATCGCCGGCAGCCTCAAGGCCACGCCCAATGGCGAGATCGAAGCGGCCAAGGCCATGGGCATGTCGCGCTACAAGCTGTACCGCCGCATCCTGCTGCCCTCGGCCCTGCGCCGCGCGCTGCCGCAGTACAGCAACGAAGTGATCATGATGCTGCAGACCACCAGCCTGGCCTCCATCGTCACCTTGATCGACATCACCGGTGCCGCGCGCACGGTGAATGCCCAGTACTACCTGCCGTTCGAAGCCTATATCACCGCTGGCGCGTTCTACCTGTGCCTGACGTTCATCCTGGTGCGCCTGTTCAAGTTGGCCGAGCGCCGCTGGCTGAGCTACCTGGCGCCACGGAAGCATTGATATGGAACGTATCGATCACCTGTTGCCCTGGGGCCACCTGGGTTGTGAGCGCCAGCTGAGTGTGTTCCGTTTCGGCAGTGGCGAGCGCAAGGCCTACATCCAGGCCAGCCTGCACGCCGATGAGTTGCCCGGCATGCGCGCCGCCTGGGAGTTGAAAAAACGCCTTACCGCCCTGGAACGCCAAGGGGCGCTCAATGGCGTGATCGAGTTGGTGCCAGTCGCCAACCCGATGGGCCTGGGCCAATTGCTGCAAGGCAGCCACCAGGGGCGTTTCGAGATTGGCAGCGGCAAGAATTTCAACCGCGATTTCGTCGAGTTGAGCGTGCCCGTCGCCGAGCGTCTGCACGGCAAGCTGGGCGATGACCCCCACGCCAATGTGCGCCTGATCCGCCAGGCCATGAGCGACGTGCTCAGCGCCTTGCCGCCGCCGAGCAGCCAGTTGCAAGGCATGCAGCGCATTCTGCTGAGCCATGCCTGCACCGCCGACATCGTCCTCGACCTGCATTGCGACGCCGAAGCCGCGCTGCACATGTATGCGCTGCCCCAGCACTGGCCGCAGTGGCGTTCGCTGTCGGCGCATTTGAATGTGAAGGTCGGCCTGCTGGCGGAAGATTCCGGCGGCAGTTCGTTTGACGAAGCGTGTTCGTTGCCGTGGCTGCGTTTGTCCCGGGCGTTCCCCGAGGCGCAGATTGCGCTGGCCTGTCTGGCGACAACCCTGGAGTTGGGCGGCCAGGCCGACACCGGCCGCGACGAGGCGATCTTCCACGCCGAGGGCATCCTGGCGTTCCTCGCCGAACAAGGCTTGATCAAGGGCGAATGGCCCGCGCCGCAGCACGAGGCGTGTGAAGGCATGCCCTTCGAAGGCACCGAGCTGCTGTTCGCACCCCACGCCGGGGTGATCAGTTATCTGCGTAAAGCCGGTGACTGGGTTGAAACCGGCGAACCGATTTTTGAAGTGATTGATCCTCTGACCGACCGCGTCAGCATTGTCTGCGCGGGCACGTCCGGGGTGTTGTTCGCCGTTGAACGGCTGCGTTATGCCCAAGCGGGTTTCTGGCTGGCCAAGGTGGCGGGGCGCGAAGCGCTGCGTCACGGGCGCTTGCTCAACGACTGACCACCTGTTTTTGTGAGAACCGACCGCATGTACAAACTTGAAGTCCAAGACCTGCATAAACGCTATGGCAGTCATGAAGTGCTCAAAGGCGTGTCCCTGGCCGCCGCTGCCGGTGATGTGATCAGCATCATCGGCTCCAGCGGTTCGGGCAAAAGTACCTTTTTGCGCTGTATCAACCTGCTGGAGCAACCTCACGCCGGCAAGATTCTGCTCAATAACGAAGAGCTGAAACTGGTCGCGAACAAAGATGGCGCCATGAAGGCCGCCGACCCTAAACAACTGCAACGCATGCGTTCGCGCCTGTCCATGGTGTTCCAGCATTTCAACCTGTGGTCGCACATGACCGCGCTGGAAAACGTGATGGAAGCGCCGGTGCACGTGCTGGGCATGTCGAAAAAAGACGCCCGTGAAAAGGCCGAGCATTATCTGGCCAAGGTTGGCGTGGGCCATCGCAAGGACGCGTTCCCCGGCCACATGTCCGGCGGCGAGCAGCAGCGCGTGGCGATCGCCCGTGCCCTGGCGATGGAGCCGGAGGTGATGCTGTTCGACGAACCCACCTCGGCGCTCGACCCGGAACTGGTCGGCGAAGTGCTCAAGGTGATGCAGGACCTGGCCCAGGAAGGTCGCACCATGGTGGTGGTGACCCACGAAATGGGCTTTGCCCGTGAAGTGTCGAACCAGTTGGTGTTCTTGCACAAAGGCATCGTCGAAGAGCGCGGCAATCCGCGTGAAGTGCTGGTGAATCCGCAGTCTGTGCGCCTTCAGCAGTTCCTCTCCGGCAGCTTGAAATAACCCACTTCACTGGAGACGCTGCACCCTGTGGGAGGGGGCTTGCTCCCGATAGCGGTACATCAGATACACATTTGCTGACTGATCCGCCGCTATCGGGAGCAAGCCCCCTCCCACATTGGGATCTTCATCGTTTTGAGATTTCTATTCACTTACGGGCTAGCATTGGCCTTTGTCTTCATTACCGTTACTCGCTTCGGATAGCCTTCCATGACCGCCCATAAAATTGGTTTCCTGATTTGGCCCAGCACAAAAGCCCTCACGCTTGCGCTGGCTGAGGAGGCCTTGCGCGTTGCTCAGCGGGTGCATCCGGACGTGGTCTACGAGCTGTCGTTTTTGCTCGCAGAGCCGGCCACCGAAGGCGCCTGGCAACTGCCGGGCGAACCGTGGGCCGGTAAGCTGGAAGGCTTTCAGAAACTGTTCCTGCTGGCCGACGAGCCGCCCACCGTTATCGCTTCGCAACTGAGCTCCGCCCTCAAGCAACTGGTGCGCGCCGGTTGTGTGATCGGCGGTTTGTCGGCCGGTGTCTACCCGTTAGCCCAGCTCGGCCTGCTCGACGGCTACCGCGCCGCCGTGCACTGGCGTTGGCAGGATGATTTTGCCGAGCGTTTCCCCAAGGTCATCGCCACCAGCCATCTGTTCGACTGGGATCGCGACCGCCTGACCGCCTGCGGTGGCATGTCGGTACTCGACCTGCTGCTGGCGGTGCTGGCCCGTGACCACGGCGCCGAACTGGCCGGCGCCGTTTCCGAGGAATTGGTGGTGGAGCGCATCCGCGAAGGCGGCGAGCGCCAGCGCATTCCGCTGCAAAACCGCCTGGGCTCCAGCCATCCGAAGCTGACCCAGGCGGTGTTGCTGATGGAAGCCAATATCGAGGAGCCGCTGACCACCGATGAAATCGCCCAGCACGTGTGTGTGTCGCGACGACAACTGGAGCGGATCTTCAAGCAGTACCTCAATCGCGTCCCCAGCCAGTACTACCTGGAGCTGCGCCTGAACAAGGCGCGCCAGATGCTCATGCAGACCAGCAAGTCGATCATCCAGATCGGCCTGTCCTGCGGCTTCTCCTCGGGGCCGCATTTCTCCAGCGCCTACCGCAACTTCTTCGGCGCCACCCCGCGTGAAGACCGCAACCAGCGGCGCAGCAGCAGCCCGTTCGAACTGTCGTCGGTGCCGTCCGAGCGCGGTTGAGTCGCGCCGTTATTCCTCCATCGGCTGGGGCGTGCCGGGCGCCGACAGGGGAACGCCGGCGCCGTCGAACATCGCGTCTTCCACGCCTAATTCGTAGCCCGTCTGGCGGTAGTAACTGCGCAGCAGTTCCAGGCTTTGCGCAGACAACGGATTGCCGCTCAAATCAGAGTCGTCATCCAGCGGCATGGGCATTTCCAACAGGTCGCTGGGCAGCTCCATGATCTGGTTGTCGCTCAGGTCCACGACCCGCAGGCGGCGCAGGCTGAAGATCCCTTCCGGTACGTTTGTCAGCTCACAGCTGTGCAGGTAAACCGATACCAACCGCCGGAAATGACGCAGGTCAGGCGTCAGGGTCAGGGGGTTGTTGCTCAGGTCCAGGTATTCCAGCTGGACCAGGCCCGACAGCAGCTCATTGGCGGCGGGCGTCAAGCGGATGTGGTTTTGCGCCAGCTTCAGGTAGCGCAGGCGTCCCAGGTGCAACAACGAGGCGGGCAGGTCGCCCAGCGTGTGGTTCTCGATGGTCAGGTTGATCAGGTTGGGAAAACACCTGAGCAACCCGTCGACCTGTTGATTGGTGCCGTCGCCGATGATTTCCAGCAGGGTGACGTGGTCGAAGCGCGCGGTCAGCGTCGGCATGTCCCCCAACAGTTGCCCCTCGAACACCAGCTTGAAGCTGCGTCGGATAAACACGCTGGAGTCGTCCAGTTCGCCCTCCCGGCGCCAGCAACGTTCGAGCAGGCTTTTGAAGGCCAGTCGGCGCAGTTGTTCACGTGCGCGGGTGTCTTCGTCCAGCACCGTGTCGAGCAGCGGATCCCGTTGCGGGATGTCCGTGGCCCAGGCCAGCAACTGGCGCTGCAACTGGCGGTATTCGACGCCCCGGCGCGTGATTTCAAGCGCGGCGGCGTCCAGGTCGCCGGGCAACTGAAAATACAGGCGGTTGATTTCGCGGGCGCCCAGGCTTGGGTACAGTGCCTGGAGCTGCTGCACGTGCACTGGGGGCGCCTCGACGTTCCAGTGTTCGCCGCTGGCCTGGCAGTAGGTCTTGATACGCGCCAATGTTTGCCGCGACAACGGGTTGCCCGCCAGGTCGAACGACGCGCCGAAGACGGCGGGCAATGCAAACCCCTGATCGGGAATGTCCTCGATGACGTTGTGGCTCAGGTCGACCCGTGTTCGATAAACACTGCCGGAGAGCAGCGCCGGCGGAATTTCGCGCAGGCCTGTGTTACTGAGCGACAGGCTGGCGAGGTTGCTCAGGCGGTTGAAGTCCGGCATCCAGCTCAGGCGGTTGTTCGCCAAGTCCAGGTGCTTGAGGTGAACCATGCCGGACAGCACCTGGGTGCTGACGGGGTTGAGGGTGAGGCCGCAGTCGTCCAGGCGCAGGTGGGTCAATCGCAGCAAGTGCGGCAAGGTCTTGGGAAAGTGATTGAGGGCATAGTGCTCAACGGACAGCCGTTCCAGGTTGGGAAAACTGCGCAGGAACGCCCCCAACAGCAGGTCGGAACCATCGCCGCTCAGCAGCAGGGATGAGACCTGCTTGAGTGGCCGGCTCAGGGCGGGAAGCTCGCCGCTGACGGGGTGCGTCAGCCTGAGTGTGAAGCATGGCTGATCGCCCTGGGCCTGCTCATCCTGCTCGGCTTCCCGGCGCCAGACAGCCTCGAGGGTGTCCACCAACCGTGCGCGGGCGGCGCGCGCCTGGACCGAGGCCAGCGGGTCTTCGGCCCAGGGACTCAGGTCCTGGCGAATGCTGCGGTAATCGGCGCCAAGCTGCTCCAGCGCGGCCTGGGTGGCGTCGAGGTCACCTGGAACATCAAAAATGAGCTGATTGATGTCATCGTCGCTCAGGGTGGGGAACAGGCGTTTGGCCTGCTCGATGTCCGCACTGGGCGCATCGATATCCCAGCGGCCTGTGGTCCTTTGATAGTAAGCCTTGACGCGCTGCAGGGTCGCCCGCGAGAGCGGGTTGGCGCTGAGGTCGAACTTGCGGCTTGTGGCCACCGGCAAATCGAAGAGCGCTGCCGGCAGCTCGCCGATCTGGTTGTTCGACAGCACCGCCAGTTCCAGCTGCGGGCGGTCGAGCATGCCCGGCGGCAGCTCGCGAATGCCGGTATAGCTTAAATCCAGGTGCTGCAGCCGGGGCATATTGGCGACGCTGGGGGTCAGGCCCAGCGGGTTGTTGTACAGGTCCAGGGTCACCAGGCGGGTCATGCCGCCGAGGACTGCACGGCTTTCTTCGCTCAAGATAATGTTGCAGTCGCTCAGGATCAGGGTGTTGAGGGCGGGCAGTCGGGTGATGCTCGGCGCAAGGCGGCCGAGGGAAAATTTGCTGATGGTCAAGTGACGCAGGCGTTGAAACATTTGCACAAATCTGTCCACCTCCAGCGGGGTGTGCGCACCGCTCAACTCCAGCAGGGTGATGTGCTCGAAATGCGCGGTGAGTACCGGCAGTTCGCCGTAGATGGGCATCGTCAATTGCAGCTTATGGCCGCTGAGAGCCGGCTGTTCGTGAAACTCATCAATCTCGGTTTCCTGACGCCAGCTACGCCTGATTTCTTCGGCCCACAGCCCGCGATCGCGGCGGGCGTATTGATACTCCTGGGTCGTCAGTGGTGCCTCGGTAATGGGGTGGAACGGCGGCGTCGCATGCTCCCACACGGCAAGGTCGGTGTCCATTTTGTCGTACTCGGCCTGCAGCGTGATCAGGCTGGGCAGGGCGCCGCCCGGTCGGTCTTCCAGGGTTTGCACCAGTTCGCTGATCTGCTCGCGGTTGAGCCGAGGCAGCAGGTGGTGGGCGCGCTGCTCGAGGGAGAGCTGCGCCTGTGACGGTCCGGCGGCCTGGTAGCCTTCCATGCCGCCACGCAGGCGCATCACTTCGGGATCATAGGGGGGTCGCGATAGGTGTCCTTGCCGAGCAGGGCGCGCAATTGCTCGCGGTCCAGTACATGTTCGGCAACCGCCTGGCGCAGGCGTTCGCCCTGGCCGATATGGATGTCCAGGGCGTCGCGCTGGCTGTCCGGGATAGCCTGGAGGATGGCGGTGTAGAAATCGGTGTCGGCGAACACCGGCCCCGTTTCATCGACCGGGGTGTAGTGGCCCGTTTCGGTGCGCACCAGGGTCCTCTTGAGTGTGGCGCCTTCGGCGCCGATGGCTTGCAGCAGTGGGCCGTTGGCGTGGTACTCGCGCAGTTCCAGGCGCAGGTCGGTCGACCATCCGGGCAGGCGTTCAAGGGACTGCAGGACCAGCAGATAGGTGTCCGGGTTGTCGACGGCGTCCAGGTACAACCCTTCGTAAGCACGGGTGGTGCGTACCTCCAACTGGGCCGAGGCGGCCTGCTCGACGATACGGGCGGGCACCTTGCCGAGGTCAATGGCCCGCCACTCCGCGCCGCTGGCACTGGCCAGCAGTTCCTCGGCCACGCTGGTGGGCAGCCCGCGTTCCGGGGCGGCATCAATGATTTTTTGCAGCGAGGCAATGGGGCTGCGTTCTTCGCTGCGGTAGCGGGAGTCGAACAGGTTGAAGCGTTTGTCGTGGGCAAGCCGGGCGATTTTTTTGCGCAGGGCGCCGGCGCGCAGGTGAGTGTGCGGGCGGGCAGGTCGGCGGGTTCCTCCAGCAGCAGCTTGCGCTCGGGTTCATCCAGGCTGTCGATCAGGATGCGCAGCAATTCACCGTTTTTCAGCTGGCTTTCGCGCACCTGCACCACGTGCGCACCGGATTGCCCGGCGAACTCCCACTGGGTATTGCCGTTGGAGTCGACAAGACGCAGTGTCCTGGATACCGGCCATAGGCCGTTGCTGGTCAGTACCTGCAACTGAGTCTGGATATCGGCCTGCCGGTAAATTCCGGGGTCATCGCTGTTCATTTGCGTGATGAAGTCTTGCAGCGCCTGGTCAATCTTGAAGCGCTTGAGGGTGTCGGCCAGCAGCGGGGGGAGCGTTTGCTGGCGCATGTGCATCTTGCGCAAGGCATTGTCGTGGGTGCCGCTGACGCTATGTGCCTGGCGCAGGCGGGCGTCGCTGAGCCCGTCCGCCCGGTAGCCGAGGCGACGCATCAGGGTGGCATTGTCCCAGTTCAGCGGGCGCTCCATTTCGGTTATCCAGGCGCCCTGGCCGTTGTTCAGTAACCGTGGAGCGTAGGCGGCTGGGCGGCTGGGATGGCGTAGGGAATAGCGCAGGCTGGCGGGGTCTTGTTGCAGGCTGTAGTAATCGCCATCCAAGGGCAGCAGGATTTTGCCATTATAGCGGTACAGGCCTTGTGGGTCGGGACGTACTGTCTTGGGCGGTGTGAACTTGACACGATAGGGCGCAAGGTCGGGTTTCCACAGGCGCTGACCGCCCTCGGCTGTGGTCACGGGGGTCAGGCCGTTGAGAAAACCCAGGCACTCGCCGGGCAGTACCTTGCGCAACAGGCCTTGGGCGATAGGGATTCCGGTGGCAAACAAGCCCAGTTGCACCAGTTGCTCGACAAACCCCATAGTGTGCCCGAACGCTTCCCGCGTCAGGCCTTCAGCCCAGTCGATAACGCCCTCGAAGGCCTCGTCCAGCAGTTGGTAAGCGGTGTAGCCCAGCATCAGCAGCCCAAGCGGTGGAACAAAAGGGCTGGCAATCAGGGCTGCCACTTGCAGCAGCGCCGAGCCGATTTTCTGCACCAGATCCCAGCGCTCCCAACGGGCCTTGCGGTTGACGGCGGCGGTGGACACCGCCTGGCTGCTCGCGTCATCGCGCAACTTACTCAACTTCATCTGGTACAGGTGCTGGAACAGGGGTTGCTTGATGGGCAGGCCACGAAACTCCAGTTTCGGCCGGTCCACCTCGGTCTCGCGCCAGCTCGGCAGCGGGTCGCCCGGCGTATGGAGGTGCCAGGTCACTTCGCTCAGGCGGCGGTTGAGGTCGGCGAAGAAGCTGCCGATATCGGCATGGCTGACAAAACGGCTGAAAAAGTGTTGAAAGTCCGTCGAACGCAGCCGTGCCGTGAGCGCCTGCATAAACGCCTGCGCGCTGGGGTATTGCTTGATCGGGTGCTGCGGGTCGTCGGGGATATAGGCGATGACCGGCGCCACCGCGCGGCTTGAGTCCAGGTGCGGCGAAAACACCACAATCCCGACCAGGCGACTGGACATGATGACCAGCTCATGGGCCATCAATGCCGGGCGCTGGCTGGCGTGGCTGATCAGGCTGTGCACCGCGTCATACCCGGCCTGCGGGATGTCGCCCTTGAGCAGCGCCATGTACAGCGACAGCTTGAGCGCGCTGGCCTGGCTTTGCTCGACGCGGGCCTGAAGCACCGCTTCGGCCACGGGGTTGCCCAGCCCCAGGTAATCCTCGAGATAACGCTGGTAGCGACCACCGATATCGAGTTCGCGGCACAGGGTGGCGAATTGCGCGACGCTGATGCGCGCTGCAATCGCCGGCAGGCTCTGGAAGTGTCCGGCGGCATTGGGCTGGGTGCTGAAGCCGGAGTTCTGCTCGTAGGCATCGGGCTCGGCTTCAGCCGGCTCGAAGTTGTGCAGGGCGGCCTTCAGCAGCGATACGCTCCAGGTGCGCGAAGCCCCGGCCCTGACGCGAACCCCGGCGAGGGTCAAGGGCACGTAGAGTTGCAGCCAGGTGCTGCGCACATCCAGGTCCAGCGCATATTGGCGCTTGAGCGCCGCTTGCAGCAACTCGGCGCCAAACATCTCCGGGCTCTTGAGCTCGGCCAGGGCCTTGTCCACTTGGTTCTGCCGGGTCCAGGCTTCGCCGTTCAGGCGCTTGAGTTCTGCGTGTTGGGCGTCGCAGGCGTGCTTGTACCAGTCGGGAATACTCGGCGCGTGTTCGCCAAGGGCCGAACGCCTGGCGGGCGCGGCATCCCCCAGCCAGTGGGGGATGGCCTGCGTGAGAATTGCGTGGTGGATGTCGGGTGCGACGGGGACGGGGCGTTGGCGCATTGGATCGGTCCTTGAGGTACAGGTGTTTATCCAGCAGACCAGTCCACGCCCGATCGACGGCGGTAAATACGTGGCGCGCCACGCCCGCGCCAATTTGCGAAGATCCCCTGCGCACGGAGCGGGCGCACGGTTTAAACTGCGCCATTGCGACGCTATTTGTCGCATTGGCGTAAACCCGCGTAAAACGCGGGTTGGCGCTATAAGAAGTTGTCGCTTGGCGGCAAGGCTGCACTGAAAACTGTCCTTACAATCCCTGCATCGCCCGCCAGTTCCAGGCAGGCGTTCCTCTTCAGGAGACTCCGATGTCCGTTGAGCAAGCCCCGGTGCAACGTGCCGATTTCGACCAGGTCATGGTGCCTAACTACGCGCCTGCCGCCTTCATTCCCGTGCGTGGCGCAGGTTCGCGCGTGTGGGACCAGGCCGGTCGCGAGCTGATCGACTTTGCCGGCGGTATCGCGGTCAACGTATTGGGCCACGCCCACCCGGCGCTGGTCGGCGCACTGACCGAGCAGGCCAACAAGCTGTGGCATGTCTCCAACGTGTTCACCAATGAGCCGGCGCTGCGCCTGGCGCACAAGCTGATCGACGCCACGTTTGCCGAGCGTGTGTTCTTCTGCAACTCCGGCGCCGAAGCCAACGAGGCCGCCTTCAAGCTGGCCCGTCGCGTGGCGTTCGACCGTTTCGGCAGCGAGAAGTACGAGATCATCGCCGCGCTGAACAGCTTCCACGGCCGTACCTTGTTCACCGTCAACGTCGGTGGTCAGTCCAAGTACTCCGATGGTTTCGGGCCTAAAATCACCGGCATCACCCACGTTCCTTATAACGACCTGGAGGCTTTGAAAGCCGCCGTGTCGGACAAGACCTGCGCCGTGGTGCTGGAGCCGATCCAGGGCGAAGGCGGCGTACTGCCGGCCGAGCTTGCTTACCTGCAAGGCGCCCGCGAATTGTGCGACGCGAACAACGCGCTGCTGGTGTTCGACGAAGTGCAAACCGGCATGGGCCGCAGCGGTCACCTGTTTGCTTACCAACACTACGGCGTGGTGCCGGACATCCTCACCAGCGCCAAGAGCCTGGGCGGCGGTTTCCCGATTGCCGCGATGCTCACCCGTGAAGACCTGGCCAAGCACTTGGTGGTCGGTACCCACGGCACCACCTACGGCGGCAACCCGCTGGCGTGCGCGGTGGCTGAAGCGGTGATCGACGTGATCAACACTCCCGAGGTGCTGGCCGGCGTGAATGCCAAGCACGACCTGTTCAAGGCGCGCCTGGAGCAGATCGGCGAGCAGTACGGCATCTTCACCCAAGTGCGTGGCATGGGCCTGCTGATCGGTTGCGTATTGAGCGATGCGTTCAAGGGCAAGGCCAAGGACGTGTTCAACGCCGCCGAGAAAGAAAACCTGATGATCCTGCAAGCCGGCCCGGACGTGGTGCGTTTCGCGCCGAGCCTGGTGGTGGAAGAGGCGGACATCAACGAAGGTCTGGATCGCTTCGAACGTGCCGTAAAAACGCTGACCCAAGCCTGATACACATCTTTCTGCCGGACCGGATCAAATGTGGGAGGGGGCTTGCTCCCGATAGCGGACGGTCAGTTGATGCAACTGGTACTGAACCACCGCCATCGGGAGCAAGCCCCCTCCCACATTGGATATGGGTTGTGCCTGACGTGTCCGGTATTTTTTCCTATGAGTTCTAGAGTTAAGGAGTGACACCATGCTGGTGATGCGCCCCGCGCAAATGGCTGATCTGGGCGAGGTACAGCGTCTGGCTGCGGACAGCCCGATTGGTGTCACCTCCTTGCCGGATGATGTGGAACGCCTGAGCGACAAGATCGCGGCCAGCGAAGCGTCCTTCGCGGCCGAGGTGAGTTTCAACGGTGAAGAAAGCTATTTCTTCGTGCTCGAAGACACCGAGACGGGCAAGCTCGCGGGCTGTTCGGCCATCGTCGCGTCGGCCGGCTACTCGGAGCCCTTCTACAGTTTCCGTAACGAAACCTTCGTGCACGCCTCCCGCGAGCTGAAGATCCACAACAAGATCCATGTGTTGTCCCAGTGTCACGACCTCACCGGTAACAGCCTGCTCACCAGTTTCTACGTGGTGCCTGAGCTGGTCGGTTCGCCGTGGTCGGAGCTCAACTCCCGTGGCCGCCTGTTGTTCGTCGCCAGCCACCCCGAGCGCTTTGCCGATTCAGTGGTGACCGAGATCGTCGGCTACAGCGACGAGAACGGTGATTCGCCGTTCTGGGACGCCATCGGTCGCAACTTCTTCGACCTCAATTACGCCGCCGCCGAGCGCCTGTGCGGGCTGAAAAGCCGTACGTTCCTCGCCGAGCTGATGCCGCATTACCCGATCTACGTGCCGCTTCTGCCGGACGAAGCCCAGGAAGCCATGGGCCAGGTGCACCCGCGTGCGCAGATCACCTTCGATATCCTCATGCGCGAGGGCTTCGAAACCGACCATTACATCGACATCTTCGACGGCGGCCCAACGCTGCACGCGCGGGTTTCGGGTATCCGCTCGATCGCCCAGAGCCGCGTGGTGCCGGTGAAGATCGGCGAGATGCTCAAGGGTGTCGGCCGCCAGTACCTGGTGAGCAACGCGCAGTTGCAGGATTACCGTGCGGTGATGCTGGAGCTGGACTACGCGCCTGGCAAACCGGTGACCCTGGACCTCGCCGCCGCCGAAGCCCTGGGCGTTGGCGAAGGCGCGAGCGTGCGTCTTGTTGCAGTGTGAGAGCCGGTACAAAACAGAGTTTCGCGGGTGGCTGCAAAGCGGCCCGTTCGAGGAGATAGCATGATCGTTCGTCCCGTACGCAGCAGCGATTTACCGGCCCTGATTGATCTGGCGCGCAGCACCGGCACCGGCCTCACCACCTTGCCGGCCAACGAAGAGCGCCTGACCCACCGCGTGGGCTGGGCCGAGAAAACCTTTCGCGGCGAAGCCGGGCGCGGCGATGCCGACTACCTGTTCGTGCTGGAGAACGACGAAGGCCGCGTGGTGGGCATTTCGGCCATCGCCGGCGCCGTCGGCCTGCGCGAGCCGTGGTACAACTTCCGGGTCGGCCTGACGGTCAGCGCCTCCCAGGAATTGAACATCTACCGCGAAATTCCAACGCTGTTCCTGGCCAACGACCTCACCGGCAACTCTGAGCTGTGTTCGTTGTTCCTGCACGCCGATTACCGCAACGGCCTCAACGGCCGCATGCTGGCCAAGGCGCGCATGCTGTTCATTGCCGAGTTCCCGCAACTGTTCGGCAACAAGATCATCGCCGAGATGCGCGGCGTGTCCAACGAAGCGGGGCGCTCGCCGTTCTGGGAGAGCCTGGGCCGGCACTTCTTCAAAATGGAATTCAGCCAGGCCGACTACCTCACCGGTGTCGGCAACAAAGCGTTTATCGCCGAGCTGATGCCCAAGTTTCCGCTGTACAGCTGCTTCCTTTCCGAAGACGCGCGCAACGTGATCGGCAAGGTCCATCCGGATACCGAGCCGGCGCTGAGCATGCTCAAGAGCGAAGGCTTCAGCTACCAGGGCTATGTGGATATCTTCGACGCCGGCCCGGCGGTGGAGTCTGAAACCAGCAAGATTCGTGCGGTGCGCGACAGCCAGGCGCTGGTGCTGGCCATCGGCACGCCGGGGGACGACGCCACGCCGTTCCTGATCCATAACCGCAAACGCGAAGACTGCCGCATCACTGCTGCCCCGGCTCGCTTGGCGGCGGGCACGTTGGTGGTTGATCCGCTGACCGCCAAGCGTCTGCAGCTTGTGGTCGGTGATCAAGTGCGTGCCGTACCGTTGTCTGCAGCCCGGGAGTCGAAATAATGAATTCGTTGTACATCGCAGGTAGCTGGCTGGCCGGCCAGGGTGAACTGTTTGAATCGCGTAACCCGGTGACCCAGCAGGTGCTGTGGAGCGGCAACGGTGCGACGGCCGAGCAGGTCGAGTCCGCCGTGCAGGCCGCACGCCAGGCATTTCCAGGCTGGGCCCGGCGTTCGCTGGAAGAGCGCATCAGTGTGCTCGAAACCTTCGCCAGTACCCTGAAAAGCCGCGCCGATGAAATCGCCCGCTGCATCGGTGAGGAAACTGGTAAGCCGCTGTGGGAATCGGCCACCGAAGTCACCAGCATGGCCAACAAGATCGCGATCTCGGTGCAAAGCTATCGCGAGCGTACCGGCGAGAAGAGCGGCCCCTTGGGCGACGCCACCGCTGTGCTGCGCCACAAGCCCCACGGCGTGGTGGCGGTGTTCGGCCCTTACAACTTTCCTGGCCACTTGCCGAACGGGCATATCGTCCCGGCGCTGCTGGCGGGCAATACCGTACTGTTCAAGCCGAGCGAGCTCACGCCGAAAGTGGCCGAGTTGACCGTGCAGTGCTGGGTCGAAGCGGGTTTGCCGGCGGGCGTGTTGAACCTGCTGCAAGGTGCGCGGGAAACCGGCATCGCGTTGGCGGCCAACCCAGGCATCGACGGGTTGTTCTTCACCGGTTCCAGCCGCACCGGCAACCATCTGCACCAGCAGTTTTCCGGGCGTCCGGACAAGATCCTGGCCCTGGAGATGGGCGGCAACAACCCGCTGGTAGTGGACGAAGTGGCCGACATGGATGCGGCGGTGTACACCATCATCCAGTCGGCGTTTATCTCCGCCGGCCAACGCTGCACCTGCGCCCGTCGCTTGCTGGTGCCGCAAGGCGCCTGGGGTGATGCGTTGCTGGCGCGTCTGGTGGCGGTCAGCGCGGCCATTGAAGTGGGCGCGTTCGACCAGCAACCGGCGCCGTTCATGGGCTCGGTGATTTCCCTGGCGGCCGCCAAAGCCTTGATGGACGCCCAGGAACTGATGTTGGCCAATGGCGCCGTGGCACTGCTGGAAATGACCCAACCCCGGGACCAGGCCGCCTTGCTGACCCCAGGCATCATCGACGTGACGGCGGTGGCCGAGCGCGAAGACGAAGAACTGTTCGGCCCGCTGTTGCAGGTGATTCGCTACGCGGATTTTGCTGCGGCAATCACTGAGGCCAATAACACCCAGTACGGCTTGGCCGCTGGTTTGCTCTCGGATTCCGAGGAGCGTTACCAGCAGTTCTGGCTGGAAAGCCGTGCCGGCATCGTCAACTGGAACAAACAGCTGACCGGCGCCGCCAGCACCGCACCGTTCGGCGGGGTAGGGGCTTCGGGCAACCACCGCGCCAGTGCGTATTACGCGGCGGATTATTGCGCGTATCCGGTGGCGTCGCTGGAAACCCCGAGCCTGGTGGTTCCAGCCACTCTGACCCCGGGCATAACACTGGTCTAAATGTGGGAGGGGGCTTGCCCCCGATAGCGGTGGACCAGTCACCTGATTTATCAACAGACAGACTGCTATCGGGAGCAAGCCCCCTCCCACACTGGATCTGTGATGTGTTGAAGATTGCTTATAAAAACAGATGTTCGTGGAGCCTCGCCGATGAAATCCTATGAAGTCAATTTTGACGGTCTAGTGGGGCCGACCCATAACTACGGCGGTTTGTCCTTCGGCAACGTCGCGTCCCAGAGCAACAGCCAGCAACACTCCAACCCCAAGGAAGCGGCGTTGCAGGGGCTGCAGAAAATGAAAGCGCTGATGGACATGGGCTTTGTGCAAGGCGTGCTTGCACCCCAGGAACGTCCGGACGTGGCCGCCTTGCGCAGCCTCGGTTTCAGCGGCACCGACGCGCAGGTCATTCAGCAGGCGGCCAAGCAAGCCATGCCGTTGCTGGTGGCGAGTTGCTCGGCATCGAGCATGTGGGTGGCCAACGCGGCCACGGTCAGCCCCAGCGCCGATACGGCGGACGGCCGCGTGCACTTCACCGCTGCCAACCTCAACTGCAAATACCACCGCAGCATCGAACACCCGACCACCAGCCGCGTGCTGGGGGCGATGTTTGCCGATCAGCAGCACTTCGCGCACCACGCCGCGTTGCCGGCAGTGGCGCAGTTCGGTGATGAAGGCGCGGCGAACCACACGCGTTTTTGCCGTGACTATGGCGAGGCGGGCGTAGAGTTCTTTGTATTCGGCCGCAGTGCGTTTGACGCTCGTTACCCGGCGCCGCAGAAATACCCGGCGCGCCAGACGCTCGAGGCGTCCCAGGCGGTTGCGCGTTTGCACGGCCTGAAGGATGAAGGCGTGGTCTACGCCCAGCAGAACCCGGCGGTGATCGATGCCGGTGTGTTCCACAACGACGTGATTGCGGTAGGTAACGGCGAAGTGCTGTTCTACCACGAGGACGCGTTCCTCCATACCGAACAGATGCTCGCTGAGTTGCAGGGCAAACTGGGCAAGTTGGGCGGCAACTTCCAGTCGGTCTGCGTGCCGCGTGCCCAGGTCAGTGTGGAGGACGCGGTGCGCTCCTACCTGTTCAACAGCCAGTTGCTGACCCGTCCTGACGGCTCGATGCTGCTGATCGTGCCGGAAGAATGCCGCGCCAACGAGCGCGTCTGGCAGTACCTGCAACAGCTCACGGCCTCTGGCGGCTTGATCCGCGAAGTGAAGGTATTCGACCTCAAGCAAAGCATGCAGAACGGCGGCGGCCCGGCGTGCCTGCGGTTGCGTGTGGCGCTGAACGAAACCGAACTGGCGGCGGTGAATCCAGGCGTTATCATGACCGCGCCGCTGTACGACACCCTGACCCAGTGGGTCAACAAGCACTACCGCGACAGCCTGCGCGAAACCGACCTGGCTGACCCGCAACTGCTGCTTGAGTGCCGGACGGCACTGGATGAGCTGACGCAAATCCTTAAACTAGGCTCGGTTTATCCTTTCCAGACCCATTAACGCCCTACGGCTGAGATATTTTATTTATGACCGACACCCTTAAGCTGATCCTTGAAGACACCGACGGCACCCAGCTGGAAACCTCCTGCACCCGCGTCGCCGTGGTCTGGCAGGGCAAGGAGATCTGGATTCAGCACGACGGCCGTGGCCAACTGCTGATCGGTGTGGATGTGGAGGAGGGTGATGCCGAGTACGCCAACCTGCTGATGCGCCCATTGGCAACCAACCTGATGAGCCTGCAACTGGAAATGGAACCGGCCGAGGTTGAAGGCGACGACGATCACGTCCATGGCCCTGGCTGCAACCACTAAGGAAGCTGCTTATGCTCGCCCTCGGCAAACTGCTTGAACTGACCCTCGCCGGTCGCGAACCGGCGCAAAAAATTCAACTGACTGTCGACGGCGTGCAGATGCGCTGGCTCAGCGAGGGCGCGCTTGAAGTGCGTCCTCCTGAAGCACGGGACAATGGCAGCGACCTGCTGTTGTCGTCCGGCATCCATGGCAACGAAACCGCGCCGATCGAGTTGCTCGACCGTCTGTTGCATGGCATCGCCCGTGGGGAAATCAAACCCCGCACCCGTATTCTGTTCCTGTTCGGCAACCCCGAGGCCATGCGTCGCGGCGAGCGTTACCTTGAACTGGACGTCAACCGGCTGTTCAACGGCCGGCATGAAAGCAACATCGGCCCCGAAGCCATGCGCGCCGCCGAACTGGAACAGCTGGCCCGCAGCTTTTTCAGCCAGCCTGGCCGTTCGCGCCTGCATTACGACCTGCACACCGCGATTCGTGGCTCGAAGATCGAGCAGTTTGCGCTGTACCCGTGGAAGGAAGGGCGCCAGCATTCGCGCCACGAACTGGCCCGCCTTTGCGCCGCCGGGATGCAGGCCGTGCTGCTGCAGAACAAGGCCTCGATCACCTTCACTGCGTTTACCTACGAGCAGCTGGACGCCGAGGCCTTCACCCTGGAATTGGGCAAGGCGCGGCCGTTCGGGCATAACCAGGGCGTGGATGTTTCACGTCTGGAGTTGCGCCTCAAGCAGATCATCGAAGGCACCGAGCCTGCTACGGACAGCCTCGACGGTATGCAGCTGTTCGCCGTTGCGCGTGAAGTGATCAAGCACAGTGACGCCTTCCTGCTGCACCTGCCGGCGGATGTGGAAAACTTTTCGGAGTTGGAAAAAGGCTACCTGCTGGCCGAAGACGTAGCCAAGACCCGCTGGGTGATCGAGGAAGAGGGCGCACGCATCATCTTCCCCAACCCGAAGGTGAAGAATGGTTTGCGCGCGGGGATATTGATTGTGCCGACCACGGACGCCAACCTGGCATAGATGAAAATGTGGGAGGGGGCTTGCTCCCGATAGCGGTGTATCAGTTACAGATGAGCTGACTGACACACTATTATCGGGAGCAAGCCCCCTCCCACATTGGTTTTGCAGGGTGGCTTAGACGGCTAAGGCGCGTGGCTCGCTGCGGCGGATCGCCCGCACTTTGTGCAGCGTGTCAGCACACGTACGTGCCGCTTCCTGACCCTTGTGCACGAAGTGCTCGTAGAAGAACGTGGTGTGTTCGCTGCCGCCATGGAAGTGGTGCGGGGTCAGCGACACCGAAAATACCGGCACTTCGGTTTCGAGCTGCACCTGCATCAGGCCGCTGACCACTGATTGGGCGACGAATTCGTGACGGTAGATGCCGCCATCCACCACCAGCGCGGCGGCGACGATACCGGCGTAACGGCCGGTCTTGGCCAGCAGTTTGGCGTGCAGAGGCATTTCAAAGGCGCCGCCGACTTCGAAGAAGTCGATATCCGATTCCTGGTAGCCTTGGGCGATCATTTCGGCGAGGAAACCTTTACGCGACTGGTCGACAATATCCTTGTGCCAGCAGGCCTGGATAAATGCGACGCGCTCGCCGTGGTGGTTTTTGCTTTTGCTGTCGATTGCGGTGGGTTGCATGTTCTGACTCCTGTTTAAGAAAAAAACAGGGCGTTATGAATCGAATGGGATTTAAGGGTATGCACCGCTGTTTTCATGCAGGCATGAATTCAACGCGCGGCCCTTAGGTGCCAATCCCGTTCTCTCTTCATCCGGACTATGACCGTCGGCCCCGGGATCACACCGGGTCTGCTGACCTTGTCGCCGTCCTGCCTGAGCAGTTCGAGGCGCCAAGCGCTCGCGGGCTATGCACATTGCGCGCAATTACCGCCGGTGGGGAATTGCACCCCGCCCTGAGAACGTTGCCACCAGAACCCTGGCGGCGGAGAGTTTTTAACATGCTTTTTCAAAAACTGCACGGTTGCCGTATCGATAAGCTATATCGGTTTGTTTGGTGGGTATTCGATTGAATGCAGCGGGGACTTGATATTGCGTGGCTTTGCCCGCAGTAATCACTCACAAAAGGACTTATCCATTCCGTTAGAGGCCCCCTTCATGACCGTGATCGACCTGCGCAGCGACACCGTGACCCAACCCACCCCCGGTATGCTCGATGCGATGGCCAGCGCCGTCAGCGGTGATGACGTCTACGGCGAAGACCCCAGCGTCAACCGACTGGAGGCTGAGTTGGCCAGGCGCCTGGGCTTTGCGGCCGCGCTGTTCGTGCCCACTGGCACCATGAGTAACCTGCTCGCGTTGATGGCCCACTGTGAGCGCGGTGAGGAATACATCGTCGGGCAACAGGCCCATACCTACAAATACGAAGGGGGCGGGGCGGCCGTGCTGGGTTCGATCCAGCCGCAGCCGCTGGAGGTGCAGCCAGACGGTTCCCTGGACCTCGACCAGGTGCTGGCGGCGATCAAACCTGATGATTTCCACTTCGCCCGCACGCGCTTGCTGGCGCTGGAAAACACCATGCAAGGCAATGTGCTGCCATTGGCATACCTGGCCAGGGCGCGGGCGTTTACTCGCGAACACGGCCTGGCGTTGCATCTGGACGGCGCGCGGCTCTACAACGCAGCGGTCAAGCTGGGCGTGGACGCGCGGGAGATTGCCGGGCATTTCGATTCGGTGTCGGTGTGCCTGTCCAAGGGGCTCGGTGCGCCGGTCGGTTCGGTGCTGTGCGGTTCCACGGCATTGATCGCCAAGGCGCGGCGTCTGCGCAAGATGGTCGGCGGCGGCATGCGCCAGGCCGGCTCACTGGCGGCGGCAGGCCTGTATGCTCTGGATCACCAGGTGCAGCGTTTGGCCGATGACCACGCCAATGCGCAGTGGCTGGGGGATGAGTTGCGCCAGGCGGGTTATACGGTGGAGCCGGTGCAGACCAACATGGTCTATGTGCAGATCGGTGACCGGGCTCAGGCGTTGAAAGCGTTTGCCGCCGAGCGCGGGATCAAGTTGAGCGCCGCTCCGCGCCTGCGCATGGTGACGCACCTGGACGTCAGCCGGGCGCAGATTGAGCAAGTCGTGCAGACATTCGTCGCATTTTCGCAGAAATGACAGTGCAGGCCGTCTAATTGACTGCTTCTATCACATAAACACGCTGTACCACCGGCAAAGGGCCGATATAATGCGGCCCTTTGCCGTCGCTTCGTCTGATGATGTTGCGCACTGGCCTTTGGCCGCAGCCTCCGTGGAAGAACCTAATGAAAAGCGCAGAAATCCGTGAAGCCTTCCTTCGCTTCTTCGAAGAGCAAGGCCACACCCGTGTAGCCTCAAGCTCCTTGATCCCAGGCAATGACCCCACCCTGCTGTTCACTAACGCGGGGATGAACCAGTTTAAGGACTGTTTCCTGGGCCAGGAAAAACGCGCCTACACCCGCGCCACCAGCAGTCAGAAGTGCGTACGCGCCGGCGGCAAGAACAGTGACCTGGAAAACGTGGGTTACACCGCGCGCCACCACACCTTCTTCGAAATGCTGGGTAATTTCAGTTTCGGCGACTATTTCAAGAAAGATGCGATCACCTTCGCCTGGACCTTCCTGACCGGCGTGCTGAAACTGCCCGAGGAAAAGCTCTGGGTAACCGTCTATGCCACGGATGACGAAGCGTATGACATCTGGACCCAGCAAATCGGCGTGCCCGCCGAGCGCATGATCCGCATCGGCGACAACAAAGGCGCGCCGTACGCCTCCGATAACTTCTGGACCATGGGCGACACCGGCCCCTGCGGCCCCTGCACCGAGATTTTCTACGATCACGGCGCCGACATCTGGGGTGGCCCGCCGGGTTCGCCGGATGAAGACGGCGACCGCTACATCGAAATCTGGAACAACGTGTTCATGCAGTTCAACCGCACCGCTGATGGCGTGTTGCATCCGTTGCCGGCACCGTCGGTGGACACCGGCATGGGGCTGGAACGGATCAGTGCGGTCATGCAGCACGTTCATTCCAACTATGAAATCGATCTGTTCACCAATCTGTTGAGTGCATCGGCTGCGGCCATTGGCTGCGCCAATGAAGGCCAGTCTTCGCTCAAGGTCGTATCGGACCACATCCGCTCCTGCGGCTTCCTGATTGCCGATGGGGTGCTGCCGTCCAACGAAGGCCGTGGCTATGTGCTGCGCCGCATTATCCGTCGCGCCTGCCGTCACGGTAACAAACTGGGCGCTACCGGCAGCTTCTTCTACAAGATCGTGGCTGCCCTGGTAGCCGAGATGGGCGATGCCTTCCCGGAACTGAAGCAGCAACAAGCCAACATCGAGCGGGTGCTCAAGGCTGAGGAAGAGCAGTTCTCCAAGACCCTGGAGCACGGCCTGAAAATTCTCGAGCAGGACCTGGCTGAACTCAAAGGCACCGTGGTGCCGGGCGATGTGGTGTTCAAGCTCTACGACACCTATGGCTTCCCGATGGACCTGACCGCCGACATCGCCCGTGAGCGTGAGCTGACCGTCGATGAGGCCGGTTTCGAGCGTGAGATGGAAGCCCAGCGTGTACGTGCGCGTTCCGCCAGCTCGTTTGGCCTGGACTACAACACCCTGGTCAAGGTTGATGTGCCTACCGAGTTCATCGGCTACAAAGCTACCGCTGGCGCGGCCAAAATCGTTGCCATTTATAAAGACGGCAAGTCAGTCGATGTGCTGAACGAGGGCGATGAAGCGGTGGTGGTCCTGGACCAGACGCCGTTCTACGCGGAGTCGGGCGGGCAAATCGGTGACTGTGGTTTCCTCAGTTCGACGTCCGGTCGTTTCGACGTGCGCGACACCACCAAGACCGGTGGCGCGTTCCTGCACCATGGTGTGTTGGTGCTGGGCAACCTGGTCGTCGGCGCGCCAGTCGAGACTCAGGTTGATGCCGATGTACGGCATGCAACCGCGTTGAACCACTCGGCTACTCACTTGCTGCACGCTGCATTGCGTCAGGTGCTGGGCGAGCATGTGCAGCAGAAGGGCTCGTTGGTCGACAGCCAGCGCCTGCGTTTCGACTTCAGCCACTTCGAAGCGATCAAGCCTGATCAGATAAAGGCGCTGGAAGATATCGTCAACGCCGAAATCCGTAAGAACACCCCGGTTGAAACCGAGGAGACGGATATCGAAACCGCCAGGAACAAGGGCGCCATGGCGCTGTTTGGCGAGAAGTATGGCGATGAAGTGCGCGTGCTGAGCATGGGCGGCAGTTTCTCGGTGGAACTGTGTGGCGGTATCCACGCCAACCGCACCGGCGACATCGGCCTGTTGAAAATCATCAGCGAAGGCGGTGTGGCCTCCGGTGTGCGTCGTATCGAGGCAGTCACCGGTGCCGCGGCGCTGGCCTACCTCAATGCAGCCGAAGAACAACTCAAGGAAGCGGCCGGCCTGGTCAAGGGTAGCCGCGACAATCTGATCGACAAGCTGTCCGCCGTGCTTGAGCGCAACCGTGCGCTGGAGAAACAGCTGGAGCAGTTGCAAGCCAAGGCGGCCAGTGCTGCGGGCGACGATCTGTCGGCCTCGGCGGTTGACGTCAAGGACGTAAAAGTCCTGGCGGCGCGCCTGGACGGTCAGGACGGCAAGGCGTTACTGGCCTTGGTCGATCAGTTGAAGAACAAGCTCGGCCGCGCAGTGATCCTGCTCGGCAGTGTCCATGAGGATAAGGTCGTGCTGGTTGCCGGTGTAACCAAGGACCTGACTGGCCAACTCAAAGCCGGTGATTTGATGAAGCAAGCCGCTGCGGCAGTGGGCGGCAAGGGCGGTGGTCGTCCGGACATGGCGCAAGGTGGCGGTGTAGATGCCGGCGCCCTGGACGCGGCGCTGGCCTTGACCGTGCCGTTTGTCGAGGCAGGTATTTAAGGCGCTGTTAATGAGCCCATGGTCTAGTCGTGGGCTCGCTCGGTTGCTGGAAGATTCGTTTATTGGGCGCCCCTTTACGGGCTGAGGCGGCTTAGAAATGGCTTTGATCGTACAGAAATTCGGAGGCACCTCGGTCGGTTCTGTCGAAAGAATCGAGCAGGTGGCCGACAAGGTTAAGAAGTTCCGTGATGCCGGCGACGACCTGGTGGTGGTGCTGTCGGCCATGAGCGGCGAGACCAATCGCCTGATCGACCTGGCCAAGGCCATCAGCGGTGATCAACAACCGCTCCCGCGTGAGCTGGACGTGATTGTGTCCACTGGTGAGCAGGTAACCATTGCGCTGCTGGCCATGGCCCTGAACAAGCGTGGTGTGCCAGCGGTGTCCTACACTGGCAGTCAGGTGCGCATTCTTACCGACAGCGCACATACCAAGGCGCGCATCCTGCAGATCGACGATCAGAAGATTCGAGCTGATCTGAAGGATGGGCGCGTGGTTGTGGTAGCGGGTTTCCAGGGTGTTGACGAGCAGGGCAATATCACCACGCTTGGGCGTGGCGGTTCGGACACCACGGGCGTGGCGCTGGCAGCAGCTCTCAAGGCTGACGAGTGCCAGATCTATACCGATGTGGATGGCGTCTACACCACCGACCCGCGCGTCGTGTCCGTGGCCCAGCGCCTGGACAAGATCACCTTTGAAGAGATGCTGGAAATGGCCAGCCTCGGTTCCAAGGTGCTGCAGATTCGTGCGGTGGAATTCGCCGGCAAGTACAACGTTCCGCTGCGCGTATTGCACAGCTTCAAAGAGGGTCCGGGCACCCTCATTACTATTGATGAAGAGGAATCCATGGAACAGCCGATCATTTCCGGCATCGCTTTCAACCGCGATGAAGCCAAGCTGACGATCCGTGGCGTGCCAGACACCCCGGGTGTGGCCTTCAAGATCCTCGGTCCTATCAGCGGCGCGAATATCGAAGTCGACATGATCGTGCAGAACGTTTCGCACGATAACACTACCGATTTCACCTTCACCGTGCACCGCAACGAGTACGATGCGGCCGAGCGTATCCTGCAGAACACCGCAAGCGAGATCGGCGCCCGTGAAGTGATCGGCGATACCAAGATTGCCAAGGTGTCGATCGTGGGTGTGGGCATGCGCTCCCATGCCGGTGTTGCCAGTCGCATGTTCGAAGCGCTGGCCAAGGAAAGCATCAACATCCAGATGATCTCCACGTCGGAAATCAAAGTCTCGGTAGTGATTGAAGAAAAATACCTGGAACTGGCCGTGCGCGCGCTGCATACCGCTTTTGAGCTGGACGCTCCGGCCCGACAGGGCGAGTGATGCGATGCCAGGAAGGCGCGGCTTACCGCGCCTTTCATTTTTTTGTAGGGCGCATGTTCTTTTGCGTGGGCTCGACAATACTTAGGCGGTAGGGCTACGGCCTTTTGGTTGTAGGTCGAATGCCTTTTTTTTGCAGACTGTTGTTCCTGAAATGAATTGCGTGAGGTGAAAGGTATGTTGATTCTGACTCGTCGTTGCGCAGAAAGCCTGATTATCGGTGATGGCGAAATCACCGTGACCGTGCTCGGCGTCAAAGGCAATCAAGTGCGTATCGGGGTTAACGCTCCGAAAGAGGTAGCGGTCCATCGCGAGGAAATCTACCTGCGGATCAAGAAAGAGAAGGACGAAGAACCAAGCCTTTAATTTTTATCGTTTTTTATGTTTGCAAACGGGGAGGAACGTGGTTAATATACGCCCCGTGTTGCGGAGAGCTGGCCGAGTGGCCGAAGGCGCTCCCCTGCTAAGGGAGTACACCTCAAAAGGGTGTCGGGGGTTCGAATCCCCCGTTCTCCGCCATTATTTGCTTAGTACGTTGCAATCTGGTTTTTTCGGTAAGTTGTTGAAATTGATCGAAAAAATAGCTTTACATAGAGATTGAACGGCCTATAATGCGCGGCAACAAATGCACTCGTAGCTCAGCTGGATAGAGTACTCGGCTACGAACCGAGCGGTCACAGGTTCGAATCCTGTCGAGTGCACCATTTAAGAGTCAGTTGCAGCAATGCAGATGGCTTGGTTTCAACCAGTTGTGATCTGGTCTAAAAAACACACTCTGCACTCGTAGCTCAGCTGGATAGAGTACTCGGCTACGAACCGAGCGGTCACAGGTTCGAATCCTGTCGAGTGCACCATACAAACAAAAAGCCCGCCTAGTGCGTAATGCTGTTCACTTAAGCGGAGCAGCCTTACGGTCCACTGGGTACCGGGTTTTGGAAATCTTCACCGTCCTTGGCCTTCCCGGCCTTGGGCGGTGATCCAGAAACATTCCTCCTACTCCTCCCCTCAGCTCGCTTAGCCTCCTTCCTGTTGCCGATACCGGATTAGCGGCTGCCATCACTATCAACTGCACCGCTATGTACTGGCAGGCAGGCTTGAACCGTATATCCGAAGGTGCGCGGCCGAACGCTACAGCGGCTTGGCTGGCCTCTCGACGAATAATGTTATAAGCCAGCAAAAGCCCCCAGACCTCCTGATAAATCAGCTCGACTTTCTTACTGCGCAGCGTTACCGCGTTCTGTTGCATCGAGCTTTTGATATCCCTGAAGCCCAGCTCAATCTCCCATCGCTCCAGGTACAGCTCAGCCACAGCTGCGGTGTCGTAGTCCTCGACAGGCAAAGAGGTAAGCAGCGATCTGACTTTTCCATGGCTTTCATAGCTAACTTCACGCACTTCCCAACTCAGGGGCAACTCAGGATTTCGTTTACGTGCCTGAGGGGAAACCTTCATCCGGACGAGACGGTCGTGCTCGCCGTAGCGCTCTACTTCCTCCATGACCAAATTCTTGCGAGCAGGTGTCAGCCAGTGTCGGTTCGCGCCGCCGCCCACCACGCTTAGCAGTAGATCCGCGCCCCAGAAGCCTTTGTCGAACAAGGTGATCGAATTGTCCGGAATTTGCCCCAGAAACGTTCCGGCCAACCGCATTTCACTGCCCCGATAAGGGCTGAGCTGCGCATCGAGGATGACATGCGAACGGACATTCATCAGCGCAACGAGCCGCAGCATCGGAAACGGGGTCTGACGGTCGGTGCCGGTATTACCGGAGCCAAAATGTTCTCTGAGCTCAGGTGAGTCAGCAGTTCGCAGTAGTGCACCGTCCACCGCGAAGACCTGTAGACCGTTCCAGTCATCTCCCTCGTAGCGCTCGTTGCCCCAATGTTTACCGGTCTGACGGAACAGCGATTCAACTGGGTCAGCGCCCAGCCTTTTGCGAGCTTCAGTTACCCCGCTTCGGGCCAGCAACTGATCAGAAGCCAAGCCTTGCGCGCAGATATTCAAACGCCTGGCGACCTCATGAACAGGCTCATCGCGGAACAGAGCCATGCCCAAAACTAGCCAAAGAACTTGATCGCTCGGCAAACGGCGCCGTCGTATCGTAGCTTGCGCCGAGAGGTTCAGCGCACTCGCTACCCACTCGATAGGGATGTTCTGAGTGAAGGTGCTCAGGTCAGAAAAATTGAAGAGATCGCCGAGGTCGAGCAACTGCTGCTGAATGGGCATAAAAAAATCCGATGCCAGGGGTCTGACATCGGATTCTCTAGAAAGCCCGGCTTGGACTCAAATGCTTAAGTGAACAGCATTACGCCTAGTGCGGGCTTTTTGCCGTCTGGGGTTTGTGTAGGTTTTATCCTGGCGTACGTCTTTTTCTGTTTCCTGTGTGTTTTCCCTTCCCGCTGCGTCGTCGCAGTTCATAGATGTAGCCAACACTCAGCTTTGGCTTGCAAGCGCTTGTTCTTTCCAGTTTTTTTTGACGTTAAAAGCGGCCGAGCGGTGTATCATGCGCCGGTCAGCCCCGCCGGGGCTTGTGGAATGCCTCCATGGACTTACCCAGTAGTTACTCAGTATCCCGCTTTACCAATCATGAATTGACTGATTGATCCTTCCGGCGCGCTCCGCTGCTGGGAGTGGAGTTCGCCTATGACCGAAGTAGAAGTAAAGAAAACACAAGAAAGCCTGCAGGATCGCCTGGCTCAAGTTATCGAGCTGCTGCAGCGCCAGCGCGTGGTCGAAGACCTCACGCACCGCCAGGAAGGTCCGCACCACGACCGCGTCGAAAACCTGGTTCACCGGCAAAATCTCGTCGAACTGCAACGCAAACTCGATGACCTGCACTCCGCCGACGTTGCTTATATTCTCGAAGCCTTGCCGCTGGATGATCGCCTGACGCTCTGGCAGTTGGTCAAGGCTGATCGCGACGGCGACATTCTCCTCGAAGTATCCGATTCGGTCCGTGAAACCCTGATCGCCGACATGGACGATCATGAGCTCCTGGCTGCGGCCAAGGAGATGGATGCGGACGAGCTGGCCGACCTGGCGCCTGAATTGCCGCGCGATGTTGTTCATGAACTGATGGAGGCGTTGGACACCCAGCAGCGTGAGCGTGTGCGTTCCGCACTGTCTTATGATGAAGACCAGGTCGGCGCGCTGATGGACTTCGAGATGGTCACCATCCGCGAAGACGTCAGCCTGGAAGTGGTGCTGCGCTACCTGCGCCGTCTCAAAGAGCTGCCGGGGCATACCGACAAGCTGTTTGTGGTCGACTACGAAGGCATTCTCAAGGGCGTATTGCCCATCAAGCGCCTGCTGGTAAATGATCCGGAGAAGAGAGTTGCTGACCTGATGGCCAGCGATACCGTGAGCTTTCACCCGGATGAAGATGCCTACGACGCAGCCCAGGCATTTGAGCGTTACGACTTGATCTCGGCCCCGGTGGTGGACAAGAACGGCAAGCTGATCGGCCGTTTGACGATTGACGAAATCGTTGACCTTATTCGCGAAGAGAGTGAAACCGAAGTCCTCAACATGGCGGGTTTGCGTGAAGAGGAAGATATTTTCGCGTCAGTCTGGCGTTCGCTGCACAACCGTTGGGCTTGGTTGGCCGTTAACCTGATTACTGCATTTATCGCGTCCCGCGTGATCGGGCTGTTCGAGGGCTCCATTGAAAAGTTGGTGGCCCTGGCGGCGTTGATGCCGATTGTGGCCGGCATCGGCGGTAACTCCGGTAACCAGACTATCACCATGATCGTACGCGCCATGGCGCTGGATCAGGTCAGTACCGCCAACTCTTCGCGCCTGCTGCGCAAGGAGCTGGCTGTGGGCCTCATCAACGGCCTGGTGTGGGGAGGCGTAATCGGCGTGGTGGCTTACTTGCTATATGGCAGTTGGTCGCTGGGTGTGGTGATGACCGCTGCAATGACCCTCAATTTACTTCTGGCTGCCCTGATGGGGGTTTTGATCCCTATGACCCTGGCGCGTCTGGGGCGCGATCCTGCCATGGGGGCCAGCGTGATGATCACGGCCATGACTGACAGTGGTGGCTTTTTCATCTTCCTGGGCTTGGCTACGATCTTCCTGCTCTGACCTTTCCTGCGGGGGCAAATCTGCCCTCGCATTGCTTTCTTGCTCAAATCTTACGCAAAAAAAAGCCAGCACATGGCTGGCTTCGGCTTTCAGCTGCAAATCAATTGGCTTCTGCGGCCGCCTCTACGTCATGCGCGATCAGCGAGACGAGAGCATTTTGCTGGCGGTGGGAAAGCTGACGAAAACGCTGCAGCAGTTCGCGTTCGTGCAGTGACAGCTCTGGGCTGTCCAGGCGCATGCTCAACTCTTCACCCAAGGCACCTTCCTGAATAAGGCTCTGTTCCAGGCGAGCGATGATTTCGGAGTTCATGCTGCGATGATGATTGCGAGCCACCTCGGCAATGCGTTCCCGCATTCCGTCTGGCAGACGTACGACGAACTTGTCAGCCGTACGGCTGGAATAAATTGCCTGTTTCAATGGGCGCATATATTTAACCGGTTAGTTCAGGGGAGCGGTTTTTGGAATTGGCCGCAAGATGAGTGTTAAGACAAGGCTCACGACCAAAGTTCAACCCGAATTGCAAAGAGGCCGCATCATGCCTCAGATTTGACATTTCCTTGGCGTCAATTCTGTGACAAATATTGAACCGCCTAAAGGCTTTATGCCAGCACTGATTTGCATTTTTGCGGACTGGTTGGAAAAGTTTTCGTGTTGGATCGGGTATTCCTGATCTTCACGTAGCCCTTATCCGAAACCGGGTTGAAGAGCGCGCGCCTTAGCGATATGGCCTTTTGCCCTCATCTATAAGAGTAGTGGCAGTTTGCTGATTTGCTAGCGCTAAGCGACATAAGGTCGGGCTGGAGGGGGGTTAGCGCAGTACGGGATCGAATTTTATCCGCCGCCCGAGGGCAAGCGTCAGGACTAGGAGGCATCCAAAAGCGGCACTGGCGATGAACGCCAGGGTGCGAGTGTCTTGCATAGCATTACTTAAGCCCAGTAGGGCGGTTGCGAGCGTCAGGCACAAAAAAAGCCATGCAGGTTTGGACATGAGTAGCGCTCTCAGAAAATCCAGTGTTCGGATGTTGGGGTGGCTTGGGTGCCTTGTGTTAAACGAACAGGGGATTGAGGGTCGGCTGTCATCACCGCCAGCTGTGGTCGTTGCTGTAGGTGGTGCGGTACGGCCTGGGTGATTTGGGCTGGGTCTTGCAATTTGGCTGGGAAGAAATGAAAAGTTACCAGCGCAGCCAGTGCCATTGTATTGAGGGCGAGTAGTAGGGCGCTGTTCATAGTCTTCTTCTCCGTATGCCTTGGCCAAATGGGGTCGTGGGAGAAGTGTTGCAGGTCGCGTGCCAACTGATTTTTTCAGTATAATCAACGAGTTATCTTGTTTTATGGGGTGTCGGGTAGTGCAATTTGCAATGATGGCACTTTGGGGGAGTGCATTTTGCACGACGGCATAGGTCGCCCGGATTGTATTGGGCTGCGCTACCGCATGCTTGCAAGCATTGGCTTACGATCAAAAAGCCAAGGGATGACATGACAAAAACTACCTTGCCCGTTAACATGCACGCCGTCCGTCGTTGAGCCTTTGGCTTGTCGATTGCGATTTGTCCCAGTAGCTCAATTGGATAGAGCATCCCCCTCCTAAGGGGAAGGTTGGCCGTTCGAACCGGCCCTGGGACACCATCCCCTCAGCTGTTGTCTTGTTGCGTTCGTCAATATCAAAGCCATCGCTTCCTTAGCTTC
>NZ_CP027728.1:125000-4360000 GCF_003851705.1 Pseudomonas sp. R2-37-08W | reverse complement strand
GAGTTCATATCGACGGCGGTGTTTGGCACCTCGATGTCGGCTCATCACATCCTGGGGCTGAAGCCGGTCCCAAGGGTATGGCTGTTCGCCATTTAAAGTGGTACGCGAGCTGGGTTTAGAACGTCGTGAGACAGTTCGGTCCCTATCTGCCGTGGACGTTTGAGATTTGAGAGGGGCTGCTCCTAGTACGAGAGGACCGGAGTGGACGAACCTCTGGTGTTCCGGTTGTCACGCCAGTGGCATTGCCGGGTAGCTATGTTCGGAATAGATAACCGCTGAAAGCATCTAAGCGGGAAACTAGCCTCAAGATGAGATCTCACTGGGACCTTGAGTCCCCTGAAGGGCCGTCGAAGACTACGACGTTGATAGGTTGGGTGTGTAAGCGCTGTGAGGCGTTGAGCTAACCAATACTAATTGCCCGTGAGGCTTGACCATATAACACCCAAGCAATTTGCGTCGGCTCTTTAATCCAGAGCAACCAGATTGCGGTGTGTGAAGACGCAATGAACCGAAAGTTCGATGCTCACAAAACACCGACTTCTATTACATACCCAATTTGCTGAAGCGAGGCCACATGGTCACGACTCAGTACCCGAATTTCTTGACGACCATAGAGCATTGGAACCACCTGATCCCATCCCGAACTCAGTAGTGAAACGATGCATCGCCGATGGTAGTGTGGGGTTTCCCCATGTGAGAGTAGGTCATCGTCAAGATTAAATTCCGAAACCCCATTTGCGAAAGCAGGTGGGGTTTTGTTTTGGGCGGTCGAAACCCTCACACCTCTTGCAAACGCCAGCCTGCTCGCGAGATCGCCGACGCCAATGCGAACGTACCGGTAAGGCTCTATATCCTATAGAGCGCTCTATTCTGGCCTTTTATGGCAGATACCCAAAGACCAGTCGAACCTTGGCTATGATCAAGGTTCACAGATGGTGCGTTGTATATTTATCTCCACTTCATGTACCTCGCAGACACGCATACAGCGTCTGAACGGTTAAGCAAAATAATCCCGGAAACGGCTCATGCCGCCTGTCCGGACCCGACCACTGCGGACTATCATGCCGATAGCCCTGTCCCCTCACTGCAAGGAGCCGCTCGGAACGCCGATGCGCCAAATCTGGAAATCTTTTCGAGCCCTCTATTTCGCTTCCCTGATGATGCTGATCGGCTCCGGCCTGCTCAGTACTTATCTGGCCTTGCGTTTGGCGGCGGATAACGTCGATAGCCTGTGGGTCGGTGCGCTGATGGCGGCCAACTACTTTGGCCTGGTGCTGGGCGGCAAGATCGGACACCGTTTGATTGCGCGTGTTGGCCATATACGCGCTTACGCTACCTGCGCCGGTATCGTCGGTGCGGCTGTGCTGGGTCATGGCTTGATCGATTGGCTACCGGCGTGGATCGTGCTGCGGGTGATTGTGGGCCTGGGAATGATGTGCCAGTACATGGTCATCGAAAGCTGGCTCAACGAGCAGGCCGATGCCAAGCAGCGCGGCGTAGTGTTCAGCGGCTACATGATCGCCTCCTACCTCGGTCTGGTGCTGGGCCAGCTGATCCTGGTCATGCATCCCCACCTGGGTCTTGAGCTGCTGATGCTGGTGGCGCTGTGCTTCGCCCTGTGCCTGGTGCCGGTGGCCATGACCCGCCGCATTCACCCGGCACCATTGCACCCGGCGCCGATGGAGCCGCGTTTCTTTATCAAGCGTGTGCCCCAGTCGCTCAGCACAGTGCTGGGGGCAGGGCTGATCGTCGGCTCGTTCTACGGCTTGGCACCGCTCTATGCCTCCCAGCAGGGGTTGACGACCGAACAGGTCGGTTTGTTCATGGGCTCCTGTATTTTTGCGGGACTGCTCGTGCAGTGGCCGCTGGGCTGGTTGTCGGACCGCTATGACCGCGCACTGTTGATTCGCTGCTTTGCCTTGTGTTTGGCGGTGGCGGCGTTGCCTCTGGCGATCATGACCCAGGTCCCTCTGGAAATGCTGTTTGTGGCGGGCTTCCTATGTTCACTCGTGCAGTTTTGTCTTTACCCGTTGGCAGTGGCGTTTTCCAACGATCATGTGGAAGGGGATCGCAGGGTGTCGCTGACCGCTATGTTGCTGGTGACTTACGGCATTGGGGCCAGTATCGGTCCGCTTCTGGCGGGCGTGCTGATGAAGCTGTTTGGCAGCCAGATGCTGTACGCCTTCTTCAGTTTGTGTGCGTTGATCCTGGTATGGCGTATTCGGCCGAAGGCGGTGACTAACCTGCACCAGGTAGACGATGCGCCGCTGCATCACGTGGCAATGCCTGACAGCATGTCCAGTTCGCCGTTGGTGGCCGCCCTTGACCCACGGGTAGATGAGCAGGTGGTACAGGAGCAGATGCAGGCCACTGTTCCTGAGCCAGAGCCCGAACCCACGGTGGACGAGCCGGCTGCGCAGACGCCACCGGAGCCAACGGACCCGGACGATCATCCCCATGATTTGAGCAGGGCACGCCCCTGAACGAAAAAACGGGCAGATCCCATCAGGATCTGCCCGTTTTTTTACAGCTGCGTCCAAGGCTTAAAAATCGTCATCCTTGTCGAAGCGTCGAGCTTCGCGCTGCAGTTGATACACAAAACGCTCCACCTGGCGCTGCACCAGGCCGCTCATGTTATGGAAGCGCACACCCGCGAAGGTGGTGTTGATCTTGTCTTCGAAATGCAGGTAACGCAGCTCGACAGCGGTGGTCATGTTGCCGAACGGCAGCGCGGCGACAAAGCGGTCATAGACTTGGCCCAGCTGTAAGCGGTCGGAAATGTCGCCTTCAAAGCGCAATTTGCATCCGGTGGCCGAGATATCCAGCAGCTTGCCATTGAACGGTGCCTTGAGCTTCTCGCCGCCCAGTTCGATGTTCACCAATTGCGCCAGCTTCAATGCAGCGCGGAACGCGTTACGACGTTGATGGTAGACCACCTCGCCGGGCATGCTGCCAGTGTAGATACGGTGGCCATCTTTTTCGCTGATGCTCAGCGTGCCGTTACTTTCCCAGGCGACCCGCACGCCATCATGGAAACCCTCGATGCGGAAGGGCTCGCCATTTTCCAGGTAACGTTCACCATCGCGCGGGATCATTTCGTCCAGTGCCAGCGTCTTGTTATCCCGATCGATATCCACCAGATAGCTTTGGAAGCGTTGGCTGCGTTCGTGGAAAGTGATGATCAATGGATCATGGCTTTCCTGGAGCATTCGCAAAGTGCTGGCGATTTCCAGAGGCGTGGTGAGGACCTTCGGTGGCTGCGGTGCATCTTCCGCATTAAGGGCGTTGAACACAGTTGTTCCATCTCCAGGCAAAATACGACTACACGCAAGAACCGGCATTTTGCCAGTATGTAGCGCACCTTGGATAGCTCGCGCTGTAAACCGGCGTCAGGCTTGGCTGCGGGTGCTTGGCTTGACCAGGCGTGAAGTGGAACCTTGGGCGTTATACAGGGCCGGTGGCTCGCCGCCGTGAAGGATGCGTAACTGGTTGGCGGTGGTGGCTTGCTGAAGCTGGATCGACTGGCCGTTGAGCAGATTGGCTTCCTGGCACTGGGCGAGCAACTGATTGAGTTCTTTGCTTTGCGCCAGCAATTGATCGCCGACCGAAGAATGACTCGCCAGCTGTGCCAGGCCGTCGTGATCGGCGGGCAGGCCCAGGCTGGTGAGGATTTCGCTGCGCTTCTTGCCGTGCTGTTCGAGCAGCACAATCAGCGACTGTTTGCGCGCCAGTATTTCTTCGAGCAAAGGCATATCCCGGCCATACAGGGCCAGGGATTCCTCTTTGAGCAGCTCGAGCAATTGCTGCGTCGGCGCCAGATCATCAATGATCAGTTGAAGCAAATGTTCGTCGTGGTGCATGGCTGGCCTTGGGTTTTAAGCGTCCAGAAGCCCAGCGCAGGCCTTTGCCTAGCGCTCGGCTTCGAAGTTAAGCAGCTTGCTGGCTACACGGTTGCTGTCGACCGTATAAGTGCCATCGGCGATTGCCTGTTTCAACTCGGCCACACGGGCTTTATTGACAATCGGTTGATCGCGCAGCGAGTCAGTGACCTTCTGCAACTGTTGAGCCTCATTGCTCAGGTGTACCGATTCCCCACTCTGGCTCGCGCTTGCTTGCTCTGCCTTGGCGGGCAAGGGCTGGGACTTGGCTTCTACGCTGTCCTTGGTACCGTTGGTGCGCGTGTTGCCTGGTAAGGGCTGAGTGCTGTTCAAACGATTGAAATCAATGACCATGATAAAAAAACCTCTGGGTAGTGGACGCTTGCCATGTTTTCGGCCATACCCAAACAAACTTTAGGCTTTAGTGACAATAAACCTGTACGGCGCGGCATCCAACCCACAGTGTAGGAAAAGCGGGCAATTGATTCCAGTCTCTATAGCGCCACCTCGACTTGGCCGGGGGCCGTCACCCGTGCCTTGATCACACGGTTGGAGTTGAGGTTCTTGACCCGGATCTGTTCGCTCATACCACCATTGGACAGCGCTTCCCCCGGCATTCTTACGTTCAACCCGCCGCTGCTGGCGGAAATCACCACTTGGTCACCCTTGCGAATCACTTCCGCCTGCTCCAGATGCACCAGCGTGATCACCTGATCGGTGACCATTGGTCGGGTGAGTCGCTGCCCGATAGCCTGGTCCAGGGATGTCAGGTAACCCTGGTTGATCAGGCTGATATCCCGCTCACGCAGCACAACATCGTCATAGCCAATAATGCCGGTGCGCTTCAAAGGGCGCGCCACCACGACCACGTCGCGGAACAATTTGACCTGGGCCGGAACAAACACCGTCCAGGGGGAGGCGCTCTCACAGCGGACTTTAACGGTTACCCGACCGATGGGCTGGGCGGGGCTTTCCAGGGTGGCTGTCAATTCCTTGTCACACATTGGCAGGCGCAGACGCGGGTCCAATGGGTTGACCTGGATTTCATAGCGCCCCGGAGTCTGGGTGGCCGCCAGATAATCTTCTACAGTGAATTCAAGAAAGCCCTGGGTGACGCCGATAAGTAGATCAGGCAGGGTGACGTTGTCGGCACGAGCCGTAACGCCCACGCCCCAGACAAGCAGCGCCATCGCGGCGCAGAGCAGTCTGCGGTACTTTGGGCGGCTTGGACGTCGGGAAACTGTCATTTTAATATCCATAGCCAAGCAAATTGCAAAGCTCGTGCCGTTTAGTGTTGGGTACGCATCGTACCTCTGGGATTTAGGAGTCTGGGCATGGCAGGAGTAATGGATTCAGTAAACCAGCGCACACAGCTGGTAGGGCAGAATCGCCTGGAGTTGTTGCTATTTCGCCTGGACGGCAAGCAGCTGTACGGCATTAACGTGTTCAAAGTGCGGGAAGTGTTGCAGTGTCCCAAGCTGACGATCATGCCTAAATCCAGTCCGGTGGTATGCGGCGTAGCCAATATCCGTGGCGCAACCATTCCGATTCTTGATTTGGCAATGGCTACCGGCTCCGCTGGTTTGCAGGACCGTCAGAGCCCGTTCGTCATCATTACCGAATACAACACCAAGACCCAGGGGTTCCTGGTGCGCTCGGTGGAACGTATCGTCAATATGAACTGGGAAGAGATCCATCCGCCGCCCAAGGGCACCGGGCGCGATCATTACCTGACGGCCGTGACGCGGGTTGATAACCAGTTGGTGGAAATCATCGACGTAGAGAAAATTCTCGCCGAAGTGGCGCCCACGTCGGAGACCATCTCGGTCGGTGTGGTGGATGCCGAGACAGCGCACAAGGCGGTGTCCCTGCGCGTGTTGACCGTGGACGACTCCTCTGTCGCCCGCAAGCAGGTCACGCGCTGCCTGCAAACCATCGGCGTCGATGTGGTGGCCCTCAATGACGGACGCCAAGCCTTGGATTACCTGCGCAAGCTGGTCGATGAGGGCAAGAAGCCGGAAGAAGAATTTCTGATGATGATCTCCGACATTGAAATGCCGGAAATGGACGGCTATACCCTTACAGCTGAAATACGCAGCGATCCACGCATGCAAAAATTACATATCATCCTGCATACTTCGTTGTCGGGGGTATTCAATCAGGCAATGGTCAAGAAGGTCGGCGCAGATGACTTCCTGGCTAAATTCCGGCCTGATGACCTCGCATCCCGGGTAGTCGACCGGATCAAGGCAGCAGATCACGGCTAGGGGATTTCCCCTGGCGGTCACACGATTTAAGAGGCGGTATCATTGTCTACGGGTAATTTGGATTTCGAACAGTTCCGGGTCTTCCTGGAAAAAGCCTGTGGCATATTGCTCGGTGAAAACAAGCAATACCTGGTATCCAGCCGTCTCAACAAACTGATGGAACAGCAGGGCATCAAGTCCCTGGGTGAGTTGGTCCAGCGGATCCAGGGGCAGCCGCGCAGCGGGCTCAAGGAGATGGTGGTCGATGCCATGACCACTAACGAAACCCTGTGGTTTCGCGATACCTACCCGTTTGAGGTGCTCAAGAACAAAGTGCTGCCGGCGGCCATCAAGGCCAGCCCGGGCCAGCGCCTGCGTATCTGGTCGGCGGCGTGCTCTTCCGGACAGGAACCGTATTCGATCTCGATGTCCATCGACGAGTTCGAACGGACCAACATGGGACAGTTGAAGGCCGGCGCGCAAATCGTCGCGACTGACTTGTCCGGCACCATGCTCACCAACTGCAAGACGGGTGAATACGACAGCCTGGCCCTGGGCCGGGGTTTGTCCCCGGAGCGTCTGCAGCGCTACTTTGATCCGAAAGGGGCAGGGCGCTGGGCGATCAAGGCGCCGATCAAGAATCGCGTGGAGTTCCGCTCGTTCAACCTGCTCGACAGCTACGCCAGCCTGGGCAAGTTCGACATGGTGTTCTGCCGCAACGTGCTGATTTATTTCTCGGCCGAAGTGAAGAAAGACATCCTGTTGCGCATCCATGGCACGCTCAAGCGTGGCGGGTATCTGTTCCTCGGCGCTTCGGAAGCCTTGAACGGATTGCCGGATCACTACCAGATGGTGCAGTGCAGCCCGGGAATCATCTACCAGGCCAAATAGGCAGTACGCAGTCAAAATGTGGGAGGGGGCTTGCCCCCGATAGCGGTGGTTCAGTTGATATCTTTATCACTGATACACCGCCATCGGGAGCAAGCCCCCTCCCACATTTGTTTTGCCACCATCCCACCGGAAGCGGCAAATCGTATTGCCGCTTTACTGACGCCACGCGGAAGGTACTTGCCGCTTTTCTGGCATTGCCACCGGCAACCTCCCCGCCAGCCCTTGATATATGGGCCCCCCGCAGATTGGCATGCACCTTGCTATAGCCCTGTTAACGAATAGCAGGTCAGCCTAAAGGTTTCCGCCATGAGCATCAGCTTCGATAAAGCGCTCGGTATCCACGAACAAGCCCTGGGCTTCCGCGCCCAGCGTGCCGAAGTCCTGGCCAACAACATTGCCAACGCCGATACCCCGAACTACAAGGCTCGGGATCTGGACTTCTCCGCCGTGCTCGCCGCGCAGCAGGACAAGACCAAGAACGGCACCTTCGCCTTGAACATGACCAACAGCCGTCATATCGAAGCGCAAGGCCTGAGCAGTGGTGACGAGTCGCTGCTGTATCGCACGCCAATGCAGCCATCAATCGACCAGAACACCGTCGATGCTCAACTGGAACAATCGAACTACGCCGAAAACTCGGTGAGTTTCCAGGCCAGCTTTACCCTGCTCAACAGCAAATTCAAAGGGCTGATGTCAGCCCTGCGTGGAGAATAAGCCATGTCCCTGTCCAGTGTTTTCAATATTGCCGGCAGTGGCATGAGCGCGCAGACCACGCGTTTGAACACCGTCGCCAGTAACATCGCCAACGCCGAGACCGTGTCTTCGAGCATCGACCAGACTTACCGTGCCCGGCATCCAGTGTTCGCCACCATGTTCCAGGGCGGCCAGAGCGGCGGCAGTGATTCGTTGTTCCAGAACCAGGATGCTGCCGGCCAAGGCGTGCAGGTACTGGGTGTGGTCGAAGACCAGAGCAACCTCGAAGCGCGTTACGAGCCCAACCATCCGGCGGCGAACGAAAAGGGTTACGTCTATTACCCCAACGTCAACGTGGTCGAGGAAATGGCCGACATGATTTCCGCCAGTCGCTCGTTCCAGACCAACGCGGAAATGATGAACACCGCCAAAACCATGATGCAGAAGGTCCTGACCCTGGGTCAGTGATAAGGGGCGCCAAATAATGGCCATCGTTGATACGTCGAACAATACGGCAGTCCAGGACCTCTTCAATTCCAAGGTCAAGGACGCTTCAAACAATGTAGCGAATGTTTCCAAGGCCGCCACCGGCGACCAGGCCCTCGGCAAAGATGCATTCCTGCAATTGCTGGTGACCCAGCTGAAAAACCAGAACCCCTTGTCGCCACAGGATAACGGTGCGTTCGTGGCCCAGCTGGCGCAGTTCAGCAGCCTGGAAGGCATCAACACCCTGAATGACTCGGTGAATAACATCTCGAGCAACTTCAGCTCATCCCAGGCGCTGCAGGCTTCGTCGCTGGTCGGACGTTCGATCATCACCCAGACCGACAAGGCGCTGGTCGATACCAGCAAGAGCATGACCGGTTCGGTGGCGGTGACAGCGGCGACGGGCAACGTCTCGGTCAAGATCACCGATAAAGACGGCAACGTGGTGCGCACCCTCGATCTGGGCGCCCAGAGCGCAGGGACTTCGGACTTTATCTGGGACGGCAAGAACGACGCGGGTGAGGTGGCCCCAGCCGGTACCTACACATTCGCGGCCTCCACCAAGAATGACAAAGGCGACGCGGTTGCCCTGGCCACTTCGCTGCCGGCAACCGTCACCAGCGTGACGCTGAGCAAGACCGGCGGCGAGATGCTGCTGAACCTGGCAGGCGGCATGGGCAGCGTCAAGCTGTCGCAAATTCAGACTATCGGTACATAGAGCCGGCTAAATACGGCAGAGGGAGAGAAACATGTCTTTTAATATCGGCCTTAGCGGCCTCTATGCGGCCAACAAACAACTGGACGTGACCGGCAACAACATCGCCAACGTCGCGACCACGGGCTTCAAGTCGTCTCGTGCAGAGTTCGCGGATATCTACGCGGCGTCCAAACTGGGCACCGGCCAGAACAGCATCGGCAATGGTGTGAACCTGGCGGCGGTATCCCAGCAATTCACCCAGGGTGACGTTAACGGCAGCGGCGGTATCCTGGACATGGCGATCCAGGGCGGTGGCTTCTTTGTACAGAAGGGCAGCGACGGTTCGCTGGAGTACACCCGCAGCGGTGCCTTCCGTGCCGACAAAGACGGCTTCATCACCAACAACACGGGTACCTCGCGCCTGCAGGGTTACGCGGCGGATGATGACGGCAAAATCATCAAGGGCGGGCTCACCGACCTGCAACTGAACCTGACTAACCTGCCGCCCAAGGCGTCCACCAAGGTGGACTCCACCAGTAACCTGAATTCCTCGGAGCCTGTGATCGACCAAACGGCCAAGCCGTTCGACCCGACCAAGACCGATACCTTCACCACTCAATACAGCACCACTTTGTACGACTCCCAGGGCAACGCGCACCCAATGGTGCAGTACCTGGTGAAAACCGACGGCAACAAGTGGAATGCCTATACCCTGATCGACGGTCGCAATCCTGATGGTTCGGCACCGACGGGCACCCCGTCGACCCCGCCTGTGGCGTCGACATTGACCTTCGATGGCGCGGGCAAACTCACCAGCGTGGTGACCGGTGGTGTGTCCGATAAGACGCTCACCGTTGCAGGCTGGGTGCCGGGCACAGTGACTAATGGTGTGTGGAAGGCTAACGGCGCGAACGCCAACCCGGGCGGGATTGCCGTCAACATGGCCAACATTACCCAATACAATTCGGCCACCTACCGTAACCCTCCGGTCACCGATGGCTATGCCACCGGCCAGATCACCGGCCTGAAGATCGACGGCAACGGCGTAATGTTCGCCACCTTCAGCAATCAGCAGAGCAAGGCCATCGGCCAGATCTCGCTGGCCAGCTTCAACAACGAACAAGGCCTGCAACCCGGCGGCAGCACCACCTGGAAAGAGACCTTCGCTTCGGGCCAGCCTGGGTACGACACTCCGCAAGCCGGCACACTGGGTTCGATCGTGGCCAACTCCCTGGAGAACTCCAACGTCAACCTGACCAACGAACTGGTGGACCTGATCAAGGCCCAGAGCAACTACCAGGCGAACGCCAAGACCATTTCCACCCAGAGCACCATCATGCAGACCATCATTCAGATGACGTGATGCGGTAGCGCTCGACAAGAAGCCCCTCTTAGGAGGGGCTTTTTTGTGGGCGTAAGAAAATAGCCTGCGGCACATCGGGTAACGCCCGGAAATGCTTGAGAAGGAACGCTTCAATCCTGGCGCACCACTGATCGGGCAACGGCCCTGGGGGGCTCAAGAATCAGTGAGGAGGGCTTGGAATGTGGAGCTCAGGAATATCTGCGCCAGGTGCTGGGCGCATAAATCATGTACCGGTCATTGCGCGTAGGGAGTCAGCTCCCCCCGAACCTGCTGGTGAAGTGTCCGCGGTCAAGACATTACTCAACCAGTTGTTCGATGCCGAACAAGGCTCCAAGACCCAGACGGCTCAGGATTTGCGCGACAAGTTGAATGAGCTGCGCCAGAAACTGGGTGATGAGAAATTCAAGGAAGTGCTTAACAAGCTGATCCAGGAAGCGGATGACAAATTCCTTGAGTTCCTCAAACGGATGCTGGAGGAATGGTTTCCCAATGATGATGTAGCACCGCCTGCCCCGCCGCCGCCGGGAGGTCGCGGTGGTGGAGGAGGTGGCGGCGGTAGAGTGAGCCCGGAGGGATTTGGTCCTGTCGAGTCCATGAGCAACAAGCCGATTACCGAAGGCTCAAAGCATTTCAATTACAAGCCTGATAACAGTAATCCGGGGAAAAAGCCGGACAATATCTGGAGTGGGTTCAGCCAGGGGCCTGATGGCAATTGCGTTACCGTTTCTGCAATAAAGGCCGCCATGATGCATTTCGGCCAGAAACCGACAGACATCTACAAAAGTGTGAAAGAGACCGCCAATGGTTACGAGGTGGTCATGAGGGACAGCGACAAGGTCTACAAGTTAACCAAGGACGAATTGCAACAAGCGGCAACCTATGCACGATTTAAGGGTGATGATCCACAAATGATGACTGATGCCAACTTCATGTTTGCGATGAGTGCCAAGCGGGCACAAATGGAGAACAACGATGGCACGGCTGGGAAGGGTTTTATTGAAGCGATGAAAAGTGTGAACGATGGTGAGTACTCTCGTGAAGGGTTAGACCGTTTGGGGCTCAGGAATCATTACAGGCAGGCTACGGATGCCGACTTGCGAAGCAGCAAGGTGGGTACAGTCGCGTACGGGGGGCATTCCATGGCGGTGATCAACGGGCGGGTTGAGTTGTGGGGCCGTCGAGGCGGTGTGCCTCAGGCGGGTATCGCAACCGTATTGTTTTAGCCGCGCACGAACGTTTCACCAGGCAAAAGAAAGCCCCCGATACACCAGAGGCCTATCGGGGGCTTTTCAGCCTTGGGGTCAAACCCAGGGCGTGCTCAGCTTATTGGCAAGCCTCACAATCCGGCTCGTCAATCGCACAAGCCTTCGGCACCGGTGCCGGGCCGGCTGGCGCAGCGAGTACCGAATCGTCACCGTGGTTGCCGCTGGAAACCGCGTTGAGCTTACCGGTGTTGATAGTCGACTTCTCGGTGCTGGTCGCGGCCAGGGCACGGAGGTAGTAAGTGGTTTTCAAGCCACGGTACCAAGCCATGCGGTAGGTCACGTCGAGCTTCTTGCCCGAAGCACCGGCAATGTAGAGGTTCAGGGACTGCGCCTGGTCGATCCACTTCTGACGACGGCTGGCGGCGTCAACGATCCACTTGGTGTCCACTTCGAACGCAGTGGCGTAGAGCTCTTTGAGTTCCTGCGGGATGCGCTCGATCTGTTGCACCGAACCGTCGTAGTACTTCAGGTCGTTGATCATCACCGAGTCCCACAGACCGCGGGCTTTCAGGTCGCGAACCAGATACGGGTTGATCACGGTGAATTCGCCCGACAGGTTCGATTTCACATACAGGTTCTGGTAGGTCGGTTCGATCGACTGCGAAACGCCAGTGATGTTGGCGATGGTCGCGGTCGGTGCAATGGCCATGATGTTGGAGTTACGAATACCTTTCTGCACACGGGCACGTACTGGCGCCCAGTCCAAGGATTCTTCCAGGTCAACGTCAATGTACTTCTGGCCACGTTGCTCGATCAGGATCTGTTGCGAATCCAGCGGCAGGATGCCCTTGGACCACAGCGAACCCTGGAACGTCTCGTAGGCGCCGCGCTCGTCGGCCAGGTCGCAGGACGCCTGGATTGCGTAGTAGCTGACCGCTTCCATGGACTTGTCGGCGAACTCGACGGCAGCATCGGAACCGTAAGGAATGTGCTGCAGATACAAAGCGTCCTGGAAGCCCATGATGCCGAGGCCGACCGGACGGTGCTTGAAGTTGGAGTTCTGCGCCTGTGGCACCGAGTAGTAGTTGATGTCGATCACGTTATCGAGCATGCGTACGGCGGTGTTGACGGTGCGCGCAAGCTTTACGGTGTCCAGCTTGCCGTTGACGATGTGGTTCGGCAGGTTGATCGAGCCCAGGTTGCAAACGGCGATCTCGTCCTTGTTGGTGTTCAAGGTGATCTCGGTGCACAGGTTCGAGCTATGCACCACGCCGACGTGCTGCTGCGGGCTGCGCAGGTTGCACGGGTCTTTGAAGGTCAGCCATGGGTGGCCGGTTTCGAACAGCATGGACAGCATTTTGCGCCACAGGTCTTTGGCCTGGATGGTCTTGAACAGCTTGACCTTGCCTGGGTACTCGGTGAGGGCTTCGTAGTACTCGTAGCGCTCTTCGAAGGCCTTGCCGGTCAGGTCGTGCAGGTCCGGCACTTCGGATGGCGAGAACAGGGTCCACTTGCCGTCATCGAAGACACGCTTCATGAACAGGTCAGGGATCCAGTTGGCGGTGTTCATGTCGTGGGTACGACGACGATCATCACCGGTGTTCTTGCGCAGCTCGATGAACTCTTCAATGTCCATGTGCCAGGTTTCCAGGTAGGCACACACAGCGCCTTTGCGCTTGCCACCCTGGTTCACGGCAACGGCGGTATCGTTCACCACTTTCAGGAACGGCACGACGCCCTGGGATTTACCATTGGTGCCCTTGATGTACGAACCCAGTGCACGAACCGGCGTCCAGTCGTTACCCAGGCCACCGGCGAATTTGGACAGCATGGCGTTGTCGTGGATCGCGTGGTAGATGCCCGACAGGTCGTCCGGCACGGTGGTCAGGTAGCAGCTCGACAGCTGTGGACGCAGGGTACCGGCGTTGAACAGGGTCGGCGTGGACGACATGTAGTCGAAGGACGACAACAGGTTGTAGAACTCGATCGCACGGTCTTCTTTGTGCTTCTCTTCGATCGCCAGGCCCATGGCCACGCGCATGAAGAACACTTGCGGCAGTTCGAAACGGATACCGTCCTTGTGGATGAAGTAACGGTCGTACAGGGTTTGCAGGCCCAGGTAGGTGAACTGCTGGTCGCGCTCGTGGTTGATCGCCTTGCCGAGTTTTTCCAGGTCGAAGGTGGCCAGGATCGGGTTCAGCAATTCGAATTCGATACCCTTGGCGATGTAGGCGGGCAGCGCCTTGGCGTACAGGTCAGCCATCTCGTGGTGGGTGGCGCTGTCGGCCACGCCCAGGAAACCCAGGCCTTCGGCGCGCAGGGTGTCCATCAGCAGGCGCGCGGTGACGAACGAGTAGTTCGGCTCACGCTCGACCAGGGTACGGGCAGTCATCACCAGGGCGGTGTTGACGTCGGTCAGGGCCACGCCGTCGTACAGGTTCTTCAGGGTTTCGCGCTGGATCAGGTCACCATCGACTTCTTCCAGGCCTTCGCAGGCCTCGGTGATGATGGTGTTGAGGCGGCCCAGGTCCAGCGGCGCAAAGCTGCCATCGGCCAGGGTGATGCGAATCGAAGGATGCGCCTGGACGGATTCGGCGGCCGGCGCGTGCACGGCACGTTCCTTGGCCCGGGAATCACGGTAGATCACGTAGTCACGGGCAACTTTCTGCTCGCCGGCACGCATCAGGGCCAGTTCGACCTGGTCCTGGATTTCTTCGATGTGGATAGTGCCGCCCGATGGCATGCGACGCTTGAAGGTCGCGGTCACTTGTTCGGTCAGGCGTGCAACAGTGTCGTGGATGCGCGACGAGGCGGCAGCGGTGCCGCCTTCAACTGCAAGAAACGCTTTGGTGATGGCGACGGTGATTTTGTCATCGGTGTAAGGAACGACAGTGCCGTTACGCTTGATCACGCGCAATTGGCCAGGTGCAGTGGCGGCCAGATCCAGGTTCGAATCAGCGGCCTGCGGCACGGAGCCCTGCGGGTTCTCGCGAGTTGTGTCGGTTTGCATGGGGGGTTGTCTCCACGTTCTATATTTGATTGCGAGTGCCAGGCTTTCCTGCAACACCCGTACCGTTTTCCATGTCTCGGATGAAAAACAGCTGCCATCCGCGTGAGCGGTTTGGTCTACTGAAAATCGGTTGGTTCCACGCTGTGCCAGCAATAAAACGCTTGAATTTCGAGCCGCTTATGTGGTTGGGCGCTTATTGCCAAAACCCTACATGTAGGGTCTCTGGAAGTGCCGAGGTACAAGATAATGCGTTTTTGGGGGCTTAGCAACGTACTACCTGTGGATAACGCTGTGGGTAAAATGTGTATGAATCATGGAACGCCCGTGTAGGCCGCAGTACTGCTGGATTACGCCGCCTGTCACCGAATATTTCCAGGCAAAAACTGTCGGTTGGATTTTTGAGGGCGCGAACCCTATCACAAAAAAACGCCATGACCGAATGGATTTCCAGGCTTGTGTTCAGGGGTTGGCCCGTGGCTACAATCGACCCTTGTTATGCCCTCAATACATGACAATCAGGGTATGCCTCGACCGTGTCGACCATCAGCATTTCTTATAACAATGAGGACACCGCGTGGAGCAAGAACCCTGGCAGATATTGATTGTCGAGGACGACGAGCGACTGGCCGAGCTGACCCGCGAATACCTGGAGAGCAACGGCCTGCGGGTGTCGGTGGAGAACGACGGCGCCCAGGCCGCAGCGCGCATCATCGCCGAACAACCGGACCTGGTGATCCTCGACCTGATGCTGCCGGGCGAAGACGGCCTGAGCATCTGCCGCAAGGTGCGCGAGCGCTATGAGGGCGTGATCCTGATGCTGACGGCGCGTACCGATGAGATGGACCAGGTGCTCGGCCTGGACCTGGGCGCCGACGACTACGTGTGCAAACCCGTGCGCCCGCGCCTGTTGCTGGCACGCATCCAGGCCCTGCTGCGGCGCAGCGAGCCGGCGTTACCGGTTGTGGTGGAAAACCAGCGCCGCCTGCAATTCGGCCCGCTGGTGGTGGACAACGCCTTGCGCGAGGCCTGGTTGCACCAAAAGGGTATCGAACTGACCAGTGCCGAGTTCGACCTGCTGTGGCTGTTGGTGGCGAATGCCGGGCGCATTCTCTCGCGCGAAGAAATCTTCATTGCCCTGCGTGGCGTTGGCTACGACGGCCAGGATCGCTCGATTGATGTGCGCATCTCACGTATTCGACCGAAGATCGGCGATGACCCGATCCACCCGCGCCTGATCAAGACCATCCGCAGCAAAGGCTACCTGTTCGTGCCTGAAGCCGCCGCCGATATGCCCCTGTGAACTCGATCTTCCTGCGCATCTACGGCGGCATGTGCGCCGCGCTGATCCTGGTCGCGCTGCTGGGCGTGCTGGCGCTGCACTTGCTCAACGATGTGCGCAGCGACCAATACCGCGAGCGCCTGGCCCACGGCACCTTTGCGCTGATGGGCGACAACCTGCAGCCCATGAGCGCCCTCGAGCGCCAGCGTGCATTGGCGGTGTGGGAACGATTGCTGGGCATCCCGCTGCAGTTGCGCACTTTCACCGATGCACAGCTGGACCTGAGCCAGCGCAAGCGTCTGCAACGTGGCCAGGTTCTGGTGGAACAGACCGGGCCCCATGCCGCGCGTGTAGTGCGCCTGGTCAGCGAACCGGAGCAATTGGTGCTCACCGGCGAAGTGCAGCAGATCAGCGAGCAACTGGCCCGCGCCACGATCTACCTGCTGGCCGACGAACTGGTGCGGTTCCCGGTGGCCGAGCAGCCGCAACGTTTGGCTGATCTCAAGCAGGCCAAGGGTTTTGGTTTCGAGATGCACCTGATGGCCCTCGACCAGGCCGATATGGACGACGACCAGCGCCGTCGCGTGGCGGAGGGCGATACGGTGATGGCCCTGGGCAAGGGCGGTGATTCGATCCGCGTGTTCGCCGGCATGGTCGGCACGCCGTGGGTGCTGGAGATCGGCCCGCTGTATCAAATGAACCCGTACCCCGCGCAATGGCTGGTCCTGATCGCCCTGATCGGCCTGACCCTGATCGGTTTGATCGTCTACCTGTTGGTGCGTCAGCTCGAGCGCCGGCTCAAGGGGCTGGAGGCGGCGGCCACGCGGATCGCCAAGGGCAATCTGGAAGTTCGCGTACCGGCCCGTGGCGCCGATTCGGTAGGGCGGCTCGCGGCCGCGTTCAATGGCATGGCCGAGCACCTGCAACAATTGCTGGCGATTCAGCGTGAACTGGTGCGTGCGGTGTCCCACGAACTGCGCACGCCGGTAGCGCGCCTGCGCTTCGGCTTGGAGATGCTGGGCGATGCCACCACGGCCGAGGCGCGGCGCAAATACCTGGAGGGCATGGACGGGGATATCCAGGACCTCGATGGCCTGGTGGATGAAATGCTCACGTACGCGCGCCTGGAGCAGGGCGCGCCGGCGTTGAACTTCCAGCGCGTCGACCTCGATGCGTTGCTCGATCAGGTGATCGGCGAATTGTCGCCACTGCGCCCGCAGGTCAGCGTCAGCCGGGGTACCTGCCTGTCATCGGCGCATTGGCAGGATGCCTGGGTCGATGCCGAACCCCGCTACCTGCATCGCGCGCTGCAGAACCTGGTGAGTAACGCCATGCGCCACGCCAAGGGCCAGGTGCTGATCAGTTATCAGGTAGGGCAGGTGCGTTGCCGTATCGACGTGGAAGACGATGGCCCCGGCGTGCCGGAAAGCGCCTGGGAACGCATCTTCACACCCTTCCTGCGCCTGGACGACAGCCGCACCCGCGCCTCGGGCGGGCATGGCCTGGGCCTGTCGATTGTGCGGCGGATTATCCATTGGCATGGCGGGCGGGCGCTGATCAGCAAGAGCAACAACCTGGGCGGCGCGTGTTTCAGTCTGAGCTGGCCCAGGGATCAGGAGAAACCCTGATATCGCCATCGGGAGCAAGCCCCCTCCCACATTTGGAATGCATTCCCCTGTGGGAGGGGGCTTGCCCCCGATGGCGGTCTATCAAGCGCCGACAGCCACCACGCTCAACAACTGCTCCCCCTTCACCGCAAACTGCCCAACCAGCTCCTTGCCATGACACCACTCACTGGACAGGTCCGTCAGCAACCGCAGCCGCATCTGCCCCGCCAGTGACCACTCCACCACCTCGGCATGCTCAAAATAGAAGCGCTGCTGCACGATCGGGTAGAGCGCCTTGAACAGACTCTCCTTGGCCGAAAACGTAAGTGTCACCAGCAAGGCAATTTGCTCACGGGGCAGGGCCGCCATGCGCTGCAGTTCATCCACGGTGAGAATTTCGCCCGCCAGGCGTTCCGCCCGTTCCAGCGCCAGCATGTTCTCCAGGTCCATCCCCAGCCCGCGCCACTGCGCCTTATGCCCGACAATTGCTGCGGCGTGCCCGGTGCTGTGGGTAATGGAGCCGCTGATATGACCTGGCCAGATCGGCGCGCGGTCGTCACCGATGGCCGGGATGCAATCGAGATTATCCAGTCGTTGCAACGCTTCACGGGCGCACAGGCGTCCGGCGAGGAATTCCGCCTGGCGCTTGGCCACCGAGCGCTGGATGCTCGCCGGTGGCGGCACGGCGCTGCGCTGAAAATCCTCAGGGTTCAATAAGGCCGGGTCGAAACGCGTGCTCAAGAATACGGTGCCGGGCAAAGGCGCAGGCAGCGGCCAATGGGCATCGAGTGGGGTACAACAGGCGGGTAGGGGCATCATGCGCGACATTTTGCCGAGTTGGCGCGCCAGTGCATAGCCCGTTGCGGTCAAGGCCAGGTTCAGAGCCTGTTCAGGGGGAGTTCAGGGGCGCTTGCGTAGTCTGGACGTCACAGCCTAAACGCGTAAGAGGTAACGACCATGACTGCGATCAAGAAGCTGATGTTGGCGTTGACCATGCTCAGTGCCACCGCCGGCGTGCAAGCCAGCGATAGCAGCTTTGCCGGCTTTGGCCGCGAGAAGAGCAGGAAATCCAGCAACCTGATCCAGCGTGTCAGCTTCGAAGAGGTGAGCATTCAGGCCGCCCCGTGGGGCCAGTCGCTGAGCGCTGGCGCCCCAAAACCGGGCTACCGCACCGGCTACGCGCTTGAGTCGGGCCACTACAATGGCATTAAACTGCGCCCGCAAGACGTGCAGGGCCGCTATGATATCCCTCGCTCGGACTGTTGAATTGCCTTGGAGAGCCTTATGAAATTGCTGGTGGTGGAAGATGAGGCGCTGTTGCGTCATCACCTGTTTACCCGCCTGACCGACAGCGGCCACGTCGTCGAGGCTGTGGCCAATGCCGAGGAAGCCCTGTACCAGACCGGCCAATTCAACCATGACCTGGCGATCATCGACCTGGGCCTGCCCGGCATGGGCGGCCTGGACCTGATCCGGCAACTGCGTACCCAGGCCAAGACCTTTCCGATCCTCATTCTTACCGCCCGTGGCAACTGGCAGGACAAAGTCGAAGGCCTGGCTGCCGGTGCCGACGACTACGTGGTCAAACCGTTCCAGTTCGAAGAGCTGGAGGCGCGGATGAACGCCTTGCTGCGCCGCTCCAGCGGCTTTACCCAATCCACCATCGTCGCCGGCCCGCTGCTGCTGGACCTCAATCGCAAGCAAGCCTCGCTGGATGAGCAGCCGCTGGCGCTGACCGCCTATGAGTACCGGATCCTCGAGTACCTGATGCGCCATCATCAACAAGTGGTGGCCAAGGACCGCTTGATGGAGCAGCTGTATCCCGATGACGACGAGCGCGACCCGAACGTCATCGAAGTACTGGTCGGTCGCCTGCGCCGCAAGCTGGAAGGGCCGGCCGGGTTCAAGCCGATCGACACCGTGCGGGGCCTGGGCTACCTGTTCAATGAGCGCTGCCGTTGATTCGCTCGCTACGCGTGCGCCTGATGCTGGCCGCCGCCACCCTGGCGGTGCTGTTCATGCTGGGCTTGCTGCCCGCCATGCAAGGCGCGTTCAGCCTGGCATTGCAGGATTCCATCGAGCAGCGCCTGGCGTCGGATGTGACCACCCTGATCTCTGCGGCACGCGTGGAAAATAACCGGCTGCTGATGCCGGCGCAGCTGCCCGATGAACGCTTCAACCTGACCGACAGCCGCCTGCTCGGCTATATCTACGACCGTGAAGGCCACCTCGTATGGCGTTCGCGGGCGACCCAGGAAGAAAACATCAACTACAAGCCGCGCTACGATGGGCGCGGCAACGAATTTGCGCGCATTCGCGAGGCCAACGGCCAGGAATTTTTTGTCTACGACGTCGAGGTCCGGTTGCTGGGCGGCAAAAGTGCGGCCTTCAGCATTGTCGCCCTGCAACCGGTGCGCGAGTACCAATTGACCCTCGAAGGCCTGCGCGAGAATCTCTACCTGGGGTTCGGCGCGGCGTTGCTGGTGCTGCTGACGTTGCTGTGGCTTGGCCTGACCTGGGGCCTGCAAGCCTTGCGGCGGCTGAGCCAGGAACTGGACCAGATCGAAGGCGGCACCCGCGAAAGCCTCAGCGAAGAACATCCCCGGGAACTGCTGCGCCTCACCGGTTCCCTCAACCGTTTGCTGCACAGCGAACGCGAGCAGCGTGCGCGCTATCGCGACTCCCTGGATGACCTGGCCCATAGCCTGAAAACTCCGCTGGCGGTACTGCAGGGGGTCAGCGAAGACATGGCCCAGCGCCCCGAAGAACGCAGCCAGGCCTGGGTGCTGCAATCGCAGATCGAGCGCATGAGCCAGCAGATCGGCTATCAATTACAGCGCGCCAGCCTGCGCAAGAGCGGCCTGGTACGCCACCAGGTCCGCCTGGAACCGGTGCTGCAAAGCCTGTGCGACACGTTGGACAAGGTTTACCGGGACAAACGCGTCACCGTCTCCCTCGAGCTGCCCGACGAGTGCGACGTGCCCATCGAGAAAGGCGCCCTGCTCGAAATGCTCGGCAACCTGCTGGAAAACGCCTATCGCCTATGCCTGAGCGAAGTGCGCATCAGCCTGGTGGAAAACCTTGAAGGCATTGAGTTGTGCATCGAAGACGACGGCCCCGGCGTACCACCGGATCAGCGCGCGCGGATTCTGCAGCGGGGCGAGCGGCTCGACCGTCAGCATCCAGGGCAGGGGATCGGACTGGCGGTGGTCAAGGACATCATTGAAAGCTATCACGCACGACTGACCCTGGGTGATTCGGCGCTGGGTGGCGCGGCGTTCAGGATTCATTTTCCGGCCGTGTGATCAGTAGTGACTGGGCTGGCGCTATCGGGGGCAAGCCCCCTCCCACAGTTTGAATGTATTCACAAATCAAACTGTGTGAACCCAGTTAAATGTGGGAGGGGGCTTGCCCCCGATGAGGCCCTCTGCCACAACACTCTTCTAACTCTCCTGCGCCCGATAGGCCCCCGGCGTCAGCCCCGTCCACTTCTTGAATGCCCGATGAAACGCCGACGGCTCGGAGAAGCCCAGTTGTTCGGCGATCTCTTGTAATGACAAATCCGCTCGCCCCAAATGGTAGATGGCGATGTCCCGCCGCAGCTCATCCTTGAGTGCCTGAAAACTGCTGCCTTCTTCGCGCAAATGCCGACGCAGGGTCTGTGGGCTGATATGCAAGTGCTGGGCAACGGCCTCCAGGTCTGGCCAGGGCGTGCGGTCGCGGCTCAACAGGCGGCGTAACTGGCTGCTCAAGCTGTCGCCTTCATCCGGGCGTGACAACAGGTCTGCGGGCGAGCGCTCGAGAAAGTGCTTGAGGGTGCGTTCGTCCTGCAACAGCGGCAGGCTCAAGTAGCGGGCGGGGAACACCAGGCTGCTGTTCGGTGCACCGAATACCAGAGGGCAGGGGAACAACAGGTCATATTCATTGGCGTGTGGCGGCATCGGGTAGCTGAACGTGGTCTGGTGCAACCGGATGCGCTGGCCGATCAGCCAACTGCCCAGGCGATGCCAGATCACCAGCAGGCATTCGCTGAGAAAGTGGTGCGGGTCCCAGAGTTGCGAGTCGTCCAGGCTCAAGCGTGCCATGTCGCCTTCCCGTGTCAGCTGCCAGCGCGGGCCGTGTGGGAATAGGCTATAAAACAATAAGCCGCGTTCCAGCGCCTTCTCCAGCGTGCGGCAATGAATCAGCGCATGGCACATCATGGCAAAGGTGCCGCGCTTGCTTGGCCCGTCGGCGAAACCCAGGTATTCGTCATCCAGCGCCAGCCAGAGCATTTGCAGCAACCGGGTAAATTGCTCCGGAGCGATACGCGCACGGGGTTCGCTCAGCAGTTCGGGGGTGATGCCCGCCTGCTGCAACAGGCCCGAGTAGTCGTAACCGCCCCGACGCGCGCCCTCCAGGGCGGCGCGGGCGAAGTGACTGGCGATGGTGCGTTCACGCATGACAGGGCCTCGTCCATGGGAGTGGCGATGGTAGTCATCACCCGCCGAGGCAACAAGGCGGATATCCGCCAAATTGCAGGACGCGATTGGGCAGCTAGGCGGAAATCCGCCACCTGGTTCGTGTCCAGAGCAGGCCCCGGTAAACCTTCGGGCCTGATGCCTAAAGGCCTTCAGGGTGTTTAGCGTAAAGTGGCGCGCCGTTTGCAGTAAGGATGACAGCGCAGGCTTGTTCCTACAAACCTCGCAAACAACAAATCCCTCCAGTGCAGGAGGGTTCGCAATTCAAGTGTCGTGGGCAATGGCGGATATTTGCCACACGGGACGATTGAGGAACTTTGCAATGACGACTCGTCAGCCAATCTACAAATCCCTGTATTTCCAGGTGATCGTTGCAATCGTTATCGGTATTTTGCTTGGTCACTTCTACCCGGAGACCGGCGTGGCCCTCAAGCCACTGGGTGACGGCTTTATCAAGCTGATCAAAATGGTCATCGCCCCGATCATTTTCTGCACCGTGGTCAGCGGCATCGCTGGCATGCAAAGCATGAAATCGGTCGGCAAGACCGGCGGCTATGCGTTGCTGTACTTCGAAGTGGTTTCCACCATCGCGTTGCTGATCGGCCTGATCGTGGTCAACGTCGTGCAACCGGGCGCCGGCATGCACATCGACGTGGCAACCCTGGACGCTTCCAAAGTCGCCGCCTACGTGACGGCCGGTAAAGACCAGAGCATCGTCGGCTTTATCCTCAATGTGATCCCTAACACCATCGTCGGCGCCTTCGCCAACGGCGACATCCTGCAAGTGCTGATGTTCTCGGTGATCTTCGGTTTCGCCCTGCACCGCCTGGGTGCCTACGGCAAGCCGGTACTGGACTTCATCGATCGCTTCGCCCACGTGATGTTCAACATCATCAACATGATCATGAAGCTCGCGCCAATCGGTGCCCTGGGCGCGATGGCATTCACCATCGGCGCCTACGGTGTGGGTTCCCTGGTGCAGTTGGGCCAGTTGATGATCTGCTTCTATATCACCTGCCTGCTGTTCGTGCTGGTGGTGCTCGGCGCTATCTGCCGCGCCCACGGTTTCAGCGTGATCAAGCTGATCCGCTACATTCGTGAAGAGCTGCTGATCGTGCTGGGCACGTCGTCTTCCGAATCCGCACTGCCACGCATGCTGATCAAGATGGAGCGTCTGGGCGCGAAGAAATCCGTGGTCGGCCTGGTGATCCCAACCGGTTACTCGTTCAACCTTGACGGTACCTCGATCTACCTGACCATGGCCGCCGTGTTCATCGCCCAGGCGACCGACACGCACATGGACATCACCCACCAGATCACCCTGCTGCTGGTGCTGCTGCTGTCCTCCAAGGGCGCTGCGGGTGTGACGGGCAGTGGTTTCATCGTACTGGCGGCCACCCTGTCGGCCGTAGGCCACTTGCCGGTTGCCGGCCTGGCGCTGATCCTGGGTATCGACCGCTTCATGTCCGAAGCCCGTGCGCTGACCAACCTGGTGGGTAACGCAGTGGCCACCCTTGTTGTGGCCAAGTGGGTCAAGGAACTGGACACCGACAAGCTGCAAAGCGAACTGGCGTCCGGCGGTACCGGTATCTCCGACACCCGCCAGGAAGACGACCTGGGCGTGGCCGAAGGCCCTGCGCCTGTCATCAAGTAAGCCGCTGATGGCGTGAACCTGCGCCGCTCGGTTATCCGCAAACGCCCCGACCCGTTCGGGGCGTTTGCGTTTGCGCCCGCTGACTTTCGAGCTTTTTGGTTTACATTACGTGGATGCTCCACCAAAGGCCCGGTGAAGACCTGTCTTCACAAGAGAGCCTCCTCAGCCTGAGCCAATCTGTGCGCACCGAACCGCGTGACCTCTTGCAACAGATTGCTCGCCCCTAACCATGCAATGAACAGGCGGGCGTGCCCATGATTACCCTGAAACTCAACGGCCAAGACCATCAACTGGACGTCACCGAAGATATGCCGCTGTTGTGGGCGATTCGCGATGCAGCGGGCTACAACGGCACCAAGTTCGGTTGCGGCATGGGCCTGTGCGGTGCCTGCACCATTCATATCGACGGTGCGCCCGCACGCAGTTGCATCACCCCGATCGGTGCGGTCAAAGGCCAAGCCATCAGCACCATCGACAACCTGCACACCGATCCTGTCGGCCAGGTGGTGCAGCAAGCCTGGCTCGACACCGCCGTCGCCCAATGTGGCTATTGCCAGGGCGGGCAGATCATGTCGGCCACCGCGTTGCTGAAAACCCACCCCAACCCCAGCGATGAACAGATCGAAGAGGCCATGGTCGGCAACATCTGCCGCTGCGGCACCTACAACCGCATCAAGACCGCGATCCGTCAGGCGGCCACGCACCTGGGGGCCAAGGCATGAGCCGGTTACCCGCTGATTTCGTCCTGAATAACCTTAGTCGTCGCGGCTTTCTCAAAGGCGCGGGCGCCACCGGTGTGCTGGTGATCGCCGCCAGCTGGGGTTTGCCTGACGCCTTCGCGGCTGATGCGGTCAAGCAATATGGCGGCGATGCAATGCCCCATGGGCTGATCGACGACCCCAAGGTCTACGTCAGCATCGCCACCGACGGCACGGTGACCGTGGTCTGCAACCGTTCGGAGATGGGCCAGGGCGTGCGCACCAGTCTCAGCCTGGTGGTGGCCGATGAGCTGGAGGCCGATTGGGCCAAGGTGAAGGTCCAGCAAGCGCCGGGTGATGAGGTGCGTTATGGCAACCAGGACACCGACGGCTCGCGCAGCATGCGCCATTGGTACGAGCCGATGCGGCGTTGCGGCGCCAGTGTGCGGGCGATGCTGGAGCAGGCCGCTGCCGAGCAGTGGAAGGTCCCGGTCAGCGAGTGCCGTGCGCAATTGCACAAGGTGATCCACCAACCGAGCGGTCGTGAACTGGGCTATGGCGAGTTGGCCACTGCGGCCGGTGCGCTGGCCGTTCCCGCACGCGACAGCCTGCGGCTCAAGCAGCCGACGGAATTTCGCTATATCGGCAAAGAAGGCGTCAAGGCCATCGATGGCGTCGACATCGTCAACGGCAGCGCCGTCTACGGTGCCGACGTGCATTTCGACGGCATGCTCTACGCCACCATCGCACGGCCGAAGGTATATGGCGGCAAGGTCAAATCCTTCGATGCCAGTGCCGCGATGAAAGTCCCTGGCGTGATCAAGGTGCTGGAAATCGAAAGCCGGCCGATCCCCTCCGAATTCCAGCCCCTCGGTGGCGTGGCCGTGGTGGCCAGCAATACCTGGGCGGCGATCAAGGGTCGTGACGCGCTGAACATCGTGTGGGACGACGGCGTCAACGCCGGCTACAACTCCGTCGATTACCGCAAGGAGCTGGAGGCCGCCGCCCGCCAGCCCGGCAAAGTGGTGCGCAACACCGGCACCCTCGACCAGGCCATGGGCGATGCCGACAGCACCTTGGAGGCCGCCTACTACCTGCCGCACCTGGCGCAGTCGCCGATGGAGCCGATGGTCGCCGTCGCCCGTTTCGACAAGGGCCAGTGCGAAGCCTGGGCGCCGAGCCAGGCACCGCAAGTCACTCGCGAGCGTATCGCTGAGCGCCTGGGCGTGCCCTTCGATAACGTCACGGTGCACGTGACCTTGCTGGGCGGTGGCTTCGGGCGCAAATCCAAGCCGGACTTCATCATCGAAGCCGCCGTGCTGGCCAAACAATTTCCGGGCAAAGCCGTGCGCGTACAGTGGACCCGTGAAGACGATATCCACAATTCCTACTTTCATACCGTGTCCGCCGAATACCTCAAAGCCGGCCTGAATAAAGACGGCCTGCCTGCCGCCTGGCTGCACCGCACGGTAGCGCCGAGCATTACCGCGCTGTTCGCGCCGGGCATGAACCACGAAGCGGCATTCGAACTGGGCATGGGCTTTACCAATATGGCCTACGCCATCCCCAACGTGCGCCTGGAAAACCCTGAAGCGGCGGCGCATACCCGTGTGGGTTGGTACCGTTCGGTGTCAAACATTCCCCACGGTTTTGCCATCCAGAGTTTTGTCGATGAGCTGGCGCACAAGGCCGGCCAGGACCCGTTGCAGTACCAGCTCAAGTTGCTCGGCCCGGACCGTCAGATCGATCCGAAAACCTTGAGCGACGAGTGGAACTACGGCGAATCCCCCGAGCGTTACCCGATCGACACCGCGCGCCTGCGTGGCGTACTGGAAACTGCCGCCAAAGCCGCCGGCTGGGGGCGCAAGCTACCCAAGGGGCGTGGGCTGGGGCTGGCGGTGCACTACAGTTTCGTCACCTATGTGGCAGCGGTGATCGAGGTGGAAGTCAAAGACGACGGTACGCTGATTGTGCACAAGGCCGATATCGCCGTGGACTGCGGCCCGCAGATCAACCCGGAACGCATCCGCTCGCAGTTCGAGGGCGCGTGTGTGATGGGCCTGGGCAACGCGGTGCTGGGCGAGATCAGCTTCAAGGACGGTAAGGTCCAGCAGGACAATTTTCATATGTACGAAGTGGCGCGCATGTCCCTGGCGCCCAGGCAGATCGCCGTGCACCTGGTGACTCCGACCGGCGAGGTGCCGTTGGGCGGTGTCGGCGAGCCCGGCGTACCGCCGATTGCGCCGGCGTTGTGCAACGCGATCTTCGCGGCGACCGGCCAGCGCATCCGTAACCTGCCGGTACGCTATCAATTGCAGGGTTGGCAGGAGGCGAAGGCCTGATGGACAGTGTGGATCTGAATGTGTTGCGCAGCGTGCTGCAATGGCGCCGCGCCGGGCACCGCGTGATGTTGTACAGCGTGGTGCAGACGTGGGGCAGCGCGCCGCGCCCACCGGGGGCGATGTTGGCCTTGCGCGGCGACGGGGTGGTGATTGGCTCGGTGTCCGGCGGCTGCATCGAGGACGACTTGATCGCACGCCTGCAGGATGGCCGTTTACCCGCCGACGGCCCGCCCGTGCAGCTGGTGACCTACGGCGTTACTCGCGATGAGGCGGCGCGTTTCGGCCTGCCTTGCGGCGGCACGTTGCGCCTGACCGAAGAACGGGTGGACGAGTGGGCCTGGGTGGAGCAATTGCTGGCGCGCTGCGAGGATCATCAGATTGTCGCGCGGGAGCTGAACCTGGCCACCGGCAAAGTGACCCTCAGCCCTGCGAGCAAGACCGATCTGGTGACCTTTGACGAGCAGCGCCTGCGCGCCATCTATGGGCCGCGCTGGCGTCTGCTGCTGATCGGCGCTGGGCAACTGTCGCGCTACGTCGCGGAAATGGCGCGCCTGCTCGACTTCGAAGTGCTGATCTGTGACCCGCGCGAAGAGTTTGTCTACGGTTGGGAAGAACAACACGGCCGCTTCGTGCCGGGCATGCCCGATGAAGCGGTGCTGAATATCCAGACCGACGAACGCACGGCGATTGTCTGCCTGACCCACGACCCGCGCCTGGACGACATGGCGTTGCTCACGGCGTTGAATTCCAGCGCGTTCTACATTGGCGCCCTGGGCTCGCGGGTCAATACGCTGAAACGTCGGGAAAACCTGGCGGCGCTGGGCTTGTCGGCGGAGGCGATTGCGCGTTTGCATGGCCCCATCGGTTTGCACATCGGCAGCCATACGCCGGCGGAAATCGCACTGTCGCTCATGGCGGAAATCGTCGCGATCAAGAACGGCGTGGCGCCCCTGCAGAAAAAGCCGCTGCCGGTGGCTGCCCAGTGACAGTGACGGCAATAGTGCTGGCGGCGGGGCAGGGCAGTCGCTTCCGTGCTGAGGCCGGCGCCGACCGGGATAAATTGCTGGCCGATTGCGTCGGCCTGGACGGCGTGACACGAGCGGTTATCGAGCAGGTGTTGGTGAACCTTCCGGCGACGCTTGTTGAGCGTTGGGTGGTGACTTCACCGGAACGCCTTGAGGTGATTCAGTTGGCAGAGGCACATGGTTCTAAGGTCCTGCTGCTGGAATCGGCCGGTATGGGCGATAGCATTGCCGCCGCTGTCACGGCCAGTGCTTCGGCAGAGGGCTGGCTAGTGGTACTGGGGGATATGCCGTTTATTCGTTCCGCGACGATCGAGCGTGTGCTGGCAGATCCGGGAAGCATCACTGTGCCGGTGCATGCCGGACAGTATGGGCATCCAGTCGCTTTCGGCCGTGTATTTGGGCCTGCATTGATGGCATTGGCCGGCGACCGTGGCGCGAAGGCTTTGTTTGCACTGGCACAGGTGCGAGGCGTGCCGGTGGATGATCCTGGCGTGCTATGGGATGTGGATGTGCCGCAACAGTTGAGTTTCAGCGCCGACTGAATGTGGAAGGGGGCTTGCTCCCGATAGCGGTATGTCAGCTCATGGAGGTGTTGGCTGATCCACCGCTATCGGGAGCAAGCCCCTCCCACCTTTGAACAGCCGTGTGTTCGATTTTTTTGCAAAAAAAAGCCCCACCTGATTGCTCAGGCGGGGCTTTTTAATAGCCGATGGAATCAGACGAGGGGTTTAGGCTCGTGCTCTTCTTCCTGGGCCTTTTGCTCTAACGCTGCAGCAGCGGCGGCAGCCTCGGCTTCCTTGCGGCGACGACGCACTTCACGTGGGTCGTTCGGCGCACGGCCGTTTTCAGTCAGGGCGCTTGCCGGTGCAGCTTCAACCACCGGAGCAGCGACTTCGGCTACCACCGGGGCTTCCACGACTGGCGCAGGCTCTACGACCGCCGTTGGCTCGAACACAGGGGCCGGCTCAACCACTGGGGAAGGCTCGGCAACCACGACTTCGGCAACCGGAGTTGGCGCTTCCTCTACCACCGGCGCGGGCGCAGGCGCTTCAACCGGGGCGGCAGGTTCGGCGGACCATTGGAAGGCGGTCTGTTCTTCGCGAACTTCACGCACGGCCGGGGCGGCTTCTTCGGCAGCCGGTGTTTCAACCACAGTTTCTTCAGCTGCAGCTTCAACCACTGGCTCAGGCTCGACGACCGGGGCGACTTCAACGGCAACCACTTCGGTCACGGGTTGAGCGTCGCGAACCGGTGCCACTTCCACTTCCGGAACCACTGGGGTTTCGATTGGGGTAGTGGCTTCCACCACCGGTGCTTCAACCACTGGAGTCTCGGCAACGGGTGCTTCTACTGCAGCGGTCTCTTCGAAAGCAGCAGTCTCTTCGACAGCGGCGGTAGCGCGTTCAGCCTGCTCATGAGCCTGGGCTTCAGCCGGTGCGCTGATGACCGAGCTGGCCACGGCGGCAGTCACGGCCAGGCCGGCAGCCAGTTCGTCACCGGTCGGTTCGTGATTGCCAGCTTCTGCGTGCTCGCCGGCTTCTTCCGAACCTTCGATCACGTTGCCGTTGGCATCACGTTGACGCTCACGACGGTTGCTGCGACGACGCTGACCACGGGAACGGCGGCGTGGACGATCGCCTTCGGCGTTGTCCTGGCCATCTTCCTGCAGTTGCTCTTCGCCGGTCAGCACTTCTTCTTCGCTGGCGGCAGCGGCTTGTTCGGCGCGCGGTTGACGCTCTTCACGCGGAGCACGTGGTTGACGTTCCTCACGTGGCGCGCGTTCTTCACGCGGCTGGCGAGCCGGGCGTTCTTCGGTGGTTGCGGCGGCGGCTGCGGCAACGGCAGGTGCCGCGTCCAGAGGCTCGCGCAGTTCGCGCACACGTTCTTCACGCTCGCCGCGCGGCTTGCGATCTTCACGCGGGGCACGTGGGGTACGCGGTGCACGCTCCTCGCGAGGTGCGCGTTCTTCACGGGCTACGGTCGGGGTTTCTTCACGGGCTTCGCGAGGTGCACGCTCTTCACGTGGCGCGCGTTCTTCACGCGGAGCACGTTCTTCGCGCGGCTTGCGCTCTTCGTCGCGGCGACCGTTGCGGTTACGGCTCTGCTGACGACCGTTGCGACGCTCTTCGTTGCGCGCAGGGCGTTCGGCGGCGGTTTTTTCAACCACAACCGGCGCGGCGGGCTCTTCCTTGGTGGCGAACAGGCTGACCAGGGATTTCACCAGGCCTTTGAACAGGCTTGGCTCAGGCAAGGCGGCCGGTGCGGCAACCGGAGCGGCGGCTTCAACCGGAACCGGTGCGTTGGCACGGGCCGGCGCGGTCTTCACAGCGGCTTCCTGGCGGACCAGGGTGCGGGTCGCAGCGGCTGGCTGGACTTCTTCCACTTCGGCAGCGGCAGCAGCGATTTCGTAGCTGGACTGGCCGCTGTGGGCTTCCGGGCTGTCATCGCGCAGGCGCTGCACTTCGAAGTGCGGCGTCTCGAGGTGATCGTTCGGCAGGATGACGATACGGGCGCGAGTACGCAGTTCGATCTTGGTGATCGAGTTGCGTTTTTCGTTGAGCAGGAAGGCCGCAACCGGAATCGGCACTTGTGCGCGAACTTCGGCGGTGCGGTCTTTCAGGGCTTCTTCTTCAATCAGTCGCAGGATCGCGAGCGACAGCGATTCAACGTCACGGATGATGCCGGTGCCGTTGCAACGCGGGCAAACGATGCCGCTGCTTTCACCCAGAGACGGGCGCAGGCGCTGACGGGACATTTCCAGCAGGCCGAAGCGCGAGATGCGGCCGACCTGCACGCGGGCACGGTCAGCTTCCAGGCATTCGCGGACTTTCTCTTCCACGGCGCGCTGGTTCTTGGCCGGGGTCATGTCGATGAAGTCGATCACGATCAGGCCGCCGATATCACGCAGGCGCAGCTGGCGGGCGATTTCTTCAGCCGCTTCCAGGTTGGTCTGCAGGGCGGTTTCTTCGATGTCGCTACCCTTCGTGGCGCGCGCCGAGTTGATGTCGATGGACACCAGGGCTTCGGTCGGGTCGATCACGATGGAGCCGCCGGAAGGCAGTTCGACTACGCGCTGGAAAGCGGTCTCGATCTGGCTTTCGATCTGGAAACGGTTGAACAGCGGAACGCTGTCTTCGTACAGCTTGATCTTGCTGGCGTACTGCGGCATCACCTGGCGGATGAAGGTCAGGGCTTCGTCCTGGGCTTCAACGCTGTCGATCAGCACTTCGCCGATGTCCTGGCGCAGGTAATCGCGGATGGCGCGGATGATCACGTTGCTTTCCTGGTAGATCAGGAAGGGCGCGGAGCGATCCAGGGACGCTTCTTTGATGGCGGTCCACAGCTGCAGCAGGTAGTCGAGGTCCCACTGCATTTCTTCGCTGCTGCGGCCCAGGCCTGCGGTGCGCACGATCAGGCCCATGTCGGCCGGAGCGATCAAGCCGTTGAGCGCTTCACGCAGTTCGTTGCGCTCTTCGCCTTCGATGCGACGGGAAATACCGCCGGCACGCGGGTTGTTCGGCATCAGCACCAGGTAACGGCCAGCCAGGCTGATGAAGGTGGTCAGGGCGGCGCCCTTGTTGCCACGTTCTTCTTTCTCGACCTGAACGATGACTTCCTGGCCTTCGCTCAGGACGTCCTTGATGTTCACCCGGCCTTCGGGGCCTTCTTGAAGTATTCGCGGGAGATTTCTTTGAGGGGCAGGAAGCCGTGGCGCTCGGAGCCGAAATCGACAAAGGCAGCCTCAAGGCTAGGTTCGATGCGAGTAATACGGCCTTTATAGATGTTGGCCTTCTTTTGCTCGCGGGCACCGGATTCGATATCCAGGTCGTAGAGGCGTTGGCCATCTACCAGTGCAACACGCAACTCTTCGGGTTGGGTTGCGTTAATCAGCATTCTTTTCATGTTGTACCGTCGGTTTCCGGGCTGCCGGAAACGGCGTTCGGCACACACGACTTCTCACGGTCGGTGTCAGGTGCGTCAAGAGTGGTTGGCCACTCCAGTGTCCAGCAAAACCTGCCAATTGGGCGGGTATCGCGACGGACGCGTCCTGCTTGTTAGCGGTGGTGACAAAGGCACCACTTCAACAAAAGCTAAGGTCAGGAGGAGGAATCAACCGGCGACTGTGGACGAGATGAAGCGTCTAAATATAAGCCTAGTGCTACACGGTCCGACGGTTGTGCATCTCCACCCTACACGTATCCCTGATAATTCGGGTGCTGCCGCGCGCAGAATCCGCAGCGGGTTGGCATTTACCGTGTTCTCCAATGGGGAGTCCACGCTCATGGCTAAACAAGACTAGGTGTGGGCGATTGCGCTCGCACTCAGCTCTTAACAGGCGTTGTTTCCGAAGCATTCGCCATGGTCTGGCCCGAGACTGACTGCACTTTGTGAACTGGCCGTAAATATCGGCGCGCAAGGCGAGTATTCACTCTGCTTTGCGCACTCGCTTCAGGCCTCATGTCACCTGCGCTTGTTACAATCTCAAGCCTTCCAAGGTGGCGAACGCCCCGTAGGACGGCCTCGCGTCCTGATGAATTGCGATGGTCAGGGCCGGCAGTTTGCCGCAAGTCCTCTGTCCAGGCCGCTTTTGGCGGCGTTCGCGACTATAGCAGCAATGATTAAGTGCTTCAATTCCATAAAAAATTGTTATCATCGCCGCCATGACGACTACCGCCCCCCAGACCCCCAGCGTCCAGCTGCTCGAGGTCTCGCCGGAATATGCCGGCCAACGCATCGATAATTTTCTCCTGGCCAGGCTCAAAGGCGTGCCCAAGACCTTGATTTACCGCATCTTGCGCAAAGGCGAGGTGCGCGTGAACAAAGGCCGGATCAAGCCCGAGTACAAGTTGCAGGCGGGCGATATCGTCCGGGTGCCGCCAGTGCGTGTGCCCGAGCGCGACGAGCCGGTGCCGTTGGCCCAGGGCCTGCTGCAGCGCCTGGAAGCCTCGATCGTGTTCGAAGATAACAAACTCATCGTGATCAACAAACCCTGCGGCATTGCCGTTCACGGCGGCAGCGGCCTGACGTTCGGCGTGATCGAAGCCTTTCGTCAGCTGCGCCCGGATGCCAAGGAGCTGGAGCTGGTCCACCGACTGGACCGCGACACCTCTGGCCTGTTGATGATCGCCAAGAAGCGCAGCATGTTGCGCCACCTGCACACCGCCCTGCGTGGCGATGGCGTAGACAAACGCTACATGGCGCTGGTGCGTGGTAACTGGGCCAGTTCGATCAAGAGCGTGCGAGCGCCGTTGCAGAAAAGCAACCTGCGCTCCGGTGAACGTATGGTGGAAGTGGACGAGGAGGGCAAAGAGGCCCTGACCCTGTTCAAGGTGCTGCGCCGCTTCGGCGACTTCGCCACCCTGGTCGAGGCCAAGCCGGTCACCGGGCGTACTCACCAGATTCGCGTGCACACCCTGCACGCTGGCCATTGCATTGCCGGTGATACCAAATACGGCGACGAGGATTTCTCCAAAGAAATTCGCGACCTGGGCGGCAAGCGCCTGTTCCTGCACGCCTACATGCTGACCGTGCCGCTGCCCGATGGCGGTGAGTTGAAGTTGCAGGCGCCAGTCGACGAGATGTGGGCCAAGACCGTGGAGCGTTTGAGTGTCGCGCCTTGATTACAAGCTGCTGATCTTCGACTGGGATGGAACGCTGGCCAACTCCATAGGGCGGATTGTCGAGTCGATGCACATGGCCTCGACCCGTTCCGGCTTCGAGCCGTGCAGCGACCTGGCGGTCAAGGGCATCATCGGCCTGGGCTTGCCCGAGGCCATCCGCACCCTGTACCCACTGATCGACGACTCGCAGCTGATCGCGTTTCGACAGCACTACGCGGATCACTATATCGCCCTGGAAGCAGAGCCTTCCCCGCTGTTCGACGGTGTGAGGCAATCCCTGGAGGCGTTCCGTGCTCAGGGCTACTACCTCGCCGTGGCCACCGGCAAGGCCCGGCGCGGGCTTGACCGCGTGCTCAAGGCACATGGCTGGGACGATTATTTCGACATCACCCGTGCCGCGGATGAAACCGCCAGCAAACCCCACCCTCTGATGCTGGAGCAGATCCTGGCTCACTGCGGGGTAGCGCCGCGCCAGGCACTGATGGTGGGGGACGCGTCCTTCGACCTGATGATGGCGCGCAATGCGGGCATGGACAGCGTGGCGGTCAGCTACGGCGCCCAGGCGGCCGAAGCCTTGCAGCAATATGAGCCCAGGCTGACGATCGATCATTTTTCTGAACTGCAGGCCTGGCTCGGTCGGGCTCAATAAGTCTTTGCTGGGGTTAATGGCATGAGTGACGAGTGGAAAGCGCCTGAAAAGGCCGATAGCAGCGACGACAAAAGCTGGAAGTTGCTGGAAAAGACCTTGTTGGCCAGCGTGCAGGAGCAGCGTCGTTCACGGCGTTGGGGGATTTTCTTCAAGCTGCTGACCTTCGTGTATCTGTTGGGCATGCTGGCGTTGTTCAGCCCGCTGATGGACATGGAAAAAAGCGCCACCCGTGGCAGCCACTACACCGCCTTGATCGAAGTGCGCGGGGTGATTGCCGACAAGGAGCCCGCCAGCGCCGACAATATCGTCAGCAGCTTGCGCGCTGCGTTTGAAGACCCCAAGGTCAAAGGCGTGGTCCTGCGCATCAATAGCCCCGGTGGCAGCCCGGTGCAGTCGGGTTATGTGTATGACGAGATTCGCCGTCTGCGCGCTCTGCATCCAGATACCAAGCTGTATGCGGTGATCTCGGACCTGGGGGCCTCGGGTGCCTATTACATCGCCAGCGCTGCCGACCAGATCTATGCGGACAAGGCCAGCCTGGTCGGCTCTATTGGCGTGACGGCGGCCGGCTACGGTTTTGTCGGCACCATGGAAAAGCTGGGCGTGGAGCGTCGCACCTACACGTCGGGGGAGCACAAGGCGTTCCTCGACCCGTTCCAGCCGCAAAAGGCTGATGAAACGCAGTTCTGGCAGGGCGTGCTCGATACCACCCATCGTCAGTTCATTGCCAGCGTCAAGCAAGGGCGTGGCGATCGGCTGAAGGACAAGGACCATCCAGAGCTGTTCTCCGGCCTCGTGTGGTCGGGTGAGCAAGCGCTGCCGCTGGGCTTGATCGACGGTCTGGGCAGTGCCAGTTCGGTAGCACGGGATGTGATTGGCGAGAAGGAACTGGTGGATTTTACGGTTGAGGAATCGCCGTTTGACCGCTTCTCCAAAAAGCTCGGCGCCAGTGTGGCTGAGAAGCTGGCCTTGTATATGGGCTTCCAGGGCCCGACCCTGCGCTGATCTCTCAAAGTAAATGCAGGACAAAATGTGGGAGGGGGCTTGCTCCCGATTGCGGTGGGCCAGCTACAGATAAGCTGACTGATCCACTGCTATCGGGAGCAAGCCCCCTCCCACATTGGTTTTGTGGTGCTTTTAGGGGACTTGCACACCTTCCGCCAGCAGCATATCTACCAGGCGAATCAGCGGCAGGCCCACAAGGCTGGTCGCATCCGGCCCTTCGGTGCTCTGGAACAGGCTCACGCCCAGGCCTTCGGCCTTGAAGCTGCCCGCGCAGTCATACGGCTGCTCGACCCGCAGGTAGCGTTCGATGCGTTCAACGCTCAGTTCGCGCATGTGCACCGTAAAAGGGATGCAGTCGACCTGGCAGTGCCCGGTATCGCTATTGAGCAGCGCCAGTCCGGTGAGGAAGCTCACACGCTTGCCGCTGGCTGCCAGCAATTGCTCGCGGGCGTTTTCGAAGGTGTGCGGCTTGCCGATAATCCGTCCTTCAAGCGCAGCCACCTGATCCGAACCGATGATCAGGTGTCCGGGATGGCTGGCGGCGAGGGCGCGCGCTTTCTCTTCGGCCAGGCGCTTGACCAGCGCAATGGCGGATTCATCCGGGCGATGGCTTTCATCGATATCCGGTGCGCCGCAGGTGAACGGCAAGTGCAGGCGGCTCAGTAATTCCCGGCGATAAACCGAGCTGGACGCAAGTAATAAAGGCAGCATGGACGTCTCCTCAAGGCAGCCGCAGATTCTAGCGGCGTGACCGGCTGACGCACAGGGCTGAATTTCCTTTGACATGGCTGGGGGCATCCCTATAATGCTGCGCCTATGTTGAATGACCCGATTCCACCTCACGTTGACCCGCGCAAATTGGCTGATCGTGGCACTTCCCTTCAAGGTGAATTGCCGCTGGCCGATTTGGAGAGACTCTGCGACTCGCTTTCCGACACTGTCGGTGCGGTCCAGGCCAAATTCGTTTTTGAACGAGATGAACGTAAGTCTGTGGTAATCCACAGTTTTATCGACACCGAAGTCAAGATGGTTTGCCAGCGTTGTCTTGAGCTGGTCACCCTGCCGATCCACAGCGAATGCAGTTATGCCGTGGTGAAGGAGGGTGCGAATACCCAGTCGTTGCCGAAAGGTTATGACGTGCTGGAACTGGGCGAAGATCCTTTGGATCTGCATGCACTGATCGAGGAGGAGCTTTTGCTCGCCTTGCCCATTGTGCCTGCTCATCATCCGGAAGAATGCCAGCAGCCGGCGGGTCTCGATGACGAGCCCGAACCGAGCGAGGACGAGGTAACGCGGTCCAACCCGTTCAGTGTATTGGCGCAGTTAAAGCGTGACCCAAACGTTTAGGAGTTAATCAATTATGGCTGTTCAGCAGAACAAAAAATCCCGCTCTGCCCGTGACATGCGTCGTTCGCACGATGCCCTGACGGCAAGCACTCTGTCTGTAGAAAAAACCACCGGTGAAATTCACCTGCGTCACCACGTATCGCCAGAAGGCGTTTACCGTGGCCGTAAAGTGATCGACAAGGGCGCTGACGAGTAATCACTTGTCTGCTCAAGTCATCGCGATTGACGCAATGGGCGGGGACTTCGGTCCCCGCAGCATTGTTCAGGCCTGCATTGCCAGCCTGTCTGCAACGCCCTCGCTGCACCTGACCCTCGTCGGTCAACCCTCCCTTCTTGAAGAACTGATTGCCAGCCATCCGGCGGTGGATCGTGCGCGCCTGACGGTTACAGCGGCCAGCGAAGCCATCACCATGGACGAAAAACCGGCAGCGGCCCTGCGCGGCAAGCCCGACTCGTCCATGCGCGTGGCGTTGCAATTGCTGCGCGACGGCAAGGTGCAAGCCTGTGTCAGTGCCGGCAATACGGGCGCGCTGATGGCTCTGTCGCGGCATGTGCTCAAGACGCTGCCGGGCATCGACCGGCCGGCGATGGTGGCGGCGATTCCGACGCAGAAAGGTTATTGCCAGTTGCTGGACCTGGGGGCGAACGTCGACTGCAGTGCCGAGCACCTGTTCCAGTTCGCCGTGATGGGCTCGGTGGCGGCCGAAGCGCTGGGCGTGGTACGGCCACGCGTAGCCTTGCTGAACATCGGCACCGAAGACATCAAGGGCAACCAGCAGGTCAAGCTCGCCGCTGCGTTGCTGCAGGGCGCGCGAGGCTTGAACTACATCGGCTTTGTCGAAGGTGACGGTTTGTACCGGGGCGAAGCGGATGTGGTGGTGTGCGATGGGTTCGTCGGCAATATCCTGCTCAAATCCAGCGAAGGCCTGGCGACCATGATCGCCACGCGCATTGAAGCACTGTTCAAACAGAACCTGCTGTCGCGTGCTGTCGGCGCCCTGGCGCTGCCATTGATGCGCCGTCTGCAGGCCGACCTGGCCCCGGCCAGGCACAATGGCGCGAGTTTTCTGGGTTTGCAGGGCATTGTGGTGAAAAGCCACGGTTCGGCTGGTGTGGAAGGTTTTCAAAGTGCCATTGCGCGGGCCGTGATCGAGATTCAGGAAAACCTGCCGCAACGTTTGCACGGCCGTCTCGAGGATCTGTTGCCTTAGGCGAATTGGCCCGGGAGTGCTTAAATGTGACCGGCCAGTTCAATTGACCATCCAATCTGTCAGTTTCGTGCGCTCCCACCGTAGGGGCGCCTCTTTCCGACGACAAGATCATTAGGGGCTTGTTACATGTCTACATCCCTCGCATTCGTCTTTCCAGGGCAGGGTTCGCAGTCCCTCGGCATGTTGGCCGAGCTGGGCGCGCAATACCCGCTGATCCTGGACACCTTCAAGGAAGCTTCCGACGCACTGGGTTACGACCTGTGGGCGTTGACCCAGCAGGGGCCGGAAGAGCAACTCAATCAAACCGATAAGACCCAGCCGGCCATCCTGACCGCTTCGATCGCCCTGTGGCGCTTGTGGCTGGCCGAAGGCGGCGCGCGCCCGGCGTTCGTTGCCGGCCACAGCCTGGGCGAATACAGCGCGCTGGTCGCGGCGGGCAGCCTGACCCTCGCTGAAGCGGTCAAACTGGTCGAGCGTCGTGGTCAATTGATGCAGGAAGCCGTTCCGGCCGGGCAGGGCGGCATGGCCGCTATCCTGGGCCTGGACGACGCCGTGGTGATCGAAGCCTGTGCCGAAGCGGCCCAGGGCGAAGTGGTCAGCGCGGTCAACTTCAACTCCCCTGGTCAAGTGGTTATCGCCGGTGCAAAGGCGGCGGTCGAACGCGCCATCGAAGGCTGCAAGGCGCGTGGCGCCAAGCGTGCGCTGCCGTTGCCGGTCAGCGTGCCGTCGCACTGCGAACTGATGCGCCCGGCCGCCGAGCGTTTTGCCGAGTCTATCGCTGCCATCAACTGGCAGGCGCCGCAGATCCCGCTGGTGCAGAACGTCAGCGCGGCGGTTGCCCCTGACCTCGACACCCTCAAGCGCGACCTGCTGGAGCAGCTCTACAAGCCAGTACGCTGGGTGGAATCGGTGCAGACCCTGGCCGCCAACGGCGCCACCGAGCTGGTCGAGTGCGGTCCGGGCAAAGTCCTGGCCGGCCTGAACAAGCGCTGCGCCGACGGTGTGTCGACTGCCAACCTCAATACCCCTGAAGCCTTCGCTGCCGCTCGCGGCACTGGCCTGAACGCTTAATCCCGATTTTGTACTTAGGAGAAGCCTGCATGAGTCTGCAAGGTAAAGTTGCACTGGTTACCGGCGCAAGCCGTGGCATCGGCCAGGCCATCGCCCTGGAGCTGGGCCGTCAGGGCGCCGTTGTGATCGGCACCGCCACTTCCGCTTCGGGCGCCGAGCGTATCGCCGCGACCCTCAAGGAAAACGGCGTGCAGGGCACGGGCCTCGAGCTGAATGTGACCAGTGATGCGTCCGTGGCGGCCGTGCTGGCTGAGATCACCGCTCAGTTCGGTGCGCCGGCGATTCTGGTGAACAATGCCGGTATCACCCGCGATAACCTGATGATGCGCATGAAAGACGACGAATGGTACGACGTGGTCGATACCAACCTGAACAGTCTGTTCCGCCTGTCCAAGGGCGTTTTGCGCGGCATGACCAAGGCGCGTTGGGGCCGAATTATCAATATTGGCTCCGTAGTGGGTGCCATGGGCAACGCCGGCCAAGTAAACTACGCCTCCGCCAAGGCCGGTCTGGAAGGTTTCAGCCGTGCACTGGCGCGTGAAGTCGGTTCGCGGTCGATTACGGTAAACTCGGTGGCCCCAGGGTTCATCGACACCGATATGACCCGCGAACTGCCGGAAGCACAGCGTGAAGCCTTGCTGACGCAGATTCCGCTGGGCCGTCTGGGCCAGGCTCAAGAGATCGCGAATGTGGTCACTTTCCTGGCATCCGACGGTGCGGCATACGTGACTGGGGCTACAATTCCAGTGAACGGCGGGATGTACATGAGTTAAATTGTGACGGATCGCTTCAAAAATATGTCATACGAGCTGTCTAAAATCCGTTATAAAGCTGCAACTTAATTTATAGGCAGGTGGCAGAGCGGGTACAGGGTGAAGCTTTCAGTTGAAAAGCTGAAATGGCTTTCTATACACTTACCCACTGGCCAGCTGCCTGAATTTGTCCATTAGGAGTTAAACAAGGTATGAGCACCATCGAAGAGCGCGTCAAGAAAATCGTTGCCGAGCAACTGGGCGTCAAAGAAGAAGAAGTGACCAACACTGCTTCCTTCGTAGAAGACCTGGGTGCCGATTCCCTTGACACCGTTGAGCTGGTGATGGCTCTGGAAGAGGAATTCGAGACCGAAATCCCGGACGAAGAAGCTGAAAAAATCACTACTGTTCAAGCTGCTATCGACTACGTTACTGCCCACCAGGCGTAATAGTTTGTAGTCGTCGCTTGCTGTCAGGGAAAAACCGCACTGCTGTAACGGCGTGCGGTTTTTTCTTTAAGCGGTGACGAAAAGTACGCTGCGAAGCAAAGTGTCGTCATTAGAAAAAGGAGAGTGCTGTGTCGCGTAGACGCGTCGTAGTCACCGGTATGGGTATGTTGTCGCCACTGGGCACGGATGTGCCAAGCAGTTGGCAGGGCATTCTGGCTGGCCACAGTGGTATCGGTCTGATCGAACACACGGACCTTTCTGCCTATTCCACCCGTTTTGGCGGCTCGGTAAAGGGTTTCAATGTCGAGGAATACCTCTCGATCAAGGAATCCCGCAAGCTCGACCTGTTCATTCAGTACGGCCTGGCAGCCGGTTTTCAGGCGGTGCGCAATGCCGGCCTGGAGGTCACCGACGCCAACCGTGAGCGCATCGGCGTGGCCATGGGTTCGGGTATTGGTGGCCTGACCAATATCGAAGAAACCAGCCGCACGCTGCACGATTCCGGCCCCCGTCGAATTTCACCGTTCTTCGTGCCGGGCTCGATCATCAATATGATTTCCGGTTTCCTGTCGATCCACCTGGGCGCACAGGGGCCTAACTACGCCATCGCAACGGCGTGCACCACGGGCACTCACTGCATCGGCATGGCGGCGCGCAATATCGCCTACGATGAAGCCGACGTGATGATCGCCGGCGGCGCCGAGATGGCCGCCTGCGGCCTGGGCATGGGCGGCTTCGGCGCGTCCCGTGCGCTGTCGACCCGCAACGACGAACCGACCCGTGCCAGCCGTCCGTGGGACAAAGGCCGCGACGGTTTCGTACTGTCCGACGGTGCCGGCGCCCTGGTGCTGGAAGAGTTGGAGCATGCCAAGGCGCGCGGTGCCACCATCTATGCCGAGCTGATCGGCTTTGGCATGAGCGGCGACGCCTACCACATGACCTCGCCACCGGCCGACGGTGCCGGTGCCGCGCGTTGCATCACCAACGCCTTGCGCGATGCGAAGGTCAACGCCGACCAGGTGCAGTACATCAATGCCCATGGCACTTCGACGCCAACCGGCGATCTGGCGGAAGCCGAGGCCATCAAGTCGGTGTTCGGCGAGCATGCCTATAAGCTGGCCGTCAGCTCCACCAAGTCCATGACCGGCCATCTGCTGGGCGCGGCGGGCGCGGTCGAGGCGATCTTCAGTGTCATGGCCATCAAGGACCAGGTCGCTCCGCCGACCATCAACCTCGATGAGCCGGACGAAGGTTGCGACCTGAACTTCGTGCCTCACGAAGCGCAACCGATGCCGATCGACGTGGTGATCTCCAACTCGTTTGGTTTTGGTGGCACTAACGGCTCGCTGGTGTTCCGCCGGTTCGCCGAGTGATGCACAGCTGGGTCGACGGTCAGCCAGCGGACAGCGTGCCCCTGAAAGATCGCGGCCTGGCGTATGGCGATGGGGTGTTTGAAACCATCGCGGTCAAGGCCGGGCAGCCGGTGCTGCTTGACCGTCATCTGCAGCGCCTCCATGAGGGCTGCAGGCGCCTTGGGTTAGCCGCAGATCACGGGCTGGTCCGTAGCGAGGTGCTGGCCTATGCCACAGCCCTTGGCGATGGCGTGCTCAAGTTGATCCTGACCCGTGGCGACAGCCAGCGCGGTTATGGCATCGACCCCGAGGCCGCTGCGCGCCGTATCCTGCAGGGCAGTCCGCCTGCCGCTTATCCCGAAACCCATGGAACCGACGGCATCCGCCTGTTTGCGTGTGTCACCCGCTTGGCCGAACAACCGCTGCTGGCCGGGCTCAAACACCTCAACCGCCTTGAGCAGGTGATCGCCCGCGCCGAATGGCGGGATGCCGAGCATGCCGAAGGCTTGATGCTGGATACGTCCGGTCGTGTCATTGAAGGCGTGTTCAGCAACCTGTTCCTGGTGCGCAATGGCTTGTTACTAACCGCTGATCTGAAGCGTTGCGGCGTTGCCGGCGTTATGCGCGCCGAGATCCTGGCCCAGGCGCAAGTGCTGGGCGTCCCGGTGGCTGTGGCCGACATCAGCCTCGAACAGTTGCAGCAGGCCGACGAAGTCTTTGTGTGCAACAGCGTTTATGGCATCTGGCCGGTACGCGAGTGCGCTGGGATGAGCTGGTCGGTTGGCCCGCTCACCCGTAAACTGCAAGGCATTGTTCGCGCGCTATTGGATATTTGAGTGATACGAAAACTGGTTGTACTGCTGCTGATCGGTGTGTGCTCGGCGGCTTTGCTGGCGGGCTTTTGCGCCTGGAAATACAACGCTGCCTTGAAACAGCCGTTGCATTTGACCCAGGAGCAATTGCTCGATGTGCCGGCAGGGGCGACGCCCACTGGCACCTTCAATCGTCTGGAAGCCGATGGCGTGCTCGACGGTGCCTTCTGGCTGCGTCTTTATTGGCGTTTCAACCTCGAGGGCCAGCCGCTGCACAGCGGCGAATACCGGATGACCCCAGGCATGACCGCCGAAGGCCTGATCGGCCTGTGGCAGCGTGGGGAAGTGGTGCAATACAGCCTGACCCTGGTGGAGGGGTGGAACTTTCGCCAGGTACGCTCGGCCCTGGCCAAGCATGACAAGATCGTGCAGAGCCTCTCGGGCCTCAGTGACAGCGAAGTGATGGACAAGCTCGGCCATCCTGGCGTATTCCCTGAAGGCCGCTTCTTTCCCGACACCTACCGCTTCGTGCGCGGCATGACCGATGTCGAATTCCTGAAGAAAGCCTACAACCGCCTCGATGATGTACTGGCCCAGGAGTGGAGCAGGCGCGCGCCTGATGCGCCTTATACTGAGCCTTATCAAGCGCTGATCATGGCCTCTCTTGTAGAAAAGGAAACCGGTGTGCCCGAAGAGCGCGGGCAAATTGCCGGTGTGTTCGTGCGTCGCCTGAAGATGGGCATGATGTTGCAGACCGATCCCACGGTGATCTACGGCCTGGGTGAGCGCTACAACGGCAAGTTGACCCGCGCCCATCTCAAGGAAGCCAACCCCTACAACACCTACATGATCGCCGGCCTGCCGCCGACACCCATCGCCATGGTCGGCCGCGAGGCGATTCATGCCGCACTGAACCCGGTGCCGGGCAGCAGCCTGTATTTCGTCGCCCGTGGTGATGGCAGCCATATATTCTCGGATGACCTGGATGCGCATAATGCCGCCGTGCGTGAATTTCAACTCAAGCGCCGCGCCGATTACCGTTCCAGCCCGGCACCGGCGGTCAAGCCGCTGGACGACGCGGTGCCACCGGTTGACGTACCGGCAGAGCCTGCGCCGGACACCAGCGCCCCGCAAAGCCCGCAATGACTCTGACTAAGGACTGCCTGTGACTGGCTTGTTTATAACCCTCGAAGGCCCGGAAGGCGCCGGCAAAAGCACCAACCGCGACTACCTGGCCGAGCGCCTGCGTGCTGCCGGCATCGAAGTGGTGTTGACCCGTGAGCCCGGCGGTACGCCGCTGGCCGAGCGCATCCGTGAAGTATTGCTGGCGCCGGGTGATGAGCCAATGAACCCGGACACCGAGCTGCTGCTGGTGTTCGCCGCCCGTGCCCAGCATTTGGCCGAGGTCATCCGACCGGCGCTGGCACGCGGCGCCGTGGTGATCTGCGACCGTTTCACTGACTCCACCTTCGCCTACCAGGGCGGTGGTCGTGGGTTGTGCCTGGAGCGTATCGCTACCCTGGAAACCTTCGTGCAGGGTGCTCTGCGTCCAGACCTGACCCTGCTGTTCGACCTGCCGGTGGAAGTGGGGATGGCCCGCGCCAGTGCACGCGGCCGCCTGGATCGTTTCGAGCTGGAAGGCCAGGGGTTTTTCGACGCTGTGCGCGCTGCGTTCCTCGCGCGTGCCAAGGCGGAGCCTGCGCGTTATCACCTGCTCGATGCGGCTCAGCCGCTGGCGCATGTGCAGCACGCCATCGATGCGCTGGTGCCCACCCTGCTGGAGCGCGCCCGTGGCTGATGCCTATCCGTGGCAGGACGGCCTGTGGCAACAATTGGCCGGCCGTGCCCAGCACGCCCACTCCTATTTGCTGCACGGCCCGACAGGCATCGGCAAGCGCGCCCTTGCCGAACGCTTGATGGCCAGCTTGTTGTGCCAGCGCCCGGTCGGCCTGGAAGCCTGCGGCGCATGCAAATCCTGCCTGCTGCTGAAGGCGGGTAGCCACCCCGACAACTATGTGCTGGAACCTGAGGAAGCGGACAAAGCGATCAAGGTCGACCAGGTCCGTGACCTCGTCAGTTTCGTGGTGCAAACCGCGCAGATGGGCGGGCGCAAGGTGGTGCTGATCGAGCCGGTGGAGGCGATGAACATCAACGCCGCCAACGCCTTGCTCAAAAGCCTTGAAGAACCGTCCGGCGACACCGTGCTATTGCTGGTGAGCCATCAGTCCAGCCGCTTGTTGCCGACTATCCGCAGCCGTTGCGTGCAGCAGGCGTGCCCGTTGCCGAGCGAGGCCATGAGCCTGCAATGGCTGGCGCAGGCGCTGCCGGACTGCTCGGCGGAAGAACGCGTCGAATTGCTGACCCTGGCCGCCGGTTCCCCTTTGGCTGCGGTGAAGCTGCAAGCCCAGGGCGTGCGCGAGCAACGTGCACTGGTCGTGGACGGGGTGAAGAAGCTGATCAAACAGGAACTGTCCGCCACGCAATTGGCCGAAACTGCGTGGAAGGACATTCCCCTGTTGCTGCTGTTCGACTGGTTCTGCGACTGGTCCAGCCTGATCCTGCGCTACCAGCTGACCCAGGACGAGAACGGCCTGGGCCTGCCGGACATGCGCAAGGTGGTGCAATACCTGGCGCAGAAAAGTGCCCAGGACAAGGTGTTGAGCATTCAGGACTGGATCCTCGCCCAGCGCCAGAAGGTGCTCGGCAAGGCCAACCTCAACCGCGTGCTCTTGCTCGAAGCGCTGCTGGTGCAGTGGGTCGGTCTGCTCGGCCGGCGTTAATTTCCGTGGCCAGCGGGTGTATCGTTGGCCAGATACGTTCCGTAACTCAAGTTGTAGAGACCCATGCTCGTAGATTCCCACTGTCACCTTGATCGACTCGACCTCGCTCAGCACGGCGGCTCCCTTGACGCCGCCCTTGAAGCTGCGCGCCAGCGCGGGGTAGGGCACTTCCTGTGCATCGGCGTCAGTGCCGAAAACGCCGCCGACGTCAAAGCCCTCGCCGATCGCTACGCTGACGTGGATTGTTCGGTGGGTATCCACCCGCTGGATCTCAAACCCGGCGAAGCACCGGCCCTGGACTGGCTGTTGGGCGAGCTCAATCACCCGCGCGTCGTCGCCATTGGCGAAACCGGTCTGGATTACCACTACGAACCCGAAGCCGCCGACCTGCAGCAGGCCTCGTTCCGCCTGCACCTGCAGGCTGCGCAACAGACCGGCAAACCGGTGATCGTCCACACCCGTGGGGCTCGCGCCGATACCCTGGCGCTGTTGCGTGAAGCCGCGCTGCCCCAGGCGGGTGTATTGCATTGCTTTACCGAGGATTGGGAGATGGCCAAGGCCGCTCTGGACCTGGGCTTCTATATTTCCCTGTCGGGCATCGTTACCTTTCGCAATGCTGACGCGCTGCGTGATGTCGCCCGCCAGGTGCCTGCCGACCGGCTGCTGGTGGAAACCGACTCGCCGTACCTGGCGCCGATCCCCCATCGCGGCAAGCCGAACCTGCCCGAGTATGTGCGTGACGTGGCGGATTATCTGGCAATGCTGCGCGGTGAGTCCTACGAGCGCTTCGCCGAGCAGACCACTGAGAACTTCAGGCGTTTGTTTCCACTGGCCCATGTGGCTTGCTGATCGCGCTCAAATCGCGGGCAAAAAAAACCCGGGTTCTGGGGGGTGAATCCGGGCTAAGACCATTAGGAGTAAAACAAGGGCACACAGTCCGTCGGTACCCAGGTCGACGCGTCACTTGGGGGAGATGTCGCGCCGACACTTGAAGTATTGATCACTATCCGATTCAGTCCAGTGTCGATTGGTCGTTTTTTAAACAGATTTGGAATACGCGCTCTTCGCTTGAGTTCTCATTGCACAGGATGCTCGGGTCGAGTGGTGCGTATTGTTTCTGACTGATATCGCCAAAATCGTTGGCGTATTGAAAGTTAAGTGCATAACGGGTTCACATAGGCGTTGCCCAACGACCGTTCAGTCGGGATAATCCCTCGCATCGGGTAAATCGTATCGCCACGTATCCATGGCGCACGAAACCCTTCCTATTCCGACCTTTGCAGACCTCTTCCTCATGCATAAAGAACCCCGTAAGGTCCGTGAGTTTCGCCGCCGTGAGCAGGAAATTCTCGACACCGCACTCAAATTGTTCCTCGAACAAGGCGAAGACAGCGTCACCGTCGAGATGATCGCGGATGCCGTGGGTATCGGCAAAGGCACGATCTATAAGCACTTCAAGTCCAAGGCCGAGATTTACCTGCGCCTGATGCTCGACTACGAGCGCGACTTGAACGAGCTGCTGCATTCGGCCGATGTCGACAAGGACAAAGAAGCTTTGTCCCGAGCCTATTTCGAGTTCCGCATGCGCGACCCGCAGCGCTACCGCCTGTTTGACCGCCTGGAAGAAAAGGTCGTCAAGGGCCATCAAGTGCCGGAAATGGTCGAGGAGCTGCACAAGATCCGCGCCTCGAACTTTGAACGCCTGACCTTGCTGATCAAGGGTCGTATCAGTGAAGGCAAGCTCGAAGACGTGCCGCCGTACTTCCACTACTGCGCCGCCTGGGCCCTGGTGCATGGCGCCGTCGCGCTGTACCACTCGCCGTTCTGGAGCAATGTGCTGGAAGACCAGGAAGGCTTCTTTCAGTTCCTGATGGATATCGGCGTGCGCATGGGCAACAAGCGCAAGCACAGCGCCGAGTTACCGGGCCCTGAAAAAGCTGGCGAAGCACCCACTGCCTGAGTCATTCATCACGCTGATGGCTCAATGATTTACTGCCAGGCGCAGTACCCTAGGAATATACTCAGGCAAGGATCTTGCTAAAAGCTGATTTATAAGTCAGCTTTTAGCACGCCCGAAATATCCTCTGCCGGAGTGGTTCATGATCGTTGATCGTCAAGGCAGGCGGTTTCGCAATTTGCGGATCAGCCTGACCTCAGCCTGCAATTACGCATGTACCTACTGCGTGCCCAACGGCAAGCGGCTGGTGGCTGCGCAGGACGAACTCTCGGCCCAGGCGATGGCGCGAGGCGTGGCTTACCTGATCGAAGCGGCCGGCATTGATCGCCTGCGCATTACCGGTGGTGAGCCGCTGGTGAGCCCCAAGCTGGAAGCCTTCATGGGCGCCGTGGGGCAGATGGGGCTCAGCGATATCAGCCTGACCACCAACGGCCAGTTGCTGGCGCGCAAGCTGCCGCTGCTGGTGGACGCGGGCATCCGGCGCATCAACGTTTCCCTCGACACTCTGGACGCCGACGCTTTCCGCAGTATCGCCCGCGGTGGCGACCTGGCCACGGTGCTCGACGGTATGGACCAGGCCCGCGCGGCCGGGATCAAGATCAAGGTCAATATGGTGCCCTTGCGTGGCCAGAACCTGGACCAGGTAATGCCCTTGCTCGATTACTGCCTGGAGCGGGGCTACGAGCTGCGCTTTATCGAGTTGATGCGCATGGGGCACTTGGCGAAGGACTCCAACGCGTTCCTGCAGCAATTCGTCAGCCTGCAACAATTGCTCAGCCTGATCGGCGAACACCACGAATACCTGCAAGCCAATGCGCCCGTCGACGCCACGGCCGTGCGCTATGAAGTGCCGGGCAAGGGCTTCTTTGGCGTGATCGCCAATGAAAGCGTGCCGTTCTGCCGTACCTGCTCGCGCTTGCGTCTGTCCTCCACGGGCTGGTTGCACGGCTGCCTGTCGTCGAGCAACCGTCACTACGTCGGCGACCTGCTGGACAAGCCGCGCCACCAGGCATTGCCGGCGTTGCAGGGGCTGTTGATGAAGGCCCTGGGCGACAAGCAGGAAGTAGCGTTCTCGGGCGGCGCGACGGTGATGAAGATCATTGGCGGCTGATTTGCTCGAATGCCAGTCAGTCAGCGCACATCCCCCTCCCACATTTGATTCAAGCTGGCGCAGATTCTGCATCTCACGCCCATTCGCCGGTTTTCCGTCACCGGCTTCTGGAGGAATAGGATGCGTAGTCTGGTTTTGTTGCTGGCGTCGTTGGCGCTGAGTGGTTGCATGACCGTCAGCGATATGGCCGAAGGCACCCGCTATCAGATGAGCGACGCCGGCTTGCTCGACCACAGCGATACGCGCCGCACCGCCTCGGTCCGTGTGCAGCCGGACTCCTTTATCTTTATCGCCCAGGGCGCTTTCGTCCCGCCCGGTAGCGCGTATCCGCGACCGAACGTGGTAGCCGAAGAAGCCTTCAACGGCTTCGTCGAATATTTCCCCATGGTGCGTCGCGCCCGTCAGCCTGAAGGCCTTGAGCAGGCCATGGCCGAAGCGCGCGGGGCGGGGGCTCACTACTTGCTGTATTGCCGTTTTGCGGCAGCCGACGACCGTATCGGCAACGCCGATGAGTGGACCGACCAGCAAGCGCTGGACCGCCTTGGCCTGGACAGCGGCGTGATCCAGATCATGTTGATCGAGACCAGTACCCAGTATTTGATTGATACTGCACGTATTCGCAGTCGTGGCGGTTTACTGACGTTCCACGACAACTCGCCACAAGATCTGATCGCCCGACCCCTGGCCCAGTACGCCCGGAACTTGCTGGGCATGAGTGATCAGTAAGCCTGAGGAGACCCCCATGACCGATACCGCCAAGGCCAACGACCTGTTGGCGCAACTGCCCAAAGGTAAAGGGCCGGCGCCGGTGCATCTGTGGAACCCGGATTTCTGCGGCCATATCGACATGCGCATCGCCCGTGATGGCACCTGGTTCTATCAGGGCACGCCTATCGGGCGCAAACCCATGGTCAAGTTGTTCTCCAACATCATCCGCCGCGATGGCGATGATTATTTCCTGGTGACGCCCGTGGAGAAGGTCGGCATCCGCGTCGATGACGCGCCCTTCGTCGCCGTCACGCTCGAGGTGCAAGGGCAGGGCGAGAGCCAGGTGCTTACGTTTACCACCAATGTCGACGAACAGATCGACGCCGGCCCTGAACACCCGCTGCGTGTGGTGATCGATCCGCTCACCGAGGAACCGGCGCCTTACCTGCGGGTGCGCAGCAACCTCGAGGCCCTGGTGCACCGCAACGCGTTCTACCAATTGGTCGAGCTGGCCGTGAGCCGTCCGATCAATGGTCAAAACTGGCTTGGCGTCTGGAGCAACGGGGAGTTTTACCCGATTGGCCTGGAGCCCTGAGGCCGGTTTTCTGACTGTCCTGCAATAATTCGCTTGCTGGGAAGGTCGGCTTTCGGGTATCAATTTGTACATGATTAGACATGTTCGATTCGATAAGAAAAAACGCGTCGTTGACGAACTCATCCGCCGTATCGAGGGTGGGGTGATCGCTGACGGTTTCCTGTTGCCCGGTGAGCATCAATTGGCCGAAGAGTTTGCGGTCAGTCGTGGCACGCTGCGCGAAGCACTGGCTGAGCTCAAGCGTCGCAACTACATCGCCACCCAAAGCGGTGTCGGCTCCATCGTCACGTTTGACGGCATGGGGCTCGACCAACGCCACGGATGGGCCCAGGCCCTGGCGGATACCGGCGCGCAGGTGAGCACTGAGGTGTTGCGCTTCGAAGCGGTGACGCGCCCTGACTTGGCCAGCCGTTTCGGCGGCGAACACTTCATTGCCCTCGACCGCCTGCGACGCACGGCCGACGGTACGGCGGTGTCCCTGGAACGCTCGCTGATGCCTGCCACCGGTGACCTGGAAAGCCTGCCCCGCATCGGCCTGATCGACAATTCCCTGACCATCACCCTGGCAGCCTATGGCTATGTAGGCGCTGCAGGCGACCAATGGCTTGGCGCCGAGGCCCTGAGCGATGACGACGCGCTGTTGCTCGGGCGCCCGGCCGGCACGGTATTTCTCAAGGCCTCGCGCACAACCTATGACCGTCGCGAGCGTTTCATGGAGCATGTTGAAAGCTTGCTCGACCCGCTGCACTTTCGTTTGCACCTGCAATTCGGGGCTTCCAAATGACTGCTGAAATTCGCGCGCTTGGCGCTTTCTATGGCCTGGCCCTGGGCGATGCGCTGGGCATGCCCACCCAATCCTTGAGCCGTGAGCAGGTCCGGCAGCGTTTCGGTGCGATCACCGCCCTGCAAGACGCTGGCCCCGATCAACCCATCGCGCCGAACATGCCCGCCGGTTCCATCACCGATGACACCGAACAGGCGATCCTGGTCGGTGAGTTGTTGGTGGAAGGCCACGGCACCATCGAACCCAGCGTGCTCGCCCGACGCCTGATCGACTGGGAAGCGGCCATGCGCGCCAAGGGCTCCCAGGATTTGCTCGGGCCGTCCACCAAGCGTGCGATCGACATGATTCTCGCCGGGCACACTCCGGAAGAATCCGGGCGCTACGGCACCACCAATGGCGCGGCCATGCGCATCACGCCGGTCGGCATCGCCGCCGATGTCAGTGACCCGGCGCGGTTCATCCAGGCGGTGATCCAGGCCTGCCAGGTCACCCATAACACCAGCCTGGGCATTGCCAGCGCGGCAGCGGTCGCGGCGGTGGTCTCGGCCGGCATCAACGGCGTCGACCTGGGCGAAGCGCTCAACATCGGCACTCAGGTTGCGCAGCAGGCCGAACACCACGGCCACTGGATGGCCGGCGGGCGCATCTCCACCCGCATCAGCTGGGCGCGCACCCTGAGCGTCGGCAGCGGCGACAACGCGCTGTTCGCCGACTTGCTCTATGAATTGATCGGCACCTCCGTCGCCTCCCAGGAATCGGTGGTGGTGTCATTCGCCCTCGCGCAGCAAGTGGCGTCGGGTGACATGAACGCCTTCGAGGCGCTGTGCCTGGCCGCGAGCCTGGGGGGCGACACCGACACCATCGCCGCAATCCTCGGCGCCATGCTCGGTGCCTGTCTGGGCATGCAGTGCTGGCCGCACGCGATGGTCGAGCAGGTCAAACGCGTGAATGGCCTGGACCTGCAACCGCTGGTGCAAAGTCTGCTCGCGTTGCGTTGAGTCATTGACGCGTTGCCACAACCACAACAATAAAGCATCAGGAGCCCCCACATGAGCAGCCCTTCTTCCGGTCAAGGCGCCGGGCAATTGGAAACGCGCGGCATCGAACCGGTCCCGGAAGGCGAGTGCAACGGGCATCCGCTGCAGCTGTTCTGGGTATGGTTCGCGGCCAATATCAGCATCCTCGGCTTGCCGCTCGGCGCCACGCTGGTGGCGTTTCGTGGCCTGGCCATCTGGCAGGCGATCATCGTCGCGGTCCTCGGCGCTGCCGGTTCTTTTGCAGTGGTGGGCATCATTTCCATCGCCGGTCGTCGTGGCCGTGCGCCCAGCCTGACCTTGTCCCGCGCCATCTTCGGCGTACGCGGCAATATCGGGCCGACCCTGGTGTCGCTGATGTCGCGCCTGGGCTGGGAAACGGTCAACACCACCACGGCCGCCTTTGTGTTGCTGTCGCTGTGCTCGATCCTGTTCGGTTCCCCGGTGGAAGCGAAAAGCGCGCCGTTGCTTACCCTGATCTTCATCGGCCTCTTCGTGCTGCTGACCCTGGCCGTTTCCGGCCTGGGCCATGCCACCTTGCTGGTGATCCAGAAATGGGCGACCTACGTGTTCGGCGCCTTGAATATCCTGGTGGGCGGCTTCCTCTGCGCCACCATCGATTGGAGCGCGGTGTTCAACGCCACCCCGGCGCCGCTGAGCGCCATGATCATCGGCGTCGGCACCATGGCGGCCGGCACCGGTATCGGCTGGGCCAACGCCGGTGCCGACATGTCGCGTTACCAGCATCGCAGCGTAAAGGCGGTGCGCCTGGTGGCCTCCGCCGCGTTCGGCGCGGGCATTCCGCTGGTGTTACTGATCACCCTTGGTGGCCTGCTGTCGGTGGGTAACACCGACCTGGCGTCGGCCACGGACCCGATCATTGCGATCCGCGACATGCTGCCGACCTGGATGGCGGTGCCTTACTTGATCACCGCGTTCGGCGGGCTGCTGTTGTCGAATAACCTGTCGGTGTATTCCGCCGGCCTTACCACCCTGACCCTGGGCTTGAAGGTCAAGCGTGTGCATGCGGTGATCGTCGACATCGTGGCGATTTTTGCCGGCTCCATTTATTTCATGCTGATCGCCGACAGCTTCTACGGCCCGTTCATTACCTTCATCTCGTTGCTGGCAGTGCCGATCACCGCCTGGGTGGGGATTTTCGTGGTCGACCTGATTCACCGTCACTACTACAGCCCCACGGATTTGCTGGATGTCAGCCCGAGCAGCGCCTACTGGTATCGCGGCGGTGTGGAGTGGCGCGCGTTTGGCGCGTGGGCGTTGGCCATCGTGCTCGGGTTCAGCTTCACCACCATCGGCACCACCGCCGACAACATCTGGTTTGCCGGGCCGCTGTCCGACTCCTGGCTCGGCCATAACGGCCTCGGCTGGGTCGTCACCTTTCTGGTAGCCGGCGGGGTGTACGCAGTATTGGGCGGCGCGGCCGATCGGCGTGCGGCGTTAGTTGAGAGCCCTAATGTCTAGATTGCTGCACACCGGGCAGGTCATCGTCGACCTGGTCATGGCCCTGGATAGGTTACCGGCGAGCGGTGGCGACGTGCTGGCCAGTTCTGCCAGTTTCGAAGCCGGTGGCGGCTTTAACGTCATGGCTGCGGCGCGGCGCAATGGCCTGCCGGTGGTTTACCTGGGGCGGCACGGCAGCGGTCGGTTTGGTGACCTGGCCCGCGCTGCGATGCAGGCCGAAGGGATCGAGATGGCACTGCCGGCGAGCAGCGGCAAGGACACGGGTTTGTGCGTGGCCCTGACCGAGGCCACCACCGAGCGCACGTTCATTTCCCATCTCGGTGCCGAGGGTGAACTCAGTGCCGAAGACCTCGCCGGCATCGTCCCGCGTGCCGACGATTACGTGTATGTCAGTGGTTACAGCCTGCTGCTTGAAGGCAAGGCGCAGCCGCTGGTCGACTGGTTGCTGGCGCTGCCGCGCAAGGTGATGGTGGTGTTCGATCCGGGCCCGCTGGTCAAGGCGCCGGACTCGGCCTTGATGCGCGCGTTGTTGCCGCGTATCGATATCTGGACCAGCAACGGCCCTGAAGCCCTGGCATTCACCGGGGCCAGGGATATCGCCGCCGCATTGCCCGAGTTGAGTCGACACCTGCCGGTCGAGGCGCTGTTGGTGGTGCGCGATGGGCCGAATGGTTGCTGGGTGGGGCAGGTGGGCGATATCAAGCATGTGCCGGGTTTCAGGGTGCAGGCAGTGGATAGCAATGGTGCAGGGGATGCGCATGCGGGGGTCTTTATTGCGGGGTTGGCTAAGGGCTTGAAACCGGTTGAGGCGGCCCGTCGAGCGAATGCGGCAGCGGCGTTGGCGGTGATGCGCTGGGGGCCGGCGACTTCCCCAGGCACCGCCGAAGTCGACGCATTAGTTTCTGAATAAACACACATCAAAATGTGGGAGGGGGCTTGCTCCCGATGGCAGTGGGTCAGTTATAGATGAACTGACTGATACACCGCTATCGGGGGCAAGCCCCCTCTCACATTTGAATCTGCGTTCAACCGGCTTTTTTCAGCGCTTCGATCAACTCATCCTTACGCATGGTAGAACGCCCAGGAATATCCTTGGCCCGCGCTTCTTTCATCAGGCTTTCCTTGGTTTGCGTGCCCAGCGACGCTCGGCTGCTGCGAGGCTGCCCCTCACGGCTGGATGCCGCGCGCTTCGCCGAATCCTGGCGATCCTGGGCCTTCTTCGCCGGTGCCTTGCGCTTGCCGGATCCAGCCTTTTCACCGCCGCCAGACTGCTTGTTGACGGTGGCCCAGGCACGGGCTTCGGCTTCTTCCTTGGACAGTCCCTTGTGCTCATAACTGTCTTCGATATGAGCGGCCTTGCGTTTCTGTTCGGTGGTGTATTTGGCTTTGCTTCCACGAGGCATCGCTGAAACTCCTTCTGGCCCCAACCGCGGGGCCAGACCAGAAATGAATCACTGAACGGATGGTTCTTCGAGCTTGCGCGCTTCTTCTACACCCGACGCGGTCAACTTGATCGGCAGGTTCAACGAATATTCACCGGCGTCGTCGGTGGTCACATGCCCATCCCTGATCAGCCCGCGGTCCTGCAAGTGCGCCAAGACACTGGCGACTTCTTTTTCGCCGCGGTAGTTGTCCAGCACCTCCTTGCCCAAGCCTTGCGGATGGGCATGCAGCAGGCGGGTGAGGACTTCTTTTTCAAGGTTTGTATCGACGTTCATGTGTACCTCTTCACTGGGAAATGATCGGGTGTCCGTCTTGCCGTGGATCTATCAAGGCGCTGGTTGCTTCGGTGCGCCCGGCAGATTCGAGTCGTCGCCTTTATTGATCTTCGGCTCATTGACCGAGGGGCCCATTTTGCCGTTGCCGACGGCGGCAGGTGCCTGACGCTGGGTATCGTGACCCTGGGTGCGAGGGTCGGCGCCGTTGGTGTTGTCGATGATCGCGCCGCCATTGGTGTCCAGGCCTGTGCCCATGGAATCCTGGGATTCCTGGGTGGCAGGGCTTGGTGGGGAGCCGACCGGGTCCGTCGTACCGGTGGACGAAGTCGCGGCAATGGCGCTCAGCGACGCTGCAGACAACAGGCCGGTGAGAGCGAGGGCAGCCAATTTGGAATTTTTCATGAGGGTGTCTCCATATGATTGATGTCCTTACCCTGTATTGGTCAGCCCCTATTTGCGGTTCGTGCCTTGATGGCGACGAACGGTCTTGCGTGACCTGTAAGATTTTGTGTGCCCACCACATGGAAAATGCGCTGCAATCGGTCATCAAAGCGTCTTAGTATGTGGGCTTTGAACTTGCCCAAGGCGCACCCATGACCATCGAGATTCGCCCCGCCGTACCCAGCGATGCTGCGCAGATCCTGACCTTCATCACGGAACTGGCCGAGTATGAAAAAGCCCGGCACGAAGTGATCGCCAGCGTGGTGGATATAGAGCGCAGCCTGTTCAGCGAGGGCGCCACCGCCCACGGCCTGATCTGCTTGCGCGACGGCTTGCCGATTGGCTTTGCGGTGTTCTTTTTCAGTTATTCCACTTGGCTGGGCAGCAACTGTCTGTACCTGGAAGACCTTTATATCAACCCCGAACAACGTGGCGGCGGGGCGGGCAAGAAGTTGCTGCGCCACCTCGCCAAGATCGCCTGCGACAACGGCTGTGGCCGCTTCGAATGGAGCGTGCTGGACTGGAACGAGCCGGCGATTGCCTTCTACAAATCCATTGGCGCGCAGCCCCAGGAAGAATGGGTGCGCTATCGCATGGAAGGCGATGCGCTGAGGGATTTCGCCCAAGGCTGACAGGTGCCCCGGAGCCGGCCGTTCATGGCCGGTTTTTTAATGCGTTTACTCACATTGTGGGACGTAAATTTATATATTGAGATAATTTAAGGTCTGGGTTTATAGTCGCCTGCATCAGCACTCACTGCCAAAAATAAAACAGGTGAAGCGATGCAGGCACAACCGTTGTCCTTACCCGCCGTGCCCGAGCCGACTTACGGCGAGCGCCTCAAGCACAAGGTGGTGATCATCACCGGCGCCGCACAAGGCATTGGCGAGGCAATCGTCGCCTGCTTCCAGGCGCAGCAGGCGCGGTTGGTGATCGCGGATATCCAGGCGGACAAAGTCGAAAAAGTCGCGGCCCATTGGCGCGAGCGTGGCGCCGAGATTGTCGCGCAGGCCGTCGATATCACCTCCAAAGAGCAATGGCAGACGCTGGTCAATGTGGCCATCGAGCGCTTCGGCCGCGTGGACGTGCTGGTCAACTGCGCCGGGGTCAATGTGTTTCGCGACCCGCTGGAAATGACCGACGAGGACTGGCGCCGCTGCTTCGCCATTGACCTTGACGGCGCCTGGTACGGTTGCCGCTCGGTGCTGCCGCACATGATCGAGCAGGGCATCGGCAACATCATCAATATTGCTTCCACCCATTCCAGCCACATCATTCCCGGCTGCTTTCCCTACCCTGTCGCCAAGCACGGCCTGCTCGGCCTTACCCGCGCCCTTGGCATCGAATACGCGCCCAAGGGTATTCGCGTGAATGCCATTGCGCCGGGCTATATCGAAACCCAGCTCAACGTCGACTACTGGAACGGGTTCCCTGACCCCTCTGCGGAGCGTCAGCGTGCGTTCGACCTGCACCCGCCCAAGCGCATCGGCCAGCCCATCGAGGTGGCGATGACCGCGCTGTTTCTGGCGACCGACGAGGCGCCCTTTATCAATGCCACCTGCCTGATGATCGATGGCGGGCGGTCGGTGATGTACCACGACTAAAGCGTTTTCCAATAACAACAATGAGGTGGTCCATGTTCAAGAAAACACTCGGCGCTGTGGCGCTTGCGATGGCGTTCAGTGGGTTCGTATCCGCTGAGGAAGTGAAGATCGGTTTTTTGGTCAAACAGGCCGAAGAACCCTGGTTCCAGACTGAATGGGCCTTCGCCGAAAAAGCCGGCAAGGAGCACGGTTTCACTGTGATCAAGATCGCCGTGCCCGACGGTGAGAAAACCCTTTCGGCCATCGACAGCCTGGCCGCCAACGGCGCCAAGGGCTTCGTGATCTGCCCGCCGGATGTGTCCCTGGGCCCGGCGATTGTCGCCAAGGCCAAGGTCAACGGCTTGAAAGTAATGGCCGTGGACGACCGCTTCGTCGATGCCAAGGGCAACTTCATGGAGGACGTGCCGTACCTGGGCATGGCCGCGTTTGAAGTGGGCCAGAAGCAGGGCGCCGCCATGGCTGCCGAAGCGAAAAAACGCGGTTGGGACTGGAAGGACACCTACGCGGTGATCAACACCTATAACGAACTCGACACCGGCAAGAAACGCACCGACGGCTCGATCAAATCCCTGGAAGAAGCCGGCATTCCCAAGGACCATATCCTCACCGCCGCGCTGAAAACCCTCGACGTGCCAGGCAGCATGGACGCCACCAACTCGGCGCTGGTCAAGCTGCCCAGCGGCGCGAAAAACCTGATCATCGGCGGCATGAACGACAACACCGTGCTGGGCGGCGTACGTGCTACCGAAAGCGCCGGCTTCGCGGCGGCTAATGTGATCGGCATCGGCATCAATGGCACCGACGCCATCGGCGAATTGAAGAAAGCCGACAGCGGCTTCTTCGGTTCGATGCTGCCCAGCCCGCATATCGAGGGCTACAACACCGCGTTGGCGATGTACGAGTGGGTCACCACCGGCAAGGAACCGGCTAAATACACCGCCATGGACGAAGTGACCTTGATCACCCGCGCCAACTTCCAGGAAGAACTGACCAAAATCGGCCTATGGAAATGACCGGCGCGGCCTTGCGTTTCAACAGCATCGGCAAGGAGTTTCCCGGTGTGAAAGCCCTGGCGCAGATCAGCTTTGAAGCGCGGCCGCACTCGGTGCATGCGCTGATGGGCGAGAACGGCGCGGGCAAGTCGACGCTGCTGAAGATCCTCGGCGGCGCCTATATCCCCAGCAGTGGCACGCTGCAGATCGGCGAGCAGACCATGGCGTTCAGGAGCGCCGCCGACAGCATTGCCAGCGGCGTCGCGGTGATCCACCAAGAGCTGCACCTGGTGCCGGAAATGACCGTGGCCGAAAACCTCTTCCTCGGGCATATGCCGTCGCGCTTTGGTGTGGTCAACGGTGGTTTGCTGCGCCAGCAGGCGCTGGCGTGCCTCAAGGGCCTGGCCGATGAAATCGACCCCCAGGAGAAGCTGGGTCGCCTGTCCCTGGGCCAGCGCCAGCTGGTGGAAATCGCCAAAGCGCTGTCCCGTGGCGCCCATGTGATCGCCTTCGACGAGCCGACCAGCAGTTTGTCTGCCCGCGAAATCGATCGGTTGATGGCGATCATCACGCGCTTGCGCGATGAAGGCAAAGTGGTGCTCTACGTATCGCACCGCATGGAAGAAGTGTTCCGCATCTGCGACGCGGTGACGGTATTCAAGGATGGCCGCTTTGTGCGCACCTTCGACGACATGGGCACATTGACCCACGACCAGTTGGTGACCTGCATGGTCGGCCGCGATATCCAGGACATCTACGACTACCGGCCGCGGCAGCAGGGCGACGTCGCGCTCAAGGTCGACGGCCTGCTCGGGCTGGGCTTGCGTGAACCGGTGAGTTTCCAGGTGCACAAGGGCGAGATTCTCGGCCTGTTTGGCTTGGTCGGCGCAGGGCGTACCGAGCTGCTGCGCCTGCTCAGCGGCCTTGAACGCAAGACGGCGGGGCAGCTGGAACTCTGCGGAGAAAACCTGCACCTGCGCTCCCCGGGCGATGCCATCGCTGGTGGTGTGCTGTTGTGCCCCGAGGACCGCAAAAAGGAGGGCATCATTCCCCTCGCTAGTGTCGCGGAAAATATCAACATCAGTGCCCGTGGCGCCCACGCGGCATTTGGCTGGCTGTTGCGCGATCACTGGGAGAAGGGCAACGCCGATACGCAGATCAAGGCGCTCAAGGTGAAAACGCCTAACGCCGAGCAGAAAGTCATGTACCTGTCCGGCGGCAACCAACAAAAGGCCATTCTTGGCCGCTGGTTGTCGATGCCGATGAAAGTGCTGCTGCTGGACGAGCCCACGCGCGGTATCGACATCGGCGCCAAGTCGGAGATCTATCAGATCATTCACAACCTCGCGGCGCAGGGCATTGCGGTGATCGTGGTGTCCAGCGACCTGATGGAAGTAATGGGCATTTCCGACCGCATCCTGGTGATGAGCGAAGGCACCCTCACCGGCGAGCTACCCCGCGAACAAGCGGATGAAGCACGGCTGTTGCAACTGGCACTCCCGCGTACGCGGGCTTGAAGAATACGAGGGTACGGGTATGTCTGAGGTAAAAACTGCAAAGGGCTTCTGGCCGGGTTTCAACCAGCGCAAATTCCTGGATGACTGGGTGATGCTATTGGCGGCGCTGGGCATTTTCGTGCTCAGCGCGCTGTTTATCGACAACTTCCTGTCGCCGCTGAACATGCGCGGGCTGGGCCTGGCGATTTCGACCGTGGGCATCGCCGCGTGCACCATGCTGTTCTGCCTGGCGTCGGGGCACTTCGACTTGTCGGTGGGCTCGGTGATCGCCTGCGCCGGCGTGGTGGCGGGGATTGTGATCCGAGATACCGACAGCGTAGTACTCGGCGTGTCAGCGGCTTTGGCCATGGGCCTGCTGGTGGGGCTGATCAACGGCATTGTCATCGCCAAGCTGCGCATCAACGCGCTGATCACCACCCTGGCGACCATGCAGATTGTGCGCGGCCTGGCCTACATCTTCTCCAACGGCAAGGCGGTGGGGGTGATGGACGAGCGCTTTTTCGTGTTCGGCAACGGCCAACTGATGGGCGTGCCGGTGCCGATCATCATTACCGTGTTGTGCTTCGTGTTCTTTGGCTGGCTGCTCAACTACACCACCTATGGGCGCAACACCATGGCGATTGGCGGCAACCAGGAAGCGGCGCTGCTGGCCGGGGTCAACGTTGACCGTACCAAGATCATCATTTTTGCCGTGCACGGTCTGATCGGCGCCCTGGCCGGGGTGATCCTGGCCTCGCGCATGACCTCGGGCCAGCCGATGATCGGGCAGGGCTTTGAGCTGACGGTGATATCGGCGTGCGTGCTGGGCGGGGTGTCGCTGAGCGGCGGTATTGGCATGATCCGCCATGTGATTGCCGGGGTGTTGATTCTGGCGATCATCGAGAACGCGATGAACCTGAAAAACATCGACACGTTTTACCAGTACGTGATTCGGGGTTCGATCCTGTTGCTGGCGGTGATCATCGACCGCATGAAGCAACGCTGATTAAAAGTCGGATGAGGACTAAATGTGGGAGGGGGCTTGCCCCCGATAGCGGTGTGCCAGTTTGCCCATCTGTTACTGACAGACCGCCATCGGGGGCAAGCCCCCTCCCACATTTGATCTCCTCTGTATCCAGAGGCAGCTTTTGCCATAATGACGCCGTTTTCGTACTTCCCAAAAGGCCCGATATGCTGGAAACCCCCACACCCCCGTCAAAGACACCGCCCCCACCGGCACCCAGACCCTGCTGCGCGGACTGGGCGTGGTGCAAGCGGTGGCGGCGGGCGCGCGGGATCTCAAGGAGATCGCCCGGCGCATCGGCACCACCCGCAGTACCACGCACCGCCTGGCCAGTTGCCTGGTGGAGGAGCGTTACTTGCGCGTGGTGCCGCAGGTCGGTTACCTGCTGGGGCCGAAGCTGATCGAGTTGGGCTTTCAGGCCCGCGAAGAACTGCCCTTGGTCAACCTAGCGGTGCCTTACCTCGACGAGTTGTCAGCCCTCACCGGCGACACCATCCACCTGGCGATTCGCGAATACGACGAGGTGCTCTACCTGCACAAGAACCCCGGCCGTAACGGACCGGAAATGCGCTCGCGGGTGGGCCATCGCATGCCACTGGCACGCACCGGCATCGGCAAAGCGTTGATGTTGGATGACGGCGTGGAAGAGTGGCAGCGCCTGTACCACGTCAGCTTGCCGGCGGGGGGCAAGAACCTGCAGTGGCCGCAGCACCCCGAGCAATCCTGGGCGCAGTTCGAGCAGCGCATGCATGAATACGTGGTGGGCGGTTATGCGTTCGATCTGGAAGACAACGAACCGTCGATTCGTTGCGTCGCGGCACCGGTGCGCGATGCCAGCCGGCGAATCGTCGCCGGCATCAGCATCGCCAGTACCGTGCCCTACATGCCGCTGGAGAAAATGGCCGAGCTGATCCCTGTGATCAAACAGGTCGCGGCTCGGCTCTCGGCGGAACTGGGCGCGAAGGCCTGATCAGGCCTTCAGGGTCGCCATGTCAATGACGAAGCGATACTTCACATCACCGGCGATCATCCGCGTGTAAGCCTCGTTGATCTGGCGGATGTCGAGCATCTCGATGTCGCAGGTGATCCCATGCTCGGCGCAGAAATCCAGGACTTCCTGGGTTTCGGCAATGCCGCCGATCAGCGAGCCGGCCAGCACTTTGCGGCCCAATACCAGTTTGGCGGCATTGATGGGCGGGTCTACCGGCTCGATCAAGCCGACCAGGATATGCACGCCGTCAAAGCGCAGTACATCGAGGTAGGGGTTCAGGTCATGCTGCACCGGGATGGTGTCGAGCAGGAAGTCGAAATGCCCGGCGGCGGCTTTCATCTGCTCGGCATCGGTGGACACGATCACATGGTCGGCGCCTTGGCGACGGCCTTCTTCGGCTTTGCTCGCCGAGCGTGTGAACAGTGTCACTTCGGCGCCCATGGCCTTGGCGAACTTGATGCCCATATGGCCCAGGCCGCCCATGCCGAGGATCCCGACCTTATCGCCGGCTTTGACGCCGTAGTGCTTGAGCGGCGAGTACGTGGTGATGCCCGCGCAGAGAATCGGCGCAGCGCTGGCCAGGTCGAGCTTGGCCGGGATCTTCACCACGAAGTGCTCGCTGACCACGATGCTGTCGGAGTAACCGCCCATGGTGTTGCTGCCGTCCACGCGGTCCGGGGTGGCGTAGGTCATGGTCGGGCCTTCGAGGCAGTATTGCTCGAGGTCCGATTGGCAGGCTTCGCAGTGGCGGCATGAGTCGACCATGCAACCCACGCCGACCAGATCACCGACCTTGTGCGCGGTAACACTGGCGCCGACGGCGGTGACTTTGCCGACGATCTCGTGGCCGGGCATCAATGGGTAAACGGCAATGCCCCATTCGTTGCGCGCCTGGTGGATATCGGAGTGGCACACGCCGCAGTAGAGAATCTCGATAGCCACGTCATCGGCACGCGGGCTGCGGCGCTCGAACGACATGGGGGCGAGGGGAGTAGTGGCCGACTGGGCGGCGTAACCGATGGCGGTGTACATGGAGAAACCTCGCAAAAAGCAATGAACAGTGAGGCGGGCCATTCTCCCTGCCGACCGAATCAGCGGCCATGGCGATTGCTCCGAGTCTCATGCCTATTCGTCCGGGAGTGCCCAGTGTTTGGATGCATCCGCAGCCAGACCTGCGATGATGTTCTCATCCCTTTTTCGCGAAGTTTTTTGCCATGCTGCTGACCCGCCACGTCGACGCCAACGCCACGCTGGTTTCCTTGATTGAGGGGCTCGCGTCCCGCGACGGTTTTTCCCCAACCCATCTGCCTGGCGTGCAAGTGCTGCGCGCCAGTTGCGATGTGGCGCGCGGGCCGCAGATCTACGAGCCGAGCCTGATGTTCGTGGCCCAAGGCAGCAAGGTCGCCTACCTGGGCCCGCGTACCCTGGAATATGGCGCCGGGCATTACCTGATCCAGGCGATGCCCGTGCCGTTCGAATGCGAGACCTTCGCCATGGCGTCCGGCGCGCCGCTGTTGGGCGTCACAGTGGGTATCGATCGGGTGGTGTTGGGTGAGTTGGTGATGGCCATGGGCATGCAGGCCGGGCCACCGCCGGCGGCACAGACGTTGGAGTCGATGAGTTCGGTGGTGCTCGATGACGCCATGCGCGGGTGCGTCGAACGGCTGTTGCAGTGCCTGCACGATCCGCTGGAAAGCCGGATCATGGGCCCGGCGCGGGTACGCGAATTATTGTTCACCGCCTTGCGCGGGCCCCAGGCCGATGTGTTGCGTGCGCTGGTGGAACAACAGGGGCAGTTTTCGCGCATCGCCACGTCATTGAATCACCTGCATGCCCATTACGCCGAGCCGCTGAACATCGAGACGCTGGCCGGTTATGCGCACATGAGCGCATCGACCTTTCACGAACACTTCAAGCGCTGCACGCTGTTGTCGCCGGTGCAGTATCTCAAGCGCCTGCGGCTGCTGAAGGCACAGCAGTTGTTGCTGGTCGACGGCATGGGTGTGGCGCAGGCGGCGCACAGCGTGGGTTATCAGAGCACCTCGCAGTTCAGTCGCGAGTACAAACGCTACTTCCTGCGCAACCCCGGCGAAGAGCGCGCTGCCTGATTCTCCCTGGCTCAACGGGATCCAAATGTGGGAGGGGGCTTGCCCCCGATAGCGGTGCATCAGTCAGCCAATTTGTGACTGACCCACCGCCATCGGGAGCAAGCCCCCTCCCACATTTTTAATTGATGTCGGCCATAAAAAAGGCTCCCACTTGGGGGAGCCTCGTTTTGGCTTACATATTCGGGTAAGTCGGCCCGCCCGCACCTTCCGGTGTCACCCAGGTGATGTTCTGCGAAGGGTCCTTGATGTCACAGGTCTTGCAGTGCACGCAGTTCTGGGCGTTGATCTGGAAGCGTTTCTCGCCGTCTTCTTTAGTCACGACTTCATACACGCCGGCCGGGCAGTAGCGCTGCGCCGGTTCATCGTAGAGCGGCAGGTTGGTGCCGATCGGGATGCTCGGGTCCTTGAGTTTCAGGTGGCACGGCTGTTCTTCTTCATGGTTGGTACCGGAGATGAATACCGAGCTCAGCTTGTCGAAGCTCAGCTTGCCGTCGGGTTTGGGGTAGTCGATCTTCTGGCTGTCTTTGGCCAGCTTGAGGCAGGCGTAGTCCGGCTTGGTATCGTGCAGCGTGAAAGGGAGCTTGCCGCCAAAAATATTCTGGTCGAGCCAGTTGAACCCGCCGCCGACGATGGCGCCGAACTTGTGCACGGCCGGGCCGAAGTTGCGGCTGGCGAACAATTCTTCGTACAGCCAGCTGGCTTTGAAGCTGTCGACATACGCGGTCAGTTCATCACCGCCTTCGGATTCGGCAAACAGGCGGTCGGCCACGGCGTCGGCGGCGAGCATGCCGGACTTCATCGCAGTGTGGCTGCCTTTGATCTTGGCGAAGTTCAGGGTGCCGAGGTCGCAGCCGATCAGCGCGCCGCCTTTGAAGATCATCTTCGGCAGCGAATTCAGGCCGCCTTTGGCGATAGCGCGGGCGCCGTAGCTGACGCGCTTGCCGCCTTCCAGGTATTGGGCCAGCACCGGATGATGCTTGAGGCGCTGGAATTCATCGAACGGCGACAGGAAGGTGTTGCTGTAGGACAGGTCGACGATCAGGCCGACCACCACCTGGTTGTTTTCCAGGTGATAAAGGAACGAGCCACCGGTGTTCTCGTTACCCATGATATCCAGCGGCCAACCGGCGGTGTGCACCACCAGGCCTGGCTGATGTTTGGCCGGGTCGATGTCCCAGATTTCCTTGAGACCGATGCCGTAATGCTGGGCGTTGGCGTCGCTGTCCAGGTTGAAACGCTGGATCAGTTGCTTGCCGATATGCCCACGGCAGCCTTCGGCGAACAGCGTGTACTTGCCGCGCAATTCCATGCCCGGCGTGTACAGGCCTTCCTTGGGCTTGCCTTCGCGGTCGACGCCGAGGTCGCCGGTGATGATGCCACGCACCACGCCGTTTTCATCGAACAGCGCTTCCTGGGCGGCAAAGCCCGGGTAGATTTCCACGCCCAGGTTCTCGGCCTGCTGGGCGAGCCAGCGGCACAGGTTGCCCAGGGAGATGATGTAGTTGCCTTCGTTGTGCATGGTCTTGGGCACAAAGAAGTCCGGAACCTTGGTGGAGGTCTCGTTGCTGCGCAGTACATAGATGTCGTCACGCACCACGGGGGTGTTGAGCGGCGCGCCGAGGGCTTTCCAGTCCGGGAAGAGTTCGTTCAGCGCGCGCGGTTCGAAGACCGCGCCAGAGAGGATGTGTGCACCCACTTCGGAGCCTTTCTCGACCACGCAGACGCTGATTTCCTTACCGGCTTCGGCGGCCTTCTGCTTCAGTCGGCAGGCGGCGGACAGGCCAGCCGGGCCAGCGCCGACGATGACCACGTCGAATTCCATGTATTCGCGTTCCACAGGCTATCTCCTACTCAAGGCTCAACAGGCTTTTTTCTAATGGGTGGAGGTTCGGTACGGCCCTGCAGCAACGGCAAGACCCACCTTTCTCTCTAGGTGGCGCATTATATCTACACCACTGTCAGCGTCCAATACAAACGTTTGTTTGAATTGCCCGCAGCCTAGGTAAATCAAAGCAACGCGGCTTATGACTGACCATTTTGCCGTATTGACCAGAATAGGCGTTCCGGTCAATATACGGTCGGTTTTGCGCTTACCGTAGGCAGACTGCAGGTTTCAAGAGCACGTCCAAAAGCAAGACAGGTGACGCGCGCCATATGCTGGCGCGCAGTTTACACACTGCGATAAAGAATGACTTCTCAGTCACCCCTGACGAACGGTCATCATTTTTCCCATCGCCGAGTCATCCGCTGACGTTTTTGGAGGTGCCCTTGTGTGCCGATGAGCATCAACCGCCAGGCTTGCCTAGGCGACTTTCTTTTCACCGGAGAGTAACGAGGAATCCATGAAGGTTCTTGTAGCTGTCAAACGCGTTGTCGATTACAACGTGAAAGTTCGCGTCAAGGCGGACAATTCCGGCGTCGACCTGGCTAACGTCAAGATGTCGATGAACCCATTCTGTGAAATCGCCGTGGAAGAAGCCGTACGCCTGAAAGAGAAAGGCGTGGCGACCGAGATCGTCGTGGTTTCCATCGGCCCGACCACTGCCCAGGAACAGTTGCGTACCGCCCTGGCACTGGGCGCCGACCGCGCCATCCTGGTCGAGTCCGCTGAAGAGCTGACCTCCCTGGCCGTGGCCAAGTTGCTCAAGGCCGTTGTCGACAAGGAACAGCCTCAGCTGGTGATCCTTGGCAAACAAGCGATCGACAGCGACAACAATCAGACCGGCCAGATGCTGGCTGCACTGACCGGTTACGGCCAGGGCACCTTCGCTTCCAAAGTGGAAGTGAGCGGCGACAAGGTTGCTGTGACCCGTGAAATCGACGGCGGCGCGCAGACGGTTTCCCTGAACCTGCCGGCCATCGTCACCACCGACCTGCGTTTGAACGAGCCGCGCTATGCGTCCCTGCCAAACATCATGAAAGCCAAGAAGAAGCCTCTTGAAGTGCTGACTCCAGACGCTTTGGGCGTTTCCACCGCCTCTACCAACAAGACCATCAAGGTTGAAGCACCGGCTGCACGCAGCGCGGGCATCAAGGTCAAGTCGGTGGCTGAACTGGTCGAGAAACTGAAAAACGAAGCGAAGGTAATCTAACCATGACTATCTTGGTAATCGCAGAACACGACAACAAAGTGCTGGCTCCGGCCACCCTGAACACCGTGGCCGCAGCCGTTAAAATCGGTGGCGACATCCACGTACTGGTAGCAGGTCAGGGCGCTGGCGCCGTGGCTGAAGCCGCTGCGAAAATCGCCGGTGTGAGCAAAGTCCTGAACGCTGACAACGCCGCCTACGCGCATCAGCTACCGGAAAACGTTGCCCCTCTGGTTGCAGAGCTGGGCGCTGGCTACAGCCACATCCTGGCCGCCGCCACGTCCAACGGCAAAAATATCCTGCCACGCGTTGCCGCGCAGCTGGACGTTGACCAGATCTCCGAGATCATCTCGGTCGAAAGCGCCGACACTTTCAAGCGCCCGATCTACGCCGGTAACGCCATCGCTACCGTACAGTCCAACGCTGCGATCAAAGTCATCACCGTACGTGCTACCGGTTTCGATCCGGTTGCCGCTGAAGGTGGTTCGGCATCGGTTGAAGCGGTTGCCGCCGCCCACGACGCTGGCACTTCCAGCTTTGTCGGCGAAGAGCTGGCCAAGTCGGATCGCCCAGAGCTGACGGCTGCCAAGATCGTCGTTTCCGGCGGTCGTGGCATGCAGAACGGTGACAACTTCAAGCACCTGTATGCCCTGGCCGACAAGCTGGGCGCAGCGGTCGGCGCCTCGCGCGCGGCCGTCGACGCAGGTTTCGTACCCAACGACATGCAGGTCGGCCAGACCGGCAAGATCGTGGCACCCCAGCTGTACATCGCTGTCGGTATCTCCGGCGCGATCCAGCATTTGGCCGGTATGAAAGACTCCAAGGTGATCGTTGCGATCAACAAGGACGAAGAAGCACCGATCTTCCAGGTGGCTGATTACGGCCTGGTGGCGGACTTGTTCGAAGCCATCCCCGAGTTGGAGAAGCTGGTCTAATCCAGTCGCTTCACTTATAAAGAGCCCGGTCTTGTGACCGGGTTTTTTTTTGACGTGTGGGAGCACCTCGCCATGCAATTGCGTCCTTTGATCCTGCTGGGCCTTACGCTGCTGCCGACGTTGTCGCTGGCGGCCGGCAAATGCGAGCGCCTGGTGATCACCGGCAGCCCGGATGCACCGCCCTTGCTGTGGCGCGACCCGCAGGACCCGACCCACCTGATCGGCGCCACCGCCGATGTGTTGCAACAGGTGGCCACGGACCTCGGCCTGAAAATCGACCTGCTTTACGGCGGCAAGCGCTCCCTGGCTCTGGATGAAGTGCGCAGCGGACGCATGGATATGCTCGCCGATGCGCCGTTGAACCTCGGCGAGTTGCAAACCCTCGACTACATACACCCGGCCTTGATGCAGATCGATTACCTGGTCTGGACGCGCAAGGACTCGTCTTTGGTCTATAGCACCGCTGCCGACTTGCAGGGCCACAAAGGGGCCGTATCGGAGCGCGCACGCTTGAGTGCCGGGTTCGAAACCGTTGCCAGCCAGCAATTGACCCTGCAGCGTCTGCCAGGCCTGACGCCGGCGTTCCAGAAACTGTTGCTGGGGGAGGTGGACTATGTGCTCGCCAGCCGCTACTCCGGCATGGCCATGGCCCAGAGCCTGGGTATGAACGATGACCTGGTGGCGCGCGACATACCGATCGACCAGCCCGGCCTGTACCTGGCGATTTCCCACAATTCCGCCTGCAATGATCCGTGGCTGCGCGGACAGCTGGCCAAAAAGATGACAGAATTGCCCGCGTCCGGTGTGGCGGAAACCGCGTTGCAGCGCAATCTCGAGCGCTGGAAGGCGCAATTGCAACAAGCCGTCGGCACCCCAACAAAGTAGGGATTTTCAGTGACTCTTCGACCTCTTTTCGCGGCCTTTGCCGTTGTCGCTCTGGCGGGATGCGCCACCGATCCTGCGCCGACCGAACAAATGCGCCTGACCCAGCAAGCCCTGGAGCAAGCCAGCGCAGTCGGCGCCAATGCCGATGAATCGACCGAGCTGAAACAAGCCGAAGACAAATTTGCCAGAGCCAGGGCCGACATGGCCGACCAGTCCTACAAACACGCGCGCATGCGGGCCGAGCAGGCTGAGCTGGATGCGCGCCTGGCCGAGGCCAAGGTGCTGACCGGCAAGAGCCAGGAGCAATTGAACGTGGTCAACACCCGCATCGCCCGCCTGCGCAAGCAGTTGCAGCTGGGAGAAGCCCAATGAGCCCGACGATGCGTGGTTTGAGCGCTGTATTGCTGCTGAGCAGCGTAGCGTTGGGCGGTTGCGCCAGCCAGCCCACTGGCGAGCAGGCACTGCAACAGGCCAGCAGTGACTTTCAGCGGGTCAAGGAAGACGCCAATGTATTGCGTTTCGCGCCCAAGGATGTAATCCGCGCCGGTGAGTCCCTGGCGCGTGCCGATCGCCTGTCCAGCTACTGGGGCAGCGGCGCCGACGTGGTGCATTACGCCTACCTGAGCCAACGCTACAGTGCCATTGCCCATGAACACACCGAGCAGGGACTTAACGCCGAGCGCCTGGCCAAACTCGAGTTGGAGCGCCAACGCCTGCAACTGGCCTTGCGTGAGAGCAAGCTGGCCAGCGTGCAGCAGCAGGGCAAGTGGGTCGAACAGCAAATCGCCAGCCTGACCACCCAGACCGACCGTGGCCTGGTGATGACCCTGGGCGACGTACTCTTCGATACCGGCGAAGCCGAGCTGCAGAACTCGGCCAACCGCACGGTGTTGAAGATCGTGCAGTTCCTGCAACTGAACCCCAGGCGCACGGTGCGCATCGAGGGCTACACCGACAACACCGGGGGCGAGCACGACAACCTGAACCTGTCCCATGACCGCGCGCAATCGGTGGCGGATGTGCTGATTGACCTGGGCATCGACGAAAAACGCATTCAGGTTGAAGGGTATGGCGACAAATACCCCGTGGAGGCCAATGCGTCCGAACGTGGCCGCGCGCAGAACCGTCGCGTGGAAATTGTGTTCTCCGACGAAAAAGGCCAACTCGGCGCCGCTCGCTGAAGTCTGGCGCAACTCAAAATGTGGGAGGGGGCTTGCTCCCGATGGCAGAGTGTCAGTCACTGAAGTGTTGACTGAACCACCGCTATCGGGAGCAAGCCCCCTCCCACATTTTTCTGTATACACCTGAAAATTCTATTCACGACCCCTACAGTTTTTTCTGTCACTCCTTCCCGCGCTCGACTATTGTGGCAACTGTCCCCGTACACTTCTAAACTGTGCCGGTATGTTTCACACAAAAATAAAATACCCGTGAAATCGAGTGCTGCGTCATGACCAATCTGTTGCTCTACCAACGTATCGCCCAGCAACTGGCTGAGGACATCCGGCGTGGTGTTTATCAGCCGGGGGAGCGTGTGCCTTCGGTGCGCAAGATGAGCTCTCAGCTCAACGTGAGCCATGCCACGGTGCTGCAGGCCTACGCCAATCTGGAAGACCAGGGGCTGATCCGGGCGCGGCCGCAGTCGGGCTATTACGTGCACCAGACGCCGGCACTCACGGCGCCAACCCCAGACATTGCGCGGGTTGAGCGCCCAGGGTTGGTCACTCGCAGCAGCATCATCCAGCAAGTGCTGGTCGAGTCGCGCCGTGAAGGCGTATTCCCGTTGGGCGCGGCGGTGCCGAGCGTGGATTATCTGCCGGTACGGGCGTTGCACCAGCAGTTGGCCAAGGTCACGCGCTTCCAGAGCCCGCGTGCATTCAGTTACATGTTCAGCCCCGGTTTCGAACCGCTGCGCCGCCAGGTGGCAATTCGCATGCGCGATGCCGGCGTGGTGGTGGACCCGTCCGAAGTGGTGATTACCCACGGCTGCGTCGATGCGTTGCAGATGTCGCTGCGCGTGCTGACGCGCCCCGGCGACCTGATCGCCGCTGAGTCACCGACCTACTACGGCTTGCTGCAACTGGCTGACCTGCTCGGCCTCAAGGTCATCGAGATTCCCAGCGACCCGGCCACCGGCATGAGCCTGGAGGCCCTGCAACTGGCCGCCAACCAGTGGTCGATCAAGGCGCTGGTATTGACCACGCGCCTGAGCAACCCCTTGGGCGGCACGATGCCCGAAGAGCGGCAGAAACAGTTGCTGCGCCTGGCCTCGGATTTCGATATTCAAATTGTCGAGGATGATATCTACGGCGAGCTGATGTTCGAACTGGGTCGCACCAAGGCTTTGAAAGCCTATGACCGTCTTGACCGGGTCATCTATTGCTCGAGTTTTTCCAAGACCTTATCCCCCGGCGTGCGCATCGGCTGGATGATCGCCGGTAAGTACCAGCAGGAAATCCAGCGTTTGCAGATGTTCAGCACCCACTCCGCGTGCAGCGTCACACAGATGGGCGTTGCGGCGTACCTGGAGAACGGCGGTTACGACCGGCACCTGCGTTACATTCGCCAGGAATACCGCAAGAACCTCAGCGCTTTCCAGCTGGCGGTGCAGCAATATTTCCCCGAAGGCACCCAGATGACCCGTCCGACCGGCGGCTTCATTTTGTGGGTCAGTTTGCCGGGACGGGTCAATACCCAGGAACTGCATGTGCGTGCCCTGCAACAGGGCATCAGTATCGCGCCGGGGCTGATCTTCAGTAATACGGAACAGTTCAACCACTGTATCCGTCTCAATTGCGGCACCCCGTGGAACCGCGAGGCAGAGCGTGCGCTGATGACCCTGGGGATGCTTGCCAGTCAGTTATGCCAGGAGACGGCGGCGGGCCTTTGAGGGGCATAAAGGGGGACAAGATTGATCTCCGTGCTTGTCATGCCACGCACAACAAGCGAGCATATGGCCTTCTGCCGTTAATGCTGTTGGCGATATGACCTCTATTTTTTGCGCTGTGTGGATGGTTGGCTGGTTAAGTCTTTGCAACGTCGGCACTGCGCTGGCGGCTGCGCCTGTGACAGACACCAAGCCTGCTGCAAGCACCGAACAAAAGACCGCTGCGAAAAAGCCGGCAGCGCAGGCGAAGAAAAAAGCCGCCAAGGTAAAGAAGCGCGCACCGATTGCGAGCAAGTCCAAGTCTGCCCACGAAGTCGCCCAGACCAAGCTGCCACCGGCACAGTTGGACCTGTCCCTGCCCTCGGACATGGTCAGGCTTTTGCAACCCATCGGCACCATGCCCAAACCCAAGAGCGTGCCGTTATTGCCGCCGATGTTCAGTGAAAAACCGTCCGACAACAGCGCGTTCCAGATCAACGGCCGCTTGCTCAGCAACGAGATGAAGCTGCAGTTGCGCAACGAAGAACGACGTGACGTGGAAGGTGCCGCGCTGGATTTTGAATTCAAGCAATAAACCCACGATCATCCGTGAGCCGCGCCACTGACCACCGGTCGTAGACTGGTCGGTCACTTCAGTTTTGTACGAAAAACCCCTGTTGGACCATTTTAAAACGGCTGTTTAAGGGCGTACTCTAGCCCGGCCATCCCATTGAGTCGTCGAGGACCTGTTGGTCATGAAATGCCGTGAAGGCTGTGGCGCTTGCTGCATCGCCCCCTCCATCAGTTCGCCCCTACCGGGAATGCCCCATGGCAAACCTGCGGGCGAACGCTGCCTGCACTTGTCGGTCGAACAGCTATGCCAACTGTTCGGCCAACCGGAGCGGCCAGCGGTGTGCAGTGATTTCAAGGCAGATATCGAGGTCTGCGGCAACGACCAGGCCGACGCGATCCGTCTGATCGGTTGGTGGGAGCAGATGACGGCGGCTTGATGGGCTTTACTATCGGAACTTCAACAACAAGGAATACAACGATGGGTTCGCTGAAACGAATGGCTGTGGTATGCGGTTTTACGATGATGTTCGCTGGCGCTGCCCAGGCTGAGGATTGGCAAGACGCCAAGAACGAGGACGGCATCAAGGTGTCCCTGAGCGAAGTGGCCGGCTCCAAGTACAAGGCCTATCGTGGTGTGACGGTGATCAAGGCGCCCGTGGCGAAGATCCAGGCCCTGCAGGAAGATGTCGCCGGCGCCTGCTCGTGGATCCATGAGTGCAAATCCCAGAAACTGGTCGACAAGAAAGGCGATGAGGCCTGGACCTACACCCAGTTCAAGGCACCGTTCCCTGTGACGGACCGCGACTCGTATATCCACGTCACCACCACCAAGGCCGCTGACGGCAGCGTTACCCGCACGTTGCAGGGTGTGCCGACGTACAAGCCTGAAGCAAAAGGCTATGTCCGGGTCGCCCAGGTGGAAGGTTTCTGGAAGCTGGTGCCCAAAGGCGCCAACGAGACCGAAGTGACCTACCAGGTGCACACCGAGCCCGGCGGCAGCGTGCCGTCGTGGTTGGCCAACAAGTTCGTGGTAGAAGCACCGTTCAAGACGCTCAAAGCGCTGAAGGAACACGCCGAGAAGTAAACGCGCCTGATCCGGTGCCTCCTGCCTTGAGTGGAACGTTTGGTGAAGCCTCAAGGTCCAGATAGATGTGAGCCCACACATGGGTTTTATCGAGGAGGCACCGATGCCGAAGTGGAACATTTCTTTCATCAATGACCGTGGCGAACCGGTAGTCGAGCAGTTTGACTGCGATCATGAGCCGACGCTGGAAGAAGCTGCACAGCTGGTGCGCGTGCGTGTGTCGCCGGTATTGGAAAAGTTGGACCTCAACGATCTTGCCGATCGTGTCCCTGATCCCACGGTCAAGAGCTTGCACGATCAAAATGGTATCAAAGACCTCAAGGTCGAACCCTGCGCCTGAATATTCCCTGTAAGCGATCCATGCACCTCTGGTAGAGGTGATAGCTTCGCGTTACTCTGCAATCGAGATCAGCGAATGAATCGCTAAGGTCTGGTCTTGTCAGCTACATGCTTGTTTTCCTGCGGTGTCGTTATTGCCGTGGTGCCCGCGCCAGCAGCGCGCGGGTTTCAGGAAGCACGGAAAGTCTATCCATCAGTCTGAGGAGGACGTTTCATGAGCACAGCCTATCAAGAAGACATCAGCACCAACGTTCTGCGCCGCATGAAAGAAGGCGGCTTTGACTTTTCACGTTTTCACCCCATCGAGTTCTACGCGATTTTCCCGGATGAAGAACGGGCGCGCAGGGCTGCGGGTCGATTTCGCGGAGAATCCCTGAACGCCCAGGTCAGCGCCCGCGACGATGGAGCCTGGTACCTGGAGCTGAGCAAAATCATGTCTGCAACGTACGACGGCATAGGAGACTTCGAGCAGGACTTTGAGGCGGTGGTAGAGCCGTTGGGCGGAATTATCGAAGGCTGGGGCGTCAAGCAGGAGGTGCGTGGGTTACCCATGTAGCGTTTATGAGCAACACAGCGTATCGGCTGACCTTTTGGGTCGGCCGATTTTGTTTGGGCTCGGCAAACATGTTCGGAACGTGCACTTTCCTGCACGCAAAAAAAAGCCACCCGAAAGGGTGGCTGAAGGGGAAGATCGAGGAGCCGATCACACGAGCTGGCACGTTACTGGTTGTGCAAAGGGTTTAGCTGTAAGACATGTCCTGTTCAGCTGATGAGCGCGATTATCCGCAGAAGTGCGCGGGCAATGAAATCAACGCTGACTATGCTGTTGATAGTCCAACGCCGCATTGCGATGAGGCGTGTGGCAGGGCTGCTGTCATTTCGCGCACCAGGACGGTGCGAGGGGAATTCGGGGTTTATCCAATCCTTTGATTTGAAAGTGTTTATGCCGCTGGCACGGGCCTTGCGAAGGGTCTGTCGTCCGGGTGACAAGGAGTACGGCATGATCCGCACTTATTACGATGAAATGTACGATGGGGCAGGGCAGGTTCGTCCCCATTACCGCGAGTTCGCCCGTTGGCTGGCCGACACCCCTGCCGAACTGCTGGCCCAGCGTCGACGCGAGGCCGACTTGTTGTTCCACCGTGCCGGGATCACCTTCACGCTGTATGGCGACGAGCAAGGGACTGAGCGCTTGATCCCCTTCGACACCATCCCCCGCAGCATCCCGGCGAGCGAATGGCGCATGGTCGAGCGCGGCTGCACCCAGCGGGTCAAGGCGTTGAACATGTTCCTCGCCGACCTTTACCACGAACAACGCATCATCAAGGCCGGGATCATCCCCGCCGAACAGGTACTGGCCAACGAGCAATACCAGTTGGCAATGCAGGGCCTGGACCTGCACCGTGACCTGTATTCCCACGTTTCCGGGGTAGACCTCGTACGCGATGGCGACGGCACTTACTACGTGCTGGAGGACAACTTGCGTACGCCGAGCGGCGTCAGCTACATGCTTGAAGACCGCAAGATGATGATGCGCCTGTTTCCCGAGCTGTTCGCGGCCCAGCGTATCGCGCCGATTGACCATTACCCCAACCTGTTGCTCGACACCCTGAAGAGTTCCAGCCCCCTGGATAACCCCAGCGTGGTAGTGCTGACCCCTGGGCGTTTCAACAGTGCGTTCTTTGAACATGCCTTCCTCGCCCGGGAAATGGGCGTGGAGTTGGTGGAAGGCGCCGATTTGTTCGTGCGTGATGACCGCGTATTCATGCGCACCACCGACGGGCCCAAAGCGGTGGACGTGATTTACCGGCGTCTTGACGACGCGTTTCTCGACCCGCTGGCTTTCAATCCGGCGTCCATGCTCGGCGTACCGGGCCTGCTTGCCGCCTACCGCTCGGGCAACGTGGTGCTGGCCAATGCCATCGGCACCGGGGTGGCGGATGACAAGTCTGTGTACCCATTCGTTACCGAGATGATCCGTTTTTACCTGGATGAAGAACCGATCCTGCAGAACGTTCCGACGTTTCAATGCCGTAAGCCCGATGAATTGTCCCACGTACTGGCCAACCTGCCCGATTTGGTGGTCAAGGAAACCCAAGGCTCCGGCGGCTACGGCATGCTGGTGGGTCCGGCGTCCACGGCGGCGGAAATCGAAGCCTTCCGCGCACGCATCAAGGCCAAGCCCCACGCCTACATCGCCCAGCCAACCCTGTGTTTGTCCACCTGCCCGACGTTCGTCGAAAACGGCATCGCCCCACGGCATATCGACCTGCGCCCGTTCGTGCTGTCGGGCAAGGAAACCCGCGTGGTACCCGGTGGCCTGACCCGGGTGGCGCTGCGCGAAGGTTCGCTGGTGGTCAACTCGTCCCAGGGCGGCGGCACCAAAGACACCTGGGTGGTCGAGGATTGACACATGTTGAGTAGAACTGCCTCGGATTTGTATTGGATGTCGCGCTACCTGGAACGCGCGGAAAACCTCGCGCGCATGCTCGATGTCAGTTATTCGCTGTCGCTGATGCCTCAGGACGGGCGCGGCGACGGCCTGCACGAATTGGCCATGCCGCTGTTGATCACCGGCACCCTGGAGGACTACCACGAGCGCCACGGTGAACTGCATGCCGAACGCCTGCTGCACTTTTTCGCCCTGGACGCTGCCAACCCGGCCAGCATCTACAGCTGCCTTGGCGCCGCCCGGGCCAGCGCCCATGCAGTACGTGGGCGAATTACCGCCGACATGTGGGAAAACATCAACGCTACCTGGCTGGATATTCGCGATATAGCCCAACAAGGCTTGAGCCGTTACGGCATGAGCCGGTTTTGCGAATGGGTCAAGGAGCGCTCGCACCTGTTCCGCGGCGCCACCTACGGCACCATCATGCGTAACGATGCGTTTCGCTTTATCCGCCTGGGCACCTTCATCGAGCGCGCCGACAACACCCTGCGCCTGCTGGACGCGCGTTACGAAATGGCCGGCGACCAGGCTGAAACGGTCAGCGATGGCACGGCGCACGCCTACTATCAATGGAGTGCGTTGCTGCGGGCATTGTCGTCGTTCGAGGCCTATACCGAGATCTATCGGGATGCGCCGGGCGCCCGGCAAGTCGCCGAACTGTTGCTCCTGCGCGCTGATGTTCCGCGCTCGCTGCGGGCTTGCAGCGAAGAGATCGACCAGATCCTTGCCAGCCTGCCGGGCCTCAACGGTCGCCCGGCCCAGCGCCTGGCTGCCGAGATGGACGCGCGCCTGCGCTTTACCGCCATCGATGAAATCCTCGAGGAAGGCCTGCACGCCTGGCTGACCGACTTTATCCCCTTGGTCCGCCAGTTGGGCGACGCCATCTACAGCTCCTACCTGGAGGCGGCATGAGACTCTCCATCAGCCACGAAACCACCTACCACTACCAAGACCAGGTGCGCGCCAGCATCCAATATCTGCGCCTGACGCCCCACGACAGTGAACGCCAGCGTGTGCTGAGCTGGCAGCTTGATCTGCCGCGCCCCGTACGGGCGCAAGTGGACCCATTCGGCAACATCCTGCATGTGCTGACCCTGGACGAACCTCACGACGCCATCATCATCGGCGCCCGTGGCCAGGTGGATATCGACGAATTGAGTGAGGCTGAACACGAGAGCCAGTCGGCCTTTCCGTTCCTGCGCGGCACGCGCCTGACCGAGCCCGACGAAGCTCTGCGCGGTTTTGCCCAGCAACACTGCCACCAGCGTCGCGACCGCACCGCGCTGATCGACCTGATGCATGCCCTGAACCAATCGATGGTCTACACGCCGGGCGCCACGGACGTCGACACCTGCGCTGCCGAGGCCTTCGCCGGCCGCGCGGGCGTGTGCCAGGACCATACCCATGCGTTCCTGGCCTGTGCGCGCAGCCTGGGGATTCCGGCGCGATACGTCTCAGGGTATCTGTACACCGAAGACAGCACGCACCTGGCCAGCCATGCCTGGGCCGAAGCCTGGCTGGATAACGCCTGGTACAGTTTTGACGTGACCAACCAATTGGCCCGGCCGGAGCGGCACCTGAAACTCGCCGTGGGCCTGGACTACCTGGACGCCTGCCCGGTGCGGGGCATGCGCCGTGGGGGAGGGCATGAGCAGATGCATGCCAAGGTGTTTGTCGCACCGACGCCGGTGGTTTCCGTGCAGCAGCAATAATCTTAACTACAACTCACACCCAGTGTGGGAGGCAGGCTGTGTTGTTTCAGGAGGTTTTGCAATGCGGCATGGCCGTGCGCCGGGCCGACTAACTGTACTCAATCCAAAATGTGGGAGGGGGCTTGCTCCCGATGGCGGTGTGTCAGTTACCGATAAGCTGACTGACACACTGCTATCGGGAGCAAGCCCCCTCCCACTTCTGATCTGCGCGAGCCTCAGGGCTGCTGTTTGCGCCCCGCCATATGCTGCAAATATCCCACCAGCAAATCCAGCTCATTGTCCGGCAACACACTGGCCGAGAACGCCGGCATCTTCGCCTGCGGCCAACGTCGCAGGCTCTGCGGGTCACGAATGTAACGCTTGAGAAAATCACCGCTGAAATACTCGGTGGGGTTGTAGGGGACATTCAAGTCCGGCCCCATCTGCGCATCGCCCGCCCCATTGAGGCGGTGGCAGGCCAGGCAATTCTTCTGGAACACCGCGAAGCCTTGGTTGATCGGATCGTTGGCCGCCAACTGCGGATCAGGCAGCAGCGCCGGAAAACGCTCGGCGACCGTCTGCAGCTGCTTGATGCTGGATATCTGAAACGGCCACTGTTCCGGGCTGATATGCCCGGCCTGCGGATCGGTCCACACCAAGTAGAACGGCCCCGCGCTTGGTTTGCCATCTCCCAGCGCAGGCCACGGATGGGCCGGGTCTTCCACCGCCAGCCAGGCGCGCGCGCCGGTGTTTTCCAACAGTGGCGCGACGGCGAGTTCGGCGGCAAAACCGTCGAGGGCCACTGCTTGCACATGGCTCGCAGGTTTCAGGCCCGGTAGGAGACTCGCCAAGGGCACGGCCCGGTAGGTCATGGTGCGCTTGTAGGAAACGTCATCGACGATCTGCACCATCCGCGCATCCGGGTGCTTGAGTAGCTCCGCCGTCTGCCAAGTCTTGCTGGCGTGGTCCAGTTCGATGGTCAGTTGCGCCGCCGAAGCGGGCAGGGTCAGCAACAGCGCGAGCAAGGCGAGGATCGATTTCAAAGGGCAGGCCGTTTCGAGGTGACGGGAGAACTACGATAGCGCAAATCTGCGCGCAAAAAGACAGCCCCTGCAACAGGACGGCTATACGCAATGCCCCGGCAGGTGCTGCCAAACGCTGTAATCCCTATGCTGTGTGCGCACGGAATAAATAGGTCGAGTCGTCACCCGATAACCTTGGTTAAATTGGGCAAGATCAGAATCAGTGTGGTGGCGAACAAAATAAGTCCCGCCTGACGTACTTTCGAATGTTTGAACATGGCTGACTGCCTTTTGTTGTTATTCCTGAACGTCAAATGCGTACCGGTTGATCCAGTATCGCGACCTGGCGTGAAACTTTTCTTACAACCGCTCCAGCAAAACCCGGCAGCAGCTTCTTACAGATTCAACCTTAGAGCCGTCGTTCTTCGGCGCATAGATCCATTTCATATCAGCTAAGCACTTTATCCGCTTAAAACGGCATGAGGCGTAGTGCCATCTTGGCGCCAACCCCGAGGCTAGACAGCTAAAACGATTAACCCGGGGTTTCTCGTAGTTGCCTACCGTTCGTCCGAGCGAGGGGGTCAAAAGCAATGAGCGCATCCGTCATTGAAACCGTGTCAATCGGGCTTAAGGTAGGGGCCTACACCCACTGTGGTTCGAGGCCATCATGACCCAAGCTTTGATCTTTGATGCGATACGCACGCCCCGAGGCAAAGGCAAGGTTGACGGTGCCCTGTACAGCGTCAAGCCGGTCAACCTGGTCGCCGGTTTGCTCAGGGCGCTGGCGCAACGCAGCGACCTCGACACCCGGCAGGTGGATGACATCGTGCTCGGGTGCGTCACCCCAGTGGGCGACCAGGGCGCCGATATCGCCAAGACCGCCGCACTGGTAGCGGACTGGGACATCAGCGTTGCCGGCGTGCAGGTCAACCGCTTCTGCGCCTCGGGCCTGGAGGCCGTCAACCTCGGGGCGATGAAAGTGCGCTCCGGCTTTGAGGACCTGTTGGTGGTCGGCGGCGTCGAGTCCATGTCCCGCGTGCCAATGGGCAGCGACGGTGGCGCCTGGATACTCGACCCGCAAACCAACCTGCACAGCCACTTCACGCCGCAGGGCATTGGGGCCGACCTGATCGCTACCCTGGAAGGCTTCACTCGCCAGGACGTGGACACCTTTGCCCTACAGTCCCAGCAGAAAGCCGCCAGGGCACGAGCAGACGGATCCTTCAACAAGTCGCTGATCGCGGTGCAGGACCAGAACGGCATTGTGCTGCTCGACCATGACGAATTTATCCGTGGCGACTCCTCCCTCGAAGGCCTCGGCAAGCTCAAGCCGAGTTTCGAAATGATCGGCCAGATGGGCTTCGATGCCACCGCGTTACGGGTCTACAGCCAAGTGGAACGCATCCAGCATGTGCACACACCGGGCAACAGCTCCGGCATTGTCGACGGCGCTGCCTTGATGTTGATTGGCTCCGAGGCCAAAGGGCGCGAGCTCGGCTTGCAGCCGCGCGCGCGGATTGTCGCCACGGCGGTGACCAGCACCGATCCCACCATCATGCTCACCGGTCCTGCACCGGCCACGCGCAAGGCGTTGGCCAAGGCCGGCCTGCGTGTCGAGGACATCGACCTGTTCGAGGTCAATGAGGCGTTCGCTTCGGTCGTGCTCAAATTCATCAAGGACATGGGCATCGACGCCGCCCGGGTCAATGTCAATGGCGGCTCCATCGCTCTGGGCCACCCGTTGGGCGCCACCGGCTGCGCGATCCTCGGCACCTTGCTCGATGAGCTGGAAGTGCGTCAGCAGCGCTACGGCCTGGCCACCCTGTGTGTCGGCGGTGGCATGGGCATCGCCACTATCATCGAACGCCTCTGAGCCTTAGGGATACTGTCATGACCGACGCCATTCGTTACGAAAAAGGCCAGGACCAGATCGTGGTGCTGACCCTCGACATGCCCGGCCAAAGCGCCAACACCATGAACGCCGCGTACCGTGCGGCCATGGCGGCCACCATTGCGCGCCTGGAGGCAGAAAAAGCCGACCTGGCCGGGGTGATCATTACCTCGGCCAAGAACACGTTTTTTGCCGGCGGTGACCTCAATGAGCTGATCCAGGTCGACACTGCCCACGCCAAGCAATTCTATGACGACGTCGGCGTGCTCAAGGCGCAACTGCGCAGCCTGGAAACCCTCGGCAAACCGGTGGTGGCCGCGATCAACGGTGCGGCCCTTGGCGGTGGCTGGGAGATTTGCCTGGCCTGCCATCACCGGATCGCGCTGGACGACAAGTCGGTGCAGCTTGGCCTGCCCGAAGTCACCCTGGGCCTGTTGCCGGGCGGCGGCGGGGTGGTGCGCATGGTGCGCCTGCTGGGCCTGGAAAAAGCCCTGCCGTATCTGCTGGAAGGCAAGAAAGTGCGGCCGGTGCAGGCATTGCAGGCGGGCTTGATCGACGACGTGGCGGCAGACCGCGATGAGCTGCTGGCCAAATCCCGCGCCTGGATTCTCGCCCATCCCGAGGCCCGGCAACCTTGGGACCATAAGGGCTATCAGATTCCCGGGGGCACGCCGTCGAACCCGAAAGTCGCGCAGATGCTCGCCATCGCACCGTCGATTCTGCGCAGCAAGACCCAGGGCTGTTTCCCTGCGCCGGAGAAAATCCTCTGCGCTGCCGTGGAAGGCGCTCAAGTGGATTTCGACACTGCACACTTGATCGAAACCCGCTATTTCACCGAGCTGGTGACCGGGCAGGTGGCGAAAAACATGATCGGCACATTCTGGTTTCAGCTCAATGAAATCAACGCCGGCCGTTCGCGACCACAGGGTTTTGCACCTTTTGTGACGCGCAAGCTCGGTGTGCTCGGCGCCGGCATGATGGGGGCGGGCATTGCGTATGCCAGCGCCTGTGCAGGGATCGACGTGGTGCTCAAGGACGTCACCCTCGCGGCGGCCGAAAAGGGCAAGGCCCATTCAGCCGCGTTGCTCGAAAAGAACGTCAACCGTGGGCAATTGACCGCCGAGCAGCGCGAAGCCACCTTGGCACGGATTCGCCCTACACAGGATGACGCCGACCTGGCCGGCTGTGACCTGGTGATCGAAGCGGTGTTCGAAGACCGCGAACTCAAGGCCAGGGTAGCGTCCGCCGCGCAACGCGTAGTCGGGGCGGACGCCGTGATCGCTTCCAATACCTCGACCTTGCCCATCAGCGGTTTGGCGACTGCGGTGCCGGACCCGGGCAAATTCATCGGCCTGCATTTCTTCAGCCCGGTGGACAAGATGCCCCTGGTGGAGATCATCAAGGGCGCTCACACCAGCGACGAAACCCTGGCGCGGGGTTTTGACTTCGTACTGCAAATCAAGAAAACCCCGATTGTGGTCAACGACAGCCGCGGTTTCTTCACCTCGCGGGTGTTCGCCACGTTCACCAATGAAGGCATCGCCATGCTCGGCGAAGGCGTGGCCGCGCCGATGATCGAGACCGAAGCGCGCAAGGCCGGTATGCCGGTCGGGCCACTGGCGGTGTCGGATGAAGTATCCCTGAGCCTCATGAGCCATATCCGACAGCAAACCGCCAAGGACCTGCAAGCCCAAGGCGAGGTGCCGAAGGCCCACCCGGCGACGGCGCTGATCGATCTGCTGGTCAACGAATACAAGCGCACGGGCAAGGCCGCCGGTGGCGGTTTTTATGACTATCCAGCAGGCGCCCGGAAGCACCTGTGGCCAGAACTCAAGGCGCGGTTCGAACAGCCCGGTAAACAGATTTCGCCCCAGGACGTGCGCGACCGCTTGCTGTTTATTCAAGCCATCGAAACCGTGCGTTGCGTGGAGGAGGGCGTGTTGATGTCCACGGCTGACGCCAATATCGGTTCGATCTTCGGCATTGGCTTTGCCGCCTGGAGTGGCGGCGCGTTGCAGTTCATCAACCAGTACGGCCTGAACGACTTCATCGCCCGGGCGCGCTACCTGGCCGACGCGTATGGCGAGCGGTTTGCGCCGCCGGCGCTGCTGCTGGAGAAAGCCGTACAGGGTGAAACGTTCCGCTGATCAGGTGGTGGAGGGCTTGCTTTGAACAGGTGTTTCAAGGCACGCTCTGGGTGTTCAATATTCCCATCGCCGTGTCAGGTATTTTTTATGTCGCTACGCGTCTGCATCCTGGAAACCGATATCCTGCGTCCAGGCCTGATCGATCAGTACCAAGGTTACGGGCAGATGTTCAAGCGCCTGTTTGCCAAGCAGCCGATTGCCGCAGAGTTTGTGGTTTACAACGTGGTGCAGGGTGAATACCCGCCGGATGACGAAGCCTTTGACGCGTACCTGATCACCGGCAGCAAAGCCGACTCGTTCGGCACCGACCCGTGGATCCAGACCCTCAAGACCTACGTGCTCCAGCGCTACGAGCGCGGCGACAAGTTATTGGGTATCTGCTTCGGCCACCAGTTGCTGGCGTTGCTGCTCGGCGGCAAGACCGAGCGCGCCAGCCAAGGCTGGGGCATGGGCATTCATGACTACACCATCGATGCCAAGGCACCCTGGATGAGCCCGCAAGTGCCGGAACTGACGCTATTGATCAGCCACCAGGACCAGGTCACGACCCTGCCGGAAAATGCCACGGTCATTGCCTCGAGCGAGTTTTGCCCCATCGCGGCGTATCACATCGGTGACCAGGTGCTGTGCTTCCAGGGCCATCCGGAATTTGTTCATGACTATTCCCGCGAACTGCTCGAGATTCTTCAGACAACCCTGGGCGAAAAGGTCTACACCAACGGCGTGGCCAGCCTGGAGCGTGACCACCACGGCGCGACCGTGGCGGAATGGATGATGCGCTTTGTAGCGCACAACGCTAAAGCCAACCCGACCGTTTGAAGCTCGCCCACAGGCTGGTGCAGCCCACCGCAATCAACCCGAGCACTGCAAAATAGCCGTAGTGCCATTGCAGCTCGGGCATGTTCTGGAAATTCATCCCATAAATCCCCGCGACCGCCGTGGGGAACGCGAGGATCGCCGCCCAAGCGGCGAACTTGCGCTGCACCACGCTCTGGCGCGAGGCCTCCAGCAACACGCCGATCTCGATGGTCTGGCTGGCGATATCGCGCAGGGTCGTCAGGTCTTCCATCTGCCGCGTGACGTGGATCTGCACGTCACGGAAATACGGGCGCATGTTCTTGTCGATAAACGGGAAGCTCAACTTCTGCAGTTCCTGGCTGATCTCCACCATCGGCGCCACATAGCGCTTGAGCCGCAACACGTCGCGGCGCAGGCCGTGAAGGTTCTGGATGTCGCGCTCGCTCAGGGAGCTGCACAGCACGTTGCGCTCCAGTTCATCGATCTCGGCGTGGATCGCCTCGCTGACTGGCTGGTAGTTTTCGGTGACGAAATCCAGCAAGGCATAGAGTACGAAATCTTCGCCATGCTCCAGCAACAGCGGACGCGCCTCACAGCGCTGGCGTACAAAACCGTAGGAAGCTGAGTGTCCATTACGGGCGGTGATGATGTAGCCATTGCCGGCGAAGATATGGGTTTCGATAAACTCCAGCTTGCCGTTCTCGCGCACCGGTGAATAGGTGACGATAAACAGCGCGTCGCCGAAGGTTTCCAGCTTCGGGCGGCTGTGCTTTTCCATGGCGTCTTCGATCGCCAGTTCGTGCAGGTTGAACTGGCGTTGCAGGTTGTTCAGCTCCTGGGCACTGGGCTCTTCCAGGCCGATCCACACAAAGTGGCCGGGTTTGGCGGCCCAGGCCGCGCCTTCGTCGAGGGTGATATCAGTGACTTTCTTTCCGGCGCTGTAGACGGCGGCCGCAACGACTCTACCCATGGTGCTGATCACTTCTTATCAAGAGGACAAATGTTGGGCAGCTTAGCCTGAATGGCGTTCCGTAGAGTGATCGTTCCCACGCTCTGCGTGGGAATGCCCCCCGTGACGCTCCGCGTCGCCCTGCGCGCTCCTCAGACCACGCTGCAGGCGTTCAAGCGCTTTGCAGCTCGCGATCCATCTGTGCAATGCACTCATCCATCTGCGCCTGACACGCTTGCATCAACGCCGGAACGTCATCCGCAGTCATTCCGGTAGTAGCAATCGGCGCCAACGAGCGTATGAGCACATCCCCACTGTTCCAGCGATTAAGTCGCATATGCGTGACGTAATGACTGACACAGACCTGCACGATCGGCACACCGGCCGCAATCGCCATATGGAACGCGCCTTTTTTGAACGGCAACAAACCTTTGCCCAGGTTGCGCGTGCCTTCTGGAAACACCCAGATAGACGTGTCTTCGTGTTGCAAGGTGCGGGTAACGGTGAGCATGGCCCGGCGCGCCTTGTGCGCATTGCCGCGGTCGATCAACACATTGCCGGCCAGCCAGAACAACTGGCCGAACAACGGCACCCATTTCAGGCTCTTCTTGGCGATGCATACCGTGCGGTGGGGCACCACGGTGCCGAGCACAAACAGATCGTAGTTGGACTGGTGGTTGGCGATCACCACGCAAGTGCCGGGCTTGTTACGCAGGGAGTCGACATCGGCTTTCACGTTCAGGCGCAGGATCCACATCGCTGGCAGCGCGTAAAGGCGTGCACACAGGCGGCTGTTGTCCGGATTGAACGGCCGGCAGATCCCCAACAGCACGCCCAGTACACCGGCGACTATAAAGTGCAGGCCCATCAACAACATACGTAACAGAAAAAGCATCGACGCGGCTCACCGGGACAAAAGGTGGCGCAGTGTACGGATGTGCACTGTATTCGGCAATTGCGCCAGCAGAGGTAGGAGATAGGCGATGTTTAAGCGCATGTTTCGACGTGCGCCGATAACGCTTGTCTAGAGCGGCCCGGGTTATTTCGGTTTGGATTGTAAGAAAAAGCCCGACTCAAGGTCGGGCTTCGGTACCGCAAGTGTGGGACGTTAAATCAGGTTATGGCCTTGGTCCTGGATGATTGCATCATCCAACGCATCCAGCAGTGCCTTGCGCACTTTCAACTTGGTGTGTTTGTGCGCGTTCATATTGATCTTCTTCAACTGCCGCGCCGCTTCCAGTGCCGCCGCGTGCAACTCTTCCGGCGCTACCACCTTGTCGAGGAAGCCCGCTTGCAGAGCGCCTTGCGGGTCAAACATCTCGGCGTTGATCACCGACCGATGAAACGCCGACTTGCGCAGACGATCCCGCGCCAGCTCGATACCGGCGTGGTGCATGGTCATGCCAATCGCCACTTCATTCAGGCCAATGCTGAACGGGCCTTCCACACCAATCCGGTAATCCGCCGACAGCAGCAGGAACGCACCCTTGGCCACCGCATGCCCAGGGCACGCCACAATCACCGGGAACGGATGCGCCAACAGCCGACGCGCCAGCGTCGAGCCCGACGTGACCAGGCCGATGGCCTCTTTAGGGCCGGCCGTCATCACCTTCAAATCATAACCCGCCGACAGAATCCCCGGCGTGCCCGTGATCACCACCACCGCCCGATCCTTCTCCGCCTGGTCCAGCGCCGCATTGAACGCACTGACCACTGCGGGAGAAATGGCATTTACCTTGCCGTTGCTCAGGGTCAGGGTCGCGATACCGTCTTCGAGGTGGTAGGCAATCAACTCACTCATGACGCGGTTCCTTGTAGGACTTGTTATAGAAGATGCAGCAGACGTTACCCACCACGCCCGCGCGGGTAAAGCGCCGTGACTGACTGCCCAGTCAGGCTTTCGCTCCACACCCGACAGCAGAGCGCCTGGGGCAGGGCACCACAGCCAGCGTAGACCATCCCGAGCCATGCCCGAGATTGGCACAATCACCACCGCGCACAGGCCGTGTTCCGGCATACCCGTCTAACCGCATGAAAATTCTGAAAAAAACCTTTGCCATCAGAAAGGCTTTCGACTACATTAGCGCGCCTCGACAGACTGAACTGGTTTGACGAGATACGGTGAAGTGTCCGAGTGGCTTAAGGAGCACGCCTGGAAAGTGTGTATACAAGAAATTGTATCGAGAGTTCGAATCTCTCCTTCACCGCCATATTCTTAAATCGCAAACCCCTGATTTTCCTAGAGAAAGTCGGGGGTTTGTGGTTTTTGGCACCCGAAAAATGGGCCTATGGGACCGCCATGGGACTGGTGCGCTTTTTGGGTGCGTAAATGGTGGCTGGTTGGCCTGCTACGAGGAGTGAAGTCTAATCTGGTCGGCGGCGCTGATAGGGCCGACGCTTGTCGAGTCCATGGACTCGGGATCTGATTGCTGTGGGTAGACTCCACCTAGATTTATGAGTTATGGAAAATTCACAGGAAGATTCAGCACTCCAAGCTAAGATGAGCTCAATGAAAACGATAACGCTCGTGTCCGGTCGATTAACACCTAAAGCCCTCTCTGTGGGCTTGATAGCGTTTATTTTCCTGGCCTGTGTCATGCTAGTGACCGCAATTGCTTGGCAGTTAAAACAATCGGCGGACGAACGACTGGCAAATGCGAAGATTGCTGCGCATAACATTGTTCGCGCTTCCGAGCAGCAAGCTCAAGACACCATACGTCAGGCTGAAAACATACTCGATAACCTTGTTGAGCGGTTTGAAAACGACGGGCTTGACGCCGAACACATGGCCCGCTTATCCAAAGTGATGGCCAGCAATGTTCAAGCAACCGACGGAATTCAAGGGTTGTTCATATACGACGAACATGGGGACTGGGTAGCGAATTCCTTTTCTTCAAAGCCGGTCGCCAAGAACAATAGTGATCGATCTTATTTTATCTACCACAAGAATCATCCTGGCACGGCCGTCCGTATAGGCGAGGTGATTTTGAGCCGAACCACGGGCGATATGATCATTCCTGTAAGCCGGCGCACCGAGCACAGTGATGGCAGCTTCAGCGGCGTCGTTTTGGCAACGTTGCCAGTTGCATATTTCCAGAGTTTTTTTAACCGGTTGGATGTCGACAAACGGGGAGTAATACTTCTCGCACTCAGTAATGGCGACTTGCTTGCGCGCCGACCAATGATTGACGCGTTAATGACAACTAATATCTCAAAGGGAGACCTGTTTAGTCGGTATTTGATACACAACGACGAGGGCACAGCGACCCTCACCTCTGTCGTGGACGGGGTTGAGCGAGTCTATGCCTACAGCCGTATACAAGGCCTACCCCTGGTCACTGCAGCCGGTTTATCGTTAGATTCAGTATTCGCCACCTGGTGGACGTACGTCTATCAAGCATCGGTTATGGTGGTGCTTATAATTTTTGTGCTGACTAGCCTGGGGTTCCTTTTTTACCGGCAAATTCAACGCGTGTTGGTGGCAGAGGAAGAACTGCGTCTTGCGCATTGCGATTTAGAACATATTGCTAAGACTGATAGCCTTACCGGTTTACCTAACCGTAGGTGCTTCGACTCTACACTCGAAAAAGAATGGTCAAGAGCATGTCGCACTGGGAATAGCGTAGCGCTCATACTTATCGATATTGATTGGTTCAAGCAGTACAACGACTATTATGGTCACGTTGTCGGTGACGAATGCCTGCGGCGAATTGCAGAACTAATAGGTACAAACATAAACCGTCCAGCCGACCTCGCTGCGCGATATGGTGGGGAAGAGTTTGTAATACTGCTTCCAGAAACAGAGCTTTCAGGAGCAGTCAAGATTGCTGAAGAAGTGCGTTCAGCTATAGAGGCCGAAAAAATTGCACATCAGGGGAGTCCGGTTGGCTTTGTCACCATCAGCGCAGGTGTAAGTTCCAACCATCAGCGTGGTGTGAATACAGCGACTGATTTGCTAGCAAAGGCTGATGGTTTTCTTTATGGCGCGAAGAAAAGAGGGCGCAATCGGGTAGAACACCAGTCAGAGGACGTCTTGGAAACATGAGACATTGGGACGAGAGCTTGAGTGCACGCTGATACTTTAATCGACTGTCCATGTTGCGAGAGCGTTGCTCATTGACATAGCTGGCTCCATTCTCTCAAACGTTGAAGCCTCCTAGAAACCCATGCCGGTTCACTGGATTAATTTGATAGCAACAAACCGGAGGCTCCCGTGGATTGCCTGCGGTATGTTGACAATCATGCAATCCACAAGGGAATGGCAATGGTCGATAGGGCATTGGAAACAAGGCTCGCTTGCGAAAACTGGAGTGAGCATCTACATCGCGTAAACGCCAGCGGCTTTACCGTCATCGAGAACCTGCTCGACCCAGACGTCTGCCAGCGTCTTATCGATAGTTACTACGAGCCGGACATCTTCAGGTCGTGTATCAATATGAGCAGGCACGGCTTCGGTTCAGGCCAATATAAATATTTTGCCTACCCGCTGCCGCCGATTATCGCCACATTGAGATCCTGTGTTTACCCGCAGATGGTCCCACTGGCCAACTATTGGAACACTAAACTTGGCCTCGAACCTCCCTATCCCGAACGTCACGAAGACTTTCTAAGCCAGTGCCACGACGCCCGGCAAGAGCGCCCCACACCGCTGCTGCTGCGCTACGGTGCAGGAGACTACAATTGCCTGCACCGCGACCTGTATGGAGACATTCTGTTTCCCGTGCAGATGGCTATCCTCCTGTCTGAGCCCAATGACGACTTTAGCGGCGGCGAATTCGTGCTTACCGAACAGCGGCCAAGAATGCAGTCCAGGGTCAACGTAGTGCCGCTGCGCAGGGGCGATGCAGTGATTTTTGCCGTCAACCGCAGGCCCGTGAAGGGCGCGCGGGGCTTCTACTCCGTATTTACGCGCCACGGCGTGAGCGAGGTCAGAGCGGGGGAGCGGTTTACCCTTGGCGTAATATTCCATGATGCGCAGTGATGGAACGGCCAAGCGTTCGAATTTGAAAGCAAGACTCGGAGTTTTAACGCGGCTCAATAGCGATAGGCTTGTGCAAATTGCGAAGATGGGGGCATTGCCATGGAATGCGTTAAAGACCACACCACCCAGCCCGTGCTGAGGGCCGAGGACGATCCGCGCTGGAATATTCTCGTCAGCCGCCAGGCTGATGCAAACCTCGATTTCGTCTACGGTGTGCTGACCACCGGGGTTTACTGCAAACCCTTCAGTCCGACCAAGCTGCCTCGGCCGGAAAATATCGTGTTTTTTGACACCGCAGCTGAAGCCGAAAGGGCGGGTTTTCGCCCCTCCAAGCGCGACAGCAGCAACTCAGCGGCCGTCGCCCAGAAGCATGCGGCGGCTGTTGCCGAAGCCTGCCGGCTTATCGATGCATCGGACGTGGTTCCCAACCTGGGTGATCTGGCCGAACAGGTGGGCATGAGCAGCTTCCACTTCCATCGAGTCTTCAAGAAACTCACGGGCCTCACGCCTAAAGCCTACAGCGTCGCTTCGTTGCGTTCGCGCGTCAGAGACCAGCTTTCGCTCAGTGGCACCATCACCGACGCTCTTTATGAGGCAGGCTATAACTCCAACAGCCGATTCTATGAGGCGTCGCAAAATATCCTCGGCATGAAACCCACCGAGTACCGCGCAGGGGGGGCCAATGTGGATATTAAATTCGCGCTGGGTGAAAGCGCGCTGGGCTCGATCCTGGTGGCCAGAAGCGCGCGCGGCATTTGCGCGATTTTATTGGGCGATGACCCTAATGTGCTGGTGGAGAGCTTTCAGGACCAGTTCCCCAACGCCAACCTGATTGGCGGCGACGCCGAGTTCGAGGCGCTGGTGGCCACTGTCGTCGGCTTTGTCGAATCGCCGGGCACCGGTTTTGCGCTGCCGTTGGACATCCGTGGCACCGTATTTCAGGAACGGGTTTGGCAGGCGCTGAGGGATATTCCTGCAGGAACGACCGAGACATACGCCCAGGTCGCCGCGCGGATAGGTATGCCCAATGCCACCCGTGCAGTGGCTAACGCATGCGGGGCCAATAAACTCGCGGTGGCGATTCCATGCCATCGCGTGGTGCGCAGTGATGGATCCTTGTCTGGCTACCGTTGGGGAGTGGAGCGTAAGCGCAAGTTGATCGAGCGCGAGAAAAGCATGCACGCTGCACACGTTGTCGGATGACTGCACCGGATGGGGGAGGGTGCGTAATGAGGCGATGGAAAGTCATGGATTCCCACGGCAAGCCTGCCCTCAGTTCCAAGCCGGGTCAGTTTGGCGGGCATAAAGGAAGCAAGATCTACGGGCTCCTGGACTGCCTGGCTGCACTGCGGGCATTGAGCAAAGGCGGGTATGTGAAGGATCGTGTGTTTTTTATCGATGAACAGACCGCACGATTGGCAGGCTATCGCCCCTGCTTTCGATGCATGCCCGCCAGTTATCGTGAGTGGAAGCTGACAATTGAAGGGCACATAAGGGGGCGTGTGATAACGGAAGAATGTGAACCTTAGACTATCGGTGTATCCGCGTTTTCAACTTGGTCAAGCACGCAACTTGGCAGGCCAGTACTGTTAAGTAATAGGACAGCCACGATTACGTAAATACTACTGAGGTTCATGGGCCATCCCCTGAAGTCAGGCCCATGAAACGTCGCTTGCCAGGCTCTGCGCCCGGCAACTTACTTATTGCGCGGTTTTCAACTTGACCACATCACCGGAAATCTTGGTGGTGTAGCCGTTCAGTACCCAGGCCCAGAACCATTTTTCCTGCACTTGGGTGTTGATCATGGCGTCGCCGCCTTTGGCCTTGATGGCTGCATCCTGGGCGCGGACGAAGCGGCTGTTCTGGCCGATCGGGATAATGCCCAGCAGCATAATGCCGGTGGCGCTGGCTTCGCTGTGGCCGAGCACGGTGTATTGGCTGGCGTCGTATTGCTGGGTTTTCATGGCGGTGCCGGTGCAACCTGCCAGGGTGAAACCAAGAACGGCTGCTGCAACTACTTTACTGATGTACTTCACGCGTAACTCCATGGGCTGAATCTCGAGATTCAATTCTCGAGGCGCGACACTTTAATCGCTCAGAGGGCGGATTGAAATCAGCGCGCCAAGGTTTCATTTAATGTGGCAACAGTCAGGCCGCCTCCCACAGTTGCCCGCGTTTGGTCAGAGATGCAGCCAGGCCAGGCTACCCAGCACCACGGCCACACCGCCGGCCGAATACGCCATGCACTTGAGCCATTCCTTGCGCGTGAGCAAGGTGATCGCCGCCAGTGAGATCGCGATCTGAATCGCCGTCATGGCCTGGGCCCAGCGATGATGCTGGTGCAGCGCTTCTTCGGATTTGCGGTCCCATTCCCGTGAGCTGGCTTCAAGCGTTTCGGCCTGTTTGCGCACATCTTCCTTCTGGCTTTTATAGCGCTGGATTTCGTCGTTGTAGTGGGCGGCATCTACGCCGGGAATATGCGCGGCCAGTTCCGCCAGGTTTTGGCGACTGGATTTGGCCTGATAGTAATTCCATTGGTTGGCGGCTTCGGTCTTGATGATAGCGGCGTTGTTTTTGTCCATCGCCGCCTCGCTTTCGCTGGAGCCGGCCTGGTAGCTGAGCATGGCGCCAACGGTGGCCATGATCGCGGTCATCACCGCGATGCGGCTGGCGAAGGTGTCGCCACGGCCGTGGGCATGTTCGGTGGTGTGTTCGAGGTGTTTTTCGTGGGGGCTGGGGACTTCGAAGGCTTCGGACATGGCGGCGTCTATGAAGGAGCAGAGGGAGCTTGATTCTTCACCAATGCGGCTGTCTCAAGCCTGTCGATAACGTCGGATCAAGTGCATGTACAGCACGAGGTCATAGCTCAAGTTGACAGGCGTTTATACCAAATGCCTTGGCAATCTTTTCCCGCGTGGTCCGACGCGGTTTGTTTACCGCTTCTTGCTGGGCGAATGCAGATTGTGAAATGCCCAGTCGCTTGGCGACTTCTTCCTGGGTGAGGTTCAGGTGCTCGCGCCAGGCACGTATAGGCGTAGCTCCATCCACCAAGCGACTGACGACAGCATGAGGAATAAGATTCGGGTCGTTTTGCTGGGCCACATAGTGTTCATAGGGAATCACCACGAAGGCTGGCTTGCCCTCGGTATTGTGGATGATCTGTACGGCAGTAGGTTCGCTCGTCACGTTTCTTGACCTCTTGAATGCTGACCACATGAATGTCCCCGTCCCAGTCGAACACTACGCGGTAATGACCTACCCGAAGCCGATAGCCGTGAGGGTAATTAACCAGCTTCTTGACATTGACTGCGTCGGGCATGCGCTCAAGCGCCGACACCGCATCGCGTACCTGTTGCTGATGATAGGTATGCAGCCGAAGTAGCTGTTTGACGGATTTACGAGTCCAGTGGATCGAATTCATTGGAGGTTAATAAGTCTTTTATAAGGTTTGCAAGGTGTATTTTCGGGCCCTGGTCAAAGGCTGGTCGCTCCCACACACAAACCCTAGACGTGCGCCGCGCGCGCCGGTTGATAAAACTGTTGCCTGGTATGAATACCCGATCCTGGCTTCAGGAAGGTTGCCTGCAAGCAACCAGGGCCGTTATTGTGCTGAATCCTTTTAGTCCTTCCTCCAGGGTTCTGTTGTGATGAACGCACCGCGTACCGCTGTCCCGATCAAGGCTGTGATTTTCGATATGGACGGGTTGTTGCTGGACACCGAAGGCATCTACACCGAAGTTACGCAGATCATCGCCGAACGCTATGGCCGCACCTATGACTGGAGCATCAAGCAGCACATCATTGGGCGCGGTGCCCAGGACTTGGCGGACTATGTGGTCAAGGCGCTGGACTTGCCGATCACGCCGGCTGAGTTTCTAGAGATTCGCGAACCGCTGATGAGCGAGCGTTTCCCCAAGGCCCTGGGCATGCCCGGCGCCGAGGCGTTGGTGCGGCATTTGAAGGCGCATAACATCCCGATTGCGGTGGGCACCAGTTCGTCGCGCAACTCGTTCGGCCACAAGACCACCTTGCACCGCGAGTGGTTTGGCCTGTTCGACACCATCGTGACCGCCGACGACCCGGAAGTCGGTGCCGCCAAGCCTGCGCCGGACATCTTTCTCACTGCCGCGCGCCGCCTGGGTGTGGCGCCGGAAGATTGCCTGGTGTTCGAGGACTCGCCGTTCGGCGTGACGGCGGCGAAAGCGGCGCACATGACCGCCATCGCCGTGCCCGATGAGGCCATGGCCGACAGCAAGTATCAGCATGCCGACCAGATCATCCGCAAACTTGCGGATTTCGACTTGGCTGCTTACGGCCTGCCGCCCATGACTTGATGCAACCCGGAAAAATGTGGGACGGGGCTTGCCCCCGATAGCGGTGAATCAGCCGACTTATCGCTTGCTGACCCACCTCAATCGGGGGCAAGCCCCCTCCCACATGGGTTGTGCCGTGTTGCTAAATCTCAGGCGCTGAAACCGCCGTCGATGGTCAAGCTGGCGCCTGTGATGTACCCGGCTTCCGGCCCGGCAAGGTACGCCACGAAGCTGGCAATTTCCTCCACATGCCCATACCGACCCACCGCCATCAGCCCAATCAAGCTCTCGGCAAAATCACTGTTCGCCGGGTTCATGTCGGTATCCACCGGCCCTGGCTGCACGTTATTGATGGTGATACCCCGTGGCCCCAGGTCGCGCGCCAGGCCTTTGGTCAAACCGACCAACGCCGCCTTGCTCATCGCGTACGGACCACCACCGCCAAACGGCATGCGCTCGGCGTTGGTGCTGCCGATATTGATCACCCGGCCGCCTTCGCCCATGTGCCTGGCGGCCTCCTGAGTGGCGATAAAGACGCTGCGCACGTTGATTGCCAGGGTCTGATCGAAGTCTTCCAGCTTGAACGCTTCCAGCGGCGCGATGGCCAGCACTCCTGCATTGTTCACCAAAATATCCAGGCGCCCGAAGGCGTCGACTGTGACATTGACTGCGTTGCGAATCGCCGTGGCATCGGCGCTGTCGGCCTGAATCGCCAGGGCTTTGCCGCCTGCGCTGATCACGCTGTTCTGCAAGGCTTCAGCCTTGGCGGCCGAGTTGATGTAGGTAAAGGCAACGGCGGCGCCTTGCGCGGCGAGGCGCTTGACGATGGCTGCGCCGATGCCGCGGGAACCGCCTTGAACCAAGGCGACTTTGCCAGTGAGGGTAGATGGGGTCATGTCGATCTCCAAGTAGTTGATGAGCCGAGTATCGACCTCGCCCACCGATACCGGTAGAGCATGATTGATATAGTCTGTGTAAACCAAAAGTTTAGAGTGGGCGATATGGAAAGCTTTGGCAGTATCGAATGCTTTGTGCGCAGCGCCGAAGGCGGTAGCTTCGCGGAGGCTGCGCGGCACCTGAGCCTGACGCCGGCAGCGGTCGGCAAAAGCGTGGCCAAGCTGGAAGCGCGCCTGGGCGTCAGGCTGTTTCAGCGCAGCACCCGCCGCCTGGCCTTGACCGAAGCCGGCAAGCTGTTCCTTGACGAAGTCAGCGGCAGCCTCACCACGATTCAAAACGCCGTGGCCAACCTGGCCAGCGCTGAAGGGCGGCCAGTGGGCACGCTGAAGGTCAGCATGGGCACCGTATTTGGTAATCGGTATGTGGTGCCGTTGCTAGGTGAGTTCATGCGACGCTTCCCGGCTATCAGCCCGGATTGGCATTTCGATAACCGTCAGGTCGACTTGATCGGCCAGGGCTTTGACGCCGCGATTGGCGGCGGCTTTGAACTGCCCCAGGGCGTGGTGGCGCGCAAGTTGACACCGGCGCACCGGGTGCTGGTGGCTTCACCGGCTTACCTGGCGCAACGCCCTGCGGTACGTGCGCCCGAGGATTTGTCGCGCTGCCATGGCATCCTGATCCGCTCACCGCAAACCGGCCGGGTGCGCTCATGGCAACTGACCCATCGCGAGCGCGAGCACAGCCCGCTGGTGCTCAAACCCGCAATGACCATGAGCGATTCTGAAGCCGCCTGCTGCGCCAGCGCCCAAGGGCTGGGCATTGCGTTGGTCAGCATGCCGATGGCTGTGCCGTTCCTTGACAGCGGCGCGGTGGTGCGGGTGTTGCCGGACTGGTATGTGGACGACGGCAATATTTCCATCTACTACGCCGAGCACAAACTGCTGCCGGGCAAGACCCGGGCGTTTGTGGATTTTGTGATCGAGCAGTTTGTTGAGCGACGGTTGGGGCAGCGATTCAGTGCGATCTAACTGCCGTGCAGTGAACAAAATGTGGGAGGGGGCTTGCTCCCGATAGCGGTGGGTCAGCTATAGATAAGCTGGCTGATACACCGCAATCGGGAGCAAGCCCCCCTCCCACAGTTGATCCTCAGTGCCCGAACTTGCCGGGCCAACCGATGACTTTCTTTGACCTGGGCGTTGCATAGGTCCTGATCTTTGACGTCGACAAGCCCAACCGCACCAGCGACTCGGCGATGGTCACCGCCGCCGTCACCCCATCCACCACCGGCACCCCGGTGCGCTGGCGAATCTGCTCGTCCAGCCCGGCCATGCCGCCGCATCCCAGGCAGATCACTTCTGCCTTGTCCTCAAGGATGGCCAGTTCCGCCTGACGCACGATGGCTTGCATGGCGGCCAGTGGGTCTGCTTCCAGCTCCAGCACCGCCATGCCACTGGCGCGCACTGAGGCGCAGCGCTGGTACAGGCCGGCGAGTTTCAGCCGGTCTTCGATCAACGGCACTGTGCGGTCCAGGGTGGTCACCACCGAATAGGCGTGGCCCAGGAACATCGCCATGCTGGCCGCGGCCTCGGTGATATCCACCACCGGCACGTTGAGCAATTCCTGCAGGCCTTCGCGGCCATGCTCGCCGTAGCCGGCCTGGATCACCGCATCGAATGGCTGGTCGTAGGCCATTACGCGATCCATTACCGCGATGGCGGCCAGGTAGCTTTCAAAGTTGCCCTCCACCGACTCGGCGCCGAAGTAGGGCGTGAGCCCGACAATCTCGGTGCCCGGCGAGGCCACGCTGCGCGCCTGCTGAGCGATGGTTTGTGTGATGGATTCAGTGGTGTTGACGTTGACCACGAGGATGCGCATGAAAGCTCCTTGTTTAATGACTGGCGTTATCGACTGCAATGCTTTCGCCGCTGACATCGGCGTAGAACGGCTGGCGCTTGGCGATCAGCAGGTACAGCAACCCTGCAATACCGGCGCCAAACAGCCAGGAGAACGGCGAGACGCTGGCAAACCCAGGCAACAATGCCAACAGGATGGCGATCACCGCTGCCGGAACGAACGCCGCCACCGCGCGCAGATTCACGCCGCGGCTGTAGTAATAAACGCCCTGCGCGTCTTCGCTATACAGCTGCGGCACATCCACCTGGCTTTTGCGGATCAGCCAGTAGTCGACCATGATCACCCCATACAACGGCCCCAGCAGCGCGCCCAGTCCGGAAAGGAAATACACGATCACCAGCGGGCTGTTGTAGAGGTTCCACGGCAGGATCAGCACCGCCACGGTGGCGCTGATCAGGCCCGCGCGCCGGAAGTTCAGGTACTTGGGCGCCAGGTTGCTCAGCACAAACGCCGGTGCGACGAAGTTGGCCATGATATTCACCGCCACGGTGACGATCAGGAAGGCCAGGCAGCCGAGCACGAGAAAGAAGGTATTGGGAATGGCGGCGATGATTTCAGTCGGGCTTTCGATCACCCGGCCATTGAGCTGGAACTGCCCGCCGCACAGCAGCACGGTGATGGCGGCGAACACCAGGATATTCACCGGCAGGCCCCAGAAATTACCCACCAGGATCGTCCTGCGGCAGGGCGAGGAGCGGGCGAAGTCGCAGAAGTTAAGGATCAGCGTGCCGTAGATCGCCAACCACAGCGCACCTCCGGCAAAGATATTGCGCCACATCTCGCCGCCGCTCAGCGGTTCGCGGATCGACCAGGCAATGTTGCCGCCTGCCTGGAAGTACATCCAGCCGGCCAGCGAGGCCACGGTGAGCAGAATCACCGGTCCGGCAAACCCTTCATAGCGACGTACCATTTCCATGCCATAGGCCAGGATCACCAATTGCACCAGCCAGATCGCCACGAAACACGCCCAGCCGAGCGATGACAGGCCGAGGATCGCGTTGTGATCATAGTCGGCAAACCCTGGATGAACCGCCGTCAACAACACACGGAAAACCACCGAAGCCAGGTAGGTCTGGATACCGAACCAGGCAATCGCAATCACGGCGCGGATCAACGCCGGAATCTGTGCTCCATGAATACCGAAGCTGATACGGCTGATCACGGGAAACGGCACGCCGGTCTTCTGGCCCATGTACCCCGACAAATTCATGAAAAAGTACACCAGTGCCGCACCGATCCCCAGGGACAACAGGATCTGCCAGCCGCCCAGGCCCAATGCATACAAACCGATGGCAAATGAATAGTTGGCGATGTTGTGCACGTCATTGGTCCACAGCGCAAAGATGCTGTAGCGCCCCCAGCGACGGCCTTCGATCTTGGTCGGGGCGAGGTCCTTGTTGTGCAGGCGTGAGCTGAGTACCAGCGGGCCGGGGCTTGCCGCGTCGGGATTCAGGGCGGAGGAGGGCAGATCCAGTGCGATGTCATTCGAGAGGCTTGTACGCATTCCGGCAGGCTCCAGCGCATCCGCAGCAAAGCGGCAGATGGCAAAGTGTATGTAGGTTTTGTATTTATTGTATACAAAGCGTATTTCACCTTAAGCCACATGCGTGCCAGTTTTGCAGCGATCAAAACTACGGTTAATTTCGTTTTTATCGCTTATTGAAATAACTGGCTGAATTGAAAGCGATATAAATTGACCGTTCGAACAGCTATTTATTTTTATGGGGAAGGGGGCAGACTCAGGAGGGCAAAAATAGAGAGGAAAGAAGTGTTACGTTTTGGTGCGATTTATATTGGATTGCACACATAAATGGCACCGATGGTTACAACTATGTGTACATTTTCGTCGCGAACACAAAACAAATGTGGGAGGGGCTTGCCCCCGATAGCGCTGGGTCAGTCACCCCATACAGTGCCTGACACTACGCCATCGGGGGCAAGCCCCCTCCCACAGGTTAACGGTGTCAGGCTTTTGTCTTGCTGATGATATTCCCGGCATGCAGCCCGCATTCCTTCTGCGTGGCTTCCTCCCACCACCAACGACCTTCGCGCTCATGCTGGTTCGGCAATACCGGTCGAGTGCAGGGCTCGCAGCCGATGCTGATAAAACCGCGTTCATGCAGGCTGTTATAGGGCAGCTCCAGCATGCGGATATAACCCCAGATATCCTCGCTGGTCATTTGCGCCAGCGGATTGAATTTGTACAAGGTACGTTCCGGGGTAGAAAACGCCGTATCGATTTCCAGCGCGGCCACCTGGCTGCGGGTGCCCGGGCTCTGGTCGCGGCGCTGGCCGGTGGCCCAGGCACGCACGCCTGCGAGCTTGCGGCGCAGCGGTTCGATCTTGCGTATGCCACAGCACTCGCCATGACCGTCCTTATAGAAGCTGAACAGGCCCTTCTCTTTGACGAAGGGTTCCAGCTTGCTCTGGTCCGGCGAGATCAGTTCGATGTCGATCTTGTAGAACTCACGCACCTGTTCGATGAACCGGTAGGTTTCCGGGTGCAGGCGGCCGGTGTCGAGGCTGAACACCTTGACGTTCTTGTTCAGCTTCCAGGCCATGTCCACCAGCACCACATCCTCGGCGCCGCTGAAGGAAATCCACAGGTCGTCACCGAACTGGCTGAACGCCAGCTTGAGGATGTCCTGAGCGGACTTGTTGGCATAGGTCGTGGCGAGTTCAACGACGTCGAAGGCTTGGTTCATCAGGACGGTTCCTACAGGTCAGTGGCGCTGAGCGCTCTATAGGGGGCGATGGTATCAAAATCTACCCTGCGTTGCGGCGGCGTGCTTGAGTCGCTAGAGTTCGGCAGTCCTTTTGCTCGCTCAACTTGAATAATACGAACGGAGTGTCCTGTGGAAATTGCCTGTCTCGACCTGGAAGGGGTACTGGTTCCGGAAATCTGGATCGCCTTCGCCGAAAAAACCGGTATCCAATCCCTGCGCGCCACCACCCGTGACATTCCCGACTACGACGTGTTGATGCAGCAGCGCCTGCGTATCCTCGATGAGCACGGGCTCAAGCTTGCCGATATCCAGGCAGTGATCGCCACCCTCAAGCCACTGGACGGCGCCATCGAGTTCGTCAACTGGCTGCGCGAGCGCTTCCAGGTGGTGATCCTCTCCGACACGTTCTACGAATTCTCCCAGCCGCTGATGCGTCAGCTGGGCTTTCCGACCTTGCTTTGCCATCGCCTGATCACGGATGAAAACGACCGGGTGGTCAGCTACCAACTGCGTCAGAAAGACCCCAAGCGCCAGTCGGTATTGGCGTTCAAGACGCTGTACTACCGAGTGATTGCGGCGGGGGATTCCTATAACGACACCACCATGCTGGGCGAGGCAGACCGAGGGATTCTATTCCACGCGCCGGAGAATGTGATTCGCGAGTTCCCGCAGTTTCCGGCGGTGCATACGTTTGAGGATTTGAAGCGGGAGTTTATCAAGGCGTCCAGCCGACAGTTGAGCCTGTAAATTATCTGGCGCGGCTGATGGCCTCATCGGGAGCAAGCCCTCTCCACATGGCCCTCCCAGCTGCGCCTAAATGCCCGCCAGTAACCGTTCATATGGGATACACAATCCCTCATGCAGGCGTTTGATCATCGCCAGGCTCAGCTTGCGCTTGCCGTTCAACACTTCTGAAACTCGCCCGCTGGGGCCGATGAATGGCTCCAAATCGCGGGCAGTCAAGCCCATTTGTTCCATGCGGAATTTGATCGCTTCCACTGGGTCCGAAGGCGGCATCGGAAAGTGTTCCGCCTCGTACTTCTCAATCAGAACAGCGAGGATTTCCAGCTCGTCACCTTCGGCACTGCCGATGGCCGCTCCCCAAATCTGCTCGACGCGCGCGAGCGCAGCGGCCAGGTCTTCCTGAGAGTGAATAGGTTTGATGTTCATTACACGGTCTCCGCATTGATGGTGTCGTACTGCGCGTGGGTGCCGACGAAGCGGATGCATCGCTCTTTCCTCCCATATTGGGAGATATTAGGGCCGAGTAGATGAGCGTGCAATCCCAGAAACAAGCTCTGACGATTGAGTGGCATATGTGATCCTTCACAGACGGCGGTGGGCGGCGGAAGTCGGACGCTATCGCGCCGCTCACTGTTGGTCCATTACCGTTCTGATTCAGGTTTTTTCGTGCCGAACTCGCTGCCCTCAGCGGCAGGAGTGGCTTGGGTGCTAGAGGCCTTCCAACGTGTGTAACAACACCTGTACCTTGGTCAGCGACTCCTGATATTCCGCCTCCCACTGCGAGTCCGCTACGATCCCGCCGCCGCCCCAGCAGCACACCTGCGCGTCCTTGACCAGCAAACTGCGGATGGCGATAGAGCTGTCCATTTCGCCGCGCACGTCCAGGTACATCAGCGAACCGCAGTACAGGCCGCGTCGGGTCTGTTCCAGTTCGTCGATGATCTGCATCGCGCGGATCTTCGGCGCACCAGTGATAGAACCGCCTGGGAAGCTGCCGGCGATGAGGTCGAGGGCATCTTTATCGTCGGCCAATGTGCCGGTGACGCTGCTCACCAGATGGTGCACGTTGGGGTAGCTTTCCAGGCTGAACAATTCGGGTACTTTTACCGAGCCGATACGGCAACTGCGGCCGAGGTCGTTGCGCAGCAGGTCGACGATCATCAGGTTTTCTGCGCGATCCTTGGGACTGGCCAAGAGTTCGGCGGCGTGTGCCGCATCTTCGTGCGGCGTGGGGCCACGGGGGCGGGTGCCTTTGATCGGGCGGGTTTCAACCTGGCGCTGGCTGACCTTGACGAAGCGTTCCGGCGACAGGCTCAGCACCGCGCCACCTTCCGGCAGGCTCTGGAACCCGGAAAACGGCGTCGGGCAGGCCTTGCGCAGCGCGCAATAGGCGGACCATGGATCACCGATGCAGGGCGCGCGAAAGCGCTGGGCGAAGTTGACCTGGTAGCAGTCGCCGGCCTCGATATAGTCCTGAATACGCACGATGGCCTGCCGATAGGCCTCGGCCGCCAGGTCCGGTGCCATGGGACCTTGCAACTTGAACGCCGCAGACCTGTCGACGACGCCGGCGCTGAACAGGCTGATCAGGCGTTGCCGCTCGCTGTCTGCAAGATTTGGGTGGAACACCAGTTGGCTGGACTGCGCAGCGTGATCGCTGATCAGCGCCCAGGCATACAGTCCGAAGCGCGCGTCGGGCAGGTGCAAGTCATCTACCGCCAGGTGCGGCATCTGTTCCAGGTGTCGGCCGAAATCGTAACTCAGATAGCCGATCAAGCCTCCGGCAAACGGCAGCTCCAGGCCGGCAGGCAATGCTGCTTCGCCCAAGTGCGTCAGGCTTTTGCGCAAGCGTTGCAGGAAATCGTCGCCGCTTTCGTCAGGCTCAACCGCCAAGGTCGCCTCAGGCCAGGCGCTGAGCAGGTCATAACGGCCACGCTCGGCCGCCGGGCGGCCGCTGTCGAGCAGCACCGCACCGGGCGCATGGCGAATCGCCGCAAAATACTCGGCGGGGTTGGCTCGATAGGGCAACGGGTAAACGGAACAGGTCGGCATGCGGGGGTGGATCAGCCAGTGGCGCGGGGGAGGGGATTGTAGTCCCCTGTAGGATTTGCTCCTAGAGGGGATGTCGGGGATAGACAGTTCGAAGGCCGGATCAGCCTTCCACGGGCGGTATATGGCCAAACATCTCTTGCACGAACTTCACCCGTTCTTCCGGGGTTTCGCTCACGCCAGCGGCTTTCAGTTCTTCCAGCCGCGCCTCCACCGCATGGGTGCGCAGAGTCAGGCCGCAGTCGTTGGCAATCTGGATATTCAGCCCAGGCCGCGCGTTCAATTCCAGGATCAGCGGGCCTTTTTCCTGGTCCAGCACCATGTCCACACCGATATAGCCCAGGCCGCACAGCTCATAACAGCCGGCCGCCAGCTTCATGAAACCGTCCCAGTTGGGCAGTTGTACGCCGTCCACCGCGTTGGTGGTATCGGGGTGCTTGGTGATGATGTTGTTCAGCCAGGTGCCACGCAAGGTCAGGCCGGTGGCGAGGTCGACGCCCACGCCAATCGCGCCTTGGTGCAGGTTGGCCTTGCCACCGGACTGGCGCGTCGGCAAGCGCAGCATCGCCATCACCGGATAGCCCATCAGCACGATGATGCGGATGTCCGGCACGCCTTCGTAGCTGATGCTCTTGAAGATCTGGTCGGGTACCACGCGGTATTCGATCAAGGCGCGATCGCGGTGGCCACCGAGGGAGTACAGGCCCGTGAGAATGCTGGAAATCTGGTGCTCGATTTCTTCATGGCTGATGATCTTGCCGGACACTGTGCGATAGCGTCCCTCAAAGCGGTCCGCCACCACCAGGATGCCGTCGCCGCCGGCGCCCTGGGCGGGCTTGATCACGAAGTCGCTGCGCCCACCGATGATTTCGTCGAGCTTGTCGATTTCTTTCTCGGTGGAGATTACCCCATACATTTCAGGTACATGGATGCCGGCCGCCATGGCCCGTTCCTTGGTGATGATCTTGTCATCCACGATCGGGTACAGGCTGCGCTTGTTGTACTTGAGCACGTAGTCGGCGTTACGCCGGTTGATGCCCATGATCCCGCGCGCTTCCAGGGCCTTCCAGGTCTTCCAGAAGCCGAACATTAGGAGTCAGCCTTCAGGAATGCCTTGAAACGTACCAGTTCGGTCAGGCGGTAGCCGCGATAACGGCCCATGGCCAGCATGAAGCCCACCAGGATCAGCAGGATCGCCGGGAAGGTGAACACGAAGTAGATCAGCTCCGGCACGCTCATGATGATGTGCGCCAGGGATGCCGCGAACAGCGTGCCGATCGCCACTTTCAGCGCATGGTTGGCGCCGCGCTCTTCCCAGGTGATCGACAGGCGTTCGATGGTCATGGTCAGGATCACCATCGGGAACAGCGCTACCGACAGGCCCCGCTCCAGGCCCAGCTTGTGGCTGAACAGGCTGATGGCGGCAATCAGCACCACCACGAAGGTCAGCACCACCGACAGCCTCGGCAGCATCTGCAGTTTCAAGTGCTCAAGGTAGGACCTGAGCGACAGCCCCAGCGCGGTGATGATTGTAAACAGCACAATCCCGAAACCCAGTTGCGTCTCGCGGAAGGCCAGGGCAATCAGCACCGGGGTAAAGGTGCCGAGGGTCTGCAGGCCGATCAGGTTGCGCAGGATCAGGATCACCAGCACGCCAATCGGGATCATCACCATGATCATGAACGTCTGCTGGGTTTGCAGCGGCAGGCCGTACAGCGAGTATTCGAGGAAATTGGCGTCGGTATTTTCGTCGGTCAGCTTGGCCAGGCGAATCGCGTTCATTTCGCTGTTGTTCAGGCTGAAGGTCACCATGGCTTTCTTGCCGCCATCGACCGTGATCAGGTTTTCATCGCCGGTCCACCACAGCAGGCGGTCGGCGGGCAGGCCTTGTTCACCGGTTTCCGGGTTGAAGTACAGCCAGTCATTCCCGTTGAAGCTGCGCAGCCACAGTTCCGGAGATTGCGGCTGGTCGGCGACGAGACGAATGGTGTGGACTTTTTCCACCGGTACGTGGGCGATGGACAGCAGCAATTCAACGATCTTGGCCTTGTGCGACGTCGACGGGTCGCCCGCCAGCAGCAGTTTCACATTGTCGTCGTTGAGGTTGTTGGTGCGCTTGATGGCTTCGGTAATAAAGGTCTCGACGTCTGCCGAGTGCTGGCGAATCGGTGCGAGCAAGGCTTCGGCGGCGATTTTTTCCGGGCCTTCCACGGCGATGCTGTCGCGGAACGTCGGGCCCTTGATCTTGACCTTTTCACCGCTGTAGCGCTTGGTCAGCACCAGGCGGTAATACAGGGTCTGGTTGCCCTTGGCGCGGCGCGCCGACCAGGTGACCTTGCGGTTGCCATCGGCGCGATTGACGCTCACCCCGTAGTTGTTCGAAATAAAGCTCTCATTGAGGCTGACGAAGTCGCGGCTCAACGGCGGCACGAACATCGAAACCTTCACCGGGTCCTTGGGGTTGGCGACGAACTCGACCTTCGCGTCGATGTTCCACAAGTCATCGGTGGCGTCCTCGGTGACAGGGATGCCCAGCACGAAGATCTGGTAGGCGGTGACCGAAATACCCAGCACCACCAAAATGGTGATCAGGATTTTCAGGTGCAGGGTCAGAGAGCGCATTCGGTTTACTCGGCGGTATGAGCGTCGGCGGCGCAGGCAGGTTTGCCTGCTGCATATTTAAGGCTGGGGTCGATCAGCGCATCAAAGCGCTTGAGCGCTTCGGAGCCGATCAGCAGCGGGTATTGGAAGGTGCTGCGGTCAGTCAAGTTCACTTCGATGCTGCGTAAAGCGCTGCCCATGCAGATATCCAGGGCAATCACCGGACGAGCGGTGTACTGCTTGTCCTCCTCAGGATCGTAATCACCGGCGCGGCGCTTGATCTTGCTGACGCGGGCCAGTGGACGTTCGATGGGATGGGAATGGGCGGCATCGATGGCCAGGTAGAAGCGTACCCAGGACTCCCCGTTGCGCTTGAAGCGTTTGATATCGCGCGCACTCAGCGAGGCGGTCTTGGCGCCCGTGTCGAGCTTGGCCGCGACTTCCAGGTCGAGGCCCGCCAGCTTGGCATATTCATTCAGGCCATACACGGTCTTCTCGGCGGCAACGCCAAGGCACGGTAGGGACAGTAGGCATAACAGTAGGGGGAAGGGCTTGAGTCTCATAATTCCTGAGGCGATGCAGTGCGAAATTCAAGGCGACTGGCATTACTGCGCAAGCTCCCTCGTGCGCCATTTCATCTAGCGATGTCAGGCAAATGCGGCGGGCATTCTAACATGATGCTTTTTTGGCGCCAGCGCTGGCAGGCGGCCATGCTCTTGGATCCACGCCGGAGGTTATTAGACGATTGTCGACAATGTTGATTTATTCTTTGACTAAGTGGGGGTAATTGACTAGTTTTTGCAGCATTGCTTTTAAAGGTGTCGACAATATGCTGGATCAAACGGAATCTCCGCCGGCGCTGTCGGACGAATCCCAAACTATGTCGGAAAACGTCTTCCGGCGAATCCAGGCCGCCATCGTCAAGGGCGAGATCGCCCCGGGCTCCAAGATTTCCGAACCGGAGCTGGCGCGCACCTATGGCATCAGCCGTGGCCCGCTGCGCGAGGCGATTCACCGCCTGGAAGGCCAGCGCCTGCTGGTGCGGGTGCCCCACGTCGGCGCCCGTGTGGTGTCGTTGAGTCATGCCGAGCTGATCGAGCTTTATGAAATCCGCGAGTCATTGGAAGGCATGGCGTGCCGGCTGGCGGCCGAGCGCATGACCGACGCGGAAATCGAGGAATTGCGCCAGGTATTGCACACCCATGAACGGGATGCCGCGTTTCAGGCCGGTGTCGGCTATTACCAGCAGGAAGGCGACTTCGATTTTCACTACCGGATCATCCAGGGCGCCGGCAACCGCACCCTGACCCAGATGCTCTGCGGCGAGCTGTACCAATTGGTGCGCATGTACCGCATCCAGTTTTCCGCCACCCCCAATCGTCCACGCCAGGCCTTTGCCGAGCATCACCGCATTCTTGACGCGATTGCCGATCGCGATGGTGAACTGGCCGAACTGTTGATGCGTCGGCATATCGGCGCTTCCAAACGCAACATCGCCCGTCACTTTCCGGACGGCGCTCCCCAATAAAAGAGGTGAGTCATGAGTTCCACGCACAACAGCACCCCAGGCCAGCGTTTTCGTGACGCGGTCGCCAGTGAACAGCCGTTGCAGGTGGTCGGCGCAATCAACGCCAACCACGCCTTGCTGGCCAAACGCGCCGGCTTCAAGGCGATTTACCTGTCCGGTGGCGGCGTGGCTGCAGGCTCCCTGGGTGTTCCGGACCTGGGCATCACCGGCCTGGATGACGTGCTGACCGACGTACGCCGCATCACTGACGTATGCGACCTGCCGCTGCTGGTGGACGTGGACACCGGTTTCGGTTCCTCGGCGTTCAACGTCGCGCGCACCGTCAAGTCGATGATCAAGTTCGGCGCGGCGGCCATCCACATCGAAGACCAGGTCGGCGCCAAGCGCTGCGGCCATCGGCCCAACAAAGAGATCGTGTCCCTGCAGGAAATGGTCGACCGCATCAAGGCCGCCGTGGACGCACGCACCGATGACAGCTTCGTGATCATGGCCCGCACCGACGCCCTGGCCGTGGAAGGTTTGGAATCCGCCCTGGAGCGTGCCGCCGCGTGCATCGAGGCCGGTGCCGACATGGTGTTCCCGGAAGCCATCACTGAACTTGAGATGTACAAGCTGTTCGCCTCGCGGGTGAAAGCGCCGATCCTGGCCAACATCACCGAATTCGGCGCGACCCCGCTGTTCACCACCGAACAGTTGAAGTCTGCCGATGTTTCCATCGTGCTGTACCCGCTCTCGGCCTTCCGCGCCATGAACAAGGCAGCCGAAAACGTCTACACCGCGATCCGCCGCGACGGTACGCAACAGAACGTGATCGACACCATGCAAACCCGCATGGAGCTTTACGATCGTATCGACTACCACACCTTCGAGCAGAAGCTCGACGCGCTGTTTGCCGCGAAGAAGTAGCAAGCGCGCCTCCTTGAATAACGACAAAATTGGAGAAGAACCATGGCTGAAGCAAAAGTATTGAGTGGTGCCGGCCTGCGTGGCCAGGTGGCCGGGCAGACCGCACTGTCGACCGTCGGCCAGGCCGGCGCCGGCTTGACCTATCGCGGCTATGACGTGCGTGAACTGGCCGCTGATGCGCAATTTGAAGAAGTCGCCTACCTGCTGCTGTACGGCGAACTGCCGACCAGCGCCGAACTGGCGGCCTACAGCGCCAGGCTGAGCCAGCTGCGCGACTTGCCGCAAGCGTTGAAAGAAGTGCTGGAACGCATCCCCGCCGACGCCCACCCGATGGATGTGATGCGCACCGGTTGCTCATTCCTGGGCAATATCGAGCCGGAAAAAGACTTCAGCGTGCAGCGTGACGTCACCGACCGCCTGCTCGCCGCGTTCCCGGCGATCATGTGCTACTGGTACCGCTTCAGCCACGACGGCAAGCGCATCGACTGCGTCACCGACGAGCCCAGCATCGGCGGGCACTTCCTGCACCTGCTGCATGGCAAGAAGCCGAGCGATCTGCACGTCAAAGTGATGAACGTGTCGCTGATCCTCTATGCCGAACACGAATTCAACGCCTCGACCTTCACTGCCCGGGTGTGCGCGTCGACCTTGTCCGACCTGTATTCCTGCGTCACCGCCGCCATCGGTTCCCTGCGCGGCCCGCTGCACGGCGGCGCCAACGAAGCGGCGATGGAGATGATCGAGCGTTTCGGTTCGGCCGAAGAGGCCGTCGAAGGCACCCTCGGCATGCTGGCGCGCAAGGACAAGATCATGGGCTTTGGCCACGCCATCTACAAAGACAACGACCCGCGTAATGAAGTGATCAAGGGTTGGTCGAAAAAACTCGCTGACGAAGTGGGCGACACGGTGCTGTTTGCGGTTTCCGAAGCCATCGACAAGACCATGTGGGAGCAGAAGAAGCTGTTCCCCAACGCCGATTTCTACCATGCCTCGGCGTACCACTTCATGGGCATCCCGACCAAGCTGTTCACGCCGATCTTCGTTTGTTCGCGGCTCACCGGCTGGGCGGCGCACGTGTTCGAGCAACGCGCCAATAACCGCATCATCCGTCCAAGCGCCGAGTACACCGGCGTTGAGCAGCGCAAGTTCGTGCCAATCGAACGTCGCTGAAGATCGACGATCCTGCAGTGGTAACCGAATCAAATATGGGAGGGGGCTTGCCCCCGATAGCAATCTGTCAGTTGATACAGCCGGCACTGAACCACCGCTATCGGGGGCAAGCCCCCTCCCACACTTTGATCGCATTCCATTCTGGATCGGCGCAGGTCTTCCTTTGTAATCACCGTGACCGAGTCCTGACGATGAACACTGAATTTCGCAAACCGCTTCCCGGCAGCCGCCTGGATTACTTCGACGCCCGCGCGGCTGTCGAGGCAATCACTCCCGGCGCCTACGCCACCTTGCCGTATACCTCCCGCGTACTCGCGGAAAACCTGGTGCGTCGTTGCGACCCGGCCAGCCTCAATGCTTCCCTGAGCCAGTTGATCGAGCGCAAGCGTGACCTCGATTTCCCATGGTTCCCGGCCCGCGTGGTGTGCCATGACATCCTCGGCCAGACCGCCCTGGTAGACCTCGCCGGCCTGCGCGACGCCATCGCCCTGCAAGGCGGCGATCCGGCGCAGGTCAACCCGGTGGTGCCGACCCAGTTGATCGTCGACCACTCCCTGGCCGTCGAAGCCGGTGGTGCCGACCCGCAGGCGTTCGAAAAGAACCGCGCCATCGAAGACCGCCGCAACGAAGATCGCTTCCACTTTATCGAGTGGACCAAAAAGGCCTTCAAGAACGTCGACGTGATCCCGCCCGGCAACGGCATCATGCACCAGATCAACCTGGAGAAAATGTCACCGGTGATTCAGGTTCGCGACGGCGTGGCCTTCCCGGACACCTGCGTCGGCACCGACAGCCACACTCCGCATGTGGATGCCCTGGGCGTGATCGCCATCGGGGTCGGCGGCCTTGAAGCCGAAAGCGTGATGCTCGGGCGTGCCTCATGGATGCGTCTGCCGGAAATTGTCGGGGTGGAGCTGACCGGCAAGCTGCAGCCGGGCATCACCGCCACCGATATGGTGCTGGCGCTGACCGAGTTCCTGCGCCAACAGAAAGTCGTCGGTGCGTGGTTGGAGTTCTTCGGTGAAGGCGCTTCGGCCCTGACCTTGGGCGACCGCGCGACCATCTCCAACATGGCCCCGGAATACGGCGCCACCGCAGCGATGTTCTACATTGACCAGCAGACGATCGCCTACCTGAAGCTCACCGGTCGCGAAGAGGAACAGGTCGCTCTGGTGGAACAGTACGCACGCCACACCGGGCTGTGGGCTGACGAGCTGAAAGGCGCGCAATACGAGCGCGGCCTGAGGTTCGACCTGTCCAGCGTGGTGCGCAACATGGCGGGCCCGAGCAACCCTCACGCCCGTGTCGCCACCCGTGACCTGGCGGCCAAAGGCATCAGCGGCCAGTGGGACGACGTACCGGGGCAAATGCCCGACGGCGCCGTGATCATTGCCGCCATCACCAGTTGCACCAACACCAGCAACCCGCGCAACGTGATCGCCGCCGGCCTGCTGGCGCGCAACGCCAACCGGCTCGGGCTGACGCGCAAGCCGTGGGTCAAGTCGTCCCTGGCGCCGGGCTCGAAAACCGTGGCCATGTACCTGGAAGAAGCCGGCCTGGGGCATGAGCTGGAAAAACTCGGTTTCGGCGTGGTGGCCTTCGCGTGCACGACCTGCAACGGCATGTCCGGCGCGCTCGACCCGGTGATCCAGCAGGAAATCATCGACCGCGACCTCTACGCCACCGCTGTGCTGTCAGGTAACCGCAACTTCGACGGGCGTATTCATCCGTACGCCAAGCAGGCCTTCCTCGCTTCGCCGCCGCTGGTAGTGGCCTATGCGATTGCCGGCACCATTCGTTTCGATATCGAGAAAGACGTGCTCGGGCTCGACGTCGACGGCAAGGAAATCCGCCTGCAGGACATCTGGCCGAGCGACGAAGAAATCGACGCAGTGGTCAAGGCCTCGGTCAAGCCGGAACAGTTTCGCGCCGTGTATATCCCGATGTTCGCGATTCACGAAGACACCGGCCCCAAAGTCACCCCGCTGTACGACTGGCGCCCGCAAAGCACCTATATTCGCCGCCCGCCGTATTGGGAAGGCGCCTTGGCCGGCGCACGTCCGCTCAAGGGCATGCGCCCGCTGGCCGTGCTGCCGGACAACATCACCACCGACCACCTGTCGCCCTCCAACGCGATCATGCTCGACAGCGCCGCCGGCGAGTACCTGGCGAAAATGGGCTTGCCGGAAGTTGACTTCAACTCCTACGCGACCCACAGGGGCGACCACCTGACCGCACAGCGCGCCACCTTCGCCAACCCGAAACTGTTCAACGAAATGGTGCAGGAAAACGGCAAGGTCAAGCAGGGCTCCCTGGCGCGTATCGAGCCGGAAGGCACGGTCACGCGTATGTGGGAAGCCATCGAAACCTACATGGAACGCAAGCAGCCGCTGATCATTATCGCGGGCGCCGACTACGGCCAGGGTTCGTCCCGCGATTGGGCCGCCAAGGGCGTACGCCTGGCCGGTGTGGAAGCGATCGCCGCCGAAGGTTTCGAGCGCATCCACCGCACCAACCTGGTCGGCATGGGCGTGTTGCCCCTGGAATTCTTGCCGGGCACCGATCGCCACACTCTCAAGATCGACGGCAGCGAAACCTATGATGTGGTCGGCGAACGCACGCCGCGCGCGCAATTGACCCTGGTGATCAACCGCAGGAATGGCGAGCGTGTCGAAGTGCCGGTGACCTGCCGTCTGGACACCGCTGAAGAAGTGTCGATCTACGAGGCGGGCGGCGTGTTGCAACGTTTTGCCCAGGACTTCCTGGAATCGGCGGCGACGGCCTGAGGGGTTAACCATGGCACACGTAGCGCAAATCAAGATCCCCGCCACCTATATGCGTGGCGGCACCAGCAAGGGGGTTTTCTTCAGCCTCGAGGACCTGCCGCCCTCGGCGCAAGTACCGGGCGCTGCCCGCGACGCCTTGCTGTTGCGGGTGATCGGCAGCCCCGACCCCTATGACAAGCAAATCGATGGCATGGGCGGCGCCACGTCCAGCACCAGCAAAACCGTGATCCTGGCCAAGAGCACGCGTGCCGGGCACGATGTGGATTACCTGTTCGGCCAGGTGTCCATCGACAAGCCGTTTGTCGATTGGAGTGGCAACTGCGGCAACCTATCGGCGGCGGTCGGTTCGTTCGCGATCAGCGCCGGCCTGGTCGACCCAGGCCGCGTGCCCCACAACGGCGTGGCCGTGGTGCGCATATGGCAAGCCAATATCGGCAAGACCATCATCGCCCATGTGCCGATCACTGACGGCGCCGTGCAGGAAACCGGCGATTTCGAGCTGGACGGCGTGACCTTTCCAGCCGCCGAAGTGCAGCTGGAATTCATCGACCCAGCGGCGGAAGAAGAGGGCGGTGGTGGCTCGATGTTCCCCACCGGCAACCTGATCGATGAGCTGGAAGTGCCCGGCGTCGGCACCTTCAAGGCCACCCTGATCAACGCCGGCATCCCGACGATTTTTATCAATGCTCAAGATTTAGGCTACACCGGCACTGAGTTGCAAGGCGCGGTCAACGGCGACCCGAAAGCGCTGGCGATGTTCGAGACCGTGCGTGCCTATGGCGCGTTGCGCATGGGCCTGATCAAGCACCTGGACGAAGCAGCCCTGCGCCAGCACACGCCGAAGCTGGCGTTTGTGGCCAAGCCTGCGGATTACGTGGCGTCCAGTGGCAAGGCGATCAAGGCCGGTGATGTGGATTTGCTGGTGCGGGCCTTGTCCATGGGCAAATTGCACCACGCAATGATGGGCACGGCGGCGGTGGCGATCGGCACGGCGGCGGCGATTTCCGGCACCCTGGTCAACCAGGCGGCAGGTGGCGTGGAACGCAATGCCGTGCGCTTCGGGCATCCGTCGGGCACCTTGCGCGTGGGTGCCGAGGCGACGCAAGTGAACGGTGAATGGGTGGTGAAGAAAGCCATCATGAGCCGCAGTGCGCGGGTGTTGATGGAGGGGGTTGTGCGTATTCCCGGTGACTCATTCTAAAACTCGGCACTGAGCTTTATGTGGGAGGGGGCTTGCTCCCGATGGCTGAGTGCCAGTCGACATATTCATCAACTGATACACCGCTATCGGGAGCAAGCCCCCTCCCACAAGGGATCTCTATTCCAAGGCAGGCATCCAAGATCTGTCTTCAATAACCGTAAGCCGAGGACTGACCCCAACCCCTTTTTGGAGAACTGCCATGAGCGCCAACGTCGACCAGAACAATCGCCCCGACTACGATCAGGTCCTGCAGGACATTGCCGACTATGTCCTCACCTACCGGATCGAGTCCGAGGCCGCACTGGACACCGCCCGCAACTGCCTGATGGACACTCTCGGTTGCGGCCTGCTGGCCTTGCGCTTCCCTGAGTGCACCAAGCACCTGGGGCCGCTCGTCGAGGGCACCGTGGTGCCGTTTGGGGCACGAGTGCCGGGCACTTCGTTGCGGTTGGACCCGGTCAAGGCCGCCTGGGACATCGGCTGCATCGTGCGCTGGCTCGACTACAACGACACCTGGCTCGCGGCTGAATGGGGCCACCCTTCGGACAACCTGGGTGGCATCCTCGCCGTGGCCGATCATTTGTCGCAAAAACGCGTGGCCCATGGCGACGCACCGCTGACCGTGCGCGCGGTGCTGGAAGCCATGATCATGGCCCACGAAATCCAGGGCGTGATTGCCCTGGAAAACGCCTTCAATCGCGTCGGCCTCGACCATGTGCTGCTGGTGAAAGTCGCCTCAACGGCGGTCACCGCCAAGCTGATGGGCGCCAACCGTGAGCAATTGCTCGCGGCGTTATCCCATGCGTTCGTCGATGGGCAGGCGTTGCGCACTTACCGCCATGCGCCGAACGCCGGTTCGCGCAAATCCTGGGCGGCGGGCGATGCGTCGAGTCGCGGGGTGCGGCTGGCCGACATCGCGCTGCGCGGCGAGATGGGTATCCCCGGCGTGCTGAGCGCGCCACAGTGGGGGTTCTACGACGTATTGTTCAGCCATACCAACAAGGATCTGGCCCTCAAACCTGAAGAGCAACGCAGGTTCAGCCTGTCCCAGCCCTACGGCACCTACGTGATGGAAAACGTGCTGTTCAAGATCAGCTTTCCCGCTGAATTCCATGCGCAGACGGCCTGCGAAGCGGCAGTGACTTTGCACCCATTGGTGAAGAACCGCCTGCATGCAATCGAGCGCATCGTGATCACCACCCACGAGTCGGCGATTCGCATCATTTCCAAAGTCGGCCCTTTGGCCAACGCGGCGGACCGCGACCATTGCCTGCAATACATGAGCGCCGTGCCGTTGGCCTTCGGCGACTTGGTGGCCGAGCACTATGAGGATCAATTCCATGCCGCCCACCCGATCATCGATGAGCTGCGCGGGAAAATGGTGATCGTCGAAGACCCCCGTTACAGCCGCGAATATCTGCAGGCCGACAAGCGCTCCATCGCCAATGCGCTGCAGGTGTTCTTCATCGATGGCACCTGCACCGAGCAGGTGGCGGTGGAATATCCGATTGGCCATCGTCGTCGGCGGGAGGATGGAATCCCGCTGCTGGAAGACAAGTTCAAGGCCAACCTGGCGACGCGGTTTACCGCGCAGCGCAGCGCCGAGATTTTTGCGTTGTGCAAGGACCAGGCACGGCTTGAGGCTACCCCAGTCAACCGCTTCATGGACCTGTTCATGATCTGAAAAACACCACACAACCCAATGTGGGAGGGGGCTTGCTCCCGATAGCGGTGGATCAGCCAATGAACCTGTTGACTGACACTCTGCTATCGGGAGCAAGCCCCCTCTTATCAAACAAAAAATAACTCATTGTTTTTGCTCTTAATTTCAAGCCGCTTTAACCAGCTGCATTCCCAACTTACGCGCCTTGCGCTCCAAGGCGCGCATCTGCCGGTCACGGCTTTTTTCTTCAAACTCCTCGATTCCTTTTTCAACGTACGGTTGACCTTTAGTCAGCATCGCGTAAATCAGCCGGGCCAGTTGATGCGCTGTCGCCTTGATTGCGCAGCAGGTATCCATTCGGGTTAGGCGCGCCCGATGGCTTGCTCCGATAAAGCTTTTATCATTGCGTGCGATAGAAGCGGCTTGCTTTAAAGCCTGTGCAGCTCGGTTAATCACTTTTAGAGATTTCCCGGGCAAGGGTTTTCCTCCCGAAATTCGCGTTGGCGGCGCGAGGCCCAGCCAGGAACAGAAGTGCTGTGAGGTCGGAAACCGTGACAAGTCCGATCCCAATTCGCTGGCCAAAACCAAAGCCGTATCGATGCCGATGGTAGGAATTGCGGTTAAATCCACCCCCATCACCTTATTCAGCGCTCGGTGCAGGGTCAATTGCTGCTCAGTGGAGCGGTGTGGGTTGCGCAGCGTTTTAGCTGGGAGCACGACATCGTCTTGAAGAGCAGGCAACCGCTCAAGCGCAAAAGCAATAGCTTGATCGCATTCACCAATCTGTTTTTCAAGGAAGTCGTAAGCCGCCAGTTCCTGACTCAGTGCATGCAAATGCTCAGCTCGCCAGTTACCCCGCAAACTTCGGGCGACAGTGGCCTGGTCGGCTTTGACGCGCTTGTCTCTGAGCATGGCAAGTACTTCGGGGTCACGTTCTCCATCAACGATTGCCCGCAAAATACTCATGCCTGTCACCCCGGCAATGTTGCTGATGACTTGAGCCAGTTGGATGTTCATCTGGACCAAAGCCTTTTGCATCCGGTTAAGGGCCTTGGCTTGGTCACGGACCTTATTGCCACGCTGACGGACCAATGAGCGCAATGAACACACATCGTCCGAGGGTCGAAAAGCGCCTCGCAGCAGACCGTGCGTCATGAGCTGAAGGATCCACTGACAATCCAGTACGTCGGACTTGCGACCGGTTATTTGCCGAGTCGCACGGGAATTCACGAGATAGACTTCAAACCCTCGTCTATCGAGTATTTCAAAGAGCGGGATCCAATAAACTCCAGTCGCCTCCATCGCCACCACCTTGACGCCCATGGATTCAAACCAATCGGCCATGGCATGCAAATCATCGGTGAAGGTTGAAAACCGCTTAACCGGATCATCGCATTTGGTCGGATCAACAGCGGCCAAATGCTCACTGCCGCCCACATCAACGGCAGCGCAGTCCGGATGGATAACCTCAAAACGCTTTTGGTTCTTGCGCGTCATGACAATTCCTCGCAGGATTGAACGACGCGGGCGGGGTACACGGTGGCGAGCGGATTCACTCTCTTATACGTGGTCACAGCTTTGCTGTGCCGACATTGACTCCACGCCGATACCGTGCAGGCCACTCTCCCACTCGGGTGCTGTCACACCAGTGTTGGCTACGGCCTTTGCCCCGCACGCGTTCTTCAACCTTACGATGAACCAGTTTGATGCGCGACAGCGCTACGTCGAAGACTTAGTGGGACCTCCCACATTGTTTTCGCATTGTTGCAACTGTCGAGTCAGGCTCAGTTATGACTCGAACCTGAGGATCACCCGACGGTTGTGCTTGCTCTTCTTCTCGATTTTCTCGCAGAACACCCGGCCGATTTCCTCGGTGTTGAGCACATGGGTGCCACCGCACGGCTGGATGTCGATGCCGGGAATTTCAATCACGCGTACCGAGCCTTGGATCACCGGCGGTGCTACCGCCTGGGTGCGGGTGATCTGCAGCAGAGTCGAGTACTCGGAGGCAGGCATCGACAGGGTTTTCACCGCGTGGGCCTGTTCGATCAAGGCGTTAAGGTCGCGGGTAATGGTGTCTTTATCCAGGGTCATTTCCGGCAGGTCGAAATCCAGGCGTCCCTTGTCCGCGCTGATGCTGCAGCCCGTTACGGGCGCATCGATGATGGAACACAGCAAGTGCACGCAGGTATGCATCTTCATATGCTGGTAGCGCCGCTCCCAATCCAGGCCGGCGTCCACCTGGACGCCAGCGGTCAGGTGCGCGGGGCACTGTTCCACCTGGTGCCAGATGATCGAACGCAGCACCGGGTCGCGCACCGTGCCAGTGACTGCCACGCGGGTGCCATCGGCCAGGGTGAGGTGGCCGGTGTCACCCGGTTGCCCACCGCCGGTGGGGTAGAACAGCGTGTGCTCCAGGGCGACGCCATGCTCGCTGACCGCAATCACCCGGGCGCTGAAGGCGTTTTGATAAGGTGCGCTGTCGAACAGCGCCAGGGTTTCCATGGTATGCACGGACATGTTCAACCTCCGACGATCAGTGGGCTGGCCTGCAACAGGTGACGCACCATTGCACTCAAGCCAGGGGGGGAGAGCAGGGTGATCTCGAACGCGGGGCCGCAGACTTTCAGATTCAGCGGCAGGCGCGGCAGTTGCTCGCCGGTATCGAGGCGGCGCAGGCGAAACTGCAGGTGATGACGCTCTTTCACCGTGGGTTCGAGCATCAGCCCTGGCAGCGGATGGAAGTCGGCGTCCAGCACCGTGACCTTATGGCCGGCATCCACCTCGCCGACGACATGCAGGCGCTCATCCAGGGCGAACGCGCCTAGGTAGCTGCTGTGATCCGATTCATCGTTTTTCTGCAGCTGGATCTGGTTGACCACCTTGACCTTGGTGCCCGCCGGCACGTCCTGGGTAATGACACAGGAGGGGCTGATAAATACGTTGTCGCCGATCTGCACATAGCCCAGCACCCGTGCCCCGGCGCCGACCTCGACATTGTTGCCCAGGCGTGGATGGCGCTTGCCGTCCGGGTTGTTGGCGATGCCGCGCGCGCCCAGGGTCACGCCGCAGAGGATGTAGCAGTCGTTACCGATCTCGCAGGTTTCGCCGATGACCGTGCCGTAGCCATGGTCCAGTACAAAGCGCCGGCCGATGCGCGCAGCCGGGTGAATCTCGGCCCCGGAGAGGATCTTGCCCTGGTTGCTGAGCTTGAGGGCGATGCGGGTAAAGACGCCGGGGGCGGGCTCCGGGAAATTCCACACCAGGTGCGCAAGCCGGTAGAACAACACCGCCTTGAACGAGGCGTAGGATTCCAGGATCAATTCGCCGCGCCCGCGCGAGGCCGGGTCGCGATAGGCGTAGGCGATCAAGTCCTCGGCCACCGCCTGGGCGGCAGTCTGGATCAGCGGCGCCAGGTGCGGCTCCAGTTGCTTCATCTGCGCAGGCGTCAGGGTTTGGATGAGGTGGGTCAGCAACTCATCATGCAGCTGTTGCATGTCGATAAAGCCTCCCATGGAGGCACCCCCGCATTCTGGTTGGTTGGGTAACCGGTTATTCGAAACTGGGCAGGTAGCTGTCGGCATTGTCGTAGACCATGGTCAGCACCACCGTTTCGGGCGGCAGTTCCGGGGCGAGCTGGGCGATGGCGACCATGTTGGCGGCTGAGGACAGCCCCAGACTGATGGCGTCGGTGCGCATGATGCGTTTGATCATCTCCAGGCACGCCGCGTGCGACACCTTGAGCATGCCGTCCAGTACGTCCAGGTTGAGAATGCTCGGGATCAGCCCAATCGACAGGCCCTGGATGGCGTGCGAGGCGTGCTGGTCCTTGAGCAGGTCGCATTCCTCCGGCTCCACGCCCATCACGCGGATCTCCGGCCAGGCGGCCTTGAGGGTTTCGCCGATACCGGTGATATGCCCACCGGTGCCGATGCCGCTGACGAAGTAGTCCACACGCCGCTCACCGAAGGCGCGGATGATTTCCGGCGCGGTGGTGTCGCGGTGGGTTTGCGGGTTGGCGCCGTTGCGTTGCTGGTTGAGCATCACGTAGTTGGGGTTTTCCAACTGCAGCTCCATGCACTTTTCGCCGTGGGAATTGTTACCGAGGCGGCTGTCCGACAGCACCACCCGGGCGCCGTACAGGCGCAGCAGCTTCTGTTTTTCGGGGCTGTAGTTGTCCGGAATCACCAGCACCACTTTGTAGCCGAGCACATTGCCCGCCATCACCAGGCCGATGCCGGTATTGCCACCGCTGGGTTCGATGATGGTCTGCCCTGAGTCGCGCATCAGCACGCCCCGGCGTTCGGCGTCGAGGATCATGCCCAGGGCGATACGCGCTTTGTGGCTACCGCCCGGGTTGAGGGATTCCAGCTTGGCATAGACCTCGATGCCGAGGTCTTCGGAAAACTGCGCCAGACGTACGATCGGGGTGTGGCCGATCACGTCGAGAATGGAGTTATGCAGCATCAGTCGGCCCCCGATCAGTACAGCGGCATGTCGGGTTCGACGTCGCGCACCCAATGTTTCATGCCGCCCTGCAGCACCTTGGTATTGGCGAAGCCTGCGGCCAACAAGGTGCTGGCGGCCTGCTCGGCACGCGTCCCGGCATAGCAGATCAGGTAGTGGGTGTTGTCGCGGCTCAGGCTGTCGAGCTGTTCATCCAGCTCTGCCAGGGGGATGTGCACCACCCCCGGCAATTTGCACACTTCCAGTTCGCTGGCGTCGCGCACGTCGAGCAAGACGTCGGCGCTGCGGTGGTTGTCGATCACTTGCTTGAGCACGCGGGGCTTGATGTAGCGTTCCTCGGCGAGGGACGGTTGGCTCGGCACCGCATCCGCGCACAGCGTCGGTGCGACGGCTTCGCTGTGGCGCCGTTCCGAGCAGCAGGGGCAGTCGGCACGGCGCTTGAAGCGGATCTCGCTGAATTTCATCGCCAGCGCATCGAAGCGCATCAAGCGGCCGGACAAGGGTTCACCAATACCGATGAGCAATTTGATCGCCTCGGTCGCCTGGATCATCCCGACCACCCCCGGCAGCACGCCGATCACCCCACCGGCGTTGCAATTGGGCGCCAGTTCCGCAGGCGGTGCACTGGGAAACAGGCAGCGGTAGCAAGGCCCACCTTTATAGTTAAGTACACTGATTTGCCCGTCGAAACGGTAGATGGCGCCGTACACCAAGGGTTTGCCCAGCTGTACACAGGCGTCATTGACCAGGTAGCGGGTCTCGAAATTGTCCGTGCCGTCGATCACCAGGTCATAGGCGCCCACCAGCTCCAGGGCGTTGTCGGCAGTGAGCGCGGTGTTGTGCGCGTTGATCTGGATGTGGCGGTTGAGGTCTTGCAGGCGTTGCTTGGCGGATTCCACCTTGGGCATGCCCAGGGTGCTGTTGCCATGCACGATCTGGCGTTGCAGGTTGCTGCTTTCCACCACGTCGAAGTCCACCAGCCCCAGGGTGCCGATGCCGGCCGCCGCCAGGTAAAGACTGATGGGCGAGCCCAGGCCACCGGTGCCGATGATCAGCACCTTGGCTTTTTTCAGGTTCAACTGACCTTCACGGCCGACGCCGGGCAGGGTGATATGGCGGACGTAGCGTTGCACTTCTTCGTTGCTCAGGGTCTCGACGTCGATGCCGCCGGAGGTGGCGAGCAGCACTTCGATGCGGGCCTTCGCCGGCAAGCTGTCGTCAGCGTCGATCAGCTCCTCCTCGGCGGTGAACAGGAAGTGTTCCTTGAGCTGGTTGTTCTTCTCGTGAAACAGGTGCTGGCGCAACTGTGGGTGACTGTTGCAGAGGTTTTCAATGACTTCGCGCAATGTCGATCCGGCGCCCTCGAGGGTCGATTCCGGCAGCTTGGCCACGCGAACCAGAATGTCAGGGAAAGAGACAGCGTTCATGGACAACTCCGTGTGCAGGTCGTTGAAAGGTTGAAGGGCGAAATGCTTGCCATCCCAGGCAAACAGCTTTGACCCCAGGGCCTGGCCTTGGCGAACATCCACCACCAGGTAACTGACGGGATAGATCGGCTCGCCGAGAAACAGTGCCTTGTCCTGGTCTTCCTCGCTGAAATAGGCACCGACATCCGGGTGCGAGTGGTAGATCACCACCACCGGGTTGTCGCTGCGAAACGCCTTGTTCATCAACAAGGTGTCGGCGACTGAAAAGGTGTAGCCGCTGGCCGCGCTGCGCGGGTACATCTGCGGGTTCTTGCAGTGCAACTCGTTCTGGATATTGCTGCCCAGGTACACACTGCCATCGGCGAAGATGAAGCCACAGCATTCCTCGGGATAGCTGCCGCTTGCGTGGGCGTAGATCTGTTCCAGGGCTTCGGGGCGGAGGACGTCCATGTTTCTCTCGCGTCGCTGGGTGGGAGGTGGCGTACTCAATTTTTCTTGGCCAGCAGTTTTTCGATCGGCAACTTGGTGATCGCAAAACCGCCCAGCAGGATCGCCGAGTACAGCATCAGGTCACGGGAAATTTCCACGCCTTCGTACCAGGCGCCGATGATGACGGCGAACACCGGAAAAATGATGAACACGAAGGACAAGATGATCGGGCTCAGGCGCTTGAGCAGCATGAAATACACAATGAAGCCGCCCACCGACGCCACCAGCCCGAGGTAGAACAGCGCGCTCCAGGAGCGCAGGGTGATGTCGTCGAAGGTCGGGGTCTCGAACCACAGGCCGGCCACGAACAGCATCAGCCCGGCAATGCCGATGGGCAGGGTGTTGTAGGTGATGACACTGATGGCGCTGCCTTTTTGCTTGGTAATCACGTAGCACAACGCGTGCATGATCGCGGCGGTCAGAATCGCCAATACGCCGAAAAACTCGGCGTGGTCCAGGTGCAGGCCCTGGCTTTTGATGATCATGTAGAGGCTGGCGAACCCGATGCCGATGCCGACCACCTGGGAGAGGTAGATGCGCTCACGCAGGAACAGCGCGGAGAAGATCAGGATGAACACCGGCATGCAGCTGAACAGCAGGGCGGTCAGGCCGGACGAGACATGCATCTCGCCGTAGTTGAGCAGGTAATAGGGAATGCTGAAGTAGGACAGGGTCACGAACACGAAGAACCAACGGCTTTCTCGCGGAAACAGAATCGGCTCGCGGCGCACCATGGCAAAACACAGGAACAACGGGAAGGCGATCAGGAAGCGCAGGCCCGCGGAGGTCAGTGGCGGCACGCTTTCCACCGCGATCTTGATGCCCAGCCAGGTGGTGCCCCAGCTCAGGCACACGATCAGGAACATGACGCTCGTGATCAGGCCGGCCAGCCACTGTTTCTGGGTTTTGGTTTTTGCGGTGTTTTCAAGAACGGCGGACATTGGCATCGTTTATTGCTTCCCTGAGCCGGAATTGAACTCTATATTGAACTTGTTATAAGTGATTCAATCCGGTGATTGAACCCGCAAAAGCACACTATTAGGGCGAATGATGACTGTCAAAACAAATATTGACATGGTGTCAATTATGCGTGAGGGGTTGTCCAAAGGTCAGGGCGTGAAGTACAAGCGCCTGTCCGATGTCATGGAAAGGGGCATCCTTGAAGGCACGATTGAACCGGGAAGAAAACTGCCGCCCCATCGGGTGCTTTCCGACAATCTGGGTGTCACCATCGGCACCATCAGCCGGGCCTACGGTGAGCTGGAGCGGTTAGGGTTGGTGGTGGCGCGTGTGGGTGACGGCACATTCGTGCGTAAGCGTGGGATGGAGCGCCAGCGTGATGAGGGCTTTCGCAATTTCAGCGAGGAGCCACGCCAGTACTTCGATATGAGCCGCAACATGCACATTCCCGGGCAGGAAACGGTGTTTCTCGCCCAGAGCTTCCAGACCCTGTCGACCAACGGCAAATTCCTCCAGGACATCAGCGCCTACACCCCGGATGCAGGCCTGCCGCGCTACCGTGAAGCCGGTGCGCAATGGCTGGTGCAGCGCGACTTCCATCCGATTCCCGAGCAGGTCATCTGCGTCAATGGCGGCCAGCACGGCCTGCTCTGCGCGATGATGGCGTTGCTGCGCGCCGGCGACACCGTGGTCACCGAGCAACTGACTTACCCAGGGCTGATCACTGCCGCGCGTATGCTGGGTGTGCGGCTGATCGGGCTGGAAATGGACGAAGAAGGTGTGTTGCCGGGCGCACTGGATGAAGTCTGTCGTAATCACCGGGTTTCGGCGCTGTACTGCACACCGACCATCCAGAATCCTACGACGGCGGTGTTATCGGTGGCGCGCCGGGAGGCCTTGGTCAAGGTCTGTCGCGAACACAATCTGCTGATTCTCGAGGACGAGGCCCATGGCGTTTTGGTGGAAGACCGCCCGCCGCCGTTGAGCGCCTTTGCGCCCGAGCGGACGATTTTGATCAGCAGCCTGAGCAAAGCGGTGTCGGCCGGTCTGCGCGTCGGCTACGTGCATGCGCCACCGGCGCTGGTCAGTCGGGTGTCGGCGGCGTTGCGTTCGACCTGCTGGATGGCCACCCCGGTGACCCTGGAGTTGGCGACCCAGTGGATCGAAAACGGCACGGCCGAATACCTGCTGCGCCAGCAGATCAACGAGATCAGCCGGCGCAAGGCGTTGGTCGAAGGCTTATTGAATGGACTGGCCTACCGCACTCACCTCAACAGCCCACACTTCTGGATCGAAGTGCCTGAACCCTGGCGCGCGTCGGAAATCGAGGCGGAGCTCAAACAGAACAATTACCTGATCGCGACCGCCGAGGCGTTTGCCGTGGGGCAGACCGCAGTGCCGCAGTTCATCCGTGCGAGTATCTGTAATACGTCGGGGGATGATCAGTTGTTGCGCGAGGGCTTTGATGCGCTGGCGACCGCGCTGGGCCAGGGTGGCGGCAGGTTCCACCTGTAGACCTGATGGATACCGGCCAAATGTGGGAGGGGGCTTGCCCCCGATGGCGGCCTGACAGCCGACCAGGATGTTGGATCAGAGCGAGTACATATCCGTTGCTGCGGTAACGGCGGCTTAGGGTTCCGCCCTTACGGCGTCTCACTTTTGAAAAGCGTGTACGGACCGGACACATGGTTGACACCTGTGCGGGGACATAGTGGACACATTATGCCCCGTAGTCAGGGTTATTCACGTCGAAGGTCCGTAGAAATTGATGACAGAAGTAGACGTCAAATAAGCCATCTCTCTCAGCGTTAGGACGTATTGCGATGTGTTGTCCACGCAGACCTTTGGCGATGCTGAAGTAGCGTTTCTGAAAGCGAAATCGACTGTCATAAACCTTAGCCAACACATCATCTGGGCCATATTCAAATTCCGACAGTTGCTGTGGATACGCCCAGGGACTGCTCCGATAGCGGTCCATAGGCACCTTGTAGCCCAGCGCCTGATGAGGGCGCTGCAGGTTATAAACCTCACGCCATTGATCAAAAGCCGATTGAGCCTCCATCAGTGTGGAAAAATAACGCCCATCAAGCACTTCTGCTTTGAGCGAGCGGTGGAAACGTTCGATCTTCCCATTGGTTTGAGGATGGCGAGGACGGCTGAAGCTGATCCGAATTCCCAGGCGAATCAGCCAGATACTCAGTTCTGAAACTTCACCCGGATTGCGTGGCGAGCCCCAGGGAGCGCCGTTATCAACGTTGATCCGAACTGGCAAGCCATAGCGCTGGAAAACCTCGATCATCTTCTCCTTCACCGTGGCTCCCCGTTCGTTATCACAGGCATCAATGGCTAGGCTGAACCGGGAGTGGTCATCCAACAGAGTCAGGGGGTGGCATCGACCTTGTTGCAGTGCGAAATGTCCTTTGAAATCCATCTGCCACAGATCATTAGGCGCGTCGTGTTCAAATCGCAACGTCGCCGTATGTTCCTTCTGAGGCGGTTGAATCAGGCCATGGCGGTGCAAGACATTGGTGACGGTGCTGGGAGCAATGCGCTTTTCCAACAGGCTACTAATGGTGCGTCCACCCCATGCTGGATGGGCCTGTCTAAGTGCGATGATTTGGGCTTCCAAAGCCGTCTGAGTCAGTTTAGGGCTGGTCGCTGGCCTGCGGGATTTCTCTTGCAGACCAGGCTGACCCAGCGCCTCGTAGCGTTTGAGCCACTTGTACGCTGTTTGTGGGCTGATACCGAATCGTCGACACAACTCACGTTTGTTGCTGCCGGGTTGCCGTGCTAAGGCAACGAACTCTTCTTTCAGGCTCATGGCGTCTCTCGTAGTCCAAGGCATGATGGCTTTCCGACGAAGTTGGCTCGCCGCAAAGTGTCGACCATGTCCCCGCACACCCGTCAACCATGTGTCCGGTCCGTACAAAAAGCGCAAAAGTAAGCAAAACGCTCTTGCCCCACCACTCGGCACCTCGCTTAGGCTCGGTGTGCCCGTAATCCGACATTGATTTGGGGGGCCGCCGCCACGCGCCATCCATGGCGCGGGGCGGCTAAACCGGCATCCTTGCCGGTTTACCCCCCAAATCAATATCGGCTTACGGCCAGCGTGGTTTAACGGGGCGCCTAAGATCAAGAGCAGGATCAAGAGCAAGAGCGGCTCGCTTCGCATCGTGGTTAGCGTAGGCTGCTGCTACACAGTTATGTAGATACCTATGCCCCGATGGCGCTGGATCAGCCGGTTAATTCGCCAACTGACACACCTCCGTCAGGAGCAAACCTCCCAAAGGCTACTTGAACCGCCGCTCCACACCTTTCTCCACCAGAATCTTCGCGGAAATCTCTTCCACCGAAAAATGCGTGGAATTGATGTGCGCAATATTCTCGCGCCGGAACAGATTTTCCACTTCACGCACTTCAAATTCGCATTGGGCGTAGCTGGAATAGCGGCTGTTGGGCTTGCGTTCGTTGCGGATGGCGGTCAGCCGGTCCGGGTCGATGGTCAGGCCGAACAGCTTGTGGGAATGCGCGCGCAGCGCGGCTGGCAGCGTCAGGTGTTCCATGTCGTCTTCGGTCAGCGGGTAGTTGGCCGCGCGGATACCGAATTGCATGGCCATGTACAGGCAGGTGGGTGTCTTGCCGCAGCGCGATACGCCGACCAGGATCAGGTCAGCCTTGTCGTAGTAGTGCGTGCGGGCGCCGTCATCGTTGTCGAGGGCGAAGTTTACCGCCTCGATCCGCTCCATATAGTTGGAGTTATGCCCAATGGAATGGGACTTTCCGACGGAGTAGGAGGAATGTTCGCTCAGCTCCTGTTCCAATGGCGCCAGGAACGTGGAGAAAATGTCGATCATGAAACCATTCGACGTTGCGAGAATCTCACGAATGTCTTGATTGACGATGGTGTCGAAAATGATCGGGCGAAAACCGTCTTTTTCAGCCGCCAGATTGATTTGTTGTACCATGGCCCGCGCTTTGTCCACGCTGTCTATATAAGGCCGTGTGAATTTGGCGAAGGTAATGTTTTCGAACTGCGCGAGCAGGCTCTGGCCCAGTGTTTCGGCCGTGATGCCGGTGCCATCGGAAATAAAGAAAGCAGATCGTTTCATTTGAGCCCTGGGCCTTAAGCTGATGGCGAATCTTGGATATGATAGGCGCGATTTTGCCGTCCCGCAGTGGGCCGCATTCTCACTTATTTTCCAGGTCCAGGCCACAAGCGCTGGCGTTCGCTCCTACTGAGCAAGCCGCGTCCTGAGCTTTTCCAACACAGAAAGTGGAGAGATCACCTTGGTAGAGTACGTAGTTTCCCTCGATAAGCTCGGCGTCCATGATGTAGAGCATGTGGGGGGCAAGAACGCATCCCTCGGCGAGATGATCAGTAATCTTGCAGGCGCCGGTGTCTCGGTGCCGGGTGGTTTTGCCACCACGGCCCAGGCTTACCGCGATTTCCTCGAGCTGAGCGGCCTCAACGCCCAGATCCACGCCGCGCTGGACGCCCTGGACGTCGATGACGTCAACGCCCTGGCCAAAACCGGCAGCCAGATCCGCCAATGGATCATGGACGCCGAGTTCCCCGAGAAGCTCAACGAAGAGATCCGCACCGCCTTCGCCACCTTGTCCGCCGGTAACCCGGATATGGCCGTCGCCGTGCGCTCCTCGGCCACCGCCGAAGACTTGCCGGACGCCTCGTTCGCCGGTCAACAAGAGACCTTCCTCAACATCCGCGGCGTGGAGAACGTGATCCGCGCGGCCAAGGAAGTGTTTGCCTCGCTGTTCAACGACCGCGCCATTTCCTACCGCGTGCACCAGGGTTTCGACCACAAGCTGGTGGCCTTGTCTGCTGGTGTGCAGCGCATGGTGCGTTCCGAAACCGGCACCGCCGGCGTGATGTTCACCCTCGATACCGAATCGGGCTTCCGTGACGTGGTATTCATCACCGGCGCCTACGGCCTGGGCGAAACCGTCGTACAAGGCGCGGTGAACCCGGATGAATTCTACGTGCACAAGCACACCCTCGAGGCCGGCCGCCCGGCCATCCTGCGCCGCAATCTGGGCAGCAAGGCGATCAAGATGATCTACGGCGACGAGGCCAAGGCCGGTCGTTCCGTTAAAACAGTGGACGTCGACAAGGCCGAGCGCGCGCGTTTCTGCCTCTCCGACGCTGAAGTCAGCGAATTGGCCAAGCAAGCGATGATCATCGAGAAGCACTACAAGTGCCCGATGGACATCGAATGGGCCAAGGACGGTGACGACGGCAAGCTGTACATCGTGCAGGCCCGTCCCGAGACCGTTAAGAGCCGCACGTCGGCCAACGTCATGGAACGCTACCTGCTGAAAGAAACCGGCACCGTGCTGGTGGAAGGCCGCGCCATCGGCCAGCGCATCGGCGCCGGCAAGGTACGCATCATCAAGGACGTGTCCGAGATGGACAAAGTCCAGCCGGGTGACGTGCTGGTCTCCGACATGACCGACCCGGACTGGGAACCGGTGATGAAACGCGCCAGCGCCATCGTCACCAACCGTGGCGGGCGCACATGCCACGCGGCGATCATCGCCCGTGAGCTGGGCATTCCTGCGGTCGTCGGTTGCGGCAACGCCACCCAGCTGTTGAAAGATGGCCAGGGTGTGACCGTGTCCTGCGCCGAAGGCGACACCGGTTTCATCTTCGAAGGCGAGCTGGGCTTCGACATCAAGCAGAACTCCATCGACGCCATGCCGGACCTGCCGTTCAAGATCATGATGAACGTCGGCAACCCGGACCGCGCCTTCGACTTCGCGCAGTTGCCGAACGCCGGTGTGGGCCTGGCCCGCCTGGAGTTCATCATCAACCGCATGATCGGCGTGCACCCCAAGGCCCTGTTGAACTACGACGGCCTGCCGCTGGACATCAAGGAAAGCGTCGACAAGCGCATCGCCGGCTACAACGACCCGGTGGGCTTCTATGTCGAGAAGCTGGTGGAAGGCATCAGCACCCTGGCGGCAGCGTTCTACCCGAAAAAGGTCATCGTGCGCCTGTCGGACTTCAAGTCCAACGAATACGCGAACCTGATCGGCGGCAAGCTCTACGAGCCAGAAGAAGAAAACCCGATGCTGGGCTTCCGTGGCGCCTCGCGTTATATCAGCGAAGCGTTCCGTGACTGCTTCGAACTCGAATGCCGCGCCCTCAAGCGTGTGCGCAACGAAATGGGGCTGACCAACGTCGAAATCATGGTGCCGTTCGTGCGCACCCTGGGCGAGGCGAGCCAGGTGGTCGACCTGCTCGCTGAAAACGGTTTGACACGCGGCGAGAACGGCCTGCGGGTCATCATGATGTGCGAGCTGCCGTCCAACGCCATCCTGGCCGAAGAGTTCCTGGAGTTCTTCGACGGTTTCTCCATCGGCTCCAACGACCTGACCCAGCTGACCCTGGGCCTGGACCGCGACTCCGGGATCATCGCTCACCTGTTCGACGAGCGAAATCCTGCGGTCAAGAAGCTGCTGGCCAACGCTATCCAGGCGTGTAACAAGGCCGGCAAGTACATCGGTATCTGCGGCCAGGGCCCTTCCGATCACCCTGACCTGGCCAAGTGGCTGATGGAACAGGGCATCGAAAGCGTCTCGCTGAACCCCGACTCCGTGCTGGAAACCTGGTTCTTCCTCGCCGAAGGCCAAGCGCCCGCTTAACGTCGCTACGTCAAAAGTGCCGGTCACCCGTTGAGGGTGACCGGCATTCTTATCTGTACAGGGCGGACTCCTACCGGACGCCGCCCTTTTTTGTGCAAGAAGATTATGCAAAGCAGCAGCAACCTGTTTCCCGTCGCCTTGATCAGCGCTGAACGTCGTGGCGACCTGAGTGAAGATGTGTACCGCCTCAAGCCCGGTAACAGCCCCGACGGTACCGTCGAGCTGGCGGTTACCCGTTTGGGCCTGGCCGATGTCCCGGAAAACCGGGGCACGCCGGTTATTTTCTTGCATGGCAGTTTTTCCAATCGGCGCTTCTGGTATTCGCCCAAGGGCATCGGTTTGGGGGCTCACCTGGCACGCCAGGGGTTTGATGTATGGATCCCGGAAATGCGCGGCCATGGCCTGTCCAAGCGCAACCACGACTACGCCCGCAACCGGGTCGCCGATTATGCACGTTACGATTTGCCGGCCATTGGTGCGTTTGTGCACGAGCAAAGCGGGCAGGCTGCGCACTGGATCGGGCACTCCCTCGGCGCCACCACGTTGGTTGCCGCGCTGGGCGGGCAATACCTGAGCGCGCAGTGGGTGGCTTCGGTGGCGATCTTTGGCTGCCAGGTCAGCCGCACGCACTGGCCGTTGAAAATTCCACCGGTGGAATGGGGCGGTCGATTTATCTTGAAGCGTCTTGCCCAGGTGTCCGGCCCACGATTCAAACGCGGGCCCGAGGATGAGCCGGCCGGCGTGATGATCGAAGCCATGCGATGGAATGGCCTGTTCGGCCGCTTTGGCGACGCCGAGCGTGATTGGTGGAAAGGCCTGGCAGAAGTCGACGTGCCGCTGTTGGCGGTCAGCGCGGCAGGCGACCGGCAAGATCCGGACTGGGCGTGTCGCAAGCTGTTCGAGCAAGTCGGCAGCGAGCATCGCCAATACCTCTGCTTGGGGCGTCGGCAGGGTTTCAGCGAGGATTTCGGGCATGTACAAATGCTGGTCAGCAAAGCCGCACAGGCCGAAGTGTGGCCGTTGGTGGAACGCTGGTTGAAAGACCCGTTGACACCTTTGTTCGGCTCCCGGCCCGAGGTGGCTGTTGCGGTTTAACGAAGCGCTCTACCGGGGGCGTTTCACTCTTGAGTGGTTGCGGCTAAGATATGACGCCTCAGGCGCTTCTGGTCATATTCAGTCGCGTAACAGCCATTGCGTTACGCGCAGGTGAGTCTGATCATGGCCGCCATTACCGGCCAAGCCCTTAAAGAATGCCTGTTGCAAGACGTTTTTCTGATGTACACCGTGGGATGTCCGACTTCATTTTTGACGACAGGAGTTTCTCGATGAACCATTACGTGACCCCCGACCTGTGCGACGCGTACCCGGAGCTGGTACAGGTGGTCGAGCCGATGTTCAGCAACTTCGGTGGCCGAGATTCCTTCGGCGGCGAAATTGTCACCATCAAGTGCTTCGAAGATAACTCCCTGGTCAAGGAACAGGCCGAGCAGCCGGGTACCGGCAAGGTATTGGTAGTCGATGGCGGTGGTTCGCTGCGGCGTGCGTTGCTGGGTGACCTGATCGCCGAGAAAGCCGCGAAAAACGGCTGGGAAGGCATGGTGATCTACGGGTGCATCCGCGACGTCGATGTGATTGCCCAGACCGATCTGGGCGTGCAGGCCCTGGCTTCCCATCCGATGAAAACCGACAAGCGCGGCCTTGGCGACCTGAACGTGGTGGTGACCTTTGCGGGCGTGACGTTCCGCCCAGGCGAATACGTGTATGCCGATAACAACGGTGTGATCGTCTCGCCCAGCCCACTGAAAATGCCTGAATAAACGCAGTAGCCGAAAGGGATGAGGATGTTCGAGGAAGAAAACGCGCAATGGGGGCTGGTGCATGCCCTGGTGCTGGACGGTAAAGGCGGTGCGCGTTCGATTGCCCGGACTGAGCTTGACGCGTTGCAACTGCAGCCTCAGGAAAGCCTGTGGCTGCATTGGGACCGCAGCCACCCTCAAACCCAGACCTGGCTGCGCAAATCCAGCGGTTTGAGCGAATTTGCGTGTGACCTCCTGCTGGAAGAAAACACCCGTCCGCGGCTGCTGCCGTTACCGGATGCCGAACTGCTGCTGTTTTTGCGTGGGATCAATCTCAACCCCGGCGCGGAACCGGAGGACATGGTTTCGGTACGTATCTTCGCAGCGGCAAGTCGTGTGATTTCCCTGCGTTTGCGCCCGCTGCGCGCCACTGATGAGCTGTTGGTGCAACTGGCCGAGGGTAAGGGGCCAAGAACTGCGTCTGAACTCATCCTTTATATGGCGCAGTACCTGACCAACAAAGTGCAGGATCTGGTCACCGGGCTGTCCGAAATTGTCGATTCCGAGGAAGAAAAACTCGATGCCGACGAACGGTATACGCCGGAGCACGGCAGCGTCTTGCAGATCCGTCGGCGAGCGGCCGGGCTCAAGCGTTTTCTGGCGCCGCAACGGGATATTTTCGCGCAACTGACGCGGATCAAACTGGCGTGGTTCTGTGAAGACGACGCCGACTACTGGAACGAATTGCACAACAGCCTGACCCGTTACCTGGAAGAGCTCGAATTGGCCAGGGAGCGCGTGGGGCTTGTGCTTGAGGCCGAAGACCGGCGCTTGAGCCTGCGCATGAACCGCACGATGTACCGTTTCGGAATCATCACCGGCATCTTCTTGCCGATGAGTTTTTTGACCGGCCTGCTGGGCATCAATGTGGGGGGGATACCGTTTTCCAGCAGCCCCTACGGATTCATGATTGCCTGCTTGCTGATGGTCTGCGTGGCCCTGGGGCAATGGTGGTTGTTTCGACGGTTGCGCTGGGTTTGAACTGAATATGAGCTGAACGTAGGAAAGGGCCGATGTGACCCGATGAATTTTACCCTCGTCTTTTAAATCACTTGCGAGAGGTCTCTTATGCACGATCCGTTCGAACAGTCTTTACGTGACATGCTCAATGCTTCGCCATCCAACCGTGATGACGACGCTTGCCTGGGTCGCGTACTGAAAACCGCCAACCGTCAGGTAGGGGCGGGTGACCTGTTCGGTCTGCTCGGGCGCTGGGTGCCGGCATTGATGATGGCCCTGAACAACGGTTCGGCCCATGTGTCACCGGTTTCCCGTAATAAACCTCTTGCTCGCACTGCTGATAAGGCTGACTGAATATGGAACTTGATCTCTGGACCCAGAGCCTGGTCACCGCGATGACCGCATTGTGGACCAAGGTGGCGAATTTCATTCCCAACCTGTTTGGTGCCCTGGTCCTGGTATTGCTGGGCTTTGTCGTGGCCAAGTTGCTCGACACCCTGCTGTCCAAATTGCTCGCCAAACTCGGGCTGGATCGCCTGATGGCCGGCACCGGCCTGACCAAGCTGCTGGGCCGCGCCGGGCTGCAAGTGCCGATCTCTACGCTGATCGGCAAGATCGTTTATTGGTTCGTTCTACTGATTTTCCTGGTTTCTGCGGCTCAGTCCCTTGGACTTGAGCGAGTTTCAGCTACGCTCGACATGCTGGCACTGTATTTGCCGAAAGTTTTCGGCGGCGCGCTGGTGTTGCTGGTAGGTGTTTTGCTCGCGCAACTGGCCAATGGCCTGGTGCGCGGAGCCGCTGAAGGCGTCGGGCTGGACTACGCGGCAGGCCTGGGGCGGATTGCCCAGGGGCTGGTGATCATCATCAGCATTTCCGTCGCGATCAGCCAATTGGAGGTCAAGACTGACCTGCTGAACCACGTTATTGTGATCGTTTTGATTACCGTTGGTCTGGCCGTTGCGCTGGCCATGGGGTTGGGAAGCCGGGAAATTGCCGGTCAGATTCTTGCGGGAATCTATGTGCGTGAGCTGTATCAAGTTGGGCAACAGGTGCGTGTGGGCGAGGTTGAAGGGCAAATCGAGGAGATCGGCACAGTCAAGACGACCGTGCTGACCGATGACGGAGAACTGGTGTCGCTGTCCAACCGGATTCTCCTGGAGCAGCAGGTCAGTAGCCGCTAAACCGGCAAACCCTGCTAATGTACGCCGCCGCGAACCCGGCTGACCGGGTTGCAGCGGACATTGACCTGACTGCCGGCACGACTTGTTTTGAATAAAGCCCAAACGCTGTCCACGCGCTATGACCCCCGTGAGCTCTCTGATGAGGAGTTGGTCGCGCGTTCGCACACGGAGCTGTTTCACGTAACACGCGCGTACGAAGAATTGATGCGCAGGTATCAACGCACTCTGTTCAACGTTTGTTCAAGGTATTTGGGGAACGATAGAGATGCGGATGATGTCTGTCAGGAAGTGATGCTCAAGGTGCTGTACGGCCTGAAGAACTTCGAGGGCAAATCGAAGTTCAAGACCTGGCTCTACAGCATCACCTACAACGAGTGCATCACGCAGTATCGGAAGGAACGGCGAAAGCGTCGCTTGATGGACGCTTTGAGTCTGGACCCCCTTGAGGAGGCGTCTGAGGAAAAGGCGCCGGCACCCGAGGAAAAGGGCGGACTTGATCGCTGGCTGGTGCATGTGAACCCGATTGACCGTGAAATTCTGGTGCTACGTTTCGTCGCAGAATTGGAATTTCAGGAAATCGCTGACATCATGCATATGGGCTTGAGTGCTACAAAAATGCGTTACAAACGTGCTCTTGATAAATTACGTGAGAAATTTGCGGGCGAGACTGAAACTTAGTGCGTAGCAAATATCTCTTACGTGTAGGCAAGTTCTGTTAGACTTGTCGCCGAGTTGTCCCCCGGTTTGTGGGACTGCTTTACAATCACCAGATGGGGATTTAACGGATGAAACTGAAAAACACCTTGGGCTTGGCCATTGGTTCTCTTATTGCCGCTACTTCTTTCGGCGTTCTGGCACAAGGCCAAGGCGCAGTTGAAGGCGAGCTGTTCTACAAGAAGCAGTACAACGATAGCGTCAAGCACATCGAAGACGGCTTCAATCCTGGCGCTCGCATCGGTTACTTCTTGACCGACGACCTGTCCTTGAACCTGTCCTACGACAAGACTAACCACACCCGTTCGAACGACGGTACTGGTAGCCAGAAGATCAAAGGTGATACCGGCAGCCTGGTTGCCCAATATCACTTCGGTCAAGCTGGCGTTGACAGCCTGCGTCCATACGTTGAAGGCGGTTTCGGCCACCAGAGCCGTGGCAACGTAAAAGCTGACGGTCACAGCGGTCGCGACCAGACCACTTTCGCTACCATCGGTACCGGCGTGAAGTACTACTTCACCAACAACCTGTACGCTCGTGCTGGTGTTGAAGCTGACTACGGTCTGGACAACGGCAAGTGGGACTACTCCGCACTGGTTGGCCTGGGCGTGAACTTCGGCGGTAACGCTGGCGCTGCTGCTCCAGCTCCTACCCCAGCACCAGCTCCAGAGCCAGTTCCAGAGCCAGAAGCTCCGGTTGCTCAGGTTGTTCGTGTTGAGCTGGACGTTAAGTTCGACTTCGACAAGTCGGTTGTTAAGCCTAACAGCTACGGCGACGTCAAAAACCTGGCCGACTTCATGGCTCAGTACCCAGACACCAACGTAGAAGTTGCTGGTCACACTGACTCCGTAGGTCCAGACGCTTACAACCAGAAGCTGTCCCAGCGTCGTGCTGACGCTGTTAAGCAAGTCCTGGTTAAAGATGGCGTAGCTCCTAGCCGCATCACCTCCGTAGGTTACGGCGAATCCCGCCCAGTTGCTGACAACGCAACTGAAGCTGGTCGCGCTGTAAACCGTCGCGTAGAAGCAGCGGTTGAAGCTCAAGCTAAGTAATTAGCCGAGTTTCACAAAAAGCCCGGCTTAGGCCGGGCTTTTTTTTGCCTGTGATTTGCCTCAGGCGCTGGCGGCTGCTGCGGCGCAAGCCATCTGGGCTGCGCTGGCAACACGGCCAATCACCAGGATCGCCGGGCTCTTCAGCGCAAACGCCTGCGCGTCTTCATGCATGGCGGCGAGGTCGCTACGGCATTCGCGCTGCTCGGGCAACGACGCATTTTCGATCATCGCCACCGGCATATCCGCAGCCATGCCACCTTCCAGCAACTGTTGCCGAATCTCTTCCAGCTTGGCGACGCCCATATACACCACCAGCGTCGTGCCCCCCTCGGCCAGTGCGCGCCAATTCAGGCTGCTGTCGTCCTGGGTATGCGCCGTGACCAGCGTCACGCCACGGCTTACACCGCGCAACGTCAACGGGATATCGCAATTCGTCGCTCCGGCCAGCCCTGAGGTGATGCCGTTGACTAACTCCACCTCGACTCCACGTTCGCGCAGCCAGGTTGCCTCTTCGCCACCCCGGCCGAAAATGCACGGGTCGCCACCTTTAAGCCGCACCACGCACTTACCCTGGCGCGCGTAACGCAGCATCAGGCGGTGAATAAAATCCTGCGGCGTGGAACGACAGCCGCCACGCTTGCCGACGGTGATCACGCGCGCATCGGCGCAGTGCTCCAGCACGGCCGCGTTGACCAGATCGTCGATCAACACCACGTCGGCTTCATGCAGGGCCCTTACCGCTTTGAGGGTGAGCAATTCCGGATCACCGGGCCCGGCGCCTACCAGCCAAACTTTTGCGCTCATGTTGTTACCTCACAGACTGATTGCGATTGGCTGCGGGCTGGCGGCCAAAAGACGTTTGATTTCCGGCACGCAGGAGCCGCACTGCGTGCCGCACCCCAGTTCTTGTTTGAGCCCATTCAGGTCCAGGCCACGGGCGATCCCGGCGCAAACTGTGTTTTCGCTGACATTTATGCAGTTGCACAGGACCTTGCTGCTGGCTGCGGCACCCCCCGGTGGCGCGCTTAACGGCGCCAATAGCCAGCGGCGTAATTGATCGTCGGCGCGGCCTTCCAGCCAGAGGCTCTGCAGCCAATGGCGGGCGAGGGTTTCGCCGGCCAGGCGCAACGCGGTAATGCGGCCTTTTTCGATTTTTACCCGTTTACCGATGGAACGGCGCGGGTCGTCATACGCCATCACCGGGCCGTCATTGAGCCCAAGCAACTGGTCGATGCGGTTCAGCAACTGCAGGTCTGGCGCCTCGGTATGGGCTGCGCGTACCAGCAACGCGGGACGCTCACGTCCGGACAGGCTCAGGCTGACGTAGGAAAAACCCTCACAGAGCGGGCGCAGGGCTTCGAAATGTCGCTGCACATCGCCCTCAATCAGCGCAAACAGCTGCCACGGCAGTTGCACCGCTTCCAGGCGCACACCGCTGTGTTTGAGCTCCGGCTGTTTCGACAACGGGTCGCACGCCGGCTGGGTCAGCACGTTGACGCCGCCTTTGAGAAAACGGTCGCCCCAATGCATGGGCAGGAACGCCTGGCCGGGGCGCACGCTGTCATCGCTGGTGACCGCGACGATGACATTGCCTCGACGGCTTTTCAGGCTGACCAGGTCGCCTTCTTTGAAGCGGTGACGGCGCAACTCGTCCGGGTGCAGGCTCAACAGCGCTTCGCTGACATGCCCGAACAACTGCGCTGCCGTGCCGGTACGGCTCATGCCGTGCCATTGGTCGCGCAGGCGGCCGGTGATCAGGGTCAAGGGGAAGCGTGCGTCACGCTGCTCCTTGGCGGCGCGGTAAGGGTCGGCGACAAACTGCGCACGGCCATTAGCGGTGGGGAAAATGCCATCCACGTAGAGGCGCGGCGTTCCGGCCTGTGCACCCCTGGGAAACGGCCACTGTTGCGGACCGAGCCGGTCAAGCAGGGCATGGCTGATGCCTGACAAATCCAGGTCGCGGTCCTGCGTCAGCAGCTTGAACTCGTCAAAAATCTGCGCCGGTTGCTCAAAGGCAAACAGGCTGCTCAGGCCCGGCCGCAGACGACGCTCCAGGCGTCGGGCGAAATCCACCGTAATCGCCCAATCCGGCCACGCTTCTCCCGGTGCGCTGATGGCGCGTCGCACGTGGGAAATACGCCGTTCGGAGTTGGTCACCGTGCCTTCTTTTTCACCCCAGCTGGCGGCGGGCAACAGCAGGTCGGCGTAGGCGGCGGTCTCGGTGGTTCGAAACGCTTCCTGCAATACCACAAACGGACATGTCGCCAAGGCTGCACGCACGGCATTCTGGTCCGGCAATGATTGGGCGGGGTTGGTGCAGGCGATCCACAACGCTTTGATCTTGCCCGCCTGCACCTGCTCGAACAGTTCGATGGCCGTGAGGCCGGTGCTAGCGGGCAGTTGATCGACGCCCCAATAAGCGGCGACTTCTGCGCGATGTTCGGGGTTGGCGGCGTCGCGATGCCCAGGCAGCAAATTCGACAAGCTGCCGGTCTCGCGCCCGCCCATGGCATTGGGTTGGCCGGTCAGGGAAAACGGCCCGCAGCCTGGCCGGCCAATCGTACCGGTGGCCAGGTGCAGGTTGATCAGCGCGCTGTTTTTTGCACTGCCCGCAGTAGATTGGTTCAACCCCATGCACCACAGCGACAAAAAGCTACTGGAGGTGCCCACCCACTGTGCGCACAGGCGCAACTGTTCGACGCTGATCCCGCACAGTTGCGTGACCATCTGCGGCGTGTAGTCATGCACCAGACGTTTCAGCTCGGCCAGGCCGTCGGTATGCGCCTGGATAAAATCGCGGTCGATCCAGTCTTCCCACAGCAGCAGATGCAAAATCCCATGAAACAGCGCGACGTCGGTCCCCGGCAGTATCGCCAGGTGCAGGTCAGCCAGTTCGCAGGTGTCTGTGCGCCGTGGGTCGATCACCACGACTTTCATCTGTGGGCGGCGCGCCTTGGCTTCTTCCAAGCGTCGGAACAACACTGGATGAGCGTAGGCCATGTTACTGCCGACGATCATCACGCAGTCGCTGGTGTCCAGGTCTTCATAGCTGCAGGGTGGGGCATCGGCGCCCAGGCTGCGCTTGTATCCAACGACGGCTGAGGACATGCACAGCCGCGAGTTGCTGTCGATATTGTTGGTGCCGACCAGGGCGCGCGCCAGTTTGTTGAAGCTGTAGTAGTCCTCGGTCAGCAATTGCCCGGAGATGTAGAAGGCCACGCTGTCCGGACCGTGCGCGGCGATGGTCTCGGCAAATACCGTGGCCGCATGTTCCAGGGCGGTATCCCAGTCGGTACGGGCGCGGGCCAGGTCTTTGCCCAAGCGCAACTCCGGGTACAAGGCGCGGGCGTCGAGGTCACCGGTCAGATGCAGGCTGGCGCCCTTGCTGCACAGCTTGCCAAAGTTGGCCGGGTGGTCCGGATCGCCTTGCACGCCGAGGATCCGGGTGCCGTCATGCTCAATCAGCACGCCGCAGCCCACCCCGCAATAACAGCAGGTGGACGCGGTGACCTGGCGGTCCATCACCCTGCGTCCCGCAGGGCCAGCATCACTCGGCCGTTTTCCACGCGGGCGAGGTGATGATGGGCGCAACCGATATCCGGCGCCTGGGCTTCGCCGGACGCCAGGTCGATCTGCCAATTGTGCAGCGGGCAGGCCACGCGCTTGCCATAGATCAAACCTTGGGACAGCGGCCCGCCTTTGTGCGGACAACGGTCATCGAGGGCGAAGACCTCATCGTCGCTGGTGCGAAAAATCGCAATGTCGCCCTTGGGCCCGTTGATGATGCGCGAGCCCAATGCGTTGATTTCTTCCAGGGCGCAGATATCCAGCCAGTTCATGCTGGCACCTCCAATTGCTTGATCGGGATAACGTCGAATTCTTTTTTCAGCAGCGGCTGTTCCAGGCGTTCTTTCCAGGGGTCTTGCTCGAACGACAGCGAAAACTGCAGGCGCTCGTTGAGGGCCTGGCGCCGGGCCGGGTCTTCGAGCACGGCTTTCTTGATATGGTCCATGCCCACCCGCTGCAGGTAATGCACGGTGCGCTCAAGGTAAAAGGCTTCTTCGCGGTACAACTGCAGGAATGCGCCGTTGTATTCGCGCACTTCCTCGGCGGTCTTGAGCTTGACGAAGAACTCCGCGACTTCGGTCTTGATCCCGCCGTTACCGCCGATATACATCTCCCAGCCCGAGTCCACGCCGATGATTCCCACGTCCTTGATGCCCGCTTCCGAACAATTGCGAGGGCAGCCGGACACCGCCAGCTTGACCTTGTGCGGCGACCACATATTGAACAGGTCGTGCTCCAGCTCGATGCCCAGTTGCGTGGAGTTTTGCGTACCGAAGCGGCAGAACTCGCTGCCCACGCAGGTCTTCACGGTACGGATGGATTTGCCGTAGGCATGCCCGGACGGCATGTCGAGGTCTTTCCAGACGCCGGGCAAGTCCTGCTTCTTGATGCCAAGCAAGTCGATGCGCTGGCCGCCGGTCACCTTGACCATGGGCACGTTGTACTTGTCGGCCACATCGGCGATACGGCGCAGCTCCGACGGATTGGTCACGCCGCCCCACATGCGTGGGACGACGGAATAGGTGCCGTCTTTCTGGATGTTGGCGTGGGCGCGCTCGTTGATCAGGCGCGACTGCGGGTCGTCCTTGGCTTCGCCCGGCCAGGTGGAAATCAGGTAGTAGTTCAGCGCCGGGCGGCAGGTGGCGCAACCGTTGGGCGTGCGCCAGTTCAGGTAGCTCATGGTGCCGGCGATGGTCAGCAGGTGCTGGTCGCGAATGGCCTGGCGGATTTGCCCGTGGTTGAGGTCGCTGCAACCGCAGATGGCTTTTTCGCTCTTGGGTTTGACGTCGGCGGCGCCGCCCACGGTGTTGATCAGGATCTGCTCCACCAGCCCCGCGCAAGACCCGCAGGAGCTGGCGGCCTTGGTGTGCTTTTTCACCTCATCGACGCTGAACAGCCCTTGTTCCTGGATCGCCTTGACGATGGTGCCCTTGCACACGCCATTGCAGCCGCAGACCTCGGCATTGTCGGCCATGCTCATGGCTTTGTCCTGGCCCTGATGGCCTACATCGCCCAGTGCATTTTCGCCAAACATCAAATGGTCGCGAATCTCGCCAATCGCGTGGTTCTCACGGATCTGGCGGAAATACCAACCGCCGTCGGCGGTATCGCCGTACAGGCAGGCGCCGACCAGGATGTCGTCCTTGATCACCAGTTTTTTGTACACGCCGCCGATGGGGTCGGAGAGGGTGATGGTTTCAGTGCCTTCGCCGCCCATGAAGTCTCCGGCGGAGAACAGGTCGATTCCGGTGACTTTCAGTTTGGTGGAGGTGACCGAACCTTTATAAGTGGCGAAACCCAGCTGGGCGAGATGGTTGGCGCAGACCTTGGCCTGTTCGAACAGCGGCGCCACCAGGCCGTAGGCAATCCCACGGTGGCTGGCGCATTCGCCGATGGCATAGATGCGCGGGTCGTAGGTTTGCATCGTGTCGTTGACCAGAATCCCACGGTTGCAGGGGATGCCGGACTTTTCCGCAAGTTCGGTGTTGGGGCGGATACCAGCGGCCATCACCACCAGGTCGGCGGGAATGATGTCGCCATTTTTGAACTGCACCGAGCCGACCCGGCCGTTGCCGGCATCGTGCAAGGCCTGGGTCTGTTCGCACAGGCGGAATACCAGGCCACGGCTTTCCAGCTCGGTTTGCAGCAGTTGGCCGCTGGTTTTGTCCAGTTGCCGTTCCAGCAGCCATTCACCGATGTGCACCACAGTCACCTGCATGCCGCGCAGCATCAAGCCGTTGGCGGCCTCAAGGCCCAGCAGCCCACCACCGATGACGACGGCGTGCTTGTGGGTCTTGGCGGTGTCGATCATGGCCTGGGTGTCGGCAATATCGCGGTAGCCGATCACGCCCTGCAAGGTGTTGCCGGGAATGGGCAGGATAAACGGGGTGGAACCGGTGGCGATCAGCAGGCGATCGTATTCGGCTTCGGTACCGTCTTCGGCGATGACCCGGCGTTTCACTCGGTCGATCTGCACCACCTTGCGGTTGAGCAGCAGCTTGACGTTGTTATCGAGGTACCAGTCCAGGTCGTTGAGCACGATCTCTTCGAAGGTCTGCTCGCCGGCCAATACCGGCGACAGCAGGATGCGGTTGTAGTTGGTGTGGGGCTCGGCGCCGAACACGGTGATGTCATAGAGCTCGCTGCTGAGCTTGAGCAGTTCTTCCAGGGTGCGAACCCCGGCCATGCCGTTGCCGATCATCACCAGTTTGAGTTTTTTCATGTCGCTCTCCGACCAATCACGCGCAAACAAAAAAAGGCGTCCCCGCTAGTTACCTAGCGAGGACGCCTTTGTCCTGGTCCCGTTCTCTCGGGAAGCTCGGCCCTTCGACGTTGAAGGAGCGGCTATATGTGGGTTGTTGGGATAGCTAATGCAGCAGCTGTGCCAAGTGCCGATGCCCCCAGTTTTATTGGGCATTTAGCGCGAATGCCGCAGGGTTTTGCCCGTTAGTGGTGCAAAAGCCAGTAGAGCAGCACCAGATTGATCAGCAGCGAAGCCATCGCCAGGGTTTGCCAGACCTTCAGCGGTTCACGCTCCAGCAAGGGGCGGGCGCGCACGCTCAGCTCACGGCGGTCGGCCTGTTCCAGCACCAGCAGCCATTCTTCGGCGGTTTCATAACGTTGCTGCGGTTGCGCGGCCACGGCCCGTTCGAGGCTCGCGGGCAACCAGTCGGGCAAGTCGGGACGGTAGCGGCTGGCGCTGACCGCCTGAGTGAAGCGCGGACGTTGGAAAGCTTCGATTTCGCCGTAGGGATAGTGGCCGGTCAGCAGGTAATAGAGCGTGACGCCGACACTGTACAAATCCTGTTGCGCCGTAGGCCGCTCGCCATTGAACGACTCCGGCGCGATAAAACTCGGGGTGCCGGGCAGCACATGCGCACGATCTTCGGACAGCCCTGGGCAGTAGGCCAGGCCGAAATCCAGCACGCGCAGTTCACCGTCATCCCCCAGCAACAGGTTTTCCGGCTTGATATCGCGGTGCAGGATCTGCCGGCGGTGCAGCAGGCCCACCGCGCGCAGCAAACGCTCGGCGATGGACTGCCATTGAGCCAGGGGCAATGGGCCCTGGCGCTTGAACAATTCGCCCAGGGTTTGCCCCGGATATTCACGCATCACGTAGTACAAATGCTGACGCCCGCTGGCGGCATGCACTTCAGGGAATGCGCGGCCGGCGACCCGGCGCAGAAACCATTCTTCCGAGAGCAGGGCCTGGGCGGCGTCAGTGTCTGCTTCGCGATTGAGCGGCAAGGTTTTCAGCAACCAGGGCCGCTGCTGATCATCCTCCACCCGATACAGCAATGACTGTCGGCTCTGCGCCAACAGGCTGTGCACCTGCCAACCTTCGAAGCGTTGCCCGGCCTTGAGCAGCGGCGGCAGCGGCCACTGCTGCAACTGCACCAGTGCGTCGCCCAGCGTGGCGGCGCCGAGGGCATCGATGCGCACCAGCAAGGCGCTGGCGTTGTCCTGGCTTCCTGCCAAGTGCGCGGCATTCACCAGAGTGTTGACCGCCAGGTCCAAGTCGCTTTGCTCGCGCAGAATCGCGCGGATGCTGTGGTCGCCCAACGTGGCCCAGACCCCGTCACTGAGTAGCAGGAAACACTCGCCGGCGCGCAGTTCTCCGTCGAGAAAATCCAGCACCAAATGTTGGTCCAGGCCGAGGGCACGCTTGAGCACATGCTGCATGCCCGGTTGCTCCCACACATGGTCTTCGCTGATGCGCTGCAGCTCGCCGTCCAGCCAGCGATAGGCGCGGCAATCGCCGACGTGGGCCAGGGTGAAACGCTGGCCACGAAACACCAGGGCGCTGAGGGTGGTCAGCAGCGGCTGGCCGCCGCCATTGGCTTGCAGCCAGCGATTCTGCGCGACCAGTAAACGTTCCAGCGCCTGGGCCACGCCCCAGGTCTGCGGCGTGGCGTAGTAGTCCAGGGCCAGCGCCTGCAGGGTCGAGCGTGCGGCCAGGCCGCCATCGGCGCATTGGCTGACACCGTCGGCCAACGCGCACAGGTAGCCTTTGCTCGCGGCCAGTTCCGCCATGGGCGTGACCACCCGCAGCGCGTCCTGGTTTTCCGCCCGTGGGCCGATCGCACTGGCCTGGGCGACGCTCAGTTGCAGGCTCATCAGACGCGCGCAGCGGTCACGGCAGCCGAGCCCCAGGTGGTTCTCCAGCGACGCTTGACGCCGTGCAGGCCAAACCAGGCCAGCACGCCGAGGCTGGCGAACAGCCACAGGGCCACCTGGTAACTGCCGGTACTCTGTTTGATCGCACCCATGCCGGCTGCCAGCACAAAGCCGCCAATGCCGCCGGCCATGCCGATCAAACCGGTCATCACGCCGATCTCACTGCGAAAACGCTGTGGCACCAGTTGGAACAATGCGCCATTCCCGGCGCCAAGGCCGAGCATGGTGCAGACGAAAAGCGCCAGCGCGGCGTAGGAACTGGGCAGGTTGAAACCCACCGCCGCAATACAGATCACCGCCACGCTGTACATGCCGAGCAGGGTCTTGATCCCGCCGAAACGGTCCGCCAGGGCACCGCCCAGGGGGCGCATCAGGCTGCCACCGAAGACACAGGCTGCGGTGTAGTAGCCGGCGGTCACCGGGCTCAGGCCGTACTGATCGTTGAAGTAGCCGGGCAGGGCGCTGGCCAGGCCGATGAAGCCGCCAAAGGTCACGCTGTAGAAGAACATGAACCACCAACTGTCGCGATCACCCAGGGCTTTGAAGTAGTCGGCCATCGACTTGGCTTTCGGGCGTTGCGGGGCATTGCGGGCGAGCCAGGCGAACACGATCAGGGTGAGGATCAGCGGAATCAGCGCGAAGCCGAACACATTGCTCCAGCCAAAGGCCGCCGCCAGTACCGGGGCCAGCAAGGCCGCAAACACGGTGCCGGAGTTGCCGGCGCCGGCGATGCCCATGGCTTTGCCTTGGTGCTCGGCCGGGTACCATTGCGAGGCCAGCGGCAGGGCGACGGCAAACGAGGCACCGGCCATGCCGAGGAACAGGCCCAGCAGCAGGGCTTGCTCGTAGCTGTGAATGCCCAGTTTCCAGGCGCAGAACAACGCGACAATGACAATCACCTGGCCGATCAGCCCGGCGGTCTTGGGCGACAGCTTGTCGGCCAGCATGCCCATGAGAAAGCGCAACACCGCGCCCGCCAGAATCGGCGTGGCGACCACCAGGCCGCGCTGTTGAGTGGTCAGGTGCAGGTCGGCGGCAATCTGTACCGCCAGCGGGCCCAGCAGGTACCAGACCATGAAGCTCAGGTCGAAATACAGGAACGCGGCAAACAGGGTCGGGGTGTGCCCGGATTTCCAGAAGCTTGATTTCATCACGCACCTCAACGGTTGGGTCTAAAACGAAAAAACGCCGCCACCGGGTCCGCGAGGGCAAACCGGGTGTGCGACGTCTTTGTCGTGGATTGGGCAACCGCCGTTGGCTACCTGTAGAGGTTCTTTAGCAAGAGCCGCGCCACATCACCCGAGCAATTCGCTCATGGCAATAATCTGTTCGGCGACCTGGATCAGTTTCTGCTGGCGGCTCATGGCCTGGCGGCGCATGAGGGTGTAGGCCTCTTCCTCATTGCAGTCCTTCATTTTCATCAGCAGTCCTTTGGCCAGCTCGATGCGCTTGCGCTCCGCCAACTGTTGATCGCGGGCGTGAAGCTGGGCGCGCAGGGCCTGGTCGCTTTCGAAGCGTGCCATGGCCACATCGAGGATTGGTTGCAGGCGCTGTGCCTGGATGCCTTCGACGATGTAGGCACTGACCCCGGACTTGATCGCCTGGCGCATGACATTCGGGTCGTGCTCGTCGGTAAACATCACGATAGGGCGGGGTTGATCGCGGCTGACCAGCACCACCTGCTCCATCACATCGCGGCCGGGTGACTCGGTATCGATCAGGATCACGTCGGGGCGCACCGTTTCGACGCGCGCGGGCAAGTCGATGGTCAGGCCGGATTCATCGATCACCTCAAAACCGGCCTCGGTCAACGCGGCTTTGAGCCGACCGACTTTGCGCGGGGTGTCGTTGATCAACAGGATTCGCAGCATGGTCGTGCTCCTGTCAACGCAGCGCTTGGCGGCTGGTGTCGTCCGCCATGGCGTGCAGACGGAAGCTGCGGGCATAGCCGGCGGGGTCGGAGCCGTCCCAGACCTTGCCGTCGATCAACTGGCTGCTGCGCATGTCTTCGTCATGGGGCGGGACGCCGACGGCGCTGGCGGCTTGACGGTACACATCCAGTTGTTGCACTTGGCGGGCAACCTCAAGGTAATCCGGGTCTTCGCGCAACAGGCCCCAGCGGCGGAACTGGGTCATGAACCACATGCCGTCGCAAAGGTAGGGCAGATTGACCGCGCCATCGTCGAAAAAACGCAGCGCATGCGGGTCCTGCCACTGGTTGCCCAGGCCATCTTCGTAATTGCCCAGCAGGCGCGGTTCGATACAGTCCAGCGGTGCGTCGAGGTACTCGCGGGCGCTGAGCAGCTGGGCGGTGGAGCGACGGTTTTGCGTGCTCGCTTCGATAAAACGGCTGGCTTCGAGAATCGCCATCACCAGCACACGGGCGGTATTGGGGTATTGGTCGACGAAGGCCTGGGTACAGCCCAGGACTTTTTCCGGATGATTCGGCCAGATCGACTGGCTGGTCGCCAGGGTGAAGCCCTGGTTCTGCTTGACGGCGCTGGCGCACCAGGGTTCACCGACGCACAGGCCGTCGATACGACCGGCTTGCAGGTGCGCAACCATTTGCGGCGGGGGGACCACCACGCTGTCCACGTCCCGCAGCGGGTGGATGCCCTGGCTCGCCAGCCAGTAATACAGCCACATGGCGTGGGTGCCGGTGGGAAAAGTCTGGGCGAAGGTGAGTTTTGTACGGCTTTGGTGCACATGACGCTCCAATGCCTCAGGAGTGACCACGCCTTGCTGTTGCAGCCCACGGGACAGGTTGATGCTCTGCCCGTTCTGGTTCAGCCCCATCAGCACCGCCATCGGGCTCGGAGCAACGCCGCCGATGCCCAGGTGCACGGCATAGATCAGCCCGTACAGGCTGTGGGCGGCGTCCAGCTCACCGCTGACCAGTTTGTCGCGCAGGTTGGCCCAGGACGTTTGACGCTTGAGGTTGAGCGTGAGGCCGTAGGGTTGCGCAAACCCCTGGGTGGCGGCGACCACCAGCGAGGCGCAATCAGTCAAGGCCATGAACCCCAGGTCGAGACTGCTCTTTTCCGGCGCGTCACTACCGTTTACCCAGGCCAGCGCCGGGATCACCGGGCTGTTGCCGACCGAATCGTTCATCCACACCTACCTTTTCTCTCAAAAAAAAGCGTCGTGCCCTCGGATGGCGATACCAGCCATTGCAGGGAAACGACGCCTTTGTCCGTAGGCCCGCTCCGTCGTTGGCGCGCGCCCTGATAGAGAGTGCATAGCAAGGCACATGCCACGGGGCAGCCGTCAGCTTTCCATCATGATTGAACCTCGCCTGCCTCTCAGTATGGCCGCTCTTTCGCGTTCTACCGCCCCAGGAAAACCAAGGTGCATGCTGAATCTCCCATTCCGACGAACCGCCACTGCCTCGGTAGCACGCTGCTGTGGGTGGTGCTGTTGCTGCTCAGCCGGGTTGCCTGGGGCGAGCCGTATCAGGCCAGCGATGAAAGCCTGGCCAGTTTTTTCGCTGCATTGTCGGTGCCCCTGGGTCTGCCTGTGGTGGTCAGTCGGGAGGCGGCGCCCAGGCGTGTCAGCGGGACCTTCGATTTCGAGGCGCCCCAACAGGTCCTCGAGGCGCTGGCCCGGCGTGAAGGCCTGATCTGGCACAGCGACGGGCAATCGGTGCACGTCTACAACGCGACTGAAGCGAGAACCTCCGTGGTGACGTTGCGGTACATCTCAGTCAACCGACTGCGCGGCATCTTGCGCCGAACGGGGCTGGATGAATCGCGCTATCCCTTGCGCGACAGCGGGGTGCGTACCTTCTACGTGTCCGGGCCACCCAGCTATGTCAACCAGGTGCTGCGGCTGGCGCAATTGACGGACCGCCAACGCAGTGAGCTGCGCGTGGGGACGCACGCCTTCGGGGTGGTGCAGGTATTCAATACCCACGTCGAGGATCGGCAGTATGGCAGCGGCGCGAGCAAGGTCAGCGTGCCGGGGATGGCCTCCATCATTCAAGGCCTGCTGGCCGGCGAGCAGAAGGGCCCGCTGGCGGACAAGAACCTGACGCTGATCGCCTATGCGGACACCAACAGCCTCTTGATCAAAGGCAAACCGGCCCAGGTAAGCCTGATCGAGAAGCTGGTAGATGAACTGGATGTACCCAGGCAACTGAATGAAGTCTCGTCATGGCGGGTGGATGTGGGCCGTGACGAATCGAAGCCTCCGGCCGGGCCGCCGCCGTTGACGGCTGCGCAATATGAACGTGTGCAACGTGCGTTCGTAAGGCCGGGCCGCGAGCGTTCCCCCTGAATAAAAGGCGTTTGTCCATGTACCTGGAAATACTGCTGCAGGAGCAATTGATCAGCCGTAAGCGTCTGGCTGCGTTTGCGCCGGGGAAAGTGTTGCCTTTGGCGCCTGAGGTCATCCACTGCGTGGAGGTGCGGGTCAACGGGCAGTTGATGGCTGTGGGTGAGTTGGTGCAGCTGGAGGACCGGTTAGGCGTTGAATTGCATGAGGTGTATCAGGAATGGCTACCTCGTTCGGGTTGAGTGGTGAACTGTCTTACAACGAGACGCTGAAAAACGCTGACTGAATAGGGTTTTTCCTAGCGTGATACGCGAGACAGGTTTTTATAGTCATGGCATCGGGCGAGTGAGCCGTCACAGCAAGAAGGATTTGAATGTCAGCAGTCGAATGTGCAGGACGCCTTATGGACATCGGGATTGAAGAATCGACAAATTCCCTGGTTTTCGCTCACTGGACCTTGCATGAAGATGGTCGGCTCACGGGTAGGGAAACCGATATTCAACTGCCGCCCAAAGAGGGGAGCGTGCTCCGACTGTTGCTGGTTTCCGGCGGTTCGTTGATGACCAAGGACCGCTTGTTGGCGCTTGCCTGGCCCCGGGGCGAGGTGGCTGATGAGTCATTGACACGTTGCATCTACGCCTTGCGCAGACACTTGAAGTCCGACAAAGGGTTTATCAAGACCGTGTATGGCAAGGGCTACCGTTTTACCTGCCCTGTGCAGGTCCGGAACGTTGAGCCCAAGCACGTCATGCACGTGTGTTCGGCGTGCGGACAGATCAGCAATGTTTAAAGTGTGGGGCAGGGGCCTGATGCTGGGTGTGCTGATGGGCAGCAACCAGGCCCTGGCCTACTGCTGGGATGAAGTGGCGCGTCGTTACGACTTCGAGCCGGAGTTGCTGCAGGCCATCGCGGCGGTAGAGTCGGGGTCCCGCGCAGAAGCGATCAACTATGCCAACGCTAATGGCACGCATGATATCGGCTTGATGCAAATCAACAGCAGTCACCTGCCTCGCCTGCTCAAGCTGGGCATTACCGAAGAGCGGCTGTTGAGCGAGCCGTGTTTGTCGGTGGAGGTCGGTGCCTCGATTCTTGCCGGGTTCGTTCAGCGTTTCGGCTATAACTGGACGGCGGTGGGTTCCTACAATGTGGGAGCGGGCGCCGGGGCGGAGCGTGATGCGTTGCGCATGCGTTACGCTGAAAAAGTCTGGGCGCGTTATGAGGCATTGATGGCCCATCGTAATTGACGATTGGGCAGCACGCCTCGCATGCAGCGTGTGTCCCCGGCTATAATCGCGCCACCTTTCGCCGTCATCCGAGTCTAGCCCGCCCATGTATACCCTGGCCCGCCAGCTGTTGTTCAAACTCTCCCCGGAAACCTCCCACGATCTGTCCCTGGACCTGATCGGTGCCGGTGGCCGCCTGGGGCTCAATGGCCTGGTATGCAAGGCTGCGGCGAAAGTACCGGTGTCGGTGATGGGCCTTGAGTTCCCCAATCCGGTCGGGCTGGCGGCCGGCCTGGATAAGAACGGTGCGGCAATCGACGGGTTTGCGCAGTTGGGTTTCGGTTTCGTCGAAATCGGCACCGTGACGCCTCGGCCGCAACCGGGTAACCCCAAGCCCCGGATCTTCCGCCTGCCGGAAGCCGAGGCGATCATCAACCGCATGGGCTTCAACAATCTGGGTGTGGACCATTTGTTGTCACGGGTTCAGGCGGCGAAGTACAAGGGCATCCTCGGTATCAACATCGGCAAGAATTTCGACACGCCGGTAGAGCGTGCGGTGGACGATTACCTGATCTGCCTGGACAAGGTCTACGCCCACGCCAGCTACGTCACCGTCAACGTCAGCTCGCCCAACACCCCGGGCTTGCGCAGCCTGCAGTTCGGCGACTCCCTCAAGCAATTGCTCGAAGCATTGCGCCAGCGCCAGGAAGACCTGGCAGTGCGCCACGGCAAGCGAGTGCCATTGGCGATCAAGATCGCTCCCGATATGAGCGATGAAGAAACCGTGCTGGTGGCTCAGGCCCTGATGAACGCGGGCATGGATGCGGTGATCGCGACCAACACCACCCTCAGCCGTGTGGGCGTCGAAGGCCTCGCTCACGGTGACGAGGCGGGCGGTCTGTCCGGCGCGCCGGTACGGGACAAAAGCACCCATATCGTCAAGGTGCTGGCGGCCGAACTGGCGGGGCGCTTGCCGATCATCGCCGTGGGGGGGATCACCGAAGGCAAGCACGCGGCTGAAAAGATCGCGGCGGGCGCAAGCCTGGTGCAGTTGTACTCCGGTTTCATCTACAAAGGCCCCGCGCTGATTCGCGAATCGGTGGACGCGATCGCCGCCCTGCGCTGAAGGCTATTTACTGCCAGGCAATAAAAAGGGCTCCATAGAGGAGCCCCTGGGCCGAAGCCCGCCGCCCGGATAGGACGTGCGTGGTTAAATCGCTACATATTCAAGTTGTTGTGTCGGAATTAAGTGCCCTGATTAGCCGACGGCGTGAAGTTCGTTGAGTCTGTGGATACCCGCAGTGCCAGTCATACCGTCCCAGTTGTCGCCTCGTCCTTCTCGCCAGCCATTGATCCAGGCTTGGCGCACCGACGGTAGAGTAAATGGGCAAAGCTCACGGGATTTTCCATGAACGCCATATTGATATCCGCGTAAAAATGCTCTTTCCAACGGATCACGCTTAAGTCTTCTCATAGGGTGTTTCCCTCACTTGTTGACTGTCTAGATATCCTTCGGCCTCGTGTGAGGCCGGGCAGAGTTTTTCTGCCGTTGGTGGGCTCGCTGCCGGCGTGGCGAGCCGAAGTGTCGACGTCGTTACGGCGCCAACCTGTGTTGAGTTCTAACCAATAGGTCACATGGATTCAATGATCGTTTTGTCATAAGCACGTAACGATAACGATGCTATAGCCATAAGCTGGGATGGCTTTTCGCCCCTTTTCCTAGGCAAAGCCAGCTATGATGTGCCCTGCGAAGAGAATGTGTTTAATCCTTTGGTGAGAATGCCCGCCTGTTGCAGTCGGTTATTATTCGACGAAGGGTCAGAATATTTCTTTTTGTTGCTTCAAATTCTTCTTCTGCCCCGTCACTAAAGGCCCAAAGGCCCGTCAGACGAGGTGGAGCGGCACATTCGTGCCACGCGAGCACTCTTCAAGAAAAGTGCTTGATTGAAAACCGAACCGGCGATGCGTCGCCCGTTCATTGATTGCTGAAAAGCCTGGAATGCCCCATGTCGGACCGTTTTGAACTCTTCCTCACCTGCCCCAAGGGCCTCGAAGGCCTGCTGATCGAGGAAGCCGTCGGGCTTGGCCTTGAGGACGCCCGCGAGCACACCTCGGCCGTGCGCGGCATGGCCGACATGGAAACCGCCTACCGCCTGTGCCTGTGGTCGCGTCTGGCCAACCGGGTGTTGCTGGTGCTCAAGCGCTTCCCGATGAAGGACGCCGAGGACCTCTACCACGGCGTGCTGGATATCGAATGGGCCGACCACATGGTCAGCGACGGTACGCTGGCGGTGGAGTTCAGCGGTCACGGCTCGGGCATCGACAACACCCACTTCGGCGCGCTGAAGGTCAAGGATGCAATCGTCGACAAACTGCGCACCCCGACTGGCGAACGTCCGTCCATCGACAAGATCAACCCGGACCTGCGCATCCACCTGCGCCTGGACCGTGGCGAAGCCATCCTGTCCCTGGACCTGTCCGGCCACAGCCTGCACCAGCGCGGCTACCGCCTGCAGCAGGGTGCCGCGCCGTTGAAGGAAAACCTGGCGGCCGCGATCCTGATCCGCGCTGGCTGGCCACGCATCGCTGCCGAAGGCGGCGCATTGACCGACCCGATGTGCGGCGTCGGCACCTTCCTGGTCGAAGGCGCAATGATCGCCGCCGACATGGCGCCCAACCTCAATCGCGAACTGTGGGGCTTCACCACGTGGCTCGGACACGTCCCGGCGTTGTGGAAGAAGCTGCACGCCGAGGCCACCGAACGTGCCGCTATCGGCATGAACAAAACTCCGCTGTGGGTGCGTGGCTATGAAGCCGATCCGCGTCTGATCCAGCCGGCCCGCAACAACATCGAGCGCGCCGGCCTGAGCCACTGGATCAAGGTGTACCAGGGCGAAGTCGGCACGTTCGAGCCGCGCCCGGACCAGAACCAGAAAGGCCTGGTGATCTGCAACCCGCCGTACGGCGAGCGTTTGGGGGACGAGGCCAGCCTGTTGTACCTCTACCAGAACCTTGGCGAGCGTCTGCGCCAGGCTTGCATGGGATGGGAAGCTGCAGTGTTCACCGGCGCGCCGGACCTGGGCAAGCGCATGGGTATCCGCAGCCACAAACAGTATTCGTTCTGGAACGGCGCGTTACCGTGCAAATTGTTGCTGATCAAGGTCAACCCGGACCAGTTCGTCACCGGCGAGCGTCGTACCCCGGAGCAGCGCCAGGCTGAACGTGAGCAAGCGGCTTACGACCAGGCCCCGACCGAACCGGTCGAGCGTCAGTACAACAAGAACGGCAACCCGATCAAGCCAGCCCCGGCCCCGGTGGTCGAACAGGCGCGCTTGAGCGAGGGCGGGCAAATGTTCGCCAACCGTCTGCAGAAAAACCTCAAGCTGCTGGGCAAGTGGGCCAAGCGCGAAGGCGTGGATTGCTACCGCGTGTACGACGCCGATATGCCGGAGTACTCCATGGCTATCGACCTGTATCACGATTGGGTGCATGTGCAGGAATACGCCGCGCCGAAGTCCATCGACCCGGAAAAAGCCTCGGCGCGCATGTTTGACGCGCTCGCGGCAATTCCCCAGGCACTGAACGTCGACAAAAGTCGCGTGGTGGTCAAGCGTCGCGAGCGTCAAAGCGGCACCAAGCAATACGAGCGTCAGAGCGCCCAGGGCAAGTTCACCGAGGTCAGCGAAGGTGGCGTGAAGCTGCTGGTCAATCTCACCGACTACCTGGACACCGGCCTGTTCCTCGACCACCGCCCGATGCGCCTGCGCATTCAGAAGGAAGCGGCGGGCAAGCGTTTCCTCAACCTGTATTGCTACACCGCCACCGCCAGCGTGCACGCGGCCAAGGGTGGCGCGCGCAGCACCACCAGTGTCGATTTGTCCAAGACCTACCTGGACTGGGCGCGTCGCAACTTCTCCCTCAACGGCTTTTCCGACAAGAACCGCCTGGAACAAGGTGATGTGATGGCGTGGCTGGAAGCCAGTCGCGATGAGTTCGATATGATTTTCATCGACCCGCCGACCTTCTCCAACTCGAAGCGCATGGAAGGCATTTTCGACGTGCAGCGTGACCACGTGCAATTGCTCGACCTGGCCATGGCGCGCCTGGCGCCGGGCGGCGTGCTGTACTTCTCGAACAACTTCCGCAAGTTTCAGCTGGAAGACAACCTCAGCGAACGCTATGCGGTCGAGGAGATCAGCGACAAGACCATCGACCCGGATTTCGCGCGTAACGCCAAGATCCACCGCGCCTGGAAAATTACCGCACGCTGATGCGTGTGGCGAGGGAGCAAGCTCCCTCGTCACAGCCGGTATTTACGCTGGTCAAACCCCCACCGATGGCTATAACTTAACGTCCAGCCAAAGTGACACCCCCCGCACGCTGGCGTTGTGAGTATCGCCTATGCCAATGCAAGCCGTACGCCCGAAGATCCTTGGTTTTATCAGTGAACAGGCATCGGCTTGGCTGGTGGCATTGGTGGTTTTGGCAATCGGTAGCGCACTGACCCTGGTCATCGCGTGGGCCGCTGCCGACCTCAATCAGCAGCAGGTGCGCCAGCGCTTCCAGTTGCTGGTCAATGAGCGCTACAGCCGGATTCAGGAGCGCTTCGAAGACCAGGAGCTGCGCCTGGATAGCCTGCGCCGCTTCTTCGTCAATTCCGGCGAGGTGTCTCGCAGCGAATTTGACGGCTTCGCCCAGCCTTTGTTGTTGCATGCGCGTGCCTATGCCTGGGCGCCGCGTGTGCCTCGGGATCAGCGCAGCCGGTTTGAACAGGACATCTCGCGCCAGCGCGGCGTACCTTTCAACATCCGTGAACTGAATTCGGCAGGTGAGTTGGCGCCCGCTTCCGAGCGCGATGAATATGTACCGGTGTTATACAGCCAGACCCAAAGTCTGCTGGGCTCGCCGTTGGGGTTTGATCTGCTGGCCCAACCCCTGCGGCGCGCTGTGCTGGAGCGTGCGCAGAAAAGCGGCAAGGTGGCGGTGTCCCAGCCCATGCAATTGGTCGGCGTGGAACCGGCCTATGCCGCAGGGGTACTGTTGGTGGCGCCGGTCAGCAAGACCGTCGATGTCCAGCCGTACGGTTACGTCATGGCGGTGATCAGCCTGCGCCAACTGGTGGCCGATGGGTTGCCCAAGGCAAACCGGGATAACCTGGCGATGCAGATCGTCGACACCTCCGACACTGAGCAGCGTGTGCTGTATGCGTCCAGCAATGCGCCGGGCGGCAGCGATCTTGTCGCCGCCCGACGTCTTACCCTCGGTGACCACGTCTACGCGCTGAGCCTGCGTGCCAGTGAGGTATTCGACAAGGCCAACCATTCCTCGACCAACACCATACTGATCATGGGCGTGCTGCTGAGTGTGCTGCTCAGTGCCTTGCTTTATGTGCTGGTCAGCCAACGCCAGCGGGCGTTGACCCTGGTGGAGCAGCGTACCGCTCAGTTGCGCCTGCGTGAACAGGAGCTACGGGGCGCGCATGGTCAATTGCGCAGCGTGTTGAATGCGGCGACGCACGTTGCAATCATTGCCACGGACTTGCGCGGTGTCATCAACATGTTCAATGCCGGGGCCGAGCGCATGCTGGGGTTCAAGAGTGAGCACGTGGTGGGCCGCCTGACGTTGGAAAGTCTGCACCTGGCCGCCGAGCTCGAGACCCGCGCCACGCGCTTGAGTGTGGCGCTGGGCAAGCGTATCGCGCCGAGCCAGGCGATGCTGGTGGAAAGTCCCGACGGTCAACAGGATGCCCGCGAGTGGACGCTGGTGCGCGAGGACGGCAGCCCGTTGACCGTAAATATGCTGGTCACGGTGTTGCTGGATGACCATGGCCTGTGGGTCGGGCACTTGGCGATTTACCTGGATGTCACTGAGCAGAAGCGCGCCTATGAAGCGTTGGCCGCGCGCGATCGCTTGCTGAAAAAGCTCAGTGCCCATGTGCCTGGCGGCATCTTCCAGTTCACCCTGGAGCCCCACAACAGCTGGCGCTTCATTTACGCCAGCGAAGGCATGCGCGATATCTATGAGATCGAGCTTGGCGTGTTGCAGCAGGATGCGGGCAAGCTCCTGGAACGCATTCACCCCTTGGACCTTGAGCGGGTACGCGCGTCGATACGCTTGTCGGCGCTGCAACTGAGCCATTGGCGCGAAGAGTATCGCGTGCAGCTGCCCCAGCGCGGCCTGCGCTGGATTCGTGGCGAGGCCACGCCGGAGGAATTACCCGGCGGCGGTACGTTGTGGCACGGTTATGTGTCGGATATTTCTGACCTCAAGCGCGTGGAAGAAGAGTTGCGCACGCTGTCCATCACTGACTCCCTGACGGGCATCCACAATCGCCGCTATTTCCAGGACCGCGTGAAAGCCGAACTGCTGCGCCACACCCGTACGTCTGGGGCGCTGTCGGTGATCATGCTGGATGTCGACCACTTCAAGCGGGTCAACGACCAGTACGGGCACGGCGCCGGGGACGGTGTGTTGCAGGAGCTGTGCAGGCGAATCAGCCAACGCTTGCGCCGCACCGACGTGTTCTGTCGGTTGGGTGGGGAAGAATTCGTGGTGCTATGCCCGCACACCGATGGCGCCCAGGCTTACCACTTGGCGACGCAGTTGTGGCAGTCGTTGCGCAGCACGCCGATGGCGCCGGCTGGCATCGTCACCGCCAGCTTTGGGGTGGCCAGCTGGCGTGTCGATGAAGGCATTGACGGGTTGCTGCTGCGCGCGGACTCGGCGGTGTATACCGCCAAGCAGACGGGCAGAGACCGGGTGGAGCTGTGTGACAGCGGCGTTGAATAGGTCTAGAGCACCGGTGCGGCTGCAACCGCCTTCGGTTGGCGATACAGGTCCAGCAGTACTTGGTCCAGCACCGACGACGCGCCCCACGGCTTGGAGTCGTTAAGAATCGCCACCACCGCCCAGGTGTTGCCGTTGTTGTCACGGCTGAACCCGGCGATGGCGCGCACGGTGTTCAAGGTTCCGGTCTTCACATGGGCTTCGCCGCGCATGGCGGTGGTCTTCAGGCGTTTACGCATGGTGCCGTCGGTGCCGGCGATCGGCAGCGAGCTGATGTACTCGGCGGCGTAGGGGCTTTTCCAGGCCGCTTGCAGCATGGCCGCCATTTCGCGGGCGCTGATCCGTTCGGCGCGGGACAGGCCGGAACCGTTCTCCATCACCAGGTGTGGCGCGGTAATGCCTTTTTTCGCCAGCCATTGACGTACTACGCGTTGCGCGGCCTTGGCATCGTCGCCATCAGCATCGTTGCGAAACTGCGCGCCCAGGCTCAGGAACAGTTGCTGGGCCATGGTGTTGTTACTGTATTTGTTGATGTCGCGGATGATTTCCGCCAGGTCCGGCGAGAATGCCCGGGCCAGGACCTTGGCATCCTTGGGCACTGGCGCCTGGATATCGCGGCCCTGGATGGTGCCGCCCAATTCCTTCCAGATCGCACGCACGGCGCCGGCGGTGTAGGTGGCATGGTCGAGCAGCGACAGGTAGGTCTGTGAACTGCAGCCGTCCGCCAACTGGCCACTGACGGTCACGGTCATACTGCCATCGGCGGCGGTCATCGGGCTGTAGCGCACGTCGCCAGTGCACTGTTTGGCGTTGGAGACTTTCACCTGGTTGTCGATGCGAATGCTCGCAATCGGCGGCTCGACCGACACGATCACCCGCCCGGCATCGTTGCGTGTCACGAAGCGCAGGGCTTTGAGGTTGACCAGCAGCGCATCGGGCTTGACCAGGAACGGCTTGTTCTCGTCGTTGCCGTCGTCATTGAACTCCGGCAATTGCGGCTGGTGGAAGAAGTTGCGGTCCAGCACCAGGTCGCCGGTGACCTGCTGTACGCCGTTGGCGCGCAGGTCGCGCATCAACAGCCAGAGTTTTTCCATATTCAGCTTGGGATCGCCGCCGCCCTTGAGGTACAGGTTGCCGCGCAACACGCCGCCGCTGAGTACGCCGTCGGTGTAGAACTCGGTTTTCCACTGATGGTTGGGGCCGAGCATCTCCAGGGCCGCGTAGGTCGTCACCAGTTTCATGGTGGAGGCAGGGTTCACCGACACGTCGGCATTGAACACGGTCGGCGTACCAGGGCCGTTCAGCGGCAACATCACCAGGGACAACGCGGTATTTTGCAGTTTTGCCTTCTGGAGGGCCTGTGCGACGCTGGGGGCAGGGTGGTATTGATGGGGGCGGCGGTGGCGCAAACGGCCAGTGGCAGGAGAACACCGGCGAGGAAAACAGAACGTAAAGATTTGATCATAGGAAATAAAACCCTACTGCTGAGAAGGGTGAAAAAGGCGAGGGGTATGGAAGAAAATCCCTCATTGGTCACGAAAGTGTCGGCATTATGCCCCAAGCTGAGCTTACGTGTAGCTGAACGATAGCGGGTAAACCGGGTTTTTTTATCGGCAAAGCGCCGCCCGTCCCAGAGAGTCGGGCAATTGCCGCCTTAAACTGCTAAAGTGCCGCCCGTTATTACTTATGAGGATTGTTCCAATGGCGACTAACCGTTCCCAGCGTCTGCGCAAAAAACTGTGCGTTGATGAATTTCAAGAGCTGGGTTTCGAACTGAACCTGGACTTCAAAGAAGGCCTGAGTGAAGAAGCTATCGACGCTTTCCTCGAAGCATTCATCAAAGAAGCCATGGAAGCCAACGGTCTGGGCTATGTCGGCGGCGATGACTACGGTCTGGTTTGCCTGCAGAAGCGCGGCTCGGTCTCCGAAGAGCAGCGTGCTGCTGTCGAAGCCTGGTTGAAAACCCGTTCCGAGCTGACCAAGGCTGAAGTCAGCCCGTTGCTGGACGTGTGGTATCCGGAAAAGCCGATCAACGCGGCTAAGTGATACTGAAAAAAACGGCGACCTGAGGGTCGCCGTTTTTTTATGCCTTGCGTCCGTTCAGGATCAGCAGCGTCAACACCCCCGCCACAATCCCCCAGAACGCCGAACCGATGGAAAACAACGTCAAGCCTGACGCGGTGACCATGAAGGTAATCAGCGCCGCTTCCCGTTCCTTCGGCTCATTCATGGCGATGCTCAGGCCATTGATGATCGAGCCAAACAATGCCAGGGCCGCGATCGACAGCACCAGTTCCTTGGGCAACGCTGCGAACAGTGCCGCCAAGGTGGCGCCGAACACCCCGGCAATCCCGTAGAACACCCCGCACCACACGGCGGCGGTGTAGCGCTTGTTGCGGTCTTCATGGGCGTGCGGCCCGGTGCAGATCGCCGCGCTGATCGCCGCCAGGTTGATGCCGTGGGAGCCAAAGGGCGCCAACACCAGTGAGGCGAGGCCGGTGGTGGTGATCAATGGCGAGGCCGGCACGCTGTAGCCGTCGGCGCGCAGCACGGCGATACCCGGCATGTTTTGCGAGGTCATCGCCACCACGAACAGCGGGATGCCGATACTGATGGTCGCCGCCAGTGAGAAGTGCGGCGTGGTCCACACCGGTGCCGCGACTTCCAGGTGAAAGCCGCTGAAGTCCAGCAGCCCCATCAAGCCCGACAGCAGGGTGCCGATCACCAGTGCAGCGAGCACGGCATAACGCGGCGACAGGCGCTTGATGACCAGGTAAGTGAAAAACATCCCCAGCACCAGGCCGGTGCGATGCTGTGCGGCGACGAAGATTTCGCTGCCGATCTTGAACAGAATCCCCGCCAGCAACGCCGCCGCCAGTGAGGCAGGGATGCGCTTGACCAGTTTTTCAAAGCTGCCGGTCAGCCCGCAGAGGGTCACCAGCACCGCGCAGGTGATGTAGGCGCCGATGGCCTCGCCGTAGGTGACCCCGCCCAGGCTGGTGATCAACAGCGCCGCGCCGGGTGTCGACCAGGCAATGGTGATCGGCGTGCGATAGCGCAGGGACAGGCCGATGCTGCACACCGCCATGCCGATGGAAAGCGCCCAGATCCACGACGAAATCTGCGCCGTGGTCAAACCGGCGGCCTGGCCGGCCTGGAACATCAGCACCAGCGAGCTGGTGTAGCCGGTCATCATGGCGATGAAACCGGCGACGATGGCCGAAGGTGAAGTGTCGGCCAGCGGGCGCAAGGGCGCTTGGGTGGCGTCGGTCATGGAAAGATGTTCCTTGTGCAAGAGAAGTTGCGGATTCAAGCCTAAACTCAAACGCAACGACTCATTGCAATACAGCCGACGCCGCAAACAGCCGTACAGTGTGTTGGCGCAGTGGGTTGTGTACAATGTGCCCTGTTTTCAGGTGATACTTGCCAGCGACCCGCTGTTGCCGTATTACCGTTAATTCGCCGCCGTTCTCCAAACCCGAGTGCCCATGAACGAACAGTTGCAACCTCTCAAGAAACAACCGCGAGCCGGCAAGGCCGGTCGCAGCGGAACCCAGGACGATATCGTCTATGCGCATATCTTCGAGGCGATCCTCGAACAACGCCTGGCACCCGGCACCAAATTGAGTGAAGAGGCACTGGGCGAAATCTTCGGCGTGAGCCGCACCATCATTCGCCGCGCGTTGTCGCGCCTGGCCCATGAAGGCGTGGTGCTGCTGCGGCCCAATCGTGGCGCGGTCGTCGCCAGCCCGAGCGTCGACGAGGCCCGCCAAGTGTTCATGGCGCGGCGCCTGGTGGAGCGGGCGATCACCGAGCTGGCGGTGCAGCACGCTACCGCTGAGCAGCTGGCCCAGTTGCGCCAGATGGTCAACGACGAACGCGACAGTTTCTCCCGTGGCGACCGCGGCGCCGGCATCCGCCTCTCCGGCGAATTTCACTTGAAGCTGGCTGAAGCGGCGAAGAATGCGCCGCTGATCAGCTTCCAGCGCAGCCTGGTGTCCCAGACTTCCTTGATCATCGCCCAGTACGAAAGCGGCAACCGCTCGCACTGTTCCTACGATGAACACACCCAACTGATCGACGCGATCGAAGCCCGGGATGCGGTACTGGCGGTGGATTTGATGATGCATCACATGGACCACATCGACAGCAAGCTCAACCTCGATGAGGAGAGCGCGTCGGATGATCTGCATGCGGTGTTCTCGCATTTGTTGCAGACCAAGAAGCCAGGGCGCTCGTCGGTAAAACTGTAACTTCCCTGACTCACCTGGGATAAAAATGTGGGAGGGGGCTTGCTCCCGATTGCGGTGTATCAGACAACATATTTGTTACTGACCGACCGCTATCGGGAGCAAGCCCCCTCCCACATTTGTTTTGTGTTGCGGCTGAAATTAGCGTTGGTGCACCAACTGCCCCGCTGCATACGTCCGCAACACCGTCCGGTCATCCCCCAGGGTCATCAACACAAACAACGTCTCGGCAATGTTATTCGCCTGCTTCAAGCGATAGCTCAGCAACGGCGTAGCGTTGTAGTCCAACACTAAAAAGTCCGCATCCGTCCCCGGCTGCAACGTGCCGATCTTGTCTTCCAGGCGCAGCGCGCGCGCACCGCCCAGGGTGGCCAGGTACAGCGACTTGAATGGACTCAACCGCGCGCCCTGCAACTGCATGACTTTGTAGGCTTCATTCAGCGTTTGCAGCAGCGAGAAGCTGGTGCCGCCGCCCACGTCGGTGCCCAGGCCCACATTCAATTTGTGCTTCTCGGCCATCGGCAGGTTGAACAGGCCACTGCCGAGGAACAGGTTCGAGGTCGGGCAGAACGCCACGGCCGAGCCGGTTTCTGCCAGCCGCGCGCATTCGTCGTCGCACAGGTGCACGCCATGGGCAAACACTGAGCGTTCGCCGAGCAGTTTGTAGTGGTCGTACACATCCAGATAGCCGTTGCGCTCTGGAAACAACGCCTTCACCCATTCGACTTCCTGCTTGTTCTCACTGATGTGGGTCTGCATATACAGGTCCGGATACTCCCCCAGCAGTTGCCCGGCCAACGCCAGTTGCTCCGGCGTGCTGGTGGGGGCGAAACGTGGCGTGACCGCATAATGCAGGCGGCCCTTGCCGTGCCAGCGCTCGATCAGTGCCTTGCTTTCCTGGTAGCCGGATTCCGGCGTGTCGGTCAGATAATCCGGTGCGTTGCGGTCCATCATCACTTTGCCTGCGATCATGCGCAGGTCGAGTTTTTCGGCGGCTTCAAAGAAGGCGTTCACCGATTGCGGGTGCACGCTGCCGAACACCAGCGCGGTGGTGGTGCCATTGCGCAGCAGTTCCTTGATGAAAATATCCGCCACTTCGTCAGCGTGCGCCTTGTCGGCGAACTGGCTTTCACACGGGAAGGTGTACGTGTTGAGCCAGTCCAGCAACTGCTCGCCATAGGCGCCGACCATGCCGGTCTGCGGCAGGTGGATATGGGTGTCGATCAGGCCGGGGGTGATCAGCGCATCCTGGTAGTGCGTGACGTCGATATCGGCAGGCAGGGTCGGCAGCAGGTCGCTGGCGTGGCCAAGCGCGCTGATCCGGCCATTGTCGATCACCAGCAGGCCGTCTTCGAAATACTCATAGGACGCGTCGATGCCAACCTCGGCGGGGTCGGCGATGCTGTGCAGGATGGCGGCACGGTAGGCTTTGCGGGTCAAAGGCATGCTGATCTCAATTCTTGGCTTGGCTGCGGCGAGATACCGGCAGCAGTTTGGCGATGGGCTCGGCGCTGGCGGTGTGCTGGCCGAAATGGGCGTTATAGGTGGCGATGATTTCGCCGGCGATGGAAATGGCGATCTCTACCGGCAATTTGCCCTTCACCTCGCTGAGGCCCATCGGGCAGCGCAGGCGTTGCAGGTGCGCGGTGTCGAAGCCGCGATCGCGCAGGCGATGTTCGAACTTGACCCGTTTGGTTTTGGAGCCGATCAGGCCGAAGTAGGCGAAGTCATTGCGCTTGAGCAGGGCGGCGGTCAGTTCCAGGTCCAGTGCGTGGTTGTGGGTCATGACGATGCAGTAGCTGCCCGCCGGCAAGTCGGCGATTTCGTCGACCGGCTCTTCGCTGACGATTTTACGCACGCCCTGGGGGATGTGTGACGGAAACTCCTGCTCGCGCGAGTCGATCCAGCGCACCCGGCACGGCAGGCTCGCCAGCAACGGCACCAGCGCACGTCCCACATGGCCGGCGCCGAACACCGCAATTTGCGCCTGCACCTGGCCCATGGGTTCGAACAGCAGCACCGTCACGCCGCCGCAGCACTGGCCCAGGCTCGCGCCGAGGCTGAAACGCTCCAGGTGGGTGCTCTGCTGGCCACGGGCAAGCATGTCGCGGGCGATGTGCGTCGCCTTGTATTCCAAGTGCCCGCCGCCGATGGTGTCGAAGGTGTGGGCGGCGCTGATCACCATCTTCGAGCCGGCGTTGCGCGGCGTGGAGCCAAGCTCTTCGATGATGGTGACGAGCACGCAGGGTTCGCCTTGGTTCTGCAGGTCGGCGAGGGCGCTGATCCAGTTGTTCATGGTCACCTCTTGTGGTGTCTGTTCGGCCGCTATCGGGGGCAAGCCCCCTCCCACATTTTGACCTCATTCTTCCTGCAAATGAGGACCACTGTGGGAGGGGGCTTGCCCCCGATGGCAGCGCCTCGGTCTAGAGCGAAGCCATCTCGGTTTGCGCCTCAACAACGGTCGCCACCTGCAACTGCCGCATCTGCTCACACCCCCACAACACCCGCTCCGGCGTGGCCGGCGCATCGATCCTGGGTTGATGCCGATAGTCACCCAGGCTCGCCACTGCATCCTTGATCGCGCACCACGAGGCAATCCCGAGCATGAACGGCGGTTCACCCACGGCCTTGGAATGGAACACCGTGTCCTCCGGGTTCTTGCGGTTTTCCACCAGCTTGACCCGCAGGTCCAGCGGCATGTCCGCCACGGCCGGGATCTTGTAGCTGGCCGGGCCGTTCGTCATTAGCTTGCCCTTGTTGTTCCACACCAGCTCTTCCATGGTCAGCCAGCCCATGCCCTGGATAAACCCGCCTTCCACCTGGCCGATGTCGATGGCCGGGTTCAGCGAGGCGCCCACGTCATGCAAGATGTCGGTGCGCAGCATCTTGTATTCGCCGGTCAGGGTGTCGACGATCACTTCGCAGCACGCCGCGCCAAAGGCGAAGTAGTAAAACGGCCGCCCGCGTGATTGGCTGCGGTCGTAGAAGATCTTCGGGGTTTTGTAGAAGCCGGTGCTCGACAGCGAGACCTGAGCGAAATACGCCTGCTGGATCAGCGCCTCGAAGCTCAGGATCTGTTCACGCACGCGCACATAACCGTTGCGAAATTCCACGTCCGCCTCGCTGACGTCGTACTTGCGCGCGGCAAATTCCACCAGGCGCTGCTTGATGGTTTCGGCGGCATTCTGCGCGGCCTTGCCGTTCAGGTCGGCGCCGCTGGAGGCTGCTGTCGGCGAGGTGTTGGGCACCTTGTCGGTGTTGGTGGCGGTGATCTGCACGCGGTCGATGTCCACCTGGAATACTTCGGCCACCACCTGGGCGACCTTGGTATTCAGGCCCTGGCCCATTTCGGTACCGCCATGGTTCAGGTGAATGCTGCCGTCGGTGTAGATGTGGATCAGCGCACCGGCCTGGTTGAGGAAGCTGGCGGTAAACGAAATGCCGAATTTGACCGGGGTCAGCGCCAGGCCTTTTTTCAGGATCGGGCTGTGGGCGTTGTACAGGCGGACCGCTTCGCGGCGCTCGGCATATTGGCTGCTGGCCTCAAGCTCGGCGGTCATTTCTTCGAGCATGTTGTGCTCGACGGTCTGGTAGTAGTGGGTGACGTTGCGTTCGGTCTTGCCATAGTAATTGGCCTTGCGCACGGCCAGCGGGTCCAGCGCCAGATGGCGGGCGATGGCATCCATCACTTCCTCGATGGCGACCATGCCTTGGGGGCCGCCGAAGCCGCGATAAGCGGTGTTGGAGGCGGTGTTGGTCTTGCAGCGATGGCCGTTCACCGTCGCGTCGCCCAGGTAATAAGCGTTATCGGCATGGAACATCGCGCGGTCGACAATCGAGTTGGACAAGTCTGGCGAACAGCCGCAGTTGCCGGCCAGGTCCAGGTTGATGCCGTGCAAACGGCCGGCGTCGTCGAAGCCCACGTCGTATTCGATGTAGAAGGGGTGGCGCTTGCCGGTCATCAGCATGTCTTCGACCCGCGGCAGGCGCATCTTGGTCGGCTGGCCGGTGAGGCGCGCCACCACCGCGCACAGGCAGGCGGGGCTGGCGGCCTGGGTTTCCTTGCCGCCGAAGCCACCGCCCATGCGGCGCATGTCGACGACGATTTTGTTCATCGACACGTCGAGCACTTCGGCGACAAGCTTCTGCACTTCGGTGGGGTTCTGCGTGGAGCAGTAGACGATCATCCCGCCGTCTTCGGTGGGCATCACCGAGGAAATCTGGGTCTCCAGGTAGAAATGTTCCTGGCCGCCGATGTGCAGCGTGCCCTGGATGCGGTGTTGAGCCGTTGCCAAAGCGCCTGCCGAATCACCGCGTTGATGGGTGTGGCTGTCGAGCACGAAGTGTTTGTTGCGAAACGCCTCGACCACATCCAGTACTGGCTCCAGGTCTTGGTATTCGATCACCGCCGCCATGGCCGCTTTGCGGGCGGTCTCAAGATCACGGGCGGCCACGGCCAGTACCACCTGGCCGACGAACTGCACGGTGTCGATGGCCAGCAGCGGATCGCCGGGCATCAACGGGCCGATGTCTTTCAGGCCCGGTACGTCTTCGTGGGTGATCACGATACGCACGCCGTCGAAGGCGTAGCAGGGCGCGGTGTCGATGCTGAGGATTTTCGCGTGGGCGCGGTCGGACATGCGCGCATACAGGTGCAGCTGGTTGGGGAATTCGAGGCGGTCGTCGATGTACTGCGCCTCACCGCTGACATGCTTGGCGGCGCTGTCATGCTTGACGCTGCGGCCGACCCCGGAGGTCAGGTCGCGGGCGAACAGTTCGGCCAGTTCGGCCTGGGTTTTTTCCACGGCGTGATGGTTAGACATAAGCGGTCACCCGAGTCTCGATGTGCGGCGTTTGCAGTTCGATGAAGTATTTGCGCAACAGGTTCTGCGCGCTGAGCAGGCGGTATTCCTTGCTGGCGCGGAAGTCCGAGAGCGGGGTGAAATCCTCGGCCAGGGCGGCGCAGGCTTTCTCCACGGTGGCGGCGTTCCAGGTGGCACCCGTCAGCTGCGTCTCGCAGTGCCTGGCGCGCTTGGGGATGGCGGCCATGCCGCCGAAGGCGACGCGGGCCTCGCTGACCACACCGTTGTCGAGCTTGAGGTTGAAGGCGGCGCACACGGCGGAAATATCATCGTCCAGGCGCTTGGAAACCTTGTATGCGCGAAACAGCGAGTGGCCTTTGGGTACGATGATTTTCTCGATGAATTCGCTGTCCTGGCGGGCGGTCACGCGGTAGTCGATGAAGTAGTCTTCCAGCGCCAGGGTGCGCCGGGTATTGCCCTTGCACAGCACAATCTGTGCGCCAAGAGCGATCAGCAACGGCGGCGAATCACCAATCGGCGAGGCGTTGCCGATATTGCCGCCCAGGGTGCCCTGGTTGCGGATCTGCAGCGAGGCGAAGCGATGCAGCAATTCGCCGAAGTCGGGGTATGCGTGGTGCAGCGCGGCGTAGCAGTCGGAGAGGGCGGTGGCGGCGCCGATTTCCAGGCGGTCGTCGAAGGATTCGATGCGCTTCATTTCTTCAATATTGCCGACGTAGATCATCACCGGCAGGGTGCGATGGAACTGGGTGACTTCCAGCGCCAGGTCGGTGCCGCCGGCCAGCAGGCGGGCTTGCGGATAAGCGTCGTAGAGGTCGGCCAGGTCGCTGACAGTCAGCGGCACCAGGCAGCGTTTGTCGCCACTGTTGAGTTCACCGGTTTGCGTCGGCGCAATGGCCTTGAGCTGCGCGATGGTCCGGGCCTCGCGGCTGTCGAACTGGTCCTGGGGCTTGTTGCAGCAGGCCTGTGCGGCAGCGGCCAGAATCGGGCGATAGCCGGTGCAACGGCACAGATTGCCGGCCAGGGCTTCGTGGGCTCTCTGGCTGTCGGGGGCGTCGCTGTTCTTTTGCAGGGCAAACAACGACATCACGAAACCCGGGGTGCAGAAGCCGCACTGTGAACCGTGGCACTCGACCATCGCCTGTTGCACGCTGTGCAGTTGGCCCTGGTGCTTGAGGTCTTCGACACTGATCAGTTGCTTGCCGTGCAGCGACGAGACAAAGGTCAGGCACGAATTGAGGCTGCGATAACGAACCTGCTCGACGCCTTGATCGTTGCGGTGCAACTCGCCGACCACCACGGTGCATGCACCACAGTCGCCGCTGGCGCAGCCTTCCTTGGTGCCGGATTTGCCCACATGCTCACGCAAATAGTTGAGCACGGTCAGGTTGGGGTCCAGGGCGTGCTCGCTACGGAGTTCCTGGTTAAGTAAAAACTGGATCACGGAAGGCCTCGCAGATTCATTATTGTTGTTAACCGCTTTGCGCCGAATCTAGTCATGTCTGACTTTTCGGTCAATGATTTTCTGACCTAAGGGTCAAGAAACTGCGGTCACAACCTATTCAATTATGGTTCAGTCTTCTGGAACCGGTGTTTTCAGGGGCTTGTGGCTTTCCAGGCTTGCGTGTTTCATGCCAAATTCGCCACCGTGGGCGTAGCGCCATCAGCGGGCCAATGCGCTACACTGCCGCGCTTGTACCGATAGCAGATTTTGAAGGGAAAACATGACGTTCAAGGCGCCGGACAGTCTCGCCGAGCAAATCGCTCACCACCTCGCCGAACGTATCATTCGCGGCGATCTCAAGCCTGGGGAGCGGATCCAGGAACAGAAAGTCACGCTGGCGCTGAATGTCAGCCGTGGTTCCGTGCGCGAAGCCCTGCTGATCCTCGAGCGCCGGCACTTGATCGCGATCCTGCCGCGCCGTGGCGCCCACGTCACCGAACTCAGCGCACACAAAGTGCAGAGCCTGTGTACGTTGATGGGCGAGATGTACATCCTGCTCGGCAATGCGGTTGCCGAAGGCTGGCAGACCCAGGCCGACATGGCGCCCTTCCTGCAAATCCAGCAGCGCCTGATGGCCAGCTATGAGCGCCAGGACATCCGCGCCTTCGTCGAAGAAAGCTTCAATGTGATGCGCGCCGCGTACCCCTTCGCCAACAACCCATATCTGCAGGAAACCGTCGAGAACCTGCAGCCGGCGATGAACCGTGCCTATTATTTGGCCCTGGAGCAGCGCAAGGCGGAAATGAGCGAGTACCTGACGCTGTTCGAACAGCTGCTCGCTGCCGTGCTGGCCCGTGACCTGGCGCAGATCCGCCTGGTGTTGTCGGCCTACTGCCAGCGCAGCAGCACGCTGGTGATCGCAGCGTTGGCGGACGCCTAAGCGTGCGGCTCAAGTGCATCAAATTGGCGGGGTTCAAATCCTTCGTCGACCCGACCACGGTGAACTTCCCCAGTAATATGGCGGCGGTGGTCGGGCCCAATGGCTGCGGCAAGTCGAACATCATCGACGCCGTCCGTTGGGTGATGGGCGAGAGCTCGGCGAAAAACCTGCGCGGCGAGTCGATGACCGACGTCATCTTCAACGGCTCCACCAGCCGCAAGCCGGTGAGCCAGGCCAGCATCGAACTGGTGTTCGACAACTCCGACGGCACCCTGGTCGGCGAATACGCGGCCTACGCGGAAATCTCCATCCGCCGTAAAGTCACGCGCGATAGCCAGAACAGTTACTTCCTCAACGGCACCAAATGCCGTCGACGCGACATCACCGATATCTTCCTCGGCACAGGCCTGGGCCCGCGCAGCTACTCGATCATCGAACAGGGCATGATCTCCAAGCTGATCGAAGCCAAGCCCGAAGACCTGCGCAACTTTATCGAGGAAGCGGCGGGCATCTCCAAATACAAGGAGCGCCGCCGCGAGACCGAAAACCGCATCCGCCGCACCCATGAAAACCTCGCCCGGCTGACCGACCTGCGCGAAGAACTGGAGCGCCAGCTGGAGCGCCTGCACCGCCAGGCCCAGGCCGCCGAGAAGTATCAGGAATACAAGGCCGAAGAGCGCCAGCTCAAGGCCCAATTGTCGGCCCTGCGCTGGCAGGCGTTGAACGATCAGGTCGGCCAGCGCGAGGCGATCATCGGCACCCAGGAAGTCAGCTTCGAAGCGCTGGTGGCCGAGCAGCGCAACGCCGACGCCAGTATCGAACGCCTGCGGGACGGGCACCATGAGCTGTCCGAACGCTTCAATCTGGTGCAGGGGCGCTTCTATTCAGTGGGCGGCGATATTGCCCGGGTCGAACAGAGCATCCAGCACGGCCAGCAGCGTCTGCGCCAGTTGCAGGACGATCTGAAGGAAGCCGAACGCGCACGCCTGGAGACCGAATCGCACCTGGGCCACGACCGTACCTTGCTGCTGACCCTGGGCGAAGAGTTGGACATGCTCACCCCCGAGCAGGAAATCACCAGCGCCGCCGCCGAAGAAGCCGCGGCGGCGTTGGAAGAGGCCGAAACCAGCATGCACGGCTGGCAGGAGCAGTGGGACACGTTCAACCTCAAATCCGCCGAACCGCGGCGCCAGGCCGAGGTGCAGCAGTCGCGTATCCAGCAACTGGAAACCAGCATGGAGCGTTTGGCCGAGCGTCAGCGCCGTCTGCAGGAAGAGCGCGTGTTGCTCGCCGCCGACCCGGAAGACGCGGCGATCCTGCAGTTGAGCGAGCAACTGGCCGAAAGCGAAATGACCCTGGAAGAGCTCGAAGCCAGCGAAGCCCAGCAAGTGGAGCGCCTGGAACAATTGCGCCAGCAACTGCACACCGCAACCCAGGCGCAGCAACAGGCCCAGGGCGATTTGCAGCGCCTCAACGGGCGGCTGGCCTCATTGGAAGCCTTGCAGCAAGCCGCGCTGGACCCAGGCACCGGCACCGCCGAGTGGCTCCGCGACCAGCACTTGGCCGAACGCCCGCGCCTGGCCGAAGGTTTGAAAGTAGAAGCCGGTTGGGAGCTGGCGGTGGAAACCGTGTTGGGCGCCGACCTGCAAGCGGTGCTGGTGGATGATTTTGGCGGCTTCGACTTGGCCGGTTTCGCCCAGGGTGACTTGCGCCTGCTCAGCCCGGCTGCCGATGGCACGCGCGTGCCGGGCAGCCTGCTGGACAAGGTCGAGGCGGCGATTGACCTGTCGCCGTGGCTGGGCCAGGTCAAACCTGTGGAAACCCTTGAGCAGGCTTTGGCCCAGCGCGGCCAGTTAGCGGCCGGCGAAAGCCTGATCAGCCGTGACGGTTACTGGGTCGGCCGGCACTTCCTGCGCGTGCGGCGTGCCAGCGAAGCTGAAAGCGGCGTATTGGCCCGTGGCCAGGAAATCGTCAACCTGAGCGCCGAACGTGAAGAGCGCGAAGCCACCTTGGAAAGCCTGGAAACCGAGCTGCAAACCCTGCGCGCCACTCAGCGCCAGCAAGAGACCGGCCGCGAACACCTGCGCCGCCTGTTGCAGGACGAGGCGCGCCAGCAAGGCGAACTCAAAGCCCAGCTGTCGGCGAGCAAGGCCAAGGTCGAACAGCTGACCCTGCGCCGCTCCCGCCTTGACGAAGAAGTCGCCGAGATGGGCGAACAGCGCGCCCTGGAGCATGAACAGGTCGGCGAAGCGCGCCTGCACCTGCAGGAAGCCCTCGACAGCATGGCCCTGGACACCGAGCAGCGCGAACTGCTGCTGGCCCAGCGCGACAGCCTGCGCGAACGCCTCGACCGCGTACGCCAGGAAGCCCGTCAGCACAAAGACCACGCCCACCAGTTGGCGGTGCGCCTGGGCTCGTTGCGTGCCCAGCATGATTCCACGCGCCAGGCCCTCGAGCGCCTGGAGATGCAATCGGAACGCCTCACCGAAAAGCGCGAGCAACTGAGCCTCAACCTGGAGGAGGGCGAAGCGCCCCTTGAAGAACTGCGCCTCAAGCTTGAAGAACTGCTCGACAAACGCATGAGCGTCGACGAAGAACTCAAGACCGCGCAGATCGCCCTGGAAGACGCCGACCGCGAACTGCGCGACGCCGAAAAGCGCCGCACCGTGGCCGAGCAGCAGTCCCAGTTGATTCGCGGCCAGCTCGAACAACAGCGCATGGAATGGCAAGCCCTGACCGTGCGCCGCAAGACCTTGCAGGATCAACTGCTCGAAGACGGTTATGACCTGCACGGCGTGCTCAACACACTGACCGCCCAGGCCAACGAGAAAGACGCCGAAGAAGAACTTGAGCGGATTGCCGCGCGTATCCAGCGACTCGGTGCGATCAACCTCGCGGCCATCGATGAGTACCAGCAGCAATCCGAGCGCAAGCGTTATCTGGATGCCCAGGACGCCGACCTGGTCGAAGCCCTCGACACCCTGGAAAATGTGATCCGCAAGATCGACAAGGAGACCCGCAACCGCTTCAAGGATACCTTTGATCAGATTAATGGCGGTTTACAGGCGTTATTCCCAAAAGTTTTCGGTGGTGGCAGCGCCTACTTGGAACTGACGGGCGAAGATCTACTCGATACAGGGGTAACGATCATGGCGCGGCCTCCGGGCAAGAAGAACAGCACCATCCATTTGTTGTCCGGCGGCGAAAAGGCCCTGACGGCGCTGGCGCTGGTATTTGCCATTTTCAAGCTGAACCCGGCACCGTTCTGCATGCTCGACGAAGTTGACGCACCGCTGGATGACGCTAACGTTGGACGCTACGCTCGGCTGGTCAAGGAGATGTCCCAGACCGTGCAGTTCATCTATATCACCCACAACAAGATCGCCATGGAAATGGCCGATCAGTTGATGGGCGTGACGATGCACGAGCCAGGCTGTTCGCGTTTGGTGGCGGTGGATGTGGAAGAAGCGATGAAGATGGTGGACGCCTAGCGGCGAGTTGTGAGTTTCAAGGGGCAAGCTGCAAGTGAGTTGGCTTGAAGCTTGTAGCTCAGGGCTTGTAGCCACAGTTGGAGCTGGCTGTAGGAAATTACCTACCATGCCTAAAAGCTGGCAATTCGACACATTTCGCTGCAACTGTGTAAAGTTATCTTTGGTCGTGCTAGTTTAATGTCAATTTTTCGTATGCGTGGGCAAAACGTCAGTCAGAACATAGAGTTGGCGCCACGTTTTAAAGCGGTTTGCACGGTGCTAAACCCCTTATTTTTCAGCATTTTTTATAGAGGCACGGGATTACATGGAAATCGGTCTGCGCGAGTGGCTGATCGTCATCGGCATCATTGTCATTGCCGGTATTCTTTTTGATGGCTGGCGCCGCATGCGCGGTGGCAAGGGCAAGCTTAAATTTCGCCTGGACCGAAACCTGTCCAACTTGCCCGACGACGACGGCAGCGCCGAGTTGCTGGGACCTCCCCGTGTGCTGGACACCCACAAGGAACCGCAATTGGACGAGCACGACCTGCCGTCGATGAGCGCGCCGGTGCGTGAGGCCCGTGAGCCGTCGTCCAAGCGCGGCAAGCGCGGCAGTGCTGGCGTGGCCGAGCCGCATCAGGGCGACTTGAATCTCGATGTCGACGAAGGCCCGAGCTTCAGCAGCCGCGACGATGACTTCCCGGATGAAAACGCCGGCAAGAACGCCCCGCGCCAATCGGTCAACGATCAGCCGGCCGCCGAAGAAGTGCTGGTGATCAGTGTGATCTGCCGCGATGCCGGTGGCTTCAAAGGCCCGGCGCTGTTGCAGAACATCCTTGAAAGCGGCCTGCGCTTTGGCGAGATGGATATTTTCCACCGTCACGAGAGCATGGCGGGTAACGGCGAAGTGCTGTTTTCCATGGCCAACGCGGTCAAGCCGGGCACGTTCGACCTGGACGATATCGACCTGTTCAGCACCCCGGCGGTCAGTTTCTTCCTCGGCCTGCCAGGCCCGCGTCACCCGAAACAAGCGTTCGACGTGATGGTGGCCGCAGCGCGCAAGCTGTCCCAGGAACTGAACGGCGAGCTCAAGGACGACCAACGCAGCGTGCTCACCGCCCAGACCATCGAGCATTACCGTCAGCGCATCGTCGAGTTCGAGCGTCGCGCCCTGACACAGAAACGCTGAGGATTGCGCTTCGGCGTTGTCAGTAGAATAAGCGCACTAACATATTGAGCAGCTTCGGCTGCTCTTTTGCTTTATGAGAGAACACCCATGACCGCCGCCCATACCCGCATCCTCGAACTGCGCGCTGAACTGGATCAGCACAACTACCGCTACCACGTCCTCGACGAGCCGAGCATTCCGGACGTCGAGTACGACCGCTTGTTCCATGAGCTCAAGGCCCTGGAGGCCGAGCATCCGGAACTGGTGACGCGTGATTCACCGACGCAGCGGGTCGGCAGTGCGGCGCTGTCGGCGTTCACCCAAGTCAGGCATGAAATCCCGATGCTCAGCCTGGGCAACGCCTTCGATGAAGCGACCATGCTCGAATTCGATCGGCGGGTGACCGAGGGGCTGGACCTGCCGGCCGGTGACCTGTTCAGCGGCGTCGAATACAGCTGCGAGCCGAAGCTGGACGGCCTGGCGGTCAGCCTGCTGTACCAGGACGGCGAGTTGGTACGCGGCGCGACCCGAGGCGACGGTACCACCGGCGAAGACATCAGCATCAATGTGCGCACCGTGCGTAACATCCCGTTGAAGCTGCACGGCAGCGGCTGGCCGGCCACCCTGGAAGTGCGCGGTGAAGTGTTCATGTCCAAGGCTGGGTTCGAGCGCCTGAACGCCTCGCAGCTGGAGGTGGGCGGCAAAACCTTTGCCAACCCGCGCAATGCGGCCGCCGGCAGCCTGCGCCAACTGGATTCGAAGATCACCGCCAGCCGCCCGCTGGAATTCTGCTGCTATGGCATCGGCCAGGTGACGGCGGATATCAGTGACACCCATATCGGTAACCTCAAGCAGTTGCAGAAGTGGGGCATGCCGATCAGTCATGAACTGAAGCTGGCCAAAGGGATCCAGGAATGCCTGGACTATTACCGCGACATCGGCGCGCGGCGTAACAGCCTGTCGTATGAAATCGACGGCGTAGTGTTCAAGGTCAACAGCATCGCCGCCCAGCGTGAACTGGGCTTCCGCGCCCGCGAGCCGCGCTGGGCCATTGCGCATAAATTCCCGGCCATGGAAGAGCTGACCGAGTTGCTCGACGTGGAATTCCAGGTCGGCCGCACCGGTGCCGTCACGCCCGTGGCACGGTTGAAGCCGGTCAAGGTGGCGGGTGTGACCGTGTCCAACGCCACCCTGCACAACATGGACGAAGTGGCGCGCCTGGGCCTGATGATCGGCGATACAGTAATCATCCGCCGCGCCGGGGATGTGATCCCGCAGGTGGTGTCGGTGGTGGCCGAGCGTCGCCCGGAGCACGCCCGCGCCGTGCAGATCCCCGAGCACTGCCCGGTATGCGGTTCCCATGTGGAGCGCACGCAGCTGGTCAAGCGCAGCAAGGGCAAGGAAACCGTCAGCGAAGGCGCGGTGTACCGCTGCGTCGGGCGCCTGGCCTGTGGCGCGCAGCTCAAGCAGGCGATCATTCATTTCGTCTCGCGCCGCGCCATGGACATCGACGGCCTGGGCGACAAGACCATCGAGCAACTGGTGGATGAAAAACTCATCGGCTCGCCCGCCGACCTCTACAAGCTCAAGTACGAGCAGATCATCGACCTGGAAGGTTTTGCCGATATTTCCAGCAAGAAGCTGATCGCCGCCATCGAAAACAGCAAGACGCCGACCTTGGCGCGGTTTATCTACGCCCTGGGTATTCCCGATGTGGGCGAGGAGACCGCCAAGGTGCTGGCGCGCTCCCTGGCCTCCCTCGAGCGTGTGCAGAAGGCATTGCCGGAAGTGCTGACATACTTGCCGGACGTGGGCCTGGAAGTGGCGCACGAGATCCATAGCTTCTTTGAAGACAGCCATAACCAGGACGTGATCGGCGCGCTGCTTTCGCCCGATGAATGCGCCCTGCAATTGCAGGAACAGGGCGACCTGAGCGCCGAATTCGCCGCCAGCACCGCCCTGGGCGGCCTGCTCGACAAGCTGCACGTGCCCTCCGTGGGGCCGGGCGCGGCGCAAAAACTGGCGGACAAGTTCGGCAGCCTCGAAGGCGTGATCAAGGCCGACTGGCTGGACATGCGCCAGGCCCTGCCCGAAAAACAGGCCAAGGCCGTACGTGAGTTCTTCGATAATCCGGACAACGCCCGCCATGCCCTGGCCATCGAGCAGCAGCTCAAAGACTTCGGCATGCATTGGCAGAGCGAGAAAAAGGTCGTCGAAGGCCTGCCGGAAGCCGGGCATACCTGGGTGCTCACCGGCTCCCTGGAGTTGATGAGCCGCGACGTGGCCAAGGACAAGCTGGAAAGCCTCGGCGCCAAGGTGGCCGGTTCCGTTTCGGCCAAGACCCATTGCGTGGTGGCCGGGCCCGGCGCTGGTTCCAAGTTGGCCAAAGCCAGCGAATTGGGGCTTAAAGTGCTGGACGAGGAGGCCTTCGTCGCGTTCCTGGCCGGGCACAATATCCCCGTATGACGATCGTTCCCACGCTCCGCGTGGGAATGCCACCCCGGACGCTCCGCGTCTGCTCTTCCAAGGCATGATGCGGAGCGTCACCGCATGCATTCCCACGCTGAGCGTGGGAACGATCCTGCGAGGGAAATGATCTAGTCTCAGTCAGCCCAGGGAAAGATCGCCATGTTCCGCTACTTCGACCAGCTCAGCTCGCGTATCGCTGCACCGTTCATGGCCGGATCTTCGCGTAACAGCAAGGTATGGCAATGCCGCTGCGGCCAGTCGTTGTTCTTTCGCAACAGCCAGTGCCTGGCCTGCTCGGCGCTGCTGGGCTATCACCCCTGGCAAAGTCGTTTGTCCTCACTGCAGCCCGGCCCCGCCGTCGGCACCTGGCTGATGGACGACAACCTCGACGCCGGCGCCTTTCGCCGGTGCGCCAACCTTGAGACCCCGGCGGCCTGCAACTGGCTGGTCCCGGCGCACAGCACCTTTCCCTTGTGCGTGGCCTGCAGCCTCAACCGCACCATCCCCGACTTGTCCGTGCCGGAAAACCCCGAGCGCTGGCGCAAGGTGGAAACCGCCAAGCGTCGATTGGTTGCGCAACTGATCAGCCTGGGCCTGCAGGTGGTGCCCAAACGCGTCGACGAAGACACCGGCCTGGCGTTCGACTTCGTCGGCGTCGACCTGCAAGGCAATGCGCCCACCACCGGTCACGCCAACGGCCTGATCACCCTTGATATCAAGGAAGCCGACGACGCCCATCGGGAAAAGATCCGCGTGCAGATGCGCGAGCCCTACCGCACGCTGCTCGGGCACTTTCGCCATGAGGTCGGCCACTATTACTGGGATCGCCTGATCGCAGGCAGCCACTGGCTCGAGCCTTTTCGCAGGCTGTTCGGCGACGAACGCGCCAGTTACGCCGACGCGCTCGACCAGCACTACCAGAACGGACCCCGCCCGGACTGGCAGCAAAACTGCGTCAGCGCCTACGCGACCATGCACCCTTGGGAAGATTGGGCCGAAACCTGGGCGCATTACCTGCATATGATGGACGCGGTCGACACCGCCTTGGGCTTCGGCATGAGCGCCCGCGAGATGGACCTGGATTACCAGCCGTTCCCCCTGACCACGCTGTACGACCCCGAGCACCCTGGCGGTGCGGCATTCCTCTCCTTCGTCAACGCCTGGATCGAACTGGCCGGTATGCTCAACGAGTTGTCGCGCAGCATGGGCCAGCCGGACTTTTACCCCTTCGTGCTGCCGCCGGCGGTGATCGCCAAGCTGCACTTCATCCACCTGGTGATCCAGGAAGAGGGCGGCCGGGCCGATGAGGTCCTCCAGGCACAATGATCAGCCAGTGTGGGAGGGGGCTTGCCCCCGATGACGGAGTGTCAGTCTACTCATCAGTGGCTGACCCACCGCCATCGGGGGCAAGCCCCCTCCCACATTGGATAGCAGTGTTGTTGACGGCCATGGCAAGTACTTGAAGCTTCTCATTTTTTACGGTTGTAACTTCCGATCAGATCGGTACAATGGCCCCGCTTGCCGAGAGGCGAGCGTCGTTATGGTGACCCCATCGGTCCCCCCGCAACGATTACCCGTGAACCTGGTCAGAGCCGGAAGGCAGCAGCCACAGCGGGAACATTGTGTGCCGGGGTGTGGCTGGTGGGGTTGCCTCCATAACGCTCCTTCCTGTAATACCCTTCTCTGAATCCATATCCCCAGCCAATCATCTGTGACGCTTGTTGCACAGTTCATGACGGCTATTTCACCGCGAGTGGCATACTCCCAAGCGTTTCTCCCCTGGCTATGAGGCCGTATGCATTCGGAACATTTTGATCTATCCAGCCCTGTATTCCTGCCGATCACGGATGAAACCTGTGCGGGTTTGCTGGGCGCCGACGCTGCCAATGCGCTCGTAGCCCTGAGCGAGCCAGAGCTGGCAGCGGTGCTGGTGATCCAGAATCTTGCGCAAATGCCGGAAAACGAATTGAGCGCGGTGGGCGCTGAACGGGTGCTGGCCAAGCTCATTGGCTGGGCGGTGGATGCCAGGCATTCAGCTGCCGTGAGCTTGCTGTCGGAAGCGCAGCGGCTGTTTGACCCACGCAAGCTGTACTTCGGCCTGAATGTGGTCAAGAGCCTGAAGTTGCGTTTTCTGCTGGCCGATGAAGTCCTGGCGCGAACCTACCTGTTGCCCGACGGAAAATGGGACGTCGAATACAAAGTTCGTCACCTCAAGGCCAACAACCCGTTCCGCCAGCAGATGGTCACGCCCAGGCACCGCGAGCGCTGGTTGAGTGCCGAGCAGGACAAACTGGTCAGGACCTTTCGCGCCAACCTGAACGAAGACCTGCACGTCCAGGGGTACGCCGGCATTGGCAAGAGTCACCTGCTGGTGGCGCTGATGGAGCACTTGCGCCCCGAAAAGACCCTGCTGCTGGCACGTACGCCGGCCAAGCTCGAGACCCTGCGCGCACGCATGGTGGGCACGCGGGAGCGAAAGGCCGGGCACACCTTCCAGGCGTTCGCGCATGCCTTGTTGCATGGCCCCAGGCCGCAGCCGGTGAATACGCAAGTGCGCGTCCCGAGCAAACAGGCACTGGCCCAGCAATTGAACATCTTCGGTTTTCGTCGCCTGGAAGGGCAGGCGGTGCTGGATGTGTGCCTCAAGGTGCTTGAAAGCTACTGCCGCTCCTGGGATTACAGCCTGTCGGCCAAGCATCTGCCGCATTTCAAGCAACCGTTGTCCTCTGTCGATGCCCAGGCGTTGGTCGAATATTCCAGCCGGTTATGGGGCTACCTGGAGGCGAATGCGGCCTGGAGCAGCCACACCGGGTTCGAAGCCTTGTTGATGATCAAGCGCGCAAGCCTGGCGGGCAGTGTGGTGCCTGATCGCTATACCCATGTGCTGATTGACGAGAGCCAGGACATTCCGGCGCCCTTGCTGCAAATCATCGAGCGCGGTCGCCAGGTGCTGATTACCCTGGGCGATGAGTATCAGCAGGCCAGCGGGGTGATGGTCAGGCGTGCCCGTGAGGTTCGCCACACGCAGGTGAGCTACTCCGTGCGTTCCGGGCGCAATGTCGAGCGCCTGGTCAATCCGCTGATCAGCCAGCACTCCGAGAAAAGCAAGGTGCTCTTCGAAGGCGCGCGGGACGCTGATGTCGGTATCGAGCTGTATCCCCAAGGCTTCGTACCGCCACCCGGCTGCGTGGTGCTGACCGCGTCCCACTGGGACACCATGAAATGGCTCATCCAACTGAGCGAAGAGCGTTGTGCCTGTGCCTTTCCCAGCAATGAGGCGCAGCAGGACCTCAAGCACTTCATGGACACCGTCATCGCGCTGTTCAAGCCAGAGTTCTATGGCAGCGAGCACAGTGACCGCGGGCCCCATCCGTTTTTCAGCGATCTGGCCGACTGGCAGCAAGTGCGCGACGCGTGCCGGTTCGATGAGGCATTCCTGTGGGTCGAGGCCGAGCTGGAAAAAGGCTTCAACGTCGCCGACGTGACCCGCTTGAACAGGCTGAGCGGCCATCCGGGCGAGCGCTGTTTATTGATGCTGGCCCAGGACGCTGGCGGCATGGAATTCGATCAGGTGTTGCTCACACCTGAGCTGTTGACCAATGTGAAATTCAAGGACGCCTATGCGTTCGATCAGCGCCTGTGCGCGGTGTATATCGCCATTTCCCGGGCCACAACGCAGCTTTATCTGCCCTATGACGTGGTCGAGTGGATCGACTACCACCAGTACCAGAAGACCCGTGACGTGCATGGCTACTGAGTGATTTACCCTGGCTGATTCACAACTTTCCAAACCCCCTCTGGACAACCCCAAACCACCTTGTTAGCGTGCGCCGGCTGCTTGTTTCAGCATATGCCAACGGCGCGGATCGATATTGAAGTGCTCTCACTTCTTTAACTCACAAGGATGTCTGTCATGAAAAGCCTGCAAGGGTTGCCTCGTCTTATCAGTGCCTCGGTCGGCGCGCCCGGTAAAGCTCGCAACTTGCCTGCCGATGTTCAGTGCATCCAGTATTTATTCAACCTGATCATCCCCAAAATGGGTTTCCCCCTGCCCGAAAACGGCAAATGCGACGGCCAGTTGGTGCAGTGCATCAGCCAGTACCAGTTCCGTCATCTCAAATATGCCCACCCCGATGGCGTCATCGACCCCACCGGGCGCACCTTCAACAGCTTGATCGAAGAGGCGGTGAAGGTGCCGGTGCAGGCCTTCCCGAGCATGCGTATTCCGAGCTTTCTCAACGCTTTCGGCAATAACAATGCCGATGCGGTGCAGGCCACGGTCAATGTCTACCTCAACCAGGTGCGCGCGGTGATCGAGGCCGAACGGCGTAACCGGCAGCTGATGATGCAAGCCACCTGCGACGGTGGCGCGACGCTGAGCGAAACGGACTTCCAGAACGCTGCCAAGCAGCTGGGCAATGGGATCTCGGTGAATGTCATCAAGGCATTCGCCACCGTGGAGTCGGGCGGGAAGGTGGGCTTCGGGCCGGCCAAGTTGCCGATCATCGCCTTCGAAGGCCATCAATTTCGCAAATACACCAAGCACATCTACGACCAGGCGCACCCGCTGCTGTCGTACATCTACAAGAAAAAAGCCGGCCCGCAGTGGCAGGCCAACAACAAGGATCAGGTCAAAGCCTGGGAAACCATGGCCACTGCGTTCGCACTCGACCAGGAAGCAGCGTTGATGTCGGCCTCGTGGGGCATGTTCCAGATCATGGGGTTCAATTTTGCGTCGTGCGGGTTCAAGACGGTATTTGAGTTCGTGGCGTCAATGAAAGTGAATGCCGGCAATCAGCTCAAGGCCTACCTGGCCCTTTGCGGCAAAAATACCGCGTTGATGAGTGCGATGAAAAACAAGGACTTTACCGCCATGGCCCGCAACTATAACGGCGAGGACTATGGCAACTACGACGTGCTGATGAAGCAGGCCTACGACCTACTGGAAGGGAAGAAATAAGATGATTCGTTTTCTGGCGGTAGGTGTGTTGTCGCTGTGCGCCGTGGTGCCGGCCCTGGCAGGCTCGGCCGCGTTGCATTCGGGTAAGTACGAAGGGCTGATGCTGGCAGTGACGCCGCAGCAGCAGGTCGAAGGGTTTTACTCGGAAAGCCTGGGCGAGGGCGTGACGCGGGGCTGCAGGTTTTTTCTGCAGGGCACGCCCGAGGCGCTGACCACCTGGCTCGACGTGGCGTATCCCGGCAGCGTGGCAGCGGCGTCCGACGGCGTGAGCCTGACCGTGGCGCAAGGCCGCCAGCATCCTGGTTGCATCAATGTGTTGATGCCAGAGATTGCGACGGGCCTGGAGTTGAGCCAGACCGCCAGGAAAAAATGGATCGGCCTGGTGACGGTGTCGGCCGACAAGGCTTACCTGTTGAAAGCCCCGGGTGCCAAAGCCGCCAAGCGACCCTACATCGTCAAGAATGATGTGGTGGGGGTGCTGGCCTTCAAGGACGGCTGGGCGCAGGTCGAGTTCATCAATGCCGATGACCGTTCGTTCACGGGCTGGATCAGCCAGGAGCAGTACGCACGGTTGGTGGCGCCGAAGATTTAAACCGGCGGGAGGCGACTTTATGAGCGTGCCGGATGCAATTTCCCCCCTGCTCCGCTAGCATTACCGGCTTCCGCTTCCCAGTTGCGACGGTTTTCGATGAGTTATCAGGTTCTTGCACGTAAATGGCGCCCGCGCTCGTTCCGCGAAATGGTCGGCCAGACCCATGTGCTCAAGGCTCTGATCAATGCCTTGGACAGCCAGCGGCTGCACCACGCCTACCTGTTCACCGGTACCCGCGGGGTGGGCAAGACCACGATTGCGCGCATCATCGCCAAATGCCTGAATTGTGAAACCGGTATCACATCGACCCCTTGCGGCACCTGTTCGGTGTGCCGCGAGATCGACGAAGGGCGTTTCGTCGACCTGATCGAGATCGACGCCGCGAGCCGCACCAAGGTCGAAGACACTCGCGAGCTGCTCGACAACGTGCAGTACGCGCCGAGCCGTGGCCGCTTCAAGGTCTACCTGATCGACGAAGTGCACATGCTGTCCAGCCATTCCTTCAACGCGCTGTTGAAAACCCTGGAAGAGCCGCCGCCCTACGTCAAATTCATCCTGGCCACCACCGACCCGCAGAAACTTCCTGCGACGATTTTGTCGCGGTGCCTGCAGTTCTCCCTGAAGAACATGACCCCTGAGCGGGTGGTCGAGCATCTGACCCACGTGCTGGGCGTCGAGAATGTACCGTTCGAAGACGACGCGCTGTGGCTGCTTGGCCGCGCTGCCGATGGCTCGATGCGTGATGCCATGAGCCTCACCGACCAGGCCATCGCCTTCGGAGAAGGCAAGGTCCTGGCCGCCGATGTGCGCGCCATGCTCGGCACGCTGGACCACGGCCAGGTGTTCGACGTGCTGCACGCGCTGATCGAGGGCGACGCCAAGGCGTTGCTCGAAGCCGTGCGCCACTTGTCCGAGCAGGGCCCGGACTGGAACGGTGTGCTCTCGGAAATCCTCAATGTGCTGCACCGCGTCGCCATCGCCCAGGCATTGCCTGAGGGTGTCGATAACGGCCATGGCGACCGCGACCGCGTGTTGGCGCTTGCCCAGGCGCTGCCGGCCGAAGATGTGCAGTTCTATTACCAGATGGGCCTGATCGGCCGCCGTGACCTGCCCCTGGCGCCGGACCCGCGAGGGGGCTTCGAGATGGTGCTGCTGCGGATGCTGGCCTTCCGGCCCGCCGACTCGGCGGATGCGCCGAGACAGCCGCTAAAGCCAGTGGGGATCAGCCAGGCCACAGTTGATTCCGCCAAACCAGTGGCTGGCGCGGCGGTGGTTGCGCCAGTAGTGGCTGCGCCCGCAGCGGTTCCCGAGCCTGTGGTGGCCGCCCCGGTGGCCGCGCCTGAAGCGGTTATCGAGCCAGAACCAGAGCCTGAGCCGCAAGTCGCCCCGGTGGTCGATCTGCCCTGGAATGACCCGGTTGAAGCGCCCGTCGAGCCCGAGCAACAGCCCGCCGTGGAGCCGGTGCTGGACACCACTGGTGAGCAGCCGGAATTGACGCCCATGCCCACGCCGACCCCGGACAGCGTGGTGCCGGATGCGCCGGAGTGGGTATCCGCGCCTGTGCCCGAGCCGACTGTCGCCCAGGTTGAGGCGGCCACCCCCGGCATCGACCTCGACGACGAACCGCCGCTGGACGAGGACTACATCGAGCCGGACATGGATTCGGCCTACAGCTACCTGGACGAACTTGCCAGCGAACACACCGCCGAGCCGGCCCCCGAGCCGGAGGCGGAGCCTGCCGCCGCCCCGGCCACCGGCCTGGCCCTGCAATGGCTGGAATTGTTTCCAAAATTGCCGATCTCCGGCATGACCGCCAGTATCGCGGCCAACTGCACGTTGATTAGCATCGACGGCGACCACTGGCTGCTGCACCTGGACCCGGCCCACAGCGCCTTGTTCAATGCCACTCAGCAGCGCCGGCTCAACGATGCGCTCAACCAGTACCATGGGCGCACGCTGACCATCGCCATCGAGTTGATCAAGCCCGAGCAGGAAACCCCGGCCCAGGCTGCGACGCGTCGGCGCCTGAACCGCCAGCGCGACGCCGAGGCGTCGATCCAGGCTGATCCGCTTATCCAACAAATGATGCAACAGTTCGGTGCGGTCGTCCGTCACGATACTATTGAACCTGTCGAAGCCCCGGCGCCCCAGGCGTCATGAACCGGGCGACTAATTTGATCCACGTACTTTTGAGGTAATTCCCATGATGAAAGGTGGCATGGCCGGCCTGATGAAGCAGGCGCAGCAGATGCAGGAAAAGATGGCCAAGATGCAGGAAGAACTGGCCAACGCCGAAGTCACCGGTAAAGCCGGTGGCGATATGGTCAGCGTGGTGATGACCGGTCGTCACGACATCAAGCGCGTCAGCATCGACCCCAGCCTGCTCGAGGGCGTCAGCGATGACGACCGCGAAGTGCTGGAAGACTTGTTCGCCGCTGCCGTCAACGACGCCGTGCGCAAGATCGAAGCCAACAGCCAGGAAAAAATGGGCGGCGTGACCGCTGGCATGCAACTGCCACCGGGTATGAAGCTGCCGTTCTGATTGACCGGCTTTGCGCTGCACCCGAATGCCAGGCCTTGTGCCTGGCATTTTTGTATGTGCCTATTGGTTCTGAACCCTGGCGCAACAATCAGGGTCTGCACCCTATACGCATGCATTCGCTAAGGAGCCCCTGATGCCTCAAGAACCGACGCTCAACCAACGCATCGTCCTGGTTTCACGCCCTCAAGGCGCGCCGACCCCGGAAAATTTCCGCCTCGAACGGGTAACCCTGCCAGAGCTGGAGGACGGCCAGGTGCTGCTCAAGACGCTCTACCTGTCCCTGGACCCCTACATGCGCGGACGCATGAGCGACGCGCCGTCCTACGCCGCGCCGGTGGAAATCGACGAGGTGATGACCGGTGGCGCTGTCAGCCGCATCGAGCAATCACGCCATCCGAAATTCGAAGTGGGCGACCTCGTCGTGGGCTCCACCGGCTGGCAAAGTCATAGCATCAGCGATGGCCGCAACCTGATGCCGGTGCCCGACGGCTTGGCGAGCCCATCGATGGCTTTGGGTGTGCTGGGCATGCCAGGCATGACCGCCTACATGGGCCTGATGGACATCGGCCAGCCCAAGGCCGGTGAAACCCTGGTCGTGGCGGCTGCCTCCGGTGCGGTGGGCTCGGTGGTGGGCCAGGTCGCCAAACTCAAGGGTTTGCGCGTAGTGGGGGTTGCTGGCGGTGCGGACAAGTGCCGCTACGTGGTGGAGGAGCTGGGCTTTGATGCCTGTATCGACCACAAGGGCGCAGATTTCGCCAACGAGCTGGCGCAGGCCTGTTCCAGCGGCGTGGACATCTACTATGAAAATGTCGGTGGCAAGGTGTTCGATGCCGTGCTGCCGCTGCTCAACCCCAAGGCGCGGATTCCGCTCTGTGGGCTGATCGCCGGGTATAACGCCCATGAAGCGCCAAGCGGGCCGGATCGCCTGCCGGCGCTGCAACGCACCTTGCTGACCAAGCGTGTGCGCATCCAGGGCTTTATCGTGTTTGACGACTACGGTGATCGCCAGCCCGAGTTCCTGAGCGCCATGGCGCCTTGGGTGCGCGATGGCAAGATCAAGTTCCGCGAAGACGTGGTCGACGGCCTGGAGCAGGCACCTGAAGCCTTTATCGGTTTGATCGAGGGACGCAACTTCGGCAAGTTGGTGGTGCGCGTCGCACAGGATTGAGCATTTGACGCTAATCCGAGGCGCGGGTATAAACCGCGTCTCGTTGTTTTGTCGGACCCTTCGCCCATGAGCTTCAGCCCCCTGATTCGCCAACTGATCGACGCCCTGCGTACCTTGCCGGGCGTCGGCCAGAAAACCGCCCAGCGCATGGCGCTGCAACTGCTGGAGCGCGATCGCAGCGGCGGCACCCGTTTGGCCCAGGCCTTGAGCCAGGCCATGGAAGGCGTAGGCCACTGTCGCCAATGCCGCACCCTGACCGAAGAAGAACTCTGCCCGCAATGCGCCGACCCCCGTCGCGACGACACCCTGCTGTGCGTAGTGGAAGGGCCGATGGATGTGTACGCGGTGGAGCAAACCGGTTACCGCGGGCGTTATTTCGTGCTCAAAGGCCATTTGTCGCCGCTCGATGGCCTGGGGCCGGAAGCCATCGGCATCCCACAACTGGTGGCGCGGATTGAAGAGCAGGGCACCTTCAGCGAAATCATCCTGGCGACCAACCCGACGGTGGAGGGCGAAGCCACGGCGCATTACATCGCCCAATTGCTGAGCAACAAAGGGTTGATCACCTCGCGAATCGCCCATGGTGTGCCCCTGGGTGGAGAACTTGAACTGGTCGACGGCGGCACCTTGGCGCACTCTTTCGCCGGTCGTAAGCCGATCGCCCTCTAACGACCACTGCAAATACCCAATGTGGGAGGGGGGCTTGCCCTAATGCCAGTCAGTTAAGGCTTTTCGTAGGAGCGAGCTTGCTCGCGAAAAACTCACAGGCACCGCGTTCATTCAGAAAGCACGCGTTATCGTTGACGTTTTTCGCGAGCAAGCTCGCTCCTACAGACGGCGGTGTACGCTTAACTGACTGGCATTAGGGCTTGCCCCCGATGGGGCCAATGAGGGCACTACTTATCGCTCGGTCAGGGCAAACTGCGTCAGGCAAAACGTCGGGATGCCCATGTCTTCCAAGCGCTGCGACCCACCCAGCTCCGGCAAATCGATGATCGCCGCCGCTTCAAAGATTTTTGCGCCCATGCGCCGCACCAGGTTCGCCGCAGCAATCAGGGTGCCGCCCGTGGCGATCAAGTCATCGAACATCAGCACCGAGTCACCTTCGCACAGGCTGTCGGCGTGCACTTCAAGGAAGGCTTCGCCATATTCGGTCTGGTAACCCTCAGCCAGGACGTCGGCCGGCAGCTTGCCTTGCTTGCGAAACAGGATCAGTGGCTTGTTGAGCTGGTAGGCGATGATCGAGCCGATCAGGAAACCGCGCGCATCCATCGCGCCGATATGGCTGAAATCGGCTTCGACATAGCGTTGGGCAAAGCTGTCGGCGACCAGGCGCAGGGCACGGGGTGATTGGAACAATGGCGTGATGTCACGGAAGATTACCCCAGGCTTGGGGAAGTCGATGACGGGGCGGATCAGGGATTTGATGTCGAACGAATCGAAAGTCATCGTCGAAGAGTCCTGGGCGGAAAACGGACTCGAAGTATACCTGCGGCCTCGCGGGTTCGCTTGGCCGCAGGCCCTGGATCACATTTCCAGGGAACCGCCGGCCAGCGCGCACAGCTGGATGGGGTCGAGGATATGCACTTCCTTGCCCTCGGCGGCAATCAGCGCATTTTGCTGGAAGCGGGTAAACACGCGGGACACGGTTTCCACTGCGAGGCCCAGGTAATTGCCGATTTCATTGCGCGACATGCTCAGGCGGAACTGGTTGGCCGAAAACCCGCGGGCGCGGAAACGCGCCGACAGGTTGACCAGGAACGTCGCGATGCGCTCGTCGGCGGTTTTTTTCGACAACAGCAGCATCATCTGTTGATCGTCACGAATCTCACGGCTCATCACGCGCATCAACTGACGGCGCAATTGCGGCAGTTGCAAGGCTAATTCATCCAGGCGCTCGAAGGGGATTTCACACACCGACGTAGTCTCCAACGCCTGGGCCGACACCGGATGAATCTCAGTGTCCATCCCCGACAGCCCGACCAGTTCGCTGGGCAAGTGGAAACCGGTGATTTGCTCTTCGCCACCATCGCTGAGGCTGAACGTCTTCAGCGCCCCTGAGCGTACTGCGTAGACCGAGTCGAACTTGTCGCCCTGGCGAAACAGAAACTCGCCTTTTTTCAATGGGCGGCCGCGTTTAACGATGTCGTCCAGCGCATCCATGTCTTCCAGATTCAATGAAAGTGGCAGGCAGAGGGGGGCCAGGCTGCAATCCTTGCAGTGGGCCTGGCCGTGAGCGCGCTGTTTAACTGGCTCGGACATTTCTTAAATCCTTGTGGGAAAACACACATAAGACGTAAGGGTAACGCACTGGAGGGCGGCGAGGCCAGCGCCAACGAGAAACCGTCGGCGGTCTAAAGATTCTGCGCGTGAGGTCGATACAGGGGCACATCCATTAGACGGAACTCGGATCATGTCTGTTATCAGTGCCTACAACCCTGCTGTCCGCGTCCCGTTTGTGCCTGATGCAAAGGCGGCGAGCGAGGCCGACGAAAAGGTACCGGCGATTGAAGAAAAAACCACGCCAACCAAAGTGGTTGAAGGTGTGACCGTGACTATTTCCGCTGCTGCCTTCCAGGCTGCAGGCGCGGCCAAGAGCAGCAATTCGGACATCGATGACAGCGGCCTGGACGACAACGTCAAGCAGGTACTGAAAATGATCCGCCAGTTGAAGCAACAGATTGCCGAAAAACAAGCCGAGCTGGCAGCGGTAGCCGCCGCCAATAACCTGTCCCCTGAAGAGGCTCGCGCTCGTACCAGCGCGCTGCAGAGCGAAATCAGTTCGCTGCAGGCGGGCCTGATGTCCGCTCAGACATCGCTGGCCAAGTCGATGAAGGGCATGAGTGCCGAGGACTCGATGAAAGCCGCCTCGCTGTCGATGTAATCAGATCACCCGCGAGAACCGCTGCCGGTTCTGGTGCTCGAGGTATGCATCGAACACCATGCACACCGAGCGCACCAGCAGGCGCCCGGCCGGCAGCACGCGGATGCCCCGGGCATCCAGCTCGATCAGGCCGTCTGCGGCCATTATCTGTAACTGCGGCCACAGCTCATCGAAATAGCCGCGAAAATCGATATTGAACCTCTGCTCGATGCCCGCGAATTCCAGGCTGAAATGGCAGATCAACTGCTGGATCACGTCCCGCCGCAGACGGTCGTCGGTGGTACAGATCAGGCCGCGACTGGTGGCCAGTTGCGCACCGGCCAAGGCGTTCTGGTACTGGTTGAGGTCGTTGCTGTTCTGGCAATAAAGGTCGCCGATCTGGCTGATCGCTGAAACCCCCAGCCCAATCAAATCGCAATGCCCATGCGTGGTGTAGCCCTGGAAATTGCGTTGTAGCGTGCCTTCTTCCTGGGCGATGGCCAGTTCGTCATCCGGCAGCGCAAAATGATCCATGCCGATGTAGCGATATCCCGCCTGGGTCAACTGCTCGATGGTGGTTTGCAGCATCAGTAATTTTTCTGCCGGCGAGGGCAGGTCTTCGGTATGGATCCGCCGCTGCGGCATGAAGCGTTCCGGCAAATGCGCGTAGTTGAACACCGACAGACGGTCCGGTTGCAGGCCGATGACTTCCTCCACGGTGCGCGCAAAATTGAGTGGCGACTGCTTGGGCAGGCCGTAGATCAGGTCGATATTGATCGAGCGAAATTGCAGGGTACGCGCCGCGTCGATCACCGCGCGGGTTTCTTCCAGGCTCTGCAGGCGATTGACCGCCCGTTGCACCTCGGGGTCGAGGTCTTGCAGGCCGACGCTGACGCGGTTGAAGCCCAGTTCACGGAGCAGGCCCATGGTTGCCCAATCGGCTTCGCGAGGGTCGATCTCGATGCCGTAGTCGCCCGAATCGTCCTCCAGCAGATTGAAGTGCTGGCGCAGGTGGGTCATCACCTGGCGCAGCTCGTCATGGCTGAGAAAGGTCGGCGTGCCGCCCCCCAGATGCAGTTGCTCCACCGGCTGTTTCGGGTCGAGGTGGCAGGCCACCTGCTGGATCTCTTGCATCAGGCGTTGCAGGTAGGCCTGGGCGCGGCCACGGTCCTTGGTGATCACCTTGTTGCAGGCGCAGTAGTAGCAAATGTTGGCGCAGAACGGCACGTGCACATACAGCGATAACGGCCGTATGGCCTTGCGACTGTCGCGCAGCGCATGGAGCAGGTCGAAGGAGCCGACCTGGCTGTCGAATTGTACGGCGGTGGGGTAGGACGTGTAGCGCGGCCCCGCCAGGTCGTAGCGGTGAATCAGATCTGTGTCCCAACGAATGGCGTCGAGCATGGGCGCGGTCCCCCGGATTGGCTAGTCGGCCGAGTCTAGGGGCAGGGTGGGGAGGGCATGTTGATTTGCATCAACGGGGAGCGGCGCTATGCCACAGGCGTGTCAGTGCCCCATCAGCCAGTGCTGGTGCGGCCCAGGCAAGGTCCAGAGGCCGAACAACACCACCAGCACACCACCGGCCATGCGCACGCTGCGCTTGCGCAATAGCGCGGTGACACGTTCGGCGGCCAGCCCGGTCGCCAGCAACACCGGCCAGGTGCCTAGGCCGAACGCCAGCATCAGCAACGCGCTGTCCAGTGCATTGCCCTGGCTGGCGGCCCATAGCAGGGTGCTGTAGACCAACCCGCACGGCAACCAGCCCCACAGCGCGCCCAGCAGTAATGCGCGAGGCAGGCTTGAGACCGGCAGCAAGCGGTTGGCAACTGGCTGGATATGCCGCCACAGGCCGCGACCGAGGCGTTCGATGCGGGTCAGGCCGCTCCACCAACCGGCCAGGTACAGGCCCATGCTGATCAGCAGCAACCCCGCCAGCACGCGCATGAACATTGCCCCCGGGCTGTTGGCCACGGCCCAGCCGGCGAGGCCGATCAGCAACCCCGCCGCGGCATAACTGAGGATGCGCCCCAGGTTGTAGGCCAGCAGCAGGCGGAACCGGCGGCTGCGCTGCTCAGGGGGAATGGCTAGGGTCAGCGCCCCCATCAAGCCGCCGCACATGCCCAGGCAATGGCCTCCGCCGAGCAGGCCGAGGATCAGCGCAGAAACCAGCAAAGGCGCCAGCTCAAGCATGGGGCGGCTCTTTGGGCGGCTGCTCGATGCGGTTGGCTTCGTCGACGGCGGCCAGGTGATTCGGGTCCTGATCGTCGAACAGCACGCTGTGTGCCGGGCCGTCGAGGTCTTCGTACTGGCCGCTGTCCACGGCCCAGAAGAAAATGTAGATGGCCACGCCCACTAACAGCAGCGCCGCCGGAATCATCACGTATAGAGCTGGCATCTGCACTCCATGCCCGCGCGGTTCAAGCCGGCAGCGGGCGGTTTATCAAGGGGGCACTGGCGGCCTGCGCGCTGGGCAGGCGCGTCAGGCGCAGGGCATTGAGCACCACCGTCAACGAGCTGAGGGACATGCCGATGGCCGCCCAGATGGGGGTGATCCACCCCAGGGCCGCGAACGGCAGCATCAGGCCATTGTACAGCCCTGCCCACAGCAGGTTTTCGATGATCACCCGGCGTGTGCGTCGCGCCAAGGTAAAAGCCTGCACCAACGCCTCCAGGCGGTTGGACAACAGCACCGCGTCGGCGCTGGTTTTTGCCAGGTCGGTGGCCGAACCCATCGCCACGCTGATATCCGCAGCGGCCAGGACCGGCACATCGTTGACACCGTCGCCGAGCATCAGCACCTTGCGGCCTTCCCGGTGCAGGCGTTGCAGCACTTGCAGCTTGTCGTCGGGGCGCAGGCCGCCGTGGGCTTCATCGATGCCCAGCTCAGACGCGACACTGGCGACCATCGGCGAGCTGTCCCCCGACAGCAGCAGCGTGCGCCAGCCGCGCGCCTTGCACGCGGCAAGCAGGGCTGGCGCATCGCTGCGCAGGCGGTCGTCGAGCACGAACCAGGCGAGCGCGCCGCGTTGATCACCCAACAGCAGCCATTGTCCGGCTTCGTCTGGTGAAGTTGGGATGGGGGCGCCACTGAGTTCACAGACAAAAGCGGCTTGGCCAATGCGCATCAGGCGTTCGCCCACGCGGCCTTCCAGGCCCAGGCCGGGGCTGCTCAAAACGTCATCGGCAGCCAGGGGGGCACGGCCGAAGGCGCGGGCAATCGGGTGTTCGGAGCGGTTTTCCAGCGCGGCGGCGAGGCCCAGGCACTGCTCGCTGTCCAGCTCGCCCAGAGGCCGGATGGCCCTCAACGCCAGGCGTCCCTCGGTGAGCGTGCCGGTCTTGTCGAAAATCACCGTGTCGATCTGGTTGAGCCCTTCCAGCACATGGCCACGGGTCAGCAGCAAGCCAAGGGTGTGCAGCGTACCGGTGGCGGCGGTGAGCGCGGTGGGGGTGGCCAGGGACAGCGCGCACGGGCAGGTCGCTACCAACATGGCCAATACAATCCAGAACGCCCTGGAGGCATCGAGCTCCCACCACACCAGGCCGATTACCGCAGCCGCCAGCAGGGAGCCCAGCAGAAACCACTGTGCGGCGCGGTCGGCGATTTGCGCCAGGCGCGGTTTTTCGGCCTGGGCACGCTCCAGCAGGCGCACGATGGCAGACAGGCGTGTGTCGTGGCCCAAGGCACGCACTTGGACGGTCAGCGCGCCTTCGACGTTGAGCGTGCCGGCGGTGACGGCATCGCCGACCTGCCGGGGCTGCGGCAGGTATTCGCCGGTAAGCAGGGATTCGTCGACGCTGGATTGGCCTTCGAGAATCACGCCATCCGCTGGCAACACCGCGCCAGGGTGGACCAGCACCCGATCATCCAAGGTCAGTTCGCCGAGCAGGATGCGTTCGCTCTGCCCGTCCGCGGTCAAGCGCAGGCACGAGGCGGGCAGCAGGTTGACCAACTGCGCGGTGGCGGCGGCCGTGCGTTCGCGGGCACGTCGCTCCAGGTAGCGGCCGGCCAGCAGGAACAGCGCGAACATGCCGACCGCATCGAAGTACAACTCGCCCACGCCGGTGATCGCGGTCCAGATGCCCGCCAGATAAGCCCCGCCAATGGCCAGGGACACCGACACGTCCATGGTCAGGTGGCGGGTGCGCAGGTCGCGCAGCGCCCCTTTGAAAAACGGCGCACAGCTGTAGAACACGATGGGGGTGGTCAGAAACATCGCGACCCAGCGCAGGATGACATGCAACTCGGGGCTGAGGTCGATATTGAATTCAGGCCAGGTGGCCATGGTCGCCATCATGGCCTGGAACCACAGTAACCCGGCAACGCCCAGTTGGCGCAGGGCCAGGCGATTCTCGCCGGCCAGTTGTTCGGCGGCACGGTCCGCTTGATAGGGATGGGCGGCATAGCCGATATGGCGCAGCTCACTGAGCACCTGGCTCAACGGTAACTGCCCGTCGGCCCAGCGCACGTGCAGCCGGTGGTTGGACAGGTTCAGCCGCGCCTCGGCCACAGCGGGCAGGCTGCGCAGGTGTTTCTCGATCAACCAGCCACAGGCCGCGCAACTGATGCCTTCCATGAGCAGGGTGGCTTCGGCGAATTCGCCGGTGTGGCGTACGAAAGGCTTTTGCACATCGGCGCGATCGTACAGCGCCAGTTCATCGATAAGCTGCACCGGCAGCGCTTCGGGGTTGGCCGAGGCTTCGCTGCGGTGCTGGTAATAGCTTTCCAGCCCGCCCGCCACAATCGCCTCGGCCACCGCCTGGCAACCCGGGCAGCACAGTTCGCGGCGCTCGCCGAGGACTTGTGTGGTGAACCGGCTGCCGGAGGGGACGGGCAGGGCGCAGTGGTAGCAGGGGGTGATCATGGTTCGGGATCTCAGATCGTTCCCACGCTCTGCGTGGTAACGCCTCGCTGGACGCTCTGCGTCCGCTTTTATGGCGCTGAGCGCCACGGGCTGCATTCCCACGCGGAGCGTGGGAATGATCAGTTACTTCTTCAGGTCTTCGGCACCTTGCAACGGCTCATCGCCCAGCAGCAGGTCTGTGTCGTGGCTGACCTCTTCTTCTTCAAACAGGCGCCAGGTCTTGTCGCCTTCCACGCCGAGCAGTTCCACGAAGCGGCGCCCTTCGACCTTGTCGGTGACCTGGCCGATGTAGCGGCCCGGTTCGCTGGCGCTGCGGGTCAGGTTGATCTTGCGATCCTTCGCCGGCTGGGTCGGGGAGATCAGGTTCAGCTCCAGGGTGTTCGGGTTGCTGTAGCCGGTGAGGTGCAGATCGACTTCTCCGGTCAGCGCGTCCAGGTGCAGCTTGCCGCGCAGTTGCAGGGTCTGGGCCAGGCGTTCGCGGTCCAGGGAGCGGTTGATGCCTTTGCCGGCCTCGTAATAGTTGTCGTTGACCAGGTTGTCCGGGTGGTTCACCGCGATGGTCACCATGGACAAGGTCAGGGTCACTGAGCAGGCGAGGATCGCGATGATGATCCAGGGCCAGAGGTGCTTGTACCAGGGGCTTGCGGCAGTGGTTACGGGCATTCTCGTGTTCCCTGTCTAACGGACTTGTGGGCCGATGAATCGGCTCTTGGCTTCAATGCGGACGCTGTTGTCGTCGGCGTCCTCAAGGATGAACGTTACCTCGTTGGTGCTTGACGGCAACTGCTCGGGCGCACTCGACAACTCTACCGGCATGCTGACGATGTCGCCGGCGGCCACCTTGATTTCGCGTCGGCCTTGCAGCTTGAGGTCGGGCAGGCCGGCGGCGTCGAGCACGTAGGTGTGGTCGCGTTGATCCTTGTTCATGATTTTCAGGCTGTAGACGTTCTCGATGCGCCCTTCGGCGTTTTCGCGGTACAGCACACGGTCCTTGCTCACGTCGAAGCCCACCAGCGAACGCATGAAGAACGCGGCCACCAGCAGGCTGATCATCGCCAGCAATACCAAGGCGTAACCGATCAGGCGCGGGCGCAACTTATGGGTTTTCTGTCCGGACAGATTGTGCTCGGTGGTGTAGCTGATCAGGCCGCGTGGGTACTCCATCTTGTCCATGATGTTGTCGCAGGCGTCGATGCAGGCAGCGCAACCGATGCACTCGATCTGCAGGCCGTCGCGGATGTCGATGCCGGTGGGGCACACCTGCACGCACATCGTGCAGTCGATGCAATCGCCCAGGCCCTGAGCCTTGTAGTCGACCCCCTTCTTGCGCGGGCCACGCACTTCGCCACGACGTGGGTCGTAGGAAACGATCAGCGTGTCCTTGTCGAACATCACGCTCTGGAACCGCGCATAGGGGCACATGTAGATGCACACCTGTTCGCGCAGCCAGCCGGCGTTGCCGTAGGTGGCGAGGGTGAAGAAACCCACCCAGAAATACGACCAGCCATCGGCCTGGCCGGTGAAAAAGTCCAATACCAGTTCGCGGATCGGCGAGAAGTAGCCGACAAAGGTCAGGCCGGTGACAAAACCGATCAGCAGCCACAGCGTGTGCTTGCTGAATTTGCGCAGGAATTTGCTGACGCCCATGGGCGCCTTGTCCAGCTTGATGCGCTGGTTGCGATCGCCTTCGGTAACCTTTTCGCACCACATGAAGATCCACGTCCACACGCTTTGCGGGCAGGTATAGCCGCACCAGACGCGGCCGGCGTAAACCGTGATGAAGAACAGGCCAAACGCCGCGACGATGAGGATGCCCGACAGCAGGATGAAATCCTGAGGCCAGAAGGTTGCGCCGAAAATAAAGAACTTACGCTCCGGCAGGTTCCACCACACCGCCTGGTGGCCGCCCCAGTTCAGCCACACCGTGCCGAAGTACAGCAGGAACAGGCCGGCACCGCCGAGCATGCGCAGATTGCGAAACAGCCCGGTGAAGGCGCGGGTGTAGATTTTCTCTCGTGACGCATAGAGATCGACGGTTTTGGCAGGCGGGGTAACGTCGTGTACCGGTATCTGGTTGCTCATCATTGCATCCCACGGCGGTGGAGATTTGCCTCGGCCAGTACGTGCCAACCGGGGTCAAATTAAGGATGTTGCAGTGGCCTAATGATACGCCCCCGGTGGTACGTGAAGGGTGCGACCTTTGGTCGCGTTGGGGGAAATCAATTGATGGTGTACGTGATCTGGATCAATTGACTTGTGAAGTATGGATGGTTTTGTGGGTAGGCAGGTCATTCCTCCCATGGATTAATCAGCGCAACACCACTGGATTTGAAGTCGCTGACGTTGCGCGTGACGACGGTAAGCCCATGAACCAGAGCGGTTGCGGCGATCAACGAGTCACTCTCGTTGGCCCGGTCTGGAACATGCAAGTGCGCACAACGCAACGCGACCGCCGCATCAACGGGCAGGATTCGGGCATCAAAGGCGGGCATCACATGGCGCTTGAGCCAGGCCCTCAACACCTTCCCCTGAGTCGGGTCTCGCCGCTCAACGCGCAGCACTCCGGTTTCCAGTTCCTTGAGCGTGATCGCGGAAATGAACATGCGTGGCGCTATCACGCTTTTTGCCCAGGCAACGACGTTTGCATCAGCCTGAGGTTTACGAAGTTCGGAGATAACATTGGTGTCGAGTAGATACATCAGGGAAGGTCCACGGGTCGATGAATGATCACGGCGCGCTCGGTTTCGAAGTCGATATCCGCCGCTTCCGGCATCACCAGCAGGTCAACGATGTCGGCATTCAGACCTGTCAATTTCTGGTAGTCCTCAATGCTTAGCAGTACATGGGCGGGCTTGCCGCGATCAGTGATAAAAACAGGCCCTTGGCGTGCGGCTTTTTTGGCACCACTTGTGTCTTGGTTGAATTCGCGGCTGGAAATGGTGGTGATGGTCATGGGGCGGCCCCCCTTTGTCGGATGTGATGTAGTTACGTTACTACTTGTGGTTGTGTGCGGCAAGTCCGAGGCCGCGAGTGGTAGTCCATGCCTGTTTGACAGATTCTGAGCGCCAGAAACAAAAAGCCCCGCCAGTTTTTGCTGCGCGGGGCTTTGTTGTATTCGACGAATTACTGCTCCTCAGCCTTCTTATCCCCATGGGACAAGCTGTACACATACGCCGCCAGCAAGTGCACCTTGTCGTTGCCCTGCAGTTGTTCCTGCGCTGGCATCTGGCCCTGGCGGCCATAGCGAATGGTCTGCTGCAGTTGGGCGAAGCTCGAACCGTAGATGAACGCACCCGGATGAGTCAGGTCCGGTGCGCCCATGGCTGGGGTGCCTTTACCGGTCGGGCCGTGGCAGGCCACGCAGTTGGCGGCGAAGAGTTTCGCGCCGTTGGCGACGTCGGCCTTGGCGCCTTCCGGCAGCTTGCGGCCATCGAGGTTGGTCACCACGAACGCCGCTACGTCGGCCACGCCTTGCTCGCCGATCACTTCGGCCCAGCCTGGCATCACCGCATGGCGGCCCTGCATGATGGTTTGCTTGATGGTCGCCGCGTCGCCGCCCCAGCGCCAGTCGGCGTCGGTCAGGTTGGGAAAACCGTAGGCGCCCTTGGCGTCGGAACCGTGGCACACCGAGCAGTTGGAGGCGAACAGACGCCCGCCCATCTTCAGGGCTTGCGGGTCCTTGGCCACTTCTTCAATCGGCATCGAGGCAAATTTGGCGAAGATCGGCCCGAATTTGGCCTCCGACCTGGCCATTTCCTTTTCCCATTCGTGCACGCCGGTCCAGCCGGTCTGGCCGTTGGCGAACGCGGTTTGCTTGTCGTTGTCGAGGTAGTTGTAACCCGGCAGCAGGCCTTTCCAGTTGCCCAGGCCAGGGTACAGGGCCAGGTAGCCGAGGGCGAAGATGATGGTGCCGACGAACAGCATGAACCACCATTTGGGCAGCGGGTTGTCGTATTCCTCGATGCCGTCGAACGAGTGGCCGACGGTCTCGTCCGTCTGTTCGGCGCGCTGGCCCTTGCGGGTCGACAGCAGCAGCCAGGTCAGGGCGAAGATGGTACCCAGACTGAGGACTGTGACGTACAGGCTCCAGAACGTAGTCATTCTTTGTTACTCCTAGACGCTTGCTCGACGTGCTTGATGGCTTCCGGGTCATCCGCAAAAGGCAGCATGGTCGCGTCGTCGAATTCCGATTTGCGCCGTGGGCTGAACACCCACAGCGCCAGGCCGATAAAGGCCACCATCACCACAACGGTGCCCAGGCCACGAATCATTCCGATATCCATGCCGGTCACCGTTTGCTTTTGATGAGGGTGCCAAGGCCCTGCAGGTAGGCCACCAATGCGTCCATTTCGGTCTTGCCTTTGACAGCAGCAGCCGCACCGGCGATGTCTTCGTCGGTGTAGGGCACGCCCAGGGTGCGCAGGACTTCCATTTTTTTCGCGGTGTCCTTGCCGTCGAGCTTGTGTTCCACCAGGAACGGGTACGCCGGCATTTTCGACTCCGGCACCACGTTGCGCGGGTTGTACAAGTGCGCACGGTGCCAGTCATCGGAGTAACGCCCGCCAACGCGCGCCAGGTCCGGGCCGGTGCGCTTGGAACCCCACAGGAACGGGTGGTCCCACACGCTTTCACCGGCGACCGAGTAGTGGCCATAGCGTTCGGTTTCGGCGCGGAACGGGCGGATCATCTGCGAGTGGCAGCCCACGCACCCGTTGGCGATGTAAACGTCGCGGCCCTCCAGTTCAAGGGCGGTGCGCGGTTTCATGCCTTCGACCGGCTTGTTGGTCACGTCCTGGAAGAACAGCGGGACGATCTGGGTCAGGCCGCCGATGCTCACGGCGATGACCATGAAGAAGGCCAGCAGGCCGATATTCTTCTCGACTACTTCATGCTTCATCAGTGGGCTCCCACGACGGCGATCTTGGCGGCGGCTTCAGCTTGCTCAGGGTCGGAGGCACGCACGGTGCGCCAGACGTTGTAGGCCATGAACAGCATGCCGGTGGCGAAGAACGCACCGCCCAGGGCGCGCACGATATAGCCCGGGTGGCTGGCTTGCAGCGCTTCGACGAACGAGTAGGTGAGGGTGCCGTCGTCGTTGATCGCACGCCACATCAGGCCCTGGGTAATGCCGTTGACCCACATCGAGGCGATGTAGAGCACGGTGCCGATAGTGGCCAGCCAGAAGTGCGTGTTGATCAGCCCGACGCTGTGCATCTGCGCACGCCCGAACAGCTTGGGGATCATGTGGTACAGCGCGCCGATGGAGATCATCGCCACCCAGCCCAGGGCACCGGCGTGGACGTGGCCGATGGTCCAGTCGGTGTAGTGGGAGAGCGAGTTGACGGTCTTGATCGCCATCATCGGGCCTTCGAAGGTCGACATGCCGTAGAACGCCAGCGAAACCACCAGAAAGCGCAGGATCGGGTCGGTGCGCAGCTTATGCCAGGCGCCCGAGAGCGTCATCATGCCGTTGATCATGCCGCCCCAGCTCGGCGCCAGCAGGATGATCGACATCGCCATGCCCAACGACTGCGCCCAGTCCGGCAGCGCGGTGTAGTGCAGGTGGTGCGGGCCGGCCCAGATGTACAGGGTGATCAGCGCCCAGAAGTGCACGATGGACAGGCGGTAGGAGTAGATGGGACGTTCGGCCTGCTTGGGCACGAAGTAGTACATCATCCCAAGGAAGCCGGTGGTCAGGAAAAAGCCCACGGCATTATGCCCGTACCACCACTGGATCATCGCGTCCGTCGCGCCGGCATAGGCCGAGTAGGACTTGAACAGGCTGACCGGCAGGGACGCGTGGTTGACGATGTGCAGCATCGCCGTGACCAGGATGAAGGCGCCGTAGAACCAGTTGCCGACATAGATGTGCTTGGTCTTGCGCTTGACGATGGTGCCGAAGAACACCACGGCGTAGGTCACCCACACAATGGCGAGCAAAATGGCGATCGGCCACTCCAGCTCGGCGTATTCCTTGGTGGTGGTGTAGCCCAGGGGCAGGCTGATGATGGCGCCGACGATGACCGCCTGCCAGCCCCAGAAGGTAAAGGCGGCAAGGCCATCGGAAATCAGTCGTGTCTGGCAGGTGCGTTGCACAACGTAGTAGGAGGTGGCGAACAGCGCACAGCCACCGAAGGCAAAGATCACCAGGTTGGTGTGCAGCGGGCGCAGGCGGCCGAAGGTCGTCCAGGGCAGGTCGAAATTCAATTGTGGCCAAACCAGTTGCGAGGCGATGAACACCCCGAGCCCCATGCCAAGGATCCCCCAGACCACCGTCATGATGGCGAACTGGCGAACGACCTTATAGTTATAAGCAGTCGGACTGATTGCTGTGCTCATTCTAAGGTTCCACGGTTTAGGTATTTTTATAGGTAAAATCGGCCGCAAGTATGTAGAAAGCGAGGGGCCATTGCAACGCAATGACTGACCTGTATCAATGCGTTCCACGCCAGATTCTGCGCCCTTTCCATGTTTGATGTAAGGATAAAATAGAAATAGAAAGCTGATCGAGTGGACAAGAAAATTTCGGAGCCTCGACAGCGGTTGTCGCGTACGCCGAAATCGCTTCGCTTGAAAGCAAGCGTAGACCCGAATCTGAGGTGGGGAAAGTTGGTCTTGGGAAGGGTGCGACACTTAGTCGCGCAAGCAGTGGCGAACCGTGGCGAGGGAGCAAGCTCCCTCGCCACAGCTAATGGTTACTGAGGTTGGCTTTCCGGCGTTGCACCGTCAGCGTTATGGGAAAGGCTGTAAACATAAGCCGCCAGCAGATGCACCTTGTCATTGCCTTGCAGCACTTCCTGCGCAGGCATCTGGCCTTGGCGACCATGACGGATGGTCTGTTGCAGCTGCGCCAGGCTGGTGCCGTAGATAAACCCTGCAGGCTCGGTCAGGTTTGGCGCGCCCATGGCTTCCACACCGTGGCCCTGCGGCCCGTGGCAGGCAACACAGGTGGTGTTGAATGCGGCCTGGCCCGCCGCCAGGTCGGCCGTGCTGTCGGCCGGTAAGGGCAACTTGGCCAGGTCGTGGCGTACATACGCGGCAACATTCTTCACCCCATCGTCGCCCAGCACTTCACCCCAGGCCGGCATCGCCGCGTGGCGACCGCCCAGGATGGTGGCCTTGATCGCTGCGGCCGAACCGCCCCAGCGCCAGTGGCTGTCCGCCAGGTTGGGGAAGCCGTACGCGCCCTTGGCATCCGAGCCGTGGCACACCGCGCAGTTGGAGGCGAACAGGCGACCGCCCATCTTCAAGGCTTGCGGGTCCTTGGCCACTTCTTCCACCGGCATCGCTGCGAATTTGGCGTAGATCGGCCCGAACCTGGCGTCGGCCTTGGTCATCTCCTTGTCCCATTCCTTGGTCGATGTCCAGCCGTCTTCATAACCCGGCAACACGCCTTTCCAGTTACCCAGGCCCGGGTAGAGGACCAGGTAGCCGACGGCAAACACCAGCGTGCCGACGAACAGCATGAACCACCACTGGGGCAGCGGGTTGTCGTATTCCTCGATGCCGTCGAAGGCGTGGCCCATGGTCTGGTCGACGCTGCCGTGGGTTTCGCCCTTGCGGGTGCCGATCAACAGCCAGGTCAGGCCGATCAGGCTGCCGAGGGTCAATACGCAGATCCATGTACTCCAGAAGGTAGTCATGGCCGAGTGCTCCTTGGTGCGGGCGCTTCTTGAGCGTCGGAGGGAGAAGGTTCATCGGCGAACGGCAGCAGGCGCGCCTGCTCGAAGTCCGCGTTGCGGCGGTTGTTGAACACCCACAGCGACAAGCCGATGAAAGCGATGGCGACCACCAGCGTGCCGAGGCCGCGGATAGTGCCCGCGTCGAATTCAAATCCCATGGCTCACCTCTTGCTCTTGATGGCAGTGCCGAGCACTTGCAGGTAGGAAACCAGCGCGTCCATTTCGGTCTTGCCCTTGAGGCTGGCGACCGCACCACGAATGTCGTCGTCGGTGTAAGGCACGCCCAGGGTGCGCATGACGTTCAGTTTGGTCTCGGTGTGGCTGCTGTCGACCGGGGCCGTCACCAGCCATGGGTAGGCCGGCATTTTCGACTCGGGCACCACGTTGCGCGGGTTGTACAGGTGCGCGCGGTGCCAGTCGTCCGAGTAGCGTGCGCCCACGCGGGCCAGGTCCGGCCCGGTGCGCTTGGAGCCCCACAGGAACGGGTGGTCCCACACGCTTTCGCCGGCCACCGAGTAATGGCCGTAGCGTTCGGTCTCGGCGCGGAACGGGCGGATCATCTGCGAGTGACACTGCACGCAGCCTTCACGGATGTAGATGTCGCGGCCCTCCAGCTGCAGCGCGGTGTAGGGTTTCATGCCTTCGACCGGCTTGTTGGTCACGTCCTGGAAGAACAGCGGGACGATCTGGGTCAGGCCGCCGATGCTCACGGCGAGCACCATCAGCAGCATCAGCAGGCCGACGTTTTTTTCAATGACTTCGTGTTTCATCACAACCTCCTCAGGCCAGTTGCGCGACAGGCATGGCGTCGGCGGGCTGCACCGCGCGCACGGTGCGCCATGTGTTGTAAGCCATCAGGAACATGCCGCTGAGGAACACCGCACCGCCCACCAGCCGCACGATGTAGCCCGGGTGGCTGGCCACCAGGGTTTCGACGAAGGAGTAGGTCAGGGTGCCGTCCTCATTGATCGCACGCCACATCAGGCCCTGGGCGATGCCGTTGACCCACATCGAAGCGATGTAGAGCACGGTGCCGATAGTGGCCAGCCAGAAGTGCGCGTTGATCAGGCCGAGGCTGTACATCTGCTCACGCCCGAAGACCTTGGGGATCATGTGGTACAGCGCGCCGATGGAAATCATCGCCACCCAACCGAGTGCGCCGGCGTGGACGTGGCCGATGGTCCAGTCGGTGTAGTGGGAGAGGGCGTTGACGGTCTTGATCGCCATCATCGGGCCCTCGAAAGTGGACATGCCGTAGAACGCCAGGGACACCACGAGGAAGCGCAGGATCGGGTCGCTACGCAACTTATGCCAGGCGCCCGAGAGCGTCATCATGCCGTTGATCATGCCGCCCCAGCTCGGTGCCAGCAGCACCAGCGACATCACCATGCCCAACGACTGTGCCCAATCCGGCAACGCGGTGTAGTGCAGGTGGTGGGGGCCGGCCCAGATATACAGGGTGATCAGCGCCCAGAAGTGCACGATGGACAAACGATACGAATACACCGGGCGTTCGGCCTGCTTGGGCACGAAGTAGTACATCATCCCGAGGAAGCCGGCAGTGAGGAAAAAGCCTACAGCGTTATGCCCGTACCACCACTGCACCATGGCATCCGTCGCACCGCCGTACAGCGAGTAGGACTTGGTCAGGCTGACCGGGATTTCCAGGTTGTTGACGATATGCAGGATCGCCACGGTGATGATGAATGCGCCGAAAAACCAGTTACCCACATAGATGTGCTTGGTGTTGCGCTTCATGATCGTGCCGAAGAACACGATGGCGTAGGCCACCCAGACGATGGTGATCAGGATGTCGATCGGCCATTCCAGCTCGGCGTATTCCTTGGAACTGGTGTAGCCCAGCGGCAGGCTGATCGCGGCCAACAGGATGACGAGCTGCCAGCCCCAGAAGCAGAACGCGGCGATTTTCGGTGCGAATAGCTGTGTCTGGCAGGTGCGCTGCACCGAATAGAAGGAGCTGGCGAACAGTGCGCAGCCACCGAAGGCAAAGATCACGGCGTTGGTGTGCAGCGGGCGCAGGCGACCGAAGCTGGTCCAGGGCAAATCGAAGTTGAGCGCAGGCCAAACCAATTGGGCCGCGAGAAAAACCCCGAGGCCCATGCCGACGATGCCCCACACCACCGTCATAATGGCGAATTGGCGGACCACCTTGTAGTTATAGGCGGTACTTAAAGTAGTGTTCATGGTTCCCCATCCACGGTTCAACCCAAGCCGGAGCGGCACTTGGGCTGGAGTTATAGGCAGACTAAAAAGCGAGGCAAGCATGGGCAAAGAGCACAAGGCCAGTATTGACGGGGATCAATGGGCGCAGTGTGTGCGTGAACGCGGCTGGTTGTGGGATGTCGCAGCGCAGGCGGTTTCAGGCGAGCCCGTCACCTTGATCCTGGCCCACGGCGCCGGCGCGCCGATGGACTCGGCATTCATGAACGACATGGCTGCGCGCCTTGCCGGGCATGGCGTTAACGTCGTGCGCTTCGAGTTTCCCTACATGGCCCAGCGCCGATTGGACGGAGGCAAGCGCCCACCGAACCCGGCGCCGAAACTGCTGGAGGCGTGGCGGGAGGTGTATGCCCTGGTGCGGCGTCATGTCGCGGGCAAGGTGGCGATTGGCGGCAAATCCATGGGCGGGCGGATGGCCAGTTTATTGGCCGATGAACTGGGCGCCGCTGGGTTGGTGTGCCTGGGCTATCCGTTCTATGCGGTGGGCAAGCCGGAAAAACCTCGGGTAGAGCATTTGGCTGCGCTTAAGACGCCGACGCTGATTGTGCAGGGCGAGCGTGATGCACTGGGTAATCGGGCGGCGGTGGAGGGGTATGAGCTGTCGCCGGGCATCGAGGTGATGTGGCTGGTGGCGGGGGATCATGATTTGAAGCCGTTGAAGGCTTCGGGGTTTAGTCATGAGCAGCATCTGGAGGCTGCGGCGGTGAAGGTGGCTGGGTTTCTTGGTGCCTGTTAGGGACCTATCGGGGTGTAGAACCGTAGACATCGTTTACAACTGAAACCGGGGACATCGTTTACACATTTGAGGCCTGGACGCGGGTCATACCGCGTCCAAATCTCCCCAAGGGATAATCACATAGGTACAGATCCCAAACATCATCTTCAGCTTCTCTGAGTCCTATCCGTTCCCCAGACAATGCCTCGCTGATAAATACCAACTTGCCGTTCCACTTGATCGACCCGTCCTGTCTGACGCTTCGAACCTTCATTTCGGACGGATACTCCACATCCGGCAAGCATCCTGGGTAAATCCGGGTAGACGGCACATACACGTCCCCTGGACGCTTCATGCCGAGCGCTTCATGAGGGCGCACGTAATTGAACTCATGCCTGAAATGCTCCAGCAAAAGCTGCTGCTCGATTAAGTTTTCTCCTAAGGGCAGCTCCAGTTTCAAGCTACGGTGCATCCGCTCATGGCGACCATTTTGGGCCGGTCTTCCTGGCATGGTGCGCTCCGGATAGATGCCCAGACGTATCCACCAAACTGCCAGCGTGGACATTCTTGCCAGGCCAGGAGAGGCAAACGGAACACCGTTGTCCGACCGAATAACTTCGGGCATGCCGTACTCTTCAAACAGTCTCTCAAAGGCGTGTTTAACAGGTTCAGTCTTGATCTTTGAATGAGCCCTGCACGCCAAAATCATCCGGGACGCGTGGTCTGTGATGGTCAAAGGGAAGCACATCTGCGCGTTATGCATTTTGAATTGCCCTTTGTAGTCGGCGCACCATGTCTGGTTAGGTTCGTTGGCCTCGCGCATTGCTACAGGGGAAGTACCGTGTCTGCGCTTGAAGCGCCGCTTTTGGACGAGCCCAAGTCGATCAAGCCATTGGCCTGCTGTACTTGGGGAAGGCCAGGCGATGGAGGGATCTTCAAGTCGCAATAGCTCGAGAAGCTTCTTCGGACCCCATTTATCGTGCGCCTCCTTCATCGCCACCACACGGGCCAGGATTTCATCGTCGGTTTTATTGGGGCTGTTGTGAGGGCGTCGGGACAGTTCGGCTAAAGACTTTAAATCGCCATTGTGCCGGCCGATCCATTTGTCGACGGTAGGCCGACTTACGTTAAAGCGGCGCGCCAGCTGGCTTTTGGTGTAGTTACCAGAAAGCCAGTCAGCGACCAGTCTGATTCGTTGATTCATCGGAGACTCTTGGTTCCAGGGCATGATCAGTTACCTCCTGATCATGCGTATTAACCTGTAAACCATGTCCCCGGTTAGAAATGTAAACGATGTCCCCGGTTTGTACCGGGGCAAGCCCCCTCCCACATTTGACCGAGTTCCAAATTTGGAATGTGGTCAAAATGTGGGAGGGGGCTTGCCCCCGATAGCGGTCTACCGGTTAAACCGCTCCACCAGCGAGTACTGGGTATTGGCGGTATGCGTCAACTCTTCACTCAATTGCGCCGAGCTCATCGCCTGCTCCGAGGTCTGGTCCGCCAGCAACGCAATGGTGCTGATGTTACGGCTGATCTCTTCGGCAACCGCGCTTTGCTCTTCGGTCGCGGCGGCGATCTGGGTGGTCATGTCGGTGATATTCGCTACCGCCTCACTGATACCGACCAGCGCCTGATCCGCTTCCATCACCCGTGCCACACCCTCTTCGGCCTGGCGATGCCCGGCGTCCATGGTTTGCACGGCGGCGGCGGCAGTTTGCTGCAGTTTGGCGATCAGCGTGTGGATCTGCCCGGTCGATTCGGCGGTGCGTTGCGCCAACTGGCGCACTTCATCCGCCACCACCGCAAACCCACGGCCCATCTCACCTGCGCGCGCCGCTTCGATGGCGGCGTTCAAGGCCAGCAGGTTGGTCTGGTCGGCAATGCCTTTGATCACATCCACCACGCCGCCGATTTCATCACTGTCCTTGGCCAATTGCGTGACGGTGATACCGGTTTCGCCCACCGCCACCGACAGGCGCTGAATCGCCTCACGGGTTTCCCCGGCGATATCGCGGCCGCGACCGGTCAGGCGATTGGCTTCCTGGGTGGCATCTGCCGTGCGCTGCACGTGGCTGGCGACTTCCTGGGTGGTCGCCGCCATCTGGTTGACCGCAGTGGCTACCTGTTCCGTCTCTACGCGCTGGCGCTCCAGGCCGCTGGAGCTGTTGTGCGCCAGGGTGTTGGACTGCGCGGCCTGGTCGTTGAGGTGTTCGGCAGTGTCCTGCAGGCGGGTGAGGCAGGTCTTCAGACGCGCTTCCTGGCTGAGGATCGACATCTCCAGCCGCGCCTGGGCGCCGCGGCTGTCGGTGTACATCTGCGCGATCAACGGGTCGGAGGTGGTCTGCTCGGCCAGGCGCAGCAAACGCTTGAGGCCGCGTTGCTGCCAGCTCAGGCCCAACAGGCCCAACGGCACCGACAGCGCTGCCGCCAAGGCGAAACCCCACTGGGACGTGAGTGTGGCGCCGATCATGAAGCTCAACTGGCTGACCAGGATAAACGGCAGCCAGTCCTGCAGCACCGGCAGCCACTTGTCCCGCTGGGGAACGGCCGACTTGCCCTGGTTGATGCGTTGATAGAGCGCTTCGGCCCGGCGGATCTGCTCGGCGGTGGGCTTGATGCGCACCGATTCGTAGCCGATCACCTGGTTGCCGTCGAAGACCGGTGTCACATAGGCGTTAACCCAGTAGTGGTCACCGGTCTTGCAGCGATTCTTGACAATGCCCATCCATGGCAAGCCTTGTTTGAGCGTCGACCACATGTGCGCGAACACCGCCGCCGGAACGTCCGGGTGACGCACCAGATTGTGCGGGGCACGGGTCAGTTCGTCGCGGGTGAACCCACTGATTTCGACGAAGGCGTCGTTGCAGTAGGTGATTACACCCTTGGCGTCTGTGGTGGAGATCAACCGTTGCTGAGCGGGGAAGGTACGTTCGCGCTGGGTAACGGGTTGGTTATTACGCATGATTGTTCAATCCGCAAGGCTTTCAGGGGGTATCGGCCATGTAGGGCATTTATTTAACTTATTTTTTGCAACAATCCGCTGGCAATGGTCGCGCGCAAACCGCCGAGCCCTCACTGTGAGGCTGACAGCGCATCCTCGACCCGAGCTTTTTGTGGCCGCAACACCAGCCACAACGCGCCGGCGATCAACACCCCGCCATATACGTGGGCCATCGACAGCGGCTCATCCAGCAGCAACGCGCCCCACAGTACGCCGAACGGCGGGATCATGAAGGTCACGGTCATCGACTTGACCGGGCCGATGGATGACAGCAGGCGGAAGTACAGGATGTAGGCGAACGCCGTACACACCAGGCCCAACCCCAGCAACGACATCCACACTTGCCACCCACCCCAGCTCGCCGGCGGCTGACTGATGGCGCTGTAGGCAAACAACGGCAGCAAGAACAATGTAGCGCCCAGCATGCTGCCCAAGGCCGACAGGCGACTGTCCAACCCGCCGCGCTGATCCAGCCAGCGCCGCGCCAGAAAACCGGCAAAGCCATAGCAGGTGGTCGCCAGCAGGCACGCCAGTGCGCCCATCAACAATTCCAGATCAAAGGCCACCGGCCCCGCACGCGTGAGCACGGCCACGCCAAACAGCCCCAGGGCTACACCCGCGATTTTCGACGGTGTCAGGCGTTCGCTGAAGAACAACCCGCCAATCAGTACGCCCATCAGCGGCGTGGTGGCATTGAAGATCGCCGAATAACCCGCGGGCAATACCTGCGCCGCCACCGAGTACATGGTCGCCGGGATCCCTGAGTTGATTACGCCCAGCAGCAGTACCGTCTTGAACTTACCCTGGAAATTCCAGCTCACGCGCATCAACGCCAGGATCACCAACAAGCCTGCGGCGGCAATCGACACGCGGAAAAATGCGGTCGGCACGGTGCCGATTTCCGGCGCGATGATGCGCATGAACAGGAAACTCGCGCCCCAGATGGCGGCCAGTCCCAGCAAGTACAGGGTGTCGACAGGTTTCACGGAAAACTCCTACACGATCAGGCCGGGGAGTGTTGCCCAGCGTTCCGGTCGACACAATCGCTAAGTACGGCGGCCGGCGAAAAATCCTCCTTCTCCTGCCTGGGTTCACTGGCTAAGCTCAGGGCTTCCCGATACCTGTTCGAGGTTTTCCGCATGCCGCAGTCCGCCCTTGCTATCGCCCGGATGATCCTCGACGGTTTTGACGACTACCGTGAGCACTTTCGCCAGATCACCGATGGCGCTCGCGAGCGTTTCGAAAAGGCCCAATGGCAGCAAGGGCAAGCCGCTTCGGCGGCGCGCATCAGCCTGTATGAAGAGAAAGTGGGTGAGGTCACGGCGCGTCTGCGGGCTGCTTTCGAGGCGGGCGTGTTGCAGGACATCGAGCTGTGGCCCCAGGTGAAAAGCGCCTACATCGGCCTGATCGACCTGCGCTTTGACGATGAGCTGTCCGAAACTTGGTACAACTCGGTGTTTTGCAGCCTGTTCAGCCATGACCTGATCAGCGACGGCTGCATGTTTATCCACACCACGCGCCCCACCCAGCGTCTGGCGCGGGCGGCGCAGACCCGCATCTACACGCCTGCCGGCAACATGGCGCAGATGCTTGCGCAGATTTTTGCGGACTACAGCTTCAGTGAACCCTATGCCGACTTGCCTGCCGACCTGCAACGCCTGGAAGCCCAACTGCGCGAAAACCTGCCGGACTGGGTGTGCAAAGACCCGGACCTGAACATCGAGCTGTTTTCCTCGGTGCTCTACCGTAATAAAGGCGCCTACCTGGTGGGGCGTATCTACACCCGCGACGAACAATGGCCGTTGGTGATCCCATTGCTGCACCGCGAAGGGCGGGGTATTCAGATCGATGCGTTGATCACCGACGAAGCTGAGGTGTCGATCATCTTTTCCTTTACGCGCTCCTATTTCATGGTCGACGTGCCCGTGCCGGCGGAGTTCATCGACTTTCTCAAGCGCATCCTGCCCGGCAAGCACATCGCCGAGCTGTACACGTCCATCGGCTTCTATAAACACGGCAAGTCGGAGTTCTACCGCGCCCTGATCAATCATCTGGCCACCACCGATGACCAGTTCATCATGGCGCCGGGCGTGCGTGGCATGGTCATGAGCGTGTTTACCCTGCCGGGCTTCAACACCGTGTTCAAGATCATCAAGGACCGTTTCTCACCGTCGAAAAACGTCAACCGCGCCACGGTGATCGAGAAGTACCGCCTGGTCAAAAGTGTCGACCGCGTGGGGCGCATGGCCGATACCCAGGAGTTCGCCGACTTCCGCTTTCCCTTGAGCAAGTTCGAGCCCGACTGCCTCGCCGAGTTGCTGGAAGTGGCCGCCGGCACCGTCGAAGTGGAAGGTGACACCGTGCTGATCCGCCACTGCTGGACCGAACGGCGCATGACCCCGCTCAACCTCTACCTGGAAAACGCCAACCCCGCCCAGGTGCGCGAAGCCCTGGAAGACTACGGGCTGGCGATCAAGCAATTGGCGGCGGCGAATATCTTTCCCGGTGACATGCTGCTGAAGAACTTCGGCGTCACCCGTCACGGCCGGGTGGTGTTTTATGACTACGATGAAATCTGCTTTCTCACTGAGGCCCACTTCCGCCACATTCCCGCGCCGCGTACCCCAGAGGATGAAATGGCCTCCGAACCGTGGTACTCCATTGGCCCGCTGGATGTGTTTCCTGAGGAATTCCCGCCTTTTCTGTTCGCCGACGCCGGCCAGCGCAAGCTGTTCGATGAGCTGCATGGTGAGCTGTATAACGCGGACTATTGGAAAGGGCTGCAGGAGGCCATTCGCGCGGGGAAGGTGATTGACGTGTTTCCGTATCGGCGCAAGGACCCGCGTGATGAAGAGGGGCTGGCGAGTTGAAGAGGTAAGCGTGGCCCAGTGGCCGACTGCGATGTGCAATCAGCCACTGGGCGCCTGTTTTTGAAGCGCGTGGTCGAGCTCTTTTGGCCGGGCTGGGTTGAAGCTGGTGTACGGTCGTTTAAATCGCTATGCGTTACGGTTGCGTAGCGGTCAACCGATGAAGGGCCAGCGTGTTTGTCAGATCGGTGTAGATAGTGCGCAAATCGGTGTTCAGTTCAGCGACCAGCGCTCGCTGTTTATTGCGTTCTTTAAGTTGACTGATCGCCGCGTGTTTGACGTGCATGTTGTTTGCGGAATCAATCACTGCCTTGAACTGCGCACGTTCCTCGGCAATGCCAGCTTGTTCCGTACGGGGCACTGCGTTCAGTTGTACAAAGGCCTTTTCGATGACGGCCAATTCCAGTTTGATTCGGCGGTTGTTTGGCGGGGTCAGCAGCAGCGCAGGGTTCATGCCCTCGATCGAGCTGCCATCAAGGTTGCCGTTGCGCCAGGCGTCGCGCAAATTCACCAAGACGTCCCGTGCGGCATCGACCGCCTGGGCCGAGAGTTTCTCCCCCAGGCCGTTGCGCTGCACGGTCTCGACTGTGCGTTCCAGTCGGTGGAGTGTCAGTTCCACCGGTGCCAGTTGTTTGTGCCGCTCCAGACTCTGCTCCAGGCGTTTACGCTCCGGGGCCAGGCCAACGGAGGATTTGAATTGGCTGCTGCCTTTCAAACGGCCCGTTGCCCATGCATTGCGAGACTCGGTCATGGCGTTGCGTTGCCTGAGAAAGATCTCTTCCTCGGCGTGAGACAGAGGCTGCGGCTCTTGCCTGATGTGGTTGTCCAGCAGGGCAATCTCCTTCTCCAGAGCGTTGATATGTTTGACCGCCTGTTCCAGAGTGTGCCCACTCAGCTGGTTGCTCAGGGGGGCAGGCGGCAGGACGGCAACCGTTATCGGGTCCAGCTCGCAGGACGGTGGCGCGATGGCGGCGGCCCACGCTGCGCGTCGACCCAGCAGGGCGTCGCGGCGCTCCACGCGAGCGGTCAGTTGCTCGTAGCGTTGCTGGAGGGCGTGCAGGCTTGTTTTGTCATCCGGTTGCACGGCGAAGTGTTTGTGGCTTTCCTGGTCTAAGGCTGCAAGCGCTTCATCAATCCTTGAACTGTGCATCCAGGCCTGAAGCTGATGGCCTTTTTCCTGCGCGGCACGGTCGGGCATTCGACTGATAGGGCCAAACAATGCGTGTTCAAGGCGCCGGCATTTATCGAGCATGTGCCGCTGGCCTTGCCCTACCAGGCTTTCAACCACCGCTTCATGGATGGCGTAGGTTTGCTGGAACAGCCTGCCCACGGCGCCGCCGGGTTGGTAGGCGGGCAATGGTTTTGATCCGAACATAATGGTTTCTCCGATACGGTGGGCATGAGGTTTTTCCTTGGCGAGCCGCGTGGGGTGGGTGTGCGGGTGGGGGCGCGTGCCGCAGTAAATCGCGCCGGATCGTCACCAGGCCAGATGCGCGTTCTGATAGCCCTGCGTGAAAAGTCGAATGAGAGAGTAGGTGGCACGACCCCGTCGAGCTAAAAATAGCCGGCTCACGCGTATGAAGCGGCCGTGTTGCCGTGAAGAAAGGGCTTGGCTCGTTTACAAGGACAGAAATCTGCGACAATTGCCGTCTACGATCATGTCACCGCAGGCTTACCTGCCTCATTAAAAGACCTTTGCGTACCTGATGACCGACCAAGCGCCCACCATCGACCAACTGCTTAAAACCCTCGATCACGCCATGCTTGCCGACCGCAACCGCTTGCGGCGCCAGTTGCTTGAGCTGCGCAAGAAGCCCGATGAGCAGAAGCTGGCGCAGTGGGTATCGCGTATGCAGGCGTCCTGCGCCCAGGTCACGGCGCGGCGGGACAGCCTGCCGGTGATTCGTTACGACGACAGCCTGCCGATTGCCGCCAAGCGCGATGAAATCAAGGCTGCGCTGAACAAGCACCAGGTGCTGATCATCGCCGGTGAGACCGGTTCGGGTAAAACTACCCAGTTGCCGAAGATTTGCCTGGAGATCGGCCGCGGCCAGTTCGGCCTGATCGGCCACACCCAGCCACGCCGGATTGCCGCGCGCAGCGTTGCCAGCCGGGTTGCCGAAGAGCTGGCCACGCCGCTCGGCGCGCTGGTCGGCTATCAGGTGCGCTTCGAGGACCAGAGCGACTCCAACACCCTGATCAAACTGATGACCGACGGTATCCTGCTGGCGGAAACCCAGAACGATCGCTACCTGGAACGCTACGACACGATCATCGTCGACGAAGCCCATGAGCGCAGCCTGAACATCGACTTCCTGCTGGGCTACCTCAAGACCCTGCTGCCGCGTCGCCCGGACCTGAAAGTCATCATCACCTCCGCGACCATCGACCTGGAGCGTTTCTCCAAGCATTTCGACGATGCGCCCATCGTGGAGGTGTCAGGCCGTACCTTCCCGGTGGACACCTGGTACCGCCCGCTGACCCTGGAGCAGGACGAGGAGGGCAACCGCGTCGAGGATGACTTGACCGTCGACCAGGCAATCCTCGCCACCCTCGACGAAATCGCCGCCTACGAGCGCAGCGAACGCCGCAGCCCCGGTGATGTGCTGGTGTTCCTGCCCGGCGAACGCGAAATTCGCGACGCCGCCGAGATGCTGCGCAAGGCGCAGCTCAAGCACACTGAGATCCTGCCGCTGTATGCGCGCCTGTCACCGGCCGAGCAACAGCGCATTTTCCAATCACACCCAGGCCGGCGCGTGGTACTGGCGACCAACGTCGCGGAAACCTCGCTGACCGTGCCGGGCATTCGTTATGTGATCGACAGCGGCACCGCACGCATCAGCCGCTACAGCTACCGCGCCAAGGTGCAACGCCTGCCGATCGAGGCGATTTCCCAGGCCAGCGCCAACCAGCGCAAAGGCCGTTGCGGCCGGGTCGAGCCGGGCATCTGCATTCGCTTGTACAGCGAAGAGGACTTTATCGGGCGCCCGGAATTTACCGACCCTGAGATCCTGCGCACCAACCTCGCCGCCGTGATCCTGCAGATGCTGCACCTGCGCCTGGGTGAAATCACCGACTTCCCGTTTATCGAACCGCCGGATGGCAAGGCCATCAGCGACGGTTTCAACCTGCTGCAAGAGCTGTCGGCGGTAGACCGTAACAGCCAGCTCACGCCGCTCGGCCGCCAACTGGCGCGCCTGCCGGTGGACCCGCGCATGGGCCGCATGCTGCTCGAAGCCGCCAAGCTCGGCAGCTTGCAGGAAGTGCTGATCGTGGCCAGCGCCATGTCGATCCAGGACCCGCGCGAGCGCCCGCCGGAACGCCAGCAGGCCGCCGACCAGGCCCATGCGCAGTGGAAAGACCCGGATTCGGACTTCGCCGGTTTGGTCAACCTGTGGCGCGGCTTTGAAGAACAGCGCCAGGCACTGACCGCCAGCCCGCTGCGCAATTGGTGTCGCAAAAACTTCCTTAACTACCTGCGCCTGCGCGAGTGGCGCGATTCCCATCGCCAGTTGAGCCTGATCTGTCGCGACATGCAGCTGACGATCAACAAGGAACCCGCCGACTTCCCGAAATTGCACAAGGCGGTGCTGTCCGGCTTGCTCAGCCAGATCGGCCAGAAGACCGAGGACGGCGACTACCTCGGTGCCCGGCAGCGGCGTTTCTGGATTCATCCTTCCTCGGGCATTGGCAAGAAGCGCCCGCAATGGCTGATGACCGCCGAACTGGTGGAAACCACCAAGCTGTATGCGCGCATGGTGGCCAAGATCGACGCCGACTGGATCGAACCGCTGGCCGGCCACCTGATCAAGAAAAACCACTTCGAACCCCATTGGGAGAAAAAGCGCGGCCAGGTGGTGGCGTTTGAACAGATCACGCTGTTTGGGCTGATCGTCGTCGGACGCCGGCCGGTGCATTACGGGCCGATCGACCCGGTGGTGTCCCGCGAGCTGTTCATTCGCGAAGGCCTGGTGCGTGGAGAGATCCAGTCCCGAGCCAAGTGCCTCACGGCCAACCAGCAACTGCTGGAGCAACTCGACGAACTGGAAGCCAAGGCGCGCCGTCGCGACATCCTGGCCGACGAGGAAACCCTCTACGCCTTTTACGATGCGCGTTTGCCGGCAGAGATCCACCAGACGGCGACCTTCGACAGCTGGTACAAGGTCAACAGCCAGAAAGACCCGCAACTGCTGATCATGCGCGAGGAAGACGTGCTGGCCCGCGAAGCCAGTGAAGTCACCGCGGCGCATTACCCGGACACCTTGCACCTGGGCGACCTGGCCCTGGCCTTGAGTTACCACTTCGAACCCAACCACCCGCGCGACGGCGTGACCCTGCGCGTGCCGGCGCCGCTGTTGCCGGCGTTGCCCGCCGAGCGCCTGGAATGGCTGGTGCCGGGAGTGATCGAAGCCAAGTGCATCGCCCTGGTGCGTAACCTGCCCAAGGCGCTGCGCAAAAACTTCGTGCCGGTGCCGGATTTCGTCAAGGCGGCGCTGCAGCGCATCGAGTTTGGCCAGGGTTCACTGCCCCAGGCGTTGGGCCGCGAATTGCTGCGCATGACCGGTGCGCGGGTCAGCGATGAAGCCTGGGCGGAGGCCGCAGAGCAGGTGGAAAACCATCTGAAGATGAACCTGGAAGTGGTTGACGGCGAGGGCAAATTCCTCGGCGAAGGCCGTGACCTGGCACAGCTGACCGCGCGTTTCGCCGAAGCCAGCCAGGCCGCCCTGGCGGTGCCGCAAACCGCGAAAAGCCAGCAGCCGGTGCACGCCAAGGTGTTTGCACCGGTGGCCGAAAAAACCCAGCAAAACATCGCCGGCCTGTCGATGACGGTGTACCCCGCGCTGGTGGAAGAAAACGGCACGGTCAAGGAAGGGCGTTTCTCCACGGCCGCCGAGGCCGAGTTCCAGCATCGGCGTGCCTTGCAGCGCCTGTTGATGCAGCAATTGGCGGAGCCGGCGAAATTCCTGCGCGGCAAATTGCCGGGCCTGACCGAATTGGGCCTGATGTACCGCGAACTGGGGCGTGTCGAGGCGCTGGTGGAAGATATCCTGCTGGCCAGCCTCGATACCTGCGTATTGGAAGGCGAAGCCACGTTGCCGCGCGATGGCGCTGGGCTGGCCGCGCTGGCCGAGCGCAAACGTGGCGGTTGGACCGAACAGGCCGAGCGTCTGGCGCGTCTGACCCTGGAAGTGCTGAAACTCTGGCACGGCCTGCAAAAACGCTTCAAAGGCAAGATCGACCTCGCCCAGGCGGTGGCCTTGAACGATATCAAGCAGCAGTTGAGCAACCTGGTATACCCAGGGTTTGTGCGCGAGACCCCGGCCCAATGGCTCAAGGAGCTGCCGCGTTTCCTCAAGGCCATCGAGCTGCGCCTGGAAAAACTGCCGAGCCAGGTGCAGAAGGACCGTGTGTGGAGCGCCGAGCTGAGTGGCCTGTGGGCGCAGTACCAAAATCGTCTGAATAAACACGCCCAGGAAGGCAAACGTGATCCGCAGCTGGAGCTCTATCGCTGGTGGCTGGAAGAATACCGGGTGTCGTTGTTTGCCCAGCAACTGGGGACCAAGGTGCCGATTTCCGATAAGCGCTTGAGCAAGCAATGGAGCCAGGTCGAGCCCTGAAGCATTCCCGGTTTCCTGAACTGAACAGGGTCAAATGTGGGAGGGGGCTTGCCCTAATGCCAGTCAGTTAATGCTTTTTGTAGGAGCGAGGCGGGCGGCTAGCCCTTGCTCGCGAAAAACTCACAGGCACCGCGTTCATCCAGAAAGCACGCGTTATCGTTGACGTTTTTCGCGAGCAAGCTCGCTCCTACAGACGGCGGTGTACGCTTAACTGACTGGCATTAGGGCTTGCCCCCGACAGCCATAGGTATCTACACAACTTTGTAGCAGCCAACAGTAACCACGATGCGAAGCGAGCCGCTCTTGATCTTAAGCGCCCCGTTAAACCACGCTGGCCGTAATCCGACAGTGATTTGGGGGTAAACCGGCAGGGACGCCGGTTTAGCCGCCCCGCGCCATGGATGGCGCGGGGCGGCGGCCCCCCAAATCAATGTCGGATTACGGGCACACCGAGCCGGGGCGAGGTGCCGAGTGGTGGGGCAAGAGCGTTTTGCTTACTTTTGCGCTTTTCAAAAGTGAGACGCCGTAAGGGCGGAACCCTAAGCCGCCGTTACCGCAGCAACGGATATGTACTCGCCTTGATCCAACATCCTGGTCGGCTGTCAGGCCGCCATCGGGAGCAAGTCGAATCGTCGCACCGCCCCTCCCACATTTGGATCGCGCGGCATCAGTCAGATAGCTAAAGGCCGCCAGGTCGCCACGGGAGCAAGCTCCCTCGCCACAGGTTCAGGGCTACGCCAAAGTTGTGTAGATATCTATGCCCCGATAGCGGTGTGTCAGCTACAGATCAGGGGCTGATACCCCGCCATCGGGGGCAAGCCCCCTCCCACAATGAGATGTTTGTCTGGCATATGGCGCCAAATCACCGGCGTTGTGGCAAACTTCGCGGTTACAAGATGAATAAAGCGTTGCCAGTTCGATGCCCGCTGGACGGAATCGAACGACTTACAGTTTGGTACGACGGTACCAATATCTTCTGCCTGACAGATTTAGAGGAACGACCGTGCATAACGTCGTCATCAGCGGCACTGGCCTGTACACCCCGGCCAACAGCATCTCCAACGAAGAGCTGGTGCAGTCTTTCAATGCCTATGTGCAGCAGTTCAACCGCGAAAACGCCGCTGCCATCGAGCGCGGTGACGTGCAGGCACTGACTGAGTCCAGTGCGGCGTTCATCGAAAAAGCCTCGGGCATCAAGAGCCGTTTCGTGATGGACAAGGACGGCATCCTCGACCCTCAGCGCATGGCCCCACGCCTGCCCGAGCGCAGTAACGACGAATGGTCGGTGCTCTGCCAGATGGCCGTCGGCGCCGCCGAACAGGCCCTGCAGCGCGCAGGCAAGACCGCCGCTGATATCGATGGCGTGATCGTCGCCTGTTCCAACCTGCAGCGCGCCTACCCGGCCATCGCCATTGAGGTTCAGGAGGCCCTGGGTATCCAGGGCTTCGGTTTCGATATGAACGTGGCGTGTTCGTCGGCCACGTTTGGTATCCAGAATGCCGCCAACAGCATCCAGCTGGGCCAGGCCCGGGCGATCCTGATGGTCAATCCGGAAGTCTGCACCGGCCACCTGAATTTCCGTGATCGTGACAGCCACTTCATCTTTGGTGATGCCGCCACGGCGGTGATCCTCGAGCGGGCTGACCTGGCGACGTCCGAGCATCAGTTCGATGTGGTGAGCACCAAGCTGCTGACCCAGTTCTCCAACAACATCCGCAATAACTTTGGCTTTCTCAACCGCACGGCGGAAGAGGGCATCGGCGCACCGGACAAATTGTTCGTGCAGGAAGGCCGCAAGGTGTTCCGCGATGTGTGCCCGATGGTGGCCGAGCTGATCGCTACGCACCTGGCGGAGAACCAGCTGGGCGTCAACGATGTGAAGCGCTTCTGGCTGCACCAGGCCAACCTGAGCATGAACCACCTGATCGTGAAAAAACTGCTCGGCCGCGAGGCCTCGGTGGAAGAAGCACCGGTGATCCTCGATACCTACGCCAATACCAGCTCGGCGGGTTCGGTGATTGCGTTTCACACCTATCAGGACGACTTGCCCAAGGGCTCCGTGGCGGTGCTCAGCTCGTTCGGTGCGGGATATTCAATCGGCAGTGTGATCCTGCGCAAACGCTGATGCGCGCGTTTACATCGAGGTGTTGAATGGCCGCAGCGGACGACGCGCACCTGCTTGAACGCCTGCTCAAGGGCGAACAGCGGGCCTACAAGGAACTGGTCACCACTTACCAGAGTGCGATGCGGGCGGTGGCCTATGCCATCGTCGGCCAGCGGCATGCCGATGAGGTGGTGCAGGACGCCTGGTTGTCGGTGGTCCGCAACCTTGCCAGGTTCGAAGGGCGCTCCAGCCTGAAGACCTGGCTGCTGACCATCACGGCGAACGCCGCCAAGGGCCGCTACAAGCAAAATCGTCGCGAGGTGTTACTCGACGACCTGCCTTCCCCCCATGGCACCATCGGTGATGAACGCTTCACCCCGGACGATGGCCACTGGGCTGTCGCCCCTTATGCCTGGCACCAGGACACGCCGGAAGCCTTGCTGACCGAGGAGGAATTGCGTAAATGCCTGGAGCATACGATTCTGAGCTTGTCCGAGTTGCAGGGCAGCGTGCTGGTGCTGCGCGAGCGCCAGGGCCTGGAGCTGGAAGAAATCTGTAATCTTCTGACGCTCTCACTCTCCAATGTGCGCGTGCTGTTGCATCGAGCACGGCTTAAAGTCTTCGCAACCGTGGAGCATTTTGAGGAAACGGGCGAATGTTGACGTGTAAAGAGCAAGTGGCGCGTTCCAGTGACTACCTCGATGGGCAATTGACCTTTCGTGAGCGTCTGCTGGTGCGTCATCACTTGATGTTCTGCCCGAACTGCCGGCGTTTCATTCGCCAGATGCGCCTGATGCAGGCGACGTTGCGGATCATGCCGGACGAACCGGTAAAGGACGTGGATGCGCTGGCCGAACGGCTCGCGGCCGAACGACGTAAAGACGTGTAGGAGCGAGCAAGCTCGCTCCTACACGGGTGAGGTCAGAACTTGGCTTCAGCATCCAGTTGCAGGGTGTTGGTGTTGGCATCACGCTGGGTACGGCTGGCGTAGTCAGCCTTGGTCAGGAAGTAGGTGGCGCCCAGGGCGAAGTTCTTGTCGATGTCGTAGCTGACCTTCATCTTGTGACCGCGCGAACCGGTGGTGCCGTTGGCGAAGTCCGAATCGGTGAAGGCGCCCACGACCGCGTCGCGTTGCGTATCGCGGTAGTTATAGTCGAGGTTGAAACCGAACACCTTGGACTTGGCACCCACCAACCAGGCGGTGTCCTGATCGGTCACGGCATCGTTGTTTTTCACGTACTGGCCGTAGAAGGCCAACGGCACTGCCAGGCCGCCGATGTCCGCCTGGGCAAAACCTTCATACAGGCGGAATTCATTATTGGCCGAGTTGCCGTTGACCGCCAGTGCGCAAGGCGTGGTGGTGGTCGTGCAGCGGCTGTCCTTGTCGTTCTGGTAAGCGTAGACGCTGCCGCCCAGGGTCATTTTCAGGTTATCGGTGAGAGAGAAACGCGTGCCCAACTGGCCGGAGGTCAGGCGCAGGTCGTGGCGAAATTGCACGCCGTCGCCGTCGACGTTGTCCTTGAGGTTGTAGTTACCCAGGCTGCCGAACAGTTCGGCACTGCCGCCCAGTGGGTATTTGTAGGTGACCGCCAGGCCTTCTGGGTTGATGTCGCTGTCCCAGATCACATCGCCCATGCTCACCCACGGTTGCAGCATCTTGCCGCCGATCACGTGCAGGTTCTTGATCTGGTCCGGGTGGTAGTCGATGTAGCCGAGGTCCAGCCAGATCGATTTTTTATCGAAGTAACCATCCTGGTCCTGGTTGGTGGAGCGCGCATCGTCACCGCCGCCCGTGGCGATACGGATACCGGTGTCCACTTGCGGGTTGATTTCGGTGTAGGCACCCAGACGCGCTCGGATACGTTGACGGTCCTTGTCACGCCCACCGTTGTTGGGCTCGCCATCGATCTTGATGGTTTCCTGGCGAAAGCGCACATCGCCCTTGAACTGAGTCTTGGCGGCCCAGGCCAGCTTCTGGTCGAAGCTGCTCAGCTCGTTGGTTTTTTTCGCGGTGGCGGCGATCTGTTCGTTGGTTTCTTGTTGAGCTTGCCGGGCGATCTGCTGTTCTTTCTGGTCTTTGGCCAACTCGTTTTGCAATTCGGTGTACTGCGAAGCGGTGATCTGGCCGTTGGCCTTGAGCATGTCGAGCAACTTAGCGTCGACTGCAGCGCTGGCCGGAACGCTGAGGGCCAGCATCAGGCCGCCACACAGGGCCGCCGCAGTTTTAGTGGAAGCAAGACGCATATCAATCTCCGAAAGTGAGGAGGGATACAACCCCTCCAGGACACAACCGACCGATGACGGACGGAAAAAAATGCCACCCGGCAACCCGGGTGCTCTGAAAACAGGCGTCAGTATCGCGGCGGTTTATGACGGAGTAGTGGCTAAGTGATTTCATCTGTATGACAAATTGTTTGCCGATGGAACTATCGGTTTAGAGCTGTGTCCGGCCATTTTTGGTGATGTGCATAGGGCTGTGATAGGCGATACTCGCCAGGCTTTCACGTCAGAAACAGAGAGGATGCCGATGCCGTTGCAACGCCTGCACAGCCTGTCCGAAATCACCCCGCAGGCCTGGGATGCCCTGGCGCCGCAGGCCCAGCCGTTCGTGCGGCATGCCTTCCTGAGTGCGCTGGAAGACAGTGCCAGCCTGGGCCCCCAGTCGGGCTGGCAGCCGGAGCATTTGCTGCATTGGGAAGGTGATCGGCTGGTGGCCGCATTGCCCGGTTATCGCAAGTGGCATTCCTACGGCGAGTACGTGTTCGATCATGGCTGGGCCGACGCCTGCGCGCGCGCCGGCATCGACTACTACCCCAAGCTGCTGACGGCTGTGCCGTTCAGTCCGGTCAGCGGCCCGCGACTGTTGGCCGCCAATGCCGAAGACGGCTTCGAGCTGTTGAACAGCCTGCCCGGTTACCTGGAAATCGAAGGGCTCTCCAGTGCCCATATCAACTTCACCGACACGTTGGCCGACGACGCACTGGCCCGGCAACCCGGCTGGCTGCAGCGCCTGGGCTGCCAATTCCACTGGCAGAACCGTGGCTACCGCGACTTCCAGGACTTTCTTGACGCCCTGAGTTCACGCAAGCGCAAACAGATGCGCAAAGAACGCGAGCAGGTGGCGGGGCAGGGCATTGAGTTCGAGTGGCTGCAGGGGCATGAGCTGAGCGAAGCCCAGTGGGATTTCGTCTACGCCTGCTACGCCAACACCTACGCGGTACGTCGCCAGTCGCCCTATCTGACCCGGGCGTTTTTCAGCCTGCTGGCCGAGCGCATGCCCAAGGCGATCCGCGTAGTACTGGCCAAACAGGGCTCACGCCCGGTGGCCATGGCGTTCAGCCTGATCGGTGGCGACAGTTTCTACGGCCGCTACTGGGGCTGCCTGGCGGAATTCGACCGGTTGCATTTCGAAACCTGTTTCTACCAGGGCATGGACTACGCCATCGCCCACGGCCTGCAACGCTTCGACGCGGGCGCCCAGGGTGAGCACAAATTGATTCGCGGCTTTGAACCGGTGATCACCCGTTCGTGGCATTACCTGCGCCATCCGGGGTTGAAAAACGCCGTGGAGGATTTCCTTGAGCGCGAGCGAGTGGGGGTTCTGGCGTATGCCGAAGAGGCGCGGGAGGCCCTGCCTTATCGGCAGGGCTGACTGCCCCTTGCCCTAATGCCAGTCAGTTAAGAAGTAGAAAGGGTAAAAAAAAGTAACCTGTGGCGAGGGAGCTTGCTCCCGCTGGACTGCGCAGCAGTCCCATTTTTGGGGCCGCTTCGCGGCCCAGCGGGAGCAAGCTCCCTCGCCACAGGTACAGTGTTCGTCCTTAACTGACTGGCATTACCCCTTGCCCTGGATTTCGATGCCTTCAATCTATCCCGACAAACCCACCCGTCTGATGTTGCCACAACCGCGCATACAGCCCGCCGTGTGCCAGCAATTGGGCATGGCTGCCGCTTTCGGCGATCTGGCCGTTCTCCAGCACCACCAGGCGGTCCATTCGCGCAATGGTCGACAGGCGGTGCGCAATCGCAATCACGGTCTTGCCCTGCATCAGGGTTTCCAGGCTCTCCTGGATCGCCGCTTCCACTTCCGAGTCCAGCGCTGAGGTAGCCTCGTCCATGATCAGGATCGGCGCGTCCTTGAGCAGCACACGGGCAATCGCGATCCGTTGGCGTTGCCCGCCCGAGAGTTTCACCCCGCGTTCGCCCACGTGGGCATCCAGGCCGGTGCGCCCTTCGGCGTCTGACAGCAGCGGGATAAACTCGTCGGCGCGGGCCTTGTGCACGGCGGCCCAGAGCTCTTCGTCGGTTGCATCCGGTTTGCCATACAGCAGGTTGTCGCGGATCGAGCGGTGCAGCAGCGAAGTGTCCTGGGTAATCATGCCGATCTGCGCGCGCAGGCTTTCCTGGGCGACTTCGGCGATGTTCTGGTCGTCGATCAGGATGCGCCCGCCTTGCAGGTCGTAGAGGCGCAGCAGCAGGTTGACCAGGGTCGACTTGCCCGCGCCGGACGGGCCGATCAGGCCGATCTTTTCCCCGGCCCTGATTTCAAGGTTGAGGTCGCCAATAATTCCGCTCTGCTTGCCATAGTGAAAATCCACCTGCTCGAAACGCACCTGGCCATGGGGCACGCTCAGGCGCGGGGCGTTGTCGCGGTCTGTCACGGCCAGCGGCTGGGCGATGGTTTTCAGGCCGTCCTGCACCATGCCGATATTTTCGAAAATGCCATTGACCACCCACATGATCCAGCCGGACATGTTGACGATACGAATCACCAGGCCGGTGGCCAGGGCAATCGCGCCCACGGAAATCAGCGACTGGGTCCACAACCACAAAGCCAGGCCGGTGGTGGTGACGATCAACAGGCCGTTCAAGAGGGTGATCACCGTGTCCATGCCGGTCAGCACGCGGGCGGCCAGTTGGGCTTTTTCGGTTTGCTCGATGATCGCTTCCTTGGCGTATTCCTGCTCATTCTGCGTATGGGCGAACAGCTTCAACGTCGTGATGTTGGTGTAGCCATCGACGATGCGGCCCATCAGCTTGGAACGCGCCTCGGAGGAAATCACCGAGCGCTCTTTGACCCGGGGTACGAAGTAGCGCAGTGCCAGGCTGTAGCAGATGATCCAGGTGATCAGCGGCACCATCAGCCGCCAGTCTGCCTCGGCAAATAACACCAGGGAACTGATCGCATAGATCGACACATGCCAGATGGCCTCCGCCGTCGCAACGGCCGAATCGCGCAGGGAGTTGCCGGTTTGCATGATGCGCTGGGCGATGCGCCCGGCGAAATCGTTCTGGAAGAAGTTCAGGCTCTGCTTGAGCACGTAGCTGTGGTTCTGCCAGCGAATCAGGCTGGTCATGCCGGGGTTGATGGTCTGGTGCACCAGCAAATCGTGCAGGCCGTTGAAGATCGGGCGCAACAGCAGCGCGACCACGGCCATCCAGATCAGCTCCGCGCTGTGGACCTGAAAGAAATTCGCCGGCGGCGTGCCCTGGGCCAGGTCGATGATGCGACTCAGGTAGCTGAATAGCGCGACTTCGATGAGCGCACCGACCAGTCCCACCACCAGCAATGCGGCGAAGCAGGGCCACACCTGGCGCAGGTAATAGAGATAGAAGGGCAGGACTTTTTCGGGAGGGGCCGCGCTGGGAGCATCGCGGAAGATGTCGATCAGTTGTTCAAAACGACGATAGAGCATTAGGCTTGACGCCCGCCGTGCGGGCTCTCCTTTCAAATGCGCACGCTGCCTTGTGGGCAACGTGCGGAGCTACTTGCAGGTCTACCCGCAGACCTCAGTCGATGCGCTTGGCCGACTTGATCAGGACGGGATCGATTGGCACGTTCTGCATGTTTTGCTTGGTGGTGGTCTGGGAGTTGACGATGACATCGACCACGTCCATGCCCTTGACCACTTTGGCGAATACGGCGTAACCGGCATCGCGACCCGGGTCGAGGAAGGCATTGTCGGCCACGTTGATGAAGAATTGGCTGGTGGCCGAGTCGGGATTAGACGTACGTGCCATGGACAGCGTACCGCGAACGTTATGCAGGCCGTTGCTGGCTTCGTTCTTGATCGGTGCTTCGGTCGGCTTCTGCGACATCTGCTGGGTGAACCCGCCGCCCTGAACCATGAAGCCTGGGATCACACGGTGAAAAATCGTGTTGGTGTAGAAGCCTTTGTCGACATAGGCAAGAAAATTCTTGGTACTGATCGGCGCCTTGACCGGGTCCAGTTCGATTTCAATGTCGCCGTTGGTGGTGGAGATCAAGACGTGGGGGGCCTTGACGGGCTCGGCTGCCATCAGGTTGGCAGCGAACAGAACGGAACCGGCAAGGAAGGCGATTTTTTTCAGCATGGGTCAGTGATCCTGGGTAGTGGCATCGACGGAGTTTAGAAAGTCGAGCAGGGTAGCGTTAAAGACTTCGGGTTGGTCCAGGGGCGTGGCATGGCGGGAATCTTCAATCACCACCAGTCGCGCGTTGGGCAGCAGTTTTACATAGATTTCTTTCTGCGCCACGGGGGTGTAGTCGTGTTCGGCGCTGATAACCAAGTTGGACAGGTGATTCTGGAGCGTTGTTCCTGCCGCCACAGCGCACCCTCGCGTCGAGCTTGCGGAATTGAAAGCAGGCCATGGGCGAACTCCTTCAGGCTTGCCGGGGGCCGCGAAGGGCGCGTCCAGCGGAGCGGTATCAAAGGTGCGCAACAATTCCACGAGGATCTGCGTCGCCGGGCCCAAGGGTTTGTCCTTGTTCGAATACAAATAGAATGTGGGATGGCGGCTGCCGCCCTGTTCCAGGGGCAGTTGCTTGAGCACGCCTTCAGCGAGTTCGCGCTCGATCATGTGCCGGGGCAACCAGGCAAAACCCAGGCCGCTGCCCACAAACGCGGCGGCGGTGGCCAGGCTGCCGACGGTCCAGCGCTGTTCGGCGCCGAGCCAACCCACATCCCGCGGTTGCTGGCGGCCGGAGTCACGGATGACCACCTGCATCTGGCTTTCCAGGTCCTGGAAGCTCAACTCACGGTTCATGCGGTGCAACGCATGTTCGGGGTGGGCCACGGCGACGAATTCCACATCGCTCATTTCCGTGCCCAGGTAACCGGCGATGCTGAACCCGCAAATCGCCAGGTCCGCCACGCCTTCTATCAGCAGCTCTTCGACGCCGGAGAGCACCTCCTCACGCAAGCGCACCCGGCACCCTCGGCTCTGCGGCATGAATGCGGTCAGGGCGCGCACCAGGCGCGCATTGGGGTAGGCCGCATCCACGACCAGCCGCACTTCGGCTTCCCAGCCTTGTTCCATGTGATGGGCGAGGTCTTCCAGTTGACTGGCGTTTTTCACCAGTTGCCGCGAGCGGCGCAGCAGCACTTCACCGGCATCGGTGAGCACCGCCTTGCGCCCGTCGATGCGCAGCAGCGGCACGCCGAGCTGGTCCTGCATGCGCGCCACGGTGTAGCTCACCGAGGACTGCGAACGGTGCAGCGCTTCGGCCGCCTGGGCGAAGCCGCCATGGTCGACCACGGCTTGCAACGTGCGCCATTGATCGAGGGTAACGCGGGGCGCTTTCAAGATGAGCTCCTCTTGTCCTAAGCTGGCGGTCCTTATTGGAGACTGCCGAATGAGAAAATTCTGTTGTGTGGTGCTGGCGTTGCTGCCGATGAGCGCGTTTGCCTATCCCATCGACGTGACGAAAAAGATCGAGGGTGTAAGCATCGATTACACCGCGTCCGATGTGGACGGCGATATCAGTTCGATTCAGCTCAACAACTACGGCACGACAGCGGCGGTGTGTTCGGTAGTCTTTACCAACGGCCCTGAGGCGCCGCGGCGTCGTACCGTCACCGTGCCTGCGGGCAAAAGCACCAACACCACGGTCAAGTTCAACCGCGCGATCATCAAGATGCGCATCGCCCTGACGTGCGCGCCGAAATAAAGCAAAAGCGGAGCATGCCCAACGGAATACTCCGCTTATAAACAAATTTCTAGATGGGTTATAGCAGTTTTTTGTGCTTTTTAATCGAACGGGCCCTGGTTAATCTTTTCTCCATCGACTTACAGCATTTACCGATGGAGCCTACATGGCCATGTCCAACGTTCTGATCATCGAAAGCAGCGCTCGCCAGCAGGATTCGATTTCCCGCCAACTGACCCAGCAATTCATCAGCCAATGGCAGGCCACTCATCCAGGCGACCGGATCACCGTGCGCGACGTGGCGCTCAACCCCGTGCCCCATCTGGACGCCAACCTGCTGGGCGGCTGGATGAAACCCGCCGAACAACGCAACGCTATCGAACAGGCATCCCTGGACCGCTCCAACGCCTTGACCGACGAACTGCTCGCCGCCGACGTGCTGGTGATGGCGGCGCCGATGTACAACTTCGCCATCCCCAGCACCCTCAAGGCCTGGCTGGACCATGTGTTGCGCGCTGGAGTGACCTTCAAGTACACCGCCACCGGGCCGCAAGGTTTGCTGACCGGCAAGCGCGCCATCGTGCTCACTGCCCGTGGCGGCATTCACACCGGTGCCGCATCGGACCATCAGGAACCGTACCTGCGCCAGGTCATGGCCTTTATCGGAATTCACGACGTCACCTTTATCCATGCCGAAGGCGTGAACCTGAGCGGTGACTTCCAGGAAAAAGGCCTCAACCATGCAAAGGCGCTGCTTGCCCAAGTGGCTTGATCCTTTAATCGCCAGATAATCCCCCGGTGTTTATCTAGGGCCACGCAATCCCTTCAAGTACGCGTACCGAACCTCCCTTTGCACTTGTGCTCCTGAGTGCTCCTGCCCGACTGCCGCTTTAGCGAGGTCGGGTTTTTTTTGCCTCGAGTTTCTTCAAACATCGAAAAGCTTTAATGTCGCGCCCATTCGAAACGAGGCGCACATGGGCTATCTACTGGTTGTTACTCTGATTCAGGCATTTTCCTTCAGCTTGATCGGCGAATACCTCGCCGGTCACGTCGACAGCTATTTCGCGGTGCTGGTGCGCGTGGTCCTGGCCGGGCTGATCTTCATTCCATTGACCCGCTGGCGCGCGGTGGAACCGGCATTCATGCGCAGCATGCTGATCATCGGTGCGCTGCAGTTCGGCGTGACCTACGTGTGCCTCTACCTGAGCTTTCGCGTACTCACGGTGCCGGAGGTGTTGCTGTTCACTGTCCTCACACCGTTGCACGTGACCCTGATCGAAGACGCGCTCAACCGGCGCTTCAATCCCTGGGCACTGGTCGCCGCGCTGGTGGCGGTGGCGGGCGCGGCAGTAATCCGCTTCGACCAGATCACGCCGCACTTCTTGATGGGCTTCCTGCTGCTGCAACTGGCCAACTTCACCTACGCCGCCGGGCAAGTCATGTACAAGCACTTGGTGGCGCGCTATCCAAGTGATCAGCCGCACTACCGGCGTTTCGGCTATTTCTACCTGGGCGCCTTGGTGGTGGTGTTACCCGCGTTCCTGCTGTTCGGCAAGGCCGACTTCCTGCCCCAGGCCCCGCTGCAATGGGGCGTGCTGGTGTTCCTGGGACTGGTCAGCACCGCACTGGGCATGTACTGGTGGAACAAGGGGGCCTGCCTGGTCAATGGCGGCACCCTTGCGGTGGTGAACAACCTGCATGTGCCGGTGGGGCTGCTGCTGAACCTGCTGATCTGGAACCAGCATGAGCCTCTGGGAAGGCTGGCCTTGGGCGGCCTGGTGATTCTGGCGGCGGTGTGGGTCAGTCGGTTGGGGATCAAGCGGGCGTCGCTTACATAGCAGCGAGAGACTTGTGCCAGGCCGAATAGGGCGTGTTTTTCACCTGACATTGATTGAAGTCGGGTGAACCGTCATCCCACCAGACGGGCCCGCGCTCACCCAGATCAACCTTGGCCTTTTGAACCTTCGCCCTCGCGCTTTTCAGCTGGCCCTCATCACCTGACGCTTTGGCGGTTTTTACTTCACGACGCGCATCCATAAGCTCGTTAACCAAACGCTGCCGAACGTCTGAGGGTAGTAAAGGATTACTGCATCGCCAGAGTTTGCCATTGACTACGAAATAGCGGCCATCGGGCGTTGTTGGATACATCAATGGGCGTCTCCTACTCTTATACTCAATGACCTTGTTCCGTTACCTGGGATTCAATTTATTAATAGGGCGTACGCTTACAGTTCTATCAGTTCATGCTCGGGTCTTTTTTGGTGTAACGTAACAACACATCTAGAAGAGGTTTCCAATGTCTAAACTCGCAGAATTCCGCCAGCTCGAAAAACACCTCGCCGAACAGCTTCAGGCCCTCGAAGCTTTGAAGGGCGATGCCGGCCTCAAGAAAGAAATTGAATTCGAAACGAAGCTGCGCGATTTACTCGCAAAATATAGCTACAGCCTGAAGGACGTTATCAACTTGCTTGATCCACAAGCAGGGCGTCGCGTTCCAGCCGTCGAATTCAAAGCCGGCAGCCGCAAGCCACGCCAGTTGAAAGTTTATAAAAACCCTCATACCGGTGAAGTCGTCGAAACCAAGGGCGGCAATCACAAAACGCTAAAGGCTTGGAAAGCAGAACATGGCTCCGCGACTGTTGAGTCCTGGCTGGCGAAGTGACGACCTAAGGTATCAAGTGCATATCGCGTAGTTTGTCGAACACGTCGAAAAATGCTTGATCGCTCGCCTGGTAGGCGGTAAAGCCCATGGCACGGCTTTTCGACATATCCGTGACAACTTCAATGGGGCGACCAAGGTCTGCATCCGTGTGCCATGGTGACACCAGGCGACCTATATCGGGTTCTTTCAGGCCGTGTTCCGCGACCATTTGCGCCCATACGGCCTGGTCGTCAGCCATCTGCTTTTCAAGGGGTGAGAGTGACGCGGGATAATCGGCAGCAGGCAAGGCGAAATAGTCGGCAATTCGGCCCCACATCCATTTCCAACGGAATACATCGCCATTGGTGACGTTGAATGCCTGATTGGCCGCAGCCGGCGTGGTGGCCGCCCACAGTTGTTGTATGGCCAACTGCCGTGCATCCGTCATATCGGTGAGGCTGTCCCACTGCACTTTTGATCCGGGAAACACAAAAGGGCGATGGGTTTGTTTGCAAATCGAGGCATAGACGGCGAGGGTGGTTGCCATATTCATCGCGTTGCCTACCGCAACCCCGGTGACGGTATGCGGGCGATGAACGCTCCATCTGAAGCCGTCCTTTTCAGCGGCGGCGAATAGTTCGTCTTCCTGGGCGTAGTAGAAATTTTCGATATCCAGACGCCCCTGTTCTTCGCGAAACGGTGTTTGCGGAAGGCTGCCCTTACCATACGCTTCGAACGGGCCGAGGTAATGTTTCAGGCCAGTAACCAGAGCCACGTGCTCAACGCTCTTGGCTGGGCGAATGGCGGTGAGCACGTTACGTACCATGGCCGCATTAACGCGAATGTTCTCGGCCTCCGTGGCTTGCCGTGACCAAGTAGTAATGAATACATGAGTGGGTTTCAAATCCGCCAGCGCATGTTGCAGCGAAGCTGGATCCTGAAGGTCTGCCGCGACAGGGATAACACCTTGCGCTTGCGACGGGTGCCTCGACAGCGCGGCGACCTGCCAATTGTTCTCGATTAGTAATTGAGTGATGGCGCTGCCGACGATTCCGCTGGCGCCCACGACTAAAGCTGTCTGGCTCATACGTTTCTCCTGGATTTAGGTTTGGGAGTGCGCCTGAGCAACAGAGGTTCAACCTGAACCTGAACCGGATCCGCATTGAGCGGCACAAGGTAGAACTGGCCCAACCCTTCGCTGAGCCGGCACGGAACTACGGCCTCGGCACCCCCGGAACATCCATATTGATCTTGCGCCAGAAGGCTTCAGAGAAGCTGTAAGCCGAGAACGCAATTAGCCCCAAGGCCATCACCATCAATATCAGCCATCCAGCTGGAAGATTCTGCAGCGCGTTCAGGGCTTCTTTCATACCTGGTGGGTTCATGGCTTGATAAGTGGAACCGCTGATTGCCAGCAACAACGCGATCTCTATAAAAACTACTCCACGGGCAATTAGGCCGAACCGCGACACTGGGCGGACGTACTGCATGACGTCTTCATCGGCCTCAAAATATTTCTCGAACGAGGCTTTCCACCCCTTGATGATGTGAGCAATACCTACACCGAGTGGAACAAGTGCGATCAGGTACACCAACACATTCGAGTGATCCCATGACAAGAGATGCGCCAGCCAGTCTTTGGTCTGCCCGCTGGAGTTACCCGAGCTTTTAATGCCGCTAATAAGCAGGCCCAATGCAAAGAGCGCGAGAGCGCCGTTGACCATACCTCCCGCTAACAGACCCGCGCGAATCACCAAGCCTTTAAGTTCCTTGCCATGATGGTCGACATCACGCGTAGCTTGCAGAGCGCGCCAAGCCGCAAATGCGAGTAGACCCGCCACCACAAGCCCAACGAGAAAATAGCCGAAGGGTTGGCTAAGCAGTGCTTCCAGGCTCTTGTGGCTGTCTTTTGGTCTTGTCGAATCCTGTGCTGCCAGCAGTGCGAAGATGCCGATGATCAAATACAGCACGCCCCGAGCGGCGTAGCCTCCCCGAGCGAGTATTACCAGGCCTTGTTGTGCAGACATTCGATGTATTCCCGAGCTTTGATACAAAAGCAGACCCCTCTCGCTGGGTGGGGTTCTATTAACAGCAAGCGTCCGTCAGACTCCAGGCTGGATTTCGGAGCCAAGACATGAACCTTGCCAAGCGTGACTTCACCAAACAACTTCTTATTGATGCTGGGATACGTGAGGGGATGCGTGTTCTGGATGTCGGCTGCGGAACGGGGGACGTTTCCTTCCTGCTAAGCACTCTGGTCGGCGAGACTGGCGAAGTCGTCGGGGTTGATCACGATGATAATGCGCTTGCTACAGCACGCAAACGCGAGGCATCCGCTAAGTACCCTGTGCCCAATTTCATTCAAAGCGGGTTACTCAACCTGACTGAATCTATTGGCATGTTCGACGCTATCGTGGGCAGACGAGTGCTCATGTACCAGGCAGATACCGTGGCCACCGTCAGCGCACTGGTCAAGCATCTTCATCCAGGCGGGGTAATGGTGTTCCAGGAGCATGATACGACGATGGCCCCAGCCAGCATTGACGCCTTCCCCCTGCACAGAACGGCGCAAGGCTGGATACAGCAGATGATCGCGCGCGAAGGCGCCGACTTGCATATCGGCTTTAACCTGCACGGTATCTTCACCGCTGCCGGATTGCGTGTTGCGGATGTGCGTGCCGAATGCGTCGTACAAACCCCTGATACACCTTACGGCCTGGGCTACATCGTACGTGCCTGCTTGCCACGCATAGTCGCGCTGGGGGTTGCGACACCAGACGAGGTCAACATTGAAACGCTGGAACAACGTCTGGACGATGAGCGAAGCCAGTCAGGCGGAATATACGTCGGGGACGTAATGTTCGGGGCGTGGGCCTATAAGCCGGGGCAGTCTTGATCCCAGACACCTCGGTATGGAGAAAAATGCTGACAAAAAAACAGCTGATTAGCCCTGTTCGCGTAAAGAAACTCGGTTTGGACGCCCGAAACCGGTACCCTATGCAGCTGATATTTTGTATTTCTTCGAGGTAGCACCCGTGTTTTCCCAATTCGCCCTGCACGAACGCCTGCTCAAAGCCGTGGCCGAGCTTAAATTTGTCGAGCCTACGCCTGTGCAAGCAGCGGCCATCCCGCTCGCGCTCCAAGGGCGTGACCTGCGGGTGACGGCGCAAACCGGTAGCGGCAAGACCGCTGCATTCGTCCTGCCGATTCTCAACCGCCTGATCGGCCCGGCCAAAGTCCGCGTCAGCATCAAGACGCTGATCCTGCTGCCAACCCGCGAGCTGGCCCAGCAGACCTTGAAGGAAGTGGAGCGCTTTTCCCAGTTCACCTTCATCAAGTCCGGCCTGATCACCGGCGGTGAAGACTTCAAGGTCCAGGCCGCCATGCTGCGCAAGGTGCCGGACATCCTGATCGGCACCCCAGGCCGCATGATCGAGCAACTCAATGCCGGCAACCTCGACCTCAAGGAAGTCGAAGTGCTGGTGCTCGACGAAGCCGACCGCATGCTCGACATGGGCTTTGCCGATGACGTGCAGCGCCTGGTGGCCGAGTGCATCAACCGCCAGCAGACTATGTTGTTCTCCGCCACCACCGGCGGCTCGACCCTGCGCGAGATGGTTGCCAAGGTCCTGAACGATCCCGAGCACCTGCAGGTCAACAACGTCAGCGATCTGAACGCGACCACACGTCAGCAGATCGTTACCGCTGATCACAACGTGCACAAAGAACAGATCCTCAACTGGCTGCTGGCCAACGAGACCTACCAGAAGGCGATCGTGTTCACCAACACCCGCGCCGCTGCCGACCGCATCTACGGCCGCCTGGTAGCGCAGGAATACAAGGCGTTCGTGCTGCACGGCGAAAAGGACCAGAAGGACCGCAAGCTGGCCATCGACCGCCTCAAGGCCGGCGGCGTGAAGATCCTGGTCGCCACCGACGTCGCCGCACGCGGCCTTGATGTGGATGGCCTGGACCTGGTGATCAACTTCGACATGCCGCGCAGCGGCGACGAATACGTTCACCGTATCGGCCGTACCGGGCGTGCTGGCAACGATGGCCTGGCCATCTCGCTGATCTGCCACGGTGACTGGAACCTGATGTCGAGCATCGAGCGCTATCTGAAGCAATCGTTCGAGCGCCGCACCATCAAGGAAGTCAAAGGCACCTACACTGGGCCGAAGAAGGTCAAGGCGTCGGGCAAGGCCGTCGGCGTGAAGAAGAAAAAGACTGACGTCAAGGGCGACAAGAAGAAAGCCGGCGCCAAGTCGCCGACCAAGCGCAAGATCGCCAACCGGCCGAAGACCGACAACCTGTCGCTCGTCAGCAAGGACGGCATGGCCCCGCTCAAGCGCCGCAAGCCGGAAGTACCCGCTGCCGAGTAAGGCCTGAGTTAGACGAAAAAAACCGGACATTGTCCGGTTTTTTTATGCGCTCAGTTTGATCGCTCCCATGCTCCGCGTGGGAGCGCAGCCAGTGGCGCTCCGCGCCACGCTTTGTTCATTTGGCTTTGGCAGCGGCTTCCTTCAGCTCTTTAAGCCGGGCATCGATCAACTGGCATTTGTCGGGAAATTGCGCGCTTTCGGTGTCCAGATCCATCTTCTGCAACTGGTCATTCATCTCCTTGGCTTTGGCGGGGTTCTGCTCAGTGAGCCGGCTCACTTCCTTGGCCAGCGCCTCACGCTTGGCCGTGGCCTCTTCGGGCGTGCAGGCCCAGGCGGGCAGGGCGCCCAGCAGCGTGGCGGCAATGGCCAGGTTCATCAGGGTTTTCATGGTTCGGACCTCCTTGGCGATGATGTTCGGTTGAGGGGGCAAACGCCTGGAAAGTTCAGGGAAATGACGCCCCGTCCATCCAGCTGAACGGCCAGCGCGCGGGCGGGTCACTAGTTTTGACAGGCTAATTTTTCTACGCCTGCAGGAGGAATCAGGATGACGACTTACAACTGGGATCTGATCGAGCGGCTGTTGCATGAAGTGCAAAACGGCGAGGGCAGTTTTGCTCCCCGCAAATACGCTGAGCAGGAAGCCGCCGAGAAGGCCACGGCGGGTGAGCCCACCGGCAATCTGGATGCGTTGAAGAAGACCGCCGCCGATTATGAAGCGCTGTTGTTCAAGCGCGGGTTTATTGAGTCGCGTCCGGAGGAAGAGGGCGGCAATGGTGAGAATTTCATTCTGACTCCGCGAGGTGCAAGCCTGCTCTCGCTGATCGATAGCTCAATCCCGGGGGAGAATCACCCGCGTCATGTGTTGGACCAGCAGGACGACGCGCTGGATGAACAAACCTTTGATCGTGTCGCGTCCGAGGCGGCTATTGCCGGTGGTGCGATTTAGGGTTTACGCGCGAGTGGTAGCGGGTGTGCCTGCTTCCACGTTTATTGGGATGGAGTGGCCTTCAGGCACTTCAGCGCCTTGAAGTCGCTGCGCACGGCGTCGATTTTCTGGGTCAGCTTCAAGCGTTGCTGCGCGGTGCTTTCAGCCATCAGGTCAACGATCAGGCTGCGCGCCGCGGCTTCGGTCTGTGCGTAGGCGCTGCGGTACGCCGGGGTCCACAGGCTCTCACGGTCGACCAGCAGTTGCTGCATCCTGCGCGGGAAGTCGACGCTTTGACGCTGCTGCACGGCGTCGATGAATTGAGCCTGCCAGCGCGCGCGGTTGCCGATCCACTCGGTGTTCTGATCACCCAACGCGACGGACCACGCCATCACCCGGCTTTGCTGACGTGTACTGAGCGGGCCGATCCAGGCGTCCAGGCGCTTGCTCATGCGTTCGGCGCGTTCCTTGATCTGCTGGGGCAGTGGCGGCTTGAGGTATTCGTCCTGGCGTTTGCGCAGGTCTTTGGCCAGGGCGTCGTTCATCTCCTTGACCTGTTGGTCATCCAGACCTTGCAGCAATTGCACCGCAGTCGGGGTGATTTCACGCGCAATCTCGCCGATGGCCTGCTTGGCTTCCACGGTACGGGTTTGTAAGGCCGCGTCCGTGACCTGATTGCTGTCGACCATCGTTTGCAAGCGGTCCAGCCAATCCAGGTAACCCGGCAATTGCGTGGTGCAGTGCCATGCCAGGTGCTGCTTGAGGCTGTCGTTGAACCAGCTCTTTTGCCCGGCGTTCATGTCCAGGTAATCGTTGAGGGTCCAGGGGATAATCACATCGAGATTACGGTAGGCCAGGCCTACGCGGTTGCAGCCGGCGAGCGCCAGGCTCAGGGTCAGCAATAACGCCAGAAATTTGAGCCGACGCAACATGGGCGGGTCCTTGCACGGATGGGGGTTAATGCATGTGAACCTGCGGCGGGGGCGACAGTTCAGCCCATCAATAAAACGATCGCACGGCCTTCAAGGTCAACAGCCCATCACATTGCGAATTGTGTCCGGAGTAGGCCGAACAGTCCCCACCACTGAGGCTGGAGTCGCTGTAGATCAAGTCCAGGTCAACGCCTTTCCATTCTCGGGAGAACTGTACCGACCAGTCGCTGAACGTGCGGATGGAGCCATTTTCCACCGAAACCGGGGTGCCCAGCTGATGGGTGGTGTACTTCATGCTGACCCCGATACCGAAAGGCTGGGTACCGCCGAGGTCGGCAAACAGCGTGCTGTCCTGGCGGTCGGGGTCGTTGCTGAAGGAGGCGCCGAAGCGGTTGCCCAACAGGTTCAGGCCACCGTAGAACTCCTGGCTGTCCAGAGGGCTGAGCTTGGGATAGCTGTAGTGGATCAGGCCGACTTCGTAGCCCAGGGTCTGGTCGAAAGGGTGTTTGAAACCCATGTAGGAATCGATTTCGAGCGTGCTCTTGGAGGACAGGTCCATATTCGGCGAGAACTGCCCGAAATACACGCCGCTGTCGTGGCTCAAGTCCAGGCCGCCGTGGAACGAGTCGCTGCCGGGCGCGGTGGGCTTGACCAGACCCTGGGCCATGCTGCGGCTGGGCGTGGTGCCCAATTTAAGGTCAAAGTCGCCCAATTCGCGCTGGAAGATCTGCGCTTGGGCGAGCGGACTGGCAATTAACGCAACGATCAGAAACGTGCAGGGTTTGAACATGCTTCACTCCATGAAAAGCGAGGAGCAGTAACGAAAAATCAGGCGGATGCCCGTGCTAGACGTGTGCAAGGATACCGGCGAATGCGCGCAGATGAGGCCCGTTCGTCGTTTTTGCGCAATAAAGGGTGAAGCAGAGGGTGTTTCGGAGCTCTAGTCCTAGCGCCTTGAAGGCAAGACGCTTAGGGACCAGGTGCGTTGCGCAGGTGTTACTTCTTGCCCAGGCTGATCTGCTTGGACGGGCCGAAAGTCTGGCCGCTTACGCCCTTGGCAATTTGCTGGATTTCGCCACCGGACTTGAGAAACGCAGCAATCTGGCTGTTGATCGATTCGCTGGTTTCAACGGCGGGAGCTGGCTTTGCTTTGCTGTTGGATGCTTTTACACGCATGGCGGCCACTAACCTGTAGAAAATTAACTTGGCCAGGCATCGTACAGGAAATACTTGACAATTGCTTGGCAAATATCCCTCAGACATTAACGTAGCGTCTGGAAACGCGCCGAACTTGATCGATGATTTAATCGGCTAACTTACTGTTTTAACTCAAAAGCTTGTAATGACGGGGCGTTGGCGACCGGTAAAATTTGTAGGAATGATCAGACGAGCGGGGCGGTGCCACTGTAGCGCCACGTCAGCCTGCGGATTTTTCAGGCGCGCGGGCGTGCCTGACACAAACCGGGTAGAATGCCGCCCACGCAATGAGGGTATCTGGAAATGGCTTTAGTCGGGCGCTACAACAGCTTGCAAGTGGTTAAACACACTAACTTTGGTTTGTACCTGGATGGTGCGCAGGACGGTGAAATCCTCTTGCCTAATCGGTATATCCCCAAAGATATTCCCAGTGAAGATGAAGACTGGCTTAACGTTTTCATTTATCTGGACAGCGATGACAAACTTATCGCCACCACTGAGAAACCCAAAGTTCAAGTGGGCGAGTTTGCCAGTTTAAAAGTGGTGGAAGTCAACAGTATCGGCGTTTTCCTCGATTGGGGGCTGCCAAAAGACCTGTTGCTGCCCTACTCAGAAGAAAAACGTCAGTTGAGCGCCGGTGAGTATTGCGTAGTGCATGTCTACCTCGACAAGCACACCAAACGCATCACCGCTACCGCGCGGCTTGACCGCTACCTGGACAAAACGCCGGCCAATTACCAGGTAGGCCAGGAAGTCGACCTGCTGGTGGCCGAAGCCACGGACATGGGCTTCAAGGCGATCATTAACAACAAGCACTGGGGCCTGATCCACAAGAACGAGGTGTTCAAGTTCCTGCGCCCAGGCAAGGAAGAGAAAGGCTTTATCAAGGAGATCCGCGCCGATGGCAACATCAGCCTGAGTCTGCAGCCGGTTGGCCAGGAAGCGGCGTCCAGCCTCAACTCGAAGATTCTTGCCAAGTTGCGTGACAACAACGGCACCTTGCCGGTCAGTGATAAAAGCGATCCTGCTGTGATCAGCAACTTGTTTGGCGTGAGCAAAGGCAACTTTAAAAAGGCCATTGGTGCGCTCTACAAGCAGGGGCAGATTGTGATTCATGCGGACCGCATTGAACTAAGCTGAGTGCGGTTTGCTCTGCTGTAGGAGCAAACTCGCTCCTGCAGTGGACCGGTCAAATGTCGAAGAAAACGCTGTTTGCCTATCTTGGCACCCTGTTCGCCTTCCTGGTGCTCGACGGCCTTTGGCTCGGCGTCCTCATGGGGCCCACCTATAAAAGCCTGCTCGGCTCGCTGATGCTCGACCAGCCGCGTCTGTTGCCGGCGGTTGTATTTTATCTGCTCTACGTCCTCGGTTGCGTGGTGTTCGTGGTATTGCCCAGCGCTAGCTGGCAACGCGCTGCGCGTCTGGGCGCCTTGCTCGGGTTGGTCGCCTATGGCACTTACGACCTGAGCAATTGGGCCACGCTGCAAGGCTGGTCTGCGGGCCTGGCGGTGATGGACATGGCGTGGGGCACGGTTCTGACAGCGATCTGTTGCACCGTCGGCTACCTGTGTGCACAACGGGTGCGCCAGTGATTGTGTACAGGATTGTCGTGCACCGTTGCTGCGCATCTACCTTATAGCCAAACCTTGATAATCCTTTTGGAGCGCCATTCCAAGGGGATTGTGTGCCATTGGCACGCATCCTGCTGAATACCTCGTATACAACCCATGTAGCCGACCGTATGCATACCGCGACGTCAGCGCAGGGCGATATTTCGAGGAGTCCAGCGATGACGGAGCAATTGCCCAAAGGCTACAGCCCACGGTTATACAACCAGGATCTGGGCCCACTGCCGCAAAAGTGGACCTGGTACAACATCTTCGCCTTCTGGATGAGCGATGTGCACAGCGTCGGCGGCTATGTCTTCGCCGCCAGCCTGTTTGCCCTGGGGCTGGCGAGTTGGCAGGTGTTGATCGCCTTGCTCGCGGGTATCTGCATTGTGCAACTGATCGCCAACCTGGTGGCCAAACCGAGTCAGCAAGCGGCGGTGCCTTACCCCGTGATCTGCCGGCTGGCATTTGGCGTGTTTGGCGCGAATATTCCTGCGGTAATCCGAGGCCTGATCGCGGTAGCGTGGTACGGGATTCAGACGTACCTGGCGTCGAGTGCCTTGATCATCGTGGTGCTGCGCTTCTTCCCGTCGATGGCCGTATATGCCGAGCCGCATTTTGCGGGTTTGTCCTACCTGGGCTGGTTCGGCTTCCTCAGCTTATGGGTATTGCAGGCCGCCGTGTTCTGGGCGGGCATGGAGTCCATCCGCCGCTTTATCGACTGGGCCGGCCCGGTGGTGTACGCGGTGATGTTTGTCCTGGCCGGCTGGATTGTCTGGAAGGCCGGCTGGGCGAATATCAGCTTTACCCTGGCGGAAAAATCGCTGTCGGGCTGGCAGGCGTTCGGCCAGGTAATCGTGGCGACGGCGCTGGTGGTGTCGTACTTCTCCGGGCCGACCTTGAATTTTGGTGATTTCAGCCGCTACTGCCGCAGCATGCAGGACGTGCGCCGTGGCAATTTCTGGGGGCTGCCGGTGAATTTCCTGGCGTTCTCCCTGGTCACCGTGGTGATCGTCTCGGGCACCCTGCCGGTGTTTGGCGAAATGCTGCATGACCCGATTGCCACCGTGTCGCGTATCGACAACAGCATGGCCGTCCTGTTGGGTGCCTTTGCGTTCGTTACCGCCACTATCGGTATCAATATCGTCGCCAACTTTGTCTCGCCCGCGTTCGACTTCGCCAACATTGCGCCAAGCAAAATCAGTTGGCGCGCAGGGGGGATGATCGCGGCGGTGGCATCGATCTTTATCACGCCATGGAACCTGTTCAATAACCCGCTGATGATCCATTACACCCTGGATATCCTCGCCGCATTTATCGGACCACTGTTTGGCATCCTGCTGGTGGATTTCTACCTGGTCAAAAAGCAGCGCATCGACGTGGACGCGCTGTTCGATGACAGCCCGAGCGGGCGTTATTACTTCGATGGCGGTGTGAACTGGACGGCGGTCAAGGCTTTGGTGCCGGCGACGTTGATGGGCGTGGCGATCACCTTTACGCCGGCGTTGCAGGGCATGGCCAATTTCGCCTGGTTTACCGGATGCTTGCTGGGCGGGCTGTTTTTTCTAGTGCTGACGCGGCGCGAGCAGGTCCGCGTACCGACCCCTGTGGTCGCCGGCTGATCAATACGCTGCCCGCCACCAACAGGCCGCAACCGGCAATCACCAACGCCGGTTGCAGGCTGCCGCTCCAGTGGCTGCTCACGGAAGCCAGCAGCGGGCCGCTCAATTGGCCGATCGCAAAGCTGGCGGTCAACAGTCCGGTGTTGCGTTGATAGCCATTGGGCGCTACCTCGCGCAAGCGTGCCATGACCAACTGCATGCAGGCCAGAAACGGCGCACCGCACAGTAACACCCCCAGCGCCAGCCCCCAGCCATTGCCCAGCAGGCAAGTGAACACGCCAGCGGCTTGCAGCCATAGCGTGGTCATCAGCCAGCGCCGGGTGGTGTTCGGGTCCTTGCGGCGCAGGCTGGCAATCACCACGCCCGTTGCGGCGGCCAGGCCGAAACAAGGCCAGAACAAGTCGGCCTGCCAGGCGCCTTTGAACTGCGCGCTGGCCATCTGCGACAGGAAGGTGGCCGGAATGATGTAGCCCAGGCCGTACAGGAAGTAGATCCAGCCTAGGTGCGCAATGCTGCTGTTATTGCCGGTGCTGGGAGCGGGTGCAACCGACGCGCTCGGTTTCGGCAAGAAGGGCAGGATGACCAGTAGCATCACCAGTGCCACTGCCCCATATACCAACCACAGCGTCGCGGAGCTTTGCCCCAGCAGGTTGGAGCCCAACGCCAGCAAACCCGTCAGCAAAATTCCCACCCCCGGCCCCGCAAATACCAGCGCTCCCAGGCGCGGCCTGCCAGCGGCAATCGCCAGTGGCTGGCTCAGGCTGGTGATCATCACCAGGGCCCAGGCGCTGGCGACACCGGTGCCGAAACGCAGCAGCAGGTGCGGCCAGAACCCGTGGGCCCAGTATGACGCCAGGGTCAGCAGCACGCAGAGCCACAGGCCACCGTACAAGCGCCCCTTAATATGATGATGACTGCGAGCGAATATCGAGTCCACGGCACCCACGAAATAACCCAGGTAATTGGCGGCCGCGATCAGCCCCGCGCCGGTCAGGTCGATCTGGCCTTCGCTGAGCAAATGCGGCATCTGCGGGGTGAGGGCAAAGCGGCCGATGCCCATGGCCATCATCAGGGCGACAAAGCTGGCGGTTAAGCGAATCAGCGGTGACATGTTCAGGTGTCCTGCAATAAAGCGAAGACCGTCAGGCTAAAGCGGATTGACTTTCTGTAAAAATGAATAATAGTGATGAACTTGTTCAGTTTTGGAGAAAGGTATGGAGTTCAGTCAACTGCGCATCTTCCAGGCGGTGGCGGAGGAGGGCTCCATTACCCGCGCCGCCGAGCGCCTGCACCGCGTGCCGTCGAACCTGTCGACTCGGCTCAAGCAGATGGAAGAACAGCTCGGCGTCGAGCTGTTTGTGCGGGAACGCCAGCGTTTGCAGCTGTCTCCTGCGGGTAAAGTGCTGTTGGACTACAGCAGCCGTCTACTGGCGCTGCACGACGAAGCCCACGGCGCCGTTCAGGGCGGGCAACCGGCCGGTGATTTTGTACTCGGCAGCATGTACAGCACGGCAGCGATTCACTTGCCGAAACTGTTGGCGCGTTATCACAAGGCCTACCCGAGGGTGAACCTGCAGGTGCAATCTGCGCCGAGCGGCGAGCTGCTCGAAGGCTTGATCACCGGACGGCTGGATGCGGCGCTGGTGGATGGCCCGCTGGCCCTGGCCACGCTGGACGGCGTGCCGCTGTGCGAAGAGCGCCTGGTGATCATTTGCGAAGCCGACCACCCGCCAGTACGCGGCCCCCAGGACGTCGCCGGCCGCTCGGTATTCACGTTCCGCCGCAGCTGCGCTTATCGCACCCGCCTGGAAAGCTGGTTTTCCCACGATCGCGTGGCCATGGGCCGGGCCATCGAGATTGAGTCTTACCAAGGCATGCTCGCGTGTGTCATCGCCGGTTCCGGCGTGGCGTTGATGTCTGAATCGATGCTCGACAGTCTGCCAGGCAAGGACAGCGTGTCCGTTCATCCGCTGACTGGGCCTTTTGCCACTGCTACCACCTGGTTGATGTGGCGAAAGGGTATGCTCGGCGCTAACCTCAATGCATGGATCGAGCTGCAGCAGTCGGACCGGACAGAGTGCTTGCAAGACAGGCGTGAAATTGCTTGAACGATCCGACAGGATCCAGATCCATTCAGTAATAGTTCGTTGTGCTTTCGCACAAGCAATACGTAAGACTTAGCGCTACTATCAATGTAGGAAACGGCGACAGAACAGGCGCCTACTCGCATTACCCTCAAAGGGGGCAAATCATGAAAGAGAAAATTCAAACCTGGCTCCATGACCTTGGCGTTGCGCTGGGCTTGATCGAGCCTCCGCTGCAGCCGGTACCGATTCGTACCGATGATGAGCAACGCCGCCCTCGTCGGCGCTGATCCCAAGCCAACCCAGGATTCGTGTGGGAGCGGGCTTGCTCGCGATGCGGTGAGTCAGTCGATAGATAGTTGACTGGTTTACCGCATTCGCGAGCGAGTCCGCTCCCACATTTGTTTGTGTCAGGTATGAAAAGCGGTTACGCCATCTGGCTCCTTCACTTTCAACTGTCGGAATTGGACCACTCGTTCGTCAGAATTGGCTGGCTTATTCATTTTTAAGGATGAGCGTAGGTTGAATTCCGTTACGGAGCCATGCTCATGGTTCATGGGCTGTTGCAACGCTTATGGAACGACCCATAAAGCTATCGGAATAGAAAAGCGGCTGCTTCCGTAACTCCAAACTTTAGAAAGCCTCTCTGCGAGGCGTGACTAAGTCAGAGTTATTGGAGACAACGCTATGACGCGCTCTTCCGTTCCGCCAGTCGCCGCATCCCTGATCGCCACACTCGAAAGCATTTTGCATATCGCGCCGGTGTCCAGAGCCTGGAAGGCTAACGCTCCCAGCAACATCGTGTTTCTCCCAGCGACAATAAACAAACAGGCATTGCTCACACAGATCGGGCTTTTGCGTCCATCAACGATCGTTGTTGGGGACCAGGCCATGGATGCAGACGTCATAGACCTGTGGCGTACAGCCCACCCATTCGGAAACCTCCATCTGATACGCAGAGGGACGAGTCTGGATAAGGTGCAACTGGATCTGTGCGCATCCAGCGGCATTCAAGTGGTCAACACGCCTGGGGTCAACGCGCCGCACGTCGCGGCTTATATGGTGCGCTGGCTGACACTCGCCGACGGTTCGCTACCCCGTGACATCTGCGTACTGGGATATGGCAATGTCGGTCAGGAACTCGTCAAGTTACTGCTTGATCGAGATCCCGAAGTTCGAATCAAGGTATTGAGCCGATACCGTCTGGCGCCTGACAGGAACGCAGTACAAAGCAGTCGAGTGTCATTTGTGGTGGATTGGTTGGAGGCGATGAGAGGGGCCAGTGCAGTCGCCCTCTGCTTGTCTTTGACGAATGACTCTACTTATCGCATTGACCGCGCTCTTATTCACTGTATGCACCCGCAGGCCCGCCTGGTTTGCGTCGCCAAACCGGACGTCTTCAGCGATGACGCTTTGCAGGCCCTGGCGCAAGCCGAGGGCATCCAGCTTGTATTGGACTATGGGCCGGTAACACTGGACGCGTTTCGAATGCGCACGCAAAAGCTCGGTTGCAGTGTCTCTACATGGCGCAACCCGGCGACGCTGACTGCGCAGGCGGCCACTACCGAAGGCTGCCAGTGCGATCTGGACTATGCGGTCTCCATGCAACTGAGCTTGACGGCCTTGCACGGCGTCGTCAGGCGCAGACTTGCGCAGCCATTGACAATCCCCTCTCAACAGATAGACCCCCAGGCGCCACGCATATCGATCATCGGTAGAGGGATTAACGGCCTGTTCCAAGCCGTGATGTTTCGCCTGGCGAATTATCAGGTCGACGTATACGGCGGCAACCGGCAGAGCGACGGCGCCAGTCACAAGCAGGTGAACATGCGTCATCTGTCAGCGACGGAGACAACGGCAAAACCGCTGCATAACCCGTTCCTGCTGTCAGGAAACCAGCATTTGGCCGTTGAGTGCAATCGGGCAGGCATTGCACTGTTTGAAAAGCTTTTGGCCGATAACCCGTCGCTGGCACCCTGTGCGCGCGCGCGGATTGTAAGAGCCTATAGGGACGATGCCACTGACGTAGAGGACGCGATCCGCGAGCAACGCGATATCCAAGCAAGGCCTTGGCCGAGCGGTAAACCGGGAAGTGAAGTCGCAGAGATCAGCCAACGGCAATTCCAGGCAAGTTATGGCGTCCCTGGCGTCGGTCGGGCCGTGGCAGTATCGGGTTATGAGGTAGCGTTTAATGATCTGACGCGGGAGTTAGAGCGGCTGTTGCAGCGTTCGGGGGTTCAATTTCGGCCCCAGTATCTGAACCCGGTACAAATTGCCGAGCTGAGTAAAGATCACTTTGTCGTCACTGCCATGGGCGTAGAGGAGCCCAATGTCATCGCGGTCATTGGCTGGTTTTTCAAATTGTGCGCCAAAGAGAATGAAGGAGCCGAAATATGCGGGCTCAAGCTGCAGTACGATCTACCCATTGGGGTCATGAATTGCCGCCTGGACGGGGATTACATTCTGATCTCCGGCGGGCAGGTTGCGCCTGGGTCGACCTTGGAGCACAAGGAACACGTACTCGAGGCGTGCCTTGCCGCGGTATCTCGGCACTTTCCACGGTCCTACCGCAATGCGGTCGAAAAGGGCGACCTGCAAATAATCGAATGTGCCAGGCCGGGCACCTCAGATGGACTGTCGATAGTGCATTGGTCCGCCCACCATCAAATCGCGGCCGGGGGAACCTATGCAGGGGGCACCACACAGGGATTGGTGTGGGCCTCTTTGGTTCAGGAAACGATTCAGGCCATAGCGCATGAACGGTGAATGATAAAAAACCGGTGCGACATCCGCTGTCGCACCCGCTGAAGAAACCGCTCTAAAGCTGTTTACCTCAAACCGCCCCCGCCGCCACCGCCCCCGGTTTACGCGACAACACACTCACCAGCACAAAACTCACCAACGCCACCGCGAGGCTGTAGTAAATCGGGGTGTTTGCGTCCAGCCCATCCTTGAACATGAATACCAACGCGGTCACGAAACCCAGCGTCATCGAGGTGATCGCCCCGGAGGTGGTTGCACGCTTCCAGAAAATCGCGCCGATCAGCGGGATCAGCATGCCGCCTACCAACAGGTTGTAGGCCAGGGTCAGGGCGCTGATCACATCGTTCACCACCAGTGCGATACCCAGCACCGCTATCCCGGTCAGCAGGGTGAACAGGCGGTTAACGCCCAGGCTCGACTGTTTGCCACCGCGCAAGCGTGGCAGTAAGTCCTCGGTTAGTACGGTGGAGGCGGCGAGCAGCCCGGCGCTGGCGGTTGACATCATTGCCGCCAGGGCAGCGGCAATCACCAAGCCACGAATGCCGTCCGGCAGTGAGGCTTTGACGATGGCGGCGAACGCGTTGTTGACGTTATCCAGGTCCGGGATCAGCACATGCGCGGCCATGCCGATCAATGCGCACGCCAGGCCGTAAAGAATGCAGTAGACGCCGGCGAGCGTGCCTGCGTACTGGGCGACTTTTTCGTCACGGGCAGTGAATACGCGCTGCCAGATGTCCTGGCCGATCAGGATGCCGAAGAAGTAGATCATGAAGTAGGTGATGATCGTGTCCCAGCCGATCGTAGTGAAGCTGAAACTCGACGCCGGCAGCCTGGCCACCAGTTCGTCCCAGCCGCCGACGCGGTACAGGCAGATCGGCAGCAGGATGAACATCAGCCCGACGGTCTTGATCACGAATTGCACGATATCGGTGAGGGTCAGCGACCACATGCCGCCAATCGTCGAATACACCACGACCACGCCACCGCCCAGCAGCACCGAGATCCAGAACGGCAGGCCGAACAGCACCTGCAGGACGGTGCCGATCGCCAGGATCGAGGTCACCACGACCATCAGCGCGTAGGTCAGCATGATCACCGCGCTGGCTTGGCGCGCCATGGGGTTGTAGCGTTTTTCCAGGACCTGGGTGACGGTGAAGATTTTCAGTTTCAATAGCGGCTTGGCCAGGAACAGGTTCAGCGCAATGATCCCCGTGCCCAGCGCGGCGCACAGCCAGAAACCGGAAATGCCGTGCACATATCCCAGGCGCACGGTGCCAACGGTAGAGGCACCACCCAGCACCGTGGCGGCCATGGTGCCCATATAGAGAGACGGGCCGAGGTTGCGCCCGGCGACCAGGTAGTCTTCGTGGGTCTTGGCGCGGCGCATTCCGTAGTAGCCGAGCACGAGCATGCCGGCGGCGTAGATGAGTACGACGAATAAATCCAAAGCCATGACGGCGAGTCTCCGATTATTTTTTATTGTGCAGAAGGCGCTTGCTGTGGCGAGGGAGCTTGCTCCCGTTCGACAGCGAAGCTGGAGCCGGCTTTTTCAGGACCGCTTCGCAGTCCAGCGGGAGCAAGCTCCCTCGCCACAAACGTCGGTCCATAGACGGCAGCCGGTTCCGGAAACAGCCGCAGCAGGCTCAGGTACACCACCGAGGCCAGGCCCAGCGTTACCGGCAAGCTGATGTCGATGCCCTCGGCCAGGTTGCCCAGCGGCCCGACGAACTGCCCCGGCAGGTTGACGAAGCACAGGCCCACCAGCGCGCTCGGAATCCAGGCCCCCAGCCCGCGCCAGTTCCAGCCATGGCTGAACCAGTAGCGGCCGCCGGTTTCGCCACGGGTGAACACCTGCAGGTCATCCGGGCAATAAAAGCCTCGGCGTACGATCAGGCCGATGATCATCATCACCATCCATGGGGTGGTGCAGGTGATGATCAGCACGGCGAAGGTCGACACGCTCTGCACCAGGTTGGCGGCGAAACGTCCGATAAAGATGAAGGCAATCGACATTACCCCGATCAGCAGCGTGGCCTTGACCCGTGACAGCAGACGTGGAAACACGCTGGACATGTCCAGCCCGGTGCCATACAGCGAGGTGGTGCCGGTGGACATGCCGCCGATTACCGCAATCAGGCACACCGGCAGGAAGAACCAGCTCGGTGCCACCGCGAGCAAGCCGCCCACATAGTTGTTGCTGGCGATGTAGTCCGGTGCCTTGACGGCCACGATGGTCGCGGTAGCCAGGCCGAACAGGAACGGAATCAACGTGGCAACTTGGGCCAGGACCACCGCCAGCATGATCCGGCGCTTCGGGGTGTGGCGCGGGATGTAGCGCGACCAGTCGCCGAGGAACGCGCCGAAGGAAATCGGGTTGCTCATCGCCACCAGCGCGGCGCCGATAAACGCCGCCCAGAAGCCACTCTGACCGAGGGCGACGCTGCCGGCGAAGTGGCTGTCGAAGGCCGGCGCAAAGGCGAAGATCCCCAGCAGGAACAACAGGCTCGCGGCCCATACCGCAATCCGGTTGACCCACAACATGAAGCGAAACCCGTAAATGCACACCGTCAGCACCAGAAGGGCGAAGATGCCGTAGGCCAGGCCCAGGGTCAGGTCGGATTCCGGCAGGCCGACCAGACGTTTCGCACCGCCCACCAGCGCATCGCCTGAACTCCACACCGACAGTGAGAAGAAGGCAATCGCCGTCAGCAACGACAGAAACGAGCCGACAATCCGCCCATGCACGCCGAAATGCGCGCCGGAAGACACGGCGTTGTTGGTACCGTTGATCGGCCCGAACAGGCCCATGGGCGCCAGGATCACCGCGCCCACCAGCACGCCCAGCACAATCGCCCAGACCCCGGCCTGGAACGACAGGCCGAACAGCACCGGGAACGCGCCCAGCACGGCGGTGGCAAAGGTATTTGCACCGCCGAAGATCAGCCGGAACAGATCCTTAGGGGCGGCGGTGCGTTCGTGGTCGGGGATCTGTTCGACCCCGTTGGTTTCTATGGTGCGAATACTGTTTTGGTTGTTTTTATTATTCATGATCAGCTCCGATCACATTGGCTAAGGGGGCGGCAGCCCTTCCGGCATAGCGGACAAATGTTCGTGACAGGCCAGCCACAGGCCTTGTTGTTGTTCTGTGCGCGACCCTTGCCGTGTGAAGACGATGGTCTCGCGTTCCTGGCTGAAGTGATGCTCCCCGTTCATGCGCAGCTCGGTGGCCACGTCATGCATGAAAATCGCCACGTCACCCTGCAAGCTGACAAAGGCGTTGCTTGAGGTGCACGACAGCACCTCGAACCCCTCGTCCCGGCGCCAGCTGTCCCACAACGCCTGGTAGGCATCGCGGCTGAGCAGTGGCTGGGGGAGGGTATGGAACACAAAACTCGCATCGGCCGTGAACGCGCCGAAGTAAGCGGCGCGGTCGTTGCGAGCGAAGGCCGAGACCAGCGCGGCCGCCGCCTTGAGCACCGCTGGCACGCTCATCAGCGATGTGCCACGCCAGGCAGCACGCAGAGCATCTCGTACAGCAGGTTGGCGCCGAGCAGTGAGGTATTGCCGGTGGTGTCGTAGGGCGGTGAAACTTCCACAAAATCACAACCAATCAAGTCCAGGCCCTGGCAGCCACGGATGATCTCGATCGCCTGAATGGTGGTCAGCCCGCCGATTTCCGGGGTGCCGGTGCCAGGCGCCCAGGCCGGGTCGATGCCGTCGATGTCAAAGCTCAGGTACACCGGGCCGCCGCCGACTTTTTCGCGCACTTCGGCCATCAAGGGCGCGAGGGAGTGGTGCCAGCATTCTTCGGCCTGGACCACGCGAAAGCCCTGTTTGCGGCTCCAGTTGAAGTCTTCGGCGGTGTAGCCCTGGGCGCGCAGGCCGATCTGCACCACGCGGTCGCAATCGAGCAAACCCTCTTCCACGGCGCGGCGGAAGGTGGTGCCGTGGGCGATTTTTTCGCCGAACATATGGTCGTTGACGTCGGCGTGGGCATCGATGTGCACCAGCCCGACCTTGCCGTGTTTCTTGTGGATGGCCCGCAGGATCGGCAGGGTGATGGTGTGGTCGCCGCCCAGGGTCAGGGGAATGACGTCGTGCTCGAGGATTTCATCGTAGGCCTCTTCGATGATGCGCACCGCGTCGAGCAGGTTGAAGGTGTTGATCGCCACATCGCCAATATCGGCTACCGAGAGCGAATCGAACGGCGCCGCACCGGTGGCCATGTTGTACGGGCGGATCATCACCGATTCGGCGCGGATTTCACGCGGGCCGAAGCGGGTGCCAGCGCGCAGCGAGGTGCCGATGTCCAGGGGTACGCCGACAAACGCGGCGTCCAGGCCCTTGGCTGTTTGCAGGTGGGGCAGGCGCATCATGGTGGCGATGCCGGCGAAGCGCGGCATTTCGTTGCCGCCCAGTGGTTGGTGGAAAATCTTGTCCACGGGATTGCCTCATCGTTGTTGTGGTTATCTGGGGACCGATTCTGCGAAATACATGGAAACGAAAGAATCGCCACGGGCAAATACTTAGTTCAGATTTTTCTAAACTAAAGCCTGGGGTAGACTGCGCTGCTTGAGCTGAATCCGGAGAACCCATGGCCAACGCCTTGCCCGACCTGAAACTCCTGCGCATCTTCGTCAGCGTCGTGCGCCACCAGGGGTTCGCCAATGCCCAACACGAACTCAACCTGTCGACGTCAGCCATCAGCACCTACATGAGCCAGCTGGAATCGGCGCTGGGCCTGGTGCTGTGCCACCGCGGGCGGGGCGGCTTCAGCCTGACCAGCAAGGGCGAGCTGTTTCATCAGGAAACCTTGCGTTTATTAGCCGAGCTGGAAGGCTTCGAGCAATATGCCGCCGCGTTGAAGGGCGAGTTGCGCGGCACCCTCAAGCTCGGTGTGCTCGACTCCACCGTCAGCGATAAAGCCCTGCCGTTCGCCGAGGTGATTGGCGCCTACAGCCTCGAACATCCGGCGGTACATTTGCATCTGTCGGTGTTGAGCCCTTATGAACTGCAACTGGGGGTGCAGGACAATCGCCTGGACCTGGCCATCGGCGCATTCTCCAACCGCATGAGCGGGCTGATCTATATGCCGTTGTACCGCGAGCAGCACTGGCTGTATTGCAGCACCCGGCATCCGTTGTTCAACGAGCGGCGCATCCCCGAGCAGGTCATTACCCAGCAACGCATGGTCGGGCGCGGCTACTGGAGCCAGGCCGAACTGGCGCGACATGGCTTCAAGCACAGCGCCGCGACGGTGGAAAGCATGGAAGCGCAACTGATCCTGGTGCTGTCGGGCGCCTACATCGGCTATTTACCCGAGCACTACGCGCAAGCCTGGGCCGACAAGGGCGACCTGCGCGTGCTGCTGCCGGCGACCTTTGGCTACCAGGCGCCGTTTTCGATGATCATGCGTCGGGGGCGCAGCCGCGAGCCGCTGATCCAGACCTTCCGCGATTTACTCAAAGCCCAGCTCAACCAGGCCTGAAAAACCATGTCCAGACCCCAGTGTTCCCGTTGCCTGAGACCTCTCAGCCACTGTTTGTGCTCGCTGATTACCAGCCTCGACAGTCGCACCCGCGTGCTGCTGTTGCAGCATCCGAGCGAGGTCAACCATGCGCTCAATACTGCGCGATTGGCGGCGTTGGGGCTCAGCAATGCGCAGTTGGTGGTGGGGGAGGTGTTCGATGATCTGGAGACGTTATTGAACCCGCCCGGTTATCAGGCGCGTCTGCTGTTCCCGGCCGATGATGCGCAGCCTTTGCAAGCCTATACGCCTGGTGATCAGCCGCTGCTGCTGGTGGTTCCCGACGGCACCTGGCGCAAGGCGCGCAAGTTGCTGCACCTCAACCCGTTGCTGGCAGCGTTGCCTCGGGTGACGCTGGCCAACGGCGGCGTCTCCCGGTATCGCTTGCGCAAGGCGCCGGGGCCTGGAGCCTTGTCGACGGTCGAAGCGATCGTGCAAGCGTTGCAGGTACTGGAAGCGCCGACATCCTTTGAGCCGCTGTTGAAACCCTTTGAAGCATTGATCGAGGGGCAGATTGCGGCGATGGGGGAAGAGGTTTTTCAGAGAAATCATGGCGGTGGGGATTAGAGCCCGGCTGGTTATCGAGGTGCGGCCATCGGCACTACACCTATGCCTTATTCCTATAAGCCATAAGCACCGCACTTTGCGTGATATGGCGCGCCGACCTTTCCCGGTATGATGTGCGCCCCGCAGTCTGGATTGCGAATACGCCATGACCTTGCAGTACCCTACAATCGCCGATTGCGTCGGCAATACCCCTCTGGTCCGCTTGCAACGCATGGCGGGTGAAACCAGCAATACCTTGTTGCTCAAGCTTGAAGGCAACAACCCCGCCGGTTCCGTCAAGGACCGCCCGGCGTTGTCGATGATTACCCGCGCCGAACTGCGCGGACAGATCAAGCCGGGCGACACGCTGATCGAAGCCACCTCGGGTAATACCGGGATCGCCCTGGCCATGGCCGCCGCGATCAAAGGTTACAAAATGGTGCTGATCATGCCCGACAACGGCAGCGCCGAGCGCAAGGCGGCGATGACCGCCTATGGCGCCGAACTGGTGCTGGTCACCCAGGAAGAAGGCATGGAAGGCGCCCGCGACCTCGCCGAACGCATGGCCGCCGAAGGCCGTGGCGTTGTGCTGGACCAGTTCGCCAACGGGGATAACCCCGAAGCGCATTACACCAGCACCGGCCCGGAAATCTGGCGCCAGACCCAGGGCACCATCACCCATTTCGTCAGCTCCATGGGCACCACCGGCACCATCATGGGCAATTCGCGCTACCTCAAGGAGCAGAACCCGGCGATTCAGATCGTCGGCCTGCAACCGATGGAAGGCGCGGCCATTCCCGGTATCCGGCGCTGGCCCGAAGAGTACTTGCCGAAGATCTACAACGCCGCGCGCGTGGACCGCATCATCGACATGGCCCAGCGCGAAGCCGAGGACACCACCCGTCGCCTGGCGCGTGAAGAAGGTATCTTCTGCGGCGTGTCGTCCGGGGGCGCCGTGGCCGGTATGTTGCGCTTGTCCAGGGAAGTCGAAAACGCGGTGATCGTCGCGATCATCTGTGACCGAGGCGACCGTTACCTGTCGACCGGCATCTTCGACGAACCCAACTGATGGCCAAGCACGAGAGAGGCCTGCGCTTCCAACCGACGGGCGGCAGCCGGGCCCCGCAGATTCCAGTGGGCAAGAAGCAGCGCCTGACCATCGAACGCCTGGCCAACGACGGTCGCGGCATTGTGTTCTTCGAAGGCCGCACCTGGTTCGTCAACGGTGCGCTGGCCGGCGAAGAGGTGGAAGCGCGGGTGCTCGGCGCCCACGGCAAGGTGGTCGAGGCGCGCACCGAGCGGGTGTTCAAGGCCAGCGAACTGCGCCGCCCGGCTCCCTGCGTCCACTTTGGCCGCTGTGGCGGCTGCAGCGTGCAGCACTTGCCTCACGACGAACAACTTGCCCTGAAACAGCGCATGCTCGCCGAGCAATTGTCGCGCGTGGCCGGTGTCGAACCGCAAGAGTGGGCCGCGCCCTTGAGCGGGCCAGAATTCGGCTACCGCCGTCGTGCCCGCGTGGCCGTGCGCTGGGATGCCAAGGCGAAACAACTCGAGGTGGGTTTCCGCGCGGTGGCCAGCCAGGACATCGTCGCCATCGATGATTGCCCGGTACTGGTACAGGCCTTGCAACCGATCATGCAGCGTCTGCCGAACATGCTGCGCCGCTTGAGCAAACCTCAGGCGTTGGGGCATGTGGAGCTGTTCAGCGGCTCGTCCATCGCCGTGTTGCTTCGACATATGGCACCGCTGTCGGACGCGGACATGCAGGTACTGCAGGAATTTTGCACCTTCCATGACGCCCAGTTGTGGCTGCAGGGCGAGGGGCCGCCGCAACCGGTCGAGCCGGGCAGGGCGCTCGGTTTCCGCCTTGAGGCGTGGGATTTGGAGTTGGCTTACCGGCCGGGAGATTTTGTGCAGGTCAACGCCGGGGTCAACGAGGCGATGGTCGCCCAGGCCCTGCAATGGCTGGCGCCGCAACCCGATGAGCGGGTGCTGGACCTGTTTTGCGGGCTGGGCAATTTTGCCCTGCCACTGGCCAGGCAGGTCCGCGAAGTCGTTGCGGTGGAAGGCGTTCAGGCTATGGTGGAGCGCGCTGCAGAGAATGCCATCAGCAATAATTTGCATAATGTGCAGTTTTTTCAGGCCGATTTGTCCCAGCCCCTGACCGACGCGGAATGGGCCAAACAGGGCTTTTCTGCGGTACTCTTGGACCCACCCCGCGATGGTGCCCAGGAGGTTGTGCGCAAACTGGCCGCCCTGGGAGCCAGGCGCCTGGTGTATGTGTCCTGCAACCCCGCCACGCTGGCGCGGGACACGGTTGAGTTGGTCAAGCAAGGTTACCGGCTAAAGCGTGCCGGGATCCTCGACATGTTTCCGCAGACAGCGCATGTCGAGGCCATGGCGTTATTTGAAGCGGGCTAGGATGCCCGTTTAATCCGACTGGCCTGCAGTCTCCAGGGCCGTGAATGCCAGGGAGCCTGCAGCAAGGTCGGCGATGATTTTTGGCGCATCCAAGGTGCGTCGTAGGGAAGGTAAGCAAGATGGTACAGGTGAGAGCACACCAGCCGATCAACACCGACGGCAGTATCAATCTCGAGGCATGGCTGGATCATGCCGTCAGTGTCGACCCGGCACTGGACCGTGAAGCCTTGAAAGCAGCCTGCGAGTTCGCTCGTGAGTCTGAACAACAGGACAATGCGGCCAAGAACCTGTGGGCGGAGGGCACGTCGAGCTTTCGTACCGGGTTGGAAATCGCCGAGATCCTTGCCGATCTCAAGCTGGACCAGGATTCGCTGATCGCCGCCGTGCTCTATCGCGGTGTGCGTGAAGGGCATATCCCGTTGCCGACCGTCGGCCAGCGTTTCGGCGCCGTGGTGGCCAAGCTGATCGACGGCGTGCTGCGCATGGCGGCCATCAGTGCCAGCCTCAGCCCGCGCCAATCGATGGTGCTGGGTACCCAGGGCCAGGTGGAAAACCTGCGCAAGATGCTGGTAGCGATGGTCGACGACGTGCGCGTCGCGCTGATCAAGCTGGCCGAACGTACCTGCGCGATCCGTGCGGTGAAAACCGCCGATGACGAGAAGCGCAACCGCGTAGCCCGCGAGGTCTTCGACATCTACGCGCCGCTGGCGCACCGCCTGGGTATCGGTCATATCAAATGGGAGCTGGAGGACCTGTCCTTCCGCTACCTCGAACCCGATCAATACAAACAGATCGCCACGCTGCTGCACGAGCGGCGGCTCGACCGCGAGCGCTTTATCAGCGACGTGATGGGCCAGTTGCGCGCCGAGTTGCAGGCCACCGGCGTTGATGCCGACATCAGCGGCCGCGCCAAGCACATCTATTCGATCTGGCGCAAAATGCAGCGCAAGGGCCTGGCGTTCAGCCAGATCTACGACGTACGCGCCGTGCGTGTGCTGGTGCCGGAAATGCGCGATTGCTACACCGCGCTGGGTATCGTGCATACCCTGTGGCGGCATATTCCCAAAGAGTTCGACGACTACATCGCCAACCCCAAGGAAAACGGCTACCGCTCGCTGCACACGGCGGTGATCGGCCCTGAAGGCAAGGTGTTGGAAGTGCAGATCCGCACCCACGCCATGCACGAAGAGGCGGAGTTGGGCGTTTGCGCGCACTGGCGTTACAAGGGCACCGACGTCAAGGCCGGTTCCAACCAGTACGAAGAGAAAATCTCCTGGTTGCGCCAGGTGCTGGAATGGCACGAAGAGCTCGGCGACATCGGCGGTCTGGCCGAACAGTTGCGCGTGGATATCGAACCGGACCGGGTCTACATCTTCACCCCCGACGGCCACGCCATCGATTTGCCCAAGGGCGCCACGCCACTGGACTTCGCTTACCGCGTGCACACCGAAATCGGCCACAACTGCCGGGGCGCCAAGATCAACGGGCGCATCGTGCCGCTCAACTACAGCCTGCAAACCGGTGAGCAGGTCGAGATCATCACCAGCAAGCACGGCACGCCGAGCCGCGACTGGCTGAACCCGAACCTGGGTTACATCACCACCTCGCGGGCGCGGGCGAAGATCGTGCACTGGTTCAAACTGCAGGCCCGCGACCAGAACGTCGCCGCCGGCAAGACCTTGCTCGAACGCGAACTGGCGCGCCTGGGCCTGCCCCAGGTGGACTTCGACAAGCTGGCCGAAAAGGCCAACATGAAGATCGCCGAAGACATGTTCGCCGCCCTCGGTGCGGGCGATTTGCGCCTGGCCCAGCTGGTCAACCTGGCCCAGCAACTGGTGGAGCCGGAGCGCGGCAACGAACAGCTGGAACTGATCCCCCGCAAGGCCACCGGCTACAAGCCCGGCAAACGTGGCGATATTCAGATCCAGGGCGTGGGCAACCTGATGACGCAAATGGCCGGCTGCTGCCAGCCGTTGCCGGGCGATGCCATCGTCGGCTACATCACCCAGGGACGCGGGGTGAGCATTCACCGCCAGGACTGCGCCTCGGTGCTGCAGCTGGGCGGGCGCGAACCGGAGCGGATCATCCAGGTCAGCTGGGGCCCGGTGCCGGTGCTCACGTACCCGGTGGACATCATCATCCGTGCCTACGACCGCTCCGGTCTGCTGCGCGACGTCTCGCAGGTGCTGCTCAATGAGCGGATCAACGTGCTGGCGGTCAACACCCGCTCGAATAAAGAGGACAACACCGCGTTGATGTCCCTGACCATCGAGATTCCGGGGCTGGACGCGCTGGGGCGGTTGCTGGGGCGGATATCGCAGCTGCCGAACATCATTGAGACGCGGCGTAATCGCACCCCATGAACGCGGTTTAAAATGTGGGAGGGGGCAAGCCCCCTCCCACATTGGATCGGCGGTGTTCATACCTGATTGGAAATACGATGATGTATTCACTTGAAGACCTGCTGCACCTCATGAGCCGCCTGCGCGACCCGCAATACGGCTGCCCATGGGACATCAAGCAAACCTACGCCACCATCGTGCCGCATACCCTGGAAGAGGCCTATGAAGTGGCCGACGCCATCGAGCGTGGCGACTTCGATCATCTGCAAGGCGAGTTGGGCGACCTGTTGTTCCAGGTGGTGTATTACAGCCAGTTGGCGCGGGAAGAAGGGCGCTTCGAATTTGCCGGGGTGATCGACAGCATCACCCGCAAGCTGATCCGTCGTCATCCCCATGTGTTCCCGACCGGCGACCTGTATGCACCGCTGGATATTCCTCAACTGAGCGAAGAGCAGGTCAAGCAGCGCTGGGAGCAGATCAAGGCCGAGGAGCGCGCGGAAAAATCCGACGCACCCGAGCAACTGTCCCTGCTCGATGACGTGCCCACTGCCTTGCCATCCCTGTCCCGTGCCGCCAAGCTGCAGAAGCGCGCCAGCCAGGTGGGTTTCGACTGGCCGTCGGCGTTACCGGTGGTGGATAACGTGCGCGAAGAGCTGGATGAAGTGCTCGAAGCCATGGCCGATAACGATTCGGCAGCCATCGCCGATGAAGTCGGTGACCTGCTGTTTGCGGCGGTCAACCTGGCCCGTCACCTCAAGGTCGACCCGGAAACCGCGTTGCGTGGCGCCAATGCCAAGTTCGAGCGGCGTTTCCGATTTATCGAACAGGCATTGCGCGAGACGCATCAACCCATAGAAGATTGCACCCTCGAAACGTTGGACGCCCTGTGGGGCGAAGCCAAACGCCAGGAAAAGAATGTTTCCAGCTGCGGTTGAGCAGTTGCCTAAGTGAGTACGCACCATGAGCCTTTCCCTTCGCGACCAGTTGCTCAAAGCAGGTCTGGTCAACCAAAAGCAGGCCAAACAGGTCGGCAAAGAGAAGCAGAAACAGCAGCGGCTGGTCCACAAGGGGCAGGCCGAGGTCGATGACACCCAGGCGCGCCTGGCGGCCGAGGCGCACGCCGAGAAGGTCAAGCGCGACCAGGAGCTGAACCGTCAGCAGCAGGAAAAAGCAGAGGCCAAGGCCCGCACGGCCCAGGTCAAGCAATTGATCGAAACCTCGCGCCTGCCCAAGTTGACCACCGAGGACTACTACAACTTCGTGGATGACAAGAAGGTCAAGCGCCTGTCGGTCAACACGCTGATGCGTAACAAGCTGAGCAACGGCTCGCTGGCCATCGTGCATCACGGCGGCGGCTACGAGGTGATCCCGCGCGAAGCCGCGCTGAAGATCCAGGAGCGCGCGCCGGAGCGTATCGTGCAGCTCAATATCCTGACCGAAAGCCAGGTGCCGGATGAGGATGATCCGTACGCCGCCTACCAGATCCCGGATGACCTGATGTGGTAAACCGCTGAAAACAACAAACCCCGCCAAAAGGCGGGGTTTGTGTTTATAGCGTGCAGCGCCAGCCTGTTACCAATCCACTGCGTAGCTCAAGCTGAAGGTACGACCTTCGGCATTCGGGTACGGCGCGCGGGCGTTGGCCTGGGCGAACATGTTCTGGTAGTTGCGGTTGGTGAGGTTGTACACCGCACCTTCGAGGCGACCCACCGGCAGCCTTACCGAGCCCAGCAGGTCTACCAGCGTGTAGCCCTGGATATCACGCCCGTTGTTGTCCTTGAACGCGGCGTCATAGTTGGCCAGGCGCATGCCCTGCAGGCGCAGGCTGTAGTCGCCACGGTCATAGCCGACAAACGCGGTGGTCTTGGCCGGGGAGATACGGGTGGCAGGCAGGTCGATCCACTTGCCGTTCTGCTGGGTCTCGCCTTTGGAATAGGCGTACGTGCCGCCGACCGACCACTGGTCGGTGACGTTATACGTCAGGCTGGTTTCGATACCGCGCACGCGTTCTTTCTGGTTGATCAGGCGTAGCACACGGTCATTGGCATCATAGAACTGCGTCACATCCGAGGTGTTTTCATACGCCGTGACATTGGCCAGCCACTTGTCCCAGTTGCCACGCCAGCCCAGTTCATAGCTGTTGACCTTCAACGCCTGGGCATTGAGGTCTTGAATGTTGTACGTGCTGTTGACGTCACGCAGGAAGCGCTGGATATCCGGCAGGGAAAAGCCCTGGCTGAAATTGGCGAACACATCCTGGTTTTCACTCAGGTGGTACACCGCGCCGAGGTTGTAGAGGGTGTCGTCATACTTGAGGGTGCCGCCCGGCAGCGTCGCGCGGTTGCCGGTCTGAACGATTTCGCCATAGGCGATGCTGTCGTCGACCTTGCTCTCGATCCATTCACGGCGCACGCCACCGCGCAACGTCCAGTCACCGATGTCATAGGACAGCTGGCCGAAGATCGCCTTGGTGGTGGTCTGGATGTCCGGGCCCAGCTCGAAGGTGGTACCGGTCTTGGTGTAGGTCAGGCCGTTGACGCGGTACTGGTCGCCGCGTTGGCGCGAGGTTTCATGATCATAGTCGGCCCCCCAGACCAGGTTGCCGGTCGCCGGTCCCATGTCCGGCATTTGCGTGTCGATGGCGGCGCGCAGGCCGTACACATCTTGCACGCTGTTGTTGTCCGACACCCCGGCTCGGCCCCGGGACAAGTCCGGGAAGAACAGCGCATCGGCGCGGCGCCAGTAACTTTCGACCTGCAAGCCCTGGCCGTAGAAGTCCTTGTCGGCGTAATTGAGGTTGACCGCCTGGTTGTGGGTGGACGGCTGGTCGTCCAGGTCCAGGCCTTTCACCGCGACGGCCTCGCTGGTGATGCGTGGGTTCTTGGTGTAGCGGGTGTCTTGTTCGTCTTTGTAGTCTTGCAGCGACAGGCTGAGCTTTTTGTCGTCATCCAGCTCGTAGCCGAAGCGACCTTGCAGGTCGTAGGTGTCGGTGTCCATGTTGCTGCCCTGGGACGTGTCCTGGGGAATGCGCTTGCCGTTACCGTCGAACTGGTCGTTGCGTTGCACGGCGTTGCCCGACACATACCAGTCCAGCGGGCCCTGGCGGCCTGTTGCGCTCTGGAATGCCTGGTAGGAAAAGCCTTTGTGACTGAGGTTGTCACCGGCGGTCATGCCGATCTTGCTGCTGAAGGCCAGGTCTTCACCCTTGTTGCGCTTGGTGATGATGTTGATGATGCCGCCCGATGCGCCGGCGCCGTAGACGCTGCTGGCGCCGGAAATCACTTCGATGCGCTCGATGCTTTCCGGTGCCACGCTATTGAGCTGGCGGAAGTTGTCACGCGTGGCGTTCTGGGAAACCCCATCGATCAGGATCAGCGTATTGCGCCCGCGAAGCGTCTGGCCGAAGTTGCTCATGCCGCCGCTGGAGGGCGCGATGCCGGGGACCAGTTGCCCGAGAATATCGGCAACCCGGCGTCCTGCCGAGGTCTGCTGGCGGATCTGTTCTTCATTGATGACCTGCACCGAGCCCGGGATCGCCGCAATGCTGGTTTCACTGCGCGTGGCCGAGACCACCGTCGGCTGTAGTTGCAGGCTGGTCGCCGGCGTTTCTTCAGTTTGATCGGCCCAGACGGGCGCACTGATCGACCCGAGCAGGGGCAGCAGAACGGCCCATTGTGATGTGTTCATGACCTTGCCTTTGAGTTATTAGAAGTAGTGACAGAAAAAACGGACGTCTCAGGTGTTCGGGTGAGCGAACGAATGGCGCGGATGCCCAGCGCAGCCAGGGCATACGTCAGCGCGACCAGCCAGAAGCTGTGCGCCAGGCCCACCATGGCCATGCCGATGCCACCCAGCAGCGCGCCGCACAACGCGCCGGCCTTGGCGGCGCTGTTGCCCAGGCCCAGGGCGAACCCCTGCTGGCTGGGTGCAACGGTGTTGGCGATCAGCGTGTAGGCCACGGGCAACAGCGCGCCTTGCCACACGCCCCACAGCAGCCGGCTGGCGAGGAAGCCAAACCATTCATTCGCCAATGCCGTGAAGGCCAGTGTGAAGGCGCAGGCCCAGGTGACCCACTCAATGATGCGCAGCGTGTGTGCAGGTTGATGTCGGTCAAACAGGCGGCCCCACAACGGCGCGGACAGCGCCAGGGTCAATGCGCTGGCGGCATAGCTGGCGCCGATCAGCCACGCGGGCGCGTGCAAAACATCGGCAACATATAAGGCGTAGAACGGTTGCGGCATCATCTTGGCTGCTTGGATCAAGACGATGATCCCCAGCATCGCGCCGAGCCAGCCTTTGGGGAGTGCGGCGGGCTTAGATGTGCGCGCGGGTCTCGATCGTGGTGAGTCGTTGGGTAAGAAGGCGCTGATTATTGCGCACAACAGGCAGACTGCGGTGGCGCTGTAGCACAGCAATGCGAAACCGGATATGTCCATCAGCCAGCCGCCCAACACCGGCCCGGCCAGGGAGCCCACGGCGGTGGCGGATTGCAGCCGCGCCAGGATATGCCCGCGACCGCTATCGCCGCAGTAGGCCAGCGCATAGGCCTGCGCGGCCGCGATAAAGCCGGCCAGCGCACCCTGCGCCACCCGGATCGCCACCAGCAGCCAGGGATCGTAGGTGATGGCGGCCAGCGCCTGGCACACGGCCAGCGCCAGCAGCGCACGGATGATCATCGGCTTGTGCCCGGTACGATCACCCAGGCGCCCCCACATGGGCGTGAGCACCATCGCCGCCATCATCGGCCCGGCATACACCAGCGCAGACAGCAGGCCGGTGTACTGGGCGTTGGCGGCGCCAAGCAATTTCTGGATTTGCAATGGCCAGAAAGGGCCGCTCATTTCCATGGCGCCCATCGACACCAGCTGAATCACCACCAGCAAGCGCAGCGCCGTGCTGTTAGCCGACATTGGCGGCGCTACTCAGCGGGTTGGGCAGGCGCCCGACGATATCGGCATGGCTTTCCATCAGTCGCATGCGCATGAACGACTTGGCCGGCCAGTCCTGTTCCAGCAGCGCGGCACGTTCGGTCAGCCAGCGCTGAGGGTCGACCTCGCTGCGCACATCATCGAAGCACTGGCTGACCTGCGCTGACAGTTCAGCCCACAACAGCGCCTGGGGAACCTCGAAGTGGCGCGCGCCGAGCAATACCAGCTCGCCCAAGTGGCACATGAACACTGTGTGCAGCAACTTGTCGCGCACGAAACCGGCATCGTCGTACAAGGTCATTTTCGGATCATGCAGTTCGATATCCAGACCCTGGGCATGCAAGGTTTTGCGGTCGATCCGGATATCGCCGAAATCGCGCAACAGCAGGCGGCTGACTTGCCCGTCCGCATCCATGACCATAAAGGTATTCTGCTGATGGGCCTCGAAAGCCACGCCATAACGCAGGTACATACCCAGCAGGGCCGGCACGGCAATGGATGCGTAGTCTTTGAAAAATGCACAGAGGGCCTGCGTATCGTCGGCGCCTTTGCTCAGGCGGACCCACTGCCTCAGCAACGGCTGCCCATGCTGGTCGGTGGCAAACAGGCTGCCCACCGGGACGGCCATTTCCCCGGTTTGGAGCAGGCTCTGCGGGTTGTCGCGATAAAGCACCGCCAGGTGGCGGGAGTGCTCGTCATTCACCGGCTGTGGCTTGAAATGCACGCCCAGGCGCTCGGGGACGATGCTGAGGATGTTCTGCAGCCCGGGCTCACGGGCCAGGATGGTCTGCAGTAGATGGCTGATCCGCGGCCCCATACGCGCCGAACGTGGCGACACCGTGCGCTGCACGCTGGTCAGGCGCAGCGAAACCGGAAGCTTGACCATGGGCGCATCGCTGCGGCCCTCAGGCAAAACGGTGCGGAACGACATGGTCGGGTGGGCCGTGAATGCAACGATATCGGTGAGCACCAACAGCTGGTCGCCGATTTCATTGGCGAACAGCTGCGGTAGCTCCTGGCGAGCTTGCCAAGGGTGGGCAGGCAGCGGCAAATAATCCCTGGCCTCAAGGCCCTGTGCGGTCAGGTGCGCCGTCAATTGGCGAGCCGCTTGCGAGAAGTGGCCCTGCCACCACTGCCAGTAATCCGCCGTGCCGGCCAGGCTTTCGACATGGGCGTACTGGCGGTGCAGCGCACACAGCAATACCGGGAAACGCGCTTCGAACTCAGGCGAGAATTCGATCACCTGGTCTGTCGCCAAACCCAGCTTGGTCTTGTAGTTGGGGTGCCAGGGATGGCCGAGCGTGCCCCATTGCTCAAGCACTGACGTTGGGTTGCCAGCCTCTGGGGCGTGCTTGAGGTAGCTGAGCAGGTTGTGCTGATGCACGGGGTCCATCGAGGCGTGCAGCTCAAGCGTCCATTGCGCGTGGAAGGCCAGGCACAGGGTATCGTTGATGAAGCTGTCGTCGATCTCTGTGTTGAGGCGGTCCAGGACCTCTGGGGCGGCAGGCGATTCGAGGCGGGTGTTCAGTAAGGTCAGCAACTGCGACGGGAACTGGATGGTCTGTTCAGGCTGCCCAACCCGCAGGACGCTGACCTTGCCTCGCAAATCCCAGCTGGCCATGCGGCCGGGGCGCAGGTGCTCAAAGCGCAGGCGGCTCTGGTCGGGCAGCACCAGCCAGCAGTGGTCGTGTTCGTCATGGCTGAGGGTGTTGGGATCGAGCAGGTCTTCACGAAACAGGGCCTGGATCAGGCGTTGAAAACTACGTTCGCAGGCGGGCGCCAAGGTGGCGACCAGTGTCTGAAGGGTGATGTGCCTGGCCTGGAATTGACGCGTAGCCAGCGCTTCACCCCAGCGGCCAAGCAGCGATTGTTCCGGTGTGGTGAGGTGTCCATGCATGAAGTCAAACTCCGTTTTCGTGGGGCCGAGTGAAAAGCGGAGCGATACTATCGAGAATCATTACCAATTGTCTATTTGTTGTTACGTTTTTATACCGTCGTAGGGATGCTGAGGAAAACGGCCACTTTATAAAACGAAAAACCCCGCTCAAAAAGGCGGGGTTTCTGTGTGTAGGCGGCCTGGCTGCGTGGGCCGGGGCGTCTACGCGATGTCAGGGTTTCAGGAGCCTTCTGCCTGGCGTCTCATTTCAAGCGATTCAAGTTCGTTTTTATAATTGTGGGCATCGCTCTCATTGTGAAACATGCCGACCAGCAAATCTTGTTGATGTACATCCCAGATGTGAATCCCGTGGCCTACCGCTTCATGGGACATATGTTCATCGTCGCGTTCAGTTACTTTTACAGTCATCTGCTTGCTCCAATCTCTGGTTGATCTGCGGCAAGTCGTCGCAGGCCTTTGTTATATGGTTTGTTAGCTTGCTAAGTAAACCGATTTTGCGCGCAACAATTTATTGCAGGAAACGCAACATTCCTGCAGGCCGCGTAAACCGTGGCGTTTGGTGTTGGGGGCATGAGTTAGATGACAAAAGTTTCATGTTTGGGGCAGGCTACTGGCGCCATCGGGAGCAAGCCCCCTCCCACATTTGGAATGCATTCCAAGTGTGGGAGGGGGCTTGCCCCGGTACAAACCGGGGACATCGTTTACATTTCTAACCGGGGACATGGTTTACAGGTTAATACGCATGATCAGGAGGTAACTGATCATGCCCTGGAACCAAGAGTCTCCGATGAATCAACGAATCAGACTGGTCGCTGACTGGCTTTCTGGTAACTACACCAAAAGCCAGCTGGCGCGCCGCTTTAACGTAAGTCGGCCTACCGTCGACAAATGGATCGGCCGGCACAATGGCGATTTAAAGTCTTTAGCCGAACTGTCCCGACGCCCTCACAACAGCCCCAATAAAACCGACGATGAAATCCTGGCCCGTGTGGTGGCGATGAAGGAGGCGCACGATAAATGGGGTCCGAAGAAGCTTCTCGAGCTATTGCGACTTGAAGATCCCTCCATCGCCTGGCCTTCCCCAAGTACAGCAGGCCAATGGCTTGATCGACTTGGGCTCGTCCAAAAGCGGCGCTTCAAGCGCAGACACGGTACTTCCCCTGTAGCAATGCGCGAGGCCAACGAACCTAACCAGACATGGTGCGCCGACTACAAAGGGCAATTCAAAATGCATAACGCGCAGATGTGCTTCCCTTTGACCATCACAGACCACGCGTCCCGGATGATTTTGGCGTGCAGGGCTCATTCAAAGATCAAGACTGAACCTGTTAAACACGCCTTTGAGAGACTGTTTGAGGAGTACGGCATGCCCGAAGTTATTCGGTCGGACAACGGTGTTCCGTTTGCCTCTCCTGGCCTGGCAAGAATGTCCACGCTGGCAGTTTGGTGGATACGTCTGGGCATCTATCCGGAGCGCACCATGCCAGGAAGACCGGCCCAAAATGGTCGCCATGAGCGGATGCACCGTAGCTTGAAACTGGAGCTGCCCTTAGGAGAAAACTTAATCGAGCAGCAGCTTTTGCTGGAGCATTTCAGGCATGAGTTCAATTACGTGCGCCCTCATGAAGCGCTCGGCATGAAGCGTCCAGGGGACGTGTATGTGCCGTCTACCCGGATTTACCCAGGATGCTTGCCGGATGTGGAGTATCCGTCCGAAATGAAGGTTCGAAGCGTCAGACAGGACGGGTCGATCAAGTGGAACGGCAAGTTGGTATTTATCAGCGAGGCGCTGTCAGGGGAGCAGATAGGGCTTAAAGAGGCTGAGGATGATGTTTGGGATTTGTACTTGTGTGATTATCCCCTGGGAAGGCTTGGGCGAGGTATGACCCGCGTCCAAGCCTCAAATGTGTAAACGATGTCCCCGGTTTCAGATGTAAACGATGTCTACGGTTCTACACCCCGATGGCGGTAGATACTTCAACGCAAAAAATCCAGGCAAAAAAAGCCCCGCATTCAGCGAGGCTCTTTTTAACTCATCAGGGCAATCAGCTCCCTTTGACAGCCTTGCCGTCAACGGTGCCATCCTGCAGCATGATGTTGTATTCCTTGCCATCCGTTTCAACCTGGCGCAAGGCAACCAGAATGCCGCCCTGGTCCTTGGCAAACCACATCTGTGTGATGCGCTTGCTCTGGGATGGATCACGCACGCGTTCAACCTTGATCGCGTCGATGGAGCCTACCTTGGTCTGGACTTTTTCCGGGCCCATGACGCGGAAGTCATAGGTATCCACATCCGTACCTTCGGCCACTCGGTAGCTCATGCTTTTCTTGCCGGCAGCCACATCGCGCTGAAGGGCGAGTTGATAGGTGGACTTGTCGAGCATGCCGCTTTCGAGGGTGACGTTAACCGGGTCCTTGTTTTCAAAGCCGGTGATCTTCTTGGTCGCCTGGTCGAAATCCAGGTTGATCTTCTTCGCCTTGCCCAAGCCGCCGCGCTCGAAGCTGTAGCTCTTGGGTTGCAGGGTGTCCTTGTCGAACAGGATCACGCTGGTTTCGGTCAGGCTGGCGATCATCATCGAGGCCTTGAAGTTCAAGGTCCAGGTGCCGTCGCCGTTCTTGGTCAGGCTGCGTTCAGCCGAACCACTCATGGGCAGTTGTTTCCAGTCGGCGGTGTAGCTGACGGAGAAGGGGTGAAGGTCCGCCGCTTGCACGGCAGGCAGAGCGAACAGCGCAAAAGCGAAGAGCAGGGCGCGACGCATAAAATCTCCTAGGTTCGAATCAAGTGGCCGCTGGCCGCGAGTAACTGACCATCCAATAATGCACCCTGTTCACCAAGAATCAACCGACCCTCGGCAAACCAGCGAACAGCCAACGGGTAAATCCTGTGTTCCTGGGTATGAACCCGTTGCGCAAGCGTCTGCGCCGAGTCATCCGACTCTACCGGAACCACTGCCTGTACGACCAGAGGCCCGCCATCGAGTTCCTCGGTGACAAAGTGCACGCTGCAGCCATGCTCGCGATCGCCGGCATCGAGGGCGCGTTGATGGGTGTGCAGGCCTTTGTACTTGGGCAGCAGGGAAGGGTGGATATTGAGCAGGCGCCCTTCGTAATGCCGCACGAAATCAGCGCTGAGGATGCGCATGAAGCCGGCAAGTACGACGAGCTTGGGGTTGAAGGCGTCGATCAGTTCGATCAAGGCGCGGTCGAAGGCCTCGCGACCGTCGAACGCCTTGTGATCCAGCGAGCGGGTCTCGATACCCGCGTCCCTGGCGCGTTGCAGGCCGTAGGCATCGCTGCGGTTGGAAATCACCGCAGCGATGCGCACCGGGCTGTCGCCGGTGCGCGTGCTGTCGATCAGGGCCTGCAAATTACTGCCGGTGCCGGAAAGCAGCACCACGACATCACAGGTGACAGGCATCAATGCGCCTTAAGGTTCTTCAGTTCAACCTGGGCCGCGCCTTCGGCAGCGCTGGCGATTTGGCCGATGACCCAAGGCTGCTCGCCGGCTTCACGCAGTACGTTCAGCGCGGTTTCAACATGCTCCTGCGCCACGCAGATGACCATGCCCACGCCGCAGTTCAGCACGCGGTGCATTTCGGTTTCGTTGACGTTGCCTTTCTCTTGCAGCCAGTCGAAGACCGCAGGGCGCTGCCAGCTGGCCACGTCGACAATCGCCTGGGCGCCTTTTGGCAGCACGCGCGGGATGTTGTCCAGCAGGCCGCCGCCGGTGATGTGGGCCATGGCCTTGACGGCGCCGGTGTCCTTGATCAGCTTGAGCAGCGGCTTGACGTAGATGCGCGTCGGAGCCATCAGCAGGTCGGTCAGTGGCTTGCCGTCGAGCTGGATGTTCTCGATATCGGCGCCGGACACTTCGATGATCTTGCGGATCAGCGAGTAGCCGTTGGAGTGCGGGCCGGACGATGGCAAGGCGAGCAAGGCGTCGCCGGCAGCGACTTTGGAGCCGTCGATGATTTCGGATTTTTCCACCACGCCGACGCAGAAACCGGCCAGGTCGTAGTCTTCGCCTTCGTACATGCCTGGCATTTCAGCGGTTTCGCCGCCGACCAGGGAGCAACCCGACAGTTCGCAGCCGGCGCCGATACCGGTGACCACTTGGGTCGCGGTCTCGACATTGAGTTTGCCGGTGGCGTAGTAGTCGAGGAAGAACAGCGGCTCGGCGCCGCACACCACCAGGTCGTTGACGCACATGGCAACCAGGTCGATGCCGATGCTGTCGTGCTTGTTCAGGTTCAGTGCCAGGCGCAGCTTGGTGCCTACGCCGTCGGTGCCGGAAACCAGTACAGGCTGCTTGTAGCCGGCCGGGATTTCGCAGAGGGCGCCAAAACCGCCCAGGCCACCCATGACTTCGGGGCGCGCAGTGCGCTTGGCGACGCTCTTGATGCGTTCGACCAATGCTTCACCGGCGTCGATGTCTACACCGGCGTCCTTGTAGCTCAGGGAGGGTTGCTTGCTCATGATCCAGGCCTTTAAGGGGGATTTCTGGGTAACGACCGAGCGGGCAGGCACTTTTGGCGAAGGCCCAGCCGTTGACGGTCTGCGAAGGCGCGCGATTTTATCAGGCTTGAGGGGCAGCGGCCATCCTCGGGCCGACGGGCAGGGCATATGAGTCTAAAAAAAACCGAATCGGCCCGGTAATGCACCGTATTAAGGTATAGCCTTGAATCCGCTATCGTTATGACAGTATGAAAACTTACCGAGACCCGTGAATGTTTTACCGGTCGCTGTGTCACAGCCTTGCCAAAACCGAGATCACGCGGTCTGTTCCAGCCGCTAAATTTGTCGTTCGGGAATCTTCCATGCGTCTGTGTAAATTCTTTTTTGTAGGCTGTTTGTCGTTGGTCAGCCTGGCGAGTCATGCCGAAACCCTCAATGGCCTCTATCAAGTCCTCGAACCGGTCAGCAGCCAGTCGCCCCAGGAGCGCGACCAGGCCACCCAGCGCGCCGTGCAGACCCTGGTCATCCGCCTGACCGGCGATGCCAAGGCCGCCGAGGGCCCGGGCCTGGCGGCGGTCCGCAAGGACCCGCAACAAATCATCAGCCAATACGGCTACGACGCCGGCCCGCCGGAAAGCCTGCAGGTGGATTTCGACCCGGTCAGCACCGATCGCGCCCTGCGTGACGCCGGCTTGGCGATCTGGGGCAGCAATCGACCTTCGATCCTCGGCTGGTGGCTGAACGACTCTACCGAAGGCAGCAGCCTGGTCGGCGACGGCCAGGCGGTGGCTCAAGCGCTGCGCCGGGCGGCCCAGCACCGAGGCTTGCCGTTGCGCCTGCCGCTGGGTGACCTGGACGAACAGGTGGTCGCCACCGCGCCGAACCTGGAAAGTGCCGACGCCACGCCGCTGCGCGCCGCCTCCGAACGCTATGGCGCCGATGCGTTATTGGCGGTGCATGCGCGCCAGGAAGGCAACCAGTGGCAGGCCAAATGGCGCCTGTGGCTGGGCGACAAGACCGAGCAGGGCAGCGTCCAGGGCGCTGACACTGGCGCGGTCGCCGACGCCGTGTTGCTTGCGGTCAGCCAGAAGCTCGCGCCGCGTTTTGCGGTCAAACCGGGGGTCAGCGCCGAACAGTTGCTGGAGGTGCAGGGCATGAACCTGGAGCGCTACGCCGTCCTGGGTCGTTTGCTCGAGCCCTTTGGTGGCCAGCCGCAGCGGGTGGACGGCGATCGTATTGTGTATCGCGTCAATGGCAGCGCCGATCAGTTGCGCACCCAGTTGAGCCTGGCCAAATTGCAGGAAGTGCCGGCGGGTGAAGCCTCCGCCCCGCAACCGCCGGCCGATGGCGCACAACCGGCTGCCGCGCCTGAGCCCCAGGCGCAGTTACGTTTTCGTTGGTAAGTGGCCTGGCTTCTATATAGAAGCGGCAAGCAAATAACAGAGGAAGTGGTTCATGGCGGATACGCGTCGTTGGGTGTGGCTTGGCGGGATTGTCCTGCTGTGCGTTTTTGTGTTCTTGCTGCATTCGATCCTGACGCCATTTCTGGTGGCGTTGCTGCTCGCCTATCTGTTCGATCCGGTGGTGGATCGCCTGGAGAAGGCCGGCCTGTCGCGCACCTGGGGCGTGATCGCGGTGTTTGCCTTGTTCACCCTGATCATCACCGTGCTGGTGCTGGTGCTGGTGCCGATGCTGGCCAAGCAGCTGTATCGACTTTACGAACTGGCGCCGCAGATGCTCGACTGGTTGCAGCACACGGCGATGCCATGGGCCCAGGCCAAGCTTGGGCTGTCGGACGGGTTCTGGAAGTTCGACAAGGTCAAGGCGGCAATCAGTGAACACATGGACAAGACCACCGATATCGTCAGTATGGTGCTCAGCCAGGCCACCGCTTCCAGCCTTGCGCTGATCGGCTGGCTGACCAACCTGGTGCTGATCCCGGTGGTGGCGTTCTACCTGCTGCGGGACTGGGACATCATGATGGCCAAGATCCGCAGCCTGCTGCCGCGCGACCGCGAGGAGCGCATCGTGTCCCTGGCCGGCGAGTGTCACGAGGTACTGGGGGCGTTCGTGCGCGGGCAACTGCTGGTGATGCTGGCGCTGGGCATCATTTACGCCGCCGGCTTGATGGCGATCGGCCTTGAGCTGGGCCTGTTGATCGGCCTGATCGCCGGGCTGGCCGCAATCGTGCCATACATGGGCTTCGTGATCGGCATCGGCGCGGCGCTGGTGGCGGGGCTGTTCCAGTTTGGCGGCGACCTGTACCCGATGCTGGGGATCGTTGCGGTGTTCATGGTCGGCCAGGCGCTGGAAGGCATGGTATTGACGCCGCTGCTGGTGGGGGACCGTATCGGCCTGCATCCCGTGGCGGTAATCTTTGCGATCCTGGCGGGCGGTGAGCTGTTCGGCTTTACCGGCATCCTGCTGGCGCTGCCGGTGGCGGCGGTGATCATGGTGCTGGTGCGGCATGTTCACGATGTGTACAAGGACTCCGACGTGTACACGGGCGTTGAAGACCCCGATCTGTAATCGCTGTATCACAAGCCCGGCGCATCGCCGGGTTTGTTGTTTAATGTGGCGGGTGCGTCAAACAATTCGCGCAAAACCAACAGGTTAACGCAAACCTTTGATTTTGCTTGTGGTCTGCTGCATTGTGCGCCCGGCGCCACGCGTATAAACTTTGCAAACTTTACACAGAGGCCACTCACGGTTCGATGGGAGCCGTTCAGTCAGCATGAAACCGATTCAGCTGCCCCTAGGTGTGCGTCTGCGTGACGACGCTACCTTTATCAACTACTACCCAGGCGCCAATGCCGCTGCACTCGGCTATGTCGAGCGCCTCTGCGAAGCCGACGCCGGGTGGACTGAAAGCCTGATCTATCTGTGGGGCAAGCATGGCGTCGGGCGTACCCACTTGCTGCAGGCCGCGTGCCTGCGTTTCGAGCAGATGGGCGAGCCGGCGGTTTACCTGCCGTTGGTTGAGCTGATGGACCACGGTGTGGGGATCTTCGACAACCTCGAACAATACGAATTGGTATGTCTGGACGATTTGCAGGCCATTGCCGGCAAGGCGGACTGGGAAGAGGCGCTGTTTCATCTGTTCAACCGCCTGCGCGACAGTGGCCGCCGCCTGTTGATCGCCGCGTCCACGTCGCCGCGTGAACTGCCGGTGAAGCTGGCCGACCTCAAGTCGCGGCTGACGCTGGCGTTGATCTTCCAGATGCGCCCCTTGTCCGACGAAGACAAACTCCGTGCCCTGCAACTGCGCGCCTCGCGGCGCGGGCTGCACCTGACCGACGAGGTCGGGCACTTCATCCTCACCCGCGGCACGCGCAGCATGAGCGCGTTGTTCGAGTTGCTCGAACAGCTCGACCAGGCCTCGTTGCAGGCCCAGCGTAAGCTCACCATTCCCTTCCTCAAAGAAACCCTCGGCTGGTAGCCAAGTCGTGTGTTTCCAGGCTTTCGGCAAATTCCAGGCGCCAGAAAACCTGCGTTTTGGCCGGTTTGGCCACGCACAGGGCCTGTATGTGGGATTAACGGCTTAGATGGCGTGGTCCAAACAGGAAGTCACAAAGAGTTCGATTGAATTTGCAAATCGATGTGATAGAAGGCATAGTCTCGGCTTCTTTACACATCAGCCACGGTCGTGCCCATGCTAAATCGCTTCGCACCCCTCGTGCCTCTCGCACTCGTTACCCTGTTGTTTGGTTGCGCCTCCCACCCTCAGCAGGTGGCAGAACAGCCAAAACCACAGGTTCAAAATCAGGCTAAATTCGTTGCTGCACAGTCTGCTTCTGTTTATGAAGAAGAGCTGGCAACTGAAAAAGAGCTGGCCGACTTCTCCGGCAGCAAGCCTTACCAGCTTCCCGTTCTGGCCGACAGCATTCTCGAACGCGGCATGTCCTTGATCGGTACCCGCTACCGTTTCGGCGGCACCTCCGAAGCCGGTTTCGATTGCAGCGGTTTTATCGGTTACCTGTTTCGTGAAGAAGCCGGCATGAATCTGCCGCGCTCCACCCGCGAAATGATCAACGTGAAAGCACCGTTGGTCGCACGCAACAACCTCAAGCCCGGTGATCTGCTTTTCTTTAGTACTGCCGGTCGCGGTCGTGTCAGCCACGCCGGTATCTACCTGGGCGATAACCAGTTTATCCACTCCAGCAGCCGTCGTAGCGGTGGGGTGCGGGTCGATAACCTGGGTGACAGCTACTGGAGCAAAACCTTCATCGAAGCCAAGCGTGCACTCGCCATGGCCCCGTCTACGGTTACCGCCAGTAAGTAAAGTTAAAGTGATACTTGAAGTTTGACGCGTAAGCGCTAGAATCCCTGGACATTGTTGTAATCCGTTCGCGCGAGCTTTGCTTGCGCGTTCTGGTTTTCAGCGTTCGGCAGCGAAAGCCGCATCCAGACCAGGATTGTTCTGCCCATGTCGACCTCGGCCCGCCTCTTTCTTCTCGTTTGCGCCGCACTCCTCAGCGCCTGCGCAAGCCGTCCACCGCCGCCTGCTCCTGTAGCCGTCAAGCCTAAGCCGGTGTTCAACTATTCCACCCAGAATTTCTCCCCTGCCGCCGAAGACGTGCTCTTCCGCGCGCTGGGCCTGGTGGGCACGCCGTATCGCTGGGGCGGCAACACGCCGGACTCGGGCTTTGATTGCAGCGGCCTGATTGGTTTTGTCTACCGTGACGCAGCCGGTATCACCTTGCCGCGCACTACCCGCGAGTTGATCGTGATGCGTGCCCAGGACGTCAGCGAGCAGAACCTGCAAACCGGTGACCTGCTGTTTTTTGCCACCGGTGGTGGTTCGCGGGTGAGCCACGCCGGCATCTACGTGGGTGAGGGCCGTTTTGTGCACGCTCCGCAGACTGGCGGTACGGTGAAGCTGGATACGTTGTCGAAGGCGTATTGGCAGAATGCTTACCTGAGTGCCAAAAGGGTGTTGCCGGCAAACTTGGCACGCAATCCCTGAATCAAACACCGAACCAAATGTGGGAGGGGGCTTGCCCCCGATAGCAGTGGGTCAGGCGCAGATACTGTGACTGATACTCCGCTATCGGGAGCAAGCCCCCTCCCACATTGTTTTGTGGTGTGCTTCAGAGGGTCTACTTGACCGCAGACACCCGCCACACCTTATTCCCCACATCATCGGCCACCAGCAAATCCCCTTGCTGATCGATCACCACGCCCACCGGCCGGCCCATGGCGTTCTCGTCTTTATCGAGGAACCCGGTCAGCACGTCCACCGGCTTGCCTTTCGGCTGCCCGCCCTCGAACGGCACGAAGATCACCTTATAGCCACTGTGCGGCTCGCGGTTCCACGATCCATGCTGGCCGATGAACGCACCGTTGCTGAACTGCGCCGGGAGTGTGTTGCCCTGGGCGAACGTCAGCCCCAGCGAAGCGGTATGCGGGCCGACCGCATAGTCCGGCGCAATGGCCTTGGCGACCAGCTGCGGGTTCTGCGGGGTGACGCGCACATCCACATGCTGCCCGTAATAGCTGAACGGCCAGCCATAGAACGCGCCGTCCTTGACCGAGGTGATGTAGTCCGGCACCAAGTCGCTGCCGATTTCATCGCGCTCGTTCACCGCCGTCCACAATTTGCCGCTCTGCGGCTCCCACGCCATGCCATTGGGGTTGCGCAGGCCGGAGGCGAAAATACGATGCTGGCCCGTGGCGCGGTCCACTTCCCAGATCGCCGCCCGGCCTTCTTCGGCTTCCAGGCCATTCTCGCCGACATTGCTGTTGGAGCCGACGCTGACATACAGCTTGCTGCCATCCTGGCTGGCGATCACGTTTTTAGTCCAGTGATGGTTGAGGCTGCCACCCGGCAAATCGACGACTTTGGTGCCGGCTGCCTTGATCGCGGTCTCCCCAGGTTGATAGGGGAAACGCAGCAACTTGTCCGAGTCCGCCACGTACAGGTCGTTGCCGACCAGAGCCATGCCGAAGGGCGAGTTGAGGTTTTCCAGGAACACCGTGCGGGTTTCGGCGACGCCGTCGTGATCGGCGTCGCGCAGCAGGGTGATGCGGTTCGGGCTAGGCACGCCTGCGCCCGCGCGGCCCATGACTTTCTCCATGACCCAGCCGCGCACGCCTTTGGCGTCATCGGGCTTGGGCGGCGCATTGGTCTCGGCCACCAGGATGTCGCCGTTGGGCAACACATAAAGCCAGCGCGGATGCTCCAGGCCCTCGGCGAATGCGGCCACTTGGGTGCCGGTAGCGGCCGTCGGCTTGGCGCCGTCGGGCCAGCCGACAGCCGGCGCGATGTTCACGGTGGGGATCAGCGTCTTGTTCGGTTCCGGCAACCTGGGCGAGGGCCCGGTGCCGTCGGCTACCTGCAGGGTAGAGCTTTCTCCGCAGGCGGCGAGGGTGCCGGCGAGCATGATCAGTAAGGCGAGTCTGGTTTTGTGCATGGTGTTCTCCTGAATACCTGTAAGGGTAGAGAAGCACATCACCTTGATGGTTCAAGTACAGGGCCAGCTTTAATTGACGCTCCACCCCCAACCCACTAACCTTCGCGGCTTGTTCCAGGTGCTCTGTGGCGTTTGCGTCGACAGAGTGAAACAGGGAAGCCGGTGAGTGAGCGCACTTGTACACAGTGCTGCCGCAATTCCGGCGCTGCCCCCGCAACGGTAAATGAGTCAAGACGGCGCTGTTGGCCACTGTATCGCAGGCGATATGGGAAGGCGCGCTGTTGGCATGTCCTGTCTTTTTACAAAAGGCAGGGCGCCACTCATGAGCCCGGAGACCGGCCTGAAACATCCAACAGCATCACGGTGGGCGATGCTTGGCTGTCTGTTTTTCCTTTTTCCTGCCCGCCGTTTTTGTCCAGCCCCAACGGAGAGCTGCCATGACCGATACCCCCGACCGCGACGAACGCCACCTGGCGCGCATGCTGCGCAAAAAAGCCGTGATCGATGAACGCATCGCCAACTCGCCCAATGAATGCGGTTTGCTGCTGGTGCTGACCGGCAACGGCAAGGGCAAAAGCAGTTCGGCCTTCGGCATGTTGGCCCGCGCCATGGGGCATGGCATGCAGTGCGGCGTGGTGCAGTTCATCAAGGGGCGCAACAGTACCGGCGAAGAGTTGTTTTTCCGCCGCTTCCCCGAGCAGGTCCGCTTTCACGTGATGGGCGAAGGCTTCACCTGGGAAACCCAGGATCGCCAGCGTGATATCGCCGCCGCCGAAGCGGCCTGGGCGGTCTCCCGGGCGATGCTCAATGACCCTTCCATCGGCCTGGTCGTGCTCGACGAACTGAACATCGCCCTCAAGCACGGCTACCTTGACCTGGACCATGTGCTCGGCGACCTGCAGGCGCGCCCGCCGATGCAGCATGTGGTGGTCACCGGCCGTGGCGCCAAGCCTGAGCTGATCGAAATGGGCGATACCGTCACCGAGATGGGCATGCTCAAGCACGCGTTCCAGGCCGGTATCAAGGCACAGAAGGGCGTCGAACTTTGAATCAGCCCCGTCATTGCCCGGCCGTCTTGATCGCCGCACCGGCGTCCGGCCAGGGCAAAACCACCGTCACCGCCGCGTTGGCGCGTTTGCACCGCAACCTGGGGCGCAAGGTACGCGTATTCAAATGCGGGCCGGATTTCCTTGACCCGATGATTCACGAGCGCGCCAGCGGCGCGCCGGTTTATCAATTGGATATGTGGATGGTGGGCGAGCAGGAAAGTCGTCGTTTGTTGTGGGAAGCAGCGGGGGAGGCCGACCTGATCCTGATCGAAGGCGTGATGGGCCTGTTCGACGGCACCCCGTCCAGCGCCGACCTGGCGCGGCATTTCGGCGTGCCGGTGCTGGCGGTGATCGACGGCACGGCCATGGCGCAGACCTTTGGCGCCCTCGCGTTGGGCCTGGCGCGCTACCAGCCGGACCTGCCATTCGCCGGCGTACTCGCCAACCGCGTCGGCACGCTGCGCCATGCGCAGTTGCTGGAAGGCAGCCTCACCGAAGGGTTGCGCTGGTACGGCGCGCTGTCGCGTGAAACCGGTATCGAATTGCCCAGCCGTCACCTGGGCCTGGTGCAAGCCAGCGAACTCAATGACCTCGACCTGCGCCTCGACGCCGCCGCCCAGGCGTTGGGCAGCAGTTGCGAAGTCGCCGTGCCGCCACCGGTGACATTTGCCGCGCCGCAGGTGATCACCGCCGAGCCATTGCTCGCCGGGGTACGCATTGCGGTGGCCCGTGACGAAGCCTTCGCGTTTACCTACGGTGCCAGCCTCGACTTGTTGCGCGCCATGGGCGCCGAGTTGCGTTTCTTTTCACCGATCCATGACGGCGCATTGCCTGAAGCCGACAGCCTCTATCTACCCGGCGGTTACCCGGAGCTGCATCACCGGGCCCTGTCGCAAAACACACCGATGCTCGCCGCCATCCGCGCTCATCATGCAGCCGGCAAGCCCTTGCTCGCCGAATGTGGTGGCATGCTGTACCTGCTGGACTCGCTCACCGATGTCGACGGCAACCGCGCCGAACTGCTCGGCCTGCTGCAGGGCGATGCAGTGATGCAAAAGAAATTGGCGGCGCTGGCGCTGCAAAGCGTCGAGTTGCCCGAAGGCACCTTGCGCGGGCACACCTATCACCATTCCCTGACCAGCACCGCATGCGAGCCGATCGCCCGTGGCATGAGCCCCAATGGTGGGCGGGGGGCGGAGGCGGTGTATCGGCAGGGGCGGATGACCGCGTCCTACGTGCACTTTTACTTTCCGTCGAACCCGGAGGCGGTGGCCGCACTTTTTGTGCCAGGCCCTGACACCGCTATCGGGGGCAAGCCCCCTCCCACAGGGGAATGCATTTCAAAGGTGGGAGGGGGCTTGCCCCCAATGACGCCATGACCGACAACGCCTTCCCCGAGGCCGACCGCCAAGCCGTCTACCGCGCCATCGCCGAACGCCGTGACATGCGTCACTTCAGCGGTGGCAGCGTCGCGCCTGAGTTATTGCAGCGCCTGCTCCAGGCTGCGCACCAGGCACCCAGCGTCGGCCTGATGCAACCGTGGCGCTTTATCCGTATCAGCGACCGTCAATTAAGAGGCCGCATTCAGCAACTGGTCGAAGAAGAACGCCTGCGCACCGCCGAGGCCCTGGGCGAGCGCTCCGATGACTTCATGAAGCTCAAGGTTGAAGGCATCCACGACTGCGCCGAAGTGCTGGTGGCAGCGCTGATGGATGATCGCGAGCGGCACATTTTCGGCCGTCGCACCTTGCCGGAAATGGACGTGGCGTCCTTGTCCTGCGCCATCCAGAACCTGTGGCTGGCGGCCCGCGTCGAGGGGTTGGGCATGGGTTGGGTCTCGCTGTTCGAACCCCAGGCCCTGGCCGACCTGCTGGGTTTGCCGGCGGGCGCAAAACCCCTGGCGGTGCTGTGCCTGGGGCCGGTTGCCGAGTTCTATCCGGCACCGATGTTGCAGCTTGAAGGCTGGACCGAGCCGCGGCCATTGAGTGACATGCTGTACGAAAACCTGTGGGGAGTGAGTCAATGAGTGTGGCCTTGCTGTGTGTGGCCGCAGTGGCGCTGGATGCGCTGCTGGGTGAGCCCAGGCGCTGGCATCCGCTGGTGGCGTTCGGCAATTTTGCCGGGCGCATCGAACAGCGTTTCAATTCAGGCGGTCGTGGCTGGCGCAGCCATGGCGTAACCGCGTGGTTTATCGCGGTGGTGCCGCTGACCCTGCTGGCCACCGCGTTGTCCTGGGCGCCGTACATTGGTTGGGTGCTGGAGATCCTGGCGTTGTACTGCGCCCTGGGCATGCGCAGCCTGGGGGAGCATGTTATTCCGGTCGCCCAGGCCCTGCGCAGTGATGATCTGGATGAAGCGCGCCAACGCGTGAGTTATCTGGTCAGCCGCCAGACCAGCGAGCTGGATCGCACCGAAGTCGCTCGCGCGGCCACCGAGTCGGTGCTGGAAAACGGCAGCGACGCCGTGTTCGCCGCGCTGTTCTGGTTTGTGGTCGCGGGCGTGCCGGGCGTGGTGCTCTATCGCCTGAGCAACACCCTCGACGCCATGTGGGGCTATCGCAACGAACGCTTCGAACGCTTTGGCTGGGCGGCGGCGAAGATCGACGATGGGCTCAACTATATTCCTGCACGCCTGGTGGCCTTGACCTACGCGTTGCTGGGCAAGACTCGCCTGGCGCTCAAATGCTGGCGCACCCAGGGGCCGACCTGGGACAGCCCCAACGCCGGCCCGGTAATGGCCGCTGGCGCCGGTGCGCTGGGCGTCGAACTGGGTGGCGCGGCGATTTATCACGGCGAGGTGCACCAGCGCCCGCCATTGGGCGAAGGCCCGCCGGCCGACGCTGACGCCATCGACCGAGGCTGGCAACTGGTGCAGCGCGGCGTATGGTTGTGGCTGCTGGTCCTGTGCGCGGGGGCGCAATTTTATGCTTGAACACGGTGGTCGGCTGCGTAAGGCGGCAATTGAATACGGCATCGCGGAGGCGGATTGGCTCGATTTGTCCAGTGGCCTGGCGCCCTGGCCGTGGCCGATCCCCGAGATTCCCTTGCGCGCCTGGGCACGGCTACCGGAAGCCGATGACGGCCTGGAAAAAGCCGCCAGCGACTACTACGGCGCGGCTCACGTGCTGCCGGTGCCGGGCTCCCAGGCCGCGATCCAATTGCTGCCGCGCCTGCGCCGTTCCGGCAAGGTCGGCGTACTGTCGCCGTGCTACGCCGAACACGCCGAAGCCTGGCGTCGTGCCGGTTATGTGGTGCGCGAAGTGCAGGAGCAGGAAGTCGATTTCTTTCTCGACGGCCTCGACGTGCTGGTGGTGGTCAACCCGAATAACCCCACCGGCTTGAGCCTGGCCCCGGAGCGCCTGCTCGACTGGCATACGCGGCTGGCCCAGCGCGGCGGCTGGCTGGTGGTGGACGAAGCCTTCATGGACGTGACGCCGCACTTGAGCCTGGCCAGCCACACCCAGCAGGTCGGCTTGATCGTGTTGCGCTCATTCGGCAAGTTCTTCGGCCTGGCCGGCGTGCGCCTGGGCTTTGTGCTGGCCGAGCGCCGGTTGCTCAAATTGCTCGCCGAACAGGTCGGGCCCTGGGCGGTCAGCGGGCCGACACGGGTACTCGGCCAGGCATGCCTGCGCGACAGCGCCGGGCACGCCCGCCAGCGCACGCGTTGCATCGAGGCCGGCCAGCGCCTGTCCGAGCTGCTTGAGCGTCAGGGTTTTCAACCCCAGGGTGGCTGCGCCTTGTTCCAGTGGTTGATCACCCCGCACGCCGAACGCTTGCACGAATTCATGGCCCAGCGCGGCATTCTGCTGCGCCTGTTCGTTCACGACAGCAGCGTGCGTTTCGGTCTGCCCGACAGCGAGGCCGATTGGCAGCGTCTCGAGACGGCACTGGCCGCCTACAAGGAAGCGACATGACTACGTTGATGGTGCAGGGCACCACCTCCGACGCCGGCAAGAGCACGCTGGTGACCGCGCTATGTCGCTGGCTGGTGCGCCAGGGGGTTGCAGTGGCGCCGTTCAAGCCACAGAACATGGCGCTCAACAGCGCAGTGACCGCCGAAGGCGGCGAGATCGGCCGCGCCCAGGCGGTCCAGGCGCAGGCCGCCAACCTGGCGCCCCACACCGACATGAACCCGGTGTTGCTCAAGCCCAACAGCGACACCGGTTCCCAAGTGATTATCCATGGCCGCGCCGTGACCAGCATGAATGCGGTTGCCTACCACGACTACAAAGCCATCGCGATGCAGGCGGTGCTGGCCTCCCACACACGGTTGAGCCAGGCCTATCCGGTGGTGATGGTCGAAGGCGCGGGCTCGCCGGCCGAGATCAACCTGCGCGCCAATGACATCGCCAATATGGGCTTCGCCGAAGCCGTGGATTGCCCGGTGCTGTTGATCGCCGATATCAATCGCGGCGGGGTGTTCGCCCATCTGGTCGGCACGCTGGAATTGTTGTCCCCCAGCGAACAGGCGCGGGTCCGGGGTTTTATCATCAACCGGTTTCGCGGAGATATCGCGCTGCTGCAACCGGGGCTGGACTGGTTGGAGGCGCGCACCGGTAAGCCGGTGGTGGGCGTGTTGCCCTATGTGATGGACCTGCACCTCGAGGCCGAAGATGGCATCGACCAGCGCCAGACCGACAAGGCCGCCCAGGTGCTCAACGTGGTGGTGCCGGTGCTGCCGCGCATCAGCAACCATACGGATTTCGACCCGCTGCGCCTGCATCCCCAGGTGAACCTGCAATTCGTCGGGCCGGGTCAGCCGATCCCGGCCGCCGACCTGATCATCCTGCCGGGGTCGAAAAGTGTACGCAGTGATTTGGCGTACTTGCGTGCCCATGGCTGGGATACCGCCGTGGCGCGGCATTTGCGCTATGGCGGCAAGGTGCTGGGGATTTGTGGTGGCCTGCAGATGCTCGGCGAGCAGGTGCATGACCCGCTCGGCCTGGAAGGGCCCGTCGGCTCCAGCGATGGCCTGGGACTGCTGGCGTTCAGCACGACGCTTGAGCAAGAGAAGCAGTTGCGCAATGTGCGCGGGCGTTTGTTGCTGGAGGATGCGCAGGTAAGCGGGTATGAGATTCATGCGGGGGTGACGTCCGGCCCGGCGCTGGAGAATGCCGCCGTTCGGCTCGACGACGGGCGCAGTGATGGCGCGCAGAGTGCCGACGGGCAGATCCTCGGCACTTATCTGCACGGCCTGTTCGAGACACCGGCGGCGTGCAGCGCACTGCTGCGCTGGGCGGGGTTGCAGGACGTGCAGGACGTCGACTATCACGCCCTGCGTGAGCGGGATATCGAGCGCTTGGCGGATTTGGTGGAAAACCATCTGGACACTGAATTGTTGCGTCGATTGTGCGGAATCTGACGTCGGCTGACTGGAAAAGGATTGGCTCATGCATCAATTGATTCTCGGCGGCGCCCGTTCGGGCAAAAGCCGTCTGGCTGAAAAACTCGCCGGCGCCAGCGGTTTACCGGTGATGTATATCGCCACCAGCCAGCCGCTGGACGCTGAGATGAACCAGCGCGTTGCCCTGCACCGTGCGCGTCGCCCCGACCATTGGGGCCTGATCGAAGAGCCCATCGAGCTGGCGCGGGTGTTGCGCGACAACGCCGCTGCCGAGCGTTGCCTGCTGGTGGACTGCCTGACCCTGTGGCTGACCAATCTGCTGATGTTGGAAGACCCTGAGCGCCTTGCTTCGGAGCGCGACCAGTTGCTCGATACCCTGGCTGCACTGCCGGGGCAGATCATTTTTGTCAGCAACGAGACCGGACTGGGTGTCGTGCCGCTGGGTGAATTGACTCGCCGTTATGTGGATGAAGCCGGTTGGCTGCATCAAGCCTTGGCCGAGCGGTGTCAGCGCGTAGTGCTGACGGTTGCCGGCCTGCCCCTGACTTTGAAAGGTACTGCGTTATGACGGATTTCTGGTGGCTCAACCCCTGCAAGGCCATCGACGCCGCTGCGCAAGCACAGGCGTTGGCGCGTCAGCAGCAGTTGACCAAACCCGCCGGTTCGCTCGGCCAGCTGGAAGCGCTGGCGGTGCAGTTGGCCGGGTTGCAGGGCCGGGTCAAACCGTCGGTGGAGCAGCTGTGGATCGCGATTTTTGCCGGCGACCATGGCGTGGTTGCCGAGGGCGTGTCGGCGTTTCCCCAGGCTGTGACCGGGCAGATGCTGCACAATTTTGTCAGCGGTGGCGCGGCCATCAGCGTATTGGCTCGCCAGCTGGATGCGCAGTTGGAAGTGGTCGACCTCGGCACGGTCACGCCCTCCCTGGATCTACCCGGCGTGCGCCACCTGAATATCGGCGCGGGCACGGCCAACTTTGTCCATGGCCCGGCGATGACCCAGGTGCAGGGGCGCCAGGCCTTGCAGGCCGGACGAGACAGCGCACGCCGCGCTTTGGAGCAGGGCGCACAGCTGTTTATCGGCGGTGAAATGGGCATTGGCAACACCACCGCCGCCAGCGCGTTGGCGTGTGCGCTGCTCGATTGCCCGGTGAGTGACCTGACCGGTCCGGGCACGGGGCTGAATGCCCAAGGCGTCAGCCACAAGGTGGCAGTCATCGAGCGCGCCCTGACGTTGCACGCGGCCCAGCGCGACGACGCGTTGCAGACGCTGTTCAACCTGGGGGGCTTTGAAATTGCCGCGCTGGTCGGTGCCTACCTGGCCTGCGCCCAGGCAGGCATCGTGGTGCTGGTGGACGGGTTTATCTGCAGCGTCGCCGCGCTGGTGGCCACGCGCTTGAATCCGGCCTGCCGCGATTGGCTGGTGTTCGGCCATCGTGGCGCCGAGCCGGGCCATCGTCACGTGCTGCACAGTCTTGACGCACAGCCGCTGCTGGACCTGGGCCTGCGCCTGGGCGAAGGCAGCGGTGCGGCGCTGGCGGTGCCGCTGCTGCGCCTGGCCTGTGCGTTGCACGGACAGATGGCGACGTTCGCCGAAGCCGCCGTGGCGGATCGCCCTGCATGACCTTGCACCTGGACCTGCTGCGCCACGGTGAAACCGAGCTTGGCGGCGGCCTGCGCGGCAGCCTGGATGATGCCTTGACGGCCAGGGGCTGGGAGCAGATGCGCGCGGCTGTGCTGGGGCAGGGGCCGTGGGACCGGCTGATCAGTTCGCCGTTGCAACGCTGTGCGCGCTTTGCTGAGGAATTGGGCGGGCGTCTTAACCTTCCAGTCAGCCTGGAAAAAGATCTGCAAGAGCTGCACTTCGGCGCCTGGGAAGGGCAGAGCGCGGCGGCGTTGATGGAAACCGACGCCGACGGCTTGGGCTTGTTCTGGGCGGATCCCTACCGCTTTACGCCGCCAGAAGGCGAGCCGGTCGAAGCGTTTTCCGAGCGGGTGCTGGGCGCCGTCTTACGTCTACAGCAGGCCTATGCCGGTGAGCGCGTGCTGTTGATCAGCCACGGTGGCGTCATGCGGCTGTTATTGGCGCGTGCGCGCGGTTTGCCGCGTGAGCACTTGCTGAATGTCGAAGTCGGTCACGGCGGGCTGTTCAGCCTGCAAGTGGCGACCGATGGCACGTTGAAGGAAGGGGCCTGAACATGCTGCCATTCTGGATCGCCCTGCAGTTCCTGAGCAGTCTGCCGATTCGCTTGCCAGGCATGCCGCAACCCCAGGAACTGGGGCGTTCGTTGCTGTTTTACCCGGTGGTGGGTTTGCTGTTTGGCCTGCTGCTGTGGGGCCTGAACAGCTTGTTGATGGGTGCGCCACTGTTGCTGCATGCCGCGCTGCTATTGGCCGCCTGGGTGCTGCTCAGCGGCGGCCTGCACCTGGACGGCCTGGCGGACAGTGCCGACGCCTGGCTCGGCGGCTTCGGTGATCGCGAACGCACCCTCAGCATCATGAAGGACCCGCGCAGCGGGCCGATTGCGGTGGTCACCCTGGGCCTGGTGTTGCTGCTCAAATTCACCGCGCTGGTGGCCTTGATCGAGCAGCATAACGGCGCCGCGCTGATTCTCGCGCCGTTGATCGGCCGGGCTTCGATGCTGGCGCTGTTTCTCACCACGCGCTATGTGCGTGCCGGTGGATTGGGCCAGGCGCTGTCGGATCATTTACCGAGGATTGTCGGCCAGCAGGTGCTGATCCTCAGTGGACTGGTCTGCATCCTGATCGGTGGGTTCAGCGGTGGGATAGCGGTACTGCTCGCGGCGGGCTGTTTTATCGGCTTGCGCCATTTAATGATCAGGCGTCTGGGTGGCACCACCGGCGATACCGCCGGCGCCCTGCTGGAACTGCTCGAATCGGCCGTGCTGATCGGGCTGGCGCTGTAACACTTTCTTGCATTTGCTTAACTCCGGGTATATACACGCTCTATGCTTGCTTCCCAATGTTTGTGCACCAACCTGCGACGCGCCGCCCGTGGCGTCAGCCGGTATTACGACGGCGCCCTCGACGGCTTCGGGATCAACGTTGCCCAGTATTCTTTGCTGAGCAACCTGCAACGTCTCGATCAGCCGAGCATTTCCAGCCTGGCAGAAGCCATGGGCCTGGACCGCAGCACCTTGGGGCGCAATCTGCGCGTACTGGAAGGTGACGGCCTGGTCCGGTTGGTCGAAGGCGATGACCTGCGCAACCGCCTGGTGCAGTTGACCGAGGCCGGTCAGCAGCGGTTGGCTGCGGCCTTGCCGGCATGGGAAGCGGCGCAACAGAAATTGATCGATCAACTGGGCGCCGAAAAGCGCGAAACGTTGTTGGCCTTGCTGGATGAACTCGCCTGAACGGCGGTTCGTTCGACTATAAGCGGGTATATACCCGCGAGCGGAGAATAAGAAATGACCTCGATGTGGCGCACCAGTGGCTGGGTTCTTGTGGGGAGTGCGCTGATCCTGGCGTTGTCGTTGGGCGTGCGGCACGGCTTTGGCCTGTTCCTGGCGCCGATGAGCAGCGAATTTGGCTGGGGGCGCGAGACGTTCGCCTTTGCCATCGCCTTGCAGAACCTGATCTGGGGTCTGGCGCAGCCGTTCACCGGGGCCCTGGCTGACCGCTTCGGTGCGACCAAGGCGGTGTTCGTCGGCGGCGTGTTGTACGCCGTGGGCCTAGTGCTGATGGGCATGTCGGACTCGGCGTGGTCATTGTCCCTGAGCGCGGGGTTGCTGATCGGCATTGGCCTGTCCGGCACGTCGTTCTCAGTGATCCTCGGTGTGGTCGGCCGCGCCGTACCAGCGGAAAAACGCAGCATGGCCATGGGCATCGCCAGCGCCGCCGGCTCCTTTGGCCAGTTCGCCATGGTGCCAGGGACTCTCGGCTTGATCGGGTGGCTGGGCTGGTCTGCGGCGCTGCTGGCGCTGGGCTTGATGGTCGCGCTAATCCTGCCGCTGGTGGCCATGCTCAAGGACCGGCCGCTGCCGACCACGGTCGGTCAGCAAACCCTGCGCGAAGCGTTGAAGGAGGCGTGCTCCCATTCCGGGTTCTGGCTGCTGTCCTTCGGCTTTTTCGTCTGCGGTTTCCAGGTGGTATTTATCGGCGTGCATCTACCGGCGTATCTGGTGGACCAGCATCTGCCGGCTACGGCTGGCACCACGGTGCTGGCGTTGATCGGCCTGTTCAACGTATTCGGCACCTACACGGCCGGCTGGCTGGGTGGGCGCATGTCCAAGCCGCGTTTGCTCACCGGTTTGTACCTGTTGCGTGCGGTGGTGATCGTGTTGTTCCTGTGGGCGCCGGTCACCGAAGTCACGGCTTACCTGTTCGGCATGGCGATGGGCTTCCTGTGGCTGTCTACCGTGCCGCTGACCAACGGCACTGTTGCGACCTTGTTCGGTGTACGCAACCTCTCGATGTTGGGTGGGATCGTGTTCCTGTTCCATCAACTCGGTTCGTTCCTCGGTGGCTGGTTGGGCGGCGTGGTCTATGATCGAACCGGTAACTACGATTTGATCTGGCAGGTGGCGATTCTGCTCAGCCTGCTCGCGGCGGCCCTGAACTGGCCGGTGCGTGAACGGCCAGTGGCGCGCGTGCAGGCGCAAATGGAGGCGGCATGAGTGCAGCACTGCGGTGCACGGCCCTGGTGACAGGGCTGGTGTTGTTGCTGTTGGCCTGGTGGGGCTGGCAGCACGGGGGCCTGGCGTTAATGCAGTTGGGCATGGCGATCTGTTAAGTTCTATGTCTGAACCCATGCGAGGACTTTTCACATGTTGATGCGCTGGCTCGCTGTACCCGTCCTGATGGCTGCTGGCAGCGTGGCCCTGGCCGCCAGTTGCCCGCCGTTGCTGGAGGGCCAATTGCCCAAGCTGCGGGCCAAGGAATCCATTGACCTGTGCGAGCGTTTCGCGGGCAAGCCCCTGGTCATCGTCAACACGGCGAGCTTCTGCGGCTTCGCCCCGCAATTCAAAGGCCTCGAAGCGTTGTACCAGCGCTATAAGGGCCAGGGCCTGGAAGTGATTGGCGTGCCGTCCGACGACTTCAAGCAGGAAGCCAAGACTGGCGAAGAAACCGCCAAGGTCTGCTATGTGAACTACGGCGTGACCTTCACCATGACCGAGCCGCAGAAGGTCAAGGGGCCGGACGCGGTCAATTTGTTCAAGGTGCTGGCGCAACAGACCGACACGCCGCCCAAGTGGAATTTCTACAAGTACGTGGTGGATCGCCAGGGCAAAGTCATCGCCAATTTTTCCAGCCTGACCAAGCCCGACAGTCCGGAGTTGATCAAGGCGGTAGAAGAGGCGCTGGCGTCCAAACCCTGATCGTCGCCCATTGAAAAGCCCCGCCTCCTGTGCAGGAGAGCGGGGCTTTTTTATACCGCAACGAATCAGAAGCGGTAGGTCATGCCCAGGCCGAAACCGTTGGCACTGTTTTCATACTTGGCGTTGTAGCTGGCCAATTGGTTGGAGCGTGCAACCTTGACGTCCTCTTCCTTCAGGTAGGAGTAGGCTACGTCGATGGTCATGTTCGGCATGACCTCGTAGCCCAGGCCCAGACTGAAGATGGTGCGGTCGCCGGTAGGAATGCGCGGCGAGCGATCAGTGTTGTTGGTCGGCGACTGGTCGAACGTCAGGCCGGTACGCAGCACCACTTGCTTGGTCAGCTGGTACGAAGTACCCAAGGCGTAAGCCCAGGTGTCGTGCCAGTTCTGGTCTTCCTTGATGGTGCTTACCAACGCTGGGGCCAGCCCACCACCGGTTGCGCCGGTGACGCCGTCGTTCTTGACGGTGATGTCTTTCAGGCGGCTCCAACGGGTCCAGGTTGCACCGGCATAGAGTTTCCATGCGTCGGTCAGATCCTGGGTCACCGACAGGTCGTAGGACTCAGGCGTATCGATCTTCAGCGAAGCGTCGTAACGGTTGCTGCGCAGGAACGGAGAGGTCGCGGTCGGCGCGGTGACTTCGGTGTGGCCCTCCAGCTTGTAGCTGACCTTGGAGTGATAGGTCAGGCCGACGCGGGTGGTATCGGTGGCTTGTACCAGCACGCCGACGTTGAAACCCAGCGCGGTGTCGTCACCCTTGATCTTGATATTGGTGTCCGGCGCGGCAGGGTTCAGCGTAATGTCCGATTCCAGGGTACCGCCAATGCGGTTGATGGTCGGGCCGAAGCCGACGGAAACGCGATCGTTGAAGGCGTAGCTGACCGTTGGTTGCAAGGTGATGACTTTCACTTCGCTCTTGCTGCCAAAGCCACGGCCCTGGAAGCCGCTTTCGTAGTCGGTTATCAGGCCGAACGGCGCATACACGCCAAAGCCGACAGCCCACTGGTCGTTGAGCTTATTGGTGTAGAACCCAAAAGGTACGGCGGTGAATGGCACCATGTCGCCTTTGTTGCTGCCGCGAGAGCGACCGCTTGTATCGCTGAGATCGGTAGAGGCATCGATGGCTGCGACACCGCCGGTGATCTGCTGGCCGTTCAGGCGAGCCATACCGGCAGGGTTACCGTAGACAGTGCTTGCGTCATCGGCAGAAGAAGAGCGACCTGCGAAGCCAGTACCCATTCCGCTGACGCTCTGTTCGTTCAGGGCGAAGCCGCTGGCGAACAGTTGGGAGGAGGCCATGGCAACGGCGAGGCTAAGTGTGGTCTTGAGCATTACTTTTTTCATTATTAGAACTCCGTGTGATCACCGCTGCGGAAAGTATCAATAAATTTAACATCGCGCTATAGGCTGTAATGCAGGAGATAGAGCGGTTTTGTAGGACAATCCGACCAGATTTCCGGTTTTTTGACGAATCTTGCAATTTGCCCGGTCAACAGGCCACCTGTTTCATTGGGCTGACACAGCTTTGCCAGGCCTGGGAGAAATCTCGCAGGCGGCCTTGAGGGTGAAATATTTCTTTCCAGATACGTGCCATCGCCAATACATCGCCGGGCGCGGGCAGGGCAGGACGGTGTTGTTCCACCAGCAACCAGGCGATTGCCGTGGCGTAACGCAGGTTCACCGTCAGTTCCAACTGGGGCGCACTGAGGAATGCATGTTGGCTGGCCAATCCGCGCACCAGGCTCGCACGTTCAGGGTCGAGTGCCAGGTAGGTATCCCAGAGGGCGCGGTGACGTGGTTCGGTGATGCTGTAGAGGCCATGGCCGCGTCGGTCATGCAGGGCCGAGCCCAGTTCCGACTGGCTAGCTGCAATGCCCAGCAGCAAGGTTTCGGCGTTCGGGTTATGGCAGCCGAGGTACAGCAAGGTCGGCCTGATCACATAACGACACAATTCGCTGGCGGCAATACCCATACAAACCTCAGTCCGTGGGAATGAATGACGAGCCTGAGAAGGGGGGCTTGGCAGCGGTGGATCGGATCTCAGGCCCGTCGCAAGCGGATCATGCCGCTTGAGTTGAAGTGTAGTGTCATATTCATCCTGTAAAGGACTGTTTTTTAAACATCTTCTTTATCCGGTTATAACGTTTATATCTATTCGTGCTTAGTAAAAAATCCCGGGACTAAATTCCAGGCAATAAAAAACCCTGTTTTTCAGACAGGGTTTTTGTGTTTCAGCGACTCGGGTCGATCAGGCAATCAGTGCCTGACGGGTACGCTCGATCACGGCCTGCAGCGGTTCTGCGCTGGAGTATTGATCGGGGTACAGGCGTTCGCTGTGACGTGCGATGCCGTGTTCATTGACCAGGGTGAAGCTGAAGCAGCCTTTGCGAGCGGCCATGATCAGGCAGTTCATTGGGGCAAAAGCGTTGGTGAGGGTGCGGATGGCATCCTGAGTGTGGATTTGAGCGTTCATATTATTGGTGTTCCTACAAATGACACGGATAAGAACCGTGCAACGTTAAAACGTTCCAGAAACGCTGATCACCATTGATCAAACGAAAGAACCTAGTCTGGAACAAAGCAGCCAGTTTGAAGCGCTATTGGATTAGGCGCGCTTGGGCTGGCAGGTAGGTACTTAGGAGGGCAGGCAACACAACAGGGGCAAAGGTTCTGGGCCCAGGGTGAAGATCCTGATCAATTTGCAGGTTGGTTCGGTCAGAGTATGCAGACTTCGCGGCACCCTTTGCTTGTTCAAAGGCAGTGTCGTCGCAAGTGATACCTGGAAACCATCGAGGTGGTCGATCCCATGAAGTTCTAGGGATATGTCGACCAGAATTGACTTTCAGCTTGGTACTAACGCTGCGGATAGTAACGGATCGAAACAAGGAAAGGAAGTGGCTTGGCAAAAAAACCATCAGCCGTCCACCCTCCAGTTTCCTGGCAGTAACATTTCCTGAGCGTGTCGGATCAAAAAACGCCGGGGATATAACCGTTGGCTGGGTACTTGTGCACATTAGTCGCAGCGCCGGTAACTTCGCTGGTAACTGTCCTGAAGCCTGCCCATTTGCCTGCAATCAAAATTTAAGTCAATGAAAAATCTGGCTTTTTTTTATTGGTGAAAAAATCGTCAGTTTGACTGCGGCCCCCATTCCATGGGCCTTTGCGCGAGTTAAAGGCGGGTTGTCCACTGAGTTATCCACAGCTTCTGTGGATTGTCCCAAGCGCTTGCTCTAGAACGGGCGTGCCGGGTTTTTTCAGCTTTACCTGTACGAAAAAAAGAGTAGAGTGGCGCGCCTTCCGTTCTGTCCCACAGTGCTTTATGAAGTTTCGCTCAGTATCACCTTCTGTTACCGACACTCCCCAGACTGTTACCGCGCCCAAGCGTTTCTCTTTGAAAGTCGCCTTGTGGCTCCTCGACAGCCCGCGCCTGGGGCAGAGTACCAACGTCAAGCACCTGGCTGGCCGCCTGCTCAAGCAGCCTGCCCGCGAAGGCGTGGTGGCCGCGCAGAGCCGCCTGGGCCAATTGATGTGCCGTGAATGCGAAAATGCCCGCGACCGGCGCATCGGCCAGGATCTGTTGCGTTCGGCGGCCCGCGCCGGCGACCGTCGCGCTCAGCGCGAACTGGGCCAGGTCGAAGACTGAGCTGTCCTCCCGTGCCTTGCTTGGTTAACCTTGCTCTTTTTTGGTGATGGCAGAAATGGCTATGGTTTTCGACTGGACCAGTGTCGCCCTGGGGCTTGCTGGCGCCGCGCTGCCCTTATTGGCGTTGTGCTGGCAGATTCAACGACGGCTGACCGCGCGCACCACCGGCTGGGAACTGCTGGAAGAGCGCCTGGCGACCGCGCAATTGGCCCAGGAAGGGCTTGCTGCCCAACTGGACGCCAGCCGCGACGAGATCAGCGATCTGAGCCACGCCAATGCCGCCAAGCAGGCCGACCTGGCTGCGGTGCGCCGCGAAGTCGAGCTGTTGCAAATCGACCGTGATAACGCCCGCGACGCCGCCCACGCCTGGAATCTGGACCGCAGCGCCAAGGAAACCGAGCTGCGCCGGCTTGACGCCTTGGCCGCCGCCTTGCGCGCCGAGCTGCGTGAACAGCAGGACAGCCATCAACAACGCCTCGCCGACCTGCAGGGTTCACGGGACGAGCTGCGCGCGCAGTTCGCCGAACTGGCCGGGAAGATTTTCGATGAGCGTGAGCAACGCTTTGCCGAAACCAGCCAGGAGCGCCTGGGGCAACTGCTGGACCCGCTCAAGGAACGCATCCAATCCTTCGAGAAGCGCGTTGAAGAAAGCTACCAGAACGAAGCCCGCGAACGCTTTTCCCTGGCCAAAGAGCTTGAGCGCCTGCAGCAATTGAACCTGCGCCTGTCGGACGAAGCCACCAACCTGACCCGCGCCCTCAAAGGCCAGAAAACCCAGGGTAACTGGGGCGAGCTGATCCTGGAGCGGGTGCTGGAGCATGCGGGCCTGGAGAAAGGCCGCGAGTACCAGACCCAGGTCAGCCTCAAAGGCCCGGATGGCGAACGTTTCCAGCCCGACGTGCTGATCATGTTGCCGGGCGACAAGCAGGTAGTGGTGGACTCCAAGGTCAGCCTGACCGCCTATCAGCAGTACGTTGCGGCGGATGACGAGGTGATTGGCCAGGCGGCGTTGAAGCAGCATGTGCTGTCCCTGCGCAATCACGTCAAAGGCTTGGCCGGCAAGGATTACAAGCGCCTGGAGGGTTTGCACAGCCTGGATTTCGTGCTGCTGTTCGTGCCGATTGAGGCAGCGTTTTCCGCGGCGCTGCAAGCCGAGCCGAACTTGTTCCAGGAAGCCTTCGACCGTCATATCGTGATTGTCAGCCCCACCACCTTGCTGGCCACCCTGCGGGTGATCGACAGCCTGTGGAAGCAGGAACGCCAGAGCCAGAACGCCCGGGAAATCGCCGAGCGCGCCGGTTGGCTGTACGACAAGTTCGTGCTGTTTATCCAGGATCTGGACGAAGTGGGTAACCGCTTGCAGCAGTTGGACAAGGCTTACAGCGCGGCGCGTAACAAGCTGACCGATGGACGCGGGAATCTGGTCAGCCGCACCGAGCAACTGCGCCTGCTGGGCGCGCGTGCCAGCAAAAGCCTGCCGGCGGATTTGCTCGAGCGCGCGATGACGGATTCGGATGGCGTAGCGCATTCCCCTGAATAAAACATGATCAAAATGTGGGAGGGGGCTTGCCCCCGATTGCGGTGTGTCAGTCAACAAATCCATTGCTGATGCACAGCTATCGGGAGCAAGCCCCTCCCACATTTTTTACCGAGTACATCCCGCCTACAGAGGCAGGTGCCTACTTAACAGCGCCCGCAAGGCCGCCGGCTTCACCGGCTTGGCCAGATAATCCAGTCCCGCTCCATGCACCTGCGCCACCATTTCCGGGCGTCCGTCTGCACTGATCACCACGCCGGGAATCGGCTCGGCCAATTGCGCCCGCAGCCAACTCATCAGTTCGGTGCCGGTTTCGCCGTGGTCCAGGTGATAATCCACCAGCGCCAGTTGCGGGCGCATGCCTTCGGCCAACAGGGCCGCGCACTCGGCCTGGCCGGTGGCGGTCCAGACTTCGCAGCCCCAGCGCGTCAGCAGGCTGCGCATGCCGATCAAGATACTTTCCTCGTTGTCCACACACAGCACCCGTGCGCCGCTCAAGGGCACGCCGTTTTCTACGGTGGCCTTTGGCTGCGGGCTGACCTGGCTGCGGGCCAGCGGCACACGCACGCTGAACACGCTGCCCTTGCCCGGCCATGAACGTACGCTCAGGCGGTGGCCCAGCACGCGGCACAAACCGTCGGCGATCGCCAGACCCAGGCCCAGGCCCTTTTCGGCGCGGGTCTGGTGGCTGTCGAGGCGCTTGAACTCTTCGAAAATCACTTTCTGTTTATCCGGCGGGATGCCAGGGCCACGGTCCCAGACTTCCAGGCACAATTGGCCCTGGCGGCGACGCACGCCCAGCAGCACCGGGCCATCGGCATAGCGGAAGGCGTTGGTCAGGAAATTCTGCAGGATCCGTCGTAACAATTTGATGTCGCTGTCCACCCGCAGGCGACTGCCGCGCAAACGAAAGCGCAAACCCTGTTCATGGGCGAGTGCCTTGAATTCGGCGCCCAGGGTGTCGAACAGCTCGTTGAGGACAAACGGCTGGCGTTGGGGATTGATCTTGCCGTTTTCCAAGCGCGAGATATCCAGCAGGTCGCTGATCAGATCCTCGGCCGAGCGCAGTGAACTGTCCAGGTGCTGCACCAGTTGCCGGGCCTCGCTCGAGAGGCCTTCGTGCTGGTGGGAGAGGGCGGCGGAGAACAGCCGCGCGGCGTTCAGCGGTTGCATCAAGTCATGGCTGACGGCCGCCAGAAAGCGGGTCTTCGACTGGCTGGCGGATTCGGCCACACCCTTGGCCTCGGTCAACGCGACATTGAGTTGCGACAGTTCATGGGTGCGCTCGGTCACCCGTTGTTCCAGGCCTTCATTGGCCTCGGTCAGCGCTTGTGCGGCTTCGCGGAACGCGGTGATGTCGGTGAAACTCATGACGAAACCGCCACCGGGCATCGGATTGCCGATCAGCTCGATCACGCGCCCGTTGGGGAACAAGCGCTCGGAGGTATGCGCACGGCCCTGGCGCATCCAGTGCAGGCGTCGCGCCACATGCACTTGGGCTTCACCGGGGCCGCACAGGCCGCGCTCGGCGTTGTAGCGAATAATGTCGGCAATCGGCCGGCCGACACTGATCAAGCCGTCGGGGTAGTTGAACAGCTCCAGGTAGCGTCGGTTCCAGGCCACCAGCTTGAGCGACTGGTCAACCACGCTGATGCCCTGGGTGATGTTCTCGATCGCGCCTTGCAGCAGGGCGCGGTTGAACTGCAGTACCTCGGACGCCTCGTCGGCGATGCGTACTACGTCCTCCAACTGCATTTCCCGTCCTTCAATCGCCGCTTTCACCACTGCTCGCGTCGAGGACGCACCGAGCACGCCCGCCAGCAAACGCTCGGTGTGGGCGATCCAGTCGTTGTCGGCATTCTGGTTGGGGTTGAAGCCTTTGCCCTGGCGATAGGCGAAACGGATAAAGCTCTGCTGCGCCCGTTCTTCGCCGACAAAGCGTGCGGACAAGCTGAGCAGGTCGCTGATCTGTACCGACAACATGGAGCGAGCGCTGGTGCGCTGGCTGGTTTCCTGGCCGATGAAGCGGCCGGCCTGCCAATGCTCGGACACCCGCGTACGCGACAGCATCGACACCCACACGAACAGCGTGAAATTACCCGCCAGCGAGAATACGGTGCCCAAGGTCAGTGAGGTCACGGAAAACCCGAACGGGTGCGAGTGCATCCAGGTCAGGCCGGGGAAAAGGCTCAGCGACCAGCCCAGGCTTTTCGCGGTCACCGGTAGGACCAGGGTGTAGAACCACAGGAAGGTACCCGCCGCCAAGCCCGCAAAGACCCCGCGCCGGTTGGCCTGCTTCCAGTAGAGCGCGCCGAGCATCGCCGGTGCCAATTGGGTCACGGCGGCAAAGGCGATCTGGCCGATGGTCGCCAGGCTCGCGGTGGAGCCCAGCAGCCGGTAACTCACATAGGCCAGCAACAGGATGATCACGATGCTGACCCGGCGCACCGACAGCATCCAATGGCGGAACACTTCAAAGGGCCGTTCGGCGCTGGAGCGGCGCAACAGCCAGGGCAGCAGCATGTCGTTGGAGACCATGGTCGACAAGGCGATGCTGGCCACGATCACCATGCCGGTGGCCGCCGAGGCACCGCCGATGAACGCGAGTACCGCGAGGGCCGGGTGGGCTTCGGCCATCGGCAGGCTGATCACGTAGGAGTCCGGCAGCACCGAACCGGGCAACAGCATCTTGCCGCCCAGGGCGATGGGCACCACGAACAACGCGGCAAGGATCAAATACGCCGGGAACACCCATTTGGCCAGGCGCAAGTCCTGCGGGTCGATATTCTCCACCACCGTCACATGAAATTGCCGGGGCAGGCAGATGATCGCCATCATCGCGACGCCGGTCTGCACCACCATCGATGGCCAGTTGATGGTCTCTTTCCAATATTCCTCCAGGCGCGGTGCAAGCATCGCCTGGCTGAACAGATCGCCGAAACCGTCGTACAGCCCGTAGGTCACAAACGCACCGACCGCCAGAAACGCGAACAGCTTGACCAAGGATTCAAAGGCAATCGCCAGCACCATGCCCCGGTGGTGTTCGGTGGCGTCGAGGTTGCGCGTACCAAACACGATGGTGAACAGCGCCAGCACCAGCGACACAATCAGCGCGGTGTCCTGGGCCCGGGTGCCCGTGGTGTCGGGCCCGGAGCCGATCAACAGGTTCACGCCGAGCACGATGCCCTTGAGCTGCAGGGCGATATAGGGCAGTACCCCAACCAGGCAGATCAACGCGACCACGACCGCCAGGGATTGGGATTTGCCGTAGCGCGCGGCGATAAAGTCGGCGATGGAGGTGATGTTTTCCTGCTTGCTGATCAGAATCATCTTCTGCAGCACCCAGGGCGCCAGCACCAGCAACAGCACCGGCCCCAGGTAGATCGGCAAGAACGCCCAAAGCTGTTCGGCAGCCTGGCCTACGGCGCCGAAGAAGGTCCAGCTGGTGCAATACACGGCGAGCGACAGGCTATAGACCCACGCACGCACGCGCGGCGGCAGCGGCGCATGGCGACGGTCACCGTAAAAGGCGATGGCAAACATGATGGCCATATAGGCCAGGGCAACGGCGGCGATCAGCCCGCTGGACAGCGTCATGGTAACTCCGAGCATAAGAACACCGGGCATTCCGGGCCCGGTTGGACAGTCTCGCATGATGCCTGGGGTTAGTCAGTGTCGACCAAGGTCGTGTGAGGGCGAATGTCGCAGGCGCGTTCAGCGCGGGGGCAGGGTTTTCTGGCGCAGGATGTAAATCGTCACCAGCACTGCGCTGGTCAGCATGAAGCCCCGTGCCCACGGCAACTGCACCAGGTAGCAGGAAATGGCGATGCTCAGCCACATCAAGCCGATGGCATAGACCTTGCCCTTGAGCGGGATGCCGTTACCGTCGAGGTAATCACGAATCCACGGGCCCAGGCGCGGGTGGTCCACCAGCCAGTGGTAGAAACGCGGGGAGCTTCGAGCGAAGCAGGCGGCAGCCAGCAGGAGAAAGGGTGTAGTCGGCAATACCGGCAGGAAAATGCCGATCACCCCAAGCGCTACGCTAAGCCAGCCGACGGCCAGCAGCGCGTAACGCAGGAGCGGCGAACGCTTGCCCATGGGGTCCACGGGCAAGCGACTCAGTGGTGACGTGGCTTGAGGATCGCCGGTTTTTCGTCAGGCGCGTTGCACAGCAGGTACAGCGCGGTGAGGGCTTCGGGGATCTGCACGATCATATCGTCCATCAGGTTGGCGTCGGCGGCGATATCGGAAAACTCCGGCTGGTCGTCGAACAGGCCCGAACCGACCATGATCGGCAGCAGCATTTCGCTGACTTCTTCCTCGGCGGTTTCGAACCAGGCGGCTTCGCGCAGGAATACGCCTTCCATGAAACCAATGCACCAGCCGCGCAGGTCGGAGTCGTCCGGGTCTTCACCCAGGTCCAGCTCGCAAGGCAGCTCGAATTCTTCATCGGAGGCCAGTTGGCGACCGATGTGGGCCTTGAGGGCCAGCAGGGTGGCTTCGATTTCTTCGCGCTGGGCGTCGTCGGCGTAGTGAGGTTCTTCGGCGAACAGCGCGTCGATCCATTCACGCTCGGGCACGTCTTCAGAGCAGATCGACAGGGCGGTCAGGTAGCCGTGGGCGGCCACGTAGTCCAGCGCCTCGTCATGCAGCTCATCGGCGTCGAGGAAGGCTTGCAGGCGGGTTAGTTGCTCAGCGAAGGACATTGAAGGGCTACCTTGGGAATAAACGATGCTGAATTCTAGGCTTTCTTGAGCGCCCAGGCCAGCCGCACGGCATTTTTGCCCGGTTTTAGACAGAGGCGCTCTATTCGTCAGTCGCGCCCTTTGCCGGTGAACGCTCGGGTATACTGCCGCGTTTTGTGATGCCCCTGCAGGCCACGCAGCAATCCGGGAAAACTTCGCTTACGGATTATTTTCCATGAAAGCGGGTTTTTTCGGCCAGCCTGTACAGAGGGATTTGCGCACCATTTTGGAGTTTTACATGCTCGAGCAGGCTCAACGCGTCCTCAAGGACATCTTCGGCTACGACAGTTTTCGTGGCCGCCAGGGTGCGATCATTGAGCGCGTGGCCAATGGCGGCGATGCCCTGGTGCTGATGCCGACCGGTGGCGGCAAATCGTTGTGCTTCCAGGTGCCGGCGCTGTTGCGCAATGGCTTGGCTGTGGTGGTGTCGCCGCTGATTGCATTGATGGACGATCAGGTCGCCACCCTGGAAGAACTCGGTGTCGCCGCCGCTGCCTTGAACTCCACCCTGAGTGCCGAGCAGCAGCGCGACCTGGCGGCGCGGATCAAGCGCGGCGAAGTGAAGATGCTCTACCTGGCACCGGAGCGGCTGGTGCAGCCGCGCATGCTGGCGTTCCTGCAGAGCCTGGAAATTGCCCTGTTCGCCATCGACGAAGCTCACTGCGTATCGCAGTGGGGCCACGATTTCCGCCGCGAGTACCTGCAGCTGGGCCAACTGGCGGAGCTGTTCCCTGATGTGCCGCGTATCGCCCTGACCGCCACCGCCGACAAGCGTACCCGCGAAGAGATCGTCGAGCGCCTGCATTTGCAGAACGCCGAGCGCTTCCTGTCGAGCTTCGACCGGCCAAATATTTTCTACCGCATCGTGCCCAAGGAGCAGCCGCGCAAGCAGTTGCTGGCCTTCCTCTCGGAACGGCGCAGCGACGCGGGTATCGTCTATTGCCTGTCACGCAAGAAGGTCGATGAAGTCGCCGCGTTCCTCTGTGAACAAGGCTACCCGGCGCTGCCTTATCACGCCGGTTTGCCCAATGAAACGCGCTCGGCACACCAGAAGCGCTTCCTCAACGAGGAAGGCCTGATCATGGTGGCGACCATCGCCTTCGGCATGGGGATCGACAAGTCCAACGTGCGTTTCGTGGCGCACATGGACCTGCCCAAGTCCCTCGAGGCCTACTACCAGGAAACCGGCCGCGCCGGCCGTGACGGCCTGCCGGCGGATGCCTGGATGGTCTACGGCCTGCAAGATGTGGTGATGCTCAAGCAGATGCTGCAGAACTCCGAAGGCGATGAGCGCCACAAGCGCCTGGAGCAGCACAAACTCGACGCCATGCTCTCGCTGTGCGAAGAGACCCGCTGCCGCCGCCAGACGCTGCTGGGGTATTTCGACGAAGACATGCCGCAACCGTGCGGCCACTGCGACAACTGCATCGACGGTGTGCAGACCTGGGACGCCACCGAGCCGGCGCGCCAGGCATTGTCGACGATCTACCGCACCGGCCAGCGCTATGGCGTGGGCCATCTGGTGGATGTGTTGCTGGGCAAGGACAACGAAAAAATCCGCAGCTTCGGCCACGAGAAACTCTCGGTCTACGGCGTCGGCAAGGCCCGCGCCGAAGGCGAATGGCGCTCGCTGTTCCGCCAGATGGTCGCGCGCGGGCTGGTCGACATCGATATCGAAGGCTACGGCGGCCTGCGCTTGAACGACAGTTGCCGGCCTTTGCTCAAGGGCGAAGTCAGCCTGGAGTTGCGCCGCGACCTCAAGCCGCAGACCACCGCCAAGAGCAGCACCAGCCAGGCCAGCCAGCTGGTGCGTGGCGAAGAGCGCGAACAGTGGGAAGCCTTGCGTACCCTGCGGCGCAAACTGGCGCAGGAACACAGCGTGCCGCCGTATGTCATCTTCCCTGACTCCACATTGCTGGAGATGCTTCGCGAGCAGCCCACCACCATGGCCGAGATGGCCAGGGTCAGCGGTGTGGGAGCGCGCAAGCTGGAGCGTTATGGCCAGGCATTCCTCGAAGTACTCGGCGGCCAGGTCGAAGCACCGAAGGAAATCGCCGATATTCGCCACGAGCTGATCAGCCTGGCTCGCGCCGGCATGACCCCGATCCAGATCGCCGGCCAGCTGCAATGCTCGGAAAAGAACGCGTATACGTTGCTGGCCGAAGCCATCGGCAAGCAGCAGTTGTCGTTGGAGCAGGCCCTTGATTTGCCTGAAGATTTGCTCGGTGAAATCCAGGATGCATTTCTCGACGGGGAAGGCGAATTGCCACCTGTCACGGAAATCGCGCCGCTGTTTACCGGGCGTGTTCCCGAGGGCGTTTTGTACTGCGTACGCGCCGCTTTGCAGTCTGAATTCGAAATTTAGTGTGCCAATTACGACAATGTAACGAATCAGTACATACGGGGCCTTGCCTACTGGCATGGCTCATGCTTAGCTGACTAATAATTAGCCACACTTTGTTTTCAGTCTAAAACATGAGTTTTTTATGCCGTTAACCGATCAACACCGATTTGGCATGCAGTTGGCGCAAATGTCCCGAGGTTGGCGCGCCGAGCTGGATCGCCGTCTCGCGGGGCTGGGCTTGTCCCAGGCGCGATGGCTGGTGCTGCTGCACCTGGCCCGTTTTACCGAAGCACCGACTCAGCGTGAACTGGCACAAAGTGTCGGGGTAGAAGGACCGACCCTGGCGCGTCTGCTCGACAGCCTGGAAGGGCAAGGCCTGGTTCAACGCCAGGCAGTAGTGGAAGACCGTCGCGCCAAACGTATCCTGTTGTGTGATACCGCTCGGCCCCTCATCGACCAGATCGAGACCATTGCCACGGCGTTGCGCCATGAACTGTTTGTTGGGGTGGACGAAGAGGATTTGCGCGTATGCATGCGCGTGCACGGGCACATTTTGGCGAATCTGGAAAAGTCCTGATTCCTGACACAACGACGATCAAAGTGTGGGAGGGGGCTTGCCCCCGATGGCGGTGTATCAGTGCCATGTCGGCGCCTGACACACCGCCATCGGGAGCAAGCCCCCTCCCACATTTACTCTGTGTTGTGTCAGAAAGTCTGGCCCAGGTTCAGATACACCGCTTTCTGGTTGTCATCATTGAATCCATAGCTGAAATTCAGCGGGCCCAGCGGTGTATCGAAGCCCAGGAAAACACTCGCCGCGTTGATATACCCGCTGTCGAACTGGTTGTCGTTGTTCCACGCCCGACCCCGTTCCACCGAGGCTCCCAGGTACAACGGGAAATCCAGCGGCAGGTACGAGCGCGGTGTCAGCCGGCGGTAGTACACCGCGCGCATCAGGCTGACGTTCTGGCCCGAGATCGCGTCCTCGCGAAAGCCTGACAATTGCCGTGCGCCACCCAACAGGAAGCTGGAGATCACCACGTCGGATTTATCCAGGGTGCGTCCGTAGCGTCCGCCCAGGATCAACGTGTCGGGGCCGTGACTCATGGCTTTGTCCAGCTTGAACTCCCACTGGCGGTAGCGCTGGTCGGAACCCAGCCCCGGCTCGAACTCACGGTAAGCCAGGGCGATGTCTTCGCCGGTGTGCGGGAAGTACACGTTATCGAAAGAGTCGAACGAGTATTTCAGCTCATAGAAGCCCTCGCTGAAACTCACGCTCGGCAGGTCGCGGTCGCCGATACGCACGTCCGCCTTGCCCCAGGCTTCGCCCACGCCAAAGCGAATCTCGCCGCTGTTGCCGATCTGCCGCCCGACGTTCAAGCCGAAACCGTAGCGCTCCAGCCGATATTCCGAGATGGGGTCGTTGTCCATGATCAGCTCGACGTTCTGCGCCTGGGCACGGATGTAGGGCGCGACGAAGTAGCGCGAGCCTGTGTCCATGGGTTGGTAGAACTCGCTGTACAGCTCCTGGCGATCACCGATCTGCACCCGCGTCAGCCATTCGGCGCCGAGGCGGTTGATACCGTTCATCCGGTAGCTGGCGCCAAGGTTGAAGGCGCTGTCGCCGCGCATGTCATCCGACAGGTTCAAACCCAGGCGCAGGTAGTCGGTGCCGCTGCGCTTGCCGCGTGCGCTGATGACCAGGGTATTGTCCTTGGCTTTTTTCACCACGCGGTATTGCACCTGTTCGAAGTAGTCGAGGCCGTACAGCGTGCCCATGTCCGATTGCAGGCGGCCGAGGTTGAGCGGTTCGCCCAGCTCCTGGCGGATGTAATAGCGGATCACGTCGTCGCTGACTTTGGAGTCGTTTTCCACCTTGATCGCAGTGATGATCGGGGTGCGTTCGCCGGGCGTGCGCGCGGCGGTCAGTTGCGGGTCTATCGGTTCGGCGGGCCGCAGGTGCGCCAGGCGCAGGTCGAGGGCACGCGTGGCGCGGTAGCCGGCATCGATCATGTCCTTGGCGCGGCCGAAATCCGTCACGCCGTAGGCTGCCAGGGACGGTTGGATCAACACGTCCCTGGGGTGCAAGGCCTTGAGTTGTTCCTCGGAATTGCGCCGGGTCATCAAGGTGATGGACTGGTTGAGCACATCGACCACGGTCGCCAATTGCTTGCGTGAGCGTAGCGGTGTGCCGATGTCCACCACGATGGCGATGTCGACGCCCATTTCCCGCGCCACGTCCAGGGGAATGTTGTCGGTCATGCCGCCGTCCACCAGCAGGCGCCCGTCCAGCTCTACCGGAGCGAACACGGCGGGGATCGACATGCTGGCGCGTATCACCTGGGGCAGGTGGCCCTTGCTGAACACTACTTTTTCGCCGGTGGTGATGTCGGTGGCCACAGCCCGGAACGGAATCGGCAGCTTGTCGAAGTTACGCGTGTTGCTGCTGTGGGCGAACATGCTTTCCAGCAGCAATGCCAGGTTCTGGCCCTGGATCACGCCCAGCGGCAGGCCGAGGCTGCCGTCGTCGCGAAAGCTGAGTTTCTGTTTGACCAGGAAATCGCGGTCATCCTGCTTGCGCCTGAACGGCACGTCTTCCCGGGGCGGTGCATCGGACAATGCCTGTTGCCAGTCGATATTCAGGGCGAGCTTTTCCAGCTCGTCGATCTTGTAACCCGAGGCGTACAGCCCGCCAATCACCGCGCCCATGCTGGTGCCGGCAATCGCGTCAACCTGGATGCCTTGTTCTTCCAGCGCCTTGAGCACACCAATATGGGCCAGGCCACGGGCGGCGCCGCCCGACAGCACCAGGCCGATTTTCGGGCGTGGGCTTTCAACGGCGTCGGCGAGAAGGGGGAACAGGCAGAGGAACAGGCAGGACAACAGGCGGCGCATCATGAATCTCGAGGCTGGGCGATAAAGGCCGGTATTATAGCCATGCGATCCACTGACGCCGTCACGCAGGAGCCTTTCACCTTATGTCCGCAAGCAAACCCGAGATCGTCATCACCTACTGCACCCAGTGTCAGTGGCTGTTGCGTGCCGCCTGGCTGGCCCAGGAATTGTTGAGTACGTTTGCCGAGGATTTAGCCAAGGTGTCCCTGGCGCCCTCCACCGGCGGCGCGTTTCGCATCACCTGCGACAACGTACAGATCTGGGAGCGCAAGGCCGATGGCGGCTTCCCGGAGGCCAAGGTGCTCAAGCAGCGCGTGCGCGATCAGATCGACCCGCAGCGCGACCTTGGGCATAACGACCGTACGCCGTGACGTCAGGCCGCAGCCGGCGGCTTGGCCTGGCTGGCGCTGCCCATCAGGCCGGAAAGCACGATGGCGACGATAATCAGCGCGCCGCCCAGCAGCATGCGCAGGGTGGGCGTCTCGGCGAACAGTAGCCAGGCCACGGTGATGCCATAGACCGGTTCCATGGCAAACACCACCGACGCGGTGCGCGCCTTGATCACCGCGAGGCTGGCGACAAACAGGCTGTGGGCCAGGCCGGTACAGAACACGCCCACCAGGCCGATCCACAGCCAGTCCAGCGCACGCACGTCCGCAAGCCCCGGTGCCGCCACGGGCAGCAGGCAGACTGCGACCACCACGTTCTGGCACAACGCGGCCTGTACCGCCGGAATGCGTCCGGAGCTGGCGCGGTTGTTCAATGACAACAAGGCGAACAGCAGCCCCGATGCGATGCCCCAGAGCAAGCCGCCCGTGGCGTCGCTGGCCAGGTTGAAGTCCGGGGTCACCAGAACCAGGCCGATGCTGACCAGCGCTACCAGCACCATTTCATTGGCGCGAATCCGCTCGCGGAAGATCAGCCCTTCAAGGATCACCGTGAAGGCCGGGAAGGCGGCAAACCCCAACGTTGCCACCGCCACCCCGGCGACCTTGACCGCGATGAAGAATGTCACCCAGTGCGCGGCAAGCAGCACGCCGCTGACCAGCAGGCGGCGCCAGTCGCGCATCTGCAGGTTTTTCCAGGGCGCATTGCTGGCAAAGCGCGCGAAGACCGCCAGGGCAATCACCGCAAATGCGGCCCGCCCGAATACGATGATGGACGGTGAGGCGGCCGCCAGTTTGCCGAATACACCGGTGAGGCCAAACATCAATGCGCCGATATGCAGGGCGCCGAGGGCTGAGCGGGGAGTCATTGCGATGCCTACCAACGGAAGTGACAACCAGTCTAGAGGTTTGGCGAAAGGGGTGTCTGTCGTGCGGCTCGCGATTTTTAGCGCGAAACTCTTCCTATGACGTTCGCCGCATTGTGCCCGGCGAGGCGCCAAACTCGCGCAACATGGCTGCAGCGAAGGCACTTTGCGAGCGGTACCCCACGCGTGCGGCGATCTCACCAACGGGCAGCGGCGTCTCGCGCAGTAGGGTCAATGCCATTTGCAGGCGCTGGTTGCGCACGTAATCCATGGGGGTCTGCCCGCATTCGACCATGAAGCGCGCGTGCAAACGCGCAACCGACAGGCAGGCAATCCGTGCCAGGTCCGCGACATGCAGCGGGTGAGCGGCGTGGCGTTCGATATGCGCGTTGAACGCGGCATAAGGCAGGCGCCGCCCCGGTGGTGGCATCGCCTGCGGATGATTGAGGCTGGCGAGCAGCAGCAACGCGCCTTGCTGGGCGATCACTGGATCATGTATCGGGCTGCCAGCCAGCCATTGCACTAACTGGTGCTGTCGCGAATCCAGCGCCAGTCGGGCCGGCCGGTCGAGCAGGCGGCGACTGGCATCGGCGTGGTCACCCAATGTTTGCAACAGCCAATGCTCGGTTGGCACATCCAGCACCAGGCAGCGGCTACCCTCGCGGCTGCCGCAGGCGTGGTGAGCGGCAAAGGGCAGGATCATCACGCTGCTTTCCTGCACTTGGTTACCGCAGCCATCCACTTCGAAATCCAGGCGCCCGGACAGGCCGAACACTAATTGTGCATGGTCATGGCTATGGGCGATGGGGGCATCGGTGTACTGGCGAAGCGTAAGACTGGGGCTCATTGCGCTCTCCTGGGCGGCAAGTCCCCAGTCTACATCGCTTAAGGGCGGCCAAGCGTTGTCATCAGACTGAAGCACAGCTGTCATGGGCTATTCACTGCCAGGGCGCAAGCTCGCGAAAACAGCGTCGAGGGACACCCATGACCCGTGCCGAATTCGCCAAGCCCAGCCGCAAGCAACGGGTGCGTACCCTGTGGATTTCCGACGTGCATCTGGGCACTCGGGATTGCCAGGCTGAGCACTTGTCGCACTTTCTCAAGGGCTACCACGCCGACAAGGTGTATCTGGTCGGCGACATTATCGATGGCTGGAAAATGCGTGGCGGCATGTATTGGCCGCAAGCCCACACCAACGTCATTCGCCGCCTGCTGACCATGGCCAAACGCGGCACCGAGGTGATCTACGTCACCGGCAACCATGACGAGTTTCTAAGACGCTATTCCAAGCTGATCCTGGGCAATATCCAACTGGTGGACGAGGCCGTGCACGTGACCGCCGACGGTCGCCATCTGCTGGTGATCCATGGCGATCAGTTCGATGTGATCACCCGTTATCACCGCTGGCTCGCCTTCCTGGGCGACTCGGCCTACGAATTCACCCTCACCCTGAACCGCTGGCTCAATCACTGGCGAGCGCGCTATGGCTATGGTTATTGGTCGCTGTCGGCGTACTTGAAACACAAGGTGAAAACCGCCGTGAGTTTTATCAGCGATTTCGAAGAGGCCATCGCCCACGAAGTGACCAAGCGTGAGCTGCACGGGGTGGTGTGCGGGCATATTCACCATGCCGAAATCCGCAAGGTGGGGGAGGTGGATTACCTCAATTGCGGCGATTGGGTGGAGTCGTGCACGGCGTTGATCGAGCACTGGGATGGGCATATCGAGTTGTATCGGCTGGCGGATGCCCAGGCCAGGGACGCGCAGTTGAAGGCCGAGATGGTCACGAGCTGAAGGTCCTGACTCGGTCAAAATGTGGGAGGGGGCTTGCTCCCGATAGCGGAATGTCAGCCAGCTTATCTCTAGCTGATCCACCGCCATCGGGGGCAAGCCCCCTCCCACATTTAGTTCCCGGTTTATTCAGTTGGAGACGTCGGCGATGGCCTGGGCCAGCAGCGTCAAGCGCGTGGCATCCACCCCCGCCACGTTGGCCCGTCCCGTACTGACCATATACACACTGTGCTTTTCACGCAGTTGCTGGACCTGTTCGGCACTCAACCCGGTATAGGAAAACATCCCACGCTGCGTCCCGATATGCGCATACCGCTCGGCCAGGCCGTGGGGCGTCAGCGCGTCTACCAGCCCGGCGCGCAACTGCGCGATGCGCGAACGCATGGCCTCGACTTCGTCGCTCCACTGCTGTTTCAGCTCGGCATCGCCGAGGATGGTCGCGACCACCGCGGCACCATGGTCCGGCGGTGTCGACCACAGATTACGCGCGATATTGGCCAGTTGACTGCGCACATCCGTAAGCTTTTGCGCATCGGCCGCACACACGATCAAGGCGCCAACGCGGTCGCGGTACAAGCCAAAGTTCTTCGAGCACGAACTGGTGATCAACACTTCCGGCAGTTCGGCGGCGAACAAGCGCACCGCCCAGGCGTCCTGCTCCAGGCCGTCGCCAAAGCCTTGGTAGGCAAAATCGATCAGCGGCAGCAATTGGCGCTCGCGCACAATCTGCAGCACCTGGCGCCAGTCATCCTGGGACAGGTCGAAGCCGGTCGGGTTGTGACAGCAGGCGTGCAGCAAGACCACATCGCCCTCGGGCACGCTGGACAGGGTGGCAAGCATCGCCGCCACATCCAGGCGATTGTCGCTGCCCACGTAAGGGTAGTGACTGACCTTCAGCCCGGCTTTGGCGAAAATGGTTTCATGGATCGGCCAGGTCGGGTCGCTCAACCACACGCCACGGCCGGGCAGGTTGTGGGCGATAAAGTCGGCGCTCAGGCGCAGGGCCCCGGTGCCGCCTGGCGTCTGGGTGGCGCCGGCACGCTGTTCACGCAGCAGCGCCGAATCGGCGCCAAGCACCAGCTCGCTGATCAGTGCGCCGAACGCTGCATCGCCGTGACCGCCGATGTAGGTCTTGGTGGTTTGGCTATCGACCAGGCGTTGTTCGGCGAGTTTTACCGAGTGCGGAATCGGCGTCAGGCCCTGGTCATCCTTATAGACGCCCACGCCGAGGTCGAATTTGTTCGGGTTGGCATCCTGGGCATACAGGTCCATCAGCCCGAGGATCGGGTCGCCCGGCACGCGGCCAATCGCATCGAAATGCATTACTTGCGGCCCTCGGCGCTGTTGGCCACTTCATCGGTGCGCGCGGCCATGATGAAGTCGTTGCGGTGCAGGCCCTTGATGGAGTGGCTCCACCAGGTCACGGTGACTTTGCCCCATTCGGTGAGCAGACCAGGGTGATGGCCTTCGGCTTCGGAGATTTCACCCACGGCATTGGTGAAGGCCAGGGCGAACTTGAAGTTCTTGAACAGGAAAACCTTTTCCAATTGCATCACGCCGTCGCGCACTTCGATGTTCCAGTCCGGGATCTGTTTGATCAGCACCGGCAGTTCTTCATCGCTGACTTGTGGGGCGTCGGCGCGGCAGGCTTCGCAATGGGCTTGGTTCAAGGTGGTCATGAAGGTGTCCTGAATTCGAATGATTGAAGGTCAGTGGCGTTACCCTAAAGCAACGCGGGGCCAGGGAACAGACTCACCTGGCGTCAAAATGTAAGGTTTACGCAGCTTTGGGCTTTGGCGGAAATTTGGGCGCATGCAGGCCCAACTGCATACCGCGCTCGACCATGCCCATGATGTCTTCCTGCGCCACGTCGAACAGGCGCTTGAGCTCGGGCAGCACGAAGTACAGCGGCTGCAGGATGTCGATGCGATACGGCGTGCGCATCGCCTCCAGCGGGTCGAAGGCCTGGTGTTCAGGCTCGTCCGACAGGCAATACACGCTTTCCTTGGGTGATGACAGAATACCGCCACCGTAGATGCGCCCGCCTTCTGGGGTATCCACCAAGCCAAACTCGATGGTCATCCAATACAGGCGCGCCAGGTACACCCGTTGCTCCTTGGTGGCCGCCAGGCCCAGCTTGCCGTAGGTGTGGGTGAATTCGGCGAACCAGGGGTTGGTCAGCAGCGGGCAGTGGCCGAAGATCTCGTGGAAAATATCCGGCTCTTGCAGGTAGTCCAGTTCCTCACGGGTACGAATGAAGGTCGCTACCGGAAACTGCTTGCTGGCGAGCAATTCGAAGAAGGTCTGGAAGGGGATCAGCGCCGGCACGCGGGCGACTTGCCAGCCGGTGGTGTCGGCCAGCACTTTGTTGATCTCGCCCAACTGTGGGATGCGATCCAGGGGCAGGCCAAGCTTGTCGATGCCGTCCAGGTATTCCTGGCAGGCACGGCCCTCGATCACTTTCAACTGGCGTGTGATCAGGGTGTTCCACACCGCGTGTTCTTCCGGCGGGTAGTGGATAAAACCTTGCGCATCGGGCTCGCGGGCCACGTAGTGCGTCTGCTTCATACGGCTCTCCTGCTAGGCATTCGTTCTTGTTATGTCCTGCTGTGTGTCTATTGATAACCCGCACAGCGCAGGTTTTCAGCGGCTTCAAAGGCCCTTGAGTAGGAAAAATTACCGAATTTTGTAAACTATTCGTTACGGATGCGGCGCTCGTCGTTGTCTTAGGCTGGGAAAAGCGCCCGAGCTGTCACATAATCTTGACGACTATCTGCGCCCAGCGGCAAAAAGACGCGGCGCCTACCCACTTTTCGGGCCTTTTCATGCGTATCAAAGTGCATTGCCAGAACCGCATCGGCATCCTGCGGGACATCCTCAACCTGTTGGTGGAGTACGGCGTGAACGTCGCCAAGGGCGAGGTCGGCGGCGAGCATGGCAATGCCATCTACCTGTTCTGCCCAAACCTGGTGAACATGCAGTTCCAGGCGCTGCGCCCGCAGTTTGAGGCGATCGCCGGCGTATTCGGCGTGAAAAGGGTAGGGCTGATGCCCAGCGAGCGTCGGCACATGGAACTCAATGCGCTGCTGGGCGCCCTGGAGTTTCCGGTGCTGTCCATCGACATGGGCGGCTCCATCGTTGCGGCCAACCGTGCGGCGGCGCAGTTGCTCGGGGTGCGGGTGGATGAAGTGCCGGGCATTCCCCTGTCGCGCTACGCCGAAGATTTCGATTTGCCGGAACTGGTGCGTGCCAGCAAGTCGCGGATCAACGGGCTGCGGGTCAAGGTCAAGGGCGATGTGTTCCTGGCGGATATCGCGCCGCTGCAATCCTCCGAACACGATGACAGCGAAGCCATGGCCGGCGCGGTGTTGACCCTGCACCGCGCCGACCGGGTGGGCGAGCGTATCTACAATGTGCGCAAGCAGGAACTGCGCGGCTTCGACAGCATCTTCCAGAGTTCCAAGGTGATGGCCGCCGTGGTGCGCGAAGCCCGGCGCATGGCGCCGCTGGATGCACCTCTATTAATAGAAGGCGAAACCGGAACCGGCAAGGAGCTGCTGGCCCGTGCCTGTCACCTCGCCAGCCCGCGCGGCCAGTCGCCATTGATGGCGCTCAACTGTGCGGGCTTGCCTGAGTCGATGGCCGAGACCGAGCTGTTTGGCTACGGCCCCGGCGCGTTCGAAGGCGCACGGGCCGAAGGCAAGCTCGGGCTGCTGGAACTGACCGCGGGCGGCACGTTGTTTCTCGATGGGGTGGGGGAAATGAGTGCACGTCTGCAGGTAAAACTGCTGCGCTTTCTGCAGGACGGGTGCTTTCGTCGCGTCGGCAGCGATGAAGAGGTGTACCTCGACGTGCGGGTGATCTGCGCGACTCAGGTCGACTTGTCCGAACTATGCGCCCGTGGCGAATTTCGCCAGGACCTGTATCACCGCTTGAACGTACTGTCGCTGCATATCCCGCCCTTGCGTGAATGCCTGGACGGCCTCGGGCCATTGGTCGAGCACTTCCTCGATCAAGCCAGTCGGCAGATCGGTTGCCCACTGCCCAAATTGGCGCCTGCCGCGATGGACAAACTCCGCCACTATCACTGGCCGGGCAATGTACGGCAGCTGGAAAACGTGCTGTTCCAGGCGGTTTCGCTGTGCGAGGGCGGGACGGTCAAGCTTGAGCATATTCGCTTGCCGGATTACGGCGTGCGCCAGCCGCTTGGTGATTTCTCGCTGGAAGGCGGGTTGGACGCCATCGTCGGGCGGTTTGAAAAGGCCGTGCTCGAAGCGCTGTATGCCGAGCATCCCAGCAGCCGGCAGCTGGGCAAGCGCCTGGACGTATCCCACACCACCATCGCCAACAAACTGCGCGACTACGAAATCCTCAAGGCCGGCAAATAACAACTGGCACAAATTGGTCCAAAAATGTGGGAGGGGGCTTGCCCTAATGCCAGTCAGTTAAGGCGACACCGAACCTGTGGCGAGGGAGCTTGCTCCCGCTGGACTGCGCAACAGTCCCATTGTTTGGGGCCGCTTCGCGCCCCAGCGGGAGCAAGCTCCCTCGCCACAAGTTAGTTCTCGCTCCTGCTACTTCTTAACTGACTCGCATTAGGGCTTGCCCCCGATAGCCATAGGTATCTACACAACTTGTAGCAGCATAGGTAACCACGATGCGAAGCGAGCCGCTCTTGATCTTGCTCTTGATCTAGGCGCCCCGTTAAACCACGCTGGCCGGAATTCGACAGTGATTTGGGGGGTAAACCGGCAGGGATGCCGGTTTAGCCGCCCCGCGCCATGGATGGCGCGTGGCGGCGGCCCCCCAAATCACTGTCGGATTACGGGCACACCGAGCCTAAGCGAGGTGCCGAGTGGTGGGGCAAGAGCGTTTTGCTTACTTTTGCGCTTTTTGTACGGACCGGACACATGGTTGACACCTGTGCGGGGACATAGTGGACACATTATGCCCCGTAGTCAGGGTTATTCACGTCGAAGGTCCGTAGAAATTGATGACAGAAGTAGACGTCAAATAAGCCATCTCTCTCAGCGTTAGGACGTATTGCGATGTGTTGTCCACGCAGACCTTTGGCGATGCTGAAGTAGCGTTTCTGAAAGCGAAATCGACTGTCATAAACCTTAGCCAACACATCATCTGGGCCATATTCAAATTCCGACAGTTGCTGTGGATACGCCCAGGGACTGCTCCGATAGCGGTCCATAGGCACCTTGTAGCCCAGCGCCTGATGAGGGCGCTGCAGGTTATAAACCTCACGCCATTGATCAAAAGCCGATTGAGCCTCCATCAGTGTGGAAAAATAACGCCCATCAAGCACTTCTGCTTTGAGCGAGCGGTGGAAACGTTCGATCTTCCCATTGGTTTGAGGATGGCGAGGACGGCTGAAGCTGATCCGAATTCCCAGGCGAATCAGCCAGATACTCAGTTCTGAAACTTCACCCGGATTGCGTGGCGAGCCCCAGGGAGCGCCGTTATCAACGTTGATCCGAACTGGCAAGCCATAGCGCTGGAAAACCTCGATCATCTTCTCCTTCACCGTGGCTCCCCGTTCGTTATCACAGGCATCAATGGCTAGGCTGAACCGGGAGTGGTCATCCAACAGAGTCAGGGGGTGGCATCGACCTTGTTGCAGTGCGAAATGTCCTTTGAAATCCATCTGCCACAGATCATTAGGCGCGTCGTGTTCAAATCGCAACGTCGCCGTATGTTCCTTCTGAGGCGGTTGAATCAGGCCATGGCGGTGCAAGACATTGGTGACGGTGCTGGGAGCAATGCGCTTTTCCAACAGGCTACTAATGGTGCGTCCACCCCATGCTGGATGGGCCTGTCTAAGTGCGATGATTTGGGCTTCCAAAGCCGTCTGAGTCAGTTTAGGGCTGGTCGCTGGCCTGCGGGATTTCTCTTGCAGACCAGGCTGACCCAGCGCCTCGTAGCGTTTGAGCCACTTGTACGCTGTTTGTGGGCTGATACCGAATCGTCGACACAACTCACGTTTGTTGCTGCCGGGTTGCCGTGCTAAGGCAACGAACTCTTCTTTCAGGCTCATGGCGTCTCTCGTAGTCCAAGGCATGATGGCTTTCCGACGAAGTTGGCTCGCCGCAAAGTGTCGACCATGTCCCCGCACACCCGTCAACCATGTGTCCGGTCCGTACACGCTTTTCAAAAGTGAGACGCCGTAAGGGCGGAACCCATAGCAGCCGTTACCGCAGCAACGGATATGTACTCGCTCTGATCCAACATCCCGGTCGTCTGTCAGGCCGCCATCGGGGGCAAGCCCCCTCCCACATTTGGAGCGCGGGGCGGCAGTTAGAGAGGCTTCGGCTGCTGAGCCGTCACAGGTTCAGGGCCACGCCAAAGTTGTGTAGATACCTATGCCCCGATAGCGGTGTGTCAGCCACAGATTGATGAACTGACCCACCGCCATCGGGAGCAAGCCCCTCCCACAGTTTGATTTGCGTCGCCTTCAAGACCGAGGCTTGCCGTTAGCGGCAGTAGTCCGCCGTTTTTTCGACTCTCACCCCACGCTCGGAATCTTGCGGTTCACCCGCAAACCCCGCCCTGCCTGCTCTTCAGCCAATTTTAAGAAGTTGGTTCGCAAATTGCTTAAGCCTCATCAGTACAGCGGTGGACGGCAAGCGTCCGTCAGAAAGAGGATAGAGCGTGGACAAGTACCTTTACGTGGCAATGACCGGCGCCAGCCAGAATGCTCTGGCGCAGAAGGCCCATGCCAACAATCTGGCGAACATTTCCACCAACGGTTTCCAGCGCGACCTGGAGCAGGCGCGGTCGATGCCGGTGTTCGGTGACAGCTTTCCGGCGCGGGCTTTTGCCCTGACCGAACGGCCGGCCACCGACTTCACGCCCGGCGCGATGATCGAAACCGGACGTGACCTGGACGTGGCCGTCAGCGGCGACGGCTGGATGGCCGTGCAAACCCCGGATGGCAGCGAAGCCTACGTGCGCAGCGCCAGCATGAACGTGGATGCGCTCGGTGTGCTGCGGGCCGGCAACGGTATGCCGATCATGGGCAACGGCGGCCCGATTGCCGTGCCGCCCCAGCAGAAAATCGAAGTGGGCGCCGACGGCACCATCAGCATCCGCGCCATGGGCGAAGGCCCGCGGGTGATGGCCGAAGTGGACCGTATCAAGCTGGTCCAGCCCGACCTCAAGAACATGAACAAAGGTTTGGACGGCACCATCCACACCAAGGATGGCCAGCCGGCCCAGGCCGACGCGAACGTCAAGCTGACCTCGGGCTTCCTGCAGGCGAGCAACGTCAATGCGGTTGAGGAAATGACCGCGGTACTGGCGCTCTCCAAGCAGTTCGAGCTGCACATCAAGATGATGAACACCGCCAAAGAAGATGACCAGGCCATGACCCGCGTCTTGCAGATGAGCTAACAGCCTTAATTGGCTTTTAAATAAACAGCGCAGCACGGCGCCAACAAACAGGCGCACGAAGGAGAACAGCATGCTTCCGGCTCTATGGGTTGCCAAGACAGGCCTGTCCGCCCAGGACACTAACCTGACCACCATTTCCAACAACCTGGCGAACGTGTCGACCACGGGTTTCAAACGTGATCGCGCCGAATTCCAAGACTTGCTCTATCAGATCAAGCGCCAGCCAGGCGCCCAGTCGACCCAGGACAGCGAACTGCCGTCGGGCCTGCAACTGGGTACCGGTGTGCAGATCGTCGGCACCCAGAAAAACTTCAGCGCCGGTAACCTGCAACAGACCGGCCAGCCGCTGGACATGGCGATCAACGGCCGTGGCTTCTTCCAGATCCTGCAACCGGATGGCACTACGTCCTACACCCGTGACGGTACCTTCCACCTGGACTCCAACGGCCAGATCGTGACTGCCAATGGTTTTGCCCTGGAGCCAGCCGTGGTGGTCCCGGCAGACGCCAAGACCTTCACCGTCGGCAACGACGGCACCGTGTCCATCACCGTGGCCGGCAACCCTGCGTCGCAAGTGATCGGCAACCTGCAAACCGCCGACTTCATCAACCCGGCCGGCCTGCAGGCCATGGGCAACAACCTGTTCCTGGAAACCGCTTCCAGCGGCGCGCCGCAAATCGGCACCCCTGGCCTGAACGGTTTCGGCACCACGCTGCAAAGCACCCTGGAAACCTCCAACGTCAGCACGGTTGAGGAGATGGTCAACATGATCACCACCCAGCGCGCCTACGAGATGAACTCCAAGGTGATTTCCACCGCCGACCAGATGCTTTCGTTCGTAACGCAGAATCTGTAATCAGTCTATGGGGCGCCCTTGAAAGCGCCTGCAACACCGTGAGGTTAGGGTCATGAATCGCATTGTTTCTGTTCTGGCATTGAGTGGGATCGCCGTGCTTGCGGGCTGTGTCGCCCCGTCGCCGAAACCCAATGACCCGTACTACGCGCCGGTGTTGCCGCGCACGCCGTTGCCGGCGGCGGCCAACAATGGCTCGATCTATCAGGCCGGTTTCGAGCAGAACCTGTACAGCGACCGCAAGGCGTTCCGGGTCGGTGACATTATCACCATCACCCTGAACGAGAAGACCCAGGCCAGCAAGAACGCCAACTCGCAGATCGGCAAGACCAGCAAGACCGGTATCGGCCTGACGTCGCTGTTCGGCGGCGGCCTGACCACCAATAACCCGTTGGGTGACGGTGACCTGAGCCTCAGTGCCGGCTACAGCGGCGACCGCGCCACCAACGGCAAGAGCGCGGCGGGGCAGGGCAACAGCCTGACCGGCTCGATCACCGTGACCGTGGCCGATGTGTTGCCCAACGGCATTATCGCGGTACGCGGTGAAAAGTGGATGACCCTCAATACCGGCGACGAGTTGGTGCGCATTGCCGGCATGGTGCGTGCCGATGATATTTCCACCGACAACACCGTGCCGTCGACGCGGATTGCCGATGCACGGATTACCTACTCGGGTACAGGTTCGTTTGCTGATGCAAGCCAGCCGGGCTGGTTCGACCGTTTCTTCCTTAGCCCGCTGTTCCCTTTCTAGGTGGCCATTTTGAACTTCAAGCAGTTGATGGCGGCGGTCGTGTTGCTGTGCCTGAGCGCCGTCGCCCAGGCCGAACGCCTGAAAGACATCGCCAGCATTTCCGGCGTGCGCAGTAACCAGTTGATCGGTTATGGCCTGGTGGTGGGGCTCAATGGCACGGGTGACCAGACCACCCAGACCCCGTTCACTCTGCAAACCTTCAACAACATGCTGTCGCAGTTCGGCATCAAGGTACCGCCAGGCTCGGGCAACGTGCAGCTGAAGAACGTCGCGGCGGTGTCGATCAGCGCCGACTTGCCGGCGTTCGCCAAGCCGGGGCAGGTGGTGGACATTACCGTGTCGTCCATGGGCAACTCCAAGAGCCTGCGGGGCGGTACGTTGCTGATGACGCCGCTCAAAGGTATCGACGGCAACGTCTACGCCATCGCCCAGGGCAACCTGGTGGTGGGCGGGTTCGACGCCGAGGGCCGCGACGGTTCGAAGATCACTGTCAACGTACCGTCGGCCGGGCGCATTCCCGGTGGCGCCACAGTTGAACGCACCGTGCCGAGTGGTTTCAACCAGGGCAACAGCCTGACCCTGAACCTCAACCGTTCCGACTTCACCACCGCCAAGCGCGTGGTCGACAAGATCAACGACATGCTTGGCCCAGGCGTCGCCCAGGCCATTGATGGCGGTTCGGTGCGCGTCACCGCGCCCCTGGATCCCAGCCAGCGCGTCGATTACCTGTCGATCCTGGAAAACCTGGAGGTCGACCCCGGCCAGGCAGTGGCTAAAGTCATCATCAACTCGCGCACGGGCACCATCGTGATCGGCCAGAACGTCAAGGTCTCGCCGGCGGCGGTGACCCACGGCAGCCTGACGGTGACCATTACCGAAGACCCGATTGTCAGCCAGCCGGGGCCACTGTCCAACGGCCAGACGGCGGTCGTCCCGCGTTCGCGGGTCAATGCCCAGCAGGAAGCCAAGCCGATGTTCAAGTTCGGCCCCGGTACCACCCTGGACGAGATCGTCCGCGCGGTGAACCAAGTGGGCGCGGCCCCTGGCGACTTGATGGCGATCCTCGAAGCCCTGAAACAGGCCGGCGCTTTGCAAGCCGACCTGATCGTGATCTGAGGCCATGGTCATGGATATGCGCAAGAGCGGGATCAGCAGCACGGCGGACTCGGGGTCTTACTCCGACCTGAATCGGCTTAACCAGCTCAAGGTCGGCGCCGACAAGAACAGCGAAGGCAACATGCGCAAAGTCGCGCAGGAGTTCGAGTCGTTGTTCTTGAGCGAGATGCTCAAGTCCATGCGCTCAGCCACCGAGGCCCTGGGCAAGGACAACCCGATGAACACCCCGGCGGCCAAGCAGTACCAGGAAATGTACGACCAGCAATTGGCAGTGTCGATGTCCCGCGAAGGCGGTGGTATCGGCCTGGCCGACGTGCTGATGCGCCAGATGCAGAAGAACAAACCGGTGGACGCCCAGGCGGCCACCTTGCAGGGCCCGGCAGCCGATGCCCCGGCGAAGAAAGCCGACGTGCCGACGGAAATTGCCGCCGGCACCCAGGCGCAAGGGCCGCTGGGTCGCTCCAACGGCCAGCGCCCGTTGTGGGCCTACCGCGTGGCGGTGCCCGAGGGCGCCAGTGCGCATGCCAACGATATGGAGCTGATGAACCAGCGCCGTATCGCCTTGCCAAGCAAGCTGACCGACCGCCTGCTCGCGGGCATTGTGCCGAGCACGCCGGTCGCTGCGCAAACCACCAGCGCGCCACTGCGCAACAGTGCCGCCGACGACAACGTGGTCAACAGCAGCGCCCGCAGCGTTGCCGTGCCGAGCGGCAAGATGCAGGTCTACGGCCGCGCCATCGCCCAGCCACCGCTGGCACCGGCGAAAAAAGCCTTCAGCTCGCAGGATGAATTCGTCGCCACCATGCTGCCGATGGCCAAGGCCGCCGCCGCGCGTATCGGTATCGATCCGAAGTACCTGGTGGCCCAGGCCGCCCTGGAAACCGGTTGGGGCAAATCAGTGATGCGCGCCGAAGACGGCAGCAGCAGCCACAACCTGTTCGGCATCAAGGCCGGCCAGAGCTGGCAGGGTGGCCAGGCGCGTGCGATCACCAGCGAGTTTCGCGATGGCGCGATGGTCAAGGAGACGGCGCAGTTCCGCTCCTACAGCTCCTATCAGGACAGCTTCCATGACCTCGTGACCCTGCTGCAAAGCAATGATCGCTATAAAGAAGTTGTGAAATCAGCCGATAACCCGGAACAGTTTGTACGCGAGTTGCAAAAGGCCGGTTATGCAACCGATCCAGCCTATGCCAGCAAGATTTCGCAGATCGCCAAAAACATGAACAGTTACCAGAACTACGCTGCCGCTGGCGCAACCACACATTTATAAGGTCTGAACCATGAGTTTGCTCAGTATCGGGATGTCAGGGCTCAATGCCGCTCAAGGATCGTTGTCGGTCTTGAGTAATAACATCGCCAACGCCAACACCTCGGGTTATTCGCGTCAGCAGACCACGCAGAATGCCAATGCCAACAACCCTTACGGCGGTGTGTACATCGGCAGCGGCACGACCCTGGCCGATGTGCGCCGGGTGTATAACGAATTCCTCGACGCGGCCTACCAGAACAGCACGGCGCTCAACAACGACGCCAAGGCCTATTCCAGCCAGGCCAGCGCCATCGACAAGACCCTGTCGGACAAGACCACCGGCATGTCTTCGGTACTCAGCGCGTTCTTCGCCGCTGTGCAGACTTCGGCGGCCAACCCCAGCGATGTGTCTGCCCGGCAAGTGCTGCTGACCAGCGCCCAGACCCTGAGCAACCGTTTCAATTCGATTTCCAGCCAATTGAATGAGCAGAAAGAGTCGATCAACGGGCAGTTGGTGACCATGAGCGATCAGGTCAACCAGTTGACCTCCTCGATTGCTTCCCTCAACAAGCAGATCACCCTGGCCCAAGGCTCCAGCAACAGCGCCCCGGCCAACCTGCTGGATGCGCGTAACGAAGCAGTGCGTTCGCTCAATGAACTGGTCGGCGTGACCACCAGTGAGAAGAACGGCGTGTTCAGCGTCAGCACCGGCACCGGCCAATCCCTGGTATTGGGCGATCAGTCCAACACGATTTCGGCGGTATCGAGCAGCAGTGATCCAAGCCAGTACACCATCCAGCTCAATGCCGGCGGCGGTACGGCTATCGACCTGGGCAACGTGCTCAGTGGCGGCAGCATTGGCGGTTTGTTGCGTTATCGCAGCGACGCCCTGATGCCGGCCATCAACGACCTGGGGCGCATCGCCCTGGCGACCGCCGATACCGTCAACAGCCAACTGGGCCAGGGCCTGGACCTGAACGGTGACTTCGGTGCGTCGCTGTTCAAGGACATCAACAGCGCGGCCGCGATTGCCCAGCGCAGTCAGGGCTCGATGGGCAACAGCACTGGCTCCGGCAACTTGAACGTGAGCATCAGCGACACCAGCAAGCTGTCGACCTACGACTATAAAGTCACCTTTACCAGCGGCAACAACTACACCGTGGTGCGTTCCGACGGCAAAGCCATGGGCGCGTTCGACACCACTACCACGCCGCCACCGGTGATCGACGGCTTCACGCTGGCCCTGGATGGCAAGGGGCCGATTGCGGCGGGCGACAGTTTCAAAGTCAGCCCGACGGCCACGGGCGCGGCAACCATCGGCACCGCGTTGACCGACGCCAATAAAATCGCGTTCGCCGGGCCATTGCTGGGCGAGGGCAGCAAGACCAACCAGGGCACCGGCACCTTTACTCCGCCGACCCTGACCCTGCCGATCGATATTCATGGTGGTGCCGACACCGCGCAATTGCGTACCGGCATTGAACATTCGATGCCGGTAAAGATGGTGTTCGGCAAGCCTGCGGCTGATGGCACCCAGGGCTACACGCTCAACGATGCCCAGGGTAACTCGATCGGCACCGGCACCATCGTGCCGGGCCAGGGTAACAAGATCACCGTCGACGTACCGATGCGCGATGCCAACGGCACGCTGTTGGTGCCGGCCAAGAGCTTCAAGTTCGATACCACCGTCGCCGGTGCGCCCGCTGCAGGCGACAGCACTACGTTTTCCTTCAACGCCTCGGGCAAGTCGGATAACCGTAACGCCCAGGCCTTGCTCGACCTGCAGACCAAAACTACAGTCGGCCTGTCCGACGGCACTGGCGGCGGCTTGAGCCTGGTGGCGGCCAACAGCCGCCTGGTCTCGACCGTGGGCGCCAAGGCCGCTTCGGCCAATACCGACACTACCGCCACCGGCGCCTTGCTCAAGGCCAACCAGGACGCGCGCAACTCGGTGTCCCAGGTCAACCTGGATGAAGAGGCGGGCGACATGATCAAGTTCCAGCAGTACTACACCGCGTCGTCGCAGATCATCAAGGCTGCGCAAGAAACCTTCAGCACGCTGATCAATAGTCTTTAAGGGAGTCTGGGACGATGCGTATTTCTACCGCTCAATATTTCGAAACCAGTTCTGCCAAGTATTCGGATAACTACTCCAGCGTGGTGAAAGCGCAGGAGCAGGCCTCTACGGGTGTGCGTGTGCAAACCGCTTCCGATGACCCGATCGCGGCGGCGCGTTTGCTGATGCTGCAACAACAGAAAGACATGCTCAGCCAGTTCAACGGCAACATCACCAGCCTGAAAAACTCCCTGACCAACGAAGAAAGCGTGCTGGGTTCCATCAATGATGCGCTGCAAAAAGCCAGCGAGCTCGCCCTGCGCGCCGGCGGCTCGCTCAGCGATGCGGATCGCAAGTCGATTGCCGGTGAGATCGGTGCCATCGAGGACCAGGTATTGGGCTTGCTCAACAGCAAGGACTCGTCGGGTAATTATCTGTTTTCCGGCTCAAGGACTTCGACGCCGCCCTACAGTCGCAACAGCGATGGCACTTACAATTACCAGGGTGATGAAACGCCCCTGAGCCTGCAGGTTTCCGACACGCTCAAAGTCAACGCCGGTGATACCGGCAAGAGCATCATGGGTGGCGCCATCAACTCGGGTCGCACCCAGGCGACGTGGATTCCGCCTGCCGTGGTACCGCCGGCGACTGCGCCGGTGCCGAACGACAACAAAGTGGCGCTATCGGCTGGCCTGGTGACGTCGGAAACCGACTACACCAATAAATTCGCGGACGGCCAGCCTTACCAGCTGACGTTCACCAGCAGCACGCAGTTCAAGGTGTCCGATCGAAACGGCAATGACATCACCTCCGAAATTGCGGGCAATGGCAGTTTCGACGCCAGCAAGGAGGAGGGCGCCACGGTGAGCGTGCGCGGAGTGAATTTCGATATCACCCTTAACCTCAAGGATGTCGCCACCGGGCCGAATTCCGATGCGCTGGTCAAGGACCGTTCGTTCAGTCTGGCGGCCAAGCCGGACAGCTTCAGTGTCTCGCGTACGCCCAGCAACGCCTCTGCCGCGCAATTGACCAATGCCACCGTGAGTAACCAGGCGGCCTATGTCAGCACGTTCCCGGCCAACAATGGGGCGGTGATCAAATTCACCAGCGGCACTGCTTATGAAGTGTATGCCCAGCCCTATACCGCCGACAGCAAGACGATTGCCACGGGTGATACGGGCGGCGGCACGACAGTTACTGCTGCCGGGGTAAGCTTTGATGTCAGCGGCACGCCGCAGGCTGGTGATCAATTCGCGGTCTTGGCCAGCACCCAGAAGACCCAGAACGCGTTGGATACCTTGAGCCAGTTGCGCCAGGCCCTGGAGCAACCGGCCGACGGCAACCCAGCGGCGATGCTCAAGCTTCGGGACGTGCTGGATGCGTCCATCAGTAACTTTTCCAACACCCGCACCCAGATCGACGGTGTGCGAGGCTCTATTGGTGCACGGCAGAATGCGCTGGATATACAGACCAGCGAAAACACCAGCATCGGCCTGGCCAACACCAGTACCATGAGCGATCTTGGCAATATCGACACGGCACAAGCGGCGATCAACCTGACGTTGCAGCAGACCATGCTGCAAGCTTCGCAGTTGGCTTTCGTGAAAGTCTCTCAGTTGAGCCTGTTCAACAAGATGTAAGCGCGCAACAGAGCAGCCCGACGGCCCAGCCTGGAAACAGGCTGGGCCGTTGTCGTTCATAGGCTTAATTGTTTGAAGGTTTTGCATAAACCACACAAAATTGAGTGACCTGCGAGTCATAAAGCGCATCTTCACTGTATCGTGTGAAAAGGATAAGTCGCCTTGCTGTGGTTATTGCGCGGCTTTCAGCGAAATTTTTATGGGGTTATCCCCTTTATTGTCAGCACTTCGGGCGCAGTCCCTGGGGTGTTCTCCAGCTATTTAGTATTGGGAAGCCACAATGATTGGCATAAAAAGCATCGCCAGTTACGTGCCGGCGGACGGTATCGATAACTACGCCCAGGGTGCCAAATTCGCCAAGGATGAAGAGTTCATCATTGGCAAGATCGGTTCGGCGTTCCTGCCGCGCAAGGAAGCCACGCAGGAAACCTCCGATCTGTGTGTAGAGGCGGTCAACGCGTTGTTTGCCAACAACCCGGACTTGAAGCGCGAGTCCATCGACGCCGTCATTGTGGTCACGCAGAACGGCGATGAAGAAGGGCTGCCCCACACCGCAGCCATCGTCCAGGACAAACTGGGCCTGCCAACCCACGTGGCCGCCTTCGATATTTCCCTGGGCTGTTCCGGTTACGTTTATGGCATCTACGCGATGAAGGGCTTCATGGAAGCCACCGGCCTGAAAAACGGCCTGCTGATCACCGCCGACCCGTATTCGAAGATCGTCGACCCGGAAGACCGCAACACCACCATGCTCTTCGGCGACGCCGCCACCGCCACCTGGATGGGCGAAGACGCGCCGTGGTTGCTGGGCAAATCCAAGTTCGGCACCGACGGTTCCGGTGCGCCGCACCTGAAGGTAAGCGATGGCGTGTTCTTCATGAACGGCCGCCAGGTGTTCAACTTCGCCCTGCTCAAGGTGCCGGCGCATTTGCACGAGCTGCTCGACGAGTCGGACCTCAAGGCCGATGACATCGATGCGTTCTGCATTCACCAGGGCAGTGCGGCGATTGTCGACGCCGTGGCGCGACGTTTTGAAGATGCGCCGGTGGACAAGTTCATCAAGGACATGGTCGAGACCGGCAACACCGTGTCGTCGAGCATTCCGTTGCTGCTGGAAAAACACGTGATGGACGCCACCTGGAAGCGCGTGGCGATCAGCGGTTTTGGCGTGGGCCTGTCCTGGGGCTCGGCGATTCTGTATCGCCCCTGACCCTTTAGAGCGCATAACAAAACGCCGATGATCGAAAGATCATCGGCGTTTTTTATTTGGCGCCAGAAAAACCAATAAACCCTGGGTTTTCGGCAGTGCTAACCCCTTGAAATGCAAGGGCTGGCACAGGGCTAGTAAAAAAAATCAAAAAAACCCTCAAGCAACCGGCTACCACGACGATAACTATTACGTAGGTTCTCAGGCCACTCCCGGCGGTTGCCAGGGCCGGAAGCCGCAGTATCCATCCATCGAGGATTTCGTCATGGCTTTAACAGTAAACACCAACATTGCTTCCATCACTACCCAGAACGGCCTTGGCAAAGCGGCCAACTCGCTGCAAACCTCCATGCAGCGTCTGTCCACTGGTCTGAGCATCAACAGCGCTAAAGACAACGCCTCGGGCCTGCAGATCTCCAACCGTCTGACCAGCCAAATCAACGGCCTGGGCCAAGCTGTAAAGAACGCCAACGATGGTATCTCCATCGCGCAAACCGCTGAAGGCGCAATGCAGGCTTCGACCGACATTCTGCAAAAGATGCGTACCCTGGCTCTGTCCTCGGCTACCGGCTCCCTGAGCGACGCTGACCGTACTTCCAACCAGGAAGAATACCAGGCGCTGACTTCGGAACTGACCCGTATCTCGCAAACCACTACCTTCGGTGGCCAGAAACTGCTCGACGGTTCGTACGGCACCAAAGCCATCCAGGTTGGCGCCAATGCCAACGAAACCATCAACCTGTCCCTGGACAACGTTGCTGCTAACAACATCGGCTCGCAGCAGATCAAGAGCGTCGGCGTTGCACCTAGCACCACAGGTGTTGCCGGTGGCGATATCGGTATCACCGGTAACGGCCAGACCGCTACTGTTACCGTAGCAGCAGGCGCATCGGCGAAAACCATCGCCAGCCAACTGAACGGCGCTGTAGGTGGCCTGAGCGCTTCCGCCAGCACTGAAGCTCAATTCAGCGTGGGTGCTGCCGCCAAGACCGCGCCTGCTACCTTCACTATGACTGTTGGCGGCCAAGCCACCACTTTCACCGGTGTAACCGATACCGCCAGCCTGGCTGACCAACTGAAATCCAACTCTGCAAAACTGGGTATCAGCGTCAACTATGACGAATCCAAAGGCACTTTGTCGGTCAAGTCCGACTCCGGTGAGAACCTGAACTTCAGCGCCTCCACTGACGCCGGTTCGATCACTGTTGCTACCAAAGACGGTAAAGGTGCCTTCGGTACCGGCGTCGCTCTGGCCGACGGCCTGATCGCTACCGGTGCAGTGAACCTGGATTCGTCCAAAGGCTACGCGCTGAACGGTGCTGGTGTGACCGGTCTGTTCGCCGCAGCAGGTACTGCCGCAGCTTCGGCCAAGACCACTGTTGCACAGACCGACGTAAGCAGCGCTTTCAACGCACAGGCTGCTATCGCGGTACTGGACAAGGCTATCGGCGGCATCGATAGCACTCGTTCGGGCCTGGGTGCTGTTCAGAACCGTCTGACCACTACTGTAGACAACCTGACCAACATTCAGAAAAACTCCACCGCTGCACGCTCCACCGTTCAAGACACCGACTTCGCTGCTGAAACAGCTGAGTTGACCAAGCAACAAACCTTGCAGTCGGCTGCTACCGCGATCCTGTCGCAGGCCAACCAACTGCCATCCGCTGTACTGAAGCTGCTTCAGTAATAACGGCGCTTGGTAACTGACGGAAGGGCGCGTTTACGTGCCCTTTCGTCTTTTCGGTTGTAGAGGAGATTGGACATGGACATGAGTGTAAAGCTGGCCTCGTCTTATCCACCGGTAGCCCCTCAAGGCCCGGCCACCACGGTGGTTGCGGACAAAGACAAAACCAAGGTCGAGGCGATCGTGCCGACCGCCGGTGAGCCGAAACGGGCTGACCTGGAAAAAGCAGTCACCGATATTCGAGAGTTCGTACAAGCGGCCCAGCGCAAACTGGATTTTTCCATTGATGATTCCACCCATCGGGTCGTGGTCAAGGTCATCGCCACTGAAAGTGGTGAAGTGATCCGCCAGATTCCGTCGGAAACGGCCTTGAAGCTGGCACAAAATCTGGCCACCGCCAGTCATGTGCTGTTCGATGAAAAGGTCTGAACTGGCATGAAACTTGTTGCGCTGTTTTCTTGAAGTGCGGTTCGTCAAGAAAACGCCAGCAGCCGTATTAGGAGAAAGACGATGGCGAGTACAACGGTAAACGGTGTGGGTTCTGGCATCGACATCCAGGGCATCGTAAAAGCTTTGGTCGACGCCGATCGGGCGCCGAAGCAGACCCAGATCAATACCCAGTCACAGAAAGCGACTACCCAGCTGTCGTCGATCGGCAAAATCCAGTCGGCGCTGGACGCTTTCCGTGGCGCCATCAAAAGCATGACCGACGACAACAGCTTCAGTGGCCTGACCGGCACTTCGTCAAATGAAAAGGTCGCGACCATGACCACCGCCCAGGGCGCTGCCAACGGCAGCTTCAACCTGGTGGTCAATAAACTCGCCCAGCCTTCCAAACTGTCCACGGTCACCCTGGCTGGCGGCGCTTCGACAGTGGTTAACAAGGGCGATACCGCAACCACCCTGACCATCTCCCAGTCGGGTAAAAAGTTTGATCTGAGCGTGCCGCCGGGCGCAACCCTGCAGCAGGTGCGTGACTCGATCAACACCCAGTTCGGCACCGTCGGGCTTAGTGCCAACATCGTTACCGACTCCACCGGCTCGCGCATGGTGTTGACTTCCACCACGGGTGGCGTCGGCTCGGACCTGACGTTGTCGGGCAACTCGGGTATTGATACCGGCTACAAAGTGATCGATACGCCGCAGAACGCCGAGTACACCATCGATAACGTGCCCTATACGTCCAAGACCAACAACATCACGGACGCGGTGAGCGGGGTCAGCATCAAGCTGCTGTCGGTTTCACCGCCCGTGGATACGAAGGACCCGGACGGGCCGAAGGCAACCACGACGATTTCCGTGAGTACCAGCACCGCGGCGCTCAAGTCCGGGGTCAAAGGCTTTGTCGACAGCTATAACGCTTTGCTCAAGGCGATGAATGCCGAAACCAAGGTGACCAAGGACGCGGCGGGTAACTCGGTATCGGCGACCTTGACCGGTGACGCCAACATGCGCTCGCTGCAAAGCTCCTTGCGCGCCGAGTTCAACGCCTTGTCCGGGAATGGCACCATCAAGTCCCTGGCACAATTCGGTATCAGTACCGACTCCGGTACCGGTCTGTTGACCATGGATGACAAAACCTTCGACAAGATTGCGCTGACCAACTCGGCAGATATCAGCAGTATGTTCAGCGGCAAGACCGGGTTGCTGGCACGCATGACCAATGCCACTGAAGGTTATGCCAAAGCGACCACCGGTATCTTCGCGACGCGCACGACCGCTCTATCCGATAGTCTCAAGACCTTGAGCAAGGACCAGGCGGAACTAGACGTGCATGTGGCGGATCTGCAAGCCAGCCTGACACGCAAATACGCGGCGATGGATTCGCTGGTCGCCCAGTTACGCCAGCAAAGTAACAACATCATGGGCACGCTCAACGCGCTGAACAACCAGAAAAACAATTGACTGAATGCATGAAAAAAGCCCGGGTCATCTGACCTGGGCTTTGTTTTTTACAGGACCATCGGGGTTAAAGTTTCTAGCAGCCCAGTCGACATAATGGTTACTGAAATCCTTTTCGCTGTCGCCTGTCACGAGGTAGAACCATGAATCCCATGCGAGCCCTTCGCCAATACCAGAAGGTTAATTCCCATGCCCAGATCTCCGAGGCGAGCCCGCATCGCCTGGTGCAGATGCTGATGGAAGGCGGTCTGGACCGCATGGCCCAGGCCAAAGGGGCGCTGGCGCGTGGCGACATCGCTGCCAAGGGCCTGATGCTCGGCAAGGCGATTGATATCGTGATCGGCCTGCGTGACGGCCTGGATGCAGAAAAGAGTGATAACCCGGCCTACGTTCAGCAGTTGGAAAGTTTGTATGCATATATGACTAACCGCTTGATGGAAGCGAACCTGCATAACGACGCCGACATGATCGACGAAGTGGCTCGTTTGCTGATCACCGTAAAAGAAGGCTGGGACGCCATTGCGGCGCAACAGGCAGTAGCAGAATAAGGCCTGAAGCCTTAAGGAGCACGTCATGAGCCACGCACTGCAACGCATTGATGAAACCCGTGAAGCCCTGGTCGACGCACTGGCTGCGCGCAACTGGGACGCCATTGGCGAGCTGGACCTGGGCTGTCGCAATGTGATCGATAACGTGCTCAGCGAAGCGCCGGTGGACGAGGATGCGTTGCGGGAAAAGCTGGAGGCACTGTTGGCGGTGTACCAGCAGTTGCTTGAGGTGACGACCGGCGAGCGCCAGGCGATATTCGAAGAGATGTCGCAGATCAACCAAGCGAAAAATGCGTCAAAGGTTTACCATCTGTTCGGCTGATAGGGGCGCGGTTGGTCCGAACGGCGCGTCATATATTTGACTGTGCCAGCATTTTTGACTTAACTAGTGCTGTTTTCAGATTTCAGACGTCTAGTAGAAGATAAGTCTTACAGACGTCTTGATTGCCCTCATTCCGGGGCAGGAAGTTTTACTAGGGAAGTTGCTATTGCATGTGGCGTGAAACCAAAATTCTGCTGATCGATGACGATAGCGTCCGCCGCCGCGATTTAGCGGTGATTTTAAATTTTCTCGGTGAAGAAAATTTGCCCTGCGGTAGCCATGATTGGCAGCAGGCGGTCAGCTCGTTGGCGTCGAGCCGTGAAGTCATTTGTGTGCTGATCGGGACGGTAAACGCTCCTGGCGCTGTTTTGGGCTTGTTAAAGACACTGTCAACCTGGGATGAGTTCCTTCCCGTGTTGCTGATGGGCGATATTTCTTCCGTCGACCTGCCTGAAGACCAGCGCCGCCGGGTACTTTCAACCCTGGAAATGCCCCCCAGCTACAGCAAGCTGCTCGACTCCCTGCACCGCGCCCAAGTCTATCGCGAGATGTACGACCAGGCCCGCGAGCGCGGCCGTCACCGTGAACCCAACTTGTTCCGCAGCCTCGTCGGCACCAGCCGGGCGATCCAGCACGTGCGCCAGATGATGCAGCAAGTGGCCGACACCGACGCCAGCGTGCTGATCCTGGGCGAGTCGGGCACCGGCAAGGAAGTGGTCGCGCGCAACCTGCATTACCATTCCAAGCGTCGCGACGGGCCGTTCGTGCCGGTCAACTGCGGGGCGATCCCGGCAGAGCTGCTGGAAAGCGAATTGTTCGGCCACGAGAAGGGCGCCTTTACCGGCGCGATCACCAGCCGTGCCGGGCGCTTCGAACTGGCCAATGGCGGTACGCTGTTTCTCGACGAGATCGGCGATATGCCGTTGCCAATGCAGGTCAAGCTGCTGCGCGTGTTGCAGGAGCGCACCTTCGAGCGCGTGGGCAGCAACAAGACCCAGAGCGTGGATGTGCGCATCATTGCCGCGACCCACAAGAACCTCGAAAGCATGATCGAGGTCGGCAGCTTCCGCGAAGACTTGTATTACCGCCTCAACGTATTCCCAATCGAGATGGCGCCGCTGCGTGAGCGCGTGGAAGACATCCCGCTGTTGATGAACGAACTGATCTCGCGCATGGAGCACGAAAAACGCGGCTCCATCCGTTTCAACTCCGCCGCGATCATGTCGCTGTGCCGCCACGGCTGGCCGGGCAACGTCCGCGAGCTGGCCAACCTGGTGGAACGCATGGCGATCATGCACCCCTACGGTGTGATCGGCGTGGTCGAGTTGCCGAAGAAATTCCGCTACGTCGACGATGAAGACGAGCAGTTGGTCGACAGCCTGCGCAGCGACATGGAAGAACGCGTGGCGATCAACGGCCATGCGCCGGACTTCGGCGCCACGGCCATGCTGCCGCCGGAAGGCCTTGATCTCAAGGACTACCTCGGCAACCTGGAACAAGGCCTGATCCAGCAGGCCCTGGACGACGCCAACGGCATCGTCGCGCGTGCCGCCGAGCGCCTGCGTATCCGTCGCACCACCCTGGTGGAAAAGATGCGCAAGTACGGTATGAGCCGCAAAGAGGGCGATGAACAGGCGGATGATTGACGCCTGTTTTTCAACCGCTTGATTCTTAGGTAGTTTTTTTTCGGCACGGGTATTGCTACAGCCCTCGCAACGTTCCGTTTAACTGACGGTCAGCCAAGCGAGAGAGCATGATGCCCCACGCCGCCCAACTATCTCCGGCCCCTGCCATCCAGGGGCTGGTTTCGCCTGTAGAGCCGCCGACCCGTCAGGGTCTTGAACAGGCGTTCTCGCAGTTCAACCAGATGTCGAGCCAGCTGACCGATTCCTACAGTCTGCTTGAAGCCCGGGTGTCCGAGCTTAAAGGCGAACTCGCGGTGGTCAGCGCCCAGCGCATGCAGGAACTGGCCGAAAAAGAACGCCTGGCCAACCGCCTGCAGAATCTGCTTTCGCTGTTGCCCGGTGGCGTGATCGTCATCGATGACCAGGGCCGTGTGCGCGAAGCCAACCCGGCGGCCTGCGACTTGCTCGGCCTGCCGCTGGAAGGCGAGCTGTGGCGCCACGTCATCACCCGCTGCTTCGCGCCGCGTGAGGATGACGGCCACGAAGTGTCCCTTAAAGACGGGCGCCGCCTGTCCATCGCCACTCGGTCCCTGGATGCTGAGCCGGGCCAGTTGGTGCTGCTCAACGATTTGACAGAAACCCGTCACCTGCAGGATCAACTGGCGCGGCATGAGCGATTGTCGTCGTTGGGGCGGATGGTCGCGTCCCTCGCGCATCAGATCCGCACGCCGTTGTCGGCGGCGTTGATCTACGCCAGTCATTTGACTGATGAGCAGTTGCCGGCGGCCACCCACCAGCGTTTTGCCGGGCGTCTCAAGGAGCGCCTGCACGAGTTGGAACATCAGGTGCGCGACATGCTGGTGTTTGCCCGTGGCGAATTGCCGTTGACCGACCGCCTGACCCCGGCCGGTTTGATGCAGGTCCTGCAAGCGGCGGCGGCCACGCATATCCAGGGCGCCAGCCTGCGCTGGCAGTGCGACAGCCACCACGGCGAGTTGCTGTGCAACCGTGACACCCTGGTCGGCGCGCTGCTCAACCTGATCGAAAACGCCACCCAGGCCAGCGGCCCCGGTGCACGCCTCAAGGTGCACCTATATCGCCGCGAGCAAACCCTGCGCCTGTGCATCAGCGACAGCGGCAGCGGTATCGCGCCGGCCGTGCTGCAGCGCTTGGGCGAACCTTTTTTCACCACCAAGACCAACGGCACCGGCCTGGGCCTGACCGTGGTCAAGGCAGTGGCCCGTGCGCATCAGGGAGAATTGCAGTTGCGCTCCCGGTTGGGGCGCGGCACCTGTGCATTGATGACCTTGCCGCTGTTTTCCAGCGCGGCGAGCGCGGAGTAAAAGGATCATGGCTATCAAGGTTTTATTGGTTGAAGACGATCGCGCCCTGCGTGAAGCATTGGCTGACACGCTGCTGTTGGCGGGCCATGACTACCGCGCGGTCGGCTCTGCCGAGGAGGCCTTGGAGGCGGTGCAGCAGGAGGCGTTCAGCCTGGTGGTCAGCGATGTGAACATGCCCGGCATGGACGGCCACCAGTTGCTCGGCCTGCTGCGCGCACGCCAGCCGCAATTGCCGGTGCTGCTGATGACCGCCCATGGCGCCGTGGAGCGGGCCGTGGACGCCATGCGCCAGGGGGCGGCGGATTATCTGGTCAAACCGTTCGAGCCCAAGGCGCTGATCGAACTGGTCGCCCGGCATGCCCTGGGCGTCATCTCGGCGGTGGCGGGTGAGGGCCCGATCGCCTTCGAACCGGCCAGCGCGCAATTGCTGGAATTGGCGGCCCGTGTGGCACGCAGCGATTCCACGGTGTTGATTTCCGGCGAGTCCGGCACCGGCAAGGAAGTGCTGGCGCGCTATATCCACCAGCAATCCAGCCGTGCCCAGCAGCCGTTTATCGCGATCAACTGCGCGGCGATCCCGGACAACATGCTCGAAGCCACCCTGTTTGGCCATGAGAAGGGCTCGTTCACCGGGGCTATCGCAGCCCAGGCCGGCAAGTTCGAACAGGCCGACGGCGGCACCATTCTGCTCGACGAAATCTCGGAAATGCCCCTGGGCTTGCAAGCCAAGTTGTTGCGCGTGTTGCAGGAGCGCGAAGTAGAGCGGGTGGGCGCACGCAAGCCGATCCAGCTGGACATCCGCGTGGTCGCTACCACCAACCGCGACTTGGCGGGCGAAGTGGCGGCGGGGCGCTTTCGCGAAGACTTGTTCTATCGCCTGTCGGTGTTCCCGCTGGCCTGGCGCCCGTTGCGCGAACGCCCGGCCGATATCATTCCCCTGGCCGAGCGCCTGCTGAACAACCACGTCAAAAAAATGAAACACGCCCAGGCGCGGCTATCGGCCGAGGCCCAGGCCTGCCTGGTCGCTTACCCCTGGCCGGGTAATGTGCGCGAGCTGGACAATGCGATCCAGCGCGCGCTGATCCTGCAGCAGGGCGGCTTGATCCAGCCCCAGGATTTCTGCCTGGCCATGGGCAATGGCGTGGCGCCGTTGCCGAGCCTGGCGCCGGCACCGGTGCTTGCCGAAGCCGAATCGGCCGGCGCCCTGGGCGATGACCTGCGCCGGCGCGAATTCCAGATGATCATCGACACCCTGCGCGCCGAGCGCGGCCGCCGCAAAGAAGCGGCCGAGCGCCTCGGCATCAGCCCGCGCACCCTGCGCTACAAGCTGGCGCAGATGCGCGACGCGGGCATGGATGTGGAAGCGTATCTTTTCGCCACCTGAGCAAAGCCTAGACTGACAAGCTTTGTCGGCTTTTCTTACGAGTCGCAACGAAGCTGGCACCCTTGTTGCACCTCCCCTGGTAACCGCTGCGTAGTGTCAAAAAATTGCGGGTCGTCGGAGAGAGAAGGTCATGAGCCAGGGTATTGAGTTCAATCGGTTGATGTTGGATATGCGCTCCATGCAAATGGATGCCATGGCTCAACCGAAATCTGTCGCGCCAGCGCCGGAATTGGGCCAAAGCAGTTTTGCCGACATGCTCGGTCAGGCAATCAATAAAGTCAGTGATACCCAGCAGGCGTCCAGCCAGTTGGCGACCGCGTTCGAGATCGGTAAAAGCGGCGTGGACCTCACCGATGTGATGGTCGCCTCGCAAAAGGCCAGTGTTTCCTTCCAGGCCTTGACCCAAGTGCGTAACAAGCTGGTTCAGGCTTACCAAGACATCATGCAGATGCCGGTTTAAGGGCGAGATTTAAGTCATGGCAGAAGCAGTCGTGGACAACGTACCCGCCAAGACAGACGGCAAGCCGCCGCTGTTTGGCCTGTCGTTCCTGGAAAACCTCTCCGAAATGACCATGTTGCGTCAGGTGGGCCTGATGGTCGGCCTGGCTGCCAGCGTGGCGATTGGTTTTGCCGTGGTGTTGTGGTCGCAGCAGCCTGATTACCGGCCGCTGTACGGCAGCCTGGCGGGCATGGATTCCAAGCAGATCATGGAAACCCTCGCCGCCGCCGACATCGCCTACACCGTGGAGCCCAACTCTGGTGCCTTGCTGGTCAAGGCCGACGATGTGGCGCGTGCGCGGATGAAACTGGCGGCCGCCGGCGTCACGCCGTCCGACAGCAATATCGGCTTTGAAATCCTCGACAAGGACCAGGGCCTGGGCACCAGCCAGTTCATGGAAGCCACCCGCTACCGTCGTGGCCTGGAAGGCGAACTGGCGCGGACCATTTCCAGCCTGAATAACGTCAAGGGTGCCCGCGTACACCTTGCCATCCCGAAAAGCTCGGTGTTCGTGCGTGACGAACGCAAGCCGAGTGCCTCGGTATTGGTCGAACTGTTTTCCGGCCGCTCCCTGGAGCCTGGCCAGGTATTGGCGATCATCAACCTGGTGGCCACCAGCGTGCCGGAGTTGAGCAAGTCGCAGATCACCGTGGTCGACCAGAAGGGCAACCTGCTGTCCGACATGGCCGAAAACTCCGCGCTGACCCAGGCCGGCAAGCAGTTCGACTACAGCCGTCGCATGGAAAGCATGCTCACCCAGCGCGTGCATAACATCCTGCAGCCGGTGCTGGGCAACGACCGCTACAAGGCTGAAGTATCTGCCGACGTAGACTTCAGCGCCGTCGAATCGACGTCCGAGCAATTCAATCCGGACCAGCCCGCCCTGCGCAGCGAGCAATCCACCAGTGAACAACGCACCGCCAGCAACGGCCCGCAAGGCGTACCGGGGGCCCTGAGCAACCAGCCACCGGCACCTGCTTCCGCCCCGCAAACCACCGGTGGCGCCGCTGCCACCGCTGGCGCGATTGCAGCCGGCCAACCGCTGCTGGACGCCAACGGCCAGCAGATCATGGACCCGGCTACCGGCCAGCCGATGCTCGCGCCGTACCCGGCGGACAAGCGTAACCAGTCCACCAAGAACTTCGAGCTCGACCGTTCCATCAGCCACACCAAGCAGCAGCAGGGCAAGATCAATCGCCTGTCGGTGTCGGTGGTGGTCGATGACCAGGTCAAGGTCAACGCCGCTGACGGTGCCGTTACCCGCGCACCCTGGAGCGCCGACGAATTGGCGCGCTTCACCCGCCTGGTGCAGGACGCCGTCGGCTTCGACGCCAGCCGTGGCGACAGTGTCAGCGTAATCAACATGCCATTCTCCGCCGAGCGCGGCGAAGTGATCGCCGACCCGGCGTTCTACACCCAGCCGTGGTTCTGGGACATCGTCAAGCAAGTGCTGGGAGTGTTGTTCATCCTGGTGCTGGTATTTGGTGTGCTGCGGCCGGTACTCAACAACATCACCGGGCATGGCAAGAAACAACTGGCCTTGGCCGGTAGCGACGTCGAACTGGGCGGCATGGGTGGCCTGGACGGCGAGTTGGCCAACGACCGCGTCAGCCTGGGCGGCCCGCAAAGCATCCTGTTGCCGAGCCCGAGCGAAGGCTATGACGCTCAGTTGAACGCAATCAAGAGTCTGGTGGCAGAAGACCCGGGCCGTGTGGCCCAGGTCGTGAAAGAGTGGATTAACGCTGATGAATGATCGAGTCGCTGTTGCCAAGCTCTCCCGGGTCGACAAAGCCGCCGTGCTGCTGCTGTCGTTGGGCGAGACCGACGCCGCCCAAGTGCTGCGCCACATGGGCCCCAAAGAGGTCCAGCGCGTCGGCGTGGCCATGGCGCAGATGCGCAATGTGCACCGCGAGCAAGTCGAACAGGTGATGAGCGAGTTCGTCGAGATCGTCGGCGACCAGACCAGCCTGGGCGTCGGCTCCGACAGCTATATCCGCAAAATGCTCACCTCGGCCCTGGGCGAAGACAAGGCCAACGGCCTGATCGACCGCATCCTGCTGGGCGGCAACACCAGTGGCCTCGACAGCCTGAAGTGGATGGAGCCGCGCGCGGTCGCCGACGTGATTCGCTACGAACACCCCCAGATCCAGGCCATTGTCGTGGCCTACCTGGACCCGGACCAGGCCGGCGAAGTGCTCGGCCACTTCGACCATAAAGTGCGCCTGGACATCATCCTGCGCGTGTCGTCGCTGAACACCGTGCAGCCGGCGGCGCTGAAAGAACTCAACACGATTCTCGAGAAGCAGTTCTCGGGCAACTCGAACGCCTCGCGCACCACCCTGGGCGGGATCAAGCGTGCAGCCGACATCATGAACTTCCTCGACAGCTCGGTCGAAGGCCAGTTGATGGACTCGATCCGCGAGATCGACGACACCCTGTCCGGCCAGATCGAAGACCTGATGTTCGTGTTCAACAACCTCGCCGATGTCGACGACCGTGGCATCCAGGCGTTGCTGCGCGAAGTGTCGTCCGACGTGCTGGTGCTGGCCCTCAAGGGCTCGGACGAGGGCGTCAAGGAAAAGATCTTCAAGAACATGTCCAAGCGTGCCTCCGAACTGTTGCGCGACGACCTGGAAGCCAAGGGCCCGGTACGCGTCAGCGACGTGGAAACCGCGCAGAAAGAGATCCTCACCATTGCCCGCCGTATGGCCGAAGCCGGAGAAATCGTTCTCGGCGGGAAGGGCGGCGAAGAAATGATTTAAGGCGCCCCGCATGTCGAACAAAGATGAGACGCCCAGCGACCTGATTCGCGCGCGGGATGTCGGCGGGTTCGACATCTGGTCGTTGCCCAGCTTCGACCCCCACGTGCCGGAGCCAGAACCTGAGCCGGTGGAGGAACCGCCGGCACAGATGGAAGAAGTGCCGCTGGAAGAAGTCCAGCCGCTGACCCTTGAAGAGTTGGAAGCCATCCGCCAGGAGGCTTACAACGAAGGCTTCGCGGCCGGTGAAAAAGACGGCTTTCGCAGCACCACCCTCAAGGTTCGCCAGGAAGCCGAAGAAGCCCTCAGTGGCCAATTGGCCAGCCTGGAGCGCTTGATGGGCAACCTGTTCGACCCCATCGCCGAACAGGACGCGCAGCTGGAAAAATCCATGGTCGGCCTGGTGCAGCACATCACGCGCCAAGTGATCCAGCGTGAACTGGTGCTGGATTCCGGCCAGATCGAAAGCGTGATGCGCGAAGCCCTCAAGCTGCTGCCCCTGGGTGTCGGCAACGTGCGGCTGTACATCAACCCGCAGGATTTCGAGCAGGTCAAAGCCTTGCGCGAGCGCCATGAAGAAACCTGGCGCATCGTCGAGGACGCGGCGTTGCAGCCCGGTGGCTGCCGCGTCGAGACCGAGCACAGCCGCATCGATGCCACGGTGGAAACCCGCATCAGCCAGATCATGACCAAATTGCTCGACCAGTTGCATGAGCAGGTGCTGCACCCGGCCGAGCCTGACCTGAGCGTTGATCTGGACGCCACCGATGCGCCTTGACCGCACCAGCTTCGCCAAACGCCTGGGCAGCTACGCCGAGGCCACTGAGTTGCCCGGCCAGCCGATCCTTGAAGGGCGCCTGTTGCGCATGGTCGGCCTGACCCTTGAAGCCGAAGGCTTGCGTGCCGCCATGGGCAGCCGCTGCATGGTGATCAACGACGACAGCTACCACCCGGTGCAGGTCGAAGCCGAAGTGATGGGCTTTTCCGGCAACAAGATTTTCCTGATGCCGGTGGGCAGCCTCGCCGGTATCGCCCCAGGTGCCCGCGTGGTGCCGCTGGCCGACACCGGGCGCCTGCCGATGGGCATGAGCATGCTCGGCCGCGTACTCGACGGCGCCGGTCGCGCGCTGGATGGCAAGGGCGGCATGAAAGCCGAGGACTGGGTGCCGATGGACGGCCCCACCATCAACCCGCTCAACCGTAATCCCATCAGCGTGCCGCTGGATGTGGGTATCCGCAGCATCAACGGTTTATTGACGGTCGGTCGCGGCCAGCGCCTGGGCCTGTTCGCCGGTACCGGTGTGGGTAAATCGGTGTTGCTGGGCATGATGACGCGCTTTACCGAGGCCGACATCATCGTGGTCGGGCTGATCGGCGAGCGTGGCCGTGAGGTCAAGGAATTCATCGAGCACAGCCTCGGTGAGGAAGGGCTCAAGCGTTCGGTGGTCGTCGCCTCGCCGGCGGATGATGCACCGCTGATGCGCCTGCGCGCCGCCATGTACTGCACGCGCATCGCCGAATATTTTCGCGACAAGGGCAAGAATGTCCTGTTGCTGATGGACTCGCTCACCCGTTTCGCCCAGGCCCAGCGCGAGATCGCCCTGGCCATCGGCGAGCCGCCGGCAACCAAGGGCTATCCGCCGTCAGTGTTCGCCAAGCTGCCCAAGCTGGTGGAGCGGGCCGGTAATGCCGAGGCCGGCGGGGGCTCGATCACCGCGTTCTACACCGTGTTGTCCGAAGGCGATGACCAACAGGACCCGATTGCCGACTCGGCGCGGGGCGTGCTTGACGGGCACATCGTGCTGTCGCGGCGCCTGGCCGAAGAAGGGCACTACCCGGCCATTGATATCGAGGCGTCCATCAGCCGGGTGATGCCGGCGGTGGTGACGCCGGAGCACATGGCCCGCGCGCAATACTTCAAGCAGCTGTGGTCGCGTTATCAGCAGAGCCGCGACCTGATCAGCGTTGGCGCCTACGTGGCCGGCGGCGATCGCGAGACCGACCTGGCCATTGCGCTGCAACCGCAGTTGGTGACCTACCTGCGCCAGGGGCTGAACGACAAAATCAGCATGGGCGAAAGCGAAGCGCATCTGCAGTCCATCTTCGCCCCCGCGCCAGGCGGCTAAGCCATGGCCAACAGCCGCGCCGCGCGCCTGGCCCCGGTGGTGGAAATGGCCGAAAAGGCCGAAAAGACCGCTGTGCAGCGCCTGGGCTATTTCCAGGGCCAGGTGCGCCTGGCGGAAAGCAAGCTGGGCGACCTCGAGCGCTTTCGCCTCGAGTATCAGCAACAGTGGATCGAGCGCGGCAGCAAGGGCGTGTCGGGCCAGTGGCTGATGGGGTACCAGGGCTTTCTCAACCAACTGGAAACCGCCGTCGGCCAACAGCGCCAGAGCCTGGCCTGGCACCAGAACAACCTCGATAAGGCGCGCGAAAGCTGGCAAGCGGCGTTCGCCCGCGTCGAAGGTTTGCGCAAATTGGTGCAGCGCTATCTCGACGAAGCGCGGGCCATTGAGGACAAGCGTGAACAAAAGCTGCTGGATGAGCTGTCCCAGCGCCTGCCCCGCCAGGAACAGTTCTAACCAGGGAAACAGGGCACATTTGAAATGCTGTGTTGCTCACATCCAGTTCAGCTGCTACACCTTGTGTCTAGTGCCAATGACAAGGAAGCAGTCACATGTCGATCGAGCCAGATGTATCCCTGGATGGGAAGAAGTTGACGATCACGATCAAGGGCCGGTTCGATTTCGGCAGCCACCAGGCATTTCGTGATGCCTACGAGCGGTTCTATAAGGTGCCTGAGTCGTACGTCGTGGACCTGAAAGAAACCACGTATATGGACAGCTCGGCTCTGGGCATGCTTCTGCTGCTGCGGGACCATGCCGGTGGCGATAATTCAGACGTGCGCGTGACCAACAGCAACACGGACGTGCGCAAAATCCTCGCCATTTCCAATTTCGACAAGCTTTTCGATATCTCGTGAGAGTCCTGGCGCCCTTATCCGAGCCGCTGACCATCCTGATTGCCGAAGACAGTGCCGCCGACTTGCTGTTGTTGTCGACCATCGTGCGGCGTCAGGGTCACCATGTGCTCACCGCGACCAATGGCGAGCAAGCCGTTGAGGTGTTTGCGCGCGAGCGCCCGCAGTTGGTGTTGATGGACGCGATGATGCCGGTGATGGATGGTTTTCTCGCCGCGCGCTGGATCAAGCAATTGGCGGGCGAGCAGTTGGTCCCCATCATCTTCCTGACCTCGCTGCGCGAAAGCGCCGCACTGGCCGAGTGTCTGGACGCCGGCGGCGACGATTTCCTGCCCAAGCCCTATAACCAGTTGATTCTGGCCGCCAAGATCAACGCCATGGACCGCCTGCGGCGGCTACAAGCCACGGTGCTGCAGCAGCGTGACCAGATCGCCCGTCACAACGATTACTTGTTACATGAGCAGCGCACCGCCAAGGCCGTGTTCGACAAGGTCGCGCATTCGGGTTGCATCAACGCGGCGCCGAATATCCGCTACCTGCAATCGCCCTATGCACTGTTCAACGGGGACCTGTTGCTGGCGGCCTATACGCCGTCCGGCGACATGCACGTGTTGCTCGGCGATTTCACCGGCCACGGCCTGCCGGCGGCCATCGGTGCCATGCCCCTGGCCGAAGTGTTTTATGGCATGACCGCCAAGGGCTATGGGCTGACGCAGACCCTGCGCGAGATGAACGCCAAGCTCAAGCGCATCCTGCCGGTGGACATGTTCTGCTGCGCCACACTGTTGTGCCTGAGCACCGAGCGGCGCGTGGTGGAGGTGTGGAACGGCGGCATGCCCGAGGGCTATGTGCATGAGGTCGCTACCGGCAAGCGCACGCCGTTGATGTCGAGGCATCTGCCGTTGGGCGTGCTGTCGGCCCAGGCATTCGATGACAGCACCGAAGTCTGGCCCATGGCCCTGGGCGACCGGGTGTTCCTGCTCTCCGATGGGGTGCTGGACACCGCCGACGCCAACGACCAGTTGTTCGGCGCCGAGCGTTTGCAGCAGGTGTTTGCCGCCAACCGCGAGCCCGACCGCTTGTTCGAGGATATCGAGCAGGCGCTGGCGGCGTTTCGCGGTGAGGCACGGGACGACGTCAGCATGGTTGAAATCACCTTGCTGTCCGGCCAACCGCTGCGCGTGGCGGAACCTATGTATTCCGACAGTGGCCAGTCGTGCCCGCTGAATTGGTCGGTGAGTTTTGAATTTCGCGCGCAGACCCTCAGGCGCTACAACCCATTGCCGTATCTGCTGCAATTACTGTTGGAGGTCCACGGCCTGCGTGAGCAGAGCGGTGCGCTCTACACGGTGATGGCCGAGTTGTATGCCAATGCCCTCGAACATGGGGTACTGGGGCTGGATTCGCAGCTCAAACAAGATGCCGAAGGGTTTGCGCAGTACTACCGCCTGCGCAACGAGCGGCTGGCGAAATTGAACAGCGGCCATATCCGGATACATGTGCAGGTGTCCCCGACTGCAAAAGGCGGCAAGATGACGTTGCGTGTCGAGGACAGCGGGCCTGGCTTCGATGTTGACGAGGTGCTGGCGCGGCCGCTGGATGCTGACCGTCTGTCTGGCCGCGGCTTGAGCCTGGTGCGTCAACTTTGCAGCGCGGTACGCTGGTCCGATGGCGGGCGCAGTGTCTGCGTGGAGTTTTGCTGGGAGGCTCTGGCATAATCCGCCGATTCTTGATCAAGGAGCGAGCAAGTGGCTGAGATTCATCTGGACCCCGACGTGCTGTCGGGCTTGCAGGAGGTGATGGAGGACGAGTACCCACGGTTGCTGGAGACCTTCCTTCATGACTCCGAAGAGCGCGTCACCGCCTTGCGCAAGGCGCGTGATGACGCCAAGGCGCTGGGGCGCATCGCCCATAGCTTCAAGGGCAGCAGCGGCAACCTTGGGGCGGTGCGACTGGCGCAGTTGTGTCAGCGCCTGGAAGTGGAGTCCGTTGGCACGACGGCGGACCTCGGGGCTCTGGTCGATCAGATCGATCATGAGTTTGCCCTGGTCCGGCCGCTGTATGAGTCGGAGCGGCAGCGCTTCAGTCTCTGAATTATTTCAAGGCGCATTTAGCTGCTTCTGGGCGACTTGGCCCGACTCTTGCTCCATCTCCGGTTACTGCATCCCCGACCCCCATGCAGTGGAGACCTTTACCTATGCCAGTCGCCCCTAATTCGCTCCTTCAGGCTGCCCCCGCGGCCAAGCCTCAAGCGCCTGCCGCCACCCCTGTGGCAGCGGCTGCGGACCCACGGGACAAGGGCCCTGGCTTCGCTCAAGTGTTCGCCAACCAAGGCGCCAAACCTGCCTTGAAAACCGCCGACGCCCCAGGCGAGTCGGCGCCGACGGCAGCCGGCGATCAATCTGCCGCCAGCACGCCGGCGGTTGCCGATAGCGGCAATCCCTTGCCTGCCAAGCCGGCCAAGGCCGACGAGGACGCCGCCGACACAGCCGCCGACCCGTCCCTGGCGCAACAGCCGCCGGCTGATCCGCCGGTCGACCCCGCGCTGATCGCCACGGTCACCCCCGTTGCCGTGCCGGTGGAAACGCCAGCGCCTGTGGCGGTCGTGGAAGATGACAAGCCCCAGCCGGCCGCCGCCGCCCCCGTCGCAGTGGTCGACACGGCCAAGTCACCCGCCTTCGACCCCGAAGCCGACCCCCTAGATGCGATGCCCGCCGTACGCTTGGCGATGGAGCAGGGCGGTCATGTATCGGCCAGCAGCCAGGCGCCACAGAAAACTGCGCCAGCCACGCCCCTGGATCAACCGACCGCCGCGCAGAACTTCGCGGCAGGCCTGGCCACCATGGTCGATCAACAAGCCACCAAGGACAGCACCGGCCAGGGCGGCGACAAAGCCTTCGGCGCGCTGATCGATGACGGCCTCAAGGACCTCAAGGACGCCAGCAGCGACACCCGCGTGGATGACTTCGCCAACCGCCTCGCCGCGCTGACCCAGGCCGCCACGCCGAAAACCGCCAACGCCTTGCCGCCGGTGACCAACGCCCCGCTGGCCATGCACCAGAGCGGCTGGACCGAAGAAGTGGTCAACCGCGTAATGTACCTCTCCAGCGCCAACCTCAAGTCGGCCGAAATCCAGCTGCAGCCGGCCGAACTGGGGCGCCTGGACATTAAGGTCAACATGACGCCCGACCAGCAGGCCCAAGTGAGCTTCATGAGCGGCCATGCGGTGGTCCGTGAAGCGCTGGAAAGCCAGTCCGGGCGCCTGCGCGAGATGTTCGCCCAGCAAGGCATGGGGCAGGTGGACGTGAACGTGTCCGACCAGTCTCGCGGGCAGGAACAGCAGCAACAGCAGGCCCAGACCCCTGGCGTGAGCAGTCGCGGCGGGCGGGGTGATAGCGCTGACACCGGCAGTCACGTTGACGTGGCTGAAGCGGTCGCGCCCGTGACCTCAACCGTGATTGGCTCCAGCGCGGTCGACTACTACGCCTGACCTGAGTCAAATAGAGATCCAAATGTGGGAGGGGGCTTGCCCCCGATTGCGGTGGATCAGTTAAAGATATTGAGTCTGACACACTGCTATCGGGAGCAAGCCCCCTCCCACATTTGATGTGTGTTGCCCTGGCGCCAGACAACTCTGGCATAACACTTGCTCTTGCCTTTCCGTAGATCTATGAATCCCAGAATAGTGACGGATTATTGGCATGGCGAAGAGCGACGACGCAGCAACTCCCCCCGCAGGCAAAGGCAAGCTCAAGCTGATCCTGCTGATTGTGCTGGGCCTGCTCCTGGCCATTGGCGCCTCGGTGGGTGGCACCTGGTACATCATGCACAGCAGTGCCAGCAAGCCGGCTCCCGCTGCCGACGCCGCCACTAACGTCAAGCAACCGGCAATCTTCGAGCCGATGCTGCCGGCGTTTGTCGCCAACTACAACCAGAACGGTCGCCAACGCTACTTGCAGGTGAGCATCACTTTGCTGGCGCGCAACCAGGCGGACCTGGACGCGCTCAAGGTGCACATGCCGGTGATCCGCAACAACCTGGTGATGCTGTTCTCCGGGCAGAGCTTCGACAGCCTGGCCACTGCGGTGGGCCAGGAAATGCTGCGCCAGAAGGTCACTGCCAGCGTGCAGGAAGTGGCCCAGAAAGAGCTCGGCAAAGTCGTGGTCGAGCAGGCGCTCTTCACTAACTTCGTATTGCAGTAGGACCACGACATGGCCGTGCAAGACCTGCTGTCCCAGGATGAAATCGACGCGCTGTTGCATGGCGTCGACGATGGTCTGGTACAGACCGAAATGGCTGCCGAACCCGGCAGCGTCAAAAGTTACGACCTGACCACCCAGGATCGCATCGTCCGTGGACGCATGCCGACCCTGGAAATGATCAACGAACGTTTCGCCCGTTATACCCGTATCAGCATGTTCAACATGCTGCGCCGTTCGGCGGACGTGGCGGTGGGCGGCGTGCAGGTGATGAAGTTCGGTGAATACGTGCACTCGCTGTACGTGCCCACCAGCCTCAACCTGGTCAAGATCAAGCCGTTGCGCGGCACCGCGCTGTTCATCCTCGACGCCAAGTTGGTGTTCAAGCTGGTGGACAACTTCTTCGGTGGCGACGGCCGTCACGCCAAGATCGAAGGCCGTGAATTCACGCCCACCGAACTGCGCGTGGTGCGCATGGTGCTGGAGCAGGCCTTCATTGACTTGAAGGAAGCCTGGCAGGCGATCATGGAAGTCAATTTCGAGTACATCAATTCGGAAGTGAACCCGGCCATGGCCAATATCGTCGGGCCGAGCGAAGCCATTGTGGTGTCGACGTTCCACATCGAACTCGATGGCGGTGGCGGCGACCTGCACGTGACCATGCCGTACTCGATGATCGAGCCGGTGCGCGAAATGCTCGACGCCGGTTTCCAGTCCGACCTCGACGACCAGGACGAACGCTGGGTCAAGGCCCTGCGCGAAGACCTGCTCGACGTCGACGTGCCCCTGAGCGCCACCGTGGCCCGTCGCCAGTTGCGCCTGCGCGACATTCTGCACATGCAGCCGGGCGACGTGATCCCCGTCGAACTGCCGGAAGAACTGATCATGCGCGCCAATGGTGTGCCGTCGTTCAAGGTCAAGCTCGGTTCCCACAAGGGCAACCTGGCGTTGCAGGTGATTGAGCCGATCAATCGCCGCTGATGCACCCCCTATTCATGATTGTTTGCTGCGCCGAGGACATGTAATGGCTACCGAACACGAAAACACTTCCGCCGAAGACCAGGCCCTGGCTGACGAGTGGGCTGCGGCCCTGGAAGAAACCGGCGATGTCGGCCAGGACGATATCGACGCTCTGCTGGCCGCCGACGCTGCCTCCGCGCCAGCCGGCAAACGCCTGCCGATGGAAGAATTCGGCAGCGTGCCGAAAAACAACGAACCGGTGACCCTCGACGGCCCTAACCTGGACGTGATCCTGGACATTCCGGTGTCGATTTCCATGGAAGTGGGCAGCACCGAAATCAACATCCGTAACCTGCTGCAGCTCAACCAGGGCTCGGTGATCGAGCTCGACCGCCTGGCCGGCGAGCCGCTGGACGTGCTGGTCAACGGCACGCTGATCGCCCATGGCGAGGTGGTGGTGGTCAACGAGAAGTTCGGCATTCGCCTGACGGACGTGATCAGCCCGAGCGAACGCATCAAGAAGTTGCGCTGAAATGAAGTACAGCATGGCGGGACTGTTGCTGGCGCTGCCATTGGGCGCCCTGGCGGCTGAGCCGATCGCGCAAGCGGCTGCGGCACCTGCGGTCGGCAGCGTCGGCGGGCAGTTGACGCAATTGATGCTCGGCCTGTTGCTGGTGGTCGGCCTGATTTTCGTGCTGGCCTGGTTGATGCGCCGCGTGCAGCGTATCGGCCCGGGCAACGCCCAGGTCATCGAGCTGATCGGCTCGCGTGCCCTCGGCCCGCGCGATCGTTTGGTGCTGGTGCAGGTCGGCGAGGAGCAGATCCTGCTCGGCCTCACCCCCGGCCGCATTACCCCGTTGCACGTACTCAAGACACCGGTGGACGCGGCCAAGACCGAGGCCGCCACGCCAGAATTCGCCCAGCGCCTGATGGAATTGCTGGGCAAGGATCAGAAGGATAAGAAGTAATGCGCGTGTTCCTGACGCTCATGCTGTTGCTGGCCGCGCCGATGGCCCTGGGCGCCGACCCGTTGTCGATCCCGGCGATCACCCTGGGCACCAATGCGGCCGGCGCGCAGGAATACTCGGTCAGCCTGCAGATCCTGCTGATCATGACTGCGCTGAGTTTTATCCCGGCGTTCGTCATGCTGATGACCAGCTTCACGCGGATCATCATCGTGTTCTCGATCCTGCGTCAGGCCCTGGGCCTGCAACAGACGCCGTCGAACCAGATCCTTACCGGCATGGCGTTGTTTTTGACGCTGTTCATCATGGCGCCGGTGTTCGATAAGGTGAACCAGCAAGCCCTGCAGCCCTACCTGGCGGAGAAAATGACCGCCCAGGACGCGATCGACAAGGCCCAGGGCCCGATCAAGGACTTCATGCTGTCCCAGACCCGCTCCAGCGACCTCGAGCTGTTCATGCGCCTGTCCAAGCGCACCGACATCGCCACGCCGGACCAGGCCCCGCTGACCATCCTGGTGCCGGCGTTCGTCACCTCGGAATTGAAGACCGCGTTCCAGATCGGCTTCATGATTTTCATCCCGTTCCTGATCATCGACCTGGTGGTGGCGAGCGTGCTGATGGCAATGGGGATGATGATGCTCTCGCCGCTGATCATCTCGTTGCCGTTCAAGATCATGCTGTTTGTGCTGGTGGACGGCTGGGCGCTGATTATCGGCACCCTGGCCGGCAGTTTCGGAGGGGTATAGCGCGATGACCCCAGAAGTTGCCGTCGACCTGTTTCGTGAAGCGCTGTGGCTGACCACCCTGATGGTCGCCGTGCTGGTGGTGCCGAGCCTGTTGGTCGGCCTGCTGGTGGCGATGTTCCAGGCCGCCACCCAGATCAACGAACAGACCCTGAGCTTCCTGCCGCGCCTGCTGGTGATGCTGATCACCCTGATCGTCGCCGGCCCGTGGCTGGTGCAAACCTTCATGGAATACATCCTGCAGCTGTATGGCAGTATTCCTCAGTTGATCGGCTGAGCCGATGCAATCGTTACTGGCCTTGACCGACACCCAGATCAGCACCTGGGTGGCCTCGTTCATCCTGCCGCTGTTTCGCGTCACGGCCATGTTGATGGCCATGCCGGTGTTCGGCACCACCCTGGTACCACGGCGTGTGCGCCTGTATTTTGCGGTGGCGATCACGGTGGTGATCGTGCCCGGCTTGCCGCCGATGCCGCCGGTCAACGCCCTCGACCTCAGCGCGTTGATGTTGATCGCCGAACAGGTCCTGATCGGCGCCATGCTGGGCTTTTCCCTGAGCCTGTTCTTCCAGGCGTTTGTGGTCGCCGGGCAAATCATCTCGGTGCAGATGGGCATGGGCTTCGCGTCCATGGTCGACCCCACCAACGGTGTGTCGGCGGCGGTGATCGGGCAATTCCTGACCATGCTGGTGACCTTGCTGTTCCTGGCCATGAACGGCCATCTGGTGGCGTTCGAGGTCATGACCGAAAGTTTCACCACCTTGCCGGTGGGCTCGGGGCTGGTGGTCAACCACTTCTGGGAACTGGTGGGGCGCCTCGGCTGGGTGCTGGGCGCGTCCTTGCTGCTGGTGTTGCCGGCGATCACGGCGTTGCTGGTGGTCAACATCGCGTTTGGCGTGATGACTCGCGCGGCGCCGCAGCTGAACATCTTCTCGATTGGTTTCCCCTTGACCCTGGTGTTGGGCATGGGGATTTTCTGGGTCGGCCTGGCTGACATTCTCAATCAGTATCAACCGCTGGCGACCGACGCCTTGCAGTTCTTACGTGACCTGGCACGGGCGCGCTGAGCCATGGCCGAGAGCGAGAGTGGTCAGGACAAGACAGAAGACCCCACGGAGAAACGTAAAAAGGACTCCAGGGAAAAAGGCGAGATCGCACGCTCCAAAGAGCTCAATACCGTTGCGACCATGATGGCCGGTGCCGGCGCCTTGCTGATCTACGGCGGTGGCCTGGCGCTGGACTTGCTGGAGCTGATGAAGCACAACTTCACCTTGCCCCGCGAGGTGTTGCTCAACCCGGATTCCATGGGGCTCTACCTGCTGCATTCGGGCAAGATCGCGCTGCTGGCGGTGCAACCGATCCTGATCACCTTGCTGCTCGCCGCGCTGATCGGCCCGGTCGCCCTCGGCGGCTGGCTGTTTGCCGCCAGCAGCATGGCGCCCAAGTTCAGCCGCATGAACCCGGCGGCCGGGCTCAAGCGCATGTTTTCCACCAAGGCCCTGGTGGAGCTGCTCAAGGCCTTGGCCAAATTCATCCTGATTCTGTTCGTGGCGTTGTCGGTGTTGTCGTCCGACATCGACGACTTGCTGCGCATCGCCCATGAACCGCTGGAGTCGGCGATCATCCACAGCCTGCAAGTGGTGGGTTGGAGCGCGTTGTGGATGTCTGCCGGGCTGATAATCATCGCGGCGGTGGACGCGCCTATCCAGCTGTGGGAAAGCCACAAGAAACTGCTGATGACCAAGCAGGAAGTGCGCGACGAACACAAGGACCAGGAAGGGCGCCCGGAGGTCAAGCAACGCATTCGCCAACTGCAGCGGGAAATGTCCCAGCGCAAGATGATGGCCTCGGTGCCCGACGCCGATGTGATCATCACCAACCCGACCCACTACGCCGTCGCCCTCAAGTACGACCCGGAGAAGGGCGGCGCGCCGATGTTGCTGGCCAAGGGCAGCGACTTTACCGCGCTCAAGATTCGTGAAATCGCCGTGGCCAACGACATCCTGCTGCTGGAATCACCGGCGCTGGCGCGGTCGATCTTCTATTCCACCGACCTCGATCAGGAAATCCCCGCCGGGCTGTACCTGGCCGTGGCGCAGGTATTGGCCTACGTCTACCAGATCCGCCAGTATCGGGCGGGCAAGGGCAAGCGGCCCGATCCGCTCAAGGACCTGCCGATCCCGCCGGATTTGCGTCGCGACACTTAAATATCCCCACTGACCTGTCAACTTTGACAGTAGCCAATGCGCCGCCTTCACTGTTTGATACAGCGATGAGCTGCGCAGCCATGCGCGGCTCGGGAGGCGGTGATGGATAGGGCTACGGTCAAGTGGTTCGATGCGGTCAAGGGCATTGGTTTGATTGTCCGGGATCGTGATGGCAACGCGGTTGCCGTGCAGTCGACAGATCCCAAGTGCGGTGAAGTCCCGCCAGCCGCTCCCACCTTGCGAAAACCCCGCAAGCGGAAAAAAACACCGGAAGCCCCTCGCTAGCACCCATGTTCGTTTGCGTCTACCTGTCAACTTTGACAGTAGCCAGCGCCAGCGTCTCGCGGTTCTATTGCACCAGGCACTGCGCGCAGGCTGTAAACGAGATGCAGGGAGAACGGCATTGAAAGTGACGACGGGTACAGTCAAACGTGAGCTGGCCAGGGGCAAGTGGCTGATTGCGCTGGATGACGGGCATGACTGCGTCTTTATCGATTGGAGCGATTGGCGGGGGGCTGCACTGTCGATTGGTAAGAAGTTAACGTTTCAAATGATCCATAAACCCCAGGGCGTTTATGCGCTCCCCGTCAGTGCGCGCAACGATACCGGGACGGGTCCATAAGTGTGTGGAGAACGGCAAGTGTTCAGGCCTCGAATATACGGCCTATTTAAAGACCACCCCGGGTGCAAATGTGGGAGGGGGCTTGCTCCCGATGGCGGCGTATCAGCCACCTATTCGGGGCCTGACACACCGCCATCGGGAGCAAGCCCCCTCCCACATTTAACCTGAGTCATACCCGGTAGGCTGCGTCGCTTCCAAAGTCATCCTGGGCCCAAAAGCAAAGTTGGAAGGCTTCTTGCAATACCGCCTGCAGGACGCCCCCCAGCGTCAAAACTTTGCTTCAAGGACACGAGGAAGACCGGTGGTAGATCGCTCTCAAATGCTCAGCACGGCCCGTGGCACCCTGACTGACCTGTCGCGGGGCAACCTGGGCGTGCCGTTGTTGTTGCTGGTGATGCTGGCAATGATGATGTTGCCGATGCCGCCGTTCCTGCTCGACGTGTTTTTCACCTTCAACATCGCCCTGTCGGTGGTAGTGCTGCTGGTGTGTGTGTACGCCCTGCGGCCATTGGATTTCGCGGTGTTCCCGACCATCCTGCTGGTGGCAACCCTGCTGCGCCTGGCGCTGAACGTGGCGTCCACCCGCGTGGTGATGCTCCACGGCCAGGACGGTCACGCCGCCGCCGGTAAGGTGATCCAGGCCTTCGGTGAAGTGGTGATCGGCGGTAACTACGTGGTCGGTATCGTGGTGTTCGCGATCCTGATGATCATCAACTTCGTGGTGGTCACCAAGGGCGCCGGGCGGATTTCCGAGGTGAGCGCGCGGTTTACCCTGGATGCGATGCCCGGTAAGCAGATGGCTATCGACGCCGACCTCAATGCCGGCCTTATCGACCAGAACCAGGCCAAGAGCCGTCGCCTGGAAGTGGCCCAGGAAGCCGAGTTCTACGGCTCCATGGACGGCGCCAGTAAGTTTGTGCGCGGTGACGCCATCGCCGGCCTGCTGATCCTGTTCATCAACCTGATCGGCGGCATAGCCGTGGGTATTTTCCAGCACGGCATGACCTTCGGCGATGCGGGCAAGGTCTACGCCTTGCTGACCATCGGTGACGGTTTAGTGGCGCAATTGCCATCACTGTTGTTATCCACAGCTGCTGCGATCATGGTGACCCGTGCTTCGGGCTCCGAAGACATGGGCAAGCAGATCAGCCGGCAGATGTTCGCTTCGCCCAAGGCGCTGGCCGTGGCCGCCGGTATCATGGCCGTCATGGGCATCGTGCCGGGCATGCCCCACGTTTCGTTCCTGAGCATGGCGGCCATGGCCGGCGGCGCGGCCTACCTGTTCTGGAAGAAACAGAATGCGGTCAAGGTTCAGGCCCTGCAGGAAGTTGCCCGCCAGCAGGAATTGCTGCCATCCCCGGCCCGCGCCCAGGAAACCAAGGAACTGGGCTGGGACGACGTGACCCCGATCGACATGATCGGCCTGGAAGTCGGTTACCGCCTGATCCCGTTGGTGGACCGCAACCAGGGCGGCCAACTGCTGGCGCGGATCAAGGGTGTGCGCAAGAAACTGTCCCAGGACCTGGGCTTTTTGATGCCCACCGTGCATATCCGCGACAACCTCGACCTGGCCCCCAGCGCCTACCGCCTGACCTTGATGGGCGTGATCCTGGCCGAAGCCGAGATCTACCCGGACCGCGAACTTGCGATCAACCCAGGGCAAGTGTTCGGTTCGCTCAACGGCATCACCGCCAAAGATCCGGCTTTCGGCCTGGAAGCGGTGTGGATCGAAGTCAGCCAGCGCAGCCAGGCGCAGTCCCTCGGTTATACCGTGGTGGACGCCAGTACCGTGGTCGCTACCCACCTCAACCAGATTCTCTACAAACACTCCCACGAGCTGATCGGCCACGAGGAAGTCCAGCAATTGATGGGTTTGCTGGCCAAAGCCTCGCCAAAACTGGCCGAAGAGCTGGTGCCGGGCGTGCTGTCGCTGTCGCAGTTGCTCAAGGTGTTGCAAGCCCTGCTCGCCGAGCAGGTGCCCGTGCGCGATATTCGCAGCATCGCCGAGGCCATCGCCAACAATGCCGCCAAGAGTCAAGATACTGCCGCTCTGGTGGCGGCGGTACGGGTCGGTTTGTCCCGCGCCATCGTGCAAAGCATTGTAGGCGTTGAGTCTGAGCTGCCTGTTATCACCTTGGAGCCAAGGTTGGAACAGATATTGCTCAATAGTATTCAGAAGGCAGGGCAAGGCCAGGAAGAGGGCGTTCTGCTGGAGCCAAGCATGGCTGAAAAGCTGCAGCGTTCGTTGATCGAAGCCGCGCAGCGCCAGGAGATGCAGGGCCAGCCGGTGATTCTGCTGGTGGCCGGTCCGGTCCGCGCGATGTTGTCGCGCTTCGGGCGCCTGGCAGTACCGAATTTGCACGTGTTGGCTTACCAGGAAATTCCTGACAATAAGCAAGTGACTATCGTCGCGACAGTAGGGCCCAACGGCTGAGGGTAGTGGGTTATGCAAGTAAAGCGTTTTTTCGCCGCCGATATGCGTCAGGCCATGAAGTTGGTCCGCGATGAGCTGGGCGCCGATGCCGCGATTATCGGTAATCGTCGCATCGCTGGCGGTGTCGAGCTGACGGCTGCCCTGGATTACACGCCTCAGGCCCTGGCTCCGCGTGTGCCGAACATGGAGCTCGAAGACGAGCTGCGCAAGACCGCTTCGCGCATCGTCTCGGCCCAGGCCGAACTGAGCATGCGCGGTGACAGCGACGCCACCACCAACCGCCAATTGTTCGCCGGCCTGCCACTGACCGCCGCCGAGCCGCTGGTGGAACCTACGTTTGTCGAGCCGCCACGTCCTGCAGCGCCAGCCCCGGCCGCCGCAGTCGACCAGCGTGTGTTCGATTCGATGCGCTTTGAACTCAACGGCCTGCGCGAGCTGCTCGAAGTGCAACTGGGCTCGCTGGCCTGGAGCCAACTGCAAGGCAGCAAGCCGCAACAAGCCAACCTGTGGCGCCGGCTGCAGCGCATCGGCCTGTCCGGCCCGTTGTCCCGCGACCTGCTGGCGCTGACCGCCGAAGTCGAAGAGCCGCGCCAAGCCTGGCGCATGCTGCTGGCGCACTTGGCGCGGATGATCGCCACCCCGGAAATCGAACCCCTGGAAGAAGGCGGTGTGATCGCCATGGTCGGCCCCGCCGGCATGGGCAAGACCACCACCCTGGCCAAGCTGGCCGCGCGTTATGTGCTCAAGTACGGCGCGTCGAATATCGCGCTGGTGAGCATGGACAGCTACCGCATCGGCGCCCAGGAACAGCTCAAGACCCTGGGCCGTATCCTCAATGTGCCGGTGACCCACGTCGACCCGGGCCAGTCCCTGGCCAATGCCCTCGACCCGCTGCTGCGCAAGCGCGTGGTGTTGATCGATACCGCCGGCCTGCAAGCCAGCGACCCGGCCCTGCGCATGCAGCTTGAAAGCCTGGCCGGACGCGGCATCAAGTCGAAAAATTACCTGGTGCTTGCAACCACCAGCCAGAAACAGGTTCTTACCGCTGCCTATCACAGCTACAAACGCTGCGGCCTGGCCGGTTGCATCCTGACCAAACTGGATGAAACCGCCAGCCTCGGCGAAGTGCTGAGCCTGGCGATCAGTCATGAATTACCGGTCGCCTACCTGACCGACGGGCCGCGGATCCCGGATGATTTGCATCTGCCGCGCCGTCATCAGTTGGTCAGCCGTGCTGTCAGTGTGCAAATGCAAGACGAGCCTAGCGAGGAAGCGATGGCCGACATGTTCGCCGACCTTTATCACAACCCGGCAAAGCGGGTGGGTTAAGGCAGGATGAACACCGTGAAATGTACCTACATCGATGGTCTGCAAGCGATACACGCGACCAAGCCATGTAGCCTGCGTCTAAGCAAGACAAGGTAAAGAAATAAAATGGGCAGCATGCATCCCGTACAGGTGATCGCGGTGACCGGCGGCAAAGGTGGCGTCGGCAAAACTAACGTGTCAGTGAATTTGTCCCTGGCCCTGGCAGAGCTTGGCCGTCGCGTCATGCTGCTGGATGCTGACCTGGGCCTGGCGAACGTGGACGTTCTGCTGGGGCTGACACCCAAACACACGCTCGCCGATGTGATCGAAGGCCGCTGTGAGCTGCGCGATGTGCTGCTCCAGGGTCCCGGTGGTATCCGCATCGTGCCGGCCGCCTCGGGCACCCAGAGCATGGTGCACCTGAGCCCGGCGCAGCATGCCGGCCTGATCCAGGCCTTCAGCGATATCGGCGACAACCTCGACGTGCTGGTGATCGACACCGCCGCCGGGATCGGCGAGTCGGTGGTCAGCTTCGTACGCGCCGCGCAAGAAGTGCTGCTGGTGGTCTGCGACGAACCCACTTCGATCACTGACGCCTACGCCCTGATCAAACTGCTTAACCGTGACTACGGCATGAACCGCTTCCGCGTGCTGGCCAACATGGCCCAGAGCCCGCAGGAAGGGCGCAACCTGTTCGCCAAGTTGACCAAGGTCACGGATCGTTTCCTCGATGTCGCCTTACAATACGTTGGCGCAGTTCCCTATGACGAGTGTGTGCGCAAGGCCGTGCAAAAGCAGCGTGCGGTCTACGAAGCGTTCCCTCGTTCCAAGTGCGCACTGGCGTTCAAGGCGATAGCCCAGAAGGTCGATACCTGGCCGTTGCCTGCCAACCCTCGGGGGCATCTGGAGTTTTTTGTCGAACGATTGGTGCATCAGACGAGCGCGGGACCTGTGCTATGACATCCAGCGGCTACAACCTTTACAAAAAGTCGGCCCGTGACAGCCAGGGCGAGTTGATCGAGCGCTATGCGCCGCTGGTCAAGCGCATTGCCTATCACCTGTTGGCGCGCCTGCCTGCCAGCGTGCAGGTGGAAGACCTGATCCAGGCCGGGATGATCGGCCTGCTCGAAGTGTCGACCAAATACGACGCGAGCAAAGGGGCGAGTTTCGAGACGTATGCGGGTATCCGTATCCGTGGCGCGATGCTCGATGAAGTGCGTAAAGGGGATTGGGCGCCGCGTTCGGTACACCGCAATACGCGCATGGTCAGTGACGCAATTCGTGCAATTGAAGCAAAAACCGGTCGTGACGCTAAAGATCATGAAGTTGCGGCCGAACTCCAATTGAGTCTCGACGATTATTACGGGATTTTGAACGATACCTTGGGCAGCCGCCTGTTCAGTTTCGACGACCTGTTGCAGGACGGCGAACACGAAGGGCTGCACGAGGACGGCGCGAGCGCGCATATGGAGCCGTCGCGCGATCTGGAAGATGAACGTTTCCAGGGAGCGCTGGCGGAGGCCATTGCCAATTTGCCGGAGCGCGAGCGCCTGGTGTTGGCGCTGTACTACGACGAGGAGCTGAACCTCAAGGAAATCGGTGAGGTCCTGGGGGTCAGCGAATCGCGTGTCAGCCAGTTGCATAGCCAGTGCGCGGCCCGCTTGCGGGGGCGGTTGGGAGAGTGGCGCGCGCGCTGACAGGCAGTGTGGGGACACTGCAGAAGCTACCGCGAAGGTTTCGGCCTTCGCGGGTTCGCTCCGTGGTGCCCTGGGCAGTCCTTTTTGTGTAACGCCTGTTGATTGAAGTGGCGCGTCCAGGTGCTGGGCGCGTTTAAGACTGCTTGGAGGTCGAATTGGACAAGAACATGAAAATCCTCATCGTTGATGACTTCTCAACGATGCGGCGGATCATAAAAAACCTGTTGCGTGACCTTGGGTTCACTAACACGGTCGAGGCGGATGACGGCATTACGGCGATTCCGATCCTCAACAGCGGGAGCATCGACTTTCTGGTAACCGACTGGAACATGCCCGGCATGACCGGCATCGACTTGCTGCGCCATGTGCGCGCCGATGAAAAACTGCGCAGCCTGCCGGTGTTGATGGTGACCGCCGAAGCCAAGCGTGAACAGATCATCGAAGCCGCCCAAGCCGGGGTAAACGGCTATGTGGTCAAGCCATTCACTGCCCTGGCCTTGAAAGAGAAGATCGAAAAAATCTTCGAACGCATCGGCCATTGATGCTGCCACGGGGGAGCTATGGACCATAACGAAACGTCACAGGGCGATTTTGAGTCGACCCTGAAAAAACATGCTCACCAGTTGGTCGAATGCCTTGAAAAGGGCCAGTTCGGCGATGCGGTGCAGTTGATCCATGAGCTTAACCAGACCCGTGACCGCGGCCTGTACCAGGAAGTGGGCAAGCTCACGCGTGAGCTGCACAGTGCGATCGTCAATTTCCAGATTGACCCGCGCATGCCCCAGGCCGAAGAAATTTCCCAGATCACCGATGCTACCGAACGCCTGTCCTATGTGGTCAGGCTGACCGAGGCTGCGGCCAACCGCACCATGGACCTGGTGGAAAACGCCACGCCTCTGGTCAACGGCATGGCCAGTGAAGCCCAGGCCTTGAGCGTTGACTGGGGCCGCTTCATGCGCCGCGAAGTGGGGGCGGAAGAGTTCCGTGAACTGGCGCGTCGGGTCGACGGTTTTCTGTCGCGCAGCGAACAGGAAAACCGCACGGTGGCCGGCAACCTCAACGACATTCTGCTCGCCCAGGATTACCAGGACCTCACCGGCCAAGTGATCAAGCGTGTGACCCAACTGGTCACCGAAGTGGAAAGCAACCTGCTCAAACTGGTGCTGATGGCCGGCCAGGTCGACCGTTTTGCCGGCATCGAACATGACCGCGAAGCGATCCTCTCGGAAAAAGATCCACAAAAACACCTCGCCAAGGGTGAAGGTCCGCAGATTCATGCCGATAAACGTGAAGACGTCGTATCCGGTCAAGATGACGTAGACGATTTGCTGTCCAGTTTAGGCTTCTAAGGAGCACCCACATGAGCTTCGGCGCCGATGAAGAAATCCTTCAGGATTTCCTTGTAGAGGCCGGCGAAATTTTAGAGCAACTGTCCGAACAACTGGTCGAGCTGGAAAGCCGTCCGGATGATGCGAACCTGCTCAATGCAATTTTTCGCGGTTTTCACACTGTAAAAGGGGGCGCCGGCTTCCTCCAGCTCCATGAGCTGGTGGAGTGCTGTCACATCGCCGAGAACGTGTTCGACATCCTGCGCAAGGGTGAGCGTCAGGTTGACTCGGAATTAATGGACGTGATTCTCGAAGCACTGGATGCGGTCAACGCCATGTTCAGCCAGGTGCGTGAACGTGCACCGGTCACCGCCGCCACTCCGGAACTGCTGGCCGCCCTGGCGCGCCTGGCCGAACCGGCTGCGCAAGCACCGGCTGTGCAAGCCGTGCCTGAGCCAGTGGTGGAAGCCGAGGCGGATGTGACCGACAGCGAGTTCGAGCAACTGCTCGACTCGCTCAATGCGGTCAAGGCCGAGGCTGAAGCACCGGCTGCAACGGCGCCGGTTGCCACACCGACCAGCGAAGACATCACCGACGCAGAATTCGAATCCCTGCTCGATCAGTTGCATGGCAAGGGCCAGTTCGCGGCCGACGCCGTGGCACCGGCGGCTGCGCCAGCGGCACCGGCGGCCAACGCCAGTACCGATATTACCGACGACGAATTCGAGGCGCTGCTCGACCAGCTGCATGGCAAAGGCACGTTCGTCGCCGAAGCCTTGCCGCAGGTCGCTGCCACTGCCGCCGTCGCTCCGGCGGCCAGTGCAGCACCTGCCGGTGACGGGCTGATTTCTGATAACGAGTTCGAAGCCTTGCTGGACGAGTTGCACGGCAAAGGCAAGTTCACCGAAGTGGCCCCGGCTCCGGCCGCCGCCGCAGCGGTCGCTACAGCCGCACCGGTTGCCGCCGCCAAAGCCGCAGCGCCGGTCGCCAAGCCAGCGCCTGCACCGGCTGCCGCGCCAGCTCCGGCGCGTCCTGCCGCTGCGCCGGTTGCCGACAAACCTGCCACTGAAGCCGAAACCACGGTGCGCGTAGACACTGCGCGCCTGGACGACATCATGAACATGGTCGGCGAGCTGGTGCTGGTGCGTAACCGCCTGGTGCGCCTGGGCCTGAACAGTGGCGATGAAGCCATGCAGAAGGCCGTGTCGAACCTCGATGTGGTCACCGCCGACCTGCAAACCGCCGTGATGAAAACGCGGATGCAGCCGATCAAGAAAGTCTTCGGCCGTTTCCCGCGCCTGGTGCGCGACCTGGCGCGCCAGCTCAAGAAAGAAATCAACCTGGAACTGGTGGGCGAAGAAACCGACCTCGACAAGAACCTCGTCGAGGCCCTGGCCGACCCGCTGGTCCACTTGGTGCGCAACGCCGTCGACCACGGCGTGGAAACCCCGGAAGAACGCGAAGCCTCGGGCAAATCGCGGGGCGGCAAGGTGATCCTGGCGGCGGAGCAAGAGGGCGACCATATCCTGCTGTCGATCACCGATGACGGCAAAGGCATGGACCCGGCGATTTTGCGCAATATCGCGGTCAAGCGCGGCGTGATGGACAAGGATGCCGCCGATCGCCTCACCGACACCGAGTGCTACAACCTGATCTTCGCCCCCGGCTTCTCGACCAAGACCGAGATCTCCGACGTGTCCGGCCGTGGCGTCGGCATGGACGTGGTGAAGACCAAGATCAGCCAGCTCAACGGCTCGATCAATATCTACTCGACCAAGGGCCAGGGCTCGAAGATCGTCATCAAGGTGCCGTTGACCCTGGCGATCATGCCAACCCTGATGGTGATGCTGGGCAACCAGGCCTTCGCCTTCCCGCTGGTCAACGTCAACGAGATCTTCCACCTCGACCTGTCGCGCACCAACGTGGTGGACGGCCAGGAAGTGGTGATCGTGCGTGACAAGGCCTTGCCGCTGTTCTACCTCAAGCGCTGGCTGGTGGCATCGGCCAAGCATGAAGAGCAGCGCGAGGGCCATGTGGTGATTCTGTCGGTGGGCACCCAGCGCATCGGCTTTGTGGTCGACCAACTGGTGGGCCAGGAAGAAGTGGTCATCAAGCCGTTGGGCAAAATGCTGCAGGGGACCCCGGGCATGTCCGGCGCGACCATCACCGGTGACGGTCGCATCGCGTTGATTCTCGATGTTCCGAGCATGCTCAAGCGTTACGCCGCACGGCGTATTTGATTCTGGCGGGGCAGGGCGGTAGCGCCCGCCCCGTCTAACGGAGTGTTTATGGTAGTCAAGGTCCTGGTGGTGGACGATTCGGGTTTCTTCCGCCGCCGCGTCTCGGAGATTCTTTCCGCCGATCCAACGATCCAGGTAGTCGGCACGGCCACCAACGGCAAAGAGGCGATCGATCAAGCCATTGCGTTGAAGCCGGACGTGATCACCATGGACTACGAAATGCCGATGATGGATGGCATCACGGCCGTGCGTCACATCATGCAACGCTGCCCCACACCGGTATTGATGTTCTCCTCGCTGACCCATGAAGGCGCCCGGGTCACCCTGGATGCGCTGGATGCCGGCGCGGTGGATTTCCTGCCGAAGAATTTCGAAGACATCTCGCGTAACCCCGATAAGGTCAAGCAGATGCTGTGCGAGAAGGTGCACAGCATTTCGCGCAGTAACCGCCGCAGTCTGTTCAGCGCGCCCGCGCCGACACCTGCGCCTGCACCTGCACCCGTGGTCGCGCCGACATCATCGTTCAGCCGCCCGGCGCCCGCACCCGTCGCTCGGCCCGCGCCGGCAGCGCCTACCCGCGCGGCTGCATCAAGCGCCCATTCGCCCGCGCCCAAGCGCAAGGCCTACAAACTGGTGGCGATCGGTACGTCCACGGGCGGGCCGGTAGCCTTGCAGCGTGTATTGACCCAACTGCCGGCCAACTTCCCGGCGCCGATCGTGTTGATCCAGCACATGCCTGCCGCGTTCACCAAGGCCTTTGCCGAGCGCCTGGACAAGCTGTGCCGCATCAGCGTCAAGGAAGCCGAGGATGGCGACATCCTGCGCCCTGGCCTGGCGCTGCTGGCCCCGGGTGGCAAGCAGATGATGGTGGATGGCCGTGGCGCGATCAAAATCCTGCCGGGCGACGAGCGCCTCAACTATAAGCCGTGCGTGGATATCACCTTCGGTTCGGCGGCCAAGTCCTACGGTGACAAAGTTCTGGCGGTGGTGCTCACCGGCATGGGCGCCGATGGCCGTGAGGGCGCGCGCCTGCTCAAGCAGGGCGGCAGTGCAATCTGGGCCCAGGACGAAGCGAGTTGCGTGATCTACGGCATGCCCATGGCGATCGTCAAGGCTGACCTGGCCGACGCGATCTACAGCCTGGACGACATCGGCAAGCATCTGGTGGAGGCCTGCCTCTGATGGATGTCTTGAGCCTGATCGGCATCACCCTGGCGTTTGTCGCCATTATCGGCGGCAACTACCTTGAAGGCGGCCACCTTGGCGCCCTGGCCAACGGCCCGGCGGCGCTGATCGTGATCGGTGGCACCGTGGGCGCGGCGTTGTTGCAGGCGCCGGTGAGCTCGTTCAAGCGCGCCATGCAGATCCTGATATGGATCATTTTCCCGCCACGGGTCGACTTGCCAGGCGGCATCGACCGCGTGGTCAACTGGAGCCTCACCGCCCGCAAGGAAGGCTTGCTGGGCCTGGAAAGCGTGGCCGATGCCGAGCCCGACAGCTACTCCCGCAAAGGCCTGCAACTGCTGGTGGATGGCGCCGAGCCGGAGGCGATCCGCAGCATCCTCGAGGTGGATTTCTACACCCAGGAAAGCCGCGACATCAACGCGGCCAAAGTCTTTGAAAGCATGGGCGGCTACGCGCCGACCATCGGCATCATCGGTGCGGTAATGGGCCTGATCCACGTGATGGGCAACCTGGCCGACCCTTCGCAACTGGGCAGCGGCATTGCTGTGGCATTTGTCGCCACCATCTACGGTGTGGCGAGCGCCAACCTGGTGTTGTTGCCGGTGGCGAGCAAGCTCAAGTCGATTGCCATGCGCCAGTCCCGTTACCGCGAAATGTTGCTCGAAGGCATCCTGTCGATTGCCGAGGGCGAAAACCCGCGCTCCATCGAATTGAAGCTCCAGGGCTTCATGGATTGATGCACATGGGCATGTGGCGAGCGAGCTTGCTCGCGCTGGGCTGCGAAGCAGCCCCACTCCAGGCAACACGGTCTTTCAGACAGGTCGCAGCGTCTGGGTTCAGGGCCGCTTCGCGCCCCAGCGCGAGCAAGCTCGCTCGCCACAATGAAGTGTTCGCTGTTGGTCAGAGAGGGAAGTGCCTGTGAGCCGTCGCCGTCGCGAGCCTGAAGAGCACGTCAACCATGAACGCTGGCTGGTGTCCTACGCGGACTTCATCACCTTGCTGTTTGCGTTTTTCGTGGTGATGTACTCGATCTCGTCGGTGAACGAAGGCAAGTACAAGGTTATTTCCGAAGCGTTGATCGGGGTGTTTTCCGACTCCGATCGCGCGCTCAAGCCTATCCCTATCGGCGATGAACGACCCAAGACGGTGACCCCGGCCAAGCCGTTGGTCAACGACAGCGATGAAACCGCCGCCGGTGTCGGCGGCACCAGCGACCCGCTCAAGAGCATTGCCGACGATATCAGCGCCGCATTTGGCGACCTGATCAGCTCCAACCAGATGACCGTGCGCGGCAATGAACTGTGGGTGGAGATCGAGCTCAACTCCAGCCTGTTGTTCGCCAGCGCCGATGCGCTGCCGAGCGACCAGGCCTTCACCATCATCGACAAGGTGGCAGCGATCCTCAAGCCGTTTGAAAACCCGATCCACGTCGAAGGCTTTACCGACAACCTGCCGATCAGCACGGCGCAGTACCCGACCAACTGGGAACTGTCCTCGGCGCGGGCGGCAAGCATCGTGCGCATGCTCGCGATGCAGGGCGTGAACCCCCAGCGCCTGGCGTCGGTGGGCTACGGCGAGTTCCAGCCGGTGGCCAACAACGCCACGCTCGAAGGCCGTGCGCGCAACCGGCGGGTGGTGCTGGTGGTGTCGCGCAACCTGGATGTACGCCGCAGCCTGACTGGCACCGGCACGGCGAATGCAACACCGGATGCGGCGTTGAGGCGCGCTGGCACACAAACTGCACCGGCCCCTGCAAAGCCGCTGGTGCGGGCCAGCTCCGTCAATTCTCCGTCACCGGCTCACTAACCTATGCAATGTCTCGGTCGCGCGTGTGCCCACCGGGAGGAATCAACCGAATGAGAGTCTGGGCAGTTGCCAATCAAAAGGGTGGAGTCGGCAAGACCACCACGTCCATCGCGTTAGCCGGCTTGCTGGCCGAGGCGGGCAAGCGCGTGGTCGTGGTCGACCTGGACCCCCACGGCTCCATGACCAGCTATTTCGGTTACGACCCGGATGCGCTGGAACACAGCTGCTACGACCTGTTCCTGCACAAAGGCAGCGTGCCCAGCGATTTGCCTGGGCAACTGCTGCTGCCCACCAGCAGCGACAGTATTTCGCTGTTGCCGTCCAGCACCGCTCTGGCCACCCTTGAGCGCCAGTCGCCGGGCCAGAGCGGCCTGGGCCTGGTGATCGCCAAGACCCTGGCGCAACTGTGGCAGGACTTCGACTACGCGATCATCGACAGCCCGCCCTTGCTCGGCGTGCTGATGGTCAACGCCTTGGCGGCCAGCCAGCAGTTGGTGATCCCGGTACAGACCGAACACCTGGCCGTCAAAGGCCTGGAGCGCATGGTCAGCACCCTGGCGATGATCAATCGTTCGCGCAAGCAGGCGTTGCCGTACAGCATCGTGCCGACCTTGTTCGACCGGCGTACCCAGGCCTCCCTCGGCACCCTGCGCGTACTGCGCGATGCCTATCCGGACACCATCTGGAACGGCTACATCCCAGTGGACACGCGCCTGCGTGACGCCAGCCGCGCCGGGCTCACGCCGTCGCAATTCGACGGCAAGAGCCGTGGCGTGCTGGCTTATCGGGCGTTGCTCAAGCACCTGTTGTCCCAGCAGCTTGTGGCGCAGGTGGCCTGATGAACCGTCCCCTCGACTTCAAGACCCGGCCGCAACTGGCACTGGAATCCTACCTGGATGCCTTGCTGCAGGATGCGACCGCCGAGGAACTGCCGGAACCGATCCTGGTGCTGGAGCCGGCCGTCGAGCCTGACGCTGCGCTGGATGAGTTCCAGTTGGCGGTGCTTGAGGAGCAGGCCCGCGATGCACACGTCGAAGCGACGCCCGTCGTGGTGTCCATCACGCCTGAGGTGGTGGCGCCGGTGGTGGTCGAGCCGATCGTGGAAGTGCACCTGCCGCCGAGCATCACGCCGCCGCCGGTGACCGGCGATGGTCGCCCGTCGTGGGCCGCCGAGCCGTTCGAATGCCTGCTGTTCGACGTCGCCGGGTTGACCCTGGCGGTGCCGCTGGTGTGCCTGGGCTCGATCTATTCCCTGGAAGGCCAGGAGCTGACGCCGTTGTTCGGGCAACCGGAGTGGTTCCTCGGCATCCTGCCCAGCCAGGCCGGCAATCTCAAGGTGCTGGACACCGCGCGCTGGGTGATGCCCGACCGCTACCGCGACGACTTCCGCCAGGGCCTGCAGTATGTGATCTCGGTGCAGGGCTACGAGTGGGGGCTGGCGGTGCATCAAGTCAGCCGCTCGTTGCGCCTGGACCCGAACGAAATCAAATGGCGCAGCCACCGTGGCCAACGGCCGTGGCTGGCGGGCACCGTGATCGAACACATGTGCGCGTTGCTCGACGTCGCCGAACTGGCCGAGTTGATCGCCAGTGGTGCGGTCAAGGAAATGGCGCAGAACAAACGCAGTTGATTGAACAATAAAGGTCGTGCGGTTGCGCGGCCCATTAGCACACACGCCGTCGATAGCGGCATTTGAAGGGGTCAGAAGCATGAACAAGTCAGCGTCCACACAAGGTTTGGATGATCCGATCCTGCAATGGGTGACCTTCAAACTGGACAACGAGTCCTACGGCATTAACGTGATGCGCGTGCAGGAAGTGCTGCGCTACACCGAGATCGCTCCGGTACCGGGTGCGCCGAGCTACGTGCTGGGCATCATCAACCTGCGCGGCAACGTGGTGACGGTGATCGACACGCGCCAACGCTTCGGCCTGGCGCCGACCGATGTTAACGACAACACGCGCATCGTCATCATCGAAGCCGACAAGCAAGTGGTCGGGATCATGGTCGACAGCGTGGCCGAAGTGGTCTACCTGCGCCAATCGGAAGTGGAAACCGCGCCGAACGTGGGCAACGAAGAATCCGCCAAGTTTATCCAGGGCGTGTGCAACAAGAACAACGAGCTGTTGATTCTGGTTGAGCTGGACAAAATGATGAGCGAAGAAGAGTGGTCGGACCTGGAGAGTATCTGATTGTTTCTTGAGGCGGCGGTGATCGTCCTGGCCCTGTTGTGGGCCGGGACTTTGGCGTTTGTGCTGCGCTATGTGCGCCAGCAACGGGAGTTGGCCTTGCAACAGGCCGAGCGCGATGCGGTGCGTGACCGGCGCATTCTGGAGTTGGTCAAGCGTGTCGATCATTTCCAGCAGAGTGCGGTGCGGGTGGGGGATGAAGTGCATGAACTGCGCGCGATTCTCGGGCCGCTGCCGGACAAGTTGGTGCAGTTGGAACAGCGTGATCCCGCGAACCTGTCGTTCGCCCAGGCGGCCAAGCTGGTGGGCATGGGCGCGACGGTGGATGAGCTGACCCAGTCGTGCGGGTTGACCCAGGCCGAGGCGCAGTTGATGAGCAAGTTGCACAAGAACTGATCAGCGCCGGGCTTACTGGATTCAATGTGGGAGGGGGCTTGCTCCCGATGGCGGTGTATCAGTCAGCTTAACTAGAGCTGACCCACCGCTATCGGGAGCAAGCCCCCTCCCACATTTTGATCTCCATCCATCAGCCAAATTTTTCCGGTCACAGACTTTTCCTCATCCCCAAGGGTCAACATCCTGCAAGCACCTTGACCCAGGAGAGTTCCCCAAATGACCACCGCCAGAGCCCTGTTGATCCTCCACGGCAAACAAGCCCTCAACGAGGACGTGCGCGCGGCTGTGCTGGCTCGGCGTGAGCAGGGTTGGGAGCTGGCAGTGCGGGTGACGTGGGAAGGTGGCGACGCCCAGCGCCTGGTCAATGAAGCCCTGGCCGACGGTTACACCCACATCATCGCCGGCGGTGGCGACGGCACCCTGCGCGATGTGGCCGAAGCCATGGCTCACGCCAATACCGATGCCAGCCTGGTGCTGATGCCGCTGGGCACCGCCAATGACTTCGCCAAGGCCGCCGGCGTGTCGTTGGAGCCGGCTGGCGCCCTGGCGTTGCTGGATGTCGAACCGAGAGCGATCGACCTTGGCCAGGTCGGCGGGCAGATATTCTTGAACATGGCCACCGGCGGTTTCGGCAGCCAGGTCACCGCCAATACCTCCGAAGACCTGAAGAAAATCCTCGGCGGTGCCGCCTACCTGTTCACCGGTTTGTCGCGTTTCAGTGAATTGAAGGCTGCCTACGGTGAGCTGGAAGGCCCGGATTTCCATTGGAAAGGCGAGCTGCTCGCGCTGGGGATCGGCAACGGGCGTCAGGCCGGGGGCGGGCATGTGCTGTGCCCGGAGGCGCTGGCCGATGATGGCCTGCTGGACATCAGCATCCTGCCGGCGCCCCAGGAGGTGGTCGGCACCTTGCGCGAATTGATGAGCAATGGCTGGGGCCTGGACACCATGTTCGTGCGGGCACGCCTGCCGTGGGTCAATATCAAGGTGGCGCAGGGCTTGTACATCAACCTCGATGGCGAGCCGCTGGAAGGCGATGATCTGCATTTCGAGGCCTTGCCCAAGGCCCTGCGCGTGCACCTGCCGCTGGGTTCGCCCCTAGTCGTCCAGGCTGATGATCTGCTCACGCACCGCGAATAACACCAGGCCCGCCACGTCGAAAATCTGCAGGCGCTTCATGATCTGCGAGCGATGCGCTTCTACCGTCTTGATGCTCAGGCCCAGGCCGTGGGCGATTTCCCGGGTGGACTTGCCGCGCACGATCAGGCGCAGGATTTCCAACTGGCGCGCCGTCAAGTTGTGGCTATGGGGCGCGGGCGTCGCAGGGCCGTTGCTGCGAATCAGTGCTTGATTGATCACGGTGTGGGCGATCGCCGGGCTCAGGTAGCGTTCGTTGTTGCGCAAGGCATGCAGGGCGTGTTCCAGCTCGTTGGCGGTCATGTCCTTGAGCAGGTAGCCGTGGGCACCTGATTCCAGCGCGCGCATGATCAGGTCGGGGTCGGTGTGCATCGACAGGATCAGCACTTTGCTCAGGGGATAGGCGCCCTTGAGTTCCTGCAAGGCATCCAGGCCGCTGGTGTGTTTCATCGACAGGTCCAGCAGCACGATGTCCGGCTGCAGGGCGCGAAATTGCGCGAGCACTTGCGCGCCATCGCTGGCCTCACCGATCACGTCGTAGCCGGGCATGTCCAGGATCAGCGCACGCACGCCTGCGCGAATCAGTGCGTGGTCATCCACCAGGAGTAAATTGCAGGTCACTCGAAACCCTTAGGGGAACTGGCCCGTTCGAGGGCGCGGGGCGCCCAGGGGAAAAGCGCGTCGATCCGCGTGCCTTGGCCTGGCTGACTGCTGACCGACAAGGTGCCGCCCAGTTGGTCTATCCGCTCGGCCATGCCGGCCATGCCGCGTTGGCCTGCAAGGCCTGGGTCGGTAGCCGGCGAAAAGCCCTGGCCGTCATCGCAGATCATCAGCGACAAGCCTTCGGGCAGGCGTCGCAGGCGCACCCGCAGGTTGTGTGCCTGGGCGTGACGGAGCATGTTGGTCACCGCTTCCTGGGTGATACGAAACGCCGCCACGGCCATTTCTTCAGGAATACCGGTCAGGCGTTGCTGGCATTCCAGGCTCCAGCACACCGAGGTGTTTTCCAGGGTCTTGAGCAGGTGCGCGCGCAAGCTGGCTTCCAGGCCCAGGCTGGCCAACTGGCGCGGGTTGAGAATGGCCGACACGTCGCGCACTTTGGCCAGGGTTTCGTCGAGGGTGTTGCACAGCACGGTGCAGTGCTCGCGCAGCTCTGGCGGCAGGCGACGCTGCAGCCATTCGCTTTGCAGCTTGGCGGCGGTCAGCAGTTGGCCGATGTCGTCGTGCAGCTCGCGACTGAGGCGATGGCGTTCGTTTTCCTGGACCTGCAACAGTCGGTCGGCCAATTCCTGGGGTTGGAATTTGATGGATTTGCGCGAACGCCATTGGTGCAGGCCCACCACCGCCAGCGTGGCCAGGTTGACCAGCAGGATCAGCAGCGACCAGGGCGAAGCATGCGCGTAGGCCCACACGCTGACCGACAACGAACACAGGCACAGCGCAAGGACGATGCGGCGTGCGTTGCTGCGCGACACAGACCTTGAGAAAAGGGGCTTGAGGTTGGCGTACATAGCGGATGGAGCCACTGAGGGTTCGCTGCGGGGAGACCGGTTGGCCGGGCTCTGTTTGGAATACGCTGGCGAATCGTGTTTAACCATAATGAAGTTGAGTCACTTCGAGGGGGGCATAGTACCACCCCTGTTACCGTTGGTCGCCTGATTGGTTTATAGCCCACACAAATACTCTGGGGGTAATCCCAGAGTTGAAAAAGTTGTATTAGTAAAGTTGGTTTGTATAGTTATTGCGTAGATGGCTAATTGATATTTCTGCCTTTCTCGCCGTTATCGGTCGTTTTTGGACAGGTCAGCTATCGTCGGTGACATGCTTGGGACTCAGGACGCATGATGCAACCGCTGCTGTGGTTTATGCCGGAAATCCTTTTGCGGAATCTGCAAGGTAACCGTCGCGATCAACGACGTTTGCTCGGTCTCGTCCAGGGCCAACTCACCGGTGCGCGTGTCGATCAGCTCCAATTGCCAGGCCAGCAGCGTCAGGCAGTCATGTAACGCATCCAGTGCCTGGTCATGCAGTTGCATCGGGTTTTCGGCGTTGGCAATGAGGTCCTGCAGGTGCCGCGAGAATTCGCTGATCGCCTGCAGCGCCAGGCTGTCGGCCTTTTCAGCCAGTTTGGCGAGGCTGGTTTTCATGCAGTCGATGGCGTCGCTGTCGTTGCGGATCAAATGCAGGTGGCTCAAGCACTCTTGGGACTTGATCAGCAGCATTTCGGCCTCCAGCAGAAACTCGGGAAGTGCCGTTTGCCATTCTTTCGCGCTATTCATCATGCATGTCTCCGCAACTCAAGCTCGGGTGATGAGATGTCGCACCGGGTGAATAGCTTAAAACTAGCGCTGAAATATGATTTGAGCTTGTAGGCTGATTCCGATATTCCAGTAGGACATTTATTGAAATGCTCACGAAAGTCGTGCGTAGTCCCAGTTGAGCGGGATGACACGACTTCAGTTGCCGATACGTGAGTGCCTGGAAGGCCCATGGGCCTAGGGCGTGGGATGGCAAACAAAAGCCTGACTCCATTCATGCAATGAGAATGGCGTCACATTAATGGCTATTAGATATCGCGAATATCAGGTCGGGCCTGATTGCGCATAGGGGAATCCCCTACGTCATGGAACCGCACGCCGATTGGAGTGTCGTGCAAGGCCCACGCAGCCCGAGGACAGGGCTGATGCAGTAAAGCATGATGTCAGTGTGACATCAATGTATTTACATGGCATTTTAGCGGGGTCAAGGTCTGGCGCTTGCCGCCGATAACTTGCCTATACGAACTGCACACCCTCTCAGCGCGCAACCCATGTGCACACCAGGAGCTCTTAATGGCCGGCATTCTCGACACCGTAGATCAACGCACGCAATTGGTGGGTGAGAATCGCCTGGAGATTCTCATGTTCCGCCTGTTCGGGCGGCAGCTGTTCGCGATCAACGTGTTCAAGGTGCAGGAAGTGCTGCAGCTGCCCAAGCTGACCCTGATGCCGCAGCGCCATCCGTTTGTCTGCGGCGTGGTCAACCTGCGTGGCCAGACCTTGCCGGTGATCGACTTGTCCCAGGCCATCGGCATGCGCCCCCTGGTGCCAGGGCCCAACAGCACCATCATCGTCACCGAGTACAACCGTTCGGTGCAGGCGTTCCTGGTGGGCGGCGTCGACCGCATCGTCAACATGAATTGGGAAGCCATCCTGCCGCCGCCGGCCAGCGCGGGGCGCCAGCACTATCTCACCGCCATCAGCAAGGTCGATGACCAGTTGGTGGAAATCATCGACGTGGAAAAAGTCCTGGCGGAAATCGTGCCTTATAACGCCAAGGTCTCCCGGGAAAAACTCGAGGACCCAGTGCTGGAACGCGCCCGTGGCCGTGAAGTGTTGCTGGTGGACGACTCCAACGTAGCGCTGTCGCAGTTGAAGGACACCCTGGGCCAGTTGGGCGTGAAGATGCACATCGCCAGCGACGGCCTCAAGGCGCTGAACATGCTCAAGGCCTGGGCCGACAGCGGCCAGGTGATGACCGACAAGCTGCTGATGATCTTCACCGACGCCGAAATGCCCGAGATGGACGGCTACCGCCTCACCACCGAAATTCGCAATGACCCGCGCCTGCGTGGCCTCTACGTGGTGCTGCACACCTCGCTGTCGGGGAGCTTCAATGACTCGATGGTCAAGAAGGTCGGCTGTGACAATTTCCTCTCCAAATTCCAGCCGGACAAGCTGGTGGATGTGGTGCGTCAACGACTGATGCTGGACGAAGTGCCTGCATGACACTAGGGTATGCGACTTTGTTCCCCAGGAATGCAGGCTCATGCTCCGTCTAAGCGCGTTGTACCGTTACCCCTTGAAATCCGGCAAGGCCGAGGCCTTGCAGCAGAGTGGCCTGGATAAACTCGGGCTGGCAGGGGATCGACGCTGGATGCTGGTGGACGAAGCCAGCGGGCGCTTCCTTACGCAACGCGCCATGGCGAAGATGAGCCAGTTGACGGCGCTGTGGAACGCGGCGGGCGGCCTGACCCTGAGCTCGCCTGGCTATGGGACGCTCGACGTAGCATTGCCCGGCGCCGATGCGTTGCGCGGTGTGATCATCTGGCACGACACCCTGCGCGTGCCGGACGCGGGCGATGCGGCGGCGGCCTGGGTCAGCGCCTTCATCGGCAAGCCCACGCGCCTGGTGCATATGCCCCTGGAGCGTGCACGCTCGACCCAGGCCGGTTTTGGCCGGGATGACGATCAAGTGGGGTTTGCCGACGGCTACCCCTTGCTGCTGATCGGCCAGGCTTCCCTGGACGATTTGTGCGCGCATATTGGCCGGCCGATGGAAATGCTGCGCTTTCGTCCCAACCTGGTGATCGAAGGCGGCGAGGCCTTTGCCGAGGATGGCTGGAAACGCTTGCGCATCGGCGATGTGGAGTTTCGCGTGGTCAAGTCTTGTTCACGCTGCATTCTCACGACCGTCGACCCCCAGACCGGCGAGCGCAGCCCGGACCGCGAGCCGTTCGCCACCCTGCAGGCCTATCGCAGCACCGAGAAGGGCGCGATGTTCGGTCAGAACCTGGTCAACGATGGGGTTGGCCAGTTGGAAGTCGGGATGCCGGTAACGGTGCTGGAATAAAAAATGCCCGTCTCGCAGGAGACGGGCATTTTTTTGCGCCGAGCCAGGCTCAGCTGCGGTATTCGCACAGGTAAGCGGTGTCTACGCCAACCTTCAACTGGAATTTGCTGTTGGCCGGGACGTTGAACTGGCTGCCGGCGGCGAAGGTTTCCCACTCGGCGTCAGGCAGTTTGACGATCAGCGCGCCGGAAATGACGTGCATGATTTCACGCTGGTCGGTGCCGAACTCGTATTCACCCGGGGCCATCACGCCGATGGTCGCCGGGCCTTCCGCGGTGCCGAAAGCGATCGACTTGACGGTGCCGTCGAAGTATTCGTTGACTTTGAACATGAGTGAATCCTCGGAAAAAAGGGTCTGGAAAGGTCAGCCAGTATGCCCAAGGGCAGAGGAGCTGCCTAGACCGGCAAAATCAGCGGCAACAGGCGTGCGGTGTTGCGCGCATCCTCCAGCGCCCGATGCTGCTGGCCGTTGAACTGCATCCCCGCCAATTGCAGCGCGCCGTTGAGCCCCAAGGGCTTGTCCAGCCGCCGGGCCTTGGCGAAACGTTGCTTGAGGTTGACATGGGGCGTCTTGCCAAGCGCGCTGGCCAGGCCATGGCGTTGCCATTCCAGCTCCAGTTGCACGCGATCGTAATCGCCCCAGCTGGCCCAGCCTTCCAGGCGCGCCTGATGCTGGCCCAGCCAGCGCTCGAACAGCGGCCACACCTCGGTGATCGGCGTTGCCGCGTCGATATTGGCCTGGGTGATATGGGTCAATTGGCGGCAAAAAGGCGTCAGCAGCGGCCGCCGCAGGGGGCGCACGAAGCGCTGGAAGTGATCCAGTTCGCGGCCCTGGCGGTTGACCAGGCTTGCGCCAATTTCGATGACTTCCATCTCCGTCACGGGCCAGCCGCCGTCATCCGTGGTGGCTTCAAGGTCAATAATCAGCCAATGAGGCATGCGCAGGTTCCCGTACTGTTCCTGTCCTGATGGGGATAGAGCGTAGCCGGGCCTTGTAGTTCCGCCCAGGGGGCTGATTCGCCTGGTTTGTAAACCCGTACACAAGTTTTGCCCAAGCGCTTGCTTGGGTGGCGGTCACGGCCTAAATTGCCGCCCAAGACGATAGTAGACATGAGGGACAGCAGCATGGACGACCCCCAAGCCCTGCGGGTGATGCGCACCCTGGTCGACGCTGGACAATTGACCGACCCCGCGAGTGCCCGGGGCAAGTTGCTGCAAACCGCGGCGCACCTGTTTCGCAACAAGGGCTTCGAGCGCACCACCGTGCGCGACCTGGCCAGTGCGGTGGGCATTCAGTCCGGCAGCATCTTTCATCACTTCAAGAGCAAGGACGAGATCCTGCGCGCAGTGATGGAAGAAACCATCCTCTACAACACCGCGATGGTGCGGGCTGCGCTGGAAGCAGCGAGCACGGTGCGCGAGCGCGTTTTGGCGCTGATCCGCTGCGAATTGCAGTCGATCATGGGCGGCAGCGGTGAGGCGATGGCGGTGCTGGTGTACGAATGGCGTTCGTTGTCTGCCGACGGCCAGGCCCAGGTACTGGCCCTGCGTGATGTGTATGAGGACATCTGGCTGCAGGTACTGGGCGAAGCCAAGGCCGCCGGTTATATCAGGGGCGACGTGTTCATCACCCGGCGCTTCCTGACCGGCGCGTTATCCTGGACCACCACGTGGTTTCGCACCCAAGGCAGCCTGACCCTCGAAGAGCTGGCCGACGAAGCGCTGTTGATGGTGCTCAAGGCGGACTGAAGTGCGGCTATTAATTTGCGGGTGAACATTGTCTCCCCAGGGAAAAACGCCTAGCTTATCGCCATCATAGAATTCACGGTGTGTGCCTAGATGTTTTCGCCATGGCGGCTGGCTGCAGGACTGACATTCTGGGCATTGGGTACCGCAGGGTGGACGCAGGCCAGCGCCGCGCAGTTGGTGAGGATCGGCGCGGCGCATTTTCCGCCGTATACCGTACGCCCTGAGCAAGGCGCCGATACCGGATTGCTGCCGCAATTGGTCGAAGCGCTGAACGCCGTGCAAAGCGACTATCAGTTTGTGCTGGTGCCCACTTCGATTCCCAGGCGTTTTCGCGATTTCGAACAAGGCCGGGTCGACATGGCGATCTTTGAAAACCCGTCCTGGGGCTGGAAAGACGTGGCCCATACCAGCGTCGACATGGGCCTGGAAGACGCTGAAATCTTCGTCGCCGAGCGTGAGCCCGGTCGCGACCAAAGCTATTTCAGCGACCTTGCCGGCAAACGCCTGGCGGTGTTCAGCGGCTATCACTACGCCTTCGCGAACTTCAACCCCGACCCCAAGTACCTGGCCGAGCACTTCAACGCAACGTTGACGTACTCCCATGACAGCAACTTGCTGATGGTCGCCCGCAGGCGTGCTGATATCGCCTTGGTCACCCGTTCGTACCTGAGTGACTTCATGGTGCGCAATACCGAGATGGCGGGGACATTCCTGGTGTCGGAGCGCATCGACCAGGTCTATCACCATTACGCGTTGCTACGGCCCAAAGCCCCGATCACCGGGCCTGCGTTTGCCGGTTTGCTCAAGCAGTTGCGGGATAATGGCCAGATGCTCAAGATCTTCGAGCCGTATCGCATCGATGTAATGCCAGTTCCCTGAGAGCGCTGGAAATCAAATGTGGGAGGGGGCTTGCCCCCGATGGCGGTGGGTCAGTAACAGATGTGTTTACTGACACTCCCTCATCGGGGCATAGGTATCTACACAACTGTGTAGCAGCAGCCTACGCTAACCACGATGCGAAGCGAGCCGCTCTTGATCTTGCTCTTGATCTTAAGCGCCCCGTTAAACCACGCTGGCCGGAATTCGATATTGATTTGGGGGGTAAACCGGCAGGGATGCCGGTTTAGCCGCCCCGCGCCATGGATGGCGCGTGGCGGCGGCCCCCCAAATCAATGTCGGATTACGGGCACACCGAGCCTAGGCGAGGTGCCGAGTGGTGGGGCAAGAGCCCTTTGGTTACTTTGGGGCTCTTTTCCAAAGTGACCCGCCGTCAGGGCGGAACCCTAAGCCGCCGTTACCGCAGCAACGGATATGTACTCGCCCTGATCCAGCATCCTGGTCGGCTGTCAGGCCGCCATCGGGGGCAAGCCCCCTCCCACATTTAGGTCGCGGGGCATCAGTTAGAGAGGCTTCGGCTCCTGGGCCGCCGCAGGTTCAGGGCCGCGCCAAAATTGTGTAGATACTATGCTCATCGGGGGCAAGCCCCATATGCGCTAACCAAACCTCCCTCCCCACAACTCGTCCTGCTGGCGTCCTCGTTTTCGCGGGGATTCACGCAGTGCCTGGCTGATATCTCCCCACTTCTCGATACACGTAAACAACGACAAGTGGGGATTGATCGCGCTGCAAAGTAGCCAGTAAATAAAGGCCATCTCACGCCAGTGACAACGGAGTGGCGGCACTTCCTTTTTCTGTCTCGTCTCCCTCGATAGGGGAAAAATGCTCGCCCGCTGCGATTAACCGCTCAATCAGGCAAGCCACTAATAATTTCCCTTGCAACCATGCTTTTGCGCCTTCCGGATTTTTCTTTCTGAGGTGGGATAACCCCAGCAATGACTTCATCCGCTTGAACGCCAACTCCACCTGCCAACGGTGCCGATAGAGAGCCAAAACCTCCTGCGTATCCAGGCAGTCCAAGGTTGTTACCAGCACCACGTAACCGGCCGCTTCCATCGTTTCAGGTTTCAATTGCTTCTGCTTTTTTTGCCCGACTCTCTTGAGCTTGCACTCGCTTTGCGATCGCTGCTCGGCGGTTTTTCGATAGGCGCACACACGTACTGCAATATCCCCCTTTGAACCTTTCATCACAGCTGCCCACTCGCCCGTTTGCCCTGGCTGCAAGGTCCGTAGTCGCGCCAGTTGCTCAAAAGGCGACCCTTGCTCATCGCTAAGCGGCAGGCTGCTCAGGTTCATTCGTACCAGGATGTCACCGCCTGCATTGAGTACATGATTGACTCCACGCCGGTTGGCAAACCCTCGATCCGCGATGAAAACATCGCCCTGCTGCACTGAAAACCGAGTCAACGATTCGCCTGTTTTGGACGGTGTCACTTGCACTTCACAGCAACGCAACGTGCTGATATCCATCGTGTAATGCAGCCGCCATGTTGAGGTGACCGCGCCAGGCTCCATTACGACACTGCCATCAGCAGCCAGTATTCGTCTCCCCAGCAGCGCCGGGCATTGCATGGCCGCGACCGGCGATTGTTGGATCAACTGCTCTGTGATCCAACCTAGCCAGGCCCCCGATTTGTTGACCCTCTTGAGAAGGCCCACGTCTGATAACTCCAGCAATTTCCCCGTACGCGCTCGCTCTACCGTTTCGACCATCGAGCAATCGGCGCTCATGTACATCAATAACGTGCGCAATAGACTCTCTGGCCCGCTGAATCGGCGACCGAACTTCAGGGCCCCCAGCTCTTTTGCCTTGGCTTCCCAAAGGCGGTAGTAGTGCCAGGAGCTTGGGCCAGTCTTCATTCAGTTTTTGTGTTGGGTCTATTGTCACTGCTCTCGCATCCTAAAGAGTCAGACTTGATTATATCTTTTGGGGTTTGGTTAGCGCATATGGGGGCAAGCCCCCTCCCACATGTGTTTTTCAAACCCTGCGCGCAAACGTATCGCTGTGGTTGCCCGACACCTTGCGGCAGTGCACCAGCGCATCGCGGATCATAAAGTTCACCAAGGTCGGCGAAACCCCGAGTTCCTTGGCGATATCCTTCTGCGGTACGCCGTGCAGGCGGTACATCTCGAAGGCGTAGCGGGTGCGCTGCGGCAGCTCGGTCAGGGCGTCGGCGATGTTTTCCAGGGTGTTGAAATTGATATGGGAAGTTTCCGGTGAAGCGCCGTGGATCACCACATTCAAGCCTTCCTCTTCGGTGCCGGAATACTTGAGCTCCAGGGCCTGCTTGCGGTAGTGATCGATCGCCAGGTTGCGCACGATCTGGAACAGATAGCTCAGTTGGGCCTTGAACGAAGAGGTGATCGTCGGGGCCGACTGCAGCCGAAAGTAAGCGTCCTGCACCACATCCTCGGCACGGGAACGACAGCCGGTAATACGTGCTGCGATCTTCACCAGGATCAGCCGATTGTCGACGAACGCCTGGAGAAGTGGTGAGTCGCACCTGCCTGTGGATACTGGTTCCGTCATGGAAATCACCTGGTTGCTAAAGAGGTTAGGGGAGGGCGTCCTTGCTGAGGCCTCCTACACATCGGGCAACAAATTATGCTGAATGATAATGATTGTCAAATGAGAAGGCGAACTAATCTTATGCCTTCCGGTAAGGTGTGAACCGCGTCTCGCTCGCCCCCGGCGACTAATTATTTGCCGGGGCCGTCCGTTCTTCTGGGTGACAGGCCTGTAAACAAACGGCCAAGGATCAGCACCCGCAGGAGGGCGAAATGGGTTTTTATCGTGCACACAGCGTGTTTCAGCTTGGAGTCCTCGGGTGATGAGTACGCCAACGCCGCTGCGCCTGTTCTGCCTGCCCCATTCCGGCGCGAGCGCCTCGGTCTACGCACGTTGGCGCCGCGTGCTGCCGGATTGGTTGCAGGTGTGCCCGCTGGAATTGCCGGGGCGTGGCATGCGCATGGGCGAGCCGCTGCAGCGCGATATCAAGGCCTTGGCTGCCCAGCTCGCGACTGAAATCAGCCGCGACCTCAATGGCCCCTATGCGTTGTTCGGCCACAGCCTCGGCGGCCTGCTGGCGTTCGAACTGGCCCACGCATTGAAAGCGCGCAATGTCCCGGCGCCGCTGGCGTTGTTCGCCTCCGGCACCGCCGGCCCGGCGCGGCGCGATGTCAGCGAATACGCCATCGAAAAGACCGACGCACAACTGATCGCCCGCTTGCGCGAACTGCAGGGCACCTGCGACGCCGCGTTGGCCAATGCTGAATTGATGGAGTTGATGCTGCCGATCCTGCGCGCCGATTTCCTGCTCTGCGGCAGCTTCACCTATGGCGAGCGCGAGCCGCTAGGCGTGCCGATCCATGTGTTCGGCGGCAAACAGGACAGCGTGCGCGCCGACCAATTGCTCGACTGGCAGCTCGAGGCCGCCAGCGGCTTTTCCCTCGACATGTTCGACGGTCACCACTTCTTCCTCGTGCAGCACGAAAGCGCCGTGCTGCGCTGTGTGCGCCGCTATGCCGACGAGCACCTGGCCCGCTGGCGCCTTGGCGCGGCGCGGCAACTGGCCGCCGGCTGAATCTCACCGACTTCCCGACTTTCCCGTAAGCCGATTTCAAGCAGGAACCCCATGATGGACGCCTTCGAACTTCCCCGCACCTTGGTCCAGTCCCTCCAACGCCGTGCCGCACAGACGCCGGACCAGATAGCCCTGCGCTTTCTGGCCGAGTCCGCCGAGCACAGCGTGGTGCTCAGCTACCGTGACCTGGACCAACGCGCCCGCACCATCGCCGCCGCCTTGCAAGCCGATGTCGCGATGGGCGAGCGCGCGGTGCTGTTGTTCCCCAGCGGCCCGGACTATGTCGCGGCGTTCTTCGGCTGCCTGTACGCCGGGGTAATCGCGGTACCGGCCTACCCGCCGGAATCCACCAAGCGGCATCACCAGGAGCGCTTGCTGTCGATCATCAGCGACGCCGAGCCGCGCCTGCTGCTGACCATCGCCAGCCTCGGCGAAAGCCTGGCGCAGATTGACCACGCACCACCGGTCTTGAGCGTAGACACCCTCGACGCACAGCTGGCCGATCACTGGGTCGCCCCCGAGCTGCAACCCGACGACATCGCCTTCCTGCAATACACCTCCGGCTCTACCGCGCTGCCCAAGGGCGTGCAAGTCAGCCACGGCAACCTGGTGGCTAACGAAGTGCTGATCCGTCGCGGCTTTGGCATCGACCTCAACCCGCACGACGTCATCGTCAGCTGGCTGCCGCTCTACCACGACATGGGCCTGATCGGCGGCCTGTTGCAGCCGATCTTCAGCGGCGTGCCGTGCGTGTTGATGTCGCCGGCCTACTTCCTGGCGCGGCCGTTGCGCTGGCTGGAAGCGATCAGCGACTACGGCGGCACCATCAGCGGTGGCCCGGATTTCGCCTACCGCCTGTGCAGCGAACGGGTCAGCGAGTCGGCCCTGGAACGCCTGGACCTGAGCCAGTGGCGCGTGGCCTATTCCGGTTCCGAACCGATCCGCCTGGACACCCTGGAGCGCTTTGCCGACAAATTCGCCGCCTGCGGTTTCACCTCAAGCAATTTCTTTGCTTCCTACGGACTGGCCGAGGCGACCCTGTTCGTCGCGGGCGGCACCCGTGGCCAAGGCATCCCCGCGCTGCGCGTCGATGAGCACGCGCTGGCCGCCAACCGCGCCGCGCCGGGGCAGGGCAGGGCCGTCATGAGTTGCGGCACTCAGCAGCCGGACCACGCCGTGCTGATCGCCGATCCCCACACGCTGAGCGAGTTGGCCGATAACTGCGTGGGCGAACTCTGGGCGAGCGGCCCGAGCATCGCCCAGGGTTACTGGCGCAACCCTGAAGCCACCGCCAGCACCTTCGTCCAGCACGCCGACCGGACCTGGCTGCGCACCGGCGACCTGGGGTTTATCCGTGACGGTGAGGTGTACATCACCGGGCGCTTGAAAGACCTGCTGATCGTGCGCGGGCACAACCTGTATCCACAGGACATCGAGCAAACCATCGAACGTGAGGTCGAGGTGGTGCGCAAAGGCCGGGTGGCGGCCTTTGCGGTGAATGATCAGGGCCTGGAAGGCATCGGCATCGCTGCGGAAATCAGCCGCAGCGTGCAGAAAATCCTGCCGCCCGAAGCGCTGATCAAGGCGATTCGCCAAGCGGTGGCCGAGGCTTACCAAGAGGCGCCTAGCGTGGTGGTGCTGCTCAACCCTGGCGCGCTGCCGAAAACCTCCAGCGGCAAAGTGCAACGGGCGGCGTGTGCGCTGCGCCATGCCGATGGCAGCCTCGACCGCTATGCGCAGTTCCCCGAGGTGCAAGCGCCGGCGAGTGAGGTCGCGCTGGCGTCGGCCCTGCAACAGCAGATCGCCGCGATCTGGTGTGAGCAGCTGCAAGTGGCCACGGTTGCCGCCGATGATCATTTTTTCCTGCTCGGCGGCAACTCCATCAGTGCCACCCAGGTGGTCGCGCGCCTGCGTGAAACCCTGGGCCTGGAGCTGAACCTGCGCCTGCTGTTCGAGGCGCCCACCCTGCAAGGCTTCGCCGCCAGCGTCGCGCAGGTGCAACAGGCCGGCGGCGTTGCACAAGGCGCAATGGCTGCACTGTCGCGCCAGCACGAGCTGCCGCAATCCCTGGCCCAGAACCGCTTGTGGATCACCTGGCAGCTGGACCCCGACAGCAGCGCCTACACCATCCCCGGTGCCCTGCGCCTGCGCGGCGCGTTGGATGAAGACGCGCTGCGCTCAAGCTTCCAGCACCTGGTCCAGCGCCACGAAGCCCTGCGCACGCGTTTCTATGAGCGTGACGGCGAAGGGTTCCAGCGCATCGAGTCCAGTGCGGTGTTTGACCTGCACACCATCGACCTCAGCGACCTGCCCGGCGCCGAGCGCGAAGCCCGTGCGCAGCAAATCCGTGAAGACCAGGCACGTACTTCGTTCGACCTGGAAAAAGGCCCGCTGCTGCGGGTGACCCTGGTGCGCCTGGATGAAGAAGACCACCAGTTGCTGGTCACCCTGCACCACATCATCGCCGATGGCTGGTCGCTGACTATTCTGATCGACGAGTTCTCCCGTCTCTACGCGGCCGCGTCCCAGGGCCAGCCCCTGAAGCTGCCGCCACTGAGCCTGCAATACGCCGACTACGGCAGTTGGCAGCGCCAATGGCTGGCCGCAGGTGAAGGCCAGCGGCAATTGGCGTACTGGCAGGCAGCGCTTGAGGGCGATCACCCGACGCTCGACCTCGCCACTGACCATCCGCGCTCGGCGCAGCGTCTGAACAGCGCCTCGCGCCATACCGTACGCCTGAGCGCCAAGCTCAGTGACACGATTCGCCAGACCGCACAGGCCCATGAAGCCACCCCGTTCATGCTGCTGCTGGCCGCGTTCCAGACGCTGTTGTATCGCTACAGCGGGCAGCGCGATATCCGCATCGGCGTGCCCAATGCCAATCGCTCACGCCAGGAAACCCAAGGGCTGGTCGGGTTCTTCATCAACACCCTGGTATTGCGTGCCGAGCTCGACGGGCTCCAGCCTTTCAACCAGCTGTTGGCCGCGACACGCCAGGCTGCATTGGACGCCCAGGCGCATCAGGACCTGCCGTTCGAACAACTGCTGGAGGCCTTCCCCCAGGCGCGGGAACAGGGCCTGTTCCAAGTCATGTTCAACCACCAGCAACGTGACCTCAGCGCCCTGCGCCGCCTGCCGGGCCTGCTCGCCGAGGAACTGCCGTGGCACAGCCGCGAAGCCAAGTTCGACCTGCAACTGCACAGCGAAGAAGACCGCACCGGGCGCTTGAGCCTGGCCTTCGACTACGCCGATGAGCTGTTCGAGCCGGCAACCGTGCAGCGCCTGGCCGAGCATTACATCCACCTGCTGCAAGCGGTCTGCGAACAACCGCAGCAAGCCTTGGGCGAGCTGAAACTGACCGCAGAGGACGAGCAACAGGCATGGAGCCAGGCACCGTGCGCGCCGGCCCGGCAGTGGTTGCCCGAGCTGCTCAACCAGCACACTTCGGACGCCACTGCGCTGGTCTGGCAAGCTGGCAGCCTGAGCTTTGCCCAGTTGCATACCCAGGCCAACCGCCTGGCGCATTACCTGCGCGACAAGGGCGTCGGCCCGGACGTCTGCGTGGGCATCGCCGCCGAGCGTTCGCCGCAGTTGCTGATCGGCCTGCTGGCGATCCTCAAGGCCGGCGGCGCTTATGTGCCGCTGGACCCGGATTACCCCACCGAGCGCCTGGCCTACATGCTCGAGGACAGCGGCGTGCACCTGCTGTTGACCCAAACCGCACTGCTGGAACAACTGCCGACGGTGGCAGGCGTGTGTGTGATCGCCATGGACAGCCTGCACCTTGACCGCTGGCCGACCCAGCCACCGGGCCTGCACCTGCACGGCGACAACCTCGCCTACGTGATCTACACCTCCGGCTCCACCGGCCAGCCCAAGGGCGTGGGCAATACCCATGCGGCGCTGGCCGAGCGCTTGCAGTGGATGCAGGCCACCTACACGTTGGATGCCAGCGACGTGCTGATGCAAAAGGCGCCGATCAGTTTCGACGTCTCGGTGTGGGAGTGCTTCTGGCCGCTGATCATAGGGTGCCGTCTGGTACTGGCCGGTCCTGGCGAGCACCGTGACCCTCATCGCATCGCGCAACTGGTGCAGGAACATGGCGTGACCACGCTGCATTTCGTGCCGCCGCTGTTGCAGTTGTTTATCGATGAACCCTTGGTTACCGAATGCACCAGCCTGCGCCGGCTGTTCTCCGGCGGTGAAGCCTTGCCCGCGCAGTTGCGCAACCGCGTCCTGGCGCGCCTGCCGGCGGTGCAACTGCACAACCGTTATGGCCCGACCGAAACCGCGATCAACGTCACCCATTGGCACTGCGCCGTGGAGGATGGCGAGCGCTCGCCGATAGGCCGGCCACTGGGCAATGTGATCTGCCGGGTGCTCGACGACCAGCTCAATCCGTTGCCGGCCGGTGTGCCGGGTGAACTGTGCATCGGCGGCATCGGCCTGGCGCGCGGTTACCTCAGTCGTGCAGGGCTCACCGCCGAACGCTTTGTCGCCGACCCGCTGGGCTCAGCCGGGGCGCGTCTGTATCGCACCGGTGACCGTGCGCGCTGGAGTGTCGACGGCGTGCTTGAATACCTCGGCCGTCTCGATCAGCAGGTCAAGCTGCGCGGCTTTCGGGTGGAACCGCAGGAAATCGAAGCGCGCCTGTTGGCGTTGGACGGCATCGCCCACGCCGTGGTGCAGGTGCGGGACGGCCAGTTGATCGGTTACTACACCGGCCCGGCCGAACTGGATGCACAGGCAGTGAAAGCCGCCCTGGCCGTTGACCTGCCCGAGTACATGGTGCCTGCCTACCTGATGCGCCTGGACGCGATGCCCCTGAGCCCCAGTGGCAAACTCGACCGCCGCGCACTGCCCGAACCGGTGTGGCAAACCCGCGAACACGTCGAACCGGAAACGCCGCTGCAGCAGCAGATTGCCGCGATCTGGCGCGAGGTGCTCGGCCTGCCCCGTATTGGCCTGCGCGACGACTTTTTCGCCCTCGGCGGCCACTCGCTGTTGGCCACGCAAATCGTCTCCCGCACCCGCCAGGCCTGCGACGTCGAACTGCCGTTGCGCACCTTGTTCGACGCCAGCGAGCTGGGCGACTTCGCTGCGCAAGTGGGCCTGATCCAAGCCTCGGGCCAACGCAACCAGCAGACTGCAATCGCCAAGGTCGACCGCAGCCAACCCGTGCCGCTGTCCTATTCCCAGCAGCGCATGTGGTTCCTCTGGCAGATGGAACCGGACAGCCCAGCTTATAACGTCGGCGGCATGGCGCGCTTGTGTGGGGTGCTGGATGTGGGGCGTTTCGAGGCGGCGTTGCAGGCCTTGATCATGCGTCACGAAACCCTGCGCACCACCTTTCCGAGCGTCGATGGCGTGGCCTGTCAAAAGGTCTCGCCACAGACCGGCCTGCGCATGGACTGGCAGGACGTCTCGGCACTGACTGAAACCCAGCGCCAGCAGCGCCTGCAACAACTGGCGGATCAGGAAGCGCATACGCCGTTCAACCTGGAAACCGGGCCGTTGCTGCGCGCCTGCCTGGTCAAGGCCGGCGAACAAGAGCATTACCTGGTGCTGACCCTGCACCATATCGTCACCGAAGGCTGGGCCATGGACATCTTTGCCCGTGAACTCAGTGCGCTCTACGAAGCCTTCATCGACGAGCGCGACTCACCGCTGGCGCCGCTGCCGGTGCAATACCTGGACTACAGCGTGTGGCAGCGCCAGTGGTTGGAAGCGGGTGAGCGTCAACGCCAGCTGGATTACTGGACCGCGCAACTGGGCAGCGAACACCCGCTGCTGGAACTGCCTGGCGACCGCCCGCGCCCGGCGGTGCAAAGTCACCGGGGCGAGCTGTACCGCTTCGACCTGAGCGACGCGCTGGCCGCCCGTGTTCGCGCGTTCAACGCCGAGCATGGCCTGACCCTGTTCATGACCATGACCGCCACCCTGGCCGTGTTGCTCTACCGCTACAGCGGCCAGACCGACCTGCGCATCGGCGCGCCGGTAGCCAATCGGATCCGTCCGGAAAGCGAAGGGCTGATCGGTGCGTTCCTCAACACCCAGGTAGTGCGTTGCCAACTCGATGGGCAGATGAATGTCGCGCAGCTGTTCGAGCAGGTGCGTCACACCGTGATCGAAGGCCAGTCCCATCAGGACCTGCCGTTCGACCATCTAGTGGAGGCGCTGCAACCGCCGCGCAGCGCGGCGTATAACCCGCTGTTCCAAGTGATGTGCAACGTGCAGCGCTGGGAGTTCCAGCAACGCCGCCAACTGGCCGGCATGACTGTCGAGTACCTGGCCAACGATGCCCGCGCTACCAAGTTCGACCTCAACCTGGAAGTCACCGACCTCGACCATCGTCTGGGCTGCTGCCTGACCTACAGCACCGATTTGTTCGACGAGCCGCGCATTGCTCGCATGGCTGAGCATTGGCTCAACCTGCTGGAAGCACTGATCGACAACCCGCAGCAACGCCTCAGCGAATTGCCCCTGCTCAGCGCCACCGAGCAGCGCGCCGTGCAGGACAGCCTCGGGGTGGAGGCCGGTGAGCATCGGCTCGACCAGTGCATTCACCCACTGTTCAGCGAACAGGCGCGCAAGCGTGCCGATGCGCCGGCGCTGACCTTTGCCGGGGTGACGCTCACTTACGCCGAACTCGACGCCCGCGCCAATCGCCTGGCCTGGATGCTGCGCGAGCGCGGCGTCGGCCCGCAGGTGCGCGTCGGCCTGGCGCTGCCGCGTTCGCTGGAAATGGTCATCGGCCTGCTGGCGATCCTCAAGGCCGGCGGCGCCTACGTGCCGCTGGACCCGGAATACCCGCTGGACCGCCTGCATTACATGATCGAAGACAGCGGCATCGGCCTGCTGCTCAGCGATGCGCCGATGTTCGACGCCCTTGGCCCGTTGCCGGCGAGCGTCGCGACCTGGTGCCTGGAGCACGACCTGCCGCTGCTGAGCAACTACCCGGCCGGCGAGCTGCCGATGATCAGCCTGGCGCAACACCCGGCGTACCTGATCTACACCTCCGGTTCCACCGGCAAGCCCAAAGGCGTGGTGGTGTGCCATGGCGAAATCGCCATGCATTGCCAGGCGGTGATCGAGCGTTTTGGCATGCGCCCGGACGACTGCGAACTGCACTTTTATTCGATCAACTTTGACGCTGCCACCGAGCGCTTGCTGGTGCCGTTGCTCAGCGGTGCCCAGCTGGTAGTGCGCGCCCAGGGCCAGTGGGATGCCGAGGAAATCTGCGCGCTGATCCGCACCCACCGCATCAGCATCCTCGGGTTTACGCCCAGCTACGGCAGCCAGTTGGCGCAGTGGCTGGCCACGCAACAGCAGACCCTGCCGGTGCGCATGTGCATCACCGGCGGTGAAGCCTTGACCGGCGAACACCTGCAACGCATTCGCAGCGCGTTCCAGCCACAGATGTTCTTCAACGCCTATGGCCCGACCGAAACCGTGGTGATGCCACTGGCCTGCCTGGCGCCGGAGCAACTGGAAGAGGGCGCTGCCAGCGTGCCGATTGGCAGCATCATCGGCGCACGCGTGGCTTACATTCTTGATGCCGACCTAGCCCTGGTGCCGCAAGGCGCGAGCGGTGAGTTGTATGTCGGCGGAGCAGGCCTGGCCCAGGGGTATCACCAGCGTGCGGGGATGACGGCGGAGCGCTTTGTCGCCGACCCGTTCGCGGCGAATGGCGGGCGTTTGTACCGCACCGGCGACCTGGTGCGCCAGCGTGCCGATGGGTTGGTCGAGTACCTGGGGCGTATCGACCATCAAGTGAAGATTCGCGGGTTCCGCATTGAGTTGGGCGAGATCGAAACCCGCCTGTTGGAACATGACGCCGTGCGTGAAGCAGTGGTGCTGGCGCTGGATTCGCCGAGTGGCAAACAGCTGGTGGCGTATCTGGTCAGCGACGCTGAGCACGGCGCGTTGCGCGAGGCGGTGAAGGCCCGGCTCAAGGCGCAGCTGCCGGACTACATGGTGCCCGCTCATGTGATGGTGCTCGACAGCATGCCGCTGACCGCCAACGGCAAACTCGACCGGCGCGCCTTGCCCGAGCCGGACCCCGAGGCGAATCGCCAACAGTATGTGGCGCCACGCAACGCGCTGGAGCACAGCCTGGCAGCAATCTGGTGCGCGGTGTTGAACCTGCAGCAGGTCGGCCTGGAAGATAACTTCTTCGAGCTGGGCGGCGATTCAATCCTGTCGATCCAGGTGGTCAGCCGTGCGCGGCAGGCGGGCATTCATTTCAGCCCGCGTGACCTGTTCCAGCACCAGACCGTGCAAAGCCTGGCCGCCGTTGCCACGCGCGCCGAGCAGGTCAGCGCCGAGCAAGGGGTACTCACCGGCGCCTCGGCCCTTACGCCGATCCAGCAGTGGTTCTTCGACACCGACATTCCGGCGCGTCAGCACTGGAACCAGGCGCTGCTGCTCAAGCCGCTGCAACTGCTCGACCCGCGCCGCCTGGAGCAGGCCCTGCTGGCGGTGCTGGAGCATCACGATGCGCTGCGCCTGAGCTTCACCCGGCGCGACGCCCAATGGCACGCCGAACACCTGGCCGTGCCCGAAGGTGGCGTACTGATGCAGGCCCAAGTGCGCGACATGGCCGACTGCACCGCGCTGTTCACCGATACCCAGCGCAGCCTTGACCTGGAACACGGCCCGCTGCTGCGTGCCTTGCTGGTGGACGGCCCCCAAGGCCAGCAACGCCTGTTGATCGTCATCCATCACCTGGTGGTGGACGGCGTGTCATGGCGCGTGTTGCTCGAGGACCTGCAAAATGTTTATCGCCAACTGAGCGATGGCCAGTCCGTCAGCCTGCCGGCCAAGACCAGCGCGTTGCGCGAGTGGGCGGCGCGTTTGCAGGCGTATGCCCACAGCGAATCCCTGCGCGAAGAACTGAGCCTGTGGCAAGCGCAGTTGGCGGGCCCGGCGCTGGCGTTGCCGGTGGCTCGCCCGCAAGGTGCACGGCGCAACCGTGACGCCGAGACGGTCAGCGTGCGCCTGGATGCCGAACGCACCCGGCAATTGCTGCAACACGCACCAAGCGCCTATCGCACCCAGGTCAACGACCTGCTGCTGACCGCCCTGGCCCGCGTGCTGTGCCGCTGGAGCGGCCATGATTCGGCGTTGATTCAACTGGAAGGCCACGGCCGTGAAAGCCTGTTCGATGACATCGACCTGACCCGCAGCGTCGGCTGGTTCACCAGTGCTTATCCGCTGCGCCTGACCCCGCAGGCGCAACCGGGCGATTCGATCAAAACCATCAAGGAGCAACTGCGCGGCGTGCCGCATAAAGGCCTGGGCTACGGCGTGCTGCGCTACTTGGCGGACGACCTGTGCAAACGCACCCTGGCGGCGTTGCCGAGCGCCGCGATTACTTTCAATTACCTCGGCCAGTTCGACCAGAGCTTCGGCGCTGATGCACTGTTCCATCCGCTGGATGAATCCGCCGGGCTCGCGCACGATCCGGACGCTCCGCTGCCCAACGAGCTCAGTGTCGACAGCCAGGTGTACGGCGGCGAACTGGTGCTGCGCTGGACCTTCAGCCGTGAACGCCACGATCAACACACTATCCGCGCACTGGCCGAGGCGTATCTGGCCGAGCTGCACAGCCTGATCGCCCATTGCCTCGAAGAGGGTGCCGGCGGCTTCACGCCGTCCGACTTCCCGCTGGCCCAACTGACCCAGGCGCAACTGGACAGCTTGCCAGTACCCGCCAGCGCCATCGAAGACGTCTACCCACTGACCCCGATGCAGGAGGGCCTGCTGCTGCACACCCTGCTGGAACCGGGCACCGGCCTGTATTACATGCAGGACCGCTACCGCATCGACAGCGCGCTGGACCCCGAGCGTTTCGCCGAGGCCTGGCAACGGGTGATCGCCCGCCACGAAGCCTTGCGCGCCTCGTTCTGCTGGAACGTCGGCGAAGACATGCTGCAAGTGATCCACAAGCCGGGCAGCACGCCGATCGAATACCTGGACTGGAGCGCCGATCCCGAGCACGAGCACGAACCGCGTCTGCAAGCCTTGCTCAAGGCCGAGCGCGAAGCCGGTTTCGATCTGCTCAACCAGGCGCCGTTCCACCTGCGCCTGATCCGCGTGGGCGAGGCGCGCTACTGGTTCATGATGAGTAATCACCACATCCTCATCGATGCCTGGTGCCGTTCGCTTTTGATGAATGATTTTTTCGAAATCTACAGGGCCCTGGGCGAAGGTCGCGATGCGCAACTGGCGACGCCGCCGCGTTACCGCGACTACATCGCCTGGCTGCAACGCCAGGACCTGGACGAAGCGCGCCAGTGGTGGCAGCACAACTTGCAAGGGTTCGAGCGCACCACGCCGATCCCGAGCGACCGGCCCTTCCTGCGCGAACACGCAGGCCACAGCGGCGGCATGGTGGTCGGCGATTGTTACACCCGCCTGGATGCCCGTGATGGTGCGCAATTGCGCGAGCTGGCCCAGGCCCACCAATTGACCGTCAACACCTTCGCCCAGGCGGCCTGGGCGTTGGTACTGCGGCGCTTGAGCGGCGAGCGTGACGTGCTGTTCGGCGTCACCGTGGCCGGGCGTCCGGTGCAGATGCCCGAGATGCAACGCACCGTCGGCCTGTTCATCAACAGCATCGCCCTGCGGGTAAAACTGCCGGCAGACGACCAGCGTTGCAGCGTGCGCGACTGGCTGAGCGGCCTGCTCGACAGCAATATGCAATTGCGCGAGTACGAATATTTGCCCTTGGTAACGATTCAGGAACTCAGCGAACTGCCCAAGGGCCAGCCGCTGTTCGACAGCCTGTTCGTGTTCGAAAACGCCCCGGTGGAAAGCTCGGTGCTGAGCCACGCGCAAAGCCTGAAGGCTACCTCGGACTCCGGCCGTACCCACACCAACTTCCCGCTGACCGCCGTGTGCTACCCCGGCGATGATCTTGGCCTGCACTTGTCCTATGACCAGCGCTACTTCGATGAAAGCACCGTGCAAGGCATGCTCGGCGAGTTCAAACGGTTGCTGCTGGCGCTGGTGCAGGGCTTCCATGGCGACATGGCCGAGCTGGCGCTGATTGGCGAGCAGGAACGTGAATTCCTGATGCACGGCTGCAACCAGAGCGAACACGACTATCCGCTGCAGCGCAGCTATATCGAGCTGTTCGAGGAACAGGTGGCGCAGCATCCGCAGCGTATCGCCGCCAGCTGTCTAGATCGGCAATGGAGCTATGACGAGTTGAACCGGCGCAGTAACGGCCTGGGGCATGCGCTGATGGCGGCGGGTGTCGGCCCGGACCAGCCGGTGGCGTTGCTGGCCGAGCGTAATCTGGAGCTGTTGGGCATGATCATCGGCAGCTTCAAGGCCGGTGCCGGTTACCTGCCGCTGGACCCGGGGCTGCCGAGCCAGCGCCTGAGCCGCATCATCGACCTGAGCCGCACGCCGTTGCTGGTGTGCAGCGAAGCCTGCCGGGAACAGGCGATCGAACTGCTCGAAGGCTTCGACTGCCAGTTGCTGGTGTGGGAAGAAATCCCGGCCCGTGGCGAGAATCCCGGTGTCTATAGCGCTCCGGACAACCTCGCCTATGTGATCTACACCTCGGGTTCCACCGGCTTGCCCAAAGGCGTGATGGTCGAACAGCGCGGCATGCTCAATAACCAGTTGAGCAAGGTGCCCTACCTGCAACTGAGCGAGACGGATGTAATCGCGCAGACGGCCTCGCAAAGTTTCGATATTTCCGTGTGGCAATTCCTCGCCGCGCCGCTGTTCGGCGCGCGGGTAGACATCGTGCCCAACACCCTTGCCCATGATCCCCAGGGCTTGCTGGCCCATGTCCAGGCACAGGGCATTACTGTGCTGGAAAGCGTGCCGTCACTGATCCAGGGCATGCTCGCCCAGGACGCTGTCCGCCTCGACGGCCTGCGCTGGATGCTGCCGACCGGGGAAGCGATGCCGCCGGAGCTGGCGCACCAGTGGCTGTTGCGCTACCCGCACATCGGCCTGGTCAACGCATACGGCCCGGCGGAATGCTCGGATGATGTGGCGTTCTACCGCGTCGATCTGGCCTCGACGCGGGGCACCTATTTGCCGATTGGCATGCCCACTGACAACAACCGCTTGTACCTGTTGGACGGCGCACTGGAATTGGTGCCGCAAGGCGCTGTCGGCGAACTGTGCGTGGCCGGCACCGGGGTCGGTCGTGGTTACGTCAGCGACCCGTTGCGCACCGCACCGGTGTTCGTGCCGAACCCGTTCGGAGCACCAGGCGAGCGGCTGTACCGCACCGGCGACCTGGCACGGCGACGCAGTGACGGCGTGTTGGAGTATGTCGGGCGGGTTGACCACCAGGTGAAGATTCGCGGCTACCGCATCGAACTGGGTGAAATCGAAGCGCGCCTGCACGAACAACCCGAGGTGCGTGATGCGGCGGTCGGTGTCCAGGAGGGCGTCAACGGCAAGCACCTGGTTGGCTATTTGGTGGCTGCGGATGAGGCGTTGAACCCTGGCGAACGCCTGGACCGTATCAAGCAACGCCTGCGCGCCGAACTGCCGGAATACATGGTGCCGCTGCACTGGCTGTGGCTTGAGCGCCTGCCGCTCAACGCCAACGGCAAACTCGACCGCAATGCCCTGCCGGCCCTGGACATCGGCCAGTTGCACAGCCAGGACTACCTGGCACCGCGCAATGAACTGGAAACCACCCTGGCCGCGATCTGGGCCGAAGTGCTCAAGGTCGAACGGGTAGGGGTGCAGGACAACTTCTTCGAGCTGGGCGGACACTCGTTGCTGGCGACACAGATCGCTTCACGGGTGCAGAAGACGCTGCAGCGGGATGTGCCGCTGCGGGCGATGTTCGAATGCAGCACGGTGGCGGAGCTGGCCGAGTATATCGAGGGGTTGGCGGGCAATGAGATCAGTGCCGAGAAGGTGGATCGGTTGAGTGATTTGATGGCGGAACTGGAGGGGTTGTGAGGCGGCCGTTGGTCTGGAAGATCGGGTTTTTCCAGCAGAACTGTCAATTCTGACAGTAGGCAGGATTTCTGATCCACGTGTTAGATAACCGCAGTTTCCGGCCCATCCGGCCGGGCCCGACGGTGATCTAACGCTGGACAGGAGTCTTATCGTGGCGCGCAAAATACCTGCAAAAAAAACCGGTTCCATTCAGACAGCTAATTCGCTGCCAGCTGTTGAAACGGAACTGCCCTATGCGATTATCGAGCACGCTGCGAACAACAGCCTGCTGTATCCCATCGATGCAATCAATGGCACGAAGGCCACGCTGACGCTGCCGGCGAATGCCACCAACGTCATGTTCTATATGGCGGTCAAGGATCAGGACCAGCCAAGCTTCGAGCCGATCTCTGTGGAAAACGGCGTCAATGTCGTCGACATTCCGGCACCGTGGGTCAGCTACTGCATCGGGCACACGGTATTGATCAAGTACACGGCCAATGCAGGGGGGCGCGCACTGGAATCCCTGACGCTGGAGTTGGAAATCCAACAGATCAGGGAGGAGCATCTCGTCGTCTCAAGGCCGGTGTTTACCCATGCCAAGGAGGAGTGGAGTACCTGGTACCTGCGCATGCAGGAGTTTACGGGGGATGAAATTGTCGCGATCAAGGCCTGGCCGATGATTCAACCCGGGCAGCGGTTGTTTGCCGTTGTTGCGGGTAACCAGTATGTCGCGCCCTATCGCTTCGCCTGGGTGGCCAGGGATCATGTGGTGCAGGAGCACGAAGCCCATCCAGAATATGTTTTCCGCTTTACGCTTTCGCGAGGCTGGCTGTCCAGGCTGGACGACTATTCAGCGATCACCGCTCACCTGGGCGTGATTTGGGACACCACCGCCCCGGTATACCCTGCGCCTGGCGATCCGCTTCTGGAGAATCCACTCCCAGTGAACGCCGAGGATTTCCACCTGCGCACTACCTCATTGCTACGGGTCGACCCTGTGCTGGATCTGAAACCGCCGCACTTGCGCGAGTCTGCGCATTACAACGGTGAGTGGTGCCTCAATCCAGAAAACACCCAGGAGGGAGGGGAGATCGTCATCCAGGGGCTGGACACTTACCAAGGTGACGAGGTGCGGTTTTATGTAAGCGGGCCCGGTTATGCGAAAAAGCCGTTGGGGGATTACACGGTTGAACAGGACGGCGAGATGCCTGTCGTCAAACTGCCGGCCTGTGTGGTGGCATGTTTCTTCAACAAGCAGATGACGTTGAGCTATGACCTCGCCGTCAGTGGCACGGTACAGCCGTCCCCAGTAAGGGTGATCAACGTTTTAACCCCCGAATTTGAGCGCCCGTTGATTGAAGAAGCGAACCCGGATCGGTTGTTGTGCCTTGATAACTTTTCAGGGGATGCAAACGTGATAGCGCCCTTGGGGGCATATGGTCAGTGCGCGAGCCATTGCTGGATGTGGATCGATGCTAAACATGCAGACGGCAGCGCTTACCGCCTGGATATTCTGGACGGTGAAGTTGTCACGGACGCTTGGAAAAGCGACGGCGTCAGGGCTGATATTCCAAGGGTTGCGTTGGAGAAGATCGGCGATTGCTCCAAGTTCGAACTGTGCGTCAAGGCCAGCTTTTGCGAGGCGAGCGAACTGAAGGACGCCCTCGAATTCCCATCCGCAACATTCACAATTTACCAGCAGCCCCTGACGCTACGGGCACCCACAGTCAGGGAGGCACAGGGCGGTGTTTTGGTGGCGTGGAACGGTCGCGAAGGGGGGCATGTCGAGGCGGTTTACGATGGCTATCAACCGAGCCACCAGCATACTGCCCAATGGTGCTTGAAAGGGGAGGACAGTTGCTGGTCACTGTCTTTGCAGCAGGGTACGTCCGACCCGGTCACTTTCCTCGCCTCCCGCGAACAAGTGATCAACAGCTTGCGCAAGACGGCACTGATTTCTTATACCGTGATCAATGCCTGCAAGCAGATGGTGTCCGAGACACTGGAGTTGCAGGTTGGTGAGCCCATCATGGCGCGGCGTCCTCGTCCCGTGGTGAGGCAGGCCACTGGCAACATCCTGGATCTGCGTACCTTCCCAGGGAAGGATGCAGAGGTCATCGTCAAGAGCTCCGATGTCGACGTCGATTTGGCGTGGTGGTTTTTCATGGAGGGGCATTTCGGGGTTATGACGCTTGAAGGAACTGCAAAAGATGGCTCTTCGACCACCGTACCGATCATGGCGAGGCGCCTCGAAAGCAGTGATAGGTACGAATTGTCGTGCTTGATCCCACGCTCGGATTTGGAGAAGTTAGCAAGTAATACGCAGATCACCATTAACTTTTCGCATTTCATAGGCCCAGATCCGGTTAAAAGCGTCGAGATCAAGTTTCAGCCGTTGACGTTGAACTTCATCACAGCGCTTTACGACCTCACTGATTTTGATCCATCCGGCAAAGGCTGGAATGGTTGGCAGAGAGGCTTAGGCGCATTAGACCCCAACGATCTGGAGTTGAGAGATGATCCGTGGGGCGGCTGGATTGGTTACTGGTTGCGTGACTACAGTTATACAGATACATCCAACCCTGCTACTGAGAGCGAGAAAATGTTTAAGATTTTCACCGATCTGGAACCGGGGCGCTCATATCATTTCTCAGCCTTGGTCTGTAATAGTAGTGGTCAAGGCGCCTCCCCCCTCATGGCGTTAGCCGTTGATAGAAAAGATATAACCGCGGTGATACAACCTCCGACAACCTGGCAGACACTTGAGGGCGTATTCGTAGCTACTTCAAGGACCGCAAGGCTTAGCGTTAATAATCACCAAATGGGTGCGGTCCGTGGTAACGATTTTGGAGTCACTATGCTCAAGCTCAACGAAGTCCAGCAATAGTTGACTGAGGTGGATCAAGCATAAGGCCTTCGATGTTCGGAGGCCTTATCCATAACGTATGCGCGTTGCTTATTTGGGCCCCAGTATCTTCACCAACTTCTCCGGCGACGGCGCCCCTTGCTGTTGCTGCAAGCCCCCTTGTCATCCAGATAGAAAATCGCCGGCGTCGCCGACAACTCCAGTTCCTCCATCAACTTCATATTGGCATCGAGCTTGGCCTCGATATCCGCCGGGATTTTGGCCAGTGCCTGCAACTTGCTGCCCTTGCCGGCGCCTTCGTGTTCTTCCAGGGCTTTTTGCGGGTCTTTGGCGGCTAACAGCGCTGCGGATTTGCCTGGGCTGTCTTCGCGGATGATGCCGACCATGATGTGGCGCAACTGCACCTTGCCGGCTTTTACCCAAGGGCGGGCTTGTTCCCAGAACATGTTGCAGTACGGGCAGTTGGGATCGCTGAACAGGTAGACGGTGCGCGGTGCATTGACGTCGCCGTCCTGGATCCAGCTGCTCTTTTCCATCTTGGCCCAGACTTCCTTGGACATCGGTGCGTACACCAGTTTTTCCAGGGGCGCGCTGCTCAGGTCGTTGCCCTGGGCGTCGTACAGGTTGCCGGCGATCACGCTTTTGCCGTCGGCGGTCAGGTACAGCGCCATGCCGCGGTTCTGGTACTGCGCGGCGTAGCCGGTGAGGCCGCTGGGGGCGTCGAATTTGCCGAGGATTTTAGCGCCCTTGGCTTCGATCTGTTTGATCGGGGCCGGCCAGTCTTCGGCCTGGGCCAGGGTGGCGGCGAGCGTCAAAGGCAGCAGGGTCAGCAGGTGGCGGAGGCGAGGCATGTGGGTTTCCTTTGTGGGGCGGTGTCGAAGGGTTCCATGGCACGGGCCAGGCTGGCTTGGGACAGCTCACCCAGGTGGCTGTTGATCAGGCGCCCGTCGGCTGTGTAGAACAGGGTGGTGGGCAGGGCCATGGAACCCACGGCCTGGCCGAGGCGACCGCTGGCGTCGAACAGCACGTTATCCAGGTTCAGGCCCTGAGTGGCCAGGTACGTGCTGACGCTTTGCATGCTCTCGGCCTGGTTGACGAACAGGAAGGTGACGTCCGGGCGTTGGTGCTGCGCGCGTTCCAGCACCGGCATTTCCCGACGGCACGGCGGGCACCAGGTGGCCCAGAGGTTGATCACCAGCGGGCCGCCTTTGTAATCGGCCAGTTGTACTACATTGCCATTGGCATCGCGCAAGGTGATGTCCGGCAGTTGCGAGCCCTTGTCGTAAAGGTGCAGGGACAGGCTGGCCATGCCCCAGAACACCAGGCCGCTGATTACCCCGGCACTCAGTGGTTTGCGCAGGGCCGGGCGCCGCCAGCCGTAGGCCAGCGCTCCCAGCACCAAGGCGATAACGCCGGGCCAGGCGAGAAAGCCGCCGTCGCGCAGGTCGACCATCTGCAGCCAGTCGTTGCGGTAATCGCTCCAGTACATCAGTACAAAGCTGACGCGCGCGGTCAGCATGCCGAGCAGGAACAGGCTGAACAGCACCGATTCGGGGTTTTCACCGCCACGTTTGGCCACGCGCCAGCCCACCAGGGTGGCAAGAATCAGCGCGCTGATCAGCAGGATATGATTCAGGGCGATGGCGAAGGTGCCGATGGTGAGGGTCAGCATCAGCGCGCGTCTCGGGTTTGCGTCCAGCGTTGCAGGAAGGCGGCGGCATCCACTTCGCCGGTGATGCGCTGGGCACGACGTTCTTCACCGTCCGGGCCGATCCACACGAAGCTCGGTGGCCCAGGGACTTTGTAACGGCCAAGCAGTTCGCGGCTGGCGGCGTTGTCGGCGGTAACGTCCAGGCGCAGCAGGCGCACGTCTTTCAAGGCATCCATCACTTCAGGTCTACCGAACACCTGTTTTTCCATGATCTTGCACGACACGCACCAGTCGGCGTAGTAATCCACCAGCACCCATTGTCCCTGGGCCTTGGCGCTGTCGAGCTGGCTTTGCAGGGCGGCCGGGTCGTTGATGGTCACGAACGCATCGTGCGCGCTGGCGGTGGCCGCGACCTGCGCGCCGCTGTAGACCTTCAGCGGTTGCCACAGCTCATCGCTGCCACCCGCCGCGCCCACTACCAATATCGCGCCCCACAGTCCCAGCAGCAGGGAACCGGCGCCACACACCTTGGCGGCCAGGCCGTATTCACGGGCCAGGGCCCAGCCACAATAGGCCATGACCAGCGCCAGCGCGCCCCACAAGCCGATCCACAGGCTTGCGTCGACCACCGGGCGGATCATCAGTACGGCGGTGCCGAGAAACAGGAAGCCGAAGATGCCCTTGAGCACGTTCATCCAGGTGCCCGGCTTGGGCAGGAACCGGTTGCCCACGGTGACCAGCAGCAACAGCGGAATGCCGATGCCGATACCCATGGCAAACAGGATCAGGCCACCGTGCAGCGCATTGCCGCTCTGGGCGATATACAGCAAGGCGCCGGCCAGGGGCGCGGTCATGCACGGGCCCACCAGCAGGCCGGACAACGCGCCGAGAATGCCGGCACCGACCAGGCTGCCACCGCTTTGCTTGCGGCTGACATGGTCCAGGCGATCGCGCAGGAAGGCCGGCAGTTGCAGTTCAAAGAAGCCGAACATCGGCAGGGCAAGGAGCACGAACAACGCGGCGAAACTGCCGAGGATCCACGGGGTTTGCAGCAGTGCGGCAAGGTTGCCGCCGAGCAACGCGGCCATCACGCCCAGCGCGGCATACACCAGGGCCATGCACACCACGTAGCTGCTGGCCAAGGCAAAGCCGCGACGCGGGCTGGCACCGCTGCCCACCACCAGCCCGGCGAGGATCGGCAGCATCGGCAGCGAGCAGGGCGCAAACGCCAACAACAGGCCCAGGCCGAAAAAGATCAACAGGCTCCAGCCCAGGCTGCGCTGTTGCAGGCCGCTGGCCAGGCTCTGGTCCTGGGCCTCGGCGGTGGCGGCGACTGCCGGGTTGCCGCCCAGATCCACGGTGATCGATTGCGGCGGATAGCACAGGCCGGCATCGGCGCAGCCCTGCCAGCCCAGTTTGACCTGACCGGTGGCGCCGGCCGGGATCTTCACTTCCAGGCCCTGGCGATACACTTGCTGTTCGCCGAAGAACTCGTCGCTATGGGCTTCGCCCTGGGGCAACACAGGCTTGTCGGCCAGGCCGTCGAATTTCATGCGCTGCTGGTACAGGTAGTAGCCGTCGGCAATTTGCCAGTACAGCTGGGTCTCGCCGCTTTCAAGACGTTCGGAGGTAAAGGTGAACGCTTTGCCCACCGGCAGGAAATCAGGTTTGGTCTCGAAAGGGTTGCCCGGCGCGGCCTGGGCCAGCCCCGCGAACAACACCAGCAGAAAGGTCAATAGATGCCGCATGGTCCAGCCTTAATTCGATACAAGTGAGACACACAATGTGTGGCGTTGATTAACCGATGATTAACCGGGCGCTATTCTAGAGTGTAGAGATTCCATGGTGTTGCGAAGTTCGCGGCATAATGCGCGCTTAATCCGTGCCTTTTCTAATCACCCGCATCTTTCATGAAGGGTTCAGCATGCACGTACTGGTCTGTGAAGACGACGAACTGATCGCCAGCGGCATCGTGGCCGGCCTCACCGCCCAGGGTTTCACGGTCGAACGCGTGGGCACAGCGGCGGCGGCCAGGGCGATGCTCAGGGCGGCGACCTTCGACATCATGGTGCTCGACCTTGGCCTGCCCGACGAAGACGGCCTGAAACTGCTGCAACAACAGCGCAGCCAGGGCCTGGAAATTCCGGTGCTGATCCTCACCGCGCGTGACTCGGTGACCAACCGTGTCGACGGCCTGCAGGCGGGTGCCGATGACTACCTGCTCAAGCCCTTCGACCTGCGCGAGCTCGCCGCCCGCCTGCAAACCCTGCTGCGCCGCGTGGCGGGGCGCAGTGTCAACCTGATCGAACATGGCCGCCTGGCCTATGACCCCAGCAGTCGCGAGACTTTCCTGGGCGGCCAGCCAGTGGACCTGTCGCGCCGTGAACAAGCGCTGTTGCAGGCCCTGCTGCACAACAAGGGCCGTGTGCTCTCCAGCGAGCAGCTCAAGGACAGCGTCTACGGGTTCAACGACGAACTGGAAAGCAACGCGCTCAATGTGCATATCCACCACCTGCGGCGCAAATTGGGCAATGGCATCGTCGAGACCGTGCGCGGCCTCGGCTATCGCCTGGGCCCGGCCGATACGGGAGAGGATGCTTCGTGATGAGCCTGCGTCTGCGCCTGACGTTCAAGCTCGGCGCCGCGTTTGTGTTGATCTGGGCCCTGGCGGCGGCCTGGATGCTCAACGACCTGCGCAACCAGATGATGTTTTCCCTCGACCAGCGCCTGGTCGCCTCGGCACGTATGGTGGCCGGGCTGACCGAACAGATGCCGGGCCTGGCCAGCGTCGGTGCCGGCACCCATTTGCGCACCGAGCAACTCAATGTACCGGGGGGCATGGCCTGCCAGGTCAGTTCCCTGCATGGCGAAATCCTGGCGCGCAGCCATACCACGCCGGATGAGGGGTTGGAGTCGCGCAAGAGCGGTTTTCGCGACCAGATGATCGATGGCGTGGGCTGGCGCAGTTTCACCCTGTCCCGTGGCGACCTGCTGATCACCACGGCCGACCGTCAGGTGGAGCGTGAGGCGCTGAACCTGTCGATCCTGCTGGCGGCCTCGGTGCCGGTCGGCGTGGCCTTGTTGGGGTGCCTGTGCTTGCTGTGGCTGGGTATCGGCCAGAGTCTGGTGCCGCTCAATCGCATGCGGGACGCCTTGATGCGCCGCAGCGCCGACTCGCTCGAACCGCTGCAGATCCACCCGCTGCCCAGTGAACTCAAGCCGTTGCTCGACACCCAGAACCAACTGTTGCAACGCATCGCCAAGACCATCGAGCGCGAACGCCGCCTTACCGGCGACGCCGCCCATGAACTGCGCAGCCCGTTGACCGCGATCAAGACCCACCTGCAAGTGGCCCGCATGACCGAAGGCGCGGCCCGTGACCAGTCCCTGGCCCACGCCGAGGAAGGCGCCGACCGCTTGCATCGCACTCTGGAGCAACTGTTGCTGCTGGCGCGGGTGGAGGGCAGCTTGTCGTTTGACGATGGCTTGCAGTCCAGCGCCGAGGACGTTGCCAGGCTGGCGATCCAGGACGCCAACGCCGGGGACAATTCGCGCATCGACCTGGTCCTGGCGGACAGCCTTGCCGCCACCCCGGTGGACATGCCCGTTGGCCTGGCCGTCGCGGCCTTGCGCAACTTGCTGGACAACGCTCTGCGCCATACTCCGGCCGATACCCGGGTGGAGCTGAAGGTGTCGTCCAGCGCTGACAAGGTGATATTCCGCGTGCGTGACCATGGCCCGCAGATATCCAGCGAAGACCTGCAATACCTCACCCAGCGCTTCTGGCGCAACGGCAGCAGCGAAGGCTGTGGCCTGGGCTTGGCGATCGTTCAAGCGATCGTCCAGCGCTGCGCTTGCTCGTTGACGTTCGACAGCCAGGCGGATGGCCTGCGGGTTGAATTGGGCATGCCGCTGCGACGCTGACTTTTCTGCAAGTGCCAAATAATTACCGCCCGCTTGAAGCTCACGCCTTCAGGATGGCGGTAATTTTTTTGCGCTTGAAAGGGCCGAATGATTCGGCCCGTACTGAAAAGGACGGATCTTATGTTGGTCATCGATACCAGTTTCCCTGCCAGGGACTTCAACGAACGTAACGGCGAGCCGGTGGGGCAAATACTCCCGCATTACACCGCGGCGCCCTTTGTCTCGTCCTTGCGCACCCTGACCCAGAACGGGGTCAGCGCTCACTATCTGCTGCCCGATCCTGACGAACCGGCCTACCGCGCCGCCGGTTATGAAGAACTGCGCGTGTTTCGCCTGGTGCCCGAGGACAAGCGCGCCTGGCATGCCGGGGCGAGCCATTGGGATGGGCGGGATAACCTCAACAGTCGCGCGATTGGCATTGAAATCGTCAACCTGGCGCGCGATGACAAAGGCGTGTTCATCTTCCCGGCGTATCACGAGCAACAGGTGGAGGTTTTGATTACGCTGGTGCGCGATATTCTGGAGCGTTATCCGCGGATCGGACCGGTGGATATTCTCGGGCATTCGGATGTGGCGTACTGGCGCAAAAGCGACCCGGGGCCCGAGCTGCCTTGGCGCTGCCTGTATGAGGCCGGAGTAGGCGCCTGGTTTGACGAGGCAACCCGAGCGATGTACCAACGCCGGTTTAGCCTGGGGTTACCGCCGGAGGTGGAGGTAGAACGGGCCTTTCAGCGGTATGGCTACAAACCGGCGTGGAACCGCCAAGCCTTTGAACAGCGGACACGGGCGTTTCAAATGCACTTTCGGGCGCGGGATTACGGTGGGCTTCTGGATGCCGAGACCTGCGCGATCCTGTATGCGCTCAACGACAAATACCGCGGGCTTTGAAACCAAACGCCATTCAAATGTGGGAGGGGGCTTGCTCCCGATAGCGGAGTGTCAGCTAACCATTGGCTGCCTGATACACCGCCATCGGGAGCAAGGCCTCTCCCACATTTGATTTGCACACGTCTGTAAATCTGACCAGGTCCCTAAATCCCCCCGCACCTGATGCGTCTTCAGAACATGAAGTCCGTGCGCATTCCCCGCCCCCCACGGATGACCACCATCACCCGCGTATTGAGGGATCGAGAGATGTCAGTCGCCACCAGCCCCATCGAAGCCGCGCCTGTGCACGTCAGCGAAACGCTCTACCAGTTCGACGACAGCCCGTTGCTGGCCCGGCAGCGCCAGCAGGAATCCAATGCCCGCAGCTACCCGCGGCGCATTCCCCTGGCGCTCAAGCGGGCCAAGGGTATCTATGTCGAAGATGTGGAAGGCCGCAGTTTCATTGACTGCCTGGCCGGCGCGGGCACCCTGGCGCTCGGCCATAACCACCCGGTGGTGATCCAGGCCATTCAACAAGTGTTGAGCGATGAGTTGCCGTTGCACACCCTGGACCTGACCACGCCGGTCAAGGATCAGTTCGTGCAGGATTTGTTCGGCCTGCTGCCGCCGGAACTGGCGCGCGAGGCGAAAATCCAGTTCTGCGGCCCCACCGGCACCGATGCGGTGGAAGCGGCCTTGAAGCTGGTACGCACTGCCACCGGGCGCAGTACGGTGTTGTCGTTCCAGGGCGGTTATCACGGCATGAGCCAGGGCGCGTTGAGCCTGATGGGCAGCCTCGGGCCGAAGAAGCCGCTGGGCGCATTGCTTGGCAACGGCGTGCAATTTCTGCCATTCCCCTACGACTACCGCTGCCCGTTCGGCCTGGGTGGCGCGCAGGGCGTGCGGGTCAACCTGCATTACCTGGAAAACCTGCTCAACGATCCCGAAGCCGGCGTGTTGCCGCCGGCAGCGGTGATTGTCGAAGTGGTGCAGGGTGAGGGCGGCGTGGTCCCGGCCGATCTCGACTGGCTGCGCGGCCTGCGGCGTATCACCGAACAGGCGGGCGTCGCGCTGATCGTCGATGAGATCCAGAGTGGCTTTGGCCGCACCGGCAAAATGTTTGCCTTCGAACACGCGGGCATCATTCCCGACGTCGTGGTGATGTCCAAAGCCATTGGTGGCAGCCTGCCGCTGGCGGTGGTGGTGTACCGCGACTGGCTCGACACCTGGTTGCCGGGCGCCCATGCCGGGACCTTCCGTGGCAATCAGATGGCAATGGCGGCGGGTTCGGCAGTGATGCGCTACCTCAAGGAGCACGACCTGGCCGCGCATGCGGCGGCGATGGGCGAGCGCCTGGGTGAACATCTGCGCCTGCTGCAGCGCGACTTCCCGCACCTGGGAGATATTCGCGGACGTGGGCTGATGCTCGGCGTGGAACTGGTGGACCCGGATGGCAAGCGTGATATCCAGGGCCACCCGCCGGTGCATCGTCAGCTCGCGCCGTTGGTACAACGTGAATGCCTCAAGCGCGGCCTGATCCTGGAGCTGGGCGGGCGGCATGGCGGCGTGGTGCGTTTCCTGCCGCCGCTGGTGATCACTGCCGCCGAGATCGACCGGGTCGCCGAGATCTTCGGGCGCGCCGTGGCAGCGGCGCTCGCCAGCCTCTAATTTTCCCGGCCCCTGAAACGTTTCTAGAGATATCAGCGCTGCGCATGGTGCGCGGCCAGCCTTTGAGCGACGGAGAACCGCAATGACCTCAGTATTTGACCGCGACGACATCCTGTTTCAGGTAGTGGTCAACCACGAAGAACAGTATTCGATCTGGCCCGACTACAAGGCCGTGCCGGAAGGCTGGCGAACCGTGGGCAAGAGCGGCATGAAGAAAGAGTGCCTGGCCTATATCGAAGAGAACTGGACGGATATGCGTCCGCTGAGCTTGCGCCAGAAGATGGATGGCGCTGCACTCGCCTGAGCACCACTGATCAAAAATGTGGGAGGGGGCTTGCTCCCGATAGCGGTCTGTCAGTCAGCTTATTTTTCAGCTGACCCACTGCCATCGGGGGCAAGCCCCCTCCCACATTTAGACAGTGTCGCCTTCTAGAGGCTCTTCTCTTTCTCCAATGCGCCTGATGCTCCCGTCACCACCTGCACACTCAAGCGCGGTGTCGCCAGGTCAAGCCCGGCTTCATCCAGATGCCGCTTGAGTGACAGGTTGAACGCCCGCGACACTTCCCACTGCTTGATCGGCGCCGTCTTGAACCGTGCGCGCAGGATCGCGCTGCCCGATTCAAAACTCTCCACGCCCTGGATCTCCAGCGGCGACCAGATATTGCGGCGTTGCAGTGGGTCATTGCGCATGGCGTGGCCGACATCGCGCATCAGCTTGATCGCGTCGTCGATCTCCATGTTGTAGGGGATCGCCACACGGAAGATCGCGTAGCCGAATTCCCGCGAGTAGTTCTTGATGCTCTTGATCTCGCTGAAGGGAATGGTGTGCACGATGCCGTCGATATCGCGCAGGCGCACGGTGCGAATGGTCAGCCCTTCGACGGTGCCGAGGTGACCGCCGACGTCCACGTAGTCATCGATGGCCAGGGAGTCTTCGATAATGATGAACAGGCCGGTGATCAGGTCGGCCACCAGCGACTGCGCACCGAAACCGATCGCCAGGCCGATCACACCGGCACCGGCCAGCAGTGGCGTGACGTTCATGCCCATGTTCGCCAGGGCGACGATGGCGGCGATGATAAAAATAGTCACGAACAGCACGTTGCGGATCAACGGCATCATGGTTTGCGCACGCGCGTTGGCCAGGCCTTTGCGCGAGCGTGTCAGGGCGTGATGGATCGCGGTGTCGCTGAGAATCCAGATCAGCCAGGCAAACAGTAAAGTCCCGCCGAGGCTGAACAGCTTGACGCTGATTTCATGGCCGTCGCCTTCGGTAAAGCGAATCAGCGACAGGCCCCACACCCGCAGGCCCAGTTCGATAAACACCAGCCACACCGCCAGGTGCGCCAGGGTGTAGACGAAGCTTTTCAGGCGGTCGGAGTACAGCGCATGGCGCTTGTGCCCGCGTTGCGGCTTGAGGGCGTGGCGCCGCACCAGCCCGTTGATCACCATGCACAACACCAGCAACACGGTGCACAGCAGCGACTGGCGCAGGGCGGTGCTGGTGTCGCCGGCGGATAGGAAGGTGGCGAACAGCGAAATGCCCACCAGCAACAGCGCCGGCAAGTACCAGAAGGTGCCGATGATCGACAGGGTATCGGTGAGGGCGCGACGGGTCAGGCGGCGCGACAGCGGCTGGTTACGGATCAGGTGGGCGATCGGCCGACGGAAGCGCAGGATAAACACGCCAGTGGACAGCGCCGCCATCACATTGGCCACGGTTGCAGCCGTATGAGCCAGGTGTTGGCCGAGCGCCGTGACCAGCCGCGGGTCGCTCAAGGCTTCGCCAAAGGCGGCGAAACTGCCGATCCACCACAGCGGGCGAAAGGCCTGATGGCGCAGGATATACAGGGCGCGATGGCGGTGCGGGCCGTCCAGCAGGGAAAACGCAATCACGCAGATCGCCGAGAAACAGGTGCCGACGACCAGGGCGTAAGCCAGCACCATCGCCAGGGATTTGCCCAGGGACGAGGGCAGGGCGTAGCTCAGGTAAACCGTGATCACCAGGGCGATCAACCACGGGCCGAGTTTGCGCAGGGCGAAGCGCAGCATGTCCCAGGTGCGTGGGTGTTGCGGAAGCTCTTCAGGCAGGCCGAAGCGTTCGCGCACGCGGTGACTGAGCCAGATCAGCGCGGCGGCCAGCAGGCTCCATACCGCCAGGATCACCGCAAAACCAAAGATGATCGGCAGCCATTCAGTGGCCGGCAGCATCAGTGCGCTGAGTTCGTCCCTGGCCAGGTCGACTTCATTGGACCAGCGGCCCAGCGGGCTGTCGGCGCCGGAAAACTGCTGTTCAAAGCCCGACAGCGTGCTGCCGATCAGGCCGAGCACACCGAGTTCGGCCGCCGGCTGGGCTTTTTGCGTGGCGGCGCGCAGTTTCTTCAAGTCGCTCAGCAACTGGGTGCGCTGCTGATCGTTCTCCAGGGTCTTGATCACCTCGTCCAGCGACTGCCCCAAAGGCACCTCGGCCTGGGGTTGGGCTTTGTTGGAACTGCCCAGCATTCCGGGCAGACCCACGGCTTGGGCGCAGGTGATAGGCAGCAGCGTGAGCAGGGCGATGAGCAGGTAGCAGGGCAGGGCAAACAGACGGGAAAGCACGAGGCAGTCAACCTTGAAAACGACGAATTGGCCGAGTGTACGAGGCCGCTATGCCAGATGCGAGCGCATTTGTTATTCCGCCAGTTTGGCGAGGATCTTGTACACCACGGTGCCCAGGATCAGCAGCATGCCGACCCACATGCCGAACACGCCAAGGGGTTTGTCGCGAAAGTTGAAGCCGACGGCGAGCAGGAGCATGCCAATCATGATCGGGATAAGCATGGCGTGGAAAGAGGACATGGAGATCATCAGGCGACGGCCTTGTCGGAGTGGGAGTTCTGACAAGTCTAGGTCGGATTATGGGAAATGCAGGTGATATGGATCAGGTGAATACATAACCAATGTGGGAGGGGGCTTGCCCCCGATAGCAGAGTGTCAGTCAATGTATCTTTGTCTGAAGCACCGCAATCGGGGGCAAGCCCCCTCCCACATTTTTGATCGCATTCCAACTTTTGAATCAGGGCAGGTCGCGGCTGGCGTAGAACGCGCCCAATACCTTCACCAGATGCGCCAGGTCATGGCTACCACACAGCTCGCGGATGGAATGCATGGCAAACGTCGGCAGGCCGATGTCCACGGTGCGCACACCCAGGTGGCTGGCGGTGATCGGCCCGATCGTCGAACCGCAGCCCATATCGCTGCGCACCACAAAGCTCTGCACCGGCACTTCCTGGGCCATGCACAGGTGGCGGAAGAACCCGGCGGTTTCGCTGTTGGTCGCGTAGCGCTGGTTGCTGTTGACCTTGATCACCGGACCGGCGTTGAGCTTGGGCCCGTGGTTGGCGTCGTGTTTTTCAGCGTAGTTCGGGTGCACGCCATGGGCGTTGTCCGCAGACACCAACAGGGATTTCTGAATGGTGCGTACGAATTCTTCACCCTCTGGCAGCAGGCGGCGCAGGGTCTGTTCGAGCATCGGGCCATCGGCGCCGCAGGCCGAGCAGGAGCCGACTTCTTCGTGGTCGTTGCACACCAGCACGCAGGTTTCCTCGGTGTCGCTGGTGAGCAGGGCTTGCAGCCCGGCGTAGCACGACAGCAGGTTGTCCAGGCGCGCACCGGCAATGAAGTCGCCATTGAGGCCGATCACCGCAGCGCCTTGGGTGTCGTAGAAGCTCAACTCGTAATCGAGTACCACGTCGGCGTTCAGCCCATGCTCGCGAGCCAATTGTTCGGTGAGCACGGCGCGAAAGTCCACGCGCTCGTCACCGGCAAACTGCGCGAGGATCGGCGGCAGTTCGGTCTGGGCATTGATCGCCCAGCCCTGGTTGGCTTCACGGTTCAGGTGAATGGCCAGGTTGGGAATGATGGCGATCGGCAGCTTGAAATCGATCAGCTGGCTTTCGACCTTGCCGTCGCGGCGGAACGTGACGCGGCCGGCCAGGGACAAGTCGCGGTCGAACCACGGGGCCAGCAAGGCGCCGCCGTAGACTTCCACGCCCAATTGCCAGAAACCCTGGCGTTGCAGCTCGGGCTGGGGCTTGACCCGCAGGCACGGGCTGTCGGTGTGGGCGCCGACCATACGGATGCCGTCTTGCAGCGGCGAATGGCGGCCCAGTTTGAACGCGATGATCGAGGAGTCGTTACGGGTCACGTAATAGCGACCGTTGGCTTCGGTGGCCCAGGTGTCACGCTCGTCGAGACGCTGGTAACCGGCCGCTTCCAGGCGCTGGGCGAGGGCGGCAGTGGCATGAAAAGGAGTAGGGGAGGCCTTGAGGAAGTCGATCAGGCCTTGATTCAACGCTTCGCGCATAAATAGCTCCAGACAGCAATGCGCGGAGTTTACCGTATTGGTTTGACTCGGTGGCGAGAACTGATGCAGAACTAATGTGGGAGGGGGCTTGCTCCCGATGGCAGTGGGTCAGTCACAGATTCAGTGACTGACACTCCGCCATCGGGAGCAAGCCCCCTCCCACATTTACTGTATTTGCAGCTTAGAACGGGGCGGGGCACTCGAAGCGCAAGCGCTCGTGGCTTTGTGGGTGAGTGAAGCTCAGCATGCTCGCGTGCAGGCACAGGCGCGGCCAGGCGGCGAGGGCCTGTTCGTGGGCATACAGGCCATCGCCGAGCAGCGGATGGCCGATGGACAACATGTGCACGCGCAACTGGTGCGAGCGCCCGGTGATTGGTGTCAGTTCGACGCGGCACCAGTCGCCGCAACGTTCCAGCACCTTCCAGAAAGTCAGCGCGTGCTTGCCGAACTCATGGTCGACCACATGGCGCGGCTTGGTCGGCGGGTCATAGCGCAAGGGCAGGTCGATGCTGCCGCTGTCCAGTTCCGGCTGGCCCCAAGCCAAGGCGGTGTAGGCCTTTTCTGTTTCGCGGTCGTGAAACTGGCGTGACAGTTCGCGGTGGGTATCAGCGTCCCGCGCCAGCAGGATGATGCCCGAAGTTTCCCAGTCCAGGCGATGGACGATGCGGGCTTCGGGGTAGCCGTTTTCCTGCAGGCGGGTGATCAGGCAGTCCTTGTTGTCGTCGGCGCGGCCGGGCACCGAGAGCAGCAGGGTCGGCTTGTTCACCACCAGGACAGCTTCGTCCTGATGCAGGATATGGATGTTGGACAGCGGCATTAAACAGCCTCGTAACAAACGCCAACGGCGGCTCGCCCACCCGGTTCCCGAAAAGGGATCAAGGTGATCGAGCCGCCGTGGCGGCCGCCTGTTCGATCAACGATCAGGCAGGGTGATATTGAGTTCCAGAATCGAGCAGCTGCCGTCATTTTCCAGGGCGACATGCACGTCATCGTTGCCGATATTGACGTACTTGCGGATCACCTCGACCAGTTCCTTCTGCAAGGCTGGCAGGTAATCCGGGGTGCTGCGTTGGCCGCGTTCGTGCGCCACGATGATCTGTAGACGCTCTTTCGCGACCGACGCGGTACTTGGCTTTTTGTTGGCGCGAAAGAAGTCGAGAAATTTCATTGTTCAATTGCCTCCAAAGATACGCTCGAAGAATCCCTTCTTCTTGACATCGAGGAAGCGGTGTTCCACGGTCTTGCCCAGCAGGCGATCCACAGCATCGCTGTACGCCTGGCCGGCGTCGCTCTGGTCGTCGAGAATCACCGGCACGCCCTGGTTGGACGCTTTCAGCACGGCCTGGGATTCCGGGATCACACCGAGCAGGGTCACCGCGAGGATATCCTTGACGTCTTCAACGCCGAGCATTTCGCCGTTGCTGACGCGCTCAGGGTTGTAGCGGGTCAGCAGCAGGTGTTCCTTGATCGGCTCTTCGCCTTTTTCGGCGCGCTGGGACTTGCTGGCCAGCAGGCCGAGCATACGGTCCGAGTCACGTACCGAGGACACTTCCGGGTTGGTCACCACGATGGCTTCATCGGCAAAGTACATCGCCAGGTGAGCACCGGTTTCGATGCCGGCCGGGGAATCGCATACCACGTATTCGAAGGTTTCTTTCAGTTCGGCGAGGACTTTGCCTACGCCTTCCTTGGTCAGCGCGTCTTTGTCACGGGTCTGGCTGGCGGCCAGCACATACAGGTTCTCAAGGCGCTTGTCCTTGATCAGGGCCTGTTGCAGGTTGGCTTCGCCGTTCACCACGTTGACGAAGTCGTATACCACGCGGCGTTCGCAGCCCATGATCAGGTCGAGGTTACGCAAACCCACGTCGAAGTCGACGATGACTGTCTTGTGGCCGCGCAGAGCGAGGCCGGTACCGATAGCGGCGCTGGTGGTGGTCTTACCCACACCACCCTTGCCGGATGTAACCACGAGAATCTTGGCCAAGGTGTTTCACCCCTAAGGAAAAAGGACTTTTGGTCCCTGAAAAACATCTCTTGAAACTCGCTGCAGGCGGACAGCCTTCGTAGGAAGAAGCCAGGGTTTTTCCGGGGAAAACGCCAACTTCAACTAGTCCTACGCAAGTATTGCCGGTTTCGCTTTGCTATCAGAGCCTAGAGATGCTTGGAAAATGCGGCAGTATCCGTTAAAGACGGATGATGTTCAACACATCGCCCGACAGGTTGACCTGTACCGAAGCCCCCCACAGCGGATCACGGCGCAAGTCTTCGGACACCTTGTACTGACCCGCGATGGAAACCAGCTCAGCGGTCAACTGCTGGCAGAAAATACGCGCCTTGGTATCACCCTTGATGCCGGCCAGGGCACGTCCGCGCATCGGGCCGTATACATGGATATTGCCATCGGCAAGAAGTTCCGCGCCCGGGCTGACCGAGGACACCACCACCAGGTCGCCGCCCTGGGCGTAAATCTGCTGCCCGCCGCGCACGGGCGAGGTGATGATCTTGGTCGGCCGGATCGTGGGTTCCGGTGGTTTTTCCGGTTTTTTCTTCTGTTCACCGACCAATGGTTCGAGCGGACGCTCGCGTGCGCCGGACGGCGGCAGTACTGGCAGTTCAATGGCGATGGCCGCGGCAATGTCTTCGATACGGCTGGCGCGAATCGCCAGGGTACGCAGGCCGTGGGAGCGGCACACGCGCATCAGCCCGGGCAGGTCGATGACGCCCTGGCCGGCCGGCAGCTTGTCCAGGGCCAGCACCAGCGGGGCATTGTTGAAGAAATTCGGCGCCAGGGCGACCTTGGCGGCCAGTTGGCGGTCCAGGGCGTCGAGGTCATTGCGGGCCAGTTCCAGCACGGTAATGGCGAGCATGCTGCCTTTCAGCTGGAACACGGGATCTTGGTCTAGCGGTTCGGTTTGGCTCATGGTCGGCAAAGCGGCTTGTCACGAAAAGTGTCGAGACTTATAACGAGAACACTCACCCGCCGCAAGCCGGGTCGAACCGTTGTAGAATGCGCGGCCCTTGTCTTTACCGGAATCTGTAATGGATCGCCCGCGTTTTCGAGCTGTATTTCTTCACCCGCGTTTTTGGCCATTATGGCTGGGGCTGGGCCTGCTGTGGCTGGTCACCCAACTGCCGTACCGCGCGCTGCTGACCATTGGTCGCCTGCTGGGCGCGGGCATGTACCGCGTGGCCGGTGAGCGCCGCCGCATCGCCGCGCGCAACCTGGAGTTGTGCTTCCCGGAAAAATCCGCCAAGGAGCGCAAACGCCTGCTCAAGGAAAATTTCGCCTCCACCGGTATCGCCTTCTTCGAGATGGCCATGAGTTGGTGGTGGCCCAAACCGCGCCTGGCGCGCCTGGCCCATGTGCAAGGGTTGGAGCATCTCAAGCAGGCGCAATTGGACGGCAAGGGCGTGATCCTGATGGCCTTGCACTTCACCACCCTGGAAATCGGCGCTGCCCTGCTCGGGCAAAAGCACACCATCGACGGCATGTACCGCGAGCACGGCAACCCGCTGTTCGACTTTATCCAGCGCCGTGGCCGGGAGCGCCACAACCTCGATTCCCTGGCGGTGGAGCGCGACGACGTACGCGGCATGCTCAAGCTGCTGCGCGCCGGCCGGGCGATCTGGTACGCGCCGGACCAGGACTACGGCGCCAAGCAAAGTATCTTCGTGCCGCTGTTCGGCATCCAGGCCGCCACTGTCACGGCCACCAGCAAGTTCGCGCGCCTGGGCAAAGCCCTGGTGGTGCCGTTCACCCAGGAACGCCTGGCCGATGGCAGCGGCTACCGACTGGTGATTCATGCACCCTTGACGGATTTCCCCGGCGAGACTGACGAAATCGACTGCCTGCGCATCAACCAGTGGGTCGAGGCCTCGGTGCGCGACTGTCCCGAGCAATACCTGTGGACCCACCGCCGCTTCAAGAGCCGGCCACCGGGTGAACCCAAGCTGTACGAAAAACGCCGCCGGTAAGACTTACCTTTCCCATATGGAGTGACGCAATGCGCCCAGCTGAACCGGTCACAGGCTTGATTCTTTCCGGCGGCGGGGCGCGAGCGGCGTATCAGGTTGGAGTGTTGGCGGCGATCGCCGAATTGCTGCCGCCGGGGGCGCCGAACCCGTTTCCGGTGATCGTCGGCACGTCGGCCGGGGCGATCAATGCGGTCACCCTGGCCAGTGGCGCGACGGACTTCACCGCCGCTGTCCAGCGCCTCACCGCATTCTGGCAAGGCTTTCGCAGCCACCTGGTGCTGCGCAGCGACTGGCCGGGCGTGGTCCGCCAGGCCAGTCGCTTCCTGATTCATAGCCTGTTGGGCCTGGGCAGGCAGCTCCCGGTGGCGTTGCTCGACAGCTCACCGCTGCGCGATCTGCTGCAGGACAAACTGCATCTGGCGGGCATTGACGACGCCATCCGGCACCGGCATCTGCACGCCGTGGCGGTCACCGCGTTCGGCTATGAATCCGGGCAGGCGGTGACCTTCTATCAAGGCGGCGGCACCATCGAACCCTGGCTGCGCCATCGGCGCATTGGTGTGCCGACGCCACTCACGGTGGAACACTTGCTGGCCAGTTCGGCGATTCCCTTGCTGTTCGCCCCGGTGAAGCTCGACCAGGAATACTTCGGTGATGGCGCCGTTCGCCAGTCGGCCCCGATCAGCCCGGCCCTGCACCTGGGCGCGAGTCGCGTGCTGGTGGTGGGCGTCAGCGGTAACCCGCGCGGCAATGAACCCTCGATGCAACGCACCTACACCGGCCAGGAACCGACGCTGGCGCAGATCGGCGGGCACATGCTCAACAGCACGTTCATTGACAGCCTGGAAAGTGATATCGAATTGCTGGAACGCTTGAACCAATTCAGCCATGTCTCGCCGGGGGTGGCGGCCGTGGAGGTGCTGGTGATTGCGCCCAGCCAGCCGATCGACGAAATCGCGGCCCGGCATCGGCAGGAATTACCGGCGGCATTGCGCTTGTTTTTGCGCGGGCCAGGGGCGACCAAGACCAGTGGGGCAGGGGTGTTGAGTTACTTGCTGTTCGAGGCGGGATATTGCAGTGAGTTGATCGAGTTGGGGCGCCAAGATGCGTTGGCCAAGCGCGAGGAGATCACCCGGTTCTTAGGCCTGCCACTTATCTAAATGTGGGAGGGGGCTTGCTCCCGATAGCGGTGGTTCAGTCACTGATAGGTTGACTGACACACTGCTATCGGGAGCAAGCCCCCTCCCACATTGGTTATGCGGTGTTCAATCAGAAGTGATACTTGACCAGGAAGCTTGCGGTGTCCTGAGTCGTCTTGAACGCCCCCGAATCTTCGATCCCGTACTTGTTTTTCCAGTAGTCGTATTCAAACCCCACATACAACTGCTTGTCGCCCCAATGCAGCGCCTTGCCCAGGTCGTATTTGACCTGCGGGTTGAAGTGCAGGTTGGCGTGATAGGTGCCACGGGAGTTCTTGTCGTTATCCACCACCCAGTCCATGAAGCCGTCGATCAACACATCGGAGTTGCCCACAGGAAGGGTGTACGACCACACCGGCGTGATCTGCCACACGCCGTCGCCGGGGCGATTGCCTTCGGTCTGGCGCTGGTAGAAGTTCAACTGGAAGTAGTCGAAACCCGGAATATTAAAGTCAATCGCCGGGCCCAGCAGGTACGACTCGTTATCGCCTTCGCCGAACTCGTAAGTGAAGGCCAGCAATACATCTTTGATCGGGCCGAATGACAGGTCCTTATCCAGAATCTTGCCGAACGACAAACGTGGGCTGAACTCGCCGTAGTAAGTATTCGGACCGACGTTGCCGTCTTCCTTGCCGTTGTAAAAGATGCGGTCAAGGAAGAAGAAGTTGTCGCCGTACTTCCACGCGTCGGCATGTTCGAACGTGACGGTTTGCTGGATCTGCGGGTTGACGGTAAAGCTTTTGCCCCATAGATACGTCAGGCTGTTGTTCTGCCACTGCAGCAAATCACCGGCCACGGCTTGGCCACCGGCCAGCAGGGATCCCGCCAGTATCAGGCCTTTGAACATAGGTTTCATTCGGTGCTCCCGAGTTAAAGTTTTATGTTTTTTCTAATCTGGCGCTCTGGTATGGCGCCTTTGGATCTGCTGAAGAACTCGTCTGATTGGTCAACTTTATGGCTATAGCAAAAGCCGCGCCAAGGCGGTGAAAAAACCGTCGATTCAAGCGGGCGCGGAGAATACTGGCTCCCAGGTCCGGGCTCAAGTGCGCCGTTACAGCGCACACAGGGCGACGGTGGGGCGTGCGTCAGGGGTGGGCGTGCTCGACGGCGGGGCGTTCAGCACCGCCGAGAATGTTGAACAGTATGTTCAACGACAACGCGCTCAGGGTGGCCATGGCGATGCCACTGTGGGTTATCGGGCTCATCCACATTGGCAATTGCGCGAAGAACTCCGGACGCACTACCGGGATCAAGCCCATGCCGATGCTCACCGCCACCAGCAACTGGTTGCGCCGGTCGGCGATATCGGCTTCCTGCAGGATCTTGATGCCGGTCGCCGCGACCATGCCGAACATGGCGATCGCCGCGCCGCCCAGCACCGCCGGTGGAATCGACGCCACCAGGTAGGCGGCCTTGGGCAACAGGCTCAGCACAATCAGAAACGCCCCGGCCATGATCGTGACCGAGCGGCAACGCACGCCGGTCATCTGCACCAGGCCGATATTCTGCGCGAACGAGGAGTGGGTGAAGGTGTTGAAGAACCCGGCAAAGAATGACGCGCCGGCATCACACAGCAAACCGCGACGCAGCATCTTCGGCGTGACGTCCTGGCCGGTGATCTTGCCCAGGGCGAGGAACATGCCGGTGGATTCGACAAAGATGATCACCACCACCAGGCACATCGACAGGATCGGCGCCAACTCGAACCTGGGCATGCCGAAGTGCAGCGGCGTCACCACTTGCACCCAAGGCGCCTGGGCCAGGCCGCTGAGGTCGACCATGCCGAGCGTGCCGCACAAGGCGTAGCCCAGCGCCATGCCGATCAGGACCGAGATGTTCACCCAGAAACCGCGCATGAAACGGTTGATCAACAGAATGGTGGCCAGCACCAGGGCAGCGACCGCCAGGTACACCGGCGAGCCGAACGTCGCGGCAGCGCTGCCGCCACCGGCCCAGTTCACGGCCACGGGAAACAGCGAAAGGCCGATGGCGGTAATCACGGTACCGGTCACCAGCGGCGGGAAAAAACGTACGACCTTGGACATGAACGGCGCGATGAGCATGCCGAAGAACCCGGCGGCGATGGTCGCACCGAAGATCCCCTGCAAGCCGATACCGGGCATGCCGGCCATGGCGACCATGCTGCCGACGGCGGCGAAACTGGCGCCCATCATCACCGGCATGCGAATACCCACCGGGCCGATGCCGAACGACTGCACCATCGTGGCGATACCGGCGACCAACAGGTCGGCGTTGATCAGGAAGGCGATTTCTTCACGGCTCAGCCCGGCGGCCTGGCCAATGATCAGGGGCACGGCGACAGCACCGCCGTACATCAGCAAGACGTGTTGCAGGCCTACCAGAATCAGTTGCAAGAGGGGCAGCCGCACCATGGCGGGTGCGGCGCAAATCTGCGGTTCGGTTAACTCGGTCATGCAACACCTCGGATCTTTTTTTATTTTTGTGTTGTTTGGAACGCGATCTAAAAACACTGCCGATCCCCTGTGGGAGGGGGCTTGCTCCCGATAGCGGTGTGTCATTCAAAGTATCTGTGACTGAGCCACCGCCATCGGGAGCAAGCCCCCTCCCACATTGGATCTCCATGAATCAATCAGTTGGTACGCGCCCCCTGGTTGATCCAGGTGCCAATCAAATCCCGCTCCTGCTGGGTCATCTGGGTGATGTTGCCCAGCGGCATGATCTGGCTGGCCACGGCCTGCGCTTGAATACGCGCCGCCTGTTGCTGGATCTGCGCCGGCGTGTCGAACATCACCCCGGCCGGTGCGGTGCTGAACAGCGGGCTGGTGGGCTTGGCCGAATGGCAGACGGTGCAACGCTGCTCGATCACATGGTGCACCTGGCCAAAGTCGGTGCTGGCCTGGGCAGGTGCCGGTTCAGCTGCCGGGGCTGCAGGCGCAGCCGGTTTCACGCCGCCGCCCAGGGCGGTTTCCGGCAACGGTTGGTACTCGATCGCCGCCGGTGCCTTGGCCACTTCCGGCGCCGGCGTGGGCCCGGTCACGTAGGCCAGGCTGATCATCGCCAGCGCACCCACCGGCAAGGTCCAGGCATACTTCTGGCTGTTATGCCGGGTGTTGAAGTAGTGCCGCACCAACACTGCCGCCACCGCGATCCCGGCCAGGATCAGCCAGTTGTAGTGGCTGCCATAGGTGCTCGGGAAGTGGTTGCTGATCATGATGAACAGCACCGGCAAGGTGAAGTAGTTGTTGTGCCGTGAGCGCAGCAAACCCTTGGCCGGCAGCGCCGGGTCGGGTGTGCGGTTCTCGGCGATGGCCGCCACCAGTGCGCGCTGGGCGGGCATGATGATGCGGAACACGTTGCCGACCATGATCGTGCCGATCACCGCACCCACATGCAGGTAGGCGCCACGGCCGCTGAACACCTTGCTGAAGCCGTAGGCCGCTGCAATCAACAGCACGAACAGGATCAAGCCGAGCAGGGCAGGGCGTTTGCCCAGGGCCGAGTCGCAGAGAAAGGAGTAGACGAACCAGCCGACGAACAGTGAGCCGATGCCCAGCAAGACGCCTTCGGTGCCGCTCAGGCTGCTGCCGGGGGCGAGCAGGTACAAGGTCGGATTCCAGTAGAACACCACGCACAGCAGTGCAATGCCCGACATCCAGGTGAAATAGGCTTCCCATTTGAACCAGTGCAGGTTGTCCGGCATGGTCGGCGGGGCCAGTTTGTATTTTTCCAGGTGGTAGATGCCGCCACCGTGGATCGCCCACAAGTCACCGGCCAGGCCGCTCTTGGGGTTGACGCGATTGAGGTTGTTTTCCAGCCAGACGAAGTAGAAAGAAGCGCCGATCCAGGCGACGCCGGTGATCATGTGAACCCAGCGCACGCTCAGGTTCAGCCATTCCATCAAATGTGCTTCCACAGTCTTTACCTCTCGCCTGTCGCCCTTGTTGTCGGGTGATCAGACCTTCTCTTATTGGTGGGGGGCGAGGATCAACCGCTCATCCTCTTTGAAAAAATGCTCATCGCAGTTATTGCCTGTGCCACTGCGATCAACCACCAGGAAGTCATCCCGCTTTTCGATCGTCAGCACCGGGTGGTGCCAGACGCCGCGATGGTAATTGATGCCCTGCCTGCCGTTGGTGACGAAGGCGCGGACCAAACCTGATACAGGTGCATCGCCAAGTGGCGCGACCACGATCAGAAAGGGGTTGCCGAGCAGCGGAATGAAGGCCTGGCTGCCCAGCGGGTGTCGCTCCAGCATGCACACGGTCAGCGGCATGTCCTGCGCGTCGGCGCGGAAGATGCTGATGATGGCGTGGTCTTCAGGCTGTGCTGTTTCGACCGTCGCCAGTTTGTGAAAGCGCATGGTCGACCCGTTGTTGATCATGAAGTGATCGCTGCCATCGGTTTCGATAACGTCTCCGAAGGGGGCGAAGGCTTCTTTGGTCAGGGGTTCGATCGTCAGTGTGCGCATGGCTGTCTTCTTAATCTGGAGTTGGATCGTTCCCACGCTCTGCGTGGGAACGCTGCCCTGGACGCTCTGCGTCCGCTCTTGGTTCGCTTATTTGGCTACCTTGCCCAACACCCGCAGGCGACTCACGCCCCCATCCGGGAACACATTCAAGCGGATGTGGGTAATCGGCCCCAGCGCCTTGATCTGCTCGGCGAAGGTGTGTTCGGCGTGCATTTCCAGTTTCTGTGCCGGCAGCAGTTCACGCCAGAACAGCGATTGGGTTTCGATCTGGCTGTCGGTGCCGCCCTTGACGAACGCGCCCTGGATCGAGCAGGTGTCCGGGTAGTTGCCCTTGAAGTGCAGGGTGTCGACGATGATTTTCTCGATTTCGCCAGGGTGGCCCAGCGCGACGATCACCCAGTCATTGCCCGGCGTACGGCGACGTGCGGTTTCCCAACCATCGCCCATGTTGATGCCACGGCCTGGGTTGAGGATGTTGCTCATGCGCCCGAAGTGTTCATCGGAGCAGGCCAGGGCACGCCCGCCATTAAGCGCGGCGGCCAGGTCGACCTGTTCGTTGTCGCCCACCGCAGACCAGTCGCGGAACGGCACACCGTACACGCGCAGACGGGCCACGCCGCCATCCGGGTAGATGTTGAACCGCAGGTGGCTGAACGCCTGTGCGTTGTGGATCTCATGGTAATGGTGGCTGTTGCCTTTCAGCTCGACCGCCGACAGCACTTCCACCCACTGGGTGTTAGCGTCCGGCTCACCCGAGGCGAGGAAGCAGGCTTCCAGGGAGGCCGACGGCGGGTAGTTGCCGGTGAAGAATGAGGTGTCGATGTCCACGCCCTTGATCGAGCCCGGCACGCCCAGGCGGATCACCGCGCTGTCGTAGCCTTCGAAGCGCTTGCGGCGTGACTCCCAGCCGTCCATCCACTTGCCGTTGTCATCGAAAACGCCCTCCTTCCACACGGCCGGGGTCGGCTGGAACAGGCGGTTGGCGTCGGCGAACCAGTCATCGGTGACTTCGATGATCTTGGTGCCCAGGCGGGCGTCGGCGAGGTTGACGAACTTCTCGAAAGGTACGGGTTGCGCTTTCATTCTTCTTGTCTGCCTTGGATAGAGTGGCTGGGGATGGTCATTCAGAGGGTCAGTAATCGGAACAACGCGATCTTGTTGATCTCGGCCAGCGCGCAGTTGAACTCGGCTTCAACCGAGTTGTGAATGCGCGTTTCGAACGCGGCCAGGATCTGGTGCCGGTTGCTGCCTTTTACCGCCATGATGAAGGGAAACTTGAACTTGGCCTTGTAGGCCTCGTTCAGCTCGGTGAAGCGCGAGAACTCTTCGGCCGTGCATTGGTGTATACCGGCGCCAGCCTGTTCTCCAGTGCTGGCTGCGGTAAGCTGGCCCTGGACGGCGGCTTTGCCGGCCAGGTCCGGGTGAGCGTTGATCAGGGCCAGCTGGCTGGCGTGATCGGCGCTCAACAGGATATCGCTCATGCGCTGGTGCAGGGTTTCGATCTGGTCGATCGACGCATCCTGGCCCAGGTCGAAGGCCTTTTCGGCCACCCATGGCGAGTGTTCGTAGATATCGGCGAAGGCGGCGACAAATTCATCGCGGCTCAGGCTCGACGGTTCAAGGGTTTGGAATGCAGTCATTTCGCCGCTCCCGTGCAGGGGTGGGTGTGCTGCCAGTGCCGGGCGATGTCGACGCGGCGGGTGAACCACACCTGTTCATGGCTTTTGGCGTACTCGATAAAGCGCTTCAACGAAGCCAGGCGCGCCGGGCGCCCGATCAGGCGGCAGTGCAGGCCGATGGACAGCATCTTCGGCGCTTCGGCCCCTTCGGCATAGAGCACGTCGAAGGCGTCCTTGAGGTATTCGAAAAAGTCGTCGCCCTTGTTGAAACCCTGCACCTGGGTGAAGCGCATGTCGTTGGTGTCCAAGGTGTAAGGGATGACCAGATGCGGCTTGCCGGTGGGCGTGTTGGGTTCCCAGTAGGGCAGGTCGTCGTCGTAGGTGTCGCAGTCATACAGGAAGCCGCCTTCCTCCATCACCAGGCGCCGCGTGTTGGGGCCGGTGCGGCCGGTGTACCAGCCCAGCGGGCGTTCACCGGTCAGCTCGGTGAGGATGCGGATCGCTTCGAGCATATGCTCGCGTTCCTGGGCCTCGTCCATGTACTGGTAGTCGATCCAGCGGTAACCGTGGCTGCAGATCTCGTGGCCGGCGGCAACCATGGCGCGGATCACGTCCGGATGGCGCTGGGCGGCCATGGCCACGGCGAAGATGGTCAGCGGGATGTCGAATTCCTTGAACAGCTTGAGGATGCGCCACACCCCGGCACGGCTTCCGTATTCGTACAGCGACTCCATGCTCATGTTGCGCGCGCCCTGCAGCGGTTGCGCCGAGACCATTTCCGAGAGGAAGGCTTCGGACTCTTTATCGCCATGCAGGATATTGCGCTCGCCGCCTTCTTCGTAATTGAGTACGAACGACAGCGCGATACGTGCATTGCCCGGCCAGTGGGGGTGAGGAGGGTTACTGCCGTAACCGATCAGGTCGCGTGGGTAGTCAGCGCTCACTGCAGTCTTCCTTCTTGTTCGTGGTAGCAAGTGTGTGTGGCGGCCGGGCAGCGGAAAGACTGGGTGGCGTCACAGCGATGAGTGATTGTATACAACTTATTGCTCACTTTGTAAGCCTGCATTTCTGCATTTTTTCTGCAGGTATCTTTGCAGGGCCGCTGCAAGAAACTTGCCTAACCGGTCAGCTAACCACAAAAAAATTCACTGTAGGAGCGAGCTTGCTCGCGAAAAGCCTGAGTGCGCCACTTTTCTACCTGGAACTTCGCGTTGGCGTTGAGCTTTTTCGCGAGCAAGCTCGCTCCTACAGAGGTTTAGAGTCTGTTGAATTTATTGTGTACAATTTTTTTGAAAAATGTCTTAATCAGCTCTCACCGGCTTTTTCGATGCCCTGAAAGAGTGCGGGTTCTTTATGACTGACTTCGGGAGGCGCATAAACGCCATGGGACGTTTGACCACACACGTTTTGGATGCCGCGCACGGCTGCCCCGGCAGCACAATCAAGGTTGAGCTATACCGCGTCGACGGCGCGCAACTAACGCTGGTCGCCACCGCCGTGACCAACGACGACGGTCGCTGCGACGCACCGTTGCTGCAGGGCGACGACTACCGCAGCGGTGTCTATCAATTGCAGTTCAGCGCCGGCGACTATTACCGCGCCCGTGGCGTGCAGTTGCCGGAGCCGGCTTTCCTCGATGTGGTAGTGCTGCGGTTCGGCATCAGCGCCGAGCAGGATCACTACCATGTCCCGTTACTGATTTCGCCTTACAGCTATTCCACCTATCGCGGTAGCTGAGCGTCACCTCGCTTCATACCCCCAAGCTCTTCGTTGGTTTTTTGCCCGCCCACACTGCGGGCTTTTTTTCGGCTGCGCATTCAACCCAGTGGCGCTCGAGCCTTGATCAGCGAGGCCACGCCGGCGCAGCCGAACAAGGCGGCGCTGATGCGGTTGAACCAGCTCTGGCCCGAGCCGCTACGCAAATACCGCGCGGCGCTCTGCGCACCCAGGCCGTAACCAAGCTTGCACAGCAGGTCGAGCACGGTCCAGGTGGCGATCATGGTCAACAGCTGCGGCAGGAATGCCTGATCCGCGCTGAGAAATTGCGGCAGGAAGGCGGCAAAGAACAGGATGTCCTTGGGGTTGCTGGCCCCCAGCACAAAGGCGCGACCGAACAGCACGCGAAAACGTGGGGTCGACGCCACTTGTGGCACATCAGCACCCTCGGCCGGACGGCGTGATTGCTGCCAGCTCTGCCAAGCCAGGTAAAACAAGTACATCGCGCCGACGATTTTCAGCGCGCTGAACACTTGCTCGGACGCCAGCAACAACGCGCCAAGGCCCAAGGCCGAGGCGCTCAGCAGGCAGATCGAAGCAAATACCCCGCCCAGGAACGCCGGGTACGAACGGCGCAGGCCGTAGTTCAAGCTGTTGCTGATCATCAGCAGGGAAAGAGGGCCAGGGATCAGGATCACCACCAGCGCCGCGCCGCTGAACAGCAGCCAGGTTTCCAGGTTCATTGCAGTCCTCCAATCGTACGAAAGCCCCACCCGACGGGGTGAGGCGCGGTGCAGCCGTGGGGCCTTACAGGAAGGCGAACTTGGCGATAAAAATCACGCACAGCACCCACAGGCTGACGGAAATTTCCTTGTGCTTACCGGTGCCGGCCTTCAGCGCGACATAGGTGATAAAGCCCAGCGCGATGCCGTCGGCCACCGAGAAGGTCAGCGGCATCATGATCGCCGTGACGATGGCCGGAATGCTGTCGGTGGCCTCGTCCCAATTGATATGCGCCATGCTCGCCATCATCAGCATCGCCACGTAAATCAACGCGCCCGCCGTGGCATAGGCTGGAATCATGCCCGCCAGCGGCGCAAAAAACATCGCCGCCACGAACAAAATACCCACCGTCACCGCCGTCAGCCCGGTGCGCCCGCCGGCAGCCACCCCGGCGGCGCTTTCCACGTAGCTGGTCACGGGCGGCACGCCGACCATGGCCCCGAACACGCTGGAGGCGCTGTCGGCTTTCAACGCACGGGACAGGTTATCGATCTTGCCGTCGGCATTGACCAGCCCGGCACGTTGCGCAACGCCCATCAGTGTACCGGCAGTGTCAAACATGTGTACAAAAAGAAAGGCAAATACCACGCTGATCATGCTGACATTGAACACACCCTTGACGTCCATGGCCATCCAGGTCGGCGCCAGGCTCGGCGGGGTGGAGAGAATGCCGTTGTAGTGCACCAGGCCCAGGCCCCAGCCGGCCAGGGTCACGGCGATGATGCTGATGAGGATCGCGCCGAACACGCGGTGATAGCTGAGGATCGCAATCAGCAGGAAGCACACCGCCGCCAGCAGGGGCGCGGGCTCGTGCAGCGAGCCGAGCTTGATCAGCGTGGCGGGGCTGTCGACGATGATGCCGGCGGTCTTCAGGCCGATCACCCCGAGAAACAAGCCGACACCCGCGCCCATGGCGTGTCGCAGGCTCACCGGAATGCTGTTGAGCAGCCATTCGCGCACGCGGGACAAGGTGAGGCCCATGAACAGCACGCCCGAGATAAACACTGCACCCAGCGCGGTTTCCCAGTGGTAGCCCATGGTGCCGACCACGGTGTAGGTGAAAAACGCGTTCAAGCCCATGCCCGGCGCCAGGCCCACCGGCCAGTTGGCGTACAGGCCCATCAACAGGCAACCCAGCGCGGCGGCGATGCAGGTGGCGACGAAGGCCGCGCCGTGATCGATGCCGGCGTCGGCCATGATGTTGGGGTTGACGAAGATGATGTAGGCCATGGTGATGAACGTCGTGAGGCCGGCGATCAACTCGGTCTTCACTGTGGTGCCATGCAAACGCAGTTTGAACAGGCGTTCCAGCCAGCCGCCTTGGGGCGCGGCGAGATCCAGCGTAGGGGCTTCGGTTTTGCGGCTATCCACAGCGAGTACTCCTCAATCGTTTTATTGTTATTTCCAGCGCCGGTCACATGAGTGGGCAACAGCGCTTTGAGGTATTGGCGGGTTTTATTGACCATTAGGTCAGGAACTCGCACGAAGCGAATTATGCTTTTGTATACAAATAAAGCAAATAATGTTTTCGATTATCTTGGCGGAAAGGGATGAAAGGCTGCTTCCAGCGCAGTCGGCCAGATTTATTCTGCCGCACGCCTTGAAACAATCCCTCGATACCCGCACTTTGATGGCGCAAGCGTTCGCTCAGAGCGCGCGAAGCGGCAGAAGGGGAGCCCATGTACAAGGTTTATGGCGATTACAGATCGGGCAATTGCTACAAGGTCAAATTGATGCTCAGCCTGTTGGGCATCCCGTACCAATGGATCGATATCGATATTCTCAAGGGTGACACCCAAACCCCTGAATTTCTTGCCAAGAACCCCAACGGCAAGATCCCGGTGCTGGAACTGGAAGACGGTACCTGCCTGTGGGAGTCCAATGCGATCCTCAACTTCCTCGCCGATGGCAGCGAGTTTTTACCCAGTGAGCCGCGCTTGCGCACCCAGGTGTTGCAGTGGCAGTTCTTCGAGCAATACAGCCACGAGCCGTATATTGCGGTGGCGCGGTTCATTCAGTTTTACCTGAACATGCCGCAGGATCGTCTTGAAGAATACAAGACCAGCCACAAGGGCGGTTACAAGGCACTGAAGGTCATGGAACGTCAGCTGCAAGCCACGCCGTACCTGGTGGGCGAGCAGTATTCGATTGCCGATATCGCGTTGTATGCCTACACCCATGTGGCCCATGAAGGGGGCTTTGACCTGGCGCCTTATCCGGCGGTGCAGGCATGGTTGCAGCGCGTGGCCAGTCATCCAAACCATGTGGCGATGCTGGGCTGAGCCACCATCCGAAGGTGGGATGGGCTCACTGTAGGAGCGAGCTTGCTCGCGAAAAACGCCCGGGCAACGCGTTCATTCTGGATAAACGCGGTGGCCCTGAGTTCTTCGCGAGCAAGCTCGCTCCTACAAAAAGCCTTGCCCCCCTCCCACATTTAGTCCGGTGGTGTGTCAGATAACTCTGCGTTGAGCAGTTCAAAACAGCGTTGCGCCGCCGGGCTCAATGCCATCCCACTGCGACTGATCAAGCCGATCTCTCTGTTCACCCCAGGATGGTCGATGTTGATCCGCTTCAACCCCTCCAGGCTATCCGCCGCCGACTCCGGCAGCACGCTGATCCCCAATCCCTGGCGCACCAGCGCCAGCACCGTGGACATGTAGTTGGCCTCCATGCCCGCATTCAGCGTCAGCCGCGTTTCATCGAACAACGCATCCACCTGTTCGCGCACGCTGCTGTCGCGGCCGGTGAGGATGATCGGTTGGTCCGCCAGTTGTTCCAGGGTCAGCTGCCGATGGTGGGCGAGGGCGTGACCCAGCGGCACGAACGCGCAGAGCCGGTCATTGAGGACCGGCACGAAGTCCAGGCCGTGGCTCAGGCGCGCGCGCACGCCGATACCGAAGTCCACCTCGCCGGAACGCACCTGGGCCTGGATGCGGTGGGCCACCAGGTCATGCAGGCGCACTTCAATCCCGGCGAAGCGTTCGCGAAACAGGCGCAACACCGGCGGCAGGCTGCCGGCGCACACCGAGGGCAGGGCGGCGATGGTCACTACGCCACGGCGCAGGGCTGCGAGATCGCGCGAGCCGGTGACGATGTTGTCCAGGTCCAGCAGCAGTTTTTCCATGGGGCCACGCGCGTCGTGGCCGGCGGCGGTGATAGCCACATGGCGCGGGCTGCGGTCGAGCAGGGCGACGCCCAGCCACTCTTCCAATTGTTGCACCTGCACGGTCAGCGCCGAGGGGGACAGGTTCAGCTCGCTGGCGGCCTTGGTAAAGCTGCCGGTGCGAGCAACGGCGAGGAATGCCTGGATGTGTTGGATGCTGTTTTTCATACGGGCGGCTTCATTTTGTTTTTCCGAACACCGGTGTCTGAATATTCCAATTTACAAAGCCTAACCTGATTCCAATACTCCAGGGAAAACAATAACCGGCCCATCAAGGCCGCTCTGGAGTAACCCATGCTCGCTACCCTGGGTGTCATTACCATTCTGTGTCTGCTTGCTGCCGTCATGAGCAAACGCCTCTCGCCGCTGGTGGCGCTGATCGCCCTGCCGATCATTGCTGCGTTGCTCGGTGGCTTCGGTCTGCAAACCAGCGCCTTCATCATTACCGGCATCAAGAACGTCGCCCCCGTGGTGGGCATGTTTGTGTTCGCCATTCTGTTTTTCGGGATCATGACCGATGCCGGCATGCTCGACCCGATCATCGAGCGGATTCTGCGCACGGTAGGGACGCGTCCTACACGAATTGTCGTCGGTACTGCGACCCTGGCGCTGCTGGTGCACCTGGACGGGTCCGGCGCGGTGACCTTCCTGGTGACGGTGCCGGCAATGCTGCCGCTGTATACGCGGCTGGGCATCGACAAACGCATTCTGGCGTGTGTCTGCGCGATGGCGGCCGGGGTCAATTTCCTGCCGTGGACCGGCCCGGTGCTGCGCTCGTCGGCCGCCCTGCATGTGCCGGTGGCGGACCTGTTCCAACCGTTGATTCCAGTGCAGATCGTCGGGCTGATCTTTGTGTTCGCCTGCGCCTGGTGGCTGGGCCATCGTGAAGAAAAACGCCTGGGCCTGGGGGCCGGCTCCAGCGTGGACGCGGTGCCGCAACGGGTGCTCAGTGACGCCGATATCCAGCTGCGTCGGCCACGGCTGTTCTGGGTCAACCTCATCCTCACCGTGCTGGTGATGGTAGTGATGATCGCCGGCTGGGTCGACCCAGTGGTGATGTTCATGCTCGGCACCGTGGTGGCGCTGTGTATCAACTACCCCAACGTCGACGCCCAGCGCGCCCGTATCGACGCCCATGCGAAAACCGCCCTGACCATGGCCAGCATCCTGCTTGCCGCCGGCGTGTTCACCGGCATCATGCAAGGCACCGGCATGCTCAAGGCGATTGCCGAAGTGGCGGTGGCGCAGATTCCTGCGGGTCATGGCAAGTTGATCCCGGCGGTGGTGGGCTTCATTTCCATGCCGTTGAGCATGCTGTTCGACCCCGATTCCTACTATTTCGGCGTGATGCCGGTGATTGCCGAAGTTGGCAAGGCGCTGGGTGTCGACCCGCTGCAAGTGGCCCAGGCCTCGTTACTGGGCGTGCACACCACGGGCTTTCCGGTCAGCCCGTTGACCCCGGCGACTTTCCTGTTGGTGGGCCTGTGCAAGATCGAGCTGGCCGATCACCAGCGCTTCACCATTCCTTTTCTGTTCGCCGCGTCGGTGTTGATGACCCTGACCGCGCTGCTCCTGGGAGTTATCTGAGATGAAAACCTTGCGCATCGGCGCCGGTGCCGGCTACTCCGGTGACCGTATCGAACCCGCCGTGGAACTGGCCGAACAGGGCGACCTGGATTACCTGGTGTTCGAATGCCTGGCCGAACGCACCATCGCCCTGGCCCAACAGGCGCGCATCAGCGATCCGGCAGGCGGCTATGACCCTTTGTTGAGCGAGCGCATGCGCCGGGTGCTGCCCTTTGTCGGGTTACATGAGGGCCGCCGCCGTTTGCGCGTGATCACTAATATGGGCGCGGCCAACCCGGTGTCGGCCGCCGTCGAAGTGCGGCGTATCGCCCGTGAACTGGGGGCGAACCTCAAGGTGGTGGCCGTGGTCGGCGATGACGTGCTGGCGGCGTTGCGTCCCGAGCAGTTGCTGGACAACGGCCTGACCCTGGGCGCACTGGGTGAGCGGCTGATTTCGGCGAATGCCTACCTGGGCGTGGACGGTATCCTTGAAGCCCTGCGCGCCGATGCCGATGTGGTGATTACCGGGCGTGTGGCCGACCCGTCATTGTTTCTCGCGCCGCAGATGTTTGAGTTTGGCTGGGCCGCCGACGATTGGCAGCGCCTGGGCAAGGGCACCCTGGTCGGGCACTTGCTCGAATGTGCCGGGCAGGTCAGTGGCGGTTATTTTGCGGATCCAGGCCTCAAGGATGTGGATGACTTGGCACGCCTGGGCTTTCCGTTGGCCGAGATCGATGCCGACGGCACTGCCTTGATCACCAAGGTCGCGGGCTCCGGGGGGCAGGTCAGCCGCGCCACCTGCAGCGAACAACTGATCTACGAAGTGCACGACCCGCAAGCGTATTTGACCCCGGACGTCACGGCCGATTTTTCACAGGTGGGGTTTGTCGAGGAGGGCGTTGATCGGGTGCGTGCCCACGGCGCCACAGGGCGGGCGCGGCCCGAACAATTGAAAGTCAGCGTCGGTTATCTTGATGGTTGGATCGGTGAGGGGCAGATGTCCTACGGCGGCCCGGGCGCTGTCTCACGGGCGCAACTGGCGCGCGAGGTGGTGCTCAAGCGTCTGGAGCTGACCGGTGTGAAGATGCAGGAAGTGCGCGCCGAGTTGATCGGCATGGATGCCTTGCATGGCCCGCGCAGCAATGCCGAGCCTTGGGAAGTGCGCCTGCGGGTCGCCGCCCGGTGTGAAGAACGCAGCGACGCCGTGCGCATCGGCAATGAAGTGGAAACCCTCTACACCAACGGCCCCGCTGGCGGTGGCGGAGCGAGCAAGAGCGTGCGCCAGGTGGTGGCGGTGGCGTCGTTGCTGCTGCCTCGTGACAGGGTCAAACCGAGGATAGAAGCATGAAGTTGCATTCACTGGCCCACTCCCGCACCGGGGATAAGGGCGATACGTCGAACATCTCGATCATTGCTTATCGCGCCGAGGATTACCCGTTGCTGTGTGAACAGCTGACCGCCGAGCGCGTCGCCGCGTTTTTCGCAGACCTGCTGGAGCCTGGCGCGGCGCCGGTGCAACGTTATGCATTGCCCAACGTACAGGCGCTGAACTTCGTGCTGCCGGGCATTTTGCGCGGCGGCGTCACGCGTTCACTGGCACTGGATGCCCACGGCAAGTGCCTGGGCTCGGCGCTGCTGGACCTGGATATGTCAGCACCAAACTAAATGTGGGAGGGGCTTGCCCCCGATAGCGGTCGGTCAGTTGAAACATTGCTGACTGGCACACCGCTATCGGGAGCAAGCCCCCTCCCACAGGTTGAGCCGGTTTCTTCAGGAAATGCCGGAAAACAGGCCTTTCTGGTCCTGGGTGCCGGATGATCCAGCCCAAGCGCCGCAGGTCCAATGTGGGAGGGGGCTTGCTCCCGATAGCGGTCTGTCAGTCAAAAAATTGCTGACTATTACACCGCTATCGAGGGCAAGCCCCCTCCCACAGGTTGAGCCGGTTTCATCAGGAAATGCCGGGAAACAGGCTTTTCTGGTCCTGGGTGCCGGATGATCCAGCCCAAGCGCCGCAGGTCCAATGTGGGAGGGGGCTTGTCCCCGATAGCGGTCGGTCAGTTGAAAAATTGCTGACTGGCACACCGCCATCGGGGGCAAGCCCCCTCCCACATTGGATCGCACAGGTCAATCAGATCGCGGCGAAGCGTTTGTCCAGGTAGTCAATGATGACCTTGGAGTCATACATCCAGGTGGTCTGGCCGTTTTCCTCGATGCGCAGGCACGGCACTTTGATCTTGCCGCCTTGCTCCAGCAAGGTCTGGCGGTCGTGCTCGTTGTTCTTCGCATCCTTGAGTGCTACCGGCACATTCAGGCGATGCAGGGTGCGACGGGTTTTCACGCAGAAAGGGCAGGCGTGGAACTGATACAGGGTCAGGTCCTTGGCGGCTGCGTTGACCTTGGCCTGTTGTTCGGCCGGGCGCTGCTTTTTGCGCGGACGGGTCAGGAAGTCGCCGGCGATGATGATCTGGCCGAGGCCCACTCGAAGTGCTTTGACGAACATGGCTGAAAGCCTCTTGCCCATGAAGAAGGGGTCGCAGCTTACCTGAATTCTGCAGGCGAAAAAAAACCGGCGATGAACGCCGGCTTTTCCTACACAGCCACTTACTTGATCAGGCTGAGAAATTCGCTGCGGGTGGCCGCGTTCTCGCGGAACTCACCGAGCATCACCGACGTGATCATCGACGAGTTCTGTTTTTCCACACCGCGCATCATCATGCACATGTGCTTGGCTTCAATCACCACCGCCACGCCCAGGGCGCCGGTCACTTGCAGCACCGCGTCAGCGATCTGGCGGCTGAGGTTTTCCTGGATCTGCAGGCGACGCGCATACATGTCGACGATCCGCGCGACCTTCGATAGCCCCAGCACTTTGCCGCTCGGGATGTAGGCAACATGGGCCTTGCCGATAAACGGCAGCAGGTGGTGTTCGCACAGCGAGTACAACTCGATGTCCTTGACCAGCACCATTTCGCTGTTGTCGGAGCTGAACAAGGCACCGTTGGTGACTTCTTCCAACGTCTGTTCGTAACCGCGGCAGAGGTACTGCATCGCCTTGGCGGCACGCTTTGGCGTGTCGAGCAGGCCCTCACGGGAGATGTCCTCGCCGAGTTGGCCGAGAATCTCTGTGTAATTCTGTTCCAGGGACATGAAACTACCTGTGGGATTTTCGCAAAGCGCAAGGTTACGGGGGCGGACACATCGCTGCAAGCCTGACGATGGCACTTGTTACTCGTCGCGGCCTTCCATCATGGTGCGCTTGAGCATTACATACACCGCGCCGGCGCCGCCGTGGCGGGCCTGGCACGAGGTAAAGCCAAGGACCTGGGCATGCTGGCGCAGCCAGGTGTTGACGTGGCTCTTGATCATCGGCCGCTTGCCGTCCAGCCGCACGGCCTTGCCGTGGGTGACGCGCACGCAGCGGATTTCGAACTTGGTGGCTTCGGCAAGAAAAGCCCACAGTGTTTCCCGGGCTTTTTCCACGGTCATGCCGTGCAGGTCGAGGCTGCCTTCGAACGGGATCTGGCCGGCCTTGAGCTTGCGCATCTGGCTTTCCTGTACCCCGTCACGTGCCCACATCAGCTCATCTTCGGGGCCTACGTCGATCACGAACTGGTCCGACAAGCCATCCACGGTGGTGGCATCGGTGCGCACGGTCGCGGCCTGGCGCAGCTTGGCAATCTGCGCCCGATCAGCCTTGGGTTTGCCGGTGTCGGCGCGGTCGTGCTTGATCGGCTTGACGCCGCGCAGCTCGTTCTTGAACAGGGAAAAATCGTCGTCTTGCATGTCAGCCTCCGCGAAGGGCGGGCAGTTTACCTAAATCGCGGCGGACAGGGCGCAGCAAATGCTATCCAAGCGCCATCAGTCGTGTTTTTTCATCAGGTGCGAAGCGATGTTCAACGACAGCGGCTGGCGCATTCTGCGCCGGCTGCGGCGCCACAACCACACGCCCAGCCACACCACCAGCAGGCCGATGCCCAGCAGGATCGCCGAGCCGCCAGGGCTGGCATTCAGCTCGCCCAGTGCTGGCGAATGCCCAAACAGGCCGGCGCCACCCGCGCCCGCCAGCGCCACACCTACAATCGCCAGCAGCGCGGCAATGCCCGCCACCAGGCGCAGACGCCAGTTGCTCGGGCCCTTGGGGCGCAAGCGACGAGCATCAAAACCATCGGATATCTTCATTCCGACCTTTCCTCCAGGGTATCGGCCCTTCGACCGGAAGATACACAGGTTGTTCCTGTGCCCGGGGTAAATGCGCGAAATGAACACGTTTTGCGGATGAGCGGGGCAATCAACCGGGCGCACCGCTCATTACAGGGGCGATCAGATGAGGTCTTTGGTCAATGCCAGGGTGGCGAAGTTGTCAGCCATGATGGCCATTTCGGTTTGCTGCACATGCTCGGCACTGAGCACGCCGCCTTTGTAGGGCAAGTCGCGGGTGGCGCAGGCATCTTCCACCAGGGTGCAGCGAAAGCCGAGGTTCTTGGCGGCGCGCACCGTGGTGCTGACGCTGGAGTGGCTCATGAAACCGCAGACGATCAGGTCCAGGGAACCCAGGTCCTGCAGGTGTTTTTCCAGGCCGGTGCCGTGGAAGGCGCTGGGCAGCAACTTGCCGATGATGGTTTCGTCGCCTTCAGGTTCCAGGCCGGGGATGAATTCGCCGCGCTCGCCTTGCGGATCGAACAGGCCGCCCACGGTACCCAGGTGACGCACATGCACGATCGGCCGCCCGGCGTTGCGCGCAGCGGCCACCAGTTGCTTGATGTTGCCGACCGCCGCGTCCATGCCCGAGAGGGCGAGTGGGCCGCTGAGGTACTCCTTCTGGGCGTCGATGATCACGAGCGTCGCATGGGCAAGGTTGGCAGCTGCGTAACCACGACCGCTGAGTTGAAACATCGTCTTTGGAACGGACATTCTGGGGCTCCTGTCAGGGGGCTTTTGTGACATTGTCCACTGGCTGAGCGGTTCTGTGAATCGCTACCATCGTAAGGTACGCCGTTGTTGACGTGCAGCCCTGTCAAGTGGGTGAGTTGTTTAAGCCAATGGTGGCAATTTGGATGAAATCCGACGTATGGCAAAGGCGTTTCGTACATCGTCGGTACAGGTGAACGCTGTTAGAATCGCCAGTCGTTTTTTCCAGGAGTCTGCCCCCGTGATCACTTCCCGCCTGCGCACTTTGCGCGACCATATCCGTTGGGCTGTCAGCCGTTTCCATGGGGAAGACCTGTTTTTTGGCCATGGCACCGACAATGCCTGGGACGAAGCCCGGCAACTGGTGCTCGGCGCCCTGCATCTGCCGTGGGAAATTGCCGACAGCTACTTGGACTGCAATCTGGAAGAAGAGGAAATCTCCCATGTGCAGCGTTTACTGCATCGTCGCATCCATGAGCGTATTCCCACCGCCTACTTGCTGAAAGAAGCCTGGTTCTGCGGCATGTCGTTCATTGTCGATGAACGCGTGCTGATTCCGCGCTCGCCGATTGGCGAGCTGATCGAAAACCGCTTTGAACCCTGGCTGGCCCAGCCGCCGGCGCGCATTCTGGACCTGTGCACCGGCTCCGGTTGCATCGGCATCGCCTGTGCCTACGAGTTCCCGGACGCCGAGGTGGTACTGGGCGACTTGTCCTTCGAAGCCCTGGAGGTGGCCAACCAGAACATCGAGCGGCATGGCGTCGATGAGCGCGTGTATACGGTGCAGGGCGACGGCTTCGAGGGCCTGCCGGGGCAGCGCTTCGATTTGATCGTGTCGAACCCGCCTTATGTGGATGCCGAAGATTTCGCCGACATGCCGGATGAATACCAGCACGAACCTGAACTGGGCCTGGCCTGCGGCGATGATGGCTTGAATCTGGTACGGCGGATGCTGGCCGAAGCGGCGGACCACCTGACCGAGAAGGGTCTGCTGATTGTCGAAGTGGGCAACAGCCAGGTACACGTCGAGGCGCTGTACCCGGAAGTGGACTTTGCCTGGCTGGACTTCCAGCGCGGTGGGCATGGGGTGTTCATGCTCACGGCTGAGCAGTGCCGGGCGCATCAAGCAATCTTCACCGATAGGATCTAACTGAAGGAACACGGTCAATGTGGGAGGGGGCTTGCCCCCGATGAGCATAGGTATCTACACAACTGTGTAGCAGCAGCCTACGCTAACCACGATGCGAAGCGAGCCGCTCTTGATCTTGCTCTTGATCTTAAGCGCCCCGTTAAACCACGCTGGCCGGAATCCGATAGTGATTTGGGGGGTAAACCGGCAGGGATGCCGGTTTAGCCGCCCCGCGCCATGGATGGCGCGTGGCGGCGGCCCCCCAAATCACTGTCGGATTACGGGCACACCGAGCCTAGGCGAGGTGCCGAGTGGTGGGGCAAGAGCGTTTTGCTTACTTTTGCGCTTTTCAAAAGTGAGACGCCGTAAGGGCGGAACCCATAGCAGCCGTTACCGCAGCAACGGATATGTACTCGCCTTGATCCAACATCCTGGTCGGCTGTCAGGCCGCCATCGGGGGCAAGCCCCCTCCCACATTTGGTCGCGGGGCATCAGTTAGAGAGGCTTCAGCTCCTGGGCCGCCGCAGGTTCAGGGCCGCGCCAAAATTGTGTAGATACCTATGCCCCGATGAGGCAGTGTCAGTAAATGCATTGCTAGCTGACACACCGCTATCGGGAGCAAGCCCCCTCCCACAGGTTGATCGCATTTCACCCTGCTAGCGGTGCGTGGCGATCCAGATCAACAGTCCCGCTTGAAACACCGTAAACGCCACCAGGCAGGTGATGGTAAAGCGCAACCCGCTGTCCTCGCGCTTGAACTTGGTGACCTTTTCCTCTTCCTTGCGCAGTCTCACTTCGTGCTCGGCCAGGTTGTGCTCGGCCTGTTGCAGCATCTGCGCGGCTTCGAGGATTTCGACGAATTGCACTTTCTCGGTGTTCCAACTGTCCAGCACGTCGCTGACCTTGCCCGGCTGCACGTTACCCTTGAGGTGTTGCACGTCGGCGTAGGCCACGTCAAAACCCTGGATGCGCAGGAAGTGATCGCGGCGCAGGCGCGTGGCTTCGTTGAGCGCGTCCTTGTTGGCCAGGTCCACGCCGTCGACGCGGTAGTGTGACCACTTCTTCTTGGCCCAGGCAGCGGCCTGGGCGACCAGGAAACGGCCAAGACCGCGGTTGACCGGTTCGATTTCCAGGCTGTTACCCGGGCCGAAGTGCACGCGATGTTTATCGTGATCTACCCAGATATCCAGCTGGTTCTGCTCGCGGCGTACGCGCTGGCCGGGCAATTGGATGACCATGCGCAACAGGCTGTGATGCGAGTCATGGCGCTCGGCATAACCGAACTGCACAAAGCGCAATGGCCGCGCGCCGGTCGCACGGTCGGTGGCCAGCGGGGCGAGGCGCAGCATCTTGAAATGTTCGGCGTGCACGTCCGCCCAGGGCAGCGCCGCTGCTGCGGCGGCCTCGGTTTCTGCCGGGGTATCGGCGGTGGTTTCTGGGGTTGCTTCAGTGGTTGTCATGCGGCGCGATCCTGTCCAAGCCCTGCGAGCCGACCGTCTTTTTACGGTCGACTCTGGGCTTATCGGCCGCTTTCTTCAGGACTGGAGGCCAATTGCCGCTTAACCAGAGGTAAGTCCGTCGATAAAGCGCACTATCCGCTCGCCCAGTTCGGCGGCGAGGGGCAATTTCGGGTCGTTGTAGGACGCCAGTTGCTGCTTGACGTTGTTGGGCACGATGCGCATGACATGGTTCATGCCTTCGACCACCGTCAACTGCGCATCCGGCTTGGCCTTTTTCAGCTGCTGGGCATCGCCGACGCCGACCTGGATGTCGTTGGTGCCCTGAATGATCAGGGCAGGCATGGTCAGCCGTGCGAAGGCCGCCGACGGATCGGCGCGGAACAGGCTGATCAGATAAGGCTGCACGCTGGGTCGGAAAATACCTTCCAGCGGGCGCGGCACATCGGCGTCCACCTGGCCGGCCTTGAGGTGGTCGAGAATGTCGTTACTGCGCAGCAGAAGGGCCGGGGGCAGGTGATCGGCCAGTTGCTGGCGAATGACTTGATCGACCGGGCGGGCGCTGCCGGACAGGGAAATCACCCCGGCCGGACTCAATTGCGGCGCGGCGAGGGCGGCGACCAGCGCGCCCTCACTGTGGCCCAGCACGATCAGCGGGCCCATGCGCTTGTCGGCCTTGAGCAACTTGCCCCAGGCCACGGCGTCGGACACGTAGGCGTCGAGGGTCAGGTTGCGCTCGTCAGGGGTCGCGGCAAGGCTGGCGGCCACGCCGCGTTTGTCATAGCGCACGCTGGCGATATTGTGCCGGGCCAGCACCCAGGCCAGGCGCTTGAGGCTGTCATTGCGCGCGCCATCGGCGCTGTTGCCGTTGCGGTCGGTGGGGCCTGAGCCGGCGATGATCAGCACCACCGGCACGGGTTGCTCGGACTGCGGCAGTAGCAGCGAGCCAAACAGCTCACCGCTGCCGGTGTCCAGGCTGATCGGCCGTTGCAGTACGACAGGGGAGGCGGCCTGGGCCGCGACGGTAAACAAGGTGAGGGTGAACAGCAAAACTCGCAGCATCATCGCGCCATCATTGGAGAGGTGCCGGTTGGACCAACGTCTACCGGTAAGGTTTCGAGGATGAACTAGTGGGTTAGCCTGCGTATACTGGCCGCCTTAAGTTATTACGGTTGACTTGTTTCAACTGACTTCACGGAGCGCCCTGCATGTCCGGCAATACCTTCGGCAAGCTGTTCACTGTCACCACCGCGGGCGAAAGCCATGGCCCGGCGTTGGTCGCCATTGTCGACGGCTGCCCGCCCGGCCTCGAGCTGTCGCTGGAAGACCTGCAACGTGACCTGGACCGGCGCAAGCCCGGCACCAGCCGTCACACCACCCAGCGCCAGGAACCCGATGAAGTCGAGATCCTCTCCGGTGTGTTCGAAGGCCGCACCACCGGCTGCGCCATCGGCCTGCTGATCCGCAATACCGACCAGAAGTCCAAGGACTACTCGGCGATCAAGGACCTGTTCCGCCCGGCCCACGCCGACTACACCTACCATCACAAATACGGCGAACGCGACTACCGTGGCGGCGGTCGCAGCTCGGCCCGCGAAACCGCGATGCGCGTGGCGGCCGGTGCCATCGCCAAGAAGTACCTGGCGACCCAGGGCATCGTCATCCGTGGCTATATGAGCCAGCTCGGCCCGATTGAAATCCCGTTCAAGACCTGGGACAGCGTCGAAGACAACGCCTTCTTCTGCCCCGACCCGGACAAGGTGCCAGAACTGGAAGCCTACATGGACCAATTGCGCCGCGATCAGGATTCGGTCGGTGCCAAGATCACCGTGGTGGCCGAGGGCGTCAAGCCGGGCTTGGGCGAGCCGATCTTCGACCGTCTCGACGCCGAACTGGCCCACGCGCTGATGAGTATCAACGCGGTCAAGGGTGTGGAAATCGGCGCCGGTTTCGCCTGTGTGGCCCAACGCGGCACCGAGCATCGCGATGAGATGACCCCGCAGGGTTTCCTCAGCAACAACGCCGGTGGCATCCTCGGCGGTATCTCCTCGGGCCAGCCGATCGTGGCGCACCTGGCGCTCAAGGCCACGTCGAGCATCACCACGCCGGGCCGCTCGATCGATGTGCATGGCAACCCGGTGGACGTGATCACCAAAGGCCGCCACGACCCGTGCGTCGGCATCCGCGCCACGCCGATTGCCGAGGCAATGATGGCCATCGTGTTGATGGACCACCTGCTGCGCAACCGCGGGCAAAACGCTGATGTGCAGGTGAGTACGCCGGTACTGGGCCAGCTGTGAAGGGCTGAAGGTGACAGCCCTCCCTTATTGGCGCCTCTCCAGCTTTTACCTGTTCTACTTCGCCCTGCTCGGGGCGACGGCGCCATTCCTGGCGTTGTACTTCGATCATCTGGGCTTTTCCAGCGCGCGTATCGGCGAGCTGGTGGCCATTCCCATGCTGATGCGCTGCGTGGCGCCCAATCTTTGGGGCTGGCTGGGCGATTACACCGGGCGACGCCTGGCCATCGTGCGCTTTGGCGCGGTGTGCACGCTGTTGAGTTTTTCGCTGATTTTCGTCAGCAAGACCTACGCCTGGCTGGCCCTGGTCATGGCCTTGCATGCGTTCTTCTGGCACGCGGTACTGCCGCAGTTCGAAGTGATCACCCTGGCTCACCTGCAACAGCAAACCTCGCGCTATAGCCAGATACGCTTGTGGGGCTCCATCGGCTTTATCCTCACCGTCGTGATCATGGGCCGCCTGTTCGACTGGCTGAGCGTGGATATCTACCCGGTGGTGGTCGTGGTGATCATGGCCGGCATCATCGGCGCCAGCCTGTGGGTGCCGAACGCGCAGCCCGCCAGCCACGGCAAGCGCCTGGCCGGTGACGGGTTTATCCGCCAATTGCGCAGCCCCGGCGTGCTGGCCTTCTATGCCTGTGTGGCGTTGATGCAGCTGAGTCATGGCCCGTATTACACCTTCCTCACGCTGCACCTGGAACACCTGGGCTACAGCCGTGGCGTGATCGGCCTGCTGTGGGCTCTCGGGGTGGTGGCGGAGGTGTTGATGTTCCTGGGCATGAGTCGCATCCTGACGCGCTTTTCCGTGCGCCGGGTGCTGCTGGCCAGTTTCCTGCTGGCGGCGCTGCGCTGGTTGCTGCTCGGTACGTTTGCCGAATTTTTCTGGGTGCTGCTGCTGGCGCAAGTGCTGCATGCCGCCACGTTCGGCAGTTTCCACGCGGCGGCCATTGCCTTCGTGCAGCGCAGTTTCGGCGATCGCCAGCAAGGCCAGGGCCAGGCGCTTTACGCCGCGCTGGCCGGCACCGGTGGTGCGCTGGGTGCGCTGTATGCCGGTTATAGCTGGAACCTGCTGGGCCCGACCCTCACCTTCAGTATCGCCAGCATCGCGGCCCTGGCTGCCGCCGTTATCATTGGCCTTCGATTGCAAGAGCCGAACCAAGGAACCGTGCAATGAGCTACGTCGCTGTCTACCCCCTCACTACACCCGACACCCCGAACAAAGTACTGACCCACTTCGACGACATTCAGTCGACCCTGGCCGAAAAAGGCGTGCGCTTTGAGCGCTGGCAGCCCGGCGCGCTGGAAAAGGGCGCCAGCGAGGCGCAGATGATTGCGGCGTATCAGTTGCAGATCGAGGCGCTTGGCTACGCCCGCGTCAAGGTGATCAGCGTGACCGGTGATCATCCCCATAAGGACGTGCTGCCGGCCGAGCGCCTGAGCGAGCACACCTGCCGTGAAGATCAAGCGCACTGCTTCATCGCGGGCCAGGGATTGTTCGCGTTGCGCATTGGCGATTATGTCTACGGCGTGCGGTGTGAAAAGAACGACCTGCTGATCGTGCCCGCCAACATGCCCCATTGGTTCGACATGGGCGAGAACCCGCATTTTGTCGCGCTGCATATGTTCAATACTGCAGAGGGTTCGGTGCCGACCTTGACCGGTAATGACATCGCCCGTGACTTTGCCAAGCTGGACGACTAATACAAGACTCTTAAATGTTCAACCCCGGCAAGTTGGAATGTGCTGTGGGAAGAAGCCTAAATACATGTAGGGCTTGGCTGTTTATCCTCGGCCTTGCTCTCTCATTTCGCGTGTTATGTAACTCTCTCCTCGTTCAATGTTTATGTCGCTGTCTATAGGAAGAATCCGAAGGGTGACAGCGCATTAGCATATAAAAAAAGGAGAAAGTAATGAATCGCCCCGAGGAGTTATCTCAGCCGTTGGAAGTTTTGCCGACGGTTATCAGAAGACGCTTGAGTTTGCTCGGCAAGCCCCTGACCAAGACGGAGCTGCAGATCCTGCGGTGGGCCTCCGAAGGTAAGACCATTTGGGAGATGAGCAAGATTCGCTGCACCTCGGAGGCCACGGTCAAATTCCATCTGCGCAATATCTACGGCAAGCTCGATGTGAATAACCGCGTGCAGGCGATGAATGAGGCGGCGCGCCAGGGCCTGTGCTGACGGCATAAAAAAGGGCCGCGACGCTCAACGGCGTCGCAGCCCTTTGTAGCTGGGTGAGGCTTATGCCGAGTGGTAGGTCGGCAAGGCAAAGCGGTTCTGGCTTTGCAGCATCGAAATTTGCGGCAGTTCACTGGCTTGTTCGGCCAGGTCGCGGCGGATCGCGCTGATCACCCAAGTGAGTTGGTCGGCGGTGTGCAACTGCTGATACGAGATCGAGCGTTTCACCTGCTTGCCTTCGCTGTTGCGCAGGGTCAACAGGATGCCGCCGTCCGGACGTGGCTGGGTGGTGACGTCGTAGTTGGAAAATACCGAAGCGAATTTATCTTGGATCAGGCTCATGTCTATCAGCTCCATTGGCTCAAGTGGGCAAGCATGGAGTGATAGGTGCAGTGATTGTGCCAGTATTGAGTGTCTTGAAAAATCCTTATAAATCAATAATTTATAATTTTTCAGGATTTTCGTTTTCGTGCAATTTGCATGAAGGGCTATCGTGCATCCTGCATTTTGCGTTATCCAACCGGTTACTTTTCACGCGCAATGCATTTTCCCTACCGATTATGACCGTGGGTTTCGCGGATAAATTCCATTCAGGCCGCAGGCGCTCATCGGGAGACAGCACAGTTTGAGTCCCGCGTGTACAGCTAAAGAAGGGTTGGCACCACGTTCGCTATTGATTGTGCCTATCGGCATTTTTGACAAAAAATCCATGACAGCAGGGAACTCCATCGCGACACTGGGCGCCATATACAGCATCACACAGGAGCCCTACATGTCGACTCAGCCCAAACAGATGACCGAAGACGAAGCCGCCGAATTCGCCGAGCAAGTCTTCGACGTCGCCCGCAAAGGCGACGCCGCCATGCTCGCAGCGCTCTTGACCAAAGGCTTGCCGGCCAACTTTCGGAATCACAATGGCGACACGCTGCTGATGCTCGCGGCCTACCACGGCCATGCCGAGGCAGTAAAAGTGCTGCTGGAGTTCAAGGCCGATCCGTTGATTGCCAACGATAAGAATCAACTGCCGATTGCCGGTGCGGCCTTTAAGGGCAACCTGGCCGTGGTCAAGGCGCTGATCGAGGGCGGAACCCCGGTTGAAGCGGCTTCTTCGGATGGGCGCACGGCATTGATGATGGCGGCCATGTTCAACCGCGTCGAAATGCTCGAATACCTGCTCGGCCAAGGGGCCAATCCCAAGGCTACCGACGCCCAGGGCGCGACGGCGCTGGCAGCGGCGCAGACCATGGGGGCCGTGGATACGGCGGCGTTGTTGCAAAAACTGGTGTAGGCTACGCGCCCTCGAAAACCCGCCCGTCACAGGACCATCCCATGAAAACCGCTCTCGTCGAACTCATCAGCAAAATCAGCGCCGGCGTCATGGCCGAGGACGAGGTGGTGCGTATCGCCGACGAAGCGGCTCAGGCCTACGCGGACCCTGTGGCTTTTCTGGCGGCCAATCCGGATATCAACTACGACGACACCTTCCCGATTCCGCTGGGGGAGTGGGTGGTCATCGGCAGCCTGCCGGACACCGTACTGTTCCAGGCCGACAGCTACGCCGACCTGTTTGCCCAGATCGTCGCCTCGTTTGGTCCGGGCGTGGCATTCAACCTCAAGCCCAAGCAACTGGCGAAGACCGAAGACCTGACGGCCCTCAACCGCATCCAGATCCAAATGAGCGCCCTGAGCCCGGAAGACGGCGGCTATGTGCTGCTCAACTTCAGCCAGTTGCTCGATGACGACATCCAGGCCGTGCTGGTGTTCGGCAATGACCTGCCGCGCGTGCTGGAGCTGTGCGCCGAGGTCGGCATCCAGGCCGAACCGTCGCTGGAAGCCCTGAAGATTGCCGTACACGTCTGAAATAAAACGGAACCCCGGCCAGGGCTGACTATCCTACAAGGGCATGCCCTCACTTAGGAGCGACACCATGGGTTCCACTTTCAACGGCCTGATTGGCCTGATCATCCTCGCGCTGGATATCTGGGCGATCATTAACGTGTTCAAAAGCGGCGCGAGCACGGGCGCCAAGGTGCTGTGGATTTTGCTGATCCTGCTGCTGCCGGTACTGGGCCTGATCATCTGGGCGATCGCCGGGCCGCGCGGTAACGTGCGCATCTAAGCAACCCGCTCCTTCTGGAGTGGGCACCGCCAATGTGGGAGGGGGCTTGCCCCCGATAGCGGTGAGTCAGCAACGGATACAGTGCTGACCCACCGCCATCGGGGGCAAGCCCCCTCCCACATTTGCCTCCGGTATGTTTGATAGATTTGTGTGTCGAAATATTCGCTGCACGAAATTTTCACATCCCATCCAAGACAATTCGCCCGCTTTGTTCCGCTGCCACGGCTCTATCCCCTAGTTCCTATAAAGGCAGGCCGACGGCGCTCGTTCAGTAATTTATAGCGTTGATGCCGTTGATCGGGCACCATTTGCCCCACCGCGTTAACCGCCCACCCCGGCCAGCCTGGGCGAGGGACGGACGCCACTGCATTATTTCGCAACTTCAACTTCCAATGGGTCCTAAAACGACATGGCAAACCCGGACGCCCTGAATCAGCCGCGCGCTTCAAATCGCCTGCTGCAACCGACCGTCAAATCCCATCTGGCGTACACGCTGCTTTGCGCACTGGTCATGATGGTGATGTTCTCCCTGCTGCGCCTGGCGTTGCTGGTCTACAACCGCGAGATGATCCTCGACACACCGGCCTCGACCTTCCTGGAAGCGTTCGCCAATGGCCTGCGCCTGGATATCCGCCTGGTGATGTACCTGCTGATCCCGCTGTTGCTGGCGTTGTTCAGCGTACGGGCGATGGCGGCGCGTGGGTTCTTCCGCTTGTGGTTGACCGTCGCGTCCAGCATTGCGCTGTTCCTGGGCCTGATGGAGATGGACTTCTACCGTGAGTTCCACCAGCGCCTCAACGGCCTGGTCTTCCAGTATGTGAAGGAAGACCCGAAAACCGTGATGAGCATGCTCTGGTACGGGTTCCCGGTGGTGCGTTACCTGTTGGCCTGGGCCGTGGGCACGCTGATCCTGAGCATGGCCTTCAAGGGCGCCGACCGCGCAACGCGCCCGCGTGGCCCGTTCAGTGGCGGCAGCATCGGCACGCGCCCGGTGGCGCCGTGGTACAGCCGCATCGCGGTGTTCGTGGTGTGCCTGCTGGTCGCAGTGGTCGCCATCCGCGGCACCCTGCGCCAGGGTCCGCCGCTGCGTTGGGGGGATGTCTACACTACTGATTCGAACTTCGCCAACCAGCTTGGCCTCAATGGCACGCTGTCGCTGATCGCTGCGGCCAAGTCGCGCTTCTCCGAAGATCGCTCCAACATCTGGAAGGCCACCCTGGAGCAACCGCTGGCCACCCAGACCGTGCGGGACATGCTGGTGCTGCCGAGCGAAAAACTGGTGGATACCGACACCGCTGCCGTGCGCCGTGATTTCACGCCACCGGCCGAGAAGACCCTGCCGATCAAGAACGTGGTAGTGATCCTGATGGAAAGCTTCGCCGGTCACTCGGTGGGCGCCCTGGGCCGTCCAGGCAACATCACGCCGTACTTCGACAAGTTGTCCAAGGAAGGCCTGCTGTTCGATCGCTTCTTCTCCAACGGTACCCACACCCACCAGGGTATGTTCGCCACCATGGCCTGCTTCCCGAACCTGCCGGGCTTCGAATACCTGATGCAGACCCCCGAAGGCAGCCACAAGCTGTCGGGCCTGCCGCAGTTGCTCAGCGCGCGTGATTTCAATGATGTGTATGTCTACAACGGCGACTTTGCCTGGGACAACCAGTCAGGCTTCTTCAGCAACCAGGGCATGACCAACTTCATTGGCCGCAATGACTTCGTCAACCCGGTGTTTTCCGACCCGACCTGGGGCGTGTCCGACCAGGACATGTTCAACCGTGGCCTGGAAGAACTGAAGGCCCGCGAAGGCGGCAAGCCGTTCTACGCGCTGCTGCAAACCTTGTCCAACCACACCCCGTACGCCTTGCCGACGCCATTGCCGGTCGAGAAAGTCACTGACCGTGGCAGCCTCAACGAGCATTTGACCGCCATGCGTTACTCCGATTGGGCGCTGGGCCAGTTCTTCGAGAAGGCCCGCAAGGAGCCGTACTTCAAGGAAACCCTGTTCGTGGTGGTGGGTGACCACGGCTTCGGTAACGAGCAGCAGATCACCGAGATGGACCTGGGCCGTTTCAATGTACCGATGCTGATGATCGCGCCGGGCATGCAGGAAAAGTTCGGCGAGCGTGACCACACCGTGGGCACACAGATCGATATTGTCCCGACCATCATGGGCCGCCTGGGCGGTGACACCCTGCACCAGTGCTGGGGCCGCGACCTGCTCAACCTGCCGGAAGGCGACAAAGGCTTCGGCGTGATCAAACCGTCGGGCAGCGACCAGACCGTCGCCCTGCTCACGGCTGACCGCGTGCTGGTCTTGCCCAAGGAAATGCCACCCAAACTGTGGCAATACGAACTGGGCGCCAACCCGACCGGCAAAGTAATCGCCGAATCGCCCGACGAAGCGGCGCTGAAGCAGAAACTCGAGTCGTTCCTGCAAACCGCCACCAAGAGCCTGCTGGATAACACCGCAGGCGTGATAGACGGTAAGCCGGACTAACGCATCGGCAAAAAAAAGAGGCCTCAATCGAGGCCTCTTTTTTTATCTGCGTACGCAGCGTTTATATCTTGCCGAGCAGCAACAGCACCAGCAGAACGACCAGCACTACGCCCAGGATACCCGACGGGCCATAACCCCAGTTACGCGAGTGCGGGAACACTGGCAGGCCGCCGACCAACAGTAGAATCAGGATAATGATCAGGATCAGGCTCATGGTTTTATTCCTTATAGGCCTTGCGTAAAGACCGGTTATTCAGCGGGAGTCTCGTCCACTTGATTATGGACGGCTTAACAACTCCGACTCTGTCACTTCACAGAAAATTCCGTATTTTTTTAAAGCAATTTGGTTGCTCGCTTATTTCTTTTAACACCTGCGCAAATACATCAACTTAGTTGAAAAATATTGAACTTAGGCTATGCGCGCGCATCCGACCGAGCCCACGGTTTGCCTGGGGCATTCATCACTCTGATGGTGCGTGGGCGCGGCAAAAACCTTCGCTACACTGCCGGTCACTCCTCTGGTGAACCACAAGGCTACTTCCTATGCAAAACCGCATTATGATCACTGGCGCCGGGTCCGGCCTGGGTCGTGAAATCGCTCTGCGCTGGGCCCGCGAGGGTTGGCAGCTGGCCTTGTCGGATGTCAGCGAAACTGGCTTGCAGGAAACCCTCAGGCTGGTGCGCGAAGCCGGTGGCGATGGTTTCACCCAGCGCTGCGATGTGCGTGACTACAGCCAGCTCACCGCGTTCGCCCAGGCCTGCGAGGTGAAGCTTGGCGGCATCGATATCATCGTCAATAACGCCGGCGTGGCGTCCGGTGGGTTCTTTGCCGAGTTATCTCTTGAAGACTGGGACTGGCAGATCGCAATCAACCTGATGGGCGTGGTCAAGGGCTGCAAGGCGTTCCTGCCGCTGCTTGAAAAGAGCAAGGGGCGCATCATCAACATCGCCTCGATGGCCGCGCTGATGCAGGGGCCGGCCATGAGCAACTACAACGTGGCCAAGGCCGGTGTGGTGGCGCTGTCGGAAAGTCTGCTGGTGGAACTCAAGCAGCAGGAAATCGGCGTGCATGTGGTATGCCCGTCGTTTTTCCAGACCAATCTGCTCGATTCATTCCGTGGGCCGACCCCGGCGATGAAGGCGCAGGTGGGCAAGTTGCTCGAGAGTTCACCGATCTCGGCGACGCAGATCGCCGACTACATTTATCAACGCGTGGCTGCCGGCGAGTTCATGATTCTGCCCCACGAGCAGGGGCGGATGGCGTGGACGCTCAAGCAGAAAAACCCGCAGTTGCTGTATGACGAGATGACGCTGATGGCCGATAAAATGCGCGCCAAGGCGCAGGCTACCAAAGCCTGATCTGGATGCGGTCTGTCAGGTAAATTACCTCTCCATGTAGGTGACGCCTGATTTGGCCGCGTGCCATTGCTGGTTACGCTTCAAGCGAGCAAGGTCGGGGGCCAGACACTCGAAAAGGACACCCGCCATGCTGGTCTTAAGCCGTGTTGTAGGCGAAACCATCGCCATCGGCGATGACATCGTCTTGCACATTCTCGAAATCAACGGGCGCCAGGTGAAATTTGGCATCGAAGCGCCCGTAGGGATCAGCGTGCATCGCGCTGAGGTCTACCGCAAAATCCTCGAACGCCAGGCCAGCGCCACTCATCCGGTGCCGGTACCTATCCCTTAGCCTCGCCGTCAGTCAAACAGGTGCTTGGGCACGTCGTGCTTGAGCATCAACTGGCATTGTTCGCTGTCCGGATCGAACACGATCAACGCCTGGCCCTTGGTCAGTGCCTGGCGTACGCGCAATACGCGGGTTTCCAGCGGTGTGTCGTCGCCATTGTCGGTGCCATCGCGGGTAACGAAATCCTCGATGAGGCGGGTCAGGGTGTCGACTTCAAGCGCGTCGTAGGGAATCAGCATACAAGCCTCAGGTGTCAGGTCCCGGCGATGCTACTGTGCCGGGACCTTGGTTGCCAGTATCAGCTGTTGTCGGCGTCGGACTTCTGGCCGACCAGGCTGTCCACCGACGGCACGCGGGTATCGCTCTCCATGTGCGTCTCATGCTCGATCTGATGGCTGAAGCGGTCCAGGGAGCCTTGGGCCGGTTGCGCATCGCTGGCAAAGACCGGTGGGCTGAGGATGTAGGCGCCGAGCAGCCGACTGAGGGCCGCCAGGCTGTCGATATGGGTGCGCTCGTAACCGTGGGTGGCATCGCAACCGAATGCGAGCAGCGCGGTGCGGATGTCATGCCCGGCGGTCACTGCCGAATGCGCATCGCTGAAGTAATAGCGGAACAGGTCACGGCGCACCGGCAGGTCGTTATCCGCCGCCAGGCGCAGCAAGTGCCGTGACAGGTGATAGTCATACGGCCCACCGGAATCCTGCATCGCCACGCTCACCGCGTGTTCGCTGGAGTGCTGGCCGGGGGCGACCGGGGCGATATCGATACCGACGAACTCACTCACATCCCAGGGCAGGGCGGCAGCCGCGCCGCTGCCGGTTTCCTCGGTGATGGTGAACAGCGGGTGGCAATCGATGAGCAAGGGTTCGCCGCTGTCGATGATTGCCTTGAGCGCGGCGAGCAGGGCGGCGACGCCGGCTTTGTCGTCCAAGTGACGCGCGCTGATGTGACCGCTTTCAGTGAATTCCGGCAGTGGGTCGAACGCCACGTAGTCACCGATGCCGATCCCCAGGGAATCGCAGTCGGCGCGGGTCGCGCAGTAGGCGTCCAGGCGCAATTCGACGTGGTCCCAGCTCACCGGCATCTCATCCACGGCGGTGTTGAACGCATGCCCGGAAGCCATCAATGGCAACACGCTACCGCGAATCACCCCGTTGTCGGTGAACAGGCTGACGCGGCTGCCTTCGGCAAAACGGCTCGACCAGCAGCCGACCGGCGCCAGCGTCAGGCGGCCGTTGTCCTTGATCGCCCGTACGGCGGCGCCGATGGTGTCCAGGTGCGCGGAGACGGCGCGGTCGGGGCTGTTCTTCTGGCCCTTGAGGGTGGCGCGAATCGTGCCGCGTCGGGTCATTTCAAACGGGATGCCGAGTTCTTCCAGGCGTTCGGCGACGTAGCGCACGATGGTGTCGGTAAACCCGGTGGGGCTGGGAATGGCGAGCATTTCCAGCAGGACTTTCTGCAGGTAGGCGAGATCCGGTTCGGGAATGGTTCGGGTCATGGAAACTCCTGATGGGTTGAGGGCGATCGTTCCCACGCTCGGCGTGGGAATGCAGCCCGTGACGCTGCGCGTCACAACAACGGACGCGGAGCGTCCCTTGAGGCATTCCCACGCGGAGCGTGGGAACGATCAGAGGTCAGGTGGCCGGCTGACTATGTGGAAACAACAAATCCACAAACTTCTCAGCGGTAGGTTGCGGTTCATGATTGGCCAATCCGGCCCGTTCATTGGCTTCAATGAACACGTACTCGGGTTGGTCGGCGGCGGGCACCAGCAGGTCCAGGCCGACCATGGGGATATCCAGCGCACGGGCGGCGCGCACGGCGGCGTCCACCAGGGTCGGGTGCAGGATCGCCGTGACGTCTTCCAGGCACCCGCCGGTGTGCAGGTTGGCGGTGCGGCGCACGGCCAATTGCACGCCGCGTAGCAGGATGCTCTGGTAGTCATACCCGGCGGCTTTCAGGGTGCGCTCGGTTTCCGCGTCCAGCGGGATCTTGCTTTCGCCATCGGTAGCGGCCTGGCGCCGCCGGCTCTGGGCTTCGATCAAGGCACGGATCGAATGCTGACCATCGCCGATCACTTCGGCCGGGCGACGGATCGCGGCGGCGACCACTTCAAAACCGATCACCAGGATGCGCAGGTCCAGGCCTTCGTGGAAGCTTTCGAGCAGCACCCGGCTGTCGAACTGGCGCGCCGCGTCAATCGCCGCTTGTACTTCCTCGATAGTCCGCAGGTCCACCGCCACGCCTTGGCCCTGCTCGCCATCCAGCGGCTTGACCACGATGCGTTGGTGCTCGTCGAGAAATTCCAGGTTGTCATCGGCGCTGCCGGCCAGCTGTTGCGAAGGCAGCTGCAAACCGGCGGCCTTGAGCACCTTGTGGGTCAGGCTCTTGTCCTGGCACAAGGTCATGCTGATGGCACTGGTCAGGTCGCTCAACGACTCCCGGCAACGCACGCGGCGCCCGCCGTGGCTGAGGGTGAACAGACCGGCATCGGCATCGTCCACGTGCACATCGATACCGCGTCGATGGGCTTCTTCGACGATGATGCGCGCATAAGGATTGAACCCTGCCTGTGGCCCAGGGCCGAGAAACAGCGGCTGGTTGATGCCATTCTTGTGCTTGATCGCAAAGGTGGTCAGTGCGCGGAAACCGAGCTTGGCATAGAGGCTCTTGGCCTGGCGGTTATCGTGCAGCACCGACAGGTCCAGGTAGCTCAAGCCACGGCTCATGAAGTGTTCCACCAGGTGGCGCACCAGTACTTCACCCACACCGGGGCGCGTGCATTGCGGGTCTACCGCCAGGCACCACAGGCTGCAACCGTTTTCCGGGTCGTGAAAGGCCTTCTGGTGGTTCAGGCCCATCACGCTGCCGATGATCGCGCCGCTGTCTTCGTCTTCTGCCAGCCAGTACACCGGGCCACCTTGATGGCGCGGGGTCAGGCGTTCAGGGTCGATGGGCAACATGCCGCGTCCCTGGTACAGCAGGTTCACCGCCTGCCAGTCGGCCTCGCTTTGTACCCGACGGATACGAAAACCGCGAAACACCCGCGTGGCCGGGCGGTAATCGCTGAACCACAGGCGCAGGGTGTCGGAAGGGTCGAGGAACAGCTGCTGCGGATCGATCCCCAGGATCTGCTGGGGTGCGGCTACATACAGCGCAATGTCACGCTCGCCGGGCTGCTCGTTGAGCAGCTCCTGGGCGAGGCTGGCGGGGTCGGGAAAGGTATGCCCGATCAGCAAACGGCCCCAACCGCAGTGCACGGCAATCGGTTCGGGACCTTGGGCGCTGCCGTCTTCGGCAAGCCGGGCCTGCAGGCGCTCGTAGGTCGGCGCTTGGCCCTTGAGTAAGCGTTGGCTATATGCCGCAGCGTTAGGTTTCATCGATCAGATTCCTTGTTCGCTGAGCCACAGGTTCAGCGCCGCCAGTTGCCACAGCTTGGAGCCGCGCAACGGGGTCAATTGGCCCTGTGGGTCCGTCAGCAAGCGGTCGAGCATGGCGGGGTTGAACAGGCCACGGTCTTGGCTGGGGTCCAGCAACAGCTCGCGCACCCAGTTGAGGGTATCGCCCTGTAAATGCTTGAGGCCTGGCACCGGGAAGTAGCCTTTCTTGCGGTCGATGACCTCGCTGGGGATCACGCGGCGCGCGGCCTCCTTGAGCACCTGCTTGCCGCCGTCGGGCAACTTGAACTTGCCCGGCACGCGGGCCGAGAGTTCCACCAGGCGGTAGTCGAGAAACGGCGTACGCGCTTCCAGGCCCCAGGCCATGGTCATGTTGTCGACGCGTTTGACCGGGTCGTCCACCAGCATCACCGTGCTGTCCAGGCGCAGGGCCTTGTCCACCGCAGCGTCCGCGCCCGGCATCGCAAAATGTTCGCGCACGAAGTCCCCGGCGGCGTCGTTGGCGGTCAGCCATTTCGGCGCGACGGTGGCGGCGTAGTCGTCGTAGCTGCGGTCGAAAAATGCCTCGCGGTACGCCGCATACGGGTCGCTGGCGCCGTCCACCTGCGGGTACCAGTGGTAACCGGCGAACAATTCGTCGGCGCCCTGGCCGCTCTGCACCACCTTGCAATGCTTGGCCACTTCCCGCGAGAGCAGGTAGAAGGCGATGCAGTCGTGGCTGACCATCGGCTCGCTCATGGCGCGAAAGGCCGCTGGCAGCTGCTCGATGATCTCGCTTTCGGCGATGCGCAGTTGGTGGTGGCGGGTGCCGTAGTGCTTGGCGATCAAATCCGAGTACTGGAACTCGTCGCCGCGCTCGCCGCCGGCGTCTTCAAAACCGATGGAGAAGGTCGACAAGTCTTCGACGCCCACTTCGCGCAGCAGGCCGACCAGCATGCTCGAGTCGACGCCGCCGGAGAGCAGCACGCCGACGTCGACCGCCGCGCGTTGACGGATGGCCACGGCTTCGCGGGTGCTGTCGAGCACGCGGTCGGTCCAGTCTTCCAGGCTCAGGTTTTTTTCGTCATCACGGGGACCATAGGGCAGGGTCCACCAGGTTTTCTGTTCGGTCTTGCCGTTTGCATCGATGCGCATCCAGCTCGCTGGCGGCAGCTTTTCAATGCCCGCCAGCAGCGTGCGCGGCGCAGGCACCACGGCGTGAAAATTGAGGTAATGGTTGAGCGCGATCGGGTCGAGGATCGGGTTGATATCGCCGCCCTTGAGCAGCGCCGGCAACGCCGAGGCAAAGCGCAGGCGCTGGCCGGTGCGCGACAGGTACAGGGGCTTTACGCCGAGGCGATCACGGGCGATGAACAGCCGCTGGGCATCGCGCTCCCAGATGGCAAAGGCAAACATGCCGTTGAGCTTGGGCAACAGCGCTTCGCCCCAGGCGTGATAGCCCTTGAGCAGCACTTCGGTGTCGCCGCCGGAGTAGAAGGCATAGCCCAAGGCTTCCAGCTCTTGGCGCAGTTCCGGGAAGTTGTAAATCGCGCCGTTGAACGCCAGGGACAGGCCCAGTTGGGCGTCGACCATCGGTTGCGCGGAGCCGTCCGACAGGTCCATGATTTTCAGGCGGCGATGGCCCAGGGCAATCGGCCCTTGGGCATGGAAACCCCAGGCGTCGGGGCCACGAGGGGCGAGGTGATGCGTGATGCGTTCCACGGCTGCCAGGTCGGCAGGTTGATGATCAAAGCGTAACTCGCCAGCTAATCCACACATAAGTTCCTTACCGGTTTTTCCGTTGGGGAGGGGTCAATACTCAATACGCACCAAAAGGGCGCTTACCCAGAAACTGACCCCAGGCACAACCCGGGAGTTTTAGAACGATAAGTTATAAGTGGACTTTGGCTAATGGCACCGCCGCTTGCGCCGTTTCGCGCTCAGGGCGCTGGTCGCGCTTTGCCGCGAATCAATTCGCGCAGGGCAAACCGATTGGGATGGCAGGCCTGGGCAACGCTGACGGGCAACGGCAGCGGTTCGTTATCCAGCCACGCCGCCAGCAGTTGCGCCGATAAAGGCGCGGTGATCAGGCCACGAGAACCATGGCCGCTGTTGATGTACACACCGTCCAGCCACGGGCACGGCGTATCGGGTACCTGGCGGGCGTCCTTGGCCAATACGCCATACGCCTCGGCAAACGCGCTTGCATCGGCCAGCGGGCCGACAATGGGTAGATAGTCGGGGCTGGTGCAGCGGAAGGCCGCTCGGCCCTCCAGGGTTTCAAGCGGCTGGGTGTCGGCGTGCAAGGCCTGCAGCAGGGCCGGGGAAATTTCCCGCAGCAGCGTCAGGTTATCGGCGTGTTCGGCGAGGGTAGGCGTGAGGTCCTCGCTTTTGAAATCGAAACTGGCGCCCAGGGTGTGTTCGCCCAAACGTGCCGGCGCGACATAGCCTTGCCCGCACACCACCGTGCTCAACGCTCGGCTTTCGACAGTTTGCGCAAGGCTCGTGATTTGCCCGCGAATCCGCTTGAGCGGCAGCGCGGCGCTGAAGGGAAAGCGCTTGATCTCGGCGGCGCCGGCGAGCACCACCACGGGCGCGCTGGCGACCAGCGTGTCACCGTTGCGGGCCTGCCATTGGCCGTCGACGCGCTGCAACGTGAGCGCCTCCTGATGCAAGCGCACCTCCACGCCGGGATGCCGCGCCTGCCACGCGCACAGGGCGGGCGGATTGACCCAGCCGCCTTCGGGGAAAAACAGCCCGCCCATCTCCAGCGGTATACCCGCGTGGGCTTGGGCCTGGGCCGCATCCACGCGGTGCAGCAGGTCCGGCGCGAAGGCCTCGGCCAGCTGGGCCTGGCGCTCGGCCTCCTTGGGATTGAACGCCAGTTGCAGTACACCGCAGGCGTCCCAGTCCACCCCGCGCTGCAAATGCTCCAGCAGCCGACGGGTGTAGCCGAAGCCGCTGACAATCAACTGCGACAGCGCCGTGCCGTGGGCCGACAGTTTCAGGTACAGCACGCCCTGCGGATTGCCCGAGGCTTCCTGGGCCAAGGCCGCACGACGCTCCAGCAGGCACACCTGCCAGCCGCGCGCGGCCAGACTGGCTGCGGTGCAGCAACCGGCCAGCCCACCGCCGATCACCAGGGCCCGGCGTTCGCTCGGCGCGGGCGCCGGCCGTGCGAACCACGGCGCGCCAGTGGCGGGACGCGGTGTAGGTTCGGGCCAACCGAGAAACTCCCCGCGCAAAATCTCCCACTTATGGCCAATGCCCGGCGTGCGTTTCATCTTGAACCCGGCGGCGTTGATCAGCCGCCGTACCCAACCGGTGCTGGTGAAGGTGCTGATGGTCGAGCCCGGTGCCGCCAGGCGCGCCAGTTCGGCGAACAGCTCGGCAGTCCACATGTCAGGGTTTTTCGCCGGGGCGAAGCCGTCGAGAAACCAGGCATCGACCTGTGCATCCAGTTGCGGCAATTGCTCCAGGGCATCGCCGATCAACAGCGTCAGGGTCACGCGGCCGTGGTCCAGCACCAACTGCTGGAAGCCTGGATGGATGGCGATGTACTGCGCCAGTAATTGCTCGGCATAAGGTGCCAGCTCCGGCCACAGGCCCAGGGCGCGTTGCAGGTCGGCATGGCTCAGCGGGTATTTCTCCACGCTGACAAAATGCAGGCGGGCCCCGGCTACCGCGTGTTGGTCGAACAACTGCCAGGCGCACAAAAAATTCAAACCCGTGCCGAAGCCGGTCTCGCCGATGACCAGCCGCCCGCCCGCCGGCAAGGCCGCGAAGCGCTCCTGCAGACGGTTCTGTTGCAGGAACACATAGCGGGTTTCTTCAAGGCCTGACTGGGTGGAGAAATACACGTCGTCGAACATCCGCGAATGCGGGCGGCCGTGGTCGTCCCAGTCGAGCTGGGCGTGGGCGATGGGGGTCATGGGCGGCTCATAAATAGACGGCGGGCAAACACAGGCGGCCATTCTAGCCGATCGACACGCCATGAATTGAGCCATGGCAAGCCTCGGTGGAATTTCCTGCCGCGTGCCGCTGCCCAATCCGCTAATCTTGAGCCATCTTGAAACGGAGCTGCCCATGTTCGAATCCGCCGAAATCGGTCACGCCATCGACAAAGACACCTTTGAGGCCGCAGTGCCGGCCCTGCGCGAAGCCCTGCTGGAAGTGCAGTACGAGCTGCAACAGCAGAAGCGCTTCCCGGTGATCATCCTGATCAACGGTATCGAGGGCGCGGGCAAGGGCGAGACGGTCAAGTTGCTCAACGAGTGGATGGACCCGCGCCTGATCGAAGTGCGCACCTTCGACCAGCAGACCGATGAGGAACTGGCGCGCCCACCGGCCTGGCGCTACTGGCGGCAATTGCCGGCCAAGGGGCGCATGGGGATTTTCTTCGGCAACTGGTACAGCCAGATGCTGCAAAGCCGCGTTCACGACCAGATCAAGGACGCCCGTCTCGACCAGGCCATCGCCGGGGCCGAGCGCCTGGAGAAGATGCTCTGCGATGAAGGTGCGCTGATCTTCAAGTTCTGGTTCCACCTGTCCAAGAAACAGATGAAGGCGCGGCTCAAGGCGCTGGCCGATGACCCGCTGCACAGTTGGCGCATCAGCCCGCTGGATTGGCAGCAGTCCGAGACCTACGACAAGTTCGTGCATTTCGGCGAACGCGTGCTGCGCCGTACCAGCCGCGACTATGCGCCGTGGCATGTGATCGAAGGGGTCGACCCCAATTACCGTGGGCTCACCGTGGGCAAGATTCTGCTCGAAGGCCTGCAAAATGCCTTGAAATTGCCCAAGGGCAAGGCCAGCGGCATGAACCCGGCGCCGTTGATCGCGTCGGTGGACCAGAAGAGCCTGCTCGACAGCCTCGACCTGAGCGTGCGCCTGGACAAGGACGATTACGAAGAACAGCTGATTACTGAACAGGCACGCTTCTCCGGCCTGATGCGCGACAAACGCATGCGCAAGCACGCCCTGGTGAGCGTGTTCGAGGGCAACGACGCGGCCGGCAAGGGCGGGGCGATCCGCCGCGTGGCCGCCGCGCTGGACCCGCGCCAGTACCACATCGTGCCGATTGCCGCGCCCAGTGAAGATGAGCGCGCCCAGCCGTACCTGTGGCGGTTCTGGCAGAAGATCCCGGCGCGCGGCATGTTCACCGTGTTCGACCGCTCCTGGTATGGGCGGGTGCTGGTGGAACGCATCGAAGGCTTCTGCACCCCGACCGATTGGATGCGCGCCTATGGCGAGATCAATGATTTCGAAGAGCAGTTGCGCAATGCCGGTGTGATCGTGGTCAAGTTCTGGCTGGCCATCGACAAGGACACCCAGCTGGAGCGTTTCCAGGCCCGCGAAGAGATTCCCTTCAAGCGCTTCAAGATCACCGAAGATGACTGGCGCAACCGTGACAAGTGGGACGACTACCGCGCGGCGGTGGGCGACATGGTCGACCGCACCAGCACTGAAATCGCGCCCTGGACCCTGGTAGAAGCCAACGACAAGCGCTGGGCGCGGATCAAGGTGCTGCGCACCCTCAACCGCGCGCTGGAAGACGCGTTTGCCAAGAGCGACAAGCACGACAAGAAGAAAAAGAAATAGCGGGCTGCCCAGCTCAATAATGTGGGAGGGGGCTTGCTCCCGATAGCGGTGTATCAGTCAGCAAATTTGCAGCTGACCCACCGCTATCGGGAGCAAGCCCCCTCCCACATTTGATCTCCACACATCAGGTAGACCGCATCCCGGCCTCATGCTTTTGCATCCATGCAGTGAATGATCATCGCGCCTGCCCAGGGCCCGGCTCTATCCTCAATCCACAACCACAAGATCGAGGTAGCCCCATGCGTGAAGTAGTGATCGTCGACAGCGTGCGAACCGGCCTGGCCAAGTCTTTTCGCGGCAAGTTCAACCAGACTCGCCCTGATGACATGGCCGCCCATTGCGTCAACGCGCTGCTGAGCCGCAATGGCATCGACCCGGCGACGGTGGAGGACTGCATCGTCGGCGCCGGCTCCAACGAAGGCGCCCAGGGCTACAACATCGGGCGTAACGTGGCGGTGCTGTCACAGCTGGGCACCGGCACGGCGGGCATGACGCTCAACCGTTTCTGTTCGTCGGGCTTGCAGGCGATTGCGATCGCGGCCAACCAGATTGCCTCGGGTTGCAGCGACATCATCGTCGCCGGCGGCGTGGAATCCATCAGCCTGACCATGAAGAGCGTCAACACCGACCACCTGATCAACCCGCTGCTCAAAGAGCAGGTGCCCGGTATCTACTTGCCCATGGGCCAGACCGCCGAAATCGTCGCGCGGCGCTACCAGGTCAGCCGCGAGGACCAGGACCTGTATGCCCTGCAAAGCCAGCAGCGCACGGCCCAGGCCCAGGCTGATGGCCTGTTCGACGATGAAATCGTGCCCATGGCGGTCAAGTACAGCGTCGAAGACAAGCACACCGGCCAGGTGCAGGTACTCGATGGCGTGGTCGACCGCGACGACTGCAATCGCCCCGACACCACACTGGCCAGCCTCAGTGGCCTGAAGCCGGTGTTTGCCGAAGACGGTTCGGTGACGGCGGGTAACTCGTCGCAGCTGTCCGACGGCGCCTCGATGACCCTGGTGATGAGCCTGGAAAAAGCCCTGGCGCTGGGGCTCAAGCCCAAGGCGTTCTTTCGCGGGTTTACCGTGGCCGGTTGCGAGCCGGACGAAATGGGCATCGGCCCGGTGTTCTCGGTGCCTAAGCTGCTCAAGGCCAAAGGCTTGCAGGTGGCGGATATCGACCTGTGGGAACTCAATGAAGCGTTTGCCTCACAGTGCCTGTATGCCCGTAATCGCCTGGAAATCGACAATGCGCGCTACAACGTCAACGGCGGCTCCATCGCCATCGGCCATCCCTTCGGCATGACCGGCTCGCGGCAAGTGGGGCACCTGGTGCGGGAGCTGCAACGGCGTGATTTGCGCTATGGCATCGTCACCATGTGCGTAGGTGGCGGGATGGGGGCAACCGGGTTGTTTGAAGCCGTGCGCTAGTGCGCGGCCACTGAAGGCAGGAGTCTGACGGCTCGGCAGCCGACGACTGCCTGAACTGATGCCCCGCGGATCCAAATGTGGGAGGGGGCTTGCCCCCGATGGCGGCCTGACAGCCGACCATGATGTTCGATCAAGAACGGGCAAGCGTTGCACGCAAGCCATCCTGCATTGAAAAGATCAAAGTTTTTTAAACTGTTCCGTTAGCAAGACTGCGAACTTGTTTGTTGCAGGATGAAAACTTGGCGTTTTTATTCCAGACGAGTTTTTTATGGGCAGTAATTCACTGAATTCATATCCGCTAATTCCACCCATTTTCCGAAACTGCTCATACATGCTCTAGCCTATTACTCTTTGTATTCGTTAAGTGTTTTGGTTTTGATTTTCTAAATGCCTCCGCTTCGGCAAAACTGGTCAACTTAGGAACTTTCAGCGCGGCCCTTATATTTTTTGTGCCATCCGGCAACGTATTATGGGCAATAGGTGGAGTGGTAGCCCTGTGTAATATTGCAGGTTCCCTGACCGGGGTTTTCCTGGCGCTGAGATATGGCAGCAGGTTTATCAGGGTGTTTTTTTTGATTCTGCTCATATTTTTAATAGGCAGAATGGGGCTGGCTCTCGGTTCGTAGCCCGTTGCCATCACCTATCCGTTCGGACATACCCCCCCGCTCCGCAGCTATATTCTTCGGTTGCAAATCCCCAATAAAGTTTGTTGTTTGTTTAGTGCGTGTAGCCCTATTCTTACGGACATGCCCTGCGCTAAATTATTCGCATTAACTCGCGTGTAGTCCCATTCCTTCAGTCAATTTCAAAGTTTTGGCAAAGTGCCATAATTTTCCTGCAAGCCTTGATATCAAAGGCTACATCGTTAAAAGAAACAGCTGGCTTACTTCTTCAAGTGTGAAGCGGACACTTGCCCGGCGTTGAGTGTGGTCCTGAAATGCAATACAAAAAGTTGGAAAAGCAGCTCAGGAACACCCCCCTCAATGCATGGGTGAAACCGCCTTTTTAACCAGCCCTGCGCCTAACGGTGACAGGGCTTCTTAATGACACTTGTTAAGTGGGAATCTGTAGATGAAAACCAAAATGAAAGCTGTGCTGTTGTCTGTCGGTCTGCTGGCGGGTTCGGTGTCTATGGCGCACGCGGCAGATGGAACGGTTACGTTTTTGGGGTCGGTCCATTCGGGCGCTTGCTCTATCAAGCCTGACTCCGTTGATCAAACTGTTCGCCTGGGGGCGATTGCCAAGCATCAGTTGCAATAGGGGGGCAAGTCGGAGGCCCGGCGCGTGCTGATCGAACTGGAAGGGTGCGACTTGACGGGCCTCACCGACAATACGGTCACTACCACCTTCACCGGCGCGCCATCCGGTGCTGTACCGGGCGCGATCGGTACGGTCGGCGGCGCGGGCGGCGTGGGCATCATGATGACTCACGGCGGCGCGCCGGTTGAGTTGGGCGTACCTACCGCCCCGCAAATCATCGCCGCTGGGGATAACACCCTGGAATTCGGTGCCTATGTACAAGGCGCCGCCACCGCCCCGATCGTGCCCGGCGACTTCAGCGCGGTCACCAATTTCACCTTGGCTTATCAGTAAGTTGTGCCCCCGCCACCCGGTGTGGCGGGGGAACGCTGACGGGAGATCCAGGTGAACACATTCCTACGTCTGGCTATCGCCTCTTCACTGACGACGTTCATCAGCCCTTGCGTGGTCGCCCAGGCGTCTGCGCAAGGCGATGGGGTCGTGCAGCTGGGAGGGGAAGTGGTTGATTCCGCCTGCGGGCTGGAATTGGCCAGTATCGATCAAACCATCGAGATGCCGCCCGAACCGGTTGGCCGACTCCTGCGCAACACACGGGGCGAAGACCATCCCTTCCAGTTGCGTCTGGTCAATTGCTCGTTGACCCGCCCCGACCCGTTGCGCCCAGGTGAAACCCTGCCGGACTGGGAGCACATGCGCGTGACGTTCGATGGCCCCACCGACAGGGCAGGGCTTTCCTTCGCGGTCTTTGGCGAGTCGCAGGGGGTTGCCCTGCACATCGTGGACGCTGCCGGCGAGGAAAGCCTTCCGGGGCAACGCATGGCGCCGGTGCCGCTGGCGGAGGGCGACATGACACTCAACTACCGGTTTTTCCTGGTCGGCAACGGCTTGCCATTGGCAGTCGGGGCTCACAGTGCCGCGGTGCGGTTCAAGTTGGAATACTTTTGAACAGTGATGGACAGGCTTGCATGTTGAATACGTCGAAAATCAAAAATACGCTCCGTCCCGGACTGTTGGGCGGGCTGATGTCACTGGCGGGCACTGCAATGGGCGCTGGCGATATCGAGTTCAATACCGACGTTCTCGATCTGGGTGATCGCACTAATATCGACTTGTCTCGATTTGCGCGCAGCGGCTTCATTCTGCCAGGCACTTACACAATGGCTGTGCAACTGAACGCCCAGCCTATTCCTGAACAATCGGTGGCGTTCTATCCCCCGATAATGACCCCAAGGGCAGCCAGGCCTGTTTGTCGCACAGTCTGGTCGAGCAACTGGGCCTGAAAGCCTCCGAAGCCGACAAACTGACCTGGTGGAAGGACGGCGAGTGCCTGGATATCACCAGCTTGCCGGGCATGGAGGTGAGTGGCGATCTGGCCACCTCGAGCCTGAGCATCAACCTGCCCCAGGCTTACCTTGAGTACAACGCCATCAATTGGGACCCACCTTCGCGCTGGGACGAGGGGGTGCCGGGGCTGCTGCTGGACTACAGCCTGACGGCGCAGTCCAACTATCAGCGCAATGACGGCCAGCGCAAAAACCTCAGTGGCAACGGCACCGTCGGGGCCAATGCCGGCGCCTGGCGCCTCAGGGCCGATTGGCAAGGGCGCGTGGAGAGCGGCCGGCAGGAAGCGGCGGGGCCGCAAAAGCTGGAGTGGAGCCGCTACTACGCGTATCGCGCCATTCCTGCGCTGCAGGCGCGCCTGGTGGTGGGTGAGAGCTACCTGTATTCGGACCTGTTCGACAGCTTCCGCTTCACCGGCGCTTCGCTCAACTCGGATCAGAGCCAGCTGCCCCCCAACTTGCGTGGTTACGCGCCGGAAGTGGTCGGGGTGGCCAAGACCAATGCGAAAGTCATCATCAGCCAGCAGGGGCGTGTGCTCTACGAGACGCTGGTCGCGGCCGGTCCTTTTCGCATTCAGGACCTCAATGATGCGGTGACCGGCAGGCTGGATGTGCGCGTGGAAGAACAGGACGGTTCGGTGCAGACCTTCCAGCTCAACACCGCCGGTGTGCCTTACCTGACGCGCCCGGGCCAGGTCCGTTACAAGCTGGCGAGCGGGCGACCGTCCAATCTGCAGAACGGCTCCGATGGCAACGTCTTCGGCACCGGAGAGTTTTCCTGGGGCGTGAGCAATGGCTGGTCGTTGTTCGGTGGGGGGATCACCGATAACAACTATCGGGCGTTATCCGTGGGCGCGGGCCGCGACTTGCTGGCGTTCGGCGCCGTCTCGCTGGATGTCACGCAGTCCCATGCCAGCGTGTGGAACGAGACGCTCTCGGGTAAATCCTACCGCCTTCAATATTCCAAGAATTTCGAACAGTACGACAGCCAGGTGACGTTCGCCGGCTACCGCTTTTCCGAGAAGAACTTCCTGAGCATGAGTGAATACCTGGACGCCCGGTATTACGGGCTGAACGGCGAACTCGGCGGGCGAGGGGATTATCGGGACGCCGATGAGGGGTGGAAGCCGATCGGCGGCAGCAAGGCGCTGTATACGGTGACGGTCAACAAGCAGTTTCGTGACCTGGGCGCCACCGTCTACGCCAGTTACAACAAGCAAACCTACTGGGACCGGCCGGACACGCAACGCTGGAACCTGTCGCTGTCGCGCTACTTCAATGTGGGCACGGTCAAGAACATGAGCCTGTCCCTGAACATGTACCGCACCCAGGAATACAACTATCAGGATAACGGCATGGCGCTGACGGTCAGCCTGCCGTTGGGGCGTACCGGCACGCTCTCGCTGGACGCCAGCCGAGCCGCCGGCAACAACAATGTTGCCACGCGCTACAGCGACCGCCTCGATGAGCGCAACAGCTACCAGCTCAGCGTGAGCGACACCTCCGCCAGCGGTTACCTGAGCCATATGGGCGACCACGCCGACATCGATGTGAGCGCCGGCAGGCAGCAGGGCGGTTCCGGCAGCCTCAGTGTCTCTGCGCGCGGCGGTGCCACGGTCACGGCCTACGGTGCCGCGCTCCATCGCACCACCAGTACCGGCGGCACCCGCCTGATGGTCGACACCACCGGAGTGCCCGATGTGCCCGTACGCGGTTATGGCGCGCCGACGCGCAGCAATGCCTTCGGCAAGGCCGTGATCTCGGATATCAGCAGTTATCAGCGTACCGCCGCCAGTGTCGATCTGGAGCGCCTGCCGAGCAACGTCGAAGCCACTCAGTCGGTCACGCAACTGACGCTCACCGAAGGCGCGATCGGTTATCGCTCGCTGGACGTGATCGCCGGCGAAAAAGCCATGGCGGTGCTGCGCCTGGCGGATGGCAGTTCGCCGCCCTTCGGCGCGACGGTGAAGAACCTCAAGCAACAAGACACCGGCATTGTGAATGACGGCGGCCACGTCTACCTGAGCGGCATTCAGGCCGGCGAGCAGATGTCTGTCAGTTGGGGCGGCGACGAGCGCTGCCTGCTCACGCTGCCCGCCACCTTGCCCGCCGATGGTTTGACCGACGCCCTGCAATTGCGCTGCCAGGTGGTAGCCGCTGACCCAACCTTGCCCGAGCCCGCCGGGCTGACCGGCAAGCCTACCGATACGGAGAACACAGCCTCATGAGACCGACCACACGTTCCACATTCCCGGCCTTTGCGCTGTTGGCCCTGGGCTTGAGCCAGAGCGCCAACGCGGCGGTGGGCCTGGACCGTACCCGAGTGATTTTCGACGGTGGCAAAGACGCCACCAGCGTGAACATCACCAACAACAATACCCAGCTGCCGTACCTGGCCCAGGGCTGGATCGAGGATGAAGCCGGTCAGAAAATCACCACGCCGTTGATCGTGCTGCCACCGGTGCAACGCTTGGAGCCGGGCAAACAGAGCCAGGTGAAAGTCCAGGCGTTGCCGGCGGCCAAGGCGCTGCCGCAGGACCGGGAGACGGTGTACTACTTCAACCTGCGGGAGATCCCGCCGCGCAGTGATAAGTCCAACACCCTGCAGATTGCCCTGCAAACCCGCATCAAGTTGTTCTACCGGCCGCAAGCCATTGCGCCGAGCCAGCAGGACCTGTCCAACCCCTGGCAGGAGAAGCTGACCCTGACCCGTGAAGGCGATCAATACCGGGTGAACAACCCGACGCCGTATTACGTGACCCTGGTCGATGCGCGCAGCAGCAAGGACGGCAAAACCGTGCCGGGCTTCACGCCGCTGATGGTGCCACCCAAGGGCGCCCTGACCCTGGGGGCCACGGCCAAGGCGCTGGGGGCAAGCCCTTATCTGGCCTATGTAAACGATTATGGCGGGCGCCCGGTGCTGGCCTTCAGTTGCACGGGCGACACTTGCAAGGTGAACCCCCAGGCCGCGCCGGCGAACGAGTAATGCTGCTGGAGAACGTCATGAAGTCGCAAAAAGTGAAGGTCCTGGGCGGCCTGTTCTGGGTCATGGCGATGGGGGCACAGGCGGCGGATGAAGAGGATATCGAAGGCATGAGCGGCATGCTCAATGTGCTCGGCTCCATGCATGAGTCGCCTTGCAGCCTGGAAATGAGCTCCCTGCACCAGACCGTCGATCTGGACGCGGTATCGACCAGCCAGTTGCAACGCCCCGGTGACCAGGCGACCGCCAAGGCCTTTCAGCTGCGGTTCACCGATTGTCTGCGCACCGCCGGCCGCATACGCAATGAGCGTACGGGGAACCTGACCTGGAGCGCCTACCAACCGGTGCTGTCGGTGCTGTTCGGGGCGCCGGCCGATGCCGACGATCCACGGCTGGTCAAAGTGCAGGGCGTCACCGGCATGGGCCTGCAGTTGACCGATGCCCTCGGCCGGGACGTGCAACTGGGCACACGCGGTCAGCCGCTGTTTTTGCCCGTGGGCCGCAATACCCAGACCTGGAATGTACGGCCCACGCGCACCGCTGCGCCGTTGACCAGCGGGGCATTCAGGGCCGTCGTGGAAGTCAGGCTCAATTATGAATAAGGGTGCAGCGATGGCTGAATCAATCGGTTTGATCGCCGGCGGCGTGTTGCTGGCGGTCTGCCAGGCCGTGCAGGCCGAGACCAGCTTGACCATTCGCGCGGTGATCATTGCGCCTCCGCCGTGCGTCATCAACGGTGGCAGCACCCTCGATGTGCCGTTTGGCAATGACCTGCAGACGTCACGGGTCGACGGGGTCAACTACCGTCGCGATGTGCCGTATACCGTCACCTGTGATTCGCCGTTCAGCAATGCGCTGACCCTGGAACTCAAGGGCACGGTGGCGTCGTTTGACAGTCGCGTGCTCTCGACCCGCAAGGCCGATCTTGGGGTCAGGCTGTTTGTGAATGGCGCGGACTGGCCGCTGAATACGGCAGTGAATTTTACCTACCCCAATTTCCCCGTGGTACAGGCGGTGCCGGTCAAGCGTGCGGGCAGCACGCTGACCGGCGGGGCCTTCGATGCCGCCGCGACTCTGGTGGTCGATTACCAATGATGGCTACCGATAAAACCGCTACGGATAACAAGAGGAACGACCCATGACAGCTTGGCAGCCGCGAGCGTTGCTCGCCCTGTGGGCCATCGGCCTGTGCAGTGGCGCGTCGGCCAACGTGACGTTCAGCGGCACGTTGAATGAGCCGCCGCCCTGCACCATCGATACGGGCAACACCATTGAAGTCGACTTCGGCGATGTCGGGGTAAAGCGCGTCGACGGCGTGAGGTATCGCAGGGGCGTCGGCTACGCGATCAACTGCGGCACCGACACGCTGCCGTGGGCGCTGAAACTGAGCGTCAACGGCACTCCCACGGCGTTTGATGGTGCAGCGGTGCAGACCAGCGTGCCTGCGCTGGGCATTCGGGTTTTTCAGAATGACCTGCCATTTTCACTCAATACGCCGCTGGATATCACCCTGTCGTCACCGCCGACATTGGAGGTGGTGCCGGTGCAACAGCCCGGCGCAACGCTGCCTCCCGCCAGTTTCACGGCGGTGGCCACGTTGTTGGCCGAATACCAGTAGGAGCTGAATCGATGCGATATCAACGGGTTCACAAGCACGGCCTGGCACTCCTGCTCATCTGCGGCCTGATACCCACGGGGCACGCAGCGGACAATCTGCGTTTCAAAGGCAACCTGGTCGAAGAGGCGTGCACCCTGCGCCCCGGCGACGAGGCAATTACGCTGGAACTCTGGGACCTGACCAGCAAACACCTCTATATCAACACGCGCTCGGTGGGTAAGCGTTTCAAGCTGCACCTGGAAGACTGCGACACCACGATCGGCAACTCGGTGACCATCACCTTCGGTGGTAGGGAAAACACAGAACTTCCCGGTCTGCTCGCGCTGGACGGTGGCAGCGGCGCCTCTGGCATTGGCGTCGGCATCGAGACCTTAAGCGATAAACCCTTGCCCCTGAATGCCGTCAGCGATAAGCAGGTGTTGAGCGACGGCAGCAATGCCATCGAGCTCAAGGCCTATGTGCAGGGCGAGCCGACAGCCCTCGCGGATCAGACCATCGGACACGGTGCATACACGGTGACCTCAACGTTCACGTTGGACTATCCATAGCGCTGGGCCTGGGTAGGGCAGAGGAATGAGAGCTCAAGATGAAACGATTATTTGGCGCCACCGTGCTTCTGGTATCGACCGGTGTGAGTACCGCTGTGACAGCCGCCGATTGCCGTGTGAATGGTGGCAGGTGGGTGTATGTGGGTGCAGGCGGTACGCTGAACTTGCAGGTGCCCGTCATGGTGCAACCGGGTTCGGATAACTCGCGTATCTACCTCGAAGGAGCCCGGTTGGAATGCCGATTCACCCCGGGCCAGCCTTTTCCCTCGTTCGTGGACTTGTGGCGGACCGCCACACAGGCCGGGCCTGCGTGGACGCCCGGCGCCAAATTCACTCAGCTGGGCACCGGCTTGCGCATCAACGGTGCTTACCTCAATACCCCGGTGCCGTATGACATCCAGTTGGCGGTCATGCCCAACAACGGTGTGGGCGTCCCCATCGACGTCACGCCCTACATCCTGATACGCAACAACCCGACTAACCCTGTCGACGTGCGGATAGGGGATAACCTGGGCGTGCTGCGCCTGCGTCAGACAAACAACTACAACGGCACCAGCACGGTGCTTGCGCTCACGTACCTTGCGGCGAATAACTTTTCCGTGTCCCCCTCAACCTGCACGATCAACAACAACGCGCCCATCGAGATCGATTTTGGCAACGTGCATCAGCGGGCCATCGGCACGGACCCGCTGACGTCCTCCATCGTCAGCAACCGCAGGCTCACCTATTCATGCCCCGATGGCGGGATCAATACACCCATCACCATCACCTACAAAGGCAGCCCGTCTTCGTTCGACCCACGGCTGCTGCGGATGACCAATCCAGACGTGGGCACGGCGCTGATTCGCGCGGGCTCAGCGGTGCCTGTGAACGGTTCGTTCCGGACCCAGATCACCAATAGCGTAGGCGGGGACGATGTGACGTTTTCTCTGGTTCGGCGCAATGGGTCGCTACCGGCCTCAGGGCCCATAAGCGGGAGCGGTGTATTTGTCATGGGCGTGCCCTGATGCGTGCAGCTCCACATGCCGGCGCGAGCTTCTTCGCGAATACGGTGTGTCAGTTGATAGCCACCTGACTGACCCACCGCATTCGCGAGCAAGCCCGCTCTTACAGGGACGTGCTCTCATTTCAGATGTTTGATGGAGTTCAAGATGCAACGACTATCTGGAGCCTTGGTGCTTCTCGTTCTGACGGGTGTAACCACGACCGCGCATGCTGTCGATTGTCGTGTCAATGGCGGCCCCTGGCAAAATGGCAACCCGAACCTCCCCGTTACCGTCACTCTGAGTGCCGACCGCAGCAGGATCATGCTGGAAGGCGCCAGGCTGGAATGCCGATTCACCTACAGCGGCGGCCCCGCCTGGCACGCGGACTATTGGACAACTGGGAGTTCGGTAGGCACCGCCTGGACGCCCGGCCCAAAATTCGCAAGCGAAAGAACCGGGTTACGCATCAATGGCGCTTTCCTCAACACGCCGGTGCCGTCGGGTATCGGCATCGTCACCATCCCCAACAACGGGAGCGTTCATCTGATCAATGTCACCCCCTATATTCTGCTACGTAACTATCCCTCCAACCCGTTCGATGTGCGAATAGGCGACGACCTTGGTCTGTTGCGTCTCACCAGTTCGAACAACTACGACGGCACTCGACCGCAACTCACCGTCAGGTATACCGCGGCCAACAATTTCACCGTTTCCCCGTCTACCTGCACGATCAATAACAACAACCCCATCGAGATCAACTTCGGCAACGTGCACCAGCGGGCCATCGGCACCGACCCGCTGACATCCACTATCGTCAGCAACCGCAGGCTGACCTATTCGTGCCCGGATGGCGGGATCAATACACCCATCACCATTACTTACAAGGGCACCCGCTCTTCGTTCGATTCACGCCTGCTGATGATGACCAATGGGGATGTGGGCACGGCGCTTGTTCGCGGCGGCGCAGCGGTGGCTGTGAACGGTTCGTTCCTGACCCGCATCACTAACAGCACGGGCGCCGACGACGTGGCGTTTTCCCTGGTGCGTCGAGCGGGTTCATTGCCGGCCGCCGGCCCCATCAGCGGCAGCGGGGTACTGGTGATGGGCGTACCATAAACACAGCGTGATACCCAAAGCGCACCGCCTGCCCCTAGAATGCCGGTTCCACTTCTTCTGGCATCTGGGGCACTCATGCACATTTCTTCCGGCCGCTGGGTCTACGGTTTTTTCCTGACCCTGTTGACCGCGCTGCTCTGGGGCATTCTGCCAATCAAGCTCAAACAGGTCTTGCAGGTGATGGACCCGATCACCGTCACCTGGTTTCGCCTGATAGTGGCCGGCAGTTGCTTGTTTGTTTACCTCGCCGCGACCAGGCGTTTGCCCAGTCGCAAGGTGCTCGGCCCCAAGGGCGGCTGGCTGGTGGCGATGGCGGTGTGTGGGCTGGTCGGCAACTACGTGTTGTATCTGGTCGGCCTGAAATTGCTCAGCCCCGGTACCGCGCAACTGGTGGTGCAGATGGGGCCGATTTTTCTGATGGTTGCCAGTGTATTTGTGTTCAAGGAGCGTTTCAGCCTGGGGCAGGGCGCGGGGCTGGTGATATTGATCGTTGGCTTCGGGCTGTTCTTCAACCAGCGCCTGCTGGAACTGCTCACCTCGATGGGCAGCTACACCGCCGGGGTACTGACCGTCCTGCTGGCGACCAGCATCTGGGTGTTTTACGCCCTGGGCCAGAAACAGTTGTTGACCGTGTGGAATTCGCTGCAGGTGATGATGGTGATCTACCTGTCGTGCGCCGTGTTGCTGACACCCTGGGCGCACCCGCTGGAGGCGCTGCAACTGAGCCCGCTGCAGGGTTGGCTGCTGCTGGCGTGCTGCATGAACACCCTGGTGGCGTACGGCGCGTTTGCCGAGGCGCTGGCCCACTGGGAAGCCTCGCGGGTGAGTGCAACCCTGGCGCTGACGCCGCTGGTGACCTTCGTGGCGGTGGCGTTGGCGGCGTGGCTGTGGCCGGAGTTTGTGCAGGCCGAAGCGATCAATGCCTTGGGGTATTTTGGCGCGCTGGTGGTAGTGATCGGCTCGGCGATGGTGGCATTGGCGCCGTCATTGATGGCCGGGCTCAGGGCCCGGCGATTGCGCATGGCTTCATGAGTATTTGAGCGGTACGCCGATCCAAATGTGGGAGGGGGCTTGCTCCCGATAGCCATGGATACCTACACAATTTTGGTATGGCCCTGAACCAGTGACGGCTCGGAAGCCGAAGCCTCTCTAACTGATGCCCCGCGTCCAAAATGTGGGAGGGGGCTTGCCCCCGATGGCGGCCTGACAGCCGACCGTGATGTTGGATCAGAGCGAGTACATATCCGTTGCTGCGGTAACGGCTGCTATGGGTTCCGCCCTTACGGCGTCTCACTTTTGAAAAGCGCAAAAGTAAGCAAAACGCTCTTGCCCCACCACTCGGCACCTCGCCTAGGCTCGGTGTGCCCGTAATCCGACATTGATTTGGGGGGCCGCCGCCACGCGCCATCCATGGCGCGGGGCGGCTAAACCGGCATCCCTGCCGGTTTACCCCCCAAATCACTGTCGAATTCCGGCCAGCGTGGTTTAACGGGGCGCCTAGATCAAAAGCAAGATCAAGAGCGGCTCGCTTCGCATCGTGGTTACCTATGCTGCTACAAAGTTGTGTAGATACCTATGCCCCGATAGCGGTGGGTCAGTGTGCGCATTGGCAACTGATCCACCGCCATCGGGGGCAAGCCCCCTCCCACATTTGGAGCGCGGGGCGTCGGTTAGAGAGGCTTCGGCTGCCGAGCCGTCACCGGAGCAAGCCTTTTCCCACATTTGCCTTGGGCTTTTAGTGCCCGGCTTCCAACATATTCTCCGGGCGTACCCACTGGTCGAACTGCTCATCGGTCAGATAGCCCAGCGCCAGCGCCGCTTCGCGCAGTGTCAGCCCTTCGGCATAGGCCTTCTTGGCGATCTGCGCGGATTTGTCATAGCCGATATGCGGGTTCAGCGCGGTTACCAGCATCAGCCCGCGTTCCAGGTGTTCGGCCATCTGTTCGGCGTCCGGTTCGAGGCCGGCGATGCAGTGTTCCTGGAAGTTGTTGCAGCCATCGGCCAGCAGGCGGATCGATTCCAGCAGGTTGTGGATGATCACCGGTTTGTACACGTTCAACTGCAGGTGCCCCTGGCTTGCGGCGATGCCGATGGTCACGTCATTGCCCAGCACTTGGCAGGCCAGCATCGACAGCGCTTCGCACTGGGTCGGGTTGACCTTGCCGGGCATGATCGAGCTGCCCGGTTCGTTGGCTGGCAATTTGACTTCGGCCAGCCCGGCGCGAGGGCCGGAGCCCAGCAGGCGCAGGTCGTTGGCCAATTTCATCAGCGCCACGGCGAGGGTTTTCAGCGCGCCGTGCAAGGTCACCAGCGGCTCATGGCCGGAGAGGGCGGCGAATTTGTTCGGTGCTGTGACAAATGGCAAGCCCGACAACGCCGCCAGCTCGGCGGCAATCGCTTCGCCAAAGCCGTGGGGCGAATTGAGCCCAGTGCCGACGGCGGTGCCGCCCTGGGCCAGCTCGCACACGGCGGGCAGGGCGCTGCGGATGGCGCGTTCGGCGTAGTCCAGCTGCGCGATAAACGCCGAGACTTCCTGGCCGAAGGTGATCGGCGTTGCGTCCATCATGTGGGTGCGGCCGGTCTTGACCAGCTTCATATGCCGCGCCGCCAATTCCGCCAGCCCACCGGACAACACCGTGATGGCCGGCAGCAACTGCTCGTGAACCGCCTTGACGGTGGCAATGCTCATGGCCGTGGGGAAGCAGTCATTGGAGCTCTGTGAGCGGTTCACATGGTCGTTGGGGTGCACCGGGCTTTTGCCGCCGCGGTTGTTGCCGGCCAGTTCATTGGCGCGGCCGGCGATCACTTCGTTGGCGTTCATGTTGCTCTGGGTGCCGCTGCCGGTCTGCCACACCACCAGTGGGAACTGGTCGTCGTGCTGGCCGTCCAGCACTTCGTCGGCGGCCTGTTCGATCAGGCGGGCGATGTCGGCGGGCAAGTCGCCGTTACGGTCGTTGACCCGTGCAGCCGCCTTCTTGATCAGGGCCAGGGCATGCAGCACCGCGAGCGGCATGCGCTGTTCGCCGATGGCGAAGTTCACCAGCGAACGTTGGGTCTGGGCGCCCCAGTAAGCGTCATCCGGGACGTGGACGTCTCCCAGGCTGTCAGTTTCGATACGGCTCATCGGGCACACTCCTTCAGGTTCGTTTGCGCAGTTTAGGCTGTGATCGGCCCAGGGGGTTCCAAAAAACACGCTTCATCGGATTTGCCCCCCGCAAAACCAGGCCCGACAAGGCCTGGGGTTGAGCCGCGAGGTTTTTTAGGCGCAGAATGGTCGCCCTTGGGGTTTTACCTCGCCTGCTAGAAAGGAAACTCGATGACTCGTCTTCGTGCCATCTGTACCGCGGTTGCTCTGGTTTGCGCCAGCGGCCAGGTTTTTGCCGATACCGCCAGCCACAACGCCAGTGCCGAAGCCTTCCTTACCCTGGCCCACGCTGACAAGCTGGGTACCCCGGTATACATGCAAGTGCAACAAATGTTCGCCCAGCGTTTCGAACAGACCAAGGCGCCTGCCGCCAAGCAGTCGGTCCTCGACAGCTACCAGGCCAAGGCCAATGCCGCCCTGGACCAGGCTATCGGCTGGCCGAAGCTGAAGCCGGACATGGTCAAGCTCTACACCACCAACTTCAGCGAATCGGAGCTCAAGGACCTGGTTGCCTTCTACCAGTCGCCACTGGGCAAGAAAGTCCTGGAAAAAATGCCGCAACTGACCCAGCAGTCGGCCCAGATGACCCAGGCCAAGCTGGAAAGCGCCGTGCCGGTGGTGAACAAGCTGTTGGAAGACATGACCAACGAGCTGACGCCCAAAGCCGCCGCACCGGCCAAGAAGAAGTAAGCAGGAATGACCATGCAACAGCGTATCGAAACGGCACTCACCGCCCTGGGCCCGCAACACTTGAGCGTGCTGGATGAAAGCCACATGCACAGCCGTGGGTTGCAGACCCACTTCAAGGCCGTGCTGGTCAGCCAGCAATTCGAGGGGCTCAACCGCGTCAAGCGCCACCAGAAGGTCTACGCCAGCCTGGGTGACCTGATGACCGAGTTTCATGCGCTGGCGCTGCATACCTATACGCCTGAAGAATGGGCGAACATCGACGCAGCGCCGGCTTCGCCGACCTGCGCCGGCGGGCATTGAGCGCAGCCTCGACCCGCGCGAGCGGGTCGGGGCGATGCCAGTACCCGGATACACAAAACATCCTCCAGCACCACCTTGCTCCACCCCCGCATCCCTAGGCTTTCAGGACTACTTATTCAGCAATAAGGTCTTGAGGTCATGCCTGATTCCATCCATCGAAACACGCCGTCCCTGGCCGCAGTCGACCCGCGTGGGTTAATTGTTCGTAACATCAACTACCACCGCGCAAGTGCAGAGGTTGAAGCGCAGGTGCGCGTTCATCGCCAGGTGTTTGGCAGTACGGGCTTGATGATTGAACAATGGGACCCGCGTTTGTTGCAGTTGGCCCGCGCACAGCCGGACACTGCGCCCAATCAACGCACGGTCTATAGCCTTGGCGGACAAGCGTTGCGCACCGACAGCGTGGATGCCGGCTGGCGGCTGACGCTGCTGGGGGAGGCCGGGCATTTACTGGAAGAATGGGATGGGCGGGGCGCGCACCAGGCTCATCGCTACGATCAGTATCTGCGTCCGGTCGCCGTGTTCGAGCAGGCGGCCATTGATGAGCAAGCGCGGTGCGTCGAGCGTCTTGCCTATGCTTTATCCTCGGCTGAAGAGGCCGCACGCAACCGCTGTGGCCGGGTGATTCGCCACGATGACGGCGGCGGCTCATTGTTCCACGAGGCGTATGGGCTGCACGCGCAGGTTGCGCAGCAAACCCGACGCTTCCGGCTGGCGGGTGCCGCGCTGGATTGGCCGCAGCCCGCTGCACAACGCGAGCGGCGCCTGGAGGCCGAGACGTTCCAGACATCCGTTGGGTTTAACGCCCTGGGTGAGCGGTTGCATCACACGGACGCCAAGGGCAATCGCTTCGACTACGCCTACGGCATTGACGGCCAACCGGCGAGTATCGCTGTGACGCCCAGAGGCGGCATGCGTACGCAGGTGCTGGGCGAGCGCCGCTACAACGCCGCCGGCCAAGTGCTTGGCGAACGCGCCGGCAATGGCGTCGTGCGGGCCATGCACTACCGTGAGTTCGATGGTCGCTTGCGGCAAATGACTGCCCATCAGCCCGCACAACCGGGTGTGGCGCTGCAAGACCTGCGCTACGCCTATGACGGCGTTGGCAACGTCGTGCGGGTCGACGACCTTGCCCAGCCGACGCAATGGTCGAGCAACACCCAAGTCGGTTCGGCCAGCGTTTATGAGTACGACACGTTGTCGCAACTGACCAAGGCCACCGGCCGCGAAACCGCCGGTAACCCGGGAGGTTCGGCGTTACCGGCCAGGGTAGCGTTTGGCTCGACTGACGACAGCGTATGGCGTCGCTACACCCAGCGGTTCAGCTATGACGCCGCCGGCAACGTGCTCACGTTGCAACATGTGCCCAGCAGCGGCACGGGCTTCACGCGGCAGATGAGCGTGGCCGCAGGCAGCAATCATTTTCTGCCCCAGGCCGATGGCAACAGCGCGCCGGGGTTGGGCCAGGGCTTTGACCGCAACGGCAACCTGCAGGCGTTGGCAGGCGACCATCCGATGGGCTGGGATGTGCGCAATCAACTGGTGCGCCTCACGCAGGTACGACGCGCGGGCGGCAACGACGATGAAGAACGCTACGCCTACGATGCCACCGGCCAGCGCATCCTCAAACGCCGGGTCGCCCAGGCCCGGGGCGTGATGCACACCGCCGAGGTGCGCTACTTGCCGGGACTGGAAATTCGCCATGACAGCGCAACGGGGGAGCAACTGAATGTCCTCAACCTCGATGCCGGAACCACCACCGTCCGTGTCCTGCTTTGGGATCGCCACCCTTCGGGAGGGCGCCAGGACGCGCAGATCCGTTACGGCTTGTCGGACCACTTGGGCAGCAGCAGCCTGGAACTGGGCGAGCAGGCGCAACTGCTCAGCCAGGAAAGTTATTACCCCTATGGTGGGACCGCGTGGTGGGCGGCGAAAAACGCCAGCGAGGCGAGTTACCGGTTCATCCGTTATTCCGGCAAGGAGCGCGATGCCAGCGGGCTGTCTTACTACGGCTACAGGTACTACGCGCCGTGGTTATGCCGCTGGATCAGCCCGGACCCGACCGGCGATGCCGATGGCTTGAACCTGTACGCGATGGTTGGCGGTAACCCGGTCACCAGGGACGATGCGCAAGGGCTGGCCGCAACCCCGGCTTTGGAGGCGCCCCGGGACAAACAAATACGCAGGCTTTCCATCAGCCGCAGGCTGGCGAATATAGGGTGGATTATGCGCTCGAGGATACAAGCGGCCTCGTCGGCCGCGATTCGCGATGGTTTATCCACCTATATCGCCAATGCCGTCGCGACGGGTGTCGACCTGGCGGTATTCGGCACCCTCCAGCCCACGCCGGAACGCAATCAGGCCTTGCGCTATAGCGTCGCCGCGCTGGATGCCCTGGCCACGTTCCATATGAGCACCGGTATCGCCGGTAACTGGACCCGCATGGCGCCACAGATCGGTGCTATTTCGGCAAGCCTTGTGGGCGCTGCTTATGCCGTCCAGGTTGACACGCTGAGCGTTCAAACCGAGGAACAGTGGGACCCCATAGCGGTGCAACGGTTGAGCGGGCATGTTCGCTCGCTCTCCAGGGAACTGGTGCAGCAGGTCATGCGTGGTCACGGCAGCGGGTCATCCTGGGGCAGCACGCCCCTGCGGGCCAGGCTCGGCCGCACCGCCGGCGCGACGGCAGCGTACGCGGTCGCCACCGTCGCCAACGCGGTGTACGGCGGCGAACTGCCTGCGCTGATGCAACCCAATGTGTCCCCCGCAGTTGAAGCCTACGATGGGGCGATGGGCGCGATGATTCGTAGCGGTCACCCCACGGCCGCCCACGATTCCCATGGCCTGACCGTGCAGGCGCCGGACCCTGCGGCGCTGATGCACGGCGGGCTGAGCAGAATGTTCAATCAGGTGTGGACGTACTGGGCCGCGACCGGGATTGAGGCGTTGGCCGTTGCGCTCACGGGCCTGCCCCAGGCTGCGCAAAGCGGGAGCACTCGCACGATAGTGAGGGTGGCCCGCGGCCTGATTGCAGCACTGACCGAATGGCGCGGCTTTTTCGTAGTGTACGCCAGGCGCGGGTACACAAGCCTAGCCTCGAACTGGAGCGCAGCCCGGCGATCCTGACAAGCACAAGGATGGGCCGTCGCGGCGGCCCATGTTTGCGTGTTACCAAAAGTTGTTTACCTATCGACAGCCCTTAGGGGTTGTCAGTCAGTACCTGGGCGGGGTGCAGCTCGTCGTAGGTGTCGTTTTCGTCCTCATTGACGGTGTACCAGGCCCAATAGGTGGTACGCCGCATGAATCCTCCTGCGGTGAGTGTCTGTGTCGGGCGACCGAGAGGGTCATACAATTGCCGGTCGCTGTGGCCCAGCTCGCGCATGGAGTGGTCATTGACGTAGGCGTGGCTGTTGGCGAAGTAGGCGCGGTAGAGGCGTATGACCAAGCCCTTGTTGTTGTATTCGACACGCTCGCTGACGCGCCAGCGGGGGTCGGCGTGCACTTGGCGCAGCTGCTGCTTCAAGATGCCGGATGCATCCGCCAGCTTGTCGACCAACAGGTCGCCCTTCTCGTCGACTGCATGGGCCGGGCCTGGTTCGGTCTTCTGCTTGGTCTGCAATGAACGGCCGAAGCCATCCCAGCAGGTCAAGGTCATGCGCACCTGTTGTTCGGCATCGCCGGGATAGCGGTCGGCTTGCAGCACGAGCCCATGTACCGGCGTCCGGCTGGCCGCATCGATCAACGCCTTGAGTTGTACTTCGCTGTCGCTGAGCGTTTGACGATCGCCACTCAGGCGCAATCGCGCGCTCATGCGGATATGCCCGCCGGGGAGCAGGTAGCCTTTGGTAATCCACTCGGGCTTGACCTGGGCCGGGTCGATGCTGCCCATCCAACTGAACGGGGCGTAGCAGTGCGCGCTGGCCATGTCTTGCAACACGCTTTGCGCCTGTTCGATGGCAGACCCAGGCGTTACATGCTTGAGCGGACGGTAGCTGTCCAGCGCGGCGAAGCCCACCCTGAGGCTTTGTTCATGGCCGTGAAAGCTGCTGGCAAGCAACTGTCCGAAACCGTCATAAAGCGCCTCTTGAACCGTGCCGTTTGGGTCGACGATTTTTGTCGGCAGCAGCAATCGATAGTCGTATTCGGCTACGGTCACGCAATCGTCGGGGGCTTTCACCCGCAGGGTTTGCAGCGTGTAGGCGTCGTATTGAAGGGTCGTTTGGCCGTGGGCCTTGGTGGCCCGCAGCGCCCTCAACCGACAAAACCGGCTGGGCTTGTCATAACGGGGAAAGTGGCGGCAAATCGACCACAGGCGGTTTTGCGCGGGCGGCGCCTCGCCGTCGAACAGAAAAAACATCGCCATGGTGCGATAGCCACTCTCGGTGAGCGTTTGCACCAGGTCCACCGTGGGTTGGTTGGGCATGGCCGGGATGTCGTTGTAAACCTTCAAGGCCTGGTCATCCAGCTCGGCGGTTTCCAGGTAATCGGTCAGTGCCTGGGTTGTGGCGACGCCGGGGTCCAGGGTTTTACCTAAGCCACCGGCCTGCCGGTAGCGCTGCACCGACAAGCCGCTCAGTGTGCGCAAAGCCCCTGCGGCCAATGGCCCGTCGCGAGTGTCGATGAACCGTTCATAGGTGATGCGCGCGGGGGCCAGCCCGCCAGGCGCCGGCGCTTTGCCGAGCACCAGGGCGTTGTCTCGTTGGCGGTAGGGCAAGGCCAGGCGCCACTGCTGTGCGCCGTCCAGGTGAATCGGCTGTGCCAGCGTTTCGCTCAGGTAATAGAACTGTTGCGCGCTGTCATGGGTATCGCGCCACCAGCGCTGCTGGTGCTCATTCACCAGCACGGCGGGTGGCGGATCGCTGGCGGTGGTACGGCGCGCATAATGCAGGGTCACGCCATGCACCAGGCAACCATAGGCGTCCCAGCGTAGGTTGATCTGGTGCTGGCAGAGAGGATCGTCTGCCACGCCTTCATATTGATAGCTGATCGACTCAAGGGCTAATGGCAGCAACCGGGCGTAGGGCGTATGGGCACTGGCCGGCGCCAGTTCGCGGACCAGATACCGCTGGTGTTTGACCGAGTAGGGCACGGGCACGGCGTCGTCCGAGGGGTCCGCCGCCATCACCTCGACCCGCAGCACACTGCCACTCAATGCACGGGCCGCCTCGCGTGCCAGCGCCGGCGCAGGATCGCTGATCAAGTCGTCGTGATGATCCAGCGGCCCTGCCTGGGCCGTCGCCCTGTAGCGGCTTACCAGCGTGCGCCCGAGGGTCATGGCATGCGGGTCGTGAGGGCTTTGGTCGAGGGTGGGCATGTCAAGGGATCGACCGGTATGAAACCAGGTTTTGCTGCGCAAGGCTGCGCTGGAACCTGGCGGGTTGCGTGCGTCCTTGCGGCGTTCGGTGTCGGTTTGCAGCACCAGCCCGAAGCCACGGAACTCGCGATCCAGGCGGTCGTAATACGCCTGACGATAGCTCGCGCGCTGGGTCAGTTGGTTGCCGGTGATCTCGTCCCGTTGGTTTTGTTGGCTGACCAGCAGCAGCGCAAAGGGTAACCGGCTGATCGCAGGCTGACCCGTGGCATGCAGCTCGCGTTTTTCGTCCAGCCACTCCTGGGCACTGCTGCGATAGTTGATCAACGCCTGGGCGCCCATGTTGTTATCGGTGCGTCTGAGGAGCCAGGGCTTGTGGCTGAAAAAGTCATAGCGCCAGTGGATGGGGGTCTGGTGGGCAGCGGTCAGGATCAGGCTCGGACAGCCCAGGCCGAGCACGTCGATAACGCTGACCTGGCAGTGGTCGTCATACTGCACGCCCTCTGGCCACGGGACGTTGATCGCTTGTGTCTCGAAGCCGTTGCCGCCTTTATTGAGGAAAATACTCAGGTGAGCGGCGCTCAAATACAGCAGGTCTGCCGCGCCACCGCCATTGAGGTCGACGAGCAGTACATGCGCCGCGTTGAACGTTTGATAACGCAACGGCAACGTGGCCAATACGAACCCCTGGCCAAAACGGCCGCGACCCAGGTTCGGCCAACATTTCACTTCGTTATGCCGGATACGCACCAGATGCTGTTGGCCGGTGGCGAGTACATCGCTGAACGCCACCAGTTCGTTGGGCGAGGAGGAAATGACCGGCAAGCCATCGTCGGGCCCATGCGGCACCTCGGTGGCGGGTGCGAAGCCGGATGCCCGGCGATGTTCATACAGGCGCACGCTACGCGGGCCGATCATCGCAAAATCATGACGGCCTGCCCCCATCAAGTCAGCGAGCGTGCCCTGCGGGTGGAAGAACTCCGACGGGAATGCATCGAACGGCGTATAGGCTGACCAGTTGCGCTGCTCGTCCAGGCTGAAAAAACCGTTCATCCCGGGCCCCGCCACCAGCCAGTCCAAACGCCCGTCGCCGGTCACATCGGCCAGCGCCTGGTGGATGGGCCGGGTGCTGTCGGCCACCGGCAGCCGCGTCAACTCCACGGCCACGCCGTAGGTCACCTCGTTGCTGGTGCGCGGGTGTTGCGGCCTGAGCGGTTCATGGTAATACCAACATTTGTCTGCGCGGTACAACACACCGGGCAGGCCTTCGCCATACAGATCCACCAGTTGATAACGAGCGCCGCCATGCGGCCTGGGCAATGCAGCGAATGCCTGGTAGCGGCCAGGGTCAACCTTGAGCTGGCTCGACTCATAAAGGCACTCCAGCGGCGGGCGGCTCACGCTGTTGCCCGCGCTGTCGAAGGCTTGCTCATGCACCGCGCTCAACAAGCTGACTTGCGAAGAGATGCGGTATTCCAGCAGCAGGCGCTGGACCAGCACCGGGTCGGCACCCATTTGCGTTTCTTTGGGGAAGTGGTGAAACATCAGGATCTGGCTGCAGCGGCGCAGGGTGCGTAACTCGAAGCCGAAGGCAAAATCCGAGCAAGGGTCGGGCCGTGCCGGCCAGTCCTGGATTTTCAGATACGTCGGGCGCTTATCCAGTTCGAGGGCGCGTTCGCCATAATCGAAGAGCAATTGAAAGTGCCAGCCCACGTCCGGTTTATCGTCGGTCTGCCAGAGGTAAAGCTGCTCCTGCTCCCTGGCGGTGAAGTTGCCGTAGCAGACGCTTTGCAGGTAATGCCGGGCGCGGCAGTCCCTGGGGTAGCGCGCGGTGTCGGTTTCTTTCGTGTAGTGATAATAAATGTGCTCGCCGTGAGCGTTCAGGCTTTCCTGCAACAACCACTGCGCCACATGGTGCGGCTGGTCTGGATCGGCAATCCGGGCCAGCGCGGTTTTGCCGTAAAAGTGCTGGCTGCCATTGGCACCCTGTATCAACCAGAAGCCGGCCGTGTCGGTTGCCGATTGCCAATGTTCGATACGGTCGAAGCGGCCCTCGACCCTGGGGAAATGGCGGGTGACCGTATACGCGATGGGCAGTGGCAAACCATTGAATGCCGCGTGGCTGCTGCTGATGATCGCGCCCTCGGCGTCGCGTTCCGGTAGCCAGATTTGCGCGTCGGGGCCCACCAGCACATCGTGCATCGTGTAGCCAGGCACGCCATGGGAGGTGCGCCGGCTGACGGCAGGCTGGGGCACCTCCCAGCCGAGGCCGAAGGGGCTGTTACCGGCTCCGCTGTGGTAGGTCAGCGACATGGCCGGCGCATAGCCACGCCCGGGCGAAATCGGTAAGGCAATTTCAAAGCTTGCCGTACCGCTGGAGCCGATATCGCCCCAGCCCTTGCCGGTACCCTGGATGGCCGCACCGCCTTTGGGCAGGGCCGGGGTATTGACCTGCAGCATGGAAGTGTCGTCGCTCATGCCTGACCCCCACTGGCAGCGGCTGCCCTGGCGGTGTAGCGCAGGTGAATGACAATATCGTTGATGGATTCCAGGACGGCTTTTTGCCCGCTCGGGTTGGGGAATTCCAGGGTCCAGTCGGAGATGGCCCCGGTGTATTCGAACGGCAAGTAACGCTCGTTGCTGTCGAACGTGAGGGTGAACAGGCCGTTGTCATCCAGCCCGGTGGACAGTGCGATTTGCTGATGGGCACGCCGGTCCGTGCGCTGCTCGCCGGTGGGCAGTTCGATTTGGTTGCGGGTCTGGGTCAGTATCGCCTTGATGTCTTCATAGGGGCCCAGGGTCGCGGGCAACGATACGCTGATGCCCTTGATCCGTCGCAGGATGTGCCCGGGGTAATCCTCTTCGAACAGTGCCGCAGGTAATTTGAAGCACAGCGTGCCTTTAGTGACCAGTTGTCGTTTATGAGCAGTCCACTTCTCTTCAGTCGTGGGAGGCGGCGTCTGGGAGGTGTCGGTTGCGGGGGGGAGAGCTCGCACTCGTGCAGGCGGTGGCGCAGGGAAATGGTCTTGACGATCTCCAGATCCCGCACGTTATGGTTCAAATAGGCCGCGTTCATGTTCAACAGCGACAGCTTCAGGGCTTCACCCGCCAGATAGCCTCGGTAGTTGTTGTTCCAGGCGCCCGGCTGGATAAACGTGCGCGCATAGTCCGCTATCTCGTACTGCCAGCACGCCTGGGCGCTGCGGCACAGGGAAAGGCTAAGGTCATAGACTTGGTAATAGAACGTGCTCAACTGAGCGTTGAGCCAGTCATACAGCTGTGCCTTGGAAAAGCGCTTGGCCAACAATTGATAGTTCGACCAGGCTTGGGCCAGGGAGGTCTGGGCCAGGCGCAATTGCAGGCGCGTGGCTTTTTCCTGCTCGGCATAGGCCTGTAATTGGGCATCGACCTGGGCCAGTTCGAGTCGGGCCTGCTCCTGGGCATGGGCCCACTCTTGCGCCCGGCGGTTGAATTGCTCGGAACGATCCAAGTCTGCGGCGGTGCCGCGCAGCGCCGTGGCAACGCCTTGGGCGATGGCTTGGGCGGCATAGAACGGGCCTTCCCAACGCGAGCCGCCGACACTGGTACCGAAGATATTGGGTGCCACCATCGCGACGCCGGCCGCTGCGGCGGCGGCGCAAGCGGCGGTGTCGAACCCGGTGCTGATCAGGTAGAGCAAGCCTGCCTGGGATTCGCCGGCGCTGATGCCTTCGGTGAGCTGGTGTGCGTAGTAGTGCATCCGCGACTCGATCATGCGTCGGCTGGCGTCGAGTGCCTGGCGGTTCCTTGCGTCGATCTGCAACGCCTGGGTTTGCTGGGTCACGACGATATTGGCCAGGTCCCACGCCTGTTGTTGCTGTAGCTCCAGATATTCCGCCTGTTCCTTGCGTTCAATCAGGGTCAGCACCGTACTGCCGAATTGAATCACCGCTTCGGCGGCCGTGAGCGCGTGGCCCGACATGACCTGGAAGCGATAATGGCCGACGTGCGCGTCGACGAACGGCGCGGCACCACTTTCGCCGAAAGCCCCTTGGCCTTGGGCGGCCAGCAGTTTGAGAGGCGACAGCGGCGCCCCGTAGAGCGGCAGGTGCAAGGGTTTACCGGTGATGTCCAGATTGTGCCGCAGATTATGCAGACGGCTTTCGAGCTTGTCCCAGCGCGCCACCAGTTCGGCGTTGAAAGGCAGGCGCAGATTATCGGTGTCCGTGAGCCAAGGCAGTGCATCGCCTTAGACCGCCAGGTTGACGTCGATGGTCGGGTTGGTTTGCTCAAGTTTGGCCAGGGCCTCAGAGCCCTGCGTGGCCAGCGCGCCAAGGGTGATTTGCGCCCACGGTTCAGTGATGCTGACCCTGGGGCGTGGGCCAAGGAAATGCTGGGCTCGGGTGTACCAGAGTTTGGCTTGGGTCAGGCTGTCCGGGGTGAGCTGGCGATAGTCTGCATCGCCGCGATTGAGCAGGATGTCCAGGTAAAACAGGTAGATCGCCTTGCGAAAATGCACGGGTGAGCGTATCGCCAGTTCGTGGGGATCGTGGCTGGTGTAGCCGGGCAGCCGTTCTTCACGGGCCAGTTCGCGCAAACCCCAAAAGGCAGGCCGTTTGCTGGACGCCTCGGCGGCACGCCCAGGGTCGAACAGATAGCCGAGCCAGGCTTGCGCTTCGGCATAGCGTTGCTCCTGATTCAGGCGATGGGCTATCAGCCAGGGCGCGTACAGGAACAGCTCCCAGAAGTACTTGCCGTTAGCACCCGTGAAGTCGATGCCTTCTGCTGTGCCGCCAGGTGTAAGTGGCGGCTCTTTCCAGGTTTCTGGCGTTAACGAGAACAAATAGTCAAGGCTGACATTGGCCGCCTGGACCAGCTTGGCGGCAATACAGGTATTCATGCGCAGGGTGGCGGGCATGCCGGCAGGCAGGCTTGCCGAATTGTTGGAAAAGTCGATGAATTCAGCGGTGCCGAGTTCGCCCGATTCGAGTCTTTTGATCGTCGGCGCCAGTTGCGGGTTGAGCGTGGGGTCAGAAACAGGTGTGGTCAGCGTCAGGGTTGCCGTATTCAACGCATAGCCGAGGATTTTCGCGCCGCCTTCGCCAGGCTCAAGCGTCACCACCCCATGTAGCAGGGTGAAACCGGACTTCATCTGCGCCTGCGTCACCGGAATGCGCGTCGTGACCCGATGCCCGTCAGGCAATTCGGGACTGGACCCGGTGAGGCTTTCGTGAGCGGTGTCCTGGAAACTGATGATGCGATGAGAGTTGGCAGTGATGTTTTCGGTGAATGGGTAGTCTTTGAAGTTCGCACTCATGATGACGTGTTTATAGGCGCGTAAGTTGGGCGTGGTCACGTTTGCCTTTCGGACTATCAGTGTGTTTTCCGAATGCAGCTTGTTTTTATTATCCTCTGGACTGGTATAGACGTGATAACGGTCGAGGTTGATATGGAACTGTTTGTGTGTGTATAAATTTACGAAAGCGTTTTTGTCGACATAGTTACCGTCCAGCAAAAGGTTGTTTTGCGCGTCTGTTCGATGGGTAAACAGTGCGCCGTCAGCATCACTTACAGCGTTAGGGAATTCCTCATGGGTGGTCGAATTTTTTAAATACAGTGCGCAGTACTCAGTTCTCTGCTTTGTGGAGGCACCGCTGATCATAGAGCCCTTGCTCAATTTAAGTTGAGTGGCTTTGGGGTCATCCAGCGCATCATGGGTCATCAGCTTGATAGTGACATCCTGCTGTTTATCCAAGATGACGGCGTACTGGTGCTGGAAACGGCCACTGAGAGTAGAAGAGAACACAAGTTCCTGAGTGTTTGAATCGAAAGAAACGTCAGTGGTATCGGTGTTTTTTATGTTTGTCTGTTTTTTTTCGAAATTCCAATGGTCGTTTTCTTCGAAAATCATTTGCGACGCGATAGTAATTTCGTAGTCGGCTTTGGGCGCTATTTTAAACTGCAAGTTGCCCTGGTTCTTGTGAGCGAAGAGCGTGAGAAACTGCCGGGCGCTGTCAGGCAGCAATTCGCTGTAATACCCGTTAGTGCTCTGCAGCTCGCCCTTGAGTATGGCCTGTACTTCGGTCTTCTGGGACGGGTCGAAGGGTTCCATCAGCCGGTTTATTTCTTCGGCCAGCGCTGAGCCGGGCAGCACGCTATAGCGTCCGGGGCTGCCGCCATCGGCGACGGTGGTGATAGTGAAGGACTGGTCGATATGGACGGCCTGGAAAAACCTGCCAATGAAATTATCCTGCTGTTTGGGATCTTTACGGCTGGTAGCGAGCACACTTAAAAAAAGCACAGGCGTGCTCTTGCTGTCGACGATTGCCACCGTTTGCGTAATGCCTTTGAGCAGCTCCGAACTGGATGCGTTAACGTCTTCGGTGGCGCAATATTGCTCAATGCACGACTGAGGCACGCTCCAACTGCCGTCATGCTTCTTATACGAAAAATTGAGCCGGAATTTGACGTAATGGGTGTTGATCCAATCGGCCAGATCTTCCTTTTCCTCCGAATCCGATCGCGCCGGCTTGAACGAACTGGACGGGGTGGGTTTGATGCACTCGGCCCAGATGAAAAATAGCCGGCTATTGAAGTACACCGGCCGGATACTTTGCTCGGCGGTGGCGTCGGAGACCGACAGGTTGATTTTTTTCCAGTCTGACCAGGCGTCCTGCAAGAGCACCGCGCCGGAGCGCCTGGACAGGTCCAGCGAGCGCCAGTAATAGGTGTTCTCGGAGGTGGATTTACCGACGAAGTAATAGGTGCCGCTGTGCAGGTTGTTCAAGTCGGCGTCTATATAGCCGTTGAGTGTGCGTATGTTGGCGGTTTCCTCGAACCTGGCCAGATACTGCTGAACCGCCGTGGTGACGGTGTCCGCTTGAATTCGGTATTGGCTGAGGTCGTTTTGCAACTGGTGAAAATTGTCGGTCCTGTTCCGTCGTAACGTCGGGTCCAGATAGTTGGCCGGGTGGTAGTGCAATTGCTGACTGGCACTCCACAGCGGGTAGGTGTGCAACTGTTCGCGCCAGATCTTGTTTTGTTGCGCGGTCATGCCCTGATGGGCATAGCCCGGCTCCAGGCCCAGTTCAATACGGCTGATGTATTGCTGCAAGCTGGAAATGGCACAGGCTACCGGGCTGGTCGGCACGGCTTGGCTGACTTGTACGTCGAGTAGCCAATACGCATAAAGGTCATCGGCATTGCCGATGGTTGCCTTGAGCGCATCAGGCACTTTATGGGTGAGGTAGTACGCGAGCATGGCGTCGCGCAGGCTTTCATTAAGCTGTTGGTCAAGCGAGTGAGACATGATCAGTCCTTGAGCAGGTCGGTAGGAAAAGGCGTGTTGACGGGAGAGGTATGGGCACTCGTGAGCGCCTCACCGACGGCCTTCCATTGAGCGAACGTCGAGTTGGTTTCAAGTTGGCTGGCTGCAATCAGCAGGGTGGCCGACAGGCCGGTTGCAGTGCTGGCTTGGCGGCAGCGCAGCAGCCAGTCCAGGCGATCCATGGAGGTAATGCGTGGAGGGTTCAGTTGGCTGCTGAAGACGGTTATTTCGCTGGCACTCCAGCCAAAAAGTCGGGCGAGATGCTCGCTGGTTTCTTCAGTGTTGTGTTGTGCCGCGCGATTGGGCTGCGCGTTGGCCTGTCCGAAGTAATCGAGAATTTGCCCTTCCGTCAGGCCAAAACGCTCAATGCAATGGTTGAACTGCTGAATGAGGTAAAGGGTGTGCGGGGTCAGTTCAAGGACCGAAGACGCTTGATAGCCACTGTCCAGCCAGTGTGGGTTTATCAGAAACTGATCAAGCGCCTGGCGGCTGAGCGGCAATTGCAGAACATCGACGGCGTGGGGGAGCAGCAATATCAGATAGCCGAGGGTTTGCAGGGGTGGGGCAGCGGGCGCGTGCAAGCGCAGGAAATGGTTGTCATATTTTTGATGACCGTTGGCATCGCCTGGCAGCTGGGGTACGGCGCGGATGATCTCTTTGAGGCGTAGATACAGCGCCCAGAACTCATTACGCACCGTCTCCATCAGGGTACGAAGCTTGGGTTTGGCTCTCTCGATATAGTAGGTTGTGCGATTAGCGTCCGTGCTGATGGCAATGGCGGACAGCGCTTGCTCGACCGCCACCTCAATGCTCGTGTTTGAGCGCATCCGTTGCAGTACTTGCTGGGCCAGGGCTTCCCAGTCCACGGCGGGCAAGCGAACTGCTTCATCAGCGGGTTGCTGGGGAAGTTCAAGCAGGTTCAGCTGTTTGGAGAGAGAAGCCTGATCATAGGCCGCGAACTCTTTCAACAGCAGGTTGATGGCCGGGTCCTGGACCTGCTGATCGAGCAATAGCTGGTGCCTCAACAGTGACAGGCTGTTGCCATTCTCCTTGAGCCAACGGCTGGCCCATTCCAGGTGCATGAGCATATCGAGAAAGTCAGCCACGCCCTTCGGCTTGCGTCTCAGCGTTGGGTGACGCAGTTGCGTAAGAAAGGGCGTCGTGCCGGGCAACTGCAGCAGTTGCTGGCATTCCATGACCGACAAGCCGAACAGCCGAGCGATTCGCGCTTGCCGATAGAGTGCGCTGACGGTCTCGACCGTGCGGGTTTCGGGCTCATCGGCGATCAGCAGTTGCAGCGAGTCCTGGGTGTCTTGCAGGCCCAGCGCGGCGCAAAGTTGTTGCCGGGTGGTTGCGTCGAATGCCTGCTCGTCCAGACACAGCGCAGGCAGGGCCGAACCCGCGCGGTTGAACACCTGATCGAACAACGACACGCGCTCACCCGAACCGTGAACGGGCAACTGATGGAGCCAGGCGGCAAACTCTTCGGCTTGCAGGCTGTAGCGCTTGCTCAGATAGCAAAAGACCCCCAGCGCCCGAAGGGTGTTATGAGTGATCAGCAGCGCGCGGTTGCTGGCGCCTTCGCAGCGCATCGCGCTGACCAGCAACGTGTCCAGTTGCGCGAAAGGCAGGCCGAGCCAGCGCTGCAGGCGAATCATCCGTTGCAGCCTGTCGAAGCGTTCAAAGCTCACGTTGACCAGCTTGGCGGGGGCGTCTTTGTTCAGGCTGATCGCGAGTGTGGGGGCAGATGCAAGCGCGCCGTTGATGTAACAGGCACCGTAAGTGAGGCCGGTGGGCTGTTTGCAGTTTGGCGATTGGCGCGGTGCTTGTGTCTGTTGCGCCAGCAGCGCTTGAAGTTGTTCGGCATCCAGTTGCGTATGCTGCAGGAAATCAGTGACGTCTTCCGGCCCCTTTTCAGCCGTCCAGTTGAAGTACGTGCGATAGAAGGTTGGCGCGCCCTGCGCCGTTACCCAGTCTTTTTTCAGCAGGGCCTGTTGTTCAGGGCTCAGCCCGGATAACAGGCATTGCACCTCATTGTTGCGGGTAACGACTTGCCCGTAAGTGCTGGTTGCTCCCGCCAGGGGCAACTGGCGACTGATGCGATAGTTCAACTCACCCAACATCGGCTTGTCGCCCGACAAGCCCAGCCGGCATTGCTGGTGGTGGAAATGATACGGCAGTGAAAACGGGTACCAGGTGTTGCTCAGCAGCGAGTAGGCGTCGTCGGCGTCGGCGATATTGCTGAGCAAGGTCTGATTGATGATCGACAACATGGGCACCTGGCCCGTAACGCTGTGTTGGTCGATCAACAGGTCCTTGAGGTCTGCACGCCGGGCGGACAGCTTGAGCACGTCGGCCCCCTTGGCATTCTGTTCCAGTCGCAGGGCGAACAGATAAAGCGCGCGCAGGTAGGCAGCCGGCGAATCGACCGCGGCAATGGACGCGTTGGCGCAGAACTGTTCGCGATTTTCGTTGAACAAGGCCTGGTAGGTGGCATCGGTATCGGCGGCGACATCGCGTTTAGCGCGCAGGGTAGGGCGCTGCGACGAGACCTGCTGTTCGCGAAACAACCTTTCCAGTTGCGCTGCAGCGCTCTTGGCCTTGCGGTATACCGCGTGGGCATCGTCATCGTTGCAGGTGGCCAGTTGCTCTGCGAAGGCCTTTTCGCTGAGACGCACAATGTCGAATACCGAATGAATGTCGAGGCGCTGCAGCGCGGTGTTGAAATCGTCCCGACCGGGGGCGGGAGGGTGTGCGTGATCAATCAGTTGAGCGAGCAAGGAGCTGCTGTCGGCTTGCATATTCATACGTTCCTTCACGCCCGCCGATGGGTCCGGCGGGCAATCAAAAACGCTATCACGCAGGTTAACGGGGCCAGGCATAGCTATTTACAGGCTGCGTCGGCCCCCGCCGGTTGAGGCATCCATACACCGATACCACCTATGTGCAGACATGGACCCTAGGCTTTGCTGACCATTGTGCAATTCAGGTCATGTGATCATGTCTGCTTCACTTCATCGAAACACGCCCTCGCTTGCGGCCTTCGACCCCCGTGGATTGACCGTGCGCAGCGTCGCTTATCTGTGCGCTACCTCCCAGGCTGCGCCGACGGCCCGTGTCAGGCGTCAAGTCTATGGGGCCAGCGGCCTTTTGCTTGAGCAGTGGGACCCGCGCCTTTCTACCCTTAAATCGCGCGAACCGTTGACCGCGGCGAATCAGGCCTCGGTGTACAGCCTGTCTGGTACCTTGATCCGCAGCAACGATGTGGACGCTGGCATGCGGCTGATGCTGGCCGCGCCCTCGGGACAGCTGTTGCATGCCTGGGACGGCCGCGGTGCCTATCAGCGCCACGACTACGACACCTTGCAGCGTCCGGTGGCGGTGTTCGAACAAACTGCCGACGAAGCGCGACTCCGGTGTGTCGAACGCCTGGTGTATGCCGCGCCAACGCCTGAGCACCGCGCACTTAACCGCAGTGGCCGCCTGGTACGCCATGCCGACCCGGCGGGCACGCAGGTGTTCGACGCCTATGGGATGACCGGGCAGGTGCTGCGCCAAACCCGGCGGTTTCGCGAGGCCCCGGGCACTGTTGACTGGCCGCTTGCCCCGGCCGATCAGGACCAGCAACTGCAACCTGAGCTTTACACCACACGCTGGGCGTTCGACGCCCTGGGCGCCACGGTGGAACAGCTCGACGCCAAGGGCAATGCCCGACAGTTCGCCTATGGGCTGGACGGGCAGGCGAAAAATATTCACCTCACCTTGAAGAGTGGTACGCGCAAGACCGTGGTAGAGGGCTACGTCTACACTGCCGCCGGCCAGGTGGAGACGGCCCTGCTGGGCAATGGCGTGAGTAGCCTGGCCACCTATCGGGCCGAGGATGGCCGTATGCGCCGGCTGATGGCGTACCGCAAGAACGAGCGGGCGGCGCCGCTACAGGATTTGAGCTACGACTATGATCCCGTGGGAAATGTTTCAAGCCTGCAGGATCAGGCACAACCGACCAGATGGAGCCACAACACGCAGGTAGATGCCTCCTGTCGCTATGAGTACAACTCGCTGTACCAACTGACCCAGGCCACAGGCCGGGAAAGTACTGTCGCCGCCATCGGCCCGGCACTGCCCGTGCGTATTTCGTTCGGTTCGACCGACGCCGGTTTATGGCGCAACTATACCCAGCACTATGCCTATGACGAGGGGGGCAACCTGACCCGCCTGCGCCATGTGCCGTCCAGTGGTGTCGGCTATACCCGCGACATGCAGGTCGCAACTGGCAGTAATCGTGCGTTGTCGGGCGAGCATCCGGTTGACGAGTGGGCGCAGGGTTTTGATGCCAATGGCAATCAGCAACAGCTGGGGCGTGGACTGCCGATGGCGTGGAACGTGCGTAATCAGTTGACCAAGGTCACGACGATTCTGCGAGAGGAGGGGGACCCGGATGAGGAGGCCTATGTGTACGCAGGCGACGGCCAGCGCGCGCTCAAGCTCACGCACCAGCAGGTCGCCGGCAGTCGGCAGACGGCGCGTGTGTATTACCTGCCAGGCCTGGAAATTCGCCATCGACCGTTGCGCCGGCTGAATGTTGTGCGTCTTGAAGTGGAGCGGTGCACGGTTGAGGTCTTGCAATGGGAGCTGGGGCTCGATGAGGGAGCAGCCGATGCAACCCTGCGCTTTTGCCTGACGGATCAGCAATCGAGTCATGGGCTGGAGTTGGGCGAACAGGCAGAGTTATTGAGCCAGGAGAGTTATTTTCCCTATGGAGGGACGGCGTGGTGGGCATCGCGCAGCGAGGTGGAGGGTCGCTGCAAGACGCGCCGATATTCAGGCAAAGAGCGTGACAGCAGCGGCTTGTATTACTATGGTTTCCGCTACTACGCCCCTTGGTTACAGCGCTGGATAAATCCCGACCCCCTGGGGGACGGGGCAGAGTTGAATCCCTATCTCATGGCGTTCAACAACCCGATCACACTCGTTGATTCAATGGGGCTGCTGCCGGCCGATGTGGAAAATACCCAAATACAGGGCGGTACTGTAATCCTCCTGCTTTTGGTCTTGCTGGGCCTGGGCGTGGGGGCGTTGCTTGGGAATGCGACGGTGGGGGCTTCCATCGGGGCTCTGGTGGGCGGTGTACTGTTTGGTACCAGTCGCCTGAATGCCTATCTGCAAATGCAACCGCAGGCCGTGGCAAGGGCCGCCGAACAAGTGGAAGAACAATTCGCCAGGGATATTTCAGAGCTGGCGATCAAGTTGGCGCAGCAGGCGCGGTTGAGTCACGAAGAAACGGAGCGGCTGGTGAATTTTGCCTATGCGCGCCGTCCTGCCGAGGGAGGCATGTCCCTTTACCTCCATGCATCGGAAGGGGCCATCTATGGCTATGCGGGGCCTGTGGGTGAATCGGGGGGCGTCGAGGGCGTACTGATGGACAGTCGTAACCCGATGCCTGAGTTGAAACGCATGGGCTATGGCGCGGCACTGCTGCGAAGACCAGTGCGTGAGTCCGCTGCCGCGAGCGGTCAGCAGGCGGGGGCAAGCACGTTCGAGGTGGGGGCGACGACACAGGTTGCCGGTTCCAGTCGCGCACGCGGTGGTCGGCAAGCGCAGGCCCAACTGCCGATGAGGGTGCCGAAGGCGATAAGAGGCGCTGCTCCACGGATGCAGATCGATACCGAGGTGCTTGGAGACATCAGTTCGTCGAGCCGCGAGGACCGCAGTATCGCCCTTACCCTCAGTCACTTGCAGGAAGGGCGTTTTGGCGCGGTTCATTGGCATCTCCACAGAGATCAACTGTGGTCTGCTGACTTGCACGGTTACGCCGCTTCTCGTGGTCGCAGTGCCTATCGTTTGATGTTCAAGCACCTCGGCGGCCAGAAGTACCGAGTGGAGGGCGTACGCAACCCACACCGCTGAAGTCGATCGCCGCCAGGATGTTGAGGCAATATCAGCGGCTGTGTGTCGATGCGGCGGCGGCGTGGTTTTGCTAGAATGCGCGCCGCGCCGCCTGGCCGGCGCGTTTTTTTATCCGGTTCACCCCTTACGAGGGTAGCCACCTGGAGAGAACACCCATGACCCAACCTATCGTCGTGGCGGCACTGTACAAGTTCGTCACCCTTGAAGATTACGTTGCCCTGCGCGAGCCACTGTTGCAGGCGATGGTCGACAACGGCATCAAGGGCACGTTGCTGATCGCCGAAGAAGGCATCAACGGCACCGTTTCCGGCAGCCGCGAAGGCATCGATGGCCTGATGGCCTGGCTGAAGAACGACCCACGCATGGACGACATCGACCACAAAGAGTCGTACTGCGACGAGCAGCCGTTCTACCGCACCAAGGTCAAGCTCAAGAAAGAAATCGTGACCCTTGGCGTCGACGGTGTCGACCCGAATAAACAGGTCGGCACCTACGTCGACCCAAAGGACTGGAACGCGCTGATCAGCGACCCCGAAGTGCTGTTGATCGACACCCGCAACGACTACGAAGTGTCGATTGGCACCTTTGAAGGCGCAATCGACCCGAAAACCACCAGCTTTCGCGAATTCCCCGACTACATCAAAGCCAACTTCGACCCGGCCAGGCACAAGAAGGTCGCCATGTTCTGCACCGGTGGCATTCGCTGCGAGAAAGCCTCGAGCTATATGCTCAGCGAGGGCTTTGACGAGGTCTATCATCTCAAGGGCGGCATCCTCAAATACCTCGAAGAGGTGCCGCAGGAAGAGACCAAGTGGCAGGGCGACTGCTTTGTTTTCGACAATCGTGTGACGGTGCGCCACGACTTGAGCGAAGGCGACTACGATCAATGTCATGCCTGCCGCACACCGGTCAGCGTCGAAGACCGCGCGTCCGAGCACTACGTGGCCGGCATCAGTTGCCCGCATTGCTGGGATAAGCTGCCGGAGAAAACCCGTCGCAGCGCCATCGACCGGCAAAAGCAGATCGAACTGGCCAAGGCTCGCAATATGCCGCACCCGATTGGCTTCAACTACAAGCAAACCCCTTCCGAGGCTTGAACCATGCCCGCGCGCCTGCTCTATGTGATGGACCCGATGTGTTCCTGGTGCTGGGGCTTTGCCCCGGTGGCGCAGGCGCTGGTTGAGCAGGCCCGGGCGGGCGGTGTGGAGTTGCACTTGGTGGTGGGCGGCTTGCGCACCGGCAGCGGCGCGGCGCTGGAGCCGAACACCCGGCGCTATATCCTCGAGCACTGGCAGGCGGTGACTGACGCCACCGGCCAGCCGTTCAAGCGCGAAGGCGCGCTGCCCGATGGATTTGTCTATGACACCGAGCCTGCGTGCCGCGCCATCGTCACGGCGCGCAGCCTGGCGCCCGATTGCGCCTGGACGCTGCTTGGGCTGATCCAGCACGCATTTTATGTAGAAGGCCGTGACGTCACCTCTGCCCATGTGCTGGTGGAACTGGCCGAGCAGGCCGGTATTCCGCGTATCGAGTTTGCCGGCGAGTTCGACCGCGCCGAACAGCACGCGGCCACGGCCGCCGATTTCACCTGGGTACAGGACCTGGGCATCGCGGGCTTCCCGACCTTGCTGGCCGAGCGCAATGGCCAGTTGGCGTTGCTGACCAATGGCTACCAGCCCTTGTCCGAATTGTCGCCATTGCTGGGGCGATGGCTGGAGCGCGCCACCTGTGCATGATCAGCCCGACACGCCTGAACCCAAGCGCACCGACCGCCTGACCTGGGCGGAAATTCGCCGCCTGGCCCTGCGCCACAGGAAATCCCTGTGGATCGCCAACAGCGTCGCCGTGCTCGCGACCTTGTGCAGCGTACCTATCCCGCTGCTGTTACCGCTGTTGGTCGACGAAGTGCTGTTGGGCCGTGGCGATGCCGCGCTCAAGGTGATGAACCACGCCTTGCCGCTGGGCTGGCAGCAGGCCGCCGGCTATATCGGCCTGATGCTGGGGGTGACCCTGGTCCTGCGCTGCGGCGCACTGGTGTTCAACGTGGTGCAGGCGCGGCTGTTTGCGCGACTGGCCAAGGACATCGTCTACCGCATCCGCGTGCGGCTGATCGAGCGGCTCAAGCGCATCTCCCTCGGCGAATACGAAAGCCTGGGCAGCGGCACGGTGACCACCCACTTGGTCACCGACCTGGACACACTGGACAAATTCGTCGGCGAAACCCTCAGCCGCTTTCTGGTGGCGATGCTGACCCTGGTTGGCACCTCGGCCATCCTGGTGTGGATGCACTGGCAACTGGCGCTGCTGATCCTGCTGTTCAACCCGCTGGTGATCTACGCCACGGTGCAGTTGGGCAAGCGCGTCAAACACTTGAAGAAACTGGAAAACGACAGCACCTCGCGCTTCACCCAGGCGCTGACCGAAACCCTGGACGCCATCCAGGAAGTGCGCGCCGGTAACCGCCAGGGCTTTTTCCTCGGGCGCCTGGGCCAACGTGCCCAGGAAGTGCGCGACTACGCCATTCACTCGCAATGGAAGACCGACGCGTCCAGCCGTGCCAGTGGCTTGCTGTTCCAGTTCGGTATCGACATTTTTCGCGCAGCGGCGATGCTCACCGTGCTGTTTTCCGACCTGTCCATCGGCCAGATGCTGGCGGTGTTCAGCTACCTGTGGTTCATGATCGGCCCGGTGGAGCAATTGCTGAACCTGCAATATGCTTACTACGCGGCAGGCGGCGCGTTGACCCGCATCAACGAGCTGCTGGCCCGCGCCGACGAGCCGCAGTATGCCGGGGGGGCCGATCCGTTCACCGGGCGTGCAACCGTTGGCATCGACGTGCGCGGCCTGGACTTCGGCTACGGCGATGACCTGGTGCTCGACCAATTGAACCTGGCCATCGCACCGGGGGAGAAGGTGGCGATTGTCGGCGCCAGCGGCGGCGGCAAAAGTACCCTGGTGCAACTGTTGCTGGGCCTTTACACACCCCAGGCCGGCAGCATCCGTTTTGGCGGCGCGACCCAGCAGGACATCGGGCTGGCGACCATTCGCGAAAACGTCGCGGTGGTGCTGCAACACCCGGCACTGTTCAACGATACCGTACGCGCCAACCTGACAATGGGCCGCGAGCGTACGGATCAGGCATGCTGGCAGGCACTGGAAATCGCCCAGTTGGAGGCGACCGTCAAGGCATTGCCGTTAGGCCTGGACAGCGTAGTAGGTCGCTCTGGCGTGCGCTTTTCCGGCGGCCAGCGGCAACGCCTGGCCATCGCGCGCATGGTGCTGGCCGAGCCCAAGGTGGTGATCCTGGATGAAGCCACCTCGGCGCTGGACGCGGCCACCGAGTACAACCTGCACCAGGCACTGGCGCGGTTTCTCAGCGGGCGTACTACACTGATCATCGCCCACCGCCTTTCAGCGGTGAAACAGGCGGATCGGGTGTTGGTGTTCGATGGCGGGCGTATCGCCGAGGATGGCGACCATCAGCAATTGATTGCCGACGGGGGGCTGTACGCCAAATTGTATGGACACTTGCAACAAGTGCGGTGATTTGGCTTAGGTTGTGCGATCGGGAGCGGATTTTCGCGTGCGTATTGAGCTGTGCATGTGCAAGGGACTTCATGAAGCAAAAGCGGACTCTCGGAACGCCACGGTTGCTGGGCATTGTCTGGCCCTTCATTGCCGTCGTGCTGTTCCAGGCATTGTTAGGCTGCGTCAGTCTCTACGTGCTCTCGGCGGTGCGTGGCTATGTGGCTGGCGAAAGTCTGTGGTCCAAGGGCCAGAAGGACGCCATCTACTACCTGACCCTTTACGCCGATAACCGCGAAGCCGCCACTTACCTCAAATATCAGCAAGCGATTGCCGTGCCCCAGGGCGGGCATGAATTGCGCGTTGCGCTGGACCGTCCCACCCCGGATATCCCCGCCGCACGCCAGGGCATCATCAAGGGTGGCAACCACCCGGACGACGTCTCCAGCCTGATCTGGCTGTACCTCAACTTCCGCCATTTCAGTTACCTGGAAAAAGCCATCGAGCTCTGGACGGTGGGCGACGGCTACTTGTTGCAGCTGGACGATCTCGCCCAGGCAATGCATGGCGCCGTTACTGCCGATCGGGTCAATGCTGACGATGTGCGCCTGTGGAAGGCGCGCATCACGGCCATCAACGAAGGTGTGACACCGGCGGCCAAGGCATTCAGTGATGCCCTGGGTGAAGGGTCGCGGATGATCCTGCGCCTGTTGTTGATCACCAACCTGGCCACGGCCCTGGGGCTGATCGTGCTGGCGTTGCTGCGCACGCACAAGTTGCTGGCCCAGCGTCACGCGTTTGCCGATGCCCTGCAGGCGGAGAAGGAGCGGGCGCAGATTACCCTGGAGTCGATTGGCGACGGTGTCATCACCACCGACGTGGACGGTGCGATTGCCTACATGAACCCCGCCGCCGAAGCGCTGACCCACTGGCAGTCGGCCCAGGCCCAAGGCCTGCCGCTGGCGGCGTTGTTCAAGTTGCTGGATGAGAACGCGGAGCCGGACGGCTTCACCCTGATCGAGCACATCATCAAGGGCGAACTCAGTGGCGGCAGTGAACATTCCAAGTTGATCCAGCGCCTGGACGGCAGCACCGTTTCCGTGACCCTGGTGGGCGCGCCGATTCGCAGCGCCGGCAAGGTCAGTGGCGCGGTGTTGGTGCTGCATGACATGACCCAGGAGCGCCAGTACATCGCCAATCTTTCCTGGCAGGCTACCCACGATGCCTTGACCGGCCTGGCCAACCGGCGTGAATTCGAATACCGCCTGGAGCAGGTACTGCAGCAGGTGACACGCCAGCAAAACGGCCGCCATGCCTTGATGTTTCTCGACCTGGACCAGTTCAAGCTGGTCAATGACACCTGTGGCCACGCTGCGGGTGACGAGTTGCTGCGGCACATTTGCGCGCTGCTGCAATCGGACTTGCGCGAAGGCGATACCCTGGCGCGGCTGGGCGGCGATGAGTTTGGCATCCTCCTGGAGAACTGCCCGGCGCCGGTGGCCGAGAAGATCGCCGAGAGCCTGCGCCACACCGTGCAGAACCTGCATTTCGTGTGGAAGGGCCGGCCGTTCATGACCACCGTCAGCATCGGTCTGGTGCATATCTCACACACCCCGACCACCCTGGAGACGTCCCTGCGCGCCGCCGATATGGCGTGCTACATGGCCAAGGAAAAGGGGCGTAACCGAGTGCAGGTGTATCACGCCGATGACTCGGAGCTGTCCCTGCGCTTTGGTGAAATGGCCTGGGTACAGCGCTTGCACATGGCGTTGGAAGAGAATCGTTTTTGCCTGTACTCCCAGGAAATCTCGCCTCTGGGCCATACCGAAGCGGGCAATGGGCACATCGAAATTCTCCTGCGGCTGCACGACGAGGCGGGGCGAATCATTCTGCCCGACAGTTTTATTCCGGCGGCCGAGCGTTACGGCTTGATGACTTCACTGGACCGGTGGGTGGTGGAGAACGTCTTCAAGATCATCGCGCGTTGCATGCACGAGCGTCCGGGCCGACCTATGGCTATGTGTGCGATTAATCTGTCAGGAATAACCATTGGCGATGACGATTTTCTTGGTTTTTTACGTGAGAAATTCGGCACTTACAACATCCCTCCGGAAACGATTTGTTTTGAAATAACCGAGACAAGCGCTATCGCCAATTTAGGCAGTGCCATTCGTTTTATTAATGAACTCAAAGCGTTAGGTTGCCACTTTTCCCTGGATGACTTTTGTGCCGGAATGTCCTCGTTCGCCTATCTCAAACATTTACCTGTAGACTTCCTGAAGATCGATGGAAGTTTCGTAAAGGATATGCTGGACGACCCGATTAACCGCGCCATGGTCGAAGTGATCAATCATATCGGCCATGTGATGGGTAAGCGCACTATCGCCGAGTTTGTTGAAACGTCGCAGATCGAACAGGCATTACTTGAGATAGGCGTGGACTACGCTCAGGGCTATCTGATCGAACGTCCGCAATTGTTTACCTTCGATAGCCTGCAATGCCGACCTGCGCGGCCGCAGCCCCTGTTATTCAAGGCGCCCGGCACATTCCGCTGAAACTTTGCTGGTCTGTACATCACACTTAAAAAGGAGCCCTACAGTGATCGACACCTTCAACAGAACCGGCCCGCTTATGGAAGCCTCGAGTTACCCCGCCTGGGCGCAGCAATTGATCCTGGACTGTAGCGAGAGCAAGCGTCGGGTTGTCGAACACGAACTGTACCAACGCATGCGCGATAACACGCTCAGCGCCAAGACCATGCGCCACTACCTGATCGGTGGCTGGCCCGTGGTGGAGCAGTTCGCCTTGTACATGGCACAGAACCTCACCAAGACCAAGTTTGCCCGCCATCCGGGGGAGGACATGGCGCGACGCTGGCTGATGCGCAATATCCGCGTGGAATTGAACCACGCCGATTATTGGGTGCATTGGGCGCGTGCCCATGGCGTCAGTCTTGAAGAGCTGCAGGCACAGGACGTGCCACCGGAGTTGCACGCATTGAGTCATTGGTGCTGGCACACCAGTTCGGCGGATTCGTTGATCGTTGCGATTGCCGCCACCAACTATGCCATCGAGGGCGCCACTGGGGAGTGGTCCGCCGTGGTCTGTTCCACCGGCGTGTATGCTGCCGCCTTCCCGGAGGAAGAACGCAAACGCGCGATGAAGTGGCTGAAGATGCACGCCCAGTATGATGACGCGCACCCTTGGGAAGCCCTGGAAATCATCTGCACCCTGGCCGGCACGAACCCGAGCAAGGCCCTGCAGGTGGAGTTGCGCCAGGCGGTGTGCAAGAGCTACGACTATATGTACCTGTTCCTGGAAAGCTGCATGCGCCTGGAACAAGAGAAAGAAAAGGCGCCCGTACTCGTTCGTGAGCGCCAGGCGCGCGTCGCCAGCGAGGCGTGATGCACCCGTGATGGCTGATGCCACTCACTTAAGAAGGATCGCGGTACTGTGGCGAGGGAGCTTGCTCCCGCTGGGGCGCGCAGCGGCCCTGTTGTTTGTTCAAAAAGAAGGGACTGCTACGCAGTCCAGCGGGAGCAAGCTCCCTCGCCACAAGTTACCGATTACCTGCGCCATCTGTTAACTGACTGGCATTGTGATGGCGGGGTTTTACCCCGCCATTGCCAAGCGGTTGCGGCCTTCGCGCTTGGCCACGTACAAGGCATTGTCGGCCCGGCGCAGCAGGCTTTCCGCCGACTCGGCCGCCAATAACGTCGAACAGCCAAGGCTCACCGTCAAGTCGACCCGCGTACCCTCCACCCAGTAATCATGGGCTTGTGCCGCCTGGCGCAAGCGCTCGCCGACCATTCGCGCCGCATCGCGCCCGGTGTTGGAGAGCAGGATCAGAAATTCTTCCCCGCCGAATCGAAACACCATGTCCACGTTGCGCAACTGGCTTTTGATCGCTGCGGCCACGGCGCGCAATACGCTGTCGCCAGCGGCATGACCATGGGTGTCATTGATCTTCTTGAAGTGATCGATGTCCAGCATCAACAGGGACAGCGGGTGCATATGGCGCCGAGCCATGTCAATTTCCCGTTGCAGGGTCTGGTCCATGGCCACGCGGTTGCCGGTTTCGGTCAAAGGATCGCGCAGGGCACTGCGGGTGGCGGCGCGGTAGAGCAGGGCGTTGCGCATTGGGTAAAGCAACGTTGCGAGCAGGGACTCGAGCTGGCCCAGTTCCTCTTCGAGGAAGCGTTGGTTGCGACGGAACACCAGTTCGCCCAAGTGTTCGCCCTCATGGCTCAAGGTGTAGCTCACCGAATGATGGCCGCGATGGCCGAACTCCAGGCGCAGGTCGCTGATCGCGTAGCGGTATTGCAGGGCATCCAGTGGCACCAGGCGTTGCACTTCACGGAAGAACAAGCCGAGGATGCGTTCCGGTTCCAGGCTGGTCTGCAATTGCTGGTTCAGTTGCTGGCGAAGCTGACCGAGGGTGGCGGGGCGATGGGGGCGAAGGGACGGCTGACCAAACCCCAGGCGTTGCAATTTGGCACTGTCAAAGTCAATTGCGTTGGTCTGGGTCGGTGTTTTCATACGTAGGCGGCCTCTAAGCACATGACTGTCTTACAGGCGGGATGAGAGTGGCAAGTGCCAAGCGTCTTACTGTTCCTTCAGTTCCGTAAAACATTGGAAACAGTTTAGACCGCTTTACGCCGGGTTATAAGCCCAGGGCACTGCCACACGTCTTGTCATCGCTTGACCTGCGTGAGTGGGTTAGAGCCAGATTCGTGCCAATCGTTTGAATTAATAAATACCTATATAAATCAATGAACTGGTTTTTCATGAAAACCGTCGACAAACAGTCGCGCCATTTCTCTGACTAATATTGAATGTTTGAAGAGGGGGTTACCAACGTAGAACGGTCAATCTGCGCGATGGAAGTGACCCCTGTCAGCGTCATGGCGACGCGCATTTCCTTGGCGAAAATCTCCAGCAGGTTTTCCACGCCATGCTGACCATCGGCGGCCAGCGCATACACTGCAGAGCGCCCCAGCAGGCAGGCTTTGGCGCCGAGCGCGAGCATGCGCACTACGTCGAGCCCGGAACGAATGCCGGAATCCACCAGCACGGTGAGGTCATCGCCAACGGCCTCGGCAATCGGCGGCAACGCTTTGGCGGTCGACAGCACGCCATCGAGCTGGCGGCCGCCATGGTTGGAGACCACGATGCCGTCGGCGCCGAAACTTACGGCATCCTTGGCGTCCTGCGGGTCCAGGATGCCTTTGATGATCATCGGGCCCTTCCAGAAGTCGCGGATCCACTCCAGGTCTTTCCAACTGATTGACGGGTCGAAGTTGGTGGCCAGCCAGCCGATGTAGTCTTCCAGGTGCGTGGGTTTGCCCAGGTACCTGGAAATATTGCCGAGGTCGTGGGGGCGGCCCATCAAGCCCACATCGAACGCCCATTGCGGCTTGGTCACGGCCTGCAATATCCGCCGTTGCGCCGCATACGGCCCGGACATGCCCGAGTGCGCATCACGGTAACGCGCGCCAGGGGTCGGCATATCCACGGTGAACACCAGCGTCGTCACGCCTGCTGCCTGCGCCCGCTCCAGGGCATTGCGCATGAAGCCGCGATCCTTGAGCACATACAGCTGGAACCAGATCGACTGCGGGCTTTGCGAGGCGACTTCCTCGATCGGGCACACCGACACCGTCGACAGGCAGAAGGGCACACCGGCGTTCGCCGCCGCCTTGGCTGCTTGCACTTCCCCACGTCGCGCATACATGCCCGTCAAGCCGACCGGGCTGAGGATGACCGGCATGGCCAGCTCCTGGCCAAATAGCGAGGTCTTCAAACTCAGGTTGTCGACATTGCGCAAGATGCGCTGGCGCAGGCTGATCTCTGCCAAGTCCGAACTATTGGCGCGCAGGGTGTGTTCGGCGTAGGCGCCGCCATCGATATAGTCGAACAGAAAACGCGGTAACTTGCGCTTGGCGGCAGCACGGTAATCGGAGGCGGACGAAATAATCATGGCTTGGGCTCCACTCGGCAAAGTGGCCCACGATAAGCAAAGTTCTGGCATGATAAAAACAACTTTTATCGCTGCAATCCAGTCGCAAAAGGAATACAGATGAACCTGCGAACCCTGCGAGCGTTTGTCGAAGTGGTGCGCCAGGGCGGTTTTTCCCAGGCGGCCGAGGTGGTATCCCTGACCCAGTCCACGGTCAGCAAGGCGGTCAAGACCCTCGAAGAGGAGTTGGGCACACCGCTGCTCAATCGTCTCGGCCACAAGAACGAACTCACCGCCGCCGGCGAAATTACCTACCGCCGCGCCCTGGTGCTGCTTGCCGAACATAATGACCTGGTGGTGGAGATCAACGACCTGCGCGGTCTCAAGCGCGGCGTGCTGCGCATCGGTCTGCCACCGGTAGGTTGCGGCGTACTGTTTGCGACAATGTTCGCTACCTACCGCACGCGCTACCCCGACATCGACATCGAACTCACCGAATACGGCAGCAAAAAACTGCGCGAATGCCTGGAAGCCGGGGAGGTTGACCTCGCGGCCCTGCTGCTGCCGGTGGATGAAGGCTTCGACTACCAGCCTGTACGCAACGAACCGCTGATCGCCGTATTGCCTGTCAGCCACCCATTGGCGCGCCGCGAACGCATCGACTTCACCGACCTGGCAGACTCGCCGTTCATCCTGTTCGAAGCCGGTTTCGCCCTCAACGCGAAAATCCTCGCCGCCTGCGAACGCAAGGGCGTGGTGCCAAAGGTGACGGCTCGTAGTGGGCAGATCGACTTTATCGTCGACCTGGTCACCGCCGGCCTGGGCGTCGCCTTCCTGCCACGGATGCTGGCGCACACACACCAACACGCCGGCATCGCATTGATCCCCTTGGACGAGCCCCACACCGACTGGCATATCGCCCTGGCCTGGCGCGCCAGTGCCCACTTGCCACCCGCCGCGCGCGCATGGCTGGAACTGGCCAGGGAGCAGGCGGTTTCGGCCGGTCATCCCACCACGGCGTGACACACGTCAGAGGAGGCTTGACTTCTTCTTTTTAATCAGTAACATACGGCGCATTCCGCGATAGCTCAGTTGGTAGAGCAAATGACTGTTAATCATTGGGTCCCTGGTTCGAGTCCAGGTCGTGGAGCCAGATAGAGAAAAGCCTGCAGAGATGCAGGCTTTTTTTTGCTTGAAATTTGACCCGGCAACAGCGCGTACCTGAACGACCGCGCCTGTCCGCCATCGCTCTGGGTCTATACTGGCCAGCTTCAAACACATTGAGATCCCCATGAGCACTTCCCTTTCCCTGACCCCGGCGCGCAAGCCGTTCGCGCCATTGGTGGCCTTTATCGTCCTGATGGCGGGCGCCGTCTTCCTGCAAAACACAGTGGGTGTGCGCCAGGTGTTGTTGCTGGTCGTCGGCGCCGCATTGGGCTTGACGCTGTACCACGCCGCCTTTGGTTTTACCTCGGCCTGGCGCGTGTTTATCAATGATCGACGCGGCGCCGGCTTGCGCGCGCAGATGGTGATGCTGGCGGTAGCGGTGTTGTTGTTCTTCCCGGCGCTGGGCGCGGGCAGCTTGTTCGGCCAGCCGGTGGTCGGGCTGGTGGCGCCGGCCGGAGTGTCGGTGGTATTCGGCGCGTTTATCTTCGGCATCGGCATGCAGTTGGGCGGCGGTTGCGCGTCGGGCACCCTGTTCACCGTGGGTGGCGGTAATGCGCGCATGCTGGTGACTCTGTTGTTCTTTATCTGCGGATCGTTGATCGCTACGCACCACGTTGACTGGTGGTTTGCCTTGCCGTCGTTCCCGCCCGTTTCAATCGTCAAAAGTTTCGGCGTATTGCCGGCGTTGCTCCTGAGCCTGGCTGTATTCGCGCTCATTGCGCTGGTGACCGTGCGCCTGGAGAAGGGCCGCCACGGTCAGCTTGAAGCCGGCGTGACCAGCGAACATCAGGGGCTGCGCCGTTTCCTGCGCGGGCCGTGGCCGTTGGTGTGGGGGGCGATTGGCTTGGCCTTGCTCAACTACGCCACGCTGGCTTTGGCCGGGCGGCCATGGGGCATTACTTCAGCGTTCGCGCTGTGGGGCGCCAAGGTGGCGAGCGGGCTGGGGGTGGACGTGGCCAGTTGGGCGTTCTGGCAGGTGCCGGGCAATGCCAAGGCCCTGGCCGCACCGGTTTGGGAAGACATCACCAGCGTCATGGACATCGGCATTATTCTTGGCGCGCTGTTGGCCGCCGGCCTAGCCGGGCGTTTCGCGCCGAGCTTGAAGATCCCGGCGCGCTCGTTGATCGCGGCGGTCATCGGCGGCTTGCTGCTCGGGTATGGTTCGCGCCTGGCGTACGGCTGCAACATTGGCGCCTACTTCAGCGGCATTGCCTCGGGGAGCCTGCATGGTTGGCTGTGGCTGGTGGCCGCGTTTATCGGCAATAGCGTGGGCGTACGCCTGCGACCGTTTTTCTTCGCCGGCGAACGGCCACAGGTCGCCTTGAGTGGTTGCTGAACGAGCGGTTCATAGTCGCCTGGCTGGCAGCTGCCGGCCATGGCATCCACTGGCATGTCCGAATCCGTCCTGAATCGGTCCGCCTTGCGCCTGTTGTGCATCCGGCAGGGTCTTTACCATGGCTTGCAGCACTGCCTCCATACATAAGCCAAAAGGACCCGCCATGAACCGCAAAGCCCTGATCGTGATTGATGCCCAGCATTCTTTCCGTCATTCACCCTACTGGTCCGAAAACGACCTGCCGGATTACCTCGCAAACCAGCAGGCCCTCATCGACGGCTGTGTTCAGCAGGGCATCCCGGTGGTACAAGTCTTTCATGTGGAAGACCAGGGGCACTTTTCGATGGCATCGGGTAACGTCAAGACATTGAGCGAGTTATCGATCGATCCGCAGCTGGTCATTCATAAGCACTACCACAGCGCCTTTGCCGGTACGTCGCTGGCCGCGCGCCTCACGCAGATGGGCGTCACCACCTTGATCATCAGCGGCATTCGTACCGAACAGTGCTGTGAAACCACCACGCGGCAGGCCTCGGACAGCGGTTTTAACGTCGACTTCGTCAGTGAGGCTACGCTGACCTTCCCGATGACCCACGCACGCAGCGGCCGGGTGTACACCCCGACGGAGATTCGCGAGCGTACGGAACTGGTGCTGGAGGATCGGTTTGCGCGCATCGTCACCGTCGCCCAGGCATTGGCGGGGTGAATCCATGAGCGTGCCGGTGCTGTTCGTGCTGTTGCCCAATGTGCTGATGCTCGACCTGGCGGGGCCTGCCGAAGTGCTGCGCCTGGCCGCGCAGGCCGACGACCCGGCGGCCGTGGAATTCGAGCTGCAGTACGTCAGCCCGGTGGCATCCCTGAACAGCTCCATCGGTTTGCCGTTAACCGGTCTGGCACCCTTGCCGACCCGCTTGGCGCCGGGCACCCTGGTGGTGTTGGTCGGCTCCAGCATGAAGGTGGACAAAGCACGCCAGCAGGCCTTCGAATCCGCCAGCGACAGCCTGGTGCAGTGGCTGCAGACGGTGTTCGCGCCCTCTGCCGAACGTTTGATATGCGTGTGCGCCGGTGCGCTGACTGCCGCCCGTGCCGGCCTGCTCGACGGGCGCCAATGCACCACGCACCACACGCTGTGCGCCACCCTCCAGGCCCTCGCGCCCAAGGCCCGGGTCCTGGAAAACCGGCTGTACGTCACCGATGGTCGGGTCAGTTGCAGCGCCGGGATCACCGCCGGTATCGATTTGATGCTGCACTTGATCGCCGAGCGTGCCGGGCCAAGGCTGGCGTGCGCCGTCGCGCGGGACATGGTGGTGTACCTGCGTCGCAGCGGCGCTGACCCGCAGTTATCGCCGTGGATAGCCGGACGCAATCACCTGCACCCGGCCGTCCATCGCGTACAAGACGCCATTGCCGCCGCCCCCTGCGACGCCTGGACCGTCACCCGCATGGCGGACCTGGCCTGCACCGGCAGCCGCCATCTGGCGCGCCTGTTCCACGAGCATGTCGGCATCAGCCCGCTGGATTACCTGCACCGTCTGCGCCTGGCCGTGGCTCGCGAGCTGCTGGTGGAGTCGAGCCTGGACATCGAAACCGTCGCCGAGCGCGCAGGCTTTGGTTCGGCGCGCCACCTGCGGCGTATCTGGGGCAAATATGAAACGGGCACGCCTTCAGCGATGCGCCTTATTCAGCCAGCGTCTCAAGGGGCGTAACCGGCTCCTGGCCGGTCTCGGCCGCCAGCTTTAAACGGTCCGCCTTGCTGACGTATGTATCTTTGCTCTTCGGCGCAAGTTTGGCACTGGCCTTTTTGGCCTTGGCCTTGAAGAGCTGCTTGAGTTTTTTCTGGCGGTTCATGTGTGTTGGCCTGATGGGGGAGGGCGCGGATGATACCAGTTTGAAAACTGTGGCCGTGGTCCTGGATTGAAAGGCACCCGTCAAGGATGCGCTGTACCTGCGGCGATGGAGCAAGCGCCTTCGCCACAGATTAATGTGCGAGGAACTTGCTGATCAGCGTGACCACCTGCTGCTGGATCGCCGCCCGAGGCCGCCCGCCCGCGCCATCCTGGCAAATGATGCCGTCGCCGGGCGCATCCTCGTCGAGCATTGCCGCTGCGCCGGGTTTGCACTGCGCCATAAAGCTGAAGTGGCTTGCATCGCTGATTTCCACGTATTGCGATGTTGGGTGAACTCATGGAAAGCCTCCGGTTCGGGCTGCGAGCGTCAGGACAGAATAATGCGAGCCAGGTGACTTTTTACATGGGTTGGCCTACGCCGATCCAAATGTGGGAGGGGGCTTGCCCCCGATTGCGGTGTGCCAGTCAGCCATTTTTTAACTGATAGACCGCTATCGGGGGCAAGCCCCCTCCCACATTGGATGTGTGCTGTGTCAGCGGGGGAAACAGGTGCTAATAGTATCGATCGGCCGCTCGGGCGGGTGCTGGACTAGGGTTTTGCTTGCGGCTTTCATCGCAATTAAAAATTCACTGGCATCACAGGGAGTAGCCAGTAGAGATCCTCGATGCCCTGAGAGGTGGATGAAATGAGCAAATCGAAATTCAAACCCGAGGACATGTCGATCCTCGATCTGGATACATCCGGTACCCGCGTCTACGAAGCTTCACGCTTCCTCGACAATCCGCAGGCTATCAGCGCTTATCTGGCGCAGAGCATGAAGTCTCAGGACCCACACATCCTCATGAAGGCCCTTGCCGAGGTGGCCAAGGCCCAGGGCGTGAACAAGGTGGCCGAGGCGGCGGGAGTTAATCGGGAAAGTCTTTATAAAACCCTCAAAGGTGGCTCCAAAACGCGCTATGAGACGATTCAGAAGTTGATGGTGGCATTGGGGGTGGAGCTGACGGTGCAGCCGATTGCGAGCAAGCAAGCGCCTGGGGCAAAGCCGGCGACGGCCGGCCAATAATCGACCATGACACTGAAGACAGTGGCCGGCTTTGCCTCGAGGTCTCACCGCACCAGGCAAGGTCGCTTGTTGTTGAAGCTCCAACCTGGAATCAGGTACTGCATCGCCACGCTGTCGTCCCGCGCGCCCAGCCCCATGCCTTTGTATAACTCATGGGCCTTGGCCACGGCATCCATGTCGATATCCACCCCAAGGCCCGCCTTGGCCGGCACTTTTACGTAGCCGCCCTCAATCTGCAGGGGCGCCTTGGTCAGGCGCTGGCCGTCCTGCCAGATCCAGTGGGTGTCGATGGCGGTGATCTCGCCGGGTGCGGCGGCGGCCACCTGGGTGAACATGGCCAGGGAAATATCGAAATGGTTGTTGGAGTGCGAACCCCAGGTCAGGCCCCACTCGTTGCACAGTTGTGCCACCCGCACCGAGCCCTGCATCGTCCAGAAGTGCGGGTCGGCGAGGGGAATGTCCACCGATTGCAGCTGGATCGCATGGCCCATTTCACGCCAGTCGGTGGCGATCATGTTGGTGGCGGTTTTCAGACCCGTGGCGCGGCGGAATTCGGCCATGACTTCGCGGCCCGAGTAACCGTTTTCCGCACCGCAGGGGTCTTCGGCATAGGCGAGTACGTGATGCTGGTCACGGCACAGGCGGATCGCTTCCTTGAGTGACCAGGCGCCGTTCGGGTCGAGGGTGATGCGCGCATCGGGGAAGCGTTCGGCCAGGGCCGTAACGGCTTCGATTTCTGCATCGCCACTCAGCACGCCGCCCTTGAGCTTGAAGTCGTTGAAGCCGTATCTGGCTTTGGCGGCTTCGGCCAGGCGTACCACGGCGTCGGCGGTCAGGGCTTTCTCGTGGCGCAGGCGGAACCAGTCGTCGTCGGCGTCGGCCTCGTTGCGATAGGCCAGGTCCGTTGCGCTGCGGTCACCGACGTAGAACAGATAACCGAGCATTTTCACCGCATCGCGTTGCTGTCCCTCTCCGAGCAGGGCCGCCACCGGGACTTCGAGGAATTGCCCGAGCAAGTCGAGCAGGGCTGCCTCCATCGCGGTAACGGCGTGAATGGTGATACGCAGATCAAAGGTTTGCAGCCCACGACCGGCCGCGTCCCGTGAGGCAAAGGTGGTGCGCATTTGATTGAGGATGCGCTGGTACTGCCCGATGGGCTGGCCGATCACCAGGCCGCGCGCGTCTTCCAGGGTTTCGCGGATGCGCTCGCCACCGGGCACTTCGCCTACGCCGGTGTTGCCGCAACTGTCCTTGAGAATGACGATATTGCGGGTGAAATAAGGTCCGTGGGCGCCGCTGAGGTTCAGCAGCATGCTGTCGTGGCCGGCGACCGGGATGACTTGGAAATGGGTGACAACAGGCGTGTTCATGGCAAAGTCCTTATACGCTCAAATAGATTTGCTGACGGCGGCGCCGGTGGGCGCAACGCTGGGCGACATCAAGCCGGCAGACGGTGACGTCTTGGCGAAAAACACCAGGATGGCCGCGAGCACAGAGGTGCCGGCCAGGCCGTAAAGCCCGCCCTGGATCGAGCCGGTGGTTTGTTCCAGGAAGCCGAAGGTGGTCGGTGCGACAAAGCCACCCAGGTTGCCGATGGAGTTGATCAGCGCGATCACCGCGGCGGCAATGCGCACGTCGAGGTAGCCCTGTGGGATCGGCCAGAACAGCGAAGAAGCGGATTTGAAACCGATGGCCGCAAAGCAGATGGCCACGAAGGCGAAGATCGGCCCGCCAGTGGTGGACATGAACATCCCGGCTGCCGCGATCAACAAGGCTGCCGCGACCCAGGCCTGCTGAAATTTGAATTTGCCCGACAGCGATGCGAAGGCGTACATGGCGATGATCGAGATCAGCCAGGGAATCGAGTTGAAGAACCCGACCTGCACATCGCTCAGGTCACCCATTTTCTTGATGATGCTCGGCAGCCAGAACGTCGCCGCATAGATCGTCAGTTGGATGCAGAAATACAAGGCGCAGAACAGCATGATCTGACGGTCCTTGAGCAGTTTGCCGATGGTCGGTTTGACCGTGGTCAGGGCTTCGCGATCACGCTGTTCCTGATCGATGGCGCCCACCAGCGCGTCCTGTTCTTCGCGGCTCAGCCACTTGGCGTCATGGGGCTTGGAGTCCAGCCAGAACCAGACGAAGAAGCCCAGCGCCACCGAGGCCAGGCCTTCGATGGCGAACATCCATTGCCAGCCGTGAAAGCCCAAGCCTTCAATCTGCAACAGCGCACCCGACAGCGGGCCGGAGATCAGTGAAGCAACCGCCGAGCCACTGAGGAAAATCGCAATGGCTTTGCCGCGCTCCACGCCTGGCAACCAGCGGGTGAAGTAGTAAATCACGCCTGGGAAGAAGCCCGCTTCAGCCACGCCCAGCAAAAAGCGCAGGATGTAGAAGTGGGTTTCGTTCTGGATGAACGCCATCATCGTGGCGACGATGCCCCAGGTGAACATGATGCGGGTCAGCCAGATGCGCGCGCCGACTTTTTGCAGCAGCATGTTCGACGGCACTTCGAAGATCGCGTAGCCGATGAAGAACAGCCCGGCACCGAAGCCATAGGCCGCCGCGCCGATGCCCAAGTCGTGCTCCATATGCGTGCGCACGAAGCCGATGTTGACCCGGTCGATGTAGTTGAGGATGAACATGATCACGAACAGTGGGAGCACATGGCCCTTCACTTTGCTCACGGCGCGAGCGAGCACCGAATCAGTTTCTGGTGTGGCAGATGCATGGCTTGAATTGTTCACAATTCAAAACTCCCCCTGATTTGTTTTTATGCGGGTTTGCGTGTCTTGTTGCCAGACATCATACAAGTTGTTTTTTGAAAACCGCAATGCGTTGGGATCTGTATTTATTCTTATAAAAGCGGCGAGCAGGCTTTCTTTTGGTTATTTATCAGGTTTTTAATGGGTTTTTTAAGCCTTGTAGCCGCCGGTACCCCCGGCAAAAAATCCCCAATACAGGAATGGCACTGAAGTGTTTAAGATTGGTTGTCATACAAGTCAATCGTTTCACGAATCAACCCAACGCCGCGCCTGAACCCAGTGTTAAGCTCCCACCAGCCCAACCCCGTGGAACCTGGCAATGCCCATTGAAAACGCCCCCGCTGTGCGCAAACGCTCCACCAACCTGGCCCAGGGCGTGGTCGACGCACTGACCCAGCGCATCCTGCTCGGGCAGCTCAAACCCGGTGAAAAACTGCCGTCCGAATCCACCATCGTGCTTGAGCACGGGGTCAGCCGTACGGTGGTGCGCGAAGCCATCTCCAAGCTGCAAGCCTCTGGCCTGGTGGAGACGCGCCACGGCATCGGCACCTTCGTGCTGGCACAACACCCCCAGCAAGGCTTGCGCCTGCATGTGGACACGGTCGCCAGCGTGCGCAACATGCTGGAGTTGCGCCTGGGCCTGGAAGTGCAAGCCGTGGCGCTGGCCGCGCTGCGCCGTACTGACGAGCAACTGGCGCACATGCGTCAGGCGCTGGACGACTACCAGGCCTCCCTGGCCAACAACGACAGCTGCGTGGAAGAAGACAAGCGCTTTCACCAACTGATCGCCGAGGCCACCGGCAACACGTTTTTCAGCGAAATCATGCAGCACCTGGGCACCGCGATGATCCCCCGCGCCCTGGTGCTGGGCGCCGAGCGCGGCGGCGCGGATTTTGCCAAGCTGGGGCAATTGGCGAATCTGGAGCATGAGGCGATCTTCAATGCGCTCAAGCGCCAGGACCCGGATGCCGCGCGGGCGGCGATGGTGCTGCATTTGACCAATAGCCGGGATCGATTTTCCGGCGAATGACAAGGAATCCCTGTTGAACGAACACACATTGTCCATGCGCCTGGAGCGCGTGGCGGCATGGGTGCCGGTCGGCGCGCGCCTGGCTGATATCGGCTCGGACCATGCTTACCTGCCGGTGGCGCTGATGCGTCGTGGCGTCATTACCGGGGCCGTGGCGGGAGAGGTCGCGGCCACGCCCTTTCGCGCGGCCCAGCGCACCGTGTGCGCCAACGACCTGGAGCAGTGCATCCGCGTACGCCGGGCCGATGGTCTGGCAGCCATCGAGCCGGACGACGCCATCACCGCTGTCAGCCTGTGCGGCATGGGCGGCGAGACGATCCGCGACATCCTCGACAGCGGTAAAGCGCGGTTGAGCGGCCAGGAACGCCTGATCCTGCAACCCAATGGCGGCGAGCAACCGTTGCGCCACTGGTTGATGGACAACGGCTACCGAATCCTGCACGAGGAGCTGCTGCATGAGAACCGCTTCTACTACGAAATCATCGTCGCCGAACGCAGCGGGCTGGTGAACTACACCGATGAGCAGCTGTACTTCGGGCCGCTGCACCTGCAGGCGCGCACCCCGATGTTCGTGGCGAAATGGCAACGCCTGCTGCGCGAGAAACACAAGACGCTTGCCGGTTTCGAGAAGGCCAGGCAGTCGGTGCCGCAAGCAAAACGGCAAGAAATTGCCCAGCAAATCCAATGGATTACCCATGTGCTGGGCTGAACGCCGCCGCGAACAGCGTAGCGCCCCCGAAACTTTTGTCCCCGGCGGTTACAGAGCGTGCCCGCCACTGAGTGCTTTTGCCCCATTTTCGCGCACCGCCGGCCGGTTTCACGGTGCCATCACGCCTATCGCCAAGGTTTCAACCTGCGGCCCATATCTTGCTAATCAATGACATGGCATTTTGCCGTTAGTTATTTCACACGCTGTGAAGCTTGAGTTTGTTCAGGGGAGTTGCAGGGCATGCAAAGACTTTTATCACCGGGTATCCGCCTGCTTGGACGGTTCGGTTTCGCGCGCAAGTTCCAGGTGCTGTTCTTCCTGTTCATGCTGCCGCTGGCCGGGAGCCTGTGGATGATCGGCCAGGATTACCGCGACAAGCTCGCGGTGATCTCCAGCGAACAGTCCGGTGTGCGCCAACTGTTGGCGCTGGACTCGCTCGATGTGCAACTGACCGCCCAACGCAACCTGGCCGCCCGCTGGAAAGCCCTGGACATCCTGCATACGCCAACCCCTGCCGCCCAGGCCGCAATGGACAAGGTCGACGCTGGCAGCCCAGTGATCCAACAAGGCCTGCAAACCCTGGGCGACGCGCTCAGAACCCATAACGCCAGCGCTGATACCCTGGCGCGCTTCGACACCTTGCAGGCAGCGGTCAAGGGCATGGACACCCAGGCCCTGCGCACCGTCGGCTGGTGGCCGGATGGCTATGACCGCTTCACCGCCGCCCTGACCGCTATGCAATCGCTGCGCGAACAGATCACCCTGGATGCCGGCCTGATCCTCGATCCATGGCTGGAAACCTACCTATTGATGCAGATTTCCAGCCAGCACACCCCGGACCTGATCGAGCGTATCGGGCGCACGGCCAGCGTCGGCCAATCCTCGATCGCCTCGGGCCAGTTCACCCTGCAAAGCCGTTTGCAGATGCGCGACCTGCGCGGCCGCATCGGAGATGCGCGCGACCAGTTGGTCAAGGCAGCAGGCGCGCTCAAAGCCAGGCAATACCCAGGCCTCGAGCCTTGGACGGTGCAATACGCAACCAGCCTGCAACGCCTGGACAGCGAGCTGAAGACCCTGGACGAGGGCGTCTTCGGCGGCACCATCAAGCTCGACACCGCCGCGTTCGACCAAAGCGTTGACGCCATGCTCGCGGCCTTGGGCGCGTTGCGCAGCCAGTCGCTGCATTCGCTCGACGCGCGCTTGAGTTACTACCGTGAGCGCTCGCTGCAGCACTTCATCCCCGTGGCGGCGACGTTCAGCCTGCTGGCGCTGGCGGCGTTGTACCTGTTCGTCTGCCTGCAAGCGTCGATCCGCCGCAGCGCCAGCGGCATCACGACGCTGGCCGAGTCCTTGCGCGACGGCAACCTGCGCGTCGAAGTGGCGGTGGAGGGGCGCGACGAACTGGCCGCCATCAGCACGGCGCTCAACGTCGCCGTGGTGCAACTGCGCGCCAGCCTGCTCGGCGTCAATCATGAAACCCAGCAGCTGGGCGCCACCGTGCTCACTCTCAACGCGCAATCGGGCAGCACCCTCACCGAAGTCGAAGACCAGCAACACCAGATCAGCCAGATTGCCGCAGCCGCCACCCAATTGGCCGCCACCTCCCTGGGGGTCGCCAAAAGTTGCGAGCAGGCTGCCGACAGCGCCCAGCAGACCCGGCGTATCGCCGAGGACAGCAGCCGCGACAGCCAGCGCACCACGGCCAGCATCCAGCAACTCAACCAGCGCCTGACCGACACCGCCAACGCGCTGGAACAAGTCAGCCAACAGGGCCAGCAGATTCAATCGGTGGTCGACACCATTCGTGGCATCGCCGAGCAGACCAACCTGCTGGCCCTCAATGCCGCCATCGAAGCCGCCCGCGCCGGCGAGCAAGGCCGCGGATTTGCCGTGGTCGCCGATGAGGTGCGCAGCCTGTCGCAACGCACCCAGGCGTCCACCGCACAGATCGCCAGCACCGTGGACAGCCTGCGCGCCACGGTCAGCCAGGCCGTCAGCCTGATGGGCGCCGCCTGCAACCAGGCGCTCAGTGACGCCGAATCCGTCACCGGCCTGGGCACGCGCCTCGGCGAAATCGCCGGTGCCGTGCAGAACGTCACTGACACCCTGGCGCAAATCGCCGCCGCCGTGGAAGAACAGGCCACGACGGCCGACGAGGTGAGCGGCAATATCCAGCAGGTGGACCAGGCGGCCGGGCGCTTGCTCGACGGCGCACGGGCGGTCAATCAGGCCGCCGACAGCCTGAGCAAGGGCAGCCGGGCGTTGAGTGCTAACACGGCGCGGTTTCGATTGGACTGAGCGCCCATTCAGGGCACTCTGCCGCCGTCGTGTAGTCTTCTCCTTAACCCTAACGGAGCTGCCCCCCTATGATTACCGTTCACCACCTCAACAATTCGCGCTCCCAGCGCATCCTCTGGTTGCTCGAAGAGCTGGGCCTGCCCTACGAGATCAAGCGCTACCAGCGCGACCCGAAAACCAACCTCGCGCCTCCCGAGCTCAAGGCCATTCACCCGCTGGGCAAATCGCCGGTGATCGAGGACGGTTCCCGTGTACTGATTGAATCGGCCGCCATCATCGACTACCTGATCCGCCGCCACGGCAACGGTCAATTTCAACCCGATCCGGCCAGCGCCAGCTACGACCAATACGTGCAGTGGCTGCATTTCGCCGAGGGCTCGGCCATGCTGCCGTTGATGCTCAACCTCTACGTCGGGCGCCTGGGTGAAGCCGGCGCACCGCTGCATCCGCGCATTGAATCAGAGCTGGCCAACTACCTCGGCTACCTGAATGACGTGCTCGGGCAAACCCCGTACCTGGTGGGTAACGAGCTGACCGGTGCGGACATCCAGATGAGCTTTATCGGCGAGATTGCCAAGGCGCAGGGCAAGCTGCAGGCGTACCCGAACCTGGCGGCATGGGTAGACAAGCTCCAGCAACGACCGGCTTATCGCAAGGCAGTGGAGCAGGGCGGCGAGTATGCGTTCGCCAAATAGAGGCGCATGAAGGACCGCTGAACCTTTGCGCCAGGCAGCGCTCACTTAACCAGTGGCGCTGTCTTCTGGTCGAAAGGAATCTGCATGCATCCCATCTCGTCAACCCTCCCCGTAGAACGCGAACTCAGCCTGCGGGCAGTCATCACCGGGGTCCTGCTCGGCATCCTGCTGACCCCGTCCAATGTGTACGCGGGCCTGAAGATCGGCTGGTCGTTCAACATGTCGATCATCGCGTTGCTGATTGGCTATGCGGTCTGGCAGGGCCTGGCCAAACGCTCTGCTGCGGCGGTGCCGTGGACGCTGCACGAAAGCAATATCAACCAGACCGTCGCCTCGGCCGCCGCGTCGATCATTTCCGGCGGGCTGGTCGCGCCCATCCCGGCCTATACCTTGCTCACGGGTAACCAGCTGGAGGCGATCCCGATGATCGCCTGGGTGTTTTCGGTGAGCTTCCTGGGGATCTGGATCGCGTGGTACCTGCGGCCCTCATTGCTCAATGACAAGGCGCTGAAGTTTCCCGAAGGCATGGCCACCCTGGAGACCTTGCTGCATATCTACAACCACGGGCGCGAAGCCGCGACACGCTTGAAAGTGCTGCTCAGCGCCGCCATGTTGTCGGGGCTGGTCAAGTGGGTGGATACCTTCCTGTGGGCGCTGCCGCGCTGGTCGCCGACCGCACAGCTTGAGCGACTGACGTTCACCGCAGACCCCTCGCTGCTGTTACTGGGGTTCGGCGGCATCATCGGCATTCGCGTCGGCCTGACCTTGCTGCTCGGCGCCGTGCTGGCCTGGGGCGGGCTGGGGCCATGGCTGTTGGCGCAAGGGCTGGTGAACATTCCGGCTGGCAGCAGCGGCCCCCAATTCGCCGCGCTGGTGGAATGGCTGCTGTGGCCGGGGGTGAGCCTGATGGTGTGTTCCACCCTGGCGTCATTGGCGATTCGGTTGTGGGCGCTGCACCGCTCCACCCGGGCTGGCGGCGGCACCCCGTGGACGCTGCCCAAGCCGGGCCCGGCCGCCGGCTTCATCCTGGCGATCGGCTTGGTGGTGAGCCTGCAGGCGCTGTTGTTCGGTATCAACCTGTGGATGGCGCTGTTGACCATTCCCCTGGCAATCTGCCTGGCTGCCGTGGCGGCGCGGGTGGTGGGGGCCACTGGTATACCGCCGATTGGCGCAATCGGGCAGCTGTCCCAACTGAGCTTCGGCATCGCCGCGCCGGGGCAGGTGCCGATCAACCTGATGAGCGCCAACACGGCCGGCGGTTCGGCCGGGCAATGCACGGACTTGATGAACGACTTCAAGGTGGGCAAGGCGATTGGCGCCACGCCACACAAGCAGGTTATCGCGCAAATCCTGGGGATTTTCGTCGGCAGCATCGTCGGCGTATTTGCCTACCTGGCACTGATCCCCGACCCCCAGAGCATGCTGCTCACCGAGCAATGGCCGGCGCCGGCCGTGGCCACCTGGAAAGCCGTGGCGCAAACCCTGACCCACGGGCTGAACTCACTGTCGCCGAGCATTCGCTGGGCGATTGCCATCGCGGCCTTGATCGGTGCAGTGCTGGGTGTGCTCGACAGCATGTTGCCTGTCGATCGTGCCCGCTATCTGCCCAGCGCTGCGGCATTGGGACTGGCGTTTGTATTGCCGGCCTCCGTGTCGCTGATGATGGCGTTGGGGGCGGTGGTGACCTGGGCGATCAGCTGCCGCTGGCCAAGCCTTACCGAGCGTTTTGCGATTACCGCAGCGGCCGGGCTTATCGCCGGCGAGAGCATCACCGGCGTGGGGGCTTCCTTGTGGCAGATGATGATGCAGGCGGGTTGACGCACGAACGGTGCGTGATTTGCCAGGTGGAACTGTTCGTGGACGTTCGCCACTCATAGTCCGCCCCTCTTACATGCATTGAAAGGGGGCATCTGGATAATTCAGGAAGGTCGATTATAACCGCTTGAGGCACAGTGGCTGACGCTTGAGGGCATAGGCTGTGAATTCTGATATATCGAAAATACTACGCGAGACTTTATTGGATTTTGGCGTGCCCCAAGAACAAATAGGGCACTTTGATCGTCACTCGTCGATTGTACTTAACTTTAAAACTATCAGCCCGATCATGCTGACTGCTGATCATCACAGGGTGTGGATGTGGAGTGAGTTAAATACCTTGAACGGCGCCACGCTGAATACTCATGCAGAAAAACTGCTGCTTGCACTGCAATACCCATTGCCATCGGTAGTCACGGGCCAGGCCGTGTTGGGTAAAGGTCTACGTGGTTACGAAGTCAAGGCTTTGCTGGATGATATGTGTAGTGGTTCAGCCACACATCTGCAGGGGGCGTTGGATGGGTTTTTCAGGCTGATGATATCGCTGCACGGCATTTTCAAGTAAGCATCGTCCGACGTTAGTTATCTTATCCAATGGGAGTGAACACTGTGCCGATTAACAATACTACCGTTTTAAGAGCGTCGGCCGAGCTAGCGTCTGACCCTGACAGCAACTTGAAGAATGTCGAGTTCGTGAAGAACTTCGATTACCTGAAAAACAAGCCAATTGAACTGCAGTCGAACGCAGTGCCCACAGTCACGCTCAACGCTGAGGGGCAGGCGCGCCCGGTCAGTTTTCTCTACGGCGACGCGCAGCCCGCGCAAATCAGAAATGGCGCCATTTATAACGCCGTTATCACCAGTGATATCGTTGAAAAATACTCTCAGGACCGTATCTTGCCGGGCAAGGCGCTAATCAAGGATGGTGCGCTGAGCCTGGGGTTGAACAGGTTCAGGATGGCGGGGCCGACTGAAACCCAAACTCAGAAAATTCTCACTCGACTGCGCAGTATCCACGATCCTGATCAGCGTAAAGCAGAGCTGGTCAAGCTGGTCGTCAACGGCTCAGCGCAAGCTGCTGACGGTGCGATGAAGCTGAAAATGGTCAACGACCCGGTACGGCGTGCATTCGAGAGCTACTATGCCAAACATGCGTTGCAGGATTACTTCCGCTCGCCGGACATTTATAAAACCTTCTGCGCTATCTCAAACAACCAGGTGAATTACATCAAGGACAACTATGTCAGCGCACCGTTGTTCGAGAAATATGAGGCCGCTTGGAAAAATCAGAGTTTCGACACCCGCATCGTCGGTTTGGATCAGCTTCAGGGTTTCTACACGCGTGCCGAGAAAACCTTGGAAACCTTGAATATTTCACCCGAGGCCAGAGCGGCCTTGTTTGATATCTACAAACACCGATATTTGAGCTACGCGCTGAAAAATGAACCGGATGCCGAGGCAAAACTCCCGGCAGGTCATTGGGACGGTGTGTTTGATCCCATCAGGGCACCGGGCAAAGGCCGTATAGAACTCAATGCCCGAGAAGGCAACCTGTTCAGGCAGGCAGACAGTTATAACGTCGGTATTTTGCGAAACATCGACGCGGCGCCCAGGGATTTGCGCCTGAACGAACCTTTTAATATTACGTATGAAAATGACTACAAGAACCAGTTGTTAGCCAGCGCCAGCACCCGTTGCCCCGACAGGCTTGAGATGCAGGATCCTGAACATCCTGATGCATCCCAACCCGGTTCTTATATGAAGACGCTTTTTGAAAAAGGCACAGGGACTTACGTCAACGGGCCGTCGGGTTCAATCGTGATTGAACAGGGGGCGGTACGTGCTTGCAAAGCCGTGCATGCCGATACACACCCTGACGACCTTGAAACCTATTTGGCCATCCAGGCCTTGCTGTTCATTTACGTGGATGGTGGGCACTCGATGGATGAAATTTCATACGCGCTGACGCATCCGAAGGTCCAGCATAAATTGCTTGAGGATTTTTCGGGTAGACCCGGGTTCGAGCATATTGGCGATAAGCTTTTCATGAATTATCACGCCCTGGAAAATGCCGCGAAAGATGCCGCTGCCTTTAATGATGTGCTTAAGGCCAAGGACGCCGCTCACCTGCAAATCACCCATGGCGACCCGGCGCGACAGGCTTCCCGGGCGACCACCAAAGAGTTGGCCTTCGCACAGACCGTCGCGGCGAGAAGCGTGCTTTACAAGCCCAGTGACATCCTGACCGGAGAGCTTGCGGCGGCAGCCAAGGTGTTGCATCGCGTGGTCTCGAACCTGAGCGCAGAACATCAGAAAATGATGGGTGCTCATTTGTTGGGGGAAGGGCGGCTGCTGGCTGGAAAAACGACGGATGACTTGCTTGCAGCATTGGCGCGAGCCGCAGGCGCGCAGGCGGCAACGGGCAGCGTGGCTGCGAGCGCCACCGATAGAGCGGTAGTTATCGCACTGATGGGCGATATCGGCGGGTTTTACACCACCCCCGCCAATGCAGACGAGGGGCTGATGACAGCTCTCAACCATCTGCTCAAAGCCCAGGGGCTGGAGGTGCCGGATACTGTCGCCATCCAGCGCTTGCGTGAGCAAGGCGGCTCTGCGGTTGTCGGCCCGGATAAACGCGCTGAACGAAAGGTCCGTTCGTTCAATTCGCCGGCCGACATGCCTTTTCGAGCAGGCGTACATAACAGCGGGCTGGAAGCGGATAAGGCACTCAATGTCCCTGCATCTGAACGTATTCCTGACAATCGCTGGGCGGTTTTTGACATTGGGACGGCCCGTGTCAAAGAAACGACCGAGCCGCTTGTCGGGCATATGTCAGCGTCGCCGTCCGAGATTTTACAGGCTTGGGACATGCTGCGCGGCGTAAGCGCACACGATCAATACGTGGGTGCGCTGCCCGATGGTCCGCGCGCTCAAGACGGTGGAACCATCATGCCTATGTCGGTCTTGGCGCCGGCCGAGCAGGACCAGCGCTATGCGCGTGCGGCAGGGGCGGGTGCATTTTTGGTCGGCTTGGGTTATCACAGCGCGGTCGAAGTGCTGGAAGGAACGTTGGTTTATACCGGGCAAAGCATCAGAGCCGAAGGCACACTGGATCCTTCCCAGCGTGATTCCGCTGATGTCTTCGGGCATGGGGCGGCAACTGGCCTCATGAGCGAGCTATTCAAGTCCAGTACAGCAGCGTGATGGGCTGTCGGGCACTCATGCGCCCCCATTGATTGCCCGGTGCACATGCTGTGCCCTCAAACGTTGCAGTCGATTGGCCGATGTCGAGATCAGACACGATGATGCCGCGCTCAGGCTACTTTGGCTTTGTCCTGCGCACTTAAGGTGAGGGGTATTGGTCGCCCGAGAACCACAACAACAATGAATAGTCTCAACTCCAACGATTCCAACGCTCAGCTGGCGCAGGGTTTCAAGCCGCGTCACGTCACCATGTTGTCCATCGCAGGCATCATCGGCGCGGGGTTGTTTGTCGGTTCCGGGCATGCCATCGCGGCGGCGGGGCCGGCGGTGTTGCTGGCTTATCTGTGCTCCGGCCTGCTGGTGGTGCTGGTGATGCGCATGCTCGGGGAGATGGCGGTGGCGCGCCCCGACACCGGCTCGTTTTCCACCTATGCCGACCAGGCCATTGGCCGTTGGGCAGGCTTCACCATCGGCTGGTTGTATTGGTGGTTCTGGGTGTTGGTGATTCCGATCGAGGCGCTGGCTGCCGGGCATGTGCTCAATCAGTGGTTTCCTCAGGTCGATGCATGGTTGTTTGCGTTGTTGTCGATCATTTTGCTGGTGATCACCAACCTGTTCAGCGTTGCCAAATATGGCGAGTTCGAGTTCTGGTTCGCGATGGCCAAGGTCATCGCCATCATCGGTTTCATCGGCCTGGGGTTCAGCGTGCTGATGGGCTGGATTCCGGATCGTGAAGCCAGCGGCTTGAGCCGCTTGATGCAAGAGCACGGCGGCTTTGCACCCAATGGCCTGTCGGCCGTGGTGGGGGCATTCATCACCATCATGTTCAGTTTCATCGGTACCGAGGCGGTGACCATCGCCGCGGCCGAATCGAGCAACCCGGCGCAGAACATCGCCAAGGCGACCCGCTCGGTGATCTGGCGCATCGGCGTGTTTTACCTGTTGTCGATCTCGATCGTTATTTCCGTGGTGCCGTGGAACGATCCCCTGCTGGCGTCCGTGGGCTCTTACCAACGCGCGCTGGAGTTGATGAACATTCCCAACGCCAAGTTCATGGTCGACCTGGTGGTATTGATCGCCGTGGCCAGTTGCATGAACTCCTCGATCTACATCTCCTCGCGCATGCTGTTCTCCCTGGGTAAACGCGGCGATGCGCCACGCGCCCTTAAACGCACTTCAGCGGCGGGCGTGCCCAGGGCGGCGGTGATCGCCAGCACCATCCTGGGTGCGGGAGTGACGCTGCTGAGTTACTTCATGCCCGCCGGGCTGTTCCAGTTTCTGCTGGCCAGTTCCGGTGCCATCGCGTTGCTGGTGTATCTGGTCATCGCCATCTCGCAACTGCGCATGCGTCGGCTGCTCCTCAAGCAGAACGTCGAGCTGACCTTTCGCATGTGGCTGTTTCCCTGGCTGACTTATCTGGTCATCGTGTTCATCTGCGCGGCGCTGGCCGTGATGATGGTGACGCCGGAACATCGCACCGAAGTGTCCTCGACGATTGGCCTGGCCCTGGTAATCTCCTTTATCGGCCTGGTCACTTCGCGTCAGCAGGGGCAGGCGGTCAAACCGGTGGCGCTGGAGCATTCCTGATCATCTGTGCGCAGTAGGCGGGACGCGGAGCGTCCCAGGAGGCATTCCCACGCAGAGCGTGGGAACGATCAGGTGCGGTTCAGCGCACCCGCGTCCGGCTTTGCACCGCCAGGTCCAGCGCCTTCTGCATATCCAACCGAGCCGAGCGCCCGACATCCTTATCGTTGAGCAGGTAGTTGCGCTCCGACGGAAGGATCGGCGCGGTGAGGTCCTGGGCGTCGCTGCGTTCGAAGTCGTGGTTCTCGCCGATCGCCATGGCGCTGCGGCGCAACAGCATGCGCAGCTGTTCGGGTTGCAGTTGCGGGTTGATCGACAGCATCGCCGCCAGCAAGCCTGCGACCATCGGCGTGGCGTAGGAGGTGCCGCAATGCACGGCGCCTTCCTGGCCGGCGTCGGGCGTGGACGCGTGGGCGCAGGCGGCAGCGGTGATGTCGACGCGCATGTCCACGTTCGAGGAGCTGCGTGTAAGGGCATAGGCTGGGTCATCGACGGCAACGCCGCCACGCACGTTACGCTGGTGTCCGCCCACCACCAGCAACTGCTCGGTGATGAAGGAGGAGGGCAGGCGGTACTCGTCGCTGCCAGAGAATGCCGAACCGTTACCGGCGGAGTTCACCACAATCACATCGGGGTGCTCCTTGCGCAGCCACAGGAAGAACTCTTCGAGCAATTCTTCGTAGCCACTCATGGCAATTCCCGAGCGCACCAGCGAGTCGACGTCATTGCCATTGACGTCCTTGGTTCCGACGCGATGAATGCCCCAGCTCCAGTTGAGCACGCGCACCCCGTCCTCCACGAGGTTGACCGAGGCGGCGATGTTGGCCGTGATGCCGGCATCGGAGTTGCGCTCGACAATCACGTCAAAGCCACCGCTGGCCTTGTCCAGCCCACGTAAAAAACCGGTGTTGCCGCCGTTGTCCCAGCCTGCCGCGAGGATGCCGGCGACGGTGGTGCCATGGCCGCTCGCCGCACCCGTATCGCGGGCGTAGACGCAGGTGCGCCTGGGGGCGCAGGCGCCGAGGTAGTCAGCGAAATCCGCAGTGTCGAAATCCACGCCGCGCTCGATCAGGCCGATGCGCACCGGTTGCGGCGTGATAGGTGTGTGTTGGCCCGGGATGCGCCGCTGATAATAGGCCACCGCATCGAGAAAGCGGTTGGCTGCCCATTCATCGGAGTCGGGCGATGGCTTCTTCGGTTTTTCGTGGCGCGTGGCGGCGTGCTCGGTTTCTTCGGCGGCGGATTCTTCGATCACCACCGCATCCACGCTGGTCTCGCTGCCCAGGCGTAGCACCAAGGCGTCGCGCTGCAGCAGGTCGGTGGCCGGCAGGCGCAGTTGGAACAGGTTCAGCGGCGCGATGCTGCCGACCACGCTCGCGCCGTATTTGCGCGCGATGCGCTCGGCTTCCTGGCGGCCATCATGGTCTTCCTCGATCAGCACGCTGACGAGGTCGACATAGGTGGTCAGGCCGTCCATGTTCTTCGCCACTTCGCTGGGCCCGGCGGCGACGACATGGCTATTGCGCAGGGTCAGCCAGGCCGCGTTGCTGGCGCGCGGGCCGTCTTCGAGCCACAGCGGACCGCTCTGGTAGTGCGTGCTGTCCAGGCGCAGGCGCAACTGGTCGCCGTCGCGCTGGAGCGTCTGCGCCGGCAGCGCCTTGCCCGCCAGTTTCACCTGCGGCGTTGCTTCACCCAGCCCGTGCACACTCAGGCACCAATCCTGCTCCGGGCTTTGCAGCAGGTCGCCGCAGCGTTTCAGGTTTTCCAGTCGCAGCGGCTCCTGGGCCATGGCCGCCGTGCTGGCGGCCAGGGTGAGCAGCATCGCGAGGGCAGCGTTATTCAGAGGCATCAGTGGGTTCCTTGCCGGGGCCTGATACTGCGACTCCACCCACTCGCCGTTCGTTCAGCGCGACCACGTTGAACTCCCTCGCCCAAGCCTCACTCCTAACTGGACGAGGCAGTGCACATGGACGGATGTGACAATGACCCAGCCACACTCAAACACCCCTGCCACGCTGTTCGAGACCGACCTGCCCGCGCGCCTGGACCGCTTGCCCTGGGGCCGCTTCCACACCTTGCTGGTGTTCGCCCTCGGGATCACCTGGTTGCTCGACGGCCTGGAAGTGACCTTGGCCGGCTCGGTGTCCGGCGCGCTGAAAAGCAGCACCGGCCTGAACTTCAGCAACCTCGACATTGGCCTTGCCGGTGGCGTCTACATCGCCGGTGCCGTGCTGGGTGCGCTGCTGTTCGGCTGGCTCACCGACCGTCTGGGGCGACGCAAACTGTTCTTCATCACCCTGTGGCTCTACGTGGGCGCCACCGCAGCCACGGCGTTCTCCTTCAACCTGGAAACCTTCCTGCTGTTCCGCTTCCTGACCGGCATGGGCATCGGCGGCGAATACACCGCAATCAACTCGACCATCCAGGAATTCACCCCGGCGCGCTATCGCGGCTGGGTCGACCTGACCATCAACGGCACCTTCTGGCTAGGCGCAGCCCTAGGGGCCGGTGGCGCCATCGTGTTGCTCGACCCGCAGGTCGTGGGTGGCGACCTCGGCTGGCGCCTGTGCTTCGGCATCGGTGCCGCGCTGGGCCTGATCATCCTGGTGATGCGCCTGTGGCTGCCGGAAAGCCCGCGCTGGTTGTTGATCCATGGCCAACACGACGAAGCGCGGCGCATCGTCGACGGCATCGAAGCGCGCCTGCGCGAACAAGGCCACGCACTGGCGCCGGTGAGCGGCCCAGCGTTGCGGCTGCACGCGCGCGACCACACACCGCTGGCGGAGATTTTCCACACCCTGTTCGTCAGCTTTCGCCGTCGCGCCCTGGTCGGCATGACATTGCTCACCGCCCAGGCCTTCTTCTACAACGCGATCTTCTTCACCTACGCGCTGGTGCTCACCGACTTCTACGACGTGCCCGCCGAGCGCGTCGGCTGGTACGTCTTGCCGCTCGCCCTCGGCAACTTCTGCGGGCCGCTGCTGCTGGGGCGGTTGTTTGACGTGATCGGCCGGCGCGTGATGATCAGCTTCACCTACGCCACCTCCGGCGTGCTGCTGGCGCTCAGTGGCTATGCGTTCCAGCAAGGCTGGTTCGACGTGACCGAGCAAGCCGTGGCGTGGATGGTGATTTTCTTCTTCGCCTCGGCGGCGGCGAGTTCGGCGTACCTGACCGTGGCGGAGACCTTTCCGCTGGAGATACGCGCGCTGGCGATTGCAGTGTTCTATGCGTTCGGCACGGGGCTGGGCGGGATCATCGGGCCGACCTTGTTCGGGCAGTTGATACAGACGCAACAGCGCGGGAGTCTGTTCGTGGGGTATTTGATCGGCGCGGCGTTGATGTGCGTGGCTGCCCTGGTGCAGGCGATCTGGGGCGTGGCGGCGGAGCGCAAGGCGCTGGAGCAGGTGGCGCGGCCGTTGTCGCAGGCGGCTGAATGAAGGCAGGCAGGTGAGCGCGCCCAGGCCGTTGGTGCTCGAGGTTCAACGACGGTTGTTTACGTCCCCAGCGGGCCTAAAGATCGAGCCTTTCACGTCGATAACCTCCATGAACCCGCCGATCATGGACCGATTGAAATGACACTCTCCATCAGCGCTGCCACTATAGCCCCTGCCAATATCCGACTTGCGCCTTCCGAGCAGAAACTGACGCCCCAGGCATTGCCGGAGGCAGCCAAGCAATCCTTGGCAAATGCCGGGCCGGCTGCGGTCTATCATCCCAGCGAAGCCGCCCAAACCGCGAGCGAGCCACCGCAGGTGACCGACGTGTGGGTCGGCCGCTCCGAATCACCGGAATTTCCTCGCTTCGTCGACCGCTTCCATAGTGCCCAGGCGGTGCTCAAAAGCGCCTTCACCGCGTTCGCATCCACCCTTAAGAGCACCGCGCCCGACCTGGCCAGAACCGATTATGGTTTTACCGTCGAAGCCGATGGCCGCCTGAAAGTCATCGACAAGGCCGGTCAGCTGAGCGACGCGAATATCAAGCGGCTCACCGAACTGCTCAATGGCTCCGCTGATTTGAAAACGGCCGCGGTGACCTTCCGCAACGCCGCCATCGACATGACAGACGCCGGCTCGCCCTGGTCCGGCAGCGGCATGGGCTACTACAGCCTGACCAACGAAAATTTCGCCAAGACCATTGATCTGGCGCCGTTGTTCAGAACCTATGACCCCTCGGATGTGAAGGGTGGCAGGGAACGGTTCTTTATCATTCAACTGACCTACAAAGGTGAGCGAGCCACGGCGGAGACGGAGCGGGCGATGTATGCGCGGCGTGCGGGGCAGGCGTACTAACGGCGCAATGAGTTGTGTGAGGCTGAGCGAGAGGGGCAGGTATTTAGCCACTTTCGGCGCAAAGTAGCCCCTTTCCTTGCCAGCTGGTCTACCATGCCCATCCCGGCAGTGATCTATGCGCTACCGTTCATTTTTTAAAGGTACCGCCATGTCCATCGACCAAATCTCCCTGCCCAAAGGCGTCGGCCCCGTTGCTGCAAAACTCCTCGACGCCATCACCGGCGCTTCCACCCACGAAGAACTCAACCGTGCGGGCGGCAAAGCCGAGGGTTTTGTGTTGGGCCTGGAATCCAGCAAGGCGATCAAGAGCCAAATCGCCGAGTCGTTATATGTGGCTTACGATGATGCGGCGAGCAATCGGGCCAGTGAGTTGAAGGGCTGAGGGTAAGTCGGTCCTGATGCCAGTTGTGTTTTCGCCAGCAGGGCCCGGTTCAAGGCAACGCTCACTTTGCTTGCCAATCCTTACAGTCCACGGCCAGCTCGGTGAGGGCGATCATGCGCTCGTAGCGCACGATCATGAATTGCACATAGCAGCACAATACGAAGAAAAAAGTATTTGTCGCTGCTATCGCCAATAACCATTCCGTATGCGCAGTAATGCCGACGCTGGCCAGCATAGTGTCCAGGCTTGAAAGGGCTACGGCGAGCGCCAGCAAACCCGGGAGAATACCGACCTTCTCCAGCGCGCCCGTCACCATGTGCGTGCGTCTTTCCAGGCTGTCGCGTTCGCTTTTAAGTTCCAGCGCACCGAGTTTCAGCGTCTCGCGCGAGAGGGCTGCCAGTTCCGGTAAATAACGTGCCTCCACTTGCATAAGGGTTTTGACGTTCCACTCCAGCAGATTGGCGAACGGCGCGGTGAAGATTTTTATCAGCGAGTGGCGGTAGAGCAAAACCCCCACCAGTGGGTAGAAAAACATCGCCAGGTAAGATATCGCGATCAACCCCCAACTTACGTTGTACAGCCAGTAGGCTTGAGTCCACTTGCCAATGATGGTCAGCGGTATCGACAGAATCGACGGACCGACCAGGGCGAACCAGAAGTAACCTCTGTCGAGCCGAGCGTCCTTGCCAGCCTGACTTTGCTTGCGGTTGCTGCGCACTGTTTGTTTATAGGTTCGCTCGATCTCGGCGTTGATCTGCAGGTACTTTTCGATTTCGGCGGTCATTGGCTGCTCTAAGATCTCAGTAAAAATCATAATAAAACGCCCATTTCCCAGTCTGGGCGAGGCGGTGTTGATTGGGTGGCGGTCCATGGGGATTCCGATCCAGCCGTATGCTGCGCCCAAGCTAGCATAGGTATCTACACAACTTCGGCGTGGCACTGAACCTGTTACGGCCCAGGAGCCGAAGCCTCTCTAACTGATACCCCGCGACCTAAGTGTGGGAGGGGGCTTGCCCCCGATGGCGGCCTGACAGCGGCGCATGGACATCCTGCTGCCCCGCCAATGCTTGAACTCAGGTGAGACGTGCTCCAGTTGTGCGATTGTGACGCGGGCGTACACTCGTGAGGCCTTCAACCTTCGTTTTACGGAATCCAAGTGATGTCGCTCACTCACACTATCGCGGCCCAAGAAATTGTAGGATTTCTTGGACAATACCCGTGAGAACCACTGACCTTTTGTGTTACCGAGAGCCTGAGCCATGCGGATTACCTGCCTTCATACCGCCCAGAGCAATATTGCGGTGTTTGACGCTGCCGCGAAAACACTGGGTATCGGCCCGAATATACTGCACCACGAAGTTCGGGCCGACCTGCTGGCGGCGGCCGAACACGCTGGCAAACTGACCGCTGACATAGCCCATGAAACGAGCCTGGCGCTTGCTTCACTTGCCCAGCACTGCGACGCCGTCGTGCTCACGTGTTCGACGCTCGGCCCGGCGATTGAAACGATCAGCGCACACGCCCAGGTGCCGATTTTGAGAGCGGACGAAGCCCTGGCATTGGCGGCCGTTCATGGCGGCGGGAAGGTTGTGGTGTTGTGCGCAGTCAACACCACCCTTGACCCCACCTCCCGTCTGTTTTCCCAAGCTGCGCAGCACACCACGGCATCGGTCGAGGTGCAGTGGGTGCCTGACGCCTGGGCGCTGTTCAAGGCTGGCGACATCGACGGTTACCTGGCCACCATCGCGCAGGCTGCTGACCGCGCCTATGCGGCAGGCGCATCGATTGTGGCGTTGGGGCAAGCGTCCATGAGCGGCGCAGCTTCGTTGGTGACGGCGGGCCCAGCGCCACTGACCCCTGCAGTAAAGGGGCTACAGGCTGCACTGGACGCGGTACTGAATAGTGCCAGACGCGGGTATGATCCGGGATAACCCGGCCCGATTGGACCCATGCTTATGCCCGCCTCCCGAACCCGCCCCTCTCCCGCGCCTTTCCTCAACCCAGGCGAGACCGTGGTGCTCTTCGACGGCGTGTGCAAACTGTGCAATGGCTGGGCTCGGTTCCTGATTCGCCATGATCGTCAACGGCGCGTGCGATTGGCGGCTGTACAGTCGCCAGAGGGCCAGGCGCTGCTCGCCTGGGCGGGGCTGCCGTTGGATCAGTTCGATACCATGGCGGTAATTCGTGACCGGCGTTACTGGGTGCGCTCAGATGCGGTTTTCGAAATCATTGCCCAACTGCCTGCCGGCTGGCGCCCACTGGGGCTGTTGCGTGGCATCCCACGTCCAATTCGGGATTGGGCCTACGATCGCATTGCTTTAAACCGCTATCGACTCTTCGGAAAATATGACACCTGCCTGTTGCCCGACCCCGATCATGAACAACGTTTTTTGAAGGGGGGCGCCTGCTAAACCTACGATTCTGGTGGCCGCCGCAGGTTCTGCGGCGGACTTTTCAAGTTGAACCCAGGGTGCGCTAGTTAACGACCTTGCAGGGTTTGGTTGACGAAATGTAAGCCGCGCAGGTTTGAGGCACTTGGGCGCGCAATGCCTCCCTCGCATTATTTTTGGCGGTTGTGCAGGCGGCATGATCGGTGCCAGGCGCGGTTCCCGTCGCGCTGGCCCCTCGGTTTGCAGGTGGGCATGGCATTGGAGCATTCGCTGCAACTGTTGCGGTGCCGATACTCTGACCGCGCGCCGCCGCTTCAGCTTTTGGTGTGTCGGCTGCGTAAGTACTGGTGGAGATTATTCCGGCCAACACCAATGCAGTTGCCATGATATTGAGTGACTTCAACATGTTCGATCCCTCGATGAGCTAAGCGATGAATACTGTTTACTGTCCCTATGAGCTGCTGTTTTGCTTGATAGAGACTAGATCGCATAAAGCCACTCTGTGATATTTTTTATTGGTTCATCTTTCGCTTTCCCACCGGAGCCCGCAATGCCCTCCACCAGACGCGACAGCGCAGGTATCGAACGTCGCCTGATTGCGACCCTGACCGAAGCCTGTGAAACCGCCAAGGCTGAAATCCCCGGCTTTGAATGGCTGACCCATGAAGTGAACTACGCCGCTTTCCCCCAAAGCCTGCGAGTGATCTGGGTTTTTGATACCCAATCAAACAAGGAGCAAGCCCTGGCCAAGGGAGAAGACCAGCGAATGCGTGAACTGACAGGCATCGCGCTGAGCGATGCCGGTGTGGATCTGCCATTACTGCACCGCTGCGTAGGATTCGATTCCGAGGAGGAATGCGATCTCCAACACGGTGGGAATTGGCGTCTGAGGCTGGCCAAGCGGCATGGGGTAAAGGGGTAGGGCCGTGGACAAAGGTATCGAGAGTCCGAGGCTCATGTGATGTGCTGAGGCTCCTCATGTAGTCGAATTTTTTTCAGCGTTGCGGAGCGACTATTGATGAGTGTCCGCTTCCTCAGCCGGATAGAACTCGCCGTTCTTCCCCATTTCTTCCAGCCGTTGGCGGGCGATCGACTCAACGCTGGCAACTTCACCTTGATCGTCAGCGTTGACCAACTGCAAGCACAGGCGCCGGACATTCTGATCGTGAGTGCCTTCGCTGAGCATTTCATGGGTGAAGACTTGCTCACCCCGCCATAGACATAGCGGCCTGTGAGCCCCGCCGAGCCATATCTCATTGATGGATCTAAGGTCAGTGGTAGCCAGTTGATCCAAGGTGATTGTCTTGTCCATTGCGCTGTACCTTAACGATGGGTAGAGACGGGTAGACTTACCGGCGCAGTGGGTCGTTCCCGGTTTCGGGAGTGCAATTGCCGCCAATGGTGGTGAGTCACGCGCTGGAACAAGGTGGGGCGATCAGCAGTTGCGGTATGGTTCGCGGTGGTGTGGGGACTATGGAGCGACTGACAGCTAACGGCCAAAAGCGGTCATCACGGTAGCCGTGCGTAAGACTTCAGCGAGGGTTCTGCAACAACTAAATCAGCCAGTCTATTGCTTGGTCGATATATCAGGTGGCGACGACCTCGATTTTAAGGTCATATCCACCGAGCTTATGTCCTCCCCAGCTTGCCTTCTTAACGATTATTTGTTTATCACCATGGGGCTCGCGGTATTGTGCACCAAAGCGCAGCGCATCCTTGACGGAGTCAGAAATATCAATCCCGAGGCTTTCTCGGACTAAAATTCCCGATAATACGAGAAGCCTCTCATTTGCTTGGTGCGCGCGCCTATTGTCGTTCACGTTCAGCTTGATTTTTAATACCTTTGCGACACCTTCGACACCCTCTACGTAATATGCGAAATTATCGCAAAGTAGGTCATCTCCGATGTCGTACATTTTCGAAGAGGCACACCATTGATCGGCAAAGATGAGATTATAATGTCCTGTCGAAACCCCCTCACTCAAAAGGAAGTCCTTTGCGAGGTATGGTGCCCATCCTTGTGAATTGACAACTTCCGGTTTCATCTTTTCCAGCTTTTTTAGCTTGCGCAAATGGACAAAGGTACTTAATAGCTGTTTGTGCGAAATCACCTCAACTCTGGCGATGTGATCTGCCCATCGCCGGATATCGTCAAGCCTGAAATTAAATAACAATGCCGCATACAACTTTGCGAGAAGACGTAGCTTTCTGTCTTGCACAGTGAATTGAAGTCGCACGAAAACGGTCTCATAGGTCGAATATGTCATCATCGCAAACACGAAAGGCAAATACATTACTGTTAGCAGGGCGGGAGCAATAAAGTCATAAAATGTTTTTTCCTGACTAAGTTCTTTGAAATCAGTAGCGAGCATGTAAGCCGTGTAGGCCAGTGTGAAAAGTCCGAAGGAAATGACAATGCCGTTGAGGAGCTTTGTGACTTGCAGGTACTTAATATCTGACTCTGCGATAGCGATCATCATACCCACCACCACCATAAATGGGACTAAAAACAATTCGGCCAGAAGTGGCAAACTGTAGATCCCGATCACGAACTGCAAGATGGCGAGCAGCCTCAGATTGCCGATTACAGAGTTTTTAAAGAAACGCGGGTCGATTTTTATTTTGTCCAAATTGTAAATCGACAGCAACCCCACGGAAAAAAACCAAAATACCGTATTTTTCAACTGATCAATATTCCATAGCTCCCAATCTAACAAGAGATAGACCATGCCGACGGTGTACACGACTGCCAACGAGAAAGCTATCATCACGGGGCGTGATTGAAATACAAATGTTAGCCTTTTGAAGGCTGATCGGACCTCTCTCATCCTTTTGGCAGAGAAAATATACGTTGCGGCGAAAATCAGCCACAGTGCGATTGCGATTTCCCTGTTGTTTAAAATGTCCATATAGCTGACCTTGGTGAAATGCTAGGTGAGCGGATGTTAAGTGGTCTGGCCCCTCATTCCAATGTGGCAGTGCACATCTGAAAAGGGGAATGGCAGCTATCGGCCAAAAACAAATGTTCAGACGAGGGCCGCCTCCAGCCAATAGCTATCATTGTGGAGGTCTTTAATCAAACTACTCCTTCCGCCGAAGAGGCTGCAAAGCCAGTGGTGATTAGTTTTAAGGAAGGGCCAGCGTATAGCCTACGCTAAGCCATTGCCCTAAAACTTGTTAACTCTAAACAAGAAAATATTGCGTAAATATAGCTTTCAACCAAGGAAAATAGTCATCATCAGTCATTGCTTTCGTAAGGCTCTCGCCTTTTTGGCTAATCGTAAAAGAGTCAAGGCTACCGCTGTTCATTTTAAAGGTAAAATTATCTGGTAACTCCAGCGTCGAATCATAATACTCATCTTGCATCAGGGAAAAATCGATCTCATAGGGAAATCTATCGAGGATTTGCCCGACCGCGAAGATGAATAGCTCCACAATATCAAGATAGTCTTCCACCTGCTCCGTAGTAGGTACAATATATTCGTGCTCGACACGGTTTCGTGTCTTATTTAATCTGGACAAAATGCGAGGTGACAATACCCCGCATTTCGAAAGGTACTCTAGTCGCTTATCAAATCCTAGCTTCCTATTTTTGTAGGCAACTTTCCACCCTAGGGCATCGCACAGTGTTTCTGTCTGCAGATGGAAAGCTCTTTTGGCGTTTCCAACAGCGTTAATTAAAGCCCGCTCCCCATCCTGCTCGTCAAAGTCCTGTCTTGCATATTCCAAATAAGTTGATGGCAAAATTTTTGCCTGATGATTCACCCAGCTATACGTCCCTCCATCATTGATGTAGTGGGGAATGTACTCTGGCTTTAAGTTCTTAACGTTCATTTGCAGTTCTCAAATACCTGTCAAATTGGTGCATCTATAGTACACAGATGCTCGACAATAATGAATCGCCCCGGGTTCCATAGACACTTCTGAATGATCGATTTTGGACGGTTGCTGCTTGTCACGAACGGCATAAATCGACCAAAAGCTGCCGCTCACCTGACATAAACTTCGAACATCCCAACGCTTGAAGAGCCCCTCGTAGGCGCAAAACAAGCCTGTTAACGTGCCTCTCAACGCGTTGCACATTGGCCTATCCGAAGAAAATCTTTAAGCGCCGCCTGATAGAGCGTCAATGGCTGATTGTCCGTATTGAATAGTGCAAACGGAATCATCGTGAGATGTGAAAGCGACGTGGAGTTTATCGAGTAGGTTTTCTGCCTGCAAAAGCGCTGATCCTTATTCAATATAAAATCAAACTTGAAAAGGTTCGTCCGCGTACACCAACTGGGGATCAAACCCAGACTCAGGCCCGTCAAGTAATCTTGTCCGCAAGCGCCGCCAGATGAGAACTCCGAGATCTTTATTTCTAATGCCGGCAGGGGCGTAGCGGCAAGGCTGGAGCGCGTATCCTGTGCATCGGGAATAACTTTGAGTGTCGCTGCGTATGCGTCCTTGCCGAAGCGACTGTCTTTCCATGGGGAGTTTATTGCGTAACTAAAGCTGGAGATGATTTCTTTTGTTTCGGGTTCAGCGGTTTCGTTGATCGTCGGCTGGGACGAATAAGATGTGCAGCCGGAACAGAGTATCGCAATGCTGACAAACACAAAGCCGTTGGCTATTAAGCGACGCATACTCAGTTTTTCCTAACTATCAATTAGCCGACATTCTTGTCACTTGATGCCGTATAGCATCTTACCTACACGCCGGATGGCAGAGTAGGGTCGGCAGAGTAGTGGCACAGTAGGGGGGCAGACCACGTTTTCAATAATGGTGGTCTGACCCCGGTGGCCCCTCGTTAATCTGTAACCTGCGGGCAAGGGTTAAAAACCTCGGTTACGTCGAGTGTTGTATGCCACGGGACGGCAGTGCCTGACACCATTCCGCCTACGGTTTGCTGTCGACCCGACTTGCGCACATATCCGCCATCCGTCCCAGTGAAGACGTGCTGCCCTGGCTTCGTCAGATAATCAAAGAAACTGACTTTCACAGGCACATTCATTTGCCCATCCGGCGTAATGACGGCGAGAATGATCGCTCGGTCTTTGGTGAATACAACGAACGGTTCGACTCCAGTGCGACCACTAACTGTCTTCACGCACTGCACTTGTTCTGGGAGGATGCGTGCGGTTTCAGTGTAGGTGTGGTTGTTGTAGAGGCTGAGGATCAGGCCTTTGCTGGTCAACACTCCCAGGCCTTGAGTGGCCCTGCAGCTGCCTTCGCTTCCATATGGGAACAAGCACCAGTTCGTTTCCGACACGGCTTGAATATCCGATGGTGCAATTTTCAGATCGCGCTGGATTTGGGCTTTTGATTCCGGCGTATCGTAAGGGATCATCACGCATCCACCGAGTGTCACTGCTGCGATGAGGCCTATGGCCGCAGCTACGTTTTGAACTGATGATTTGAAGGTGTTCATTGTTCGCTCTCCTTGCTGTATTACCACCACTGGAAGGCTGTGGCGATTTTGGTAGCGAACCTTACGGCATGGGCGGCAAGCAGTCATCCTCGTGCTGATAGCTGGATCGGTAGATGACTTGACTGGACACTTACCTATTTCTGACCGATTGCTGCACTCATTAGTACGCTTCAAATCCCCGAGCGTTGCGGTCTTAGAACTAAGGAAAGAGCAGGGGGCAGACCACGTTTTCAATAATGGTGGCCTGACCCCGGTTTCACACCGGTTTCACACGGGAGCAATCATCAATGCTTGACCACCGGAATCGCCGGAAACTGAAACCCGTCGTCCACTCTTTTTTGGGTGAAGTCGTCGCCGCCGTCTCGCGCCTTGCTGCGGTAAGTAGTAGCGGTTAGCTCGATGATTTCATACGCGTCATTAAGGTAAGGGTTTCCTGGTTTGGCGGAAGTGATCTGCTCCCCCACTTGTTTCCCGGTAGTGATAGTGAAGTAGATCTTGCCGGACACTCCCCATCGGCCAAATTCCTTTTGCTCAAACCATTGGCCGGATTTGTCGGTCACGCGGAACTTCACATTGAAGGTGCCATCGGCGCGACGTTCATTCAGTTGCTGCGTACGTTTACCGTCGAGGGTGGTCGCTTCGCCGTACCACTTACCGATCATCAGGGCGTGTTCCTGTACCTGAAGGGTAGAGAGGGGTTTTACGGCATGGACAAGGGGTTGTTGACCACAGCCGGACAGGCACGTAAGGGTAAGCGCTAAAGCGAAAATCTTGAACACGTAAATTCCTTGGCGAATTAGCCCGCAGCCTGTCGATCCCTCTCAACTGGGAGACTCGGCTGATTTACTTGGTAGGCAAATAATGAACTTCAATAATAGTCAGGGTGATAACAAATGGTCACCCGTTTTTTCGGCGTGCTTTCCTGCAAGTACGGCAACGAGCCCTGCACCCTTTAGTGGCAATTCATCAATCTAGCAATCCCGCGGCCGTTCCTGGACTCAGGAACTCGATGACAGCAGCGGCGAAAAGTTCTGGCTGATCCAGCATGATGAAGTGAAAACTGCCGTCAATACGCCTGAAGCTGATAGTTGGGGTCGAGACATAGGCGTTACGGAACATTGCATCAACGTGGGACGCCTCTATGCCGTAAAGCGGGTCATAGGCATAGACGACCTCGACAGGCACCTTGATGCGTCCAAGCTCAGGTCGCAGGTCAGTGACCATCAGCTCATACATGGCATTGGCCATAGTCCTTCGGTCCGAGTTTATCCCCGCAGCGACCAAGGCTGGCCTGACCGCTTCAGTTTTGGCCAGACGGGCGATGGAGGCCTGCTGCAGGGTTTGCGCCTGCTCAGGGGTTGCGGTCAACATTGCATCGCGCATCGCAGCCGCCTGCGGGGTCGCCGTTTCACGGGTCGCGAAGGGATCGAACAGCAATGTATAAAAGGGCATCGCATCGACAATCATCAGGCGTCCCACTTGATCGGGATGACGAGCACCCAGCATCAGTGCCACCTCACCACCCAACGAATGACCGATGATGACCGGCGCCTCGAGGCGCTGGCTGCGGATGTATTCAGCGATTGCCTCGACCGTCGGCGCGACTACTTTCCCTTCTGGGTCGGACACGGCAGGCGAGCCGGCAAAGCCAGCTACCTGTACAAGATGGAGCCGATGGCTCTGTCGTAGTCTGGAGGCCAAATCAGCCCATACGTCGCGGGACGAGGCAAATCCTGGAATCAGGATGATATCTGTCCCCGAGCCTTGTACCCGCACCGAGATAACACCCTGGTTGACAGTTTCCAGCGGCAGGGGCGCGGGCTGGGCCGGCGATGCAGACAACAGCGCCAACGTGGTGCCGATCCCGGCAAGAGTCATTTCTGCACGCATGGCGTTCTCCTTTTCGCGCAATGCGAGGTGATCTTCACGATTTCATGGGCGCCAATTACACCGACAAACAGGCAGGTTAACGGGTTCATAGCCATTCCTTTGACCGAGGCAATATTTCCACTATACGGTGCACACAGGCACTAGAAAACTAGCGCCGCCTGCAAACCTTAGTGTCCCCCCAGAAAAAACAAAATGGCCCCCTTTGACAGTCGGAAAAGGACTGAACCGAGTTCATTGGGGTAATTTGGCAATCACCTTGATCTCGAAATCAAAACCGGCCAACCAAGTCACGCCAATAGCGGTCGCCGTCGGGTAGGGCGCTTCGCCCCAGTACTCGGCCACCACTTCCCAGATAGTTTCGAATGTCGACTCGGGGTCGACCATGAAGATGGTCGTGTCGACCACATCCTCGAAACTACTGCCGGCCTCGGTCAGGATCGCGTTGAGGTTGGCGAAGGCCAGGCGAACCTGTGTCGCGAGGTCCGGCTCGGCCGAGCCATCCTTGCGGCTGCCGACCTGACCGGATACGAACAGAAAACCGTTGGAGCGAATCGCCGGTGAGTAGCGGTGGAGCTCGTACAATGCATGGCGGTCAGGCGGGAAAACCACATCACGTTTGCTGGTCATTGCATCTCTCCTTCGGGGCCGACATGGCCCGCTGTTTACGATGGAGCCAGTGTAAAAAGACGGGCGACCTGAATAAACGCGCAACGCTGGTCATGACTGTTTGTAGAATCCAAACTATCCAGACCCCAGTGAGGCGTGAAATGGACCGTTTCGATGCAATGCAGGCCTTTGCCCGAGTGGTGGAAACCGGCAGCTTCACCAAGGCGGCAGCCACCCTGCACATGAGCAAGACCACCGTGACGCAGCTCGTCCAGCAACTGGAAGCGAGGCTGCGTGTGCGCTTGCTCAACCGCACCACACGCAAGGTCAACGTCACCGCCGATGGCGCGGTCTACTACGAGCGCGTCATCCGGCTACTGGTCGATATGGACGACGCCGAGACCAGCCTGTCCAGCGCATCGATGACACCGCGCGGGCGGCTGCGGGTGGATGTGCCCAGCCCGTTTGCGCGAATGCTGCTGATACCTGCCTTGCCGGGGTTCTTTGCCCGCTACCCGGAAATCCAGCTGACCCTGGGCGTGAGCGACCGGATTGTCGACATCATTGGCGAAAACGTCGACTGCGTGGTGCGCGGCGGCGAAATCGTCGATCAGTCGCTGATGGCAAGGCATGTGGGCGATCTGCACATCGGCATTTATGCCGCGCCCGGCTATCTGCAGCGCTTCGGTACGCCAGCGCACCCCCAGGAGCTGGAGGAGGGCAGGCACAGTACCGTTGGCTTCCTCTGGTTTCGCACAGGCAAATCCTTGCCCTACGCGATGCAGCGTGGTGAAGAACGCATCGAGGTCCAGGGTCGCCCGCAACTGACGGTCGACGACGGCAATGCATACCTGGCCGCCGGCCTGGCGGGTCTGGGCATGCTTTGGCTACCGCAGTACATGGCCAAACCACACCTGGCCAGCGGCGAATTGCTGCCGCTGTTCGAGGACTGGCACATAGCGCCCATGCCGATGTACCTGGCATTCCCGCCGAATCGGCATGTCAGCGCCAAGGTGCGGGTGTTTATCGACTGGGTGATAGAGTTGATGGCCGAGCATGCGCCGGTGGTTGAGTGAAACAGGTGTGAACCTATTTAAGGATTAGACACTGTAAACGGCCCAAAGCGGACGGTTATGAATGGCTGGCTTCGGCCATCTCCAGTCAATCGTGACAGGTAAGCCCACGCGCTGAGCACCACCAGCACCCTCTCCGACCCATTCAAAATGCCAGGCCAAACCAGCCGGCACCCGCTCGCCTGGAAACGCAAAACCGTCCAACAGCACGAACTGACGACAATCCAGCCCGCATCAACGGCGCTCGCCTCCCTGATTTAGCCGCAGGCGTACGGTGAAAACCGGCCATCTGGTTGGTCACGCACCCTAGATGCTTGCCTTGATGTGGGTCGGCGGCTTAAGTTGATGACATTGAGCTGAAGCCCGCCCCCTAGCGAAACGTTAGGCCACCAAAACGTTCTGCCATCTCTTTGAGCATTAGGAAGGAAAATCTATGAAACTTGATGATGTAAAAAAAATACTTGCAACCTCTCCGCAGGATGATTGGGTTATCGATGATGAGTCTGGTTCATTTACTTATAAAAACGACCTAAACCTTCACATTGAAAGGGCTGATTACGAAACTTACAGAGACTTTGACGAACCTTGGGCTAAGTCTCACCCCGATCCGAAAGCAGTAGCAGTTGAATACGTAGTTAAGTACGGGTCATCTTTTGTAGAGAAACATATGTTAGTATCAGTTGACGGGCACCGCGCGACCTTACCTATGCCAAAATCAATGAATGATCTACGAGTTAGAGCTTCAGACGCTAATTTCGCACGAATTGTTGATATTGGTGACAGAGTTGATGAATATCTCCAGCGGTCAAATATAAAGGTTGCAGACGATGAGTAAGGATCGCAGCGAAATTATAGAATATATAAAGATAGCTAAACCTAGAAGTAGTGCGCACAAGATACTAAGCCAAGATTCGTATCTCGGCGGAAACGTGGCCCAAGTCGAGTTTTCCGATAATAACGTTGCGATGAAGCTTTGGGTTGTTGTCACCAAGCAGCACAAAGGCTATGCCGATTCAGAAAGCCAATTAATTCAACAGCTAGAGAGCGCGTGCAATAAGGATCGTGATCGCATAGATTGGATAAACCAAATATTTAATATTTCTGGATTAATAGCGCTGGTTCTTGTTGGAGCGTCAGTATATTTGACTATAATAAATGCAGACGGCAATATACCCGAGCACCTTAAGGCGTTGGTTTTAACTATTGTTGGATTTTATTTTGGTGGAATAGTAAAAGGAAAGAGAATCAAAGAAAATTCCTAACAATTGGTTGAAATCGCTCGCTTCGTTCACTGGGACGGGCTAAAGCCCGCCCCCCTTGCCCAAACGTTAGGCAAGTACAAAGACATGGAATCTAAAGTCACCTTTCGACCAATTGAGTCCCTCAGCTCCTTGCTTATGGGGAAACTGAAGCTGCCGAAAAACTGATGAAGCTTGATGAGTCTTCGCTTCACAAGATTGGTATCAGCGCATTTGATAATTATTTTGTGCCAGGCGTGTCTTCCCAAAAGCTTCAGCGTAAAGCCTAAAAGTATTCAAATCGTTCGCTTCGCTCACACAGCATCTGGCGCTGCCGGTTTAGCAAGCTGCGGTGGGCACTGTCTAGGGAACCGCTGATTAATTCGAAATCCAGATATTGACCTCTTATAAATCAAGGCTTCCAGGGTATCCGGGATGCGAAAAGCCGAATTAATCAAAGCCTCCCTAGTGATTACAGACCGGACTCAACATAACCGCCGTTATTCGCACCCATCGGTTTACGACACCGACCGCTTTGGGTTGGTTTCGGTATTTCGGGGTCGGCTACAACGACCCAAAGCTGCCCTTCGCGACGTACGTCTCATGGGTAGAGTTCGCAGGGGTTGGCGAACTGCTGCGGCCATCGATTGTGCTCCATGTGTTGAGCTAGCTTCCGGACGGCTCCCAAAGGCATCACTAAGCCAACAGGTCAGAAACGCCTATCAGCTTTGTGTTGCTTGAGAGTGAATTAAAAACTATCTATTACTCAAGAATTTATTTAGAACTTCATCAATTTTAGCAATTGTTTGGACTGCAATATCAATCGCTTCAGTTGGCGTAACGTGCTCAGCGATGAGAATTCTTCTTCGATCAGATGTCTGTCGCTTGCTAAGGCCACTGAATGAGGTTTCAAAACTAGCTCGCAATTCAGCCTCGTCACACGAAAGAGGGTTGAATTCATTTTTTAGCCACACCAATTTTATCGTAAACTTTGGAGCTGATGGAGTTGATACTCTAGCGACTCGATATACGTCGAGGTATATTGGCCAGCCCTCATTACGCTGGAAGCTTCCGATTTTGGAAGATGTCAGAGCGACCCAGTAACTCCCTTCTTGTATAAACTCCGCTGCTAAAATAGGCTCAGCTTTGGCAAGCTTCTGCGCTAGGCTTGTTACTCCTCTAATTTTGATTAGCTTCTCGCAAACCGGTTTGTGCTGAGAGAGAAATATCATCAGTTCTCCGGCCGTCCCTTGGAGAGTGGAGGGTTCCCAAGTCTCCATTGTAACGCGTTTAAGCTCACGCATGCTTTCGATAACTACTGGGTAAGAAAGTGCAATGTCTGCCATCAAATCTGACTGCGCCTTGCTCGCTGGGCTTTCCCAATTGGTTACACTTTGACAATAGGTGGCTAAGAGCTGCGCGGATTGATTTCCTCGATTTAGGCTGTGTCGGGCTCGATTTGCTGAAGGTTCAAGCCACTGATAATCAAGGAAGCACCAGCGATTGCCAAGGGAGGATAAATGGGCTTCAGAGTACGACTCAAGATCTTTATCAATGACTACAAAAGCGAGGTCGTAGTCTGCAAAAACCCTACGAGCGGCTAATTCTGATTTTACTGAATTTACATATTTCTCTAGCTGCCCAGCGTCTAACGCAGCCTTTATTTTATTTTCAATTGCTATGAGGATTTTGTTCCTTGGATCTACTAAAAACAAATCCAGCCTGCCATTGCTAGAGCCATCATTGATCTTTATTTTAAATTCTCGCGTTACAAAAGCAGCACCGAAACTTGTTGTGCGTATTCTGCCTAACGTCCACTTCTCAAAGAATTTCTTATTGTCAAACTTGCAGTTGTCACTTGCCTCAAATGCAGCCTCCAGAAAATCTTTGATAACGGCATCGCCTTGAGCATGCCCTTCGTTGGGGTTCATGCACCAAGCCAATACGCTCGAATTTTGGTTCTCATTTAAATTTACAACATCAAATACGTTATCGGCTGTCTTGTTAAGCTCGATAAGCTCCAGTAACTTTGGGTCACTTAAGAAACTATAAAGTTCGTCAGATTTCATTATCCGTATCTCAATAAATGCAGCTTTAATTTTGGAAGATTCTATCTGATTTCAGTGCCAGCGCTTCATCCGTGCCTCGGACGATGTGTATTAGATTCGAACTGTTTTAGTGCCAGATAGACGCCAATTGCGCCTGTCGCGACTGACCGAAATCGACAGCCAACCCTAACCTTCGACTAAGGGGCAGGCTTTAGTCTGCGCAGAGAACGCATTGAACGATTTGGGTCTTTACTCAGGGCTACGATCTGTTTATATGAGTCCTTCATGCTGCTTCCAGCTCCTGCCGTTCGTGTGTTAAAGCCAATTTAACCTAAAAAGTAGGACTCTGAATCGTCGCTCGCTTCGTAGGCAAACCATAACTCTATTTTTGCCAGAATCCACTTGGGCTGATGGTCCGTTTTTGGCCGAAAGCCGCCAGCCCCTCATTCGATCCAACCATAAGCTATTTGATCGGCCCGTACGTCTTTTAGAATCTGCTAACGGCATGCTTACTAAACGCCTACCGCTGGCAGCGGAGACCCTCATTTTGTATTGCCGCTGGCACTCCACCAAACCTCAAAAAGCAAATCGCCAAGCTGTTACATACGGCCTGCAACGACTCAGCGACTAGTCGGGATTTTTGAGTTAAATGCTGTCAATCAACCCCTACACGGCGCCTCACGGTCAAGCAGTCTGCCGGTGAGCAGTACGCCCAGTTCACTCAATTGATGAATCGCCAGCGCGACGTCGCGGTGTTTGCCGTGGAGGTTTTCGGACAGGTCGAGCAGCAGGGTGCTGACGCTGGTGAAGGTTTCGTAGCTGTTGGTGATGAGGGTTTCGTTGCTGGTATCGGGTGCGACAGTGAATAGCATGTTTGAATTCCTGAGTGTGGCTACCATCTTTTAGCTACTAAACAGAAGGGTGGCAGCTGTGCGCAGGTTAGTAGACCGGGGAATCCAAACGAAAGCCGGCGCACCCGAAGGTGCCCTGCACACAGCCGCCATCAAGTACAGACAGGAATGTCTGATTGATGCAGCTTATGCACTTTGTTTGGATAAACCGTCAGGCTACTAAACCCGATCGCCGAGAAATTCAGCGACCGAGCCACCTTAAATACGGCCACCCCAGCGCACAAGCCGGCGGATTCTGACGCAAGCGTAGGCAATGGAGCAAGGTGCCGCACGGTAGCGAACGCTGTACCCCTTTGAACCCACAAGAATATTCAGCGCCTCATCAAATCCTTCACCACGCTGTTGTAGAGTCTCTGCACACCGAATTGACCACCCAGGGACCCCATGACATTGACCGTCGACACCTTGCTCAAACTGGCCATGGCCAACCCCGTCAACGCTGAAATCACCGCGCGTTTGCCGTCGCTGGGGGTGGAGCAGTGCATGCTCACGGCGGGCTGTCTGTTCCAGGCGGTGTGGAATCATCAGGCGAGTCGGCCGGTTGATGCGGGGGTGAAGGACTATGACGTTTTCTACTTCGACCCGGACGTGTCCTACGAGGCTGAGGATGTAGTGATCCGCAGTGCCGAGTCGTTGTTCCGGGACCTGGGCGTTAACGTGGAGGTGAAGAACCAGGCGCGGGTTCATCTCTGGTATGGGCAGCGGTTTGGCCGGCCGTACCCTCAGTTGCACTCGGCCAGGCAAGGGGTGGACCGTTACCTGGTGGCGGGTACGTGCATTGCCTTGGACATTGCCACGGGCGAGGTGTATGCGCCGTATGGCTTGGCGGATGTGGAGCAGGGCGTGCTGCGCATCAACCCGCTGCATGCAGAGCCCGAGCTGTTTTTGCGCAAGGCCAGGAGTTATCAGGAACGCTGGCCTTGGCTCAGGATTGTGCCGCCGGGGTCAGCCGAATAACCCGCCGAGCAGACTGCAACCGATCACTACCAGCCACGGCGGCAACTTCATCAGCATCAGTGCCGCCAAGGCGAGCAATGCCAGGGCCAGGTCATACACGCTGAAAATCGCGCTGGTCCATACGGGCCGGTACAACGCCGCCAGTAGCAAACCCACCACCGCTGCGTTCACACCGGCCAGCGCGGCCTGGGTGCGGGGGCTGTGGCGCAGGCTGGCCCAGAAGGGCAGCGCGCCGAAGATCAGCAAAAATGACGGCGCGAAGATCGCCAGCAGGCCGATCAGGCCGCCCAGCCAGCCGGTAGGGGCGTGGGTCATCGAGGCGCCGAGAAAGGCCGCGAAGGTGAACAGCGGGCCGGGCACGGCTTGGGCGGCGCCGTAGCCGGCGAGGAAAATGTCGTTACTCACCCAGTGGCTGGGCACTACCTGGGCTTGCAGCAACGGCAGTACCACGTGGCCGCCGCCAAACACCAGTGAGCCGGTGCGGTAGAAGGCGTCCACCAGCGCCAGCGTGGGATCGCTCGCCCAGTCGGCAAGCAGCGGCAAGCCCACCAGCAACAGCAGGAACAGCGCCAGCCACAGCGTTGCGGCACGGCGGCTGATGGCGATGGGCAGTGCGTCGGGCTCGGCACGGGGCGCGGGCTTGAACAGCAGCAGGCCGACCACCCCAGCCACGACGATCACTGCCACCGGGCTCCAGGCGGACGATTGCAGCAGTACCCAACCGGCGGCGCTCAGCATCAATATTATCCGCACCCAGCCCCGACACAGGGTGCGCGCCATGCCCCACACGGCTTGGGCCACCACCGCCACGGCGACGATCTTGAGGCCATGCAACGCGCCGGCGGGCAGGGCGCTGCCATAGTGAGAAAGGCCCAGGGCGAACAGGATCAGGGCGATGGCCGACGGCAAGGTGAACCCGGCCCAGGCCGCCGCGGCACCCGCGTAACCTGCGCGTGACAGGCCCAACGCGATGCCGACCTGGCTGCTGGCCGGGCCGGGCAGGAACTGGCACAGGGCGACCAGTTCGGCATAGCTGTGTTCACTGAGCCAGCGTCTGCGGGTGACGAATTCCTCGCGGAAATAACCCAGGTGCGCAATCGGCCCGCCGAAGGAGGTCAGGCCCAGGCGCAGGAAGATCAGGAACACTGACCCCAGGCTGCTGCGGTGATCGGCAAGGGTGGCGGGCAAGGTGTGGCTCCCTCGTGGCGTGTGCAGAACCCGGCAAATCGATGTGGGCTGGTGGGGCACTTTACCGATTTTTCATGACGCGCAGAAGAGACGGCCTGCCTGTCATTTTTGCCGTGCACATTGAATTTATCGGCGCCGATTTGAGTCATTTAAAGCATAGCCTTGCCTTCCACCCTTTAACCTCAAGGACCGACCATGACCTTCTTCATCTTCCTGCTCGCTTGCGCCGCCGCCGCCAGTACCGGTGTGATTTTCAAACCCGGCGCCTGGTACGAATCCCTGGTCAAGCCCAGCTTCACCCCGCCTAACTGGTTGTTCCCGGTGGCGTGGACGATTATCTACCTGCTGCTGGCCTGGGCTGGTTACCGCTTGAGCCTGATCCCAGGCAGCGAGATGGTGTTGGCGCTGTGGGCCGCGCAGATTGCGCTGAATACGCTGTGGACGCCGGTGTTCTTCGGCGCGCATCGCTTGCTCGCCGGGATGGTGATTATTGTGCTGTTGTGGCTGACCGTGGCGGCGATGGTGGTGCTGGCAGTGCGTCTGGACCTGATTACCGGCCTGATCCTGTTTCCCTACCTGGCCTGGCTGTGCGTAGCGGCGGCGTTGAACTTCTCGATCCTGCGGAATAACCGTTGATGGCTTACCAACACTGGCCCGCCAGCGAGCCCGAACTGGCCCAGATGCGCCGCTTCAATCGCACGCTTGCGTGGTTGCCGCGCTTCAAGATCCGCAACCGCGTCACGCCGCGTGTGATCCAGGCACTGCTGCGCACCCGGCAAAGGTTCCAGAAACCGCCTGTGGTGGAAATCCGGCTCATCGGCGCCGTGCCCGTGCGTATCCTGCGGCCCGCCGGTGCGCCCAAAGGCGTGGTACTGGATATCCACGGCGGCGGCTGGGTGATCGGCAATGCGCAGATGAATGACGACCTCAACCTCGGCATGGTGCGCGCGTGCGACGTGGCGGTGGTGTCGGTGGACTATCGGCTGGCGGTTAACACACCGGTGGAAGGGTTGCTGGAAGACTGCCTGGCCGCTGCGCGCTGGCTGTTGGCGGAATGTGCGGAGTTTGCCGGCCTGCCGGTGTTTTTTGTCGGCGAATCGGCCGGCGGGCACCTGGCGGCGGCGACGTTGCTGGCGTTGAAGCAATGGCCGCTGTTGCTCCAACGTGTCCATGGCGCGGTGTTGTACTACGGGGTGTATGACTTGACCGGCACGCCGAGTGTGCGCAACGCCGGGCCGCAAACGCTGTTGCTCGATGGGCCGGGAATGGTCACGGCGCTGCGCTTGCTCACGCCGGGGCTCACCGACGACGAGCGTCGACAGCCGCCCTTGTCACCCTTGTATGGCGACTTCGCCGACATGCCGCCAGCGTTGATGTTCGTGGGCGAACTGGACCCGCTCAAGGACGACACGCTGCTGATCGCCGAGCGCTGGAATCAGGTGGAGGCGCACCTGTTGCCGGAGTCGGCCCATGGGTTTATTCATTTTCCCGTGGCGATGGCAGACAGGGTGTTGGTGTACAGCCGTGGCTGGATAACGGCGCGTCTGCACACCCCGCAACTCTCGACGCCCTGCAACGCCGTCGACCCTGGCACTGAATGAGTTCAATGGGAGGTTTTTATTCGGCGGTGGTCACAGTGACAGATACATGCCTTTGCAATCGCCTAAATCTGTTGGTGGTCCAAACCCGTGATTATGCATTCCTTCTTGTCGGGCGGTGGCGAACTGGCCTCCCTGATCCAGTCCAAAGATTGGTCGGCAACCCCGCTGGGGCCGATCGAAGCCTGGCCACAGAGCCTGCGCACCACCGTCAGCCTGTGCCTGGCGTCCAATTTCCCGATCAATATCATCTGGGGCCCCGAGAACACCCAGATCTATAACGACGGCTACAAGGTGCTGTGCGGCGAGTCGCATCCACGCGCCTTGGGCGAGGGTTACCACGTGACCTGGGCCAGTGCGTGGCCGGCCATCGGCGGGCCCTTCACCGAGGCGTTGGAGGGGCAAACCAGCTTTCTGGAAAACCAGCGCATGTTCCTCACGCGCAATGGTTACCTGGAAGAGACCTTCTTCACCTTTTCCATTTCTCCCATTCGTGATGAAACCGGCGGCATCGGCGGGCTGTTTCACCCGGTGACGGAAACCACGGTGACCATCCTCGCCGAGCGGCGCACCCGTGCGTTGCGCGATCTGACCGGGCAGCTGGCGGTCGCCGATGACTTGCCCAAACTGATCGCGTTGACGGTGCAGACGCTGGCGGGGTTCAACTTCGATATTCCGTTCCTGCTGTTTTATGAGTGGGACGCCCAAGGCAAGGGTTACCGCCTGGCACAACACAGCGGTATCGCCGCCAACACCGCCGCATCACCGGCCTGGATCGATGCGGCCGACACCACGCCCTGGCCGTTGGGCGCCGCGTGCGAGCAAAAGCGCACGCTGCAGGTGGACAACATCGAAGCGCTGTTTGCCGGCGTGGCCTGCGGGCCCTACCCGGAGCCGCCCCTGACCGCCTTCGTGTTGCCGCTGGTGGTGCCGGACGACGCGCAGACCCCGTTGATTCTGGTGGCCGGCGCGTCACCCCGCTTGCCGATGAACGACATTTACCGGGGGCTCTACGAACTGCTGGGCGCAGCGCTCTCGGCGGCATTGGCCACCGTGCGTGCGCGCGAGTATGAGCGCCAGCGCGCCGACGCCCTGGCGGCTATCGACCACGCCAAGACCACCTTTTTCACCAACATCAGCCATGAATTCCGCACGCCCCTGACCTTGATGCTCGGGCCGCTGGAAGAGTCGCTGGCCCTGGGCGATACGCTGCCTGAGGATGAGCGTGAGCGGGTCACGCTGGCCTACCGCAACGGCCAGCGCTTGCTCAAACTGGTCAACTCGCTGCTGGAGTTTTCCCGCATCGAGGCCGGCCGCGCCCAGGCGACCTATGCACCCGTGGACTTGCCGGCCCTCACCGCTGACCTGGCTTCCAACTTCCGATCGGCCTGCGAGCGCGCCGGCCTGGCGTTGATCATCGACACCACACCCTTGCCCGAGGCGGCTTACGTCGACCGCGACATGTGGGAAAAGGTGGTACTGAACCTGATCTCCAACGCCTTCAAATTCACCCTGGCCGGGCACATCCGCGTCAGCGTTACTCCTACCGCCGATGGCAGCGCTGCGCAGGTCTGTGTGAGTGACACCGGCACCGGCATCGCGGCCCATGAGCTGCCGCGTTTGTTCGAGCGCTTCCACCAGATCGAAAACCCCGTCGGCCGCTCGTTTGAAGGCTCGGGTATCGGCCTGGCGCTGGTGGATGAACTGGTCAGGCTGCAGGGTGGTACGCTGGAAGTGAGCAGTGAGGTGGGGGTCGGCACCACGTTCAGTATCAGGCTGCCGCTGGGCAACCGGCATGTCCCCAAGCCGCTGCACACCGAGGCGTTGCAGCACGGTTCTACCACCAATGTGTGTGCCTACGTCGAGGAGGCGCTTGGCTGGTTGCCGGATGCGCCAGCGCTGGTTGACGTGGCCCAGACACACCCTGAGCCCGAGGCCGAGTCATTCCAGGGCCACGTGCTGCTGGCGGACGATAATGCCGATATGCGCGCTTACGTCGCGCGCCTGCTGTACGCCGCCGGCCTGGATGTAGAAACCGTGACAGATGGGCAGGCCGCGCTGCAGGCGGCCCGCGAAAACCCGCCGCAACTGATTCTTACCGACGTGATGATGCCGGTCCTCGATGGCTTTGGCCTGTTGCGCGCCGTGCGTGAAGACCCGCGCTTGCAGGCGACGCCGGTGATTCTGCTGTCGGCCCGCGCGGGTGAGGAAGCCCGCGCCGAGGGCCTGGCTGCCGGCGCCGATGATTACCTGATCAAACCGTTTTCGGCGCGCGAACTGGTCTCCCGCGTCACCTCGCATCTGGAGCGCGCCCGCAACCGCCGCGTGGCGACATTGCGCGAAAGCGAAGCGCGGCTGCGCCTGGCGATCGACGCCGGGCAGATCGGCGAATGGGAGCTGGATATCGTCACCGACAGTTCGGTGCGCGCCGAGCGGCATGACCAGATTTTCGGTTACCACGAGCGGGTGCCGCACTGGGGCATGCAGACCTTCCTGGAACATGTGCTGCCCGCAGACCGCGACGCGGTCGAGGCGGCGTTCACGCGCGCGGTGGTCCAGGGCAGCAGTTGGGATTTCCAGTGCCGCATCCGCCGCGTCGATGACCAGCAGGTGCGTTGGATCCTGGTGCGCAGTATGCCGCAACTCGATGCCTACGGGCGCACCCTGAAAATGTTCGGTTTGGTGCAGGACATCACCGATCAGAAGCGGGTCGAGCTGGGCATGCTGGCGCTCAATGAAACCCTCGAACAGCGCATCACCGAGGCCATGGAAGAGCGCAGCAAGGCCGAAGAGCAACTGCGCCAGGCGCAAAAACTCGAAGCCCTGGGCCAACTCACCGGCGGCGTGGCCCATGATTTCAATAACCTGCTGACGGTGATTCGCTCTTCGCTCGACCTGCTGGAGCGCCCGGAACTGCCCGAAGCGCGGCGCAGCCGTTACCTGGCGGCGATTTCCGACACGGTCAACCGCGCGGCGCGTCTCACCGGGCAGTTACTCGCGTTCGCCCGTCGCCAGGCCTTGAAGCCGCAGGCGTTCGACGTCAGCCACAGCGTGACCTCGCTGGTGGAAATGATTGAATCGCTGTGTGGTGCCCATATCCGCATCATCACTGAGCTTGCGCCCTACGATTGTTTCGTCTATGCCGACTCCAGCCAATTCGATTCGGCGCTGGTCAATGTGGCGGTCAATGCCCGTGATGCGATGAAAGGCGTGGGTACCCTGACCATCGCGGTAGCCTCGGTCGACACCCTCCCGGCACTGCGCGGCCAGCCTGCGGTGCCGGGGGAGTTTGTCGCGATCGCGGTGAGCGACACCGGCAGCGGCATACGCCCTGAGCATCTGGAGCGCATATTCGAGCCGTTTTTCACCACCAAGAACGTCGGGCAGGGCACCGGGCTTGGCCTTAGCCAGGTGTTCGGCTTTGCCAAACAGTCGGGCGGCGAAGTGCGGGTCAGCACCGAATTCGGTCGAGGTTCGACGTTTACGTTGTACCTGCCCAAAGTCATTGCGCGGCCGCGGGAACCGGAGGTGGAGCTCGAGGCGGCGCCGATGACCGAGGGCCGTGGCACCCACGTGCTGGTGGTGGAAGACAACGTCGAAGTCGGCACCTTTGCCACCCAGGCCCTGGAGGAACTGGGCTTTCAGGCGACCTGGGCGATGAATGCCGAGCAGGCCCTCAAATTGTTGTCCGATGAGGCCGACGCGTTCGACGTGGTGTTTTCCGATGTGATGATGCCCGGCATGAACGGGCTCGAGCTGGCCAAGGAAATCCAACGGCTGTGGCCCGCGTTGCCCATCGTGCTCACCAGTGGCTACAGCCATGTGCTGGCGCAGCAAGGCACCCACGGTTTCGACCTGCTGCACAAGCCGTATTCCATTCATCAACTGTTGCTGATCCTGCGCAGGGCCTGTTCGACACCTGCGGGCTCAGGCTGAGCGCAGGCGCAGAATCTGTGCGCCGTCGAACGGGTCGGTCAGGTAATGCGCCTGCACGCCGAAGGTGGCCTGCAACCGTTGGGGAGTCAGTACCTCCAGCGGTTTACCCAGCGCCACCAGCCGGCCACGGTCGAGCACGGCCAGGCGATCACAGGTCAGCGCCTGGTTGAGGTCGTGCAGGGCAATCAAGGTGGTGACGGGAAGCGCCTGCACGCCTTTGAGAATCGTCAGTTGGTGCTGGATGTCCAAGTGGTTGGTCGGCTCGTCCAGCAGCAGAATCTGCGGGCGCTGCGCCAGTGCGCGGGCGATATGCACGCGTTGGCGTTCGCCGCCGGAGAGGCTGCGCCAGGCGCGATGGCTCAGGTGTGTGGCGTCGACGTCGTGCAAGGCCTGGCGCACGATGGCGGCATCCTCGCTCGACCAGGGGCTCAGTGCCGACAGCCATGGCGTGCGGCCCAGGGCGACCGCATCGAACACGCGGATGGCGTCGTCGGTATCGGCCTGTTGTTCCACCACGGCCACGTGCTGCGCGATGGCGCGGCGCGACAAATCGCCTAAACGCTTGTCGCCCAGACGCACCTCACCGCTGGCCGGCGTACGCAACCCCGCGAGCAACTTGAGCAAGGTCGATTTGCCCGACCCGTTCGGCCCGACGATGCCCAGGGTTTCACCCGCCGCAACCTCAAGGTGGACGTCGCACAGCAACTCGGCCTCGCGCACCTTGAAGCCCAGCCCACTGCAGCTCAACACACTCATCGCGCATTCCTCCGACCGATCAGGATCAGCGCAAACACCGGCGCGCCGACCAGCGCGGTGACCACCCCCACCGGAATCACCTGGCCTTTGATCAGGGTGCGCGACAGCACATCGGCGGCGATCAGGAACAACGCGCCGCCCAGGGCGCTGGCGGGCAGCAGACGGGAGTGTCCGGTACCCAGCATCAAGCGCATGGCATGGGGGATCACCAGCCCGACAAATCCGATGGAGCCGACAATCGATACCATCACCGCCGTCACCACTGCCGCGCAGCCCACCAGCACGAATTGCACGCGGCGCACCGGGATGCCGAGGGCGGCCGCCGAATCCGTGCCAAAGGTAAACGCATCCAGTGCGCGACGGTGCCACAGGCACACCATCAGCCCCACGACCGCCACCGGCACCGCCAGCCACACCGATGGCCAACGCACGCCGCTGAGGTTGCCGAGCAGCCAGAACATGATGCCCCGCGCCTGTTCGGAGCTGGCGGATTTGGTGATCAGGAACGCGGTGAGCGCATTGAACAGCTGGGAGCCGGCGATGCCGGCGAGGATGATCTGCCCGGTGCCGCTGGATGAGCCGCTGGCCCGCGCCAGCAGGATCACCAGGGCGAACGCGGCCATGGCGCCGACGAATGCGCCGGCCGACAGCGAAATCAAACCGCCGCCCACCCCGATCAACGCGATCAGCACCGCACCGGTCGAGGCGCCGGCGCTGATGCCCAACAGATACGGATCGGCCAGCGGGTTGCGCAGCAACGATTGCAGGATCACCCCGCACGTTGCCAGGCCCGCACCGCAGGCGCCGGCCACCAGGGCGCGGGTCAGGCGGTAGTTCCACACCACGCCTTCATCGATGGGGTCGAGTGCGTAGCCGGCCGCCCAGAGTTTGTTGGCGAGCACCTGGAGCACCACCTGCGGCGAGATGGCGGTTTCGCCGATGGCCACGCCGGCGAGCAGGGCGATCAGCAGCAGTGTGAGGGCGAGCAGGGTCCGTATCATTGCGCCAGGTCGTAGCCGTCGATGGCCGCGGCCAGTTGGTCAAGGCCGTCGAATGTGCGCAGGCTGGCCTGCAGCGCCAGGGCGTCGAGGATGATGATGCGGTTGTGTTTCACCGCGTCCATGTTGCGGGTCACGGGGTCGCTGCGCAGGAAGGCCAGCTTCTTTTCATGGTCGTCGGCGGGATAGCGGCGTCGGTCCATTCGCGCGATCACCAGGAACGTGGGGTTGGCCTTGGCGAGGGTTTCCCAGCCGACGGCGGGCCATTCTTCATCGGACTGCACCACGTTGCGCAGGCCGAGGGTGTGCAGCATGAATTCGGGTACACCTTTATGGCCGGCCACGTAGGGGTCGCTGGCCATTTCGGCGCTGGAGAACCATACCAGTGCGCTGGCTTGCTTCAAGCCTTTGCGCTGCACGGTGGCGATGGACGTGGCCAGGCGTGCCTTGAGTTCATCGGTCAGTTGCTGGCCGCGCGCCTGTACGTCGAAGATCTCGGCCAATTGGCTGAGGCTCTTGTAGATCGTCTCGATGCGAAACGGCTGCAGTCGCGTGCCATCGGCGCCCACCCGGTTGTCTTTGTCTTCGCAGTCGGAGGGCAGCAAGTAGGTCGGGATGTTCAGTTCCTGAAACTGCTCGCGGGTGCCCACCACGCCTTGGGGCCCGACCACCCATTCCAGCTCGGCGGCCACCAGTTGCGGGCGCTTGGCGATCACTGCTTCGAAGCTCGGTTCGTTATTGGCCAGGCGCTCGATGCGCGCGTCCTGCGCCTGGTACTGCGCCAATACGGTGTTGAACCACAGCGAGGTGCCGACCACTTTATCGGCCACGCCCAACGCATACAGCATCTCGGTGGCGGCCTGGCCGATGGTCACGCTACGCGCGGGCGCCTGCTGGAACGTGACGGGGCTGCCGCAGTTTTCCAGGATCAGCGGGTAGTGGGTAGGCGCGGCGTGGGCCAGGGCGCAGCAACCCAGGCCGATGATCAGGGCCGTAACGCGTGGCAGCATGGGGCAATCTCCGTTTGAACCGTCGGTGAAGCAGGGCAGGTACGGAACGGAAATACACCCACGAACGCTGCCGGCCGGGCAGGGCAAGGATGGCCTTCCCGGACACCCCGCCGGTTAGTGAGTCACTGGGCCGGCAGGTCTCCTGACTGATGCGTCGTCGCCCGGCTCCGGCCTTCCCGGACAACGTCCAGTGGCAGTGGGGAGCAGGCTCGGCACCTACAGTTGCGGGGGCAGTTTCGATTGACGTCGCGGGCGGCGTTTCGAATTCCCTATTAGTCCCGTGGGGGAACCGGCGGCGCTATGGTAGTTGATTCGGCCCACGAGAGGGAGGTGGAAGTGACGCCGGTTACAGGCGAATGTCCCCAGGCCCCCGGATCAGCGCTTCGATCCGCGTTCCCGTGGCGCGCTCTTCGTTGCTGAAACCGTCGTAGTCGGCCAGGTTGCCGAAGCGGATGCCAGTCAACTGCTCGATCTGGATCACACTACGCTGGTAGGTTCTGAGCGGGCCGAATACCAGGTCCAATTGGCCCAGCTCGCGGCTCTGGTCGATCATATAGGCGCTGGCGGAAGGCTTGCCGTCGTCGCCGAGGTAGGCCACGACTTTCCAGAATGCCTTGGGGATTTTCACGCCCCGGTACAGGCGGTCGTCGTCGGCGAATACCGGGCCGGTAAATACGCTGGCACGGGCTTTCCAGCGCTGGGTGTTGTCGAGAATGTAGTCCTCCAGTTCCAGCCAGGTCTTCTGGTTGAAGCCGCTCATCTGCGGCGAGCAGTTGGTGAAATGGAAGGTGTCGCCGTTGGCGGTGTTTGCGTCGGCGCCCCAGTTGGGGTCCTGGCGCCGCACCAGATGGCCACGGTCAAGGCCGTTGCCGGCGTAGAGGTCTTCGCCCACTTGGGCGTCGATGGGCAGGCGGCCGTCGTAGGCCCAGGTGTCGTTGCTGCGCACGATATCGACGTGCTTGGCGCCGTCGATGTTGACACCGACATACAGCGCCAGCCGTCGGGAACGCGACATGCTGATGGAAAAGTGCATGTAGTCCAGGCGGGGCTGGGCGTCGCTTGCCTGGGTCGGGTCCAGCGTGGGCCAGGGCACCGCGAAGCTGCCGAGAAAATCCTCGGCGTAGCCGCGCCGGTCTTGCAGGTCCTTGGCTGCGCTGACGCGTGGCGCGGCGGCCCTGGCTTCCAGCAGGGAGGGTGTGGGCGTGACCAAGGGGCGAAGGTCGGCAAGCCTTGGGCGGTAGGCCAGGTCGATTTTGACGTTACGTGCGGGCATGGAAGGCTTCCTGATGAGGATCGGATAAACACGACTGCAACATGATTTCATGACAATTTGGCCCAGGCGGCAGACTCCGGTCTATCCTGAAGTCGTTAACCGGACGTTCACCACACGCCAAAAAGGAGCCAGCTTATGTGTGTTCGCCAATCGCGCAACCCGATTTTCTGCCTGATCCCGCCGTACATGCTCGACCAGATTGCACGCCACGGCGATAAAGCCCAACGCGAGGTGGCGCTGCGCACGCGCGCCAAGGACAGCACGTTCCGCTCGTTGCGCATGGTCGCCGTACCCGCCAGAGGCCCCGCCCGCATGGCGCTGGTGGCGGGTGCCGAGAAACAGCGCTCGATCTACAGCGCCGACAACACCGACAGCCTGCCGGGCAAGTTGATCCGCAGCGAAGGGCAACCCGCCAGCGGTGATGCGGCGGTGGACGAGGCCTATGACGGCCTGGGCGCGACCTTCGACTTTTTCGAGCAGGTCTTCGACCGCAATTCCATCGACGATGCCGGCATGGCGCTGGATGCCACCGTGCACTTCGGCCAGGACTACAACAATGCGTTCTGGAATTCGACCCAGATGGTCTTTGGCGATGGCGACCAGCAGCTGTTCAACCGCTTCACCGTGGCACTCGACGTGATCGGCCATGAATTGGCCCATGGGGTCACCGAGGATGAAGCCAAACTGATGTACTTCAACCAGTCCGGTGCGTTGAACGAGTCGCTGTCGGACGTGTTCGGCTCATTGATCAAGCAGTACGCGCTGCAGCAGAAGGCCGAAGACGCCGATTGGCTGATCGGCAAGGGGCTGTTCACCAAAAAAATCAAAGGCACCGCCCTGCGCTCAATGAAGGCGCCCGGCACCGCGTTTGACGACAAATTGCTGGGCAAGGACCCGCAGCCGGGGCACATGGATGATTTCGTGCACACCTATGACGACAATGGCGGCGTGCATATCAATTCCGGCATTCCCAACCATGCGTTCTATCAGGTTGCCACCCGGATCGGCGGCTTCGCCTGGGAACGTGCCGGGCGCATCTGGTACGACGCGCTGCGCGATGCGCGGTTGCGGCCCAACTCAGGGTTTCTGCGTTTTGCACGTATCACTTACGATGTGGCCGGGCGTCTCTACGGCGCGAACAAGGATGAGCAGAAGGCCGTCAAGGAAGGTTGGAAAGCAGTGGGCATTAACGTCTGACAATCCGCCAGAGCGGTGAGGAACAGCCATGCGCATCTCGATCAAGGAAAACGGCGGCCCGGCGTTTTTTCCGGGCCTGGCCCAGCCGCGCAGTGTCGAGCTGGACAAGTTACCTGAGCAGGACCAGCGGGAATTGCGGCAACTGATCGAGAAATCGGAGTTTTTCCAGTTGCCGCAAAGCACCCAACCTTCCTCCGACAACCCGGGGCAGGTGCATTACACGCTCACCGTGAGTGAAGGTGAGCGTGAACACACGGTGTGCGTATTGGCGCCAGTGAAGTCGCAGGCGCTGGACGGGTTGGTGCAGTGCGTGCGACGGCATATTCGCTGATTGCTTAAAGTCTGATACGGCCCTTCAGGGCTGCCTGGATCCAAATGTGGGGGAGGGGGCTTGCCCTAATGCCAGTCAGTTAAGAAGTAGCAGGAGCGAGAACTAACTTGTGGCGAGGGAGCTTGCTCCCGCTGGGGCGCGAAGCGGCCCCAAACAATGGGACTGCTGCGCAGTCCAGCGGGAGCAAGCTCCCTCGCCACAGGTTCGGTGTCGCCTTAACTGACTGGCATTAGGGCTTGCCCCCTCCCACATTTGATGTGTGTTGAAGCCAGGGCTGTTTATTTACGGTCGAACCACACCGTCTGCGCATTACAGAATTCGCGCACGCCAAAATGCGACAGTTCGCGCCCGAACCCGCTTTTCTTCACGCCACCAAAGGCCACCCGAGGGTCGGAGACGCTGAACGCGTTGACGAAGATCCCACCGGTTTCCAGTTGGTTGGCGATGTCCCGTGCCTTCGCCGAGTCGCGGGTGAAGATACTCGCGGTCAGGCCGAATTCGCTGTCGTTGGCCAGTGCCACTGCATGGTCGGCGTCGCGTGCGGTGATGATCGACGCGACGGGGCCGAACAGCTCCTGTTTGAACGAGGTCATCTGGTCGGTGACGTCAGCCAGTACGGTGGGCTCGTAATAGTTGCCGGCGCCGGCAACTTTGTTGCCGCCCAGCAACAGGGTCGCGCCTTCTTCGACGGTGGCCTGGACCTGGCCGTGCAGTTCATCGCGCAGGTCGAAGCGCGCCATGGGGCCGATGTAGGTGGCCGGCGAGGTCGGGTCGCCCATCACCAGGTTGCGGCTGGCTTCGAGGAACTTGGCGGTAAAGGCTTCGACCACGCCGTCTTCGATGATCAGGCGCTTGGCGGCGGCGCAGACTTGGCCACTGTTCTGGAAGCGACCGATCAGCGCGGCCTGTACGGCAGCGTCAAGGTCGGCGTCGTTGAGCACGATGAACGGGTCGGAACCGCCCAGTTCCAGCACGCATTTCTTCAGTGCCGCACCGGCCTGGGAGCCGATGGCGATACCGGCGCGCACGCTGCCGGTGAGGGTGACGGCGGCAATGCGTGGGTCGGCGATGGCGCTGGACACACCCTCGGTCGTGACGTTGATGACCTCGAACAGGCCTTCAGCGAAGCCGGCCTTTTGGAACGCCTGCTGGATCAGGTAGGCGCTGCCCATCACGTTCGGCGCATGCTTGAGCACGTAGGTGTTGCCGGCCAGCATGGTCGGGATGGCGCCGCGCAGCACTTGCCACACCGGGAAGTTCCACGGCATCACGGCGAGGATCGGGCCCAGCGGGCGGTATTCGATGTGGGCGGTGCCGTTGTCGACCAGGGTCGGCTCCGGCGCGAGCATGGCGGGGCCGTGCTGCGCGTACCACTCGCTGAGCTGGGCGCATTTCTCGATTTCGGCGCGGGCCTGGGCGATGGGTTTGCCCATTTCCAGGGTGATCATCTGTGCCATGGCTTCGGCCTGGTCACGCAGGGCGCTGGCCAGGGCCAACAGTAATTCGGCGCGCTGGCCCACGGGTTGGCGGCGCCAGGTGCGGAAGGCTGCAGTGGAACGGTTAAGCGCGGCGTCCAACTGCAATTGGCTTTCGTACGCGTAGCTGGCAACGGTTTCGCCGTTGACCGGGTTGATCGACACGGCGTGGGTCTGATGAGAAATCGCGTTCATGGCACCGTCCTGCTGGGATGATTGGAATGGAGCCCAGCGTACGGTGCTGTACCTTTTCTGGAAACTGAATAATATTAAGCAATACGTTCACGATTGGAGAATGATTTGGATCTGGTGCAGTTGGAAATCTTCAAGGCCGTTGCCGAGCAAGGCAGCATCAGCGCCGCCGCGCAGTTGATCCATCGGGTACCGTCAAACCTGACCACCCGCATCAAGCAACTGGAGCAGGATCTGGGCGTTGAGTTGTTCATCCGCGAGAAGAGCCGCCTGCGCCTGTCTCCGGCCGGGTGGAATTTCCTTGGCTATGCACGGCGTATTCTCGATCTGGTACAGGAAGCCCGCGCAACGGTGGCGGGGGAGGAGCCCCAGGGCGCGTTTGCCCTGGGCTCGCTGGAAAGTACGGCGGCGGTGCGTATTCCCGCGTTGCTGGCGGCGTATAACCAGAAACACACCAAGGTCGAGCTGGACCTGAGCACGGGGCCGTCGGGCACGATGATCGAAGGCGTGCTGTCCGGGCGGCTGACGGCGGCCTTTGTCGATGGCCCGGTGCTGCACTCCACCCTGGAGGGCGTCGCGGTGTTCGAGGAAGAAATGGTGGTGATCGCACCGCTGCACCATGCGCCCATTACGCGGGGGCGGGAGGTGAATGGCGAGAATATCTACACCTTCCGCTCGAACTGCTCCTACCGGCATCACTTCGAGCGTTGGTTCTCCCAGGATGGCGCGGTGCCGGGCAAGATCTTCGAGATCGAGTCTTACCACGGCATGCTGGCGTGCGTCAGCGCCGGGGCAGGGCTGGCGTTGATGCCGCGCAGCATGCTGGAAAGCATGCCGGGGTTTGCGGCGGTGAGCGTGTGGCCACTGGCCGACAGCTACCGCGTGCTGAACACCTGGCTGATCTGGCGCAGGGGCACGGTGTCGCAGAGTTTGAACAGCTTCGTAAAGCTGTTGGAGGAACGCGGGTTAGTAGCAGCCTGAATCCAATGTGGGAGCGGGCAGGCCCTAATCTTGTAGGAGCGAGCTTGCTCGCGAAAAACGTCAACGATAACGCGTAATTCCTGGATAAACGCGGTGGCTGTGAGTTTTTCGCGAGCAAGCTCGCTCCTACAACATCGGGAGCAAGTCGAGTCGTCGCACCGCCCCTCCCACAGTTTGACCTTCATCAGCCGCCGAACTGAAAGGTGCCCATGGCCAGCTTGGCCATGATCGCCGTGGCGCCCAATTGCACCAGCCACAACGCCAGGCCACCGAGGAACACACCCAGCGCCACTTGCAGCACCAGGCTTTTCTGGCGCTTGGCTTGGGGCGCGCGTGGGGTGAAGTGGTCCAGTTCGTCGCGGTCGGCGCGCAGGTCCAGGTCGTCGTCTCTCATAGGGTTCTCGCAGCAAAAGGGCAGTTGGCGTCCAGTCTAGTGGGTTCGCCAGCAAAAAGGGGGAAGCCATTGGCTTCCCCCTTCGTATAAAGCTGGCAGATTTACAGCACCTGAACAATCGCGTTGGTCACAGCACCAATGTTGGACTGGTTCAACGCCGCCACGCAGATACGCCCGGTATCCAAGGCATAGATGCCGAACTCGCTGCGCAAGCGGGTGACTTGCTCAACGCTCAGGCCGGAGTAGGAAAACATCCCGCGTTGGCGGCCAACGAAGCTGAAGTCGTGGCCGGGAGCCGCCTTGGCCAGTTCGGCCACCATCTGCTCGCGCATGCCACGGATGCGCAGGCGCATTTCGGCAAGTTCGGCTTCCCACTGGGCGCGCAGCTCAGGGTTGTTCAGTACCGCTGCAACGATCGCCGCGCCGTGGGTTGGCGGGTTGGAATAGTTGGTACGGATCACACGCTTGACCTGGGACAGGATGCGCGCGCTTTCTTCCTTGGATTCGCTGACGATGGACAAGGCGCCCACGCGTTCGCCGTACAGGGAGAATGACTTGGAAAACGAGCTGGACACAAAGAAGGTCAGGCCCGATTCGGCGAACAGGCGCACGGCGGCGGCGTCTTCGTGGATGCCGTCGCCAAAGCCCTGGTAGGCCATGTCGAGGAACGGCACCAGGTTGCGGGCCTTGATCACGTCCAGCACGTTCTGCCAGTCGGCCGGGCTCAGGTCGACGCCGGTCGGGTTATGGCAGCAGGCGTGCAACACCACGATGGACTGCGGCGGCAGGGCGTTGAGGTCGTCGAGCAGGCCGGTACGGTTGACGTCGTGGGTGGCGGCGTCGTAATAGCGGTAGTTCTGCACCGGGAAACCGGCGGTTTCGAACAGCGCGCGGTGGTTTTCCCAGCTCGGGTCGCTGATGGCGACGACGGCGTCGGGCAGCAGCTGCTTGAGGAAGTCAGCGCCGATTTTCAACGCGCCGGTACCGCCGACGGCCTGCACGGTAACCACGCGGCTGGCTTCGAGCAGCGGCGACTCAGCGCCGAACAGCAGGGTTTGCACGGCCTTGTCGTAGGCGGCGATCCCGTCGATCGGCAAGTAGCCACGGGCAGCGTGTTGCGCCACACGAATGGCTTCCGCTTCGGCAACGGCACGCAAGAGTGGAATCTTCCCCTCCTCGTCGCAGTAAACGCCCACGCCAAGGTTGACCTTGGTGGTTCGTGTATCAGCGTTGAATGCTTCGTTGAGGCCCAGGATTGGATCGCGTGGTGCCATTTCGACAGCGGAGAACAGGCTCATTTTTGCGGCAGCTCTATGGGGGAAGGGAGGGACGTGTCGCGCTCCAGCCGGATGCACTAGAGCGGTGCACAAACGGGGAGCTAGTATAGAGGCCATCACTGCTGAGGGCGACAGCCGAAATGGCTTTTCGGCCAAGTTTTTCGGTTTATTTGCCGACCGTTAGTCTTATTGCAATATTGATCCCGGACGAAGGTAGGGCGATTGCCTTGAAACCCGTCACATTCGTCACCACTACTACGGCTATCATGGTTTTTTCCTGCAGCCTGCGATGACTATTCGCGGGTTGCTGAGCTATTTCGTCCCTGGCGGTGTTGAGTCTGGGGTGACCACACGAGGTACGTTATGTCGGATTTCCAGCTCGTCACCCGTTTTGAACCCGCCGGCGATCAGCCGGAAGCCATTCGCCAGATGGTCGAAGGTATCGAGGCCGGCCTGGCGCATCAGACGTTGCTCGGGGTGACCGGTTCAGGCAAGACTTTCAGCATCGCCAATGTGATCGCGCAGGTGCAGCGCCCGACCTTGGTGCTGGCGCCGAACAAGACCCTCGCCGCGCAGTTGTACGGTGAGTTCAAAGCGTTCTTCCCGAACAACGCGGTCGAATATTTCGTTTCCTACTATGACTACTATCAACCGGAGGCGTATGTGCCGTCCTCCGATACGTTTATCGAGAAGGATGCGTCGATCAACGACCATATCGAGCAAATGCGGCTGTCGGCGACCAAGGCCCTGCTGGAACGCAAGGACGCGATCATCGTCACCACGGTGTCGTGCATTTACGGCCTGGGCAGTCCGGAAACCTATTTGAAAATGGTGCTGCACGTCGACCGTGGCGACAAACTCGACCAGCGCGAACTGCTGCGGCGCCTGACGAGCCTGCAGTACACCCGCAACGACATGGACTTTGCCCGCGCCACATTCCGCGTGCGCGGCGATGTGATCGATATCTACCCGGCAGAATCCGACCTGGAAGCGATCCGTATCGAGCTGTTCGACGATGAAGTTGAAAGCCTGTCGGCCTTCGACCCGTTGACCGGCGAGGTGATCCGCAAACTGCCGCGCTTCACCTTCTACCCGAAAAGCCACTACGTGACCCCGCGTGAAACCCTGATGGGCGCCATCGAGGGCATCAAGGTCGAGTTGGCCGAGCGCCTGGAATACCTGCGCGCCAACAACAAGCTGGTGGAGGCCCAGCGCCTGGAGCAGCGCACCCGCTTCGACCTGGAGATGATCCTGGAGCTGGGCTACTGCAACGGCATCGAAAACTACTCGCGCTACCTGTCGGGCCGCGAGTCCGGTGCGCCGCCGCCGACCCTCTATGATTACCTGCCGCCGGACGCCTTGCTGGTGATCGACGAGTCCCACGTCAGCGTGCCGCAAGTGGGCGCGATGTATAAGGGCGACCGCTCCCGTAAGGAAACCCTGGTGGAATACGGCTTCCGTCTGCCGTCGGCGCTGGATAACCGGCCGATGCGCTTTGACGAATGGGAAGCCATCAGTCCGCAGACTATCTTTGTCTCCGCCACGCCCGGCAACTATGAGGCCGAACATGCCGGCCGGGTGATCGAGCAGCTGGTGCGCCCGACTGGCCTGGTGGACCCGCAAATCGAAATCCGCCCGGCGCTGACCCAGGTCGACGACCTGTTGTCGGAAATCAACAAACGCGTGGCCCTGGAAGAGCGCGTGCTGGTCACCACGTTGACCAAACGCATGTCCGAAGACTTGACCGATTACCTGGCCGACCACGGCGTGCGCGTGCGCTACCTGCACTCGGACATCGACACCGTGGAGCGTGTGGAAATCATTCGTGACCTGCGCCTGGGTACCTTTGATGTGCTGGTGGGCATCAACCTGCTGCGCGAAGGCCTGGACATGCCGGAGGTGTCGCTGGTGGCGATCCTGGATGCGGACAAGGAAGGTTTCCTGCGCTCCGAGCGCTCGCTGATCCAGACCATCGGCCGTGCGGCACGTAACCTCAATGGCCGGGCGATCCTGTATGCGGACCGCATCACCGGGTCCATGGAGCGGGCGATTGGCGAGACCGATCGCCGTCGTGAGAAGCAGATCGCGTTCAACCTGGAGCATGGCATCACGCCCAAAGGCGTGTTCAAGGATGTCGCCGACATCATGGAAGGCGCCACCGTGCCCGGCTCGCGCAGCAAGAAGCGCAAGGGCATGGCCAAGGCCGCCGAAGAGAGCGCCAAGTACGAGAACGAACTGCGCTCGCCGAGTGAGATCACCAAGCGGATTCGCCAGCTGGAAGAGAAGATGTACCAGTTGGCGCGGGATCTTGAGTTCGAGGCCGCGGCGCAGACGCGCGATGAGATTGGCAAGTTGCGCGAGCGCTTGCTGGCGGTTTGATTGGCGGTGACTTCACCGGCCTCATCGGGGGCAAGCCCCCTCCCACATTTAACGGTGTTCACAAATCGAGATGTGGGAGATGGCACACTTTTAATTTGTGAACGCAGTCAATTGTGGGAGGGGGCTTGCCCCCGATAGCCGCGCCTCGGTTTTCCAGAAATCACCCAGGCTGTTACCATTCGCCTCTTGTTTCAATTTTCAGTTATATCGCCCATTCGAGACCTGCCATGACCACCGTCCGCACGCGCATTGCGCCATCGCCTACTGGGGATCCCCACGTCGGCACTGCTTACATCGCCCTGTTCAACTACTGCTTTGCCAAGCAGCACGGCGGTGAATTCATCCTGCGGATCGAAGACACCGATCAACTGCGCTCTACCCGCGAGTCGGAGCAGCAGATTTTCGATGCGCTGCGCTGGCTGGGTATCACCTGGGCCGAAGGCCCGGACGTCGGCGGCCCTCACGGCCCGTATCGCCAGAGCGAGCGCAGCGACATCTATAAAAAGTACACCCAGCAGCTGGTGGACATGGGCCATGCGTTCCCCTGCTTCTGCACCGCCGAAGAACTCGACCAGATGCGCGCCGAGCAACAGGCCCGTGGCGAGACGCCGCGCTACGACGGCCGCGCATTGCTGCTATCGAAAGAAGAAGTGGCCGCGCGCCTGGCCGCCGGCGAGCCCCATGTGATCCGCATGAAAGTGCCGAGCGAAGGCGTATGCGTGGTGCCTGACATGCTGCGCGGTGACGTCGAAATCCCGTGGGATCGCATGGACATGCAGGTGCTGTTGAAGACCGACGGCCTGCCGACGTACTTCCTCGCCAACGTGGTCGACGATCACCTGATGGGCATCACCCACGTGCTGCGCGGCGAAGAATGGCTGCCGTCGGCGCCGAAGCTGATCCTGCTTTACGAATACTTCGGCTGGGAACAGCCGCAGTTGTGCTACATGCCGCTGCTGCGTAACCCCGACAAGAGCAAGCTGTCCAAGCGCAAGAACCCTACGTCGGTGACCTTCTACGAGCGCATGGGCTTCATGCCCGAGGCGATGCTCAACTATCTGGGGCGCATGGGCTGGTCCATGCCGGATGAGCGCGAGAAGTTCTCGCTGCAGGAAATGGTCGATAATTTCGACCTGTCCCGCGTCTCCCTGGGCGGGCCGATTTTCGATATCGAGAAGCTGTCGTGGCTCAACGGCCAGTGGCTGCGTGACCTGCCGGTGGAAGAGTTCGCCAGCCGTGTGCAGCAATGGGCGCTCAACCCCGAGTACATGATGAAGATCGCGCCGCTGGTGCAGGGCAGGGTGGAGACGTTCAGCCAGGTCGCGCCGTTGGCCAGCTTCTTCTTCGCCGGTGGCGTGAACCCGGACGTCAAGCTGTTCGAATCGAAAAAGCTCTCGGGTGACCAGGTACGCCAGCTGATGCAGTTGATCCTGTGGAAGCTCGAAAGCCTGCGCCAGTGGGAGAAGGATGCGATCACGGCGACGATCCAGGCGGTGGTCGAGTCCCTGGAACTGAAGTTGCGCGATGCCATGCCGCTGATGTTTGCCGCGATTACCGGGCAGGCCAGTTCGGTGTCGGTGCTCGACGCGATGGAAATCCTCGGCCCGGACCTCACGCGTTTCCGTCTGCGCCAAGCCCTTGATTTGCTTGGTGGTGTTTCAAAGAAAGAAAACAAAGAGTGGGAAAAACTGCTGGGCGCTATCGCTTAAGCAGGCGGCTGCAGGGACGAAACCCCGGTTTTCCGGGGTTTCGTCGGTAAGTGATTGTTATCCCGGCAAAAAATTTTGAAAATTGTTGAAAATAAATTTGACACGTTTCGAAACCGCCATTAAGATTCGCCCCGTCCTCACCGATGAGGGGCTATAGCTCAGCTGGGAGAGCGCTTGCATGGCATGCAAGAGGTCAACGGTTCGATCCCGTTTAGCTCCACCAATTTACAGGTTCAAGGTATGGCCACACCGTCCTTGAATCGATCGGCACTCAGCGCCGATCAGTTGTACAGAAGGTTTTGTCCCCTTCGTCTAGTGGCCTAGGACACCGCCCTTTCACGGCGGTAACAGGGGTTCGAGTCCCCTAGGGGACGCCAGTTTCAACAAGCAGTTCGAAAGGTCTGCTGCGCCGCCAGGCGAAAAATCGGGGCTATAGCTCAGCTGGGAGAGCGCTTGCATGGCATGCAAGAGGTCAACGGTTCGATCCCGTTTAGCTCCACCAATTTACAGGTTCAAGGTTGCGGCCACACCGTCCTTGAATCGATCGGTCCAAGCACCGATCACTGTACAGAAGGTTTGTGTCCCCTTCGTCTAGTGGCCTAGGACACCGCCCTTTCACGGCGGTAACAGGGGTTCGAGTCCCCTAGGGGACGCCACGATTACCCGCTTTGCGGGATTTTTAAGGGTCATTCAATTATTGAATGGCCCTTTTGTTTGTCTGGCGTTTGGCCAACTCTCTCCTTACTTCCTTTTTGCGTTCTGACCAGTGGTCACGCTTCTCGCTTGCGCAATATTATTATGGTAATAATATTCAACCCATGACAGACGGAGGCTTTGATGAGCGACAAGAAAGCGCAAACTCGCGAACGCATATTGCAGGCTGCCAGCGCGGCATTGGTCCAGCGTGGCCCGGCTGAGCCGAGCGTCGGCGAAGTCATGGGCGCGGCGGGGCTGACGGTCGGTGGTTTTTACGCGCACTTTGAAAGCAAGGACGCGCTGATGCTGGAGGCGTTCACCCAGTTGCTGGCCAGGCGCCGCGCGGCGATCGAAGACATCGACTCAACACTCACCGGCGAAGAGCGCCGAAGCCTGGTGGCGGCGTTTTACTTGTCGCGCAAACACCGCGATTCCACCGCCCAGGCGTGCCCGCTGCCGGCGACCGTCGGCGAGATGGGCCGTTTGCCGGACGAATTCCGCCAGGCCTTGAGCGAACACTGCGAACTGATGGCGGCCCAACTGGCGGCCAGCCCGGAAGACACCGACAAGGCGCTGGCCGACATGGCGTTGATGATCGGCGGCCTGACACTGGCGCGGGCCCTCGGCCCCGGCGAGCTGTCCGATCGTGTATTGCGCGCCGCCAAGTCGGCGGTACGCTGAAGAGGGTTCACCGCATGGGCGACTTGACCTGGGTTCGGGGCTTCAACGGCACTGTCGGCCGACTTGCACCGCAAGTGGCGGCCAACAGGATGCGTCGCACCTTCATGACGCCCCGTGAGCTGCCGCCGCGAGCGTGGGAGCTGCCGTTGCTGGCGCAATCGGAGCGCATCACCTTGCGTTTCGGCTTGTCGGCGCTGCGCTGGGGGCAGGGGCCGGCGGTGTTGCTGATGCACGGTTGGGAAGGGCGGCCTACCCAGTTCGCCAGCCTGATTACGGCATTGGTAGAGAACGGCTATTCGGTGATTGCGCTGGACGGCCCGGCCCATGGGCATTCGCCGGGGCGCGAAGCAAACGTGCTGTTGTTCGCCCGTGCCATGCTCGAGGCGGCGGCTGAGTTGCCTGCGCTGCATGCGGTGGTCGGCCACTCGATGGGCGGCGCCAGCGCGATGCTTGCGGTGCAACTGGGACTGCGCACGCAGGCGTTGGTGAGCATCGCTGCGCCGTCGCGGTTCCTCGATGCGCTGCGCGGTTTCACGCGAATGGTGGGTTTGCCGCCGCGCGCGCGTTCAGCGTTTATCCACGCGGTGGAGCTGTCTTTCGGTATGCCGCTCAAGCACTTGGATGTCGCCCATTACCACATGAACCTTCCCGGCCTGATCGTGCATGCCGAAGACGATACGTTCGTCCCGGTCAAGGCCTCTCAAGCCATCCACGAAGCCTGGTTCGACAGCTGCCTGCTGCGCCTGGAGCAGGGCGGGCATCAGAAGGTCCTGGCCGACCCGCGCGTGATCGAAGGCGTACTTGCCCTATTGGCAAGCTGCCATTTACAGGCGCGCCAAACCGCCTGATACACTGCGCCCGCCGACATCAATCGACTGGAGCAAGGCATGGGCTGGGATTTGGCAACGCCGTTTATCATCGATCTGCAGGTCGCCCCTGAGGACATCGACGGCCTGGGGCACGCCAATAACGCGGTGTACGTGTCCTGGCTGGAGCGTTGCGCCTGGCGCCATTCCCAGCGCCTGGGGCTGGACCTCACCGAGTATCGGCGTCTGGACCGCGCCATGGCCGTGGTGCGTCATGAGATCGACTACCTGGCGGCCGGCTACGAAGGCGATGAACTGCAACTGGCCACGTGGATCGTCGATTGGGACCAGCGTCTGAAGATGACGCGCCGTTTCCAGCTGATACGCCCGCGTGACGGCGCCACCTTGCTGCGCGCGCAAACCACCTTCGTGTGCATCGAGTTGTCCAGCGGCAGGCCCAAACGCATGCCCGTCGAGTTTATCGAGGGCTACGGGCCTGCGCTGACAGGGGGTTAACGGTTGTTGGGGGAAACCCAGTAAACTGCGTCACGATTTTTGTTGAGTGTTTTCCATGCAAATTGCTTTGGCGCCCATGGAGGGGTTGGTCGACAACATCCTGCGGGACGTGCTGACCCGCGTGGGCGGTATCGACTGGTGCGTGACCGAATTCATCCGCGTCAACGACCGCCTGCTCACCCCTGCCTATTTCCACAAGCTCGCCCCGGAACTGCTGCATGGCGCCCAGACTGCGGCGGGCGTGCCGCTGCGCGTGCAGTTGCTGGGGTCTGACCCGGTATGCCTGGCGGAAAACGCCGCCCTGGCCTGCGAGTTGGGGTCGCAGGTGATCGACTTGAACTTCGGCTGCCCGGCCAAGACCGTTAACAAGTCCCGAGGCGGTGCCGTGCTGCTCAAGGAGCCGGAGCTGCTCAATCGGATCGTCGAGCATGTGCGCCGTGCGGTGCCGGCCCATATCCCGGTCACCGCTAAAATGCGCCTGGGCTTCGACAGCCCGGATGGTGCGCTGGTCTGCGCCACGGCGCTGGCCGAAGGCGGCGCCGCGCATATCGTGGTGCATGCACGTACTAAAACCGATGGCTACAAGCCGCCGGCCCATTGGGAGTGGATCCCGCGGGTGCAGGACGTGGTCAAGGTGCCGGTGTTTGCCAATGGTGACATCTGGAGCGTCGAAGATTGGCAGCGTTGCCGCGAAGTCAGCGGCGCCGAAGACATCATGCTGGGCCGTGGCCTGGTGGCGCGCCCTGACCTGGCGCGGCAGATCGCGGCGGCGCGCGCAGGGCAAGAGGTGGTGGAAATGACCTGGGCCGAAATGCAGCCGATGCTCCAGGAGTTCTGGACCCAATCGGTGGCGCAATTGACTGAGCGCCAAGCGCCCGGCCGCTTGAAGCAATGGCTGGCGATGCTGACGCGCAACTACCCTGAGGCGGTGGAGCTGTTTACGGCGATGCGCCGCGAGACCGACCTGGAGCAGGTCAGTCGCCTGCTGGGGATGCCTCATCCACTGGCTGCCTGACGCCAGTCAACGACCACTGCTTATATCCATCTAAAGAAGGCGCCACTGCAGGCGCCTTTTTTTGTCGGCGAATTAACACAAACCACCGACGGGTAGATGCGCGAAATGTTATCGATGAGTGACTTGCCTACCGAGTATTAGCGCGTGTGACCACACTTGAACCTCAAATAAGCCATGAATCAAGGCTTGGCGTAAATTGTCCATGAGGCAAAGTCTGATAATGCGCTTTGGTTTCCTTATATGAACTGCGAATTTCGGAACTCGATAGCCTAACTCCCCACGAATGGGGGGACTGCGAAACAGCGCTGTGGTTATTCAGTCTTAAAACTATCACTCCCTCTGGCCATTAACCGGTCAGGTTGTATGGAATAAAGGAACTCGCGAATGTCTATGTCGATTCACACTCCGCCTTTGGTAAGGGGCGATACATCTGGCCTTGATCAGCCAACAGTTTCGAACAATAAGCTTATTGTAAGGCCGAACGCTCAGACCCCTGGCGCAACAGTGCTGCAGACGTCATTGCGTCTTGACGATACTCAAAGTTTGCGCAATACGGCGCTGACCCCCGAGACTGCTTTGCGGCAACTGTTCGATATGCTGGAAGGTATCTTCAGGACCATGCGCGACATATTTTCAGGCAAGACTACGATTAAGCCCGATCCGGACAAACAACCGGTTGCGCCGGACACCCGCAAGGAGCTCGTCAAGCCGGATGCAGGCAAGTTGCCGGTGCTGCCGGACACCCGCAAGGAGCTGGTCAAGCCGGATGCAGGCAAGTTGCCGGTGCTGCCGGATGCCCCCAAGGAGCTGATCAAGCCGGATGCAGGCAAGTTGCCGGTGCTGCCGGATGCCCCCAAGGAGCTGGTCAAGCCGGACGCAGGCAAGTTGCCGGTGCTGCCGGATGCCCGCAAGGAGTTGGTCAAGCCGGACGCAGGCAAGTTGCCGGTGCTGCCGGATGCCCGCAAGGAGCTGGTCAAGCCGGACGCAGGCACGCTGCCGGTGGTGCCGGATGGCCGCAAGGAGCTGGTAAAACCGGACGCCGCCACGGTGCGAGTGCTGCCGCAACCTGCTGATGTTTCGGTCATCGTGCCCGACGGAAATAAGCCGCGCCCCTCGCCATTTCCGCCAACGGTGCCCAAGCCCGAGATAAGCGTGAACAATGACCCCAAGACAAACGTTCAGGTGAATGTGGTCCTTAATCATTGCCACTGCCCGGATGGAAAGGTGTCGCCGGACCGACTGCCGACACCGAGGGTTTCCACGGATACGCGGCCTCAGCCACCCATACTGCCAGACGCCCAGCCCCAGCCAGCGGTGCTTCCGGGCAATATCCCGAGGCCGAACGTGCCGATGGATATCAAGCCTCAACCCCAGGTGTTGCCGGATACAAAACCGACGCCTTTGCCCGACACTCCTGCCCCGGATCTGACCAGTCCAGGTCCTGTCGACGCTGGCAGGCATGGACGCTTTAATCATCGGCTAAGTTCCAGGTTCTAACGATAGCTGTCGCGTTTCAATCCTTTACAAGTGCAGGCATCTTTTCGAAAGTTAGTTTCGAGGAGATGCCTGTGTGGAGAACTCTATGTCACTCTTTCCAATTAATAATATTGCTCGGGTCATTGATGTAAGGCCGTCCCTGTCAATCGATGCACTCACTGCAAGTAATGAGACTACGATCAGACCCAATGTCGGTCGCGAGTCGGTCAGCACAATGCCTGTCATGGCATATGGTGATAGATCGCAAAGTTTGCCAAATGTCGGGATTGACTTGCCATTGGTCAATGCAGTCATGGCTTTCTTTAATTCATTCTTTACTCAGCTGCTCGCTCTCGTAGCTGATAAAAAAGACAAGCATGTTCCTGACACTAATCCTTTACCCCCGCCTATTGTTCCGCAGGTAACGCCCCAACCGGTATTACCCAAGCCTGATGCCGCAGCGAACATTCCGGGTTTGTCGACCAAGCGCGGCGGTGCGAAGCCGGACAATATCTGGAGTGGCTTCCGCCAAGGCCCGGATGGCAATTGTGTAACAGTGTCGGCGATCAAGGCTGCGATGTATCGATTCGGTCAAAGCCCCACGGATATTTTCAAGGAGGTGACCAGGACGAACGACGGTTATCAGGTGTTCATGCGTGATGGCTTTCGGCTCACATTGACCGACCGCGAGCTGGCGGAGGGCGCCCGGGGCGCCAAGTTCAGCGGGCCCGACACCGGCATGCTGAAGGATGCGCAGTTTCTGTTCGCCGTCAGCGCCAAGCGTGCGCAGATGGAAAACAACGATCGTACGGCCGGTCGCAGTTTTCAGGCCGCGATCCGCAGTCTGAACGATGGAGAGGATGAGAGCGGTCCGGGAGAAGGCTTTCTACGCCTTGGGTTGAAAGGCCACATGAAAAGAGTGTCGGTACGTGAGCTTGCCCAAGGGCAGATAGGCATGTGCAACCGGACCGGGCATTCGGTGGCCGTCATCAACGGCCGCGAGGAGTTATGGGGGAAACAGGGACGAGTCCCGACGCATGGTCATGCCGTCGCACTGATGTGACCGTGATGCACCTGGGCAGGGATAACCCAGGCTGCATTTGTTTCAATGCTGGGTTTCAAAAACATCTATTTCAACAACTGCCTGAACCCCTCTATCGGCAATGGCCGACTATGCAAATACCCCTGGTACAAATGACAGCCGAGCTTTTGCAGGAACGCCAGTTGCTCCGTAGTTTCCACGCCTTCGGCGATCACCTCCAGATTCAAGCTGCGGGCCATGGCGACAATGGCGCGGATGATTTCAGCGTCATTGGGATCGTGCGTCGCGTCGCGCACGAACGACTGGTCGATTTTCAACGCATCCACCGGCAGGCGCTTGAGGTAGGTCAGGGATGAGTAGCCCGTACCAAAGTCATCCATCGCAAAGCTGATGCCGAGTTTTTTCAGGCGACGCATTTTCAACACCGTATCGTCCAGGTTCTGGATCACGATGCCTTCAGTGATTTCCAGCTTCAGCAAACTGTAGGGCAGTTGGTGCAGCGTGAGGCTGCGTTCGACCCGTTCCACAAAGTCGTTCTGGCGAAACTGCCGGGGGCTGATATTCACGCACAGGCTGAAATTCAGCGGGTCCACCAGGCCGTCGGCAATCAACTGCGCAAATGCGCTGCACGCTTCGTCGAGGATCCAGGTGCCCACTTCCAGGATCAAGCCGCTGTCTTCCAGCACCTTGATAAATTCGGCCGGCGACTGCGCACCCAGTTGGGGATGCTGCCAGCGCACCAGAGCCTCGGCGCCGACAATCTTGTTGCCGCGCGCATCCACCTGGGGCTGGTAATGCACACTGAATTCGCCGCGTGACAAGGCCAGGCGCAGGTCGGTTTCCATGCGCAGGCGCTCGCTGGCGGTTTTCTGCATGCTGTTGTGGAACATCTGAATGGTGTTGCGCCCGGAATCCTTGGCGCGGTACAGGGCGATGTCGGCGCGCTTGAGCAAATCGGCGGGCGTGGTGCCATGGTCGGGGATCAACGCCACGCCGATGCTTGGCGTTACTTGCAGGCGGTGGCCGTCGAGAAACATCGGCTCAGAGAGCAATTCGCGCAGGGTATCGGCCAGTTCCTGCACCTGGCCGCTGACTTGCGTGCGTGAGCCCTCCAGGCCGCTGAGCAGCACCACGAACTCATCACCGCCCAGGCGCGCCACCGTATCTTCCATGCGCACGCTGGCTTCCAGGCGTGCGGTGACGATTTTCAGTACGGTGTCGCCCACCGGGTGGCCGAGGGAGTCGTTGATATGCTTGAAATGGTCGAGGTCGAGAAACAGCAAGGCGCCCCTCAGGTTATGGCGCTTGAGCAGGGCGATCTGCTGGCTCAGGCGGTCCATCAGCAGCGCACGGTTGGGCAGATTGGTCAGCGGGTCGTGATAGGCCAGGTGGCGGATCTGGGCCTGGGCGTTTTTCAGCAGGCTCACGTCACGTGCGGTCAGTAGCAGGCACGGCGTTTCATTCAGGGTAATCGGCTCGACCGACACCTCCACCGCCAGCACGTCGCCCAGTTTGTTGTGCCAAAGCATTTCCAGATGATGGATGCGCCCCTTGATCTGCAGCTCGGCCAACAGCGCGGTACGCTGGTTTTCATCGGCCCAGATGCCAATCTGGTACAGGGTGAGGCCGATGGCTTCTTCGGCGCGATAGCCGGTCAGGCGGCAAAACCCGTCATTGACCTCCACATATCGACCGGTGTCGCGCTCGGTGATCGATATGGCGTCGGGGCTGGAATGGAAGGCCTTGGCGAACTTCTCTTCACTGGCCTTGAGGGCCGCCTCCGAGCGTTGCTGCTGGGTGATGTCGCGCAGGGTGGTGACGATACACGGCTGCTCATTGACCTTGACCAGGCGGCTGGAAATCACGCAGGTCAGGCTCTGGCCGTTCTTGGCATGCACCACGATGGCCACATTGCTCAATGACTGCTCGCGAATCACCCGCTCGATGCGTTGCAGGCGCTTGCTCGACTCATCCCACAAGCCGATCTGCTCGGCGCTTTTGTCGAACACTTCGGCGGCGGTCCAGCCAAAGGTCTGGGTGAACGCCGGGTTGATCTCGATAAACGCGCCGCTATCCAGGCAGGTGACGCAGATTGGATCGGGGCTGGCCTGGAACAGGCTGGCGAATTTCTCCTCGGAAGCGCTCAGGCGTTGTTCGCGCTCCACCTGATCGGTGATATCGAGCAAGGTCCCGGCCATGCGCAGGGGCTTGCCGGATTCATCGCGATACAGGCGTGCGCGGCTTTCCAGATAGCGCGAGCTGCCGTCCTCGACCGGCACGCGATAGGTCAGCTGGTAATTGTCGCCCGGGCCTTCACGCAGGTTGCGGTAGGCATGGCGCATGCCCTCGCGGTCCGCATCGGACATGCCTTCAAAAAATGCATCGAAGGATTCGTGGAAGGGTTCGCACGGCAGGCCGTGGAGTTGGGCGGCGCGGGCCGAGCCGTAGAGCATGCCGGTGGGAATGTGCCAGTCCCAGGTGCCCAACTGTGCCGAGTCCAGCGCCAGATCCAGGCGTTCCTGACTGTCTTTCAGCGCTTGCTCGGCGTTTTTGCGCTCGGTGGTGTCGAGGAAAGTGCTGATCAGATAGGCCTCGCCGTCCAGTTCGACCTTTTGCGCGCTGAGCGTGCCATCGTGGATCTGCCCGTTGCTGGCGCAGAACTGCACTTCCATGGTGATGGATTCACCTTTGCGCTGGGTGGCCTTGACCAGGTGTGCACGCTGCTCCGGATGACGCCACAGGCCCAGCTCCAGAGTGGTGCGGCCGATGGCTTGAGCCACCGGCCAGCCGAACAGCATCTCGAAATGCTGGTTGGCCTCGCTGATCAGGCCGTCGGCCTGACGCGTCAGCAGCACCATGTTCGGGCACAGGTGGAAGAGCGTGGCGAAGCGCTTTTCAGAGTGGCTGAGCGCCTGTTCCCGCTCGCGCTGGTGAGTGATCTCGCGGATCACCCCGATCATCCGGCGCCTGCCGTTTTTGTCCGGCACCAGGCTGCCATTGATTTCCAGCCAGTGCTGGCTGCCATCGGGCCACTGGATGCGGTGATGCATGGCCTGTTCGACCGGTTCGCCGGCCAGCACCGCATGAAACGCGCGCACTACGCGAGCACGGTCTTCCTGCGCCAGCAGGTCGAGGTAATTGAGGTCGTTGGGCAGCGGCTGGCGCGGGTCGTAGCCAAACAATGCCTGAGTGCCTCGCGACCAGCTGATGTTCCCCGTTTCGATTTCCCAGCACCACGCGCCCAGCCGCGCGGCATTGAGCGCCGACAGCAGTTGCGGGGCGCTGTCCCAGCGTTGTTCCGCCTCTTGAGGGTCCAGGGCGTGGATGCGGGGCAGCGGTGGCACGGAATCAACGGGGTTGGGCATTATTCAAAGGGCCTTGGCTCGATGGAAGACAGCGCGGTTTACCTGAAACCCGAGGCCGCACAATGTCATGCCGGTATCCCTGGCAGATCGACCTGTGCATCCAATAGGCTCATGAAAGCCCGCGCAGCGTTCGACAGCGTCCTTTCGGTGTGCACGATATAGCCTAGCTGGCGACTGAGCTGTATGCCCGGCAAAGCGATACTTGCCACCTGGGCGTCGAGCATGGTGCGTGGCAACACGCTCCAGGCCAGGCCGATGGACACCATCATTTTGATCGTCTCCAGGTAGTTGGTGCTCATGGCGATGTTCGGCGTCAGCCCCTGGGCCTCGAATAGACGGCTGACAATATGGTGGGTAAAGGTGTTCCCTCCGGGAAACACCGCAGGGTGCCCGGCGATATCGGCCAGGCTGACGGAGCCTTTGCTGATCAGGCTGTGTTCGGGGGCCACCACGAAATCCAGCGGGTCGTCCCATACCGGCGTCGCGCGCACCAGGTTGTGCGGCTCGGGCGCCAGGGTGATCACTGCCACTTCGGCGCGACCGTGGAGGATTTCTTCGTAGGCCACTTCTGAATCGAGGAATTGAATATCCAGCGCCACGTTCGGGTACTGCCGAGTGAAGGTACGCAGGACCGGCGGTAGGCGATGCAGGCCGATATGGTGGCTGGTCGCCAGCGTGAGGCGCCCGCTGACTTCTCCAGTGAGGTTGGTCAGGGCGCGGCGGGTGTCGTCCAGCACATTCAGGATCTGATAAGCACGCGGCAGCAAAGCTCGCCCGGCTTCGGTCAGGCCCACTTCACGGCCCAGGCGATCGAACAGGCGCACTTTCAATTGTTGCTCCAGGCCGGCGATGCGTTTGCTGATGGCCGGTTGGGTCAGGTACAGGCGCTCACCGGCGCCGGAGAAGCTGCCGGTCTCGGCGATAGCGATAAAGGCGTTGAGGTTGGCCAGGTCCATGGTGGTATTCCAGTTGGTAATCCAAAGCATGAAAAATATGAATTTGAGTTATTTAATCTAGCGCCATACCATCAGCCTCACAAGCCAAAGGGTTATAGAAAAGCCCGGCGCATAGAAACACCGCTGATGAGGACCGACTGATGGCCGGCAAAACGCTTTACGACAAGCTTTGGGATTCCCATGAAGTGAAACGGCGCGATGATGGGTCGTCGCTGATCTACATCGACCGTCACATCATCCATGAAGTGACCTCGCCCCAAGCGTTCGAAGGCCTGCGGCTGGCCGGGCGCAAGCCATGGCGCGTCGACTCCATCATCGCCACGCCGGACCACAACGTGCCGACCACCCCGGAGCGCAAGGGCGGGATCGACGCCATTGTCGATACTGTGTCGCGCTTGCAGGTGCAGACCCTCGACGACTATTGCGACGAATATGGCATCACCGAATTCAAGATGAATGACGTGCGTCAAGGTATCGTCCACGTGATCGGCCCGGAGCAGGGCGCGACCTTGCCGGGCATGACGGTGGTGTGCGGTGACTCGCACACCTCGACCCACGGTGCCTTTGGTGCCCTGGCCCATGGCATCGGCACGTCCGAGGTGGAGCATGTGTTCGCCACCCAGTGCCTGGTGGCCAAGAAAATGAAGAACATGCTGGTACGCGTCGAAGGCCAGTTGCCGTTCGGCGTGACCGCCAAGGACGTCGTGCTGGCGGTGATCGGCAAGATCGGCACCGCCGGCGGTAACGGGCATGCCATCGAGTTCGCCGGCAGCGCCATTCGTGACCTGTCCATCGAAGGCCGCATGACCATCTGCAACATGTCCATCGAAGCCGGTGCCCGCGTGGGCATGGTGGCGGCGGACGAAAAAACCATCGAATACGTCAAGGGTCGCCCATTCGCACCGAAAGGCGCCGATTGGGACGCAGCGATGCACGCCTGGAAAGACCTGGTGTCCGACGCCGATGCGGTGTTCGACACCGTGGTCGAGCTCGACGCAACCCAGATCAAACCGCAAGTCAGCTGGGGCACATCACCGGAAATGGTGCTGGCCGTCGACCAGAACGTGCCGGACCCGGCCCAGGAACCCGACCTGGTCAAGCGCGGCTCCATCGAGCGCGCCCTCAAGTACATGGGCCTGAAGGCCAACCAGGCGATTACCGATATCCAGCTGGATCGCGTGTTCATCGGCTCCTGCACCAACTCGCGGATCGAAGACCTGCGCGCTGCCGCCGTGATCGCCAAAGGCCGCAAAGTGGCCTCGACCATCAAGCAAGCCATCGTGGTGCCAGGCTCGGGGCTGGTCAAAGCCCAGGCCGAAGCCGAGGGCCTGGACAAGATCTTCCTCGAAGCCGGTTTCGAATGGCGTGAGCCGGGCTGCTCCATGTGCCTGGCGATGAACCCGGACCGGTTGGAATCCGGCGAGCATTGCGCATCGACCTCCAACCGTAACTTCGAAGGGCGTCAGGGCGCCGGTGGCCGTACTCACCTGGTCAGCCCGGCCATGGCTGCCGCCGCTGCCGTCAACGGTCGTTTCATCGACGTTCGCGAATTGATCTAAAGGAAAACCCGATGAGAGCTTTTACCCAGCATACCGGTCTGGTAGCGCCGTTGGACCGTGCCAACGTGGACACCGACCAGATCATCCCCAAGCAGTTCTTGAAGTCGATCAAGCGCACCGGGTTTGGCCCCAACCTGTTCGACGAATGGCGCTACCTGGACGTGGGCTACGCCTACCAGGACAACTCCAAGCGCCCGCTGAACAAGGATTTCGTGCTCAACGCCGAGCGATACCAGGGCGCCAGCGTGTTGCTGGCCCGGGAAAACTTCGGTTGCGGCTCCAGCCGTGAACACGCGCCGTGGGCCCTGGAAGAATATGGCTTTCGCAGCATCATCGCGCCGAGCTACGCCGACATCTTCTTCAACAACAGCTTCAAGAACGGCTTGCTGCCGATCATCTTGAGCGACGCCGAAGTGGATGAGCTGTTCCAGCAAGTGGAAGCCAATGTGGGCTACCAACTGACCGTGGACCTGGCCGCGCAGACCGTGACCCGCCCGGACGGCAAGGTGTACCACTTCGAGGTGGATGCCTTCCGCAAGCACTGCCTGATCAATGGCCTGGATGATATCGGCCTGACTTTGCAGGACGGCGACGCGATTGCAGCGTTTGAAGCAAAGCATCGGGCTAGCCAGCCCTGGTTGTTTCGCGATTGATGTAGGCAGGATCGCCGCTATCGGGGGCAAGCCCCCTCCCACAGGTGTACGCATTCCAAATGTGGGAGGGGGCTTGCCCCCGATGAGGCCAGTGTCAACACCACAAAACCCAAGGAAAGCCCATGACCAGCACCGCCCATACCCAAGTTGTGCAAAAACAATTCGGCGAGCAAGCCTCTGCCTACCTGAGCAGTGCCGTGCACGCCCAAGGCACCGAATTCGCACTGCTCCAGGCCGAACTGGCCGGGCAGGGCGCGGCGCGACTGCTGGACTTGGGCTGCGGTGCCGGGCATGTGAGTTTCCAGGTGGCCCCGCTGGTCAAGGAAGTGGTGGCCTACGACCTGTCCCAGCAGATGCTTGATGTGGTCGCCGCCGCTGCGCAAGATCGCGGTTTGACCAATATCAGCACGGTTAACGGCGCGGCTGAACGCCTGCCGTTTGCCGATGGCGAATTCGACTTCGTGTTCAGCCGCTACTCCGCCCACCATTGGAGCGACCTCGGCCTGGCCCTGCGCGAAGTGCGTCGGGTGCTCAAACCCGGTGGCGTAGCAGCGTTCGTGGATGTGTTGTCACCGGGCAGCCCGCTGCTGGACACTTACCTGCAAACCGTTGAAGTGCTGCGCGACACCAGCCATGTGCGCGATTATTCTGCCGCCGAGTGGATGCGCCAGCTCAGCGAAGCCGGTTTGCATGTACGCAACAGCAGCCGCCAACGCCTGCGTCTGGAATACACCTCGTGGGTCGAGCGCATGCGCACCCCGCCGGCCTTGCGCGCGGCGATCCTGGAGTTGCAACAGGCGATGGGCCAGGAAGTGCGCGATTATTACGAAATTCAAGCCGACGGCACTTTCAGCACCGACGTGCTGGTGGTGTGGGCCGAACGCTGATTGATTTTTCCCGACCTGCCCAAGGGCAGGTCGCTCGATGAAATGAGGAACCCATGAGCAAGCAGATTCTGATTCTCCCTGGCGACGGTATCGGTCCGGAAATCATGGCCGAAGCGGTCAAGGTCCTGGAACTCGCCAACAGCAAGTACAGCCTGGGCTTCGAGCTGAGCCACGACGTGATCGGCGGCGCGGCCATCGATAAGCACGGCGTGCCCCTGGCCGACGAGACCCTGGAGCGCGCCCGCGCCGCCGACGCCGTGCTGCTGGGCGCCGTGGGTGGGCCGAAGTGGGACAAGATCGAGCGTGATATCCGCCCTGAGCGCGGCCTGTTGAAAATCCGCGCGCAACTGGGCCTGTTCGGTAACCTGCGCCCGGCGATTCTTTACCCGCAGTTGGCCGAGGCGTCGAGCCTCAAGCCGGAAGTGGTCGCCGGCCTGGACATCCTGATCGTGCGTGAGCTGACTGGCGGTATCTATTTCGGCTCGCCACGCGGGGTGCGCGAACTTGCGAACGGCGAGCGCCAGGCCTATGACACCCTGCCGTACAGCGAGAGCGAAATTCGCCGTATCGCCCGCGTCGGTTTCGACTTGGCCCGCGTGCGCGGCAAGAAGGTCTGCTCGGTGGACAAGGCCAACGTATTGGCCTCCAGCCAACTGTGGCGGGAAATCGTTGAAGAAGTCGCCAAGGACTACCCGGACGTCGAACTGAGCCACATGTACGTCGACAACGCCGCCATGCAACTGGTACGTGCGCCGAAGCAGTTCGACGTGATCGTCACCGACAACCTGTTCGGCGACATCCTGTCCGACCAGGCCTCGATGCTCACCGGTTCCATCGGCATGCTGCCGTCGGCGTCCCTGGATACCAACAACAAAGGCATGTACGAGCCTTGCCACGGCTCAGCGCCGGACATTGCCGGCCAAGGTATCGCCAACCCGCTGGCGACCATTTTGTCGGTGTCGATGATGCTGCGTTACAGCTTCAACCTGGTTGACGCGGCCGACGCGATCGAGAAAGCCGTGAGCCTGGTGCTCGACCAGGGTTTGCGCACCGGCGACATCTGGTCGCAGGGTTGCACCAAGGTTGGCACGCAAGAAATGGGCGACGCTGTAGTCGCCGCGCTGCGGAATCTGTAATCTCTCGGGCCCGCTTGCAGTTATCGCTGCAAGGCGGCCCACTTTTTAACAAGGTGTAGTTGCGATGAAACGTGTAGGTCTGATCGGTTGGCGCGGTATGGTCGGTTCCGTGCTCATGCAGCGGATGCTGGAAGAGCAGGATTTCGATCTTATCGAGCCGGTGTTTTTCACCACTTCGAACGTAGGTGGCCAAGGGCCGTCCGTGGGCAAGGATATTGCCCCGCTCAAAGACGCCTATAGCATTGAAGAGCTGAAGACCCTCGATGTGATCCTGACGTGCCAGGGCGGCGACTACACCAGCGAAGTCTTCCCCAAGCTACGCGAAGCCGGCTGGCAGGGCTACTGGATCGACGCCGCGTCGAGCCTGCGCATGCAGGACGATGCAGTGATCATCCTCGACCCGGTCAACCGCAAGGTTATCGACCAGCAACTGGATGCCGGCACTCGGAACTACGTCGGCGGCAATTGCACCGTCAGCCTGATGCTGATGGGCCTGGGTGGCTTGTTCGAAGCCGGCCTGGTCGAGTGGATGAGCGCCATGACCTACCAGGCGGCCTCCGGCGCCGGTGCGCAGAACATGCGCGAGCTGATCAAGCAGATGGGCGCAACCCACGCGGCGGTGGCCGATCAATTGGCCGACCCGGCCAGTGCGATCCTCGATATCGACCGCCGCGTGGCCGAAGCCATGCGCAGCGACGCCTATCCGACCGAAAACTTCGGCGTGCCGTTGGCCGGTAGCCTGATCCCGTGGATCGACAAGGAACTGCCGAACGGCCAGAGCCGCGAAGAGTGGAAGGCCCAGGCCGAGACCAACAAGATCCTCGGGCGCTTCAAGAACCCGATTCCGGTGGACGGCATCTGCGTACGCATTGGCGCCATGCGTTGCCATAGCCAGGCGTTGACCATCAAACTGAACAAAGACGTGCCGATCGCCGATATCGAAGGGCTGATCAGCCAGCACAACCCCTGGGTCAAGCTGGTGCCGAACAACCGTGAGATCAGCATGCAGGAGCTGAGCCCAACCAAGGTCACCGGCACCCTGAATGTACCGGTGGGCCGCCTGCGCAAGCTGAACATGGGCAGCCAGTTCCTCGGCGCGTTCACCGTGGGCGACCAGCTGTTGTGGGGCGCGGCTGAGCCGCTGCGTCGCATGCTGCGGATTCTGCTGGAGCGTTGATCGCTTGCAGGCTTTGAAGAGCCCCGCGTTCTGGTGACAGGCGCGGGGTTTTTTTATTGTTCTTTCGGACGCTATCGGGGGCAAGTCGAATCGTCGCACCGCCCCTCCCACATGTTGACCTGTGAACACATTCAAGTGTGGGAGGGGGCTTGCTCCCGATGGGGCCCTCAGCCACACCACAAACCCCCAGGCTAATTGCCTCACCCCCAACCACCCGGTAAAGTGCCGCTCCCCCCGCAATGCCCGAGGCAGCCCCATGACCCAGACCTTTGAAATCGCCGTGATCGGCGCCACCGGTACCGTTGGCGAAACCCTGGTGCAGATTCTCGAAGAGCTGGACTTCCCGGTAGGCACCCTGTATTTGCTGGCCGGCAACAACTCCGCCGGTGCATCGGTACCGTTCCGGGGCAAGAACGTGCGGGTCAAGGAAGTCGATGAATTCGACTTCAGCAAGGCGCAGTTGGCCTTTTTCGCGGCCGGCCCGGCGGTGACCCTGAGCTTCGCCCCACGTGCCATCGCCGCCGGTTGCTCGGTGATCGACCTGTCTGGCGCATTGCCTGCCGAACAGGCGCCGCCCGTGGTGCCGGAAGCCAACGCTCATGTGCTCAAGGGCTTGAAAAAACCCTTTCAAATCGCTAGCCCGAGCCCGTCCGCCACCAACCTGGCGGTGCTGCTGGCGCCGTTGCGCGGTCTGCTGGATATCCAGCGCGTGAGCGTCACCGCCAACCTGGCCGTGTCGGCCCTGGGCCGCGAGGCCGTCAGCGAGTTGGCCCGCCAGACGGCCGAGCTGTTGAATGTACGCCCGTTGGAGCCGACCTTCTTTGACCGGCAAGTGGCCTTCAACCTGCTGGCACAAGTCGGCACGCCAGACGCCCAAGGTCACACAGCCCTGGAGAAACGTCTCGTACATGAACTGCGGGCCGTGCTGGAAACTCCTTTGCTGAAGATTTCCGCAACCTGCGTTCAAGCCCCGGTGTTTTTTGGCGATAGCCTGACTGTGTCGCTGCAGTTGGGGGCGCCGGCCGATCTAGCTGAGGTGAACCGTGTACTCGATGCGGCGCCGGGTATCGAGCTGGTCGAGGCGGGCGATTACCCAACGGCAGTAGGCGATGCGGTGGGGCAGGACGTTGTTTATGTAGGACGGGTCCGCGCAGGTGTGGACGACCCGGCGGAACTAAATGTGTGGCTGACGTCAGATAACGTACGCAAAGGCGCTGCGCTCAATGCCGTGCAGCTGGCGCGGTTGTTGATAAAAGACCTTGCGTAAAAGATACTTGGCGCCAATTTGTAGATTGATTCTCACCAAGCGCTATGCTTGGCCAAAAGCGGAACACAAGCGCGTCGGTGACCTATCGGCTCGCCATGCCTTATGGCAGCGGTTACCAACCTTCTCGAAAGCCGGGGAGTGTTCAGACAAAGGATGAGGCTATGGTTCAAGTTCGCAAACTGGTGTTAGCAATAGCGGCCGCCTCGGCGCTGTCCTCCGGTATGGCGCAGGCGCTGCAACTCGGGGAGATGACCCTCAAGTCGAAGTTGAACCAGCCGCTGTCGGTGGAAATCGAGTTGCTCGACGTCGGCGGCCTTACGGCGTCCGAGATCACCCCGAGCCTGGCCTCGTCCCAGGCGTTCGTCGATGCCGGTGTCGATCGCCAGGCCTTTCTCGACGACCTCACCTTCACTCCGGTGGTCAATCCCAACGGCCGCAGCGTGGTGCGTGTCACCTCCAGCAAACCGTTGCCTGATTCCTATGTGCGCTTCCTGTTGCAGGTGCAGTGGCCGAACGGCCGACTCATGCGTGACTACAGCGTGCTGCTCGATCCCGCCAAATTCGACCAATCCACACCGGCTGCCAGTGCGCCAGCGCCGCGCTTGAGTGCGCCGGCCAGTACCGCGACCGCCGTCAGCAAGCCAGCGCAACATACCACCACTGCTCGCGATACTTTGTGGGAAATTGCCGAGAAAAACCGCAATGGTGGCTCTGTGCAGCAAACGATGCTGGCCATTCAGGCGCTCAACCCGGATGCGTTTATTAACGGCAACATCAACCGCCTGAAAACCGGTCAGGTGCTGCGCCTGCCGGACACTGTGCAAAGCACCGCGCTGGGGCAACCGCAAGCGATCGCCGAAGTGACGGCGCAGAACGCTGCCTGGCGTCAGGGCCGGCGCACCGCCGCCCAGCAAGTGGCGGGTAAGGCCCAGCTGGATGCTACCAAGCGCACCGAGACTGGCAATGCACCGTCGAGCACCAGCGCCAAGGACAACTTGAGCCTGGTGTCGGCCGAGTCCGCCAAAAAAGGTGCTGCAGGCAAGGCCGGTGATAGCCGCGCGTTGAGCGACAAGCTGGCGATGACCCAAGAACAGTTGGATACCACCCGTCGTGACAATGAAGAGCTCAAAAGCCGCGCGGCAGATCTGCAAAGCCAGTTGGACAAGCTGCAAAAGCTGATTCAACTGAAGAATGATCAGTTGGCCCGTCTGCAGGCCGAGAAGGGCGATGCGGCTGTGCCCGCAGCGGTAGCAGCGGCGGCAGCGCCTGCGCAGTTGGCCGATGAACCGGCGCCAGCCCCGGCAGCCCCGGTAGCGACCCCTGCTCCCGAGCCGACCAAACCGGTTGCCGCGCCTGCAACCACCGAAGGCAAATTCAATGAGCTCCTGACCAACCCTGTGGTGCTCGGTGTGCTCGGTGGCGCGGCCGTGATTCTGGCCTTGCTGCTCCTGCTGCTGTGGGTGCGCCATCGCAACGCCCGTCTTGAAGAAGAAAAGCACCTGCGCATGGCGCGTGCGCTGGCTGAAGAGCCGGAGTTCACGTCGAATATCGATCGCGACCTGCCGCCCGACAGTTTCGAAGGCCTGGAAGTGCCGCCGCCGAGCGTCACGCGGGCACCTGCGCCTGCGCCCGCTCCGGTGGCTGAGCCTGCTGTGCCCACCGTCGCCTCCGTGCTGGCACCGCTGGCGGCTGCCGTCGCCCCGACTTCCAGCGACGCGCTCTCCCAAGCCCAGTCCCATATCGACCGGGGCCACCTGAACCAGGCGGCGGATGTGCTTGAGCAAGCGATCAAGCAGGAGCCCAAGCGCAGTGACCTGCGTTTGAAGCTGATGGAAGTCTACGGCCTGCAGAATGACAAGAACGGGTTTGTCAGCCAGGAGCGTCAGCTGGTGGCCACGGGTGAAAACCACGCCCAGGTCGAGCAGCTCAAAGGTCGCTTCCCGGCCATGGCGGTGTTGGCAGCAGGTGTGAGCGCAGCAGTGGCCGCCGCCGCCCTGGACGCCCAGTACGTCAAGGACCTGCTGGAAGACAAGCCGGCTGCGCCGCAGCCAGAGCCTCTGGATACCGATTTCGACCTGAGCCTGGACGACCTGGAGGCGGCATCGCCGGCGGAGGTCAAGGACGATCAGTCATTCGAGGCGCTTCTTGAGCAGCAGACCGCAGCCAACGCCAGCGCAGATGACCTGTCGGACTTCGACCTGGATCTGCAATTGGATGCGCCAGCGTCCGCGCAGTCCGATGACGACTTCCTGTCCGGGCTCGAAGAACAGATGAAGGACGTACCGGCCGCCGAGCCGCCGACCTTGACCCCGGCAGCACTGGACGACTTCGACTTGCCGGAAGATTTCGACCTCTCCCTGGCGGACGAGCCCGAATCGACGGCCAAGCCGGATGCCTTCGCTTCGGAGCTGGACGACGTCAATGCTGAATTGGACCGTCTGTCCCAGAGCCTGGAGCATCCCTCCATCGAGCCGTCATTCACAGCTGAAGATGCAGCGCTCGGTGACGACGAGCCCGAGTTCGATTTCCTGTCGGGCTCCGATGAAGTCGCCACCAAGCTGGACCTGGCCCAGGCTTATATCGACATGGGCGACGCCGATGGCGCCAAGGACATCCTTTCCGAAGTGCTGACCGAGGGCAATGAGACCCAGCGCGGCGAAGCCAAGGAAATGCTCGGCCGAATCTGACGGCTGATATGCGCCCAATGGGGGGAAGGGCTTGCTCCCTGCCACCATTGGCGCGGCGTCCCCCCAACAAAAGCGCCCGTCGCGCAGCCGGCGCCTTTATAATCCCCGTCTTCGCGCAACTCATCAGGCTCTCAGTTCTTGGCAAATATAGATAACGCGGCCGCCGAAATGGCGGCCGCAGGCTTTCATCGCATCGCCCTCGGCGTGGAATACAAAGGCTCGCGCTATCGCGGCTGGCAGCGCCAGGCCTCCGGTGTGCTGACGGTGCAGGAAACCCTGGAAAACGCTTTGTCGAAAGTCGCTGACTCGCCGGTATCGCTGATGTGTGCCGGGCGTACCGACGCCGGCGTGCATGCCTGCGGCCAGGTGGTGCACTTCGACACCCAGGCCGAACGCTCGATGAAGGCGTGGGTGATGGGCGCCAATATCAATCTGCCCCATGACGTCAGCGTCACCTGGGCCAAGGTGATGCCGGCGCATTTTCATGCGCGCTTCAAGGCCATCGCCCGACGCTACCGCTACGTGATCTACAACGATCAGATCCGCCCGGCGCACCTGAATCAGGAAATCACCTGGAACCACCGCCCGCTGGATGCCGAGCGCATGGCCGAGGCTGCGCAGCATCTGGTGGGTGTACATGATTTCAGCGCGTTCCGTGCCGGCCAATGCCAGGCCAAGTCGCCGATCAAGGAAGTCCACCATCTGCGCGTGACCCGGCATGGCAAGATGATCGTGCTGGATATCCGTGCCGGGGCGTTCCTGCATCATATGGTGCGCAACATTGCAGGCGTACTGATGACCATCGGCACCGGTGAGCGCCCGGTGGAATGGGCCAGGGAAGTGCTGCAAAGCCGCATCCGCCGTACCGGTGGGGTTACGGCGCATCCGTTCGGCCTGTATCTGGTGGATGTGGAGTACCGCGACGAGTTCGAGCTGCCGCAGCGTTTTATCGGGCCACACTTCCTCACAGGTTTCAGTGAACTTGGCGGCTGACGCCTGGAAAAGCTTTTGTTACCATCCGGGACTTTCTCGGTTCAATCCCTGAGGTTTCTACGATATGTCAGCCGTTCGCAGCAAGATTTGCGGGATTACCCGCATCGAAGACGCGTTGGCGGCGGTCGAGGCGGGGGCGGATGCCATTGGCCTGGTGTTTTATGCCAAGAGCCCGCGGGCGGTGAATGTGTTGCAGGCGCGGGCCATCATCGCCGCACTGCCACCGTTCGTGACCACCGTGGGTTTGTTCGTTAACGCCAGCCGTTGTGAACTCAATGAAACCCTGGATGCCGTGCCGCTGGACATGCTGCAGTTTCATGGCGACGAAACCCCGGACGAATGCGACAGTTATCAGCGCCCCTATATCAAGGCGTTGCGCGTCAAGGCCGGCGATGACATCGCCGCCGCCTGTGCCGCCTATGCGGGCGCGCGCGGGATTCTGCTGGACACCTACGTCGAAGGTGTTCCCGGCGGTACCGGAGAAGCCTTCGACTGGTCGCTGATCCCGGCGGGCTTGAGCAAGCCGCTCATCCTCGCCGGTGGGCTCAACCCGATGAATGTCGGCGCGGCCATCGAGCAGGTCCGGCCGTATGCGGTAGATGTCAGCGGCGGGGTGGAGCAGGGCAAGGGCATCAAGGATCACCACAAGATTCGCGCATTCCTGCAGGCCGTGCGCAACAGCAGCGGTGCGATGTGACGGCTGGCAGTCTGCCGCCGTCCATAACTACCACTGTGTAAAACAGCACCGGCGCCGCCTGCGGGAGGCCCGGAAACGAAGTGGCAACCCTGCGCTGGCAGGTTGTCTGGAAGGCTGAGGATGCAGGCGGGAAATGGCTGGTCGAACCTCTGACCCCGTCCCGCCGGCCTCATCGCCACATATGAATTTAGCTCAAGGGCATACGCGGGGCTGTGTTCAAGCCACCGGTACTGGAGAAAGAAAGCATGAGCAACTGGTTAGTAGACAAACTGATCCCTTCGATCATGCGTTCCGAGGTGAAGAAAAGCTCGGTTCCTGAAGGTCTGTGGCACAAGTGCCCATCCTGCGACGCGGTGCTGTACCGCCCGGAGCTGGAAAAGACCTTGGACGTTTGCCCCAAGTGCAACCACCACATGCGTATTGGCGCACGCGCCCGTATCGACATCTTCCTCGACGCCGACGGCCGCAACGAGCTGGGCGCTGACCTGGAGCCGGTCGACCGCCTCAAGTTCCGCGACAGCAAGAAGTACAAAGACCGTCTGGTCGGTGCGCAGAAGCAGACCGGCGAGAAAGACGCGCTGATCTCCGTCAGCGGCAAGCTGCTGGGCATGCCTGTGGTGGTTTCGGCGTTCGAGTTCTCCTTCATGGGCGGCTCCATGGGTGCCATCGTCGGCGAGCGTTTCGTGCGCGCCGCCAACTATGCCCTGGAAAACCGCTGCCCGATGATCTGCTTCGCCGCCTCCGGTGGCGCGCGTATGCAGGAAGCGCTGATTTCCCTGATGCAAATGGCCAAGACCTCGGCGGTACTGGCGCGTCTGCGCGAAGAAGGCATTCCGTTCATCTCGGTACTGACCGACCCGGTCTACGGCGGTGTTTCCGCCAGCCTGGCGATGCTCGGCGATGTGATCGTCGGTGAGCCAAAAGCCCTGATCGGCTTTGCCGGCCCACGCGTCATCGAGCAGACCGTGCGTGAGAAACTGCCGGAAGGTTTCCAGCGCAGCGAGTTCCTGCTGGAACACGGCGCCATCGACCTGATCATCCCGCGCGGTGAGCTGCGCCCACGCCTGGGTAACCTGCTGGCGCAAATGATGGGCCTGCCGACGCCTGTCTACGTCGCGCCCAAGGTCGAGCCGATCGTCGTGCCACCGGTGCCAGCAAACCTATGACCCAACGTACCCTCGGCGAATGGCTCGCCTACCTTGAGCAGTTGCATCCGTCCGCCATCGACATGGGCCTGGAGCGCTCGCAACAGGTAGCGGCCCGCCTTGGGTTGGGGCGGCCGGCACCGCGTGTGATCACGGTCACCGGCACCAACGGCAAAGGCTCCACCTGTGCCTTTGTCGCGGCGCTGCTGCAAGCCCAAGGGCTGAACGTCGGCGTCTACAGCTCGCCGCACCTGCTGCGTTACAACGAGCGGGTGCAGCTCAATGGCCGCGAAGCGACCGACGAGCAGCTCTGCGAAGCCTTCGCCGCCCTCGATGCAGGGCGTGGCGAGATTTCCCTGACTTATTTCGAGATGGGCACCCTGGCGGCGTTGTGGCTGTTCGAGCGTGCGCAACTCGATGTCGTCGTCTTGGAAGTGGGCCTTGGCGGGCGTCTGGACACGGTCAACGTGGTGGATGCGGACATGGCGCTGGTCACCAGCATCGGCGTCGACCATGTCGATTACCTGGGTGACACCCGCGAATCCGTGGCATACGAAAAGGCCGGGATCTTTCGCCAGGGCAAACCTGCCTTGTGCGGCGATCTTGACCCTCCGCAACCCTTGCTGGACAAGGTGCGTGAGCTCGACTGCCCGTTCTTCCTACGGGGGCGCGACTTCAATCTGGAGATCGGCGATCAGCATTGGCAATGGTCCGGGCGCGATGCGCGGGGCCAGCCGGTAACGTTGCGCGATTTGCCGCTGCTGAACCTGCCCATGGAAAATGCCGCGCTGGCGCTGCAAGCCTATCTGTTACTGGATCTGCCGTGGAGTGCCGGGCAAATAGCCGCAACCCTGCTGGCAACGCGCATAGTAGGTCGCCTGGATCGACGTGCCGTGGAGTGGCAGGGCAAGCGCCTGAACCTGCTGCTGGATGTGGGCCATAACCCTCACGCCGCTGACTATCTGGCGCAGCGCTTGGCGCGCACGCCGCCGTCCGGCCGCCGCCTGGCGGTGTTTGGCCTGCTGGCCGACAAGGATCTCGACGGCGTGCTTGCGCCGCTGCTGAGCGGGGTTCAGTCCTGGGCCGTTGCGCCGCTGGATACGCCACGTAGCCGTCCGGCAGTTGAGCTGGAAACTGCCTTGCAGAACCTTGGTGCGTCGGTGACGTCGTATGCAAGCATCACCGCGGCCCTCGAGGCGCAGTGTGCGGTAGCGACGGCCGAGGACGAGATTCTGTTGTTCGGATCATTTTATTGTGTTGCCGAGGCGCTCGAATGGCTGGCCCGGCGCTCCACGGAGGAAGCTGCACATGGCATTACTGGATAGCGCATACAAGCAGCGAATGGTCGGAGCCCTGGTGTTGGTGGCGTTGGCGGTGATTTTCTTGCCGATGCTGTTTTCCCGTCAGGACGAGCAGCGCCAGGTGGTGGTTGACGCGCCCGCTGCGCCCCAGGCACCGGTGGTGCCTCAGGTCCAGGTTGAACCGGTGGTGGTGCCTGAGCCCCAGGCGCTGCCTGAAGAAGAGCCGGTGCCGAGCGACGAAGAGGTCGCCGCGCAACAGGCGCCGTCCATGCCGGTGCAGCCAAGCGTGCCGGTGGTCAAGCCGGCACCCGCTGCGGCTGTTGCCGCCAAGCCGGCGACGCCAGCGCCTGCGCCCAAACCGGTAGCGCCACAGCCTGCCGCGCCGGGCAAGCCGGACGTGGGGCAGAGCCGTATCGACCCGAATGGTCTGCCGATCAGCTGGTCGATCCAAGTGGCCAGCCTGGGCAACCGCGAAGGCGCCGACGCCTTGCAGAAAAAGCTGCGCGCCCAGGGTTACAACGCCTACATCCGTAGCGCCGACGGCAAGAACCGCGTGTTTATCGGGCCGCTGATCGAGCGCGCCGAAGCCGACCGCCTGCGGGATCTGCTGGACCGTCAGCAGAACCTGAAAGGTTTCGTAACCCGCTTCCAGCCTGAGCGCGGCTGATTCCGAAACTTGAAAATGCAGTCGAGTGTGGGAGGGGCTTGCCCCCGATAGCGGTGGGTCAGCCAGTACATCTGGCACTGAACCACCGCCATCGGGGGCGAGCCCCCTCCCACATTGGTTTTCAGCGGTCTTGAAATAGTGTTCGCACCGCCCAATCTATTGATTTGCAAGGCACCCGCAATCACCGCTTACCGATAGCCCGGCGCTCTGCTAAAATGCGCCGCCTTATCCGTACGTAGGCTGCACTGTGCCATTTACCTGGGTTGATTGGGCGATCGTTGCAATCGTCGCCATCTCCGCTTTGATCAGTCTGAGCCGCGGCTTCGTAAAAGAAGCACTGTCGTTGCTGACCTGGATCATCGCAGGAGTCGTAGCCTGGATGTTCGGTGGTTCACTGTCGGTCTATCTGGCCGGGTACATAGAGACACCCTCGGCTCGCGTCATCGCGGGCTGCGCCATCATGTTCATCGCCACGCTGCTGGTGGGGGCAATGGTCAATTATCTTATTGGCGAGTTGATACGTGTCACCGGCCTTTCCGGGACCGATCGATTTCTCGGCATGGCCTTCGGCGCCGCGCGTGGCGCGTTGCTGGTGGTCGTGGCGGTCGGGCTGTTGAGCCTGGGGCCGGTACAGCAGGATTCGTGGTGGCAGGAGTCGGTGCTCGTGCCAAAATTTCTATTGGTTGCAGACTGGTCCAAGAACCTCATATTGGGGTGGAGCAGTCAGTGGCTGGCCAGCGGAATCAGCGTACCCGCTGATCTTCCGTTCAAGGAACACCTCTTGCCGGCCAAAACGCCTCAGTAAGAGTGTTCAGTCAAGATCCATTAAGTAGGGGTTGCGTCGCATGTGTGGCATCGTCGGTATCGTCGGTAAGTCGAACGTCAATCAGGCGCTGTATGACGCGCTAACCGTCCTCCAGCACCGCGGCCAGGACGCTGCCGGTATTGTGACCAGCCACGACGGCCGGTTATTCCTGCGCAAGGACAATGGCCTGGTGCGCGACGTGTTCCATCAGCGTCACATGCAGCGCCTGGTCGGTCACATGGGCATTGGCCATGTGCGTTACCCAACCGCCGGTAGCTCGACGTCGGCCGAAGCTCAGCCGTTCTACGTCAACTCGCCTTACGGCATTACCCTGGCGCACAACGGAAACCTGACCAACGTTGAGCAACTGGCCAAGGAGATCTACGAATCTGACCTGCGCCACGTCAACACCAGTTCCGACTCGGAAGTGCTGCTCAACGTGTTCGCCCATGAGCTGGCCCAGCGCGGCAAGCTGCAGCCGACCGAAGAAGACGTGTTTGCCGCCGTGATCGACGTGCATAACCGTTGCGTGGGCGGCTATGCCGTCGTGGCGATGATCACCGGTTATGGCATCGTCGGGTTCCGTGACCCGCACGGCATCCGCCCGATCGTGTTTGGCCAGCGTCACACCGACGAAGGCGTCGAGTACATGATCGCCTCCGAGAGCGTGTCCCTGGATGTACTGGGCTTCACCTTGATCCGTGACTTGGCACCGGGCGAAGCGGTGTACATCACCGAAGACGGCAAGCTGCACACCCGTCAGTGCGCCGTTGCGCCGAAACTTACCCCCTGCATCTTCGAACACGTCTACCTGGCGCGTCCGGATTCGATCATCGACGGCGTTTCGGTGTACAAGGCGCGCCTGCGCATGGGCGAGAAGCTCGCCGAGAAGATCCTGCGCGAGCGTCCCGAGCACGACATCGACGTGGTCATCCCGATCCCGGACACCAGCCGTACCGCCGCGCTGGAACTGGCCAACCACCTGGGCGTCAAGTTCCGCGAAGGCTTCGTCAAGAACCGCTACATCGGCCGTACCTTCATCATGCCCGGCCAGGCGGCGCGCAAGAAGTCGGTGCGCCAGAAGCTCAATGCCATCGAGCTGGAATTCCGTGGCAAGAACGTGATGCTGGTGGATGACTCCATCGTGCGCGGCACTACGTGCAAGCAGATCATCCAGATGGCCCGTGAAGCCGGTGCGAAGAACGTGTACTTCTGTTCCGCCGCGCCTGCCGTGCGCTACCCGAACGTGTACGGTATCGACATGCCGAGCGCCCACGAACTGATCGCCCACAATCGTTCGACCCAGGACGTGGCCGACCTGATCGGCGCCGACTGGTTGATCTACCAGGACCTGCCTGACCTGATCGAAGCGGTCGGCGGCGGCAAGATCAAGATCGACCAGTTCGACTGCGCCGTGTTCGACGGCAAGTACGTGACCGGCGACGTCGATGAGGCCTACCTGAACAAGATCGAGCAGGCGCGCAACGACTCGTCGAAGATCAAGACCCAGGCGGTCAGCGCGATCATCGATCTGTACAACAACTGAGTGAACACCGGCCCTGAGGGGCCGGTTTTGTATCTTAAATAAAGAATTCGAGTAAGGAGTCGCAGCATGAGTCAGGAATGGGATGCCGGTCGTTTGGACAGCGACCTCGATGGCGTAGCTTTCGATACCCTGGCTGTGCGCGCCGGCCAGCACCGTACCCCGGAAGGGGAGCACGGTGATCCGATGTTCTTCACCTCCAGTTATGTGTTCCGCACGGCGGCCGACGCTGCTGCGCGTTTTGCCGGTGAAGTGCCGGGCAACGTCTACTCGCGCTATACCAACCCGACCGTGCGTGCGTTCGAAGAGCGTATCGCCGCCCTGGAGGGTGCTGAGCAAGCGGTGGCCACGGCGACCGGCATGGCGGCGATCCTGGCAGTGGTAATGAGCCTGTGCAGCGCTGGCGACCACGTGCTGGTATCGCGCAGCGTGTTCGGTTCGACCATCAGCCTGTTCGAGAAGTATTTCAAGCGCTTCGGTATCGAAGTGGACTACGTGCCCCTGGCGGATCTGTCTGGCTGGGAGGCGGCGATCAAGGCCAATACCAAGCTGCTGTTCGTTGAGTCGCCTTCCAACCCGCTGGCTGAACTGGTGGATATCGCCGCGCTGGCCGAAGTGGCGCACGCCAAGGGCGCGATGCTGGTTGTCGACAACTGCTTCTGCACCCCGGCTCTGCAACAGCCGTTGAAGTTGGGCGCGGACATCGTGGTGCATTCGGCCACCAAGTTCATCGACGGCCAGGGCCGTTGCATGGGCGGTGTGGTGGCCGGTCGCAGCGAGCAGATGAAGGAAGTGGTGGGCTTCCTGCGCACCGCCGGGCCGACCCTGAGCCCGTTCAACGCGTGGATTTTCCTCAAAGGCCTGGAAACCCTCAGCCTGCGCATGAAGGCCCATTGCGCCAATGCCCAGGCGCTGGCCGAGTGGCTGGAGCAGCAGGACGGGATCGAGAAAGTGCATTACGCCGGCCTCAAGAGCCACCCGCAGCACGCATTGGCGCAGCGCCAGCAGCGCGGGTTCGGCGCGGTAGTGAGTTTCGAAGTGAAGGGTGGCAAAGAGGGCGCCTGGCGCTTTATCGATGCCACGCGCCTGATCTCGATCACCGCTAACCTGGGTGACAGCAAAACCACCATCACGCACCCGAGCACCACCTCCCATGGGCGCCTGGCGCCGCAGGAGCGTGAAGCTGCAGGCATCCGTGACAGTCTGATTCGCATCGCAGTCGGGCTTGAAGACGTGGCTGACTTGCAGGCCGACCTGGCCCGCGGGCTGGCGGCCTTGTGATCGAGTGGTCCATGGAGGCCGCAGCGGCCAGTAACGGGCGCGTGGCACTGGTGACCGGCGCAGCGCGGGGCATTGGCCTCGGGATCGCGGCGTGGCTGATCAGCGAAGGCTGGCAGGTGGTGTTGACCGACCTGGACCGCGAGCGCGGCTCCAAGGTGTCCAAGGTGCTGGGCGAGAATGCCTGGTTTATCAGCATGGACGTGGCCGACGAGAAGCAAGTGGCCCAAGGTGTGGCTGAGGTATTGGGGCAGTTTGGGCGCCTGGATGCGTTGGTGTGCAATGCGGCGGTGGCCGATCCGCGCAATATCACCTTGGAAAGCCTCGACCTGGCGTACTGGAACCGCGTACTGGCGGTGAACCTCAGTGGGCCGATGCTGCTGGCCAAGCATTGCGCGCCGTACCTGCGCGCCCACGGTGGCGCTATCGTCAACCTGGCCTCGACGCGGGCCCGCCAATCGGAGCCGGACACCGAAGCGTACGCGGCAAGCAAGGGTGGCCTGCTGGCGCTGACTCACGCGCTGGCGATGAGCTTGGGCCCGGAAGTGCGGGTCAATGCGGTCAGCCCTGGCTGGATCGATGCGCGTGATCCTGCTGCGCGGCGTGCCGAGCCGCTCACCGATGCCGATCACGCTCAGCATCCGGCGGGCCGGGTAGGCACGGTGGAGGACGTAGCAGCCATGGTGGCGTGGTTACTGTCGCGCCAGGCCGGGTTTGTCACCGGGCAGGAGTTCGTGGTGGACGGTGGCATGAGCAAGAAGATGATTTACAGCGAGTAGGGCGGTCTTGAAGCTTTTTTGTCTTTTTCAGAAAAACTTCAAGCGGGCTATTGACTTAGGTCCGCTACCTGCGTAAATTTCGCGGCCTCAACGAAGCAAAGGGTGATTAGCTCAGCTGGGAGAGCATCTGCCTTACAAGCAGAGGGTCGGCGGTTCGATCCCGTCATCACCCACCACTTCTTGAGAGTTTTGCCCTTGTGGCAAGACGCAACGTTAAAGGTTGCACCGACGCGCAGCGGTAGTTCAGTCGGTTAGAATACCGGCCTGTCACGCCGGGGGTCGCGGGTTCGAGTCCCGTCCGCTGCGCCATATTTTCCAGGTCCGATGTGTCGGGCTTGAGATTGAACAGCCAAGGCTGACCAATCAGATGTTTAAAGGTGATTGAGGGGTTTAGCCTCAGTCAGCCAAGCGATACGCAGCGGTAGTTCAGTCGGTTAGAATACCGGCCTGTCACGCCGGGGGTCGCGGGTTCGAGTCCCGTCCGCTGCGCCATATCTGCCTCAAGGCCCACTGAACGCCTTGAAGCACAAAGAAAGCCATTGGCTGACTTTGATCCGATAGCAAAGACCCTGGTCGAAAGACCGGGGTTTTTTGTGTCTGCGATTTGGCTTTCCAGGCAAGGAGCCGGCGAACCGGCTCCCCGTTGTACGTCAAAAGCCCAGCTTGTCCCGTAGCCCGTAATACCACGCGCCCATTGCGGCAAAAGGCGTGCGCAAAAGCTGGCCACCCGGGAACGGGTAGTGGGGCAGGTCGGCAAACGCGTCGAAGCGTTCAGCCTGGCCTCTCAGGGCTTCGGCCAATACCTTGCCCGCCAGATGCGTATAGGTAACGCCGTGGCCGCTACAGCCCTGAGAGTAATAGATGTTGTCGCCGATGCGGCCAACCTGAGGCAAGCGCGACAGGGTCAGCAGGAAATTGCCGGTCCATGCGTAGTCGATCTTTACGTCCTTGAGCTGCGGGAAAGCCTTGAGCATTTTCGGCCGGATGATCGCTTCGATATTTGCCGGGTCCCGCGCGCCATACACCACGCCACCGCCGAAGATCAGGCGCTTGTCGCTGGTGAGGCGGTAATAATCGAGCAGGTAGTTACAGTCTTCGACACAGTAGTCCTGCGGCAGCAACGTCCTGGCCAATTCATCGCCCAAGGGTGCGGTGGTGATCACTTGGGTGCCGCACGGCATCGATTTCGCTGCCAGCTCCGGCACCAGGTTACCCAGGTAGGCATTCCCCGCGACGATGATGAACTTGGCCCTGACTTTACCTTCGGCGGTATGCACCACCGGATTGGCGCCACGCTCAATGCGCACCGCTGCCGATTGCTCATAGATCGTGCCGCCCAGGGACTCGACGGCCGCCGCCTCACCCAAGGCCAGGTTGAGCGGGTGAATATGCCCGCCGCTCATGTCCAGCAGGCCGCCTACATAGTTGTCACAAGCCACTACTTCGCGGATACGGCGCTCGTCCAGCAGTTCCAGTTGGGTATGGCCGTAGCGCTCCCACAGGCGCTTCTGCGATTCCAGGTGGTCCATGTGCTTGCTGTTGAGGGCGGCGAACACACCGCCGTCCTTCAAGTCGCACTGGATTTGATACTTGGCCACGCGCTCACGAATGATCCTGCCGCCCTCGAATGCCATCTCACCCAGCAACTGCGCCTGCTTGGGCCCGACGCTGCGTTCGATGACATCAATGTCGCGGCTGTAGCTATTGACGATCTGCCCGCCATTACGGCCGGACGCACCAAAACCTACCTTGGCGGCTTCCAGCACCGTCACGCGAAAGCCGTTCTCAAGCAGAAACAGCGCGCTGGACAGGCCGGTGTAACCGGCGCCGATCACACAGACATCGGTTTCGATCTCACCTTGCAGCACCGGGCGCGGCGGAACCGCGTTCGCGGAGGCGGCGTAATAGGACTGGGGTAGGGGGTGTTCGCCATCCTGGAACCTCTGTTTTATATTTTTTACGAGTGCGGCGATCCTACCTGAGTTGAAAATTGCCTGCCAGCCACCCGTAAATCACGGGCGCGTCGCCCGCGAATAAAAAATTCGCATATTCATAGGCTTAGCTGCAAAAAAGATGTTGACACCCCTAAGGAATTCCGTAGAATGCCGCCTCACAGCAGGCACGTAGCTCAGTTGGTTAGAGCACCACCTTGACATGGTGGGGGTCGTTGGTTCGAGTCCAATCGCGCCTACCAAACAAAATCCGCTCTGCTGGGCGGTCTAGAGGGTCATCGGAAACGGTGACCCCTTTTTTGTTGTCTGGAATTCAAGCAGAACGTTCACAAAATATCCGGTTCGTTCACAGTGAGCAATGTGAATGCCAATAGCAGCTCGTAATTGTATGGGATTTTGTTTGGAATGATGGTGTGGAAGAAGGGGGAATTTTTCGCATAGTTCTTAAATAATTGCTGTGCGGCGTCTAGCGCCAATTTAAGGGCATTAGCAGCCTCCGTGAGAGCTTCTGGATCATTTGTGCCTTCGTAGATGATTCGCCTGAAGTTACATCCTGTACAAAGCTATCAACGTATTGATAAAAGCTTGCAACCAGCTGCGTGTCCTCCGGTAGGAGTTGCATAGCTTCCTGAGGTTCGCGACGAAAGCTATCCAATAGTGCTTGGGAATTCGTACCTACAATGATGTTTTTGGTCGCTGTTCTTCCGCTCCTGCAAGCAAATGGTTTCTAAATTCGATAGGTCGTTAAGGTGGTCTCGTTCTAGTGCGGTTTTTTCATATCAAAGCCGAGGCGAGTATAGGTGCATGTACTTTGCTAGAGATGTACTCAGTGCTTGAAGAATCAACGCATCAGTCATCTCTAGCGTGTGCAATTAGTTAAGGTCATTGATATTCTATTTACGACTCTTGTTTTATTTGGAAGTGACTAATGGCTGCCGTTACGTAAATAATTAAAGATAAGCCGTCTGTATTTTCGTCAATCACATGTCGAGGAATAAGTTTGTAGTTTTTAGCGTATTTTGGTTTTTTCTTTATTTGCATTATGTTTACTTTTTGTAGAGGCGAGGAGCTTGAATCTTGCTTGGAGTATTCAAGGATTTTCACTAATGAAGCTCTCACGTTCTCTAAGTTCTCAGCCGCTTCAGGTAAGATATGGGAAATATATTCACTAAGAACAAGAGATTCTAATACGGTTTTTTCTTTTGCCAATCTTTGATGTTTATTTTGAGCGAACGAAATGAAGCGCTCAAAATAATTCTCTCGGAAGTCTTCATGTTTGCCTTTCCGTACGAGAGCGCTCTGATTTGCAGGGTGCTCGGGCGGAGAAGAATTATGAACCTTTGTCTTGTGAGCAAGACTCAAGCGATTTTTATTGGCGATAGGGAGAGTAAATTCTTTTGCGGTGTTAGATAAAACTTGCCAGAGAAGGAAATCCTTATTGTTTTTGCATCCTAAGAATTCTGGTAGGTCTAATTTTAAGTCACTAAATTCACAGACGGATTTGTAGAAATAAGGATAGGCGACAATTGCTCTGATATTGGTTCTCAGGTACTCATCCATGTCGTGTTTGCTATGCTTGATCAGTCGTTTTCTGATGTCTTTTATAGCATATACGGCCTTGTCACCAACTTTATATTCGTTGTTATTCAAGTTTTCAAATGTGTCAAAGTTGATGTTTTTGATTTCTTCAAAATCGCTAATATATTCGTCTTCGTTAATCACTTGAAGGTATAGAGTATGGTTTCTTTTGAAAACTGGCGTTGAAAATGACGGTCCGCTATCGACTGGCGTGGAGAAGCCAAGCAAAATGAAAGTAGTGCTCATTGAATTACACCTCGGTCGATGTAGAATTCTCTTACCTTGGATATTACTAAGGGCGTCAGATGGCTTGGGGCTACTCGAGATGTCGAATATGTTATCGCTTCTATTTCATTTTCGTATAAATAAGCTGCCAGCGCGGTGTCGTTTGCAATAGAGTCAGGAATGACGATTGCTTTGAGGGCGGTACTATTTATCTCAATGGAAACGCTAGATTGTAATTCTATAGTGTAGCAGCGGCTATCAAAGAGTTCTCCGTGTGTAACATTTATAAGGGAATAAATGCTCTCCAGCTCGTATGCGCACGGCTGAAGTGTGCTTTTCTCAAGTGTCGATTTTCCGTCAAAATAATTTTGATTGTTGTCGTAGAAGAACTTAACGAATTTTTGAACGAATGGATAGTTTGAGCCGAGGAGGTAGTCTTCTTGCTTGGAATTTTTATGCAGATGGTTGCTGTAGAGTCCTGCTGCGTATGCTCCGCTGTCAAATGGAAATATTCTGGTGATACTCTTTACTTCCTCAGGTTGAATAATGAGGCATGCAGGGTATACGCTTGACGTGTTAAATGTTAACCCTTTGTCACTTAAGCGATAAGAGGGTCGTCCATAAAAATAGTATACTAATTTCTCATTGAAAACTGGGCAGAGAGTGGGCTTTATTATCTTTGAGCTAATTATTTCTCGTAGTGTATGGCAGTCACATGTATGAACTAAAGGTAGTATTGGCGGTAGTTCCGTTACTTTTTCAATAACAGACCTAAAATATGTATCACTAACCAAACCCCGGTTTTGGGAGGTTGAAAGCTCTTTATCCGTGTTAAGCATTTGTTCACCCTGATCCTTGCGTGTCGGCGTCGCCAGATCTATCCTAGCTGGTGGCGGTGTCCTTCTGCCATCATTTTGATGCGATTTTTCCATTCGGAATCGCTATTTAAGGCGATTTTCACCATAGCCACCACCTCATTTTACAATTCGCACCTTCTTGAGGGTGGTTTTTGAGCCGTTAGGGTTTCGTATAGAGGTCAGCCAGCATCCTTCTCTGGGCGGATAATTCGTTTAGAGGTGACAAAAGTAGCACCAATAAATAGAATGTATGTTGAGCAACTGCGAGAGGAATGCATATTCTTTATGCGTAATTCGTAGCATAGTATTACTGGAGTTTTCGCCAGTAATTTTTCTTTGAGGGAGGCGATAGTCGCCAGTAAAACTAAAATTGGAAATCTCAGGCTTACTGGCATAACTATTACTGATAGCTATCTATTTGCGCTTGCTCGCGGATTCCCTTCTATTACCATCCACTAAATATATGGTTGACGTTTTTTTGCCTGCATCAATTGCCTCACGTGCCATGCGTTGTACTTCATTATATTTTTGTCCAATGCTTCCAACGTCAATGACTAGGTATATACCTAATTGGGTATCTTCGGCCTTTTTATAAATTTCGAGCTGTTTTGTATAACCATTCACCAAGTCATTTGTAGAAAGTTTGATTTCTACCACAATCCTAGTGTTGAAGCCGAGCGAGAACTTAAAATCGACAGGACCATTTCCGGTATCCGCTTCTGGTGTTACATCTAAATTATTAGCTTTGCAGTATGAGTAAGCGATAACAAAAAACAGCCTCTGTGCGGCTTTTTCACGGCGAGGTTTCTTCTCGTCAGACCAAAGCTCTTTCCAAATTCCTTTGTTCTCAACAAGATCTTGAAATTGTAAGATGATTGTGTCGACCAGCTTCTTTGCCTCTTCTATATTGGTTATGTTCTTGGTTGATTCGCCTATTGTTAGCGGATAGTGGTCAGCAATGTTTTTCAGGCGGGTCCAGAATGCCTCTCCATTGCGGTCGCCTTCAAAGTTATAAGGTGTTTTGGGAACTTCTTTAAGTAGGTCCAGTATTTGCTCGAATGCCTCTTTACTTTGAAGTGCGCTATCCCTGAGAGCCTGCTTTCTTTTTTTCGACATTGTGGCCCAGACTTTACCAACTCCACCACTAACCTTTTCGCGATACTCTTCGGTTTCTCTCGCGATGCGAGAAATATCACTCCAGTCACTGGCTATTGGTAGGTCTCTGACAATATCTCTGGGTACGAATATCAAAGGATCTTTGGAGTGGGGGTTTTCAGGAAGGAAGAATATTTCATCTTTGATTTTGAATGGCTTTGTTGGCAATTTTAGCTGATCGTTTTGTCTGATAGTGAAGTCTATTAGGTTGGGAAGTATTATGTTAGTGGTCATGTCGCTTATTCTGTCAGGACCAATCCCCTCTTCGAATAGTGACAGTCCCATGAAAAAATCAATGTCTGTAATTCCTAAGGCTACTATCTGAGCTGCGGTTTCTAGCGTGCTAGAAGTGAGTTCTGGTCCAAATCCAGATCCTCTTACAGATGCGCTATAACCCAGGCAGGTCCAGCTAACTTCGGAAAAGTTGAAAAGTTTTTCTGCTTTTCGCCAAGTGATATCGCCTTTTTCTTTAGAAGCAGCAAGTAACTTTATTATAAATTCGAATCTTTGTTCATATGCTGTGGCGGCCCCCGTATTTATTTCTTCATGTTTGCTCTCTGGTAGGAGTAAAGGGTCAATGAATAAATTTGTATCGACGGTAAGTTGGGTGTCGATGATGTCTAGCTTTTCAAGCTCCTTTGGATCAATGCCGAACTCGCTAGATATAGTTTCTAAGCTGGTTATCTTGGCCATCGCAACCTCCTGTTGATTATTATTTCATCCTTGATATATCCTGAACGCGACAAAAAATCCACCATGATCTTGTGATGAATCGTTTCTGAGCCAGAGATGTGTTGGTTTTTTGATCAATGTCATGCATTCTCGGTTCGATCCCGCCACCGTTGCTGTCAAAAAACCTTTGCTCCCTATAATAGAGCGCAGGGCGCGTTTGAGATTCGCTATGAAATAGACGCTCTTCCCATTCTTCATGAGCTTTATGACGCCTAGTTGCTAATGAAAGAATGCTTGAAGAAACTTATCGGCAGCTGGCGGTGATTTTTTCGGATTACAAAAAATTCGAAAGACTTATAAGTTTCGATTATGCCGATCATGTCACTGACATTATTCATAACGAACTTAAATGTGAAGTTGTAAAGTATAAAGACGATCCAGTAGCGAGCGAAATGTTAGCAAGAGCAGATAGGCATCATCGGACAGCGATGGAAAAACTAGGCGTCACACTTTAATAACGCGTGTCCAAAAGATAGACGACTGTCGTGAAGATGGGAATCTTTGGAATTAATGCACGTATTCATTATAAACAACACCAATTGTTGCTTTAAATCCCAACCTCCCTGTATTTTGAATCTCGATTTTTGGGTTGAATCTGTATGCTGATGGTGCTGGAATCCATGGGTAATGTTCGACTAGATTTAACGGCTCGTACCTCTGAGGTGAGGTGTGGGCCGCTTAAATCACCAAATCCGGTGAAAGCGTCCTGCCAACCTTCGTGGGGTATCCTATGCAAACACAGAACCATGCCACAATCAGGATCTATCATTGCTTCCTTAGGCTTAGAGATCGATTTGTTTTAAAGGGAACTGAAGCCCAAGACTCTTCATTACTCGACTTACTTGGATTGATGACCATTCACCGCCCCGGCTTGTGGTGACACCCTTACTATTTAGGCAATCAGCAACCTGTTTAAGTGTGCGACCACCTTTATGGATGCACAGATCAATTGGATCACGCACGGATTCTTGCCAGCGGTACACACGCTCTCGAATTGCCTCACCAGCCTTCGCCCGATTGGGAGCGGTACGACCTTTCTCCAGTGCCGCAGTACGGCGTGCAATCTTTTCAACAGACTGTACGTCACCACCATCAGCACGAGCCTGTAGGGCTGCTAGAGCTTCCTTTGTACGAGTGGCAATGAAAGTTCTTTCCTGTTCAGCCAGTGCTGCAAACAAGTGAAGTTCAAATGTCTTGGCGTGGGACATGGTTGCCACTTTAAACTCTATCTGCTCCATCAGGCGGGCGATGTGATGAACCGAGCGGGATAGGCGATCCAGCTTGGCGACTACCAGTTGTGCTTTCACCTTCTTGCACGCCGACAGCGCCTTCTTGCCTTCTGGACGGTCCTCGATAGCCAACTTACCCGACACAACATCCACGAACTCAGCGACGATGTTCCAACCATTCTGTTGGGCCGCACGAGCGATGTACTCGCGTTGAGCTTCAAGACCCAGACCACTTTCACCTTGTCCTTGACTGGAGACGCGACAGTAGCTCACTACGTCGATTGTGTGGGTGGTGGTGTTGGTCATGTTCGCGCCCTCTGAATTCTGTATGAGAGCAATTATAACGAATCTAGAATGGTCGTTCTAGGTTTGTAATATTTTTTGTTCGACTACTTTCTATTACCGAAGCTTGAGAATACCAGCGGTAATGGCTAATGCGTTCGCATCTAGAGTTTCGAGTGCGTTGAGTACTTTTTCATGAGTCTCAGGTGAACCTGTCGTCCTAGCCCACAATGCCAATTCTTCAATGGCTGCCGCACAAGCCAGTTGCCCTTCCCATAGAAGGGTTAGTACGTCTGCCGTAGCTATGTTGTCTTGCATGTCTGTCATCCGTGAACGATGTGTGAAGAGCTTCAAAGCCCTTGTAAGAGCTCTGAAAGGGATAGACCCAGACCGTCTGCGAGCACTTTGGTGGCCTCAAGGCTGGGGTTCGCTGTGCCTGTCTCTATGCGCGACATGTACGTCCGTACAAAGCCACACTTATCAGCAAATGCTTCTTGGCTGAAGCCCTGACTGTTGCGTAGATCACGCACACGTTGCCCGAAGGTCTTTCTGAGATTTTGGTTTTTCTGCATTCCCGAATGATGGGCGTCTGTGCTCTAATCGGGAACACACCAAGTGGTGACACACCAGATGATACATAGGAGTAATTTTATGGAAGCTTGCGAAGGGGGGTCGTGGTCTTGCTCGGCGAGAGTTCTGGGTTGTTCGTTGTCTTAAGCCAGCCTCAGGGAGCGCTGTAATGAACGCAAAGCTTCCTACGGCATTGGCAATTCTTTGTTTGGCTACTTCTGCATATGGGGCCAAGAAAAGTGCCGAACATACGGCATGGGTTCAAGAACCAGCTACCTTTTTAGGCATTAAGTTTGATGAGAAACTGATTTATCAGATGAAGCAGTGCCCATCGGACTACAGTGTTCCTGCCGAAATCTGTTATCAACGACCATTTCAAGGTTACTACCCTCTGTTTGCCGTGCCTTCTCTAGGTTTGCATGGCTATACGGCTGGCGTGTTGACGCATGACTCCTTGATCCGAGAAATTGTACTCAAAACGAAGATAGATGATTACGATGCGGTGGTCGCTTTGCTCACTCAAAAATACGGGCGTCCACAAAGTCAAAAGACGGAGATGATGAAGACGAAGGTTGGTGCCAAGTTCCAGAATGAAAAATCATATTGGGAAGGTAAGAAAGTACAAATTATCTTGAGAAAGTATAGCGATAATATTGATACCAGCTCCATATCAGTGATAAATGAACCTGTTGCTGTAGAAGCTTTGAGAGATGAGCATAGGAAAGTAAACGAAAATGCTTCAAAACTTTAAAAGCCTGTGCTGAGTTGTCTAAACTCTACGATTTCGTAGAGGATATGACCGTTACTTAGTCAGGAGTGGCTAAAGGCTGCGTACAATCAGGTGCATAGCCGCTCTGTCTCAAGGATAACGGCGTATGGGCTTAGTTATTCCCCCTGATAAAGCACCTGATAAAGCCTTGGACGATCACGTTGTTTACCGTTGCCCAGCATCTGGATACTTGATGGCAAGCATGGATTCAATCTTAGATGGTGATGTGCGGGACGCTCCCTACAACCCTACACAGGCAAACAAAAGTTGACAGTGCACCTACAAAGTGAAAAGAAACCTTTAACATAGCTAGGGGTTCTCAGTCTCATCAAGGTGTAGTGCGATATGTACATTATTTTTAATTTAGGAAAGCTCAAATGGAACCTGTACACTGGCTTATTGTATTTATCATTCTTTGCGTTCTTATCTCGTTTATTGCAAACAAAAAAGGACGTTCTGGTTTACTTCTATTTTTCTCTATGGTTGCCCCTGCGGTACCGCTGATGATGTTAGCTTCCTTTTCTCTAGGAAATAATATGGACGCTAAGCCCCTTGCAATGTGGGTTGTTGCTTTCCTCTGTCCGGCTGTTGGTTTTTTTTGGGCAATAATGGCTAAAAACAAAGAGCAAATGGCTGCTGATACTGGAAACTTCGGAGGCATGAAGAAATGCCAGTTTTGTGCTGAGCCTGTAAGGGAGGAGGCTATTAAGTGCAAACATTGCGGTAGTAAATTGGAGCTCAATACCTAGCTATTCAGGCTTGCTTAAAAGCTAGGAATCCGTAGTTTCGTCTTCTGTGCGACGCACAGCAACATCTAATTGTTCTGTATACACACAGAGGAGATTGCTTACATATTCTGGTTGACAATTAGAGGTGAGCTCTAGAGGTTTGTAGATCGTCAATACAACCAGTGTCAGCAGGTGAGCCGAAGGCGAATGCTTTCAGAGGAGAGGATGAGCGTAGCCCTCTCAGCTCTTGATCTTCTTCTGTGCAATGCACAGTGATATTTAATTGTTCTGTGTACACAGAGGAGATTGCACACATGTCTGATTGCAAATCAGAAATTGCGTATAGTGTTTTTGAGTCTCCAATACAATAGTGTCAGCAAGTGAGCCGAAGGCGAATGCTTTCAGAGGAGAGGGTGAGCGCAAGCCCTCTCGGCTCTTGATTTTCTCCTGAGTCTACTCAGAATTTTACTTCTATCGTAACTACGATAGTGATCGTATACTAAGAGATATACATCTATGTCGTGGTATCGACATGGTCATCCTTCTTTTTGTTTTGATGGTTTTTATCCCATCTTTCTCTTAGCTTTCTCAAGAACACAACGTCAGGGATGACCTCCCTGAAAACAAAGCATCGTTCGCTTTGCTCTCTTCTTTCCGACGTTAATTAAAATTTGATCAAATATGACCAAAAGTGCGATTCGGGTCACTGGTATGTGCTTCTAGTTAACCCGACCGCTCGCTATGCTCTCTTCTTTTCCGACGTTAATTCAACAGTCGGAATTCGCGTAGAGCTCGCCCGTACTCGTAGTAGTCTCCTTTATGGTACAGCTCCAGTATCTCAACCGGCACAGGCTTGAGTGGCTGATAAGTCTCTTCCCTTATGCTGTAGTAGGAATGTTTCACTTCGAGCTTGGCATTTTCAATAAGACGAACCAGTTCGCCGGGGTAGGTACGCTCCAGATGATTAACGATTCCATTCGCAACGAACCTTGCCGCCTGCATCACCCTTTGTGCTTGGCGTTTTTCATAACCCTGAGTCTGTAAGCGTGCTGTTTCGAAGGAAGGAAGCCACAGAGCATTCCGAACATCGTCAATCGACACGTTGGAGACGTTTTGGGACTGGCCAACAGCGGTTAGCGTACCGCCGAATAGAAGATCATCTAGCCAGAGCGGTCGTTTTTTTTCTGCCAGCAACTGGGGAAGCACACCGAACACCGGATTCACGGTGACGGTTGGAGGCCGCCCTCGTTTTCTAGGGGAGCTGACGGGAGTTATGCATGGATCGTTTGCAGCGGTTAAGGGCTTGCTGCTCGGCTCTTGGCAGACGAATTTTGATAGGTTCAAAGCATAATGAGGCATTGTTTTTCTCCTTTTTAAGTTCACTTCATAGGCAATTTCTCTCGGTAGCTGCCAGTGGGGTTGGATCAATCACAGACGTACAAAAAACCCATGCGATCCTGATCTGGGATGAGCCAGACGAGTGCATGAGGCTTGATTTGATACTTTTGCGTGCTATCTGTAAGGGTGGCTTTATACGCGAATGATTCGCATTTGTTAAGAGATTTCTTGTTTGCTTTCTCGACCTGCGCGTTTGTTGCTTAGTCGTTAAGCAATGAGCAACCAACTAAGAACGAGATGTTGCTCGTGCCGACCTCATACTTTCCCAGAAGGCACGTAAAGCCCCGTACAGCCTTGGTAGCTGTCGGGGCCATGATGGACAGGGTTGCATCGGGAACGCCCTATAAAGCCGTTGTGGGAGCTTTTGACAGGTATCGCTTGTCGCATCTGTCATTGGATCACTGGATTAACCCGGAATAACAAGTGGGGAATAGGTGTCGCTTACCTCTTTATCGATTTCTAACAGTCGCTTATTGCGAGCATCATCGAGCTTCTTCTGTTCTTTCGCTTCCGCTGCTTGGATAAGTTGTTGACGTAGAAGGTCTTGATATCGGATATGCTCACCTTTTAGGAATTCAACATACTCAGCTTTGGATAGCACTCGAATTTCATCAATATCAATCTTCTGCTTCTCTTCTGGCTTTATCATCCAGCACGAATGGTTAAGTGATTCATGTGTAATGCATTGATTACGAGCTACTTTGTAACCCTCTGCTACTTTCGAAGCTACCAAATCTAGAAAGTCATGAGAAAGTGGAGCCCGTACAAACTCCATGCACTGGGTAGTGCCTTGGTAAACCTTCACCCACCCATCAACTCGTGTTTCGAATTCAGCATCACTCCATGCAGGTGGAACTCCTTTTATCACTATCTTGGCCTTGTCGTTCATTTCATATTCCTCTTGTGAATTAGTGCATTCATTTTATGCACTAGGGTGGCTTTATACTCTTCATTACTGAGTTTAGTGGTATTGCTGCTGGCGCTTATGCTGACTGCATCACTATCAAACCTCTGTACAACATGTGTGGTTTTTTGCCGGGCACTTTCTTTCGCACGCCGTTCAAATGCTCTTACGAGTCCCAGGTGGACGTGATCTAGACTGTTACTCATTTGAGTTGCGCGCGAGCTTCATGAAGTAATGAGGCGCCATACTCTGTCGAAAGCTTGTCAATAATGTTAGTGGCACGTCTGAATTCTTGCTTGTCACTAGTTGATAATACCGACTGTTGGAGATGATGGTATTGCTGAATTTGCTTGACTGCTAAGTGACGTTCAAGCATCGGTGTGGTAAAAACTTTACCATTATAAGTATTCATTATTTATCCTTTGGGTTGGTTTTATCATGTACGTGCAGCTTTCCTCTCGTCTGCACGTCTCAGGTTATTGGTGACGGTACTGATCAAAACCTGTAGACAGTGCTGATGATTCTTATGCCCAGCTCGACGCATTAGCGCTTCCAGTTGGAAAACAGCTTGTTCATTGAGGAATACCTTCATTGTGAAAGCTCCAAGTCTTTAGTTAGACGGCCATGCACGTACTTGTTAATAGATACGCCAGATGCCTCAGCAGCGTCTTTGATTGCTTCAAAGTGAGTGGCGCGGAGTGCTAGCTTCAGAGACACCAATGGTGTTTTGTTTGCCCTCCAGCGAATTCCGCGACAGGTAGATGAGCAAGTGAGCGCGTGACTACGTTTACCGGCTAGTGATTTGTTACAGACAATGCATTGTTTTTCTACAGGCATAAAAAATCGCTCCGTTTAGAGTTGGTAATAAAAAGTTGGTGTGTGTTGAGCGTTGCGCAATAAAAAGGCCACCCACTGAAGGAGTGGCCTAATAATTAAGTGGGAAGGTAACTAACACGTCACTGACGGTAGAAGAAAAGCAAGTCGCTAAGAGTGGTCATAGTTTTCTACCTATGTGTGCATATTATATACTAGTAAGCGCATTTTTGTCAATATGTTGGACGGATTTGTCAACTTTTTCTTCAGCTATTTTTGCTAGGTCGAAGTTGAGGTTTTTGATTGCTTCGAACATCGCTTTAATATGAATTCGGCTACCGTAAACACCGAAGATGGCGGCAGAGTCCTAATGTCTAGCGATGCATTTGACCAAGGAGTCTCTCACTCATACCTGCCTCATCCGCATATCACTGTGTTGCGGAAGCTGTGGAAGGCTTTCGTGGTTTAGTGGCCCAGCACTTTGTCTTGTATCTGCCGAGCCATGTATATGGGGAGGGGCAGCCAGCTGGTAATTCAACATGGCTGGCCGCCCGGTTTGATTAGTCGATCAGGTGCAATACGTCCCTCACGTTTAGATGGGAGTATCGCGCAACCGACCGTGTATCACGGTGCCCAGATACGATCATGATCTGAGCGTTGTTGAATCCCTTTTTCGCGACGTTCGTGATTCTGGTGTGCCTGAGTTGATGCAGCCTGACGCTACTATCTAAACCTGCCTTTACGCGCGCTAAGCGCACAGCCTGAGTTACGGCGTGCGGTGTGACGGTGAACACTTGACCGTTCGGGTGACCTCCCACAGTGGCCCAAAGTTGGGCGAGGTGGAGAATTTCAACAGCTCGGCGGGTGAGGGGGACAGACCGTGTACCGTTCTTCCCGTCAATCACATCGGCAATGCGGTCACTGAGGTGCAGGCAGTCTTTCGTTAGCTTCAGGATTTCAGAGCGTCTCATCGCAGTTTCGTATGCTAGTTCTACGATGAGTTTCATGGTGGGAGAGAGCTTTTCCAGCAAACGCTCAAGCTCACTTGCCCTAATCACCTTGTCCGAAGACCGGTCTGGCTTTGGGAGTGCGATATCACTTACAGGATTATGAATGTCGATCAGCAGGCCGCGCTTGGCGAACCTATAGAATCGGGACATAAATGCGAGCTGCGTCCTGCACGTGGACGGCTTCACCTTCTTCAATCGCATAATCTTGAAGTCATTGACCATCTGTGGCGTGATTTCGTTAATGGGCTGAGTGAAGTGCCTGCCCAGATGCTCCACGATCTTCAGTGCGTGGTTGTAGCTACCTTTACCCTTGAGCATCGTTTCGCAGTAGATCATGCCCAACGTATAGATGGTGTGGTGCTTGTGCTCCATTGTCACGACTTCGAGCTGGTTTGCCCATGACTCTGCTTCGGCCTTCGTGCTGAAGGTTTTCGACTGGGGAGATTTACCTTTTACGCGTACCTGAGCGTTCCAGTTGCCGGATGGAAGGGAGCGGAAAGTAGCCATTGTTGACGCCTCATAATGTGAATGGGCGTTCTGTGAAATCCAAGAGCAGCAGGGCTGGGAGCTCGCTCCCAGCAGACCTTGACATGGTGGGGGTCGTTGGTTCGAGTCCAATCGCGCCTACCAAACAAAATCCGCTCTGCTGGGCGGTCTAGAAGGGCTCACCGAAAGGTGAGCCCTTTTTTGTTGCCCGGAATTCGGACAATACCTCTCCAAAGTGACACCTGGCGGCGCACTTGAGGACTACGCGTCTCGATCAACAGAAAAGCGTAGCCACCGACAGCAGGCAAATGATCTGGACCACCATCTGGCAACGTATTTCGCCAATTGCTGTCGCCATACTGCTCATGTGACCGGCATACATAGCTGGAGCCCTCATTGTCGGCAATCGCACCGTGGATGATCCGCAGGACCATCAAGGCTGAGTATAGGGCCAATCCCGAATCCCTCCAGTTGCCGGGGCCAGCGCTGCCAATCTCGACAAAATTTATTGGTCTGCAGCAACAGTTTTTCTTGTTGGACACCTCCCACCTCAAGGCAGCAAAGTTGCCGCCACTGCTCGACCTTCCGGGTCAACAATAAAAAAACCGAGCCGACTGCACGCCACTTTCATGCTGTGAGCCCTTTGCTCACATCCTGCTGTAATGGCGCCGCAGCGCGCACTAAAGGACCTCTCCGCCATGCAAACTGTTGTGAACTTATGGCCGTTGATCGGCGTACTTGTCATCGTGGTCGGCTTTGTATTGCGCTTCAATCCGTTGCTGGTGGTGACCGCCGCCGCTATCGCTACCGGGCTCGCCGCCCAGTTCCCGCTGGAAAAAATTCTCGCAACCATGGGTGATGGCTTCCTTCAAACCCGTGCGTTGCAATTGATCCTGTTATTACCGCTGGCGGTGATTGGCCTGTTGGAGCGTCATGGCCTGCGTCTGCATGCGCAGAACTGGATCGCTCGCTTCGAGCGCGCGACGGTCGGGCGTTTGCTGATCATCTATCTGTTCGTGCGTGAATCTACCGCAGCCATGGGGCTGACCAGCCTGGGCGGGCATCCGCAGATGGTACGGCCATTGCTGGCACCGATGGCCGAAGGTGCGGCGGAAAAACGCTATGGCAAGCTGCCGGACAAGCTGCGTCACAAGGTATTGGCCATGTGCGCCGCCACCGACAACGTGGGGCTGTTTTTTGGTGAGGACATCTTCGTCGCCTTTGGTGCGATCGCCTTGATGCACACCTTCCTGCTCGGCTCGGGGATTGATGTAGAGCCGCTGCATATTGCGGTGTGGGGCATCCCGACGGCGATCTGTGCCTTTATCATTCACGCCATTCGCCTGCATCGGTTCGATCGCAGGTTGACCCGTGAGATGACCGCCGCCGCCCCGTCGGTGGAGGCTGCCCAATGATTATTTCCATTCAATACCTGTACTGGCTGGCCGGGGTGCTGTTGCTGATCACTGCCGGCATGATCGTGTTGGATCGCACCCACCCCAAGCGTTGGTCCAGCGCGCTGTTCTGGCTGCTGTTTGCCATTCCGTTCCTTGTGGGGGAGCGGCTGCCCTCGGTGGTCATCGGTGTCGGCGTTGTGGTGATGGCGTTGATTGCGGGCCTGGGCGGCGTTGGCCGTGGCCAGCACGCCGAATTGCACGTCAAGGCTTCCCGTGCCAGTGCCGGTCGCCTGGGTCACAAGCTGTTTATCCCGGCGCTGGCGATTCCGCTGACCACGGTGATTGGCTCGGTATTGCTCAAGCACACCGAAATTGGCGGCGTGCCGTTACTCGATCCGAAGAACACCACCTTCGTCTCGCTCGGCATCGGCTGCCTGATCGCCCTGGGACTGGCCTGCTGGTTGACCCGCGATACGCCGGTGCAAGCCTTGCGCGAATCGCGTCGCCTGACCGAAGCCCTTGGCTGGGCCATGGTGCTGCCGCAGATGCTGGCAATGCTCGGGCTGTTGTTCAATGAAGCCGGGGTGGGCACGGCGGTCGCCCACGTCACCACCACGTACATCAACCTGGACTTCAAGTTGGTGGCGGTCATGGTGTATGTGCTGGGCATGGCCTTGTTTACCGTGATCATGGGCAACGGCTTTGCCGCCTTTCCGGTGATGACCGGTGGCGTCGGCGTGCCGGTGCTGGTGGGTATCTATGGCGGCAACCCGGCGGTAATGGCGGCGATCGGCATGTTTTCCGGCTACTGCGGTACGCTGATGACGCCGATGGCGGCCAACTTCAATATCGTGCCGGCCGCGCTGCTTGAGCTGCCGGACAAGAACGCGGTGATCAAGGCCCAGTTGCCCACCGCCTTGATGATGCTGGTGGTCAATATCGTGCTGCTTTATCTGTTGATGTGAGGCCAGGATGAATACCTTATTGCTGACAGGCTTCGAGCCTTTCGATCACGACGACGTCAACCCATCCTGGGAAGCGGTGCGCCAGTTGGAGGGAATGCAACTGAGCGATGACGTGCGGATCGTCGCACGCCAATTGCCCTGTGCCTTTGCCACTGCTGCCGACACCTTGATGGCGTTGATCGACGAATTACATCCGGTAATGGTCATCGCCACGGGTTTGGGCCCTGGGCGCAGCGACATCTCTATCGAGCGGGTCGCGATCAACGTCAATGACGCACGCATCCCGGACAACCTGGGCGCCCAGCCGATTGACACGGCGGTGGTAGAGGGGGGCCGGCCGCTTACTTCTCGACATTGCCGATCAAGCGTATGGTCAGGGCGGTGCGGGAAGCGGGTATTGCTGCCTCGGTTTCGCAGACGGCGGGCACGTTCGTGTGTAATCAGGTGTTTTATCGATTGCAGCATGCGCTGGCGGGTTCCGCAGTGCGCAGTGGGTTTATCCATGTGCCGTGCTTGCCTGGGTCCACTCAGCCGTCAATGGCGCTGCCGGTGTTAGTGGAAGGCTTGCGCCTGGCGGTCTCGGCGGCCTGGCAGACTCAGGTGGATATTGTGGAAACAGGTGGTCGGGTGAGCTGATGCAATACTCGGTGGCTAAACCTCGACTACAGTTGATCAGGTATCCCCCTGGAAGAACTACATCATGATCAAGTGCCCGAAGTGTGTGTCCGTAGTGTTGTCGCTCGCATTGTTTGCAGGCAGCAGTATCGCCTTGGCTGATCCCGGCAATGGCAAAGGCCAGGGCAATAACAAAGGGAATAACCAGGCGGGGCAGGGCCACGGCAAGCCTGGTGGCAAAGGTTCGGCGGGTAATCACGGCCCCAGCGTTGATCGGGGCAGTGTGCTGAGCCTGGTGGGCGGTAACCGCGATTACTGGAGCCCTGGGCCTGCGTTGCCTCCGGGTATTCAGAAAAATCTGGCGCGCGGCAAACCGCTGCCTCCCGGTATCGCCAAGAAACTCGATGGTCGCCTGGCGGGGCGCCTGCCTCACTACGACGGGTATGAATGGCAGCAAGCTGGCACTGACTTGATTCTGGTAACCATCGCCACCGGTATCATCTACGAAGTGCTCAACGGGGCTTTTGATTGACCCGGCGGTACCTCACGCTTCCCGAGCGGGGAAAAACAACTCGAAACGCGTGACGCCGTCTTCACTGCTGACGCCATACCGCCCGTTGTGCAATTGCATGATGGTTGCCACGATCGACAGCCCCAGCCCATTGGACTGGGAGGACCGCTCGCGGGATTCATCCACCCGGTAAAACCGTTCGAACAACCGCGGTAGGTGCTCGGCGGGAATGGTTTCACCGTGGTTACTGACCCTCAGGTTGACGCCCTCGTCATTTGCAATGGCCTGGATGCTCAGCTTTGAACCCGGCGAACCATACTTGATGGCGTTGGCGCACAGGTTGGCCAGGGCGCGCCGCAGGAGCATCGGCTCCGCCCATATCACGCCTTCGCCCTCGACCACGATGTGCATGCCCGCGTCAGCGGCCAACCCTTCGAAATAATCCGCGATGCGTTCCACTTCATCCGCAGCATCCAGCGCCTGGCGTTGGCGCAACGCGCTGGCAGGGTCGGTGCGCGCCAGAAACAGCATATTGTCGAGCATCCGCGCCAAGCGTTCGAGTTCTTCGACATTGGAGGCCAACAGCTGCTGGTAGCTTTCGATACTGCGCTGCTGTTGCAGGGCAACCTGGGTTTCGCCGAGCAGGTTGTTGATCGGCGTGCGCAGTTCATGAGCCATGTCGGTGGACACCTGGCCCAATTGCACAAAGCCCTTGGACAAGCGTTCAAGCATGGTGTTGAACGACTCGATCATCGGCAGCAATTCTTTGGGTGCGCCCTGGCCGTCGAGGCGCTCGGCCAGGTTGCCGACGCCGATCCCTTGCGCGTGGCGGGCGAGGCGGCGCAAGGGCAGCAAGCCGCGATGCACCAGCAGGTAACCGGCCAACGCCAGGATGATCGCGGCGATGCTCGCCAGGATGTAAACGCTCAACCGATAGCTGGCGAGTACGGCGGTGCGCTCGGTCATCAGGCGGCCGCTGGTGACTTGCAGGCTGCCCAGATCGCCGGAGTCGATGGTTGCGGCCACGGTTGAAAAAGGAATGCCGTTAAGCCCCGGCAGATGCTGCACATCGCTCAGTGCCAGTACGTGATCTCTGGGCACCGGTTTGATCGACGGCAGCTCGATATTCGCCGGGTTCACCAGCAGTAACGGCCGTTGACCGGGCGCGCCGATACTCAATACGGATTCGCGGTTGCCCAGCATATTCTGGAACAGCTCGGGCTTTGTCTGGATCAGGCCCAGGGTATTGCTGTCGTTGAGCAGGTTGCGCAGTTGATCCACTCGGGATATCAGCGCGGTGTCGTCGCGGCGCACCAACTCGCGCTCCAGCTCACGGTAAAGTGCTACGCCCAAGGTGGCCAGCAAGGCGAAGGCGAGCAAGGCGAAGATCAGCGCCAGGCGCAGCGTCAGCGAATAATGGCGAGCGCGGCTCATGGCTGGGTATCGAAGCGGTAGCCGATGCCACGCACGCTGTGGATCAACTTGAGTTGGAATGGGTCGTCGATTTTCAAGCGCAGGCGCCGCACGGCCACGTCGACCACATTGGTGTCACTGTCAAAATTCATGTCCCATACCCGCGAGGCAATCAGCGAGCGTGACAGCACCTGGTCCTGGTGAGTGGCGAACAGATGCAGCAGGGCGAACTCTTTATTGGTCAGGGTGATGCGCGTGCCGGCGCGGGTGACGCGGCGCTTGAGCACATCGATTTGCAGGTCGGCGATGTGCAGGTGTTCTTCCTCTCGCGTCGGGCCGCGTCGGGTCAGGGTGCGCAGGCGCGCGACCAGCTCGGCGAAGGAGAAGGGCTTGATCAGGTAGTCGTCGGCGCCCAGCTCCAGGCCTTTGATGCGGTCGGCGATGTCATCGCGGGCGGTGAGAAACAGTACCGGCGTGTCGGCTTCCTTGCGCAAGCGGCGCAGTACTTCCCAGCCATCCATCTTCGGCATCATCACGTCGAGCACGATCACGTCGAACGGCGTTTCCAGGGCCTGGTGCAAACCATCCACGCCATCGCGGGCCAGGCTCACGCTGTAACCCAGCTCCTGCAGGCCATTGAGCAGGTAATTGCCGGCCTTGGGTTCGTCTTCGACTACAAGGATGTTCATGGGAAATGCCCTGGTTCGATGGGTTGCGCAAGTTTAGCCTGATCAATTGTCACTGGCGCAACCGGTGCCCTGCACGCGGTAGTCCAGCACATGCTCACGGGCCTGATGGTCCAGGTAGCGCAGTTGTGCCGGGACGATACCGCATTGGCCGTAGGTTTCGGTACTGGACAAAACCTTGGCGACATCCAGGTGGACGAAGAAGCCGGTCTGATCATGGATCACGGGAGCGGCTGGAGCGGTGTCGGCAGCGAATACCGAGCCGGTGGCGAGTAAGGCAGCAAAGGCGAGGGCAAAGCGTTTCATGGCGAGATCTCTGTTTAAAGTGGCTGCCGGGGTTGGCAGTGAGTTCACAGTAACCAGGCGACCCGAACAGCTAACCAACAGGATGATGACAAGTTCGTCATTCAAGGTTTAACGCTGGCGCCTCGCAGCGTTTACAAGTGCCGAGGTGAACCGTAGATTGCGTGGGGTCGATCATTGCTTGAGCCCATGGAGAAGCCGCGTAGTGTCCAGTCGAAATCCAGCCGTATTCAGTCAGCGTTACCGTGCCTTCCTGTTCGATATGGACGGCACCCTGCTCAACTCCATCGCCGCTGCCGAGCGTGTATGGAGCCGCTGGGCTGAACGCCATGGGCTGGATGTGCAGGCTTTCCTGACGACCATTCATGGCGCCCGCGCGATTGATACGATCACGCGCCAGGCGTTGCCGGGTGTGGACCCAGAGGCGGAGGCGGCGTGGATTACCGAGGCTGAATTGAACGACGTCGAGGGTGTCGTGGCGCTTGCCGGTGCGGTCGTGTTCCTGAACCGCTTGCCGGCCGATCAGTGGGCGCTGGTCACGTCTGCGCCCAAGGCACTGGCGTTGCGCCGAATGCAAGCGGCCGGTATTTCCATGCCGGCGGTAATGGTGACGGCCGAAGATGTCGCCAGCGGCAAGCCGGATCCTGCGTGTTACGTGCTTGGCGCCCAGCGCCTGGGCGTGCCGGTGCAGGATTGCCTGGTGTTCGAGGATGCGACAGTAGGCATTCGAGCAGCAGAAGCGGCGGGAGCGGACGTGATGGTCGTGACCTCGACGCACCTGGCGCCCATGGCGACTGAACATGCCTGTATCGAGGGATATGAGGGGTTGCAAGTCGTGCGAGAAGCGGATGGCCTGCTGACGCTGCGAGAAAAGATAGACAGTCAGCGTGCGGTTTTTTGATGGGCGCGATGCGCCTCGCGCTGGCACAGCTTACGCAAAATAGTCTTCTGAATCGGCTTGAGACAGAACGCAAACAGGTAGGCACACAAGAGTAAGGCGAGGTCCAGCCAAGAGTGGTCTGCGGTGTCGACAGCCGCCTCGACTTCCAATCGCAGGCCATACCCGAGCGCCAGAAAGACCAGCCCTATCAGCAGGGCGATCGTCCAGGAAAGGGAAACCATGGGCTGTGTGACGGTTGGCCTCATCGACGTGCTCCTGAATGCACTCGGACCGCAGGATGACGTGGGATTTGGCTGCAAATGATGCAACAAGTTCCGGGGGATCATGGCAGTTTCATCTTGCAGCGCAGGCCTGTGTACGAGGCGCACAGCTCGGATGAAAAAAAGCGGACGGGTCAATCAGGTTTTCGCCAGCCGTTACGGTGAAGCTAAAGGCTGGCTACTGGAGGTGCTTCAAGGCGTCTGGTTTTTGTCCGGCGCAGTGAGGCCGGCCTGGATGCGCTGATAAATTTCCTCGCGGTGCACGGCAACATCCTTGGGGGCGTTGATACCGATTCGTACTTGCTGGCCGCTAACGCCCAGGATGGTGATCGTAATGTCATCACCGATGTTTATGCTTTCACCAACTTTGCGGGTGAGTATAAGCATGGACTTCTCCTTGATTACTTTTAAGGACACATGTTCAGACAGGGCAGGTGTCGGATGTGCGTAGCTTACTGCGAAGCGCTTCCCTGTGACTGCCTCTTTTAGGACGCATAGAGGCGACATTAATTCCCATGGCGGCATCATACAGGTCGCGATACATCATTCGCATTGTTTAAGCCAATGTTTATGACGGCCAGAATAGACAGTGAATGGTAAAGTCGCCTCTTTATCTTCAAAGGAGCAGGGCAGTGCGTAAAGTAGCGATGGCAATTGCGGTGTTGGCGTTGGCCGGATGCGGCGAAGGTAAACCTGCCGATGCGCCCAAGGCCACGCCTGTCGTGACCCAAAGCCAGCCACAAACCGGTGCGATTGCCGCTCAAGAATGGGATGTATGGGTGGGCCCGCCGGATCACAAGCTGCAGGCGATCACGGACTTGACCGCCTGGTTGCTGGAGCATGGTTTCAGTTTTTATATCGTCAAGGTCGACGGCAAGGATCAGGTCCTGCTGGGCCCGTTTGCGAGCAAGGCCGAGGCTGAGGCGAAGCAGACCCTGCTCAACGAAAAGATGGCGCGGGCCAAGAAAAACGACACTGTGTCAGAGGTCATCGAACACAAGGTCACCCAGTAACAAGCCGGGTGGGCGGGTTTTGCGCCCACCTTCAGCCACAGGCCTTCAGGTTCACCGGGCCGACGAACTCATTGCCACGGCCCATCACACAGCCCACCGTCTGGTTGCGCTGGCGCTCCCAGGCTTGCACCGGATAGGTCTTGTTCCAGGCTTCATACAGCTGGCGATCCTGTTTCGACAGGCGCAGGCCGTATTGCTTGCTCATATAAAAATAGGTGCGCGCGATCATTCCGCGGATGGACGGACGCGGCATGACCTTCTTGGCCTTGAAGTCCACTTGCGTCAGGCATGAACCGTATTGCCCGCTTTGCACCGGCAGCCAGCCGAAGCTGAAGTTGTTGCGGTCGCCATTCACCTCGCCGATGCTCGGCACCAGGTTATGCAGGTCCGCTTCGGCGCGCTTGAATACGTCGTCGTGACGCGTGCAGTTTTTACGCCCGCCATTTTGCCAGCACTGACGTTGATGGCCGATCTGCCAGGCGGGCACGATGTGTTCCCACTCGATGCGTGCGGCGCGGTTGGCGTTCTTGCGCGGGATGTAACCACAGGCTTTCAGGTCTATACGGTTACCAGTGTATTTGCAGCCGCAATAGAACTCGGTGGACTGCGGAGCGTAGAGCTTCCAGGCGATTTTTTTAGCTTCACTGAAAGTGCGGGGGGCTTGGGCGTTGGCGGTGACAGCAAACAACAGGCAGCACACAGCAAAAAAACGGACACTCATTCAATCAATCTTCCTTCGGCACAACCCAGAAAATCTGCACGCCGCCGTCATCCCTGTAGGCGAGGGTGACGTTGTCGTTTTCCGCAATCTCTTCAAGCAAGCGCGCCCATTCGTCTTCGGGCTCATCCGGCAGGCGGAAGATCAACGCCGCCTTGGCCTTCTGCGCGTTGGTCGAATTGATGATTTTTTGAACGCGAATAGCCAGGCGCTGGTAGGCATCTGGCGGTGCGGGTGCTGCGGAGGAGGGCTTTGCCACGGAGTATTCCTTAGTAAGCTGTACGCACATACAGTATTTAACTGTAGGTAATTTCGCAACTGCTTAAATTCAAAGAACTCCGTCTGACAGCGAATTTGGAAATTTGCTGTGATTTTTTGCGAGGAACTGTAGGAGCGAACTCGCTCCTACAGATAAAGCCTGGAATCAATACTCCCAGAACATCCGTTGCAGCTCTTTGCTGTCCTGGGTCTTGGTCAGGGCGACCATCGCGAGGATGCGCGCTTTCTGCGGGTTCAGGTCAAGGGCGGCGACCCAGTCGTATTTGTCGTCTGGTTGCTCGGCGTTACGCAGCACCATGCCGCCGGCGTTGACGTGGGAAGAGCGAATGATCTGCACGCCTTGCTTGCGCAATTCCACCAGCGCGGGAACGACCTTGGACGAGACCGAACCATTGCCGGTGCCGGCATGGATGATCGCCTTGGCGCCGGCTTGGGCCAGGGCCTTGTAGGCAGTGTCGCTCACGTTGCCGTAGCCGTAGGCAATTTCGACGTCGGGCAGGCTCTTGATGGTCTTGATGTCGAATTCCGAATCCATGGTGTGACGCTTGGCCGGCAGGCGGAACCAGTAGGATTTGCCTTCAACGACCATGCCCAGCGGACCCCATGGGCTCTTGAAAGCCTCGGTCTTGATATTGATCATCTTGCTCACGTCGCGACCCGACTGGATCTCGTCGTTCATGGTCACCAGCACGCCTTTGCCCCGTGCGTCCTTGCTGCCTGCGACGGCAACGGCGTTGTACAGGTTGAGCATGCCGTCTGCCGACATGGCGGTACCAGGGCGCATGGAACCGACTACGACGATAGGCTTGTCGGTTTTTTCAACCAGGTTGAGGAAGTAGGCGGTTTCTTCAAGGGTGTCGGTACCGTGGGTGATCACGATGCCATCCACGTCCTTGTCGTCGGCCAATTCGGCGACGCGGCGACCCAGTTGCAGCAGGTTGTCGTTGTTGATGCTTTCCGAAGCAATTTGCATCACTTGTTCGCCGCGTACGTTGGCGATCTGGCTAAGCTCAGGAACACCCGCGATCAATTGTTCGATGCCGACTTTGGCGGCCTGGTAAGTGGCGCTGTTGGCCGCACTGGCGCCAGCCCCGGCAATGGTGCCGCCAGTGGCGAGGATCACCACGTTGGAAAGCTTGGTCTTGGTGTCGACTTCTTTTGCCTGAGCGGCGACGGGGAACAACAGCAGGAGGGCCAGCGCCCCAGGAACAAAGGTCTTCAATGCAGATTTCATTATTTTTCTCTCTGGTTTTTGATGAGTGCGGTAGCAGGTTCATCCAGAACACCCGGGCGACTCTGAACGCCTCGAGGTGCTGAGAAAGAGCAGGATTTGTACCAAGCCAATCATGCTCGGAGCGATAAAATAAGCTATTGATTTAAAACAATTTAAATGGGATTTTCAGTCTGGGTTGACGCGACGCCGTCCGGCTTTCTGAACGGAAGGCGCTTCGCTGTTCGGTTGTCCGAAAGCCAGCTCGGGTTGGCGCAGGTGATGTATGAGATCGTCGTTGCGCCTGTCGTTTCAACCAACGGGAAAAGGGCAGGGTGGGTTCAGGATGAAAGGTGAACGACTGCCGTTGACAAATCTCGACAAGGTTCTCATAGTTCTGACAACGCAAACGTTTGCGAGATGTTTCTTCGGCGCGAGCGTTGCTCACAATAATCATAAGATCGGAGTACACCCATGAAGCTGCCATTTGCAGGACGTCTTCTTGCTGTCGCTGTGCTTGCCGCCGCATCCGCTGCCCTGCCTCTCTCTTCTGCTTTCGCTGACGACGCCGCCGCCAAACCCAAGGTTGGCCTGGTGATGAAGTCCCTTGCCAACGAATTTTTCGTGACCATGCAAGAGGGCGCCAAGGATTACCAGAAATCCCACGCTGCCGACTTCGACATGATCACCAACGGCATCAAGAACGAAACCGACACCAGCGCGCAGATCGATATCGTCAACCAGATGATTCTGGCCAAGGTCAACGCCATCGTCATTGCACCCGCCGACTCCAAAGCGCTGGTCACCGTGCTGAAGAAAGCCTCGGATGCCGGCATCAAGGTGGTCAACATCGACAACCGTCTGGACCCGGACGTGCTGAAAAGCAAAAAACTCGATATTCCCTTCGTCGGCCCGGACAACCGCAAAGGCTCCAAGCTGGTGGGTGATTACCTGGCCAAGCAACTGGCCGCAGGCGACAAGGTCGGTATCATCGAAGGCGTACCGACCACCACCAACGCCCAGCAGCGCACCGCAGGCTTCAAGGATGCGATGGATGCTGCAGGCATGAAGATCGTCTCCACCCAATCCGGTAACTGGGAAATCGACCAGGGCCAGAAAGTCGCATCGGCGATGCTGAGCGAATACCCGGACCTCAAGGCACTGCTGGCCGGTAACGACAACATGGCCCTGGGCGCAGTCTCCGCCGTACGTGCGGCAGGCAAGGCCGGTAAAGTGCTGGTGGTGGGCTATGACAACATCGAAGCCATCAAGCCGATGCTGCAGGACGGTCGCGTGCTCGCAACCGCCGACCAAGCGGCTGCCCAGCAAGCCGTGTTCGGCATCCAGAACGCGCTCAAGCTGGTCAAGGGCGAGAAGGTCGACGCCACCGACGGCGTGATCGAAACCCCGGTCGAACTCGTCCTCAAGAAGTAATCCCGGCAGTAGCCAACAGCGCCCGCTCGTCCTGAGCGGGCGCCTGGAGATTTTCCTATGTCATCTTCCGCCCCGAACGCTGTCCTCTCGGTCAGCGGTATCGGTAAGACCTATGCCCAACCGGTTCTGTCCGACATCACGCTCACGCTCAATCGCGGTGAAGTGCTGGCGCTGACCGGTGAAAACGGCGCTGGCAAAAGCACCTTGTCGAAGATCATCGGCGGGCTCGTCACGCCAACCACCGGGAACATGCAGTTCAATGGCCAGGCCTATCAACCCGGCAGCCGCACCCAGGCCGAAACGCTGGGTGTGCGCATGGTCATGCAGGAACTCAACCTGCTGCCAACGCTGACGGTGGCTGAAAACCTGTTCCTGCATAACCTGCCCAGCCGTGGTGGCTGGATCAGCCGCAAACAGCTGCGCAAAGCCGCGACCGAAGCCATGGCCCAGGTTGGCCTGGACGCCATCGACCCGGACACGCTGGTCGGCAGCCTGGGCATTGGCCATCAACAAATGGTCGAGATTGCCCGCAACCTGATCGGCGACTGCCACGTACTGATTCTCGACGAACCTACGGCGATGCTCACTGCCCGTGAAGTCGAGATGCTGTTCGAACAAATCACCCGCCTGCAGGCCCGAGGCGTGGCGATTATTTATATTTCGCACCGGCTGGAAGAGTTGGCCCGTGTGGCCCAGCGCATTGCAGTATTGCGCGATGGCAAGCTGGTGTGTGTCGAGCCCATGGCCAATTACAACAGCGAACAATTGGTGACGCTGATGGTGGGGCGCGAGTTGGGCGAGCATATCGACCTGGGCCCGCGCACCATTGGCGGACCGGCCCTGACGGTCACAGGCCTGACGCGCTCGGACAAGGTCCGTGACGTGTCGTTCCAAGTGCGCGCCGGTGAAATCTACGGTATTTCCGGCCTGATCGGCGCCGGTCGTACCGAGTTGCTGCGCCTGATTTTCGGCGCCGACCCGGCCGACAGCGGCACCGTGGCGCTGGGGCCGCAGGCCAATGTAGTGAGCATTCGCTCCCCGGTCGATGCGGTCGGTCATGGCATTGCCCTGATCACCGAAGACCGCAAGGGTGAAGGCCTGCTGCTGACCCAGTCGATCAGCGCCAACATTGCCTTGGGCAACATGCCGGAAATCTCCGCTGGCGGGCTGGTGAACAGCCGCGATGAAACCGCCCTGGCCAAGCGCCAGATCGACGCCATGCGTATCCGCAGTTCCAGCCCGGCGCAGTTGGTTTCCGAACTGTCGGGCGGTAACCAGCAGAAGGTGGTGATTGGCCGCTGGCTGGAGCGTGATTGTTCGGTGATGCTGTTCGATGAGCCCACCCGAGGTATCGACGTGGGTGCCAAGTTCGACATTTACGCCTTGCTCGGCGAGTTGACGCGCCAGGGCAAAGCGCTGGTCGTGGTCTCCAGTGACCTGCGCGAGCTGATGCTGATCTGTGACCGCATCGGCGTATTGTCCGCCGGGCGCCTGATCGAGACTTTCGAACGCGATAGCTGGACCCAGGACGAATTGCTCGCCGCCGCCTTTGCCGGCTATCAGAAACGTGATGCGCTGCTCAACGATGCAGCGCCTAGGAATACCCCATGAAAACAACCACTTCCCCCGGTAAGACTGGCGGCAACTTCTACGGCCTGGGCACCTACCTGGGGCTGGCAGGTGCGTTGCTGGCAATGATTGCGCTGTTCTCGGTGCTCAGCGATCACTTCCTGTCCTACGACACATTCAGCACCCTGGCCAACCAGATTCCAGACCTGATGGTACTGGCGGTGGGCATGACCTTCATCCTGATCATCGGTGGCATCGACCTGTCGGTGGGCTCGGTACTGGCGTTGGCGGCGTCGGCGGTCAGCGTGGCGATTCTGAGCTGGGGCTGGAGCGTATTGCCGGCCGCCGTGCTGGGCATGGGCTGCGCCGCATTGGCCGGCACACTCACCGGTTCCATCACCGTGGCCTGGCGGATCCCTTCCTTTATCGTGTCCCTCGGCGTGCTGGAGATGGCCCGGGGCGTGGCGTACCAGATGACCGGCTCGCGCACCGCTTATATCGGTGACTCGTTTGCCTGGCTGTCCAACCCGATTGCGTTCGGGATCTCGCCGTCGTTCATCATTGCGTTGCTGGTGATCATCGCCGCCCAGTTGGTGCTGACCCGCACCGTGTTTGGTCGCTACCTGATCGGTATCGGCACCAATGAAGAAGCGGTGCGCCTGGCCGGCATCAATCCCAAGCCCTACAAGATTCTGGTGTTCAGCCTGATGGGTCTGTTGGCCGGCGTGGCCGCGCTGTTTCAGATTTCGCGTCTGGAAGCGGCGGATCCGAATGCCGGCTCGGGCCTGGAACTGCAAGTGATCGCTGCTGTGGTGATCGGCGGTACCAGCCTGATGGGCGGACGCGGTTCGGTCATCAGCACCTTCTTTGGTGTGCTGATTATTTCGGTATTGGCGGCGGGTCTGGCACAGATCGGCGCGACAGAACCGACCAAACGCATCATTACCGGTGCGGTGATCGTGATCGCCGTGGTCCTTGATACTTACCGCAGCCAGCGCGCCAGTCGGCGGGGCTGAACCATGGCAACGATCAAGGATGTGGCAGCGCTGGCGGGGATTTCCTACACCACGGTGTCCCATGTGGTGAACAAAACGCGCCCGGTCAGCGAGCCGGTGCGCATCAAGGTCGAGGCGGCGATCAAGCAGTTGGACTACGTGCCGAGTGCGGTCGCGCGCTCACTCAAGGCCAAGACCACGGCGACGATCGGGCTGCTGGTACCCAACAGCCTCAACCCGTATTTCGCTGAACTGGCCCGGGGCATTGAGGACTACTGCGAGCGCAACGGCTACTGCGTGATCCTCTGCAACTCCGACGACAATGCCGAAAAGCAGCGCAGCTATTTGCGCGTGCTGCTGGAGAAACGCGTCGACGGCTTGATCGTAACCTCGGTGGGCGGCGATGACAGTGGCCTCGCCGCTGGCTTGAGTGCGGTGCGCACGCCCATGGTGATAGTCGACCGGGCACTGGACGGTATCGACGTCGACCTGGTGCGCATCGATCATGAAGAGGGGGCTTACCTGGCGACCCGGCACTTGCTTGAATTGGGCCATCGCGACATCGCCTGCATCGCCGGCCCGGCCCATACTCGCGTGGCGCAAATGCGTCTGGCAGGGTATAGGCGTGCGCTGCGCGAAGCCGGGGTTGAAATAGCGGCTGAGCGCATCCGGGAAAGTGATTTCACCAGCACCGGTGGTTATGCCGCCGCTGTGCAACTGCTTGCACAGCAACCCCCCAGTGCGATTTTTGCCTGCAACGATATGATCGGCTTCGGCGTGCTGCGCGCCGCGGCAGAGCAGAATATCCGTGTGCCGGGCGAGCTGTCGGTGATTGGTTTCGATGACATTCAAATGGGCCGGTATGTTTATCCGGCGCTGACCACGGTCGGGCAGTCGATCCTGCAACTGGGCGAGACAGCGGCTGAATTATTATTGCGACGTATAGCGACACCCCAACGCCCGATCGATCAACGTATCGTGACGCCGAGTATTGTCTTGCGTGAGTCGACGGCGCCGTTGGCCGGTGTGTTCGCCCAATACCGCTGAACCAGAATTGATGAGTACTGATGTATGCCAGCAAAAGTAGTGGTAGTAGGCAGCTTGAACATGGACCTGGTCACCCGCGCCAGTCGTTTGCCGCGTGCCGGTGAAACACTGATCGGCCAGACGTTTTCCACTGTGCCCGGTGGCAAGGGCGCCAACCAGGCCGTGGCCTTGGCGCGCCTGGGGGCGGATGTGGCGATGATCGGTTGCGTCGGCACCGATGCCTACGGCGGCCAACTGCGTGATGCGCTGGTGATCGAAGGCATCGATTGTCAGGCCGTCAGCACCGTGGAAGGCTCCAGTGGTGTCGCGCTGATCGTGGTGGATGACAGCAGCCAGAACGCGATTGTAATTGTGGCGGGCAGTAACGGTCAGTTGACGCCCGACTCGATGACGGCCTGCGACGCGGTGTTGCAGGCCGCCGACGTGATCATCTGCCAGCTTGAAGTACCGATGGAAACCGTCGGGCATACGCTCAAGCGCGGCCGCGAGCTGGGCAAGACGGTGATCCTCAATCCGGCGCCGGCCAGTGGGCCCTTGCCGGCTGCGTGGTATGCCTCGATTGACTACCTGATTCCCAACGAAAGTGAAGCCAGCGCCTTGAGCGGCGTGACGGTCGATTCGCTCGACAGCGCCAAGCTTGCCGCTACCGCGTTGATCAAGGCTGGCGCCGCCAAAGTCATCATCACCCTGGGCGCCCAGGGCGCACTGTTTGCCGATGGCAACAGCTTCGAACATTTGGTCGCGCCCAAGGTCACGGCGGTGGACACCACGGCTGCCGGCGATACCTTTGTAGGTGGCTTTGCTGCGGCATTGGCCGCAGGCAAGAGCGAAGCCGAGGCGATCCGGTTTGGCCAGGTCGCGGCAGCGTTGTCGGTGACCCGTGCCGGCGCCCAACCTTCTATTCCTACCCTGCACGACGTACAAGGTTTTGTGCCCTCATGAAAAAGACCCCTCTGCTCAATATCGCCCTGTCGCGCGTGATCGCGTCACTGGGGCACGGCGACATCCTGGTCATCGGTGATGCTGGCCTGCCGGTGCCACCTGGCGTCGAGTTGATCGATCTGGCGCTGACCCAGGGCATCCCGGATTTCATCAGCACCCTGCGCGTTGTGCTCAGCGAAATGCAGGTGGAAAGCCACGTGCTGGCTGAAGAAATCCTGCTCAAGCAGCCGCCGGCGCTGACCGAGCTCAATGCGCTGACCGAACAGGCTGCGCTGGGCGAACGACGCCTGCTAAGCCATGACGCGTTCAAGCAACTGAGTGGCAAGGCGCGCGCCGTGGTGCGCACCGGCGAATGTCAACCGTACTGCAATATCGCGCTGGTCTCCGGCGTAACCTTCTAGAGTCCCCCCTACGACAAGGAGTGTTTTATGCAACGTGGTCTTCCATCCCTGAAAAACCTGTTTCGGAGTGTTCTGCTTTTGTCCGCACTCACAGCTGCAAGCGCCCAGGCGGCAGAAAAAATCGATCTGATCATCGATACCGACCCAGGTGCCGATGACGTGGTTGCCCTGCTGTTCGCCATGGCGTCGCCGGAAGAGCTGAGCATCCGCGCGCTGACGACCGTGGCCGGCAACGTGCGCCTGGACAAAACCTCGCGCAATGCGCGCCTAGCGCGCGAGTGGGCAGGGCGCGAGGACATCCCGGTATACGCGGGGGCTCCGGCACCGCTGCTGCGCAAGCCGATCTATGCCGAGAATATCCATGGCAAGGAAGGGATTTCCGGTGTCACCGTGCACGAGCCGAAACAAGGCCTGGCTGACGGCAACGCCGTGGATTACCTGATCAAGACCCTGACGGCCGCCAAGCCCCATAGCATCACTATTGCCATGCTCGGCCCGCAGACCAACCTGGCCCTGGCATTGACCCAGGCACCAGAAATCACCCAGGGCATCAAGGAAGTGGTGGTGATGGGCGGTGCGCACTTCAATGGCGGCAATATCACGCCGGTGGCCGAGTTCAACCTGTTCGCCGACCCGGTGGCCGCTGAGATCGTGCTTAAAAGCGGCGTGAAGTTGACTTATCTGCCGTTGGACGTGACCCATAAGGTGCTGACCAGCGAGGCTCGCCTGAAGAAGATTGCCGACCTGAACAACAACGCAAGCAAGGTCGTGAGCAATATTCTTAATGAATACGTCAAAGGCGATATGGAGCACTACGGCATTCCTGGCGGGCCGGTGCATGACGCCACGGTGGTCGCCTACCTCCTCAAGCCATCGCTGTTCAGCGGTCGCCAGGTCAATGTGGTTGTCGACAGCCGGGAAGGCCCGACCTTCGGCCAGACCATTGTCGATTGGTACGACGGCCTGAAGCAGGACAAGAATGCGTTCTGGGTCGAAAACGGCGACGCCCAGGGCTTCTTCGATCTGTTGACCGAACGCCTGGCGCGTTTGAAGTAAATCCCTTACCGGTCGGCGTTCGCCGGCCGGTTCTTATTCGCGCTCGGGTGCGCCCATGTGGTCGGCCGGGTATTTCTCGAATACCTGGCTGATGAATGCTTGCGCGCCCTTGGTGCCGAGCTCCTTGACCAGCAGGTCGATACCGATGATCGCCAATTCCTCCGGACTCCCGGGGCTGTAGGAGCTTTGCCCTTGGGGCCATTTGGCTTTGATATCGGCTTGGAGCGTTACGGTGGTCATGGGAAATCTCGCGGGCTGTAGGTACTGGGCAATGCGCTGGCGTGTGGCTGCAGCGGGCGCAGTTAACCATTTTGCGCGCAAGTTGGCACTGCTACTTAGGCATGAGGAAGGGGGTGTGCGACACTGTCCGCCTGTTTATTGGCCGGGGAACACTGCGTGCAGATCGATTTGAATAACCCCGAGAGTCTTACGCTGGTCGCTGTGCGCCAACTGCTGGCCAGCGCCAGTGACGATGAGCACACCCAGCTGCGGGTCAGCAAGGCGGGTATTGCCTACATTTCTTCAGGCGTGGTCGGGGGCGCTGATATAGGTGGTTTGCTGTTTCGCCTGGAGACCTGGGCAAAGGGTTCCGGTTATGTGGGTAACGTGGCCGCGAACGACGAAGTCTGGGTGATGCAGATTTTCAACGCGCTCAAGCAGAATTGGCCAACGCCGTCATCTGACTACATTGATATCTACTGAACATATTCATATCTAGTCACGATTGACGGGGCGCTTGCCGGGCGTGACTCAGGCAGACTTGCGCGTCAGACGTTAACGTCTTGAAACCAATCTGCTCACTCGCTGTCGCACGATCTCTGTCCATTTTTAATCATAGGAGGCTTCATGCCTTGGAAGCTCGCATCATTCGGTACTTTGTTGGCAGCGCTCGCGTTGGCGGGTTGCAGCACCCCGGGTGCCTCTGAGCCAGGCAAAGATGCCACCGTGACCGATGCTGGTCATAGCCGCTGTGAGTCGAAGGCTGCCGAGTTCACGATCGGCCAGAAAGCCTCGCCTCAACTGCTGGAGCAGGCGCGTACGCGTGCCGGTGCGCAGAACGCACGCATCCTCAAACCCAACGACATGATCACGCTGGAGTATCGCTCCGACCGCCTGAACCTGAACACCGACGATAACCTGGTGATCATGCGGGTCAATTGCGGCTGATAGCCACTGGCTTTTGCAGCATCCATAAAAAACCCCGTCACATGGACGGGGTTTTTTTAGCTCAGCGGAGAATTACTCGCCGCGAACTTGTGCAGCTTGCATACCCTTTTGGCCTTTCTCAGCCACGAAGGAAACGGTTTGGCCTTCTTTCAGGCTTTTGAAACCGTCGCTTTCGATAGCTTTGAAGTGTACGAACAGGTCGTCACCGCCACCTTGAGGAGTGATGAAGCCGAAGCCTTTTTCATCGTTGAACCATTTAACGGTGCCGGTTTGGCGATTAGACATGGTGTATCTCCAAGAAACATATATTTTCAGTAGTGCTGTGCTGCTCAGGCCAACTGGGCACACAGGGCTATCATAGTCGAAATGTTCGGCTTGGGAGCCCCCCCAAGGCATTGTTTGCTAATCAATCGCGTTGCGTTGCGTGCCTGTTTTGGCTGAAAGCCCCGTTCTACGGGGCTTTGGAGCGAAATATCAGCTGTTAAAAAAAGCCGTAAAAGCTACGTAATTTGTGAGAAACAGCCGTTTTCAGGCTGTTTTTCTGGCAAAAAAGACGCCCGATCGGTGAGCGTTCTTACTTTTTCTTAACCACTTTGCAGGACGAAATAGCCGCGACCGCTTTGTTTTTAAGCTCCGGGCTGGCGTTCTGGTTGGTCATCAATTCTTTGATTTCCGCAGTGCTCAATTCGGCGTTGATCTTGTCGGCGCCACATTCGCAATGGGCTTTGGCGGTTTTGGCGTCCACGTTCTGGCTGGCGGCAGCGCTGCAGTCGCTGACGAAGCTGTCACGGGCGCCAGCTGGCCAGTTCGAAGGTGCCGCTGCTTGCGCGCCGAGGGAAAGCAGGGTCAGGGAAGCGGCGAGGGCGAGTGTCGAGGTAAAACGCATCATGGGATGCTCCTTTGGGTCGAGGACGAACGGCGATTCTCGGGGTGTTTGAGGCGTGGCGTACAGCTCAAGTTCACTTTTGCGGCCATAAGGCATGGAATTTACTTCTACCGCAGTTCGTGTCGGCGCGATGACCGTTCATCTGTGCTAGCATCCTGGGCTTGGCTTTTTCCAGGTGCGCTCTATGCCGCCTTGCCAGCTCTTTTTTGTTCACTCCAGTCACTCTGGTTCGATTATCGGTTGGCCGAAAGGCTCCTGCCGCTGTAAGGCAGGCGTTCAGTATTGAGCGGCCTGGTGTTGGATCTTGTACTGGCTCATCCCAACCCACGTGACCTTTGGTAGGGGTCACCACTAGGAGAGGAGGCGCCATGCCAACTATTACTCTACCCGACGGCAGTCAACGTTCGTTCGATCATTCGGTTTCCGTAGCCGAAGTCGCCGCATCCATTGGTGCCGGCCTGGCCAAGGCCACCGTGGCCGGCAAGGTCGACGGCAAGCTGGTTGACGCCAGCGACCTGATCACTGCCGATGCCAGCCTGCAGATCATCACGCCCAAGGATCAAGAGGGGCTGGAGATTATTCGCCACTCTTGCGCGCACCTGATTGGCCACGCGGTCAAGCAGCTGTATCCCACCGCCAAAATGGTGATCGGCCCGGTCATCGACGAAGGCTTCTATTACGACATCGCTTATGAGCGTCCTTTTACACCGGACGACCTGGCTGCGATCGAGCAGCGCATGCACGCGCTGATCGAAAAAGATTACGACGTCATCAAGAAAGTCACCCCGCGTGCCGAAGTGATTGATGTGTTCACTGCCCGTGGCGAAGACTACAAGCTGCGCCTGGTGGAAGACATGCCGGACGAGCAGGCCATGGGCCTGTACTACCACGAAGAATACGTCGACATGTGCCGTGGCCCGCACGTGCCGAACACGCGTTTCCTCAAATCGTTCAAGCTGACCAAATTGTCCGGCGCCTACTGGCGCGGCGACGCGAAGAACGAGCAGCTGCAACGGATCTACGGTACCGCCTGGGCTGACAAGAAGCAGCTGGCTGCCTATATCCAGCGTATCGAAGAAGCCGAGAAGCGCGACCATCGCAAGATCGGCAAGCGCCTGAACCTGTTCCATCTTCAGGAAGAAGCGCCGGGCATGGTGTTCTGGCATCCGAACGGCTGGACGCTCTACCAGGTGCTCGAGCAGTACATGCGCAAGGTTCAGCGTGAAAACGGTTACCTCGAGATCAAGACCCCGCAGGTGGTTGATCGCAGCCTGTGGGAGAAATCCGGGCACTGGGCCAACTACGCCGACAATATGTTCACCACCCAGTCGGAAAACCGCGACTACGCCATCAAGCCGATGAACTGCCCTTGCCACGTGCAGGTGTTCAACCAGGGCTTGAAGAGCTACCGCGAGTTGCCGATGCGCCTGGCCGAATTTGGTGCCTGCCACCGCAACGAGCCATCGGGTGCGTTGCACGGCATCATGCGTGTGCGCGGCTTCACCCAGGATGACGCCCATATCTTCTGCACCGAAGAGCAGATGCAGGCTGAATCCGCCGCGTTCATCAAGTTGACCATGGACGTTTACCGCGATTTCGGTTTCACCGAGGTCGAGATGAAACTGTCCACTCGTCCGGAAAAGCGCGTCGGCTCCGACGAGCTCTGGGATCGCGCCGAAGCTGCACTGGCCGCAGCGCTCGACAGCGCGGGCCTTGCGTACGACCTGCAGCCGGGGGAGGGCGCGTTCTACGGTCCCAAGATCGAGTTCTCGCTGAAAGATTGCCTTGGCCGCGTCTGGCAGTGTGGTACCCTGCAGCTCGATTTTAACCTGCCGATCCGTCTGGGAGCCGAATACGTCTCCGAAGACAACAGCCGTAAACACCCGGTTATGCTGCACCGGGCGATCCTCGGTTCGTTCGAACGGTTCGTCGGGATCCTGATCGAGCACTACGAGGGTGCATTCCCGGCGTGGCTGGCTCCGACTCAGGCAGTGATCATGAATATCACTGATAAACAGGCAGATTTTGCCGCTGAAGTTGAAAAAACACTCAACGAAAGCGGATTTCGTGCCAAGTCCGACTTGAGAAATGAAAAGATCGGCTTTAAAATCCGCGAGCATACTTTGCTCAAGGTTCCCTATCTTTTGGTTATCGGAGATCGGGAAGTCGAGATGCAGACTGTCGCTGTGCGTACTCGTGAAGGTGCTGACCTGGGCTCGATGCCCGTCGCCCAGTTCGCTGAGTTCCTCGCGCAAGCGGTTTCCCGGCGTGGTCGCCCAGATTCGGAGTAATTATTATTAAGCGTGAAATGAGACAAGATAAACGAGCTGCACCGAAAGCCCCGATCAACGAGAATATCTCGGCACGCGAGGTTCGGTTAATTGGCGCTGATGGCGAGCAGATTGGCATCGTCTCGATTGATGAAGCGCTTCGTATTGCAGAAGAGTCCAAGCTGGACCTGGTGGAAATTTCCGCCGATGCAATCCCACCCGTTTGCCGGGTGATGGACTACGGCAAGTCGATCTTCGAGAAGAAGAAACAGGTTGCCGCAGCGAAGAAGAACCAGAAGCAGATTCAAGTAAAAGAAATCAAGTTTCGTCCAGGGACGGAGGAAGGGGATTACCAGGTAAAACTGCGCAACCTGGTACGTTTCCTGAGTGATGGGGACAGGGCCAAGGTATCCTTGCGATTCCGCGGCCGTGAGATGGCCCACCAGGAGCTGGGGATGGAACTCCTCAAGCGGGTTGAAGCTGACCTGCTCGAGTACGGTTCGGTCGAACAGCATCCTAAGATGGAAGGACGCCAGCTGATCATGGTCATCGCCCCGAAAAAGAAGAAGTAATCAACAGGGCACGGCAGGCCTTCTGATTATGTTTATCAACTGAATGCGGAGTATCCGAACATGCCAAAGATGAAGACTAAAAGTGGTGCTGCTAAGCGGTTTCTGAAAACTGCTAACGGTATCAAGCACAAGCACGCTTTCAAGAGCCACATTCTGACCAAAATGTCGACCAAGCGTAAGCGTCAACTGCGCGGTAGCAGCTTGCTGCATCCGTCTGACGTGGCAAAAGTCGAGCGCATGCTGCGCCTTCGTTAATTTTGGATCAAGAATAGAGGAAGTAACTCATGGCTCGTGTAAAGCGTGGCGTCATTGCCCGTAAGCGTCACAAAAAAATTCTGAAACTTGCTAAAGGCTACTACGGCGCGCGTTCACGCGTATTCCGTGTTGCCAAACAAGCGGTAATCAAGGCAGGCCAATATGCCTACCGTGACCGTCGTCAGAAAAAACGTCAGTTCCGCGCCCTGTGGATCGCTCGTATCAATGCTGGTGCACGTGTTAACGGTCTGTCCTACAGCCGTTTCATCGCTGGCCTGAAAAAAGCGTCCATCGAAATCGACCGTAAGGTTCTGGCTGAACTGGCCGTGAACGAAAAAGCGGTGTTTGCTGCGATTGTCGAGAAAGCTAAAGCCTCCTTGGCTTAAGTACCCCCGACAGTCACCCTGGGTTACTCCTGTAGCCCAAGGTGGTAAACGTCATAAATAGGGGAAGAGCCTTCAAGCTCTTCCCCTATTTTGTATCTGGAGTCTGTACATGGAAAACCTGGACGCGCTCGTCGCTCAAGCTCTTGAGGCTGTGCAAAGCGCTGAAGATATCAATGCCCTGGAGCAAATCCGGGTTCACTACCTTGGTAAAAAGGGTGAATTGACTCAGGTGATGAAGACCCTGGGGAATTTGCCGGCTGAAGAGCGCCCGCAGGTCGGTGCGCTGATCAACGTTGCCAAGGAGCGCGTCACCGAGGTTCTCAATGCGCGCAAGGCGTCGCTCGAGGAGGCCGATCTTGCGGCCAAGCTCGCCGCCGAGTCCATTGACGTGACCTTGCCTGGCCGTGGCCAGGCCTCGGGCGGTTTGCACCCGATCACCCGGACTCTGGAACGTATCGAACAGTTCTTCACCCACATTGGCTACGGCATTGCCGAAGGCCCTGAGGTCGAAGACGATTATCACAACTTCGAGGCGCTCAACATCCCAGGCCATCACCCGGCCCGGTCGATGCACGACACCTTTTATTTCAACGCAAACATGTTGCTGCGCACCCATACCTCGCCGGTACAGGTCCGCACCATGGAAGCGAACAAGCCGCCGATCCGCATCGTCTGCCCAGGCCGTGTGTACCGGAGCGACTCCGATATTACCCACTCGCCGATGTTCCACCAGGTCGAAGGCCTGCTGGTTGATCGCGATATCAATTTCGCCGACCTCAAAGGCACCATCGAAGAGTTTCTTCGGGTGTTCTTCGAAAAAGAACTGGCGGTGCGTTTCCGTCCGTCCTTCTTCCCGTTCACCGAGCCGTCCGCTGAAGTCGATATGGAATGCGTGATGTGCAGCGGTAAAGGCTGTCGCGTGTGCAAGCAGACCGGCTGGCTGGAAGTGATGGGCTGCGGCATGGTCCACCCTAACGTGCTGCGCATGTCCGGGATCGATCCGGAAGAGTTTTCGGGCTTTGCCTTCGGCATGGGCGTTGAGCGTCTGGCCATGCTGCGTTACGGCGTGAACGACTTGCGTCTGTTCTTCGACAACGACTTGCGGTTCCTCGCGCAATTTCGCTAGTCGTAACGAATCTTTAGGAGAGCAGGATGAAATTCAGTGAACAATGGCTGCGTGGCTGGGTAAGCCCGCAGGTAGATCGCGACGCGCTGGTTGCGCGTCTGTCGATGGCCGGTCTTGAGGTCGATAGCGTTACCCCGGCCGCCGGTGTATTCAGCGGCGTGGTGGTGGGCGAGGTGCTGAGCACCGAGCAGCACCCGGATGCCGACAAATTGCGGGTGTGCCAAGTCAGCAATGGCGCCGAAACCTTCCAGGTCGTGTGCGGAGCGCCCAATGTGCGCCCGGGCCTGAAGATTCCGTTCGCCATGATCGGTGCCGAACTGCCGGGCGACTTCAAGATCAAGAAGGCCAAGCTGCGCGGCGTCGAGTCCAACGGCATGCTGTGCTCCCAGGCCGAGCTGCAGGTAGGCGAGGGCAACGACGGCTTGATGGAATTGCCGGCCGACGCGCCAGTGGGCCAGGACATCCGTGTTTACCTGGAGCTGGAAGACGCCAGCATCGAGGTCGACCTGACCCCGAACCGTGGCGATTGCCTGTCCCTGGCCGGTCTGGCCCGTGAAGTGGGCGCGCTGTACAACGTGCCTGTTACCCGCCCGGTGGTTGCCAGCGTGCCAGCCGTGCACGACGAAGTGCGCTCGATTGAAGTGCTGGCGCCAAACGCCTGCCCACGTTACCTGGGGCGCGTGATCCGTAACGTCGACCTGTCCAGGCCGACTCCGCTGTGGATGGTCGAACGCCTGCGCCGCGCTGACGTACGCAGCATCGATGCGGCCGTCGATATCACCAACTACGTGATGTTGGAGCTGGGCCAACCGCTGCACGCGTTCGACCTCGCCGAAATCAATGGCGGCATCCGCGTGCGTATGGCAGAGGAAGGCGAGAAGCTGGTACTGCTCGACGGTCAGGAAGTCAGCCTGCGCGCGGACACGCTGGTCATCGCCGATCACTCCCGTGCCCTGGCAATTGCCGGCGTGATGGGTGGCGAGCACAGCGGCGTATCGGCGACCACTCGCGACGTATTCCTTGAAAGCGCGTTCTTCGACCAGATCGCCATCGCCGGCAAGGCCCGTTCATACGGCCTGCACACCGATGCGTCGCACCGCTATGAGCGTGGCGTGGACTGGAAGCTGGCCCGTGAAGCGATGGAGCGTGCCACTGGCCTGCTGCTGGAAATCACCGGTGGCGAAGCCGGCCCGATCACCGAGACTGTCAGCGAACAGTACCTGCCGTCCGTTGCGCCAATCACGCTGCGCGCCAAAAGCGTCGAGCAAATGCTCGGCCTGGTGATCGAGCCAGCCGAGATTGAGCAACTGCTATCGGCCCTCGGCCTCGCCATTTCTGCGGGTGGGGAAGGGCAGTGGCACGTTGAAGTGCCAAGCCATCGCTTCGATATCAGCCTGGAAGTTGACCTGATCGAAGAACTGGCCCGCCTGTACGGCTACAACCGCCTGCCGGTTCGTTACCCGCAAGCGCGTCTGGCCCCGCAGCCGAAAGCTGAAGCCCGTGCACATCTGCCGGAACTGCGTCGCCTGCTGGTTGCCCGTGGGTATCAGGAAGCGGTGACTTACAGCTTCATCGATCCAAAGCAGTTCGAGCTGTTCAACCCAGGTGTCGAGCCGCTGTTGCTGGCCAACCCCATTTCCAACGATATGGCGGCCATGCGTTCGTCGCTGTGGCCAGGCTTGATCAAGGCGCTGTCCCACAACCTGAACCGCCAGCAAGATCGCGTGCGCATGTTCGAAAGCGGCCTGCGCTTTGTCGGTCAGCTCGATGGCTTGAAGCAAGAGCCGATGCTGGCGGGTGTTGTCTGCGGTAGCCGCCTGCCGGAAGGCTGGGCACAAGGCCGCGATGCCGTGGACTTCTTTGACGTCAAGGCTGACGTGGAAGCGGTGCTGGGCTTTGCCGGTGCGCTGGACGCCTTCACGTTCCTGCCGGGCAAACACCCTGCGCTGCACCCAGGCCAGACGGCGCGTATCGAGCGCGAAGGTCGTTTGGTCGGCTTTGTCGGTGCCATTCACCCGGAGCTGTCGAAAACCCTGGGCCTGGACCGTCCAGTCTTCGTTTTCGAGCTGGTCCTGGCTGAAGTTGCGTCGGGTAAGATGCCCAAATTCAGCGAGCTTTCGCGCTTCCCTGAAGTACGCCGCGACCTGGCCCTGATCGCCGACCGTGAAGTCGCTGCCACTGCCGTTCTGGATGTAATCCGAGAAAATGCAGGGGAATGGCTGACAGACCTCAGGCTATTTGACGTCTATCAGGGTAAAGGCATTGATCCGCATAGAAAAAGCCTTGCGGTTGGCTTGACCTGGCAGCATCCATCGCGCACTCTTAATGACGATGAGGTGAATACCACGACACAAAATATCCTCACCTCGCTCGAACAAAGGTTGAACGCCACGTTAAGGAAGTGACGTATGGGGGCTTTGACGAAAGCTGAGATGGCGGAACGTCTGTACGAAGAGTTGGGTCTGAACAAGCGCGAGGCCAAGGAATTGGTCGAGCTGTTTTTTGAAGAGATCAGGCACGCTCTGGAAGACAACGAACAGGTCAAATTGTCCGGTTTCGGCAATTTTGACCTGCGGGACAAACGCCAGCGGCCTGGCCGCAATCCAAAAACGGGAGAAGAAATCCCGATCACGGCTCGCCGTGTGGTCACCTTTCGTCCAGGGCAGAAGTTGAAGGCCCGAGTTGAGGCTTATGCTGGAACCAAGTCATAACGACGAACTACCCGTCATCCCGGGCAAACGCTACTTCACCATCGGTGAAGTCAGCGAGCTGTGTGCGGTAAAACCGCACGTGCTGCGCTACTGGGAGCAGGAGTTTCCTCAACTCAACCCCGTCAAACGCACTGGGAACCGCCGGTATTATCAGCGCCAGGATGTGCTGATGATCCGGCAGATCCGCGCGTTGCTGTACGACCAGGGGTTCACCATCAGCGGCGCACGCCAGCGCATGTCCGGTGATGAAGCCAAAGACGACACCACCCAATACAAGCAAATGATCCGCCAGATGATCTCCGAACTCGAAGATGTGCTGGTGGTGCTGAAGAAGTGATTCAGGCTTTAAAAATACTTCCACATTTCAAAAGCTTGCGGTATATTCCGGTTCGCTTCGTTAAGAAGCAAACCCAGTAACACGCCTAGTCGGGGCGTAGCGCAGTCCGGTAGCGCACTAGCATGGGGTGCTAGGGGTCGAGTGTTCGAATCACTCCGTCCCGACCATATTATTCAATGAGTTAGGCCAATGTTCACAGCATTGGCCTTTTTCATGTGCGTGACTTTTGCGTGACTTGTCGTTTTTTCACGCCTGCTTCCTCTTCAAGGATTGTGTAAGGAGGCGTCGGTTTTGGCACTACCTTGCACGGTGTTTGGTACAACGCCTCGGTGATGTAATTCGCAAAATTTGCGCTTTGTTTGGCACCTTCAAATTTGAACGTACCAAGCGCTCAATCAGCGCTGATGATTCGTCCAGCATTTGTCGAGCAGCTCATTAGCGTTGCCTAGCTTCACCTATCGGCTGGGACGTGGTTCTTGTTCGGCAGGGTTGTAGAAAACGGTGAAGTGCCCACAGGTGCAGAGAACTGCGCTACCGCCTATTACGGGGTATGCCTGCCAATGAATGCGTTCCTGCTCCACGTGGTCGCCAGGATGCCGGGACTGGTAAGCGTCGAAATCGAGGTTGCTCCGAGAGCATTCTGGATTACCACAGGCCACGGTATTGGGGCGTTTTTCAATCTTTCTTGGCATATTTCAGTCCTTACGCCTGCTTGAAAAATAACAGGCGGTACCCTTTCAGTTAGTTTGGATGCTATCGAAGTATGAGTGGCAACATGATCAATGCTTCATGTGACATCCACACGCTCACACATGAAGCTCTCTAGCTGTAGGCGTGGAGGTCGCCTCGGCGGCTGATCCTTCAATAGGAACGCTAGGGTAGGGCAAACAAACGTTTCCTTACTAGCACTGTGATACCGGAATTAAAAAGACCTTGGAACGCTAACCACGCGTCCAAGGCCAGGCTCCAACGGGATGGATCCACGGAGAAGTAAAACCATCCCGTGCTGCTACAACTGCTTCCTAGCCTCCACGTCTCACCTGCATACCCACTCGTCGTTCAAACTCTGCAAACACCGTATTGGTAACGGTTTGATGGGTTTGCGTGACATTCACTTTCTCCAGGGCGAGCAAGGCCAGCCGTATTACTGGCTTTCGCAAAAAATTGAGGTGCTCTTGCTTCGCCATGAGGTTGCGAAGGAGTGGCCATAAAATAGCAAATTGTTTTTGTGATTTGATGTCTGCTAATTTTCAGCGGTTGATGGTCTCAGCTCGTAGTGGCTAAGTAACGGTTTTAGATTTTGCGCATCCAATCGCTCTGGCCAGAGACGCGGCATATTTGTATGGAAGTGTTCATGGGCTCACCAACCTCGACCCGCGAATGCGTCGTGACCTCTGCTCAAATTGTCGGCTGTCTTGTGGTGTAGGCGGAGTGCGTTCTGTGCGGGGGGGGGGGGGGCACCAAGAAATGAGCCAGCAAGATGCTGAGATTGCATCGAGCTACCAGGCTGTAGTGGAGTATGCGGATGAGTGAATCTGGGGGGTCATAAAGGTTGTGCGATGATAAGGAAATATAGGAGGGTGCTGACAAGCGGTAAGGTTGGATACTGCCGTTTGGTGGCTTTATGCCTCCTCTTTGCGTATGATCGCGCGACTTTCGAGCTTGTGCTGCGACATATCTTAGATCAAGCTCGACGCCTAAGGATTGGGAATGTTCCGAAAAGTATACGCCATCCGGTTTGACAAGCCTGCAGGTAACGGCAGAAATCGTGCATGTTTCATTACATGCTCGGATTTGGCTGGCGAGCGCGCTGAAGCTATAGTGAAGTTCAGTTCCGGCTGCGAAAGCGGCGTTGGAGCGCTGATTCGAGAGGCGCTGTCAGCATTTTTTGCTGCAGATTTGGGGCTTCACATTCCCGAGCCTCTGCTGGTTGAAGTACCGCCTCAATTTACTGCGGGCCCTGCCTTCCCCGAGCATAGTGCTTTCATTGCCGCAAGCTCTAAGTACGCGTTTGGGTCTACGAAGCTCGCGTCAGGTTACCAGATCGTCTCACCTGCTCATCCTGTTCATGGCCCTATGATCCAAAGGGCTGCGGAAATTTTCGTGTTTGATACATTTACTGCCAATTATGATCGCGGCCCACAAAATCCAAATTGCCTGACGCAAGGGGATTTTGTCTCAATAATTGATCACGAGCTAGCCTTCTTGATGGGCTCCATTCTCTTCTGGAAAAGTCCTTGGGCTGTAGGTGGCGGCGAAGCGCTCAGCAACGTCGATAGGCACGTTTTTTGGATCCACGTTCGGAAACAAAAGATTGATTTTGAAAGGATGAAAAGCTGCCTGCTGATGATTGATGATGCTAGGCTGGATTCATACATGGCAGCGCTCCCGGATGAGTGGCTGGCTGGAGAAGGGAACGTTATTGCCTTAGAGATTGTCTCCTACATTCGAGACCTCAGAGACAATGGCGATGAGGCGTTTAATGAAGTTGTGAGGGTGCTTTCATGATCAACTTCCAAAATTATGAATTTTCGGTTTTGCGGTATGTACATGACACTCTAACCGGAGAATTTGTAAATGTTGGTGTTGTAATATATTGCGAAAAAGAAAAATGGATTTCCGCGCAATGCAGGAACACCTATGCACGAGTTTCGGCTGTCTTCCCAAATTTAAATAGCTCACATTTTCGAAAGATGATGAAATTTGTTCAGGCAGAGTTTTGCAGAACAAATCAGTCTTTAAATACAGAGCTGCAATTTTCTGAAATAAAGTCTTTGCAGACTTTGTTGCACAAGGTTTTACCTAGAGACGACAGCTCAATGCAGTGGTCACCAGTTTCTGCTGGGCTGACTTCAAATTTAGAAGCAGAGCTGGAATTGTTGTTTGAGCGATATGTTAGTCATTACGATGTTAAGGTGAGTCGAGATAGGCGAACGGAACAGGATATTTGGAAGGATTTCAAGAAAACACTTGAAAAATTCAAGCTGTCAGAAGAATTTCAACCTAAGCGGATATCAGTTAAGGATGACGAAATAGAGTTCCAGCACTCGTGGAAGAATGGAATCTGGCACTGTATTGAGCCAATTTCTTTTGACCTTACGGATGGTGACTATTTCAAGGATAAAGCTCATCGTTGGCTTGGACAACTTTCTAGCATTCAAGACTCAGCAGATGAGTTTAAGGTTTATTTGTTAGTCAGCCCCCCTACTGAAATAGAGCTGCAACCAGCTTTCAGCAAGGCATTGAGTATTTTAAGAAAAATTCCTGTTGCAAGTGAAATCTACTTAGAGCAAGAGGCGCCTAAGCTTGCCGAAGAAATTCAGAAAAAAATGGAAACTCATACAAACTCACTGCACTGATCAATAAATGCCCGGCCTAGCGCCGGGCTTCTTGTATCTGACTTTTACAACCTTTTCACAGGTAGGCGATTATGGTCACTCCAGCGCCTAGTGATACCTTTCAGCCCGCCCTATAGCGGGCTTTTCTTTGCCTAGAGTTTACCAATTACGGCAGTGTTTACCGAAGCTGCATTTTTAGCTGAAGGGGTGTCAGGATCGATCGTGTTAGCCACGATTGGATCGCTCAGGTTAAATCCTGCGTCCTTCAATCGATTTCTAGTATCGATGGCCAGCGCCACAACTAGCCTATTTCGGCGCCATCCATCTGGCTCAACTGCGCGGTGAACGATGAATTTTCGCTTTCTTGAATGCGAAGGTAACGAGATCCCTTGGTCCAATTAGTCAAGTTAGAGCGTCAAGATCCCAGCCTACAATGCGCTTGGTTACGGGACAGGATCGTGTTGCTCAGGGTCCTTCAGAACCTGCTGGTGGATGTACATGAATTGATGTGCTGTTTTCAAAGCAGGCGATAAATGTTCCTCCGGGTGATACACCGGATCACGTAGTGCATTGCCGTAACGGGTTCGCAGGTTCTCTGCGATCAGCTCAGGTGTTACTAGATCCGCAACAGAGTCGTAGCTGCGTCTTTCAAAATCGGACCTGACAGGCAGTCCTGACTCTACAAACCACCCCTCTCCGACGAAACACTCCAGAAAAGTATCTACACCACTAGGGTCTGTTTCAAAGTGAGCGCTGAGTGCTTCCCGTACAGAGGCATTTCCAAGATGCTTATTCCAAAGCCAGTATAGACTCGGCATGTCTTTAGGGTCTGAAGCAAAAAGTGGGAGCTCGGTGTCAGCACCGCAAACTCTTTGAGCCAGGCGTTGGTTTAGAATCTCTTCAATGGCATCAGAAAAAATGCGTTCGCCTTCGTGACGTCCCTCATGATGATGAATCCATCGACAGCATTCCATTCCGAATCCAAGCGGATTAGCCGAGTCAATTACTTCTTCTGCAGCACGTTGTCGGGCGCCAGGATCAGGTATGCGCCTCAATAGTTGAGAGACTAGCATGCCTCCCTGCATGAAGGTGCCGCCTATAACCATCGGCCCGCGCTCTCGGGGCAGCATTGTCGCGTTGGTTGAGAGCGTTAGCATTAGTGCATAGGCCTGCTCTTCTGAAGTCTCTTCAGCGTGGGCACGAAGCTTTTGGATAAGTTTTGGAAAGGCTCCACGCAATGAAAACTCTTTTAGGAGCGCGGTTCGTTCTGCCTCATTGGCATGCGTGAGGTTTCCCAGCAGTGAATTAATCGCAGCGTCTCCCACGTCGCCATGAGGAATGCCATACGTGAAGTAGCGAGCGAAATATTCACTTGAGCAGGCCTTTTGTTTTCGCGCCCATATTTGATCCCATTCACCGCCGTAACCCATGCGGCCTATGCGGGGGAAGAGTGGCTCAAGTAAACCTCTTCTGATTCGCAGGCGTTCTTGTTGAGTGGTCTCAGGCATACCACGGATAATTAAGGCATCCAGAGGAATTTCTTGAGGCTGTTGCGTGAAAGCATTCTGGTTCTCAGCTTGCTTCAAGAACAAATCTGGATTGCGGCGAATTTCGGTATACAGGTTGGGGTAAAAGATACGTATACCTTCAATTAGCATGAGATCTACAATGTCAACTTCACCCTTGAGCAACGGGAGCGCAAATGTCAAAGCGTTGGCATATAGTTTTGCAAGACGCGGTGTGGTGAGGCGCGGTTCAAGGCCATCAACAAAATGCCGTCCAAATGTATCGGCCATTGATTGGGTGAGTGGGATTTCAGCCTGATTCAAAGCTGCCTGTACTCCTTCAAATGTCATTTGGCGCAGGCTTATTTCATCAGCAGGGGGTAGGTGGAGCGGTACTTGAATGATTTTCTCAAGAAATGCGCGTCCCGCGCGCTCGCCGCCTTGACCATAGCGTTCGCCTAATGCGGCGGATACAACAACATCATCAAATGCTAGTATGTATGAGGTATGAAGAAAGCTTGCTGACAATTTCACCAGCTTGAATATGGCGTGGGTTTCATTGCGATCCAGACGATCAATATCATCGATAAATATGACCAAGCGTTTGCCACATTTTTCGAGAATCGATTCTATTCTTTGCTTCAGCTCTTCTAATTTGACAGCTGATAGCGATTCTCCCAGACCCTTTGCAGCATCTCCTGGGTTGATTTGGAGCACTCCGGCAACTGTCAACGAGCCGAGTGACAGCAAAGAGCCGTATTGCTGTAGCACGTCGCCAGCCCGCTCTTTAAAGTTAGGAAGTGATTGATTCAGTGCCCCGGCGAGCGTTGCGAAAAAGCCGCGGAGAAGCTGGTCTTCAGATTGAAAATGCCAAGGATTGAATTTCACGGAGATGACATCTGGATAGGCTTTTAGTGCCTCTTCCATCATTTCCAGTACGGATGTTTTACCGTCTCCCCACGGTCCATAGAGCCCTATGACGATGCTTGCCGGATCTATTCGTGTTGCAATCGTATCGGCCATGCGGGTGGCAAAAGGCGCCCGATTGAAACGGTCGTCGGCGCGGGTGGCAATCGGCTGGTCAGAGGAATATTGATTTTCCACAGACGCGGGCGCGGGCGGAGGCACGTCGACAGATGCTTTCTCGCTGATGAAGAATGCTTTGATCCTTTTCAACATCTCAATTCCCTTTAAGGTTCCTCGGTTTTCCGAGTTTGTGCATAGGCATTTTGACGAGGGTGGATTAGAGGGATCTGAAGCGCTGAACTACGCAGCAGATTCACATCGTTTGATTTTGGAAAATGGAACGTCCTTCCTGCATTCTCTTGTTGATCGGGCCTTCACCTACTTTTCTAGTAATTGATTAGCTCACTCGCAGTCAAAGGCTATCGGATCAAACCCATCAATCCCATACCATTCCGAAACTACCTCATGTCGGGACGATTCAGATCCTCCAACGTTGCCGAAAGTTTTCATGCTCTGGCCCGCCACCAATATCTAGCAGTGAACGCCTATTAGCGCCGTCTGTGTAGCACTTGCGAAAAAATATCGTGGGTGGTCTTGTAGACTCTAGTGCGCAGCTGCCAGTTGTCGCCGAGCTTATAGACATAGCCATCACCTCTTTCTCAGAGTAACGCAGGGAGCAAGCATTTTGTCATCTGTCACCGTCCTGAGCGTGATTGGTTTGCGATAGGATGAGCATAGTCACCGCTGGTGGGGCCCTAAAGGGCCTCGTAATTCTGCCCGCAATCGAACACGCTTAGAATCGCCGCAGTCGGGCTTCGAATCTTTGCTGTAGGCGCTGACGGTGTCGGTAATAGGTAATCCGCAATATCTGCGTCAGATCGTCTTGGCTTTTGCCGCACAATGGCTTGGTAGACTGTAACGGCATATGCCACGTCTTGGTAATAATCCGACCCGCAAGAATGCTCATATTTCAGATCTTCAGCGCAGTTAGAGGTGTGATGTAAGTAATACAGTATGCCAGCCTAATCCAATACGCTGGTGCCGTCACAGATGCCTGCCACGACGATCTTCATCGCGTGCGCCTCATGAACCAGCGACTCGATTGCTGGAGCTTTGTCTGTTTTCCAGATAGGACTTCCCGTCACGATTAATAAGTCGATTTCTTCACGTTAGATGGCCTCCAGGGCCAAGTTCGTGACCATCATCATTGCTCCGCAGAAAACGACCTGTTTGCCCGGTCAGCAGACCTGGAATGTACCGCCTTACCTCCTTCTGCTGTCAGTTCAGGAACGCAAAGGACGGCAGGCTTCTTCCAGAACGGCGCGTACGGCCTGGCATAGCTCATCGGCCCCGGGCTTTTGGCGGAAGTCTCGAAGTTGTTGTTGAAGGGCGGTGAAAGCAGTTCCTTCGACGGCCTTTGCCAGGCTCAGTAGCGGGTCTGGTTGAATGTATTGCAGGTGGTCGGGTGCCATGTAAAGCCCATTGAGGTTCTGGTAGTCAGCGTCGATCCAGGCGTACAGGTGATGGTCAAAGCGCTCGGCAAAACGATAGCGGCCAAAGTCCATGATCTGCAACTGCAGGGGCTCGACGCTGGACTTCCCGGCCAGTTGTACATTGACGCCGTCGATCACCAGCGGCTTGCCTTGGTTGTTCGCCAGCAGCTGTTCCAATCGCTCGGTCACCTGGTTGCTGACCTTAAGTGTTGCGCCGTCGCGCTGCACCTGCAGTGTCCCATTCTCATGGCTGACGTGAAAACGCACAGCGCCACAGCTGCTGGCTGTCAGGCCATAACGCCTGAGACGCAGTTCGGCCTGCATCAAGGCGCCCGCCAACTCGGCCCCTTGCCAGTAACGTTGCCACTGGCAGCGCGGGCGGGTGCAGGGGCGGCGCAATAACAGGACGGCGGGTTCAGATGGTCGACCGTCATGCCACAAGGCGTCGAAGCCCAGTTCAATAACGGCATAGGTCGGTAGCGCAGTGATCGCCTCTTTTGCATGAGTCATGGCCGCCAACACCAGGTGCTCCATCAGCACTTCATGCATGGCTTCGGCCAGGGTCAGTAAACCGTTGGAATGGGGAAGCACAGGGGCTTCGTCCGGGGGGACACCGAGTCCTTTGACGTCGAATAGCACCTGATCGCTGCAGGGTGAACAAAGCACCGCGGCCCTGCCATAGCGGGGCGGGCGCCAAGCCGGCGTGCGGCGGCCGTCGAGGGCGATCGGGGTGTTGATGCCTTGCGCTGCAGCTTGGCTGCTGGAGATAAAGGCTGCGTTGTCCAGCAGCCACTGGTCGATCTCGATGTGCGAGGAGGTGTCCGTAGACGATCCCCAAAGCGTGCCGAAGTCGGCCCGAATCGCTGCATAGTTGGCGAACAGGACCCGGGCGTCGGCCACCCCCAGCAGTTGTTCTTCGATTAACGCCTGGCCACTGTCGGCGTAGTCCGCAAGGTGCTGCACCCTTGGGCCGATAGTGAAAGGCTGGGCCAGGTCATGGGTGCGCGGACTCATGGCAGGTCTGCGGCCCAGGCCGCCAGCTGCTGCGGATGCTCAAGGGCAGCCAGGGGGTCGAGCAGTATCCAGCTGCGGTGCAGGTCCAAGGTGGGCCGTGGACCCTGGGCCACGTCTGCACGAGTGCCAAGCATGGGTAATTCCCTCAGTGGGCGCGGGGCTGGGGCACAGACGCCGAGGAGATCGGCATGAGGGCTGTAGCGAAGGTGTTCGAAGACCCGGGCGTCGCGGGTGCGGATCGGAATGAACTGCCAGCTGGGTGCCGATGGGTCTTGGGTGATCCAGGGATCCAGACCATATTGACGCAACCGCACCATTAACCCGGGCACCTGCAGCCGCAGCCTTTGGGTTCGCGCCTGGGCCGTTGCGACGGCCTGCATCAGGGCGGGCAGGGCATGGACCGACAAGGGCGAGCTCGACGCCGGGCGTGGTCGCGAACGTTGGCCTGGCGACCAGACATCGATATCGGCATCCACCGCAGTGTCGCTGAACACTGCGCCGCCACCGCCGATATCCAGCGGCTTTCCGCGTCCCAGGGAGGTCACCACCCGTGACGCGCCAGGTTGATTGAGGTCCCAGGCGCCAGCGCTGTCTTCGATGATTGGCATCTGCGGGCCCAGTTGTCGGCGCAGGGCTGGAATATCGCAAGGCAAACCGTATTGATGAACGGCGATCACTGCATCCAGGCTGTTTTTATGAGATTCCAGGGCGGCGCTGCTGAGCAGTAACTCAGCACCGTTTTCAATGATGACCGGGACCGCGCCGGTATTGAGAACAGCCGCTACCACCTGATGACAGGTAGCCGCCGGAACCGCCACCCGCCACTCGGTCGTGACACCCAATTGCCGTAGCGCCAGTTCCAGCGCTGCGGTGCCGCTGCCTACCAGGGCTGCGTGACGGCGGGCGTAAAACTGTGCGAGCCAGGACGAGCACGGGAGCCTGTCGGCTTCCCGTGCCCGCCACTGACCATCGGCAGTGCTGGGCGCTACTTGCATTTGTCCATGGCGCACGCGGTCAGGGCCTCAACCTTGCACTTGTCCATGGCGCAAGCGGTCAGCGCTTCAACCTTGCACTTGTCCATGGCGCACGCGGTCAAGGCTTCGGCCCGGGACCCGCCAATGCGCCAACTGGTGAACTTGCTTTGCGCCAGGGTCGCACGCTTGACCACATCCAGGTGCAAGGTGCGGGCATCGTGATCGTTGCACTCAAGGAGAATCTCGTCCTCGGCCACCGCGAAGTGATCATGCAGCAGGCAGAGTCCGAAGCGATCCAGGTTGCCATGGCGCTCCAGTAGCTCATGCAGGTCATTGATGAATTGCACGTCAGACGCGCCCAATGGCGTAGCTTCGGCAAAGGAGGGATTGGTGTGTCCGTTCATAAGGTGTACTCCAATATGTTTGAGTTTAAGCCTGTCAATGTCTTCCACGTACTCAGTGCGTTTTCGCCTCATAGACCTCCTTGTCCCGGGGGAACCTTGTTGGCCGATATCCAAAGATTTTCGATGCTCAGCAACGGCGGCTGGTTGTCTGAGGGCAATGCTCCCTGTGCCAGTTGGGTCGGATCGTCGGCGCTGAATGCGCGCAGGGTCAGGTCGACCCGGGCGTTGCCCTGGATAGTGACTTTTTCGGCCAGGCGCCAGCGATCGATGGCCTGGCTGAATGTGCTGATGAAGGCGGGCGGGGTATTCAGCGAAGTGCTCACCGGCAACATCAGCGCGGCCGGCAGCACGGTGCGCGCGACGACTCCCTGCCCGGCGATGTCGTAGCTGTAGCGCCCCTCCATGCCCATCTGGACCGTGGTGCCGTTGCTGCCTGAACCCAGGGCGGCAAAAAACACATTCAAGTAATCCTCCAGACTCGCCTTCGCCACTGGCAGGCTGTCCAGGGAAAAGCTGTCCTGGATGATGTGGGGGCTGATGCTGTCGACAAAACGCACGACCGGTGTGGAGAAGCGGAACACCGGGTTGGTGTGCAAGGTGCCGATCTGCGCGGCGGGGAATAGGATGCGGTTGCGCTCCACCGACAGCGAAGCCCACGCGTCCTGATGATCGAACACGTTGAGGGCCGGCAGGCTGGTACAGCGCTCGTTGACCAGCAGCGCTTGCGCATAATCGAGCCATTCTGCCGGCCCCACATTCTTGAGGCGATAACGGTAGGCGACCGCCCCGGGGATGTCCGGATCGATGACACTCACCGCCTCGTACTGCGTCGGATCTATTTCCACCCGTGGCGCCGGCAGGCTGACCTCGCCCCATTGCGCCAGGGTGGCGCTGATTCGGCCGATACCTGGATCGTAGCTGGCCGCCACATCGTTGATGGTCATGTCCAGCAGCAGGGTCTGGGCCGCCTCTTGCCCGTCGACCATCACCCAAGTGAGCACCTGGCTGAAGGCGCAGGTCAGCGCCTGGGGGGGCACAAACGCGGTTTTACTGCGGATCGGACTGGCCCAGGCATGGTAGGCATCGGTGACCTCCTTGACGATGTACACGAAGGCCGCCACCGCATGCTGGGCCGCAGCGATTTGCAGCTCGGTCGGCTGGCTGACATTGATCGCGGTGAGGTTCTGCTGCATGGCCACTTCGATGCTCGGGTAAACAGTGACGAACTGGGCCAATGCGGCGACCAGGCTTTTACCGGTGCTGCGTAGCGCGCCGTTGGTTGTCGGGGTGTTCAGGGCTATGGCGACGTTGAGGCTGTCCTGGGCGGCACCCCGGACTAGGGAGTCAAAGGCATAAGTCCACTTGCTCAGGTCCGAAGCACTTTGCGCCGGCTGTGCCCAGGCTGTCGCTGTCTGGCGCTGGACCGTCGGGGGTTCAGGCAAGGCTCGCAGCAGCACCGGCAGGTTCATGGTCTGCCCTCCGGCCAAGGGGATCAGCAACGGCCCGCCGATCAATGAGATCCAGTTCGACTGGGTGTAGCCGCTGATCCCCGGGACGCTGCGCACGTCGTGTTCCAGGTGACTGACCTGCAACGCCAGCTCCAGTGGTACATAGCTCCTTGCTGCCTCGTTGCGGGAATTGAACACAAACGCAAGGGCGCTTTCGCCAACCGAAGCCTGCAAGCGAATGCGCCCGCTGCCGAAGGCGTAGTTGTCGTTCCCTGTGCCGGGCGGTGGCTGACTGGATACGGTCGGCTGGCCGTACAGCGACAACGTTTGGTCGGTGGCGCTGCCTTGCACGCAGAAGCCGACGATAGCGGTGGTGCTGTACGCCGAGTACAGCTGGTTGAGCAAACTCTGGCGCAGTTTTTCAGCCGCGGCGGCCCGGGTTGCCCCGTCTTGCGGACCTGCCGATAGCACCGGTTCCAGGGTGGACGCGATATCGTCAGCCAGCACCTGCTTGGCGCTGAGGATTTTGCCGAGATAACCGTCCTTGAGCGGGTCCTTGCTGCCGAGCAGGATGTCGAGCAGGAACACTGAGGGGGCATAGGTCGGTGACAGGAAGCCGTCGATGGCCTTGAGGGCTGTTTCGAACCAGAGGTTCTGATCGACGCCCGTGAGGTTGAGTGTCGCCAGGTCATCGCCAGGGAACGGCTGGTCCGGCCGGTAGGTGGGGTAGATCTGCACGCTGTCGGAGGTCAGGCTGTTAGCGATCGGCCGGGCTGCGAAGTAGCCTGGGACCGGATCGATGCGGTAGCGAATACCTGCCGCGCCGTCCTGCTCGGCGAAACGGACGGCCCACAGCGTCTGGCTGCGTCCGTCCGGCGTGCTGCCGGGGTCTGCGGTGCCGCTGCCGACCCGTGTCAGCCAGGCGCCGGGGCGCAGGAACAGCGCCTCGAAGGCTGCGGCGAACACGCTATATCCGCTGGTGCTGGCCGTCACTGGATCGGGGACCGGCAGCAGCGTACTGGTCACCGCCACGCCGCCTGCCAGGCCGGCGACATCCGGCGCTACCAGGGTCGAGACCCTCCGCAGGCTGAGGGTCAGGCTCAGGGGCAGGATCGAGCCGGGCGCGAGGCTGTCGATATCCACTGCCAGGCACAGGCGCACGGCAGCCGGTGGTGCTGCAGTGGCGCCCTGGATCAATTGCCCGAGGTACAGAATCACCCCGTTGATGTAGTCCAGCAACGGCTGCGACTGGCTGACGTCGAGCTGGCTCAGCGGTTGGGCGAACAGGCTGTTGACCAGTTCCACGCTGACCGCGCGGCCGTTGCACCAGGGCAGGTTCAAGTCTTGGTAGGACTGGTTCAGTTGGTAGTAGATCAGGCTGAACATTTCCAGATCCTTACCGGCCTGGACCTTGATGTCGCCGCCGCCGGCCGGGTCGTAGCTGGAGGTGTCGAGGCTCAGGTGGATAACCAGTTGCACGCCGCCGGCAGCGGCTTCATAGGTGTAGAAGGCGCGGGTGTTGGGCCAGGCCGACAGGGCGATCAGGCGATCGTTGTAGCGCAACGGCAGCGGGGGATGGTTGAGGCTGCCACTGTAGCCGGCCGGTGGCTGCTGGAAGGGCGTCACGGTGATATTGCCAAAGATGTCCAGCCAGCAGAGGTTCACCTGGGCGAAGCTGCCCACACCTCGATAGGGGTTGTCGGAGGCGGACGGCAGGCCTGGGTCCACCGGCTGCGGGGCGGCATTGCTGGTGGCGCGGCGGGCCAGGCCAAGGGTTTGCTGATAGAAGTACTGGCTGTCCTCGGCCAGGGCGTTGAGGGCCTCGCGGCGGCTCTGCGGGTTGCGCATGGCTCGACGATGGATTTGCGCCTCGAGTTCATCCGCCCCGATGTCCGGCCGCTGTGGCCCGAAGGGCAGGGCCAGGTCGCTGGCGTTGTACCAGGGCGAGCCGTCGATGCCTGCACTCAGCACCGAGTAAAGGTTGTACAGGTAGGCACTGGCATAACCGTCCGGGTCCACACTCGGGGAATCCACCGGAGGCGGGTTGTCACGCAGGACACTGAAAGCGGCATTGCCTTGGTTGAACACCGCTTGCAAATCGAAGGTCCGGGTATCCAGCGTCAACGCACTGCCGCTGACCAGCAGCCCGACTACCCGCTCGGCGCCGACCGCCAATGCATCGAGATCGAGCCCGTAGTAGTCGGCCAGGGACCGCAGGCTGTTGCCCGGTGCAAGGCTGCCGTCAACGACATAGACCAGTGCCGGGATGAACAGCGCCACGCTGCTGGCGGCGCTGACGCCGGGGTTGAGAGCCGCGATCTGCGCGGCGCTGACCGGTTGCAGTGCCCCCACCGAGTAGTAGCGGGCCAGATTGTCGAGGATTGCCGCGGGCACGCCATTGCCTGCGCTGGAATCGGCCGGTGTCACCAGGTGAATGATGCCGTCTATGGGTACTTGTGCGTTGGTGGTCAGTGTCGCGCCCGGATTGAGTTCGGCAATGCGTCCGGAGCCGATACCGTAGAACGTCGCCAGGCTTTCCAGGCTGTCACTGGCGCGGGTCGGCTGGCTGACGCCGGCGGTGCTGGCCGAGCGCAGGGCCATGTGGCTGCCTTCCTGGATCACCGTATCGGTGGTGACAAAGGCATTGATGAAGTTGCACAGGCGGCCTAGCAGGGCACCCCGTGGATAGGTCATTACCAGGGTCAGGGTCGCCGTGCCACTGTCGTCGAAAATCCCATCGGGCAAGCCGCTGGCGGCGATCACGTCGTAATAGCTCAAGTAGTAGCCGCCCGAACGGACGGTAGACAGTTCCCAGAGCAGTTTTACCACTTCCTGGGGAGGATTGAGGATGCCGCGCGGCCCCGCGTCGTCGGCCGTGCGCGGGGTCATCAAGTCGGGTGGCGGGTTGGTTTCGGTCGACAGGTTGGTCTGCGTCAGGAACGCGAGGAAGTCGCTCTGTGCCTGACTCAGCAGGTTGCTGGCCTTGGCATTGCCCTGGGGCATCAGCAGGAACTGGCCGCTGATGATTGACGTACCCAGCTCGCTCACCGCGCTCAACAGGCGCTCCAGTAATTGCGCATCGGTGGCCGAAGGGCCGAGCAGTTGGTAGGTATACGCCAGGCTGCTGCCATCGCTGGCAATGACGCCGGGCTGGGCCTGGGGCAGCCGCTTGATGGTGAAGTCAACCCGGGTCGCGTAGCTGTAGGAGGCTATTTCGCGGCGAGTGGTTTCGAGGGTCGCGGGGTCGGTTGAAACTTCCCAGGGGGTGAAGGCCGGCAGGTAGGGCAGTTGCTGCGAGAGATCAGGCAGCTGTGAGGCGAGACAGCCCACCCGCTGGTTGCTCAGTCGGACCAGGCCATCCGGCAGGGACCAGAGTATCGGTTGCACGCTGGGCGCCTCTTCGGTTGAGGCACGCAGGTTCGGCTGGCAGAGGTCACGCAACTGCTGCAGGTCAGCGGTCGACCACAGGGAGATGCTTTTAACCGCATAGTCTTTCGGGCTGCGGGCAACGGTCGGCAGCGGGCTGATGCTCGGTGCCGGCTGGAACTTGCCTCGTTGCGCGTAGGCCAGCACCACGCAAAGGTTGCTGTAGGCCTCGTTCAGGTTCATTGAGCCGCTGCTGCCGCCGGCGATCGTTACGAACGACAAGTCGACACCATGGCTGCTGGCGTCCCGGCTCAGGCTGATGGGGAAGTCAGTCCCGGGCATCTGGTCGGTTGGCGTGGGGAACTGCTGGCCGGTCAGTTGATAGAGACCATAGGCGCTCTGATTGTTTGGGTAGAGAAATTGCGCGCCCAGGCTCAGGCCGCCCATGCCCGCCGGGTTCGACGGCAGGCGCAGGCCATAGGCCAAAAAGCGCGAAAGCATGCCGGCCAATTGGGCCAGTTGATCGGTGCCCACCACCACGGCCCACAGGTCTTGGGTAAAGAGGCTATTGAGGGCTGTCAGGGTGATCTGTTGCGTGGCAAATAGCGGTCCGACACTGACGTTGCCGGACAGCGGATCGCTGAACAGGGCCATGGCACTCACGCCAAAGCGTGCGCCGCTGCTGTTCAGGCTGTCGCCGGCGGCGGTCTGGTACGCCAGGCTCGGCAGCAGCAACGGTTGGCCCGGCAACAGCAGGTCGGCCATGATGTACAGCGCGCTGTCCCGGGCCAGTGCGGGCAGGTCGATTCCCAGGGCCCTGGCCAGGCTGTTGAACGTTTCTCCGGGGCCCGTGGTGTATTGGTGAATGTCGTTGCCCACCATCAGGCTGATGAGTTGACCGGCGGCAATCACCGTCGAGTTGCCGTTGGCCAGGATCAAACCCGCCGCAGTGGTCGTCCAACGGGCTGGCACGGCGCTGTCGGACCAGGCCCGTGCGACGCTTGCCAAGGTGTCGCTGCTTTGCAAGGCATAGGCGGGCAGGGGGATGTGCAGAGTCAGCCCATCGGTCAAGGCGACTTCGGCATTGGGCCGGACAATATCGTCGAGGGTCAGGCTGTTGCCACGTGCTTCATTGGTCCATTGCAGGATCTGCTCGATGGAGTTGCCGTTGGCCGTGGCATAGGCGTAGTCGTCAAAGGCATTGAGGGCGACCTGCAATAGTTGCCGGCCAATAACCATGAAGGCATCGGTAAAAATCACGGCGGCCATCGATTCGTTGTCATCGTCTGCAGCGCGCAGCGGCGGCGCGCTGCGCTCATCCTTGGCCGTGACAACGGCCGCCAGTTCCTTGAATAACTGCGCGACGTTGCTGCGATAGGTGCTGTTGGTGCCCACGTACTGGAGAAAGTCCAGGGTCGCGCTGCCGGCGTTTGCCAGGGGGACGTCCAGGGACAGGCCGTCGAAGACCGGGAACAGCACCGAGCCGGCCTCCAGCACCTGCTTGATCTGCGCCTGGTTGGCAGCGTCGGGCAAGGTGATGCTGACGTCGAAGGACGACAGGAACGTCAACAACTCGCTGATGCCGAACGGCGGGTTGGCCAGGTCGGCAATGCGTTCGATATCCACCTCCAGCAGGGCCTTGTCCACCAACGTGCCGAGGATGTCGGCCAGGGTGTCCTGCTCGCTTCTGGCTGAGCCCAGGGTGCCGATCAGCCACGGCAGGTAATCGGCGCACAGGCGCTCGAAACTGCTGGAGCCAACCGCCTGCCGTGTCTGTTGAGTCGGGGACGGTGCGTCCATGGTCAACAGGAACACGAAAGCACCTTGCTGGCCGCTGTAGCTGTTCACGCCTTCGTTGCACATCACGGTGAATTGCGGCGTCGCGTACAGGTTCAATGCCGGCTTGGTTGCACTGCGCGGCACCGACATTGCCTTGGGTGTGACGGCCCGTCGCTGGCCGGCGAGCTGCAGATGCCGAGCCTGGCGAGCCAGCAGCGCGGTCGGCTCGGCCCAGGGGGCCGGGCCGCTGTTGAGGGCATTGATCTCAAAGCGCGCCGAGACGTCGGCATGGAATGAAAAGCTGATGCTGAAACTGAACAACCCCAGGTCGATCTTGACCTTGACGCTGACTTCCACTGTGGCTCGGGCCGCGATAGGAATTGGCATGTAGCTCTCGTACGTCAGCGAAAGCGACAGGGTGATGCGCACGTTGACCGCCGCCGAAATAATCGCGAAGTCGATGCTGCCGTAGAGCAGGCCGATGACCCCGACTGTGCCCTGGATCTTGAAGTAGTAGTCGTCCTGCACACTGCTGTTGGCCGTGACCAGCGCGGTGGACGGGCGATAAGCGTGAAAGGCGGCAATAGTGCCCTCCAGGATGCCGAATACCGTCAGCGCGAAGCCGGCCTTGAGCGGCCCTTTGACGAAGTTGTAGCCCAGGCCCAGTTGCAGGCCCAGGCCGAAAACAATCACCGGGTCGAAAGTGCCCTGGGTGGTCTTCGGTACCTGGGTCGCGGTGACCGACGAGAGCTTGCCCAGGTAGAAACCACCCGCACCCAGCACTGGCACGCCGTAGACGATCGCGCTAATCGAGAACGAGCGGCTGAAGTCGAGATTGTAGGGGAAGCCGATGTCGATGAAAAAATCGCCATTGGTATAGATCTTCACCCCGATCTCCGGCAGCACGATTGATACCGCACCGAAGTTCAGGTTGCGGATGCTGTCGGGAAAGGTCCATTCGATCTGGTAGACGCCCACATCGTCGGTGATTTTCTTGTAGAGGATGTCGAGCACCAGATTACCCAGCGCCTTGGCCTTCTCTCCGGCAAGGGCCAGGCGCAGGCCGTAGAGGTTGGGGTCGTTGAATACCAGCATCAGGTCGACGGTCCAGTCCTTGCCGGTCTTGAGCAGCAACAGTTGCCCGGCGATCAGCCAGTCGCTGTTGCGGTTGTAGTACGGCGTGCCCTTGGTACCGCTGTCGCCAGGGTTCAGCGGGTTGCTGGAACCGGTCGTTGAAGGCACCGCTTTCAAGGCGTCGATCACCGCTTTGGTATTAGCGAAGCTGTCGTAGCCACTGATGGCCACGCGTTGGCCAAGTACCAGCAACGGTAGGCTGAAATAGTCCGTACCTTGGCCCGGAACCGAAGGCAGCTTGTCCACGGGCTGGCCTTTCTGGGGATCCAGCAGGTTGCTCCAGTCCTGTTGTTCCTCGGGATTGTTGCCTTTGAACACCGAGGAGCCGTCGATGCCCAGGGTGATTTTGTCAACGCCGTCGACCTTCTTGCGCTCGAATACCAGGCCGTCGATGCTCATGAAGCCCAGGTCGATCTTGCTCGCCAGGGTGTATTTGGCGGCGATGGTCGGCGTGCTGCCGTTGCTGGTTTCCAGGCTGATGACCAGCGACAGGCCGTCGAGGGAGACCTGGTTGAGCACGTCCCAGGGTGAGTCGAGCGTGAAGTAGGGGTCGCCCAGGGACTGCATGAGTTTCTGGATCAGACGCCCCAGGCTCCAGTTTTTCAGGGTGAAGGTCAGGGTTTTCTTGTCGACCTGATAAATCGCCGTCAAGCCTTCCCAGGACAGGCTCAATTGGGCATTGCTGCCCTGATTGTCGGGCGCAAAGCTATAGCTCAGCAGCACGCTGTCGTTGAGGAAGCTGAAATCCCACAGCGTAGTGGCGCTGCCACTGTACTGCTGCTGGGCGGGTTTGCTGGCGTCGTAGCTCAGGCTCAGGGTGGCCAGGGTGTCGACGCTGAAGGCCTGGCCCAGGTTGAAGGTCCAGCGCAGGCTACCGGCGACGGTGTAGCGGTCGATCGGCGTCGCACCGGTGGCAAGAGTGGCGTCCACCTCAAGCGTGTCGACCAGCAGGGTGCCGGGCAGGAAATCGGGGAATGTGAAGGCGCCACCGAAGCTGAGGAATTGGCTGACCAGCTGTTGCACATCCACCGGTTGCGCCAGCCGTGCGGCGACTGTCCAGGTGGCTGGGGACTCGGTGCCGTCATAGTCGATGCTGGCGTTGGCGAAATACGGCCCGATGCCGACCAGTCCGCCGATGCCTGCCTGGTAAGTGGTGACCGGCGCGGTATTGGCGACACCGCTGGCACTGGTGGGGGTGGTGGCCTTGATATAAAGCTGACCGTCGGTGACCGAGAGTATCGGCAGGCCGTCGAGCGTGAACAGGTTCAGGTCCAGTTCGAAGCCGGCGTTGAAGGCGTAGCTCTTGGCGCCCACGTCGAGGCTCAGGCCTACGTCGGACAGCGAGGCATCGACGAAGCTTTTGGGAATGCGGATCAAACCCAGGGTGAGCGCGGCAATCAGGTCGTTGAGATTGGCGGTACCGTCGAAACGTGCAAGCAACTGGAGGTCGGAATTGAATTGGACGAAGAACAGGCCGTTTTCGCCGGTGGTCTTGCCCTTGAACACCTCGGGCAACAACAGGAACTGGGTCTGGAACAGAAAACTATAGGCACTGCCCTGGGGAAGATAGTTGATGCCCCATACCAACTCGAAATCGGTGACGCCGAAAACCAACTGGTTGGTCGGGTCCTGCAAGGGGACCCAAGGGTGCTCGACATTGATCACCGTCGGGTCTGCGCCCAAGGTCACGCTGGCGCTGCTCAGGGCCAGGCTGGGGCTGGTGGTGCCGCTGAGGCTGAGGCTACGCAGGCCGATCCCGGAGAGAAACTGCTGCAAGACCGGTGGCGTTCCCGTGAAGAAACTGCCTTTGTTGTCCAGCAGGCCGATGACCGTGGCCGGGGTCAACAGGGCGCTGCCGTCGTCGCTGTGACCGAGGTAGAAATTGAACGCGTTGCCATTGTTGATCTGGGCCAGGGCGCGCATCTGGTAGTCGATGGATTGACCGCGCTGGTCCGTCAGACTCAGGTCGAGGCCCAGATACAGGCTGACCTGCTGGTCGTAGAAGGCTTGCGCCGGGTCGTCGCCGTCCTGCAGTTCCGGTGGGCCGATGATCAACCCGAAAACCGGTGCATCGACACTCAGGTACATCAGTTTCAAGCCGCTGTCCGCGCCGAGGAAAGGCGCCTGCAGGGTCGTGGTCGGCATGAAGATATCGATCCCGTCGACCTTGGCGAAATCCATGCTGCCGCTGAAGGGCAGGGCCAGGGTTGGAAAGCCCAGGCCCTGCACCACCGCGACCGCATTGCTGAGCTGGGCGGGCGGCGTCAGGTTGGCGGCAAAACCCTGGCAAGGACCCAGGTTGTCATTGAAGGTGAACACCGCGTTGCTGATCACGGCCCACTTGAAGGGAATCCCGGTGGCAAAACTCGACAGATCGGCCCAGCTCCAACTGGCCGGCGTGGTGACGATCTCCAGGCTCAGGGCCTGCGCGCCGTCGATGCCGCTCAGGCCGAAGGTCAGCACCAGCCCCTGCTGCACATCCTGTTGCAGAAACCGCGCGCTGACGCCCGTGGCCTTGAACGTCTGGCTGGTCGGGTTCAGCGGTTGCACGCTTTGCGCGGTCAGGCTGATCGACAACCCGGCGACAGACGATTGGAAGGCCGCGTTGAGGTCGCTGTCCAGATTGTCGGAAACGCTGACGCCGGCATCCGCCAGGCCTGCGATCAGGTAGTCACGGGTGAGGAGGATCGGGGCGCCGGCATCGCGAGTCAGTGCCGCAGCGAGGTTGCTCAGTGGGTTGTTGGCCATCTGTCTTCTCCTTGAATCAGACCGTCACGAACAGGGCCAGGTGATCGCTGGTGGAGCGGATGTGCCCCATGTTTCGCCAGCCACGGAAACGTTGCCGGTCGCCAGCGGCGAATGCCGGCGCCGGTGATGGCGGCCAGCCGAGCGGAGGCGCCTGGAAATCGCTGGCGATGGCCACCATGCCCACGGGCGCACCGCCAGGCGCGGGGTTGACCACATTCAGCGGCGTGCCGACCACGGTGTTGGCGATGGTGAAGTTCCCGGCCGCGCCGCCACGTACCAGGATGTTGTCGATCGAATACAGGTTGCTGCTGCTCGACGAGCCGATGTAGCGGTAACCCGGATAAGGCACGGCGCCCACGTTGGTCGACCAGAAGATCGTCGATTTCTTGCTCTTTAGGTGGGTGGCGAAATAGCCCATGTAGGCATCCAGGGCTGGAGGCGGGGCCGCGGCCGGTGGCTGCAGTTGCAGGGCGTACCCCAGGCCTGTGAGCGGCGCGTAGCGCAGTGGATCATTGCCGGTCTGGCTCAGCAGGTTGACATTGAAATCACCGGTGATGACCCGGGTTTCCAATGCGCCCAGGGCGGCGCTGATGTCACGCACGTTGGCCAGACCGTTGAGGTAGGCATTGGCCGCCACGTACTGCGGCGGCGAATGGATGGCAAACAGCGTGAGGTTGCGCTGCACCACCACGGGCGGGCCGTCGACGGTTTCACAGAACGTCACCATATAGGGTTCGCGCAGGCCGCCATAGTTGAGGGGCGCGCCGAGGTTATCGACGAAATCGACCCGCGCCGCGCACCGGCTTTCGGACAGGTTGCCGGGGTTCAGGGCGGCAGGGGGAATGGCGCGACCGGCGACGGTAAAACAAGCGTTGGTCTGTAGCGGCGGGTAGTTGCCGGCGGCGGGCGCGGGCAAAACGGTGGGGTTGAAGCTGATGCCATTGCCCGCCGGTGACCAGGCGTTGGGGCCGGTGAACAAGCGTCTGCCGGCCGCCACGCCGGGGCCCGCCGGGATCACCGGTTTGTAGAACACCGCGACGCCCTCGGCTCGCCCGGCCTGGCCGACCACCAGGGGCGGCACCAGGTTCCAGGTAAGCCCGGTCAGGTTGCGGATGCGCAACAACAGCTCCACGCAACCTTGCCAGCCGCCGGTTGGGGAAATCAGTGAGCCCGGGCCGTGGCTCGGGCCGCTGGCGGTCTCTACCACCACAAAGATGTCCGGGTTGAAGGCGGTGATATGGGCCAGGATCAGCGCCAGTCGGTCCGCAGCGTTCAGGTCGGGAATAAACGCTCCGGCGCGGTTCCGCTTGGTGCTCAAGGGGCGGATCTTGTTATAGCCGAAGCTCTCGATGTTCCAGTACAGGACGCGCGTCATGAGGCGATCTCCGATGGCCCGGTCAGTGCCGGATGCGTGGACGTATCCGGCGTCAGGGCCAGCAGGCGTTCGGTGTCGCTGTCCGGATCTTTGACGTAGGCGGCATACCAGCCCAGGCTGCCGGAGGACTGAGGGTCGCCAAACAGGAAAAACTGCAGGGTCGCCCCCGGGGGCAACTTGGCGATGCCGAGGATCTTGATGCCGATATCGGTCAGTTGCAGGTTGAAGAATTTCGCCTGCGGATCGGGCTGCCCCGGGATGGTCTGGTAGAGCAGTTTGATCGGTCCGGTGGACACCTTGATGATTCCCTGCAGGGAAAACACGCTGGCGGATGGCGCGGCGCCCGGCAGGCTCAAGCCAACGAAGAGCATGGGGTTGGCGTCGGTGCTCTGGCTGTCGGGCGACCAGGCAACCAGCAGGTCGGACTCGAAACCAGCGCCCGAGACCAGGGCGCCGGGCGATCCCATGGTGACTTTGTAGACAATGCCCGACCAGGCTCCGGACATAGGCTTGAGCGACAGGTTCTCCGGCAGGACCGGGAGAAAACCGTAGTCCGCGGGTTTCTTCTGTTCCGGCGCCTGGATGAATTGCTTGAGCTGCAGGGTCAAACCTTTGTAGAGGCTTTTGCCGCGAACCTGGCTGGTGACCGGATCGAATCCCAGGTTGCCGGGATTGAAGCTGAAGCTCACGGCGTTGGGTGTGGCGCTGGGAAAACTCATGCCGATCTGCAGGTTGGTATAAGCCAGGCCCTCGTTGCGCGGACTGCCGTCTTCGCTGCCAAAGGACAACAGGTCGAATGGCCCGGCGGAGGTCTCGAGCAGGGCGAAGTCCAGCTTGCCCCACAACAGGAAACGACTGGCGGTGGTGACGCCGCTGTCCGGGCTGCCCAGGGTGTTGAACTGGATGCGATTGACGGATGCGGCCGGCAGCACGTTGCTGTCCAGGTTGAACAGGTAGCTCTGGCTTTGTTCGAAAACATAGGTGGTGGTGTCGTTTTGTTGCAGGGCGCTGCCGTCGAGGACCATGGCATTTACGGCACTCGGAGTTTCAGCGCGTCGTGTGGCCTGGATCGCTGAACCGAACAGGCGGTCCAGGCTCAGTTGGATACGACTGTTGAAGGTCACCAGCCTGGACTGACGGAACAGTGCCTGGAGCTGGAGGACGCTGAAGGCATAACCTTCGGTCGTGGCCAGGGCGATGGGCATGTCGGCGTCCGCGCCGTTGGCCCGGGCCTGTTCATAAGCCGGGTTCTGATAGTCGATCAGTCCGAAGAGATTGGAAATGCCCTGGATATCCAAGGTGTCGTCCTGATGGCTGATGCGACTGACGCTGGCGCCGAAGTGGTGGGCGAGAAAGCGGCTGTAATCGATGCCGGCGGCGATCCCGGCCAATTGCTCGGGGAGGCTGTCCAAGGGCAGGTCGGCGTTGAGCACCATAAAGCCTTTCCATTCGGGGTCGTTGACCTGGGCGACGAAGTCCGCATAGAGGCTGTCCGGTGTGGCGGCGGCCTTGAGCTCGGCGGCGCTGATGAAGTCCTGCAGCCACTGGGACAAACCGGTGTAGGCCAGGGTCTCAAGCCCCGGCACCAGGTCTGCGGTTTTCGAGAACGTCTCGGGCAGGGTCCAGCGGTTGGGATTGTCGATGCGCTCTTTCAGGCTGCCACTGCAATATTTCATGATCAGCACGTTGCGGTAGCTGGTGGTTTGCACGCCGGCACCGATATTGGCGATGAAGTGCCAGCCGGCGATCTCCAGGTGGTTGCTGAACGTTGCGCCCTGGGTGAAAAACGGTTGCGGGTTGACGCCGACGAGAAATAACTGATTGGTTTGCAGCGCTTCGTGCAGCGCCTCGGTGGGCTGTTCGAAGGCAAAATCCAGCATGCTCTCGGCAGATTTCGAGCGTGCCAGCAGCACTTTGCGGTAGCCGATACCGTCCGGGTCCAGGTCCACCAGCAAGCCTTGCGGTGTGGTCGCCCGGTCGGGTTTTTCGGCCGCGCCAGCCGGGCCGCGTTGCAGGCGTTTGAGCCGTGCGGCCCGCCTGCCCGGCAGGGTGGCGGCGCTGATCAGGCTTTTGCGCGAGGCGGCAAGAATCTCGCTCTCGAACTGGGTCAGGTTGACGCCCGGTGTATTGGGCATGCCGGCATACGGCACCAGGGGGAAGGCGAAGCCGGGGGTTTGCGGGAGCGGTGTGCGTGGCGCGGCGGGGGCCAGCATCACGGTGTCGCCAGCGGCCGCGGCCTGGCCATACAGTGGGCTGCCGTCGGGCTGTGCGCTGTAGGCCGGGATAGAGGCGCCGGCAATCAGGCTGCTCCAGGAGGTCCGGTAGTCGCCGGTCAGCAGGGCGGTGACCGCGCCGCTGGTGGGGGACACCAGGCTGCTGGTCGGGAACGGGAAGACGGGTGCATACGCCGATTGAGCGGCGAGCAGGCGTATGCGGTCATTTTCGGTGGGGCTGGCCGCAGGATTGTAGTTGGAAAAGCTCAGCCATTCGGTACCGAAGATGCCGCACAACAGCGATTGCCCGACGGCGGCGGGAAGGGTCGGCACACTCAAGCCATAGTCACCGCTCAGGGTGAGGCTGTAGCTCGCGCCATCATCACAGAACACCAGGCTGGCCGCGTGGGGCAGGGGCCAGCCATTGGCATCGAGGCCGTTGAGCGGAACCAGATTGATGGGGTTGCCGGCAGTGCTGCGCCATTGACTGGGCAGCGAGGTGCTGCCGGCGGCGGCGAAGGCCAGGCCGGTTCGGATCAACCCGGCGGCCAGTTGCGTCGCACTGATGTGCTGGTTCAGCCGGTCCAGCGGGTCGAGGACACCGCCCATGTTCAACGTGGCCGGCATGCCGATCGGGTTGAACACCGGGTAGTTGAGCAGGGTGTTGCCGTTCCCGGTGTTGACCACATAGGCAAAGCCGGTCTGGAAATACCGCAGCGCAGCCACGGGGTTGTAGGTCAAGGCATACACCAGGCTGGCGGCCTGGCCACCGTCCAGCGGTATATAGGCCAATGGCTGCAGCGGGGGAGTCAGTTGCAGGCCGCTGTCTGCCTGCAGTTTGTCGTTGAAGCCCATGCTGATGCCGGTACTGGACTTCAGGCGCAACGCGTTGAGGTCGGCATCGTATTTGACGAAGGTGCCGAAGTTGATGAAGAAGGTCAGGCGATCGCCGAGCTTTATGTTGAGGTTGTTCTGCACTTGGCAGGACGTCCCCAGAGTGATGCGCAGCCCATAGTCGTTGAAGCGTTTGGGCGCCGGCAGGTTGCTGCCCGGCAACCAGAGCAGCGCCCTGCCGACGAAGTTGCGCTGCTCGACGGCAAACAGAAAGTTATAGAGGGCGGTGACAAACGCCGACGGGTCGCTGCTTAGGCTGACCGGCTCGCTGGGGGCGAACAGGTAATGGCCGGCCTGCTTATCGAACGCATCGGCAGGGCTCAGGCTGGCCGGCAAATCGGCTGGTAGGGTGCCTTGGGGCATCACGTAGCCGCGCCAGCCATAACCACTGTCATCGGGCAGCGCATAGGCCGCGCTGTTGGCAATTTGCTGATAGTCGGATGGGGTGGTGGCGCGGCTGGTCATGTCTATCCCCTGCAATTGTCGGCACGGCCACGAATCCACGACCAGTCGGCGATGCTGCCGGCGTAGTGGTTGGGCAGGTTATGGCCGGACTGGAAAGTGCCATCGAGGCTGAGCTGCCCCCGCTGTTCCTGGGTGGCGGGACGAAACGACAAGGCCCCACCCTGGATATGCACCGGCCCGACGCTGGATTTGCGCAGGGTCACGGGGGTGGCGGTGGCCATGACGGTGTAGCGGTCGATCAGGTTCGTGGCGTAGTAGAAACTCACTTGGGCCGTCAACGCGTTGCTGCTGTCGGGTTTGTAGGGATCAAGCAGTTCCACGGTCACTTGCAGGTCCGGCAACAAGGGTTGGCGGTACTGGGCAATCACGCTGGTGGTTGGGCTTTGCCAGCGGATAAGGTCGCCGCGATAGGCTTGCGCGCTGTCCTTGTTGTCCTCGTGCGTGCCTTCGATATTGAAGTCGGCGAGCACATGCGAAGTGTTCGGAGGGGCACAGAAAAATGCGCCCAGGCTGCCACGTATGCGTTGCCCATCGCTGGCCAGGTCAAAGGTGGCAGTGGGTGTGTCGGCCGTCATGCTCAACCCGGTCAGGCCAGCGCCGCCCATGGACAGTTCGGCGTTCACCCGGGCCTCGCGACTGTCGACGACCAGAACGAACAGCACCGGACCCACCTGACGGCTGACGTTCATGCCGGGCAGCAGTATCGGCCCTGGCAGGCAGGGTGCCGGGGTCGCCGAAGAGGCGGAAGGAGCGGGAACGAGGTCGGCGCAGCCCGAGGTCAGGGAGGCGTACTCGACGCTGGAAAAAGTGTGGCTGAACCCGTCAGGCAAAGCCGTCGGCGCATGTCTGCCGGTCGCCATTACCCACAGGATGGTTGCCAGAATCGCGCCCAGTGTTAACCAGCAAACCCGGGTATAAAGCATCCGATGCTTCGTCACGCGAGGGTACCGTCCATGTCCCGTACTGCGTTAATGAAACCGGCGTACGTGCGCGTCCGCCGGCTTCAAGGATTGGGTCTGGCTAAAGAACCCGTATGGATCAGGAAAGGCTGAATGTACCGATGTTGGTGCTGGTGAAAGGCGTCTCGGAACCGCTGTCGACGATGACGCCAGTGAACAGGATGCTGAACCCCGCGCCGACGTTTTGCAGCGTCACCTTGGCACCCGCGCGCAGGATCACCGGTCCGGCAGGGGCGTCGGCGGAGAGAATTTGCGTTGAGGCAGTGTTATTGACTTGGGTAGCCCACAGCAGGTTGTTCTGGTAGTTGAACGTGACCTTGGTGGTTTCGTTGGGATCGCCGTTATACGTGGTCACGGAGTTGCAGTTGATGGTGAGGGGCGTGGTGACGGTATTTACCGAAGTGAAGGCGTTCATTTTGAATATCCTTTTCCAGTGTTGGTCATGATCCAGGGAGCTGAATCGAGTGAGAGTCTAGGCGTGCTTCTTCGCCTGTAAAGGAAGGGCGTAAACAGAATTTGGTGCATTTTTTCGACAGTTTTGCGACGAGTGCGTGGCTTGCTTAGCGTCCAACTGACTGTAATCAGATGGCTTTTTGGAACGGGGCAGGGTATGGCTAAATGCCTCTAATAGCGTTTTATAAGCATCGTTAGGCCGAAATAGTCGTTCGATCAGCTCCCTGGGCCCGCCCATGGGAAAAAGCGGTATTGGCTATGGAAGAGAGGGTAAAAATTCCTTCCCGGCGAAACACCTTCGCGCGTGGTGCCGCAGTAAAACGCTTGCCTGTTTTTCCTCGCCGGTTATTTAAGGGAAAGTGTGTGAATAATTAAGGCGTATGGCTATTTGCAACTAGTGGCAATTGGCTGTTAACGCTCTAAATCAGTGCATTCAGCAATGTTTTGTATTTATATTTCCCTCGCACAGGAACTAGCGCTATAACTTCCAGTCGATACCCCCGGCTAACTCCCGGCAGGGCTATGGCGAACTAATGGCATTGTTCGGTAGTTCCAAATAGCCATACTTCTCGCCCTATCAGATATCACTTCATTATGTCGTCAGCCCCCATCAATGCCTGCCAGATGCCTGTCCCGCACACCGAGCAGGTGTGCGCATGGTTGATGGCGCATGCAGGGCTGAAGACCGTCGACCTGGACCGCGCCAGACGCTTATCCACCGAGGGTAGCGACCTGCTCGGTCTGCTCACGCGCCTGGGGTTGGTCAGCGAAATCGAACTGGCCCGCGCCTGGGCCGCCTTGCTCGATGCGCCGCTGGTGCACGCCGAGGCGGCGCCGCCGTTGCTCGACCCTATGCCCGCGCTGACCGAGCGCTTCATGCGTCACTACCAGCTGGTGCCCATCGGTTGGGCCGATGGCGGGTTGCGCGTACTCGCGGCCAACCCGGCCCAGCTGTATCCGTTTCAGGCCCTGGCCTATGCCTGCCAGGTGCCGATCTGGCTGGCCATCGGCCCGCGCACCGAGGTCGACAGCCTGATCGAGCGCTACTACGGCCAGGGCCGATCCGCCATGGGCACGCTGGTGGAGAACCTGGGCGAGCAGGGTGGTGCGCTGGAAGATATCGAGCACCTCAAGGACATGGCCTCCGAAGCGCCAGTGATTCGCCTGGTCAACCTGATCCTGCAGCGCGCCGTGGAGCAGCGCGCCTCGGATATCCATATCGAACCTTTCGAACACCAGCTCAAGGTGCGCTACCGCATCGACGGCGTGCTGCACGACGCCGAGGCGCCGCCGGCCAGCTCCTCGGCAGCGGTGATTTCCCGGGTGAAGATCATGGCGCGCCTGGACATTGCCGAGCGCCGCCTGCCCCAGGACGGTCGCATCATGCTGCGCATTCAGGGCAAGGAACTGGATTTGCGCGTGTCCACGGTGCCCACCGCTTTCGGCGAATCGGTGGTGATGCGCTTGCTCGACCGGCAGACCGTGCAATTCGATTTCCCCAGCCTGGGCTTCGATGGTCAGCGCCTGGCCACTTTTCTTGAACTGCTGGAGCGGCCCCACGGCATTCTGCTGGTGACCGGGCCGACCGGTTCCGGCAAGACCACCACCCTCTACACCGCGTTGTCGCGCCTCAACACCCCTGAGCGCAAGATCATCAGCGTGGAAGACCCGGTCGAATACCAGCTCGAAGGCATCAACCAGATCCAGGTAAAACCGGCCATCGGCCTGGACTTTGCCGGCGTGCTGCGCTCCATCGTGCGTCAGGACCCGGACGTGATCATGATCGGCGAAATCCGTGACCTGGAAACCTGCCGCATCGCCATCCAGTCCGCACTCACCGGCCATCTGGTGCTGTCGACCCTGCACACCAACAGCGCCGCTGCCAGCATCACGCGGCTGCTGGACATGGGCGTCGAAAGCTACCTGATCGCCTCGACCGTCAGCGGCATCCTCGCCCAGCGCCTGGTGCGCCGCCTGGACCCGGCCACCCGCGTCGCGTTCGAAGCGCCAGCCGCGTTGATCGAAGAGCACGGCCTGGACCGTCTGACCGACCAGCGCCCGATCCTGCTCTACCACGGCGACTACCATGGCCGCAGCGCCCTCACCGAGTTGCTGGTGATGAACGATGAGGTGCGCGACCTGTTGATGCGCCACGCCGACGCCGCCACCCTCGAGCAGGCCGCCCGCCGCGCCGGCTTGCGCACCTTGTATGAAGAGGGCTTGCGCCAGGCGCTGGACGGCGTCACGAGCCTGGAAGAAGTGCTGCGCGTCACCCGTGGGGAACCCGCGTGACGCTGTTCAAGTTTCGTGCGCTCGACAGCCAGGGTGTCGCCCACAACGGCACCCTGCAAGCCAAGGACCAGGCCGCTGCCGTCGCCGCGTTGCACAAGCGCGGCCTGCTGCTGTTGCAGATCGAAACAGCGGGTCGGCCCCTGTTGAGCCCGGCGCGCGGAGCATTGAAAGGCGCGGGCCTGGTCAGCTTCACGCAACAACTGGCGACCTTGCTCGGCGCCGGCCAGCCCCTGGAACGCTGCCTCGGCCTGCTGCTCAAGCAGCCCGGCTCGCCCCAGGTGCGCGGTTTGATCGAACGCATCCGCGATGAGGTCAAGGCCGGCCAACCGTTATCGGCCGCGCTGGAACAGGAGGGCGGCAGCTTCTCGCCGCTGTACCTGAGCATGGTGCGCGCCGGTGAGGCGGGCGGCGCGCTGGAACGCACCCTGCGCCAGCTCAGCGACTACCTGGAGCGCAGCCAGCGCCTGCGTGGCGAGGTGATCAACGCGCTGATCTACCCGGCGTTCCTGGTGGTGGGCGTGTTGGGTTCGCTGGCGCTGTTGCTGGCGTACGTGGTGCCGCAATTCGTGCCGATTTTCCAGGACCTGGGCGTGCCGATCCCGCTGATCACCGAAGTGATCCTGGGGCTCGGCGAGTTTCTCGGCGCCTATGGACTGCTGGTGCTGGCCGGGTTGATTGCCCTGCTGTGGGCGCTGGTCATCGGCCTGCGCGACCCGCGCCGCCGCGAGCGCTGTGATCGCCGCGTGCTCGGCCTGCGCGTGCTCGGCCCGCTGCTGCAACGGGTCGAAGCGGCACGGCTGACGCGCACCCTGGGCACCTTGCTCAGCAATGGCGTGGCGCTGCTGCCGGCGCTGGTGATTGCCCGGCAGGTCTGCAGCAACCGTGCGCTGCAGGCGCAGGTGGCGATGGCCGCCGAATCGGTGAAAGCCGGTGGCAGCCTCGGCCAGGCGTTTGGCGGCCAACCCTTGCTGCCCGAACTGGCGCTGCAAATGATCGAGGTCGGTGAACAGGCCGGTGAACTGGACAGCATGCTGCTCAAGGTTGCCGATATTTTCGACGTCGAGGCCAAGCGCGGCATCGACCGATTGCTCGCCGCACTGGTGCCCACCCTGACCGTGGTCATGGCGGTGCTGGTGGCGGTGATCATGCTCGCGATCATGCTGCCGCTGATGAGCCTCACCAGCCATATATGAACTTCAAGGAGCTATAACGATGAATGCCCGACGCCGCCAAAGCGGTTTTACCCTGCTGGAAATGCTCGCCGTGATCGTGCTGCTGGGCATTGTCGCGACCATCGTGGTACGCCAGGTCGGCGGCAATGTGGACAAGGGCAAGTACGGCGCGGGCAAGGCCCAACTCGCCGGCTTGAGCATGAAGATCGACAGCTACGCGCTGGACGTCGGCTCGCCGCCCGCTAGCTTGCGACAACTGGTGGAGAAGCCTGCGACCGCCACCAGTTGGGCCGGGCCCTACGCCAAGCCGTCGGAATTGAAAGACCCGTTCGGCCACGCGTTCGGCTATCGCTTTCCCGGTGAGCATGGCGCCTTTGACTTGATCTTCTACGGCCAGGACGGCCAACCCGGCGGCGAGGGCTACAGTGCCGACCTGGGTAATTGGGAATAACCGGCCCATGGCCCAGCGTGGATTTACCCTGCTGGAAATGCTGGTGGTGATCCTGCTGATCAGCCTTGCTGCCGGCTTGCTCAGCGTCGGGCTGCGCCAGGGCCTGCAAGCGGCCAAGGAGCGTCGGGTGGTCGGGCAGATGGTCGAGGCGTTGCGCGCTACACGCGCCGGGGCGATTATCAGCGGCCAGGCGGCGCGTACCGAATTCGATCTGCCCAACCGTGCGTTCAGCGCGCCTGGCCGGCCACCGCTGCACTGGCCGCAAGCGCTGCAGCTGAGCGTGCACACCGCCGAGCAGGCCGGCTCGGCGGTTGAGTTCTACCCTGACGGCAGTTCCACCGGCGGCAACCTGGTGTTGGCCAACGGCAGCCGGCGTTGGCGTATCGATATCGGCTGGCTGACCGGCAGCGTGCAGTCCAAGGCGTTGCCATGAAGCGCCAGGCCGGTTTCACCCTGCTCGAAATGCTCGCCGCCCTGACCCTGCTGGCGGTGTGCAGCAGCGTGTTGCTGGTCGCCTTCGGCCAGAGCGCGCGTTCCCTGGCGCAGGTGGCGCGCAGTGATCGGCTGGCCCATGCGGCGCTCACGGTGCTTGATCAGGAAACCGCCGGCCGCCTCGACAGCGGTGTGCGCCAGGGCGAACTGGATGGCATCCACTGGCAATTGACCCTCAGCCGCCAACAGCCGCAGCTGTATCGCCTCGACCTGACCGTCAGCGAAGGCCCGCACCAGGCGCATTTCAGTACCTTGAAGGCGCGCCTGTGAAGCGCCGCGAGCAGGGCTTCACTTTGCTGGAAATCCTCGTGGTACTCAGCTTGCTCGCAGTGCTGCTGGTGCTGGTCGGCGGTGCCTTGCTGGGCGCCAATCGTGCGGTGACCAAGGCCCAGCGCTACACCGTCAGCCTGGACGAAATGCGTGCCGCCCAGCAGTTCCTGCGCACCGCCATCAGCGAGGCGCTGCCCCTGGATGTGACGGAAGACGACAGCCAGGCCGAGGGCTTTTTCAGCGGCACGGCCGAGCGCCTGCAGTTTGTGTCAACCTTGCCCGGTGTGCTCGGCGGCGGTATCCAGCGCTTTACCTTGCAGCGGGTCGACCAGGCCTTGCAGGTGCAGTTCGCACAGTTGGAATCCCACATAAACCCCGCCCGCGTCGAACCGCAGGTGCTGCTCAACCACGTCGAGCAGTTGCAGTTCAGCTACCGCGGCCTGTCGCCCCTGGGCCAGCCGACCGGTTGGGTCGCTGACTGGCCCTGGCCGAGGCGCTTGCCGTATGCGGTGCGCATCGTGGCCAACGTCAACGGCCCGGTGCCGTGGGTCACCCAAGTGATTGCGCTGCGCCTGAACCTGTCCAGTGGGAGCCTGGAAGAATGAAGCGCCAGCGCGGTGCGGCGTTGCTGCTGGTGCTCTGGGTGCTGGCATTGCTCAGCGTGTTGCTCGGCGGCCTGGCCGGTTGGGTGCAGTTGCAAAGTCGCCAGGCACTGTGGCTCAAACAGCATACCCAGACGCAATTGGCGGCCCAGGCCGGCATCGCCATGGTGATGGCGCAGCCGCACTGGGTGGCCGATGGGCGCGCTATCGCGCTGGGCTTTGACGATGCGCGGCTGCAGGTCAGCCTGCGCAGCGAGCGCGGCAAGTTGTACCTGGTCAACGCCACGGCCGATGACCTCACGCGCCTGGCCCTGGCCTGCGGGGCCACGCCGGCCCAGGCGCAGCAATGGGTCAAGGCGCTCGAGGCCCGGCGTACACATGGCCTGGCGCCGTTTCGGGTGCTCGAAGAAGTGCGTCAGCTGCCTGGCATGACCCAGGCGCTCTACAGCCAATTGCTGCCCGAAATCACCTTGTGGAGCGACCTGGATCGACCCGATCCGGCGTTCGCCAGCCCCTTGATGCGCAAGGCGCTCAACCTGCCAAGCCGCAATGCCGAGGGCGCCGACCCCGGCCAAGTGGTGGAAATCGACAGCCGCGCCGAGCGCCCCGGCGGTTACCAGGCGCGCGTGCGCATTACCGTTTCACTGAGCCCAGCGGAGGACAGCGCACAGCCCTATCGGGTGCTGCGGTGGCAAGAATGAATCGACTCGAACCTATCGCCCGCCATTGGCGCGGCAGCCTGGCCCAACAGGCCTGGCGCCTGTGGCTCACGGAGTTGCGCGGCTGTGTGCCGGGCTGGCTGGCACTCAAGGAGCCGCCGGAGCGCATCCATCACTGGCCGCTGGGCGCGCCGCTCGAACTGGGCCAAGCGCGCCAAGTGCTGATGCTCGGCCCTGACGACGTGCTGCGGCAAACCGTGCACCTGCCCCTGGCCGCGGCGCGCAACCTGGCCAATGTGGTGGGGTATGAACTGGACCGCTACACACCGTTCGATGCCGAGCAGTTGTACTTCGTCGTGCGCCAGGAACAGCGCACCGCTACGCACCTTGAGGTGACGCTGGTAGCGATCCTGCGCGAACGCCTGGACCAGATTCTCGCCGACTGCGCCACCCTGGGCCTGCGGCCTCATCGGGTGGATGTGGCAGGCATGGGCATCGACCTGTTGCCCGCCAGCCTGCGCCCGCGTCAACGCGCACAGGGCCCAGGCTTGCAACGCAGCCTGCCGTGGCTGTGCGGCGCCTTGCTGATCGCGGCGATGCTGCTGTGGCTCAACGACCGCCAGCGCGTGCTCGATGCCATGCAGCACAGCGTCCAGCAACAAAAAGCCCAGGTGGCCCAGGTGCATGCCCTGCGCCAGCAACTGCTCAACACCCAGGGCGCGGCGCAGTACCTCACGCGCCGCAAACTGGCGCAGCCGCCCTTGGCCGGGCTGCTGAATGACTTGACCCGCTGCCTGCCGGCCGACACCTGGCTCGAGCAATTGGACGTCAAGGACGGTGAGATTTCCATCGCCGGTCAAAGCGCCAAGGCCAGCGGCCTGATCACCCGGATCAAAGGCTGCCACCGTTTGGAAAACGCCCAGTTCGAAGGGGTGATTCAACCCGATGCGCGCACCGGCAAGGATCAGTTTGCCCTGCGTGCCCACTTGCGCCAGGAGGCTGCCGATGCGCCGACCCCTCACACCCCGTGAACGTCGCGGGGCCGCCTTGCTGGTGCTGGCTGTCGTGCTGGGCGCGGCCTACTGGCTGTTGATCGACAGTTGGTTCGCCGGGCCGCTGCGCAGCATGGGCGCCCACGCCGAACAGTTGCGCGAACAACAGCAACGCTATGCCAGCCTGTTGCGCCAGGGCGATGCACTGCGCCAGCAGCTTGAGCAGGCACGCCAGGACCCGGCCAGCAGCGCCAGCCTGTTGCCGGGGGATGACCCCGACGTGGTCGCCGCCGACCTGATGCAGCGCCTCGCCGACCTCATCGCCAGCCAGGCCAGCCGTGGCGGCGGTTGCAGCCTGACCCAGCGCAAACCCATCACTGCCGGGCAGGACGCCGGCGAGCCGTATCGCCAGGTCAAGGTCAGCCTGACCCTTGAGTGCGCCATCGAACCGTTGACCGCGATTCTGCATGCGCTGGAGTATCAGCCGCCGTATCTGTTCGTCGATGAGCTGCGCATCCGTAGCAGTCGCGAAGCGCCCTCCCGTGGCGGCGCGGGCAAGTTGGTGGTCAACCTGCTGGTGCGCGGCTACCTGCAACCGGCGCGGGTGGCACCATGAACGGCACACTGCGCCCCTTGGAGTGGGGCTTGCTCGGCCTGGCCGGGTTACTGGGACTGTTGATGGCGGTGATCCTCAGCAGCATCGGCGATGAACCGCAGTGGTTGCCCGAGGAACCTGCGCCGGCGCAGCCCGCCGTCAACCTGCAGGCGCCGCCGACGGTGGCCCTGGCTGACCTCGCCGGTACCTGGCAAGCGCCGCTGTTCAGCCCGGATCGCAGCCCTGACCGTGTGGCGGGCAAGGCGCGGGTCACCAGCCTGTCCAACCTGAGCCTCAGCGGCATCATGATCACCGGCAACCTGCAAATGGCCATGCTTAAACAAGCCGACGGCCCACCCCTGACGGTGCGCCTGGGCCAGAGCCTGCCCAACGGCTGGCGCCTGGAACACCTCACCCCGCAATCGGCGCGCTTCGCCCTGGACGGACGCACCCAGACCCTGAGCCTGTACGGCAAGCGGTTGCCCTCGATTTCTCCTTCTCGCGAGCCCCTCCCTTGATTGATATGCGCACCCCGTTGTTTTGCCTGGCCACCACCGTCGCCCTCGGCGGCTGCGGCGCGTTGCCCGACCGCCTCGACCCGGATAAAGAACTGCTCCACGAAGCCCTGCAGGGCACCGGCTCGCAACGCCCGCCCAGCGAAGCGCCCGTGCTGCAAAGCCCTCAGCCCGAGGCGAAGTCACCCGCGCCGCGCCAGTTGATTCGCGGCAACCAGCAGTTCCTGCGCGCGCCTGCATCAACGCCTGCGGTGAAGGAGGCGGGCGGCGACATCGTATTCAACTTTCAGGACCAGCCCATCGAAGCGGTGATCAACAGCGTAATGGGCGACCTGCTGCACGAAAACTACAGCATCGCCCAGGGCGTAAAGGGCACCGTCAGCTTCTCCACCTCCAGGCCGGTGGATAAGCAGCAGGCGCTGTCGATCCTCGAAACCCTGTTGTCCTGGACCGATAACGCCATGATCCGCCAGGGCAACCGCTATGTAATCCTGCCGGCCAATCAGGCGGTGGCCGGCAAGCTGGTGCCGCAGATGCGCGTGGCGCAGCCCGCCAGCGGCCTCTCGGCACGCCTGTTTTCGCTGCGCTATATCTCCGCCACCGAGATGCAGAAACTGCTCAAGCCCTTCGCCCGGGAGAACGCCTTCCTGCTGGTGGACCCGGCGCGCAATGTGCTGAGCCTGGCCGGCACCCCGGAAGAACTGGCCAACTATCAGGACACCATCGACACCTTCGATGTGGACTGGCTCAAGGGCATGTCGGTGGGTGTGTTCGGCCTGCAACGCGCCTCGGTGGCCGAGCTGATGCCCGAGCTGCAAGCCATGTTCGGCGCCGACAGCGGCACGCCCCTGGCGGGCATGCTGCGGTTCTTGCCGGTGGAGCGCACCAACTCGGTGGTGGCGATTTCTTCCCAGCCCCAGTACCTCAGCGAAGTGGGTGACTGGATTCGCACCATCGACGAGGGCGGCGGCAATGAACCGCAGATGTACGTGTACGACGTGCGCAACATGAAGGCCGCGGACCTGGCCAGGTACCTGCGGCAGATCTACGGCAATGGCGCGATCAAGGATGACACCCCGGCCAAGGTCGCGCCGGGGTTGCGCACCACCACGCTGTCCTCGTCCACCAGCGCAGGGCTGCAGGCCAACACCCCCGCGCCCGCCGCCGAGGAACCTACGCAGGAGAGCAGCGAGGAGACCCCGGCAGCGCCCATCAGCGACCTCGAAACGGGCACCCGTATCACCGCGCAAAAAAGCAGCAACCAACTGCTGGTGCGCACGCGTCCGGCGCAATGGAAAGAAATCGAAGCGGCGATCAAGCGCCTCGACAACCCACCGCTCCAAGTGCAGATCGAGACGCGCATTCTCGAAGTCAAACTGACCGGCGAACTCGACCTTGGCGTGCAGTGGTACCTCGGCCGCCTGGCCGGCAATTCCACCAGCACCACGGTGGCCAACGCCTCCGGCAGCCAGGGCGCGTTGGGCGGTGGTGGGGCAGGGCTGGGGGCGGCGGATTCGTTGTTCTATTCCTTCGTCAGCTCCAACCTGCAAGTGGCCCTGCACGCCCTGGAAACCAACGGCCGCACCCAGGTGCTGTCGGCGCCGTCGCTGGTGGTGATGAACAACCAGCCGGCGCAGATTCAGGTGGGGGACAACATTCCCATCAGCCAGACCACCGTCAACACAGGTGACGCCGATACCACCTTGAGCAGCGTCGAATACGTGCAGACCGGCGTGATCCTCGACGTGGTGCCGCGCATCAATCCGGGCGGCCTGGTGTACATGGATATCCAGCAGCAGGTCAGCGATGCACAGAACCCCGGTAGCAGCAGTGAAACGCCGGTCAATCCACGGATTTCCACGCGCTCGGTGTCGACCCAGGTCGCCGTGCAAAGCGGGCAGACGGTGTTGTTGGGTGGGTTGATCAAACAGGACAACGCCGAGAGCGTCAGCGCCGTGCCGTACCTGGGCAAGATCCCCGGCCTGCGCTGGTTGTTCGGCAACACCAGTAAATCCAAGGACCGCACGGAGTTGATCGTGCTGATTACCCCACGGGTGATTACCAGCAGCAGCCAGGCACGGCAGGTGACGGATGATTATCGCCAGCAGATGCAGCTGTTGCGGCCTGCTCGGTAAGCATGAATACATGCAGTACCCATGTGGGAGGGGGCTTGCTCCCGATAGCGGCGGGTCAGTTGTCGAGGTAGTGACTGACACTCCGCTATCGGGAGCAAGCCCCCTCCCACATTTGGATTTCATTGACTTTGAGACATTATTTATATGAATAAAGATATTTATAAATAATGAAATTAACAAATATTAGCTTATGCCCAAATAGCATTATATTTTTGAAATTCATTCCGTTATGTTTGGACTCAACAGCCTACCCCAGACCCCGGATGGTACCCAGCGTGATTCAGATTCTGCGCACCTGACCGGGTAATCCCCGGCAGCGGAATCGTTGGAACGGAGTTCAACGTATGTTGCCCCTTCAAGCCCCTCGCTCGCCCCACACCTAATTCAAACCGCACCCACACCTTGAACACCGGCCATGCCGCGTCTGGCGCGTGCCTGCCCGACCCTGCGATTTGAAAAACCGGGATCAGCGATGAAGCATGTTCTACCCCCCACCGCAGCCTTGACCTTGTCCCTGCTGGCCGCCGCGGCCCAGGCCGATGGCGACAGCACCCTGTCCACCGTGGTCGTCACCGGTAACCGTGGCGCCGAGCAACGCACGGTCACCAGCAGCCCGGTGCCTATCGATGTGGTCAGCGCCAAACAACTGCAAAGCACCGGTAAACCGGGTTTGATGGAAGCGCTCAGTGCGGTGATTCCATCGCTGACACTACCGGAAAAAACCGGCTGGGACGCCAGCGGCATTGCCCGCGCGCCCAACTTGCGTGGCTTGAGCGCCGCCGAGGTGCTGGTACTGGTCAATGGCAAGCGGCGTCATACCAGCGCGACCCTGAACATCAATGGCATCAACACCGGCGCCGCACCGGCTGACCTGGACCTGATCCCCATCAGCGCCATCGACCATGTGGAAGTGCTGCGCGACGGCGCCGCCGCCCAGTACGGTTCCGACGCCATCGCCGGGGTGATCAATGTGATCCTCAAGGCCGACACCAGCGGCACCTCGGTGACCAACGCCGGCCTTGGCTATGACGGCAAGAAGCAGACCGTGCAGCAGAGCCTCAACAAAGGCTTTGAAATCGGCGACGGTGGCATCGTGCAACTGGCCCTGGATGCGCGCAGCCAGAATGACGACAACAAGGCCAGCGCCAACGGCTACACCTCCGAACAAGCCTACGGTTTGGCCGGCAAGTCCACCTACGGCGGCTACGGCACGCCCAAGACCAACCTGCTGACCCTGGGCTACAACGCCGAACTGCCGATCGACGACAGCCTCAGCCTGTACTCCTTCACCACTTACTCACGGCGCAAGGCCGAGCAGGGCCAGAACTTTCGCCTGCCGACCATCACCAACACGATTACCACCGGGCCCAACGGTTATCCGGCCGGCTACACGCCCACCTGGTACATCGACGAAGACGATTTCCAGGCCGCCTTCGGTGGCAAAGGCACCGTGGGCGAGTGGGACTGGGACCTGTCCACCACCTACGGGCGCAACGAAGCGGAGCAGGGCACCACCCATAACCAGAACCCGTCCCTGGGCGAGGCCACGCCGAACAGCTTCACCTCCGGCACCTGGATTTCCACCGAGCTGACCACCAACCTGGACTTCAAGCGCGGCTTCGATATCGGCCTGCAAAAGCCGTTGGACCTGTCCTATGGCCTCGAGCACCGACGCGACACCTATGAGGTGCAGGCCGGTGACTACGCGTCCTATGCCAACGGCGGCTACTGCGTGGCACCGGGCAATTGCGCGTCGTCCGGGGCCCAGGTCACCAACGGCATTTCCCCGGACGAAGAAAGCACCGCCTCGCGCAACAGCGTCGCCGGTTACGTGGATGCGGGCTTCAACCCGCTGCCGGAGTGGTACGTGGGCACCGCCGTGCGCTATGAGCATTACAACCAGGGCGTGGGCGCTACTCGCAGCGGCAAACTGACCACGCGTTATGACTTCACGCCGCAATTGGCCGTACGCGCCACCGTGAGCAATGGCTTCCGTGCGCCGTCCCTGGCCAACAGCCTGTTCAGTGCGCGCTCGACCACCTATGGCGTGGTGGACGGGGTGTACCAGTCGATCAACTACGGCGTACTGCCGGTCGGTTCGGCGGCGGCCAAGGCGTTGGGCGCCGAGGACCTTAAGCCCGAACGCTCCACCAACTTCAGCCTCGGTTTCACCCTCACCCCCACCGACCGCCTGAGCTTCACCGCCGATGCCTACGTAATCAACCTGCGCGACCGCATCACCCTCACGGGCACCTTGCTCGGGCCGGAAGTTACCCAGGTGTTGCAGAACAACGGCGTCAACTCCACCTCCGGCGGCCAGTACTTCATCAACGGTGCCGACACCCGCACCAAGGGCCTGGACCTGGTCAGCAGCTACAACCACGACCTGGGCGCGTTCGGTGCCGTGAAGTGGACAGCCGCGTTCAACTGGAACCAGACCAAGATCCTCAATTACAAAGAGTCGACCACTATCCTCGGCACGTCCTACGAGCTGATGGACCGCGAGGCGCGCAACCTGATCACCGACGTGCAACCCAACACCAAGCTGATCCTCGGCGGTGACTGGAGCATCGGGCGCGTGAACCTCAACCTGGCCCTGACGCGCTACGGCGCCTACAAGGAAGTCAACGTCTCGGCCAATCGCGACCTGGACCGCGTCTACAGCGCCAAATGGATCACCGACCTCGACCTTGGCTACAACCTCACCAAAGACCTCAACCTGGCCATCGGCGCCAAGAACCTCTTCGACATTTACCCCAAGAAACAAGGCGTGCCGAGCAGCACCATGCTCGCCAGCTACGGCACCTATTCGCCCTATGGTTTTACCGGCGGGTACTACTACACCCGGCTGACTTATGCCTTCTGAGGCCTGCGAGGAATAGACCATGCCCATTGTCGCCAAACCCTACGACCTGATCGATGAGGTCAACCATTACCCGATCCGCACGCGCCGTGCCTCCACGCCGATCAAGGCCCTGCAGGTGGTGCCGGCCCGGCATCCGTGGCGCTGGGCCGGGTCGATCTTTGCCGCGCTGGTGCTGCTCGCCATCGTGCACTCCCTGGCCACCAACCCGCGTTGGGAGTGGGGCGTGTTCGGCCAGTGGTTCTTCTCGCCGTCGGTGCTGCGCGGCCTGGGGCAGACCCTGTTGCTGACGCTGCTGAGCACGCTGTTCAGCGTCATTCTCGGCACCGCGCTGGCCCTGGCGCGATTGTCGGGCTCGCCGCTGCTGGCGGCGTTGGCCTGGGGTTATATCTGGTTCTTCCGCTCGATGCCGGCGCTGCTGGTGCTGATCATCCTCTACAACTTTGCCTACCTGTACGACCACATCGTGATCGGCGTGCCGTTCACCGAGCAGGTGTTCGCGCAATGGTCCACCGTGGATGTGCTCAGCCAGTTCACCGTGGCGGTGCTGGGCCTGAGCCTGATGCAGGCGGCGTACGCGGCGGAGATCATCCGCGGCGGCTTGATCGGGGTGGATGCCGGCCAGCATGAAGCGGCGGCGGCATTGGGGCTGCCGGCCTCGCGGCGGATTTTCCGGATCATCTTGCCCCAGGCCTTGCGCTCGATTCTGCCGTCGGGTTTCAACGAGATCATCGGCCTGGTCAAGGGCACGTCCATTGTCTACGTGCTGGCCCTGCCGGAGCTGTTCTACACCGTGCAGGTCATCTACAACCGCACCCAGGCGGTGATCCCGCTGCTGATCGTGGCCACGGTGTGGTACCTGATCATCACCACGGTGCTGACCAGCGCCCAATATTACGTCGAGCGCCATTTCGCCCGTGGCACCGCGCGCGTGCTGCCGCCGACACCGCTGCAACGCCTGCGCCTTTGGCTCAAGGAGAAATCCCATGGCTGAAGCACGCGCAGGGCGCATCCAGATCCAGGGCGTGGGCAAGCGGTTCGGCAACCAGCAGGTGCTCGATAACATCGACCTGACGATCGATCCGGGCAAAGTCACGGTGATCCTCGGGCCGTCCGGCTCGGGCAAATCCACCTTGCTGCGCACCATCAATCACCTGGAAAAGATCGACAGCGGGCATATCACCATCGACGGCGAGTACGTCGGCTATCGGCGCAAGGGTGACCTGCTCTACGAGCTCAAGGAGCGCGAGATTCTCAAGCGGCGCATCGACGTGGGCTTCGTGTTCCAGAACTTCAACCTGTTCCCGCACCTCACCGCCTGGGAAAACGTTGCCGAAGCGCCGTTGGCCCACAAACGCTGGAGCAGGGCCGAAGCCCAGGGCAAAGCCGCCGAGCTGCTGGCCAAGGTCGGCCTGGCGGACAAGCTCGAGGCCTACCCGCGCCAGCTCTCCGGCGGCCAGCAACAGCGCGTCGCCATTGCGCGTGCCCTGGCGCTGGACCCCAAGGTGTTGTTGTTCGACGAGCCCACCTCGGCCCTTGACCCGGAGCTGGTGGGCGAAGTGCTCGACGTGATCAAGGGCCTGACCCGATTGGGCGTGACCCTGGTGATCGTCACCCACGAAATCGGCTTTGCCCGCGAGGTAGCCGACCATGTGGTGTTTCTCTGCGACGGCCAGTTGATCGAAGAAGGCCCGCCCGAACAGATCTTGCGCCAACCCCGACATCCCCGCACCCAGGCCTTTCTCGGCAAGGTGCTTTAGTTCAAGGAGTGACTGCCCATGTTTAACCATCCCCTGCGCGTGGCCGTGCTGGCGCTTGCCGTCGGCACCGCACAACACGCGCTCGCTGTGCAGCAGGTCGACCTCAGCCCCGACCGCCCGCGCATTCATGCGCCACGTAACGAGGCGGCCATCGCGCAAATCCCGCCGGGCTTCAAGTTCGCCCAGGCGGGCAAGTTCACCGTGGCCGTGTCCGGTGTGGCCGGGCCGCCATTGGCGCTGCTGGCCAGCGATGACAAGACCACCATTGGCAGTGAAGCCGACACCGCGCAGTTGGTCGCCGACAGCCTCGGCCTGGAACTGAACGTTGTGCAGACCAGTTGGGAGGACTGGCCCCTGGGCGTCAGTTCGGGCAAGTACGACGCGGTGATCAGCAACGTCACCGTGACCGAGGCGCGCAAGAAGCGCTTTGACTTCGCCACCTATCGACAGGATGTGCTCGGGTTTTACGTCAAGAGCACCAGCCCGATCAGCGAGATCAAACAGGCCGCCGACATTGCCGGGCTGAAGATCATCGTCGGCTCCGGGACCAATCAGGAAAAAGTCTTGCTGGCGTGGAACGAGGCCAATGAAAAGGCCGGCCTCAAGCCTGCGCTGTTGCAGTACTTCGACGACCAGGCCGCCGCGCAGCTGGCGGTGCAGTCGGGGCGCAGCGATGCGTTGTTCGGGCCTAACTCGGTGTACGCCTATTCGGCGGCGATCACCGGCGGCATCAAGCGCGTCGGCACCGTCAACGGCGGCTGGCCGTTGCAGGCGGATATCGCCGTGACTACGCGCAAGGACAACGGCCTGGTCAAGCCGATCCACACCGCCCTGGAAGGTGCGATTGCCGGAGGGCAATACGCGCAGGTGCTGCAGCGCTGGGGGCTGGATGTGGAGCGCGTCGATGCATCGCTGATCAACCCACCGGGCCTGCCGGATTAGGAGTCGCGAACATGACACTGACACGACGTGAAGCGCTGTCCGGCATTGCTGCAGTCGGCGGCGAAAAGGCGGTCAAGGATGCGCTGGCCGCATTGGGCCTGGGGCCGTCTTCACACCGGCGCCCGCAACCGCTGAAACTCAAGGACGGCGTGGGGCAGGGCACCCGCGTGCTGGTGCTGGGCGCCGGAATTGCCGGGCTGGTGACCGCGCTGGAACTGAGCCGGGCCGGGTTCGCCGTGCAGGTGCTGGAGGCGCGCGACCGCGTGGGCGGACGCACCTGGACCCTGCGCAACGGTGACCGCGTGGACTACACCGATGGCCGCTCGCAGACGGTGGCGTTCGATCCGGGCCAGTATTTCAACGCCGGCCCTGCGCGTATTCCCAGCCAGCATCGCACGATCCTCGACTATTGCAGCGAATTGGGCGTGCCCCTGGAAGTGCTGGTCAACAGCAGCCATGGCGCCCAGGTGCGGCCCGACCTGCAGCAACCGGCGTTCACCGTCGGCCGGGCGGTCAACGATGCACGCGGGCATCTGTCCGGCTTGCTCGCCAAGGCGGTGCAGCGTGATGCGCTTGACGACGTCTTGACCCTTGATGAACGCACGCGACTGCTCGCGTTCCTGCAGGTGTATGGCGACCTTTCCCAAGCGCTGGCGTACGAGGGCAGCTTGCGTTCCGGCCACCTGGAATCGCCTGCGCACCCCGGTGCACTGCCGGCCAGCGCGCGGCCGCTCGACCTTGAGCGCCTGCTGCATCCAGAGCTGTGGGGCGCGCTGCTGCACACCGAATTCCCGGAGTTTTCGGCGACCATGTTCCAGCCGGTGGGCGGCATGGACCGGATCACCGAGGCGTTCTACCAGCGCGTGCGCGAGCAGGTGCAACTGGGCGCACAGGTACGGCAGATTCGCCAGTTGGACGACGGCGTCGCGGTGACCTATCACGACCAGCACAGCGGCCGTGAACAGGTGGTGCGCGCTGATTACCTGGTCTCTACCTTGCCGCTGCCGTTGCTGGCCAAACTCGACACCGACTTCAGCGACCCGATCAAGGCGGCCTTGCTCAGCACCCGCAGCGACCAGGCAACCAAAGTGGCGTGGCAATCGCCGCGCTTCTGGGAAACCGATTACCGCACTTATGGCGGCCTGTCCTGGGTTGAGCACCCGGCGCGCTTGCTGTGGTACCCGAGCAACGACCTCAATACCCGCGAAGGCGTGCTGGTGGCCGGTTACGTCACCGGGGAGGGCGCCGACGTGTTCGGCGCGCAGTCGTTCGACGCGCAATACGCCGCTTCCCGGCACGCCGTGGAACTGCTGCATCCCGGTTACTCCAGGCACCTGCGCCATCCGTTGGCGGTGTCCTGGGAGCAGATCCCCTACAGCGAAGGCCCGTGGCTGCAACGCGAACACTTCCCGGCCGATGCCAGCGCGCTGCTCGAACAGGCCCACGGCCGCGTGTACTTCGCCGGCGACGGTCTGGTGCAAAGCGGCGTGGGCATCTGGCAGGAATCGGCGGCCAATTCGGCGCGGCATGTGGTTGCGCAACTGGCCGAGCGCGTCACCCAACAACGACAGATCGCGGCCGTGGCCGCCTCTTGAGGAGCAACACCATGAGCGACAGTATCCAACGCACCAGCGTCGGCGATTTCCCCATCTCGCAAACCGTGACCGTACCGGCCTCGGCCAGCCTGATCTTCGTCAGCGGCACCTTGCCGGACCTGGCCGACCCGAACGTCCCCGGGGTTTACGGCAACACCGAAGTGCAAACGGTTTCGGTGTTCAACAAACTGCGCAAAATCCTTCAGCAGCAGGACCTGGACCTGGGCGATATCGTGCAGTTGCGGGTGTTTCTGGTCGGCGCTGCGCAAACCGACGGCAAGCTGGATTTCGCCGGGCTGCAGCGCGGTTACACGCAGTTCTTCGGCACCCCCGAACAACCGAACAAACCGGCGCGCACCGCGTTGCAGGTGGTGGCGCTGCCCCTGCCGGGGGCGTTGGTGGAAGTGGAGGCGGTGGCGGCCAGGGCCGGGTGATGTCAGTCACTGCGCGGCGTCGAGGCGTTCCTGAGTAGCGCGGTCGATCAGCGCACGCAGCGCCTCGAATAAGGGCTCGGCATCCGTATGTTTCTTGCCGTATGCCAGGTTGAAAGCGTAATCGAAATCCGGCGGGTTGAGGCCCTGGGTGTGCTGCAGCAAGGTCTCCAGCTTGTCCATCGCCTTGACGGCTTTGGCTTCCGGCGACAGTGCGTTCTCGTAGTCATCCCACAGCGTCAGAATCTGGCTTTTCAGGGGCCCATCCAGGGCTTGGGTCAACTGCAGCAGGTCGCGCCGCTCCTGCTCGCCCTTGTTGGGAAACGCCGCCTGGCTGACTGCTGGAATGTCACCGTTAATGGCTTCGCCCAAGTCATGGATCACGCACATCTTGAGGATTTTAAGCAGGTCCAGGCCGGGCAGTTGATCGGCGAACACCATCGCCATCAGGCACAGGCGCCAACTGTGTTCGGCGGTACTTTCCGTGCGTCCCGAAGCGGTGTGGGCGCTTCTGAGCACGTCCTTGAGTTTCTCGGCTTCGCGCAGAAAGTCGAGGCGGCCTTTGATTTTTTCGAAGTCCATGACGCTGCCTCCATCAGGTTGATGATGCAGGTAAGCCTAGGTGCGCTGGCGCGGTGCGTCCACGCATAAAAAATGCACGAGGCCGGTCAGAGCGTCTCGACCAGACGCGCGGCGCTGCCATCGCTGAGGATCAGGCGTGTCCAGCGACACAGGCTCGGGCGGATCGGCACGAGGCTGGAGTCGTTGCTGCCGGTGCTGAATTGAAGCGCCGGCGGCGCTTGGTTCTCGCGCCAGCCGGTGTGATCCAACGCGGCTTCGACCTGGCGGATTTCCGCTGTCGCATAACGCCACAGCGATTGGCCCATCAAGTCGACCAATGGGCGGCTGAACTGGGCGGCGCGGGAGGGCGAACAGGCCAGGAGGCGGTGCGTCAGGTCGCACACCAGGTGTACGGCGCGCGAGCTGTCTCTGACCAGCCCAGCCAGGGCCTGATCAGCTGCGGTGTCAAGCCGAGCGGACAGCAACCGTTCCAGCTGTTGGTGCGCGGCAGCGTCCATGGCTTGCAGGCCATTCTCCCAGCGGGACAGCGTCGATTGGTTTACGTTGAACATCTGTGCGGCATGGGTTTGCTTGACGCGGTGTAACAGGCGCCATCGGCGCAGCGCAATGCCCGGAATGGCGGGCTGGAGTATCAGGGCGGGCATTTCGCGTTTCCTCGTCAATGACATAGTGACATAGGTAATCTACACAACTTTTTAGCAGCCTACGGTAACCACGATGCGAAGCGAGCCGCTCTTGCTTGTGATCTTGCTTTTGATCTAGGCGCCCCGTTAAACCACGCTGGCCGGAATTCGATATTGATTTGGGGGGTAAACCGGCAGGGATGCCGGTTTAGCCGCCCCGCGCCATGGATGGCGCGTGGCGGCGGCCCCCCAAATCACTGTCGGATTACGGGCACACCGAGCCTGGGCGAGGTGCCGAGTGGTGGGGCAAGAGCGTTTTGCTTACTTTTGCGCTTTTCAAAAGTGAGACGCCGTAAGGGCGGAACCCATAGCAGCCGTTACCGCAGCAACGGATATGTACTCGCTCTGATCCAGCATCTTGGTCGGCTGTCAGGCCGCCATCGGGAGCAAGCCCCCTCCCACATTTAGGTCGCGGGGTATCAGTTAGAGAGGCTTCGGCTCCCGAGCCGCTACAGGTTTAGGGCCGTGCCAAAGTTGTGTAGATACCTATGGACAAGCCGGCGGGCTACAACTGCAACGCCTGCTGTTTGAGCCTGCGCTTTTGCTCGAATGGCAACGTTTCATTATCCCCATACGGCGCGCTGTACCAGTTGCCGTAAGTCGGATTGGGCAGCAGAAACCAGCGCTGCCCCAGCCAGTTCACATAGGGCGCCACTGCCTTGCGCTGGGCCGCCAGGGTGTTGTGCTCGGCCTGTACGAAATCCCCCAGGGAATCGCCGGCCATCAGCAGCACGCGCGCGTGGCTGGCGACCCATTGGCGGCGGCAGGTCTTGCCGTAGCCGGCGCTTTCGCAATGGCCGATGGGGGTGCTGGCGGCCAGGATCTGTTCGTCGCGCTCGATCGGAAAACCACGCAAGCGCAGGTTTCTGACTGTGGCCGCGACCTGGCTGTGTTCGCGGTTGGTGAGGTAATAGACCTCGATGCCTTTTTGCCGGGCCGCCTGCAGGAACGCCACCGAACCGGGCAGCGCCTGGGCCTTGGCTTGATCGACCCAGGTGTTCCAGCGGTCATAGGAATAGACCTGGTTATGGATAATGTCACGGGCATTGAGCGGCACGTTGTCCAGCAGGGTTTCGTCGATATCGACCACCACGGCCGGGGGCAATCCTTTCAAATCCCGGGCAGGCAAGGGCAGGGCGTCCCAGGTGGGATCGGCCAGGGCTGCATCGAGTTGGCGGGTAGCGTTGGCGAACATCTGGCGGTAGATCAACTCGTGCTCGATGGAGGTCTGGGTCCAGAGCACGGCGTCGAGCTGGTCGTTGGCCGGTGGGGTTTGCTGGCAGCCGGTGAGGGCAATGGATAAAAGGCAGGCGCTGGCGAAAATCAGGTTGCGCATTGAAAGGCTCTCAGCGGTGGGTAGGCTCAATCATAAACGCTACCCATCGGCCTTGCGATCAATCCAATGGGTCTTGATGCCCTTGGCCCACGCCACCGTATAGAAACAGCTGAGCAGCACGATGCCCCATTGCTCGGCATTGATCGACGACCAGAACCAGAATGGCTGGCCGGCCATGCCGAACAGGCAGGCGTAGCGGCGTACATGCAGGCGTTTGCTTTGGCTGAACCAGATAGCGACGACGCCGAGGGCGGCGATCATGATTTGCGCGATCAAAGCGATCTCCTTGATCAAGGTGAGAGGGCACAGGCCCCTCCCACCTGTTGAACGGCTGTGTGTCGCCGAAGGGTTATTTGTCCTTGCGCGCATCCATGGTTTTTTGATGCTCGGCAAGGAACGGCTGCTCCGCCGGATCGAAGCGATCGATCCCTGCGGTAAACCGATGCCAGTACGGATACAGCGGCTGGCGACGCGTCACGGCCTCGATGCGTGAGGATTGCTCCTCGGTCAGCTTCAGCTCGGTGGCGGCAAGGTTGTCGCGCAGATGCGCCTCGGTGCGGGCGCCGACGATCAGCGAGGTGATCCCCGGGCGATCCTTGAGCCACGCCAGGCAAGTGCGCGCCACCGAGACCCCGTGTTCATCGCCCACGGCAGCCAGGGTTTCGATGATGTCCAGCGCGCGTTCCTGGTCGTGCACGTAGGGTTCCGGCCAGTCGCTGCCCTGGCGGGTGTTGGCCGGTGGTTTATGTCCGCGCCGGGTCGAACCGGTCAGCAGGCCTTCACCCATCGGCCCCCATACCAGCGTACCGACCTGCTGGTCCAGTGCCAGCGGCAGCAGCTCGTACTCGGCCTCGCGGGATTCGGGGGTGTAGTAGATCTGCTGGGTGATCGGCTTGAGCATGCCATGCAACTCGGCCTTGCCCAGGGTTTTCATCATTTGCCAGGCGGTGAAGTTGCTGGTGCCGAAGTAGCGGATCTTGCCCGAACCGACCAACAGGCGCAGCGCCTCGAGCGTCTCCTCGATGGGCGTCAGGCCGTCCCAGTTGTGCAGTTGGTACAAATCGATATGGTCGGTGCCCAGGCGCTTCAAGCTGGCTTCACAGGCGCGGATCAGGTGATAGCGCGATGAGCCGGAATTGTTCGGGTTCTGGTCCACCGGGCTGCGGCCCTTGGTTGCCAGCAGGATGTCGTTGCGCTTGTCGCCCAGGGCTTTACCGACCACTTCCTCGGCGAGGCCATGGGAGTAAAGGTCGGCGGTGTCGATCATATTCACCCCGGCGTCGAACGCGATATCGAACATACGCCTGGCCTGGGGCACGTCCACCGCACCGCATTTCTCGAACTCGGCGCGACCGCCAAAAGGCACGGTGCCCAGGATGATTTCCGAGACCAGCAGGCCGGAATGACCCAGTTGTCGGTATTGCATGTTGCCTCCTACTTTGCGTTGCACGTGAAGGTGTGAACGATGAGGGTGGCGATAGTTTGAATTTTTTCATGAAAACTTCGCGCCACAGGTTGTTGGTGAGGCAATCAGGAATCCCACCGCCTCCCCGGCATGAGGACTGGCGCGGTTCGACCCGTGATTGGTTTTTTGTGGCGGCGTCAGTGTTGGGCACGGTAGGGGTAGTGCTGTTGACGTACCGGCGGTGGTTCTCGGGCAGTCATCGGATTTTGCAGGAGCGGTTTGAGGAGTGCGCTTGTAAGTTAAAAGTACTGTAGGAAAGTTCCTTGGTGTGTATTAATAATTAACCCCAAACGGAGTTTTTGGGCGTACTGGCGGAAAGTTCTTACATATATTTCTTCGGGCGAATAGATGGGTGTTTTACCTGTGCCTACCTATCCGTTTTGCTAGCTATTATTTCTTCAAATGATTTGCTAGCGTTTGAGGCTACCGCAACGTGTTCAGGGGTTTGGAGATGGAGCTGAAGGATATTGGCAACACGCCGCTAGTCGAATTGGCGTCGCTTTCCCAAAATGGGAATAGGGTCTTTTCCAAATGCGAGTTTCTGAACCCTTCCGGAAGCCATAAGGATCGAACGTATTTAAATATTTTGAGCCGGCTGGAAGAGACTCGACTTATTACGCCGGGTATGACGCTGGTTGATTGCTCTACTGGAAATGGAGGCGCTGCACTGGCTTGGATCGGCAGAGTGAAAGGCTATAAGGTAAAGATATTTATGCCTGAGGGTATGACTGAAGAGCGAAAAACGCAAATACGCTCTTATAATGCTGAAATAGTGGAAACTCCAAAAGAATTGTTTTTGTCGGGTTCAGTGTTCCACGCGAAAAAATACTTGTCGGAAAACTCGTCTGAGAATAGCTATTATCTGGATCAGTCGAATTGTTTGCTGAATAAAGACGGTTGGAGGATATGTGGCAGTGAAATAGTTAGGCAGTTGGGTGTGCATAAGATCGTGCCCGATCTTTTTGTATGTTCAATCGGCACAGGGGCACATTCTCTGGTATTGCTGAGGTATTAAAGCAAGCGTACGGCGAAATTAAAACGATAGCGTTGGAAGTTAGTAGTTCGGCGCCTTTGTTCTCGCAGAGAAATAAGCTGCCGTTCAATCATCGTCCCCACAATTTAATGGGGTTGGGCGCGGGGGTAATGTCGCCTAATACAGATCCCGATTTAGTTGATGAGGTAAGACTGATTGATGGCTCTGACGCGTGGTCTCGGATGAAACACTTCATTAGGGCAGAAAAGATTCCCATCGGACCAACCTGTGGCGCTAACCTGTTGATGTGTGATGAGCTGGTTCGAACGCTCAAAAACAAAACCATAGTTACCGTGTTTTTTGATAGTTCGTGGAAGTATGCGAGCCGTTGGGATGGGCTTTATCCTGAGTACAGTGAGGTGAATCATGTTGCTGGAAGAGATTTATAGAAAAGCCAACGTCGTATGGTCAGGGAAATCACTCACCACCGTGAATGAGTTTACTGATCAGATACCTGCATTGCGACCAGAAGTTCTAATGGAGGTTGCTCATAAAGTAATCAAGGTAATGAGTCATGATATTTCGAAAATTGTCACAGAGGAGGATAAGGGTGTGGCATTGGCAACCACCGTCGCTCTGTTAACAGGCATTCCCTTAGCCGTAGCGAGGTGGTATTCCTATAGTCTTGGCGGTTTCAATGAGCAGGTAGTTGCTATTGAGTCTGAATACTTTCACGGGCAGCTCTATCTTAATGGAGTTGAGGCAGGTGATCGAGTCATCATTATTGATGACACATTAAGTTCTGGTGGTGCGGTCATTGCATTGGTCGAAGCTGTAAAAGCAGCTGGGGGTGAGTTGGTAGATATCGTATGCGCCGTAGAGAAGGTTGGAAACGGTGGGGCTGATAATGTAAGGAGAGCGACGGGACTTGCCGTTAAAACAATTATGAAAGTGGCGGTTAGCGAGAATGGGGTGAGTATTGAATGAAAACCATCGAGCGCGCTAAATGTTAATGCAACGAACCGGATTGATCATCGGCTTGGTATTTTGCTTGATCAGTGCAGCGTTCGACGTCTACGTCGCATTGATCACCCAATCGATCAGTACGCTGAACGTTATCTTTTATTGTTTTATCACATCAGCCTGTTTTTTTGGTGCTTGGGCGTTCTTTCGAAATATGCGTTCGCTGTGCTCCAAATTAATAGCCCAATGGCCATTGGTTGTGATGGTCAATCTTGCGGTTCTACTCAATTGGGGAGGGCTTTTCTACGCGCTGCGTTATCTCGAACCTGCAGTAGTTGGGGTTGCCTCGGTAGCCTGTGGTCCTGCACTCACGTTGGTTATTTCGTTGCTTAACAAACGTAGCGTCAAGGTTGCTCTCGCGGATGCGCTGGTTTCATGGCTGGTACTCATCTCGGTAGCGATCATGTTGTTTAATTCCTTTATGGGGGACAGTGGTGTAGTCACCACCACCGGCGGGCAGCGAGTCCTGGGTATTGCTAGCGTATTGGCGTGCGCGTTGGGCACGGTCATGTACACGGTTTTCTCCAAGGAAATGTTCGCTCGCCAATGGTCTGTCTACGAGATTCTGGGTATTAGGAATATCGCAATGGTTGGCGTTTGTGCCGTTGCAATTCCTGCCACGGGGGGCAGTTTTTTACTCGATCGTGAGTTGATTTCGCCTATGGCTGTGCTGGTGGTGTTAGGGCATTTGCTGCCTATTTACCTGATCCAGAAAACTATCTATTACCTCACGCCTATTCACGTTTCCCTGGTATTGCTGACGCTTCCTGTATTTGTCTTGTTGCTCCAGTACATGGATGCAAGAGTTGAATTCTCCTTTGCCAGCGTTGCAGCGGTTACTGTGATTGTTTTTTTGCTGTTGGGCAGGGCGTTGCATGCATTGAAAAGGGAGGTTGTATGAGAGTCGTCATGGTCGATGGGTTTTCATCCGGGAAGTTCTTGGCGAAGCGATTGAAGGACGAAGGCTGTGTACTGGTGCATGTGGCTTCATCAGAAACGCTGGACAGTTACTATTACAAGGGTTTTGACTGCGCGCTCTATGAGCAGATGATCGTCAATCGTGATTTTGCAACGACTTTGGCGGAAGTCCAACGCTTCAAACCGCAGTTCATTCTTGCAGGCGCAGAAACGGGTGTGCTCCTGGCTGACTATCTGAATGAGCGATTGCAACTGCCTTATCGCAATCATTTCGACAAAACCAACGCGCGTCGAAACAAGTACGAAATGATCCAGTGCATAACCCAGGCGCAGATTCCGGCTGCACGGCAGTTCATGGCTGGTTGTTGGGAGGCTGCTCAACATTGGATCGATGAGCACGGACGTTATCCGGTGGTCATCAAACCCCTCGAAAGCGCAGGCGCCGATGGTGTGTTTATCTGTGAAGATAGGCACGCCTGCAAGGCTGCTGTGGAGCGTCTGTTGGGGACGACCAATAAGTTGGATATTCCTAACACCCAAGTTCTTATTCAGGAATATCTGGCGGGGCTGGAGTATGTGGTGAATATGGTCTCCCTCAACGGACAACAGCTTGTTACTGAAGTCGTACGTTACCAAAAGCAGCGAACGCCAACCGGCGGCATTCTCTACGACATCGATGAACTGATGGGGGCCGATTCGCCGATTTATCCGGTGCTTGTCGACTACACGCGAACAGTGGTGCGGTGTCTCGGCATTCAAAACGGTCCTAGCCATGCGGAGGTCATGTTTACTGAAGACGGGCCGAAATTAGTGGAAATTGCCGCCCGCACCGACGGCATTCTTCGACCAGACGTCTCAAGGAAAACCACTGGCCTTGGACAGATCGACGCTGTGGTTTTATCCCTCCTGCAGCCGGAGGTCTTTCGGCAGCGGTTGGCACGGAAGGTTGATTATCGGCGCCTGCAACATGCCTACAACGTTTGCTTGATCAACCGCTCAGAAGGCCGCTTCGAAAAGGATGGTTTTTTGCAGCAACTGCTCAAGCTCGAGTCGTTTTTCGAGGCAGTGTTTTACGTTGAAAGCGGCCAGCCGATAGGCGTGACCCAGGATGTATTCAGTCAGCCGGGCACGGTGTATCTGGTTCATACCGACCCAGTGGTGATCGAGGCGGATTACCGCGGGATTCGCGCACTCGAATTCCAGGGAGCTTATCTGACTGCCGGCTAGCAGCGTCAGCGCGGAATCGCGTTATTGTTTCATTATCTGAAATGCTGGATTGTACAATCTGGTAATTCCGCTGACGGTTGGTACATAAGAAGATTGCAGCCATCGACACAATATCCGGTCGACAACGCCCTGGAGTCCGTCATGCCCGCAATCAAACTGTATGGTTTCCCCTTGTCCGGCCACTCCCATCGGGCCGAGCTGATGCTGTCCCTGCTGGGACTGCCTATGGAATTTATCCTGGTGGACCTCAAGCAAGGCGCGCATAAATCGCCCGAATTCATCGCCACCCTTAACCGCTTCGGCCAAGTGCCGGTGATCGACGATGGCGGGACGATACTGGCGGACTCCAATGCCATCCTGGTCTACCTGGCTGCCACCTATGGCAACGGCCAGTGGTTGCCCGCTGATCCGGTCGGGCAGGCACAGGTGCAGCGTTGGCTCTCGGCGGCGGCCGGTCAGTTGCATGCCGGGCCTGCCACTGCGCGGTTGGCCACGGTGTTTGGCGCCGACGTGGATGCGGACGTCGCCATCAACCGCGCCCATGCGCTGCTGAACGTGATGGAGCAGCAACTGGGTGAGAGCCGCTTCCTGGCTGGCGATTCGCCGAGCATTGCCGATATCGCGTTCTACACCTACACGGCCCATGCGCCGGAAGGCAATGTGTCGCTGGCCGACTATCCTCAGGTGCGCGCCTGGCTGGCCAGCATTGAAGCGCTGCCGGGTTTCGTCGGCATGCCGCGCACGGCGGCGGGTCTGCAATCAGAGTAACCAGCAAGGGGCGTCGATGGACCGTTTTCATGAAATGCAGGTGTTCCTCGCGGTGGCCGACGAGGGCGGCTTTGCCGCCGCCGCAAGGCGTCTGAACACCTCGCCGCCCAGCGTGACCCGGGCGATTGCCGCCATGGAACAACGCATCGGCACCCAGCTGCTGGCGCGCACCACCCGCAGCCTGCACCTGACCGAAGCCGGGCAGCGTTACCTGGAAGACTGTCGGCGCATCCTCGCCGAGCTGGACGAGGCCGAGGAAGCGGCAGCGGGCAGTTATTCGATCCCCTGCGGGCAACTGAATGTGACCGCCCCGGTGCTGTTCGGCGAGCTGTTCGTGGCGCCGACGCTGGGCGATTATCTCGACCGCTTTCCCCAGGTGAACATCAATGCGCTGCTGGTCGACCGTGTGGTCAATATGAGCGACGAAGGCGTCGACGTGGCCGTGCGCATCGGTCATCTGCACGAGCCGGGGCAGCAGGCGATCAAGGTCGGTGAAGTGCGCCGGGTGGTGTGCGCGTCGCCCGCTTACCTCGACCGGCATGGGCGCCCCCAGCGGCCTGAACACTTGCGTGAAGCGAAGATCGTGGCCTCATCCGCCAGCCAACGCCTGGATGAATGGGCGTTTGTCGACGCCGGCCAGGCGCTGACGGTAGCTATCGAACCGCGCCTGGTGGTCACTGCGAACAACGCCGCGATCAACCTGGCGCGCCTGGGCTGGGGCATGACGCGGGTGCTGTCGTATCAGGTGGCGGCGGCGGTGGCGGCGGGTGAGCTGGAGCTTGTGCTGCAGGATTTCGAGCCGGCAGCGCTGCCGGTGCAGGTGGTATTCCAGAACAACGGGCGAGTGCCGGCCAAGGTCCACACCTTCGTCGATTTCCTTGCCGATCGGCTGGGGCATGACGTGGCCCTGAAACCGCTGATTAAGCCGCGCGACTGATGGAACGTTATCGCGATATGCAGTTGTTCGCGGCGCTGGCCGGGCAACCGAGCCTGGCGGCGGCGGCGCGCGTGGCGCAGGCCTCCGGCCCGACCCTGGTGCGGGCGATTGCACGTCTGGAAGCGCGTTTGCGCGTAACGTTGTTGCAGCGCAGTACCCGTGGGGTCAGCCTGACCGACGCGGGCGACGCCTATATGGCCGACTGTGTACGGCTGCTGGCGGCGGTGAAGGCGGCTGAAGCCTCGGCCAAAGGTTTGCACAGCCAGGCCCAGGGCAATCTGCGGGTATTCTTGCCGTTGCTGTTCAGCCGCTATGTGATGGCGCCGGTACTGGCCGCGTATATGGACCGTTACCCGCAGGTACGTGTGGTCGCTCACTATCACGACTACTACCCGAACCTGCACGAAGAAGGGCTGGACGTGGCGGTGCTGGTCGGCGAGTTGCCCAGCTCGTCATTGATCGCACGGCCGGTGGGGCACGTACGGCATATCCTCTGCGCCAGCCCCGGCTACCTGGCCGCCCACGGAGAACCGCAGCATCCCGCCGCCCTCAAGCAACATCATTTGATCGCCAATGCCGACCCGGTGCAGTGGGACTTCGCGCACTATCAGCTCAAGGCCCGCGCACGGCTGCGCTGCGCCACGGTGCAGGGTTCCATCAATGCGGCCTTGACGGGGGCAGGGCTGCTGCGTTGCCTGAGCTACCCGGTGCACGAGCACTTGCTGAGCGGCCGGCTGCGTCGCGTATTGCCTGGCTTTGAATTGCCTGCGGTACCGGTGCAGGTGGTGTATCGCGAAGGTCGCCATGCGTCCATGCGCGTGCGCAGTTTTGTCGATGACTGTGTGGCGGCCTTGCGCGAGCACCCGGCGTTTCAGTTGGCGTAACAGTGGATTGCCTGGGGTGGTCATTCTCTCGGCGACAGGTCAGGCGCAGCATCCAGCTATCACAACGAGAGGTGAACGCCATGAACGCGATCGACGCATCCCCCTGGCATAGCGGCGAAAGGCAACTGCAGGAAAGTGCCGGCGTGGCCGAACGCATGGCCGTGATCGGCCCCAAGGTCATACGCGATCATCTGCCGGAGCAGCATCGCGATTTCTTTCCCTTGTTGCCTTACCTGATGCTGGGCGTGGTGGATGAACACGGCATTCCATGGGCAACGATGCTCGAAGGCGCGCCAGGCTTCGCCCATTCGCCTGATCCGCAGCGGTTGCAAATCGACAGCCTGCCCTGCAGAAGCGATCCCGCCGGGGCGGGCCTAGCGGTCGGCGCGTCCGTCGGCGTGCTCGGTATCGACTTGAACACCCGCCGTCGCAATCGCATGAACGGGCGCATCGGCGCGCTGGATCACGACGGCTTTGCGGTGGACGTGGTGCAGAGCTTCGGCAATTGTCCCAAATACATCCAACTGCGACCTGTCGATACCATTGCGCGCAAACCTGGCAGCGTGGCTGAGCGCAGCGACAGCCTGGATGGCGCTGCACACACAATGATCCGCAATGCCGACACCTTCTTCGTCGCCAGTTATGTCGACCTGCACGGCGAGCGCTTGGTGGATGTTTCCCATCGCGGCGGCAGCACCGGTTTTGTGCGGGTCGAGGGCAATGTGCTGACCATTCCGGATTTTGCCGGCAACCTGTTCTTCAACACCCTCGGCAACCTGCAAGCCAACCCGGTGGCGGGGTTGTTGTTCATCGATTTTGAATCGGGTGACGTGCTGCAAGTGGCCGGGCGTACTTCGCTGATCCTCAGCGGGCCGCAAGTGGCCGAGTTCGAAGGGGCGCAGCGGTTATGGACGGTGACTGTGGAACAGGTGGTCCGCCGTCCGGCAGCATTGGCCTTGCGCTGGCAGTTCGTCGAGTTTTCGCCCTATAGCCTGGCGATGGGAAGCTGGTAGCCAGGCGCGGTCTGCCCGGCGCTGGAGGTCAAATGTGGGAGGGGGCTTGCTCCCGATAGCGGCGGTTCAGCTGGCTCATTTGTGGCTGATGCACCACCATCAAATCGCTTGCGGCAGCTGGAATTACGCTGAGGATTGTTCGGATGAAAACGTCGCCGTTGAGGAATTGTCCGATAGAAATCAGCTGAAATAGAAGGACGTTGTTACCTGTTACGCCTCTGATATCAGGAACCTTTCCCACTGGCTTGCCACGCATGGGGACTTGTTGCATCAATGACCGACGGTGTCGGTTGGCAAGTAATGTTTCCTGAATCGCAGTGTGAGTTGCCTGGTGCGATTCCCATCCTTTGCTAAATGAGGCTATACAAGATGGTCACGCTTAACACGTCTGACACTCGACAGGCTTATTGCGCCTATGCAACGTCTGCGCAAGTTGAAAACACACAGGGCCCTTCAACTTCCGATCGATTCAATCGTTTCGGACAAGTGCCGGCACACCCTGCACTGGGTCGAACTGTCCAGTCGAGCGGTAATGATCGAGCAACAGCTGAGCTGTTGAACTTACTCACGACGCTGGTAACAACACTTAAAACGTGGATGAACGAGGGAAGTTTGCCTCCCACCCCACAGCCACCCGTGACCGTAATACCCAAACCGTTTATTCCCAGGCCGCCGGTCGATAACGCGCCGATCCCCGATGCCGCGCAGCCCAGTAGAAGCCGATGGAAAGAACAACTGGCACCGTTCATGAATCGGTCAGATCTGGCCAGTAGCCGAAACGCTTTCGATACTGAACTTATTGAAATGTTTTCCGATAAAAACAGCGAACCGTCGAACACGTTTTTGTCTGAAAAAGCCCCAGGGCAAAAACCCGACGATATCCGCAACGGGCTGCGCGCCACCTATGAGAACTTTCCCTACCTGGGTACCACGGGCAGAGAAGAACACGTGGCGGCGATCAAGGTGGCCATGGCCACCCTCGGGCAGAGTCCAACCGGGGTGTTCACGCAAGTCGTCAAGAGTGGGGATGGCTATAACGTCACGATGAAAGACGGCTTCAAGCTGCATATCACCGCTGAAGAGCTGCAACTGGCGGCCAAGGCGGCGAAATTCAGTGGCGGCGATGAAGGCATGGTCAAGGATGCGCAATTTCTGTTTGGGGTAATGAGCAAGCGTCAGCACCTGGAGCAGGCGCGCAACAATGCAACGGACCCGTTCTACAGCATTTATGGCAAGGACAGCGCTTACCACGCCCACCGCACTTATCCGGGGGTGCTGGCGGCAGCCGGACAGGGTATCGGCGGCGGTATGGCGTTGTCGTACCTGGGCCTCAAAGAACATATGCAGATCATCGATGCCAGTGCACTGGGCGCGCGCATCGGGGTGCCATTGGACAAGGGCGAGCGACACAAGAATGGTGCGCTCTTTGATGGGGTCATGGAGGGGCAGTTATACAACCAGCCCGTTTCGCCGTCGTTGAAGGTTGTAACGCTTCGCGATTGAGTGGGATAAGTACAGCGTACTAAATCTGCTTATTGTCATTGGAACAGTGGGCCATGGTGATTATGGCGCTCAAGTTTCGTGCGCCTTTTTTTAAGTCAATTATGTGAGTGACTGAAGATGTTAGTGCCTAGCGTTAGTTATGCTGCGCCTGGTTTTGCCGAGGCAAGTGCCGCCGTCATTTCTCCAGGTTCCTCGATTGAAGTTGCACGCGCCGGAGCGGCTGAACAGTTAAATGGGCTAGTCACGGAGTTGGGGCGTTTATTAGTACTGCTGTCAGCGCGATTTAAAACGCAAGTCGACGTGAAACCCTCGCCTGACCCGATGGATAATCTACCTTATGATAACGACTCGGTGAATGAACGGCCCATCGATAATCGCCACGACTTCCTGAAGGGAACATCGACGAATAGGGGCGTCAAACCTGCTGATATTTTCAAGAACTTTTATCAGTTGCAGGAAGGCAACTGCGTGACGATATCCGCCATTAAAGCCGCCATGATGAGATTCGGTCACAACCCTCACGGTATTTACACCTCCGTCCACGCCACCGACGCCGGCTACCGTATCGTCATGCGTGATGGATTCAAGCTGGACATCACCCGTGATGAGTTGCACCAGGCCCGGGCCGGCGCGAACTTCGGCGCCGACCGACCCAATGATGTACTGATCAATGCGCAGTTCTTATATGCCGTCAGCGCCAAGCGCGCGTATCTCGAAAATAATGACGGCACGGCCAATCTGAGCTTTGCCGCCGCGATGCGCAGTTTGAATGATGGCGAGTATCCGGGGCAGGCGTTGCGTCGCCTGGGCTTAAAGAACTTCGTTGCCCCCGCAACCGTCCAAGACTTCCTCAACGGAGCCAGCGGCACGATAGCCGACTTGCGTCATTCAATGGCAGTGGTCGACGGCTTTTTGGATAGTTATGGGGACAAACAGCAACTGAATGGACGCGACTGGAACGGCTATTCCTATATCGGCCTGAAGTTGCTCTAGCGCGTCCGCCAGGCTCGGTGGCTCGCCCCACGCATCGCCCAACGCGGTATACAGATTCACCTGCGCGACCCTTTTTTCTCGCGGCAGCAAAGCCAGTCAATCAAGAAACAGCGCTGAGCTGTGGCGAGGGAGCACGCTCCCTCGCCACATTTTATGAGGTTGTCTTCAACGGCCTCATGCACTCGATAGAGCGGTCCACGGTTGTTTTGGCAATCTCCAGCAAATGCCACACCGCCAGGATCTTCGCCCGCTCAGGGCTGCTCAGCAACTCCCCGCAATCCAACGCCGTTGCCGAAGCGCTGTCGAGCAAGCTGGCGGTGTAGAGCAGCGCGTCTTCGAAGCTCAGGTCTTCGTTGACGCTGTGGAATCCTTGGGTGGGCAGGTAATGGTCGATGGCCCGGTTGAACGCAGCGCGGTCTTTGGCGGGATCGAGGGGTGGATCGGGGAGGACTTTGTTCATGGTGTAGCTCCTTGTGAGTATTGGAGCCGACGCCTCTCGCGACTAAACGAAGGTGGCGGCTGTACGCAGGTTAGTCGACCGGCCACAAGGAAATCCGGCGCGCCCGAAGGCGCCCTGCGCACAGCCACCATAAAACTCCATGTGACCATGCGCCTTGTGACATACCGAGCGACTAAACCCGATCACTGATGAGCAGTGACAGGCCGCAGACTAGCCACCGATTCCAACCGGCACAAGGCGGCGAGGATTGTCTCGGAAACGTCCTGCAATTTAAAGAGATGTGGCTTGCTGGCCCTTTGAAAATGTTTCAGCGGGTGAACGACAGGGGATCGTTCCCACGCTCTGCGTGGTAACGCTTCCTGGGACGCTTCGCGTCCCGCCAACCGCTACTGGACACAGGTGACGCAGAGCGTCACGGCTGCTTTCCCACGCGGAGCATGGGAACGATCGCCTTGGCGGGTGGGCTTGATAACCGCCGGGTATCCAACTGAGACTCCACGATCCAACTGTGGGGACTTGCCCCAATGCCACTGTAGGAGCGAGCTTGCTCGCGAAAAACGGCCAGGCAACGCGTTCATTCTGAATAAACGCGGGGGCCCTGAGTTCTTAGTGAGCAAGCTCGCTCCTACAAAAAAGCCTTAACTGACTGGCATTGGGGCTTGCCCCCGATGGCGGCCTGACAGCCGACGAAAATATTGCATATCAGGCCGTTTTCGAAGGCCTCATACACTCGATGGAGCGGTCCACGGTTGTTTTGGCAATCTCCAGCAAATGCCACACCGCCAGGATCTTCGCCCGCTCAGGGCTGCTCAGCAACTCCCCGCAATCCAACGCCGTCGCCGAAGCGCTGTCGAGCAAGCTGGCGGTGTAGAGCAGCGCATCTTCGAAGCTCAAATCTTCGTTGACGCTGTGGAATCCTTGGGTGGGCAGGTAATGGTCGATGGCCCGGTTGAACGCGGCACGGTCTTTGGCGGGATCGAGGGGTGGATCGGGGAGGACTTTGTTCATGGTGTAACTCCGTGTTGGATGAGGAGTCGACACCCGTCGCGACTAAACGAGGGTGGCGGCTGTACGCAGGTTAGTCGACCGGCCCAACACGAAATATCCGGCGCACCCGGAGGTGCCCTACGCACAGCCACCATAAAACTCATGGAGGGCCATGCCGTGTTGGAAGATTCGAGCGACTAAACCCGATCACTGATGAGCAGTGACAGGCCGCAGACTAGCCACCGATTCCAACTGGCACAAGGCGGCGGGGATTGTCTCGGAAACGTCCTGCAATTTAAAGAGATGTGGCTTGCTGGCCCTTTGAAAATGTTTCAGCGGGTGAACGACATTACCGCTTGTCGGATTATGTTCCTCATTTGTGAAGTAACACCTCTTGTCCTACACGACTCTCGTAGGTAGAGCCTACTGATAGGAATATTCCGCAAGGCCTTAATTTTAAAATAAACAGTGCATCGTTGATGTCGCCTGATCCGTGAACTTGTTTTTTTGCAACTATCAGTGCTCTGAATTGGTTGAGGGATAGTTCCTGGTTTGAAGTGGTAAATTTCCTACATTCAAACTATTAAAATATTGCACATTTTTCAAGGTTAACTAAATTGTCAGAAGCGCTTTCGAAAAGTGATATTTGGAATGTAAGGGTAACCTTTCCCTTGAGGTGATATATGTATATTTTTTATCCCTTGTTAAAACCACTCCTTCTCGCGACGCTTTTTATCAAGGAACAACTCAAAGAGCCCATCGCACTTTTTTGGATCGTGGTGTCCCCAGCAGCCACCTTTTATCTAATAATGTACGCGAGGGCGCCTGGAGACCTATCGCAAGATTATTTATCTGTTACCTCGTGGTTCTACGCCTTCGTCGCCTCAAGCGTAGCGCTGTTTGGCTTGGCCTTTTATATAGTCGGGCGCAGAGAAAGTGGCTTTTTGCGATCATTTGTCTATGCGCGGAATACAAAATTAACGTTTCTTGTAGGACAGTTTCTTGCCTACTCCTTTATGTCAGTTGTGTACTGCACTGTTTTTTACGGATTGACGCGTAGCTATTTCGGCATGATGGCGCTTTCGGAATTGGCTGTTATTGTTGCGCGCTTTTACATGTGCTTTCTGCTTTTTTCGATACCTGCGCTGTTGCTGACGCTGATTCCGGTTGGCTTTCAAAACACCAATACGTTGTTTTCCATAGTGTCGTTTTCCATGTTGGCGCTGGGTATTGCCAGCCTGAATTCAACGGCGCTCATCATCGAGATAATCAGTGTTTTAAATCCAATGTCGTGGGCCAATCGAATTATGGCGGATGGCGTGGCTCAGTCATTAACCGTGGTATGGGTAGTTGTTCTTTTATTCGTATCGACAGGCTTTATAACGTTCCGGTACTTACTGATTAATCCGGTTTGGAGTCGCTACTGATGAAACAGTTGGTCGTGAATTCATTGGATATCAGCTACGCACAGCATGTGCTGTTCAAGAATGCCTCATTGAAAGTTGTAGCCGGTTCAATTTCAGGGCTGCTAGGGCCTAACGGCTCCGGGAAAACAACGTTTTTTGATGTGGTTTGTCGTCTGAAGAAAATGGACGGTGGCGAAATGCATCATTCCTTTTCCAAAGTGCTGTACCTCTCCCAAGTCATTGCAACCCCACCTGTATTCCGTATGTTCGATGTGTTCAAGATGATGATGCTTTTTTGCGCCGATGCACCCGTCACGCAGCGCCACGCCCTGGAAAAAATTGAAAAGTGGAGCCCTGGGATCGCCGACCGTTATTGTGAAATCTGGAAGAAAAAATCATCTCTTTGCAGCTATGGAGAAAAGCGCTGGTTTTTTACATTGTCTTTGCTCTGTGTCGGTGCGGACCTGGTGATTCTTGATGAGCCGACTGCAGGGGTCGATCCCGAGTTTCGGTATCACATCTGGAAGTGTCTCGAAGGGGCGGCGGCGGAAGGTGTCGCAGTGCTTGTCTCGTCGCATAACGTTGATGAGGTTGTCACTCACTGCGATGATTTCTACATGCTTAGTCAACGGCGTTTCAATCGCTTCACCGATGCGGCGGGCTTTATGCGCACGTATGAAGCCAGCAGTCTGGATGAGGCGTTTATTCATGCAGCCGGTATGACGAAAGATTGAAAAGGGCCTTGGGTGGGCGCAGACAAATAAGGTCTGCATACCTCACTTCTCAACGCCCTTCGGGAATAAACGCCACACTCCCCCCCGACCGCTTCTGAAACAACCGCTCCCCATTATCCGGCTGCGTCGTGACCACCTGGTGATCAACCCCCAGAAACGCCAACGGCTCGGGATCTTCCCTGGAATACTGCGCGACGATAATCGTGTGTTGTGGATCAAAGTCCTGGCCGCTGGTTTTTTCCAGCCAGGCCATGAACGCGGCGCTATCGCCCTGGCGCGGGAAGTCCTGGGTTTCGTTCACGTAGTAGAACGGTTTGCCGCCGTTCTGCAGGTACATCGGCAGTTTGTTGTCGGCTTCCACCAGCACCAGTTGCCATTGGTTCCAGGGTGCGCTCTTCACCGCCTGGGCTTGGACGTCCTCGGCGAAGCGGGTCACGCCGCCGTTGCGCGTGGTCCAGGAGTAGATCACGCCCAGCACCAACACCATCAAGCCTGCGGCGACGCCGAAGCCTGTTTGCCAGCGCGGCCAACGGGCCGGGTGTTGGCGCAGGTGTTCGCTCAGCCACCAGGCGGCGAGTAACTGTGCGAAGGGCACCAGGGGCAGTACGTAGTAACTGCGTCGGCTGCCGCTGGCGGTGAAGAACACGAACAACAGGCCCAGGCTCCACACCAGCCAGCGCACGTTGGGCGGCGTGCTGTGCCAGTGACGCAGGGCGAGCCATGCGCCGAGCATCCAGCACGGCGCCCACGGCAAGGTATAGACCGGCAGGTAGATCAGGTAGGTGTAGATCGGGCCCATATGGTCGAAGGGGTCGAAGAAGCGCACCACGTTTTCGCGAAACACCAGTTCCAGGCCGCTCTCGCCGTAGGTAGGGGCGCCGTAGAGGTGGGACAGTACGAAGGGAATGGCGTAGAACGCGCCGGCGATGAGCAGGGCCAGTAGCAGCCGCAGGTTGAGGTGGCGTTTGTAGCGGTGTTCGCTGAGCAGGTGCGGCAACAGCGCGAGCCCCGGCAGCACAAACCCGATCAGGCCCTTGAACAGCGATGTGGCCGCCAGCAGCAGGAAGAATACGGTGTAACGCCCCAGCCGGGTGTCGTCCGGCCCGCGCCAGTACCACCAGACCGCCGCCAGTACGCCGCACACGGTCAACACATCGGCCGTGGCCACGCGGGCCCAGAACAGGAAGTAGAAGGTGGTGGCGAGCATCCAGCCGGCGATCAGCCCGGTGCCTTTGCGAAACAGCTGTTCGCCGATCAAGTACACCAGCCAGATGCTCAGCCAGGCCGCGATCACCGAGGACAGGCGCAGTGACCACGGGCCAAGGCCACCCATCAGGTTGGCGAAGCCGGTGATCAGCCAGTAGGAGGGCAGGGGTTTGTCGTAATAGGGCGTGCCCTTCAGGTACGGATCGAAGTAGTCACCGCTTTGCAGCATCTGCAGGGCGATGTTCGCCCAGCGCGTCTCCGGCCCCCACAATTCGCGACTGCCCAGGCCCAGCAGCAGGAGCAAGGCCGAGACACCCAGCAATAAAGCCAGGGCGCCGCGTTCAGTTTTCCACAAGCGCATTGGGCTGTTCCTGTAAAGGCTATCAAGGTTGTTGGGGGTAAATCGTCAGCACCAGGTCGCCCTTGCGGTAGCGCTTGCCACCGGGCGGCAGTTGGCCTTCCTCAAGGTGTTCGCTGGTGCTCATGACGCGCATCAGCACGCCGACCGAACCTTGGCGGCGGGCCTCGGTCAGCCAGGACTGAACGCTGTCCAGGGTGACCTTGCGCGCCTGCGAATCCGGGTAGTCCAGGCCGTAGCGCAGTTCGCCCGCGGTGTTGTAGAACGCCACGTCCGGCCGGCGCAGGCGCCACGCCAGGGCAGACGCCGAGCCCAGTTCATTGCTCAGCAAAGCATGGGTGTGTTGCAGTTCATCCAGATGTTCAAGCACGAACTGGTCGGGCATTTCGTTCGCCGCGATGGTGTGCGGCATGCCCGCCGGCAGCAGCGCCACCAGCAGGCCGATACCCAGGGCCGGCGTCGCCCATAAGGTCAACGGGCGCATCGCTTGCAGCAGGTTGGCCAGGATCCAGCCGAGCAGCACGATAAAGGTCAGGGACAGGCTGAACATCTCGGCGTGGCTGTTGCTGTAGATCGGGTTGGCGATCTGCAGGTAAATCAGCGTGACCATGGCCGCCATGCCGAGGATGAAGTTGAGCGCGCCGTTGATGAAGATCGCACGGGGCTTGTGTTGGTTGATCAGGTCGATCAAGGCATGGCCCATCAGCAGCGCCAAAGGTAACAGGCACGGCATGATGTAGGCCGGCAGCTTGCCGCTGCTCAGGCTGAAAAAACCCAGGGGCAGCAACAGCCACAAGGCGAGAAAGGCAATGGCGGGCTGGCGCTTGTCTTTCCAGGCCTTGAGCAGGGTGACGGGCAACAGGGCTGACCAGGGCAGGCATGCCACCACCATGATCGGCAGGAAAAACCAGAACGGCCGCGCATGCTGCGCCGTGTCCGAGGCGAAGCGGCGGATGTGTTCATGCCAGAAGAAGAAGCGCCAGTAATCCGGTTCCTGCCCATGGACCGCCAACACCCACGGCAAGCAGACCAGCACCGCGACCAGGATCGCCAAAGGCCCGTACCGCAGCAACTCGCCGACGCGTCGCTGCCACATCAGGTACGGCACGGCGATCAGCACCGGCAGCAGCCACGCCAGAAAGCCCTTGGTCATGAAGCCCACGCCGCAGGCCAGCCCCAGTAAGGCCCAGGCACCCAGGCGGCCGCGTGGCGTGGCGCTGTCGAGCGCAAACCAGAGCGCGACCAGGCTCAGGTTGACCCAGAAGGTGAATTGCGGATCGAGGTTGGAATAGCCCGCTTGCCCGGCCACCAGGCCGAAGCTCATGTACAGCAGGGCGCAGGCGAAGCTTTTACGCGGCTCGTTCCATAGGCGGCGTGCAATCAGGTAAGCCAGCAGCACACTCAGCGCCGTGGTCAGGACCGAGGCGATACGCACGCCGAACAGGTTCTCGCCAAACACCGCCTGGCCCAGGGCGATCAGCCAATAACCCGCGGCTGGCTTCTCGAAATAACGCACCCCCATGAAGTGCGGCGCCACCCAGTTGCCGCTCATCAGCATTTCCTGGCTGACCTGGGCGTAGCGGGTTTCATCCGGGATCCATAAGCCGTGCAAACCCAACGGCAGCACGAAGAAAATGACCAGGCCAAGCAAGAACACCGGCAAGGGCTGCAATCGGCTCATGACCGTGTCACGCCATGGCGTTCAGTCGTGCGTGCGAAGTTTGAACAGTTAAAGACGTCAGGCATTAAGAGGGTCACTAATTCATTGGGAAGTTAGGGCGTCCTGAACTAACAGGCGCACTTAAAATGCCAGACGCAGGCTGTCATCTTGCTGAACGCACTACTGGGTAATATGTAAAAAAGTGTATTTAAAGTTGCTTCAGCGCGGCAGCCCATTCCTGAATTTTCATCGTGCCGATTGCTTTGAGTGTGCCGTTGGGCAATACCTGTACGAAGAGTGCGCTGCCATACTCGGCGGCTTGCGCATGGGGGTAGCCGAGCGCGGCTTGGAAATCACTCATGCAGGCGCTATGGGTGATCAGCATCAGGTTGCGGTCCGCCTGTTTATGGCTGAGGATTTCTTCGCCCATGGCATCACCGCAGATGGCGAGGGGGCCAGGGGACAGCTCGGTCTTGCCGAACATGAACAGCGACGTCTGCGCAGTACGCGTGGTGGGGCTGCTGAGCACGTCGGTGCGCTCCATACCCAGTGTTTCAAAGGCTATGCCCAGGTCGGCCGCACGTTGCGTGCCGTTGACGGTCAGGCCGTCGGCGGGCCCGTAGCAGGGATTGTGCGAGCGGTCGCAGCGCTCTTCGTGGCGCACCAGCACGACCAGATCGCCGTTGCGCCAACTGGCCAGCACCCCGGAGGTGACCAGGCGGTTGCCGATGCCCAGATCTTCCGGTGACCGTGGCCAGAATACAAAACCGGTCAAGAGCAGTGCGAACACAATGATACTTGCTACTGGCACGCGGAATTTCTTCAGGCGCTTTAACCTGGCCCGTGGGGGTTTGGTCAGGGTGATGTCTGCCACGTTGTTCACCATGGACACGAATGAATGTTTTGTTGTTAAAAGACAGACGCAACTAATACGGCAGATGCCCTTAGTGGAGCAAAAGCCTGTCATAGGGCTGCTGTCTTTTAGCTGAACATATGGATATTAAGAAACACTGCTTTGGGCAACTTTGAAGTGTCCGGTTAATGAGGCGTGGGTGGGAATTTAAAGTGTCGGGGGTGGGCGCGCGGTGAAATCAATGTGAAAAAATTGCGTAGAAACGCGCGGCAGCCGTTATTCTCGTTTGCAGTCCTTAACCCGAGTGTCGGTGATGTTGCAGGTAGAAGGTGTTGTTAAACATTACGCGACCCCTCAAGGCCCGCTAGCCGTTCTGGCAGGCGTCGATCTGCACCTGGGGGCGCGCAGCAGCCTGGCGCTGATGGGCGAGTCGGGCAGTGGCAAAAGCACCTTGCTGCACCTGGTGGCCGGGCTCGACCGCGTGGATGGCGGCAGCATCCTGATCGGCGGCCAGCGCCTCGATCGCCTCAACGAAGGGCAACTGGCTCATTGGCGGCGCACCGAAATCGGCCTGGTGTTCCAGCAGTTCAATCTGATCGGCAGTTTGCGCGTCGAGGACAACCTGGCGTTCCAGGCGCGCCTGGCCGGGCGTTTCGATCCGCAATGGCAGGCGCAGTTAGTCGAGCGTCTGGGGCTGGGCGACCTGCTCAAGCGTTACCCGGAGCAGCTCTCCGGCGGCCAGCAACAGCGGGTGGCTGTGGGGCGCGCACTGGCGTCGCGCCCCGGCCTGCTCTTGGCCGACGAGCCCACTGGCAACCTCGACGAAACTACCAGCGACGAGGTGCTGCAACTGCTGCTCGACCTGCTGCGCGACAGCCCCACCAGCCTGTTGATGGTCACTCACAGCCCGCGTCTCGCCGCTCGGCTGGATCAGCAAGTGGTGCTGCACCACGGCCGCGTCGTGCCGATGGACCCGCGCTGAGATGGCGGTGTTCCATTGGGCGCTGCGGGCGCTGTTGAGCCATTGGCGGCGCCACCCCGTGCAGTTTTTCAGCGTGCTGACCGGCCTGTGGCTGGCCACCGCGTTATTGACCGGGGTGCAGGCCCTCAACAGCCAGGCGCGCGATGGCTATGCGCGCGCCAGCCAGTTGATCGGCGGCGCACCGCAAGCCAGCTTGAGCGCGCCGGACGGTGCCGGCTTCCCGCAGGCGTTGTTCGCCGAGCTGCGCCGCGCTGGCTGGCCGGTGTCACCGGTGGTGCAGGGGCGAATAGTGCTCAAAGGGCATGAAGAACAGCGCCTGCAGTTGATGGGCATCGAGCCGGTATCGTTGCCCGGCAGCGGCAGCGTGGCGGGGCAACGCTTGAGCCAGGCACAGATGCTCGCATTTTTCGAGGCGCCGGGGCGCACCTGGATTGCCGCGCAAACCTTGCAGGCCCTTGGCTTGCGCCCAGGCGAACAACCACTGACGGCTAACGGGCAACGCCTGCCGCCGTTGCAGGTGCAGCCGGACATGGCCCCCGGCATGTTGCTCACCGACATCGGCTTTGCCCAGCCCTTGCTCGACATGCATGGACGGCTGTCGCGCCTGCTCCTGGACAACCGCTTCGCCGCCGGTCATCCCACGCCGCCCGCCGGGCTGCAACTCAAACAGGGCGACGACAATAACCTCTCGCGCCTCACCGAAAGCTTTCACCTGAACCTCGACGCCTTGGGCTTTCTGTCCTTTGTGGTGGGGCTGTTCATCGTGCACGCGGCCATCGGCCTGGCCCTGGAGCAACGCCGGGGCCTGCTGCGCACCCTGCGCGCCTGCGGGGTCAGCGCACGCATGCTGATCCTGAGCCTGGGGGTGGAACTGGGGTTTATGGCGCTGCTCGGCGGCGTGCTCGGTGTGGCCAGCGGTTACCTGCTCGCCAGCCTGTTGCTGCCGGATGTCGCGGCCAGCTTGCGCGGCCTGTACGGTGCCGAAGTCGCCGGCCAACTGAGCTTGAGCCCATGGTGGTGGCTGGCCGGCCTGGGCTTGAGCCTGCTCGGTGCGTTGCTCGCCGGGGCCAGCAGCCTGTGGCGTGCGGCACGCTTGCCGCTGCTGGCGCTGGCCAACGCCCAGGCCTGGCATGAGGCCCACGGGCGTTGGTTGCGACGCCAGGGCTGGGTGGCGGCTGCGGCCCTGCTCATCGCCTTGCTGGCGCTGGTGTGGGGCAACAGCCTGGCCGCCGGGTTCGTACTGATGGCGGCCTTGCTGCTGGGAGCCGCACTCGGTTTGCCGGTTCTGCTCAATGCGCTGTTGAAGGGCGTGCTGGGGCGCAGCCGTTCGGTGCTGGGCCAATGGTTCCTGGCCGATTGCCGCCAGCAATTGCCGGCCTTGAGCCTGGCACTGATGGCGCTGCTGTTGGCCCTGGCGGCGAATATCGGTGCAGGCTCGATGACCTCGGGTTTTCGCGCCACGTTCAACAATTGGCTGGAACAGCGCCTTACCGCCGAGCTGTACCTCAACCCGCAAAATCCGGCCCAGGCGCAGCACCTGCAGGCGTGGCTGGTGCAACAACCGCTGGTGCGTGCGGTGCTGCCCAGCTGGCAGGTCGCGGTGCAGCTGCAAGGCTGGCCGGCGGAGGTGTTTGGCGTGGTCGACGACCCCACCTATCGCCAGCACTGGCCGTTGCTGGAGGCGGCGAGCACGCCCTGGGACCGCTTGCTGCAGGACGACAGCGTGATGCTCAGCGAGCAATTGGCGCGGCGCTTGAACGTCCGGCTGGGCGACACGGTACAAGTCCCCACGCCCCAGGGCCCATGGGCGCCGACAATCGTCGGGATCTACGCCGATTACGGCAACCCCAAGGGCCATCTGCTGGTCAACGCCAAGCACCTGTTGGCGCATTGGCCGAGCCTGTCACCGGTGCGTTTCAACCTGCGCGTGGCGCCCCAGGACGTGCAGCCGCTGATACGTGAAGTGCAGCATGAATTCGCCCTGGAAGACAGCCGCATCGTCGATCAACAGCAACTCAAGGGCTGGTCCAGCCAGGTCTTCGAACGCACCTTCGCCGCCACCGCCGCGTTGAACAGCCTGACCCTCGGCGTGGCCGGTGTGGCGTTGTTCATCAGCCTGCTGACCCAGAGTCAGAGCCGCCTCGGCCAACTCGCCCCGCTGTGGGCCCTGGGGGTGACGCGCCGCCAACTGATGTTGCTCAACCTCGGCCAGACCTGGCTGCTGGCGGTACTCACCCTGGTGCTGGCGTTGCCGTTGGGGTTGTTGCTGGCATGGTGCCTGGATGCGGTGATCAACGTCCAAGCCTTTGGCTGGCGCCTGCCATTGCAGGTGTTCCCATGGCAGCTGGCGCAGTTGATGGGGCTGGCGATGCTTGCCACCTTGCTCGCATCGGCCTGGCCGTTGTGGCAGCTGTATCGCAGCCGCCCGGCGGATTTGTTGAGGACCTTTGCCCATGAAGATTAAAGCGTTGGGGTGGGTGGTGTTGCTACTGCTGAGCGCCTGCGACCAGGCGCCCGCGCCGCAAGAGAGCTTCGCCGGCCTGGGCAGCGATGCGGCAGACTTTGTCCAAGTGGTACCCGGCAAAGTCTTCAGCTTCCCCGAGGACCACGGCCCCCATCCGGGCTTTCGCATTGAATGGTGGTACGTCACCGCCAACCTCAAGGACGCCCAGGGCAATGCCTTCGGCGTGCAATGGACGTTGTTTCGCAATGCCGTGAAAGCCGGGCCGCCGCAAGCGGGCTGGCGCGACCCCACGATCTGGCTCGGCCATGCCGCCGTCACCTCCGCCACCCGGCACTACGCCGCCGAGCGCTTCGCCCGGGGTGGCGTCGGCCAGGCCGGGGCGCAGGCGCAGCCCTTCAGCGCCTGGATCGACGACTGGACCTTCGCCACCCGCCCTGGCGCCGCCAACCCGTTGGCCGCCATGCAACTCAAGGCCCATGGCGCGCAGTTCGCCTACGACCTGCAGCTGACCTCCAGCCGCCCGCTGGTGCTGCAAGGCGACAACGGCTACAGCCGCAAATCCGACCAGGGCCAGGCGTCCTACTACTACAGCCAGCCGTTCTTCAGCGCCAACGGCAGCCTCAGCATCGACGGCCAGACCTACCAGGTCAGCGGCCCCGCCTGGCTCGACCGCGAATGGAGCAGCCAGCCACTGGCCGCGAACCAGACCGGTTGGGACTGGTTCTCCCTGCACCTGGACCGAGGCGAACACCTGATGCTGTTTCGCGTGCGGCAGAAGGACGGTGGCGGCTACCTCACCGGCACCTGGATCGACGCACAAGGCCGCACCGAAACCTTGCACAACGCCGATATCCAACTGGCGCCGCTGACCACCACCCAGATCGAGGGGCGCAATATCCCCACGCGCTGGTCGCTGAAAATTCCCGGCAAACACCTGGATATCACTACCGAAGCCGTCAACCCGAAGGCGTGGATGAACCTGGGAATTCCCTATTGGGAAGGGCCGGTGAAGTTTGACGGTGGGGTGGGGTATTTGGAGATGACCGGGTACTAGGATTTTTCATCGGGCTTGCTCCGACATGACCGACAAAAAATTCAGAAAATACTGTACATATAAACAGTGTTGTCCTACAGTCCATCCCAGGTGACCGGATGTCACCGCTCACCTGAGCTTCAATTTTTTAACTATGGATGGATAAAAAAATGAAATCGAAAAAAGCCCTTATGCTAAGTGCGGCCGTGATGGCCTCCTGCTTCGTTTCGGCCTTCTCCCTCGCTGATCAAACGCCTCGGACACTCAGTGCCGAAGCGGTCAAGCAGGCCGCGAACAAAGCGCTCAAGTCCGGCGGCAAGCTGGACGCCTCGCAGGTCTCGCCGCAACTCAAAAAGAAACTGTCGGTGGCCAAATCCGGCCAATCCAAGGCAGTGACCAAAGCCCCCAAGTCCGCGCCGTTCGACAGCGTGGTCGGTGAGCTGAAGAAACCGGCGCAAAGCGAGCTGAAAAACGCGGCGGTTGCAGCGTTTGAGCCGCTGTTCCCAACCCTGGATATCAACACGCTCTACACCGTCGATGGAGTGCAGGCCGGTAACGAATTTGCCTACCACTTCAACCTGCCGCAGAACGCGCGGGTGCAGGTGCAACTGGTCAACCAGAGCGCAGGCGCGGATATGGCGCTGACCCTGTTTCAGGACGACGGCCAGGGCAATCTGAGTGTGGTAGGGACTTCGGATGCCGCGGGCAATGCCGATGAATACCTCAACGGTGTACTGCCGGCCGGTGATTATTACTGGTACATGGTGGCCAATGTCGCAGATAACGCGCAGTTCAGTTTCGGCGTGGCGGTGGACAGCAACGTCGACGCGTTTGAGCCCAATGACGGCGCGCAAACCGCGTTCGTCTTGCCGGACTCGATGAACAAGCTCAGCGGTAACCTCGACAATGCCGGCGACGTCGATTATTTCGACTTCAAGGCGGTCCGTGGCCAAAGCGTGAGCATGTACCTGGCGGGCGACGAGAGCGGCAGCCGTGAGCAGTGGATCTTCGATCGCTTCGATGGTGCCAATTGGATCACCGTGCCGGCGGGTTCCACCTCGACCTACCCGAGCGTCGCGCCGGGCACCACGGTGAAGGTGCGTGTGCGGGCCAACCCGGCGGTGGCGCAGGACCCGAGCAAGTATTACCAGTTGAGCCTGGGTTCCACGCCTAGTCTGAAGACGTTTGATGTGAAGGGTGACAACATCGTGCGGGTGCCGGTCAGCGAGGCTCCGCTGGCCACCCAAACCGCGCGGCAGTTGAATTGGTCGACCCAGTGGTCTGACTCCACCGGCGCGCCGTTGCTGGGCGTCACCCCGGTGCTGCGCGTGGACAACCACTTCGTTGACCTGAACTTCCACTGGGTTGACTACCCGGCGACCACCAACAGCGCCGGTGCGTCCACGGCCACGGCCAATATCGGCACCTGCTTCGGTGATTACACCACGGTGATCAACGACAGCAGCACCGGTGTGCCGTACCGGTGGAGAACCACCTACAACGAGGGTGGCTGGCGCATCGAACTGGCCGAGTTCCCCGGCGTGGGCGTCGGCGGTGATAGCAAGCCATACGTCAGCCTGGGGCATATCTGCACCCAGACCATCATCCCTTGACAGCGTGATGTGAAACAGAAGGGGCAGCCTCCAGAGGTTGCCCCTTTTTTTTGCGGCGCACTCATGATTCGCAGGCAGCACGCTTCAAATGTGGGAGGGGGCTTGCTCCCGATGGCGGTGAGTCAGTGACAGATGAACTGACTGAACCACTGCTATCGGGAGCAAGCCCCCTCCCACATTTGACCGCGACCGACCAGCGGAGGCTTGCGCAGGCCTCATTTACTTGCTAGCTTCTCGCAAAATGTTAACGATAACATTTGCTCTAAAAATAAAAACAAAACAGAGACCCATGCCATGAAAATGCTCCCGAAAACCCTGTGTTTACTGGCTGCCAGCATCACCCTGGGCAGCGTTTCCGCCGTTTTTGCCGAGGCCGCCAAACCGATCCGCATCGGCGCTTCGTTCCAGGAAATCAACAATCCTTATTTCGTCACCATGAAAAACGCCCTGGAAGAAGCCGGCGCGAGCATCGGTGCGAAGCTGATCATCACCGACGCCCGCCATGACGTGTCCAAGCAAGTCAGCGATGTCGAAGACATGCTGCAAAAAGGCATCGATATCCTGCTGATCAACCCGACCGACTCGGTGGGCGTGCAATCGGCGGTCAAGTCCGCCCATGCCGCCGGTGTGGTCGTGGTGGCGGTGGACGCCCAGGCCGATGGCCCGCTGGATTCCTTCGTCGGCTCGAAAAACTACGACGCCGGTTTCCAGGCCTGCGAATACCTGGCCAAGAACATCGGCGACAAAGGCAACATCGCCATCCTCGACGGCATCGCCGTGGTGCCGATCCTGGAACGTGTGCGCGGTTGCAAGGAGGCGGTGGCCAAGCACCCGCAGATCAAGATCGTCAGCATCCAGAATGGCAAGCAGGAACGTGACCAGGCGCTGACCGTCACCGAAAACATGTTGCAGGCCCAGCCCACCCTCAAGGGCATTTTCAGCGTGAACGACAATGGCTCCCTCGGTGCGCTGTCGGCCATCGAAGCCAGCGGCCTGGATGTGAAACTGGTCAGCGTCGACGGCGCGCCGGAAGCGATCAAGGCGATCCAGAAACCCGGCAGCAAGTTCATCGCCACCTCGGCCCAGTACCCCCGCGACCAGATCCGCCTGGCCCTGGGCATTGCCCTGGCCCGGAAGTGGGGCGCGCAAGTGCCCGCCACGCTGCCGGTGGACATCACCTTGATCGACCAGGCCAAGGCCAAGGACTTCAGCTGGTAAATCGCCCGCGCCCCACGCTCGCCGTGGGGCTCGGGTTGTCCTTCTGAATGCGAGGTCGGCGGTATGAGCAGTCTTCTGAAGCTGGAAAACATCTGTAAGCGTTACCCGGGGGTACAAGCCCTCACGTCCATCAACCTGCAAGTGGAGCGCGGCGAAATCCACGCGTTGCTCGGGGAAAATGGCGCGGGCAAATCCACCCTGATGAAAATCCTCGGCGGCGTCGAGCATCAGGACGATGGGCAGATCCTGATCGACGGCCAGGCCCGGCAATTCGCGACCTACCGGGACGCGATTGCCGCCGGCATCGGCATCGTGTTCCAGGAATTCAGCCTGATTCCCTACCTCACGGCGGTGGAAAACATCTTCCTCGGCCATGAGCTGAGCAACCGCTTCGGCCTGTTGCGCAAGCGCGACATGCGTGAGGCCTGCGAAGCGCTGTTCAAGCGCCTGAGTGTGTCGATCAACCTTGATTGCGCGGTCAAGCACCTGAGCGTGGCCGAGCAGCAGTTCGTCGAAATCGCCAAGGCCCTGGCCCTGGACGCGCGCTTGCTGGTGCTCGATGAACCCACCGCGACGCTGACCCCCAGCGAAGCCGAGCTGCTGTTCGAGATCATGCGCGAGCTCAAGCGCCAGGGCGTGGCGGTGATCTTTATCTCGCACCATCTGGAGGAGATTTTCCAGGTGTGCGACCGCATCAGCGTGCTGCGCGACGGCGCTAACGTCGGCGTCACCGATGTGGCCGACAGCGACATCGACCGCTTGGTCGAAATGATGGTCGGCCGCCGCCTGGCCTGCAGTTTCCCGCCCAAGCCCACCACTGCACGCGGGCCGTTGCTGCTGGAGGTCAAGGACATTCAGCTGGTGCGTAATGGCCCGCACAACCGCTTCAACCTGCACAAGGGTGAGATCCTCGGCTTTGCCGGCCTCGTCGGTTCCGGCCGCACCGAGCTGGCCCTGGGCATGATGGGCGCGCTGCCCTCGGTGAGCAAAGACGTATGGCTGCGCGGCGCAAAGGTCAGCCTCGACGACCCGGCCCAGGCACTTGCCCATGGCATCGGCCTGCTGCCGGAGAGCCGCAAGAGCGAAGGGCTGATCACCGACTTCAGCATTCGCGAAAATATCTCGCTGAATAACCTGCCCAAATACCAGAACGCCACGGGCCTGATCGACAAGGCCAGGGAATGCGCCAGCGTCGAAGCCCTGATGCGCCAGCTGTCGATCAAGGCGCCCAGCGCGGAAAGCCGAGTGTTCAACCTCAGCGGCGGCAACCAGCAGAAAGTCGTGATCGCCCGCTGGATCAACCACCACTGCGACGTGCTGGTGTTCGACGAACCCACCCGTGGCATCGATGTGGGGGCCAAGGCGCAGATCTACGCGCTGATGCGCAGCCTGACCGAACAGGGCTACGCGATCATCATGATTTCCTCCGAACTGCCGGAAGTCATCGGCATGTGCGACCGCGTCGCGGTGTTCCACAAGGGCGCGATCGTCAAGGTGCTGGAAGCGTCCGCCGTCAATCCTCAAGAGGTCATGCGCCATGCAACAGGGGGCTCCAGTGAATACGTCCATTAACCTTGCAGGCAGCGGCCGGTTGCGCCTGAACCTGGCGCGGCTGCTGCGCTCGCCGGCGTTTTATCCCTTCGTCGGGCTGGTGGTGGTGACCCTGGTGATGATCCTGGCCAGCGACACCTTTCTCACCGCCAGCAACCTGTCGAACATCGCCCGCCAGGTGTCGATCAACGCGATTATCGCGGTGGGCATGACCTGCGTGATTCTCACCGGCGGCATCGATCTGTCGGTGGGGCCGGTGATGGCGTTGTCCGGCACGCTCACGGCCGGCTTGATGGTCGCGGGTGTGCCGCCGGGCCTGGCCATCGGCGCCGGGATGCTGGTGGGTGTGGCGTTCGGCATCGGCAACGGCCTGTTCGTGGCCTACCTGCATATGCCGCCGATCATCGTGACCCTGGCGACCATGGGCATCGCCCGTGGGTTCGGGCTGATGTACACCGACGGCTACCCGATTTCCGGGCTGCCGGAGTGGTTCGCCTTCTTCGGCCGCGCCAGCGTGTGGGGCATCCAGGTGCCGATCCTGATCATGCTGCTCACCTACCTGGCGGCTTATGTGCTGCTGCAGCACACACGCATCGGTCGCTACATCTACGCCATCGGCGGCAATGAAGAGGCGGTGCGCTTGTCCGGGGTGCGGGCGGCGCGCTTCAAGTTGCTGGTGTACGGCATCAGCGGCCTCACCGCCGCGATTGCCGGGCTGGTGCTGACGTCGCGCTTGATGAGCGGCCAGCCGAATGCCGGCGTGTCGTTCGAGCTGGACGCGATTGCCGCCGTGGTACTGGGCGGTGCATCAATTGCCGGAGGGCGTGGGGTGATCGTCGGCACGTTGCTGGGCGCGATGCTGCTCGGCGTTTTGAACAACGGCCTGAACATGCTTGGCGTCTCGCCTTACGTGCAGAGCGTGATCAAGGGCGCAATCATTTTGCTGGCGATCTTTATCAGCCGTCAGCGCCATCGATAAACACTGATCAACACAGGACGAACACCATGGACAAGCACACTGATATGCAAGCCGTCGTCTGCCACGGCCCCAAAGACTACCGCCTGGAGCGCATCGGCAAACCCCAGGCGCGCGCCAATGAACTGGTGATCCGTATCGCCGCGTGCGGTATCTGCGCCAGCGACTGCAAGTGCCATTCCGGCGCGGCGATGTTCTGGGGCGGCGACAACCCCTGGGTCAAGGCGCCGGTGGTGCCGGGCCACGAGTTTTTTGGCTATGTGGTGGAGGCGGGCGAGGGCGCCGAGGAACACTTCGAAGTGGCGGTGGGTGACAAGGTGATCGCCGAGCAGATCGTGCCGTGCGCCAAGTGCCGTTTCTGCAAGTCGGGCAAATACTGGATGTGCGAAGTGCACAACATCTTCGGCTTCCAGCGTGAAGTCGCCGAGGGCGGCATGGCGCAGTACATGCGCATTCCCAAGACCGCCATCGTGCACCGGATTCCCGAGTCGGTGTCCCTGGAAGACTCGGCGCTGGTCGAGCCGATGGCCTGCTCGATCCACACGGTCAACCGTGGCGATATCCAGCTCGATGATGTGGTGGTGATTGCCGGCGCCGGTACCCTGGGCCTGTGCATGGTGCAGGTGGCGGCGCTGAAGACGCCGAAGAAACTGGTGGTGATCGACATGGTCGACGAGCGCCTGGAATTGGCGAAGAAGTTCGGTGCCGATGTGGTGATCAATCCGTCCCGCGACAACGCCCGCGAGATCATCAACGGCCTTACTGATAAATACGGCTGCGACGTGTACATCGAGACCACCGGCGTACCGGCCGGCGTCACCCAGGGCCTGGACCTGATCCGCAAGCTCGGGCGTTTCGTCGAGTTCAGCGTGTTCGGCGCCGAGACCAGCGTGGACTGGTCGATCATCGGCGACCGCAAGGAGCTGGACGTGCGCGGCGCCCACCTCGGCCCGTATTGCTACCCGATCGCCATCGACCTGTTCGAGCGCGGCCTGGTCACCTCCCAGGGCATCGTGACCCATGACTTCCCGCTGGATGACTTTGCCGAAGCCTTCGAGCTGGCCAATTCCACGAAGTCGATCAAGGTCTTGTTGAAGCCGGTGCTCTGACCATGGACTACGTGATCGGGGTCGACATCGGAACCCAGAGCACCAAGGCGCTGCTGGTGGATGCCCACGGCACGCTCATCGCCCAGCACAGCCAGGGGTATCGCGTGGATACCCCGAAAGTGCGCTGGGCCGAACAATGGCCGCAGGTCTGGTTGGCGGCGGTCGAGGCGTGCGTGGCGCAGTGCATGGTCAAGGCCGGTGTGGAGCAGGCGCAGGTCAAGGCGCTGTGCATCAGCAGTCTGTATGGCGGTTCCGGGATTGCGGTGGATGCGCAGATCACCCCGTTGCACCCGTGCCTGATCTGGATGGATCGGCGCGCTGGCGAGCAGGTGCAGTGGGTGCGTGAACATATGGACCTGGAGCGGCTGTTCGCGATCACCGGGAATTCGGTGGACAGTTACTACGGCTTCACCAAGATGCTCTGGCTCAAGCAGTATCGGCCTAAGGTGTGGGCCAACACGCGCTACCTGCTGCCGCCCAACAGCTACATCAACTGGTGCCTGACCGGCGCGCTGGCGGTGGACCACAGCAGCGCCGGCAATATCGGTGGTGTCTACGATGTGGCTGCGCGCGGCTGGTCGGGCGAGATGCTCGATGCGCTTGGCATCCCGCACTCGATGATGCCCGAGCGGTTGGTGTATTCCGGTGAAGTGGTGGGCGGTCTGCTTGAAGACTGGGCCGTTCGCCTGGGCTTGCAGGCAGGCACGCCGGTGCTCGCCGGTGGCGTGGATGCGGCCATGGCGACCCTGGCCGCAGGCGTCACCCAACCGGGCAACCATGTGGCGATGATCGGCACCAGCATGTGCTGGGGCTACCTCAACCAGCAGGTCGACGCGCACCACGGGTTGGTGAGCATGCCTCACGTCTATAACGGCCATCGCGACCTGTACATCTTCGGCGGCGCGATCACCGCCGGGGCGTCGGTCAGCTGGTTTCGCGAGCAGTTCTGCCAGGCCGAGGAGCAACAGGCCCAGGCCACCGGCCAGGACAGCCTGGCGCTGCTCGAACAGGGCGCGATGACGATCCCGGCGGGCAGCGAGGGCTTGTTGTTCCTGCCGTACCTGATGGGGGAGCGCAGCCCGGTATGGGATGACCGCGCCAGTGGCAGTTTTGTCGGGTTGAACCTGTATCACACGCGCCTGCACCTGTACCGCGCCGTGCTCGAAGGGGTGAGTTTTGCCCTGCGCCACAACATCGAAGCCGGCACCCAGGGCGCGCATTCCCTTGACCCGCGTTTGATCGTGGTGGGCGGTGCGAGCCATTCGGATCTGTGGATGCAGATCATCGCGGATGTGACGCGCTACCCGGTGTACACCCTTGTCCAGGAAGTCGAAGCAGCGCTCGGGGCTGCATTGTTGGCGGCGCATACGGTGGGGATGGTCAGTGATGGGCAGATGGATAAGGGCTGGGTGCAGTTGACGCTGCGCGCACAGCCCAAGCGCGAGAACGTCGTGATTTACGATCAGGCGTTTTCCGAATATCTGAAACTCTACCCGGCCCTGAAACCGATCATGCACAGCCTGCAAGCTACCTGACCCAACACCGCCCAAAAATGTGGAGGGGCTTGCTCCCGATAGCGGTGGGTCAGTCACAGCTGCATTAACTGACACGCCCTCATCGGGAGCAAGCCCCCTCCCACAGGGGATCTTCATTGTTTCGGGAATTTCACTATGCAGCTTCGACTTCAGGCACCTCGGCCCCACCTGCTTCAACACCATCCAAATGTGGGAGGGGGCTTGCCCCCGATGGCGGTGGGTCAGTCACAGCTGCATTAACTGACACGCCCTCATCGGGAGCAAGCCCCCTCCCACAGGGGATCTTCATTATTTTGGGAATTTATTTATGCAGGCCAGCTTTGACTTCACCCGTCACCGCATCCTCGTCACCGGCGCCAGCAGTGGCATCGGTCGCGAGATCGCCCGGCAGCTCATCCTCAGCGGCGCTGAAGTATTCGCCCTGGGCCGCGATGCTCAAGCTTTGGCCGAATTAGGCTGCCATACCCTGAGCCTGGATATCGCCGACAGCGCGGCCCTCGATAAAGCATTGCAAGACTTGCCGCCCCTGCACGGTCTGGTCAACTGCGCCGGCATTTCACGCCTGGAGCCCGCCGTTTCCATCAGTGCCGAGGCCTTCGACCAGGTGATGAACGTCAACGCCCGCGCCGCTGCGCAGGTGGCCAGCCGTGTCGCGGCGAGGATGATCGGGGCGAGCATCGCCGGCAGTATCGTCAACGTGTCCAGCCAGGCCTCGCTGGTGGCCTTGGATGATCACCTCGGCTACTGCGCCTCCAAGGCCGCGCTGGATGCGATCACCCGCGTGCAATGCGCTGAATGGGGCCGCTTCGGCATTCGCGTCAACAGCGTCAACCCCACCGTCACGCTCACGCCGATGGCGACCATGGCCTGGTCGGACCCGGCCAAGCGCGATCCGGCGCTGGCCGCGATTCCCCTCGGCCGTTTTGCGCAAACCATGGAAGTGGCGTTGCCCGTGCTGTTCCTGCTCAGCGATGCCGCCAGCATGATCAGCGGCGTGAGCCTGCCCATCGATGGCGGCTATACCAGCCGCTAGCCGTTCTCCAGCTGCCCGGCAATAACCACCTTGTCCCGTGGTTTGTGCGGGTCTTGCAGGCGATCAAGCAGCAGGCGCACCGCGCTGCTGCCAGCCAGGGATGCGTCGTGGGCCACACAGGCGATGGGCACGCCGAAAATGTCGGCGAAGGGCAGGCGGTCGATGCCGCAGATGGTCAGGCTGTCATGGGCGATGTTGTGCATGCGCAACGCGCGCAGGGCGCCGAGGGTGATCAACTGGTTGAAACCCATGATCGCGTCCGGCGCCGAGTGCGCGGCGAGGTAGTCGAGGGTGTGCAGGTAAGCCGGCATCAACGTGTAGTCCCCGGCCTGCACTTCGACGTGTACCTGAGGATGTTCGGCGAGCACTTCGCGCAGGCCCTTGAGGCGTTCCACGGTGATGCGCGAGTGCTCGGGGCCGGTCAGCACCAGCAGGCGCTCAAGGTTCGGGGTCTGGCGCAGCAGGTACTGCGCGGCCTGGATGCCGCTGTGGTAGTTGTCGAGCACCACGCGGCTGAATGGGCTGTCATGCAGCGTGCGGTCAAGCAGCACCACCGGCGTCTTGCCGTTGCCCAGGCGCTCGAGATAGTCGGGCTGGTAGCTCGGCTCATCGGAGACCGGCGACAGGATGATCCCTGCCACGCGATACCCCAGCAGGGTATCGACGGCCTTGCTTTCCAGTTCTTCCAGCTCATCGGTGTCCACCAGCATGATGGTGTAGCCGTGTTTTTTTGCTTCGCGGGAAATCGCCTTGATCATCTCGCTGTAGAACGGGTTGTCCACCGACGCGGTGATCACGCCGATGATCAGGCTCTCACTGCGCTTGAGCCCCCGCGCGAAGGCGTTGGGCACGTAGTCGAGCTCGCGCGCCACTTCCAGAATGCGCGCCAGGGTGGCGGGTTTGACCAGGTCAGGTTTGCTCAGCGCCCGGGACACGGTGATGGTGGTCATGCCCACCCGTTTGGCGATGTCGCTGATGGTGACGGACTTTTTTTGTTCATCGGTAAGGCTGCGAGAGGAAACACCCGCAGGCTAGCATGGGCGCAGGTGCAGGGTGATTCAAATCAGCGGGTCCCAGCGTTGCGACCAATCACCTTCGGCCTTGACCACCTCGCGCAACAGCGTCAACGCCTGCTGCAGCACCGCCGAGTCCCGTGCCCTCGAATACACCAGGTAAGTCGGGAAACTGAACTCCGGCGCCTTGGCCACGCGCTGCATCACGCCGCTGTCCAGGTAACTCTGCACCACCCGCGTGCGGAAGTACCCGGCGCCGCCGTTCTCGAGGATGTACTGCAACGCCAGCGGCCCCAGGTTGAAACTCACCGCCGCGCGCGCCCGGTCGGGCAGGGCGGCGTCGTGCTGCTGGCGAAAGCCTGGGCCCCAATCGATATACACGTAGGGCTCGGGCTTGCTCGCCAGTTGCACCAGGATCAGTTTTTCTTCCAGCACCTGCTCCACCTGCAAGCCCGGCCAGTACTGCGGCTGGAACACCAGCGCGGCGTCGAGCACGCCCAGTTCCAACTGGCGCAACAGGTACTCGCCTTCACGCACTTCAGTGCGCAGCGCGTGCCCCGGTATTCGCTCGCGCAGCGCCTTGGCCCAGCCGAGCATCAACGGGTTGCACAGGCTGACTTCGCCGCCGATATGCAGCACATTGCGATAGCCATCGGGCAACGGCAGGTCACGGCGTGCCGCTTCCCAGGTTTGCAGCAACTGGTTGGCGTACACCACGAAGGCCTCGCCATCGGCGGTCAGCCTGGCCCCGGCGCGATTGCGCACGAACAGCGTACTGCCCAACTGGTTTTCCAGGTTTTTCACCCGTGCGGTGATGGCGGTCTGGGTGACGTGCAGTTTCTCCGCCGCCGCGGCCAGGCTGCCGCAGCGGGTGATTTCGAGGAAGGTGCGTGCCAGTTCGATGTCCATGAAGCCCCCGGGAATGAATGGAGGGCATTGTAGTGGAATGCGGTCAAAACTGTGGGAGGGGGCTTGCCCCCGATGGCGGTGGGTCAGTGACAGATTAATTGACTGAACCACTGCTATCGGGGGCAAGCCCCCTCCCACATTTGGATCTACAGTGTTCCGGTGAGCGGGGCTTGCAGGTGTTGGGTGGGGAATGCCTTGGCGTACGCCTGGCACACTCTCAACACCTGCTCATCGGCAAACCGCGCGCCCACCACATGCAGCCCCACCGGCAGCCCATTCGCCGCCAGCCCGCACGGCACCGACGCGGCCGGTTGCTGGGTGAGGTTGAAGGGGTAGGTGAACGGCGTCCACTGCGTCCATTCCTCCAGGCCCGAACCCGGTGGGACGGTGTGCCCGGCCTCGAACGCGGTGATCGGCATCATCGGTGACACCAGTACGTCGTAGTGCTCATGGAACGCCGCCATCCGCGCGACCAGCGCCGCACGGGCTTCCAGGGCCGCATTGAAATCATCCAGGCTCAAGCGTTCGCCTCGTTGCGCAATGCGCAACAGGCCGGGATCGAGCAGCTGCTTCTGCGCGTCGCTCATGCTGCGAGTCAAGCGCGCAGCGCCGGCGGCCCACAAGGTGCTGAACACCTCCAACGGGTCGCTGAAACCGGGGTCGATCTGTTCGACATGGGCGCCCAACTGCACCAGGCCATCGACCGCTGCGGCGACCACCCTGGCCACCTGCGGGTCCACATCCACGTAACCAAAGGTCGGGCTGTAGGCGATGCGCAATCCCTTCAGGTCGTTACCTGGCGTCAGCCACGGCGTGGTCCTTGGCGCACCGATCAGCCCGTCCCGCGCGTCCGGCTGCGCCACGGCCTGCAGCATCAAGACGCTGTCTTCCACGGTGCGCGTCATCGGGCCCAGGTGCGACAGGATCGTCATCGAGCTTGCCGGCCATTGCGGCACATAACCAAAGGTCGGCTTGATGCCGAAGGTGCCGGTGAACGCACAGGGAATCCGGATCGAGCCGCCCGCGTCGCTGCCCTGGTGCAGCACGCCGAGGTTCAGCGCCGCTGCCGCCCCGGCGCCACCGGACGAACCGCCCGCCGTGGTGCGGGTGTCCCAGGGGTTGCGCGTGATGCCGTACAGCGGGTTGTCGGTGACGCCTTTCCAGCCGAACTCCGGGGTGGTGGTCTTGCCCAGCAGCACCGCGCCGGCCTTGCGCATGAAGGCGGTGAAGGGTGCATCGATGTCCCACGGCCCTTCGGCGGACGTGGTGCGCGAACCCTTGCGGGTGGGCATGCCCATCGTCAAGGTCAAATCCTTGATCGAGGCCGGCACGCCATCCAGCGCGCCGCAGGGCTGGCCTTTGAGCCAGCGTTGCTCGGCGGCGCGTGCCGCATTCAATGCACCTTGCGGGTCCACATGGCAGTAGGCATTCACCACCGGGTTATAGCGCTCGATACGCAACAGCGCGTCCTCGGTGACCTCCACCGGCGACAAGGTCTTGTCGCGAAAATGCTGCAGCAGTTGCACCGCCGTCAGTTGGCCGATCTCGCTCATGGCTGGGCTCCCTGTGCGGCATTGACCATGGCGCGCAGCAGTACCGCGCAACCCGCCGCCAGGTCATCCGGCGCGGCGTTTTCGATTTCGTTGTGGCTGATGCCGCCTTCACACGGCACAAAGATCATCCCGGCCGGGCCCAGTTCGGCGACGAAGATCGCGTCGTGCCCGGCGCCGCTGACGATATCCATATGGCTCAAGCCCAGGGCCTTCGCGCCGTCGCGTACGGCATTCACGCAGGTGGGGTTGAAGTCCAGGGGCGGGAAGTCGGCGGTGGGGGTCAGTTCGAACGTCAAGCCGTGCCGGGCGGCGCTGGCTTCGATCACGCCGCGCACTTCGTCGACCATGGCGTGCAACTTGTCCGCATGCAGGTGGCGCAGGTCGAGGGTCATGTGCACCTGGCCGGGAATCACATTGCGTGAGCCGGGGTGCAGGCTCAGGCAACCGACGGTGCCGCAGGCGTGAGGCTGCTGCTGATGGGCGATGCGGTTGACCGCGCTGACCACCTCGGCGGCGCCCACCAGGGCGTCCTTGCGCAGGTGCATCGGCGTCGGCCCGGCATGGGCTTCGACGCCGGTAAGGGTCAGGTCGAACCATTTCTGGCCCAGGCAGCCCATCACCACGCCGATGGTGGTGGCCTGGTCCTCCAGCACCGGGCCCTGTTCGATATGCGCCTCGAAATACGCGCCCACCGGATGGCCCAGTACAGGGCGGGAACCGGCATAACCGATGCGCTGCAATTCGGCGCCCACCGACAGGCCATGTTCGTCCTGTTTGTCGAGGGTGTCCTGCAGGTCGAACTTACCGGCGAATACCCCGGAGCCCATCATGCACGGCGGGAAGCGCGAGCCTTCTTCGTTGGTCCACACCACCACTTCGATGGGCGCTTCGGTTTCGATCTGCAGATCGTTCAGGGTGCGGATCACTTCCAGGCCGGCCATCACCCCGTAGCAGCCATCGAACTTGCCGCCGGTGGGCTGGGTGTCGATGTGGCTGCCGGTCATCACCGGGGGCAGGGCGGGGTTGCGCCCGGCGCGGCGGGCAAAAATATTGCCGATGGCGTCCACAGTCACGCTGCAGCCGGCAGCCTCGCACCACTGCACGAACAGGTCACGGGCCTGGCGGTCAAGGTCGGTCAGGGCCAGGCGGCACACGCCGCCTTTGGCCGTGGCGCCAAGCCGGGCCAGGTCCATCAAGGACTGCCACAGGCGGTCGCGATCGATCAGCGGGGCGTTGCTGGTTAGCGGTTGCGCAAAGCTGTTCATGGGCATTCTCCAGTCAGGCACTCAGGGCCAGGTAGCGATTCTTGATGGTCGGGTCGGCGCGAAAATCTGCGGCGCTGCCTTCGTACACCACGCGGCCCTGTTCGAGTACGTAATGGCGGTCGGCGAGCTTGTCGCAGACCATCAGGTTCTGTTCCACCAGCAGCACGGGCAGGCCGTCGTCCTTGACCTTGCGCAGGATCTTCACCAGTTCGTCGACGATCACCGGGGCCAGGCCTTCGGTAGGTTCATCGAGGATCAGCAGCTTGGGATCGTTGAGCAGCGCGCGGGCGATGGCGAGCATCTGTTGCTCGCCGCCGGAGAGTGCATGGCCGGCGTTCTTGCGCCGTTCCTTGAGGCGCGGGAACATGCCGTACACATCCTCCAGCTGCCAGCGGCTGGTCTTGCGGGCGGCGATGCGCAGGTTTTCCTCGACGCTGAGCAGGCGGAAAATCCCACGGTTCTCCGGCACCAGCGCCAGGCCCTGGCGGGCGATTTGAAATATCTTCTGGCCCACCAGCGCCTGCCCGTTGAAATGGATCTGGCCCTGGCGCGGGCAGATGATGCCCAGGATGCTGCGCAAGGTCGTGGTCTTGCCGGCGCCGTTGCGCCCGAGCAGCGTCACCAGTTCGCCGGGGTTGACGGTCAATGACACGCCTTCGAGCACGTGGCTCTTGTCGTAGTAGGAATGGATATTCTCGACGATCAGCATCAGGCGGCCTCTCCCAGATAAGCACTGCGCACACGTTCATCGGCGCGCACGAATTCCGGCGTGCCTTCCACCAGGATCTGCCCGTGGCTCATCACGGTGATGCGTTGGCTGATGGACATGACGATGCTCATGTTGTGTTCGATCAGCAGCACCGTGTGGTCGCGGCCCAGATCGCTGATCAGTTGGGTCATGATCGGAATGTCATCGATGCCCATGCCCGAGGTGGGCTCGTCGAGCATCAGCAGTTTGGGCCTGGAACAGATCGACATGCCCACTTCCAGGACCCGCTGCTGGCCGTGGGACAACTCGCCGGCCAGGGTGTCGGCGCGGGCGGTGAGTTGCAGGCGTTCCAGCACCTGGTCGGCCATCTCCAGGTGTTCGCGCTTGCTGTCCACGCGGCGCCAGAAATTCAGGGCGCGCGCACCGTCCCGGCCCTGGGCGGCCAGGCGCAGGTTTTCGCGCACGCTGAGGTTCTGGAACAGGCTGGTGAGCTGGAACGAGCGCGCCATGCCCAGGCCGACGCGGGCATGGGCGGGTTTGCGCATCAGGTTCCTGCCGTCGAAATGGATCGCGCCGGCAGTGGCTTGGCGCTCCCCGGTGAGGCAGTGAAACAGGCTGGTCTTGCCCGCGCCGTTGGGGCCGATGATGGTGTGGATAGTGCCGGCCTCGACCTTGAGGTTGACGCCATTGACCGCATGGAACGCGCCGTAGGCCAGTTCCAGGTCTTGGGTTTGCAGCAGGATGCTCATAGCCCTTCCTCCTTGGCGACGACAGCGGTTTTGCGGCTGCCGCGCACCTTCTCGAACAGCGACACCAGGCCGCCCCACAGACCGCCGCGCATGAAGACCACCACCACGATCAGGATCACCCCCAGCAGCATCAACCAGCGGGGCCACAGGTCGGAGAGGAAATCCCCCAGCAGCACGATGGAACCGGCACCCAGCAACGAGCCGAACAGCGAGCCGGTGCCGCCGACGATGGTCATGATCAGGATGTTCTCGGACATCATCAGGTCGATGTTCGACAGCGGCACAAAGTGCAGCAGCATCGCGTACAACGCCCCGGCGATGCCGGTGACCGCGCCCGACAACACAAACACCAGGATCTTGAAGTGCCGCGTGTCGTAGCCGATCGCCGAGGCGCGGGTTTCGTTTTCGCGGATCGCCATCAAGGTGCTGCCGAACGGCGAGGCGATCACCCGGCGCGCGCCGATAAAGATCAGCAGGAACAGCACGGCGACAAAGCCGTAGAAGGCGCGGGCGTCGGCCAGCGACAGCAGCACCGTGTCACCGATACGAATCTCGGGGCGCGGCACGCTGAGCAGGCCGTTGTCGCCGCCGGTCCAGTCACTCAGGGTGTAGGCGACAAAGTAAGCCATCTGGCTGAACGCCAACGTGAGCATCACGAAGTAGATGCCAGTGCGACGGATCGCCAGGGCGCCCACCAGCAACGCCAGGAAGCCGCCGACGACGGCAGCACCCAGCAACGCCGTGAACAGGCCCCATTGCAGGTGGATCATCAGCAACGCCGCGCAATATGCACCGGCGCCAAAGAAAATACCTTGGCCGAACGACAACAGCCCGGTGTAGCCCAGCAACAGGTTGCAGGCCAGGGCGGCCATGGCAAAGATCAGGATTTCGCTGGCCAGGGTCGCCGAAGGCAATATCAACGGCAGGCCGATCAGCACCGCCACGACCCACAGCAACATGGCGCGCGATTGCGTCTTGGCAAACGGCAGGGGATTTTTCTCGCTCATGTCAGGCTCTCCCGAACAGGCCGTAGGGGCGTACCAGAATCACCACGGCCATTGCGCCGTAGATCATCAGGCTCGCGCCCTGGGGCCAGAGTGTGGTCATCAGGCTTTGCACCACGCCCACCAGCAAACCGCCGACCAGCGCACCGCTGAACGAACCCATGCCGCCGATCACCACCACCACGAAGGCGATGCCGAGAATCTCCGGGCCCACGAACGGCTGCGCACCGCGCAACGGCGCGAACAGCACACCGGCCATGCCGGCCAGGCCAACACCAAGGGCGAAGGTCATGGAGAACAAACGGAAGATATTGGTGCCCAGCAGCGATACGGTTTCGGTGCTCTCGCTGCCGGCGCGTACCAGTGCACCGAAGCGCGTGCGTTCCAGCAGCAGCCACAGGGCCAGGCCCACCACCGCGGAAAACACGATGAGGAACAGGCGGTAGTAGGGGTAGACGAAATCGCCCACCACCAGCACGCCGCGCAACAGTTCCGGCACCGCGACACTCTTGCCCACCGGACCCCAGATCATCACGCTGGCTTCCTGGATGATCAACGCGATGCCCAGCGTTACCAGGATCTGGAACATGTGCGGCAAGTGGTAGATACGCTGGATCAGCAGGCGCTCGATCACCCACGCCAGCGCGGCCACCACCAGCGGCGCAATCAGCAGCGCCAGCCAGAAGCTGCCGGTGAGGCTGACGGCGGTGTAGCAGATATAGGCGCCCAGCAGGAAGAACGCGCCGTGGGCGAAATTGACGAAGTTGAGCAGGCCGAAAATGATCGTCAGCCCGACCGCAATCAGGAAGTAGATCATTCCCAACCCGAGGCCGTTGAGTATCTGGAACAGGTAAAGATTAAGCATGCGCAAGCCCTCAGCAGGATGCCGGTGCGATAGTCAGAAACTCAGACGAGCGTGCAGCCCGTGGCTTCCACCGGCGGGAAGGACTGGCCGGCGCTGAGCACCTTGGCCAGGTCGTCCTTGTCGGTCATATCGGCGGCGGCCTTGCCGATCAGCAGGTAGTAGTCCTTGATCACCTGATGGTCGCCGGCGCGGATCGATTCCTTGCCGGTCGGGCCTTCATAACTCAGGCCCTGCAGGGCCTTGGCCACGGTCGGCCCGTCGAAGCTGCCGGTGGCGACGATGGTCTCGAGCATCACCTTGGTGCTGATGTAGTCGGCGGCGAGCGGGTAGGTGGGGTTGATGCCGTATTTGGCCTGGGTCAGCTTGACCAGCTCGCGGTTGAGCGGCGTATCGACCTGGTGCCAGTACTGCGCACCGAGGTACACGCCTTCGAGAATATCGCTGCCCAGTTCCTGGAACTGGTCGAGGCCGGCGGACCACACCAGCAGCACCTTCATGCGTTCCTTGATGCCGAAATTCACCGCCTGGCGCAGGGTGTTGGATGACTGGCTGCCGAAGTTGAGCAGCACCAGTACATCGGGCCTGATGGAGATGGCGTTGGTCAGGTAGCCGGAGAATTCCTGCTCCTGCAAGGAGTGGTAGCTGTTGCCGACGTGTTCCAGGCCGTGTTCCTTGAGCACGTTTTTCGCGCCTTCGAGCAAGGCTTCACCGAACACGTATTGCGGGGTGATGGTGTACCAGCGCTTGGCGTCCGGCAGCAGCTTGATCAGCGGCAGCATGGTTTCGCGGATGGCGCCGTAGGTGGGCACCGACCAGCGAAACGTGGCCTTGTTGCAGTCCTTGCCGGTGACCTCGTCGGCGCCCACCGGGGTCATGAACACGCCGCCGACCTTGTCGACTTCCTTGGCCACTGCCAGGGCCGACGAGGACAGCGTGCAGCCCTGGAAGAACCGCGCGCCGTCCTGCTGGATCGCCTCCTGCACCTTGCGCACCGCCTTGCCGGCATTGCCTTCGGTATCGATGACCTTGTAGTGCAACGGGCGGCCGAGCACTTGCGGGTGCTGCTCCACCGCCAAGCGCGAACCCATGTCGGCAAACTTGCCATAGCTGGCAAAGGCGCCAGACATGGACTTGAGGCCGTAAAAGGTAAAGGGCTCGGCGGCGAATGCCGCACGCACGCTCAGCGGGAGGCTGAGGGCGGAGGCGAAGGTGAGACTGGCTTTCAATAACGTACGACGCTGCATGGGGTGACTCCCTGGTTTAGTTATTGGCAGGAGCGGCAAGGGCGATACGATGGAGCAAGGGCCTGTGGGCAGGCGTTTTTTATTGAGGTGACGCGGGTCTATCGATTGGAATGCATAACCCATGTGGGAGGGGGCTTGCTCCCGATGACTGAGTGTCAGTCACTGCATCGGGTGGCTGATCCACCGCTATCGGGAGCAAGCCCCCTCCCACATGGGTTTTGTGGTGGTTTAGGAGTGATCGAACTCCAGCAGGAAGTGCGGGCTGACCTGGCCTTCCAGCGCAGTCATGTGGTGTTCGGCATCGCACATGTGTTCATGCATCAAGCTGCGCACCGCGCTTTCATCCCCGGCGCGAAAGGCGATCAGCAATTGCTTGTGGTAGTCGAGGTTGGCCGCATCGAACTGCTTGCGCTTGGGCTTGTAGGCTTTTTTCAGCACCACCAGGTCGCGCAGCAGATCGTTGAGAAACTGCGCCATGAAACCGAGCAGCGGGTTGGGGCAGGCCTTGGCCAGCAGGTTGTGAAATTCCAGTTCCGCCAGACGCTGTTCGCGCTGGCCGGCTTCGCTGTCTTCGGGGGCGCTGCAAAAGTCCACGTTGTCCTGCAAGGCCTGGTAGTCGCTCTCGCTCAAGCGCCCGAGCACCGACAGCGCCAGCTCCACTTCGATGACCTTGCGCAGTTGGTACACCTGCTCGCCGTCCAGGTGCTGGAAGTGCAGGTAGTTGCGCAGCGCGCGGCTGGCGGGTTCGGTGCCGGCCTGGTTCAGGTAGGCGCCGCCACTGGGGCCGGTGCGCGTGCTCACCAGGCCTTCGACTTCCAGCGCCTTGAGCGCTTCGCGGGCCGAGCCCTTGGAGCACTGGAAGCTTTCCATCAGCTCGCGTTCGGTGGGCAAGCGGTCGCCGGGCTTCAAGGCGTCGGTGACGATGGAGCGCTTGACCGACTCGACGATCACATCGGACAGCTTCTGGCGTTTGCGGCGTAGCGGACGGCTCAGCATGGTTTCGATTTATCGTATTAATGCGGATAAATAGCACTTAATAACGATCGGGCCGCAGCGTCAACGCAGGGTGTCGTTTCTGGTGTCGATAGGTCGTAAACGCAAGGGTCAGTCCCAGCCGCCACGGTCGAGGCAGCGTGTGTTCGCCGGTGGCTGTTTGCCGAAAACCAGAAAATCACCGAGCCAGCGGCTGACACAGCCGTCACCGCTGGCCTGGGCGGGTTCCTTGAGCAGCAGCAGCTCGACGCCGGAAGCCACCGGCTCGCCGCGCCCGGCGTTGACCAGCACCATGCGCGTGATGCGTTCGGGAAACAGCGTGGCATAGCGGTTGCCGAGCCTCGCCGCGTCGGCATTGCCGACGTAGTTGAGTTGGGCCTCGCCCAGTTGCACACGGACATACTCCATATCCCGCGCCGCCTGTTCGACGGCGGCGTCCTGTTGCAGGTCGCGGGGGCTCAGTTCGATTACGTCGTAGCGGTCGACCAATGTGCGGTAAGCCTGGGTGGCATAAGACTCCCAGCGGCCGACGAGATGCAGGGCAAAGGTGGCGTTTTTAGCTGCACGCGGGTCGCCGGACTGGATAAATACCACGCCCTCACGGTTGAGCGGGTCGCGTGCGCCGATGCGTGTCACGCTCAGGCGCAGGCGCCCGCGGCCGGGTGCGGCATGGTCGCGGGGCACCGTCACCTGGCCGCATTGGGTGCGCGCGAGAACTTCGGGGTCGAGCCGTTCAAACGCCGGGAAGGGGCAATCCAGTAACCAGTCAATGGCGGTGGGCGTGATCAAGGGGTCGGCCAGGGCCAGGTGGGCGATCAGCCAGGCGCCGAGGCAAACCAGGCATTTTCCAACAACGCTGGGTTTCATTAAAAGGTCCTGGAAGAGCCGTGTGAAGGCGGCTTTTTTACCAAGGACCTTGGGTCTAATAATGTAAGGCGATTAAACGGTTTGTGTACGAAACTGGAGTTTCGTTTTTCAGTTGCCGCTGCTCCAGCCACCGCCCAGCGCTTTATACAACGCGATGCTGGCCTGCAAGCGTGACAGTCGCAGTTGCACGTTCAAGTCCTGGGCCGCGTACAAGGTGCGTTGGGTTTCCAGCACCGTGAGCAAATCCTCGGCACCGGCCTGGTAACGGCTTTCTGCGATCTGGAACGCGGTCTGTGCCTGTTGCAGCTCCTCGGCTTGCCATTGGCGCTGCTGGTCCAGGCGGGTGATGCTGCTGAGGGCTTTTTCCACGTCGGCAAAGCCGTTGATGATCGCCCCTCGGTAGGTATGCAGCAGCTCATCCTGGCGCGCACGGGCCTTGTCGCGTTCCGCGCTTAAACGACCGTTGTTGAAGATCGGCGCCACCAGGCCCGAGGTCAGGGTGTAGAACGGGCTGCGCAGGATGTCGTCGGCCTTGTACGCGCCTGAACCCAGGGTCGCGCCCAGGGTGACGGCAGGCAACATCGCCGCACGGGCCACGCGCACATCGGCGCTCGCCGCCGCCAGCTGTGCCTCGGCCTGGGCCAGGTCGGGGCGCCGGCTCAATAACTGGCTCGGCACGCCGGGCCCGATGCTTGGCCAGGTCAGTGCCTGGAACGCCTCATTGCCCAGCGTCAGCGCCTGCACGGGCTGGCCGAGCAACGCGGCAAGGGTGATCCGCGAGTCTTCGGCCAACTGCTCGATCAGCGGCAGTTGCCGTTGCTGGCTGGCCACCAGGCTTTTCTGTTGCGCCAGCTCCAGGGCCGTGGCGGAACCGGCGTCGTAGCGGGTTTGCACCAGCTTCAGCACATTGCGCGCATTCGCCAGGTTCAGCTCGGCGATCTGCACGCGCTGGCGCGCGGCCAGGGTTTGCGCGTAGCGGTCGGCCACGTTGCTGAGCAGGGTCAGCTCGACGTTGGCCTGGTCGAACTGGCTGGCCTGCAGGCTCTGCAGTGCGCTGTCCCGTGCTGCGGCGCGGCCGCCCCAGAAGTCGAGTTCGTAGCTTGCCGTGAGGTTGGCGTCATAGCTGCTGACGGTTCTGTTGCTCTCGGTGGCGTTCAGGTCCGAGTTGCCGCTGCCGCGCAGCAGTTTCTCACGGGTGGCGGTGAGGTTGAACTTGACCTCGGGCAGCAGCGGCGCGCCGGCAATCACCGCCGTCGCCTGCGCCTGGCGCACGCGGGCCATGGCGGCGGCAACGTCGAAACTGTCACGGCGGGCCTGGTCGATCAGGCGGTTGAGCGAGTGGCTGCCAAATTGCGTCCACCAGCGCTGGTTGCTGGCTTGGTTGGCCGCGCGCTCGGCGTATTGCCAGGCGGCGGGCGGCGCGATGCCGCTGTCGACGGCGGGCGCATTACCCGCACAGGCATTGAGCAACAGGCACAGGCTGAGCAGCGCCAGCGGCGGTGCGAGGGGTCGTTTATTCACTGGTCAACGCCTTAACCGGATCGAGCCGGGCAGCTTTACGGGCCGGCATAAAGCCGAATACGACACCGGTGACCAGCGCGCAGCCAAAGGCGCCGAGCACCGCCATCAGGGAAAACTGCACCGCCACCTCGGCCAGTACCAGCACGCCACCCACCAGCAACGCCAAGGCGATACCCAACAGCCCGCCGACCACCGAGAGCATCACTGCCTCGGTGAGAAACTGGCGCAGGATGTCGCGCTGACGGGCACCGGTGGCCATGCGGATGCCGATTTCGCGGGTACGTTCACGCACGGTCATCAGCATGATGTTCATTACGCCGATGCCGCCCACCAACAGGGAAATCGCCGCAATCGAGCCGAGCATCAACGACAGTGTGTTGGCCGTGCGCGCCTCGGCCTGGATCATCGCGGCGTTGTTGGTCAGGTGATAATCGTCCTTGCCCTGGTGCAGGCGCTTGAGCAACTGGTCGATGGCCTGCTCGGCGGCGTTCACCCGTGTGGCGTCGGCGGCCGCGATCACCACGTACTCCGGGTTATAGCTGCCGAACAGGCGGATGCTGGCGGCGGAGTAGGGGATGGCAATGCGGTCATCACTGTCTTTGTTGCCCGAGCTGGAGCCTTTTTCCTGGAGCACGCCCACCACCTGGAACGGCACGTTTTCGATCAGGATGTACTGGCCGATGGGGTTGACCAGGCCTTTGAACAGCTTGTCACGCACCCGGGCGCCGATCACCGCGACGGTGGCGGCGTTGCGTTCGTCGGCTTCGGTAAAGTAGCTGCCCTCGACCACCGGCCAGTTGAAGATGCTCGGAAACTGGGTGTCGTTGCCGCCGACATAGGCGATGTAGTCGATGTTGCCGAAACGCACGCCGGCTTCGGCGCCGTTGACCGGCATGATCCGTTTTACCTGGGGCAGGGTGGCCAGGGCGGCCACATCCTGGGGGGTGATGATGCCCAGGGGCGTGCGCGGGTTGGGTGACGAACCACTGACATACAGGATGTTCGAGCCGAACGCGCCCATCTGCGCCATGACCTGGCGCTTGCTGCCTTCCCCCACGGCCAGCATGACCACCACCGAGGCCACGCCGATAATGATCCCGAGCAGGGTCAGCGCGGTGCGAAAACGGTTGATCCACATCACGCGCCAGGCCGCTTGCAATGCGTCGAGCAGTTCGGCCTTCCAGGCGCCGTTGTGTTCGGCGCCGTCGACCAGGCGCTGGCGCAGGTCCACGGCTTGCAGCGCTGTGCTGTCCGCTTCGGCAGGCACGCAGGCCTGGGCGCCAGCCGAGTCGCTGATGATCAGGCCGTCGCGAATCTCGATGATGCGGTTGGCCCGTGCGGCCACTTCGCGGTCATGGGTGATCAGGATGACCACATGGCCCTGGCTCGCCAGTTCGTCGAGCAGGCTCATCACTTCGGCGCCGCTGTGGCTGTCGAGGGCGCCGGTGGGTTCGTCGGCGAGGATGATATGCCCGCCGTTCATCAGCGCCCGTGCGATGGACACCCGCTGCTGCTGGCCGCCGGAGAGCTGGTGCGGACGGTTGCCGGTGCGGTCGGCCAGGCCCAGGCGGGTGAGCAGGGCGGTGGCGCGGGCGTGCCGTTCGCTGGCACTGATGCCGGCATAGATCGCCGGCATCTCGACGTTTTCCTGGGCCGATGCCGACGGGATCAAGTGGTAGCCCTGGAACACGAAACCGAAGGCTTCGCGGCGCAGCCAGGCCAGTTCGTCGCTGCCCAGGTGGGCAACGTTTTCACCGGCGAACAGGTAGTCACCGTCGCTCGGGCGGTCGAGGCAACCGAGGATGTTCATCAATGTGGACTTGCCGGAGCCGGACGCGCCGACGATGGCGACGAACTCCCCGGCATGGATCGCCAGGTCGATGCCGCGCAGCACGTCGACCTGCGGGCTGTCGCCGCCGCCGTAGGATTTTCGGATGTGCTTGAGTTCGATCAGGGGCGTGGTCAATTCAACCCCCGCTGCTGTCGGCCGGGCCGATCAACAGGTGATCGCCCTCGCTGAGGCCGTCGAGCACCTGAACGCGCAGGCGGTCGCTGACACCCAGGCGCACCGTGCGCTGCTCGATGCCGCCGTTCTTCGCCACCACCCGGACGATTTGCGTGTCCGCGTTGGGCGTGCCTTGCAGCGCGGCGACCGGTACGGTGAGGGCGTCCTTGACTTGGTTTGCGACGAAAAACACTTGGGTGGTCATTTCCGCCATCAGCGCGTTATCGGCGTTGTCCACGTCCAGCAGCACCGTGTACAGCACCACGCGGCCGCTGCCGCTTTTGCTGGCGCTGCTCGGGCTGCCGCTGCCCTGGGTTTCGTTCAAGGGTTTGGGCGGAATCGGCAGGATCTGGCGCACGGTGCTGGTCCAACGCCGGCTGCCGCCGCTCAAGGTGGTGAAGTACGCGCTCATACCGGGTTTGACATGGCCGATATCCGCCTCGGAGACTTCGGCCCATACGGTCATTGGCGACAACCTGGCGATGCGCAGAATCAGCGGGGTTTGTTGTTGCGCGTTGAGCGTCTGGCCGACCCGCGCATCCACCGCGACCACAGTACCGGCCATCGGCGCATAGATACGCGTGTAACCCAGTTCCGCTTCGTCGCTGCGCAGGCTGGCCCGCGCCTGGCGGATCTGGGCCTGGAACATCTGGACCCGCGCCTGGGTCGCGCTCAGTTCGGCCCTGGCGGTTTGTACATCCTCTTCGCGCGTGGCGTTGCCGGCGCTCAGGCGTTGCTGGCGCTGGTACTTCTGGCGCGCCAATGCATGCTGGGCCTTCTGCTCCTGCAACTGCGCCGCAAGGTTTTCGATGGCGTAGCGGCTGGCATCGAGCTTGGCCTTTTGCGTCGAGGGGTCGATCTCTACCAGCAATTGGCCCTCCGTGACCTGGTCGCCGGCTTCGACGTGGATTTTCTGGATCTGCCCGGAAGCCTGGGCGCCCACATCCACATAACGCCGCGGTTGCAGGGTGCCCAGGGCCGTGACGCTGTTTTCGATATCGCCACGGGTGACGGTGACGGTGGCCAGGGAGTCGCGACCCGGCGCCAGGCCTTGCCAGGTGGCAAACGCAACGATGGGAATCAGGCACGCCACCACAAGCAGGGCGCGTCGGGCAGGTCGAGGGCGTTTCATGCGTAGGTTCCAGCCAGGAAAGATCGGGGCGCAGTCGCGCAGAGCTGACAGTTAAACGAAGAAAATGCCGCAGGATTTAGGCGGTTACACGCGCGGTTACAGCTCGCGCAGCGAAAAAAATCGGCCGTTGATGCGAGACTTCTTTAAAAGTAGATGAGAATTACTATAAATTGCACCTACTCAAACTGCCATCATCGATGGGCCTGTTCCTACTCGGACTGGCATCGTTAGCACCACGGCCATGGGGCCAGGAGTCATGTTGGAAAACTACTATCGTGAGCTGGTGTGTTTCCTCAACGCCAAGCTGGGCAACCGTCAGGTGGCCGAGGATGTGGTGCATGACGCGTATGTGCGGGTGCTGGAGCGTTCCAGTGACACCCCGATCGAACAGCCGCGCGCGTTCCTGTATCGCACCGCGTTGAACCTGGTGATCGACGGCCATCGGCGCAACGCCCTGCGCCAGGTCGAGCCGCTGGAGGTGCTGGACAGCGAAGAACGCTTCGCCCCGTGTTCACCCCACGCCAGCCACGACCAGGGCCAGCGTCTGGAGCTGCTCGAGCGCGCCCTGGCCGAGTTGCCGGCGGCCTGCCGCGACAGTTTCCTGCTGCGCAAACTCGACGGCCTGTCCCATCTGCAAATCGCCGAGCGCCTGAGCATTTCCCGCAGCTTGGTGGAAAAGCACATCGTCAATGCCATGAAGCACTGCCGGTCACGCATGCGTGAGTGGGAAGCCCACTGAAGCGGCATTAGTTAAATTTTATTTCACTGTCCTCGTTTCCTATCAACACACGGCCTGTTGTGCAGGCCATGAAGGTATTCCCGCCCCAACCGCCAAGGGGCTTATCCAGAGGACACTGGAATGACACAGGCAATTGCTTCGCCCGCGGTTCACGACCTGATCGGTATCGGCTTCGGCCCATCGAACCTGGCGCTGGCCATCGCCCTGCAGGAGCGTGAAAAGGCCCAGGGCAAACTGGACGTGCTGTTCCTCGACAAACAAGCCGACTACCGCTGGCACGGCAATACCCTGGTGACCCAGAGCGAACTGCAGATTTCCTTCCTCAAGGACCTGGTGACCCTGCGCAACCCCACCAGCCCGTATTCCTTCGTCAATTACCTGAAGGCCCACGACCGCCTGGTGGACTTTATCAACCTGGGCACGTTCTACCCGTGCCGCATGGAGTACAACGACTACCTGCGCTGGGTCGCCGGGCAATTCCAGGCCCAGGCCCGCTACGGCGAAGAAGTGCTGGCCATCGAGCCGATCCTGCACCAGCAGCAGGTGGAAGCGCTGCGCGTGATCTCCCGTGACGCCCAGGGTGAACAGCATGTGCGCACCACGCGCGCGGTGGTGGTCAGCGCCGGTGGCACGCCGCGTATTCCCGAAGCGTTCAAGGCGCTCAAGGGCGACAGCCGGGTGTTCCACCATTCCCAGTACCTGGAGCGCATGGCCAGCCAGCCCTGTGTCGACGGCAAGGCCATGCGCATCGCGGTGATCGGCGGCGGCCAGAGCGCGGCCGAAGCCTTTATCGACCTCAACGACAGCTTCCCCTCGGTGCAGGTCGACTTGATCCTGCGCGGCTCGGCGCTCAAACCCGCCGACGACAGCCCGTTCGTCAATGAAGTGTTCTCGCCGGCCTTTACCGACCTGGTGTTCCAGCAAGTCGGCGCCGAGCGTGAGCGGCTGGTTGCCGAGTACCAGAACACCAACTACTCGGTGGTGGACCTGGACCTGATCGAACGCATCTACGGCATTTTCTATCGGCAGAAAGTCTCCGGCATCGCACGCCAGGCGTTCCGCACCATGACCGTCGTCGAAAAGGCCACCCCCGGCCCGCTCGGCATCGAACTGGTGCTGCGCAACAACGCCAGCGGCGAAACCAGCGTCGGCCACTACGACGCGGTGATCCTCGCCACCGGTTACGAGCGCCAGATGCACCGCGAACTGCTCGCGCCGCTGCACGCCTACATGGGCGACTTCGAAGTGGCCCGCGACTACCGTATCGTCACCGATGAGCGCTGCAAGGCGGGTATCTACATCCAGGGGTTCAGCCAGGCCAGCCATGGCTTGAGCGATACGTTGCTGTCGGTGCTGCCGATTCGCGCGGATGAGATTGCGGCGTCGTTGTATGCCAATGACCGCAGCCATGATTCAGCGCGTTCGGTGCAGGACCTGTTGTTGGCAACGGCGAGCTGAGTTCCAGCCGCAAGCCGCAAGCTTGAAGCTTGAAGCTTGAAGCTAAAAGCTTGCAGCTTACATCTACCCCCTGATACTGTACAAAAAACCAGTATCGGTAGCTCTCCATGCAGTTGATCGAAAAACTCAGCATCCTCGCCGACGCCGCCAAGTACGATGCGTCATGCGCCAGCAGTGGCGCACCCAAGCGCAGCTCCGAAGGCAAGGCGGGGCTGGGTTCCACCGATGGCATGGGGATTTGCCACAGCTATACGCCCGACGGCCGTTGCGTCTCGCTGCTCAAGGTGTTGCTCACCAACTTCTGTCTCTACGACTGCCAGTATTGCGTCAACCGCCGTTCCAGCGATGTGCCCCGTGCGCGGTTCAGCCCGGAGGAGGTGGTCACCCTGACCCTGGACTTCTACAAGCGCAATTGCGTCAGCGGCCTGTTTCTCAGTTCCGGCATCATCCGTTCGGCCGACTACACCATGGAGCAATTGGTGCGGGTCGCCAGGCTGTTGCGCGAAGAGCACGACTTTCGCGGCTATATCCACCTCAAGACCATTCCCGAAGCCGACCCGGCGCTGATCGCCGAGGCCGGGCGTTATGCCGACCGCCTGAGCGTGAATATCGAACTGCCCACCGATGCCAGCCTGCAAACCCTGGCGCCGGAAAAGCAGATCGTCTCGATCAAGCAGGCCATGCAGACCATCTACACCGGTGAGCAGACCGTGCTCAACGAACCCCGCGCGCCGCGCTTCGCCCCGGCCGGGCAGAGCACCCAGATGATCGTCGGCGCCGACGACACCGACGACAGCACCATCCTGCACGGTGCCGAAGCCCTGTATGGCAATTACAAGCTGCGCCGCGTGTATTACTCGGCCTTCAGTCCCATCCCCAACAGCCCGAAAAGCGTGCCCCTGGCCGCGCCGCCACTGATGCGCGAGCATCGTTTGTACCAGGCCGATTTCCTGTTGCGCAGCTACGGTTTCAGCGCGAACGAGCTGTTCGAAGGCCCCGGCCACCTGGCCCTGGATATTGACCCTAAGCTGGCCTGGGCCTTGGAACATCGCGAGGTGTTCCCCCTGGACCTGAACCGCGCCGAACCGACCTTGATCGCGCGCATCCCCGGCATTGGCCTGCGCACCACCCAGCGCCTGGTCGACCTGCGCCGCGAACGCAAGATCCGCTTCGAAGACCTGGCGCGCATGCGCTGCGTACTGGCCAAGGCCAAGCCGTTTTTCATCACCAGCGATTACCACCCCCAACAAGCGGACACCACCAGCGTTTTGCTGCGCGAGCAGCTGCGTGATCGCCCGCAACCGCAACAGATGGGGTTGTGGGGATGATCAGCCTGGAATGCGACAACCTGTTCAGCACCTGGCGCGAACAGGCGCGTTGGCTGCTCAGCCATCAGGTCGACCCCAGCCAGGTGAGTTGGGGCGAAGCCGAGGTGGCGGATCTGTTTGCCACCGACGAGCCGATTCCGCCTGGGCCTGGCCCGTTCCAGGCGCGCATTCCCAAGGCGTTGCTGCACTTGCTGGAATCGGCCGCCTGCTACCACGGCGACCAGCGCTGGAGTTTGCTGTACGAGGTGTTGTGGCGGGTCAGCCATGGCGATCGCACGGCGATGCTGGCCGGTGACAAGTTGGGCAGCGAGTTGCAGCGACGCATCAAGCAGGTCAGCCGTGAAGCCCACCACTTGCACGCGTTTGTACGGTTTATCGCACTGCCGCCGGGGGCAGGGCCGGAGCTGCCGGAGTACGTGGCCTGGCACGAACCGGCTCACGATATTCTGCACAGCGCCAGCCAGCATTTTGTCGGGCGCATGGGCCGGCATCGCTGGATGATCGCAACGCCCCTGGACGGCGTGTATTACGACGGCGAGCAATTGATTCACCAACGCCAGTGCCCCGAGGCTTGGCAGCAACTGGCGCAGAATGTCGAGGACCCGCACAGCGCCATGTGGTTGACCTATTACAGCCACATCTTCAACCCGGCGCGGTTGAACCCCAAGGTGATGGAAGGGCACTTGCCGAGCCGCTTCTGGAAGAACCTGCCGGAGGGCAAGTTGATTCCAGGGCTTATCAGCGAGGCGCGCACGGGCAAGCAGAAGGATGGACAGGCCAAGCTGGTTGGCGCCAAGCCCGGCAAACGTATTTCAAGTGGGCACGGTTAGAAAATGTGGGAGGGGGCTTGCCCTGATGCCAGTCAGTTAAGGCGACACCGAACCTGTGGCGAGGGAGCTTGCTCCCGCTGGACTGCGCAGCAGTCCCATTGTTTGGGGCCGCTTCGCGCCCCAGCGGGAGCAAGCTCCCTCGCCACAAGTTAGTTCTCGCTCCTGCTACTTCTTAACTGACTGGCATTAGAGCTTGTCCCCGATGGCCATAGGTATCTACACGATTTTGTAGCACAGCCTACGGTAACCACGATGCGAAGCGAGTCGCTCTTGATCTTGCTTTTGATCTAGGCGCCCCGTTAAACCACGCTGGCCGGAATCCGATAGTGATTTGGGGGGTAAACCGGCAGGGATGCCGGTTTAGCCGCCCCGCGCCATGGATGGCGCGTGGCGGCGACCCCCAAATCACTGTCGGATTACGGGCACACCGAGCCGGGGCGAGGTGCCGAGTGGTGGGGCAAGAGCCCTTTGGTTACTTTGGGGCTCTTTTCCAAAGTGACCCGCCGTCAGGGCGGAACCCTAAGCCGCCGTTACCGCAGCAACGGATATGTACTCGCTCTGATCCAGCATCTCGGTCGGCCCTGAGGCCGCCATCGGGAGCAAGCCCCCTCCCACATTTGGATCGCGCGGCATCAGTCAGATAGCTATAGGCCGCCAGGCTGCCACGGGAGCAAGCTCCCTCGCCACAGGTTCGGTGTCGCCTTAACTGACTGGCGTTAGGGCACCGCCCCTCCCACATTGGTATTGTGGTGCTCGTTATAGCGCCGTCAGCCAGGAGCAAGCATGTCTACCGTCGTTCGTACTGCCCAAGCCTCAGATGCCGAGGGCATCAGCCAAGTCATCCTCGCCGCCTTGCACGGCAGCAATGCACGGGATTACCCGGCGGATGTGATCGCCCGCGTGGCGAGCAATTTTACACCCGAGGCGGTTTTGGAACTGCTCAAGCGTCGTGTGGTACTGGTGGCGGTAAGAGCGCAGGTGATCGTCGCCACGGCGGCCCTGGATGCCAACGTAGTGCGCTCGGTGTTCGTCAATCCGGTGCTGCAAGGGCAGGGCATTGGCCGGCTGCTGATGATCGAGATCGAACTGCGCGCCCGTGAAGCCGGGGTGAGCGTGTTGAGCGTGCCGTCTTCGCTGACCGCCGAGCCGTTCTATAGCAAGCTGGGTTTTCATACCGTGCGCGATGTCTACCACGGCAACGAGCGCACGCTGGTCATGGAAAAGGCGCTGCTGTCTCGGCACCCCATCGGCCCGTATCGCGACCGCCTGCACCGTGCCCAGGTGGTTGCGTTATGGCAGGAAGCGTTCGGCTATGACACCGCGCATAACCTGCCGACCCTGGCGATCGATAAGAAACTGGCGGTCAATGACGGGTTGTTTTTTGTCGCCACCGATAAAAAAACCGTGATCGGCACGATCCTCGCCGGGTACGACGGCCATCGTGGCTGGCTGTACTCGGTGGCGGTGCACGCCGACTATCGTCGCCACGGCCTGGGATCATCGCTGGTGCGTCACGCGGAACAGGCGTTGACGGCGCTGGGTTGCATGAAGATCAACCTGCAGATCACCAGCGGCAATGATGCGGTGGCGGGGTTTTACGAGGCGTTGGGGTATGGGGTGGAACAGAGGATCAGCATGGGCAAGAAGATTGCCAGTAACATCCCCCAATCTTGAAAATACCGGGAATCAAAATGTGGGAGGGGGCTTGCTCCCGATAGCAATGTGTCAGTCACCGAAGATGTTGACTGATACACCGCCTTCGGGGGCAAGCCCCCTCCCACATTTTTGATTTGCGGTGCTGCTTTAGACCTTGACGATCCAACCCGCTGGCGCTTCAACGTCACCGGTCTGCACGCCCGTCAGCTCTTTGTAGAGCTTCTGGGTAACCGGGCCCACTTCGGTCTCGCTGTGGAATACGTGCAGTTTACCGTTGTACTGGATGCCGCCGATGGGTGAGATCACCGCAGCGGTGCCGCAGGCGCCGGCTTCCTTGAATTGGTCCAGCTTGTCGATGAACACCTCGCCCTCGACCACGGTAAGGCCCAGGCGGCTCTGGGCCAGTTCGATCAGCGACAGGCGGGTGATGCCCGGCAGTACCGAAGGCGACTTCGGCGTGATGAACTGGTTGTCATGGGTGATGCCGAAAAAGTTGGCCGAGCCGACTTCTTCGATTTTCGAATGGGTCATCGGGTCCAGGTAGATCGCGTCGGCGAAGCCGGATTTTTTCGCTTCCGAACCTGGCATCAGGCTGGCAGCATAGTTACCGCCGACTTTCGCGGCACCGGTGCCCTGTGGCGCGGCGCGGTCGAAGGTGGAGATCTGGAAGTTGTGGGGCACCAGGCCGCCTTTGAAATAGGCGCCGACCGGGATGCAGAACACCGAGAAGATGAACTCCGGCGCGGTGCGCACACCGATGTTGTCACCGGTGCCGATCACGAACGGGCGCAGGTACAGCGCGCCGCCGCTGCCGTAAGGCGGGATGAAGCGCTCGTTGGCCTTGACCACTTGTTTGCAGGCATCGATGAACGCATCGGTCGTCACATGCGGCATCAGCAGGCGGGCACAGCTGCGCTGCATGCGCGCGGCGTTCTGGTCCGGACGGAACAGGTTGATCGAGCCGTCCTTGCAACGGTAGGCCTTGAGGCCTTCAAAGCACTGTTGGCCGTAGTGCAGGGCGGTGGAGCCCTCGCTGATGTGCAGCACATTGTCGTCGGTCAGGGTGCCGTCTTGCCATTCGCCGTTTTTCCAGACCTGGAGAAACCGCTTGTCGGTCTTGATGTAGTCAAAACCCAGCGTGTCCCAATTGATGCTCTCGTTACCCATGACACCCTCTATCTTGGTCAAGTCGGATTTTTTTCTGGATGGGCGCAACAATACTTCATTCTTGGCTGGTGTGGGAGCGGGCGGATGGACCATTCGACATCTCTGTTGGCTGATCCATTGCTATCGGGGGCAAGCCCCCTCCCACAGGGGAACGCATTCCAAATGTGGGAGGGGGCTTGCCCCCGATGGCCTCGCCACGGTTCTACAGATGCAACGCATGGCCCAAGGCGCGCAGCGCCGCTTCCTGTACGGCTTCACCCAGCGTCGGATGGGCATGGATGGTGCCGGCCACATCTTCCAGGCGCGCGCCCATTTCCAGGCTCAGGCCAAACGCCGTGGACAGCTCGGACACGCCAGCGCCCACCGCCTGCCAGCCGACAATCAGGTGATTGTCACGCCGCGCCACCACCCGCACGAAACCGGTGTTCGACTCCAGGGTCATGGCCCGGCCGTTGGCGGCGAAGGGGAAGCTCGACACGATGCACTCCACGCCGGCCGCCTTGGCTTCGTCAGGCGTCTTGCCGACCACCACCAGTTCCGGGTCGGTAAAGCATACGGCCGGGATCGCCGCCGGGTTGAATTCGCGGGATTTGCCACTGATCAGTTCGGCAACCATTTCGCCCTGGGCCATGGCGCGGTGCGCCAGCATTGGCTCGCCGCTCAGGTCGCCGATGGCCCAGACGTTGCGCATGCTGGTCTGGCAACGGCTGTCGATCTTGATCGCCGCGCCGTTCATCGCCAGGTTCAGCGCTTCGAGGTTCCAGCCCTGGGTGTTGGGTTTGCGACCCACGGCCACCAGCACCTGGTCGGTCTCCAGCGCCAGCGTGTCGCCATTAGGGTCGCGCACCTGCAGGCGGTTGTCGGTAAACCCAGTGACGGCGTGCTGGAGGTACAGCTTGATGCCCAGTCGTTTGAGCGACTCGCCGACCGGTTGGGTCAGCTCGGCGTCATAGGCCGGCAGGATGCGCTCCTGGGCCTCGACCACACTGACCTCGGCCCCGAGCTTGCGGTAGGCAATCCCCAGCTCCAGGCCGATATAACCGCCGCCCACCACGATCAGCCGCTTCGGTATGCGGGTCGGTGCCAGGGCTTCGGTGGACGAAATGACCGGCCCGCCCAGCGGCAGCATCGGCAGCTCGACGCTTTTCGAACCGGTGGCCAGCAGCAGGTGCTCGCACTGAATGCGCTGGTCGCCCACGTCGACAGTCTTGCCGTCCACCACCTTGGCCCAGCCATGGATCACCTGCACCTTGTGTTTTTTCAGCAGCGCGGCGACGCCGGTGGTCAGGCGGTCGACGATACCGTCTTTCCATTCCACGCTTTTGCGGATGTCCAGGGTGGGCACATCCATTTCGATGCCCAGGGGCGAGCCCTGGCTGTGGTGTACGCTTTGCTGGAACTGTTCGGCCACGTGGATCAAGGCTTTGGACGGAATGCAGCCGATGTTCAGGCAGGTACCGCCCAACGCCTGGCCTTCCACCAGAATGGTCGGGATGCCCAGTTGGCCAGCGCGAATCGCGGCCACATAACCGCCCGGGCCGCCGCCGATAATCAGCAGGGTGGTGTGTAATGTCTGAGTCATGCCCTTACTCCAGGAACAGGCTGGCGGGTTGTTCGAGCAGGCTGCGAATGGCCTGGATGAATTGCGCCGCGTCCATGCCATCGACCACGCGGTGATCGAACGAGCTGGAGAGGTTCATCATCTTGCGCACCACGATCTGGCCCTTGATCACCATGGGCCGCTCGACGATGCGGTTGACACCGACGATGGCGACTTCCGGCAGGTTCAGTACCGGCGTGCTGACAATCCCGCCCAGCGCACCGAGGCTGGTCAGGGTGATAGTCGAGCCCGACAGCTCGTCACGGCTGGCCTTGCCATTGCGTGCAGCTGTGGCCAGGCGTGCGATTTCTTCGGCATTGCCCCACAGGCTGCGGGCTTCGGCGTGGCGCACCACCGGCACCATCAGGCCGACGTCGCTCTGGGTGGCGACGCCCACATGCACCGCGCCGAGGCGGGTGATGACCTGGGCTTCGTCGTCGTAGCGCGCGTTGATCTGGGGGAAATCGCGCAGTGCCACCACCATGGCGCGCACGATGAACGGCAACAGGGTCAGCTTGCCGCGGGTGGCGCCGTGTTTTTCATTGAGGTGCACGCGCAGCTCGTCCAGCGCCGTGACGTCGATTTCTTCCACATAGCTGAAATGCGCGGCGCGGCGGGTGGCGTCCTGCATGCGCTGGGCGATCTTGCGGCGCATGCCGATCACCGGAATCTGGTGCTCGTCGTTGCGTTCGGCGTAGGGGTTAGCCGCTGTCGCGGTGTTGCTCGTGCCTTGCTGAAGGTAGGCGTCGAGGTCTTCATGCAGAATCCGCCCGGCCGGGCCTGTGCCCTGTACCAGGCGCAACGCAATACCCGCATCCAGCGCACGCTTGCGCACGGCGGGAGAAGCCAGCGGGCGGTCAGCCGCATCGCGGGCCACGGGGGCTTGAGGCTTGGTGGCGACAGGCGCGGGCTTGGCTTCAACCGGTGCCGGTTTGCTCTCCACCACAGGCGCGGCTTTTTCTACCGGTGCGGCCACGGCTGGCGCTTCCTTGGCGTTGCCGGCGCCTTCCACTTCAATGCTGATCAAAATACTGCCCACCGCCATGACTTCACCCGGCTCGCCGCCGAGGGAAATCACCTTGCCGTGGACTGGCGAGGGAATATCCACCATCGCCTTGTCGGTCATCACATCCGCCAGCACCTGGTCTTCGACGACCATGTCGCCGACCTTGACATGCCACTGCGACAGTTCAACTTCCGCGATGCCTTCGCCAATGTCCGGCATCTTGATTACGTGCGTGCCCATTCAGACCTCCATGACCCGTTTCAACGCCGCGCCCACTCGGGACGGGCCTGGGAAATACGCCCACTCCTGCGCGTGCGGATAGGGGGTGTCCCAGCCGGTGACGCGCTCGATCGGCGCTTCCAGGTGGTGGAAGCAATGTTCCTGCACCAGCGCCACCAGTTCGGCGCCAAATCCGCAGGTGCGCGTGGCTTCGTGCACCACGACGCAACGGCCGGTCTTTTTCACCGAGTTGACGATGGTTTCCAGGTCCAGCGGCCAGAGGCTGCGCAGGTCGATGACTTCGGCGTCGATGCCGGTTTCTTCGGCGGCGACTTGCGACACGTACACGGTGGTGCCGTAGGTCAGCACGGTCACGGCCGAACCCGGACGCACGATGGCGGCCACGTCCAGCGGCACGGTGTAGTAACCGTCCGGCACTTGCGCTTGCGGGTGTTTCGACCACGGCGTCACCGGGCGGTCGTGGTGGCCATCGAACGGGCCGTTATACAGGCGCTTGGGTTCAAGGAAGATCACCGGGTCATCGTTTTCGATGGAGGCGATCAGCAGGCCCTTGGCGTCGTAAGGGTTGGACGGCATCACCGTGCGCAGGCCGCAGACCTGGGTGAACACCGCTTCGATACTCTGGCTGTGGGTCTGGCCGCCGTAGATGCCGCCGCCGCACGGCATGCGCATGGTCAAGGGCGCGGTGAACTGGCCGGCCGAGCGATAACGCAGGCGCGCAGCCTCGGAGATGATCTGGTCGGTGGCGGGGTAGACGTAGTCGGCGAACTGGATTTCCGCGACCGGGCGCAGGCCGTAGGCGCCCATGCCCACCGCCACGCCGATGATGCCACTTTCGGAAATCGGCGCGTCGAATACCCGGGAGCTGCCGTACTTGGTCTGCAGGCCCTCGGTGCAACGGAACACGCCGCCGAAGTAACCGACGTCCTGGCCGAACACCACCACGTTGTCGTCACGTTCAAGCATCACATCCATGGCCGAGCGCAGGGCCTGGATCATGGTCATGGTGGTGGTGGTCATGGCGGTTTCCAGTTCGATGCTGTTGTTGTGATCGTTCATGTCAGACCCCCAGCTCTTGACGCTGGCGCTTCAAGTGCTCCGGCATTTCTTTATAGACGTCTTCGAACATGGTCGCGGCGCTTGGAATCTGGCCGCCGGCGAGGGTGCCGTACTGTTCGGCTTGTTTTTGCGCGGCGATCACTTCGGCTTCAAGTTCGGCACTGACCGCCGCGTGTTCCTCCTCGGACCACTGGCCAATCCTGATCAGGTGCTGTTTGAGACGGGCAATCGGGTCGCCCAGGGGGAAGTGGCTCCAGTCATCGGCGGGGCGGTACTTGGACGGGTCATCAGAGGTCGAGTGCGGGCCGGCGCGGTAAGTGACCCACTCGATCAGGGTCGGGCCCAGGTTACGGCGCGCACGCTCGGCGGCCCAGGCAGACGCGGCGTACACCGCGATGAAGTCGTTGCCGTCGACCCGCAGGGAAGCGATGCCGCAACCCACGCCGCGTCCGGCGAAGGTAGTGGCTTCACCACCGGCGATGGCCTGAAAGGTCGAGATGGCCCATTGGTTATTCACCACGTTGAGGATCACCGGGGCGCGGTAGACGTGGGCGAAGGTGAGGGCGGTGTGGAAGTCCGATTCTGCGGTGGCGCCGTCGCCGATCCAGGCCGAGGCGATCTTGGTATCGCCCTTGATCGCCGAGGCCATGCCCCAGCCCACGCCCTGTACGAACTGGGTGGCGAGGTTGCCGGAAATGGTGAAGAAGCCGGCGTCCCTGACCGAGTACATGATCGGCAACTGGCGGCCCTTGAGCGGGTCGCGCTCGTTGGACAGCAATTGGCAGATCAGGTCGACCAGCGGCACGTCGCGGGCCATCAGAATGCTTTGCTGGCGGTAGGTGGGGAAGCACATGTCGTCGATGTTCAAGGCCAGGGCCTGGGCGCTGCCAATGGCTTCTTCGCCTAGGCTCTGCATGTAGAACGACATTTTTTTCTGGCGCTGGGCGACCACCATGCGGTTGTCGAAGATGCGCGTCTTGAGCATCGCGCGCATGCCTTTGCGCATGATGTCGGCGCTGACACCCTCGGCCCACGGGCCCAAGGCCTGGCCCTGGTCGTCGAGCACGCGGATCAGGCCCTTGGCCAGGTCGGCGGTGTCGGCCGGCTCTACATCGATGGCGGGTTTGCGCACCAGGCCGGCGTCGGTCAGGCGCAGGTAGGTGAAGTCGGTCTTGCAGCCTGGACGGCCCGAGGGTTCAGGGACGTGCAGGCGCAGCGGTTCGTACGGCTGGGTCATGGCTTCTACGCTCGATCTTGTGAATTTCTTGTAGTGGGCGCGCTAGCTGACAGTCAGTCTTCGGGTAGAAGAAATCTTGTCCTACAACAATCATAGGCGTGGCGTAGAAGAATATTTATCTGTGTTTCGTTGCGCTCAGGATCATTTGCGGATAAAAAATCTGCATAAACATAATAAACAGGTGATTTTGTCTCATGCGCAAACTGGACCGTACCGATATCGGCATTCTCAACGCCCTGCAGGAGAACGCGCGCATCACCAACGCCGACCTGGCCCGCTCGGTCAACCTGTCGCCCACGCCGTGCTTCAACCGGGTCAAGGCGATGGAGGAGTTGGGCTTGATTCGCGAGCAGGTGACGCTGCTGGATGCCGACCTGCTGGGCCTGCATGTGAATGTTTTCATCCATGTCAGCCTGGAAAAGCAGAATGAACTGGCGTTGCAGCAGTTCGAAGGGGCGATCTCCGACCGGCCGGAAGTGATGGAGTGTTACCTGATGGCCGGCGACCCGGATTATCTGATCCGGGTGCTGGTGCCGACGATCCAGGCCCTGGAGCGCTTCATGATGGACTTTCTGACCAAGGTGCCGGGTGTGGCGAACATCCGTTCCAGTTTTGCCTTGAAGCAAGTGCGCTACAAAACCGCACTGCCGCTGCCGGCCAACGGCATCAGCCTCGGTACCTGACTCAATACGGAACAAAATGTGGGAGGGGGCTTGCTCCCGATAGCGGTGTGACAGTCAACTTATCTGTAGCTGACTCACCGCCATCGGGAGCAAGCCCCCTCCCACATTTTTAACCGCATTTCAAAGCTGGTTGAGGGGGATCTTCAGGTACGTCACGCCGTTTTCTTCCGCCGGCGGCATATTCCCCGCCCGCACGTTCACCTGGATCGCCGGCAACAACAGCGTCGGCATTCCCAGCCCGGCATCACGGGCGGTGCGCATCGCTACAAATGCCGCTTCGTCCACCCCGTCATGCACATGGATGTTCCCCGCCCGTTGTTCCGCCACCGTGGTCAGGCACTTGGCCTCACGGCCCTCGGGTGGGTAGTCGTGGCACACATACAGTTTGGTATCCGAAGGAAAGGCCAGCAACTTGCGCATCGACGCGTACAACTGCCGCGCATCGCCGCCGGGGAAGTCGCAGCGTGCGGTGCCGACGTCGGGCATGAACAGGGTGTCGCCCACCAGGATCAAGCGCCCGTCGATCAGGTAAGCCATATCCGCCGGGGTATGCCCGGGCACATGCAGCGCCTGGGCCTGCAGGCCGCCAATGTGAAAGATCTCATCCGGCGCAAACAAGTGGTCGAACTGCGAGCCATCGACGCGAAACTCCGGTTCCAGGTTGAACAGGTGCTTGAACACGCCCTGCACCTGGCTGATGGACTGGCCGATGGCAATCTTGCCGCCCAGGGCGCGTCGCAGGTAAGGCGCGGCGGACAGGTGGTCGGCATGGGCATGGGTTTCCAGCAGCCATTGCACCTTGAGGCCATGCACCTGGACAAAGGCAATCACCTGGTCGGCCTGGGTGGTCTCGGTGCGCCCGGAAGCCGGGTCGTAGTTGAGCACCGAGTCGACGATGGCGCAGGCACCGCCGTCCGCCTCATAGACGACGTAGGTATAGGTCGACGATGCCTCGTCCAGAAAGGCTTGAATCAACGCTGGCATGGCGGCTGTCCCCGATGCGGAAAAAGTAGTTACAATCAGTTTACGTTTACACATAATGTTTTGAGCTTAAGTGAGATAAAGGAGCCGAGGCAAATGGAATCTACGTTGAGTGAGGGCGAAGTCGCCCAGTTGCGTGCATCGGCGTCCAAGGCCTGTTCCTTGCTCAAGGCGCTGGCCAACGAAGACCGCCTGTTGATCCTGTGCCAGTTGACCCAGGGCGAGCGCAACGTCGGCGAGCTGGAAGCGCTGACCGGCGTACGCCAGCCCACGCTGTCACAACAGTTGGGCATCCTGCGGGACGAAGGGTTGGTTGCCACCCGTCGGGAAGGCAAATACATCTTCTACGGATTGGCCAGCCACGAAGTGATTCAAGTGATGAAGACCCTGTCCGGCCTGTACTGCGGCGCGGTCATAAAAAGCTGGGCGTGACGCCATCCGGCAGCGACCCTTGTGTGCACTGACTCAAAAAGGCAGCAGACAATGACCGAACAACACTGGGGACATACCATCAGTGGCGATATCGTAGTCATCGGCGGCGGCTCGGCAGGCATCGGCCTGCTGGCCAGCCTGCTCAAGCGCGACCCGCACCTGAACATCACCCTGATCGAACCCAACGACTTCCATTGCTATCAACCCGCCTGGACCCTGGTCGGCGGCGGCGCCTATAACCTGCAAAAGACCCGGCGCCCGCTGGCCGACGTACTGCCCAACGGCGTCACCTGGATCCAGGCCGCGGTCAGCCAGTTGCTGCCTGACGAGCAGAGCCTGGTGCTCGACAACGGCCAGCGCGTCAGCTGGAACCACCTGATCGTCTGCCCCGGCCTGCGCCTGGCCTGGGAAAAGATCGAAGGCCTGCAAGATACCCTCGGCCGCCATGGCGTCACCTCCAACTACAGCTACGAGCATGCCGCCTATACCTGGCAACTGGTGCAGCAACTCAACGGTGGCAAGGCGCTTTTCACCCAGCCGGCCATGCCGATCAAATGCGCCGGTGCCCCGCAAAAGGCCATGTACCTGTCCTGCGATCATTGGCTCAGGCAGGGCGTCCTGAAAAACATCGAGGTGGAATTCAACCTGGCCGGTGCCGCGCTGTTCGGCGTGCCGACCTTTGTGCCGCCGTTGATGAAATACGTCGAGAAATACAACGCACGCCTGGCGTTCAATGCCAACCTGATCAAGGTCGATGGCCCGGCACGCAAGGCCTGGTTTGAAGTCAAGGACGCGGAAGGCAACGTCAGTGTCGTCGAAAAAGCCTTCGACCTGCTGCATGTGGTGCCGCCGCAAGTCTCCCCGGATTTTATCCGCCAGAGCCCGCTGGCCGACGCCGGCGGCTGGTGCGAAGTGAACCCCCACAGCCTGCAGCACCTGCGTTACCCACATATCTTCGGCCTTGGCGATGTGTGCGGCACTACCAACGCCAAGACCGCTGCGGCGGTGCGCAAGCAAATCGTGGTGGTTGCCGAGAACCTGCTGGCCCTGCGCAAGCAGGCGTCGCTGCCGCTCAAGTACGATGGCTATGGCTCCTGCCCGTTGACGGTGGAGAAGGGTAAGGTGGTGCTGGCCGAGTTCGGTTATGGCGGCAAGCTCCTGCCGACTTTTCCTCTCGACCCGACCCAGGCGCGCCGCTCGATGTGGTTCCTCAAGGCCACGCTGCTGCCGTGGTTCTACTGGAACGGCATGCTCAAGGGCCGCGAGTGGCTGACCCGCCTGAGCAAGGTGGACTGAATGCTGCTGGCGAGTGTGTTGGGTGTATTGATGGGCCTGGTCATGGGCCTGACCGGTGCGGGCGGCGGCATCCTCGGGGTGCCGGCATTGGTGTTGGGACTGGGGCTGACGATGACCCAGGCCGCGCCGGTGTCATTGCTCGCGGTGGGCGCGGCGGCGGCGGTGGGCGCGATTGACGGCCTGCGCCACGGCCTGGTGCGTTACCGTGCGGCGCTATTGATCGCGTTGCTGGGCGCGCTGTTTTCGCCGCTGGGGTATTCGTCGCCCATCAACTGTCGGAACCGGTGCTGATGGGCCTGTTCAGCGCATTGATGGTGCTGGTGGCCTGGCGCATGTTGCGGCGCGAAAAGGTCGAGGCCGGGCCGAGTGACCACGGCGCCGCCTCCTGGGGCCAGAAGAATTGCATGCTCAACCAGCAGACCGGCCGCCTGGCCTGGACCGCCAAGTGCAGCGCGACCCTGGCGGCGCTGGGGGCGGTGACGGGCGCCGTGTCGGGGCTGCTCGGTGTGGGCGGCGGTTTCCTGATCGTGCCGGCGTTCAAGCAACTCACCGATGTGCAGATGCGCGGGATTGTCGCCACCTCGTTGATGGTCGTCAGTCTGCTGTCGTTGATCGGCGTGGTGGGGGCCTTTCACGCCGGGGTGAGCATCGAGCCGGTGGGCTGGGTGTTTATCGGCGCGAGTATCGTCGGCATGTTGGCCGGGCGCCGCTTGTGCTCGGTGATGCCTGCGCGTGCGCTGCAGGTGGGCTTCGCCAGCCTGTGTGTGGTGGTGGCTGCCGGCATGCTGCTCAAGGCTTTTTAGGGGCCCTCTGTTATGCGCTCAAAAGTGACAAAATGAACCCCGCTCAGGTTTACTGTTCTCTGAGTCATGGTTTCACCGGCCTTGCGCGTCGGTTCATCAAGGTCACCGAATGGATAAATACACCCCACACGCCTGGCAACCCCACGAACGGCCGAGCCTGCCCGGCTCGCCGTCGACGCCGTTGCACCCCACTCACAAGCGCTGGCTGTTTGCGCTGGTCGGCGTACTGGTGGCAATCACCGGCGGGTTGGGTAACGCGCTGGTCATCGCCAACCTGCAATACCTGCAAGGCGCCCTGGGCGCGACCACGGCGGAAATGGCCTGGCTGCCCGCCGCCTATGTGATGACCAACGTGTGCATGAACCTGCTGCTGGTGAAGTTTCGCCAGCAGTTCGGCCTGCGCGCGTTTACCGAAGTGTTCCTGGTGCTGTATGCGCTGGTGACCTTCGGCCATTTATTCGTCAACGACCTCAATTCGGCCATCGCCGTGCGCGCGGCCCATGGCATGGTGGGGGCCGCGCTGAGTTCGTTGGGCTTGTACTACATGATCCAGGCGTTCCCGGCCAAATGGCGCTTGAAAGCCCTGGTGCTGGGGCTGGGCACGGCGCAGCTGGCGTTGCCCCTGGCGCGGCTGTTCTCCGAGGACTTGCTGCAGATCGCCGAATGGCGTGGCTTGTACCTGTTCGAGCTGGGCCTGGCGTTGATCTGCCTGGGCTGTGTGTTCCTGCTCAAGCTGCCGCCCGGCGACCGCTTCAAGACCTTTGAAAAACTCGATTTCCTCACCTTCGCGATCCTGGCCACCGGCGTCGCCTTGCTCTGCGCGGTACTGTCCCTGGGCCGTATCGACTGGTGGCTGGAAGCACCGTGGATCGGCATCGCCTCGGCCTGTTCGCTGGTGCTGATCATGGCCGGGCTGGCCATCGAGCATAACCGCGCCAACCCGCTGCTGATGACCCGCTGGCTGGGCAGCGGCACCATGATTCGCCTGGCATTGGCGGTGATCCTGATTCGCATGGTGCTGTCCGAACAATCCACCGGCGCGGTAGGTTTCATGCAGATGCTGAACATGAGTTACCAGCAGATGCATACGCTGTACGTGGTGATGCTGGCCGGGGCGATTGCCGGGCTGGTGGTCAGCGCCTTGACGATCAACCCGGCGCACTTGCTGATGCCGCTGGTGATTTCCCTGGCGCTGATGGCGACCGGGTCGGTGATGGACAGTTTTTCCAGCAACCTGACACGGCCGCAGAACCTGTATATCAGCCAGTTCCTGCTAGGCTTTGGCGGTACCTTCTTTCTCGGGCCGACCATGGTGCTGGGCACCAAGAACGTGTTGACCAACCCGCGCAACCTGGTGAGTTTCTCGGTGATGTTCGGGATTTGCCAGAACCTCGGCGGCCTGATCGGCGCGGCGTTGCTCGGCACCTTCCAGATCGTGCGCGAGAAATATCATTCAAGCCTGATCACCGAGCACCTGACCCTGCTTGACCCCCGTGTAGCCGCGCGGGTGCAAAGTGGTGGCTCGGCTTATGGCGGTATCGTCGCCGACCCGGAGTTACGCAACCTCATGGGCATCCGCAGCCTGGCCACGGCGGCCACCCGTGAAGCGAACGTGATGGCTTACAACGATGTGTTCATGCTGATCGCGATCATCGCGATCCTGACCATGATCTGGATCTTTATCCGCAGCCTGTGGCTGATGAGCACCACCAAAGCGGCAACCCCTCCCGTTCAACCTGTCGGCGCCTCTTCATGACCGAACCCACGACCACCACTACCAATGCGATCGCCTCCACCCCCGAGGGCACCACGCCGCCGGGCGCTGCGGTGACCGAACCGCGCTCGTTGCGGGTGCGCATCCTTTCGTCCCTGGGCTTTGCCGCGATTGCCATCGTCGGCGTGCTGATCGTGCTGTATGCCTGGCAACTGCCGCCGTTCAGCAGCGCGGTGGAAACCACTGAGAATGCCTTGGTGCGCGGGCAGGTGACGATTATCGGCCCACAGCTCAGCGGCTATGTATTCGAAGTGCCGGTGCAGGACTTTCAGTATGTGAAAGCGGGCGACCTGCTGGTGCGCCTCGACGACCGTATCTACAAGCAACGCCTGGACCAGGCCCTGGCGCAACTGGCGGTGCAGAAAGCGTCGTTGGCCAATGTGGTGCAGCAACGCAACAGCGCCGAAGCGACCATCAAATTGCGCCAGGCCGCGCTGGTCGACAGCCAGGCCCAGGCGCGCAAAAGCACCGCAGACCTGCGTCGCAATGAAGAATTGATCAGCGACGGCTCGGTGTCCAAGCGCGAACTGGACGTGACCCGTGCCGCGAATGCGCAGACCGTCGCCGCCGTGGCCCAGGCCCAGGCCAGCCTGGAAATCGCCCGGCAGGACCTGCAGACGGTGATCGTCAATCGCGGCTCCCTGGAAGCGGCAGTGGCCAGCGCGGAGGCGGCAGTGGAATTGGCGCGGATCGACCTGTCCAACACCCGCATCACCGCGCCACGGGACGGCCAACTGGGGCAGATTGGCGTGCGCCTGGGGGCCTACGTCAACTCCGGCGCGCAATTGATGGCGCTGGTGCCCAAGCAGTTGTGGGTGATCGCCAATATGAAAGAAACCCAGATGGACAATGTGCAGGTCGGCCAGCCGGTGACCTTCACCGTGGACGCGCTGAACCACCGCAAGTTTCACGGCACGGTGCAGCATATTTCCCCGGCGACCGGGTCGGAGTTCAGCCTGTTGCAGGCGGACAACGCCACCGGCAACTTCGTGAAAATCGCCCAGCGTGTGCCGGTGCGGATCACGGTCGACCCCGACCAGGCCGAGAGCGAGCGGTTGCGGCCGGGGTTGTCGGTGGTGGTGAGTATCGACACGGCGGGGCGGCTTAAAAACAGCCCGCCCTGAAGGAACTCGGTCAATGTGGGAGGGGGCTTGCCCCCGATTGCGGTGTATCAGTCAGCAATTTTTTAACTGACCGACCGCTATCGGGGGCAAGCCCCCTCCCACATTTGGACTGTATTTCAGGTTGAAATTGAGTTGGGTTGACTGGCCTTGCTCCAGCAGTTTCAGGCCCGGCCTACCCGGCAAGTGATGGGCATTCACCGGATGGCTTACCGGCTCGATGCAGAAAAACCCCAGCCCCGGCGGGCAGTACAGCAGGAAGTAATCGGCGCCGGCGGCCTGGCATTCGAGGGTATATCCAAGCTCCGGTTGTTCGATCAAGCAGTACCCATCCCACTCGCAGAATCCATTGTCCACCAGGCCTTCCGGCAGCGTTTGGGGTTGCCGGAAATCCCACTCCTGCGGCACCGGCGCCAACCCCGTCGGCAGCTTGGCCGCGTCACTCATCCACACCTGCGCCGCCTTGGCCTGCAACCGCGTACCCGGCCGACGCGGGAAGTACGGGTGCAAGCCCACGCCATGCCATGCGGCTGTTTCGGCCAGATGCGTGACGCGCAACTCGATCCTCAGCACCCCACCGCTCAAGCGGATGCGCTGCTCGGCGCGATAGGCGAACGGTGTGTCACAGAGCACTTCCAGCAGTACCTCATCCGCCGACTGGCTGACCACCTGCCACGCTTGCTGCCAGGCCGAGCCGTGAATCGGCAGCGGATCGGTGAGGCTGTTGGGCTTGAGCGCGAGCCAGCCGTCGGGGTTGGCGAAACCGCCGTGGGCAATGCGGTTGGACCAGGGCACCAACGGATAGCAGCCCAGCTTGCCCGGCAGCCCGGTATTGATTGCCTGCTCATCACTGTGCCGCAACAGCGGTTGGCCGGTGGAGCGCACCGTCCAGTTGACGAGGCTGCCGCCGAGGGCGGGGGCGAGTACCAGATGGGTGAATTGATCCGTAAGCTCAACGAAGTTCAAAGACACGATCGACCTGCCGTATGGAAATAGTAAAAACAGCGCTGCCCGAAAGGTGGGAGGGGGCTTGCTCCCGATAGCGGTGTTTCAGTCAAAGATGCTCAGACTGACCCACTGCTATCGGGAGCAAGCCCCCTCCCACATTTAATCGCTGGGTTACAGCACCACGCTCGGCAACCACAGCGACAATGCCGGAATGTAGGTCACCGCTATCAACACCAGGAACAGCACTGCATAAAACGGCAGCAGCGCCTTCACGGTCTTCTCAATGCTGACCTTGCCCACCGCCGCGCCTACGAACAGCACCGCGCCCACCGGCGGGGTGATCAGGCCGATCCCCAGGTTCACCAGCATGATCATGCCAAAGTGCACCGGGTCGACGCCGATGCCGAGGATCACCGGCAACAGGATCGGCGTGAGGATCAGGATCAGCGGCGCCATGTCCATCACCGTGCCGAGCAACAGCAACATCACGTTGATGCACATCAGGATCACGTAGCGGTTGTCCGACAGGGTCAGGAACAGCGTGGTGATCTTCGCCGGGATCTGCATCAGGGTCATGATGTAGCCGAAGCTGGCGGCGAAGGCGATCAGGATCATCACGATGGAAATGGTGCGCACCGTGCGGTGCATCAGCTTGGGCAGCTCACTCCATTTGTAGTCGCGGTAGATGAACATGGTCACGAAGAACGCCCACAGCACTGCAATCGCGGCAGACTCGGTGGCGGTGAAGATACCCGACAGGATGCCGCCAAGGATGATCACCATGGCCATCAGGCCCCAGAGCGCGTCGGCGGCGATCTTCAACGCCTGCTTCAAGGGGATGACTTCGCCTTTGGGGTAATCGCGCTTTCTCGCGAAGATCAGGCACAGCACCATCAGGCACGCGCTCATCAACAGGCCTGGCACCACACCGGCCATGAACAGCGAGGCGATCGAAACGGTGCCGCCTGCCGCCAGGGAGTAAAGCACCGAGTTATGGCTGGGCGGCGTCAGCAGCGCCTGCACCGAGCCGCTGACCGTCACCGCAGTGGCAAACTCGCGCGGATAGCCGCGGCGTTCCATCTCCGGAATCAGCACCGAGCCGACCGACGCGGTGTCGGCCACCGACGAGCCGGAGATCGCGCCGAAAAACGTCGAGGCCATGATGTTGACCAGCGACAGCCCGCCGCGCACGAAGCCCACCAGCACCCCGGCAAACGCCACCAGCCGCCGCGACATGCCGCCCTCGGCCATGATCGCGCCGGCCAGGACGAAGAACGGAATCGCCATCAGCGAAAACTTGTTGACCCCGCCCGCCACCTGAATCATCAGGGCCTGGAACGGAATGTCGATCCACCATGCGCCGATCAGTGCCGACAAGCCCAGGGCATAGGCCACCGGCATGCCGATCAGGATCAAGGCGATAAAGCTGCCCAACAGAATAAACGCGTCCATATCAGGCGGCCCCTTCGCTTTCTTCAACCAGGTCGAAGCGCACCACGCGCCGGTTGCTCTGGTCGCCCAGCAGCAGTTTTTCCACCACGAATATCAAGGTCAGCAAGCCGCCAATCGGGATTGGCATGTAAGTGATGCCGACCCGCAGCGTCGGGATGGCGCTCATGAACTGGTTCCAGGTGGACAGGCACAGCTTGGCGCCCCAGATCGTCATGAACAGGCAGATGGTGCCCATGAGCAGTTGCGAAACAATGCCGACGATGCGGCGTTGGGCGGGCGGCAGGCGGTCTGTGACCATGGCCACCGACATATGCGCACCGGCGCGGTAGCTGGCGGCAGCGCCGATAAAGGTAAAGACCAGCATCAGCAGGATGGCGGTGGGCTCCGGCCAGCTTGAGCCGGTGCCGAGGATATAGCGGGCGAAAATGCCCCACGGAATGATCAGTGCGACCCCGAGCACCGAGAGGCCGGCGACCCAGATGCAGGTCATGTAGATGCGGTCGTTGATGCGCAGCAGTAGATTCTTCATGGCGTTCACCGTAACCGGGCGCGGCCGCTGCAAGAGAGCAGCGGACCGCGCCGGGCCTTGTCAGGAAGGAGGGCGTTATTGAACGGCGTCGATACGCTTGATGATGTCGGCGTAAGGCGCGCCGTACTTGGCGCGAACCTGTGCGGTGGCGTCATAGAAGGGTTTCTTGTCGACGGTGATGAACTCGACCCCGGCCTTCTTGAGTTTTTCCTCACTGCTGGCGGACTTGGCATCCCACAGCACGCGCTCGTCAGCCTGGGCGGCCTTGGCGGCTTTCTTGACCATGTCCTGCTGCGCGGGGCTGAGCTTGTTCCAGGTGATCTTCGACATCACGATGGGCTCGGGCAAAATCAAATGCTCGGTGAGGGTGTAGTACTTGGCGTTCTGGAAATGGTTGTGCTCGAGCAGCGTCGGCGGGTTGTTTTCCGCGCCGTCGATCACACCGGTCTGCAATGCGCTGAAGATCTCGCCGGTGTCCATGGCAATGCCGTTGGCGCCCATCGCATTGAAGGCGTCGATGAACAGCGGGTTGCCCTGGACGCGAATTTTCATGCCCTTGAGGTCTTCGATCTTGCGCACCGGCTTCTTGGTGTAGAGATTGCGCGTGCCGCCGTCCATCCAGGCCAGGGCGACCAGGCCGAACTCGGAATCGGTGATCTTGGCCAGAATCTCGTCACCAATCTCGCCGTCGATGACCTTGCGCATGTGCGCCTGGTCGCGGAACACGAAGGGCAGGTTGAACACGTTGACGTCCGGCACCACCGGGCCGACGATGCCAAGGCTGACGCGGGTCATCTGCACGGCGCCGACCTGGGCCTGTTCGACCACTTCCTTTTCCGAGCCCAGCACGCCGCCGGGGAAGTACTTGAAGGTCAGTTCGCCGTTACTTTCCTTGGTCAGCGCCTTGCCCATGTTTTCTTCGGCAACAACGGTAGGGTAGCCGGCGGGGTGGATGTCGGCGAACTTGATTTCCAGCGCGTGAGCGGCGCTGCTGAGGGCGACGAGTGTGGCGGCGAGCAAGGTGCGTTTGAAGTCCATGGGCGGTCATTCCTGTCTTGTTATTGTTGTATTCAAGGCACAGCGATGCAGCTAGAGGATGAAGCTGGGTTCGGGCAGTCCCTGCACGCCAGGGTTGAGGGCAAACACGCCGCCGGACAGCGATTGATCACTCGCGTCGTCACGGATGGAGGTGACGTACAGGGTGTCCAGGCGACTGCCGCCAAAGGCGCACATGGTGGGTTTTTTTACCGGGACGGGCAGTGACTGGTCGAGGCGGCCGTCCGGGGTGAAGCGGTGGACCAACCCGGCGTCGTTGGCGCAGATCCAGTAGCAGCCGTCGGCGTCTACTGCTGCGCCATCGGGCCGACCGAGGTGGTGATGCATGTCGACGAACACGCGGCGGTTGGACGGGGTGCCGGTCTCGATGTCGTAGTCGAAGGCCCAGATCTGCTGCACCAACGGGTGTGAATCGGAGGCGTACATCGTGCGGCCATCGGGGCTGAACGCCAGGCCGTTGAGCGTGATGAAACCGTCCAGCTGTGCGTGGGGCGCGGTGCCTGAGGCGTAGCGATAAAGGATGCCCTCGGCGGCGTTCAGGCTCATGTCCAGCACCATGCTACCGGCCCAGAAGCGGCCCTGGCGATCGCAACGACCGTCGTTCAGGCGCATGTCCGGGCGTGGGTGCTCGACGCCGGCCAGCGGCATGGTCTCAAGGCTGCCATCGCTGCGCGGGGTCAGTTGGAAAAAACCGCTCTGCATGCCGGCGACCCAGTTGCCTTTATCGGTGCGAGCAATACAGGCGAGCACCTGCGGGGCCTGCCAGGCTGCCACCTGGCCTGTGGTCGCGTCCCAGCGTTGCAGGCGACCGTTGGGAATATCCACCCAGTACAGGGCGTTTTCTTCGGGCACCCACACCGGGCATTCGCCCACGGCATTGCGGGCGTCGACAATCAATTCTGCACTCATGGCCACTCATTCCCTTGGGTTGCTGTGAACTCAGTCACCGAACGGCCCAGCAGCGCAGAACGCGCCGCCCTGATAGAGCTTGGCCGGGTCGTTGTCAGCCACCGGCGGCTGGGCCTCGACCTGGGCGCGGAACACTTCGGAGCTGTCCTTGGGCGCAAAACCCAGGTGCGCGGCGTAGCGGTTGTCCCACCAGGTATCCTGGTTATTCGACATGCCATAGACCACGGTATGGCCGACGTTCGGCGTGTACAGCGCGCGTTCGAGCAGTTGGGTCAGGTCGTCGAAGCTCAACCAGGTGTGCATCATCCGGCGGTTCTGCGGTTCCGGGAACGAAGAGCCGATACGGATGCTCACGGTCTCGATGCCGTAGCGGTCGAAGTAGAAACTCGCCATGTCTTCGCCATAGGACTTGGATAGGCCGTAGTAGCTGTCCGGACGGCGCGGTGAGTGGGCGTCGAGCTTTTCGTCCTGTGGGTAGAAGCCGATCACATGGTTGGAGCTGGCGAAGATCACGCGCTTCACACCATGACGGCGCGCGGCTTCGTAGATGTGGAAAACGCCGCTGATATTGGCGCCGAGCACTTCTTCGAAAGGGCGCTCCACCGACACGCCGCCAAAGTGCAGGATCGCATCGACGCCTTCCACCAGATGGTGCACGGCTTGTTTGTCGGAAAGATCGCAGGTTTGTACTTCTTCATGGGCGGCGGCGGGGGCCATATCAGCGATGTCTGACAGGCGCAGCACCTGGGCGTAGGGACGCATGCGCTCGCGCAGCACTTTACCCAGGCCGCCGGCGGCACCGGTGAGCAGGATGCGGTTGAAGGGAACGGGGGTAGTGGTGGTCATGGGTAGTCCAATTTTTTGTTGTAGGTTGTCGTATGACTAGACCGAAGTATTGTTAGGGATCCCCAGGTTGTCAACGTTCTTGCAGGTGAGTGAGATTCAAATGTGGAAGGGGGCTTGCTCCCGATAGCGGTGGCCCAGTCAGAAATGTATTCACAGACACTCCCTCATCGGGGGCAAGCCCCCTCCCACATTGGTTTTGCAGTGGTTTTTAGATCACCAACAACTTTTAAAGCAGTGAGATTGGATAGCTGACAAAGATCCGGTTCTCATCGAACTCGTTATTGCTGAAATCCCGACGCATGGTCGAGTTACGCCACCTGACGTTCAGGTCCTTCAGTGCACCGCTCTGCACGGTGTAGGCGAGTTCCGATTCGCGGCCCCATTCCTTGCCGTCGGTGATTGCCCCGGTGTGCACGTTACTGCCGCTGATGTAGCGGTTCATCATGGTCAAGCCAGGAATGCCAAGCACCACGAAATTGAAGTCATGGCGCAGCTGCCAGGATTTTTCCTTGGCGTTGTCATAGCTGGAGTTATAGCTGTCGTTGGCCAGCGTGCCGCCGCTGGTGCCGTTGACGCGCATCCACACACTGTCGCCAGTGAGTTTCTGCAGGCCCACGTAGAAGGTGTTGCCGTTGTACTTGGCCGACAGCAGGGCGAACACGGTCTTGTTGTCGAGGTCGCCGGCCAGGGCGCTGCCGTCTTCCTTGCCATTGAAGAAGCCGAGGTTGGCGCCCAGGGTCCAGTCGCCCACCGGCTGGCTGTGGGTGAGGTTGAGGTACTGTTGCTGGTAGATATCAGTGAGTTCGGCGTACCACAGGCCGACCTGGGTGCGTTTGTCATTGAACGTGTATTCGCCGCCGCCGAAGTTGAACCGGTCGGAGGTGAACGCGGCTTTGCCGTTCATGAACATGTCTTCCATGCTCGCGTCGTTGCGCGGGCTGTTGCCGCGAAACTGGCCGCCGTAGAGGGTCAGGCCGGCGATCTCGTTGGACGTTACCTGGCCGCCGCGAAAGGTCTGGGGCAGGGAGCGGCCATCATCGGAGCGCAGGATCGGCAGCACCGGCATCCATTCGCCGACCTTCAACTCTGTCTTCGATAACTTGGTTTTCAGCGCTACGCCCAGGCGTCCGAAATTATCGGCAGGGCGCCCATCGTCATGCACCGGCAGCAATTGGGTGCCAGCGGTGCCTTTGCCGCCATCGAGCTTTTGCGAGTACAGGCCCAGTACGTCAATGCCGAAACCCACGGTGCCACGGGTGTAGCCAGACTTGGCATCCAGAATGAAGTTCTGCGTCCACTCTTCGGCCTTGCCCTGGGGATTGGCGGGGTTGGTGAAGTTACGGTTGAAGTAGGCGTTGCGCAGGTTGAGCGTGGCCTTGGCATCGTCGACGAACCCATCGGCGTGGGCCGTGAGGGGTAAGGTAAATGCGAGGCTGCCGAGGCTGATCAAACCGAGACGCGAGGACAAATGACGGGCGAATTGACTCACAATGAGGCTCCCTTTTCTTTTGTTGTTTTTATTATTCGTCATACGTTGTCGTACAACGCTGGGCGGATATTTACGGGGTTTTAAAGGAGTGTCAAGCAGAAGTTATAGGATGACTTGCTCGGCCTATCTAAATGTGGACACGGTTCAAAATGTGGGAGGGGGCTTGCCCCCGATAGCGATGATTCAGTCACATGTTTAGTGACTGGCACACCGCATCGGGGGCAAGCCCCCTCCCACATTTGGTTGGTGAAAAAGATGAGAATGGCGGGGTTTCAGCCGGCCATGACCATTGGCGGCAGGGTGCCCAACAGTGATACAGCAGCCACCGCTGCAACACCTAGTAACCATTCCGTCATCACACTGGCCTTCAAGCTGCCCACCCGCTGTTCACACTGTTCCACGCGCAATCGGTTCAGCAAGGCCAGCACCAACATGCCCGCTACAAGCAGCACCTTGATCAGCAGAATCAAGGCAAACCCTTCAAACGGCGGGGTAGGCCACAGTTGCCCGGTGAGCACGCGCACGTTGACCAAACCGGTCACCAGCAGGCCGGCAACCAGGCCATAACCCACCCCACTAAAGCGCCGCAGGATCGGCCGCAGGGTCAGCGGCTGTGGCTGTCTGAGGATCAACACCAGCAGCAGCAAGCCGCCCAGCCAGGCACCGACGCACGCCAAGTGCACCACTTGGTTGAGGATCAGCAGTCGCCCGCTGAGGCCATCGAGCATGGCGCCATGGCCCACCGGAGCCAGGGTCGCCAGCAACAGCGCGACCAGCGGCAGGCGCAGGGCCGGCCACGGCTTGATCAATACGATCACCAGCAACAGGTTGAGCAGCAGGTGCCAGACCCATACCTGCCCGAAAAAGGTGCTGCCCAATACCAACATCACCTTGGCCGGTTGCAGCGCGGCGTCCCACCCGCCGGCCATGCTCGCAGTGATCAGCAACAGCCACGCGACCCCGGAGCCCAGCCCCAGCCAGGCCAGGCCTCGGGTCAAGCGCAGCAGGCGCTGGTCGAGTGCCGGTTGCGCAGCCGTACCGAGCAACAGAGGCCTGAACACACAGACCCCGAACAGCAGCAGCACCACGATGAAATGCACAAAACGGCACAGCACCAGCAGGGTCGCCATGGATTATTGGCCAACCTTGAAGCTGTAAGTGCCTTCGCTCTTGTGGGTGTCGACGGACACGGCGTGCCACTCGACCTTGTAAGTACCGGCCGCCAGCGGAGCGGCAGGGGTGACCACCAGGGTTTTTTTGTCGGTGTCCGGGGTTTCAAGGCCCTTGATCGCGATTTCCGTGCCGTCCTTGCTCAGGGACACCTTGGTGAACGTCGCTTCGACGCCTTCGCTGAAGGTCAGGCGCAGGTCTGTCGGTGCGGCAACATTGCTGTCTGCCGCTGGCGTGGCGCCTTTCAGGTGCGCGTGGGCAAAGGCTGCAGACGCGCCCAGCAGGGAGGCGAGCAGGGCGACGATGGTCAGGGACTTCTTGATCAACATTGTTCAATACCAATCAGAGGATGGAAGCGAGCAGTGTACGAAGTTTCGGTTCGGCGTGTCGCCCCGATCTAGAGCGGATGGTAGTCTCTAGGTCGTGTTGTTGTCAGGGAGCCCTTATGGGCAATCACAAGATCGGAATTCGGCGGATCAACGTCGAGAAAATCCTGCTGGCCGCAGAGAAAGTCTTCGCTGAAAAAGGCTATGGCAGCACCGCCATGGCCGACATCGCCAAAGAGGCGCAACTACCGCGCTCGAACCTGCATTACTACTTCACCACCAAGAGCGATCTGTACAGCGCTGTGCTGTTCGACCTGCTGGACCTGTGGAAACAGGACGCCCTGAGCTTCGAAACTTTCGATGACCCACGGGTGGTGCTCAGCAGCTACATTCGCGCCAAGATGCAACGCTCGCGCACGCGGCCGTATGGTTCGAAAGTCTGGGCCAATGAAATCATCCACGGTGCGCCCACCCTGGGTGAGGCGCTGGATGAAAGCCTGTACGACTGGGCCAAGATGAAGGAAGCGAAAATTCGCCATTGGGTGGAAGACAAACGCATCCTGCCGGTAGAGCCGTCGAGCCTGCTGTACATGATCTGGGCATCGACCCAGCACTATGCCGACTTCGATCATCAGGTGAACATTTTGAATGATCATCAGCCGTTGTCAGATATGCAGTTTGAGCGGGCGATACAGACGGTGACCGGGGTGATCTTGCGCGGGATTGGGCTGGAGCCCTGAATAGTATGGTGAGGTTTAGGGCCCCATCGGGAGCAAGCCCCCTCCCACATTTGGAATGCATTCCAATGTGGGAGGGGGCTTGCTCCCGATAGCGGTCTGAAGGACTTACACAGCCTCCCTGTAGGGATTCCTCGGATCCTGGGTCCAATTCAAAAACGGCTTGCCCGTGTCAATCGGCACCATCTCGATACAATCGGCCACCGGGCAAGTGATCTGGCACAAATTGCAGCCCACGCACTCGTCATCGATCACCTCATATTTGTGCGTACCATCCACCTGCTTCAAGCTGGCGATGGCCTGGTGCGAGGTGTCCTCACAGGCGATATGGCAACGCCCACAGCCGATGCACGCTGCCTGGTCGATCTTGGCGATCACCTGGTAGTTGATGTCCAGGTACTTCCAGTCCGTGGTATTGCCCACCGCGCGCCCGGAAAATTCCTGCAAGCTCTGGTAACCCTGAGTGTCCATCCAGCGCGACAGCCCGTCCTTCATCTCTTCGACGATGCGGAACCCATGCAGCATCGCCGCCGTGCACACCTGCACCGCGCCGCAGCCCAGGGCGATGAATTCAGCGGCATCGCGCCAGTTGCCGATGCCGCCGATACCGCAGATCGGCAAGCCCTGGGTCTGCGGGTCGCGGGCGATTTCGGCGACCATGTTCAGCGCAATCGGTTTGACCGCCGAGCCGCAGTAGCCGCCATGGGTACTCTGGCTGCCGACCATGGGCAGGGCGACCATGCGCTCCAGGTCGACGCTGGTAATCGAGTTGATAGTGTTGATCAACGACACCGCATCCGCGCCGCCGCGATAGGCCGCCCGCGCGGCCACGCGGATGTCGGTGATGTTGGGCGTGAGCTTGACGATCACCGGCAACGAGCAGTAGGTCTTGCACCAGCGCGTCACCTGCTCCACGTACTCCGGCACCTGGCCGACCGCCGCGCCCATGCCGCGTTCGGGCATGCCGTGGGGGCAGCCGAAATTCAGCTCGATACCGTCGCAGCCGGTGGCTTCCACCTGCGGCAGGATGTTTTTCCAGGATTCTTCAACACAGGGCACCATCAGCGACACAATCAATGCGCGGTCCGGCCAGTCCTTTTTCACCTGGGTGATTTCGCGCAGGTTGATCTCCAGGGAGCGGTCGGTGATCAGCTCGATATTATTGATACCCAGCACTTCGCGATTCGCCCCGTAGTGAGCCGAATAGCGCGACGACACGTTGACCGCCGCCGGGTCTTCCCCCAGGGTTTTCCACACCACGCCGCCCCAGCCGGCCTCGAACGCGCGCACCACGTTGTAGGCCTTGTCGGTGGGCGGTGCGGAGGCCAGCCAGAACGGGTTGGGCGCTTTGATGCCGGCGAACACAATCGACAGATCAGCCATTACGCGGCCTCCACGTTGAGCATAAGTTGAGCGTGCATGGCCTCGGCGGCCAGCTTGCCGTGTTGCACTGCCTGCACGGTGAGGTCCTGGCCGAGGCTGACGCAGTCGCCGCCGGCATACACCCCGGGAATGCTGGTGCGCAGGTGCTCGTCGACGAAGATGCGTTCGCCCACGCGATGCAGCTGCTGGGCCAGCGGGTCGTGCAGCGCGTCGTTGTCAAAACCCTGGCCGATGGCCTTGAAGATCGCGTCTGCGGCCAATTCGAAGGTTTCTCCGGTGGGGTGCAGGCGACCGTTCTCCATGCGCGTACGAGCGAAGCGCATGCCGCGTACATGCCCCTGGTCATCGAGCAGCACCTGCTCGGGCTGGGCCCAGGTCAGCAGGCGAACCTGGTTGGCCTTGGCGATGTCTTGCTCATGGTGGGTCGCGCCCATGTCATCCAGGCCACGGCGGTACACCAGGTTCACATCACGCGCACCGAGGCGCGCCATTTGCACGGCCATGTCGATGGCGGTGTTGCCGGCGCCGAGTACGATGCAGCGGTCGGCCAGCGGTAGCTGGGTGAGGTCATCGGCCTGGCGCAGTTCGCGGATGTAGTCGGTGGCGGCGAGCAGGCCGGGGGCGTCTTCGTCGGGCAGGCCGAGGCGTTTGCTGGCCGCCAGGCCGAGGCCGAGGAACACCGCGTCAAATTGCGCGTGCAGTTCGCTCAGGGTGAGGTTGTCGCCCAGGTGCTGGCCGTGACGGATCTCGATGCCGCCGATCTGCAGGAGGAAATCCAGTTCCTTCTGGGCGAAGTCGTCCACCAGTTTGTACTTGGCGATTCCGTATTCATTCAAGCCGCCGGCTTTTTCCCGGGCTTCGAAGACCACCACGTCATGCCCGTGCAGGGCCGCACGGTGGGCGCACGCCAGGCCCGCCGGCCCGGCGCCGACCACCGCGATGCGTTTGCCGGTGGGCGCGGCACGTTGGAACGGGTGCTGGCTGAAGTGCGCGTTGTCGATGGCATAGCGTTGCAACAGGCCGATCAGCACCGGGGCGCATTCTTCGGCGTTGTTACGCACGCACGCTTGCTGGCAGAGGATTTCCGTGGGACAGACTCGAGCGCAACTGCCGCCGAGGATGTTGGCCGAGAGGATTTTCTGCGCTGCGCCCTGGACGTTGTCGGTGTGGATATTGCGGATGAATGAGGGGATGTCGATTTCGCTGGGGCACGCGTTCACGCACGGGGCGTCGTAGCAATACAGGCAGCGCGAGGCTTCAAGCTGGGCCTGGCGGGCGTTGAGGGGCGGCGCCAGGTCGGTGAAATGGCTGGCGAGGGTGGGCCCGTCGTCATGGGGATGGGGGAGGTGGGTCAGGGTCTGGATCACGGTGGTGGCCTCACGGTTTTTTTTGGATTGCCTCTAAGTGGGCATTTTTGGTGCCTGTACTGGCCTCATCGGGGGCAAGCCCCCTCCCACACTGGATCTATGTGAACCCGATCAAATGTGGGAGGGGGCTTGCCCCCGATAGCGGACTCAGCGTTTCACCGCAGTGGGCCTGGAATGCTCCGCCCGCTTGCGCAACTGTTCGAACACCGCCGGATACGCCGGCCGTTGCACATACCGCCCGGCCCCACGCTCGGCGCGCAGGTCGCCATCGGCCCAGACCAGCTTGCCCTGGCTGATGGTGTGGCTCGGCACGCCGCGTACGGTCTTGCCTTCGAAGATGTTGAAATCGACTTGCTGATGGTGGGTCTTGGCGGAAATGGTGCGCGTGCCTTCCGGGTCCCACAGCACCAGGTCGGCATCGGCGCCGACGCGGATCGCGCCTTTGCGCGGGTAGAGGTTGAAGATCTTTGCGGTGTTGGTGGAGGTCAGCGCGACGAACTCCTGCATCGACAGGCGCCCGGTGTTGACGCCCTCGTGCCACAACAGCGCCATACGGTCTTCGATACCGGCGGTGCCGTTGGGGATCTTGCTGAAGTCGTCACGCCCGGCGGCCTTTTGCTCGGCGCAGAAGCAGCAGTGGTCGGTGGCGGTGGTGTGCAGGTTGCCGGATTGCAAGCCGTGCCACAGCGCTTCCTGGTGCCCGCGCGGGCGGAACGGTGGGCTCATCACGTAGCCGGCGGCGGTCTGCCAGTCGGGGTGTTGATAGACGCTGTCGTCCAGCAGCAGGTGGCCGGCGAGCACTTCACCGTACACCGCCTGGCCCTTGCCCCGGGCATAGGTGATTTCGTCCAGCGCCTCCTGGGTGGAAACGTGCACCAGGTACAACGGCGTGCCGATGGTCTCGGCGATGCGGATCGCACGGCTGGCCGCTTCGCCTTCCACCTGGGAAGGGCGCGACAGCGGATGCGCTTCCGGCCCGGTGATGCCCTGGGCCATCAGCTTGCGTTGCAGGTGATAGACCAGCTCGCCGTTTTCCGCATGCACCGTGGGCACCGCGCCCAGTTCGAGGCAGCGTTCGAAACTGGCCACCAGGGTGTCGTCGGCCGCCATGATCGCGTTCTTGTAGGCCATGAAATGCTTGAAGCTGTTGATGCCGTGATGGCTGACCAGCTCGGCCATTTCCTCGCGGACCTGTTCGCTCCACCAGGTGATCGCCACATGAAAGCCGTAGTCGGACGCCGACTTTTCGGCCCAGCCGCGCCACTGGTGGAACGCCTCCATCAACGACTGCTGCGGGTTGGGGATCACGAAGTCGATGATCGACGTGGTGCCACCGGCCAGCCCCGCCGCCGTGCCACTGAAAAAGTCTTCACTGGCCACGGTGCCCATGAACGGAAGTTGCATATGGGTATGGGGATCGATGCCACCGGGCATCAAGTACTGGCCGCTGCCATCGAGTGTTTCAGTGCCGGCGGGAATATCCAGGTCCGTGCCGATAGCACGAATCAGACCGCCTGCGCATAACACATCGGCGCGGTAACTTTCATCATGGGTAACAACGGTAGCGCCACGGATCAACAGCGACATGTCGAGTTCCTCACAGGCTTGACCGGCTTGTGCCAGTTCTAAGTGTTGTAATACGGCTCGCCGAGAGTGGATTGATTCCTGTCATCGGTGACAGGAATAGAAACTAGCCCGAGTTTTTCGATTGAGCAAGAATATTTTTATTAAGCTTATAACTAATATAACTATTTGATTTAAAAAGATAAAAATTAAAATTCACCAAAATGAAGCACCCAAACACCATTTTGACGCACTTGACAGGTTGTCGATTTGAACAACATTTCTTATTGCAAATCAGCCGGTTGAACGATGGCGCTTGACGGCGCCGATAAATAAAAATAATTGTGTTGCACCAGATTGAGTCCTGAAGGTTCGGACAACTTCCTTGCGATCCACCCTGAGTTCCAGGGCAAGTTCCGAAGACGCAATCGGTCAACCGGATAAAGCTGATAAACATCAGCCAGTTATAGATGCAGTGTGGGTCGGGAAGCAGTTATCGGCACGGTTATTGAGTGCAGTGGCGGCTGGCCGGGCCCGAGATGTCATGTTGTCGACGAGGTACTCCGGCCACCTGCCCTAACCGTGCAGGTGAGCAAGAATAATTTTAAAAAAACCGTGGAGCGGCCATGCAACAGAACAGATCGCAAGTCATCGAACGTAACGGCCTGTACGAACTCGACGCCGGCCCCGACGTCCTCGACAGCCCTCGCTACAACCACGACATGGCACCGACCAAGGTGCACGAACGCACCTGGAACAAATGGCACATCACTGCGCTGTGGGTCGGCATGTCGATTTGTGTGCCTACCTACACGTTGGGCGGTGTGCTCACCGCGTATTTCGGGTTGTCGGTGGGCGAGGCGCTGATGGCGATTTTGCTGGCCAACATCGTGGTGCTTATCCCCCTCACGCTCAATGCATTTCCCGGTACGAAATACGGCATCCCGTTTCCGGTGCTGTTGCGCTCATCGTTCGGCATTCTCGGCTCCAACGTGCCATGCCTGATTCGTGCGCTGGTGGCGTGCGGCTGGTTTGGCATCCAGACGATGTTTGGCGGCCTGGCGATTCACTTGTTCCTGGGCTCGATTTTCGAGGGCTGGAAATCCCTTGGCGGCACCGGTGAGGTGATCGGTTTCATGATTTTCTGGTGCCTGAATTTGTGGGTGGTGCTGCGCGGCGCCGAGTCGATCAAGCGCCTGGAAACCCTCTCGGCGCCGCTGCTGGTCGCTGTGGGCATTGGTTTGCTGGTGTGGGCGATGCCGAATGTGTCCCTCAGTGAGCTGATGGCGATTCCGCCCAAGCGCCCCGAAGGCGCGAGCCTCACCGGTTATTTCATGGCGGGCCTGACTGCCATGGTCGGGTTCTGGGCCACCTTGTCGCTGAATATCCCGGACTTCAGCCGCTATGCCAAAAGCCAGAAGGACCAGATCCTCGGGCAGGTTTTCGGCCTGCCGCTGACCATGTTCCTGTTCGCTGCGCTTGGCGTGATCATGACGGCGGCCTCGGTGAAACTGGTGGGGGTCAGCGTGTCCGACCCGGTCACCCTGATCGGCCATATCCAGAGCCCGGTGTGGGTCGCGATCGCCATGGCGCTGATCATCATCGCCACCTTGTCCACCAACACGGCGGCGAACATTGTCTCGCCGACCAACGACTTCCAGAACATCGCGCCCAAGTTGATCAACCGCACCACGGCGGTGATTCTTACCGGGGTGGTGGGGCTGGCGTTGATGGCCCATGAGCTGCTGAAAAAACTCGGGCTGATCGTGTCCGATGTCAGCCTGGAGACGGTGTATTCCAACTGGCTGCTCGGCTACTCCAGCCTGTTGGGGCCGATCGCCGGGATCATGGTGGTGGACTACTTCATCACCCGCAGACAGCAGCTGGACCTGGCCGGTTTGTACCGCGACGACGTGTACCCGGCGTGGAACTGGAGCGGCTTCGTCGCCTTTGGCGTGCCGGTGGTGCTGACCTTGCTGTCCCTGGGCAGCGATGCATTCAGTTGGTTCTACAGCTACGGCTGGTTTACCGGTTCGGCATTGGGCGGGGTGTTGTATTACGGCCTGAATGCCCGGCGCGCAATCACCCGGATGCCCGCCAAATCATCCTTGTGAACACAGTCAATGTGGGAGGGGGCTTGCCCCCGATTGCAGTGTGTCAATCAACTCACCTGTAACTGAACCACCGCTATCGGGGGCAAGCCCCCTCCCACATTTGGCCACTTTTTGACTGTTGGAATCGCGTCAATTCATAAGAGCTTAAAGCCTGAGGAGATCCCCATGAACGCTGCCCTCGACGTCCTGCAATCGTCCCATCAGCACATCAACCGCGACCGCTTGTGGCAGTCGCTGATGGACCTGGCCAAACTCGGCGCCACCCCAAAAGGTGGGGTGTGCCGGCTGGCCCTCACCGACCTCGACCGCAAGGCCCGCGACCTGTTCGTGCAATGGTGCGAGCAGGCCGGGTGCACGGTGACCGTCGACGGCATCGGCAATATTTTCGCCCGGCGCCCCGGGCGCAATCCTGACCTGCCGCCAGTGATGACCGGCAGCCACATCGACACCCAGCCCACGGGCGGCAAGTTCGACGGTTGCTTCGGCGTGCTGGCCGGAGTGGAAGTCCTGCGTACCCTCAACGACCTCAAGCTCGAAACCGAGGCGCCGCTGGAGGTGGTGGTGTGGACCAACGAAGAAGGCTCGCGCTTTCCACCCTGCATGATGGGCTCCGGGGTGTTTGCCGAAAAATCCACCCTGGCCGAGACCTTGGCCAAGGTCGATGCAGACGGCGTCAGCGTGGGCGATGCGTTGAATGCGATCGGCTATGCCGGCACGCGGCCGGTCAGCGGGCACAAAGTTGGGGCGTACTTCGAAGCGCATATCGAACAGGGGCCGATCCTGGAGGATGAGAAAAAGACCATCGGCGTGGTGCTCGGCGCACTCGGGCAGAAATGGTTCGACCTGAAACTGCGCGGCGTCGAAGCACACGCGGGGCCTACGCCGATGCACTTGCGCAAGGACGCTTTGGTCGGCGCGGCAGCGGTGGTGGCTGCGGTGAATGCGGCAGCGCTGGGGCATCAGCCGCACGCCTGTGGGACCGTGGGTTGCCTGCAGGCGTATCCCGGTTCGCGCAATGTCATTCCCGGTGAAGTGCGCATGACCCTGGATTTTCGTCACTTGGAGCCGGCGCGGCTGGATTCGATGATTGCCCAGGTGCGCACGGTGATTGATGAGACCTGCGCCAAACATGGGTTGAGTTTCGAGTTGGAACCCACCGCCGACTTCCCGCCGCTGTACTTCGACAAAGGCTGCGTAGACGCCGTGCGCGATGCGGCGAATGGCTTGGGCTTGTCGAACATGGACATCGTCAGCGGGGCCGGGCACGACGCGATTTTCCTCGCCGAACTGGGCCCGGCGGGAATGATCTTCGTGCCGTGTGAAGGCGGTATCAGCCATAACGAAATCGAGAATGCCGCGCCGGATGATCTGGCAGCGGGGTGTGCGGTGCTGTTGCGCGCCATGTTGGCTGCTTCGGCGGCCATTGCCAGCGGCACGCTTGCGGCCTGAAATGCGGTTAAAAAAATGTGGGAGGGGGCTTGCTCCCGATGGCGGTGGGTCAGTCGATAAGTTTTTGGCTGATACACCGCCATCGGGAGCAAGCCCCCTCCCACATTTGAACGGTGTGCTTCAGACCCAGATGGCATCCCACAATGGGTAGTCGCCAATTCGCTCGACCAGACCCGCTCGCAATGGGTTGGCCACTACATACCTGGCTATTTTTACAAGGTCATCTTCTTTGCGCAGTGCCCGGTCGTGGAAGCTTTCCTGCCAGAGCCGGCCCTTGCGGCCAGTCGCGCCGTTGACGGTTCGTGTACTTTTGGATTTTACCTGGCACATCAGATTTGCCAGCGAGCCTTTTTTCAACTCGATAATCCAGTGGAAATGGTCAGGCATGATCACCCATGCCAGGGAGTTCGCCAGCCCTTGGTATTGGGCGACCCGAAACTGCCAGACGACCAGGCGGCCGAGGTGAAAGTCGTCGAACAGGCGAATGCGTTCATGGGTATTGGTGGTGATCAAGTAGATGCGGTTCGGTTCGCTGTACCGACCGATGCGCAGTCGATGTGAAGCGGGTAGATCAGGCATTCCTTGGCCTCTCTGCTAAGTGGATGCTGAGAGGCTAGAAGGGGTGGGGTGAAGGTGTCGTGCAGGCTTTTGGCAGGATGTGTCTGGAAGGGCGCTATCGGGGGCAAGCCCCCTCCCACAGGGGGCCGGCAGTGTTCATACATTGTGTGTCTGGCGCAAAACCAATGTGGGAGGGGGCTTGCCCCCGATGAGGCCGGAGCTGACGCTGCAACACCATGTCAGCCACCCGGTTTCCAGCCACCCCCCAACGCCGTAACCAACCCCACACTCGCCTGCAACTGCCGCGTCTGCACCGCCTGCAACGTCCTCTGTGCCTGCAACGCCGCCGTTTGCGCGGTGACCACGTCCAGATAACTCACGGCTCCGGCCTGATAGCTGTTCATCGCCAATACTTGTGTGTGCTGCGCCGCATCCGCCGCCGCTTGTTCATCCTGCGCCTCCTGCTGCAAATCCCGCAGTTGCGCCAGGTTATCTTCGACCTCGCGCACGGCCTTCAGCACCTGGCTGCGGTACTGCGCCGACGCTTCTTCGAACTCGGCCTTGGCCTGGCGTTCGTTGGCACTCAAGCGCCCGCCATCAAAGATTGGCAGGTTCATCAACGGCCCCAGCGCCCAATAGCGATTACCCGCCGCAAGCAGGTTGCCCACGCCCTGGGTCTGGCCGCCGATCAATCCGGTCAGGCTGAAGTCCGGATACCAGGCCGCTTTGGCCACGCCAATGTTGGCATTGGCCGCAAACACTCGCCGTTCCGCCGCCGCGATATCCGGGCGACGTTGCAGCAGATGGCTCGGCAGCTGTGAGGGAATGCCTGGCAAGGCAATCAATTGCGGGCTCGGCGGCAGGGAGAAATCGCTGGCCGCCACGCCGACCAGTTCACCGATGGCATGCTCGGTCAGGTTGCGCTGCCCGCGCACGTCATCCAGCTGCGCCTTGGCCTCGGCCAGTTGACTCTGCGCACGGGTCAGGTCCAGTTCCGACGCGATCTGGCCCTCATAACGGCTGCGGGTGAGTTGCAGCGCCTGGCTGAAATCCTCCAGCGAGTGGGCGAGAATCCGGCTCTGCGCATCCAGCCCATTGAGCTGCACATACAGCGTCGCCAACTGGCGTTGCAGGCTCAACCGCGCTGCCGCCAGGTCATCGCCGGACGCTTGAGCCTGGGCGTCGCCGGCCGCGACCTGATTGCGGATTTTGCCCCACAGGTCCAGGTCGTAACTCAACGAAAACCCTGCGGTGTCGCTGTTGTACACCGACGGCTGCGTACTACCGCGCAACGGTCTGGAATCCGATTGCCGCTGGCGCAACGGCTGCGCGCTGGCGCTGATCTGTGGGAAAAGCCCGGCATGCAATTGACTGGCATACGCCTGGGACGCATCGAAATGCGCCAGCGCCGCGGCCAGGTCCGGGTTGGCCTTGAGCAGTCGCTGTTGCAGCTCATCGAGGGTTGGATCGTTGTACAGTTTCCACCACTGCGGCATCAATTGATCGGACGGCTGCGCGCTGTGCCACGGGCCATCGCTGGTGTGTTCGCGATAATTCGCTGGCAGGTCAACCGACGGCACCTGGTAGCTGGGCGCCAGGGAGCAGCCTTGCAACGCCAGCAATAGGCAGGCCGCAAAAGGTTTAAGCCTTGGGCGCATGGGCACCCCCTGTGGCGTCGGCCAGTTGTACCGGGTCGCCTTCGCGCAGGGCGTCGGGCGGGTTGTCGATGATGCGGTCGGCGGGTTTCAGGCCCTGGTCGATCACCAGGCGTTCGCCCAGGTCCAGGCCGATATGAATGTCTTGCAGGTGCACATGGTTGTGCGGGTCCAGCACCGCGACCTGGGTGCCCTGGGCACGGAAGATCAACGCACTGGCCGGGATGCTCACGCCGTGGGTGTCCGCCGGAATCGGCAGGGTGGCTTCGGCATAGTCGCCGGGCAACAGCTCACCGTTCGGGTTGTCGGCGACGAACTGCGCGAGCAGGGTGCCGGAGCGTCGGTCGATGGCGGTGGAGTCGCCGATCAGGTGCGCCTTTAAGTGTTCGCCCGGATGCTCGGGCACGCTCAGCTCGGCTTCCAGACCAGGACGGATCACCGCCGCGTAGTTTTGTGGCACCGGCACGTACAGGCGCAGTTGGTGGGTGTCGGCGATGCTGAACAGTTCCGGATCACTGTCGGTATCGGCCTTGATCAGTTGGCCGATATCGGTATTGCGCGCGGTGATGGTGCCGGCGAATGGCGCACGGATCGTCTTGTAGCTTTCCAGCGCACACAGCCGCGCATAGTCGGCGGCGGCAGCCTGGGCATTGGCTTTGGCGGCGGCGGCGTTCGAGGTTTTTTCATCGGCTTCCTGGCGCGATACCGAATGACTGGCCAACAGGTTTTGCCAGCGAGTTGCGGTGGTGGCGGCAAGGCGCGCATTCGCCTGTTCCTGAACCAGGTGGGCGTGGGTTTGCGCCAGTTGTTGGTCCAGGTCCGGGCTGTCGATTTGCGCGAGGACCTGCCCGGCCTTGACCTGGCTGCCGATGTCGACCTTCCAGTCTTTCAGATAGCCGCTGACCCGCGCATGGATCGGCGCTTTGCTCCAGGCCTCCAGGTGCGCCGGCAAGCGCAGGGTATCGCCCGCGGCATTCTGTTTGGGCTGGAACACCAGCACCTGCGGGATGGCCGCGGTTTCCGTCCAGGCGCTGACCGACTGTTCATGCAGCGCACGCGCGTGCAAGCCGTTGGCGACCAGCAGGGCAGCCAGGGTCAGGCCGCCGACACCCAGGAGCATCAGACGCTTGCGCGAGGGTTTGTGATCAGACGACATGGGGCATTTCTCCAGCAGTTGCGCGAGTAGGGTGACGGCCGTGGACCAGGCTGAAAACCACGGGAACAAACAACAAGGTGGCGATGGTGGCGAAGATCAAGCCGCCGATCACGGCGCGGCCCAACGGCGCGTTCTGCTCCTCGGAGAGCGCCAGGGGCAGCATGCCGATGATCATCGCCAGGGCTGTCATGCACACCGGGCGAAAGCGCGTGTAACCGGCTTCCATGGCGGCTTTCAAGGCATCGCCGTGTTCGGCCAGGCGTTCGCGGCAGAAGCTCACCACCAGGATCGAGTTGGCGGTGGCCACGCCCATGCACAGGATCGCGCCGGTGAGGGCCGGCACCGATAACGAGGTGCCGCTGAGGAACAGCATCCACACGATCCCCGCCAGTGCTGCAGGCAACGCGGTGATGATCACGAAAGGGTCGGCCCAGGACTGGAAATTGACCACGATCAGCAAGTAGATCAGCACCACCGCGCCGAGCAGGCCGAAGCTCAACCCGCTGAACGCCTCATGCAGCGCATCGATCTGCCCGTGCAGGCTGATCGTCGCGCCTTTGGGGCGCATGGACGCGGTGTCATCCAGCACTTTTTGCACATCACGGGCGACGCTGCCGAGGTCGCGGCCTTGCACGTTGGCGTACAGGTCCAGGGTAGGTTCGATGTTGTAATGCGTGACCACCGCCGGGCTTTGTACCCGCGAGATACTCGCCACGCCGCCGAGGATTTGCGACTGGCCGTCGGCACCGGTCACCGGCAGCGCCTCCAGCGCAGGCAGGCTGTCGAGGCGGTATTGCGGCGTTGCGGCGACGATCGAGTAGGACACGCCATTGGCCGGGTTCAGCCAGAACGTCGGCGCCACCTGGGAACTGCCGGCGAGGGAGGCGACCATGCTGTTGGTCACGTCTTTCTCGGTGATGCCCAGGCCATTGGCGCGCAGGCGGTCCACATTCACCTGCAGCGAAGGGTAGCCGGTGGATTGCTGGATACGCAGGTCGGCGATGCCGGGCACGTGTTGCAGGCGGCGTTCAAGCTCCACGGCATAGGCGCGGTTTTCGGCATCGCTGCGCCCGGAGATTTTGACGTCCAGCGGTGCCGGCGCGCCGAAGTTGAGGATCTGGCTGCTGATGTCCGCCGGCAGAAACGCAAAGTGGCTGCCTGGGAAGCTTTGCGGCAGGGCTTCACGCAGTCTTTTGACATAGTCGGCGGTGGGTGCGTGGTGCTTTTTCAGGGTGACCTGAATATCGCCGTCCTGCGGGCCGATGGTGCCGCTGCTGCTGTAGGCCATGTCGATGCCGCTAAGGGGGATGCCGATGTTGTCGACGATGGTGTCCAGCTCTTGGGCGGGGATCACCTCGCGAATCCGCGCTTCGATTCGGTCGAACGCAGCGGCGCTTTCCTCGATGCGCGTACCCAGCGGCAGGCGCACATGCAGTGCCAGCGCACCGGCATCGGTCGCCGGGAAAAAATCCTGGCCCAGGCTCGGCAGCAACACGAACGAGGCCAGCACACAGGCGAGAAAACCGACGATAAAGCGTTTGCGCGCGCCCAGCGCGAGTATCAGCAGGCCGTGGTAGGTGTCACGGATGTTCGAGAAATGCCGCTCGAACCCCTGCTGGAAATTCAGCACCGCTTGCAGCACTCGATTGCGCGGTTTCTTGTGCTGATCACCTTCATGGTGATTGATGAATTCGTCTTCCGGATGATGCCCTGCACCTTGCTCCGGCGTGTGCGGCTTGAGCAGGTACATCGCCAATGTCGGCACCAGGGTGCGCGAGAGAATGAATGAACTGGCCATGGCAAAGATCACCGCCAGCGCCATCGGCCGGAACAGATACCCGGCGATGCCTTGCAGCAAGAACATCGGCACAAACACGATGCAGATGCACAGCAGCGAGACGAACGCCGGGCCGACGATTTGCGCGGCACCGTCGAGGATCGCCGTCTTCACCGCCTTGCCTTGTTCCAGGTGCCAGTTGATGTTCTCAATGGTCACCGTGGCGTCGTCCACCAGAATGCCCACCGCCAGGGCCAGGCCGCCCAGGGTCATCACATTGAGGGTTTGCCCGCTGACCGCCAACAGCGCGATGGCCGACAACACCGCCAGGGGAATCGACGCGGCGATGATCAGCGTCGAGCGCCAGCTGCCGAGAAATAGCAGGATCATCGCACTGGTCAGCAGGGCGGCGATGATGCCTTCCTGGGCCACGCTGCCTACCGACTGCTTGACGAACACCGAGGCATCGCCCAACAGTGAGGTTTTCAGCGACGGCGGCAGGGTTTCGTTGATGCGCGGCAGCATCTGGCGGATGCCGTCGATGATCGACAGAGTGGAAATACTGCCGTTCTTCAACGCCGGCATCAGCACGGCGCGGTGGCCGTCGACGCGCACGATATTGGTCTGCGGTGGCGAGCCATCCCGCACGTGAGCGACCTGGCCGATGGTGATGATTGCGCCGTCGACATTCTTGATCGGCAAGTCATTGAGCTCATCGATGGCCTTGGGGCTGTTGTTCAGCAGAATCGTGTATTCGTTGCGGCCGAGCTTGGCGGTGCCCACCGGGATGATCTGGTTCTGCAGCGCCAGGGCATTGCCGACGTCCTGGGCCGACAAACCTTTGGCGGCCAGGGCCTGGGGGTCGAGGTCGAGGGTGATCTGGCGCTGCTTGCCGCCCATGGGCGTGGGCATCGCCAGGCCGGGCAGGGCGCTCAGCGGCAGGCGGATATTGTTCTGCACCAGGTCGCGGATCCTGGCTTCCGACAAGCTCGGGCTGGAGAACGCCATTTGCAGGATCGGTACGGTGGAGGCGCTGTAGTTGAGGATCAGCGGCGGCGTAATGCCCGGCGGCATCTGCTTGAGCACGGTCTGTGACACCGCCGTGACCTGGGCGTTGGCGGTGCGGATATCCACGCCGGGTTGGAAGAAGATTTTGACGATGCCCATGCCGGGCAGGGATTGGGACTCGATGTGTTCGATGTCGTTGACGGTGGTGCTCAAGGAGCGTTCGTAGGTGTAGATCACCCGCCCGGCCATGGCGTCCGGCGACAGGCCGTTGTACTGCCAGACCACGGCGACCACCGGGATGCCGATATCGGGGAACACATCCGTGGGCGTACGCAGGGCCGCCATCGGCCCGATGATGCAGATGAAAATGGCCAACACGATGAAGGTGTACGGCTTGTGCAGTGCGGTCTTTACCAGCCCGAGCATGCGTGGATCTCCGAAAGAGCAGGATTGCAAACCCCGGCAGTCTTGCCCGACCCACCTAACACGCACCTTTCAGCCAGGTGAAGGAAGATTTAGGTAACGGCTGAAGATCCTTTCATGTGTATTCATTTGTTCTACAAACAGCAGCTCTTCAAGCTTGTCAGCCATCGGATACGCTTTTTTACTGATGTGCTTTGGAGCCCTGCCATGTCACCGAAAACCCTGTTGTTGATTCCCGCCCTGGCTGCCGCTTTGGTGTTGTCGGCGTGTGCCGGCCCGATACCCCAGGCCGACCCGAGCGAAGCCTGGATCGGCTTGAAAGAAGAAGCACCGAATGACCTGTTGGCCGAGCGCGTCGACGGTCAGCGCGTGGATGACGGGCGCTACTTTGAAGTGAGCCCTGGGGACCATCGCCTGGACGTGACGCTGTTTGAAGAAGAGCCCGGCGACGATAACCAGCAGGACTGCCAGGGCCGGGTCGAGTACAGGCATTTCAAGGCGGGTGAGCATTACACTCTGGAGGAGTCGAGCCTCGGGACCACGGTGCGCGCAGCGCTCAAGGATGGGCATGGCAAAGAGGTTGCCGCCACGCAAGACTTCGCGTGCATGCCTGGCTAAGCGTGATGCGCCGTCGCCTTGCTCGGCTTGGCGGGCGCAGTGGGCTTGACGTGGGGGTGATGATGGCGGCGGGTTACGCGCATGACCCCCCACAACATGGCGGCGGCCACCGCCAGCCAACCGCAGATCAGCATGAAAATCGTCGTTGCAAGGCTCATTCAGGCCTCCCTTCGCCCCATCCGGGGTCTATACACAGTCTTTCCAATGGACAGTCTAGCTACCCCGGGGTTGCCTGCTATTGACCAATGGTCGTGTCTGTCCAACTCGTTTGCTCTATCGCCGGCGTTTTACCGACACTGAAGGCTATACCCCCGTCCAAGAGCGCCCTATGATCGGGGCCCTCACCGGCAGTTGATCAAGAGAGTAAAAAATTGCGCTTACGGTCGAACCTTAAAGCATCCATCCTGCTGGCCTGCGCCCTGGGGCTGGTAGCCTGTTCCAGCCACCCTTCGAAACTCCCCGGCTTGCCGGAGCGGGTTGAACTCAACGGCGTACCGACCTTTCGCAGCGAGGCTTATCAGAGCGGTCCTACGGCTCTGGCCAGCATGCTGTCGCAACAAGGCATTGTCATGACACCGGGGCTACTTGATAAGCCGCTGCACTTGCCAGGCGCCGAGGCCGACCTTGAGCGCAACATGCAAAAGCTGGCGCGCGAGTACGGGCTGATGGTGTATCCACTGGATGCCAAGTTGACCGCGGTGCTGGCGCAGGTGGCGGCGGGTTACCCGGTGATGGCGCGGATCAACTCAAGCTTCTGGTCCGACCCGCGCTATGTCGTGGTGGTGGGATTCAACCAGCAGAAGAGCACGGTGCTGTTGCGTTCCGGCAGGGAGCGGCGATTGATGATGGGCTTCAGCGACTTTGAGTCGGCGTGGAAGAGCGCAGGGAATTGGGCGATTCTTACCCAGCGTCCGAGCCAGTTGCCGGCGAATGTGGATGCGCAGCGTTGGCGCGAGGCGGCGAATGCGACCGCTCAGGCCGGGCAAGAGCAGTCGGCGGCCCAAGCACTCAAGGTGCTGACGGAACACAGATAGAAATGTGGGAGGGGGCTTGCCCCCGATAGCGGTGGATCAGTCACTGACTACTGTGAATGACACACTGCTATCGGGAGCAAGCCCCCTCCCACATGGGTTCTGCGGTGTTCTTTAACGGCGGACTTCTGTCACACCCGCACGGTTCTTCAGGTTCTTGTCAGCCTTGTAGCGCAACGCCACATCCGGCACCGCGCCGCCCTTGCCGGTTTCGACCCAGCTGCGAATACGGCTGGCATCGGCGAAGTGGGTGAATTTGCCGAAAGCATCCAGGATCACCAGCGATACCGGGCGGTTACCCATGCTGGTCACCAGCACCAGGCAATGCCCGGCCTGGTTGGTAAAACCGGTCTTGGTCAGCTTGATGTCCCAGTTGGCCCGGTTGATCAGGTGGTCGGTGTTGGAGAAGCCCAGTGTGTAGTTGGGCTTGCGGAACGCCACGGTTTTTTCCTTGGTGGTACTCAGCTGGCTCAACATCGGAAACTTGCGTGCATAGGCCAGCAGCTTGCTCAGGTCGCGGGCGGTCGACACGTTATGGATCGACAGGCCCGTAGGTTCCACGTAATGGGTGCTAGTCATGCCCAGCGCCTTGGCCTTGGCGTTCATCGCGGCAATGAACGCCGCGTAACCGCCCGGGTAATGGTGGGCCAGGCTCGCGGCGGCGCGGTTTTCCGAGGACATCAGCGCGATCAGCAGCATTTCCTTGCGCGGCATTTGGCTACCGATCTTCACCCGGGAGAACACGCCCTTCATCTCTGGTGTGTCGGTGATGTTGATGTCGATGTATTCATCCATGTCCTGCTTGGCTTCCAGCACGATCAGGCCGGTCATCAGCTTGCTGACGGAAGCGATGGGGACCACCACATCGGGGTTGCTGGAATAGATGACCTTGTTGGTCTGCAGATCCACAAGCATGGCGCTGCCGGAGGCGATTTGCAGTTTGGAGGCGTCACGCGGGGCCAAGGTGGTTTCGGCGGCGTTTGCGAAGGTGCCCGTCAGTGCAAAAAATAGGCTGACAATGGAAAGACGAATTTTCACGCGGATGAACTCGCTAAAAAGTAAGGAAATACCGTTTGGGAACGGGTTTGGTGACAAATGGCGTTACATTTTAGGAGTATGGATCAGAAAGCGATAGAGAGCCTTTAAATAAAGGCTGTAAGCCGATGATTGGTTAGGGTTGTACCGTGCTTTTACCAATCAAGGCTTTGCTCAAGCTTTCCAGCAGTCAACCAGACCATCGTTGATGAAAGCTCTTTCGCATAGGTCGTCAGCAGTACTGGGATTCTGTGTCCAAGTTGTCCCGTGATGAAGGCAGTGCCGAGGCGCGCCGCTGAATAGCTGGATCGACGTGCGACTCGAAATGCAGAAGATTGAAACGCCACTACCCACAGCCATCACTGAAGAGTAACCGTCCGTCGATTGAGCGCTACGGCCATGGCCGCATCTCTGCCAACTTTGTGGATTGCTGAAGCGGTGCCGAAGAACTAAGTAAGTACAGGGTTATGCATCCCTTGACTGCTCACGCGGACAGGAGCAATGACTTTTCACCTCATCTGAAATCTTGGATTCAGGCGACTTTTAAGGCAAGCTCACGGTCTTCACATGGCCGTAAATAGTCAATAGCGTGGTTGAAATTGAAAAACGATCAGTGTCTGTGGGTGCATTATGTAAAAGCTGCAGCGATAGCTATGGTCGTGGTATTGCATGTTGCTGCACCCTATCTCTATCAGCTCGGTGAGATATCGCAGAGTGAATGGAATATCGCAAATATTTACGACTCGTTTGTTCGCTCATGCGTACCATTGTTTTTCATGTCTTCTGGTTTTTTGCTTTTACGCAAGAGTGAATCTGTTTCCGTTTTTTTTGCCAAGCGAATTAATAGGGTCCTATGGCCTCTGGTTTTCTGGTCAGTAATATATGTGTTCTGGAAAGTATACTACCAAGGCTCCCAGTTTAGCGATTTCGGTAATTTCGGTAAATTTATCTTTACCCCTGTTAGTTATCATCTGTGGTATCTGTATGCAATAATCGGGTGCTATATGTTTTTGCCTTTGCTTAGAGTTGTTATCGCCTCAGGTACTGATGGCGTTCTGGTGTATTACTGTGCGCTTTGGTTTTTGTCTATGACGGTATCTCCGCTAGTTGATAAGTATTTTGGCGTAAAATGGCAGTTCGATTTTTCTTATGTTTCTGGCTATATTGGGTATTTTGTTCTTGGCTATCTACTTGGAAAAAAAGATTACAAGTCTTATCATGCAGTTATTGCCGTGTTATCAATGCTCATTTGTTTTTCGATAATTGCATGCATGACTTCTTATTTGACGGCAAACAATGACGGTATTTTTGTCGGTGATTTTTATAGTTATCTCTCTCCGCTGGTTGTCGTTGCATCAGCGTCTTGGTTTGTTTGTATCAAGTTTTTATCCGGCATATATGTTCTTGATCCAGCAAAAAACATTAATCGTCTCGTTTCTTCTGTCAGTGCATGTAGTTTTGGTATTTATTTGATTCATGTGATTTTTTTAGATGTGTGCGGTAGCGCCCTTGAGTCACTGCTGCCGATGTTGTTCAGTACCCCTTACACCAATATACCCGTGCTCTCTGGAATTGTTTTCGTCGCGTCATATCTGGCTATATTGTTGCTCAGAAGAATTAAATTCATAAGTCGCGTTGTCGGAGTGTAGAACTCTCACATCGCCCTCAGAGAAAAATGAATAAAGGCTAAGGAGATCGATCTTTTCTTCGAGTGCCTGGGTTGCGAGATGATGCACGGCATCTCCACGCGGGTTGGCCCTGGTCCGCACAGGGGCTACAATGGCGATGCCGAGGCGCCCACATTCACATTATCGGTGCTAGTCCGCGACAACTGGTCGGACGGTCCAGGGTTTTCCGTGCTTCTGCTAGTTATTGCCTCTGAGGGAGTCGCGGTAGTTTAAAGCTGAGACAAGTTTATCTTTGAACGCATGGATCGCAACCACTGATCCCGCCTTTGATAGGTGAAATGAATCACTGTAGTAAACTTTTTCATCGCCATATGCCTTGCAAAAATGATCTTCGCAAAAGGCACTGAACGGGTTTAAAAAGGTAACGTTCGGTGTTGAAGCGGCAAATCTTTCAAGCGCAGAATTACCGCTTATGGTGGGAGTACCATCCTCCTTAACCCCCAGATGTTGTTCGCAGTCAGAAGAAAAAAATCTAGGACGACTGAAGCACCCGATTACGTCAGATTTGCCAGCGCCTGGTACGTTGCCTACAATCACAAGCTGTCTGTTACCAATTCGGGTTTTTAGCTCTGCCAATTTCTCCGTTACAAATCGGTAGCCGTCATCTTCTGTGCCATTCAATATTTTCTGTTTGGTATTTATCGGCGCAGCGCTCACTAATTGCTCCATCCAAAACTGGCTAATGACGACGATTGTATTACGGCTTTTGTCTATCACGTCCAGCGCGTTATCCAGTGCGCTTTGACAGCCTTTGTCGTGGTCTTCACCTGGAACGATTTTTGTCATGCCTGGCAACATCATGCACCCATAAACGCTGATGTAGATGCTTTTATTGAGGGGCTTGGCGATTTCAAGGTCAAGGCCCGTCGCGTAATGTCGCGCATGGCTGTCGCCAATCACAACCATGTCGGCCATACCGTTCTGCCCCCCGCTTATCCACCCCTTCCATGGGTAGTCCGCGCCGCCGTATTGGTCCATATGGAACTGTTTGGAGTTTGCCAACTGTTCGGCAACACCTGCCGGAAGAGGGCTAAGGCGCCACTGCCAACCATGGCCCGTTAAAGCAGTTACGGCGGTGATGCTTATGAAAGCGGCAAGAGCGCCGCAGGCCGGTATAAAGCCGAGTTTTGGCGCTATGCTTTTCGCATTTGCACTTTTGCGGAAAGGAGTTTCGATATAACGCTGGAAGATAAATCCTAAGGCTAGTGACACGGTTACTATGACTAACTGCGCTATGAGATCAAGGTTTATTTTTGTATAATATTTGTAGAATACGATGATCGGCCAGTGCACTAGATAAACTGAGTAACTCATAAGGCCAATCTTAACCATGATTCTGTTGCGTACAACCCAGCCGGCGTACTTTGCATTTACTGAATAGATCACTAAGGCTGCGCCAATACATGGAGCCAGCGCATTGTAGGACGGAAATAGTGTTTTTTCCGTATAAGAGAAAACAGCAAAAAATATAAGCGATAGACCGATGACCATTAAGAGGTCAAGCTTAAGCGTCTGTTCTTTAGCCTTCGGGATCCACACCAATGCAGCACCGATAGCAAATTCAAAAACCCTGAACGGTGTGAAAAAGTATATCAGAGAGACAGTGTCGCTGGCTTTCTCACCCATTAGGTTCTGCCACCAGCCCGCAGAAGCAATGCCACCGTCGGTAACCACTATATTTAGAATAAGGCTGGTGATGCCGCTCACCACGATAGCGATTATCGCAGCGCTTCTAGATTTTCTAGTTAATAGAAAAACCAGAGCGGCCGGCCAAAGCAAATAGAACTGCTCTTCGACACTAAGAGACCAAGTATGAAGTAATGGCTTGAATTCCGAAGCGGTATTGAAATAGCCACTTTCACTCCAGAAAAAAAGTTAGAGACTGACAGTATTGAGCTTATGACTTCCCCGCCAAACCGCTGAAAGTGCTGTGGGGTAAATATTAGTATGGCGAATACGAATGTTAGTAAAATTGTAGCGAATAGCGCGGGGAATAGACGCCGAATACGCCGGGTGTAGAACATCTTAAAAGAAAACATTCCTGTCTGTTTTACTTCGTCAGTAATCAGATTTGTGATCAAATATCCACTGATTACAAAGAAGACATCCACTCCGACATAGCCACCGCCGAAGGTTGATAGCCCAGTGTGAAACAATAAAACAGCCATCACGGCGATAGCGCGCAAGCCATCAATGCCTGCAACGTACTTCGATAAGTTCATTTCCTTCTCCATGGATAAAGCACGTCCTTTTTTTACTACTGTCTGGCTTTGCTTTTGCTCTGAAAGCTTAACTGCTTTCTGTAGCTTTTTTCTTGAGTGTGTCGAGCACTGGCGATCAACGGAGGATTCTACAAGAGAATAACGAACATGTCAGGCTTGTGATTAGGTAATCGTTGGCAGGGTGCTGGAGATTGCAATATCTCCCTGGTACCGGAATAGTCTCACCCCAATTTGCTTGGCCTTAATCATCCTTTATGCTTTTGTTTTATGCAGACGCTATTCGTCGGTGTACGACTCTATCCGTCGATATTGCTGCATAACGCTGCAATGAAGCGGGATGCCGCTGCGCTTGGATGGCCTTCCGCGCGCGCATAGTGGTCTCCGCTCATCGGTGCCTATGAACAGCCCACGCTTGGCCAATATCTACGCTGTAGGCAATGGCCTCGAGTATTCGTCATGAGTATTAACCTCCAGCAAGTCAATGCACTGGAGGTGTGGTTTGCTCGACGAAACTACTTGAAAGCTATGAATAAAACGGGCTTTCTTCGAGCAATAAAAAAGCCCCACGAAGGCAGTAATGCTGTTCACTTAAGCGGAGCAGCCTTACGGTCCACTGGGTACCGGGTTTTGGAAATCTTCACCGTCCTTGGCCTTCCCGGCCTTGGGCGGTGATCCAGAAACATTCCTCCTACTCCTCCCCTCAGCTCGCTTAGCCTCCTTCCTGTTGCCGATACCGGATTAGCGGCTGCCATCACTATCAACTGCACCGCTATGTACTGGCAGGCAGGCTTGAACCGTATATCCGAAGGTGCGCGGCCGAACGCTACAGCGGCTTGGCTGGCCTCTCGACGAATAATGTTATAAGCCAGCAAAAGCCCCCAGACCTCCTGATAAATCAGCTCGACTTTCTTACTGCGCAGCGTTACCGCGTTCTGTTGCATCGAGCTTTTGATATCCCTGAAGCCCAGCTCAATCTCCCATCGCTCCAGGTACAGCTCAGCCACAGCTGCGGTGTCGTAGTCCTCGACAGGCAAAGAGGTAAGCAGCGATCTGACTTTTCCATGGCTTTCATAGCTAACTTCACGCACTTCCCAACTCAGGGGCAACTCAGGATTTCGTTTACGTGCCTGAGGGGAAACCTTCATCCGGACGAGACGGTCGTGCTCGCCGTAGCGCTCTACTTCCTCCATGACCAAATTCTTGCGAGCAGGTGTCAGCCAGTGTCGGTTCGCGCCGCCGCCCACCACGCTTAGCAGTAGATCCGCGCCCCAGAAGCCTTTGTCGAACAAGGTGATCGAATTGTCCGGAATTTGCCCCAGAAACGTTCCGGCCAACCGCATTTCACTGCCCCGATAAGGGCTGAGCTGCGCATCGAGGATGACATGCGAACGGACATTCATCAGCGCAACGAGCCGCAGCATCGGAAACGGGGTCTGACGGTCGGTGCCGGTATTACCGGAGCCAAAATGTTCTCTGAGCTCAGGTGAGTCAGCAGTTCGCAGTAGTGCACCGTCCACCGCGAAGACCTGTAGACCGTTCCAGTCATCTCCCTCGTAGCGCTCGTTGCCCCAATGTTTACCGGTCTGACGGAACAGCGATTCAACTGGGTCAGCGCCCAGCCTTTTGCGAGCTTCAGTTACCCCGCTTCGGGCCAGCAACTGATCAGAAGCCAAGCCTTGCGCGCAGATATTCAAACGCCTGGCGACCTCATGAACAGGCTCATCGCGGAACAGAGCCATGCCCAAAACTAGCCAAAGAACTTGATCGCTCGGCAAACGGCGCCGTCGTATCGTAGCTTGCGCCGAGAGGTTCAGCGCACTCGCTACCCACTCGATAGGGATGTTCTGAGTGAAGGTGCTCAGGTCAGAAAAATTGAAGAGATCGCCGAGGTCGAGCAACTGCTGCTGAATGGGCATAAAAAAATCCGATGCCAGGGGTCTGACATCGGATTCTCTAGAAAGCCCGGCTTGGACTCAAATGCTTAAGTGAACAGCATTACCACGAAGGCAGGGCTTTTTCAGTACGTCTGGTTATCAGCTATGCAGGGTTTCTGCTGCATACAGCGTGTTTTCCAGCAGGCACGCCCGGGTCATCGGGCCTACCCCGCCGGGAACCGGGGTGATCCAGCCGGCGCGGGGCAGGGCGGTCTCGTAAACTACGTCGCCCACCAGCTTGCCGTCATCCTGACGGTTGATGCCGACGTCGATGACGATTGCGCCTTCCTTGATCCACTCACCCTTGACCAGGCCCGGCTTGCCTGCGGCGACCACCACCAGATCAGCGCGGCCCACATGGCCGGCGAGGTCCTTGGTGAAGCGGTGGGTAACGGTCACGGTGCAGCCGGCCAGCAATAATTCCATCGCCATGGGGCGGCCGACGATATTCGATGCGCCAACCACAACCGCGTCGAGCCCATACAGATCGACCCCGGTGCTTTCCAGCAGAGTCATGATGCCTTTGGGCGTGCAGGGGCGCAGCAGTGGGATGCGCTGGGCCAGGCGGCCGACGTTATAAGGGTGGAAGCCATCGACGTCTTTGTCCGGGCGGATGCGTTCCAGCAGTTTGGAGGCGTCCAGATGCTCGGGCAGCGGCAACTGGAGCAGGATGCCGTCCATGTTCGGGTCATCGTTGAGGCTGTCAATCAGGTCGGTCAGGGCCTGTTGAGTGGTCTCCGAAGGCAAGTCATAGGCTTTGGAGATAAAGCCGACCTCTTCACAGTCTTTACGCTTGTGCGAGACATAAACCTGAGAGGCAGGATCGCTGCCGACCAGGATCACCGCGAGGCCAGGCGTGCGCAGGCCTTGCTGGCGACGCTCGGTGACGCGTTTGGCGATCTGCTGGCGCAGGCTGGCGGCGATTGATTTGCCGTCGATAAGTTGTGCAGTCATTACGCGTGATTAACCATCGAGAGGGGGAAGAAAAGTGCGCGCATTCTCGCACGCCAGGGCGCGAGGGCAAAGGCGCTTGGTCTGCAAATTGCCCTAACCCCTTAAATAAAATCAGTTTTTTTCAAAAAAGATTTGACGGGTTTCGGGACCCTCTATACTATTCGTCGCACTTGTCGGGCACAGCCTAGCACTGGTTAGAAGGTCGAGCAGAATTGTTGTGCTGCAAGGCTGGAAACACTTAGTTTGTAATCCTCCAAGAGTACAGATTAATCAGGCGCCCGTAGCTCAGCTGGATAGAGCATCCGCCTTCTAAGCGGATGGTCGCAGGTTCGAGTCCTGCCGGGTGCGCCATTAGGCAGCTTTGGCACAAGTAGCGTTAGATGGTGGGCGTAGCTCAGTTGGTAGAGCACGGGATTGTGACTCCCGTTGTCGAGGGTTCGATCCCCTTCGTCCACCCCATATTTGAAAGGCGCCAGATTAATCGTCTGGCGCCTTTGCTTTAAGAGCTTCAAGCGCGGATGTGGTGGAATTGGTAGACACACTGGATTTAGGTTCCAGCGCCGCGAGGCGTAAGAGTTCGAGTCTCTTCATCCGCACCAAATAAAACGTTGCTAGGCCGTCAGGCAGGGCAGGGTTTAACAAAGAAGTGGTTTGGTTTCTTTGTTAACGCAATATGGTGGGCGTAGCTCAGTTGGTAGAGCACGGGATTGTGACTCCCGTTGTCGAGGGTTCGATCCCCTTCGTCCACCCCATATTCGAAAGGCGCCAGATTTAACAGTCTGGCGCCTTTTTTGGTTTTGGCGGTTTGATTATCTCGGCGGTCGCAGGTACTGGGCCGCATCGGCAGCGCGTCTCGTCGTATTTGTGTGTCTCGATGATGCCGCGTTGCCTGTCCGCTCCGCTCGCGGCGTGGGCCGTCAGGGAGATGAATGGCAGCTTCTTCTATATATAGAAGGGCGGCGCAGAGCCCTGGCGCAATTGGCTGTATTTGTCACCGGGGCGGGGTACTTCAGTGCCTTCGTACCGATAAATTGCCGGCGGTTTCCGGGTGTATTTTCAGTAGGGTGACTTCTTGAGTTTGACCCACTAGAATGCATGCCCTTGATTGGGGTCGGAAATGGCCGGCTAATGTCTGTGCAACGAGGAATATCCATGCAAGTTTCTGTTGAAAATACTACTGCTCTCGAGCGCCGCCTGAGCATCACCGTGCCGGCAGAGCGTATCGAGACTGCGGTCAACAAGCGTCTGCAGCAGACTGCCCAGAAGGCCAAGATCGCTGGTTTCCGTCCAGGCAAAGTGCCAATGAGCGAAATCAAGCGTCGTTTTGGTGCCGATGCGCGCCAGGAAGCTGTAGGTGACGTGATCCAGGCTTCCTTCTACGAAGCCGTTGTCGAGCAAAAGCTGAACCCGGCTGGCTCGCCTTCGATCGAGCCCAAGTCCCTGGAAGCTGGCAAGGACCTGGAATACGTAGCCGTATTCGAAGTGTTCCCGGAATTCGAAGTAGCGGGCTTCGACGGTATCGCTATCGAGCGCCTGAGCGCCGAAGTGGCTGATTCGGACCTGGACAACATGCTCGAAATCCTGCGCAAGCAGAACACCCGTTTCGAAGTGGTCGAGCGTGCCGCCCAGAACGAAGACCAACTGAACATCGATTTCGTTGGCAAGGTCGACGGCGAAGTATTCGCTGGTGGCTCCGCCAAGGGCACTCAGCTGGTGCTGGGTTCCAACCGCATGATCCCTGGCTTCGAAGACGGCCTGGTTGGCGCCAAAGCCGGCGAAGAACGCGTTCTGAACCTGGAATTCCCTGCTGACTACCAGAACCTGGACCTGGCCGGCAAAGCCGCCGAGTTCACCGTGACCGTCAACAGCGTTTCCGAGCCTAAGCTGCCAGAGCTGAACGAAGAGTTCTTCGCGCAATTCGGCATCAAGGAAACCGGTATCGAAGGCTTCCGCACCGAAGTTCGCAAGAACATGGAGCGTGAGCTGCGTCAGGCGATCAAGTCCAAGGTCAAGAACCAGGTCATGGACGGTCTGCTGGCCGCCAACCCGATCGAAGTGCCTAAGGCTCTGCTGTCCAACGAAGTGGATCGCCTGCGCGTACAAGCGGTTCAGCAGTTTGGTGGCAACATCAAGCCTGACCAACTGCCGGCCGAGCTGTTCGAAGAGCAAGCCAAGCGCCGCGTCGTGCTGGGCCTGATCGTGGCTGAAGTGGTCAAGCAGTTCGACCTCAAGCCAGACGAAGACCGTGTTCGCGAAATGATCCAGGAAATGGCGTCGGCCTACCAGGAACCTGAGCAGGTCGTGTCCTGGTACTACAAGAACGACCAGCAGCTGAACGAAGTACGTTCGGTTGTGCTGGAAGAACAAGTTGTGGATACTGTTCTGCAGAAGGCTAAGGTGACCGATAAAGCGGTCTCTTACGAAGAAGCAGTCAAACCGGCGGAAGCAGCACAAGCCGACTGATTGTCCAACTCGTTGGAAATTCAACCATAAGCCAGCCTCGCGCTGGCTTATGCGTTTTCAAGACATGACTATTTGGGAGTAACTGCAGAGCATGTTCCGTAATTCCTATATTCAGCAGAACTCTGATATCCAGGCCGCTGGCGGCCTGGTCCCGATGGTTGTCGAGCAGTCCGCTCGTGGTGAACGCGCCTACGACATCTACTCGCGCCTGCTCAAGGAGCGAGTGATCTTTCTGGTTGGCCCGGTAGAGGACTACATGGCCAACCTGATCTGTGCGCAACTGCTGTTCCTTGAAGCGGAAAACCCGGACAAGGACATCCATCTCTACATCAACTCGCCGGGCGGTTCGGTGACTGCGGGCATGTCGATCTACGACACCATGCAGTTCATCAAGCCGAACGTGTCGACTACCTGCATTGGCCAGGCCTGCAGCATGGGTGCATTCCTGCTGACCGCCGGCGCCGAGGGCAAGCGTTACTGCCTGCCGAACTCACGCGTGATGATTCACCAGCCACTGGGTGGTTTCCAGGGCCAGGCATCGGACATCGAAATCCATGCCAAGGAAATCCTCTTCATTCGTGAGCGCCTCAACACGCTGATGGCCAAGCACAGCGGGCACACACTTGAAGAAATCGAGCGTGATACCAACCGTGACAACTTCATGAGCGCTGAAGCCGCCCGTGAGTACGGGTTGATCGACGCAGTGATCGAAAAGCGCCCCGCTTAATATAAGCCGCTCAAAATAGGGCTGGTCGGCATGTCCGACCACTGGCGGGCTTGAAAAAGCCCGCATAAGCCTTCATCTTGTGTTGCAAGCCTATCGGATTTGGATCGAACGAATGACTGACACCCGCAACGGCGAGGACAACGGCAAGCTGCTCTATTGCTCCTTCTGTGGCAAAAGCCAGCATGAAGTACGCAAATTGATTGCCGGCCCCTCGGTGTTTATCTGCGACGAATGCGTCGACCTGTGCAATGACATCATCCGCGAGGAGGTGCAGGAAGCCCAGGCCGAGAGCAGTGCGCACAAACTCCCATCGCCTAAAGAAATCAGCGGCATCCTTGACCAGTACGTAATTGGTCAGGAGCGTGCAAAGAAGGTTCTGGCCGTAGCGGTGTACAACCACTACAAGCGCTTGAACCAGCGTGACAAGAAAGGCGACGAAGTCGAACTCGGCAAGAGTAACATCCTGCTGATCGGCCCTACAGGCTCGGGTAAAACCCTGCTTGCGGAAACCCTCGCTCGCCTGCTGAACGTTCCGTTCACCATCGCCGACGCCACCACCCTCACCGAGGCTGGCTATGTGGGTGAAGATGTCGAGAACATCATTCAGAAACTGCTGCAGAAGTGCGACTACGACGTAGAGAAGGCCCAGATGGGTATTGTCTACATCGACGAAATCGACAAGATCTCGCGCAAGTCGGACAACCCGTCCATCACTCGGGATGTTTCCGGTGAAGGCGTGCAGCAAGCACTGTTGAAGCTGATCGAAGGCACGGTCGCTTCGGTACCGCCCCAGGGCGGCCGCAAGCACCCGCAGCAGGAATTCCTGCAGGTCGATACGCGTAACATCCTGTTTATCTGTGGCGGTGCGTTCTCCGGGCTGGAAAAGGTTATTCAGCAGCGTTCCACCCGTGGCGGCATCGGTTTCAGCGCGGAAGTGCGTAGCAAGGAAGAAGGCAAGAAGGTAGGCGAGTCCCTGCGTGAAGTCGAACCTGACGATCTGGTCAAGTTCGGCCTGATCCCGGAATTCGTCGGTCGTCTGCCGGTCCTGGCGACGTTGGACGAGCTGGATGAGGCGGCTTTGATTCAGATCCTCACCGAGCCGAAAAACGCCCTGACCAAGCAATACGCCAAGCTGTTCGAGATGGAAGGTGTGGACCTCGAGTTCCGTACCGACGCGCTCAAATCAGTGGCCAAGCGGGCATTGGAGCGCAAGACCGGTGCACGTGGTCTGCGTTCGATCCTCGAAGGCGTGTTGCTCGACACCATGTACGAAATCCCCTCGCAGTCCGAGGTGAGCAAGGTGGTGATCGACGAAAGCGTTATCGAAGGCAAGTCCAAGCCACTGTATATCTACGAAAACAGTGAGCCGGCTGCCAAGGCTGCACCTGACGCGTAAGCGTCTTTGCAGTGGCGGTACAAGCAAGGGGCCTTTCGGGGCCCCTTGTTTTTTTCGGGTGTTTTTGCGGGGTGGCAGATTAAATCGCGTTTATTCATGCGTTTAAGTGCTGGCATTGCGCTTGTTTTTTTTGCATGCAACCCCCATCTTGGTTTCAAGCTTATTTTTCAACTGTCATAGAGGCGAAATCATGAAGACAACCATCGAATTGCCTCTCCTGCCGTTGCGTGATGTCGTCGTCTATCCGCACATGGTTATCCCGCTGTTCGTGGGGCGCGAGAAGTCTATCGAAGCCCTCGAGGCCGCGATGACGGGCGACAAGCAGATCCTGCTGTTGGCCCAGAAGAATCCTGCTGATGATGATCCAGGCGAAGACGCCCTGTATCGGGTCGGCACCGTTGCGACTGTCCTGCAATTGCTCAAGCTGCCTGACGGTACCGTCAAGGTACTCGTGGAAGGCGAGCAGCGCGGCGCGGTAGAGCGTTTCATGGAGGTGGATGGTCACCTGCGCGCCGAAGTGGCGCTGATCGACGAAGTCGAAGCCCCTGAACGTGAATCCGAAGTATTTGTGCGCAGCCTGCTTTCGCAGTTCGAGCAGTATGTGCAGTTGGGCAAGAAAGTCCCGGCTGAAGTCCTCTCGTCGCTCAACAGCATCGATGAGCCAAGTCGCCTGGTCGACACCATGGCTGCGCACATGGCGCTGAAGATCGAGCAGAAGCAGGATATTCTCGAAATCATCGATCTGTCGGCCCGTGTCGAGCATGTGCTGGCGCTGCTGGATGGCGAAATCGACCTGCTGCAGGTTGAGAAGCGCATCCGCGGCCGCGTGAAGAAACAAATGGAGCGCAGCCAGCGCGAGTACTACCTGAATGAGCAGATGAAGGCCATTCAGAAAGAACTCGGCGACGGCGAGGAAGGCCACAACGAAATCGAAGAGCTGAAAAAGCGTATCGATGCCGCCGGCCTGCCGAAAGACGCGCTGACCAAGGCTACGGCCGAGCTGAACAAGCTCAAACAAATGTCGCCGATGTCGGCCGAAGCCACTGTGGTTCGTTCCTACATCGATTGGCTGGTGCAGGTGCCGTGGAAGGCTCAGACCAAGGTACGCCTGGACCTGACCCGCGCCGAAGAAATCCTCGATGCCGACCACTACGGCCTTGAAGAGGTCAAGGAACGTATCCTTGAATACCTCGCCGTGCAAAAGCGCGTGAAGAAAATTCGCGGCCCGGTGTTGTGCCTGGTCGGTCCGCCTGGGGTGGGTAAAACCTCGTTGGCCGAGTCGATTGCCAGTGCGACCAACCGCAAGTTCGTGCGCATGGCCCTCGGCGGCGTGCGTGACGAAGCGGAAATCCGTGGCCATCGCCGGACTTACATCGGTTCGATGCCAGGAAGATTGATTCAAAAGATGACAAAAGTGGGCGTGCGCAACCCGCTGTTCCTGCTCGATGAAATCGACAAAATGGGCAGCGACATGCGTGGCGATCCGGCGTCGGCGTTGCTTGAGGTGCTCGATCCCGAGCAGAACCACAACTTCAACGACCATTACCTGGAAGTCGACTACGACCTGTCTGACGTAATGTTCCTGTGCACCTCCAACTCCATGAACATTCCACCAGCATTGCTGGACCGGATGGAGGTGATTCGTCTGCCGGGTTACACCGAAGACGAGAAGATCAACATCGCCGTCAAATACCTCGCGCCCAAGCAGACTGCGGCCAACGGCCTGAAGAAAGGCGAGATCGAGTTTGACGTCGAAGCGATCCGTGACATCGTGCGCTATTACACCCGCGAGGCCGGTGTACGGGGCCTTGAGCGTCAGATCGCGAAAATCTGCCGCAAGGCGGTCAAGGAACATTCCTTGGAAAAACGCTTCTCGGTGAAGGTAACGGCCGACGCGCTGGAGCATTTCCTGGGTGTGCGTAAATTCCGCTACGGCCTGGCCGAGCAGCAGGACCAGGTAGGGCAGGTGACTGGCCTGGCATGGACCCAGGTGGGCGGCGAGTTGCTGACCATCGAAGCTGCCGTGATCCCGGGCAAGGGCCAGTTGATCAAGACCGGCTCTCTCGGCGATGTGATGGTCGAATCGATCACCGCCGCGCAGACCGTGGTGCGCAGTCGCGCCAGGAGCCTGGGTATTCCCCTGGACTTCCACGAGAAGCACGACACCCATATCCACATGCCGGAAGGCGCGACGCCGAAGGACGGCCCGAGCGCCGGTGTAGGCATGTGCACGGCGCTGGTGTCGGCATTGACCGGTATTCCGGTGCGCGCCGATGTGGCGATGACCGGGGAAATTACCCTGCGCGGCCAGGTATTGGCCATCGGTGGGCTGAAAGAGAAATTACTCGCTGCACACCGGGGTGGAATCAAGACCGTGATCATTCCTGAAGAGAATGTTCGCGACTTGAAGGAAATTCCTGACAATATCAAGCAGGATCTTCAGATTAAACCGGTTAAATGGATTGACGAAGTCCTGCAAATTGCGCTGCAATACGCGCCGGAGCCCTTGCCGGATGTGGCTCCGGAGATTGTCGCGAAGGACGAAAAGCGCGAGTCGGATTCCAAGGAAAGAATTAGCACGCATTAAGGTGTTGAAGCCTGGGGGGCTTCCTTGACAGCTTTTTAGAGCCCTTGTTATAAAGCGGCTCTTAAGTGTCTGTAGGCCATTCAGCACTGGTTTTTGCTTTTTACCAAAAAACTTAGAATCATACTCATAGATATATAAGGGGACTTAGAGTGAACAAGTCGGAACTGATTGATGCTATCGCTGCATCCGCTGATATCCCGAAAGCTGCTGCCGGCCGTGCGCTGGACGCAGTAATCGAATCCGTCACTGGCGCTCTGAAGGCCGGCGACTCCGTGGTACTGGTAGGCTTCGGTACTTTCTCTGTGACTGACCGCCCAGCTCGCACTGGCCGTAACCCACAGACCGGCAAAGCACTGCAAATCGCTGCTGCCAAGAAACCAGGTTTCAAAGCCGGTAAAGCCCTGAAAGAAGCCGTTAACTAAGCTTCGATCAAGCCTTTGCTTACCCGGGTCGGACGCAGGTCTGGCCTGGCAGCGGAGCGGTAGCTGACCCACGTATCCATTGGGTCGCCACGCCGGGGGTCAGAGTTCAAACCCCCGTCCGCTCCGCCAGTTACGAGAAGGCGCATCCTCGGATGCGCCTTTCTTCTATCCGGATTCTACCCACGCTCCACGGTTGCCTATTTTTGATGTTCAACCGTTTCTGGGGGACGCATGCTGCAAAATATCAGGGACAATTCACAAGGCTGGATTGCCAAGACCATTATCGGGATCATCGTCGCATTGATGGCGTTCACCGGTATCGAGGCTATTTTCCAGGCTTCGGGTAATAACAAGCAGGACGTGGCCAAGGTCAACGGTGAGGAAATCACCCAGACCGAATTGAGCCAGGCCGTCGATATGCAACGGCGCCAGCTGATGCAACAACTGGGCAAGGATTTCGATGCTTCCCTGTTGGACGAAAAACTGCTGCGCGACGCGGCCCTCAAGGGCCTGATCGATCGCAAGCTGCTGCTGCAAGGCGCTGCTGATGCCAAGTTCGGTTTCTCGGAAGCGGCCTTGGACCAGGTAATCCTGCAGACGCCGGAGTTCCAGGTGGACGGCAAGTTCAGCGCCGAACGCTTTGACCAGGTGGTTCGCCAACTGGGCTATACCCGCCTGCAATTCCGTCAGATGCTGACTCAGGAAATGCTGATCGGCCAGGTTCGCGCAGGCATCGCTGGCAGTGGTTTCGTGACCGATGCCGAGGTGCTGGCATTTGCCCGTCTGGAAAAACAGACCCGCGATTTCGCCACCGTCAACGTTAAAGCTGACCCGGCAGCGGTGAAACTCACCGATGACGAAGTCAAGGCCTACTACGACCAGCACGCCAAGGAGTTCATGACCCCGGACCAAGTGGTCATCGACTACCTGGAGCTGAAGAAGTCGTCGTTCTTCGACCAGGTCACCGTCAAGGACGATGAACTGCAGGCTGCCTACGAGAAAGAAACCGCCAATCTCGCTGAACAGCGTCGTGCTGCGCACATTCTGATCGAGGTCAACGACAAGGTCACCGAGGCGCAAGCCAAGGCCAAGATCGAAGACATCCAGGCGCGCCTGGCCAAGGGCGAGCAGTTTGAAGCCCTGGCCAAGGAGTTTTCCCAGGATCCGGGTTCGGCCAGCAATGGCGGCGATCTCGGGTTTGCCGGTCCTGGCGTCTACGATCCAGACTTCGAGACGGCGCTGTACGGCCTGAAGCAGGACCAGGTGTCGGTGCCGGTGCGTACGTCCTTCGGTTGGCACTTGATCAAGCTGCTGGGCGTTGAAGCACCCGAGGTGCCATCGTTCGCCAGCCTGAAAGACAAGCTGACCCGCGAGCTCAAGACCCAGCAGGTTGAACAGCGGTTTGTCGAAGCGACCAAGCAATTGGAAGATGCGGCATTCGAAGCGTCCGACCTGGCCCAGCCGGCGTCCGATCTTAAGCTGACCGTACACACTTCCGCGCCGTTCGGCCGTGAAGGTGGCGAAGGCGTCGCGGCCAACCGTGCCGTGGTCACCGCAGCGTTCAGCCCGGAAGTGCTGGATGAGGGTGCCAACAGCAGCGCCATTGAGCTCGACCCGGAAACCATCATCGTGCTGCGCGCCAAAGAGCACCTCAAGCCTGCCCAGATTCCACTGGAAAAGGTTGCCACGGCGATTCGCGCACAGATGACCAAGGAGCGTGCGAGCGCTGCCGCCAAAGCCCATGCCGACGAACTGATCGCCGGCCTGCGTGATGGCAAGATCGCCCTGAGCCAGCCGATTGACGGCCAGGCCTGGAAGGTGACTGAAGCCGCTACCCGTGGCCAGGAAGCTGTCGACCCTGCGGTGCTGCAAGCGCTGTTCCGCATGCCCAAGCCTGCGGGCAAGGACAAGCCGAGCTTCACCACCGTCAGCCTGCGCGATGGCAGCCAGGTGATCGTGCGCTTGAACGGTGTCAATGAAGCTGCTGCGCCTACGGACGAAGAAAAGGCGCAATACCGCCGCGCCCTCGCTTCGCGTATTGGCCAGCAGGATTTTGCGGCCTACCGCAAGCAGCTGGAAACCCAGGCAGATATCAAGAAGTTCTGATGCCGGCTTGAATGAAAAGACCCCGTCCTGAAAAGGCCGGGGTCTTTTTTTGCGTGCGTTAAAGCCTTTGAGCCTTCTTTCTCAAGTCCGCTTGCCTGAGAACTTGAGCTTGCCCCAGCTCAGGCCGACGACCGCCGCCAGGGTCGAGGCCGTCAATACGCTCAGCTTGGCCGCCGCCAGCAAAGCCGGGTCGGAGAACGCCAGGGAGGAGATGAAGATCGACATGGTGAAACCAATCCCCGCCAGCAGACCCACCAGGCCCACACCCGTCCAGGTAACGCCGTCCGGCAGCTTGCAGAGGTTGAGCTTGACCAGCGTGAAGCTTGCCAGCATCACGCCGATGGGTTTGCCCAGCACCAGGGCGAAGATGACGCCCATGAACACACCCTGGGGCAGGGGATCGTCCAGGTTGAAGCCGCTCAGGCTGACACCCGCGTTGGCCAGGGCAAACAACGGCATCACGCCGAACGCCACCCACGGGTGCAGCGCCGATTGGACCCGCTGCACTGGCGGTAATATTTCCCGCTGTGCTTCGCGCAATTGCTTAAGCGGCTGGGTAACGTGTCCTGGGCCTTCAGGCGACTGGGAGAAACGCTCCATCAATTCGTTGAGCGTGCGGCCTATGGTGTCCAGCGGGCGCTCGGTGGTGGGCTTGGAGTTAACCGGGGTCATCAGCCCCAGGATCACGCCGGCGAGCGTTGGGTGAATGCCGGTCTTGAGCAGGCCGAACCACACAATCGCCCCAGGCAACAGGTAGATCGCGGCCTTGCCGATGCCCATGCGCTGGAAAACCAGCACCAGCGCCAGCCCGGCGACGGCAATCACCAGCCCCATGTAATCGAGGCTGGCGGTGAAGAAAACGGCAATGATCAGGATCGCCACGATGTCATCGATAATCGCCAGGGCCAGCAGCAAAATACGCACGCCGCTGGGGATCGACTTACCCAACAGTGCCAGCACGCCGACGGCAAAGGCGATGTCCGTCGCAGTTGGCACGGCCCAGCCACTGGCGGCGGCGGTGCCGTGGTTGAGCAGGGTGTAAATGAGCGCCGGCATCAGTACGCCGCCCAGCGCAGCGCCCAATGGCAGCGTGGCCAGCTTGAGGTTGGCGAGCGCGCCGTCCTTGATTTCCTGACGGATCTCGGCGCCCACCACCAAGAAGAAGATGGTCATCAGGCCGTCGTTGACCAGAAAATGCAGGGAGCGCGACACACTGTAGTCGCCCAACCCAAGGGTGACCGGTGTGTTCCAGAAGTGCTCATAGGTGTCGGCCGCCGGGCTGTTGGCCCAGATCAATGCGACGATGGCAGCCAGCAGCAAAACGATGCCGCTGACGGCTTCAATCCGTGAAAAGCGCTCGAGGGCCGACAGTGCGCCCTCGGTCAAACGCTGAGGGCGAGGGATGGCGGGGTGTTTATCAGGCACGACAAATCTCCATTGGCGGCCCGACCAACGCTTATCCTTTAACCTGCGCTGTGCCGTATGCAGCAGCGCACCCAGGGCGATAATAGGAAGTTGGGGAATAAGTTGTAAACAAACTTGTCATAGTCAGCGGCACCGGTCCCAAAAGCCTGTGACGTTTTACCGACAGGAATGCGCGCGCCAACGCCTCGTTCTGTTGCACAATACCGCCCGGACTGTTTTTCTCAGGATTTTCGATGTCGACATCATTTCACTTGCGAAACCTAGGGTTGGCGCTGGTGCTGGCGGGCGCGGCGGGTTGCTCGTCGCCCAAGACCGCTATTTACGAACATGAGAATTTCGACGATTCCGGTACGTTTTCCCGCGACTACCCGGTGAGCGATGTAGCGGCCTGTGAAGCCGCGCGCCGCGCCCTGCTGAGCCAGGGCTATATCATCACCAGCAGCGACCCGAAGCTGGTGGCCGGTAACAAGAGTTTCCAGCAGACCGGCGAAAGCCACCTGCAGATCAGCTTCAACGTGGTGTGTGCCGCGGATGGCAAAGGCAGCAATCATTCGACGATGTTTGCCAACGCTTTGCAGGATCGCTATGCGCTGAAGAAGGTCAACAACTCCGCGAGTCTCGGGTAGGGGTACTGGGTTCGGTGTCGATGCCGATCGGCTCCACCGATGACTCGATGGTCAAGGTGGCGAGCGAGACCGTTTCGGCGCCCAAGTTCTATGAGCGTTACTTTGCGTTGGTGGATGTGTTCCTGCCCCAGGAAGTGAAGCAGGCTGCGCACATCCCCGAAAAGCCCAAGGATGAGCTTGGCATGCCTGAACCCAAGGCCGCACCGGCCGCCGAGAAGGTCGAGGCGCCCCAGGAGACACCTGCAACGCCTGCCGCTGCGCAACCGCTCGCACCGCCAGCCGAGGCCGCGCCGATCGCGCCAAGCGTAGCGCCGGAGCCCGTACCGGACACCACTCCGGCCCCGGCAGCAGAACCCGCGCCGGCGCCGACCAACCCGAACCTGCCAGCGCCGACGGAGGCGATTCCACCCCTGCCAACGCCTGCGCAGTGACTCACACCGCTACGGGGTCTGCCTTGTCGGCATTGATCCCGTAGCGGCTGATGGCCTCCACGACTTTGTCACGGCCTATTGCGCCGTCATCTGCCAGTGCCTTCAGGGCCGCCAGCACGATGAAGTGTCGATCCACTTCAAAAAACTCGCGCAGCGCTTCCCGCGTATCCGACTGCCCGAAACCATCGGTTCCCAACGCCACAAAGCGGCGGCCGTGTACGAAAGGGCGGATCTGGTCTGCGAATAATTTCATGTAGTCCGTTGCCACCACCATTGGCCCGGCTTTACCGACGAGGCACTGCTCCACGTAGCTCAGGCGTGGCTCACCCTCCGGATGCAGCAGGTTCCAGCGCTCTGTTGCGTGCCCGTCACGGCGCAGCTCAGTCAGGCTGGTGGCGCTCCATACATCACTGTGTACGGCAAAGTCCTGCTCAAGCAGGGCCGCTGCGGCGATCACTTCGCGCAAAATCGAACCACTGCCCATCAATTGCACCTGTGCGTCGGGGTGTGTGCTCAACGGGTACATACCTTTGAGAATGCCATCCTCCACGCCTTCGGGGATCGCCGGGTGCGGATAGTTTTCATTGAGCAGGGTGATGTAGTAGTAAATGTCCTCCTGCTCGACATACATACGGCGCATGCCCTCGCGAATGATCACCGCCAGCTCGTAGGCAAAGGTCGGATCATAGGCCACGCAGCACGGAATCACTGACGCCAGGATATGGCTGTGCCCGTCGTCATGTTGCAAGCCTTCGCCCATCAGGGTAGTGCGCCCGGCCGTGGCCCCCAGCAGAAAACCGCGGGCCCGCGCATCACCGGCCGCCCAGGCCAGGTCGCCGACGCGTTGGAAGCCGAACATCGAATAGAAAATATAGAAAGGCACGGTCATCAGGCCGTGGTTGCTGTAGGACGTACTTGCCGCGATCCATGAGGAGATGGCACCCGATTCATTCAGGCCTTCCTGCATGATCTGTCCGTCCTTGCTCTCCTTGTAGTAGCTCAGTTGCCCAGCGTCCTGCGGGGTGTACAACTGGCCGACGGCGGAGTGGATGCCGATCTGTCGGAACAGGCTTTCCATGCCGAAGGTGCGCGACTCATCCGGCACGATGGGGACAATCAGCTTGCTCAAATGTGGGTCCTTGAGCAGCGTGCCGAGGATGCGCACGAACGCCATGGTGGTGGAAATCGCGCGCTCGCCGGTGTCCTTGAGTTGAGTGGAGAATGCGGACAGCGGCGGGATCGTCAACGGCGCGACGCTGCTATGCCGAGCGGGCACATAGCCGCCCAAGGCCTGGCGTCGGGCGGCAAAGTAGCGGGCTTCGGCACTGTCGGCGGCGGGTTTGAGGTAGGGGATTTCGTCAAGTTGGTCATCGGCTACTTCCAGCCCGAAGCGGTCGCGGAAGGCTTTCACCGCGTCGGCCCCCATCTTCTTCAATTGATGGTTGATGTTCTGGCCTTCGCCGGCTTCGCCCATGCCGAAGCCTTTTACGGTCTTGGCCAGGATCACTGTAGGCTGGCCCTTGTGCCGCACGGCGGCGGCGTAGGCGTTGTAGACCTTGTCCGGGTCATGCCCGCCCCGTGAGAGTTTCCAGATATCGTCGTCGGACATATCTGCAACCAGTGCCAGCAACTCCGGATATTTACCGAAGAAGTGTTCGCGTACGTAGGCGCCATTCTGGGATTTGTAATTCTGATAGTCGCCGTCCACGCATTCCATCATGCGTTGGCGCAGCAGGCCGCTGTGGTCCTTTTCCAGCAGCGCATCCCAGCCACCGCCCCAGATTACCTTGATCACATTCCAACCGGCGGCGCGGTACAGGCTCTCGAACTCCTGGATCACCTTGGCATTACCGCGCACCGGGCCATCCAGGCGCTGCAGGTTGCAGTTGACCACAAAGATCAGGTTGTCGAGTTTTTCACGGCCCGCGACGGAAATGGCGGCCAGGGATTCCGGCTGGTCCATTTCGCCATCGCCCAGGAACGCCCAGACCTTGCGCCCCTGGTGTGGCTTGAGGTCGCGAAACTCCAGGTAACGCATAAAACGCGCCTGGTACGCGGCAGTGATCGGCCCGAGCCCCATGGACACCGTAGGGAATTGCCAGAAGTCCGGCATCAGCCGTGGGTGAGGGTATGACGACAGGCCTTCGCCGCCGGCCTCGCGGCGAAAGTTATCCAGTTGGGCTTCGTTGATACGGCCTTCCAGATATGCGCGGCCATAGATGCCAGGGGAGGAATGGCCCTGGATGTACACCAGGTCGCCGTCGAACGTGTCGGTTCGGCCACGGAAAAAATGGTCGAAGCCTACGTCGTACAGCACTGCGGCTGACGCATAGGTCGCAATATGCCCACCCACGCCGGAGTGTTTGCCTGCACGCAATACCATCGCCATGGCATTCCAGCGGATAAATGCGTTGGTCCGGCGTTCGATGTCCAGATTGCCGGGGTAGGGCACCTGGCGATCAACGGCAATGGTATTCACGTAAGGGGTGGTCACCCGTCCGTAAAAATCGCCGTGGCGCGCGACGTCGAAATCCAGCAACTGATCGATCAGGTAGTGGGCGCGGGGGCGACCTTCGGCCGACAGCACCGATTCGATGGAGTCCAGCCACTCGCGGGTTTCCTGCGGATCGTTGTCCAGGGACGCGGCGTTATTCGGGTTCATATGAGGCTCCAGGGTAAGCGGATTCCAGGCGGCGAACGCCTTGTGGGCGTGGCGCAGTTATAGTTGCAATTGCAACGACATGCCCGAATTTAGCCCGGGATGAGCTACTATTGCAACCTTCTTGAAATTCCCCGGATGGTGTTGCATGTCGTCGAAAGAGCCTGATGTATGGTTCCGTTTTGTCAGGGCCCACAGGACGGTCATCCGTGAGATCGAGCGCCGGTTGGCCGAGGCGCAACTGCCGCCGTACGCTTGGTACGACGCGTTGTGGGGACTGGAGAGCGGTCCTGAGGGCACTCGCCGTATGCATGAACTGGCCGATGTACTGGCCATCGAGCGTTACAACCTCACGCGTCTGGTTGATCGCCTGGAGAAAGACGGCCTGGTGGTGCGCTCGCGTTCCGACGGTGATGGCCGGGCGGCGTTTGCCACGATCACCGAGGCGGGCCGCATCCTGCGCAAAAAAATGTGGAAAATCTACGAGAGCACTGTGGACGAGCTGTTCCTGTCGCAGATCGCGCCTGAGCATCGCCAGGCCTTTGCCGATGCGCTGGAGCGTACGGCGGGATTGGCGATGGGGGCGGCTGTGCAAATCCGTGGCCGGCGCAAAACCTGATGAAGTGAGAAAGAGGCTGCATTCCCGTCATTTCAAGTGATAGCGCTGCAGGGCGTTTTCCACACTTTGTGTGTCCAGATGCCCCTCATCGGCCAAGGCTTTGAGCGCCAACACCGCAATCCAATACCGGTTCGGTGCGGCTGCCTGCACCGAGCCTGCGCCCAGCGCCACGAAGCGCGTATCCACATGCGCCGCCAACTGATCGACAACCGCCTGCGGGTAGCCGGTGACGGCAACCACCGGGGCCCGGCTCCCCGCCAGGCAGTCGCGCAGATGGCAGCTACGCCTGGGCGCATGCGGATGCAGGCGGTTCCAGCGCTCAGCGGCCGCCGCTTCGCGGGCCAACCGGGTGTAACTGGGGCAACTCCAGACGTGCGCCGCGATGCCCCATTCATCTTCCAGCAACTGCGCCGCGTGTATCACCTCATCCAGTGCCCGGCCGGCGCCGAGCAAGCGCACGGCCGCCACTGCGCCCGGTAGGCGGACGGAGTACATGCCCTTGACCGTGCCTTCACGGTCCAGCGTCTGTGGTGCGATGGCGATTTGCTGATCATGCAGCGCCAGGTAATAAAAGCCTGGCGTGCCATCGACATATAACGTGCGCAACCCCGCCAGCACGATCGCCTGTGCTTCTTCGCCCGAGGCGGGGTCGTAGGGCGTGCAGCGTGGATTGGCCGACAGCCACAATGGCAACGACGGCTGCGCGCCCTTCGGCCAAGGTGATGGCTGGGTTTCGCTGTCGTTGCACAAGATGCCGCGCTGGGCGGTCTGGTCTGACAATGCGCACAGCTGCGCGGATGACGTCACGCTGTGCAGGTAGAGCAGCGGTTTTTCGCCGGTGTTGCGCGCAAACCAGGTGGGCCAGTTGCCCACGCGCCGACTGCGTGACTGCCCGCGAATCACCCAGGCTTGGCGGCTCGATTCCAAGGTGTTGGCCATGGTCATGACCGTGTAGAGCGGCGAGTTGCGCGCGTGCGCGCAGGGGGTGAGTGCGTCGATGCACAATTGCGCTGCATTCGCGATAGAGGCGGGCATGGGCGTGGCTCCTGACAACAGAGGGCCTACCCTAATGGAATTCGACTTGTAATTGCAATTGCAATGATTGCAATTGCGCGTCAGCGCTGACCTGCTAAATCTGTCCGCCGCCGACGCGTTTAATCTTCGAGTGCAGGAACGTCATGGCGCAGACATTTTTTCGTCATGACGGCACTTTAGGCTGATCGTGCAGGTCATTAACCGTGCGGCCGCTTTTAACTCAACAAGGAGTCCCCATGGACGATTACCAGGAAGAACTATTGGAGTACCAGGCATTCGAATTCGACCCGCTGGACCCGGTCGACGATGCCACCGAGCTGTAAGCCCGACTTCAGGCGGAATGCCGCTGACTGCGGCGAAATTCCCCTGGGGTCTGGTTGTTCCATCGCCTGAAGGCGCGTTGGAAGGCTTGGGCTGAGGCGAAACCGAGCAAGTAGGCGATCTCGCCGAAAGCCAGTTCCGTATCGCGAATGTAGGTCATGGCCAGGTCGCGGCGGGTGTCGTTGAGAATCGCGCGGAACTGGGTGCCCTCGTCGGCCAGTTTGCGGCGCAGTGTCCAGGTGGGCAGCTTCAAGCGTGCCGCCACTTCTTCCAGGTCGGGTTCCCGGCCGCCATTGAGCATCGGCCCGAGCAACCGGGTAATGCGCTCGCGCAGGCTGCGGGTGCGCGTCAGCTGCTCCAGTTCCCGTTCACACAGTTGCAGCAACAGCTGCCAGGTACTCGGGCAGTGGTGCGGGTTGCGCAGGGCGAGGGTAGGTTGGCTGAGGCGCAGTTGATTGTTCTCGGCACCGAACTGCACCGGTGCGGACCCCAGCACGTCATACCGCTCACTGTACTCGGGAGCGTCGAACTCGATTTCGATGCGCTGGGCCTGCACCCTTTGTTGCGCCAGGCTCGACAGTTGATGCAGCCAGCCGGCGATGATCGAGTCCACTACAAAGCGGTTGTAGGCGTTGTAGGGGCTGATCGAATAGAACCGCAGCCAGGCGCCTTCGGCGTCCTCATGAAAACTCGATTGCCCACGGTAGTTGGAGCCATACAAAGGTTCGAAACGCGTCAGCGTACGCGCGGCTTCGCGCACATTCGGCGCCTGGGCCGCGGTGACACCGGCGAGCCCGGCCTGGCTCAGGCGGCTGAGCTGGCCCATGCGCAGGCCCAGCCCCGCATCGCCGGTCAGTTGGATGGCCGCATGGCCCAGGCGCATATAGCGCGGGATCGACAACCGCGCGCCCGCTTCGGCCAGGCGGGCGGGGTCCAGGCCGTATTGCAGCAGCAGCGGTTGCGGGTCCAAGCCGTGGCTGTGCACGGCATCGGCCAGGGTGTGCACGAAGCCCACCGACAAATCCCCCAGGCGCACCGGCTTCACGCGGTTACAGCCAGATATTCAGCAGGCGCGCACCACGGGCATCGCCATCGGCGAATAGTTGCCCGTTGCGGCTGAGGAAGCTTTGCCCGGCGCTGCCCAGGTCCCAGAACTGCCCACGCAAAAACACGCTCATGCCCGCCGTGGCTTGGCTGATCGGTGGCTGGCTGATCAACGTCAGGCGGCGCCAGGCTTCGCCCTCGCTGGTTTCTTCGGGCTTGAGGCTGACTTCCGACGGCGTCGACACGCTCTTGAAGCCGCGCCACGGGCGGTCCCATGTGTCGCGGCCGGTCACGTAGGCCGGCACTGCGATCAGTTGGGCGCCTTGCTCGTTGAGCTTGCGGTAGTTATCCGGGTACCAGCTGTCGCTGCCGATCAGGATGCCCAGGCGCCCGGCCGGGGTGTCGACCACGCTGACGATGTTTTCATCGCCCGGCTCGATAAAGCCGCGTTCGTCGTAGATCGGATACAGCTGACGTTGCGGCTGGCCCAGGGGCAAACCATCGGCGGCAAACACCAGGCTGACGTTGTACAGCGCGCCGTGCCCGACCTGCAGTTGCCCCAGGCTCACACTCGGGTTGGGCAGGGCGATGGAGCCGGCCACCAGGGTCACGCCGAACTCCTTGGCCAAGCCGCCAAACAGCACTTGGTAATCGCGCGCCATGCCCGGCGCTTTCATGCGCAAATACGCATCGTCCATGCGGTTCTCGCCGGTGGCGCTGATCCAGGCGCGCATGAACTGCACCGGGTTGCTGACGGACAACCAGTTCATCGCGTCCCTGAGATGAGGCGCCTGGTACAGCTCGTTTTTCTCGCCGCTCAGCATCAGCCAGGTGCCGATGTGCTCGGGCAGCACCACGATGGTCTTGTCGTTGATCAAGCCCAGCTCACGGGCCTTTTGCAGATAGGCCGAGAGCTTCAAGTGCAGGCGTTCCAGGCTCTGGTAGTCGGCAGGGAACAGCTCCGGCTGGATGCCCAGCAGGTTGCCACGCTCGGCCGGCTGGCCTTCGTTGACGGCAAGAGTGATGCGCAGGTCTGACAGGTAATGCCCCACGGGGCGCTCCTGGGTCCAGACCAGATACGCGGCAAGGGCGGCAACCAGGGCCATGGAGACGGTGAACACGAGTAATTTACGCATGGGGCAACAGACAACACACCGGGGGCAGGGTTCGCGACTAGGGTAGGGCCCATGGCCTGGCTTGCCAAGGGGTGCTGTGCATTTGGATCAATAACTTGTCAGTTTCAGTCATTGAGCGGTAGGTGATCGCCTCTTAGTCTGTGGGACATAAACCGATGGGGTGCCATTCGAGCTCTCCACGTCCCGTGATGATCCGTTGTGGAGCTGTACCATGACCGCTGCTGCCTACCCGCATTTGCTGGCCCCGTTGGACCTGGGTTTTACCACCCTGCGCAACCGCACTCTGATGGGCTCCATGCACACTGGCCTGGAAGAAAAGCCCGGCGGTTTCGAACGCATGGCGGCTTACTTCGCCGAGCGTGCCCGTGGCGGCGTCGGCCTGATGGTGACTGGCGGCATCGGCCCGAACGATGAAGGCGGCGTGTATGCCGGTGCGGCCAAGCTGACCACCGACGAAGAGGCGCAAAAACACAAGATCGTCACCCAGGCCGTGCACGACGCCGGTGGCAAGATCTGCATGCAGATCTTGCACGCCGGACGTTATGCCTACAGCCCCAAGCAAGTGGCGCCGAGCGCGATCCAGGCGCCGATCAACCCGTTCAAGCCCAAGGAGCTGGACGAGGAGGGCATCGAGAAGCAGATCCAGGATTTCGTCACCTGCTCGCTGCTGGCCCAGGTCGCCGAGTACGACGGCGTGGAAATCATGGGTTCCGAAGGCTACTTCATTAACCAGTTTCTCGCCGCCCACACCAACCACCGCACCGACCGTTGGGGCGGCAGCTTTGAAAACCGCATGCGCCTGGCCGTGGAAATCGTGCGTCGGGTGCGTGAAGCGGTAGGCCCGAATTTCATCATTATCTTTCGCCTGTCGATGCTCGACCTAGTCGAGGGCGGCAGCGTCTGGGACGAAGTCGTGCAGCTGGCCAAGGCCATCGAGCAGGCCGGCGCGACCCTGATCAACACCGGCATCGGCTGGCATGAAGCGCGCATTCCGACCATCGCCACCAAGGTGCCGCGCGGGGCGTTCAGCAAGGTCACCGCCAAATTGCGCGGGGCGGTACAGATCCCGTTGATCACCACCAACCGCATCAACACCCCCGAAGTCGCCGAGCAGATCCTCGCCGAAGGCGATGCCGACATGGTCTCCATGGCGCGGCCGTTCCTCGCCGACCCGGAGTTCGTCAACAAGGCCGCGGCCGGGCGCGCCGACGAGATCAACACCTGCATCGGCTGCAACCAGGCGTGCCTGGACCACACCTTCGGCGGCAAGCTGACCACTTGCCTGGTCAACCCGCGGGCGTGCTATGAAACCGAGCTTAATTACCTGCCGGTCAAGCAGATCAAGAAAATCGCGGTAGTCGGCGCCGGCCCCGCAGGCCTGGCGGCGGCGACGGTGGCCGCCGAGCGCGGCCACCAGGTGACGCTGTTCGATTCCGCCAGCGAGATCGGCGGCCAGTTCAACATCGCCAAGCGTGTGCCGGGCAAGGAAGAGTTCTTTGAAACCCTGCGTTACTTCAAGCGCAAATTGCAGACCACCCATGTCGAGCTGTGCCTCGACACCCGTGTCGACGTGGCGCAATTGGTGGCGGGCGGTTATGACGAGGTGATCCTGGCCACCGGTATCGCGCCGCGTACCCCGGCGATCCCCGGTGTGGAGCACGCCAAGGTGCTGAGTTACCTGGATGTGATCCTTGAGCGCAAGCCGGTGGGCAAGCGTGTGGCTGTGATTGGCGCCGGCGGCATCGGGTTCGACGTGTCGGAATTCCTGGTGCATCAGGGCGTGTCTACCAGCCTGGACCGTCAAGCGTTCTGGAAGGAGTGGGGCATCGACACCCTGCTTGAGGCCCGTGGCGGTGTCGCCGGGATCAAGCCCGAGCGGCATGCACCGGCGCGTGAGGTATTCCTGCTGCAACGCAAGGCGTCCAAGGTCGGCGACGGCCTGGGCAAGACCACCGGCTGGATCCACCGCACCGGCTTGAAAAACAAACAGGTGCAGATGCTCAACAGCGTCGAATACCTGAAGATCGATGATGACGGCCTGCACATCCGCATCGGCGCCGAGGGCGAGCCCCAGGTGCTGGCGGTGGACAACATCGTCATCTGCGCCGGCCAGGACCCGCTGCGCGAACTGCACGACGGCCTGGTCGCCGCCGGGCAGCACGTGCACCTGATTGGTGGTGCCGATGTGGCGGCCGAACTGGACGCCAAGCGCGCCATCAACCAGGGCTCGCGTCTCGCCGCTGAGCTTTGAAGCACAGGAGCGGTGAAGAACAGGAGTGGTGGTAGAATGCCGCTCTTTTTTCAGGCAGATGCGCCCTCATGGGTCCTTTCGACTGGCTCCCCCATGCTCCTCTTGAACCCGTGCAACTGGACTGGCTGCAGGGCGTCGAATTGGCCGTACTGCGCCTGGACCGTATCGACCCGCTGATCAGCGGCAACAAATGGTTCAAGCTCAGCGGCCACCTGGCCCAGGCGCAACAGGCCTGCGCCAGCGGTATCATCAGCCTCGGCGGGGCTTACTCCAACCATCTGCACGCACTGGCGGCGGCGGGCAAGCGCTTTGGCTTCGCCACCGTCGGCCTGCTGCGCGGCCATGCCCAAGACACCCCCACCGTGCTCGACCTGAAAGCCTTCGGCATGCACCTGCATTGGCTGGGCTATGGCGGTTATCGCGAGCGGCATGCGCCGGGGTTCTGGTTGCCTTGGCATGAGCAGTATCCGCATTTGTACCCGGTGCCCGAAGGCGGTGGCGGATTGACCGGAGCGTTGGGTTGCACGGTATTGCTCGAACAGGCGCGGGCGCAATTGGCGAAGCTGGGCTGGGACGACTACGACGCCTGGTGGCTGGCGGCCGGCACTGGCACCACCCTGGCCGGCCTGGCGTTGGCCGAGGTGGGCGCGCATGCCGTGTACGGAGCGATGGCGGTGCCGGCTGATCACGGCGTGGCGCAGAACGTCAATGCCATCGTACAGCACGGCTACCACTTGCTTGACGCCAGCCGTGGCGGCTTTGCCAGCGTCGACCCGCTATTGCTCGAATTCATCGACAGCACGCAACAGGCGTGTGGCATACCCCTGGAACCGCTCTACACCGGCAAGGCGCTGCTGGCGCTGAAGCAGCAGATCGAGGCCGGACGTTTTGCGGCCGGCACTCGGTTGATCTTCGTTCACACCGGCGGCTTGCAAGGCCGCCGAGGCTTCAACGCCTAGCTCAGCGAACGCTGCGGCCCGGCATCATGCGCAGTGCCGTGTTATCGCGCAGCACATAATGATGAAAGATCCCCGCCAACGCATGCAGCCCGATCAGCCAATATCCGGCCTTGCCGAACCACACATGCCAGCCTTCGATCTGCTTGGCCAATGCCTTGTTCTCGCCAATCAGCGGCGGTAATTCCATCCCATAGAACATCACCGAATGCCCCTCGGCACTGACGATCAGCCAACCGGCAATCGGCATGCCGATCATCAGGGCGTACAGCGCAGCGTGCATCAGGGTTGCCAGCAGGCTCTGCCATTGCGGCGGCTGCGGCAGTATTTTCGGTGCAACGCCCAGGCTGCGCGCGAACAGGCGCAACCACACCAGCACGAACACGGTGAGGCCAAGCATGAAGTGCATTTCCACAATCAGCGTGCGTGCGCCGCTGCCTTTGGGGAACTGCCCGCGCAGTTCAATGCAGGCGTAAACCACCGCCAGCAGCACCACCATCAACCAGTGCAAGGCAATCGACATGGTGCTGTAGCGCGTATCGGAATTTTTCCACGGCATTGCTGGGTTCCTCACTTGTCAGGGCATGCCTCCGTTCTTTGACGGAGTAGGTTAACTGTATGCCTGTTTCAAGCGCTTCGCCCGTTGCGAATGCGGTTGCCTTGACCTCTATCAGTCGCTTTGCGGCATTTCCCCACGCGCCAGGCGCGCGTTGATATCGGCGATCACCTGCGGCAGCTCGGCAATGGTGTCCACTCGGTAGTGCGGGCGTGAGCCTTCGAACAGCGCTTCGATACGCTGACGCTCGCTGGCCAATGTGGCACTGTCCAAGCCCCGAAATTGCTCGTAGGTCAGGCCCAGGGCGTTGCCGGAGCAGGTCAGCGCCACGGTCCACATGCCTGCGCGGCGGCCTTCCAGTATGCCCGGCACGGTGTCGTCAACCTTCACGCACGCCGCCACATCGTCAATGCCCAGCGCGATCACATTGGCCAGGGCCTGGGCCGGCCACGGGCGGCCGTTGGGGACTTCGTCGGTGGCCACCACATGGTCGGCGACATAGCCGTTGCTGGCGGCCAGGGCGACCACTTTGTCCATCACTTGCCTGGGGTAGCCGGAGCAGGATCCTATCTTGATGCCTTGTGCGCGCAACCCGGCGAGGGTGTCGAGGGCGCCGGGGATTAGCGCCGAGTGCTCGGCGATTTTCTCGATCTGCAACGGCATGAAACGCTGGTAGATCGCCGTTACGTCGTCGTCGGTGGGCGTGCGACCGAACGCCTGGCGGTAGCGCTCGGCAACCTGCGGCTGGTTGCACAGCGTGCGGATGTGGTCCCACTTGCCCATGCCCATCGGGCCACGGGCTTCTTCGATGGAAACCTGTACGCCGAACTCGGCGAAGGCCTCGACGAAAATCTGCGTGGGCGCAAACGAGCCGAAGTCGACCACGGTGCCGGCCCAGTCGAGGATGACGGCCTGGAGGGTGGTGGGGTTTTGATAGTTCATGGTGCAGATCCTGTCGGTAAAGGGGAAATCAGATGTCCAGCACGTCCATGTCTTGCAGCACTTGGGCAATGGCGTTGACGGCGGCCTGCATGCCTGCGGCATCGACCTGGCCGATGCAGCCCACGCGGAAGGTCTCGACCTGGGTCAATTTGCCCGGATACAGGAGGAAACCCTTGGCCTTGACCCGTTCGTAGAACTCCCTGAACTGGTAGCGCGGGTCCTTCGGTGCGTGGAAGGTGACGATGATCGGTGCCTGGATCGCCGCTGGCAGGAAGCTGCGCAGGTGCAGTTCGGCCATGCCGTCCAGCAGTGTCTGGCAGTTATCGGCGTAGCGTTGATAGCGGGCGGGCAGGCCGCCTTCTTCGTGGTATTGCAGCAGCGCTTCGTGCAGGGCAGCGACCACGTGGGTGGGCGGGGTGAAGCGCCACTGGCCGGTTTGGGCCATGTAGTGATGCTGGTCGAACAGGTCCATCGCCAGGGAGTGACAGTTGCCTCGGCTGGCGGCCAACGCGGTTTTTTCGACGAAGACAAACCCCATGCCCGGCACGCCTTCCAGGCATTTGCCGGAGGCAGCGATCAGCGCGTCGAACGGCACTTCGCGGGCGTCGATCGGCAGCGCGCCGAAGGAGCTCATGGCGTCGATGATCAGGCGCCTGCCGTAGCGTTTGACCACCTCGGCGATCTGCGCCAGCGGGTTGAGGATGCCGGTGCTGGTTTCGCAGTGGATCAGCGCGACATGGGTGATGGCGGTGTCGGCGTGCAGCAGGCGGTCCACATCGGCGGCGGCGGTGGGTTCGTCCTCCTGGGTTTCAAAGGTGCTGAATGCACGGCCAAGCACTTCACAGATCTTCGCCAGGCGCTTGCCGTAGGCGCCATTGACCAGCACCAGCACCTTGCCGTTGCGCGGCACCAGGGTGCCGATGGCGGCTTCGACGGCGAAGGTGCCGCTGCCTTGCAACGGCACGCAATGATGACGTTCGGCACCCTGGATGATCGCCAGCAATTGCTCGCACACGCTGGCGGTGAGTTGGTTGAAACGCTCATCCCATGAACCCCAGTCCACCATCATCGCCTGACGGGTGCGGTTTGACGTGGTCAGGGGGCCGGGGGTCAGCAGGATTGGCGTGGCAGTGCGCATCTTGGCTCCTCGTAAAACAACGGGTCGACTCTACGGCGCCTAAATTGCAGTTTGGCTTGTCATCAATCAAATTGTTTGTTGTTATGCGAGCTATCAGTGAGGCCGATAGCTATGAACCTGTTTCAACTGCGCGCATTCGATGCCGTGGCCCGCGAGGGCAGTTTTACCCGGGCGGCGGCCCGGCTGTTCATCAGCCAGCCGGCGGTGACCGGGCATATCAAGGCCCTGGAAGAGCACTACCAGATTCCCTTGCTGCGCCGCACCGCGCGGCGAGTGGAGTTGACCGAAGAGGGCGCGCGCCTGGCGGCGATTACCCGCGCGATCTTCGGACTGGTCGACGAGGCGCAGGCCATGCTTGAAGCCAATCGCCAATTGCTCACCGGGCGCCTGGAAGTGGCGGCGGACGGCCCGCATCTGGTGATGCCGATGATCGCTCGGTTGCGGGCCTGCTACCCGGGGATCACGGTGAACCTGCGCCTGGGCAATGCCCAGGAAACCCTCGCGGCCTTGTTGTCGGAGCATGCAGACGTGGCGGTGCTGACCGAAGTGGAACCGCGCAATGGCCTGCACCTGCAACCCTTGGGCGAGTCGCGTATCTGCGCGCTGGTGCCGGCCGCGCATCCGTGGGCGGTGCAGCCCGAGGGCATCGAACTGGCCCAGTTGAACGAGGTGATCATGGTGCTGCGCGAGCCCAGCTCCATCACCCGGCGTACCTTTGACGACGCGTGCCTGGGCGCCCAGGTGCGGCCCAGGGTGCTGCTGGAACTTGACAGCCGGGAAGCGGTGACCGAAGCGGTTGCCGCCGAGTTGGGCATGGGGGTGGTGTCGTCGATAGAGGTCAGCCAGGACCCGCGCGTACACGCCGTGCCGATCCTCGGCGATGGCCTGCTGAACCGGCACAGTCTCGGCTGCCTGGAGCGGCGTCGGTCGTTGCGCTTGATCCAGGCGTTTTTCGAGTTGGCGCCTTGAGGGTTTTTTGGTGGAACGATGCGTGGCTGCGCTATAAACTCTGCCCCCAAAGCGCCGGCCAGTAGACGTTTCGGCGCCATGGATAGTAGAGAGTGAGTCATGGGCGCACAGTGGAAAGTCAAACATAAAGAAGCGGCAGCCAATGCCAAGGGCAAGATTTTCGGCAAGCTGGTGAAAGAAATCACCATCGCCGCCCGCAACGGTGCGGACACCTCGACCAACGCCCACTTGCGGCTGGTGGTGGAGCAGGCCAAGAAGGCCTCGATGCCCAAGGAAACCCTGGACCGCGCAATCAAGAAGGGCGCCGGTCTGCTCGGTGAAACCGTGCAGTACCACCGTGTGACCTACGAAGGTTTTGCCCCCCACCAGGTGCCGTTGATCGTCGAGTGCGTCACCGACAACATCAACCGCACCGTGGCGGAAATCCGCGTGGCATTCCGCAAGGGGCAACTGGGCGCTTCCGGCTCGGTGGCCTGGGACTTCAACCACGTCGGCCTGATCGAAGCCTCGCCGGACACCCCGGACGTTGACCCGGAAATGGCCGCCATCGAAGCCGGCGCCCAGGATTTCGAAGAGGGCGAAGAAGCCGGCACCAGCCTGTTCATCACCGAAACCACCGACCTGGATGCGGTGCAGAAAGCCTTGCCGGAGCAGGGGTTCACCGTGTTGTCGGCCAAGTTGGGCTACATCTCGAAGAACCCGGTGACCGGCTTGAGCGAGGAGCAGATGGCGGAAGTCGAAGCCTTCCTGGAAGGCCTGGACAACCACGATGATGTGCAGGATATGTTCGTCGGTCTGGCGGGTTAAAACACGGTAAAAAATGTGGGAGGGGGCTTGCTCCCGATCGCGGTGTATCAGCCACACTATCTGTGTCTGACCCACTGCTATCGGGGGCAAGCCCCCTCCCACATTGGTTAGTGGTGTTGGATGGATTGCAGTACGGCTTCGATATCTTCGAAGCTTGGGCGCGCCAGCACATCGGGCCGGCAGCAGCGTTTGTGCAGGTCTTCCAGTTCGCCGGGGACCTTCGTATCAACCCGCTCCAGCAACTCTCCCAACAACACCCCGAATGCGCGCACTTCAATGCGTTGCAACGCCCTGGTTTCCAGGGTGTCCGCCATGGCATGAAACGACGCCGCGCCGAAATCCCCCAATAAACACTCGCCCGCGCTGTTCCACAAAATATTGTGGCCGTACAGGTCGCCATGGGTAATGCCGTGCCGGTGCAGGTGCGCCGCCACCGAGGCGATGCCGCGGGCCATGCGCAACGCCACGTCGAGGCTCAGGCGCAGGCTCGGTTCGTAGATATCCCGCGTGCAGGACGCCAGGCTCGGCAACGCCGCGAGGTTGCGGTAGCTCGGGTCGATCAGGTCCATCACCAACGCGGCCTGATCGCCGGGGTGGTCGACGATGCGCCCCTGCACCCTGATCAGGTTGGGGTGCAGCCCGGCGGCTATGCACGCTTGCATTTCGTGCAGCGGCGAACCGTCGCTGGTGATCGTGCCTTTATACAGTTTGACCGCGACGGGTAACGCGCGGGGCTTCCACAAGGCCTTGCGAATAATCCCCGAGGCGCCTTCGCCGAGTACGTCACCCAGTTCCAGTTCGGCCCAGGGAATATCCGCTGTCTCGTCGTCACCGGCCACGTCCACGGCCATTTCCACCGGGTTGCCGGCATAGGCCAGCCACGTCAGGCTCGGCAGCGTCAGTAGCCAGTGCGGCAGGTGCGTCAGGCGGTTCGACGCGATGCGGATCAGCTCGAGATTTTCGCACTGGGCCAGGCTGGGCGGCAAGTGCGTCAGTTGGTTGCCGGCCAGCATCAGCTTTTGCAGCAGCGGGCGCTGGCCGAGTTCGTCGGGCAGTTGGCTGATGCAGTTGTCGGTGAGGATCAGCCAGCGCAACTGCGGCGGCAGGGCGGCGGCGGGCACGTGGCGGATCTGGTTGGCCTTGAAGCCGATCATGCTCAGCGCGGCGCACTGGCCCAGGCATGCCGGCAGTTCGGTGAAGGCGTTATCCGAGCAGAACAGCACGCGCAGGTGTTTGAGGCGGTGCAGGTCGTCGGGCAGGCTGCTCAAGGCGTTGCCCGTGAGGTTGAGGATTTCCAGCGAGTCGGCCAGTTCGAAGATTTCCCGGGGAAATTCGGTCAGCCCGCAGGCCAGGTCCAGGCGTGTCGCACCGGCCAATTGGCCGGCCTTGAGTTGGGCGAGGGTATTGATCAACGGCGCGGTCACTCGGCAAGGGGGCGTGAAAAGGCGCTCATGATACCGGGTCGGGCGCCGGTTGCACGCTGCTCACGTGCAATTGCCCCAGGCGGCTGGCGGTACGGGCAAGGTCGATGGCCTCGCCACTCAAGGCGTGCTCCAGGGGTTGTTCACCGATCAGGATCAGCTGTTTGTCGCGGTCGTAGAGCACGTCAATCAGGTTGATGAAGCGTTGCTGCACGGCAATCGGGCAGTCGGCGAGGTGGGGCAGACCGTCGATGACCCAGTGGTCGTAATCCTGGCACAGCAACAGGTAATCCATCACGGCGGTGAGCTGTTCGCACAGGTCGTTGAAGGTGAAGGCGATGCTGCGTGCTTCACAGCGGCGGCACAGCAATTGCCGGTTGCCGACGGCCAAGGGCAGCGCCGGGCTATCGGCGGCGGGCAGGCCAAGCGCCGCACGTTGCGCCACGCTGCCGGGCCAGACGTACTGGCCAGTGCTGAAGCGCTGCTCGGCATGCGCTTGGGGCAGGCGGCGAAAATCCTCCGGAGCGCTGACTTCCAGCACGTCCATGCGCGCAGCGATCAGATCGATCACCGGCTTGAAGCGCTGGTGGTACAGCGGATTGGGCAGCAGGCCCTCGGGCGCATAGTTGGAGGTCACCAGTACCAGCACACCGCGCCGGAACAAGGCCTGGAACAAGCGGCTGATAAGCATGGCATCGCCGATATCGTGCACATGGAACTCGTCGAAACACAGCACGCGGCAGCCCGCCAGCAGTTCGTCGAGGGTGACGGCCAGCGCGTCGTTCTGCTCGCGGTGCCGGAACATGCCCCGGTGCAGTTCGGCAAAAAAGTCGTGGAAGTGCACGCGCTGCTTGGCGGTAATTGGCAGCGCCTGAAAAAAACCGTCGAGCAGCCAGCTTTTGCCGCGCCCTACCGGGCCGTGCAGGTACAGGCTGCGCGTGGGCCGGCCAGCGAGCAGGTGCTGGGTCTCGCGGGCCATGGCTGCAATTGCCTGCACCTGGCCGGCACTGAGGGTGTAGCCCTGTTGCCGGGCCTTGTCGTGGAAAAACGCCGCAACAGGCGAGGCGTGCGAAACGCGATGGGTGTTGCCCAGCAGGCGGCGGATCAGGGAAAGCACGGTCAACACAGCTCACTCGTTATTGCGTTGGTCGCTTACTTTAGGGCGCCTGATGCGATTTGACCAATAGAGAAGGCGGTGCATAGCCGCCCGGACGTGGGCGTCTAGAACCTGATTTGCGGCGCAGCGGCCTGATCCACCGGGCTGACCATCGCATAGTTGTACCCGCCGCCCGACCAGTAGTCGGCCTGCAAGCCGTCGGCGCTGCGACTGCCACGGGGCAGGAAGCCGTTGTTCGGGCCTGGCGGACGAATGTAGAAGCTGATGCGCCGTCCTTGGGCGTCTTCGTACAACACCATGGCTGCCGCGCCTTGGTCGGTGGTGAGCAGGCGCCCGCTGACCGGGGTGAACCCCGCCTGGCTCAAGTCGGGCAAGCGATGGGCCTGGTTGAAATAGCGGTCGAGCCAGGCTTGCATCATGGTGCGGTCCTGGGCGTTGTAGTCGGCGGGCATGATGCCGTCCTGGGCAAACAAGCGATAAGCCTGCATGGCATCGGCCATCGGCAGCAGCGCTGGCTGGGCGACATCGCGGGCGTGCCAGCCGCCGATCCCGCCGAGGCTGACGGCAATCAGCAGCAGCGCCGCCGTGGCGAGGTGGCGGCGGGACTGACGCTTGATGCGCTGGCGAATCAGTGCCGGGTCCAGTGCCGGGTTGCCCGGCTGTTGCAGGGCACCGCTTAAAGAGGCGCGCAACAATTGCGCATCCTGTTGCCAGGCATGCACCTGGGCAGCCACGTCGGGGTGGCTCGCCAGCCAGGTTTCAAGTGCCCGGCGATCACTGTCGAGCAATTGGTGATCAACATAGGCGTGTAAGTCGCGTTCGCTGGGGGGCAGGCTGATCATTTGAGTATCCGCAGGGAAGGGCTGGCAATTTCGCCATCGCTGAGTTGACGCAGGGCCTGGCGGGCGCGGGACAGGCGCGACATCACCGTACCGATGGGCACGTCGAGTATTTCGGCGACTTCCTTGTAGCTCAAGCCTTCGACCGACACCCACAGCAGCAGGGCGCGTTGCTCGGTAGTGAGCTGGTCGAAGGCTTGCAGGGTGAATTGGGCCATCACCGTACGCTCCACCGAGGGCTGCGCATCGTCGCGGCCGGTGAAGAATTCGAGCATGCGTGCGTAGCGTCGGCTGCGCCGGTGAGCATCGAGGAACTGCCGGTAGAGGATCGAAAACAGCCACGCACGCAGGTCGCCTTCGATGCGTTTGTCGGCCCACGCGATGATCGCCCGTTCCAGGGTGGCCTGCACCAGGTCGTCGGCGCTGCTGGCGTTACGGGTCAGGGACACGGCAAAGCGCCGCAGCCTGGGGATGAGTTCACGTAACTGTTCGTCGAGTTCATGCATGGGGGGCTGGCTGGTCGCTACGCTGGGACTAGGGAGACGTCCGGCGCTCAAGGTTATTCCATGGGGCTGAAAAATAAACGCGGCCAGGGAATAGAGCCTGTCGGCGTGCGTCTTTAGTGTTCCGACCTTATGTTTTACCCCCTAAGGCCTCTGGCCCTGGAGTTCATGCATGGTAGATCACTCTTCACCGCCTCGTCCTGCGTTGAGCACTGCGAGCCTGATCGCGCGGCTCGCGGGTATTGGCGCCGTGGTTGCTGTTGTTGCCGGGGCATTTGCCTACGTCAACGGCACCCTCGACCCACAACGCCTGCGGCCAAAAACCTTGGTCAATGCCCTGGAAACCAATAACGGTGTGCACCCGGGGTTTCGGCGTAACCATGCCAAGGGCGTGTGCGTGGCCGGGTACTTCCAGAGCAGCCCCGAGGTGCGCGCCTACTCCAGCGCCCAGCTGTTCAACGAGGCGAAAACCCCGGTGATCGGGCGGTTTGCCTTGCCCAGCGGCAACCCTTATGCACCGGACAGCAGCGTGCCGATCCGCAGTTTTGCCGTGCAATTCAGCCAGGCCAACGGCCAGCAGTGGCGCACCGGGATGAACAGCATGCCTGTGTTCCCGGTGGGCACGCCCGAGGCGTTCTACCAATTGCTCAAGGCCGGCGCGCCGGACCCCGCCACCGGCAAGCCGAACCCTTCGAGCATGCCGGCGTTTTTTGCCGCACACCCGGAGACCGCAGCGTTCCTGGCGTGGGTTAAAACCGCCAAGCCATCGGCCAGTTATGCGACCGAAACCTATAACGGCATCAACGCGTTTTACCTGGTGAGCGCCGACGGCAAGCGCCAGGCCGTGCGCTGGGCCGTGGTGCCACAGAGCCGCGACGCCGCCGGAGATACTGCGCCCGAGGGCGGCGACTTCCTGGAAAAAGACCTGGTGCAGCGCCTGGCTGCCGGGCCGCTGCAGTGGCAATTGAACATGACGCTGGCCAACCCCGGCGACCCGCTGGATGACGCCAGCAAGACCTGGACCGGTGAACACAAAGTGCTCAATGCCGGCACTCTGGTGTTGCAGAGCAGCCAGCCACAAGCCGACGGCGATTGCCGCGATATCAACTTCGACCCGCTGATCCTGCCCAGCGGTATCGAGGCCTCCAATGACCCGCTGCTGGCTGCACGTTCAGCCGCCTATGCCAGTTCCTACCTGCGGCGTGCCGGTGAAGTCGGCCCGTTGCACAGTGCCTCCCAGGAGTCGAAGCCATGAATGTTCAACCAAGGTTTTTCGCCCCGTTGGCGCGTTTGCTGCACTGGCTGATGGCGCTGATGATCATCGCCATGCTGTTTATTGGCGCGGGGCTGGCGGCGTCGGTTTCCGAGCGCCACGAGTGGTTGATTCACCTGCACAAGCCGCTGGGGATCGCCATTCTGGCGCTGGTCATCGTGCGGCTGGTGGTGCGTTTTTCCACGCGCCAACCGCCGCTGCCGGCGGACTTGCCGCTGTGGCAAGTGTTGGCGGCCAAGGCTTCTCACGTGGTTTTGTACGGGTTGATGCTGGTGTTGCCGTTGCTGGGCTGGGCAATGATTTCGGCCGCCGGCGACCCGGTGATGCTCAGCAGTGCCGTGCAACTGCCGGCACTGGTCTCGGCGAATGCGCCGTTGTTTGCGCTATTGCGCAAGGCCCACGGTTATCTCGCCTACCTGTTGTTCCTGACGGTGCTGGTGCATTTGGCGGCCGCACTGTTTCACGGGTTGATCCGCCGTGACGGCGTGCTGCAAAGCATGACCGGCACCAAACACTGACCGAGCGTTAACGCACGTGGCCGATGATATCGGCCACGCTGCTCAACACATCCTTGCCCAGCTGCTTGGAGCGATCGCCGGACCAACCGGTTTTCGGGTTGGGTGCGTCGTCATTGTCCTTGAAGGGCATCTCCAGGGTCAGTGACAGGCAGTCGTATTTCTCACCCACCGCATTGCAGGCCAGGGTCATATTGGCTTCGCCGGGTAGATCGCGGGTGTAGCCGTGGGTGGTCTGAAAGTCACGGGTCAGGTGGCTCAGGTGGCTGCGGAAACGGTTTTCCAAGGCTTCGATACGCGGGCTATAACCGGGATTGCCTTCGCAGCCGGCGGTGAAGACGTAGGGGATTTCTTCGTCGCCATGGATATCGAGGAACAGGTCGACACCGTGTTTTTCCATCTGCTGTTGCACGAACAGCACTTCCGGGCTGAGCTCCTGGCTGGCGCTCTGCCAGGCGCGGTTGAGGTCCTGGCCCATGGCGTTGGTACGCAGGTGACCATGGAACGCGCCATCGGGATTCATGTTCGGCACCAGGTACAGGTCGGCCACCGCCAGCAGCTTTTTCAGCTCGGCGTCACCGTCCTGTTGCAGGCGTTCGATGACGCCTTCCATGAACCATTCGGCCATGTGTTCGCCGGGATGTTGCTGGGCGATGATCCAGACCTTGCGGCGACCTTCGCCGCCTTTGCCACGGCGCAGCAGTTGGATATCGCGCCCCTCGACACTCTTGCCGGTGGCCAATAGCTTGACGCCAGCGTACTTCAGGGCCTGCTCGATCAACCAGTCGTGGCGTTCGCGGCTATAAGGTTCGAAGTAGGCGAACCACGCGTGTTTTTCCCGGGTCTGGAGGCTGATATGCAGGATTTCGCCGTCAAAGCGCGACGGCACGCGGAACCAATTGACATGATCATACGACGCTACGGCGTTATAGCCGCTCCAGGCATGCTTGTAAGACGAGCGGCCCGCGTTGCTCAGGCGAAACGTGTGGGTGTGGCCCACGTGCATGCCTTCGGCCTTGAAGTGGAACCACTGGTAGTGCTGGCTACGAGTGTCGGGCTTGATGGCCAGCAATAGCTGGTAGGCATCGCTGGCATCCAGGACCTGGATATTGCCGCTGTCGAAAGCAGTGCTGATCTTGATGGAGGTCAAGGCCACGGTCATAGTCTGGTTGCCTGAATATGAGGATGTGGCGGCTATCTTACACAGGCGGTAGGCACATTCTGGAAGCAAAATTGTTGCACGGGGGAGGGGGCGTCATCCGTGACGCCGCCGCAGCTTAGGGTTTGTGAGATTGATTCTCAAGCGCTAAATCGCAAAGATCCGGGCTAGAGCGGTGCTGCGCCTTTCTTTTCGCGATGGGCTTTTGCTACCATGCGCGCCATCAAGCAGCACACAGTCTTCATTAGCCTGAAGCCACGCCAGGAAAAACTGGCAAAAAAAAGACCCGGCCAAAGAGCCGGGTCAAAAACCGTGATTAGCCTGATGAGGAGATATTCCAAGAGTCCGACCTAAGGTCTCTTGGTCTATCGACTGATCTCGCGATCAGCTGGATCCAATAATAATCATTATCATTTGCAAGTCAAATGTTTTTATCCGCTCGATAGAAATTTTTTCGTGCACGTCCTTTAAATGTTCGCCTGCGCCTCAGTCGCTCGCAACGACCGCTCCACCATCGCTTTCGCCATATCGATCAAGTAAACCACCGAAAACGCCAGGTCACGATGATTGCCTTGATGGCTGCTCGCCGATTCGTAGGCCGTTGCCGCAGCACTGCGCAGCAGGTCCGAGGCATGCACCAGCGCTTCTTCCTGGCTGATGCCTGGCTTGATGGTGAAAAAGGCCTCGTCCACGTCTCGCGCAGACATATCTTCTTTCAAATAATAGTCCAGCGCGCGCTGGGCGGCGCCGCTGCAGCGCATGTCATGCAGGTCAGTGTGTTCGGGTGTTTCAGGCAGATGATACGGGCTCGTCGTCATAAGGGGCGGTGCTCCGGGTGGGTGTCGAAAACCTTTATGTCGATGATAGTACGTATCGTATTTATGTCGTTTTATGGATTACTACAAACTGTTTATTGCCCTGGAAAATACGCAACGTATTGTCAGCGCCATGGATAACTGGATAGCGTTGGTGCGAGCCAACATGAAAGACCGCAAGGTCACGCAGGATGAACTGGCGGAGCGCCTGGGCATGTCCCAGGGCGGCGTCGGCCACTGGCTCAACAAGCGCCGCGTGCCGAGCCTGGCGGACATGAACCGGGTACTGGCGGAACTGGGGCTGGGCTATCTGGAGGTCGCGCTGGAGATTCGCGAGAGGGCGGACACCAAGGCGGCACTGAAGCATCACCACAACCCGTACTTTCGCTACCCGGTCAGCGATTGGAACGGCGTGTGCGAGCTGCGCGAAGCACGCGCCAGCTATGGGCCGGCACGTTTCGAATTGACGGATTACCATGCCCACGGCGACGCCTTCTGGCTGCCGGTGGTCGGCGACGCCATGACCGCGCCCAGTGGCCTGAGCATCAGCGCAGGCATGCTGATCCTGGTCGACCCGGCCATCGAGGCCGAGCCCGGTAAACTGGTGGTTGCGCAATGGCTCGACAACCCTCAGGCGACCTTTCGCCAGTTGCAGGCAGACAGCGGCCAGCTTTACCTGGCGCTGCTCAATCCCACCTATCCCAAGCTGCTGTTCACCGACGAGTGCCGCATCCTTGGCGTCGTCGTGCAAGCCACGGCGAAGTTCTAGTCCGCCGTGTCCAGTTCCACCAGCGCACTGCCTTCGGCGACCATCTCGCCCTCCTGGCAAAACAACGCCTTGATCACGCCCGCCTCAGGCGCGCGGATGCTGTGTTCCATCTTCATCGCTTCCAGTACCACCAGTTGCGCGCCGGCTTCGACGCGTTGGCCGACCTCCACCAGCACGCGCACGATGCTGCCGTTCATGGGCGCGGTGAGGCCGCCTTGAGGGGAGTGGCTGGCCTCGGCCGCCGCAATCGGGTCGAACAGGCTGACCGCCTGCATCTCGCCGTCCCAGCGCAGATACACCGTGCCTTCATCGCGCACGGCCAGGTGGGAGCGGCGCACGCCCTGGTGTTCGATCACCAGTTGCTCGCCGGTGAGCTGCGACGATTGCCCGGCCAGTGTGACCAAGCGATCCTGCCCGTTACAGCTCAAATGCAGTGTGACCTGCGCCGGCAACCCCGCACGAAAGCCCCGGGTGTCTGCCCACGGCCCGTCACCGGCCGGCAGGCTCTGCATAAAGGCCGATCCCGCTGCCTGCCAGAACTCATCGTCCAGCGCGCCCGCCGCCGGCAGCAGCTCTTGCTGATAGCGCGGAATGAATCCGGTATCCAGCTCAGCCGCGGCAAAGGCCGGGTGACCAATGATGCGCCGCAGAAATCCCAAGTTGGTCTTGAGCCCGCCCACCGCACATTCGTCGAGCATGCTCAGCAAGCGCAGCCGCGCCTGCTCACGGTCCTCGCCCCAGGCAATCAACTTGCCGAGCATCGGGTCGTAGAAGGGCGAAACGCTGTCGCCTTGCTCGACGCCGCTGTCCACGCGCCGACCCGGACCGGGATTGGGCTCGCGGTATACCGCCAATCGTCCGGTTGCTGGCAGGAAGTCATTGGCCGGGTCTTCGGCATACAGCCGCACCTCGATCGCATGCCCCATCAGCGGTACCTGCGCTTGAGTGATCGGCAGCACCTCGCCCTGGGCCACGCGAATCTGCCAGGCCACCAGGTCCAGGCCAGTAATCGCCTCGGTGACCGGGTGCTCCACTTGCAGGCGGGTATTCATCTCCATGAAGAAAAACTCGCCGCGGGCATCCAGCAGAAACTCCACCGTCCCCGCGCCCACATAGCCGATCGCCTGCGCCGCGCGCACCGCCGCTTCGCCCATGGCCTTGCGTTGTTCGCTGCCGAGCCCCGGCGCGGGGGCTTCTTCCACGACCTTTTGATGACGCCGCTGGATCGAGCAATCGCGCTCATTGAGGTACAGGCAGTTGCCGTGTTGATCGGCAAACACCTGGATTTCCACATGGCGCGGTTGCAGCAGGTATTTCTCGACCAGCATCTGCCCATTGCCGAATGACGACAGGGCCTCGCGCTGGGCGGAGGCCAGGGCTTGCGCCAACTGGCTGACATCCTCGACCACCTTCATCCCCTTGCCGCCACCGCCGGCCGTGGCCTTGAGCAGCACGGGGTAACCGATGCGCGCACAGGCCTCGCGGAAGGTCTCCAGGTCCTGGGCCTCACCGTGATAACCCGGCACCAGCGGCACGCCAGCGGTTTCCATCAGCGCCTTGGCCGCCGACTTGCTGCCCATGGCGTCGATCGCCGAGGCGGGCGGGCCGAGGAAGATCAAGCCCGCTGCCTCGATGGCCCGGGCGAACCCGGCGTTTTCCGAGAGGAAGCCGTAGCCCGGATGAATTGCCTGGGCACCGCTGGCGTGGGCGGCGGCGATCAGTTTGTCGATCTGCAGGTAACTGTCAGTGGCCTTGCTGCCGCCCAGGTCGACGCGAATATCCGCTTCGCGGCTGTGCCGGGCGTCGCGGTCGATTGCGCTGTGCACGGCCACGGTGGTCAGCCCCATCGCCTTGGCGGTGCGCATGACCCGGCAAGCGATTTCGCCCCGGTTGGCCACCAGCACGGTAGTGAGTGTGCTCATGGGCGCGGCTCCCGGGATTGCCAGCTCGGCGTGCGTTTTTGCAGAAATGCGCGCAAGCCTTCCTGGCCCTCGACACTTACCCGGATACGCGCGATGGCGTTTTCACAGTAGCGGCGCAGCGCCGGGGTGAGGGCGCCATTGCCCACCTCACGCAACAAGTCTTTGCTGGCGCGCATCGCCGCCGGGCTGTTTTGCAGCAGGTTGGCGACCCACTCATCCACCCGCTGGTCCAACGTGTCGGCCGGGTAGCTTTCCGCCAACAGGCCGATGTCGCGCGCGCGCTGGCCGCCAAACCGCTCGGCCGTCAAGGCATAGCGGCGGGCCGCACGTTCACCGATGGCCTGCACCACGAACGGGCTGATCACCGCCGGCGCCAGGCCGATACGCACTTCCGACAGACAGAACTGCGCGTCATCGGCGCCAATTGCCATGTCGCAGCAACTAATCAAGCCCAGCGCGCCGCCGTAGGCCGCGCCCTGCACCACCGCCAGCGTAGGGATTTTCAGCTTGGCCAGGTTGTACATCAGCTCGGCCAGCTCACGGGCGTCGTCCAGGTTGGTGTGGTAATCCAGTTCGGCCGACTGCTGCATCCAGGCCAGGTCGGCGCCGGCGCTGAAGTGTTTGCCGCGCCCGCGCAGGACCAGAAAGCGCAGGGCAGGGTCGGCCTGGACCTGGTCGAGGGCGATGATCAGCTCGCGGATCATCTGGGCGTTGAACGCGTTGTTCTTGGCTTCACGACTGAGCCACAGCGTGGCGAAGCCACGGCTGTCGGTGATCAGTTCGAGGGTGTTGAATTCGCTCATGGGTACAGCTCCGATTACATGCGGAACACGCCGAAGCGGCTCGGCTCGATAGGGGCATTCAGCGCGGCGGCCAGCGCCAGGGCCAGCACGTCGCGGGTCTGCAGCGGATCGATGACGCCGTCATCCCACAAGCGTGCGCTGGAATAGTAGGGGTGGCCCTGAGTTTCATACTGGTCGAGGATCGGCTGCTTGATCGCCGCTTCATCGCTGGCACTGAATGCCAAGCCTGCGCGCTCTGCCTGCTCGCGCTTGACCTGCACCAGCACGCCCGCCGCCTGTTCGGCGCCCATCACGCCGATGCGTGCGTTGGGCCACATCCACAGGAAACGCGGGTCATAGGCACGACCGCACATGCCGTAGTTACCGGCGCCGAAACTGCCGCCGATGATCACCGTGAACTTCGGCACCTTGGCGCACGCCACCGCCGTGACCAACTTGGCGCCATGCTTGGCGATACCGCCGGCTTCGTACTTCTGGCCGACCATGAAGCCGGTGATGTTCTGCAGGAACAGCAGCGGAATCCCGCGCTGGCAGGCCAGCTCGATAAAGTGCGCGCCTTTCTGCGCGGCTTCGGCGAACAGGATCCCGTTGTTGGCCAGGATCGCCACCGGATAGCCGTGCAGGTGCGCAAAGCCACAGACCAGGGTGGCGCCGAACAGCGCCTTGAACTCATCGAATACCGAACCGTCCACCAGCCGGGCGATCACTTCGCGCACGTCGAACGGCTGCTTGGCATCGGCCGGGATCACGCCGTAAAGCTCTTCGCTGCTGTACAGCGGCGCCACTGGCGGACGTTGGCGCAACTCGCCCAGCTTGCGCCAATTGAGGTTGGCCACGCTGCGACGGGCCAGGGCCAGGGCGTGTTCATCGTTGTCGGCATAGTGGTCGGCCACGCCGGAAATCCGGCAGTGCACATCGGCACCGCCGAGGTCTTCGGCGCTGACCACTTCGCCGGTGGCGGCCTTCACCAGCGGCGGGCCGGCGAGGAAGATAGTCGCTTGCTGGCGCACCATGATCGCTTCGTCGGCCATGGCCGGCACATACGCGCCACCGGCCGTGCACGAGCCCATCACCACGGCAATCTGCGGGATGCCCTGGGCGCTCATATTGGCCTGGTTGAAGAAGATCCGCCCGAAGTGCTCGCGGTCCGGGAACACTTCGTCCTGGCGCGGCAGGTTGGCTCCGCCGGAGTCCACCAGGTAAATGCACGGCAGGCGGTTCTGCTCGGCGATGGTCTGGGCGCGCAAGTGTTTTTTGACGGTCAGCGGGTAATAGGAGCCGCCTTTGACGGTGGCATCATTGGCGACGATCATGCATTCGACGCCTTCCACGCGGCCGATGCCGGCAATCACACCGGCGGCCGGCACGTCTTCGCCATACACCTGATGGGCGGCCAACTGGCTCAATTCGAGGAACGGCGAGCCCGGGTCGAGCAAGCGATCGATGCGCTCGCGCGGCAGCAGCTTGCCGCGTGAGGTGTGGCGTTCCTGGGCCTTGGCGCCGCCGCCTTGTTGGACCTGGGCGAGCAGGCTGTGCAGCGCGTCGACCTGTTGGCGCATCGCCGCGCTGTTGGCGATAAATTCCGCCGAGCGTGGGTTGAGCTGGGTGTGCAGGGTGGCCATGGGCGCGCTCCTCAGCGGGTTTCGTTGAACAGTTCGCGACCGATCAACATCCGTCGAATTTCACTGGTGCCGGCGCCGATTTCGTACAGCTTGGCGTCCCGCAGCAGGCGCCCGGCGGGGAATTCATTGATGTAGCCGTTGCCGCCGAGGATCTGGATCGCATCGAGGGCCATTTGCGTGGCGCGCTCGGCGCTGTAGAGGATCACCCCGGCCGCATCCTTGCGTGTGGTCTCGCCGCGCTCGCAGGCCTGGGCCACCGCGTAGAGGTAGGCGCGGCTGGCGTTGAGCTGGGTGTACATATCGGCGACCTTGCCCTGGATCAGCTGGAATTCGCCGATGCTCTGGCCGAACTGCTTGCGGTCGTGGATGTAGGGCACGATCAGGTCCATGCAGGCCTGCATGATGCCGGTGGGGCCGCCGGAGAGCACCACGCGCTCGTAATCGAGGCCGCTCATCAGCACTTTGACGCCGCCGTTGAGCACGCCGAGGATATTTTCCTCGGGGACGTGCACGTCATCGAAAAACAGCTCGCAGGTGTTGGAGCCGCGCATGCCCAGCTTGTCGAACTTGTTGCTGCGGCTGAAGCCTTTCCAGTCACGCTCGACGATGAAGGCGGTGATGCCGTGGGCACCTTTTTCCAGGTCGGTCTTGGCGTAGATCACGTAGGTGTGGGCGTCGGGACCGTTGGTGATCCAGGTCTTGCTGCCGTTGAGCACGTAAGCGTCACCCTGCTTGTCGGCGCGCAGTTTCATCGAGACCACGTCGGAGCCGGCGTTCGGCTCGCTCATGGCCAGCGCGCCGATGTGCTCGCCGCTGATCAGCTTGGGCAGGTACTTGAGTTTTTGTTCGTGGCTGCCGTTGCGGTTGATCTGGTTGACGCACAGGTTGGAGTGAGCGCCGTAGGACAACGCTACCGAGGCCGAGCCACGGCTGATTTCTTCCATGCTTACCACGTGCGCCAGGTAACCCAGGCCGGCACCGCCGTACTCTTCCGGCACGGTGATGCCCAGCAGGCCCATATCGCCGAACTTGCGCCACAGGTCGGCGGGGAACAGGTTGTCGATGTCGATCTGGGCAGCGCGGGGAGCAATTTCCTTGGCCACAAAGGCCTGCACCTGGTCGCGCAGCATGTCGATGGTCTCACCGAGGGCGAAGTTCAGGGACGGGTAACTCATGGACAGGCACCTTAATGTGAGCTTTTGTTGTTGTGTCGGCGAGCCGCGGAGGAGGGCGCTCACCTTTACGTTAACGTAAGCTTGCGTTGAGGCGCTGTCAATCGTAGTTTACGTTTACGTCAACCTACAAAAAAGACAACAGGGGCCGTTATGGATCAACCGAACCTGAGCTACAGCCGTGGCTCCCAGGACAAGACCTTGCTGGCCGAGACCATTGGCCAGGCCTTTGATCGGACTGTCGCGCGTTATCCCGAGGGTGAAGCTGGTGGTGCGTCATCAGCACTGCCGCTACACCTGGCGGCAACTGGCCGAGACCGTGGAAGTGCATGCCCGTGCGTTCGGCTGCATCACCCACGGCACTACCATGATCTACCCCAATGACGGCTTCGACCCACTGCTCACGCTTACCGCCGTCGCCGAAGAACGCGCCACGGGCTTGTACGGCGTGCCGACCATGTTCATTGCGCTGCTCGATCACCCGCGCCTTGGCGAATTCGACTTATCCAGCTTGCGTACCGGGATCATGGCCGGGTCGACCTGCCCGATAGATCGTTCCCACGCTCTGCGTGGGAATGCAGCCCCTGACGCTCTGCGTCACCTTAGCGCAGTAGCCGAAACGTGCAGCGGCTGGCGCGACGCGGAGCGTCACAGGAGACATTCCCACGCAGAGCATGGGAATGATCAGCCAGAAAGCACAAAGGGGACCCGAAGGTCCCCTTTAATTTGTCGTTGCGTGCTCTTTTTTTATTATTGAGGGGCGGTCTATTGTTGTTTTTGGCAACCGTTACCCTTTACCGCTGTTTTGGCGACCCCCATCCGGGGTCAAGAGCAAACGTATTTTTTTGAACGCTGATCTGCTTCTTCGTAAACGATCCAACCAGTGGGTAGCTACCTGAGGTAGTTTTATTTTTCTCTGACCGGTTGCGGGTTTCGGCATGCCGTACCCTGCGAAGCACATCTTCTCCAAAAAAATCTGTTAGCTGCGTCTCTGCCGTGTTGTTTTTGTTATGTCAGAGTCGTTTCGTCTTATTTTTATTAGGTTTGGCGCTTTTTATTTTTGTTATGCAGTAGAGATAGCAGAAGCCGTGCCAACTTTTTAAAGTCCTTTAAAATCAATGCCTTGATTTTTCAGCAGGCTATATCTTTCAAAAGATGCGACGAATTTTGTTCCCTCGTTACCCGCTGTGTCAGCGTGCGGTAACACATTGTCACATCCGTGCTACTCAACCGGCGTTACGCGCCTTCGCCACCCGTGAGCCGCTCGCCCGTCCCAGCACCTGGCTGATCTGCTGGCCGGCGTCAATCAAGCGCTCCAGGTCGATACCCGTGTCGATCCCCAGCCCATTGAGCAGGTACACCACATCCTCGGTGGCGACGTTACCGCTCGCGCCCTTGGCATAAGGGCAGCCGCCGAGGCCCGCGATAGAGCTGTCGAATACCTGGATACCTTCCAGCAGGCTGGCGTAGATATTGGCGATCGCCTGGCCGTAGGTGTCATGGAAATGCCCTGCGAGCTTGTCGCGCGGCACCTGTGCACCGACCACCTCGAACAGCCGCCGGGTCGCGCCGGCCGTGCCGGTGCCGATGGTGTCGCCCAGGGACACTTCATAGCAGCCCATGGCATACAGTTCGCGGGCGACCGCCGCGACCTGTTGCGCGGCGATTTCGCCTTCATAGGGGCAACCCAACACACACGACACATACCCGCGCACGCTGACCCCATGCTGCCGGGCCGCCGCCATGATCGGTGCAAACCGCTCCAGGCTCTCGCTGATGGAGCAGTTGATATTGCGTTGGGAAAACGCTTCGGACGCCGCCGCAAATACCGCGACTTCCTTGACCCCAGCCGCCAGCGCATCTTCAAAGCCGCGCAGGTTCGGCGCCAGCGCACCGTAGGTCACGCCAGGCTTGCGCTGGATCTGCGCGAACACCTCGGCGGAGCCGGCCATCTGCGGCACCCATTTGGGCGACACGAAACTGCCGACCTCGATATAGCTCAAGCCAGCGCCGCTCAAGGCGTCCACCAACCGCACCTTGTCGGCCACGCTGATCGGCTGGGCTTCGTTCTGCAAACCGTCGCGCGGGCCGACTTCCACCAAGCGTACGTGTGAGGGGAGGGACATGATGGTTACCTTCTGATCAATGGCCGGCCTGGCTCATGGTAGTTGCCAGTGCCTGGGTGCAGCGCTCTTCGGCGGTGTCCAGTTCCAGCTTCATCTGTTCGATATCCAGCAACTGTTGCTCGAGCTGCTCGCGGCGTTCAGCAATTTTTGCGAGCATGCTGTTGAGTTGGATGTGGTTGCCGCTGGTGGGGTCATAGAGTTCGATCAGCTCGCGGCATTCGGCCAGGGAGAAACCGATGCGCTTGCCGCGCAGAATCAGCTTGAGGCTGACCTTGTCCCGCGCCGAGTAAATACGTTCCTGGCCCCGACGTTCCGGGGCCAGCAGGCCTTGTTCCTCATAGAAGCGAATGGCGCGGGTGGTGATATCGAGCTCGCGGGCAAGGTCGGAGATGCTGTAGGTGGTGCTCATGGCGGTGCTCAGGAAGGTCTTGACGCTAAGCTAATTGCAGGTTGACGTAAACGTCAAGGACTGCTGCGCGCCCATCGGGGGCAAGCCCCCTCCCACAGGGGAACTCCTTCACCTCAGGCTTGTTGTTTATCCAGCTTTTTTTCGTGGGCAGTTACCTGCTGGCACAACTCGATCATCTGCTCGCGCATCCAGCGGTTGGCCGGGTCCTGGTCGGTGCTTTCGTGCCAATACAGGTGGGTTTCCACCGCTGGCACATCATTGACCGGCAAGTTGAACCAGTGCAGTTCATGGCGGCGGGCGAAGCGTTCGGGTACGGTCATGACCATGTCGGTCTGCTGCAATACCTGCGACGCCATCAGGTAGTGCTGGGAGCGCAGGGCGATCTTGCGCTGGATGCCCATCTTGCCCAGGGCCAGGTCGACATGGCCCAGCCCGTTGCGGCGGCTGGAAATATGGATATGGGTCAGGGACAGGTAGTCATCCAGGCTGAATTTGTCCTTGCCTGCCATCGGATGGCCCTTGCGCATGGCGCACACGTAGCGGTCTTCCATCAGCTTGACGTGGCGCACCTGCGGGTCGGTGTTGAGCGGCGCATCCACGGCAAAGTCCAGGCGCCCGGCGGCCAGCTCCTTGGTGGTTTCGCGGCGTTTGGACAAAAAGCTCTCGATCACCACCGTCGGCGCCAGGCGACGCAGGCGCTGGAACAGCGCTGGCAGAATGACCGCTTCGGTCAGGTCGGTCATGCTGATGCGGTAGGTCTTGGCCGCCTGTTGCGGATTGAAAATCCGGCTTTCCTGCACTGAAACCCGCAGCAACGACAACGCATTACGCACCGGGCCGATGATGTTCTGTGCCATCGGTGTGGGCACCATGCCCTGGGCGGTGCGCACGAACAGCGGGTCGTTGAAGGTCTCGCGCAGGCGTGCCAGCGCATTGGACACTGCCGGCTGGGTGATGCCGACAATCTGCCCGGCGCGGGTCAGGTTGGCTTCGGTATAGATCGCGTCGAAGACGATAAAGAGGTTGAGGTCGACCTTGCTCAGATTCATGTCGTTGCACTCTTATTGTTAGGTATTCATACGCCGATCATATATCGGTGATGAATGTTAATACACGCCGAGAATAGGCTAGGTAAATTATCAGCGCTGTTCTAGCATCGATTGCATGACTTAAACAACCTCTCAGAGAAGGGAGCTGCTCATGGATTTCGCCTATTCGCCCAAGGTTCAGGAACTGCGTGAACGCGTCAGCGCATTCATGGACGCTTACGTCTACCCGGCCGAGCCGGTGTTCGAACGCCAGGTCAGCGAAGGTGACCGCTGGCAGCCCACCGCGATCATGGAAGAACTCAAAGCCCGGGCCAAAGCCGAAGGGTTGTGGAATCTGTTCCTGCCGGAATCCGAGCTGGGCGCCGGCCTGAGCAACCTCGAATATGCACCGCTGGCCGAAATCATGGGCCGCTCGCTGTTGGGTCCGGAACCGTTCAACTGTTCCGCCCCCGACACCGGCAACATGGAAGTGCTGGTGCGCTACGCCAATGAAGAGCAGAAACAACGCTGGCTTGAACCGCTGCTGCGCGGTGAGATTCGTTCCGCCTTCGCCATGACCGAACCGGACGTGGCCTCCTCGGACGCCACCAACATGGCCGCCCGCGCCGAACGCCAGGGCGATGAATGGGTGATCAACGGCAAGAAGTGGTGGACCTCCGGCGCCTGCGACCCGCGCTGCAAGATCCTGATCTTCATGGGCCTGAGCAACGCGGATGCGCCACGCCACCAACAGCATTCGATGATTCTGGTGCCGGTGGACACCCCCGGCGTAAAAATCCTGCGCCCGCTGCCGGTATTCGGCTACGACGACGCGCCCCACGGCCACGCCGAAGTGCTGTTCGACAACGTGCGCGTGCCGTACGAAAACGTACTGCTGGGTGAAGGCCGTGGGTTTGAGATCGCCCAGGGTCGCCTTGGCCCTGGCCGTATCCACCACTGCATGCGTTCGATCGGCATGGCCGAGCGCGCGTTGGAATTGATGTGCAAGCGCTCGGTCAGTCGCAGCGCGTTCGGCAAGCCGCTGGCGCGCCTGGGGGGCAACATCGACAAGATCGCCGACTCGCGCATGGAGATCGATATGGCGCGGCTGCTGACCTTGAAAGCGGCGTACATGATGGACACCGTGGGGAATAAAGTCGCCAAAAGCGAAATCGCCCAGATCAAGGTGGTCGCGCCGAACGTGGCGCTGAAGGTGATCGATCGTGCAATCCAGATTCACGGCGGCGCCGGCGTATCCAACGACTTCCCGTTGGCCTATATGTACGCCATGCAACGCACCCTGCGCCTGGCCGACGGCCCGGACGAAGTGCACCGTGCGGCGATCGGCAAGTTCGAGATTGGCAAGTATGTGCCCAAGGAGTTGATGCGCGGCGGGCAGTAGCACCGCGTCGCCTGCCATCGGGAGCAAGCCCCCTCCCACACTTAGATTTGTGAATACAGTCAAAATGTGGGAGGGGGCTTGCTCCCGATGAGGCCAGTCCAAGCACCACAAACCCCAAGATTCAGTACACCCAAACCTCCACCCGCCGATTCTTGATCCGCCCCTCATCCTCGGTATTTGCCGCCACCGGCATCTGCGCGCCAAACCCTCGAATATCGCGCAGCACCACGCCGCTTTTCACCAGTTCCCTGCGCACCGCCATGGCCCGCAACTTGGACAGCAAGGCCGCCCGCTGCGGATCATTCTTGGCATCGCCGAAGCCCACCAGCGTCACCTGCTTGTGCAGTTTGTCGTGGCTTTGCAGATACGCCACCACCCGCTGCACATCCTGGCGCGCCTTGTTGTCCAGGCTGGCGCTGCCTTCCTCGAAACGAAAATTCACCGTCAAGCGCTGGGCGCTGCGCGCAATGGCCTGATACGCCTCGGGCATCGAGGCGCGTGGGGCTACGCCAATCGCCTGCACGTGCTGGGCGACAAAGCCGTTGGCCGCCACGATCGCCTGGCCCTGATCGCTTTGAGCAAAGTCCACCAAAGCCTTGGCCCAAGGATTACGCGTCGCCGGCGGCAGATAAAAGTACAACCGCCGTGACAGCGGGTAATCCTCGGTGGCGATCAAGCTGTTCAGCGCCGGCATCGGTTGCGAGTCGCCATCGACAATCGCCACGGCCTTGGCTTGGTGTACGTAGGGTAGGCCGATAAAACCGATGCCTTGGGGGTCTTGGCTGACCGCATCGGACAGCGCTTCGCTGGACTCGAAACGCTGGGCTGACGCGGCCAGCGGTTTGCCGCGTCGGTTCAGCACCAACTCCTTGAAGGTGTCATAGGTGCCGGACTGATCGTCCCGCGCGTACAGATGAATGGTTGCGCCACTGCCGCCGAGTGTTTCCCAGGAGCTGATTTCGCCATTGAAAATCTGCGCCAGTTGCTCGGTGTTGAGGGTGTTCAGCGGATTGCGCGGGTTAAGGATGATCGCCAAGCCGTCAATAGCGATCACGTGTTCGGCGCCGGGGCTTTTCAGGTCGCCGAGGGGCGCGAGGTCTACCCGTTCGCTGTCTTTGATCGGGCGGGACGAGGCGGCGAGGTCGGCGCTGTGGGTTTTCAGCGCGGCAAACCCGGTGCTGGAACCATGGGCGGCGACGTCGACCCTCACGGTTTTGCCCTCACGGGTCTTGCCGATCACACGCTGTTCATTGGCGCTCTCGGCGGGTTCGCTGTGCACACCTTGCAAACCCTGCTGCTCCATCAAGCCCCTGACCAATGCCGGGACCAAACCCGCGCCAATGGTGTTGGAGCCCTGGATACGCAATGCCGGGCCTTGATCAGGCAGGGGCAGCGGGGCGGACACCGCGAAGAAAGGGAAAAGGGCCAGCAGTAATAGAACGCGCAGCATCATGCCGACACCTTCGTCAGCCAAAGGGAGTGCCGCGAGATTAAGTCAGTTGGATTGCAGGAATGTGACCGTCACGCCACAAGTCAAAATGTGGGAGGAGGCTTGCTCCCGATGGCGGTGTATCAGCTACAGATCAGCTGACTGACACACTGCTATCGGGAGCAAGCCCCCTCCCACATTGACCGGGTAGAGTCAGCGGAATCAGCTCAACTCCAACCAGATCGGCGCATGGTCCGACGGTTTTTCCAACGCGCGCAAATCGTAATCCACTCCCGCGTCCTTGAGCCGAGGCACCAGGCCGGTGGACGCCATGATCACGTCGATGCGCAGCCCACGCTTGGGCTCATCCTCAAAGCCACGGCTGCGGTAATCGAACCAGCTGAAGCGGTCGGTCACCTCAGGGTTCAAGTGCCGGAAGCTGTCCACCAGGCCCCAGTTTTTCAGGCGGGCCATCCATTCGCGCTCTTCCGGCAGGAAGCTGCACTTGCCGGTTTTCAGCCAGCGTTTGGCATTGTCGGCGCCGATGCCGATGTCGCAGTCCTGCGGGGAAATATTCACGTCGCCCATCACCACCAGGGCCTGATCGTTGCTGAACTGGCTTTCCAACAGCTGTTGCAGGTCTTCGTAGAAGCGCTGCTTGGCCGGGAATTTGGTGGGGTGGTCGCGGCTTTCGCCTTGGGGGAAGTAGCCGTTCATGACAGTGACCGGGTGGCCGTTCTCGTCGGCGAAGGTGCCCCAGATGAAACGGCGCTGGGCGTCTTCTTCATCGCTGGCAAAGCCTTTGTGCAGGCTCAACGCCTCTTTGCGCGAGAGCAGGGCCACGCCGTAGTGGCCTTTCTGGCCATGGTAATAAACGTGATAGCCCAGCGCCTGGACTTCGGCCAGCGGGAACTGGTCATCGTGGACCTTGGTTTCCTGCAGGCCGATGACATCCGGTTGATGCTTTTCGATCAGCGCCGCCAGCTGATGAGGGCGGGCACGCAGCCCGTTGATATTGAAGGAGACGATTTTCATGGTCGGCAGTCCGGTCTGGCAAAAGGGCGATGCTAGCCGACAAGTCGGACGGGGGCCAGCGTGGCGGTAGGACGCATGCGCTGCTAATGTCTGGGAACGACTGGCGCTGCACAGGTTCGTACCCATAAGAACGCCACCTCTTTGAGTGGCGTCCAGGAGATTGACTGTTATGCCTGACACTTCGATGGCCGCTGCCGAAATTCGTGTGCTCAATAGCGGCTATTCCCGCGAAGCGCGTTCCCTGCTGTACCAGGCCTACCGTCACGAACCGACCTTCGCCTACATCTTCGAAGCCGAGCGCCCCGGTTATGAACAGCGGGTGCGCGCCACCGTGCGGGAGCTGGTCAAGCAACATTTCTTCCAGAAGCTTCCGGCCATTGGCCTGTTCGTCAACGACCGTCTGGTCGGCGTTGCCCTGATCGCCCCGCCGCAACGGCGCCTGGGCATCACCGAGAGCTGGGCCTGGCAAATCCGCATGTGGCTGAGCACCGGGGTACGCGGCACGCGGCGTTATCTTGAATACCATCAGGCCGTCATGGCATGCCTGCCCAGCGAGTCGGTGCATGTGTTGCCATTGCTGGGCATTCACCCGCAGTTGCAGGGCCACCACTACGGCGAACAATTGCTTGAAGCGGTTCACAATTGGTGCGCCGAAGACCCGCATTCATCGGGCGTGGTGCTCGACACGGGCAATTCCCGTTACCTGGAGTTCTATAAGCGCCAGGGCTATGAGGAAATCGGTGAAATTGCCGTAGGACCTGTGCTGGAGCATGTGTTTTTCCATCCCAACCCCCAGCCGTTAAGTGCTGCAGCGACTTGAGACAGAATTATTCAGACAAATCCGGGTTCAAAGTTCCTCTCTCGCTCGTGTAGCATCCGCGCCTATGAAGTTTCCAGGAAGATTTACCAGCGGCTTGATCCTGCTGTTCACAAGCTGCGGCGCATGGGCGCAAAGCGAATTGGACGTGCGGATCAAGCCCTCTAACGACGCGCTGAAAGCCAACATCGAAGGCTACATCGGCGGGGTGGGCGATCGTGATGAAGAAGCGCTGCTGCGGTTCAGCCGTGGCGCCGAGGAGCAGGCGCGCAAAGCGGCCCAGGCCCTGGGCTTCTATCAGCCACAGATCGCCAGCGATGTGCAGGGCGGCAAGAACCCGCGCCTGATCCTCACCATCGACCCCGGCGAGCCCGTGCATTTGCGCAACGTCACCCTGCGGGTCGACGGCCCGGCGGCGAGCCTCAAGGCGTTTCGTGTGCCCGCCAGTGACGATCTCAAGCCCGGCGCGGTGCTCAACCACGGTCATTACGATGATGCCAAGCGTCTGATCCAGAACCAGGCCTCGCGCTACGGCTTTTTCAGCGGGCGCTTTACGCGTCAGACGCTCTCCGTCGATCCCCAGGCGGGCGTCGCCGATATCGAGCTGGTTTACGACAGCGGCCCGCGCTACAGCATGGGCAAGGTCAGCTTTAGCGGCGACACCCCCTTCGATGAAGAACTGCTGCAACGCATGGTGCCCTTTGAAAGTGGCACCCCTTACGACTCCGAACTGATCGCCGAACTCAACCAGAACCTGCAAGGCAGTGGCTTCTTCGACAGCGTGCGCGTGGACGCCAGCCCCACGGCCTCGACCAACGACGTGATTCCGGTGGCCGTGCAACTGGACACGCGCAAGCCACGCACGATGGGCCTGGGCCTGGGTTTCTCGACGGACGTCGGCCCGCGCGGCAAGGCCAACTGGACGCGCCACTGGGTCAATCCCCAGGGCCACAGTTATGGCTGGGAGGCCGAGCTTTCGGCGCCACGCCAGAACGTCGGCCTGTGGTATGACGTTCCGCTCGACCCACCGCTCACCGACAAACTGCGCTTCGCCGGCGGTTACCAGAATGAAGAGCTGGCCAACACCGACACCCTGAGCAAGCTGCTCACCGTCGGGCCCGAATGGCACAGTAAATTGCCCAGCGGCTGGACACGGGTTATCTCGCTCAAGTACCAGCGTGAAGAATACCGCCTGGGCAATGACTCGGGCCTGAGCAACCTGGTGATGCCGGGGATCAGCTACTCCTACCTGCGCAGCGACAACCGCATCGATCCGCACAACGGTTATCGCCTGATGTTCGACAGCAAGGTCGCCAAGGAAGGGCTCGGTTCCGACACCAATCTGCTGTACGGCACGGCCACGATCAAGGGCTTGACCACCTTGTGGGATAACCACCGGTTCCTGGGCCGCGCACAAGTGGGCGGCAGCGCCACCAACGGCTACAAGTCGGTGCCGCCGTCGCTGCGCTTCTTTGCCGGTGGCGACCAGAGCGTGCGCGGCTATGAATACCAGACCCTGTCACCGGAGAACGATCGCGGGGACCGCATCGGCGGCCGCTATATGGTGGCGCTGAGTGCCGAGTATCAATATTCCATCGCCGAAAAATGGCGGATCGCGACCTTTATCGACCAGGGCAACTCGTTCAATACCCTGGAAATGCCCAGCCTGAAAACCGGTGTAGGTGTGGGCGTGCGCTGGGTCTCGCCGGTTGGCCCGATCCGCCTCGACCTGGCCCATGCCCTGGAAGACCCGGGCGGCATTCGATTGCACTTTTCCATGGGGCCTGAGCTGTGATGCGTGGTTTGAAAATAGCGGGGCTGGTCCTGATGGCCATCCTCGCCGTGGCGGTATTGGCGCTGTGGTCGGTACTCGGAACCCAGGCGGGCAGCCGCTGGGCACTGGGCCAGGTGCCGGGTTTGAGCCTGGAAAACTTCCAGGGGCGTCTGGGCGGACAGTGGAGCGCCGATCACCTGCTATGGCAGCAAGACAGCAGCCGCGTCGAGCTTGATGCGCCCAAGTTTGAGTGGTCGCCGGGGTGCCTGTTGCGTATGACCCTGTGTATCGATCGCCTGGATGTGGAGCGGGTCAGCCTGCAATTTCCCCCCAGCGCCGAAGCGAGCAGCAGCGGGCCCATCGCTTTGCCCGACCTGAAACTGCCGCTGGCCATCCAGTTGGGCGACGTTCGCGTCGGTAGCCTGTTGTTCAACGGCAGCGAAGAACTCAAGGGCCTGCAACTGGCGGCGCACTGGACCTCCTCAGGTATGCAGATCGACGCCGTGCACCTGCAACGGGACGGCCTGGTGCTGGACCTCGCCGGCCTGCTGCAACCTGTCGGCGACTGGCCTTTGACGGCCAGCGGTCATCTCAGCCTGCCTTACGCGCCGGGCGGCGCACCGTGGACGGTGGCCCTCAAGGTCGATGGCGACTTGCTCAAGACACTCAAGCTCGACGCCGACAGCAGCGGCTATCTGCCGGCCAAGCTCAGTGGCGAGTTGCAGCCGCTGGTGGACAATCTGCCGGCGCAATTGCGCATCACCGCAGACGCCTTCAAACCCAGCGCCGATCTGCCCGACACCTTGCAACTCAATCAATTGGACCTGAGCGCCAAGGGCGACCTGAAAAACGGTTACCAATTGCTTGGCAAAGCGCTGCTACCGGCGGAAAAAGGCCCGGTGGACCTGCTGCTGCAAGGCAAGGTCGACGCCAAGGGCGCGCACATCGCCGGCCTGGACCTGACAGCCGGCGACCAGCAAAGCCTCAAGCTCAGCGCCAACCTGGACTGGCAACAAGGCTTCAGTGCCGATGCCAACATCGCCTGGCTGGATTTTCCCTGGCATCGCCTGTATCCGCTGATCGACGAACCGCAGGTCACCTTGCGCACCTTCAACGGTGAAGTTTCCTATAAAGACGGCAACTACCTGGGCAACCTCAAGGCCGATCTCGACGGCCCGGCGGGCAAGTTCAACGTGGTTACACCGTTCAGTGGTGACCTCAAGCAAATCTTCCTGCCCGAGCTGAAGCTGACGGCCGGCCAGGGCAAGGCCGAAGGCCGTTTGAACGTACAGTTCGCGGACGGCATCGCCTGGGACACCGCGTTGGATTTGACCGCGTTGAACCCGGCGTATTGGGTCGCTGAGTTGCCCGGCACCCTGGCCGGGCCGCTGCGCAGCAAAGGCGAATTCAGAAACGAGCAACTCAAGCTCAACGCCGACCTTGACCTCAAGGGCCGTCTGCGCGGGCAAACCGCCGTGCTGGCCGCCAAGGCCGAAGGCGCGGGGGAACAATGGACCCTCGCCAACCTGGACATCCGCCTGGGCGACAACCGCATCAACGGCAGCGGCAGCCTGCAGCAACGCCTGGCCGGGCAGATCGACATCAAGCTGGCCCGCCTGGCCCAGCTCTGGCCGCAACTGCGTGGGCAGATTAACGGCCGCGTCGATGTCACCGGCACTCTGAAAGCGCCGCAAGGCAAGCTCAACCTCAAGGGCCAGCAACTGGCATTGGCCGACAATCGCCTGCAAAACCTCAGCCTCGACGCGACACTGGACAGCGCCCAGCGCGCCAGGATCGACCTCAAGGGCAGCGGCATTCAGAGCGGCGAGACCCAGGTCGGTACGCTCACCGCCAGCGCCCAGGGTGATATCAAGAGCCAGAAGGTCCAACTGGATCTGGCCGGTCCTTTGCTCAAGCTGGCCCTTGCCCTGGACGGCAACCTCGATAAAGGCAACTGGCGCGGGCGCCTTGCCAGTGGTGACGTGCAAGCGGGTGGCCAGGACTGGCGGCTGCAAGCCCCGGCGAAAGTCGAGCGCCTGGCCGATGGCAAGCTGACCTTTGCCGCCCATTGCTGGGTGTCCGGTGGCGCCAGCCTGTGCGGCGAAGACCAGCGCCTGATGCCCGAGCCGAAGCTGCGTTACCACCTCAAGCAATTCCCCCTCGACAGCCTCGCGGGCTTTTTGCCCAAGGACTTCGCCTGGCAGGGCAGGCTCAATGCCGACGTGCAACTCGATCTGCCGGCCAGCGGCCCCAAAGGCGTGGTGTCGGTGGACGCCGGTGGCGGCACCCTGCGCGTCAAGGACAAGCACCAGTGGCTGGATTTCCCGTACGACACCCTCAAGCTGGAAACCACCCTCAACCCCAAGCGCATCGACACTCAGTTGAACTTCCGTGGCGGCAAGCTCGGCGAGTTGCTGTTGCAGGCGCAGATCAATCCGTTGCCGGCCAGCAAGCCGATCACCGGCAATTTCAGTCTCACCGGGCTGGACCTGGCGGTGGCGCGACCGTTCGTGCCGATGGTGGAAAAACTCAGCGGCAAGCTCAATGGCAACGGGCGGATTTCCGGCGGCCTGCTCGCACCCCAGGTCAACGGCAGCGTCAATCTGGTCGATGGCGAAATCTCCGGGCCCGAGCTGCCGGTGAGTCTGGAAGGCCTGAACGTGCAAGCGCTGATTGCCGGCGAAAGCGTGCAGCTCGATGGCGCCTGGCACAGTGGCAAGGCCGGGCAGGGCAGTCTCAAGGGCCAGATCGACTGGGGCCGCGCCCTGGTGGTGGACCTGAGCCTCAAGGGTTCGCAACTGCCGGTGACGGTCGAGCCCTATGCCGTATTGGAAGTGGCGCCCGACCTGAAGATCAGCCTCAAGGACGACAAGCTGGCGATTGCCGGCAAGGTGCACATCCCGCGCGGCGATATCACCGTGCGCGAGCTGCCGCCGTCGACGGTCAAGGTGTCCGATGACACGGTGATCGTCGGCAGCCAGACCGAAGAAGGCAAACCGCCGATGGTGATGGCCATGGATATCGACGTGGAAGTGGGCGAAGACCAACTCAACTTCGCCGGCTTTGGCCTCACCGCCAAAGTGCAAGGCCATGTGCATATCGGCGACAACATGGACACCCGTGGCGAACTGTGGCTCAACGATGGCCGTTACCGGGCCTACGGCCAGCGCCTGAATGTGCGCCGTGCGCGCCTGTTGTTCGCCGGGCCGTTGGATCAGCCGTTCCTGGATATCGAGGCGGTGCGCGTGACCACCGAGTCCTCCCGCACGGTTACCGCCGGCATTCGTTTGAGCGGCAGCGCCGAGCAGCCGACCACGCAGATCTTCTCCGAGCCCGCCATGGCCCAGGAAGACGCGTTGTCCTACCTGGTGCTGGGGCGTTCGCGCACCAACAACGGTGAAGACAACAACATGCTCGCCGAAGCCGCCTTGGGCCTGGGCCTGATGGGCAGCGCCGGGGTGACCTCGGACATCGCCACCAAGTTGGGTATCCAGGATTTCGACCTGGATACCCAAGGCAGCGGCAACAGCACGGCGGTGGTGGCCAGCGGCAAAATCAACGAAAAACTCAGCCTGCGTTACGGGGTTGGGGTGTTCGAACCGGCCAATACCATCGCGTTGCGCTACCTGCTGAGCAAGAAGGTGTACCTGGAAGTGGCCACCGGCGTCGCCAGTTCGCTGGACATCTTCTACAAGCGCGATTTCTAAACAGCGCGCGGTCAAAAATGTGGGAGGGGGCTTGCTCCCGATAGCAGTGTGTCAGTCAGCTAATCTGTACCTGACCCACCGCTATCGGGAGCAAGCCCCCTCCCACATTGGTATGTATTTCACTCAAGTTTTCATGTGATTACCAAGCAACCTAACTATTCCATTTGACATTCGCTGCCTAAGCAGTAATATCTCGTCACACATTCACTGCCTAGGCAGTAATAAGGTGACTTCCGATGCCGCATTTCACCCCTGAAAACTTCCACAACTGCCATCTCGGGCTGTTGCTGGGCCGCGCTGCGATCCTCAAGGACCGCATCATCGACACCCATATGGAACCCCATGGCATTACCGCCGCGCAGTTCAAGGTGTTGATCATCATGGCCCAGTTCGGTGTCGACACACCGGCTGAGCTATGTCGCAACCTGTCCCTGGACAGCGGCTCGATGACGCGCATGCTCGACCGGCTGGAGCAGAAAAAGCTGCTCAGCCGCAAGCGTTCCGACCTGGACCGCCGCCAGGTGCAGTTGGTGCTCACCGCCGACGGCCAGCGCCTGGCAGACATGCTGCCGCAGATCGGTGCCCAGGCCCTTAACCAACTGGCCGGTGTGCTTGAGGCGGGCGAGCTGGAAACCTTGGAGCGGATCCTCAAGAAAATTCTGATAGCTGCGGGTGATCCCATCACCCTTCAGCGGGTAGGACAATGATGAACACACGCGCATTCAGCCTGGTGCTGATGGCGATGACGTTGGCCGGTTGTGCCAACTACAGCGGCCTTGATACCCAAGGCAAACGCCTCGACGCCAATAGCTTGCAAACCGGCAAATCCCTGAGCGGTGTCAGCCTGTCCAGCGCCGCCTGGCCGGCCGCCGACTGGTGGAAAAGCCTCGGCGACCCACAGCTCGACGGCCTGATCCAGGAAGCCCTGCAACACAGCCCCGATATGCAGGTCGCCAGTGCCCGTGCGCACCAGGCCGAAGCTGCGGCCTATGCCGCCAACGCCGCGCGCATGCCCACCGTGGATGCCAGCGCCGGTGTCAGTCGTTCGCGGCTGGCCAAGGACCAGGACCCGCGCGGGGAGGGCGATGCCTATTCGACGGTGCGCAACATCGGCGCCAGCTTCAATTACAACTTCGACCTGTGGGGCGGCCAGCGCGCCGCCTGGGAAGCCGCCCTGGGCCAGGCCCGCGCCGCCGAAGTCGACCAGCAGGCCGCGCGCCTGACCCTGGCCGCCAACGTGGCCAAGGCCTACAGCGATCTGGGCCAGGCGCATATCGTGCGTGACCTGGCTGCCGACGACCTCAAGCGCACCCGCCAGATGCTCGACCTGAGCAAGCGCCGCCTGAGTTCCGGCATCGACAGCGAATACCAATACCAGCAAACCGAAAGCCTGGAAGCCAGCTCCCAGTCGCAGTTGATCGATGCGGAAAAACAACTGCAAAGCGCCAAGATCGCCCTGGCTGTGCTGCTCGGCAAAGGCCCGGACCGTGGCAACGAACTGGCGCGCCCGAATGTACTGAAACCTACGGCGGTCGCGGTGCCATCGGTGTTGCCCGCCGAGCTGCTCGGCCGGCGCCCGGACCTGGTCGCCGCGCGCTGGCGGGTGGAAGCTGCGAGCAAGGACATCACCGCCAGCAAGACCCGTTTCTACCCCAACCTCAACCTGAGCGCGAGCGCCGGCGCCGAATCGTTGTTGGGCGACGCCATGTTCGGTTCGGCCAGTCGCTTCTTCAATATCGCGCCGACGATATCGCTGCCGATCTTCGACGGTGGCCGCCTGCGCGCCGACCTCGACGCCCGCGACGCCGATTACGACCTGGCCGTGGCCCAGTACAACAAAACCTTGGTGCAAGCCTTGGGCGACATCGGCACCACCCTGTCGCAACTGCGCGATACCGGGCGGCAGATCCAGGCGCAGCAACACGCCGCGGATATCGCCCAGCAGTCTTATGACACCGGGGTGCAACGCTACAGCTCCGGCATCGGTAACTATCTGGATGTGCTCAGCATCGAGCAGCAATTGCTGCAGGCCCAGCGTCAGTTGGCGACCTTGAATGCTGCGCAGATCGATCTGTCGATTCAATTGATGCAGGCCCTGGGTGGCGGGTTCAACGCCAGCAACGTGGCCGCGACCACCCCAGCCAACCGCACGGAATAATTTGAGGTATTTGTCATGGCCACTGCCGACAGCAACACCGCACCCGAACAAACCAAAGACAACAACCCGCGCAAACGCAAAGTCATGCTGATCGGCCTGGCGCTGATCGTCATCCTCGGTGTCATTGGCGTCTGGGCCTGGTACGAGTTCTACGGGCGCTTCAACGAAAGCACCGATGACGCCTATGTGAATGGCAACGTGGTGGAAATCACCCCGCTGGTCACCGGCACCGTGATCAGCATTGGTGCCGATGATGGCGACCTGGTCCATGAAGGCCAGGTGCTGGTCAACTTCGACCCCAACGACGCCGCCGTCGGCCTGCAAAGTGCCCAGGCCAACCTGGCCCGCACCGTGCGCCAGGTCCGCGGCTTGTACAGCAATGTCGATGGGATGAAAGCCCAGGTCAACGCGCAGAAAGCTGACGTGCAGACCGCCCAGGACAACTACAACCGGCGTAAGACCCTGGCCCAGGGCGGGGCGATCTCCCAGGAAGAATTGTCCCACGCCCGTGACAGCCTGACCGCCGCCAAAAACGCCTTGACCAACCTTGAGCAGCAACTCAAAACCAGCAATGCCCTGGTGGATGACACGGTGATTTCGTCCCACCCGGATGTGCAGGCCGCCGCCGCGCAACTGCGCCAGGCGTACCTGGCCAATGCGCGCAGCACCTTGATCGCACCGGTCACAGGCTATGTGGCCAAGCGCACCGTGCAACTGGGCCAGCGCGTGCAACCGGGTACCGCGCTGATGGCGGTGATTCCGCTGGACCAGCTGTGGATCGATGCCAACTTCAAGGAAACCCAGCTGCGTGATATGCGCATCGGCCAGCCGGTGGATATCGAATCGGACATTTACGGCAGCGATGTGAAGTACAGCGGCACCGTCGACAGCCTGGGCGCCGGCACTGGCAGCGCGTTTGCCTTGCTGCCCGCGCAGAACGCCACCGGCAACTGGATCAAGATCGTGCAGCGGGTGCCGGTGCGCATCCATATCAACGCCGAAGAGCTGGCCAAGCACCCGTTGCGGGTCGGCTTGAGCACTGTGGTCAATGTAGACCTGCACGACCAGAGCGGCCCGGTGCTGGCGCAACAGGCGCCGCAGAAGGCGTCGTTCACCACCAACGTGTATGACCGCCAATTGGCCGAAGCCGATGCCATGATCAACCAGTTGATCCATGACAACAGCGTCGCCGCTCCCAAGGCTGCGCAACGCTGATGAGCAATAACGCCTCGTTCACGCCGCCCAGCCTGGTGATGGCCACCATCGGGCTGTCGCTGGCGACCTTCATGCAGGTGCTCGACACCACCATCGCCAACGTGGCGTTGCCGACCATTTCCGGCAACCTGGGCGTGAGTTCGGAGCAGGGCACCTGGGTCATTACCTCGTTTGCGGTGAGCAACGCCATTGCCTTGCCGCTCACCGGTTGGTTGAGCCGGCGCTTCGGCGAGGTGAAGCTGTTTCTGTGGGCGACCCTGCTGTTCGTGCTGGCGTCGTTCCTGTGCGGTATTTCCACCTCGATGCCCGAGTTGATCGGCTTTCGCGTGCTGCAGGGCCTGGTTGCCGGGCCGCTGTACCCGATGACGCAAACCTTGCTGATTGCGGTGTACCCGCCGGCCAAGCGCGGCATGGCCCTGGCCCTGTTGGCGATGGTCACGGTGGTGGCGCCGATTGCCGGGCCGATCCTCGGCGGCTGGATCACCGACAGCTACAGTTGGCCATGGATCTTCTTCATCAACGTGCCCATCGGCATCTTTGCGGTGATGGTGGTGCGTGCGCAGCTCAAGAAACGCCCGGTGCAGACCAGCCACCAACCGATGGATTACGTCGGGCTGCTCAGCCTGATCGTCGGCGTCGGCGCCTTGCAGATCATCCTCGACAAGGGCAATGACCTGGATTGGTTCGAGTCCAACTTCATCATCATCGGTGCGGCCATTTCGGTGATCGCCCTGGCGGTATTCGTCATCTGGGAAATGACCGACAAGCACCCGGTGGTCAACCTGCGCTTGTTTGCCTACCGCAACTTCCGTATCGGCACCATTGTGTTGGTCGGCGGCTATGCGGGTTTCTTCGGCATCAACCTGATCCTGCCGCAATGGCTGCAGACCCAGATGGGCTACACCGCCACCTGGGCCGGCTTGGCGGTGGCGCCGATCGGTATTCTGCCGGTGCTGATGTCGCCGTTCGTGGGCAAGTACGCGCACAAGTTCGACCTGCGCCTGCTGGCGGGGCTGTCATTCCTGGCGATGGGCTTGAGCTGTTTCATGCGTGCGAGCTTCACCAACGAGGTGGATTTCCAGCACATCGCCCTGGTGCAGTTGTTCATGGGTATCGGCGTGGCGCTGTTCTTCATGCCGACCTTGAGCATCCTGATGTCCGACCTGCCGCCGCAGCAGATTGCCGACGGCGCCGGTCTGGCGACCTTCCTGCGGACCCTGGGCGGCAGCTTCGCGGCGTCGCTCACCACCTGGATCTGGATTCGCCGCGCCGACCAGCACCATGCCTACATGAGCGAGAACATGACCGTCTATGACTCGACCACGCGCGATGCCGTGCAGGCGCTGGGTGGGGCAGGGCACAAGGCCTATGCGCAACTGGACCAGATTCTCACCAGCCAGGCGTACATGATGTCTACCGTGGATTACTTCACGTTGATGGGGTGGGTCTTCGTGGGGTTGATGCTGTTGGTGTGGCTGGCCAAACCGCCGTTTGGCGCCAAGGCCGGGCCGGAGGCGTCCGGGCACTGACCCGCGGAGGTTGGAATGCAATCCAATGTGGGAGGGGGCTTGCTCCCGATAGCGGTGGGTCAGTTACAGATTGGCTGACTGACCCGCTGCTATCGGGAGCAAGCCCCCTCCCACATTTTGATCTCTGTTTACATTCAATAGGTGGTGTTTGAAGTTTAGGCGCCGGGCAATGCCAACTGCGGGTTGACGAAGTCAAACGCCGCCAGTTGAAAGCCCTGCTCATCCACCTGCAGCGCCCACCCTTGCTTGTCCCAATCCCCCAGCACAATGCGCCTGGCCGCCTGGTCACCAATCTGCAGCTTATGAATGGCGGGGCGGTGGGTGTGGCCGTGAACGAGGGTGCGTACGCCAAAGTGTTGCATGACCCGTGGCACTTCCTCGGGGGTCACATCGACAATGTCGTTGGCCTTCATGCGCGTTTGCGCCCGGCTTTCACTGCGCAGCTTGCGTGCCAGCCGGTGGCGGGTGCGCAGGGGCAGGTGGCGCAGGATGAACAGCACCATCGGGTTGCGCAGGATGCGCCGCAGCTTCATATAGCCGAGGTCGCGGGTGCAGAGGCTGTCGCCGTGCATCAGCAGCACGGGTTCGCCGGCGAGCTGCACGACACTCGGGTCCTTGAGCAGCGTTGCGCCTGCCGCTTTGCAGAACGCCTTGCCGATCAGGAAATCGCGGTTGCCGTGCATGATGAAAATCGGGGTGCCGCTGTCGCTCAGTTCGCGCAGTGCGGCGCAGATCGAGCGCTGGAACGGTGTAATCCCATCGTCGCCAATCCAGGCTTCGAAGAAGTCGCCCAGAATGTACAACGCCTGGGCGCCACGGGCGCGGCCGTGGAGCAGATCCAGAAACGCCCGGGTGATGTCCGGGCGCTCCTCTTCCAGATGCAAATCTGAAATCAGCAATATCACGCTTCGATGATCTCGGCTTTCTCGAGGATCACGTCTTCGGCTGGAACGTCCTGGTGGCCGGCCTTGGACGTGGTGGACACGCCTTTGATCTTGTCGACAACGTCGGTGCCTGCGGTGACTTTACCGAACACCGCGTAACCCCAACCCTGCACGTTCTTGCCGCTGTGGTTGAGGAAGGCGTTGTCGGCCACGTTGATGAAGAACTGCGCGGAGGCCGAATGCGGCTCCATGGTACGGGCCATGGCGACGGTGTACTTGTCGTTGGAAAGGCCGTTGTCCGCTTCGTTCTGGATGCTTGGACGCTTGTCTTTCTTCTCTTTCATGCCGGGCTCGAAACCGCCGCCCTGGATCATGAAGTTGCCGATGACACGGTGGAAAACGGTGTTTTCGTAGTGGCCGGCTTTGACGTACTCGATGAAGTTGGCGACGGTGATCGGCGCTTTCTCGGCGTTCAGCTCGATGACGATGTCACCGTGGTTGGTGGTCAGTTTGACTTGAGTCATGTTCACTACTCTTTTCAGGGAATTCGTGGGGTTGGGCGAATAAACGCTTTACCTGCCTGGCTAAACGGCGGCCAAGTCGCGCAGTTTAGCGTGCCCTGCAGGAATTTCGAGGTGGTTTTTTACCGCCAAGACAATTAAAGCAGCAGTTTTTGACCGCGCTCTGTCAGGCGGTTGACAGGTTCGGCTATGATAAGCCCTTTGTTTTATCTGGCCTCACCCGGCCACGAACCTGTCTGTTCAAGGATCCTATGAGCAAGCCCACTGTCGACCCTACCTCGAATTCCAAGGCCGGACCTGCCGTCCCGGTCAATTTCCTGCGCCCGATCATCCAGGCGGACCTGGATTCGGGCAAGCACACGCAGATCGTCACCCGTTTCCCGCCAGAGCCCAACGGCTACCTGCACATCGGTCACGCCAAGTCGATCTGTGTGAACTTCGGCCTGGCCCAGGAATTCGGCGGCGTCACCCACCTGCGTTTCGACGACACCAACCCGGCCAAGGAAGACCAGGAATACATCGACGCCATCGAAAGCGACGTGAAGTGGCTCGGTTTCGAATGGTCCGGTGAAGTGCGCTATGCCTCGCAATATTTCGACCAGTTGCACGACTGGGCCATCGAGCTGATCAAGGCCGGCAAGGCCTACGTCGACGACCTGAGCCCGGAACAGGCCAAGGAATACCGCGGCACCCTGACCGAGCCGGGCAAGAACAGCCCGTTCCGCGACCGTTCGGTAGAAGAGAACCTCGACTGGTTTGCCCGCATGCGCGCCGGTGAGTTCCCGGACGGCGCCCGCGTGCTGCGCGCCAAGATCGACATGGCCTCGCCGAACATGAACCTGCGCGACCCGATCATGTACCGCATCCGCCATGCCCACCACCACCAGACCGGTGACAAGTGGTGCATCTACCCCAACTATGACTTCACCCACGGTCAGTCGGACGCCATCGAAGGCATCACTCACTCCATCTGCACCCTGGAGTTCGAAAGCCACCGTCCGCTGTACGAGTGGTTCCTGAGCAACCTTCCGGTGCCGGCACAGCCGCGCCAGTACGAGTTCAGCCGCCTGAACCTGAACTACACCATCACCAGCAAGCGCAAGCTCAAGCAACTGGTGGATGAAAAGCACGTATTTGGCTGGGACGACCCGCGCATGTCGACGTTGTCTGGCTTTCGCCGTCGCGGCTACACCCCGGCGTCGATCCGCAATTTCTGCGAGATGGTCGGCACCAACCGTTCCGACGGCGTGGTCGACTTCGGCATGCTCGAGTTCAGCATCCGCCAGGACCTCGACGCCAATGCCCCGCGTGCCATGTGCGTGTTGCGTCCGTTGAAGGTCGTGATTACCAACTACCCGCAAGACCAGGTCGAAAACCTCGAACTGCCGCGTCATCCGCAGAAAGAAGAGCTGGGCGTGCGCAAGTTGCCATTCGCCCGTGAAATCTACATCGACCGCGATGACTTCATGGAAGAGCCGCCAAAGGGCTACAAACGCCTGGAACCCAACGGCGAAGTGCGCCTGCGCGGCAGCTACGTGATCCGTGCCGATGAGGCCATCAAGGACGCCGATGGCAACATCGTCGAACTGCGCTGCTCGTACGACCCGGACACCCTGGGCAAGAACCCCGAAGGCCGCAAGGTCAAGGGCGTGGTCCACTGGGTCCCGGCCGCTGCCAGCATCGAGTGCGAAGTGCGCCTGTACGATCGGCTGTTCCGCTCGCCGAACCCTGAGAAAGCCGAAGACAGCGCAAGCTTCCTCGACAACATCAACCCAGATTCTCTGCAAGTTCTCACGGGTTGTCGTGCCGAGCCATCGCTTGGCGACGCACAGCCGGAAGATCGGTTCCAGTTCGAGCGCGAAGGTTACTTCTGCGCGGATATCAAGGACTCCAAACCTGGTCATCCGGTATTCAACCGTACCGTGACCTTGCGTGATTCGTGGGGCCAGTGATTCTCTAAGGAAGCCGTTGTGCTAACGATCTACAACACACTCAGCAAGACCAAAGAAGTCTTCAAGCCGCTGGATGGCAACAAGGTGCGCATGTACGTGTGCGGCATGACCGTGTACGACTACTGCCATATCGGCCATGGCCGCAGCATGGTTGCCTTCGACCTGGTGACCCGCTGGTTGCGTTTCAGCGGCTACGACTTGACCTATGTGCGCAACATCACCGACATCGACGACAAGATCATCAACCGCGCCAATGAAAACGGCGAGGCGTTCGACGCGCTGACCGAGCGCATGATCGCCGCCATGCATGAGGACGAGGCGCGCCTCAATATCCTCAAGCCGGACATGGAACCGCGCGCCACGGACCACATCCCTGGCATGCACGCGATGATCCAGACCCTGATCGACAAGGGTTACGCCTACGCCCCGGGCAACGGCGACGTGTACTACCGCGTCGCCAAGTTCATGGGCTACGGCAAGCTGTCGCGCAAGAAAATCGAAGACCTGCGCATCGGCGCGCGCATCGAAGTCGACGAGGCCAAGCAGGACCCGCTCGACTTCGTGCTGTGGAAAGCCACCAAGCCCGGCGAGCCGAGCTGGGAGTCGCCGTGGGGCGCCGGACGTCCGGGCTGGCACATCGAATGCTCGGTGATGTCCACCTGCTGCCTGGGCGAGACCTTCGACATTCATGGCGGCGGCAGCGACCTGGAGTTCCCGCACCACGAGAACGAAATCGCCCAGAGCGAAGCGGCCACCGGCAAGACCTACGCCAACGCCTGGATGCACTGCGGCATGATCCGCATCAATGGCGAGAAGATGTCCAAGTCCTTGAACAACTTCTTCACCATCCGCGACGTGCTGGCAAAGTACCACCCGGAGGTTGTGCGTTATTTGCTGGTGTCCAGCCACTACCGCAGCGCCATCAACTACTCGGAAGACAACCTCAAGGACGCCAAGGGCGCCTTGGAGCGGTTCTACCATGCGTTGAAAGGCTTGCCTGCCGTGCCCCCTGCCGGCGGCGAAGCGTTTGTGGCACGGTTTACCGAAGTGATGAACGACGACTTCGGCACGCCGGAAGCCTGTGCGGTGCTGTTCGAGATGGTGCGTGAGATCAACCGTTTGCGTGAGACTGATGTCGACGCGGCGGCGGGTCTGGCGGCTCGTCTGAAAGAACTGGCGAGCGTGCTGGGCGTGTTGCAGATGGAGGCCGATGACTTCCTGCAAGCCGGCGCCGAAGGGCGTGTGGATGCGGCGCAGGTGGATGCGTTGATCCAGGCGCGTCTGGCGGCTCGTACCAATAAAGACTGGGCGGAATCCGACCGTATCCGCGACCAACTGACCGCGATGGGTGTGGTGTTGGAAGACGGGAAGGGCGGGACTACTTGGCGGTTGGCTGATCAGGCCTGATCGGTAAACGCTGAACGAAAAACGCCCCGACTGGTTCGGGGCGATCGTTCCCATGCTCCGCGTGGGAATGCATCCCGTGACGCTCTGCGTCACAAGTGCGCAGGACGTGAGACTCGTGTCGGTGGCGGGACGCGGAGCGTCCCAGGCAGAGCTCCCACGCAGAGCGTGGGAGCGATCACTGATCCAGCGCCATCCGGGGCAAGCCCCCTCCCATGGATTAGCCCAATCTTCGATCTCAGATTTATCTCTGAAGTCTACTTTCATTGAGGTTTAGTGTTTTCTCCACCATCAACTGAATCCCTTCCAGCATTCGACAAATTCCCAGAGCCACGCTGCGCGGATTACCGTCGATCTCAAAAGCTAGATGATTTGCCAGCGCTTGAACTGACGCCAGGTCCTCTGAAGCGTTGATCAATAAGGTTTCTGCATCTAATCCTTCGCGCACAGCAAATAGACCTGTTCCGTTACCTGACGGCTCTGGTTTCGAAGATGGGTTCAAATAATGGTTAATCGCTTGATGAGCAGAAACTTGAAACTGGGATGAATCAAGCGGCGGATTCGGACTGTCTTTAATCATGGCGGAGCTCCTAGAGTATTGGAGCCACCACCCATCGCTGCGAAACGATACCCGGGTGGCAGCTGTACGCAGGTTCGCAGACCGGGACTCTAGGCACCCGGCATACCCGAAGGTATCCCGCGCACAGCCGCCATAACATCAGGCATAAAAAAAGCGCCCGCTATCTGAGGTGGACGCTGTGCGTCTAGAGTTTAACCGGGCTGCGAAACCCGGTCGCTGAATTTGCAGCGACCACCAAAGATTAGGCAGCCATCTTCCGAGCGACAACCCTAAAACGCTGTCGGAAATTTCCGTCTGAGCCTCATGCTTGATCTGAGCTGTTCGACGGGACGCGGAGCGTGCCAGGCGGCATTACCACGCGGAGCGTCACTAGTGACGCTCCGCGTGGGAGCGCTCACTGATTGTGGTGTGTCAGCCAACCCATCTGCCAACAATGCCGCCGTCTTCGAAGCCTCGCTAAAGCTCGACATCTCCCACAGGGGATTGGTGGTATCCATGAGATCTACAGCCGGGCTGCTTTCTACCTGCCAGTAGCGATCAAATGTGGGAGGGGGCTTGCTCCCGATAGCGGTGGTTCAGTCAGACATCTGTGACTGACACTCCGCTATCGGGAGCAAGCCCCCTCCCACATTTTAAATCAGCGGCGGCTGCTGACTTCGGCGGGTACGTCATCACCGGCCATGCGCTTGCGGAACAGCGCGGTGCGGGCCAGCAGCAAGGTGGTTACCGGCACGGTGATCGACAACAGAATAGGGATCAACCAGCCGTGCAACACCGGCCCGGACTTGAGCACGGAAAAGTAGATGATCGAGGCCAACGCCACGCACCACGCCCCAATGGTTGAGGCCAGGGCTGGCGGGTGCATGCGCTGGAAGAAGTCTTTCATCCTCAGCAAGCCAATCGCTCCGATCAACGCGAACACGCTACTGAGCACCAGCAGCACGGCCACGACGATTTCCATCCATAACGGCATCATTCAATCACCTCCCCACGCAGCAGGAATTTGGCCAGGGCGAACGAGCCCACGAAGCCGAACAGCGCGATCAACAGCGCCGCTTCAAAGTAGGTGTCACTGGCATAGCGAATGCCCAGCACCAGCATCATCAGCATCGCCAGGATGTACAGATAGTCCAGCGCCAGTACCCGGTCCTGGGCCGAGGGGCCTTTGAACAGGCGGATCAAGGTCAGCACCATCGCCAGGCTGAACAGGAACAGGCTGAACAGGATCGCATTGGAGAGCAGGGCGCTCATTCGAAGATCTCCATCAGGGGCCGCTCATAGGTGGCTTTGAAGTGCGCGATAAACGACGCCTCCTCATCCAGGTCGAACACGTGCAGGAGCAGGATGCTGCGGTCCAGCGCCAGTTCGGACCAGATTGTGCCGGGGATCACCGTGGTGATCATCGACAGCGCCGCGAGGCCGTTGGGGCTGCGCAGGTCCAGGGGGATCTTGATAAAGCGCGAACGCGGCGGGCGTGAACCGCACGTCAGTACGCCCCAGGCCACTTGCAGGTTGGAGACAATTACGTCGCGGCCCACCAGCAGGAACAGGCGCAGGATCACGCCGGGACGGCGCAGGCTGATCGGTTGCGGGCGCAGTGGCGCCATCATCAACGGCGCAAGCACGCCCAGCAGCGCACCGAGCAGCAGGTTGCCGGGGCTGATGGACAGGTTCAGCACCAGCCATAAGCCCAATAACGCCAGCGACAGCCACGGCGCGGGAAACAGGCGTTTCATGGCTGCACCTCCAGGGCCGCGGCCTTGGCTTCAGGGCTGAGGACCGGACGCGTCGCCATCACTGCCATTACGTAATGCTCAGGGTTATTCAGGCTGTTGGCGGTGGCCAGGGTGTAGCGCATCAGGGGCTCGGCCTTGAAGGTCAGCGCAATGCTCAGGCCCAGCAGCAGGAAGATCGGTATACATTCGTAACGGCGCAGCAGGGGCGATGGGCGCTCTTCGGGTGTCCAGAAGCGCTGGATGCCGAGCCGTGCGAAGGCGATCAGCGAGGCCAGGCCAGACAGGATCAACAGCGCCACCAGGCCCCAGGCCGCCGGGCGAATGGGTTCATCCAGCGCATTGCCCAGGCCCAGCGGGTTGACCAGCGCGCTTAACAAACTGAGCTTGCCGATAAACCCGGACAGCGGCGGCATGCCGATGATCAGCAGCGCGCAAGCGACAAAGCTCAACCCCAGGAACGCCATGGTCCAGGGAATCACCTGGCCGACCACGGCTTTCTGTTCATCGTCGAGGTTGACGCCGGGCCGTGGATGCAGGGATTCCATGGCCTTGGGCAGTGCATCGATCTCTTCATCCAGCGGCAGGTCATTGGCCGAGCGCGAGCGTTCGATCAATTCAGCCAGCAGGAACAGCGCGCTCAGCGCCAGGGTGGAGCTGACCAGATAAAACAGCGCCCCCGCCGTCAGGCTCGGCTGGGCAAAGCCCACCGCCGACAGCAGGATGCCGGCCGAGACCAGAATACTCAGGCTCGCCATGCGTTCCAGGCGCTGCGCCGCGAGCATTGCCAGCGCCGCGCAGACAATCGTAGCCATGCCGCCGTACACCAGCCAGTCACCGCCAAACAACGCTGAAGCGCCGGCCTGGCCGGAGAACAGCAGCGTCCACAAGCGCAGCACGGTATACACGCCCACTTTGGTCATGATCGCGAACATCGCCGCCACCGGCGCGCTGGCCGAGGAGTAGGCCGGGGCCAGCCAGAAGTTCAGCGGCCACATACCGGCCTTGGCCAGGAATGCGGTGGCCAGGATCGCCGCACCGGCGTGCAACAGGCCGCGATCGGCCTCCGGCACCAGCGGGATTTTCAGCGCCAGGTCAGCGAAGTTCAGCGTGCCGGTGACCCCGTAGATCATCGCCGCGCCGATCAGGAACAGCGACGACGCCAGCAGGTTGATTGCGATGTAATGCAGCCCCGACGACACCCGCGCGCGGCCCGAACCGTGCAGCATCAAGCCGTAGGACGCCGCCAGCAGCACCTCGAAAAACACGAACAGATTGAACAGATCAGCGGTGAGGAAGGCGCCGTACAGGCCCATCATCTGCACTTGGAACAGCGCATGGAAACTGGTGCCGGCACGGTCCCAGCGGGCCATGGCGAACAGCAGCGCGCTCACGCCGATGATCCCGGTCAGCACCAGCATCAGCGCCGACAGTTGGTCCACCACCAGCACGATGCCGAACGGCACTTGCCAGTTGCCCGGCAGGTATACGCCGATCGAGCCGGGGCCGCCTTTTTGCGTCCAGTACAACAGCAGCACGGCGATGCCCAGCCCCAGCATGCTCGAGACCAGGTTGATTTTTGCCTTCAGCGGGCGGCGTTTCTCGCCGAGCATCAGCATCAGCGCGGCGGTCAGCAAGGGCAGCAGGATCGGCGCAACGATCAGTTGATTGACCCAATTCATGCCTTGGGCTCCCGGCCATCCACATGGTCGGTACCGGTCAGGCCCCGGGAGGCCAGCAGCACCACCAGGAACAACGCGGTCATGGCGAAGCTGATCACGATCGCCGTGAGCACCAGTGCCTGGGGCAGGGGGTCGGTGTAGTTGAGCAGGTCCTGGGGCACGCCATCCTTGATGATCGGCTCCTTGCCGATAAACAGGCTGCCCATGCTGAAAATGAACAGGTTGACGCCGTAGGACAACAAGCACAGGCCCATCACCACCTGGAATGTCCGTGGCCGCAGGATCAGCCAGACGCCGGAGGCTGCCAGCACCCCAATAGCAATTGCAATGACTTCTTCCATCAGGCGGCAGCTCCTTGTGGGTTGGCGACGGCTTTGAGCTGGTTGCTCGGTTTGTGCGCGCGCACCGATTGGTGACCGAGGGCGGTGAGCATCAGCAGGGTCGAGCCGACGACCATGGCGTATACGCCGACGTCGAAAAACAATGCGCTGGCGACATGGATATCGCCCAGCACCGGCACGCTCAGGTGCCAGGTGTGGGTGGTGAGGAACGGGTACCCGGCGAACAACGCACCAAGCCCGGTGAGGGTCGCCGACAGCAGGCCGAAGCCCATCCAGCGCATCGGCCGCAGGCTCATCTGCGCCTCGACCCACTGCGTACCGGCCACCATGTATTGCAGGATGAACGCCACCGACATCACCAACCCCGCGACAAAGCCGCCGCCCGGTTGGTTATGGCCGCGCATGAACAGGTAGAACGACACCACCAGCGCGATCGGCAACAGCAGGCGTACCAGCACCGCCGGCACCATCATGAAGCCCAGGGCGGTGTCGCTGGCCTGGCGCGGGTTGACCAGGTCGGTGGCGACATCGGGCGCGAGCTGGCGCTGTTGAGGCGGCAGCTCCATGCTTTCTTTCGACGGGCGGAAGCGCCGCAGCAGCGCGTACACGGTCAGCGCCACTGCGCCGAGCACGGTGATCTCGCCAAGGGTGTCGAAGCCGCGGAAGTCCACCAGCATCACGTTCACCACATTGCTGCCGCCGCCCTCGGGCAGCGCGCGGCTGAGGTAGAACGAGGAGATATCGTTGGGCGTCTGGCGGGTCAGCATCGCGTAAGACAGCAGCGCCATGCCGCCGCCCACCACGGTAGACAGCAGAAAGTCGCGCAGGCGCCGGATACGCGCCTTGCGCAGCGAGCTGGGCAGCGGCGAGACTTCTTCGATACGCCGTGGCAGCCAGCGCAGGCCGAGCAGGATCAGCACGGTGGTCACCACTTCCACCACCAGTTGGGTCAGCGCCAGGTCCGGCGCCGAGAACCACACGAAGGTAATGCAGGTCATCAGGCCGCATACGCTGACCATGGTCAGGGCCGCCAGCCGGTGGTACTTGGCCTGCCAGGCGGCGCCCAGCGCGCAGGCAATCGCCAGCAACCACAGGGTGACGAACACGATGGAACCGGGGATTTTCGGCCGGTCGCCCCAGCTCAGGCCGCTGTTGAGCATGGGGATCATGGCGCCGATCACCGCCACGATCACCAGCAGGAACAGTTGGGTTTGCAGGCGCTTGGTGCTGATGCGTTTTTCCAGGCGACGCACGCCGCGCATCATCAGCACCAGGCAGCGCTCGAAGCCGCGCTTGCCGTTGAAATAGCCGACCAGGGGCGGGTAGGCGAAGCGGCCACGCTTGAGTTGTTTGCGCAGCATCAGGTACAGCACCACACCGCCGCACATGGCCACCAGGCTCATGATCAACGGCGCGTTCCAGCCGTGCCAGATCGCCAGGCTGTACTCGGGCAGCACGCCGCCCACCACGGGCAACGCGGCGGCGGCGAGGATCGAGCCGACCATCTGGGCCGGGAAAATCCCCACCAGCAGGCAGGTGAACACCAACAGTTCAACCGGCGCGCGCATCCAGCGCGGGGGTTCGTGGGGCGTGTGGGGCAAGTCGGTGGCAGGCGGACCGAAGAACACATCTACGGTAAACCGCAACGCATAGGCCACGCTGAAGGTGCCGGCGATGGTCGCGATCAACGGCAGCGTGATTTCCACCCATTTTGTCGCCGAGATAAACACCGTTTCGGCGAAGAACATCTCTTTGGACAAGAAGCCATTGAGCAATGGCACGCCGGCCATCGAGGCACTGGCCACCATCGCCAGGGTCGCGGTGAACGGGATCAGGCGCACCAACCCACTGAGCTTGCGGATATCCCGCGTGCCGCTTTCGTGGTCGATGATGCCCGCCGCCATGAACAGCGAGGCCTTGAACGTGGCGTGGTTGAGGATGTGGAACACTGCCGCGACAGCCGCCAGCGGGCTATTGAGGCCCAGCAGCAGGGTGATCAGCCCCAGGTGACTGATGGTGGAATAGGCCAGCAGGCCCTTGAGATCGTTTTGAAACATGGCGCAGTAAGCGCCGAGGAGGAGGGTGATGGCGCCGGCGCCGCCGACGATCCAGAACCATTCTTCGCTGCCCGACAGCGACGGCCACAGGCGGGCCAGCAGGAACACGCCGGCCTTCACCATCGTGGCCGAATGCAGATAGGCCGACACCGGCGTTGGCGCCGCCATGGCGTGGGGCAGCCAGAAGTGGAAGGGGAACTGCGCGCTTTTGCTCAAGGCGCCGATCAGCACCAGGGCGAGCATCGCCGGGTACAACGAGTGCGCGCGAATCTGCTCGCCCGCCGCCAGCACCTGGTCCAGGTCATAGCTGCCGACGATATGCCCCAGCAACATCACGCCCGCCAACAGGCACAAGCCGCCCGCGCCGGTGACCATCAGCGCCATATAGGCCCCACGGCGCGCATCGGCGCGGTGGTGCCAATAGCCGATCAACAGGAACGAGAACAGGCTGGTCAGTTCCCAGAAGAACACGATCTGGATCAGGTTGCCGGAAATCACCAGGCCGAGCATGGCGCCCATGAACGCCAGGAAAAACGCGAAGAAACGCGGCACCGGGTCGTCCGGCGACATGTAGTAACGCGCATACAGCGACACCAGCGCACCGATGCCCAGCACCAGCATCGAGAACAGCCAGGCGAAGCCATCCAGGCGCAGCACGAAGTTCAGCCCGAGGCTGGGCAACCACATGAATTCTTCACGGATCACGCCACCGTGGGCGATCTGGGGGTAAAGCAGGGCGACTTGTACGGTGCCGACCAAGGCCACCAGGCCGGCCAGCAAGGACTCGGTGTTACGCGCGTTGTGCGGCAGCAAGGCCGCCAGACAGCTGCCAACGAATGGCAGAAGCAGTAGAACTATCAGGGACATAGGCTTCTAATCTGCGGGAGTTTGGGATGCATCATACGTGCCGCTTTCTTGATCACCAAACGGCAAGATGTGGCAGGATCCTACAAGAGCAATAGAATACAGCTACAACGTGGACGCGGAGCGTCCAGGTCGGCGTTACCACGCGGAGCGTGGGAACGATCAATCATCCGACCTTAGCCCTGGCGCTCCTGTTCCATCTCATCCTGTGCTTCGAAAGCCTTCTGCCCCTTGGTTTTCATTTCACTCACAATCACCGCCAGCACAATCAACGCCGCCCCTACCATCGCAATCGGCGGGAATCGCTCGCCGGCAAGCCGTCCGACCACGCCCGCCCACACCGGCTCGCCGGCATAAATCAGGGTAGCCCGGGTCGGCGAAACACTCTGCTGCGCCCAGTTCATCGCCACCTGGATCACCGCGCTGGTCAAGCCCAGGCCCACCGCACTGAACAGCAACAACCATGAAAAGCCCGGCAATGCCTCGCCCATCGGCACCACCATCAGGAACGACAACAGCGACGCCGTGGCCAGTTGCACCACGGTCACCCGACGCACATCCACTTGCCCGGCATAAGCGCTGATCAGAATGATTTCGGCGGCAATCGCCACGGCGCCGATCAGCGTGGCGATTTCACCGGAGCTGAAATTCAGCGATGCTCCGGCCGGGCCGGTCAACAGCATCAACCCGGCAAACGCCAGCATGATGCCGATGCTCGGCATCAACCCTGGACGTCGGCCCAGCACCAGCCACTGCAACAACGGTACGAACGGAACATAGAGCGCGGTGATGAACGCCGACTGACTGCTCAGGATCGTTTGCAGGCCGATGGTCTGCAAGCCGTAGCCGAACAGGATCGCCACGCCGATGAACACGCCGGCCTTCAACTCGAACAGGGTCAGATCGCGCAACGTGCGCAGGGAAAAACAGCCGACCACAATGGCTGCCGCCGCAAAGCGCAGGCCGACGAAAAACATCGGCCCGCTGACGGTCATGGCATGCTGCACCAGCAAGAAGGTGCCGCCCCAGATCATGGTGATCACCACCAGGATGCATTCGGCTTTGCTGAAGCGATTGAAACGCGAAGGAGAGTTCGGGGCAGTCATGGCGGCTCGGTCTTGCAAGGGAAAGGCACGGACCGCACAATGCGCCGCACCCTGGGCAGTATACTGCGCACACCCTCCCATTGAGCAATATAGTGCACAAAGAAAATCCACACCGGGCTTCGGTCCTGCAACACGTCAGCCAGAACGTGCGTCGCCTGCGCCACGCCGCCGACCTGAGCCAGACCGCGCTTTCGGAAAAGTCCGGGGTCAGCCGGCGCATGCTGGTGGCGATCGAGGCGGGGGAGAAGAACGTCAGCCTCTCCACCCTCGACCGCGTGGCCGAAGCGTTGGATGTGGCGTTCAGCGACCTGATCCAGGCCCCGGATGCGCCCGACCACAGCCGCATCAACGAACTGGCCTGGGCGGGTGAGATCCCCGGCAGCAAGGCCGTGCTGCTCGCCAAGGCCACTGCCCGGCGCGAAGTAGAGTTGTGGGAGATGCGTCTGGAGCCGGGAGACCGCTACAGCCCCGAACCGGACCCGGAAGGCTGGAGCGTGCAGCTGTTTGTATTCGAAGGCTGCCTGACCTTGCTATTGGACGGCCAGGAGACACATGTCGTGGCTGGTGAGTTCTACATGTTTGCCAGCCGCCAGGCCCACGCTTATCGCAATGATGGCGTCATGGCAGCTCGTTTCGTACGCAACGTGGTGCTTTAGATTTAACTTTAAGACGGTTACTGCACTGTCAACTGTCAATGTTCACAGGTGTCAAGACGGTAGCAAAAGCTTATGTTGACTGGGTAGTCCTCATATAGATTCGGTGTTTTTTTACAAAACTACATGTTTTGTCTCTGCCGAGCATTCTTAGAGTTACTACATAACTAAGCATACGGAGATAGTCTAATGAACAGCATACATACTGAATCGGATAAAATGGTTCCAGCACCTTCTATCGAGCCGCTGCATAATGGTGTTATTCATTTTCAAGATATAGTGGATGGTAAGGGGGTTTTGATTATAAACCCCTACAAGGATATGGCGTCTGGGCAAACTATTAAGTGGAAAGTCTATGGGGATGGCGTGCTTTTTAGTTCTATTGATGTGACAGAAGTCAAACAGTACACTGCCAAAATGTATCCGCAGGTTTTTCGCTGTCCTGAAGTCACTGCGTTATATGTTGTGGAGTTAGATGGCGAACCATTATTTCACTCCACAAAAGTTCATTACAAAGTAATAGGCTATCCGAGCGAGTGAAAGTCGTTTGGTTTTAGGCAAGACTCCTGCTGTAGTTTTGGCATTTCCCCCATGCTGGGGTCTTCCTGCTCGTGCGTCCGCCCGTTATTCCCTGTTTTGGGATGCCTATCCTATAGCGGTCGCCAGATTTCTGGATTAACTCACACTGTTCGCTGAACAACAGAGAACAAACAGTTTGCTGATTTATTGTGCGTGGTCTTATTTTTGTAAGATTGTAACTGTTTGAATTTATTCAATATTACGTTCAGGCACGACTCCTGCAATCACTCCGTTATCCCCTCGGAGCCTGGAGTCGGCCCATGTCAGCCCACCCTCAACACCCTGCCCACATCATTCGCTCGGACGCGGAGGCCATCGAGATCGCCACGCGCCTGGCCGAACGTTTGGCCGTCGACGCCAGCGCGCGTGACCGTGACCGCCGCCTGCCCGTTGCCGAACTCGACGAGTTTTCCGCCAGCGGCCTGTGGGGCATCACCATTCCCAAAGCCTATGGCGGCGCCGGGGTGTCCTATATGACGGTGGCCGAAGTGATCAAGTTGATCTCCGCCGCCGACCCGTCCCTGGGGCAGATCCCGCAGAACCACCTGGGCGTGGTGGATATCCTTCTGCAAACCGCCACTGAGGAGCAAAAGCGCTACTACTTCGGCAAGGTGCTGGCGGGCTATCGCTTCGGCAATGCGTTTTCCGAAGCCAAGAGCAAAAACGCCGGGACCTTCGACACGCAGATTCGCGTCGACGGCGACACCGCCCGCATTGACGGCGAGAAGTTCTATTGCACCGGCGCGCTGTTTGCGCACATCGTACCGACCGTCGGCAACAACGAGCACGGGCAGGCGCTGATTGCCTTCATCGAACGCGATGCGCCCGGCCTCACGGTGATCGACAGCTGGGATGGCTTCGGCCAACGCACGACCGCCAGTGGTGGCGTAACCCTCGACGGTGTGAGCGTGCCCTCGAGTGCGGTCATCCCCGCACACCTGGCGTTTGATCAACCCACCGCCAACGGCCCGATCTCCCAGATCATCCAGGCTGCCGTCGACACCGGCATCGCCCTCGGTGCCCTCGAACACGCCAAGATCTTTGCACGCCAGGCGCGGCCGTGGATCGACAGCCAGCAGGAACACGGCTGGCAAGACCCGTTCACTATCGCCGCGATCGGCGACCTGGAGTGGCGCGTGCACGGCACCGAAGCCATTCTCGCCAAAGCCGGCAAGGCGGTGGACCAGGCGCTGGCCGAGCCGAGCGAAGACAGCGTGGCCCACGCCTCGTTGGTCGTCGCCCAAGCCAAAGTGCTGTCGGCGGAAACCGCCTTGCTCGCCAGCAGCAAGCTGTTCGAACTGGCCGGCACCCGCTCGGTGACCGGCAAGCACAACCTCGACCGCTTCTGGCGCAATGCGCGCACCCACACCCTGCACGACCCGGCCCGCTGGAAATACCACCTGATCGGCAACTTCGTGCTCAACGGCGTGAAGCCTGCGCGCCACGCCTGGAACTGAGGAACCTTACCCATGACCGCACTGAATCAGGCGCGCCAACTGCTGGAAAGTACCCGACGTTTTGTCGCAAAAAGTGATGACCCTTACGTGATCAGCCGCTTCGGTGATTTGCAGATCCGCGTCGACGTGGCCGCCGCTTTGTTTGAACGCGCCGAAACCCATCCGAGCCCGGTCGCCTTGGCCGAAGCGCAAATCGCGGCTGCCGAAGCCCTCATCGTCGCCAGTAATGCCGAATTCGAACTGACCGGCCAACGCACCGCGCTGCCACCCACACTCGATGACCCGCTGCGTTGGAAATACCAGATTGTCGGCAACTACCACCTCAACGGAGTGCTTTGATGTCCCGTGAAATCCGCTTGAATGCCTTCGACATGAACTGTGTCGGCCACCAATCCCCCGGCCTGTGGGCGCACCCGCGTGACCGCTCGTGGCAATACAAGGACCTGGAATACTGGACCGACCTGGCGAAGATCCTTGAGCGCGGCAAGTTCGACGGCCTGTTTATCGCCGACGTGCTGGGCATCTATGATGTGTACAACGGCAACGGCGACGCGGCGATCCGCCAGGCGACGCAGGTGCCGGTCAACGACCCGTTATCGCTGATCGCACCGATGGCGCTGGTCACCGAGCACTTGGGTTTCGGCCTGACGGCGTCATTGTCGTTCGAGCATCCGTATCCGTTCGCCCGCAGGCTTTCCACCCTCGATCACCTGACCAAGGGCCGCATCGGTTGGAACATCGTTACCTCCTACCTGGAAAGCGGCGCCAAGAACCTCGGCCAGAAAGCCCAGACCGAACACGATGCGCGCTACGACTATGCCGAGGAGTACTTGGAAGTTTGCTACAAACTCTGGGAAGGCAGCTGGGAAGAGGGCGCAGTGCTGCGTGACCGCGAACGCCGGATTTTCAGCGACCCCAGCAAGATCCACGAAATCCGCCACGTCGGCAAACACTTCCAGGTACCCGGCATTCACCTGTGCGAGCCGTCGCCGCAACGCACGCCAGTGCTGTACCAGGCCGGGGCATCCAGCCGTGGCAAGCAGTTTGCCGCCGAACAGGCCGAGTGCGTGTTCGTGGCCGCGCCGTCCAAGGTGCTGCTGAAAAAGACCGTGGCCGATATTCGCCGGCGCGCGACCGAGGCAGGGCGTGATCCGCGCAAAATCCTGATCTTCAACTTGCAGACGGTGATCGTCGGCGAGACTGACGCGCAGGCCAAGGCCAAGTTCGATGACTACAAGTCCTATGTCAGCTACGAAGGCGCGATGGCGCTGATCTCCGGCTGGACCGGTATCGATTTCAGCCGGTTCAGGCCCGACGAACCGCTCAAGCATGTGCATACCAACGCCATCCAGTCGGCGGTGGAAGCCTTCTCCACGGCGGACCCGAACAAGGTCTGGACGCCGAATGAACTGGCCGACTGGGTCGGCATCGGCGGCTTTGGCCCGCTGTTTGTCGGCGGGCCGCAGACGGTGGCGGACCTGCTCCAGGAATGGGTGGAAGAGACCGATGTGGACGGCTTCAACCTGGCCTATGCGCTGACCCACGAAACCTTCATCGACGCGGTGGATTTGTTGGTGCCGGAGTTGCAGAAGCGCGGTGTGTACAAGACCGAATACGCCCAGGGCACCTTGCGCGAGAAGTTGTTTGGCGAGGGGCCGAGGTTGGGCGCCAATCACCCCGGCGCCGGCTACCGTGACCTCTCTACCCTACACAAAACCAATGTGGGAGGGGGCTTGCTCCCGATAGCAGTGGGCCAGTCAAAGGTGGTTTAACTGAACCACCGCCATCGGGAGCAAGCCCCCTCCCACATTTTGTTCTTCTTTGTTTGATAGAACCCAGCCAGCGGACCACCGCACGCCCACCCCTGATAGGAGCATCACCCCTATGAGCGTGCCCGAACCCAAAGCCGCCCTGGAACGCCTGCACCACTGGGCGCAACTCACGCCGTTGCACATCGCCCTGCGCCACAAGCGCCAGGGCCAATGGCATGCCTGGCGCTGGATCGACGCGTTGCGCGACGTCGAACGCGTGGCTGACGGCTTGCGCCAGCAGGGCTTCAGCGAACAGTCGCGGCTGGCACTCAGCGGCGCATTTGAGCCGAACCTATTGTTGCTGGCGCTGGCCGCCCAGTCGGTGGGCGGGCAGGTGCTGACCCTGGCCGACAGCCTGGAGCCCCAGGCCTTGCAGCAGCAGCTGTGGCGCATTCGCCCCAGCCACGCCTACGTGCAGGGTCGCCAACCCGATTGGGAGTTCACCCAACGGTTGGACTTCGCCCAGCTGCTTGGCCCCGTAGATCCCGCGCAACGCATCAGCCGCTGGTGGCACCCCTCCGGCGAAACCCTGCTGTGGAGCGAGGAGGGCACCCACTGGCAAGGTGGCCTCGCCGTGGTGTTGGAACAATGGCTGAACAGCGGCCACGGCCTGGCCTTCCCGGAGACCCTGGCCTCGGCGCGGCGCGACCGCAGCGAAGTCGCCCCCACCGGTCTGCTGCTGTCGCCCGAACGCTTGCAGCACCTGGCCGACGACATCGAAAACCGCCTTGCCCCACGCGGCACCTGGCGTCGACGCCTGTGTGACTGGGCCATCGCCCATCCGCAAAGCGGCCTGCGCCGGTTGCTGAAGAATCGTGTGCGCACGCTGCTGGGCTTCCAGCGCCTGGGCTATATCTGGCAACCGCTTAAAGCCACTGCCGAGCCTACTTGGCTGGCCGAATTCAAACGGGACATTGCATGAGCCAGGCCATTCTCCAGGTGCGTGATATTTCGCTGTCGTTCAAAGGCGTCAAGGCCATCAACGCGTTGTCTTTCGAGGTGCGGCGCGGTGAGATCTGCGCGCTGATCGGCCCTAACGGCGCCGGCAAAAGCTCGCTGCTTAACGTGCTCAATGGTGTGTACCGCTTCGATGCCGGCGAGATCCTGTTCGAGGCGCAACGCTTGCATCGCATCGACCCGCTGGGCGCTGCGCGCAGAGGCATCGGCCGTACGTTCCAGAACAATGCGCTGTTCAAGAAAATGAGCGTGCTGGACAACCTGCTCACCGGCCTGTCGCGGCATATGCGCAGCACCTTCATCGAGCAGGCCCTCGGCTTGCCCCGCGCGCGGCGCGAAGCCGAAGCGTTCCGTGAGCGCGCCCAGGGCATCCTGGACTTCCTGGAGTTGCAAGCCCATCGCGAGGTGCTGGTGGGCAACCTGTCCTATGGCTTGCAAAAGCGCGTAGAACTGGGCCGGGCGTTGATCGCCGGGCCCAGTCTGTTGTTGCTGGATGAGCCCCTGGCCGGGATGAACGCCGAGGAAAAACAGGAAATGGCGCGCTTCGTCGCCGACGTGAACCGCGACCTGGGCACCACCGTGGTGTTGATCGAGCACGACATGGGCGTGGTGATGGGCCTGTCCGACCATGTAGTGGTGCTCGACTACGGGCGCAAGGTCGGCGACGGCACACCCGCCGAGGTGCAGGCCAACCCCGAGGTGATTGCGGCCTACCTGGGAGTGACACATTGATGACCTTCTTCTTTGAAACCCTGCTCGGCGGCCTGCTCGCCGGCACCTTGTATTCGCTGGTCGCCATCGGTTTTGTGTTGATCTACAAGGCCAGTGGCGTGTTCAACTTTGCCCAGGGCGCGATGCTGCTGTTTGCCGCGCTGACATTCGTCAGCCTGCATGACCAGGGCGTGCCGTTTGCCTTGGCGTTGCTGCTGGCGGTGATCGTGATGATCGTCGGCGCCTTGCTCATCGAACGCCTGGTGCTGCGGCCGCTGGTGAACCGTTCGCAGATCACCCTGTTCATGGCCACCCTCGGCCTTTCGTTCATCATCGAGGGCCTGGCGCAAGGCTTGATGGGCTCGCAGGTGCGCGCGCTGGACCTGGGCATCGATGATGTGCCGCTGTTCGTCGGCCCGCTGATGCTCAGCCAGTTCGACCTGATCGCTGCGGCCACTGCCGTGGTGCTGGTGACGCTGCTCGCGCTGCTGTTCAACAAGACCCGTATCGGTGTGTCGTTGCGCGCGGTGGCGGATGACACCACGGCGGCGCTGTCCATTGGCATTAACCTCAACCGCATCTGGCAGATCGTCTGGGCAGTGGCCGGCATTGTCGGGCTGGTGGCCGGGCTGTTGTGGGGCGCGCGCCAGGGCGTGCAGTTCTCCTTGTCGCTGGTGGTGCTCAAGGCCTTGCCAGTGTTGATCATCGGCGGCTTCACCTCGATTGGCGGGGCGATTGTCGGCGGGCTGATTGTCGGCGCGGCGGAGAACCTCGCCGAGGTGTATATCGGCCCGTGGATCGGCGGCGGCATCACGCCGTGGTTCGCTTATGTCGTGGCCCTGGCCTTCCTGTATATCCGTCCCGCCGGCCTGTTTGGCGAGCGCGCTATCGAGCGAGTCTGAAGCCATGTCGACCTCTGTTGCACAACCCACCGCGCCGCTGCTGCTGGTGCCGCGTCGCTTGCCCTGGGGCCTGTTCGCCTGGCTGGCGCTGGCGTTTATCGCGGTACCGCTGTGGGGCGATGATTATTGGCTCAATGCGATTCTGGTGCCCTTCCTGGTGCTGTCGCTGGCCGGGTTGGGCCTGAACCTGCTCACCGGTTACACCGGGCAGACATCGGTCGGCGCGGCGGGCTTCATGGCGGTCGGGGCTTTCGCCACCTATGGTTTTTTACTGCGCCTGCCGGAGTTGGGCTTGCCGCTGGCGTTGCTCGGCGGCGGGATTATCAGCGCGCTGGTGGGCCTGTTGTTCGGCTTGCCCAGCTCGCGGATCAAGGGTTTCTACCTGATGGTGACGACGCTGGCGGCGCAGTTTTTCCTTGAATGGCTATTCGTCAAATTCCCCTGGTTCTACAACTATGGCTCCTCCGGGACGATTTCCGCCCCGCAGCTGACGCTGTTCGGCCACGACCTCAATACCCCGTTGGGCCGCTACTGGCTGACCCTGGTCACGGTGCTGCTGTTGACCTGGACCGCCGTCAACCTGGTGCGCAGCCAGGTAGGGCGCAATTGGATGGCGATCCGCGACATGGACACCGCCGCTGCCGTGGTCGGCATCCCGGTGGTGCGCTACAAGCGCCTGGCGTTTGCGGTCAGCTCGTTTTACTTAGGCGTAGCCGGTGCGCTGTGGGCCTTCGCCTACCTGGGCACGGCCAGCGCCAGCAGTTTTGATATCAACCGTTCGTTCCAGATCCTGTTCATCATCATTATCGGTGGCATGGGCAGCATCGCAGGCAACTTCGTCGGCGCGGCCTTTATCAGCTTGCTGCCGATCCTGCTCAGCCACGTCGGGCAGGCGCTGTTCGGCGGCGCGGTGGATGCGGGGCAGTTGCAGAACCTGCAGAAAATCATCTTTGGCGTGTTGATCATCGTGTTCCTGATCAAGGAACCCGAGGGCCTGATTCGCCTGTTGCACAACCTGCGTGAGCGTCTGCGGCACTGGCCGCTGCGCTTCTAACCCTCCCTCAAGAGAATCTCCATGCGTGCATCCCTGAAACGTTCCCTGGTCGGCACCGCATTCGCGCTGGCGGCCTTGGCTGGCGCCGTGCCCCAGGCCTGGGCTTCGCCCGACCAGCAATTCATTCCCCTGGCCACCTACCGGGTCGGCGCCTATGCCTCCAGCGGCGTGCAGGTGTGGGCCGGGATGATCGACTACCTGCGCTATATCAATGAAGTCGAAGGCGGCATCAACGGCGTGAAGCTGGTGTGGCAGGAGTGCGAGACCGAATGGACGGCGGAGAAGGGCATCGAGTGCTACGAGCGCTTCAAGAATGGCCTGGACGGCGCGCCGGTCGCGGTGTACCAGCCCAACGGCGCGCCGGCGGCCTACGCCCTCAGCGAACGGGCGGAAGTGGACAAGATCCCGCTGATCACCTTGGGTTACGGGCGCACCGAAGCCACCGACGGCACGGTGTTTCCCTACAACTTTCCGGTGATGCTGACCTTCTACAGCGAGGCCTCGACCCTGGTGAACTACATCGCCGAGCGCGAAGGCGGCTTCGACAAACTCAAGGGCAAGAAGATCGCCACGGTCTATCACGACTCGGCCTACGGTCGCGAAACCCTCGGCCCATTGAAGCTGCTTGCCGAAAAGTACGGCTTTGAAAATATCCAGATCCCGGTGGCCGACCCCGGCAACGAGCAGTCGGCGCAGTGGCGTCAGGTCCGCCAGGCCGATCCGGACTGGGTATTCCTGCGCACCTGGGGCGTGTCGACCCCGGTGGCGGTGAAGACGGCGGCGCGCTTCGGCTTCCCGGTCGACCATATCATCGGCGATATCTGGGCCAGTTCCAGCGAAGACGTGCTGCCCGCCGGTGTTGCCGCCAAAGGCTACCTGGCGCTCACGCCGTACCCGGCAGGCAGCGACTTCGAGATCCACAAACGCCTCAAGCAATACGTCCTCGACAAGGGCCACAGCGACCTCAAGGACCTGAAAAACTTCGGCAGCGTGTACTACAACTCAGGCCTGGTGAATGCCGCCGTGGCGGTGGAGGCGATCCGCACGGGCCAGGCCCGCTTCGGCAAGCGCCCGCTCAATGGCGAAGAGGGTCGCTGGGGCCTGGAACACCTGAATATCGACGATGCGCGCCTCAAAGACATGGGCTACCTGGGCCTGATGCAGAACCTCAAGCTGTCCTGCCGCGACCACGAGGGCGGCGGCTCGGCGCGGGTGCAGCAGTGGGACGGTGCCAACTGGGCGCTGATCAGCGACTGGATCGCCGCTGACCGTGCGCTGTTGCGTCCGCTGATCGATGAAAAATCCGCTGCGTTCGCCAAGGAAAAACATCTGACGCCACGCACCTGCACCGGGGATGAATAAACCATGAACCAGCCTGCCATCGAGCCAGGGCGCCCGGCGTTGCTGACGGTCGACGACATCGAGGTGATCTATGACGGTGCGATCCTGGCGGTGGCCGGGGTGTCGCTGAGTGTGCCCAAGGGCGCCATCGTTGCGTTGCTCGGCGCCAATGGCGCCGGCAAGAGCACCACCCTCAAGGCCATTTCCGGGTTGGTGCGGGCCGAGCGCGCCGAAGTCAGCCGTGGCCGCATCGAATACGCCGGCCGCGACTTGGCGGGTGTGGACCCCAGCCAGCGCGTGCGCCAGGGCATGGTGCATGTGCTGGAAGGCCGTCATGTGTTCGGCCAGCTCACGGTGGAAGACAACCTGCGCAGCGGCGGCTTCGTGCGGCGCTTGAGTCGCAAGGAGCTGGCCAGCGACCTGGAGCGCATCTACACCTGGTTCCCCAGGCTCAAGACCAAGCGCCACACCCGCGCCGGGCTGACCTCCGGGGGCGAGCAGCAGATGGTCGCCATTGGCCGGGCGTTGATGACCCGTCCTGCGTTGGTGCTGCTCGACGAGCCATCGATGGGGTTGGCACCGATGATCGTGCAGGAGATCTTCGCGATCATTGCCCAGCTCAACCGCGACGAGCAGGTGAGCTTTCTGATCGCCGAGCAGAATATCAACGTCGCGCTCACCTATGCGTCCCAGGGCTACGTGCTGGATACTGGGCGAGTGGTGCTGAGTGGCAGTGCCGCCGAGCTGTTGGCACGGGGTGATTTGCATGACATTTATCTGGGTAAACGCTAAGGGCGAACGTGCATGAGTGAATCGATCCGCAACGCTGATGTACTGATCGTCGGCGGCGGCCTGAGCGGCACGATGCTGGCGGTGCAGTTGCTGCGCCTGCCAGGCCGGCGGCGCATCCTGGTGATTGAGCCGCGCGCGGAACTGGGGCGGGGCGAGGCCTACAGTGCGGTCGAGCTGGGCCACACCTTGAACGGCAATGCGGCGCGCATGAGTGTCGACCCGGACAATGCCGATGACCTGACCCAATGGCTCACCGCCTACATTGGCGTCGGGGGGTGGCCGGAATCGGCCCAACAGCCTGTGCCCATCAGCGAACTGTTCCCGCCACGCGGGATTTTTGGTCTGTACGCGCAGCAGCGCCTGGCTGAGGCCAAGGCGCTGTCGGCTTCCACGGTCGAGCATGTCCGTGCAGAGGTGGTCGACTTACAGGTTGAGGCTGCCGGCACCTTGGTGTCCCTGGATAACGGCGAACGCCTGCGTGGCACCTTTGCGGTATTGGCCACCGGCATGTTCCCGGCGGCCCGCACGCCGCAGACCGAATCCAGCGGACTGAACGCTGCGGCGCTGGACCCGTGGGACGTACAGGCCATGACCCAGCTCGACCCGCATGCGACCGTGCTGATCATCGGCTCCGGGCTGACCATGGTGGATGCCGTGGTGTCCCTGGAACACGCCGGGCACCGTGGGCCGATCGAGGTGTTCTCGCGCCATGGTCTGTTGCCCCATGTGCGCCGCCAGCCGCCGGGCTGGGACGACTTTCTTGGCGCTGATTACGGGCTGCGCAGCCCTCGGCAACTGGTGCGTGAGGTGCGGCGGCAATGCCACATCGCGCTTGAGCAGGACGTCGATTGGCAGGCGCCGCTGGACACGGTGCGGGTGCACATCGCAAGGCTGTGGAGCCAGGCCAGCGACCGCGAGAAACGCCAGTTCGTGCGGCATGTGCGGCCGTGGTGGGAAAGCCATCACCACCGTTCGCCGCCGTTGAGTGCGCAGTTGGTGGAACGCTTGCATGCAGAAGGACGCCTGCAGATTCACGCGGCGTCGTTCAAGGGGCTGGTGCCTTCGGCCAGCGGTGTGGCGATTCGCCTGCGCCATCGCGGTGAGCAGGCGCTCACCCAGGTACACGGAGCGGCGCTGATCAACTCCAGCGGCATCGAATACGACTGGCGCCGCGTGGCCCGGCCGTTGCCGCAACAACTGCTCAAGCGCGGGTTGATCCAGCCGGGGCCGTTGGCGCTGGGGATTGCGGCGGACACTTCTGGCGCGGTACTGGATGCCCAGGGCCAGGTGAGTGAGCGGCTGTTCGCCATGGGCCCGCCGTTGCGCGGGATGTGGTGGGAGAGTACGGCGGTGACCGATGTGGCGATTCAGGCCAAAGCGCTGGCCGCCAGGCTCACACAAATTTAAATGTGGGAGGGGGCTTGCTCCCGATGGCGGAGGGTCAGTTAAAGCATGTGTGACTGATTCACCGCTATCGGGAGCAAGCCCCCTCCCACATTTGGATCTGCGTTTATCTTGAGGTCTTTACCAGTCCAGGCTTCAGGCCAAACACTTCAACGCCCTGGGGCGTCGATTGCCCGGTCGTCACCTTCACCCGCTCCACCGGTTTATCCATCGCCTCGCGGTATTCCACGGTCATGTCCGCCTGGATCGCCTCGCTCGGCACCACAATCGCCTGCGCATTGTTGTAAGTCACAATGGTCAACCGGGCGCTCATCCCCAGCCGCACTCGCTGCAATTGCTGCGGCGTGAGCCTGGGGATCGACAAGGTCACCGCAAACTGCGCGCTGCCCTGGCTGTCGTTGGCGATCGCCAGGCCACTGACCACGCTTACCGAACCCGTCAGGCGCTCACCGTCAAACCCATCGCCCATGACTTCCACCGCTTGCCCTTGATGCAGTTGGTTGATGTCCAGTTCAGAGACCTTGGCGACGATTTTCAAGCGTTCAATATTGGCCAGGCCGAACAGCACCTGGCCCTGGCTGACCTTGCTGCCGGCTTGTACCGGTGCGGTGTTAGTGCTGCCGCCCTGGGACGTGGTGCTGTTGCCGGGCGCGGGCACCACGATGCCAGAGAAGGGCGCTTTGACCTCCTTGCCTTCAAGCAGGGTGTGCAGGGCGTCATATTTGACCGTGGCGTTGGTCAGCTCCATATCGGCGATCTGCCGGTATACGCCCTTGCCTTGCTCCAGTGCTTGCTGCAGTTCACTGCGCGCCGCTGTCAGGTCCAGCTGTTGCTGCTGGGTCTGTTGCTTGAGGTCGTCGAGCTCGTTGCGCGGGATGATGCCGCGCTTGAACAGGTTTTCGCTTTCAGTGAGTTTGCGCTGGGTATTGCCGGCGGTCATTTCTGCGGTGCGCAGGCTGCGCCGGGCACGGCTGACGGCGGCGCTGCTGTCCCAGTCCTGCATTTCCTGCACGGTGCGCCGGGCCTTGAGCTGGGCGGAGAGGGCTTCGCGCATTTGCACTTCGAGGGTGGCCGGGTCCATGCGCAACAGCACTTGGCCGGCCTCGACGCGTTGGCCTTGCTCGACCAGGTTGGCCAAGACATTGCCGTCGAACGGCGCGGTGAGCGTAACGGTGGTGTCGGGCTCGATCTTGCCCACCAGGCCGATCTGGTGCACCAGCGGGTCGGGCTTCACTGCCAGCCATTGCTCACGGGTGGCCGGCCCTTCGGCCGGGCTGCGCAAGGTCAGCCCCACCGCTGCCAGCAGCACGATCAACCCAGCACCCAGCAGGCGTTTGCGATTAGTAGTCATTGAGGGCGATTTCCCAGCTTTCCAGGGTCATGCCCAGCGTCAAGTCAAGCTGGGTCTGAGCGTTCAAATAAGCGATCAGCGCATTGAGGCGCGCGTTTTCGGCGTTGCGCAGGTCAGTCTCGAAGCTCAGCACCTGAAAGTTGGTGGAGCGCCCGGCGCTGAGTTTTTCCCGTTCGATCTCGATCTTGCGCCGCGACAGCTCCACGGCGCGCTGGGAGATTTCATATTGGCGCCAGCGGGTGCCGAGGTCGCGCACCACGTCGTTGACGTTGCGTTCCAGTTCCTGGCGGGCGTCGGTGATGCGGATTTCCTGGTCCTCGACATTCACCCGCGCGCGTACTTCTGCCTGGCGCGTGCTGATGTCACCGATGGGGATCTGCACCTGTACCCCGGCGTAGCTGTCCCAAGTGCGGTTATTGGTACGACCGTTATCGTTATCGTAGGCGTCGCGCACCTGGTTCGCACCGGCCACCAGGTCAACTTGCCAACGCCCGGAGTCCTTGGCGATCACCAGGTTCAGGTCGGCTTGCTGGCTGCCCAGCAGGGCGGCGAGGTATTCCGGTTGCTGGGTTTGCGCGAGGTTGAACGCCTGGCGCCTGTCGATTTCCATGGGCCTGGCCTCCAGGGCTTCGGTGGCGCGAATCGGCGTGGACAGGTCCAGGGCCAGCAGGCGCAGCAGGGCCAGGCGACTGGTATCGAGTTGGTTCTGCGCTTCTTCGACGCCCAATTGCTGGGTGGCGATGTCGGCTTCGGTCTGCACGATCTCGAACTCGGCCATGCGCCCGGCGCTGATCAATGCCTTGTTCACCTCCAGCAGGGTGTTGGAACGCTTGAGCGCATCCTGGACGATCACCTGTTGTTCCTGGGCCCGCAGCAGCTCGCGGTAGGTCGCGATGATCTGGCTGATGGTTTGCGCCACGGTGGCTTTGAGATTGAGACGGTTGGCCTGCTCCGCCAAGCGCGACAGGCGTAGCGGCGCCGTGGTGGCGTCCCAGCCGGCGCCGCGCATCAGCGGCTGGATGACGGCCAGGTCAAGGCCGTCGCTGCGGTAACGACCGGCACGGTCGGCGTTGTTCAATTGCTGGGTCCAGGCCATGCTCAAACGGGTGCCGTATTCGCCGAGCAGGCTGGTGGACGGTGCGAGGTTGGCGTTGCGCGCGCTGTCCTGGGAACCGCGTGTGCCACGGTAATAACTGTTGAGAGTGAGCTTGGGGTTGAACACGTCTTCGGCGACCCGCAGGTCGAACTTCTGCGCAACCCGCTGCAGGTAAGCGCTGCGGATCGCCGGGTTTTTGCGCAGGCCCAGGTACACGGCGTCGCCCAGAGTCAAGGTCGTCACCTGGGCGTTCAGCGATATGCCGCGGTCATAGCCGCTGCGGGTGCTGCTGGGCGCCGAGGGTTTGACGACCACGTCGGCCGCCATGCCGGGCAGGCTGACCAGCGCCAGCAGCAATAGCCCTTTATTCATCGCGCAAGGCCTCCACCGGTTGCAACCGTGAGGCCGAGACCGCCGGGTAGATGCCAAAGAACAGACCCACCAGCAACGTACTGCCGACGCCCAGGGGCAGGGCGGCCACCGCCAGGGAAAATGCCCAGCCCGACAGCCACGCGTAGAACCAGGCGGCGGTCATGCCCAGTACCGCGCCGCACAACGCGCCAACGGCGGTCAAGCTGACGGCTTCGAGCAGGAACAGGTTACGGATATCCCGCTGGCGCGCGCCCAGGGCCATGCGTATGCCGATCTCACGGCGCCGCTCAGATACGTTCATCAGCATCACATTCATCACCCCGACACCGCCGCCCACCAGCGAAATCGCGCCGAGGGCCAACAGCAGATAGGCGAAGGTGCGGCTTTGGCGGGTCATGCCATCGATCATTTGCTGGGGCACGGTGATGTCGACCGTGTGCTCGGTCAATTGCGGTTGCAGCGCGGCGGCGGCTTCCCGCGCCACACGTTCCATGTCTTGTCCAGGCTGGGCGCGGATGATCACATTGTTGATCTGCGGGCTGGCGAGGATACGCCGCATGCCCTCGACGGGAATGAACAGCGATTCATTGGCTTGTACCGGCATCAGCATCGCGCGGGGCTGGTTGTGCAGGATGCCGATGATCAGGAACAGGTAGTCGTTGATGCGCACGCGGTCGCCCAGTTTGAGCGGCTCACCGGGTGCGCCGAGCGCCTGGGCGACCTGGTCACCGATCACCCCATAGGTTTCATTGGCATCGAAGGCGGACAGGAAACGCCCCTCGCGCAGCGCCAGGCGCATGGCGGCCTGCACATCCGCGGTGCTGCCGACGAAGTTGGCATTGGCGCTGCGGCCATGGAACACGATGGGCCCGCTGAACAGGCTGAGCGCGCCGATATGGGCGATGCCCGGCACAGCCTGGCGCACCGGTTCCAGGTCAATCTGGCTGCGCATCGCTACGTTGCTGGTGCCTTTGGGCGGGAACTGGACGACCAGGGTGTCGGTGCCCATGTCCTTGAAAATCATCGCGGCGTCGGTCGCGGCGTTATGGCCGATATTGATCAACGCCACCACCGATGAACTGCCGATCACGATACCCAGCAGGGCCAGCACCGAGCGTTTGCCCAGGGTGCGCAGGCTGATGAACGCTTCATGCAGCAGTTGGCTCAGGCTCTGCTCGACCCGCAGGCTCATCGGCGCTGGTCCTCGTGCACCACGCCGTTGCGCACCCGGATCTTGCGCTCCAGCCGCTCGGCGATCTGCGCGTCGTGGGTGACGATGATCAGCGTTACCTGTTGCTCGCGATTGAGGGTGAGGAGCAGGTCCATGATGTCTTGGGCGGTGCTGCTGTCGAGGTTGCCGGTGGGTTCGTCGGCGAGGATGACCGAGGGCTTGCCGACCAGCGCCCGCGCGATGGCGACGCGCTGGCGTTGACCACCGGAGAGGTCGGCGGGACGATGGTGGGCGCGCTCGGCCAGGCCGACTTGCTCGAGCATGCGCAAGGCCTGCTCCACCGATTCATGGCGAGATACGCCACGATAACTGAGGGGGAGTGCGACGTTGTCGAGGGCGCTGAGGCGCGGCAGCAGGTTGAAGCTCTGGAATACGAAACCGATCTGCTGGTTACGGATCGCCGCCAGTTCATCCGCCGTGGCGTTGAAAATGTCATGGCCGGCGAAGTGGTACTGGCCACAGTTGGGCAAGTCCAACAGGCCGAGGATATTGAGCAGGGTGCTTTTGCCGGAGCCGGATGCGCCGAGGATGCCGCAGCTGTCACCGCTGGCGATGGACAGGCACACGTCATTCAGAATCGACAGCTGTTGCCCGGCAAGCTGATAGCTTTTGCCGATGCCTTGCAGGGAAATCAAGCTGGGGTGCGCGGGGGTCTCGGTCATCATGACTACGCCTGCAGTCTCGACGGTCTTGGGTGGCCCTGCAAATCGTTGTAACAAGTTTGCGGGGCTGCCGATGCCGTCACCGACTAGTTTAATTTCTTGTTTTTAAAAAATTGTTTGAATAGTAACCGCGTTCAATCCGCTTCGCCAGCTGTGGATGTAGAGCGGTTTGTTGCGTTGAGACGACGTCTGCGCAGGCCTCGCGAAGGGTTGAAAATCCGTTGGCGGCCATGAATATTCTCGCATGCAAGGCTTTTGCTCATATGGCACCGTGTCATTACTTGCTTTCGAACGAAGGCCCCGGTATAAAAAATCAAATTATTTTTTAAAACAATATTTCCCCCGTGGAACCCTTATGGCCGCGAAGAAGCTCAGCGCTCCAAACATTACCAAGACTCGACTGCTGGATGCGACAGAGGCGCTCTTTATTAAGTACGGATATGACGCGGTTTTATTACGGCAGATTACCGAGCGCGCCCAGGTCAACCTGGCTGCGGTGAACTATCACTTCGGGGACAAGGACTCCCTGATGAAAACCCTGCTGATGCAGCGCCTGGAGCCGCTCAACGAGCAGCGCCTGGAATTGCTGGCGCGTTGCGAGGCCGAATCCGATGGCCCGCTGGACTGCGACACGCTGCTCGGCGTGCTGTTCGCCCCGGCCATGGGCCTGGAACGCAGCGATCCAGCCAGTGGGGAAGGGCGTTCCTTCATCCGTTTTCTCGGTCGGGTGTACAGCGACACCTCGCCGTTTATCCAGGAATACCTCAAGGTGCATTACCAGCCGGTGTTCCAGCGTTTCTTCGAGGCGTTCGCCCTGGCATTGCCGGATTTGCCACGCAATGAACTGGGCGTGCGCCTGCAATTTGCGCTCAAGGCGATTTCCGGGGTGATGGCCGGCACTGAATTGCGCCTGCTGATGAACTCCATGAGTCTCGGGCGCCCGGCGACGGATGCCGAAGTGATGGCTAAGCTGATTACGCTGGTGTCGGCGGCCATTCGTGTGCCGCAGCAGAGCGCTGAGGCCGAAACGGCCTTGGCCAAAGTGCTGGAGACCCAGCGGGCAATTCGTGAGCAGGCAACAACGCCTGCCGGCAAGGTTGCGCGCTAGGTCAAATCCAGGGCAAAAAAAAGCCCGCTGGGGCGGCGGGCTTGATATGCAACGTTTGTAACGGATGAGGCTTCACACTACGTCTCGGCTTGTGAATAAAACGTGAAAAATATGTAAGAGAAAGTGTGAATACGTTAATGCGAGCAAATTTACCCAACGGCCTTCTCTAGATTTTCCAGCGAGGGGCACTTTTCGCCAGCCGCTGGCGCATCTGATCCACGTTATCCGCCAGTTGTACGGTCAACAATCGATAACCATCCAGCGCACTGTATACGGGTGCATCCAGTGTGGTTTGGGTGCCGCTGGCGGTATGGGGGCGTTGCAGACGCTCCGTAACTCCCGATTTCAACGCCCGTGCCATTCCCACCAACTGCACCCGAATCTGCCGATGCTCGGCCTTGAGCACCACGCGCATCCGTGCGGTAGCTTGCTCATCACGCGGGTCCGGTCGGGTATTGCCAAGAATCTCCAGGGTGCTGATGCACATGCGCAGGTGCCGCTGGAGTTTATCCAGCTCGGTCATGGAAATTCGCACTTCCTTGGACACCGACGGCATCAGCGAGCGCAGTTGCAGCATGGCCGCGTTCAAGCGGTTGAGGAGTTTGAGGTGTTCGTCATCGGTAACCGATTGGCCATTGATGATCCGGCTGTAGATCGCTGCACAATCGCGCAAGGCACTGGCCAGGTTGTAGCGCCACGAGTACACCGCGTACAGCGGCAGGGCGAAGGAAAACGCCAGGGCCAGCGCGATGCCGATCAGGATGTCGACGGTGCGCCACAAACCATCCGAGATCGGGTTGTCGCCGTGCCCGGCCACGATAAACACCGTGATCGCCGACAGCAGCGCGATATAGCCGCCCTTGCCGATGGCGTGGTAGGAAAAGAACCCACACACCGCCGACATCAATAAGTAGGTGAGCAGCGGCATACCCAGCCAGGCATGTTGCACCACCACCAACAAGCCGACGCTGGCCCCAATCAACGTGCCGTAGGCGCGTTCCACGGCTTTCTTGCCGATATTGCCGTGGTGCTGCAACCCGCCGATCACAATCAGCATGGTCACCGACGCCCACTCACCATGGGGCAGGTTGATGCCGGTGGTCAGCAGGATCGTCGCCAGCAAGCCGATGGACACGCGTACCGCGTGGATCAGCTTGGCATGGCGATAGCGGCGGTACGGGTCGAGCACAGGGCGCAGCAGGCGCCGGGCGAGCATAGGCAGGTTCATCGGTAGTAAAGGGGCCTCATCCATCAGGGTAAACTCGGTCAAACAATGTGGGAGGGGGCTTGCCCCCGATGACGGTGTGTCAGCTAACAGACTCTTTACTGATCCACCGCCATCGGGGGCAAGCCCCCTCCCACATTCAGATCGGCGTTGTGCTTAGAAAATGTAGTCGGTGCTGATAAAGCTCGAGTCACGGTTGCGCAGGATATCGCTGAGCAACGCCTTGTTGCTCTCCTGGAACTTGGTCGCGACCAAGGTGCGGATCGAGAACACGCGCAATGCGTCATGTACCGACAACGTGCCCTCGGCCGAGTTCTTGCGCCCGTTGAAGGGGAAGGTGTCCGGCCCGCGTTGGCACTGAGCGTTGATATTGATCCGGCCGACCTGGTTGGCGAAGGTATCCACCAGGCGTCCGACTTCGACGGGGTTGGTACCGAAAATGCTCAGCTGCTGGCCGAAATCCGAGTCCAGCACGTAGTCGATCACGGTATCCAGGTCACGGTAGGGCACGATCGGCACGACGGGGCCGAATTGTTCTTCGTGGTACACGCGCATCTGCGGGCTCACCGGGTATAGCACCGCCGGGTAGAAGAACGACCCGCGGCTGCTGCCACCTTCGGCGTTGACAACCTTGGCGCCGTGCCGCTCCGCATCGGCCACCAGTTCGTTGAGATAATCCACCTTGCCCACTTCTGGCAGCGGCGTCAGCGCTACGCCATCGTCCCAAGGCATACCGGGCTTGAGCGTCGCTAGCTTGGCGTTGAACTTCTCGATAAAGCTATCGACCACATCCGCGTGCACAAACAGGATTTTCAACGCGGTGCAGCGTTGGCCGTTGAACGACAGCGAGCCGGTGAGCGCTTCGCTGACCGCGTTATCAAGGTCGACCTCGGGCAGCACGATGCCGGGGTTTTTCGCATCCAGGCCCAATGCGGCGCGCAGGCGGTGGGGTTTTGGATGCAGTTTTTTCAGGTCGCTGGCGGCCTTATTGGTGCCGATGAAGGCAAAGATATCGATCTTGCCGCTGGCCATCAGCGCGCTGACGGTTTCGCGGCCGCTGCCGTAGATCACGTTGATCACCCCGGCCGGGAAGCTGTCGCGGAACGCTTCCAGCAACGGGCGTATCAACAGCACGCCGAGCTTGGCCGGCTTGAACACCACGGTATTGCCCATGATCAGCGCCGGGATCAGCGTGGTGAAGGTCTCGTTGAGCGGGTAGTTATAAGGCCCCATGCACAGCGCCACGCCCAGCGGTACGCGGCGGATTTGCCCCAGGGTGTCCTGTTCCAGTTCGAAGCGGCTGCTGCGCCGGTCGAGTTCCTTGAGGGCGTTGATGGTGTCGGTGATGTAGTCACAGGTGCGGTCGAACTCTTTCTGCGAGTCCTTGAGGTTCTTGCCGATCTCCCACATCAGCAGCTTGACCACCGCGTCGCGCTGTTCGCGCATGCGCCGCAAAAAGGCTTCCACATGCTGGATGCGCTCGGCCACGCGCAGGGTCGGCCATTCACCCTGGCCCCGGTCATATGCGCGCACGGCAGCGTCGAGGGCGGTAAGGGCGGTCTCGGCATCCAGCAGCGGGGTGCTGCCGATGTGCACGCGTTCATCGCCAAGTTGCACCGGGCTTTGGATGCGGGCCAACGGGCCATTCCACACCCGCAACTGGCCGTCGACCAGGTAATCACGCTGTTCAAACGGCGCGCCCAGGCGAAACGCCTCGGGAATGTCGGCGGTGGAGGCGGGAAACAACTGGGCGAGCAGGTTACTGGTGGTCATGGCGCTACCCCTGGAATAGTTGCAAAACATGACTAGAGAGTCACCCATACCGAGGCTCTGTGGCAAGGCTTGCGCGCTTTCCCCTGCGCATTCCGGGTGCTTCGGGATAAACTGCGCGGCTTTCTTGAAGGAGTTCACATGAGTCAGTACCAGCCGGGCATTCTTGCCGCACCGGTGCCGTTGCAGGCACGCCATCTGTTTTTTGCCATTGAGTCACCGCAGGCCTTGCCCGCTGCGCTGGACGCACTGGTGCAGTTGACGGATTCCGCGGCGGTGGTCGGTTTCGGTGAGCCGCTGGTACACGCATTGGGTACACGCATCGAAGGCTTGCGTAACTTCCCGGCCCTCAGCGGCCCGGGCGCGCATAACCCCTCCACCCAGCAGGCCCTGTGGGTATGGCTGCATGGCGTGGACCGGGGAGAATTGTTGCTGCGCGCCCGCGCGTTCGAAAAAGCCATGGCGCCGGCGTTGCGCCTGGTACAAATGACCGAAGGCTTTCGCTACAAGACCGGTTTCGACCTGACCGACTACGAAGACGGCACTGAGAACCCTCACGACGACGCGGCCGTTGAAGCGGCCCTGACGGACAGCGGCGCCAGCTTCGCCGCTATCCAGCAATGGCAGCACGACCTCGACGGTTTCGCCGCGCTACCGGCCCAGGAGCGCGACCACATCATCGGCCGCCGCCATGGCGACAACGAAGAGCTCGACGACGCCCCCGAATTTGCCCACACCAAGCGCACCGCCCAGGAAAGCTTCACCCCGGAGGCCTTCGTGGTGCGTCGGTCGATGCCATGGGCCGAGAACGGCCAGGCGGGGCTGATGTTTCTCGCGTTCGGGCATTCCTTCGATGCATTCGAAGCGCAACTGCGCCGCATGAGTGGCCTGGAAGACGGGATTGTCGATGGCTTGTATCGCATCAGCACACCGTTGACCGGTGGCTACTACTGGTGCCCGCCGTTGAAACAGGGGCATTTGGACCTGAGCGCGATTACCCCGGCTACGCCGATCCACAGGTGACAGCTTGCCCCCTGAAGCCTTGGAACTGACCGATGGTCGCTGGCCACAGAACAGCGACCTCGGCAAACTTCCAGGAGCACTTAACCATGCTGATCTCAAGCATTTCCGTGTCGCACGCCGCGCCGGCACGTCCGTCCCCCAACCAGTATTCGAAGATGTCGGATTCGGATCTGGCCAAGGCGTTTGGTGACAACTTCCAGGCGTTCAAACACCCGACGACTGCGAATGCAACCACGGACAAAATCCGTGAAGTGGCGGGACGTTCGCTGACGGGCGACGCGCAAAAAGACAATGAAACCCAACTGGCCCGCGAAGTACTCAAACGTGACAACGTCCTGAAGGCGCTGGATTCAGTGGATGACAACGGCAAGCGCGACGGCGTGATTGGCCCTTGGAATCCGCAGATGGCGGCTGATCAGTTAGCCTGTAATCGCTGCATGAGCCCGTCCGTTACCACCGTCCAGATCACCTATTGATCCGGGCCAGGCCTGGCCTCGGCGAACATGAAAAAATTGACAGCCACGCCAATGACCGCTGAAAAAAATCTGCACTGGCCGTAATCTAACCGCCCTTGCCACCCGTGCGGATCGTTCATGTCTTCTGTTGCCGATGGGCTGCCCCTCAACAAACGCTTGCCGGCCGTGATTGCCCTGTCCTTGGGGATCGGCATGGCGACCCTCGACACCGCCATCGTCAATACCGCCTTGCCGACGCTGGCGGAGGGTATTGGCACTGACTCGGCTTCGGTGATCTGGGTGGTCAACGCCTACCAGTTGGCGATTGTCGCGACGGTGCTGCCGTTCGCGGCGCTGAGCGATGTATTGGGGCATCGCCGCGTGTACCTGGGCGGGTTGCTGCTGTTCATTGTTTCATCGTTGTTGTGCGGGCTGGCCGATTCGCTGCTGACCCTGACCGCCGCGCGGGTGGCGCAGGGCCTGGGGGCGGCGGCGCTGATGAGCGTCAACACCGCGTTGCTGCGGCATATCTACCCCGCAAACATGCTCGGGCGTGGCCTGGGCTATAACTCGCTGGTGGTGGGGCTGGCGTTCACCTTGGGCCCCACCGCCGCATCGGCGATCCTTTCGGTCGCCACCTGGCACTGGCTGTACCTGATCAATGTGCCGTTGGGGCTGCTGGCCCTCGGCCTGGGCCTGCGTTCGTTACCCGTGCTGCCGATCACGGGGCACGCTTTCGACCGCTTGGCGGCGCTGTTGTGCGCAGGCTTGTTCGCCTTGCTGGTCTTGGGTTTGGGCGCTGCCGTGCATGGCGCACAGGGCACGCTGACCCTGGGGCTGATCGCGCTGGCGCTGGTGTTAGGTGCATTGCTGCTGCGCCGTGAGGCCGGGCATCCGGCGCCGATGCTGGCGGTGGATTTGTTCAAGCGCCCGGTGTTTGCATTGTCTTCGCTGACCGCGATCTGTGCCTTCAGTGCCCAGGGGCTGGCGTTTGTGGCGCTGCCGTTTCTGTTGCAATCGACGCTGGGCCACAGCCAAGTGGAAACTGGTTTTCTGATGACACCGTGGCCGGCCGTGGTGGCGGTCATGGCCTTGATCGCAGGGCGCCTGGCCGATCGTGTGTCACTGGGCCTGCTGTGCGGCATTGGCTTGTTGATGCTCAGCGTGGGCATGGCCGCGCTGGCCACCTTGGGCACTGACGCCTCGGCCTTTGAGATCGGCTGGCGCATGGCCCTCTGCGGCGCCGGTTTCGGCTTTTTCCAGTCGCCCAACCTCAAGGCCTTGATGACCAGCGCGCCGTTGGCTCGCAGCGGCGGGGCCAGTGGCATCGTGGCAATCTCGCGGCTGCTGGGGCAGACGTTGGGCGCATCGTTGGTAGCCTTGTGTTTTCATCTGTTCGTGGACAGTGGCCCGCAATACGCACTGTGGCTGGGGTGCGTGTTCGCGCTGGCCGGGGCCGTGGCCAGCGGCCTGCGTTTATTGCCCTATAAACGTACGGATCAGCCCTTATAGCTGTAGCCACGCCGGATCGAGGCGGGTTTGTTCGGTATCGATGCCCAGTGCCTGCATTTTCGCCGCATGCGCTTCGATCTCATCGGCCAGTTGCGCCTGCGCGCTGGAGTTGGCATCCAGGGCATGCATCTGCGTCAGGCCCAGGTGGTAGAAGCGCAGCAGCTTGATCGCGCTGGGGTCATTGGCCTGGACTCGTTCGCTGACCTTGTGCATCACATTGGTCACGCTCATCAGGCTACGCTTGAGCTGCCAGCCGTATACCGCCGGCGCCAACCACGCCTGGTTCCAGAACGGGCCGCGCACCAGGGCGACGGTGATCAATACCCCGGCAAACACCCCGCCGACATTGAAGCGTAAGTTATCACCGCCCGGTTCACCGAACAGCATCACCGCCAGGCTCGACAGCAACATCGCCAGGGCCAGGAACACCACAGCGACGATCAGCGTGCTGCGGCGGGTCTGCTGTCGGTAGACAGCAGGGTCACAGGGTTTGAGTTCGAACATTCGGGTCAGGTCTCCAGCACGGGAGGGCATCTTCTCATGCTTGAAGCAATCAAGTTGAACGATGGCCACGAGGGGTTCCTCTAAATCCGTGAAGTCCCCATGAGGTAAGCCATCATGTCCGAACACAAGCAACCGCCGCCTGGCACACCCGATCCCAATCGCACGCCCGGTGAAGAGGAGCGCGATAACGATGCACTGCGCCCCAATGACCCGGCGGAACGTCAAGACAACGACGACGTGGAGCGGGTCGAACACGACCTGGAAAACCTTCACGACAAAGCCCGCCCGTTGTAAGCAAGGAGGTCTTCATGAGTAATCCCCCGAACGGCCCGCGTTCCGACGAACACGCCAGCGGTAACGATGAGTTGGGTTTCGACCCTGACTCGCCTGACCTGGCTGACCCGCAGGTCGACCCCGTCGGCCCGGCCATCGCGCCGCTGGACAAGCAAAAAGAGCAGCCGGAAAAAAAGCCGCCCTACGATCCGCTGGGCGACTTGAAGAAGTGAACCAAGCCCCGCAATTTGCGGGGCTTGTTTATTTGGATGGGTTTATTTTGGAGGGTTCCAGCTCACGTCAGTGATGCCGTACTTTTCAGCCCAGGGCCGGGTGGTTTTCTTCACCTGTTCGTGCCCCACGCGGCCGATGCGGCTGACGTGCGCGATGTCGGCATCGACGGCCGCCCAATGCCAGGCTTCGGTGCTGTTCATCACCTCGGCGCGTACCACGAAAGACTTGGGTTTACCGTGCAGTTGATAGTGGATGGTGTAGATCTTAGCGGTACTCATGTTGCCTCCCTGTCTTGTTATAGATGGATAGGTAGGCGCGCGGAAAGGTTCATTCAAAATCACAATTCGCAGCGGCACTTGCGCGGGGACTTGAACACCGGGGCCGGCCCGATAGCGAAGAGTATTGACCTAGAGCCTTCGCTGAACCGTTTTTTGTCCATTTTGGTGCAAATCCGTTCGAACTTTTTGTAAACGCCGAGGTTCGAACCGATTCCTGAATACTTTGCCCACTCAAAAATGGAGATGTAAACGATGTCCAAACTATTCGGAAAATTTCTCAAGAACACCTCGTTGCTGGCCTTGGTGGCGGCGCCAACCGTGGTGTTCGCTGCGCCGTCCACCGACCCGATTTCCACCTTCGGGATTCTCGGCAGCTATAACGACTTCAAACTTGAAGGCGGTAGCGACAGCGACAAGGAGCACATGCCCGAAGCGGGCCTGTTCTATAACTTCGGCAACAAGCTCACCGCTGAATCCGGCTTTATCTACCAGGCCGGTATCGAAGCCAAGTACGGTGAGAAAAGCGACAACAAGCTCAAGGAAGGCCAGGCCGACCTCGACCTCGGCTGGCGTGCCGCGCTGGATGCGCGCAACTTCGTCGACGTGATCGTCGGCGGTGGCTACACATGGACCCGTTATGAACCGGACACCAATGGCTACGACCTGAAGCTCACCAACAAGTCGCCGTTCGCCAAGGCGGCCCTGGGCTACAACCACCAGTTCGATGACATGACCCTGCGCGTTGAAGCCGGCGCCCGTCATACCATCGATGGCCGCGCCAAACTCAAGGTGGATGGCGTCGGCAGCGACAGCGTCGACCTCAAGGACCGCACCAACCCATACGCCGAAGTCAGCCTGCTGATGAACCAGAAGGGCGATCTGCCGGTGATGGCGGGCCTTTACTACACCCGTACCGAATATAAGCTCGATGACGACTCCTATGTCGCTGACAACACCAAGCTCAAGCGTGATGAATACGGCTTCAAGGTTGGTATCGCGTTCTGACGCTGTAGCCCTGTAAAAAAACGCCCCGAACTGTCGGGGCGTTTTTTTTGAGGAGTTTTACAGGTCAGCCCAGCGCGGCAAGTTGCGCAACGGTTTCAGGAAAACGCGCCACCAGTCGTATCAACGTGACAGCCTGTGCATTGGGCTTGGCCCGGCCTTGTTCCCAGTTCTCTAGGGTGCGGGTGTTGGTACGCAGGTACATGGCGAATACCGCGCGGGACAGGTTGAGTTGCTGGCGTACGGCGATTACCTCATCGGCAGTGAGCGGCGCCAGTTTGTTAAGGTGGACTTTATGGGTGCGCAGGGTGATTTTGCCCTGGCGTTCGTCGGCCAGGGCGTCAAAGCCTTCGACCAGTTCGGAAAAGATTTCACGTTTCATTGTGTGCTCTCGCTTTGATTTCCCTGTCCAGCATGTGTTTAAGGGCTTTCTTGTGTTGGGGCGTCAGGTCGCTCTGTTCGTGTTTGCCATACAAGGTGAATAACCAGAATTGCGTGCCGCCTGACCACCAGTAGTAAATGACCCGCAGGCCACCACGCTTGCCTTTGTTTCGTCGCTCATCGACGAAGCGAACCTTACGTAACCCTCCCGTTCCTTCGATCACGTCTCCCGCTTCCGGATTTTTCATCAGCTCCTGTTGAAAACCGTGGAAAAGCTCGTCACTCAGATAGTCCCTGCGATGCCGTTCGAATGCCGGCAGTTCGATAAATAGAGCATCCATGTTCTGTACGTAGCCTGCGTATAGTTTGGTGGCCCACTCGCGACCGGTCAAGTGACCTTGCTGTGGGAACTTTCTTAAAACGCAACCACCTTAAGGCCACTTCCGGCGGGCAGATGCCAGACGAAGCGGCAGGTCAAGGAGGAAAAGTCAGCGAGCAGGGAAGGGGAAAACCAAGCCTTGGAAACGCAAAACGGCGCCCGAAGGCGCCGTTCTGTTTACTGCATCAACTTAAGCGATCAAACCCCCAGCACCGCATGCTGCACCAACGTCAGCAACGGTTGCGGGTACACGCCCAGGAAGAAGGCGAGCAGGGCGATGGCCAGCAGCATCACGCCGCCAGCCTTCTGTTCCCAATGCAGCTCGGCATCCACCCGGCGCAGATTCGGCTCGATCAGGTACAGGGTGACCATCACGCGCAGGTAGTAGAACACGCCGATGGCGCTGCCCAGGACCAGGGACGCGACCAGCCACCACTGGTGGGCCTCGACGCCGGTGGCGACGATGTAGAACTTGCCGATAAAGCCGGCAGTCAGCGGGATACCCGCCAGGGACAGCATCATCACGGTGAGTACGGCGGTCAGGTACGGACGGCGCCAGAACAGGCCGCGGTATTCGTACAGGGCGTCGGCGTCACGGCCTTTGTACGGCGAGGACATCAGCGTAATCACACCGAATGCGCCAAGGCTGGTGATCACGTAGGTGACCAGGTACACGCCGATGGCCTCCACGGCCAGGCCTTTGCTCGCCACCAGGGCGATCAGCAGGTAGCCGAAGTGAGCGATGGACGAGTAACCGAGCAGACGCTTGAGGTTGTTCTGGGTCAGCGCCAGCAGGTTGCCGAACAGGATCGACGCGATGGCGATCACAGTCAGTACATTGCTCAGCACGCCGGTATTGGCGGCAGGCGAGATCTGGAACAGACGCACCATCACCGCAAACACGGCCACTTTCGACGCAGTGGCCAGGAACGCGGCCACAGGCGCCGGGGCGCCTTCGTACACGTCCGGGGTCCACAGGTGGAACGGCACCAAGGAGAGCTTGAACGCCAGGCCGATCAGCATCATCGCCAGGCCAAGTTGGGCAATCGGCGCAGGGCTGTTGGTGGCGGCCAGGGCGTGGCCGATACCGGTGAAGCTCAAGCTGCCGGCTTCGGCGTAGAGCAGGGCCATGCCGAACAACAGGAACGCGGAACCGGCGGCCGACAGCACCATGTATTTGATGCCGGCTTCCAGGGAGCGCTTGTTGAAGAAGGCATACGCCACCAGGCCGTAGGTCGGGATCGACAGCAGTTCCAGGCCGATGAACAAACCGGCCAGGTGCTGCGCGCTGACCAGCACGATACCGCCGGCCGCAGCCAGCAGGATCAGCAGGTACAGCTCTTCCTTGTTGCCTGGGTAGCCGGTGCCGCCTTCGCCGAGGTAGGCGTGGGCGAGGGTGACGCAGGCGAGGGTGGCGACGAGGATCAGCGCGATATACAGCAGCGCGAAGTCATCGACCATCATCAGCGGGGTCACCGCCAGTGGCGCGACCTTGAGTGCCGGGATGATCGACAGCAGGGCCAGGTTCAAACCGGCACAGGACAGCAGGAACGTTTGCGAATGATTGCGGCGCCAGGCGATCGCCAGCATCACCACCACGATGGTGAGGCTGGTGATCAGCAGCGGCGCAAGCGCGATAAAGTGTTGGATCGTGAATTCCATAGCGCTCTTACCGGGCCGAAGCGAGTTGAGAGAAGGCGGTGCCGAACCACTGCTGCACGCCATGCATCGTTGCGGCAGAAGTGTCCAGGAACGGCTGTGGGTATACGCCGATGTAGATCAGCAGTACCGCCAGGCCGAGCACCATGATCAGTTCGCGCGCATCCATCCCTTGCAGGACGGTGTCGGACTTGGCCGGGCCGAAGTAGGCGCGGTGGATCATGATCAGCGAGTAGACCGAACCGAACACCAGGCCGGAGGTAGCAATGGCGCTGATCCACGGCGTCTGCACGAAGGCACCCATCAGGATCAGGAACTCGCCGATGAAGTTGCCGGTACCCGGCAAGCCCAGCGATGCGGCGGCGAAGAACAGGCTGATTGCCGGCAAGTACGCGATGCGCGACCACACCCCACCCATTTCACGCATGTCACGGGTGTGCAGGCGCTCATACAGCTGGCCACTCAGGATAAAGAGGGCAGCGGCCGAGACACCGTGGGCCAACATCTGGATTACCGCGCCCTGCAGCGCCAGCTGGCTGCCGGAGTAGATGCCGATCAGTACGAAACCCATGTGGGAAACGGACGAGAAGGCGATCAGGCGCTTGATGTCGGTTTGCGCGAAGGCCAGGAACGCACCGTAGAAGATCCCGATCAGACCCAGGGTCATGGCGATCGGCGCGAACTCGGCCGAGGCATTCGGGAACAGCGGCAGGGCGAAACGCAGCAGGCCGTAGGCAGCGGTTTTCAGCAGGATACCGGCCAGGTCCACGGAGCCGGCGGTCGGCGCCTGGGCGTGGGCGTCAGGCAGCCAGGAGTGGAACGGCACCACCGGCAGCTTCACCGCGAAGGCGATGAAGAAGCCCAGCATCAGCACGTACTCGGTGGTCAGGGACATCTTGGTTTTCAACAGGTCGGCGTAGTTGAAGGTAATCACGCCGGTGTTGTTGAAGTTGACCAGTACCAGGCCCAGGATCGCCACCAACATGATCAGGCCGGAAGCCTGGGTGAAGATGAAGAACTTGGTCGCCGCGTAGATCCGGGTTTTCTTGCCGTCCGAAGAACTGTGACCCCAGAGCGCGATGAGGAAGTACATCGGCACCAGCATCATTTCCCAGAAGAAGAAGAACATGAACAGGTCCAGCGCCAGGAACACGCCGACCACGCCGCCCAGGATCCACATCAGGTTCAGGTGGAAGAAGCCCACGTGACGCTGGATTTCTTTCCAGGAGCAGAGTACCGAGAGGATACCCAGCAGGCCGGTCAGCAGGATCATCAACAGCGACAGGCCGTCGAGGGCCAGGTGCACGTTGATGCCGAAGCGCTGGATCCATACGTGCTTGAATTCAAGCGCGAAGGTCGGGTCGACACCCGGAGCGGGGGCGAATGAATAGTCGCCGTGGGCCCACAGCCAGAGGCCGAGCGCGAGTTCCAGGGACATGGTCAGCAACGCAATCCAGCGGGGGAGGGTGGCGCCGAAGCGTTCACCCATCCAGCAGAGCAGGCCGCCGATAAAGGGGATCAGGATTAGCCAGGGCAGAATCATGACGGGCTCGTTTCCTTTCGCAAGTTCGCAAAGTACGCAGTGCACTTAAACATAGTCAGACCGCTACCACGACGATGGCGCCGATCACCAGCACGGCACCCACTGCCATGGACGCCGCATACCAACGCAACTGGCCGGTCTCGCTGCGGCTCAGGGCGGTGTGACCGGCCTTGGCGGCGCGCGGGATCAAACCGATGGTCTGGTCGAGCGGGTCTTTGCGCAGCACGTGGCTGATCGCAAGGTAAGGTTTGACGAACAGTTTGTCGTAGATCCAATCGAAGCCCCAGGCAGCGAACCACCAGGCCGACAGGAAGCGGCCGATACCGCTGTTGGCCACGGCGCTGACGAAGCGACGCTTGCCGAGGAACAACAGGGCCGCCAGCAGGATACCGGCGATGGCAATGGCGCCGGAGGCGATTTCCAGGCTGTGCTTGGCTTCGCCGCCGGCATGGCCGACGCTTTCCGGCAGTACACCGGCCAGTGGCGGAGTGATCAGGGCGCCGATGAAGGTCGACAGGATGATCAGCACCGACAGTGGCAACCAGTGGGAGATGCCGTGGCCTGCGTGCGCTTCGGTCTTGGCTTCACCGTGGAAGGTGATGAAGATCAGGCGGAAGGTGTACAGCGAAGTCATGAACGCACCCACCAGGCCTGCGTACAGCAGGTTCTGGTTACCGCTGGCAAAGGCTTCCCAGAGGATTTCGTCTTTGGAGTAGAAACCGGCGGTCACCAGCGGCAGGGCGGCGAGCGCGGCACCACCGACGATGAAGCTGGCGTAGGCCAACGGCAGTTTCTTCCACAGGCCACCCATCTTGAAGATGTTTTGCTCGTGGTGGCAGGCCACGATCACCGCACCGGAAGCAAGGAACAGCAGGGCCTTGAAGAAGGCGTGGGTCATCAGGTGGAAGATCGCCGCGTCCCAGGCGCCAACGCCCAGGGCCAGGAACATGTAGCCGATCTGGCTCATGGTCGAGTAGGCGAGGATACGCTTGATGTCGGTCTGCACCAGCGCGGCGAAGCCGGCCAGTACCAGGGTCACGCCGCCGACGATGCCTACCAGATGCAGGATGTCCGGCGCCAGGGTGAACAGGCCGTGGGTACGCGCGATCAGGTAGACACCGGCGGTCACCATGGTTGCGGCGTGGATCAATGCCGATACCGGGGTAGGACCAGCCATCGCGTCCGCCAACCAGGTTTGCAGTGGCAGTTGCGCGGATTTACCCACGGCGCCGCCCAGCAGCATCAGGGTGGCCAGGGTGATCCAGAAATCGCCGACCTGGAATTTCTGCGGCGCCAGCACCAGCAGTTCCTGGATGTTCAGCGTGCCCACCTGTTGGAACAGGATGAACAGGCCAATCGCCATGAACACGTCGCCGATGCGGGTGACGATGAAGGCCTTGAGTGCCGCGTTACCGTTGTTGCGGTTGCTGTAGTAGAAGCCGATCAACAGGTACGAGCACAGGCCCACGCCTTCCCAACCGAAGTAAAGGAACAACAGGTTATCGCCGAGCACCAGGAACAGCATGCTGGCGATGAACAGGTTGGTGTACGAGAAGAAGCGCGAGTAGCCCGCTTCACCGCGCATGTACCAGGACGCGAACAGGTGGATCAGAAAGCCTACACCCACCACCACGCCGAGCATGGTGATCGACAGGCCGTCGACGTAGAGGGCGAAGTTGGGCTTGAAGCCTTCCACCGACATCCACTGCCACAGCACCAGGGTGTAGTGACCGCCTTCCGGCGGCGCCACGTTGAATTGCCAGATGACGTAGGCGGCCACGATGGCCGACAGGCCAATCGAGCCGACGCCGATCAGGGCCGAGAGGTTTTCCGACCAGCGTCCGCGAGAGAACGACAGCAGCAGGAAACCGATCAGGGGAAATACGAAAGTCAGAAAGATCATGTTCATCCGCGCATCTCACTGGCAGCGTCGATATCAAGCGTGTGGAAGCGACGATACAGTTGCAGCAGAATCGCCAGGCCGATACTGGCCTCGGCGGCTGCCAGGCTGATCACCAGGATGAACATGACTTGTCCATCAGGCTGGCCCCAACGTGCGCCTGCCACGATAAATGCCAGTGCCGCAGCGTTCATCATGATTTCCAGGCTCATCAACACGAACAGAATGTTACGGCGAACCATCAGGCCGACCAGGCCAAGGCAGAACAGGATGCCGGCGACCGCCAGACCATGCTCCAAAGGGATAGCAGGCATCGTCATTGCTCCTTGGCTTCGTTGCGGCCCAAGTGGAAGGCAGTGATGGCTGCGGCGAGCAGCAGCATCGACGCCAGTTCGACTACCAGCAGGTACGGGCCGAACAGGCTGACGCCCACGGCTTTCGCGTCTACGGTGGTGTGGCCGATGGCCTGGCCGCTCTGGTGAGCGAACAGCACATACAGCAGTTCACCCAGCAGCAGCGCCGCCAGCACAACCGGGCCGAGCCAGATGCCGGGCTTGAGCCAGACGCGTTCCTGGGCGACCGAGGCCGGCCCGAGGTTGAGCATCATCACCACAAACACGAACAGCACCATGATGGCGCCGGCGTAGGCGATCACTTCCAGCACACCGGCGAACGGTGCGCCGAGGGCGAAAAAGGTCATGGCCACGGCGATCAGCGAAATGATCAGGTAGAGCAGGGCGTGCACGGGGTTGGTGTTGGTGATCACGCGAAGCGTGGACACCACTGCAATACCCGATGCGAAATAGAAAGCGAATTCCATCTTTCTTCCTTAAGGCAGCAAGCTCTTCACGTTGATCGGCTCGGCTTCGTTTTGTGCGGCGCCCTTGGGCTTACCGGCAACGGCCATACCTGCAACACGATAGAAGTTGTAATCAGGGTTTTTACCGGGACCGGAAATCAAAAGATCTTCTTTCTCGTACACCAGGTCCTGACGTTTGAACTCGGCCATCTCGAAATCCGGTGTGAGCTGGATCGCGGTGGTCGGGCAAGCTTCCTCGCAGAGGCCGCAGAAAATGCAGCGCGAGAAGTTGATGCGGAAGAAGTCCGGGTACCAGCGACCGTCTTCGGTTTCAGCTTTCTGCAGGGAGATACAACCCACCGGGCACGCCACGGCGCACAGGTTGCAGGCTACGCAACGCTCTTCGCCATCGGGGTCGCGGGTGAGCACGATGCGGCCGCGATAGCGCGGCGGCAGGTATACCGCTTCTTCCGGGTATTGCAGGGTGTCGCGTTTGCGAAAGCCGTGACCGAACACCATCACCAGGCTTCGCAATTGGGTACCGGTACCCTTAACGATGTCGCCAATATATTTGAACATGGGTCAAATCCTCACTGAACCGCGGCTGCTGGCGTGTTCAACAACACGACGGCGGCCGTCACCAGCAAATTGATCAGGGTCAGCGGCAGGCAGAATCTCCAGCTGAAATCCATCACCTGGTCATAGCGCGGGCGCGGAATCGAGGCGCGCAGCAGGATGAACAGCATGATGAAGAACGCGGTCTTCAAGAAGAACCAGAAGAAGGCCAACTGCGGCAGGATGCCGAACGGACCGTGCCAGCCGCCGAAGAACAGCGTGACCAGCAGGGCCGAGATCAAGATGATGCCGATGTACTCACCGACGAAGAACATGCCCCATTTCATGCCGGCATATTCAATGTGGTAACCGTCGGCCAGTTCCTGCTCCGCTTCCGGCTGGTCGAAGGGGTGACGGTGAGTCACAGCCACGCCGGCGATGAAGAAGGTGCAGAAGCCAAAGAACTGCGGAATGATGAACCACAGGTTCTGCGCCTGGTACTCGACGATATCGCGCATGTTGAACGAGCCAACCTGCACCACGATGCCCATCAGTGCCAAACCCATGAATACTTCATAGGAGACGGTCTGCGCCGAGGCACGCAAGCTGCCCAGCAGGGCGAACTTGTTGTTACTGGCCCAACCGGCGAACAGCACCGCGTACACCGACAGGCCAGCCATGGCGAAGAAGAACAGCAAGCCGATGTTCAGGTCCGCCACGCCCCAGGTCGGGGTGATCGGGATGATCGCAAAGGCGATCAGCAAGGCGCTCATGGCCACCACCGGCGCCAGGGTGAAGATCACCTTGTCGGCAAACGGCGGGGTCCAGTCTTCCTTGAAGAACATCTTCAGCATGTCGGCGGCGATCTGGAACATGCCGAACGGGCCAACGCGGTTCGGACCGTAACGGTCCTGCCACCAGCCCAGCAGGCGACGTTCGACGAAGCTGAGCAGGGCGCCCGCGACGACCACGGCCAGCAGGATCACGATGGCCTTGACGACCGAGATGATCACGTCGATCACTTCAGGGGTGAACCAGGTCATTGCGCTGCCTCCTGCAGACCGTCAACGGTTTGGCCAAAGATCGCTGGAGGAATACCGGCGATGCCTTTAGGCAGTGCAACCAGGCCGGCACCCAGCTCATCGTTGATGCGCAGCGGCAGACGCAAGGTCTGGCCGGCCACGTTCAGGCTGAGCAGGGCACCGTCGTTGACGCCCAGACGGTCGGCTTCGGATTTGGCCAGGGCCACGTAGGCGGTTGGAATGCGTTCTTGAACCGGCGCGGCCTTGGAAGAGGTCTCTTCGCTGCCGAACAGGTGGAAGAACGGCACCACCTGCCAGGTGCCCGGGGCCGGGTTGAACGGGCGCGGTACCGCAGCGAACCAGTTCAGCGAGTCACTGGTGCTTTCGATCAGGCGGGTGCCTGGGTCGCCAGCGCGGATATGCCCACCGACTTCGTCCTGGAACTTGTTCCAGGCCTGCGGCGAGTTCCAGCCCGGCGACCAGGCGAACGGCACCTGCTGACGCGGTTCGGCCGAACCCGAATAGCCTTCCATGGAGAAGGCGAACGCGGTGTCGATGTCTTGCGGGGTACGCGGTTCATGCACGCTGATGTCAGCGCGCATGGCGGTACGACCGGAATAACGCAGCGGTTCACGGGCCAGCTTCAGGCCCTTGATGCGGAACGAGGCGGACGGCGCGGCATCGACAATCCGCGCCAGCTGCGGTGCGCTAGCAGCGGTAGCGGCGGTGACGTGGTCGAGCTGGGTCCAGTCGATCGGCTGGTTCAGCAGGGTCGCGCGCAGGGCATGCAGCCAGCGCCAGCCTTCGTGAACCAGGATGCTGGCGTCCATGTACTTCGGATCGAACACCTGGAAGAAGCGCTGGGCGCGGCCTTCCTGGCTGACCAGGGTACCGTCGCCTTCAGCGAAGGTGGCAGCTGGCAGCACCAGGTCGGCACGCTCGCTGGTGGCGGTCTTCTGGTGATCGGCCACGATCAGCACCTTGGCGGCGTTGAGTGCAGCGTCAACCTTGGCCGCGTCGGTGCGGGTGTACAGGTCGTTTTCCAGCACCACGATGGCGTCGGCGTTGCCGTCGGTCACTGCTTGCAGGGCGGCGTCCAGCGACTCGCCACCGAGCATGGCCAGGCCGAGGCTGTTGGCTTCCGGTACCACCAGGCTGATGGAGCCGTTCTTGTCGCGCAGCTTCAAGGCCTTGGCGATGTTGGCGGCGGCTTCGATCAGCGCTTTGGAACCCAGCGAGGTACCGGCGATGATCAATGGGCGTTTGGCGGCCAGCAGGGCGTCGGCGATGCGCTGGGCCAGTGCCACGGCTTCAGCGTCCAGGCCGTCGACGGCAGGCGCGCTGGCGTCAAGGGCGTGGGCCACGGCGAAACCGATGCGCGCCAGGTCGTCCGGTGCGGCGTGGACGCATTCTTCGGCGATGTCGTCGAGCTTGGTTTCAGCCAGGGAGGCGATAAACAGCGGGTTCAGCGCGTGCTGGCCGATGTTTTTCACTGCAGCGTCGAGCCAAGGCTGCACGCGCATGGCGTCGGCCATGGCTTCGGCCTTGCCTTTGACCGACTGGCGCAGCGACAGCGCGATACGCGCGGCGGTCTGGGTCAGGTCTTCACCGAGCACGAAAATCGCATCGTGATCTTCGATGTCGCGCATGTTCGGCACCGGCAGCGGGCTGTCGTTCAGCACCTGCAGGACCAGGCGGATGTGCTCCAGCTCGGCGGCTTCGATACCGCTGTAGAAATGCTCGGCACCGACCAGCTCGCGCAACGCGAAGTTGCTTTCGAGGCTGGCGCGCGGCGAACCGATACCGACGATGTTACGGCCACGCAGCAGGTCGGCGGCTTTATCCAGCGCCGCGTCCAGGCTCAGCTTGGCGCCATCGGCCAGCAGTGGCTGGCGCGGGCGGTCTTCGCGGTTGACGTAGCCGTAGCCAAAGCGGCCACGGTCGCACAGGAAGTACTGGTTGACCGAACCGTTGAAGCGGTTTTCGATACGACGCAGTTCACCGTAGCGCTCGCCCGGCGAGATGTTGCAACCGCTGGAGCAGCCATGGCAGATGCTCGGGGCGAATTGCATGTCCCACTTGCGGTTGTAGCGCTCGGAGTGGGTCTTGTCGGTGAACACACCGGTCGGGCAGACCTCGGTGAGGTTGCCGGAGAATTCGCTTTCGAGCACGCCGTCTTCAACGCGACCGAAGTACACGTTGTCATGGGCGCCGAATACGCCGAGGTCGGTGCCGCCGGCGTAGTCCTTATAGAAACGCACGCAACGGTAGCAGGCGATGCAGCGGTTCATCTCGTGGGAGATGAACGGGCCGAGGTCCTGGTTCTGGTGGGTACGCTTGGTGAAGCGATAGCGGCGCTCGTTGTGGCCGGTCATCACCGTCATGTCTTGCAGGTGGCAGTGACCGCCTTCCTCACAGACTGGGCAGTCGTGGGGGTGGTTGGTCATCAGCCATTCGACGACACTGGCGCGGAACGCCTTGGATTCATCATCGTCGATGGAAATCCAGGTGTTGTCGGTAGCTGGGGTCATGCAGGACATGACGATACGACCACGGGTGTCGTTTTCGTCGGTGTACTGCTTGACCGCGCACTGGCGACAGGCACCGACGCTACCGAGCGCGGGGTGCCAGCAGAAATACGGGATGTCGAGGCCGAGTGACAGACATGCCTGTAACAGGTTGTCTGCCCCATCGACTTCGAGCGCTTTGCCGTCTACGTGGATAGTGGCCATGGTTCAAAGTTCTTCGTTGGCCCATTGTCAGCGGGCGTGGCTAATGGAATCTTGTTATTCATGTGCATCTACACAGCCATCAAGGCGTCCGCACATGAGAAAAGCGAAGGGCACGAACCCTTCGCTTCTTTAAGCGTTACGCACCGACCATGGTCGGTGATACCACCTGAGTGAGTTCGCCCGCGCGGGTTGGCGCGATGCCGGCCTCGAATTCAGGGCGGAAGTATTTGATTGCGCTGCCCAACGGCTCCACGGCGCCCGGTGCGTGAGCACAGAAGGTCTTGCCTGGGCCGAGGAAACCGACCAGCCCGAGCAGCGTTTCGATGTCACCCTCGCGGCCTTCACCGTTTTCCAGGGCCATCAGCAGCTTGACGCTCCACGGCAGACCGTCACGGCACGGGGTGCAGAAGCCGCAGGATTCACGGGCAAAGAACTGCTCCATGTTGCGCAGCAACGAGACCATGTTCACCGTGTTGTCCACCGCCATCGCCAGGCCGGTCCCCATGCGGGTGCCCACCTTGCCGATGCCGCCGGCATACATCTGTGCGTCGAGGTGCTCGGGCAGCAGGAAACCGGTGCCGGCGCCGCCTGGCTGCCAGGCTTTCAAGGTGTAGCCATCGCGCATGCCGCCGGCGTAGTCCTCGAACAGCTCGCGCGCGGTCACGCCGAACGGCAGCTCCCACAGGCCAGGGTTCTTGACCTTGCCGGAAAAGCCCATGAGCTTGGTGCCCATGTCTTCGCTGCCTTCACGGGCCAACGATTTGTACCAGTCCACGCCGTCGGCGATGATCGCCGGGACGTTGCACAGGGTCTCGACGTTGTTCACGCAGGTTGGCTTGCCCCACACGCCCACGGCGGCAGGGAAGGGCGGCTTGGAGCGCGGGTTGGCGCGGCGGCCTTCGAGGGAGTTGATCAGCGCGGTTTCTTCACCGCAGATATAACGCCCGGCGCCGGTGTGCACGAACAGCTCGAAGTCAAAACCCGAACCGAGGATGTTCTTGCCCAGCAGGCCCGCCGCCTTGGCTTCGGCCACGGCACGGTTGAGGTGCTTGGCGGCAGTGGTGTATTCACCGCGCAGGAAGATATAGCCACGGTAAGTTTTCAGCGCGCGGGCACTGATCAGCATGCCTTCGATCAGCAGATGGGGCAGTTGCTCCATCAGCATGCGGTCTTTCCAGGTGTTGGGCTCCATTTCATCCGCGTTGCACAGCAGGTAGCGGATGTTGATGGATTCGTCTTTGGGCATCAGGCCCCACTTCACGCCCGTGGGGAAACCTGCGCCGCCACGGCCTTTGAGACCGGCGTCTTTCACGGTCTGGACGATGTCGTCCTGGGCCATGTCGGCGAAGGCTTTGCGCGCGGCTGCATAGCCGTTCTTGGCCTGGTACTCGTCGAGCCACACGGGTTCGCCGTCGTCACGCAGGCGCCAGGTCAGCGGGTGGGTCTCGGCCGAACGCTTGATCAGGTTGGCCGGGCCGAAGGAAGTCAGGGTCATGGGTAGCCCTCGAGCAATTGGGTCACGCCAGCAGGCTGCACGTCACCGAATGTGTCGTCGTCGATCATCAACGCCGGCGCCTTGTCGCAGTTGCCCAGGCAGCACACCGGCAGCAGCGTGAAGCGGCCGTCGGCGGTGGTCTGGCCGAGGCCGATGCCCAGCTTGGCCTGGATTTCACTGACCACGGACTCGTGGCCACCGATGTAGCACACCATGCTGTCGCACACGCGAATGATGTGGCGGCCGACCGGCTGGCGGAAGATCTGGCTGTAGAACGTCGCCACGCCTTCAACGTCGCTGGCCGGGATGCCGAGGATCTCGCCGATGGCGTAGAGGGCGCCGTCCGGCACCCAGCCACGTTCCTTCTGGACGATCTTCAAGGCTTCGATCGACGCCGCGCGCGGGTCTTCGTAGTGATGCAGCTCGTGCTCGATGGCCGAGCGCTCGGTTTCACTCAAGGTGAAACGGTCTGTCTGGATAAGCGTGCTGTTCATGCTTAGCGGTCCACGTCGGCCATAACGAAATCGATACTACCCAGGTACGCAATCAAGTCCGCGACCATCTCGCCTTTGATCACCGAAGGGATCTGCTGCAAGTGCGGGAAGCTTGGGGTGCGAATCCGGGTGCGGTAGCTCATGGTGCCGCCATCGCTCGTCAGGTAATAACTGTTGATGCCCTTGGTCGCTTCAATCATCTGGAAGGACTCGTTGGCCGGCATTACCGGGCCCCACGAAACTTGCAGGAAGTGCGTGATCAGGGTTTCGATGTGCTGCAGCGTGCGCTCTTTGGGCGGCGGCGTGGTCAGCGGGTGATCCGCCTTGTACGGGCCGGCCGGCATGTTGCGCATGCACTGCTCGATGATCTTCAGGCTCTGGCGCATTTCTTCGACGCGCACGATGCAACGGTCGTAGGCATCGCCGTTGGCTGCCAGCGGCACTTCAAACTCAAAGTTTTCGTAGCCGGAGTAAGGGCGCGCCTTGCGCAGGTCGAAGTCCAGGCCGGTCGCGCGCAGGCTTGGGCCCGTGACGCCCCATTCCAGCGCTTCCTTGGTGTTGTACTGGGCGACGCCGATGGTACGACCCTTGAGAATGCTGTTGTCCAAGGCGGCTTTCTGGTATTCGTCCAGGCGCTTGGGCATCCAGTCGATGAATTCCTTGACCAGGCGTTCCCAGCCGCGCGGGAGGTCGTGCGCAACGCCGCCGATGCGGTACCAGGCAGGGTGCAGCCGGAAACCGGTGATCGCTTCGATCACGGTGTAGGCTTTCTGGCGGTCGGTAAAGGTGAAGAACACTGGCGTCATGGCGCCCACGTCCTGGATGTAGGTACCCAGGAACAGCAGGTGGCTGGTGATCCGGAAGAACTCGGCCATCATGATGCGGATGGTGTCGACGCGGTCCGGTACCTTGATGCCGGCCAGCTTTTCGACCGAGAGCACGTACGGCAGGTTGTTCATCACGCCGCCGAGGTAGTCGATGCGGTCGGTGTACGGAATGTAGCTGTGCCACGACTGGCGCTCGCCCATCTTCTCGGCACCACGGTGGTGGTAGCCGATGTCCGGGACGCAGTCGACGATTTCTTCGCCGTCCAGTTGCAGGATGATACGGAAGGCACCGTGGGCCGAAGGGTGGTTCGGGCCCAGGTTGAGGAACATGTAGTCCTCGTTGGTGCCGGAGCGCTTCATGCCCCAGTCTTCCGGGTTGAAGCGCGCAGCTTCTTCCTCAAGCTGTTGCTTGGCCAGGGTGAGGCTGAAAGGGTCGAACTCGGTGGCGCGCGCCGGGAAGTCCTTGCGCAGCGGGTGACCTACCCAGGTCGGTGGCATCATGATGCGGGTCAGGTGCGGGTGCCCCGGGAAGTCGATGCCGAACATGTCCCAGACTTCACGCTCGTACCAGTTGGCGTTCGGCCAGATTCCGGTGACGGTCGGTACGCTCAGGTCGCTCTCGCTCAGGGCGACCTTGAGCATCACGTCGCTGTTACGTTCCAGCGACATCAAGTGGTAGAACACGGTGAAATCGGCGCCGCTCGGCAATCCCTGGCGCTTGGTGCGCAGACGCTCGTCCACGCCATGCAGGTCATAGAGCATGACGTAGGGCTTGGGCAGGTTGCGCAGGAAGGTCAGGACTTCGATGAGCCTGGCGCGGGCAACCCACAGCACGGGCATGCCGGTGCGGGTCTCCTGGGCGGTGAACGCCTCGGCGCCAAAACGGTTGTTCAGTTCGACGACCACGTCCTGGTCGTTTGCCTTATAAGGCGGGATGTACAGAGCACTGCCTGTAGTCATGGTTTTTTATCGCTTTCGGTCAACGTAAAGAATGAAGCCAGGTTTTCGTTCTATAAAAGAAGCGGGCTGGATCAGACTTCGTCGGGGCTGCGCAGATTGGTGACTGCGATTCGCTGTTCGCGGCGCTGTTCCTTTTGGGACGGCATCTCGGCGCGGTACACGCCTTGATCACCGACGACCCAGGAAAGCGGGCGACGCTCCTTGCCAATCGATTCCTGCAACAGCATCAAGCCTTGCAGGAAAGCTTCGGGACGGGGCGGGCAGCCGGGCACGTAGACATCCACGGGGAGGAACTTGTCGACCCCCTGCACTACGGAATAGATGTCGTACATACCGCCGGAATTGGCACAGGCGCCCATGGAAATGACCCATTTGGGTTCCAGCATCTGTTCATACAGGCGCTGGATAATGGGGGCCATTTTCAGGAACGGCGTACCGGCGATAACCATGAAATCCGCCTGGCGCGGTGATGCCCGGATGACTTCGGCGCCAAAGCGCGCGATGTCGTGGGGCGCCGTGAAGGCGGTGGTCATTTCCACGTAGCAGCACGAAAGACCGAAGTTGTACGGCCACAGGGAGTTTTTGCGCCCCCAGTTGACCGCGCCATTCAGCACGTCTTCCAGCTTGCCCATGTAGATGTTTTTGTGGACTTGGTCTTCTAACGGGTCGGAAACGGTTTCGCGTTCGCCGATGGGGTACTGCTCGTTAGGAGCGTCCGGGTTGATCCTGGTGAGATTGTATTGCATCGCCAAAGCCTCATTGTTTCAGCTTCGCTTGCCGCTTGCGACGAGCTTCCGGAGCCCAGTCAAGGGCGCCCACTCGGAACAGGTAGACAAGACCTGCCAACAGAATTGCTATGAAAACGAGAGCTTCGACGAATCCGGTCCAGCCGCTTTCGCGGACGGACACAGACCAGGCAAAGAGAAAGAGGGCTTCGATATCGAAGATCACGAAGAGCATCGCGACCAGATAGAATTTGGCTGAGAGCCGCAAGCGGGCGCCACCTGTAGGTAGCATGCCCGACTCGAACGGTTCGTTTTTGCTGCGGCCCCAGGCTTTTGACCCGAGGAGGCTGGAGACGCCGAGCATGAAAGCGCAAAGGCCTACAACACCGAGGAGGAAAATGGCAAAGCCCCAGTTGTGGGCCATGAGTCCTGTCGCGTCGGTCATGCTGGAAATCCTTAACAGAGAGCAAAGGTCTCTGAGCTCGAAAAAGTAACGATGCAGTGACGATATGTCGCACTGCAATCAATCGCGGTGATTTTATGGCTAAACACCGGGCAAGTAAAATTCCTGTGGCGAAATTATTCGATGGAATAAGCACATAGTGCACCGTTGTGGGGCTGTAGCCCTTGCAGCATGGGCATTAGCGGGCTTTTGAACAATTGCGTTTTGTTTGACCGGTAAGAAAGTTTTCATGGTTTAAATGATAATGAATATTGTTTGCGCAGGGTTTAAGCGAATGTTTCTCGTGTGGCGGGGGAAGTTGCCGTTACTTGTGTGATTGTCGCCGGTTGATGGAGCGGATTTTGTAACCGATTTATCTGCAGCGAATACCGCTCTGGATCAAGGTTTTGCACAAATCCTCAGGCTGATCGCATTCCAATGTGGGAGGGGGCTTGCCCCCGATGGCGGTGGATCAGCAACAGATGTGCTGACTGGCACTCAGCAATCGGGAGCAAGCCCCCTCCCACAGTTGATTTTGGGTGTGGCTGAAACAAAAAAACGCCCCGAACCAGTCGGGGCGTGATGTTGTGCGGCACTGCGGTTAGGTCTTCCCTGGGGCCGCAATGGCCGGGTACTCAGTCACTCAGTGGAACTGCTCTTCTTCGGTCGAACCGGTCAGCGCGGTCACGGACGAGGTGCCGCCCTGGATCACGGTGGTCATGTCGTCGAAGTAACCGGTGCCCACTTCCTGCTGGTGCGCCACGAAGGTGTAGCCTTTGGCGGCGTCAGCGAACTCCTGCTCTTGCAGCTTCACGTAGGCGGTCATGTCGTTGCGGGCGTAGTCGTGCGCCAGGTTGAACATGCTGTGCCACATGTTGTGAATGCCGGCCAGGGTGATGAACTGGTGCTTGTAGCCCATGGCCGACAGTTCGCGCTGGAACTTGGCGATGGTCGCGTCGTCCAGGTTCTTCTTCCAGTTGAAGGAAGGCGAGCAGTTGTAGGACAGCAACTGGTCCGGGTATTCCTTCTTGATCGCTTCGGCGAAGCGGCGGGCTTCGTCCAGGTCCGGCTTGGCGGTTTCGCACCAGATCAGGTCGGCGTACGGTGCGTAGGCCAAGCCGCGAGCGATCGCCTGGTCGAGACCGGCGCGTACTTTGTAGAAGCCTTCCTGGGTGCGTTCGCCGGTGACGAACGGTTGGTCGTACGGGTCGCAGTCCGAGGTCAGCAGGTCGGCGGCGTTGGCATCGGTGCGCGCCAGGATGATGGTCGGCGTACCGGCAACGTCAGCGGCCAGGCGGGCGGCGGTCAGCTTCTGTACAGCTTCCTGGGTCGGAACCAATACTTTGCCGCCCATGTGGCCGCATTTTTTCACCGAAGCCAGCTGGTCTTCGAAGTGCACGCCGGCAGCGCCCGCCTCGATCATGCTCTTCATCAGTTCGTAGGCGTTCAGTACGCCACCGAAACCGGCTTCAGCGTCAGCCACGATCGGCGCGAAGTAGTCGATGTAGCCTTGGTCGCCCGGGCCTTTACCGGCTTTCCACTGGATCTGGTCGGCGCGACGGAATGCGTTGTTGATGCGCTTGACCACGGTTGGCACCGAGTCCACCGGGTACAGCGATTGGTCGGGGTACATGGATTCAGCGGAGTTGTTATCCGCTGCCACTTGCCAGCCGGACAGGTAGATCGCCTGGATACCGGCTTTTACCTGTTGCACTGCCTGGCCGCCAGTGAGGGCGCCCATGCAGTTGACGAAATCTTTGTCGGGACGGAAGGACGGCTTGGCGCCTTGGGTGACCAGGTTCCACAGCTTCTCGGCGCCGAGTTTTGCAAAGGTGTGCTCGGGTTGGACCGAGCCACGCAGGCGGACGACGTCAGCAGCGGAATAAGCGCGGGTCACGCCTTTCCAGCGTGGGTTTTCAGCCCAGTCTTTCTCAAGGGCTGCAATTTGCTGTTCACGTGTCAGTGCCATGTAGATAAACCTCGTCGTCGCGTCTTGTAGGGTTCGAAGGCCCTTGCCAGGGCCCCTGATAAGCGGGAGCGAGGCCATCATGCACAGCCTTTTTGAGGGCGTCAAATGTTTTGTAGTGCTTTTTTTCAGGCACTACATATTTGTTCCGGGACGACTCGGCGGTCAGTTTTTGGTGCTTCAGTTCAGCGTGTCGACCTTGACCCGCAAAGTCAGGTCATCGCGGCCCTGAGTAGAGTAGCTGCGGGTTGTAGAGGATTTGTCGGCTTGGGTTTCGCGGTTGACGCCGGCCAGGGAGATCCACTCGCCCAGGCGCCCACTGACGCTTGTGTCGGTACTTTGCACGTTCACTACATCGGGACGTTCCTGGCTCATGCGGTCACGGTTGGTACTGATGGCGAGGTGAACGGTCTCGCCGGTGACGCTGGCGGTCACGTAGAAACCCTGGGTGACGTTGCGATACTGGGTCTGGTTCTGCAGGCGCCCGTAGCTGTCCTGCTGGGTGGTGGTCAGCGGTACGCTTTGACCGACCTGGATCAGCGCGGGTACGCCTTCGCTGGCCTGGATCTGCTGGATGCCGCCGTCGCGGCTGGTAGTGCCGTAGCTGATGATGCGGGTCTGGCTGTCGCCGCTGTTCTGCTGATTGTTTTCGTTGGTGTCGACGGTGATCAGCAGGCGCTTGGCGGGGGTGTCGAGTTGAGAGAGCAGGGTGCGCAGGTCCTGGATTTTGCCGGGGTCGGCGTTAATGATCAGTTGATTGCCGTAGGCACTCACGGTGCCGTCCTTGCCGATGAAGTTCTGCGCCACGGGCAGCAGGTCGGCGCTGGTGCGGTTGCTCAGGTTGACCACTTCGGTGTCGGCCATGGCCGATGCGCTGGCGGCCAGGAGGAGGGCGGTGAGCAGGGTGCGTAGGGACATGTCCGTTATCTCTGCGAGTCAAAGGCTGGATAGTGCCAGTTTGTCGGCCTGGCGGGTCGCAAGTTGAATACTAGACGGCAAAATGCCCTGGCAAGGCAGGGCATTTGGGGTGTTGCTGAAATAGCCATCGGGGGCAAGCCCCCTCCCACATTTTGACCTGTGAACCCAATCAAGTGTGGGAGGGGGCTTGCCCCGATGGCAGCGCTGCGGTCTCGGCTCAGCCCTCGCGCACCATATCAACATGCGGAATCCCGACTTCAAGGAATTCATCGCTGATGATCTTGAAGCCCAGTCGCTCATAAAACGGCGCCGCGTACACCTGCGCACTGAGGAATTGCCGGGTCTGGCCACGCTTCTCGGCTTGGCCGATCACCGCTTCCATCAGCTTGTCGCCGACTTTAAGCCCGCGCCAGTCCTTGAGCACCGATACGCGTCCGATTTCGCCACTGGGCAGCAAGCGAGCGGTGCCAATCGGAAAGTCGCCTTCGAATGCCAGGAAATGCATTGCGCCGGCGTCGTCCGCGTCCCACTCCAGCTCCGGTGGGACCGATTGTTCAGCGATGAATACCGCTTCACGAATGCGCCGAATCTCGTCGATATCCTTTCGCCAGTCCGCGACACTTACGTGAATCTTATTCATCCGCAAACCCCAGGCTGCCTTGCTTGACCAGTTCGCACAGCAGGTCGCGACCGTCTTCGTCCGCCAGCCAAACGCCCAGATTTTCGTTGTGCAGGGCGTCTGCCGAGCACACCAGTTTCAACAGTTCGCGCAGTTTGCCCGGCAGGTAACGGCTCTGGCCGCTGGCGAACAGCAGCACATCGTCGTCCACTTCCGACCAGGCCAGGCGCGCGCTCGGGTTGCGTACCAGGATCGCGCCGTCTTGCAGGCTGCTGATGAAATCGTCCTCACCCAACTCTTCACCCGCCACCAGCTCCGGGTAGCGCGGTTCGGTCATGAACTGGCCGAACCAGGTCAGCAGCATGCGCTCGTCGCTCATGTGCTCGGCCAACAGGCTCTTGAGGCGGTCCAGGGCATCGCTCTGGATCTGGTGCGGGTCGCTGACCGGCTGGGCGTCGGCGTCAGTGTAGCGCTCTTCGTCGGTCAGGTACTGGCTGAGGAAGTCGGTGAAGTGGGTCAGCACTTCGGCGGCGCTTGGGGCGCGAAAGCCCACCGAGTAAGTCATGCAGTCGTCTTCGGCGATGCCGAAGTGCGCCAGGCGCGGCGGCAGGTACAGCATGTCGCCCGGCTCGAGCACCCATTCGGCACTTTCTTCGAATTCGGCGAGGATGCGCAGGTCGGCGTGCTGCAGCAGCGCGCTTTCAGAGCTGCACATCTGGCCGATCTTCCAATTGCGCTTGCCCTGGGCTTGCAGCAGGAACACATCGTAGTTGTCGAAGTGCGGACCGACGCTGCCACCCGGCGCGGCGAAGCTGATCATCACATCGTCGATGCGCCAGCTTGGCAGGAAGCGGAAATGCTCGAGCAATTCGGCAACTTCCGGCACGAACTGGTCGACCGCCTGCACCAGCAGGGTCCACTCACGCTCGGGCAGGGTGCTGAAGGCATCTTCGGCGAACGGGCCGCGACGCAGTTCCCACGGACGCTCGCCGTGTTCGATCACCAGGCGCGATTCGACTTCCTCTTCCAGCGCCAGGCCGGCCAGTTCGTCGGCGTCGATCGGGCTTTCGAAATCAGGGATGGCCTGGCGGATCAACAGCGGTTTTTTCTGCCAGTAGTCGCGCAGGAATTCCCGTGCCGTGATGCCGCCCAGAAGTTGAAGAGGGATATCAGGATTCATGTGTAACCTATTGAAAAAAATCACTTTTAAGACAGGAATAAAAACGCCCGGCGCGGCCGGGCGTCTCAAAGGGTCGTGCGATGGTCAGATGCGTTTGGCTTGCTCTACGGCGTTACCGATGTAGTTGGCCGGGGTGAGCAGTTTCAGCTCGGCCTTGGCAGCGGCTGGCATGTCCAGGCCATCGATGAAAGTTTGCAGCGCGTCGGAGGTAATCCCCTTGCCGCGCGTCAACTCTTTGAGCTTCTCGTAGGGGTTTTCGATGTTATAGCGGCGCATTACGGTCTGGATCGGCTCGGCCAGCACTTCCCAGCAGGCGTCCAGGTCAGCGGCGATTTTCTGCTCGTTGAGTTCCAGCTTGCTGATGCCTTTGAGGCTGGCTTCGTACGCGATCACGCTGTGGGCAAAGCCCACGCCGAGGTTGCGCAGTACGGTGGAGTCGGTCAGGTCGCGCTGCCAGCGCGAGATCGGCAGCTTGCTGGCCAGGTGCTGGAACAGGGCGTTGGCGATGCCCAGGTTGCCTTCGGAATTTTCGAAGTCGATCGGGTTGACCTTGTGCGGCATGGTCGACGAACCGATTTCACCGGCAATGGTGCGCTGCTTGAAGTAGCCCAGGGAGATGTAGCCCCAGATATCGCGATCGAAGTCGATCAGGATGGTGTTGAAGCGCGCGATTGCGTCGAACAGCTCGGCAATGTAGTCGTGGGGTTCGATTTGCGTGGTGTAGGGGTTGAAGCCCAGGCCCAGCTCGTCTTCGATGAAGGCGCGGGCGTTGGCTTCCCAGTCGATCTCGGGGTAGGCCGACAGGTGGGCGTTGTAGTTGCCCACGGCACCGTTGATCTTGCCAAGCAATGGCACGGCGGCGACTTGAGCGATCTGGCGCTCCAGGCGGTACACCACGTTGGCCAGTTCTTTGCCCAGGGTGGTCGGCGAGGCCGGCTGGCCGTGGGTGCGCGAGAGCATCGGCACGGCGGCGAAACGGATCGCCAGCTCGCGGATGGCCTCGGCGGTCTGGCGCATCAGCGGCAGCATCACCTCATCACGGCCTTCGCGCAGCATCAGGGCGTGGGACAGGTTGTTGATGTCCTCGCTGGTGCAGGCAAAGTGGATGAACTCGCTGACTTGGGCCAGTTCCGGCAGCTTGGCCGCCTGCTCCTTGAGCAGGTACTCAATGGCTTTGACGTCGTGGTTGGTGGTGCGCTCGATCTCTTTCACACGCTCGGCGTGTTCCAGGGAGAAGTTTTCCGCCAGGGTGTTCAAGACAGCGTTGGCTTCGGCGGAAAACGCCGGCACTTCGCTGATGGCAGGGTGAGCGGCCAGGCGCTGGAGCCAGCGCACTTCAACCAGGACACGGGCACGGATCAGGCCGTACTCGCTGAAAATAGGGCGCAGGGCCTGGGTCTTGCCGGCGTAGCGGCCGTCAACAGGGGAAACCGCAGTGAGCGAAGAAAGCTGCATGGGGTGTTCTCGGACAGTCGGGCAACGAAATGGGGCGCGTATCATACATGAAAATATTCGCCGGTCCGTCGCCAACTGACCGGCGTATTACGCGTAACAGCTTGAAAAAGGTCTGCTGGTGCGACTTATTCGTTGCGCATCAACGGGTAAAGCTCTTTGAGCAATTTGCGCCGGCTGATTACCAGTTGCCAGCGATGGCCACCCAACTGGCGCCACAACCGCGCCGAACGAATACCCGCCAGGAGCAGGGCGCGGATTTTCGAGGCGTTGTTCGGTTGCTGCAGGTTGCGCATGTCGCCGTGCACCTGAATGCGCTGGCGCAGGGTGCTCAGAGTGTCCTGGTACAGCGCGCCACAGGCGGCGATCACGTTCTCGTGGGCCGGGCCGAAGTGCTCCACCTGGGACTGGATCTGCGGCAGGCGCTTGCCAATGGTTTCCAGCAGGTCGTCGCGCTTGGCCAGTTGACGCTCCAGGCCGAGCATCGACAGGGCGTAGCGCAAGGGTTCGCGCTGCAGGGTGCTGGGGTCGCGTTCCAGGGCGCCGATCAGGGCGCGGTAACCTTCACGCAGCGCCAGGTCGTCGCCACCGTAGACTTCCAGGGTGTCCTTGGGGTCGCGGATCAGCAGGCTGCCGAGCATGCAGGTCAGGCCCGCCTCGGTGACCTGGCCGGTCTTGGCGATCTTGTCCACCAGCACCGCCGCAAGGAAAACCCCGCCCAGTGCGGTCAACTGCTCCTGGGTCGGGCTCATGCCGGGTTGCTCCAGGCTTGCGCAACTTCAATCACGCCGCCGCCCAGGCAGATGTCGCCGTCATAGAACACCACGGATTGGCCAGGGGTGACTGCGCGCTGCGGGTCATCGAAGGTGGCACGGTAGCCGGTAGCGGTTTTTTCCAGGGTGCAGGGCTGGTCGCTCTGGCGATAGCGCACTTTGGCGGTCAGGCGGCGCGGGGTGCTCAGGTCGATGGGGTTGACCCAATAGATTTCTGAAGCGAGCAGGGCGCCGGAGAACAGCAAGGGATGCTCATTGCCTTGGCCGACGATCAGCACATTGTTTTCCAGATCCTTGACCAGCACGTACCACGGCTCTTCGCCGGCATCTTTCAAGCCGCCGATGCCCAGGCCCTGGCGCTGACCAATGGTGTGGTACATCAGGCCGTGGTGACGGCCGATCACTTCACCGTCGGTGGTCTTGATCTCGCCCGGTTGTGCCGGCAGGTATTGCTTGAGGAAATCGCTGAAGCGGCGCTCGCCGATAAAGCAGATTCCGGTGGAATCCTTCTTCTTGGCGGTGGCCAGGCCGTGTTGTTCGGCGATCCTGCGCACTTCGGGCTTTTCCAGCTCGCCCACCGGGAACAGGGTCTTGGCGATCTGTTCACCGCCCACGGCGTGCAGGAAGTAGCTCTGGTCCTTGTTCGGGTCCAGGCCCTTGAGCAGTTCGGTGCGGCCATCGATATCGCGGCGGCGCACATAGTGGCCGGTGGCAATCAGGTCGGCGCCGAGCATCATCGCGTAGTCGAGGAACGCCTTGAACTTGATCTCGCGGTTGCACAGGATATCCGGGTTCGGCGTGCGCCCGGCCTTGTATTCGGCGAGGAAGTGCTCGAACACATTGTCCCAGTACTCGGCGGCGAAGTTGGCGGTGTGCAGCTTGATACCGATCTTGTCGCACACGGCCTGGGCGTCCGCGAGGTCGTCCATGGCGGTGCAGTATTCCGTTCCATCGTCTTCTTCCCAGTTCTTCATGAACAGGCCTTCCACCTCATAACCCTGCTCCATGAGCAGAACGGCGGAAACGGAAGAATCCACGCCGCCGGACATACCGACGATGACGCGCTTCTTTTGTGTGTCAGAAGGGGCTGGATCACGCATAGGGTTTCAACGGGTGTCTTGAAAAAGGACGCGATTCTAGCAGGCCTGGGCCCGCAAGGCTAAAGAGAAGGACGGATCAATTCCAGGCTGTGACGCTGGCCGGCCAGATAATCATCGATACAGCGGATGATCAGCTCGCTGCGCCAGTCGTCGCGCAGTTCCATCAGTTCGTCACGGGTCAGCCAGCGGGCGCGCAGGATGCCTTCGTCGAGTTGGTACTCCGGGTGGTGTTTCAGGGCCTTGGCGATGAAGCAGACCCGTTGATAGGTCACGCCATTGCTCGGGGCTGTGTACAGGTAGATGCCGACGATGCCGGTGGCTTCGACGTCCCAGCCGGTCTCTTCGAGAGTTTCGCGCACAGCGGCTTCGGTCAGGGTTTCGTTCGGGTCGAGATGGCCGGCCGGCTGGTTGAGCACAGCGCGACCGCCCTTGAGTTCCTCGACCATCAGGAAACGGCCATTGTCTTCGACGATCGTGGCGACAGTGATGTGGGGGAGCCAGGTCATGAAAGCCTCTCGATTCAGGATACAACGCGCTCTTCAAGCAGAATTGCGGTCAGTGTGGGAGGGGGCTTGCTCCCGCTAGCGGTATGTCAGCCAGTACATTGGCGGCTGACACGCCGCGATCGGGGGCAAGCCCCCTCCCACATTTGGATTCGGTTTCTTCAGAGCTGATGCATAAGCAATCTGCATGATACATCTGACATTTTATGATTTTACCGATTTCAGCACATGGCGCAGCTTATCTCTCCAGGACTATCAGTTTGGAGAGTGTCATGAACCCGGTTGCTCATAAACGCTACCAAGTGCGCCTCACATCGCCGCTGCCCATAACCTTCATTCTGCTGTGGAGTTCCGGCTACATCGGCGGTGCGTTCGGTGTGCGTTATGGCGAGCCCTTCACCATGACGTTCTATCGATTTGCCTTGGCTGCCCTCGTGTTCCTGGGGGTGGCGCTCGTCATCAAGGCGCAGTGGCCCCGGCGGCTTACGCCTTACCTTCATGCGGCGGCAGTCGGCCTGCTTTTGCAAGCCCTGCAATTCGGCGGTCTCTACACCGGGATAAGTCAGGGCGTCCCAGCTGGGCAGGCGGCGTTGATCGTCGGGCTGATGCCGGTGTTCGTCGTGATCGGTGCCTATTTCTGCTTGGGTGAACAATTGAGTTGGCGCGATCTGCCGGGTTCGATCCTGGGTGTTGGCGGCGTGGCCATCGTCGTGGCCAGCAGTTTTTTTGGCTCCGAGGCGTCAGTTGGCGGTTACGGCGCGGTGGGCTTAGCGCTATTGGGTATCACGCTTGGCACGCTCTATCAGAAGCGTTTTCTTGGCGGGGTGAATCTATGGGTGGGTTGTTTCATACAGATGGTTACCGCGTCACTGGTCATGTTGCTGTTGGCATATACCACCGAAACCATGCAGGTGACTGAGTTGGCTCCGTTCGCAGCATCGGTAGCCTGGATCACGCTGATGAACTCCGTGGGTGCGCTGACGCTGCTCTATTTGATGATTCGGCGCGGGGAGGCGAGCAAAGCGACGAACTTGTTTCATGTGATTCCAGCGGTCACGCAGATTATGGCGTCGTTGGTGTTGGGTGAGGTGCCGGGTGTGATTGCGATTGTGGGGTTTGTTGTTTCAGGAATGGGGGTTTATTGGATGAATCATGCGCGTGCCAGGTAGGCGGCCTTGACAGCCATAGCAGGCGCCTTGCACTAATGGCGCGGAATATTTACTCACGCACATGGGTGTGTCATGAGAGTCAATCTTGATATCCAGTCGCTGCGCAGTTTCCTCAAAGTCGCGGAGCTGGGCAGTTTCACACGGGCCGCGCAGGCGTTGAGCCTGACCCAGCCGGCAATCAGCCAGCAGGTTCGACGACTTGAGGATTTGCTGGGTGTCGAGCTTTTTGCCCGCGACAACCGTCAGGTGTTGCTCACCCTTGAAGGGGAGCGCCTGACCGGCTATGCCCAGCAGATGGTCAGCGTTAACGACAAGGTGGGGAGCCTGTTTGATGTCAGCCGCACTCAAGAGTCCGTGACGCTGGGTATGCCCGAATATTTCAGCGAGGAAATCCTGCAGCGCGTTATTCCTGCTGTGGCGCTTGAGTTGCCTTCAGTGCGAATTGTGGTCAAGGTCGCGCGTTCCATGCTGCTCTCGGAGGCGTTCAGTGAAGGAAGAATCGATATTGGCCTGATGATCGATGAGTTGCCAAAAGTTGCCGGCGTGCCTTTGCATGCACTTTCGTTGGCGTGGCTGGGTGGCGAGCGTGCGGTAGCCCCCATGGAAGGCCAGGAAATTTCGCTGGCCTTGTTTAAGGCGCCCTGCATCTTCAGGAGCCTGGCGATTCGGCGCTTGGAGGAGAGTGGGATCAGATGGCGCTGTGTGTATGAGTCTGAAGACTTGATGTCGTTGCGTTCAGCGATCCAGGCGGGCGTCGGCGTGACGCTTTTACCCTGGTTTGCCCAAGTGCCTGGCTTGAAAAACGTCGAAGCGCTCGCGCATTTGCCCGCGCTGCCGGGGTTTGGCGTCGAACTCAAGCAGAGGCTGGGCTGGGAGCCTTGGTACGCGCCGCAGTTGCTGGCGATTATCGAGGTTGCGTGGCGCGAGGAATATGGCGTTGCATAAGCCCTGAAAACACAAACCCCGGCACTCGGCCGGGGTTTGTGGTATCGCTTTACAACCTTACTTCAACTTGGCAATCGCCGCATTCAGCGTGTTGCTTGGGCGCATGGCCTTGCTGGTCAGCTCCGGGTTCGGCGCGTAGTAGCCGCCGATGTCCACTGGCTTGCCCTGTACGGCGTTGAGCTCGGCAACGATGGTTGCTTCGTTCGCGGCCAGGGTCTTGGCCAGTTCGCCGAACTGTGCTTGCAGTGCGGTGTCTTCGGTCTGGGCGGCCAGGGCCTGGGCCCAGTACAGCGCCAGGTAGAAGTGGCTGCCGCGGTTGTCGATGTTGCCGACTTTGCGCGAGGGCGACTTGTTGTTGTCGAGGAACTGGCCGGTGGCCTGGTCCAGGGTCTTGGACAGTACCAGGGCTTTCGGGTTGTTGTACGTCACGCCCAGGTGCTCGAGGGACGCGGCCAGGGCCAGGAACTCGCCCAGGGAATCCCAGCGCAGGAAGTTTTCTTCCAGCAGCTGTTGCACGTGTTTCGGTGCCGAACCGCCGGCGCCGGTTTCGAACAGGCCGCCACCGTTCATCAGCGGCACGATCGACAGCATCTTGGCGCTGGTGCCCAGTTCCATGATCGGGAACAGGTCGGTCAGATAGTCGCGCAGTACGTTACCGGTCACCGAGATGGTGTCCAGGCCCTTGCGGGTGCGCTCCAGGGTGAATTTCATCGCGTCGACCGGGGCCATGATGCGGATGTCCAGGCCTTCGGTGTTGTGGTCTTTCAGGTAAGCCTGAACTTTCTCGACCACCACGCCATCGTGAGCGCGCTGCGGGTCCAGCCAGAAGATGGCCGGGGTGTTGCTGGCGCGGGCACGGTTGACGGCGAGCTTGACCCAATCCTGGATCGGCGCGTCTTTGGTCTGGCACATACGGAAGATATCGCCGGCTTCGACGTTCTGTTCCATCAGCAGGTTGCCCTTGCTGTCGGTGACGCGGACTACGCCGTCAGCCTTGATCTGGAAGGTCTTGTCGTGGGAGCCGTACTCTTCGGCTTTCTTCGCCATCAGGCCAACGTTTGGCACGCTGCCCATGGTGGTGGGGTCGAAGGCGCCATTGGCCTTGCAGTCTTCGATGACCGCCTGGTAGATGGTGGCGTAGCAGCGATCCGGGATCACGGCCTTGGTGTCGTGCAGTTGGCCGTCGGTGCCCCACATTTTTCCGGAGTCACGGATCATGGCTGGCATCGAGGCGTCGACGATCACGTCGCTCGGCACGTGCAGGTTGGTGATGCCTTTGTCGGAGTTGACCATCGCCAGCGAAGGGCGAGCGGCATAGACCGCCTGGATGTCCGCTTCGATCTGCGCTTGTTGCTCGGCAGGCAGGGCCTTGATGCGAGCGTACAGGTCGCCGATGCCGTTGTTCAGGTTGAAGCCGATCTGTTCCAGCACGGTCGCGTGCTTGGTCAGGGCGTCTTTATAGAATTCGGCAACGATCTGGCCGAACATGATCGGGTCGGAGACCTTCATCATGGTCGCTTTCAAGTGAACCGACAGCAGCACGCCTTGTTTCTTGGCGTCTTCGATCTCGGCGGCGATGAACGCGCGCAGGGCTTTCTTGCTCAGTACGGCGGTATCGATGATCTCGCCAGCCTGTACCGAGGTCTTTTCTTTCAGGACGGTGGCGGTGCCGTCTTGAGCGATCAGCTCGATTTTGACAGCGTCAGCGGTTTCGATCTGTACGGCTTTTTCGCTGCCGTAGAAGTCGCCATTGCTCATGTGGGCAATGTGCGATTTGGAATCGGCAGACCAGGCGCCCATCTTGTGGGGGTGCTTGCGTGCGTAGTTCTTGACCGACAGCGGTGCGCGGCGGTCGGAGTTGCCTTCGCGCAGGACCGGGTTCACGGCGCTGCCCTTGACCTTGTCGTAACGGGCACGGGTTTCTTTTTCCGCGTCGGTGGTTACGGTTTCCGGGTAGTCCGGCAGGGCGTAGCCCTGGGCCTGCAGTTCCTTGATCGCGGCTTGCAGCTGCGGGGTCGAGGCGCTGATGTTAGGCAGCTTGATGATGTTGGCTTCAGGCGTAACGGCCAGGTCGCCCAGTTCGGCGAGGTGGTCCGGGATAGCCTTGTCGCCCAGTTGCTCGGGGAAGCTTGCGAGGATGCGCCCGGCGAGGGAAATATCGCGGGTTTCCACGGCAATATCAGCGGAAGCGGTGAAGGCCTCTACGATAGGCAGCAGTGAATAGGTGGCGAGGGCTGGGGCTTCGTCGGTGAAGGTGTAGATGATCTTCGAGCGGGTGGGCATATTCGGATTAACTCTCTTCTTTGCTGAAAGCGTGCGCAGAAACTCGAGATGCGCCGGGTGGAGCGCGTTCGTTCAAAGTCATCCATGAGCGAAATGTCGAGGTTTCTTCGCGGTGATGTTGGGTTGCATCAGTCGAGCGTCAAGCGTTTGGACTATTGTAATAGTCCTGCTTTCTGGCTGAAGGCTACTGTCTAGAGCGGTCAACCGTCGTGACTCTTTGGTCAGCGGCGGCATTATACATAGGTCGCTATGCTTACGCTGAGCCTTCATACAAAAGGTCGGTCGTCCATTGGTCTAAAGGTCGCAGGCAGCGCCTGTGCGGCTAAAGTCGCACGCTGTGCTCAAGATTGGCGATTTTGCCTTTGCTTTCAGGCTTGTAGGCGACAATTTATGCTGTTTTCGATGCAAATGAGCATGGCGCAAGGTTTCAGTCGCCATTTATCTGGAGTAGGCTCGAACGCAGCCAGATGTTCAATCCATAGATGGAGTTCAGCATGGGATACAAGAAGATTCAGGTTCCGGCAGTCGGCGACAAAATCACCGTCAATGCAGACCATTCTCTCAATGTTCCTGACCAACCGATCATCCCCTATATCGAAGGTGACGGTATTGGCGTCGACATCAGCCCGGTGATGATCAAGGTGGTCGACGCAGCTGTTGAAAAGGCCTACGGCGGCAAGCGCAAAATCTCGTGGATGGAGGTGTATGCCGGCGAGAAGGCCACCCAAGTCTACGACCAGGACACCTGGCTGCCTCAGGAAACCCTGGATGCGGTCAAGGATTACGTGGTGTCCATCAAGGGCCCGCTGACCACCCCGGTCGGCGGCGGCATCCGTTCGCTGAACGTGGCCCTGCGCCAGCAACTCGACCTCTATGTATGCCTGCGCCCGGTGCGCTGGTTCGAAGGCGTGCCCAGCCCGGTCAAGAAGCCGGGGGATGTGGACATGACCATCTTCCGTGAGAACTCCGAGGACATTTACGCCGGCATCGAGTGGAAGGCCGGTTCGCCTGAGGCGATCAAGGTGATCAAGTTCCTCAAGGAGGAGATGGGCGTTACCAAGATCCGCTTCGACCAGGATTGCGGCATTGGTATCAAGCCGGTATCGCTGGAAGGCACCAAGCGCCTGGCGCGCAAGGCCCTGCAATATGTGGTGGATAACGACCGCGACTCGCTGACCATCGTGCATAAAGGCAACATCATGAAGTTCACCGAAGGTGCCTTCAAGGAATGGGCCTACGAAGTGGCGGCCGAGGAGTTCGGCGCGACCCTGCTCGATGGCGGGCCGTGGATGCAGTTCAAGAACCCGAAGACCGGCAAGAACGTAGTGGTCAAGGATGCGATTGCCGATGCCATGCTCCAGCAAATCCTGCTGCGTCCGGCTGAATATGACGTGATTGCGACACTTAACCTGAACGGCGATTACCTGTCTGACGCCCTGGCGGCAGAAGTGGGCGGCATCGGTATCGCGCCGGGGGCCAACCTGTCCGATACCGTGGCCATGTTCGAAGCCACCCACGGCACGGCACCGAAGTACGCGGGCAAGGATCAGGTCAACCCGGGCTCATTGATTCTGTCGGCGGAAATGATGCTGCGGCATATGGGCTGGGTAGAGGCGGCTGATTTGATCATCAAGGGCACCAACGGTGCGATTTCGGCCAAGACCGTGACCTATGACTTTGAACGCCTGATGGAAGGGGCGACATTGGTGTCGTCGTCAGGCTTTGGTGAGGCGTTGATCAAGCATATGTAAGCAGGTGCATGAAAACCGGCCATCCGATGACTGGAGTGGCCGGTTTCTTTGCCCGACGGGGAATCAGGCAGTTTCTTTTTTTTCTGCTTGAGTGGCCAGTGCCACAGACGCTTCGGTTGCAGGGCTCATGGACGCAAAAACGCCCTCGGCTTGCTTTCCTTTCCGTCCTTCAACAATTTTTTCGAACTGTACAGGCTCGTTCGCTTTCAGCGTTTTATAACCATCCATTTTTATCTGCGAGTAATGCACGAAAATATCTTCTTCGTAGCCTTCTACTCTAATGAATCCAAACCCCTTGGCGTTGTTGAACCACTTGACCTCTCCACTAGCCATTCCCTTATCCCTCTGCACCAGACCCCATCACTGGAGTATCATCCCGTCTATCCGTCCTAACCCGAATAAATAAGGTTGACTGCGCGGACCTTTTTTACCCACTGTGGGCTCTATTGGTTGTAACACCGATTTGCCGATAGTCAAGGCGACCGAAGGGTCAGAGATTGAAAATCTGACAGCTCGCCCCCACCACTGTATTTGAACCACTGACGAACCTTTCTTTCCATGCATGCAAATAGCCAGATTCGACTAACATTCAATCAGGATCGCCCGGATCAGGAACATGACGACGACGGTTCTGCAGGCATTGCTGTTCAGGAGGCCAAGCCTGCTTTACAGGCGCCGCCGATGTACAAGGTGGTTTTGTTCAATGATGACTACACACCGATGGATTTCGTGGTCGAAGTGCTCGAGGTGTTTTTTAACCTGAACCGCGAGTTGGCGACCAAGGTAATGCTGGCCGTTCACACAGAAGGACGGGCAGTATGTGGAGTGTTTACCCGCGACATCGCCGAGACAAAGGCCATGCAGGTCAACCAGTACGCCAGGGACAGCCAGCATCCGCTACTCTGTGAAATCGAGAAGGACGGTTAACGCCGACCACTTGGGTATGAGGTGAAGCTATGTTAAACCGCGAGCTCGAAGTCACCCTCAATCTTGCCTTCAAGGAGGCTCGTTCGAAGCGTCATGAATTCATGACCGTCGAGCACCTGCTGCTGGCACTTTTGGATAACGAAGCTGCCGCCACCGTTCTACGTGCGTGCGGCGCCAACCTCGACAAACTCAAGCATGACCTGCAGGAGTTTATCGACTCCACCACGCCACTGATCCCCGTGCATGACGAGGACCGTGAGACCCAGCCGACCCTGGGCTTCCAGCGGGTATTGCAGCGTGCTGTATTCCACGTACAGAGCTCCGGTAAGCGGGAAGTCACGGGCGCCAATGTGCTGGTGGCTATTTTCAGCGAACAGGAAAGCCAGGCCGTATTTCTGCTCAAGCAGCAGAGCGTTGCCCGTATTGATGTCGTTAACTACATCGCCCACGGTATCTCCAAGGTGCCGGGGCACGGCGATCATTCCGAGGGTGAGCAGGATATGCAGGACGACGAGGGCGGTGAGTCTTCCTCTTCAAGCAATCCGCTGGATGCCTATGCCAGCAATCTCAATGAGTTGGCGCGCCAGGGGCGGATCGATCCGCTGGTGGGGCGTGAGCTCGAGGTTGAACGTGTAGCGCAGATCCTCGCGCGCCGTCGCAAGAACAACCCGTTGCTGGTGGGTGAAGCGGGCGTGGGGAAAACCGCGATCGCCGAGGGCCTGGCCAAGCGTATCGTCGACAATCAGGTGCCGGACCTGCTGGCCAACAGCGTCGTCTACTCCCTGGACCTGGGCGCGTTGCTCGCCGGGACCAAGTACCGTGGCGATTTCGAGAAGCGCTTCAAGGCGCTGCTCGGCGAGCTGAAAAAACGCCCGCAGGCGATTCTGTTCATCGACGAAATCCACACCATCATTGGTGCCGGCGCCGCGTCGGGCGGGGTGATGGACGCGTCCAACCTGCTCAAGCCGCTGCTGTCGTCGGGTGATATCCGCTGCATTGGCTCGACCACGTTCCAGGAATTCCGCGGGATCTTCGAAAAAGACCGTGCCCTGGCGCGTCGTTTCCAGAAAGTCGACGTGTCCGAGCCTTCGGTTGAAGACACCATCGGCATCCTGCGCGGGCTCAAGGGCCGGTTTGAAGCGCATCATGGCATCGAGTACACCGATGAGGCCTTGCGTGCGGCGGCTGAGCTGGCGTCGCGCTACATCAATGACCGGCACATGCCGGACAAGGCGATCGATGTGATCGACGAGGCGGGGGCCTACCAGCGCCTGCAGCCGGTCGAGAAACGTGTGAAGCGCATCGACGTGCCTCAGGTCGAGGACATCGTGGCGAAGATCGCGCGTATTCCGCCTAAACACGTCAACAGCTCCGATAAAGAGCTGCTGCGTAACCTGGAACGTGACCTCAAGCTGACCGTGTTTGGCCAGGACGCGGCCATCGATGCGTTGTCCACCGCGATCAAGCTGTCGCGAGCGGGCCTCAAGTCGCCAGACAAACCCGTGGGTTCGTTCCTGTTCGCCGGCCCCACCGGTGTCGGCAAAACCGAGGCGGCGCGCCAATTGGCCAAAGCCATGGGGATCGAGCTGGTGCGCTTCGACATGTCCGAATACATGGAGCGACACACCGTCTCGCGCCTGATCGGTGCGCCACCGGGTTATGTCGGCTTCGACCAGGGCGGCCTGTTGACCGAGGCGATCACCAAGCAGCCGCATTGCGTATTGCTGCTCGATGAAATCGAGAAGGCGCATCCGGAAGTCTTCAACCTGCTGTTGCAGGTGATGGACCACGGCACCCTGACCGACAACAACGGGCGCAAGGCGGATTTCCGCAACGTGATCGTGATCATGACCACCAACGCCGGCGCTGAAACCGCTGCGCGGGCGTCGATCGGCTTTACGCATCAGGATCACTCCTCCGATGCGATGGAAGTGATCAAGAAGAGCTTCACGCCGGAGTTCCGTAACCGTCTGGACACCATTATCCAATTTGGTCGCCTCAGCCATGAGGTCATCAAAAGCGTGGTGGACAAGTTCCTCACCGAGCTTCAGGCGCAGTTGGAAGACAAGCGCGTGCAACTGGATGTGACGGAGGCAGCGCGCAGCTGGATTGCGGAAGGCGGCTACGACGCGGCAATGGGCGCTCGCCCGATGGCGCGTCTGATCCAGGACAAGATCAAGCGGCCGTTGGCCGAAGAGATCCTGTTCGGCGAGCTTTCCGACCATGGTGGCGTGGTGCATATCGATCTGAAGGACGGCGAACTGACCTTCGACTTCGAAACCACCGCTGAAATGGCCTGACCGTTCCTGCAATAACACAAAGGCGCCGAAAGGCGCCTTTTTGCTGGAATGCCATTACCAAAACGATGTGTTTCCAATGTGGGAGGGGGCTTGCTCCCGATAGCGGTATATCAGTCACCCATCTACTGGCTGAACCACCGCTATCGGGGGCAAGCCCCCTCCCACATTTGGTCATTGATGGCCCAAAAAACCCACGCACACAAAAACGCCCGGCAGAACCGGGCGTTTTGTATTGACTTGCTTAGCGAGCGCGGTAAGTGATGCGCCCTTTGCTCAAGTCATAGGGCGTCAGCTCGACGCGCACTTTGTCACCGGTAAGAATACGAATGTAGTTCTTGCGCATCTTGCCGGAGATATGCGCGGTTACGACGTGCCCATTTTCCAACTCCACACGAAACATGGTGTTGGGCAGGGTGTCGACGACAGTGCCTTCCATTTCGAAGCTGTCTTCTTTCGACATGCAGTAAAGCCCTCGGTATCCAGTGAATGGCCCGGTGCAACTGCGCCAGGCAAAAGCGGCGTGCATTGTGCCCGAAAAAGGGTGTTCAAGCCAAGGGGTTCTAGTTAAGCGTTACCCATCTTTGATTAATCAGCAGTTCAATGGGCCGATATTGGGTCTTGTAGTTCATCTTTTTGCAGTTCTTGATCCAGTATCCAAGGTACACCGCCTCCAGTTCCAGGCGCAGTGCTTCACCTATCTGCCAGAGAATGGCAAAGCGTCCCAGGCTCCGGCGCTCTTCGGCGGGCTCATAGAAGGTGTACACCGCCGACAGGCCGTTGGGCAGCAGGTCGGTGACCGCCACCGCCAGTAGCCGTCCGTCGAGGCGGAATTCGTAGAAGCGCGAAAAAGGCAGGTCGCGCACCAGGAAGGTGGAAAACTGATCGCGGCTGGGCGGGAACATATCGCCGTCGGCGTGGCGCTGTTCGATATAGCGTTGATAAAGATCGAAATATTCTTCGCTGTACTGCGGTTTGACCGCGTTTACCGTCAGGTCGGCGTTGCGCTTGAGAATGCGCTTCTGGTTGCGATCCGGCACAAATTGCGCCACCGGAATCCGCGCCGGCACGCAAGCGTTGCAATTTTGGCAGTGAGGCCGGTACAGGTGATCGCCGCTGCGCCGAAAGCCCATCTCCGACAGGTCGGCGTACACATGCACGTCCATCGGTTGGCTGGGATCGAGGAACAGCGTAGTGGCCTGCTCGTCGGGCAGATAGCTGCAAGAGTGGGCTTGAGTGGCATAGAACTTCAAGCGCGCCAGCTCGGTCATGATCAACCCTCGGGATAAGCTTTGAAATAAGTGTAAGCCAGGTACGCGAATGGCGCCTAAGAAACCCACGGCCCAGCGCTGGGTACGTCCAGATGATTGCGCAGCCACTGCGCGAACTCACTGCGCGGTATGGCGCGTGCGCCCAGGCTGTGCAGGTGGTCGTTGGGCATCTGGCAGTCAATCAGCACAAAGCCCCAGGCCTGCAATTGCCGGGTCAGCGTGGCGAAGCCGAATTTGGAGGCGTTGTCGGCGCGGCTGAACATGGATTCGCCAAAAAACAACTGGCCCATCGCCAGGCCGTACAGGCCTCCGACCAGCTCCCCCTGGTCCCACACCTCCACCGAGTGGGCGTAACCACGCTGATGCAGCTCCAGGTAGGCGCTCTGGATGCCTTGCGTGATCCAGGTGCCATCGGCATAGGCGCGTGGCGCCGCACAGCCTTGAATAACCGCAGCGAAGTCCTGGTCGAAGGTCACGCGATAGCGCTGTTGGCGCAATAATTTGCCGAGGCTGCGCGAGACGTGCAGCTCGTCGGGGAATATCACGGTGCGTGGGTCCGGCGACCACCAGAGAATCGGTTGGCCTTCGGAGAACCAGGGGAAGCAGCCGTGACGATAGGCCTGGATCAACCGTTCGGCTGAGAGGTCGCCGCCGGCGGCAAGCAGGCCGTTGGGTTCGCGCATGGCCTTGGCCAGTGGCGGGAATGTGAGGGTGTCGCGTTGTAACCAGGTCAGCATGGCATCCAGGCTTACGGAAGGGGAGGGGAGTGGCAGGCTGCTGGGCGCCTGCCCCAGGCGGTGATTATTGTCGACACAGCGCCACGGGGCCAGCCCGAATAGGTTTTCGGCGCGGATTAGCGTGTAAGGGTGTTTCTGCAACTCCGTGCATAAGGCGCGGTCGTAATCGGGTCTGGTCAGTGCAGGCCATTTGCCAAGCTTGCCTGGTTTGCTAAATACAGCGCATAAGCCTTTGTCAGCAAAGACAATGCATGCTCAAATTGAACAGGCTGCGACACCTGGAGGGTTCACGCTGCAGGGTGACGGGCAAGTGCGTGGCATCGCGCACGCAAACCCGTACAATGCAGCGATCGTGGCGTTATCGCCATTTCGCCGATGCGTTACGCAGTGTTAAAAGTAGATTCAGCAACATTCGTCATTTTTCAGCTGCTCGGGACAGGGCAGTCGTGTGCAGTCATTCAACAGATGGACGCGCTAAAAGGCGCAGGAAAAGACCCGTTTTGAAGAAATCCGCCGCAACACCCAAAGCAGCAGTCGTGCCGGCCTGGCGTCAGCACCTGCATTACCGACTCAAGGAAGGTGCGCTGATCGCTATCGGCGCGCTGTGCCTGTTCCTGATGATGGCCTTGCTCACCTATGGCAAGGACGATCCTGGCTGGAGCCATAACAGCAAAATCGACGACGTGCAGAATTTCGGTGGCCCCGTGGGTTCCTACAGCGCCGATATCCTGTTCATGATTCTCGGTTATTTCGCGTACATCTTCCCGCTGCTGCTGGCGATCAAGACTTGGCAGATCTTCCGCCAGCGGCATGAGCCGTGGCAGTGGAGCGGCTGGCTGTTCTCCTGGCGCCTGATCGGGCTGGTGTTCCTGGTGTTGTCCGGCGCCGCCCTGGCGCATATCCATTTCCACGCGCCCACCGGTTTGCCGGCGGGTGCGGGCGGGGCGCTAGGCGAAAGCTTGGGCGACCTGGCGCGCCGTACCCTGAATATCCAGGGCAGCACCCTGATGTTCATCGCGCTGTTTCTGTTCGGCCTTACGGTGTTCACCGACCTGTCTTGGTTCAAAGTGATGGACGTGACCGGCAAGATCACCCTCGATCTGTTCGAGTTGTTCCAGGGTGCCGCCAACCGCTGGTGGGCGGCGCGTGTCGAGCGCAAGCAAATGGTTGCGCAGCTGCGCGAAGTGGACACCCGCGTCAACGAAGTGGTGGCTCCCAGCACGCCGGACCGCCGCGAGCAGGCCAAGGTCAAGGAGCGCCTGATCGAGCGCGAGCAGGCCCTGAGCAAGCACATGTCGGACCGCGAGAAGCAGGTGCCGCCGGTGATCGCTCCCGCGCCGCCCAAGGCGCCCGAGCCAAGCCATCGCGTGCAGAAAGAAAAGCAGGCCCCGCTGTTCATCGACAGCGCCGTCGAAGGCACCTTGCCGCCGATCTCTATTCTCGACCCGGCGGAAAAGAAACAGCTCAACTACTCGCCCGAATCCCTGGCGGCCGTCGGCCACCTGCTGGAAATCAAGCTCAAGGAATTCGGCGTCGAAGTGTCGGTAGACTCGATTCACCCAGGCCCGGTGATTACCCGTTACGAAATCCAGCCGGCGGCGGGCGTCAAGGTCAGCCGTATTTCCAACCTGGCCAAAGACCTGGCCCGTTCCCTGGCCGTGACCAGTGTGCGCGTGGTGGAAGTGATTCCCGGCAAAACCACCGTGGGTATCGAGATTCCCAACGAAGACCGCCAGATCGTGCGGTTCTCCGAGGTGCTGTCGACCCCGGAATATGACAATTTCAAATCGCCGGTCACCTTGGCCCTCGGCCATGACATCGGCGGCAAGCCGGTGATCACCGACCTTGCGAAAATGCCGCACCTGCTGGTGGCCGGTACCACCGGTTCCGGTAAGTCGGTGGGCGTGAACGCAATGATCCTGTCGATCCTGTTCAAATCCGGCCCGGACGACGCCAAGCTGATCATGATCGACCCGAAGATGTTGGAATTGTCCATCTACGAAGGCATTCCGCACCTGCTGTGCCCGGTGGTCACCGACATGAAGGACGCCGCCAACGCCCTGCGCTGGAGCGTCGCCGAGATGGAGCGTCGCTACAAGCTGATGGCGAAGATGGGCGTGCGTAACCTGTCTGGCTTCAATGCCAAGGTCAAGGAAGCCCAGGACGCCGGCACACCGCTGACCGACCCGCTGTACAAGCGCGAGAACATTCACGACGAAGCGCCGCTGCTGACCAAGTTGCCGACCATCGTGGTGGTGGTCGACGAATTCGCCGACATGATGATGATCGTCGGCAAGAAGGTCGAAGAGCTGATCGCGCGTATTGCCCAGAAGGCCCGTGCGGCCGGGATCCACTTGATCCTTGCGACCCAGCGGCCGTCGGTGGATGTGATCACCGGCCTGATCAAGGCCAACATCCCCACGCGCATGGCGTTCCAGGTGTCGAGCAAGATCGACTCGCGGACCATCATCGACCAGGGCGGCGCCGAGCAACTGCTCGGCCACGGTGACATGCTCTACATGCCGCCCGGCACCAGCCTGCCGATTCGTGTGCACGGTGCCTTCGTGTCCGACGATGAAGTGCATCGCGTGGTGGAAGCCTGGAAACTGCGTGGCGCACCTGAATATAACGACGAGATCCTTGCCGGCGTTGAAGAGGCCGGTAGCGGCTTCGACGGCGGCAGCGGCGGTGGCGACGATGACGCCGAAACCGACGCGCTGTACGACGAGGCCGTGGCGTTTGTGCTGGAAAGCCGTCGCGCCTCGATTTCTGCGGTGCAACGCAAGCTGAAGATTGGCTACAACCGCGCAGCCCGCATGATCGAAGCCATGGAAAACGCTGGCGTCGTCACTGCAATGAACACCAACGGCTCGCGTGAAATCATCGCCCCCGGGCAGATGCGCGACTGATCCCGCGCCGCGTGGCAGCACGCGGCGCGCCCTGATTACTCAATGAGGATTCCCATGCGCATTATCCGCATGCTGTTGTTGCCGGTACTGGCCCTGACCGCCGCTTCGGCTCACGCTGACCCGGCTTCGGTGGCCAGCCTGAAGAACCTGCTGGACAAATCCCAGACCCTGACCGCGCGCTTTTCCCAGCTGACTCTGGACGCGGGTGGCACCCAGTTGCAGGAAACCGCGGGTGAAATGGCTGTGCAGCGTCCCGGCCTGTTCTACTGGCATACCGAAGGCAAGGCCGAACAGACCATCGTTTCCGACGGCCAGAAAGTCACGCTGTGGGACCCGGACCTGGAGCAGGCGACCATCAAGAAGCTCGACCCACGGCTGAACCAGACGCCAGCGCTGCTGCTGTCGGGCGATGTATCGAAGATCAACGACAGTTTCGATATCACCTCCAAGCAAACCAGCAACGTGATCGAATTCACCCTCAAGCCCAAATCCAAGGACACGCTGTTTGACAGCCTGCAACTGTCGTTCGGCAACGGCGTGATCAATAACATGCGCCTGATCGACAGCGTCGGCCAGCGCACCGATATCCTGTTCTCCGGGGTCAAGGCCAACCAGCCGGTGCCCGCGTCCAAGTTCAAGTTCGACATCCCCAAGGGTGCCGACGTGATCCAGGAATAAACTCCCCCAGAGGTTTCAAACGCTGCCCATGGATCTGTTTCGAAGTGACCCGATTGCCCAGCCTCTGGCCGCGCGCCTGCGCTCGACCAACCTGGACGAGTACGTCGGTCAGGAACACCTGCTCGCTCGCGGCAAGCCCCTGCGTGAAGCCCTGGAGCAGGGTGCGCTGCACTCGATGATTTTCTGGGGGCCGCCGGGGGTGGGTAAAACCACCCTGGCGCGGCTGCTGGCGAAGGTCTCGGATGCGCACTTCGAAACGGTCTCTGCCGTGCTGGCCGGGGTCAAGGAGATCCGTCAGGCGGTGGAAATCGCCAAGCAGCAGGCTGGGCAATACGGCAAGCGCACCATCCTGTTCGTCGACGAAGTGCATCGCTTCAACAAGTCCCAGCAGGATGCGTTCCTGCCGTACGTCGAAGACGGCACGCTGATCTTTATCGGCGCCACCACCGAGAACCCTTCGTTCGAATTGAATAACGCGCTGCTCTCGCGGGCGCGCGTCTACGTGCTCAAGAGCCTGGACGAGGCGGCCATGCAGAAGCTGTTGCAGCGCGCCTTGAGCGAAGACAAGGGGCTTGGCAAGCGCCAGCTGAGCGTCAGTGAAGAGGGCTTCAAGATCCTGCTCACCGCCGCCGATGGTGATGGCCGGCGGTTTCTCAACCTGCTGGAGAACGCCTCGGACCTTGCCGAAGATGGCGGCGAGATTGGCGTCGACCTGCTGCAAAGCCTGCTGGGTGACACACGTCGGCGTTTCGATAAGGGCGGCGAAGCGTTCTACGACCAGATCTCGGCGCTGCACAAATCCGTACGCGGTTCCAACCCGGACGGCGCGCTGTACTGGTTTGCGCGCATGATCGACGGCGGTTGCGACCCGTTGTACCTGGCACGCCGCGTGGTGCGCATGGCCAGCGAGGACATCGGTAATGCCGACCCGCGCGCCCTGAGCCTGTGCCTGGCCGCCTGGGACGTGCAGGAGCGCCTCGGCAGCCCGGAAGGCGAGCTGGCGGTGGCCCAGGCCATTACCTACCTGGCGTGCGCGCCCAAAAGCAATGCGGTGTACATGGGCTTCAAGTCGGCGATGCGCGCGGCGGCCGAACACGGTTCGCTCGAAGTGCCGATGCACTTGCGCAACGCACCGACCAAATTGATGAAACAACTGGGTTACGGTGATGAGTACCGCTATGCCCATGATGAGCCGGACGCTTACGCGGCCGGTGAGGACTACTTTCCCGATGAGCTGGAACCGTTGCCGCTCTATCAGCCGGTGCCCCGTGGCCTGGAGCTGAAGATCGGTGAGAAGCTCAATCACCTGGCCGCACTCGATCGTTTAAGTCCCAGGCAGCGGAGAAAATCATGATTCCTTTAGTGGTCGCCGTCTCGGCGGGCGGTATCGCGGGTACACTGCTGCGCTTTGCGACGGGTAACTGGATCAACGCGAATTGGCCCAAGCACTTCTATACCGCGACGCTGGCCGTTAATATCGTGGGCTGCCTGTTGATCGGTGTTTTATACGGCCTGTTCCTGGTGCGTCCCGAAGTACCGATTGAGGTGCGCGCCGGCCTGATGGTTGGCTTCCTTGGCGGCCTGACGACCTTTTCATCATTTTCACTGGATACCGTACGCCTGCTGGAAAGCGGGCAAGTGCTGCTGGCGATTGGCTATGCAGCTATCAGCGTATTCGGCGGGCTGCTCGCCACCTGGGCCGGCCTGTCCTTGACCAAACTTTGATAACGAGAGACCGACATGCTCGATTCCAAACTGTTACGTAGCAACCTTCAGGACGTAGCGGACCGCCTGGCATCCCGTGGCTTTGCCTTGGATGTTGCGCGCATCGAAGCGCTGGAAGAACAGCGCAAGACCGTCCAGACCCGCACCGAAGCACTGCAGGCTGAGCGGAATGCGCGTTCCAAGTCCATCGGTCAGGCCAAGCAGCGCGGCGAAGACATCGCGCCGTTGATGGCGGACGTCGAGCGCATGGGTACCGAGCTGTCCGACGGCAAAGCCGAGCTGGACAAGATCCAGTCCGAGCTGGATTCGATCCTGCTGGGCATCCCCAACCTGCCCCACGAATCCGTGCCGATTGGCGCGGACGAAGACGGCAACGTTGAAGTGCGCCGCTGGGGCAAGCCCAAAGCTTTCGATTTCGATATCAAGGACCACGTTGCCCTGGGCGAATTGACCGGCGGCCTGGATTTCGAAACCGCTGCGAAAATGTCCGGCGCGCGTTTCGCCCTGTTGCGTGGCCCGATTGCGCGCATGCATCGTGCCCTGGCGCAGTTCATGATCAACCTGCACACCGCCGAGCACGGTTACGAAGAGGCCTACACCCCGTACCTGGTTCAAGCGCCGGCGTTGATGGGCACCAGCCAGTTGCCGAAATTCGAGGAAGACCTGTTCAAGATCAGCCGCGACGGTGAAGCCGACTTGTATCTGATCCCGACTGCGGAAGTGTCGCTGACCAATATCGTCGCTGGCGAAATCCTCGATGCCAAGCAACTGCCGCTCAAGTTTGTCGCCCATAGCCCGTGCTTCCGCAGTGAAGCCGGCGCGTCGGGGCGCGACACCCGTGGCATGATCCGCCAGCACCAGTTCGACAAGGTCGAGATGGTCCAGGTGGTCGAGCCGTCCAAATCCATGGAAGCGTTGGAAGGCCTGACGGCCAACGCCGAGCGCGTCCTGCAGTTGCTGGAGCTGCCGTATCGCGTGCTGGCGTTGTGCACCGGCGACATGGGTTTCAGCGCCGTGAAGACCTACGACCTCGAAGTGTGGGTGCCGAGCCAGGACAAGTACCGCGAGATTTCGTCGTGCTCCAACTGCGGCGATTTCCAGGCCCGACGCATGCAGGCGCGTTTCCGCAACCCGGAAACCGGCAAGCCGGAACTGGTGCACACCCTCAACGGTTCGGGCCTGGCGGTAGGCCGTACGCTGGTGGCAGTGCTGGAAAACTACCAGCAGGCCGACGGTTCGATTCGTGTGCCTGAGGTGCTCAAGCCCTACATGGCGGGCGTCGAGGTCATCGGCTAAATGGAATTTCTGCCGCTGTTTCATAACCTGCGCGGCAGTCGTGTGCTGGTCGTCGGCGGCGGGGAGATTGCCTTGCGCAAATCCCGGCTGCTGGCCGATGCCGGGGCGTTGCTGCGGGTGGTTGCTCCCCAGATCGAAGACCAGTTGCGTGAACTGGTGCTGGGCAGTGGCGGGGACCTGATGTTGCGCGGTTATCAGGAGACGGACCTCGACGGTTGCGTGCTGATCATCGCGGCCACCGACGACGAGCCACTGAACGCGCAAGTGTCCAGTGATGCCAAGCGGCGCTGTGTACCGGTCAATGTGGTGGATGCGCCGGCCCTGTGCAGCGTGATCTTCCCGGCGATCGTCGACCGTTCGCCATTGGTGATCGCGGTGTCCAGCGGCGGCGATGCGCCGGTACTGGCGCGCTTGATCCGGGCCAAGCTGGAAACCTGGATTCCGTCCACCTATGGCCAGTTGGCCGGGTTGGCGGCGCGTTTTCGTGCCCAGGTCAAAGGCTTGTACCCGGATGTGCAGCAGCGGCGGGCGTTCTGGGAAGAAGTGTTCCAGGGCCCGATTGCCGACCGGCAACTGGCCGGGCAGGGCGATGAGGCTGAGCGCCTGCTGATCGAAAAGGTCAATGGCGCGCCGCCTTACGCGCCGGGTGAGGTTTACCTGGTGGGTGCAGGCCCGGGCGACCCAGACCTGTTGACCTTCCGCGCCTTGCGCCTGATGCAGCAAGCCGACGTGGTGTTGTATGACCGGTTGGTGGCTCCAGCGATCCTGGAACTGTGCCGCCGGGATGCCGAGCGCGTGTACGTCGGCAAGCGTCGCGCCGATCATGCCGTGCCGCAGGATCAGATCAACCGACAACTGGTGGACCTGGCCAAGCAAGGCAAGCGCGTGCTGCGCCTCAAGGGCGGCGATCCGTTCATTTTCGGGCGTGGCGGTGAAGAGATCGAGGAATTGGCGGCCCATGGCATCCCGTTCCAGGTGGTTCCGGGGATCACGGCGGCCAGTGGTTGCGCGGCGTATGCGGGCATTCCGTTGACGCACCGTGACTACGCGCAGTCGGTGCGCTTTATCACCGGGCACCTGAAGAATGGCACCTCGGACCTGCCCTGGCAGGACCTGGTCGGGCCGTCACAGACTCTGGTGTTCTACATGGGTTTGATTGGCTTGCCGATCATCTGCGAGCAATTGATCAAGCACGGGCGCGCGGCGGATACCCCAGCAGCGTTGATTCAGCAGGGCACCACCGCCAACCAGCGCGTATTCACCGGCACCCTGGCCGACTTGCCGCGCATGGTGGCGGAGCATGAAGTGCATGCGCCGACGCTGGTGATCGTGGGTGAGGTGGTGGTGTTGCGCGAGAAGCTGAAGTGGTTTGAGGGTGCTCAGTCTCAGGTCTGAACCTCAAAAGCATCGGGGGCAAGCCCCCTCCCACATTTTGAAATGCATTCCAATGTGGGAGGGGGCTTGCCCCCGATGAGGCCTTCAAACCCACCCCATTTCCTGAATCAGCTCCAGACGCCTTTGCTACTCAACCGCTTCCGATCATGCCCAACATCAAACCGATGCAGCGGCCCCTTCGGCACAATCCCCGTCGGGTTGATGGTGCGGTGGCTGGCGTAGTAATGCCCCTTGATGTGCTCAAAATTCACCGTCTCGGCCACCCCCGGCCACTGATACATCTCCCGCAACCAATTGGACAAGTTCGGATAATCGGCAATTCGTCGCAGGTTGCATTTGAAGTGGCTGTAATACACCGCATCAAAACGAATCAGCGTGGTGAACAGCCGCACGTCCGCCTCGGTCAGGTACTCGCCGGCCAGGTAGCGGTGCTCGCCCAGGTGCTGCTCCAAATGGTCCAGCTCGGCAAACACGTCATCGAACGCACCTTCATAGGCCTGCTGCGAGGTGGCGAACCCGGCGCGGTACACGCCGTTGTTCACGGCCGGGTAGATGCGTTCGTTCAGCGCATCGATGGTCGGGCGCAGTGCGTCGGGATAGAAATCCAGGGTATTACCGGTCAGCTCATCAAATGCGCTATTGAACATGCGGATGATCTCCGCCGACTCATTGCTGACGATGCGTTTGAGCTGCTTGTCCCATAACACCGGCACCGTGACACGCCCGGTGTAGTCAGCGGTATCAGCGGTGTAGCGCTGGTGCATGAAGTCGAAACCGTCGAGCGCGTCGCCGCTGGAGCCGTGGGCTTTGTCAAAGGTCCAGCCATTTTCCAGCATCAACCAACTGACTACCGAGACGTCGATCAGGCTTTCCAGGCCCTTGAGCTTGCGCAGGATCAAGGTGCGGTGGGCCCAGGGGCAGGCCAGAGAGACGTAGAGGTGATAGCGACCCGCCTCGGCCTTGAAGCCGCCTTCGCCACTCGGGCCGGGCTGGCCGTCGGCGGTCACCCAGTGGCGGCGTTGCGCCTGTTCGCGCTGGAACGCGCCGTCTGCGCTACTTTCGTACCATTGGTCTTTCCAGTGTCCTTCGATCAGCAAACCCATGACTGGCTCCTTGGCTAATAAGCGTTGGAGCCCAGTCTAAAGGGATGAGTTCGAACTAAAAACGCAAAGACCCGACGTGAATGATCGATTAAATCGATTTGTCGCGCGCATCCCAATATTGCCGAGCCAGTTCGAAAGCCTGCTCGCGGGTATTTCCGAGGCCGCGCAAGGCCAAGGCCATGGTTGCGATCAACGCCAGTTGCGGGTAGCTGTCCTCGACCTCGCCACGCCACAGGGCTTTGAGATGCTCAGGCGCAAGGCTCGCCGGTTTGACGTGGCGTTGGGCGGAGAGGGCGGGCCATTCTTCGTCCCAGCTCTGGCCGCCGGTGGTTCCGTACAAATGGCTGAGGGTGTCGGGGTTGATTTCCACTTCGCCGCCATCGCCCTTGACCACAATCACGTTGTCGCCCAGCAAGCCACTGGCATCGCGGTGCACGCCCTGGTAACCCGGATGGAAGATGCTTTGCAGGCCGCAACGGGCGTTCAGCGGGTTGAGCAAGCGTGCCAGGGAATGGATCGGCGAGCGCAGGCCCAGGGTGTTGCGCAGGTCGATCATGCGCTGCAACTGAGGCGCCCAGTCGCCCAGCGGAATAAACGCCAGGTTGCCTTGTTCATACGCCGCCTCGACCTGCTGCCAATTGCGGCACAGCGGTATCTGCAACTGCTCCAGCAATTGCTCGGTGTACAGGCGGCCCGCCGTATGCGCGCCGCCGCCGTGCATGAGGATGCGCACGCCGTTTTGCGCCAGGCATTTGGCCGCCAGCAGGAACCACGGCAAGTGGCGCTTTTTGCCGGCGTAGGTCGGCCAGTCGATATCCACCTTCAAGGCGGGCGGGTTCAAGCGCTCGCGCACCGCTTCGGTGAAGCCGGCGAGCTCTTCCGGGCTTTCTTCCTTATGACGCAACAGCATGAGAAAGGCGCCCAGTTGGGTGTCTTCGACTTTTTCGTCGAGCAGCATGCCCATGGCTTCCCGCGCTTCCTCACGGGTGAGGTTGCGCGCGCCGCGCTTGCCCTTGCCGAGGATGCGCACGAACTGCGCAAAAGGGTGCTCTTCAGGCGTTAAGAGGGTCAGTGGGGCAAAGTCGGTCATAAGCAATTCGTCGGCCTGGGCAGGCCCGCCAGCTTGGCGGCAAGTTTGGCGGGAGTGCCGTTGAACAGTTTGTTGAGGTGCAGGCTGTTGCCCTTTTCCGGGCCGAGGTTCAAGGCGACGTACTTGATCAGCGGGCGCGTGGCCGGCGACAGCTGATATTGCGCGTAAAAGCCGCGCAGCAGTTCGAGGACTTCCCAGTGGTCCGGGGTCAGTTCCAGCGATTCTGCGGCGGCCAGGGCGTTGGCAATCTCGGCAGACCACGCGTCGAGGTCGACCAGATAGCCGTCCTTGTCCAGTTCGAGGGTGCGCGTGCCTACGGTCAGCGTATTCATAACCAGGTATTAACCTTGTCATAGTCGATCGACAGCTGCACGAAGCCCGGATAGTCCACGCTGTCGGCCCAGTCCGGCAAAGGCAGGTTACGCGCCTGCATGTCTTCAGCCAGCACGAACACCTTCACGCCTTTGGTGTGCAGGGCCGGGTTGCGCAGGCCGTAGGCGCCGTCGCCGCACAGCAGGATCGCATCCGCGCTGGCACAGACGCGCAGGCAGCTGTCGAGACGGCTGTCGGTAAAGGGGGAGTGGGATACCACGTGTAGAGTCGACATCAGAGGGTAATCACCTGGTCGTAACGGTCAATCAGTTGGGAAATGGCGGCAGGGTCCAAAGGCTGCGCGCTGGCCGGCACACCCAGCCCGCGTTCGGCCAGGCTGTGGCTGCAGGCGAACACGTCATCGATGCCGAACAGGCCCAGGGCTTGCAGGTTGGCGCTCAAATCCTTTTGTTGCACGGCCTTGGCGTCCTGATGCGGTGCGAGCTGGAACACGCCGTCGTCCAGAAACAGCAGGCCGATCGGCAGATCGAACGCGCCACCGGCCAGCACGATATCCAGCGCTTCTCGCGCACTGGGACCGGACCACGGTGCCTGGCGGCTGATCACCAGCAATGACTTGGCCATGTCATGAACCTCCAAAACAGATCAGGCGGTCGGCGTCCTGGATCGCGTCATGCAGTTGCCCCAGGCCCGACAGCGCCCAGGGCGCCTCCAGGTTCACCGCGCTGCGTTGATAGCGCGTGGCTTCCTCGGCGTTGAGCACGCCACGGCGCAGGGCTGCGGCGATGCACACGACGCCGTCGAGCTGGTGGGCGCGGACGAACTCGCGCCATTGGCGCGCGATGTCTTGCTCGTCCTGAGGCGCGACGATGTTATTGGACGCGCTGTACACGCCATCCTGGTAAAAAAACAGCCGCACAATCTCATGCCCGCCGGCCAAGGCCGCCTGGGCAAACAACAGGGCGCGGCGCGAGGAGGGCGCGTGGGCGGCGCTGAACACTGCAATCGCGAACTTCATGGAACACTCTGCCAACAAAACGTGGGCCAATGATAAAGCCGTGGCGACGAAAAAGCCCGCCGTGATCAAAACGGTCAGGAGGGTTGATCGTTCTGACGATTGCCGTCGACGCTCAAGGCTGACTACGCTGTGAACCGTCGAATCGGAAACGGAGTTTGTATGTCAGGCCCCTTGGCGTCCCTCAAAGTGCTGGATTTTTCCACCCTGTTGCCAGGCCCATTCGCCTCACTGATGCTGGCGGACATGGGCGCCGAGGTGCTGCGCATCGAATCGCCGACGCGCATGGATTTGTTGCGCGTCCTGCCGCCCCATGATCAGGGCACCTCGGCGAGCCATGCCTACCTCAATCGCAACAAGCGCAGCCTGGCGCTGGACCTCAAGCGGGCCGAGGCGCTGCAGATCGTGTTCGAGCTGGTCAAGGGCACCGATATCCTCATCGAACAATTCCGCCCCGGCGTGATGGAGCGCCTGGGCCTGGGGTATGCGGCCTTGAACGCGATCAACCCGGGGCTGATCTACGTGTCGATCACCGGCTACGGCCAGACCGGCCCTTACAGGCATCGCGCCGGCCACGATATCAACTACCTGGCCGTGGCCGGCGTGGCCAGCCACAGCGGGCGGCGCGACAGTGGGCCGTTGCCGTTGGGCGTGCAACTGGCGGATATCGGCGGAGGGTCGTTGCATGCGGTGGTGGGCTTGCTCGCGGCGGTCATCGCACGGCAGCAGAGCGGCGTCGGCCAGTACCTGGATGTGAGCATGACCGACTGCGCGTTCAGCCTGAACGCCATGGCCGGTGCGGGTTACCTGGCCTGCGGGGTGGAACCGGCGTGGGAAAACCATGTGCTCAATGGCGGCAGTTTTTACGATTATTACCGCACCCGTGATGGGCGCTGGATGTCGGTGGGCAGCCTGGAACCGGCCTTCATGCAGCAATTGTGCGAAGCGCTGGGGCGACCGGAGCTGGCGCTGCACAGCCTCAAGCCTGAGCAACAACCGGCCCTTAAGCGGGCGCTGCAGGTGGAGTTCGAAAAGCGCAGCTTTGATGAAGTGTGTGCGTTGTTTGCTGGAGTGGATGCGTGCGTGGAACCGGTGTTGAACTTGAGTGAAGCGGTAGCGCATCCGCAGCTGCAGGCGCGCGGGCTGATCAGCCAGGTACCCAGGGGCGATGGCTCGACCCAGGCGCAGATCGCCTGCCCACTGAAGTTTTCCGAGGGGTTGCCGGCGCCACGGCATATTGGCGCGGCTGTCGGTGCGCACAGTGATGAAGTGCTGGGGGAATTGGGCTTCAGTGCTCAGCGGATTGCGGATTTGCGCCAGGCAAAGGTTGTTGGGTGAGTGTTCTGATGCCATCGGGGGCTTGCCCCCGATGAGGCCCTCATTCCACCCGAGTTTCCCCAGTGAACACCAAGGTCTGCCGACACCGCCGACACAAATACCGTCGCCCCTGGCCTACCAACCCATGCCGCTGCGGCGAAAACGGGAAGTCGCTGTCGGCACACGGGCACCGGTAGATAAAGCGCGTTACCTGACGCCGCTTGACTTCATAGGTGTGGCAACGGTCCGGCGGTAGTTCGTAAACCCCACGCATGATCAACTGCCATTCCTCACCATGGGGCTGGATGCGCTCGCCAAAAAGCTGGTGGGCGATCAGGTGCGCCACTTCGTGGGCCACGGTCTGTTTGAGGAAATGTTGGCTGTTTTCACGGTAAAGCTGAGGGTTGAAGCGCAGCAGGTTTTCGTGCAAATGCGCGACACCGGCTTTCTGGCCCCGCAGCTTGAGGCTGACCTTGGGGCGTTTGAAGCTTCGTTTGAAAAAGGATTCGGCTTGCAGGAAACAATCTTCGACGCGGGTATTGAGTTGCTCGGGCATGCTGTACATATCTCCAGAGACGTCCAGTATGCCGCAAAGCAGGGTGTTTCCGAATCTGTCAGGCGCCGAATGGTCATGCATAACGCACAAAGCCACCTTGCGGTGGCTTTGCCTGCGGTAAAAAAGGCTTAACTGGTGTAGATCGGCCCAACGCCCAGGCCCCAGACGATCACGGTAAACGCCATGATCGCCACCAGTACCACCAGTCCTACAGCCAGTACCGAGCTGGAAAACAGGAAGCCTTCGTCCGGGTCGATACTCATGAAGGTCGGCAGCCCCACATACAGCAGGTATACCGTGTAGCAGATCGCCGCCGTGCCCACGGCCATGCCCAGCCACATGTGCGGATAAAGCGCCGCCAGCCCGCCGATAAACAGAGGCGTCGCTGTGTAGGTGGCAAAAGCCACGCAGCGCGCCATGCTGGGGTTGGCGTCGTAGGTGCGGGCCATCCAGTGAATGAACGCGCCCATCACCGCCACGCCGCCGAGCATTGCAGCGTAGGACATCAGGGTCATCCACAGCGCGCTTTCCTGGGTCAGCATGACCGGTGCGCGGCTGCCGATGACCCAGCCGACCTGGGTGGTGCCGATAAATGCAGAAACGGCGGGAATCGCCGCGAGAACCAGGGTATGGGTGAGGTACATGTGGCTGATGCTTTCTTCTTTATCGCCACGAATTTCCCGCCATTCCTGATCGGGATGGGTAAACAGCCCCACGACGTGATGGATCATGCCAGTCACTCCTGTCGTTATTACCATCGCCCCCCAGCGGAGCGCTACCGGCCAAATGGCCTGCAAGGTCCGGATAGTTGTGCGACCTCTAGTCGCAGTATAGGAAGTGATGTCCAGGAAAACTGTAGGGCCTTTAGAGTAAATCGCGCTGTAAACATAGGTGCTAATCGCGGCACGGTCTGTAGCGGGCAATGCATTCAAGGTGGGAGCAACTGTCTTAATGGATTCAATTCAGAAGTCATTTCTCATAGGCAGCAAAGCTCCCACAGCCTTTGGCCGTGCGATGTTGAACGAAATAGCTGCTACCGCGCTAAGCGGTGCGCTCTATCCATTCAGTACGGTCGCGCAGCATCGCGTTCAGGCGTACCAACAAAACGCGCATACAGGCGATCAACGCGACTTTGGCGCATTTCCCTTTATCACGTAGCGCCTTATATCGAGTCCCGAATTCTGGCTGGTCCCGGATGACCACCCAACAGGCCATGTAAAGTGAGCGACGAGCTGAAAACCTTCCGCCACTGATATGACGTGCACCTTTATGCCTTCCGCTGTCGTTGTTGTACGGAGCGAGTCCCGCTAATGCTGCGATAGGGCGTCCGCCAATTTCTCCCAGCTCGGGCAGGTAAGCCATAAGACTGGTGGCAGTAACCAACCCGATGCCTTTGACTGAACACAGTCGAGCCACCTTTTCGCTATCTAGCTCGTTCGCACTTTGACGAATTAGTTGATCTATCGCCTCCACTGCCGTGTTCAAATAGTCGATATGGCTCTGCAATGCAGGCTTTACCGCATCGCAGGAAGCAGTTTTCAGGCGTCGTCTGTCGTCATCTCTTTGCTGAACAAAATGTTCCCGCTGCTGGACCAACGCGCGCAGCTTGTCGTGTTCCGGGCTTGTGATTCGGGCACTTGGCGAGTCTAGAATGGCTGCATAGTGCGCCAGAGACTTTGCGTCTATCGGGTCGGTTTTGGCTTTTTGACCCATCGCTCTGGAAAACTCTTTGGCGCGACGGGGGTTAACGCACATAACCTCAAGGCCGGCAGCCTGGGCCGCTTTGACGACTTTGCGCTCGTAGCCGCCCGTGGCTTCCACCAACACGCGATTAACCTGGTAAAGCATTAGCCAACCGATCAACGCCGGTAACTCTCTTTCAGTGTTGGAACAGCTTACCCCAGCCTCAAGTGAATGAATCCGAACCTCAAGACTGTCTTTGGAAACATCAATGCCTGCAGAACAGGAAAACATGGCCAAATCCTCTTACACTTAGAGTGAGAGCGCTCTGGCTTGGCCCACGCTTGTAACTGTTCGAGGTGGGCTCGTTCAACTGTTCGGGCTCATGTCCAGAGCGGAGAGGTGAGTAGCAGCGTGGGCTCCCACACATGCTTTAAGCACTCGGGGCATTCAGCTTGCTACTCACCGCTCTCACCCTCAGTCTAATCCTGACTCAAGACACAAGGGGCTTGCTCCCACATTGAATCGAGGGCGCTCAGGTCGCTAAAATACCCCGCTTTTCGTCACACACTTGCAGCGGATCCAAGCGCCATGGGCACTCTTACGGTCAACCAGAACAAACTGCAAAAACGCCTGCGTCGCCTGGCCGGTGAAGCGGTCGCCGATTTCAACATGATCGAGGAGGGCGACAAGGTCATGGTCTGCCTTTCCGGCGGCAAAGACAGCTATACCCTGCTCGATGTGCTGCTGCACCTGCAGAAGGTCGCGCCGATCAAGTTCGAGATCGTCGCCGTCAACATGGACCAGAAACAGCCAGGTTTTCCCGAGCACGTGCTGCCGGCCTATCTCAAGGAACTGGGCGTCGAGTACCACATCGTCGAGAAAGACACTTATTCGGTGGTCAAGCAGTTGATCCCCGAAGGCAAGACGACCTGCTCGCTGTGCTCGCGCCTGCGGCGGGGCACGCTCTATACCTTTGCCGATGAGATCGGCGCGACCAAGATGGCCCTGGGGCATCATCGCGACGATATCGTCGAAACCTTCTTCCTCAACATGTTCTTCAACGGCTCGCTCAAGGCCATGCCGCCCAAGCTGCGTGCCGATGACGGGCGCAACGTGGTGATCCGCCCGCTGGCGTATTGCAACGAGAAAGACATCCAGGCGTATGCCGACTTCAAGCAATTTCCGATCATTCCGTGCAACCTGTGCGGGTCCCAGGAAAACCTGCAGCGCCAGGTGGTCAAGGACATGCTGCTGGAGTGGGAACGCAAGACGCCGGGCCGCACCGAGAGCATCTTCCGCAGCCTGCAGAATGTGATCCCGTCGCAATTGGCCGACCGCAACCTGTTCGACTTCACCAGCCTGAAAATCGATGAAACCGCGGCGTCGCGTTTCGTCAATGTAGTGAACCTCTGACGCTCTACAACGCTCTGAAAGACGGCGCTCACGGGCGCCGTTTTCATTTCACCTGCCAGGAGAGGGCATGCGCGATTACAAGTGGCTGCACGAATATTGTCTGAACCGTTTTGGTTCAGCGGCCCAGTTGGAAGCCCATCTGCCGGTACCCAAGACCCCGGCGCAATTGCGCAGGATCAGCGCCGACCGCTACCTGTCGACCCTGGCGCTGCGCGTGTTCCGTGCCGGCTTGAAGCACAGCGTGGTGGACGCCAAATGGCCGGCGTTCGAACAGGTGTTCTTCGGCTTCGACCCGGAAAAAGTCGTGCTGATGGGCGCCGAGCATTTGGAGCGCCTGATGCAGGACGCTCGCATTATCCGTCACCTGGGCAAGCTCAAGAGCGTGCCGCGCAATGCGCAGATGATCCTGGATATCACCCAGGAGAAGGGCAGCTTCGGCGCGTTTATCGCCGAGTGGCCAGTCACCGATATCGTTGGGCTATGGAAGTACCTGAGCAAGCACGGCCACCAGTTGGGCGGCCTGTCGGCACCGCGCTTTTTGCGCATGGTGGGCAAGGACACTTTTGTGCCGAGCTATGACGTGGTGGCGGCGTTGAATGCGCAGAAGATCGTTGACAAGGTGCCCACCAGCCTGCGCGACCTGGCGACGGTGCAGGGCGCCTTCAACCAGTGGCATGCCGAAAGTGGGCGGCCGATGTGCCAGTTGTCGATGATGCTGGCTTACACCGTCAACCATTGATCGTTCCCACGCTCTGCGTGGGAACGCTACCCAGGACGCTCTGCGTCCCAGGCCTTGCTGTATCAGGCTGGCGCCAACCGCCGATTCAACTGGTGGCGCCAGCGCACATACAGCAACGCCGTACAAAACAGCGCCAGGCTTGCCACCATCTCAAGCACCCCGAACCCTTGGCGGTTCGGGTCATACGCCGCCAGCGCGCCCTTGATGAAATACAGGTTCACCACAAAGCACATCCACGAATGCCCGCGTGCGCTGCCCAGGATCATGCCAGGCGCCAGCACCAGCAGCGGCACCAGCTCGATCAGCAGGATCACCCACGGACGCGCGCCGTGCAGGTCGGCGACGAACAGGTAGTACACGCACAGCAAGCCTACCAGGCCAAAAAACGCCAGAAGGCTCAGTGCGCGCGCGAGCTTGACTCGCGGCTCCAGCCACGCCTGGGGCGGCAGGACCTTAGGCTGCCTGGCCACGGCCGTTCTCCAGCAGTGTGGCGGTTTTTGCCAGGCGCAGGCCCAGGGCGCGGCACAGGGTGATTTCATGGGGGTCGAGCATGCGCTTGCCATCAGGCCCGGCATGGTGGCTGGCCCCATACGGCGTACCGCCGCCCTGGGTGTCGAGCAGCGCCTGCTCGCTGTAGGGCAGGCCGGTGATCAGCATGCCGTGGTGCAACAGCGGCAGCAGCATCGACATCAGCGTGGTCTCCTGGCCGCCGTGCAGGCTGGCGGTGGAGGTGAATACGCCAGCGGGTTTGCCGACCAGAGCGCCGGTGAGCCACAGGTTGCTGGTGCCATCGAGGAAGTACTTGAGTGGCGCGGCCATGTTGCCAAAGCGCGTCGGGCTGCCGAGGGCCAGGCCCGAGCAGTTTTTCAGATCATCCAGGCTGGCATACAGCGCGCCTTCGTCCGGGATACTCGGCGCCACGGCTTCGCACTCGGTAGAGATCGCCGGCACGGTGCGCAGCCGGGCTTCCATGCCGCCTTGCTCGGTACCCCGGGCAATCTGCCGGGCCATTTCGCTGACCGAGCCATTGCGGCTGTAATACAACACCAGCACATAGGGGGTAGTCACGGCAGCAGCTCCAGTACGTTTTCCGGCGGACGGCCAATGATGGCTTTATCGGCGGTTTCCAGGATGGGACGTTCCATCAGCTTGGGGTGTTCGGCGATGGCGCCGATCAACTGCGCTTCGCTGAGGCTGGCGTCGGCCAGGTTAAGGCTTTTGTATTCCTCTTCGCCGCTGCGCAACAATTGGCGGGCGCTTAGGCCAAGTTTGATCAGCAGCGCCTGTATTTGCGCCGCGTTCAGTGGGGTTTCCAGGTAGCGCACCACGGTAGGCGTGAGGCCGCGGGCTTCCAGCAGTTCCAGCGCACCGCGGGATTTCGAGCAGCGCGGGTTGTGATAAAGCGTCAGATCGGTCATGTGCGGGTCGCATCTTGCGTAAGGTGGCGGGTATTCTACCTGCGCTGCGGGCCGTCCTTAAACCGTAAGAGGCGATAGGCCGCAGCCAACGTTCATTTTTACGAAGGATTACCCCATGACAAGGCGACTGATCGGTGCATTGGCGATCATCACAACCCTGCTGCTCAGTGGCTGCGGTAACGATTACGGCGTTGATCAGTATGGCCAGAAGATACCGGCCGAACGCCTGGACAAGCAGTGGCTGGTGGTCAACTACTGGGCTGAATGGTGTGGCCCGTGCCGCACGGAAATCCCCGAGCTCAATGCCCTGGCCGAGCAACTCAAGGCGCAGAACGTGGGCGTGTTCGGGGTCAATTTCGACAATGTGCAGGGTGAGGAGCTCAAAGCCGCCAGCGACAAGTTGGGTATCAAGTTCACCGTGCTGGCGCAGAACCCGGAAGGGATCTTCGATATTCCACGCAGCGAGGCGCTGCCGGTGACCTATATCATCGATGACAAAGGCAAGGTGCGCGAACAACTGATGGGTGAGCAGACGGCGCAAGGGGTGTTGGCCAAGCTCAAGGCTCTGCGCGGTTAAAGCAACAACGCAAACAAATGTGGGAGGGGGCTTGACCCCGATTGCGGTGGGTCAGCTTAATAATTGCTGGCTGATACACCGCTATCGGGGGCAAGCCCCCTCCCACATTGGGATCCCCATCAATTCACAGCTTGGAGACTCAGCCTTCTTCAAGCCACAGGCGGATCGGCTTGCCTTGGGCCGGCCAGAAGCGGGTCTGTTCGATCGGCGAGATGTCCCAGCGCTGTACGCCTTGCAGGGCCTGGAAGAAGCGGTGCTCCTGTTCCATCAACGCCTCGGCGCACATTTTGCGGGTGCTGCCGATCGGGCCGAAGCTGAGCTTGTCGCCTTCGAGGGTGTACGGCGCAAACCAGTGGTTGCAGCCGCCATTGCCATAGGCGCGGCCATCGGCACCGAGGGTCACGGTCAGGTGCGCGTAGTCCATCAAGGGCCGCTCACCTATCCACTCCACCACATAGCTGTGATCCTGCTTGAGCTTGGCCGCATCGCCGGCGCAGCCACTCAGGGCCGCGCCCACGGCGGCGAGCAGCAGCAGGCCCTTCATTGTGCGGCCCGCTGGCATTTCGGGCAGCGGTGCTGGTCGCCTTCGCTGGCCCAGCCGAGTTCTTTGATACGTGCGTTGGCGGCCGGCTGCAGCGGTTCTTTGGTCAGCTTGGTTTCCACCGCGAATTCAAACTCCAGCACGCTGTCGCAGCTGTCGCAATTGACCTTCCAGGTGTGAATCTCCAACTCGCCGAATTTCGGCCCCAGGGCCATGGCGACCCATTGGCCCGCCGGGCGGATGGAGTAGCGCGCGTCACCTTCCACGGTCAGGCGCATCGACAGGGTTTTGCTGCCGCGCAGGGTGACGATCAGCACGTCGCCATGCTTGATCGAACCACCGTTGCCGGTGACTTGATAACGGCCCGGCACCAGGGCGCGGCATTCGATCAGGGTGTGTTGCGGGCTCAGCAAGCTGAAGCGGAAATCGTGTTCGGCCATGGATCCTCCAAATAGGCGCGGCATCCTATCACGGGTGCCGGCTCATCATGAGCCCGGTATGTGACCGCTGATCATCCCTCGACGAGGTTCTGCGCGCGGCCATCGGCCCACGCCGCAATATTGGCCAGCGTCGTGCCGGCAATCGCCGCCAGCGCCTCGCGGGTCAGGAAGGCCTGGTGGGCGGTGATGATCACATTGGGAAAGGTCAACAGGCGGGCGAGCACGTCGTCTTGCAGGGGCAGGTCCGAGCGGTCCTCGAAAAACAGCTGCGCCTCTTCCTCATAGACATCCAGCCCCAGGTAACCGAGTTGGCCGTTCTTGAGCGCCTCGACCAGTGCCGGCGTGTCGACCAGGCCGCCGCGACTGGTATTGATCAGCATGGCACCCGGTTGCATGTGTGCCAGGGCGCGGGTGTCGATCAGGTGTTTACTCTCGGCGGTCAGCGGGCAATGCAGGCTGATGATCTGCGCCTCGGCGAGCAATTCGGGCAGGCTCACGTAGCGCGCGCCCATGGCTTGCACCTGAGGGTTGGGGAAGGGGTCGTAGGCCAGCAACTGGCAGCCAAAACCGGCCATGATCCTGGCGAAGGTGGCGCCGATCTGCCCGGTGCCGACCACGCCGACGGTTTTGCCGACCAGATCGAAACCGGTGAGCCCGTGCAGGCTGAAATCGCCATCGCGGGTGCGGTTGTAGGCGCGGTGCAGGCGACGGTTCAGGGCGAGGATCAGGGCCACGGCATGTTCGGCCACGGCGTGGGGCGAGTAGGCCGGTACGCGCACCACGCTCAGGCCCAGGCGCTTGGCGGCGTGCAGGTCGACATGGTTGTAGCCGGCCGAGCGCAACGCAATCAGGCGCGTACCGCCACTGGCCAGCTGCTCGAGCACCGGGGCGCTGAGGTCATCGTTGATAAACGCGCAGACCACCTCGTGCCGTTCGGCCAGGGCGACGGTGTCGAGGTTGAGGCGGGCGGGTTGGAATTGCAGCTCGATGCCCTGAGGGCGTGGCTCACCGAGAAAACTCTCGCGGTCGTAGGCCTGGCTGCTGAAAAGAATCACGCGCATTGAAAAGCTCCCTGCAATTTATACCTTGGAAATACTGACCCAATGTGGGAGGGGGCTTGCTCCCGATAGCGGTGTATCAGTGACAGATATTTCGACTGACACATCGCCATCGGGGGCAAGCCCCCTCCCACATTTTTGATTGGCGTCGTCCATGAAATAGAGTCAGGCGCTGACCCGCGCTTCACTGGCCAGCCGCGCAATCGCCATGTCCAGTTCATCCAACGCGGCCATGGCCTTGGCGTCGTCCTGCTTGAGCAGGGTTTCGGCGCGTTGGCAGGCTGCGCGCAATTGCGGCACGCCACAGTAGCGGGTGGCGCCATGCAGGCGGTGGACGCGCTCGATCAGGGCGTGGTTGTCATTGGCTTCGCGGGCGACCGTAATCGCCAGGCGATCAGCTTCCAGGGAGGCCAGCAGCATGGCGAGCATGTCGGCCGCCAGGTCCGCCTTGTTAGCCGCCAGGCGCAGGCCTTCCTCATGGTCCAGCACCAGCAGTTGCACGCCTGGGCCAAGGCCTTCGGGGAGGCGCTCGGGCCCCTGGTTGCGCAGGGCCAGGCCGGTCCATTTCAGCACCACCTGGGCCAGCTGCCGCTCGCTGATGGGTTTGGTCAGGTAATCGTCCATGCCGCTTTGCAGAAGGGCACGTTTTTCGTTGGCCATGGCATGGGCGGTGAGGGCGACCACCGGCAGCGGCGTGCCATGGCGTTCGCTTTCCCATTGGCGAATCGCTTCGGTACTCTGGCGCCCGTCCATGCCGGGCATCTGCACGTCCATCAGCACCAGGTCGAACGTTTCCTGCTTCACGGCGTCAATGGCCGCAAAGCCGCTTTCCACGGCATGGACCTTGGCACCCATGTCTTCGAGCAGGGTTTGCACCAGCAACAGGTTCGCCGGGTTATCGTCCACGCACAGCACCCGCGGCGCACGGCTGGACAACGGCTCACCCGGCTCGCTGCGCGAGGGGCGCGGGCTGATCAGGTCGGCCAGGGAGCGGCGCAGCTTGCGCGTACAGGCTGGCTTGGCCTGCAACTGGCTGTTGGGGTTGGGCACCGATTGGTTGAACAACATTTGCTCGGTGGTCGGGCATAGCACCAGCACCTTGCAGCCCAGGTGTTCGAGGTCCCACAAGTGCTGGTTGAGGCGCTCGGGCGGGATGTCATTGGCGGTGACGCCGAGCACCGCCAAGTTGATCGCCTGTTCGGTCTGATGGGCGCTGGTAATGCCGTTGGTGAGGCTCTCCAGGGTATTAAACAGCGTGACTTCCAGGCCGCAGTCTTCCAACTGGTGTTGCAAGGCCTGGCGCGCCAGTTCGTGGTTCTCCAGCACGGCCACGCGGCGACCGAGCAGCGGCGCGCTGGGCAGGTCTTCGATGTCGTCGCGGGTTTTGGGCAAGTTCAGGCTGATCCAGAACTCCGAGCCTTCGCCCGGTGTGCTGTCGACGCCGATTTCGCCGCCCATCTGTTCGATCAGGCGCTTGGAAATCACCAGGCCCAAGCCGGTGCCTCCTGGCTGGCGCGACAGCGAATTGTCCGCCTGGCTGAAGGCCTGGAACAGTGCGCGCACATCCTGGTTGGACAGGCCGATGCCGGTGTCCTGCACGCTGATGCGCAGTTGTACGCTGTCTTCCTGCTCATCTTCGATCATCGCCCGGGCTACGATAGTGCCTTCGCGGGTGAACTTGATCGCGTTGCTGATCAGGTTGGTCAGGATCTGCTTGAGGCGCAGTGGGTCGCCCACCAGCGCCAGCGGCGTGTCGCGGTAGACCAGGCTGACCAGTTCGAGCTGTTTGGCGTGGGCGGCCGGGGCGAGGATGGTCAGGGTGTCCTGCAGCAGGTCGCGCAGGTTGAAGGGCACGCTGTCGAGCACCAGCTTGCCGGCCTCGATCTTGGAGAAGTCGAGGATCTCGTTGATGATGCCCAACAGGTTGTCGGCGGATTTTTCGATGGTGCCCAGGTAATCCAGCTGACGTGGCGACAGCTCGCTTTTTTGCAGCAGGTGGGTGAACCCTAGGATGCCGTTGAGCGGCGTGCGGATTTCATGGCTCATATTGGCCAGGAACTCCGATTTGATCCGGCTGGCTTCCAGGGCTTCCTTGCGGGCCAGGTCCAGCTCGATGTTCTGGATCTCGATGGTTTCCAGGTTCTGGCGCACGTCTTCGGTGGCCTGGTCGATGCTGTGTTGCAGTTCTTCCTGGGCGTTTTGCAGGGTTTCGGCCATGCGGTTGATGCCCGACGCCAACTGATCCAGCTCCTGGCTGCCCAAGGGCGGCAGGCGGGTTTCCAGGTTGCCGTCTTTAAGCTGGGCCACGGCTTGCTTGATCAGGCCGATCGGCGAATTGATGGTGCGGCTGATGCGCAGGGCCAGTGCCGCGGTGCAGATCAAGCCGATGGCGATCAGCAGCAGGCTGGCGAACAGGCTGCGATAGCCGCGCAGCAACATGCCGTTGTGGGACAGTTCCACCTCGACCCAGCCCAACAGGCGGTCGGACTCATCCGGAATCAGCTCGCCGGCAAGGTTGCGATGACGGCCAAACACCGGCATCAGGTAACGGGTCGCATCGTTGCCGGTACGCTGCAGCAGGTGCGAACTGTTGCCGGTGGGCGGTTGATTGAGCATGGTCGGGCCGGCATGGGCCAGGGAGGAGCGGTCCGGTGCCAGGAACGACACCGCGCGCACGTCCGGTTGTTCTAGGGATTGGGTCGCGATGCGTTCCAGCAGGTCAGTGTTCTTGCTGCTCAGGGCGGGCGCAACCAGCGGCGCCAACTGCTCGGCGATCATCTCACCGCGTTGCAGCAACTGAGTCTGCAGTTCGGAGAGCTGCATCCAGGTGAAATAGCCCCCAACAGCAGCGCCATCAGGCTGGTCGGCAATAACGTCAGCAACAGTACGCGGCCTTTTATCCCCATTCTTCTAAGCACGCCACTCTCCTGCTACCACATTGATATCAATCTTCCACACGGGCGTCCGGCCCGCGCTACCTGCGCAGTGTAGCCATTTGCGCCGCGAGGAATCTCGTAAATTAATGACACACGGCAATCTTCGGGCCATTCGGTAGCGGCCTGCGATTGCCTGTAACACTTTAATCTTGAATAATCAGTCATTGAGAATGACTTGCAGACGCTAATGAATCCCGCAGCCGTTGGCCTACCCAGTATCCTGACCATCGAAGATGACCCCGTGCTGGGCGCCTACGTCCATGAACATCTGGGCCGCTGTGGCTTCGAGGTCACCTGGTGCCGCAATGGCCAGCAAGGCCTGCAGCTGGCCCGCGACCAAGCGTTCGACCTGGTGCTGATGGACGTTCTGCTGCCAGGGCTGGACGGGCTGTCAGTCCTTACGCATCTGCGCCAGAGTCATGCCATACCGGTGATCCTGATGTCGGCCCTGGGCGCCGAAGCCGACCGTGTCAGCGGCTTCCGCCTGGGCGCCGACGATTACCTGCCCAAGCCGTTCAGCATGATCGAACTGCGGGTGCGCATCGAAGCCATCCTGCGCCGGGTGGCCCTGGACCGTCGCCCGCCGCCGGGCCTTGCGCCCCTGCGCGATGATGCGCAGGTCCTGCGGTTTGACGAGGGGCTGTGCGATGTCGTCTATCACACGCATTGGGCCGGCCTGACACGCAGTGAGTACCGCCTGCTGGAAACCTTGCACCGCAACGCCGAAGAGGTACTCAGCAAAGCCTTCCTTTATCAGCACGTGCTGCAGCGCGGTTATGCCCCACACGATCGCAGTCTCGACATGCATGTGAGCCAGATTCGCCGCAAGCTCAAAGCGATCGGCTACACCGAGCGCGAAGTGCGCACGGTGTGGGGCAAAGGCTATGTGTTGAGCGGTCACGATGAAGGGCTTTGAGCGGTTGCCGGGCAGGCATTCGTTGTTCTGGAAGCTGGCGTGCCTTCTGATCGCGTTTTGTTTGCTGATGATCTGGCTCAGCTGGTCCTGGGGCCGCTACATGGAGCAGCAAAGTGCCTACCTCACTGACGAAGCCCGCGACACGCTTCGCGGCTATGCAGCCGGCGCCGAGTTGGCCTGGAGTACCCAGGGCAGTGCCGGTGTGGATGCGTGGTTGCAGCATATGGCTGAGCGTGAAACCACGTGGCTGGGCGTCATCGGCAATGACTTGCAATCACTTGGCAGCGCACCGTTGAGCGACAAGCAAAGCCAGCGCCTGACCTTCTTGCGCGGACTGGACTGGCCGGTGAGCCGGCATGCCAAAGGCTTGCCCTGGTTGAAAATCGCTTTCCCGGTCGACCCCGATGCGGGGTCACTGGTGATCGAGTTGCCCAAGCGCTTTATGCCGGGGCGTTATCAACTGTTCTGGCGGGTCATCACCAACGGCCTGATTCCCGGGTTGTTTACCTTATTGCTATGTATCGGCCTGTATCGATTGCTGATCATGCCCCTCAATCAATTGCGTGCGCAGGCCAATGCCTGGCGTGCGGACCAATTGACGGCACGGATGTCCGGCGACGCGACCAGCCGCCAGGACGAGTTGGGTGAATTGGGACGCGCCTTCGACCATATGTCCGAACGCTTGCAGGGCACGGTGCAGTTGCAGCAACAGCTGCTGCGGGACATGTCCCATGAGTTGCGCACGCCCCTGAGCCGCTTGCGTGTGGCCTGCGACAGCGAACAGGACCTGGCGCGGTTGCGTGAACGCCTGAGCCGGGAAATCGACGCCATGCAGCGCCTGGTGGAAGACAGCCTGCAACTGGCCTGGCTCGACAGCGACCGGGCGCCACTGCCCCAGGAGGACATCCAGCTGCCGGCGCTGTGGGACATGCTGCGGGAAAACGCTTGTTTCGAAAGCGATTGGCCGGCATCGCGCTTGCCATGCCTGTTGCCAGCTGAGTGCTGGGTGCGAGGCAATCTCAATGCACTGGCCCAGGCTCTGGAAAACATCCTGCGTAACGCAATACGCCACTCCCCAGGCCAAGGCCGGGTGACATTGGACGGCGCGCGCGAAGGCGAGCACTGGCATGTCTGGCTGGAGGATCAGGGGGGCGGCATCGATGAAGCCGACCTGGAGCGTATCTTCGCGCCCTTCATCCGGTTGGACGGTTCCCGGTCCGGTGACGGCGGCTTCGGCCTGGGCTTGAGCATTGCGCGCAACGCGGTGCAGCGCCAGGGCGGGCGTATCTGGGCGGAAAATACCGGACAGGGCCTGCGTGTACACCTGCGCCTGCCTGCCCGTTAGCCATCAGCGGCGGCGCAGTTTGCGTTTCTTCCACTGGTGCGCGACCCACCAGCGCCAATAGCCCATGGTCAGGCAATAGGCCAATGCGCCCAACACCAATCCGGATACCACCGAGCCCAGCAGGAAAGGTTGCCACATCGTGCTCAATTCGCCGCTGATCCATTCCCAGGTGAGGTTATCGGGGAGGCTGCGTGGCGGCACATTCATCAACCAGGCACCGGTCATATAGGTGCAAACAAACACCACCGGCATCGTGATCGGGTTGGTCAGCCACACCAGGCTGACGGCAATCGGCATATTGCCGCGCACCACGATCGCCAGGATCGCGGCCAGCAGCATTTGCAAGGGAATGGGGATAAACGCGGCAAACAGACCCACGGCCATGGCACGGGCCACCGAGTGCCGGTTGAGGTGCCAGAGGTTCGGGTCATGCAGCAAGGTGCCAAGAAACTGTAATGACTTGTGTTCCCTGATACTGCTGGGGTCGGGCATGTACCGTTTGAATAAGCGCCGGGGCATAAGGGGTCCAGGTCAGTTCGAGGGGCAAGTATGCGCGCATTCTATAAACAGAAAATTCAGACTTTGTGACAAAACATCAAAGGCGCCGTTGGGAACCCCGGCTAAGACTGAGTGAATCATTTAAAGGAATGACTCATGAGGACAGGGATGTTCGCGCTTGCGCTGGGGCTGCTGACCCTGCGTTTTCTACCGGTGTTGCCGCCCATCGGATGGCTGTTGGCCATGCTGGTGCTGGCATTGATGTTAGTGCCGTTTCGTACCTATCCGCTGGCGTTTTTCCTGCTGGGCTTGAGCTGGGCGTGCATCAGCGCGCAGTGGGCACTGGATGATCGATTGCGACCAACACTGGACGGCGAAACGCGATGGGTGGAAGGGCGTGTGGTCGGCTTGCCTCAGCAGACCGACACCAGCGTGCGTTTTGACCTGGCCGACAGCCGGTCGCGCAAAGCCCGGCTACCCAAGCGCATCCGGGTGTCCTGGCACGGCGGGCCACCGGTGCGCAGTGGAGAACGCTGGCGCCTGGCTGTCACCCTCAAGCGGCCGTCCGGCCTGCTCAATTTTCACGGTTTCGATCACGAGGCCTGGCTGCTGGCGCAACGCATCGGCGCCACGGGCTCGGTAAAAGACGGTCAGCGCCTGACGCCGGCCCGCAACGCCCTGCGCGATAGCCTGCGCCAGCGCCTGATGGCTGCGGATGCGCAAACCCATGAAGCCGCCGTGGCGGCGTTGGTGCTGGGTGATGGTTCCGGGCTGCGCACGGAGCAATGGCAGGTGTTGCAAGACACCGGCACCGTGCACCTGTTGGTCATTTCCGGCCAACACATTGGTTTGCTGGCCGGGCTGATCTACGCACTGGTGGCCGGGATGGCGCGTTACGGTTGCTGGCCACGCAACCTGCCATGGCTGCCGTGGGCCTGCGGCCTGGCCTTTATGGCAGCGCTGGGTTATGGCCTGCTGGCGGGTTTCGGCGTGCCGGTGCAGCGGGCCTGCGTGATGGTGGGCCTGGTATTGCTATGGCGGCTGCGCTTTCGGCATTTGGGCGCGTGGTGGCCGTTGCTGCTGGCCTTCAACGCTGTGCTGCTGCTTGAGCCCCTGGCCAGTTTGCAGCCGGGTTTCTGGTTGTCCTTTGCGGCGGTTGCGATCCTGGTGCTGACGTTCGGCGGGCGGCTCGGGCCCTGGAGTGTCTGGCAGGCCTGGACGCGTCCACAGTGGTTGATTGCCATCGGTTTGTTTCCGGTCCTGTTGGTGCTGGGTTTACCCATCAGCCTCACCGCGCCTGTGGCCAATTTATTCGCTGTGCCGTGGATCAGTCTGGTGGTGTTGCCATTGGCGTTGCTGGGCACGGCGCTGCTGTGGCTGCCGTTGGCCGGTGACGGTTTGCTGTGGTTGGCCGGCGGAGCGCTGGAGGGATGGTTCAAGGGGCTGACCCTGCTGGCCGTGCAGTTGCCGGCCTGGACGCCGGCCGAGGTGCCGCTGGTTTATTGGCTGGTCAGCCTGGCGGGCGCGGTGTTATTGCTGCTGCCCAAGGGCGTGCCATTTCGGTTGCTGGGCTGGCCGATGCTGCTGTTGGCCGTGTTTCCACCCAAGGAATCGGTACCCCATGGGCAGGTGACGGTGGTGCAACTGGATGTCGGCCAGGGGCAGGCTGTGATCTTGCGCACCCGCAACCACGCCTTGCTTTACGACGCGGGGCCGCGTGCGGGGGCGGCCGACCTGGGCGCGCGCGTGGTTCTGCCGTCGTTGAAAAAGTTCGGAGTAGAGCGGTTGGACATGCTGCTACTGAGCCATGCCGACGCCGATCATGCCGGTGGCGCTGCAGCTATCGCCCGTGGGCTGCCCATCCGGCGTGTGGTTGGCGGTGAAACCGAAGGGTTGCCGGCGTTTCTGGGGACCGAGCCTTGTGTCAGTGGCGAACGATGGGAGTGGGATGGTGTGTCCTTCGTGTTATGGCAGTGGTCTGACGCCCTCGGTGGCAACGCCAAATCCTGTGTATTGCAGGTGCAGGCCAGCGGTGAGCGGCTGCTGCTCACCGGGGATATCGACCGTGCGGCGGAGCGCGCACTGCTTGACACACCATTGGCGGTGCCCACCGATTGGCTGCAAGCGCCCCATCATGGTAGCCGCAGCTCGTCATCCAGGCCTTTTGTGCAACGGCTTGCGCCCGGATCGGTGCTGATCTCCAGAGGCCGGGGCAATGCCTTTGGTCATCCTCATTCGCAAGTGGTAGAACGCTATCGGGCCCTGGGCAGCCGGCTATACGACAGCGCCGAGCAAGGTGCCGTGCGTCTTCAGTTGGGCGCGTTCCAACCCGCCGTTGTTGCGCGCAGTCAACGCCGGTTCTGGCGCGAACCGTTACCGTAATCCGGCGTTACCAAACACCGCGGGCTGCGACAGTCCGGTCTGCGGCCAACGAACCCCGCTGCTGAACCTATATGATAAAGTGGCGCACTTTTTCGAGGGGGCATTCACTGTGTGGGAATTGGTCAAATCCGGCGGCTGGATGATGTTGCCGATCATCATGAGTTCCATTGCCGCACTCGGCATCGTCGCCGAACGCCTGTGGACCCTGCGTGCCAGTCGCGTTACCCCCGAGCACCTGCTGGGGCAAGTCTGGGGCTGGATCAAGAACAAGCAGCTCGACAAGCAGAAGCTCAAGGAACTGCGCGCCAATTCGCCACTGGGTGAAATCCTTGCCGCCGGCCTGGCCAACTCCAAGCATGGTCGCGAGATCATGAAAGAGTGCATCGAGGAAGCCGCAGCGCGAGTGATCCATGAGCTGGAGCGCTACATCAACGCCCTCGGCACCATCGCCGCCATGGCGCCGCTGCTCGGTTTGCTGGGCACGGTGCTGGGCATGATCGACATTTTCAGCTCGTTCATGGGCTCGGGCATGACCACCAACGCCGCGGTGCTGGCCGGCGGTATTTCCAAAGCGCTGATCACCACGGCTGCGGGCCTGATGGTGGGTATCCCGTCGGTGTTCTTCCACCGCTTCCTGCAACGGCGCATCGATGAACTGGTGGTCGGCATGGAACAGGAAGCCATCAAGCTGGTGGAGGTGGTGCAGGGCGACCGTGATGTGGACCTGGTCGAGGGCAAAGCGTGAAATTTCGCCGCAAGCAACGGGAAAATGTCGATATCAACCTCGCGTCGCTGATTGACGTGGTGTTTATCCTGCTGCTGTTCTTCGTCGTTACCACCACGTTCACCCGGGAAACCCAGCTGCGCGTCGACTTGCCCGAAGCCGTGAGCGGCTCCCCGGCCGAAGACCAGCAGGTCAAGCAACTGGATATCGCCATCAGCGCCGATGGCGTGTTTTCGGTAAATAACCAGTTGCTGGAGAAAAATGACCTGGCCAGCTTGATGGAGGCCCTGCAGAAGGAGTCCGGGGGCGACACCAGCATGCCACTGTCGATCAGCGCCGACGGCAAAACCCAGCACCAGGCAGTGATTACCGCGATGGACGCTGCCGGCAAGCTCGGTTTCAGTCATCTGCGCATGACCACCGTCGAGGCGGCGAGCGCACCCTGATGGCCATGTCCGATCGTTTGCTCAAGGCCTGGTACGACGGGCATCCGGCCCTCGTGCTGTTAAAGCCGCTGGAGTGCCTGTATCGCCGGGTGGTGCAGCGCAAGCGCGCGCGCTTCCTGGCGGGTGAGGGCGCTGTCTACCAGTCGCCGGTGCCCGTTGTGGTCGTGGGTAATATCACCGTAGGCGGGACTGGCAAGACGCCGCTGATCCTGTGGATGATCGAGCACTGTCGGCGCAGTGGGTTGCGCGTAGGCGTGGTCAGTCGTGGGTATGGCGCCAAGCCGCCACAGTTGCCCTGGCGGGTCGAGGCCAACCACAGTGCCGAAGTGGCCGGCGACGAACCGTTGCTGATCGTGCAGCGCTGCGGGGTACCGTTGATGATCGATCCGGATCGCAGTCGTGCGGTGAAAGCGCTGTTGGCCAGCGAAACCCTGGACCTGATCCTTTCCGACGACGGCCTGCAGCACTATCGTCTGGCCCGTGATCTCGAGCTGGTATTGATCGATGCCGCCCGTGGCCTGGGCAATCGCCATTGCCTGCCGGCCGGGCCGTTGCGTGAGCCGGTTGAGCGCCTGCAGAGCGTTGATGCGCTGCTCTATAACGGCGCCGCCTCGGACCGCGAAGACGGCTTTGCCTTCCGCCTGCAACCCTCGGCGCTGGTCAACCTGCACAGCGGCGAGCGGCAGCCGGTCAGCTACTTTCCGGTAGGCCAACCGGTACACGCGGTTGCCGGTATCGGCAATCCGCAACGTTTCTTCAATACCCTTGAAACGCTACACTGGCAGCCGATCCCCCATGCGTTTGCCGACCACGCGCCCTATAGCGCCGAGGTGCTGGATTTCACGCCGCCATTGCCGCTGGTCATGACCGAAAAAGACGCGGTGAAGTGCCGCGCCTTCGCCCGGCCCGGCTGGTGGTACCTTGCGGTGGATGCGCTGCCGTCGCCAGCATTCATCGCCTGGTTCGATACGCAGTTGATGCGCTTGCTGCCCAACCGTCTTTTGCCTTAAACCGCTTACTTCCAGGAACTACCCATGGACACCAAACTGCTCGACATCCTTGCTTGCCCGATCTGCAAAGGCCCGCTCAAGCTCAGCGCCGACAAAACCGAGCTGATCAGCAAAGGTGCCGGCCTGGCTTACCCTATCCGTGACGGCATTCCGGTGATGCTGGAAAGCGAAGCCCGCACCCTGACGACCGATGAGCGCCTGGATAAATGACTACCGCCTTTACCGTGGTGATTCCCTCGCGCTATGCGTCGACCCGCCTGCCGGGCAAGCCGCTGCAAATGATCGGTGCCAAGCCGATGATCCAGCTGGTATGGGAACAGGCCTGTAAAAGCAGCGCTGAACGGGTGGTGGTGGCGACCGATGATCCGCGCATCATCGAAGCCTGCAAAGGTTTCGGCGCCGAGGCGGTGCTGACCCGCGAAGATCATAATTCCGGCACCGACCGCCTGGCCGAAGTGGCCACGCAACTGGGCCTGGCACCGGACGCCATCGTGGTGAACGTGCAAGGCGACGAGCCGTTGATCCCGCCAAGCGTCATCGACCAGGTCGCCGCCAATCTGGCGGCCCATGGCGAAGCGCGCATGGCCACTCTGGCCGAACCGATCGAAGACAGCGAAACCTTGTTCAACCCGAACGTGGTGAAGGTCGTCAGCGATATCAACGGCCTGGCCCTGACATTCAGCCGCTCGATCCTGCCCTGGGCGCGGGATGCCTTCGCCAACAACCCCGACGCACTGCCGCAAGGCGTGCCGTACCGCCGCCATATCGGCATTTATGCCTATCGCGCCGGTTTCCTGCATGACTTCGTCAGCTGGGGCCCGTGCTGGTTGGAGAACACCGAGTCCCTGGAGCAGCTGCGGGCCCTGTGGCACGGCGTGCGCATCCACGTGGGCGATGCGCTGGAAGCGCCGCCTGCAGGCGTCGATACCCAGGAAGACCTCGAGCGCGTCCGTCGCCTGCTGGGGGCTTGATGGAGGTCCTGTTTGTCTGCCTGGGCAATATCTGCCGTTCGCCCACCGCCGAAGGCGTTTTGCGCCATAAGTTGCGCGAAGCAGGTTTGTCCGGCCAGGTTGAGGTGGCGTCAGCGGGGACTGGGCAATGGCATATCGGCAACCCACCGGACCAGCGCAGCCAACGTGCGGCGCTGGCGCGGGGCTATGACTTGTCATCCCAGCGTGCCCAGCAGGTCTGCCGCGCCGACTTTGCGCGCTATGACCTGATCCTGACCATGGACCACAGCAACCTGCGCCATCTCAAAGCCATGCAGCCTGCACAGGGTAAGGCGCAGTTGGATATATTCCTGCGCCGCTTCGGCGGTGAAGTGGACGAGGTGCCAGATCCTTATTATGAAGGCGAACAAGGTTTTGAGCGGGTCCTGGACCTGATCGAGCGCGCCTGTGATTTATTGGTGATTGAATTGAAGGGGCGGTTATGACCTTGCAAGTACTGGCGCAGGTCTCCCTCAAGCCGTTCAACAGCTTTGGCATCGACGTGCGCGCCCAGCTATTTGCCGAGGCCCGCAGTGATGCCGACGTGCGGGAAGCCTTGGCCTACGCCGAGGCGCACAGTGTGCCGCTGCTGGTTATCGGGGGCGGCAGCAACCTGCTGCTGACCCAGGACGTGCCTGCCCTGGTGTTGCGTATGGCCACCCAAGGCATTCGCGTGCTGCACGATGATGGCGTGCAGGTGGTGGTCGAAGCCGAAGCGGGCGAAGCCTGGCACCCCTTTGTGTTATGGACCCTGGAGCAGGGCTTCTGCGGCCTGGAAAACCTCAGCCTGATCCCCGGCACGGTCGGTGCGGCGCCAATGCAAAACATCGGTGCTTACGGCGTGGAGGTCAAAGATGTGTTTGCCGGACTCACGGCGCTGGATCGTGAGACCGGTGAACTGCGGGATTTCAGCCTGCAGGAGTGCCGGTTTGCCTACCGCGACAGCCTGTTCAAGCATGAAGTCGGCCGCTGGTTGATCCTGCGGGTACGCTTTGCCCTGAGCCGCGCCAGTCACCTGAAACTCGACTACGGCCCGGTGCAGCAGCGTCTGGCCGGGCAGGGGATTACCAACGCCACGCCAGCGGATGTAAGCCGTGCGATTTGCAGCATTCGCCGCGAAAAATTGCCCGACCCGGCGCAGCTTGGCAATGCCGGCAGTTTCTTCAAGAACCCGCTGGTGCCCCAGGCCTTGGCTGCTGAGCTGAAAAGCCAGTATCCGGACCTGGTGGCCTACCCTCAGGCAGACGGGCAAACGAAGCTCGCCGCCGGTTGGCTGATCGACAAGGCGGGCTGGAAGGGCTTTCGTGAGGGCGACGCTGGCGTGCATGCATTGCAGGCGCTGGTACTGGTGAATTATGGCTCTGCCACCGGGCGTGAGATTGCCAACCTGGCGCTGCGTATCCAGCAGGATATTGTCCAGCGCTTCGGGGTGGAACTGGAGATGGAACCTAACCAGTACTGATCGTCCTTGGGCCTCGGAAATGAAAATGCCCCGTATCTCGCGATACGGGGCATTTTTTATAGCATTAACAATCAGTCGTCACGGCTCATGATGCCGAAGATCTGCAACAGGCTGATAAACAGGTTGTAGATCGACACATACAGGCTGATGGTCGCCATGATGTAGTTACGCTCGCCACCATGGATGATGGCGCTGGTCTGGAACAGGATGCACACCGAGGAAAACAGCACGAAACCTGCGCTGATCGCCAGTTGCAGGCCGCTGATCTGGAAGAACATGCCGGCTACCACCGCCGCCAGCAACACGAAGAAGCCAGCGGTGATGAAGCCGCCCAGGAAACTCATGTCCTTACGGCTGATCAGCACGTACGCCGACAGGCCACCAAACACCAGCGCGGTCATGGCAAATGCCGAACTGACCACTTCCGCGCCGCCGGCCATGCCGAGGTAACGGTTAAGGATCGGGCCAAGGATAAAGCCCATGAAACCGGTCAAGGCAAAGGCCGATACCAGTCCCCAGGCCGAGTCACGCAGCTTGTTGGTCAGGAAGAACAGACCATAGAAGCCGATCAACACGACAAAGATATTGGGATAACCGACGCGCATCTGCTGGGCCACGTAAGCCATCACGCCGCTGAATGCGAGGGTAAGGGCGAGCAGGCCGTACGTATTGCGCAAGACGCGGCTGACTTCAAGCTGCTCAGCCTGCGCGTTGCCATTCACTGCGTAATTCTGTTCGCGCATGGCGACTCTCCTTCAGTTTTGAAACGTTCAGTCGCAAAGATCATAACAGACGCTCTGTAACAAGCTATGCAGAGAGTTTGACAGTGTGTTTCATTCGGGTATTATTGCGCCCGCTGACGCAGGATGAGCTACTATGATCCTGTAACGCACAAGGGAAATTGGCAGAGTGGTTGAATGCACCGGTCTTGAAAACCGGCGAACGTTAATAGCGTTCCCAGGGTTCGAATCCCTGGTTTCCCGCCAAGATTCACACGAAAGCCCGCACTGCGGGGCTTTTGCGTTTTCGGGGTTTGGATAGGCAGAGGCGGTTTCTGAGAGGGGTTCCGAAACTTTGTCTATTTGGAGGGTTTAGCGGTGGCGCCGATCCGCCTGTAAACCCGCTTGGTGATCTCCTGTCGGCTATGTCCCAGCAGTAGACTTGCGTCGCCAATATCGACAATTTCCGATGCGGCCTTGGGCCGAATGTCACGAAACTGAAACCCTCCAATTTTTGCTGCGAGCATTGAGCCCCCCTGATCTAGTGCGTTCTGCTGTGCCTGTTCCCTTGCCTTGTCCCATCGTAAGCGCAACATGCCCTTCGTCATCCTCTTCCCGTACTTGTTGATCAGCAGGTATTTGGATGAGTGGTGAGCGTTTCTTTCTGTTATTTCTCGAACTAATTTCCCGAGGCTGTTTTCCCCGGCGTCCGTTTGCATCAAGATTCTGAGCTTTTGTCCTGTTTTACCTTAGGTGACCAAGAAGTAATCGCCATCGATGTCGTCGCTACGCATTACGATCACGTCAGCTGGCCGCTGGCCTGTCAGATACGCCAGATCCATTGCTTCCCTTAGCTCCGGTCGTGCGGTCCCATACCCCATTTGACTGCATCGATATGCAGCCCATCTCATCTGGGGGCTCAGTAATGAAGATTGCCATCCCTTCATACTGCACAAATCGTCCGCACATACGCCCTTCTCCGTCTGTCGATATCCCCTACAGAAAAATTGACCGCAAGCGTCCTACAAAGTTAACTGTACATTCGTACAGTGTCTGTAAAAGGCCGCATCATGAGCTTCACCATTTTAGGTCCTATCGCTGAGGCAGGCGTGAAGCTGCCTATGTGTTCGTTTCAGGTTCCGGCTGGCTTCCCTTCGCCGGCAGCGGATCATATTGAGCAGCACATCTCATTGGATGAGGTCCTGAATATCCGCGCACCGCATGTGTACCTGGTAGCCATCACCGGAGAAAGCATGCAGGGGATTGGTATTTTTGAAGGCGATCTCGCGGTGGTGGATCGTGCCATCGAGCCGGCGCACGGGCATGTGGTGGTTGCTCTGCTGAACAATGAGCCCGTCTGCAAGCGCCTATGTAAGCGCGGCCGGGAGGTCGTCCTTCTGTCAGAAAATCCCAAATACCCGGCGCGATACGTTCTCGAAGGGGATGAGCTGTCAATCTGGGGTGTGATCACCAGCACAGTGCGCAGCCATGTCTAAGCCGCAACCGACCTTTGCGCTTGTTGACTGCAACAGCTTCTATGCCAGTTGCGAGCGGGTTTTCCGGCCGGACTTGGCAAAGGTACCCATCGTGGTCCTTAGCAATAATGACGGCTGTGTCATCGCGCGCAGTTACGACGCGAAGCCGTTCATCAAGATGGGCGAGCCGTATTTCCAGATCAAGCACAAGCTCAAGCAACACGGCATTGTGCCGTTCTCCTCCAACTATGCACTGTACGGCGACATGAGCGAGCGCGTGATGAGCCTGATCGAGGCGTTGGTGCCGGCAGTTGAGGTTTACAGCATTGATGAGGCTTTCGCCGATTTGACCGGTATCAGTGGGTTGGATGCGTTAGGCCGACAGATCCGCGCCCAGGTACTGCGCTGCACCGGCATACCTGTTGGTGTGGGTATTGCTCATACAAAGACGCTGGCGAAGCTGGCAAACCACACCGCGAAGCGTCTGCAATCGCAGACCGGGGGTGTGGTCAATATCACCGACCCGGTTAAGCGGGACTGGGTGCTGCGTAATACGGACGTGGCGGAGGTGTGGGGCGTTGGCCGCAAGATGAAACTTCACCTTGATGCGATGGGCATAAAGTCTGCAATGGACCTGGCTAAGGCGGATCCCTGGACGCTCCGCAAGAAGTTCAGCGTTGTGATTGAGAAGACGGCCAGGGAGCTGGGCGGTACACCTTGCCTGGAGCTGGATGAGCCAGATCCGCCAAAGCAGGAGATCTGCTGCAGTCGCATGTACGGCCAGCGGTTGACGGAACTGCCGCCTATCAAAGAGGCGGTGGCCACCTACATGATGCGAGCTTCTGAAAAGCTTCGCGCCCAGAACTCGTTGTGCAAAAAAGTAAGGGTGTGCATTCGCACCGGGATGTTCAACCCAGAGGAGGCGAAGTACGCCAACGGAATAGTGGTGGATATGCCTTATCCCACTAACGACGTCCGGCTTCTTACTCGCGCCGCGGTAGGCGCGCTCGACCGCATATTTCGAGCAGGCTTCAAGTACAGTAAGGCAGAGGTAATATTGCTTGACCTCTGCCACCCAGGTGAGTACACAGATGATCTGTTTGCTATATCGCAGCCGACTGAGGCAACCAAGGTAATGACGGTGCTGGACCAAATTAATCAACGATGGGGTAGAGGGGCACTGCGCTCCGCCAACGTTCCGTTGGATCCCGATTGGGGGATGCGCCGTGAGATGATGAGCCAAAGCTATACCACTAAACTTGATCAGCTATGGAAGATTGGTTGAATAAGGCCCAAGCTAAAGTACTTCAGCTATATTGATGTCCACCTTGTTTTGCTCTGCTATTACTTTGATTGCTTCTGCTATGGATTCACGGTCCCGCATTGATCCTTCCGGGAGCATATTTGTACGAAATGGCCAATCGTCGCAGATAAAGCCTGTCTTTAGGAGGAAGCTTGTACGTTGTGCGCCGTCATACATGTAGACAAGAGCTAGTTCAGTGTTTTTACTGTAGATTTTTTTGTTGAATTTATTTCTCGACACTGTTATTTGTTTGTATTTTTTCATCTTTTTAAAGACGATGGAATCGGGTGATTTAGCCGGTTTGCATTTTATGGCAGAGCTGTCCGTTATAAGGAAAAATTCTATTTTTAAGTGTAGCTCAAGAAAAGGGTTCGGTGCGATTTCTAGTTTTGAATACTTAGTTGGCTCTAACGATGTAGCTTCTAACCCTTTGATAACCAAGGGGGGATCAAATTTTTGAAGGCAAAAATAGCTGTTTGATTTTTTAAATAAAACATTGATTTCGTATATTATTAATGGCTTGTCTTTAAGGTTTGTTATTGAAAGTGAAGTGATGCTTATAGGACTGTTTGAGGAAGCGCCTACTGTTGCAAAGTAAACAGCTTTGTTTCCCCATTTTTTGCTTGCTGTTGTTAGTCCAATTGCTACTCCCAGTATGGCTGCGATATTTCGGAGGTCGTTTAGATCAATTAATGATTCAAGTGGCGAAAAGTCGAATGAATGCATTGTGGTTAAGATGTCGTTTACAAGGTCCATTTTTTGCCTGCGGATTTTGTGTGTTCTTAATAAGTGGGTTCTATGGTTTTTTGTTAAGAATCAAATACTCATAGTAGTAAAGCGATTTTATGAGGTGGTGTAAGTAATGCATTTCTCTGAATTGAACTAGTATCATTCGCATGAAGCTTAAGAACGTTATTTCTAGTTTCGTTTCTTGGCGTAGACCTTCTTTGTTTGGAAAGCAAGTAATTATTTGCGCTTCCTCATTGTATTCAAATGTGTAGTGCGCAATGGAATTGCGCACGCCGGTATTTAATAGCTCGTCGTCAATTTTGTACCAGCAATCATCAAGGTATTTTAATTTTTCTGATAACGTCTTGTTTGCAAATTTGTCGAGGCTGGATAGTGCGGCGCCGTCTTTACTTGGTAAGAAAGAGTTATGGTTGCTACGATGAATTAAATTGTTTATTCCTGCGACTAAAGCCAGTTGTCTGCCAACTATTTCAGATAGGTCTTTGTACATGTCTTTGCAGTTTTCAAAGCCGAGCTTTGATACTTTGGCAGAGCTTTTTTTTTCTTCTTGCCCAGTGCAGAAGTCTAGGAATATAGCTGGCCTCAAATACAGCTCAATCTCAAAAATTCGTCCGTATAGACTTAAGCAGTCTCGTTGGAGGCTATTAAGAAACCCCGTTTCTTTGATGTGGTTATAGAATTCATCTAGTTGACTGCGCTGAGTCTGTGAGAGATGCATGATGATTTGTGGGAAGGTACTGGTTATTTCTTCAACTGTATCCTGCTCTAAAAAAGCTAACGAAACCCGTGAGAGCACTGTGTAAAGTAGAAGGTTGATGTCCTCGGGGGCGGTGGATGTGGGACGATCCTCTTTCAAAAATTCAATGGCTTTTTTTCTGAATAGTTCTTTGTTGTTCCTTGGGTAAAGTTTAAGTAGCTGCTTTACCTCGTTGAAGCGTTCTCCAAAATGATTGAGGATGTCTAGCCGAATGCGAAATATTTCAACGGCAGGCACGCCTTTTATAACTATTTTATCCTTGTCCACCATTCCGCTTGCGACCAAGTACGGTGTTTGACCCATTACATAAGAAGTACTCCACACCGGAAAGTCTAGGTGTAGATCAATGAAGTAGCGATCTTGTTGTTCGAGGGTCTCTCGATCAAATTTGATTTCCACCGCGTTCCGTAAGCCGCCCCCTCTCATATCTTTAATATCTATTTCTATAGCTGTGCCACATCCTTCACATAGAAAGGATAAGGGTTGAAAAGTTCTGTTTGACATGCCTATACGGCAATGCGTCTCTGCGCCACACGTAGAGCATGAGATGGCTGTATTTATATTCATCGTTAATGGCTGTGCCTTAATAGAGTTGTATAAAATGTAAACCGGCTGCTTCTATCATACGTAGTCGATGATAAAATATGTATGTTGACTAGAAATTGGTGATCAACATGCAAATGGTCTTTTTATGGTCGCAAGCCCAGTGTGCAATAGAGTCAGAGCGAGACCAATTCTGCGATTTTCGCCGCGACTACTGCCATTGAATCTTCAGTGGTGTCTAAACCGGTTCTGGAGGCAAGCATAGGGCTGACATTCCGAAGAGCTTCATATGTAGTGTTGTGTACAATGGGAACGAGCTGGTTACCGGCCAAAAGTGTCGAAAGCTCTTTATCTGCGACGCTCTCTTTGGGGAGACGGGTTAAAAGCGCAGGGGTGACTAGCACGAGTCCAATTCTCGAGTTCGCTAAACCCCTATCAATCGCACGCATCATTGGAACGCCGAGGCCAAGGTCCTTTTCGCTGAACCAGACTTTGACACCCGCTGCCACGAGCAACTCGTGAAGTTCTTTAGCCGCACCCTGTCGGTCGTCCCAGGCGTGGCATAGGAAAACATCACGAAGATCGGGCTGAGCCACAGATCTCGTCTCAACAGTTTCGCGGATCGGAGTGAGTGACATCACTTGAGCGTGAGTGTACGAAACGGATGAACCCGCTTTCGACCAGCGCGGCCTAGAACCGCTACCAGGCGTAGTGCCACCGCCACCAGCATTGGCGTAATTACGGGTACTGCCGCCCGATGAGGGATAGGACGAATCATAACTGTTATAGCGGGAGCTATTATGGTAGCGGCATGCAGGACACGCAGCCGCCGCTGCTGCTGAGCTATGGCCGCGAACTGGTGCTGTGCATCTAGACATGTCGTAATCCTTTCATTGTTCAGTCCCTTAGCGACATACGAATGTACGTCCGACCAAACGATAGCCTAGTGCCATGCATAAAGAGAAGATCAATTTTTTGAGGTGCTACCACACCCTCTAAAAAAGATCCAAAATCTCTGCGTGAGTGAGCGGTTTACCGAGAGGAGATCTGCCGTAGAGATTTATATTGGCTATAACTAGGCTTGCCTGGTCAGGCCGAAGGGGGGATTGGATTGCTTCGAAACCGCTGCAAAGGTAGGGCTTCGGCGCCTCATGATCTGTCCCCGCCAAAGTGGTTAAAAATCAAGACGACCAATCATCACCCGACTGTCGTGGAGAGTGAATGATTAAATTTAAGATGGGGCAAAAATGGGGCAAACCATACGCCAATCTATGCCATCCAATGCCCATTATGCATTTATGCAACCTGCCTTGGGCGAGCGTCGCAGCCCGTAACCACGGGCCTATTCCCCAAAATCCACCATATACCCCTACACAATCGGGGTATGCATCATCAAAAGTCTTGGGTTCGTAGCTTCGCTATGCCTTGCTTGATATGACCTGCGTTTTCGCCGATAGCGAACAACGCGCCACGTACATTTTCGCCGACCTCAGGTGATCCTCGCGTTTCGCTTTGAAGCGTGAGTTCCATAAGTGCTGCTTCAAGCGCAAGCTGATTTTCGTACATTCTTTCAAGCACATCCGCGAATGAATTCACGTGCCATGGTCGCTGCCTCATTTAAAATCCTAAGCATAGCAGCGGCATGAAGGATTGCGCTTAGTCAAAAATGCTGCCGGTGCACAGCGTGCTCGTAATGCAGTGGGTGCCGAAATTGACAGCCTGGGCCTTTCAGTAGCTCTTGCTGAAGCCATGGAACTGGACCGCGTCTGAGGCGGCATACGACTTTCGGTCTAGGAGGTGGCATATTGCTGGCGTAAGTTCGTAGAACTGATAATGTTCACTTGGCGCTGCGTGAAAAATGTCTTTTGCCAAAAACTCAAGAATTAGAGGTTGTCGTGAATTCATATATGGAACCTGTTTATTTAAATGAAAAGATGGTATTGAATTGTGCTGCCTATCTTTTCAAAGGTGTCGCTATGGAGTCGGAGGCGCAGGAAGGGAAAAAGACCTCAGGCAAACTGAATATAAGTCTTGGGTTTAAATTTCTAAATGAGTTGATATCTCCTGTCTCCGGAGGTGGAGAACTCGCCAAGGAGTCCACTTCAACTACAAAGACAGCCCGGCGTTATACGATGGGGGGTTGCATATGACTCTCATCGATGAGTTAAATGAGCGAGAACTGATAAATCATGATTTTAAGGTAAGTGAGTCTTCAAGTTCTTCAAGTTTTGTTCAGCTCGACGTTGTTCTTAAGCCTGTTGATTTTTATTCCATACTTGAGGCGTTGAAAATTTCCGCGCCATTAATTTGTCAGGTGCTCCAAAATTTTGGTGAGAAAATAAATCAAAAGGTTTTTGGAAATAAAAAGCTTAAGGATGATATTAAAAAATATGAGGAGTTGATTGCAAATGTTCTCGCCGAACTCGAGGGGGATTATCTTAAATCTGGTCAGCTTGAGATGTTAATGTCTTGTCCTACTACGGGTAAGCAAATTGGTGTTTTGGATGTAGACCTGGCCGATGCAGATGCGCTATCTATAAAGGCCAAATTAACAGATGGACGGTTCCGTGTTATCGGTAGAGTGTCAAGACAGATCGGAGAGGGAGAAGCTATAAGTTTGGTGCAGCGAACTGTACTGTCTTCAATATTGAGTATTGTTGAAAAAGTTGTTACGGCGACAGATGGTATTCACGATTATCAAGCAGGAATGAATGTAGCCAGGGGTTTAGCGCAGCAGGTATGCCAGCTAAATTTATCTGGTCCCGCTGTCCGCGTGATGGCCATGTCCGTATGTATATGATGGATATTTATTTTCTTGTCGATGTCCTTAATTATCTCGCTCGACATCGGATGAGAGGCTACTAACGGCCCAACGCTTTTACAAACTCTGGGACTGAAACCAGTCACGATGTATTTGGTAAGCCTTAGACATTTCTTTGGTTTGCGTTCATTCGGCAGGAAGCCGGGGGGAGTGCATAACAGTTCCCAAACTCAACAATCACCTCCTATAGAATGCGGCCTGTAGCTTGATCTGTTGCCATGAGTAACGGAACGCCAACGGTCCGCAAAGCTGCGCACCGCCTACTTTTGAATAGCGGTCTTGAAAACCGGCGAACGTTAATAGCGTCTCCAGGGTTCGAATCCCTGGTTTCCCGCCAAGATTCACACGAAAGCCCCGCACTGCGGGGCTTTTGCGTTTCTGGGGTCGGCGCAATTTCGTGGCGCGGCGGATTCAAGAGTGGCAGGCACTTAGCTGAGCCCAGTGCATGAAGGTGATGAATCATCAGCGTCATCGCCTCGAGCTGCTCAGTAATGCCTGACCATTCCATCAGGGCGGCCAGGGCCTGCCGGGTGCCTGGGCTAACCCCGAGCCTCAATTCCTCTTCGGCATTCGCCACGCGCGTCCTGGCAGACTTGGCCAAGCGATCTTTCTGCGGTTCTGCTGCCATGGCCTATCTCTTCTATTCCGCCATACTAACCAATAAGGTGGTTTTTAAATCCCTGCTCAATTAAGTACTTCCAGGCCGCTAGGATTTTTTCCGGTAATTCTTCTTCGATCTGAAATCCCTTTTTTGGATACAGCATAATACGCTGTATATCCCCCACCATTTCATCGATTAATCCGAGCACCCCCACCTGATTGGAAGTTTGCTCAGGGAAACAATACCTCGGCGCATCAACCCAAGCGTCAAGGCCCGCCCACTGGACAGGTAAAGTCAACCTTACTCGGCGGATTGAGTTTGGCTTGGTAAGAAAAGTAGCGCTCTTTATTTGTGGAAACATTTCTTTGGTAAAGGCAATATTTTCAGCAAAGTTAGTGGCTCGTTTTTCTAAGCTGAATTGCTCATGTAAAACTCCGAGATCTAGCGCGCGCTGAGCAAAAATTTCGGCTTCAGTCTTATCCCATAAATGTCTAGTCCAGTTGCCGGTATTGCCTGTGAACAATAAATGTCCAGCTACTCCCTTGCGAAGCAATTCGCAAGCGTAATCGCAGACACGAAGATCGTACGATCCACAGACTACTAACAAATCACAGTTCTCATGCTGACGTCCTTCAGATAAGAACTCCCAAAGAATAGCGGCGTACTTTAGTGTTGATGTCATTAAGAAGGTAATCTCCTAGAGCTATGGTTGCCGAGAATCAAGAATTTGTCATTAAAAAGGGAGGTTGGTGTCAAACGTTCGATTGTTGGCAGCGTGGTAAAGTCAGTATACACAGCCTTAGCGCCGTAGTTGCTTAGCGAAACGTCATTGCCGATACCGATACACCATGCGCCACTGCTTACCGCCGACTGCACACCGCTTACGGAGTCTTCGAAGACCAAGCACTCATTTATGGGGGTGTTTAGTTTTCGAGCCGCTAGCTGATAACAATCAGGAGCTGGCTTTCCATTGCTGACGTCCTCGCGTGAGACTCTACAGTCAAAGCTAGTTTCCAAGCCATGTTGTTCGAGCACGTAGGCGATACGAGCGGGCCAACTACTAGTCACCAATGCCAACGGAACTGAGCGTTCCCGCAATTGAGAAATTAGCTCTCTCACCCCAGGTACCAACAAACAGACCGCTACCTCTTCAGCAGCATCTACTTGTTTTTTGATAATGCTGCGAGTGAGCTGATTAAAGTTAGGAAAGAGCGCGTGAAGCGTATACTCCCTGGTCGGCCATGGATGTGTTCATGGATAAAATCTTGGCTGATTTCAACTCCGTATTCCCGTGCCACGCTCGTCCAGGCATGCTCAATAACTTGCCGTGACTGAATAAGAACACCGTCCATATCAAAACAGACCGCTGTAAATGTGTGTGTCATCATGTTTAGAGTTCCGCATTTTTTGATGAGCGATTAAAGCTAGCAGCGCGCCGATTAAGGCTATAATGGCCATTACATAAAAAGAGCCATTGGGTATTATCTCGTAAAGGTAGCCGGAAAAAGGCGTGGCCACCCCCATCGGTATTGCTACTGCGAAAGAATAATAGACTCCCTGCGTTAAAGTCTGTACGTCTTGCGGAGCGTGATCTCGGATAAAGCGCATAATCGCCGTGTGATAAGCAGCAAAACTCAGCGCGTGCATGCATTGCCCTATAATGATTAGTGATAGGGTATCGCTATTAGAGAAAAACGCCCAGCGAAGGGATGCACATATACTGGACAGAACTACAATGGATAGCGGAGAGAAAAAGTTTAAAATTTTATTTGAGAACGCAAAGTATGTGATTTCAGCAATTACAGCGACTGACCAAAATAATCCGATTGTAGTTGATGAGTAACCTTTGATTCCCCAATTTATTGAGGCTGTGGCAAAATATAGTGTGTGGCTTAATTGAATTATACTGGCAGAGGCGATTGCAAGTAGCAGTATTTTGTTTTCGAATAGCCGTCTCCAATCTGGTTTTTTAACGATCTGAGTATTGCCAGAGAAGTTTATATTTGGAATTCGATATCTCAACCATAAGCAACTTAGCGCTGTAAAAATCATGCTTGCGGCAACGATGACAGGCACCCAGGAAAGTCCATAAATAGTAAAAAAAACACCACCAAGTGTCGACGTTAAAATAAAGGCTGAAGAGCCAACCGCTCTTACCCAACCGTAATTTTGAATGGACTGTTTGTCTCGTTTGAGCAGATACGACTCGGACAGAGGCAGCACGACCATCCATAGTCCGCCAAACGAAATGCTCAGCGCGATAAAAGTGAATAGAGAGGGAGGTAGAAAATAAAACAGCAGAGTACTAATGGCTGCTGAAAAACTTAATAGTGCGGCCAAGTAAATTTGATCTACGCGCCAGTCCGCGACGTAAGTAATTAATACCCCTGTTACAATTTGAGGCCAATAAGCTGCCGCGATCAGCAAACCTATCTGACTGGTACCAAATCCTAAAGTATCTAGCCAAGTTGGCCAGAATGGATAGATAATGCCCTCGGCTGCAAAAAAACCAAAAAATATCATGTACATCGGGTCACCAAATAAAACAGTTGAACACCAATCTTGAAAAAAAGGGGCTTCAGGAAGCCCCTAAGCGCATCGGTTTTACTCAAAGCGCTGTAATGCGAAACTGTTCTTGTTTTTACGCCATATGATTAACGACTCGCTCATAACTACCAAATCGACCATGCCGTCTTTAAGGGCAGCCAAGGCATCTTGTGAAGAGCATACAATCGGCTCTTCATGACGATTGAAGGAAGTGTTTATCAAAGCAGATTGCCCTGTTCGGGAGTGCCAGGCATTTAGAAGCTTGTGCATAAAGCCATCCGCTTCAGGACGAATTACCTGTGGTCTAGCAGTACCGTCAATATGCACGACAGCAGGGCTGGCCTCGATAAACTGCGGATGGCAATCATATGTCATCGTCATGGTATCAGCGGCAATATGCTCTTCGGACCAGTCGATATAGCATTCGGCGGCCTGCTCGACAGCTGTCACTGGGCCAAACGGCATAAACTCAGTTCGGTGCATCCGTTTGTTGAGCCAGTCGTTCACATCAGCATCTTTGGCATGGTAAACGATACTCCTGTTGCATAACGACCTCGGACCAAATTCCATTTTTCCTTTGAACATTCCTAGAACTTGGTTTTCCATTAAAGCATCTACGAGCGTTTCAATGATATTAGTCGGATTGTGATAACCCAATTCAGGGTAGTCACGATTTATCAGGTTTATGTTTTGTGAAACACTACGTGCCGCTGGGCCCAGCGTCATCACCGGGTTTTTGAATCGTGTACCCTTTTCTAAGTAAGCAGCCCCCACTGCAGCAGCCAATGCCAGGCCGCCGTCTCCCATGCATGGCAGCACATAAACGTTACGCACGTTAGGGATTTCTCGTAACCGCTGGTTAAGCTTCACGTTGCCAAATACACCACCCGCCAAGCAAAGGTTACTACTCCCTATCTTTTCTAGATGGTAAGTTACGACTTTAACTAGCATGTCTTCGACATGGCGTTGAACGGCGGCTGCGATATCTTCCGGTTTTTCCTTGGCCAGTAAACTTTGTAATGTATCGCTATAACCATTATATGAAGGCAGGAAAAGATCTCCGCATTTGGCTCTAATTCGCCCGTCCTCAACATTAATCATTTGTTGCATTACGCTAAGCAGTTTCTCAGGATCGCCGAATGCAGCTAAGCCTGTGATCTTGCCTTCATGACGATTAGGTTTGTAACCTAGCAGATGGGTGATGCGTCCGTAGAAGTACCCCAAGCTATCAACGCTTGTTTCACGCTGTAATACCGTAGTTTCGTCGGGTGTGTAATGCGTTAGCGTCAGTGATTGAAAATCACCTCGCCCATCACATGTTAAGGTTAAAGCTTCATCAAAGGGGGAGCATACATAAGCACCCAAAGCGTGACATTCATGGTGGTCTATGTAGTATGCGGACAGCGCGTTATCTGCGATAAACTTATCGAATTCAGCTCTTTTTTCTTTGTCGTTGGTGATTTCGTCAGTAATACGTTTTCGAAAAAGAGGTAGCCCATCAGGGTTGTTCTTGACTTCATCTACAATGCGATCGAAATATAATGGTAAGTGCTTTTCAGCTGTGAAGCCTGCGTTCCAGCCATAGGCGACATAGTCTACGTCCTCTAAACTTACACCCGCCTCACCTAGTACAAATGAAATAGATTGCGCAGGCCAGACTTTGTCATCTTTGATGCGGGTAAAACGTTCTTCACTCACCGCCGAGAGGATTCGGTCGTCGCGGACCAAGCAAGCACCTGATAAATCATTGTTAGTAATTCCTAAAACTATCATAACAACTCCATGTTTTGCAGTTCAGTGATTATCAGAGATCACTGCATCAGTACCGCCCATAATTCTGTCCTCAGAATATTCCCTGGCGTCCAGTGGGCCGTTTAATAGCTCCCAAGTGGGCGATCCTGCCCTCTGACACAAACAGCGTAGCAGTGGATTGTGACACCCATGTGATGATTTTTCGTAAAGAAAAATTTTGCATGGATTTTGGTTATAAGTATTGATTGTCCGAGAACGCAGTTAAATTCTTGTAGCTGTACATGCTGAATATGAGCTTTGCCAACGCGAAACGCTCGGACTCAATCCCGCCAAGCCCTGCTTAATGTGCCCAGCGTTTTCACCTATTAGGAAAAAGAGCACCACGTACGTTATTACCAACCTCATTCAAGTCTTGCTTTTCGCTGTGCAAAGCCATGAGTCGACCTACCTACCGCTTCGAAGGTAGTTGCCGTCGGGCACGACCTCCACCGCCTGCTTAGCGGCTCCATTGGTCTAAAGCCAGATCTGAGACTCGCCACCGCGACTATGCTGAATTCACCAGCAATCGAGATAGAGGCTCCCATGAGAGAGGCGCAGCGAAGACTGACCCTGACAGCATGGCGCGAGCTTTCTGCACTGGGCGGAAATCGAATGGATGCGGAAGTTAAATACTTCGAATTGCTGCGGCGGGCTGACGCCATGGAGCGAGCCGACCTCATCTCGAGTGATGAGTGGCGAAGCCTTGTCAAACACGCCGGAGCATTACTCTGCAGTACTGCGCAGTGTATGGGCGGACCGGGGTAGGCCCGAAAGACGCTAGTTTCCTGACGTGACGCCCCCATCGATATCGATATGAATGCCCAAATCATGACGGCCGGGCGCAAGATGGGGTTTGAGTGTCAATGCCGGAATGTCATAGTCCCCGGCATTCTGGCGACGAAATGCCAACGGCTGATCAATGAACAGGTTGTCCAACCGAGCAGCATAGGCTGTGCATAGCTGTTCGAACCGGGCGGCGTCCATTTTGCTGGTTTTATAGATGGGGAAGGGCGGCACAACGGTGAATCCAGGATAGAAGAGCACCCCATGCTGGATAGGGAATAGCAGGTCATCCAGCGCACCGTTCACCCCTCGACCACTGTAGTGGGACTCCCAACCGCCCATGCTGACCACCAGCATCGCGCGCTTTCCAGTCATGCTGCCTTCGCCGTAGCGGTCGCCCCAGTGGCTTTCGCTGTGTTCGCCGACACCGTAGGCAAATCCGTAGGCGTAGACGCGTTCGACCCAGCCCTTGAGGATCGCGGGCATCGAGAACCACCACAGTGGAAATTGAAAGATCACGGCGTCCGCCCATCGCAGTTTGGCCTGCTCTTGCTCGATGTCTGCCGGTTGGGTGCCGGCGGCAAATACACGTTGCGATTCCATGGCCGGATTGAAGGGGGTTGCGTCGTCATAGCCGGGGGCGTCGTCCGTATCGATGGGCGCTTTCCAACGCATGGCGTATAGATCGGAGACCTTGACCTCATGGCCTGCGGCTTCCAGGTGGGCGATCGCGAAATCCCTGAGAGCGCCATTGAGCGAGCGAGGTTCAGGATGGGCGTAGATCAGTAGCAGCTTCATGGTGGGCTCCGAGTGGATGTATACCTCACCGTAGCGACCCACGCGGTATGATAGAAATGAATTTCCGAACCATATGGTATTTACATGCACAATACCTTGCGACGTCTGGATCTCAATTTGCTGGTCACGCTGGATGCGCTGTTGTCTGAGCAAAACGTGACACGGGCAGCGCGCTTGCTCAATCTCGCGCAATCGACCGTCAGCCTGCAACTGGGGCGGCTGCGAGAACTTCTCGACGATCCATTGTTGCTGCCCGGCCCCCGAGGGATGTCGCCTACCGAGCGTGCCCGTGAATTGCGCGGGCCGCTGCGTGACGCGTTGGTCGCGTTGGAAGGCGCGCTGAGTCCTGGCGGCACGTTTGAGCCCGCACTGTCTGATCAGACATGGAAGGTGGCGGCCAGTGATTACGCCGCGACGGCTTTGGTCTGGCCGTCACTGGCCCTGCTCAGGCGCCTGGCTCCGAATACCCGCTTGGCATTGCTGAACAAACATCCCGTCAGCCTCGCTAACGATCTGGAAAGCGGTCAGCTCGATCTGGCCTTGCACACGCGCGATGATGCTCCGCCAAAACTGCGTCAGCGGTCTCTGGTTCACGAACGCTATGTGCTGGCCGGGCGGCGCGGTCATCCCGCTTTGGCGACGAAGCTATCGCTCAAAGCGTTCTGCGGCCTTGAACATGCCGTGATGTCACCCAATGGCGGCGGGTTCGTTGGGAGTACCGACCAGGCGCTGGCCGCTAAAGGGCTGGAGCGACGCGTTGTATTGTCAGTGTCCAATTTCAACTCGCTCGTCTCAGCCTTGGCGCACAGCGACCTGGTTGCGGTGGTGCCGGAAAGGCTGGTGCGGGATGAGCCAGCACTGCACGTGCAAGCACCTCCACTGGCCATTCCGGGTTTTGAAATGCTCATGTTATGGCCCGAGCAGCTGCACCGCGATCCCGCCCATCGGTGGCTGCGCGATCTGATTGCCTCGACGTTGCAAGCGGCTCCCGACCCAGAGGTTTGATGGGGTCGTTACTCGACCGTGCAGATCCAGCGGTGATTATGCCGATAGGGCGCGCGGGTGAAGTGCACATCTGAAACCAGATTCAGGCCGCGCTTTTTCAGCGCTTCGGTCAGTTCTACGAGTGTCTCTGCCTGGATAGTCATTGCTGTTACCTCGTCAGATTTACTGCGTTCATAATTCTTGACTGAGGGGGCAACTCGCTAATTCAAATTTTCTACACGTTTAATAGTTGAAGGCCGGGGCTGTAGTCCGATGCTTATCTGGCCCCCAGGGCTGCACTTTTTTCCATTCTCCTGATCTACCTCTGTCCCAGCCACCCATATCCTGCGGGTGGCCAACAGCCACAGATCCGGTACCGATGCATCGAACGCTAACTGTTTTTATCACCCGATGGCCGCGGTGGCTGGTTGCGATACTGGCGCTGTGTGCCGTCGGTTGCAGCCAGCAACAGGGGCGCGACATTGCCAGGCAGTTCAGCGATGGCAAGCCCGATGAGTTTTTTCAAACCAGCGTTGATCGCATGGCCACCCTGGGCATGCGCGACAACCTGCAAAGCCTTTATCTGCTGATGAGCAAGCTTTACCTGCGCAACCCCAGCCAGTGGCGCCAGTCCGGTTATCCGGATGCGGTAACTGCTGCGCGCACTATTCGCCAGGCTATCGAAAACCGTCAGCCATTGCCTGCGCTGGGGGAACGTCGTGATCTGGCGGCCTTGAGTTACTCCCTGAGCCCGGAGTTTCGGGGTGATCGGGTGGGGGCGTTCATCTACGCGATCGGCAGCATGCTGGTGACCGCACACGGTGGGCGCACGCAATTTTATGTGACCGACTCGATCAACCCGCAGTTTGTCAGCAACGCCGCACGGAATATCGAGAAAGCCACCTGGTTGCTCGGCCAGCGCCAGGACGCCAATGGCGTGTTGCTGCTGTTTTCCAATGAAATATCGGAGGAGGGCAGCAACCTCAGTTTCGCCGTCGAATTCGGCAAGATCGTCGCGCGCTTGGATCTGCTGACCCAGATACTCGATGAGCGCTACCGACGCATCGGCCTCAATTATGCGCAAAGTCTGTTGCTGATGAATTTCCTGCCTGTGCAGTGACAGGGCCATTGGGTGCGGTGTTTCCCTTTCCTCTGTAGGAAACTGCCTATCATGCCCTGGACGGCTTGAACCACGCCCCGGTCAGCCCTAGCCTCGGACTTTTCTTAAACATGAGTGCCTACCTTGGGTAAGCGAAAAACGGTTTGGCCTACTGATCGCGAAATCCGCCTGCGATTTATCCTGTTTGCTGTGATCGATGCCGCGAGCGCTCAAGGAGTCGCTTCGCAGGTGTTATTAGCCGCGCACAAACTGCTGCGCGGCTCGCCTACGGAGATGCAGCTGCGCGACACGCTTGCCGAGATCCTGGCCACCGATGAAATGTATGGTTTCAGATTCCCCATCGGCTCGGATGCTGACGACTTGATGCAGACGCTGGAGTTGCCGGGCAATCAGGAGCGCCCGTGACCTGACGGGTGTGGGCGTCTTCCCATGACTGTTCGCGTGCCGGCGCTGCCGTCCACGCCCCCGTATTCCAAGGACCTGCCCATGCTGTTGCGACAACCTGCGCTACTGTTCGCCGCCCTGACCCTCAGTTCGCAGGTACAGGCCGAAGACCTGCAATTGGCGCCGGTCGAAGTCACTGCGTCTGAAGCCAGCGCTGGAGAAATCGCCCAGGCACAGCTCAAAAGCGTGCCCGGCGGCACAAACTTTATCGACATGGACAGCGTGCAACAGGGCCGGGTGAGCTCCAATGAGGATGTTTTCAAGTACCAGGCCGGGGTGTACGCCAAGGCGGCGAACAATGAAGGGGTCAAGCTGTCCATTCGCGGTTCGGGCCTGAACCGCAGCCCCGGTGCCCATGCTTCCGGGCTGTACGAAATGTTCGACGGCCTGCCGCTCACCGGCCCCGGCGGTACGCCCTATGAGCTCAAGGACCCGCTTTGGCAAAGCCGGGTAGAAGTGCTGCGCGGCGCCAATGGCTTCGACCGGGGCGCGTTGGCCCTGGGCGGCGCGGTCAACTATGTCAGCCGCACCGGTCTTGACGCGCCCAAACTGCAACTGCGCTATGAAGCGGGCAGCCGTGGTTACGCCCAGCGCGAGATCAGTTCCGGCCAGGTGCTCGGGGATGCCGATTACTACATCAGCCTCACCGATTCGGAGTCCGACGGTTACCAGCACCAGAGCGCTGGCACCGGCAAGGGCGTCGCGGCCAACTTTGGCTATCGCTTCAACCCGGACCTGGAAACGCGCTTCTATTTTCGCTACCGCGAAACCACCAACGACACGCCGGGCAAGCTCACGCGTTACCAGATCAGCCATGACCCGCGTGCCGCCAACAGCCTCAACGCCGCCCGCGATTCCAAGCGCTTGCAACCGGGTTCCACCTGGATTGCGAACAAGACCACCTTGCAATTGGATGACTCTTCGCGCGTCGAAGTCGGGCTGGCTTATCACGACTACCCGATGGACCTGCGCGAAGGCACCAACCGCCTGAAAGTCGCCTACACCGACATCAGCGGCACCCTCAATTACATTCGCCAGGACAGCCTGTTCGGCCACGACAGCCACACCACGCTCGACCTGCGCACCACCCAGGCGATGCCGAACAACGGCGCCTCGGAGTATGTGCGTATCCCGGCGGGCAACACGGCCGGCTACGCTCCGGGCACCAAGACCCGTGACTACACCTACCTGGGTTCCGACACCGTGCTGCATATCGGCAACGAACTGGAGCTGGTGCCTGACCTATGGCTGACCAGCGGCCTGGCCGCGATCTATACCCGCCGCGAAACCCAGGTCACCTATCCAGACGGTCAAGCCCCGACCAGCCAGCACGATTGGGACTACGCGCCACGCATTGGCCTGCGCTATGACTTCACCCCGCAATTGCAGGTGTACACCAACCTGAGCCGCTCGGTAGAGCCGCCGCACGCCTGGTCGATGATCTGGGGTTCCAACAAGTATTTCGGTACCGGCAGTGGCGCGGCCACCGGCTTGCAGCGCGAAGGCGTGAAGTTGCGCAACCAGACGGCGACGACACTGGAAGTCGGTGGCCGCGGCGAGGCCTGGCTTGGTCAGTGGGACCTGGCGCTCTACCGCTCGGAAGTTCGCCACGAGCTGTTGACCGTGGAAACCCAGGCCCAGACCGCAACCAGCAATGCCATCGTCGCCGAAGCCAACGCCAGCCCCACCGTGCATCAGGGCGTGGAACTGAGCCTGCTCAGCCCGCTGTGGGAGGGCGATCGCAACGGCCAGCTTGCGCTGCGCCAAGCCTACACCTTCAGCGATTTCCACTACCGCGATGACGAGCGTTTCGGTGACAACACCTTGCCCGGCATTCCCAAGCATTATTATCAGGCGCAGTTGCGCTACAGCCATCCGAGCGGTTTCTACACCAGCCTCAACACCGAGCATGCCTCGCGGGTGGCGGTGGACTACGCCAACTCTTACTACGCCGCGGCCTACACCACCCTGGGCGCCACGTTTGGCTTTGACGCGCCCAAGCAGGATTGGCAGGCCTGGGTCGATCTGCGCAATCTTACCAATCGGCGTTATGCCAACACCGTTACCCCGGGCTATGACGACAAAGGCCTGGATGTCGCGCGCTCCACACCGGCCGATGGCCGGGGCCTCTACACCGGCGTGTCGTGGCGTTGGCGCTGAAGCGGCATCTGGCTGACTGACGCGCCCGCTCAGCCTTCGTTCTGGCGCAGGCGCTTGTACAGGGTATTGCGGCTCACTCCGAGTTCGCGGGCGAGGTGGGATATGTTGCCGCCTGCCGCCTTCAAGCGTTGCGTCAGGTCGATGCTGTCATCCAGTCGCTCGCTGGCGGGCTGCGGTATCGGCCCCTGCAAATCCACAAAAAAGTCATCGGGCAGATGCTCCGGGCGGATCGGCTGTTCCTCAGCCATCGCCAATGCCACCTGCAGCACACTGCTGACCTGGCGCAGATTGCCCGGCCATGGATGCTGTTCGAACAGCTTCAGCACCTCGGCACTCAGGCCGGCCCACTGCGTGGGGTCGCGGTGTCGCTGCCACAGTTGCTGGAACAACGCCTGCTTGTCGCTGCGCTCGCGCAACGGCGGCAGTTCCAGGGTCAGGCCACCAATGCGGTAATACAAATCCTCCCGAAAACGCCCGGCTTGCACCAGCTCCCGTAGCGCGCGGTTGGTCGCCGAGATGATGCGCAAGTCCACCGGGAACACCTCACTGCTGCCCACCGGTTGCACGCAACGCTCCTGCAGTACCCGCAACAGCCGCGCCTGGGTGGGAAGAGGCATATCGCCGATCTCATCGAGAAACAGCGTGCCCTTGTCGGCCTTGCGGATCAGGCCGATGCTGCCCTTTTGATTGGCGCCGGTGAACGCGCCTTTTTCATAGCCGAACAGTTCCGATTCCACCAGCTCAGCCGGAATCGCCGCACAGTTCACCGCGATCAATGCCTGGCGGCTACGGGAACTGGCCTGGTGCAAGGCTTTGACGAATACCTCTTTGCCCACGCCGGTCTCGCCGTGGATCAACAACGGAATGTCCTTCTCCAGCAGGCGCTCGGCCTGGCGCACGGCTTTCTCCACGCGTGCGTCGCCAAAATGCAGGGTGGTGAGGCTCACGGCGCTCGGCTTCGCAGGCGCCGGTTCATTGAACACCCGCGCCTGTACCGGCGTCTGCCTGGGGCGCTTGAGCAGGCATTGGAAGCGATTGCGTCCCGCTGCTTGCAGGGAAAACGCCAGCCCCTCCGGCTGATTCAACAACTCCAGCAGCGACACCTTGAACAAGCTGTCGATCATCACCCTCGACAAGCTGATCCCCAGCAGGTTGTCCGCGCGCCGGTTGGCCGACAGCACTTGGCCGCTTTCATCAAAGATCAGCAGGCCCGCCCACTGGCTGTCGAGGTTGCTCAGGCCGGTGTTGAACGTCAGCTGGAAATGCTCGCCGCGAAACAGGTTGAGGATCAGTCGGTTTTCCACGGTCTGGCTCATCATCTTGACCATGCCCAGGGTGTGGGAGGGTGGCAGGTAGCTGTCGCTGGAGACATCCAGCACCGCGATGATCTCGCGTTGCGCGTCGAAAATCGGCGCCGCCGAACCGGTCATGAAGCGGTTGGCCTTGAGGAAGTGTTCGTCGTGCTCGATATGCACGGCCTGGGCACAGGCCAACGCGGTGCCGATGGCGTTGGTGCCGCTGGCGTGTTCCATCCAGCTGGCGCCCGCGCTGAAACCACGGGCCAGCCCGGGCTCGATAAAGCGCTGGGTGCCCCACGACGTCAGGACCTGGCCCTGGTTGTCGGCCAGCATGATCAGGCAGTTGGAATTGCTCAGGATGTTCTCGTAGTAGGGCAGCACTTCCTGATGGGTGGTCTGCACCAGTGAATGCTGACTTTCCAACAACTGCCGAATGCCCTCGGCGGGCAGTTGGTCGAAGCTGGGGACGCTCTGGTGATCCAGGCCGAACGCGCGGCAACGGCGCCAGGAGTCCTGGATGATGGTGTCGTGAGTCAGTGGTTCGGCCATGTATTGACCTTCATTTTTATTGTTATTGAGTGTGCACAATCTAACGGATGTAACCAGACCCATGTGGGAGGGGGCTTGCTCCCGATAGCGGTGTGTCAGTCAGCATTTCTTTTACTGATATACCGCTATCGGGAGCAAGCCCCCTCCCACAGTCTGATCAGTGTTGTTCAGAACTGTTCATTGTCAACCCCCTCAGTGTTCATTTGTTCAGCCAGGGTGTTCATTCCTGAACATCCAGATTGACCCATTTCCTTATGCATCAACCACCTGCCATTTCTGGCACGAAACTCGCTCTGATAACTGGCCAGATTCATTCCAATAATAAAAAGGTCGTGTCATGTCATTGACCCTGGAACATGTCTCCCGCGTTGTCGAAGGTCAAACCTGGATCGACGACGTCAACCTGCGCTTCGAGGCGGGCTCCTTCAACGTATTGCTCGGTCGCACCCTGTCCGGCAAGACCAGTTTGATGCGTCTGATGGCCGGCCTGGATAAGCCCGACAGCGGTCGCATCCTGATGAACGGTGTGGATGTCACGCAAAAACCGGTGCGCCTGCGCAACGTGTCGATGGTGTATCAGCAGTTCATCAACTACCCGACCATGACCGTGTTCGAGAACATCGCCTCGCCTTTGCGCCAGGCCGGTGTGTCCAACGAGCTGATCCAGAGCAAGGTGCTGGAAACGGCGCGGATGCTGCGCATCGAGAAATTCCTGCAGCGCCACCCGCTGGAACTGTCCGGTGGCCAGCAGCAGCGTACGGCCATGGCGCGGGCGTTGGTGAAGGACGCCGAGCTGATCCTGTTCGATGAACCGTTGGTCAACCTGGATTACAAGTTGCGCGAAGAACTGCGCCAGGAAATGCGCGAACTGTTCAAGGCGCGCCACACCATCGCCATCTACGCCACCACTGAGCCGAACGAAGCGCTGGCGCTGGGCGGTACTACCACCATCCTGCACGAAGGCCGGGTGATCCAGAGCGGCAAGGCCGCCGAGGTCTATCACCAGCCACAAAGCGTATTGGCGGCCGAGTTGTTTTCCGAGCCGCCGATCAACCTGATGCCGGGGCGCATCAGTGGCAACGAAGTGAGTTTCGCCAACTTCGTGCATTTCCCGCTCAATGTCGACCTGCGCCCCATCGGCGAAGGTGAGTTCCGCTTTGGCGTGCGCCCCAGCCATATCAGCCTGGTGCCGAGCAACGACGATGACCTGGAGCTGGCGGTGACCGTGGAAGTCGCCGAGATCAGCGGTTCGGAAACCTTCCTGCATGTGCGCAGCGAACACTTCCTGCTGGTGTTGCACCTGCCGGGGGTGCACGAGTACGACGTCGATGCGCCGATCCGCGTGTACATCCCCACCCATAAACTGTTTGTGTTCGATGGCCAGGGACGTTTGGTCCAGGCCCCCGGGCGCCGTGTCGCGAGGGTTGCCTGATGGCCGAGATCCATTTGCAGAACCTGGCGCACAGCTATAGCGCGACCCCGAGCGGCCCTGAGGATTACGCCATCCGGGAAATGAACCATGTGTGGGAGCAGGGCGGAGCCTACGCCTTGCTCGGGCCGTCGGGCTGCGGCAAGTCGACCTTGCTCAACATCATTTCCGGCCTGCTCAGCCCGTCCGAGGGCCAGGTGTTGTTCGACACCCAAGTGGTCAACGACCTCACCCCGGAAAAGCGCAATATCGCCCAGGTGTTTCAGTTCCCGGTGGTGTACGACACCATGACAGTGTTCGATAACCTGGCGTTTCCCTTGCGCAACCAAGGCATGGCCGAGGCGAAAATTCACAGCAAGGTGCAGGAAATTGCCGAGGTCCTCGACCTGCAAAACCTGCTGAGCAAAAAAGCCCGCAACCTCACCGCCGACGAAAAACAGAAAGTCTCCATGGGCCGTGGCCTGGTGCGCGACGACGTGTCGGCGATCCTGTTCGATGAACCGCTGACGGTGATCGACCCGCACCTGAAGTGGAAACTGCGGCGCAAGCTCAAGCAGATTCACGAGCAGTTCAACATCACCATGGTCTACGTCACCCACGACCAGCTCGAGGCATCCACCTTCGCCGATAAGATAGCCGTGATGTACGGCGGCCAGATCGTGCAGTTCGGCACGCCGCGCGAGTTGTTCGAGCGGCCAAGCCACACCTTTGTCGGTTATTTCATCGGCAGCCCTGGGATGAATCTGATCAAGGTGCAGGCCGAGGCCGGCGGAGTGCGGTTTGCCAACACGTCGTTGCCGTTGTCCGAAGCGTTGCAGCAGCGCCTCGCTGCCACCGACTACAAAAAGCTCCAAGTGGGTATTCGCCCGGAATTCATCCATGTGTGGGACGAACATAACCCTGACGCCTTGCAGGCCGAAGTCACACACCTGGAAGACCTTGGTACCTACAAAATCATGACCCTCAACCTCGACGGCGCCACCCTCAAAGTGCGCCTGGCCGAAGACAAAGCGGTGCCCGAAGGCCGCGCCTGCATCAGCTTCCCGGCGCAATGGCTGATGCTCTATGCCGACGATTACCTGCTGGAGGAGCTGCCATGAACAAGGTGCAGAACAACAAGGCCTGGTGGCTGGTGTTGCCGGTGTTCCTGCTGGTGGCGTTCAGTGCCGTGATCCCGATGATGACCGTGGTCAACTACTCGGTGCAGGATATTTTCGACCAGTCCAGCCGCTATTTCGTCGGCGCCGACTGGTACAAACAGGTGCTGCTCGACCCGCGCCTGCATGACTCGCTGCTGCGCCAGTTCATCTATTCGGCCTGTGTGCTGCTGATCGAAATCCCGCTGGGCATCGCCATCGCCCTGACCATGCCGACCAAGGGGCGCTGGTCGTCGCTGGTGTTGATCGTGCTGGCGATTCCCTTGCTGATTCCGTGGAACGTGGTCGGCACCATCTGGCAGATTTTCGGTCGCGCCGATATCGGCCTGCTCGGTTACAGCCTCAACGCCATGGGTATCAGCTATAACTATGCGGCGAACACCATGGATGCCTGGGTCACCGTGCTGGTGATGGACGTGTGGCACTGGACTTCATTGGTGGCGTTGCTGTGCTATTCGGGGCTGCGGGCGATCCCGGACGTGTACTACCAGGCTGCGCGCATTGATCGGGCGTCGGCCTGGGCGGTTTTCCGACACATCCAGTTGCCCAAGATGAAAAGCGTGCTGTTGATCGCGGTGATGCTGCGCTTCATGGACAGTTTCATGATCTACACCGAGCCGTTCGTACTCACCGGTGGCGGGCCGGGCAATGCCACCACCTTTCTGAGTCAGACCTTGACCCAGATGGCCGTAGGCCAATTCGATCTCGGCCCGGCGGCGGCGTTTTCGCTGGTGTACTTCCTGATCATCCTGTTGGTGTCCTGGCTGTTCTACACCGCCATGACCCACTCCGACGCCAACCGCTGAGGCCGCCAACATGAGCAAGCGCAAGCTTATACCGCTTTTGATCTACATCCTGTTCCTGCTGGTGCCGATCTACTGGCTGCTGAACATGTCGTTCAAGAGCAACACCGAAATCCTCGGCGGACTGACCCTGTTTCCGCAGGATTTCACCCTGGCCAACTACAAGGTGATCTTCACCGACCCCAGCTGGTACACCGGCTACCTCAACTCGCTGTACTACGTGAGCTTGAACACGGTGATCTCCCTGAGCGTGGCATTGCCGGCGGCCTACGCGTTTTCGCGCTACCGTTTCCTGGGCGACAAGCACCTGTTCTTCTGGCTGCTGACCAACCGCATGGCGCCACCGGCGGTGTTTCTGCTGCCGTTTTTCCAGCTGTATTCGTCCATCGGCCTGTTTGACACGCATATCGCGGTGGCACTCGCGCATTGTTTGTTCAACGTGCCGCTGGCGGTGTGGATCCTGGAAGGTTTCATGTCCGGAGTGCCCAAGGAAATCGACGAAACCGCCTACATCGACGGCTACTCGTTCCCCAAGTTCTTCGTGAAGATTTTTATCCCGTTGATCGGCTCCGGTATCGGCGTTACGGCGTTTTTCTGCTTCATGTTTTCCTGGGTCGAACTGTTGCTGGCGCGCACCTTGACCTCGGTCAATGCCAAGCCCATCGCAGCGGTGATGACCCGCACGGTGTCGGCCTCGGGTATCGACTGGGGCGTGCTGGCGGCGGCGGGGGTGTTGACCATCCTGCCGGGCATGCTGGTGATCTGGTTTGTTCGTAACCACGTGGCCAAGGGCTTTGCCCTGGGCCGGGTCTAGAGGAATCGATGATGGAATGGATGGCCTGGACCACCCCGACTGCACTGTTCTTTGGCGGTATCGCGCTGATTCTGGCGGGCATGACCACCTGGGAGTTGCGCGCGCCGAGTATCCCTCGGCGTGGTTTTCTGCCGATCAGCACCACCCGTGGTGATCGCTTGTTTATCGGTCTTCTCGGCAGCGCCTACCTGCATTTGCTGGTAATCGGCGCCACCGGCTGGAGCATCTGGGTGGCGACTGCGCTGTCCCTGGTGTGGCTGTTGAGTGTGATGCGCTGGGGCTAGGTGTGCACACCCTGTAGGAGCGGGCTTGCTCGCGAAAATCGTCAACGATAACGCGGTGTTCCCGGTAGCCCGCAGAGTCTTTGAGTTTTTCGCGAGCAAGCTCGCTCCTACAAGAGAGGGGTGTCTGCGAGTCCCGTCTGAAATTAACCAGGAGGTCTCTATGTTGAATAAAAACAATAAGCTGCGACATAGCATTTCATTGGCCGCCGTACTGGCCCTCAGTGGTTTGAGCGCTGCGGCCTGGGCCGATGCGTATGAAGATGCCGCGAAAAAATGGATCGGCAGCGAGTTCAAACCGTCCACCCTCACGGCCGAACAGCAATTGGAGGAATTGAAGTGGTTTATCAAGGCCTCGGAGCCGTTCCGTGGGATGAAGATCAACGTGGTGTCGGAAACCCTCACCACCCACGAGTATGAATCCAAGGTGCTGGCCAAGGCCTTCAGCGAAATCACCGGGATCAAGCTGACCCACGACTTGCTGCAGGAAGGCGACGTGGTGGAAAAGCTGCAAACCCAGATGCAGTCCGACAAGAATATCTATGACGGCTGGGTCAACGACTCGGACCTGATCGGTACGCACTTTCGCTACGGCAAGACCGAGTCCATCACCGACCTGATGGCCAACGAAGGCAAGGACTTCACCTCGCCAACCCTGGACCTCAAGGACTTTATCGGCCTGTCCTTCACCACCGCCCCGGACGGCAAAATCTACCAGTTGCCCGACCAGCAGTTCGCCAACCTTTATTGGTTCCGCGCCGACTGGTTCGAGCGCCCGGAGCTGAAAGCCAAGTTCAAGGAAAAGTACGGCTATGACCTCGGCGTGCCGGTGAACTGGTCGGCCTATGAAGACATCGCCAAATTCTTCAGCGAAGACGTCAAGGAAATCGACGGCAAGCGCATTTACGGGCACATGGACTACGGCAAGAAAGACCCATCCCTGGGCTGGCGCTTCACCGATGCCTGGTTCTCCATGGCCGGTGGCGGCGACAAGGGCTTGCCCAACGGCTTGCCGGTGGACGAGTGGGGCATTCGCGTGGAGGACTGCCACCCGGTGGGCTCCAGCGTCACCCGTGGCGGCGACACCAACGGCCCGGCCGCGGTATTTGCCACGCAGAAATACGTGGACTGGATGAAGGCCTACGCGCCACCGGAAGCGGCGGGCATGACCTTCTCCGAATCCGGCCCGGTGCCGTCCCAGGGCAACATCGCCCAGCAGATCTTCTGGTACACCGCGTTTACCGCCGACATGGTCAAGCCGGGCCTGCCGGTGGTGAATGCCGACGGTACGCCTAAATGGCGCATGGCGCCGTCACCGGTCGGACCTTACTGGGAAAAGGGCATGAAAAAGGGCTATCAGGACGTAGGATCCTGGACCTTCCTCAAGTCCACGCCGGAGAAGCAGAAACTCGCGGCCTGGCTCTACGCGCAGTTCGTGACCTCGAAAACCGTGTCGCTGAAGAAAACCATCGTCGGCCTGACGCCGATTCGTGAGTCCGATATCAACTCCCAGGCCATGACCGACATGGCCCCCAAACTCGGCGGCCTGGTGGAGTTCTACCGCAGCCCGGCCCGCACCGAGTGGTCGCCGACCGGCACCAACGTGCCGGACTACCCACGCCTGGCGCAACTGTGGTGGAGCAACATCGCCGCCGCCGCCAGCGGCGAGAAAACCCCGCAACAGGCCCTGGACAACCTGGCCAAGGAACAGGACGCGATCATGACGCGCCTGGAGCGCTCCAAGGTGCAACCGGTGTGCGGCCCGAAAATGAACCCCGAGCGTGACGCGCAATACTGGTTCGACCAGCCTGGCGCGCCGAAGCCGAAACTGGCGAACGAGAAGCCTAAAGGCGAGACCGTGAACTACAACGACCTGCTCAAGCAGTGGGAGGCGGCGCGTAAGTAACAGGGCTTCGAAAACCCTGGATGCGCTGAGTACCAAATGTGGGAGGGGGCTTGCCCTAATGCCAGTCAGTTAAGGCGACACCGAACCTGTGGCGAGGGAGCTTGCTCCCGCTGGACTGCGCAGCAGTCCCATTGTTTGGGGCCGCTTCGCGCCCCAGCGGGAGCAAGCTCCCTCGCCACAAGTTAGTTCTCGCTCCTGCTACTTCTTAACTGACCGGCATTAGGGCTTGCCTCCTCCCACATCACGTGGGGCAGAACGGAGCCGTGTGTGCCATTTTTCGTCTTGCGGGTGAGCTGGCTGCATTTCATCTGGTGGTTCAAGACAGCTTCCAGGGTTGCGGCTAAACTGCTGAGCATTCATCCAGGAGGTGACCTGATGGCAGTTCCACCTTCCCCAATTGTTTCGGAGTTTGAAACCGAAGAGCAGGCGAGTAGCCATGATCTCTGGTTTCGGAAAAAAGTCGAAAAAAGCCTGACCAATCCTGGCCCCGGTGTGGCGCATGATGAGGTCATGGCAAGGGTAGAGGCGATTATTCAACAAGCTGAGCATGATTAGCTGCCAACGCCTGCTGCTTGAAGGAAATCGCGACCGCTTATCCCCCTTTTTACAACCTCATTTGAATTTTTCGCACATTCCGATGCTCTGCATCCCATAAGCGTGTGTTTTGAAGCGCTTTTGCGGGGCCGCCTTGCAGGGTGGCCCGTTGTAACGGACTTTGCGGAAACTGCCACCATGACACTCCTCACTGCGCTGTCGGGCCAACCGGCCTCTCTCACCGACTCGGCCCCTGGCCGGCATCAACGGGTGTATCAACAGCTGTATGGCGAAGCTCCAGGCGCGGCGGCATTGGCGCGTGACTACCTGCAGGATCAGCTGACGCACGTGGAAAGCACCGCCTGCGACCTGCCTGAAGCGCCCGAGCAGTTGCTGGCCTGGGTCGAACAGCGTTGCGCCGTCGTGGCCCAGGCGTATGCCGAGTACCTGGAGCAACGCCAGCAGGGCCGGCCGCGTCGCTATTTCCAGAACAAGGCGCACGCGTTGTATGTGCTGCAGCGCGTTGCTCCGACCAAACAGGTCGACGGCGCCTGGCTCTACGGCCTGCTGCGCTATTGGCAGGACCAGCGTTTCGACGGCCTGCTGACCACTTACCTCGAAGAGTTGGGCGACGGCGAAGCCGCGCAAAACCACGTGGTGATCTATCGCAAGCTGCTCAGTGAGCACGATGCCGACAGCGAGGCCGGGCTTGAAGATGGCCACTACCTGCAAGGCGCCCTGCAACTGGCCCTGGGCCTGTGCGCCGACGAGTTCCTGCCGGAAGTCATCGGTTACAACCTGGGTTACGAACAGTTGCCACTGCACCTGCTGATTACGTCATACGAACTCAGTGAGCTGGGCATCGACCCCTATTACTTCACCCTCCACGTGACCATCGACAACGCCAGCAGCGGCCACGCCAGCAAAGCCGCGCAATCGGTGTTGAACCTGCTGCCGCTGGGCGAGGGCAGGGAGGCGTTCTACCGTCGCGTAGCGGCCGGGTATCGCCTCAACGATCTCGGCCCAGGCACCACGGCTGTGATCGAAGATTTCGATCTGCAGGAAGAAGTGATTGCCATGCTCGAACGCAAGCGCACCTTTGGCCAGCACATGCATTCGGACTACTGCCGCTTCGAAGGCAAGACCGTCAACCAATGGCTGGCCAAGCCCGGCCAGATCGGAGACTTTCTCCGGGCGATGGAAGACAAGGGCTGGATCAAGCGCAACCAGGACCCCGCCGAGAGCCGTTTCTGGCAGTTGATCGAGGGGGCAGGGGCGGCGATGTTCGGCGTGTTCAGCGGGTATGAAAAACAGGTGCTGCATGACTGGATCGCCGGGGACTGGATCAGCAGCCAGCGCGTGCCGCCGGTTCGTCCGGGCCGTGGCAGCCGTTTCGCCCGCGAGCAGCATCGCCCTGCGGATCCTGACACCCAGGCCCTGGTGGATTCGTTATGGAACTTGCCCGATGACCAGCAGCTCACCGCGCTGATCCCGTGGATGTCAGCGCGACGCCACTGCAGTCCCGCAGGGTTGTACGCCACCCGCCGCTTTATCCAACTGCGCGCACGCCTGCGCTAAGGAAACATCCATGTCTGCACAACAACTGGCTGACCGCGCCCTGCTCAACCTCGGCCGAGGTTTGAAGGAGAGCGGTTACCGTTTTATCACGCCGACGCCGCTGACCCACGAGCGCGTGTACCGGCGCCTGGGCACGCCCCTGGCGATGAACCTGCGTGACGTATTCGGCTGGTCGATGCCGTTTGACAACGAGCTGTTGCCCGAGGCGTTTCGTGACGAGTTGCAGCAGGCCGAGGTGATCGAAAAACATGATGCGCTGTGGCGCAGCAGCGTGCGCTGGTCGAGCCTGGATGACCTGTTATTTGCCCATTCGCCGTATCCCACCGTCGAGGCGGATGCGGTGTTCTTCGGCCCCGACAGCTATCGATTTGCGCAGGTTATCGAGGCCCATCTGCAGCAGCGTTTCGAACCGCTCAAGCGTGCGGTGGACATCGGTTGCGGGGCGGGTGTCGGTGCGCTGGTCATCGCCCATGCGCGGCACGACGCCGAGGTGCTGGCGGTGGATATCAATCCCCGTGCCTTGCGCCTGACCGCAGTGAACGCCGAGCTGGCCGGTCTGGCGAATGTCAGTGTGTACCAGAGTGATGTGCTGACCAGCGTCGACGGCGAATTCGACCTGATCGTCGCCAACCCGCCGTACATGAATGACGACCGCCAGCGCGCCTATCGCCACGGTGGTGGCGCGTTGGGCGAACAGCTGTCGGTGCGCATCGTCAGCGAATCGCTCCCACGCCTCGCCATTGGCGGTAGCCTGGTGTTGTATACCGGCGTGGCGATGGTGGCGGGCGGCGATGCGTTTCTGGAAGCGGTCAAGCCGCTGCTGACCAGCGATGCGTATGGCTGGACCTACCGTGAACTGGACCCCGACGTCTTCGGCGAAGAACTCGATAAACCCGGTTATGAACGCGTCGAGCGGATCGCTGTGGTTGCACTCACCGTCACACGCCTGCGCTGAACGCTCATGCTCACCTTCGGTATCGAAGAGGAGTATTTCATCACTGACCTGCACACGCGCCAGATGCTCGCCGCACCCCCGGCAACCGTAATCGCGGCCTGCCGAGAAGCCATCGGTGAGGGCTTTACCCATGAAATGTTCCAGGGCCAGATAGAGGCCGCCTCACCGGTGTTTCACTCCGGCGAAGAGGCGGCCCACTACCTGGCAACGGTACGCCGCAACCTGGCGCGGGCCTTGGCTGACTTCGGCCTGGGCGTGGTGTGCGCCGGCAGCCATCCCTTGGCCGATTGGCGTGAGCAACGGCCCACCGAGCACGGGCATTTCCGGCAGTTATTCGAGGACGTGCAGTACGTGGCGCGACGCAGTGTGTTGTGTGGCTTGCACGTGCACGTCGAGGTACCGGCACGGGTCGATCGCATCGCGGTGATGAACGAGGTGTCGCCCTGGTTGCCGTTACTGCTGTTGTTCAGCTGCTCCTCACCCTTCTGGAACGGTGCGCCCACTGGCTTCATGAGCTACCGCCAGGCCGCTTGCGATGAGTGGCCGCGCATGGGTGTGCCGGAGCATTTTGCCGACTGGGACGAGTACCAGCGCTACCTGGCAATGTTGCAGCGCATGGGCGCGATCGAAGCCGATGGCAACGGCTGGTGGGGCATTCGCCCGGCGGCGCGCTATCCCACCCTTGAACTGCGCATGACCGATGCATGCCCACGGCTGGAAGATGGCCTGGCCCTGGCGACGTTATTTCGGGTGATGGTCAGCCATGCCTGCGCGATGCGGCAGCCCGGTGCGGGCTTCACCCCCGAAGCCCGTTGGCTGCTCAAGGAAAACCGCTGGCAAGCCAAGCGCTTTGGCGCAGCCGGGACCTTTGCGCTGGACGCCTCAGGCGCCCTTTGCAGCGCGCACCAGTGGTTGCAACGCGCTTGCCAGAGGTTCGCCGACACGGCCGACGCCCTGGGCGAAGGCCAGCTGTTCGACAGCCTGCACAGGTTGCTGCGGCGTGGTAACAGTGCAACCGAGCAGTTGCATTGGTACGCGCAGGCGCGCAGCGCGGGTGCCGATGCGTCGGGCGGCTTGTGCCGCGTGGTGGATGGACTCCTGGCCCAGAGCCGCGGCGACCATTTATCGGTTGCCGCAGCAGGTTGAGGGAACACTGGGCACTGCATGCGCCCTTAACTAATAAGCCCAACCACAGGAGTGCAGAGCATGCGCGCGATGACCTACCAAGGCGCCCACAAAGTCCAGGTCGATACGGTACCTGACCCCATTATTGAACAACCCGACGACATCATTTTGCGCGTCACCGCCACCGCGATCTGCGGTTCGGATTTGCACCTGTACCGAGGCAAAATCCCCACCGTGGAGCATGGCGATATCTTCGGGCACGAGTTCATGGGCATCGTCGAGGAAACCGGCCCGGCCGTGACGGCGGTGCAGCGCGGCGACCGCGTGGTGATCCCCTTCGTGATTGCCTGTGGCGACTGTTTTTTCTGCCAGCTGCAGCAATACGCAGCCTGCGAAACCACCAACGACGGACGCGGTGCGATCCTGAATAAAAAGGCGATCCCGCCGGGGGCCGCGCTGTTCGGCTATAGCCGCCTGTATGGCGGCATTCCCGGTGGCCAGGCCGAGCTGGTGCGCGTACCCAAGGCCAACGCCGGGCCGTTCAAGGTGCCAGGTGTGCTGGCGGATGAAAAGGTGTTGTTCCTTTCCGACATCCTGCCCACCGCCTGGCAGGCGGTGACCAACGCCGGTATCGGCAAAGGCTCCAGCGTGGCGATCTATGGTGCTGGCCCGGTGGGCTTGCTCAGCGCAGCGTGCGCGCAGATGCTCGGCGCCGAACAGATTTTCATGGTCGACGACCATCCCTATCGATTGGCCTACGCGCAAAAGATGTACGGCGTGATTCCAATCAACTTCGAAGAGGATGACGACCCCGCAGACACCATCATCCGCCAGACCGCCGGCATGCGCGGTGTCGATGGCGTAGTGGATGCGGTGGGTTTCGAAGCCAAGGGCAGCACCACCGAAACGATCCTCACCACCTTGAAGATCGAAGGCAGCAGCGGCAAGGCCCTGCGCCAGTGCATCGCCGCCGTGCGCCGGGGCGGTGTGGTCAGCGTGGCCGGGGTGTATGCCGGCTTTATCCACGGCTTCATGTTTGGCGACGCGTTCGACAAGGGCCTGACCTTCAAGATGGGCCAGACCCACGTGCAGCGCTTCCTGCCGGAGCTGCTGGAGCATATTGAACTCGGACACTTGAATCCCGAGGCAATCGTTACCCATCGACTGTCTCTGGAACAGGCCGCGCGGGGCTATGAACTGTTTGATAAAGCCGAGGAAGAGTGCCGAAAGGTGATCCTGCTGCCGGGGATCAGTGATCGGCCGTTGACCGAGCCGCTGGAAGAACTGTCTCCCGAGATCCGCATGCAAGGCGTTCCCGGTTTTTAATTTGCTAATACAAAACCAATGTGGGAGGGGGCTTGCCCTAATGCCAGTCAGTTAAGGCTTTTTGTAGGAGCGAGCTTGCTCGCGAAAAACTCACAGGCACCGCGTTCATTCAGAAAGCACGCGTTATCGTTGACGTTTTTCGCGAGCAAGCTCGCTCCTACAGGGAACCCCGTTCGCTTAACTGATTGGCATTAGGGCTTACTCCCTCTCACATTTGAAGTGCGTTCAAGTCAATGCTTGTGGCTGAATGTGCAATTGGTCTGCGACATCCTTCACCAACCCGCTGGCCAATAGCAGTGGCGCCACGCGCTTGTGCAACTGCGGCTCGACAAATTCCTTCACCGTCTCCAGCACCAGCACGCCGCTGAGCGGCAACTCCGCCTTGGTGTAGGACAACCAGGCTTTCTTCAGCACCATCACCACATCACTGCCCGCCGTGGAGGCGAAACGGCGGTGTGTGGGCTTGCCGTCGAAATTGAAGGTGTGCTGGAACGCATAACCGGTCTCATCGCCGCCGCTGGCGCTGCAGCGGATGCAGGTGCACGGGCCGTCGCCGAAAGCGCTGCGCAGGTAGGCGTTGAAGTCCACCACGGGCTTGAGTGACAGGCGCTTATCAACCTCGAACAGGTCCCCGGTCATTTTTTCGTCAGTGTTCAACGTCCATTTCCTCGCAAGTCGGTAGCGGTCTTTCAAAGCGCGGCACAATACCAGCCGAGCGCGTGTTTGGGGATTATTTGAACGCGGCGCTTGGTTAACTGGACAACGCTCAGCGAAAAAATTCACCGGGCGTGGCCTCGAACTGCTGGCGAAACGCGTTGATAAACGCCGACGTCGATTCATAACCACAGCCCAGCGCCACATCTGTCACCCGCTCACCTTGCTCCAGGGCGGGCAGGGCGCTCAACAGTCGCAGGCGTTGGCGCCACGCGCGAAACGTCAGCCCTGTGTCGCGCACAAACAAACGGCTGAGGGTCTTTTCGCTCACCCCCAGCTTGCGGCTCCACTCACCCAGGGTGGTCTGCTGTTCCGGATGCAGGTTCAGGCTGCGGTAAATCTGGCGCAGGCGCGGGTCATGGGGCAAGGGCAGCATCAAATCCACATGAGGCGCTGCAGCGAGTTGGTCCAACACCACTTGGGCCAGGCGGCCGTCGGGGCCATCCTCGGCATATTCCACGGGCAGTTCGCTGAAGCTGCGGATCAATTCGCGCAACAAATTGCTCACCGCCAGCACCTGGCAGCGCTCGGCCGCCCAGGCGGTCACGCGGCAATCGAGGTAAAGGCTGCGCATTTCCGTATGGGGCGAGCTATAAACGCGATGGGGCATGCCCGCCGGAATCCACACCGCACGCTGCGGTGGCGCAACGAAGCGGCCGGCGCTGGTCTGGATCTCCAGCACCCCGGAAATCGCATACGACAACTGCACCCATGGATGGCTGTGCCGCCGCGTCAGCGCGCGGTTGGGCAAGGATTCGGTGCGCCCATACACCGGTCGTGGCAGGCTGGACAGCCCGGGTACGCTGCGGCGGACGGTTTTTTCGTGTCCTTTAGGCGGCATTTGCTGGCTCATTGGCGTTAGTCGGTAACAGGTCGTTACGTTAGAGTCGCCAAGATGCTCTTGGCAACCCCTGGAAGATTTGCTTATGACCCGTCCACGTTTCCTGCCCGACAACTTCACCCTGACGCTGATCGCCACGGTGATCCTCGCCTCCTTGCTGCCGGCCAGCGGCCAGACCGCCGTGGCCTTTGGCTGGGTCACCAACTTCGCCATCGCGCTGCTGTTTTTCCTGCACGGTGCCAAGCTGTCACGCCAGGCCATCGTCGCCGGGGCCGGGCACTGGCGTCTGCACCTGCTGGTGTTCAGCCTGACCTTCGTGCTGTTTCCGCTGCTCGGCCTGGCGCTCAAGCCGCTGCTGTCACCGCTGATCGGCAACGAGCTGTACATGGGTATGCTTTATCTCTGCGCGCTGCCGGCCACGGTGCAGTCGGCGATTGCCTTCACCTCCCTGGCGCGCGGCAACATCCCGGCGGCGATCTGCAGCGCGGCGGCCTCGAGCCTGTTCGGGATCTTCCTGACGCCGTTGTTGGTGACCCTGCTGCTTGATGTGCACGGCGATGGCGGCTCCACCGTCGATGCGATCCTGAAGATCAGCGTGCAGTTGCTGCTGCCGTTCGTCGCCGGCCAAATCGCTCGGCGCTGGATCGGCGACTGGGTGGGCCGCAATAAAGCCTGGCTCAAATTCGTCGACCAAGGCTCGATCTTGCTGGTGGTGTACGGCGCCTTCAGCGAAGCGGTCAACGAAGGCATCTGGCACCAGATTCCGCTGTGGGAACTGGGTGGGCTGGTGGTGGCGTGCTGCGTGTTGCTGGCCCTGGTGCTGGTGGCCTCCGCGCTGCTGGGCAAGGCGTTCGGCTTTAACCAGGAAGACCGCATCACCATCCTGTTCTGCGGTTCGAAGAAAAGCCTGGCCACCGGCGTGCCCATGGCCCAGGTGCTGTTCGCCGGGGCGACCATGGGCGTGCTGATCCTGCCGCTGATGCTGTTTCACCAGATCCAGCTGATGGTGTGCGCGGCGTTGGCCCAGCGCTATGCAAATCGACCGGAAAGCATTCCTGAGTTGATGAGGCAGGTGGATCCGTGAGTCAGCTTTACGTATAGCGCTGGGAAATTTCCTACAAGCTGGTGGGACGCTTCCCTTACTGATTCAAATGGCTTCCCGCCACTATGACCGCCTTCGCTTCTGCCAGGTGGTTGATTAAAAATGGTCCATCCCCGCGTACTGGTTCTGGAAAGCCAACGATTTCAACGCAGCGTGCTGATCAAGATGCTTGATCGGCTGGGCTTGCAGGAGATACGCCAGGCCAGTAATGCCAAACACGCCATGGCGCAGCTGCACGCGTGCGGGGGCGTTGATGTTGTGCTCTGTGATCTGGCCGACAGGAGCCTGGACTGCCTGGAGTTCCTGCGTTGCGCCAGGCAGGCAGGGCTGGTACAGGCGGTAGCTTTATGCAGCGAGCTGCGCCCGGAGCTGCGACGCGCACTCGCCCAAATGCGTTCTCTCTCGGGCCTGCAGATGCTTGGCGTGTTGAGCCAGCCCCTTCAATTGCGTGCCCTGCGCCATTTACTGCACCGTTCTTGGCGACGGCGCCTGCCGCCGGTGCGCCTACCAGTACCCAGGGCGTTGCCCAGTGAGCAGGAGATCCATCAGGGCCTGGCGCTGGGGGAGTTTCGCGCCTGGTACCAGCCCAAATTCATGCTAGGTACCGGGCAACTGGCCGGCGTGGAAGCGTTGGTGCGCTGGGAGCACCCCACCAGGGGTGTGTTGCTGCCCGCGCAGTTTCTGGCGGCTGTGCTGGCTTACGACCTGATCGACCCGATGTTCAAGCAACTTCTGGAGCAAGGTCTTAACCTTCTCGGCATGCTGCGCCGTCAACAGATCCAGCTCGAACTGGCCTTCAACCTGCATGCCTCGCAATTGCTCGACGACCAATTGCTGCTGCATATCCAGCAGGCTTTGCTCCGCCACGGGTTTCCCGGCACCACGTTGCTGTTCGAGTTGGCGGAAAACGGCTTGCTGGACCTCTCACCGCGCCTTCAGGAAAACTTGTTGCGCCTGCGCCTGTTGGGCTGCAGCCTGTCCATCGATGACTTCGGCACGGGCTTTTCATCGCTCAAACTGCTTTGCCAGCTTCCTTTCAATCAACTCAAGCTCGACGGTGCGTTCGTTCGTCATGTCGACGAACCTCACAGTCGAGCCATGGTTGCCAGCACCCTGGCACTCGCTCGTTCGCTGGACATGAGCCTGGTGATCGAGGGAATCGGCACCCAACGCAGTCATGAAGGTGTGCTGGCCCTGGGCTGCGAGATCGGTCAGGGGTTTTACCTGGCGCGGCCGATGGCAGGGTATCGACTGCTGCCGTGGCTTGAAGCGCACTTTGCCAGCCAGCGTACGCAAAGCGATTTCTCCTGATATCCCGAGATACTTCCTACACTTGAACCACGCTCGTGTAGTTTGAACGGCGTATCACCGAACAGCGGTCCCACAGTTTACGCGACGGACATAGGTGTCATCGGCTTCGCCGGTGTGTCTTCCAGAGGTAGTTATGTTTAAAGCGCTAGTTGTGGACGATCATCCGTTCATTCGCTCATCGGTCAAAATGCTGTTGAAGCAGGAGCATTTTGACGTTGTGGCCGAAGCGGACAATGGGGCGGACGCGGTGCAGATGGCGCGTGAATTCGAGCCGGATCTGATCGTGCTGGATATTGCCATGCCGAAGCTGGATGGGCTGGAGGTGATCGCGCGTATCTGCGCGCTGGGCCTCAAGTGCAAGATCCTGGTACTGACCTCGCAGTCGCCGCTGTTCTATTCGATGCGCTGCATGAAGGCGGGTGCCGCCGGCTATCTCTCCAAGACCAACGATCTGGATGAATTGAACAAGGCCATCAAAGCAGTGATGGGGGGCTATACCTTCTTCCCGAACCTGGCAGGCAGCTCAGTGCGTCGCAGCGATAGCGAGGTCACCGATCTGGAGTTGATCCAAAGCCTTTCCGATCGTGAGCTGACGATCCTGCAACGCTTGTCCCAGGGCCTGAGCAACAAAGAAATCGGCGATTCGATGCTGCTCAGTAACAAGACCATCAGCACTTACAAAACGCGTTTGATCGAAAAGCTCAACGTTAAATCAGTGGTATACCTCGCTGATTTTGCCAAACGCAATAATCTGGTTTGATGAGCACTGACTTGCGTACATGGATCGCGGCAGCGGCGTTGGGCATGACCCTGAACGGCACGGTGTTGGCGGACTTGCAGGCAGATACTTTCCAGGTGCTGGGACGTTCCCATGTCGATGGCTACAGTGCAGCGCTCGCCGAGGCTGACTGGAGCTGGTTGCGTGGCAAGGATGTGCTGATCCTGGGGGATTCGGCGCCGGACTATGCACCCCTGGGCATGGCCAGCAATGACCGCGATTATGAAGGCATGACGGCTGACTACGCGCAGTTGCTGAGCGAGCTGTTGCGTGTTCGGGTGCAGGTGCGCCGATTCGCCTCCCGCGCCGAGGTGATCGAGGCGCTCAAGCGTGGCGAAGTAGACTTCCTAGGGGTCGCCAATGGATATGAAGCCGCCGATGCCGGGCTGCTGTTGTCGACGGCCTATGCCGAGGACATGCCGACCCTGGTCACCCGACTGGGCGACAGCAGCGCACTGATGCCAGACCTGGCCGGCAAGAAAATCGCGATGTTGTATCACTACCTGTCACCCGAGGCCGTCAAAGCGTTTTACCCCAAGGCCACCTTGCAGTTGTTTCCTTCGACCCTGAGCGCAATTGGTGCAGTGGCCTTCGGGAACGCCGACGTGTATTTGGGCGATGCCATCAGCGCAAATTTCCTGATCAGCAAAAACTACCTCAATAACGTGCAACTGGCGGATTTTTCCCAGATCGAAGCCAGCAACTTTGCGTTTGCCGTACCGCAGACGGGCACACGCCTGCTACGCATCCTCAATACCGCATTGGCGGCGATTCCGATCAGTGAGCGTATGAATATTCTGCGCCGCTGGAGTGCCGGTGGTGCCAGCATGCCCGGGCGTGCTGTCTTGCATTTCAGTGCTGGCGAACAACGCTGGATGGGCGCGCACCCGGTATTGCGTGTCGTGGTGGACGACAGTTATCTACCGCTGTCGTTTTTCAATGAACAGGGCGAGTTCCGCGGAATCAGCGCGGACGTCCTGGCCAAGGTATCGCTGCGTACCGGCTTGAAGTTCGAAGTACGGCGCGCGTATTCGGTGGCAAATATGCTCGACAGCGTTCGTGATAACGAGGCCGACCTGCTGATCACCTTGACGCCGAGTACCGAGCGCGAGGGTTTGCTGCGTTTTACCCGGCCGTACTTGAACACCCCCTACGTGCTGGTCAGTGCCATTGATTCTTCCAGCCCGGGCACCCTGGATGACATGGCGGGCAAACGGCTGGCGGTGATCCACGGCAACCCCGTGCGCGACCTGCTCATCGAGCAATACCCCAAGGTGCAGATAGTGGATGCACGCAACGCCCAGGACGCGATGGCGCTGGTGGCCAATGGACAAGCGGAGGCTGCGATTAATTCGCTGATCATTGCTCGATACATGATTTCCCGCCAATACCGCGATCGACTTCGCATTACCAGCACCGTGGGTACGCAACTGGCTCGCACGGCGTTCGCCACCCCGCGCGGCGCCTTGGAATTGTATTCGATCCTGGAGAAAGCCCTGCTCAGCATCCCGCCTGAAGAGCTCGATGAGGTCACAAACCGCTGGCGCAGCGAAATCGCGGTAGATGACAGTTATTGGCTGCGCAACCGTACCGTGATTCTTCAGGCGTTCGCCCTGGCGGCGTTGCTGTTGCTCGCGGCCGTGGTTTGGATTGCTTACTTGCGGCGGCTGATACACACGCGCAGGCAGGCTGAAATAGCGCTCAATGACCAGTTGGAATTCATGCGTGTACTGATCGATGGCACGCCCCATCCTATTTATGTGCGTGATCGGCACGCGCGGTTGGTGCTGTGTAACAGCGGTTATCTGAGCGTCTTTGGCGTGGATCGCGAGGCTGTCATTGGTAAGACGGTGGTGGACGGCGTCCTCAATGACCCAAAAGAGGCGGCGGCCTACCATGAAGAATATCTGCAAGCCATGGAAGATGGCATGCCCCGCGTACAGGACCGTAGCCTGACCATGGGGCCCGATCAAATGCTGACGATCTACCACTGGATGCTGCCGTACCGGGGCAGCAATGGCGAGGTCAGCGGCATGATCGGTGGCTGGATCGATATCAGCGAGCGCCAGCACCTGCTGCAAGCCCTGCGGGAAGCGAAGGAGCATGCAGACGATGCCAATCGTGCCAAGACCACGTTCCTGGCGACCATGAGCCATGAAATCCGCACGCCGATGAACGCCGTCATCGGCATGTTGGAACTGGCACAAAAAAAAGCCGATCAGGGCTATATGGACCGTGTCTCCATTGAGGTCGCCTCTGGCGCCGCTCGGGGTCTACTGGATCTGATCGGAGATATCCTCGATATCGCCCGCATCGAATCAGGCCGCCTGTCCCTGGCCCCGCAGCGAGCCAACCTGCTGGAGTTGGTGGAGTCGGTAGCGCGCATCTTCGAAGGGCTGGCGCGGCAAAAGCAACTGCGCCTGATTCTTGATCTGGACGCCAGACTTAACCGCCAGGTACTGGTAGACCCGCTGCGGTTCAAGCAGATCGTTTCGAACCTGCTGAGCAACGCGATCAAGTTTACCGCGCAAGGCCATGTGCGTTTACAGGTCAGCGCCGAGCCAAGCCTCAACGACGAGCGTCTCGCACTGTGCCTGCGTGTAGAGGACACCGGCAGCGGCATTTCCATCGAAGACCAGCAGCGCTTGTTCCACCCATTCAGCCAGGCCTCGGACCAAGGACAGTCAGCTCGCAGTGGTTCGGGACTGGGTTTGGTGATCAGCCGTACGCTCTGCGAGATGATGGGGGGCAGCCTGACCTTGAGCAGTGAGCTGACGCAGGGTACCCAGGTAGAGGTGCGTGTCGGTCTGCCAACGCTGGTGCCGGTCGATGAACCTTCGCCTCCTCGCACATTGTCATCGGCGCCGACCCAGGCGCTGAGCGTGTTGGTGATCGACGATTACCCGGCCAATCGGTTGTTGTTATCCCAGCAATTGAGCTACCTCGGGCATCGCGTGAGCGATGCTGAAGACGGCGCCCATGGGCTGCGGGCCTGGCGTCACCAGCATTTTGATGTGGTGATTACCGATTGCAGCATGCCGATCATGAATGGCTATGAACTGGCCCGCGCCATTCGTGATGAAGAGCGTAGCAGGGGGCTTGCCCCGGCGATGATTCTCGGGTTGACCGCCAACGCTCAACCTGAGGAGAAAGACCGTTGCCTGGAGGCCGGGATGGATGACTGCCTGTTCAAGCCCATCAGCCTCAATGACCTCAACGCACGGTTGGCATCACGGGTGCCCGCCGCTGCGGTACTGGCAGAGCAGGGCGCCACTGCAACCATCGAGGGTATAGACGTGACCAGTCTTGAACAACTCAGCCGGGGTGACGCTGCTGGCGTGCGCAGCCTGCTGCAGGATCTGGCGACCAGCAATGCCCAGGATATGACCCGGTTGATCCAGTTGTTTACCCAGCATGACCTGATCGGTTTGAGCGATCTGGCACATCGCGTCAAGGGCGGTGCGAAGATTATCCAGGCGCACTGGTTGGTCGACTGCTGCGAGGTATTGGAAATAGCCTGCAAAGGCCTGAATTCCGCAGTGCTGACCGAGGCAGTGGATGCTTTGCAGCAAGCCATGGAAGGGCTGGAGCAACGCCTGGATGCCTATCTGGGCTGAAGAACGTGCCAGGCCGAAAAGACCGCATCCCTCGATGCGGTTTTTTTATGGACGAACCAGCTTGGGGTGGTTTTTTTGCGTGGGAAATTTCCTACGTGTCCAAGGGATCGGTACTACAGGTAGGGTGTGCTGATACGCGGAAGATGCACCTGTCGCACAAGACAGCCGTTGAGTGTGTTGCACAGTCGCTAAGGCGCCTGGCAGTCCAACCAGACTTGGCGACGGTGTTCATAACCTTCCCTTTGGAGCAGTACCATGAAAGTTCAAGCACTTACCCTCGTCGCCCTGTTCAGCGCAGCTGCTGCCCAGTTCGCCAGCGCTGCTGACGGCACCATTAACTTCAACGGTGAACTGGTCAACCAGACCTGCACCATTGCTGTGGACGGCGTGGTTACCCCGGCCGTGGCCACCGTGACACTGCCGACCATTTCTACCGGGCTGTTGACGGCGGCGGGCCAGGCCGAAGGTCGTACGGGTTTCAATATCCAACTGAGCAACTGCGTGGGCACCGCCGCTACCGCCGCTGCTTTCTTCAACTCCGGCGCCACTGTGGACCCGGTGACCGGCAATCTGAACAACATGACCGGCACTGCAACCAACGTACAACTGCAATTGGTCGATGCCCAGGGCGGCGCGGTTATTCAGGCCGGCAACACCAACCAGCTCACCCAGACTACGCGCAACACTATTGACGGTACGGGCGCAGCCAACATGCCATATGCCGTGCAATACCTGGCCACCGGCGCTACCACGCCAGGTACCGTGATCAGTTCCGTGACCTACAACGTCGACTATCAGTAAGCCGTTCGCCTATCTGCGCGCCGAGTTCAGGCGCGCCGATATTCGGCTGATGAGGTGAGTTATGTTCTGTTTTAAAAACCTACGTTGTGGTGTTTCGCTGGTGCTGGCGGCATTGGCCTGTTCCCAGGCAATGGCCGGTGTGGTGATTACCGGGACCCGCTTGGTGTACCCGGCGAGCCAGAAGGAAATCACCGTCAAGCTCAATAACAACGGTATGAAACCGGCGCTCGTACAAGCCTGGGTTGATACCGGTGATCTGCGGTCCAGCCCGACCAGTTCGAAGGCACCGTTTGTGCTCTCGCCCCCCGTATCGCGAATCGATCCGAGCAAAGGGCAAAGCCTGCGCCTGATGTTTACCGGCGCACCGCTGCCGGGTAACCGGGAGTCGGTGTTCTGGCTCAACGTACTCGAAATCCCGCCCAAGGCAGCAGGTGCATCGGATCTCAATGTGCTGCAAATGGCGTTTCGCTCGCGCATCAAGATTTTTTACCGTCCCGACGGCTTGCCCGGTGCGCCGGTCGATGCCCCGACCCTGCTGCAGTGGACGGTGATCAAGCAAGGCCAGGGGTATGCGTTGCAAGCGTTCAACCCGACGGCCTACCACGTTTCCCAGGTTGAGCTGGCATTGGCGAGCGGCAACCAGCGTTACGAGAGTGAAAACGGCATGGTCGGCCCCGGTGAAACTAAAGTGTTCGCCCTGCCAGCGCTCCAGTCGCCGCCGGCCGCCTCTGCTCAGGTGGAGTTCAACGCCATCAATGATTACGGCGCGCTGATGCCGATCAAGCAACCGCTCACGCCCTGACTTTCACGCGAACGCGCCTGCGCACGAGTAATTTATGACGACTTTCCAACGTCTGGGCCACGGCTGCCAGGCTTGCCCTCGCTTTGCCTTGAATTCTGTAACAGCGCTGATGTTCAAGGCCCTGGCTTTGCTGCCCGGTGTCTTGACGGCGCCATTGGCATGGGCCGAAGAGGTGCAATTCAACGATGCCTTCCTGCCGGAAGACTCGCGTAGCCTTGACCTGACCCAATACGAAAAAGGTAATCCGGTGTTGCCGGGTCAGTATCGTGCGGACGTGGCGGTCAACGGCACCTTGGTCAGTCGCCAGGACATTCGCATCAATGCCGAGTCGGACGGCAGCCAGCCTGTGGTGTGCATCACCCGCGGCTTGCTTGAGCTGATCGGTGTGGACATGCACAAATTATCGGTACAGGCCACGTCCGAACTGGAAAGCGGCGCTACGTGTCTTGCGCTTGGGCAGTTGATCGAAGGGGCGACGGCGACGTTTTCCCCTGCCAACCAGCAGTTGGATATCAGCCTCCCGCAGATCGCCCTGCGTCGTGACGCCCGGGGCTATGTGAGCCCCGAACTGTGGGATCGCGGCGTGACTGCTGCAACCCTGAGTTACACCTTCAATGCCAATCACAATAAAACCGATTTCGGCAATTACGACTCGGCCTACCTGGGCCTCAACGCGGGTTTGAACCTGGGTGACTGGCGCCTGCGCCATAACGGCTCGATGAACTGGCAGAAGGATACGGGCCAGGTTTACCAGACGCTCAACACCTACGCCCAGCGCGATGTGACCCGCTTGAAAAGCCAATTGACCGTGGGGGAAGCGAACACCAGCGGCGAGATCTTTGACACGTTGGCCTACCGTGGTGTGCAACTGGGTACCGACGACCGTATGTTGCCGGAATCCCAACGCGGTTACGCGCCGGTTATCCGCGGCATCGCCCGGACCGGGGCCAGGGTCGCGGTGCGTCAGGCTGGCAATCTGTTATACGAAACCACGGTAGCTCCGGGCGCGTTCGTGATTGACGACCTGTATTCCACCGGTTACGGCGGTGACCTTGAGGTCACCGTGTACGAAGCGGACGGCAGCGAGCAGCGCTTTGTCGTGCCTTACGCGGCGACTGCGCAACTCTTGCGTCCGGGCACATCGCGTTTCAGCGTGACGGCGGGTGAGACCCGCAGTAACTACCTCGACCGCCAGGCCAAGCTTGTGCAAGGCACCTATCAGTTGGGCCTGACCAATATTTTTACGGGTTATGGCGGTGTCCAGAGCAGTGACGATTACCGTTCCGTGCTGGGCGGCCTGGCTTTCAGCACCCCGCTGGGTGCCGTGGCCGTTGACCTGACCCAGGCACAGACCCGGCTCAAGAGTGGCCAGGCCAACGGTCAGAGCGCCCGCGTGAGCTACAGCAAAAACATTCTCAGCACCGGCAGCAACTTTGCTGTAGCCGCTACTCGCTTTTCCACACAGGACTATCTGGATTTCAGTAACGCCATGCAACTGCTCGATGCCGAACGCAACGGGCTCGACACGGCGTCGTATGGGCGGCCGCGCAGTCGCTTGTCGCTGACTGCCAACCAGAGCCTTGGCGATTGGGGGCAAGTAGCCTTCAGCGGCTTCGCCCAAAACTACTGGAACCAATCCGGGCGGGACGTGCAGTACCAGTTCAGCTACAACAAACAGGTGCGCCAGGTCAGTTATGGCGTCAGCGCCAATCGCAGCCGTGTGGGGCTGGGCGAAATGGACACCAGCGTGTTGTTTACGGTGAGTATGCCGCTGGAGTTTGGCAAGTCGTCCAACCAGCCACAGCTATCGGCGCGAGTCATGCGCGATACCCAAGGTCAATACAGTCAGCAAGCGACCCTCAGTGGTACCGCCGGTGAAGACCGTCAGTATCAATACAGCCTGACCGGTGGTCATGAGGGCGCCACTGGGGCCAATAGCACCTCGGTCAATGGCCAGTACATCGGGCCAAAGGCAATCGTCGGTGCCACAGTCAGTCGCGGCGAAGGCTATGACAGCCTGTCCGTGAATGCCAGCGGCAGCGTGGTCGCCCATCCTGCGGGCGTAACCTTCACGCCTTATCGCGGCGAAACCCTGGCGGTCGTCAGTGCGCCGGGGGCCGAGGGTGCCAAAGTCGTCGGATTTCCTGGCTTGAAGCTCGACGCTCGCGGTAATGCCGTGGTGCCTTATTTGCGTCCTTATGAGTTGAACGAGGTGGCGATCGACCCACTGGGCACCTCGCTGGATGTGGAACTGACCGAAACCAGCCAGCAGGTCGCGCCACGCGCCGGGGCGGTGGTGGCGCTCAAGTACGGCACCAGTAACGGCCAGGCCGTGTTGCTCAACGTGACCTTGGCCGATGGCGGTGCGCTGCCGTTTGGCGCCACGGTTGATGATGATCGTGGCGTATCGGTCGGCGTGGTCGGGCAGGGCGGCCAGCTCTACGCACGGGTCAAGGACGACGCGCGCCGGCTGTTGATCAGTTGGGGGCCGCAAGCCGGGCAGCAATGTGCATTGGCGTTGCCGCCAGGGAAAAGTGATGGCAAACAACTGCGCCAAGTGGACGTTGTGTGCTCGATGGTTCAATTCGATAAACGCGTTGCTTCTGTGAACAGCGCACAGGAGACATTGTGATGAAAGCCATGCAACGGTTGAAAACAGGTGCGCTGGTGGCAGGGTTGTGGCTGGCGGCGGGGGCAGCGTTCGCTGACTGCAATATCAACGCCGGCTCAATGAAGATGGTGCGTACCCAACCGCTGTTGGGCGGGAATCTGACCGTGGGACGCGATGTGCCGCTGGGGGCGGAGATTTATCGGCAAACCTTCACCCCTGTCAGTGGGTTGACGGTGGGATGCTCGGCAGGCAATTACAGTATTGAGACCAGGCGTTCGTTGGCCTCCACGCCGCTGCCCCTGGCCAACTGGACCGGCACGCCTCACGGGGGGAAAGTCTATGAGACCGGGGTCAAGGGCATTGGCGTTGCATTGTGGTATTCCGGCAGCACGTTACCGTTTTCCGGGTTCGGCACCAACTGTGGCAATGGGACCGCCGGATGTAACTGGAATATCGGTCCCACGTTGGTGTTTGACATGTCGTTCATCAAGATCGGAGAGGTAAGCGCGGGCACGATCCAAGGCGCATTATTGCCAACCATGGCGCAAAGCTTCATCACCAGCAATACCGTCGAGTTTCAACAGGTCAACTTTTCCGGCAACATCAATATCGTCTCGCGCACTTGTTCGACACCGGACGTCAGTGTGCCGATGGGGACGCATTTGACCAACGAGTTCAGCGGCAGGAACACTTTTACTCCGTGGAAGGATTTTTCCATCGCGCTGAACAACTGTCCGGCCTTCAACGGCTATTACCAGGGCACTGGTCCGCGCTGGCTGAGCGACGGTACCTCGAACAACCTGGAATCGCGCAAGAACAACACTTTGCGCGTGCGCATAGACCCGACTGTGGCAGCCATCAACCCGGTGCTGGGCATCTTCAAACTTAACGCCAGTGCGGGGGGCGATGCGCCGGCTGCAACTGGCGTGGGCGTACAGATCGCCGACAGTCATGGCACCCCTTTGCCGTTGGCCACCTTGCGCGCCAGTGGCATTACTCCCCGAGCCGAGGAAGGTGCCAGTTATTCCATCCCGCTCAAGGCGCGCTACATCCAGACCGAAGACAGCATCAGCGCCGGCCCGGCAAACGCCACCGCCACGTTCACCATCGATTATTACTGAGCGCTTGCCATGACCTTTCTGCCTATTCGGGTATTGGTGCTTGAAGATCACCTTTTCCAACGTTCCATGGCCGTCAGCCTGCTCAAGCAGTTGGGGTGTCAGGAGGTGCTGCAAGCCTCCAGCGGTAGCGAGGCCCTGGCCGTCCTTCAATGTGCAGGCTATGTGGACGTCGTGGTGTGCGATCTGCAAATGGATGGCATGGATGGGTTGGAGTTCATCCAGCGCATCAGTGCCGCCGGGCAGGTGGGCGCGATTATCGTCAGCAGTGGCTTACCTGGCGATGTGCGCCTTGCGGTGCGGCAAATGGGCGCGCTGTTGGGCGTGAACATGTTGGGCGATGTCGGTAAGCCGCTGCTGAAGGAGACGCTGCAACCGTTGCTTGAGCTCGCGTTGAGACAAGGCCCAGTTCCAGGCGAACCCGCGACGGGTCTGGATACAGCTGATGAACAACAGATGCGTCACGCCATGGCCGATCAGCAACTGGAGGCCTATTACCAGCCCAAATTCGACTTGCAGACCGGCGCGCTTCAAGGTGTGGAAGTGCTTGCGCGGTGGAACCATCCCTTCAAAGGCGTTCTATCGCCTGCGGTATTTCTGCCGGCGATCGAGCGCGCGGGCCTGATGGACGCCTTACTATTGGCCTTGATGCGGCAGGCATTGACGCTGCAGCGACAGGTCAAGGGGATGGGGGTGAATTTGGGCCTGGCGTTTAACCTGCAAGCCGGCCAATTAGCCGATGCGGGTTTAATCGTTGTGATCAAAGATGTCCTGGCCGACTTCCAGGCATTGGGTTTTGGCATTACGTTCGAACTCACTGAAAGCGGCCTGCTGGAAGTGCCTGCGGTTTCTCTGGAAAATCTGGTGCGCCTGCGCATGATGGGTTGTCGATTGTCCATCGATGACTTCGGTGCCGGATTTTCCTCGTTGCAGCGTCTTTGCCAGTTGCCTTTCAACGAGATCAAGCTCGACGCCGAGTTTGTGCGTGGCCTACTGCAAGAACCGCGCTGCCGGGCGGTCATCGGCAGCACCCTGGCCTTGGGAAAAACGTTGGGCATGTCAGTGGTGGTAGAAGGTATCGAAACGCTTGAACAACACCAGGCGCTGCTCCAATTGGGCTGCACCTTGGGCCAGGGGTATTGGTTCGCCCGACCTATGAAAGGGGATGACTTGCTGCGCTGGTTACAGCGCAACGCACGTTCCAGTCAGTTCAACGGTGGCGACCTGTGATCAATAAAGCGCTGCGCATCATGATCGCCGACGCTCAGCACATACGTCGGCTGCGTCTGGAGCGGGATATCAATCACCAAGGCTATTACGCCATTGCGCCAGTATCGAGCCGGGAACAAATGCTGGATCTACTCGGGTATGGCGAGCGAGGCTTCGATCTGCTGTTGGTCAATGCCCAGTTGGTGATCAGGGAGCGCTTCGACCTGCGCGACTTTTTGCGCGACCTTGCCTCAAGGGTGCAAGTGCTGGTCTACGACGTGCCGGCGTGTCGCCTGGCGATGTTGAGCGCCGAGGCTTTGAGGCACGTCGTTTTCAGCCCGGCTCCATGGCCTGAAGGTGGGCCAGTCAGAGCGTTACTGAGCAAGGTTGATCCATCGCGTCTGTCAGTGGTTGCTTAACAGCGCAAAAACACCTCAAGTCCGTGCCAAGAATGACGACTACCTTCTTAATAACCCAGAAGGAGCGTCGGCATGAATGTAAAACGTTTAACAGTGGTCACAGGATTCGTTGCCCTGTGGACGGGGGCATGCATGGCGGCACCCCAGGGCGTGATCCAATTCAGCGGCAGCATTGTCGAGGCACCCTGCGCGACAAATGCGCGCAGTGGCGCTTCGATGGAGTTGACCGGATGCTCCTCTGCCGGGCAGCGCACGCACATCGACGTGCGCAAAGTCGTCACGGTGGCCGGCGTCGACGGAGCCAGCGCGCGGCGGGTGTCGCAGGCTCGGACCGGGCAATATTACGAGCAGCAGTATCTGCTGGTCGACGCGTTCGGCAAGCCGATTCAGACCGGCGCTTATGTGGTCACCCTGACGTCGCCCTGACTTTCGCACGATAACCGGGCCGGATCGGCGCCAACAGCACCGCAGGAAACCTATAGAATGCTCAACGGCCCCGCGTGTCCTGCGCGGCCGTTTGATCACTGTCAGAGTACCTCGCCCGTCAATGAGCCTTTCAGCCGCAACCCCTCAAGCCAATTGGCAACCGGTCATCGCCCTGGCGCTGGCCGCGTTTGTGTTCAATACCACCGAATTCGTGCCGGTCGGCCTGCTCAGCGCTATCGGCGCCAGCTTTGATATGCCCGTGGCCAGCGTCGGCCTGATGCTCACTATTTACGCGTGGATTGTGTCGCTGACATCGTTGCCGGTGATGCTGCTCACGCGTAACGTCGAACGGCGCAAGTTGCTGATCGTGTTGTTTGGCTTGTTTATCGCCAGTCATATCCTGTCCAGCGTGGCGACCAGCTTCGGCCTGCTGATGGTCAGCCGCATCGGTATCGCCCTGGCCCATGCGTTGTTCTGGTCGATCACCGCCTCCCTGGCGGTACGCCTGGCACCGGTGGGCAAGCAGGTGCAAGCCCTTGGCCTGCTCGCCACCGGCACCTCCCTGGCGATGGTGCTGGGCATTCCCCTTGGCCGCCTGCTCGGCGAGGCCATGGGCTGGCGCACCACCTTCCTGGTGATCGCCGCGTTTGCGGCCGCACTGGTGTTCTGGCTGGCGCGCACCTTGCCGCCGCTGCCGAGCCAGAACTCCGGCTCCCTGCGCAGCCTGCCGTTGCTGTTCAAACGCCCGGCACTGGTGGCGCTCTACGTGCTGACCGCGATGACCGTCACCGCACAATTCACCGCCTACAGCTACATCGAACCCTTCGTCGAAGGTGTCGCCGGCCTGGGCGGCAGTGCGGTCACCCTGATCCTGCTGGTGTTCGGCGGTGCCGGTATCATCGGCTCGCTGCTGTTCAGCCTGGTGCATCGGTTCAATCCGCACGTGTTCGTGATCAGCTGCGTGTTCCTGCTCGCGGCCTGCCTGGCGCTGATGCTGCCGTTGAGCGGCGCCCAATCCTACCTGGTGGTGCTGAGCGTGTTCTGGGGCATGGCGATCATGGGCTTCGGCCTGGCGATGCAGTCCAAGGTACTGGTGCTCGCGCCGGACGCCACGGACGTGGCGATGGCGATGTTTTCCGGCATCTACAACATCGGCATCGGCGGCGGCGCGCTGATGGGCAGCTGGGTCGGCAGCCACTTCGGCTTCGCCTGGATCGGCGCGGCGGGCGGGTTGCTGGCGGCGCTGGGGTTGGTGGGGTATTGCCTGGCGATTCGGCGGTTTGGGACGGGTGTGGTGCAGAGCTGAACGGGAAAAATAGAGGGCGGCCCTGGGCTAATGCCAGTCAGTCAAGGCTTTTTGTAGGAGCGAGGCGGGCGGCTAGCCCTTGCTCGCGAAAAACGTCAACGATAACGCGTGCTTCCTGAATAAACGCGGTGCCTGTGAGTTTTTCGCGAGCAAGCTCGCTCCTACAGACGGTGGTGTACGCTTAACTGACTGGCATTAGGGTAAGCCCCCTCCCACACAAAACCGGACAAGTCCTATAGGGCTCATCAATGTCCATTGCTACCGTCGCGCGGGACCGCCCACCCCCCGTGTGACGGCATGAACTGCAATGGAGTCAATTGTGCAAAAGCGTTTGATCGCAGAGCTTCTGGGTACTTTCTGGCTGACCTTCGGCGGATGTGGCAGTGCCATCCTGGCGGCGGCGTTTCCAGAGTTGGGTATTGGTTTTGCAGGGGTGTCTCTGGCATTCGGTCTTACCGTGTTGACCATGGCCTATGCAGTGGGCGGTATTTCCGGCGGGCATTTCAACCCGGCGGTGACCATTGGCTTATGGGCGGGGCGTCGGGTGTGTGGTGCTGATGTGTTGCCTTACATCGCGGCGCAGGTGATTGGCGCAATTCTGGCGGCCGCAGCACTGTACTTGATCGCCAACGGCCAGCCCGGTTTCGAACTCGGCGGTTTTGCCGCCAACGGTTATGGCCCGCTGAGTCCCGGCCACTTCGACATGAAGTCCGCTGCATTGGCCGAGCTGATCGCTACGTTCTTTTTTGTGTTGATCATCATGCGCGTCACGGCGCCGGGCGCGGTTGCCGGCTTTGCACCCATCGCCATCGGCCTGGCGCTGACCCTGATTCACCTGGCGCTGATCCCGGTGACCAACACGTCGGTCAACCCCGCGCGAAGCACGGGGCCGGCGTTGTTTGCCGGGGCGCAATACCTGTCACAGCTCTGGTTGTTCTGGCTGGCGCCAATCGCAGGCGGGGTGATGGGTGCGTTGGCGGCGCGTGCGTTGGATGAACGCGATCCGGCTTGATGTGCCTGGGGCTCCTTATAGCCCGTTACCACAGCCCGACGGTTACTTCACCGCGTGCGCGGCCAGCAACGTTGGACGCGCAACCGCACGGGCACACTTGCCCAGTGCCTGTTGCACATCCGCCAACAGGTCGGCGACGTCCTCAAGCCCCACCGACAAGCGCACCAGGCCTTCGCTGATGCCGTGTTGCGCGCGTTCCTCCGGGGTGTAGGTGGAGTGGGTCATGCTGGCCGGGTGCTGGGCCAGTGATTCGGCGTCGCCCAGGCTGACCGCGCGGGTAAACAGCTTGAGCGCGTTCATGAAGCGCCGCCCGGTGTCGATTCCGCCTTTGAGCTCGAAGGCAATCATGCCGCCGGATTGCTTCATTTGCCGCGCAGCCAGTTCGTATTGTGGGAAAGACGCCAGCCCAGGGTAGGTCACCCACTGCACGGCGGGATGCGCCTGTAGGGCTTCGGCCACCGCCTGGGCGTTGCTGCAATGGCGGTCCATGCGCAGCGCGAGGGTCTTGAGGCCGCGCATCAGCAAGGCGGCGTCCTGCGGGGACATCACCGCGCCGGTCAAGTCCTTGAGCCCTTGCAGGCGGATGCGTTGCGCTATCGCGTGACTGCTCACCGCAATGCCAGCGGTGATATCGCCATGCCCGCTGAGGTACTTGGTGGCCGAGTGCACCACCACATCGGCACCCAGCTCCAGGGGCCGTTGCAGGTAGGGCGTGCAATAGGTGTTATCGACCACCACGGTGACATTCGATTGCTGGTGGGCGAGCCGGGCCACGGCGGCGATGTCCACCAGGCGCAGGGTGGGATTGGCCGGGGTCTCGCAGTAGATCATGCGGGTCGCGGGGCCGAGTGCCGTTTGCAGGGCGGCCAGGTCGGTGAGGTCGACATGGCGCACCTTGATGCCGAATTCGCCGATGCCATGCAGCAGGGCGAAGGTGCAGCCGTACAGCGTCTGACTGACGATTATCTCGTCGCCTGGGCGCAGCAGGGTCCAGAACGTCGCGGCAATCGCGCCCATCCCGGAACTGAACGCCACTGCGGCCTCGCCGTTTTCCAGGGCGGCCATGCGCGACTCCAGCAGGGCCAGGGTCGGGTTGGAAATGCGCGTATAGAAGTGACCGGAGGCCTCCCCGGCAAAGCAGGCCGCGCCGTACTCGGCGGTCGGAAAAGCGAAAGTGGCCGACAGGTAGATCGGCGGTACCAGGGCGCCGTGATGGTCCTTGGGATCGTAACCGTGATGAATGGCGCGGGTAGAAAAACCGAACCCTAGGTGTTTATTTTTCATGTCGGGCGCTCCTTATTTCCTACAATGCTATGCTCATAACCACAGTTGAACGTTGCAAAAATGGCTCGAAACGCCGGCGTTCCTGGATGAAAACCCGATAAAAACAATGAATAGAGGCACGTTATGCCTGTCAGTCTGGACCGCACCGATAAAGCCCTTTTAAACGCGTTGCAGGGCAACGCTCGCCTGACCGTGGCCGAACTGGCCGAGCGCGTTGCCCTGACCACATCGCCGTGCTGGCGACGGGTGCGCAACCTGGAAGAGAGCGGGGTGATCAGCGGTTACCAGGCGATCCTGTCCCCCAAGGCCCTGGGCTATGGGGTGACCGCCTTCGTCAGCATCATGATGGAAAGCCACACTCAGGAAATCGCCCGGGCGTTCGAGCAGCGGCTGTTGGCGATTCCGGAGATTGTGGCCTGCCATAACGTGTCGGGGCGCTATGACTTCCTGCTGGAAGTGGTGGCCAAGGACCTGGAGTCGTTTGGCGAATTCGCCAGGGAAGTTCTGCAGACCCTGCCCTGTGTGAAAGAAATCTATTCGAGCTTTTCCTACAAATCGGTGCGGCCGTTGCGGGTGATGCCGTTGCCGGGGTGACGGCAACGCCACTCAAGCTGCCCGTACCGCCTGCACCAACAACGCCTCGAATACCCGCTGCACCCGCGGCTCATCACTGTGAGCCACATTGAACCGCATCAGGTCGCGATGCGCCGGGTCGTAGCCGAACAGTGTGCCGGGCGCCAGCACCATGCTGCGCTTCAGGGCTTCCTGGGCTAGCAGCTCGCCGTTGACGCCGGTCGGCAGGCGCGCCCAGATAAACATGCCGCCTTCAAACGCCATCGGCAGTTCGCAACCGCAGCGCTTGAGCCACTGTTCGACGCGCCCACCGGCTTCCATCAGACGCTGGACCATGCGCTTGCGGTGCTTGGCATAGCTGCCCTCACTGAGCATGCGGTACACGATCTGCTCGAACAGCTCCGAGGTCACGCCGCCGCTCATCAACTTCATATTGGTCAGGTTGGCGGCCAGCTGTGGCGCGGCCACCACGTAGCTGACGCGCGTGTTGGCGCTGAGGATCTTGGAGAATCCCGACAGGTAGGTGACCTGATCCAGCCCGGCGACGGCGGCCAGGCGTGGTGGCGGGTTGGGGTGCAGGTCGCCGTAGAGGTCATCCTCGACGATATGGCAGTGGTATTGCTGGGTCAGTTGCAGCAGGCGAAACGCCTGACTGGGGCTGAAGGAATGGCCGGTGGGGTTATGCAAGACGCTGGTGGTCAGGTACAGGCTGGGCCGGTGTTCGGCCAGCAGGTGTTCCAGGGCGGTGAAGTCGAAGCCGTCGGGGCGACGTTCCAGAGTCACCACCTTGACCCCATGCAGGGCCAGGTTGGCGTGGAAGTTGAAGTAGCACGGCGCGTCCAGCAGCACCGTGTCGCCGGGACGCACCAGCAAGCGCATGAGCATGTCCAGGCCTTGCACGGTGTTGGGCGTGGTAATGATCTGTTCCACCGGCACCGACAGGCCTTCGCCGTGCAGTTTCTGTTGCAGCGCCTGGCGCAACGGCAACAGCCCGGCCGGCGTGCCGAGCCCGGCGATGCGCAGCGACGGCGCGCGCACCACGCTGCGCATGGCCTGGCGGATCGCTTCGCCGTTCAACCAGTCTTCCGGCAAGTGCCCGCCGCCGGGGCGTAGCTCGCCAGTGGCGGTGGCCAGCGGGCGGCGCAACACGCTGAGCAGGTCCTGGGGCAGCAGGTCGACCCAGGTCACCGACGCCGGGCGCGCAGTGTCCATCGCCACGAAATAGCCACGGCCCTGGCTGGAGGTGAGCAGGTTGCGCCCGCGCAGGCGGTCCAGGGCCTCATTGAGGGTGAATTTGCTGACACCGAGGATTTCAGTCAACGCCCGCACCGACGGCAACTTGCTGCCGGGCGCCCATTCACCGGCCTCGATGGCCTGGCTGAAGGCCTCCACGATCTGCTGGACCTTGGGTGTGCCTTCCACAAAGGCGATGGCGGATACCAACATGAAGCGTCCTTTTGTTTGCCGGTACTTTTACCGGTGAAGTTAGGCCGGATTAGGCATCACTTTACCTGCCTGGCGCAATGCCATTCCCCTAGACTGCGCGCCATCTCGCCAGGAATTGGCGGAATTTCCTACTCCCGAGCAATGGATTTTGCATTCTCATGAAAACTTATATGTGTACACCCTGCGGTTTTATGTACGTAGAAGCCTTGGGCATTCCGGAGGATGGAATACCCGCAGGCACCCCTTGGGAAGAGGTGCCTGAAGACTGGACATGCCCGGATTGCGGCGTGACCAAGGCCGATTTCATGGCCATCGAACTCGCTGACCCTTCACACGCCTGACCCTCCATCAACGAAAGGAATCGCTCCATGGAAAGCAAACTGATCAACTCTGCCGTGCCGTTCTGTACCGGTGTGGCCCACCAGAAGTACCTGGACGCTGAACAGGGCCTGCAAGCCGCCATCGAAGGGCAGTGCACCCACTGGTATGTCGACGGCAGCCTGTTCGGCGAAATGGTCGATGACTGGACCGAGGCGCGCATCGAAAGCCTGCGCGCGCAAATCGCCGCCAGCGGCGTCAAGCCGGTCTTCCACGGCAACTTCAAGGCGCCGCTGGCCAGTGACGTCGAGGCGTTCCGCGTGGCGGCGGTGGCCTACGTCAAGCAAGAAATCGATATCGCCAGCCGCCTGGGCGCGCCATTGATCATTCACGGTGGCTGCATCGTCGAACCGAAAATGGTGCTCAAGGCCAAGAAAGTTGCCCTGGAACATTACCTCAAGTCAGTCCAGGAACTGGCCGCTTACGCCGCGACCCAGGGTACGGACATCTACCTGGAAAACCTGTCCAACTACGTCAACTATCGCCCGTTCCACTACATCTTCACCCATGAGGCGGAATACGCTTTTGTGTTCGAGCGCCTGCAAGCCCATGACAACGTGTACTTCTTCCTCGATGCCGGCCACGCCAATATCGAGAACGGCCTGCCGGCGGCGGTAGTGCGCAAGTATCACCATTTGATCAAGGGCATTTCCTTCAGTAACAACAACGGCGTGCAAGACCAGCACTTCGGCATTCACGACGGCAACTGCGACTACGCCGACGTCATGCAGGCCATCGTCGAAACCAACTGGAAAGGCCTGGTGGCATTCGAAACCCGCAACCAGACCGCCAAGGCCGCCCTGGCTGACCTGGCCTTGATGTACCGCGAATCCCTGACGACCGAAATCGCGGTCGCCTGATGTAAACCATGGGCGCACGCGTGCGGCGTGCGCCCCATTCAAGGTCCCTGACCATGACAAGTGCGTTAACGCTGTCTTCGTTTCTCTACTTCCTGCTGTTTTGCGCGACCATGACCTTCAGTCCCGGCCCCATGACCCTGTTGTTATTGAGCCTGGGCCTGAAGGACGGCCTGCGCAGTTCGATCCCGGCGCAGATCGGCGCCAGTGTGTCGTACCTGATTTCGATCCTGATCTTTGCCGTGGGCTTTTCCGAGCTGATCAAGGGCAACCTCGCGATTACCCAGGCCATCCAGTTTGTCGGCGTGGCCTACATTCTTTACCTGGCCTACAAGCAGTGGACCAGCAGCGGCGTGTCGATCGACAAGGCCGGCGCCGTGGAGGGCTCGCGCAGCCTGTTCGGCAAGGGCTTGCTGACCGGCTTTTCCAACCCCAAGACCATCATCATGTTCAGCGCCGTCTTCCCGCAGTTCGCCGGGGCCGGGGAGCACAGCTCGGCGGCGGATATCGCGATCCTCGGCTTGACCTTCCTGTTGCTGCAATTTGCCAGTGGTTGCCTGTACTGCTATTTCGGCCAGCGCATCAAACATCTGCTGGAAAACCCCAAGCGGCGCGTGATGTTGCAGCGGATCACGGCGGTGATGTTGCTCGGCGTGGCATTGATGCTGGCACGCGGGTTTTCCCACTGAAGTATCAGCCTGTAAGCAGTAGTGGCGATTTGCCGTCGCCCTGATAGACTCCAGGGACTCACCCAGGAATAACCCCCATCATGGCAGCCGTCGGAGGAAATGGACTTCCGCTCGCTTCGCGCTTGTACAAATCGCGCCTCCTGGGGCTGGCGCTCGGCTTTGTTTGTGTGGCGTTCGGCATGTATCCGCTGAACCCGTCCCCATGGGTGTGGGCCTGGATGCTGATCAACGCGTTTATCTGGCCGCACCTGGCGTTCCAAGCGTCTTTGCGTGCCGCTCATACCCTGCGCAGTGAACGCCGCAACCTGCTATTCGATTCCTTCTGCGGCGGCTTTTGGGTCGGCGCGATGCACTTCAACCCGCTGCCCAGCGTCACCACCTTATCGATGATGAGCATGAACAACGTCGCCATCGGCGGGCCGCGCTTCCTGCTGGCGGGGTGGGTGGCCCAGGCGCTGGGCATCGCCACGGCGCTGCTGATAGTCGCGCCCGCATTCATCGGCGTCACCACCCAGGCCCAGCTGTATGCCTGCCTGCCGATCCTGACGTTGTATCCCCTGGCCCTGGGCTGGATCTGCTACCGCCAGGCCGTGACCCTGGCGCGGCACAAGCGCGAGCTGCTGGCCCTGAGCCGCACCGACAGCCTGACGGGCCTGCTCAACCACGGCGCCTGGAAGGATCACCTGGAAATCGAGTTCCAACGTTGCCGTCGCGGCCCGGCCGGTGCGGCCATCGCGCTGATCGATATCGACCACTTCAAAATCATCAACGACACCTATGGCCATGTCACCGGCGATATTGTCCTGCGCCAGTTGAGCCGGGTATTGCGCCAGAACCTGCGCGCCACCGACCTTGCCGGACGCTACGGCGGCGATGAGTTTTGCGTGATCCTGCCGGACATGCCGCTCAACCGTGCCACTGAAGTGATGGACGCGCTGCGTGATCGTTTCAACGCCTTGGCCTACGCCCAGGACCCGACCTTGCGCGCCAGCTTGAGTATCGGCCTGGCGCCATACCTGCCGAGCCACGCCGACGCCACCAGTTGGCTCAACGATGCCGACCAGGCTTTGTACGAGGCCAAAAGCAGCGGGCGCAACCGGGTCAGCTCGCTGCAGGGGGCTTGGTTGCGGTCCGTTTAGTGGGGTAGGGTGTGGCGGTACCCCTCAACAAAAAACAAGGATCGGTCCATGCTCTTCACCTTCCCCCGCACCCTGCTGGCCGCCACCCTGGCCTTGTCCTTCGCCGTACCGGCTTACAGCGCGGAACCCCACAAGCCGATCCAGGCGGACGCTGAACAGTACAAGGCCGAGGCCCTGAAACTGCTGGAGCGCCTGGTGAATATCGACTCCGGCTCCGGCTACGAGCTCGGCCTGACCCAAGTGCGCGACATCGCCGTGGATGAATTGAAACAGCTGGGTTTCAGCATCGAGCTGGTGCCGGACAAAGCCGCCAACAACAGCCATGTGATCGCCACCCTCAAGGGCACCGGCAAGGCCAAAATTCTGCTGATGGCGCACATGGACACCGTGTTCAAGGAAGGCTCGGCCGCCGAACGCCCGTTCCACATCAAGGACGGCCGCGCCTATGGCCCCGGCGTGATGGACGACAAAGGTGGCATCGTCGCCGGCATCTACGCGTTGAAAGTCCTGAAAAACCAAGGCTTCAAGGACTATGCACAAATCACCTTCCTGCTCGACGCCAGCGAAGAAACCGGCTCCGACGCCGCCTCCGAACTGATCCGCACCACCGCCAAGAGCCACGACGTAACCCTCAACCTGGAACCCGGCCGCCCAGCCGACGGCCTGGTGGTCTGGCGCAAAGGCAGCGCCACCGCCGTGGTTGAAGTCAAAGGCAAAGCCGCCCACGCCGGCGTCGCGCCTGAACTGGGGCGCAACGCCGCCATGGAAGCCGCACACCAGATCCTGCAACTGGGCAAGCTGGGCGACGCCGAGAAAAAAACCACCATCAACTTCACCGTACTCAAGGCCGGCGACCGCACCAACGTCATCCCCGACCAAGCCACCGCCAAGGCCGACGTACGCGCCGCGCTGCCGGAAGAGTTCGACCGCATCGAGAAGGACCTGGCACGGGTCTCCGCGAACAAACTGATCCCCGAAACCGAAGTGAAGACCAGCCTGCAACGCGGCTTGCCACCGATGCCGCAAACCGCGGAGTCAGACAAACTGGTCGCGATTGCCCAAGGCATCTACGGCGAACTGGGCAAGACCCTGACCATCGAAGGCAGCGGCGGCGCGGCGGATGCGAGCTTGTCGGCCGGGGTAGGGACGCCGACGCTGGACGGGTTTGGCATAGTGGGCGGGAATATTCACACGCCGGAGGAATATGCCGAGGTGGAGAGCGTGGTGCCTCGGGTGTATTTGTTAAGTCGGATGATTATGGAGCTTTCCAAGCGCTGAGCGGGTCGTGTACTTGTGACGAGGGAGCTTGCTTGCTCGCCACAAGGGGGAGGGTATTTCAGGGGGCTACCAGGTTGATTGGTCTTCGCGGCTGGCTTTTTCGAGGTCGTCTTTCCAGGCCTCGTTGGCTAGGCGATATATGTCGGCGAAGAAATCACGTGGATCGGCTATTTCCGTTTCGTCCCAAGCCATAGTAGAACACTTATCTGGGTCATTCTCAAAATAAGAGTGGAAGTTGAAATTTTGGGTGTTTAATGCGATAGATAAGTTTTCTATTAATTTATACCTGTGTCGATAGGATAGTTTTTTGTATGGATCTAGGCAGTACTTTGCTATGAGGGTTTCTCTATCTTTACGGTCATTAGGGTTGAAGCAAGCGAGCTCTTCCCCTTTGGTTTCCTCCCTGTCATAAATATCAAAAATTCCCACAAAATAGTAAAGGCTGGCGTCGAAGGGGATAGTGTCGGAGTCTGGGTGAAATAACATTTTCAATTTCCTAGTTGAAATAAGTTTGCGGATTTATTTAATGCACGCTTATTACTACAAGCAGAGGTCTTTTGCTGATGGGGTTTTTGCAGCGGGCGAGCGACCTCGCCCGCCCGAGGGAGTTGATTCTTCCGAAAAAGTAGCGGTGTTTCTACCAGGTTGACTGGTCTTCGCGGCTTGCTTTTTGAAGGTCGTCTTTCCACGCATCTTTAGCTAAAAGATAAATCTCTCTTAGAAAATCCTTTGGATTATCAAGTTCATACCATTATGCTCTTGGTCAAGATCCAGTGTTATCTTCGCTCATCTCAAATAAGTTATGGAAGTTGTAGATCTCTTGATTCAGCTTGTTTTTTAAGCTTTCAGTTAGCGCGTATTTGTGCCTATACGATAGGTAGCTTAAATTCAACGCGTAACGTTTTATTGGTTCTTCTCTGTCTGACTTGTTGTTTTGGGTCATATTTACTAATCTCTATACCGACCTCTTGCTCGCGGTCGTAAATATCAAATACCCCGATAAACCACATTAGGCTTGGGGCGAACGGCTCATTTAAAAACGGGTCTTTCAGCATGGTCCTTGTTCGAAAGGGAATGCGGGGAAGCTTGCTCGCCACAGGGAATTATGGTTTTGAGAGGGTGTGGTGGTTCTACTAGGTCGTCGCCTCAGTTCGATAACGAGTCAGACATTCGAGTAAGGTCTTCACAAATGCTCTATTGTCGTTAATGTCATCTTCAAAATATGTGTCAAAAAGATAAAAGACTGAGTCGAAAGTTTCTTCGGTTGATAGGTAATATCTGATGGTTTCGATATACCAGTCCTGTTCTTCCAAGGTGTATGTATAAAATTCTGGTGAGCGCCATTCAAACCCAAATGACACAGTCATGATCATCCATGTGTACTAGGAACGTAAGCTTTCTATTCGTTATCCAGAAAGGGTATCCCGAGGTCTCACCTAAAATAGATGTAATATTTTTCGCACAGTCGATTTCCCAGCCTCTATATTCTGAGTCAAGCACTAAAAGAATCAAATTTTTTTTGTCAATGCGATGCTGTATTTCCTTCCAAAAGTTGGGGTTGTGTTCGGTGCCTTTCTCGTTCATTTCGACTGGGTCGAGAACGTTGCTTTGAAATCTGAAAAAATGTTTCGTGAGACCATTTACCAACGTTATGAGTTCGTTCAGCCCAAGCTTTTTGGCGTTTATAGCCAACGTTATGCAGGCTTCGTCTATTTCTTGTTCCAAGTAGTTCATTACAGGGTACCAATCTTAAATCGGGTAACGGGGACCAGCTTTAGAAGTATATGGCCTCTTGCTCAGGTTTGGTATATGTCAGAAATTCCGGTTTGGTCAGTTCGTTAAAAAGTTTAATAAGTTATTTTTCGTTGTTTGCGTCTTTTGACGCTATGAGCTTTTCTTTTTTTCAGGTCATCTGTGTTCTCGATGTCATAAGTAAATAGCAGGCCGCGAATTATTGACATCTTGGGTGCTCTTTTTCAGAGTCATAATTTTGTATAAGCTGTTTTAGGTCTTCCATTTTTATCCAGTATTGCGGGGATTAGGTATTGAGTAGCTACGTAAGTTTCATCAGTTTTTACTGGAGTGGCGCCGAGGATGTCCCTGTACTGATTTTCGGATAAAAGGGGGCGATTTATTTGGGTTTGACGATAGTCGGTAAACTATTAAATAAACCTGTCACCTTTAATTAGATGGTTCTGTTTGCGGACACCTGCGTCTAAAGTAGAATTTGTGCCGAAAAGATAAGTTTTGTTATAGTCCGTTAATTTCTCTATATGGCTTTCAACGTCTATTTCTCAAAGCGCGGAAGTTTGTGGTGCGGAGGGTTTCAATAGTGCAAAGTCGATATCGCCTTCAAATGAAATGCAAGCAATCCAGTCTAGCTGTTTTTGAAGTATATATGTGTGTTGTGGTATTTCTGAGAAAATTCTGAGTGCATCTTCTAGTTGTTCTAGGTTTATGCAGTAAGCTTCGTCACAAGCCGAATCACCCAAAAAAATTATTTTATCGTCGGCGAATTTTTTGATTTCCTTGGCCATTTTTGAAGTTGAAAAGTCCGGAAGGTCGCCACCAAAATTAATGCTTTTATTTAATTTGCTCCATGCAATCTTGCTTCCTGAAAAAGGTATAGTTTCATTGATTTCTCTAACAATGGAAGCGTGATCATTTTCAGGGAGAATATTAAAGGCAATATTGTGAGATCTCAGCTCCGTAATTAGCTCATCATCAAAATAGCTCATTTTTTTGCAAACCTTTTAGTCAGTTTTAATACGGTTTTCGGACTAGCCTCGAAGAGATAGTGTGGTCCCTTTTTCTTCGCAGACCAAACATTTATATCAGCGCCGCTTTTGTCGTCATGCTCGACGCGGTAGCCAGTTTTGCCGTCAGCCGTCTGCATTCCAATTGGTTCCCCTTTGTGTGGACCGAATCTTCCCGGAGTTGGATTTTCTGCGCGGAAATTATTTTCAAGCAGCCAATCCAATGCTTTATTTGCTGCCTGTTCATATGTTGACGACCGGATGGAGTCGCTAGCTTCTGGAGGCTTTTGCTCATTTTTTTTGCTAACGCTCTGTCGTTTTGTCCTGGGCACCGCCCGGATACGCAAGTTAATCCCAGCGGATCCTACTGGATGGGTGGAGTGGGAAGGGCAATTGATTGAGTGTTATCAAGCATCATGGAGGTTGCTGCTGTTTGAGGTTCTGTATTAATCGAAACCTGTGCGAGCACCAGCGCTTCTCTTAACGCGTCAATTGATTGTGCAGTAAGCGTTAAAGTTGGAAGGTCCCATTCATGATTCTTAACAGCCCTGATTTGAAATTGGCCTTTAGGGTCGAACGAGGGATACCAGCCTACGTCAATGAGGAACCCGTCTGGGTACTCTACCTGCAGCATGTCCTCCTTCAGGTGTTGGGCTTGATGCTCAATCGCGCAATTCTGCACCATAGACAACTCATCGTAAGTGATTGTGCCTTGCAGGAAGTCTAACGAGATCATTTGGTTAGTCTCCGGAGTTCGTGTTTTTAAAAAGATGGCTACAGTTAGGGTATTTACGGATGCTGCTTGACCTGTGGTGAGCGAGCTTGCTCGCGTGGGCTGCATGGCAACCTCATAACCAGTAATAGAAAATTATTTGTTTTGGTAGAAAAATCCGATTCGGATTTTGTGTTATCTACTATTTAAAATCTGAGCATTTTTTAACGCTGAAGCAACGTGCTTTAACCAAGTTCTGCCATCGTTCCATTCGTTAGGATAATAGTAGTAGCATCCGATATCGAAAAGCAGATAATGTTGAAGTTCTTGTTCGGTTTTGGGGGTGGAAATTAATTTAGCCAGTTCGAGTTGTACTGTGGTCAGTGTTTCGTCGGAAGATTCGGATCTAAAGAAATTAATTACGTCGTTTGCGCTGTCGTGATCATCAATCCAGTCTTGATTGAAATATCCAGCAAGGAATTGTTGTAATTCAGGATAGTCTTGGTTCATGGGCTTGGAAACGCTGCGTGCGGGAAAAGGGGCAGATTTGTTTGTTGGCCTAAATGTTAGTCGGATAAAAGTGAACGGCAGTAGTTCTGATATCAACGAAGCCGACGTTGTGCGAGATTGGTTGATTCAGTTCTATAAGGATTACTGAATCCCCTAACTTTAGTATTGCATGGTTGTCTGTGTCGTTAATAAGCTCGCCAGTTATGGTGTATGTACCATCGTTTGCGGTGATTTTCGGGGTCGTGTCAGAAGAAAGATCAATATTTTTCTTCCAGAAAAATATTTCGTCTAATTCGAATTCCACATCCAAGTCTTCACCGATACTTGGTTTGGCGCCGCGCCAGAAAGCCGTACCATTTCCAAAAGGCGAGCTGAATTCCACATATAAAGTATCTTGTTCGGAAAAAACGTCGATAGTTCGTATTTTCATTTCACTTCTCCGTTAATGGGACTCGTACAACAGTATTGTCTACATTCATCATGTTGGTTTTTAACTCAAGCGTCCATGTTTCCTCATGGTAATGATGCTTGCTCGGCTTGCTGTTCATTTCATGAGGGCCGTAACGGATGCTTCTTTTTGCATCGCCGGAAACAATTCTGTCGCGATCAGGTCCGCCCGTTCGTGGGTTGATGTTCGTATGAGGGGGCGGACCCAAAAACTCTTCCCATTTCTGAACGGCTTCTTCCGGCTTTACGGGTTTGCTCGCATAGATCTCCCTGTGGTAGCCCATCTCAGGTGGCGCACTTGGGCTTGTAGGTGTGAGCGGGCTGTTTTCATTGACCTTTGGCAATGCCTCAGGATCGTCATAACTGCTCTGCTGACATTTTTTTTCGCCTGGACAAGTGTTTAGGCCTAAAGGGTCTACCCACCTTGTAGGATTAAGCACGTACTGGTACGCGTTGATCCCACCCGCCAGTTTCACCGGATCAGGCGTCAGGTAACGACCAATATCCGGATTGTAGTAGCGATGGCGGTTGTAGTGCAGGCCGCTTTCCTGATCGAAGTATTGGCCTTGAAAGCGCAGCGGATTGTCGATTTTGCCTACGTCGAGACGGCTGATTTCGCCGTAGGCGCGGTAATGGGCGGACCAGACGATTTCGCCGTCGGGGTTGGTGAGTTCTTGCGGCGTGCCGAGGTGGTCGAGTTGGTAGTGGTAGGGCTTGGTCTCTGCTGGGCCGAAGCCTTCCAGCAGTGCCAATGGGCGGAAGCTGTCGGGTTCGTAGAGATAGCTGCGATGACGATCCGCATGGTGTTCGGCGATCAGCTTGTCGCCTTGCCAGAAGAACTCGGTGGTTTTTCCATCGACGGTTTTGCTGATGCGCCGCCCAAACGGATCGTAGCGATAACTGGCAGTTTGGCCATTGGGCTTTGTGATGCCGATCAGCCGGTGCTGGCAGTCGTAGCGGTATTCGGTGACGAGTGAGTGACCCTTGCCACGTCGCTCGCGTATCAGGTTGCCGAAGGCGTCATAGTCATAGTGGTGATCGCCTTGGATCACCAACCGATTACCCGCGACGATGTCCGGCCCTGGCCTGTCTTGCATGAGCAGGTTGCCGGCCGGGTTGTGGCCGAAGCGTTCCTGGACGTCTTGCGAGTGATCGGCGCGGGTCAGGCGGTGGAGTGGGTCGTAGCGGTAAAGGTGTTCGCCTTTGCGGGTGTCGTGCAGGCGGGTGAGGTTGCCGGTTTTGTCGTAGTCGTAGTGGCGTTGGTAGAGGTGGTTTTGCTGTTGGGTGACGGCGTGGGTATGTAGCCGGTTTTGCTCGTCATAGTGGTAATGGCTGAGCAGTTGGCCTTGTTGGCGTTGGTGTTCGCGGCCGGCTTTGAACAGGTGGGAAGTGAGCAGCGCACCGTTCAGTTCGACGGTGGCAAGATGGCCGCCTTTGTCGTGGTTGAAGGTGAGGCGGTTGTTGTCCGGTAGGCGTAAATGCTGAAGTTGGCCGCAGGCGTCGTAGCCGTAGCGCAGCGTGCCCCAGCCTTGGTGTTCGGCGGATAGGCGGTTTTGGCGGTCGTACTCGTAGGCAAGGAACCAGTGGCCGTCGTCGACGCTGACGAGGTTGCCTTGGCGGTCGTAGGCATAGTCAACAACGCTGCCGTCGGGCAGGATTTTTCTTACAAGGCGGCCGGCGTGGTCGCGCTCGTAGCAGGTAATCAGCTGACTGCCGTCGTCGCCGTATTCGGTTTTCTCCAGCAGGTTGCCGTTGAGGTCGTAGGCGTACGCGGTGCGTTGGCCGTCGAAGCCGGTTTCCTGTTGGATCAGGCCGTTGGGGTGGTAGTCGAGCTGGTAGGTTTCGCCGACTTCGTTTTCGATGGCGGTGAGCAGCAAGCGGGCGTTGTCGTAGCGGTAGTTGACCTGGGTGCCGTCGGCATTGATGCGGCGGCTGATCAGGTGCAGGCCGTCGGCGTATTCGTAGCGGGTGACGTGGCCGAGTTCGTCGCGTTCGGCGGTGATTTTTCCGTAGGGGTTGTAGCTGAATTCCCGGCAAGTACCGCCGGGCTGGGTCAGCTTTAGCAGGCGGCCTATGGCGTCCCACTGATACTGGGTCAGCGCGCCATTTTCATCCTCACGCGCAACCTGCCGGCCCAGGTCGTCATAGCGATAGCGCTTGATCCCGCCATTCGGTAACTGCTCTTCAACGAGCTGCCCGCGTTCGTTCCACACCAAGCGATGGCAGCTGTTGTCGGGGTACCAAACCCCGGTCAATTGCCCCTGTTTGTCGTAGCTGTAGTCAGTCGCGTTGCCATCCGGATCGATCTGGCGAATGACATCGCCCTGGTCATTACGCTCGTATTTCCAGACCGCCTCACCACGTCTTACAACCCGTACGAAACCGTTGTCATGCTCGTAGGACGTCGCCTCATCATCCCCCGGAAACAGCGCGACCAAGCGTCCGGCGTCGTCGTATTGATAGGCCGTCACCGCACCCAGCGGGTCCTGCTCGACGGTCAGGCGGCCCTTGTCATCGTAGGATTTGAAATGCTGGGCGCCGTCGGGATCGATGCGCTGTATCAGCCGCGCCCGCTGGTCATGTACGTAAACTTCCTGGCTGCCGTCGGCGTTATGCACGGTGACGCGACCGTCATCGCCCCAGGCATACCGCGTGTCCATCTGCGAAAAACTGGCCCAATGCCGGACACAGCGCGCTGCCTTGCCAGCGCGTTCCCATTCTCAGAAGAAACTCGCCCCACCGGCCAGTTGGCGCTCAAGAATGACGTGCTGCTCGTCGTACCGATAAACCTCGCTTTCACCGACAGCGTTGGTCGCTGAAACCAGTCGTCCATTATCGTCATAGGCGTAGGAAACGACGTTCTGCTCGGTCACCCAGACGAAGGGTTCATGCCCCGTGGCGCGATGAACCTGGTAGTCCACCGCGACAATGCGATCCAGCTCATAGCGCAAGAGCAAAGAGCGGCCCACGCCGTTATCCAGTCGCTCAATCCGTCCCAACCGATCCCGAACAACCAACAACCGGTTGTCATACGCATCGCTGATTGTCGTCAGTACACCGTCGCGAAAATGGTAGAAGCGCGAACCCTGGGCCAACACCAGTTCATCAGGAACCGAGCCCAAATAAATCGCCGCTTCCGCCAGGCTGTTGGTAATCGCCGGCCGAGCCACCGTCGGCAAGGGCAGGGTGGTCGAGCGATTCTCATGGTCGGTCCACACCGCCGAATCGCCCGCCACCACAAGCCGCTGCGCCAGCGCATGACTCCAACCAAATCCCAGCCCACAATCCACTTCCACCGCACTGCTGCGATACAAGCGCGTCCACTCGAACGGCAAGACCCCATCCAGCGCGCCATCGGTGAGCGTCAGCAGTTCCTCGCCGGTAACCATCGATACCGGGCAGCCGTGGGTGACGGTTTTATCCGCAGAGTCAGCAGCCTCCCCAGCCGGATTTTTAGACGGGGCGGGCACATCATCCACCGCCTCCTGCCGCACCAACGCCGTACGCTGCGTCTTGCTGCGCACCGCCGGCACCGCGTTCGAAACCAGCGTGTCGCCAGCCTTCAAAGGCGCCACCGGCACCGCCTTGATCGGTATTGGGGCACTGCCCAGCAACACCGGCTTAAGCGCTTCGGTGTGCCCCTCCAAGCGAGCTGTGCCGAACTGCGCGGCTATCTGCTCCAGCCACCTGCGCACCCGGCGTGACTTGATGCCGGCCAGTACTTTGGTGCTGATGCGCACCACAAAACCCATGCCGGCCGACGCCAGTCCCAATAACAGGGTGATGACGATCTCGGCGCCAATCGCCCCGAGCATTTCGTTCATATACGGCGGTGGCAGCATGCGCATCCAGCTGACCAGGGCCGCCAGGTGAGCGAACAGCAAAGGCTCATCGCTGAGCACCAGCAAACCCTTGGCGAGGGTCTCGGCACTTAACGCCAACAGTTTTTCAAGCTCGTCCTGGGAAAGGTAATGCAGCAGCTTTTCAGCGTTGGCCAGCGGGTCGGACAACCACTGGAGTAACTGCGTGATGTTGTCCCAAACCGAGTAAAGAACTTCGCCAAAGCCTTGGGCATAAGCGCGGTGCAGCGAAAGGTAACGCTGGAGAAAATTCGCTTCGGAATAACCCTTCCATAGCGGTTCAAAGGTGGTGCCCCACTCGCTGCGCAGCCAGCTTTCCAGTGGCGTGATGACCGACTGATAAGAGGCATACAGCGCCTTGAAATGCGCCGAGGAAACGTCGGGGTAGAAACTGATCCGGTACCGCTGGTTGCGGTCACACTCGGTGACTTCGAGGATGCCGCTTGGGCCGATGGTTTTATGGATCGGCTCGCCCAGCGGGCCGCCGTTTGGGTCGATGCGCTGCAACATCACCGGCGTGTTGCCGATCGGCACGAACCGCGAGCTCTGGAACATATGCACCAGTGTCAACGTGCCGTTGGCCTGGCATGTAGCGACGGTGCTGCTGGGGAAGATCGAACGGTTGATCGGGGCGACCAGCGCCACCTCGTTCCCAACCTTGAACACCTGCTCCACATCCAGTGCCGCAGAGCTGAAGAAGTTCTGCGCCCAGGTGTCGTAGTGGTTGAGGCAGCCGCGGAAATCGCTGAGCACGGATTCGACGTCCCGCGTCTTTGAATCCATCGCGGCCAGCACCAGAAAGCCAATGGCTCGGCCGGTTGCTTCGATCATGGGTGAGCCCCATCGATCAGGGCTCTCACTGGAAAAACCATCTGCACTCCCTCGCACTGTTTGATCAGGCGAGGGACTTTGCAGAGGTTTTCAGGGCAGGGGAGTAGAGCTTATCCGGCGGTTACGTGGGAAGTTTCAGCAACCCTGTCGCGCAGCACCAGGCTGCACAGCGCCGGCAGGAACAGCAGCGTCAACACCGTGCCCACCAGCACCCCGCCGATCAGCACGTAGGCCAGGGATGACCAGAACACCGACAGCGTCAGCGGAATGAACGCCAGCGCCGCCGCCAGTGCGGTGAGGATCACTGGCCGCGCTCGGCGCACGGTTGCCTCGACGATGGCCTCGCGGATCGGCATGCCGTGGTCCTGGTTCTGGCGAATCTGGTCGGTGAAGATCAGCGTGTTGCGCATCAGAATGCCGCCGATGCCGATCAGCCCGAGGATCGCGTTGAACCCGAACGGCTGGTTGAACAGCAGCAAGGTCGGCACCGCGCCAATCAGGCCCAGCGGCGCGGTGGCGAAGACCATCAGCATCACGCCGAAGGAGCGCACCTGGAACATGATCACCGTGAGCGTCAGCAGGATCATGATCGGGAACAGCGCCGCCAGGGCGACGTTGGCCTTGGCGCTTTCTTCCACCGGGCCGCCGATGTCGATCCGGTAGCCAGTGGGCAGCTTGGCGATCAGCGGCTGCAGGTCTTTGTACACGGCCATTTCCACATCGGGCGGTTGTACGCCGTCGATGATGTCGGCGCGCACTTCCACGGTGGTGGCGCGGTTGCGGCGCTTGAGGATCGGTTCTTCCATCACCGCCTGGAAATGCCCGACCTGGGCCAGCGGCACCGACGTGCCGGCGCTGTTGGCCAGGGTCATGTTGTTGAGGTTGCCGAGGTCTTCGCGTTGGCTGCCCTGGGCGCGGGCCACCACGGACACGGTGCGGTTGCCTTCACGCACTTCGGTGATCGGGTTGCCGCTGAGCAGGGCGTTGAGCTGCGACTTGACCTCGTCGGGGGTGAAACCCAGCAGGCGCAGGCGATCCTGGTCCAGCACCAGGCGGTAACCGCTGGCGCGCTCGCCCCATTCGAGGAAGGCGTCGCGGGTCAGTTTGTTGCCGGCCACCACTTGGCGCACCTGTTCGGACAGCCCACGCAGCGTGTCCAGGTCCGGACCGGACACACGGAACACCACGGGGAATGGCACCGGCGGGCCGAACACCAATTGCGTGACGCGCACCCGCGCCGCTGGAAACTCGCCGGCAGCGATGCGCTCGCGCATGCGCACTTTCAAGGCATCGCGGGCGTGGGAATCCGGGGTTTGCACGATCAGCTTGGCGAACGCCGGGTCCGGCAGCTCAGGGTTCAACGACAGGAAAAAACGCGGTGCGCCGCCGCCTACATAGGTATCGACCAGGCTCGTCTGCGGTTCCTGCAACAGGGCTTTTTCCACCTGCGCCGCCACCGCTTCGGTGCTTTTGAACGCACTGCCGGGCGGCATGTACACCTCCAGAATCAGCTCGGAACGGTCGGAGTCGGGGAAGAACTGTTTCTTCACCACCGCCATCCCCAGGCCGCACAGCACAAACGCCGTCACCACCAGCCCGGTCACCAGCCAGCGCCCTCGCACACAGGCCTCCACCAGGCCGCGCAGTTTCTGGTAATAGCGCCCGGCGTAAATCGCATCATGCCCGCCGGGCACCGGCTTGATCTGCGGCAACAGCTTCACGCCCAGATACGGCGTGAACACCACCGCCACCAACCAGGATGAAATCAAGGCAAAGCCTACGATCCAGAAGATATTCCCGGCGTACTCGCCGGCACCGGATCGCGCGAACCCCACGGGTAAGAAGCCGATGATCGTTACCAGCGTGCCGGTCAGCATAGGTGCTGCCGTGGAGCTCCAGGCATACGTGGCCGCATGGATGCGGTCAAAGCCTTCTTCGAGTTTCACCACCATCATCTCGATGGCGATGATGGCGTCGTCCACCAACAGGCCCAGGGAAATGATCAGGGCGCCGAGGGTGACGCGGTCGAATTCACGGCCGGTGACGAGCATGATCACGAACACGATCGACAGCGTCAGCGGCACGGCCGCCGCCACCACCAACCCCACGCGAAAGCCCAGGGCCAACAGGCTGATCAGCATCACCACCGCCAGGGCGACGAAGAACTTGAGCATGAACTCGTTCACCGCCAGGCTGATGTTTTTCGCCTGGTCGGACACCTTGGCAAAATTTACGCCCAAGGGCAGGTCGGCCTGGATTCGGGCTTCCTCGGCCTGCAGGCTTTTGTCCAGTTCCAGGCCGTTCCAATGCTTCTGCATGATGACCCCGAGCATCAGCGCCGGGTCGCCCTGATGGCGGATGCGGTAGCTGGGCGGGTCTTCATAGCCACGCCTGACGGTGGCCACATCGGCGATGCGCAGCACGCGGCCATTGGCTTGCACCGGCACGTTCTCGATCAGCGCCAGGCTGTCGAAGGCGCCATCGATACGGATGTAGGCGCGGGCGCCGGCGGTTTCGACGAAGCCCGAGGGCGCCACGGCGTTTTGTGCGGCGAGGGCGGCGAAGATCTGTTCGGGCTTGATGCCCAGGGTCGCCAGGCGCTCGTAGGAAAACTCGACAAACACGCGCTGGGCCTGTTCGCCGAGGATATTGACCTTCTTCACCCCCGGCAGGTTGAGCAGGCCCTGGCGCAGCGTTTCGGCCATTTGCACCTGCTGGCGATGGGGCAGGTGTTCGGCCTCCAGGGCATACAGCGCAAAGTAGACATCCGAATACTCATCGTTGAAAAACGGCCCGATCACGCCCTTGGGCAGTTTTGCGGCTTCGTCGCTGAGCTTTTTACGGGTCTGGTAGAACAGCTCCTGTATCTCGCTCGGGCGCGTGGATTCAAGGAAGGTCATGCGCATCGAAACGAAACCCGGTTGGGCGATGGTCTCGACGCGGTCGTAGTAGTCCAGTTCCTGCAGGCGCTTTTCCAGGCGGTCGGCCACTTGCTCCTGCATTTCTTCAGCAGTGGCGCCGGGCCAGGCGGCGGTGATGGTCATGACCTTGACCGTAAACGAGGGGTCTTCGGCGCGCCCCAGTTTGCCGAACGAGAAGATCCCGGCAGCAATAATCGCGATGATCAGGAACAGCGTGACGGCGCGGTGCTTGACCGCCAGTTCCGAAAGGTTGATTCCACGCATGCTCATTGGTCCTGTTTGCGGTTGAGGGCCAGCGCCTGGGCGGGCAGCAGGCGTACTTTGTCATCGCTGTGCAACAGGTGCGCGCCGAGGGCGACGATGGTTTGGCCGGGCCTGACGCCGCTGTCGAGCAGGGCCTCTTCCTGGCCGAGACTGGCGACTTTCACCGGGGCGAAGCTGATCCGGTTGTCTTCACCGATCAGCCATACGCCGGTGCCTTGCCCCGCATCCTGCAACGCACCGATAGGCACGCGGGTTTGTTGGGCCTGGCCGTTGCCTTGCAGGCGCACGGTGATGGTGGAACCGAGGGCGAAACGTTCGAGCGGGCCATGCAGCACATAGCGCGCGCGGTAGGTGCGGGTGGTGGGGTCGGCGCTGGCGGACAGCTCGCGCAGGGTGGCGGTGACGGCCTGGTCCGCGGCGCCGAAGGGGAAGGCCAGGGCGTTTTGCGCGGCCTGGGCGCGCTGCTGTTCGGGCAGGTTGACGATGGCTTCGCGGGCACCGTCATGGGCCAGGCGCGCGACGATCTGCCCTTCGGCCACCACCTGGCCGCGATCCGCCAGGACGTCGGTGATGATGCCGTCGCCATCGGCCTTGAGCACTGAATAAGTACGCCGGTTTTCGATCTGGCTGGCATCCGATTGCGCCGCCGCCAGTTCCGCTTCGGCGACGCGCAGGTTGGTCGCCGACTGGTCGAAAATCTGCCGCGACACCGCGCCGGTACTGGCCAGACGCTGGTAGCGGTTTTCGTCGTCGCGGCGCTGGCGCAGTTGCGCCTGGGCGGCGTTGACGCGGTTTTTTGCCGAGCGCAACGCCAGTTCGAAATCGCCGATATCCAGCACCAGCAGGGTGTCGCCCCGAGCGACGTGCTGGCCGGGATCGACCTTGCGTTCGATCACCTTGCCGCTGACCCGAAAGCCCAGGTTGCTTTCGGTACGGGCGGCAACCACACCGGTGTACGCGCTTTGCTGGGTGCCGCCAGCCTCGACCTTGACGGCCAGTACCGGACGCGGCGGGGAGGTTTGAGCGGCACTGTCGGCCTTGCTGTTGCAGCCACTGAGGACCATCAACAGGGCCAGGGGCGTTAAGAGGCGAAGAGGGAGGGGCGGCATGATGGACTCCAGGATGACCACAGGGCAAAAAATTATGGACATAATTTTTCGCTCATATTATGGTCGAAATATAAATTAATCCAGCCCCCGGACATTCCCCATGGCAAACGCCCCGGCACCTTCGCGCCGCTTGTTGTTCTTACTGGTTGCGCTGACAGCGCTGGGTGAAGTCTCAACGCAATTGATCATCCCGGGCCTGGGCGCCATCGAGCAGGCATTGGCGGCGCCGCCAGGCTCGGCGTTGATGGCACTGTCGGCATTTGTGGCCGCGTTCGGCCTGGGGCAGTTGCTGTTCGGGCCGCTGTCGGACCGTATCGGCCGCCGCCCGGTATTGATCGGTGGCCTCACGCTGTACGTGCTGGCGACGCTGTCGATGCTGCTGGTGACGGACATTCAGCAATTTATCGCCGCCCGCGTGCTGCAGGGCCTGGGGGCATGCGCCGCGTTGGTGCTGGCGCGCACCGTGGTACGCGATGTGTGGAAAACCGAGGCGGGTCCGGCCCTGGCGCTGACCATGATCGGCATGCTCTATGCCATTGTTGTGGCGCCGATGGCGGGCGGCTTGCTGATCAAACTGTTCGGTTGGCACGCGCCCATCGTGCTCGCTGTGATCATCGGCAGCGTGGTGTGGCTGCTGGCGGTGGCGTTCTTTCGCGAGAGTAACCCTCACCTCGATCCCAAGGCCGCACATTGGCGCACCCTCGGCGGGCAATACCTGGATTTGCTCAAGGGCCGCCAGTACCGCGCCTATGCCGTGGCGCTGGCCTGTACCTACGGCGCGATGTTTGCGGTGATTGCCGGTTCGTCGGCGGTATTCATCAACCTGCTGGGGTTGAGCAGCTTGGAGTACGGCATCAATTTTGGCCTGATCGTGTCGATGCTGATCGTCGGTTCCACCTATGCCCGGCGCAACATTTTGCGCCTGGGGCCGCAGCGGATTGTGACGATGGGCGTGACGCTGGTGGCCGCCGGCGGGGTGTTGGCACTGGTGATTTATGCGCTGTTCGGGCTCTCGGTGGTCGGCCTGGACCTGCCCATTGCCCTGGCCACGCTCGGGGGTGGGCTGGTGCTACCCGGTGCGGTCACGGGCGGGGTGATGCCCAACGCCCATCGCGCAGGGCTGGCCGCTGGGTTGATGGGGTTTGCGCAGATGTTCGGCGCCACCTGCAGCGGCGTGTTGTTGAGCCATTTGCGTGACGGCAGCGCAACGCCGATGATCGTTATTCAAGCCGTTTTTGCCGTCGCGGCCTTCGTCGCGTTCCACCTGTTGCGTCAGCGCACGCCCAAGGTATTGTCCTATACATAGAACGCTCAAAGCCGCGTTCGCCGCCTAGTGTTCAACGGTTGGGAGACTTATGGTGTATGCACTTTGGAGGTACACCATGAAAAAACTGATCGGTATCTACACCAGCCCCCGCGCCCATTGGGTCGGCGACGGCTTTCCGGTGCGCACCCTGTTTTCCTACGACACCTTGGGCAAACACATCAGCCCATTTCTGCTGCTGGACCACGCCGGCCCGGCCGATTTCACGCCTACCGAAACCCGTCGCGGCGTCGGCCAGCACCCCCATCGCGGCTTTGAAACAGTGACCATCGTCTATGACGGCGAAGTCGAGCACCGCGACTCCACCGGTGCCGGCGGCAAAATCGGCCCGGGTGACGTGCAATGGATGACAGCCGCCAAAGGCATTCTCCATGAAGAGTTCCACTCCGAAGCCTTTGCGCGCGCAGGCGGGGCGTTGGAGATGGTGCAACTGTGGGTCAACCTGCCCGCCAAGGACAAAATGGCCGATGCCGGTTACCAGACCATCGTCGATGGCGACATTCCGGTGTTGGGGCTGCCGGGCGACGCGGGGCAACTGCGCTTGATCGCCGGTGAGTTCGCCGGCACTCAGGGGCCTGCGCGTACCTTCACGCCGATTGACCTGTGGGACTTGCGCTTGAAGGCCGGCAAGGCCGTTACGCTGGACCTGCACGCCGGGCGTAACACCGCGCTGGTGATCTTGAGTGGAACGGTGTTGATCAACGGCGAGGAAGTCGCGCGTCAAGGGCAACTGGCGTTGTTCGAGCGCGACGGTGACCGGCTCACCCTGGAGTCCAATGACGACGCCAAGGTGCTGTTGCTCAGCGGTGAGCCGATCGACGAGCCCATCGTCGGTCACGGTCCGTTCGTGATGAACACCGAGCAGGAAATCCACCAGGCCTTTGCCGACTTCCAGTCGGGCAAGTTCGGGCGGATGCAGGCCTGAAAGCCCGTGGGAGGGGGGCTTGCCCTAATGCAAGTCAGTTAAGAAGTAGCAGGAGCGAGAACTAACTTGTGGCGAGGGAGCTTGCTCCCGCTGGGGCGCGAAGCGGCCCCAAACAATGGGACTGCTGCGCAGTCCAGCGGGAGCAAGCTCCCTCGCCACAGGTTCGGTGTCGCCTTGACTGACTGGCATCAGGGCTTGCTCCCTCCCACATTTTTTTCTGCGCTATACCCGCCATCGCCATTTCATGCGATCTTCTCGGCATTCGCCCTGGAGTCGCCTGGATGCCCTCATTTATCGCTGATCACCCGATGTTGTGCGCCGTGGCGCTGATCCTTATCGACATTGCCGTGTGGCGTCTGATCTCGCCCACGCTCGCCAACTGGAAACTCGCGGCGCGGCTGGTGATCTTCGCGGTGTTCAGCGCGGTGTTGTTCAACGACGGCATGAACCCCATGCAAGCGGCGCCCTACGCCGATGACACCACCTTGCACCTGGCGGCCACCGCGTTGCAGATCGGCTGGTGGCTGTTCGCCGCGCGTACCCTCACGGTATTGCTCGGCGCGGTGATGATGCAGCGGGTCGGCCATACCGGACGGTTGTTGCAGGACCTGATGGGCGCCGTGATTTTCCTGATCGCGATCATCGCCGCCATGGCTTACGTGCTCGACCTGCCGGTCAAGGGCGTGCTCGCCACCTCGGGCGCCGTGGCGATCATCGTCGGCCTGGCGCTGCAAAGCACCCTGAGCGACGTGTTTTCCGGGATCGTCCTCAACACCACCAAGCCTTACCAGATCGACGACTGGATCTCCATCGACGGCACCGAAGGCCGCGTCACCGATATCGATTGGCGTGCCACGCGGTTGCAGACGTCCCAGGGCAGCCTGGCGGTCATCCCCAATTCCTTGGCGGCCAAGGCCAAGATCATCAACTTCTCGCGCCCGGCAGACATGTTCGGCCTGGCGGTCAGCCTGCAAGTGAGCCCCCATGCGCGCCCACAAACGGTGATCGAGGCCCTCGAGCGGGCGATGCAGGGCTGCCGGGCGCTGTTGGCCAAGCCGGCGCCCAGTGTGGCGTTCAAGGTGTCGGCTAGTGGCGGCGTTGAGTACGAAATCAGCGGCTTTGTGCCGGCCATGGGCCTCAAGCGCGAAGTGCGCAACCAGCTTTACGACCTGGCGTTCCGGCACTTGCAGGCGGCGGGCGTGGGCCTGTTGTCTGCCACCGAAGGCAGCACGCCCGCCACGGTTTCCGGTGCGCGGGCCTTGCTTGAGCGTTCGTCGATCTTTTCCACGCTGCGCCAGGAGGAAAAAGACACCTTCAGCCAGAACATGACCCTGCACACCTACCGCGCCGGCGACATGATCCTGCCGGCGGGGGAGGTCAGCGACCATTTGTTCATCATTGAATCCGGCGTGGTTTCGGTGATGTTGCTCAAGGGTGGCCATAAGTTCGAAGCCGGGCGCATGGGGCCGGGGGAGGTGATTGGCGAGTCCGGCATCCTGTCCGACCAGGCCACCCTGGCGGACTTCACCGCCAAGACCTATTGCACCCTGTACCGCATCGAAAACGAATACCTCAAGCCTTGCCTGGATGCGCGGCATGACATCGGCGAAGCCATGAAGGCGCTGTTGGATTTCCGCGTGCATGCCGCCCAGGCGCTGACCGAGGACGCGCCGATGGTGCCGGTGAAGAAGGGTTTCCTGCAGTGGTTGAAGAACCGTGGCCTGTAGATTGGTCACCTGTTCTTCGCCCGGATTGGCTATTTCTCCAGAACGCCCAGGTGACTAACCTGCTCACCAATCCCACCGTTCTGGAGTTCCACCATGCAAACCCGTACCGATTTCTACACCGCTTCCCCCGACGCCATGAAAGCCATGCTTGCCCTCGAGGCGGCGGTCGGCAAACTGTCCATCGAACTGCCGCTGCTGGAACTGGTGCGCCTGCGCGTCTCGCAGATCAACGGCTGCGCATTCTGCCTCGACATGCACACTGCCGATGCACGCAAGGGCGGCGAAACCGAGCGCCGCCTGTACACGCTGTCGGCCTGGCGTGAAACCCCATTCTTTACCCCGCGTGAACGCGCCGCCCTGGCCTGGGCCGAAAGCCTGACCCTGCTCAGCCAGACCCACGCCCCGGACGCAGACTTCAACACACTGGCCGCTGAGTTCAGCCCGCAGGAACAGGTTGACCTGAGCGTGGCGATCGCCACCATCAACAGCTGGAATCGCCTGGCTGTGGGCTTTCGCAAGATGCCCAAGTAAACCTTAGAAATTCACCGAAGCACTCAGGCGCGCCGTCAGCGGCGCGCCCTGGAACAGGTAGTCATCGCCCATGTATTCGCCCGCGTCGCGCCAGTAGCGTTTGTCGAACAGGTTGTCGACGCTCAGGCGAAACACCGTTTCATAGCCATCGACCCGGGTGGTATAGCGGCTGCCGATATTGACCACCGCGTAATCCCCCACCTCCACAGTGCCGGTGCGGTTGGCGTACTTTTTGGCGCTGTATTGCACACCACCAAGCACCGCCAGGCCATTGACCCACGGCAGCGCATAGTCGGCATATACACTGGCGCGCAGTTTGGGCACGTTGATCGCCTGGTGCTCTTCGTATGCCGGCGTGCCGCTGCCGTTCACCCGCGCCCGGATCGCCGCGACGCTGGTGGAAACCTGCAGGCGCTCGGTGGCCCAGCCGTTGGCCGACAGTTCGATCCCGGTGTTTTTCTGCTCGCCTTGTTGCACGTAGGTGAACCCGACGTCTGCGGGCTTCGCGTACTGATAGGCCTGGCGTGTCTGGAACACAGCGGCGGCGAAGCTGATGCGGCGCCAGTCGTATTTCACCCCGGCTTCGATCTGCCGCGAGGTGGTGGGCGCCAGGGTTTCATCGGCGTTGTCCGCAAACCAAGGCGCGGTGCCGCCCAGGGACAGCCCTTTGCTATAGCTGGTGTACAGCGAGATGTTTTCAATCGGTTTGTAGATCAACGAAGCCTGCGGCAGGAACACATATTGTTGGGTGTGGCGGGCCTTATTGCCGGTGACGCCGTCGAAGGCTGTTTCGTCCAGGCGTACTTCGCGGCCGCCGAGGATGGTTTGCCATTGCTCGTTGAAGCGAATGCGGTCGGTGACGAACAGGCCGTATTGGCGGCTGTCGAGGTTGCGGTGGCTGTCGTTCAACGGTTTGTCAGTCGGCGGGAAGCTCGGCGCATCTGCGTCGATATTGGCGGTGCCAATGAGCTCATTGACCGACTTGCGCTTGTCGATCACCCGGCGAAACGCGCTGGTGCCGAAGGTCAGCTCATGGGCCAGGCCTGCGGTGTCGAACTGGCCGGTCATGGCGGCCTGGACTTCGTCGTCACGCCGCGTGTCGTCAGGGCTGCGGTAGTCGTAGACGTCGTAATTGCCCTCGGGGCTGAAGTAGTTCGGCACGCTTGCCGAGCTGCAGCTGGCCGAGCCGTAGCAGCCCCACGCAAATGAGCTGTAATCGTCAATCACCACCTTGCTGCGCGCCGCGCTGATGTTGCCTTTCCACTGATCACTGAAACGATATTCGAATTTGCCGTTGAGGTTCAGTGAGTCGATGCCCACCTGCTTGCCCCCGGTCTGATGCCCCAGCAGCTTTTTCGGTGAAGCGTCGTGAGGCACTTCAGTGCCGCCCAACAATTGATATCCCGGTACCGAGCGCTGCTGTTTGTTCTGGTATTCGGCATCCAGTTGCAGCACGGCATCCGGGCTGATATTCCAGTCGAAGGCCAGGGACACAAAATCGCGCTGGCCGTTGGCATGCTCCACGTACGAATTCAGATCCTCGTGGGCGACGTTGGCGCGCAGGCCGAACTGCTGCTCACTGCCGAACCAGCCGCCGACATCGGTGGCCACATAACCGCTGCCGCGATCATCGCTGGACACCGTCACCGAACGCACGTCCTCAGGGCGCTTGGTCACGTAGTTGATCACCCCGCTGGGCTCGGAAATTCCGCTTTGCAACCCGGCCAGGCCCTTGAGCACTTCCACCTGTTGCTTGTTTTCCAGGGCGACGTTCTGCTCGCCGGTGATGGTGCGCCCATTGATCTTGTAACTGCTCGCCGCATTCAGCGAGAAGCCGCGCACCACGAAGTTTTCGTAGTAGCCGATCGGCGCGTAGCTGTCGCCCACCGAGGCGTCATTGCGCAGCACCTCACTGAGCAGGCGGGCCTGCTGGTCCTTGATCAGCGCGGCGTTGATCACGCTGATCGAGGCGGGCGTATCGAGCAGGGGCGCCTCATCGAAGCCACCGACCGCGGCGGTTTGCGTGCGATAGCCGGACTCATCCTGGCCCTGGATCTGCACCGCCGGCAGCTCAACCTGCGCCGCCAGGCTGTGACCGATGCCTCCACTGAACAACAGGCCAAGGGCGAAACGTGAAGTGACGACGGGACGAAAACGCAAAACCATGGGGCAAGGCCTTAAAGCGCTGGGCGGGGGGGCGCATAAGCTAGGGGGAAGTGCGGGACTTTACAAGATGCCAGTATGGACTCGGTCAAACTGTGGGAGGGGGCTTGCTCCCGATTGCGGTATATCAGCCATAGATGAGCTGACTGACCCACCGCTATCGGGAGCAAGCCCCCTCCCACAGTTTGGATTGCGTCAGCCTTGGGGTTCGGTCAGCACTTTGCGAAACGTCTCCACCAACGGCCGCAGGTTGATCCGGTGCCAGGCCGCCCACAGCGGGGTGGTGTAGTTCAGCCAGGGCAGTTCGCGCAACACCACGCCTGGCGGTGCGTTGCGGCTCAGGCCTTTTTGGACCATGGCCACGCCCAGTCCGGAGGCCACCAGGCCCAGTGCGGTGAAGGGCTCGCTGGCTTCCATGGGAATCTGTGGGGTGAAACCGGCACGGATGCACGCGGCGACAAAGTCGTCAGCCGGGCTGGCGCCAGGTTTGCGCTGCACGCCGATCCACTGTTGGTCGGCCAGGTGCTCGGGCAGCAGCTCGTGTTGCTGCGTCAGCGGGTGATGTTCGGGCAAGGCCAGCAGCATGGGTTCATCGAGCACCTGGCGGGCAGTCAGGTCCGGATCGTCGGCCGCTGGTGGTTCGCCCACCAGGGCAATGTCCAGGCTGCGCTGGCGTAGGCCTTCCAACTGTTCAAGGGAGGGCAGGTTATACAGCTTGATATGCACGTTAGGCCGGTCATCGCGCAGCACGCGCAGGGCATTGGGCAGGACGCCTGCGTGCATGGCGTTCTCGATATAGCCGATGCACAAACCGCCTTCTTCACCCCGGCCCAGGCGCTTGCCCAGGGACTCCAGCCGGTTGGCGTGGGTCAGCAGCGCCTTGGTTTCGGCGAGGAAGGTCTGGCCGTCGCGGGTCAGGCGGATACGTTGCTGGCTGCGTTCGAACAGCGTCAGGCCCAGGCGCTCTTCAAGCTGGGCGATCTGCCGGCTCAAGGGTGACTGGGAGATGTGCAGGCGCTCGGCGGCACGGCCGACGTGTTGTTCTTCAGCGACCACTTCAAAGTAGCGCAGTTGGCGTAGATCAATCATATAAGACCTATCGGGACTCAAGTTGGTCGTAGTATGTCTTGGACGGTCCGATCCAGGCAATCTAGGATCTGCTCAACGGTCATCGCGACCCTGAACCGATTGAGGAACCACCATGAGCTTGAAAGACAAACTGCCCGGCGTACTGGGCTTTGGCACCGCACCGCTGGGCAATATGTTCCGCGCGATTCCCGAAGACGAAGCCCAGGCCACCGTCGAGGCCGCCTGGAATCACGGCGTGCGTTATTTCGATACCGCGCCGTTCTACGGTTCGGGGTTGTCGGAAATTCGCCTGGGCCAGGCCTTGTCCCACTACAACCGCGACGACTATGTGCTCAGCACCAAGGTCGGCCGGGTGATTCTCGACGAGGTCGAAGAAAGCGCCCGTGACCTGGGCGAGAAAAGCGGTGTGTTCGAGCACGGCCGTCCGAACAAAATGCTCAATGACTACAGCGCCGACGCCACCTTGCGCTCGATTGAAGACAGCCTTGAGCGCCTGCGCACCGACCGCCTGGACATCGTGTGGATTCACGACATTGCCCAGGATTTCTACGGCGATCAGTGGCTGGAGTACTTCAACCAGGCGCGTACCGGCGCGTTCAAGGTGCTGACGCGCTTGCGCGAAGAAGGCGTAATCAAGGCCTGGGGCCTGGGTGTGAACCGCGTCGAGCCGTGCGAGCTGACGCTGGACCTGGCCGAAGCCCAACCCGACGGCTTTCTGCTGGCCGGTCGCTACACCCTGCTCGACCACGACCGTGCCTTGCAGCGCCTGATGGACGCGGCCCTCGCACAGCACGTTGAGATCGTGGTCGGTGGCCCCTACAGCTCCGGCATCCTTGCCGGCGGTGCGCACTTTGAATACCAGCAGGCCAGCCCGGCGATCATCGGCAAAGTCGAGCAGATCAAGGCGATTGCCCAAGCGTTTGGCGTCAGCGTCAAGGCCGCTGCGCTACAGTTTTCCCTGGCTCACCCGGCCGTGGCCGCGGTGATTCCCGGTGCCAGTCGTCCGGGGCGTATTGCCGAAGACTTCGCGGCGTTGTCAGAGCAGATTCCAGCAGCCTTCTGGCAGGCGTTGCGCGATGCGCAGTTGATCTCGCTTCGCGCGCCTCTGCCGCTTTAACTTCAGGAGTTCCAACCATGAAAATCGATGTGAGCGGCAAAGTAGCCATCGTCAGCGGCAGCACGGCCGGGATCGGCCTGGGCATCAGTCAGGCCCTGGCGCAATCCGGTGCCACCGTGGTGGTGATCGGGCGTGACAGCGGCAAAGTCGACGCGGCACTGGCGAGCATCCGCCAGGCGGTGCCAGGCGCCGAACTGCGCGGGTGCGTGGCCGACCTGGGCACGGTCGAAGGCGCCGAGACACTGTTCGCCGCCGAACCCCGCGCGGATATCCTGGTCAACAACCTGGGCATCTTCAATGATGTGGATTTCTTCGAAGCGCCGGACAGTGAATGGACGCGCTTCTATGAAGTCAACGTGATCTCCGGCGTGCGCCTGGCGCGGCATTACGTACCGGGCATGGTCGAGCAGGGCTGGGGGCGGGTGATCTTTGTGTCGTCTGAATCCGGCGTGGCGACCCCGGCAGACATGATCAATTATGGCGTGACCAAAAGCGCCAATCTGGCGGTGTCCCATGGCCTGGCCAAGCGCCTGGCAGGTACCGGTGTGACGGTCAACGCGATCCTGCCGGGGCCGACGTTCACCGATGGCCTTGAGCACATGCTCAAGGACGCCACGCAGCAATCCGGGCGCACCGCGCGGGAAGAGGCCGATGTGTTCGTGCGCAACGCGCGGCCGACTTCGATCATCCAGCGCGCGGCGAATGTGGATGAAGTGGCCAACCTGGTGGCGTACATTGCTTCACCGCTGTCGTCTGCCACTACCGGCGCCGCGTTGCGGGTCGACGGTGGGGTTGTCGACAGCATGGCGATCTGATTTTTTAACGGTCTGGAGTATTTATTGTGGCAACAGCGTCTTCTGTGATCGAAATCCCTGCGTCGGCTGACCAGGTCTGGAAACTCATCGGTGGCTTCAACAGCCTGCCTGACTGGCTGCCCTTCATCGCCAAAAGCGAGCCGAGCGACGGTGGCCGCGTGCGTCACCTGCATACTGCCGATGGCGGCCAGATTGTCGAGCGGTTGCAGACCTTCGACAACGTGGCGCGCACCTACAGCTACACCATTGAGCAGTCGCCGTTTCCGGTGAGTGCCTACTTGTCGACCGTGCAGGTCGAAGCGCTGACCGAATCGTCTGCCAAAGTAACCTGGTCCGGCGTGTTCACGCCGGCTGAGGGTACCACGGATGCAGCGGTGGAGGAGCTGTTTGCCGGCGTGTACAGCGATGGCCTGGAGGCTTTGCGCGCCAACTTCCCCGACTGACAGGGCTCGTTCCCACGCTCCCGCGTGGGAATGCCTCCTGGGACGCTCCGCGTCCCCTTGCGCAGGTGACGCAGAGCGTCACGGGCTGCATGCCCACGCGGAGCGTGGGGACGATCAAGCAGTGCGTGGGCCGACGCGATGGCCTGTGCGGGTGTGAGCCGCGCCGTATCGAGCAGGAACGGCGGCTCATCCCAGGCTTCGTATTCATGTACCAGCACCGACTGCCAAGTCGGCGGCAGCAACCCTGGAATATCGCTTTCACGGCTCTCGACCCTGCGCCGATGCTCCTGCTGATCAGAACAAATCACCTGAATATCGACCAGCTCAACGCCCGCCGCCCGCGCCACGCCTCGCCAGGCCTCGCGGCTCTCCCTCACCGGGTTCACACAGTCAGCGATCACTCGTTGCCCCAGGCGCACATTACTCAGTGCCAACGCATTCGCCACGCCATAACCGCTGGCACCCACATCGCCCGCCAGCGCGCCAGCCTCCCGCAGTGCTTGTTCGATCACGTCGATGCGCAGGTAAACCGCACCCATCTGCCGGGCCAGCTCCCGGGCAATCGTGGTCTTGCCGGTGCCGGGCAGGCCGCTGAATACGATAAGCATGGTCCATCTCCTCGCTGCTACGGGGGTGTTAGAGTGGGGCTGTTTCGTTCGACTACAGGACCGTTCATGACCTTGCCCTTCGTCAAGATGCACGCCCACGGCGACGACTTCATCATCATCGACCGCCGTGGCCAGGATAACCCTATCACGGCGCAGATCGCCCGACGCCTGGGCGACCGGCACACCGGCATCGGTTTCAATCAACTCGCGGTCATGCTCGACTGTGACGACGCCGCTGCCCGCATTCAGTTCTGGAACTGCGACGGCACGCGGCTGCAAACCTGTGGCAGCGCCACACGAGGCGTGGCCGACCGCTTGATGCATGAGGCCGGCACCCATGCCGTGGTGCTGCGGACCGACCGTGGATTGCTCACCTGCGTACGCGTGGACGGGCAGCGGGTGTCGGTGGACATGGGCGAACCCTCGTTGGCGTGGGAGGCGGTGCCGCTGGCGCGGGCGATGGACACCCGCGTGCTGCCCATCGACGGCGAGCCGGCCGCCTGCGGCATGGGCAATCCGCACTGTACGTTCTTCGTGGAAGACATCGCTGCGGTGGATGTCGAAGCGCTGGGCCCGGTCCTGGAATATCACCCGCTGTTCCCGGCCAGGACCAATGTGCATTTCGTGCAGGTGCTCGAGCGTAACCGTATCCGCCTGCGAATCTGGGAACGTGGCGGCGGCGTGCCGCTGGGTTCCGGATCATGTTGCTGCGCGGCGGTGGTCAATGGCGTTCGACGTGGGCTGCTGGATGACAAAGTGGAGGTCGAATGCGATGGCGGAACCCTGACGGTGCAATGGGACGGGCAGGGTGGGGTGGTGTTGACGGGCAGCGTCGAGCCGATCATGCAGGGTGCGGCGTACCTGCCTGGAACGTCACGCTGAACGTGGTGCCGCGCGTCGCGCAGGAGTTCACCGCCACATCGCCGCCATGCACCCTGGCCAGTTCGCGCACGATGTACAGGCCCAAACCCACGCTGCGCACATCGCTGCCCTGGTGGGTGCCTCGGGTCATGGGTTCGAACAGCCCGGCCAGCAACGCTTGGGGAATCGCCGCGCCGTAGTTGTGCACCGCAACCTCACCGCCCCTGGCGCCCAGGCGCGAGGTGACGGTGATCGGCTGGTGCAGGTCACCATAGGCCACGCTGTTGGCGACGAGGTTGCCGACCATCTGCTGCACACGGTCGGCATCCAGGCACGCGTCGCCATGGCCCTCGGCCCGATGCACCAGCGTGGCCCTGGGGAAGGCTACGCGCAGTTCGTCCACGGCGTGATGAATCACCCTGTGCAAGTCCAGTGGCTGCGCCCTGATAGTGATGCCCTGGCCGACTCGGGCCTGGGTGAAGTCCAGCAGGTCGGCGATCATACGTTGGGCGCGTTCGGACGATTGGCCGATATGCCCGAGCAACTGGTGTTCCTTGGGTGTGCGTTCGCCGCGGCGAAGAAAGTCCGACGCCATGCGGATCGCGGCGAGGGGGTTTTTCAAGTCGTGGCTGACAATCGCCACCATCTGCTCGGCGAACAACGCACGTTGCTGGGCAATGGCATAGGCTTGGCTCAATTCGGCCTGGGCCTGGTGCAGTGCCTGTTCGGCGGCGGTTTTTTCCTGAAGCAGCGCTTCGGCCAGCTTGCGTGCGTTGAGCAGCTCGCGCTCGTACTTGTCGCGGTCGGTGGTGCCGAACAGCGCCAGGTCATACACCACGTCCTCGGCCTGCTGGCGTTGGCTGGCATTGAGCAGCACGGTGACCTTGTGCCCGTCACGATGGCGAATGTCGAGCTTCACCTCGTTGACGCTGCCATGCATGCGCAGCATCGGCGCCAGGTGGGTCTGGTAGAAAATCCGCCCGCCCATGGTCAGCAGGTCTTGAAAACGTTGGCCGAGCAGCTGGGCCGCGCTGAGCCCGAGCCACTCACCCAAGCGCTGGTTGGCGTGCAGAATCGTGCCGTCTTGCTGGGTCACCGCCAGGGCGCAGGCGGCGTTGTCGAACAGCGACTCAGCCGGCACTGACGCTGGCCCACGGCGCCAGGAACTCATCCATCGCCGCCGCGCATGCCTGGGGCGCACTCATGTGCGGGCAATGGCCGATGTTGTCTACCAGGTGATAGGTGCTGTTGGGCAGCACAGCGTGCAGGTATTCGCCGACGGCCACGGGGGCGATCAAGTCGTCGCTCGACTGCAGGATCAATACCGGCGTGGTCAGGCCGATCACATCGTCGCGGTTGTCCGAGAGAAAGGTCACCCGGGCAAATTGCTTGGCGATGTCGGGTTCGGTGCGGCAGAAACTCTCGGTCAGTGCGGTGCTCAGCTCGGGTTGCCCAGGGGCACCCATGATCACTGGGGCCATGCTGCTGGACCAGCCGAGGTAGTTGCTGTCGAGGGTGTCGAGCAGGTCTTCGATGTCGTCGCGCTTGAAACCGCCGACATAGCCGTCGGCGTCGATATAGCGCGGCGATGGGCCAATCATCACGTGCGCCGCGACCCGCCCCGGCGCGAGACGGTCAGCGAGGGTGCCGATCATGGCGCTGACCGAGTGCCCCACCAGAATCACCGGGCCTTCGGCGTAGGCGTCGATCAACTCGTCGAGGTCGTGGGCGTAACCTTCCAGGGTGCCGTACTTGGCTTTGTCGAAGGCGCCAAGGTCCGACAGGCCGGCGCCGACCAAGTCATACAGCACAACACGAAAGCGTTCGAGAAAATGCGGTGCCAGGTAATTCCACATCGCCTGGTTGCAGCCGAAGCCGTGGGAAAACACCAGGGTCGCCGCGCCGCGGCCCATCACATTAACGTTGTTGCGGTGACGTAGGTCCATGGCGTTCTCGTAGAGGGCTTGTTGCTATACAACGTGGCGGCAGTTTAGAGAGTCGCAGGGCCTGGGTCACGCGTTTGCGCGTAGATAAGGTACAGTCGGCGCCTTCAGGAAGAAACTTCAGGTAACAGTAGATGATGGTGATTCTGCGGCAATCCGTCTTGAGCGTGCTGGTCCTGATGTTTGCCAGTTTGTTGATGACCGCCCAAGCCGACACATCGCCCATTGGCGTTGCGCTCGATCAACGGGTCATAGACCTGACCAATACCCTCGACTCGGGCAGCGTCCTGCGCCTCAAGCAGCAACTGGCCGACCTTGAGCAGCGCAAGGGCGCACAGGTTGCCGTATTGCTGGTGCCCAGCACCGGCGACACCGGCATCGAAGACTACGCCAACCAACTGTTCCGCGCCTGGAAGCTGGGGCGCAAGGACGTCGATGACGGCATCCTGCTGGTGGTGGCCAAGGAGGACCGTACGGTGCGCATTGAAGTGGGCTATGGCCTGGAAGGTACGGTCACCGACCTGCTAGCCCATCGCATCATCGAAGAGCGCATCACCCCGGCATTTCGCCAGGGCGACTTTGCCGGCGGCGTTCAACAGGGTGTGGACGCCCTGACCGTGCTGGTGGACGGCGGCGACCTGCCCAAAGTGGCCGGGCCTGGGATCAATCCACAAATCATCGCGGTACTGGCGGCGTTTGTGCTGGGCGGCCTCATTGGGGTGCTGCTCGCCGCCGGCAAGGTGCATTGGCGCAAGGCCTTGATCGTCGCCGTGGCGGCCACGTTATTGCTGGCGCTGCTGGGCGGTGGTCGGGAATGGCCGATGTTTCTGTTTGTAATACCGCTGACCCTGTTGATTGGCGGCGCCACCTTCGGCGCGTTGTGGCAGCTACGGCCGCTGTTTTACGGCGTGGTCGGGCTGCTGGTCTACAGCGCCGCGTTGGGGGTGGCGGATCGGTATGTGAACGTCAGTTTTATCCATTGGCTGGCGTGGCCGCTCGCTGTGTTGGTGGTGCTGGGGTTGTATCTGCTGCTGTTGATGATCATGAGGCACACCTGGAGGACCAGCCGCACAGGCTTTGTCGTGCGGCTGCTGGCGGCGGTCGCGGTCTATGGGGTGGCCGGGTGGATGCTGGATGACGGTCGCGACGGTTGGCTGCTGGCGTTTCCTATCGCTTCGTTCGTGGCGCTGATTATTTTCGGCAAGGTCGGCGAGGGATCGGGGTCTGGCGGTGGGTCGGGTTCGAGTTCCAGCGGTTCAAGTTCCAGTTCCAATTCCAGTAGCAGCTCGTCCGGTGGTGGTGGTTCCAGTGGCGGCGGTGGGGCGTCGGGGAGTTGGTAGCCTACGCCGCTGAGATGGCGGTCAGGTCTGCCTGATGTATGAAGATTCAATGTGGGAGGGGGCTTGCTCCCGATAGCGGTAGGTCATTCACTCCACCAGTGACTGATCCGCCGCTATCGGGAGCAAGCCCCCTCCCACAGTTTTTGATCGAGTTCGACATACGGGCCTTAGCCAGGGGCGCAACCAGGCGTTCGTATCAGACCCCAGCCGCCAACTTGCCCCCCTCCATCCGGCGCTTATACGCACTGTCCCGACTCGCCAACCAGAAGTACAACGGCGACGTCACCACCAACCCCACTACCCAGGACAGATCCGCGCCGTTGATGTGTTCGGAAATCGGCCCGACGTACAGCGGCGTGTTCATGAACGGAATCTGCACCGCGATCCCCACCGCATACGCCAGCAGCGCCTGTGGGTTGTACTTGCCGTAGATCCCGCCATCCACGCGAAAGATCGAGGCGATGTCATATTGGCCTTTGTGGATCGCGTAGAAGTCGATCAGGTTGATCGCCGTCCACGGCACCAGGACCACCAGCAGCACCAGCACCATGTCGACGAAGTGGCCGATGAAGTCCTTGGAGGCGAATACTGCCGCAATCGCGCAGGCGGCCAGCACCACCACCGAGATCACCGCGCGGCTTTTCGCCGTGGGGATCCAGCGGTAGGCGAAGGTCTGCACCAGGGTGATGATCGACAACACCGCGCCGTAAAGGTTGAGGGCGTTGTGGCTGATCACGCTGAGCAGGAACAGCACCAGCATCAGCGGGCCGATGGCGCCGGTGGCGAGTTTGACGGCGTCCATGGTGTCCATGCCCACGGGGGTGGCGAGCACGGCGACGGCGCCGAAGATGAAGGCCAGGCTAGACCCGAGCGCGGAGCCCAGGTAGGTGGTCCAGAAGGTGGACGCGACGGGCACATCGGCCGGCAGGTAGCGGGAATAATCCGAAACGTACGGCGCAAAGGCGATCTGCCACAGCGCGGCGAGGGAAACGGTGGCCAGCCAACCGGAAATGTTGAAGCTGCCGCGGGTCAGGAAGTCCGTGGTCTGCACATGGGTGAAGATGTAGCCGAAGCCCAGCACGATGCCGGCGCCGAGTACCCAGGTGCCGATGCGGTTGAGCACATGAATGAAGCGATAACCGATGATGCCGATGATGCCCGAACCAATGGCGCCGATCACGATGCCAACGGGCACCGGTACCGCATCGACCACGCCATGCAGGGATTTGCCGGCCAGCACGATGTTGGAAGCGAAGAAGCCGATATACATCACGCCGGCAATCACCACCACCAGCAGCGCGCCGAGGGAGCCGAACTGGGCACGGCTCTGGATCATTTGCGGAATGCCCATTTGCGGGCCCTGGGCCGAGTGCAGTGCCATCAACACACCGCCGACCAGATGGCCGACCAGGATGGCGACGATGCCCCATACCAGGTTGAGGTGGAACAACTGCACCCCCAATGCGCCGGTGACGATCGGCAGCGGCGCGATGTTGCCGCCGAACCACAGGGTGAACAGGTCTCTTACCTTTCCATGGCGGTCTTCCGGGGGCACGTATCCAATCGTGTGTTTTTCGATAAGCGGGGCGGAGGATGTTGCAGTGGTAACCATGACGAGCTCCAAGGCAAGGTGAGTACGTGGACGTACTTCGCTGTGCGCAGCAACGGCGGCGCTTTGTTGTTGGAGTGATCATCTGCAATGGGCACGGGGAGGTAAATTAGTAAGTTTGTTGCTATAGACCTTAAAAAAAGTATCTCGCGGCGGTTTTTGCTCCGGTATGTTGCATGGGCTTGAATCGATGAAAAAAGCCGGTTTTTCTTGCACGTTTTTGGGGCGAAAACCCCCGTTTTCGGAGGCCCCGATGGCTGCCTACAACCTGCGCCAACTCAGATATTTCGTCACCACCGCCGAATGCGGCAGCGTCGCCGAGGCGTCGCGCAAGCTGTATATCGCCCAGCCGTCGGTGTCCACCGCCATCAAGCAGTTGGAAGACAGTTTTGGTGTGCAGTTGTTTATCCGCCATCACGCCCAGGGTGTGTCGCTGACCCCCAGCGGCGCGCGGTTTTATCGCAAGGCGCTGGAGCTGCTGCGGGTGGCCCATGAGTTCGAACAGAACGCCTTGGCCGACAATGATGTGGTGGCCGGGCAGATCGATATCGGCTGCTTTGAAACCGTGGCGCCGTTGTACCTGCCGCGCCTGATCGCCGGGTTCAAGACACGCTGGCCGGGGGTGGAAATCCGCCTGCGTGACGGCGAGCAGCAGGAGCTGGTGCAGGCGCTGACGGCGGGCACCATCGATGTGGCGATGCTGTTCGAGCACGACCTGGGCGGCGCCATCGAAACCACGCCCTTGATGCCGCCGCAGCAGCCATACGCGTTGCTGCCGGCCGATCACCGTTTTGCACGCCAGGCCAAGGTGTCGTTGGTCGACCTGGTGCTGGAGCCGATGATTCTGCTGGATGTGCTGCCGAGCCGGACCTACTTCGTGAGCATCTTTGACGAGCGTGGGTTGACGCCGAATATCGTGTTCAGCTCGCCGTCGATCGAGATGGTGCGAGGCATGGTGGGGCGCGGGTTCGGGTTTTCGATCCTGGTGACCAAGCCGTTCAGCGAGTACACCTATGATGGGCAGAAGGTGGTGTGTATCCCGCTGGCGGAAACCGTCACTGGCTCGGGGTTGTCGGCGGTGTGGCTCAAGCGCGCGCCGCTGACCAAGCCGGTGCAGTTGTTCGTCGATTACTGCCGTGAAGAGCTGGCGCGATTGCTCGGCTGACCACAGAACAAAATGTGGGAGGGGGCTTGCCCCCGATTACTGTGGGTCAGCTACAGATGAGTTGACTGATACACCGCAATCGGGGGCAAGCCCCCCCCACATTTGATGTGTGGTGTATTCAGATGCGTAGCGAGTCCAGCATCCGCCTCAGCATTGCGTCGCAGCCGCTGAGCTGCTCCACGCTCACAAACTCATCCGGCTTGTGCCCCTGGTCCATGCTGCCAGGCCCGCACACCACGGTGGGTATGCCCACCGCATCAAACAGTCCACCCTCAGTGCCAAACGCCACGGTGCCAAACGCACTGGAGCCGCAAAACGACGCAATCAATTGCGCGGCCTGGCTGTGCTCATCGGTGACCAAACCCGGGTAAGCCGACAACTCGGTGAACCGAATCGAACTCTGCTTGCTCACGGCCTGCATGCGCGGCAGTACTTGCTGCATGGCGTAGGTGTGCAGTTCGTGCGCCACTTCACCGGGATCCGTCGAGGGCAGGGCGCGTACTTCGAAATCAAACCGGCAGTCGGCGGGCACGATATTCAGGGCCTTGCCGCCGCTGATCACGCCGGTTTGCACGGTGCTGAACGGCGGATCGAAGCGAGGGTCCTGGTGCGCACGCAAGCGTTGGCCAATGCGCCCCAGTTCGCCGATCAACTCGGCGGCATGCTCGATCGCATTCACCCCGGACGGTGCATACGCCGAATGACAGGCCTCGCCATGCACATCGCAGCGCATCGCCAACTTGCTCTTGTGGCCCAGCACGGGTTTGAGCTCAGTCGGCTCGCCAATAATGCACAGCATCGGCTTCACCGGACGTTGCGCCAACACGTCGAGCAGCGAGCGTACCCCGAGGCAGCCGACTTCTTCGTCATACGACAGGGCGATGTGTACCGGCAGGCGCAACCGCGCCTTGACCAACTCCGGCACCAACGCGAGCACGCAGGCGATATAGCCTTTCATGTCGGCGGTGCCACGCCCGTACAGCTTGCCGTCACGCTCGGTCAGTTGAAACGGCGGCAGCGTCCAGGGCTGTCCATCCACCGGCACCACATCAGTATGCCCCGACAACACGATGCCGGGTAATTCCATCGGGCCGATGCTGGCGAACAGGTTAGCCTTGCTGCGCGACGCGTTGTAGATCAGATCGCTGGACATGCCGAACCCCTCCAGGTAGTCGCGCACGAACTCGATCACCTGCAGATTGGACTCGCGGCTGGTGGTATCGAACCCCACCAGCGTCTGCAACAACTCGCGGCTGCGACTCATCGCTCGTCTCCGGCCACGCCATAGCCTGGGGAGCGATCCGGGGCGAGGGCGCGGTCGATGTAGTCCTGCACTTGTGGACGGTAGGCGTCCCACAGTGTTTGCAATTGACTGATGGGGGCTTCAGCGGCCCAGTCCACGCGCAGGTTGATGATCGGCCAGGTCAGCTCACCCACCACCACCAGCGCGGCGGAATGCACCGGGCCGGCTTCGCCACCGGCGCCAATGGCGGCATGCATTGCCGCGAGCAAACGGTCCGCCAACTGGCCTTCGCCGTGTTCGAAGGCGTTGACCATCGCCTCGATCACCCCTCGGTCAGCGAGCATATTCCCCGCCGCCACGCATTGCTCTCCCGACACGGCATTGTGGGTGCCGAGGGTTTCGCTGCCGCTGAAATGCACGCTGCGGCCCAAGTGATCGATTGCGGTCAACTGGCGGTATTGGCTGTAGCCGTTGCGCGTCAGGGCTGTGTCGACGGCATCCGCCGGCGTGAGGCCTTGCTCCAGGCAGTCGAGCACTTCCGGGCCAAGGGCCGGCAGCGTGATGTTCTGGGTGGCGACCGCACCTACACCCGGCCGCAGCCATGGGCAACGCGCGCCCACGGCGATGCTCGAGGAGCTGATGGCGATGCCCAGCTGGCCGGTCTCCGCGCAGCGACCCACGATTGAAAAGGTCATGGCTAGTCTCCTTACTCTGGAATAACCGCGATCACATCGATTTCCATCAGCCACTGCGGCTGGCCCAGCGCTGAAACCACCAGCCCGGTGGAGATCGGGAACACGCCCTTGAGCCACTTGCCGACTTCCTGATACACCGGTTCGCGGTAGCGCGGGTCGATCAGGTAGGTGGTGGTCTTGACGATATGCGACAGATCGGAGCCCGCTTCCTCAAGCAGTTGCTTGACGTTGCGCATGGCTTGTTCGGCCTGGGCACGCGGGTCGCCCAGGCCGATCAGGTTGCCGTCGAAATCGGTACCCACCTGGCCGCGCACATACACGGTATTACCGGCACGTACGGCTTGGCACAGGTCGTTGTCCAGGCTTTGGTTGGGGTAGGTTTCCTGGGTGTTGAACATGCGGATGCGAGTATGAGTAGGCATCAAAAAAACTCCGGCAAAGGGATCAGGCGCTGACAGGGGAGGGGCGAGCCACCGGGGCGGCTTCGCGGTACTCAAGGTATTGAAGCTGGATGGCGATATGGTCGGCCACGTACTTGGCGTCGTGCCATACGCCCCAGATAAACGACGAGCCACGGCGCGACTGCCACGGCAACCCCAGGAAATAAATCCCGGCTTCGCTGGCTACGCCGCGCTGGTGCCGGGGCTTGCCGGCTGCGTCGAATGCGTCGACCTTGAGCCAGCTGTAGTCCACGGCAAACCCGGTGGCCCAGATGATCGAAGTGATGCCGGATTGGGCAAGGTCTAGTTCCAGGATCGGATGCTTGATGCAGTCGGCATCCGGGAATACGCGGCGGGCGTCGGGCTCAAGCGGCAGGTCGAGGCCGTTGCGCTCGATGTAGGCATCGGCCGCATCCAGCAGGGCCAGGTAGTTCTCATCGCCACGGGCCAGATTCTCTACCAGGTTCGGTTGGAACGTGGCGACGCTGCCGTTAAACGCTTGAGTGAGGCCGACCAGGGTCATGCCTTGCTGGGCCAGTTCCCGAAAGTCGATGGTCTTGCCGCCGTGGGCGCCGCTCACCGCGATGGTCACGTGCTCGCGGCCGGGTTTCATCGCGGCCTGGTCCCACTCGCCCAGCACCCCCAGCCACCAGCAGAAATCCCGGTTGCGATAAGCGCGAGGCGGACGGTCATGGGCGCCGACCGACAGGTACACCTGACGACCGGAACGTTGCAGTTCATCGGCAATTTGTACGCCGGAAGAGCCCGCACCCACCACCAGCACGGCGCCCGCCGGCAGTTGCGCCGGGTTGCGATAATCGGCGGAATGCAGCTGATGCAGCGCGGTATCTGTCGGCGCAATCGCCGGAATCACCGGCTTCTGAAACGGCCCGGTGGCGGCCACCACACGGTTGGCTTCGATCACGCCTTGGCTGGTGTGTACGGTAAAGCCTGGACGGCCTTCATTGCGCACCACCGACGTCACCTCCACGCCCGTACGAATCGGCGCATTGAACTTGCGCGCATAGGCTTCAAAGTAATCCGCCACGCGCTCCTTCGGCGCAAAGCCATCGGGGGCCACATCATCGAATTCCAGGCCGGGAAAACGGTCATGCCAGGCCGGCCCGTTGGCCACCAGTGAATCCCAGCGCCCGGTGCGCCAGCGCTCGGCGATACGACTGCGCTCCAGCACCAGGTGCGGCACGCCGTGCTTGCTCAAATGCTCGCTCATGGCCACGCCGGCCTGGCCGGCGCCGACCACCAGGGTGTCGGTTTTTGTTATTGCTTGAGTCATGTGTCTGTCCTTGCGTCATGCAGTTGGATTCAACGTGGGCATGGCTTCAAGGCTAGGGGGAGGGTGGTTTTTAATAAAATATTATTAAGCTTGGGAGTGAGCATAAATATCGGATGCAGCGTCAGAGTTCGCCGTAATACTTTACCGCCGCCGCGGCCCGCGACGGCACCTTCAAACTGCGCAGCAACGACGACACATGAATGCGCACGGTAAACGGCGAGATCGCCAGGGCCTTGGCGATTTCCTTGTTGGTCTTGCCCTCGGCGATCAGGCGCAGCACTTCTCGCTGGCGGGCGGTAAGCGTGTGAATGTCGAGGGGCAACAGGCCCGAGGGGGCGAACTTGACCAAAACTTCACCTTCACGGATCGCCAACAGCGCCTGGCCGATCTCGTTGGGGGCGATGTTCTTGCCGATAAAACCGTCGACGCCCAGGTTCATCACCTGTTCGATCAGCGCCGGGTCATCCACCATCGACACGACCACCAGCGTAGTGCGCCGCAGTTGTCGGCGCAGGTCGGCGAGCTGGCTCATGCAAGTCAGCCCGGGGAAGCGCAGGTCGAGGATCAGTGTGTCGATGTCGTTGGGGTCAAGCAGTAATCCATGCACGTCATCCAGGGTGCCGGCTTCCTGTACCACGGCCTCGGGTAGCAGGCGCTGTACGGTACGCGCCATGCCTTCGCGAAACATCGGATGGTCGTCGGCGATGATGATCCGGCCGGTCATGATGGGCTCCTTCCTGGGGCATGGCTGTGCTGAGGCATGTTACTTTACCACCGCGCCCGCAAAGGGCATGTCAAGGATATGACTATGAGTCTTGAGACCAACTCCGAACTCGACCAGGCCAACCTGCGCATCATGGTGGCCGCGATCGCCATTGTGTATATCGGCGTGCTGGGTTTTTTGCCCGGGCATTCGCTGGACACCTATCTGCCGGTGATTCTGTACATTTTCGTGTTCCTGCTCGCGTCCATCGCTCTGCGCCAGGTGATTGCGCGCTGGCCCGGGCATTACCCGGCGCGGCGGATTTTCGGCATGCTGCATGATTACACTGGCACCTCATTCGGCCTGGTAGTGGGTGGTGAAGCGGCGTTGCCGCTGTATGCGGTGATGGTGTGGGTCAACTTGGGCAATGGCATGCGTTACGGCTCGCGTTACCTGGCGATTGCCACCGGGCTGGCGTTGCTGGCGCTGCTGGTGGTGTACCGGCTTACGCCGTGGTGGCAGGCGCAGCCGTTCATGGTGCTGATGCTGATGATCACCAGCACGGTGATCCCGGTCTACGCGCACATACTGCTGGAGCGCACGCGCAAGGCCTCCGAAGAAGCCATCGCCGCCAACCTGGAAAAGTCCCGCTTCCTGGCCCAGGCCAGTCATGACCTGCGTCAGCCGATCCACTCCATCGGCCTGTTCACCGCCTGCCTGCGCGAAGCCCGGCTGGGCGATGAAGAGCGGCGATTGGTGGACAATATCGACCGTTCGTTGCTCAACGTGTCGCAGCTGTTCCGCTCGATCCTTGACCTCTACACCCTCGATAACGGTCGGCTGCTGCCCAAGTACCAGGTGATCGATCTGGGGGAGTTCCTTGCTGACTTGGTGCGCCAGAACGCCGAAGCGGCGCGCTGGGCCGGGGTGCACTTGCAGTTGCGCCCGTGCGCGCACTGGGTGCAGGTGGATCCGGCGTTGTTGGCGACCATGGTGCAAAACGTGCTGTCCAATTGCTTCAAATACGGTGCGCAACGGCCGGTGTTGATCGGCGTGCGCAGGCGTGGCGGTGGCTTGGCGGTGGAGATTCATGACCGTGGGCGGGGAATTGCCGAGGAGCATCTGTCAAAGGTCTTCGAAGAATTTTATCGGGTGCGCCACGTGCGCGACAAAGACGTCGAAGGCGTGGGCCTGGGGCTGTCGATCGTCAAGCGCCTGGGACGCTTGATGGACCTGCAGGTAAGTCTGCGCTCGCGGGTGGGACATGGTACTTCGGTCAGCCTGTACGGCCTGACGCCAGTCTCCGCGCCACGTCAGCCGGCACCGCGCGATGAGGCGCGCCAGGCCGGGCTGCTGACGGGTTTGAAAGTCTGTCTGGTGGAAGATGACCACAACGTACTGCTCGCTACCCAGGCCTTGCTGGAGCGCTGGGGCTGCCAGGTGCAGGCAGAGTCATCAGGGCATGACCTGGTCAGCGACTGCGACATCATCGTCGCCGACTACGACCTGGGCAATCATGCTACCGGCATCGAATGCATCGACCATCTGCGCCGGCAACGCGGTTGGGCGGTGCCGGCGCTGATCCTCACCGGGCACGACGTGGAGAAAATCCAGGCCGCGTTGCACGATCGTCAGATCGCGATCCTGTCCAAACCGGTGCGACCTGCGCAATTGCGTGGCACCCTGCGTGAGCTCAGTCGGGAACAAATTACTGCATAAATGGGGTCAGCGCGTTGCCACGTGCCCCTTTGGGTTGGCAGAAAGCGGCAGGCTTTATCAGGCCAAAGCTGCCGACTGCATGCAGTGCGCCACCCACGCCGGTTGAGAGCACGCAGTTATAGTCACCGGACGCGGTGCTCGCGATGTAATAGGTTGTCATGGAGTCGCTGCGCACATTGGCAATACGCTTCACGGGTTCACCCAAGTTGGTCTCCGACAGCGTCTTGAGATGGTCTTCGGTGGGTTTGATATTGCTGCAACCGGCGACGCCGATGATCAGTGCGCCAAGCAGGGCGAGACGAGTAACGGGGGAATGGAGTTTCATGGTGCTTCTTCCTTGGGTTGTTATGGTTTTTCCAATGCGCAACGGCGCCTCACGCGCTGAATACGTGGTGTTGGTTGGGCGTTGGAAGTGGCGAGGAATATAGCGCTGGGGGAGGAGTGGGTCGATTAGCACAAATGGGCTAATGGCAGTTTGAATTCTGAAGAAGGGGAGCGCTGTGCTGGAGATAAAACGAGCCACACCAGAAGACGCTGACAGGGCGTTTGAGATTCGTCGCGAGGCCATTCGCAGTCAGTGCATTGGCGCCTACAGCGCTGAGCAAATGGCGCTCTGGACCCGAGGCCGCGCAAGCGACGGTTACAGCATCCTGATGGGAAAACTGTTCTACCTGGGGTGGGTGAACGGTGAAGCCGTCGTCACGGGCATGCTTGACCTGGCCAACAATGAACTCGGGGCGTTGTTCGTAAGGTCCGCATTCACCGGGCGCGGTTATGGCAAGGCGATGCTTGACCACCTGGAAGACGTTGCGCGGCAGCGGGCGGTTGCAGAGGTGGTGCTTGACTCGACGTTGAACGCGGTGAGCTTTTATAAAGCGTGCGGGTATGTGGGGCATGAGCAGACGGTGTATCGCTCTCCAGCGGGACTGGTGTTGGCGTGTGTGCCGATGGTGAAAAAGCTTGCGGCTGACTCCGGCGTAGCGGGCAGCGAAAGCGAGTGCTTTGTTACGTAATTGCCTCCCCGCCGGTCAGCCACAGAGCCTTGAAACCAGTGCCGGTGTTATAGTCCCGGCGCTTTTTACTGTTTGATTGCGCCGGGAGGCTCCAGGAGAATCCGCATGAATCTCTACACCGCTGGCTACGAAGGGCTGTCCATTGACGCGTTCATCGCACAGCTCAAACACGCCGGTATCGACAAGGTGCTTGATGTACGTGAATACCCGTTGTCGCGTAAAAAAGGTTTTTCTAAAAATGCTCTTGCCCAGTGCCTGGCTGTGCATGGAATTACCTATGAACACAGCCGGCCACTCGGGTGCCCGAAACCCATACGCAAGCAGTACAAGGAGGACGGCAATTGGTCGACCTATGCACGGGATTTTCGGGCTTACATCCGAACGCAGGGCGATGTATTGAATTCACTGATTTCCAATGCCGCCGTCCAACGAATTTGCATGGTCTGCTATGAAGCCGACGCAAATTTCTGCCATCGCAGCCTGATCGCCGAAGCAGCCCAGGAAGTAGCCGGCTCGCTGCAGACTCAGCATCTCGCTCAGAACAACGCTATCTGCTGATGCCCCGCATTGCCTCGCTTTGGCGGGTAGATCAAGCTGACGATAAGCCACTGGCCGGGAAAACGATGGATCGTGCCCATTAGAAACATCAGGTCCCTGGCGGGTAGATCGGTTTCCAGCTTGTGACGCAATGGAGCTTCCCATCCTGAAGCGCCATATTTGCGATGCACGTTTCTATAGAGCTGGCTGGCTTCCCAATCGACGATTTTGTGGGTATGAGATTTCAATACGCCATCAACCATGCATTCGTAGACGTAATGAAAGTCAAAAGGCACTTTTTCCAGGCGCTTTATGCCCGTGTGTTCCCATTCTTCAAACAGACTGTGTTGGCGTTGCATTGACTGCAGCTTTTCTATCTCGTCGAGTGTCCAGTCTGTGGAGGCTGACTTTCGGATGCGCAACGCGACAATCCGTGCAGGTTTGACCAGGCCTAGCGTGATGTTGTGATCGATCCTTGCCCGTTCCAGCGCGTCGAAGCTTTCATAAACCGTCAGCTTTTCCAGGAGCCGCCGCCGTTCGTGCCAGTCTCCAGCGGGCAAGATATTACCCACGCAGATACTGTCTACGCCGATCTTATGGCTTTCCGGCCTGCGGTCTGCCGGGCTTCGCTCAATATAGGCTTCGATCCATTGCCATTTGGCGAACCGTTGTTCACCGGTGATCAGGCGAAAAGGTACCGGATAAAGTCGGATGAGATTGCCGTGCTCGTCCATCCCTGCGACGCAGGACGTTTCGGCGTATTTCGCGCTGGGTGAAGGGTAGGTCTTACACAGAATCAGAATTCGAACCTTGCGTTTCATGCGGCCATATCCAAAGGTCTTTTCTGAACTGTATCCAACCGTTGGAAAGCTGCCAGGAAGACTTGTAACCTCGCGTGGATATTTACCGAACCCTATCGGCCCGCGAAATCAGTGCGCAATCGCTCAATCACCTGCTCCACCCCAGGCCCTTGAGTCAGCGGCGGTGTGAGGCTTTCGCCAAATTCACGCCATACAAACAGCGTCAGCTCAGCCCCATCGGTCAAGGTTTTGGCCTGTGCTTGCGAGCCGAAGCTGTGCAGCGTGCGATAGCGTTCGTCCTGCCAGAACGCTTGCTCTACCCAGTCATAGACGGGGATGAAATGAAAGTGCAGCGCAAATCCCGGCATATGCCCGTAGCGGCTGATGTAGAGCCACTTGGGCTGCAGCTGCGTTTCCATTATCCGTTGGGTTCGGGCAAGCAGACCGCCCAGTTCGGCCAGTGCGGCGTCGGGCATGTCAGCGAGGGAGGCAATTGGTGCCTTGGCGCCCAGCATCAGGTAGCCCGGCAGTTTTGAAGATTGATGATGGTTGAGCAGCCAGTGTTCGGTCTGGTGCAGGATGAAGGCGGGGTCGATTGGCATGGGCGCGCGTCCATGTGGCTGGAGCGGCAGGATAACAAGGATCCCGATAATGGGCGTGGTTTCGAATCTGTGGGAGCCTGACCATCTACGGCTATGTAACTGATACGCCGCAATCCAAATGTGGGAGGGGGCTTGCCCCGATGAGCAAGTATCAGTCACTGCATCTGTGACTGACCCACCGCCATCGAGGGCAAGTCGAATCGTCGCACCGCCCCTCCCACATTTCTGACCGGGTTCGAGCCTCAATGCATCTTGCTGTGGTCCATCTGGCTATGGTCCATCCCGTCAACACCCCGCGCAGCAGCCTTCACTTCAATGCTTTGCTCAGCGCCCTTGGCATCTTTTACCGTAAGGGTCAGCGGCACCTGGTCGCCTTCCTTGATCTGGCCGGTCAGGCCCATCAGCATGACATGGTAGCCATTCGGGTCGAGGGTTACGGCCTTGCCGGCGGGCAGGGCCACCGAGTCCACCGGGCCCATGCGCATTACGTCGTCCTTCATGCTCATTTCATGGATCTGCACGTCCTTGGCCACGGGCGACGCCACGCGCAGCAACTGGCTGTCGCTGTCGGCGGTGACGGTCATGAACGCGCCGCTGGAGGGCTGGCCCGGCACGGTGGCGCGGACCCAGGCGTCGGTCACTTGCACCTGGGCGCTGGCGTGGGCGGCGAGGCCGAGCAGGGTGAGGCCGAGGGTGAGACGCTTGAGGTGTTGAACGGCAGTCATTAGCAGACCTCCATGACGGTGAGCAGGTCTTCTGCGCACTCTTTAGCGGTAAGGGACGCCTGCAAGCCAAGGCGCAGGTTGCCACGGGTGTCGAATACGAAGCTGGTGGCGGTGTGGGACAGGGTGTAGGTGTCGCCGGCGGGGATCTTTTCATAAAAGATCCCGAATTCCTTGGCGGCCACGGCGATTTCCTGCGGGGTGCCGTAGAGGGCTTCGAAACTCGGATCGAAGGCCTTGACGTATTTGTCGAGAATCTCGGGGGTGTCGCGCTCGGGGTCCAGGGTGATGAACACCACCTGCATGATTTCACCGTCGCGGCCCATCAGCTTCTTGGCCTGGGCGGCGCGTGCCAGGGTGGTCGGGCAGACCGCCGGGCATTGGGTAAAGCCGAAGAACACCACGGGCATCAGGCCACGGTACGAGCTGAGGGTGACGGTTTCGCCGGCGGTATTCTTGAGCTTGAAGGTGCGCCCCATGATCTTGTCACTGAGGTCCTTGCCGTACTTGAAATTCAGCTTGGGGCTGTAGTCACAGCCGCCCAGCAGGCTGCCCAGGCCCAACAAGCCCATGCCGGTCAGCACTTTGCGGCGGGTGAATAACGTACTCATCAACTGTGCGTCCTGTGAAGCGCCTGAATGGCTGTGCAGCGGCCCACCCGGCTTTGAAAAGGAGTAACGAGAAGGGTGCAGAGTCTACCAACCTTGGCCACCCCGCGTAATCTGCGACGTTCTGCCACAGGGCAGCATTGCGCTGCGTCCTTTTGCGGGTTCGGTGGTAGCGGCGGCGCATGAAAAGGGGCGTCTCGGTTTCCGATAAAGGGTTGGCTGACCGGTGTTCCAGTAACATCCCGAACTACTTTGCCTGCTCGAGTGCAGCGCCGTTACCGTCGCGCTCATATTCATGATTTTTCATTTGCGATGGAACGCGACAGGGCCTGTGAGCAGGCCTGTCGCTACCGCAAAATCAGGGAAGGGCTTGAAAACAGGGGATCACGCGGCCAATGGCTTACTCGCCAAAGACTTCTTGTAAGTTGCTTTCATCGCTTCCATTTGCGCGCCCAGCTCGTCCAGCTTCGCCTTGCCCAGCAGTTTCTTGGCCTGGGGAAACATCTCGGTTTCTTCTTCTTCGATATGGTGTTCCAGCAGCTCCTTGACCACTTTGACGCGGCCGGAAAACTCGGTGGAAGACGGATCGGTCTGCTTCAGGTCAGGCAGCACCAGTGAATCGACAGTGCGGTGCTCCTCCTTGGCTTCGTGGTACATGATCTCCTGTTCCTTGCCGCCGGCTTCCCTGAAAGCCGGGTAGAGGATTTCTTCTTCCAGCTTGGTATGCAGGGTAATTTCCATCTCCAGCTTGGCCAGCAACTCGGTGCGTTTTTTCACCCCGCGCTCGGTGGATTCGCTCAGTTGGGTCAGCAGGGTCTTGACGCGTTCATGGTCGGCTTTGAGAAGGTCGATGGCATTCATGTGGAACCTCACGGGTAGTCGTCGGGCATGTCGAAACGCACGCCTCGTGAGTCAGAAGATTGCATGACGCGTACCAACTTTTACGCAAAAAAATTGTCTTAAAAATCATATAGATAGCGTCAAGATAGCGTTTCGCTGTCGTGCAGCTTGCATGATCGGTCGTTGCCGGGATTGCACAACGCACATTTACCGCGTTAGCCCAGGTTCCGGTTGAAAAAATCCAATGGAACCCTTGGCGCTTCTGCTTGACCTAAGCCTTAGACCTCAGGAGGTGAAACATGGAAATAAACTATATCTGGATCGTACTGGCGGTGATTCTGCTGCTCTTGGAATTGTGGGCGATCAATATCGTATTGCGCAGCACCGGGGGTTGGGAAACCAAGGGCTTGTGGGTGGTGGTGCTGGTCTTCGTACCGCTGCTGGGGCTGATCGCCTGGGCGATGTTCGGGCCCAAGCGTGAGATGGCGCAAGAGCGCAAAAACTAAAAACATTCAGCGATAAAAAAACAGGCGCCCATGGGGCGCCTGTTTTGGTTGCGGCCTAAAGATCAGCCCGCGACTGCCTTGGCAATCGCTTCATTGAACGCCAGCAGATCGTCCGGCGTGCGCGAAGTGATCAAGGTCCAGCCATTGGCTTTGCATTCCTGCACCTGGGCATCGACCACGCCAGCGGCACCGGCGTTTTCCAGGTCGATACGCACGCTTTTATACGCGGTGAGGGTCTTGCCTTTGACCACGCTGGCGTCGATCAACGCCCACGGGCCGTGGCAGATCGCTGCGATGGTCTTGCCGGCCTGGGCGAACTCATTGATCAAGCGCAGCGCGGCGGCGTCCTGGCGCAGGGTGTCGGCATTCACGGTGCCGCCGGGAATGACCAGTGCATCGAAGTTGCCGCCGACCACGTCCGACAATTGCGCGTCGGATTCCACGGTCTGGTCCTTTTCCGTATCGCCGACAAAGGTCTGGGTGGTGCCGCCTTTGCTGGAAGCGTGCGTTACCGTCGCGCCGTAGCTACGCAGGGTTTGCAGGGGCTTGAGCAGTTCGTCGCGCTCGATGCCGGTGTTGGAGGTGATGACGAGGATGTGCTTGCCGTTGAGTTGCGAACTCATGGTCGAGTGTCTCCTTGGGTCATGGATGGATTAATGGGCGTGTTTGGCTTGCAGCTCCTTGGCCATTTTCAGGTGTGCTTCCAGGGTTGGCAGCGTCTTGGTGGCGAAGGCCTTCAACTCGGCATTGTCCGAGGATTCGGCTTCCTTCTTGAACAGAGCGACGGTTTTTTGATGGGCGTCGACCTGGTTGTTGGCGTACGCCTTGTCAAACGATTCATCGCGCATTTCCAGGATGGCTTTCTTCGCCTTGTCGGTCAGGGCGGCGTCATCCGGCACTTCGATATCGAGTTTTTTCGCCAGGGCCATCAGTTCCTGATTGGCCTTGGTGTGGTCAGTAATCATGTGTTGGGCAAAAGTTTTCACGTCTGCCGAGCTGCTTTTTTCCAGGGCCAGCTTGCCGGCTTCCACTTCGGTGATACCACCCTCGGCGGCATTGTCGACAAAGTCGTTGGACGTGGCGGCCATCGCGGTGGAAATCGAGCCCGCAACCAGCGCGAATGTCAGGCCCATTTGTTTCATCAGTCGAGTCGTCATGGTGTCTCTCCTTGGGAAATGGCGTGATGCCGTTACATCAGTGTTGAGCCGCGCCCTGTGCAAAAGGTTTAAATTTTTTTTGCGTGAATTGACCCAGCGGCCAAGCGGGCAATTTCCTTGAACTAATCCAAATTTCCAAGGTTCTGCTGCATAGGGCCGCCGCTGTGGGTGGCCTGCCATTGCCAGGAGATAGCACTGTGACCGATCACACGCCCGCCGATAAAACCCCTGCACCCATCAGTTCCGAAGACGCGCAAAAAGGCCATGCCGACGGCGCCAAGGGGCAAACCCTGGAACGTCCGAACCCCAAGACCGAAACCATCGACAAAGTCGTGACGCCGACCTCGATCAAGGACATCGAGCGCCAGACGGATGCGATCAACGAGAAGCTCAGCAAGGGGCAGTGAGCATGGCCCGTTCCATCAGCGCGGCCGAGTTGGGCATCGCGCTCAAGCCCGGCGAAGACACCGGCCTGTTCAAGTGGTTTATCGCCAGTTTCCTGATGGGCAAGCGCATTCAGGCGCCCATTGCCGCGCAAGCCTACAAGGTGATCGTTGAAGAGGAGGGCCGCGACACTCCGCGCAAATTGCAACACTGCACCTCGCGGGAGCTGGTGGCGATGTTGGGGCGAGCGCATTACGTGCGCTACGACGAAACCACGGCGCAACGCCTGTTGGACCTGAGTGCGAAGCTCAACGCCGAGTACAGCGGCAAGATCACCCGCATGCTCGAGGCCAGCGATAACCGCCAGGCGTTCGAAAAACGCCTGAGTGAGTTCGAGGGTGTCGGCCCCAAGACCATCGAGATTTTCATGCGCGATGCCGCCACGGTGTTGTTTTGACAGCACCTCTGTATGTGGGCTGCGCCGGCTGGAGCTTGCCCCGCGAGCATTGGCCGGCGTTCGCTGAGCAGGGCACGCATTTACAGCGCTATGCCTCGCGTTTCAACGCGGTGGAAATCAACAGTTCGTTTTATCGGCCCCACCTGGCAAAAACCTATGAGCGTTGGCGTGAGTCGGTGCCTGCGGGTTTCCGTTTTTCCGTCAAGGTGCCCAAGCGGATCACCCACGAACTGCGCTTGCAGCAGTGTGGCACCGCCTTGGACGAGTTTCTCGCGCAATGCCTGCAACTGGACGAGAAGCTGGGGTGCCTGTTGGTGCAGCTGCCGCCGTCCCTGAGGTATGAGCCGTTGGTTGCCGGCGCTTTTTTCGAGGCGCTGCGCCAACGGTTTGCCGGTACCGTGGTGCTGGAACCGCGCCATGCCAGTTGGCTCGCGGCCGGAACTTTGTTGCAGTCGCTCGAAATCGGTTGGGTCAGCGCCGACCCTGCGGTGATCGCTGCCGGTGATGCCTGGCACGGCGTGGGTTATTGGCGTCTGCATGGCTCGCCGCGGATTTATCACAGCGCCTATGGGCACGAGCGGGTGCAGGCGTATGCGCGGTTGCTGCGCCAGTCGATTGAAGAGGGCATTCCCACCTGGTGCATTTTCGACAATACCGCCAGCGGCCATGCGGTCGCCGATGCCCTCGACCTGCTCGACGTCTACCCGCACCTCGACACTCGGCAAGGCTTATAAACGCAGCGGCTGGTTAGCTGGGCGAGGGCCGAGTACTCTTTGTTCTCAGTTCAGGGAGAGGTGACCCGATGTCGTTGATCACAACCATCGAAGACTTACGCAAGCTTGCGCAAAAACGTGTCCCCCGGATGTTCTACGACTACGCCGATTCCGGCTCCTGGACTGAGAGCACCTACCGAGCCAATGAAAGCGACTTTGCCCGGATCAAGTTCCGTCAGCGCGTGGCACGCAATATCGATGAGCGTTCGATTCGCGCCAGCATGATTGGCCAGGACATGGCCATGCCGGTAGCCCTGGCACCCACCGGCCTGGCGGGCATGCAGCACGCCGATGGTGAGATTCTCACCGCCCGCGCCGCTGCGGCGTTTGGCCTGCGCTATACCTTGTCGACCATGAGCATCTGTTCGCTGGAAGACATCGCCGAGCACGTCGGCCAGCCCTTCTGGTTCCAGTTGTATGTGATGCGCGACCGTGGGTTTATCGAGCGTTTGATCGAGCGGGCCAAGGCGGCTGGCGTTGATGCGTTGGTGTTGACGCTGGACCTGCAGATCCTCGGGCAGCGCCACAAGGACCTGATCAACGGCCTGTCCGCGCCGCCCAGGCTGACCCTGCCGAACATCCTCAACATGATGACCAAGCCGCGCTGGGTGATGGGCATGCTGGGCACCCAGCGACGGGGCTTCGGCAATATCGTCGGGCATGTGACGGGGGTGGCCGATATGAGTTCGCTGTCGGCGTGGACCGCCCAGCAGTTCGACCCGCGCCTGAGCTGGGACGATGTGGAGTGGATCAAGAAGTGCTGGGGCGGCAAGCTGATCATCAAGGGCATCCTCGATGTGGAGGACGCGCGCCTGGCGGCCAATACCGGTGCCGATGCGTTGGTGGTCAGCAACCACGGTGGCCGCCAGCTGGATGGCGCGCCGTCGAGCATCAGCCAGCTGCCGGCGATTGTCGAGGCGGTGGGCAAGCGGATTGAAGTGTGGCTCGACGGGGGTATCCGCTCTGGCCAGGATGTACTCAAGGCTATGGCACTGGGCGCCAAGGGCACCATGATCGGGCGCCCGCACCTGTATGGCTTGGGGGCGATGGGCGAAGCGGGTGTGACAAAAGCGCTCGAGATCATCGCCCGTGAGTTGGATGTGACGATGGCACTGTGTGGCTATAACGATATACGCGAGGTGAATCGCGAGATCTTGCTGCCTGGCACGTTTCCTGACGGCGCGTGATGCGCAAAAAAAACCTGAAAAAGTAAAAAGAGTTGTCCACGAAAACCGTGGGTATCTCTGTGGATAACTTTGCAAGGGCCCGGCAGCGTTGGCGATTTAACCTGCGGTCAATATTTGATCAACTTTCAATGTGGGCCAATATGGCCAGGGTTTGCGCTTGACAGGCCTGAGCGAACCCAGTGCCGAAAAGCGCATTTATGAGTCACCCACGCGGCCTGTGGAGTGCGTGACCAGCGGTGAGGGCATGCTCGTTTGCATCAGCTTGTGCAGTGCCTGGCCATAATCGCGCCCGGCCAGGCTCATGCTGTTGTTATGGCTGGCACCCGGCACCAGTAACAGCCGCTTGGGCTCCTGGGCGGCTTCAAATAATTGCTGGCTGAAACGCGGTGGCACGTAGCGGTCATCGAGGCCATGCACCACCAGCAAGGGCATATGGATATCGGCCATCTTGTCGATGGAATCGAATTTCTGCGAGAGCAACCAGCGTACCGGCAACGAGGTATTGGCAACCGCCGTGGCAACATCTCCCAGGGAAGTGAACGTGGATTCGATCACCAGCCCGCGCACCGGCAGCGGTACCTGCTTACTCAGCTCTGCGGCGAGGTCGATGGCCACTGCGCCACCCAGGGAATGCCCGTAGAGCAGGCGTTTTCCGGGGTCGGGTTGCAAGGTCTGGAAGCGCTCCCAGGCGATGCGTGCGTCTTCATATACCGTGGTTTCCGAAGGCAGGTCGCCCTGGCTTTTGCCAAAACCGCGATAGTCGATGGCCAACACCGAAAAGCCCATGGCATGCAATTGTTCGATGCGAAACAGCTGGCCGGTGAGGTTCCAGCGTACGCCGTGCAGGTAGAGAATGGCGGGCGCATCTTTCTGCGCGGCCGGGTACCACCAGCCATGAATATTCTGGCCGGCTTTGAAAGCGGCGGGCTTGATATCGAACTCCTGTACGGCATTGGGCAGCCCGGTGTACCAGCCTGCGGTGCCCGGCTCGATGCGAAACACCAGCTCGCGCTCCTTGTGTTGCAGCACTGCGCAGCCCACCGGCAGGCCGACGATCAACACGGCCATGCACAGCAGCGCCAGCCAGCGCAGGCCCCGGCGGGGCATAGAACGAGATGACATGAAGGTTCCATTACAAAGGGCGAAGCACGGGTTGTACCAGATGAGCCGGGAGGGGGAGAAATTAATGCGACGGCCGTGACCCAGGATTGCTTGCAAAGTGTTGCAGCGATGCAGCGGGGCGACCGACTTGACGCTGCATGACCTGCACGCGATGCTCCGTTTCTTTGAGCAAAGGCCCGACCATGGACAACAGCCCCGTGCGCATCACCGCCGAAGAAACCCTTTCGGACAACTGGTACCTCCTGAAGAAATACAGCTTCGAGCTGCGCCGCCGTGACGGCAGTTGGCAAGCCCAGACCCGCGAGGTGTACGACCGGGGCAACGGTGCGACCATCCTGTTGTACAACCGCGAGCAGCGCACGGTGCTGCTGATCCGCCAGTTCCGCATGCCCACGTTTGTCAACGATTACGCCGGCTACCTGATCGAAGCGGCGGCCGGGTTGCTCGACAACGCCAGCCCCGAAGAGCGCATCCGCCTGGAGGCCGAGGAAGAGACCGGCTACCGCGTGGGGCATGTCGAGAAAATCTATGCGGCGTTCATGAGTCCGGGGTCGGTGACCGAGCGGATTCACTTTTTTATTGGTGAATACCAGCCGGGCGACCGGGTTGGGGCTGGCGGCGGCCTGGCGGAGGAGGGCGAGGATATCGAAGTGCTGGAGCTGGGGTTCGAGCAGGCGCTGGAGATGGTGGCCAATGGGGAAATCGTGGATGGCAAGACCATCATGCTGCTGCAGCATTTGGAACTGCGCATGTTGAAAGAACGGTGGTAGCTCGATCGAGCATGAAGATCAAAAGGTGGGGAGGGGGCTTGCTCCCGTGGCGGCCTATAGCTATCTGACTGATGCCGCGCGATCCAAATGTGGGAGGGGGCTTGCCCTAATGCCAGTCAGTTAAGCGTACACCGCCGTCTGTAGGAGCGAGCTTGCTCGCGAAAAACGTCAACGATAACGCGTGCTTTCTGAATGAACGCGGTGCCTGTGAGTTTTTCGCGAGCAAGGGCTAGCCGCCCGCCTCGTTCCTACAAAAAGCCTTAACTGACTGGCATTAGGGCTTGCCCCCGATGGCGGCCTGACAGCCGACCAGGATGTTGGATCAAGGCGAGTACATATCCGTTGCTGCGGTAGCGGCGGCTTAGGGTTCCGCCCTTACGGCGTCTCACTTTTGAAAAGCGCAAAAGTAAGCAAAACGCTCTTGCCCCACCACTCGGCACCTCGCCTAGGCTCGGTGTGCCCGTAATCCGACAGTGATTTGGGGGGCCGCCGCCACGCGCCATCCATGGCGCGGGGCGGCTAAACCGGCATCCCTGCCGGTTTACCCCCAAATCACTATCGGATTACGGCCAGCGTGGTTTAACGGGGCGCTTAAGATCAAGAGCCAGATCAAGAGCGACTCGCTTCGCATCGTGGTTACCGTAAGCTGTTACACAGTTGTGTAGATACCCATGGTCATCGAGGGCAAGTCGAATCGTCGCACCGCCCCTCCCACATTTGGACCGAGGTGTATCAGTGGGTCACCGCCGACTGACGGCTATTGTCAGAAATTTCCCACAAGAGTACAAATGTACTCCATGACGACCCTGACCCCCCGCCGTACCGCCATCCTGACCTTCATCCGCGAGCGCATCGCGCAGCAAGGTCAGCCCCCGAGCCTCGCCGAGATCGCCGAGGCGTTCGGCTTTGCCTCGCGCAGCGTCGCCCGCAAGCATGTGGTGGCCCTGACCGAAGCCGGCTTTATCGAGGTCAACCCCAACCAGGCCCGGGGGATTCGCCTGCTCAACCAACCGCCGCGCCCGGAATGGCTGGACATCCCGGTGCTCGGCCGTGTGGCCGCAGGCCTGCCCATCGGCGCGGATGCCGAAGTGCACAATCGCCTGCAGCTCGACCCCGCCACCTTCGCCAAGACCCCGGACTACCTGCTGCGCGTGCAGGGCGATTCGATGATCGAAGACGGCATTCTCGATGGTGACCTGGTGGGCGTGCGGCGCAGTGCCGAGGCCTTGAACGGGCAAATTGTGGTGGCGCGCCTGGACGGTGAAGTCACCATCAAGCGTTTCGAGCGCCATGGCGACAAGGTGCGCCTGCTGCCGCGCAACCCGGCGTATCAACCCATCGTGGTCGGGGTCGATCAGGACCTGGCCATCGAAGGGGTGTTCTGCGGCCTGGTGAGGCAAGGCTGATGGGCGCCGTGGTTGCCCTGGACTCGCTGTTCAATGGCGGGCGAGTCTGGAAGGGTCGGCCCGCCGCGCCACCGGCCAGTGTGCATCCCACCGGGCTTGCGGCGCTGGATGCGGTGCTGCCCAGCGGCGGCTGGCCGGAGGCGGCCTTGAGTGAAATCCTGATGGCCAAGGACGGTGTGGGCGAACTGCAACTGGTGCTGCCAACCCTGGCGCGCTTGTCGGCGATGGGCGAACGTATTGTGCTGGTGGCACCGCCCTACACGCCGTATCCCCATGCCTGGCAGAACGCCGGGGTGGATGTGCGCCAGCTCGCGGTGATCCAGGCCCAGGAGCGTGACGCGCTGTGGGCGGTGGAGCAATGCCTGCGCTCCGGCAGTTGTGGCGCGGTGTTGTGCTGGCCGTGCAAGGCCGATGACCGTGCCTTGCGCCGTTTGCAGGTGGCCGCGGAAACCGGGCAAACCCTGGCGTTTGCCTGGCGCGCCTTGAGTGAAGCGATCAACCCATCGCCGGCCGCTTTGCGCCTGGCGGTCGAGGCAAGGCCTGCGCAAGTGCGTGTGCTCAAATGCCGGGGCGGCCTGGCCCACCCGGCGCCGATTGCCCTGGCGGGGCATTGAGGTTGCCATGCGCTGGGTCTGTATTGTCTTCCCGCAATTGGCGCTGGACGGGGTGCTGCGTGCCCATCCCGAGCCCGACCAACCGCTGGCACTGCTGGCCGGTACGCCGCAGCGGCGCGTGCTGCAAACCGTCAATGCCGCCGCCCGCGCCCTGGGGTTGCGCCCCGGCCAGTCGCTGACGGCGGCGCATGCGCTGACCAAGACCTTCGCCTGTGCCGAGTACGACCCGCTGGAAATCGAGCGCTGGCAGCAGTTTCTCGCCGCCTGGGCCTACCGCTTCAGTTCCCAGGTCAGCGTGTATTACCCACGCGCCTTGCTGTTCGAGATCGAGTCGAGCCTGGGCCTGTTCGGGCCCTGGCCGCAGTTCGAGGCGCGCTTGCGCAAAGAGTTGACCGAGCTGGGCTTTCGTCACCGCATCGTCGCCGCGCCCAACCCGGCGGCGGCCCGGGTGCTGGCCAACCGTTACGATGGCCTGGCGGTGGCCGACGACAGCGCCTTGATGCAGGCTCTGGCGCCGCTGCCGGTCGACCGCGCCGGGATTGAACCGCAGGCCGCCACCGCGTTGTCGCGCATGGGCCTGCGCACGTTGGCCCAAGTGCAAGCGCTGCCCCGGCATACCCTGGCGCGGCGCTTTGACGCCAGCCTGCTCAAGCACCTCGACGCCCTGAGCGGGCAGCGGCCGTTGGCCCTGGGTTTCTATCAGCCGCCGGACCAGTTCGATGTACGCATCGAGTTGAATTTCGATGTGCAATCCCACCAGGCACTGCTGTTTCCCTTGCGCCGTCTGACCGCCGACCTGTCCGCCTTCCTGTGCGGGCGTGACAGTGGCGTGCAGCGTTTCGACCTGCACCTGGAACATGCCCAGGCAGCGGACAGTGTGATCAAGGTCGGCCTGCTGAGCGCCGAGCGCGAGCCTTCGATGCTGTTCGAACTGGCCCGGGGGCGATTGGAGCAGGTGCAAGTCACTGCACCGGTGCGCGGGTTTCGCCTGGTGGCCCAGGACTTGCCGGTATTCGTGCCGCAGCGCCAGGACCTGTTCGACGACCGCCCGCAACAGTCCCTGCCCTGGGAGCAGTTGCGCGAACGCCTGCGCGCGCGCCTGGGCGATGAGGCGGTGCAGGGCCTACGTTTTCACGCCGACCATCGCCCTGAATGCGCCTGGCAAGCCGCCGTCGACAACCACCCATGCCCGAGCTTGAACAAGGTCCGGCGCCCTGGCTGGTTGTTGAACCAACCGACCTTGCTGGCCGAGCAGGGCGTACAGATTCTGATGGGCCCGGAACGCATCGAATCCGGCTGGTGGGATGGCGCCGATATCCGCCGCGACTATTACCTCATCCAGACCCGCGCCGGTCAGCAAGGCTGGGCCTACCGCACGGTGGGGCAACAGGATGGCCTGTGGCTGCAAGGCTGGTTTGCATGAAAACCTATAAGTCGCCACCCCCTGTAGGAGCGAGCTTGCTCGCGAAGGCGGTTAACGATAACGCGGGGCACCAGAATGAATGCGGCGCCCTTGGGCTTTTCGCGAGCAAGCTCGCTCCTACAGGAGCGGATGCAAAAGCCCATAGGTCGCCACCCCCTGTAGGAGCAAGCTTGCTCGCGAAGGTGGTTAACGATAACGCGGGGCACCAGAATGAATGCGGTGCCCTTGGGTTTTTCGCGAGCAAGCTCGCTCCTACAGGGGCGGGGCAGGCATGAATTACGCCGAGCTGCATTGCCTGTCCAACTTCAGCTTCCAGCGCGGTGCCTCCAGCGCGCTGGAACTCTTCGAGCGGGCTAAGCGCCAAGGCTACAGCGCCCTGGCGATCACCGACGAATGCACTCTGTCGGGTATCGTGCGCGCCTGGCAGGCGGCGAAAGCGCTGGAGTTGCCGCTGATTATCGGCAGCGAAGTGCGCATCGAGAACGGGCCGAAACTGGTGCTGCTGGTGGAAAACCTGAGCGGTTACCAGCACCTGTGCCGGTTGATCACCCTGGCCCGCCGCCGCGCCGAAAAGGGCAGCTATCGCCTGCTGCAGGAAGACTTCGAGCAACCGCTGCCCGGCCTGCTGGCGTTGTGGGTGGCGCAGGACAGCGACACCCAGGCCAGCATCCAGTGGCTGCGCCGTACCTTCGCCGAGCGCTTGTGGCTGGCGGTGCACTTGCACTGCGGGCAGGACGATGCACGGCATCTGGAGCAACGCCTGCAGCTGGCGGCCAGCCTGAAAATCCCGGCCGTCGCCTGCGGTGATGTGCACATGCATGCGCGTGGGCGCCGCGCCCTGCAAGACACCATGACCGCCATCCGCCATCACGTACCGGTGGCCGAAGCCGGCCTGCATTTGCATCCCAATGGCGAGCGGCACCTGCGCAGCCTCGACGCCCTGGCTGCGCTGTACCCGCAAGCCTTGCTCGATGAAACCCTCGTCATCGCACGGCGCTGCAGCTTCGACCTCGGCCAGTTGCGTTACCACTATCCACGCGAGCTGGTGCCCGCAGGCCATGACGCCGAATCCTGGCTGCGCACCCTCACCAAAGAAGGCATCGCCCAGCGCTGGCCTGACGGCATCGATGCCAAGACCCTGAAGCAGATCAACACCGAGCTGGAGCTGATCAGCGAGTTGGGCTACGAAAGCTATTTCCTCACGGTGCACGACATTGTGCGCTTTGCCCGCAGCCGTTCGATCCTGTGCCAGGGCCGTGGCTCGGCGGCCAACTCGGCGGTGTGTTTTGCCCTGGGCATCACCGAAATCAATCCGAGCCTGAGCAACGTGCTGTTCGAACGTTTCCTGTCCAGGGAACGCAACGAGCCGCCGGATATCGATGTGGATTTTGAACACGAGCGCCGCGAAGAAGTGCTGCAATACGTGTTCCAGCGCTATGGCCGCACGCGTGCGGCGTTGACGGCGGTGGTCAGCAGTTACCACGCGACCGGCGCGGTGCGGGATGTGGCCAAGGCCCTCGGCCTGCCAGCGGACCAGGTCAACGCATTGGCCGAATGCTGCGGACGTTGGAGTGACGACGCGCCGCCGTTGGAGCGCCTGCGTGAAAGCGGCTTCGACCCGGACAGCCCACTGCTGCGCCGCGTCTTGACCCTCACCCAGCAGTTGATCGGCTTTCCTCGGCATTTGTCCCAGCACCCCGGCGGCTTCGTGATTTCCGAACACCCGCTGGACACCCTGGTGCCGGTGGAGAACGCCGCCATGGCCGAGCGCACCATCATTCAGTGGGACAAGGACGACCTCGACGCCGTCGGCCTGCTCAAGGTCGATATCCTCGCCCTGGGCATGCTCAGCGCGATCCGCCGCTGTTTCGATCTGCTGCGCCGCCATCGCAACCTGGACATGAGCCTGGCAGGCATGCCCAAGGAGGATGCGGCCACCTACGCGATGATCAGCAAGGCCGACACCATCGGCGTATTCCAGATCGAATCGCGGGCGCAGATGTCGATGCTGCCCAGGCTCAAGCCGCAAACCTTCTATGACCTGGTGATCGAAGTCGCCATCGTGCGGCCGGGGCCCATCCAGGGCGGCATGGTGCACCCGTATTTGCGTCGCAGGAATAAAGAGGAGGAAGAAACCTATCCGTCGCCGGCATTGGAAGTGGTGTTGAAGCGCACCCTGGGCATCCCCTTGTTCCAGGAGCAGGTGATGCAGATCGCCATGGTCGCCGCCGACTACAGCCCTGGCGAGGCCGACCAGTTGCGCCGCTCCATGGCCGCCTGGAAACGTCACGGCGGCCTGGAACCGCATCAAAAGCGCCTGCGCGAAGGCATGCTGAAAAACGGCTACACCGAAGCCTTTGCCGCGCAGATTTTCGAGCAGATCAAAGGCTTTGGCAGCTATGGTTTTCCCGAGTCCCACGCGGCCAGTTTTGCCTTGCTGACCTACGCCAGTAGCTGGCTCAAATGCCATGAGCCGGCGGCCTTTGCCTGCGCACTGATCAACAGCTGGCCGATGGGCTTCTACAGCCCGGACCAGATCCTGCAGGACGCGCGCCGGCATCGCCTGCAGATCCGCCCGGTGGACGTGCAGGCCAGTGACTGGGATTGCAGCCTGGAACCCATCGACGGCCAGCAGCCGGCGATCCGCATGGGCCTGCGCATGATCTGCGGGTTTCGCGAAGAAGATGGCCGGCGCATCGAGGCCGTGCGCCAGCGCCGCGCCTTCAGCGACATCGCCGACCTTGACGCCCGCGCCGGCCTGGATGCGCGCGCCCAAGCGCTGCTGGCGGATGCCGGCGCCTTGCGCGCGTTAGCCGGTAACCGCCACCAGGCGCGCTGGGAAGTGGCCGGCGTGCACACGCAACTGGGCCTGTTTGCCGGCCTGCCGAGCCCCGATGAAGCGCCGGTGGCGTTGCCCCAGCCCACGGTCGGCGAGGACTTGCACGCCGATTACGCCACGCTCGGCACCACGCTTGGGCCGCATCCCCTGACGCTGCTGCGCGCGGAACTGCGCAGGCGCCGCTGTCGCAGTTCCCAGGAGCTTTTGACCGTGGAGCATGGGCGCAATGTCAGCGTCGCCGGCTTGGTCACCGGGCGCCAACGTCCGGGCACCGCCAGCGGCGTGACCTTTGTCACCCTGGAAGATGAATTCGGCAACCTCAATGTGGTGGTCTGGCGCGACCTGGCCGAACGTCAACGCCAGGCCCTGGTCGGGTCGCGCCTGCTCAAGGTGGACGGGCGCTGGGAGGCGGTGGGCGAGGTGCGGCATTTGATCGCTGGGCGCCTGACCGACCTGACGCCGCTGCTGGAAGGCATAGTGGTGCGCAGCCGGGATTTTCACTGAGGCCAGTGGTTTCTTCGGCTTAAGTTAGCCAAGATGAAACCATCTATCGCCGCTGCGCTCCAAAACTTGCGACTGTCCTCTCACTGCCCAGAGCCCGACCATGCAATTCTTATCCAACCCCCACGGCTGTGAAGGCTGGGCCGGCGAAATGGCCCAGCGGATTCGAACGTTTGACTGGTCAACGACCGACCTTGGCCCGATCGACCGCTGGTCCACCAGCCTGGCCTGCACCGTGCAGATGATGCTCGCTTCACCTGTACCCATGGTGATGCTGTGGGGCCGGGCGGGTTACATGATCTACAACGACAGCTACTCGAAGTTCGCCGGTGGACGCCATCCGTACTTGCTGGGCACGCCGGTGGAACTGGGGTGGCCGGAAGTGGCCGAGTTCAACCGGCATGTAGTGGATACATGCCTGGCGGGCGGCACCTTGTCGTTCAACAACAAGGAACTGGTGTTGTCGCGCAACGGCAAGCCGGAAACCTTGTGGATGGACCTCTATTACAGCCCCGTGGCCGGGGATGACCATCAGCCGGCCGGGGTGCTGGCGATTGTGGTTGAGACCACTGAACTGGTGCAGTCCGAACGCGTGCGCCAGGAGCTGACCCACAATCTGGAGCAGCGCGTAGCGGCCGAAGTGCAGGCGCGTTCCGCCGCCGAAGAGCAGTTGCGCCAGTCGCAGAAGCTGGAAGCGATTGGCGGCCTGACCGGCGGCGTGGCCCACGACTTCAACAACCTGCTGCAAGTGATCGCCGGCAACCTGCACCTGCTGGCCCGGCATGAGCCGGACAACGCGCAGGTGCAGCGGCGTGTTTCTGCCGCGATTGCCGCGGTGGAACGCGGCGCCACCCTGTCCTCGCAACTGCTGGCGTTTGCCCGGCGTCAGCCCTTGTCGCCGGCGGTGTACAACCCGCAACGTATCTACGCCGGTCTCGGTGAACTGCTGCAACGCGCGCTGGGCGAAACCATTCATATCGACGTGCAATTGCCGCAGGATTCCTGGTGCATCAACGTCGACCGCAACCAGCTGGAAAACGCGCTGCTCAACCTGGCGATCAATGCCCGCGATGCCATGCACGGCGAGGGCGTGATTCGTATCACCGGCGAAAACATCATTCTCAACCCGGCCGAATGCGCGGGCAAAAGCATCAAGCCCGGCGAGTATGTGCGCCTGGCTGTCACCGACACTGGCACTGGAATGCCGCCGACCGTGCTCAAGCGCGCGTTCGAGCCGTTTTTTACCACCAAGCGCGAAGGGCAGGGCACTGGCCTGGGGCTGAGCATGGTGTTTGGCTTTGTCCGGCAAAGCGGCGGGCATGTCGACATCAGCAGCGAGGAAAACAAAGGTTCGGTGGTGCAGATGTATTTCCCGCGCAGCCTGGAACCGGAGCATTTGGAGCCGGACATTGGCCAGCAGAGCCCTTGCACCGGCCAGGAAACCATCCTGGTGGTGGAAGACAATGAAGGCGTGCGCCTGGCCGTGGTGGAGCTGCTCCAGCAATCGGGCTACACGGTGCTGACGGCCGAAGACGGCGACCAAGCCATGGCTAAGCTGCAGGCCGGCCTGCAGCCGGAATTGATTTTTACCGATGTGGTGATGCCCGGCCGCATCAAGAGCATCGACCTGGCCAACTGGGCGCGTGAGCAGGTGCCGCCGATCCCGGTGCTGTTCACCTCCGGCCACACCCGCGACATTCTTTCCTCCAATCATCTGCTGAGCGCTGATATTCACCTGCTGAGCAAGCCCTACAGCCCCGATGCCCTCACGCAACGGGTGCGCAGCGTTCTCACCGCCAGACAAGGTTGTCCATGACTTCACAACGCAACACCCCCGCACCGACCGCCCAGCACACCGGCTTCGTGCGGGTGCGCGGCGCCCGCGAACACAACTTGCGTAACGTCGATGTGGATATCCCCCGGGATGCCCTGGTGGTGTTCACTGGCGTGTCCGGTTCCGGCAAATCGTCCCTGGCGTTTTCCACCGTCTACGCCGAGGCCCAGCGCCGCTATTTCGAGTCGGTGGCGCCCTATGCGCGGCGCTTGATCGACCAGGTCGGCGTGCCGGATGTCGACAGCATCGAAGGCTTGCCACCCGCCGTGGCCCTGCAACAGCAGCGTGGCACGCCGAGTGCGCGCTCATCGGTGGGCAGCGTGACCACCTTGTCGAGCCTGATCCGCATGCTGTATTCCCGTGCCGGCAGCTACCCGCCGGGGCAGGCGATGCTGTATGCCGAGGACTTTTCGCCGAACCTGCCCCAAGGCGCGTGCCCGCAATGCCATGGCCTGGGCCGCGTGTATGAAGTGACCGAAGCGCTGATGGTGCCCGACCCGTCGCTGACCATTCGCCAGCGCGCGGTGGCAGCCTGGCCGCTGGCCTGGCAGGGGCAGAACCTGCGCGACATTCTCGTGACCCTGGGCTACGACGTGGATATTCCGTGGCGCGACCTGCCGAAAAAACAGCGCGACTGGATCCTGTTCACCGAAGAAACCCCCACCGTACCGGTGTACGCCGGCTTCACCCCGGCGCAGACCCGCGATGCCTTGAAACGCAAGCTGGAGCCCAGTTACCAGGGCACCTTCAGCGGCGCGCGGCGCTACATCCTGCACACCTTCGCCCACACCCAAAGTGCGCTGATGAAAAAGCGCGTGTCGCAGTTCATGCAAGGCAGCGCCTGCCCGTTGTGCGAGGGCAAGCGCCTGACCAAGGCAGCGCTGTCGGTGAAGTTTGCCGGGGTGGATATCGGTGAGTTGTCGCAACTGTCCCTGACCCGCCTGGCCGAGTTGCTGCGGCCGGTGGCGGCGGGGCAGGACAAGATGAAGTTGTCAGTGGAAAAACGCCTGGCCGCCCAACGGATCGCCGAGGACCTGCTCGAACGTGTGAGTACGTTGATCGAGCTGGGGCTGGGCTATCTGGCCCTGGAGCGCAGCACGCCGACGCTGTCGTCCGGAGAATTGCAGCGCTTGCGCCTGGCCACGCAACTGGGCTCGCAGTTGTTCGGCGTGATCTACGTGCTCGACGAACCGTCCGCAGGCTTGCATCCGGCTGACGGCGAGGCTTTGTTCAGCGCACTGGCGCGGCTGAAAGCGGCCGGCAATTCGCTGTTTGTGGTGGAGCATGACCTGGAAACCATGCGCCGCGCCGACTGGCTGATCGACGTCGGCCCGGCCGCTGGCGAACACGGCGGGCAAGTGCTGTACAGCGGCCCGCCGGCGGGGTTGGCGCAGATTGCCGCGTCGCAGACCCGCGAATACCTGTTTGCCGAGCCGCGCCCTGCGAACCCGGCGCGGCGTCAACCCAGCGGCTGGCTGAAGCTGCAAGGCGTTACGCGCAACAACTTGAAGAATCTTGCGGTGGATTTTCCGCTGGGCTGCTTCACGGCAGTGACCGGGATTTCCGGTTCGGGCAAGTCCAGCCTGGTCAGCCAGGCGCTGTTGGAACTGGTCAGCAGCGGCCTCGGGCGCGTGTTGGAAAACGTCGAAGAGCCCAGCCTGGAAGACGCTGCGCCTTCCGCCAGCGAGGGCCGCATCAGCGCCGGGTTGGAACATATCCGCCGTCTGGTGCAGGTGGACCAGAAACCCATCGGCCGTACACCGCGCTCCAACCTGGCGACCTATACCGGGCTGTTCGACAACGTGCGCAAACTGTTCGCCGCCACGCCAGCCGCGAAGAAGCGCGGTTACGACGCGGGGCAGTTCTCCTTCAACGTGGCCAAGGGCCGTTGCCCGAACTGCGAAGGCGAGGGCTTTGTCAGCGTCGAATTGCTGTTCATGCCCAGCGTGTATGCGCCGTGCCCGACCTGCCACGGTGCGCGCTACAACCCCGAGACCCTGGCGATCACATGGCAAGGCTTGAACATCGCCCAAGTGCTGGGCTTGACGGTGGAGCAGGCTGTCGACGTATTTGCCGAACAACCGGGTGTGCTGCGCGCTCTGCAGGTGCTGCGCGATATCGGACTGGGCTATCTGCGCCTGGGCCAACCGGCTACTGAGTTGTCGGGCGGTGAAGCGCAGCGCATCAAGCTGGCGACCGAGCTGCAACGCAATGCGCGGGGCGCCACGCTGTACGTGCTGGACGAGCCCACCACTGGCCTGCATCCCAGGGATGTCGACCGCTTGCTCAGCCAGCTCAACCAATTGGTCGAGGCGGGGCATACGGTGGTGGTGGTCGAGCATGAGATGCGCGTGGTGGCGCAGAGTGACTGGGTGATCGACATCGGCCCGGGTGCCGGGGACGCGGGCGGCAAGGTAGTTGCCAGTGGTACGCCGCAAAAAGTTGCCAGCAGCAAAACCAGCCGCACGGCGCCGTTCCTGGCGCGGGAATTGAGATTGAGTTAGTCGCCAGGTTAGTCGCCAGAAATGCGGGAGGCACGAACGTCCTCCCAGCTGCTCTCAAGCGACTTGCCTGGCCCGCTCGCGTTCAGCGACCAACTGGCGGGTCAGCGGTATCAGCGCCTTGCCATAGTCGATCGCATCATTGAGCGGATCGAACCCACGAATCAGGAACGTGGTGATACCCAGATCGTAGTAGTCGAGCAACGCCTGCGCGACTTGCTCGGCCGTGCCCACCAGCGCCGTGGAATTGCCCTGTGCGCCGAGCAAGGCGGCAATCCCGGTCCACAGGCGCTTATCCAGGCGTGAGCCTTGCGCTGCCGCCGCCAGCAACCGGCGCGAGCCCTCATTCGGCGGTTCGCGCCGCACAAAGCCGCTCTGTTCGGCCAGCGCCGTGGCTTGCTGCAAAATAGTGTCTGCCCGCTGCCACGCCAGTTCCTCGGTCTCGGCCAGGATCGGGCGCAATGACAAGCTGAAGCGAATCGTACGCCCATGCCGGGCCGCTTCGGCACGCACCTGGGTCACCACCTCGCGCACTTGCTCATAGGTTTCGCCCCACAGCGCATACACGTCCGCATGCTTGCCCGCCACCGCAATCGCCGCCGCCGACGAACCGCCGAAGTACAACGGGATATGCGGCTGCTGCGGCGACTTCACCGTGGAGTGCGCGCCTTCGACCTGATAGTAGGTGCCGGCGAAGTCGAAGGGCTTGTCGCTCGTCCATTCCTGGCGCACCACGCTCAAATATTCGTCGGTGCGCGCGTAGCGCTCGTCCTTGCCGATATGGCTGCCATCGGCGCGCAGTTCGCGATCGTCGCCGCCGGTGATGATATGCACGGCGGTACGCCCGCCGTTGAACACATCCAGCGTGGCGAACTGGCGCGCGGCCAAGGTGGGTTGGGCAAAGCCTGGGCGGTGAGCGATCAGGAATTTCAAGCGCTGAGTCACGCTGGCGGCATGGGCGGCGATCAGCGTGCTGTCCGGGCTGGTGGAGTGGAACGCCACCAGGGCGCGGTCGAAGCCGGCCTCTTCATGGGCGCGTGCCACACGCTCAACGTAGTCCGGCTGCAGCGTCGGGCCGCTGCGCGGGTGGATCTCGGAGGCGTGGTGGCCGCCGATGTAGCCGATGAATTCGATGCTCATGGTCAGGTCCTTGTTGAAGTCGATAAACAAGCCTCCACCGGGCAGGGGGTCGGTCCGTAGCGTGAAAGTAGGCCGCACGGGCGCGTCTGTAAAAGGCCGATTAGTTCTAACCTAATTATTAAATTATGGAATTATAGTTTTTATTATTATCAGTAGATTGCATTTATTCGGCGGTCTTGCTTACGCTTTCACTTGGCGCTGCAAGTTGCTGATACTGATTTACCGGATGATTGCCGAGCGGGTCGTGGAGATTGTGTGGGGCTATCGCGCCCATTGAAGTATCCTCCGCGCCTCGCTCACCACTGATCCAAAGAAGATGACAGGACAAGACATGCAGGCGCTGCTGGAGTCGATCCTCGACGAAGTGCGCCCCCTGATCGGCCTCGGCAAAGTCGCCGACTACATCCCCGCCCTGGCCGACGTGCCCGCCAACCAGTTGGGCATCGCGGTCTACGGCAACGACGGCGCGGCCTACTGCGCCGGTGATGCCGACACGCTGTTCTCGGTGCAAAGCATTTCCAAGGTGTTCAGCCTGGTGCAGGCCATCGACCACGGCGGCGAAACCATCTGGGAGCGCCTGGGCCACGAACCGTCGGGGCAACCGTTCAACTCCATGGTGCAGCTGGAATTCGAACGCGGCCGCCCGCGCAATCCGTTTATCAACGCCGGCGCGCTGGTGATCTGCGACATCAACCAATCACGCTTCGCCGTGCCGATTCTGTCGATGCGCGATTTCGTACGACGCCTGTCGGGTAACCCGCAGATTCTGGTCAACAGCGTTGTCGCCGATTCGGAAGCGCAGCACGGTGCGCGCAACGCGGCCATGGCTTACCTGATGAAGGCTTTCGGTAACTTCCACAACGATGTGGACGCGGTGCTGCACAGCTACTTCAATTACTGCGCGTTGCAAATGAGCTGCCTGGACCTGGCCAGGGCGTTCAGCTTCCTGGCCAACGAGGGCGTGAGCGCCCACAGTGGTGAGCAGATTCTGACCGCGCGCCAGACCAAGCAGGTGAACTCGATCATGGCCACCAGTGGGCTGTATGACGAGGCCGGCAATTTTGCCTATCGGGTCGGGCTACCGGGCAAGAGCGGGGTAGGCGGCGGGATTGTCGCGGTGGTGCCGGGGCAGTTTACGGTGTGTGTCTGGTCGCCGGAATTGAACGCGGCGGGGAATTCACTGGCGGGGATGAAGGCGTTGGAGTTGTTGAGTGAGCGGATTGGGTGGTCGGTGTTTTAATATCATTTTTCACACTTCTCGTGGGAACGATCCCAACACACGCACGCGCCTGACAAAAGCCGTGCGTGACGGGTATTCTTCAACCCAACCCCAAACATCAGGTTGAGTCAGGAGACTGCACATGGACAGAGTCGTCATCATTACCGGAGGCAGTCGCGGGATTGGCGCCGAAACAGCCTTGCTGGCCGCTCGCCAGGGCTATCGCATCTGCATCAACTACCAGTCCGACGAAAACGCCGCCCAGCGTGTACTGGAACAGGTGCGCGGCCTTGGCGCACAGGCGATTGCGGTACGCGCGGACGTCAGTAACGAAGATGAAGTGATCGCCCTGTTCAACCGTGTCGATACCGAGCTGGGCCGCGTCACGGCGCTGGTGAATAATGCGGGCACCGTCGGCCATAAGTCGCGGGTCGATGAGATGTCTGAGTTCCGTATCCTGAAAGTCCTCAAGACCAACGTACTGGGCCCGATCCTCTGCGCCAAGCATGCGCTGCTGCGCATGTCGCCCAGGCATGGCGGGCAGGGCGGCAGTATCGTCAACGTCTCGTCGGTGGCGGCGCGCCTGGGCTCGCCGGGGGAATACGTCGACTATGCCGCGTCCAAGGGCGCACTCGACACCTTCACCCTCGGCCTGTCCAAGGAAGTCGCGGGCGAGGGCATTCGTGTCAACGCGGTGCGCCCCGGCTATATCTTCACCGACTTCCACGCCCTCAGTGGCGACCCGGACCGGGTCAGCAAGCTGGAGTCCGGCATCCCCATGGTCCGTGGCGGGCGCCCGGATGAAGTGGCAGAGGCGATTATCTGGTTGCTGTCGGACAAGGCCTCGTATGCCACCGGTACGTTTATCGATCTGGGGGGCGGGCGCTGATCGCGCGTTTCCCCAACCGATGCATGCCGACTGTAGGAGCGAGCTTGCTCGCGAAGAACTCAGGGCCCCCGCGGTTATTCAGAATGAATGCGTTGCCTAGACGTTCTTCGCGAGCAAGCTCGCTCCTACAAAGAGCCTTGACTGGCCGGAGCGCCATTGTGCAACTCAAAACGAGCGTACGATCCGGCCCAGGGTCTCCATCGCCTGCTCCGACGCTTCGGTCCACGGGCTGCCGTAGTTCAACCGGATGCAGTTGCGAAAGCGCCGGGTTGCCGAGAATATCGGCCCCGGTGCGATGCTGATGCCTTGTGCCAGGGCCATCTGAAACAACTTCAATGAATCGGTGTGCTCCGGCAGTTCCAGCCACAGGAAATACCCGCCGGCCGGTTGGCTGACTCGGGTCTGCGCCGGGAAGTAACGGCCGATCGCCGCGAGCATCGCGCTTTGCTGTTCTTCCAGGGCATAGCGCAGTTTGCGTAGGTGCCGGTCGTAGCCGCCGTGTTGCAGGTAATCGGCAATCGCGGCCTGGGCCGGCATCGACGGGCACAGCGATGTCATCAGTTTCAAGCGCTCGACCTTCTGCGCGAAGCGACCAGCCGCCACCCAGCCAACGCGATAACCCGGCGCCAGGCTCTTGGCAAAGGAGCCGCAGTGCAACACCAGCCCCTCGGTATCGAAAGCCTTGGCCGGTTTCGGCGCATGCTGCCCGTAATACAGCTCGGCATACACGTCATCTTCGATCAGTGGCACCTGGTGGCTGCGCAGTAGCTCGACCAAGGCGCGCTTTTTTTCTTCCGGCACCGTGGCGCCCATGGGGTTCTGGAAGCTGGTCATGCTCCAGCAGGCTTTGATCGGGTAACGCGCAAGGCTCTGCGCCAGGGCGTCAAGGTCGATACCGTCGCGCGGGTGCACCGGAATTTCCACAGCCTTGAGCTTCAGGCGCTCGAGCACTTGCAGGCAGGCATAAAACGCCGGGGCTTCAATCGCCACCAGGTCGCCCGGCTCGGTGACGGCCTGCAGGCACAGGTTCAGCGCTTCCAGGGCGCCGTTGGTGATCAGCAGTTCTTCCATGGGCAGCATCAGCCCGCCGACCATGTAGCGCAGCGCAATCTGACGGCGCAGTTGCGGGTTGCCGGGGGACATGTCGGTGACCACCAGGCGCGGGTCCATCGCACGGCTGGCACTGGCCAGGGAGCGGGCCAGGCGCGGCAACGGGAACAGCATCGGACTGGGGAAGGCCGAGCCGAAGGGCACGGTGTTCGGGTCTTTGATCGAATCCAGCACCGAAAACACCAGCTCACTCACATCGACTTCGGTGCTCTCGTGCACCTGCGCGCTCACCACCGGCTCGGAAAACGGGCTGGGCGCATGGGTATTGACGAAGTAACCGGAGCGCGGTCGCGCGCGGATCAGGCCTCGGCGCTCAAGCAGGTAGTAGGCCTGGAACACCGTGGACGGGCTGACGCCGTAAGTCTGGCTGGCGTAGCGCACCGAAGGCACGCGCTGGCCGGGGCCGAGCACGCCGGAGCGGATCAGTTCTGCGATGTCTTCGGCGAATTTTTCGTAGCGTTTCATGGGGGCCTTGGGTGCTGATTTCCCCCGGGGACTATACCCGCACCTCTGTTTGCATAACAGAATCAAGTAGTGCGACAAAAAGCGGATCAGATGGCTCGACTTGCCGAGTGCTCACTGACGAAACCGACTCAAAATGTGGGAGGGGGCTTGCTCCCGATAGCGCTGGGTCAGTTGATACATCAGGTAACTGACCCTCCGCTATCGGGAGCAAGCCCCCTCCCACAGGTACTGCACAGCTCAGTTAAATCACCTCAGTCAAATCACCGAGCCAGGTGCATCAGCCTTGACATGCTGACGCTCATCATGGGCTCCAGCAACGGTCAGGGCGTCGGCCTCGGCTTCGGTGATGTAGATCCGCTCGGCCGCCAATTCTACGTACGACATGGATTTTTCGGTGTCGGTCGCGATATTGACTCGGGTCGCAGGCACGCTGTGTTCCTGAGCATTGTCACCGAGCGTGAAATAGCACAGCTGATCTTCGATACGTAGGGACATGCCGGTCTCCTTTGTTCATGGGCGATGAAGGTTAGGGTGTTGCGGTGTATGCGGGTTCCGCGCAACTGACTGGCGGTCGCCGCTGTCCATCCTTTACCTATAAAAAACACAGGAGGGCATTCATGGACGCTTGGTTGCATGAAGCGTGGCAAACACTGCAGGCTGAATTTGCCGATATCGGCGACGCCAGGCAGCTCACCCAGATGACCGTGCGCCTGCTGATGGCCGCGCTACTCGGTGGCATCCTCGGGTTTGAGCGGGAGAGCAAGGGCAAGGCCGCCGGGGTGCGCACCCATATGCTGGTGGCGTTGGGCGCAGCACTGTTTGTGATGGTGCCGCAGATGTCCGGCAATCAGGCCGATGCCATGAGCCGGGTGGTGCAGGGCGTGATTGCCGGGATTGGCTTCCTGGGCGCCGGCACCATTATCAAGGGCAAGGATGACGATGCCGGCCACGTCAAGGGCCTGACCACCGCCGCCGGGTTGTGGATGACCGCTGCGATTGGGGTCTCGGCCGGTCTGGGCCGGGAATCGACAGCGGTACTCAGTACCTTGCTGGCCCTGGCGGTGTTCAGCGTGATGCCGAAAATCGTCAAGCGTTTCGAGAAGGACTGACGATCACAGGCGGCATCGTGGTCGGCGGTTCCTGCACCGGTGGCGGCTCGTTCTCCGGCGGTTCTTTTTCCGGAATCGGTGCAGGCTCGGTGGGGGGCAGCGTCGGGTTGTCGATGTTCGGGTCCGGGGTTTCAGCCGGGATGGGGATATTCATCGGTGTGGCCTCCTTTGTGCTTTGCTCTATGGGTGGACAGCCGTCGGTAGGAATTGATTCCCCGCCGGGTGGCGGCATATTCACCTGAACTTTTGCCCGAAGCCCAGGCTCGGACCTAATACGGGCCTGCTCAGCGAGCGCGCCGCCATCTCAAGAATTCGGATCAAGCACAGAGCGTCCACAGGGCGTAAGGGGAATATGCTCGATGACTGCTGAAACACTGGTTCCAGAAGAGTCTTTATTGCCGTTGTCCCAGGCGCTGCTATTACCCAGAATTGCGATTGAAAGCACCATGCCGGTGATCGATGGTGGCGAGTTTGCCGTCAAGGCGGTCGTTGGCCAGCGCGTCAACGTGACCAGTAAAGTGTTCGCCGATGGTCATGACAAGCTGGCGGTGCTGGTGCGCTGGCGCCCGCGCGGGCAGGAAAACTGGCACAGCGTGGTCATGAGCGATGTGGGCAACAATGGCTGGGAAGGTGCATTCACCGTCACCACCCAGGGGCCCCATGAATACTGCATCGAGGCCTGGATCGATACCTTCGCCAGCTTCTGCTATGAATTGCGCAAAAAGCACGAAGCCGGGGTGCCGGTCAGCCTGGAGCTGCAGGAAGGCCGCAGCTTGGTGCTGCAGGCCGCCGAACGCAGTGACAACGAATTGCGCGACCGCTTGATGCTGCTGCATCACGAACTCTCCGGCCTGCTGGAAACCGAGCAGGTCGCGCAGTTCCTGCACGAAGACAGTGCACACTTGATGACCCAGGCCGACCACCGCGCCTATTTGAGCATCAGTCGCGTGTACCCGATCGACGTGGAGCGCGAGCGCGCCCAGTTTGCCAGCTGGTACGAGCTGTTTCCCCGCTCGATCACCGATGATCCGGCCCGGCATGGCACCTTCAACGATGTGCATTCACGCTTGTCGATGATCCATGACATGGGCTTTGACGTGCTGTACTTCCCGCCGATCCATCCCATCGGCCGCAGCCATCGCAAGGGCAAGAACAACTCTCTGAACGCCGGCCCCGATGATCCCGGCAGCCCCTACGCAATCGGCAGCGAAGAGGGCGGGCACGAGGCGATCCACCCGCAACTGGGCAGCCGCGAGGATTTCCGTCGCCTGGTCAAGGCCGCTGCCGACCACGGCCTGGAAATCGCCCTCGACTTCGCCATCCAGTGCTCCCAGGACCACCCGTGGCTCAAGCAGCATCCGGGCTGGTTCAACTGGCGCCCGGACGGCACGATCAAATACGCGGAAAACCCGCCGAAAAAGTATCAGGATATCGTCAACGTCGACTTTTACGCGGCGGATGCGATTCCCGGCCTGTGGACCGAACTGCGCGACGTCGTGGTGGGCTGGGTGGAAGAGGGCGTGAAGACCTTCCGCGTGGACAACCCGCACACCAAGCCGCTGCCGTTCTGGCAATGGTTGATCAGCGACGTGCGGGCCAAATACCCGGAAGTGATCTTCCTGGCTGAAGCCTTTACCACGCCGGCCATGATGGCGCGCCTGGGTAAGGTCGGTTATTCCCAGAGCTACACCTATTTCACCTGGCGCAATACCAAGGCCGAACTGAGTGAGTATTTCACCCAGTTGAACCAGTCGCCGTGGCGCGAATGCTACCGGCCGAATTTCTTCGTCAATACGCCGGACATCAACCCTGGCTTCCTGCACGAGTCCGGCCGCGCGGGCTTTCTGATCCGCGCCGCGCTGGCCACCATGGGCTCGGGCCTGTGGGGCATGTATTCCGGGTTCGAATTGTGCGAGTCCGCGCCGGTGCCGGGTAAAGAGGAATACCTGGACTCGGAGAAATACGAGATCCGCCCGCGCGACTTCACTGCGCCTGGCAACATCATTGCCGAGATCGCCCAGCTCAACCGCATCCGCCGGCAAAACCCGGCGTTGCAGACGCACCTGGGGCTCAAGCTGTACAACGCCTGGAACGACAACATCCTGTACTTCGGCAAGCGCAGCGAGGACGGCAGCAATTTCGTGCTGGTGGCCATCAACCTCGACCCGCACAACGCCCAGGAAGCGCACTTCGAGTTGCCGCTATGGGAGATGGGCTTGCCGGACGACGCCCAGACCCAGGGTGAAGACTTGATGAACGGCCATCGCTGGACCTGGTATGGCAAGACCCAATGGACTCGGCTGGAGCCGCAGATGCCGTTCGGGATCTGGCGCATCACTGCTTCCTGAATCTTGCGCAGATCAACTGTGGGAGGGGGCTTGCTCCCGATGGTGGTGTGTCAGTCACTGAACATCTATCTGAAGCGCTGCCATCGGGAGCAAGCCCCCTCCCACATTGAACGCGTTCAGTCTGTAAGAGTTTGAGTATTCCAGGAGTTTCCAATGGCGAAAAAACCCAAGGCTGCCACCTTTATCAAGGACCCGCTCTGGTACAAGGACGCGGTGATTTACCAGGTGCATGTCAAATCCTATTTCGACTCCAACAACGACGGCATCGGCGATTTTCCCGGGCTGATCGCCAAGCTCGACTACATTGCCGACCTCGGCGTAAACACTATCTGGCTGCTGCCGTTCTATCCTTCGCCACGCCGTGATGACGGCTACGACATCGCCGAGTACCGTGGCGTACACAGCGACTACGGGACCATGGCCGACGCCAAGCGCTTCATAGCCGAGGCCCACAAGCGTGGGCTGCGCGTGATCACTGAACTGGTGATTAACCACACGTCCGACCAGCACCCCTGGTTCCAGCGCGCCCGCAAGGCCAAACCGGGTTCGGCGGCGCGGGACTTCTACGTGTGGTCGGATGACGACCAGAAATACGACGGTACGCGGATCATCTTCCTCGACACCGAGAAGTCCAACTGGACTTGGGACCCGGTGGCCGGCCAGTACTTCTGGCACCGTTTCTATTCGCACCAGCCCGACCTTAACTTCGACAACCCCCAGGTGATGAAAGCCGTGCTGTCGGTGATGCGCTATTGGCTCGACCTGGGCATCGACGGCCTGCGCCTGGATGCGATTCCCTACCTGATCGAGCGGGACGGCACCAACAACGAGAACCTCCCCGAAACCCACGGTGTGCTCAAACAGATCCGCGCCGAAATCGACGCGAATTACCCAGACCGCATGCTGCTGGCCGAAGCCAACCAATGGCCCGAAGACACCCAACTCTATTTCGGTGACAGGAAGGGCGACGACGGCGATGAATGCCATATGGCCTTCCACTTCCCGTTGATGCCGCGCATGTACATGGCCCTGGCACAGGAAGATCGCTTTCCGATTACCGACATCCTGCGCCAGACCCCGGAAATTCCGGCCAATTGCCAGTGGGCGATCTTCCTGCGCAACCACGATGAACTGACCCTGGAGATGGTCACCGACAAAGAGCGCGACTACCTGTGGAACTACTATGCCGCGGACCGTCGCGCGCGCATCAACTTGGGCATTCGCCGCCGCCTGGCGCCGTTGGTGGAACGCGACCGGCGCCGCGTGGAACTGCTCAACAGCCTGTTGCTGTCGATGCCCGGCACGCCAACCCTCTACTACGGCGACGAAATCGGCATGGGCGACAACATTTACCTGGGCGACCGCGATGGCGTGCGCACGCCGATGCAATGGTCCATCGACCGCAATGGCGGTTTCTCCCGCGCCGACCCGGCCAGCCTGGTGCTGCCGCCGATCATGGACGCGCAATACGGCTATCAGTCGGTCAACGTCGAAACCCAGGCCCAGGACCCGCATTCACTGCTGAACTGGACGCGGCGCATGCTGGCGGTGCGCAAGCAATCCAAGGCGTTTGGGCGTGGCAGCCTGAAAATGCTGTCGCCGAGCAATCGCCGCATCCTGGCCTATACCCGTGAATACACCGGGGAGGACGGCCGTACTGAAATCATCCTGTGCGTGGCCAACGTCTCGCGCAGCGCCCAGGCGGCGGAGCTGGACCTGTCGGCGTTTGCCGGGATGGTGCCGGTGGAAATGCTCGGCGGTAACGCATTCCCGCCCATCGGGCAACTGAATTTCCTGCTGACCCTGGCGCCCTATGGCTTTTATTGGTTCGTGCTGGCGGCGGAAAACCAGATGCCGAGCTGGCATGTGGAACCAGCCCAGAGCATTCCTGACTTCACGACATTGGTGTTGAAAAAACGTATGGAAGAGTTACTGGAAGAACCCTGCCGCACCACCCTGGAGCACACCTCGCTGCCGGCCTGGCTGCCCAAGCGCCGCTGGTTCGCCGGTAAGGACGCCACCATCGACGGTGTGCATATCGCCTACGGCGTGCGCTTCGGCGACGCCCAGCACCCGGTGCTGCTCAGCGAGATCGACGTCACCAGCGCGGGCCAGACCAGCCGGTATCAACTGCCGTTCGGCTTCCTTGGCGAAGACCAGCTCACCAGCGCCTTGCCGCAGCAATTGGCAATGGCCCGCGTACGGCGCAGCCGCCAGGTAGGGCTGGTCACCGACGCGTTCAGCCTCGAGCATTTTGTGCGCAGCGTGATCCAAAGCCTGCAGGCCGGTACCGTGCTCAATAGCAGCGAGGGTGACCTGCGCTTTGAAGCCACGCCGCACCTGGCTGCCTTGCAGCTGACGGATGAATCAGCGGTGCGCTACTTGTCTGCCGAGCAGTCCAACAGTTCGGTGGTGGTCGGCGAGAGCCTGGTGCTCAAGCTGATCCGCAAAGTCAGTGCCGGGGTGCACCCGGAACTGGAAATGAGCGCCTACTTGACCGTAGCCGAATACCCGAACATTTCGCCGTTGATGGGCTCGATGAGCCGGCGCGACGCCGAGGGCCAGGACAACCTGCTGATGATCGCCCAGGGTTACCTGAGCAACCAGGGCGACGCCTGGAGCTGGACCCAGAACAACCTCGAACGCGCCATTCGCGACGAACTGGCCGAGGCGATTTCCGAACAGGAGCAGCATTACAACGCCCTGGGCGAGCTGGCCGACTTTGCCGGCCTGCTCGGCCAGCGTCTGGGCGAGATGCACGTAGTGTTGGGCGCGCCTACCCAGAACAAGGACTTCAAGCCCGAAGTCACTTCGGTCAAGGACACCCAGGCCTGGGCCAAGGATGTGGGGGCGCAGATCGAGCGGGCCCTGCAGTTGCTCAAAGTAAATCAAAGCCAGTTGAACCCCGCCGATCAGGCGCTGGTCAGTGAATTACTGGCGCAGAAAAAAGCCATCGGCAGCCATGTCCAGGCGCTGGCGAAAGCCACGCTGGGCGGGTTGCGGATTCGCGTCCACGGTGACTTGCACCTGGGCCAGGTACTGGTGGTCAAGGGCGATGCCTATTTGATCGACTTTGAAGGCGAACCGGCGCGCCCGCTGCATGAACGGCGCGGTAAGCACAGCCCCTACAAGGACGTGAGTGGGGTGTTGCGCTCCTTCGATTACGCAGCGGCCATGGCCCTGAACGTGCAAGGGGTTGATCAATCGCCGGAAGCCGACGCCGCGCGTCGTCGCGTGACCGAGCGTTACCTGAGTGAAGCCCGCCAGGCATTTACCCAGGCTTATCAGACGGCGACGGCTACACTGGCGCATGACTGGCAGGATGCCAACGGCCAGGACGCCGCGCTGACGTTGTTCAGCCTGGAGAAGGCCGCGTATGAAGTGGCCTACGAAGCGGAAAATCGCCCGAGCTGGTTGCCGGTGCCCTTGCAAGGGTTGCACGGTTTGCTCAGCGGGCTTACACCTGAATCGAAAACTGCACGCGGTGGGGAGACGTCATGAGTTTTACGCAAAGAGAACCGCTGCAGCCCAAGTTGACTGCAATGCCGGCGTCCAAGGACGTCGAGGCGCTGGTACGCGCCGAGCATCACGATCCATTCTCGATCCTTGGGCCGCATGATGATGAGCAGGGCGGGCAATTTATCCGCGCGTTCCTGCCCGAAGCCTTGAGTGTCCAGGTACTGGCACGTGACAGTGGCGAGCCTATCGGCAGCCTCGACGCCAGCCAGGTGCCGGGGCTGTTCGTCGGGCACTTCAACACGCGCCAAGCTTACCTGCTCAAGATCCAGTGGGCCGGTGGCGAGCAGATCACTGAAGACCCGTACAGCTTCAACCAATTGCTGCTCGGTGAAATGGACCTGTACCTGTTTGCCGAAGGCAACCACCGCGACCTGGGCAGTTGCCTGGGCGCTCAAGTGACCACGGTCGACGGCGTGCAGGGCGTACGTTTCGCCGTGTGGGCGCCGAATGCCCGGCGGGTCTCGGTGGTGGGCGACTTCAACATCTGGGACGGTCGCCGGCATCCGATGCGCTTGCGCCATCCGTCGGGCGTGTGGGAGATTTTCATCCCGCGTCTGCAACCGGGGGCGGCCTACAAGTACGAGATTCTCGGTGCCCACGGCATTTTGCCGCTCAAGGCCGACCCGATGGCCCTGGCCACCCAGCTGCCGCCGGACACCGCCTCGAAGGTCGCCGCGCCGTTGCAGGTGGACTGGCAGGACCATGAGTGGATGCAGGCCCGAGGTGACAAACAGAAATCCACCGCGCCGCTGTCGATCTACGAGTTGCACGTAGGTTCCTGGCAATGCGAGCTGGACGAGGCCGGAGAAGTGTCACGCCAGTACGGTTGGCGCGAACTGTCCGAGCGGCTGATTCCCTATGTGCAGCAACTGGGCTTCACCCATATCGAGCTGATGCCGATCATGGAGCATCCCTTCGGCGGTTCGTGGGGCTATCAGGCCTTGTCCCAGTTCGCGCCGAGCGCACGCTTTGGCTCGCCGGAAGATTTCGCGTATTTCGTTAACGCCTGCCACCAGGCGGACATCGGCGTGATCCTTGACTGGGTGCCGGCGCATTTCCCGACGGACACCCACGGCCTGGCGCAGTTCGACGGCACCGCGCTGTACGAATACGCCAACCCGCTGGAAGGTTTCCACCAGGACTGGGACACGCTGATCTACAACCTGGGCCGCACCGAGGTGCACGGTTTCATGCTCGCCTCGGCATTGCATTGGCTCAAGCACTTCCACGTCGACGGCCTGCGCGTGGATGCGGTGGCGTCGATGCTGTATCGCGACTATTCGCGCAAAGCCGGTGAGTGGGTGCCCAACCGTCACGGTGGCCGCGAGAACCTGGAAGCCATCGATTTCCTGCGCCACTTGAACGACGTGGTGGCGCTGGAGGCGCCGGGCGCCCTGGTGATCGCCGAGGAGTCCACCGCGTGGCCGGGGGTGAGCCAAAGCACCCAGCAAGGTGGCCTGGGCTTCAACTACAAATGGAACATGGGCTGGATGCACGACTCGCTGCATTACATCCAGCAAGACCCGGTGTACCGCGCCCATCACCACAACGAGCTGAGTTTCGGCCTGGTGTATGCCTGGTCCGAGCGGTTTATCCTGCCGATTTCCCACGACGAAGTGGTGCACGGCAAGCACTCGCTGATCGACAAGATGCCCGGCGACCGCTGGCAGAAGTTCGCCAACCTGCGTGCCTACCTGAGTTTCATGTGGATGCACCCCGGCAAGAAGCTGCTGTTCATGGGCTGCGAGTTCGGCCAGTGGCGCGAGTGGAACCACGACCAGCAACTGGACTGGTACCTGTTGCAATACCCCGAGCACCGTGGGGTGCAAAAGCTGGTGGGCGACTTGAACCGCCTGTACCGCGAGGAACCGGCGCTGCACGAGCAGGATGACGCGCCCCAGGGCTTCCAGTGGCTGATTGGCGACGATGCGATCAACAGCGTCTATGCCTGGCTGCGCTGGAGCAAGGACAGCAAACCAGTGCTGGTCGTCGCCAACTTCACCCCGGTGCCCCGTGAGGCCTATGCGGTCGGCGTACCCGTTGCCGGGCGCTGGAGCGAAGTGATCAACAGTGACGCCGACATGTATGCCGGGTCCAACTTCGGTAATGGCGGTGCGGTACAGACCGTGGATGAGCCCCGCCACGGGCAGCCGGTGTCGCTGTCGCTGAACCTGCCACCCTTGGGTGTGTTGATTCTGCGACCACAGGAGAGTTAAACGCGCCTGGCGCGACGGATGCGGTTGTCCGGGCTACTGGCAGGGTGCCACAATGGCACCTTTGTCGTAGCACTCAGACAGGCGAATCGCATGAATAGCCATGGGCTTGGGCAAGACCCGGACCGTGTTATCGAACAGCAGGTGCGCACCGACCGTTTGCACCAGCTGTTTCGCCAGTCCTTCCCGGCGCTGTTTGGCAGCTACCTGGCCGCTCTCATGCTGTGCTGGCTGTGCTGGGAGCGCTTCGACCAGCAGCTGATCCTGGTATGGCTGGTGCTGCTGGCCGGTTCCTCACTGCTGCGCCTGCAATTGTTCCTTGAATGGTTCCGCTGTCCCGACAGCAAGCGTACGCCGGCGCGGTGGGAGCGGCGTTACTGGGTGACACTGATGTTGTCGGCGGGCATCTGGGGGGCGGGGCGCTGGCGGTGATGCCGGTGGATGACCGCGTGTCCCAGGTGCTGGTCATGCTGTTCGCCGTGGGCATGTCGGTCGGCGCGGTGTCCTGCTATTCGGCCTATCGCTACATGTCGCTGGGGTCCATGGGCCTGGTGCTGTTGCCTTGTACCCTGTGGTTGCTGTTCCAGCCATCGCCGATGCAGGTCGGCGTGGCGCTGGCGGTATTGGTGTTCTCGTCCTTTGTGGCGGCCGCCACGCACAAACTGTCCGACGCCCTGGAAAAAGCCTTTCGCCTGACCCGGCAAATGGAGCGCGCCCACACCATTTCAACCCACGCCTCCCAGACCGATGAGCTGACCGGGTTGATGAACCGTCGGGCCTTTTTCGAACAGGCCCAGGCGCTCTATGCCCAGTGCCGTCGTGAGCAGCAGCCACTGTGTGTGCTGATGCTGGACATGGATCACTTCAAAACCATCAATGACACCTACGGGCACCAAGCCGGCGACCAAGTGTTGCGCCAGATTGGCAGCGTGATCAGCACCTCGTTCCGCCAGGTCGATGTGTACGGCCGCCTGGGAGGCGAAGAGTTCGCAATATTGCTGCCCAATACCTCCCTGGAAACCGCGCGCGGCATCGCCGAGCAACTGGTCCAGGCCATTGGCGATTTGCGGGCCGACCCGGTGCAGGGCTTGAGTGCCAGCCTGGGCCTGGCTTCGACCCATACCCAGGCGCTGGACTTGTATGGCTTGATGGACAGCGCTGACAAGGCGCTATACCGGGCCAAGGCGCTGGGCCGCAATCAGGTGGCCGTGGCGGGCTGATCCTTGGCCATGGCCTTGGCCAACGCGCGCGCAACCTGTTCGGCGGAGTAGGGTTTGGCGAGGAATTCAAAGCCTTCATAGCCACTGTCCGCCAGTTCTTCGCTGTAACCCGAGACCAGCACCACCGGCAGGTCCGCCCGGCGCTGGCGCATCAGCCTGGCCATGGCGACGCCAGTCATCCCAGGCATCACCACATCCGAGAACACCGCGTCGAAGGCCCCGGCGTCGTTGCCGGCCAGCGTCAGCGCCTGTTCGGCGTTGGTGGCCCAGGTGGTCTGGTAACCCAGATCCTTGAGGATCTGGCTGGCGAAGCGTCCCACCTCCAGGTTGTCCTCCACGATCAGTACATGCCGTTGGGCCAGGTCCAGCGGCGGTGGAAGGTCTTGCTCTGCGTGCTGCCGGGGCGCGGCTTCGCCTTCCACCTCGGGCAGGTACAGGGTGAACACCGTGCCTTGCCCCAGGGTGCTGGTCACATCGATATTGCCGCCCGATTGCTTGGCAAAGCCGAACACTTGCGACAAACCCAGGCCGGTGCCCTTGCCGACGGCCTTGGTGGTGAAGAACGGCTCGAAAATGCGTTCGACGGTATCGCCGGCAATGCCCACGCCCGTGTCGGCCAGGGAAATAGCGATGTAGGGCAGGCGCGACTCGGCATCCCCGCGGATGCGCGGCAGCGGCTGCTGGGCGGCAACCTTGATGGTCAGGCTGCCCTGGCCGTCCATGGCGTCGCGGGCATTGAGGGCGATGTTGATCAGGGCGGTTTCGAACTGGCTGGAATCGATGCGCGCATAGCAGGGCTGGTCGGGCAATTGCACCTGCACATGAATGCGTGCGCCGGTGACGCTCTCAAGCATGTCGCCAATGTTGCGCACCCGTTGGCTGACATCGAACACCTGTGGATTCAACGGCTGGCGGCGGGCGAAGGCGAGCAGTTGGCTGGTGAGCTTGCTGGCCCGCTCGACGGTATCGGACACCGCGCCCATATAGCGTTGCCGGCGTTCTTCCGAGAGCCCCGGCTGGCGCAGGAAGTCCACGGATGAGCGAATGATCGTCAGCAGGTTATTGAAATCATGGGCGACGCCGCCAGTGAGTTGGCCGATGGCCTCGAGCTTTTGCGACTGGCGCAACGCGGCTTCGGCCTGGGCGAGGGCGCGGGTGCGTTCTTCGACGCGCTGTTCCAGGGTTGCATTGAGTTCGGTATAGGCCGCCAGGCCCTCACGCACCACAGCATCGGCGCGTACGCGCTCGATATGCGCCCAGGAACGTTCGGTGACTTCGCCCAACAGCGCCAGGTCATAGGAGGACCAGTGGCGGGGCTGTTTGTCGTGCACGGCCATCAGCGCGGTGAGGCGGCCGTCTTTGATCAACGGCATACAAATGGTCGCCGTTACACCGAGTGCCTGGAAGTTCGCGGCTTCATGGGCCGGCAACTCGAGCAGGTTATTGCCGATCACCAGGGGCTCGCCGGCGCGCAGGCAGGTCACTGCGCGCTCGCCGAACGCGGCCAGGCTGTAATGGCCGATGATGCTCGGCGAGCCTTGCGCCGACCAGTCGCCGCGAATGGTAAAGCCGTCTTGATCGTCGTCCATGTCGGCGTAGGCGCAAATCGACACTTGCAGGTGTTCGGCCAGCAGGCGGGTGGTCGACATCATGATTGCTTCGGGGGCGGTGGCCGTGGCGACGCTGTTGCCGATAGCGTCCAGCACGGCCAGGCGCCGGGTGAGAAAGACCGTGGCGGTGGTTTCGGTCACGGTATCCAGGAATCCCACCACCGCGCCTTTTGCATCACGGATCGGGCTGTAGCAAAAGGTGAAATACGCTTGTTCAGGCGTGTCGTCACGCAGGATCAACAGCGGAAAGTTTTCGATATAGGTGGCCTGCCCGGCGAACGCGGTGTCGGCGATAGGGCGGATGTCATCCCATGCCTCGTGCCACACCTCGTTGAACGGACGGCCCAGGGCGTCGGGCTTGTTGCCCAGGATCGGCACGAATGCATCGTTGTGGAGGGTGATCAATTGAGGCCCCCAGACGATGGCTTGGGGAAAGCTGGAGGCGAAGCACAGCGCAACGGTTGTCTTCAACACGTCCGGCCAGTGTTCAACCGGCCCCAGGGGCGTACTGGCCCAATCATGCCGACGAACCCGCTCTGCCATTACGCTGCTGCCTTGCAGCCAATTCATCATTGGGTTCACACCTTGCTCGCTACGCGCTGTTAGGCTTTGAAGAGGTCAGACCGACTAGCAACAGACCGGAATGACCTGGATCAGTTCAGCGCGATTATCTCCTAGGTGGCCCTTTGATTTCATTGCCCATTTGGCGGGGCGAGTCATCGCAGGTCCGGGCCGCCGATCTACGTTATTGCGCGCCGAACAGCCCCGTCCAGTAGATGCCCGCATCGCTTTTCGGGTCCATCGCATAGGCCGCGCCCAATTCACGAAATTGCGGGTTCATCAGGTTGGCGCAATGGCCGGGACTGGCGAGCCAACCGTCGAGCACCTTGCGTGGGGTATCGAGGCCGGCGGCGATGTTTTCGCCGATGTTTTTTGCGATATACCCGGCCAGCTCGGCGCGGTCGCCGGGGGTACGGCCGTCGTGGTCGAGGTGATCGAAAAAGTTGCCGTTGGCCATATTGCGGGTATGGCTGTTGGCGGCACCGGCCAGATCGTCGTTCCACGACAGCGGCGTAGTCGCCGTGAACGCCTGGGTGCCGCACTGGCGCGGCTGGGCGCGGGCGGCGTTGATCAGGTCGAGCAGTTTGCGGCCTTCGGTCTGCCAGTCGCCCAGGCCGCTGGTCAGCAGCGGGCGGGCGAGCACGATGCGCCAGTCCTGGCCGCTGTTGCTCACGCCGATGTCGACGAATTGCGGGTCGAGTACCACGCGACAGAAGCTTTCACGCACCGCTTTCATGGCGGCCTCGGCATCCCTGGGCCCGGACAGGCTGATCGCCTGCACGTTGACCATGGGGTACGCGGCCCGCGCCAGCGACTGCTGCAAATCGCCGACATTGGTGGCCGGCAGCACCAGCCGTGTGTCACTGTTGAGCGGCGGCAATTCCTGGGAACCCTGGTCGCCGCAGCGCTGCACCTGGCTGCGGTACTGGTTGATCTGTTGCACCAACTGACTTTCTTCATTCGCCATCGCGCTGGCGCAGAACACCGTACTGGCGGCCAGCGTCGTAAGACCCATCATCAATGACAGAACGCGCATGGACGTTACCCTTGAGCTTGAAAGTGCCCATGATGCGCGATCCAGGTGCGTGCATGCACCCGTTGGTCCGAACTTTTTTTGTTCAATGCTTGAGTGCCGGCGGATCAGGGCCGAGGCTTCACGGCGTGCAACAGGTACAATCGCCACTGCCTTGACGTGAAACCCCAGGAATTTGCATGTTCAGCCTTACCCGCTACACCACGCCGTGCCCCGAACCGGTCAACAGCCAGATCCTGCAGCTGGTGGTCGACAACCTCACCGACATCAGCAGCGTGGCACTGGCGCCCAGCAACCTGCTCTACAACATTTACCAGTACGCCATCGGGTTCGAGGTGCACCTGTACCTGGAGGCGCTGGATGGATCGAAGGGCATCAGCGTTGAGCTGGTCGTGGCGATGCAGGAGGAGACTGTCATTGGGTTTTGCCTGTACCTACCGGTGAAGGACGACCCTCAAGCCTGTGGCGTGGCTTTTATGGCCGTGCACTCGGGGTTCAGGCGCCAAGGCGTGGCCCGGGCCATGCTGGGTGACGTGTTGGCGCGCTATCCCCATGGGGAGCTGGCGTGCTCGGTGGAGAAGGTTGCCGCATTCGAAGCGATGGGCTTCCAGGTGCGTGGCGCGCGTGGCACCCAAGTGCTGATGAATACGCGGGACTACGGCACCGATGGGTTGATGGGCGTGCTCGACGTGGCGGCTATCTACAGCTCATTGGAAGTGCGGCAGATCCATACCTACCTGCTGCAAAAGCACGGGAAGCGCGCGATGGTGGACGCGGAAAAGCAGCGCGACCGGCACCTGGATCAATTGACGCGCAAGGTGCAGCGGTTTGTGGATGAACGCTTGGGTTGAGAACCGGTGACAGTGTGGGAGGGGGCTTGCTCCCGATGGCAGTGTGTCAGTCACCTATCAATCGACTGAACCACCGCTATCGGGAGCAAGCCCCCTCCCACATTGATCTGCTTTTAGTTGACGACCGTCGCGGTCTCAGGCGGCGCCGCGCTTGACCATCGCCAGGATGGTCGCCAGCAGTTCCTGTTGCGCTTCTTCGCGGCTGATTTCCGCGCTGGCTGCGGCATGGGACAAGGCTTCGGCCGCGCCCAGCATGGCGCGCAGGCCCGCCTGGGAAAGCGTGCCACCCGGCGCGAAGGGCGCCAGGGCATCGCGGCATTTATCGAGAAAGATGGCCTCGTACTTGCGCTTGAGCGCCTCCAGCTCCGGCGAGCCACTGAGCGCCGCCGTCACCCCTGGAATCTCGCGACCCTGCAGCAACACGCAATCCACATAGGACGAGGCAATCACCCACGCACGCGCTTCAAGTGTCGCGCTGCTGGCCTCGATGGCGTCGACAAACACCTGGTTCTGGCGCCCATCGAAATCCTCATACAGCGCGGCCAACAGGCCAGAGCGCGTGACGAAATGGTCGTACACAACCGGTTTGGTCACCCCGGCCAACTCGGCCAGGCGCCCCAGGGTCAGGGCGTCGGTGCCTTCCTCGCGCACCAGTTGCCAGGCGGTTTCCAATAACTGTTGCAGGCGTTCTTCGCGGGAAAGACGCCGACGCGGGGCAGGGGATTGTTCGCTTGACATGCTTATATACCAAAAGTAACTTAAGGGCGTAACTTACTAAAAGTAGCTTAAGCCTAAAAGGAGTCAATGTCATGCATGCACTCATCGTTGTGGCCCATCACGACAGCCAATCCCTGACCCACAGCGTGGCCGCGCACGTGGGTGCCGGTTTGAGCGCCTCCGGGCACACCTTTGAAATCGCCGACCTCGCGGCCGAAGGCTTCGATCCGCGCTACACGGCCGCCGACCACCAGGTACACCGCAGCCGCGCCACGCCGCCAGCGGATGTCCTCGCCGAACAGGCTCGCATCGAACGCGCCGACGCGTTGGTCGTGGTGTTCCCGATCTACTGGTGGTCCATGCCGGCGTTGCTCAAGGGCTGGATCGACCGTGTCTTCGTCAACGGCTGGGCGATCGATTACGGCCCGGATACACCGGTGACCAAGAAGTTGCGGCACTTGCAGGTGCACCTGCTGGCCTTGGGGGCTGCCGATGCCGATGCCTTCGACCGGCACGGTTATGCCCAGGCCATGCGCACGCAGATCGACTACGGGATCTTCGACTACTGCGGAGCGCAGGTGCTGACCTCGCAGTTGCTGCTGGAGTCGGAAAGCGACAGTGCCGAGGCGCATCTGCGCAAGGCCAGGGAGACAGGGCAGACGCTGTTTGTGCGCGAGACGGTAGCGGGGTGATTCAAGCGTCGCGAAACAGGTCGTGGGCATCCAGCAATCGGTAGGCAATCTCCGGCTGCTTCTCCAGGCCGCGACGGATCGCCGCCGGAATCGACTGGCGAGTCTTGCGGCACAGGCCGGGCAGCTCGTCGATGACGATCTGGATGCCGCGCATGCTCTTGACCTCAGTGTGGCCCGGCGCGATATGCAGGCGGATGCCCAACTGTTCGAACATCCGCTGCTGCAGATGCTCGAGGTCCTGCAGGCTCTTGAGATTCTCCAGGCGCTCGAGCAGGCGTTTTTCTTCCTGGCGTGTCAGGTTGAGAATGCGCAGGTCGGGCTCGGGCGCCTCCAGCAAACGTTCGCGCTCGCAGTCACAGACGCCGGGCGGGCAGGGTTGGCGAATGGTCATGTGCGTGCCCTCCCTGAACCTGCGCTGTTGTCTTAGTAGCTTAGCGTTACGCCAAGGCTGCCCAGGGCTTTCCAGTACCCAGGGTAAGTCTTGGCCACGCAGTCCGGGTCCTGGATGCGAATGCCTGCGACTTTCAGCCCGGCCAGGGCAAAGCACATGGCGATGCGGTGGTCGGCGTGGGTATCGATCAAGGCGTTGCAGGACGTGCCGGCCAGGGCCGGATCAGCCGCAACCAGCAGGTCGTCGCCCTCGATGGTCGCCAGGCCAGGCCGGATTGCGTTGAGGCCGTCGTGCAGCGCCTGCACGCGGTCACATTCCTTGACGCGCAGGTTGGCCAGTTCCGTGAAACGCACCGGGGTATTGTTGAACGCGGCAAGCACCGCCAGGGTCGGGATGGCGTCCTGCATCTGCGAGCCCACCACCGTGGCCTGCATGTTCGGGAACTGGGCGATCACCGCCTGGGCCTTGGCGTCCGGCTGGGTGAACGCCTCGGCGGCGACACCGATGTCGATACGGCCGCCGGTCAACACCTCTGCGGCCCACAGGTAGGTGGCTGCGGAGGCGTCGGGTTCGATCAGGTAATCATGGGCGGTGTAGCCGGTCGGGGCCACGCGCCAGGTGGTGTCGTCGACGGCTTCCACCTGGGCGCCGAAGGCACGCATGCAGTCCAGCGTCAGGTCCACATAGCCACGGGCGCCGATGTCCTTGCCGGTCAGGGCGACTTCAATCGGCGACTCACCGCATGCCGCGAGCATCAGCAACGCCGAGACATACTGGCTGGACAGCCCGCCATCGATCTCGAAACGCTTGGCCTGGACCTTGCCCACGCCGTGCACGGTCACCGGTGGGCAACCGGTCGGGCTGTCGACCTGGATGCCGTTCTGGCCGAGGGTGGCCAGCAGCGGCCCGATCGGGCGCTTTTGCATGTACTCGTCGCCGTCCAGCACTACGGTGCCGTGCACGGTTGCCACGGCAGCGGTGAGAAAGCGCATGGCGGTGCCGGCATTGCCGAGGAACAGCGGTTGCGCCGGCAAGTGTAGTTTGCCCTGGCTTGTGACCACGAAAGTGGTGTCGTCCGGCTCGTCGATGGTCACGCCCATCTGCCGCAGGGCCACCGACATGTGACGGGTGTCGTCGCTCTTCAGGGCGCCGCTCAAGCGGCTGGTGCCCTTGGCCAGGGCCGCCAGCAGCAGGGCGCGGTTGGTAATGGATTTGGAGCCGGGGGGCGCGACCTTGCCATTGAGAGGAAAGTTGGGCGGGGTAACGGTCACGGTTTTCTGCGAACTCAAGGGGCAAGGCTCCTGATCAAGGCGAGGTGGCATGGAGTGGCCGACGGGGCGGACCCGAATAATCGGCCAAAGGTGCGGTGCTTGTCGAGATTTAGCGCTTGCTCAGCCAGTAATCGTGCAGCGCCCGCGCCGCCGGTTCGATTTCGCTGACCCGCTGCTGATGGGCCTGCACATCCAGGTCCGCCGGCAATTCGAAATTATCCTGCTCGGCGCACCAGGAGATTTTCTCGAACTGAGTGGCCAGTTCGGCGGGCAGCGGCGGCCAGTTGCCGATGGCCGCGCCACGGATATAGCCGAAGCACCATTCCTCGGCGAGGGTCACGGCCTGGCCGTGGTGCTCTTTTTCATCGAACAGCGCCTTGAACGCCTTGGAATTGCCAGCCAGTTGCGCCGCCAGCGTATTGAAGTGGCGTACACACAGGTCCAGGAACTGCCCGGCCTCTTCGGGGCTTTCCCAGTCCGGGTTCTGCCCGCCCCAGATGGCCGGAAACCACTCGGCGATATCCACCTGCGTCGGGCTCGATACCAGCGCGGTGAAGTAGCCGTCGAGTTCGGCGACGTTGAGCACCGAATGGTCGTCGCCGTACTTGAGCAGGGTTTCTTCGATCTGGTCGAACTCGGCGGGGGTGAGCGGCTGGGCGTGCATGGGGCATATCCTTCAAACGTCGAACGCCGCAGTGGGGCGGCTTAAAGCGCCAAGGATGGCGCCTGGCAAGGTTTTTTGCCAGTCCCGCTTTTGGCCGATGCGCCGTTGCCTGCCCTTGTTATAGTTCGGGCCTTATCACTCGCCAGTCAGGGATCACGGCCATGTCCGAATACCAAGCGTTCGTTGTGGAACTCAGCGGCAACGTTGCCCATGTGCAGATCAATCGCCCGGAAAAGATCAACGCGATGAACGCGGCGTTCTGGAGCGAAATCATCGAGATCTTCCAATGGGTCGACGACACCGATGCCGTGCGCGCCGTGGTGCTCAGCGGTGCCGGCAAGCACTTTTCTTCGGGCATCGACTTGATGCTGCTGGCCTCGGTGGCCAATGAGTTGGGCAAGGATGTGGGCCGCAATGCGCGTCTGCTGCGGCGCAAGATCCTCGGGCTGCAAGCCTCGTTCAATGCGGTCGACAACTGCCGCAAGCCGGTACTGGCCGCGATCCACGGCTACTGCATCGGCGGTGCCATTGACCTGATCAGCGCCTGCGACATGCGCTACGCCGCCGAGGACGCGCAGTTCTCGATCAAGGAAATCGACATGGGCATGGCCGCCGACGTCGGCACCTTGCAACGCCTGCCCCGCATCGTCGGCGACGGTATGTTGCGCGAACTGGCCTACACCGGTCGTCAGTTCGGTGCCGAGGAGGCGCGCAGCATCGGCCTGGTCAATCGCGTGTTTGCCGACCAGCAAAGCCTGTTGGCCGGCGTCATGACCATTGCCCATGAAATCGCCGCCAAGTCGCCGATTGCCGTGGCCGGTACCAAGGCGATGATCAGCTATATGCGCGACCACACTGTCAATGATGGCCTGGAATACGTTGCCACCTGGAACTCGGCTATGTTGCAATCCAATGACCTGCGCGTGGCCATCGCGGCCCATATGAGCAAGCAGGCACCCGAATTCTTGGATTGATCGATATGACCCCAGGCTGGATTACCACAACGCTGCTGGACAATGACGCTGCCGGCGGCTGGGCCGTCGCCCGCAGCCGCGACGGCTTTTTGCAGGATGCCAATGGGCCTCTGTTCCCTCGGGAGTGGCTCAAGCGCCAGGACCTGTCGGTGTTTGCCGAACACGGCATCGGCCACCTCGATGGCGAGCCGGTGTACCTGCTGGAACTCGACAGCGCTGGCGAAGTACCGGGTTGCAGCTGGCAAGGCCTGCGCGGCTTTATGCTGCAAGGCGATCACACCCTGTACAAAGTGCTGGGCTATGCCGCGCAGGTCGGCACCTGGGCGCGCGAACATCGGTTCTGCGGCAGTTGCGGCCAGGCCATGGTGCAAGTGCCACGGGAGCGCGCGATGTACTGCCAACCCTGCGACCTGCGCAGCTATCCGCGGATTTCGCCGAGCATGATCGTGCTGGTGACCCGGGGCGATGAGGTTCTGCTGGCCCGTTCGCCGCGCTTTGTCACTGGGGTCTACAGCACCCTGGCCGGCTTTGCCGAGCCGGGTGAGTCGGCCGAAGACTGTCTGATCCGCGAAGTGCGCGAGGAAGTGCAGCTCGAGGTGAAGAACCTGCAGTACATGGGCAGCCAGTGCTGGCCGTTCCCGCATTCGATGATGCTGGGTTTCCATGCCGAGTATGCCGGTGGCGACATCGTGCCCCAGGCCGACGAGATCGAAGATGCGCAGTGGTTCAACATCCACGACCTGCCGCCGTTGCCGGCGTCACGCTCGATTGCGCGTTACCTGATCGACCTGTATGTGGCCCGTCGCTTAGGCCACGCTGAACCAATGCTGCCAGGCTAGGCGCACCGTCAGGCCGAGCACCACGGTGATGAATACCGGGCGAATGAACTTGGCGCCGCCGCTGATTGCGCTGCGCGCGCCAAAGAACGCGCCGCCCATCACCGAGATACCCATTGCCAGGCCGACGATCCAGTCCACCGAGCCGTTGATGATAAACACCGTCAGCGCCGCCGCATTGCTGACGAAGTTCATGCTGCGCGCCACGCCGCTGGCCTTCACCAGGTCGATCGGGTGCAGCAGCATGGTGCTCACGGTCCAGAACGCACCGGTCCCGGGCCCGGCCACGCCGTCGTAGAAGCCCAGGCCGAAGCCCTGGGTAGCCTGCCATTTCTTTTTGATCGGCGCCTCGGCGTCCAGCGGTGCCTTGGGCGTGCCGCCGAACAGCAGGTACACCCCGCAGGCGAACACGATCACCGGCAGCATCTTGTTCAGGGTCTCGGCGGGCAAATAGTGCGCGACCACAGCGCCGGTCAGCGCGCCGATCAAGGTACCGACGATGGCATGCACCCACTGGCGCGGGTGGAACAGCTTGCGGCGGTAGAACGTGAAGCTGGCGGTGGCCGAGCCAAAGGTGGAACTGAGTTTATTGGTGCCCAGCACCAGGTGCGGCGGCATGCCGGCGGTCAACAGGGCAGGGGTGGTAAGCAAGCCACCTCCGCCGGCGATGGCGTCGATAAAGCCGGCGATAAAAGCCACGACGGCGAGAATGGCGAGGGTAGTCAGGTCAACGCTGAGTTCGAAGGGCATGGGCAGGGCTTATTGTTGGGTGGGCACGCAGGCCCGCCATCTTACCTGCCGGATGTACGCATAACCAAATGTGGGAGGGGGCTTGCTCCCGATGGCGGTCTGTCAGTGACAAATAAGCTGACTGAACCACCGCCATCGGGAGCAAGCCCCCTCCCACATTTTACTGTGTTCGCCTGGCTATTTATGGGTGCCCATCCACTCCAGCGCGGTGCGCCAAATGCAAATACCCAGGAAGTACGCCGACATCAGCGACCATAACCCGAAGGTCCACGGGTTGGTGTTCGGATAATCCACCACCATCAGGAAGCTGCACAGCAACCAGATTGTGGTTACCGCGATATTGATCGGCATGAACCGCTTGACCCGGAACGGGTGCAGGAACTTCATCGGCGTCACGGTCAGCAGCGCCAGGCCGATTACGGTGAGCAAGGTGATCCAGGCGTCGGGCTGGATGATGTATACACACAAGGCCACCACGTTCCATGCCGCCGGGAAGCCGACGAAATAGTTGTCCTTGCTCTTCATGTTGACGTTGCAGAAGCAGAACAGCGACGACACTAGGATCACCGACACCGCAAACAGGTGGGTGAAGTCCGGCAGGTCGATATAGCGGTAGATAAACAGCGCGGGGATGAATACGTAGGTGAGGTAATCGATCACCAGGTCCAATACCGAGCCGTCAAAGCTGGGCAATACCGTGCTGACATTGACCCGTCGCGCCAGGGAGCCGTCGACGCCATCCACCACCAGTGCCAGGCCCAGCCACAGCAAGCAGGCCTTGGGGGAGTTTTCCAGCAGCGCCAGGGTGGCCAGGAATGCCAGTACCACACCGGTGGCGGTAAAGCCGTGGGCGCCCCAGGCTTTGATTCTGGCTACATGCAGGGTCGATATCACGGGCGGTTCTCCAAAGGGTCAAACGGGGCAGCCGACAGCGTAACGCTGTCGAGTCTGGCCGGGGAATGCAGGTATCGACCGGGAAGGCAGGGATAAGGTTCACCGCCCGGCGTATGCCCTAGCGTAGCAAGCGTAGGACTTTTCGGCATCAGCCTTGGCGAAACACCAGGGCCTTCAACCCGCTTTGCGGGTCGATATCCGGGAATTCCGGTGGGTTTGCCAGGCGTTCTACAAAGCGCAGGCCCGGTGCCTCGCGGGTGACGCCGTCGATCAGGAAGTCCTCGCCAAAGGCCGGATCGTTCATGCACGCCAGCACCGTGCCCTGGGCCGTGAGCAAATCCGGCAGGCGGCGCAGTACGCGCTGGTAATCCTTGGTCAACAGAAAGCTTCCTTTCTGAAAAGAGGGCGGGTCGATGATCACCAAGTCATAGGGGCCGCTGTTGGTGACTTTGGCCCAGGACTTGAACAGGTCATGGCCCAGAAAACTGACCTTGCTCAAGTCGTGACCATTCAGGCGATGGTTGTCGCGGCCACGGCTCAGGGCGCCACGGGCCATGTCCAGGTTCACCACATGGTCGGCGCCGCCTTCGATAGCGGCCACGGAGAATCCGCAGGTGTAGGCAAACAGATTAAGCACGCGCTGGCCCCTGGCCTGCTCGCGCACCCAGTTGCGCCCGTAACGCATGTCGAGGAACAGGCCGCTGTTCTGCTTTTTACCCAGGTCGATCAGGTAACGCAGGCCGCCTTCGGTGATGGTCAGCTCGTCGATGGCCTCGCCCACCAGCCACTCGGTGGTGCTTTGCGGCAGGTAGCGGTGTTGCAGCGCCACGGTATGGGCGCCGAAGCCGGCCCAGTCAATCTGCAACAACTGCTGCTTCAGGGCCTGCAGATGCTCGGTTTCCTTGAACAGCGCTACCAGCACCACGCCTTGCAGCCAGTCCACCGTCACCTGCTCAAGGCCCGGCCAGCAGCGGCCACGGCCGTGAAACAGGCGCCGGGTTTCAGCCGGAGCGCTGGCCAGGGCGGTGAGCAGATGGGCGTGCAAGATAGCGAGTGCGTCTGGGGTCATCGTTGAGCGTCAGTCGTTGAGCGGGCGGCATTTTAAACACAATTGCGCGTCAGAGCGTGGCGATCAGGGCTGGACCAAAGGAATCGCGCAGAAAAACCGGCGCGATATAGCGCTCGTAATGCGCCTCGGACAACAGGAAAAACTCCCGGTCAATCGCATCGCGCAGGTCCGTGAGGCTACGTTCACGAAACTCCGGCAGCAACGCCAACCCATAGGCGTCCAGCTTCGACATCACCCGCGCACCCCGCGCAATCAGCTGGTATGCCCAGCAATACGGCGACTGTTGCGGCATGAAGCGAATCTTGCGGTCTTCCAGTTGTTGGCGCAGACGCTGCGGGTCGACCACTTCCAGCTTGCTGGCCATGACCTGCACCAGCAACTGCTCGAGGCGCAGCCACACCGCGTGTTTTTCCTCGGCGTTATAGCCGTTCCACTGGATCACTTCGTGGTGGTAACGCTTGCAGCCCCGGCAGACCAGGTCACCGTAGACGGTGGAACACAGGCCTACACAGGGCGTCTTGATGGTTTGGTTGGGCATAAAGGGCAATTTCGTTTCCAAGGTGGGAGGGGGCTTGCTCCCGATAGCAGTGGTTCAGTTAAAGCAGCTGTGACTGATACACCGCTATCGGGAGCAAGCCCCCTCCCACATGTTGGATCTGTGCTGTTAAATCAATCCCAGCTCAACGCGCCGCCGGTCTGATACTCGATCACACGGGTCTCAAAGAAATTCTTCTCTTTCTTCAAGTCCATGATCTCGCTCATCCACGGGAAAGGGTTAGTCGTCCCTGGATACTCTTCCTTCAACCCAATCTGCGACAGCCGACGATTCGCGATGAACTTGAGGTAATCCTCCATCATCGCCGCATTCATGCCGAGCACACCGCGCGGCATGGTATCGCGCGCATATTCGATCTCCAGTTGGGTCCCTTGCAGGATCATCTGGGTCGCTTCTTCCTTCATCTCGGCATCCCACAAATGCGGGTTTTCGATTTTGATCTGGTTGATCACATCGATCCCGAAGTTCAGGTGCATCGACTCATCGCGCAGGATGTACTGGAACTGCTCGGCGACGCCGGTCATTTTGTTGCGGCGGCCCATGGAGAGGATCTGGGTGAAGCCGCAATAGAAGAAGATGCCTTCCAGCACGCAGTAGTAGGCGACCAGATTGCGCAGCAGTTCCTTGTCGGTGTCGACGGTGCCGGTTTCGAACTTGGGATCGGAGATCGAGCGGGTGTACTTCAGGCCCCAGGCCGCTTTCTTGGCGACCGATGGAATCTCGTGGTACATGTTGAAGATCTCGCCTTCATCCATGGCCAGCGATTCGATGCAGTACTGGTAGGCGTGGGTATGGATCGCTTCTTCGAAGGCCTGGCGCAGGATGTACTGGCGGCACTCCGGGTTGGTGATCAGGCGGTACACGGCCAGCACCAGATTGTTGGCGACCAACGAATCCGCCGTGGAGAAGAAGCCCAGGTTGCGCATGACGATGCGGCGCTCGTCGTCGGTCAGGCCTTCGGGGTCTTTCCACAGGGCGATGTCGGCGGTCATGTTGACCTCTTGCGGCATCCAGTGGTTGGCGCAGCCGTCGAGGTATTTCTGCCAGGCCCAGTCGTACTTGAAGGGCACGAGTTGGTTGAGGTCGGCGCGGCAGTTGATCATGCGTTTTTCGTCAACGGCGACGCGGGCGGAGGCGCCTTCGAGTTCGGCGAGGCCTTCGGCGACGTCGAGTTTGTCCAGGGCGGCCTTGGCGCGCACGATGGCGGCGGAGTCATTGGCGGTGACGGCGCGGGCTTCGATGGCGGCGGCAGCGCCGGCCCCGTCGAGGCGGTCCATGTTGGCTTCGGTGGCGTGGCCGGCGTTGGCGCCTTTGATCACGGGGGCAACGCTGTCTTCGCTGTCGACTTCATCCCAACTCAGCATCGAAATACTCCTTCCTGATCTGTTTTGACGGTGCGTGGAACCGTCCAAAAAATATGCGGTTTGCAGGCTTCAAGGCATTGAAATACGGCGCATAGTGTGGTCGGAAATTACCGAGGCTGCACACTATATAGTGGTCCGTTCTGTTTGTGGGCACACTATATGGTGTGTGGCGGCGATGGTCAACGCGCAAGTCGGAGCCTGGGCGTTGACCGCTGGAAGGGAAAACTCAGATGACGCGGGCGTGTTGCAGCTCGGTCAGGCACAGCGCCTTGAGCCGAGCCAGCGACGGATCGCGCCGGTCCCGCGGGTGCGGCAAATCCACCGCCAGCACCTGGCGAATGCTGCTGGGCCGATTGCCCATCACCAATACCCGGTCGCTGAGGTACAGCGCCTCGTCCACATCATGGGTCACCAGCAGCAAGGCGATGGCATGGTGTTCGGCCAGTTGCAGCAGCAGGTCCTGCAGCTTCATGCGCGTGAACGCATCCACGGCGCTGAACGGTTCATCCAGCAGCAACACCTGCGGCCGTGAATACAGGCCCCGTGCGATCGCGACCCGTTGCGCCATGCCGCCGGACAACGCCTTGGGCAGCGCCTGGGCAAAACCCGTGAGGCCGACTTCTTCGATCAACTGCGTGACCCAGGCCTTGTCGTAGTGATTGTCCGCGCTGAATCCGATGTTTTGCTCCACCGTAAGCCAGGGCATCAACCGTGGTTCCTGGAACACGAAGGCCACCTCGCCGTTGGGGCTGCGCAGTTCGCCCTGATAGTCGTTGTCCAGTCCCGCGACAATGCGCAACAAGGTGCTTTTGCCGCAGCCGCTGGGCCCCAGCAGGCTCACGGCTTCGCGCGGTTGCAGGGCCAGGCGCACATCGTTCAAGACGGCGGCGCTGTCGAAGCTTTTGCGCACAACGTGAATGTCCAGCAGCGGTTGCACACTCATTGTCCGGCTCCCTGGAAGGTGTCGCGCCAGGCCAGGCAGCGCTTTTCCAGTGCTGCGAGCAGGCCATCGCTGACCTTGCCGAGCAGCGCCAGCACGATGATCGCCGCCAGCACGATATCCGGCCGCGAGGTTTCCCGCCCATCGCTGAGCAGGTAACCCAGCCCTTTGGTGGCCGCGATCAACTCGGCCGCCACCAGAAACATCCAGGCCAGGCTCAGGCCGCTGCGCAACCCGGTAAACAGGCCGGGCAGGGCCGCCGGTAATAGGACGCGACGTACCAGGCGGCGCCGATTGAACCCATACATTTGCCCGACTTCCACCAGCTTGCGATCGATATCGCGGATGGCCGCAACGCCATTGAGGTACACCGGGAAGAACGCGCCAATCGCGATCAGCACGATCTTGGAGGTCTCGTCGATGCCCAGCCACAGCAGCAGCAATGGCACCCAGGCCAGGCTCGGGATTGAGCGCAACCCGGCGAAGGTCGGCTCCAGATAGGCCTCGGCTTCGCGGCTCAAGCCCACCCAGGCGGCGGATACCAAGGCCAGGCTCGCACCAATGGCAAAACCCAGCAGTACCCGCACCAGGCTGGCGCTGATGTGTTTCCACAGGGAGCCTTCGGCGAGGTCCGCCAGCGTCACGGCGATCTCGCTGGGCGCCGGCATCTGGTACGAGGGCAGCCAGCCCGCGCGCACCACCGCCTCCAGCACCAGCAGAATCAGTACTGGCAACACCAGGCCCTTGAGCCGTTGCGGCCAGGCGCTGCGCTTGATCTGCCGTGGCGGGGCGAGTGGCAGGGCTTGGGTTTTGCTGGTCATCACGCGCTCCTTAGCGGCCGAGCGAGGTGTCGAGCAACTGGTCGATCACCTGGTCCACGTTCACCCCTTTGCGCACCAGCTCTTCGGACACCAGGATCGGCGCCGCGGCCTTGGAGGCGAGCACATCCTTGCTGCTCAAGAACGGCGTGCTCAGGTCGGTACGCGACAGCTGCAGCTTGGCCACTTCCAACGGCAGGCCGGATTCATCGGCGAGCAGCTTGGCGAACTCATCCGGGTGCTTGACCGCCCAATCCCGGGCCTTTTCATAGGCGCCCAGTACCGTGGTGATGGTCTGCGGATGCGCCTTGGCGAACTGCTCGGTGACGCTGACCACGCCGTAGCTGTTGAAGTCCTTGTTGCGATACAGCAGGCGCGAACCGGCCTGGATCTGGCTGGCGGCCATATGCGGGTCGAGGCCGGCCCAGGCGTCAACGTCACCTTTTTCCAGGGCGGTGCGGCCGTCCGGATGCTGCAGGTGCACCAGTTCCACATCGTCCTTGTTCAGCCCGGCCTGTTGCAGGCTGCGCAGGGTGAACAGGTAGGGGTCGGTGCCTTTGGTAGCGGCGATTTTCTTGCCCTTGAGGTCGGTGACGCTGTTGAAGGGCGAATCTTTGCGCACCACCAGGGCCGTCCACTCGGCGCGGCTGTACACATACACCGATTTGATCGGGCTGCCGTTGGCCCGGCTCAGCACTGCGGACAAACTGGCGGAAGAGGCGAAATCCACGCCGCCGCTGTTGAGGTATTCCAGCGAACGGTTACTGCCCTGGCTCAATACCCAGCCTACCTTGGAATTCGGCAAGGCTTGTTCAAGCCAACCAAAATGCTTGAGCACCAGGCTGACGGGCGAGTAGTAGGCGTAGTCGAGATTGACTTTTGCCGGATCGGTGTCGGCGGCCTGGGCCATTGGTTGCAGGCACAGGGCGAGGGCGCATGCGCCAAGTAAGCGTTGGGCGAAGGGTTTCATGGAACAGCTCCGGGCAGGTGGGCGTTTAGAGTTTTCTTATATTCAGAAAATTAGTTTGCATGCTCCATCATGCTTTTCAGGAATATGCAGTCTCTGTGCCATCTGCGTTGTCGCGTGTTTGCGCGTGTGTGCCGAGTGGAGGCTGTGGCGGATGCAGGCAGATTGTTGAAGTGCTGTTGGCTGGGCAACAGTTTGCATATATCAATATCGAATAAATAAATAGTTATATATTCCTTTTATTGTTCTTTCCGAAAGCGCATTTTGAGTGCCTGCGCATTCGTGCGGATTGACTCAACAGCCAAAAGGAAAGCCGACATGACCATTAAAGCGATCAATGTGCGCAACCAGTTCAAGGGCGTGATCAAGGAAATCCTGCTGGGTGAAGTGGTGTCGGAGATCGACGTGCAAACCGCGTCCGGCATCGTCACGTCGGTGATCACCACCCGCTCGGTGCGTGACCTGGAGTTGAAGGTGGGCAGTGAAGTGATTGCCTTTGTGAAATCCACCGAAGTGTCCATCGCCAAGCTTTAAAAAGCCTCAGGCGGGCGCTTTCAGTCGACGCGATCAAACACGCTGGCGACGTCTTCGCGACTGAGTACCCCTTTACCGGGTCCGTCGAGCAATTTGAAGGTGCCATCGGCATTGATTGTGATGCCGGTGGAACTGGCCAGAGTCACTGCCGCGTCTGAGCGGCCGATGAGCAGGTCCCGTAGCGGCTGCTCGCCGTGCAGGGTTTGCCCGATGGTCGTTGCCATGCCTTGCAGGGAACTTGAATTCACCCCGGCTACCAGGATCACATGACTGTTCTTGTCCAGCGATGCCTGCAATCTGTGCATCAATGCTCGAGTATCGCTATTTCCCGGATTCAGGCCCAGTTCCAGATTGCTGCCGGTAAGATGCATCAAGGTGCGATTCTGGTAGGTGGATCCATTCCAGCCGGTGAGCACTGCCAGCGCCGAGCAGTCCGACAACCCGCGGGTAGCGAGCGGGTCGTGGCCTCCATTCAAAGAGACTGACCGGCCCATTTCAACCTCCACAATCTTGAGGCCTGAACGCGTGCTGGGCGGGTTAGCCAGAGGATGTTTCAGCCCCACAAAGCGCATCAATCGATGCGATGCGGTGGAGGCAGCGGCCTTTAGAGCCGAGCCCGTTGGTGCAGGTTCGCACGGTGACGGGTTCGGCTTGAATGATTCTGTGAATTGCACAGGGCCGTTGGTTGCAGGGCGTGTCGACAGCATAGGGCGCAAAGCTCCGAGAAGGTTCAGCCGCACAAGGGGATTCCCTTGAGTGCTGAAAAAGCCTTCTACGGTTCCAACCCATTCAGCGGTTTTTCAGGCTGCGTTCCATACGTTGCAGACCCTCTTCCAGCATCGACCGTGGGCAGCCGAAGTTCAGGCGCACGAACTGCTGGCTGTCATCGCCGAACTCAATGCCGGCGCTCAACCCGACCTTGGCCTGTTCCAGGAAGAACTGCTGCGGGTCTTCCAGGCCCAGGGCGCTGCAATCGAGCCAGGCGAGGAAGGTGCCTTGTGGTGCATGCATCACCACGCCGGGCAGGCGGGTGTGCACGGCATCGAGCAGGTAATCACGGTTGGCTTGCAGGTAGTGCTTCAGCGCGTCGAGCCAGGCGCCGCACTCGCTGTAGGCGGCGCGGGTGGCTTCCAGGCCCAGGGGGCTGACGCTGTCGACCATGCCGCAACGGGCCTGGTTGAAACGCTCGCGGATTTCGGCATTCTGCACCACGGCGAAACAGGTCTTCAGGCCGGCCACGTTATAGGCCTTGCTCGCCGACATCAGGGTGATGGTGCGCTGCGCAATCTCTTCGCTGAGGCTGGCAATCGGGATATGCCGATGGCCGTCAAAGCACAGCTCGGCGTGGATCTCGTCACTGATGATCAGCGCACCGCTTTCCAGGCAGGCGTTGGCCACGGCCAGCAGTTCTGCATGGGGGAAGACTTTGCCGATGGGGTTGTGCGGGTTGCTCAACAGCAGCGCACCGGCGCCGCTCAGTGCCTGGCGCAGCGCCGGCAGGGGCGTGCGGTATTCGCCCGCTATGCACTCGAACGCTACTTCGATGCGTGGCAGATTCCAGTGGCCGGGCGCCAGGCGAATCGGCCGGTAGTTGGGGGTTTGCAGCACCACCGGCTGGCCTGGCTGGACAAACGCGTGCAAGGCCATATTGAAACCCGGCTCGACGCCCGGCAGGAACAGCAGTTCATCCGGTTGCACGCGCCAGGCGTACTTGGCCCACAGGTCGGCGATGATCGCCTCGCGCACATCCGGGCCGGCGACGCTGTAGCCGAGCACCTGCTGGTCGAGGCGCGCATGCAATGCCTGAAGGATGGCAGGAGGGGCGGCGATGTCCATGTCGGCGATCCACATTGGCAAGACGTCTTGCGGGTAGCGGTTCCACTTGGTGCTGCCGGTGCCGAGGCGTGGGTGGATCGTGTCGAAATCAAAGCTCATGGAGGGGCTCGTATGAGGCGGCGAATAAAGAGTGGCGCTGATTCTAGCGCCATTAGATTTATAGGCCAGTGCTGATTGTTTCAGGTAGCCGTTCCATGACCGACAGCTTCTGTAACAAAAACGCCATCGCGCTGGGGATTGAATAAGGGAAGGGCTATTTTGGTGCATCTCAATAAATAGAGTAGCCATGGATGAAATACCAACCCTTCAGCCGCACCTTAATTGCCACTGCCCTGGTGTTGACGGTCAGTGGCGTGCACGCCGCTTCCCAGGCCCCGGTGGCCGGTGAAAATGGCATGGTGGTCACCGCCCAGCATCTGGCCACTCAGGTCGGCGTGGAGGTGCTCAAGGCCGGCGGTAACGCGGTGGATGCGGCGGTGGCCGTGGGCTATGCGCTGGCGGTGGTGTACCCGGCGGCGGGCAACCTGGGCGGCGGCGGTTTCATGACCGTGCAGCTGGCGGACGGGCGCAAGACCTTTCTCGACTTTCGCGAAAAAGCCCCGCTGGCGGCCACTGCCGATATGTACCTGGACAAAGACGGCAATGTCGTCGAAGGCCTGAGCGCCAAGGGCCACCTGGCCGTCGGTGTACCTGGCACTGTCTCCGGCATGGAGTTGGCGCTGAGCAAGTACGGCACCCTCAAGCGCGCCCAGGTGATCGCGCCGGCGATCAAACTGGCGGAGAACGGCTTTGCCCTGGAGCAGGGCGATGTCGACCTGCTGCACACCGCCACCGGCGAATTCGAGAAAGACCAGGACCTGCGCGGGATCTTCCTGCATAACGGCCAACCGATGCAGGTCGGCCAGAAACTGGTGCAGAAGGACCTGGCCAGGACCCTCAAGGAAATTTCCGCCAAGGGCAGCGATGGCTTCTACAAAGGCTGGGTCGCCAAGGCAGTGGTGGATTCCAGCCAGGCCGGTAAGGGCCTGATCACCCAGGCTGACCTGGACACCTACAAGACCCGCGAACTGGCGCCTATCGAGTGCGATTACCGTGGCTACCATGTGGTCTCGGCGCCGCCGCCAAGCTCCGGCGGCGTGGTGATCTGCCAGATCATGAACATCCTCGAAGGCTATCCGATGGCGGACCTGGGGTACCACTCGGCCCAGGGCTTGCACTACCAGATCGAAGCGATGCGCCACGCCTATGTAGACCGCAACAGCTACCTCGGCGACCCGGATTTCGTGAAGAACCCGATCGCCCATCTGCTGGATAAAAATTACGCGGCGAAACTGCGCGACGCGATCGAGCCACACAAGGCCGGGGACTCCCAGGCGATCAAGCCGGGCGTGTCGCCCCATGAAGGCAACAACACCACCCACTATTCCATCGTCGACACTTGGGGCAACGCCGTTTCCGTCACCTACACCCTCAATGACTGGTTTGGCGCGGGCGTGATGGCGAGCAAGACCGGAGTGATCCTCAACGATGAAATGGACGACTTCACCGTCAAGGTCGGCGTGCCGAACATGTACGGCCTGGTCCAGGGTGAAGCCAACGCCATTGCGCCGGGCAAGGCGCCGCTGTCGTCGATGAGCCCGACTATCGTGACCAAGGATGGCAAGACGGTGATGGTGGTGGGCACGCCAGGCGGCAGCCGCATTATTACCGCGACCTTGCTGACCATCCTCAATGTCATCGACTACAAGATGAACATCCAGGAGGCCGTGGATGCGCCACGCTTCCACCAGCAGTGGATGCCGCAGACCACCAACCTTGAAACCTTCGCGGTCAGCCCGGACACCCAGAAGATCCTCGAGAGCTGGGGGCATAAATTCGCCGGTCCCCAGGACGCCAACCACCTGGCCGCGATCCTGGTGGGCGCGCCGGCGCTGGGTGGCAAGCCGGTGGGCAACAACCGTTTCTATGGCGCGAATGACCCGCGTCGCAACACCGGCCTGTCGTTGGGTTACTGACGCCGACTCGCTCGCGCATGGAACATCTGCGGCATTTCGGGGCTCTATCCCAAGAGCCCCGAAAGGACCCCACCCCATGAAAGCGCTGAAAATCGCCACCTTCAACATCAACGGTATTCGTGCCCGTCTGCCCAACCTGCTGCAATGGCTGGCCCGCGAGCAGCCGGACATCGTCTGCCTGCAAGAACTCAAGGCGCCGGAAAGCCTGTTTCCCTATGCTGATTTCGAAGCGGCCGGCTACGGCGCGATCTGCCTGGGCCAGGCTTCGTGGAACGGTGTGGCGATTCTGGCCAAGGACGCGCAACCGCTGGAAAGCCGGCGGGGCCTGCCCGGTGACGAGGGCGACCAGCAAAGCCGCTATATCGAGGCGGCCGTGCACGGCGTGTTGGTCGGCTGTTTGTACCTGCCCAACGGCAACCCGCAACCGGGGCCTAAATTCGACTACAAGCTGGCCTGGTTCGAACGCCTGATCGACTATGCCCAGGCGTTGCAAACCAGTGATCACCCGGTGGTGCTGGCCGGGGATTTCAATGTGGTGCCCACCGACCTGGACATCTACAACCCACGCTCCTGGCTCAAGGACGCGCTGTTGCAACCCGGGAGCCGCGCCTGCTATCAACGCCTGCTTGACCAGGGCTGGACCGACTCAGTGCGTCATTTGTACCCCGAAGAGCGGGTGTATACGTTCTGGGACTATTTCCGCCAGCACTGGCAGAAAAATTCCGGCCTGCGCATCGACCACCTGTTGCTCAACCCGGCGCTCAAGCCCTATCTCAAGGACGCGGGCGTCGATGCCTGGGTGCGTAACGAGGCGCATGCCAGCGACCACGCGCCGACCTGGATTCAGCTCGGCACGCGCAAAAAGCGTTAACCGATCGTTGTCGCCCCAAGCAAGCGCTCGACCGCGGCAAACGCTGCGTTCCGGCGCGCTTGCCAGTCTCCCCGGATCACCACCACAGGCTGTTGGTGCGCATGCAGCCAGTCCAGGCTGGCCTGGAAGAACGCTCGGCGGTCGGCCAGGTCGGGTTGGCAGCGCTGGCCGTCGGCGCTCCATTCCACGTCTTCGGGCGACAACAGCAGATGCAGGTCGTAGTGACGGGCCAGCAGTTCGCTGTCGAGCCAGATGGGGCAGTCGCCGAACAGGGTCTGGCTCCAGAGTGTGTTGGTCAGCAGGTGGGTGTCGAGGATCAGCAAATCAGGCTGTGCTGCGCGGGCGGCGTCTTCCCAGGCCAACTGGCCCTGGGCAATCGCCGGGATATCCGCCAGGCAGGTATCGCGCTGGTGGTGGTCGATGAAATAGCGCACGTATTCACCCACCATCAGCCCGCCGAAGTGCGCGTGCAGCTCAGCCGCCAGCCAACTTTTGCCGCTGGATTCAGGGCCCGCCAGTACCACCACTTTCATGCGTGCAACGCCGGGTCGGCGCGCCATTCACGCCAGCCCTGCACGGCGATAATGGTGAACAGCGCGTAGAGCGCGGCGGTGAGGTAGAGGCCTTTGTAGAGGAATAGCCCGACGAAAATCACATCCACCACGATCCACAGCGGCCAGCACTGCACGCGTTTTTGCGCCATCCACAACTGCGCTACCAGGCTGAAACCCGTCAGGGCCGCGTCGAGCCAGGGTTGGGCTGCGTCGGTCCAGTGGGCCATGGCGGCGCCGAGCAACAGGCTGAACACCGCGCCGACGACCAGGGCGGTCAAGATCGCCGGCCAGCTCAGGCTGCTGACCTGACGGCCTTGCTTGACCGCGCCGGCACGGGTCCATTGCCACCAGCCGTAGACTTGCAGCACGGCGTAGACCCCCTGCAGCAACATGTCGGAATACAGCTTCACGTCAAAGAACACCCAGGTATAGAGCAACACCATCACCAGGCCGATAGGCCAGCACCAGGGGTTCTGCTTGACCGTCAGCCACACAGCGATCACCCCCAGGGCGGCGGCGAACAGTTCAAGCCCGGACATGGCGATTCCTTGGGAGAGTGGAAGAGGGCGCTGATTGTACCTACAGGTCATCCATCCTCAAACAGCGGAGGGCAAATGTGGCAATGGGCGGGTTCCCGAAGGCTGGGGATCAGTCGCTGGTGGCGGTGACTGACACACTGCCATCGGGGCATAGGTATCTACACAACTTTGTAGCAGCCTACGGTAACCACGATGCGAAGCGAGTCGCTCTTGATCTTGCTTTTGATCTAGGCGACCCCCCAAATCACTGTCGGATTACGGGCACACCGAGCCTGGGCGAGGTGCCGAGTGGTTCCAAAGTGATCCGCCGTCAGGGCGGAACCCTAAGCCGCCGTTACCGCAGCAACGGATATGTACTCGCTCTGATCCAACATCCTGGTCGGCTGTCAGGCCGCCATCGGGGGCAAGCCCCCTCCCACATTTGGAGCGGGGGGCGGCAGTTAGAGAGGCTTCTGCTGCTGAGCCGTCACAGGTTTAGGGCCGCGCGAAAGTTGTGTAGATACCTGCGACAATTGATCTTCATTGTCTGTGAAAATCTTCATTCGCCACTTTCGCTTCCAGCTTCTACCCTGAGTGCAAGCCCTCAGGAGTAGGAGCGCCCATGTACAAAGACCTGAAGTTTCCCGTCCTTATCGTGCACCGCGACATCAAGGCCGACACCGTTGCCGGTGATCGGGTTCGAGGCATCGCCAGGGAGTTGGAGCAGGAGGGCTTCAGTATCTTTTCCGCCGTGGACTACGCCGAAGGGCGATTGGTGGCGGCCACCCACCACGGCCTTGCCTGCATGCTGATCGCCGCCGAGGGCGCCGGGGAAAATACCCATTTGCTGCAAAACATGGTCGAGCTGATCCGCCTGGCGCGTGTGAGGGCGCCCAACCTGCCGATCTTCGCGCTGGGCGAGCAAGTCACCCTGGAAAACGCCCCGGCGGATGCCATGAGCGAACTCAACCAGTTGCGCGGCATCCTGTATCTGTTCGAAGACACCGTACCGTTTCTCGCGCGCCAGGTCGCGCGTGCGGCGCGCGCCTACCTCGATGGTTTGTTGCCGCCGTTCTTCAAGGCCCTGGTGCAACACACCGCCGACTCCAATTACTCCTGGCACACCCCGGGCCACGGCGGTGGCGTGGCGTATCGCAAAAGCCCGGTGGGGCAGGCGTTTCACCAGTTCTTCGGGGAGAACACGTTGCGTTCGGACTTGTCTGTCTCGGTCCCCGAGCTGGGTTCGCTGCTCGATCACACCGGGCCGCTGGCGGAAGCCGAAGCCCGCGCGGCGCGCAATTTTGGCGCTGACCACACGTTTTTCGTGATCAACGGCACCTCCACCGCCAACAAGATCGTCTGGCACTCCATGGTCGGTCGCGATGACCTGGTCCTGGTCGACCGCAATTGCCACAAGTCGGTACTGCATTCGATCATCATGACCGGCGCGATCCCCTTGTACCTGTGCCCGGAGCGCAACGAGCTGGGGATCATCGGCCCCATCCCCTTGAGCGAATTCAGCGCCGACTCGATCCGCGCCAAGATCGACGCCAGCCCGCTGACCCATGGCCGCCCAGCGAAGGTAAAGCTGGCGGTGGTCACCAACTCCACCTACGACGGCCTGTGCTACAACGCCGAGCTGATCAAGCAGCAACTGGGTAACAGCGTCGAGGTGCTGCACTTCGATGAGGCCTGGTATGCCTACGCGGCGTTCCACGAGTTTTTCGCCGGGCGCTACGGCATGGGTACCTCGCGCACGCCGGACAGCCCGCTGGTGTTTACCACGCACTCCACCCACAAGCTGCTCGCGGCCTTCAGCCAGGCGTCGATGATTCACGTGCAGGACGGCGGAGCGCGGCAACTGGACCGTGACCGCTTCAACGAAGCGTTCATGATGCATATTTCCACCTCGCCGCAATACAGCATCATTGCCTCCCTGGACGTGGCGTCGGCGATGATGGAAGGCCCGGCGGGTCGCTCGCTGTTGCAGGAAATGTTCGATGAGGCCCTGAGTTTCCGTCGTGCGCTGGCCAACCTGCGTCAGCATATCGCCGCTGATGACTGGTGGTTTTCGATCTGGCAGCCGCCGTCGGTGGCCGGTATCGACCGGGTCGTCACTGCGGACTGGCTGCTGCACCCTCAGGATGACTGGCATGGTTTTGGCGACGTGGCTGAAGATTATGTGCTGCTGGACCCGATCAAAGTCACCCTGGTAATGCCCGGCCTCACCGCCGGCGGCGCCTTGAGCGATCGCGGGATTCCCGCCGCCGTGGTCAGCAAGTTTCTCTGGGAGCGCGGCCTGGTGGTGGAAAAAACCGGGCTGTATTCTTTCCTCGTGCTGTTTTCCATGGGCATCACCAAAGGCAAATGGAGTACCTTGCTCACCGAGTTGCTGGAATTCAAACGCAGCTATGATGCCAATACCAGCCTGGCCAGTTGCCTGCCCTCGGTGTTTGCCCAGGGGCCGATACGTTATCAGGGCTTGGGGTTGCGCGACCTGTGCGACCAGTTGCACAGTTGTTATCGCAGCAACGCGACGGCCAGGCATCTGAAGCGCATGTATACGGTGTTGCCGGAGATTGCGATGAAGCCGGCCGATGCCTACGACCAGTTGGTCAGGGGCGAAGTGGAAGCGGTATCCATCGATGCCTTGCCAGGACGCATCGCAGCCGTGATGCTGGTGCCGTATCCGCCGGGTATTCCGCTGATCATGCCGGGCGAGCGCTTTACCGAGTCAACCCGTTCGATCATCGACTATCTGGCGTTTGCCCGGACGTTCGATAGCAGTTTTCCCGGTTTTGTCGCCGATGTGCATGGGTTGCAACACGAAGATGACGGCAGTGGTCGTTGTTACACCGTCGATTGCATCAAAGGTTAAGGAACGTTATGCAAGCTGTCATGAACCCGAAGTATCCAGGGCTCAGTGTGCGAGTCGCCGACGAAGGCTTCGACGCTTATGTATGGGGCAATGACTTCAGTTTTGAGGTCAGTGCCTACGGTGTGCCGCAGATGGGCAAGCGGGTCGATCAATGGCCGGTGGAGCGCATCCTGCCGTACCGCAAGTGTTACGGCATCGACCCTGAAGAATTCGCCAGCTTTCGCAATGCGGCCGACAGCGCGGTCTTCATGGCGTATCTGGATGATCGCGCGGTAGGCCACGTTGTGATCAGTACCAACTGGAACGGCTTTGCCCATGTCGACGAGTTGGCGGTGGCGCTGCCTGCGCGGCGTCACGGTGTCGCCAAGGCGCTGTTGGACGTGGCGCAGTTCTGGGCACGCAAGAAGAACCTGCCGGGCATGATGCTCGAAACCCAGAACAACAACCTCGGTGCCTGTCGCCTGTATGAACGTAGCGGGTACGTGATGGGGGGCATCGATCAACTGCGCTATCGCGGCATCGACCCGCAAACCCGCGAGGTGGCGATTTTCTGGTATCGGCTGTTCAAGAGCGAAGTCGAATCGATCTGAGACGGTGTAGCACGTCAGCTTGCGTCTACAGGGGCTTGGTATCGTTGGACAGCAGGTTCTCGGCCTTTTGCGTGACGATCTCCATCAGTGCATTCAGGGCCGGTGAAGCGGCCCCGTCCTGCAGGGCCAATGCATACAGGTTGACGCTGATCGGGGGTGATATCGGGCACACATCCAGCCCCGCGTCCCGCGCACCGAAGGCGGTGAACGGGTCGACCACCGCCAGGCCTTCTCCCGCCTCGACCATGCTGCGCATCATCTGGTACGTCTGTACCCGCGTCTGCACCACCGGCAGCGGGCGCAGGGCCTGCAGCTTGGCGTCCAGCAGACGACTCAGCGGGTCGTGGCCTTCCAGGCCAATCATTGACTGTCCCGCCAGATCCTGCAGCGCAATGTACTTCTGCTTGGGTTTCAGCCAGCCATGGGGGGCGAGCAATTGAAGTTTGCCTTGGGCCAGCACGCGACTCTGAATGTGTGGGTGTTCCGGGTCATGCAGGCTCAGGCCCACATCGGTCTCATGCAGCAACAGGCGCCTGACGATCTCCCGGGTCGGCTGGCTCGACAGGTTGCACGGCGTATCCTGGAACCGTCGGCGCAGCAGGGCGATGCTCTGGGGCAGTAATTGGTTGGCCAGCGGCGGGGTGCACAGCACACGCAAGGTCGGCGCGTGATGGTGTTTCAAGCGGCTGGCCAGGCGCTGTATCGGCTCAAGCGCGTCGTACAGGGGGGCGATTTGCGCTTGCAGCTCCAGGGTTTCACGGGTGGCTTGCAGGCGCCCGCGGACACTGGCAAACAGCATGAAGCCCAATTGCAGTTCGGCATCCTTGAGCGTGGCGTCTACCTCGCCCACGGGGAGTTGCAACCACTCGGCGGCCGTGCCGAGGTGTCCGGTCTGCAAGATGGCCTGAATCACTTCGATATGACGTAAACGCATGGCCGGAGTCTATGTGCAGTGGGTTGGGGATTCAATGGCGCAGGTCCCCGTGCGCAAAAAAGACTGCACGGGTCGCCCCTGCCTATGGCGTTAAGCCAGGACCTCACTAGAATGAGGCGTCTGATCAGCAACGACCAATGCCGGGTACCCGGTACTTACAACAAAAACAGGTCTGGTCTCAAATGCCTCTACCCTCGACGCTTTTCGGGGTAACGGCCAAGCAATTCCTGGTCCTGGTGACCGTGGGGTGCCTGGCGGCTTACTTCTTCAATAATCACGATGAATACGCGCCGGAAAACCTCGCACTCGAAGCGTTTATCCGTTCCCAGGAACAGGTGGGCGAGCAAGTGGGCGCGGTGCTCGGTATGACGTTGATCAGGCAGGTGGAGGCGTATCCCGCTTACGATCGGTCGGGCTACAAGCGTTCGATGTATGCGGTGGAAGGGGAGAGAGGGCAGTTGGTGGTGACGCTCAAGCAAGGCGAGCAGGGCATTGAAGTAACGGAAATCCGCAGCCCGTAAGCACCCCAGCCCAGTCGCCGGGACTGGGCAGGTGGACAGGACGAAATCTTATGACACGCTGGTGGTTTTGGATTCGCGGACGATAATCGTGCCCGACTGGATCAATTTGAACTCATCACCTTCCAGTTTTTCTACACGGTCGCCAATGGCCAGCTTGTAGGAGGTGGTAGGCGCCGAGCCAGCCAGGTCGCCTTGCGCCGGGTTGGATTCCTGGAACTCATGCACTGAATAGACGCGGCCTTCCGCGTCTCTGGCATGAAACTGTCCGACTAATACTGCTGCCATCTGTTTAGAACCTCTGGAGATAAACACTCGATTTGCGGTTCTGTAGACCGTCAGTGAGCGGGGTAGTTTACCTATAAGAAAAAAATACTATTCGTTTAAAGTTTCAGATGTTTCCTACGCTGTCGCGTGCGTGGCGACTTCTTGGGCATTCGCAAAACACTCTGGTGCACGCGCCGCGAAGCCTTTATAACTACTCGCTCCTTTAGTCACACGTCGGGAAACCTCAATGAGCAAGGTCTACACGATTGCCGTCCTGGTTGGCAGCCTGAGAAAAGAGTCGATCAACCGCAAGGTCGCCCTGGCATTGGCCGAACTGGCCCCCGCCAACCTCAAGTTGAATATTGTCGAGATCGGCGATCTGCCGCTCTACAACGAGGACATTGAAGGTGCGGCAGCGCCCGAAGCCTACAGTACTTTCCGCAAACAGGTGAGTTCATCCGACGCAGTGCTGTTCGTGACCCCGGAATACAACCGTTCCGTGCCCGCGCCGTTGAAGAATGCCATCGACGTAGGCTCTCGCCCTTATGGGCAGAGTGTCTGGGGCGCGAAGCCGGGGGCGATCATCAGCGTGTCGCCGGGCGCCATGGGTGGCTTTGGTGCCAACCATCACCTGCGCCAGTCTTTGGTGTTTCTGGATGTTTGGTGCATGCAAACGCCGGAAGCCTACCTGGGCGGCGCGGGCAGTGTGTTCGACGAGGCGGGCAAGCTGTCGGAGAAGACCAGGCCGTTCCTGCAAGCGTTTATCGATGCGTTCGGCCAGTGGGTCGAAAAACAAAAGGGCTGAATTGACAAGGCGTCCTGGTGTGGGAGGGAGCAGGCTCCCTCCCACAGGGCATCATCGCAGCCAGTTGGTGCGTGCCAGCTCGATCACTTCATCGCCACGCCCGCTCATCACGGCCTTGAGCATATACAGGCTGAACCCCTTGGCCTGTTCCAGCTTGATGCTTGGCGGCATCACCAGCTCTTGAGTCGCGGTGACCACATCCACCAGCACCGGGCCGTCGTGGGCCAGGGCGCGGCGCAGGGCCGGCTCCAGGTCTTCGGATTGCTCCACACGGATCCCCAGGATGCCCATGGCGTTGGACATGGCCGCGAAGTCCGGGTTTTTCAGCTCGGTTCCGGTGTCCAGGTAGCCTGCCGCCTTCATCTCCATCGCGACGAAACCCAGTGACGCGTTATTGAACACGATCAGTTTCACTGGCAGGTTCAATTGCGCCAGAGAAATGAAATCCCCCATCAACATGGTGAAACCGCCGTCGCCAGACATCGAGATCACCTGGCGCCCAGGGAATGCCGCCTGTGCGCCGATGGCCTGGGGCATGGCGTTGGCCATCGAGCCGTGGTTGAACGAGCCGATCAGCCGGCGCTTGCCGTTCATTTTCAAATAGCGCGCGGCCCATACGGTCGGTGAGCCGACATCGGCGGTGAAGATCGCGTCGTCATCGGCAAGCTCGCTGAGCAGGCGTGCCACGTATTGGGGGTGGATCGGCCGATCTGCCTTGGACGGTTGCGCCAGGTCATCCAGACCCTGGCGGGCTTTTTCGTAGTGCTTCAGGGATGTTTCGAGAAAGCTGCGATCCGTCTTGCGGGTCAGGCGTGGCAGCAACGCATCGAGGGTTTCACTGACATCGGCGGCGATGCCCAGGTCCAGGGTCGTACGTCGTCCCAGGGCCTGAGGGTCGCGGTCGACCTGAACGATCGTCGCGTCGGTCGGGTAGAACTGGCGGTAGGGGAAGTCGGTGCCGAGCATGATCAGGGTGTCGCAATCAAGCATGGCGTGGTAACCGGAGCTGAACCCGATCAGGCCGGTCATGCCGACGTCGAACGGGTTATCCCACTCCACATGCTCCTTGCCGCGCAGCGCGTGCACCACCGGCGCGCCGAGGGCATCGGCCAGCGCGACCACTTGGTCATGGGCGCCGGCGCAACCGCTGCCGCACAGCAGGGTGACTTTCTCACTGCGCTGGAGGATCTCGCTCAGCCGCTGCAGATCGGCCTCTGCCGGCAAGGTGCGCGGTGCATGCAGCGCCGGCCAGGGCTTGAGCTTGTCCTCCACTTCCAGCAGCGAGACATCCCCGGGGATCACCACCACCGCCACGCCCCGATTGAGGATCGCCGAACGCATGGCGCGATGCAGCACCTGGGGCATCTGCTCGGGGTTGCTCACCAGTTCGATGAAATGGCTGCACTCCTTGAACAGCTCCTGGGGATGGGTTTCCTGGAAGTAGTTCAGGCCGATCTCCGAGGACGGAATTTGCGCGGCAATCGCCAGCACCGGTACATGGTTGCGATGGCAATCGAACAACCCATTGATCAAGTGCAGGTTGCCCGGCCCGCAACTGCCGGCGCACACCGTCAGCTCACCGGTGGCAGCGGCTTCGGCGCCGGCAGCGAACGCGGCCACCTCTTCGTGGCGCACATGCATCCACTCGATGCTGTCCATGCTGCGCAGGGCGTCGGTGAGGCCATTGAGGCTGTCGCCGGTCAGGCCCCAGATGCGCTTGATACCCGCCTGTTCAAGGGTGGTTGCCAACTGCTGGGCCAGGTTGATTTTCGCCATGAAGAACTCCAATCGTCAGTGAGATGAATAACTGCTGATCAGTAGAGGACAGTTCGATCACGGCGAATGCTCCGCCTCTAATGTGAAGATTGCGTCATGGCTGCGCGGTATTGGCGGGTGCGTCGATTGAGAAACCATTGGTCACTTAACTGTGTTCGCCTGGCTATATGTGGGTTGCTATCTATTCCGACGTCGTGCGCCCGCCGCAAAATCTGCCGGATGTACGCAGATCCAAATGTGGGAGGGGGCTTGCCCCCGATGACGGCGTGTCAGTACCACCTAGGCTGGCTGATCCATCGCTATCGGGAGCAAGCCCCCTCCCACATGTTTAACCGTGTTCGGCTGGCTATTTGTGGGTTCCCATCGACTCCAGCGTAATGCGCCAGATACAAAATCTGCCGGATGTACGCAGATCCAAATGTGGGAGGGGGCTTGCCCCCGATGACGGTGTGTCAGTCCCACCTAAGCTGGCTGACCCACCGCAATCGGGGGCAAGCCCCCTCCCACATGTTTAACCGTGTTCGCCTGGCTATATGTGGTGCTATCTATTCCGACGTCGTGCGTCCGCCGCAAAATCTGCCGGATGTACGCAGATCCAAATGTGGGAGGGGGCTTGCCCCCGATGACGGTGTGTCAGTCCCACCTAAGCTGGCTGACCCACCGCAATCGGGGGCAAGCCCCCTCCCACATGTTTAACCGTGTTCGCCTGGCTATATGTGGTGCTATCTATTCCGACGTCGTGCGCCCGCCGCAAAATCTGCCGGATGTACGCAGATCCAAATGTGGGAGGGGGCTTGCTCCCGATGGCGGTGTGTCAGTCCCACCTAAGCTGGCTGACCCACCGCAATCAGGAGCAAACCCCCTCCCACATTTTTTTACTCAGCGGCGCCGGAATAGCGGCAGCGGCTCATCCGTTGCAGCCTGGTACGTCACCGAAAAGTCTTTAAGGCTTTCCAGCGCTTCGTACGGGTCTTTGTCGGCGCGCAAGGCGAAGGCATCGAAGCCGCAGCGGCGCAGGTAGAACAGTTGGTCGCGCAGCACGTCGCCAATCGCCCGCAGTTCACCCTTGTAGCCATAGCGCTCACGCAGCAGGCGGGCGTTGGAGTAGTTGCGTCCGTCGGTAAAGGCCGGGAAGTTCAGGGCGATGACCTGGAAATGCTCCACGTCATCACCGATCTCCTCGGCTTCTTCATCGGTGTCCAGCCACACGCCCAGGCCGCCGTCGCGGGCCTTGAGGGCGTGGCCGTGTTCGCGCCACAGGGCCAATGGGACGATCAGGTCGTCGCAGTTGGAAATGCCGTCGAAGCTCGCGTCCTTGGGCAGCAAGTGCCAGGTTTCGTCGACGACTTCGTTGTGCTTAATGATTCGCTGCATAGACGCGCTCCTTGAACAGGTCAATGCCAATGCGCTGGTAGGTGTCGATGAAACGCTCATCTTCGGTGCGCTGTTCGATGTACACGTCGATCAGCTTGCCGATCACCTCGGGCATGGCTTCCTGGGCGAAGGACGGGCCGAGGATTTTGCCCAGGCTCGCCTCGCGGCTGGCGCTGCCACCCAGGGACACTTGATAGAATTCTTCTCCTTTCTTGTCCACGCCCAGGATGCCGATGTGGCCGACGTGGTGGTGGCCGCAGGCGTTCATGCACCCGGAGATGTTCAGGTCCAGCTCGCCGATGTCGAACAGGTAGTCCAGGTCGTCGAAACGGCGCTGGATCGATTCGGCGATCGGGATCGACTTGGCGTTGGCCAGGGAGCAGAAGTCGCCGCCCGGGCAGCAGATGATATCGGTCAACAGGCCGATGTTCGGCGTAGCGAAACCGCCTTCGCGCAGTTCGCCCCACAGGGTGAACAGTTGGCTCTGCTCGACGTCCGCGAGAATGATGTTCTGCTCGTGGGAGGTGCGCAGCTGGCCGAAGCTGTAGCGGTCGGCCAGGTCGGCGACGGCGTCCAGCTGCTTGTCGGTGATGTCGCCCGGTGCCACGCCGGTGGGTTTGAGCGACAGGGTCACCGCCACATAGCCCGGTTGTTTATGCGCCAGGGTATTGCGCGTGCGCCAGCGGGCGAAGCCCGGATGCTGCTGGTCGAGTGCCGCGAGCTCGGCGTCCTGATTGCTCAGGGTTTTGTATTCGGGGTCGACGAAGTGCTCGGCCACGCGCTGCACTTCGGCTTCGGTCAAGGTCGTCTGGCCGCCGCGCAGGTGTTCCATTTCGGCGTCGACTTTCTGCGCGAACACCTCAGGGGTCAGCGCCTTGACCAGGATCTTGATCCGGGCCTTGTACTTGTTGTCGCGGCGACCATAACGGTTGTAAACCCGCAGGATCGCGTCGAGGTAGCTCAGCAGGTCCTGCCACGGCAGGAACTCGTTGATGAAGGCGCCGACCACCGGGGTACGCCCCAGGCCGCCACCCACCAACACCCGGAAACCCAGCTCGCCGGCGGCGTTGTGCACCGGCTCCAGGCCGATGTCGTGGACTTCGATGGCGGCGCGGTCCGACGTCGAGCCATTGATGGCGATCTTGAACTTGCGCGGCAGGTAGGCAAATTCGGGATGGAAGGTGGTCCATTGACGCACGATTTCACACCAGGGACGCGGATCGATCACTTCATCGAAGGCGACGCCGGCGAATTGGTCGGTGGTCACGTTACGCAGGCAGTTACCGCTGGTCTGAATGGCGTGCATCTGCACGGTCGCCAGTTCAGCGAGGATGTCCGGCACGTCCTCCAGGGCCGGCCAGTTGAACTGCACGTTCTGGCGGGTACTGATGTGGGCGTAGCCTTTGTCGAAGTCGCGGGCGATCTTGGCCATCATGCGCGTCTGGCGCGAGGTCAGCTGGCCATAGGGCACAGCCACCCGCAGCATCGGCGCAAAGCGCTGAACATAAAGGCCATTTTGCAGGCGCAGAGGGCGGAACTCTTCTTCGCTCAGTTCACCTGCTAAGTAGCGTCGGGTCTGATCACGGAACTGCTTGACGCGGTCCTCGATGATGCGCTGATCGTATTCGTCGTATACGTACATATAGGTCCTGTTCTCGGCAAATCTGCGCGCACGGCCGCGCACTCCCAACGGAGCCGGCGCACGATACCAGTTTGCGTTTATGCGCAAAAGTGATGTTTGAGTATATGCACATAACCAAAATGACTAATGGGAAGGGTTATTGCGATATCCACATTTGTCATAGGGGCAAGTCTGGTCTTTACTGGTGTCGAGTCTTAGGGCAATCACCTATAAAACCGACAAGAGGCGATGCGATGAGCAATTCGACAAAAATACGTAAACCCGACAGCACCGTGGATGCCTGGGCGATTCTGTTCCTGATTATCCTTGTGGTGGGCACCGCTGTGTTCTGGGTCAGCCACCAGTAAGTCATCCCTTCAGCTTGCAGTCCTTGCCGCCTCGGCCGGCTTCATACCCCGGCCAGGTGCAGCACCAGCTTGACAATGCCAAACAGCGTCAGCGCAAACACTGCCGTGAATACAATACCCATTATCACGAAGTGGCTCGGCTTGCCGTGAGTGAAGTCGCGGGCGCGGTTCTTGCCGCTTTGCACGCCAAAGGCGGCGGCCATGACGCTGTGGAGCATCTGCCAGAACGTAGGCGGTTTGTGCTGTGGGTCGTCCATGGATTCCTCGCAATGAGGTGCGACTGAGTGAGGTACGACAAAGCATAGCCGAGCCCCCGCGCAGCGGCGGTTGAAATAGCTAACGGGCTGACCATGCAGGGGCCAGGCGACCCCTGCATGGCGGGCGGTTATCAGCTGTCGTAGCCCAGGTTCGGCGCCAGCCAGCGCTCGGTCACGCTCAGGTCCTGGCCCTTGCGCGCGGTGTAGCTCAGCACCTGGTCCTTGTCGACCTTGCCGACGGCAAAGTACTGCGCCTGCGGGTGGGCGAAGTACCAGCCGCTGACGGCTGCCGCCGGGAACATCGCATAGTGCTCGGTAAGGAACACACCGCTGCGGCCGGCCTGCATTTCCCGGGCCTCGGGGTCGAGCAGTTGGAACAACTGGGCCTTCTCGGTGTGGTCCGGGCACGCCGGGTAACCTGGGGCAGGGCGGATGCCGCTGTATTGCTCCTTGATCAGCGCATCGTTGTCCAGCTGTTCGTCCTTGGCGTAGCCCCAGTGTTCTTTACGCACTTGCTGGTGCAGCCACTCGGCGCAGGCTTCGGCCAGGCGGTCGGCGAGGGCCTTGACCATGATCGAGTTGTAGTCGTCGCCGGCGTCCTGATAGGCCTTGGCGACTTCTTCGGCGCCGATGCCGGCGGTGGTGATGAAGCCACCGATGTAGTCGGTCACGCCGCTGTCCTTGGGCGCGACAAAGTCGGCCAGGGAGAAATTCGGCTTGCCGTCGGTCTTGATGATCTGCTGGCGCAGGTGGTGCAGCCGCGCAATCGGCTGGCCGTCTTCGCCATAAACTTCCAGGTCATCGTCCTGCACCTGGTTGGTCGGCCAGAAGCCGAACACCGCACGGGCGCTGATGAGTTTTTCGTCGATCAACTTCCTGAGCATTTCCCGGGCATCGGCATACAGCGCAGTGGCCGCTTCACCCACCACTTCATCGGTGAGGATGCGTGGGAATTTGCCGGCCAGGTCCCAGGAAATGAAGAACGGCGTCCAGTCGATGTACTCGGCCAGCACGTTGAGGTCGATATTCTCCAGCACCCTGGTGCCGGTAAAGGTCGGCTTGACCGGGGCGTACGTGCTCCAGTCGAACTGCGGCTTCTTGGCAATCGCCGCCGGGTAGCTCAGGCGTTCGGTGCGGGCGCTGCGGTTGGCGGTGCGCTCGCGTACGTCGATGTATTCCAGGCGGGTTTTCTCGACGAAACCGGCTTTCAATTCCTTGGACAGTAACTGCGTGGCCACGCCCACGGCACGCGAGGCGTCGGTCACGTAGATCACCGCGTCATTGCTGTACTTGGGCTCGATCTTCACCGCCGTGTGCGCCTTGGAGGTGGTTGCGCCACCGATCATCAGCGGCAGGTGGAAGTCCTGGCGCTGCATCTCGCGGGCCACATGCACCATCTCGTCCAGGGACGGGGTGATCAAGCCGGACAGGCCGATGATGTCGCACTTCTGTTCCTTGGCCACCTGCAGGATCTTTTCCGCCGGGACCATCACGCCGAGGTCGACGATGTCATAGCCGTTGCACCCCAGCACCACGCCGACGATGTTCTTGCCGATGTCGTGCACGTCGCCTTTGACCGTGGCCATCAGGATCTTGCCCTTGGCCTCCGGCTTGTCGCCCTTTTCCAGCTCGATAAAGGGAATCAGATGGGCCACGGCCTGCTTCATCACACGGGCGGATTTGACCACTTGGGGCAGGAACATTTTGCCGGCGCCGAACAGGTCACCGACGATGTTCATCCCGGACATCAGCGGGCCTTCGATCACTTCGATCGGGCGTGCGAACGACAGTCGCGATTCTTCAGTGTCTTCGACAATGTGCGTGGTAATGCCTTTGACCAGCGCGTGTTCCAGGCGCTTGTTCACCGGCCAGCCACGCCACTCTTCGGTCTCGGCTTCCTTGACGCTGCCGTCGCCCTTGTACTTGTCGGCGATGGCGAGCAGGGCGTCGGTGCCGTCTGGGGTGCGGTTGAGCACCACGTCTTCCACCGCATCGCGCAGCTCGGCCGGGATCTGGTCGTAGATCTCCAGTTGGCCGGCGTTGACGATACCCATGGTCAGCCCGTTGCGGATCGCATACAGCAGGAACACCGAGTGGATCGCCTCGCGCACCGGATTGTTGCCACGGAACGAAAACGACACGTTGGACACGCCACCGGAGGTCAGCGCGTAGGGCAACTCGTCGCGGATGTAGGCGCAGGCATTGATGAAGTCGACGGCGTAGTTGTTGTGCTCTTCGATGCCGGTGGCGACCGCGAAGATGTTCGGATCGAAGATGATGTCTTCCGGCGGGAAGCCCACTTCATTGACCAGGATGTCATAGGAGCGCTTGCAGATTTCCTTCTTGCGCGCTTCGGTGTCGGCCTGGCCGGCTTCATCGAACGCCATCACCACCACGGCTGCGCCATAGCGCTTGCACAGCTTGGCGTGGTGAATGAACTGCTCCACGCCTTCCTTCATGCTGATGGAGTTGACGATGCCCTTGCCCTGGATGCACTTGAGGCCGGCTTCGATCACTTCCCACTTGGAGGAGTCGATCATGATCGGCACGCGGGAGATGTCCGGTTCGCCCGCGATCAGATTGAGGAAGGTCACCATGGCCTTCTTCGAATCGAGCATGCCCTCGTCCATGTTGATGTCGATCACCTGGGCGCCGGCTTCCACCTGCTGCAGGGCGACTTCCAGGGCTTCGGTGTAGTTATCTTCACGGATCAGCCGGGCGAACTTGGCGGAACCGGTGATGTTGGTGCGCTCGCCGACGTTGACGAACAACGAGCTGCGATCGATGGTGAACGGCTCCAGGCCGGACAGGCGGCAGGCCTTGGGAATGTCCGGGATCGAGCGCGGCGCATAACCGGCCACGGCCTTGGCGATGGCTTCGATATGCCCCGGCGTGGTGCCGCAGCAGCCACCGACGATATTGAGGAAGCCGCTCTGGGCGAACTCTTCGATGACCTTGGCCGTTTCCGAGGGCAGTTCGTCGTACTCGCCGAACTCGTTGGGCAGGCCGGCGTTGGGGTGCGCGGAAACGTGGGTATTGGCCTTGTTCGACAATTCTTCCAGGTACGGGCGCAGTTCGCTGGCGCCGAGCGCGCAGTTCAAACCGACCGAGAGGGGTTTGGCGTGGGCTACGGAGTTCCAGAACGCTTCGGTGGTCTGGCCGGACAACGTGCGCCCGGAGGCATCGGTGATGGTGCCGGAAATCATGATCGGCAGCTCTACGCCGAGTTCCTCGAACACGCCTTGCACCGCGAAGATCGCCGCTTTGGCGTTAAGGGTGTCGAAGATCGTTTCGATCAGGATCAGGTCGGCGCCGCCTTCGATCAGGCCCTTGGTGGCCTCGGTGTAGTTTTCCACCAATTGATCGAAAGTCACGTTGCGGTAGCCGGGGTTGTTCACGTCCGGCGACAGCGAGCAGGTGCGGCTGGTGGGGCCGAGAACGCCGGCGACGAAGCGCGGCTTGGCCGGGTTCTCGAGGGTCTTGGCGTCGGCCACTTTACGGGCCAGGCGCGCGCCTTCCACGTTTAACTCGTAAGCCAGCTCTTCCATGCCGTAGTCGGCCATGGAAATGCGCGTGGCGTTGAAGGTGTTGGTTTCAAGGATGTCGGCACCGGCATCCAGGTAGGCCTTTTCAATTCCACCAATCACGTCAGGGCGGGTGAGCACCAGCAAGTCATTATTGCCCTTGACGTCGCTTGGCCAGTCGGCGAAGCGTTTGCCACGGTAGTCCTGCTCCTCAAGCTTATAGCTCTGGATCATCGTGCCCATGCCACCGTCAAGGATCAGGATGCGTTCCTTGAGGGCGTGGTGAAGGGCTTGCAGACGAGCGCTACGATCGGACATGGGACTACTCTAAGTCAGGCATTACGAAGGGTATCGATCATACCAAACCTGTGCGAATTTTAAGCGTGTCGGGATTAACATGAATGTCACTCATGTTGGCGAAGGCGCTGGCCGTTGGGATCGCCGCCACTTAATAGAGCGCATACATTGAACCCGGACCGGGTACCTATACGCTTGGTGTAATCGTCAGCGCCGTCCTGGTGCTGGAGAAGGAAAGGAAACCTATCGCTCGCTCAAGCGTTGGCTAGGCGTGGAGGATCGGGTAATTATTTCCCGACAAAAATACTAGGACTTTGTACCTCTGTAATGATTTGGCGTAAACTGCCGGCAAGCCTGTGAGGAGTTTCCATGACTGCCATAACCATTACCGACGCCGCCCACGATTACCTGGCTGACCTGCTGTCCAAGCAGAACACCCCAGGCATCGGCATCCGCGTCTTTATCACCCAGCCCGGCACCCAGTACGCCGAGACGTGCATTGCCTACTGCAAGCCTGGGGAAGAGAAACCTGAAGACACCGCTCTGGGGCTGAAAAGCTTCACCGCGTATATCGACAACTTCAGCGAAGCCTTCCTCGACGACGCCGTAGTCGACTACGCCACCGACCGTATGGGCGGCCAGTTGACCATCAAGGCGCCGAACGCCAAGGTGCCGAACGTCAACGCCGACAGCCCGGTCAACGAGCGCATCAACTATTACCTGCAGACCGAGATCAACCCGGGGCTGGCCAGCCACGGCGGTCAGGTCAGCTTGATCGATGTGGTTGAGGACGGCATCGCCGTATTGAAATTCGGCGGCGGCTGCCAGGGCTGTGGCCAAGCGGATGTGACCCTGCGCGAAGGCATCGAGCGCACCCTGCTGGAGCGTATTCCAGAGCTCAAGGGCGTACGCGACGTGACTGACCACACGCAGAAAGAAAACGCCTACTACTGAGTAAGGTGTTCACTGCGAACATAAAAACGGCGCCCCGTGAGCGCCGTTTTTTATTTCATTTTTCAACGAGTTGCGCGACATTGCTGGCGCAGCACATTAACTGTGGGAGGGGGCTTGCTCCCGATAGCGGTGGGTCAGTTGACACCTCATTGACTGAATCGGCGCTATCGGGAGCAAGCCCCCTCCCACAGTGTTTGCGGTGTTTATCCGGGGCGATAGAGATGGGCATGGCCGGCACGGTAAAGCGATGACTCGCTGAAGCTGTCATTGGTTAGCACGCGGCCCACCAGGATCAGCGCGGTACGCCGGAAACCTTTTACCTCAACCTTGGCCGCAATATCCTCAAGCGTGCCAACTGCCCAATCCTGATCCGGCCATGTCGCCCGATGCACCACGGCAATCGGGCAGTCCGCGCCGTAATGCGGCAACAGTTCGGCGACGATCTTCTCCAGGTGGTTGACCCCCAGGTGAATCGCCATGGTCGTGCCGTGTCGCGCCATGCTGTCGAAGTCTTCGCCCGCCGGCATGCTGGTTTTATCGGCGTAGCGCGTCAGGATTACGCTTTGGGCGATGTCCGGCAGGGTCAGCTCGGTCTCAAGCAGCGCTGCACACGCCGCTACTGCGGTGACGCCAGGAATGATCTGGAACGGTATGCCCAGCTCGCGCAAGTAACGAATCTGCTCGCCAATCGCGCCGTACAGGCTCGGATCGCCGGAGTGCACGCGTGCCACATCCTGGCCATTTGCATGGGCGACCTTGATCAAATCGATGATCTGCTCCAGGTGCAGTTCAGCGCTGTTGACCACGTGTTCAGCGTTATGACCTTCCAGCACCGCCGTTGGCACCAACGAGCCCGCGTAGATGATCACCGGGCAACTGCGAATCAGCCGCTGGCCTTTGACGGTAATCAGTTCCGGATCGCCGGGGCCGGCGCCGATGAAGTAGACGGTCATGGGAGATTCCTGTCGAAAAACGGGCGAGCATGAAGACTGCTCATGATCGGAAGGGACGATTATCGAGGTTTTAACCGGCGCAGGCCAATGCAAAGGTGGCCTGGGCGGTTTTTTTGCGGGTGATCAGCAGGCGTGCGGGGGCGTTGGCAAGATGTTCGGCGAGGGCCAGGGCAGCGCTTTCGGCGACCCCATGGCAGCCGGTATGCGTAAAGGCAACGGCCGATTTATGGCTCAGCCGATCTTCATAGACGGCCAGTTGTTCAGCGCTGAAACACTGCAACGGCAAGCCCAGCAATCGGGACAGGGCGAGCAGCCCCGGTTCCTCGCGCTTGAGGTCGATACTTGCCAGTGCGGTAATGCCTTGGCGTTCAATCCCGCCCTCGGTGAGGGCGGTGTCAAAGAGGCTCAGCAGGGTGTGAAGATCACAACCGCGCTGGCAGCCCAGGCCGACCACCAGGGTCATGCCGAGTATTGATCGTCGCGGTTGCGGCGGAACAGCCAGGCGCTGATCAGGCCCAGTGCCAGCCAGAACGCCACGTTGGTCAGCTGCGACGCGATCCTGAACTGGGCCTCCAGGGCTTCTGGCGCGAGCATCGAATGCACTTGCGGTTGCGGCGCCCCGACTACATGCGGCACGGCCAGGATCGCCACGCCCAGCACTTTGAGCAGCCAGTTGCGGCCGAACACGATCAGCGCAATACCGGCGGCGGTAGAGGCTGCAGTACCGATCCACCAGATCTGGCGTTGGGCCAGGTCAGCGGCAGCGGTGCCCGGCAGCTCTGGCGGCAGGCCCAGGGTCGGCGCCAGCACGAAGGTCGCGTAACCGGCCAACCCCCATAGCAGGCCTTGGGCCGTGCGGGTCGGTGCGCGCAGCGTGTAGAGGCCGGCCAGCATCAGGGCGAACCCGACGGCAACTACCAGGTTGCCACCGGTTGTGGACAGCACGCGCTGCCAGCCGTCTTCCGGCTCCCAGGCTTCGGCATCGTGGGTATGGGCGGCGGCGCCTGCGGCATGTTCATGCGCTGGTTCGGTGGCTGCCGGGGCGTTTTCAAAGGTTTCCGCCTGCAGAATCAGCGGGGCGACCCAGAAGCTTTGCAGCAGGGTCAGCAGCAGGGCGGCCAGCAGGCCTGTGAAACCTGCGGTTTGGGCAATACGCTTGATCATGTCGGCAGGTCTCAGTGGCACGGGAACGCGGCGCTGTGGCGGGTATCGTGAGCAGCGTTGTGCACGGCTTCGATGTGTGAGAAACCCGCGAAATACACCAGGCACGCGCCGAGGATCGACGCCCCGATAGCGGCGGTCAGGCGTTGGCCCAGGGTGGCGGAGTTGCTGGCGGTGTGCGAGGTGCTGCTGATGATCGACATGGCGCGTCCCTTCTGGGTGTCAGGGTGAAACGAGCGCATGAAAACCCCGCGAGCCGGGCACGCAGGGTTCTGAACAGCGCCCGCCCACCGCGGGTTTGTTATCTGAATTTTTCGGGCCGGTCTCCGGGCTTGCGAGGGATGGCTCTTGAAAGAGTCAGTCTGAAAGCATCACCTTCCCATGCTTGTCGGCACAGTGGATTTGACGCTTCGCTCGCTTACCGTTGCGGGGGCAGCACCGGACTGGTCATGCAGGCATGATTTACCGGTTTCCCGTTTCACCCTGTGAAGGGCACCCGAAACAAGATGGGTAGGAGAGCATGGGCCGGGGACGGTAGTCAAATGCTGCGAGCCCCTGTAGCCTTGCACCTTCGAGGTTCTTCGGCCCAGGCCGAAGCTAAGAAGGGAACGCGGTTCAAGCCGCGGCTGCCCCCGCAACTGTGAAGGGTTCTACTGACTGCCACGCCACTGCCGATCCGGCGGGAAGGCGCAGTCAGCGCCGGTCGCAAGACCCGCAAGCCCCAAGCCAGGAGACCTGCCTCGCACGCGATTTTTCAATTCAACCGGGCGGGGTGATCCGGTGACGAAATCCGCTGCTGCGCGCCGTCGCAGGGCCTATCGTCCCGTATGCCCGCCCCAAAGGGCATCCGATGAAAACACTGGCCAAACTCCCCGTCACCATCGTTACCGGTTTCCTCGGCTCGGGCAAAACCACGCTGCTGCGCCATATGCTCGACAATGCCCAGGGCCGTCGCATTGCGGTGATCGTCAATGAATTCGGCGAGCTGGGCATTGACGGGGACATCCTCAAGCAGTGCTCCATCGGTTGCACCGAAGAAGAAGCCAACGGCCGCGTCTATGAGCTGGCCAATGGCTGCCTGTGCTGCACCGTGCAGGAAGAGTTCTTCCCGGTGATGCGCGAACTGGTGGCCCGGCGTGGCGACCTCGACCATATCCTCATCGAAACCTCGGGCCTGGCCCTGCCCAAGCCGCTGGTCCAGGCCTTCCAATGGCCGGAAATCCGCAATGCCTGCACCGTGGACGCGGTGATCACCGTGGTCGACAGCCCGGCCGTGGCCGCCGGCACCTTCGCCGCGTTCCCGGACCAGGTCGACGCCCAGCGCAAGCTCGACCCGAACCTGGACCACGAGTCGCCCCTGCACGAGCTGTTCGCCGACCAACTGGCCAGTGCCGACCTGGTGATCCTCAACAAGGCCGACCTGATCAGCGCCGAAGACCTGGCCCGCGTGCGCCTGGAAGTGGCCGAGGAGTTGCCGCCGGCGGTGAAAGTCATCGAAGCCAGCAGCGGTCGCGTACCACTGGACGTGTTGATCGGTCTGGGTGCCGGCTCCGAGGAACATATCGACGCGCGCCATAGCCATCACGACCATCACCATGACGGTGAGGACGATCACGACCACGACGCGTTCGACTCCATCTCCATCGACCTGCCGCCAGCCGACGAAGCCCTGCTGCTCGACGCCCTGACGCAATTGGTGGTGCAGCACGGCATCCTGCGCGTCAAGGGCTTCGCCGCCATTCCGAACAAACCGATGCGCCTGCTGATCCAGGGCGTGGGCACACGTTTCGACAAGCATTTCGACCGTGCCTGGGGCGCCGATGAGGCACGTACCACGCGCCTGGTGCTGATCGGCCAGGCGCTTGACGCGGCAGGCCTTGAAGCGCAGCTGCGCGCCGCCCTCAGCGCCTGACCCCATGCACCTGCTCAGGACCCAGCCCGGCGGCTTCGTCGCGGACGACAACATCGCCGACCTTGGCCAAACCCCTGCCGAGTTGGTGATCCTGTGCAGCGGCGATTCCAGCCTGGCGCTGCTTGCCGAGGCGGCCCGGCAGTTGCCCGAGGATTACCCCAGCCTGCGCCTGGCTAACCCGATGCAGGTGCAGAACCATGCCTCGGTCGACCTGTACGTCGATGACGTGCTGCGCCACGCCAAGGTCATCCTGATTTCGCTGCATGGCGGCATCGGTTACTGGCGCTATGGCGTCGAGCGTCTGGTGGCGTTGGCCGAGCGTGGTGTCACGCTGATCCTGGTACCGGGGGATGATCGCCCAGACCCGGAGCTCAGCGGCTTGAGCACCGTGGAGGCGCCCGAGCGTGACCGGCTGTGGCAGTTCCTGCGCCAGGGTGGCCTGGGTAACGCGCTGGACTTCTATCGCTGCCTGGCCGCCGGCTATCTGGGGCGCGACTATGCCTGGGCTGAGCCGCAGAGCTTGCCGCGCACCTCGATCTACCACCCGCATACCGCCAACGCCCACCTGGCCGATTGGCAGGCGCAGTGGCACGCTGATTTTCCGGTGGCGGCGGTGCTGTTCTACCGCTCGCACTTGCAGGCCGCCAATACCGGGTTTATCGATGTGTTCTGCCAGCGCCTGCAGGCGGCGGGCCTTAACCCCTTACCGATCGCAGTCGCCAGTTTGAAAGAGCCCGGTTGCCTGGCGGTGGTCGAAGACCTGCTGGATGAGGTGCAGGCGGCGGTGATCCTCAACACCACCGGCTTTGCTCAATCGAGCCCCGAAGCGCCGCATCTGCGCCCGTTTCGCCGCAATATCCCGGTGATCCAGGCGATCTGCGCCCAGGACAACCAGCCCGGCTGGCAGGCCAGCGAACAAGGCCTGGGCCCTCGCGACCTGGCGATGCACATCGCCTTGCCGGAGTTGGACGGGCGCATCATCAGCCGGCCGATCAGCTTCAAGGACCTGGCCTGGCGCAGTGAGCGCAGCCAGTCGGACGTGGTGTGCTACCGCGCCGCGCCCGAACGCATGGACTTTGTCGCCGAACTGGCGCGCCGCTGGGTCGAGCTGGCGCGGGTGCCGAATGAGCATAAGCGCGTGGCCTTGATCCTGGCCAATTACCCAACCCGCGACGGCCGTATCGGCAACGGCGTGGGCCTGGATACGCCGGCGGCGGCGCTGAATATCCTGCGCGCGCTGCACGCCGAAGGGTATCCGGTGCCTGCCACCTTGCCGGACAGCGGCACGGCCTTGATCCATGCGTTGCTGGGCGGCGTCACCAACGACCTCGACAGCCTCGACCTGCGCCCGTGTCATCAGAGCCTTGCGCTGGACGACTACGCGGCGATGTTCCAGCGCCTGCCCGAAGCCAATCGCCAGGCGGTGCTGGAGCGCTGGGGCGCGCCCCATCAGGACCCGATGTGCCGCGACGGTCGCTTGATGATCGCCGGCCTGCGCCTGGATCAAACCTTCGTCGGTATCCAGCCGGCGCGCGGTTACCAGGTTGACCCGAGTGCGGTGTATCACGACCCCGACCTGGTGCCGCCCCACGGCTACCTGGCGTTCTATTTCTGGCTGCGCCATACCTACGGCGCCCATGCGCTGATTCACGTGGGCAAGCACGGCAACCTCGAATGGCTGCCGGGCAAGGGCGTGGGCCTGTCGGAGAACTGCTGGCCGGACGTGCTGCTCGGCCCGCTGCCGAATATCTACCCGTTTATCGTCAACGATCCCGGCGAAGGCGCCCAGGCCAAGCGGCGCACCCAGGCGGTGATCATCGACCATTTGATGCCGCCCCTGACCCGCGCCGAAACCTACGGCCCGCTGCGCAACCTGGAGCTGCTGGCCGACGAATATTATGAAGCGCAGTTGCTCGACCCACGACGCGCGCTGGAACTGCAGAAAGACATTCTCAAGCTGGTGCGCGAAACCCATATCGACGAGGAGCTTGAGCTGGACGGCAATGCCGATGCCGACAGTTGGTTGCCGCGCCTGGATACCTACCTGTGTGACTTGAAGGAATCCCAGATTCGCGACGGCCTGCATATCTTTGGCGAGTCGCCGGCGGGGCGCTTGCGCATCGATACCTTGCTGGCCTTGTTGCGCATCCCCCGGGGCGATGGCCGTGGCGCGCAATCGAGCCTGTTGCGGGTGCTGGCCAAGGCGTTCGAGCTGGGCTTCGACCCCCTGGACTGCGCGCTCGCCGAGCCGTGGACCGGGCGTCGGCCCGAGGTGTTGCGCGACCTCGACGCGCAGCTGTGGCGCACCGCCGGCGACACCCGCGAGCGTCTGGAGCTGTACGCGGCGCGCTTGATCGAGCAGGCGCTGGAAGGGCCGCTGGAAGAGCTGGAGGAACCTGGCTGGGAGGACGTAAAGGCCGTTGTCGAAAGCCTGCGCGCGGTCGTGGCGCCGCGTCTGGATGCCTGCGGCCCGGCAGAAATGCGCGGCCTGCTGGACGCCTTGAGCGGTCGCTTCGTGCCGGCCGGCCCCAGCGGCGCGCCGAGCCGCGGCCGCCTGGATGTGCTGCCCACGGGGCGCAATTTCTTCACGGTGGACGTGCGCAATCTGCCGACCACCACGGCCTGGCGCATTGGGTTCCAGTCGGCCAACCTGCTGCTCGAACGGCATCTGCAAGACCACGGCGACCATCTGCGTCAGCTGGGCCTGTCGGTGTGGGGCACTGCCACGATGCGCACCGGCGGCGACGATATCGCCCAGGCCATGGCGCTGATGGGCGTGCGGCCGGTGTGGGCCACCGGCAGCCAGCGTGTGGATGACTTCGAGATCCTGCCGATCAGCCTGTTGGATCGTCCCCGCGTCGACGTGACGTTGCGCGTGTCCGGCTTCTTCCGCGACGCGTTCGCCAACCTGATCCGCCTGTTCGATGCGGCGGTGCAAGCGGTCGCCGCCCTGGACGAGCCGGACGACATGAACCCGCTGGCCGCCAAGGTGCGCAGTGAGCGCCAGGCCTTGCGCGAATCGGGCCTGGATGAAGAGGCTGCGGCGAAACAGGCCGGTTGGCGCATTTTCGGGGCCAAGCCGGGGGCTTATGGCGCGGGCGTGCAGGGCGCGATCGACGGCCGCCTGTGGCAAAGCCGCGAAGACTTGGCCGAGGTCTACCTGAACTGGGGCGGCTACGCCTATGGCGGCGCTGACGAAGGCACCGCCGCCCGCGAGCAGTTCGCCCAGCGCTTGGGCCAGGTGCAGGCGGTGTTGCAGAACCAGGACAACCGCGAACACGATGTGCTCGACTCCAACGATTACTATCAATTCCAGGGCGGCATGCTCGCCGCTGTGGAAACCCTGAGCGGCGCCAAGGCCGCCAGCTACCATGGCGACCACAGCCAGCCGGACCTGCCGAAGATCCGCACCTTGAAGGAAGAGCTCAACCGAGTCATTCGTTCCCGCGCGGCCAACCCCAAGTGGATCGACGGCGTGAAGCGTCACGGCTACAAAGGCGCGTTTGAAATGGCCGCGACCGTGGACAACTTGTTCGCCTTCGACGCCACCACGGCGCTGATCGACGACCACCAATACGCGTTGCTCGCCGACGCCTATCTGCTCGACCCAGACACCCGCGCCTTTGTGCAACAACACAACCCCGACGCCCTGCGCGACATGGCCGAGCGCCTGCTCGAAGCCCAGCAGCGCGGCCTGTGGCAAGCGCCGGGCGCCTACCGCGAAGCGTTGGAAAACCTGTTGCTGGATATAGAAGAAGACCACTGATGACCGATATTCCGCATTTCCCGCTGGCCGCCGTGGTCGGTGCCGACGCGTTGAAACTGGCGCTGTGCCTGACCGCGATCGATCCTCAAATCGGCGGCGTGCTGATCGAAGGCCCGCGCGGCATGGCCAAGTCCACCCTGGCCCGTGGCCTGGCGGACCTGCTCGCCAGTGGGCAGTTTGTCACCTTGCCCCTGGGCGCTACCGAGGAGCGCCTGGTGGGCACCCTGGACCTGGACGCCGCGCTCGGCGAGGGCCGCGCACAGTTTTCCCCCGGCGTGCTGGCCAGGGCCGATGGCGGCGTGTTGTATGTCGATGAAGTCAACCTGTTGCCCGATCACTTGGTCGATCTGCTGCTGGACGTGGCCGCCAGCGGCACCAACCTGATCGAGCGTGATGGCATCTCCCATCGGCACTCGGCGCGGTTTGTGCTGATCGGCACGATGAACCCGGAGGAGGGGGAGTTGCGTCCACAGCTCCTCGACCGCTTTGGTTTCAACGTGGCATTGAGCGGGCAAACGCTGCCCACCGAGCGTGGGCAGATTATTCGTCGTCGCCTGGATTTCGACCGTGATCCCGTTGCGTTCTGTCAGCAGTGGAATGCGCCGCAGGCGGCGCTGCGCGAGCGTTGCACCCAGGCGCGGGCGCGGCTGGACGGTATTGAGCTGGATGATCACGCCTTGGCGCAGATTACCGAACGCTGCTTTGCCGCAGGCGTCGACGGTTTGCGCGCCGACCTGGTCTGGCTGCGGGGCGCCCGCGCCCATGCCGCGTGGCGGGGCGCTGACAGGATTGCCGAAGAAGACATTGAAGCGGTTGCGGAATTTGCCTTGCGTCACCGGCGCCAGGAACAGTCGCCACCGGCCAGCCCGCCAAATCCAGGGCAGTCGCCGCAACCCTCGGATACCTCGCCGGGCCAAGGCCAATGGGGCGACATGCCTGCGCCGGCCCTGGCCACCGGTTCCCGTCGCGATGTGCCCACCTGGCCAAAAAAGCCCTAGGCATTCGCCCCCGACCTGACGCGGGGGCGGATGCCCGGCCCAAGGCGGGGCGATTGGACAATGGCAAGCAGGGCAAGGCGCGCAGCGCAGGGCAGGGCCAGATCGATTGGCCGGGCACCTTGCTCGGCGGCAGGCCGCAGCGTCGTGAAGATTTGCGCTGGCAGGTGCGCAACCGTTCGGCCCATGAGCTGTGGCTGGTGATTGTCGACGCCTCGGCCTCCACCCGACGGCACCGGGCATTGAGCGATGCCAAGGGCCTGTTGGCGCAGCTGTTTGATGACGCCTACCGGCAACGGGCGCGCCTGGCGTTGTTGACCGCCAGCGGGCAGTCGCCGCAGTGGCAGGTGCAGGGTTTGAAGGCCTCGAAAGGCTTGGCGGATTGGCTGGAACACCTAGGCGCCGGTGGCGGTACGCCGTTGCTGGCAGCCTTGAGCGAGGCGGCCCATTGGTTGGTGGCGCGGCGTAAGCGTTACCCGGCGGAGCAGCAACGGGTGCTGGTGATGACGGATGGGCGGCTCAAGACGATCGATGGGTTGGCGCAGTTGGCGTGTCCGGGTTTACTGGTGGACATCGAGCGCGGGCCGATCAGGCTGGGGCGGGCACAGGAGTTGGCTGCCGGGCTGCAGCTGGAGTATCGGCATATCGACGAGTTATAGCGCCTGAGCCAAGGCAATCGGGAGCAAGCCCCCTCCCACATTTGGAATGCATTCCCCTGTGGGAGGGGGCTTGCTCCCGATAGAGGTCTCCAATTCAGCACAGATTTATCAGAATGCCCCCGGCACATTCGGCCAAAGATCCGCCACCAGAAACAGCCGCTCGGCTTCCTCCCAATCCTCCCCATTCTCCACCAACCGCACCAACAACTGCGCGGGCGCCATCGGGTCCAGGTCTGCCAGCCAGCCCTGCATCTGTTCCTCGCTCCACACCTCGCTTGCCGGGTAATGCGCCGGCGCCAGCCAGGCGTGCCGAGGCAAGGGTTGCCAGCGGCCTGCCGCGCGCGCGCTGACAAAGTCCGGCCAATCCCGCTGATGCAACCAACGCCCACGCAAATGCTGCGGATGGGCGCCATGGGGTGATTCAGCCTGGCCCGGCCACGGATACAGCAGATATCCACCCAGCCACAGGTGCGCATCGAACTGCTGGATATCCAGCGCCGCCAGGGCTTCGCGGCTCTCCGGGCGTGCTGAGATCGGTAATTGATGCTGGGCCAGGTGCGCCAGTTTGCGGTCGAGCCGGTCATGGCAGCCCGGCCCCAGCCACTGCGCCGTGTCGCGGCCGTTGCCAGCCTGCGGGCCCAGATACAGCTTGATCGCCAGTTCCAAGTGATGCACGCCATCGCGGTCGCGCAGCAGCATGTCCAGCTCACCCAGGGTGTGCCCGGCGCGGCGGATCGGCAGGTTGGCCGCCAGCAGCTCCACGCCCGGCGCATGTTGCACGGCAAACTGCCACAGGCGCTCATAATAAAGCCCCAGGCGCCGGGTGCGCGCCAGGCTCAGCCATTGCTGTAGCGCGCTGCTGTCCTGATCGAGCGCACGCAACCAGGCTTCGAGCAACTGCGGCGCCTGTACCCAGTCGCTGCCCGCCAGCGGATGGCGTTGCGGCCACGGCGTGTGTGCGAGCATCGGTGGCGCCAGCATCACCCACGCCAGGTCGCGCACTTCGGGGTGTCGCAGTTGGCGGGGCAGGGCGTGCAAGTCGGGGAACAGAGTCATGGTGCGAGCATAGCCTCTTACGTTGCGTGCAGGTGCTGAGAACCGCCTGAGAACCATTGTCATCAAGGCCGGACGGCGACAAAGGATTTTGCCTGAGCCGGCCTTTCGCCCATAATCCTTTCTTTTTGCCGCACCCTATGCCCGCAGGAGCCCCATGGAGCAATTTCGCAATATCGGCATTATCGGTCGCCTGGGCAGTACCCAGGTGTTGGACACCGTCCGCCGGCTGAAAAAATTCCTGCTGGAACGCCACCTGCATGTGATCCTCGAAGACACCATCGGCGAAATCCTGCCGGGCCACGGCCTGCAGACTTCCTCGCGCAAGATGCTCGGCGAAGTGTGCGACATGGTCATCGTGGTCGGCGGCGACGGCAGCCTGCTCGGCGCAGCCCGGGCGCTGGCGCGGCATAACGTGCCGGTGCTGGGGATCAACCGTGGCAGCCTGGGATTTCTCACCGATATCCGTCCGGATGAGCTGGAAGTCGAAGTGGCCAAGGTGCTCGACGGCCATTACCTGGTGGAAAACCGCTTCCTGCTGCAGGCCGAAGTACGCCGCCACGGCGAAGCCATCGGCCAGGGCGATGCCCTCAATGACGTGGTGCTGCATCCGGGCAAATCCACGCGGATGATCGAGTTCGAGCTGTATATCGACGGCCAGTTCGTGTGCAGCCAGAAGGCCGACGGCCTGATCGTCGCCACGCCGACCGGCTCGACCGCGTACGCATTGTCGGCCGGTGGCCCGATCATGCATCCCAAGCTCGATGCCATTGTGATCGTGCCGATGTACCCCCATATGTTGTCGAGTCGGCCGATTGTGGTCGATGGCAACAGTGAGCTGAAGATCGTGGTGTCCAAAGATATGCAAATCTACCCACAAGTGTCCTGCGACGGGCAGAACCATTTCACCTGCGCTCCCGGCGACACCATCACCGTGAGCAAGAAGGCACAGAAGTTGCGCTTGATCCACCCGCTGGACCACAACTACTACGAAGTGTGCCGCACCAAGCTGGGCTGGGGCAGCCGCTTGGGGGGTGGAGGCGACTGATGCTCGATCCCGCGCGTAGCTACGACCTGATTGGTGACGTGCACGGTTGCGCCCACACGCTGGAGCACTTGCTCGACCAGATGGGTTACCACAAGCAGGGCGGCACCTGGCGCCACCCGTCGCGCATGGCGGTGTTTCTCGGCGATATCATCGACCGTGGCCCGCGCATCCGCGAAGCGCTGCATATCGTCCACGACATGACCGAGGCCGGCCAGGCGCTGTGCATCATGGGCAACCATGAGTTCAATGCGCTGGGTTGGACCACGCCGGCACCGCCGGGCAGCGGCAAGCAATTCGTGCGCGAGCACACCCCGCGCCATGCGCGGCTGATCCAGGAAACCCTGACCCAGTTCGAACAGCACCCGGCCGACTGGCACGACTTCCTCGGCTGGTTCTACGACATGCCGCTGTTTGTCGACGCCGGGCGTTTCCGGGTGGTGCATGCGTGCTGGGATGAGGGGTTCATCCAGCCGCTGCGCGCCACGTTCCCGGACGGCTGCATCGATCAGCATTTCCTGCAGGCCGCCGCCGTGCCTGGCAGTTTCGCCTGCAACGCATTCGATCGCCTGTTGCGCGGCACCGACATGCGCTTGCCCCACGGGCTCACCCTGACCGGTGGCGATGGCCTGACGCGCTCGTTCTTTCGTACCAAATTCTGGGAAGACGACCCGAAAACCTACGGCGACATCGTGTTCCAGCCCGATGCCCTGCCCGAGCCGGTGGCGCGCACGCCATTGTCCTCCACTGAAAAAAATTCCCTGCTGCGCTATGGCGTCGACGAGCCGCTGTTGTTCGTCGGCCATTACTGGCGCAGCGGCAAACCGGCACCGATCCGCCCGAACCTGGCCTGCCTGGACTACAGCGCGGTGCTGTACGGCAAGCTGGTGGCGTATCGCCTGGACCAGGAAACCCAACTGGATCCGCATAAATTCGTCTGGGTCGACGTTGAGCGACCTGAGGTTAGTCAATGAGTACCGTGGCTGTATTGCGCCTGCCCCTGAGCGTCGACCTGGGCGGTTTCGTCAAGTTGCTGCAACGCATGCAGGTGCCTCATCGCGTCAGCGAGGAAGCCGGCGAACAAGTGCTGTGGGTGCCCGAGAGCATCAGCGACGATGTGCGCGTGTTGTACCAACGCTTTCCCGCCGGTGATCCGGACCAGCAACTGGACATTCCCGAACAGGCGCCCGTGGCGCGGCCAAGGTTTGTCCAGCAGGTCCGCCATAGCCCGGTCACGGCGCTGGTGCTGCTGGCCAGCCTCATCGTGGGTGCGGTGACGCTGCTTGGCGAAAACCTGCAGACCATGGCCTGGCTGACCTTCCTGCCGTTCCGGGTGCTGGGCGAATACATCCAGTTCACGCCGCTGGCCGACAGCCTGGCGTCCGGGCAGTGGTGGCGGCTGGTCACGCCAATGCTGATTCACTTCGGCATCCTGCACCTGGCCATGAATGGCATGTGGTACTGGGAGCTGGGCCGGCGCATCGAAGCGCGCCAGGGCAGCATCAACCTGCTGGGCCTGACCCTGTTGTTCAGCCTGGTCTCCAATTACGCGCAGTATGCATACGGCGGCCCGGGCCTGTTTGGCGGTTTGTCCGGCGTGTTGTATGGCCTGCTGGGGCATTGCTGGATCTTTCAACTACTCTCGCCCAACCCCGCATATCGCCTGCCCCGTGGGGTGCTGGTGATGATGCTGGTGTGGCTGGTGCTCTGCCTGTCGGGGCTGGTCTCGATGATCGGCTTCGGCGAAATCGCCAACGCGGCCCACGTGGGCGGCTTGGTTATCGGTTGCCTGACCGGTTTGCTGGGCGGGCTGTACAACCGTCGCAAATCGTCTATTTGATAAGGAAGAGCCTTATGTCCTCTTTTGCTGAAATGATCGAAAACATCACCCCGGAAATCTACGAGAGCCTCAAGCTCGCCGTGGAAATCGGCAAGTGGTCCGACGGCCGCAAGCTCACCGCCGAACAGCGCGAGCTGTCGCTGCAAGCGGTGATCGCCTGGGAGCTGCAGAACCTGCCCGAAGACCAGCGCACCGGCTATATGGGCCCGCAGGAATGCGCGTCGAAATCGGCACCGGTGCCGAACATCCTGTTCAAGTCGGATGCGATCCATTGATTGAAATCGGTCGCGGTGCAGTCAGCAAAATGTCGGCGAAACTCGGTGAGCCGACCGTTCAATACGCGTTTCGTCTTGGCGACACCGAGGTTGCGGTCAACCCGTTGATCGGCACCCATATTCGCCTGGAATACCTGGGTGCCATTCATTGCAGCCATTGCGGGCGCAAGACCAAAAACAGCTTCAGCCAGGGTTATTGCTACCCATGCATGACCAAGCTGGCCCAGTGTGACCTGTGCATCATGAGTCCCGAGCGCTGCCATTACGACGCTGGCACCTGCCGCGATCCGAGTTGGGGTGAAACCTTCTGCATGACCGACCACGTGGTCTACCTGGCCAACTCGTCGGGGATCAAGGTCGGCATCACCCGCGCTACGCAGTTGCCGACCCGCTGGCTCGACCAGGGTGCCAGCCAGGCGCTGCCGATCATGCGCGTGGCCACCCGCCAGCAATCGGGCTTTGTCGAGGATCTGTTTCGCAGCCAGGTGGCCGACAAAACCAACTGGCGCGCGCTGCTCAAGGGCGATGCGCAATCGGTGGACCTCAAGCAGGTACGCGATGAGTTGTTCGCCTCCTGCGCCGAAGGCTTGCTGGGGTTGCAGGAACGCTTTGGCCTACAGGCCATCCAAACCATTGCCGACATCGAGCCGATCGAGATCCGTTACCCGGTGCAGCAGTACCCGGCCAAGATCGTCAGCTTCAACCTGGACAAGAATCCGATTGCCGAAGGCACGCTGCTGGGGATCAAGGGCCAATACCTGATTTTCGACACCGGCGTGATCAATATTCGTAAATACACGGCCTACCAGCTCGCCGTGCATCAGTAGAAGGATGCCACCCATGCGCACCGAACAACCGAAGATGATTTACCTGAAGGACTATCAGGCGCCGGACTACCTGATCGACGAGACGCACCTGACCTTCGAGTTGTTCGAGGACCACAGCCTGGTCCACGCGCAGCTGGTGATGCGCCGCAACCCCGAGCGCGGCGCCGGACTGCCGCCGTTGGTGCTGGACGGCCAGCAACTGGAGCTGCTGAGCGTGAACCTCGCCGATCAGGCGCTGACGGCTGCTGACTACCAGTTGACCGACAGCCACCTGACGCTGCAACCACAGAGCGAAACCTTCACCCTCGACACCACGGTCAAGATTCACCCAGAAACCAACACCGCCCTCGAAGGCCTGTACAAATCCGGTAGCATGTTCTGCACCCAGTGCGAGGCCGAAGGCTTCCGCAAGATCACGTACTACCTCGACCGTCCGGACGTGATGAGCGTGTTCACCACCACGGTGATCGCCGAGCAGCATCGGTACCCGGTGCTGCTGTCCAACGGCAACCCGATTGCCAGCGGCCCCGGCGAAGACGGGCGGCACTGGGCGACCTGGGAAGACCCGTTCAAGAAGCCGGCCTACCTGTTTGCCCTGGTGGCCGGTGACCTGTGGTGTGTCGAAGACAGCTTCACCACCATGACCCAGCGCGAAGTTGCGCTGCGCATCTATGTCGAGCCGGAGAACATCGACAAGTGCCAGCACGCCATGACCAGCCTGAAGAAATCCATGCGCTGGGATGAACAGACCTACGGCCGCGAGTACGACCTCGACATCTTCATGATCGTGGCGGTCAACGACTTCAACATGGGCGCCATGGAGAACAAGGGCCTCAATATCTTCAACTCCAGCGCCGTGCTGGCCCGCGCCGAAACCGCCACCGATGCTGCCCACCAGCGTGTCGAAGCCATCGTCGCCCACGAATACTTCCATAACTGGTCGGGCAACCGCGTGACCTGCCGCGACTGGTTCCAGCTGTCGCTCAAGGAAGGCTTCACCGTGTTCCGTGACTCGGGCTTTTCCGCCGACATGAACTCGGCTACGGTCAAGCGCATCCAGGATGTGGCATACCTGCGTACCCACCAGTTCGCCGAAGACGCCGGCCCCATGGCCCACGCGGTGCGCCCGGACAGCTTTATCGAAATCTCCAATTTCTACACCCTGACCGTGTACGAAAAGGGTTCGGAAGTCGTCGGTATGCTCCACACCTTGCTCGGCGCCGAAGGCTTTCGCAAAGGCAGCGACCTGTATTTCGAGCGCCACGATGGCCAAGCCGTGACCTGTGACGACTTCATCAAGGCCATGGAAGATGCCAACGGCGTCGACCTCAGCCAGTTCAAGCGCTGGTACAGCCAGGCCGGCACGCCACGTCTGGCGGTGAGCGAGTCCTTTGATGCGGCGGCCAGGACCTACAGCCTGACCTTCCGCCAGAGTTGCCCGCCGACCCCGGACAAGGTGGAAAAACTGCCGTTCGTGATCCCCGTCGAGCTGGGCCTGCTGGACGGCAACGGCGCCGGTATCGCCTTGCGCCTGGAAGGTGAAGCCACTGCAGGCGCTACCTCCCGGGTGATCTCGGTGACCGAAGCCGAGCAGACCTTCACCTTCGTTGATGTTGCGGAAAAACCCTTGCCTTCACTGCTGCGTGGCTTCTCGGCACCGGTGAAACTGAGCTTCCCGTATGACCGCGACCAACTGATGTTCCTGATGCAGCACGACAGCGACGGCTTCAACCGCTGGGACGCCGGCCAGCAGTTGTCGGTGCAGGTGTTGCAGGAACTGATCGGCCAGCATCAGGCGGGGCAGCCGCTGAAGCTCGATCAACGCCTGATCGACGCGTTGCGCACGGTATTGAGCGACGAACGCCTGGACCAGGCCATGGTCGCTGAAATGCTTTCGTTGCCGAGCGAAGCCTACCTGGCCGAAATCAGTGAAGTGGCGGATGTCGATGCGATCCACGCTGCCCGCGAATTTGCCCGCAAGCAGCTGGCCGACAACCTGTTCGAAGGGCTGTGGCTGCGCTATCAGGCCAACCGTGACCTGTCTCGGAAAACGCCCTACGTGGCAGAGGCCGAGCACTTTGCCCGGCGCGCCCTGCAGAACATCGCGTTGTCCTATTTGATGCTCAGCGGCAAGCCTGAAGTGCTGGCGGCGACCCTGGACCAATTCGACACCAGCGACAACATGACCGAGCGCCTGACGGCCCTGGCCGTGTTGGTGAACTCGCCATTCGAAGCGGAAAAAGCCCAGGCGCTGGCGGTGTTTGCCGAGAACTTCAAGGACAACCCGCTGGTCATGGACCAATGGTTCAGCGTACAGGCCGGCAGCACCCAGCCGGGCGGGCTGGCGCGGGTCAAGGCGTTGATGGAACACCCGGCGTTCACCATCAAGAACCCGAACAAAGTGCGCGCCCTGATTGGCGCCTTTGCCGGGCAGAACCTGATCAACTTCCATGCGGCGGATGGTTCGGGCTACCGCTTCCTGGCGGACCTGGTGATCCAGCTCAACACGCTGAACCCACAGATTGCGTCGCGCCAGTTGGCACCGCTGACGCGCTGGCGTAAATACGACGCCGCACGGCAAGCGCTGATGAAGGCGGAACTGGAGCGCATCCTGGGCTCGGGCGAGCTGTCCAGCGATGTGTTCGAGGTGGTCAGCAAGAGCCTTGCCTGACACGCAAAGGCCGAATCTCACCATTCGAAATGTGGGAGGGGGCTTGCCCCCGATAGCGGTGCATCAGTTGGCTTATTCAGCGACTGACACGCTGCCATCGGTAACCACGATGCAAAGCGAGTCGCTCTTGATCTTGCTCTTGATCTTGATCTTAGGCGCCCCGTTAAACCACGCTGGCCGCAATTCGACAGTGATTTGGGGGGTAAACCGGCAGGGATGCCGGTTTAGCCGCCCCGCGCCATGGATGGCGCGTGGCGGCGGCCCCCCAAATCAATGTCGGATTACGGGCACACCGAGCCTAGGCGAGGTGCCGAGTGGTGGGGCAAGAGCGTTTTGCTTACTTTTGCGCTTTTCAAAAGTGAGCCGCCGTAAGGGCGGAATCCTAAGCCGCCGTTACCGCAGCAACGGATATGTACTCGCTCTGATCCAACATCCTGGTCGGCTGTCAGGCCGCCATCGGGGGCAAGCCCCCTCCCACATTTAGGTCGCGGGGTATCAGTTAGAGAGGCTTCGGCTGTTGAGCCGTCACAGGTTTAGGACCGCGCCAAAGTTGTGTAGATACCTATGGCCATCGGGGGCAAGCCCCCTCCCACATTTTTATCCCGGTGCAGCTTATCGGGCCAGCGGCGTCAGCACCTCGGCCTTGTCGTCCAGCACCATCACCACCAGCAGCCTGGCAGGCTGGGTCTGGCTGGCGTTGCTCGATTCGAAGTGCCGTGAACCGGCGGGCTCGTAGAACGACTCGCCGGCCTTGTAGGTCACGGCTTTCTCATCGTTGACCCGTGAAGTGATTGCACCTTCCAGCACATACGCCACGGCAGTGCCGGTATGGCTGTGGGGCACGGTGGCCTGGCCGGGGCGTAGTCCACGGTGAGCATGATGGTTTTTTTGCCGGGCACGTTGGTCAAGGCGTGCGCTTGCAGCACCTTGAGGGTTTCCTGGTTGTACACCGGCTCGTGGCCATAGGCCGTGAGCGAGGCAAGTATCGCAGCGGTGGCGAGCAGTCGTTTCATGATGGGGTTCCACGGGGTTGGAGACCTGTTCACCCTACGCCCGGGGCAGGATCGACCAATGACCAATCCGCCGGAAAACCCCCTAGCCAATCCGCAACAGGATGTCGCGCACCCTATCCAGCGCCGGGTCGATATCGAGGGTTTCGATGGCACCGAAGCCGAGAATCAGCCCCGGCCGTGGCGCAACGTCGTGGAAAAAACCATCCAGGGGGTACAAACCCACCTCCGCCTCCCGCGCCAGTTGCATCAACAGCGGGATATCCACCGGCACCTTGCACAGTGCCGCCAGGTGGAACCCGGCCACCGTCGGCACCGCCTCGAACCAGGGCGACAGGTCGCCCGCCAGGCGCTGCAGGATCCGTTCGCGCCGCCCCGCATACACGCTGTGGCAGCGGCGGATATGTTTGAGCAGATAGCCTTCGCTGATGAACTTGGCCAGCGCCCATTGCGGCAGGGTGGAGCTGTGCTGGTCGGTCAATTGCTTGGCCTTGAGCACCGCGCCATGGATCGCCGGCGGCAGCACCGCGTAGCCCAGGCGCAACTCGGGTAGCAGGGTTTTCGAAAAGGTCCCGACGTAGGTCACCACGCCTCGCGTGTCCAGGCTTTGCAGGGAATCGGTGGGGCGTCCCTGGTAGCGGAACTCACTGTCGTAGTCGTCTTCGATGATGATCGCGCCGAGTTCGATCGCGCGGTCCAGCAAGGCTTTGCGCCGCGCCAGGCTCATGGGCATGCCGAGGGGAAACTGGTGGGACGGCGTCACGTAGACGAGTCGCGTGCCCTCGGGGATCTGGTCAACCTGAACGCCCTGTGCATCGACCGGAACGCTGGCGACCTTCGCCCCCATCGCCACGAACAACTGGCGCGCCGGGCTGTAGCCAGGGTCTTCCATGGCGACGATGCTGCCTGGCTCCAGGACCACGCGGGCGATCAGGTCGAGCGCCTGTTGCGCGCCATTGGTGACTACGATGTCACTGGCGCGGCATTTCACCCCGCGTGAAAACGCGATATGCCCGGCGATGGCCTCGCGCAGTGCCGGCAAGCCCTCCGGTTGGCTATAGAAACCGCTGTTCTTGGCGATACGGCGTAACGCATCCTGGGTGCAGCGCCGCCATTCTTCCTGGGGGAACTGACTGCGCGTGGTTGCCCCGCCGATGAATTCGTAGCGCAGGATGTCGCCGCTGGCGGGGTGGTGCATAGGCGAGGGCAGTGCCGCCCATTTGTTCAGGTTGGCGGCGCAAGCCAGGTCGGTGGCGGTCTGTACACGGTCGGGCTGCGGGCCCAGGCGTTGACGAAAGTGCCTCGGCCAATCCTGCCGACCAGCAGGCCTTCATACGTCAAGGTGGCGTAGGTATCCGAGACCGTTTTGCGCGATACGCCCAATTGCTCGGCGAGCAGCCGGCTGGGCGGCAATTGCGCGCCGGCTGCCAGCCGCCCGGTGGCGATGGCCTCACGCAGTTGCTGGTAAAGCTGGGCCGCCAGGTCCTTGCGGCCATTGATGACGAGGTGCAGTTCCATGTTTCATCCTGGGGCAGATCGATCTGCGCCAAGGTTACGCGCAAATCGATCGGAAGAAACCCGGCGGCCTCAGGACAGGAAACCACCGTCCACGTTCAACGACACGCCGGTGGTGTAGCTCGACGCATCGCTGGCCAGGAACAGCACCGCGCCAGCCATTTCGCTGGGGTCGGCCACGCGCTTGAGCGGGATCTGCGCCAGGGCCATCTTCAGGATCGCGTCGTTCTTGACCAGCGCCGAGGCGAACTTGGTGTCGGTCAAGCCTGGCAGCAGCGCGTTGCAACGAATGCCGAATTCGGCGCATTCCTTGGCGAACACTTTGGTCATGTTGATCACGGCGGCCTTGGTCACCGAATAAATGCCCTGGAACACGCCAGGGGAAATGCCGTTGATCGAGGCGACGTTGATGATGCTGCCACCGCCGTTGTCGCGCATCAGTTTGCCGGCTTCCACCGACATGAAGAAGTAGCCACGAATGTTCACGTCGACGGTCTTCTGGAACGCGCCGAGGTCCGTGTCCAGCACGTTGCAGAACTGTGGGTTGGTCGCGGCGTTGTTGACCAGGATGTCCAGGCGGCCGAACTGTTCACGGATACCGGCGAACACCTGGGTGATCTGCTCCATTTCACCGATATGGCAGGCCACCGCAGTGGCCTTGCCGCCGTCGGCGATGATCGCGTCGGCAACGTGCTGGCAGCCTTCGAGTTTGCGGCTGGAGACAATCACATGGGCGCCTTGCTGGGCCAGCAGCTTGGCGATGGCCTCGCCGATGCCACGGCTGGCGCCGGAAACGAAAGCGATCTTGCCGTCGAGGTCGAACAGGTGGGTCTTGGACATGAAGGGTTCCTTGTGATTGTTATCAGAGGGCGGATTTGCCGATGACCGCCAGGCTCATCTGCTCCAGCAGCTTGTTCATGTGGATGAACTGGGCAAAGCGTTTGTCCTGGGTCTGGCCATGGAAGAAACGGTAGTAGATCTGCTGCACGATGCCGGCCAGGCGGAACAGGCCGTAGGTGTAGTAGAAGTCGAAATTGTCGATCTGGATGCCCGAGCGTTCGGCGTAGTAGTCGACGAACTGGCGGCGGGTGAGCATGCCAGGCGCATTGCTTGGCTGGCGACGCATCAACTGCACGGGCGCGGGGTCAGCGGCTTCGATCCAGTAGGCGAGGGTGTTGCCCAGGTCCATCAACGGGTCGCCGAGGGTGGTCAGCTCCCAGTCGAGCACGCCGATGATCTGCATCGGGTTGCGCGGGTCGAGAATCACATTGTCGAAGCGATAGTCGTTGTGCACGATGCTGGAGGTCGGGTGGTCGGCCGGCATTTTATCGTTGAGCCAGGCGCGCACGGCTTCCCAGCGCGGGGCATCGGGGGTCAGGGCTTTTTCGTAGCGCTCGCTCCAGCCGCGGATCTGGCGTTCCACGTAGCCTTGGGGCTTGCCCAGGTCGGCCAGGCCGCAGGCGGTGTAGTCGACCTGATGCAGTTCGACGAATTTGTCGATAAAGCTTTTGCACAACGCTTCGGTTCGGCTCGCGTCCAGGCCCAGTTCGGCCGGCAGGTCGGAGCGCAAAATAATCCCATTGACCCGTTCCATGACATAGAACTCGGCGCCGATCACCGTTTCATCGGTGCAATGCACGTAGGCCTTGGGACAATACGGAAAGCCATCCTTGAGCTGGTTGAGAATGCGGTATTCACGCCCCATGTCGTGGGCGGACTTGGCCTTGTGGCCGAATGGCGGGCGACGCAACACAAATTCCCGGTCCGGGTATTCCAGCAGATAGGTCAGGTTGGAGGCGCCGCCGGGAAACTGGCTGATCTTGAGCGTGCCGTGCAGGCCGGGAATATGGGCCTTGAGGTAGGGATCGATCAGGCCGGCATCAAGTTCTTCGCCTGGGCGAATCTGGGTCGATTGGTCGTTAAGCGCCATGCTTATCCCTTCTGCTTATTTTAAAGGCCTTGGACTATTGGCTAATCTAATGCGCGTCACCGCCCAGCGACAAGGTCGGGGCGGCTTAATAGGTTAGCGTGTTGGGGAATGATCAGCGGGCCTGATCCACGCAAATCACCAGGGCGGCACGGCCCCGGCGCGGGTATTCGCTACGGGTTGCGCGACGGGAGTGTCACGGGGGTCAGTACAGGGCGACCGGCAAAATATTCCACCAGGTTGTCGGCGACCCGTTGCACAGTGTCGTGGGTGGCTTCGGGCGACAGGCCGGCTACATGGGAAGTCAGCACGGTATTGTTCAGGCGCTTGAGCGCATCGGGCACCTTGGGTTCGTCGTCGAAGACGTCCAGCGCGGCGCCGCCGATACGTCGCTGTTCCAGCGCAGCCACCAGGTCGGCGGTGACCACCACGCTGCCACGACCGATATTGACCAGATAACCGTTCGGCCCCAGGGCGTCGAGGGCGTGGCGATCGATCAGGTGGCGAGTGCTGGCGCCACCGGGCGTGGCCAGGATCAGGAAGTCCGAGGTGCGCGCCAATTCCACGGCGGTTGAGCAGTAGGTGTAATCCACGTCATCGCGGGGTTGGCGGTTGTGGTAGCTGACCTCCATGCCAAACCCCAGGGACGCGCGCTTGGCGATCTCCAGGCCCACGGCGCCCAGCCCGAGAATCCCCAATTGCTTGCCGCCCAGGGAAGGGCGCATCACCTTCGGCCATTCACTGCGGCGCACGGCGGCATCAGTCTGGGGATACCGCGCACCAGCGACAGCAGCAAGGCCATGGCATGGTCGGCCACCGACGGCGCATTCACCCCGGCGCCGTTAGTCACCACAATCCCACGGTTGGCGGCGGCCTGCAGGTCTACATGTTCGTAGCCGGCACCGATCACGCAGATGATCTCCAGCAGCGGCAGCGCGGCGATTTCCTCGGCATACAGCCCAAGCGGGCCACGGGTGAGCACGGCCTTGATCTGCCCGCCATGGGCCTTGATCGCCTGGGCTCGTTCGACAGGCGTCGGCGCCAGGATCACATGGAAATCATTGCTCTCGATGATTTGCAGGTATTCGTTGATGGTCTCAACCAGGACCAGAACAGTGGTAGTCATGCAAGGTTCTTCCTGAAGTGCTTGAGCGCATGAGTATGCGGGATTTGTAAGACGGAACGTAGGTTGCTGTAGGAGCTGGCGCTCCTACAGTAGTTTCAAAAGCCAATCTCGGCGGCTTGCATGCGCTTCACAAACGCTCCGGCCAACGTCTCATTGTGGTGATCAATGATCGCCTTGGCCGTCAACGCCGGGGTATCCATACACGTATGGCCGTCCTCCGGCAACATCACCGAGAAGCCCAGCTCTACTGCCACTCTGCAGGTGGTGTCGACACAGAACTGGGTTTTCATGCCCACAATCACCAGTTCGTCGACCTGCGCTTGCTTCAATTGTTGTGCCAGATCGGTGCCCAGGAAGCAGCTTGGGCGGGTTTTGTCGAACAGGTAGTCGCGGGATTCGTCGACCTCCAGGCCGCTCCACAGCTGCCACAGCGGGCTGCCCGCTGCGATGGGCGAGCCGGCGGGCCCGGTATGACGTGCGACGAAGATGGGGGCGCCGGCCGTGCGGGCGCGCCGGATCAGCTGGTTGATGGTGTGCAGCACCCGTTCACGCTCGAAGGGTTTGTGCGGTCCGTCGTACAGGCCAGTTTGCATGTCGATAATCAAAAGGGCGGCTGCCATGGTGTTGCTCCTGGTGAGTGCCGGATGGCGGAGCAATAAAAAGGCCCCGTCCATCGCTGGCGGGGCCTTGGGTAACTTCAGGGTGTTGCTAGATGAATCCCCCACAGCAACCGCACGACCCGCCATAAGCGGTCGTGGTGGTGGTGCGGGTAAGGAACAACTGAATAGGGCTCATGTACCGATCATGCTGGTGTGGGTGAAAGACTGTCAACGGATGTTTCCGGTTTCTTCCACGGCCAGCGACGCCTGATGCCAGGCTGGGACAGCTGCACCACCGAACCATTCCTCAGCTAAGTCTTTGCTTATGCACGAGAATCCCGGACAATCGCGCCCCTGTTGAGGTCGGGGCGCTGCCTGTCAGGTTTTTCTGACTCGTCCCGGCCGTGTGAATGCGGAGATCCGACCGGATGAATGATCAGGCCAATAGCGTCGACGAACGCTATGCAACGACACCTGCAACGCTCACAAGCTGGAGCCGCCAGGACACCACCTGGATGCTTGGGCTGTTCGGCACCGCCATCGGCGCCGGTACTTTGTTCTTGCCGATCAACGCGGGCCTGGGGGGCTTCTGGCCGCTGGTGATCCTGGCGCTGCTGGCCTTTCCAATGACGTTCTTTGCCCACCGTGGGCTGACGCGTTTCGTACTCTCCGGCCGGGAAGGCTCCGACATTACCGATGTGGTCGAAGAGCACTTCGGCATTAAAGCCGGCGCATTGATCACCTTGCTGTACTTCTTTGCGATCTTCCCGATCCTGCTGATCTACAGCGTGGCCCTGACCAACACCGTCAGCAGCTTCATGGAACACCAACTGCACATCATGCCGCCGCCTCGGGCAGTCCTGGCGTTTGTGCTGATCCTGGGCTTGCTGGCGGTGGTGCGTTGCGGCGAAAAGGTGATCGTCAAGGCCATGAGCCTGATGGTGTATCCGTTTATCGTTGCCTTGCTGTTCCTCGCCGTATACCTGGTGCCGCATTGGACGGGCGGCATCCTGAGTACCGCCCGTGAGATTCCGGCGCCGTCGGCCTTGCTCAACACCTTGTGGCTGGCGATTCCGGTGATGGTGTTCTCGTTCAACCACTCGCCGATCATCTCGGCCTTCGCGGTAGACCAGAAACGTCAGTATGGGGCACACGCCGACGAGCGCAGCTCGCAGATCCTGTCCCGCGCGCACCTGTTGATGGTGGTGATGGTGCTGTTCTTCGTGTTCAGCTGCGTACTGACCCTGTCACCGGCGCAGTTGGCCGAGGCGAAAGCGCAGAACCTGTCGATCCTGTCGTACCTGGCCAACCACTTTGACAACCCGACCATTGCCTTCGCCGCGCCGTTGATTGCATTCGTGGCAATTGCCAAGTCATTCCTGGGCCACTACATCGGTGCCAGCGAAGGCCTCAAGGGCCTGGTGCTGAAGACCGGCCGCCGTCCGGCAGCCAAGTCTCTGGACCGCATGACCGCCGCCTTCATGCTGGTGGTGTGCTGGGTCGTCGCCACGCTTAACCCGAGCATCCTCGGCATGATCGAGACCCTGGGTGGGCCGGTCATTGCATCGATCCTGTTCCTGATGCCGATGTACGCCATCCGCAAAGTGCCGGCCATGGCCAAGTACCGAGGGCAAGCGTCGAATGTGTTTGTCACGGCGGTGGGGTTGGTGGCGATTACTGCGTTGGTGTATTCGCTGATGGCTTAAGGCCTGACGCAATCTCCAAGGCTGTCCCAGAACCAAATGTGGGAGGGGGCTTGCTCCCGATATCGGTGTATCAGTCACCTATGAATTGACTGAACCACTGCTATCGGGGTGTAGAACCGTAGACATCGTTTACATCTGAAACCGGGGACATCGTTTACACATTTGAGGCCTGGACGCGGGTCATACCGCGTCCAAATCTCCCCAAGGGATAATCACATAGGTACAGATCCCAAACATCATCTTCAGCTTCTCTGAGTCCTATCCGTTCCCCAGACAATGCCTCGCTGATAAATACCAACTTGCCGTTCCACTTGATCGACCCGTCCTGTCTGACGCTTCGAACCTTCATTTCGGACGGATACTCCACATCCGGCAAGCATCCTGGGTAAATCCGGGTAGACGGCACATACACGTCCCCTGGACGCTTCATACCGAGCGCTTCATGAGGGCGCACGTAATTGAACTCATGCCTGAAGTGCTCCAGCAAAAGCTGCTGCTCGATTAAGTTTTCTCCTAAGGGCAGCTCCAGTTTCAAGCTACGGTGCATCCGCTCATGGCGACCATTTTGGGCCGGTCTTCCTGGCATGGTGCGCTCCGGATAGATGCCCAGACGTATCCACCAAACTGCCAGCGTGGACATTCTTGCCAGGCCAGGAGAGGCAAACGGAACACCGTTGTCCGACCGAATAACTTCGGGCATGCCGTACTCCTCAAACAGTCTCTCAAAGGCGTGTTTAACAGGTTCAGTCTTGATCTTTGAATGAGCCCTGCACGCCAAAATCATCCGGGACGCGTGGTCTGTGATGGTCAAAGGGAAGCACATCTGCGCGTTATGCATTTTGAATTGCCCTTTGTAGTCGGCGCACCATGTCTGGTTAGGTTCGTTGGCCTCGCGCATTGCTACAGGGGAAGTACCGTGTCTGCGCTTGAAGCGCCGCTTTTGGACGAGCCCAAGTCGATCAAGCCATTGGCCTGCTGTACTTGGGGAAGGCCAGGCGATGGAGGGATCTTCAAGTCGCAATAGCTCGAGAAGCTTCTTCGGACCCCATTTATCGTGCGCCTCCTTCATCGCCACCACACGGGCCAGGATTTCATCGTCGGTTTTATTGGGGCTGTTGTGAGGGCGTCGGGACAGTTCGGCTAAAGACTTTAAATCGCCATTGTGCCGGCCGATCCATTTGTCGACGGTAGGCCGACTTACGTTAAAGCGGCGCGCCAGCTGGCTTTTGGTGTAGTTACCAGAAAGCCAGTCAGCGACCAGTCTGATTCGTTGATTCATCGGAGACTCTTGGTTCCAGGGCATGATCAGTTACCTCCTGATCATGCGTATTAACCTGTAAACCATGTCCCCGGTTAGAAATGTAAACGATGTCCCCGGTTTGTACCGGGGCAAGCCCCCTCCCACATGTGTTTGGTGGTGTTGCTGGGATTGTATTCCAGGCATGAAAATGCCGCGTATCTCTGCTCTGGTTGACTCGCTGATGGCTTAAGGTCTGACACAGCCCGCAAGGACTCCAGAGAACCAAATGTGGGAGGGGGCTTGCCCCCGATGGCGGTGTATCAGTCACCTATGAATTGACTGAACCACTGCTATCGGGAGCAAGCCCCCTCCCACATTTGTTTGTATTCCAGGCATAAAAAACGCCGCGTACCTTGCGATACGCGGCGCCTGTCACATCAACACACCGTTAAGCTTGAATCACCGGGATGTTGGCGCTTGCCGCGATCTTGCGGAACTCGGCGATCTGGTCGAAGTTCAGGTAGCGGTAGACGTCACTGGCCATGGTGTCCAGTTTCGCCGCGTAGCCCATGTACTCTTCGACGGTCGGCAGGCGACCCAGGGTAGAGGCGACTGCCGCCAGCTCGGCCGAGGCCAGGTAGACGTTGGCGCCGTCGCCCAAACGGTTCGGGAAGTTACGGGTCGAGGTCGACACCACGGTCGAATTCGGCTCTACACGCGCCTGGTTACCCATGCACAGCGAGCAGCCCGGCATTTCCATGCGCGCGCCAGCCTTGCCGTAGATGCCGTAGTAGCCTTCTTCGGTCAGCTGGTGGGCGTCCATCTTGGTCGGCGGCGACAGCCACAGACGGGTTGGCAACTGGCCCTTGACCTGCTCCAGCAGCTTACCGGCAGCGCGGAAGTGACCGATGTTGGTCATGCACGAACCGATGAACACTTCGTCGATCTTCTCACCGGCAACGCTCGACAGCAGACGGGCATCGTCCGGGTCGTTCGGTGCGCAGAGGATCGGCTCGTTGATTTCCGACAGGTCGATCTCGATGATTTCGGCGTATTCGGCGTCGGCATCGGCTTCCATCAGCTCCGGGTTGGCAACCCAGGCTTCCATCGCTTGGGCGCGACGTTCCAGGGTGCGTGGATCGCCGTAGCCTTCGCCGATCATCCAGCGCAGCAAGGTGATGTTGGAGTTCAGGTACTCGGTGACGGAGTCCTTGGACAGCTTGATGGTGCAACCGGCAGCCGAACGTTCAGCCGAGGCGTCGGACAGCTCGAAAGCCTGTTCCAGCGTCAGGTCGTTCAGGCCTTCGATTTCCAGGATGCGGCCGGAGAAGGCGTTTTTCTTGCCTTTCTTCTCTACGGTCAGCAGGCCAGCCTGGATCGCGTAGTAAGGAATGGCATGCACCAGGTCACGCAGAGTGATGCCAGGCTTCATCTTGCCTTTGAAGCGCACCAGGATCGATTCCGGCATGTCCAGCGGCATCACGCCGGTGGCAGCGGCGAACGCGACCAGACCGGAGCCGGCCGGGAACGAGATGCCCATCGGGAAGCGGGTGTGGGAGTCACCACCGGTACCGACGGTGTCCGGCAGCAGCATGCGGTTCAGCCAGCTGTGGATGATGCCGTCGCCTGGACGCAGCGATACACCGCCACGGGTCATGATGAAGTCAGGCAGGGTGTGGTGGGTGGTCACGTCGATCGGCTTTGGATAGGCCGCGGTGTGGCAGAACGACTGCATCACCAGGTCGGTCGAGAAGCCCAGGCACGCCAGGTCTTTGAGTTCATCACGGGTCATTGGACCGGTGGTGTCCTGGGAACCGACGGTGGTCATCTTCGGTTCGCAGTAGGTGCCAGGGCGCACGCCTTTGCCTTCCGGCAGGCCGCACGCCTTGCCGACCATTTTCTGCGCCAGGGTGAAGCCCTTGCCGGTGTCGACAGGCGCTTCAGGCAGCTTGAACAGGTCGGTAGGGCCCAAGCCCAGTTCGGCCCGGGCCTTGTCGGTCAGGCCGCGACCGATGATCAGCGGGATACGGCCGCCGGCGCGCACTTCGTCCAACAGCACCGGGGTCTTCATTTCGAAGGTGGTGATGACTTCATCGGTGCCGTGTTTGCAGACTTTGCCAGCATGGGGGTACAGGTCGATCACGTCGCCCATGTTCATGTTGGATACGTCGAACTCGATCGGCAGGGCGCCCGCATCTTCCATGGTGTTGTAGAAGATCGGAGCGATTTTGCTGCCGAAGCAGAAACCGCCGGCGCGCTTGTTCGGAACAAAGGGAACGTCGTCGCCGAAGAACCACAGCACGGAGTTGGTCGCCGATTTACGCGACGAACCGGTACCGACCACGTCACCGACGTAGGCAATCGGGAAGCCTTGGCCGCGCATTTCTTCGATCTGCTTCATCGGGCCGGTCTTGCCTTGCTCGTCCGGCACGATGCCTTCACGCGCCATTTTCAGCATGGCCAGGGCGTGCAGCGGGATGTCAGGGCGCGACCAGGCGTCCGGGGCAGGGGACAGGTCGTCGGTGTTGGTTTCGCCGGTGACCTTGAACACGCGCAGGCTGATCTTGTCGGCCAGGGTCGGACGGTTGCGGAACCATTCGCCGTCGGCCCAGGACTGGATCACGCCTTTGGCGTGCTCGTTGCCATTGCGGGCTTTTTCCGCCACGTCGTGGAATGCATCGAACATCAGCAGGGTGTGCTTGAGTTGGGCGGCCGCGACAGGCGCCAGCGTGGCGTCGTCCAGCAGCTCGACCAACGTCACGATGTTGTAGCCGCCTTGCATGGTGCCAAGCAGTTCAACAGCGCGCTTCTTGTCGATCAGGGGGGAGGTGGCTTCGCCCTTGGCCAGGGCGGACAGGAAGCCGGCCTTGACGTAGGCAGCTTCGTCAACGCCTGGTGGAATGCGGTTGGTGATCAGGTCAACGAGGAATTCTTCTTCGCCAGCCGGAGGATTTTTCAGCAGCTCGACCAGGCCTGCGGTTTGTTCGGCGTTAAGCGGCTGGGGCACGATACCCAGGGCGGCACGCTCTTCGATATGTTTGCGGTAGGCTTCAAGCACAGTTATTACCCTCATCAGTGGTCCCACGGGACGCTCATCCTGGAGTGACCGGCACGCGTGCGCTCGGGGGCTTTTTGGGCCGCAAAGCCAGCGCTGCCGACCGTCCTTACAGAAGCTGCTTTCAAAGTTTTACGCCTGCAGAACGGAGCTGATGAGGGTCGGCGCAAGTGTTGACCTACCGGGGTCAAACCTGCGCCAACACCGTTCTGAAGGAACGACTGTGCTCGTGACGCTTTGAAAACAGCTTCCAGCGGATTATTGGCGCCTTACAAGGCCGGGTGATTCTACGGCAAAAAAAATCTAAAGGTAAGTTGCGTCACCAAGTTTGCAGGGTGATCAACCTTAGACAAAGGGCTAACATGGCGCATTGTTTCGCTGATCTGCGTGTTTCCGCCCATGTCCAACCAAACCATCAAGACCCCCTGCGTCGGCCTGTGCTCCACGGTCTACGGCGATCTCGTGTGTCGCGGCTGCAAGCGCTTTCACCACGAAGTGATCCAGTGGAACGGCTATAACGAAGAAGAAAAGCGTGCGGTCTGGCTCAGGCTCGAGCAATTGCTGGTGCAGGTAATGGCCGGCAAAGTCGAGGTTTTCGACCCCAAGACCCTGCGCGGGCAACTGGAGCAGCGCAAGATTCGCTTCGTGCCGCACCAGTCCGAGTATTGCTGGGCCTATCAGTTGATTGCGCGTGGGGCGCGGGTGATCAATAACCTGGAGGCCTATGGCATGGTGCTGCTGCCGGAGTTCCGCGACTGGCCCTTGCCAGACCTGCGCGATGCGATTGATCGGGAGTTCTTTATCTTGTCCGAGGCGCATTACCAGCGTTATATCGCACCGGGATTCCTTAAAGATGCGCTATCTACCTGACGGTAAAGATCAAAATGTGGGAGGGGGCTTGCCCCCGATAGCGGTGGATCAGTTGGCTTATTCAGTGACTGACACTCAGTCATCGGGGGCAAGCCCCCTCCCACATTTGATCTTCATTAGCTCAGGCTTGGGTGGCGAGTTCTTCCAAATGGTCCATCAGCGTCTGCGGCTTGAGCACCAGCACATCGCTTTCCACCGCATCCAGCACCACCTCTGCCGTATTGCCGATCAACGCCCCGGAAATTCCAGTGCGCGCCACGGTGCCGATAATCGTCAGTGCCGCCTGCAACTGGTGGGCGATATGGGGAATCAGCACATCCGCCGGGCCTTCCTTGATATGCAGGTGTGCGTCATCCACATCGAATTCGGCCTGGAAGGCCTGGCACTGCTCGCGATAACGCGCCTCGATGGTTTCCCTGAGTTGAAACGTCGGGTCTGCCGCCGACAGCATCGGCGAGGGATGCGCGCTGATCACATGCAACTGCGCCTTGGCCAGGCTGGCGATATCAAAGCCGTGGTCGATGATGGAATTGTGCAGCGAGCGGTGTTCGCTGTCGGTATTGCCCACGTCGACGGCCGCCAGAATCACGCCGCCGGCCCAGGGCGTGGCGGTCTTGACCAGCAGCACGGGCGTCGGGCAATAGCGCAACAGTTTCCAGTCTGCCGGGGTCAGCAGGGCCTTTTTCAGCGGGCTGTCGGCAAAGTGCTGCTTGATCACCAGGCCGCAGCCCTCGGCCTGCTGCACGTCGACGATGGTTGCATGCAGGCTGTCGTTCCACGCCTGTTCGGTCGTGACGCTGTACCCGTCCTCCTGCAGGCCGGATTTGAGCAGGCTCAGCAGCGCCGAATACTCATGCTTTCTGTCACAGACCAGCAAATGCAGGTGCGCGTCGGTGACCCCGGCGATCAGCTTCGCGCGCTTGAGGGCCAGGCTTTCGGGATGCTCGGGCTCGATGACCACCAGGATGCTGCGGATGGCTTGCATGGTCGGTTCTCCAGGAGTGGGCCTGCAACAACTATAGTTGCTGCACGCGTGCCGTCATCTTGATGTACATCAAGGCCCATGGCTGGTGGTCTGCGGCGTGGTCGGTATAATCGGCGCCCTTTTGTGATCCTTTGCCCGTGAGCCCGATGATCCTGCCCGAAATCCACGAATTCCTCGGTTGCCGCACCCCCGACGCCTGGGTCCAGGCCGCGCTGGCCGACCAGGACACCCTGTTGATCGACCACAAGAACTGCGAATTCAAAGCCGCCAGCACCGCCCTGAGCCTGATCGCCAAGTATCACGGCCACCTCGACCTGATCAATATGATGTCGCGCCTGGCCCGTGAAGAGCTGGTGCACCACGAGCAGGTCATGCGCCTGATGAAAAAGCGCAAGGTTGAACTGCGCCAATTGTCCGCCGGCCGCTACGCCTCGGGTTTGCGCAAGGTGGTGCGCAACCATGAGCCGGTCAAACTGGTGGATACCCTGGTGGTGGGGGCCTTTATCGAAGCGCGCAGTTGCGAGCGTTTCGAGGCGCTGGTGCCGCATTTGGACGAAGAACTCGGCAAGTTCTACTTCGGTTTGCTCAAAAGCGAAGCGCGGCACTTTCAGGCTTACTTGAAACTGGCCTACCAGTACGGTGACGCCAAGGACATCGCCCAGGTGATCGAGCGGGTGAGGGCGGCCGAGCAGGCGTTGATCGAGTCAGCCGACGTCGAGTTCCGCTTTCACAGTGGCGTGCCAGCCTGAGGCCACGGCCACGCCGATCAAGGCGCTGATCCCGGTCAGCAGCAGGATCACCGTTTGCGTGCCAAGCGGCGCTGCCAGCACCGCAATCAGCAAGCCCGCCAAGGGCTGGGCGAGGTTGTTGAACAGGGTGATCACTCCCACCGTTTTGCCGAAATCCTGCACCGGAATCACCCGCTGACGGGTGCTGCGCATGTACACGTTGAACATCTTGTCGAAACCGCTTACCAGCAGGAAGCCCACGGCGTACACCCATACGCCGGGGCTGAGGGCGGTGATCAGCGCGCCCACGGCAATCATAGAATACGACAGCCCGCCGAGCACCTTCAGCGCCAGGCTCGAACGCGCGAGGTAAAACAGAATTACCAGGGTGACCACCGCGCCAGCGGCTTGCAGCAGGGCGTAGGCGTCCTTGTCCGCCGCGTATTGCCCGGTGACCAGGGCCGCCGACGTGGCCAGCGTCACGCCGACGATCAGGTTCACACCAATGGCCAGGGTAATGATGCGCTTCAACTCCACCCGGTTGCGGATGTGGCCCAAAGCGGTGCGCAGCGGCTGCAGCCAGAGACCCGGGGGCTGCGGCTCATGGAGCTGCAGGTGCACGCGGGTGTTGCGCTGCCAGGCCAGCATCGCCAGGTCCGCCAGCACAAACAGTGCGGCGATGCCCAGCACCACCCAAGGCCATGCCCAGATTTCCAGCATCAGCGCCGCCACCAACGGCCCGAGTACCAGGCCGCTCTGGTCGGCGATCTGCGAATAAGACAAGGTCTTGGTGTAGGTATAATGCTGGAAAATATGCGGCATCAGCACTTCCCGCGCCATGATGCCCTGGGTGGTCAATACCCCGCACAATGCCGACAGGATCACCAGCCAATGAATGCCGTCGAACAGCCCGTACAGCGCCACCGCCACTACACAGGCCAACGCCCGATACACTTGGCTGACATGCAGGATGCGCACGGGTGAAAACCTGTCGCACAACGCCCCGCACACCGGAAAGGCCAGGTAGCGCGGCAGTGACTCGACAAAGAACGCCAGGCCCGCCCAAGACACACTCTGGGTAGTTTGGAACACGATCAGCGGCACGATGAACAGCAGGATCTGGTCCGCCAGCCGCGACAGGAACAGTGAAACGAAGAACGCCAGGTAATCCTTGCGCATATAACTCCCTGTGAATGGCGTAAAAGAGTGCAGGCTATTTGTTAAAAACTCTTAAAAGCATGAAGCTTGCTGGCACCCTGCGTGCGGCGGCTCCCGTTAGGCAGCTTGCCACCTATACTGCCAGCCTTTCAATCGGCGTTCCTACACTGAGAACTTATGGAAAACCTGGGTCTGGGCAAAGTCCTGCTCGTCGAGGACGATGAGAAGCTGGCAGGGCTGATCGCGCATTTTCTGTCGCAACATGGTTTCGAGGTGCAGGCGGTGCACCGGGGCGATTTGGCCTTGGCGGCGTTCCTGGCGTTCAAACCGAAAATGGTCGTGCTCGACTTGATGTTGCCGGGCCAGAGCGGCCTGCATGTGTGTCGCGAGATCCGCGCAGTGTCCGACACACCGATTGTGATCCTCACCGCCAAGGAAGATGACCTGGACCATATTCTGGGCCTGGAGTCCGGTGCCGATGACTATGTGATCAAACCCATCAAGCCGCCGGTATTGCTGGCGCGCCTGCGGGCGCTGCAACGTCGGCAAGTGCCCGAGACGACGGTACGCGATTACCTGGAATTCGGCCGGTTGTCGATCAACCGCAGTTGCCGGGTGGTCAGCCTGGGCGATGAAAAAATCGACCTCACCACCATGGAGTTCGAATTGCTCTGGCTGCTGGCGAGCAGCTCGGGAACCATCCTTTCGCGCGACGACATCCTCAATCGCATGCGCGGAATTGCATTCGATGGCCTGAACCGCAGCGTCGATGTGTACATCAGCAAACTGCGCGGCAAGCTCAATGACAACCCGCGCGAGCCGGTGTGCATCAAGACCATCTGGGGCAAGGGCTACCTGTTCAATCCTTTCGCCTGGGAGCTGTAGATGCTGCGCCTGTATCTGCGCTTGTACCTGATCCTCGCGCTTGGCTTGGCCGGTGCGATCTGGTTGGTCAACTATGGCCTGGACGCGTACATGCCCGAGTCCAATGAAACCTATAATCGCGAGGCCCTGCGCGGTCCGGCGTGGGCCCTGGTGGAACAACTGCGGCCGGTGCAGGGCGAGGCGCGCCAGGCGCGTCTGGATCAGTTGCAACCGCATTACGGCCTGCGCCTGCAACTGGTGCAGCGCGACAGCCAGCACCTGAGCGCGCGGGAACAGGCACTGCTGGCGGCCGGCCAGGTGGTAGTGCGCGAGGACTTCATGAAGTTCCTCGCGCCCATCGACGACGGTCCGCAATTGCTCGAAATCCAATTGCCGGAAGAGCCGAAATGGTTGTACCTGTGGGCCTACGGGCTTCTGGGCGTGAGCCTGGCCATTGTGTTGTACTTCTGGGTGCGCCCGCACTGGCGCGACCTGGAGCACATCCGCCTGGCGGCGCAGCGCTTTGGCGACAACGACCTCGGCTCGCGCATCCTGTTGCCGCGTCGCTCCACCGTGCGTGCGCTGGCCGGGCACTTCAACCAGATGGCCGAGCGCATCGAAAGCCTGATCGCCAACCAGCGCGAACTGACCAACGCGGTGTCCCACGAGCTGCGCACGCCGATTGCGCGCTTGTCCTTCGAGCTTGACCAGCTCAAGCAGCAGGCCGATCCGCGCCAAAGCCGCGAACTGATCGCCGATATGTACGCCGACCTTGGCGAGCTGGAAGAAATGGTCTCCGAGCTGTTGACCTACGCCAGCCTGGAGCGCGGCGCGACCCAGGTTACCCGCGAAAGCATCGAGGCCCACAGTTGGCTGGACAGCGTGATCGGCAGCGTGGCGCTGGAGGCCGAGGCCGCAGGTGTGCAGTTGTCGCTGCGTACCTGTGAGGTCGATGTGATTCGCATCGAGCCACGATTCATGGCGCGCGCGGTGATCAACCTGCTGCGCAACGCCATTCGCTATGCCGACCGGCGGGTTGAAGTGTCGTTGATCAAGTTCGGCAGCGGTTACGAACTGCAGGTCAGCGACGATGGTCCCGGTATTCCGGTGGAGGGCCGCGCCAAGATCTTTGAACCCTTCATGCGCCTGGACTCAAGCCGCGACCGCCGTACCGGCGGCTTCGGCCTGGGCCTGGCGCTGGTCCAGCGGGTCAGCCAATGGCATGGCGGACAGGTGCAGGTGCTGGACTCGGAGTGGGGTGGCGCGTCGTTTCGGATGACGTGGGCGTATGCCGAGTAAGTATCCGTAAACAACGACAAGCCAATGTGGGAGGGGGCTTGCCCTCATGCCAGTCAGTTAAGAAGTAGGAAGGGTAAAAAGTAACCTGTGGCGAGGGAGCTTGCTCCCGCTGGACTGCGCAGCAGTCCCATTTTTAGGGCCGCTTTGCGGCCCAGCGGGAGCAAGCTCCCTCGCCACAAGTCAGCTCTCGCTCCTGCTACTTCTTAACTGACTGGAATCAGGGCTTGCCCCCGATTGCGTCCTTTAAAAATTCAACGTGTCGAGGGGCGAGTGCAGACGTTTGAAGGCGTAGCCCGAAGCGCTCAGGCCATTGACCTGACGGCTGACGGTATCGCCCAGGCCATAGCCGCTGCCGGCTACAACCGCGTGGGCGTTATCGACGGGCAGCAGGATGTAGTCGGTCAGGGGCTCATCATGCAGTTGGCCGCGAATCACCAGGAAGCCTTCCTCCAGGCGCACGCTGACGCCGCTCAACGGCGCATCGGGCTCGTGGGTATTGAGCACCTGGTACGTGCCGACGGTGTCTGCCCACGCCAGGGGCAGCGGCGGCGGCTCGATGCGTTCGCCCACGGCAAGGCGTTGGCCGTGGCTGCGGGCGGTGAGGATCTGCCGGCCCTGTACCCTGACTACGTCTAGTTGCACACGACCGAGTTCGCCAAGGTCTTTCAACCAGAAGCCGAAAACCTTTTTCTGCGCGCGCAGCCAGCCTTGATCGTCGCGCATCAGCTCGAAGTCGCACCCGCCCAGTTCGCCGGATAAGCGCCCGTGATCATCCTTGATACGCAACACGCCCCATGAGGTCGCGTAGAACCCGGCCAGGCGCTTGCGGTCGATTGCGGCCGGCACTTGGCGCAGCTTGAGGCCGTGGTTTGGGGCCTGGCAGTCGTCGGCACAGACCGCCTTGCCGGTCTGCGCCTGGAGCATCAGGCGCAGGGTGTCGGTGGACAGCGACACCACCAACTGTTCGGCATTGCTGTCATTGGCCATGATGATCACGGCCAGTTGCTGATCCGGGAGGATGCTCAACTGCGCGGCGAAATCATCGCCGCCGCCACTGTGCTGATAGGCCCGTATGCCAGGGCCGACCGGTTCATCCCCGCACGGCGCCAGAAACCAGCCGAGGCCCATCTGGCAATCGAAGTCCAGGGCATTGCCGGTGTTCTGCTGGGTGAACATCGCGTCGATCGAAGCGCTGCGCAGTATTCGGTTGCCTTTGTAGACCCCGTTGGCGAACAGCATGTGTACGTAATGGCTGAGGTCTTTGGGGCTGGCCCACAGGCTGGCGGCGGCGAGGTCACGGACCTGCGCGTCGTTGCTGGCCTTGCCCTCTTCGTAGCCCAAAGCGCGGTAGCTCAATTGGGTGCCGGTGCCGACGAAACTTGATTGGTTCATCTCCAGGGGTTTGAGCAGGCTGCCTTGCAGTTGCGCCTCGAAGCTTTTACCAGTGCTGCGCTCGATGGCTGCCCCCACCAGGGCGTAGCCCAGATTGGAATACGCCACCTGGGAGCCCGGTGGGCTGCTCAGCCACACGCCCGAAACGCGTTGCGGCATCTGGCCCATGGCGTAGTTACTGCGCAGGTCGCGCAAATGCTCGCTGGGCAAGCCGGATTGATGGCTGAGCAAGCGGCGCAAGGTAATCGCATGGTCCGCCTCGGCCTGATCGCTGTGAAACCGCGAGCGTACGTGGAACTCGCGCAAGGTTTGCTGAAGCGGCGCATCCAGCCCCAGGCGCTGTTGTTCCACCAGTTGCAAGGCCGCCGTGGCGGTGAGCAACGTGGAGATGCCCCCGGCGCGAAATGCCGTGTTAGGGGTGACCGGCACCCCTCGGGCCTTGTCTGCCAGGCCGAAGCCACGGGCCCAGATCAGTTCCTGGCCACTGACCAGGGCAATCGACAAGCCCGCCACATTGTCCCGGGCCATCTCACGGGGTATACGGCTTTGCAGGTAGCGGATGATCGCGCCGTAATCGCCTTTTTGAATCGACGGCGGGGCGGGCGGTTGCCCCTGGCAACCGAGCGTGCCCAACAGGCAACCGAGCAGCGGGATACCGCGTAACGTGCGAAACATGAAGAGCACCCGGATGGTGGTTTGGATGCTCGAATGCTAGGGCCGTGGCGGCACGCAATCTTTGAGTGCTTTGTCGGGAAACTGTCAAAGACTGTTAACGCCGGCCTCGACCATAGGGTTATGTGTCAAGTCAGTTATCCAGGGCACTCAAGATCGCATGCGCCACTTTCACCCGTTCGGCATTCGGGTAGTTCCTGTTGGCCAGGATCACCACGCCAATATCCCTGCTCGGTACATACGCCACGTAGGCGCCGAAACCATTGGTTGAGCCGGTTTTGTTGTAGAGCACATTGGCCGGTCGGGCCTGCGCCGGTTGCAGCCACTTGACGGTATGCGATTCCAGCGCCATCGGTGTGGAGTTGCCCTCTATCAAGGCCTGCTGGGTGATGGGGTAGGGGTAGTATTCCCAACCCAGGCCCTGGGTCATGCCGTCGACGCTGTAGTAACCGCTGTGTGTGGTGGCGATCGCCTGTTGCAGCGGCGCGCTCAAGGTTTCGGGGTGCAGGTTGAGCATCACGTAGCGCGCCAGGTCCTGGGTGCTGGTCTTGATGCCGTAGGCTTCGCTGTCGAGTGCGCCTGGGCCCACGCGCACGGGTTTGTCCTGCTTATCGTAGCCTTGGGCGTAGCGGCCCAGCTTGTCGGCGGGCACGTTGAGGTAGGTGTTCTTCAAGCCCAGCGCCGGCAGCAAGGTCTGTTCCATGGCGACATTGAACGGCTGGCCCAGGCTTTTCGCCGCGAGGTAGCCGAACAGTCCGATGCTCGGGTTGGAGTAGAGGCGTCGCGTACCGGGGGTCTCGGTGGGTTGCCAGTGCCTGTAGTAATCGAGCATGGTCGCGGCGCTGTCGGCCGCACCTGGGAATTGCAGCGGCAGGCCGCCTGCGGTGTAGGTCGCCAGTTGCAACAGGCTGATGTGATCGAACGCGCTGCCGGCCAGTTCGGCCCAGTGCTGGCTGGCGCGGTCCGACAGCTTCAACTTGCCGCTGGCCTGGGCATAGCCACCGAGGGTTGAAGTGAAGGTCTTGGACACTGAGCCGACTTCGAACAAGGTGTCTTGCGTGACGGGCTGCTTGCCTTCCCTGGACGCCACGCCGTAGTTAAAGTATTGCGCCTGACCCTTCTTCACCACGGCCACCGACAGCCCGACGATGCCCTGTTGCTGCATCAGCGGTTTGACGCGACTGTCCACCACTTCGCGCAGGTCGGTCGCAGCCAGGCACGGAGCAGCAACCAGCAGAGACGCTGAAATCAGCAGGCTTCGTAGGCTAAAACAGGATTTTTCTTGCATGTTATTTTCGCTTCCCTGTAACGGATTGACTAAGGCTGAGGGCCTGCGCGGGCGCCGCCAATCTAGGCTTTAACCAGGGGAGGTACAAACGATGATATCTTGCACGAGCCATTAGTAAATCTAGGGTCAAGCATGCTGCGCTCCCATCTTCCCCTTAATGCCCTGCGCGCCTTCGAGGCTTCCGCCCGGCACCTGAGCTTCACCCGCGCGGCCATTGAGTTATGTGTGACCCAGGCGGCGGTCAGCCATCAGGTAAAAAGCCTGGAGGCGCAACTCAATGTCACACTGTTCAAACGCCTGCCACGCGGGTTGATGCTCACCCGAGAGGGCGAAACCCTGCTGCCGGTGCTGCGCGAGTCGTTCGACCGGATTGCCCAGACCCTCGGCCAGTTCGAGGCCGGGCATTACCGCGAAGTGTTGACGGTAGGCGCGGTGGGTACCTTTGCCGTGGGCTGGCTGCTGCCGCGTTTGGCGGACTTCCAGAGCCGCTACCCGTTTATCGACCTGCGCCTGTCCACTCACAACAACCGCGTCGATGTGGCCGCCGAAGGTCTGGATTACGCGATCCGTTTTGGCGCCGGCGCCTGGCATGGCACCGAGGCCTGCCAACTGCTGGAAGCACCGCTCAGCGTGCTCTGCGTGCCGCACCTGGCCGAACAGCTGCACACGCCGGCCGACCTGTTGAAACACACCTTGCTGCGCTCTTACCGCGCCGATGAATGGAGCCTGTGGTTCCAGGCCGCCGGGCTGCCGGCCGACGCCCTGGTACCGCGCAGCATCGTGTTCGATTCGTCGTTGGCGATGATGGAAGCGGCGCTGCAGGGCCTCGGCGTGGCACTGGCGCCGGCGATGATGTTTTCGCGGCAATTGGAGAGTGACGTGATTCGCCAGCCGTTCGCGGTGGGGATAACCACCGGCAGTTACTGGCTGACGCGCTTGCAGTCGCGGGCCGAGACGCCAGCGATGCTGGCGTTCAAGGGGTGGTTGCAGGCGAGTGCTGCCTGATGTGCATAGGTATCTACACAACTTTGGTGTAGCCCTGAACCTGTGACGGCTCAGAAGCCGAAGCCTCTCTAACTGACGCCCCGCGCCCTAAATGTGGGAGGGGGCTTGCTCCCGATGGCGGCCTGACAGCCGACCAGGATGTTGGATCAAGGCGAGTACATATCCGTTGCTGCGGTAACGGCAGCTTAGGGTTCCGCCCTTACGGCGTCTCACTTTTGAAAAGCGCAAAAGTAAGCAAAACGCTCTTGCCCCACCACTCGGCACCTCGCCCAGGCTCGGTGTGCCCGGAATCCGACATTGATTTGGGGGGCCGCCGCCACGCGCCATCCATGGCGCGGGGCGGCTAAACCGGCATCCCTGCCGGTTTACCCCCCAAATCATTATCGGATTCCGGCCAGCGTGGTTTAACGGGGCGCCTAGATCAAAAGCAAGATCAAGAGCGACTCGCTTCGCATCGCGGTTACCGTTGTTGGATTGTGTCTAAGCAAGGTATTTGCGGAACCATCCCAGGGTGCGCTCCCACGCCAGGTTTGCCGCTGCCTCGTCATAACGCGGCGTCGAATCGTTGTGAAAGCCGTGGTTGGCTCCCGGGTAGATAAATGCCTCATACGTCGTGCCGGCGGCTTTCAGCGCCTGCTCGTACGCTGGCCAACCTTCGTTGATACGTGTATCCAACTCCCCGTAATGCAGCATGATCGGTGCCTTGATGCGCGGTACGTCCTTGGCCTCGGGTTGACGCCCGTAGAACGATACGGCCGCCGCCAGTTCCGGGTAGGCCACCGCCGCCGCATTGGTCACGCCACCGCCATAGCAGAAACCGGTGATGCCGACTTTGCCGGTGCTGCTGTCGTGGTGCATCAGCCACTCAATGGCCGCGAAAAAGTCGTTCATCAGTTTGGTGGGGTCGACGGTCTGCTGCAGGGCCGCGCCTTTTTCATCATTGCCGGGGTAGCCGCCCACCGAGGTCAGGCCATCGGGCGCCAGGGCGATAAAGCCGGCTTTGGCCAGGCGCCGCGCTACGTCTTCGATATACGGGTTGAGGCCGCGGTTCTCATGCACGACCACCACCGCAGGCAGTTTGCCGGCGGCCTTGGCCGGGCGCACCAGGTAGCCGCGCACCGTGCCGTTACCCTTGGGTGACGGGTAGGTGACGTAGTCGGCAACGATAGCGGGGTCGGTGAATTTCACCTGTTCGGCGAGTGCGTAGTTGGGGCTCAGGGCGGCGAGCAGGGCCGAGGCGGTCAGGCCACCGAAGGTAAACAGCGCGGCGCGGTCGAGAAATTCGCGGCGGTTCAGCGTGCCGTGGGCGTAGCCATCGTAGAGTTCCAGCAGTTCGGGAGCGAAGTCTTTGGCTGTGAGACGAGTCATCGGTGCAGTCCTCGATTAGCGGTTGCCGTCAAATGTAGACCAGGATCAACCCGTGCGGCCACGGGCGCGGACGCCATTTCTGTTTAGCAGCCCCTGGCCCCTTGCGCTAGCGCGCGAAGCGCTTCGCGCCGGCCACGCAGCCGATCACCGCCACCGTGACCAGCAGCATGCCCAGGCTGACCTGCTCATGCAGCAGGCCCGCCGCCAGCGCCAAACCAAAGAACGGTTGCAGCAACTGCAACTGGCCGACCGCAGCGATGCCACCCTGGGCCAGGCCGCGATACCAGAACACAAAGCCGATCAACATGCTGAACACTGCGACGTAACCCAGGCTCAGCCAGGCCGGCAGGCTGATGCCGGTGAACGACGCGGGCGCCAGCAGCCAGCTCAACGGCGCGACGACGGGCAGCGAAATTACCAAGGCCCAGCAAATCACCTGCCAGCCGCCCAGGCTGCGCGACAGCTTGGCGCCTTCGGCATAGCCCAGGCCGCAGACCAGCACCGCCAATAGCATCAGCAGGTCCCCGGCGGGTGCGGCGCTCAGCCCCTGGGCGAAGGCGTAACCCATCACCAGCGCACTGCCCAGCCCCGAAAACAACCAGAACACCGGTCGCGGCCGCTCGCCGCCGCGCAGCACGCCGAAGATCGCCGTCGCCAGCGGCAGCAGGCCGATAAACACAATGGAGTGCGCGGAGGTCACGTATTGCAGCGCCAGCGCCGTGAGCAACGGAAAACCGATCACCACGCCGAACGCGACGATAGCCAAGGGCGCCCATTGCGGGCGGGTGGGGCGTTTTTCGCGGAACCACCACAACAGGCACAGCCCCAGGATGGCCGCAAGCGTCGCGCGGATCATGGTCAAGAACACCGGATCGAATTCCATCACCGCCAGGCGCGTGGCCGGCAGCGAACCGCTGAAGATCACCACGCCAATAAAACCGTTGATCCAGCCTTGGGTGCTGCTGTCCAGGGTGCCGAAAGGCGAGGTGCGTTCCATGGGGGTATGTCCGAAAAAGGGAAGTTGCGTACCCGGCATCCTAGGGCTGAAGATTGAGGCAATCAAAAAATTGTCATGGATACATCACCAATGCCGCGCGCCCGCTACAAGTCGCTGGTCGATACCTTCGCCGAGGCCATTCGTGCGGGCAAAATGCCGCCCGGCACGCGCCTGCCCACGCACCGCCAACTCGCCGCCGAGCATGGCCTGGCGCTGGCCACCGCGAGCCGCGTGTACGCCGAGCTGGAGGCGATGGGGCTGGTCAGTGGTGAAACCGGGCGTGGCACTTTTGTACGCGAACTGGCGTTACCGCCGGGCCAGGGCAGTGGGCAGATGCCCGTCGCGGCGGGCATGCTCGACTTGAATTTCAACTACCCGTCATTGCCCGGCCAGGCCGAGCTTTTGCGTGGCGCACTGCGCCAGTTGGCGTTATCCGGCGACCTGGAAGCGCTGTTGCGTTACCAGCCCCATGCCGGCCGCCCGCATGAACGTGCGGCGGTCGCGCAGCACCTGTTGCAGCGCGGGCTGGCGGTGCAGGCCGAACAGGTATTGCTGGTCAGCGGTGCCCAGCACGGCTTGGCGGTAACCCTGATGGCGCTGCTCAAACCTGGCGATGTGATCGCCGTCGATGCATTGACCTATTCGGGCTTCAAAGTATTGGCCGAGACCCTGCACCTAGAGATCGTCGCGATCCCGGCCAGCGCCACCGGCCCGGACCTGGATCACCTGCAGGCCCTGTGCCGCAAGCGGCCGGTGCGCGCGGTCTACAGCATGCCGACCCTGCATAACCCGCTGGGCTGGGTGATGAGCCTGGCGCAGCGCGAGCGCCTGGTGGCGATTGCACGAGAGCACCACTTGATGATCATCGAGGACGCCGCCTACGCCTTCCTGGCCGAACACGCACCGCCGCCGCTGGCGACCCTGGCGCCTGAATGCACTGTCTACGTGGGCGGGTTTTCCAAAAGTGTCGCCACCGGCTTGCGCGTCGGTTTTATCGCGGCGCCCCTGGCTTGGGTCAAGGTATTGGAGCGCACCGTCATGGCCACCACCTGGAACGTGCCGGGGGTGATGAGTGCGATCGCCGTGGCCTGGATCGAAGATGGCACCGTCGCGCAGTTGGAGGCGCAAAAACGCGCAGATGCCCAGGCACGGCAAGCTTTGGCCGCGCAAGTGCTGACGGGGCTGAGCTATGTCAGCCATCCTTCATCGTATTTTTTGTGGCTGCCGCTGGCTGAAGATGCCCGCGCCGATCAGGTGGCCATGACCTTACAGCGCGAGGGTATTGGCGTTTCCACCGCCGAGCCGTTTGCCGTCTCGGCCCATGTGCCCCACGCGCTGCGCCTGGCGTTGGGGTCGGTGTCGATGACGGCGCTGCGTGAGGCGTTGCTCAAGGTGCGCAAAGTAGTGCAATGGTGAGCCGTGGCTGAGCGGCTCACCGGCAAGGGTCAGTATTTGTAGGCCTGGCGGCCGATCAGCAGCCATTGGCCTTTCTGTTTCTGCCAGACCTGGAAGTTATCGATATCGGTCGGCACTTCGACGCCACTGTTCACCGCCAGGGCGTGAAAGTGGTTGCGCACCAGAGCGGTATCGCCATTGAGGGTGATGCTCTGGTTTTGCATTTCCAGGGTCTTGAACGCGCTCTTGTGAGTTTCCAGGTCTTCGATGAACTGCGCCTTGTTCTGCACCTTGCCGCTGGAATGGCCGTAGGTGAGGGTGTCTGCGGTCAGCGCATGCAGTTGCTTGAGGTCCAGGTGCAACATGGCCTGGGTCAGTTGGTCGACCGCCTGGGCTACTTCCTTCTCGGCGGGCGCCGGTGCGGCCGCGACGTAGCCGGAAAACAGGCACAGGAAAGCGATCAGCACTTTGAGATTTTGCATGGGGAGTCCTTATTATTGTTGGTGAGCGACATGATGAGGTCTGTCGTCGTACAACCATGCAATAAATTGGCAGGGGAAGGAAAGGGGATTCTTGAAATATTCTGAAATTACTTATCTACCGACGTGGAACTCGGCTGAACCTGTGGGAGGGGGCAAGCCCTAATGCCAGTGAGTTAAGGCGACACCGAACCTGTGGCGAGGGAGCTTGCTCCCGCTGGACTGCGCAGCAGTCCCATTGTTTGGGGCCGCTTCGCGCCCCAGCGGGAGCAAGCTCCCTCGCCACAAGTTAGTTCTCGCTCCTGCTACTTCTTAACTGACCGGCATTAGGGCGAGTCCACACCCACATGGGGCGGTGATCAGCCGGCTGACAACGGCGGTGTACGCGGTGGAATCATGCGTTTGCTGCCGGTGGCTTCGTACGCTGACGCAAAGCGCAACAGCGCCGAATCGTCATACGCCCGCCCGGCAAATGTCAGCCCGACCGGCATGCCGATATCGGCCATCACGCCCATCGGCACGGTGACCGTAGGCACGCCAAGGTGGCGAATGGCGAGGTTGCCGTTGGCCACCCACACGCCATTGCTCCAGGCGATATCGGCGGAGGCTTCGTTGACATCGGCATCGGCCGGGCCCACGTCGGCCACGGTGGGGAACAGCACCGCGTCGAGCCCCAGGTGGTCCATCCAGTCTTCCAGGTCCAGCCGGCGGGTTTGCTCGAGGCCGCGCAAGCCGTCGGGCAAGCTGCTGATCTCGTTCCACGGCGTGATGCCGCGCTGGGCCATGCGCACGTATTCGTCCATGCCGGCGGCCAGGTCGTCTTCGCGGTTGGGCAGGGTGCCGGGGTCGTGGGGGAAGATCTTCGGTCCATCGACATCTGCCAGGCGGTTCAACGCCGGGTCGCCGTTGGCACGCAAAAAGTCATCGAACGCCCAGGCCGACAATTCCCACAGTTCATCGTGGAGGAATTGCCGGGACACCAGGCCACGGTTGAACACTGTGGGCGCGCCGGGGCGGTCGCCTTCGCAATTGGACACCAGTGGGAAATCCACTTCGATGACCTCGGCGCCTGCGGCTTCCAAGGCGTGGCGTGCGGCTTGCCACAGCTCGATCACTGAGGCGCGGGTGTGGATTTTCTGCCCGGTCGGTCCGCCGATCCCGGGTTTCTCACTGGTGCCGGCCTCAGGGTCGGCGTTGATGTACATGCGCGGCACGCCGAAGCGTTTGCCGGCCAGGGCCGCGCTGCCCACCGCCAGTTCGGCGTAGGACGCCGGGCGCACCGAACTGACGCTGGGGATCGGCACCCAGGGTTGCAGGCGCCACAGGTCGCCACGGGTGTGCGGGTCTTCGGCGACCACCACGTCGAGTACTTCCAGCAGGTCAGCCATGGTGCGCGCATAGGGCACCACCACGTCCATGGTCGGGGTCAGCGGCCAGTTGCCGCGTACTGAAATCACCCCACGAGAAGGCGTGTACGCACACAAGCCGTTATTGGAGGCCGGGCCGCGACCGCTCGACCAGGTTTCTTCGGCCAGGCCAAACGCGGCAAAACTTGCCGCCGTGGCCGTGCCGGCGCCGTTGGACGAACCCGAGGCGAACGGTGCGGTGAGGTAATCGGCGTTGTACGGGCTTTCAGCGCGGCCATAGACGCCGCGTTGCATGCCGCCGTTGGCCATGGGCGGCATATTGGTCTTGCCCAGGCAGATGGCCCCGCCAGCGCGCAAACGCTCGATGGTAAAGGCATCACGCTGGGCGACCAGCTTGGCGAACGCCGGGCTGCCGGACGCGGCGGTGAGGCCTTTGACCAGGTAACTGTCCTTGGCGGTATAGGGAATGCCATCCAGCGGCCCCAGCGTCTGGCCTTTTGCCCGGCGTGCATCGGACGCCTCGGCTTCCTGCAAGGCCTCGGGGTTGCGCACCACCACGGCGTTCAGTGCGGTGGCGGTCTGCGGGCCGTCATAGGCGTCGATCCGCGCCAGGTAGGCCTGCACCAGTTCAACGGCGCTGGTCTGGCCGGATTCAAGCGCAGCGCGCAATTGGGCAATGGAGACTTCGGTAACTTGCATCAGGTTTTTTTCGCCGCCTTCAAGTGGGGGTATGGCGGCAGTCTACGTACAGATATTTCCCAGTGCCAGCTTGCTGCTAAGGTAAGCGGCTTGATGATCCACATTGCACTCCAAGGAGGAGAACATGGCCAGACCCTATATCGCCCTGGCCGGTTTGCTCGGGTTTTCGCTGTATACCGTGGCGACCATGTTGACGGCCGAGCAATCGCTCATTGCGTTTGGGCAGGAGTTGATGTCGCGGCCAGATACGGCGCAGGTGGTGATTGACCTGTACCTGATGGCAATACTGGCGTGTGTGTGGATGTACCGGGATGCGCGTGGGCGGGGGCGCTCTGTGGCGTCGTTGATCCCCTATTTCCTGCTGACGGCGGTGTTCGTGTCGGTAGGGCCGCTGCTGTATATCGTCGTCAATGGGTTCACGCGACGCACCTGACGACAAAATACCAATGTGGGAGGGGCGGTGCGACGATTCGACTTGCCCCCGATGGCGGTGGTTCAGTCACATCCTCTATAACTGACATACCGCCATCGGGGGCAAGCCCCCTCCCACATTGTTCAGCGTGGTCACTTGGACAGCGGCAGCCTCACACCCCTTTGGTCGACGGCAACAATATCGTCAAAATGCCCGCCAACGGCAGGAACGAGCAGATCTTGTAGACGTATTCGATGCCGTGGCTATCGGCGAGCAAGCCCAGCAGTGCCGCGCCGATCCCGCTGAAGCCGAACATCAGGCCGAAAAAGATCCCGGCGATCATGCCGACATTGCCCGGCACCAGTTCCTGGGCGAACACCACGATGGCCGAGAACGCCGAGGCGATGATGAAACCAATGACCACGCTGAGTACGGCAGTCCAGAACAGGTCGACATAGGGCAGGGCGAGGGTGAACGGTGCGGCGCCAAGAATCGAAAACCAGATGACTGTCTTGCGCCCGATCTTGTCGCCGATTGGCCCGCCGGCGAAGGTGCCCACGGCCACCGCGCCGAGGAACAGGAACAGGTACATCTGGGAGCTGGCGACCGACAGCTGGAATTTTTCGATCAGGTAGAACGTGAAGTAGCTGGTCAGGCTGGTCATGTACCAATATTTGGAGAACACCAGCAGCGCCAGCACCACCAGGGCAAAGGTCACCCGGCCTTTGGACAGGCCGTGGGTCGGCTTGCTGCCTTGCTTGAGCTTGAACAGGCTGAGGTGGTGGCGGTACCAGCGGCTCAAGCCGTACAGCACCAGGATCGCGAACACTGCGAACAGGCCGAACCAGGCGATATGGCTCTGGCCGTAAGGAATGATGATAGCCGCCGCCAGCAGTGGACCGAAGGCGCTGCCGGTGTTACCGCCGACCTGGAACGTCGATTGCGCCAGGCCATAGCGGCCGCCGGAGGCCAGGCGTGCCACGCGGGACGTTTCCGGGTGGAACGTCGACGAGCCGACACCGACCAGCGCCGCCGCCAGCAAAATCAGCGGGAAGCTGCCGACAAACGCCAGCATCAGAATACCGATCAAGGTGCAGACCATGCCCGCCGGCAGCAGCCATGGCTTGGGATGACGGTCGGTGTGGTAGCCGATCCAGGGCTGCAGCAGCGATGCGGTGAGTTGGAAAGTCAGGGTGATCAGGCCGACCTGGGTAAACGTCAGGCCGTAGTTGGCCTTGAGCATTGGGTAGATCGACGGCAGCACGGCCTGGATCAGGTCGTTGATCAGATGCGCCAGGGCGCAGGCGCCGAGCACGCGCATGACCAAAGGGCTGACCTGAGGCGTCGCGGTGGCAGCGGCGGGTGTCGCGGTGAGGGTCGACATGCAGGCATTCCATACAAGGCAGCGAACAGGGGCCGACACTACTTGAGCGGGCGGCCCATTTCTAATTATTTCGGGAGCCATGCTAGAGTCGACGCAAATGCCTGTCTCGCGCAATTCGGGCGTAATTCATCGCAAAAAGGGCGAAATCATCAAATCCCTCGACAAATTCCTCCAGGAGATCGATGAAGGCGATTGGGCCGTCATCAGCTCGGCCACTGACTACCCGGAAAACTGGGTGATTCCCGAGCACAGCCACAACAAGCATCAACTGCTCTACGCCATTGGCGGCGTGATGGTGGTGTATTCGGCGTTGAACCAGTGGACGGTGCCGCCCAATCGCGGGTTCTGGATGCCCTGTGGCCAGGTGCATGCGCTGCGTTGCGTGGGCACCTTGAAAATGCGCAGCGTATTCGTGCGTCCGGACAGCTTTCCGGACCTGCCGACCGAGCCGAAGACGGTGACGGTGTCGCCGCTGCTGAGTGAATTGATCAAAGTCTCGGTCAGCTTGAAACCGCCCTTTGCCGAGGATTCGCGCGACGCCAGGATCATGCGCCTGATCCTCGATGAGCTGGCTATCCTGCCCGCGCTGCCATTGTCGCTTCCTCAGCCCGCCGACCCGCGCATCAATCACATCTGCCTGACGCTGCAGCAAGACCCGGGCGATGCGTCCACCGTCGCCGATTGGAGCCAGCGCCTGGACTTGGATCAAAAAACCATTCAACGCCTGTTCCGCCGCGAAACCGGCATGACCTTCGGCCAGTGGCGCCAACAGGCCCGTTTGCTGTTGGCGCTGGAGCGCATCGCGGTGGGCGAGAAAATTATCGATGTGGCCCTTGAGTTGGGCTACGAAAGCCCCAGCGCCTTTACCAGCATGTTCAAGAAACAGTTCGGCAAGACGCCGAGTCAGTTTTTCAGCTAGCGCTGCTGATAACGCGGGCAGGCCGCAGGCGGCGTGACGCCAGGTAGGCCAGCACGGTGGCGACCACCAGCAAGGCCGCGCTCAGTTCGAAGGTCGCCTGGTAACCGCTCAGGTCGAAAGCCACGCCGCCGACCGTGGCGCCTGCGGCAATCGCCAACTGAATGATGGCGACCATCAAGCCACCGCCAGCCTCGGCGTTGTCAGGCGTGGTTCTCGATAACCACGTCCACCAGCCCACCGGCGCGGCGGTCGCAACCAAGCCCCAGCTGCCCAGCAACACGCTGGTCATGAGGGTGGAACTGCCGAACGCCACCAGTGCAAGGGCGATGCCTGCCATTATCAGTGGGATGGCAATCAGCGTCGGGTACAGGTGGTGCTTCAGGAAGCGTTCAATCAGGAACGTCCCGGCCAGGCCCGCCAGGCCGAGCACCAGCAGCATCAACGACAGCGTGGAGACGTCAACTCGGGTCACGCTTTCCAGGAACGGCCGCAGGTAGGTGAACAGCATGAACTGGCCCATGAAGAACACGCTGACGGCCACCATCCCCAGGGCTACGGTGGGGTTTTTCATCAGGCTCAGGACATTGCTGGCTTTCGCCTCGGCCTTGTTCTTCAGCGCAGGCAGGCTCACCAGCAGCCACACCAGTGCAATCACGGCCACCGGCACCACACAGAAAAACGCGCCACGCCAGCCGATGATGCCGCCCAGAAAGCTGCCCAGTGGCGCCGCGATCACCGTCGCCAGTGCATTGCCACCGTTGACGATGGCCAGGGCACGCGGCACCTGGGCTTGCGGCACCAGGCGCATCGCCGTGGCCGCCGACAGTGACCAGAAGCCGCCAATCGCCACGCCGATCAATGCACGACCGAGCATGAACACCAGGTAGTTCGGGGCGAACGCCACCACGCTGCCGGAGACGATCATCAGCAGTGTCAGCGCCATCAGCAGGCGCTTGCGATCCACCCGCGCGGCGATCGAGGCGATCACCAGGCTGGTGAGCAGGGCAAACACCCCGGACACCGAAATGCCCTGGCCGGCCTGGCCTTCGGTGATGTGCAGGTCGGCGGCCAGGGGTGTCAGCAGGCTCACCGGCATGAATTCGGAAGCAACCAGCGCGAACGCCGCCAGCGACATCGCCAGCACGGCGCCCCAGCGTTGGGTTTGGGATGTAGCTGACATCACTTCAAATAGCTCTGGAAGAAGGTGGTGAGTTTGGCGAACGGGATCAGGTTGACCCGGTCGTAGAGATCGACGTGCCCCGCGTTCGGGATGATCAGCAATTGCTTGGGCTCGGCGGCGCGCTGGAAGGCGTCTTCGCTGAATTCACGGGAGTGCGCGTCGGCCCCGGCAATCAGCAGCAGCGGGCGTGGGGAGATCGTCTCGATGTCGTTGAACGGGTAGAAGTTCATGAACTTCACGTTGCTGGTCAACGTCGGCCGGGTGGTGGTCAGCTTGGAGGCGCCTGGCGGGGTGACTTCGCCGCGCGGGGTGCGGTAGAAATCGTAGAACTCATCGCCCACCGCGTCGCCGGTGAGGGTCTGCGGCGTGCCGCCGGTGTAGACGGTCTCGCCGCCCTGGAACTCGACGTAGCGCTGGTTGGCCGCCTGGCGCAACACCTGCTGGCGCTGTTGCAGCGTCACGCCGTGCTTGAGGCCGTTGCGATTGGCGGCGCCCATGTCGTACATGCTGACGGTCGCTATCGCCTTGATGCGCGGATCGATCTTCGCCGCGCTGATCACGAAGCTACCGCTGCCACACACGCCGATGGCACCGATGCGTTCACGATCGACCTGGGGGCGGGTGCCGAGGAAGTCCACGGCGGCGCTGAAGTCTTCGGTGTAGAGGTCGGGCAGCACCGCGTTGCGCGGCGTGCCGGCGCTTTCGCCCCAGAACGACAGGTCCAGGGACAGCGTGACGAAGCCCTGTTCGGCCATTTTGGTGGCATAGAGGTTGGCGCTTTGTTGCCTGACGGCGCCCATGGGGTGACCGACCACAATGGCGGCGCTTTTGGATCCGGCGGCGAGGTTTTTAGGCGTGAACAACGTGCCCGCAACCTGCATGCCGTATTGATTGTTGAAGGTGACGTTCTCGGCCGTCACCGTGTCGCTGGTGTAGAAGTTATCAGCACCGTTGGACATATCGGCTCCTAATGAGGAAAGGGAGGTCACCAGCAAACCCAGCGCGAGCAAGAGGCGTTTCATAGGGATGTTCCTTGCGAAGTGTCCGAGCATTTTCCCGATGGCGGCCCGGCTTCTGTAGTGCATTTGAGTGGATTACTTGCCTGATCCTCTGAGTTTCACGGTTTGGCGGCGACGCCTGGGGCTGGCGCGGGTAAAGTCCTGCCAAGACATTCAGTGAAGCAGTGGAAGGGCCCTATGACGATTCATCAATCGCCGCTGGACGCGCTGATCCGAGCCATCGGCTCGCGCATCCCGGCGCCCGGCGACTACCCGGTGCCGATCCCTGGCCTGGGGTTCTATCGGCGTGAACAGCCGGCCGCGCCGGTGGTGTGCATGGTCGAACCGAGCATCGTGCTGGTGGTACAGGGCGAGAAACGGTTATGGGTCGGCGGTGAGGGCTATCCCTACGACACATCGCGATTTCTGGTGACCTCGCTGGATATTCCGGCCAACTCCGAAGTGCTGGTCGCCAGCCCCGAGCAACCGTGCCTGGGGCTGATGTTCAAGCTGGACCTGCGCATGCTCGCCGAGCTGATCGCCCAGGGCGGCCTGCCGCCAACCCGTGAGCGCGCGATGATGAAAGGCGTTGGCATCGGCCGGGTGACGGACGGCATGCTGGCAGCATTCGCGCGCCTGGTGGCATTGCTGGATGAACCTGACGCAATCCCGGTGCTGGCGCCGTTGATCCAGCGCGAGATCCACTACCGGTTATTGAAGAGCGACCAGGCCGGCCGACTGCGCCAGATCTGTTCAGTGGACGGGCAGGGGTATCGGATCGCCAAGGCCATCGATTGGCTGAAATTGAATTTCGACAGCGCGCTGCGCGTGGAAGAACTGGCCGCACGCGTGCAAATGAGCGCGGCAACCTTTCACCATCACTTCCGCCAACTGACCTCGATGAGTCCGTTGCAGTATCAGAAATGGCTGCGCTTGAACGAGGCCAGGCGCTTGATGTTGAACGAGCACCAGGACGTGTCCAGTGCCGCGTTCAAAGTCGGTTATGAGAGCCCGTCGCAGTTCAGCCGTGAGTACAGCCGCCTGTTCGGCGTACCGCCCAAGCGCGACATGGCCGCGCTGCGGGGCAGGGCAGGTGTTACTGATCTGACGGAGTCAAGTTAGCGTAGAAGATGCACCCGATCAGTCGTGCGAACAGGCTCAGGGTTTCCGGCAGGTTGGGGTCGTCGAACAGCATGGCGCGCGAATCCAGCGCGCACAGTGCACCGAACAGGCGCCCGTCGGGCAGGAAGATCGGCGCGCCGGCATAGCTCTCGATGGCGAATTGCTTGACCACCGGGCGCGCGGCAAAGCGGCCGTCGAGGCTGATCTGCGGGACGAACAAGGCTTGGGGATCGACGCAGAACTCACTGCACAGGGTGGTTTCCAGGTCGAGCACGTCGTCGACGTGGATGCCCATCTGCATGGGGTCGTAGGCCGAGCAGACTATCCATTCCAGGTCAGTGAATTTGGCGATGCCGGCGAAGCGCATGCCGGTCAGGCGGGTGACCAGTTTAAGGATGTTGGTGGTCGCTTCGATTTCTGCAATGGCCGCGCGTTCGTCGGCGCTCAGTAGCGATTGGGCAGAGGTTACGCTTGGAATCATGTGAACGCTCCAAAGGCGTGGCCGCAGACAGCGACCACGCATAGCCAAGTCTTAATTGATCCTTGGATGCTGCTGCACCAAGTTTTCGCGCTTGGCCTGGAGCGCCGCAATCTCAGCATCGATGTCCTCGATCTTCTGCTCGATATTGTCATGGTGCTCCTGCAACAATTCCTTGGCTTCTTCCATGTCGGAGGCCGCCGGGGCCGCCCCTCGCAGTGGTTTATTGGCAGTTTCCTTCATGGTCAGGCCCGTGACCAGACCAACCATGGCGAATACCATCAGGTAGTAAGCAGGCATGTACAAGTCATTGGTGCTTTCTACCAGCCAGGCCACTGCCGTTGGCGTGATACCGGCGATCAATACCGAGACGTTGAAGGCACTCGCCAGCGCGCTGTAGCGCAGGTGAGTCGGGAACATCGCCGGCAGCGTCGATGCCATCACGCCGATAAAGAAGTTAAGCACAATTGCCAGAATCAGCAGGCCGCTGAAGATCAGCCCGGTCTTGCCGCTGGTAATCAGCATGAACGCGGGGATCGACAGGAACAGCAGGCCGATGCTGCCGGCGATGATGAAGGGCTTGCGGCCGATCTTGTCGCTGACAAAGCCAATGAACGGCTGCACGAACAACATGCCGACCATGATCGCGATGATGATCAGCACACCGCTGTTTTCGGCGTAATGCAGGTTGTGCGACAGGTAGCTGGGCATGTAGGTGAGCAGCATGTAGTAGGTCACGTTGGTGGCCGCGACGATACCAATGCAGGTCAGCAGGCTGCGCCAATGCTTGGTGGCGATCTCCTTGAAGGAGACCTTGGGGCCGTGGCTGAGACCTTCGCGGTCACCCTGCTCGAGTTTGTCGACGTGTTGTTGGAACGCCGGGGTCTCTTCCAGCGCGTGGCGCAGGTACAGGCCGATGATGCCCAAAGGTAGGGCCAGGAAGAACGGCAGGCGCCAGCCCCAGGCCTCGAAATCTGCCTCGCCGAGCACGGTGGAAATCAACACCACCACGCCGGCGCCCAGCACGAAGCCGGCAATCGAGCCGAAGTCCAACCAACTGCCGAGGAACCCGCGCTTGCGGTCCGGGGCGTATTCAGCGACGAAAATCGACGCGCCGGTGTACTCACCGCCCACCGAGAAACCCTGGGCCATTTTGCACAACAGCAACAGGATGGGTGCCCAGATGCCAATGGACGCGTACCCCGGAATCAAGCCGATGGCGAAGGTGCTCAGGGACATGATCACGATGGTGGCGGCGAGGACTTTCTGTCTTCCGTACTTGTCACCCAGAGCGCCGAAGAACAGACCGCCCAGTGGGCGGATCAGGAAGGGCACCGAGAAGGTGGCCAGTGCCGCGATCATTTGTACGCTGGGGGACGCGTCGGGGAAGAACACCTTGCCCAGCACATAAGCGACAAACCCATAGACGCCAAAGTCGAACCATTCCATGGCGTTGCCCAGTGCGGCGGCGGTGATTGCCTTGCGCATCTTGTTGTCGTCGACAATGGTGATGTCGTTCAAACCGATGGGTTTGACGCGTTTCTTACGTAATTTCATGCGGGCCACTCTAGAAGCTGAACGGGAGGCGCCATCGCCGCGATGGCACCGCTCTGTCACTTCAGATACAAGCGGACACTAAATAATTCACCCATCGCGGGATTTTTTCTCGCATTGGCGAAATATCGTTGGTGTGAGGCCTGTGGGAGGGGGGGTGCTCCCGATGGCGGTGTATCAGTCAGCAAATTCGCCGCTGACCCACCGCAATCGGGAGCAAGCCCCCTCCCACATTGTCCAGTGCTGTGCATGACAGAGGTGTGCCTTTGCTGGTTACACTGAGCTCGCAGCTTTGTGCCGCCAATAGGAACGTCATTTGTATGCCAAACAACCCTTCACGCCTCATCTACCGCCAACCACAGCCTGCTGACGTGGGGCGATTATTCGCCATCTACAGCGACCCGCAGACCAACCTGTTCAACCCTGCCGGCCCCATGGCCAGTGTTGATGATGCGCAGCGCCTGCTGCAGCGCTGGCTCGACCAATGGTCTGCCTTGGGCTACGGCTGGTGGGCGGTTGCACGGCGTGAGGCTCCCGAACACATCATCGGCTTCGGCGGCATTGCGCCGCTCAACTACCTGACAGTGCCGCGCATCAACCTCGGCTATCGCTTCGCCGTCGAAGCCTGGGGGCAGGGCTATGCCACTGAGTTGGGGCGCGATGCCTTGGTGCTGGCATTCGAAACACTGGGCTTGCCGGAGGTTTTCGGGCTGGTACGACCGGAGCACGCGGCGTCGATTCGCGTGCTGGAGAAGATCGGCATGCAGCCATTCGGCCTGCTCGATGATGTGCCCGGCCAGGCACCAAGCCGGGTGATGCGTGTTTGTCATCCTACAACTGCTTCAGCCTGACAGTTTTCACACCCCTGTAAATCCTCGTTCACAGCAATCTTTCAGATTGACACTGCCCAGACAGCCCGATATAAAAGCCACAGTTGTACGACGACATATGACGTTACATATGTCCTACCTAACAAAAATAAAAAGTGATGCCATGAATCTGAACGAGCCCATCAGTGCCCATCGTGTCGGCCAGGCGGTCGGCAGCTATCGCTGGACGATCTGCGCGATGCTGTTTTTCGCCACTACCGTCAACTACCTCGACCGCCAGGTGCTCAGCCTGCTGGCGCCGCAGTTGTCCACGCAATTTGGCTGGAGCAACACCGATTACGCCAACATCGCGGCGGTGTTCCAGTTCGTCTATGCGATTTCCATGCTGTTTGCCGGGCGGTTTGTCGACAAGATCGGCACCAAGGCCGCCTACGTCGTGGCGATTGGCATCTGGTCCACCGGCGCGATCATGCATGCCTTCTCGGTGCAGATGGGTGAGGGCCTTGCGGCGATCAGCACTGCCGTCGGCCTGGCGGTGATTCCGGTGTCGATTGCCGGTTTCATGCTGTCACGGGCGGTGCTGGCGATTGGCGAGGCGGGCAACTTTCCCATCGCGATCAAGGCCACGGCCGAGTACTTCCCCAAGAAAGAGCGCTCCTTCGCCACCGGGATCTTCAATTCGGGCGCCAACGTAGGCGCGATTTTGGCGCCCATCTGTGTGCCATTGATCGCCGGGATGTGGGGCTGGGAAGCGGCCTTCATGGTCATCGGCATGCTGGGCTTCGTGTGGGTGGCCGTGTGGGCCGCCGTGTACGAAAAACCTGAGCAGCAAAAACGCCTGTCTGCCGAGGAACTGGCCTACATCCGCAGCGACCAGACCGTACAACCCTTCACACCATTGGCTGCGGGCGCAACACCGAAAAAAGTCTCGTGGTTCAAATTGCTGACCTATCGCCAGACCTGGGCCTTCGCTTTCGGCAAGTTCATGACGGACGGCGTCTGGTGGTTCTTCCTGTTCTGGCTGCCGACTTACCTGTCGGCGCAATACGGCATGAAGGGCGCCGATATCGTGATGCCGCTGGCCGTGCTGTACAGCATGACCATGGTTGGCAGTATCGGGGGTGGCTGGTTTCCTAGTTATTTCATGGCACGGGGCGACGCGCCCTACGATGGCCGCATGAAAGCCATGCTGGTGATCGCGCTGTTCCCGCTGGTGGTGCTGCTCGCGCAGCCGTTGGGCTACATCAGCTTCTGGGTCCCGGTACTGCTGATCGGCGTGGGCGCCTCGGCACACCAGGCGTGGTCGTGCAATATCTTCACCACGGTATCGGACATGTTCCCGCAGAAAACCGTCGCTTCGGTGGTCGGTATCGGCGGCATGGCGGGAGGCTTGGGCGGGGTGGTAATGACCAAGATCGGCGGCTGGGTGTTCGACTACTACAAGTCCATCAACGACATTCACACTGGCTACATGATCATGTTTGCGATCTGTGCCCTGGCGTACTTGGTGGCGTGGAGCGTGATGAAGACGCTGGTGCCGCGCCATAAGGAAATCACCGACCTCTGAGTGAGAGTGCCGGAGCGGGCAAGCCGCTCCGGCAGTGTCGGTTCATCGATTACGCGTTACCCGCCACACTGTGTTGGCCAAGTCATCGGCAATGATCAGCGCACCTTTCGGGTCCACCGTCACACCGACCGGGCGACCACGGGTCTTGCCATCCTCCCCGCGAAAACCGGTGGCGAAGTCCACAGGCTCGCCAGCCGGTTTGCCGTTGCTGAACGGTACGAAGATCACCTTGTAGCCCACCGGATTATCGCGGTTCCAACTGCCGTGTTCGCCAACGAACACGCCGTCGGCGAATTTTTCGCCCATGGCCGGGATGGAGAAATCCACACCGAGTGCCGCAACGTGCGAGCCGAGGCTGTAATCGGGCTTGATCGCCGCAGCCACTTTGGCCGGGTTCTGCGGTTGCGCACGCGGGTCGACGTTCTGGCCCCAGTAGCTATAAGGCCAGCCGTAGAAGGCGCCTTCACGCACCGAGCTGAGGTAATCCGGCACCAGGTCCGGGCCCAGTTCATCGCGCTCGTTGACCACCGTCCACAGCTGCCCCGAACCCGGTTGGATAGTCAGCGCCGTGGGGTTGCGCAGGCCGGTGGCGTAGGGCTTGTGCGCACCGGTCGCGGCATCGATCTGCCAGACCATCGCCCGGTCGATTTCCACTTCCATGCCGCGCTCGGTGATGTTGCTGTTGGAGCCGATCCCGACATAGAGCTGGCGACCGTCCTCGCTCACCGCCAGGGATTTGGTCCAGTGGTGATTGATCTGCGCCGGCAGGTCGGTGACCTTGGTCGGGGCGCCGCTGGCTTTGGTCTGGCCGTCGGCATAGTCGAAGCGCACCAGCGCGTCCTGGTTGGCCACGTAGACTTTGCCATCGGCGTACGCCAGGCCATAGGGCGCGTTGAGGTTGTCGGCGAACACGGTCTTGAGTTCATAAGTGCCGTCACCATCGGCATCGCGCAACAGCGTGATGCGGTTGCCGCTCTTGACCTTGGTATTGCCCTCGGCCTTGATCAGGCTGGCGATCACATCCTTGGGCTTGAGCTTGGCCGCGCTGCCGCCACGGCCTTCGGCGACGAGGATATCGCCGTTGGGCAGTACCAGGGTCTGACGCGGGATGGCGAGGTCGGTGGCGATCGCCGTGATGCTGTAGCCCTCGGGTACCTTGGGTTTCTGGTCGCCCCAGGCGACGGGCTCGGCGATCTTCATGCTCGGCAGCAGGCTGCTTTGTTGGGCCGGTAACTTGGGGTCGGGGCCGTGGACCTGAGTCTTGTCGCCTTCGCCGCCGCACGCGGCCAGCAGCAACGCTGCGCTTAACAGGGTCAAGGTGTGGGTGGTTTTCATTGGTCAGCTCCCGAACGCAGGTTAGTCAGGCCGATCCACGTCGCTACCATCGCCAGCAGTGTGACGATCACTGACAGCACCAGGCCGGTCGGCATCATGGCGTAGGCATCCTTGGCGTGCTGGAAGGCGTTAATCAGCCCCAACACCCAAGCGGCCAACAACACCAGAAAGTAGGCGGCAGGGCGCCCGGCCTTGCGTTCGGCGCGCAGCAGATTGACCAGGGCGAATAACAGGGCGAACCCACTGAACACCAACGCACCGGCAATCAGCCAGGAGGCGAAATTGGCCCACTGAATCTGGTAGGTCTGGCCGTAGGCAATGTCACTGAGCGTAGCGCCGAGGAACAGCGGCACGCTGCCGGCGAGCAAGGTCGCATGCAGCGGGCCTGGCGTGCAGCGATAGGCGGGAAGGGTAGTCATGGGGGATGCAGCTCCTTATCGTTCGGCACGCCTGGCTAGGCGTGCGATGACTTTGCATAGGCTTTGCACATAGGCTTTGCATAGGAAAGGAGCGCGCTGTTTGTGAGAAAGTTCACCGAAGGTTCGTGTCCGGATGTTTTTCGAACCCTTGTCCGCCGGATTCACCTAAGCCTCTAACCATCATTGCTTATTACAGGCGTTCCCATGACCCACCCGCGCATCGGCTTTGCATGCCAGTACAAGCACCCCGAACGACTGCCTTCGGCCAGTGCCTTGAAGCTGATCGAAGGCCCGTTCAACCCGCGTACCACCACGTTGCGCTGGATGAACAGCGTCGAGCCCAAGGTGGCGCGGGATAAACTGGTCGAGGTAGTCACCCACAACCTCGCCGCCCAATTGCGCCTGCTGGCCTACGTCGCCGAGTTGCCGCCGACCCTGCGCATGCTGCGCCTGAGCAGTGACCTGTTGCCGTTCTACAGCCACCCAGACGTTGCCGCTGTGTATCAGGACCCGGCGATCCAGCGCCAACTGCAGGAAGGGTTTGCCGCCATCGGCGAGCTGGCGCGGGCGTCGGATATCCGCCTGTCGTTTCATCCCGGCCAGTACTGTGTGCTGGCCTCGGAAAACCCCGGCGTGGTGGAGAACAGCCTGGCCGAATTCGAGTACCACGCCGACATGATCCGCATGATGGGTTACGGCCGGCGCTTCCAGGACCTCAAGTGCAACGTGCACATCGCCGGGCGCCTGGGTGTCGAAGGCACGCGGGCGGTGTGGTCGCGCCTGTCCGAAGTGGCGCGCAACTGCATCACCTTCGAGAATGACGAGAAAACCTACGGCCTGGACCATTGCCTGCAGGTCGCCGACCTGGCACCGGTGGTGCTGGACATTCACCATTGCTGGATCAACGAAGACCACTACATCGACCCCGACTCCCCACGCGTCGCCCAAGTCATCGACAGCTGGCGCGGCGTGCGGCCCACGATGCATTACTCCCAGCCCCCGGAAAGCCTGCAGGCACTGGGCTTTGATGCCGAGCACAAACTGGAAGTGGCGGCCTTGTTGAAAGTGGTGTCCAAGCGCGACCTCTACGCCCACAGCGCGCAGATGTGGAACCGCTGGACCAACGACTATGCCCTGCAGTTTCTGGATCGCTTCGACATCATGCTCGAAGCCAAGGACAAGAACATCGCCGCCCTGGCGTTCTATACGTATTGGCAGCACCGATCCGCCTGAAACATGGCATGCTTTGCGGCCCCACAAAGGAACCGTCCCATGGCTACCCTGCATCTGCTTTGCGGCAAGATTGCGTCCGGCAAGTCTACGCTCGCCAGCAGTCTTGCCAGCGAACACGCTGCCATCTTGCTCAGCGAAGACCATTGGCTCGCCACGCTGTATCCCGGTCAGATCAAGACCATCGCCGATTACCTGGCCTGTGCCCGGCAGATCCGCGGTGTCGTGGAGCCGCTGGTGATCGATCTGCTGAAGTCGGGCGTCAATGTGGTGCTGGATTTTCCGGCCACCACCCTGGCCAATCGCGAATGGCTGCTCACCTTGGCGCAGGCCGCCCAGGCACCGCATTGCCTGCATTACCTGGAGCTGGATGACGCCAGCTGCCTGACTCGACTGCACGCACGCAACGCCAGCGGCGAGCATGATTTCGCCGCCACCGATGCCGAATTTGACCTGATTACCCGCCACTTTCGTGTGCCGAGCGAAGAGGAAGGCCTGGTGATCGAGGTGCATAGCTTATGAGTGCTGAATCGCCTGTCGGTGTTGACGCCAACGGCTATGTTGTCACCGTGGGTGCTGCGCCTGTGCAGCCTGAATTCGAGCCTCTACTGGCGGATGTGCTGGCGACGCTTTCACAGCCAACGTTCGGCCTGGATGGCATCTACCTTTACGGCAGTGTCGCCCGGGGTGATGCGAGTGCCGAGGCGTCTGATCTCGATCTGACCCTGGTATTGAGTGATCCCCCTCAGGCAGCCGTGCTTGAACAGCTTGAACGGGCGCGGCTGGCGCTGGAGCAGCGGCATCCGTGTGTCACGAAGGTAGATTTCGACATCGGCCACCGCGCACAGGTATTGGCACCGCAGAACCATAATCGCTGGGGGTTCTGGCTCAAGCACCATTGCCGGTGCCTGTGGGGCGATGACCTTGGGTTGCGGTTCGAGCCATTCCGGCCAAGCCGCGATATCGCCCTGGCACTCAACGATGATTTTGTGGAAGTGCTGAGCCGCTATCGCGCAGACATCGTGCAGGCCGCGAACACACCGCAACGCCTGCGTTTGCAGCGCGAAGCCGCGCGCAAGTTGATCCGCTCCACACATACGCTGCGGTCAGCAGAAGCCACGATGTGGCCGCAGACACTGGAGGAACATGTGGCGCTGTTCCGGCAGCGTTATCCGACCATGATCACCCAAATCGCCTACTTCCTGTTTGAGGCCAGAAACCCAAGCGCTGAGGGTGAAGCGTTCCTGCTGCGTCTTGATGCATTCCTTGACTGGATGGCCTCGCAGCGGCAATAAACCCATAACCTGTGGCGAGGGAGCTTGCTCCCGCTGGGGCGCGAAGCGGCCCCGCTCTTCGCTTTAAAAGGATGGGCCTGCTGCGCAGTCCAGCGGGAGCAAGCTCCCTCGCCACAGTGACCGTTGTGATCGGAAAGGAATCAATCAAATGCGCGTCCGAACAAGCGCTCAGCCCAGCAGCGCTTGGGTCTCAACTACCCTCGCATAGTCCATCGCCAGGTTACTCAACGACAACGCATGTACATCTTCCGCCGGCCATAGCCGGCCCGACAGATCAGTCTGGTCGAAGGTGAAGCAGGCGTCCGCGACCACGATCACGTCAAAGCCCAGATTGCCAGCCGAGCGGGCCGTTGCCTCGACGGAGTTGTTGGTAATGACGCCAACGATCACCACTTGCCTGATCGAGCGCGTATGCAGCCAGCGCTCAAGCCCAGTAGCGGTGAACGCATCCGGAACGTTTTTTTCCATCACTTGTTCATGGGCGAGGGGCTGCAGCGCGTCCTGGAATTCGCAGCCTGGTTGACCAGGCCAGAACACCGAGCCAGGGGAACGAGAGATATGTCGCACATGAATAATTGGACGTTGCGCCTGTCGCCACGCGGTAAGAAGCTGCTGCATGCGTAGTTCGGCGTCTGGGTTGTTGCGTCGACCAAGAGTGGGGTCGCTCATGCCTTTTTGCATGTCGATGATCACCAGCGCCGCATTTATCGCTAACGGTTCCATGGGCTGTCCTTTTGCGTGTGAGGCGCGAAACATAGCAGTCAGGGCAGGGCGGCGAACAGTGAGCTGAGCGCAATGCGCGTGACCCTCAACCCGTCACACCCGGCAGCAACCCGGCCTCCTGATAACTCACCACCAGTTCATCATACAAACCGATATCCGCGCGCGTGCGAGCAATCAATTGCGCGCCGGCGACAGCGGTGTAAATTGCACGGGCGCGGCGCTGGCAACTGTCTGCATCGCCCAGCTTGAGCTCAGCGAGCCGTGCGGCCAGCCACGCCACGTTGATATCAGCGAATGCAATCACCTCTTTTTTGACCGGTTCGGGCAAGTCCTGGTATTCCGCCGCCATGAAGCTGGACAGGCACAGGCGATTGCCGTTTTCAAGTGATGTTCGAAAAATGCTCGGGTAGCGCCGCAGGCAGTCGCGCGGGTCAGGCGTTTCGCGGTGAAGGGCGTCGAGCACGTTGGCGGTGTCTTCCCAATAGCGTTTTGCGACCGCCGCGCCGAGGTCGGCCTTGCTGGGGAAGTGGTAGTAGATACTGGCGTTCTTGATCCCCACCGTTTCGCCGATGCTGCGAAAGTTGATGCCGCTGTAGCCGAAATGCTGCGCCGCGATCCGGGCGGCTTCCAGAATGGCTTCTCGGGCGTTTTCGCTCACGTATAGAGTCCTCGGTGGTTGGGTGACAGTGCGAAGTCTACACCTGAAAAAATCTACCTGCCAACTGACAGGTAGTGGTTGACAGTCCCAAATGAAGGCCTCAATCTCCACCTACCACTTGACAGGTAGGCGGACAGAATCATGACTTTTCAGCAAACCCATTCCAATGCTTCCACTCACCCAATGATGAAAATCTACGACTGGTATAACGGGCCTTACCCGGCACGTGTTCGAATCGCCCTGGCAGAAAAGGAGCTGCTCCCTCGCACTGAATTCGTGTCGATCAACCTCTGGGAGGGCAAGCACAAGCAACCTGCTTTCCTGGCCCTGAATTACTCCGGAACACTGCCCGTGCTGGAGTTGCAGGACGGCACCCTGATCGCCGAATGCACGGCTATCACCCAGTACCTGGATGTGCTGGATGGCAACCCGCTGCTCACCGGCAAAACGCCGACCGAGCAAGGCCTGATTCATATGATGACGAGGCGCGCGGAAATCGAATTGATGGATGCGGTCAGCGTTTACTTTCACCACGCCACTCCTGGGCTGGGGCCTGAAGTCGAGCTCTATCAGAATGCTGAATGGGGTCAGCGCATGGGCGACAAAGCCGTAAGAGGTATGCGCCACTTCGACGCCATCCTCAAAACCCGGCCCTATGTGGCGGGCGAGGCGTTTTCGATGGCCGACATCGCCTTGCTGGGCGGGCTGATTTTCGCGTCGTTGGTCAAGCTGCCCGTGCCCGAGGAATGCCAGGCGCTGCTGGCTTGGCATGCCAGGATGAACGAGCGCGCCAGCGTCAAGATCTGGCAGGCGATGGTGCAAGAGGGCGATCAAGCCAACTGAAAGCCCGTATGTGCACGTGATCGGCAGCTCGGGCAACGCCATGGGTCCAGCTAAAATACCCAGGTGATTGCCCACCTGCTCCCTGAACCGTTACCCTCGGTCCACATCCCCACCCACCGACCGTAACAGTGAGTCACGGTCTGCACTGAATCAGGACGATGAACGATTATTCTCTGAAACTCGCCAACTACTGGCGCACCTCGCTGGCCGACGCGGAAAACGGCAATGGTGCGTTATCCCCGAACCACGTCAAAACCTACGCTGCCGTGCCCCTGGCTGCATTAGCCGCCGGTTGTTTGCCGGTTGAGCAAGTGGACAGCCTATTCGCCGACGAACCGGCCCAACTGCTCCAGGTGGAGGTCACGCTACGCCCGTTCGTGTACGCCTCACGCCAGGAGCACCGCCAGGCGCGCAACGGGCTGCCGGCGTTCATCACGCCGATCATTTGCCGTGTGTCGGTCACCCGCGACGGGCTGATCTATCCGACCGGGCCCACGCTGGTGCCGCGCGATATTCTGGAGCCGTTGGATCGCGACAACTTCACCATCGGCGCCCAGCATGACCTGGATACGTTTCTAACCGCACAAGATGCGCCGCAGTTCGAGCCGCCACCCGCCGGCACAGAGGTGCAGCCGGAGCACTACCGCGAGCAGTGGATCACCTACCTGCGCTATTGCAAGACGATGTTCCAGACGGTCTGCAACGCCTGGAACGGCGTGGACGACGGTTTTGATCCGGTCAACTATTGCTATGTGTTCAAGGAACAGAAGGCCGAAGGTTTCAGCCGCAATATCGTGGCGCTGTACGATCATTTGCGCCTTGGCAAACCGGATGCGCCGTTGTTCGAGCGGTTCGCACAACGCGAGCGCATGCCCGATGAGCCGTGCCTGGCCGCCAACAGCCTGTTCGCCGGGCGAGGAGGGCATGCCGGCGACGAATACGCGCTGGCGCCTGCCCAACGCGACAGCCTCGCACACCTGCTGGCGGGTAACGCCGGGGATATCCTGGCGGTCAACGGGCCGCCGGGTACGGGTAAGACCACGTTGCTCTTGTCGGTCGTCGCCTCGCTTTGGGCCAAGGCCGCTGCCGAGGGCGGCGAGCCGCCGGTGATTGTCGCCAGTTCTACGAACAATCAGGCGGTCACCAACATCATCAAGGCATTTGGCAAAGACTTCTCGGCAGGCACCGGCCCCTTTGCTGGGCGCTGGCTTCCGGATATCAACAGCTTTGGCGCTTACTTTCCAAAGGCCGCTGCGGAAGCGGAGATGGCCCGCACCTATCAGACCAAAAGCTTTTACCTGGAGCTGGAGACGCAGGCCTATCTGGATAAAGCGCAGCAGGCTTATCTGGAGCGTGCCGCCATCGCCTTTCCCGAGCAGGCGCCGCCCACGCTCAAGGCCACCGTCGACAAGCTGCAGGCCCTGATTCAACTGCGCCAGCAGCAACTGGGCGATATCGAGAAGGGCTGGGCAAGATTGAACGCGGCGCGCGACGCCATGAAGGCCTTGCTCGGCGATAATCCATACACGGCAATTGCGGCGCTTGAAGGGCAATGTCGGGCGCAGTCCGATCAGTTGGCAAACGCCAAGGCACGCCTGAAAGATTTCAAGCATTACCTGGCCCATGAGTCATTGATCTACACGCTGTTCGGCTGGTTCGGCCCGATTGCCGCCAAACGCCTGCGCTTGGCCAAACTGCACATCGATGAAACTGATGCACAGCTGCAGAGCGCCAACGATGTGCATGAGATAGAGCGCCTGCTGACGGCCGCCGTGGCGCACACCGCTCAAAGCCTGAAAATCCTTGAAACCCAGCGTGAGCGTGTGGAGCACTTGCGGCGCGATGAACAGCGCGAGCTGTCGAACTGGCAGGCGGTGATTGCCCGGTTACCCGATGCCATCGGCAAGCCCGCCGCCGAGGTAACGCTGGAGGACTGCGACCGTTGGGCGGACACCTCGCTGCGCTTCGAGACGTTCCTGCTGACCACGCATTATTGGGAGGGCCGCTGGCTGTTGGAGGTCGCCGATGAGCTGCCACTGATTCTTAAAAACCGCAAAAAAAACGGCCGCAAGACCCTGGAGAAAAACTGGCGGCGCTGGATGAAGCTCACGCCTTGCGTGGTGGCGACGTTCTACCGCTTGCCGGCCGAGCTGTCGTGCAGCCGCCATGACGGCAATGGTTATGTCGCCGATTACGCGTTGAATTTCATCGACCTGCTGATCGTAGACGAGGCGGGCCAGGTCCTGCCCGAAGTGGCGGCGCCATCGTTCGCCCTGGCGCGGCAAGCGTTGGTGATTGGCGACACGCAACAAATCGAACCGATATGGTCGGTGCCGCCGTCGGTGGATATCGGCAACCTGCTCGCTGCCGGCCTGCTGTCGCGCAGCCGTGTGGACGATGAGTACGAGGCTTTCTGTGACAGCGGGCGCAGTGCCGCCAGTGGCAGCGTCATGGCGATTGCGCAGTCCACCAGCCGCTATCACTACGACCGCGACCTGGCCCGCGGCCTTTATCTGTATGAACACCGCCGTTGCTATGACTCGATCATCGATTACTGCAATGCGCTCTGCTACAAGGGCAAGCTGCAACCGCGACGCGGCGCCAAACCGCAGGGTGGCCTGCCGGGCCTGGGTTACCTGCATATCGACGGGCTGTGCCAGCAGAAGCAGGGCGGCAGCCGCCATAACCTGCTGGAAGCACAGACCATCGCTGCATGGATCAAGGCCAATGAACAGCAGCTGACCCAGCGCTATAACAAGGAGCTCTGGGAAATTCTCGGGGTGATCACCCCCTTTGGCGCGCAGACCCAGGCCATTACCGAGGCATGCACCGCCCTGGGTATCCGTACCGGCAAAGGCGACGGTGAAATGACCGTTGGCACCGTGCACTCCTTCCAGGGCGCCGAACGCCCGGTGGTGATTTTTTCTGCGGTATATTCCAAGCATGCCGACGGGGCGTTTATCGACCGTAGGGACAGCATGTTGAACGTGGCGGTTTCCCGCGCCAAAGACAGTTTTCTGGTGTTCGGCGATATGGACCTGTTCAGCCAGATCCCCGCCAGCAAGCCGCGTGGCAGGTTGGCGCAGTACTTGTTGAACAGCGCGGACAATGCGCTCACGTTTGATTTCCAGCCTCGGGCGGATTTGCTGACGGCGCGCACCGGGTTGAGCCACCTGCATGAGTTTGCCGAACATGATCAGTTCCTGTTGCAGACCCTGGAGACGGCGCAGCAGCAGGTGCAGATCGTGACGCCCTGGGTGCGCCTGAGGGGGATGCGCGAAAGCGGCGCCCTTGAGGCCATGTGCGGCACCGTGCAGCGCGGGGTGCCGGTCACGGTGTATACCGATTTGCACTTCAACACTGGCATCGGCCGCAGCAAGTCCGACGGTGACTCCGGCAAAGTCGCCGAATTCAAGGATGCGCTGGCCACTTTGAAGCACCATGCCGTGCAGGTGCGTGTGGTCAACAAGGTGCACAGCAAGCTAGTGATGGCCGATGAAGCGCTGTTGTGCGTGGGCTCGTTCAATTGGCTGAGCGCGGCGCGCTCGGGCGATTATGTGCGCCATGAAACGTCCATGGTCTATCGCGGGCCGGACGTCAGCAGCGAGTTGGCGATCAATCGAACCAGCCTGGCGCAACGCCTGATTTCGCGCGAACTCTGACCGGCCATCACGTTATGCCAGCGGCTCAAGCGCTGCTGGCATAGCGATACCGATCAGCAGCCCACACGCAAAACCCTGAGACTTCCCGGCGAAAATCTTCATAATGGCGGCCATTTTGTTTAGCCCGTTATTCTGGTGTGCCCGCATGGAAATTAAGGTCAACTTTCTCGACAACCTTCGGCTTGAAGCCAAGTTCGATGATTTCACGGTGATTGCCGACCAGCCGATTCGCTACAAAGGCGACGGTTCGGCGCCGGGGCCATTCGATTACTTCCTGGCTTCGTCGGCGTTGTGTGCGGCGTACTTTGTGAAGTTGTACTGCGCCACGCGCAATATTCCCACGGAGAATATTCGCCTGTCGCAGAACAACATCGTCGACCCGGAAAACCGCTACAACCAGATCTTCAAGATCCAGGTCGAGCTGCCGGCGGACATCTCGGACAAAGACCGCCAGGGCATCCTGCGCTCCATCGACCGGTGCACTGTGAAAAAAGTGGTACAGGCCGGGCCCGAGTTCGTGATCGAGGAAGTCGACAACCTCGACGCCGACGCCCAGGCGCTGTTGATGCCCAGCTCGACGTCGGAGGCGGGCACCTACATCGCCGGCAAAGACCTGCCGCTGGAGCAGACCATCGCCAACATGTCCGCGATCCTGGCGGGCCTGGGCATGAAGATCGAAATCGCCTCGTGGCGCAATATCGTGCCCAACGTCTGGTCGCTGCATATCCGCGATGCCCACTCGCCGATGTGTTTTACCAACGGCAAGGGCGCGACCAAGGAAGGCGCGCTGGCCTCGGCGTTGGGCGAGTTCATCGAGCGGCTCAACTGCAACTTCTTCTACAACGACCAGTTCTGGGGTGAGGAACTGGCCAACGCGCCCTTCGTGCATTATCCGGATGAGCGCTGGTTCCAGCCGGGCCCGGACGATGAGTTGCCGCGTGAAATCCTCGACGCCTACTGCCTGAAGGTCTACAACCGCGACGGCGAGCTGCGCGGTTCGCACCTGTTCGACACCAACTCGGGCAACGAAGCGCGGGGCATCGTCTCGCTGCCGTTCGTGCGCCAGTCCGATGGCGAGGTGGTGTATTTCCCCTCCAACCTGATCGAAAACCTCTACCTGAGCAACGGCATGAGCGCCGGCAACACCCTGGCCGAAGCCCAGGTGCAGTGCCTGTCGGAAATTTTCGAGCGGGCGGTGAAGCGCGAGATCATCGAAGGCGAATTTGCGCTGCCGGATGTACCGGCTGAGGTGCTGGCCAAATACCCCGGCATTCTGGCCGGTATCGAAGGCCTGGAGGCCCAGGGCTTCCCGGTGCTGGTCAAGGACGCGTCCCTGGGCGGTGAATTCCCGGTGATGTGCGTGACCCTGATGAACCCGCGCACCGGCGGCGTATTCGCCTCGTTCGGCGCGCACCCAAGCATGGAAGTGGCGCTGGAGCGCAGCCTCACCGAACTGCTGCAAGGCCGCAGTTTCGAAGGCTTGAACGACTTGCCGCAGCCGACCTTCGAAGCCCAGGCGGTGACCGAGCCGAACAACTTCGTCGAGCACTTTATCGACTCCAGCGGTGTGGTGTCGTGGCGCTTCTTCAGCGCCCAGTCCGATTATGAATTCGTCGAATGGGACTTCTCCGGCCACGGCGAAGACTCCAACGCCCAGGAAGCCGCGACGCTGTTCGGTATTCTGGAAGGCATGGGCAAAGAGTCGTACATGGCGGTTTATGAGCACTTGGGCGCCACCGCCTGCCGCATCCTGGTGCCGGACTACTCGGAAATCTACCCGGTGGACGACCTGATCTGGGACAACACCAACAAAGCGCTGTTTTTCCGTGAAGACATCCTCAATCTGCACCGCCTGGACGAAGCGCAGTTGCAAGCGCTGGTCGAACGTTTAATCGAAAGTGAGCTGGACGACTACACCGACATCACCACGCTGATCGGCATCGAGTTCGACGACAACACCGCCTGGGGCCAACTGACCATCCTGGAGCTGAAGCTGCTGATCTTCCTCGCGTTGCAGCAGCATGAGGAGGCCAAGGAATGCGTGGAAATGTTCCTGCAGTACAACGACAACACCGTCGAACGCGGGCTGTTCTACCAGGCGGTGAATGCGGTGCTGGAGATGGAACTGGACGATGACTTGGACCTGGCCGACTACGAAGCCAACTTCCGCCGCATGTTCGGTAACGAACGCATGGACGCGGTGATTGGCTCGGTCAACGGCAGTGTGCGGTTTTATGGGCTGACGCCGACCAGCATGAAGCTCGAAGGGCTGGACCGGCATTTGCGCTTGATCGACAGCTACAAGAAACTGCATGCGGCAAGGGCAAACGCTACCTCGGCACATTGATGGCTATCTGATGCATGAGGGGCAAAATGTGGGAGGGGGCTTGCCCTAATGCCAGTCAGTTAAGAAGTAGAAAGGGTAAAAAGTAACCTGTGGCGAGGGAGCTTGCTCCCGCTGGACTGCGCAGCAGTCCCATTTTTGGGGCCGCTTCGCGGCCCAGCGGGAGCAAGCTCCCTCGCCACAGGTACAGTGTTCGTCCTTAACTGACTGGCATTAGGGCTTGCCCCCGATGGCGGTGGTTCAGTCACCTGACCCAGTGGCTGACAGACTGCTATCGGGAGCAAGCCCCCTCCCACATTTGATCGATTTCTGACTTTAGATGCGGGCCAGGGCTTGGGCCAGATCCGCGCGCAAATCCTCTATATCTTCAACTCCCACCGACAACCGCACCAACCCATCCCCAATCCCCAACTGCGCCCGCGTCGCTGCTGGGATGCTGGCGTGGGTCATGATCGCCGGGTGTTCGATCAGGCTCTCCACGCCACCCAGGCTCTCGGCCAGGGCGAAGATCTTCACGCTTTCCAGGAAGCGCGTGGCGCCCGGCAAGTCAGTGTTCAAGTCCACTGAAATCATCCCGCCAAATCCGCGCATCTGCCGTTGGGCCAGTTCGTGCTGCGGGTGGGATTTAAGGCCCGGGTAATACACCCGCGACACCTGCGGTTGCTGCTCCAGCCAGGTCGCCAGTTCCAGCGCGTTGCGGCAATGGCGCTCCATGCGCAGGGCCAGGGTTTTCACGCCGCGCAGGGTCAGGAACGCATCAAAGGGCCCGGCGATGGCGCCCACCGAGTTCTGCAGGAAACCCAGGCGCTCAGCCAGTTCAGGGTTGTCGCCGACGATGGCGATGCCGCCGATCACGTCCGAGTGGCCGTTCAGGTACTTGGTGGTGGAGTGCACCACGATGTCGCACCCCAGCTCCAGCGGGCGCTGGATCCACGGGCTGGCGAAGGTGTTGTCGGCCACGCAGAGAATGCCGCGGGCGCGGCAGAGGCGGGCGATGGCGCTGAGGTCGGTCAGGCTCAGCAACGGGTTGCTGGGCGTTTCGACCCAGACCATGCGCGTGTCGTCCCGCAGCGCCGCTTCAAACGCCGATACATCACTCAGGTCCACATAGCTGAAAGTATGCCCGGCGCTGCGCTGACGCACCTTGTCGAACAGACGGAAGGTGCCGCCGTACAGGTCATTGCCGGAAACGATATGCGCGCCGGCATCGAGCAATTCGAGCACCGTGGAAATCGCCGCCAGCCCCGAGGCAAACGCGAAGGCCTGAGTGCCGCCTTCAAGGTCGGCAACGCAACGTTCCAGGGCAAAGCGCGTGGGGTTATGGGAGCGGCCGTAGTCGAAGCCCTTGTGCACGCCAGGGCTGTCTTGCAGGTAGGTGGAGTTGGCGTAGATCGGCGGCATCAGCGCGCCCGTGGTCGGGTCGGGGGACTGTCCGGCATGGATCACACGGGTGGCGAACGCGCCTTTATCGGGCTGGCTCATGCAAGGGATCTCCGTAGGTGGTTGAGCAGGTCGACGCGGGTGATCAGGCCATGGAAGCCCGAGGCGTCGGCAATGATGGCGACCAGGCCGCGATCCAGCTCCGCCTGCAGTTCGGCCAGGCTGGCGCTGGGGGCCAAGGTGTGCAGGGTGCGGGTCATGGCGCTGGCCACGCTCATGGAAAAATGCGTGGCGTCCTGATGCAGGCCCAGCAGCAGGTCGGACTCATCGATAACGCCCGCCAGTTGCGTGCCGTCCACCAGCACCGGCAGTTGCGAGACATCCGCCAGGCGCATGCGCTGGAAGGCGGTGAGCAGGGTATCGTCGGGGCTCACGCTGATTACCCGGCCATCCTCGAAGCGACGGGCGATCAGGTCGCGCAGGTCGCCGTAGTGCTTGTACTGCAACAGACCGGCGTCGTTCATCCATTGGTCGTTGTAGACCTTGGACAGGTAGCGCGTGCCGGTATCGCACACGAAGGTGACCACGCGTTTGGGCTCGGTCTGCTCGCGGCAATAGCGCAGCGCGGCGGCGAGCAGGGTGCCGGTGGACGAGCCGCCAAGAATGCCTTCGGCCTTGAGCAGTTGGCGGGCGTGGTCGAAGCTTTCTGCATCGCTGATGGAGTAGGCCTGGCGCACGCTGGACAGGTCGGCAATCGACGGGATGAAGTCCTCGCCGATGCCTTCCACGGCCCAGGAACCAGGGGTTTCAAGCCGACCGCTGCGGCTGTACTCGGCCATCACCGAACCCACAGGATCGGCCAACACCATGGCCAGCTCGGGCTGCACGCGCTTGAAGAAACGGGTCAAGCCGGTGAGGGTGCCGGCCGAGCCGACGCCTACCACAATCGCATCCACATCATGCTGGGTTTGCGCCCAGATCTCCGGCGCGGTGCTGGTTTCATGGGCCAGCGGATTGGCCGGGTTGTTGAACTGGTCGGCGAAGAACGAACCCGGAATGTCCTTGGCCAGGCGCGCGGCCACATCCTGGTAATACTCGGGATGGCCCTTGCCCACATCGGAGCGAGTGATATGCACCTCAGCGCCCATGGCCTTGAGGTGCAGCACTTTTTCCGTGGACATCTTGTCGGGCACCACCAGCACCACCCGGTAGCCTTTGGCCCGGCCGACCAGTGCCAGGCCCAGGCCGGTGTTGCCGGCGGTGGCCTCGATAATCGTGCCGCCGGGACGCAGGCGGCCGTCGCGCTCGGCGGCATCGATCATCGCCAGGCCGATGCGGTCCTTGATGGAACCGCCGGGGTTTTGCGATTCAAGCTTGAGAAACAGCGTGCAAGGGCCGGTGTCGAAACGGCTGACCTTGACCAGCGGCGTGTTACCGATCAGTTCAAGTACGGCGGGGCGGGAGAGGTTCGGCATGTCGTCACCTGGTTACGGGATGGGCGTAGGGTGGGGGGACAGCAAATCACAGCATGGCTTGAAACATAGGCCGGTCTCGCCAGGGCTGCAACCGGGTGGTCCGATGCATGACTTTTTTTGGCGCATGGAGGGTGAGGGGGGAGGTGGGTGGCGGGCACAGCACCTGCAGGCAACACAGATCAAATGTGGGAGTTGTCGAGCCCCAGCGAGGCTACGAAGGCGGCGGTACTGCTGGCCTATAAACCACCTGACCCACCGCTATCGCGGCCTCGCTGAAGCTCGTGCGCTCCCACATCCACACACCCCATCAGCGCCCGGCGATGGCGGCTTCGATAGTGGCAATGTCAATTTTGCCCATGGTCATCATCGCGTCAAACGCGCGCTTGGCGACGGCGTGATCCTTGCTGGTCACCGCATCCACCAATACCCGTGGCGAGATCTGCCACGACAACCCCCATTTATCCTTGCACCAGCCACAGGCGCTTTTCTGCCCGCCATTGCCGACAATGGCGTTCCACAACCGGTCAGTTTCCTCCTGGTCATCGGTCGCCACCTGGAAGGAAAACGCTTCACTGTGCTTGAACATCGAACCGCCGTTCAGGCCGATGCAGGGGATGCCCAGCACAGTGAACTCCACCGTCAGTTCATCGCCCTGCTTGCCGGACGGGTAATCGCCAGGGGCGTAGTGCACGGCGTTGACTTCGCTATCGGGAAACGTCTTGGCGTAGAAGGTCGCCGCCTCCAGCGCATCGCCGTTGTACCAGAGGCAAATCGTATTTTTGTTGTTCATCGCAGGCTCCTCAGGTTGAAAGGTGCCTGGAGTCTAGACGATCGCTACGCCAGGGCGTCTTTACCACAAGCACCCGCACGCCGCGAGCGCCAGCCCAAACCGAGCACCATCAACAAACCCAGGCCAGCCATCAACGCACCTGCCAGGGAAATGGCGGGGTAGCCCAGCCCGGCATTGATGACCGCACCGCCCAGCACCGCACCGATGGCATTACCGAAATTGAACGCGCCGATGTTCATTGCCGAGGCCAGGTTAGGCGCATCTTTGGCGGCCTCCATCACGCGCATCTGCAACGGCGGTACCAGGGCAAAACTCGCGGCGCCCCACAGCAGGATCGACAGCGCGGCGGGCAGCGGCCATTGCATCAGCACCGAAAAGGCCAGCAGCACGACGATCAACACCACCAGCGAGGTAATCAACGTGCGGTCTACCGAACGGTCCGCCGACTTGCCACCCCACACGTTGCCCAGGGTCAGCCCGATACCGAACAGCACGAGCATGCCGGTGACAAAGTTGGTCGACGCATGGGTGACATCGCGCAAAATCGGCGCGATGTAAGTGAACACCGTAAACATCGCACTCGAGCCCACCACGGTCAGCGCCAACGCTGCCAGCACCGGCCCGCGACCGAGTACGCGGATTTCCGCCATCAGGCTGCCGCCTTTCGGCGCGGGTGCATTCGGCAGCGCCCACCACAGCGCGGCCATCACCACCGCGCCCAGCCCGCTGATGCCCCAGAACGCCGTGCGCCAGCCGAAGTTCTCGCCAAACCAGGTGGCCAATGGCACGCCGCCAATGGTCGCCAATGTCAGCCCCAAAAACATCGCGGCCACAGCCCCCGCGCGCTTCTCCGGCGCGACCACACTGGCCGCCACAATCGAACCGATACCGAAAAACGCCCCGTGGTTCAGCGACGTCACCAGCCTGGCGATCATCAAGGTCTGGTAATTGGTCGCCAGCGCCGACAGCAGATTACCCAAGGTGAAAATCGCCATCAGCCCGATCAACAGATACCGACGCGGCACCCTGGCCGTCGCGAGCGTCATGATCGGCGCGCCGATCAGCACGCCTATGGCATAGGCACTCACTAAAAGCCCAGCGGCGGGGATGGATACGCCAAGGTCGGCGGCAATACCGGGCAACATGCCCATGGGGGCAAACTCCGTGACCCCGATGCCAAAGGCACCGATGGACAAGGCTACAAGGGGTGGATTGATACGCATGGGTGACTCCTCATCTGTGTGCCGAATGCTACAATCCAGCCTTTTGCAGCAGTAGCCCCTGGTTGGGAACTACACCTTTGCGCAGGAGGCACAAATGGACATCGGTGGCCGCTCGGGAGAGATGGAAGTGTTCGTCATGGTCGCCGAGCACGGCAGCCTGTCGGGCGCCGCGCGCGCCCTGGGGCTGACGCCGTCGTCCATCAGCCGCATCATCACCCGCACCGAACGGCGCATCGGCACCCGGCTACTGCTGCGCACCACCCGCGCCATCACCTTCACCGCCGAAGGCGAAGCCTACCTGCGCGGCGCCCGACGCATCCTGGCCGACATGGCCGAAGTCGAAGACGCCATCACCGACCAGGGCGCCCCCCGCGGACGCCTCAGAGTCAGCGCCGCCCTGGCCCACGGCCGCCTGACCGTCGTGCCGCTGATCGCCGCCTTCAGCGCCCGCTATCCCGCCATCGTGGTCGACCTGATGCTCGGCGATGAACTCGTGGATATCCTCGCCGGCCAGGCAGACGTCGCCATCCGCTTCGGCCACCTGACCGACAGCCCCCTGACCGCCCGCCACATCGGCTCCACCGGCCAGGTCATCGTCGCCTCACCGGACTACCTGGCCCGCCACGGCACCCCGGTGACGCCGCAGGATTTACTTGAACACAACTGCCTGCGCTTCAACTTCCGCAGAGCGGCGCCGGATTGGCCGTTTCGGGTGGATGGGCGGGATTTTTCGTTGAAAGTGGCGGGGACGATTGAGGGGAACAGTGGAGAGGCGTTGGCGCAGTTGGCGAAGCTGGGCGCGGGGATTGCACGGGTGGGGGCGTTTAGTGTGGCGCAGGATCTGGAGCGGGGGGAGCTGGTGCCGTTGCTGGAAGCGTATAACCCGGGGGATGTGGAGCCGATTCATGCGGTGTTTGTGGGTGGGGCGGCGATGCCGGGAAGGGTTAGGGCGTTTGTGGATTTTTTGGTGGGGTGGGGTTGGGTGTGAGGGGGGAGCTTGACCGGAATGTTTCGACCCAAAGTAGCCGATCGTGGCAGCTTGAATAAAGCAGCAAGAAACGGATAGCCAGTACTTTACGAATTCCAGTCTGATAGGACTTCAAACCAATAGGAGTTCGATCATGGTGTTCCGTATAACTGGCCCTTCCCCCGAGCCATTCCAGTCGCTGTTTGGATTGACGTACCAAGAGCTGGCATCTCTTGGGATGAAGCGTTCCATCGTTGACAGCAACCCAGGCTTTTCGGGCCATGCTTCGGCAGCTCCATCGAGGTTCACCGATGCGCGGTTGAGTGACTTGCTCAAGAACACGGCGCACCGCTTCAAGGGGCAAAAATGGTTTACGACCCCGATCTGGCTTATCAAGCAAACCGTCCAGCCGTTGAGCTTGGAAGCGCTGACACCAGCACGTGATAACGGGTAGTGAGAACCCGGTCAGCCGGGCAGTCTCTACTCGCGTACAACCTTGGGCCGCCAACAAAATGACTCGTGCCGACGACCGTTGCGCTGGCTGATGGTGGCCGAACGTACGCGCCGGCTCAGCTCGGCGCGCTCTTCTGGACTGAGAACAATTTTGAGTGCGTTCACCTGCGCCTCTCCGAACGTTGGATGACACTGGAAGTTTAGCCAAAATAAGAGAAATGTTAATTCGAGAACGGCACACTAGAGAATCAACCTCTGTAAGTTCGTCTTTTCCATGCATTATCAACAAACACTAAATCTGGCTGTTGCGCAGGGCCAATGGGAGTCCGAGGGCCCTTATCACCTCGCTCAAGAATATTAATATTGTCATAATAAACATCAGAATTTTTTCCAGAAGTACTCTTGAGCTTGACTGAGTTATCGTTACAGCTGACCATGCTTCCCTGTTCAAGATTATGAATACTACCGCCAGTATAAATGCGAAGGTATTCACCTACTGGAATATTCATAAATGTGGCTTCGATCATTGGTCGAAGGAAGCAATGGGCGTCAGGTCTCTTCCAAGTTATGCGCTCGTTATTTGGGCCCGAAAAATCTACATATGGGGTCTTTTCATTACCATAACTCTCAAGCTTCCAGCCGACCTCGCACTCAGGCGGACATTCGACTATAACCCACCCGCCGGACTCAAACCCGCCGAAAATTATTTTCCCGTTGGCAGGCGTTTCAAAGAAGCTTATAGGGAGAGTTAGAGTGTCCGTATCCGCTACGATCTGTTTGATTTCATACTTATGCACCAGTGCAAATTTATTGTTCATGGCATATAGCCCTTATTAAGTTTATATTTACTGTCAGTTCGTAGCCTTACAGGCTCCATATTAGTATTTCATTTGGTCGTTAGGATCGTCCACAAACTCAGACACAGTCCCAAGTACACCGAGTTTCTTGCCCATTCTCATCACTCATTCAAAAGAGTCGATGGAGCTTTACTCTCCCATGAACAACTAAACTCGGAACCTGTGAAAAATGACAGTCCACAATATCAATTAGAAATAATCACACTATCTAAAAGTTATATATCAACAAAATCGAAGCTCGCACCGTGCCCTCTACGCTTACTGCTACACCTTCCTGTTCCGAACGGCTATGAGATCCAGTCACCGCTTCTGCTCGGCGCCCAGTCATCGGAACGGACGCCACCGGAAAACTGCAGCGGGGCTGGATTTGCATGTCATTCTGGACAACGTTCCGCTCACAAAACGGCTGCCATCAAGCAGTGGTTGGAAAGCATCCACGCTTTAAATTGCACTTTACCCCGACCAGTGCATCCTGGCTGAACGCTGTGGAGGGTTGGTTCGCACAACTGGAAAGACGAGCGCTTTACCGGGGTTGCCTTCGCCACGCGCTGGCCTAATTGCTCCAGCGCGCAGAGGTTCTTGCTAACCAGACGTCACAGCGGAACTCTTTTCCACCTCCGAAACTTCCTCCCGCAACCGCCGCCCAATTACCTCCATCAAATCACACCCATCCCGCAACGGTATCGCCAGCAGCTGCGCAAAATCCGAAAGAACGACGCTATCAGCGTCCACCTCACCCCGAAAGGCGATGTTTTCCAACACTTGAGTGACGGTGCGAATACGATAGTCAGCCATCGCTTGCAGCACGTCGAGCGGTGCTTCTGAATCAATGAGAAGGGACGCAGGAACCAGATCGATTCCGGTAAGGGGGATATATCTTTCCATGTTTAAAGCTCCGATAAATACAGTGATTTACCGATAGTCAGGTCGCCAAACCCGGTCGCTCCATGGCGACTGGAGGACTATAAGCGCCCTTGCATTGGAGGATCAACGTCAAGGTTGTAACCAACACGGGTTGCTCAAGTCCAATTACCGTTCAAGCCCTACGCGCAGTCAACAACACCGTCGCCGCCGCCGACAACAACCCCGCATATTTAAAAAATGGTGGCCTGACCCCGAGTTTCCATTTTCCGACTTGCCTCAACCCCTTTTTTGCACTTGCCCACGTAATACCGCCTTTTACTTGCTGAAACGTTTCATCGAGTCTATAAAACGTCCACAACTCCAAAAAAGGCTACCGCCATGACCCCACTTAAATTCGCTGTCGCCCTCACCGCACTCTCTGCCGCCTCCCACGCCATGGCCTGGGACTATGTGCTCCTCGACACCGACAAAGCCGCGCAGAATTGGCAGGTCACCAGCCAGCAACTCGGTGTGCAAACCGACAAACCCTTCAGCGTTACCCTGCGCACTTTGCACGGCGGTCGGCAGGAGGGGGTGAGCATTGTCGACATCGATAACGGCACGATGAAGCTCTCGGTGGTGCCGACTCGCGGTATGAACGTGTTGCAGGCTTCGGTCGGCGATGTGCGCATGGGGTGGGATTCGCCGGTCAAGGAAGTGGTCAATCCTGCCTTCATTGAGCTCAATGGTCGCGGCGGGCTGGGCTGGTTGGAAGGTTTCAATGAGCTGGTCACCCGTTGCGGCTATGAATGGGTCGGTCACCCTGGCATCGACAACGGTGAATTGCTGACGCTGCATGGCAGGGCCGCGAATATCCCTGCGAACACAGTCACCCTGCACATTGATGAAAAGCCGCCGTACGCCATCACCCTGCGCGGCGAACTGAAAGAGCAGGCGTTCAAGAAGGTCGATTTTTCCGTGGCGACCGAACTGGTCACCGAGCCTGGCAGTGTCGTGTTTGCGCTCAACGACACCCTGACCAACAACGGCGACTATCCGAAGGAATACCAGGCGCTGTATCACAGTAACTTCAGCACCCCGTTCCTGGAGCAGGGCGCGCGTTTCGCCGCACCGGTGAAGCAGGTGTCGCCGTTCAACGACAAGGCCAAGGGCGAATTGGCCGACTGGCAAACCTACCGCGCGCCCACCAAGGACTACGATGAAACGGTCTACAACGTGGTGCCCTATGCCGATGCCAAGGGCGATACCTTGACCGTGCTGCATAACAAAGCTGGCAGCCTAGGCGTGTCGGTCGGTTTCAATACGCAGACGCTGCCGGTGTTTTCCCTGTGGAAGAACACCGATACTCAAGGGCAGGGCTATGTCACGGGGCTGGAGCCGGGGACAAGTTTTTCCTACAACCGCCGTTATCAGCGGCCACTGAACCTGGTACCCACCATTGGGCCCAAGGAGCACAAGCAGTTCCGCATCAGCTACAGCTTGTTGGCGGATAAGGCGGCTGTAGACAAGGCCTTGCAGCAGGTCAGCGAGATTCAGGCCGGGCGCGAGACTGAGGTGCGGCAGACGCCGTTGGTTGATTTGACCAAGGAGTAAGGGCGCCTGCGCTGCTTCCACAGGCCGGCGCGGGAGTTACGCCCGGCGCGCCGTCAACAACACTGTTGCGGCCGCCGACAACAACCCCGCGCAGCACCGATTGAAGATCCGCTTACCCCTAGGCTCGGCAAACCAGCGGCGCATATGCAGGCCCATATAGGCGTAAGCGCTGATGGCTATCCATTCCAGGGCCAGGAACATTGCGCCCAGCAAAGCGAATTGCGCGGTAATAGGTTGGCCGGGCACCACGAACTGCGGCAGGAAGGCGGTAAAGATCAGGATGGCTTTCGGGTTGCCTGCCGCCACCAGAAACTCTTGCCGTGCCAGGGCCCATAAGCCCACCTTGCCGGCGACTATTTCCGCTTCTGCCCGCGGGTCTGCGCGCCACAGCTGATAGGCCAAGTAAAACAGATACGCCGCACCAAGCACCTTGATCCCGTAAAACAACAACTCAGAAGTTTGCAGCACCACCGCCAACCCGGCGGAGGCGAGGGCGATCATGCCGGCGAAGGCCAGCAAACGGCCGAGACCGGCGAGGCAGGAGATGCGGTAGCCGTAGCGGGTGGCGTTGCTCACCGACAGCAGGTTGTTGGGGCCGGGCGCCATGTTCAGGGCGAAGCAGGCGGGCAGGAAGAGGGCGAGGGTGGCGAGGTCCATGGCGGCTCCGGAGTGGGTCGGACGGGAGCGTCGAGGATAAGGGGAGTGGGGGCGGTGCGGCAATCGCGGCCGCGTTATGTCGACTCAGGTACAGGTTGTCCTTGACCTAAGCCCTCGTCCCAAACAGCCGATCAGCCAGCTCCCGACCGCGCTCCAGCCCTTGTGTCGTTAACCAGACCGATTTGTTCTTGTTTACCGGGTTATCGATAAAACCCTGTTCATGTAATCGGTTCATTATCTGGAAATCGTGCCCCTTCCAGGAGTTTCCGTCATCGGTGCTGAAGACTGTCAGCAGGGCCAGCACGGCTTCCTCTATCAGCTTTTCGTCGTATTCCATAGTGGTTACACCCCTCGTGAATCGGCTCGTTTCTCAGGCAACGCTGTTCTCTGGTTTATCGATCGGCACTCGCACACTAAACACCGTTCCCTGTTCCGTATCAGAACTCACCTCAATCGCCCCCCATGAGACGCCACGATTTCCGAGGCAATGAACAGGCCCAAACCCAACCCCTCCGTGGGGCCGTGATTGATCGCGGTACGCTGGGAGAAGCGGCCCATGGGGTTGAAGATGAACGGAAGCACGTCCTCGGGGATCGCTTCACCGCTGTTGTGCACGGTGAAGACCGCGAAGCCCTCGCGTATGCCCAGCTCGACTTGGATCGGCCGGGTGGTGTCCCCATGCTGCACCGCGTTGCTGACGATGTTCGAGAAGACCTGCTCCATGCGCGGGCCGTCGAATTGCCCGGCAACCGAGGTTTTGGCGTCGAACATCACGATAGCTTCAGGATGAAAGGTGCGGATTTCTTCTATGACGCGTTGGCACAGCGGTGAAAGGTCGATATCGGCGGTTTTGACCGGGATGCCCGGCCCCATCTGGCAGCGGGTCAGGTCGAGCAGGTCGCCGACGATCTGGCTCGCGCGGCGTACGCTGGTGTAGATCTGGTTGGCGATTTTGGTCGCGCGGGCGCCGGCGTCCTGTGAACGGCGTAGCACGTCGGACCCCAGCAGGATCGCGCCGAGTGGGGTGCGCAAGTCGTGGCCAAGGATGCCCAGGAACATATTGCGTGACGCCTCGACCGCGCGGGAGTAGCTGGCGACGGACTCGGCCAGGGCCTGATCAATGGCTTCGTGGAAGCGGGTCATGTCGTCGACATTGATCGGGGTGCCGTCCTTGATCTGGCGCATCCACTGGCTGACCACGCTGGTGCGCAAGGCGCGGTATTCCGAGACCATCTGGTCGATGGTGAAACCCGCCATCAGCCGCGTCATGGCATGGGTTTCCGCCGCGGTTTCCTGATCGTCCGTCGGCGCCTGGCCCTGAGCCTTGGCTATTTGTTCCTGGCGGGTCTGCTTGGTTCGCAGGTCGCTGACGATGGCCCGCAACATCTGCTCGGCATGGTCGCGCAGCCCGACACTGTCGAGCTCCTCGCCCGGTGTCTCGATGGTTCTGGCGAAATCTTCCCAGGCCTGCAGGATCGGCTCGAGGTTTTCCAGGATGAAATCGGGCAGGCGCATGTCTGTAAATCCTGATGCGAGTCGGGCAGAAGAGCGAGGCTGCGCAGATGAAGGGAAATTCCCGGCAGTGTAGGAGGTTGTTCGCCGCTTTTAAAGGGCGGCCGGTGCCGGGGCTGCCGTGGATCCAATCTACGCGCGCACAGCGGTCATGCGCCTGACCTTACAGGCCCAATGTCAGGGCCCTCAGCCTCTGTTCCACCACGCTGTCGAAATGGCTTGCCAACTGCTCGCAGCGCTCCGAAGTCAGCCCTTCACAGCAGGTAATGCCCAGCACGAACCCCTGGGCTTTGGCACCGCTTTTGACGGCCAGGATCATCGACCCTGCCAGTTCGATCTCACGCAAAATTCGGTCAGCCTGTCGTTTTATAGGGCCGGGCAAATCGCTAATGGCTTCTTTCATGGCCGTCTCCGCAGGCATTCACTACACACACAAAGCACCCGAGGCACTGTCGGCCTCTTGAAAGCATCGACCGGCGGAAGGTTCAGGAGTTTCGTAGTGCGCGAGCGGGAGGCGATGACTTGCAGTTGCGCAGGTACAGTTGTTCGCTAGTTTCAGGCCGCCATCGGGGGCTTGCCCTAATGCCGGTCAGTTAAGAAGTAGCAGGAGCGAGAACTAACTTGTGGCGAGGGAGCTTGCTCCCGCTGGGGCGCGAAGCGGCCCCAAACAATGGGACTGCTGCGCAGTCCAGCGGGAGCAAGCTCCCTCGCCACAGGTTCGGTGTCGCCTTAACTGGCGGGCATTAGAGCAAGCCCCCTCCCACATTTGGAGCGCGGGGCTGCAGTTAGAGAAGCTTCGGCTGCTGAGCCGATGGCGTGAATCAGGGGTGAAACCTGCGCCCCAGCGCATCCAGGCGCACGGCAATTGGTGGCAGGCGTTCGCTGCTGCGGGCCAGGGTTTCCACGTCGTCGGCGGTGTTTTGCGCGATGTGCTGCACCGACTGGAGGCGCTCGACAATTTCCAGGTTCGCCGAGGTCTGCTCGCGGGTGGTGGTGACGATGCGGCCGTTGAGTTGGTCGATATGCGCGATGTCTTCGCCCACGGCGCGCAGCATGTCGACTGCCACCTGGCTGTCTTCCACGCACCGCTCCACACCCTGGCGACTGTCGTGCATGGCCTCGACGGCCTGGCGGCTGCCTTGCTGCAGGCCTTCGATGATGGTCTTGATTTCCTGGGTGGAGAGGGCGGTGCGTTGGGCCAAACTGCGCACCTCGTCGGCGACCACTGCAAAGCCACGGCCTTGCTCGCCGGCGCGGGCGGCTTCGATGGCGGCATTGAGGGCGAGCAGGTTGGTCTGGTTGGCGATGCTGCTGATCACCTCCAGCACCGAACCGATTTGCTCGGCCTGCACCGCCAACGACTGTACGGTGGATTGCGTGCCATTGATGCGCGAGGCCAGTTGGGTGATTTCATGCTGGGCGCGGCCAACGCTTTCCTGGCCGCGCACGATCTGCCGGCTGGCTTGGCCGGCGTGTTCCACGGCTTGTTCGACGTGCAGGGTGATGTGGCCCATGGAGTCTTCCATGCGCTGCATCGAGCCGGTCATCTCATTGATCTGTGCCAGTTGATGCCGCGCGCCCGTTTCCAGGGTGCCGCTGGCCGTGGCCAGTTCCTGGCCGAGTTGGCCGAGGCCATGGGAGTCGCGTGCGACGCCGTCGATCAGGTGGGTGAGTTGCTGCAGGAAGTGGTCGAAGCGCTTGGCGAGGGACACACGCACCTTGTCTTCACCCTTGGCGGTTTCGGCTTCGAATTGCGAGGTGACAGCGAGCATTTTTTCGAGCATTTCCTGGCTTTCGACCGCCTCGGCGTGGCTGTGCACGGCGAGGTAGAGCAGGGCGACCGTTTCCATCACCACGTAGAACGCGTGCACGAAAATCATCGTCCAGCCGCCGTGATGCGCCATCACAAACACGGGCAGGCCCTGATGTTGCAGGGCATGGAATACCAGGTGATGCACGGCGATGGTCAGCGCCGCCACCAGGATCGGCAGCCAGTCACGGTAGAACGTCAGCACCGCCAGCAGCGCGAAAATACCGAAGTGCGCCTCGATCACCCCCTGCGCCTGATTGATGTGCAAGGCCGCCATCACCATCAGGCCGGCACCCAGCACACACCGCATCACGCGGGTGCCGCCGATGGCGCGGTAGAGCGCGGTCAGCACCACGCCGGTGCCGCCCCCGACGATCAGCGCCTGGGTGAAGGTGTCATGCCAGAACGCCAGGCCCAAGGAGAACAGGAACATCAGCCAGATCAACGCCAGCATGATGCGGTCGGCCTTGCGGTAGTGCTCCATAAAGCGTGTGCGGTTGAGCATTCACGAGTACTCCATGTGGTTTGGCCAGGAACCAAGCATGCGGCGTGCCACGCTGGCCGCAGGAAAAGCAGGTGTGGCGATGGGGGCCGGACAAGATCCGACAGACGGTTATCGGCCAGTCGAGAGGGGACTTTAAGCACGGCCGCCCGAGCGGCCAGCCGCGGATGACGATCAGAAGCTGTACTTGGCCGTCAGCATCATGTTGCGGGGGCTGCCGTAGGAATCACCGCCGTAGGTAACGGCTTCGGAAATGGACTGGTAGTAGTGCCGATCAAAGATATTGTTGGCGTTGAGCTGCAGGTCCAGATTCTGGTTGACCCGGTAGCCGGCCATCAGGTCGGTGACAGCGTAGCCGCCTTGTTTGAGCCGATAGGTGCTGCCGTCCGCCAGCTGGATGTCGTTGTACATGCGGCTCTGCCAGGAGACGTTACCGCCCACGCGGAGTTTTTCCAGCGGGCCCTGGAAGTTGTAGCGGGTGGTGACCTTGAACAGGTGCTCCGGGGTATCGGTGTCGAACTGCTTGTTGACCTTCTGCGGGTTGGCGGCGTCCTTGAGGGTGTGGGTGCGCGCATAGGTGTAGCCACCGCCGACCTGCCAGTTCTCGGTCAAGGCGCCCTGCAGTTCGAAGTCGATACCCTGGCTGCGAATCTCGCCCGAGGCCTGGTAGCAGGAGGCCTGTGGGCAGTCCGGCACGACGATCTGCACGGCGCGGTTTTCCTGGTCGACCCGGAACAGCGCCACGCTGGCATTCAGCGCGCCGCCCAGGTATTCGCCCTTGATGCCGACTTCATAGTTTTTGCCGACGATGGGCTTGAGCGGGGTGGCGCCGGTGCTTTTTTCACGTTGCGGCGTGAAGATGTCGCTGTAGCTGGCATACACCGAGTGCTGGTCGTCCAGGTCGTAGATCAGGCCCGCGTAGCGGGTGAGGTTACGGGTGACTTTATAGTCGCCGTCGCCATCGCGGTTGTCGTAGTCGTACCAGTCCAGGCGCCCGCCGAGGATCAGCTTGAGCGGGTCGGCCAGGCTCAGGCGGGTGGTGACGTACACACCGTCCTGAGTGGTGACATCGCGCTGGTTGTTGGTGTGGGTAAAGTTCGGTTTGCCGGCGTTGATCGGCCAATTCAGATCGTACGGGCTGTAGTTGCGGGTGGTCAGGTCGTAGATGCGCTTGCTGGCGCCCACGACCAGCTCATGGGTGCGCCCGAACGCCTGGAACGGGCCGCTGGCAAAGGCGTCGAACCCGGCCTGCTTTTCATCGGCGGCGGACTGGTACACGGTGCGGGCCAGGGTATTGTCGGTCCAGCGCGACTGGTAGGAGCCGGAGAACAATGCGTCTTGTACGGCGTAGTTGGCGTTGACCTGCAGTGCCCAATCATTGGCCAACTGCTGGCGCAGTTCGACGAAGACGGTGTCGATTTCCTGGTCTTTATTCTCCCAGTCGGTGCCGGGATTGTACGAACGCGACAGGTCGAGGTGATGGCCATCCAGGCCGATCATCGACGAGCCCCAGAAGTAGTTGGTCTTGTCTTTCTGGTTGGAGTAGCCAAGGGTCAGGCGGGTGTCTTCGCTCAGGTCGGCTTCGGTCACGGCGTAGAACAAACCGTGATCCTGCTCGGCCTTGTCGATGAAACTGTTGGCGTCGCGGTAAGAGGTGACCACCCGGCCACGCCAGGTGCCGCTGTCATTGAGCGGGCTGGAAGCGTCGAGTTCGCCACGGTAGTCGTCCCAACTGCCGGCGGCGCCGGTCAAGGTGACTTTCTGTTCGGCCAGGGGCCGCTTGCGAATCAGGTTGATCGCCGCCGAGGGGTTACCGGCGCCGGTCACCAGGCCGGTGGCACCGCGTACCACCTCGACGCGATCGAACATCGCCAGGTTCGGCTGGGCACCGACGTTAACGCCGTCATAACCACTGGGAATGCCGTCGTACATGAGGTTGTCGACGTTGAAACCACGCGCGGTGTAGCCCTGCCGGCCGGGGCCGCTGGAGTAGTTGAGGAACAGTCCTGGCGTGGCGTTGACCACATCATTGATGCTGGTCATCGCCTGGTCATCCATGCGTTGACGGGTAATCACGGTGACGGCCTGTGGGGTTTCACGCAGGGTCAGGGGCAGTTTGGTTGCGGTTTTCATCGAACCGGTGGTGTACGACTCACTGCCTTCAGTGGTTTCGCCAAGCTGGTGCCCCGAAACCTCGGTAGCGCCGAGCTCAATGGTAGTGGGCGGGGCGTCAGCTTCGGCCGCGAAGGTCGCCTGGGTGGTGGTCAGGCAGATAGCCATTGCTATCGAACTCGGTGAAAACCCTTTGCCGCCATGGTGTCGCACAGACATGAATGTAGCTCTCCCGGAACGCCATCCTTAGCGAATAATAAATCTGTTGATAATTATTCGCATCAGTGTGGCAGATTGAGCTTGTGGGAAAAAGCCTACGAGATGAATCAGTTAACGAAATTTTCATACGCCGGGCACCGGCGGTTTGCCACCTTTGCCTAGGTGAGCACTATTTCGTAGGGCTCGCGCATGCGCTCCAGCAACACCTGGGCAAGCATCGGCGCCAGGCCGATGGCGGGGTCGCCCATCAGCTGGCTGGCGTAGGCGTGCACGGCGTGCAGCTTGTGCGCCACGCTCCAAGTGTCGAGGCACAACTTGCGCGCGCGTTGCCAAGGGATCACCGAGCCTTCGCGTGCCGGCCAGTGCCAGGCCCACATCGGCAATTCATAGAGTTGCGCGCCCACCAGCGTGCACGCGTTGGCGCTGGCACGGCCGACGGCTTCGTGGTCATCGTTGCCATCATGGCGCCAGGTGGTGAACACCACATCACCTGGCTGCAGGTAGCGGGCGATGAACTGGCTGATCGGCTGTTCATGGCTGGCCAGGGCGTTATCGCGAAAGCCGCCACGAATCCATTTCAGGCTGTGCAGTGGCACGCCCAAGCGGCGCAGGGCCTCGGCGCTTTCCTGGGGGCGCACCGCGCTCAGGCGGTTGGCCGACCAGACCTGGGAGCCAGGGTGGCTGGCGCTGCCATCGGTGATGGAAATTAATTTCAACGGGTGCGCGCGGGTACTGAGCAGCTGCAGCAGGCCCCCGCAGGCGAGCACTTCATCGCCGGGGTGGGGGGCAATCACCACCACCCGGGCGCCGGGCGGTACCAGGCTGGTCAGCGAGATAGCGGGAATATGCGCCAACTGCGGCGCGCTGTTTCAGATTTGCGCGGGGCCGCGACGGCCCTCGCTTAACGAGGCGGTTTTCATGGGGTGTCACATCCTTGTCGGTTCAAACGTGTGTGTTCACCCCAGGCTCCGCTGCGGTGAGTTCGCGGCGCTCCGATCCTGGAGCGCTGTGCGATGGGTTATAAGCATAGACAAGAAATGTGGTTCTTTTTACGAAACCTGCATCAGGCTCTTCAAATAGTCACCGAAACCACCTTGGGCGCGACACTCCAGGCGTGCGCTGGTGATCACCTGCGGGCTGTGGCTCCAGGCGATGGACGCACCGCAACGTTCCAGGTTGCGCACCAACTGCACATCTTCATGGCACGCCAGGGGTTCAAAACCACCTGCCTGCAGATAGGCGCTGGCGCTTACCCCCAGGTTGGCGCCGTGGATATGCCGATGCCCGTCGCGGGCCTGGTAAGCCTGGTGGTAGCGAATCTGCGCCGCTGCGTCGAAGTCTGCACTCCAGGCGTCCACGGTCACGGTGCCGCACACGGCGTCGCAGCCCAGGGCCAGTTGCGCCACCAGCCAGTCCGGAGCAACGAGGCTGTCGGCGTCGGTGCAGGCGATCCAGCGCGCGCCCAGGCTCAGCAGGTGTTGCGCGCCAACCCCACGGGCATGCCCGACATTACGCGCCTGCACCGCCAGGCTGTGCACCCCGTGCGCGCGGGCAATGGCTTCACTGCCGTCGCTGCAGCTATCGAGCACCACCAGGATCTGTACCGCTTCGCCGTGCAGATCCGAATGACGGGCGGCTACTTGTGCAGTCCTCAGGCACTCGCCCAGCAACGCTTCTTCGTTGTGCACTGGAATCAGAATGCCGATCATCCCAGGCCTTCAAGGCTGGCGACCGAGGCGCCGTCGCGGCCCCACAGGTCGAGCAGGAAATCTTCTTCATGGTGGCGCACTACCGAATGCAGGCCCAGCCGCTGCTGGAGCAAGGCGTGGACCTGTTCAGCAGTTTGCGGGCAGCCTTCAATGGGCGGACGCCAATGGCACGCCAGCAGTTGGCCGTCATCCGTCAAGGTGTCGAGGCAGCGGTCAATCAGGCGCTCAAGATCAGCGGCGTCAAGGTAGTAACACAGCTCACTTAACACGATCAGCTCGAATTGCCCCGATGGCCACTGTTCGGGCAACCGGCATTGCTCCACCTGTACGTTGGAAAACCCTGCGAGCCGCGTCTTGGCCAGCGTCACCGCAGCGCTCGCCGTGTCACAGCACAGCAAGCGATCACAGCGCGCCGCCAGCTCGGCGCTCAACTCGCCGTTCGCACAGCCGGGTTCGAATATTGAGGTGTAGCGTGCTCGGGTCAGTATGGCCAGGGTCATGGCGCGCTTGCGCCGTTCGTACCAACGTTGGCGAAATGCCCAGGGGTCGTCGTTACCGGCGAACATCTGGTCGAAATAAGGGGTTGTCACACTCAAACGAACACCACTTCAAAAGGTTGCAGCAAGCGCTCCACCACATAGGGCGCCAGCACGGGGGGCAGGCCGATCTGGGGGTCGCCCTCCAGCTGACTGGCGAAGGCGTGGATGGCATGGCGTTTGCGCGCCACCCGCTCGGGCGTCAAAGGGATCTTGCGCGCACGGTCCCACGGCACCATGCCGTCTTCGGCGGTCGCCCAGTGCCATGTCCACACGGGCAGTTCGTACAAGGTGGCGCCCACGGCCTGGGCGGCTTTCGCACTGGCGCGGCCGACAGCCTCATGGTCGCAATGGCCGTCTTCGCGCCAGGTGGCGAACACCACGTCGCCGGGTTTGAGGTAGCGCTGGATAAACACGGCCAGTTCTTCCTCGCGCTCGGCAACTTTGCTGTCGGTGAACCCGGCGCGCAGCCACTTCAGACTGTGCATCGGCAAGCCCAGGCGATGCAGGGCCTGGGCCGACTCCTGGGGGCGCACCACGCTCAGGCGTCGCACCGGCCAGCGTTGCGAGCCTGGATGGCTGGCGCTGCCGTCGGTGACCGAGATCAACTGAATGGGCCGGCCCAGGTCGGCCAGGCCTTGCAGCAAACCGCCGCAGCCAAGCACTTCATCGTCCGGGTGCGGGGCGATGATGACCGCACGATGCCCCTCGGGTACCAGTTGCTCAACGCTGATGTGCGGCAGTTCAGCCAGGCGCGACGAGGTTTGCCAGTAATGTAGGGAGGTGCCTTGGCCGACAATCGGGTTGGGTTTCATAACTGCCACCTCCCTGAAGGTTCGCCGGCGACCTGAATGCCCAGGGCGGCCAAGTCGCGTTCGGCGTGGCTTTGGCGCACGTACACCGGCAAGTCCGCCATCAATTGGGCGAAGTGCGGGTCCTTGCAGTAAGGCCCCGCGCCTACGCCACGGCCGACATGCTGGATCACCTGCTCGACGGTTTCCTCGACGCACGCACGCACTTGCTGGGCCAGCAATCGGGCATCGGCGGTCGGTGCCCGGTCAATCTGCTCGGCACTGGCGCGCAGCACGCAGGCTGCGCTGTTCAATGCACTGTCCACCGCGCCGAGGTGGGCCAGGGCATGCGGCTCAGGGTGCTTGCTGCACTGCTCGCGCAGCACTTCGGCCAGGCGCTGCGCCGCGCCATACCAGCACGCCGCAATGCCAATGCCGCCATGCCAGAAGCCCGGGCGTGCCAGATAGTCGCCCGGCCCGCCGACTGCGAGGCCCCTGGCCTCGCTGAAGACGATCTCGACGCTGCCGGTGGCGGCCATGCCCACCGCATCCCAACCTTCATCCGTTACCGTAACGCCCGGCTGATCCATTTCTACGGCCACCAGTTGCTGACGGTGCTCCTCGTCCCACGCGGTCAACAACCCGTGGGAGACCACGGACGCACCGGAACACCAGGCTTTACGCCCGTCGACGATCAAGCGCTGGCCGTCGCGCCGCACGCGCACCTTGGCGCTCGGCGGCTCGGCGGCCCACATCCCCCAGGTGCTGCCCAAGGGCGGCAGCGGGCTGTCGAGTTCAGCAATGATCGCCAGCGCATCGGTGTGGCCTTCGAACAGCTTGCACAGGCGCAGGTCATGGCCGGCGACTTGCGCCAGCCCGCTATAGCGTGAAAGCGTCTGGCCGCTGCCGGGCAACGGCAGTTGGTCCAGGCCTTCTTCCTGAAGGTCCTTCAAGGCCTTACCCAGGGCTTGCGTGTCCGCATAGCCCCGGTAGCCGGAAAGGAATCCGTGCAACGCCATCTCACACCTCGTCGTCGTGTTGCAGCTCAAACAGTAGCAGCGAGCGGCCGGTCGCGGCGTACTCGTGTTCAAAGTCAAAGCGCTCCTGGCCACGCACCGCAGGGTCGTTGGTATCGAGCAGGCAATTCCAGAACTCGCCCTGGGGTACCGGTGGCAGGCGGAAATTGACCATATCGTGATGGGCATTCACCACCAGCAACAGGGTCGCATCGGCCCCGGCACGCCGAATCCCGGTCTCCTGGGCGCGGCCATCCATCAGCATGCCCAGGCAACGACCGTTGCTGTCTTCCCACTGCTCAGTGGTCATTTCATTGCCATCCGGCGCCAGCCAGGTGACGTCTTTCACGCCGATGTCTTCGTTGTAGTCGCCGACCAGGAAGCGCCCGCGACGCAGGATCGGGTACGCCAGGCGCAACTTGATCAGGCGTTTGACGAACTTGAGCAGCGCCTTGCCGTCGTCGTCCAGGTCCCAGTTGACCCAACCGATTTCGCTGTCCTGGCAGTAGGCATTGTTGTTGCCGTGCTGGGTGCGGGCGAATTCATCACCGGCCACGATCATCGGCGTGCCTTGGGCCAGCAGCAGGGTGGCGAAGAAGTTGCGCATCTGGCGCAGGCGCAGTTCGTTGATTTCCGGATCGTCGGTAGGGCCTTCGACGCCATGGTTCCACGACAGGTTGTTGTTGCTGCCGTCCTGGTTGTTTTCGTCGTTGGCTTCGTTGTGCTTGTCGTTGTACGACACCAGGTCGTGCAGGGTAAAACCGTCGTGGGCGGTGATGAAATTCACCGAGCTGTAAGGCCGGCGCCCACGGTGGTTGAACATCTCGCCCGAGGCCGTCATGCGCCCGGCGAAGTCCGCCAGCTGGCCGTCGTCGCCTTTCCAGAATGCACGCACGGTATCGCGGAAACGGTCGTTCCACTCTGCCCAGCCAGGTGGGAAATTGCCCACCTGATAGCCGCCGGGCCCGCAGTCCCAGGGTTCGGCGATCAATTTGAGCTGGCGCAGAATCGGGTCCTGGCGGCACGCCACGAGGAAGCTGTGACGTTCGTCAAAGCCGTCGCGGTAGCGACCCAGAATCGTCGCAAGGTCGAAGCGGAAGCCGTCGACGTGCATCTCGGTGGCCCAGTAACGCAAGGAGTCGGTGACCATCTGCAGAACGCAGGGGTGACTCAGGTCCAGGGTGTTGCCGGTGCCGGAATCATTGATGTAGAAGCGCTTGTCATCGGGCATCAACCGGTAGTACGAGGCATTGTCGATGCCGCGCATCGACAGGGTAGGGCCGCGCTCGTTGCCTTCGGCAGTGTGGTTGTAAACCACATCGAGGATCACTTCGAGCTTCTGCTCATGCAGGTGCGCGACCATCTCCTTGAACTCGGCGATCTTGCCGCTGGCCAGGTAGCGCGGGTCGGGCGCAAAAAACGCGATGCTGTTGTAGCCCCAGTAGTTGGTCATGCCTTTTTCCAGCAAATGCTGGTCGTTGACGAAGGCGTGTACCGGCAACAGTTCGACCGAAGAAACCCCCAACTGGCGGATGTGCTTGAGCACGTCATCTTCCATCAGCCCGGCGCAGGTACCGCGCACGGATTCGCCGACCGAAGGGTGGCGCATGCTGATGCCGCGCAGGTGGGTCTCGTAAATAATGGTGCGGTCCCACGGCACGCGCACCGGCTGGTCATTGCCCCAGGTGTGCGCCGGGTCGATGACTTTGCATTTAGGTACGAAGGGCGCACTGTCGCGCTCGTCGAAGCTGAGGTCGTCGTCGGGGTGGCCGATGGTGTAGCCGAACAGGGCTTCGGACCATTTGAGTTCGCCCACCAGTTGCTTGGCGTAGGGGTCGATCAGCAATTTGTTGTGGTTGAAACGATGGCCGTTGGCCGGGTCGTAGGGACCATACACACGGTAGCCGTAGATCAGCCCGGGGTGGGCGTCGGGCAGGTAGCCGTGGAAGATCTCGTCGGTGTATTCGGGCAGTTCGATGCGCTCCAGTTCCACCTCGCCAGCATCATCGAACAGGCACAGTTCGACCTTGGTGGCGTTGGCCGAAAACAGCGCGAAGTTGACGCCCAGGCCGTCCCAGGTGGCGCCAAGAGGGAAGGGCAAACCTTCACGAATCCGCGACGGCTCGTGGTCCGGCGTCGTTGAGGCTTTTTCGGGCTTGCTCATGGTGTTGCTCCTGCAGGGGTTCTTTTTTTCGGGCCGAACGCGGCCGTACTGACAGTTATTCAGCGTATGACGTAGAGAGATAAAAGCTCCCCCGACAGCAAGGCAGTCAGGGGGCGCGGCGATCAATGAGCGGGAGGTTTGGGCTTTTTCGGCGCGGCGGGCTTCTTTGGCGCCGGTTTGGCGGCGGCAGGCTCAGCCGGCTTGGCTTTGGCCGCTGCCTTTGGGGCAGTCTTCGGCTTGGCGGCCGGCTTGGGCTTGCTTGGCGTCAGCGCCTCGGCTTCGGCCAGCTTGCGCGCCATTTCCCAGTGACGGGCATCTTCACCGTGAGGCTTGCCTTCGGACTCCCAGATCTGATGCGCCAGTTCGCGGATGCGTTTGTCTTCATTACTCATCACACACTCCTCAGAGAAAATGTTCAGCTTTCTTGACTATCGGAATTGATAAAGACATTGACCGGGAAATCCCCCAGGGCAGCGCTGATCAACAGCTCCTTGTCTGGTGTGACTACGCTCGTCTGAAAAAGTCCCTTCCAGTTTTGCGTTGCGGCGGCGAACGGTAATTTCACCCGCGTATCGCCCCAAACCTGCGCAGGAATCAACGGCTGCAGCGCATTTTCGAGCAAGCGCCGGGACCAGCGTGGCACCACCACCAGCACATGGTTGCCTTGGTGTTCGCGGCAGAACGCGACGACGTGCTCGGCCTGTTGCCCAACCACCTCCAGGGCAGTGTAGGCACCGTCGCTGAACAGCTCGAGGTTAGCCTTGCGCAAGGTCAGTACCTGCGCGATCAACGCCTGTTTGATACGCCCGTCGCGCCAGTTGGCCAACAGTTCAGCGGTGTCCACTGGCGCCTCCAAAGCGCGTTGCCGCGCCTGGAAGTCCACCGGGCGGCGGTTGTCCGGGTCTACCAGGCTGAAGTCCCAGAACTCATCGCCTTGATAGACGTCCGGCACGCCCGGCACGCTCAGGTGAAGCAAAGACTGCGCCAGCCCGTTCAGGGCACCAGCGGGTGCAATCGCCTCGGCTGCAGCAGTAAGGGCGCTGCGCAGCGGGGCGCCGGCCTCACTGAGCAGCACGCGCTTGAGGAACGCTTCGACACCCTGTTCGTAGGCCTCGTTGGGCGCGCTCCAACTGCTCTGCAGCTTGGCTTCGCGCAGGGCTTTTTGTTGCCATTGCCACAGGCGTTGCTGATAGGCCTCAAGGTCGGGGTTCGGCTCCAGCGGCCAGCTGCCGAGCAGCACCTGATACAGAATCAGTTCATCGCCTGCCGAAGGGCTGTCGGCGCTGTCGCGCAGCGGTGCGGCCAGGCTGCGCCAGTGTTCGACCTGCTCGGCATACCAGGAAGCGCACTCGCTCAGCACCGCCAGACGGGCGCGGGTATCTTCGCCGCGTTTATGGTCGTGGGTGGCGGTGGCCAGCAGGTTGTGCGGGAAGCACCGCAGCCGCTGCTGGTTGACCGCGTGAAAATCGGCCAACGGCGCGCTGAACTGCTCGGTGCTGAAGCCCACATCGTTACGCGACAACAGCACCGCCGAACGGTAGAACGCCGTGTCTTCCACAGCCTTGGCGGCGGCGGGCGAGGTCAGTTGCTGGAAGCGCACGCAGGCATGCTTGAGCATCTTGCGCTCGCGGCCCAGCGGGCGATTGCGCCAGGGTTGCCCACCCAGCCATTTTTCCAAATGATCGAGCACCGGCCAGTCACCTTCGCTCAGGGTGCTGCGCGCGCCGTCCATGGCCTGCTGGAATACCTTGTCGTCAGCCGCGCTGCGCCCGCGTGCGCTGATATAGGTGCGGTACACCGGGAAGTGCACGATCAGTTCCTGCAAGGCGCGACGGATCGCGCCCAGGGTCAGGTCGCGGGTCATTACGTCGTCACGCGCCACCTGCAACAGCGCCTGGGCCACGCTTTCGAAATCGCCGCCCAACGAGCCATTGAGAATCTGCTGGCGCGCCAGCCGGGCTTCTTCGATAAATGCCGAAGGCCGTTCGCTGTGGCGTGACCACAATTCGGCCAGCGGCGCGAAACCATCCGGATGGTGTTGCAGCAACGACAGTTGGTTCATGAATTCGTAGCCGGTGGTGCCGTCCACTTGCCAGTCTTCGCGCAGGGTCTCGCCTTCACCGAGGATCTTCTCCACGAAGATCGGCAAATGCCGCTGCGGTGACAGCGCATCCACCCGGCGCCGCAGCTTGCGGCAGTAACCGCGCGGGTCGGCCAGCCCGTCGATGTGGTCGATGCGCAGGCCATCGATCAAGCCTGCGCTGATCAACTCGAAAATCTTGCCGTGGGTGGCCTCGAACACCGCCGTGCGCTCCACGCGCAGGCCGCCCAGCTCGTTCACATCGAAGAAACGGCGCCAGTTGATGTCGTCCGCCGCCGTGCGCCAACTGGCCAGGCGGTAGCTTTGTTGTTCCAGCAGTTGATGCAGGCGCGCAAAGCCTTCCGGTGTACGCCCGTCGAACGCGGCGAGGCGCTGTTCGATGGCGGGCAGCAGTTCGCTGGCGCGCTCGGCCAAGGCCTGTTTGAGCAGGCCGGCTTCGGCGTAGGCGTCATCCTGATAAGCCAGGGTGGCGAAGCGATCGGCCAAGGGCTTAAGCCCCTCGTCGCCGCCAAGCACCAAGGCGTAGTCCCGCGGGCAGATCGGGAAACGGTGTTCGTAGTGCTCGACGTAGAACGCGCCCTGCGCCGCGTCAAACTTCAGCACCAGGCTGCCGCTCTGCAACGCTTCGCCATAATCGCTGCCAAGGAACGGCATCAGCAACTGGCCCTTGAGCAGCGGGTCCGGGGAGTGCCATTGAATATCGAAGAATTCGCTGTAGGGGCTCAAGCGCCCCCATTCCAGCAGGTCCAGCCACCAGGGGTTGTCGGCGCCGCCGACGGCCATATGGTTGGAGACGATGTCGAGGATCAGGCCCATATCGTGTTCGCGCAACGCGGCCACCAGCCGCTGCAACGCCGCCTCGCCGCCCAGTTCCGGGTTTACACGGGTGGGGTCGACCACGTCGTAGCCGTGCATCGAACCGGCACGTGCTTTGAGCAGGGGCGAGGCATACAGGTGGCTGATGCCCAGTCGGGCGAAATACGGCACCAATGGCACCGCGTCATCCAGGGTGAAGCCTTTATGAAATTGCAGGCGCTGGGTAGCGCGCAAGGGCAGTGCTTTCATCGGTCACGCTCATAAGCTTGGTTGCGCGCTACGGCCAGCAGCTCGAGGCGGCGCGCGGCGCCGGCATTATCGAGCAGGCTGGACGCTTCGCCTGGCAGGCGGCGGCGCCAATTGGGGTGGGTGTCGGTGGTGCCGGGCAGGTTGGGTTGTTCCTCCATGCCCAGCGCATCCTCCAGCGGCAGCAACACCAGCGGCGCACGGGTGTGGCCGAGGTAGCGCACGCTGGCATCGATCATATGGTCGGTGTCGTTGCGGATTTCATCGACGAAGTTCTGCGGGTCCTGGCTCAAGGCCTGGCGCAGGGCCTGACGTTCGCGCAGGCGGTGTTCGCTCCACTGGTCTACGGTTGGCGCGTCGATCAGGCCCAGCTGGATATTCCATTCGATGTCGCGGCTGTGCCACCAGCCGTTGAGGGTCGGCAAGTCGTGGGTGCTGGTGGTGGCCAGGGCGTTGTCGGGCCAGTCGAGGATAGGCCTGAACTGGCCCTCATGGTTTTGCTCGAACAACAACACGCGCATGCCGAGGATCGCCCGGCTGCTGAGTTTTTCGCGCAGGCCGTCGGGCACGGTGCCCAAGTCTTCACCGAGCACAATGGCCTGGTGACGATGGGATTCCAGGGCCAACAGGCGCAGCATGTCGTCCACCGGGTAATACAGGTAGGCGCCTTCGCGCGGCGATGCGCCGTTCGGGATGACCCACAGGCGTTGCAGGCCCATCACATGGTCGATGCGCAGGCCGCCTGCATGGGCGAAATTGGCCCGCAGCATTTCAATGAACGCGCGAAAACCGTTGCGTTGAAGTCCCTCGGGGGAAAACGCGGAAATGCCCCAACCCTGGCCTGCACGGTTGAGAATGTCCGGTGGCGCGCCGACGGTCAGGTCGGCGAGCAATTCATCCTGGCGACTCCACGCCTGGCTGCCGGCGCCGTCGGCGCCCACCGCCAGGTCGGCGATCAGGCCGATGCCCATGCCGCTGCCACGCGCTGCCTGTTGCGCACGTTGCAGGCTGCGCGCGATCAGCCATTGGGTGAAAGCGAAATAGCCAATCTCATCGCGGTGCTCCTCGGCGAACTGCACCAGCGCCGGGCTCTGCGGTGTACGCCAGTCTTGCGGCCAGTGGCGCCAATCGAGTTCTTCGCCGGCGGCGGCGCGCAACGCTTGCACGGCTTCGAAGCGGCAGTGATTTTCCAGGGCTTCGCCGCCAGTCTGGCGAAAGCTCTGGAAATCGGCGTGTTGCGGATGGTGACCGTGGCGGAAATCTTCATACAGGGCCCGCAGCAGACGTTGCTTGGCCTTGGCGGCGGCGGGCCAGTCGATCAGCGTGAGCTGTTCCAGCTCATGCAGCTCCTCGGCCAGGCCTGCGGTTTCGATGGCATTGCGCACTTCACGCTCGCCCAAAATGCAGGCCGGCGAGGCATACAGGCTGTTGAGAAACAGCCGGCTGGAAGGCGAATAGGGGCTGTAGCGCTCGGCGTCGGCGCTGAACATGGCATGCATCGGGCTGATCGCCAGGGCGTCGGCCCCGCGCTCGGCGGCTGAGCGGACCAGGTGCTCCAGGGCCAGGGTGTCGCCGAAACCACCGTCGCCCAGGCGGCGCAACGAGTAGAGCTGCGCGCTCAGGCCCCAGGCGCGGGCGGGGTTGGTGTCGACCGCTTCGGCCACGCTATAGCATTGGGCGGGTGCAACCGCGAGGGTAAACGTCTGGTCGTCGATATGCGCTTGATGGTAGCCCACTGCGATGACGCCAGGCAGCACGGCATCCCCGTCCAGACGCAGCTCCAGGGTTTCACCGTTTTCCAGATGGACGCGGCACGGCGTGTCGGGTGCAAAGAAACGCGCCAGGTCCAGGCCTTCACCGCTGTCGACGGTCAGCAGCGGCGGCAGATGCTTGTCCTGCTGGGCCTGCTCCAGTTCTCGCAGGCTGGCGTCAATCTCGGCCTCGGTATCGGCCGGGTGCCCCAGCCCTTTGAGCACGGCGCGCAGGGCGTCGGGCTGCACATGTTGCGGGCGACCGTTGGCATCGATCCAATCGACGGCCAGGCCCGCGCGGCTGGCGAGTAGTTCCAGGTTCGCTTCGCTCAAAACTCTTCTCCGACGGGGAATAAGGACACGCGTGCGCTGAGGGGCGGCAGGTGCGCCACGGGCTCGGCAGGCGTTTGAAAGATCACATGTGGCGAGGCGGGCTGGTCGATAGGCTCGGCGCTCAGGTTCAGGTCGATTTGCAACACGCTGCCATCGCCAAGGCGCCAGCGCGCAGTCACGGCGCTGTCCGCCAGCACCTGCGCACCCAAGGCCACGCTGCCGGGCAGATGGGGCACCACATATTGATGGCGCAGGCCCAGCAAGTGGCGATAGAGCTGGGCCTGCTCGTTTTCGACCAGGGACGGCTTCGATTGCAGGAAGGTCGTCAATGCGTTGGGATCGGGGATGCGTTCGCGCTGCTCGGGGTCATGAAACGCGGCGAAATCGGCGAACTCGTTACGTCGGCCCTCACGCACGGCCTGCGCCAGTTCACCGTGATGGTCGGTGAAAAACAGGAACGGCTGCGCGGCATTGACTTCATCGCCCATGAACATCAGCGGGATCATCGGCGACAGCAGCAACAGCGCGGTCGCCGCCTTCAACGCCTGGGGCGAGCACAGTTGATGCAGGCGTTCGCCCAGGGCGCGGTTGCCAATCTGGTCGTGGTTCTGCAGGAACGCCACGAAAGCGGTCGGCGGCAGCTCCGCACTGGGTTCGCCGCGTGTATGGCCGTGGCGGGTGGGCTCGCCCTGGTAGATAAAGCCTTCACCCAGGCAGCGTGCCAGTTTGACGGTAGGCTGCTCGGCGAAATCGCTGTAGTAGGCATCGGTTTCGCCGGTGAGCAGTACGTGCAGCACGTTATGGAAGTCATCGTTCCATTGCGCATCGAAATCCTGTTCGAGCAGGCTGGCCTGGTTCAGCTCGTTCTCCAGCATCAGCCACACGTGGCGGCCGGTGTCGACCTGCTGGCGCACCCGTTGCGCCAGCTCCCGCAGGAACTCGGGGTTGTCGATGGCGTGTACGGCATCCAGGCGCAGGCCATCGAAGCGGTATTCAAGCAGCCACATCAAGGCGTTATCGAGGAAGAAATCCCGCACTTCACGACGCTCGAAATCAATCCCCGCGCCCCATGGGGTGTGCACGTCTTCCTGGAAGAAGCCCTTGGCGTACTGGCCCAGGTAATTGCCATCCGGGCCGAAGTGGTTGTAGACCACGTCGAGGATCACCGCCAGGCCATGCCCGTGGGCACTGTCGATCAAGTGCTTGAGTTGTTCGGGTGTGCCGTAGGTAGAGTGGGGTGCGTAAGGCAGTACCCCGTCGTAGCCCCAGTTGCGTTCACCGGGAAATTGCGCCAGGGGCATCAGTTCGATGGCGGTCACACCCAGCTCGGCCAGGCGCGGCAGCTGCTTCTCGACTTCGGCGTAACCGCCCATTGCGCCGACGTGCAGTTCGTAGATGACTGCTTCGTGCCAGGGGCGGCCTTGCCAGTGGCTGTGCCGCCACTCATACGCGAGCGGGTCGACGACGCGGCTCCAACCGTGCACATCCAGCGCCTGGGCCCTGGAGGCAGGGTCGGGAACATCCCGTTCGCCGTCGATATTGAAGCGGTAAAGCGTTCCGGCAGGGCAGGCCACTTCTACTTCGAACCAGCCATCTGCCTGGGGCAGCATGGCGATGGATTTCCCGTCCTGCAATTCAACGCTGACATAAAACGCGTCTGGCGCCCACAAGGCAAAACGCGTGTGTTGCGCGTCCAGCATCAGTGCGCCGTGGGGCCAGGTTTCCAGAGTCCGTAACGGCATCTATGAAGACCTCTCTTGATTATTTAGTCGATTTCCCCAGTGCTTTAACCACCAGTTGTTCGTACAGCTCGGCGTAGGGTTCCACCGCCTGTGACCAGTTAAAGGGTTGGGTCATGGCGCGGCTGCGCATGGCGTTGAGCAGGCCTGGGAAAGAAAACACTTTAAAGGCGCGCTCCAGGGCTGCTTTGTAGCTGTCGACGGTGGATTCGTTGAACAGGAATCCGGTGACGCCGTCTTCAATAGTGTCTGCCAGGCCGCCAGTGTTGCGCGCTACCGGCAACGAGCCGAAACGCTGGGCATACATCTGGCTCAGGCCACAGGGCTCATAGCGCGATGGCATCAGCAGGAAGTCGCTGCCGGCGAACATGCGGCGGGCGTCGGTTTCGTTGAAGCCGATGCGTACGCCAACCTGGCCTGGGAAGCGCAGCGCCAGCTCACGCATGGCCTGTTCTTCTTCCGGCTCGCCACGCCCGATGATCGCGATCTGGCCACCGTTTTCAACGATGAAGCTGGCGACCGCTTCGGTGAGGTCCAGGCCTTTCTGGTAGACCAGGCGCGACACCACGGCGAACAACGGGCCGGTGGAGTCATGCAGGCCGAACAGCTCGCGCACTTGGGCGGCGTTGATGGCCTTGCCTTCCCAGTCACCAATATTGAAGTTATGGGTCAGATGGGGGTCGGTCGACGTTTCCCAGCTTTCGTCGATGCCGTTGGGAATCCCGCTGAGCAGGCCTTGCTGAGTCTTGCTGGCCAGGAAGCCATCGAGGCCACAGCCGAATTCCGGCGTGGTGATTTCCTCGGCGTAGGTGGCGCTGACCGTGGTGATGTGGCTGGAATAAGCCATGCCGGCCTTGAGGAACGACATCTTGCCGTAGAACTCCATGCCTTCCTGTTGCAGGGCGTGCGGTGGAATGCCCAGTTCGGGGGTGCAGCCCAGGCTCACCACGCCCTGGTAGGCGAGGTTATGAATGGTGAACAGGGTGGGCGTGCGTGAACCACGCCAGTGCATATACGCCGGGGCCAGGCCAGCGGGCCAGTCGTGGGCGTGCACCAGGTCCGGGCACCAGTGAATCTGCGCCAGGTTGGCGGCCATGTCGGCGGCGGCCAGGCCCAGGCGGGCGAAGCGGATATGGTTGTCCGGCCAGTCGCGGCCATTGTTGGCGCCGTAGGGCGTGCCTTCGCGCTCGTACAGCTCAGGGCAGATCAGTACATAGATGACCAGGCCGTCCTTGAGGTCCATGCGCCCGATCTTGCACGGTGGCAGCGCCGCGTGGCCGCCCAGCTCACCGACGATATGGATCGGGTTGTCGCTCTCCATCACCTGCGGGTAACCGGGAATCAGCACCCGCACATCGTGCAGGTGCGCCATGGCGCGGGGCAGGGCGGCAGAGACGTCGCCCAGGCCACCGGTCTTCACCAAGTCGGCAAACTCGGAGGTGACAAACAGCACTTTCTTTCGATTCGGGTTCTTACTCACGATCGGCCGCACAGTGTTGGGCAGGTCGGCCAATGATGTAGGCCCCCCTGCCGGCTGACTAAAACGCTCTCCCTGAGTTACTACTGCGGCACTGATCATAATGCACTCCCCTTGTTTCGTTGGTCGGCTAATGGCCCGCTGCCATCAGCTCCGATTGACCGCATCCTGCGGCCAGGCGCACAAGCGCAATACAAACTGGCAAGGCGTATGCCAGTTGCACGGTTAGCTGAAATAGTTTGGATGGGCGGGCATGCGGTCTGAACCGGATATGTTCGCCTTACCTAAAACTGGACCTGCGGCAGAGTTCGAAAGTTTCGATTTTTTGCGGGGTTTTTGTTTTGGAACGGACCCATCGGTCATCAGTCTAGGACAGATTCCAGCGCCTGCAGGGTTTATTCGGGGAAATTGTAGGACAAAAACTTATAAGGTTAAGCAGGCTTAAACAGTGTGGCGAGGGCGCTTGCTCCCGCTGGAGTGCGTAGCGCTCCCTGATTTTGGGGGCGCTGCGCGCCCCAGCGGGAGCAAGCTCCCTCGCCACAAGTGGGCGCCTGCACTGAAACGGTGCGTCAGCCGAGCACCCGAATGGGCGCGCCGTTCGTCCAGGCCTGGATGTCTTCGATCATCTGCTGATAGAACTGATGGTAGTTCTGTTCGCTCACGTAACCGACATGGGGCGTTGCCAGCACGTTTGGCAGCGAGCGGAAGGGATGTTCAAACGGTAGTGGCTCTTGGCTATATACGTCCAGCGCCGCGCCGGCCAGTCGCCCGCTGCTCAATGCCTCAACCAGCGCCTGTTCATCCACAATCGGCCCGCGTGCCGTGTTGACCAGCCGGGCACTGGGTTTCATCCAGCTCAACGCCTGCGCATCGACCAGACCGCGACTGCGTTCGCTGAGTACCAAGTGAATGGTCAGAATGTCAGCCTGTTCGAACAGCTCGCGCTTGCTGACCCAGGTCACGCCGGACTCAGCCGCCCGTTGCGGCGTGAGGTTTTCGCTCCAGGCAATCACGCGCATGCCGAAGACCTGGGCGAACTGCGCGACTTTCTGCCCGATGCTGCCCAGCCCGAGGATGCCCAGGGTCTTGCCATACAGATCGCCGCCCAGGCCGACTTGCCAACCGCCTGCGCGCAGGGAATTGGCCTCGGCCAGCAGGTTGCGTGTCGAGGCCATGATCAGCGCCCAGGTCAGCTCCGGCGCGGCCTGCTTATAGCTGTCGGTGCCGCACACCTGGATACCCAATGCCTTGGCGGCGGCGATGTCGAGGGCGGCGTTGCGCATGCCACCGGTCACCAGCAATTTGAGCCTGGGCAGCCCTTGCAGTAAGGCCTGGTCGAAGAGGGAGCGCTCGCGCATCACGCAAATAACGTCGAACGCCTGCAAACGCTCGACCATCGTGGCGGTATCGGCGGGGTAGTCATGAAGAAAATGCACCTGGCCCAAGGGATCCAGCACCGGCCAATCCACCACGCTGCTGGCCACTTGCTGCCAATCATCAATGACTGCGATCTGTAGCGACATGCACGCGTGCCTCACTCAGGTTAAAGGGCCTTCAAACCCTGCAACAGCGCTTGATGAAACCGCGCCGGTTCTTCCATCTGCGGCGCATGGCCCAAGCCGTCGAACTCCACCAAGGTCGCATGGGGAATCAGCTTGGCCACCTGCTTGCCCAGCACCTGGTAGTTGCCGACCTTGGCCTTCACGTCCGGTGGCGCCAGGTCTTTGCCGATGGCGGTGGTGTCGCTGGTGCCGATCAGCAGCAGGGTGGGTGCTTGCACGTCCTTGAACTCGTAGTACACCGGTTGGGTGAAGATCATGTCGTAAATCAATGCCGAGTTCCAGGCCACCAGGGTATGCCCCGGCCCCTGATTCAGGCCGACGAGCATATCCACCCAGCGCTCGTATTCGGGCTTCCAGCGGCCCACGTAATAGGTGTCGCGCTCGTACTTGCGCACGCCGTCGGCGTTCAGTTTCAGTTCGCGCTGATACCACTGGTCAACGCTTTGGTGGGGCACGCCCAAGGCCTTCCAGTCTTCCAGGCCGATCGGGTTGACCAGCGCCAGTTGCTCGGTTTGTTCGGGGTACATCAAGGCATAACGCGTGGCGAGCATACCGCCGGTGGAGTGGCCGAGCAGCGTGGCTTTTTGAATGCCGAGCTTTTCCAGTAACTGGTGGGTGTTGAGCGCCAGTTGCTGGAAGCTGTATTGGTAATGTTCGGGCTTGCTGGAGGTGCAAAAGCCAATCTGGTCCGGCGCGATCACCCGGTAACCCGCGTCGCTCAAGGCTTTGATCGAGTCTTCCCAGGTGGCGCCGCAGAAGTTCTTGCCGTGCATCAGCACCACGCTGCGGCCGTTGGCTTTACCTTTGGCCGGGACGTCCATATAGCCCATCTGTAGGCTTTTACCTTGGGACTCGAAGTTGAAGCGTTCAACCGGGTAGGGGTACTGGAAGCCCTGGAGTTCAGGGCCGTAGGTGGCGGCGAACACAGGCGCGGCGCTGGCGGTAAGCAGGCCGGCGACGCATAAGTCACGGATGGAAGGCATGGGCATCAACTCCGGGAAAAGATGCTCCGGATGCTGTTTGGGAGAGATTAACGGGGGATTAACACACCCGCTGCAGGGTTACTGCGTCGAGCCGCTGGCGTTTTCCAGTCGATGCTTGAGCCGGTCCAGCGCGATACGCGAGAGCTCGATCATGCGCTCATGCAAGGTCACCAGTTGCAGTTCGGTCTCATAGGTCAGTACCCGCGTAAACAGCGTGCCGCCAGGCTGTGTCTGTAGGCAATAATGCAGGGAACCGTCGACCACCACTGAGGTGAACATGGTCATGAACTCAAAGGGGCAGCAGGCGATTTTTACGCGGTAGCTCAGCGGCACGCGGATGCCCAGCAGGTCGATGATTTCGGTAAAACGCGCACCGGTCGGCAGGGAGCCGTGGGTGCCGGTGTCGGCGCTGAGGGAGGAGGGGTGCCATTCGTGCCAGCGGTCCGGTTGGGTCACGTAGTCGTAGACGGCCTCGACCGGGGCGTGGATGAACCGTTCCTGGCTGATTCGCTCCACGCGGAGCGGATGCTCGATAGCGTGCATGACACACCTCCTGTGTGGCGGGTTTTAAACCAGGAGCTGTGAGAATAGTCCGACTCCCGCGCTTTGCACGGGAGTATTCAGGCGTGGATCAACGCACTTTGAAGCGCCCCATCAAGGCAATCACCCGGCCATTCGCTTCCAGCAGGCTGTGGGTATTGGTTTCAGTGGCATGGCCGCTTTCGACCAGCTCTTCTACCATATGTCGGATCTGTACCATGCTGCGGTTGATCTCTTCGGTCACGGCGCTCTGTTGCTCGGCGGCCGTCGCGATCTGGGTGCTGAGGTTGTTGATATGGCTGACCGAACCGGCCATTTCATCGAGCCCGCTGTTCACCCGCGCCGTGGCATCCGCCGCCGACTGGCAACTGGCCTGGGTGTTTTCCATGGCGGTGACCGATGAGCTTACGCCGGTGGTCAAGCGCGCCAGCATCTCGTTGATCTGCGAGGTGCTGGCCTGGGTGCGTGCGGCGAGTGCGCGTACTTCATCGGCCACTACGGCAAAACCGCGGCCTTGTTCACCGGCCCGCGCCGCTTCAATCGCGGCGTTGAGCGCCAGCAGGTTGGTCTGGCCGGCGATGGCGCCGATCACGCCGAGGGTTTCGGTGATACGTGCGGCGTCCTGGCGCATGTTCTCAACGGTGTGGGTCGCGCTGGCGACCTCACCGATCAAGGCGCTGACACTGGTGGACGCTTCGCCCACCACCACCCGTGAACGGTCGGCGTGTTCGTTGGCGCGCTGGGTGAACGCTGCGGTTTCAGCGGCGTTTTGCGCGACGGTGTCGGCGGTGGAGCTCATTTCGGTGATGGCGGTCACCGTCTGGTCGGTTTCTGAAGCGTGGCGCACCAGGATCTGGTTGGTGTGCGCCGAGGTCTGCTGCAGCTGCGCAAGGCCCGAGGCCATGGCGCCGGTGGCCTGGGTCACTTCGCCGATCATGTTTTGCAGGTAGACGATAAAGTGGTTCACCGAGTGACCGATGGCGCCCAGTTCGTCTTCGGCGCGGATGGTGATGCGTCGCGTGAGGTCGGCGTCGCCGGCGGACAGCGCGTCGATATTGCCCTTGAGCGCTTTCATGCGCTGTACCAACTGGCGAATGGCATACGCCGCGAGCAGCACCAGCAGGATCACCATCGGGATCTGCAGCAACGCCAGGCTGCCGAGCACGTCATTGCGCTGGGCGGTGATCAGCGAGGTGGGCAGGGCGGTCGCCAGGAACCACGGGGTGCCCTCGATCGGACGCATGTAGAACGTGCTGGCCACGCCCTGGTTGTCGAACTCGCTGCGTTGCAAGGCCTGGTCACGATGGGCCAGGGCTTTGCTGACCTGGGCGGCGAAGGCCGAGGTGCCGGTCAGTTCGCTGATGTTCTTCAACACCACCGGGCTGCTGATGCGCGAGCTGTTGCTGATGATCTTGCCGTCGCCTTCGACGATCAGCATTTGCCCGCCGATGTCTTTTTCCTTGCTGGCCACCAGGTCATTGAAGAAGCCCAGGGTCACGTCGATGGTCGCCACGCCATAGGCGGCGCCGTCACGCTGGATCGCCATGGCGCAGTTGGTGCGCGGCTCCTGGCTGGCGTCATCCTTGTAGGCGGCGGCCCAGGCGCATTGGCCACGGGGCGAGGCGAGGCCGCCTTTGTACCAGCTCTGGTCGTAATAGTTGGGCGCGGGGTCACTGTTCCAGAAGGTGTTGACCGCCAACTTGCCCGAGGCGTCACGGTGCCAGAACGTGCTGTGTTTGTTACGCCCAGGCGTGCGCTGGTTGGGCAGCGGCCAGATACCGCCGCCGAATACTTTCAGCTCGCCGTACTGATCCACCAGGCCGGGCAGGACCTTGTCGATGGCGTCGCTGTCGAGCAGCGGAATCGTTTGCGTGATGGTGCGTTGCTGGGCCTGAACCTTGTTCAGTTCGCCCTGGATCTGTTCGGCCACTTCGCCGATGCGATTGAGTACCACCTGTTCTTCGGTGTATTGCAGCTTGGGTGCGACCAACTGGCCGATACCCACGACAGTCAACACCAATAACACCAGGACGAACAGCACCAGGAACAGGGTATAGCGAGCTTGGATGGAGCGCAGTGGGGGCATGGGATCGTCCTTACGAAGCGTTATTGTCGGCGCGGCTTTGTTAGAGCTTCGTAGGGCTATCGGCTTGGACGGTAGGAGCTTTAGGTAGGTGTGTGTAAGAAAGTGCCGACGCCGTCGAGCGGCGCCGCCAGGTCAGATATTGAGCATCGCCATCACGTCCTCGGGGTAACGCATGCCGGCGGTTGCGTGCGCCGGGAAGATCGCTGCCAGCGCCGACACTTCAGTCGGCGCCAGGCTGATCGACACGGCCGCCACGTTCTCTTCCAGGTATTTGCGCTGCTTGGTGCCTGGGATCGGTACGATGTAGTCGCCCTGCGCCAATACCCAGGCCAGCGCCAGTTGGCCCGCCGTGATGCCTTTATCCGCCGCCAGCGCCTGCACCTGTTTGACCAGTTGCAGGTTTTTCGAAAAATTCTCGCCCTGGAAACGCGGGTTGAATCGCCGGTAGTCGTCAGCGCCGAAATCTTCCGGGCTTTTCAGTGCGCCGGTCAGAAAGCCCCGGCCCAACGGGCTGTAAGGCACGAAGGCGATGCCCAGCCGTTGGCAGGCGGCGAGGCAGCCGTTGTTTTCCTGCTCGCGGCTCCACAGTGAGTATTCGCTTTGCAAGGCGCTGATGGGGTGGACCTTATGCGCCCGTTCCAACGTGGCGGCAGACGCTTCGCTCAGGCCCAGGTAGCGCACCTTGCCCTGTTGCACCAACTCGGCCATGGCGCCGACGGTTTCTTCGATGGCCACCTCGGGATCGATGCGGTGCTGGTAGTACAGGTCCAGGGTTTCAATGCCCAGGCGTTGCAGCGTGCCGTCGATGGACGTGCGAACGTACTCGGGGCGCCCATTCACACCGCGCAGCGCCGGGTTCGCCGGATCGCGCAGGATGCCGAACTTGCTGGCCAGGAACACCTGATCGCGCTTGCCGGCGATGGCCCTGCCGATCAACTGTTCGTTGGTGTGGGGGCCGTACATGTCGGCGGTATCGAGGAAGTTGACCCCCAGTTCAAGGGCGCGGTGCAGGGTGGCGATGGCTTGCGTGGTGTCGAGGCCGGGGGTATAGAAGTCGCTCATGCCCATGCAGCCGAGGCCGATGGCGGAGACGTGTGGGCCGTTCTTACCGAGTTGACGAGTGCGCATGGTTCAGCTCCTTGGATGAAGGCGCCTATTGTCGCCCTCGACAAAACCTGGATAAACCGGCTAAAAGCACTATCACTATTTGGAAATTCTTAATAATCCTCAGAGGCTCACCGTGGACCGTTTCAATGCCATGCGCGTTTTCACCCGGATTGTGGAGTTGGGCGGGTTCGCCAAGGCGGCGGACAGCCTGCAACTGCCGCGCGCCTCGGTGACCGTGCTGATCAAGCAACTGGAGGCACACCTCGGTGTGCAACTGCTGCAACGCACCACGCGCCAGGTCAACCCGACCCTCGACGGTGCGGCGTACTACGAGCGCTGCGTGCAGTTGCTCACGGACCTGGAGGAAACCGAGGCGGTGTTTTCCTCGCGCCGGCAAAACCCGCGAGGCAGGCTGAGCATCGATATGCCGTCGGGCATTGGCCGTCTGATCGTGATTCCGGCGCTGCCGACGTTCACCGCGCTGTACCCGCAGATCGAGCTGGATATCGGACTCAATGATCGCCCGGTGGACTTGATCCGCGAAGGGGTCGATTGCGTGCTGCGCGGTGGCCTGGCGTTGGACGAATCGCTGGTGGCGCGACCGCTGGCGATGATGGACCAGTTGACCCTGGCCAGCCCCGCGTACCTGCAGCGCATGGGTGTGCCCACCAGCCTGGACGACCTGGCCCGGCATCAGATGATCGAGTACGTCTCCAGCGCCAGCGGCAAGCGCTTTGGCCTTGAATTCCAGCTCGGCACCGAACTGCGCACGGTCAACTTGGCGAAGCTGGTCGCGGTAAACAGCTCCGATGGGTATTTCGCCGCCTGTGAAGCCGGCTACGGGCTGATCCAGGCGCCGCATTATCACGCCATGGAGCAACTGGCCGAGGGCACGTTGGTGGAGGTATTGCCGCAAGTGGCGGTGCCGACCATGGCGCTGACTGCGCTGTACCCGCCGCATCGTCAGCTGTCCCTGCGGGTGCGCGTGTTTGTCGATTGGCTGGTGCAGCTGTGCGCCGCGCCGGGCAATGGCTTGCGGCGCTAGCTTTGCGCGCGGCGGTAGGCGCCCGGTTGTTGCCCGGTGACTTTATGAAAGGCGCGGGTAAACGCCGCCACCGATTGATAGCCCACCGCCAGCGATGCATCGGCCACGGTCTGGTCTGCCTTGAACAACTGGCAGGCGTGGCGCATGCGCATCATCAACAACACCTGGCCGGGTGATTGTCCGCACAGTTCATTGAAACGCTTGAAAAACGCCGAGCGTGACAGCCCGGTGCAGGCGGCCATGCTCTCCAGCGTCCAGTTTTCGGCCGGGCCTGCAATCAGCTGTTCCAACAAATTGGAAAATGCCGGGTGCCGAGCGAGTGCCGCCAGACCGCCCAATTCGCGGTTATCCAGCACTTGTTGACGCAGCACATACAAAAACAACAGATGGCACAGCCGTTCGAGCATGGCCGAGGAGGGGGCCGGCTGGCGCTCGCACTCTTGCAGGATCAGTTCGAACAGATTGCGCGCGGCAGTCAACGACGGGTCGCCGGCGCGCAGGATAATCCAGGCGGGCAGGTTGTCGACGATCATCGCCGACAGCCCGGACTGGAAATGAAAGAAGCCGCAGACAAGACCCACACCGTCCGTGGCGTTGTTGTCGAGCGCCAGCATCGGGCGGCGCGGGCATTCCTGCGCGCCCTGCGCAGTGTCTGCACCGGACAGCCGATATTCCAGATCACGCAGCAGGAATACCGCATCGCCATTGTTCAGGTACTGCGCCGGCTGGCCGTGGATGTGCAGCCAGCATTCGCCTTGCACAATCAGATGAAAACTCGCCCTGGCCAGCCCATGGGTGCTCGCATGCCAGTCGCCACAATAGCGGCCGACATGGAACAGGCTAGTGTTGAGTTCGAGGCTGTCTAATAACCAATCGACGAGTGCGCTGGACGAATTCATCTAATGAAAAGACTCTAGAGCAAGTAATCGCTACTTTAGCCTATTGAGCGGTTTTTTTATAACCAACAGACTGGAGTCATTCACCCATGAGGAGACCACTCCATGTCCCGCGTCCCGCTGCTCACCCCTGAAACCGCGCCGCAAGCCGCCAGGCCCTTTCTGGAAAACGCGCTGAAAGGCTCAGGGTTCATACCCAATCTGCTCGCCGTGCTGGCCAATGCTCCGGCCGCGTTGGAAACCTACATCACCGTTTCTGGCCTGAATGCCAAGTCGGAACTGAGCCTGGCTGACCGCGAAGTGGTGCAACTGATCGCCGCCACCCAGCATGGGTGCGATTTTTGCGTGGCCGGGCACACCGCCGTCGCGCGTAACAAAGCCAAGTTGCCTGAAGATGTGATTGACGCGCTGCGCCAGCGCGGCGAATTGCCCAATGCGCGCTATGAGACACTCGCCGCGTTCACCCGCGAAGTGATCGCCACCCGTGGTGATGTCAGCGATGCGGGCTATGACGCGTTCCGCGCCGCCGGCTACACCGACGGGCATGCGCTGGAAGTGATCCTGGGCGTCAGCCTGGCGACGCTGTGCAACTTCGCTAACGTGTTTGCGCGCACGCCGCTGAACCCGGAGCTGGCGCAGTACCGTTGGGAAAAACCGGCAAGCTGAACCGGCGATGGTCCACCTGTAGGAACAAGGAGAAACGTACATGCTTGACCCAATCTTGAGCCGTTGGCTCGATGTTCAAGCGCAGGCCCTGGACGTGGGCAGTTGCGATCCACAGGAAGTGCTGCCACGGCTGGCAGAGGCCAATGTGTTGCGCGTCGGCGTGCCCAAAACCCTGGGTGGCCTGGGCGGCGACGTGGCCGGGGCCGTGGAGGCCATCGCCAATATCGCCAGCCATTCCCTGGCGGCGGCGTTCGTGTGCTGGGGCCAACGCTCGTTTATCGAATACTTGTTGCAGAGCCCCAACGCGCCGCTGCGCGAGCAACTGCTGCCGGACTTGCTCAGCGGCAAGCTGGCCGGTGCCACCGGGCTGTCGAATGCGATGAAGTTCCTGTCCGGCATCGAGACGCTGCAGATCAGCGCCGAACCCAACGACCACGGCTGGACCCTCAACGGTCGCCTGCATTGGGTGACCAACCTGCGCAAGAGCGGCTTCGTCGCCGCTGCGGCCGTTGAACACGCGGCTGGCGGCGCGCCGTTTATCCTGGCGATTCCGGATTCAGTGGCCGGCTTGCAGCGCTCCCGCGACCTGGAGTTGCTCGGGCTGCAGTCGAGCAATACCGCTGCCCTCGGCCTGGAAGGCGTGGAGCTGAGCCGCGACTGGTTATTGCATGAGGACGCGCGCCAGTTCCTGCCCGCCGTGCGCCCGGCGTTCCTGGGTTTGCAATGCGGCCTGTCGATCGGGCTGGCGCGCCGCTCCCTGGCGGAGGTGGCTCATCATTTGGGCGCTTCGCGCACCGTGTTGCGCGAAGAACTCGAAGCGCTGCGCGTGACCCTCGATCACCTGGTCAACGAACTCAAGAACGGCCTGCTGGCCGGGCGATTCGCCGCTGAACCGGTGCCGTTGTTCAAGCTGCGCATCGCCCTGGCGGAAACCGCCGCCAGCGCTGTGCAGCTGGAGTTGCAGGCCAGCGGCGGCAAGGCCTACCTTACCGCCCACGGCAGCGGCTTTGCCCGGCGCTGGCGTGAATCGGCGTTTGTGCCCATCGTCACGCCCAGCCTGGTGCAGCTGCGCACCGAGCTGCACCGCCAGGCCAACCTATGAGCCTCGCGGTATTGACGGCGCAGGGCGTTTGCCTGGGGTATGCCAGTGGCCCGGTGTTGGAAGGCTTCGACCTGCAGTTGCAGCCCGGCGAAGTGGTGTCGATCCTCGGCCCCAGCGGCGTGGGCAAGTCCAGTCTGTTACGTGTGCTGGCCGGTTTGCAGGCGCCCCAGGGCGGCAGCGTACGCGTGCTGGGGGAGCCTTTGAATGGCCCGCATCCTCGGGTGGCGGTGGCGTTTCAGGACCCGAGCCTGCTGCCGTGGCTGAATCTGGAAAAGAACGTCGCCTTCGGCCTGGATTTCGCCCGGCAACCGCACCTGGGCAATGAACAGCGCCGCCAGCGTGTGGAGCATGCGATCGCCGCTGTCGGCCTGGAACACGCCCGTCACCAATTTCCCGCGCAGCTGTCCGGCGGCATGGCCCAGCGCACCGCATTGGCCCGCTGCCTGGCCCGCCAGCCACAGGTGTTGCTGCTGGACGAGCCCTTCGGCGCCCTCGACGAAGTGACCCGCGCGGACATGCAGCATCTGTTGCTCAAGGTCAATCGCGAACAGGGCTCGGCGGCCGTGCTGATCACCCACGACATCGACGAAGCCTTGCTGTTGTCTGACCGCATCCTGCTGCTGGGGAACCGCCCCGCGCGCACGTTGGGCGAGTGGCAAATCGACTTGCCGCAACCGCGTGAGGACCAGGTCGAAGCCATTGGCGCGCTGCGCATCGACATTCTTAAAACCCTACGGCAGGCGAGCCGCCCTCAACCCAACCCCCTTGATCTGCTGGAGCTTAGCCATGTGTCTGGATGACCTGACCCACTCGCGTCGCGACTTTCTCAAACTCTCGGCGGTGCTCAGCGCTGCCGGTGCCTTGCCGTTGCTGAGCAGCCTGCAGGCGCGCGCCGCCAGTGAGCCCGACGCGCCGGTGCGCATCGGCTACCTGCCGATCACCGACGCCACGCCGCTGTTGGTCGCGCACAATAATGGGCTGTTCGAAGCCGAGGGCATCCAGGCCGAACGCCCGGTGTTGCTGCGCAGCTGGGCCCAGGTGATCGAAGCGTTCATCTCGGGGCAGGTCAACGTGATTCACCTGTTGTCGCCGATGACCGTGTGGGCGCGCTACGGCAGCAAGGTGCCGGCCAAAGTGGTGGCATGGAACCACGTCGGTGGTTCGGGCCTGACCGTGGCGCCGGGGATCACCGACGTGAAGCAGCTGGGCGGCAAGTCGGTGGCGATTCCGTTCTGGTATTCGATTCATAACGTGGTGGTACAGCAGTTGTTCCGCGATAACGGGCTGACGCCGGTGGCACGCGCGGCGGGCGGTGCGATTGGCGCCAATGAAGTCAACCTGATCGTGCTGCCGCCGTCGGACATGCCGCCGGCATTGGCCAGCAAGCGCATCGACGGTTACATCGTCGCCGAGCCGTTCAACGCCCTGGCCGAGAACCTCAAGGTCGGCCGGGTGCAGCGCTTTACCGGCGACATATGGCGCAACCATGCCTGCTGCGTGGTGTTCATGCACGAACATGACCTGACCAACCGTCCTGAATGGTCGCAGAAAGTGGTGAGCGCCATCGTCAAGGCCCAGATCTGGACCCGTGACCATCGCGAAGAGGCGGTGAAGCTGCTGTCCAAGGACGGCCCGAACCGCTACACGCCGCATGCCGAACCGGTGTTGAGCAAGGTGCTCGCGCCTGCCGCCGCCGATCGCGCCGGGTACCTGGCCGATGGCGCGATCCAGCACGCCAACTGGGACGAGCACCGCATCGACTTCCAACCTTACCCATTCCCCAGCTACACGGAAGAACTGGTGCGCCGCCTCAAAGACACCTTGATCGAAGGCGACAAGCGATTCCTCGCCGACCTCGACCCGGCGTTCGTTGCCAAGGACCTGGTGGACGACCGCTTTGTGCGCAACGCCATCGAGGCCGTCGGCGGCATGCAGACCTTCGGCTTGCCTGAGGGTTACGCGCGGAATGAGGAGATTGGCGTTTGAACAACGGAAAAACCGGCGCGTGGCCGGGCTGGTTGCTCGGGTTCGGCGGTTTGGCCGGGTTGTTGGTGTTGTGGTGGCTGGGGGTAAAACTGTTTGGCGTGGCGGACGGCCTGTCGGCGCGCTTTTCCCTGGCGGCGACGTTCAGCAGCCTGTGGGAATTGCTCGGGCGCGGTGAGGTGTATGTGCACATCGCGGTGAGCCTCAAGCGCATCTTCGTCGGGCTGTTCCTGGCCTTGCTGATTGGAGTTCCGCTGGGTCTGCTGGTAGGCAGTTCGCGCAAGCTGGAGGCGGCGACCACGCCGGCCTTTCAGTTTTTGCGGATGATCTCGCCCCTGTCCTGGATGCCGATCGTGGTGATGCTGATGGGGGTAGGGGACCAGCCGATCTATTTCCTGCTGGCGTTCGCCGCCGTGTGGCCGATCATGCTCAACACGGCGGCGGGCGTGCGCCAGCTCGACCCGCGCTGGCTGCAATTGAGCAAGAGCTTGAGCGCGACGCGCTGGGAAACGTTGCGACGAGTGGTCATTCCGGGCGTGGTGGGGCATGTGTTGACGGGCGTGCGCCTGGCCATCGGCATTCTGTGGATTGTGCTGGTGCCGTGCGAGATGCTTGGGGTCAGTGCGGGGCTTGGGTATTACATCCTCGATACCCGTGACCGGCTGGCGTATTCGGAACTGATGGCGATGGTGTTGCTGATCGGGCTGCTGGGGTTTGCGCTGGACGCGTTGGCGCGGTGGCTGCATCAGCGCTGGGTGCATGGCGGGTAGCGGTTTTTCCAGGGTGAGCGTCTCGCCGGCAGCGAGACGCTCGTTCATTCAGCGGTGCTCGTAGCCTGGGCCACCGCCGTAGCGATGGTCATGCCAGCCGCCGCCACCTCGTGGAAAAAAGAAGCAGCCGCTCAGGGTCAACATGATCAGCAAGGGAATCAGCAGGGTGATTCGACGCAGCATTGGGGCAATCCTCCAGGGGCTCACAAGGTCAATCGGGCGCGGAACGAGCCAAAGCTTTTCATCGCCTGTAACATGAGACCTTGCCGCCCAGCGTCCATCCCCGTTTTCGGGTATGTGCTTGGCATCTGCGGCGATACACACTGGATACATTCTTTAAGGTTCAGGAACTCGTCATGACCCAGAAACAACGCTTGAAATACTCGATTCTGATTGCCCTGGCCGTACTGGCCTCGATGTTCGGCCTGTCCTACCTGCAGAACATTGGCGCCATCAGCGAGAAAACCTTCCAGTACCTGGCCATTGCGATTGCCGTGGTGGTGGTCGTGATCAACGGCATCATGCGTCGCAAGGTCAAGCCACACTTCTGATGCGCGCGTGATTCAGGCGCGTCCCTCGAGCACTTTGGCGGCCTCTTCGTGGAGGCTGTAGCTTTTGTCGGCATTGAGGGTGATCACGCCCTCGCTGCACAAGCGCTTGAGCACCTCGCGCACACTGAGAAACGATAACGGGATGCCCAGCTCCAGCAGATGGCTGTGCACGCCGCGCACGCCGAGGGTGCGCTGGTTGCCGGCAGCGGTGAGCAGGGCGTCGATGACCTTCAGCCGGATCAGGCTGGTGCGCAGACCGAAACACTTGAGCAAATGGCGAATACGCTGGTTGCCCTGCTGTTCGGGCGTTTTGCCGAACCCTAGGGGGGTGTTGCCGACATTGGCCTCGGCGGTCGATGAATGTCCATCCGTGGGCACTTGCGGGTTGTACATGCAAAAACTCCTTATCAGAGCCTGATCAGGAAAATGATGGTGCTCTTATTCAATAAGACGAACGAACGCGCAAAATCATGAAGTGCAGGATGTAGAAATTTTGTCGGTATCGGGTTTGTCACAGTGCGAGCGCCTGGAATAAACCGCCCACGCCATTAAATTATTTTCGGTTGGCTGCGTCCTTACGGTGGGGGAGTTGTCCCTACCGAGGGTGTTCAATTTGACTGTGGAGTCGGCGTGATTATTTTCAACGGGTTGTCCAGGGTATGCGTGGCAGGGCTGTTGCTGGGAATGAGCCTGGCGGCATCGGCGCGGGAGCCGGTGGCGCAGGCGTCCACAGAGATTCGGCGTACCACCTATGGCGTGCCGCATATCCGCGCCAATGATGAGCGCGGCCTGGGTTTCGGCATCGGCTATGCGTATGCCCAGGACAACCTGTGCCTGCTGGCCAATGAAGTGATTACGGTGAATGGCCAGCGCGCCCGGTTCTTCGGCCCCGAGCAGGCAACCCTGGAAGAACGCAACAACCTGGCCAGCGATGTGTTCTTTACCTGGCTCAACACACCGGACGCGGTGGAGGCGTTCTGGAAGGCGCAAACGCCGCAGATCCGCCAGCGCATCGAAGGCTATGTGGCCGGCTACAACCGTTATCTGAAAGAGCAGGGCGCGCCAGCGCAGTGTCAGGCGGCGTGGGTGCGGCCGCTGGTCAAGGAAGACCTGATCAAGTTGACCCGTAGGCTGCTGGTAGAAGGCGGTGTCGGCCAATTCGCCGAAGCCTTGGTGGGCGCGACGCCACCCCAGGCCACCGCCGCCGTGCAGCCCGACGCCAAGGCATTCGAAGTGGCCGCTGCCAATCAACAGCGCTTCACCCTTGACCGGGGCAGTAATGCCGTAGCGGTGGGCCGCGACCGTTCCTTCAATGGGCGTGGCATGTTGCTGGCCAACCCGCATTTCCCGTGGGTGGGCGGCATGCGTTTTTACGAGATGCACCTGACGATCCCCGGCCAACTGGATGTGATGGGCGCGGCGCTGCCTGGGTTGCCGGTGGTGAACATCGGCTTCAACCAGCACGTGGCCTGGACCCATACGGTGGACACCTCCAAGCATTTCACCCTGTATCGCCTGACGCTCGACCCCAAGGACTCCACGCGCTACCTGCTCGATGGCAAGTCCGTGCCCCTGGATAAAACCACGCTGACGCTGCAGATCAAGCAGGCCGATGGCAGCGTCAAGGACGTCACCCATACGGTCTACAGTTCACAGTTCGGCCCGGTGGTGCAGTGGCCCGGCAAGCTGGATTGGGACAACCATTACGCCTTCAGCCTGCGCGACGCCAACCTCGGCAACGACCGCGTGCTGCAGCAGTGGTACGCCATGAACCGCGCCGGCAGCCTCGCGGAGTTGCAAACTTCGGTGCACACCCTGCAAGGCATCCCCTGGGTCAACACCCTGGCCGCCGATGATCAGGGCCAGAGCCTGTACATGAACCTGTCGGTGGTGCCCAACGTCAGCGCTGCCAAACTGGCGCAATGCAGCGACCCGCGCGCCGGCCTGCAAATGATCATGCTCGACGGCAGCCGCAGCGCCTGCGCCTGGGACATTGACCCACGGGCCGCCCAGGCCGGCATTTTCGCGGCTGCCCAGTTGCCGCAACTGCAACGCACGGACTACGTGCAACATTCCAACGACTCCGCGTGGATGGCCAACCCCAAGGCGCCGCTTACCGGCTTCTCCCCGGTGATCAGCCAGGACAACATCGGCCTCGGCCCCCGCGCCCGATTCGCCCTGCAACGCCTGCAATCCCTGGAGAAACAACCCATCACCGTCAGCGCCCTGCAAAACATGGTCATGGACAACGAGGTGTACCTCGCCGGGCAAGTCATGCCCGACCTGCTGCAGTTCTGCGCCAAACAGCTTGGCACCGATGCTGCCGCGCTGCAGGCGCTGTGCACCAGCCTGAAAACCTGGGACCAACGCGCCAACCTCGACAGCGGCCTGGGCCTGGTGCACTTCATCAACCTGGTGGAACACCTGCAGCAAATACCCGATGCCTGGCGCGTCGCCTTCGACCCGGCTCACCCGCTGAGCAGCCCCAGCGGCCTGGCCATCGACCGCGCACCCGTGGCCAAAGCCCTGAGCGAAGCCATGCTGGCCTCAAGCACCGCAGTCGACAAACTCGGCCTGAGCCGTTGGGGTGACATCCAGGTCTCCGGCCAAACCCCGATCCACGGCGGCCCGCAAGAGTTGGGCATCTACAACGCCATGCAAACCGTGCCCCGCGCCGACGGCAAACGCGAAGTCGTCAGCGGCACCAGCTATTTGCAAATCGTCACCTTCGACGACAAAGGACCCCAGGCGGTAGGCGTACTGGCGTTCTCCGAGTCCAGCAACCCTGAGTCAAACTATTCCAAGGACCAGACCCAATCATTCTCCGCGAAAAATCTGCGCCCACTGCCATTCACCGACGCCCAAATCAAAGCCGACCCGCACTACCAGGAGCAACGCATCCAGGAGTAGGGCAGGCACGCAACCCCTTGATGCCAATGCGAAATATTTTTGAAATCAAGGGGTTGCAGGCAAAAGCAAATGAGTACATAATGGCGCCCATCGAACGCAATGAAGCATTAAAAACTTCAATGTATTCAATGAGTTAGAGTAGAGGCGAGCTTCACAGAGCCCACTCAAGTTTGTATGCGATGAGTGCCGGCAACACAGGCATTGATCGTTTGAGGCCGAGTAGCAAAATGGTTATGCAGCGGATTGCAAATCCGCCTACGCCGGTTCGATTCCGACCTCGGCCTCCACTCTTGAAAACCCCGTAGATTAACGTCTGCGGGGTTTTTTATTGGGTGGGATTTGGTTATCTATCCGCTGAAAGATAGTGCTGGGCAGGAGAAGGGCTAGCGATTGCGACGATCATCGTCACGAACTGAGTGGAGGCGGTGATCGAGAGGTCTGTGGCGAAGGTAGCTTTCGGCCAAAAGCGGCCATTAGCCGACATTCACGAAAGACGGCCTTCGACCTAGAGTGTGTAAAAACGCTCCGTCATTGATCCGTGCCGCGACACATTGGTTGCTTTGGACTGGTCAGACCGTCGAAAGAGCAATCGCTTTTTCTAAGACGGCTTGTAACATCTGCTCCGGTGATTGTTCCTTGTTGAAGAAGCTCGGGGACAATTTATCAGAGTCGTTTTCAGTCGATTGCCTGAGCAGGGCGAGCGGCCCCGATTGTCCTAACTGCTCTTGGTAAAGACTTTTTATACTGCCCCTAAAGCCATCAGGGTATGCCGCTTTCTCGACCTCTGGAAGATCATCGAAATAGTCCATGATGCCTTTGAAGATTTCACTGTTGTCACCGCCGTTCGTTATATTGGCGTACAACTTGGAAAAATATGTTTCATCCTGCTTACTAAGCTCCCCATAAGCGGCATATCGTTCTGCATCCGTATAGGTTCCTGAATCATCATAAACAATATTGCTTAGCCCGTTTCGGGCCATACCTTCAAATGGGTTTGGAAGTTTTTCTGGGGGGAGCTTAGACAGCCCAACTGCGTAATCTAGTGACTGTTGACCTAACGCCAAACGGGTAGGGTCGTCTGTTTTGGGAAGTAGATCCTTATTATTAAGATTCCCACCAGCAATCCGCTGCCCGAAATTGTACATATCGCTCTGACCCTTTGCATATTGTCCTTTTAAATCCCTATTGGACATAGAGGCTTGTTTGTCATCAGCGTTACTTAATGCGTACAGTGCCCGTGCAGAATCGGAGATTGTGACGGTCTCGGTCGTCTTGAGGGTGGCATCCCCTGAAGGTAAATTTACAGGGTTGGACGAAGGAAGCTTCTCTTGTGTAGGAGCCTTTGCCTGTGTACTTGCTTGATACGATTTGATCGAAATATCCATGGTAATACTCCATGCGCTGAGGAGAGCTCGAGAGCTGTCTTCAGCTAGGGTGCCTATACAAATGTCGGATTATTTGATTTCAAATTCGACAGTGTAGTTATAGGGAGGCGCCGATTGAATTGCTGTGATATTGGCGTTGCAAGTAGCGTTATCGGAACCAGCCTCTATAGCGGCAGGTAACCAGAATTCTTTAAGCCAAGGGTTGCTGTTTTTGATACATCGGATGAATAAAGATTTCACAACCTACAGGAACTAACACACATCCAGCCTGTAACTCTTCAATTTCAATAGCTTGCGCAGTGGTCCTGGTTGCCGCTACCGGGTATCACCATAGTCATAGTGCATAGGTCGAGTTACTAATTTTCGCCATTGCCCGTCGGCACCGTTATGCTCTGCTCGTTTCGGTAGAAAGATGACCGCCTGTCGATGCGCAGAGGTTGCTGGCACGATCCAGCCAATGATTTCTATGCCTTCGGTCTCCCACCAGCTGACGTGCCTAATACACTTTCCAATGTCTGATAGTGAGAAGAGGCCAGTGCCAGCGGTCGGTGATTGCGTCAGGCGTGTCCCTCCATCCGCAGCGAGGGCAGGATATATAACGCTTGCGCATTAAGCTCAAGGTAAACCCCGCCTACGCCAGCGCTCAAGCAACAACCACTTGTACGATGTCCTACCACAAGGTATTACTTAGTCTCCAACAAAAATAAAACGACGGAGACCACTCATGGACTCAACCCTGTCCGCCACGCCTGAAACCCTTACCCAAGCAAAGGGCAATACCCGCCGCAGCTTCCTGAAAAAATCCCTCGCTGTTTCCGCCACGCTCGCCACCCTCGGCAGCACCACACTGACCCGGCTCTCCGAGGCCGCCGAACCCTTGAGCCAGCGTTACCCTGATCCATTGGTTCACATCCTCGACGACAGTTTTCTCGAGCTACGTGTATTCAACGCCAGTGTTGAAAAACTCGCCACCGGTATGCGCTGGGCCGAAGGGCCGGTGTGGGTCGGTGATGGCCGCTATTTGTTGGTCAGCGACATTCCCAATAATCGCATCATGCGCTGGGACGAGATCAGCGACACCTTCACCGTGTACCGCGAACACTCGAATTTCTCCAACGGCATGTGCCGGGATCGCCAGGGGCGTCTGATCGTCTGCGAAGGCTCGACCACCACCAGCGAAGGCCGTCGCATCACGCGCACCGAATACAATGGCACGATCACCGTGCTGGCCGACAGCTTCGACGGTAAGCGCTTCAATTCGCCCAACGACATTGTCTGCAAAAGTGACGGATCGATCTGGTTCACCGACCCGCCATTCCAGACCGGCAACAACTACGAAGGGCACAAAATCACCCCGACCCAGCCCCACGCCGTGTACCGCATCGACGGCGAGAGCCAAGCAGTCACGCGGGTAATCGACGACCTCAATGGCCCCAACGGCCTGTGCTTTTCTCCCGATGAGAAAACCCTGTACGTCGTCGAAGGTCGCGCCAAGCCCAATCGCCTGATCTGGGCGATTGCCGTGAAGGACGACGGCACGCTGGGCGAACGCCGCAAGCACATCGAGGGGCTGGACTATGCCGCAATCGACGGCATCAAATGCGACGAAGCCGGCAACCTGTGGTGCGGCTGGGGCGGCAATGGGGATCCCAAGGCTGACCTGGAAAAACTCGATGGCGTGCGCGTGTTCAATCCGCAGGGCAAGCCCATCGGGCACATTTCGCTGCCAGAGCGCTGCCCGAATGTGTGCTTTGGGGGGCGTGAAGGGAATCGGCTGTTCATGGCCAGTAGTCATTCGATCTACGCGCTGTTTGTGAATACGCGTGGGGCTACGTTTGTGTTGTGAAGACGACATCCCGCCGCGCATCCGAGGATGCGCGGCCTTCAGGCCCGTTCTGACGAGCGCGCAATTTTGTCATCGTTCGCCAGCAATCCCGGCATGTAGTCTTGAAGGAACGCCACCCAGGTTTTGATTTTGGCATCGACGAATTTTCGTGAAGGGTAGATCGCAAACAGGTTCAACTCTTCGAAACGATATTTCGGCAGCACCCGCACCAGGGTGCCTGCCTTGAGGCCGGCCACGGCGGACGCGATCGGCTGGATGCCAATGCCCATGCCAAGCGTGATGGCGACGGTCATGGCATCGGCGGTGTTGACGTGGAACGGCGACAGCGGCGTGGTCACGGTTTCCACGCCTTCAGGCCCTTCGAAAATCCAGTGTTCAGCCGGCATGACCGTGTTGACGATTCTCAAGCAATCACGCTCACCCAGCGAACCCGGGGTGTCGGGCATTCCGCGTTTGTTCAGGTAGTCAGGCGAAGCGCACAGGATGCTGTAGGTGGTGCCCAGCCGCTGCGCAACGAAGCCCGAATCCGGCAGGTCCCGCGCCAGCACGATCGACATGTCGTAGCCTTCCTCCAGCAGATCCGGCAGCCGATTGTTCAGCGTCAAATCAAACAGTACCGAGGGATAGGTCTCTCGGTATTTTGCGATGGCGTCGATCACGTAGTGATTGCCGACGGCCGCCATGGCGTGGATTTTCAAGCGGCCCACGGGCGTGACCTGTGCGGTGCCGGCTTCCTCGTCGGCCTCCCGCAGCTCGTCCAGAATCTTCTCGCAGCGTTGCAGGTAACGTGTGCCGGCCTCGGTCAGCGCCAGGCGCCGGGTCGTGCGGTTGATCAGGCGGGTTTGCAGGCGGGCCTCGAGGTGGGTGACCGCTTTGGAAACGTGGTTCGTGGTGGTGTCCAGCAACTGGGCCGCCGCAGTAAAACTGCCGCTTTGGGCGACCGCCAGGAAACAGCGCATGGTCTGGAAAACATCCATCATTATCACCTCAAGGGAAAAAGGAACGGCCAGCGCCGTCCCTGTCGCGTACTAGTGTTTGCGCGGGATGAAACCCGGAACCCCCGTCTCGACCACCGAGTTGAAGCGTATGCGCGTGGTGATCTCTTCGCGAATTTCCTGCATGGCCCTATGGGGCAGGGTGGTGATGTTGAAGTTTTCGCGGATATGGCTCGGTGTCGCCGAGGTGGTCAGGAACGCGGCGCCGCGCTGTACCGCCCAAGCCAGCAATACTTGGGCCGGCGTGCGATGCAAATGCCGGGCGATACTGGTAATCACCTCGTCTTCCAACACGTTCGGCTCCATGCCATGCCCGAGTGGGGCAAAGGCGAGGACGACGATTCCATGCTGTTTGCAGAATTCCAGCAGTTCCCATTCCGGCAGGTAAGGGTGGGATTCGACCTGCACCACGGCAGGCTTGATCCGCGCCTGGGCGACAAGCTCCTTCAGCGCTTGGAGCGTGATATCGGACAGGCCGATAGATCCGCAACGGCCTTCATCCACCAGTTGCTCGAGCGCCCGCCAGGTGTCGATCAGCTTCACGTCGTTGTCGTAGAGGACATGACCGAACGCATCGCGTGGGTCCTGATCGTCACCTGCCTTGAATGCGAAGGGCGTGTGGATCAGATAGCAATCGATGTAGTCCACCTGAAGCCGACGGCAACTGGCCTCGAACGCAGGCAATACGCGCTCGGGACGGTGGTTGGTGTTCCACAGCTTGGTGGTGATGAACAGGTCTTCGCGCCGCGCCTTGCCCGTGTCCATGAAGGCTTTGAAGGCAACGCCTACACGTTCTTCGTTGCGATACCGCTCGGCGCAATCAAAATGGCGGAACCCGGTTTCCAGCGCGTGGGTGACCGCCTCGGTGGTGACGCTGAGGTCTTTGAACAGGGTGCCGAAACCGACGGCGGGCATTTTGCCCGTGCCGTGATTCAGCGCAAATGTTGTAGCGCGCAGTTCATCGTGAAACGCTTCGTAGGACATGTCATTACTCCAATATCGAGGCCGCAGCCTCTACTGATAGGCACGTTGTGGGGCTTGGTGGCGAGCAATCCGTTGCTCACCGACGCCGACGGTGTTGCCGCCGAGGGCGACAAACAGCTGCACGATGTCGAGGTACTGCGCGGTCTTCGCGCGGACATGGCCCAGCAACGACTGTTGATAGGCGCGCTCGGCTTCCAATACCTGGAGGATGCTGGTTTCACCCAGGGCGTAGGCTTGCTGGTTCAGCCCCAGGCTGGTTTGCGCCGCTTGCAGGGCCTCTTCTTGGGCGCGCAACTCTTCGGCGTCATGGTTGATCGCTTGCAGCGTGTCCGCGACCTGGCCGAACGAGCTGATGACGGTCTGCTGATAGCCGGCCAGCGCCGCGTTGTAGCCTTCAATCGCTGCCTGCTGCTCGGCCTTGAGGCTGCCGCCATTGAAGATCGGCCCGGCGACGCCCGCCGCGAAACCCCAGAGCGCAGCAGCGCCATTGCCTGACGCCGCCTGGGCGAACGAGGCGGACAACGTCACCCGTGGATACAAATTGGCGGTGGCCACGCCGACAGCGGCGCTGGCAATGTGCAGCCCGGCCTCGGCCTGGCGTACGTCCGGGCGGTTGTGCGCCATTTCCGAGGGCAGGCTCACCGGCACGTTTGATGGCAAGGTGAATTCATCGAGATGGAAGTCCGGCGCGATCCAGTCAGCCGGTCCCTTGCCGGCCAGGATCGACAGCGCATGGCCGGCCGCCTGCCGTTGCTGGGCCAGCGGTGGCAGCAGGGTGCGGTCCTGGGCCAGACGCGTTTCGGCCAACGACACGTCGATTCGCGTGGCACTGCCGTTGAGACGGGCCGCGCGCACCAGTTCGAGGTTTTTGCTGTCATTGGCCAGCAGTTTTTCCACGGCCAGGATTTGCGCATTGGCCGAGGCCACCCGCAAGGCCTGACTGGCGACTTCGCCGGTCAGGGTCAGGTACGCCGCTTCGAAACGATGCCGTTGCAGCTCGGTAAACGCTTGCCGCTGTTCGACCAGCCGTTGATTGCCGCCGAACACATCCAGATCAAAACCGACCCTAGGCCCGACCGCGTAGATATTGGCGGTCGAAGGTGCCTGGGCGTTGTGCACGCGCTGGCGACCCGCCGTGGCGCCGAAGTCGGCTTGCGGGTACAGCGCACCTTGTGCCGCTGCCACGGCTTGAGACGCCTGGCGAAGGGTTGCGTCGGCAGCAACCAGTTCAAGGTTGCCATCAATGGCACGGCGCATTACCTGGTCCAGCTTGGCTGAGCGCAAGGCAGACCACCATTGCCCGCTGACTTTTTGACCGAGCGCAATGCGTTGCTGAGCGCCCAGACGTTGTTCGGCCTGCGGGTCGTAATGCTGCGAAGGGCTCGGTTCAGGTGCTTTGAAGTCAGGGCCAACGCTGCAGGCCGAGAGAAAAGCCAGTGCCGACAGTGCCGCGAGTTTCGGTTGGAACAGGTGGATGGATTTCATTGGGCACACTCCACGAAGCTAGTTGGCCGCAGCAGGTTTGCGAAGAAAGAGCATCAGCGGGCACACCACCAGCATGGCCACCATCAGGATCTTGAATTGGTTGACCACAGCGATGAACGCCGCCTGGTGGGTGATCAGGTGGTTGAGCCCTTCAAGCGCCTGCAGCGACAGCGGCGCGCTGCCGAAATGGGCAGCAGCGCGATAGGCCGTCACGTTGCTGGCCAGCGCCGAGTGCATCGCCTGGGTGGTGTTGAAGAAGAAAATCTGCACGATCGCCACGCCGAGAGTGCTGCCGTATACCCGCGACAGATTGAACAGGCCGGTGCCTTCGGCACGCAACGCGGGGTCGAGGGTGCTGAACGCAACCTTGGTCAGCGCCGGCATCAGGATGCCGATGCCGATTCCCTGTATCGCACCGGTTACCGCAACGGGCCAGCCGTCCATCAACGGCGAATAGCCGAGCATCAGCCAGTTGGCATAAATCACCGCTCCCGCGCCTGCCGCCACGAACAGTCGACGGTCGAAGCGCTCAGGCACACGCCCCATCAACAGGAACCCGCCGACCAGGGCGATGCCCCGTGGCAGGGTCAGCGCACCGGTGGTGTCAGGCGGGTAGCCGAGAATCTCATTGAGCATCGGCGACGTCAGGGCCATGGTCGACAGCAGCACAAAACCCACGGCGAAAAAAATGATCGTCGACAGCACGAAATTGCGATCACCCAGTAGACGCTTGTTGAGGAAATGAGCCTTTCTGGTCAATACATGCGCCAGGAACCCATACAGGCCGAGCGCACTGGCCAGCGCCTCGGCCCAGATTTCCGGCGAGTCGAACCAGTCCATGCGCTCGCCACGGTCGAGCAGCATTTGCAGGCTGATCAATGCCAGGGTGAAGGTACCAAAACCAAAGAAGTCGAACGCCGGGGCCTTCGTGGCTTTTTTCTCGGCCAGCAGCAATGCCACGACCAGGAAGATGTAGGCCGACAACGGCAGGCTGACGTAGAAAATCGGGCGCCAGTCGTAATGCTCGGCAATCCAGCCACCGATGGCCGGGCCGCTGACGATGCCCACCAGCACGATGGCCGTCCAGGTTGCGCCGAACTTCAGGCGTTTTTCGGGGGCCAACGTCTCCATGGCAATTGCCATCGACAGGGGCGCCAACACGCCACTGGCCAGGCCCTGGATGACTCGTGCGCCGATGAACGCCAGCGCAGTGCTGGAAACCGTAGCCAGCAGCAAGCCGAGCACAAAGAAGGCCAGCGCGGCTTGATACACCCGCTTCAAGCCAAAACGTGCGGTAAGCCATTGCGCGACCGGCAGGGTGATCGCGCTCGCCGCCAGGTACGCGGTGAAGATCCAGCCCGCCTGGTCGTCGGTCATCGACAGGCTGCCTTGAATCAACCGCAGTACCGCGTTCGGCAACGGCAGGTTCGCCGACTGCATGTAGGTCGCGAGCAGAACGGCCAACCTGAGCGAGCGCGCACTGCTTGCATGCGGGGTTGTCTGAGCATGGGCGTTCATTGCAAGTGACCTGCCGACAGTAACGATTTGAGCGGGTGCCACCATGGCGTGCGATGTCCGGTATCCACCGTGACCGTAGCGCTGGTGCCTGAAAACAGCGGCAGGGCAGGGTCTGCGTCATCCAGTTCAAGGCGAACCGGGACGCGCTGGACCACTTTCACCCAGTTGCCGGTGGCATTTTCCGGCGGCAGCAGGGCGAAGTCCGAACCGGCGCCGGGGCTCATGCTGGTGACGTGGGCCTTGAACACGCGGTCCGGGTAGGTGTCGATGCGGATGGTCGCTTCCTGGCCGGGGCGCATGTGCGTCAGCTGGGTTTCGCGGAAGTTGGCCTCAACCCAGGTTTGGCGGTCGTCAATCAACGCAAAGGCCGGCGCGCCGCTGTCGAGGTGGTTGCCCACCTGAACGTCATCGACCTTGGCAACGATACCGTCAGCCGGCGCGTAAACCGTGGCATACGACAGGTAGAGCTGCGCCTCGTCCAGAATGGCCCTGGCCTCTCGGACGCTGGGGTGAGTGTCGGCTTCGATGTTCGGGTTGCCGTTCAACGCTGAAACGGTGGCGGCGATCTGTTGTTCGATGGACGCGATGCGCTGCAGCGCCACCTTGAGGTCGGTTTCCGAGCGTTCATAAAGGGAACGGGACACGAACTCGGTTGCCACCAACGCTTTCTTGCGGGCAAATTCCTTGCGGTCGAAGCCCGCCGACGCTTTCGCCGACTGCAGTTGCGCCTGTTGCTGGCGATAGCTGGCCTTGAGGCCATCGATGCGCAGCCGTGCGACACCCAGTTGCGCTTCGGCACGATCGATCGCGATCTGCAACGGCTTGGGGTCGATGCGAAACAACGCTTGGCCTTGGGCCACCTTTTGATTGTCGTCAACCATGATTTCCACTACCTGCCCGGAAATACGTGCGTTGATCGTGGCCTTGGCTACCCGGGCGTAGGCGTTATTGGTCGTGATGAAAGGCACGCCGGCCACGTAGTACGCGTAGCCAACGACGGCGAAGAGCGCGGGCACGCCGACCATCAGCCAGGGCCGCACCTTTTCCTTCAAGGAGGTGTTGATGGGCGATGGGGTTTCAAAGGCCTGCGAAGCCGGGAGGTCGATTTGCGTAGTCATGATCGAGTGCACCTTTAACCGGGAAGCCGGGCCTGGCGTCGTCGCCTGGCACCGACAGGAATAACTGCTGTTGGAAAGCAAACCCGCAGGTGGTTGGGAGGGTTGCTCCGCCACCTCTGTTTCGTCGTTGCAACACCCGGTTTGAGCTTCGCGTGAACAAACATGGATCAAGGAATTTGTGATTCCTTGTTTTTGTGCGATGGTGTAAAAATATCCCCACATGCACCTTCCTGCAAGGATTTTGTACGATATGGCACAAAATAAACCGACAGAGGGTAAAGGCCGCGGCCGACCCCGTGCATATGACCCGCAGACAGCGCTGCAACAAGCGCTCGATGTGTTCTGGAGTACCGGCTACTCCGGCGCGTCTCTGGACAGCATCGCCACAGCGGCAGGCATGAATCGCCCGAGCCTTTACGCGGCCTTCGGTGGCAAGCATTCGCTGTACATCAGGGCGCTGGAGCAATATTGGGACGTTGCCGGCGCCGAGATGCAGGCGGCGCTGACGGATAGCAGCCTGACATTGCGTGAGGCGTTGCTGCGTTTCTATGAGGGGCAGTTGTCGATCTACTTTTCGGGCGAAGGTCAGCCGCGTGGCTGCTTCGCGATCGGCACGGCGACCACCGAAGCGGTCGAGGACCCGGAAATTCGCGCGGTGCTGTCGGACCGCCTCGGCCGCCTCGATGCCGACCTGGAAGTGCGCCTGCGAGCGGCCATTGAGTCCGGAGAGTTGAGAGGCGATGTTGACGCCGCAGCGCTGGCGGTACTGGCGTCATCGTTGCTGCACAGCATCTCTATCCGTGCACGGGCGGGTAAACCCCGCAATGAGCTGACCGAGTTGGTACGCAAGGCGGTAAGCGTGATCTGCGGTGAATGAAGGCCTAGAAGACATACTGGCCGAGCAGTTGGCGGTGGTGTTTTGCGGAATCAACCCCGGCATGACCGCTGCCGCTCAAGGGCATCACTTTGCGGGCCGAGGCAATCGTTTCTGGCGCACGCTGCATCTGGCCGGGTTTACGCCTGGGCAAGTGCCTGCGCAAAGTGATCGCACCCTGCTTCAGTACCAGTGCGGACTGACCGCCGTGGTCGAACGGCCAACGGCACGGGCCGATCAATTGTCCAGGCAGGAGTTCATCGCAGCGGCCGTGGCTTTCGAACAGAAGATCGCTCGTTATGCACCGCGCTATGTGGCGTTTCTCGGCAAGGCGGCGTATGCGGCGTTATCCGGGCAGCGCCACGTGGAGTGGGGGCTGCAGAGCAGGACTTTCGGCAATGCCGCCGTGTGGGTCTTGCCCAACCCCAGTGGGCGAAACCTGGCGTTCAGCCTGGAGCAACTGGTGGTGGCCTACCAGCAGCTCAGGCAGGTCGCATGCAACTAAGGACGTGTTTGCGCCGACTCCGGAAACGCTGAGCCGACCACCATTCGTCTAACAGCCGGCACTCTGCCTGCCATGCCGTCTCTGAATATCAAGCGCGGATATCCCGAGCGTTTTTGAACGGAGAGCCAGCATGCACATCAATGAAAATGCCCCAGGAAACCTTTCCCAGCAGGCAGTGACCCGCAGCACGGACAACGAAACCGGGCACGATCCCAAGCGCGACGAAGATGGCATTCCGTTGCCGCCGGACGACGAGGCGCCTCTGGAGGAGGATATGTCCGATGTAGATGCGGCCGATTCGGTGGCGAGTGAGCATCCGGATAACTAGTGGTTGATTCAACTTTCCGAACCCGGCCTGGTGCCGGGTTTTTTTGCGCTCGTGGTGCGTACGGGAGGGCTCGCTCGGCTCGGGCGGGGGCCTGGAAGGGGACTGCTACGCAGTCCAGCGGGAGCAAGCTCCCTCGCCACAGGGGTTCCTGAATGGTTTTTCGACGGGTGACGCGTCTAGATCAAGGGTTATAGCCCCGTCAGGGTTGTCATCAGCGTCTTGGCCGACTACCCTGGAAATGTTTGTATTGTTACAAACAATTTCGGTGCGACTGTTTTCCAGTCACACGGCTTCAGGACGAGGAACGAAAAATGTTTTCACACGAAGGTACCGCATTAGAGCTGTTAACCCTGGTTTTCGGTGTGACAGGCCTACTCTTGGTGGCCTGGTTCTTTCATCATCAATACGAACTCAGAGCGCGAAAGCGTGTAAAAAAACAACGCGCCGGCGACGGGCAGCACTCAGCGCAAAGCCGCTGACTCCCCATAACCTGCCGGCTGGCCTCAACCAGCCGCTTCGGCTCTGCTGATCCGCTGCGCTTTGACTTCCTGCGCGTAGGCTTCAATACGTTGCTGCTGGACGGCTAACAACGCGCATACCTTAAGCATTGGCGCCTGATCACACGCGTTGCCGGCGGCCGCCAGGGCCGTCAGTTCAACCACCGACCAGCCGATGACAGCGCTGGCATCTTCAAGGTCGTAGAACAATTCCTGCTGCGCGGTCCTGGGGCCGTCCAGATTCTCTATCACCGTGTCCACCGCGTTATTCGTAGGCAAAGAAAAGCCCGCGATGGGGGAGCGGGCTAAAAGGTGTTCATGTAGGAGCTGGGTTAACCTTAGGCCTGCGTCTGTGAAAGCTTTGTGAAACCCATGTCATCAAAGTGTATTCCTCGATCCAACACCAGCTGTATGGGGCGATAAACTGCGCAACCCTCTACTGTCGCAGGACATCAACTCCGCTTGGATGCCGCGCCATGTTCATGTCCACCAGCCTTCTGTCAGCCTTTGTGCTGTTCGCCTTCGTCTCCTCGATCACGCCGGGCCCCAATAACACCATGTTGCTGGCCTCTGGCGTGAATTTCGGCTTTCGGCGTTCGATGCCTCATGCACTGGGTATCAGTATTGGCTTCATGGTGCTGGTGATTTGCGTGGGGTTGGGCCTGGGCGAAGTGTTCAAGCTGTTCCCCTGGGCGTACACGCTGTTGCGCTATGTCGGTGCTGCTTATCTGCTGTACCTGGCCTGGAAGATCGCCAACGCTGGCGGCATGGCGGACAGCACTGACGAACAGGGCAAGCCGATGACTTTTCTCGGCGCAGCGGCCTTCCAGTGGGTCAACCCCAAGGCATGGATCATGGCGCTGGGCGCGATCACTACCTACACGCCGGCCGAGGGTTATGTGACCAATGTGCTGGTGATTGCGCTGGTGTTTGCCGTGGTCAACTTGCCCAGTGTGTGCGTGTGGGTCGGCTGCGGCAGCGGCTTGCGCAGCGTATTGCGCGAACCGCGCTGGTTGAAGGTGTTCAACTGGACGATGGCGGGTCTGTTGGTGCTGTCGTTGTATCCGATGCTCGTTGTCGGGTGACAGCGCACTAGACCGGCGAGATGGTCGCCAGCAAGCCGATGCCGATGGTCAGCACCAGAAAACCGAACAGGAAAATAGCCATCTTGGTCATAAGGCCTCCGAAGGGAAGGGGGGCGACAGAAATGTCGGGGTGGCGCCATTGTCCGCCTCGGGCGGTTTTCGATACAGACCCAGATGGCGCGCAAAAAACCGTATCAGATTGCGCCGCAGCGGCTGAACCGGGGGGTTTAAAAGCCCCACGGTTTTAAAGATCAGCGGCATGGATTGAGACAGGTACCCCATTTGCCCCTAAGATAGCGCCCATTGCATCAACAAGAAGAGTGGGCCAACCCTCGATGGAAAGACGCCAGTTCAGCGGTGGCATGAAGGGCAAGAACCTGCGCTACCTCAATGACAACCCCCGGCAGCCGGCTGCGGTCACCCGCATCGGCTTTTTGTTGCTCGAACACTTCTCCCTGCCTGCCTTCACCCAAACCCTCGACACCCTGGTCACCGCCAACCTGCTGCGCCCCGAGCTGTTCGCGACGCGCACGTTCGGTTGGGACGAGCGTGAAGTCATCAGCGACCTTGGGCTGGTCATCCGCCCCGATGCGCGCCTGGAACTGGCCGTGCTGGCGGAGTTGGACCTGCTGGTGATCTGTGGCGGGTTTCGCACCGAACTCAAGGCCAGTGAAGACTTCATTCACATCCTGCGCGCCGCCGCCGAACACGGCATCGGGCTTGCCGGTTTGTGGAACGGCTCGTGGTTCCTCGGCCGTGCCGGGTTGTTGCAGGGCTACCGCTGCGCCATCCACCCGGAGCATCGCCCGGCGCTGGCGGAGGTGTCCAAGGCCGCGCAGGTGACCAGCGAGCCCTATGTAATCGACCGTGATCGCCTGACCGCTTCCAGCCCGTCGGGCGCCTTCCATATGGCCCTGGACTGGATCAAGAGCCTGCACGGCAAGGCGCTGGTCGAAGGCATCGAAGACATTCTCGCCTTCGAAGAGTCGCGCTACCGGCGTATCAAACCGACCGAAAACGTCTGCGTCAGCGCACCGCTGCGCGAAGTGGTCAAGTTGATGGACGCCAACCTCGAAGAACCCCTGGAACTCGACCAGCTCGCCGTCTACGCCGGCCGCTCGCGCCGCCAGCTGGAGCGTCTGTTCAAGGAACAACTGGGCACCACGCCGCAACGCTATTACATGGAATTGCGCGTCACCGAAGCGCGGCGCCTGTTGCAGCACACCGAGCTGTCGCAAGTCGATGTGCTGGTGGCGTGCGGGTTCGTGTCGCCGAGTCATTTCAGCAAGTGTTACAGCGCGTATTTCGGCTACAGGCCATCGAAAGAAAAAAGGTTGGTCAAGTAGCGCGAGTGAACTGCATGGCTGAGAGTTTGGTGGCCAGGTACGCATGGTTGGGAGCGATTGATGAACTGGCCAAAACCTGCAGATGCAACGCGTCGCTCTTTAAATCCAGAATCCCGCTCAGACTGGAAACTGTTGAGTCTTGCGTGTTGGCGACGGTGATGCTGACTGACTGCAAGGTGAGTTTGCTGGCCAGCGCATGGATGTCGGTAAAGCCGGAAATTTCAGTGGCTATGCTTGAGTGGACGCTGGTGAAATGGCCGTGAACGCTTCCAAAGCGCTGCTGGCTATCACTGCGCACACTCAGTACCAACGATGCGCCATCAGCGGCGTTCCATCTGCCTGCCAGGGCGTTTTCAACCGGCAGCCATTCTGAGGGGGCAACCGGCGCATGACGCAGTGACGGTTCAACCCGATGATAAATCAGCTTGTCGACATAGGTACCACAGCTCGCAAGCTCAGGGAAATCGCCACTGGCAACCAACAGGTGGGAAAGGGTCAGCACATCACCCTCGGGCGAGACACTCAATTGGCCACTGAGTCCCGAGGTCCAGTTCCAGCTGGGATCGGGCTTTTCATTACCTAGATCGTGCCATTCAATGGCTAATGCGACTGGCTGACTCTTGGTACGGGTTGCGCCTGGCCCCGCCGAATATCCGGTGATCCGGTACTCGCCCGTCGAGCCGGTTGAGGAACGATACGACCCGTGGATGTTTTGTCCCGATACCTCCAGGCTCATGACTGATCCATAGGCGTTTTTCCAGATGCCCGCCACCGAAGTCGTTTTAGCCATAGGGCCTGGGAGGGTGACTTTATGGTTGAGTACCGCTCGCGCTCCAGGTACGAAGCGTTTCGAAGAGGATCGCGTAATGATCTGCGGGCCGTCGGGCCGATTGAACAACCAAACACCTACGGGCGCCAACGAATAGACCTCGCGATCACATTTGACCACCTGATACTCATACACGGTGTAGCAGTGCTCCATCACCAGCGACCCGACCAACACCAGGTCAGTCATGCCCAACGGTGCGAACTGAGGCAGCCTTTGGCCTTTTTGCGGGCCTTCCTCGATCAGGCAGTTATAAAGGTCTGCGCCTAAGGTTATTTCTCCATCGGTGAACCCGAGCACGATATCTGGGTGCTCCCCCTGTGCAATAAGCGCCAATGTCTGACGCATAAGTGAATCGTCGCCCTTGAATTGTGAAGAGCCGGAATCGAGTGCGAATTGAATGTCCCTCGCCAATAAGTGCGAGCCGACCGAATAGGATTCCAGCGCTGTTGACCAGATGTATTCCACTCCGGGCAACTTGTTATAGACGGACCAAGGTAAAAACAGATGGGGCCCTTGGGTTTTTGACGGATCGACGGCGCCCATTTGGCAAGTGCCGTTGCGCGACCGGCTGTTCCAATCAAACGTCACGTAGGGACAGGTAGGGGCCAGTTGACCTTCACGCATCAATGATTGAAGTACAAACGAGTTGCGGTTTTCCAGGTAGGCACTGCTGCACGGCAGGCCCAGGCCACCGTCCCAGTCCAGCTGTTTGAATTGCTCTCCCTCGTAGGCGGCCGTTAAGAACAACTGGATATCCACGAGGTCGTCGCTGGGAACGGCCAATACGTCGCTGGCGGCCTCGACCTGCATCGTGCCCCAGGGTCCGAAGCTGTAGGGGCGTCGCAGGCAGTCGGTAAAGGCGAAGGTGCTGGACGCTGCGAAATCGAAACGGCCACCGGAAAAGTGCACGCACTGGTCGGCAGGGCACAGTGTCGAGGTAATCCAATTCATATTCGTACCCGTGTCAATCGCGAACCTGAGCGGTTGAGCCGGGGTGCCAAGTTTCAGGGTGCAGAACCAGGGTGAAGCGCCGTTATTCTGATAAACCCCGCGCTGCATGGGCACTACCAGGCGGGTTGGGGGGTGTTGATTGTCCATGGGAACTCCGTTTCCATAGGGAAAATGATGGTTTGGTGTGGCGGCTGTCATTCAGCCTGGTTTTGAACTGGGGCACAGTCAGCGCAGAGTCCTGCGACGCGTCGGATTCTGCGCTGAACAGGTGACTTCAACGTAATGCCTTGCCCTCGGTTTCGGGCATGGACGCGGTGAGAACCACCGTGACCACCAGGAACGCGTTGATGATCGTGGTCGTCTGGTTGAACGACGAACCGTATGCGATCAGCGCACCAATCAGCGAGGGCGCCAGTACGTTCGCCACACGTTGCGCAAAAATCGCCCAGCCATAGCCCACTGTACGCAACGATGTCGGGTACAGCTCACCGATCCACGTGCCCCATACGCCCCATGCCCCCAGGCTGAAGAATGCCAAGGCGAAGTTGCTCAGGTAGAGCATTTCCAGGCTGGTGGAATTGGCAAAACCGTAGCCGGCCAGCACGGAGGCGCTGATAAAACCCACGATGATTTTCTTGCGCCCGAAACGTCCTGTCAGGTACGACGCAGCCATGTATCCGGGGATCATGCATAGCGCTGACAGCGCAATGAAACCGTAGCTTTGCGGCAGGTTGAGGCCACGTTGTTGCAGCAACGTCGGGAGCCACGTCTGTAAGCCCCAGTAGCCCCAGGAGAAGGTGAAGTTGACGGTGATCTGCAGCAGGCTGATGCCGAGCAAGCCGCCCTTGAACAATTCCCGGTGCAGGCCCGAGGTACTGCGGTCAACCTGCAATACACATTCATCATCGAGCTTCACTGCGCCCCGGCTCAAGGCATTGATCGATGCCCGGGCATCCTGTTGTCGGCCCACTGAGGCCAGCCAGTAAGGCGACTCCGGAACCCAGCGCGCGACCGCAATGGCCCAGAGCCCACCGAGCGAGCTCAAGATGATGATCGCTCGCCATCCTTGGGGCAGCAACCAGACCGTCGCGCCGAGGGCCAGCAGCATGCCGATGGGCCAGCCGGACGCGAGATACACGGTCAGTGCACCTCGATGGCGTATCGGCAACAGCTCCTGGAAATGCGCAAAGGTCACCACCATCATGCCCACCGCTGCAACGCCCGACAGCAGGCGCAAGGCGTATAGCGTCGTGTAGTCTGGCGAAAATGCGCTGGCCAGCGAAACCACCCCATACGAGGCCAGGCTCCAGATAATTGCGCGTTTACGGCCAATGCGTTCAGCGAGCCTGCCCCACGCCAGCGCGCCGAGCAGCATGCCGATGAACATCGCGCCGATCAGGTTGCCTACGGCAAGCGCATCCAGGGAAAACTCTTCTGCAATCAGCGGCGCGGTGTAGACGATGATCATCATCTCCCAGGCTTCGATCGCAAATACCAGGAACAGGACAAGGCAGCATCGCAGATGCGTGCGTGTCAGGGGGACGTCTTTGAACACATCACCCACGTTGGGGGCGAGCGTCGACGGTATCTCACTCATGGTGACGATCCTCTTTAGTGTCAGGCTTCAACGCGGTTGCCGATGGGGGCAGGGCCCTGAAAGAGTCCGAACCGTGCGATTTCGGCTTCAGGCGGCGGTTCACAACTGCCCACCCGACTGGGCCGCCATCCAAACCGGCGCTTCATTCCTGCCATGGATTCCGCGACCTTGAAGGCAGCGACGACGGGGTCTATCACCGGTACGCCCACTTCCCGTTGTACCTGCTCGAAAAAACCGAACTCGATGGTGCAACCGAGGATGACGGCCTCGGCGCCGTCTTCCTGTACCGCGCGATGGGCTTGCTCGATAATCTTGCGTCGCGTCAGGGCAGGGTCACGCTGGAATTCATCCACACCCATGTCCAACGATCGCATTGACGCCAGTCGATTGCCTGCGCCGTAGCCGCTCACTCGCGTACGCATCTGTTCGATCCATTTGGTCCGGCCGACAATCACCGAAAACCGATTGGCCAGGTGCTCCATGACTTGCAGGCTCGCCTGGCACGGCCCGACTACCAGGGTTTCACCTGATATTTCACGGGCATCTTCCAGTGCCGGATCGTAGAAGCAGCCGAGTACCAGCGCATCCACGCCCGACGGCTCGCAGTCACGGGCAATGCGCACGATGCGCTCATAGGTGAGTGCCTCATAGGCACGATATTCCAGGTGTGTCGGGCTGGGATTCATGTCAAACGACACCACCTCGATCCGCGTGGAGGGTTGTTTGATGCTATGCAGCAGTTGCGCAATGGGTGTGTCGAACGTCGAGCAGCCAATCGGGTTGAGCCAGCGTACGGTTACGGGTACGTCTTGTGCGGGGTTGTTCGAACTTGAACTGTCCATAGGGTATTCCTCTCTCGGTGGGCTGATGGCACTAGAAAAACTTCACCAGAGCCATGGTCAAACTATTGGAATAGGGCAGGTTATCGCTGTGGTAATAGTCAAAATTCAGGTTGGCGGACAGGTAGAACTTCTGTTTGCTGAAACCTGTGTAGGTCATCGCCGGACCGATCTTGCCTTGCCGGGACTCCTTGAAGTCCGATGCCGAGCGGTTGTTGATGTGGTAGGCGTGATGCACCCCGAGCCAGAGGTCGTCCGTCACCGCATACCCGGCGGCGATATTGGCCAGCCAGTAACTGACGCCACCGCGCAGTTGGCTCGGGTTGCCGTCGCCGAGGTCGGTGGCGTGTCGATTGCGTGCCGCGTAGTGGATACCGGCGGGGGTGACCGTGGCGGCAAAGCGGCCCATGCGAACGTAGAAGGGAAGGCTGAAGCTGGCGCCGTAACGGTTGGCAAAAGCGCCATAACCCGTTCCTTGATCATTGCCGTTGGGAAACTCAAGGGAGAGCGTCGGATTGACCCAGAAGGTGGTGTAGTCATCCGAACCATAAGCGCTGGTGGGCTCAAGCACGTTGTAGTAATAAGCCAGGCCCAGGTTCGGTGATGCGACGCTCCATGAATCATCGTTGCGGGTGCCATTGGTGCTGGCATACCCCGTATCGGCGCCCACCCAGAATTGCAATTGGTCACGCTGCGTTCCCGTAACGCCGGTTTCCGAAAAGTACGCCAGAACGGTATTGCTGCCGGCGCGAACGTCGCCTTTTGCGGTGCGGTTGAACACTGGAAACGATTCCAGGGCCCACGTCCCGGGTAGGCCTGGTTGAGCAAATCCAATGAACTGATCGCCCCGAGCTGCTGGGCTGATTGCTAAAACCAAGGCAAGGGTGGGCCCTACCCATAAACGCGATGAGTATTGCGGTTTCATAGTGCTGCTCTCTTTTTTGTTGTTGTTCTTGAGGTCTGCGCGGGAGGTCAGTCTCTCCCAGGGATCACGTCACCAGGCCGTACACCTGCCGCGCCGTGGCGGCGTCGACATAGCCGTTTTTAAGGTCGTCGCGTACTGCGTCCGGATCACGTTGGCTGGCAGGGCCGTATCCACCACCGGCTCCAGTGCGCACCCTGACCAGGTCCCCGGCGCTCAGGGCGATGCCACTGGCCATGCAATAGCGTTCGCTGTCACCGTTCGTGCGGACGACTTCGACGTAATTGGGCGTGCCTTCGGCCCCCTGTTCCAGGCCCCAGGGCGGAATGACCGAGCGCGTATAGCCGCAGGTCAGGAAGCTGCCGTCGGCACGAATGCGGTAGTCAATGCACACACCGCGCCCGCCGCGAAACTGCCCATGCCCGCCCGGTTCATCATTGAGGGTCATACGTTCGACATACAGCCCGTAGCGGGCCTCACAGACTTCAACCGGGCAGTTGTAAGTTTCGCCATGTAATCCGGAGTAAACAGCGTTATTGCCGTCGCGCCCTGGTTCGGCGCCCCACCCGCCGATTTCCGGTTCGACAAGGGTGAACGTGCGGCCGGAGTCCGGGTGCACGCCGCCAATGATCGTGGCGCACACCGAGGCAAAGTTTCCGGCGGGCAGCCGGTCGGGGAAGTGTTGCGCCAGGCAACACAGGATCAAGTCATGCACGCGGATCAGGTTTTCGAAATAGAAGCCCTCAGCGGCAGGCGGCAACGCGTCGAACAGCGACCCGGGGCGGGTCAATACCCGGAGCGGGCGAAACGTGCCGCCATTGGTGATGCCTTGCGGGGCGGTCAACGCCTTGAAGGCCATCTGTGCCGCGACCACAGTACCGTCACGGCTGAGGTTGGTCGGGCCCAGGCATTGGTCGGGATTATCCCGAAGGTCAATCACCAATTCGGTGTTGCGTATATCGATACGCACCTTGAACAGACTGCCGTCGTCTTGCAGTTCTTCCAGGTTCAATTGCCCGGCGGGCAACGCGGCAAGGGCTCTGAGCGAAACTTTTTCGCCAAGGTCCATGAAGTCTTGCATGGCCAGTAGAAACAGCGCGCTGCCGTACTTGCTCACCAACTCTCGCAATCGCGTGGCCCCGCCGCGCACCGCCGCCACTCCCGCCCACAGGTCGCCTTCCATGAAGTCCGGCATCCGCGTGTTGGCGTGCAGGATCTGCAACACCGAGCGAATCGGTTGCCCTCGGCTGATCAACTTGACCGATGCCAGGCGCAAACCCTCCTGGAAAATATCCGTGGCATCCGTGGACAGTGATCCGGGGACTCGGCCGCCGACATCATTCCAGTGCGCGATGTTGGCGGTCCAGGCGACCAGTTGACCGTCGGTGAACACAGGCATCGCCAGCACCACGTCATTGAGGTGGGTGACCGCGCCGTCATGTGGGTCGTTGCTGATGAAAACGTCACCGTCTTCGATGTCTTGAGGCAAAGGGTGATGCAGCAGGATTTTCTTGACTGCTTTGTCCAGCACGCCGACAAACGCCGGGATACCCGCCCCGGAACTGGCGATTTCGCCTTGGGCGTCGGTAATCCCGGTGCCCATGTCCAACACTTCGTAGATCACCGGGCTCATTGCGGCCTTGCGCATGACGGTGAACATTTCGTCCGCGATCGCCTGGAGTGAGTTTTGAATGATGTCGCGAGTGAAAATATCGAGACTACTCATGGCAGTGCTCCCTTAGCCGTTGATCATGATGTGCAGGTTGCCGAGGCGGTCCAAGTGCACGCGGTTGCCGGGGTGAACCACTACGGTGGTGCCCGCGTCCTCGACGATGGCCGGGCCGAAAAATGTCATCAGGGGTTCGAGCAGGCTGTAGTCGTAAAGGCTGGCCTCATGAATGCCTTCCTGGGCGTAATCCACCAGGCGCTGGCCTTTGCAGGCTTCGCTGACCCGGCGGCCGGTAATCGGCAGTGCATGGGGCGTCAACTTGTCAATCTGGCCAACGGCGACGATGTGAAAACCGATGATTTCCAAAGGTGCCTGCAGACGATAGGTGTAGTGTTGTTCGTAAAGGTCATGGAAGCGTTGCTCGATCGCCGCCCAATCGGTGTGCAGGGACTCAAGCGAGTTGAGGGGTACCTCGACGGAATGTTCCTGGTTCTGATAGCGCAGCTTGCACAGAACCTGGAGTTCGACCTGTTGCGGATGGATCGCTTCAGTGACGAACTGCTCGCGGGCGCGGTCTGTCAGCTCATCGAGGAACTGCTGTGTCTGCGCAAGACTGCCGTCTTGTGTGGTATCCACGAAGCGGTTGATAAACAGGTCCCGCCGCAGGTCCGAGAGCGTCATGCCCCAGGCGGAGAAGACCGACGCGCTGCGTGGAACGATAACTTTCTCCACGCCCAGTTCTTGCGCAAGCGCGACAGCGTGCATGGCACCGCCGCCGCCGAACGCCATCAGCGTCAATTCTCGTGGGTCATGTCCACGGCTCAAGGACACGAGCTTCAAGGCGTTGACCATATTATCGTTGGCCAGGCGCACGATGCCCCGGGCCACTTCAGCGGTCGGCAGTTGCAAGCGTTGCCCAAGGTCATTCAGGCCGCGGGTTACAGCCGGCAGGTCGGCAACTATGCTGCCGCCACAAAAGTAATCCGGGTTGATGCGCCCGAGCACCAGGTTGGCGTCGGTGGTGGTGATCATGGTGCCACCGTTGCCATAAGCGGCCGGGCCCGGTACGGCGCCGGCAGAGAGGGGGCCGACGTGCAGCTTGTCGAAATCGTCGACCCAGGCAATTGACCCGCCACCGTTACCGATCTCGACCAGGTCGACTACCGGCACCATGATGGGATAGCCCGCATTGATTCGATTGCGCTCGATCCAGTAGTCGGTTTTTATCGATACCTGGCCGTTGCGAATCAACGCACATTTAGCGGTAGTGCCGCCAATGTCGAGGCCCAATATATTGGGCTCGTCGATTAATTTTCCCAGTTCGGCCGCAGCCCAAAATCCACTTGCAGGGCCCGACTCGACCATGGTGATCGGCGTTTCCCGTGCATGCTCCACGCTATCGACGCCGCAGTTGGACTGCATGATGTACAAGGGTGCTTTATACCCGCCCTCGCGCAATCCGTCGGCGAGATCATCGAGATAACGCGCAGCGATAGGTTGTATGTAAGCACAGAGTGCGGTGGTACTTGAGCGCTCATACTCACGCCATTCGCGGGTGATCTGATGGGACGCTACGACCGATACGGTCGGCCAAAGCCTGCGGACTTCGCGCAACAGTGCCTGCTCATGCGCCGGGTTGGCATAAGCGTGCAGCAGGCAGATCGCAATGGCTTGCACCTTGTCGGCACGAAACGCTTCAAGGATTTCAGGCAGTTGCGAGAGGTCGAGCGGCTCGCGTTCCCGGCCCGAGGTGCCAAGGCGGCCGGCAACCTCGCGACGCAAATAGCGCGGCACGAAAGGCGCCGGCTTGACCCATTTGAGGTTGAAATAGTCGGGGCGATTGGCCCGGGCGATCTCCAGTACGTCACGGAAACCCTGGGTCGTGATCAGGGCTGTCTTGACACCCCGGCGCTCGGTGAGGGCATTGATGACAACCGTGGTGCCGTGTGCCAGGAAATCCACGGTGTCGAGGTCGACGTTGGCTTTGCGAATCACGTTGAGCACCCCGTCGGCGAAGTTCGGCGCGGTGGTATCGACTTTGGCGGTACGAATTGTCTGTTCGCCAGTGATCGAATCGCTTTCGAAATACACAAGGTCAGTAAATGTTCCACCGACATCGGTGGCCACACGCACTGTTTTGCCGTTCATACCCATAGGGAACCTCCTGTTGTCTTTATTGTTTTCGCAACCAGGAGAACGCCTCTCGCTGGTGTTGATAAAAGACTAGGGGCGCGGCTGGGGAGGCGACTACACGGGCGGCGGGTAGGGCGTGATGAACAGGGCAGGTGGCCTACCCGTCCGGGTAGGTTGGTGGGTCAATCAAGTGCGGCAACGAGGCCCAGGCGCAACGCTGCAGCCACAGCCGCTGTGCGGCTCTCTACATTTAACTTGGTGAATACGTGTTTGAGGTGGAATTTCACGGTGTTTTCAGAAATAGCCATGGCCTGGGCGATTGCCTTGTTCGATTGCCCTTCGGCAAGCAGGATTAGAATCTGGGTTTCCTTGGCGCTGAATGAGGAGCGTGGGCGAATAGGGTGCGCGCGCCATCCCCTTATGCGTGTAATAACTGCCTGCTGGTTGGCACGGATGGCGGGGCTTGCTTCAAGTGCAGTGAGTAAGCATGGGCCGGCCTCCAACAGCAGCCCTGGCAACACATACGCTGGAATGGACGCCAGGACCGCATCCTGGCTAACGGCGTGGCCCTTTGCATAGCCTGCGAGGGTCAGTAGTTGCAGGCGCCAGGCGGGCAATTGCAAACCCTTGTCCTGCAGAGCCTTGGCCCCGGATCGTAAACCACTGAGCGCGACGCCGGATGCGCCTGTCGCGAAGTTAAGCCTGGCCAACGCCAGCGTGGCGGCCTCCTGGTTGCGCCAGTCGTCCGGGCTCGCTGCCGCCTTTTCCAATTGGGCCGCCAGCGCCTCTTGGCGCGCCTGGGTCAATGAACCACTCTGTACCAGCGCATCGACTCGCCAGGTACGCACCAACCGGGCCAGGCGTTGCCAGTTGCGCGAGGCCGCCAGTTGACTGGCGTGCTCAAGCTCCAGCAAGGCCGGTTGCAAGCCCAGGTTTCTCAACGCTATACGCCATGCTACTTCCGCAGTGACGGCTGCGATATCCAGCCAGCCATCCGTGTGCTCCAGCGACACCCAGCCATCGCGAAACCAGGGCGTTGCCTCGGTCCATAAGCCCTGCCAGTACAGATGCTGTGCCTTGAGGCAGCCCACTAGCGCTCGTACAGAACTTTCGCTGCCGAACTCCCTGTCGGCCATTGCCAACGTTTCATCGACCGTCCTGGCTGACACACGCACATCGCCCGCGATGGCCAGCACCTGTGCTTCATGCACCCTGCAATAGTGTTCGCCGCGCAAGCTGGCGACCAGGCGCATCTTCAGGTGCGCCGCGCGGATGGTCTCCAACGCCTGCGGCAACTGCCCCTCCACTAACGCTTGCAGCGCGTGCACACACGCGAGCGTGGCCTGTGCCAGCGAGCCGTCGCCTACGATGTCTGTGCAGGGATGGCGCTCAAATTGATCCACGTAGGCGTTGGCCAGTGTCTGGATTACGTGAAAGTCGCGTGCCAGGCGCGGAGCGTCCTTGATCCGACGTTGGGCTTCATCAAGCCATTGAGCAGCGAGGGCGTAGTCGCCGAGTTTGGCGTGCAAGTAGGCCTGGAGCAGGAGCAGATCGGGTTCTGTCCTGCGGGTATGTTCTTCGAACAAGTGCAGCAGGCTTTGGGCGTAGCGAATGCCGTGGTACAGCACCACCTCCCAGCCCCCTGCACGCACCAGCAAGTCGACCGCCAGCCGCGTGTCGCATGCGCCCAATGCGTGGGCGATTGCCGCTGCCCAGTGACGTTCTTCAGCAAACCATTGCGCCGCCGCGTAATGGATAGTGCGTGCCGCCTCGGCATCGATGCTTTGCTTAAGAAAGTCCCGCAGCAGGCGATGGTGACGAAACCACTGACGCTTGGCGTCCAGTGGCACGAGGAGGGCGTCCAGATGGGCCATCTGCATCAATAACCGTGCGCTGTCACTGCGCCCGCGCACAGCGTTGGCCAGTTCGGCATTGAAGCGTTCCAGCAGTGCCATGTCACGCAGGAGGTCCTGACATTCAGGCGACAGTCGTTGTACCACTTGCCCTGTCAGGTAGTCGGTCATGTCGGTAATGCGCCCGTTAAAATCCGCCAGGCCATACATGGATGTATCACCCTCGGCGCGCCACAGACGGGCCAGTTGCACAGCCACCGGCCACCCTTCGGTTATTTCATGAACATGTTGAAGTTCGCGAGGCGCAACCTCGGCCCCCAGGATTTCGCCGGTCTCGGCCATTGTCAGTTTCAGTGCCTGGGCGGACACCTCATGCACCCAGCCATGGGCCTTCCACTGTGCCAAGGGCCAATCCGGACGTATCCGCGCGGACACTACCCATTCCAGCCAAGGTGCGGCCTGTTCGAGCAGGGCCTGCACAAGGGGGTCAAGGTCACGATTTGCGGCGGCGTGATAGTCATCGACAAACAATGTGATCTGGCGGTTCGCCCTGGCCAGTGCGTGAAGCAGGGCGGTCAGCGTGCGCTTGGGCTGTGCATCCAGTGACTGGTTGTGCGCCAGGCGTGGTAAGTGACCCAGATCGAACCCGGCGCGGTCCAGGGTAAGGATCAGATAAGACAGGAAACGATTAGGGTCCGCGTCGGCTTCGTCCAATGACAACCAGGCTACGGATGCCGGTGGAGTGCTCGCCAGCAACGCTTGTCGCCATTGCATCAAGAGTGTCGTCTTGCCGTATCCGGCCGGTGCGACCACCAACACCAACGTGCCTTTGGTGCGCATACGCAAAGTGTCGAGTAAGGCTGTGCGTGGCAAGGTTGTCAGTAACGTCAGGGGCGGCGTCAGTTTGCCCACCCAGCACCAGGCGCTGATCGAGTCGTTAGAGGACGGGGTTTTCACGGCGTTGTTCTCGTGGAGAGGGGCCCGCCTATGGTTTTATCAGCAACGTTTCCAGCGCACGGGTTGAATTATTGCTTGATGTTTAAACGTGCCGTTTATGGGGCCAACGCCAGAGCGCGTGTGACCTTCATCCGCCCGCTAAGCCTTGTTTTTAAGCTGCGGCGGAGGCTTCAACGGCTCTTTGTAGGGATTCTCCTGGTTTTTCGTAAGTTGCTGCCGTATCAAAATCGCCCGAGGCGATAGGGCGCAATAAAGGATGTGTCGCGCTGTTCCACATCAGCTGCTGCCAACCGCCCAACCAGCTCTGCCGTCACCGCCGCCTGAGTCAACCCCAAATGCTGATGACCGAACGCAAGCAACACCTTGCCATCGCACACCCGATCAATGATCGGCAATGAGTCGGGCAGCGACGGCCGGAAACCCATCCATGGCGTGGCTTCGTCAGCATTCAACGGCTGGCGGAACAGTCCGTTGGCCAAGCGATGCAACTGCCACGCCCGCTGCATGTTCGCCGGGCGTTGCAGGCCGGCGAATTCGACGGTGCCGGCCAGGCGCAGGCCGCCGGGCATGGGGGTCATGATGAATTTGCGCTCCAGCGAGGTGACGGCGAAGGGCAAGCGCGCGTGTTCGTGGGGCAGCATCAGGTGATAGCCGCGCTCGGTGTCCAGCGGCACGCGTTTGCCGGTGAGTGCGGCGGTCAGCGCCGCCGAGTGGGCGCCGCAGGCGATCAGGACCTGGCGCGCCGTGACTGCGCCTTGGTCGGTGAGCAGTGACACGCCGCTGCCGTCCACGCGGGCGTCCAGCACGCGCTGCTGCAGGAAGTCCACGCCCAGGGCCTTGGCCGCGTCTACCAGGGCGCCAACCACCGTGTACGGGTCGAGAAAATGCCCCGTAGCGGGGAAAAACAGACCGCCCTGTATCGCCTCGCTCAACTGCGGCGCCGCCGCGTGCACTGCTTCAGCCGACCAGAACGCCACCGGCACGCCTTGCGCGATCATGCGTTGCTGCAAGGCATCCAGCGCTGCGCGGGATTCGGCGCGCTCATACACCAGCAGCGAACCGTCTTCGCGTAACAGCTGGGGTTGCCCGATGGTGTGCAGTAAGCGCTGCCACGCGCCGAGACTGGCTTCGTTCAAAGCACGAATACCGGCCACGCTGCGCCGGTAGGGGGCCGGCCGCAGGTTCAGCAGCAAGCGGATAAACCAGGGCAGGGCGCGGGGCAGGTAGGTCCAGTCCAGGCGCAGCGGGCCCGTGGGGTCCAGCAGCATGGCCGGCAAGCGCTTGAGGATCGACAGGTCGGCGATGGGAAACACCTGCTCGGTCGCCAGGTGCCCGGCATTGCCATAGGAGGCGCCCAGCCCGGGCGCCTGCGCGTCGATCACCCGCACCTGGCGCCCTTGTCGCGCCAATTGCACGGCACAGGCGAGGCCGATGATGCCGGCGCCGACCACGACGATATCCGCTGAGTTGGGCTTGGCCATCGTCTACGCCTCTCTCTGGCCGTCGAGCAAGCGGCGCAACCGCAACGGGTTGCCCTGCTGCAGCGCGGTGGGTAGCAAGGCGTCCGGGAAGTCCTGGTAGCACACTGGGCGCAGGAACCGCAGGATCGCCGCCGTACCCACCGAGGTGCTGCGCGCATCCGAGGTGGCCGGAAACGGCCCGCCATGCACCATGGCGTCGCACACTTCCACGCCTGTCGGCCAGCCGTTGACCAGCAGGCGACCGGCCTTGCGCTCCAGCACCGGCAACAACGCCTGTGCCTGTGGCAGGTCAGGTTCATCCAGATGCAGGGTGGCGGTGAGTTGGCCTTCCAGGCGTTCAGACACCTGGCGCACCTGCTCGGCATCGCGGCATTCCACCACCAGCGAGGCCGCGCCGAAGACTTCGGCTTGCAAGTGTGGATTGCTCAGGAATGCCTCGGCCTGGGTCACGAACAACTGGGCCTGGCCCTGGTTCGGTCCGCTCGCCGCTAAGCCCTGTGCGGCCGTTCGCGCATGCTGGGTCAGACTGGCTACGCCGCGTTCGTAGGCGTGGAAGATACCGGGGGTGAGCATGGTCTGCGCCGGGCAGCGCTGGAGCGCGTCGCTGGCGCTGTGAATGAAGCGCTCCAGGGCGGCGCCCTGCACGGCGATCACCAAGCCTGGGTTGGTGCAGAACTGGCCGGCGCCCTGGGTCAGTGAGGCGACAAAAGCCTCGGCCAGCGCCGCGCCCCGGGCTTGCAGCGCGGCTGGAAACAGGTACACCGGGTTGATCGAACTCATTTCCGCATACACCGGGATCGGCTCGGGGCGTGCCTGGGCCGCTCGGCACAACGCGATGCCGCCGCTGCGCGAACCGGTAAAGCCCACCGCCTTGATACGCGGGTCGGTCACCAGCGCGGTACCCACCTCATGCCCGGCGTCGTAGAGCAGTGAAAACACCCCGTGTGGCAAGTCGCAGTGTTGCACCGCCTGGGCGATGGCGCGGCCCACCAGCTCACTGGTGCCAGGGTGGGCCGGGTGGGCCTTGACGATCACCGGGCAACCGGCAGCGAGTGCCGATGCGGTATCGCCGCCGGCCACCGAGAAAGCCAGGGGGAAGTTGCTGGCGCCAAACACCGCCACCGGGCCCAGGGGAATATGGCGTTGGCGCAGGTCTGCGCGGGGCAAGGGCTGGCGCTCGGGTTGCGCGGGGTCCACCCGCACGTCCAGCCATTCACCCAGGCGCACGGTGCGGGCAAAGGTGCGCAACTGCCCGCAGGTGCGGCCGCGTTCGCCCAGAATTCGGGCACGGGGCAGGCCGGTTTCAGCAATGGCGCGGTCGATCAGCGCATCGCCAAGGGCTTCGATGTTGTCGGCGATGGTCTCGAGAAACGTGGCACGGGCGGCCAGGGAAGTTTCGCGGTAAGCGTCAGCAGCGGACCACGCCAGCGCGCAAGCCTGTTCGACATGCTGGCTGTCGCCGCCGGCATAGGCGGGCTCCAGGGGCGTGTCGGTGGCGGGGTTAACGGCCCGGATCGCTTCGCGCGTGCCGGAAAGGGATTGCTGACCGATCAGCATATTGCCCGTCAGAGTCATGGGATCATCCTGGAAAACACAAAGAGTAAGTAGGCGCGAGACATTTGTGGCGAGCAAGCTTGCTTGCGCTGGGGTGCGCAGCGCCCCCCAATAAAGGCCGGAGGCTGCTATGCAGCCAGCGGGAGCAAGCTCCCGCGCCACAAGGATCAATCGACGTTCTGCTCAGCCGACCAGTTGGCGTACCACTGGCGGAACAGCGCGTACTGCTGCTCGGCATAGCGGCGCTGCGCGTCGCTGAGTACGTCGGTTGCGTTGAAGTGCAGGGCATAGCCCTGGTCACCGTTGAGGACCATCAAGTGCTTGTAATACAGCACCAGGTCGCAGCCTTCATCGAAAGACGACAGCACCGCCAGCGCCGCTTCCAGCTCCCGCGCCTGGCGACGGGCCTTGGCATCGCCCTTGGCGGCCTTTTTGCTCAATGCCACCAGTTGCAGCACTTCCCGTGGCAATGCGTTGCCGATGCCGGTGATCGCGCCGGTGGCGTTGCAATTGACGAAGCCGTGCACTACCTGGGTATCGACGCCCACCATCAGGGTCACGTCATCGTCCTGGGAGGTGATGTTTTCCGCTGCATAGCGCAGGTCGGCAGCGCCGCCGAATTCCTTGAAGCCGATCAGGTTCGGGTGCTCGCGGCGCAGTTCGAAGAACAGCTCGGCGCGGGTGGCGAAACCGTAATACGGGCTGTTGTAGATCACCGCCGGCAGGTTCGGCGCCGCGTTGAGGATCGCCGCGAAGTGGGCCTTTTGTGCGGTGGCGGAGGCGCCACGGGACAGCACGCGCGGAATCACCATCAAGCCATGCGCGCCGACCTTGGCGGCATGCGCGGCGTGGGCCACGGCCTCACGGCTGTTGACCGCGCCGGTGCCCACGATCGTCGGTACGCCGGCGGCCACCAGGCGCGCCACGCCTTCCTGGCGCTCGGCTTCGGTGAGCAGCGGCCAGTCGCCCATGGAGCCGCAATACACCACGGCGCTCATGCCGATATCGACCAGCTCGCGACCCTTGGCCACCAGGGCATCGAAGTCGGGTGTGCGCGCCGGGGTGCAGGGCGTCATCAGGGCGGGCATGCAGCCGGTGAAGATGTTGTCGCTCATGGTGCTGACTCCTTGGTACTCGAGTAGGAAGAGGGGCTCAGATGCCCCAGGCAAAAGGGTCTTGCTCGTCGATCAGCAAGGTACTGTCGGCGGTCATGTGGGCGCGGCCGGTGATGAACGGGCGTATGCGTTCGCCGTCCCATTCATAGCGGGCCTGGAACTGGCTGCCGGTGATGCTGGCCTGAACCCACGGCGCGCCGGGGCCGAGTGTGCCGTCGGCGGCCAGGCAGGCGAGCTTGGCGCTGGTGCCGGTGCCGCAAGGCGAGCGGTCGTAGGCCTTGCCGGGGCACATCACAAAGTTGCGGCTGTCGGCATGGGCGTCATCGGCGAACAGTTCGATGTGGTCGATCAGCGCGCCGTCTGCGCCATGGATACCTTGGGCCTCAAGGGCCTTGAGCATGGCCCAGGTGTAGTCGGTGAGGGCGTGGACGTTGCTCATCTGCAACGCCTGGCCGTGGTCGGACACCAGGAAGAACCAGTTGCCGCCCCAGGCAATGTCACCCATCACCGCGCCATGACCGGGTACGTCCACCGCGACCTGCCGGCGATAGCGATAGGCGGGCACGTTGCGCAGGGTCACCGTGCCGTCGTCGTGCAGCGTAGCCGCCACCGGGCCAACCGGGGTGTCGAGGGTGTGTACGCCCGGCTCGATCAGCCCCAGGTAGTGCAGCGAGGCAACCAGGCCAATGGTGCCGTGGCCGCACATGCCGAGGTAGCCGGCGTTGTTGAAAAAGATCACGCCGCAGGTGGCGCCTGGGGTGACCGGCGCGCAATACAGTGCGCCCACCAACACATCGTTGCCGCGCGGTTCCAGCAGACAGGCGCGGCGCCATTGGTCGTGGTGGCTGCGCAGGTCGTCGAGCTGGTCGGCGACGGTGGCCCCCGCCAGCGCCGGGAAGCCGTTCATGATCAGGCGCGTAGGTTCGCCGCCGGTGTGGGAGTCGATGACGTGCAGGCGTTTCATGCAAAGCTCCATCAGTGAGTGGCTGCAGAAAGGGGTGGGCTGTAGCGATCGTCACTGACGGCTTCGCTTTCATCGTCTTCGCTTTCCAGGCGCACCAGTTGGGCCGGTACGCCGGTGGCGGCGCCCCAGTAGTAAATGCCCAGGGCGCAGACTGCCACGACGACGGTGTCGAACGGATGGCTGATAAGGCCGATGCCGCCGAAACTGCCGAGCTTGGAGAGCAGGATAGTCACCGCATAGAAACCGATCAGCCAGGCCGACGAGCGCACCTGTTGCTTGAGGTTCAGGTGCGCGGTGGGCACCCAGCGTGCGCACAGCAGGTACACCACGAACATCAGGATCTGCAGGCCGAGCAACCACGACACCGTGCTCCAGCCCGACCAGTACACAATCAGCGCGGCGATGATGAACGACAGTGGTCCTAGCACCGCCATGCCCTTGACCCGGAACGGCCGCGCCAACTGCGGTGCATTGCGGCGCAGCGCGGCAACGGTGACCGGGGCTACGGCGTAACTCAGGATCAGCGCAGCGGAGACCACGTTGATCAGCGCCTCCCAGGACGGGAAGGGCAGGGTCCAGAACACCGACAGGCCGAAGGTCAGCCACAGGGCCGGGCGCGGGATGCCGGATTTTTCATCGATGCGGGTGAAAATCTTGAAAAATGTGCCGGTCTGCGCCCAGCCATACACCACACGCGGGGTGGCGTTCATGTAGATATTGCCGCAGCCGCTGGGGGAGATCACCGCATCGGCCACCACCAGGTAGGCCAGCCAGCCCACGCCGAGTGCCAGGGCGATATCGCGGTAGGGCAGCGCCAATTCCTTGCTGATCCCGGCCCAGCCGTTGGCGAGCATCTCGGTGGGCACGCCACCCAGGAACGCGGTTTGCAGCAACACGTAGATTGCCGTCGACAGCAGTACCGAAAGGATCAATGCAATCGGAATCGTACGCTGCGGGTTCTTCACTTCGCTGGCCACCGAAATGATCGGCGTCAGCCCCAGGTAGGCGAAGATCACCCCGCCGGCCGACACCGCCATCTCGATGCCCGACAGCCCGAATGGCGCAAAGCCCTGCACCTGGAAATTCGCCGGCTTGAAAAAGGTGAACAGCACGCCGATCACCAGCAGCGGCACGATGAACTTGAACACGCTCACCAGGTTATTAGCGATGGCGAAGGTCTTCACGCTGCGGTAGTTGAGGAGGAAGAACAGGCACAGTAAGGCGAACTGCACCAGCCAGCCGAGGGTGGTGGGGTCGCTGGAGCCGGCCTTGGTCAGCTCGGGAAACCACGCCCCAGCGTATTGGCGCGAGGCGACGACCTCGATCGCCACCAGGCTGGAAAACGCGATCAGCGTGATAAACCCCATCAGGTAACCCAATAGCGGGCCATGGGAATACACCGGGTAACGCACCACGCCACCGGCACGGGGCAGGGCAGCGCCGAGTTCGCAGTAGACAATGCCCAGCAGCAGCACGGCGAAGCCGCCGATAAGCCAGGAGATAATCCCGGCGGGACCGGCGATTGCAGACACATGACTGGCGGCGAATAACCAACCCGAACCGAAGATGGCACCCAACCCGATAAAGGTGAGGTCCATCAATGACAGCTGTTTCTTGAACTTGCCTTGGCCTGACATAGCGGCGCCTTCTTGTGAGTTATTGGATAGGCATGCAGGGGCCCTATCGTGAGCCCGATAAACCAACGGCGATTGATGTTTTTTGTGGGGATGGATGACGAATTCAGCACAATCGCCGGCGCTCGACAGCGTCCCGGGCATGGGGCACTCTGCTCGGCGTCGGGGTCAGAAACGAGCGATGAATGTCATGGTGCAGAACGTGCTTGCGAGTCTCTTGCAGGGCAGCCGCCCCCACAGCATCGAGCAACTGCTGACGGGCGCCGCGCAGCTGTTGCCGTTGCTGGACGTGATCCCCAACGCGGCGATTTTCATCAAGGACATCGACGCCCGCTACGTGCTCGCCAACCGCACCCTGGTGCAGCGCTGCGGCCTGCGGCACCTGCAACCGCTGCTGGGCAAGACCAGCGCCGAAGTGTTCCCCGCGCAACTGGGGCCGGGCTATACCGAGCAGGACCGACGGGTGCTGCAACAGGGTTTCGTCCTGCAAGACCAGCTTGAGCTGCACCTGTACGGCAGCCGCGAACCCGGCTGGTGCCTCACGCACAAATGGCCGCTGTATAGCGATAGCGGCATGATCATCGGCCTGGCCGGCATCTCGGTCGACCTGCAATCGGCCAGCGAAACCCACCCGGCCTACCAGCGCCTGGCGGCAGTGGACGCGCATATCCGCGCCCACTTCAACCGCCGTGTCACCCTCGGCGAGCTGACGCGAATCGCCGGTATTTCCGTGGCGCAGCTGGAGCGCTACTGCAAGCGCGTGTTCCACCTCACGCCCCGGCAGATGATCCAGAAGGTGCGGCTGGAGCATGCCCACCGATTGCTGCATACCACGCTGCCAATCACCGACGTGGCGTTGCAGTGCGGGTACACCGACCACAGCGCGTTTACCCGGCAATTCAAGGCGTCGACGGGGTTCACGCCGAGGCAGTACCGGCAGGCGACGCAAGACTTGATATAGCTGCTATCCACTGTGGGAGGGGGCAAGCCCCAATGCCAGTCAGTTGACGATCGTTCCCACGCTCCCGCGTGGGGATGCAGCCCGTGACGCTCTGCGTCACCTATGCGCAGTCGCTCCCAGGTGCAGCGGTCGGCGGGACGCGGAGCGTCCCAGGAGGCATTCCCACGCAGAGCGTGGGGACGATCAGCAAGCCCCCTCCCACAGTTGAATCTGCATCTCAATGCAACGAATCGCCCCGCGCGTCGCTCCTATGCGTACGAGTAACCTTTCACGACCACAGGTATCAGGCTTATGACGGCGGCGGACAACGATCATGTGAATTGGCTGGTGCAAGGCTCCATGCTGCACGCGGCGCGCCAGCGGGCCAAACTCTATTCGGGGCAGGGGCGGATGTGGCAGCAGCCCTTTGCGCAAACCCGGCCGCGTGACGCGTCGGCCCTGTCATCGGTGTGGTTCACGGCGTATCCGGCATCGATCGTGACCCGCGAAGACGGCACGGTGCTGGAAGCGCTGGGCGACGAAACCCTGTGGCATGTGCTGTCGAAGATCGGCATCCAGGGCATTCACAACGGGCCGTTGAAGAAATCCGGCGGCTTGTCCGGTACCGAACATACGCCGACCATCGACGGCAATTTCGACCGCATCAGCTTCGAAATCGACCCGCAGCTGGGCACCGAGGCGCAGTTGCAGGCGCTGACACGCATGGCCGCCGCGCACAACGCGGTGATCATCGACGACGTGATCCCTTCGCATACCGGCAAAGGCGCGGATTTTCGCCTGGCGGAAATGGCTTATGAAGACTACCCCGGCCTGTATCACATGGTCGAAATCCGCGAAGAAGACTGGCCGTTGCTGCCGGATGTCGTCGAGGGCCGCGACGCGCAGAACCTGAGCCCACCGCAGGTGGATGCGCTGCGCGACAAGCACTACATCGTCGGCCAATTGCAGCGGGTGATTTTCTTCGAGCCCGGCGTCAAGGAAACCGACTGGAGCGCCACGCCGGTGGTGGTGGGCGTCGACGGCAAGCCGCGCCGCTGGGTGTACCTGCATTACTTCAAGGAAGGGCAGCCGTCGCTGAACTGGCTCGATCCCTCCTTCGCCGCCCAGCAGATGATCATCGGCGACGCGCTGCACGCTATCGACGTGATGGGCGCGAAAATCCTGCGCCTGGACGCCAACGGCTTCCTCGGCGTGGAGCGCAAGCTCGACGGCAGCGCCTGGTCGGAAAGCCATCCGCTGTCGATCACCGGCAACCAGTTACTCGGCGGGGCGATCCGCAAGGCCGGCGGTTTCAGTTTCCAGGAGCTCAACCTCACCGTGGACGACATCGCGTCCATGTCCCATGGCGGCGCCGACCTGTCCTATGACTTCATCACCCGGCCGGCCTACCAGCACGCGTTGCTGATGGGCGACACTGAATTCCTGCGCCTGATGCTGCGCCAGATGCACAGCCTCGGCATCGACCCTGGCTCGCTGATCCACGCGCTGCAAAACCACGATGAACTGACCCTGGAGCTGGTGCACTTCTGGACGTTGCATGCCCATGACAGCTTTATGTTCCAGGGCCAGACCTTCCCCGGCAACATCCTGCGCGAGCATATCCGCGAGCAGATGTACGAACGCCTGACCGGTGAACACGCGCCGTATAACCTCAAATTCGTCACCAACGGCGTGTCCTGCACCACCGCCAGCATCATTACCGCCGCTCTCGGCATTCGTGACCTGGAGGCCATCACCGCAGCCGATATTCAGCAGATTCGCCAGATCCATTTGCTGCTGGTGATGTACAACGCCATGCAGCCTGGGGTGTTTGCGCTATCGGGTTGGGACCTGGTGGGCGCGCTGCCGTTGGCCGCCGAAGAAGTCGCGCACCTGATGGCCGATGGTGACACGCGCTGGATTCATCGTGGCGCCTACGACCTGGTCGACCTCAACCCCGACGCCGAGCTGTCGGCCGGGCAGATGCCGCGTTCCAGAAGCCTGTATGGCAGCTTGAACAGCCAGTTGCAGGACCCGGACTCATTCGCCTCGCAACTGCAGAAAATCCTCGGCGTGCGCCGCGCCTACGACATCGCCGCCAGCCGCCAGATCCTGATCCCGGATGTGGAGCACCCAGGCCTGCTGATCATGGTTCACGAATTGCCGGCGGGTAAGGGCACGCAGATCACTGCGCTGAACTTCGGCGCCACGCCGATCACCGAATCCCTGCACCTGCCCAACATCGCACCGGGGCCGGTGGTGGACATCATCAATGAGCGGGTGGAAGGGGACCTGACGGAAGAGGGGACGTTCACGATTACGCTGGATGCGTATGAAGGGCTGGCGTTGCGCGTGGTGAGCAGTACGCCGATGTAAGGCTGACAGGCCGGGCTGAACGGCGCTTAACGTCGTTCAGCCCGGGCAGCGTCAGATGATCAACGGTGCTTGTTCTTGTGTTTATGCTTGTTGCCGTTGTGCTTGCGGCCGTCGGAGCGATGGCTGCTCTCGTCATCCGCCAGGTTGTTGCCCACCGCGCCACCGGCGGCGCCACCCAGGCCTGCGCCGATGGTCGAACCGGTACTGCCGCCCAGGTGGTTACCGATAACCGAACCCCCTGCAGCCCCGACCCCGCCGCCAAGCGCTGCTTCCGTGCGATTGCCTTTCTGCGCGCCTACCGCACCGCCGGCTGCGCCACCTACACCGGCGCCGATGGCCGCGCCGGTCGAACCACCGAGCTGCTGGCCCACCACATTGCCCAGCACTCCGCCGACACCACCGCCCAGGGCGGCAGTGCCATCCCCGGCGGCCATGGCGCCTTGGGAAATCAGGATGCCCAATGCGAGGGCAGGGAGAGTCATTTTCATTTTTTTATACCTCAAGGGCTGTCTCAGGCGCTCACGGGTTAAAGCACGCCTGGGCTTAAGATTAGAGCACAAGCGGTGACGTCGCAGTTCTCGCGATAGAGGTATCCACCAGATAAAAATTTTTTTCAGCCCCCTTGAATTCTTTCTGCGCGTCCATAAATTTTTGATCACGCGATGCCGAAGACGGGTCGCGTACTAAATCACTTGGAGAAACTCAGGAGATTTTAAAATGGCTACTACCCTTTCGTTGGCCCCACTGTTCCGTCAATCGGTGGGCTTTGACCGCTTCAATGACCTGTTCGAGTCGGCGCTGCGCAGCGAGGCTCCGAATTCCTATCCACCTCATAACGTGGAAAAGCACGGTGATGACGCCTACCGGATTGTCATCGCAGTGGCTGGCCTGACCGAGGAGGATCTGGATATCCAGGTCGAACGAGGCGTTCTGACGGTTTCCGGCGGAAAACGCGAAACCGACGAGAAGGTCGCTTACCTGCACCAGGGCATCGCCCAACGTGCGTTCCGGCTGTCGTTCCGCCTGGCGGACCACATCGAAGTGCGTGGCGCATCCCTGAACAACGGCTTGCTGAGCATCGACCTGCTGCGCGAGGTGCCTGAAGAGGCCAAACCCAAACGCATCACGATTGGTAGCGAGGCAAAGCCTGAGTTGCGTCAGGTGAGTTTGCAGTAACGCAATCGGCGGTAAGAAGGCGCTCTACGGAGCGCCTTTTTTGTTTGAATCGCGCAGGGCTGCCCAGCGAAACAAATTTCTACATTTAATTGACGCCATCAAAATGCCACTTTAAGATCCGCGCCCGTTGGTGGCATTGAGCCACATAGAAGGATCTAGACATGTGGCGTTTGATACGTCTGGGCGGCCTGTCCGTTATCGTTTGCTTGAGCACCACCGGGTGGGTGCAAGCCGCCACGGCGCAGAACACGCCGGGCATCACCGACCTGATTCGCGACCGCCAAGACCGTTTGCTCGAACAGCAGCAACGGCGCATCGACGAACTCAAAGACCTGCCGGGCAAGTCCGTTGCGACAGCAGCACCGGCCACCCCCGTCGACACCCGCTGCTTCCCGATCAGAACCCTCGAACTGGGCGGCGCCGATGCGCTGACCGAGGCTGAGCGCACGCGTCTGATCAAACCCTACATCGGCCAATGCCTCGGTGTGCCGCAGCTCAACGAAGTGTTGAAGGTCATCACCGACCGGTACCTCGCCAAAGGCCTGGTCACCAGTCGCGCCTACCTGCTGCAGCAGGACCTTTCCCAGGGCACTCTCAGGATTCAGGTTGTCGAAGGCGAGCTTGAGAGCCTGAAGGGCGCCGAGGGCAGCGGCATCACCGAGCGTCAACCTGCGGTAGGCCACAGGTAGCACCCAGTTTGTACAGAAACGGGTGGACCATTGGTGATTGTGGGAGTGTTTTTAGCTTCTCACACTCACTTTCCAGCGAGGCTTTTCCGAGCCCACTGTTCCGCAGTGGTAACCTGAATCGACTGCTGCTCATTGAACGTGCCAGCTTTAGGCCACGCCACCCCTCTGCCTTGTGCGAACACTGCGCGGTATTTTTTGATGTGGTGAGTGGGGTCTTTCTCCAGTTCCTGGATTAGATACGGAACAGTCCACACGTTGCGTGTGAAAGGACGTCCCAGCACACGCTCAAGGATGCTTGCAACCTGCCCATAGGTCACGGTGTCGCCAGCTAGGTAGACGATTTGATTGCGCAAGCGTGGTTGGAAGAAAACAATCTCTGCGGTCAGTATGCCGATGTCATCGGGCGTAGTGAGCGTCACGCTGTTTTCGAGGCTGCCCAGGGCGTTTACGGTGTCGTTTTCGAAGTCGACTACCTCAAAGACAGGCTCGAAGAGGAAGCTGGTGAACATACCCGTCGAGATGATGCCCCATTCAGTTTTGTCTTGGGCGCGAAGCAGCTCGCGTACGTCCAGCTGAGCGTCGAACAGGTCTTGAGGGCTGCCTCGGCCAATCACCTCGAAATCGACGCCAAACTGCCAGGGGAAGTAGCGCTTCACGCCGGACTTGAGTGCTGCGCTAGCCAATTTCATCGGCGTTTCTCGGCCCGCGACCATGCCTGCGCAGCCTATCAGCGTGTCGAAGCGTGCGAACACTTCAGCAAGCTGCTCGATTGAATCCTTCACCAGGTCCGCAGCGACCATTTGGACGCCCAGGCGACGAAGCTCATCGATTTCCCGCTTTTTCTCCGGCGCCTGAGTGTGGATGGTCGACTCCCTCAGCAGGACGCTGACGGTGGAACCAGGCGCGCGCGATGCCATCCGCGCGAGGTTGCGCAACACTGGAAGGCCAAGTTCACCGGCGCCTAGAACGAGAATAGATTGGGGGGCTAGCGGGGTCACTTCGGTCATGATGTCTCCTGAGACTGTTGCCTGTACGATGAGCAAATGCTTGCACGATTCGGCAGCGCTTATAAGAAGGCACACGTGTGATACCAGGGAAAGAAATGACCGATCAGGAGGCGCTGAGGCAGGCCGAGGCTATCTGCCGGACGCTTCGAGAAGAGGATGATGGCGTCAGGCGGGAAGTCCTCGCTCACGCGGGCAGCCGCTGGTCATTGGGCATCCTGCATGCCTTGGGTGTATACGGTAAGTTGCGCCACGCTGAGATAAAAAGGCAGATGGTCGGCGTGACTCAGCGGATGTTGACGAAGACGCTACGTTCCCTTGAGCGCGATGGTCTGTTGCTTCGACGGGAATACGCTGAAATTCCGCCCCGCGTCGAGTACGAGTTGACGCCGTTGGGCATGGGGCTGTTGGTCCGGATGTCGCCTATTTGGACCTGGGTAGTCGAAAACGTCGACGACTTCCGCGAGGCGCGGCGCACTTACGACAGTCAGGACGGTAAAAAACCTTCATGGCAAATCCCCACGCCGATTCCGGCCGATTCAAACATGCCTGAGTAATTGAATGAGTAGTTTGGAGATGTTCAGGTTGACATTCGATTTGACCGAAGAGGGCACGCTCCTCCGAGAGGATCAACTGTATGGCATTTACCACCCTGATACTGGATGCCCCCGGCCCGCCGCTACTGTTTGAGGAAGTCGATCGCTTTCTTGAGCTGGGCCTGGCCGTCACCCTCAACCTGCACTATTTCGCGGACAAAGACCGCATCCGGCAGCACTACAACACGCGCATTCAATACGCCGAGATCAACTGCCATGACGAGCCTGCGTTTATTGCTGCCGTGAGTCGGGCCGGGGGTTACGACGTGTTCAAGACGCGCCTGAACATCCCTTTCGGCGCCAGTCTGATCCGCGCCGCCACCTCGCCTGAGCTGGCCACACCACTGCGCGCCATCGCCCAGGCCGGTACGGGAGTCAATCACATTGATCGGCTTGAGTGCGAGCAGTGCGGCGTGGCGATACTCAACACGCCGGGCTCCAACGCGGCCGCCGTTGCCGAATACGTCGTGGCCCAGACGCTGTTTCTGTCTCGCGAGCTGGATTACTACAACGGCGAAACGCACAACGCTCACTGGGCAAAAGGCACCTTGGCACCCACCCCCGAATACGCCGAACTTACGCTTGGGCTGGTGGGCACCGGCAGCATTGCCCGGCAGGTGGCGCGCAAGGCTGCGGCGCTGGGGATCAAGGTGATCGCCACCGGGTCCGAGCGTTTTACCGAAGCGGTGGCGCGCAGTCTTGAGCTTGATCGACGGGCAGGCCTTGCGCAGTTACTGGCCGAGGCGGACATCGTCTCGATCCACGTACCGCTCACCACGTTGACCCGAGGCTTGTTCGGCACTGCCGAGTTCCGGCAGATGCGCCAAGGTTCAATCCTCATCAATACCGCTCGCGGCGGAATCGTCGACGAACATCAGTTGGCGGCCTTCATGAGTCAGTTTCCCAGGCATATCAAGGCGGTCGCCATCGATACCTTTGCCCTGGAAAAAGACCGGTTCGACTCGCCCTTGATCGGTATTCCCAACGCGCAACTGACGCCGCATATCGCCGGCAATACCACCACGGCAATCAGAATGGCATCACGCCAGATCGTCGAGGAGATCCACGCATTCAGTGCTGCAAACACGGGTTAACCGACAGGCCACAAGGAAGGCCACATCATGCAAAGGCCAACGACTGGAGCCGCAACAGGTGCGGCTTCAGTTGATGCTGCAGATGGGCGTCACCACTCTCACTTGCCGAGCTTTTTACGCACGTCCTCAACCATTGGACCAAGAGCTTTCACTGCCTCCTTGAGCTGTTGCTCGGTCACACCAAATTCTTTCGTCCAATGTTTCAACTCCCAAGCTTCGGAGGTGTTCACTCGAGCACGGTCTTGCGGGCCACGGTTTTTCAGATCGTCAGACATGTTCAGCTCCATGCGGTTGGCCTGGAAATGTCCAGGCGTCGCCTGATAGAGCCTTGGGATGCGTGCGTAGTTCGGTTGATTTTTGGTAGGAGTCAATTGATCGGCAGAACGCCGGAGAAGGGTAATTGCGCAGCAGAAAAGATAAGGGCCTGCCCAGGTTTCCCCGGCAAGCCCTTGATATCTATGGTGCCCGAACCCGGAATTGAACCGGGACGCCGTTACGAGCGGGGTTTTTAAGTCCGCAATGTAATCGTTTAAAACAATGACATAGCGTCAATTCTGCACCGCTATGCGTTCTCTTAATACCCCTTGCAGTTCTTTGTTTTCAAGGGGGAGAAAATGATTGCGGTGCAGAACTCACCTCGTCGGCGTGACCTTTTTGCCGATCCTTTTGCGAATGTAGTTCTCGGCCATGACCACGGTGGTGTGCCCGAGCTGATCACGAGCTTGCAAAATGTCACCGCTCGACTCTGCCTTGTCGGTACCTGCCTTAGCGCGCGAGTCGCGCATCTGATTTACTATTGGTCCGCCAACAATCAATGGAAGGAACCAGCCTATGAATTTCAACGAGTCGCTAAGAAGTGCCGCCCACAGTGGTGCTTTGTTAACTCAACGCTCCATCGCTTTCGCGCGATCTGAAATGAAGGCGTTTTTAGGGTGTGCTCTAGGCTGTTATCTTGGCTTCATCGTATTATTTCTCCTGAAAGCTGATCCGGAGACGGCGACCTTCGGTGATTTTCTCAATGTGATTCATTCCTCTTCGAAAATTGCTGCCTCCTTCTTAGCGGCGGCTCTTGCGGTTGCTCTAAGATGTCTATTTCCAAGGAAATGACGAAGGCTTCAGGATGGCTGTCGTCTACAGCCATAAATTCCGCCCCTCAGATGCAGACGTAGGCGAACCAGAGGGTGGCGATCTTGGGAAGCTGATCTACACCACGATCGCCATCACCGGTTTCGTTGTGTCGGTGAGTAGCCAGAATATCTTCTTCGGCCCGACCACCGCCGGTCCGACGCTACACGTATCCCTGGCTTTGGCCGGTGCCCGGCACATCTTCATGGTCACGTACTGGCAGCGGGTGAAGGTCTGGCTATGTCGGACGCTGAGCTGCGAGCACTGCCTGCATTGTGACAAGGCGCATGATGGTGTCGAGCGGCGGACCAAATAATACAAGCGCCTACCATGCCCCTGGAAACCACTGGCGGGCGAGGCTTACCGTCACGCGCAGTGCATGCTGACTTTGATCGCACTCCAACTGCTGATCTTCGGGCGTCGCTGGTTTGCGCCACCTAAGATCTGCCGCTAAGCCTTTGACGAAAGTTCGCTCAAATTCGGGGTTAGCTTCTTTGGTAAGGCGCATCGCTTTCGCATAGTCCGCTTCAAGGCCATCAGGCAGCGATTCACAAGCCAGCTTGGCCTGTTTATACCTAACGGCGTACATGTAGCCGTCAGTAGGGGGCTTCGTCGTAGCTGTAGCGGGATGGCTCCGATGCCAGTGCGGGGCCAGCGAGAAGTAACGCGATGAGATACAAGCGTCCGTGCATGGTGTTGAAGTCTCATAAAATCAAATTCAGCGGAGTAGACCCGGCTCATCCGCGCCACGTTTTCGAATGCGCTAAATCGTGGCGCGAGATTGGGTGTCATGCTCGGCTATGGAAATGTGATATCAGCCCTGATCAAAGGAAGATTGCTTGCATCGTAGGAGCAATGATAAGAGCGCCCTTCATCGGTGTCTTTTTTCGGGATTTCTTCGCACTTGAATGAAGCAGTGACGCCGTATTTTGTAGCTCTGAACCCTTTGACCGCTTCCTCAGGGGTAAGCACCGTAACGAGCTCACGATTGAAGCTCAGGGTGATATCTGGGCCGCCGAAGACTTCATATTTCTGCGATCGGATACATAGGCTGGCTCCAATCAATTTGCCATTCAGAGTATTTGTGCCACTCGTACACGCTTTCGGTGAAATGAAGTTGCCAACGCTCATTTTGGTAGTCGGTACTTCAGTTTTAGGCTCCGGCGGGGTGTATGGCCCACTCTGACAGGCTGCAATAAGAGTCGTCGCAGATATTAGCGCTGCAGCGGTGAGCATTGACTTCATTAGGTCAGTATCCTTTGACTGGTGTAGTGCCAGGCAGTCTGGTCACGTTTTTACGGATCGGAATGTTAGATCATGCTGGCGCGCAGCTTGTAGATCAACAAATTCATGGTGGCCTGAATGACCGTCAAATTGCTGGAGTTCAAGCGGGAAGACTGTCGCGACGCTGCCAAGACCCGGCGCAAGATCGCCGACGACCTCGATGCGGGTGAGCATCCCGAATGCACCGTGGGTGCGCTGACCATGATCGGCGCCAAGGGAGAGGTGACGGTGTTCGGCCCCGGCCCAAGTCCGACGATCTGCAGTGTCTCAGCGTGATGCGCCTGGGCGAGCAGAAGCTGAATGATGTGCTGCTGGAAAATTCAGAAGGGTAAAATGCTGACCCAACTCGTCGCCCGCCTCAAGCCTTCGCTCTTTTCAATGTAAGGGCGAGCATGGAGCTCGAGACTATTCCCGGCATAAGAAATATGTATGTGAGTTCGGGCAGATCGCGCGTCCAGTACGCGAGGACCATACCCCAAATCATCGCAATCACCGCTCCCGATGCCCGCAAGTGTGAGTTGCTTACAACGGGTGCCGCTGCCATTGAAAGTGCATAGATCTTCCATGCCGACCATATCGCGAATGCCGAGACGATTGCTGCGCCTATAAGTGCTAGCGCCCCAAGCGGAGGACTTTTGGCGACAAAAATGAGCGGAATAAAGAACGCCACTACGCCGACCGCGAAGAGGATGGTGATTGGTACAAGCCCGACAACCGCCGCAATTGTCAGTCCGATACGCAGCTTTATCAGGTTATCCATTTCCTACACCTTGAACTCTGTAGCGTTATCGGGCGACTTATAACCGGCAAGTCGCGACTATTACAAGCTCAAGGTGCCCCATGGATAGGCCATTCCCTCCGCCCTCAATACTTGAGCTGTCTGACCAAGCCGACTTCTGCATCCGCCTGACACCAGCCTCTGAGGTGCTCGGCATCAGTGTTCCTCCGTGGAGTGAACAAAGTAGCAGGCAAATTATGAATAGGGAGATAGGTCGGCGGGACGCCGAAGGAAGGGAATTGCGGAGCGGACTCTAAAGTTGCGCAGCAGAAAAGATAAGGGCCTGCCCAGGTTTCCCCGGCAAGCCCTTGATATCTATGGTGCCCGAACCCGGAATCGAACCGGGACGCCCTTACGAGCGGGGGATTTTAAGTCCCATGCGTCTACCAGTTTCGCCATTCGGGCGGTAGCGCGGTGCAGCAGGGTTGCGAATATATAGATCCAGCGGCTTCGGCGCAACCTCGATGCACGCTTTCCTGCACAAACAGTTATCCGAAAAAACCTGCCAGATCAGTGATCTACGCAGCCTTCCAGATTATTCCCATGGCATGGGCCCAACCCAGGAACAAGCTCTACAAATGACAGTCATAGCGATATGCCACCCCGGCAGTTCGTTAGGGAGTCAGTTGATGCGCAAGGTCCGTATGCATTCTTGGATGATGGCTGCAGGCATGGTTGGTTTTTTGAGCGCTGCGATAATCGCCCCGGCGCAGGCTGCGACTGCGGTGCAGTGGGGTGACCGCAGAGCGCGGTCGGAAGACCCGCTGACCGCTGCTACATTGGGGCCGGGTACCGCGTTAGTGTTGAATCCGTCGAGTATCAAAGTCGGGGATATTGAGGAGCTTAAAGAGGCGCGAAAACTTACCGCCAGCGAACTGAAAAGCCTCAAAAGTAAAGTAGAGGATCAGGACCGCGCCTTCGACGAATTCAAGCGCAAGGATGGCTCCAGCACCGGTAGCAATGAGAGTCAGCTTGCCAGCCTCAAGCGTGCATTGGACGAGCAGAAGAGCACTATCGATCGGCAGAAAAGCGAGATCGAGGGCTTAAAGCGCAGCCTGGATGATTTGAAGCGCAGTGTGGAGACGCTGAGCAGCAAGGTGAAATGATCAGTCGCTCTCAGTCAAACAACGCCAGTAGATCAGTATCGCCCACATCCACCCCGGCCTGGCTCAACAGCGTGGTCACTTGGCCACGATGATGTGTCTGGTGATTGAAAAAATGCGCTACCAAGCCGAAGAACACCTTCTCCGCCGCTGCCCCGCGCATGGTGTGGTAGCGCAAACGCAGGTCCAGGTCGGTTTCCCGCAGGCTGTCGGCCCAATTGAGGATCAATTGATCCAGCCAGGCACGCTGGGCCGAGAGTTCGCGTATGTCTGTAAAGGCCAACTGCCTCAGGTCGACGGGTGTGGCGATGGCGCTCAGGGGTAGCAACGCGGAAAAGCCTGCCGGGTGCTCGGCAAAGCGCTTGAGCCAGACCGTATCGCCCAGCACCAGGTGATTCAAAGTGCCGAGGATCGAGCCGAAAAACGCTTGTCGGTTCGCAACCAATGCCGCGTCTGTCAGCTTGCCGGCGGCTTCGTAGACCTTGCGATTCATCCATTGGTTGTAGTTGGCCATCAACCTGATGTGCTCAATGCGGTTCACCGATGCGTCCTCTCGAATGGCGGAGTGGCGCCATCATAAAGCTTGCCCGCCCGGCGGTCATGGTGTTCCATCGGGGGCGGACTAAGGTTGATTTAACGCCACTATGCGCCCTGGAGGACGACACCATGAATACCAGCGATCTACTGGAACAACTGTTGCGCGGCGCGGGGCAGGGCGGTGCTTCTTCGGGCGGCGGGTTGGGCGGTCTGCTTGGCGGGCTGCTCAAAGGCACCAGCGCCGGCAATGCTTCGGCCGGCGGCGGCCTGGGTGGACTATTGGGTGGGCTGGGGGGCATGTTGGGCGGTGGCGCGGCAACGCGCCCGGCGCAAGGGCGCGCCGGTGGTATGAACTATGCCGCGTTGGCTTCTCTCGGGATGATGGCCTACAAGGCGTATCAGGCTTGGCAGAGCCAACAGGCGAGCCAGCCGCAGCAGGCCTTCCGGACGGCCGATCAGCTGTCGGGCGCGCAAATCGAAGCGCACAGCCACGCCGTGTTGCGCGCACTGATCGCTGCCGCCAAAGCCGATGGCCGGATTGATGCGAACGAGCAGCAGTTGATCTCCGATGAGCTGGGCAAGCATACCGACGACCCGCAATTGCAGGAGTGGCTCGACGCTGAAGCCGCCAAGCCTCTGGATGCGGCGGATTTCGCCGAGTTCGCCAGCGACCCGGCGCTTGCGGCCGAGGTGTATCTGGCCAGCGTCATGTTGGTGGATGACCAGCAGGACGCGGAGCGCAATTACCTGGACGATTTAGCCGCCCAGTTGCAAATCGATGCGCAGTTGCAAGTGCAACTGGAGCGCCAGACCAAGGCCTGAAACCTCACCGTCGCGCCCCGGCCTGTTAAATACCCTGCGCCGCGAGAATGGCCAGATAAATCAATACCAGGCCGCAGGCGCCATAGCTGATGCGTTGCCAAGTTGGCGAAGCATTCTTGCGCAGCACGTTGACCAGCGCGGCAGTCAGAAAGCATGACAGCACCGACGCCAGCATGAAGCCGGCAAAAAACATCAGGGTTTGCCCATGGCTCGGGGTGGTGCCGACGATGCCCGACAACGCGCTGCCCAGGGCGCCCCAGTAAACGATGTTCTTCGGATTGGCCAGGGAGATCGCTGCGCCCACTGCCAGGGCGTTTTTCCCGGAGCTGGCGGGTGCACTTTCGACTTGCGGTAGCTGCCACGCATCCACCAGGCTGCGGATGCCCAGCCAGGCCAGGTAGAGCGAGCAGACCACCGTCAGCGGCACGCGCACCGCGTCATGCTGGATCAGCAGCGCGATGCCAGTCAGCCCGATCACCGCCCAGACCGCATCGCCCACCAACGAGCCGATCTGCACCAACAGGGCCGGTGTGAAACCGTAGAGCAAGCCACGGCGCAGGGTTTCAGCGAGCACCGCGCCGGGAGACAGACAAAACACAAAACCGAAAACCAGCGCATAGAAAAAGATCGTCAGCATGCCCGCGTCCTTTCGAGAAAGTGCGAGAGCATACGTCAGTGTCGAGATGAATGAACACTGCGTCCTTTACACACTCAGGCGCAAGGCCAGGGCGGCAAGGGTGATCAACAGCACCGGCACGGTCAGCACAATCCCGACCTTGAAGTAGTAGCCCCAGGTGATGGTGATGCCTTTGCGCGCCAGAATATGTAGCCACAGCAAGGTCGCCAGGCTGCCGATAGGGGTGATTTTCGGGCCCAGGTCGCTGCCGATCACGTTGGCGTAGATCATTGCGTCCTTGACCACGCCCACGGCATGGCTCGACTCGATGGACAGCGCGCCGATCAACACCGTTGGCAGGTTGTTCATCGCCGAGGACAACAGCGCGGTGAGCACGCCGGTGCCCATGGCCGCGCCCCACACGCCGTAGTTGGCGAAGGTGTCGAGCCAGGTGGCCAGGTAGTCGGTCAGGCCGGCGTTACGCAAGCCATAGACCACCAGGTACATCCCCAGGGAAAAGACCACGATCTGCCACGGTGCGTCTTTCAGCACCTTGCGCGTGGAGATCGTGTGGCCCTTGGCGGCAATCACCAGCAACAGCACGGCGCATACCGCGGAAATTACACTGATGGGAATGCCCAGCGGTTCCAGCGCGAAGCAGCCCACCAGCAAAATACCCAGCACCCACCAGCCGGCGCGAAAGGTCGCACGGTCGTGGATGGCACTGGCGGGTTGTTCCAGGTCGGCGGGGTCGTAAGACTGCGGAATATCGCGACGGAAAAACCATAGCAGCACCGCCAGGGTCGCGGCGACGCTGACCAGGTTCACCGGCACCATCACGGCGGCGTATTCATTGAAGCCGATCTTGAAATAGTCCGCCGAGACGATATTCACCAGGTTCGACACCACCAGCGGCAGGCTTGCCGTGTCGGCGATAAAGCCCGCGCCCATGACGAATGCCAGCGTCGCCGCCGGCGAAAAGCGCAGGGCTAACAGCATCGACATCACAATCGGGGTGAGGATCAACGCCGCGCCGTCGTTGGCGAACAACGCCGACACCAGTGCGCCCAGCAGCACCATATAGGCAAACAATCGCCGGCCCCGGCCACGCCCCCAGCGCGCCACATGCAGCGCGGTCCAGGCAAAGAACCCGGCTTCATCCAGCAATAGGCTGATGATGATCAACGCGACAAAGGTGCCGGTGGCATTCCAGATGATGTGCCACACCACCGGAATATCCGCCAGGCTGATCACCCCGCAGGCCAGGGCCAGGATCGCGCCCAGGGAGGCGCTCCAGCCGACGCCCAGGCCCCTGGGCTGCCAGATGACCAGCACGATGGTGATGATGAAAATAGCAATTGCGACAAGCATGAATAAACGCTCCGATGGCTCAGCAAGTGCTGGCCTGTTGTGGTCTGTCGCCCATTGCATCCAGACGCCGCGCGTCGTTTTGCAACCCTGGCGGGCTGTCATCCAAGGCATGGATCAGTTCGCCCACGTAAAGTTCGCCTTTGCGCAGGATCAATCGCATCAACTGTGCTCGGGTGGCGTTGGCCAGGCATTTAAACAGGGTAGGGGCCGGCCTATCCATGGTGTTTGCCTGTCTGCGGCTTCGCACAGGCGGATAAGCCTCAATGTAAGCCAAATCCTGATTTCGTTTGACGTGGATCAACTGCCTCCTAATCAGCCACAAGTGATTGAAATTAAACTGAAACACGAATGTCCTAAAGTGCCGCCCATTGCTGATGAAGGAAGAGATCGCGTGACCCGAGCCACTCGTAACCTGCGCAAGACCCTGGATTCCGTTGCGGAAAATAACGAAACCGCTGCGTTCGACCTGATGCGTGCCGTCGAAAAACTCGGCGATGAGGTGCTGCGCCAGCGCCTGCTCAACACCATTCACCGGTTGAACCAGGACGCCTACGAACTGCGCGAAGCGCGCGACTCGGTGGAGCTGGTGTCGGTAAAGCTCGCCTGAGCAAGATCGTTCAAGACAAGTGCCTGGGCGCGCTGGCATGCTTGCCGACTGTCTGTCGATGAGCCTCATCCATGCCTACTGCCCTCCCTCATGACGCGTTCACGCGTGGCGCAATCGCTGTTATTCCGTTATCCCTGGCCTGTGCCCCCTGGGGCTTGCTCGCCGGCTCAATGGCAATCGATGCGCAGTTCACCCCGCTGCAAGCCCAAGGGTTGTCCGCCATCGTGTTCGCCGGTGCCGCTCAGTTGGTGGCGATCGGCATGGTCAAAAGCGGCGCGAGCCTGATCTCCATCGTGCTGACCACCTTGCTGCTGACCTCCCAGCACTTGCTCTACGGCATGCACATGCGCCCGACGCTGTCCTCGCTCAACACCCGCTGGCGCATGAGCCTGGGCTTTCTGTTGACCGACGAGTTCTTTGCCCTGGTCAACCACTATGACCGCCAGACCTTCAATCGCTGGTATGCCCTGGGTGTCGGCCTGACGTTCTATATCATCTGGAACCTGTTCACTTTGGCCGGCATCGTCCTGGGCAAAAGCATTCCCGGGCTGGACCAGTTGGGGCTGGAGTTTTCGATTGCCGCAACCTTTATCGCCCTGATCACGCCGGTAGTGCGCGACGTGCCGACGGTGGTCTGCGTTGCCGTCTCGCTGTCGTGCTCGGTGTGGCTGAGTTACCTGCACTGGGAATCGGCGGTGGTGGTCTCGGGGGTGTTGGGAATGAGCGCCGGGTTCGCCTGCAAGCGCCTGGGAGTAGGCCAGCGATGATCTATCTGATGATTGTGGCGATGGGGTTGGTGGTGTTTTTCAATCGCTACCTGTTTATCGAACCGCGCCTGCCGGTGCGGCTCAATCGGGGGGCGCGTGAGTTCCTCGGGTTCGCCGTGCCGGGCATGCTCACCGCGATTTGCGGGCCGATTATTTTCATCAAAGACCACCAGCTCAACCTGAGCCCGAGCAACCCCTATTTGCTGGCTGGGATCTGCGCCGTGGCGCTGATGATTTGGACGCGCAGCGTGCTGATCACGGTGTTGTCGAGCATGGTGTTGTTCTATCTGTTGCGCTGGTGGTTGTGAGCCGCAGGCGAAAAAAAGCCCGCGGGAGGGCGGGCAGAAGGAGGACTTCTTGAAAATGAGCCTGGCCACTATAAGCATCCGGTTTTGCCTGCACAGTGAAACAAAATTCATGGGCGCGTCAGTTGGCGGCGGCGCAATGGTAGAGTCACGGTTTTTCCAGGGAAGCACGAGCATGCATAAAGCGGTGATAGGCGCATTGGTACTGGCAGCACTGGCCGGTTGCGCGGGTTCGAAGATGAAAGAGGCGCGCGCGGGCAGCCCTTACAAGACCATGGCCTCGGACAAGGCTACCCTGGTGGTCGCCCAATGCATCCAGTACGGCTGGCAGGACGAAAGCGTATTTGGCGTCGATGCCGGCGGTTTCAAGGAAGCCACCGAGGCCGGAGGTTTCACGGTGTACACCACTGGCGGTGACTACTTTGTGGATGTGCTGAGCACGGGCGCAGGTTCTACCGTCAAGTATTACGCCGCAGAAGACACGATGCCCGCCAAACGCCGTTTGGCCGCACTCGCCACTTGTCTTTAATACCTTGCCTTGGTCATATTTGGCCTATTATTCAACCGCTCGCCCGACGTAATGGCTCTTTACCGGTACACGGATGTCGAGGCTTAAACGTCGGGCGGGCACCTCCTTCCGGGGCCACTGTTCAGCGTGGCATGAAGCCTAACTGCCAGCGTCGCGGAATCGCCAGGGTCGCCAGGCCCAATGATCCCGCCAACGCACCGCTGACCCACAGGGCGCTCAGGCCGATCTGCTGCTCCAGCAGCGCGCCGATCACGGCGCCGATAAACATCCCCGCCCAAGGTATCAGCTGCATGCGCCAGCCATTGCGGCGCTCGCCCAACAACCAGCGGCCCAGCCCGCGACCGAAACGCGACAGCGCCCCCGTGACATAGGTGAGCCCTACCGGCACCCCGTTCACTTGCTCGACGGCCGCGTTGAGCATGCCCATGGCGATAATCGCCGCTAACAGGGCGGGCAGGGTCTCGGCCCATGGCAGCAGCGCCGCGCCGCAGAGCAGCGCGCCGATGCTCAGCAACAAGGGCAGCGCGCGACGCTTGCTTACGCGGCTGACAACCACGCCCAAGGCATTGCCGACGATGAAGGTGGCAACCAGCAACAGCAACCGCCCGGTAAGGCCAAGGTCACCCGCACTGATCGCAACCGCCAGGCGCGTGGTGTTGCCGCTCATGAACGAGACAAAATCGCCGCTGGCCATGAAACCAATGGCATCGGTCATGCCCGCCAGTACCGACAGACCGGCCACCAGCATCAAGCCCACACGCCCACGCCAACGCTGTCGATGGGCGAGCGCGGCGTTGGTGTAAGGCTTGGCGGGCGAAGGCAGCATAGGGCTTTCCAGTGAAGTTATTCGGCCACTACCCTAGGGCGCTTTGCGTGTGCGCGCAATCACCTCACACCGACTCCAGGCGCCAGCCCGTGCTGTGCCAGCTCAAGTAATGGCTGGGCTCGGTCGCCTGCAGGAACGCCTCATCGTGGGACACCACCAGCATTGCCCCGGTAAAACCTTTCAAGGCCTGTTCAAACGCAATCACCGTCTCCAGGTCGAGGTGGTTGGTCGGCTCATCCAACAGCAACAGTTGCGCCGGCACGTCGCGCCACAAAGCGATCGCCATCGCCGCTTTCAACCGCTCGCCACCGCTGAGTTGACCTGCCGGCTGGGTCACCCGCGAGGCATCCAGTTGCAGCAAGGCCAGCCGCGTGCGCAGTTCGGCTTCGACCAGCGGCGTATCGAGCAGGTTGAGCTGTTCGACGACAGTGCGCTGGTCATCCAGCAGCGTCAGGTGCTGGTCGATATACGCGCAGGGCAGCGCCACCGTGCACGTCCCACTGAGCGCTTGCCATTGCCCGGCAAGCAGCTTGAGCAGGGTGGATTTGCCGCAACCGTTCGGCCCGCGCACAGCCACCCGCATGGGGCCGGTCAGGTCAAGCGTCAGAAAGGTGGAAGGTGCCTGCGGATCCAGCCAGGGCAACTGTGCCTGTTGCAGGCTCAGAACCTGGCGGCCGTTGGGCACCGCCGCACCCGGCAAGGCCAACAAGGTCGGCGTCTCGTCCACCACGCGCTCGTAAGCTTGGCGCACCTGCGCATTGAGGGTGTTTTTTTGATCATGATGGGCGCTGCCCAGAGTGCTGACGATTTGCGTGGCCGCGCTTTTCCATCGTGCCTTGGTAAACCGGTCGACGTTGGCGGTCGCTGCATATTGGCGTGCACGCGCCGCGTTGCGCTGCAGGTTGTCATGGTCCTTTTGCAAGCGTCGGCGTTCGCGGCTGCGCTGTTCGCGGGCGTGTTCCCATGCCGCGATAGCCGCCTGGCGTTGTATATCGCGTTGCTGAAGATAGGCATCGTAGTTGCCGCCGTACATCTGCGCACCCAGGGGCGACAGTTCGATGATCCGGCCCATGGCGTTGAGCAATTGGCGATCATGGCTGACCACCACCAGGCCACCACGCCATTGCGACAATTGCTGCAGCAGCCAAACGCGCCCGAGGCTGTCGAGGTGGTTGCTGGGTTCGTCGAGGATCAGTAACGGCGGCGCCGCCAACAATGCGCCGATCAGCGCCACCTTGGCCAATTGGCCACCACTGAGCCGGTCGGCCCGGGAAGTCGCGCTGAGCGAGGGCAGCCCCGCCGTATCCAGGGCCACGCGCAGGCGTTCGGCGAGGTCCCAGCGATCATCGATCCGTTCCAGATCACCGGCCACGCCTGTGCCCTGGGCCATGCGTGCAAGGGCGGCCAGGCACTGAGCGGTGCCGGTGATATCGGCGACAGTCGCACCCGGGCGCACCACCACGGTCTGGGGCACGTAAGCCAGCTGGGCCGGTGCGTTCAGCGTACCGGAGGAGGGTTGCAGGATGCCGGCGATCAGTTGCGCGAGGATACTTTTGCCACGCCCGTTGCGACCGACGATGCCGGTCGGCGTGTGGTCGATGGACAAGGTGAGGTCTTCCAGCAAGGTTTCGCCATTGGCGAACTGGAAAGACAGGTGTTGCAGGGAGACCAGTACGGGCAGCCGGTTGACGTGAGTCATCAGCACCTCCAGGAAAATGTCGAACAGGCCAACAAGCGCGCCAGGCGGGCTTGTTGCAGATACATTTTGGAAGGCTTAGTTGTTCACGTCGGCGATCGTCCCGCGATTCAGAAGGGAGGCAGAGGCTAACCCACCTTGGCTTGGCCGGGCAAGTCGGCGGCCAGTTGCTCAAGGAACATGGCCAGGGCGACTTCTTCGGCTTTCAGCCCCTTGCGCACCCGTGGCTTGGGCAGTTTCGACAACTCGCCCAGGCTGAAATGCTCCAGCACCGCCGGGTGGATATAGCACTTGCGACACACCGCCGGCGTATTCCCCAACTGCCGGGCAACGTCCTTGACCATGGTCACCACGTGCCGTTTGGCATCAGACTCCGGTTGCCACGCCAACTCGCGCAACACCGCCAGCGCCATGGCCGTGCCGGCCCAGGTGCGGTAGTCCTTGGCGGTGAAATCTTCGCCGGTCAGGCTATGCAGGTAAGCATTGACGTCCTGGGAGCTGACGGTATGGCGTTGACCGTCCTCGTCCAGATACTGGAACAGGTTCTGCCCCGGCAGCTCCATGCATCGCTTGACCACGCTGGCCAGGCGCCGGTCCTTGACGCTGATCTGATGCTCCACGCCGCTTTTGCCGCGAAACTGGAATTTTATCTCGCTGCCCTTGATGTCCACATGGCGGTTGCGCAGGGTGGTCAGGCCGTAGGATTTATTGTCACGGGCGTACTGGGTATTGCCGACACGGATCAGCGTGGCATCGAGCAGCATCACCACCGTGGCCAGCACCTTTTCGCGGGTGAAACCCGGTTCGGCGATCTGGGCTTCCAGCTGTTTGCGCAACTTGGGCAGGGCGTTGCCGAATGCCTGCAGCCGCGCGTACTTGTCGCTGTCGCGCACTTCGCGCCAACGCGTGTGGTAACGGTACTGCTTGCGGCCACGGGCGTCGCGGCCGGTGGCTTGCAGATGCCCCTGCGGGTCGGCGCAGATCCACACATCGGTGTAGGCGGGCGGTACCGCCAGGGCATTCAGGCGCTTGATCTCATCGGCATCGGTGATGCGCTCGCCGTCGGGGCCGAAATACTGAAACTTGCCGCGCAGTTTTTTGCGGCGGATGCCGGGTTGGGTGTCGTCAACGTAATGCAGGTCGCGAGGCAGAGCGACGGGCGGCGAAGAGTCGGGCATGGTGCAGGTTCCTTGGCAATGGATCAGGCCGGTATGTCTGATTGACCGCGTCGCCCTGCGGTCGTGCCAAATGGTTTAGGCCAGCACCGCCACCGCCTTGATTTGCGCCCACAGCGCCTGGCCCGGCTGCACTTGTAGCTGATCCCGCGAGAACCGCGTGATGCGCGCCAGCAACGGCGTGCCACCGGCATCCAGGCGTACCAGTACATGAGCGCTGTTATCCGCGGCGACGTCCTGGATGACCGTCACCGGCAGGCGATTGAGGATGCTGCTGTGTGCCTGCGCCTGGTGGCTGAGGCTGACGTCCCGCGCCTGAATTTTTACCCGCAGCTGTTTACCCACGGCCATCGGCGTGTGGGCCACGCGCATCTGCAGCGGGCAATCGGGCAATTGCAGGGTGAGCAACTGATAGTGATCGTCGTAGGCAATCACGCTGCCCGTGACCACCACACCGGCATCGTCGCCCCGTGCCAGGGGCAGATCGAGCCGCGCCAGGGTTTCGCCGATGGGCCCGCTGGCCACCACCTTGCCGTCGCCGAGCAGGACAAGGTGGTCGGCCAGCCGCGCCACTTCGTCCTGGGCATGGCTGACGTACAGCACCGGGATATCCAGCTCGTCGTGCAGGCGTTCGAGATAGGGCAGGATTTCATTTTTGCGCTGGCTGTCGAGGGCCGCCAGGGGCTCATCCATCAGCAGCAATCGGGGGCTGGTGAGCAACGCACGGGCGATGCCGACGCGCTGGCGCTCACCGCCGGACAGATGCTGCGGATTACGCTCAAGCAGGTGCGCGATGCCCAGCAACTCAGTGGCGTGGGTCATCTCCACACGCCGCTGCAAACGCGGGATGCGCTTGAGGCCGAACGCCAGGTTGGCCCGCACCGACAGATGGGGGAATAGGCTCGCCTCCTGGAAGACATAACCCAAGGCGCGTTTATGCGGCGCCACGAACCGGCCGTTACGGCTGTCTTGCCAGACCTCATCGTTGATCTGCACAAATCCGTCTTCGGCGCGCTCCAGGCCAGCGATACAGCGCAGGCAGGTGGTTTTGCCGGAGCCCGACGGGCCGTACAGGGCGGTCACGCCACGGCCGGGCAGTTGCAGCTCCACGTCCAGTGCGAAGCCGGAGTATTTCAAGTGCAGACGTACTTCAATCATCGCACTCAACTCCAGCCCATGTTGGTTTTACGGCTGGAGTAGAGCGCCAGCAGCACGAGGAATGCGAACACCACCATCGCGCCGGCCAGCCAATGGGCCTGGGCATATTCCATGGCTTCGACGTGGTCGTAGATCTGCACCGAAACCACCCGGGTCTTGTCCGGAATATTGCCGCCGATCATCAGCACCACGCCGAACTCGCCGACGGTGTGGGCGAAGCCGAGAATCGACGCCGTAATGAAGCCCGGGCGTGCCAGCGGCAGGATGACTGTGAAAAAAGTGTCCCAAGGACCGGCGCGCAAGGTCGCGGCCACTTCCAGCGGGCGCGTGCCGATGGCTGAGAAGGCGTTCTGCAGCGGTTGCACGACGAAGGGCATGGAGTAAATCACCGACCCTATCACCAGCCCGGCAAAGCTGAAAGTCAGGGTGCCCAGGCCGAGCCACTGGGTGAACTGGCCGAAGTAGCCATGGGGCCCCATGGACAACAGCAGGTAAAAACCGATGACCGTCGGCGGCAACACCAATGGCAACGCAACCACGGCCCCCACCGGGCCGCGCCACCAGGAACGGGTGCGCGACAGCCACAGGGCGATCGGCGTACCGATCACCAACAGGATCACAGTGGTCAGCGACGCCAGTTTGACCGTCAACCAGATCGCGGAAAAATCGGCGCTCGTCAGCGGCATTTACAGCTCGTAACCGTAGGACTTGATCACCGCAGCCGCCTTCGGCCCTTTCAGGTAGTCAACCAGTGCCTTGGCGGCAGCACTGTCCTTGCCTTTATTGAGTATTACGGCGTCTTGTTTGATCGGGTCATGCAGGGACGACGGCACGATCCACGCCGAGCCGCTGGACACCTTGCCGTCCTTATAGATCTGCGACAACGCCACAAAGCCCAACTCGGCGTTACCCGTGGAGACGAATTGATAGGCCTGGGTGATGTTCTGGCCTTCGACGAGCTTGTCCTTGACCTTGTCGGTCAAGCCTTCCCTGGCCAGCACCTGGGTGGCTGCCAGGCCGTAGGGCGCGGCTTTCGGGTTGGCAATGGACAGGTGCTTGAATGCATTCTGTTTGAGCACGTCGCCATTGGCATCCACGTAGCCTTCTTTGGCCGACCACAGGGCCAGGGTGCCGACCGCGTAGGTAAAGCGCGAACCCTTGACGGTATCGCCTTCGGCCTCGAGTTTTTGCGGGGTAGTGTCGTCGGCACTGAGGAACACTTCGAACGGCGCGCCGTTCTTGATCTGGGTATAGAACTGCCCGGTCGCCCCGTAGGCCGCGATCAGCGTGTGACCGGTGTCTTTTTCGAAGTCGGCGGCAATGGCCTGGATCGGCGCGGTAAAGTTGGCGGCCACGGCGACTTGCACCTCATCGGCATGCGCCGAACCCAAGGCAAAGGCGGCAAGCAGGGGGGCCAGGCGTGAGGCGCGGATCAACATTAAACAACTCCTTGAGGATGTACGGCTGGGTACCGCTATGTAGGAGAATATATAGCGGTTGCCTGCTGCCGGTACAGTGCCGCGTTGCTTAAGGCGCCAAGGTTGCTATTGCAGTTTGGCCAAGGTCTGCGCTGCCAGTTGGCGGGTCAGGTCATAGGTGGAGCGCTCATTACCCAGACGCAATGCTTGGCCCGCCCACAGGTTGCTGAAGCCGGCTTCGTCCTTGGCCTTGAGCGGCATCAACGCGCCACCGGCCCGTGGAAACGCCGGCGCAGCGGGGTTGATCGCGCCCAGCTCACGCATCACCCGATTGACAATGCCCCGCGCCGGACGCCCGGTGAACAGATTGGTGAGGGCTGTTTCGCTGGCCTGGGCATGTCGCAACGCATGGTGATGGGCAGCGCTGACGCTGGCTTCCGGGGTGAACAGATACGCGGTGCCGACCTGCACCGCTGAGGCGCCCAAGGCAAAGGCTGCGACCATTGCGCGCGAGTCGGCGATACCACCAGCCGCGATCACCGGCACGCTGACGGCGTCGACGATTTGCGGCAGCAGCGCCATCAAGCCGATCTGGCTGTTGAGATCATCACTGAGAAACATCCCGCGGTGCCCACCGGCTTCAATGCCCATTGCAATCACGGCGTCACAACCGTTTTCTTCCAGCCAGACCGCTTCCTCCACCGTTGTAGCCGATGACAACACCTTGGCCCCGCTGGCTTTTACCCGGGCCAGCAAGGATTTTTCCGGCAGACCGAAGTGAAAACTGACGACTTCAGGGCGGAAGGTTTCAACCACTTCACACGCCGCTTCGTTGAAGGGCGCACGATTGGATACCGGAGTCGGCGCATCAAAATCGGCGCCCAGTTCGCGGTAGTAGGGCGCAAGCAACGCTTTCCAGCGTTGGTCGCGCGCTTCGTCCGCCTCAGGCGCCTGATGGCAGAAAAAGTTGACATTGAGCGCGCGGGTGCCGGCCTGGCGAATGACGGTCAATGCTTCGCGCAGTTGCTCGATGCTCAGCGCCGCCGCAGGCATGGACCCCAGCGCACCGGCCTGACAGGCGGCGATTACCATGGCGGTAGTGGTCGCTCCCGCCATCGGGGCCTGGATGATGGGCAGCTCGATGCCCAGCAGATCGATAATGCGCGTGTCTGGCCAGGTGCTCATGGGATGCGTCTCCAGCTTCAGTAAGGCTTTTCGCTGTTTTAACAGGGCTCTTGGCGCGCGGCCAGTCTGTTTTATTCACTGGACGGGGGTAGTGCGTTGTGCAGCGGGTTAACGGGCGAAGCTTGCGGTCAAATCAGCCGGCGGTGCGAAAGGTCAGGTTGATGCGTTGCGACCCCATGATCGGGTGCACGCCTTCTCGGACCGGCATCACCCCGTGGTAGCGCAGGCGATCCACGCCGCCCCAGACCACCACATCACCGTGGAACAGCGAAATCTTTTGCGCCTTGTCGCTGCGCTGGTGACCACCGAACAGAAAAATCGCCGGCAGACCGAGGGACACCGAGACCACCGGTGCATCGTAACGCCGCTCGTTCTTGTCCTGGTGCAGGGACATTTTTGCGCCGGGCACATAACGGTTGATCAGGCAGGCATCCGGTGAGAAATCGGCGAAGCCCGCCGCGTTTGCCGCCGATATCGCCAGTTCGCGCAATGCGTCGGGCATTGGCGGCCAAAGCTGCTGGCTACGCGGATCGAGCGGGCTGTAGCGATAGCCGGACGTGTCGGTGGTCCAGCCCAGCTCGCCGCAACTGCTCAGCGCGGCCGACATGGTAAAGCCGCCGGGCGTAACCATCTGCCGAAACGGCGATTGGGCCAGGACACGCCGCAACTCGGGTAATAAACGCTCAATCCAGGGTAGGGCGTAGCCCCCAGAACGTAAGACGCTTCGCCAATCTGTTCGCGCCTTGCGGGTTGTTGCAAGGCGTCATCGGCGAACAGGTCAGCAGTAGGGCCCGGCATGGCTTACAGCGCCTTGCTCACGTTGATGTCGGTAATTTCGTCGCTTGCCTCGTGGATTTTCGCCAGGGCTTGCTTGGCTTCCTCGACGCTGTTGCTGGTCAGCTGGACAAATTCGAAGCGACGTTCGCCGTTGAGCTTGTACTTGATGACGTATTTGGTCGTGGTGGTCACAGCTTTTTTCCTTGCGGTGTTCGGGTCAGCTCAGCTTGGTGCCGGTGCGACGAACGATGCGAATCTTGTGGGACAGCGCTGGCTTGCGGGTAACGCTGATGGCGCGGCGCGTGACCACGTCAAGGGTGATGTTCCAGAAACCGGTGCTGGGCGCAGTGATTTTTGCCGGGAATGTGTCGAATGCCCCACCGTGGTAGGTATGGCGGCCGCCGTTCTTGAAGCTGCGAAAATTCGCGTCGCTCATGAGACGAATATTACAGGTCTGCGAGCATTCGATGACGACAATGTCTCCCTCGTTGAGGTGCTCACGCTGATGGATAAATTTCATGGGGTGTCTCCAGAAGGGCTTTTTCTGAAAAATCAGAACGATACGTAGGATAAGATGGAGTTTATCAGCCCCAGCGCGTTTATTATCGGGTCGTCGTCGACGACTTCGACAATTTAAAACAGTTATTTACCGAGTTTTCAGAGATAAATCCTACATCGGCGGGAGAAATCTCCTGCGCCCGCTGTCGTAGGGTCTTTATCGGAGGTTTTAGTATGAAGTGGAGTGTGTTGGTGCTGGCCTTGGCGATAGGTGGCTGTGCTTCGGTTGCAGATATCAAGCAGACCCCACCTACGTTGGTGGTCATTTCCGGGAAAAAGCCGCAGGAATATGCTGCGTGTGTAGTGCGCAAATTGGAGGCGACACGTCGTCCACCGCAGATCGAACCCCATAAAGATGGTTTTCAAGTGATCGTGCCGCAGAAGTTCTCGGCCGATCCGTCGGCGATCTTCGAAATCGAAGACCGCTCCAGCGGCAGCAGCATCAAACTCTACGAAAGCATGTCCAACGTGCCGATCCGGCCGGGCGATGTGAAGAAAGCCGGGGAAGATTGCATTTCCGGTTAAGCCACGGCGTATCCCCACGCACTGAACCCGATAAAAGCCCCACCCTGTAGGAACGAGCATCTTCGCTCCTACAGGGTGGGGCTTTTTTTGCGTGTTTCAGGGTGTTGTGACGCCGGATCAATTCCCATACCATCTGTATGGTTATGCAGTTTATGCCTAAGCTTATAACTATAAAGATGGAGCTGTGATGATGTCTCTGGAACGAGCAATGGTGGGAAGCGCGTTATGGCTGCTGTTGGGTAATGCCTACGCGCTCGACGGCAACACAACTTATACCGTGGGCGGTTCGCAGCCCGGCGCGATGCCCTGTGTGGCGTGTCATGGCGCCGATGGGCTGGGGCTTGCGGCGGCAGGTTTCCCCAGGTTGGCGGGGTTGCCCGCACAATACGTGCGCAGGCAATTGTCGGACTTTGCCAGTGGGGCGCGAAGTAATCCGGTGATGCAGCCGTTGGCAAAGGCGCTCACTGACGCCGAAATCGCCGCGCTAAGCGAGGCTGTGGCCGCGATGCCAGCCCCTTTGACCGCCAGGATGCCCCGCAGCGAAATGCCTGCCAACCCGATACAGAAACTGGCCCTGCAAGGGGCGTGGGAGCGGCAGATTCCCGCGTGCGTCAGTTGTCATGGCCCTTCCGGTGTCGGTGTGGGGGACGCATTCCCGCCGTTGGCCGGCCAGCCGGCGGCGTACCTGGCCGCGCAATTGAGCGCCTGGCAGAACGGCACACGGCGCGACGATCCCAATGACCTGATGGGGCACATCGCCAAATCCCTGACCCCGGATGAGGTGCAGGACGTGGCCCAGTACTTCGCCTCATTACAGCTGGAGGCCAAGCCATGAAGGCGCTCATGTTGATGGGGATGTTGATGGCAGTGCCCGCCCATGCCACGCCGATCGCCATGGAAGACCAGTCCCAATTGCGGGCCGCTACGCACCCCAATGCCCCTGCCTTTCAACCTCCTCAGGAAAGCGAACTGCCGGACAATGCCTACGGCAAGCTGGTCAGGCAGGGGTATGGTTTGTTCGTCGACACCAAGCGCCTGGCACCACAATTCGTAGGCAACGGGCTCAACTGCAGCAATTGCCACCTCGATCAAGGCCGCATGGCCAACTCGGCGCCATTGTGGGGTGCGTACCCGATGTACCCGGCTTATCGCAAGAAGAATGACAAGGTCAATACCTTTGCCGAACGCTTGCAGGGCTGCTTCCAGTTCAGCATGAACGGCGGTACCCCTCCGGCGGCGGACAGTCCCGAAATCACCGCGCTGTCGGTGTATGCCTACTGGCTCTCCAGCAAAGCGCCCTTGGGGGTTGAATTACCTGGGCGCGGCTATCCCGAAGTGGCGCAACCGGCTAAAGGCTACGACCTGGCCCAGGGCGCGCAGGTGTACAACGGGCAATGCGCGGTGTGCCATGGCGTTGAAGGGCAGGGGCAGAAGGTGGGCGAGGGTTATGTCATGCCGCCGTTATGGGGTAAGGATTCCTACAATTGGGGCGCCGGTATGCACCGGATCAACACGGCAGCGTCCTTCATCAAGCACAATATGCCGCTGGGCAAGATCGGCAGCTTGAGCGATCAGCAGGCATGGGATGTCGCGGCGTACATCAACAGCCACGAGCGGCCCCAGGATCCGAGGCTGGTCGAGGGATCGATAGAGAAGACTCGCATCAAGTTTCACGCCAATGATGGGGTCAATCTCTATGGCCAGACGGTAGACGGCGTGTTGATCGGGCAAGGCATCCGGTAAACTGTCGGTCACCGCCTACAAAAATGCCGCTCAAACCCTGGGTCTGAGCGGCATGCCCTACCTGGAACGCCCATTATGAAGCGAGAACACGTCAAAGCCCGCCATGCTGAAGGTCAGATCACGGCGACCCACGTCATCCAGAACCCTGCCGACCTCGGCGAGTGGATCGTATTTTTCAAGAAGAATGACGGCCGCAGTTACTTCCTGGTGGATGATCAGGATGAGGTCGAGTCATTTCCGCGCCTGGATGACTTGATCGACATCCTGCGCAGCCTGGGGATCAAGTTCGCCGAGGTTCACCTGTAGCGTTACGGCTTACTTGCACACCACCACTACGCTGCGGCTTTTGAAATTGCCCACGTCCTTGCCCAGGGTCTGTTCGCTTTCCTTGAGTGATGGGGTGCCGTCTGTGCCGACGATACGGTAGCCAGTCCCTGCGCACGAGGCGTCAGCTTTCTCATAGCAACTGGCCCATGAGTTGGCTTCGCCCGAGCAGTCGATGGTCAAGCCTTGTTCACCATTTTTCAGATAAGTGTCCGACGTGGTGGTGCAGCCGGCCAGCGCCAATACCGCGGTGAGTGCCAGGATTTTGTTCATAGAGAATCGTCTTCGAAGGTGTTGAAGGGAGCGCTGACACTAGTGTGGGGCGTTGGCGAAAGATTATAGCGAACTGCCATCTAGGTACAGCCAAACACAAAAAAGCCCCGCTTGGCGGGGCTTTTGATGCAAGGCAGCGCGGCTTATTTGCCTTTTGGCCGCTTGCTCGACGCATGACCTGCTTCATCGACGAACACTTCGGCAACCGCAATCGCCATGCTTTCGGTCTCGAAAACGCCTGCGACGCTGTCGCCATGGAAGTTGATCAGGTGCCAGCCGTCCGCACGTTGGGTGATCAGGTAGCCGTTTACGCCTTTTGGTTCTGACATCTAATTAGCAATCTCGTAAGCTGATTCAAGGGTGCAATGATAGCCGCAAATACGCGGGGTTTGCCCAAGTAATTCAAGCCCGGTGCCCGGTGCCGAAAAGCGTGCTACAAAGGGTGCAGCCTCTGGAAACATCAACACCCAGGCGCCGGTCCGTCTGCCTGTTGAAAGATCAGCGGAACTTACGCCGACATATTTTCTCTATGATGACATCGCGGCGCCAGCAGGACCCATTGTAAGGTGACTGCGGCCTGATTAGACTGCGCCGAATTCCGTACGCACAGCCCTCTGTAAGGACTCATATGATCAAGAAATGCTTGTTCCCAGCAGCCGGTTACGGCACTCGCTTCCTGCCAGCGACCAAAGCCATGCCCAAAGAGATGCTGCCGGTGGTGAACAAGCCACTGATTCAGTACGGCGTCGAAGAGGCACTGGATGCCGGCTTGAATGAAATCTCCATCGTGACCGGCCGTGGCAAGCGCGCGCTGGAAGACCACTTCGACATCAGCTATGAGCTGGAAAACCAGATCAAGGGCACCGACAAGGAAAAATACCTGGTCGGTATCCGCAAGCTGCTCGACGAATGCTCGTTCTCCTACACCCGTCAGACCCAGATGAAAGGCCTCGGCCACGCCATCCTCACCGGTCGTCCACTGATCGGTGATGAACCGTTCGCCGTGGTACTGGCCGATGACCTGTGCGTGAACCTGGAAGGCGACGGCGTGCTGACCCAGATGGTCAAGCTCTACCAGAAATACCGCTGCACCATCGTCGCGGTAATGGAAGTGGACCCATCGCAAACCAACAAGTACGGCGTCATCGCCGGTGACGACATTGGTGATGGCCTGATCCGCGTACGTGACATGGTCGAGAAGCCAGCCCCTGAAGATGCCCCATCGAACCTGGCCATTATCGGTCGCTACATCCTGACGCCGGACATCTTCAAGTTGATTGAAGAAACCGAGCCGGGCAAAGGCGGCGAGATTCAAATCACCGACGCCCTGATGAAGCAAGCCAAAGACGGTTGCGTCATCGCCTACAAATTCAAAGGCCAGCGTTTCGACTGCGGTGGTGCTGAAGGCTACATCGAAGCGACCAACTTCTGCTTCGAGCACTTCTACAAGACTGGCAAGGCTTACTGATTCACGTCAGCCAACCGGTTTCAAGAGAAAGCCACCTCCGGGTGGCTTTTTCGTTTTTCAGCCCCATGTAAGTCGGTATGCTGGTGGCCTGCCGAGGAGAATGAAATGGCCTACGATTTTGACCTGTATGTAATTGGCGCCGGTTCCGGCGGTGTTCGCGCGGCGCGCTTTGCCGCCGGCTTTGGCGCCAAGGTGGCCGTGGCGGAAAGCCGCTACCTGGGCGGTACCTGTGTGAATGTCGGCTGCGTGCCAAAGAAGTTGTTGGTGTACGGCGCGCACTTTGCCGAAGACTTCGAACAGGCCAGCGGTTTTGGCTGGTCGTTGGGTGAGGCGAACTTTGACTGGGCGACCCTGATCGCCAACAAAGATCGCGAGATCAACCGTCTCAACGGCATCTATCGCAATTTGCTGGTCAACAGCGGTGTAACCCTGCACGAAGGGCATGCGCGCCTGGTTGATCCCCATCAGGTGGAAATAAACGGCGAGCGCTTCAGCGCCAAACATATCCTGATCGCCACCGGCGGCTGGCCGCAGATCCCTGAGATTCCAGGGCGTGAGCACGCCATCGGTTCTAACGAAGCATTCTTCCTGAAAGAACTGCCAAAGCGTGTACTGGTGGTGGGCGGTGGTTATATCGCCGTTGAGTTCGCAGGCATTTTCCATGGCTTGGGCGCACGGACCTCGTTGCTGTACCGCGGCGACCTGTTCCTGCGCGGGTTCGATGGCGCGGTGCGCAAGCATTTGCAGGAAGAGCTGACCAAGCGCGGCCTCGACCTGCAATTCAATGCCGATATCGAGCGCATCGACAAGCAAGCCGATGGCAGTCTCAAGGCCGCCTTGAAAGACGGTCGCGTGCTGGAAGCCGATTGCGTGTTCTACGCCACCGGCCGCCGGCCGATGCTGGACAACCTGGGCCTGGAGAACACCGGTGTCACACTCGATGAGCGTGGCTTTGTCAGCGTGGACGAGCTGTATCAGACCGCCGAGCCGTCGATCCTGGCCATCGGTGATGTGATCGGCCGCGTGCAGTTGACCCCGGTGGCCCTGGCCGAAGGCATGGCGGTGGCGCGTCGCCTGTTCAAGCCCGAGCAATACCGCGCGGTGGATTACGCAATGATCCCGACGGCCGTGTTCAGCCTGCCGAACATCGGTACGGTGGGCCTCACGGAAGAAGAGGCGAAGAAGAACGGCCACAAGGTGCAGATCTTCGAAAGCCGTTTCCGGCCCATGAAGCTGACCCTGACGGACTGCCAGGAAAAGACCCTGATGAAGCTGGTGGTCGATGCCGACACCGACAAAGTGCTGGGCTGCCACATGGTCGGGCCCGATGCCGGCGAAATCGTCCAGGGCCTGGCGATCGCGCTCAAGGCCGGCGCGACCAAACAGCATTTCGACGAGACCATTGGCGTGCATCCGACGGCGGCGGAAGAGTTCGTCACCATGCGCACGCCTGTGGCGGGCTGATCAGGTCTCGGGCGTTGCCTCTGGCGTCGTTGCAACGACGGCGGCCAGGCGCAACGCTTCAATGCTGGCCTGGGCCTTGATCAGGTCCAGTTCCAGCGCCTTGTTGGCCTGTTGATGTTCAGTCAGCGCGTCCTTTCGTGACTGGCTTTCCAGCAGCGCAACCCGCAAGCGCTCCTGAAGCAGCGTGCGCTCGCTGTCGACCTGGCTGATCTTCTCGTTCAACTCGATGCGCAAGCCTTGGTCTTTGCGCACCTGCTCCTGCAGTGCGCTCAGCTCCTTGGCAGTCACCCGATGCTCGATCAACAAGCGCTCGTTGTCTCGATGCAACTGGGTGATTTCATCCTGACGCGCCAGTGCACTCTGCTGGGCCTGGCGCAGTTCGGCCTGTACCTGCTGCAACTGGCCTTCATGGCGACGCTGCTCCTGCTCACGCTGCTCCTTGACGGCATTGCGGTAGTGCTCAAGGGCATCGCGGGCGTGGAGGTGCTTGTCTTCCAGGGAGCGAATCTGCTCGTCCCTGTCCTTGATCCTCAGTTCGTAATCGCTGCACGCCTGGCTTAGCCCGGCGTTACGCGTTTGCTCGGCTTGCAGGCTGGTGCTGGCGGTGTGCAGGGCGGCGCTTTCCTCGACGAGGGCGGCGGCCTGGATGTCGAACTGCTGTTGCAACTGGTGATGGGACTCCTGCAGGGCTTCAAGCTGAGTGAGGAGGGCGCTTTTCTGCTGTTCGAACTGCGCAAGGGCGAGGTCGATGGGTTCCTGAGCCTTCTCCTTCAGGCGCTGTGCGAGGCGTGCCACCAATTCACCCAGCTCATCGTCGATAGGCGCTTCGGTGATGATTTGCCGGGTTTCGCTTTCGTCCAGCTCCTTTAAATAGCGATGGATCGTGGTTTTCGAGCCGGTATTGCCCATCTCGATGCGTAGAGCATCGATGCTGGGGTTTTCACCGCGGGCGAGGATTGCCAGGCGTGCCGTTTGAACTACTGCTTTGTTTATGCCGCCGCGTGCCATGGGGTCTCCGTCGATTTCGTACTGTGGTACATGATATGTATATACATACTGTATCACGACCGAAATATTCTTTAAATTCATTATTTAACAGATGGGATATTGGCGTATTATCCCGTGTCATTAGCGTTTCTAACGTCGATCCAGGCGTTCGCAGTACGAATGGGCCCTGCCATGAGTGATCTCGACCGTTACCTCAATGCCGCTACCCGCGATAACACCCGCCGTAGTTACCGCGCGGCCATCGAGCATTTCGAAGTCAGTTGGGGTGGGTTCCTGCCGGCCACCAGCGACAGCGTGGCGCGCTATCTGGTGGCGCATGCGGGCGTGCTGGCTGTGAACACCTTGAAGTTGCGGCTCTCGGCCTTGGCGCAGTGGCATACCAGCCAGGGGTTTGCCGACCCGACCAAAGCGCCGGTGGTGCGCAAGGTGCTCAAGGGCATCCGCGCCGTGCACCCGGCGCAGGAGCGGCAAGCGCAGCCATTGCAGCTCACGCATCTGGAGCAGGTGGTTGCATCGCTTGAAAAAGAGGCCAGACAAGCCGCTGAAAACCAGGATCAGCCCGGCTTGCTGCGTGCCAAACGCGACACGGCGCTGATCCTGTTGGGGTTCTGGCGCGGCTTTCGCAGCGATGAGTTGTGTCGCTTGAGCATCGAGCATGTCCAGGCAGTGCCTGGGGCCGGCATCAGCCTGTACTTGCCGCGCAGCAAAAGTGACCGCGATAACCTCGGCAAGACCTACCACACCCCCGCGCTGTTGCGCTTATGCCCGGTGCAGGCCTATAGCGAATGGCTCAGTGCCTCGGCACTGGTGCGTGGCCCGGTGTTTCGCGGGATTGATCGCTGGGGCAACCTGGGGGAGGAGGGGCTGCACCCCAATAGCGTGATCCCTTTATTGCGTCAGGCCCTGGAGCGCGCAGGCATCCCCGCCGAGCAGTACACCAGTCACTCCCTGCGACGCGGCTTCGCTACCTGGGCCCATCGCAGCGGCTGGGATTTGAAGTCATTGATGAGTTACGTCGGCTGGAGCGACATGAAATCGGCCATGCGCTATGTTGAAGCGACGCCCTTTCTCGGCATGACCCTGGCGACTAAACCACTGCTATGAGATTTCTTCTATTAATACAGCTGCCTGATAGGGAAAACCAATCGTCAGCATCAGGTTTGCCAATGAGCCATCGTCGGCCGGAGTGGGTAGGATTCACCTCATCAACTTCTTAACCCCTGACGGAGAGTCAACGATGCCTATCATCAACAGCCAAGTAAAACCGTTTAAAGCCACCGCTTTCAAAAACGGCAGCTTCGTCGATGTGACCGACGCTGACCTGAAAGGCAAGTGGTCCGTAGTGTTCTTCTACCCAGCCGACTTCACCTTCGTTTGCCCGACTGAACTGGAAGACCTGGCTGACAACTACGCCGAATTCCAGAAACTGGGCGTCGAAATCTACAGCGTGTCCACCGACACCCACTTTGCCCACGCTGCCTGGCACAACACCTCCCCAGCCATCGGCAAGATCCAGTACACCATGATCGGCGACCCAACCCTGACCATCTCCCGCAACTTCGACGTGCTGATCGAAGAAGCTGGCCTGGCAGACCGCGGTACCTTCGTGATCAATCCGGAAGGCCAGATCAAGATCGTTGAACTGAACGACGGCGGTGTTGGCCGTGACGCTTCCGAGCTGCTGCGCAAGATCAAGGCTGCTCAGTATGTCGCTGCCCACCCAGGCGAAGTGTGCCCAGCCAAGTGGAAAGAAGGCGAGGCCACCCTGGCTCCGTCCCTGGACCTGGTCGGCAAGATCTAAGTCTGTGAAGTCCCAAGGGCGGGTATCCGCACCTACCCAGTAAGCTGCAACCGCCCTCAAAAACGCCCGGGCGAGATTCGCTCGGGCGTTTTTTTATACCCAGAATTAAAGGAAATCGCCCGTATGTTGGACGCCAATCTTAAAGCTCAGTTGAAATCTTACCTGGAGCGGGTCACTCAGCCGATCGAGATCGTCGCCTCCCTCGACGACGGTGCGAAATCCCAGGAAATGCTCGCTCTTTTGCAGGACGTAGCCAGCCTCTCTACGCTGATTACCCTGAACACTGATGGCAACGATGCGCGCAAGCCGTCGTTCTCCATCAACCGCCCGGGTGCCGATATCAGCCTGCGTTTCGCCGGCATCCCCATGGGCCATGAATTTACTTCACTGGTGTTGGCCCTGCTGCAAGTCGGTGGCCACCCGTCGAAGGCCAGTGTCGAAGTGATCGAACAGATCCGCGCGCTGAAAGGCGAGTTCAGCTTCGAGACGTACTTCTCGCTGTCGTGCCAGAACTGCCCGGACGTGGTCCAGGCGCTGAACCTGATGGCCGTGCTTAATCCCAATATCCGCCACGTGGCCATCGACGGCGCGCTGTTCCAGGCCGAAGTGGATGAGCGTCAGATCATGGCAGTGCCCAGTGTCTACCTCAACGGTGTGAACTTCGGCCAGGGCCGCATGGGCCTGGAAGAAATTCTCGCCAAGCTCGACACCAGCGGCATCGAAAAAGCGGCTGAGAAAATCAGTGCCAAGGATGCTTTTGATGTACTGGTCGTCGGCGGTGGCCCGGCGGGCTCATCGGCCGCGATCTACGCTGCACGCAAAGGCATCCGTACCGGCGTGGCCGCCGAGCGTTTTGGTGGCCAGGTGCTGGACACCATGTCCATCGAGAACTTTATCTCGGTCCAGGAAACCGAAGGCCCGAAGCTGGCCAGCGCCCTGGAAGCCCACGTGCGTCAGTACGACGTCGACATCATGAACCTGCAGCGTGCCAGCAGCCTGGTACCTGCGAAGAATGCCGGTGAGTTGCACGAAATTCGCTTCGAAAGCGGCGCGACGCTCAAGTCCAAGACGGTGATCCTGGCCACCGGTGCGCGCTGGCGGGAAATGGGTGTGCCGGGCGAGCAGGAATACAAAGCCAAAGGCGTGTGCTTCTGCCCGCACTGCGATGGCCCGCTGTTCAAGGGCAAGCGCGTGGCAGTGATCGGTGGCGGTAACTCCGGCGTCGAAGCGGCCATCGACCTGGCCGGCATCGTCAGCCACGTCACGTTGCTCGAGTTCGACAACAAGCTGCGCGCTGACGCTGTGTTGCAGCGCAAGCTGCACAGCCTGCCCAACGTTGATGTGATCACTAGCGCGTTGACCAGTGAAGTCAAAGGCGATGGCCAGAAAGTCACCGGTCTTGCCTACAAGGACCGCGACAGCGGCGAGTTCAAGACCATCGACCTGGAAGGCATTTTCGTGCAGATCGGTTTGCTGCCTAACACCGACTGGCTCAAAGGCACCGTGGAACTGACGCCACGCGGCGAGATCATCGTCGATGCGCGTGGCGAGACCTCATTGCCGGGCGTATTCGCCGCCGGTGATGTGACGACTGTACCGTATAAGCAGATCGTCATCGCGGTAGGTGAGGGCGCCAAGGCTTCCCTTAGCGCGTTCGACCATCTGATCCGCACGTCCGCGCCGGCGTAAAAACAGCGCGCAAATAAAAAACCCCATGAGCGATCATGGGGTTTTTGTTTTACAGCGGTGCTGGCTGAATGATCTCAACCCAGTAAGCGTCCGGGTCCTTGATGAAGGCCAGGCTTTTCATGCGGCCATCGCTCAGGCGCTTCTGGAAATCGCAGCCCAGGGCCTCGAAGCGTTCGCATGCCGCAACGATATCCGGCACCGAGATGCAAATATGGCCAAAGCCACGCGGGTCGGTGTTGCCGTTGTGGTAGGCGAAGTCGGCGTCGTTTTCGGTGCCGTGGTTGTGGGTCAGTTCCAGAATGCCTGGGATCGACTTCATCCACTGGGTGCGCTCGGCAGCGTCAGCCGGGATCTGTGCCTTGTCCACCAGGGCCAGGAAATACAGGCTGAATTCGGCTTCCGGGAAATCGCGTTTTTCAACCAGGGAAAACCCCAGGACGCGGGTGTAGAAATCCAGCGACTTGGTGATGTCCTTGACCCGCAACATGGTGTGGTTGAACACGAAGTTCGTGGTGGCGGTATCAGGTTGGGCGGTGACGCCGGGAAAGGTGTTCAGTTCGTGCAGGCTCATGGGCCCTCCAGAAAAAATGGGGCAAAGCGGTCCCTTGGCTTGCGGCAAGCATCCGTGCAGCCGAGCCATGATACGCAAGGCCTGCCGATCGCGCCAAATGAAAAAGCTCACGCGGCCCTTGCGAGGGGCGGGGCTCGGGCCGCAAACTTTGGTGCTGGAACCTTGGATGCTTTTGGCAATGATCGAGTTTCGTAAACCGTTATTGGCTACGTTGTGCTTAGTGTTGGGCAGCCCGTTCGTACTGGCGGCCGAGCCGGAAATTCATTGGCCCAGCGGCTGGCAGGTCGAGGAAGTTGAACCCGACGGCAACGCAGCCGGGAGGACCCAGGCCGTGTCGCGACAGCGCGCGATCAAAAATGATGAAAATGGCAAGACCTTGATGGTGATGGAGTTGACCGGTACGCCGATCGAGGCTGGGCATAATGTCAATCTTCAAGGCGTTTTGCTGGAAATGCGTAAATCTATCCAGAAAGATTTTGCCCAGGGCGGTTATCAAAGCGTGTGCACCAAAATGCACCCCGCTACATTGAGTCGTCTTGAGGCGCTGGAAACTACCTGTGTGATTACCGAGAACGGTCGACATGTGCTGTCGCAAACACTAGTGGGGGCAGTGGATGCCGATAAAGCCTACGTATTTTCATATGCGGGCCAGGCGCAAGCGTACGAGGCCAGCAAAGATGAGGTCAGTTCGGTGCGTGATAGCCTCAAACTTTGAATGGTTCTAGGCGAACGAATGTGAACTTAAGTTAGTTTCGTTTGTGAACCTATAAACGAAAAGCCCCGCGTAAGCGGGGCTTTCTGTTAGTGCATGTTAATCAACCGCGAAGCCAAGAGTCTACAGTGGCTGCGCCGTGCTCTTCTTTCCAGGCTTTAAGGCCGCGGTGGTTGCCGCCTTTGGTCTCGATCAGCTCGCCGGTATGCGGGTTCTGGTAAACCTTGACCACACGTGCGCGGCGCTGTTTCGGCGCACGAACGGCTGCTGCAGCCGATTTGCCCGGGTTTGGATCAAGGATGGCGATCACATCGCGCAGGCTCTTGTCATAACTGCTCATCAGCTTTTTAAGTTTTTCTTCGAATTCGATTTCTTTCTTCAGCCCGGCGTCGTTCTTCAGCGATTCCAGCTGGGCGAGCTGCTCTTGAAGGGCTTTTTCTGCTGCGCGAAATTCGGCGAGTCTGGACAAAATCTGTACTCCAATAGTGTAGTTAGCTGATAGCTACTGCGAAGAAAGCCTTAAGCCAAGAGGATTAAGCTAACTCAACGAAAACACCTGCATGAGTGTATCGCCGGCACGAAAAATTGTAGTGGTTAATCCACTTCGAGTAAATCACGTCTTTGTCTAAATAAGATTGTTTCATCTAAAGTCGATGGCTGTTCAATGGCGGGTCAACGCCTTAATGAATTCATCGCAGGGTACCGGACGGCCGAACAGGTAACCTTGCAAAAGGTCCACGCCTTTTGCAATGAGGTAATCACACTGTTGCGCGGTTTCCACACCCTCAGCCACGATACCCAAGTCGAGCTTGGCGGACAGTTCTATGATGCTGTCGAGAATATGCCGGGAGAGCGCATCCGCTCCGATCATGGCGACGAAGCTTTGATCGATCTTCAAGTAATCCACATTGAAGTTGCGCAAGTAGCCCAGGCTGGAATGCCCGGTGCCGAAGTCGTCGATTGCGATCATCACACCCAACTGGTGCAGAGCGTCGAACAAGCGGCGCGTGATGTCGGTGGGTTCGATCAGCTCACGCTCGGTCAATTCCAGGACCAGGGTGACCTGGCCGGGCGGGAAGGCTGCGAGGAATTCCCGGCAATCGTCCACCAGATCCAGGTCCAGGCAATGGCGTGCGGTGATGTTCACGCCGATATGGAAGCCCGGGCTGAAGTGCTCGGCATGCGGCGCCAACTGCGCTGCGGTCTGGCGGAGCAGGGCGCGGGTCATGGGCACGATCAGTCCGCAGTGTTCAGCCAGGGGGATAAACAGGTCTGGCCGTACCAGGCCCTCTTTAGGGTGCTTCCAGCGCATCAGCACTTCGCAGCCGGCCCATTGGCGAGTGTCGCCGCGCACCACCGGCTGGAAATAGGGAATGAACTCGTTGGCGCCCAGGGCCCGTTGCAACTCGTGGGTAGGCGCCGAAGAGCGCTTCTGCAGCCAATGGGCCAGGATGCCGGCCAGCACGCCAAAAAACACCACCAGACTGAACACTGCCGGGTAGCGCGCCTGCATATAACGCCACACCTCACCCTCGGGCATGCCCACGTCAACGCTGTAGGGATAACGGTTGGAGGCCAAGAAGTGCTGGGCTACGGCAAACGCAGGCGGTGTGCTGGTATGGACCTTACCGTCGGCGCCCAGCCAATGAGGGCCGACCTTCAGCACCAGGAAGGCGTAGCGGCTGATCAGGCGCAGGGCATTGGTGAGGTGGTAGCCGTCAATCGAGGCGAACGCGGCTCGATCTCCGTCGACCAACCGGTAAACCAGCAGCGCGGTATCCGGCGTGACGGGGTTGCCGTTCATCAACCACAAACTGCCGTCAACGTAGTCATCCGGGTTGACCGGCGACTCATAACCGCTGCCAAACAATGAACTGCAATAAATGTTTCGCTGCCAGGACAGGGTGGTGGCACGCACGAACGGCCGACGAGTGACCTGCTCACGCAGTGCCAGCTTCGCCGCCTTATCACACGGCAAGCCGGCCAGTGGTAGCAGCACTTGGGCGGCGGCGGCGGTGTTGTCGAGCATCAAGTCGAACTGGCGCACGGCTTCCTGCGCCGTTTGAGCGGTGCTTTGCTCAAGCGTGCGCTCGGCCTGCCAATAAAGAATCACCACCCCAAGGAGAACGGGAAGCAGGCCGCAGACTGCGCTGAACGAATAGCGGGCGACTCGGCTTCGTGGGCCTTGGGAGGTCAGGGGCATAGAGGGGCAGCCATGCAGAAAAGGGGAGACTATGCCGATGATAGATGGCATTGCCACGCGGTGCTCGGCAAAACGTAACGCCTTATCTGCGCAATAAACTCCTTGCGCACAGCAAGGCAATGGAGATTTGATAAGAGTACGGACAAACACTGTTACGCTGTGTAGAATCGATTTACGCATACAAGAATATGGACTTGCGCTCACGCAAGCCTCGCCGTCAGAGACTGATGACACCATGAAGCAACTCGGTTCGCCCCTCATCTTTGGTGACTTCCTCGCCCGCAGCGTGCGAGGCCTTTCCTGTGCGCCACCCGCTGACCTCATCCTTGCCCGCAAATAACTATTTGTTTACCCCAAGCATGATGAGGCACCGAACATGACCGACCAATACGAAAACCCGATGGGCCTGATGGGCTTTGAGTTCATTGAATTCGCCTCGCCGACCCCGGGCACCCTGGAGCCGATCTTCGAGATCATGGGCTTCACCAAGGTTGCAACCCACCGTTCCAAGAACGTGCACCTGTTCCGTCAGGGCGAGATCAACCTGATCCTCAATAATGAGCCTAACAGCCTTGCCTCGTACTTCGCCGCCGAGCATGGGCCGTCGGTGTGCGGCATGGCGTTTCGCGTTAAGAACTCGCAGGAAGCCTACAAGCGCGCCCTGGAACTCGGGGCCCAGCCGATTCATATCGACACCGGCCCGATGGAATTGAACCTGCCAGCGATCAAAGGCATCGGCGGGGCGCCGCTGTACCTGATCGACCGTTTTGGCGAAGGCAGCTCGATCTATGACATCGACTTCGTCTACCTCGAAGGCGTAGACCGTAACCCTCAGGGCGCCGGCCTGAAGGTCATTGATCACCTGACCCACAACGTCTACCGCGGCCGCATGGCTTACTGGGCCAACTTCTACGAGAAGCTGTTCAACTTCCGTGAAGCGCGCTACTTCGATATCAAGGGCGAATACACCGGCCTGACCTCCAAGGCCATGAGCGCGCCGGATGGCATGATCCGCATCCCGTTGAACGAAGAGTCCTCCAAGGGCGCCGGCCAGATCGAAGAGTTCCTGATGCAGTTCAACGGCGAGGGCATCCAGCACGTGGCGTTCCTCACCGACGACCTGGTCAAGACCTGGGACGCGCTGAAGAAGATCGGCATGCGCTTCATGACCGCGCCGCCGGACACCTACTACGAGATGCTCGAAGGCCGCCTGCCGAACCACGGCGAACCGGTGGACCAACTGCAGGCGCGCGGCATTTTGCTCGATGGCTCCTCGATCGAGGGCGACAAGCGCCTGCTGCTGCAGATCTTCTCGGAAACCCTGATGGGCCCGGTGTTCTTCGAATTCATTCAGCGTAAAGGCGACGATGGCTTCGGCGAGGGCAACTTCAAGGCGTTGTTCGAGTCCATCGAGCGTGATCAGGTACGTCGCGGTGTGTTGACCGCTGACTAAGCAATAATCCCTGACACAACAGCGATCAAATGTGGGAGGGGGCTTGCCCCCGATGGCGGTGGCTCAGTCACATATGCGCTGACTGACACTGCCTTATCGGGGGCAAGCCCCCTCCCACATTTTTGACCGAGTCAAGCCTTGCGCTGACGCACCAAGTGCTTGAATCCTTCATACACCAGCACCATCACCGCCAGCCAGATCGGGATATAAGTCAGCCATTGCCCGCCCTTGATGCCTTCACCCAGCAGTAGCGCGACTGCCAGCAACAACACCGGCTCCACATAACTGAGCAGGCCGAACAGGCTAAAGGCCAGCAAACGGCTGGCGATGATATAGCTCACCAGCGCCGAAGCACTGATCACGCCCAGCATGGGAATCAACGCGTAGAGCTTGGGCTGTGCATCCAGTACCGCAAAGCCCTGTTCGCCGCTTTGCACGAACCACCAGGCCACCGGTAGCATCAACGCCATGTCCAGCCACAGGCCGCCCAGATGGTCGGTGGTCAGGTATTTACGCACCACGAAATACACGGGGTAACCGATGATCACTACCAGGGTCGCCCAGGAAAAACCGCCGGCCTGGTACAGCTCGTTGAGCACACCCAATGCGGCAAATACCACGGCGATCTGCTGCAAGCGCGATAACTGTTCGCCGTAGACCAGGCGCCCGGTCAACACCATGGTCAGCGGCAACAGGAAATAACCCACCGACACATCCAGGCTGCGGCCATTAAGCGGTGCCCACATGAACAGCCATAACTGCACGCCGAGCAACGCGGACGACACCAGCACGCCGCCGATCAAGCGCGGCCTGGCCGCCAGCAGACGCAGTAACTCCCACACCCGCCGCCATTCGCCGCTGACTACCATAAATATGGTCATGCAGGGCACGGTCAGCAACATGCGCCAACCGAAAATTTCCAGGCCACTCAACGGTGTGAGCAGGGACGTGAAGTAATACATCACGGCGAACAACACCGAGGCCAATACCGATAACGCAACACCTTTAGACACGCTGTCCTCGCGAAAGCCGATTCAGATCCAATTCCAGCAGAGGATTATGGTGCTTTTAGCGTTAAAGCGCTGCGCTGTTTTGGAGCGGGCTTGCGTGAACTTTCGTGTAACCCGCGGTTTGAGCGCGTTCCAGTGGTCAGCGAGACTGCGTCACTCGGCCCGACACGAAATGCCCTACGTCATTGAACCCCGGCGTGGACGAATGCCCCGGCGTCACCAGTGAGTCGACAAACGCCTCATCCTGCGCCGTGATCTCTACCGCCAATGCCCCGGTATATGCATCCCACTGCGCCTCGGTGCGCGGGCCGACAATCGCTGAACTCACAGCCGTGTTGTTCAGCACCCAGGCGATCGCGAACTCAACCATGCCCACGCCACGGCCCTGGGTGTATTGCTGGATTTGCTGGGCGATGCGCAGCGATTCCACGCGCCATTCGGTTTCCAGGATGCGTTTGTCCTGGCGTGCCGCGCGGCTGCCCGGTTCAGGCGCCAGGTCGGGGGCGTATTTGCCGCTGAGCACGCCACGCGCCAACGGGCTGTAGGGCACCACGCCCAGTCCATAGGCAGCCGCGGCGGTGATTTGCTCGACCTCGGCCTGGCGATTGACGATGTTGTACAACGGCTGGCTGATGATGGGCCTGTCAACGCCCAGGCGTTCGGCCACGCGGATGACCTCGGCGATACGCCAGCCGCGGTAGTTGGATAACCCCCAGTAGCGCACTTTGCCCTGGCGAATCAGGTCGCCGATCGCCGATACCGTGACTTCCAGCGGCGTGTCGTGATCCTCGCGGTGCAGGTAGTAGATGTCCAGGTAATCGGTGTCCAAGCGCGCCAGGCTCGCCTCCAGTGCATTGAACAGGCGTTTGCGGCTCAGCCCATTGCGGTTGGGCATACCATCCGCCGGGCCGAAACCGACCTTCGACGCCACCACCCAGTCCTGGCGGTTGCGCGCGATGGCCTCGCCGACGATCTCCTCGGAGCGCCCGCCAGTGTAGACGTCGGCGGTGTCGATAAAGTTGATGCCTTGATCCCAGGCCTTGTCGATGATGCGCAACGAGTCTTCGGTGCTGGTCTGTTCGCCAAACATCATGGTGCCCAGTGTCAGTGCGCTGACCTTCAACCCGGACTGGCCCAACGTGCGGTAAATCATGCAAAGCTCCTCATGGCAGGCAAACGTGGGTAATGCAATACCAGACACCAACGCTCTGGAACAAGCCCTGTGTGTGTTTCTTCATGCGCTCAGCAACGCCTGGCAGCGCTCCTGTAAAAAACGCTGCAGCACCTTCACCCGTTCCGATACCTGCAGACGATGGGGGCACATCAGGTTGAAGGGCGCAGGTTCGCCTTGCCATCCATCAAACAATGCCACCAGCCGGCCGGCGGCAAGGTCGCCCACCACATCGAGCCGGGCCTTATAGGCGATGCCGTGCCCGGCCAGGGCCCAACGGCGCACGACCTCGCCGTCGTCGCTGAGAAAGTCGCCGCTGACCTCGACCTCTTCCACTTGCGTGCCCTGGCGAAAGCGCCAGGTCTTGCTGACTTGACCTTGGCGCATGTAGCGCAACGCGCTGTGCCGTGACAGCTGCGCGGGGTGCTGCGGCGTGCCGTGGCGCGCCAGGTAGGCGGGGCTGGCGCAGGCGACGCGATGGTGGTCGCAGACAATAGGCAACGCGACCAGGCTGGAATCCTGCGGCACGCCAAAACGCAGGGCGATGTCGACGGTTTCGCGAAACAGGTCGGCGTTGCTGTCGTTGAGCATCAGTTGCAGGCGGATGTTCGGGTGTTCGGCCTTGAAGGCGTCCAGCCAGCCCAGCACCACATTGCGCCCCAAATCCGAGGGTGCCGCCACTTGCAGTAAACCGGTCAGGCCCTGGCTTTGCTGCTTGAGCGCCTGTTCACCCTCATTCAATGCGGCCAGCGCAACACGCACGCTGTCCAGATAACGCCGGCCTTCCTCGGTCAGCCGCATGCTGCGGGTGGAGCGGGCGAACAAGCGCAGGCCCAGGCGGGTTTCCAGGCGCTTGAGGGCAATACTGGCCGCTGCCGGGGTCAGGCCAAGCCCGCGTGCCGCAGCAGACAGGCTGCCCGCATCGGCGGTGCGCACGAACACTTCGAGGTCCAGGATCGAGCTCATTTGTAAAATTCCTTTAAAGATCTTGTCGTTTTACCGGGATTTTTCTCCGATTACCAAGCGTGGAAGATGAACGCTCACTTCCTCAACCGGACATTTCCCATGACAACGTCTCTTCGCGGCAAAACCATTATCGTGATCGGCGGCAGCAGCGGCATCGGTGCAGCCGTCGCCAAAGCGGCGGCCGAGCGGGGTGCGCAGGTAGTGGTGGCGGGGCGCCGCCTGACCTCGGCGCAGCACGACGGCATGCGCAGCGAGCCGGTGGATGTCAGCGACAGCGCATCCTTGCAACGCCTGTTCGAAACAGTGGGGCACTTTGATCATCTGGTTTACACATCAGGCCCTTCGGTCAACGCCAAAACCCTGATCGACACCGACCTGGACGAAGCCCAGGCCAACTTCAATGTGAAACTCTGGGGCGCGTTGCGTGCGATTCAACAGGCACTGCCGTTTCTGCATGAGCACGGCAGCATCAGCCTGACCTCCGGCCAGTTGGGGCGCAAATTGGTTGCGGGACAGTTCATCAAGGTCGGCATCAATGCCGCCACCGAAGCGCTGGGCAAGCAGCTGGCCAAGGAACTGGCGCCGCGCCGCGTCAACGTGATCAGCCCGGCGTGATCGACACGCCGGCGTACGCCGGGCTTGGTGAAGAGCAGCGCCTGGCGATGTTCGCCAAGGCCGGTGGGGCCTTGCCGGTTGGGCGCGTCGGGCAGGCGCAGGAAGTGGCGGCAGGGTATGTGCTGGCCATGGAAAACGGCTTCATGACCGGCGCCGTGATCGATATCGACGGCGGCGGTTTGCTGTAACAGCGTCCAGTGTGGGGCGCTTTATGCCTTCAAGGTGCGTGTCATACGCAACGCCAATACACTGCCGGCCACGATGACCGCCGCCAGCAAGTACAGCGCCACATCCGTGGACCCCGTCGCATCCTTCACGAACCCGACGATGTAGGGGCTGAGAAACCCGGCCATCTGGCCCATGGAGTTGATCAATGCCAGCCCACCCGCCGCCGCGCCCGCGCTGAGCATGGCGGTGGGCACCGGCCAGAACATCGGCAGGCCGGTGAGGGCGCCCATGGTGGCGATGGTCAGGCCGAGAATGGCGATAGCCGGGGTGGTAGCGAAATTCACCGCGATCACCAGGCCAATCGCGCCCATCAGCATCGGTACCACCAAGTGCCAGCGGCGTTCCTTGCGCAAGTCTGCGGAACGGCCCACCAGCAACATGAAGACTGCGGCCAGCAGGTACGGGATCGCACTGAGCCAGCCGATCACCAGGTTATCGCTGAACCCCAGGTTCTTGATGATCGACGGCAGCCAGAAGTTGATCGCGTAGACGCCGCTCTGGATGCAGAAATAAATCAGGCCGAACGCCCAGATTGCCGGGTTCTTGAACACCTCGGCCAGGGAGTCGGTGGTGGTTTTCGGTTTGTTCGCAAGATCGGTGGCCTGGTCGGCTTCCAGTACCGCGCGTTCGTGGGGCTTGAGCCACTTGGCGTGGGCGAAGCTGTCACTGAGCAGGAAGTAGGCGAGGGCGCCGAGGATCACGGTGGGAATGCCTTGCAACAGGAACATCCACTGCCAACCGGCGAGGCCGCCTTGACCGGCCGCAAAGTGGTTGAGAATCCAGCCGGAGAACGGGCTGCCGAGCAGGCCGGAGACCGGAATCGCGGACATGAACAGCGCCATGATCCGGCCTCGGCGAAATGTCGGGAACCACTGCGAGAGGTACAGCACCACACCGGGAAAGAACCCCGCCTCGGCGGCACCGGTGAACAGACGCAAGGTGTAGAAATGCGTTGGCGTGGTCACGAACAACAGGCAGGTGGACAAGGTGCCCCACACGATCATCATCAGCGCTATCCAGCGCCTTGGCCCGAACCGGGTCAGCGCCAGGTTGCTCGGCACGCCACACAGCACGTAGCCGATAAAGAAGATTCCGGCACCCAGGCCGTACACGGTTTCACTGAATTTCAACGCGTCGAGCATCTGCAACTTGGCAAAGCCAACGTTCACCCGGTCAAGGTAGTTGAACAGGTAGCAGATAAAGATGAAGGGGATCAGGCGCAGGGTAACGCGCTTGTAGATGGCGTTTTTATCGTCATCGGTGGCCAGTGCTGCGGCGGCGCTCTGTGACATGGCGAGTCTCTCTTTATTATGTTTTTTAGCGATGCGAGGGTAACGTTGATCGCCCAAACAGTCTCGGCGACGCGATGGGCAACTGTCTTTGTGCTTGCGCACAGCCAGGCCCGCTTTGCGCTGTGCCGGTGACCAATTCGCTTTGGAAGGAAAATAGCCCCATGTTCGAGCTGGATCATGAGCTGGCACAGGATATCGTCGATCGCACCATGGCGATCCTGCCCTACAACGTCAACGTTATGGACAACCAGGGCCTGATCCTCGGCAGCGGCGAACCGGAGCGCATCAACACCCGCCACGAAGGCGCCCAACTGGTGCTGGCGAACGGGCGCGTGGTGGAAATCGATGGGCAGACCGCCAAGCACCTCAAGGGTGTGCTGCCTGGCATCAACTTGCCGCTGATGCATGATCAGCGCCTGATCGGTGTGCTGGGTATCACCGGTGAACCCCAAGGCCTGCGCACCTACGCCGAACTGGTGCGCATGACCGCCGAGATGCTGGTCAGTCAGCGCCACCAGCAGGCCGAGCAGCAGTGGCGGCGCCAGCGCTGTGACGACCTGCTGGCATTGCTGCTGGCCGATACCGGTGACTCGCCGCGCCTGGTCGACGAAGCGCAACAACTGGGCCTCAAGCCGCAACTGGCGCGTACGCCTTACCTGTTCGAACTGGGCGCGGGGCAGTCGGCCGAAGCCTTGAGTGCCTGGCTGACGTCGCGTTATCCGGACAGTTGGTGCGTCAGTTCAGCGCCGTTGTCGCTGTTGTGGTGTCGACCCGCGTCAGTGCAGATCGATAACCCGCGCCTGCTGGAAAAGCTCGACGGCCTGGGCTGGACTGTCTTGCGGGTCGCCGTAGGCGGGCAGGCGCAAGGTTTGGCCGGGTTGCGCAGGTGCTATCGCCGTGTCAGCGATTTGCTGGCCTACGGTCGCGATATCCTGCCGCATTCGCGCCTGTTGATCCTCAACCGCTATCGTCTGCCGGTCATGCTCTGGCGCCATCGTAACGACGATGCCCTGGATGAATTGCTCAACCCGCTGCGCAAAGTCCTCGCCAAGGACAACAATGGTCAACTGCTGGCCACGCTACGCGCATGGTGCGACCACGACGGGCAAAGCCAGGCCTGTGCCGATGCCCTGGGGATTCACCGCAACAGCCTGCGCTACCGCATGGAGCGGATTGCCGAACTGAGCGGTGTCGACCCGCTGAGCCTGGATGGCATGCTGGCGCTGTACCTGGGCGTGCAACTGTTGCCCCAGGCTTTGTAAAAATGAACAACAAACCTCAGCTGCACTTGTGCACCGGACCGGCGTCATTGGCGATGCCAACTGGCAGCATGGGCGTTATAAAAACCGGAGAACGCCCATGAAAATCATCATCGCCCCCGACTCGTTCAAGGACAGCCTGAGTGCCGAAGGGGTCGCCCAGGCGATTGCGCAAGGGTTGGCTCAGGTCTGGCCTGACGCACAGCTGGTGCAATGCCCGATGGCGGACGGCGGTGAGGGGACGGTCGAAGCAGTGCTCGCCGCGTGTAACGGCCAATTGCGCAGCCAGGCCGTGCGCGGGCCAATGGGCGATACGGTGCAGGCGCATTGGGGCTGGTTGGCCGACAGCCACACCGCAATCATCGAAATGGCTGAGGCCAGTGGCCTGCAGTTGGTCGCACCGGGCCAGCGCGACGCCTGCTCCAGCAGCACGTATGGCACCGGCGAGCTGATCCGCGCCGCACTCGACCAGGGCGCCCGGCGCATTATCCTGGCGATCGGTGGCAGTGCCACCAACGATGGCGGCGCAGGTGCGATGCAAGCGCTCGGCGTGCAGTTGCTCGACGCCCAGAACCAGCCCTTGGCACCCGGTGGCTTGGCGTTGAGCGGCCTGGCGCGTATTAACCTGGAAAACCTCGACCCACGCCTGGCGCGGGTCTGCTTCGAAATCGCGGCGGACGTGAACAACCCGCTATGCGGTCCCCACGGCGCCTCGGCGATTTTCGGCCCGCAAAAAGGCGCCAACCCCGAACAGGTGCAGCAGCTGGACGCCGCCCTTGGTCATTTTGCCGACCACTGCGCCAGGGTGCTGGCCCAGGACGTGCGTGACGAACCCGCCAGCGGCGCCGCTGGCGGCTTGGGGTTCGCCGCCAAGGCATTCCTCGGCGCGCAGTTCCGCGCCGGCGTTGAAGTGGTGGCCGAGCTGGTTGGCCTCGACGCTGTGGTGCGTGGCGCCGACCTGGTCATCACCGGCGAAGGCCGCTTCGATGCCCAGACCCTGCGCGGGAAAACCCCGTTTGGCGTGGCGCGTATTGCCCGGCAACACAATGTCCCGGTGATCGTGATCGCCGGAACCCTGGGCGATGGCTACGAGCAGATGTACGCCCACGGCGTGGACGCCGCGTTTGCGTTGCCCTCGGGGCCGATGAGTCTTGCCCAGGCATGCAGCGAGGCGCCGCGTTTGTTGCGTGAGCGGGCCTCGGATATTGCCAGGGTGTGGCGCTTGGCACGACCTGTCGCTTAAATGCCTTTTGTAGGAGCGAGCTTGCTCGCGAAAAACCTCCAGGCAACGCGTTCATTCTGAATAAACGCGGAGGCCCGGGGTTTTTCGCGAGCAAGCTCGCTCCTACAGGTCAGCGTGTTTTCCGTAGGCTGCTACAACGTCGCTTCGATGCCTATGCCCTACACTAGACGGCCACTTGTCTTTCAAAGGATGAAATACGATGCACACCCCCGAGCCCCATATCGTGATCCAGCGTTTCACCGAGGCCCATCTTGAGGGTGTCGCTGCGCTCTATAACGAACCGGCGGTATGCCGTCAGGTGCTGCAAATGCCTTTTCAGTCAGTGGAAGCGTGGCGCAAGCGCCTGGTAATGGATAACGAACGCCGTTTGCAACTGGTGGCGGTGCACGGCGGCGAAGTGATTGGTCAATTGGGGTTGGAACAGTACCTGCGCGTGCGCCAGGCGCATGTGGGGTCGCTCGGCATGGGGGTGGCGACGGCCTGGCAGGGTAAGGGCGTGGGTTCGAAGTTGCTGACGGCCGCGCTGGATGTGGCTGACAACTGGATGAACCTGCATCGCGTAGAACTCACGGTGTACGCCGACAACGAGGCGGCGCACAACCTGTACCGCAAATTCGGCTTCGAGGTCGAAGGCTGTTTGCGCGATTACGCCCTGCGTGACGGTGTGTTCGTCGACACCTTGAGCATGGCGCGCCTGCGCACGCCGGTTTAGTCCTCCAGTGCAAACGCCACCGCAGCCCGCGCATGCAGCTCGGTGGTGTCCAGCAGCGGCAGGTCGCAGTGCTCGGGCTTGATCAGCAGGCTGATTTCCGTACAGCCAAGAATCACCGCCTGGGCACCGCGCGCGGCCAGGGACTCGATCACCCGCTGGTAGACGGCGCGTGATTCGGCGCTGATCACCCCCACACACAACTCTTCATAGATGATCCGGTGCACCGCCTTGCGTTCGTCCGCATCCGGTACCAGTACGGTCAGGCCCTGTGCGGCCAGGCGGGACTTGAGGAAGTCCTGTTCCATGGTGAATGCAGTGCCGAGCAACCCCACGGTCAAGGTGCCCGCCTGTACGGCGGCAGCGCCCGCCGCATCGGCGATATGCAGGAAGGGAATCGACACCGCCGCCTCGATACGCGGCGCCACCCGGTGCATGGTGTTGGTACACAGCACCACACACTCGGCGCCCCCGGCCTGCAAACGGCGCGCGGCGTCTTCCAGGATCAGCGCGGTATCGTCCCAGCGCCCGGCGTGCTGGGCCTGTTCCACCGGGCCGAAGTCCACGCTGTACATCAACAGTTGCGCCGAACGCAGCGGGCCGAGCCGGTCGCGTACTTGCTGGTTGATGAGGCGGTAATACTCGGCGCTGGACTCCCAGCTCATGCCGCCGATAAGGCCGATGGTGCGCATGCGATGCTCCGGGCAGGGAATGTGGATTCCACCATACTCACCGAACGCGCATTAGTCATGTGCAGTTGCCGGCCAATCCACCAGTGCAGTTCATGCAATGTTGATGACCGGTCACTGCTCACGATGGCGATAGACCTTTTCCTACGCTCCAGAGCTGCCTTTACTAGATGAATAGTCAGACTCCCCTCACACCCTGATGGGGTTGGTTTTCTGTAAGGTCGTTCTTAATGAAAGTTCATTCAAGAGGAGTTCATCATGGCACCGCCACACTGCGAGGACGACCCCGGCCCCAGCCACAGAGATCACCCACCGCCGCCCCTCATCATCCCCGAGATTCAGTTTCCTTTCGCCGGTCCGCCGCCACGCTCCGACAGCGAGCAGTTGCGCGCGCATGCCCTCGCCTGGGCGCAGCGATACGGCTTGATCGGCCGCCGTGGTGCGCATCGATTGAGTACCACGGCGCTGCTCGACCTGGGGCTGGCATTATGCGGAAGGGCGCCCACGGACCGGGCCGAGATCCTGGTGTGCTGGTACCTGTGGGCGCTCACGCTGGATGACCGTATCGACGATGGGCCCTGGGCGGAAAACGGAGCATTGGAAGGTTTCATCGCCTCGGTGCAGACGCTGACCGAAAGCAGCGGCGCTGCTTCCTCAGGCCAAAGCAGCCGGTTCGAGGACCCGATGCTCGCCGTTCTGGTTGATGATCTTTGGCCGCGGACCCGGAGCTGGGGCGGCGACCGTTGGCGGGCCCGGCTGGTGCGACATCTGATCCAGCATTTGCGTGCGCAGGCAACGCTGGTGCACGTGCGGGAAACCGACACAGCGCTCACATTGGCCGACTATCTGCCGTTGCGCCGGGATTCGTTCGGCGCACTGTTCTTCTTTGATCTCATCGATGGGGCCGAAACCCTCGATCCGTATGCGTCCCCAGAGGATGTTCAAGCGTGGAGCACGATGCGTGAGCACGCTGCCGATATCATCGCCTGGACCAACGATATCCACTCGATTGCCAAGGATGTGGTGTGTGGTGAGCGCTTCAACCTGGTGTCGGTACTCGCAGCCTGCGCTGGCATGGATTGGCCCGCCGCGATCGAATCCGCCCATCAGATGATAAACACGGCAGTGGCGCAGTTCACGGCGCTCGCTGCCGAGCCGGCGCGCCACCCGCCGAGCGCGGCGACCGACCCGGACCGGCTGCGTCAGGTTGTGCGGGCGGCAGGCGACTGGCACCGCAGCGTCTCTCGTTATCTGCTGCATGCCGCCGACTCTGCGGCCCGGAACAATCAGCAAGTGGACCTGAAACTTATCCCTCCGACGCTCAAATCCCGGCAGTTCGAAATCGACCCATACCCGTTGTATGAGCAATTGCGTACCACGCTGCCGATCGCTTACGACGAGCCCACCGATGTGTGGCTGGTCAGCCGACATGTGGACGTCAAAGCCGCCCTGACTCATCCGGGTGCAAGCAACAATAACTACAGTTGGCAGATCGGACCGCTGCTGGGCCACACCATCGTCACGATGGACGGCTGTGAACACGCCCAGCACCGCGCGTTGCTCAGCCCTGCGTTTCGTGGCAAGGCCCCCGCGGCGCTTGAAGCTTCCATCATCGCGGTGACCACAGACTTGCTGGCGCACATGCACGGTCGCCCCCAGGTTGACCTGATCGCCGATTTCACCGCTGCGCTGCCGGTACGGGTGATGGCGCATGCACTGGGGCTGCCGGCGCAAACCTGCGCAGAGGTGGAGCGGCTGAAGCGGTGGTGCGCCATCGGTTTCGCGTATATGGGCAACTATCGACAGGACCCGGCGCTGCTGACCGGTGGATTATCCAACCGAGACAGCTTCTACGACTTTATTCAGCCCCACATTGACGCTCGACGCGCCGAACCCACGGACGACTTGATCTCGCAGCTCCTGGCGGCACGGATTGACGGCCAGCCATTGTCCGAGACGTTCGTGCGCGCTTACTGCGCGATCCTGATGACGGCGGGTAGCGAAACCAGCCACGGCGCGCTGGCGAACCTGATTGTGAATCTGCTGAGCGAACCGGGCGTCAAAGACGCGGTGATCGCTGATCCAGAGCTGATGGATAACGCCCTCGCCGAAACCCTGCGGCGCAACCCGCCGTTGCAGCTCGTGCTCCGCGAAGCCCGTGAACCGCTGCAACTGCCTTCGGGCACGATTCCGGCTGGCGCAACAATGGCCTGCCTGATTGGTTCGGCCAACCGTGATCCGGACCACTTCAGCGACCCGGACACGTTTGATCTGTCGCGCAGCGAACAGGCTACCAGCCATTTCGCCTTCGGCGCAGGCCGCCACTTCTGCCTGGGGTCGATGCTGGCGCGGTTGGAAATCACGCTCGGCGCTCGCTTGCTGCTGCAGACCTTTCCAAATGTGCGCTGGGCTCCGGGGTTCAAGCCCATTGAACGCGGTTTCCTCAATCGCTGCCCTGATCGACTGGAGGTCGTACTGTGACCCTTACCGTCAACCTCGACGAGCCCGGCTACACCAGCAGCTATCTCGCAGACCAGCACGCTGGCCAACTGGCACGGCTGCGCACCCTGGAGCGTGTCTTTGACCCGTTGAGCCAAGAGGTTTTTAATCAATTGGTGCTTCCCGACCAGCCTGCCATCCTCGATCTAGGCGCCGGGGCCGGATCGCTCGCCGGCTGGCTGAGCCAGCGATATCCCCAAGCAAGCGTCACCGCCACGGATATCGACACCCGGTTCCTTACCGATATCCCCGGTATCCGGGTGCTTACCCACAATGCCGCGACCGATGATTTTCCTGTTGCCTCCTTTGACGTGGTACATGCCAGGGCGCTGCTGTGTCACCTCGGCGAGCGTGAGGACCTATTGACGCGAGCCATCACCTGGCTGCGCCCGGGAGGCTGGTTGGTGATCGAGGACGTGAGCCTGCAGCCGAGCCTGAGCGCCGCGAACCCGTTGTTCCGAAAAGTGGCCCAGGCCGGGATTACCCTGCTGGAGCAGACCGTTGGCTCCGACATGCTTTGGGCCGCTACGCTCCCGGATCGGTTACGTGATCGGGGGCTTGCCAATGTAGGGCACCGCACCCTTGAAGGCCGTATCGGCGATAACAGCCCCGCCGACACCTTTTGGGCCGCAACCACGGCACAGGCCGGGCCAGCGTTGCTCAAACGTGGGCTACTCGAACAGGGCGACCTGGACGGCATGACCCGGCTACGGGCCGATCCCGCGTTCACTGCCGCAGCGTTGACCCTGGTCAGCGCGTGGGGACAGGTTGTCTAACAGGATCAAGGCGCCGAGCCGGTCAGCGAAGGAACTATGCATGAACAATGATGTGGTGTTGGTAGACGCGCACGATGTACCGATCGGCGTGTGTGGCAAACGCGATGCCCACCTGGGCGCGGGGCAGCTTCACCGTGCGTTTTCGGTACATTTGATCGACCGGCGCGGGCGGCATCTGCTTCAACGCCGCGCCCCAGGGAAAATGCTCTGGTCTGGGTTCTGGTCGAATGCCTGCTGCAGCCATCCGGCGCCTGGCGAGACTGTTCTGGATGCCGCGTCTCGGCGCTTGCGCGAAGAGCTGGGCATCCGGGCTGCCTGTGGGGCGCTATACAGCTTTGAGTACCATGCCCGCTTTGGCTCGATCGGCGCCGAGCACGAACTGTGTCATGTGCTGGTGGCTCGATCGGACGCTGTGGTTTCACCCGTTCCTGACGAAATCAGCGAAATCAGCTGGCTGACCCGTGCCGAAATATCAGCCCGGCTTGCTGAGCCGCACGCGTCATTTACGCCCTGGTTTCGAATGCAGTGGCGTCGCCTTCTACTGGAGCATCCTTCGTTCGATACACCGTTACCGCAGGCATGACCTGCTTGCCGCCGATTGCCGAACCAGGCGCAATCACCTTTAACCCGTACGCCTGGCACGCGCATCTGCGATGATCAGGCTTCGCAACCTGGCTCACCCAAGGAAATCCGCAATGGACGATGTACAGCAACTGGGCGAGATGCTTCGTCATTACGCCGAGAGCGAAGCGCAGAAAAAACAGCAATTCGAGCTGCAGTCGGCGCGTTGGGCGCAGAAGCTTGGCGAGTTGTTCGAGCAGATCGAACAGTGGCTGGAACCGGTCAAACGCGCTGGTTTGCTGGAGGTGCGTCGGGAAGCCTATGTCGCTAGCAGTCCGAGCGTGCCAGTGGAGGCATCGACCTTCAAGACCGAGAAGTTGAATGTGCTCATCACGGGTAAAAGCGTGGAGTTCGTGCCGGACGTGATGGGCGCGGACGGGTTTATTTCTGTTGCGGTAATGGGCCTGACCGCCGCCCGCCACGGCAGCGTGTCGCTGGTGCTGCCGGCGGATAAAAATGATTGGCTCTGGAAGAAGACAAATGGCCTGAAAGACCCGGATACCTTCGCCTTCGACGCCAATTTCCTGGCAGCGCAGTTGCAGAGCCTGATCCCCCGCGAACGCGGCTGAGCAATACTGATCATGAGGGGCGAGGCAGCCCACGACTGCCTGACTGATGCCCCGCGAACTAAATGTGGGAGGGGGCTTGCCCCCGATGGCGGCCTGACAGCCGACCAGAATGCTGGATCAGAGCGTAGATACCTATGCCCCGATGAGGGTGGGTCAGTAAATGCATCTGCTACTGACCCATCGCCATCGAGGGCAAGCCCCCTCCCACATTTAGCTCGCGGGGGCGTCAGTTGGAGAGGCTTCAGCTCCCGAGCCGTCACCGACAACCTGTGGCTTCGCCCCCCAAGGCCCATGGCCAAAATAAGCAGCCCGTTTTCCCAAGATTGGCTATACCTAGAGCTCAATCTATCGATGGGGAGCTCCAACGATGAAACTCAGGCTAATGGTCAGCATGCTGTGCGTCGCCTCGATCGGCATGGCGGGCTGCGCCAGCAAGGTCACGCAACCGGACGAATATTCGGGCTTTCTGTCGGACTACAGCCGACTCAAGGAAGCCAAGTCGCCCTCCGGAGCCGAAGTGATGCGCTGGGTCGATCCCACACTGGACCTGAACCGCTACAGCGCGGTGTACATCGAACCCACGCAGTTCTATCCCAAGCCTCAAGCCACCCCCCGGATTCCAGACAGCACCCTGCGCGGCATCAACGACTATTACAACCAGGCCCTCAAGCGTGAACTGGCCCGTTCAATGCCGTTGGCAAATGGCCCAGGCCCCGGGGTAATCGTCGTGCGCGCAGCGATTACGGCCGTCGGCAGTAAAACCGAAGGTCTCAAGCCTTACGAGTTCATTCCGGTTGCGTTTGTCGCGGCGGCGGTGAGTACCGGCACGGGGATCCGCGACCAGGAAACCACCTTGGGCACCGAGGCGCAGTTCCTTGATGGCGCCAACGGAAAAGTGATTGCCCAGGTGGTGCGCAAAGGCACAGGGGAGCCCTTGGCAAACGACACTCAGGTGATGAAGGCCGGTGATGTGAAAAGTGTCATCGATGGATGGGCATCCGACCTGCATCAGTCTTTTCTGAAGCTCAAACAGCAATGACGCATAAACGCGCGACGGGAGGCCACTGTGAGTCGACTCCCGCCGCGCGTGGTGTTACTTGAGCGGCGTCAACGGCGGCAACGTCCATTGACTGATTTCAGGCTTGGGCAGGTAAACACGCAGCACCGCGAAGAACGGCCCGGTGGGGGCGGGCAGCCAGTTGCTCTGTTCGGCCTTCGGTGGCTCATGATGCTGCAGCGCCAGGGTCAGGCCTCCGTCGGCGTCCCGCTTCAGCTCAGGCAACATGCGTGAGTTGATCAGGTAACGTTTCTTGTGGTTGGGCACCAGCAACTTGGTCTTGGCGTCGTACATGGTCAGCGACCAGAACGCATCGGCGGGTGGCAGTTGGTCCTTGGCAAAGTGCACGGTATAGCTGCGGCGTGCGCCGTTGGCCGGCTTGCCTTCGCTGTCATCGAAGTAGGTGAAGTAAACAGCTTCGTCGGTAGAGTTGCCGAAGATGCCCAGGTTGGCGCCGGCGTAACGGTACAGGTAATTGTTTTTCAGGCGGTCACGGCTGCCGAACAACTCGCCGCTGGAGACTTGGTGAGTGTCGACCTTGTCTTTCTTGAAGGCGGCGAACTCGGCCTTGCCGTCGGCAATCCCATCTTCCAGCGCTTTACGCTGTTCGGCGGTCAGCTGGTTCAGCTTAAAGGGCGCGCCGGGGGCGATGCCGATGGTGGCAAAACGCGCCAGCAGGTCCTTCTCACTGTCCTGCGGCGCCGCAAAGGCCAGCATGAAGTTCAAGTAGCGGAACAACTGCGGGCTGTCGCTCATGTTCGCCATTGGCTTGGGCCACTCGATCTTCGCCACTTTCGCCGGGGCCGCTTGTTTCACGTAGCTGCTCAGCGGCTGCACTTTGTAGCCGCTCTGGATTTGCTTGACCTTGCTCAAGTCTTTTTCATCGAACAGCTGGGTGCGATACAGCGCGTAGGCGATATTGCTTTCGCTGTAGACCACGCGGTCGATGTCGACTGGCTGCTGACCCTTCCAGTCGGGCCCCGCGATCATGTAGTGACCGCCGTTGTTGCCGGTGCTGCGCGTGCCCAGGTAGGCGATGTTGTGGGTATAGAGGTCGATCAACTGCACCGAGTAGTAGCGGTTGTCTTCGACCTTGGGCAGGGTCAGCACCAAGGGTTCCTTGCGCAAATCCATCCAGACGAAGGAGTAGGGCGTGTCCGAGTTCGGGGTCACGAACGCGGTGTCCTTGGGGGTGAAAACCTGCGCGGTATTGCCGATGTGATTGAACGCGGCCTTGTAGTTGACACCGCCTTTATCAACGGCCTGGGTGTAGAGCGTCTTGTACATCTGCACCACAGGATAGCCGTACAAATAGGCTTCCTTGGCAATGGCCCGTGCTTCGGTCGGCGTCGCCGTGAAGTCGGCCCAGGCGCTGGTGCTCAGGAGTATCGAGAGGCTCGCCAACACCAGGCGCGCGGGTTGTCCAATCATGTTGTTGCGTCCTTCCAGAGTTCGTTTGACTGACGGGGAAATGAAGGCGATGAGTTTCCTGTTTTATTTCCCGGACGTCACGTTAAAACCTGCAAAAGGACAAGAGATCATGTGGGCAACATCGATTTGACTTTATCGCGCAGTTGATCGATCGAGAATGGCTTGCCAATCACCTGCATACCGGCTGGCACGTCGATGTTTTCGGCATAGCCGCTGGCGAACAGGATGGGCAGGGCGGGGCGCAGTTCGCGCACCTTGGTCGCCAGTTGCTTACCGTCCATATCCGGCAGGCCGACGTCGGTCATCATCAGGTCGATGACCGTGTCTTTGCCTTCGACAATCTTCAGCGCCTCTTCGGCATCGGCGGCCTCGAGTACCGTGAACTCCAACTCCTCAAGCACATCGACGATCAGCATGCGCACGATAGCGTCATCTTCGACAACAAGGATGGTGGAGCTAGACATAGTAAGGCGTTCCCAAAAAAGACGAGGTTTTTACCAGCGGCCGTTCTGACCGACCTGTTACTTGAGTAAGCGCAGGTTATCGACAAGTTCCGTCGGGCGGTAAAAACGATAGAAAAGACCAGGCAGAATAGCCTGTTCTATCGTAGGAATCTTTACCAAATCACTCCAGAAAAATGGTCTTGATCGTCACTTTGGGGCAAACTTCCGGTTTTTCCGCACTTGGCCAAGGCATGCCCATGACTCCCGCGTCGTCAGTTGATGAAAATAGCTTCCGTAAACTCCTGAGCCGCAACGTGGCCCTGCCATTGGGCGTGGGTGTGCTCAGTGCGGTGTTTTTCGTTTTCCTGATCACTTACTTGCTGTCGGTGATCCAGTGGGTGGAGCACACCGACCGGGTCATCAACAACCTCAATGAGTCGTCCAAACTGACGGTCGACCTGGAAACCGGCATGCGAGGCTTCCTGATTACCGGTGACGAGCATTTCCTCGACCCTTACGAGGTGGCCAAGCCGCGAATCATTGCCGACCTGCGCAATCTGCAGGAATTGGTGGCCGACAACCCGCAGCAGGTCGACCGCCTCAAGCGTCTTGAAGCGTTGCAGGCAGAGTGGAACAACTACGCGCAGTCGATGATTGAATTGCAGCGCGACAGCGGCGACTTCCGCGGTGCGGTGAAGGCGGGCCGGGGCAAGCGCCTGACCGATGAAATTCGCAAGGAATACGACGACGCGGTGGCGATGGAGCAGCAGTTCCGTATCACCCGCAATGAAGAGGTCACCCGCACCACGGTGCTCAGCGTCACCCTGTACCTGATGTTCGTACTCGGGCTCAGTGGGTTCCTGGCGTATATCGGCAGAAGAAACTTGCTCGAACTTTCAAACAGTTACAGCGCAAGCCTCGCGTCACAAAAGAAGATCGCCAAGCGCCTGGAGCAGCAAGCCTGGCTGCGCAACGGCCAAACTGAACTGGCCGAACAGGTGCTCGGCCAGCTGACCCTGAACCTGTTGGGCCGCAATATCCTGCAGTTTTTTGCCCAATACATGGGCTCGGCCGTTGGAGCGTTGTACGTACGCGAAGAACACGGCGGGCTCAAACGCGTGGCCACCTACGGCTTCTCCCGCGAACAGGCGCAGCTGGAACAAGCGATCTACAGCGACGAAGGCATTGTGGGGCAGGCCGCCCAGCTCGATCGTCTGATCCGCCTGGACGACGTACCGGTGGACTACTTCAAGGTCAGTTCGGGGCTGGGCGAGGGCGCGGCCCGCAGCGTACTGGTGGTGCCGACCAGCGATGACGACCGCGTCAACGGCGTGATCGAGCTGGGCTTCCTGCGCCCGCTGGAAGAACGCGATGTCGAATTGCTGGAGCTGATCGCGGGCAATATCGGTACGTCCATCGAAGCCGCGCGTTATCGCCAGCGTCTGCAGGAAGTACTCGCTGAAACCCAGCAGCTCAACGAAGAGTTGCAAGTGCAGCAGGAAGAACTCAAGACCGCCAACGAGGAGCTGGAAGAACAGTCACGCATCCTCAAGGAGTCCCAGGCGCACCTGGAAACCCAGCAAGCGGAGCTTGAGCAGACCAACGAACAACTGGCCGAACAGACCCAGACCCTGGCCGACCAGCGCGATGCCATGGACCGCAAGAACATCGAACTCAACCGGGTGCAGCTGGAACTCGAAGACCGCGCCGATGAGCTGCAACGCTCCAGCAAGTACAAGTCCGAGTTCCTCGCCAACATGTCCCACGAGCTGCGCACGCCGCTGAACAGTTCGTTGATCCTGGCCAAGTTGCTGGCCGAGAACCCTCAGGAAAACCTCAGTGCCGAACAGGTCAAGTTTGCCGAGTCGATCTATTCAGCCGGCAATGACCTGCTCAACCTGATCAACGACATCCTGGATATTTCCAAGGTAGAAGCCGGCAAGTTGGAAGTACGCCCGGAAAATTCCAGCGTCGAGCGCCTGGTGGATGGCCTGCGCGGCATGTTCGAGCCGCTGGCCAAGGATCGCAATCTGGGCTTCCAGATCGACCTGCAGGAAGGCGCACCGTCCTTGTTGTTCACCGATCGCCAGCGCCTGGAGCAGATCCTCAAGAACCTGCTGTCCAACGCCATCAAGTTCACCGAGCAGGGCGATGTCAGCCTGACGGTGTCCCGTGCTCCGGGAGAGGGCATTGCGTTTACCGTGCGCGACTCGGGCATCGGTATCGCCCAGGATCAGCAGGAAAGCATCTTCGAAGCCTTCCGCCAGGCCGATGGCACCACCAATCGCCGTTACGGCGGTACCGGCCTGGGCCTGTCCATTTCCCGTGACCTGGCTAACTTGCTGGGCGGCTACATCAGCGTGGCCAGCGAGCCGGGCAAGGGCAGCATTTTCACGCTGGTATTGCCGGAACAGTATGTTGAACGCGCCGAAGACGCCGCGCCGATCGAGGCCCCGCGCCAGGCCGTAGCGGTACCGGCCCCCGCGCCCGTAAAGGTTGCGACGTTGCCGGTAGCCGATGCCGAGCCGATCCCGCGCTTTGCCGATGACCGTGACAAAGGGCCTTTCACCACCCGCTGCATCCTGGTGGTGGAAGATGAGCCGAATTTTGCGCGCATCCTCTTTGATCTGGCCCATGAGCTGGGCTACAACTGCCTGGTGGCCCACGGTGCTGACGAAGGCTACAGCCTGGCCGAGGAGTTCATCCCCGACGCGATCCTGCTCGACATGCGCCTGCCGGACCACTCCGGGCTGACGGTGCTGCAGCGTCTCAAGGCGCACGCCAATACCCGGCACATTCCGGTGCATGTGATTTCCGTGGAAGACCGCGTCGAAGCCGCCATGCACATGGGCGCCATCGGTTACGCGGTGAAGCCCACCACCCGTGAAGAGCTCAAGGACGTGTTCGCGCGCCTGGAAGCCAAGCTGACGCAAAAGGTCAAGCGCGTGCTGCTGGTCGAGGATGACGACCTGCAGCGCGACAGCATTGCCCGACTGATCGGCGACGATGACATTGAAATCACCGATGTCGGCTACGCCCAGGCGGCACTGGACCTGCTGCGCACCAATGTCTACGACTGCATGATCATCGACCTCAAGCTGCCGGACATGCTCGGCAACGAGCTGCTCAAGCGCATGGCCACCGAGGATATCTGCTCGTTCCCGCCGGTGATCGTCTACACCGGGCGCAACTTGACCCGCGACGAAGAGGCTGAACTGCGCAAGTATTCGCGCTCGATCATCATCAAGGGCGCCCGTTCTCCGGAGCGCCTGCTCGATGAAGTCACACTCTTTCTGCACAAAGTCGAATCCCAGTTGTCCCATGACCGCCAGAAGATGCTCAAGACCGCGCGCAGCCGCGACAAGGTGTTCGAAGGGCGCAAGATCCTGCTGGTGGACGACGACGTGCGCAATATCTTTGCCCTGACCAGCGCCCTGGAGCACAAAGGCGCCGTGGTGGTGATCGGGCGCAACGGCCGCGAAGCCATCGACAAGCTCAATGAGGTCGAGGATATCGATCTGGTACTGATGGACGTGATGATGCCGGAGATGGACGGTTACGAAGCCACCGCCCTGATCCGCCAGGACCCACGCTGGAAGAAGCTGCCGATCATCGCCGTGACGGCCAAGGCCATGAAGGACGACCAGGAGCGTTGCCTGGCGGCAGGCTCCAACGACTACCTGGCCAAACCGATTGATCTGGACCGGCTGTTCTCGTTGATTCGCGTATGGCTACCAAAGATGGAACGCATTTAAGTGGAGCGAAGTTTTTTGGACAAAAGCAGCGACATTGAGCTGCGCCTGTTGATCGAGGCGATTTACCTCAAGTACAGCTACGACTTTCGCGACTACTCCGGTGCGTCGGTCAAGCGGCGGGTGGCCCACGCCCTGCGCCAGTTCGACTGTGCGACCATTTCCGCGCTGCAGGAGCGGGTGCTGCACGACCCGGCCGCGTTCATGCAGTTGCTGCAGTTCCTGACGATCCCGGTGAGCGAGATGTTTCGCGACCCCTCGCACTTTCTCGCGATTCGCCGGGAAGTGGTGCCGCTGCTCAAGACCTACCCGTCGATCAAGATCTGGATCGCCGGCTGCAGCACGGGCGAGGAGGTTTACTCCATGGCGATCCTGCTGCGCGAAGAAGGCTTGCTCGAGCGCACCATCATCTACGCCACCGACATCAACCCGGCATCGCTGGACAAAGCCAAGCAAGGCATCTTCTCCCTGGAGAACGTGCGCGCCTACACGGCTAATTATCAGCAGGCCGGCGGCCAACGCTCATTTGCCGACTACTACACCGCAGCTTACGATAACGCGATCTTCGACAAGACGCTGCGCGAGAACGTCACGTTCGCCGACCATAGCCTGGCGACCGACAGCGTATTCTCAGAAACTCAATTAATTTCATGTCGCAACGTGTTGATTTATTTCAATAAAAATTTGCAAGACCGGGCGTTTGGGCTGTTTCATGAGTCGCTGTGCCATCGCGGTTTTCTGGTGCTGGGCAGCAAGGAAACCCTGGATTTTTCCGCCTACAGCAAGCAATTCGAACCCTTGGTCAAACAGGAACGGATCTACCGCAAATTATGAGCGACGCTGCAATCACCCCGATTATCGGGCTTGAAGCCATCGTCGTCGGCGCCTCCGCCGGCGGCGTGGAGGCGTTGCTGAGTATTTTTGGCGGGTTGCCGGCTACGTTCGGCCTGCCGATCATTGCCGTGCTGCACCTGCCGGATGAGCGTCGCAGCCAGTTGGCGGAGGTCTTTGCGCGGCGCTTGCGCATTCCGGTCAAGGAGGCGCGGGACAAAGAGTCGATCGAGGCGGGCACCTTGTATTTCGCCGGCCCCGGCTATCATTTGTCGGTGGAACACGACCGCAGCCTGTCCCTGAGCCAGGAGGACCGCGTGCACCATTCCCGGCCAGCCATCGATTTTCTCTTCGCCTCTGCCGCCGATACCTACGGGCGAGGCCTGCTGGCGATCCTGCTGACCGGCGCGAACCAGGACGGCGCGCGCGGCCTGGCCCACGTCAAGCAATCGGGCGGCATCACCGTTGTACAGGACCCCGCTGAAGCCCGGATTGCCGTGATGCCCCTGGCGGCCCTGGCGTTGCACACACCCGACCATATTCTTTCCTTGAGCCAGATTGGCTCATTGCTGGCTTCCCTGGAACCTTCCCCATGTTAAGTACTGTCCAGGCCAAACTGCTGATCGTCGACGATCTGCCGGAAAACCTGCTGGCCCTCGAAGCGCTGATCAAGCGCGAAGACCGCCAGGTATTCAAGGCGTTGAGTGCCGACGAGGCGTTGTCCCTGTTGCTGGAACATGAATTCGCCATGGCGATCCTCGACGTGCAGATGCCTGGCATGAACGGTTTCGAACTGGCCGAACTGATGCGCGGCACCGAAAAGACCAAGAACATCCCGATCGTATTCGTCAGCGCCGCCGGCCGCGAACTCAATTACGCCTTCAAGGGCTATGAAAGCGGCGCGGTGGACTTCCTGCACAAACCGCTGGATATCCACGCGGTAAAGAGCAAGGTCAATGTATTCGTTGACCTGTACCGTCAGAGCAAGGCGATGAAGCTGCAGGTCGAAGCCCTGGAGCGCAGCCGCCGCGAGCAGGAACTGCTGCTGACGCGCCTGCAGGCCACCCAGGCCGAGCTGGAGCAGGCCGTGCGCATGCGCGATGACTTCATGTCAATCGTCGCCCACGAAGTGCGTACGCCTCTCAACGGGCTGATCCTGGAAACCCAATTGCGCAAGATGCACCTGGCGCGCGACAACGCTGCGGCGTTCACCCTGGACAAGATGCACGCGATGGTCGACCGCGATGAGCGCCAGATCAAAAGCCTGATCCGCCTGATCGAGGACATGCTCGACGTATCGCGCATCCGCACCGGCAAGCTGTCGATACGCCCGGCGCGCTTTGACCTGGCGCAACTGGTGCGCAACCTGGTGCATAACTTCGAGCCACAGGTTGCTGCCGCCGAATCGTCAATGCAGCTGGTCGCCGACGAGCCGGTGGAAGGCCATTGGGATGAGTTCCGCATCGAGCAGGTGGTCACCAACCTGTTGACCAACGCCCTGCGCTACGGCGCCAAGAGCCCGGTGGAAGTGCGGGTTTACAGCGAACACGGCGAAGCGCGCGTGGAAGTGCGTGACCACGGCATTGGTATCAGTGAAGAGAACCAGAAGCGCATTTTTCAGCAGTTCGAGCGGGTTTCGGTCAACCATGCGGCGGCCGGCCTGGGCCTGGGGCTGTTCATTTCCGAACAGATTGTCGCGGCCCACGGCGGGACCATCGAGGTCGAAAGCCAGATAGGCGAGGGCGCGCTGTTCCGGGTGTGTCTGCCGCTTCAGGCGACGGCATGAAATCAATCGTCACCTGGACGCAACCTCTACGTGACCCCATGGTCGTAACACCAGCAACTGACCGAACAAAGGCTTCCCATGAGTGAAGATGCGCAAGATGTCGTACTGATCGTCGAAGACGACGAATCCATTATGTTTGTGCTGGGTGAATACCTGGCGGGCCTGGGTTATCGGGTGTTGAAGGCGGTCAATGGAAAAGAGGCGTTTGAAATCCTCGCGACCAAACCGCACCTGGACCTGATGGTCACGGACTACCGCCTGCCCGGCGGCATTTCCGGCGTGCAGATCGCCGAACCGGCGCTCAAGGTGCGCCCGGAGTTGAAAGTGATCTTTATCAGCGGTTATCCGCAGGAAATTCTCGACTGCGACAGCCCGATCACGCGCAACGCGCCGATCCTGGCCAAGCCGTTTGACCTGGATACGCTGCACGAGCATATCCAGCGCCTGTTGGCCTGACGCCCTCCAGGGCTGCCGTGCAGCCCTAGTCCCTGATCATCTCGCGCACCTTCTCGGTCAGCAGGTCGAACGTGAACGGCTTGGTAATCAGCTGCATGCCGGGGTCCAGAAACCCGCCACGCACCGCCGCATGTTCGGCATAACCGGTGATGAACAGCACTTTGAGGTCAGGGCGGATTTGTCGACCGATTTCCGCCAATTGCCGGCCGTTCATGCCAGGCAGGCCAACGTCGCTGATCAACAGGTCGATACGCTGATCGGATTCGATAATCGGTACCGCCGTGCTGGCGTCACCGGCTTCGACAAAGGCGTATCCCAACTCTTTGAGCACCGCGCTCACCAGCACCCGCACCGCCGGGTCATCTTCGACGATCAGGACGGTCTCTCCGTCATTGGCGAACGGCAACAAGGCCGGATTCACCGCGGCATCCTCAACCATTTCCCCGACAAAGCGCGGCAGGAACAAACTGACGGTGGTGCCCTTGTCCACTTCGCTGTGCAGCGTGACATGCCCCCGGGATTGACGGGCAAACCCATAGATCATCGACAGCCCCAGGCCCGTGCCCTGGCCGATCGGCTTGGTGGTGAAGAAGGGGTCGAACACTCGGCCCATGACACTCTCTGGAATGCCGCAGCCGGTGTCACTGACGCTTAACTCGACGTAGTCACCAGGGCTCAAGGTGCCATAGGCGGCCGTGAATACACTGTCGAGGTGACGGTTGGTGGTTTCCACGGTGAGGCTGCCGCCGCCGGGCATAGCGTCACGCGCGTTGATCACCAGGTTGAGCAGGGCGCTTTCCAATTGATTCGGGTCGGCTTCGGCCGTCCATAACGTATCGCTCAGGCGCATTTGCAGGCAGATACTTTCATTGATACTGCGTTCCAGCAGTTCGCCCATGGAGGTCACCAGCTTATTGATCTCCACCGGTTTCGGGTCCAGCGACTGCCGGCGCGAAAACGCCAGCAGGCGATGGGTGAGGCCAGCGGCGCGGTTGGCCGAGGTGACGCCCAGGTCGATCAAACTGTCCAGATCGTCCAGCTTGCCCCGCGCCACACGCCGGCGCAGCAGTTCCAGGCTGCCGATGATGCCGGTCAGCATGTTGTTGAAGTCATGGGCGATGCCACCGGTCAATTGGCCGACGGCTTCCATTTTCTGCGACTGGCGCAGGGCTTCTTCATTGCTGCGCAATTGCGCGGTACGTTCTTCCACTTGCTGTTCGAGGGTTTCCAAGGTGCGTTGCAGGCGCAGTTCACTGGCGCTCAGGTCGACCAAGCGGTCCCGGGCTTCGTATTGCCGGCGCCGCCCACGCAGCGCGGTGCTGACCAGGCTGATCAGGGTGATGGGATGAAATGGGCGCTCGAGGAAGGTGACATTGCCCAACAGTCCGCTCAGGTGCGACGAGCCGTTTTGCTCGCTGCCGCCGTGATGAGTCATCAGCACAATGGGTAGGTCCGACCAGGCCGGCTGTTGGTGCAGGTACTCCAGCAGCGGCTCCATGTCCACGCCGCGCAAGGCTTCGGCGGCAATGATCAGCACGCCGGCACCCTCGTGCAGTGCTTCGCACAGGTCGGCCAGGCTGCCGGCAACCAAGCCATGGTAGCCGGCCTCTTTGAGCATCATCAGCGCCAACGAGCTGTCGCGGCCCACAGGCGCAAGAATAATGGCCCGTTCAAAGATTGAGGAAAGGGGCGTCACACTTACTCTTCCTTGAGTAGAGGCGAGCCGGCGCCCATGTAGATCGGAATGCCGCGCAGAACGCCCTGGAAATTATCCAAGGGTTCGCCAACGGTCATGCCGCGACCGCTGATGCGGTACTCACGAATCGTCGACTCATGGCTACCGGTGCGTTTCTTGATCACCGAAATGGCCCGACGGACCTTGCCCAATGCCTCGAAGTAACGCAGCAGGATCACGGTGTCGGCCAGGTAGGTGATATCCACGGGGGTCTGCATATCGCCGACCAGGCCATGCTGGGCCACGGTCATGAACGTCGCGGCACCCCGTCGGTTCAGGTACAGCAGCAGTTCGTGCATGTGCAGGATCAGCGCGTTCTCTTCCGGCATGGCCGCCTGGTAGCCGTTGATACTGTCGATCACCACGGTCTTGATGCCACCCTCGTCCACGCAACGCCGTACACGGTGGGAAAATTCGCCAGGGGACAGCTCGGCCGCGTCAACCTGTTCGATCAACAGGTTACCGGTGGCCTGCATCGCAGCCAGATCGATACCCATGTTATGCATGCGCTCGAACAGCAAACCCATCTCTTCGTCAAAGATAAACAGCGCGGCCTTTTCGCCACGCTGTACGGCGGCGGCGGCGAAGACCATTGAAATCAGCGATTTGCCGGTGCCGGCCGGGCCCAGGATCAGGCTGCTGGAACCTGTTTCGACGCCGCCGCCCATCAGCGCATCGAGTTCGGGGATGCCGCTGCTCTTGGTCTGGCGTGTATACCCACCGCGATGTTCGGCGGCCACCAGGCGAGGGAACACATGTACACCGTCGCCCATGATGGTGAAATCATGAAAACCGCCACGGTATTTCTGGCCCCGGTATTTCACCACCCGTACCCGGCGCCTTTCGGCACCGTAGCTGGGTGTCAGTTCTTCCAGGCGAATCACGCCGTGGGCCACACTGTGAACGGTTTTGTCGAGGGATTCGGTGGTCAGGTCATCGAGCAGCAGTACCGTGGCGTCATACCGCACAAAGTAGTGCTTGATCGCCAGGATCTGCCGGCGATAGCGCAGGGAGCTCTGCGCCAACAGGCGGATCTCCGACAGGCTGTCGACCACTACGCGGGTCGGCTTGACCCGTTCCACCACCTCAAAAATCTGCCGCGTGGCTTCGCCCAGCTCAAGGTCCGAAGAGTACAGCAGGCTCTGCTGATGCTCGGCGTTGAGCAGGCTTTCCGGCGGGGTCAATTCGAAGATATGGATGTTGTCATCCAGGTCCCAACCATGGGACTTGGCGCCTTGGCGCAGCTCATGTTCGGTTTCGGACAGGGTGATATACAGCGATTTTTCACCGTCTTTCGCTCCCGCCTGCAGAAAGTGCAGCGCGACGGTGGTTTTACCCGTGCCCGGCTCGCCTTCCAGCAGGAACAAGTGGCTGCGCGATAGCCCCCCGGAAAGAATGTCATCAAGACCTTCGATACCAGTGGCTGCCTTTTCACTTAAAAGCGAATTAGATGTAGACAAGAAGTGCCCTCAGGTCACGTACAAGTTGGGTGCGCACCGCTGTGGCGCGCCATATTCACTTGACCGTGTCGACCTGTGGCGGTTCAACGTTTTGGATTATTTGTACGCGGCGCCGGCATCTTCTACGCATTTTTTTGAGCGCGGTCACAGACCTTGCTGCAGCGCAGGGTCATCCGGGTTCTGTTGCTCCAGCTGTGCCAGCAGCACTTGAACGTTCTGCAGTTGGCCGCTCTCTTTCCAATAGTTGACCAGCAACACCCGCGCTTTTCGATTGGCCGGGTGGCGCTGCACGATGTCTTCCAACTGGCGCTGGGCGGCCTCGAGTTCGTCTTGGTCGTGCAGCGTGGTGGCCAGGTCGTAGCGGTAGTCCTGATTGTCCGGCTCAAGCTCCACCGCCTTGGACAGGCCGAGCAGGGCATACGGGCGCGCGCCATGGTGCAGCAGCCACATACCCAGGGCGTGTTGCAGGTAGGCCGATTCCGGGTGCGCCGCCAATTGCTGCGCGAGCAACTGGCGCGATTCGTCGGTTTTGCCCTGTTTATCCAGCAGCTCGATCTGCGCCACCACCGCTTGCAGGTTGTCCGGTTGCAGGCGCATGGCTTGCTGCAGGGCATTTTGCGCCTCCGGCAGCAGGGCGCTGTGGATATACAGGCGCGCCAATTGGATCCAGCCTTCGGCGGTCTCGGGCTGGGCCTTGAGGGTATTGGCGAATTCGTCGAGCACTTGCTGCAGCGGGCCGAAGTACAGGCCCAGGGTGTCCGGCGACAGGCCGAGCAGGGCATTGGCGGCGGCAAAGCGCACCTGCTGCTCGGGGTCATCCAGCACCGGGCCGAGCAGCAAGGTGCGCTGGCCGGAAGGCACCAGGCCGACAATGCTGTGAATTGCCGCTTCACGCACCCGTGGCGATTCATTGGCCAAGTCTTTATCTGCCAGCTTCAATGCCTGGGGGCTGGGGTAGTTGGGCAATTCGGCATGCAGCGCGGCGCGACGCTCAGGTGAAAGGTCCGGCCGCCCCAGCTGTTGATACAACACCCGCGCCGCGCCCGGCTCACCGTTGCGCGCCTGCTTCAAGGCTTTGGCATAACCATGGGCAATCGCCGGGGGCACGGCCACCGGCGTTGCGCGGGAGAAGAACCAGGCGATCAACAGAAGCGACAACAGGGCGCACAGGCCGACGATGGCGTAACGGCGTGACTTTGACATGCAGGTGTCCGAAGGCAGGGTACGGGTACAGAGCCGCAAGCTTCGGCCAGTGCAGGGCGAGTGTCAAACCCGATTGGCCAAACCGGTCAGCCATGTTGGAGGCTTTGACCATTGCTCGTAGCGCCGCTGCAGAGCGACTATTTGAGGGCGATTGACCGCCTGGAAAGTGTCCTTAAAACAACAACACACAAGGAACTGAAGCGATGCGTGATTACCTGGCCGCCACCACCGAGTTCGATTACCAGCACACCGTCGACGCCGCCCTGGCCGGCAATCTGCAGGCGCTCAACGCCTGTGTGGAATGCTGTGACCGTCACGCGCTGCCGGGGCGGATTGCGCTGTTCTGGGAGGGCAAGGACGGGCGCAGCGCCACGGTCACCTTCAGCGAGCTGCAGGACCAGGCCTCACGCTTCGCCAATTTCCTGCTGGCCCAGGGCGTCAAGCGCGGCGACAAGGTCGCCGGCTTGTTGCCGCGCACGGCCGAACTGCTGGTGGTGGTATTCGCCACCTGGCGCATCGGCGCGGTCTATCAACCGTTGTTTACCGCATTCGGGCCCAAGGCGATCGAGCATCGCCTGAACAGTTCCGGCGCCGCGCTGATCGTCACCGATGCCGTGAACCGGCCCAAGCTCACCGACGTGGACGGCTGCCCCACCATCGTGACGGTCACCGGGGCCAAGGGCGAAGGCCTGGTACGCGGCGATTTCAGCTTCTGGGCCGAACTGCCCAACCACTCGAACGTCTGCGAGCCCGTGCTGCTGGGGGGCGACGAGCCCTTCCTGCTGATGTTCACCTCGGGTACCACCGGCCCGTCCAAAGCCCTGTCGGTACCGCTCAAGGCGATTGTCGCGTTCCAGAGCTACACCCGCGACGCGGTGGACCTGCGCCCAGAAGACGCGTTCTGGAACGTGGCCGATCCGGGCTGGGCCTACGGCATTTATTTCGGCGTGACCGGGCCGCTGTCCCTGGGGCATCCGATCACCTTCTACGATGGCCCCTTCAGCGTGGAAAGCACCTGCCGGATCATCAACAAATACGGCATCACCAACCTCACCGGTTCGCCTACCGCGTATCGACTGTTGATTGCCGGCGGCGAGCCGTTCGCCCGTTCGATCAAGGGCAAGCTGCGCATCGTCAGCAGCGCCGGCGAGCCCCTGAACCCCGAGGTGATCCGCTGGTTCGCCGACAACCTTGGCGTGACCATCCACGATCACTACGGGCAGACCGAACTGGGCATGGTGCTGTGCAATCACCATGGCCTGGCGCACCCGGTACACGTCGGCTCGGCCGGGTTCGCCTCGCCCGGGCATCGCATCGTGGTACTGGATGACAATCACCAGGAACTGCCCGCCGGTCAGCCCGGCATTCTCGCCATCGATCGTGAGCAATCGCCGATGTGCTGGTTCGCCGGGTATGAAGGCGTCAACACCAAAGCCTTTGTCGGCAAGTACTACCTCAGTGGCGACACCGTGGAGCTCAACCCGGATGGCAGCATCAGTTTTGTCGGGCGCAGTGATGACGTGATTACCACCTCCGGCTATCGCGTGGGGCCGTTCGACGTAGAGAGCGCTCTGGTCGAACACCCGGCCGTGGTCGAGGCCGCCGTGGTCGGCAAGCCCTGCCCGGAGCGCACCGAACTGGTGAAAGCCTTCGTGGTGATCAACGAACAGTACCGCGCGACTCCGGAACTCGCCGAAGAATTGCGCCTGCATGTGCGCCAGCGCCTGGCGGCCCATGCGTACCCGCGAGAAATCGAATTCGTCAGCGACTTGCCCAAGACCCCCAGCGGTAAGCTGCAACGTTTTATTTTGCGTAATCAGGAAATCGCCAAGGCCCAGGCGGCCGTGGCGTGATCCGTTGAAAAGGAAACCATGATGCAGATTGAAAACAAGGTATTTGTAGTCAGCGGCGGCGCTTCGGGGCTCGGTGCGGCCACTGCCGACATGCTGGTCGCAGCGGGTGCCAAGGTCATGCTGGTAGACCTCAACGCCGATGCTGTCGCCGCCAAGGCCCGGCAGCTTGGCGACAACGCCCGCAGCGTCGTGGCGGATATCAGCCAGGAAGCCGCTGCCGAAGCGGCCGTGCAGGCCGCCGTTGCCGCCTTTGGTGGGTTGCATGGCCTGGTCAACTGCGCCGGTGTGGTGCGCGGTGAGAAAATCCTCGGCAAAAACGGCCCGCATGCCCTGGCCAGCTTCGCCCAGGTGATCAACGTCAACCTGATCGGCAGCTTCAACCTGCTGCGCCTGGCTGCGGCGGCGATCGCTGAAACACCAGCGGATGCCGATGGCGAACGCGGTGTGATCATCAATACTGCTTCGGTGGCGGCGTTCGACGGGCAGATCGGCCAGGCCGCGTACGCTGCCTCCAAAGGCGCGATTGCCAGCCTCACCCTGCCGGCCGCACGGGAATTGGCGCGTTTTGGTATCCGGGTGATGACCATCGCTCCCGGCATTTTCGAAACCCCGATGATGGCCGGCATGACCCCGGAAGTCCGCGATTCTCTTGCCTCCGGCGTGCCGTTCCCGCCGCGCCTGGGCAAACCCGCCGAATATGCAGCCCTGGTGCGGCATATCATTGAAAACAGCATGCTCAATGGCGAGGTGATCCGTCTTGACGGTGCCTTGCGTATGGCTGCCAAGTAAGGAGGTCTCTTCATGAACGATCCTATCGTTATTGTCAGCGCCGTGCGCACGCCCATGGGCGGGTTCCAGGGCGACCTCAAGGGCCTGACCGCACCGCAACTGGGCGCCGCCGCGATTCGTGCGGCCGTGGAGCGCGCGGGTATCGCCAGCGACGCCGTCGATGAGGTGTTGTTTGGCTGCGTGCTGCCCGCCGGCCTCGGCCAGGCGCCGGCACGCCAGGCAGCACTGGGCGCCGGGCTGGACAAAGCCACCCGCTGCACCACGCTCAACAAGATGTGCGGTTCCGGCATGCAGGCGACGATCCTGGCCCACGACGCGTTGCGCGCCGGCAGCGTCGACGTGGTGATTGCCGGCGGCATGGAGAGCATGTCCAACGCGCCGTACCTGCTCGACCGCGCCCGCAGCGGCTATCGCATGGGCCACGGCAAGGTGCTCGACCACATGTTCCTCGACGGCCTGGAAGACGCCTACGACAAGGGGCGCCTGATGGGCACCTTTGCTGAAGATTGCGCCGAGCACAACGGTTTTACCCGGCAAGCCCAGGACGCCTTTGCGATTGCCTCCCTGACGCGTGCGCAGGAAGCCATCACCCACGGCAGTTTTGCCGCCGAAATAGTCCCGGTACAGGTCACCGTTGGCAAAGAGCAAAAAACCATCCTGCATGACGAACAGCCGCCCAAGGCCAAGCTGGACAAGATCGCCAGCCTGAAACCGGCATTTCGCGAAGGCGGCACGGTGACTGCAGCCAATTCCAGCTCGATCTCCGATGGCGCGGCGGCGCTGCTGTTGATGCGTGAGTCCGATGCACGGCAACGCGGCCTCAAGCCGCTGGCGGTGATTCATGGGCATGCGGCGTTTGCCGATGAGCCGGGGCTGTTTCCGGTGGCACCTGTCGGGGCGATCCGTAAGTTGATGAGCAAAACCGGCTGGAACGTGGCGGATGTCGACCTGTTTGAGATCAACGAAGCGTTCGCAGTGGTCAGCCTGGTCACCATGAGCAAGCTGGAGATCCCCCACAGCAAGGTCAACGTGCACGGCGGCGCCTGCGCCCTGGGCCACCCGATCGGCGCCTCGGGCGCACGCATCCTGGTGACCTTGCTCTCGGCCCTGCGCCAGAAAGGCCTCAAGCGCGGGGTCGCCGCCATCTGCATCGGCGGTGGTGAAGCCACGGCCATGGCCGTTGAATGCCTGTATTAAGGACTGACCATGCTGCCTAATGACGAACAACTGCAAATCAGCGACGCGGCCCGGCAGTTTGCCCAGGAGCGTCTGAAACCGTTCGCCGCCGAATGGGACCGCGAGCATCGCTTTCCCAGGGAAGCCGTCGGTGAAATGGCCGAACTAGGCTTTTTCGGCATGCTGGTACCGGAACAATGGGGCGGCTGCGACACGGGTTACCTGGCCTACGCCATGGCCCTGGAAGAAATCGCCGCCGGCGACGGGGCCTGCTCGACCATCATGAGCGTGCACAACTCGGTGGGTTGCGTGCCGATCCTCAAATTTGGCAATGACCAGCAGAAAGAGCAGTTCCTCAAGCCCCTGGCCAGCGGGGCCATGCTCGGCGCCTTTGCGCTGACCGAACCCCAGGCCGGTTCCGACGCCAGCAGCCTTAAAACCCGCGCACGCCTTGACGGTGATCATTACGTGCTCAACGGTTGTAAACAATTCATCACTTCCGGGCAAAACGCCGGCGTGGTGATTGTGTTTGCGGTCACTGACCCGGCGGCGGGCAAGCGCGGCATCAGTGCGTTTATCGTTCCCACCGACTCGCCGGGCTATACCGTGGCACGGGTCGAGGACAAGCTGGGACAGCACGCATCGGATACCTGCCAGATCCTGTTTGAAGACGTGAAGGTGCCGGTCGCCAACCGTCTGGGCGAGGAGGGCGAGGGCTACAGGATCGCCCTGGCCAACCTCGAAGGCGGACGCGTGGGCATTGCCGCGCAATCGGTAGGTATGGCCCGCGCCGCCTTTGAAGCGGCCCGCGACTACGCCCGCGAGCGTGAAACCTTCGGCAAGGCGCTGATCGAACACCAGGCCGTGGCCTTTCGCCTGGCGGACATGGCTACGCAAATTGCCGTCGCCCGACAGATGGTCCATTACGCGGCAGCCCTGCGCGACAGCGGCAAACCGGCCTTGGTCGAGGCGTCGATGGCCAAGCTGTTCGCCTCGGAAATGGCCGAGAAAGTCTGTTCGGCTGCCTTGCAAACCCTGGGCGGTTACGGTTACCTGAGCGACTTCCCGCTGGAGCGGATCTACCGCGATGTGCGGGTCTGCCAGATTTACGAAGGCACCAGCGATATCCAGCGCATGGTCATCTCACGCAATCTTTAAGGAGCCGATACATGAGTTATGAAACCATTTTGCTCGAGGTCCAAGGCCGCGTCGGGCTGATTACCCTTAACCGCCCGCAGGCGCTGAACGCCTTGAACGCCCAACTGGTCAGCGAGTTGAACCAGGCGCTGGATGGCCTGGAAGCCAATCCGGAAATCGGCTGCATCGTGCTGACCGGCTCGAAGAAAGCCTTCGCCGCCGGCGCCGACATCAAGGAAATGGCCGAGCTGACCTACCCGCAGATCTACCTGGACGACCTGTTCAGCGACAGCGACCGCGTGGCCAACCGCCGCAAGCCGATCATAGCCGCCGTGAACGGCTTCGCCCTCGGTGGTGGCTGCGAGCTGGCGCTGATGTGCGACTTCATCCTGGCCGGTGACAACGCCAAGTTCGGCCAGCCCGAGATCAACCTGGGCGTGCTGCCGGGCATGGGCGGTACTCAGCGGCTTACCCGTGCGGTGGGCAAGGCGAAGGCCATGGAAATGTGCCTGACCGGGCGCTTTATCGATGCTGTAGAAGCCGAACGTTGCGGCATCGTTGCGCGCATCGTGCCTGCTGACGAGCTGCTGGACGAAGCGTTGAAAGTGGCCACGCTGATCGCCGGCAAATCGGTGCCGATCAGCATGATGGTCAAGGAAAGCGTGAACCGCGCGTTTGAAGTGAGTCTGTCCGAGGGCGTGCGTTTTGAGCGCCGCGTGTTCCATGCGGCGTTCGCGACCCAGGATCAGAAGGAAGGGATGGCGGCGTTTGTGGCCAAGCGCGCACCGGAGTTCAAAGACAAGTAGCCCAAACCTTCGCCACACCGGAGATCCAATGTGGGAGGGGGCTTGCTCCCGATGGCGGTGTGACAGTCAACTAAAATATTGACTGATCCACCGCCATCGGGAGCAAGCCCCCTCCCACAGTTACTATGGTGTATCAGTCAGAGCTGATAGTTCTTCAACTCCCTGGCAATCACCATCCGCTGAATCTCGCTGGTGCCCTCATATATCTGCGTGATCCGCGCATCCCGGTAGTAACGCTCCACCGGATAATCTTCCAGATACCCATACCCGCCATGAATCTGCATCGCCTTCGAGCAGACTCTTTCGGCCATTTCCGAGGCGAACAGCTTGGCCTGGGACGCTTCCGACAGGCAGGGCTTACCGGCGCTGCGCAGGCGTGCGGCGTGCAGGATCAGCAGGCGTGCGGCGTTCAGTTGGGTTTGCATGTCGGCCAGCAGGTTGGCCACGCTTTGGTGTTCGATGATCGCCTTGTCGAACTGCACCCGGTCACGGGCATAGGCCAGCGCCGCCTCAAAAGCGGCCCGCGCGATGCCCAGGGCCTGGGCGGCGATGCCGATACGGCCGCCCTCCAGGTTGGACAGGGCGATGGCCAGGCCTTTGCCGCGCTCGCCCAGCAGGTTGGCTTCGGGCACCGTGCATTGGTTGAAGGTGACGGCGCAGGTGTCCGACGCCCGAATGCCCATCTTGTGTTCGGTGCGCTCGACCACGAAGCCCGGCGTATCCGTGGGGACCAGGAACGCCGAAAGGCCTTTCTTGCCCAGCTCCGGGTCGGTCACGGCGAACACAATCGCCAACTTCGCGCGCTTGCCATTGCTGACAAACTGCTTGGCGCCGTTGATCACCCACTGGCCATCGCGCAGTTCGGCACGGGTGCGCAGGTTGTGGGCTTCGGAGCCGGCCTGGGGTTCGGTCAGGCAAAAACAGCCAATGGCCTGGCCGCTGGCGAGCGCGGCCAGCCAGGTATGTTTCTGCGCCTCTGTGCCGTAGTTGAGGAGTGGGCCGCAACCCACTGAATTATGGATACTCATCAGTGCGCCCGTGGCGCCATCCCCGGCGGAAATTTCCTCCACGGCCAGGGCATAGGCGACGTAATCCACGTAGGTGCCACCCCATTCTTCCGGCACCACCATGCCGAGCAGGCCCAGCTCGCCCATCTTGGCCACCAGCGCGTCGTCGATCCAGCCGGCCTTTTCCCAGGCCTGGGCGTGGGGTGCGATTTCGCCGCGGGCAAAGTCACGCGCCATGTCGCGGATCATTACTTGTTCTTCTGTATATTCAAGATCTTGCATGGCTTATTTCTCAATCTGCTTGAAGTCGCGAAAGAAGCTGTCGACGTGATCGGCGTCCAGCCCTTGCAGGGTGGGCGGGTTCCACTGCGGGTTCTTGTCTTTATCGATGATCAGGGCGCGAACCCCTTCGATCAGATCGCCGCGTGCGAACCACTGGCGGTCCAGATGCAGCTCCAGGGCAAAGCACTGTTCCAGCGGCAGGTGGCGCCCACGGCGCAGCATCTGCAGGGTGACGGCCATGGCCAGGGGCGAGCGGGTCTGCATCAGGGCGGCGGTGGTCAGCGCCCAGTGGTGGCTGTCGGCGACGGTAACTTGCTGTAGCTGCTCGACCATGCTCGGCAGATCCGGCAAGGCGAAGAAATGGTCGATGGCCGGACGCAAGGCCGCCAGCGGCGCATCCGGCAATTGTTGTACAGCGAGCCTGGCGAGCACGCCTTGCAGGTCCTTGAGGGGCGAATCGCGCCATTGCAGGCTGTCGAGCGCGAGCCCAAGCTCCGTCAGTTTGGCGCTGTCGAGGTACCAATCGGCCAGGCCGCAGTACAGCGCGTCCGCCGCGCGGATCTGCACCCCGGTGACGCCGAGGTAAATCCCCAGCTCGCCTGGGATACGCGGCAGGAAGTAGCTGCCACCCACATCCGGAAAATAGCCGATGGCCACTTCCGGCATCGCCAGGCGGCTACGCTCGGTCACGACGCGCAGGTCGGCGCCCTGTACCAGGCCCATGCCACCGCCGAGCACGAAGCCGTCCATCAAGGCCAGCACGGGTTTGGGGTAATGGTGGATGGCCAGGTCGAGCGCGTATTCCTCGACGAAGAAGTCTTCATGCAGAGTGTCGCCGCGCTTGAAACTGTCGTACAGGGAACGGATATCGCCGCCGGCACAGAAGGCCTTGTCGCCGGCACCGCGCAGCACCACGGCGTAGACAAGTGGATCATCGGCCCAGGCCTGCAGCTGCGTCGTCAGCAGACGCACCATGTCCAGGGTGATGGCATTCAAGCCGGCGGGGCGGTTGAGGGTGAGGTAACCGATATGGTTACGCACTTCACTCAGTACTGCTTCCTGCTGAATATCGGTGTGGCGTGCTTCGGAGGACACCTGAGCAGTCATCACTAACTCCCTGCTTTTATTGTTCTTTATCAAGATGTTCGCGGGCGAACTATCGCGTGATCGTACCAGCGCAAATTTGCCGCCTACAACCCGGAATCATGCAGGTCGTTGTTGCATTTATGCACACTGCATCAAACCACGCGACTGGCCAGGACTTCGCCGATACTGCGCCGTCGCGCATGGCCTTCGGCGGCATGAATCAATTGCTCCAGCTCCGCGGGCTCGACGTCGAAGAACTGCTCCATGTCGGCCAATGCCAATTTGAGGTCGGCGGCGGTGATGGCCGGGTCGGTCACCGGCGCGCTGCCGAGCATGACAGGTACCGGCTCGGCTTGTCCCTTGGGATAACGCGTGCGGGTGGCATTGTTGTAGGCCAGCGCACACGCCAGCAGGGCAGCGGCGCCGAGCATGACCGGTGCCAGCTCGTGCCAGCCGAGGGCGATGGAGGCAGGGTCGGCCAGTACCAGCGTCATGGCCAGGCCACCGGCCGGGGGATGCAGGCAGCGCAGCCAGCAGATCAGCACGACCGTCATGCCCGCCGCCAGGCAAGCGCTGCCCAGGGTGCGTCCCAACACCCGCGCCACGAGCAATGCCACCACGCCAGCACACAGATAACTGCCCATGATCGACCAGGGTTGCGCCAGCGCCCCCGACGACACAGCAAACAGCAATACCGCCGACGCCCCGAGCGGGCCAAGCAGGTGCAGGGCGACGTCCATGCCGAACACCTGGGCACACACCCAGACACTGAGCAGCGTGCCCAAGGCCATGCCGATAGCGGCGCGACTCCATTCGGAAGGACGGGTATTGATGGCAGCAGGTAACCAGCGAGCGAGCATTGAAAAGGGGTCCTGAAACTGAGGGCGAAAAAAAAGGCCTGCCTGGTTTCCCGGAAAAGCCCTTGAAAGTTCCAACATTGGGGGAAGGAACCCGAACAGTGTGCCAACTGGGTTGCAGCGGCGCCAATGCATATTAATGAGGGTTGAATGCAAAAATTATGTACTTAAGGGGCTTCGTCAAAAAAAATCCGATCGGTGTTATGGGCGGCGGGCGTGCAGATCTTGCCCAGTACAAGGCTGTCGACTTCTTCATTGAACAGGCGTTTTTGCAGGTTCGCCTGCAGGCCTGGTTCGTCGGCCAGCGGCCCCTTCAACGCTACCAGCGCGTCACGTAAACCCCTCAACCGATCCAGTCTCGGCGCGGCTACAGATAACCTATCCTCTCGCACGGCATTGCCCTCCTTGTTGTTATGCAGGTCCCTGACCAGGGCTGTTACAGGCAGCCCTTGATACGGGTGGTAGATAGTTAATGCCCTTGCAAACGAGTCTACAGTCGGGCTCCAGGCACCGGAAGGCAAAGTTCAGCGGCCGTTACGCAAAGCACTGTAGGGGGTTTCTCGGTGATTATGATGAAAAACGCCCAGGGGGTTTATAAGCGGGCGTTTTTCTTACCTGACGGCTGCAAACACACTCAGAGAGGTGCTTTTTTCTCCAGGTGCAACAACACGTAGGGGGTCATATCGAACGCCCCGGTGAGCGTCGGCGTGAGCGCGCGCAAGCGTGGGTCAGTCAGGCTGTTAAAGTCGGCCTGGCTCATCACCAGCCAGGCGGGCGCCTGAACAGGCTGGAGCTCGATGGGCAATTGGGTAAACAGCGGAACCTTGTCGCAATTGAAGTTGACCATGAATTTGATGGCTTTTGCGTCTTTGCCCAACGCATGCAAGACCAATGGCGCCGGTTGTTGCAGGATCTGCTCCTTGGCCGCCAGGGTGAACGTACGGGTGTCGTAAAGGCTGCGCTCCAAGGGTTCGACCACCATGATGTAAGTCGTCCAGAGTGCCATGACTGCGGCGAATGCCGGACCGACCGGGCGCAGTCGAGCCTGGAACAGTGCCAGCAATGCCAATACCTGCAGCACCGCCAGTACGCCAAACATCAGCCCGAGATCGGCCAGCAGTTGCGGGTAACGCCGTCGCGCAACGATCAGGCCCACCGCCAACAGCGCCGGCAGCAGCGTCCACAGCACCAGCATCAAGCCGCGCAACCCGCTGAACAGACGGCCTTGGGCGACCTGAAACGGATACGCGGCAATGATCGCCGCCATCGGCAGCATCGGCAGGATATACCGCGCCTTTTTTGCCTGGGGCACCGACAAGCCAAGCATCACCAAGACACCCGCCGCCGCGCAGTACAGCACCAGCTTCAACGCCGGGTCTGGCGCTCGGCGGCCGCCGCTCACCACGGCCAGCAGCACCAGCAGCGCCACCGGATAGGCCAGGGCGTAGTTGCCGATGGAGCTGGTGAAGTAATACAGCACGCCGCCAGAGCCTTCGCTGCCATCCATGCGCCCCAGAAACTGCATGCGAATCACCTCACGCATGAAGTCTTCGCCACCGCTGAGCTTGGCCAGCAGCAACAGCAGGCCGATACACGCCGCCAGCAAGGCCAGCGCCAACAGCCCGAAGCTGAACAGCTGACGCCATTGACGGTTGATCAGGTAGTAACTGCACAGCACCCCGGTAGGAATCACCAGGCCGATTGGCCCACGAATCGCAAACCCCAGCATCAACAGCGCAAACACCCAGTGCAGGCGTTTGGCCGCAGCAAAATGCTCATGGGCATACCCAAGGTAGAACACCGCCAGGGTCACGGCCGCGAGCATCTGGTCCAGGGAGACGGCGCGGGTTTGGCTGATAAAGGTGCTACTGAGCAGCAACATTGCGATGCTCAGCAGACCCCAGCGCGGGGAGTACGGCGCGGTGAGCCGATAGACCAGCACCACGATGGACGCCGAAGCCACAGCGCTGGGCAGCCAGGCCGTAAAGCTGGTGACCTGGCCGATAGGCAGGGAGAGCAGCCAGGTCAGCAGGGTCGAGGTGGCCAGGTAATCGGCATACGGCTGGCCGTAAGTGGTGGGAAAGAAGCTCGGCCCATGGCGCAGCATCTCCTGGGCAAACACCACGAAGCGCGAGTCGAAGCCGATAATCGCCTGGTGCCAACTGCCGGCGATGAACAGCAGCAGTGCCAACAGCCCCAAACCCAGTGACTGTCGGCGGAGCGTAGGCGTGAGCAGGGACGGGTGAACCTTGTGCACTGATCAGCCTGCCTTGGCCTGTTGCACCCAGTTTTGCTGGGGGATCGGCAGCTCGCACGAGTCACCACGGCCAATCGGGAAGTATTTGAAGCCTTTGCGCGTCAGGCGCTCGCCGTCGTACAGGTTGCGGCCGTCGAAGATCACCGGGGTTTTCAGGCGCTGGTGGATCAGGTCGAAATCCGGTGCCTTGAATTGCTGCCACTCGGTGCAGACGATCAGCGCATCGGCGCCGCCCAGGGTGGACTCCGGCGTGCCCATCAGCATCAGTCGTGGGTCGTCACCATAGATGCGCTGGGTCTCCTGCATGGCTTCGGGGTCGAACGCACGCACATTGGCGCCGGCGGCCCACAAGGCTTCCATCAGCACGCGGCTCGGCGCGTCACGCATGTCGTCGGTGTTGGGCTTGAAGGCCAGGCCCCACAGGGCGAAGGTCTTGCCGCGCAGGTCACCTTTGAAGAACGCGTTGATGCGCTCGAACAACTTGCTTTTCTGGCGCTGGTTGATCGCTTCCACGGCTTCCAGCAGGTCGCTGGAACAGTTGGCCTGCTTGGCGCTGTGGATCAGGGCGCGCATGTCTTTGGGGAAGCAGGAGCCGCCGTAGCCGCAACCGGGATAAATGAAGTGGTAGCCGATGCGCGAGTCGGCGCCAATGCCCAGGCGCACGGCTTCGATGTCGGCGCCCAGGTGTTCGGCCAGCTCGGCGATCTGGTTGATGAAGCTGATCTTGGTGGCGAGCATGCAGTTGGCGGCGTACTTGGTCAGTTCGGCGCTGCGCACATCCATGAAGATGATGCGGTCATGGTTGCGGTTGAACGGCGCGTACAGGTCACGCATGATCTCCCGCACTTCTTCGCGCTCGCAGCCAATGATGATGCGATCCGGGCGACGGCAGTCGGCCACGGCAGAGCCTTCCTTGAGAAACTCCGGGTTGGAGACGATATCGAACTGCAGCTCACGGCCCGCTGCGTGCAGCTTTTTGTGCATATGATCGCGCAGGGTGTCGCCGGTCCCCACTGGCACGGTGGACTTTTCCACCAGGATCACCGGCGCCACGCGATGGCGCGCCACCGCATCACCCACTGACAACACGTATTTGAGGTCGGCCGAACCGTCTTCATCCGACGGCGTGCCCACCGCGATGAACAGCACCTCACCATGCTCGACGGCGAGTTTTTCGTCGTAGGTAAAACGCAGGCGTCCGCTTTCCAGGTTTTCCTTGACCATGGCCGCCAGGCCCGGCTCGAAGATCGTCACATGGCCCTTCTGCAGCGACTCGACCTTGCTCCGGTCAACGTCCATGCAAATAACATCGTGACCGACTTCGGCTAATACGGTGGCCTGTACCAAGCCGACGTAACCACTACCAAATACACTGATTTTCATGGGGTATTCCTGGGACTTGAGGTGCTAGCACGACGAGAGTTGATAACCAGTACGCCGAGGATGACCAAGGCCACCCCCAGGGTTTTTACAAGCGAAAAGTGTTCGTTGAATACCGGCAGGCAGGCGGCCAGCAGGTACACCAGCGCGTAGCTGATGCTCAGCAGCGAGTAAGCGCGCCCGAGGGGCAAGTGCTTCAGCGCGCCGAGCCAGCAGAGCATCGACAGTGCATAGGCGATGATGGCCAGGACCACCACGCCCAGGGCGTTCAGGTCGAGGCTGGCGCTGCTCAAGGCGCTCAGCCACGCCTCCGGCAACGGCAGGCGCGTCATGCTCCAGCGCATGCCCAATTGGGCCGCGCTGACCAGGCCGACACTGCCCAGGGCCAGGGCGAAACCGCGCATCCGGCTCATACCTGGCGCCCCAGCAGCACAACGCCTGCAATGATCAGCACCACGCCCAGCCAGTGGCGGCCATCGATGTGTTCAGCAAACACAAAGCGCGCCATCAGCGTGACCACTACAAAATTCAGACTGAGCATCGGGTAGGCAATCCCGACTTCCAAGCGTTGCAACACCAGCAGCCACACCAGCAAACCCAGGCCCAGGCACACCAGCGCCGACCACAACCAGGGTGAGCGTAGCTTCAGCGCCCAACCGTCGGGCAATTCACGCCAGCTTTCCACGGCAAATTTCTGCGAGACCTGGCCCGCGCACGTAAGCAGGCAGGCGCTGAGTAATAGAAGCAGGGTGATCATTGCGCGACCTGCGGGAAAATCAGGATCACGATATTGCCCTGCGCATAGCGCTTGCCGTCCGCAGGCAGCAGGGCGAGTTCTTCCTTTTCGCCCTGGCTGTTGACGCGCATCACCACGCCGACAGCGCCGCTGCGGCGGGTTTCGGCCATCCAGGCCTGGATTCGATTGCGGTCGACCAGACGCTGGGCAGTGTCCGCATAAGCCAGGCCGTACTTCACCTCGCCAGAGGTGTTATAGAGTGTGATGTCGGGCCGTTTCAGGCGCCACGACAGCGCAGCGGAGGCGCCCAGGTCGTTGCTCAACAGCGCAATGGAGGGCTTGAGTTCTTCGGCATGATCGATGATGAACTGGTCCGGGGTCTTGTTATAAACCACCGAATGGGGCAGCGCGGCGGGCACCAGGGCAACCAGCAAGGCACTGCCGATCAGCGGCGCGGCCCACAGTGTCAACGGGCGGGCAGCCTGAAACAGGTTGGCCAGGATCCAGCCGAACAGACAGGTAAACAGCAGCACCAGGCTGAGGGTTTCTTCACCGGGTTCGTACACCGGTTTCTTCCACTGGAACCAGATGATTGCCAACAGGGCGAGCACGCCGATGACCAGATTCAGCCACCCGTTGATGCGCAATACGCGGCCACGGCCTTGAGCGAGTTTGTCACTCAAGGTCGACCCCATCAGCAAGGCCAGGGGCAGCAGGCACGGCATGATGTAGGCGGGCAGTTTGCCTTTGGCCAGGCTGAAAAAGGCCAGGGGCATCAGCAGCCACAGCAGCAGGAACGCGGTGTTCGGCAGGCGCCGGTCCAGCCACGCCTGTTTGAGACTGGACGGCAACAGCGCAACCCAGGGCAGCGTGAACGCCACCAGCAACGGCAGGTAATACCAGAACGGCTCGGCGTGCTGCGCGTCTTCACCGGCAAAGCGCTGGATATGCTCATGCCAGAAGAAGAAGTGCCAGTAATCCGGCTCTTGCAGGTGCACGGCCAGGGCCCATGGCAAGCTGACCAGGATCGCCGCAGCCACGGCCACCGGGCCGTACTTGAACAGTTCCATCGAACGTTTCTGCCAGAGGGCGTAGGGCAGGGCGATCAACACCGGCAGCAACCACGCCAGGAAGCCTTTGGTCATGAAACCCATGCCACAGGCCAAGCCCAGCACGGCCCAGGACCACAACCTGGCGCGCTGCTTGCGGCTGTCGAAGCAGAACCACAAGGCAACGCCCGTGAGGTTGACCCAGAAGGTGAACTGCGGGTCCAGGTTGGCGTAGCCACCGAGCATCGCCACGCTGACGAAACTCATGTACAGCACGCTGCTGATCAGGCTTTTCTGCGGGTCGTTCCACAACCGGCGCGACATCAGGTAAACCAGCAGGATGCTCAAGCCGGTGCTCAAGGCCGACGCAAAGCGCACGCCGAACAGGTTCTGGCCAAAGATCGCCTGGCCCAGCGCGATCATCCAGTAGCCCGCCGCCGGTTTCTCGAAGTAGCGAATACCCATGAAGTGCGGTGCGGCCCACTTGCCGGTCAGCAGCATTTCCTGGCTGATCTGCGCATAGCGGGTTTCATCCGGAATCCACAGGCCGTGGGTGGCCAGTGGTAACAGGTAAAACACGCCAAACGCCAACAGGAGCAAGGGCAATGCCCAGCGGCGGATCATGCCTGCTGCACTCCGAGCCAACCTTCGCGGCCGCTCAATGCGCCGCGCACCAGCTGTTGCTGGGGCAGGGTGGTCACATCTGCGGGCAATAACGCGCTCAGGGGTTGGAAATCAATGCCGCGCTGCCCTGCCTGGGCGAGCATCTGGCGAAAATCCTGGGCCATCAGAATCCCTTCTACTTCTGCGTGAATGGTGTAGACGTTCAGCTTCGACGCGTTGAACCGGTCAAGGATGAACGTGTTGAAGTCCTTGGCAGCCACTACCGGCCCGACGACTTCGTCGAAGGTCGGCAGGTCTACCGGAATTTGTGGGGCGCCCGCGCTGCCATCGGCCAAGGTCGGTCGAAACAGGCTGGTGCCCCGGCAATCACTGTTGTAGCGAAAGTTGAAGGCTTGTTTGGCTTGCACCACACGCTCGTCGGCGCGCCAACCGGCGGCCGCTGAACAGTCGATACGCTCACCCAAGATATCGCTCAAGGTATCCACACCGCGCCGGATCTGCTCGACCAGCTGTGCGTCGCTCCAACGCCCGGTATTCGCCTGCCAGCCGTGGTGGTCCCACGCGTGCAGGCCGACTTCATGCCCGGCGGCCTTGGCCTGGCGCATCAAGTGCCCCAGGTCACGGCCAATCGGCTTGCCCGGCCAGGCGGTGCCGGCCAGCAGGATGTCCCAGCCATACAGGCCGGCGGCATTGGAACGCAGCATTTTCCACAGGAACTGCGGGCGGATCAGGCGCCACAAGTGGCGCCCCATGTTGTCCGGCCCGACGCTGAAAAAGAACGTCGCTTTAATCCCGGCTTCGTCCAGGGACTCGAGCAGCCGTGGCACGCCTTCACGGGTGCCACGGTAGGTGTCGACGTCGATGCGCAGGCCTGCCTTCATTACTTTTTGTCCGCTATTTCAAGCATCGCTTCACGCAGGAAGAAGTCCAGCGTGTTGCCGATGGTTTCGCTCATCGCCACGGTCGGCTCCCAGTCCAGCAGGCGCTTGGCGTTCTCGATGCTCGGCTTGCGGTGTGCCACGTCCTGGTAACCGGTGCCGTAGAACGCCTTGCTTTCCACGTCGCGAAAACCGGCGAACGGCGGGAAGTTGCCGCGCAGCGGGTGCGCTTCGAACTGACGCAGCAGCTCTTCGCCCAACTGACGGATGCTGGCTTCGTTTTCCGGGTTGCCGATGTTGATGATCTGGCCGTCGCAGACGCCCTTGTCGTTATCGATGATGCGCGCCAGGGCTTCGATGCCGTCGGCAATGTCGGTGAAGCAACGCTTCTGCTCGCCACCGTCGAACAGGCGGATCGGCGTGCCTTCCACCAGGTTCAGGATCAGCTGGGTGATGGCGCGGGAACTGCCGATACGCGCCGAGTCCAGGCGGTCCAGGCGCGGGCCCATCCAGTTGAACGGACGGAACAGGGTGAATTTGAGGCCCTTGTCGCCGTAGGCCCAGATCACGCGGTCGAGCAGTTGCTTGGAGACCGAGTAGATCCAGCGTTGCTTGTTGACCGGGCCCACCACCAGGTTGGAGGTGTCTTCGTCGAAGTACTGGTCCTGGCACATGCCATAGACTTCGGACGTGGAGGGGAAGATCACGCGCTTGTTGTACTTGACGCAGTAGCGCACCAGCTTGAGGTTTTCTTCGAAGTCCAGCTCGAACACGCGCAGCGGGTTGCGGGTGTATTCGATCGGCGTGGCGATGGCCACCAGCGGCAGCACCACGTCGCACTTCTTGATGTGGTACTCGATCCACTCGGTGTGAATGCTGATGTCGCCTTCCACATAGTGGAAGTTGGGGTGGCTGCGCAGGCGCTCGATGGCGTCGGAGCCGATATCCAGGCCGTAGACTTCATAGCGGTCGTCACGCAACAGGCGCTCGGACAGGTGGTTACCGATAAAGCCGTTCACGCCCAGTATCAGCACGCGGGTGCGGCGTGGCTTGCGGCCCGACTCGGCGCCGCGCAGCACAGAGCCGTCCACCAGGCCCAGTTCATCGGCCAGGGACGGGCCAGCCAGGTACAGGCCGTTGTCGTTGCGCTGGCCGAACTTGATCACCAGCGAGTCTTCACCGCAGGCGATGCGCAGCGGATTGACGCTGATCACGCGGCCCGGCGCCAGGCCTTCGTTGCCTTTGGCCACGTCGGCCTGCCAAACGATGAGCTTGTGCTCGCCCACGGCGCAGAAGGCGCCAGGGTAAGGCTGAGTCACGGCACGCACCAGGTTGAACAATTGTTCGGCGGGCTTGTTCCAGTCGATCTTGCCATCGGCGGCGGTACGGCGGCCGAAGCAGGTCGCCTGGCTTTCGTCCTGGGCGGTTTCAGCCAGTGTGCCCTGGGCCAGTTGCGGCAGGGCGTCGCGCAGCAGGTGGCTGGCGGCCTCTCGCAGCTTGGCGTGCAGGCTCAGGCCGGTGTCGCTGCGCTCGATGCTGACTTTGTGTTGGGCCAGGATCGCGCCGGCATCGGCACGCTTGACCATGCGGTGCAGGGTCACGCCGGTTTCGGTTTCACCGTTGACCAGCACCCAGTTGGCCGGCGCGCGGCCACGGTATTTGGGAAGCAGCGAACCATGCAGGTTGAATGCGCCTTGGCGGGCGAGGGCTAGCAGCGGTTCGCTGAGCAGGTTGCGGTAGTAGAACGAGAAGATGAAATCCGGGTTCAGCTTGGCGATGCGCTCGACCCACAGCGGATGGTTGGCGTCTTCCGGGGCGTGCACCGGGATACCGTTGCGGGCGCACAGCTGGGCGACGGAGCCGTAGAAGTTGTTTTCCTTGGGGTCGTCGGCATGGGTGAACACGGCGGCAATGTCGTAACCCGCAGCCAGCAGGGCTTCAATACCTGCACAACCAATGTCGTGGTAGGCGAATACAACGGCTTTTGAACTCATGACTGAACCTGATCGGAAGAAGTAGAAGTATGGGAAGACACCAGGCCATCGACGACGACCACGGGAGCCGGTGCGGCCGGTTGGTTGCGCAGCACTTTTTCAATAAAGAAGCGCGGGCGGGCGCGCACATCGCTGTACATGCGCCCCAGGTATTCACCCAGCAGGCCCATGCCGATGAACTGGCCACCGGTGAACACGAACAGCACCGCAAACAGCACGAACAGGCCGTCGCCCGCCCAAGTGGCGCCGAAGGCCAGGCGCATGACGATCAGCGCGAAGGCAAACAGCACGCCTAGCGCCGCCAGGCTGAAGCCGACGATGGACAGCAGGCGCAGCGGCGTGGTGGTCATGCAGGTGAGCAGGTCGAACATCAGGCTGATCAGGCGCATGGCGCTGTATTTGGATTCGCCGTGTTCACGCTCGGCGTGGTGCACCAGGATTTCCGTGGTGTGCCGGGCGAAGCCGTTGGCCAGGATCGGGATAAAGGTGCTGCGCTCGCGGCAGGCCAGCATCGCGTCGACGATGGTGCGGCGGTAGGCGCGCAGCATGCAGCCGTAATCGGTCATGGCCACGCCGGTGGAGCGCTGCACGGCGAGGTTGATCAGGCGCGAAGGCCAGCGGCGGAAGGCCGAATCCTGGCGGTTGTTGCGCACCGTGGCGACCACGTCGTAGCCCAGGGCGGCTTGTTCCACCAGGCGCGGGATTTCTTCCGGTGGGTTCTGCAGGTCGGCGTCGAGGGTAATCACCACTTCGCCGCAGCACTGTTCGAAACCCGCCATGATCGCGGCGTGCTGGCCATAGTTACGGTTGAGAATCACCGCCACTACCTTGCTGCCATCTTCGGCGGCGGCGTCTTCAAGCAATTGCGCCGAATTGTCGCGGCTACCGTCATCCACCAGAATGATTTCGTAGTCGTAGGCCAGTTGTTGGCAAGCGGCGGTGGTGCGGCGCAGCAACTCAGGCAGGCTCTCTTGTTCGTTATAAACCGGGATAACGATCGATACGCACTGAATAGGGTAGGGTTTCAAAGATTCATGACCTCGGGCTGAAGCAAACTTGGAGCGCGAAAACTGCAGCGTTTGTTGGGCAAAACTACAGCCCGCAGATGACAAAGCCGCGCTAAAGATAAAGTGTAATCAATAGGTTAGTCGATAAACCCCGGATTGCTCTGAAGTGATGCCTATAAGGTTAAGCGCAAAAATGTTCAACGAATATGAAAGGCGGATGAAAAACTCGTTTATTTGACAGGTAGACAGCCAGTGTTCAGCTATGTGGCCAAGGTGTTAAACCCTGTGAATGTTCAGCCGAATAGGAACGGGCTGACACGTATTTGGTTCACGTGATCGGCGCACGTGATGGCTCCACTGCCTCTATTCAACAATCTTCTCTGCATTGCCCTTCAAGTGCCGGTAAAGTAAGCCATCTCTTGCCAGGGTACTCGGATGAATAGCGTGCAGCTTTTACGCGGCCAGTTGCGGCCGGTGTTGATCGGATTGTTGGTGTGCGTTGCCTGGGTCACGACAGTGCGGGCCGATGAGGGCGTGGCCCTGGCCAGCGTTGATCAGGTGCCGGAAGGCGTCGAAGTACACGGCAAGCAGGTCGCCGCCTATACCTGGGACGACCGCCAGGGCAAGAACCTGCTGGTGCTGGCCGAGCAGGTCAGCGAGCGGGACGACGATGGCACCCAGTCGGCCTTTGTCTATGCGGCCCAGTACTTGCTGGCCGGCGAGCATCCCAAGCGCGTGTGGATGCTTTACGACGATGTTCGCCAGTGCGAATTCGACGCCGGGCTGCACTTTGACACGGCAGCCACCCGAGTCACCGACCTTCTGGGTGACGGCACGACCCAGGCGACTGTTGGCTACTCGCGCACCTGCACCAGCGACGTGAGCCCCAATGAATTCAAGCTGATCATGCACGCGGGCAAGTCCGAGAAGTATCGCCTGCGCGGCGTCGACCGTTACGGCGCAGCCTGGTGGGACGAAGACGCCGGCGCCCTGCGCGGCATGCCGTTGCCGACCGATTGCAGTGTTGCCGCGCAGCAGGCGCTGGTCAGCCAGTACAAAGAGCAGGGCACCGAACTGCCGCTGCCGGGCTGCTACGGCGACGAGAAGGATTTTGCCAAGGCACCGGACCGCTACCTGGCGTTCATGCGTCAGCACTGGTTTGCGCTGATGAAAAAACAGGACGCCGACTGGAGCCAGTCCCAGACCCAACCCCAGCAGCCCACGCAAGAGGATGACGTGGCGCCGTGATTTGATGGCAGTGCCAAGACTGCGCTAGACTCGGCCCTCGCCAATTCAATAAATATCGCGATTAATCAATAGATTGCTCGTGATATTTAATCCAAAGGCTGAACTATCTTGACTGAGTCCATCCGCAACCCGCTGACCCTCTACCTCACCCGCCTGGCGCCCTCCAGCCAGCTGACCATGCGCTACGTGCTGCAGGACGCCGCCGACCGCCTGGGCTTTGAAGAGGTCAACCTTGAAGACATCGACTGGCACCTGCTGCAGCCCGAACAGGTGATCGCCCTGGTCGCCGCGTTGCGCGAAGACGGCTATGCGCCGAACACCTCATCGCTGTATGTGAATGCGGTGCGCGGGGTGATGAACGAAGCATGGCGGATGAGCCTGATCAGCCAGGAACACTTGTTGAAGATGCGCTCGGTCAAGGCCGCGTCCGGTACACGCCTGGGGCAGGGCCGTAACCTGCGCCGCACGTTGATCCGCGAAATGATGGAGGTCTGCGCCGCCGACCCGCGCCCGCAAGGCCTGCGCGATGCCGCCGTGATCGGCATCCTGTACGGCTCGGGCATGCGCAAGTCGGAGTCGGTCAACCTTGATCTGGCGCAGGTCGACTTTGAGCAGCGCAGCTTGCGCGTGATCGGCAAGGGAAATAAAGAGCTGATCAAATACGCGCCGGACTGGGCCTTCGCCAAGCTGCAGGCCTGGCTGGAGTTTCGTCGCGGGCAACTCAAGGAAGGCGAACAGGACGACCCGTTCCTGTTCAACCGAATCCGTCGCGGCAGCCATATCACCCGTGAACGCATCACCAAGCACGCGATTTACTACATCGCTCGCCAGCGCGGGGACCAGGTGGGCGTGAAGATCATGCCCCATGATTTTCGCCGCTCGTTCATTACCCGGGTGATCGAGGAGCATGACCTGTCGATCGCGCAGAAGCTGGCCCATCACACCAACATCCAGACCACCGCCAGCTATGACGTGCGTGACGACAATGAGCGGCGGCGCGCGGTGGATCGCTTCGATTTGTAAGGTTCAAGCATTCGCCAGGTGCGGCGGCAAGCGGCGCAGCGTCCATATCACCGTGAGCAGGGCGGCGGCCGCGCACAGCGCGATGCCCACCAGCATTGGCGCGGGCGTATGGTCGGCGAACAACCCCACCAGCGTCATCGACACAGCGGCGGTAACCATCTGAATCGCGCCCAGCAACGCCGACGCCGACCCTGCCACCGCACCGTGATCCTCCAGCGACAACACCCCGGCGGCCGGCAACAACAGGCCGAGAAAGCCGAAGCCGACAAACAGCAGGGTCATCATCAACGCCAGGTTATCGCCCCACAGCGTGGTGGCCGCCAGCAGCGCCATCACGGCCGCCACGGCAATTACCGACCAGCGAATCAGCGGTGCCAGGCCAAAGCGCGCGCTCAGGCGGGCTGTCAGTTGGCTCATGGCGAAAAACGAGGCGGCGTTGACGGCAAAGCACAGGCTGAACTGGGTTGGCGTCAAGCCGAAATACTGGATATACACAAATGGCGCACTGCCGATAAACACGAAGAACGTGGCCAGGCCAAAGCCACTGACCACTGCCAGGCCGATAAACACCGGATCGCGCAGCAGCGCGCCGTAGCTGCGGATCGCCCCGCCCAGGGTTTTGCCCAGGCGCCGCTCGGCCGGGTGGGTTTCGGGCAGTTGTACAACGGTCATCACCAGGCACAGCACGGCCACCACCGCCAGCACGGCGAACACCTCGCGCCAGCTCCAGAGTGAAATCACCACACTGCCGGCCAGGGGGGCGAGGATCGGCGACACACTCATCACCAGCATCAGCAACGCCATCAAGCGCGCGGCTTGATGGCCGGTATAGAGGTCGCGCACGATCGCCCGCGGGATGACCATGCCGGCGCACGCGCCAAATGCTTGCAGGGCGCGAAACCCGATCAGCACTTCAATGGTCGGCGCCAACGCGCAACCGACGCTGGCCACGGCAAAAATCACCAGGCCGGCGTAGATCGGCGGCTTGCGCCCATACACATCGCTGAGCGGCCCGTAGAACAGCTGGCAGACGCCGATGATCATGAAAAATACCGTGAGGCTCATCTGCACGGCGGCGGGCGACGCCTGCAGGCTGGCGCCCAGGGTGGGCAGGGCGGGGAGGTAGCTGTCGATGGCGAACGGGCCGATGGCGGTGATCAACCCCAGCAGCAAGGCGAGGTGGGCAATACGTTGAGGCATGGGTGTCCCGGGGCAAGCAAAAGACGCCCAGCTTAAGGTATCCGCGCAGATCCGCAAACTTGAGCTTCACTAACAGCCAGTGATGCCGATAACGCTAGTAACGACGCATCGGCGCTTGGGTAAGGGGATATCCGCATGACGATCAAATTACGCTTAACGCTGTTGATTGCGACCGGGTTGCTGACCGCCCTGGTCATGAGCCTGGCCGGTTACCTTGGAAACCGACAGATGAGCGCTGCCGTGCAGGAAAACGAGGTCAGCATGACCGTTTTGCGCAACCACATGGAAGCCGACATGATGCATGACGCGCTGCGCGCCGATGTGTTGTCCGCCATGCTGGTGGGCCTGGGCAAAAGCACCACCACCGCCGCAGAGGTCAATAGTTCGCTCAAGGAGCACGCCGAGAACTTTCGCAAGGTACTGGGGGACAACCTCAAGTTGCCGTTGGAAGCCACGCTCAAAACCAACCTCGACAACATCAAGCCCAGCCTGGACACCTACATCAGCGCCGCCGAGCGTATCGTCGCGCTGGCCTTGGGCAACCCCGAAGGCGCTCGCGGGGAGCTTGAAACTTTCAATAAAGCCTTCAGCCAGCTCGAAGATCAAATGGGCGCCTTCAGTGAGTTGATCGAAAGCCATACCGAACGCACCGGCGAGGCTACCCAACGCACCATCCATAACGCCAATCTAATCCTGGGCGCGGTACTGATCGCCAGCCTGTTGCTACTGCTGGCCCAGGGACGCTGGGTAATCCTCAGCATCATGGGACCTCTGCAGGCTGCCAGCCGCATCGCCGCGAGTATCGCCAGCGGCAACTTGAGCGAGCCGATTGTCGAGCCCAGCCGCAAGGACGAAGCCAGTTCATTGATTCGCAGCCTGGCCACCATGCAGCGCGACCTGCGCGGCATGATCGACGTGGTGCGCAGCAATGCCCACGGCGTCAATGGCGTGAGCGAACGACTGAGCCAGGGCTGCCATGAAGTCGCCGGCAGCAGCCAGCAACAAAGCGCCGCCGCCAGCACCATGGCCGCCGCCGCCAGCGAAATGACCGCCAGCATCGAAGAAATCACCCGCCACGCCGGGCGCGCGCTGGACATGGCCAACCAGGCCGAAGCCCTGGCCAAGGACGGCGGCCGGGTGATTCACCAAGTGGTCAGCGACATGGACGGCATTGCTCGTTCCGCCCAGCAATCGGCTCTGGTCATTCGCACCCTGGACAAGGAATCCGAGGCCATCTACAGCATCATCCAAGTGATCAAGGGCATCGCCGACCAAACCAACCTGCTGGCCCTCAACGCCGCCATCGAAGCCGCCCGCGCCGGTGAACAAGGGCGCGGTTTTGCCGTCGTTGCCGACGAAGTACGCAGCCTGGCCGGCCGCACCAGCGCCTCCACCCAGGAAATCGCCAGCATGGTCGGGCGTATCCAGCAAAGCACCCGGGAAGCGGTGACCAGCATGGAGGAGGGCGTCGCCCAGGTGGACAAAGGCATGGCCGTGACCGCCGATGTGGAGCGTGCCATTCGCGAGATTCTGCAGGCCACCTTGAGCACCACGGAGTTGGTCAACGACATCTCCCGGACCATCGGCGAGCAGAGCTTGGCCAGCAACGAAATCGCCCACCAGGTGGAGATGATCGCCGGTATGTCGCAAAACAATAGCCGCGTCATTGGTGAAACAGCCGCGACCACCGATGAGCTGGCCGGCCTGGCCGGGAAACTGTCGCAGTCGGTGGATCGGTTCAGCGTGTAGACCTGTTGATCAACGGCCGGCCTCTGAGGCCGGTTTTTTTTGTCCGCAGAAAGGGGAACCGGGTAAAACCATCCGGCAAAATTGATTCGATCCCACAAAAAAAGATTGAATATTCACACCTAATGTTATTTAAATAACAAAACAAGAGCGGCACGCTTTGCCTCGTCGTGCCGTAACAAGGTGGAATAGCAATGAGCAAGATCGCAGTCATCGGCAGCAATATGGTTGATCTGATTACCTACATCGACCGCATGCCGGCCCAGGGCGAGACCCTCGAAGCGCCGGGTTTTGCCCTCGGTTGCGGCGGCAAGGGGGCCAACCAGGCCGTCGCGGCCGCCAAGTTGGGGGCTGATGTCCTGATGCTGAGCAAGGTCGGCGACGATATGTTTGCCGACAACACCGTGGCCAACTTCCAACGCTTTGGCATCGACACCCGTTACGTGCAGCGCGTGCCGGGTGTTTCCAGCGGCGTCGCGCCGATCTTCGTGCGAACTGACTCGCACAACAGCATATTGATCGTCAAAGGAGCCAATGCGCATCTGTCGCCGGCGGACATCGATGCCGCTGCAGCGGACCTGCGTGAGTGCACGCTGATCGTGCTGCAGTTGGAAATCAACGTGGAGACGGTCTACCACGCCATCGAATTCGCTCACCGACACGCTATCGCAGTACTGCTCAACCCGGCACCGGCGCTGCCCGGGTTGAGCACCGAGCACTTGGCGCAGCTGGACTTCCTGATCCCCAACGAATCGGAACTGGCGCTGATCACCGGTCACGTCGTGAACTCGCCGGCCTCGGCCCAGGCCGCCGCGCGCAGCCTGGTCACCAGCGGTATTCGCCACGTGATCGTCACCCTTGGCGAGCACGGTGCGTTGTACGTGGGCGAAGAGGGCGAATTCCATGTGCCCGGCGTACAGGTGGTGGCCCGTGATACCACGGGGGCTGGCGATGCCTTTATCGGATGCTTCATTCACCACTGGAACCGCGACGGCCATATCCGCCAGGCCATTGAACAGGCGGTAGCGTATTCCGCGTGCTCGGTCATGGCGCTGGGTACGCAAACGTCTTATCCCGACCACGAAACGTTCACGCGTTTCCAGCAACAGCGGTAACACCTCACCCAGCCCGGAGAACAATAATGAACAAACCTGCGCTGCAACCGACTCCCGATGGCTTCTACCTGAACCGCACGCCCTGGTTCGCCTTTATCCTGCTGTGCAGCATCTTTGCGCTGTGGGCGGCGGCGGCGAGCATGAACGACGTGCTGATCGCCCATTTCAAGAAAGCGTTTCTGCTCAGTGATTTCCAGACCGCCTTTGTGCAGTCGGCGTTTTACCTGGGCTACTTTTTCGTGGCGATCCCGGCCGCGATGGTGGTGCGTCGCTTCAGCTACAAGAGCACGATCCTGATCGGCCTCCTGCTGTATATGTTCGGCTGCCTGTTGTTTTTTCCGGCGGCGTCCACGGCCAAGTACGGCATGTTCCTGTTGGCGCTGTTTGTGATAGCGGCCGGGCTGTCGTTCCTTGAAACCGCGTGCAACACCTATTCGACACTGATGGGGCCACGGGAAACCGGGACCCGACGCTTGAACATTTCGCAAACCTTCCACCCATTCGGCGCAATGGCCGGGGTGTACGTAGGCAGCTTTGTGATGTTCAAGGACACGGACGCCACCACGGAACAACTGACGCAGATGAGCGCTTCCGAGGCGGCGGTTGCACAGTTGCAAATGATCCAGTCCACGCTCTTGCCCTACAAGTGGATGATTGCCGTGCTGGTGCTGATCTTTATCCTGATCGCCATTACGCGATTTCCCGCCTGCAAGGGCAATAAGCCCGCTGGCAGCAAGCCCGGCAGTCTGCGTCAGAGCCTGGGCCGGCTGTGGCGCAACCCACGCTTTACCTTTGGCGTATTGGCGCAGTTTCTTTACGTGGGCGCCCAGGTCGGCGTGTGGAGTTTCACCATTCGCCTGGCCATGCAAATGGGCGGTATGAACGAGCGCAGCGCCTCCTGGTTTTTGCTGACCACCTTTGCCGCGTATTTTGTCGGCAAGCTGATCGCCAACCTGTTGATGCGGCGGCTGCACCCCGCCAAGGTCCTGGCGATCTACGGCGTGCTGTGTATCGTGCTGCTGGCCTATACCATTCTGGTGCCGAACATTTCGGCGGTGTATGCAGCAGTCGGCGTGAGCATTTTCCTCGGCCCCTGCTGGCCGACCATCTACGGCCTGACCATCGATGGCCTGGGTGAAGACACCGGTGTCGGTGGCTCTTTGCTGGTGATGAGCATTGTAGGCGGCGGGGTGATCCCGATCTTCCAGGGCCTGCTGTCCGACGCCAGCGGCGGCAACATGCAACTGGCTTACAGCGTGCCGTTACTGTGCTTTATCGTGATCGTGATGTATGCGCTCAAGTGCATGCGCCAACCCGGCACCTTACCGGCGGGCGCCACCGGGGCGGTGGCCTCATGAATACACGTATCCCACTGTACCGAGCGGTGTTTGGCGAGCAGGAAAAGATCCTCCTGCAATCCCCTGCATTCAAGGTCAGTGCCTGGACCTATGCGTCCGGTGTGTTGGCCCTGAGTCTGGAGAACAGCCGTGGCAAGCTGGTGGTATTGCCTTATCAAGGACAGATGATCTGGTCAGCCGAGTTCGACGGTTGCAACCTGACCATGAACAACCTGTTCGAGCAACCTCGGCCCAGCCCGACGGTCATCGACACGTATGGCTGCTTCATGTTTCACAGTGGCCTGCTGCGCAATGGTTGCCCGACACCGGACGACACGCACGCCTTGCACGGCGAAATGCCCTGCGCGCCCCTGGACACGGCCTGGCTGGAAGTGGGCGAGGGCTTTGTGCGCCTGGGCGGCTCGTATCAGTACGCCAAGGGGTTCGGCGATCGTTACCTGGCTTGTCCCAGCGTCACATTGCGCGCCGATTCGGCCTTGTTCGATATCGATATGGACGTGACGAACCTGGCCAGAAAGCCCATGGACCTGATGTACATGGCCCACATGAACTACGCGTTTGTGACCGGTGCGCGGTTTGTCGAACCATTGGGCGTGCAACGCCTGCGCCTGCGTACCAGCGTGCCGGACCACGTCAAGCCGACGCCAGCCTGGAGCGCCTACATGGCCCGACTGGCCGAGCACCCGACTCAGTTGGCCTGCCTTGAACAGCCGTCACTGTACGACCCCGAGATCGTGTTTTTCTTTGATGGTGTTGCCACTGACGCCGCGGGCCAGGCGCATTTTCTACTCGATCATCCCGATGGCGCGGCGTTTTACACCCGTTACCGTCCCGAACAGTTCGAGCACGCCGCGCGTTGGATCCTGTACACGCCGGATCAGCAAGTGGCGGCGTTCGTTCTGCCGTCCACCTGTGAACCCGAGGGCTATAACGCCGAGAAAGCCAAAGGTCACGTGCGTGTGCTGGCGGCTGGAGCCAGCGCTTCGTTCAGTGTCACCACCGGTTACTTGAGTGCGCAGGAGCGGCGGAAGCTGTTGGGTTAGACCAGCAATTGCGCGCCGTTGGCCTGGATGACCTCCTTGTAGCCACGGGGGATTTTCTTGTCGCTGACCACGTAATGAAAGTCTTCCAGGGTGGCGAAATGAGCGGTGCGCACCGTGTCGAACTTGCTGAAATCGGCGAGCAGCACGCGCTGCTGGGCCTGGCGTATGACCTTTTGCTTGACCTCGACTTCGTTGAAGTTGAAGCACGTCACGCCGAATTCCTGGCTGACGCCGGCGGCGGTCACAAAGGCCCATGTCAGGCGCACGCTGTCGAGGATGCTGCTTTCGGCGCGGCTTTCAAAAACCTGGTTCTTGCGGTGAAAGGTGCCACCGCACAACACGATGTGGCAATTGGGCTTGTTCTGCAGTTTGAGCAGCACGTTCAGCGAACTGCACACCGCCGTGAACTCCAGCGCATCGGGAATGAAATCAACCACAAAAGGCGAGGTGGTGCCGCAGTCAAAAAATACCGTGTCACCGGCCTGGATCAACTGGGCAGCGAGCTTTCCGATGCGGCGTTTTTCCTCAACGTGACGCGTGTCCTGCTCCGCCACGCGATAATCGCCGGCCTCGTTGCCGACTCGCGTGATGTAGCCGCCCAGCAGGCGCAAATGATCGCTGAAGTGGTTGAGATCGCGGCGCAGGGTCATTTCGGAAACCTCCAGCAGCGCGGCCATTTCCTTCAAGTGAATGGCGTTCTGGTCCTGCAAGGCTTGTTGAATGAGCTTCAGTCGCTCGGCTTTTCTACTGTCCACGAGTATTCCAGGGGTTGATTGTTGTTGTTAAATAAGTAACATTAAATGTTATTATTGTAACTATTTTATATGCGCACCGTGACACGCGCGCCACGATCATTGGCAACATACAGGCAAGGGCTCGTTAAATGAACAATCTTCCACCCGCAGCATTGGCCAAGTACATCGATCACACCCTGCTGGCTCCCGACGCCTCCCGTGAACAGATCCGAACCTTGTGCGAAGAGGCCCGCGAACACGGCTTTTACTCCGTGTGCCTGAACTCGGGTCAAGTACCTTACGCCGCGTCATGCCTGACCGATAAAAGCGTAGTGATTTGTGCTGTTGTGGGCTTTCCATTGGGGGCCGGTCTGAGTGACACCAAGGCTTTCGAAGCCCAACGGGCAATTGCCGCCGGGGCAGGGGAGATCGATATGGTGCTCAATATCGGATGGTTGAAAGACGGGCTGCTGGACGCCGTGCGCGAAGACATCGCCCTGGTCCACGAGGCCTGCGGCGCCGTGCCGTTGAAGGTCATACTGGAAACCTGTCTGCTCGACGACCAGCAGAAGGTCCGGGCCTGCGAAATCTGCCGCGACTTGGGTGTGGCGTTCGTCAAGACCTCCACCGGCTTCAGCCGAAGCGGCGCGACAGTCGAAGATGTGGCACTGATGCGCCAGACCGTGGGCGCAGGGGTTGGTGTAAAGGCGTCCGGCGGTGTGCGCGATTATCCGACGGCTTTAAAGATGATTGAAGCCGGGGCGACACGTTTGGGCAGTAGTTCAGGAATTGCGATCGTGGGCGGAGCGATGACGGCGGCGGGTGGTTATTGAAGGTTTTTCTGCTGATTAGCGGTCGGTAGATATAACTATACTAAATAGTCATTTAGTTTAGTTATAATAATTGGCTATTAATGGGGGAGGGTAGCGCATTAAATGAACTAGGGGTTGTTCATCCTTAGTCGCTATCTTCCAAGCATGTTCGTTATCTTGCAAAGCTGCAGTAGACACGTGTAATCGGTAACAAGCCACGTAAATCAAAGGCTCCAGCGTTGCGAAGCTCCTGGCTTTGGTGTCTAAGAACTGAACAAAAATGAGTGAAAGGACTGTTGTAATGACAAATTTGTCGACCATGCCTGGATTATACCCAGCTACGCGACGAATCGCGGCGTCAAAACTTGATGAGGACAGTTGCGCCACAGATCAAAACCATCGAGTAACCAGTTCAGTTCCTGAACCGTCAGCACAATGATCTCGTCGGTCGCGTCGGGAGAGGTTTTGAAGCGCTCAGCTTCCAAGCGCTTGAGCCAAAGACAGAAGCCGTTGCGCTCTCAATACAACACCTTGACCCGATTACGGGTTTTATTGAGAAAAACGAAAAGCACCGGATCGAACACCGCGACTTTGATATCCAACTCAACCAGAGCGGTCAGGCCGTCGATGGATTTTCGGAGGTCTACGGGCTTGGGGTAGAGGTACACTTTTTCAACTTTGGTGTCGGGGCGCATCATAACGGCTGGCTCCTGAAAGAAAATCAGGAGCACAGCTTCGACGATCAATTGTTTGTGTTGAATGTGGGGATCATGGATCCGTCATGATATATCGCCACCTTAGCTTCTTCGATATGACTAGGTGTCAATGTTTCGTCACTCTTAAAGGAAAAAATAGCACATTGTTCCAGGGGATCAGTAGCAGCATTCCAATTTGAAGGTTTTACGAATGATAAGGCTCCCCGATCGGTCGCATAGTGTTCAACTATCCATCCCGGGATGTTGGCGGCTTCCTCTGGAGGAGGCGTCACAGGATCAACGAGTGACCCATCAGCCCGGATGGTCGCTCCGCGCTGAGCCCATTGTTTGAAAAGAAAATCTTTAGGCGGCTGAAACATATCAAGTACTCCATGAAGGGTGATCGAAACCAGAGCGTTGCTCTGGCGCGCGTTTCATCAACGTGCCTTATGAGTCTATGCGTAATGAAACGCCTGTCTACTGTCAGAAATTACAGGTGCAGACGAGTGACTCATGGTGGCAGAGGCAATTGGCTAAGCTGATTCCAAGGAAGATATAGCTGTTCAATGTGACTGTCACAGAGCGCGTAGCGCAGACGCAGCCCTAGCCCAGCAAACGAAACTACGCATAATGTATATTATGTTAAACGACAGGCCATGTCATAAATGTTCATGAGCTGCCTAAGTGACTGATTCGACGAATTCGTTGTTGACGCCTACTCTCTCAACGGGCTATGTCCATAGTGTTCATGACGAATCCTTGAATGACGTTCGAACATATGCGTAACGACGCGCCGCTCGTTTCTTTTTCTGAAGCGCGCGACGAATTTTATCGGCCTCATGAATCAACATCGGTACATTTGCGACTTCTGGCCACAGAGATAGCGCGATGCATGGCGGTGTCGCTTGCGACTTGATGGATCAACAAGGCCACAGAAAAATGAAAAGATCACTTATCGGTTTACTAGGATTTTTATCGCTGCTTCAGACATCACTTTCCTTTGCCGACAACGCCAACGGAAAAGCCCTTTTTGTACAGCGATGCGCCGTGTGTCACGGCCCCGACATCAAGGGAACAGGGCCGCTGGCCAATAAAAGCAATCCACCAACGCCAGACCTTACAACGGCTGCGTTCAAGAAGCGTCTCAATGATTATCCGGGCGTGATTGTGTCCTCAATAATACTTCGCCCCAGTGGAAGCCTGATTCCAAAAACGTTGCGAGAGAATGGCGTGAAGATACCGCCACATGCCTGGAGCGTGAATGATCTGCGTGACTTGCATCAATACATTAGTGATGTCATTACAAAGAAACGATGATTGTCAAAGGTGTGACGGATACATAAATCCGGTAACCCTTAAACAGTGACTGGAAATCAAATCGCTCGATAACGCGCTGATGAAGTATTAGACGTGATCAATAGCTATTGCTGAATTATATTCAAGCCTTATAACTCAGAGCAGAGGGACAAACCCATGCGGACAAAGGTTGCAATCGTTGGAGCGGGCCCGGCGGGATTGATGTTGGGGGCAACTTCTCTCGCTGATGAACATAAGCAACGTGATTGTTGAAAGTCGCTCAAGGGATTACGTCGAGGGGCGGAGTCGCGCCGGCCAGATCACCCCTGCCACGGTGAAGATTCTGACCGAAAGCGGTGTTGGTTCGAGGGTTCACGCTCAAGGAATGGTGCATTCGGCACTGCAATTCCATTACGACGGTGCGACACGCGGGCTGGACTTCCAGGCAATGACCGGGCGCACGGTCACCAGCACTTTGCGGGCCGCTTGCCGATCCTGGGCATCTGCCTGGGTCATCAGTGTATAACCGCCGCTTTTGGCGGTGAGGTGCGCAGGGCCCGCCAGGTCCTGCATGGGAAAGTGTCGCGTATCCGTCACGACAGTCGCGACTTGTTCAACGGCCTGCCCGACGGATTGCAAGTCGCCCGGTATCACTCGTTGGTGGCAGGCACCCTGCCCGACCCGTTGATCGCAACGGCACATGCGCTGGATGACGACGGCAACCCGGGAGAGATCATGGCGCTGAGGCACCGGGAATTGCCGATCTATGGCGTGCAGTTTCATCCCGAGTCAGTGATGACCCAGCAAGGCCTGGCGATGCTGGGCAACTACCTTCAACTGGTTGAGGCTGTCCGCCCCGCCAGGGCAGCGATCTGATCGTTCGCGCTGAGGCGACGCCGGGTCGCCGCCCGAGGCCCGGCGAGGTGATGACTCAGCCCAGACGCATCGATACTTCGATGTCATCGCCGAACGGCACGCTGAGATAACCGTTCTGCGGCGAGCGCACGTGAGCCAGGTATTCCGGGCAATAGTCAGTGTTGTCGGCGATCACCAGTGCACCGGGGCGCAGGTGTTTTTCAACCAGACTCAATACGTCGCCATACAACGCCTTGGCGCCATCGAGCAGCAACAGATCGACCGTCCGCGGCAGGTTGCTGGCAAGGCTGTCGAGTGCATCGCCTTCGCGAATTTCAATCAGGCCACTGACGCCACCTTCTACAAAGTGATGCCGCGCCAGTTCAATCTTCACGGTTCGAATTCGCTAGTTCGGATCGACCAGACGAGCGGAAAATCTCGTCCATGAACATAACTCGATGAACAATCGCATTCGTTTTGAGCTATTGAGCCAAGTGCAGTGCGCTGGGGAGCGTCTTATGAACATCTGACATCGCCCACTTGTAAAATAAGCATTACGGTATGGTCGAGATCTGCATCGTCTTTATTGTCACGGATCTCGAAACCGCACCGACGTCGCTGGGCTAAAGTTTTTGCCCCGAAAGGCATCTACTTTTAAGCACTTTCTTCCTCGGCCTGGAAAACCTCTATGAGCTTTTGATTGTAGTCATCCAGATAGCTTTGAAGCCCATCTCGATCGATCAGCCGAACGCCTGCTGTGCTGGCCAACTCCTTGGCGGACTTCGTGTAGTAGGAATTGGTGACAACCATGGCCTCGTCGCAACCGTAAAAGGCCTTAGCGGAAATGGCTTGCTGCACAGCCGCGTTACCGACTGAGCCAGAGTAGTTCTTGGCCTGGATGACCATGTTTTTACCGAAGCGACTGACAAAAAGATCGGCACCTTGATCAGCCGTCTTCTTGGTCTCTTTGACGTCGTAGCCGATCGTTTGGAAGATCTCAACCAGGAATGCTTCGAATTGAAACCCGTCCATGGCATCCACCAAGTACATGGTGATGAACTGGTTCGGATTGAAATGCTCGAGCTGCGATCCCAGCCGCTCGACGAGGATATCGAAATAGATTTCCTCGCAGAGGCTCAGACCATTTCGAAAGGCTTGCAGCGGCAGGAGTGGAACCCCGGATGTGGTCGATGATTGGGGGTTGAATTGAACATTGGGGAATGGAACGTCATTTTCCCATAGGTAGTAATAGAACAAAGCCAAGTCAGACCTGAACGTCGTCCCTGCCTCTTCAATCCAAGAACGTAAGGTGTCGGCAAGGTCAGTTCGAATGTGTCTGGTCAACTCTCTGGAGAAGCCCAGATAGGCAGAGTTGAAGGCGGTGGTCTGCAAAAGCTTGTCCAAGAGAGATGGTAGCCCTTCAAGCTCGTCAAAGCCTTTGCGTATCAAGACTTCCCTGAACAATTCCCTCTCGCTATACACACCATCCAATCGTGGCCCAGGTACGCCCGCGTCATCGCTGCTACCTGCGCTTTCACGAGTCGTGTGAATGAAGTTCGTGAAGTATGGCTGCTTCAGCTCCGCGTACTTCCTCAAGACGTTGTTCAAAAGATCGTTGAGCTGGGCTTGCTCCTTCTTCTTCCCGAAAAAGTCCTGAATCAAGCCCTTGGATCTGTATTGAAAGTCGGGATAAAACGAAGGATCCAGTGGCGTGAGGTGTCGCAACGTGATCTCTGATGACGGTGAAACTTGAGAGCCCATGCACCACGGGCATGCGATCTCAAAGGTAGTTCTGTTGCATCCATTGCATTGGTAAATCATCGCACTCATCCCTTTCATGATTCGTCACGCTACCTGCGCGTTCTCATGCTTGCGACAATATCTGACTGCCATTAGCACGTCCACGCGCTTGCGTCCGGCTAACGCCTAGCACTCCCCTCCTCCAAGGACATTCATGACTTCCAAGTTGTGCCTTTGCGAGCACATTACGTTGAGGGTGCGCACTTCATCGGCCACCACAGCGAAACCTCGACCCGCATCCCCGGCTCGCGCGGCTTCAAGCAATCATGCGCGAGTCTACACGCATGAATGGGCATGACCCGTACCCTGACAATTTAAGTGCACACCTGCTCTAACCTCTTACCCAACCCAACTCACAGCAGTTTTGGGAATCACTTCTGACTCGTCGAGTTTGGAGGCGAACATGCTCACCGCCGCGACGGCGTCGCTGGTGCCGCTGCGGATCTGCAATATCACCGAGCCAGCCTGATCAGCCAGGCCTACGCCGCGTTGCGCGCCCTCTTGAGTAGCGTTCATGCTGGCGACGGCATCACGGGTTTCGGAAAGGATCTTGCCGATCATTTCGGCAATTTCCGCAGTCGAGCGACTGGTGCGTCCCGCCAGCTGTCGGACTTCGTCGGCCACTACCGCAAAGCCTCGGCCCTGATCGCCCGCTCGGGCTGCTTCAATGGCGGCGTTGAGGGCCAGCAGGTTGGTCTGATCAGCGATACCGCGAATGGTATTGACGATGGCCGTGATCTGTTCGGAACGGTCACCCAGCTGACCGACCAGCCGCGCCGACGCGCCAATGTTTTCGGCTATCTGGCGCATCTCTCTGGCTGTTTCCTGGATGACTTGGGCGCCCTGTTCGGCGACTTTCTCGGTCTCGGCGGAAATATGGTACGCCCGGGAAGCGCCGCGCGAGTCCTCTTCAAAGCGCTCGATGCGCGCGGTGATATCACTGGCGAACTTGACGATCTTCGATAATTTGCCGTCAGCGTCATACACCGGGTTATAGGTCGCTTCCAGCCAGACTACCCGTCCGTTTTTGCCGATACGTTTGAACTGGCCACTGAAAAACTCGCCGGCATTCAATCGACGCCAGAAGTCGCTGTATTCGCTGCTATTGACCAAGCTTGGCTCGCAAAACAGCCGGTGGTGCTTACCCTTGAGCTCGTTCAGGCTGTAGCCCATGGTGTGTAGAAAGTTGTCGTTGGCCGAGAGGATATTGCCCGTGAGGTCAAACTCAATCACAGCCATGGCGCGATCCAGCGCGGCCAGCTTGCCCTGCGCCAGCGCTTCTTGAGCGACTTTTTCAGTCACGTCCAATGCATACTTGACGATCCTGTTCACTTGGCCGCGCTCGTCGAGCACCGGGTTGTAACTGGCTTCAAGCCAGACATTCTGCCCCATCGCGTTAATTCGCTGGAAAGTCCCCGACACGAATGTACCGGCACGCAGTTGCGCCCAAAACTGGCTGTAATCCGCGCTGCGAGTTAACGCAGGGGGCAGAAGTCTCGATGCGACTTACCAAGCAATTGGTCAGCGCTATAGCCCATGGTGACGAGAAAGTTATCGTTGGCTCGCAGCACTTTGCCGTCCAGATCGAACTCGACCACCGCCATAGAGCGGCCCAGTGCTTCGAACAATCCCTTGTAACCCACTACTTCAGCCTTCCTGGCCTCCAGTTCATCTTTTATAGTTTTATTGAACATGGACTGACCCTCGGTTTACCGCCAACGGATACGACTTGAATAGGTATCGGCGGACAATCGGGCAACTGAATGGCGTCCTACACAATTATGATTTGACGTCAATAAACCGCGCTCTGATCACGCCTCATTCAACGTCAGCACGATCTTCAACCGAAGATCCTTTTCCGCGAACGGCTTATGCAAAACCGGGCAGTCAGCAAACTCTTCCGGCAAACCGCTGGCTCCATACCCCGTGCTGAATAAAAACGGAATGTGGCGTGCACGCAAAACACTGGCAACCGGAAACACGCGTTCTCCCGCCAGGTTCACGTCCAGAATCGCCAGGTCTACGTCGAGCACACTGGCCTTTTCGAGTGCCTTCGCGAGTCGGGCCACGGAGGCGACTACCGTGCATCCCATGTCTTCGAGCATTTCCTCGATCAACATCGCGATGGCGCCTTCGTCTTCAACCAGCAGCACCCTGATCCCTGGGAACACGGTCATGGTGTGTTCTCAACGACCATAAACGAGAAGCGGCAATGAACGCCCTCATGGGCATAGTCGAGTTCAAAAGAACCGTCTAGATCACGCTCGATGCAGCGCTGCATCAAACGCGAACCCAACCCTTTGCGTTCTGGCGTGATCACTGCAGGGCCGCCCTCCTCGCGCCAGTCCAGGGTGAGTAGCGCGCCGTCCGGCTGGGGTTGAACGCTCCAGTTCACGTAAAGTGTCCCGGTCTCGTTCGACATCGAACCGTATTTCAGGGCGTTGATTGCCAGCTCATTGAGGGTCATGGTGAGGCTCAGGGCGACGCGGGTGTCCACATCAATGGCATCACCGGCGATCATGATGCGCCCAGGTTCATCGCCGAATACCGGCATTAGCACTTCATGGGCGAGCACGCTCAGCGGCGTTTGGCCCCAATGCCGCTTCGTCAGCAGGTCGTGGGCACGCGACAACGCGAGCAGCCTGGCTTCGAAGCGGACATAACCTTCGTTGGCATCCTGCGCGCTGCGCGCGGTTTGCGCCGCCAGGGACTGGACTGTGGCCAGGGTGTTCTTGACCCTGTGATTGAGTTCATCGATCAGGTTTTTCTGTCGGTCTTCTGCCTGCTTTCGCTCAGTAATGTCCACGAGCATGTTGATCGCACCGATCAGGTTTCCGTCGGCATCGTGCAGAGGGGTCGGATAAGGCGCAAAGGACACGCGCGTGCCGTCCGGGCGTTCCGCAATGGCCTCGACGCCCCGTACCGGCCGATTTTCCCTGAGCGCCACGGCCATGGGGCATTGGTCGTGAGGCAGATACGTGCCATCGGTGTTGAACAGTTTCCAGGTGACGCACCACAGGTCGCCCAGTTGCGGTGTGCGCCCCGACAACTCGACGGCCGCGCCGTTATAGAAGTTGATACGTCCTTCGGCGTCGGTGGTGTAGACGGCCGCCGGCAGCGCCTCCAGCAGGTTGCGCATGTGTCGCTCGCTTTCGCGCACGCGGTGTTCCATCTCTCGGGCCAGCGTCACGTCCTGGATGACCCGTACGCCGTAGCGGAACCTGCCATCGGCAGCCCTTACCGATGAGCTGTGAATATCCAGATAGATCGGCTGGCCATCGAGCTTTACGGCACGTTTGCGTAACACGTAATTGTCCAGTTCGCCCGCCACCTGCCGTGCGTATAACGCCGCGTCCTGCTCGACACTGTCTGGATGGGTGTAGTCCAGGAAGGTCATCGCCAGCAGTTGCTCGCGAGACCGACCGAGCATGGTGCACAGGGCATCGTTCACCCGCAGCAGGCGACCGTCCTCCCCTGCTTCCGCAATGCCGATGGTCGCCGCCTCGTAAGTCGCCGCCAAGCGGTCATCGCTCTCCTGGCGCTCGGTTTCGGCGTCGTGCACGCGGGTCACGTCGATAGTGAAACAACGGGTATTGAAGAATTTGCCGTTTTCAAAGCGCCCATTGGAGGTAATCGCGACATGCTTGATGGTGCCGTTCTTGGCTTTAAGGCGCGCCGGATAGCTGTTCAGGCAATCGCCGCTGCCAAGCTTGGTGAGGATGTCACCGATAACCGGCTCATCCACATGGAATTCGGTGATGTGACGGCCGATGTACTCGTCCGCTGAATAGCCCAGCAGCGACAACTCGGCTTTGTTGGCCCGCAGGATGATGCCTTGGCCGCTGACAATATGCAGGCCCACGGCGCTGTTTTCGAAAAAGTCCTCAAGGTCGCAGCTTTTGCGTCGCAGCTCCTCGGCGATGGCGTGGTGCGTCGAGACATCCTGAAAGCAGTTGATTGCGCCCTGGATGTGTCCCTCCCGGTCTCTCAGCGTGCGGATACTCATGAGTGCCACGAATCGCGATCCGTCAGGGCGCTCGATCAAGACTTCCTGGTTACGCGCGCACTGGCCCGCGTTGAGGGTTGAGGCCATCGGGCATTCGTCAACGGCCAACGGCGTGCCATCTGTGGAATAAAGCCGATAAGAACCGCAAAAACGGTCGCCGCCCTGCCCCAACGCTGGGGTCCTTCCCCACAGCTCGACCGCTTCGCTGTTGAACCTGATGAGCCACCCATCACGGTCACATAGGTAGATAGCCCCAGGAATGGCATCGAGCGTGCGGGTTCCCATCGCGACCAGGCTCTCGTACTCGCTGGGCTCGCGCGCTTCCCTGGGGCGCTCTTCAAAATTCAACATCGTTCATTCCTCAAACACCTGATTGGAACGCATCTGTTTTCACCGTCTTGGGGCCCACTCTGCCTGAGACGGCGTTCCACTTCAGATAAATCTCATTTCACCCGGAAATCTTTTCTGAGCCTGCAATGGACGCTAGATCGTTATGGGTTTCGGTAGTTCAGTAAAAATGGAGCATAGAACGCACTACAAGATCTTGTAGGTGCCAAGCCTCTACAAGTCCTCTATAAAAACCCGCACTTCCCCCCTCCCCTAGGAACACCCTGCCATGCACATGGAAGAGCACACGCTGAGTGAAATGAGTGACGAGCTCAAACTCATGTTAGGTCGCTTTCGGCACGAACAATTCGTCGAAAAACTTGGATGGCGACTGCCCATTCAGCCGCACCAGGCCGGTTGTGAGTGGGATCAATACGACACGGAGCACGCCCGCTACCTCCTGGCGTTCAACGAGCATCATTCCATTATAGGCTGCGCCCGCCTGATACCCACAATATTCCCCAACCTGCTGGAGGGTGTCTTCAGCCATACCTGCGCAGGTACACCGCCCAAGCATACCGCCATCTGGGAAATGACCCGCTTCACCACCCGCGAACCGCAATTGGCCATGCCTTTGTTCTGGAAAAGCCTCAAGACCGCTCGCTTGGCAGGCGCCGATGCCATCGTCGGAATCGTCAACAGCACGATGGAACGCTATTACAAGATCAATGGGGTCAACTACGAGCGCCTGGGACCGGTCACCCTGCACCAGGACGAAAAAATCCTCGCGATCAAACTCTCGGCTCACCGTGCACACCACCGTGGTGCGCGCATGCCTTCAGCCTTCACGTCCGGGGCGTTTCTGGAAGAGACCGCATGATACCGGCCGAGTCGTCCTGCTGGACGACTCGGCGCAGTCGATGAACCTCAGATATAGCCCAGCGCGACCGCGTAAGACACGGCCTGCACGCGGTTGCTGGCACCGAGTTTGCGTTGGATGTTGCGGTGATGGTAATTCACGGTGTCGGTGCACACGCCCATGATCACGCCAATTTCTTCCGAGGTCTTGCCGTCTGCGGTCCAGCGCAACACATCACATTCCCGCTCGCTGAACTCCACATCGGTGTTGAACGCACGAACATCGCTTTCCAATTCGGAAATCTTCGCCAGGGCCGCCGCGGCAAACGCTTTGGTCACCGGCTTCAATGCTTCGAACTCCTGAAGACTGATGACATTGTCCTTGCGTGCCAGGCTCAACACCCCGACACGCCCCTGGGTGTTGAACGAGGGCTGTGCCAGGCCATGGCACAGATTCGAATCGTTGGCTTCAGACCACAGCTGCGGGCAGCCTCGGAACAGCTCATTGCTCCACAAAATGGGGGCCGACGAGACTTTGCTGTGTTTCACCGTAGGGTCGATCGTTGCGTAGTTAGCTGCCTGATAGCGCTGTATCCAGTCTTCGGGATAATTGCTGTACATATGGGTTCTGGGCCGCATGAACGGCGTCACACTGCACATGCCATAAGCAAAGAAATCAAACCGCAGTTCACGCAAGACCCTCAATGAAACCGCCGTGAATTCCTCCATGTTCATGGTTTGCGCAAAGATACTGTAAAAATAAGCATCCCATCCCAACAGCTGTCCTAATTCCATTTTGAACACCTATAAAGCTCCAAAGGAGATGTGAGACTAAACCAACCTGAACTCATGTCAAACACAAAATACCAGCGCCATAGACTGCTTCGCACTAGCACTAGATTTCTTATGACTAACCCAACTAACTAGCCATAGGCCACTGTTTCTCGGCCGACGAATGAACCTGCCCATTCATAATAATGCAACAACCTGTCCGACAGCCCGCACCGCCCCAGTCAGGCTTGAGCCACTACAAGATCTGGTAGTTCCAAGCCCAGGAAATGCGGGTGTATAAACAACACCGCTCGGAACAGCCGCGAAGGTGCGACAGTTAAAACAACTGTTAGATACGGCCATGCGCAATTAACTAAATATTTACTTGATTTTTAAATCTTAATCCAACTAAGGAGAACGCTGCCCATGCCTGCTTCGCTTACCACTGGCGGTTTTAATGATCAGCTCGAACTTCGCCAAAAGAATCGCGCCACGGTTGAACAGTACATGCGCACTAATGGCACAGATCGCCTGCGCCGACATGAGCTGTTCACGCCGGATGGCAGCGGCGGCTCCTGGAACACCGAAACCGGTGAGCCCCTTGTGTTTAAAGGCCACGCGAAACTCGCCGCTCTCGGCGTGTGGCTGGACAAGTGCTTTCCAGACTGGCAGTGGCACAACGTCCGAGTGTTTGAAACCGACAATCCCAACCACTTCTGGGTGGAAAGCGACGGCCGTGGCAAGTCCCTGGTGCCCGGTTACCCGGAGGGGTATTGCGAAAACCATTACATCCATTCCTTCGAGCTGGACAACGGCAAGATCACGCAAAACCGTGAATTCATGAACCCCTTCGAACAACTTCGCGCCTTGGGCATCCCGATTCCAAGCATCAAGCGTGAAGGGATTCCCGCCTCATAAGCCCTTTATCCATTGGAGATTGAGCATGTCTACCAGCGCAGCACAACAACTGACAACTAATGACACTGAACTACGTCGCAAGAACCGCGCCACGGTCGAGCAATACATGCGCACCAAAGGCCAGGATCGCCTGCGCCGTCATGAACTATTCACTGAAGACGGTTCCGGCGGCTTATGGACCACGGATACCGGCGCCCCGATTGTAATCAGTGGCAAAGCCAAGTTGGCCGAACACGCTATTTGGTCACTCAAGTGCTTCCCGGATTGGGAATGGTACAACGTCAAGGTGTTTGAAACCGATGACCCTAACCATATTTGGGTCGAGTGCGATGGTCACGGCAAGATTCTCTTTCCCGGTTACCCGGAAGGTTATTACGAGAATCACTTCCTGCACTCCTTCGAACTGGAGGACGGCAAAGTAAAACGCAATCGTGAATTCATGAACGTCTTTCAACAACTTCGCGCCCTGGGTATTGCGGTACCGCACATCAAGCGTGAAGGCATCCCTACTTAATCCTTTGGGAGAGTGATCGCATCATGGAAGACTTACTGAAACGGGTTCTAAATTGTGAAGCGTTCCAGCAGCCTCAATGGAGCGAACCCTCACAATTACATGACGCGCAGGCCTACCTCAGGGACAGCGCGTCACTGATTCGCGTCGAAGACATTCTGGTCCTGCGTGCCACCCTGGCCAGGGTCGCGGCTGGCGAAGCGATGATCATCCAGTGCGGCGACTGCGCCGAGGACATGGATGAAAGCGCGCCCAGCCATGTGACGCGCAAAGCCGCGGTGCTGGACATCCTGGCCGGTGCGTTCCGGCTGGTAACCCAGCAACCGGTGGTGCGGGTGGGGCGGATTGCCGGGCAGTTTGCCAAGCCGCGTTCCAACCACAGCGAACGCATCGGCGATATCGAGTTGCCGGTGTATCGCGGTGACATGGTCAACGGTCGCGAAGCAGTCAGCGGCCATCGCCAGCATGATGCGCAACGCCTGGTGCGCGGCTATCGCGCTGCGCAGGACATCATGCAACACCTGGGGTGGAAGGACCCGGCCGGCAAGGAACCGCTCAGCGCTTCTCCCGCCTGGACCAGCCACGAAATGCTGGTGCTCGACTACGAACTGCCGCAAGTGCGCCAGGACGAGCAGGGCCGGGTATTTCTCGGTTCAACCCACTGGCCGTGGATTGGCGAGCGTACCCGCCAATTGACCGGCGCTCACGTCGCTTTGCTCAGTGAAGTGCTCAACCCGGTGGCCTGCAAGGTCGGCCCGGACATCACCCAGGACCAGCTGCTGAGCCTGTGCGAGCGCCTGGACCCCAGGCACGAACCCGGCCGGCTGACGCTGATCGCCCGCATGGGCGCCCACAAGGTTGCTGACCGCCTGCCACCGCTGGTTGAAGCGGTGCGCCGTGCCGGCCACCAGATCATCTGGCTCAGCGACCCGATGCACGGCAACACCATCGTCGCGCCCTGCGGCAACAAGACCCGCATGGTGCAGACCATCACCGAGGAAATCACCGCCTTCAAACATGCCGTGACCTCCGCTGGTGGCGTGGCCGCCGGCCTGCACCTGGAAACCACCCCCGATGACGTCAGCGAGTGCGCCTCCGATGCCGCCGGCCTGAGCCAGGTTGCCAGCCACTACACAAGCCTGTGCGACCCGCGCCTGAACCCCAGGCAAGCCATTGCTGCGGTGATGGCCTGGCAAACCTGCCCTCCTCCACCCCTGGTTCCCTCTGACTGGAGTTTGTCGCCATGACCGGCATTCCATCGATCGTTCCTTACGCCCTGCCCACCTCCCGCGACCTGCCCTCCAACCTCGCGCAGTGGCGTATCGACCCCGAGCGCGCCGTGCTGTTGGTGCATGACATGCAGCGCTACTTCCTGCGGCCCTTGCCCCAGGCCCTGCGTGAAGAGGTCGTGAGCAATGCCGCGCGCATTCGCCAGTGGGCCGCCGACAACGACGTGCCGGTGGCCTACACCGCCCAACCGGGCAGCATGAACGCGGAGCAACGCGGGCTGCTCAAGGATTTCTGGGGCCCAGGCATGCAGGCCAGCCCGGCCGACCGCGAGGTGGTCGACGCCCTCACGCCCCAACCGGGTGACTGGCTGCTGACCAAGTGGCGCTACAGCGCCTTCTTCAATTCCGACTTGCTGCAACGCATGCACGCTGGCGAGCGCGATCAGTTGATCCTGTGCGGGGTGTATGCGCATGTCGGGGTACTGATTTCCAGCGTGGATGCCTACTCCAACGACATCCAACCCTTCCTCGTTGCCGACGCGATCGCCGACTTCAGCAAGGAGCATCACTGGATGGCCATGGAATACGCCGCCAGCCGTTGCGCCATGGTCATCACCACCGACGAGGTGGTGCTATGAGCCAAGCCGCCGCCCGCCTCATGGAACGCATCCTGCAACCGGTGCCCGAACCGTTTGCCCTCTTGTACCGTCCGGAATCCAGCGGCCCCGGGCTGCTGAACGTGCTGATCGGCGAGATGTCGCAGCCGCAGGTACTGGCCGATATCGACTTGCCTGCGCCCTCGATCGGTGCCCCGCGCCTGGATGTACTGACGCTGATTCCCTACCGCCAGATTGCCGAACGCGGCTTCGAGGCGGTGGACGATGGGTCACCGCTGCTGGCGATGAACATCACCGAGCAGCAGTCCATCGGCATCGAGCAGTTGCTGGCGTTGCTGCCCAACGTGCCGATTCAATTGAACAACGAACGCTTCGACCTCAGCGACGCCAGCTATGCCGAGATCGTCAGCCAAGTGATCGCCAACGAAATCGGCTCCGGGGAAGGCGCCAACTTCGTGATCAAGCGCACCTTTCTGGCCGAGATCAGTGAGTACGGCCCGGCCAGTGCGCTGTCGTTCTTTCGTCATCTGCTGGAGCGGGAAAAAGGCGTCTATTGGACATTCATCATCCACACCGGCAGTCGTACCTTTGTCGGCGCGTCCCCCGAGCGCCACATCAGCGTCAAGGACGGGCTCGCGGTGATGAACCCCATCAGCGGCACCTATCGCTACCCTCCCGCCGGCCCCAGCCTGACCGACGTCATGGACTTCCTGGCCGACCGCAAGGAGGCCGATGAGCTGTACATGGTGGTCGACGAAGAGCTGAAAATGATGGCGCGCATCTGTGAAGACGGCGGACATGTGCTCGGGCCTTACCTCAAGGAAATGACGCACCTGGCCCACACCGAGTACTTCATCGAAGGCAAGACCCGCCGCGATGTGCGCGAGATCCTGCACGAAACCCTGTTCGCCCCGACGGTTACCGGCAGCCCGCTGGAAAGCGCCTGCCGGGTGATCCAGCGCTATGAGCCGCAAGGCCGGGCGTACTACAGCGGCATGGCCGCGCTGATCGGCAGCGATGGTAAGGGCGGACGCTCCCTGGACTCGGCGATCCTGATTCGCACCGCCGACATCGATAACAGCGGGCAGGTACGCATCAGCGTGGGTTCGACCATCGTGCGCCACTCAGAACCCCTGACCGAAGCCGCCGAAAGCCGGGCCAAGGCCGCCGGCCTGATTGCCGCACTGAAAAACCAGGCACCTTCGCGCTTCGGTGGCCATCTGCAGGTGCGCGCAGCATTGGCCAGCCGCAATGCCTACGTCTCGGATTTCTGGTTGATGGACAGCCAGCAGCGCCAACAGACTCAGGCCGACTTCAACGGGCGGCATGTGCTGATCGTGGACGCCGAAGACACCTTCACCTCGATGATCGCCAAACAGCTGCGGGCGCTGGGCCTGGTGGTGACGGTGTGCAGCTTCAGCGACGAGTACAGTTTCGACGGTTACGACCTGGTGATCATGGGCCCTGGCCCTGGCAACCCGAGCGATGTCCAACTGCCGAAAATCGACCATTTGCACATGGCCATCCGTTCCTTGCTCAGCCAGCAGCGGCCGTTCCTGGCGGTGTGCCTGAGTCATCAGGTGCTGAGCCTATGCCTGGGCCTGCAGTTGCAACGCAAGGCCATTCCCAACCAGGGCGTGCAAAAACAGATCGACCTGTTCGGCAACGCCGAACGGGTGGGTTTCTACAACACATTCGCGGCCCAAAGTTCCAGTGACCGCCTGGACATCGACGGCATCGGCACGGTCGAGATCAGTCGTGACAGCGAGACCGGCGAGGTCCATGCCCTGCGCGGGCCGTCGTTTGCCTCCATGCAGTTTCATGCCGAGTCGCTGCTGACCCAGGAAGGCCCCCGCATCATCGCCGACCTGCTGCGGCACGCCCTCATCCACGCACCTGTCGACAGCACCGTTTCGGCCGCCGGGAGATAACCATGCACAACTACGTCATCATCGACGCCTTTGCCAGCGTGCCGCTGGAAGGCAATCCGGTCGCGGTGTTCTTTGACGCCGACGACTTGCCGGCCCCGCAGATGCAACGCATCGCCCGAGAAATGAACCTGTCGGAGACCACCTTCGTGCTCAAGCCACGTAACGGTGGGGATGCGCTGATCCGGATTTTCACCCCGGTCAACGAACTGCCCTTCGCCGGCCACCCGTTGCTGGGTACGGCCATTGCCCTGGGTGCGCACACCGACAATCACCGGCTGTACCTGGAAACCCAAATGGGCACCATCGCTTTTGAACTCGAGCGCCAGAACGGCAGCGTGATCGCCGCTAGCATGGGCCAGCCGATCCCGACCTGGACGGCCCTGGGCCGCGACGCTGAATTGCTCAAGGCCCTGGGCATCAGCGAGTCGACCTTTCCCATCGAGATCTATCACAACGGCCCGCGCCATGTGTTCGTCGGCCTGCCGAGCATTGCAGCCTTGTCGGCCCTGCACCCCGACCATCGCGCGCTGTCCAGCTTCCACGACATGGCCATCAACTGTTTTGCCGGCGCGGGACGGCATTGGCGCAGCCGGATGTTCTCGCCGGCCTACGGCGTGGTCGAGGATGCGGCCACCGGTTCCGCTGCCGGGCCGTTGGCGATTCACCTGGCGCGCCACGGCCAGATAGCGTTCGGCCAACCCGTGGAGATTTTGCAGGGCGTGGAAATCGGCCGCCCTTCACTGATGTTCGCCAAAGCCGAGGGCCGCGCCGATCAAGTGACGCGAGTCGAAGTATCCGGTCATGGCGTCACGTTCGGACGCGGGAGCATCGTGTTATGAACCTTCCACTGCAAGGCAAGCCGCTGCTGGGTAAAGGCATGTCGGAATCCCTCACCGGCACACTGGATGCGCCCTTCCCCGAATATCAGACGCTGCCCGCCGACCCCATGAGCGTGCTGCACAACTGGCTGGAACGTGCGCGCCGCGTGGGCATCCGCGAACCCAAGGCCCTGGCGCTGGCCACCGCCGACCGCCAGGGCCGGCCCTCCACCCGGATCGTGGTCATCAGTGAAATCAGCGACGCCGGACTGTTGTTCAGCACCCATGCTGGCAGCCAGAAAGGCCGTGAACTGACCGACAACCCGTGGGCATCGGGTGTGCTGTATTGGCGCGAGACCAGCCAGCAGATCATCCTCAACGGCCAGGCCGTGCGCCTGCCGGAGGCCAAGGCCGATGAAGCGTGGCTCAAGCGCCCGTATGCGACGCACCCGATGTCATCGGTATCGCACCAGAGTGAAGATTTAGAGGACGTGCAAGCCATGCGCAACGCCGCCAGGCAACTGGCCGAGGCGCAAGGCCCACTGCCACGTCCCGAGGGGTATTGCGTGTTCGAGTTGCGGCTTGAATCGCTGGAGTTCTGGGGGAATGGGCAGGAGCGGCTGCATGAGCGGTTGCGCTATGACCGCAGCGATACAGGCTGGAGGGTGCGGCGTTTGCAGCCCTGACGCGTGCGGCCAACTCACGCTCCGAACGCAGGCGCTGCTGGGAAGGCTATGGCTTAAGGGCGTTTTCCTTCACTCGCAGCGCCGTGATGGTCTCGCCGGCAACACCCCAGTTGTCGGTGGGCACCTCGTCAATCACCACGAAGGTCGATGCCGGCGGCTTGTTCAGCACGCTGTGCAACAACGCAGTCACACCTTCGATAAGTTGACGCTTATGCTCAGCGGTCACGCCTTCCTGAGTCACTTTGATGTTTACGTACGGCATGTGCCTGCTCTCCTATTGTTCACCAGGTTCCGGCTGTAGCGCCGCCATCCACGGGCAGGATCGCGCCGCTGACGAATGAGGAGTCGGTCAGATACAGCACCGCATCGACCACATCCTGAGGCGAGCCGATACGGCCACTCGGGCTCATGCCCTTGAGCGCAGCATGGAGTTGCTCGCTGTCGCCATGCATCGGCGTGTTGATAATGCCCGGCGCCACCGCATTGACCTTCACCTGCGCCGCCGCCAGCTCAAGGGCGAGCCCCTGCACGGCATGATTCAGGCCGCCCTTGATCAGCACTGGCAACAGTGCCGGAACCTTGATATTGGGCTGCATGGCTATGGATGCCGTAATCGCAATGATGTGACCGCTTTGGTTGGCGGCCATATGCCTGGCTGCCAGTTGGGCTGGGTAGAAAAAGCCCTTCAGGTTAGTGTTGATCATGGCGTCCACATCGGCCTCGGTGTATTCACCTACCGGCTTGGGGATGAAGATGCCGGCATTGCTGATCAGGATGTCGACCTTGCCGAAAGCAGCCACGGCCTGATCGAACAAGGTCTGTGCGGTTTCCGGCTTGGCGATATCGCCTGCCACGAGGATGAAATTGGAAGGATTGCCCAGACGAGCCTCGGCTTCCTGCAGCCGAGCGTGTGTGCGGGCGTTGCCGACTACGTTGTCACCGCGCTCAAGGTAGGCCTTGGCGATGGCAAACCCCAGGCCGCTGGACGCGCCCGTGACGATAACAGTTCGTGCTGCTTTCATAGATGCTCCGCCTGTTGAGGCATTTAATGTGGATGAGGCTGCACTCTAAATGACAACCTGGCGTTGAAAAATGGTGTAGAAAGCATTTCAATTGATACTCCATGTAATGAATAAGAGTGCCATGAGCCGCTATTTCGATGACATCAACCTGGGCAGTATCGAGCTGTTCTGCCTGACCGCCGAAAGTGGCAGCTTCACGGCTGCATCCACCAAGGCAGGCGTGAGCCCGGCGGCAGTGAGCCGCTCGATCGCCCGGCTGGAGGCGCGCCTGGGCGTGGTGTTGTTTGTGCGCACCACGCGGCAAATGCGCCTGACAGAAGGCGGCCGCGCCTACTATGAGCAATGCCAGCAGGCATTGACCCAACTGATAGAGGCTGAACGGGAGATCACCGGTGCCCAGGATGCACCGTCGGGGCGGATACGCATCAGCGCCCCTACTCCCTATGCGCACTATCGGCTGCTGCCCCTGCTGCCGAGCTTCCGCCAGCGTTATCCCCACGTAAAAATCGACATTCATGTGAGCAATCGCAACATCGATTTCGTAGAGGAAGGTTTCGACCTCGCCATCAGAGGACGGCAACCGGACGACTCCGGCTTGATCGCCAGGCGTCTTGAAGACACGGAACTGTTGGTGGTTGCCACTCCCGATTACCTGAAACGCGCCGGTATACCGCAGACCCCGACAGACCTGAACGGCCATGAATGCATCCAGTTCGAAATGCCCAGCAGCGGGCGCAGGTCGCTATGGGCATTTAACATCAACGGCCAGAAGGTGGAATTGGAAACCTCGGGCAACTACACCTGCCAGAGCGACTTCCTCGCTACTGCAACCCTGGCCAAAAGCGGTGCGGGCCTGATGCAGGCGTACCGTTTTACGGTTCAGGACGAGTTGGACAGCGGCGCCCTGCAAGCGGTGCTGACCGAGTACGGCGGTACGACCAGGCCATTTTTACTGATATTTCCGCAAAAAAGGCACCTGCCGCTGCGTGTCAGGGTGTTTATCGACTACTTGATGGAGCATCTGACGCGTTGAATATTACGTCAGGCAAGGCGGTTACTCTTCGTGCAGCCATGCTTCACACATAACTGCGATCACTACTGAGTTCCCTATCACGATAAAACCTGGGAATGCGGCTATTAAGAGAGGGTAAATAGCTCCACTGATGATGACGATCAGACGAGGCTGGCTTGCGATGTAGCCATGCCGAAATCGCCTCGGAGGCGATCGTCAATGCAAGTTGCTGGCCTGGGCATTCATGTCTACCAGAGCCGAAGCTGAATTGGCGTCGATTAGTTCGTTTGAGCAAGAAGCTATCGGGGTCCGGGTTCGCAGAGGAATCCCTGTTCGCTGAAGCGAGTAACACTAGAACCGTATCACCCGCCTCCAAGAGGCTGCCCTCGATAGTGCATCGTTTCGCAACGAATCGCCGGGTGTTTTGCACGGGCGAGTCGTAGCGCGCGACCTCTTTCACCAGGTCTGCAACGAGCATCGGCGCAGCTTGCAAGTCTTCAAGCAGACCAGGGTTACGATTGAGCGCTACAAGGGTATTGCCGATCAGGCCCGCAGTGGCTTCGCAGGTCTGTGACAACAGGCCGATCAGGTTAGCGATCAATGCCTCATCATCTCTCCAGGTGGTGGCTTCGCAGCCGCTCCAGATATGGCTCAAGAAGCGGCTGCGTTGATCGTCCTTACTCAGCAGCGCGCTGAATAACTGGCTTAGCCCAGCGGCTGCGGAATTGGATTCACCGAGTTGAGTTTCATCGCTTAAGGGCGAAAAGCAGGCGACAAAGCTCCGTGTCAGTCGAGCTACTTCCTGAAGCCGGTTGGATGGGAGGCCTAACAAGGCCGCAACGACGCAAACCGGTAACGTGAACATCAACTCATCCGGGTCTTCGAGCGGCTTATCGAGCGTCTCGATCAAGCGTGACGCGATGGCTGCGATGCTTTGCGCCTCTACAGAGGCCAGGGCGGGTTCGATAGCTATCCTGGGGCACAGGTGCCGCGGGCCCTCATTCATGCGCATCAACCGACCGAAAATCATGCCCGCCGCGCCCTGCGCAATGGCAGGCGGTATCGGCTCGTTCAGCGGGCGAACCCGACAGTCGGGGTGCCCCAGAATGGCTTCTACAGCGTTGGCGCTGCTAGCGATCCATAAACGCAAACCTGCATCGAATAACAGGCCTTTTTGTCGCCTGAGGCCCGAGTAATAAGCGTATGGATCAGCATGGGTCGCTGCGTCAAAAGGCGTCATTCCACAAATCCTGTTCACAAAGAACAGCTACTATCGAACATCCTTCATGGCGACGCTTCGCTCAGGAACGAAATATGGACGCTCAAAGCAATGACACCGCGATTTCTCGGGTAGCCGGCGCGATAGCCGAACCTGCGAGAACGAAAATGCTGTGTTCGTTGATGGACGGCCACGCCCGTACCAGTACCGAAATGGCCGTCATCGCCGACGTGAGTGCATCCACGGCGAGCGCGCATTTGGCAAGGCTAAAAGAGGATGGGTTGGTAAAGCTGCACACCCAAGGCAGGCATCGCTACTACAGCCTGGCTGACGCGCAAGTGGCCCAGGCTATTGAAGCTCTCATGGTGATCAGCCAAAACACAGCGACACAATATGTGTCCACGACCCCAACCCGATTGCAGTTCGCGCGCACCTGTTATGACCACATGGCAGGAACACTGGCGGTACAACTGCACGACCATTTCATGGCGTCAGGCTGGTTAACCGTTCCGGTTTCAGGTGAAGGCCTGTATCAGCTTACGACAAGCGGCGAAAAAGCCATGAGCGGTCTCGGTATCGGGATAGAAAAAGCAAGAGCCCAGCGACGCCGTTTCGCGTGCTCTTGCCTGGACTGGAGCATGCGCCGCCCACATCTTGCCGGGGCACTCGGAGCGGCTGTTCTACAGACGGCCATGAGCCGCAAGTGGGTTATCCAGGACCTCGATAGTCGAGCGCTGGCCGTGACATCCAAGGGCCGAAAGGAGCTGTCTGACCGATTCGGGATCATGCTGAGTTCGGCAAAAGGGTGCGAGTAACTCTGGGCGCTCCGCAATACCGTAGCTTGCAGCGCTGCTCATCATTTCGCAGACGCCGCCCTCTCGATCAAGCGAGCAACGGGCGCCGGGTTTGAAACCATCACCACATGGGAGGCGCCCTTCACCACTTCCACGGCTTTAGCCCCTGCTCGCTGGGCCATGAAGGCCAGTGCCTGGGGCGGAATGTTCTTGTCCTTGTCGCCGTAGATAGCCCAGCTTGGAATGTGCTTCCACGCCGGCGTGGTAAACGGCTCATTCAGCGCGGCTTCGGTGACCGGACGCTGGGTGGCGGCCATCACTGCCGCCTCAGCCGCGGGCACGTCAGCGGCGAATTGCGCGTGGAATTTGTCCTGCTGGATGTACAAATCCTTGCCACCCTCATTCAATGGCACCGGTGCCGCGAGGGTTGGCCCCAAGGTGCTGCCGGGAAACTTGCCGGCCAGGCCGGCGACGGTTTCGCCGGTGTCCGGGGCGAACGCACTCACGTAGACCAGCGCCTTGACGTTGGCCTGGTCATTAGCCGCTTCGCTGATGACGTTACCGCCGTAGGAATGCCCCACCAGCACAACGGGCGACTTGATGCTCGCGATCAGTGACGCAACGGATGCGGCATCACTTTTCACACTGCGCAGCGGGTTGGCCGCGGCGACAACGGTGTAGCCATCCTTTTCGAGGATCTTGACCACGCCGTTCCAGCTCGAGGCGTCGGCGAAGGCGCCGTGAACAAGCACGACTGTTGGCTTCTCAGTCCGCGCGAACGCGTCAGCACCGACCAACACAGAGGCAGCGACTGCCAGCGAGGCAATGATTTTCTTCATGGAGAACTCCTTGAACTTGGGGTTATGGGGCGTACCGGGTGAACACGAAATCATGGTTTTTGACGCGCGCTTGATGACAGGCAAAACACGTCTCGTGCTGAGCCTGGTCGACCGCTTTGCCGTTGATAAAACGCCCAAAGCCCCACCCACCGGTCGCCGCGTACTGCTTCGAATCCTTCACCATGACTTGAACCGTGGTGGCCGCACCGGGTATCGAGGCGGGCTCGAATTCCGGCGACTGGACGTGCTTCCACGCCAGTTTCACCAGCACCGTGCCATCGGGAAACGGCAGCGCTGAGTCCTGGTAGGCCTTGATTGCCAGATTATTGCCGACCACGGCGCGCAGTTCATCCAAGGGCGCGGCTTCCTGGGCTGGCGCAATCAGCGGCCACTGGCGATAGCCTTCGGGAATCTTCACGCCGTAGATCGGCGAAGCGTCATCGCCAGCGGAATCGCCCGCTGCGACGCCAGCGACGGTGAGCGCAAGCGCTGCAACAGCCCCGGACAGATGCATGAGTTTCATGGTGACGCTCCCTGTCAGAGATGATCGGCGTCAATCACCGCCTGGGCGAAAGCCTGCGGCGCTTCCTGAGGCAGGTTGTGCCCTATTCCACCGCTGATAAGGCGATACTCATACTTGCCGGTGAACCGTTTTGCATACGCTTCAGCCGGTGGATGGGGCGCACCGTTCGCATCGCCTTCCATCGTGATGGTCGGCACGCTGATGGTAGGGAATGCCGCCAGCTTCTTCTCGATCGCATCGTACCTGGGCTCGCCTTTGATCAAGTCCAGGCGCCAGCGGTAGTTGAACATCGACACGGCCACGTGATCCGGGTTTTGCAGGGATGCCGCGCTGCGGTCAAAGGTGGCGTCGTCGAAATTCCACTTTGGCGACGCCAGCTTCCAGATGAGCTTGGCGAAGTCATGGGTGTTTTTCTCGTAGCCCAGACGCCCGCGCTCGGTTGCGAAGTAGAACTGGTACCACCACTGCAACTCGGCGGCGGGTGGCAGTGGTGCTTTGCCCGCTTCCTGGCTGCCGATCAGGTAACCGCTGACCGCCACCAGGGCTTTCACGCGTTCCGGCCACAGTGCGGCAACGATATCGGCAGTGCGGGCGCCCCAGTCGAATCCACCCAGCACGGCTTTGTTGATCTTCAGCGCGTCCATGAAGTCGATCAGGTCGGTGGCCAGTGCAGCGGGTTGCCCATTGCGAACGGTCTTGGGCGAGAGAAAATGCGTGTCGCCATACCCACGGGCAGACGGGATCAACACCCGATAGCCCTTGCCCGCCAAAGCAGGCGCGACATCAGCGAAGGCGTTGATATCGTAGGGCCAGCCGTGCAGCAAAATAACCACCGGGCCGTCGGCGGGGCCGAGTTCCGCGTAGGAAACGTCCAGCAGACCCGCTTTCACATGCTTGAGGTCACCCAGCGAAGTGTGAGCGCCCGGCGTAATAGCGGCCACCGTCGAGGCCGGTACGTCAGCAGCGCTGGCCTGGGCAAACCCTGCCGCCACGGCGCCCAATTGCAGCAACGCTGCTGCCAGTAGCGAGGGGGCAAAACCCTGCAGGCGGCCGGATTTATTCTGGTTGTTCAGCAAGGTCATCTCCATGATGTTTCTCCGTAGCGAGCCGCCGCATAACGGCCCGGTGTATTGACAGGGTTGGGTAGGCGTTAGTGAGCGGTCTTCGTTACGCCGAGCTTGGCGCGCAGTGGCCGGAAGGCCTCACGCAATTCTTCGCTGAATAGTTGCGGTTGTTCCCAGGAAGCGAAGTGGCCGCCCTTGTTAACCTGGTTGTAGTAGGCCAGTGAGGGGTAAGCGCGTTGCGCCCAGCTTTTGGGGGCTTGATAGATTTCGTGGGGGAAGACCGTGATCGCCACCGGCACCTTGATGCTTGAGGTGTTCTGCGCGGCGGCGCTGAAATTGTTGTTGTTGTTTTCCCAGTAGAAACGCGATGACGATGCGCCGACGTTCGTCAGCCAGTACAGGCTGATATCGTCCAGCATCTCGTCGCGGCTAAGTACCCGCTCAGGCTGACCGTTGCTGTCGGTCCAGGCGGCGAACTTTTCGTACATCCACGCCGCCGTACCGGTGGGCGAATCGGCCAGCAGGTAGCCGATGGTCTGCGGGCGGGTCACCATCATCGCGCCGTATGCCGCGTTGCGGCCGAAGAAGGTACTCAGGGACTCAAACGCCTTGCGTTCAGGCTCGCTGAGCCCGACAGGTGCCGGGTCACCACTGTTGATCGGCTTGACCAGCTCGGGCGGAATGGTGGCCGGCATGTTCAAGTGAATGCCCAACAGACCCGGCGGATTCAGGCGACCCAGCGCATCCGATATCACCGAGCCGTGATCACCACCCTGGGAAACATAGTGGGAGTATCCGAGACGCTTCATGAGCACATCCCACGCCTTCGCGACGCGATCCGGCCCCCAGCCCAATTCAGTGGGCTTGCCGGAAAAGCCGTGTCCGGGGATCGAGGGGATGATCACGTCGAACGAATCTTCGACCTTACCGCCGTAAGCCACAGGGTCGGTCAGCGGGCCGATGGTCTTCAGGAACTCGAACTGCGAGCCCGGCCATCCGTGTGTCAGCAGCAGCGGCATCGCGTTGGGGTTGCGCGAGCGGACATGGATGAACTGAATATCCACGCCGTCGATGGTGGTGATGAATTCAGGCAGCGCATTGAGCTTCGCTTCGGCCTTGCGCCAGTCATAGCCGTTGCCCCAATACTTCACCAACGCCTGAACCTGGGCCAACTGCACGCCTTGGGAGACGTCATTGACCGTCTCTTTGTCTGGCCAGCGGGTCGCGGCGATGCGCTGTTTCAGATCGGTCAGTTGAGCTTCATCGACATGAATTCGGTAAGGCCGAATTGATTCGGGTTGGGTCGCGGCCGAACTGGCAACTGACGCTTCGGCGGCCCAGGCACCGCCGCTGCCTGCGACCAGGGCCAAACCAAACACGCCCATCCTCACGGGGTTTTTCCAAGGCATAACGAGATCTCCGAGCGTTAGATGAGCCATCAATTGAAGAGGGACTGCGCCTTCTCGATGTGTTCATTTAACGCCCCGCAGGTATCCCGTATGTGTCACCAACCGCCTTGAACGAATCACTGTGTATCGGGCCGGGGCGCAGATACACAACGATACAAACCCACCCAGGCGAGTCTGGTGCAAAAGTTTTACCAGCTGCAAACCGCCACCTGGATATACTCGACGCCACCTTCTTCAACGCCGTTAAACAGGGATAAAGGTGAGTCAAGTGGAGCACGTAGATCACATCCTCATCGTCGACGATGACCGCGAGATCAGAGAGCTGGTGGGGAACTATCTTCAGAAAAACGGACTGCGCACGACGGTAGTGGCGGACGGTCGCCAGATGCGGGCCTTTCTGGCGTCCACGCCGGTCGACTTGATTGTGATGGACATCATGATGCCCGGAGACGATGGGCTGGTGCTGTGTCGGGAACTGCGCGCAGGCAAGCATAAGGCCACACCGATTCTGATGCTGACCGCGCGCAATGACGATACGGATCGAATCATCGGCCTGGAGATGGGCGCCGACGATTACCTGGCCAAGCCATTTGTCGCCCGGGAGTTACTGGCGCGAATCAATGCCGTGCTCCGCCGCACCCGCATGTTGCCGCCCAACCTGATTGTCACCGAAGCAGGCCGGCTGCTCGCATTCGGCAAATGGCGGCTGGACACCACCGCTCGACACCTGCTGGACAGCGAAGGCACCATCGTGACGTTAAGTGGCGGCGAGTATCGCTTGCTGCGGGTCTTCCTCGATCACCCCCAGCGCGTGCTGAACCGCGATCAACTGCTCAACCTCACCCAGGGCCGGGACGCCGACCTCTTCGACCGATCGATTGACTTGCTCGTCAGCCGGCTGCGCCACCGGCTGCAGGACGACGCCCGCGATCCCGCCTACATCAAGACTGTTCGCAGCGAGGGCTATGTCTTTACCTACGCGGTGCAAGTGTCAGGAGCACAGCCATGACCATGACGCGCTGGCCGCGCACGTTGGCCTCGCGGTTGACACTGATCTTCCTGGTGAGCCTGGCGGTGGCCCATGGATTGTCATTCGGGTTGCAGTTCTATGAGCGCTACCAAAGTGCCAAGATGTTGATGCTGGACAATTTCGAACAAGACCTGACCACCTCACTGGCGATACTCGAGCGGTTACCGGCCAATGAGCGTGAGGCCTGGTTGCCGCGCCTGGAACACCCCAACTACCGATACCAACTGGATGAGGGCCAGCCGGGCACGCCAATGGACATGACCAGGGCGCCTGTCTCCGTGCGTTCCATGCAAGCCACGCTGGGCCGGGACTACCCACTGAGTTTCAGCGATATTGCCGATGCGCGCCCTCATTATCAGGCCCACTTGCGCCTCAAGGACGGCAGCCCCCTGACGATTGATGTGCGACCCGCGGTGATGCCGCTATCACCGTGGCTGCCAGCAGTGCTGGTGGCGCAACTGTTGCTGCTCTTGCTCTGTACCTGGCTCGCCGTACGCACGGTCATACGGCCACTGACGCGGCTTTCCCAAGCGGTAGACAGCCTCGATCCGAATGGCCAGGGCGAACCGCTCAAGGAGGAAGGGCCAATCGAAGTGGCCTACGCGGCCGTCGCCTTCAATACCCTGCAGGAGCGCATCGCAACTTACGTCAAGGAACGCATGCAGCTATTGGCAGCGATTTCCCACGACCTGCAAACCCCGATCACACGGATGAAGCTTCGCGCGGAGTTCATGGACGATTCGATGGAAAAGGACAAGCTCTGCAACGACCTGGAGGAAATGCAGCACCTGGTCCAGGAAGGTGTGGCCTACGCGCGGAGCATGGCGGGTTCCAATGAGCCAAGCCGGCGCGTGGATGTCGATTCCTTTCTGGAAAGCCTGGTCTTTGACTACCTCGATACCGGCAAGCAAGTGACGTTAAAGGCTGACGGCGGCGCAGCCATCGATACTCGCCCCCATGCGCTGCGCAGGGTGTTGGTCAACCTCTTGGACAATGCTTTGAAGTTCGGATCAGAGGTGCAAATCATCGCGCAGCGCCAGCCGGACGGTGGGCTGCTGATTCAAGTGCTGGACCGTGGCCCCGGCATACCTGACCACCAATTGCCCGACGTGTTGAAGCCGTTTTATCGCGTGGAGAACTCGCGAAACCGGGAAACCGGTGGTACAGGACTGGGCCTGGCGATTTCGCAACAACTGGCAGTTAGCCTGCAAGGCTCTCTGCGCTTGGTTAACCGGGACGGCGGCGGCCTGTGTGCGCAGTTGACACTGCCGCCAACCCTGAAACTTTCCGCAAAGACGCCTATGGATCATCCCCAATAGTCATCAACCCTTGTTCTTAGCCTCCGCCAGCAACTGCTGGATCACTTTTTCCTGAGTGTCATAGCTGCCTTCGCCGAAGTGGGTGTAGCGGATCTTGCCTTCGGCGTCGACGAGGTAGTGTGCGGGCCAGTATTGATTGTCGAATGCACGCCAGATCGCATAGTTGTTGTCGATCGCGATCGGGTACTTGAGGCCCAGCTTTTCTACGTTTTTGCGCACGTTGTCTATCACCCGTTCAAAGGGATACTCCGGGGTGTGCACGCCGATGACAACCAGCCCCTCCTTCTCGTATTTGCGTGCCCATTCGTTCACATAGGGAATGCTGCGCTGGCAATTGATGCAGTCGAACGTCCAGAAGTCCACCAGCACCACCTTGCCCCGCAAGGCCTCCTTGCTCAGCTCCGGTGAATTCAGCCACTGGACGGCACCCGACAGGGACGGCATTTCACCCTTGGCACTCAGGTCAGGTGTGGTCGCGGCCTTGACGTTGTCCACCAGGTAATCAGCGACTTTGGGCACACCGCTCAGCAGCGACTGCTCCAGCCTGGCAGCGCCCTGGGATGAAGTGCCGGCAAGCAGTTGGCTTTGTGAGCCACTGGCGATCAGCCCCGCAACCACCAGCGCGGCCAGCCCTGTGCCGCGTCGCAGCCAGGCAATCACGGGCAGCGACAACTTCAACCGAGACACCAGGCCTCGGCCCGCGAAGATCAGCACGCCCAAGGAGACGGCACTGCCCAAGCCGTAGGCCAACAGCAGCAGGCTGGTGTGCGCGCTCGGGCCTTGAAGCATTGCGCCGGTCAGGATGATCCCGAGGATGGGCCCCGCGCACGGTGCCCAGAGCAAGCCGGTTGCGACCCCGATCAGCAGCGATGCGCCGGGCCCCGACAATCTGCGCGTGGCGGGATCGAGGCGATTACCCAGTGCCGTCAACGGCCGCATCAATCCATTACCCACCTTGGCGGAAAGCAACGACAGGGCGAACACTACCAGCACCACCAGCGCGAGCTGGCGACCAATACCGTTGGCTGTTACCACCCAGTCACTGCTGATCACGGCGAGGCTGGACACGAGGGCAAAGGTCAGCGCCAGGCCAAGCAGGGTCCACAACACTGACGCTGGCGAGCGGTCAGCACGGGCGAATAAAAACGGCACGACGGGAAGAATGCACGGGCTGAGTACCGTGACGATGCCGCCGAGAAAGGCGATCAAGAACATGGCGCTACCTGCTCAATTGGCCGAGGGGGTGTCCCTCGCTGGAGCCAATTGAACCGCCTGCAGGTATCGCGGATGTGTCGGTAAAGCGGTCTATTGAATCCGCAAGTATCCGCATGGCCTGTAGATACACTGCGATACGGAACTGCTAGCGCCCACTCAGCACGCCATAGATCTCAGCAACCACCTGCGCCGTGGCGTCCTCGATCCATCCTTCGTTACGGCATAGCACCCAACCGTGATCGGCAACCGCTTGCTCGAACCCCAGCGTGCAGGCCACCTGTTCTTCCAGGGAGTGCAGCACCGTACTGCCCAGCCCACGTGTTCGTGCTGCCGCCCTCGCCCATGACGTTTCAGCGTCAGTGACTACCCCGACATGCAGGTCTGGCACTTGCACGCCTCGCTCGATGTTCAACTTTAGAATCTGCGCGAACGGAGTCAGGCGCCGAAACGCCGCATCAGACGGGTACCAGCGGTCAATCAGGATGATGCTGTCAGAGGGCTGTTTGGGCAGTACATGCCGGGAAATCCAGCCACGGCTATCAGCAAATCGCTCACACACCGCCAACTCCAGTGCCGGGCTGGGATGCCTGACGAGCTGGTTGACCAGCGCCATGGTTTCACCCCGATGGGGATCGCTCTTTTTTTCGCACAGTCGGATCACCTTTTTGCCGTCTGCCCTCAATGCTGAGGTAACAGCCTCCAGCAGCGTGGTCTTGCCGGTGCCCTTGGGCCCGTCCAGCGAAATGAACAGCGGGCGACTCATTTGGCCTGCTCCATGGTGGACATCGTGTTGGCAGTCAAAGCTTTTTGTAGGAGCGAGCTTGCTCGCGAAAAACGCCCAGGCAATGCGTTCATTCTGGATAAACGCGGGGGCCCTGATTTTTTCGCGAGCAAGCTCGCTCCTACAGTGACCTGAAATCGCATTACCTCGTCACCAGCAGCCGTAAATGGCCCCTGAACTTGCAGGATTCAATCAATCGGACCGATATTGATCGTGCGATCAGCGCCCAGCCCCTCGACCTTGGCGAGGATTTCGCTGGGCGTGTCCGCGGAAAACGTCAGCACATAGCCCATGCCGCTGCCGTCTTCTTCCACCGAAGCCACCCACAACTCGACTTCATCGGCGGCCAGGCCTATGGCATTACCGATCGAACGGTTGCGCGCTTCTGAATCGGTGTCGCCCGCTGCGTAATCAATCATGGGTAAACCTCCTCGCGTCTGTGTGATCGTTGTTATCACCATAGACGCACGAGGCAGCGCAGGGTTCGTTTTCTTGTCTCACACACGCACACCCGCCGTTCATCACCCCTGCCCTGTGTTTTTTTAAACTCTTGAATTTACGCTGATCAAAACAGGTGTGAACGCTTCAATCACACTGACAATCGGAGGACTCATGAACCACGCCACCCCGGATTTGCCATGCGCCTGCCCAGGCTGCAGTTGCCAGGTAACCGATGCCGCGCGCTATGAACGCGACGGTAAAGCCTTTTGCAGCCAGGCCTGCGCCGACCTGCACCCACGCGGCCAGGCATGCCCCAGTGCCGAATGCCATTGCGAGTCGCATGTAAAGGTGCAGGACCGCGCTGTCAGCGATAGCCAGCTTGACGAGGCCATCGAAGAAACCTTCCCGGCGAGCGATCCCATTTCACCCTGATCGGGCGATCCGCATGGGGCGTTGCTTTATCAACTGAACCGAATATCCAACGCACGCAGGTAGGTTTGCAGCCCCGCGTCCTGGATCGGGATGAGGAACGCCTCGGTGTCGGATTCATTGAAGTGCGCATGCCAATACCCAGGCGGCGTCACGAACGCCAGGCCGGGCGACCAGTCGACCCTTGCCGGATTGCGGATTTGCCCATCCGTGTCCAGCTCGGTGCCGACCAGGGAGTAGCAGCCTCGCGGGCAGTCAATGATGAAATCCAGGGCAATCGACTGGTGCCGGTGGGGCTTTTGCACCGATCCGGCCGGCAAAATGCCGTACATCGCCCACAGTACGTGGGTAACGGTGCGCGTTTGGGGAAAGTTGCGATTGCCCAGCAGGATACTGATGCGGCTGCGGTCCTGGGCACGCGGGTCATCCGCCGCTTCGCGCAGCTTGGCGTTGGCCAGCGCTGCGGGGTACAGCGTCGGTGTGAAGCGATCTGCACTGGGTACCACCCCGAGGTAGCGCAGCAACGGTTCATCGTGCACGTAGTAAAGGCGTGCATCCGCGCTGGCACTGAAGTGCGCCGCCTGCAAACCCGGCAGCGCGATAAAGCAGCCTCTGGACCATTGAATCTCATGCTCGGCCTGCACCACGCGGCCCTCCCCGGCGATCACGTAGAACACCTGGGAGGTCGCGTTGGGTTGCACGGTCAGTGTGTCGCCACGGTTGAGTCGCATAAAGTTGGCGCACAATCCGGGACCTGTGGCCGGGCCTTCGCAGCCCAGGGCGTCGCTGAGGTCCAGCGGCACGACGCGTGAAGGGCCGCTGTCATACAGCGCGGCAGGAAAACTGTGGTAGGGAATGCGCGGTATGAGATTGGCACTGATGGGGTTGGCGGCCTTGCTGTACTCGAAGTACTCGGCGTCCACTTGGTGGGGATCGGACAATGCGCGGCTCAATTCACGGTTCATCAGGCTCACCTCAGTCTTCGGCGGGTTTGCACAGCGCCGTTGAGTGCGCTGTGGGGGTGAGTGAACTATAGGCATAGCGCGCCGGCGGATGCATCCCTTGATCCGCACGGCAGTCAGGTCAAACGATGGCAGCGGCTTAACGCCGTGCAAACTGCGGAATTTCCAGCCCCAGGCGCTCGCGTAACGTACTCCCTTCATACGCGGTCCGGTAAACACCGCGTTCCTGTAGCAACGGTATGACTTCTCGGGTAAAGCGAGTGAACTGCTCCGGGTGCCCGATGTAGATGTTGAAACCATCCACGGCGCGGGCGTGCAGCCAATCCGCCATTTTTTGCGCCACCGTGTCAGCCGTGCCGGTGAAGGCTCCCGGACGCAATTGGCGACCAAACTCGACGGCCTGGCGCAGGCTGAAACCCTTCTCGCGGGCCTGATCGGCGATGCGTTTGGCAGCAGTGAAAAAGCTGCTGCGCGCAGCCTCCAGGCTTTCTTGAGGGAATGGCGCATCCAGGTCGTACTGGCTGAAGTCATGCCAGCCGAAATTACGCCCGAATTCTTTCAGCGCAAGCGCAAAACTATGGTCGACTTGATGATAATGCTGCTCGATTTCGCGGGCGTGGGCATCGGTGTCGCCCACATAGATTTCCGCGCCGGGCATGATCAGTAACTGCTCCGGATCGCGCCCGCGTTGCAGCGCCCTGCCCTTTATATCCCGGTAAAACGCCTGGCCCTGCTCGATGCTGGCGGCATGGGTGAAGATGACGTCGGCGGTAGCGGCGCCCAGGTCGCGGCCTTGTTCGGAATCCCCGGCCTGGAAGATCACCGGCTGCCCCTGGGGTGAGCGCTGGATGTTCAGCGGGCCGACCACCGCAAAGTGCTCGCCTTGGTGATTCAGGCTATGCAGCTTGCTCGGATCGAGAAACTGGCCGGTGGCGCGGTCGCGCACGAAGGCGTCGTCCTCATAGGAGTTCCACAGCCCCTGCACCACCTGGACGTGTTCGGCGGCGCGGCTGTAACGCGTGGTGTAGTCATAATGCTCATCAAGGCTGTAATTGCCGGCGGTACCGGCATCGCCGCTGGTCACCACGTTCCAGCCGGCGCGGCCTTTGCTGATCAGGTCCAGGGAAGCCAGGCGCCGCGCAACGTTATACGGCGCGTTGTAGGAGGTGGTCAGCGTACCGACCAGGCCGATATGCCGCGTGCTCACGGCCAGCGCCGACAACAGCGTCAGCGGCTCGAGGCGATTGAGGTAATGGGAAGGCGAGCCGGGGGTGATGAACTGGCTGTCGACGATAAAGATCAAGTCGAACAACGCCGCCTCGGCCTGGCGCGCGATATCGATGTACCAGTCGATGTTCACGCTGGCGTCGGCCGGCAATTGCGGGTCGAGCCACAGGTTGTGGCGGCCCGGCCCACCGCAACCCATGGTCAAGGCGCCCAGTTTGAGCTGTCGTTTGGTCATGTCAGAGAGATTCCTTGGTGTATTCAGGGTTGTGCCTGGGCGACGGCGGGCTGCAGGGCCGCGGCGAATGACGGGTCGAACAGGCTGGCGGCCGGGTAAGCCTTGATCAGCCCTTCGCTGGCGAAGAAGTCCACGGTCTTTTGCGCCTCGACCGGTGCCTGGGCGGTCAGCGGTTCGACCGTGGTGCGTGCCCGGGCAAACCAGGCGCGGGCGATTTCAGCGTCGGCGCGGGTGCGTTTGGCCCATGCGTCAGCGTAGGCGTTGGTGTTGGCCGGGCTCTGGCGTGCCCAGTCACGGGCTTTTTTCAGGCGCTGGAGAAAGTCGTTGATGGGCGCGCGTTTTTCGTCGACCGCCGTGGCGTTGGCGGCGATAAAACTCTGGGCGGGAATCAACCCCTCGGCCGTCGCGAGTACCCGTGCACCTTGGCGTTCCTGCTGGGTCACATAAGGCTCCCAGGTGGCGATGACATCGACCGAGCCGCCTTCGAGCGCATGGGACGCATCCAGTGCGCTGAGGTAACGCAACTGCAGCGCGTCGCGGGCAACGCCGGCGTTATCCAGTGCGCTCAGCAGCAGTTGCTGGCTCCAGGAGCCTTTCCAGATGGCTGCACGTTTGCCCGCCAGGTCTGCCAGGCTGTGGATCGACGAGTCCTGCTTGACCAGAATCGCCACGCCCGCCAGGTTTTGCCGGCTGACGGCGATTACCTTGATCGGCGCGCCCAATGCGCCCAGGAACAACACCGGCGCGTCGCCGAGCAGGCCGATATCCAGGCTGCCGACGTTGAGCGCTTCGGCCACCGGCGATCCGGCCGTGAACTGCTTCCATTCAAGGGTGTAGGGAAGATCCTCAAGCACCCCCGCCGCTTCCATCGCGGCTTGGGCGTTATAGCTTTGATCGCCCACTACCAGCGTTTGCGCATGGGCGGTGAGGCAGATCAATGCGGCGGCCATGCCGGTCGCCAGTTTTGACAGGTAACGCACGTTCGTCTCCAGATGCCATGGGAGGCACGTCAAGTCGATCCGCGCGTGCGGTCTCGGCGATAGTCGTAAGGGGCATTACGATGAGGTTATAAGAAAGACATGTAAAATATTTATATTGCATAACGTAATTCACTAAAAATGCACATATTGCATTTTATTCGCGCATCGCCGCGCGAGACGCATCGTGCGCCTTCAAACGTCATCAACCCCTGCCCGTCTGCGTGGTAATCTCACGCCACCACGAATAGACATTGATCGTCACTTGACGATGACCAAAGCCAGGAAAGAACATGCCCAAGATTTCTCACTCAGCGCTGCGCCGTCACTTCCGCGAACTGCTTGCCACGCCCATCTGTGTTGAAACCGCCTCGGTTTTCGACCCCATGTCCGCCCGTATCGCGGCCGACCTGGGTTTTGAAGTGGGTATTCTCGGCGGCTCCGTCGCTTCCCTGCAGGTACTGGCGGCACCTGATTTTGCGTTGATTACCCTGAGTGAGTTCGTCGAACAGGCCACCCGCATCGGCCGCGTCGCACAGTTGCCGTTCATTGCAGACGCCGACCACGGCTACGGCAATGCCCTGAACGTGATGCGTACGGTTGAAGAGCTGGAACGCGCTGGCGTCGCGGCGCTGACCATTGAAGATACCCTGCTGCCTGCGCAATTCGGGCGTAAATCCACGGACCTGATCTCCGTCGAAGAAGGCATCGGCAAGGTCAAGGCGGCTCTGGAGGCGCGTGTCGATCCTGAACTGTCGATCATTGCCCGCACCAACGCCGGCGTATTGCCCACCGAAGACGTGATTGCGCGCACCCAGGCCTATGAAAAGGCCGGCGCCGATGGCATCTGCATGGTCGGCGTCAAAGACTTCGACCACCTGGAGAAAATCGCCGAGAACCTCACGGTGCCGCTGATGCTGGTGACCTACGGCAACCCCCAACTGCACGACAGCGAGCGCCTGGCGAGCCTGGGCGTGCGCATCGTGGTGGCCGGGCATGGCGCCTACTTTGCTGCGATCAAGGCCACTTACGACAGCCTGCGCGCGCAACGGCAGTTGACCCACAGCACTTCCAACCTCAGCGCGACCGAGCTGACCCACACCTATACATTGCCGGAGAGCTATGTGGCGTGGGCTGAGGAGTTCATGGACGTGAAAGAGTAAACCCCTGGTTTGCCCCAGGTGGTTTTTTCAGGGACCATGGCGCCTTTTCGTTCCTGCCAACATGAGGCGCCCATGGCCAACCACGACCTGACCTTCACACCCGATCCGGATGCCGATTCGATCTCCTCCGACGTGATCGGCTTCAACGGCATCCTGGTCTCCACCCAGATTCCAACCCACGCCGACGGCAGCCTGGAGCTGGGCGATATCACGCTGCAAAGCGAATGCACCCTGCAAGCGCTGAAAGTCGCGCTGGAAAAAGCCGGCAGCTCCATGGACCGGGTGATGCACCTGACCATCTACCTGACCGACATGGCCGACCGCGCCGCGTTCAACGAAGTCTACAAACGCTTTTTCGCCAAGCCATGGCCGGTACGGGCTGCGGTGGGTGTTGCCGCGTTGGCTGTAGAAGGTATGCGTGTTGAAGTAACGGCAATGGCTGCCAAGGCCTGACTGGGTCAAAACTGTGGGAGGGGGCTTGCCCCGATGAGGCAGTGTCAGCAAGTGCATGTGTAACTGACCCACCGCCATCGGGGGCAAGCCCCCTCCCACATTGGTTCGGCGCATGCCGACAGCCTTGGTAAACACAGTGAGAAGGTCTCGGAGCCAACCGGTTCGGGATGCCGTACTCGGTCAGAACTGTGGGAGGGGGCTTGCTCCCGATGGGGCAGTGTCAGCAAGTGCATGTGTGACTGACCCACCGCCATCAGCGGCAGGTCCATGAGCCCGACAGCCCTGTGGTAGATGCCGGTAAGACTTTTCGCAGCTACAATGCCCGCCTCGACCGTGACAAGCCTGACTAAAAAAACTATGTCCTTGCCCAAGCATCACCTGGAATTGCTCAGCCCTGCCCGCGATGTGGCCATCGCACGCGAGGCTATCCTGCATGGCGCCGACGCCATTTATATCGGCGGGCCGAGCTTCGGCGCGCGTCACAATGCCTGTAACGAAGTGAGCGATATCGCGCAACTGGTGGAATTCGCCCGCCGTTACCACGCTCGCGTTTTCACCACCATCAACACCATCTTGCATGACAACGAGCTGGAGCCGGCGCGCAAGCTGATCCACCAGCTCTACGACGCCGGTGTCGATGCGTTGATCGTGCAAGACCTGGGCGTGATGGAGCTGGATATTCCGCCCATCGAGCTGCACGCCAGCACCCAGACCGATATTCGCACCCTGGGCCGGGCAAAGTTTCTCGACCAGGCCGGTTTCTCCCAGTTGGTGCTGGCGCGCGAGCTGAACCTGCAAGAAATCCGCGCCATCGCCGATGAGACCGAGGCCGCGATTGAGTTCTTCATCCATGGCGCCTTGTGCGTGGCGTTCTCCGGGCAGTGCAATATTTCCCACGCGCAGAACGGCCGCAGCGCCAACCGTGGCGATTGCTCCCAGGCGTGCCGCCTGCCGTATACCTTGAAAGATGACCAGGGCCGCGTCGTCGCCTTTGAAAAGCACCTGCTGTCGATGAAAGACAACAACCAGAGCGCCAACATTCGCGCGTTGGTCGAAGCCGGCGTGCGTTCGTTCAAGATCGAAGGCCGCTACAAGGACATGGGCTATGTGAAGAACATCACCGCCTACTACCGCCAGCGCCTCGACGAAATCCTCGAAGACCGCCCGGACCTGGCCCGCGCTTCCAGCGGGCGTACCGCACACTTCTTCCTGCCCGACCCGGAAAAAACCTTCCACCGTGGCAGTACCGACTACTTTGTCAGCGACCGCAAGATCGATATCGGCGCCTTCGACACCCCGACCTTCACCGGCCTGCCGGTGGGTGTGGTGGAAAAAGCCGGCAAGCGCGACTTGCAGGTGGTCACCCATGAGCCGCTGTCCAACGGCGACGGCCTCAATGTGCTGGTCAAGCGTGAAGTGGTGGGGTTCCGCGCCAACATCGCCGAGCCCAAGGGCGAATTCGAGGAAGACGGCGAGAAGCGCTATCGCTACCGCGTCGAACCGAACGAAATGCCGGCGGGCCTGCACCAGCTGCGCCCGAATCACCCGTTGAACCGCAATCTGGACCACAACTGGCAACAGGCGCTGCTCAAGACCTCGTCCGAGCGTCGTATCGGCCTGACCTGGGCGGCTCGTCTGCGCGAAGAACAGCTGGAAGTCACCGCTAGCAGCGAAGAAGGCATCAGCGCCAGCGTCACCCTGCCCGGCCCGTTTGGCGTGGCCAACAAACCGGAGCAGGCGCTGGATACCTTGCGCGACCTGCTCGGCCAACTCGGTACTACCGAGTACCACGCCACCCGCATCGAACTGGACGCGCCGCAGGCATTCTTCATTCCCAACTCGCAGCTCAAGGCGCTGCGCCGTGAAGTGATCGAAGCCCTGACCGTCGCTCGCGTCGCCGCGCACCCGCGGGGTGCACGCAAAGCCGAGACCACGCCGCCGCCGGTGTACCCGGACGCGCACCTATCGTTCCTGGCCAACGTCTACAACCAGAAGGCCCGCGATTTTTACCACCGTCACGGTGTGAAGCTGATCGATGCCGCCTTCGAGGCCCACGAAGAAACCGGCGAAGTGCCGGTGATGATCACCAAGCACTGCCTGCGTTTCTCGTTCAACCTGTGCCCTAAACAGGCCAAGGGCGTGACGGGGGTGAAGACCAAGGTGGCGCCGATGCAGTTGATCCATGGCGATGAGGTACTGACGCTGAAGTTCGACTGCAAACCGTGCGAAATGCATGTGGTCGGCAAGATCAAGGGGCATATCCTCGGATTGCCGCAGCCGGGCAGCGCGGTGGAGCATTTCAACCCGGAAAATATCATCTTTCAGGGCACGCACTGACCCTCTGCAAGCGGGGCCACCACCAGCCCCGCTGCAACCCTGCCGCCGCCAGCAGAATCGCCGCCACGCCCAACCATTGCAGCCATCCCAGGCGATGTCCGAAGGCAATCCAGTCGACGAAAATCGCCGCAATCGGGTAGATGAACGACAAGGCGCCGGTCATCGCAGTCGGCAGCTTCTGTATCGCCCCGTACAACAACACATACATCAACCCGGTGTGCACCAGGCCGAGGGTGGCGAGTGCCGCCCAGGCATCGGTCGATGCGGGCAAGTGGTCCCAAGGCACCAGCGGCGCCAGCAATACCGCGCCGGTAGTCACCTGGATCAACGCCATCAAATGCGGCGGCACTTGCTTGAGTTGCTTGATGATCAGCGCTGCAATCGCATACAACAACGCCGCGCCCAGGGCCAGTGCAATGCCGGCCAAGTAGTCATCGCCAGCCGGTTGTTCACCATGGGCCGTGACGATGGCCAGCATGCCCAGGAACGCCACGCTCAGCCAAGCCATCTTCTGCAGGGTGATTTTCTCACCGAGAAACAGCGCCGCCAGCATCACCAATAGAAACGGTTGCACGTTGTACACCGCCGTACTGATGGCGATTGACGCACGCGAGTAGGATTCGAACAGCAGCAGCCAGTTGCCGACGATGGCCACACCGCTGAGTACCGCCAGCCCGAACTTGGCCCAACTGAGCAAGTCCAGCCTCAAGTAGCCGAGCCATGCGCACACCAGCAGCAGCGCCAGCGCGCCGATCACGCAGCGCCAGAACACCACTTCGATCACCGACACGCCGGACACCAGCACAAACCAGCCGATGGTGCCGGAGATCAGCATGGCGGCGATCATTTCCCAGGTTCCGCGACGGACAGCTGTATCCATGATTGATGCTCCTCAAGTGAGGCTCAATTATGGCAAGCTGGCTCACAGCCGCTCCAGTGACTAAAAAAGGCCAAAACCTCAAACTACCTTTTCTTATTAGGCGAACAGCATGATTGACACCATCGACCAGCAACTGATCGCCGCCTTGATGGATGACTCGCGTCTGTCCCTCAAAGCCCTGGCAGGTATCACCGGGCTGTCTTCGCCAAGCGTCGGCGAGCGCTTGCGCCGCCTGGAGGAGCGCGGCGTGCTGACCCACTACACCGTCGATATCGATCCCAAACACTTTGGCTACCTGCTGCAAGCCATCGTGCGCATCCGCCCGCTGCCCGGCAAGTTGCAGGAAGTGGAACGGCAGATTCAGGCAATCCCCGAATTCACCGAATGCGACAAAGTCACCGGCGAAGACTGCTTCATCGCCCGCCTGCATGTGCGCACCATGGACCACCTGGACAGCCTGCTCGACCGGATCAACGGGTATGCCGAAACCAACACCGCCATCGTCAAGAAAACCCCGGTCAAGCGGCGCTTGCCGCCGCTGACTGACTGAAAGTGCACTGCACAAACATGTGGGAGGGGGCTTGCTCCCGATAGCGGAGTGTCAGTTTCAGATGCGCTGACTGACACTCCGCTATCGGGAGCAAGCCCCCTCCCACACTAGACTGCTCCAGCCGTCGATTTAATCCTGGAGCGCTTTCGCTGCAGCGAGCAACCCCTGGAATTTGCCATACCGCGCCGCCAATACCGGCTGCACCCCCTCATCAGGTACATACCGCGCCTTCACCGGCATCCCCGCCGCCAGCAAATCAGCGCCCTCCCCGATGGCCATGAACCCCAATTTCGCCGCCCCGATGCACGCGCTCAGTTCGCTGCCATGCAGGGTAAAAACCTCCCGCTGCAGAATGTTCGCCAGCAGTTGCGCCCAATACTCACTGCGCGCCCCTCCGCCGACGAGCGCGAAGGATTTGACCTCAGCCCCGGTCGACTGCACCGCGCGCCAGGCGTCGAGCAAGCCAAAACCCACGCCTTCCATCACCGCATAGCCAAGCATCGCCGGTGCGCAGTCATGGCCAAGCCCCATGAAGCCGCCGCGCAGCAAGGGGTCGTTATGCGGCGTACGCTCACCCGCCAGATACGGCAGAAACAACGGGGTGGACAGCGGCACCGGGTGCTCGATCGGCAGTTGCGCCTGCACCTGGTCCAACAGCGTTTGTTCATCCGCCATGCCCGTCAGGCGCGTTACCCAGCGCAAGCAACTGGCGCCGGCCAGCATGGCGCCCATGGTGTACCCGCGCTCGGGCAGCGCATGGCAGAAGCTGTGCACCGCACTGGCCGGGTTGCCGGCGGCGTGAGCGGTAATCGCGACAATCGCCGCGCTGGTGCCCAGGGTGATAAACCCGTCACCGGCATCAATAGCGCCGATCCCGACGGCCGCTACCGGGTTATCGCCGCCGCCCCCGGCGATCACCACCTGCGGCGACAAGCCCAAGCCAGCGGCTGTGACACAAGCACTGGCGGCACCGCCCTCCACCAGCCTGGGCATCTGCTTAGGCGTCAGGCCGGTCGCGTGCAGCATCGGGGTAAACCACTCACGCCGCGCCACATCCAGCCACAGGGTGCCGGCGGCGTCCGACATCTCGCTGATCCGCTCCCCGCACAGGCGCAAGCGCAGGTAATCCTTGGGCGACAGCACGCAATCAATCGCCTTGAACACCTCGGGCTCATGCTGTTGCAGCCAGAGTAGTTTCGGCGCGGTCAACCCGGCCATCGGCAAGCTGCCGGTGATCTCGGCATAGCCGGTGCCCAGTTGTTCTGCCTGCAAGACTGCACGGGAGTCGTCCCACAGGATTGCCGGGTACAACACGCGGTTGTCGGCCCCCAGCAATACCGCGCCGTGCATCTGCCCCGACAGGCCGATACAGGCCACGCGGGCAAACGCCTCGTGGGTGCGCAGTGAGTCCAGTGCCTGCAGGCAGGCCTGCCACCAGTCTTCGGGCGCCTGCTCGGACCAGCCGCCATGGCGGCGCGACACACTCAAGTGCACGCCCGCGCGGGCCAGCACGCTGCCGTCGAGGTCCATGAGGATGGCTTTGAGTTCGGAGGTGCCAAGGTCTATACCAAGGGAAACAGGACGGTTCATACGGGGTGGGTCCGATCAATCACAGCCACAGGAATTACGCACCTGCAGGCGTGGCGCCAGGCGCACGCTGTGCTTGGGTGCAGTGGGGGTCGCCATGCGTTGCAGCAACAGCTCGACAGCGCGGGCTCCAAGTTGCTGGACCGGCTGGGCGATCAAGGTCAGGCGCGGCACGAAAAAGTCCGCCCATTCGAAATCATCGAAGCCGACCAACGCCATTTGCCCCGGCACGTCGATGTGGGCGTCACGCAGAGCGTGCATGGCGCCGAGGGTCATCAGGTTATTGCCGGCCATGATGGCGGTCGGCGGTTCGGCCAGGCTCAGCAACTGTCGGGTGGCCTGGCGGGCCGGCTCGGTATTGGAGCCGCCGTTGACCAGCAACTGCGGATCGAACGCCAGCCCCGCCGCCTGCAACGCGGCCTGGTAGCCCGCCACCCGCTCATCGGTGGTGCTGAAGCCCGCACGACCGGCGATAAAGCCGATGCGCCGGTGCCCGTGGGCGATCAGGTGCTCGATCAACGCCTGGGTGGCCTGGCTATTCTCCACCCCGACCTGATCGAACTGCTCGCTCATCATGCGATCCACCAGCACCGCAGGCAGCTCATTGGCGCGCAGGTAGTCCAGCGCCAACGAGCCGTTCGACGGCGCCAGCACAATCCCATCGACCCGCCGGTGATGCAGCGCGGTGACCACGCGCAATTCCTGCTCCGGATCGTCGTGGGTGTCGACAAACAGCATCATGTAGCCGTGCCGGGCGCACTCGGTTTCAATCGCGTGCACCGTCTCGCTGAAGTAATGGTTGGACAGCGCCGAGATCGCCACGCCAATAGTGTTGGTGGTGGAACGGGCCAGCGCGCGCGCCAGGGTGTTGGGGATGTAGCCCAGCTCCCGGATCGCACGCTGTACCGCCTGCACCGTGGCCGGGCTGACCTTGCGGGTGCCGTTCAACACGTGGGACACGGTCGACGGCGACACGCCGGCCCTGCTTGCCACGTCGTCCATGGTGACCACGGCGCGCCCCCCTTGAGTCAATCAGTGCTTGCTCGACCAGCCGCTGTAGCTGCCGACGTTGTCGCGGGTGATGAGTTTGGGCGTGAGCAGGGTCACCGCTTCGGCCGGGGCCTTGTCATTGAGCAGGTCATTACCGACGTTCACCGCCGTCTGGGCCATGGCCCACGGGTCCTGGCTGGCGGAGGCCTGGATCTGTGTGTCGGTCTTGAGCGCATTCTCGATATCCGGCGCGCCGTCCACCGAGGTAATAATGATGCCGCTGCGCTTGAGCTGCTTGGCCGCCAGGTCGCTGCCGATGGCTTGCGGGTCGTTGATCGCGAACAGGCCGTCGATTTTCGGGAAGCGTGTCAGGTAACCCTGCATCGCGTTCAGGCCGCCTTCGCGCGAGCCCTTGGCGTCCTGGTCATCGGACAGCAGCTTGATATCCGGCGCGGTGGCCAGTGCGGCCTTGCAGCCTTTGACGCGGTCGGTCACGGCGGTGACTTGCGGGCCGTTCTGGATGATCACATTGCCTTTGCCCGACAGCTTGTCCACCAAGTACTGGCAGGCCAGCTTGCCAGCTTCGACGTTGTCGGTCTGCACCGTGGCGTTCACACCCTTGGCGTCCACATCTACCGCCACCACCACAATGCCGGCGTCGCGGGCTTTCTTGATCGCCGAGGCCATGGCGGACGGGTCGACGGCGTTGATCAGGATCAGGTCGACCTTGGACGAGATGAAGTTGTCGATCTGCGAGAACTGCTTGCTCAAATCATAGTCAGCCGACACCGATGTCACCTTGACGTTGGGGTTGAGTGCCTTCGCCCGCGCCGTGGCGCCGTCGGCCAGGGTCACGAAATACGGGTTGCCCAAAGAGCCCATGCTGATGCCCAGGGCCTTGAGTTCACGGGCCTGCACGGCCTGGGACATCAGGGCAGCCAAGGCAATGACGGGGAAGATATGTTTGACGTTCATGGCGGTCTCTCTTGTGATTGTTGTAGGAGTGAACTCAGGTTCGGGCGCCGGACTGGCGATAGCGATCCAGCGCCACCGCGCCGATGATCACGATGCCCTTGATGATGTACTGCCAGATATCCGATACCCCCAGCAGCACCAGGCCATTGGTGAGCACCGCGATGATCAGTGCGCCGATCAGCGTGCCGCCGATGGTGCCGACGCCGCCGGTGAAACTGGTGCCGCCGAGGATCACCGCCGCGATCGCATCCAGCTCGTAGGATTGGCCCAATTGCAAGCCATTGGCGGCGAACAGGCGCGAGGCGCTCATCACCGCGCCAAGCCCGGCCAGGGCGCCGGACATGGCATAGACGAACAACAGCACTTTCCACACCTTGATTCCCGACAACCGCGCGGCTTCCGGGTTGCCGCCCACCGAGTAGATCTGCACGCCCATCACTGTGCGGCGCAGAATGAACCACGACAGCGCCACCACGGCCACGGCGATGACCACCAGCCACGGCACGCCGAGGATCGAGTCGTTGCCGATAAAGGCAAACGGCAAGTCCGGGTTGAATACCGTCTTGTCATCGGCCAGCAAGCGCGCCAGGCCGCGCATGGCGGTCAGCGCGCCGAGGGTGACGATAAACGGCGGCAGGCGCATGAACGCGATCAACCCGCCGTTGACCAGGCCCAGCAACAGCCCGAAGCCGATACCGGCGGCAATCCCGAACATGCCGAACTGCGGCGACATCGAGGCCTGCAGGGCGACCACCGCCGACGCCGCGAGGATCGCGCCGACGGACAGGTCGATACCCGCCGTCAGAATCACGAACGTCATGCCGGCCGCCAACACCACATTCACTGAGGCCTGCTGCGTGATGATCGACAGGTTCTGCATCGTCAGGAAGTTTTCGCTGGCCAGGGCAAAGCCCACCAGTAGCAGCACCAGCACCGGCAACATGCCCACCGTGCGCATCAGCTCGCGTACGCGTTCAGCCTTGCCCGTCGTTGTTGCGATATTCAATTCAGCCATTGACCACCACCTGATCGCCACCGGTGGCGAGGTCGATAATACGTTCCTGGGAGATGACGTGACCGGAGGCCCCGCCGACTTCAGCCACCAACTGGCCTTCGCGCATGACCAGCACACGGTCGCAGGTGCCGATGATTTCCGGCAGCTCGCTGGAGATCACCACGATGCCGACACCCGCCTGGGCCAATTGATTGATGATGCGGTAGATCTCGGATTTGGAGCCGATGTCCACGCCACGGGTGGGCTCATCCAGGATCAGCACATGGGGCTTGACCTCCAGCAGCCGCGCCAGCAACACCTTTTGCTGGTTGCCACCGGACAGCGCGCCCACATTGACCTTGCCCGACGCCACGCGGATCGACAGCGCCTTGATCGCGTCGTTGGCGCGCTGTGCGCCATGGCTGCGATCCAGCACACCGCCGGCATGGGCATCCGGCACACAGGCGCACACATTGATGTTGTCGGCCACGCTCATGTCGAGGAACAGGCCCTGGGCCTTGCGGTCCTCGGTGAGGTACACCACGCCGGCGCGGATCGCATCGGCCGGGGTGCGCAATTGGGTGACGTGCTTGCCGACCACTTCGAGGGTGCCGCTGGTGCGTGGGTCGGCGGCGAAGATCAGCCGCGCCAGCTCCGTGCGCCCTGCCCCGACCAGCCCGGCGATGCCCAGCACTTCGCCGGCATGCAGGTCGAAGCTGCACTGGCGCACGCGTTTGCCGTCGGCCATGTCACGCACGCGCATCACCACGTTGCCAGGGTTATAGGCAGCGTGTTCTTTCTTGTAGAAGCCGGAAAGATCGCGGCCGACCATCATTTTCACCAGCACTTCGGCCGACAACGCATCGCGGCTCAGTTCGCCGATGTACTGGCCGTCGCGCAGCACCGACACACGGTCCGACAACTCGTAGATCTCGGCCATGCGGTGGCTGATGTAGATGATCGCCAGGCCCTGGCCGCGCAGTTGTTTGATCAAGGCAAACAGGCGGTCGGTCTCGCGGGAGGACAGCGGCGTGGTCGGCTCGTCCATCACCAGGATCCGGGCGTGGGCATGCAGGGCGCGGGCGATTTCCACCAGTTGGCGCTCGGCAATCGACAGGCTGCTGACCGGCGTCGAGGGTTTGAACTCGGCGCCCAGGCGTTGCAACACCTCGATGCAGCCGTCCTGCATGCCCTTGCGGTCGATGGTCCAGCCACGCCGCAGCTCGCGGCCCAGGTAGATGTTCTCGGCCACGCTCAGGTTCGGGCACAGGCTCAGTTCCTGATAGATCACAGCGATGCCGAGGGCTTTTGCGGTCGCAGGGGTGAAGGTGGCGACGGGCTGGCCATCGATGCGGATTTCGCCGCCGGGGTCGGCCTGATAGGCGCCGGAGAGGATTTTCATCAGCGTGGATTTGCCGGCGCCGTTCTCCCCCATCAAGGCGTGGATTTCCCCGGGGTAGACCTTCAGGCCGACGCTTTTGAGCACGCGCAAACCGTTGAAGGTTTTGCTGATGCCCTGCATCTCAAGCAAGGGTTCAAGGCTCATGGATGAGCTCCTGGATTTATTGTTTTTGTTGTCGAGTGCTGCCGACTCTAGTCCAGATACATTTGCTTACGCAAGCGCTTGCGTGCGCATTTATTTGCTTGATGAAACGTTTCACCCAGCCAAAAATACGCGAAGCCTTGCCGCGCCGGCTTTTACGCGTCAAATGGATGGCGTAGCCATCAAAACGCCATGATTTCTGCTATTGTCCCAGGAACGCATCTCCTGCGCGTCGCGTTCGCGCGATCGTCAATGAGCATGCTCCACGCCATCGTGTTTTGCCGATGGCAGGCCTGAAGTTCACGGAATGCTTGGCAATGGACACCCCTCTACCCGACCCGCCCCAATCACGCGCTGAAAAGATCGTTGAGTTCAAACGCCAGAAAACCTTGCTCAAGACTGGTGCGCTGCAGGACGCGATCTTCAACAGCGCGTATTTCTCCAGCATCGCCACTGACGAAAAAGGTGTGATCCAGATCTTCAACGTCGGCGCCGAACGCATGCTCGGCTACGCAGCTGCGGATGTGCTCAACCGCATCACACCCGCCGACATCTCCGACCCTGCCGAACTGATCACCCGCGCCGCTGCCCTCAGCCTGGAACTCGACACGCCGATCACCCCGGGTTTCGAAGCCCTGGTGTTCAAGGCTTCCCGTGGCATCGAAGACATTTATGAACTGACCTATATCCGCAAGGACGGCAGTCGCCTGTCGGCCATGGTCTCGGTGACCGCCTTGCGCAACCGCCATGACACCATCATTGGCTACCTGCTGATCGGTACCGACAACACCGCACGCAAGCAGGAGGAAGCCGAACGCAAAGGCTTCGAGCGCGCGCTGGAAGAAAAGAACCTGGAGCTGGAGCACGCCAGCCACATGAAGTCCGAGTTCCTTGCGACCATGTCCCACGAGTTGCGCACGCCGCTGAACGCGGTGATCGGCTTTTCCGAAGCGCTCAAGGATGGCCTGGTGGGCGATATGAGCGAAGTGCAGCGCGAATACATCGGCGATATTTTCACCAGCGGTCAGCACTTGCTGTCGCTGATCAACGACATTCTCGACCTGTCCAAGGTCGAGGCCGGGATGATGGACCTGGAGCTGGAAGCCGTGGCGCTCGACGGGTTGCTGGCCAACAGCTTGCTGATCGTGCGGGAAAAGGCCGCGCTGCAGCGCATCGAGTTGAAGCTCGAATGCGCGACGGATTTCGGCGTGCTGGCCCTGGACCTGCGCAAGACCAAGCAGATCATCTACAACCTGCTGGCCAATGCGGTGAAGTTCAGTGAACACGGCGGCCGCGTGACCCTGGCGGTGCGCGAAGTCAGCCGCGACCAGGTCGGCCAGGTGTCGGGGGATTGGCCGGCCCATGGCTTCGCCCTGCAACCCAGCGCGCACCAGCGGTTTCTGGAACTGAGCGTGAGTGACGCCGGCATCGGTATCGCCGAAGACGACATGAGCAAGCTGTTCAAGGCCTTCAGCCAGATCGACAGCAGCCTGGCGCGCAAGTTTGAAGGCACGGGCCTGGGGCTGGCGATGGTCAAGCAACTGACCGACCTGCACGGCGGCAGCGTCGCTGTGGCCAGTCGCGTGGGCCTGGGCGCCCGCTTCGTAGTGTGGCTGCCATTGCATCGTGCCCCGGAGGCGTCATGGCCGACATCCTGATCGTCGAAGACAACGAGGCCAACATGCGCCTGGCCCGCCTGCTGCTGATCAACGCCGGGCACACGGTGCTGTGGGCCGCCGACGCCGAAATCGGCCTGACCCTGGCCCGGGAAAAACAACCGGCCCTGATCCTGATGGACATCCAACTGCCGGGCATGGACGGCCTGGCCGCCACATCCCTGCTCAAGCAAGACCCCATCACCGCCCATATCCCGGTGATCGCCCTGACCGCGATGGCGATGAAGGAGGACCGCGAAAAAACCCGACTGGCCGGTTGCGATGCCTACATCATCAAACCGCTGCGCTACAAAGAGCTGTACCAGGTGATCGACAGCTTGCTGCAAAAGACTATCAACCCCCTCACATGAGCCCTCTCCATGGCCAGCCAACCCGCCACGCTGTTGATCGTTGACGACGAACCCCAGGTTCGCAAGCTGCTGGAAACCCTGTTGCAGCATGAGGGCTACCAGACCCTGAGCGCCGCCAGCGGTGAAGAAGCCCTGCTTTTGGTGGCGCAACAGCCGCCAGACCTGATCCTGCTGGACATCATGATGCCCGGCATGGACGGCTACGAGGTGGCCAGCCACTTGAAGGGTGATGAAACCACGGCCAGCATCCCGATCATCATGCTCTCGGCCCTGAGCGAGTCCAGCGCCCGCGTCAGTGGCCTGGAAACCGGCGCCGAGGAGTTCCTCAGCAAGCCGGTGGAGCGCGTCGAGTTATGGCTGCGGGTGCGCAACCTGCTGCGACTCAAGGCCCGTGGCGACCAGTTGAAAAACCATAGCCTGTTGCTTGAGCAGCAACTGCAGCGGCAAACCGATCAGACCACCGGCATGAGCGTGCACGACCTGGCGCGCCAGGACCTGGAAAAGGACTTGCGCCTGGCGGTTGAGCAACAGGATTTCACCCTGCACTACCAGCCCAAGATCGAGTTGGCCGGTGGCCAGATATGCGCCCTGGAGGCGTTGCTGCGCTGGGAGCGCCCAGGCTATGGGCCGGTGTCTCCGGCGGTGTTCATTCCTATACTGGAGAGCATGGGCTTGATCGTGATTGTCGGGCGCTGGGTGATCGACAGCGTGTGCCGACAGATCGCGACCTGGCAACGCGGCGTTATCGGCGCTGTGGAGGTGTCAGTGAATGTCTCGGGGCATCAATTGATCGAAGGCGACCTGATTGCCGATATCGCCCATACCCTGGCCAGGACCGGGGTTCAGGCCCATTACCTGGAGGTCGAACTGACCGAAAGCTCGCTGATGGAGAACACCCAACGCACCATCGCCAGCCTGCAGCGCCTGCGCGCCATGGGCGTGAAAATTTCCATCGATGACTTCGGCACCGGCTATTCAAGCCTGGCGTATCTGCGCCGTTTTCCCCTCGACACCTTGAAGATCGATATCGCCTTCATCCGCGAAGTCACCACCAACCCACAGGATGCGGCCATCACCCGCACCATCATCGAACTGGCCCACAGCCTGAACCTGCGGGTAGTGGCCGAAGGCGTGGAAACCCAGGATCAGCTGGCGTTTTTGAAGGAGGCCGGGTGTGACCAGATCCAGGGCTACCTGTTCAGCCGACCGTTGCCGGCTTCCACCCTGGAGCGCCTGCTGCTGGAGCGCCTGGCCCCCGCACCTTGATCGCTGACTCCGGCGCTCTTGATACTGCGGCCAGCAAGCGTCAAACCACATTGAACCTGTATCCGGCCATGCCTCTCCAACCTGCATAGACCACGGCCGGATGCACGCTTGATGACGTTTATTTTATGGATGGCCGTACTCGGGGCTATTTTGCTGATACTGGCCCTCACCTCCTCCTATCTGCGCTGGATGCCGGTGACCACCTCGGCGGTGTGCCTGTTGCTGGGGGTCGCCATCGGCCCACTGGGTGCGGACCTGCTGCACCTGGACATCAAGGGCTCGGCCCGCTGGATGGAGCACCTGACCGAAGTTGCGGTGCTGTTTTCACTGTTCGTCAGCGGCCTGAAACTGCGACTGCCCCTCAAGCATCGCACCTGGCGTATCGCCTTCGGCATGGCCGGGCCGGTGATGTTGTTGACCATCCTCGGCGTGTGCCTGGCGTTGCACTATCTGTTGGGGTTGTCATGGGGCGTGTCATTGCTGGTCGGCGCGATGCTCGCACCGACTGACCCGGTGCTGGCCGGCCTGGTCCAGGTCAACAATGCCCAGGACGATGACCCGTTGCGTTTCGGTTTGTCCGGTGAAGCCGGGCTGAACGATGGCACCGCTTTTCCCTTTGTGATTTTCGCGCTGCTGTTCATGCAGCACGGCGGCTTCGACGGTGACTGGCTGGGTGGCTGGGTACTGAAGAACCTGCTGTGGGCAGTGCCGGCCGGCTTGTTGATTGGCTATTGGATGGGCCGGGGCATCGGGCGTGTGACCTTGCGCATGCGCATCGCCAATGCCGACAGCACCCTGTCGCCCAACGATTACCTGACCCTGGCCCTGATTGCCTTGGCTTACGTGGCGGCGCAAGCCGTGGGTGGCTATGGCTTCCTGGCGGTATTCGCCGCCGGGCTGGGGTTGCGCCAGGCCGAATTCAAATCCAGCGGCAAAGCGCAGACACCGTCCGAGCACCTGGCGCGACCCGTGGTCGGGCATCTGGAAGTGGCGCCGGAAAAAGCCTTGCACGGCGATGTCAGCGCGCTGGAAGACACGCAAATTGCCGCCGGGGTCATGATGGGCGACATGCTCGCGTTCGGCGGGCTGGTGGAGCGTTCGATGGAAGTGTTCCTGGTGACGGTGCTGGGGATCGTGCTGGCCAGTCATTGGGATTGGCGCGCCCTGCCGATAGCGGCGTTGTTGTTCTGCGTGATCCGGCCGTTGAGCGTATTGGCGATGCCCTGGGGACGCCTGATCGATCTTCGCCAACGCGGCTTGATGGGCTGGTTCGGCATTCGCGGAATCGGCAGTATCTTCTACCTGTTCTATGCCCTCAATCACGGCCTGATCGGCACCAGCAGCGCGGTAGCCGTGGACCTCACGGTGTCGGTGATCGCTTTGAGCATTGTCGTGCATGGCCTGAGCACCCAGCCGATGCTGGCGTGGTACGAGCGTCGCAGCCAAGCGATGGGAAAATGAAGAGACGCCGATTGGAAATAAGCGGATAACTCTGTATTGACAAACGCTGGAACCGATGAAGTTCGAGAGTTACTCAGGGGTAAACCAAGCAAATCTACGCCTTGGAACCATCCTGCCCCCTGAGATGACAGCACACATGACTCCCACTTTGAGCCGCATCGCTTCGTACCTCCCGCGCACGGACATCCCACCCGAGCCCCTCTCTCGCCCCAAACGTGAAACCCCGGCGCTGGAAACAGCTGATAACTCGCGTGTCGCGGGCGATCGCGAGTTGGCCAACGAGTATGGGTTTGCAATGCTACGCGCGGCCAAGGCCGGTACGGATGTGCGTATCAACGCGATTGACCCACACTCCACCTTCGGCCAGTGGCGCGAGCAGTTGAAAAACACCCTTCAGTTACCCGACGTTGTTCAGTGGGCTCAAGACAAAGGGATCGACGTTTCGTCGCTGATACTCAACACGCAGTCAGGGCAAGTTTCCTTCAAGCTCAAGCGCCACCTTGACCCCCAACAGAAACTGCACACGGTTGGTCCAGAAGACCGGCAATGGGCCGCTATCCGTGGGCCTATCCTTCACGCCGCACAGGTTATCTGCGCCGGGTATCCTGATACAGCCTTCATGCCTCAGGAGGTTCTTCAGGATGTGCAAATTCCGGGATCGATAATCGCGCGTTTTTACCAGGAACAGCCGCCGGCGCTGACGGCGAGTGACCTGCGTACACAGGCGCAGGGCATTCTGCGCAACTCAAGCTTCAAGACCCTTGATGCTGGCACCGACGCTGGCTTGATCGAATCCCGCAGCGAGGACGCGCTCTTGCACCAGCAAGCGTTAGTGGGCGATATCCTCATCCGCAATCAGGTCGTCTTCGAACTAAAGGAGGTGCCGCCCTTGCCAAAGGACGGCTTCGAACACCCCGATGATCTTGAAAACCAGTTAAAGCGCAAGAAACTCTCCCTGCCTGCTCATAACACCTATCCCTCCACCTATCCCTCCACCTACCCCTCCGCCGACCATCAACCAGCGAACACCATCAGTGTGTTTGACTATCTGCGGGATCATGGCTTGGACATCCCCGGCAATCACAACGAGCTAGCAAACCTGGTCTCATCGCTTTCCACACTGCCTCCCTACTCGCCCCCCAATGGCAACCTGGGCGGGGCGCTGGCCTGGCCCGTGCCGCTTGATACGCAAAGCCAGCAGCAGCTCAAGGCAGACATCGGCGCAGGCAAGTTCGGCAACATCAATGTGAGCCCCTTCAAGAATGTCCTGGAATATCTGCTCGACGGCAGGAGGGTCACGGCTGCCGACCTCAATGATCCACGCAAGTTGATCGATACCTTGATCGAAGCCCCTGAAAGCAAGGCCCTGGGAGAGGCGATTCAGGCTGCATTCGAAGCGCGCGAAATCAAGGGCAGCGCCAACGATTGGTTGCTCGCCGCTATGGGCCTGGAGGAAAACACAGAGGACGGCGATGGACTGACCATTGAAGGCTATCGACTGGTCAGCGCTGAAAACACCAACAAAACCGCCTCAACAGTCGTCAAGGCATTGACCGATCATCTGCTCGCCAGCGACAAGGCTTCGTCCCCCGAAACCGCCGCCATTCAAGCACACCTTTTGCTGACCAGCAGAGCGCCGGAATTCCTGATCAAGGATATTCCGAAGGAGGTCACCATCGGCACTCACGCTTGGGTCAGTTTCGCCACCGCTGTTTCGCGCATCGAAGCAAAAGCGCCAGGCTCGACGGCAGGCATGACCTTTGCGCAAGTCATGCTTGAAAGCAGCATCGCACCGATCAGTGAACAAGAGCGCCACATTGAATATGCCGCCCAGAATGACGCGCTCAAGGATTGGGCCATCGCCAACGGGAGAAAACCGCCGCTCACCCCCCTTGTAATGGGCGAAGTGCGCAAAACGTTCAGTGCGATGATCAACGAACTGAGGGAGGCTAGCGAAACATCACTCGGCAACCTGCCAACGGCCAAAGAAATAGCACTGACGCAGTTAAAAAAAGCGCTGCCGGACATGGACCCCAAACTGTTCGAGAAAAAATGCATCACCATAGACCCTCCCCATAAACGGTTCCCCGGGCCTTACTCGATACTGGACGCCTACATCGATGGCCGACCGCTTTTCTGGACGCCCAACCGGGAGGAGTTCTGGTCGGAAGAAGCACGCAACTTCAAAAATCTTTTCGTATCCAGGGAAAACGAGGAGCGACCAGATTCACGGCCAGCAGCCTGGGTATCCTCATCAAAAGAGTTCGACCTTGACAAGGTGACTCAAACGCTGAAAACCCTGCCACGCCCCAGAGAGCTGTTCGAGCCGCAATACGCTGAGTTCTCAAGCGCCTTGAAGAAAATCAAGTCCGCACAGTTCAAACAGATGATCGCCAAACTTCCGCTGGAAGACCGCGAGAACCTGGCGTTCATCAAACTGCCCGTTCGCAAGCTCATCAGGTATTACCGAGACGATCATCCCCGGGTCGTGGAAGAAGGCGTACTGCTGTTCAACACCGAGCGCAACGGCAAGAAAATGACCTACGCGATTGATCGGATCAAGGGCACCGTGACTCGGCGGCCCGATCAGACTTACGTCGAATACCCACCTAGAAATGGCACTATTCCGCAATTGGGCCAAAGGTACGACACCGTCAAACCTGAGGGTTCGCAACCGCCAGCACTGCCCGACGGGAAAACAGCCGGGCACGGTGCGCCTGACAGTTTCAACAGCGCCAGTACCCAATACATCATCGACACGCTGTTTGCGGACATGAACTTGCCCGAGGTAGAGCGTTACGCCCGAGGGGCGACAACCTTTGATACCCAAGTACCCCTGCATAAGACCATTGAAGCAATCGTGGTGGGGCTGATTCCCTTCAAGTCGAGCATCGAGAACTTGATCGCGGGCAACATCAAGGAAGGTGCCGTCGAACTGGCTATTGATATCTTTGGTTTCGTGGTGGGCTTCGGCGGTGCGGTCAAAGGCCTGAGCGCCCTGGCGAGGGGTGCATCGACGCTCGCAAAAGCAGGTCAGGTCGTCAGAATCATCGGCCGAGCAGCACTCGGCGCGCTGAACCCGTTGGACGGGGCTGCTGATCTAGCGCGAGGCGCCCTGCATCTTGGAAAAAAAGCCGTCAACGCAAGCTATAAGGGTATTAACCACCTGCGCAATCACCACCGCAGCGTCGACCTGCTGCAATTGGCCAAAAGGCCCGATATCGCCGAAGGCACCTACAAGTTGGCCGGTAACGGCAATGAAATTCCTGCCCTGGCCAAATTCGACGAAGGCACGCAAAGGTGGTTTGCATTTGACCCGCGTACGCAACAGGCCTATGGCAAGTCCCTCGAGCAGTTCAGTGTTGGCCCACGGGGGGGATTGGACGCGATCGGCAGTAACGACGCGATAAAGACCGTCAGCCAACGCCATGGCTTGGCAGCCGCCGGCACATTCAAGGTCGGACAGAAGAGCGTTGAAGGCAACGTCGTGATGTTTCAGGGCAATTGGCATCAATACGACCCGCTGAAAAAACAACCTATCGGCCCTCCATTGAAAGACTTCACCCCCAGTCGGGTAGCGGCCAGTGGCGAAGTACGGGTCGCGGATGCCGATTTGCTGGGGTATCAAGCCAACTACATCGAACCGCGAGAGCTCTCGAGCAAAGGCCTGCAGGGCAACGTGTATCAAGGCCGCAGTAAAAAGGAATATGTGAAGGTCGATGGAGCGCTGTATGAATCCAAAGTCAAGGACGGCCAGCGATTCATCCTCCACCCCACAGGCAAGGGCCCTGACATACCGGTCAAGGATCTCGGCATTTCCGGGTGGGAGCCTCGCTCCAGGTCTGTCGGTCTGCTGGGGGGCGCAAAGGAATTTCATACACCATGGCAATTGGGCGATAACACGTATGTCGTGCCGATGGACGGTATCAAGGTGGTGGAAAACGCTGCCCCGCCTTTCAGGATCAACGTCAAGGGCGTCGACCACGCCGTCGACTTTGACAGTACACACGGCGCCTGGCGAGGTGTCTCTTCAAGCCTGGACGCTCCCTATTTCTGGCGAAATCCTAAAGGAGCGTGGCAGCAAGGCAACATTAATGACTTTCTTCGCGCTAAAAAGGCAGACGCTCATCACTACCAATTCGTCGATGTTTCGGCGATCCCGAAAGTCCCGAAAGAGGTCACCCCCTTACCCCAGAGCTTGCATTATTTTTGGGCCGGCCAGGACCTCCCCGCCCATTTGGCCGACAACCTGGCTAAAAACAGCCGACGTGCGCCCGGATACACCTCAGTCATCCATGTTGACGCCGATACCCCTGAAATTTTTGAAAAGATAAAAACCACCCTGAAAGACAAAGCCCCCGGCGTGACGGTCAAGAACTTTCGTGAGGATGCTCTCTACACACAGTTGAAAAATGACGAAATGTACAATTATTTCCGTCAAGGACAAGGTAAAAACCTGGCCGCCACTTCGGATGTCGCGCGTTATCAAATCATGCACAAGCATGGTGGGGTTTACCTGGACACCGATGACCTCATCCAGACCAACGTCGATTCCGGCGCGTTAATGGCGGGGGCCAATGATGTCCTGCTCGGTCACCCGGTTGTGCATCGGTCCACCGACTTCAAACCTTTCTATAACAACAGTAACTTTGCCACCCAGCCTGGCAACCCGTTGATGAAAGAAGTCATCACTGAAATGCACAAGCGCTTTGCCGCGAACAAACCCTATTTTGTGAGCAACCGCCCGGTGGCCCGGCAGTCTATCAACGGTGGTGCATTTACCTCTGATCTCGACGAATACGGGAAAAAACTATTCGAAACGACGGGCCCTACCCTGCTCAACGACACACTCAAGGTAAAACGACCCGATATGTATGAGCTTGGACTGGAAGGGTTCTCAAAAGATACGAATGTCGTGGACGGAGAACTGGTCTCGTCTGGGCCGGTCGTCAACAACGAAGAGAGAGCCCTGGACTTATATCGAGAACGGGGTATTAAGCCGCCCCTGCTGCTGCGCCTTCATATCAGTAAAATGCGCGAGCATTATTTCCCGCTTCGCCATAAATTCAACGTGAAACCAGGGGCCGACCATTCCTGGAAGACTGGCTGATCGCCCCTCGTTCAACCTCTACCCGTCCGGACGGATCAGTCCTGCTCCTCGGTGTTGCCGACGTCCGCCGCTTCATCCAGGTCGTTGAGCGGCACTTCGGCATCGTCCATCAACGAGCCTGGGTCTTCATTTCCAGGATCGTTGAGTTCTTCGTCCAGTTCTTTTGACATGACCATCTCCTCTAACCGCCTTGGGTATCGATATCAGCATCGGTTTCAGGCTTGGGCTCGAGCGGCTCAGGCTTGAAGTCTGGACTGTAGTCGTTTTCCTTGGCCTCTGGGTCGCTTGCCGGCTTTGGGTCTTTGGGGGCATCGGCGCCAGTGCTGGGGGCCGGCTCGGCACCGTCGATCGCTGGGTCGTTGCGGTTACTGGTTTGAGGATCGTTGTTAGTCGTCATGGCACACCTCTTTACAGGCCTGTGGGGCATCTGTACCCCGTAATGCTAAGGCGCCGCGTTACGGGATGAAGTTCAGTCCGATTGCTCAGTGCAATGGGTTGTCGACCTGGATGTAGAAGGCATAGATGCCCAATACCAGCCAGAACCCCATGAATAACCAAGGCGCGCGCATGGAAAACAGCAGCGATTTGCGATAGCCCTTGTGGGTCGACTCCATTTCGGAAAACAACGGCGAGTCATCGTAGGCCATGCCCATCACCGGTTCACTGCGCAGCAGCTCGCTTTGCTTGTAGTGCCAGTGATCGATGATCTCGTAGGCGGCGCGTATGCCCGGCCAGGCGTTGAGTGAGCTGAGGATCCCCAGCGCGGCGAGAATGGCCGGCACCAGCAGGGTGAACAGCTTGCCCCACTCCGGGTTGAGATTGCCCATCCCGGAGACGAAGGCAATGACCAGGAATGACTGGGCGGTAAGGTAGGCGTCGGTGCGGTTGGCCAGGATGCTGGTTTCGTACTGGATCTCGCGACGATAGAAGTCGAGACGGTCCTTGGGCGAACCGAAGATCTTGGCGTTGTGCTCGCTGTGATCGGTCAGCGCCGCTTCCGGGGAGTTGGGCGAAATGATTCTGGGCACGACGGGGGCTCCACAAGGTTTCAAGGCTTATTAGAAGAAGCGCGTCTGGAGGAAGTTCAAGTTTGTCGCGCACCAAATTGAGGCGCCGTGGTGAGGGCCGCCTCGCAGCCAGCGGCGGCAAACGCCCACGCCACGGGATAATCACCGTGCCTCAGCGGTTCCGGCACACGCCTTGCTTAAACCATTCATCTGTCCACATTCAGGAGCATTCGTTACCCCCCGACCCAGAGCCGACCCCATAAGAAAGTAAGGACCAGGCCCGTTGGCACCCTCGACCACGGGCTCATAAAAAATGCGTTTAAAAGCGGCAGTGCCCCCCGCGCTCCCCTCGGCACTGACAAGGTACTGGAATGGCTCGATCTTTCTTTGACGAAATGAATGACGCGCAAGGCGTTTGCCGCGCGCACTACCAGGATTTCTCCCGCTGGCTGGCCAACACGCCGCCGGAACTGCTGGCCCAGCGACGCCGCGAAGCCGATTTGCTGTTCCACCGCGCCGGGATCACCTTCACCCTCTATGGCGACGAACAGGACACCGAGCGCCTGATCCCCTTCGATATCATCCCGCGCAGCATCCCCGCCAGCGAATGGAGCGTGATCGAGCGCGGCTGCATCCAGCGGGTCAACGCGCTGAACATGTTCCTCGCCGACATCTACCACGACCAGCGCATCATCAAGGCCGGGATCATCCCGGCCGACCAGGTGCTGGGCAACGAGGGCTATCAACAGGCAATGGTCGGCCTCGACCTGCACCGGGGCATCTATTCGCATATTTCCGGGGTGGACCTGGTGCGCGACGGCGACGGCACCTACTACGTGCTCGAAGACAACCTGCGCACCCCCAGCGGCGTGAGCTACATGCTCGAAGACCGCAAGATGATGATGCGCCTGTTCCCGGAAGTGTTCGCCAAGCAGCGCATTGCGCCGGTGGACCACTACCCCAACCTGCTGCTCAAGACCCTGAAAAGCTCGAGCCGCCTGGACAACCCCAACGTGGTGGTGCTGACGCCGGGCCGCTTCAACAGCGCGTTTTTCGAACACGCCTTCCTCGCCCGGGAGATGGGCGTGGAGCTGGTGGAAGGCGCCGACCTGTTCGTCCACGACCTCAAGGTGTTCATGCGCACCACCGACGGCCCCAAGGCGGTTGACGTGATTTACCGGCGCATTGACGACGCGTTCCTCGACCCCGAGGCGTTCAATCCCGACTCGATGCTCGGCGTGCCCGGCCTGGTCGCGGCGTATTGCGCCGGCAACGTGGTGCTGGCCAACGCCATCGGCACCGGCGTGGCGGATGACAAGTCGATCTACCCCTATGTCCCGGCCATGATCCGCTTCTACCTGGATGAAGAGCCGGTGCTGCAAAACGTGCCGACCTTCCAGTGCCGCAAACCGGAGGAGCTGTCCCATGTGCTGGCCAACCTTGAGCACCTGGTGGTCAAGGAAACCCAGGGCTCCGGCGGCTACGGCATGCTGGTCGGCCCGGCGTCCAGCGCCGCCGAGATCGAGGACTTCCGCCAGCGCATCAAGGCCCGGCCCCACGCCTACATTGCACAGCCGACCCTGAGCCTGTCGACCTGCCCGACCTTTGTCGAAAACGGCATCGCGCCACGGCATATCGACCTGCGCCCCTTCGTGCTGTCGGGCAAGGAAACGCGCCTGGTGCCCGGTGGCCTGACGCGCGTGGCGTTGCGTGAAGGCTCGCTGATCGTCAACTCGTCGCAAGGCGGCGGAACCAAGGACACCTGGGTGGTGGAGGGCTGAGCATGTTGAGTAGAACCGCCGCAGACTTGTACTGGATGTCGCGCTACCTGGAACGCGCCGAGAACCTGGCGCGCATGCTGGAAGTCAGTTATTCGCTGTCGTTGATGCCCCAGGCCGGGCGCAGCGATGGGCTGGACGAACTGGCGATGTCACTGCTCAGCAGCGGCACCCTGGACAGTTACCTGGAGCGCCACACGCAACTGGACGCCGAACGCATGCTGCATTTCTTCGCACTGGATGAAGAAAACCCGGCGAGCATCTACAACTGCCTGCGCGCCGCCCGCAGCAACGCCCACGCGGTGCGCGGACGCATCACCGCCGACATGTGGGAAAACCTCAACGCCACCTGGCTGGAAATGCGCAGCATCGCCGCCGGCGGCCTGGCGCGACACGGCATCAGCCACTTCTGTGACTGGGTCAAGCAACGCTCGCACCTGTTTCGCGGTGCCACCTCCGGCACCATCATGCGCAACGACGCCTACAGATTCATTCGCCTGGGCACCTTTGTCGAACGTGCGGACAACACCCTGCGCCTGCTGGATGCGCGGTATGAGATGTTCGGTGAAGAGTCCGAGGAAGTCAGCGACCTGTCGGCACGCGGTTATTACCAGTGGAGCGCCCTGCTGCGCGCGTTATCGTCGTTCGAGGCGTATACCGAGTTGTACCCGAACGCCTTGAATGCACGCTCGGTGTCGGAGTTGCTGCTGTTGCGCAGTGATGTGCCGCGCTCGCTGCATGCGTGCATCGAGGAACTTAGCCATATCCTCGCCGACCTGCCCGGCAGCTACGGGCGCACGGCGCAGCGCCTGGCGGCGGAGTTCGAGGCGCGGCTGAGGTACACGGGCATCGATGAAATACTGGAAGACGGGCTGCACACACGGCTGACGGACTTTATCGACAGCGTGCGCGAGTTGGCGCGATCGATACAAAGCTCGTATCTGGAAGTGGTCTAAGCGCACCCCAGATCAAAACTGTGGGAGGGGGCTTGCTCCCGATGGCGGTGTATCAGCCAGCCTATTTGTAGCTGACCCACCGCTATCGGGAGCAAGCCCCCTCCCACATGGACCGCAGTCCACCTGTCAGGTATTGATCGACCACCATTTGGGCAACAACTGCCGCACCCGCGCCTCGCCAAAGCGATCATCGATCAACATCACCACCCCGCGGTCGTGCTGGCTGCGGATCACCCTCCCCGCCGCCTGCACGACTTTCTGGATACCGGGGTACAAATAGGTGTAGTCATACCCCGCGCCGAAGATCGCGCCCATGCGTGTCTTCATCTGTTCATTCACCGGGTTGAGCTGCGGCAAGCCCAAGGTGGCGATAAACGCCCCGATCAGGCGCGCACCGGGCAAATCGATGCCTTCGCCAAAGGCGCCGCCCAGCACCGCAAAGCCGATGCCCTGGCTGTGCTGGGTGAACTGGTCCAGAAAGGCCTGGCGCTGCGCCTCGGCCATGCCCCGCGACTGCAACCACAGCGCAATCTGCGGATGACGCTCGGCCATCAGCTGCGCCACCTGTTGCAGGTAATCGAAGCTTGAGAAAAACGCCAGGTAGTTGCCGGGTTGCTCGGCAAATTGCTGGGCGATCAAGGCCACAATGGGTTCCAGCGACGCTTGGCGATGCACGAACCGCGTGGAAATACGCTCGACGATACTCACCCGCAATTGCTCGGCCTGGAACGGCGATTCGACGTCGATCCAGGCGGTGTCCGTCGGCAGTCCGAGCAGGTCGGCGTAATAGTGGCGTGGGCTAAGGGTTGCGGAAAACAGCACGCTGCTGCGCGCGGCGGTCAACCGGGGCCGGATGAATTCGGCCGGCACCACGTTGCGCAGGCACAGGGTCGAGCTGCTGCGCTTGCCGCTGAACGTGCGCTTGCTGATGTCGAAGATGAAGTGCTCATTGAACAGCTCGGCCACCTTGGCAAATTGCAGCGCCTCGAAGTAGAAGGCTTGCAGGTCGCCATTGAGCGCTTCGGGATGGTCGTTGAAGTAATCGCCCATGGCGCTGGCACACAGGCTCAGGGCCTGGAGCAGCTTGTCGGGTTTGGCCGCGTAGGCCTGATACGGCGCGAGCTGGTCCTTGTGCAAGGCGTTCCACTCACGGTTCAGGCGCTGCAAGGGCTTTTTCAGCACCTCGGGCGCACTCTCGCGCAGGGTCTTGAGGCTGTACTGATCGAGGCTGGCGCTGTACATCGAACGCGCGCGCTCGACCAGGTTATGGGCTTCGTCCACCAGCACTGCGACGCGCCATTGGTTGAGCTGGGCCAAGCCAAAGAGCATCGCGCCAAAATCGAAATAGTAGTTGTAGTCGGCGACCACGACGTCGGTCCAGCGCGCCATTTCCTGGCTCAGGTAATACGGGCACACGTCGTGGGCCAGCGCCACCTCGCGCAGATTACGTTGATCAAGCAGGCGAACCCCGGACGCCGCCTGGCGCGCGGCGGGCAAACGGTCGTAAAAGCCCTTGGCCAGCGGGCACGAATCGCCGTGACAGGCTTTATCCGGGTGCTCGCACGCCTTGTCCCGCGCCACCAGTTCCAGCACCCGCAAAGGCAAGTCGGGGCTGCTGTCGTACAGCACTTGGGCGGCATCCAGCGCCAGCTTGCGACCGGGGGTTTTGGCGGTGAGAAAAAACACCGTGTCCAGTTGCTGTGGTGCCAGGGCCTTGAGCAGCGGAAACAGCGTGCCGACGGTCTTGCCGATGCCGGTAGGCGCCTGGGCCATCAGGCAGCGGCCGGTACTCACCGCCTTGTACACCGATTCGGCCAGCGCGCGTTGGCCGCTGCGAAACTCGGCATGGGGAAACGCCAGGCTCTGCGCGGCGCGGTTGCGCGCTTCACGGTGCTGCATCTGCTGGTGGGCCCAGCGCAGAAACAGCGCGCATTGCTGGTTGAAGAAGTGTTCGAGGTCGGGCGCGGCAAAGCGTTGCTTGAGCAGGGTTTCGCCCTCGCCGACGATATCGAAGTACACCAGCGCCAGTTCGATGTCATCGAGGCCGAGCTTCTGGCACATCAACCAGCCGTAGACCTTGACCTGGGCCCAATGCAGTTGCCGATGGTTGGCCGGCTGGGCCTGAAGGTCACCGCGATAGGTTTTTACCTCTTCGAGGCGATTGCTGTCCGGGTCATAGCCGTCCGCCCTGCCGCGTACCTTGAGTTGCTGATACTCGCCTTCGAGCGCCACTTCGTTCTGATAGTGGGCGCTGCGCCGCGATGCCACCGTGCGATGGCCGACGATGCCTTCCTGGGCGCTGGGCGATGGGGTAAAGCGCAAGTCCAGGTCACCGACCTTGGCCGTGAACTCACACAACGCCCGCACCGCAACGCTATAGCTCAAGCGGACTCTGCCCAGCGCACATAACAGACCGTGACCGGCATCTGGTACTCACCGCAGAATTCCAGCCAGCGCAGCTGGTTGTCCTGCAGGCGGTCGCCAGGGCCCTTGACCTCGATCATGCGGTAGGTTTTTTGCGCCGGCCAGAACTGGATCAAATCGGGCATCCCGGTGCGGTTGGCGCGGATGTCCAGCAGCAGCCGCTCGAACCAGTAGCGCAAATGTTCGGCAGGCAGGCACGTCAGGGCTTGTTCCAGCAGCTCTTCGCTGAGCAGGTTCCAGAACACAAAGGGCGATTGAATTCCCCATTTGTCCACGTAGCGTTGGCGGATGGTGGTTTTGTAGCGCTCGTCGCGCAGTTGCTCGAAGCACGCGCTGAACAAAGCGGCGCGGCGTTGCTGGAAGTCTTCGCTGTGCAGGTCGGCGGGCCCGCGCTGGAACGGGTGGAAAAACGCGCCCGGCAGCGGCGCGAAGATCACGTCCCAGCACAGCAGGCCGAACAGCGAATTGATCAGGCCATTTTCCACATAATGCACCGGCGCGTCCGGCTCGCTCAGATGGGCCTGCACGCAATATTCCACCGACATCAGCGGCTCGGGGAATGCCAAGGCGAGGTCCAGGCGCGTGAGGGCCCGCGGCTTGGCCTTCGCCACCTTCGGCTCACCCAGCTTGCGCCGCAGGCGCGGCACTACGCGCAGCAGGTGTTGCTGCTCGGCGGCGCTTTCCGGCGCCTGTTGCGCGGCGACGGCCAACGCCAGGGCGGGCGCATAAGCCTCCTGGCGCTCCAATACGCGGATCAATCGTGCGCGCGCGCCGGGATAGCTGCAGCCGCGATAGATCTGCTCGGCCAAGCCCAGTTCAGCGCTGCGTTCACAGCATTGGCCGATCTGGAACAGCAACTTGGCGCGGCGTTTTTCCAGCCAGGGGTTGTCGGTGTGCAAGCTGGCGATGTGGGCCAACACCGTTTCCAGCGCCTCACCCGCCTCAAACGCTTGCTGGCACTGGTGCAGGAACACACAGCCCTCCACGTCGGCGCGGCTGCGCAAGCCACGGGACTCGGCGCAGAACGGCACCTTCTCGTAGGTGTAGATGCCCAGGTCCGCCAGCACGAACTCCGACCAGTCCTGATAGAGATTGCCGAAAAACATCAGGCGCAGGCGGTCGCACAGCTCCATTACCGTAAGGCTGTAGAGCACGTCCTGCAGCTCGGGGCACCAACGGGCAAAGCTGCGGCGTTCACTGAACCGCGAAGCCAATGGCGCCAGCCAGTCGGATTTCCTGGCGTTGGGCTGGTCGATCCAGGGCTTGAAGGCCATGAGCAGTTCGCCTTTTTGCAGCAAGCCGAACAGCTCATCAAAGCCCAACAGGCATTGATCATCGACCCAACCGCTCGCCAGCAGTGGCTGCATGGCCGCATGGGGGCAGCCGATTTCCAGGTAATCGAGCTTTGCTCCACGAAAATGCACACCCTTGCGCATGACCATGCGTACCAATAACGCCTGGGACGCTTGCGGCAACCTGTCGAATTGCTGAATGAACTGCAATTCGTCCGGGTCGAGCAAATCGGCGTAGCGCTGCTGCAACCCAATCAGCACTTGGCGGAAGTTGTGCAGGTAATACAAGGGGTCTTCGAGGGGGTGGGCCATGGCGCAGAGCAATCAACTACTGGTTATGCATACAGAGTGCCGTTGCAAACGCATTGTTGCAATCGGTAATAGATAAATGGCGCCTGCAACTTTTTGCAAAAAAGCGATCAGATGTGGGAGCTGATCGCGTAACATTTATGCCCCGCAGCCAGACGCTGCGGGGCTTTTCAAGGTAAAGGTAAGGGTAATGAACATGAAGAATTTGGGTCTGCCGCTGGTTGCACTCACTTTTCTGGTATTGGCCGGTTGCTCCACGCAAACCGTGGTGACGTTGCAAAACGGCACACAGTATTTGACCAAGGACACACCCAACGCCAAAACCGCCGACGGCTTCTATGAGTTCACCGATATCGCTGGCAAGCGCATCCGCATCAAGGCCGATGATGTGGCGACGGTGCGCGAGGAAAAATAATCTCAGGCTGGCCTATACCAAATGTGGGAGGGGGCTTGCTCCCGATGACGGTATGACAGTCGACACATGAAGTGACTGGACCACCGCTATCGGGAGCAAGCCCCCTCCCACAGTTTTAACTGCATTCCAATAGTTAGCCGATCACAATCCCCTCCCCCGACAAACTGCTCACACCCACCAGTGTCACCGAGTCGGCGCCGAAGCTGATCACCGTATCGCCGCCCACCACCTTGGCGTGGTCACGATAATCCGTGCTGCCCCCTACCCCGTCGAACACCAGCTTATCCGTCGCCTGATAGCCGATCACCCGGTCATTGCCAAACTGCCCGCTGAACAGAAAGGTGTTATGCCCGCTGCTGTCGCGAATCGTGTCGTTACCTTTGCCACCCTCGATAAAGTCTGCGCCCTTGCCGCCCTGGATCAGGTCGTTGCCGTGGCTGCCGATAATGAACGTATTGCCCTGGTGCGCTTCGGCGTTACGGTTGAGGTCTTGCACCCAGGTGGTGGCCCGCGCCGGGTCGGACAGGTTGGCGACAATCACCGTGGAGTCGCGGGTCATCTGCTCGTAGAAGCCAGAGTCGAGGATGCGCGTCATGCCGTCGCCATAGCCGGTGGGCAAGTGCGATACCCAGGTCGGCAGGTTGAGGATGGAAAACGGCAGCGCGTTCCATAGCGTCGACGCGTAGTGGTCGTTGAAGCTGACGATATTATCGGTACTGGACGCGTGGGGCTTGTCGTGCACGCCAAACGACGACAGGTTGGAGGAGTAGCCATCCAGCGCACGGAATACCGGGTCATTTTCGTAGCCCACGTTCAGCACCTTGTCACCGGCACTCTGGGTCGGCGAGGCATAGGCCACGTAGTTGGAATCCTTGTAAAAGCTCGACCATTTGCTGTCGCTCAAGTCGGCCATGCTGTTGACCGCAAGCCCTCCCAGGCTGTGGCCGCTGACCACCACGTCGTGGCCGCTCAGGCCGTGGGCACCGGCATACTCGGCGACGTTCTTGAGCAGGCCGCCGAAGGCTTCGCCGGCGTAGTTTTTCGCATAGTCCTTGGGGCCGAGGGCAGCAAGCAGGTCGCTGACCAGGTCGCCGATGGAATCGGTGATCAAGTTTTCACGCGGCCCGGACGTACCGCGAAAACCGATACCGATCTCCAGCAACGTGCCCGCGTCATCGTACTTGCCCAGCACCTCGACCTGTGCGGTGGTGTAGCCGGGCTTCTCGCCGAAAAAGGTACCCCGCGCATCGACCTTGCCGGTGTAGCCGAGGGTGCTGGCGCTGATGGGCGTCCAGCCGGCCTGTTGCACCGCCTCTAACGCGGCTTTTTCCGAATCGGGGTTCCAGGGCAGGCCGGGAATCACCCCCTGGGAATCGGTGCTACCCAGCAAGGCCCCGACCAGCGTGGCCGGCAGGCCCAAGCCCAGGCCATTGTGCTGATACCCCACGGCGAAGCCGTTATCCAGGTTGTGGTAGGAATACAACGTGATCGCCATCGCATCGGCGAACAACGCTTTGGAGCCCTCGGTCCCGAGGTTTTTGTAGTCAAAGATACCCATGGCACTGCCTCTCTGTTGTTGGATTTGTAGAGAAAGCCAAAAAACCTGTTATCCGTTACCGACTGTAGGAGCGAGCTTGCTCGCGAAAAACTAAAAGGCGCCGCGTTTTTTCAGGTAGAGCGCGTCATCGTTGACGATCTTCGCGAGCAAGCTCGCTCCTACAGTGGTTTTTAAAGCCTTAGAACGCCCAGTCCAGGCTCAAACCAACGCCGTGCACCTTCTCCTTGCTGGCCAGCAAACCGTTGTAATCGAAGTTCACCCGCGCATCCTTGCTCAACGCCAGGCTCACCCGCGCACCGACCAGAGCGGCATCACGCACCATTGGCGCGCTTTCCACCGCGAACGAAGGGCCACCCGAGGCGAACGCCAGGTGCTGTTCGGAGTCGGTGCTGCTCAGGTTGAGCTGCCAGCCCAGGGTGCCGGACACTTCCAGTTGCTGGTGATCGTTGACATTGAAGGTCTTCAAGGCGCGCACACCCAGGGTGCTCAGCACCAGGTCGCGGCTGTCGTCGCCGCTTTTCAGCGCGGCGGCATCGCCCTTCTCGGTGAAGCCATCGGTGTCCAGGTGCACGTAGGCCAGGTTGGCGAACGGCTCCAGGGCCAGTGGTTGCAGGTTGATGCGGTATGCCGCCTCGGTGAACAGCTGGGTGCTGTGGGCATCGACCTTGGCTTTTTGCTTGCCGCTGACGTCACCGTATTGCAGGTCGCGCTTCACATCGGCGCGGTGCCAGCTGTAGGTGGCGCCGCCGCTCAGGCGCCAGGCGCCGATTTCATGCCCGGCATACGCGCCGAAGTGGTAGCTGTCGACCGACGCGCGGCTATGGGTATCGCTGCCCATGTTCAACGAGGTATCGCTGTAGCCCGCCACCAGGCCGATGCGTGTCGCGTCGTCGAGGGCACCGTCGACACCGGCGAGCATGCCGCCGATGGACGTGGTGTAGCCCGCTGTGTCGTTGCGGCTGTCGGTCTTGCCCCATGCACCCAGCGCCTTGACCCACACGTTGCCACGGCTGTCGATGGCCTGGCTGGTCGCGCCCATTTCACCGTTGCGCAGGCGCTCGCCGACCGCTTCGCGTACGTAGCGGCTGTCATTGACCAACGCCGTTTCCAACGCCGGATAGACTTCGCCGCTCAGTTGCTGGAACGCGCCTTGCGCCGAGGCCGCCGTCGGTGCCAGCAGCAAGCTTTCATACACCCCATTGCCCGCGCCCAATTGCTCGGCGGCGGCGGCGACGGCGCGTTGGTTCGGCGTAGCGGCCACACTGGCGAAGCTGTTGGTGCGTGCCACGTCCAGCTGCACACCATTGGCCGCGTAGTTCAAGGTGCCGCCAATGAACAGGTAGTCAGGCAGTACCGCACCAAAGCTGCCAGTGACGCCACCTGCGGCTTGCAGGATGTTGTACTGGCGGCCGATCAGGCTTTGCGCCTGGGTCGCGCTCAACAGGGTCGGACTGTTTTCCAGGGCCAGGGTCACGGTGCCGCCGTTCAGCGTGGCGGTGCCGCCGGCAACGATACGGTCGCTGCTGGTGGGTGACAATTCCACCGCGTAAGTCGAGCCCGGCTCGAAGGTGACATTGCCCGCCACGTTCAGCGTGCCGATGGAGTTGCCCGGCGCCACGGTGCCGCCGCTGTTTGCGCTCAGCGAACCGATGCGCCCGGAGCCACCGACGATGCCACTCTGGCTGACCGTCACGTCGGAGGTAACCGAGCCGTTGATCGCCAGCAACCCCTGGTTAACCAGGGTCGGGCCGCTGTAGGTGTTGGCGCCGGTCAGCACCAGGGCGCCAATGCCCTGCTTGGTCAGGCCACCATGCCCGGCGATGTCGTTGCTCCACACATCCAGCCCGCAATGCACGTCGTTGCACACGCGCTGGGTCGGTTTGCCGGCATCCACCACCGCGCCGATGCCCGGCAGGTCCGCGACGAACTGGCCAGTGCCATAGGCGCCGTCGATGCGAAACTCAGCCGGAATATCCTCGGCGGTAATGAACATCCCCGGGCCATTGACTGCCTTGCCCAGGTTGATCATGCCCCAGCCGTACAGCGAGTCGATGCCCGGCGCGCCGAGGTCGGTGGCGGTGGTCTTGAGCAGCGTGGAGATCTGGTCGCCACTCATGTACGGGAAGCGCTCCATCAGCACCGCCGCACTGCCGGCCACGTGGGGCGCGGCCATGGAGGTGCCGTTGAAGTTGGCGTAGTCGGTGGTGAGGTTGTCCAGGTTGGTGCCGTTGATGATCGAACTGAAAATCTTGGTGCCCGGTGCCGACACACAGAAACTCGCCGCATAGCCGCAGCGCGAAGAGAAGGTGCTGATCACGTACGGGTTGGCACTGCTGGTGTCCGGGTTCTGCTGCAGGGCCGCCACCGACAGCCAGTTCGGCGCAATGTCCGGCACGAAATACGCCAGGCCCGAAATGGCATCCGGGTTGTTGCGGTTGTAGTCGTTACCGGCGGCAAAGATGGTCAGCACACCGCTGCGGGCGGCGTCGATCGCACCTTGGTAAGCACCGCCGGCAATCGTGCCGAGAATCGGCCGGATGGTGTTGAACTGCGCCTGGGCTTCATTGACCGTGAAGTTGGGAAAGGCCGGATCGCGGCCGCCCTTGGCGTACTGGTCACCGATGCCAATGCCCCAACTGTTGTTGATGATCCGCGCGCCACTGGCCACCAGTGCATCCCAACCGGCTTTGTACACCGCACCATCGTTGCCCAGGATGATCCCGTCTTCCGGGCCTGGGTCACCGTTTTCGGCGCTGATGATCTGCGCGTTGAACGCCACGCCATGCATCGGTCCGCCGTCGCGGTTACCGGCCGCAATGCCGCCGACATGGGTACCGTGGTTGCCCAGCTTGCCATTGGAGCCCAGGGACGGCGTGCCGTCATAGCGAAACGCATCACCTGCCTTCACCGGGATATACGGGTCGGTGTATTGGCGGATGCCCTCGGTGACGATCGTCACCACTTTGTTGGGGCTGGCGAATTCCGGGTGCTGGGCATACACCGGCTGGTCGAAGATGCCCAGCTTGACGCCTTTGCCGGTGTAGCCCGCCGCATACGCGGTGTCGGCATGCACCGCGCCCAGGCCCCAATCGGCCTTGAACTCATTGCTGCGCCAACTGGCGGCGTCGCCCAGCTTGCCGGTTTCCACATAGGGTGCGGCCTGGGCGGTCCCCAGGCTTGCCAGGCAACACAACAACGCGCCGTATGGCACGCTGCTCAAGGCCTTGAGCGGATAGCCCGGGCCTGTGGGGATGGCGGTAGTTAACCCTGACTTGCGTTTTTTCACGGTGACCTTCCTTAGTTTTCTTATTGCCAGTATGTGAACCACTTCCCATGTGGGAGGGGGCTTGCTCCCGATGGCGATGTATCAGTCGGCACAACGGGCGTCTGACACGCCGCCTTCGGGAGCAAGCCCCCTCCCACAGTTGAACTGCGGTGTTTCCCCTAGAACTGCCAGTTCAGGCTCAGCCCCACGCCCTGGGTTTTCTCGCGTCCACCCAATTGGCCGTTGTAATCCAGGTTGACCCGCGTCGACGGGCTCAGCGCCAGGCTCGCCTGCACGCCCACCAGGGCCGCGTCGCGCAGCAACGGCGCGCTGCGCACGGCGAATGAAGGGCCACCTGCGACAAACGCCAGGTGTTCTTCGGATTCGACGGCAGTGAGGCTGTGTTGCCAGCCCAGGGAGCCCGACAGCTCAAGCTGCTGGTGGTCGTTCAACGCCAGGCTTTTCAACGCCCGCAGCCCCAGGGTGCCGAGCACCGCATCACGTCGATCACTGCCACGTTCCAGGGCCGCTGCGGCGCCTTTTTCGTGGAACGACTCACTGTCCAGGTGCACGTAGGCCAAGTTGGCAAACGGCTCCAGTGCCAGCGGCTGCAGGTGAATGCGGTAGGCGGCTTCGGTGAACAGCTGTGCGGTGCGCGCATCCAGCTTGGTTTTCTGCTTGCCGCTGACCTCGCCGTATTGCAGGTCACGTTTCACATCGCCACGATGCCAGCTGTAGGCACCGCCGACGCTCACCCTCCAGGCGCCCAGCTCACGCCCGGCATACGCGCCGAAGTGGTAGCTGTCGATGGACGCCGATGAATGCGTGCCGCTGCCCAGGCTCAAGGAGCTGTCGCTGTAGCCGGCGACCACGCCGATGCGGGTCTGTTCGTCGAGTGCGCCGTCGACCCCGGCCAGCAAGCCGCCGATGGAGGTAGTGGCGCCCGCCGTTTCACTGCGAGTGTCCGACTTGCCCCAGGCGCCCAGGGCCTTGAGCCACAGGTTGCTTTCACCGGCCACCGGCACATGGCGCAGACGTTCGCCTACCGCGTCACGCAGTTGGCGGCTGTCGTTGATCAACATCGCGTCCACGGCCGGGTAGATTTCACCGGACAGTTGCTGCAAGCCCTGTTGCGCCGTGGCAACCGAGTCCGACTGCAGCAGGCTTTCATACACCGGGTTGCCGGCGCCCAATTGCTCGGCGGCCGTGGCGACGGCGCGCTGGTTTCGGGTGGCGCCGACGCTGGCAAAGCTGGCGTCATTGCGCCCGACCGCCAATTGCACGCCGTTGGCGGCATAGTCGAGGGTGCCGCCGAGGAACAGGTAGTTCGGCAGCACTTGGCCGAACTGGCCCTGGATACCGCCGGCCGCTTCAAGGATCGAGTATTGGCGACCGATCAGGCTCTGGGCCTGGCTCTGGCTCAATAAGGTCGGGCTGTTTTCCAGGGCCAGGGTCACCGTACCGCCGCCGAGCACGGCCTTGCCGCCGGCGACAATGCGGTCGCTGCTGGTCGGGGTCAGTTCGACCGCGTAGGTAGAGCCTGCGCCCAGGTTCACATCCCCCGCCACCTGCAATGTGCCCACTGAATTGCCCGGCGCGACACGCCCGCCGTTGTTGACCGACAGCGCGCCGATACGCCCGGAACCGCCCAAGGTGGCGCTGTTATTGACGGTGACGGCCGAGGTCAACGAGCCGTTCACGGCCAGCAGGCCGCCGTTGACGGTGGTCGCGCCGCGATAGGTGCTGTCGCCGCTGAGCACCAGGCTACCCGCGCCGGATTTGATCAGGCTGCCTTCGTACACGCGATTCGCTGCAGCTTGATCGCGCGCGTTGCCCACGGCGTAGTCGGTCTGGTCCTGCTGGCTGGCCGTGGCACCCACGCCGTTTTGCCAGCCCTTATCGAGCAGGGTCTGCTGCCAGGCGCTGTGCTCGGCGCGGTCTTCTGCCTGACGCTGGAGCAATGCCTGGTCAGAAATACCATTGCTCCACACATCGCCCTGCCCGGCTGCCAGGTTCACGTCCATCGCACCGAGCAACTGCCCCGGCCCGTGCATCGCCCGGCCCAGGTCCGGTACGCCCCAGCCGACGATGGCGTTGGGCGCCTGGGTGATCGAGCCGTCGAGCTGGGTGGCGGTGGTCAACAGCACCTGCAGCGCCTGCTCGTTGGTCATGTAGGGGTAGCGTTCCATCACCAGCGCCAATGCGCCCGTGGCATGGGGCGCCGACATCGAAGTGCCGGATTTCACACCATAACCGCCGTCCGGGATGGTGCTGTTGATCAGCGCACCGGGCGTGGAAATACACCAGTACTTGGCGATGCCGCACTTGTTGTACTTCTGGTTGTTGGCTTTATCCAGCCCCGACACCGCCAGCCAGTGGCCTTCCAGTTCCGGCTGAAAGTAGGGCAACGCCGAGCGCACGCTGGCGTTCGCGTAACCGCTGTTGCCGGCGCTGAACACGTTGATCACGCCGGCCTTGGCCACGTCCGCCGCCGCGTCCAGCCAGGTGCCGCGGTTGTAGTGCTGGGCGTAGGCCGCGTGCAGGTCGTCCAGGGTCTGGTAGCTGACGTCTTTGGGCTGGCTGCCCCAGCTGTTGTTGATGGCGCGCACGCCGGAATCCACCAGGGCGGTGTACACCGCCTTGAAATACTTGGGGTCCGGGGTGGGGCCGAACAGGAAGCTGTCGTCGGCGTTGGTGTTGCCGACATACACCTGCGCGTTATACGCCACGCCGTGCATGCCCACGCCGTCGCGGGCCGCGCCCATGGTGCCGGTGACGTGGGTGCCGTGGGAGTCGTTGTTCGGGTTGAGCGCGCCGGTGGTGTTGAAGGCGCTGCCGTCGACGTAGGTGCCGCTGGCGGTGACCAGGTGGAAACGGTCTTTGGCCGCTTCGGGGTGATTGGTATCGAAACCCGAGTCCAGCGCACCGATTTTCACGCCATTGCCGCTGATTCCGGCGGCATAGGCTTCATCCGCCTTCATGCGCCCCAGGCCCCAGTCGCTCTGGTACTCGGCGGAACGCCAGCTGGCGGGATCACCCGGCTGGCCGGTTTCGGCGTATTGCGCCTGTGCCGCAACGGACAACAGCAGCAATGAGCCTGCGGTGAAAGGTTTGAAACGTGGTGAATCCGTGATCATCCGTACACTCCTGTTTATTGTTATTCACACGCCTACAATTTTCTCTCCGGGCCGAAGGCTTCATCCACCTTGGCCAGGTCGGTGTCACGCAAGTTGCCCGCGTAGTAGTGCAATTTGGTCCAGGCCATCAGGTAGTCGTACCGCGCCTGGGCGAGGTCGCGGCGGGTGCTGTAGAGCTGCTGCTCGGCATTCAATGCATCGAGGTTGACCCGCTCGCCGCCGAGGATGCTGTGCTTGGTCGACACCACCAGCGCCTCGGCGGAGGCCAGGGCTTTTTGATAGGCGCGCAGCTTGCTCACCCCGGACAGGCACGCGCTGAACTGGCGGCGCAGTTCGATCAGGGTTTCGCGGGTCTTGCCTTCCAGTTCGTACTCGGCCTGTTCCATGGCGCGGCTGGCCTGGCGCGTGGACGCCGAGATGCCACCACCGGCATACAGCGGCACGCTGACCTCGACGCCGATGGTGTTGGTGTCGTAGCGCTGGTTGTAAGTGTTGCCGCTGTCGGACTCCTGCTTGCGCGAACTGGCGTACGCAGTGACCTTGGGCAAATGCCCGGCGCGGTTGCGCTCCACTTCATAGCGCGCCACTTCCAGGGCCTGGCGCTGGGAGGCGAGCGTCGGGTTGTTGCTGATCGCCAGTTCATGCCAGGTGTCATAGTTGGCCGGCGACAGGGTGAACGCGGCGAAACCCTGGTTCAGCGGTGCCAGGTCGTTGATGTTGACGCTTTGCACGCCGATCAACGCACCCAGCTCGCGCAGGGACGCATCCTGCTCATCCAGGGCCTGGATCTCTTCGGCGGTGACCAGCTCATAACGCGATTCCGCCTCGAGAATATCGGTGCGGGTGCCCTCGCCTTGCTGGAACAGGTGCTGGTTCTGTTGGAACTGTTGCTCGAAGGCTTTTTTCTTGGCACGGGCGATGTCGATCTGGTCCTGGGCGAACAGCGCCTGGGTGTAGTAGCTCAACACCCGCACCAGCAGCGCCTGGCTCTTGTCGCGAAAGCTTTCATCGGCAAACAGCGCCTGGGCCACGCCCTTGCGGTAGTTGGCATAGGCTTCGTAGTCGAACAGCGGCTGTTGCAGGCTGAAGGTGGAGCCGTAGCTGTTGTAGTTGCGGTCGTCGCGATAGCTGCCACCGCGCCCATCGGGCAAGTGCGCCTCGGAGTTGTTGCGGCCCTTGTTGTAGTTGTACGACAGCCTGGGCAACAAGCCGGCGCGGCCGATGGTGCGGTTTTCCAGGCCGGCGTCGCGCTCCTTGATCGCGCCGAGGAACACCGGGTCATTGCGCAGGGCTTGCTCGTACACATCGAACGGGCCCATGGCGGCGTGCGCGCTGGCGCAGCTGAACAGCAAGGCGATGAACACAGGTTTCATGTTCATTCCTCGGTCAACGCGGAGCCGGCGCGGTCGAGCAGCGGCTTGAACAGGTAATTGAGCAACGAGCGCTCGCCGGTGCGCACGAACATCTCGGCGGGCATGCCCGGCTTGATCACCAGGCCGTGGAGTTTTTCCAGCGCTGCCTCGCTGACCGTGGTGCGCAACACGTAATAGGGGGCGCCGGTCTTTTCATCGAGCATCTGGTCGGCGGAAATCAGGCTCACCTCCCCCGGCACGCGCGGGGTGCGGCTCTGGTTGAAGGCGGTGAAGAGGATGTCCACCGGCAGGTGCGTGCCGACCTTGTCCACCAGGTGCACCGGCAAGTGCCCTTCCACTTCCAGGCGCGTGCCTTGGGGCACGATCTCCAGCAGGGTTTCACCGGCCCGCACTACGGCGCCTTCGGTGTGTACGCTGAGGTTGACCGCGATGCCATCGGCCGGCGCGTTGATTTCGCTGTGCTGCAGGTCGAACCCGGCGGAGGTGAGTTGCTGCTCCAGGGTCAGGCTGCGCAGTTGCGCATCGGCCAGTTGGCTGCGCACTTCCTTCTGATATTCCTCGCTGTGCTGCTGCAATTTGAGGCGCGATTCGACAATGCCCTGCTCGACGCGGCCGGTCTCGCCGGCGTTTTGCGCCAGGTCCTGCTGCACCTGGGACAACTGGCGCTGGTAGTCCATCAGCCGATTGCGCGGGATGTAGCCGTTATCGGCCAGGGGTTGCAGGTTGCTCAGTTGCTCACGCAGGGATTGCGCCTGGGCGCTCAGGTCAGTGCGGGCGCGGCGCATGCCGCCCAACTGCGACGTGGCGCCGTCGATGCTTGCACGGATGCCCGCCTGCTCACGGGCAAAGGCTTCGCGCCGACTGCTGAACAGTTGGCGTTGGCCTTCGAGCACCAGCGCCAGGGCCGGGTCGGGGTTGGCGCTCAGTTCGGCCGGAAAGCGCACGCCTGGCAGGTTGTCACGTTCGCTCTGCCAGCGCGCGGCGCTGGCCCAGGCCATGCGGTACTGCGCTTGCAGCGACTGCACGTCGGCCTGGTGCTGGGTCTGGTCGAGGCGAAACAGCGGCTGGCCCTGCTTCACCACCTCGCCTTCGCGCACCAGAATCCGGCTGACCACGCCGGGGCTTAGGGTTTGCACGGCCTTGCGCTTGCCCGACACCACCACCGTGCCCTGCACCGGGATGCCTTGGTCCAGCGGCGCCAGGCTGGCCCAGAGGAAAAAACCACCGGCGCCCACCACAGTCAGCAGCCAGCCCATGCGGACGAAGAAACGTGCGTCGTGTTGTTCAACGATAAGGCTGCTCATGCGCCTGGATTCCTTCCGGCCTGATACTGGCGACTAAAGCTGACGCCGGGTTTTTCCTTCGGTGCTTCCTGCTGCCCGGACAACGCGCGCAGCACTTCCTGGCTGGGTCCGAAGGCCTGCAATTGACCTTCGTTGAGGATCAGCAACTTGTCAGCCTGGGCCAATGCGGAGGAACGGTGCGTCACCAGCACCACGCTGCTGCCCTGAGCCTTCATCTGCACGATGGCGCTGGCCAGCGCGGCTTCGCCGACGGTGTCGAGGTTTGAGTTGGGCTCATCCAGCACGATCAGCCGCGGGCCGCCATACAGTGCGCGGGCCAGGGCCACGCGTTGCTTCTGCCCGCCGGACAGGCCGCCGCCGTTGTCGCCCAGCAGGGTGTCGTAGCCCTGGGGCAGGCGCAGGATCAACTCGTGCACCCCGGCCTGTTGCGCCGCCTTCACCACAAGCTGCGGGTCGGCCTGGCGAAAGCGCGCGATGTTGTCGGCGATGCTGCCGCTGAACAGTTCGATGTCCTGGGGCAAGTAGCCGATATGCGGGCCGAGGTCGTCGCGGTCCCAGCGGTGAATATCCGCGCCGTCCAGGCGCACGGTGCCGGCCAGGGTCGGCCACACGCCTACCAGTACGCGCGCCAGGGTGGATTTACCGGAACCCGAGGCGCCGAGCACGCCCAGCACTTCACCGGCGCCGAGGTTGAAGTTGACGTGGTGCAGGGTCGCCAGGCGCCGACCCGGCGGGCCGGCGCTGACCTGCTCGAAGCTCACCTGGCCGTTGGGCGCCGGTAAGGCCATCTGCTCGGCCTGCGGCGGGAATTCGCGCAGCAGCTCGTCGAGGCGCTGGTAGGCCAGCTTGGCCGAGCTCCACTGCTTCCACACGGCGATCAACTGGTCGATGGGGCTGAGTACCCGGCCCATCAGGATGGAACCGGCGATCATCATCCCGGCGGTCATATCGCCCTTGATCACCAGCAGCGCACCGAGACCCAACACCAAGGATTGCAGGCAAAGGCGCAGGGATTTGCTCAGGGAGGTGATCACCGAACCGGTGTCGCTGGCCTTGTTCTGCAAGCCGAGGAACTGCGAATGCACCGCGAACCAACGCTGGCGCAGCGCGCCGAGCATGCCCATGGCCTGGATGGTTTCGGCATTGTGCAAATGGCTGGTGGCCAACTGAGTCGACTGTTGGGAATAACCGCTGGCTTCGCCCAGGGGCTTTTTGGTCAGGTATTCGTTGAGGCAGGCCAGTGCAATCAACAGCACCGCGCCGGCCGTGGCCAACACGCCGAGCCACAGGTTGAACAGGAAAATCACAAACAGGTAGATGGGAAACCACGGCGCATCGAAAAATGCGAATAACGCAGGCCCGGTGATGAACTGGCGAATATGGGTCAAGTCGCCCAAGGACTGCCCGGCGTGTCCCTGGCCGCGTTGCAGGTTGCGTTCGAATGCGGCTTTGTACACGCGCAAGTTGAACCGCCGCTCCAACTGGGCGCCGATGCGGATCACGATAAAACTGCGGATAACTTCCAGCAGGCCTATAAACGCAAAGAACCCCACGACCATCAACGTCAACATCACCAGGGTGGTTTCATTCTGGGAGGACAGCACGCGGTCGTACACTTGCAGCATGTAAATCGATGGCACCAGCATCAACAGGTTAATCAACGCGGTAAAACAGCCAACGCTGATCAAGATGCTCTTGTATTCACCCAGCGCCTTGAACAAGGGTGCAACGGTATGGGGCTTGGTCATATCTTCTTATCTTCCATGAACCCAAAGTACGCGCACTAGTTGCCCTACCCCTGAATAGCGGGCGGTCAACTAACAAATGAAGTTATAAGCTTATAACCTGAAACTAAGGTGTACGTTGCAGCACCACGACGGCTCCAGATTTAGTGCGGGCCTGATATTCGCCCTCCTTCTGGCGATTCAAGTGCGTAATGCCACTGCCTTCGGCATTCATCAGCCAGATACCGTCCGGCGTCGGCGACCACGTCAGCGGTTTATCGCCCAGCCATTGTGCGACACACGCCACATCGCCCCCCAGGCTGTTGGACTGCTCGAGCAGGTCCAGCGCGCACACCTGGTCACCCTGGTGCAACTGCCAATGCCCCGCCAACTGCGCGGTGCTGGGTAAAACAAGACTGCTCGCCATTGCATGGGCTCCTGCCGACACGATCAAAAGGGTCAACCACTTGGAAAAACGCTGCATCGTTTGGCTCCATCCTGGAACGCGGCGCCGGAGCGCCGCGCTTTACATCACGCCACGATGTCGCTGGCAGCCGCCTGGCCAACGGTGGTGACGAGGAAATCCGCCACGCCGTGCCCGGAGAAGTCAACGGCCAACGTACCCAGGTTAGTACCCGAGGCGTAGGACAGCACCGCGTCGCCGGCATGCCCGGTAAACGCGTTGACGAAGCTCACGCCCGCGCCTTTGGTGATACCGGACAGGTCGATCTTGTCGGAACCTGAGGTGAAGTCAAAGATCTTGTCCGCCGCCCCTGGCTTGGAATCGGACACGGCACCGAACACAAAGGTGTCGCTGCCGGCGCCGCCCCACAGTTGGTCCGCACCGCCGCCACCGTAGATGAGGTCGTTGCCAGCCCCGCCCTTGATGAGGTTGGCGGCCTGGTTACCAATGATCAGGTCGTTGCCCGCGCCACCGAAGGCGTTCTCGACCGTCACGCCCTTGGCGATGGAAACGTTGCCCACCAAGCCGCCGACGTCGGAGAACGAGGTGGCATTGAGGTTGATCTTCTGGTTTTGCGTGAAGCCGGAGAAGTCCAGGGTGTCATTGCCACCACCGTCCCATACCGAGAACACCAGCTTGTCGGCGTTGGACGTGGCGCTGAGGAAATCGCGCCCGGTGTTGGAGTTGAAACCGTAGGTGGTGTCACCGGCGCGGGTATTGAGGTTGGCACCGTAGAGCTTCTGGATCGCGGCGATATCGTCGATCAGCGGACCGGAAGCGTAAGCCTCCACTCCGCCTTTGCTGAAGTTCTGGTTGGTGTTGCTCTCGCTCCAGTAACTCATGACGCTATAGCCACGCGTGTCCTGTCCATAGGTCGCGTCGTTATAGGTCGGGTTGCCATTCCCGGCGTTGTAGTCGCCAGGGTGAGCCAGGCCCAGGGTGTGGCCGATTTCGTGGGTCAGGGTCTGCCGGCCATAGTTGTTCAGGTCCGGGGTTTTGTTCGGCGTGTAGCTGTTGTTGGTCAGGTACCACGAGGTGCCGTCGTAGCCTGCACCGGTGCCGGGCAGGTAGGCGAAAGCCGCCGCGCCATCCTGGCCGCCGCTGTAGTTGCCGAAGGTCATATGTGCGTCACCGCCGGAAGCCTTTTCGGTAAAGGTCACGTTGGCAACATCCGACCAGGATTGCATGGCCAGTGCGGCCTGTGCTTTCTGCTGGGCGTTGAATTGGCTGAAGCCCGAGATGCCATGCTTGTTCATGGTGCTCGAGGATGCCGAGGTGAGGAAGGTGTAGGTCAGATCGATCTTGCCGTTGCCATCAAAGTCCCGGTAGGCGGCGCCATCCCGCAGCAGCTGGGTCGCTGCCTGGTCCACGCTGTAGGACGGTTTGCCATTGACCGTCAGGTTGCCGCCACGGTCATACAAATGGCTGAAGCTATCGATTTGCGAGTAAGCAGTGCTGGCTTGCGCGGCAGATACAATAGCCTTGTCTTTTACTTTTGACATAAACGTACTTCCTTGTTTGCAAGTGCATCAGTCTTTGTTCGATAGGAACCTCGCGGGCGAGGATAGTCCTATCACTCACCTCTTTTGAAGGCGTAAGAAAACTGACACAATCTGAAATCTTTCGTCTACACATATTTCAGCAGGGAAAAGCTGACCCGCAGGCAACTTGGAGAAGTCGCGCGCCGCGTTTGTTGGGGACGGTTGTATTTGAACGACCAAATAGGCCAAAGTGATATTTAAATATTAAATACCCATAAGCCGCTCTAGTTGAGCGCCGTATTTAATGGATCCAATATATTGTCACGGTGTCATTAGCGACATTAAAGAGCCACTACTTGTAAGTAATAGACTCCGCTGTCCCCTTTTACTGGGACATACGCTCGTTGTTTATCCACACATTGGGGCGTGACCTGGACACCCTGGGGTTTGGGACATGATCCAGGTCAATGTCCGTTCAAAGAACCGCCGAACGGGCCTGAAAAAGTCGCGCCGTGCTTGCGAACGAATGCTATTTTGAGGGTTCGATGCCATGACTAGTGAAGGTCCTGGCCCCTGCCGCGAGCTAAAGGAAGCGCTCAATGAACAAGGTAGGCAACATGAACAAAGTGACATTCCCCAATGCCTGTCAGCTGATGCGCTGGCATTTTCATCCGATGGGCTTCGAAGGGAGCATGGACGCCCCCGGCAGCATGGTTGCCCGCCTGTTCGACCGGGCCAGCGGCGAGACGCTGATCGCGATCGCTGGCATTCCCTGCGCTACGGTGATGAACGCCGCCGATGTGGAGCGCATTATCGAGGCGGTGGAAGCTGAGCTGGAGTGTTTTGTGCCGCCTCTGTCGTTGCGGGCCTGATCAATTGCTGCAGACCTGTGAGATCCAACTGTGGGAGGGGGCAAGCCCCCTCCCACATTAACCGCGCTGATCGTCGAAAAACACTTTTTTGCCGTCCACCCGTTCCGACGCCTTCGGCACATTCACCGCCTGGCCTTCCGGCTTTTCCACATACCAATAGCAGTGGCTGACTGCTCGAGTGATGCCGACATAGGCCAGGCGCAGCACTTCGTCTTTTTGGGCGTTGTCGTACGCCTCGCTGTCGCCGTCCCTGCCCAGGCCCGCCATGCGGTAGACCTGGTTCTTGTAAGGCGAGCTGGTCAGGTGTTGGCAGTCCCCGAGTAGAAACACCGCATCCGCCTGCAGGCCCTTGGCGCTGTGGTAGGTCAGCTGTTTCAGCCTGCGCGCCTGCGGTGGCAAACTCGAATCCAGATTAACTACCGCCTGAATATGCTCTTGTATCAACAGCTTATCGCTGCTTTTTCGATACAGCATTAATACTGTACCGCCCCGCTGATAGTGCTCGATCAACTGCCGGGCCAACGCCGCATCGTCGCGCTCCAGCACCGTCACCGGCACCAAGGGCCTGGGCTCGCCAGCGGCCTTCGCCTTCTTGCCGGGAATGGCCGGGGCACTGCGCACGATGTGCTCGGCAGCGTCGATGATGTGTTGGTGGCTACGGTAATTCTCACTCAGCATGACGCGGGTGGTGCTCGGCGAGGTGAACTCCTTGTTGAATTCCATGAAGTACGTGGGCGAGCTACCGCGCCAGCCATAGATGGACTGCCAGTCATCCCCTACGCACAGCAACGATGAACGCTGCGCCCCGCGACCCACGTGCATGGCCGGGCCACGGCTGCGGATTTCACGCAGGCTGGCGCGGATCCACGAGACGATCTGCGGCGACACATCCTGGAATTCGTCGATCATCAGGTGCGACATCGGCCGCAGCAGCGCGTCGCTGAGCAGCTTGAGGTTCTCTGGGGTGTTTTCGCCAAACAACGAAAACATGCGGTTATAGGTCATGATCGGCGGCGATTGCTCAAGCAAGTGGTCTTCCAGGGCTTTCCAGAAAATACCCAGGGCCTCGAAGAACAAGCGGTCCGGATCGTCTTTGGCGAAGCTCATCCGGCCCACGGCGGTGGGCACATCCAACCCGAGGTTCTCGATAAAGCCGGCGGCCATGACGAAGCTGTCGAGGAGCGGCGCCGAGGCAAGCTCGCCCTTGACCTTGTAATCAAACCCGGGCCCGGCCGTGGCATCGCCCGCCAGGCAACTTAACAATCGCTTTGAAGATTCATAGCTTTCTATCCATATCAATGGCTTACGACAGAAAGCTTGAAACAGCGTGCGCTTTACCGCCCACTCTGCGCGCACGGATAGCTTGGCATTTGGCCGGCTGATCTGGGGGTTTTCCCGCGAATCGAAGCCCAGCACTACCCAGGCGTCCAGTTCAGGGATATAGCCATGGCAATGAAACTGCGCGCCATTGATCTCGAACGTCTGCCGGCTCGGTTCGATGCCCTTGATGGGCCAGGCGCCAGCACGAAACCACAGGTCCTCGATGACGTCACAGAGTTCTTCGTCACGCTTGGCCGCCAATTCCGTGACCGCCACGCGCTTCTGCACATCGGGATGATCACGCTCCAGTTCCTTGAGCTGCAGCCCATGGCGTGCCAGCGGTGCGATCAACTCGCGAAAACGCGCATGGCGGCCGTGCAAGCGGTGGTAACACGCGTTCATCTGCTGGCGCTGGGCGTCGTTGATGCGCAGGTCGAACGGGTTGCTGTCGGCATCCTCGAACCCGGCGCTGAGGTTCTCGAAGGCTTGCAGTCGCTCAAAGCCCGGCAGGCTGCGCACCATCGGCAGGATGCGTGAGTGAAAGGTGCGCACCACCGCCTGGGCCTCTTTATGGTCAAGGGGTTGGCCCCATAAGCTGAGAATGTGCATGAGCTTTTGGATGAAGTCTTTGCGCGATTCGCGAGTAAACGTCACCACGGTCATCGAACTCAACTCGAAGCCCAGGTAATGGGTGAGCAACAGAATGCGCAGTACCAGAGAGGTGGACTTGCCCGCACCGGCACCGGCAATCACCGAAGTGGACGGCGTGTCGCTGAAGATCATCTTCCACTGCGCCGCACTGGGCTGGGCGTGTGCCGGCAGCAAACGTGCAACGTCGGCCTTGATGCGCTTTTTTATGTCAGCGGTGAGCGGCAATCGCCAGTTATCGAACAGGCTGTCATCAATGCCTGGCGCACGGGGTTCATCGGACCGGAAATCGCGGATCAGCAGGACTTGCCGGCCCTCCTCCAAACCGTCCGCCTTGCCCTCGCGGTAACCATATTCCACCCCGGCTTCATGCCCGCTGCGAAAACCGTCGGCCTGGCCATGCAACCACGAAAACCGATGCTGAGCGCGCAAACGCGTGAGGCCATGGCCGAACAGGCGCGCGGCAAGCCGTTTCAGTAGCGGCATTTCAGCCAGGGGGCGCAGTTCAGGGGGCAGATCAGGCTGTGGGTGCGGCACGCGGACTCCTGCGATGAGCTAGGTTTTTACAGTGCGCCATGGTCGCCGGAATTGCCGCTCAGTTCCAGCCAAATGCTTTGATCTCATGCGGTTAGGCGATGAAGTGAAAGTTGATACCTGAGATAAACATCAAATAAACAGATAGGAATCAGGCATTTTTTACGCTTTTTATCGATCATGCACTGATGGACCATAGAGCTATCCACAGGAGACGATCATGCTTGAACTTCGACCCTTCAACACCCTGGGCGGCGCCCACCATGGCTGGCTCGACGCCCATCATCACTTTTCATTTGCCGAATACCATGACCCCGAGCGTATGCACTGGGGCAACCTGCGGGTGTGGAACGACGACATCATCGCGCCGGGCAGCGGCTTCCCGCAGCACGCGCACCGCGACATGGAAATCATCACCTACGTGCGTGAAGGCGCGATCAGTCATGCCGATAACCTGGGCAACAAGGGCCGCACCGAGGCTGGCGACGTACAGGTGATGAGCGCTGGCACCGGGATCGCTCACAGCGAATACAACCTGGAAGCCACGCCGACCAAGATCTTCCAGATCTGGATCATCCCGAATGAGGCCGGCCTGCCGCCCTCCTGGGGCGCCAGGCCGTTTCCACAGGGTGCGCGCGAAGGCTTCGTGACCCTGGCCAGCGGCAAGGCCGGAGACACGCAGAGCCTGCGCATTCGTGCCGATGCACGCCTGGTGGCGGCCAATCTGAAGACCGGGGAAAGTGCCGAGTATCGGCTGGACAGCGGCCGCCGGGCGTACCTGGTGCCGGCAACGGGGACGATTGAAGTCAACGGCTTGCGTGCGCAGGCTCGAGACGGGGTGGCGGTTGCGGATGAGCAGGTGTTGCGGGTGACGGCGATTGAAGACAGCGAGATTGTGTTGGTCGATCTCGCCTGATCTCAAGCCTTGTTGGCCTCTAATGTGGGAGGGGCTTGCTCCCGATCGCGGTGGATCAGCATCGAATATATCGACTGACACATCGCTATCGGGGGCAAGCCCCCTCCCACATGGGTGTTGCGTGATTACTGGGAGATTGCTCCGTCTACCAGTACCTGAGCCTCTTCCACCAGCTGCTTGAGGTGATCTTCGCCGATAAAGCTCTCGGCATAGATCTTGTAGATGTCCTCGGTGCCCGACGGACGGGCGGCGAACCAGCCGTTTTCGGTCATCACCTTCAAGCCGCCGATCGCCTGGTTGTTACCCGGCGCATGGCTGAGGATCTGCTGGATGCTTTCGCCGGCCAATTGCGTGGACGTCACCTGCTCCGGCGACAGTTTGCCCAGCAGGGCTTTTTGCGCTGGCGTGGCTTTGGCATCGACGCGGATGGCAAAGGGTTCGCCGAGGGCGTCGGTCAGGCCGCGATAGATCTGACTCGGGTCCTGGCCTTTGCGCGAGGTAATTTCGGCCGCAAGCAAAGCCGGGATCAGGCCGTCCTTGTCGGTGCTCCAGACCGTACCGTCTTTGCGCAGGAACGAAGCCCCGGCGCTTTCTTCGCCACCAAACCCCAGCGACCCATCAAACAGACCGTCAGCAAACCATTTGAAGCCCACCGGCACTTCGTACAAACGCCGACCGATGCGCGCGGCGACGCGATCGATCAGGCCACTGCTGACCACGGTTTTGCCCACCGCCGCATCGGCGCGCCAGTCGGGACGGTTCTGGAACAGATAATCGATGGACACCGCCAGGTAGTTATTCGGCGCCAACAGCCCGCCGGACGGGGTCACGATACCGTGACGGTCGTGGTCCGGGTCGCAGGCAAACGCCACATCGAAGCGCTCCTTGAGGCCAATCAGGCCTTGCATGGCGTAGCTGGAAGACGGGTCCATGCGGATCTGGCCGTCCCAGTCGACGCTCATGAAGCGGAAAGTAGCGTCGACTTCGGTGTTCACCACGTCCAGGTTCAGCCGGTAGTGCTCGGCAATCGCCGACCAGTAGCGCACCCCTGCTCCGCCCAGTGGGTCGACGCCCAGGCGCAGGCCGGCGCTGCGGATGGCGTCCATGTCGATCACATTGACCAGGTCGGCCACGTAGCTGTTGAGGTAATCATGCCGGTGCGTGGTATCGGCCTTCAGCGCCTGGGCGTGGGTGATGCGCTTGACCCCGGCGAGCTTGTTGGCCAGCAGCTCGTTGGCCTTGGCTTCGATCCACTTGGTGACGTGGGTGTCGGCCGGGCCACCGTTAGGCGGGTTGTACTTGTAGCCGCCACTTTGCGGCGGGTTGTGGGACGGCGTGATGACGATACCGTCCGCCAGCCCGCTGGTGCGGCCACGGTTGTAGCAGATGATCGCGTGGGAAATTGCCGGCGTGGGTGTGTATTCGTCGCCCTCGGCGAGCATTACGTGCACGCCATTGGCGGCGAGCACTTCCAGCGCGCTGGCGCCGGCCGGCGTCGACAGCGCGTGGGTGTCCAGGCCGACAAACAACGGGCCGTCGATGCCCTGGGCCTGGCGGTACAGGCAGATGGCCTGGCTGATCGCGAGCACATGCCATTCGTTGAAGCTCAGCTCGAACGAGCTGCCACGGTGCCCGGAGGTACCAAAGGCCACGCGCTGGGTGGAGATCGCTGCATCAGGCTGGCCGGTGTAATAGGCCGTGACCAGTCGCGGGATGTCCACCAGCAACTGGGCTGGCGCCGGCTTGCCCGCAAAAGGACTGATAGTCATGCATAAACCTCGAGAAAAATAAGGATTCGGAAAAATGACAGTTTACGGTGACTTGGACTACGGCGCGACGGTATCGATCCAACAACTAATACAGAAATTTCATACGCGTCAAATCTGCGCCTGCTGCAGTGCCTCTGCCAATGCGTCCAAGGCGATGTCCAGGTTCGGATGCCCGCTGAACGCGTGCCCCAGGCGCATATGCTGGTGATGCAAACCGCTGAGGCTGAACAGCTCACCGGGAGCGATCACCACCTGCTGCGTGACCATGCGCTGGAACACATGGCGCATGTCCACTGCCGCCGTCGACTGCAACCAGAAACTCGCGCCGGCGCCGGGCACCCGATAGCTCACCCGCCCCTCCAGACGCGCCTCCAGGCGCAGGCTCATGGCCTGTGCCTGCTCACGCAGGCGCTGGCGTAACGTCTGCACATGCTGGTCATACCGCCCGCTTTCGTACAAGCGGGCAATGGCGCGCTGACGAATCGACGACAAGCGGAATGCACGCAATAAAAACTGACGCTGCAGCTCGCGGCTCAGCTGGCGCGACAGTACAAAACCAAACGGTGCTTCCGGGCCGAGGATCTTCTCGAACGAGGAGAACACTATCAGCCGTTCAGGCTCGACCAGGTGCCGCAGGGGCACGGAGGACGGTGCGAAGCTCAGTTCGCCAAAGGTGTCATTCTCCAGCAGCCAGCAGCCGAATCGGTCCAGCAACTGCGCCACCTGCATGCGCTCCTGAACCGACAGCACGCTGCCCGACGGCATGCTCACCGCCGATGACAGCACCACCAAGTGCACCGGCTCGTGGCTGAGCAGGTGTTCAAAGGTGCTCAGATCGAAGCGGCCGTCGGCGAGCCAGGGCAATTCGATTACCCGCACGCCGGCCCCCTGCAACAGGCGCAAGACCAGGTAATCGCAGGGTGATTCGGCCACCACCACGCTGCCTTTGAGGCCCAGGGCGTCAATCAGGATCTCCAGGACGCCACGCACGTCGGCGCCGATATACACCTCATCCGCCTGCCAGCAGCGCGTGGGCGATGAGGTATAACGTGCCGCCAGCGCCGCGCGCAGCTCCCAGACGCCGGAGGGTTGCGAGTGGGTTTGCAGGTGGTGCGGATAGCGGCGGATCAGTTGGCGCTCCAGTGAAAGCAACGCACCATCGAGTGAGCCCAGCAGCGCCGGTTCGTCGCCACTGAGTACCACCATGCCAGGCCGCCGCGCTGCCGCGTAAAGGCGCTCAAGCAAGTCCCCACTCGTGGCCACTGGCGCGTTGGCGGCCACCGGCCAGGCAAAGTAGCCGGACTTGGCCACCGAGTAGATCCGCCCTTCCTTTTCCAATATCGAGTAGGCGTACTGGATCGTCGAGATCGACACCTTCAAGCGGGTCGACAACTGCCGCAGGGACGGCAGCTTTACCGGTTTTTCCAGGCTGACTTCGTTGATCAGGTTGATCATGTAGCGATACACCGCCTGGTAGGCAAAATCCGCTTGCCGCTCCCCGCGCAGTTTCATGAGCGCCCGCCCGGGTTCGCACGCACAGGCACGCGGCTAACGCCCCGACACTTGCGCAATCTGCGCCTGCGCCCCACGCCGTTTGCGCGCCTGGGTACCACGACCCGCCTGCTGAGGACGCTTGCGGTACAGGTTTTGTAACAGAGGCAATGGCAGGCCGCTGGTATCAATCAGCCACTGCTGCAGCATCTCTGCGGCGGGCCTGCCCTGCAGCGCCTTGTGCAACTCGGGAAGCCCCACCAGCATGCCGGGGTGGCATTGGCGCAGGTAACCCTCGAGGCGCTCGCCATGATGGATGAAGGGAGAGAACAACAGGCAAGTCAACTGGCCCTCGTCCAGGCCGAAGAATTCCTGGGCATAGGTCGTCGACAATATGCGCCCATCGTGGCCGCCCAATGCATCGATCAAGGTGTCTGGAATGTGTCGACGGCTCATCGCGTCCCTCGCCTGCCGCACAAAAGCCTCGACGCCTTCGCCGTAGGACAGCTCACGCAGGCATTGGGCCTGCAACCCGTGCAGATGCGCCATGAGCAACGGGTTGGGATAGTCAGGATGACTGAAGTGAAAGTCGAACGGGTCCGATTTGTGGGCCAGGAACTCGGTGAGCAGCGGTGACGAGGCAACGTCGACCTCGTCGAGCAGGTCGGCAACCCCGATATAAGCCACATGGCGGTGCCCGCCACGGCCCGGGCTCTGGGCCTCCACGTATTGCTCGCCGTAGAGGTCACGGTAGCAACCGGTACTCCATTCTTCCATGCGCGCAAACAGAATGTTGAGCGACGCGGGCCGGCGCGGCGGGACAGCGACACCCGCAGCCAGGGCCGAACGCTTCAGCCAGGCCAGGTATTGGCTTTGCTTGCGCGCAGAGTCGCCGCTGACCAGCGCATGCACGCCGCCGTTCCACGTGCTCACACGCTGGTAGAAATCCCCCAGGGCCAGGTAAGTGTCAGTGCACAGCGTGGCCCGCACATCCCCGGACGTCAGGTGCCCGATCATCAGCCGGTCGCGTTGGTTGACCTCACGGCCGGCGCTGGAAGCGGGCCGCTGATGATTGAAAGGCTGCACCTCCTGATTTTCCACCATCAGCACCTCCACCCGCGGGTCATCGTGAAAAAACAGCGCGCTGTAGCCCTCATTCAGCCTGCCCAGTGTGGCCTGGGTCATCCCTGCATGCCGCAGCGTCGCCACGCGCAGGTGAAAGGTCTTGGGCGTACGGCCGGCGATGCTCAACTGCGCCGCACGCAGCAGCGCCAACGTATAACTGCTGACTTCGCCGCCGCCGTGGGCGATCAATACTTTATAGTTACCCACATGTTCCATGCCGCCTGCCGCCACCACGATTCGCTGGATCAACAATTGAAGTGCAGTCCGTTCGGCGCGCGTGAAGTGCCCCATCAAACGTTGCAGAACTTGCTGATAAACATAGTTCATGGCTTGTTCGTGAATTGCGCTCATTGTTCTACTACCTGAGTTGAAATATCAGTTTCAAGCAACTCTGCGACGTCGTTGCCTGACCATTACATCTGTAGGTCTGTCTTGCGCGGCAGGGCATAAGAATGATTAAACATTAGCAGCCTGCAACAAAATTACCGGAGCGGACACCTGAGTCGCGGGCAACCCATCCCACAGACAGACGCGCTAACCCGCAGTCGCGTGTGCTCAAGTGGCAGCTCCTAGGAATGTTCCGACACTACCCTACAGCGCGTTAACTAATTAATTAGCGAAACCTCCGACAAATAATAAATCACCCACTTAATCTGGCTTCTTGCAAGAAGAAGGGATGTTTCGAACGTTTTTTTCGACGGGCAAGGTAACGCCTCGTTAGTTTGCTGATGCAAGACAGTAATGTCGGGCAGCTGATCATTGCTCAATCCTTGAGATGATGGTTAAGCCGCAATTATCGGCACTCAACTAATGATTAATAGATACAGAACCGCGCAGGAAAGCAGTTCAGATGATCTGCGGCGCGAACTTCAGTGACGCCCACACAACAGCGCCGCGCTGGATTTCAGGGCGGCATAAGGGCCAAAGGTATTGTTTGCAGGGCGCAACGCCCTCGGAGTGGCTCAACCCGTTCGCGGGTTAAGCCCTGACAAATAGCGCATCTGCTGCATCCGCGCAGACGCTGGAGTATTCATTTGCGAATACTCCTACAGCTCAAACAGCTTCAACCTGCAACGCAACTCGTTCGCGGCACGGGCATTCGTCCATATAGCGGTGGGCTTCGACGAATTGACTGAACGGAAACACCGTGGTTTTCAACGGCACCAGTACCCGGTCGGCAGTCAGTTGGTTGATATCCCGCAAGGCGCGCTGCAACGCCACCTGGTCCTGAATGATGCCCAACTCCGGCTTGCCGGTGAAGTTGCCGATGCAATGCACGAAAAACTGAATATTCTTCTGGAACGCGGCGCAGGCCGGGAAAGGTGTCTGGTTACCGCCTTGCAGGCCATACAACACCAGGCTGCCACGCGGCGCCAGCACATCACCGAGCAGCGACATCTGCGGCCCGCCCAGGCCGTCGAACACCACATCGACGCCACGGTCACCCGTGATTTTGTTGATTTGCATGAGCAGGTCCTGCTCTTCGGTGACGATGACCTTTTCCGCCCCCAGCGACAGCAGGTATTCACGCTCCGCGCTGTCTTTGGTCGCGGCAATCACCCGTACCCCCAAGGCTTTGCCCAACTGCACGAACGAAGGCCCGGCGCAGTGGCTGGCATCGGTCACCAAGGCAAATTGCCCAGGCTTGACCCGCGCCAGGTCCATGTAGGCAAAGTAGGCAATCAGCAGCGGCGTGTAGTGCACGCTCGCTTCAATGGGGCTCAAGACATCCGGGTAACGGGTCAGGGCCGAACGGGGCAGGACGATCTGCTCGCCATACACCGGGTAATCGTTAGGACTTTCGGCAGGAAAACTGGCGACCTTGTCGCCCACCGCCAAGTCATCCACGCCGTCGCCCAGGGCGACAACCACGCCGGCCATTTCATGGCCAAGGCCAGACGGCAGGCGTGCATGGGACGACGCCAGGTTCTGGCGCCACAAAACGTCGTACCAGCTGATACCAATCGCGTCGACACGCACCTGCACTTCGCCCGGTGCGGGCTGCGCGGTTGCATGCTCTTCGCATTTGAGCACCTCGGCCGGACCAAACTTGTGAAAACGAATCGTGCGGGACATCGCAAACCTCGTCAAAGTAACCTCTAATGCCATGAACTCTATCTGGGCTTTCCCGGTAAGACCACCGGTCGCCATTAATAGTCGACATGCCTGTCATTGATTCCGCATGTGAGGCATAGACCTCAGCTATCGTAGGAAAACTCAATTATCTTGTGCAGAGTACCAGCCTTTCCCCGTAAGATTCATGCCGGTCATGCTTCTGAACGGAACCTTGGAGGTTCTGGATATGGCCGCTCTCGTCAAGTTCGCTGACTCTTCCAGGACACAAGATGAACCGTAACGACCTGCGTCGTGTCGACCTTAACCTCTTGATCGTATTCGAAACCTTGATGCACGAGCGCAGCGTGACCCGCGCCGCCGAGAAACTGTTTCTCGGCCAGCCGGCCATCAGCGCGGCCTTGTCACGCCTGCGCGGGCTGTTTGACGACCCGCTGTTCGTACGCACCGGGCGCAGCATGGAGCCAACGGCCCGCGCCGTGGAAATCTTCGCCCTGCTCTCCCCGGCCCTGGACTCGATTTCCACCGCCGTCAGCCGCGCCGCCGAATTCGATCCAGCTACCAGCACTGCGGTATTCCGTATCGGCCTGTCCGATGACGTGGAATTCGCCCTGCTGCCGCAATTGCTCAAACGCCTGCGCGCCGAAGCCCCCGGCATCGTGCTGGTGGTGCGTCGCGTCAACTACATCCTGATGCCCGGCTTGCTGGCCTCCGGCGAAATCTCCATCGGCGTCAGCTACACCGCCGACCTGCCGGCCAACGCCAAGCGCAAGGTCTTGCGCCGCAGCCTGCCGAAACTGCTGCGCGCCGACAGCGTACCCGGCCCACTGAGCCTGGACGACTTCTGCGCGCGGCCGCATGCCTTGGTCTCGTTTGCCGGTGACCTGAGCGGGTTCATCGACGAAGAGCTGGAAAAGCTCGATCGCAAACGCCACGTCGTGCTGGCCGTGCCGCAGTTCAATGGGCTGGGCACGCTGCTGGCAGGCACCGACATCCTCGCCACCGTACCGGATTACGCGGCAGAGGCGCTGACCTCGGCGGGTGGTTTGCGAGCGGAAGACCCGCCGCTGCCGGTGCGTTCGTTTGAGCTGCACATGGCGTGGCGTGGGTCGCAGGATAATGATCCGGGGGAGCGGTGGTTGCGGTCGCGGATTCAGATGTTTTTTGGGGACCCCGATAGCCTGTAATGGAATTCCACTAAAGTCCAAAAAGCCTTTATTAACATAAGGTTCCGGCGAAATTTAATTCAGTCACGTCCGTCCAGTTCCACTGGACTCCAGAGCCCATGGGGGCAAGATTTTCCTTCTCTGGGCAGGCTGGCGCAGCGCGTAATCCATTTTCCCGCTGTTCATCACTGACTCAGCGAAGCATCAAGGGGGATATCCAGGGTAAACGTTGCGCCTTGTCCGGCGCCGTCGCTGTGTACAGTCAAGCGGCCACCCATTTCCTGCGCAGCCAGTGCACAGCTGTGCAGGCCGAAGCCGTGGCCCTCTTTGCGTGTGGTGAAGCCATGCGAAAAGATCCGCGCCAGGTGCTCTGGCGTAATCCCGCTGCCGTTGTCGGTCACCGAAATACGCAGCCCTGATGAGTCAACGAGGGCGGCATCGAGCGTGACGCATGGGCTGCGATCGGCCACGCCTTCCACCGCGTGCTTGGCATTGCTGATCAGGTTCACCAGAATCAGCAGCACACGGTGACGGTCCAGCGCGAGCAGAGGCACATCGGCAATTTCCTTGACCACCGTCACCCCCTGACGCTCCAGCGAGCCGGCGCTCATGCGCAAGGCATCATCGATTAATGCGCTGACCGACACTGTCTCCACGACACTGACAGCAACGGCATAGGACTGCTGGGCAGCGACAATGGTTTTGATGTGGTCAATGCCCTTGGTGAGTTGCCCGAGCTCTTCGATAGTGCCTTTTTGCTCTGCCGTCACCACCTGCGCCAGCTTGAGCAGGTAGTCGGGCAGCATCTTGCCTTTGGGGTCCTGGGTAAGAAAATCGCTCAGGTCGTTGACGTGTTCGTTCAGCAGTTGAGCGACCTTGCCCAGGCCATGGACTTTGGATGCACGCAACTGGTTGCTGACCAGGTCTGCCGAGACGTTCACGCTGTTGAGGACATTGCCGACGTTGTGCAGCACAGCCGTGGCGATTTCGGCCATGCCCGCCTGGCGCGATTTGGCATGCAGTTCGCTTTGCACCTGGCTCATGCGCAGCGCCGCGCGAACGCGAGCCTTGAGCTCCAGCGGCGAGAAGGGTTTGGCGATGTAGTCATCGGCGCCACTTTCCAGCCCTGAAACGCAGGCGTCACCGCCGCCGCGGGCGGTCACCAGGATTACGGGCAAATGGGCAAAACCGGTGCTGGCCTTGATTCTGGCGGTCAGGCCGAAGCCGTCGAGCAGCGGCATCATCACATCCGAAACGACGACATCGATCGGTCGACGCTGCAGGAGCGCCCAGGCCTGCTCTCCATCCGTTGCAGTGGCGACACTGTAGTCGTCGTGCAAAAGCTCGGTGAGATAGCTGAGCATTTCCGGGCTGTCGTCTACCACCAGCACTCTGGACCGCGAGGCGTGTTCCGGGGGCTGCTCCTCGTCTGCGTCTGGCATTGGAGCGCCCTGGTGGCCGTCGTCAAACCGCAGGTGGCGCTGCTCGGTTGAGCTTGTTGTGCTCAGTGACGGCTGCTCATACAGAGGGCCGCCTTCGGTCGCTATCCTGTCTTGCTCAGCCCCCAGCGGAAGTCGAACAAAGAAACACGAGCCCCGTCCGGGCTCGCTGTTGACGCCGACTTCGCCGCCCATCAATTCGACCAGATCCTTGACCAGGGCCAGGCCGATGCCTGTGCCGCTGTAGTGGCGCGTGGCGGAATTGTCGATCTGGGAAAAGCGCTGGAACAGCAGCGGCAGTTTGTCGGGCGCGATGCCAATCCCCGAGTCGTGAACCGCCAGTTCAAATCGCTCGCCATCGATCGGCGTCACTGCCAGGTGCACCGTGCCGCCAGCGGGCGTGAACTTGATGGCATTGCTCAGCAGGTTGAGCAGGATCTTCTCGAAGTGTCGGGGGTCCAGGAACACGGTGCCGAGCGCGGGGTCGATGCTGCAGGTCAAGGTGCAACCCTTGCCCTCGGCCACCATGGCGGCATCCTCGGCCAGCACCCCCACCGCTTTGTTCAAATCAACCGACGTTGGACATAACTCAAACTTGCCCGCTTCAGCCTTGGAGAAATCGAGGATATCGTTCACCCGGTTCATCAGGCGCAGCGCATTGCGTTGGGCGCGCTCGATCTGCACGCGCCAATCCACGGGCGGGGTGGCCGCCGCCGAGAGCTGCTCCAGGGGTGCGAGAATGAGGGTCAGGGGGGTGCGCAATTCGTGGCTGACCGTGGCCACGAAATCGCTCTTCGCCTGGTTGGCCGTCTCGGCCTGGTTGCGCGCCTGGATAAGTTCGACGGCCTGCGCTTCCAGCACTTCGGTCTGTTGGTGCAGCGTATCGGTGCGTTCGGCGACCATTCTCTCCAAAGAGGCCTGGACTTGCTGTCGTTCGGTTTCGGCTTCGGCCTCCAGCACCCGGATGCGCAGGGCATTCTCCTGGAACACCCGAACGGCGCGGGTCATGATGCCAATCTCGTCGCCGCGTCCGACGCTGGCGATCTCGGCGTGCAGGTCGCCGGCCGCAAGCCGACGCATGACCGAGGCCAGCGCCACGATGGGCTGCGCGACAAATCGCGACGTGCTCCAGGCAATGGCGCCAGCCAGCAGGATGGCGACGGTAACCGCAATGATCGTCGCAAGCATGCCGCGATCATTGTGGACCAGGGCGTCGGAGCGCGCTTGACCCGCGAAGCGCGCAACCAACAGGCCGGCGCTGCGGGCCTCGTTGCGAACCTGGTCGCGCGCGTCGCTCAAGGCGTTGCTTGCCTGATGGAACCTGGCGAATGCCGCCCGGTAGCCGGCAATCTGCTCGTTGACAGTCAGCGGCGTAGCCGTGCCTTGCAGCCCCACGGAGGAAGGAAGCACCCGAGAGAGACGGAGTAGCTCGTCCAGGAGGGTGCCGACGGCGCCGGCGATCTCGGCCGACGGTGACAGACGAAACGACAGGGTCTGCGCTTCCAGGGTCGCCACACGCTCGGCGAAACGCTTGGATAACGCCGCTGCATTGTGCAGCAAACCGGTGGCTGCCTGAATGTCGCTGGCGTCATGGGCAACGTCCCCATCCACATCACTCAACAGCGCCTCAAGGCGCCCGGCCACATCCCCCACGGCGGAGAGATGCCGCAAAACTTCCTCTGCGCGCAGCCTGGGTGCCTCGCCAAGACGCTCTATCGCCACACTGGCAGCCGCGAGCGCCGCGGCCAACTGGTCGAGGACCTCGCTCTCCTGCGACGTCCCCATCACCTCGCGCAACTGTTCGACCAGGGGCTGGAGTGCCGCGCAGGCATTACGCACCGCAGTGGCGGCGACCCCGTCACCGGTCACCAGGATCCTGGCCACGTTGGCGGTGATGAGCCGTTCGCCGTTGCGCAGGACATCGAGGATGCGGTGGGCACTTTCGATGTTGCTCACTCGCGCCTGGTGCTCAACGGCGCGAGCGTCGACCGCCTTCAACCCATCGGCGATGCCCTGTTCGACGAGAGTCGTCGCCTCTCGCATCCGGCCGTAATGGGCGGTCATGTTCTCCGTTTCGCCATCCATGGTGAGGCTCGCCGCGCGCAAGGCGGCAATCGCGGCGGCAAGCCGCTCCAGACTGCCCTTGAGCGATTCCGCCTCGGCCACCGGAATGGCGGTGAGGCCAGCGATAGCCGTCGCCACCCTGCCCTCGGCCTGGGACAAGCTTTCCTGATCGCGGGTGGCAATGAAGTTTTCCACCCGCCCGGTGGCCGCGTTGACCGACGCCAGAATTTCTGCGGAATGACTGGCCGAGTCCACCGCGCGCACCATGCCTCGCAGGCCGTAGAGGTTCACCAGAGACACCGTCAACATCAGGAACACCAGGGCGGCGACCGCCAAGCCAATTTTGACGGCAATGGGCCGATCACTGACGGGTTTGAATATCAACATGGCGCCCCGCAGCCGCGCCCCCCGCCCGCCACTACTTCGCAACTTCCGGCAAAGGCGCCGGCGGCGCCGTATGGTTGGCGGCCGCGTCGATCATCGCCGCGACGGAAGCCTGGCTGTAGAGCGGGTTGGCGGCGCCGCCCACCGGCATGCTGGCGAGCCAGGCGTCGAGGTCTTTCGCATCGATACGCACCAGCGGTACTTCGACGAACTTCGGCACCTGCTTGCCCGCCAGCACCTGCTGGGCCACCCAGAACCCCACCTGGGAGACACTTGGAGAAGCGGAAACGGAGACGGTCTCGTAGCCGTTGGCATCGCGCTCCTGTTGCCACAGGGTGAGTTCGTCCTGACGATTCCCCATCACGATGATCGGCAAAGGGCGCCCCGCCGCCTTGAACGCCATGGCCGCGCCATAACCGTCGCCTCCCTGAGTAGCAACGGCATCAATGTCGGGCAGCGATGGCAACGCCAGCGCCACCTCCTTGCGTGCGACAGACTCCGTCCAGTTCCCGTACACGGTCTTGGCGAACCTCAGGCCCGGATAGTCACTGGCGGCCTTGCGAATGCCGTCGCTGATATTTTTATCGGTGGCATCGCCGGCAATGCCGCGGATTTCCAGCAGTGTCCCTTTGCCCTTGAGGCGCTCGGCAATGTAATCCATTTCCACGCGGCCCATGGCGGACCAGTTGTAGTCCACCGTATAGACACAGGGTTCGGTGACCAGGCTGGCCATGACCACCACCACGATGCCGGCGTTGCAGGCATCGCGGATGACCCCGTTGAGGGCCGTGTCGGACGCGGCCAGGATGACGATGGCGTTGACGCCGTTGACGATCATCTCCTGGATATGGGCCGCTTGTTCCGAGGCCGAGTTATTGGCGCTGACCACCGGAGCCTCGCCGATCAAACCCTCTTTTTGCGCCTGGAGCGCAATCTCCTGCCAGTTGCGCACCATCACCTTGCGAAAATCACTGCCCGCATAGGAGTTGCTGAAGGCAATGCCATAGCTTGCGGTAGGGCCGCCGGCGATACCACCGTCGGCGGCCTGGACCGGATTGGCGGCAATCATCATTAGCCCACCCAGGCAGCCGGCGAAGCGCCACATGATTGTGTGGATCGGTTGAGTCTTCATGCCGTCCTCCATCGCGCCTGGGATTGACCCACAGTCATCCCTCTACACCTGCCGACAGCCTGTCGATGAAGCCATTTCAGTAGGCCGGACTGCTCGTTCGGCCAGTGCAACAATAGAACCCGGTATGAAGAACCAGACATGTACAGACTCCTTTCCTTGGCGGACGACAACTGAAGCCAGCACATGGCCTGAGGTGGGAATGAGCATAGTCTCAACAGACCTGCTGCGCGCGAAATCGAGCTGACTGCCCCCATGGACTGGACGAGCGCTCGGAGACCTAGCGATAACCCCGCGCCTGAACATCGAACAACTCGGCATAGCGCCCACCCGCCGCCATCAGCTGGTGATGGCTGCCCTCCTCCAGGATTCGCCCGCCGTCCAGCACGATGATGTGGTCGGCATTGCGCACGCTGGAGAATCGATGGGAAATCAACAACGTCATGCGGCCCTTGGCGTGTTCGCGAAAGTGCTCGAACACCGCCGCCTCGGCGCCGGCGTCCAGCGCGGCCGTGGGCTCGTCAAGAATCAGCAGATCCGCCTCCTGGCGCATATACGCGCGTGACAAGGCGACTTTCTGCCATTGCCCACCCGACAACTCCTGGCCGCCAAGCCAGCGCCCTAACTGTGTGCCGTAGGTCTTGCTCAGGCGCTCGATGAATTCGGCGGCCACCCCCTGGGTTGCGGCAGTGCGCCAGCGCGCCTCGTCGTTCAGCGCATCGACGTCACCCACTCCAAGGTTCTCGCCGACGGTCATCTGGTAGCGGATGTAATCCTGGAAAATCACCCCAGTGCGCTGGCGCAGTGTCTGTTCATCCCAGTCTTGCAAGTCGCTGCCATCCAGCAGAATGCGCCCCTCGTGCGGGGTGTAAAGGCGCGTGAGCAGTTTGATCAGGCTGGTTTTGCCCGAGCCATTCTCGCCCACCAGGGCCAGGCTTTGCCCCGGCGCCAAGTGCAGGTTGATGTCAGTCAATGCCGGCCGCTCAGCGCCTGGGTAACTGAACCCCACGTGCTCGCAGCGCAGACCGTCGCCGGGACGCGCGCCCTGGGTAAGCCGGCCACTTGGCACGACCACCGGGGTCAGCAGGTACTCATAAAGGTCCGACAGAAACAGACTGTCGTCATACAGGCCGGCAATCGCGCTGAGGCTGGCGGTGATCGCGCTTTGCCCCTGCTTGAACAGCACGATATACATGGTCATCTGTCCCAGGCTGGTCTGGCCGCGCACGGTGTCCAGCACCACCCAGGCGTAAGCCACATAAAACGCCGCGGTGCCCAGCAGGCCCAGGGCAAAGCCCCAGGCATCCCGGCGCACCGTCAACTGGCGGTCTTCGGTGTACAAGCGCCGGGCGTTGTCGCGGTAGCGCTTGAGGAACAGCGGCGCCAGGCCGAACAGCTTGACCTCTTTGGCATGGGTCTCGTGGGACAGCAGCGATTCCAGGTAATTCTGCTGACGGGTCTCGGGCGCGCGCCGGTGGAACAGGCGAAACGCATTGCCCGAGAAATGCGTCTCGGCGAAGAACACCGGTAAGGCGCCGACCACCAGAATCACCAGCGCCCACGGCGAAAAGTGCACTAACAGCACGGCAAAGCTGATCAGCGAGATCAGGTTCTGCACCAGCCCCAGGCCCTTGGTGACCAGGCTCAGCGGCCGTGTCGACGCGCCCTGGCGCACGCGCACCAGCTTGTCGTGGAACTCGGCGTCTTCAAATTGCAGGAGTGAGAGGGTCTGGGCTTTCTCCAGAATCATCAGGTTGACCTTCACCCCCAACTGCACCCGCAGCAACGATTGCTGCATCGACAACGCGCGCTGGGCGGCGGCCAGCAGCGCCAACACGCCCGCCTCGGCCAGCACGTACTGCATCACTGGCCACACGGGCGCCTGGCTGCCGGCTGCGTGAATCTGCATCGCGTGCACCACGCCATCGACAATACGCTGGCCGATCCAGGCCGCCAGCGCAGGCAACAGACCGGCAACGATGGTTGCCAGCAGCAGGCCTATGAATAAGGGCCGCGACGTCCCCCACACCAGCTTCAGCGCCCTGCGCGCCTGGATGGAAAACGCGCTCAATCGATTGAACAGCACCATCAATGGGATGGACTCCGTGTGGGGGCTGGGGTGAGACGGGTGGATTATGACAGGCGATGACGTCGCGCACATCCAACGGCCAGATAATAAAAATAGATGATCTTATTAATCGGAAAAATAACATTATCTAATAATTAGCTTATTCCAAAAAAGACTTTCCCCGCAGTTTTTTATAGAGATATCTTCACCTCACAGACCGACCCCATGCCTGGCGGAGGACGTACTCCTGACATGGATCTCTCTCGATATGCCAGATATTTCTCTCCCCGGCCCGCTGAAAAAATTCCGCCTGTCGCTGTTAACCAGCTCGCTGCTGCTGGCGGCGGTGCCCGTCTGCGCCGAGGACGCCAAGCTCGGCACGGTAACTGTGATTTCCACCGGTTTGCGCGGCCAGGAGCGCACGGTCGCCGACAGCCCGGCACCCATTGATGTGATCAACAGCGAGCAGTTGCTCAAGACCGGCCGCGCCGAGTTGTCCGAGGCGATTGCCAAGCTGCTGCCCTCCTTCAACTTCGGCACCAATATCGCTGGTTACAACTCGGTGACCCGCCCGCTGAGCAACCGCAGCCTCGGCCCGGCCTACACCCTGGTGCTGGTCAACGGCAAACGGCGCCACAACGGCGCCACCGGCCAGCGCGGCTCGATCGACAACAGCGGCGCGAATGCCGTGGACATCGACCTGATCCCGGTCAGCTCGGTCGACCATATCGAAGTACTCAAGGACAGCGCCGCCGCCCAGTACGGCTCGGATGCGGTGGCTGGGGTGATCAACATCATCCTCAAGTCCGCCAACAACGGCGGGCACCTGGAGACCAGCTATGGGCAGTTGTATTCCGGCCAGGGCGAAACCATCAAGGTCGCCGGCGACCAGGGTTTCAAACTCGGCGATGGCGGCTTCTTCCACCTCTCGGCCGATGCGCGCAAACGCGGCGAAGCCTCCTGGAACGACAAGGCCGACAGCAGCGTACGTGCGTTCAACGATCCGGCCAAGGAAGCGGCATGGGACCGGGTGGCAATCAAGAACGGCGACCCCGACCTCAAGGCCTTCAACCTGGCCTACAACGCCGAGCTGGCGCTGCAAGACCTGACTCTTTATTCGTTCTCCACCTACGGCGAGCGCGACGCCGAAGCGGCCAACTATTTGCGCCTGCCCACCGGCCGCGCGGCGGTGCCCGAGGTGTTCTCCGACGGTTACTTCCCGCTGAACAACATCAAGGACCGCGACTACCAGTTGCTGTTTGGCGGCAAGGGCCAAGTGGCGGAGTGGAACTGGGACCTGAGTACCACCTACGGGCGCAACAATGTGCACCACTCCAGCGACCTGAATATCAACCCGTCGCTGGGCACCGCCTCGCCGACCCAATTCGACAACCTGGCGACCTTCCGCTTCGAGCAATGGGTCAACAACCTCGACGTCACCCGCCGTTACGACAGCCTGTTCAACCTCACGTCGCCGGTGCAGGTGTCGGCCGGCCTGGAGCATCGCTGGGAGCATTTCAGCACCTTCGCCGGCGACCCCGAGGCCTACATCACCGGCACCTACCCGGCGGCATCGGGCGCGCAGGCGGCAGTGACCATTCGCCCCGAAGATGAGGTCAGCCTGATCCGCAACAACTACGCCGGCTACCTGGACCTGGGCTTTGACCTCACCGAGCGCTGGTTCCTCGATGTGGCCGGGCGGGTCGAACATTACGACGATGACTCGGGCAACACCTTCGGTTTCAAGGTGAACTCGCGCTACGAGCTGACCGACAGCGTGGCGGTGCGCGGCACCGTCGGCACTGGTTTTCGTGCGCCGTCGCTGACCCAGATAGGCTACACCGTGGCGGACAACCGCGTGGCCACCGACGTCAACGGCAACGTGGTTCCGGCAGTCACCCGCCTGACCCCGTCGGGCAGCAACCTGGCCAAGGCGCTGGGGGGCGATGACCTGAAACCGGAGAAGTCGCGCAACCTCGGCCTGGGCCTCACCTGGCAACCCGCGCCGCGCACCAGCATCACCGCCGACGCCTACCTGATCGACATCGACGACCGCATCGCCCTGACCAGCAATATCTATGATCAGGGCAATGGCGCAGTCAACGCGATCCTCGCCGCCCAGGGCGTGCCCACCGGCACCTGGGTCAACTATTACACCAACGCCTTCGACACCCGCACTCGTGGCCTGGATGTGGTGGCCGACCACACCACGGCGCTGGATGCCTGGGGCGACGTGCGCTGGAGCCTGGGCTTTAACTGGAACAAGACCACCGTCGAAGGCGCCCGCGACACCCCCGCCGCACTGAACGGTTCCGGCGTGACCCTGGTGGGCCGCGACCGCGAGGGTGACCTCACGCAGGCGTCGCCCAAGACCAAGTGGATCCTCGGCGCGAACTGGAAGGTCGAGGACCTCGCGGTCAACCTGCAAACCGCCCGCTACGGCGCGGTCAAGACCCTGGCGGTCAACCCCACCGGGGATCGCAGCTTCGGCGCCAAATGGATCACCGACCTCGACGTCAGCTACACCTTCGTCGACAGCATCACCGTCAGCATCGGCGGCACCAACATCTTCGACGTGCGCCCCGACCGGCACGCCGTCTACAGCAACCTGGGCCTGGCGCCTTACGGCAACCCGCCGTTCTATCCGGGCGGCGGCTACTGGTACACAAAGCTGGCCTACGACTTCTGATTCACATCGCCAAACGAGGGCACCCCATTGAACACCTCCAACTTGATGAGCCGTCTGCTGGCCCCCTGCGCCCTGGCGATCAGCCTGGCCGCCTGCTCACCTTCGGGTGACCAGGCGCAAGCGAACAAAACCCTGAATATTGCATTTTTTGGCGACAACACCACCCTGGTCAGCGTCGACCCGTTCCAGGTCTACTGGCTGGAACACCGCGTGCTGCTGCGCAACGTCGCCGAGTCGCTCACCGACCAGGACCCGGCCACCGGCAAGATCATCCCCTGGCTGGCCAAGAGCTGGGAGATCAGTGACGACGCGTTGACCTACACCTTTCACCTGCGCGACAACGTGACGTTCAGCAACGGCGAGCGCTTCGACGCAAAAGCGGTGAAAACCGCGTTCGACAGCGACAAGGCCCTGGCCACCGAGCTGCCGGCGACCTTCGGCGCCACCTACCTGGCCGGTTATGACCACGCCGAAGTGGTCGACGATTTCACCGTCAAGCTGGTACTGGCCAAACCCAACGCGGGCTTTTTACAAGCCACCTCCACCACCAACCTGGCAATCCTCGCGCCCGCGTCCTATGCACTCACGGTCAAGGAGCGCTCGCTGGGCAAGATCGTCGGCACCGGGCCATTTGTGCTGGCCAGCTATACCCCGGAAGTCGGCGCGCACCTGACCAAACGCAAGGGCTACGCGTGGCCCTCGGCGAATATGAAGAACCCGGGTGAGGCACACCTGGACGCCGTCGACATCAGCTACATCCCCGAAGAAAGCGTGCGCAACGGCCTGTTCCTGCAGGGCAAGGCCGACATCCTGTGGCCACGCAACCCGTTTTCGGAAGTCGACCTGAAGCTGTTCCAGTCCAAGGGCGCGACCATCCAGAGCCGCTCGCTGCCGGGCCCGGCGCTGAACCTGTACCCCAACACGCGTGGCGAACGCATTCTCGCCGATCAACACGTGCGCCTGGCCGTGCAGAAGTCCATCGACCGCAAGAGCTACGCCAGCACCGTGTATAACGCCGAGTTCCCGGTAGTGGACGGCATCTTCGACGTGACCACGCCTTACTTCAAAAGCCAGGGCAGCAAGCTCGGCTACGACCCGGCAGCTGCCGAAAAACTGTTGGATCAAGCCGGCTGGGCCAAGGGCGCGGACGGTTACCGCAGCAAAAACGGCAAGCGCCTGAGCCTGAGCTACAACATCAGCCCGGCCGAAACCGCGGGTGACGTGCTGATCCAGGACCAACTGCGCAAGGTCGGCATCGAGTTGAAACTCGCCGTGGTGACCCGCGCCGAATGGGTGGCCAACAACTCCGCCGGCAACTACGACCTGACCATCAACTACATGACCCGCGCCGACCCGATCATCCTGCAAACCATCCTCGACCCGCGCAGCGCCAACAGCTCCACCGTGGCCACTAACACCTACGAACCAGCCACCCTGGAAAAAGCCAAGGGCTTGTTCGATGCCGGCATTACAGCCACCCAAGGCGCACAACGTGCCGCCGCCTATGGCGACCTGCAGGACCTGCTGATCGACGAAAGCTCGGCGTTCCCGGTGTACGAGCGCGTGTGGCAGGCTGCAACGTCGCCCAAGGTGAAGAACTTTCGCTGGACCGCCGAGGGCTTCGCGCTGCTGGGTGATATCGAGATCGGCACGCCATGAGCCGCTACCTGATCGGCCGCGTCGGCCAGGCCCTGCTGGTGCTGTGGGGGGCCTATAGCATCACCTACTTCATCCTCTATCTGCTGCCGGGCGACACGCTGTCAATCATGCTCAGCGCCTCAGGCATGGAGGCCGATTCGCTGTCGGTGGCCGACCTGGCCAAGGCACGCGCCTATTACGGCCTGGACAAGGGCCTCTTCGAGCAATATGTCGACCTGCTACTGGGCACCTTGCACGGAGATTTCGGCCAGTCCCTGTCGCTGAACCGCCCGGTCGCCGAGTTGCTCGCCGAGCGCCTGCCGCAAACCCTGTCCCTGGCCGGCCTGGCGATTGTGTTGTCGCTGGTCGGCGGTGTCGGCCTGGCCTACCTGACCGCCTATATCCGCTGGCAACCGCTGAAAAAAGCCCTGGCGCGCCTGCCATCCCTGGGGTTTTCGGTGCCGGTGTTCTGGATGGGCCTGTTGCTGATCCAGGTGTTCGCCTTCGGCCTCGGCTGGTTCCCCGCCACCGGCAGCCGGGGCTTTGAAAGCCTGGTACTGCCGGCGATCACCCTGGCGATTCCAAGTGCGGCGGTGTATGCCCAAGTACTGCAGCGCAGCTTCCAGGGAGTGTGGCAGGAGTCGTATATCGTCACCGCCTACGCCAAGGGCCTGAGCCGTGGCCAGGTGCAGGCGCGCCATGGGTTTCGCAACGCGGCGCTGCCGATTCTCACGCTGATCGGCCTGCAGGTGGGCAACACGGTGTCCGGTGCGGTGCTGGTGGAAACCATCTTCGCCCGCTCCGGTATCGGCCGCCTGGCCCAGGAGGCCGTGCTGCGCCAGGACATCCCGGTGGTGCTGGCGATTGTCACGGTGTCGGCGGCAGCCTTTGTGCTGGTCAACCTGCTGGTGGACTTGCTGTACCCGTGGCTCGACCCGCGCATCTCCCACACGCCAAAGGTGTCCTAGACCATGACTATCCTTGAGCAAAACCTCGGCCTTGCGCCCCCACTCTGGCAACGCCGCACCCGCCGACAGCGTGCCACGGCGGCAGTAATGCCCTTGCTGCGGCGACCGGGTTTCAGCCTGGCGGTGTTGATTGTGGTGTTTTCATTGCTGGCCGCCGTGGCGCCGCAGTGGTTGACCAGCTTCGACCCCTATGCCACCGCACCTGCGGTCAAGCTCACGGCGCCGAACCTGAGCTACTGGTTCGGCACCGACGAGCTGGGCCGCGACCTGTACACCCGGGTGGTCTACGGCTCCAGGCTGTCGGTGCTGGCGGCCTTTCTGGCGGTGGGGATCGCATTGTTGGGCGGGCTCGGGCTGGGCATTCTGTCCGGCTTTGCCGGTGGACGTATCGATGCGGTGATCATGCGGTTTGTCGACGTGTTGCTCGCCCTGCCCGGCTTGCTGCTGGCCCTGGCGATTGTCACCGCCATCGGCTTCGGCACGGTGCCGGTGGCTATCGCCGTGGGCGTCGGGATTATCCCCGGATTCGCCCGCACCACCCGCGCCGAAGTGCTGCGGGTCAAGACCTTGCCGTACGTGGAAGCCGCACGCCTGGGCGGCGCCAGCTGGGGCCGCACCTTGCTGCGGCACATCCTGCCCAACGCGTGGGGCCCGGTTGCGGTACTGGCGACCCTGGATTTCGGTGCAGCCATCCTCGCCACCGCCGGCCTGAGTTTTCTAGGTTTTGGCGCCGCGCCGCCAGCCGCCGAATGGGGCACGTTGATCGCCAACGGTCGGCACTTTTTGATCACCGCCCCCTGGGTGTCGTTGCTGCCCGGCCTGTTCCTGGTCGCGGTGGTGTTCAGCCTCAACCACATTGCCCGCACGTTCGAGGAGGTTCAGCGATGAATGCTTTAGTGGATGTTCGCCAGCTTAGTGTCAGCTACCGGCACGGCAACCTGGCGGTAAACCAGCTGTCACTGACCATCGCCCAAGGCGAGACGCTGGCGATTGTCGGCGAGTCCGGCTCGGGTAAATCCACCCTGGCCAACGCGATTCTCGGCCTGTTGCCGGAAAGCGCAACCATCAGCGCCGGCGAGCTGTGGGTGGACGGCAACAACCTCACCCACGCCGGCGAACGCCAGAGACGCGGCCTGCGCGGGCGCACCATCGGCCTGGTGCCCCAGGACCCGATGGTCAGCCTCAACCCGACCCTGCGCATTGGCCAGCAGATTGCCGAGGCGCTGATCCTGGCCAAGGGCAAGCGCTACCCCGGCGTCGATGCCGATATCGTCGAGCTGCTGCAACAGGTCGGTATCGACAAGCCGGTACTGCGCGCGCGCCAGTACCCGCATGAACTCTCCGGCGGCATGCGCCAGCGCGTGCTGATCGCCATCGCCCTGGCCGGCAACCCACGCTTGATCATCGCCGACGAGCCGACCAGTGCTCTGGACGTCACCGTGCAGCGCAAGATCCTCGACCACCTGCAACGGCTGGTCAGTGAGCGCGGGATTTCGTTGCTGATCATCACCCATGACCTTGGCGTGGCGCTGGATCGCGCCAACCGCGTCCTGGTGATGCAACAAGGGCAAGTGGTGGAGCAAGGGGCACCCCGGCAGATTCTCGGCGCGCCGCTGCATGACTACACCCGCGCCTTGATCGCCGCCGCGCCGGCGTTCGCCAAGCGCCGCCAGCCACTGGTTCGACCGAACCCGACGCAGCCGCCGATCCTGCAACTGCAAAACGTTGGCAAGACGTTCGCGCTGCCCAAGGTCAAGGGCGAAGACGCGACCTTTGTAGCGCTGGAGGACCTGAGCCTGCAGGTCTACCCCGGGCAGACCCTGGCGATTGTCGGCGAGTCCGGCTCAGGCAAAAGCACCGCGTTGCGCATCGCCCTCGGCCTGGAAAAACCCAGCCGCGGGCGGGTGTGGTTCGAGCAACAGGACGTCACCGACCTCAGCTGGCGCGACTTCCGCCCGCTGCGCCAGCGCCTGCAACTGGTGCAACAAAACCCGTTTGCGGCGCTGGACCCACGCTTCACCGTGTTCGACAGCATCGTCGAACCGCTGGTGTCGTTCGGCTTGCTCAAGGGCGCGGCCCTGGAACAGGCCGCGCGCGAGCTGATCAGTCGCGTGCATTTGCCGGTGAGTTTCCTCGATCGCCTGCCGCGCGAGCTTTCCGGCGGCCAGTGCCAACGTATCGCCATCGCCCGCGCCCTGGTGCTGAAACCGGATCTATTGCTATTGGATGAACCGGTCAGCGCCCTCGACGTGTCCGTGCAGGCGCACATCCTTGAACTGCTGCAAGAGCTGCAACGGGACATGGGCATCGCCTACGTGCTGGTGTCCCACGACTTGTCGGTGGTCGCCAACTTCGCCCATGAGGTGCTGGTGTTACGCAATGGCCGGGTGATCGAACAGGGCTCGGTGGAGCACATCTTCAACCGCCCGACCAGCGATTACACCCGTGAGCTGATTGGCGCCATCCCGGGCCGGCACGCTACCGCGAGCGCCGCCTGAGCGGCGCTTTACTCGGCAGCACAGTCGAAGCGCGCGGACATTTTTCATTGCATTACCACTTCGCATCCAATATTTCGCAACGGACAAAAGAGCTCCCCATCCTGCTGCGGGGCCGCGATAAGGTTGATAACGCTTTTCGAAGCTCATTACTTTTATTCTCCCGCATGTAGGACGCTCAGACGCTCCCCGCCACAAAGCTCAAATCTGCCCCTCGCTGCAACAGATCAATGCGGCATGTTGCTGAATAAGGCAATTGAAAAGAACTTGAATCTGTTCACTACAGTAATGACGATCACGGTCTTCCTCGTCAGTCCACACACCCATAATCGACCATTGGAATGCACTATGTGTCCAATAGCTTAATCCGTAATTAACGCACCCAGGCAACGATGCGAGGCGATCAAGGGCATCTTGAAGTTCAGCGCAAGGCCGAGGTGGAGAGGCATGGAACTGCACCCGGATTTGATTATAGCTTACGAACACCTGCAGCTTTTCCGATGGCTCGCTCATTCTACACCTCACGGATTTCCTTAACATGTTCAATTGACGACATGCCGCCTTAGAAGGGTCACCGTGCAGATTGATCAACGAGTAAACCCTTTGCAGTTGGATCATATTTCCAAGCAGCGAAGAAGAGAACGCACGCCAGCATTTAGGACTTAAATGAATTTAGTGCTAATGCCACTACGCCTTTAAAACTCTGGGCTGCACGCATTTACATCGCAAGAGTTTAGGTGTTAATCCGTAGCGCACCTGTATTTTTAAATGCGACAGGGTGATGCTCACTCCAGAGCTGCAATCGGTGCAGCGGCTACAGGTAACAGCGATAGCCAATATGCACTTCGACACCTTTAGTTAGCTGGGTCGTTAGGATACATCTATGAAAAGCTTAGCCATCATTATCCCGCCGAGACGTATAGACGCACCGATGCTCTTATCGTGCCTGGGTGTATGGCGCAAAGAATATAACCTGAAAATTTTCTCCGTCGATGCACGCATTACGCACGGAATGACTTTTGAACACATCAAGACTCAAGATCTGGAAGAGCTGTACAGCGAATGTTTCGATGCCATCGCTGTGATGGGGGGAGCGGGGACTAAAGAGTATTTGTGGAATAACATCAATGTTATCGCTCAACTACAAGAATTCGATAAAGCCCGAAAGTTGGTTGCGGGAATTGGACTTGGCGCAATAGTGCTTGCCCAGGCAGGCATCTTGGTTGGAAAAAAAGCAACCATCAATAACTCCGTCGAATTGGTGATTCAGTTGAGTAGTTATGGCGCGATATTTATGCCCGACGATGTTGTGGCCTTGAAGTGGATCATCACTGGCAATGGAAAAGACGTTGAAGCCTTTGCACAGGCCGTATCGAACTGGCTCCGAACGTCCCTCCGGCAGACCATCAAGTAGCGTCGGACAAGACTTCAAAAATACACCACCGCTATCAGTATGAGGATTAAGACATGAACTCTATTACTTCCGCGCAGGACGCCTTAACCGGTGATTTAGCAGGCAAAAACATTGTTGTCTTTGGGGGGACCTCCGGAATTGGCCTGGCTGTCGCGATTCAGGCCAAGGGCCGGGGTGCAAAGGTCATTGTTCTGGGTTCAGATCCGCAACGCGCAGAGCAGGCCGCCAAGACCCATGAGCTGGACGGCTGGCGTGCGGCCGATATCACCAGGCCCGAACAGATCCATGCCGCGCTGGCAGACATACAGCAGGTTGACCATTTGGTGCTGTTGGCAGGGACCTTCGTCGCCGGCAAAGTCCTCGAAGCGGACATCCCGTACTTGCAGCGCGCTTTTGATGAGCGGATCTGGGCGTCGGTACATGCCTTGCGGGCTCTCGGCGATCGCCTTTCCAAAAAGGGCTCGGTGACTTTGATTTCAGGTGCGTTGGCAGATCGGCCAAACGCTTACGGCACCGCGGTGCTCGCCGCTGCATCGGCTGCCATGGAGGCATTGGCCCGTGGCCTTGCTCTGGAACTTGCACCTATCCGGGTCAACACCCTGTCTCCGGGGCCCATCAACACGCCGATCCTTGCGAAAGCCTTGGGCGATGCGCGCGATGGCTATGTCGCCGCGCTGGAGCAAACCCTGCCGCTGCATCGCCTCGGCACGGCGGACGAAGCGGGTGCAGCCGTGGTGTTTCTGATGAGCAACGGCTTCATGAACGGCGCCACGATCAATATCGATGGAGGTTCGCGACTGGTTTGACGTCGAGACACCTCACGCGCTGCGTCGTCCTGACGTGACCATGCCTTATTAGAAAAAAGGAAACCATGATGAGCAACGTCGTTCTTGTGACCGGAGCATTAACCGGGATTGGTCGAGCCGCCTGCTTCGCAATCGCCCGCAACGGTTATCTCGCCCAATAACCCCCATACGAGGCTGGCCGGATGACACCGATAGTCGCCCTCGTTCTTACACGCTTCATACAAACCAATGGCTTCAGGAGGCAACATGAAAAACGTCGTGAAAGCAGTGCCGGCGATGATCGCCCTATCGGTCGGGTCCGCAATGGCCGCCGGCAATCCAATACCGGAACATCAAACCCAAGACTTTCTGAGTGCGCTGGCGGCGGGTGGCGGCAAGCCGCTCGAGCAATTGAGTCCAACAGAAGCCCGCGCGGTGCTGACGGGCGCGCAAAACTCGGTAAAGGTTGATCTATCGGGCGTTGAGGTGAGTGACAAGACCATTACCGCCGATGGCAAGACGATCAAGCTGACGGTGGTTCGGCCTGAAAAAGCCAAAGGCGAGCTTCCTGTTTTTATGTTCTTTCATGGTGGCGGCTGGGTCCTGGGGGATTATCCCACCCATGCGCGCCTGATTCGCGACCTTGTCGTCTCCTCCGGTGCGGTCGCGGTGTACGTCGATTACACACCATCCCCTGAGGCCCATTATCCCACCGCCATTAACCAGGCTTACGCGGCCACCAAGTGGGTGGCGGAAAACGGCAAACAGATCAACGTGGATGGCAAGCGCCTGGCGGTGGCCGGTAACAGTGTCGGCGGCAACATGGCCGCTGTCGTGAGCCTGATGGCTAAAGAAAAAGCCACTCCGAAAATTCGATTTCAGCTGCTCCTCTGGCCGGTCACGGACTCCAACTTCGAGACGGACACCTACAAGCAGTTCGCTGAAGGCCACTTCCTGACCAGGAACATGATGACCTGGTTCTGGGACAGTTACACAACCGACCTGAAAGCCAGGGCGGAAATTCATGCCTCCCCGCTCAAGGCCAGCATCGATCAGTTAAAAGGACTTCCACCTGCCCTCGTACAGACTGCGGGGCTGGACGTGTTGCGCGATGAAGGCGAAGCCTACGCGCAGAAGCTGGACGCGGCCGGGGTCGATGTCACGGCGGTTCGCTACAACGGCATGATCCATGACTATGGCCTGCTGAACCCGTTGAGCCAGGTACCGGAAGTCAAGGCGGCCATGAGGCAGGCGGGCACAGAACTCAAGGCTCACCTTAACTAAGCAAGCCTTGCGCATGCCGTTCACCCGGCCGGGTCCGGCATGCATCACATTGCACACCCGCCTTACGCTCCCGGGCTCGAAAGGCCCGGGTCAGACGGGACAAAAAAGGCACTCGCCATGACCAACCTGACGCACAAACGCGCCACCGTTAACGGTGTTCGACTCAACTACGTGGTTGCCGGGAAAGGCCCCGTGGTCCTCTGTATGCACGGCTGGCCACAAAATCATCGAGAGTTCATGCCGGTCATCGACAGGCTCGCAGAACATTACACGTTCATCGCCCCCGACCTCCGCGGCTTCGCCGACAGCGATAAGCCGTATCAAGGTTACGACCCCATCAATATCGCTAAAGACATGCTCGGTCTGCTGGAGGTTGAACAGGCTCATACATTCCACATCCTCAGCCATGACCTGGGAGGTCCGCCTTCGGTTGCCCTGGCCTACCTGGCGGCTGAACGCGCTTTGTCGTTGGCCACTATCGAAACACCTTTTTTTGGCCTGGATTTTCCCGGTTATGTCGATCCGCGGGTGCCCTACTGGCATCTGAGCATGCACATGAACATGGACATCAGCCGTGCCCTTATTGAAGGTCGGGAGGATATGTACCTGCGGCACTTCTTCAGAGATTTTGCCTACAACCCGACGGCAATGCCCGAGAACGGCATCGACTATTACGTCATGCAGATGCGCCAACCGGGCAACCTGCGTGCCAGCCTGAATCACTATGGCTCTATCCCGCAAATGGCAGAGCAGACCGCGCAACTGACCAAGGGGAAGCTAAAGATCCCAGTGTTGGCCTGGGGTGGCGAAGTGTCATTTGGCGACCATTGTTTTACCTCGGCAAAACACATCGCGCTGTCGGCAAAAGGTGGTGTCATCGCGCAGTGTGGACATTGGGTATTTGAGGAAAAGCCTGAATTCATCAGTGCTGAACTCCACCAGTTCTGGCGTGGCGTCGCCATTTGATCGCCTGTTCCGCCGCTTGTGGAAAAGCACGAATGCACCAGACTCCGGGAGGGCCACATCGTGACACTTGAATGGCTGTGCGCCCTCCTCGGGGCGATATTAATCGCCGATATTATTGGTTGGTGGGTTGTTCCCCGAAGGCTGCAGGGGTTGCGCGTGGGCATTAATATTTGTCTCTACGCCTGTTACAGCGCTGCCATCTTTCTGTCCGGCAACTCCCCCTTGCAACCCGTGCGCGATCCTGACTCTGGTTCCTGGCAGTTGGCTGCAACACTGCTGGTACTCGTCTGGTGGTTTTTAAGCGCGCGGATGCTGACGGAGTTGCTCGGCGCAATCCTGATATCCAGAACTGAGGGAGGCGGTCGCTTGCTCAGGGAAGTGCTCGGCGCTCTGATTTTTCTGGTCGCCACCGTCGCAGCGGCAGCCTACGTACTGGAACTTCCCGTCAAAGGATTGCTCGCCACTTCTGGCGCGTTGGCCATTATCGTCGGCCTGGCTTTGCAAAGCACACTCAGCGATGTATTCAGCGGGATTGTCCTGAATGCCACTCGCCCTTATCAAGTGGGCGACTGGATTCAAATCGATGGCATGGAAGGCAGGGTCACCGACATCGATTGGCGCGCCACATTGTTGCTGACCTCGCAAGGCAGCACCGTCGTCATACCCAATTCGGTGGCGGCGAAAACCAAAATACAAAACATGAGCAGGCCCCAAGATCAACACGGGGTGACGATAAGCCTGCACCTGCCTCTGCGGTTTCGACCCGAACGCGTCCAGGAAATACTCGAGCAGGCGCTGCTGGGTTATTCAGCGCTACTGCCAGTTCCTGCGCCCAAGGTCATCCTCAAAAACATAACGGAAGGCTTATTGGAGTATGAGGTCATCGGTTTTGTCGGCACGCCTGCCGAAAAAATTGCAGCACGTAATCGCCTTTACGACATTGCTTACAGGCATCTACGCGCATCCGGCGTTGATATCGCCAATTCCGCTGAAATCCCGGTGGCCGGTATCACTCGCTTTGTGCTGGACGACGTGCGCATTTTCGCAAGTTTCACTTCAGAGGATAAAGACCGTCTTGCCATGAACCTGCTATCAACCTGGCTGGCAACTGGCGACTTTGTGTTGAAAGCCAACGCAATCAGCGAACACTTGTTGGTTATCGGCAGTGGAGTGGTGTCCGTCCAGTTGAACGATGGAGCCCATTGGGTCGAAGTCGCGCGGATGGGGCCAGGGGAAGTATTAGGCGAAGAAGGCGTCATGGATAACAAGCCAAACGGCGCGCAATTCATTGCGCTTTCCGCCGTGAAAGTACTTCAACTGCATCGGGATGAAGTACGTCGGTGTATGGGTGAAAGGTCGCAATTGCGCATGTCCCTCACCCGCCTCCAAATGCTCCGACAGCAACATGCCCGCTCCATTCTTATGCAGAAAGCGCCGACGGCGGTACCTGGAGGGTTTCTGAAATGGCTAAGGCACCACTGATCGGCTTCGAGCCTAAAAATCCATAACTTCGGGCAAACAACTGCTTTCAAATCGTCAGCAGCATCACGCCTGAACTTTAACGAGATCGACATGATAAAACACGCATCCTGGCCGCTACTCACGGAGCTGCCCAAAAATACCATCACTCCGACTGAATATAACTACGAGCAATTGGAACGTAATGATATTGACCTTCTATGCGCGCTTATCAAATCGTGGTATCCGGACATCAGTGTCGGATCTGGCAAAAAGTATATTGAGCCACGATTCTATGAGACAAAGGTTTACTTTTCGGGTGAAAAGGCGAAGGACGTTATCGTTTACATCGGTCGACACGGCGAGGAAATTGTCTGCGCCTTGTGCCTGGAAGTGGATCGAGACGCGCTGACTCTCCATAGCCGCTATGGTGTGTGCGCTCCGGCGCATCGGGGCACGGGCGCTACTCTTTTTGCGGCTTATATTGTGGATGCCCTGGCTCAAGCGATGGGTATCGCAATGGCTTTTTCATACGTCACGATGAAGTCGAAAGCCATGCAGCAGTTCACTGAGCGTGCGGGGTTCGAGCCTGTAGGTATCCTTCGATTTTCCGATGTCGAACTGGATGAAAACGGCGAGGTCCGACACGTAACTGAAGCGATTTACGCCAAATATTTCAAAGAAGCCATAACACTTCAGAGCGTGTCTGAAACCAATATGACATTAAAGTTGAAACGGCTCTGGGATGTGCTCTATGCCTGAGTGCATTCAGGCTATTTTGTCTCCCACAGGGGCCCCTCACTTCGATCTGATTCACTGAAAGGTACCTTTATGCAAAAACCTGAAAACGACCGGCCAGTGAAAGTGGACACGCTTTCGTGGGGCCATGGCCCTCACCTGTTTGAAGTTTTTCTTGAGCCCACCTGCCCCTATTCCGTCAAGGCGTTCCTCAAATTCGATGCGCTCCTCGCACAGGCCGGCGAAGACCGGATCACGTTGATCATTCGCCTGCAGTCCCAGCCCTGGCATATGTTTTCAGGCGTCATCATCCGGTGCATCCTTGCCGCGGCGACGCTTGAGGGCGGCAAAAAAAATGCCAAGGGTGTCATGGCCGCTGTCGCAGCGCACCGGAGGGAATTCGAATTCGACAATCACGCTGAAGGTCCCAATCTGGACGTAACGCCCAGAGACATCATTGAGCGCCTTGAGCGTTATAGTGGCGTCAAACTGGCAGAGGCTTTCGCAACTCCAACCCTGGATCAGGCCATCAAATGGCAGTGCAAGTATGCTCGACAGAACGGCGTCCACGTTTCGCCCACGTTCATGATCAACGGGATTATCCGGCCGAACATGAGCAGTGGTGACCCGGTGTCCTCCTGGATCGAGCGACTCAACTGAGCGCTGCGCTATCGTACGTCCTTAGGGATGAGTATTACCCGCCGATTCGACTATCACATCCCAAGGGGCCGGTACCGGGAACACTTCTTGTAGAAAGTCTACAAATACCTTCACGTTTGGATTGCCTCTGCGGCTTTCGGGCCAGAGAGCGGTGATGACGAACCTGTCTACCGCATATTCGGGAAACACCGGTACCAACTCACCCCTAAGCACATAAGGCGCGGCAACATAAGTCGGAGAGATACCAATACCGCCGCCTGCGGCGAGCGTCATCGCGACCGCGTCGCTCACATCAATGGTCATGGTGGCGTCGGGAGTGATCTCGACAACGCGCTCCCCCACCTGGAAGGGCCAGCGTAGCGCCTGTCCCGAACTCTGATAACGGAAATTGATGCAATCATGATTGACCAGATCATCGATGTTGCGCGGTTTGCCCTTTCTGGCGAGATAGCCGGGCGATGCGAAGGTGCAGATTCGATGTGGGCCGAGAGGCTTGGAAACCAGCCTGGAGTCAGCCAGGTTGCCGACCCTGATGGCGACATCTATCCCCTGCTCGATAATGTCGGCGAAGTGATCGCCAAGCCGCAGGTCCACCGCCAGTTTCGGGTAACGCTCACGGAACGCCGGGAGCGCAGGAGCAAGAATGTTGACGCCGATGGGAAGCGGCGCAGTTACTTTCAGAGTGCCTGACGGCTCGCCTCTCGACGCTACCGCAGTCTGCTCAATGTCCTCGATTTCTCGGATCACCCGCAATGCACGTTCGTACAGTTCACGTCCCTCGGGAGTCAGGGTCAGCGAGCGGGTGGTGCGACTGAAGAGGCGCAGACCTAAATGCTCTTCCAGGCGCTGAACGCTTTTGCTGACGGCCGAGGGTGACACGGAGAGATCCCGTGCAGCGGCTGTATAGCTGCCCAGCGAGGCCGTGCGAGCAAACGCAATAAGGCCTGTCAGGCGGTCCAATCCAATTTGTGCTTTCATGGAACAATAGTAACTACCTGAACCCCTATTATCAACTTTGAAGGTTGCCCATAGGCTGTCCTCACAGCATCAATTCGATGCCCTAGAGGAGCCAACAGTGATGATTGATATTTCCAACCCAGGCCATAGCAACGTACGCCCACACCCCCTTCTGGGTCAAACCGTGGTAGTCGTGGGCGGCACATCGGGAATCGGCCTTTCAACTGCAATTCAGGCCAAGGCGTCTGGTGCAAAGGTCTTCGTGATCGGCTCCAATCCGGACCGGGCACAGCAAGCCGCCAATACCCACGAGCTGGATGGCTGGCGTGCCGCTGATGTCACTAAGCCCGAACAAATCGAGGTCGCTCTGGCCGATATCCCAAAGGTTGATCACCTGGTGCTGCTGGCCGGTACGTTCGTCGCCGGCAAAGTGCTCGAAGCGGATGTGGCGTATTTGCAACGCGCTTTCGACGAGCGAATCTGGGCCTCGGTATATGCCTTGAGAGCGCTTGGTAATCGCCTTGCCAAAGACGGCTCCGTCACCTTTATTTCCGGTGCGCTCGCAGATAGACCCAATGCGCACGGCACGGCGGTGCTCGCCGCTGCATCAGCTGCCATGGAGGCATTCGCCCGCGGCCTGGCCCTCGAATTGGCGCCTATTCGGGTCAACACCCTGTCTCCAGGCCCTATCGATACGCCGATCCTCGCGAAAGCCATGGGCGATGCGCGCGATGGCTTTGTCGCTGCACTGGAGAAAACCTTGCCTCTGCACCGTCTGGGCACTGCCGACGAAGCGGCCGCGGCAGTGGTTTTCCTGATGAGCAACGGTTTCATGAACGGCGCCACGATCAACGTCGATGGCGGCGCACGCCTGGTTTAAACCTGACAATTTCGTCAACACAAAGGAGATCCACATGGCCACACTGTTCGAGTCTCTGCGTCTGGGCGCCATGACATTACCCAACCGCATCATCATGGCCCCAATGACTCGGGCCAGGGGAACGCAGAACCACGTCCCTACCCCGATCATGGTCGACTACTATGCCCAACGTGCGACGGCGGGGCTTATCATCAGCGAGGCGATCGGCATCAGCCAGCAAGGCCTGGGATGGGCCTATGCAACCGGTATCTGGTCCGCTGAGCAAATTGCCGGCTGGCGACTGGTTACCGACGCAGTGCACGCTGGCGGTGGTCGAATAATCGCTCAACTGTGGCACATGGGCCGGGTGGTACATCCCAGCTTCCTTGATGGCGCACAACCCATAGGTCCCTCGGTGACGACAGCACCTGGACTGGCCCATACCTACGCAGGGAAACAACCCTACTCCCAAGCTCGAGCGCTACCGCTCGAGGAGATCCCGTCACTGATTGCCGATTTCGCCCAGGCAGGCAGGAATGCGTTGCTGGCGGGGTTTGATGGCGTCCAGATTCACGCCGCCAACGGATACCTGATCGATCAGTTTTTACGCGACAGCGGCAACTTTCGCACCGATGCCTATGGAGGCTCAATTGAGAACAGGGTCAGGCTGCTCAAGGAAGTGACGCAAGCGGTCGCGGGAGTCGTTGGAGCAGATCGGACGGGTGTTCGATTAACCCCCAGCAGTCATGACCAGGGCGTGAGGGACAGTAATCCTGTGCCTTTGTTTACCCATGCCGCTGACGTGTTATCCGAGATCGGTGTCGCCCATCTCGAGCTTCGCGAGCCGCCGGCTGATGGGAGTTTTGGCGTCTCGGAATACCCTCCAAGCGCAGCCATTATTCGTAATGCCTTCAAAGGCACGCTTATCCTCAACTCAGATTACGATTCGGCTCGGGCCAAGGCCGTTGTGGAAGCGGGTATTGCCGATGCCGTGGCGTTCGGACGACCATTTATCGCTAATCCCCAGCTGCCAGAGGTACTTCGCCGTCGCTTGCCATTGAGGCAGGAGGATCGTTCGACGTGGTTCAGCCAAGGGAAGGAAGGCTACACCGACTATCCCGGGCTTTCTGTCCAGTCAGGTTGAAACAGCCAGGTGTTGGCACAATAACGGCTTGCGCACGCCTAGGCGTGCGTCATCAACAGCGATTCACACTTATCTTTCAAGTACGCGTAAAGCAAACGAATCGCCGGGGTAAACTGTTTCCTGTGCGGGCAAACGAAACTCAAAGGGTAAAGCTCACCTGGAACCTCAGGTAGTAATACTTCCAAGTGACCGGCACTGACATCTTCACAAACATCCATCCATGATTTGTACAAAATCCCCTCTCCCGCGATGGCGCATCGTCGAATGACGTCTGCGTCATCGCTTAAAACCGGGCCGTTTACAATAACGAAGTCACTTTCCGGCAACTTGGGAAATATCCATCTGTCGTAGAGTTTTCCATTCATATGGAAACGAAGACACGCATGAGTCTTAAGATCTTCCACGGACTTGGGCCGCCCGTGCAGCGCTATATAAGCCGGCGATGCAGCCAGTACGCGGCGATTGTCAGGTACTAAAGGCAACGAGATAAAGTCGGCGTTTTGTACTGTGCCATACCTGACGGCTACGTCTATCGGATCGCGAAAGATGTCCGAGACGCTATCGGACAACATCACCCGAAGCACCAGACCAGGGTTGTCTCGTCGAAAATCGATCAGCCAGGGAAGCAACACATTTCTCCCGAAATCTGAGGCACTGGCGATCTGCAAGACGCCATGGAGTTTACGATCATCCTGTTGTAACCCGGCTCGCCCCTCACTGAGCGTATTCAAAACCTCCCGAGCGTAAGGCAGATAACGTTCGCCTTCGGCTGTTAGGCGCAGACTTCGTGTTGATCTCGCAAACAGGCGCGTATCAAGTTCACACTCCAAGCGCTTGATAGCGGCGCTGATTTGAGCAGGAAAGAGATCCATTTCCCTAGCCACGACGGAGAAACTGTCAACGGTTGCCACACGCACAAAAATGGCTAGGTCATTAAATCTGATCATTACTGCGCTCTATTAATATGAAACCCATAGACATTTAATTAAAAGGCCATATAAGACGGCAGAAGAAAAATAGGCATTCCACGTGGGGCATAATTTTTTGATCATTTCCCTGAATCAATTCATGTGCATTAACCGCATACCCGAGGCTGCGTACTACGTCGTCACCGCCTGAACGCGCATTCCACCTCTGGACGCCAAGCGCTTTGCAGGGTTGATCAACAGTGGTCGAGCGCTACTTGAAGAATAACTTTCATCCTTCAATCACATGCTTAGGCGTCTAAATTAGGGGTTTCGGGGAGCCAGGGAAATGCGATCAGATGGAATTTCAGACATGCCGCGGTGGCACAAATGGGCTTGGTCACCGGTCCTGCCCGCCGCAGACGGTGTAAGCTATCAATCAGCAATGCCTGCGCCGCGTCAAACGCTTCGGTCAGCGCGGCATTCACCGCTTGTTCGACCAGGCATTGTGGGTGGTCGGTCGATAAACCGATGGCAAACAGCGAAGACGAGCCCAGCGCCTGATGGATGTCCAGCAGAGTCATTTCTGCCAGCGTTTTTGCCAGCGTCCACCCTCCCCTGTGGGCCTTTTCCGAGCGCACATAACCTTCCTTTTTCAACAGTGCCATGGTCCGCCGAACCACCACCGGATTGGTGCCGAGCATCTGCGCGATGGTGTCGGACGTGGCCGGTTGGTCGTGGCGCGCCATGTGGAACAGCACATGCAGCATGCGAGACCGCCGCGTGTCATTTCTAAAGCAAAAAAGCCCGGCTGATGAGGCCGGGCTTTTCGTCGAGTCTTACGTTGGAACCATGCATTCAGACCGCACGGCGTTCGAGCAGACGTTCTGCGCCACCTTCGGCAACCAGGTTGCCTTTCAAACGATCCGAACCATCCTCTGCGACGGCATCGCTGAACAGCGGATCGGTTTGCGTAGCAGCGGCGACCGCGTCGCTGAACAGACGATCCGAGCCGCCTTCAGCGACCACAGGTTGGGCAGCAGTCGCTGCGAAAGCATTCAGCGCGAAGATCGAGAAAGCGATGCCGAGGATGGTTTGGCGTTTCATTATCATGTGCTCCGTGGAGTGGTTTGGAATTGAGCCGATCTTACGCCGCGGTGCTGATATGAGAACTTCATTGAGTTAATGGTCGTTATTGATTCGATTAATGACCGGGTAATTTACAGAATCGCTCCGTGTCGCATCCGCACCTCCTGAACCACGCCCGCAACTATCCTCTCAGCACTCTCCACCCCATCAACACGCAACACCGGCGCCTTCTGCCGAGATACCAAAGCCTCGTGCCAAACTCGATTGCGTCCTGAAAAATTGGGATCGTCGTGCGTCGGCGTCACGACGAATACAATCAGATCGATATGAGCAATCAGCGCTTCTCCCCACCCCATACATGAGCCGCTCAGCACCCAATCTGCGTCAGCGAATTTTTTCGCTGGATCAGCGCCACGTGTTCTTCGGCAGGTCGCTTGGTGGTGAAAGGAGGATTGGTCGGCATCCAGAAAAAATCATTACATCGACATGCCGTACACCGAGCAGCGTTGCGAGGTTTAGCCCTAGTTTGGTGACGCCCGCACACGAGGCACCTGTGATGTACATCCGCATTTTTTCCTCCATGAATATGAGCCGATTTCGAGGTCGGCGAGATATCGCATACCTCGCCTCATCGCCGCCCCCAACGTTCGCAAAACCCTCAAAGCATCCGTTCAATGGCAGAATCCCCTCAACTTGATCGTTTTGGAGACCAGCATGCTTCGTGTATTTGAACGAAGACTCGACCCCTTCCCGCCTGACGAAGTGCCACCGCCGCCCGCGGGCCTGGCCCGGTTCCTATGGGCCTGCACGCGCGGCGCTCGCGGTTACATCCTGGCGCTGGCGGTGCTGAGTGCCGGTGTGTCGATCTACGAAGCGTGGCTGTTTTCGTTTCTGGGGCAAATCGTCGACCTGCTCTCGACCTGGCAGGCCGGCGGTGAAGCGGCGGCGCAGGAAAGCCGCGTGTTGTGGGGCATGGGCATTGTCATGGTGACCAGCGTCGGGCTGGTGGCGTTGCGCACGATGTTGCAGCACCAGGTATTGGCGATCAACTTGCCTTTGCGGCTGCGCTGGGATTTCCATCGCCTGATGCTGCGACAAAGCCTCGCGTTTTTTTCCGATGAATTCTCCGGCCGCGTTACCACCAAAGTCATGCAGACTGCGCTGGCCGTGCGCGACGTGCTGTTCACAATGATCGAGATCCTGCCGGGGATCGGCGTGTATTTCATCGCGATCATCGCGCTGGCCGGCGGCTTCGCGCTGAAGCTGATCCTGCCCTTCATGGCCTGGTTCGTGTTGTTCGGCTTGGCCATGTGGTATTTCGTGCCGCGTCTGGGCAAAGTCGGTCAGGAGCAGGCCAACGCACGGTCGATGATGACCGGGCGAATTTCGGACGCTTACACCAACATCACCACGGTGAAACTGTTTTCCCACTCCAATCGCGAAGCGCATTTCGCGCGTGCGGCGATGGAGGATTTCAAGCAAACCGGTTTCCGCCAGATGCGCCTGGTCAGCCAGTTCGAGATCGTCAATCAGGCACTGGTAGTGGCGTTGATCATGTCGGCGGGCGGTTATGCGTTGTGGCTCTGGCATGACGGTGCGGTCGGCGCGGGTGCCGTGGCGGCGATCACTGCGATGGCGTTGCGGATCAACGGCATGTCGAACTGGATCATGTGGCAAATGACTTCGCTGTTCGAAAGCATCGGCACCGCCCAGGATGGCATGGCGACGCTGACCCTCGGCACCAAAGTGCAGGACGCGCCGGATGCGGGCGCGCTGCAGACCACCGGCGGCGCGGTGACTTTCAACAATGTCAGCTTCAACTACAACGGCGAGCGCCAAGTGCTCAGCGGCCTCAACCTGAACATCCGTCCTGGCGAAAAAATCGGCCTGGTCGGACGCTCCGGTGCGGGTAAATCCACGCTGATCAACCTGCTGCTGCGTTTCTATGACGTCGACAGCGGCGAGATTTGCATCGACGGCCAAAACATCGCAAAAGTGACGCAAGACAGCCTGCGCGCCTCAATCGGAATGGTCACGCAGGATACGTCCCTGCTGCACCGTTCGATCCGCGACAACATTGCCTACGGCCGACCCGACGCGACCGACGAACAAATCCGCAGCGCCGCCGCCAATGCGCAGGCCGACGAGTTCATCAGCCAACTCAGCGACCGCCAAGGTCATAGCGGCTACGACACCTTGGTCGGTGAGCGCGGCATCAAGTTGTCGGGCGGCCAACGCCAGCGCGTGGCAATTGCCCGGGTCATGCTCAAAAACGCCCCGATCCTGTTGCTCGACGAAGCCACCAGCGCGCTGGACTCGGAAGTCGAAGTCGCAATCCAGGAAAGCCTCGATGAGATGATGCAAGGCAAAACTGTCATCGCCATCGCCCATCGACTGTCGACGATTGCCGCCATGGACCGGCTCATCGTGATGGATGACGGGCGCATTATCGAACAGGGAACCCACAGTGAACTGCTGGCGAAGAATGGCGTTTATGCGCGGCTTTGGCAGCACCAGAGCGGTGGTTTTCTGGGCGAGGACAAAGGTGTGATTGAGGCGTTGGATCAGGTGTGAATGGTGGAGTGCGGCGAGCGATGCCGTCCACTGAGCATCGATCCAGTTAGAAAACTGCTCCTTCGATATGGTGGACCTTCGGTTCTTCAGAAAAATAGTCCTTAAGGCCCAGCATGAACATCTGATGGTCATCACTCGCCTCGAAGCCCGGCGAGTGATCTTCAAGTGAAGCCCAGCGCACTATCAGGTTGAAATGCTCGGGGGTTTCGATTCCTTGCGCGAGCAAGTGGCCGCCGTAACCCTTCGCGCGGGTGAGCAACGGCGCGACCTCGGCGAAGGCACTTTTGAAGTGTTCAATGCGTTCTTTGTGTACGGGAAGCAGAGCAATTTCATAAATCATGGCATTTCCTCTGATACGACTTAGACGGCTGAAAATAGGCGCTTAGGAAATAAGCGATGGCTCAACTGCAATCGCGATTTTGCCTTGAAGGCCGTTCTCGGGACTTTCCAACCGAGCATGGGCCAGGCCGATATCGGCCAGCGAATAGACCGCGCCAACGTGTGGGCGCAACTGACCGCGAGCCACCAACGTGCTCAGCTCATCAAGCTTGCCGCGGTTTTGTCGGGTGAAGACGAAGTGATAGCTGGCGTTCTTGCCCCAGGCCTGAACGAGATTTTGCGGCTGCGCGATGTCGACAATCGAGACCACACGGCCCAGTTGAGCCAGCGCATCCGGGCTTCGCGACAGGGTGTCGCCGCCTATGGTGTCGAACACCACATCCACGCCTTGGCCGCCGGTTTCGCGCAGGATGGCGTCGACGTAATCTTCCTTTCTGTAGTCGATGAGCACATCGGCACCCATGCTACGGGCGAACTCAAAGTTTGCTTCGCGCACGGTGGTGAAGACCCGCGCGCCAATGGCTTTTGCGACTTGGATCGCGACATGACCCACACCTCCCGCGCCGCCGTGTATCAGAATGCTTTCCCCTACCCTGAGCGCCGCTCGCACGGTCAGTGCTTCCCACACCGTGCCGCCAACCAGAGTCAGACTTGCCGCCTCAAGATGGCTCAGCGATGGCGGTTTGTGGCCGATGATGCTTTCGGCCGCAACGTGGTACTCGGCATAACTGCCTGGCCCGTCGAATATTTGCGGGGTGTACCAGACTTCGTCCCCCGGAGCGAAGCCCGTCACCCCCGGCCCGACTTCTTCGACAACGCCCGAAACGTCATGTCCGGTGATCGCCGGCAGTGGCACCAGGTCAGCATAATCGCCGCGCCGAACCTGAAAATCCAAGGGGTTGATGGAGGTTGCGTATACCCGCACCAAGACCTGTCCCACACCCGGCACTGGCTTGGGTACGTCGCAGAGTTCGAACGATTCCGGGCCGCCAAATGATTTGAGTAGCATCGCTTTCATTTTGAAATCCTCGTATCGATAAAAAGGAATATCGAGATATCTCGATATCATGCAGTAAAAAAATTACAGATCTTTCCCGATCAACTCGGCAAGGGCACTGATACTTGCTTCATTGCGTTTGTAGTACGTCCACTGACCGATGCGCCTGACTTCGACCAGGCCCACTCGTTGCAGGGTTGCCAGATAACCCGACACCGTAGACTGCGACAGCCCGATACCCTCCTGGATACTGCTGACGCAGACACCCACCGTGAAAACGTCACCCTCATCCTGCGCAGGGAAATTGCTCACGGGGTCCTTCAAGCCTTTCAGAATTTGAAGGCGTACCGGATTTGAGAGTGCTTTGAATATTTCGAGTAAGTCCATAGTTCGGATGATATCGAGATTTTCCGATATATCAATACCCGATTTCCCTTCGCGACCGACGGCTCACATGCTGCTGAACAGACCTCTCCAGTTGCTGCGAGAGGAGATGAAGGCTCGCAATGTCTGTGGCCAGACATCGATCAACCAGCTCTTCATCCCCCACTCAGATCACCCGGCGGTGGCCGGCACTGGCGCGTTGAGCAACTGCTGCTCCCACAGATACGCAATACCGCTACCGGCAGCATGCTGCAGCAGCACATCGGTCAGCGCACCGGCGGTTTCCTCCCGAGCCCAGTCACGTTGCCACTCTGCAGCGAGAGCGAGCCAAGTCATCATGTTCGCACCCGCCGCAATCATGCGCTGGATCGCCACTTGATGGGCCTCGACCGAAACCGCGCCGGATGCGTCAGTGATCACCGTTACATCCCAACCTTCGCCGAGTGCCTGGATCACCGGCATGGCGACGCAGACTTCGGTCCACAGACCCGCAATAACCAGTTGCTTGCGGCCCGTCGCTTTTACCGCGTCCACCACCTTCTGGTCTTCCCAGGTGTTGATCAGCGTCCGATCAATCACCTCTTGGCCGGGGAAAACATCGAGGATTTGCGGAAAGATGAAACCGCCCCGCTCGGCGATCACGCTGGTCAAGATGGTAGGCACGTTGAACGCCTTGGCTGCCTTCGCCAACGCCGTCGCATTGTTGACCACCATTTGCGGCTCATGGCTGTTCAGATTAGTGAGCTGGAATGGCTGGTGGTCGATCAGAACGAGTACCGAATCTTCAGGACGAAGAAGCGATGTAAGGCCGTTACGAAAAGTCATTAGTAGATCCCGTGTTGTCGTTATGAATTGGATTGGTAATGAGCGGCATACGCCAGCGCCGACGCTGCCTGCGAACAACACTGTGCTGTTTCGATGCTTAATCCGGTAGTGTTGCCAAGTGTTTGGCTGTGTCGCGAAATGAGGAACACCGTTTGGATATCGAAGAGCTTCAGACATTCGTAGAGGTTGCTGACGCGGGGGGCGTTTCGCCTGCCGCAGCCCGGCTGGGCGTGTCCAAGTCAATCGTCAGTCGCAGGCTGGCGCGATTGGAAGCGCAGCTTGGCGTGCAGTTGCTGACACGCTCGACTCGCGGCGCGGCGCTGACTGAGGCCGGCGCGACCTTTCGCGATTATGCAGCGAGGGTCTGCTCAGAAATGGAGTTAGCCAGGGAAGCGATCCTGCCTGCCGGAGCGCTGCAGGGTCGTTTACGAGTGGCCGCGCCGCTTTCTTTTGGCCCGACTCACTTCGCCCCCGTACTGGCGGAAATGGCCGTGCGGCACCCGCAACTTCAGATCCAGACCTGCTACAGCGACCGCTTCGTTGACCTCATCGCCGAAGGTTACGATTGCGCGATCCGCGTTGGCTACCTTCAGGATTCCAACCTGATCGCAAGACGCATCGGCCCGATCAACGGCAAGCTGGTCGCGAGTCCGGGCTATATCAAGGCTTATGGTTCACCCGAGAAACCTGAGGAGATAGTCGCCCATCAAGCCCTGATGCAAAGCACCGAAGCTTGGCAATTCATGGATGGCGACAAGATCGTCGCCATTCGCCCGCAAGGACGCTTCAAGGCTGACAACGGCATCGCGCTAGTCGCCGCCGCAGTCGCAGGACTCGGGGTCGCGTACCTGCCCGATTGCCTCACGTATGACAGCGTGGCATCCGGCGCACTGGTGCCGATCATGACGCGTTATCCACCACCGCCAGCGGGTGCTTACTTAGTCCGCCCGGCCGGTCAGCATCCTGCGCAGAAGATCCGGGTCTTTGCGCAATTGTTGATCGAGTATTTCGGGAAATCTCCGTATTTTGCGGGAGATGTTGCTGTTTGATTGGGGGAGGTGTTTGAGTGAGTGGCTGCCTGCTGTGCTGAGCGCTTGTTGTTGACCAAGATAGGCCCTGATGGATGCGTGGGTGCGAATGTTGCGATTAATGGGCATCCGGACGCCATCGCAGCCCTGGCCCCGGTTTATGAACGGGAGATCATCTTTCGTGTGCTCCAGAGCCCCCATGGCTGGATGCTGCGGGAAACCATAAGTCACTTTAAATGCACTACGAGTTCAACCAGAATCCTCCAGGTCGATCACATCAGGATCCATCATGTCTGCAACCACAACCGTTACCGCCGCTGAAAACCGACAAAGCATACTCATCGTCGTAGGTTCGGTGTTCCTGTTGTCGGTGTCAGACGCTCTTATCAAGGCCACCAGCGCCGAGACATCGATGTGGCAGCTCTACGTGATTCGTTCGCTACTGGCCATTGGCATGCTCGTCGCCTTGTTGATGTACCGCCGCGGCACATTGCAGCAACGGCCGCTTTCCCCTTTGTGGATAGGCGCAAGAAGCCTGCTGCTTGCCTTGATGTGGCTCGCCTTTTACAGCGCACTGCCCTTCATCAGCCTGACCATAGCCGCATTGGCAATCTATACGACGCCTTTGTTTATCGCTTTATTCTCGGCAGTCACCCTGGACGAGCATGTCACACCGCGCAAATGGGTGGCCATTCTGGTGGGGTTCGCCGGGGTGCTGGTCGCGCTCGCACCCAGCCAGGCTGACTTCAACCTATGGACATTGCTGCCCGTGCTCGCTGCGATTTTCTATGCCCTCGCAGCGGTCGTGACCAAGGGCAAGTGCGCCAATGAGGTGCCCATGCACCTGGCCCTGGCGCTGAACATCGTCCTGTTGTTGATGGGGGCGGTCGGCAGCATTGTCGTTGCACAGACTGGCCCTCACCTGCCGGCCAACGAGGGCCTGCGGTTTCTGGTGGGCGGCTGGTCGCCCATGGCGATCAGCGACTGGGGCGTGATGGTGGTGCTGGCGATTCTGATGGTACTGGTCAGTACCGGCATCGCCCGGGCCTATCAAATCGGCGAGACCTCGATCATCGGCGCATTCGATTACACCTACCTGATCTTCGCGATTGCCTGGGGGGCGTTGCTGTTCAATGAAGTGCTCAATGGCCGGACCGCGGTCGGTCTGGCCCTTATCCTGATTTCAGGCTTCATCCTGCTGAAAAAGCCCACTGCTGCGCGCTGAACGCTTCACATGCACAGGCCTTAACAAGGAGCTGTTTATGCTGGCAGTCGCATTACTCGCTGCAGACATACTGATAAATCTCGTTTACTCATGAAGACGCAAAGCACGCCAACGCCCCTGGCCCCTGATAAAGGACTGACCATCAGGCACTCTGGTGCCATCAAGCCTGAGGGTAGCGTTTAAACAGCTCGGTGGCTTCCCAGCGTGCCGCGTGAGCCTGCAAGGCTGGGAAAGCAGCCGCCCTGACCACATCAGCGACCATCAACTGTATGAACGACCAGGCGACGGCGCTGGTGACGTCAACCTGATCCGGCCGATCTGAGGCAACCGATTGCCGTTCCCAGCCCCAAGTTCCGCAGCGAATCAGCCAGAGGCACGGCCTGGTGTGGCATCAATTTTCGCTCAGCCGGGCTCTGCGCCTCGAAGTAGTCGATGATCAGCGTCATCGCCCGTCACTCGAACTGCTGACGATTCTCCGGAGTAATCAACTGGAACGGCACCCAGATGATCGGTGTATCCAGCTTTTCGCCACGCGCCAGGCGGACAGCCGCATCAACGGCTCCACTCGCCTGCCCCACGGCATCCTGGAACACACTGACAGCCATCTTTCCATCCGCCATGAGCTTGAGCCCATCCGACGTACCGTCGATGCCGCCTACCCAGTAATCCTTGGCCTGCTTGCCGGCCTTCTCCAGGCCCATGATCGCGCCGATCGCCATTTCGTCGTTATTGGCGGCGACAATCGAAAAATCGACGCCCTGCTTCACCCAGTCCATGACCACCGTGGCGGCCTGGCTACGCTCCCAGTTGGCGACTTTTTTCTGCACGACTTTCATGTCCGGGTACTTGGCGACGACTTTTTCAACGTCCTCGGTGCGCATCAATGAGGACGCATTGGCGGGGTCGCCGACCAGAATCACCACGTTGCCCTTGTAGCCGGCCCGGCGTGCCAGCTCTTCCATCTGCAACGTGCCTGACTCCAGTTCATTGGAGCCGACAAACGCAGCGCGCGCGGTGAGCTTTTCGGGCGAGGGATTGCGGTTGACGAAGACCAGGGGAATATTCGCTTCGCTGGCCAACTGCATCATCTGCGGCGTGCTTTTGCCGTCGACCACGGCCACGATGATCGCGTCGACTTTGGAATGGATCAGGTTGCGAAACTGCCGCAGCTGCAATTCGGAATTGTCCTGCCCATTCTCCATAAAGATATCGATATCCATCGCCGCCGACTTTTGCTGAACGCCATTGCGCAGCAACGCCTGGAAATTATCGTCGTATTTGGCCATGGCCACGCCCACCAGCGGCGTAGAGGCCTGGGCCAGGCCTGTGGTTAACAGCGCCGACCCCAGGAAACATCTGAACCATGCTTTCATTTTCTAGCTCCCGAGGATCAAACGCTGAATTGATGAAGCAGTTCACGCTGCACTTTGGCCATGGCCGATAAGCGTTGGCTGCTGCTGGCCGATTGCTCGGCGCCTTCGGCCGTCTGCTGCGCCGAATCATTGATCTGGATGACCATCCGGCTGGTTTCCGCCACGGTGGCGCTCTGCTGCTCGGTGGCCGCAGCAATCTGGATGTTCATGTCGCGAATCGTGCCGACCGCCTCGCTCATCGAATGCAGCAATTCACCGGCACCCGAGGCCAGCGACACGCATTGGCCCGACTGCACCTGGCTCTCGTTCATCACCTGGACCACGGAATGAATTTTTTCCTGCATCCGTCCGATCATTTCCTGGATCTCGCTGGTAGAGGTCTGGGTACGACTTGCCAGGGAGCGCACTTCATCGGCGACGACTGCAAAACCTCGACCTTGTTCGCCCGCACGCGCGGCTTCGATAGCCGCGTTGAGTGCGAGCAAGTTGGTCTGTTCGGCGATGGTACGAATGGCAACCACAATGCCTTCGATATTGTGGCCGTACTTCTGCAGTTCGTCGGTAACCTCGGTGGCTTTGTTTACCTGCTCGGCCTGAAGGCGAATGTTGACGATGGTCTCGGCCACACGCTCCTGCACTTGATCGGTGAGGTCACTGGTGTCGTCCACCGCCTTGCGGGTGTCTTGCGCGCGCCGTGCGACTTCTTCCACGGTACTTTCCATCTCAGTCATGGCCGAGGCCGCCGACTGCAACCTGTCTTTTTGCTCATCCACTACGCGAGTGGTCTGCTCGCTGCTCAAGGCATTGTTGTCCGCCGTGGTCGCCAGGGCATCGGCGGAGCTGATCAGCTCACGGAAGGTTTTGCGCAGGGCGATGGTCAGTTCATTCAGGTAGCCCCCAGTTCCCCGAACTCGTCCTTGCGCGAGACATCGAAACTGACGCGCATATCGCCGGCTGTCAGTTGCTTGAGCACCTCGCGAAACGCCGCCAGGGGACGACGCAGGCTGAAGGCGACCCAAATGCCGATCAGCACGGCGGCCAGCACCGCCAGTACACAGGCGATCAACACCAGGCTGCGGCTGGTGCCGATGGTGGCGTTGGCATCGTCCCGGGCGTGATTGGCGACCTCAAGGGCCTGGCTGCCAAATTCGCCAATCTTGCCCAGGGTGGATTGCAGGGCAACTTCTACCGCCGTGCGTTGCTGCACAACCTGCGCGCTCAATTTTGCCTCGGCGAGGTAGGCATGGAACACGCCGTCGGCGCCGGTCAGATCGGTGAGTAGACGATTGACCATCACGGCGGCAATCCGCCCGCCTCTGGGGTCAACGGCCAACAGCGCCTGAAGGCGCGTGCTGATGACCTCGTCCTGCAGGTTCAGCACGCGTTGCAAGGTGTCGATGGCTGGCGTCGCCGCATGCGCGGCCAGCCCGTCATAGGATTTATTGACTTCCAACAGCAGTTTTTCAGCCGCCGCCACCTGTTGTACGTCGCCGGCACTGCGGGCCCGAGCAATGTAATCGCGCAGGTAACCCGCCAACTGCGAACCCTGGGCGCTGCTGTAACCTTGCAGCACTCGCGTCAACGCGAGTTGCTGCACATGCTCACGGTGCGAGGCCATCAGGGTTTGCGCCTGGTCGGCGTAGGCCGTCACTAACTGGCGCTGCTGGGCGAGGCCAGCCTTCAGCTCGTCGCGGTCGACCACATAGACCGCCGTGCTGTCGAGCAAGCGATTGAACTGGGTAATGCTGTCGGTGAACGCTTGCTTGCCGGCGTCGATCTGTTTGACATCGGTGCTGATCAACATGGCCAGCAACGCCTGGTTGGCGCGCAGGATATGCACGTACAACTCACTGGCCGCACGACTCAATGGTGCCGATTGGCTCGTGATGATGCCCAGACGCTCGCTTATGGAATGCGTGCTTTGATAGCTGACCCCTGCCATGGTCAGCAGCAACAGCACAAGCACCGCAAAGCCCCCGATAACCCGCTGTAAAATGGTCATGGCTAACCCCGTTAGGTTTTTATTGTTGTGGAGCTGGTTTGAAGCGTCGGCGTACTTCGAGGGAGACTGCTCGGAGCGCTAAGGACTGGATCGGCCGCGCAGCCAGGAACTTGAAAGGAGAAAGCGCCTGAGCGGCGTTTTTAAGATTGACCTTTGCGGGCTGGGCGTGGCCGCCCTACCCGACTTCATTCAACACTCCTTGATCTGGTTCCAAAGTTGAGCAACCTGCTCGGCACTGGCGGCTTTGACTCGGGCCAGATCGACGGGATAGTCGACACCCGGGTTTTCGACAAACCGCGTCGCCGTAAATTGTCCGTTGCTGGCGCGCAGGACATAGCCAGAATCCTCGCATTGCTGGGATGCCAGAAAGACCACCCCAGGCGCAACCCATTCGGGCTTGAGGTTTTCCGGTTCGCCGGTAACACCCCACATACGCGTCTTGGCCACGGGCGATACCGCATTAACCAGGATGCCCACCTCCGCGCCTTCCATGCTCAACGCATTCATGATGCCCAATTGCGCCATCTTGCCGGCGGCATAGGCCACCAGGCCCGTTTGCGCATATTGCTGGTACATTGCACGGTCGGACGACGTTAGTACCACCCGTGCGGCGGAGGACTGCTTGAGGTGTTTCCAGGCATGTTTGCATAACCACACAGGTGTATAGATATTGATATCCACTGCGCGGCCGATGAAGGTCGCGTCGGCTTCTTCAATGGGTTGATAACCGACCCAGCCAGCGTTGTGAATCAAGATATCAAGTTGGCCAAACGCCTCGATGGCCGCTGCCATCAATTGCTCGCAACCCTGTTCGCTACTCAGATCGCCATGATGCCCTACCACGTTGAAGCCCTTGTCCCTGAGGGTCTTGGCAGCCTCCATGGCGATCGAGCCATCGCCTCCCGCGCCCAGCGTATCTGCGCCGACATCATTGATCACCACATTGGCGCCCAGCGTGGCCAACGCCTGTGCGTAACTAAAACCCAGCCCTCGGCCAGCGCCCGTTATAACCGCAGTCTTTCCTGTAAAGTTCATTGGCGATTTCCTCTTGAGTACCAACTCACCTTAACAAGGTGTATCCGCGCTGTTTAATACTAACGGCGGCGCAAGTTGATACTTGGCGCCTATCAATCAGTTCAAATGAAGGAACAGAAGAAATGATCGAAACCCGCCTGTTACGCCAATTCATCGCCGTGGCTGAAGAACTGCATTTCCACAGGGCTGCTATTCGCCTGCACATGGCCCAGCCCCCGTTGAGCCAAGCCATCAATCGCCTCGAAGACAAACTGGGATTCAGCCTGTTCACCCGTAATAAGCGCGGGGTCAAACTGACCCCGGCCGGCGGTGCGTTCCTGAACACGGCCTATAGCACCCTCAAAGAGCTGGAGTTGGGCACCGAACACGCACGTCAGGTATCCGAGGGGATTGCCGGCAAACTCACGGTGACGGCGGTGTCCATCGCCTACTACGAGTCACTGCTCAGTACCCTGCGCCAGTTCCGCGAGACCTACCCCAAAGTCCAGTTGATCATCAAGGATATGCCCTCCTCCAGCCAGGCCAAGGCCATTCTGGCGGGAGAAGCGGATATAGCCTTCATGCGCAAGATGCCGATTTCGGCAGAAAACGTGGAATCACGCCTGTTGCTGGATGAAGAGATCGTGATGGCGCTGCCCGCCCATCACCCCAAGGCGAAGGAAGGCCAGATCGACTTGCGGGACTTCGCCGGGGAAGACTTCGTATTCACCCCCGAAGCCCTGGGCACCGGCTATCACAGTCAGCTGATCGCCTTGTGTGAAGCCGCCGGTTTTTATCCCAGGGTGGTGCAGGAGGCCGCACAGATCCATACCCTGATCGGCCTGGTCGCCTGTGGCTTCGGCGTTGCCCTGGTGCCTGAGTCGATTGCCAGCTCAATCATGCGCGACAAGGTCCTGTTCCGCCGGATCTACCCGGTGACCGCCTCCCCCAACCCGGCAATCGGCCTGTATATGAGCTGGAACACCCACAACGAATCACCGTTGATGCACAGCTTCATTTCCATGCTCGACTTCAACGCAGCCCCCCAGGTTGAAAGGACGCTGGCCGTCCAGGTCAGTTAGAGCGCCAGTGGGTAATTCTTGAGCGATGCGCCCATGGGCTACAGCGTTTGCTTCTGCCCCCGGCCGCCGGCTGACCGCACTGTTCACGCACCAACAGTGCCTGGACAGCTTGTACTGAATCAACACACGCCAATTACCAGATATGTTACGTATCTAATTGAAATAAAAGCATTTATCCCTCTGGCATGGCGCATGCAATCACCTTTGCTCCTACCCCGAAGGATGTATCCATGCCCCAGACATTGCCCCAGGCGCTGTTGCGTCAAGCCCACATCCGCGGGTCGGCGATCGCCTTGCGCTACAAGCGCCTGGGCATCTGGCATGAGCGCAGCTGGAGCGAGGTGGCTCGCGAGGTCAGCCAGCTCGCCGCTGCCTTGCATCAGCGCAGCTTGGGGCGTGACGATGACCTGTTGATCATCAGCCAGGCGCGTCCCGAAGCGTTGTTGCTGGCGCTGGCGGCGCAATGGTTGGGCGCCAGCGTCACACTGCTCGACCCGGAGCGCGACAACCAGGCGTTGTTGAACGTGCTGCGGCCGCGCTTCGTGGTCGTGCAAGACCTGGACACGTTGCAACAACTGCGTGAGCGCGACGTGGTGGTGTTCCTCGACGGGCGTGGCCTGAGCCAGTACCCGGACGCCGGCTTGATCGACTATGCCGACTTGCGTCCCGATGCCCCGCCCCCCGCCCACACGCCGCAACCCGACGCCACGGCCTTCGTCTTTCATGCCGAGACCACCCTGCGCCTGACCCATGCGCAGTTGCTCGTGGGCGCCCGTGCGCTGGTCGACCGGGAACACCTCGGCGCCGACGACGAGGCCCTGGCCGCACGCGTGTTTGCCGCCAGCGGGCAAGCACGCTACCTGCTTGCGCCCTGGCTGCATGCCGGCTTTGGGCTGAACTTTCCGGAGGCCCTGGCCACCCGCGACACCGACCGTCGCGAACTGGGCCCGACCCTGGTGCTGGGCACCCGCGAATCCTATGCACGCCTGGAGCAGTGGGTGCGTGAACGCCTGCCGCTGCCGGGAACGTTCAGCCATCGCGTGTACCGCTGGGGCATGCAGCCGAGCCGATCCCCCCTACGCCGCTGGCTGGGGCACTGGCTGGTCCGTCGGCCACTGCTGGATGTACTGGGGATGAGCCGCCTGCGCGTGCCTTTGTTGGTCGGGCCAGCGTTGAATCCGGACAGTGCGGCGTTCTTCGGTGCCCTGGGCATCCGTCCCGGCCATTGGCAAGAACCCGCTTCCCGCCACGAACCCAGCGACCACTTGCTGCCTCAATCTGCCTGACGAGCCTTCCATGCGCACACCCACTGAAGCGGTATTACTGCGGCTCGATGACATCTCTCTGTCGTTCAAAGGCATCAAGGCCATCACCTCCATCAGCTTCGAGGTCAAGGCCGGCGACATCTGCGGCCTGATCGGCCCTAACGGCGCGGGTAAAAGCTCGTTGCTGAATGTAATCAATGGGGTCTACCACCCCCAAAGCGGCAGCATCCAGTACGCAGGCCAGACCCGCAAACGCATGCGTTCGCACCAGGCGGCCGAAGGCGGCATTGCGCGGACCTTCCAGAATATCGCGCTGTTCAAGGGCATGAGCGTGCTCGATAACGTGCTCACCGGGCGCAACCTCAAGCGCCGCAGCAGTTGGATCGAGCAAATGCTGCGCCTGGGCCGGGCACCGCGTGAGGACGACGCGCACCGCCTGCAAGCGGAAAAGGTGATTGCCTTTCTGCAGATCCATCCCTGGCGCCATGTGCTGGTCGGCACCCTGCCCTATGGCCTGCAAAAACGTGTCGAACTGGCCCGCGCACTGGCCGCCGAACCCACCCTGCTGTTGCTGGATGAACCCATGGCCGGCATGAACGCCCAGGAGAAGGCGCAGATGAGCCAGTTCATCCGCGACATCAACCGCGAGTTCGGCACCACCGTGGTGTTGATCGAACACGACATCGGCGTGGTCATGGGCCTGTGCGACCACGTGGTGGTGCTCGACTACGGCCGCAAGATCGGCGACGGCACCCCGCAACAGGTGCGCGCCAACCCCGATGTGATCGCCGCCTACCTGGGTACCTGAGCATGGAATTTTTCTTCGAAGTGCTGATCGGCGGGCTGCTGGCGGGTGTGATGTATGCCTTGGTGGCGATTGGTTTTGTGCTGATCTACAAGGCCTCCGGCGTGTTCAATTTTGCCCAGGGCGCCATGGTGCTGTTTGCCGCGCTGACGTTTGTCAGCCTGTTGGAGCGAGGCTTCCCGTTCGCCTGGGCGTTCCTGGTCACCCTGGCGAGCATGGTGGTGCTGGCGCTGCTGATTGAAAAGGTCGTGCTGCGCCCGCTGGTCAACCGGCCACCGATCATCCTGTTCATGGTCACCCTTGGGCTGTCCTACATGATCGAAGGGTTTGCGCAGTTCCTGTGGGGCGCACAGGTGCACGGACTGGACCTGGGCATCGCCGACGAACCGCTGGAAATCCGCGGCATGCTGCTCTCGCAATTCGATCTGTTTGCCGCCGGCACCGCAGCCGTGCTGGTGATCGTCCTGTCGCTGCTGTTCAACAAGACGCGGGTGGGCCTGTCGTTGCGCGCGGTGGCCGACGACCCGCTGGCGTCCATGGCCATCGGTATCCGCCTGCCCCGCATCTGGGCCCTGGTGTGGGCGGTGGCAGGGTGTGTCGGCCTGGTGGCCGGGTTGCTCTGGGGTGCGCGTCTGGGCGTGCAGTTCTCGCTTTCGCTGGTGGTGCTCAAGGCGCTGCCGGTGCTGATCATCGGCGGGTTCTCGTCCATCGGCGGGGCGATTGTCGGCGGCTTGATCATCGGCGCGGCAGAGAAAGTCGCCGAGATCTACCTCGGCCCGCTCATCGGCAGCGGCATTGAAAACTGGGTGCCGTATGTCCTGGCGTTGCTGTTCCTGCTGGTGCGGCCTGCCGGGCTGTTCGGCGAGCGCGCCATCGAACGGGTTTGATTGTCCTTGGGGAACTACCTGCATGCTGTATCAAGAAACCGGTCAAATCAGCACCTCCTATGCGGCCGAGCGCCGCACCTTTCGCCTGCGTCAGGACCGCGTCGCGCTGTGGCTGCTGCTGGGCGTGGCGTTTTTTGCGGTGCCTTGGCTGGGCAATGACTACTGGTTCAGCGCGATCCTGGTGCCGCTGCTGGTGCTGTCGTTGGCCGGGCTGGGGCTCAACCTGCTGACGGGCTACGCCGGGCAACTCTCACTGGGCTCGGCGGCGTTCATGGCCGTTGGCGCGTTTGCCGCCTACAACCTGCATTTACGCCTGCCCGGCCTGCCGCTGCTGGTGAGCTTTGCCCTGGGTGGCGTGATCGCCGCCGGGGTGGCGGTGTTCTTCGGGTTGCCGAGCCTGCGCATCAAAGGGTTTTACCTGCTGGTGGCGACCCTCGCCGCGCAATTCGTGGTGGAGTGGGTGCTCACCCGCTTCAGCTGGTTTACCAACGACAACGCGTCCGGCGTGATCACCTCCCCGCCGCTGCTGATTGCCGGACTGGATTTCAGTTCCCCGCGCGGCCGCTACGTACTGACGCTGGCCGTGGTGGTGGCGCTGTTCTGGCTGGGTAAAAACCTGGTGCGCAGCGAACTGGGGCGTAACTGGATGGCCGTGCGCGACATGGACACCGCCGCTGCCGTGATCGGTATTGGGCTGTTGAAGGCCAAGCTGCTGGCGTTTGCAATCAGCGGCTTCTACCTGGGCGTCGCCGGGTCCCTGTGGGCGTTCGCCTACCTGGGCACGGTGGAACCTCACGGCTTTGACCTGAGCCGTTCGTTCCAGGTGCTGTTCATCATCATTATCGGCGGGCTGGGCAGCGTGCTCGGCAACCTCCTCGGCGCCGCGTTCATCGTGTTATTCCCGATCCTGCTGGGCAACCTCTTCGCCCTGTTGCCCGCCGGGCTGATGGATGCGGGCCAACTGGAGAACATCCAGAAGATGCTGTTTGGCGCGCTGATCATCGTTTTTCTGATCAAGGAACCGGAGGGGCTGGCCCGTCTGTGGCAGCGCTTTCGTCAACGGGCCAGGGTCTGGCCGCTGCGTTACTGAACTCAATAACCCCCCAGGAATGACCTCCATGACACACCGCTTATCGCTGCGCCGCCTGGCCCTGTGCCTGGCCCTGATCACCGCTGGGCTCACGGCCGGCGCCCAGGCCGCCAACGAACAGTACTTCCCCTTGCAGAGCTACCGGGTCGGCCCTTACGCCGCTGGCGGTACCGGTTTCTTCGGCGGTTTCATCGACTATCTGCAATACATCAATGCCAACGGCGGAGTGAACGGCGTCAAGCTGACCTGGAGCGAATGCGAGACCGAGTACGTGGTGGAAAAAGGCGTCGAATGCTATGAACGCCTCAAGGGCGGGCTCAACGGTGCGCCGGCCGCCGCCACCAACCCGCTGTCAGTGGGCATCGCCTACGCCACGCTGGAACGCTCCACGGCCGACAAGTTGCCGCTGATCACCATCAACCATGGCCGCACCGACTCCACCGACGGCAGCGTATTCCCTTACGTATTCCCGTTGCAGTTGAACCCGTATTCGGAAGTCTCGGCGATCATCAACTACATCGGCCAGCGCGAAGGCGGTGCCGACAAGCTCAAGGGCAAGAAAATCGCGGTGCTCTATCACGGTTCGCCCTACGGCAAGGAAACCAACGGCGTGCTCCAGACCCTGGCGAAAAACGCCGGCTTCGAACTGACCTTGCTGGAAGTGCCGCACCCCGGTAACGAGCAACAATCGCAATGGCTGAACATCCGTCGCCTAAAGCCCGACTGGGTGATCCTGCGCGGCTGGGGCGTGATGAACCCGGTGGCGCTCAAATCCGCGCAGAAAGTCGGCTACCCGGCCGATCACATCATCGGCAATATCTGGAGCAACTCCGAAGAAGACGTGGTGCCGGCCGGTGCCGCCGCCAAGGGGTTTATCTCGATCACCACGCACCCGTCGGGCACTGACTTCCCGGTGCTGCAAGGCATCGCGCAAAGCGTGGTGAATGCCGGCAAGGGCAACCTGGCCGACCCCAAACGATTTGGCACCGTGTATTACAACCTGGGCGTGGTCAACGGCATTCTCAACGTCGAAGCCCTGCGCCTGGCCCAGGAAAAATATGGCCAGAAGCCCCTCACGGGCGAGCAAGTGCGCTGGGGCTTCGAACACCTGAACCTGGACGACGCGCGCCTGCAAGCGCTGGGCGCCAAGGGCCTGGTGCAACCGCTGAAACTGTCCTGCGCCGACCACGAAGGCGGCGGCGCCGTGCGCTTCCAGCAATGGGACGGCCAGCGCTGGAACCTGATCAGCGACTGGGTACAAGCCGACCGTGCGCTGCTGCGACCGATCATCGAAGCCTCCGCGGCCGGGTACGCGAAAGAGAAAGGCATCACCCCGCGTGATTGCAGCCAGGAGCAGTGAGGCATTTGCGTTCCGGGCTGTCAGTGAGTTGTTCATCTGCATCGATAGGCATCGACAACCCGTAACTACCGCAAAGGCAGGTGGCACAGCCATTTCAAAAGGACTGTGCCACCGAGCACCATTGCGTTCCCGCGCTACCCCGCAGGCATGCTTTGGAGGACGCCACTCACTTGAATCCAGACCTGCGAAGGCCTACCCTGCACGCGTGCAACACTCACCCAATGCGTCAGGAAGACCTTAAATGTGGGATGGCAGCGTTACCTTTGGCGACTCGTGGGCCGGCTACATTGGCCGTGCTGATCAAAACACCGCCCACTCCCATGTTGCCATTCAGCTGTGCATCGGTCTGGATCAACCCGTCACCCTGGAACTGCCCGGACAGTCGATCCGCGCAGCGGGTGTGATCATCGGCCCCAATGTCGAACACCGGGCCGTGGCCGACAGTCATCCAGTGGCGTTTGTGTATGTCAGCCCGGACTCGGCATTGGGCCGTGCGCTCAGTGCATTGCTGCAAAACAATGGCATCGCCCTGGCCAGTGACGAATTACTGGAGTGCTTTCGCCGCGCCACATCCCTCCTGCAATTTGTCGACGCCCTCTCGCGTTTGCTCGCGATTACCACGCCGATCGACCATAGGCTGTACAAAGCCCTGAATATTCTGCGCCTGGACCGCGACGGTCCCGGTTGCGTCAGTCGCGCTGCCCATGCGGTGGGGTTGTCCAGCCCACGCTTGCGCTGCGTCGCCACCCACCAGATGGGGGTGTCCCTTTCCCAGTGGATCATCTGGAACAAATTGGAACAGGCCTCCAAATCCCTGGCCGGCGGTTCGACGTTATCGGACGCCGCCGCCGAAGGTGGCTTCTCCGACCAGGCGCACCTGGCCCGCATCATGCGTCGCATGATCGGTATGACGCCGCGCACCGCCGCAGAGGTTTTGCGCAAGACAAGCGTTTCGTTCAAGACGCGCTGATATCAAAACGCCAATATCGATCGCATCTTATTCGCAAAAACGGTAAGCGCTGATCGTCTCCCTCCAGAGCAACTCAGCGGCACCGACCGTGAATAAAAGTGTTCGCTCGGGGCACCTGTGCCTGCGATTCGGCGAATGGCCCCGTTAATTGTTTCGATGAGTCCGCAGGGAAGCGCAACTACATGTCAGCACAGCAAAAATTAACTGTTCTTCTCACGGGAGGCTCAGGCGTACTGGGTGAGTCACTGATCGACTGCCTGGCGGAAGACTTTGACCTGGTCTGCCTGGCGCGTAAAAGCCGCATCCGCGATCCCCGAGTGGAAGTGCTCACGGGCGATATCTGCAGCCCTCGCCTGGGGCTGGCCGCCGACGTTCATTCAGCGCTGCTTGAGCGTGTCGACTGGGTGATCCACGCCGCAGCGGTGACTCGCCTGGACGGCGATATCGATCAGATTTTTTCGGTGAACTATCTCGGCACCGAAAACGTAGTGGCCTTTGTGAAGCAAGCCAAGGTTCCGCTGTATCACATCAGCACCGCCTTCACCCATCCCTGCGACTATTACGAAGGCGTGCAAGCCGAGACCCCTTACGAAGTCGCCAAGCGCCAAGCCGAAACCCTGGTTCGCTCGGCCGGTATCGATGTGTCGATTTTTCGTCCATCCATCATCATTGGCGATGCGAAGACCGGGTTCATGCCTAACTTCCAGGGCTTCCATATGACCATGGGGCTGATGATGTCCGGCGTGCTGCCCATCGTGCCCTGCCCGTCTGCCGGCTATGTCGACCTGATCGCCCGTGATGTCGCGGCACAGGCCATTACCAATGCGCTGCGCCAGCGTTTGATCGGCGAAGACTATTTTCTTACGAGCGGTCCCCAGTCCCTTGATCTAGATGGTCTGCTGGACCTGATGTGCCAGTCCATGCAAGCCCAGGCGCAACCGTTCACACGGCCACGATGCCTGGCGCCGGACATTTACGAACGGTTGATCCGCCCGGTATTTCTTCCGGCGCTGACCGGCAATATCCAGGCCGCCCTGACCCGCGCCACGCAGCTGTGCCGCTATGCCTGCCTGCGCACGCCGCTGCCCACGTCCTTGCCGCAGTTACTCGGCGAAACGGCGTTCAGCCAGCGCGATGTCAGCCGTGAGTTACTGCTGTCGCTCAACCACCTGGCACCCAAGCTGGGAGCCTTGACGAGGATGCTCAAGCAGCCGGTGTTACCGTCCACACAAGCGAGCGCGGCATGAACCCGCTTGTCGTCGAACCCGCCATCGACGCCGCACAGGTCGACCAGTATTTACGCAAGCACGTCAACTCGGGCTACGCACGCCTCGCTTCGCTGATGAACCTGCCGATCGAGCAGTCCAGCCGTGGCGTCTACATCTATGACGACCAAGGCCGCCAGTACCTGGACGCCGGCGGATACGGCGTGTTTTTCCTGGGCCATGGCCATCCGGTGATCGTGGAAGCGGTCGCCCGGCAACTGCAGAAAAATGCGCTGGCGAGCAAGCTGTTGCTCAATCCGCAGCAGGCTTTCGCCGCGCACGCACTGGCTGCACATTGCCCAGGCAATCTTGAGTATGTGTTCTTTTGCAACTCGGGCGCCGAGGCCACTGAAGCCGGTCTTAAACTCGCCCGCCTCAACGGCTGCCGCCGCACGTTGTCAACTCTCGGCGGCTTCCACGGCAAGACCCTCGGTGCCCTCGCCGTCACCGGCCGCGAAAGCTATCGCGAGCCGTTCAGTGGATTGCTCAGCGACAGCGACTTTGTGCCGTTTGGCGACAGCGTGGCACTGGAGCTGCAACTGCGGGCATCGTCGCAAAAGGCTTGCGTGATCCTCGAACCGATCCAGGCCGAAGCTGGGGTGGTCCTGCCGCCACCGGGCTACCTTCGACGCGTACGCGAGCTGTGTAATCAATATGGCGCCGTGCTGATTATCGATGAAATCCAGTCGGGCCTGGGCCGCACCGGCTACTGGTGGGGCTGCGACCATGAGCAGGTGGTGCCCGACATCATGCTGGTAGGTAAAAGCCTGTCGGGCGGCTGCGTACCGGTGAGTGCCATGGTTGCCAGCGCTACGATCTATGCGCCTTTCAACCGCAACCCCACGGTCCATACCTCGACCTTTGGCGCCAATCCGCTGGCGATGGCGGCGGTACAGGCCACGCTGCAGGTGATGGTGCAAGAAGACCTGGTAGCGCGTGCTCGGCTGCTCGGCCAGGACCTGCATGCCCGCTTCAGCGCGCTGTTGCAACAACGGGGCTGGGCCGAGCGCGTCGAGCTGCGCAGCGCGGGTTTGCTGTTCGGCTTTGAATTTGCCGACGCCTCGATCGCAGCAAACATGGTCATGGCCCTTATCGAGCAACGAATCATTGTGTGCCACTCGCTCAATGATCATCGGGTGCTGAGGCTCACGCCGTCGCCGTTGTTGAGCACCGAGGATTGCAACTGGTTGCTCGAAGGCTTCGCGCAGGCGCTGACCACCTCAATGCCATCCCTTTGAATGGAGTTTTTCCCCATGCAAGAAGTCAACGTGCAGGCCCATATTCCCCATGCCTGCGCTGATGAAGTATTTGCCGTGATCAGCGATTTCAGCAAGTACGTCGAGCTGTGTAAATCGGTGCGTAATATCACCGTCAACAAAGTCAGCGACCAGGTCTCGTTCACCTCCTGGGAGGTCAACTTCCACAGCGGCATCCTCAAGTGGCAGGAGCGCGACACGTTCAATGCCCAGACCCGGGAAATTCATTTCGAGCAAATGGCCGGCGATGTCGATCACTTCTCCGGCACCTGGCACGTTTTGCCGGACGGCAAAGACGCGATCATCACCTTTGAATCCCGCTTCGACCTGGGCCTTCCGATGCTTGCGGACATGCTCGACCCGGTGGCCACACAGGCCATTCGGGAAAACATCCACTCAATCATCACCGGCCTGTTTCCGGCGAGCTACTTGAAGGCGTGAACCATGTCACTGTCACTGCTGAACCGCTCGCGCGCCCTGCTTCAACGCTACGCCCCGGGTTTTGACGAGCGTCTGGCGGCGATCCCGGCCGGCCAGCGCGAAGCCCCCCAAAGCGACGTCATCGCCCTGTTCAAGCAACATGGCCCGGTGGGCCTGTTGGTCAACCACGCAGCAGGCGGGCTGGGTGCGGACATCCTCGACGCAATGCATGTGCAGATCGCTATTGGCGCACGGTCACCCTCACTGGCGGTTGCCAGCACCATGCACCAGTTTTCCGTGGCGAGCTTGTTGGCACTCACACAAAACGGCGGCGGCGCCGAAGGCCTGTTGCTGGCCGCCGTCGCACAAAACCGCCTGCTGCTGTCGTCGGGATTTGCCGAGGGCACATCGGGCGCCGGGATCCTCGATTCGGCCATGCAGGCGGTGCACACCCCAGAAGGGGTATTGCTCAGCGGCAGCAAAAAGCCCTGCTGCCTCGGGCAGTCGATGGACCTGCTCACTGCCAGCTATATCCGCCAAACCCCGGCGGGTGAAGAACTGATGGTCGCTTTGATTCCCGCCACTGCATCGGGCATCAGCCGCAGTGCCTTCTGGCAGAACAGCGCCCTGGCCGCTGCTGAAAGCGTCGAAGTGCGCCTGAACGAAGTGCTGGTGCCTGAGCGAATGCTGTTTTCCGCCGGCTACACCCACCTGCTGGGTGACGTGCAGACCGTGGGGTTTATCTGGTTCGAACTGCTGATTTGCGCGTCTTATGTAGGCGCCTGCGCGGGTCTGGTCGAGTCAGTGACCGACGCTGCACGCTGGAACGCCCATCACCGCGTGGACCTGGCAGCCGACCTGCAATTGGCGATCAGTGCGCTGGAAGGCGCAGCCCTGGATATCGAGCGCAACCCGCAGGACTTGCCGAACGTGCTGGCCCGCCTGCTGCTGGTCCGCTACGGCATCGAGCAGCGGCTTGCCCAGCTTTCCGACCAGGCCCACGCCATGTTGGGCGGGATGGCGTTCATCACCAGCAACCAGAGTTCCAACGGCTTACTGGCCTGCCGCGGCCTGCAATTCCATCCCCCGGCAAAGATCTCGATGGCGACCAACCTCGACACCTACTTGACCGACTCAACCTTCAGCATGACCGGAGCGCACCCATGAACCTGCTCGGAAAAATCATCGTAATCACCGGCACTGCGCGCGGCCTGGGCTTGGCGACCGCCAGCAAGCTCAAGCAACAGGGCGCCACGGTGATTGGTCTCGACATCCTTACGCCGCAGGACGGCAGCTTGCTGGACGCGTTTTATCAAGTCGACCTGTGCGACCGTCACGCCCTGGCCGCCGCAATCAGCGCTATCAGCACCGATTTCGGTGACATCGACATTTTGGTCAATAACGCCGGCATCCTCACCCTGGAACGCGGCGAAACCGGCGTTACCGATGAAGTGACCCGCGCGGTCGATGTGAATCTGTTCGCGCCGTGGCAATTGGTTTCGGGGTTCCTGCCGGGGTTGCTGCGCAAACGCGGCAAAGTGGTCAACGTGTCGTCACTGTTCGCGCTGGTGAACGCGCCCTACGTGGCCGCCTACGCTGCCAGCAAACGCGCACTGAGCGCTTATTCGGATGTATTGCGCATGCAGTATCGCGGCGAACTCGACGTGGTCACGGTGTACCCGGGGTTCATTGACACTGCGATCCACTTGCCGGCCCAGCGTATGGGCCTGTCGGTCAAGCGCCTGGTGACGTTCAAGTGGGGTGACAAGACCCTGCTGTCGCTGGAAGAAAAACTGGAGGCAGCCGCTGCCGGCCTGGTGCGCGCCTGCCAGAAAAATGGCCTGCGCAACCGTGGGCTGACGTTCATGGGCACGCTGGCCATGTACACCGCGCGCTGCATGCCAAGCGTGGTTGATACCTTTATCGCCCTGCGCCTGCGCACGCTCACGCGTGGCGGCCACCTGGCGCTCAAGCCTGAACTGATCGAGTAAGCCGCCGCCAATGGCCAGTCACCTGCACCCCAAACCCCAGGTCCGCCTCGACCGTGCCTTGTTCAGGGTCCGATCAGCAGAGTCCTTGCTGATCATTGCCTACGCCTTGAGTCTCTACCTGTTACCTCTCGCGCTGTTTGTGTGGGTGGTGAACACCTCCTCCGTTTTTTGGGTGCTGGTGTGCTCGCCGTTGGTGGTATTGGCCGGATATGGGTTGTTTCTGCAAGCGATCCTTGGGCATGAAGGTTTCCACTTCAACTTGAGTGCGAACCCCTTGCACAGTTGCTACTTGGGCATTGCCACCAGTTCGTTGCTGCCAGGGTTCTGCGTGACCGGTTATTTCGTGGACCATTGGCAACACCATCGTTACAGCAACAGCGAGAAGGACCCGGACTACCGGCTCTTTTCGCGTTACCACACGCTGGCAAGCCGCATCATGCTGTCGCGCCTGGTCGCCACCCTGCGCTATCTGCAGGCCACCTGGCGCCTGGCCTTCGGCCCACTGAACACGCCATCGCCACTGCCGCTGAGTGCGATTGAGGTGCAACGGCTGGCTCGCTGCAATATTGCCTGCCAGGCTGGATGGCTCAGCCTTTACGGGCTGGTTATCTGGCGCATCGACGGGCTGCTTCTGGGGTTTTCCTTGAGCCTGGCGGTGGCGTTCCTGATCTCGGCGGTCAATGCCTATCAGGAACATGCTTTCGAAGCGGGCCATCAACAGCCGCCAGCGCGCTCACGCACCTCGCGCGTCAACACCTGGCTGCACGCCGGCTCGAACTTTCACCTGGAGCATCATTTTTATCCCGCGGTACCCTGCTGGCGACTGCCCCAGGTACACCGCCACCTGTTGGACGCGGGGTGGTATGCAGGCCGGCAATACCTGCTTGAAAAGCGCTTCGTTCGGTCCTTCCGATACGCCTGCAGTCGCCACCCCTATCGTGGAAACACGCTGAACGACAAACACCCTTAATTTCCCCATGGATTTTCCGCCTGAACCCTCAGGCCGCAGGAGCACCTATGCCTTTTAACATCGATAGCCACATTGAAACCGAACGCGAACAGCTGTTCAGCCATCCGCTGTTTGCAAACATCCGCACCGTAGAAGACGTGCGCACCCTGATGGAGTTTCATGTGTTCGCCGTGTGGGACTTCATGACCTTGCTCAAGCGCATCCAGCGCGACCTTACCTGTGTGGAGTTGCCTTGGGTGCCGCCGGTACACATCACCGCCGCCCGTCTGATCAATGAAATCGTGGTCGGCGAAGAAACCGACGAACACCCCGATGGCGGTTTTATCAGCCACTTGGACCTGTACCTCACGGCCATGGATGAAATCGGTGCCGACAGCACGGTATTCCGCCGCTTCCTGGCAGCGATCAAGGCCCAGGTCCCCCTGGCAAAGGCGCTCAACGACCCGGCTATCCCAACGGCCGCCAAAGTGTTCATGTGCCAGACCCTCGACATTGCACAACACGGCACGACCGAAGCGGTGCTGGCGTACTTTTTCTTTGGTCGTGAAGACATCATCCCCGATATGTTCGGCCGACTGCTGTCGCAATGGTCGGTCAGTGAGCACGATGTACCGATGCTCACGTACTACTTGAAGCGCCACATCGAAATGGACGGCGACGACCATGGTCCGGCAGCCAAGCGCATCATCGCCGAGATCGTCACCACACCTGCGCAACACCTGCATATGGTCGAGAGTGCCAAGACCGCGATCAATTCACGGATCGAGCTGTGGAACAGCGTGCAGCAGTTCCTGCTGGACAAGGCCCATTCCACTGCGGATCGCCCTGTGCGTGAGGTCGAAACCGTTTCTGAGCCTGCTTGACACAGACGCGCAACTACAGGGAGTACCTCATGACCAAAGGCAAGCTGGTAAAACTGACGCTGTGCGGCGTCGTGGTGGGCGGGCTGCTGATGCTGGGCTGGCAGCGCTGGCAGTATTCCAGCACCTACGTGAGTACCGACAATGCAGAACTCGATGGGGTGATTATCCCGGTGCGGGCCAAGCTATCGGGCGTCGTGATCAGTGTGCCGGTGATGGACAACGTCACCGTACAAAGCGGTGACCTGTTGTTTCAAATCCGCGACAGTGAATATCACTACCAGCTGCAGCAGCGCGAAGCACAATGGCAAGCGTTGCTTGCCGCCGCCGGGCGCGCCGGAGCCCCGGGTGCGCTGGACAGCCAGGTCCTCGGTGCGGTTGCCCTGCGCGAAGCCGCGCAGGCGGCCCTGGCGCAGTCGAGCGCCAACCTTGAGCAAGCGCGTAACGACTACCAACGTGCCCGTCGCCTGGGTGCTCAAGGTGCGCTGAGCATTCAGGACCAGGAAGTGGCCAAGGCGCGTTTCGACGCCCTTCGTCATGCTCAGGAAGTGGCGCGCAGTAATACCCAGGCCGCCACTCAAAGTACCTTGGCCAACAAGGCTGAACTCAAGGTGCAGGACTACCGGATCGCCGCCGCGCAAGCCGAAGTGGAACAAGCCAGGATCAAGCTGAACGACGCCCGCCAGACCGCGCCGGTGCGCAGCATTGTTTCGAAAAAAGAGGTGGAGCCCGGCCAGTTCGTGGTTGCCGGCCAAAAGCTCATGAGCCTGATTGCAACCGACCCGCTGTGGATCACCGCCAACTTCAAGGAGACCCAGGTGGGCCGCGTACGCGTCGGCCAGAATGCCCGCGTCACCGTGGACGCATTCCCCGGGCACACCTTCGACGGCGTCGTCGAAAGCCTGGCACCGGCCACCGGGGCGAAGTTCTCCTTGCTGCCCCAGGAAAACGCCACGGGTAACTTCACCAAGGTGGTTCAGCGTGTGCAGGTACGCATCGCGCTTACCGGTGTGCCGGATAACTACAAGGCGCTGTTGAGCCCGGGCATGAGTGCCTTTGTTGAAGTCGCCACGCACCACAACGGCAGCCAGACGCTATGAGGTCGCCCTACCTGATTGCGTTCACCGTCACGCTGGTGTCGATGATGGAGTTGCTGGATGTCACCATCGTCAACGTGGCGATTCCCAGCCTGATGGGCACCTACGGTGCCTCGGTCGATGAAATCTCGTGGGTCTCCACCGGTTACGTCGTGGCCAACGTGGTCATTCTGCCGGTCAGTGGCTGGCTGTCGGCGTGGTTTGGGCGGCGTACCTATTACCTGGTATCGACCGCAGTGTTCGTGCTGGCATCCCTGGGCTGCGCACTGTCGGCCGAACTGTGGCAACTGGTCGCGTTCCGGGTGTTGCAAGGCCTGGCAGGCGGCGGGTTGCTAGGGATTTCCCAGGCGATCATCTACGACGTGTTCCCCAAGGAAAAGGTCAACAGCGGCATGGCGTTGTACGGCGTGGGCGTGATGATGGGGCCGACTCTGGGCCCGACCGTCGGCGGCTACCTGATCGACACGTTGTCGTGGCATTGGATCTTCCTGATCAACCTGCCGATCGGCGCCGTGGCCCTGCTGCTGTGCTGGATGTGTATCAATGACTCGCCCAACGAGCAAAAACCCACCAGCGTCGACTACAGCGGCTTCTGCTTGCTGGCCGTGGGGGTCGGTAGCCTGCAGATCCTGCTCGAGCGAGGCGAACACTGGGACTGGATGGCGTCCAACTGGACCGTCGCCTGCCTGTTGCTCAGCAGCTTCAGCCTGGTGGGCTTCTTCTGGTGGGAACGGCGGGTGACCAATCCGATCGTCAATGTCGCCCTGTTTCAGAACCGAGAATTCCTGATGGGCTGCATCTGTGCCTTTTGCGTGGGTTTCGGGCTGTACAGCACCCTGTTCATGGTGCCGCTGTTCCTGCAGACCTTATTGGCACAGAGCGCCTACCAGAGCGGGCTGGTGATTTTTCCAGGAGCGGTGGCCAGCGCCATCAGCACCCTGGTGATCGGCAAGCTGTCCCAGGAAAACAGGATCGACGAGCGCGTGTTCGTGACCTTGGGCATCGTGATGTACTGCTATGCCATGTTCCTGCACACCCAGTTCACCCTCGACAGTAACCCGGACACGCTTTACTGGCCCTTGGTGATCCGTGGCCTGGGCCTGGGCATGATCTTCGTACCGCTGACCAACCTGGCGATGCGCCGCCTGCCGCTGACATTGATCTCCGGCGCCTCGGGGGTCCTGAACCTGATGCGCCAGCTGGGCGGCAGTGTCGGCATCGCCATCGCCGCCACGCTGCTCACGCGATTCTCGTGGGAGCGCTATCGCCTGCTCTCCGAACACGTCACCGAATCCAGTCTCGTCGCGAGCGGCTGGGGAGGCGTGGAGACCGACCCGTTGTTTCTCTCCCTGGGCCTGGCCAGCCACCAGCAAGCCATAGCCCTGATGCCTTACCTGCAAGCGCGCGAGCAGGGGCAAATGCTGGCGTTCAGCATGTTGTTCGGCACCTTGGGCGCCGTGATGGCCATCGGTATTCCAATGGTGCTGATGATGCGTAGAAGCACCGTCAGTCGATAAATTTTTCAGTGGAGCACATCCCTTGCGTATTCCAGGCCTGCGTCTCGAAACCACCACACTGCTCACGCCCCTGTGCTTGCTGGCCCTGGCCTGCGCGCCCGCACAGGTGTCGGCAGATGACCTGTATCACCTGTACCAAAAGGCGCTGACCCATGACATGCAGTTCGCCGCTGCACAGGCCCAGCAACTGGCCACGGCGGAAAAGGAACCGCAAAGCCGCGCCGACCTGCTGCCGGACTTGTCTGTCACCGGCGGCGCGGCCTGGGTCGATGCCGAGGATTCATCCGACTACCACCGCAATCGCAATAACACCAACGCCTACGCTGTGGTCCTCACACAACCACTGCTGCGCTGGCAGAACGTGATCGCCCACGATCAGAGCAAGCTATTGATCAGCGCCAGTGAAGTCCACACCGAACAGGCGCGCCAGGACCTGATGCTGCGCGTTGCTCGCGCTTATTTCGATGTACTGCTCAACCAGGAACTGTTGAATACACGCACGCAACAACTGCAAACGCTGCGCGAGCGTCTGGATCGCAGCCGACGACTGCTGGCCGATGGCGCCACCACCGCCAACACGCTCGCACAGGTGCAGGCCAAGTACGACCAGGCATTTGCCGAACAGATTGGCGCGCGTGGAGCATTGGACATTGCCAACGAAACGCTCACCCAATTGACCGCCACACAGGCGCGCCCTTGGTCAAGCAAAGAGCCGCAGTTCAGTGCCCCGATGCCCGCCGCCATTGGTGATTGGGCCAGCACCGCGCAACAAGGCAACCTGGCCGTGCAATCGGCACAGATTGCCCAGCGCCTGGCTGAAATGGACATCGACAAGGAACGGGCCGGCCACTTGCCGACCCTTGACCTGATCGCCGCCCATGGCCGCTTCGCTTCGGTCGGCGGTGATGTGTACGACGTCACGTTGCCGCAGAATCGCTATAACCAGACCGTGGTAGGGGTCAAGTTGAGCGTTCCACTTTACAGCGGCGGCCGTACCAGCAGCCGCGTGCGCGAAGCTCACGCACTGCAAAGCAAGGCTGCGGATGAAGTGGAAGAGGCGCGCCGTAACGCCGGGCTGATGGCACGTCAGGCCTACCTGCAAGTCACTAACGGCATAAGCCAATACCAGGCACTCAAGCAGGTGCTGAACTCCAGCCAGATCAACCTCGCCACCGTGACCCACGGCTTCGAAGCCGGTTCGCGCATCAACACCGATGTGCTGGATGCCCAACAGGTGGTCACCGATACCCAGCAACGTCTGGTCCAACAGCGCTATGCCATTCTGATGGCCCAGTTGCACCTGTTGGCCTCCACCGGCAACCTGAGCGACGTGCGCCTGCATGATGTCAGCCGTTCGCTGAACTGAAGTGCTGATGAATGGAGCGCTGCGCCCTGCGCTTCAGGGGCAGCTAGCCAGCGGCCAACCGACGCGCGCCGCCCGAGCGAGACTGGCCTTGACAACCCAGCGGTGAAACGGCGCGATAACAAAAATGTAGGCCCGGCCCAGGCGGTTGTGGCAGTGGACAACGGTTGAAAAAACCAGTTGGCGACTGCCGTCTGGCTCGGCCTCATCCGCACACAGGACCGATATGCGAAAGTCCAGGTGCTTGTCGTCTTCGCCCAACACGATTTCGCTGCGGTGGGTGCTATAGACCTTGAAGACGCCTACCCGATCAGCCAGTGATGCCAGGTACCTGGCGGTCTTGAGACCAAAACAGGCAACGATCGTGTCGCGCACCGTCATGAGCCAGCCGACCCACGCTGGCTGGTGGGACAGGATGAATCGCGCCAGCACATCCGCGTCACCGGACGTGCCCGCCGGGAGCCGAATCGCAAAAGCGTCAGCCAGGTGCATCGATTGATAAAGGTGGGTGATGCCGGACCTTGAGGGGACAGGCACGGCCGTAACGAGCGCGAATTCTCGGGGCATCGGGGGGATCTCTTCTGAGTGCCAAGGGACATGAGCATGGATCAAAGGGATGTCGTCAACGTGCCCACTTCTGCTTGCCGAATACTGAGCCCGATCAAGGCATCATAGAGCGCTTGCTGGCCGGTTGGCAGTACCGGAAGCAAAGTCGCACGGCGCTTGTCGACATCGAACCAGGACTCCACCAGCCATCCCACCAGATAGAGCGCCGAAAGGCATCCGCCAGCGGTTGCAACGTTTCCGTGGAAGACAAGAGGCCGGTCCATGCACTCAACTCCAAGAGCCTGCAGCTGTGATCGTGCATCCGGGTGCGTCGTGGCCTGGCCGCTGAGCAGCCCAAGCCGTTCGAGAATGAAAGCGCCGGCACAGATGGCGCCGATGCGCTGGCGTTTGGGGTCAAGTTCAAACACCGGCAGGAAATCCGGGGCGGCAAGTGCAGCGGGTATGCCTTCCTTACCGCTGACGAACAATACCGCGTCGGCACTGTTGGCCTCGCGAAGCGGACCGTGCACCGAAACAGGCAGGCCGTGCGCCGATCGCACCGTGGGACTGGCACCCACTATTCGCACGTGCCAGTCCTGCGTATTGCGGCCTAGAATGTCCCACATCAGGAACAGGTCGATATCGGTGAAGTGGTCGAAAGCAACCAGAACGATTTTCTTCAAGGCGAACTCCATGAACAGGCAGGCCTGCAAAACGCAGCGGCCATCTATGCGGGTGTTCGTAGCCTATCCATCGTTTGCGCACCATACACAGCCTGTATGGCGCTAAATAGGGAGTGATAACGGGTGAGCACACTAACGCGGCACCATTGGATAGCGGCGGGTTTTGAGGCGCTCGACCAAGCGGGGCATTCTGGCGTGTCGGCCGAGAGTCTGTCGCGCCGCTTGAATGTGACCCGTGGATCCTTCTATCACCATTTCCGCAATCGCGAAGACTTTGTCCGCACCTTGCTGGCCGCCTGGGAGGAAGACTACACGGAGCGCATGCTCGCTTATGCCGCGCAAGGTCATAGCGCCGGCGAAACCTTGAAACGCTACTTGAGTATTGCCGCTGAGAAACAACCCGGGCGGGAAATTTCCATCCGCGCCTGGTCGCTGCACGATCCGTTGGTGGGCGAGTTCCAGCAGCGTGTTGACGCAAGACGCCTGGACTTCGCCATACGCACCTGCCGCAGCGTGGTACACAGGCCCGGCGAAGCCGAAGTGATGGGCCAGATGACCCATCTGTGCCTGATTGGCGGCCAACAGGCGGGGTTGCGGCGTGATGCCGCGCGCTTCAACCATTTCCTGCACCGAGCCGTTTCACTTTTTGAAGGGGCTCTTTCGCCGTGGCGGCTTCGATCCTGAGCTGAGGGTTCCCTTTTGATCGAGTTGTAACAGAGCCACGTTCTGATCGATGCGACCTTGGATCATGCGCAAGGTGTCTCGGTTAATCGCCTGTGGGTACAGCTCTTCGGCGATGCTTGCAAACCGGCTCGCTACTTCACAAATGCCGTCAATCACTCGGCCTGCAACCTCCGGGGGCAGCTCGGCTTCCTCGGCAAGCCTGAGCATATGTGCGCGAGAAATCGACAGGGCTTCTCCCATAACGTCCATCTGGTGGTAACCGCCTGGCCCCTCGCAGAAGGTCACGTCATAAGCCGGGGACAGTCTCCACTGACCGCCTTTGGACATGACATAGGCAAAATTCTTGGGATGATCGTCTCTGTTGTTGAACGCAACATTGAAGACGGCACGCTCGAAGGCCACCGCCATTTCTCGCACATCATTGGTACACATCTGCGTTGCCCGCAAGAAGTTGACATAGTCCAACACCCCACGAGACCGGTAATTGGCCCCCGTAAAGGCCGCGAGGCTTTGCATGGGGATGCGCACGCCGTCCCGGCGGTCAAATCGCTTGCTGGCGAACGCTGCCAACCCACCGGGCAGACTGAAGTACTGCGTGTCAGCGGTCTCGATACCGCACAGGCGCAGGCATTGGGCATACACCATTTCGATGGCGCACACCTCGGCCTGTTCTTCTTTGGCCGGGAACTTGATCAACCATGCCTCAAAACCCGGCGTGACGGCGGTGGTGAACCTTCCCGTTTCCGGATCGCGATAGACGAGGGCCTTGGGCCTGGCGCCTTGAGGCGAGCCGCCCACCAGCAGCAACGTCTGCAGGAACTCGCCCCCATCGCCATGGAGCACTTGGTGCACTTCGGTGGCAAGCCGCTCCAGCGAAATGTGGGCAGTGGATTCCAGCCCTTCGGGTACCACGGGCTCGAATGTCATGGCGCCCATCGCGCTGCTGCCGACGTAGGCCAGCCGTTCCAGTGGGCCGATGCGCGCGGTGGTGAGCCCGCGGCGCCGGAACAGTCGGTCCATCAACAACATGCCCCACCCATCCGGCAACGCGTCGTAAACAGGCCCTGGCAAGTACAGCTGGTGGTCTGGAAAGTCTCGGCGCAGTTGAGCCCCCTCCAACGGCAGCGTATAGGAGGACAGTTCCAAGCCCCTTTGCCTGGCTTGATGGGTGTACTCGAACAGGATCAATGGGCGACCGGTCAAGGCGGTCGTGGACACCAGCGTGCCCCATTGCCACCGCTCGCCCCAGCCCCCGTAGAAGACATTCACCTGCTCAAGCATTGCCGGGCTTCCTCTTGGTACGCAGACGGTTGGCGCTGTTTTCGTAGCGTCGAATATCCTCGATGCTGTCCAGCTTAGGCAGGAACAGGCCTTCGAGTTCCTTGGTCCGGCCAAGGGCCATCGCCACCCGGACCAGGTTCTCGAACCCGACATTGCGCCCGGCTTCAAGGTTGGACACGGTGTTGGTGCCGATGCCGGCACGTCCGGCCAGGTCGGCTTGTGTCATGTCCAGCGCCAGACGCTCTGTGCGCAAGCGATCGCAGAGGCGCTTGACGACCTCGCTCGGCTTGCTGAAGCTTAAATCCAACATAGTGTGTACCCAGCCCATGCTCTGCCAGTTAACCCCCGTAACTATAGAATTAACCACAGTGACTAACAAGCTTGTTAAATCCAGTATTTTGGGTGTTAACGTCTGAAACTATACGATTACCCACGATTTATTGGATTTATAGAGCAAAGAATGGGCGCAAGAAAAACGCCATTCGTGCATTACAGCCGCGTAACGTCAGCCCTTCAACGGCGCTGAACGCAAAAAGCCCACACCGGCACAGGCATGGGCATTTTGCTCAAGCGGTTACTTCCCGGCGTGTTTGACCTGCACTTCCGGCATCGCCGAAGAGTGATGGTTGAGAATTTTCCACTGCCCGCCCACCTGCTCATAGACAAAGGTATAGCGTGCCTGCACCTGGCGCACCTTGCCGTCCGATTCGGTCAGGGTAAAGGTGTACACACCGCTGTCCATGGCGACGTTGCTGCCCAGTTGGCGGATCTCGCGGTAGTTGATCTGGCCCACCGGCTTGAGCATCAGGAAGTGGTTGAAGTAGTCGGTGATCTGCTCCGGCGTGGTGCGAACCTGGTTGGACACGGTCGGCTGCAACACAGCGCCTGGTGCGTAGAGGTCCACTACCGATTTAACGTTGCCGGTCTGCAAGGCGCTGTTCCAGCGGTCGAACAGCCCGGCAATCTCGCGGTCTTTCACATTGGCCGGCGCCTGGGCCACCTCACGGTAGACATAGGGGGCTGTCTCGGCAGCGTGAACAATCGGTGCGCTCAGGGCAAACATCAGGGCAAGCGGCGCGATCTTGAATTTCATGGTGTTACTCCAGTGGTCGTCGTTGAGCCCACTTTGCCCTCCTCCCCCGCGCCCGCCATCGGCCAACCGGAGGTGTTTACCTATGCCATTTGGCAGATAGCGCCAAGGTGTTCAACGATGTTTAATACATCCACCTCGCGCCCGCCGTCCACTGGAGCATTATCCGTGCATGACAACCCCCATGACCCCGGCAGCGCCTTGGCCATGCGCGCGCATTTCCGCCAGTCGGAAAGTCGTACGGCGCGCCTGCGCCTGTTGGTGGATACCGGGCAGCAACTGCGCGAACTGGCTCCCGACGCCATGCGCGAGCGCGTACTCGCGCGGGCCTGTGGGTTTCTGGCGATGGACCACGGGCTGCTGCAGGAGTGGGACGCCGACGGCATCGCACACACCAGCGCCCGCCATGGCAACCCGGCGCGATTGAGCGGCCTCGCCCACCTCGCCGACCGTAGCCTGCGCACGCCGTGCTGGCAGGAACGGCCATCAGAGAACTTGCCCAGTGTCTTGCAAGTGCCGTTGCGCGCCGGCGACGGCCCTGCCATTGGCGTACTGGTGCTGGGCAATAGCGTCAGCCTGCGCACGCCGGAGCATGAGGACAGCGAATCGCTGCAACTGCTCGCCACCTTGCTGGCTGCCCACCTTGAAAACGATCGCCTGCTGAGCACCCTCAAGACGCGCGACAAAACCCTGTCCGACCTGGTCAACCGCTTGCTTCGCGCCCAGGAGGATGAACGCAAGCGTGTGGCCTACGACCTGCACGATGGCCTGGCGCAAACCCTCGCGGGTCTGCACCAACGGCTGCAAGGCTTCGCCGGGCGTTGCCCGCCGCTGCCGGACGCATTGGCCGCCGACCTGCAGGCGATACTGACCCTGGCCCAACACTCGGTCGGTGAGGGCCGGCAACTGATCGCGGGCCTGCGTCCGACGGTGCTGGATGATTTCGGTCTGTTCAAAGCGCTGGACAAAGAAGCCGACCGCCTGCGTGACGCCGGCATCAACGTGCTCTGGCAGGCACACTGTGACACGCGCTTACCCAGCCAGGTGGAGATCGCCTTGTTCCGGATCGGCCAGGAAGCCATCAACAATGTGCTCAAGCATGCGCGCGCAAGCCAAGTGCAATTGACCCTGGCGCTGCGTGACGGTCACGCGTCGCTGCGGGTTGATGACAATGGCAAGGGCTTCACGTCGGAGCCGTCACTCGATGACGCCCAGCACCTGGGCCTCGCCACCATGCAGGAGCGCGCCAGCCTGCTGGGCGGCAGCTTTACCTGCGCCAGCGCCACCGACGGCGGTACCCGGCTGCACGCTCGCGTGCCAGCCCACCGGATCGGAGTCCCTCAATGACCCACGTCTTGCGCCTGGTGCTGGCGGACGATCATGAAGTCACGCGCACCGGCTTCGTCTCCCTGCTGGCCGGCCATCCGCAGTTCGAGGTGGTCGGTCAAGCCAGCGATGGCCTGCAAGCGGTGGAGTTGTGTGAGCGACTGCTCCCGGACATTGTCATCCTCGACATCCGCATGCCCGGCCTCAACGGTTTGGGCGCCGCCCGCTTGCTGCAACAACGCCTGCCGGAGGTGAAGGTGGTGATGTTCACCATGGACGACAGCCCCGAGTACCTCGAGGCGGCCATGCAAGCCGGTGCAGTGGGCTACCTGCTCAAAGATGCCAGCCGCGCCGAGGTGATCCAGGCGTTGCAACAGGTGGCCGCCGGCGGCGAAGCGCTTAACACGGCGGTCAGCGCCCGGCTGCTGCGGCGCATGACCGAACGCCAGGCCAGCGGCGCCGCCCCCGGCGAGCCACTCACCCCACGGGAGCGCCAGGTGCTCGGCCTGGTCGCCAACGGCATGAGTAACCGGGCCATCGGCGAACAGCTGGGCATCACCACCGGCACGGCCAAGGCCCATGTCGAGCGGGTGATCGGCAAACTCGGCGCGGCCGACCGCACCCAGGCCGCCGTGCGGGGCATCGCCCTGGGCCTGGTGACGCCACCATGAAGCGCTGCCGATGAAAAAATATTGGGCCGACCTGCCGTTACGCGGCAAAGCGCTGGTGGTCATTTCGCTGCCCCTGGTGGTGCTGTTGCTGTCCCTGGTGCTGATCTATACCACGGAGCGCCAGACCGCCCGCGCCGAAGAAGATGTGCGCCGCGTGTTACGCGTGCAAGGCGATATCCAGGCCGTGCATACCCTGCTCGCCGAAGCCGCCGCCAGCGTGCGCGGTTACCTGCTCACCCACCGCGAAGACTTCCTGCCCACCTACCTGAACGCCAAGCCGCAGATCGAGTCAGCCCTGCGCCGGCTTGACCGCAATGTGAGAGACCCGCGCGTGCGCGAGCAGCTCAGCGCGATCAAACCGCTGATCGAGGCCAAGGTCGACGGGCTGGAGCAAATGCTCAAGGACCGCAAGGCCACACCGCAAGCCATCAGCGCCATCCTGATCAGCAACAAACACATCCTCGATGCCCTGCGCCAACACATCAGCACCATGCTCACCCTTGAAGACTCGCTGCTGGCCGAGCGCAGCGCCGCAGCGTCCGACACCCGCCAAAGGCTGTTGCTGTCCACCTGGCTGGCGGCGATCTGCGGGCTGTTCGGGGCGATTGTGGCGGTGTTGTTTCTGTCCAAGGGCATCGTGGCCAGAGTGCAGAATGTACAGCGCAACGCCCAGCGCCTGGCCCAGGGCTCGCCGCTGCTGCCCCAGCCCCCGGAAAAAGACGAAATCGGCCAGTTGGGCACCCGCCTGGTGGAGGCCGGGTTATTGCTGGCCGAACGCGAACGGGCATTGCGCGACAACGAAGAGCGCCTGCGGCTGATCATCGACGGGGTCAAGGACTACGGGATCTTCGCCCTCGACACAGCGGGCCATGTCACCAGTTGGAACAACGGTGCGCAGCGGATCAAGGGCTATACCGAACAGGAGATCATCGGTCAGCATTTTTCCCTGTTCTACCTGCCCGAAGAATGCCCGCAGCACCCCGATCTGGCATTGCGCGAAGCCACCCGCAACGGCGACTACACCGAAGAAGGCTGGCGCTGCCGCAAGGACGGCACGCGGTTCTGGGCCAGCGTGGTGATCACCGCGCAACACGACGCTACCGGGGCGCTGCGCGGGTTCTCCAAGATCACCCGCGACATTACCGACCGCCGTGCGGCGGAGATCGCCCTGCGCACCGCCCGCGAGGAAGCCGAACGCGCCAGCCGTGCCAAAAGCGAATTCCTCTCGCGCATGAGCCATGAACTGCGCACCCCGCTCAACTCGATCCTGGGCTTCGCACAGTTGTTGGACATGGACGTGCCCAAGGCGCAACAGGCCAATGTCGGGCACATTCTGCGCGCCGGCCAGCACCTGCTCACGCTGATCAACGAAGTGTTGGACATCGCCAAGATCGAGGCCGGCAGCCTGGCGTTGAACATCGCACCGATCCCGCTGGCGAGTGCCCTGCAAGAGGCGTTGACCCTGGTGTCGCCCATGGCCGCCGACGCGGGCGTGCAACTCCAGCCGCTGCCGGCACTGGCGGCGGATACCGGCATCGTCGCCGACCGCCAACGCCTGACCCAGGTGCTGCTGAACCTGCTGTCCAATGCGATCAAATACAACCGCCGCGATGGCCAGGTGAGTCTTGAGATCGGCATCCAGGGGCAGCGGATCAGCGTGTCAGTGTGCGACACCGGCAACGGCATCGCCGCCGATCACATCGGGCAACTGTTCAAGCCGTTCGAACGCCTGGGGGCCGACCCGAATGTGGAAGGCAGCGGCCTGGGCCTGGCCCTGAGTAAAAGCCTGCTGGAAAACATGGACGGCCAACTCAAGGTGCAGAGCCAGCCCGGCATCGGCTCGCGCTTCACCCTGGAACTGCCCTTCGTGCGCATGGCCCACGCCCACAGTGGCGCCACACCCGGCATCGAGCCCGAATTGGAGCGCCCTGCCCCCGTCGTCAGCACGTTCCAGGGCAAGGTGTTATGCATCGAAGACAACCTCTCCAGCCTGGCGCTGATCGAAACCCTGCTGCAACGCCGGCCCGGCATACGCCTGCTGTCGAGCATGCAAGGCCAACTGGGGCTGGACCTCGCCGCGCAGCATGCGCCACAGCTGATCCTGCTGGATGTGGCGCTGCCCGACATCGATGGCTTGAAGGTGCTGCAACGCTTGCGCCAGTCACCGATCAGCCGCGACACACCGGTGCTGATGATCACCGCCGACGCCAGCGACCTGACCCGCCAGGCATTGCTGAAGGCCGGCGCCACCGCCGTGTTGAACAAACCGATCAACGTGCCTGGGTTTCTCGCCCACCTCGACCAAGCTTTTCCGGGGCCTGCGTGAACCTCGACCTGCGTATCCTGATCATCGACGACCAACGCCCGAACCTCGACCTGGTGGAGCAACTGCTGGCGCGCGAGGGGCTGACCAACGTGCTGAGCAGCACCCAGCCGCTGCGCACCCTGGAGTTGTTCAACAGCTTCGAGCCGGACCTGGTGATCCTCGATCTGCACATGCCGGAGTTCGACGGCTTTGCCGTGCTGGAACAACTCAACCGGCGCATCCCTCAAGGCGAATACCTGCCGATCCTGGTACTCACCGCCGACGCAACCCGCGACACGCGCCTGCGCGCCCTGGCCCTGGGCGCCCGGGATTTCATCAGCAAACCCCTGGACGCGCTGGAAACCATGCTGCGGGTGTGGAACCTGCTGGAAACCCGGGTGCTGTACAAGACCCTGCGTACGCTGGTGCCGGCGGACCAGATTGAATTGCTGCAGCGTTGCGGTTCGACGGCGATACGGCGCTGCTAGTGCGGTTGGCTGACGAAGCCGGCCGTCGCTTCACGCACAAAGTCCTCATAGGCACGCAACGGATGCCCGATGATCGCCTCCAACCGCTCCACGGTACCTTCGGCGGCGTGCATGCCGAACGTCTGGATAGCGGCCATCATCAAGCGCATGTCGTACGCCAACCAACCGGGGCCGTAGGCAGCCAGTTGCCCTTCGAAGGCCACTACGTCGTCACCGCCGTAAGCGATTTCGCGGCCCAGGGCGGCACTCCAGATCTTCGCCACGGAAGCACCTGTCAGTGCGGTTGGCCCGACCAATTCCAGGGTTACGCGCTCAAGTGCGGAAGGTGCTTTATCGCGTCGCAACAGTTCTGCCACGGCTACATCGGCGATGTCGCGCGTATCGATCATTGAAACCCCGGCCGAGCCAATGGGCATCGGGTATACCGAGTAGTCCTGGATCGTCTGCCGGACCATCAGGTCGTTTTGCATAAAGTAAGCGGGACGCAGGATCGTCGCGGGCATATCGAGGCTTTCGAGCATGCGCTCAACCGTGTGCTTGCCGGTGAAGTGCGGCACATGGGTGAAGGTGTCGGCATGGATCACCGACAGGTAAACGATGCGCTCGATCCCCGCCTCACGCGCGAGGTTCAGCGTGATGAGGGCTTGGGTGACCTCGTCGGGCGTCACGGCATTGAGCAGGAACAGCGTGCGTACCGACGACAGCGCGGCGCGCAGGGAGACGACATCGGTGAGGTCCGCGACAACCTCGGTGACGCCTTTGGCGAAATCACGCTTGCCCGCCTGGCGAACCAGGGCCTTGACGTCGGCGCCCGCCTCGGCAAGGCCTTGGGTGACGAGTGAACCAATCGTGCCGGTGGCGCCGATAACCAGAATGCTCATGGTGAAACTCCTGCAGTGGGTTTAGGTGAGTCAGTGAGTGAAATCCGCAACGCTCGCTGCGATGTGTTCAACGATATGCTGTTGCGCAAGCGGAGCACAGACGCCAAAATCCAGACACTTCGTTTCAAAAGTGGAACACTATGAACCTGAACGCGCTGATCGATTTTGCCCTCGTCGCCACCAATGAAGGGCTCGGAAAGGCCAGCCGTGCGAGCGGTATAGCCAAGGCGACCTTGTCGCGCCGCATCGCTGACCTGGAAGAGCAACTGGGCGTCAGGCTGATCGAGCGCAGCGCACGCGGCTTGAAACTCACCGAAGCCGGCGAAGTGCTGATGACACGCACGGAAGGTCCGCTGGGCGAGGTGATCGAAGCCTTGACGGCGGCTCGTGAGGGCATCTCGACACCGCGCGGACGCTTGCGCGTGGCTGCCCCGGTTTTGTTCTCGCAGCTTGCGATGGGGCGCATTGGCGCCGAGTTCTGCGCCGCCTACCCTGAAGTGGAGATCGAAGTCGTCGCCGAGGATCGCCTGGTTGACCTTGTAGAGGAACGCTTTGACGTTGCCATCCGCATCAACCCCAGCCCGGACAGCAGCCTGGTTGGTCGCTGTTTCGCTAAAGACCGGCTGGTCGTGGTGGCGGCGCCGGAGGTGCTCAAGCCGCTGCCCGGCGCGGTCCGGCCCGTTGCCGCTATCGTGACGTCGAGTTTCGAGCCCACCCACTGGCATCTCGATGGCGGGGAGCTGGTGCTGGAGCCTAAGCCCAAGCTACGGTTCTCTTCATTACTGATGGTGCGGGATGCGGCTGTCGCCGGTGCAGGCGCCGCCCTGATTCCACAGTCCATTGCCGGGGACCAGCTTGCCCGTGGCGAGTTGGTCCAGTGGGGCACGGTGCACGGAATGGAACCCGCGCTGTGGGTGCTGCATACATCCAGGCGCCTTGCGGCGCCGAAGGTTCGCGCGTTTGTGGAGTTCATCTGCGCCCACTATCCGGGCATGTCGTTGGTGTTGAAGGGATAACGGCGCTCCCGCGTGAGTCTCTTACAGCCTGCGCAATAGACTGTTGCCATCAAGGGCATTGATAGCACCCTAACGAAACCCCCATGCTGGAGGGCTGTCCGCGCGCTTATATCATTCCGAATGATAGTTACCTTTGCTTCATTCGATTCGTGACATACCGTCTCCCCGCGCATGATCCGCCCATCTCAATACATTGGCGGATGCACCTCATGGAACAGTCACTCAAACATTTGCGCTTCCCCCTGGCGATCCTGGCCGTGGTGGTGATGAGCGCGTGCGGCAAGACCCCGGACCAAGCGGCCGCCATGCCAGCGGCGAAAGTCAGCGTGGCCAAGGTGCTCGAGCAGCCGGTCAACGAGTGGGATGAATTCACCGGGCGCCTGGAAGCACCGGAAACCGTACAGATTCGTCCACGCGTGTCGGGCCAGATTGACCAAGTCGCTTTCACCGAAGGCGCTTTGGTCAAGAAAGGCGACCTGCTGTTCCAGATCGATCCACGTCCGTTCCAGGCCGAGGTACGCCGCCTCGAAGCCCAGCTTGCGCAAACGAAAGCCGCCGCCACCCGCAGCGATAACGAAGCGCAACGCGGTGACCGCCTGCGCCAGAGCAATGCGATCTCCGCCGAACTGGCCGACTCGCGCACCACCGCCGCCCAGGAAGCCCGCGCCGCTGTTGCCGGGATCCAGGCGCAGTTGGACCTGGCCAAGTTGAACCTGAGCTTCACCCGCGTCACGTCGCCGATCAGCGGCCGCGTCAGCCGCGCCGAGATCACCGCCGGCAACCTGGTGACCGCCGACACCACCGCGCTGACCAGCGTGGTCTCCACCGACAAGGTCTACGCCTACTTCGACGCCGATGAACGGGTGTTCCTCAAGTACACCGAGCTGGCCCGCCAAGGCCGTCGCGGCGCAACCACTCCGGTGTACCTGGGCCTGTCGAATGAAACCGGCAACCCGCACCTGGGCCAGATGAACTTCGTCGATAACCAGGTCAACCCGGCCACCGGCACCATCCGTGGGCGCGCGGTGTTCGATAACAGCAAGGGCGAATACACCCCTGGCCTGTATGCGCGCTTGAAGCTGGTGGGCAGCGGCACCTACTCCGCCGTGCTGATCAACGACGAAGCCGTGGGCACCGACCTGGGCAAGAAGTTCGTGCTGGTGATGGAGGGCGACAAGCCCGCCTATCGCGCCGTCGAACTGGGCCCGAAGATCGAAGGCCTGCGCATCGTGCGCAGCGGCTTGAACAAGGACGACACCATTATCGTCAAGGGCCTGCAGCGCGCACGCCCAGGTTCGCCGGTCGCACCGGAAACCATTCCGATGGCCAGCCAGGAAACCCTCGCCGCCTTGGCCCAACAACGACAAGCGCTTGAAGCCAGCAACCTGGAGCAAGTGGCGCCGGAAAAACCCGCGCCCAAGCTCGCCAGCAGCGCGACTCCACGCGGTTAAGGGATACGACTCAAGATGAATTTTTCCAAGTTCTTCATTTCGCGGCCGATCTTCGCAGCGGTGCTGTCGCTGTTGATCCTGATCGCCGGTGCAATCTCGCTGTTCCAACTGCCCATCAGTGAGTACCCGGAAGTGGTGCCGCCGACCGTGGTGGTACGCGCCAACTTCCCCGGCGCCAACCCTAAAGTCATCGGCGAAACCGTGGCGGCTCCGCTGGAGCAAGCCATTACCGGCGTCGAGAACATGTTGTACATGTCTTCGCAGTCGACCGCCGACGGCAAGCTGACCCTGACCATCACCTTCGCCCTGGGCACCGACCTGGACAACGCGCAGGTGCAGGTGCAAAACCGGGTGACGCGGACTCAGCCAAAACTGCCTGAGGAAGTGACGCGCATCGGTATCACCGTGGACAAGGCCTCTCCCGACCTGACCATGGTGGTGCACTTGACCTCCCCGGATCAGCGTTACGACATGCTGTACCTGTCCAACTACGCGATCCTCAATATCAAGGATGAGCTGGCCCGCCTGGGCGGCGTCGGCGACGTGCAGTTGTTCGGCATGGGCGACTACTCGCTGCGCGTGTGGCTGGACCCGAACAAGACCGCTTCGCGCAACCTGACCGCAACCGATGTGGTCAACGCGATCCGCGAACAGAACCGTCAAGTGGCCGCCGGTGCCCTGGGCGCCCAGCCGGCGCCGAGTGACACCAGCTTCCAGTTGTCGGTCAATACCCAGGGCCGCCTGGTCACCGAGGAGGAGTTCGAGAACATTGTGATTCGCGCCGGCGCCAACGGTGAGATCACCCGTCTGAAGGACATCGCCCGGGTCGAGCTGGGCTCCAGCCAATACGCGTTGCGCTCGCTGATCGATAACCAGCCTGCCGTCGCGATTCCGATTTTCCAGCGGCCAGGCTCCAACGCCATCGATATCTCCAACGATGTGCGCGCCAAGATGGCCGAGCTGAAAAAAGGCTTCCCGGCCGGTATGGATTACCGCATCGCCTATGACCCGACGATCTTTGTACGCGGCTCCATCGAAGCGGTGGTGCACACCCTGTTCGAAGCGCTGATCCTCGTGGTGCTGGTGGTGATCCTGTTCCTGCAGACCTGGCGCGCCTCGATCATTCCATTGGTGGCGGTACCGGTGTCGTTGATCGGTACGTTTGCGGTGATGCACCTGTTCGGCTTCTCACTCAATGCCTTGTCGCTGTTCGGTTTGGTACTGGCCATCGGCATCGTGGTGGACGACGCCATCGTGGTGGTGGAGAACGTCGAACGTAATATCGAACTGGGCCTGGAGCCGTTCCCGGCCACCGAAAAAGCCATGCGCGAAGTGACCGGCCCGATCGTCGCCACGGCGCTGGTGCTGTGTGCGGTGTTCATTCCGGCCGCCTTTATCAGTGGCTTGACCGGGCAGTTCTACAAACAGTTTGCCTTGACCATTGCCATCTCGACGGTGATCTCGGCATTCAACTCGCTGACGCTGTCCCCTGCCCTGGCGGCCGTGTTGCTGCGCGCCCATGACGCACCGAAGGACCGTTTCTCCAGGTTCCTCGACAAGATCTTCGGTGGCTGGCTGTTCCGTCCCTTCAACCGCTTTTTCGAAAAGGCCAGCCATGGCTACGTCGGTACCGTGCGCCGGGTGATTCGCGGCACGGGTATCGCCCTGTTCGTGTACGCCGGCCTGATGGTGCTGACATTCTTCGGGTTTGCCCACACGCCGACCGGTTTCGTACCGGCCCAGGACAAGCAATACCTGGTGGCCTTCGCCCAACTGCCCGACGCGGCGAGCCTGGACCGTACCGAAAGCGTGATGAAGCGCATGTCGGACATCGCCCTGAAGCAACCTGGCGTGGAAAGCGCGATTGCGTTCCCCGGCCTTTCGATCAACGGTTTCACCAACAGCCCGAACAGCGGCATCGTGTTCGTGACCCTGAAACCGTTCGACGAGCGTAAAGACGCGAGCATGTCGGCGGGTGCGATTGCCGGTGCGCTGAACGGCCAGTACGCCAGTATCGAAGAAGCCTATATGGCGATCTTCCCGCCGCCGCCGGTACAAGGCCTGGGCACGATCGGCGGGTTCCGCCTGCAGATCGAGGACCGTGGCAACCTCGGCTATGACGAGCTGTACAAAGAAGTGCAGAACGTCATCACCAAAAGCCACGGCGTGCCTGAGCTGTTCGGCCTGTTCACCAGCTACACGGTCAACGTGCCGCAGGTCGATGCCGCCATCGACCGTGAAAAGGCCAAGACCCACGGCGTGGCAATCAGCGACATCTTCGACACGCTGCAGGTCTACCTGGGTTCGTTGTACGCCAACGACTTCAACCGCTTCGGGCGTACCTATCAGGTCAACGTGCAGGCCGAGCAACAGTTCCGCCAGGACTCCGACCAGATCGGCCAGCTGAAAGTGCGTAACAACAAAGGCGAGATGATCCCGCTGGCGACCTTCATCAAGGTCAGCGACACCTCGGGCCCGGACCGTGTGATGCACTACAACGGCTTTATCACCGCTGAAATCAACGGCAACGCCGCACCGGGTTACAGCTCCGGCCAGGCGCAGGCCGCGATTGAGAAATTGCTCAAGGATGAACTGCCCAACGGCATGACCTACGAGTGGACCGACCTGACTTATCAGCAAATCCTCTCGGGCAACACCGCGCTGTTCGTGTTCCCGCTCTGCGTACTGCTGGCGTTCCTGGTACTGGCCGCCCAATACGAAAGCTGGAGCCTGCCATTGGCGGTGATCCTGATCGTACCGATGACGCTGCTGTCGGCCATCACCGGGGTGATCATCTCCGGCGGCGACAACAACATCTTCACCCAGATCGGCCTGATCGTACTGGTGGGCCTGGCCTGCAAGAACGCGATCCTGATCGTCGAGTTCGCCAAGGATAAACAGCAGGAAGGCCTCGACCCGCTCGCCGCGGTACTGGAAGCCTGCCGCTTGCGTCTGCGGCCGATCCTGATGACCTCGTTCGCCTTCATCATGGGTGTGGTGCCACTGGTGTTGTCCAGCGGTGCCGGTGCCGAGATGCGGCATGCCATGGGCGTGGCGGTGTTCTCCGGGATGATCGGGGTGACCTTCTTCGGTCTGTTGCTGACGCCGGTGTTCTACGTACTGATCCGTCGCTATGTGGAGCGCAGCGAAGCACGCAAAGCGGCCAAGGCCTTGAAGCTGGAGACACAGCAATGAGCGTGAAAGTATTCCTGCCGAGCTTGCTGGTACTGGCGCTGAGCGCCTGTGCCGTGGGCCCGGACTACAAAACCCAGACTCCGGAGGCGGCCAACATCACGGCCGCCGCCGATGCCAAGCAATATGACCATGCCAAGTTCGAAGGCATCTGGTGGCAGCAGTTCGAGGACCCGACCCTCAACCAGTTGGTCAGCCAGTCGCTGCAGGGCAACCGCGACCTGCGCGTCGCCTTTGCCCGTCTGCGGGCGGCCCGTGCGATCCGCGATGACGCCAGCAACGACGCCATGCCGACCATCACCAGCCGCGTCAGCAGTGACCAGGGCAAGGGCCAGATTCCCGGCCAGACCACCCGCCGCGTCAAGACCGAGCGCTACGACCTCGGCCTGGACATGGCCTGGGAACTGGACCTGTTCGGTCGCATCCAGCGCAACCTGGAAGCCACCGACGCAGACCAGCAGGCCGCCGAGGCGGACTTGTACCAGCTGCAAGTCACCATGATCGCTGAACTGGTGGATGCCTACGGTCAACTGCGTGGCGCGCAACTGCGTGAACGCATTGCCCTGGACAACCTGAAAAACCAGCAGGACTCCCGCGGCATCACCGTCAGCCTGCGCGATGCCGGCGTGGGCGACCAACTCGACGTGGAACGCGCCGATGCGCGCCTTGCGTCGGTGGAAGCCAGCGTGCCGCAACTGCAGGCCGAGCAAGTGCGCGAGCGTAACCGCATCGCCACCCTCCTCGGCCAGCGCCCCGACAAACTGAGCGTGGACCTGAGCCCGAAAGACCTGCCGGCGATTGCCAAGGCGCTGCCGATTGGCGACCCTGGGCAACTGCTACAACGGCGCCCGGACATCCTCAGCGCCGAGCGCAAACTGGCGGCCGCCACCGCACGCATCGGCGTGGCCAAGGCCGACCTGTTCCCACGGGTCAGCCTCAGCGGCTTCCTCGGCTTCACCGCCGGGCGCGGCTCGCAGATCGGCTCGTCCGCCGCCAATGCCTGGGCCCTTGGCCCGAGCATCACCTGGGCTGCCTTCGATCTCGGCAGCGTGCGCGCCCGCTTGCGCGGCGCGGACGCCGAAGCCGATGGCGCCCTGGCGAACTACGAACAGCAAGTGCTGTTGGCCCTGGAAGAATCTGAAAACGCCTTCAGTGACTACGGCAAGCGTCAGCAACGCCTGGTCTCGCTGATCCGCCAAAGCGAATCCAGCCGCGCCGCCGCCGACCTGGCCGCGATCCGCTACCGCGAAGGCACCGTGGACTTCCTGGTCCTGCTCGACGCCCAACGCGAACGCCTGGCCGCCGAAGACTCCCAGGCCCAGGCCGAAGTGGATCTGTATCGCGGCATCGTTGCGATCTACAAGGCGCTGGGAGGTGGCTGGCAGCCGGATACGGTGGTCGCTACCGCCAAGTGATGTAAAGAGCTCCTTTGGTTGGTCGCATCCAGCCAATTTTTAGCCCTGCGATCCATTCGGTCGCGGGGCTTTTTTTTGCGCGGTTATCAGTGAGTCAAACAGTTTTTGCCTGTTGGTAATCCTTATCCGTCAGACACTTCCCAAATTTCCAAATGTCTTAAATATCATTCAAAAGAGGTCGATAACGGGACGTACCCTTCATCTATAAGGAGACGACATGGACATGAGAGTGACAATACCTAATGTGCTTTCCAAACAGACGGATGCGTTCGTCATCAAGAACCCGGAAAAGGTCACGAATGCGTTCACAATCACGGAAGAGTCAAACGCCGTTGACGAACTGCGAATGTGGCGGCAAGGCGAGCTAGCGGATTTGAAAGAGTTTTTGAAGAAGTATGATATGACGTCTATCAGCACCGATGAGCTTAAGCAGGTAGGGAGGCGATTGTTCGATAGTAAAGTAATCGATGAGCAGGCTTTCCTGATTTTCATATCCGGAGATGGCGCCTCTGACGCCACCGGCAGACAAACGAACACGCATGTGAAATTCAATGCAATTGCGCTGCTCGACGAAAAGCTGGAGGGCTACCTTGCATTTGTAAAAAGCAACCCAGACGTAGGCCGCTCACAGGGCATTCCGGAATATATACAGGGCATGTTTGACGCCAATCGTGCCATTAATGCCCTCGCGTATTTCGCAAATTCGTCAAAACATGATTTGTCGGTGGAGGAGCGGGCCTGATAATGAAGCAACAAGAAGGTAGCAGCGTGCCAGGGCTCTGACACACTGCTATCACTGCTGCCTAGCGTCCGTATCTGACAGTTCCGGAAAAGGCCTTCAAGCCGGTATCAGGATTGTGCGCCCTGACTCTATATGTACCGAGAGGCCCCAGCCAAGACACCCGAGGAGACAAAGGATTGGCCGCAACCTTCGTCCAAGAGGAGCCGACTTCACGCTCGATGGATATCTGGGGAGCTCTCCCCGCACCCGCCGCTGAAATCACTGCCTCAATATTCGCATTAGAACATCCATTACTACCCGTTATTACGAATGGCCCATGTACGGTAACTTCAGTTTCCGGCTCTACTGTCCCGCTAAAACTCTCCGAGATATTCAAGCACAGTGCAGATGCCTGAGCGGATACCAATATCAACGCTGCAAAAGGTAATGCAATAAAACGACTCATAAGCTCACCCTACGTAGGTTGGTTAATAACTCAACGCGTACGGCTTACCCAACTTTGGCTTCGCACCATTATCTGTAATTTGCGCATAACCACAAAGTAAGACCGTGGTTAAAACGGTGCACGATTTGTTGTTCCAAGTATGCCAGTCACATCCTAAAAACAAGAAGGACCGCTCTGTCATACCAAGGAGTAGGAATTAGTCAGTTATTTCCTAGTCCCGCACCAGCGCTATGTGTGCGGCGTTGCTTCATTCAAAATCAAACTCCGATAATGCCCCGGATTCGACCCGCTCCACTTACGAAACGCCTTATAAAACGAGCTCGTATCGGCAAACCCCAACCGCTCGGCAATCTGGGCGAAGCTGATCTGCGGCTCAGCCAGCCACACAATCGCCAGTTCCTTGCGCACGCTGTCCTTGAGGCCCTGGTAGGTCTGCCCTTCTTCCGCCAGGCGGCGGCGCAGGGTGGATGCGGAGATACACAGGGTGGCGGCAAGGCCGTCGGTCTCCGGCCAGGTGTGTGGGGGCATGTGGCGCAGGTCATGCTTGATGCGGCTGGCAAGGCTTTGCGGGTCGCGGTATTTGACCAGGATATTGGCCGGCGCGTGGCTGAGGAAACGCTGCAATTCCTGTGGGGTTCGTTTGATCGGCAGGTCCAGGCACTCGGCGGAAAAGATCATGCGGGTGCGTGGCCGATCAAAGCGTAGGTTGTCGGAAAACATCACTTGGTAATCATCACAAAAGTCCGGCCGTGCGCAGCGCAACTCGATGGCCAGAATCGGGATGCGCCGCCCCGCCAGCCAGCAGGCGACGCCGTGGACGATCATCCAGTAAGTGAAATAGGTGAACGCGCGCTTGGGCTCGGGCTCCGGTTCGAGCAACACGATTTCCGCCAGGCTTTGTTGGCGCACCAACTGGGCAGGCAGGCGCTCAAACATCAGTGAAAGAAAATCCAGGCCGGTTTCCAGGCCGGCCACCAGGCTCGGTTGTGCCATGCAGGCACGACACAGGAACGCCAGGCTGCCGGATTTAAGCTTGCGCGGGTCCATGCCAAAAAACTCGTCATCACTGCGTCGTGCGAGCAAACGCCACAAGCGCGCATAAGCGGTGGCGGCCACGCGTGCGCCGGGCTGTTCCAGCAGCGCCGGGTCAATCCCGACTTTGCTCAACGCCTCGACGGTGGCCGCGCCCGGCGCACAGCTCTGCAGCAGGGCTTCGCGCACGAGGTGGATGGAGATGGTGTCTTTTTCCGACATGGGCTGTTGGGCAATCCGGCTGCGGTTCGGGTGGCCTGCATGATAAGGGCGGTTGCGCTTCGCCACCACCGTTCAGCCCACGTTCAGCAAAGGTCAATATTTCTTGTTTGGCAATGAGTATCATTATGTTACAACTTAGCCTCCTATCTAGTTACGCCCTGGTGCCCGATGCTCGTTCCTTTTTTAATCATGCTGCGCGAAGGCATTGAAGCGGCGTTGATCGTCGGCATCATCGCCAGCTACCTGCAACAGACCGGGCGCGGCCAGTGGATGCCCGCTGTGTGGATCGGCGTGTTTCTCGCGGCGGCGCTGGCGTTGCTGGTGGGCGGAGGGCTGGAACTGGTCAGTGCCGAATTCCCGCAGAAACAGCAGGAATTGTTCGAAGGCATCGTCGGACTGGTCGCGGTGGGCATTCTCAGTTCTATGGTGTTCTGGATGCGCAAGGTGGCGCGCTCGATCAAACATTCGCTGCATGCGTCCCTGGACCACGCATTGGCCGGCTCGCGGCATCAAGTCTTCGCGTTGATCGCCATGGTGTTCTTCGCCGTGGCCCGCGAAGGGCTGGAAACGGTGTTCTTCCTGCTCGCCGTGTTCCAGCAGAGCGAGGGCCCGGGTGCACCTATCGGCGCCCTGCTCGGCCTGATCCTGGCGATCATCGTCGGTTTCCTGATCTACACCGGCAGCATGCGCCTGAACCTCGGTGCGTTTTTCCGCTGGACCGGCCTGTTCATCCTCGTGGTGGCGGCCGGCATTCTCGCCAACTCGGTGCAAGCCTTGCACGAAGCGGGCGTGTGGAATCACCTGCAGACCGTGCTGTTCGATTTCAGCGCCGCGCTGCCCATGGACAGCCCGCTGGGCTCAGTGCTTGCCGGTATGTTCGGTTATCAGGAAGCACCGACCGTCAGCACCCTCGGCGCCTATCTGATTTACCTGGTGGTGGCGCTGGTGATGTTCTTTCTGCCGTCGCCTTCGGCCAAGCCTGTCACCTCCACTTCTTCCGTCTCCAGCCAGTAAGGACCGTCTCTTGTCCAACCCAACCCCTCAACCGGCTCCGTCGTCCCGCGCGCTGCGCTGGGCCGTGGCCGGCTCGGTGGTCGTGATGATCGCCGCCGGTGGCCTGTTCTATTACGCCGCGCAGTTGGCTGCCAGCAAGCGCCAGGCCAACCAGAATGAGATCGCGGTGACCATCCACGGCCACGCTTGCGAGCCCAACGCCCTGACGGTGCCCGCCGGGCGTGCGAGTTTTCGCATCATCAACCGCTCCGACCGCGCGGTGGAATGGGAAATCCTCGATGGCGTCCTGGTCGTCGAAGAGCGGGAAAATATTGCCCCCGGCCTGAGCCAGGTCATCAATGCCAACCTGCAGCCCGGCGACTACGCGATCACCTGCGGCCTGCTGAGCAACCCCCGCGGCACCTTGCATGTCACGCCGACTGCGCAATCCGAGGCCCAGGCCAAGGCCAAGCCGTCGATGGTGGCGTTTATCGGGCCGCTGTCGGAGTTCCGCGTTTACCTGAGCGGCCAGGGCACTGCACTGGTGAAGGCGGTCACCGCGTTGCAACACGCGATCGATGCCGGTGACCTCGCCCAGGCCCAGGCCCTGTATGTACCGGCTCGCGAAGTCTACCAACGGTTGGCGCCGGCATCGCAGCGCCTGGCCGAGCTGGACAACGCGATCAACGCCCGCGCCGATTATTTTGAAAAGCGCGAGCAAGACCCGGCCTTCAGTGGCTTCCATCGCCTGGAATACAGCCTGTTTCAGCAGCGCAGCCTCGACGGCCTGGCGCCCGTCGCGCAACGGTTGGCCAACGACGTCAGCACCCTCAAGCAGCAACTGCTGGCCCAGTCCCTGCCGCCGGAGCAACTGGTGAGCATTGTGGTGCGCAACCTCAATAGCCTGGCGGATGTACGCGCCACCAGCGGTGAAGAGGAACGCTACAGCCACATCGACCTTAACGGTTTCGCCGCCAACCTGGAGGTTGCCCACAAGGTCGTCGAGTTGATGCGGCCGCTGTTGACCAAGTCCGCCGCCGAGCTGCTACCCAACGTCGACAGCGCCCTCGCCGCCTTTGATGCCGAACTCCAAGGCTTCAAGGTCGACACCGGCTACGCCACCTATGACAGCGTGAACGCCGATCAGCGCAAGCAGATCGCCGACAAGGCCAAGGCCCTGGCCGCCGCACTCGATGGAATCGACCCCGCCCTTGGCCTTTCCGGCCTGCAGTGAGACGAACGCATACATGAGTGATTCAGCACAATTTGACCTCCAACGCCGCCGTGTCCTGCTGGGCATGGCCGCCACCGGCGCCGCGATTGCCGGTAGCACCCTGACCTGCCCGGCCATGGCGGCGGCCGCCGAGCAAGTCACCACCGCGCCACGCAGTGACAAGACCCAGGACCACCACGCATTCCTCGGCAAGCACCAGAGCGGCATCGTCACCCCGCGTCCCGCCTGCGGCATGCTCGTGGCGTTCGACGTGTTGGCCAGTGACCGTGAAGACCTGGAGCGCCTGTTCCGCACCTTGAACGAGCGCATCGCCTTCCTGATGACCGGCGGCACCGTGCCGCAAGTCGACCCGAAACTGCCGCCCACCGACTCCGGCATCCTCGGCCCGGTGGTGACACCGGATAACCTCACCATCACGGTCTCGGTCGGTGAGTCGTTGTTCGATGAACGCTTCGGCCTCGGCGCGGCCAAGCCCAAGCGCCTGACGCGTATGGTCGGTTTCCCCAACGATGCGCTGGAACCTTCGCAGTGCCACGGCGACCTGAGCCTGCAGTTCAGCTCCAACACCCCGGACACCAACATCCACGCCCTGCGCGACATCGTAAAGAACCTGCCCGACCTGCTGCTGGTGCGCTGGAAACAGGAAGGCAGCGTACCGCCCCAGGCGCCGGCCAAACCCGGCGAGCCGGCGCAGAGTGCGCGTAACTTCCTAGGCTTTCGCGATGGCTCGGCCAACCCCAATTCCAACGACGCCAAGGCCATGGACCAGATCGTGTGGGTGCAGCCGGGCAGTGACGAACCGGCCTGGGCGGCCAACGGCAGCTACCAGGCGGTGCGCATCATCCGCAACTTCGTCGAACGCTGGGACCGTACCCCACTGCAGGAACAGGAAAGCATCATCGGCCGCGTCAAACCCACCGGCGCGCCGATGGATGGCCACAAGGAATCCGAGGTCCCTGATTACAGCAAGGACCCGGAAGGCAAGCTGACCAAGCTCGATGCCCATATCCGCCTGGCCAACCCGCGCACTCCGCAGACCCAGGCCAACCTGATCCTGCGGCGGCCGTTCAACTACTCCAACGGCGTCAATAAAAACGGTCAGCTGGACATGGGACTGTTGTTCATCTGTTACCAGGCTGACCTGGAGAAAGGCTTTATCAGCGTGCAAACCCGGCTCAACGGCGAGCCCTTGGAGGAATACCTCAAGCCGGTCGGCGGCGGCTATTTCTTCACCTTGCCGGGGGTCACGGGGCCCGACGATTTCATCGGGCGCACGCTGCTTGCAGCAACGCACCCTCGAACCACTGCCCCTACCTAAAAAACACTCAGAGCGGATACCGTCCCATGAAGAAGTCGACCCTCGCGTTGTCGTTGCTGATGACCGTTTCGCCACTGTCCGCCTTTGCCGCCACGGCGCCGCTGGACCTGGTCGGTCCGGTGTCGGACTACAAAATCTATGTCACCGAAGAGATCGGTGAATTGGTCACCCAAACCCAGGCCTTCACCGACGCCGTGAAAAAAGGCGACCTGCCCACCGCCCGGAAACTCTATGCGCCGACCCGCGTGCATTATGAATCCATCGAGCCGATCGCCGAGCTGTTCAGCGACCTCGACGCCTCCATCGACTCACGGGTCGACGATCACGAAAAAGGCGTGAAGGCCGAAGACTTCACCGGCTTTCACCGCATCGAATACAGCCTGTTCTCCGAAAACACCACCCAAGGCCTCGACGCCATCGCCGACAAGCTCAACAGCGACGTGCTCGACCTGAAAACCCGGGTCGACGGCCTGACCTTCCCACCGGAAAAAGTTGTCGGCGGTGCCGCAGCGCTGCTCGAAGAAGTCGCCGCCACCAAGATTTCCGGCGAAGAAGACCGCTACAGCCATACCGACTTGTATGACTTCCAGGGCAACATTGACGGTGCGAAGAAAATCGTTGACCTGTTCCGTGGCCAGATCGAGAAACAAGACAAGGTATTCCTGGCCAAGGTCGACAAGAACTTCGCCACCGTGGACAAGATCCTGGCCAAGTACATGACCCCGGACGGTGGTTTTCAGACCTACGACAAGGTCAAGGATAACGACCGCAAGGCCTTGGTGGGCCCGGTCAATACCTTGGCTGAAGACCTGTCGATGCTGCGCGGCAAGTTGGGCCTGAACTAAGCGCCCCACACACAGAAACACCCAGGCCCCGTGAAGAGCCTGGGTGTTTTTGTGTGCCTGGTGGTTTTACAGGATCCGGTAGAGCAACCGCTCGATGCGTACCCGGCTGACCCGGCGCAGGAACTTGCCCACCGCCACCGGGTAATCCACCAGCGTCTGCAGCTGTTGGTAGCCGGCAATGCGCGTGGTGTGCTGGAAAATATGCGCAAGCTCTTGCGCACGCGGCGCCAGCCACTGGCCCTGGGGGTCGTCGATCAGCAAGGCGTTTTCCAGGTCGAGTCGGAACGCCCTGGGGTTGAGGTTATTGCCAGTCAGCAGGGTGTAGCGCTGGTCGATCCACAGGCCTTTAAGGTGGTAACTGTTGTCGCCGTCGTGCCACAGGTGCAGGTTCAACTGGCCGCTGTCGATCATCGGCTGATGGCGCTTGGCAAAGCGACGCAGGCTGATTTCATACAGATACGGCAACGCCGCGATCACCTTGAAGGGTTCGCTGGGCGGAATGTAGAAGTCGTTGGCGGTCTTGTCGCCGACGATGATGTCGATCTTCACCCCGCGCGCCAGGGCCCGGTTGATCTCGCGCGTCACCGGCAGCGGCAGGTTGAAGTACGGCGTGCAGATAGTCAGTTGCTGCTGGGCGCTGGCGATCAGCTCGAGGATCACCCGGCTGAGCGGGTTGTTTTTGCCGACACCGAGTAACGGGCTGACCTGCAAGTGCCCATTGGGCAACTGCCCGGCGCTGGTGTCATACGCCGCATGCTTGAGGCGGCTGCGCAGGTCACCGATGTCGTTGCGCAGGCTGCGGGTGGTGGGCGGGTTGGGCAGGTCGAGGCGATGCACCGCCTTGGACGCTACCAGGCCATGCTCCACCAGGTGCTGCATGGAGTCGGCCAGCGCCTGGCTGTGGATCAGGTGATAACGGTCGAAGCGGTACTTGTCGAATTTGTGCAAGTACACGTTGTTCAGGCTGGCGCCGCTGTACAGCACCGTGTCGTCGATCACAAACCCCTTGAGGTGCAGCACGCCGAACAGCTCGCGGGTTTGTACCGGCACGCCGTACACCGGCACTTCACTGGCGTGACCCTGGGTCATGGCCTGGTACCAGGCGCTATTGCCCGGCTGCTTGCCGGCGCCGATCAGGCCACGCTGGGCGCGCAGCCAGTCGACCACCACGACGATGTCCAACTCCGGCCGTGCGGCTTTGGCGGCGTGCAGTGCGTCGTAGATCTCCTGCCCCGCCTCATCCTGCTGCAAGTACAACGCAACGATGTAGATGCGCCGGGTGGCCTGGGGGATTTTTTCCAGCAGGCAACGCCGATAGGCATCGGCGCTGGGCAGCACCTCGATGGCATCGGTGGACAGCGGGAAACCGCGCAGTTTAGGCAACAGGGAGCGTTTGAAGAACGACGGCATAAGGCTCGCAATGGGTCGAATCCGAAGAGGCCCAAAGCTTACACCATGGGGGTGCTCAGGTCTCGTCGCCGCACAGGGAAAAATGCCCATTGACCAAGAAGAACGATCGTTCTACTGTCTGAGGCATGAACGATATGATTCTTAATGAAACCCGCGACATTATTCTCGACGTCACCGAGAAGTTGATTTATCGCCACGGTATCGCCGCCACCGGCATGGACTTGCTGGTGAAAACCGCCGGCGTCTCGAGAAAAAGCATTTATCGCTACTTCAGCAACAAGGATGAGCTGGTGATTGCCGCCCTGCAGCGCCGCGACGAACGCTGGATGCGCTGGCTGCGCACGCAAGTCGAGCGCCATGAAGACAGTGGCGAACGCCTGCTGGCGCTGTTCAGCGCGCTGAAAAGCTGGTTCGGCTCGGCGGATTTTCGCGGCTGCGCCTTTATCAATACCAGTGGCGAAACCGGCAACGCGCAAGCGCCGGTACGCCTGCTGGCCAAGGCCCACAAACAGAAACTGTTCGAGTACGCGCTTGAACTGTGTCAAGCACATGGCGCCCCCGACCCGCAACGGCAGGCCGCGCAGCTGCTGATCCTGATCGATGGAGCCATTACCGTTGCCCTGGTGATGGGCGATTCAACGGCTGCCGATACTGCGCAAGCGATGGCGCGGACCCTATTGGGGCTTTGAACTACTGTCGATGCACTTTCATAACTTTTCAGGAGCCGTTCCATGTCCTCTAACCCAGAAGTCCGCCCACCCCTGCCGCCCTTTACCCGCGAGTCGGCCATCGAAAAAGTGCGCCTGGCCGAAGACGGCTGGAACTCACGCGACCCGCAACGGGTGTCACTGGCGTACACGCTGGATACCCAGTGGCGCAACCGCGCCGAGTTTGCCCATAACCGCGAAGAGGCCAAGGGCTTCCTCACGCGCAAATGGGCCAAAGAGCTGGATTACCGACTGATCAAAGAGCTATGGGCCTTCACCGGCAACCGCATCGCAGTGCGCTATGCCTACGAATGGCACGATGACTCGGGCAACTGGTTCCGTTCGTACGGTAATGAAAACTGGGAGTTCGATGAAAACGGCCTGATGGCCAACCGTTTTGCCTGCATCAACGATCTGCCGATCAAAGAAAGTGAACGCAAGTTCCACTGGCCGCTGGGACGGCGGCCGGATGATCATCCGGGATTGTCCGAATTAAGTCTGTAGCCCGATCGTTCCCACGCTCTGCGTGGGAATGCCTCCGCGTCCCTAATACACACAGGTGACGCGAGCGTCAGGGGCTGCATTCCCACGCGGGAGCGTGGGAACGATCCGCGCGGCTGTTACTCAGTCCTGATTCAGCCCAACTCGATACAGCACCCCATCATCCTCATCCGTGAGCACATACAGATAGCCATCCGGCCCCTGCCGCACATCGCGAATCCGCGCGTTCAAATCACCCAGCAGACGTTCTTCATGGACGACCTTGTCGCCATCGAACTGCAGCCGGATCAGCTCTTTGCTGGCCAGCGCGCCGATAAACAGGTTGTGCTGCCAGGCCTTGAAACGGTCGGCGTCGTAGAACGCCATGCCACTGATCGCCGGTGACTTCTCCCACACATGGTGCGGTGCCACGGTGCCTTCAGCGGTCTTGCCCTTGGCCTCGGGGATCGGCGTGAGGGAATAGTTGATGCCGTGCGTCGCCAACGGCCAGCCGTAGTTCTTGCCGCGCTCGATGATGTTGATTTCATCACCGCCCCGTGGCCCATGTTCGTTTTCCCAGATCGTCCCGCTCCAGGGGTTCAACGCCAGGCCCTGTGGGTTGCGTTGGCCGTAGGACCAGATCTCGGGGCGTACCCCTGGCTGGCCAACAAACGGGTTGTCATCGGGCACGCGACCATCCGGATAAATGCGTACGACTTTACCTTGCAGCTTGTCCAGGTCCTGGGCGGTGGGCCGCACATTGTTTTCGCCCAGGGTCACGAACAGGTAGCCGTCACGGTCAAACGCCAGGCGTGAGCCGAAGTGGTTGCCGGTGGACAGCTTGGGCTCCTGGCGCAGGATCACCGTGAAGTCCTTCAAACCGCTCAAGTCATCGGCCAGGCGCCCTCGCCCCACGGCGGTCCCGGCCTTGCCGTCCTGGCCGCCCCCTTCGGCGTACGACAGGTAGACCATGCGGTCTTGCTTGAAGTCGGGCGACAGCACCACATCAAGCAAACCGCCCTGCCCCTTGGCCCACACCTGGGGCACGCCGGTCAATGGCGCGGACAGCTTGCCGTCCGGGCTGACAAAGCGCAGCTGGCCGGGCAATTCGGTCACCAGGAAACCTTGCCTGTCCGGCAGGAACGCCACCGCCCAGGGGCGATTCAGGCCCTTCGCGACTGGCGTCGCAGTAATGCTGCCTTGCTCACTGGGAAACTGTTGGGCATCGGCGGCTTGAACCGCAGCCATTGGCAGCAGCGTGGTTGCGCAAATAGCGGCTAGCAGGGTTTTACGTAGAAACATAAGACGGATCCTTACCGGCGATTGCCGTTGGCATCATAGGTGGGAGCTTTGGTTTCGGTATTCGGGCGACTGGGCGCGGCGTCACGCTTGGGATAGCTGTTGCCAATCCCGCCGTTTTCCACGGTAGGCCGAGGCTGGGTCGGCGCGGTCTGGATACCGCGAACGGCCGGCGCATTGGGCTGGGTGCCCTGCATGCTGTTGGGGTTGGCCCGGTGGATAGGGCTGTTGTTGGATTCGTAACGACCCGGCAGGTTTTGCGCCAGGGCCAAGCCCGAGCCCAGCACTGCAACCAGCGCTGCAAGATGACGCACATAACGGTTCATGACGATGCCTCTCTATGCCGAGGAGTACGTGCTTTCGATAACACGCTACCCCAGGGGTTCGTCTGGCGACATTAAATAGTTGCTCATCAGGTGTAACACGATCTGTCCGAGCATCCGCTCGCCGAAACTTTTGCCCAGGCCCACGAGTCACCAGAACACAGACTTATCTTTGTAGGAGATGCACTTATGCCCCGGTCAATCTGGAAAGGCGCCATCAGTTTCGGTTTGGTTCACATCCCGGTGTCGCTGGTGTCGGCGACGTCTGCCCAAGGCGTCGATTTTGACTGGCTGGACAAACGCAGCATGGACCCGGTGGGCTACAAGCGCATCAACAAGGCCACGGGCAAGGAAATCACCAAGGAAAATATCGTCAAGGGCGTAGCTTACGAAAAAGGCCGCTACGTGGTGCTCAGCGAAGATGAGATCCGCTCAGCCCACCCCAAGTCGACCCAAACCATCGAAATCATCGCCTTTGTCGCCAGCGACCAGATCCCCCTGCAGAACATCGATACGCCCTACTTCCTGGCCCCGGATAAACGCGGCGGCAAGGTCTACGCACTGCTGCGCGAAACCCTGAAAAAAACCGGCAAGGTCGCCCTGGCCAATGTGGTGTTGCATACCAAGCAGCACCTTGCCGCATTGATGCCGCTGGAGTCGGCCCTGGTGCTGGTCATGCTGCGCTGGCCCGCCGAGGTGCGCAGCCTGGATGAGCTGGAGCTGGGCAGCGATGTGACCAAACCCACCCTGGCCAAGGGCGAGTTGGACATGGCCAAGCGCCTGGTGGAAGACATGAGCGCCGACTGGCAACCCGAGGAATACCGCGACAGCTTCCAGGAAAAAATCATGGCGCTGGTGGAGAAAAAGGCCAAGGCCGGCAAGATCGAAGACGTGGAATCGACCGAAGGCAGCGAAGAGCGCAAATCGGCCGATGTGATCGACCTGACGGAACTGCTCAAGCGCAGCTTGGCGGGCAAACCTGCGGCGAAAAAACCCGCTGCGAAGAAATCCAACAAAAAGGCCTCTTGAGCCTGCCATTGGCTGGAGAACGACATGGCAAAGCCCCTGAGCGAGTACAACCGTAAACGCGACTTCGGGATTACCGCCGAACCCGCCGGCGACTCACCGGCCGGCAAGCGCAAAGCCTCGGCCCTGAGCTTTGTGATCCAGAAACATGATGCGCGTAACCTGCACTATGACTTTCGCCTGGAACTCGACGGCGTGCTGTTGAGCTGGGCGGTGCCCAAAGGCCCGAGCCTGGACCCGAGCCAGAAGCGCCTGGCGGTCCACGTTGAAGACCACCCACTGAGTTACGGTGGCTTCGAGGGCAGTATTCCCGCCGGCCAATACGGCGCCGGGGATGTCATCGTGTGGGACCGCGGCATCTGGCAACCCCATGACGACCCGCACAAGGCCTACGCGGCCGGCAAACTCAAATTCAGCCTGGTCGGCGAGAAACTCTCGGGGGACTGGACCTTGGTGCGCACCCGGCTCAAGGGCAGCGGCGACAAGCAACAATGGCTGCTGATCAAGGAAAAAGACCAGCAGGCACGGCCCATCGCCGAATACGATATCGTCCAGGCCGAACCCGCCAGCGTGCTGAGCGACGCGGTGGTCGGCAAGCCCAAGGCCAAGACTCAGGCGAAAACCAAAGCGGCAGCCAAGGCAGCTCCCAAGGCGAGCACGCGCAAGCAGGCCACCGCCGTGCCCGAGCAGTTCTCCCCGCAACTGGCCACCCTGGTCGATCGGGCACCCGAAGGTGACTGGCAGTACGAGATCAAGTTCGACGGTTACCGCATCCTCGCGCGCATCCAAGGAGGTGAAGTGCGCCTGTTCACCCGCAACGGGCACGACTGGACCGAGCGCCTGCCGCGTCAGGCCAAGGCTTTGCAAGCGCTCAAGCTCAAGGACAGCTGGCTGGACGGCGAGGTGGTCAGCCTCAACGGCGACGGCCTGCCGGATTTCCAGGCGTTGCAGAATGCCTTCGACATCGGCCGCAGCCTAGACATCGTCTATTACCTGTTCGACGCGCCCTTTCTGAATGGCCGCGATCAGCGCGAAGACCCGGTCGAAACGCGTCGCGCCGCGCTCAAATCCGCGCTGTCCGCCAGCAAGAGCAAGCTGCTGCGCTTCTCCGAAGCGTTTGCGGCCAACCACCACGACATTTTCGAAAGCGCCTGCGACCTGGCCCTGGAAGGCGTCATCGGCAAACGTGCCGGCAGCCCTTATGTGTCCAGGCGCAGTGACGACTGGATCAAGCTCAAATGCCGCTTGCGCCAGGAGTTTGTGATTGTCGGTTATACCCGCCCCCAAGGCTCGCGCACCGGGTTTGGCGCGCTGCTGTTGGCGGTCAACGACGACGCCGGGCTGGCATACGCCGGGCGTGTGGGCACCGGCTTCGACCAGGCGTCACTGAAAGCCATCTACACCAAGCTCACCGCGCTCGAACGTGACGACTCGCCACTGCAAAAGCCGTTGACCAGCGCCCAGGCGCGTGGCGTGCACTGGGTCGAGCCGAGCCTGGTCGGCGAGGTGCAATTTGCTGAATGGACCCGTGAAGGCGTGGTGCGCCAGGCCGCGTTTGTGGGCATGCGCACCGACAAGCCCGCCGCGCAGATCATTCACGAACTGCCGCGCGCGGCCAAATCGGTCAAGGCGCCGGCGGCGAAAAAAACCGAGAAGGAGGTGAAAACCGTGAAGGACCTGAAAATCACCCACCCTGATCGCGTCATCGACAAGCAGAGCGGTACGCAAAAGCAGCAACTGGCGCAGTTCTACGCCGACACCAGCGCATGGATCCTGCCCTTCCTGCGCAACCGGCCCGTGTCGCTGCTCAGGGCGCCGGAGGGCATCGAAGGCGAACAGTTCTTCCAGAAGCACATCGAACGCATGACGATCCCGCACATCAAGCAACTGGACCAGGCCCTGGACCCCGGCCATGCACGCCTGATGGAAATAGACACTGCAGACGCCCTGGTCGGCGCCGTGCAAATGGGCACGGTCGAGCTGCACACCTGGGGCGCCACCACGGACAAGATCGAAACCCCCGACCTGTTCGTACTCGACCTCGACCCGGACCCCGCCCTGCCCTGGAAGGCCATGCTGGAAGCTGCGCAACTGACCCTCTCGGTGCTGGATGAATTGGGCTTGCAGGCCTTCGTCAAAACCAGCGGTGGCAAAGGCTTGCACCTGATCGTACCGCTGGCCCGGCGAGACGACTGGGACAGCGTGAAAGCCTTCGCCAAGGCCATCGCCCAATTCATGACCCAGCAACTGCCCGAGCGCTTCACCGCCACCAGCGGCCCGAAAAACCGCGTGGGCAAAATCTTCATCGATTATCTGCGCAACGCCCGGGGCGCCAGCACGGTAGCCGCTTACTCCGTGCGGGCGCGACCCGGCCTACCGGTTTCGGTACCGATCAGCCGGGAAGAGTTGAATGGGTTGCGCAGTTCCCAGCAATGGACAGTCGCCAACCTGCACGAACGCTTGCAGAGTTTGAAGACCGACCCCTGGGCCGGCTATGCCAATCGACAGAAGATCAGCAAGAAGATGTGGGACAAGCTGGGCGCCAAACCACCGCAGTGATCCGCGCCACGGTGGGGTTCAGATAAGGATGAAGATCAGCGCGAGGCAAGCGAAGATCGCCCACTTTTCCAGGTAGTAGCGCGTGCGGTTGCGCTTTTTGAGCTCCTTGCCGCGCAAACGGATCTTGTACAAGCGGGTAAAAGCGCGGTTGAGGCCGCCGGTCTTGTCGCCTTCATCATTGGGCGAACCCGCAGCGGCCATCACATTGCGGCTGAACCAGCGGTTGAACGCGGCTGCCCAGCGGTATTTCATCGGCCGCTCGATGTCGCAGAACAGAATGATGCGGTTGTGGGCCGTGGTGTTTTCCGCGTAGTGGATATAGGTCTCGTCGAACATCACCGGCTCGCCGTCGCGCCAGTAATAGCTCTCGCCGTCCACATTGATATAGCAGCCCGGATCGTTTGGGGTATCCAGCCCCAGGTGATAGCGGTAGGAGCCAGCATAGGGGTCACGGTGACGCACCAGTTTGGAGCCCGGCGGCAGCTCGGCGAACATCGCGGCCTTGATCGAGCCGATGCTTTGCACCAGTTCGGTGGTGCGCGGGCACAGCTTCATTGCCGAAGGATGGCTGTCGCCGTACCACTTCAGATAGAAGCGCTTCCAGCCGGACTTGAAGAACGAGTTGAAGCCCACGTCATTGTATTGCTCCGAGCGCTTGATCTCTCCGGCGCGCATCAGGTTCTGGGCTTCCTGACGGATCTCTTCCCAGTGCGCCTGCAACGGGCTCAGGTCCGGAAAATCGCTGGGCGACAGAAAGGGGCGGCCCGGTTGCCTGGAGAACAGATAAAGGAAGCAGTTGATCGGCGCCAGGAACGTCGAGTGGTCGCTAAGCTGGCGGCCCAACTTGTGTCGCACCCGGCCACGCAAATGTACATACGCGATGGAGGCAACGTAGAGAGCAACAATGATGAGTTTCAAGGGATTCGTCACACGTCAGGGAGAGAACAGGCTGCTCCTGCGTGCCCACAACGGCCGAGGATGGATAAGCAGCACCTGAAATCACAATTCACATACAGGCGACACGACCGGCTGGAGGACCCTCCGATGTGTGACCATTGGCCGTTATTTAGCCATACTTTGTAACCAAAGGTTAACTAAGAATTGTGAAAAGCTGTCCACTGAGTGTGTTGGGGAGGTTGCGCAGGCGGGCCCCAGGACCCGCCGGCCAGAGACGTCGCTACGGCTTAAAGCTGATCGTCCTTACGTTCGCGGCGTGAAAAACTGCTGTCTTCCAATGCCGAATACGGTACCGCCTGACGCTGGGTAAACATGAGGTGGCGGACCAGCGCGACCATCAGCCCGAGCAGTAACCCGCCCACCAGGCTCAACGCAATGACCAGAGCTTTTTTCGGTTTGATCGGTGCCAGAGGCTCCTGAGCGCGACGGTCAATCGTCACCAGTTTCAGGTTGCTCATGTCGATGTTCAAACCACGCAACCTGGCGACTTCGGCGCGAAGCGGCTCGACGTCCTGCAGGAAGATGTCTTCATTGCCACGTTTGCGCAGCACTTCAACTTCGCGGTTGGCGTCCAACAGCTGGAGTTCCTTGCCAATTTCGGCAATACGCGGATTGGTGAAGTCATCGCTGGTGCGCTTTTGCAGCGCGGCGCGCTCGGCCTCCAGGGCCTCGGTACCCATGAAGTACAGCGGAATTTTCTGATTGTTGACTTCGGTGCGCATCACCTGGCTCGAGCCGGTTCGCGCGGAGTCGGCCATGGAGGATGGCGTGGTCGGTGTCCTGATCCCCATGGACTGAGCGATGCCGATGGCTTCAGCCAATTCCGCCAGGCGGTTGGTCCGCTCCATTTTCATCTGCAAGCGCAGGGCGCTGAGTTCGTCCTGCAATTGGGCGCGCTTGAGACGGTCCGCCTCGAGCAACTTGGCGATTTTCGATTCCTTTTCGGTGTCGTAGTTGGCTCGGGCGGCGTCGATCTTGCCCTTGAGCTCAGCCAGCCGGTTGTTCACGATCACCTTGAGGTCGGCGCCGACCTGCTGACGCTCTGCGGCAATGGCGTAGTCGACAAACCCGTTGAGAATTTTCACCCCATCAACATCGGTCGGGTACTGCAATTCCAGACGGATGTAGTTGCTCAGCGAGTCGGACTTCTTCGGGTCCGGCAGGATCAGATTGACCGAGTTCCGATTGAAGGCTTCAAAACTCTGCTCCAGGGTTTGCCCTGGTTTCTGAAACGCCTTGAACAACTCCTCGTGGTCCTTGAAGAACCCAAGGCGAGCCTCGTAGGAGTCCAATTGCGCGCCCACTTTGAGCAACGCATCGGCGGGCGGCAATTTATACACTTCAGAGCGGTTCAACGCGTCCAGCTCGTTGATCGCCGCAGGCCGTAGCACGCTGCTGACCTCGTAGGTCTTGGGAGCCAGGAAGGCATACCCCGCGCCTAAAACTCCCGCCAGAACCGTACAACCCACGATCAGCTTTTTTTGTCGCCAGATGGCGTGAAACAATTCAAACAGATCAATTTCATCAGACGCTGGCGGGGAAGTACGATTCAAAATAAGCACACCTTAATTAATACTAAAAGGCCATCACTCGAAGAAGCCCTAAAAGCTTCAAATCAGGGACAACGCCCTGAGCACGGCGGACCAATGGCAATCTGACTACTGAGTCTGACGAAAAATCCCGCGTATTTAAGGATTATTTCTGCTTTATGTCGATGTGTAGCCAGAAAGATATTTTGATGTGGGATTAATCACCGTACAAGCGTAGTTAATACAACATGAAAATGCTGTCAAATAGCTGTCCCATAAAGAAAAAATCCCGCCACCTGAAAGCACTGCCCCTGTGCGGATACAATCCCCTTCCCCCCTTCAGCAAAAGGAAGTTGCATGTCATCCCCGTCAGTCACGGATTACCACGCCCTGCAAGGTGCCTGGGAGCAAACCGCTCTGGAAGACAACGGCGTACTCAACCCTGCCGATGCACATAGCGCGCCAGGTGCCATCACCAAGATCAGCGGGGACACGTTTGAAGTCGTCACGGTCGAGGGCGACCTCTTGCTGGCGGGGCGTTTTGTCCTGGACGCCGACACCACGCCCAAGAGCATCACCTGGGTGGACGCCATCGGCGCGGACGCCGGCAAGTCGCTACCGGCCAGCTACCGGCTCGAAGGTGATCATTTTGTATTTATCGCTGCCGATGAAGGCATGCCCCGGCCCACCGTATTCAGTACCGGCCCGGGGCAAACCATGCGCACCTTCGTACGCCGGGCCTGAACGGCGCTCTTATCCGCTTTGATCACGGCATTTTCACAAGGCCTTCACGTTCTGGCTTATAGGGTGAAGCCTACCTACTCCAGTGATCCCCTTGGCCCGCCGTTATGTGCGGGCTTTTTTTGCGCGCAGAAAAAACGCCCCGAGCCAGCGCGAAACTTATCGCCAGGCGCGCAGGTCACTAGCCCAACGCGTGTCCGGCCCCTGGACTGCGCTCTGGAAGGTTGCATCGTGGCCCATCACTCAGACCTGCGCACTGCCTTGTCCCTGGACAGCCTGAATTTCTTCCTCGCGGATGTGCGCGACGGCCTGGGCCCGTACCTGGCGATTTATCTGCTGGCGGTCCATCAATGGGACCCGGCCAGCATTGGCGTGGTCATGACCCTGGCGGGCATTGCCGCGTTGGTCACCCAGGGCCCGGCAGGCGCATTGATCGACCGTACCCGCAGCAAACGCGCGGTGATTGCACTTGCCGCGCTGCTTGTAACGCTCAGTTGCCTGATGCTGCCCTTCGTCAGTTCGTTTGGCTGGGTGGCACTGACCCAGGCCGCCAGCGCCATCGCCGCATCGGTGTTCGCCCCGGCGATTTCCGCGATTTCCCTTGGCATCACCGGGCCGCGTGCGTTTACTCGGCGTACCGGACGCAACGAAACCTTCAATCACGCCGGTAATGCCGTGGCAGCACTGCTGGCCGGGGGTTTGGCCTATCTGTTCGGGCCGGTGGTGGTGTTTTACCTGATGGCGTTTATGGCCGTCGCCAGTGTCATCGCGGTCGGTTGCGTGCCGGGCAAGGCGATCGACCATGAGGTGGCTCGGGGCTTCGACCCCGCGCATCATACTGACCATGAGCAGCCCTCGGGCCTGAACGTCTTGCTCGCCAACCGCCCTTTGTTGCTGTTCGCCATCTGCTGTGCGCTGTTTCACCTGGCCAATGCCGCGATGCTGCCGCTGGTCAGCCAGAAGCTGTCGCAGATCAACCTGCAGATGGCCACGCCATTGACCTCGGCCTGCATCGTCGCCGCGCAATTGGTGATGGTGCCGACGGCTATGCTGGTGGGGGCCAAGGCCGACCTCTGGGGGCGCAAGCCGCTGCTGCTGGCCGGCTTCATGATTCTGCCGTTGCGCGGCGTGCTTTATACCCTCTCCAGCGACCCCTACTGGCTGGTTGCCGTGCAGATGCTCGACGGCATCGGCGCCGGCATTTTCGGCGCGCTGTTCCCCGTGATCGTCAAGGACCTGACCCAAGGCACCGGCCGCTTCAATGTCAGCCTCGGCGCGCTGTCCACGGTATTTGGCCTGGGCGCGGCGCTGAGCAGCAGCCTGGCAGGCTTCGTGGTGCAAATGGCCGGCTACAACGCCGCCTTCCTGACCCTGGCCGGGGTGGCGGCCGTCGCTTTGCTGCTGGTAGGGCTGGCCATGCCCGAGACACTGGCAAAACCATCCTTCGCTCGCCATACACCTGTCGCCTGACATATGCGACAATGCGCGCCAAATTCCAACACACATCCCAGATTTTGCGCTCAGCGACCGGGTTTCGCGCCTCGATGTCGCTGTTGACGCATGCCTGAAGGCTCCTGCCGTCACGCTCGCAACCCATTGATAGGTAAAGTAATTGATCTCCACAGCTAACATCACCATGCAGTTCGGCGCCAAGCCGCTCTTCGAGAACGTCTCGGTCAAGTTCGGCGCCGGCAACCGCTATGGTTTGATCGGTGCCAACGGTTGCGGCAAGTCGACCTTCATGAAAATCCTCGGCGGCGACCTTGAACCGTCCGGCGGCCAGGTCATGCTCGAGCCAAACGTGCGCCTGGGCAAGCTGCGCCAGGACCAGTTCGCCTACGAAGAATTCACCGTGCTCGACACCGTGATCATGGGCCACGAAGAGCTGTGGAAGGTCAAGGCTGAACGCGACCGCATCTACTCGCTGCCGGAAATGAGCGAAGAAGATGGCATGGCCGTGGCCGAGCTGGAAACCGAGTTCGCCGAGATGGACGGCTACACCGCCGAATCCCGCGCCGGTGAGCTGTTGCTGGGCCTGGGTATTCCCCTGGAACAGCATTTCGGCCCGATGAGCGAAGTGTCGCCCGGCTGGAAGCTGCGCGTATTGCTCGCCCAGGCGCTGTTCTCCGACCCGGAAGTGCTGTTGCTCGACGAACCGACCAACCACTTGGACATCAACACTATTCGCTGGCTGGAAAACATCCTGACCCAGCGCTCCAGCCTGATGATCATCATCTCTCACGACCGTCACTTCCTGAACAGCGTGTGCACCCACATGGCTGACCTGGACTACGGCGAGCTGCGCCTGTTCCCGGGCAACTACGACGAGTACATGACCGTGGCGACCCAGTCCCGCGAGCAACTGCTGTCGGACAACGCCAAGAAGAAGGCGCAGATTTCCGAACTGCAGTCCTTCGTCAGCCGCTTCTCGGCCAACGCCTCGAAAGCCAAGCAGGCCACTTCCCGCGCCAAGGCGATCGACAAGATCCAACTGGCCGAGGTCAAGCCTTCGAGCCGTGTGAGCCCGTTCATCCGTTTCGAACAGAACAAAAAGCTGCACCGCCAGGCGGTCATGGTCGAGAAGATGGCCAAAGGTTTTGACGGCAAGCCGTTGTTCAAAGACTTCAGCTTCCAGGTTGAAGCCGGCGAGCGCGTGGCGATCATCGGCCCGAACGGCATCGGCAAGACCACCCTGCTGCGCACCCTGGTCAACGAACTGACCCCGGACGCCGGCAGCATCAAGTGGACCGACGCCGCGGAACTGGGCTACTACGCCCAGGACCATGCCCATGACTTCGAAGACGACCTCACCCTGTTCGACTGGATGGGCCAATGGACCCAGGGCGAGCAGATGATCCGTGGCACCCTGGGCCGCATGCTGTTCTCCAACGACGAAATCCAGAAGTCGGTAAAAGTGATCTCCGGTGGTGAACAAGGCCGCATGCTGTTCGGCAAGCTGATCCTGCAAAAGCCGAACGTGCTGATCATGGACGAACCGACCAACCACTTGGACATGGAATCCATCGAAGCGCTGAACCTGGCGCTGGAGAACTACCCGGGCACGCTGATCTTCGTCAGCCACGACCGCGAGTTCGTATCGTCCCTGGCTACCCGCATCATCGAGTTGAGCGCAGACGGCGTGATCGACTTCAGCGGCACCTATGACGACTACCTGCGTAGCCAGGGTGTGATGTTCTAAGAACAGCGCATAGCTGCCGGGCCAAACAGGTTCCAATGTGGGAGGGGGCAACCCCCCCTCCCACATTGAACAGCGCAGTGGCATCATGACCGCACCGCCCGCCAGCGAACGAGTTCACATGCCTGCCGCCCCCTCCTCCCTGTCGATCACCCTGCAGATCGTCTCCATCGTCTTCTACACTTTCATTGCCTTTATCTGCATCGGCCTGCCGATTGCGGTAATTCCAGGCTATGTGCACGAGCATTTGGGCTACAGCGCCGTCGTGGCCGGGGTCACCATCGGTTCGCAATACCTGGCCACCTTGCTCAGCCGGCCGATGGCCGGGCGCATGTCGGACAACGTCGGCACCAAGCGCGCCATTGTGCTGGGCCTGGCTGGCATCCTGATCAGTGGCGTGCTGACGTTTATCGCGGTGCTGCTGGAGGACCTGCCGGCGTTGAGCCTGACCATCCTGATCGCCGGCCGGCTGTTGCTGGGCGTGGCCCAGGGCTTGATTGGCGTGGGCACCATCAGTTGGTGCATGGGCGCGGTCGGCACCGAACACACGGCCCGGTCGATTTCCTGGAACGGTATCGCTTCCTACGGCGCCATCGCCATTGGCGCGCCGCTGGGGGTGGTGATGGTGGCCGACTATGGCTTCGCCAGCCTGGGCGTGGCGCTGACGGGGCTGGCCGCGCTGGGCCTGGTGCTGATCCGCAACAAACCCTCGGTGCCAGTGGTGCGTGGCGAGCGCCTGCCGTTCTGGGCGGTGTTCGGACGTATCGCACCGTTTGGCGCCAGCCTGTGCCTGGCCTCGATTGGCTACGGCACGCTGACCACCTTTATCACCCTGTATTACCTCAATCGCGGCTGGACCGGCGCGGCGTACTGCCTGACGGTATTTGGCGTGTGTTTTATCCTGTCGCGCCTGGTGTTCATTTCCGCCATCAGCCGCGTGGGCGGTTTCACCGCCGCCATCGCCTGCATGCTCATCGAGACCCTGGGCCTTACGCTGTTGTGGCTGGCGCCGTCGACCGGCGTAGCGTTGATTGGCGCGGGGTTGACCGGCTTTGGCTTGTCACTGGTGTACCCGGCGCTCGGGGTCGAGGCCATCAAGCGCGTGCCAGACAGTAGCCGTGGCGCCGGGCTGAGTGCGTATGCGGTGTTTTTCGACCTGGCCCTGGCGATTGCCGGCCCCTTGATGGGCGCGGTGGCGCTGAACCTCGGCTATGGCTGGATCTTCTTCTGCGCAGCGCTGCTGTCAGTCACGGCGCTGGCACTGACCGTGCTGCTCAAGCGTCGCGCTTACTGATCGGCCGTCTGTAACCCGGCACGGGTGGCCTCGCCGAGGGTGTGACTGAAAAAGCGCCCGGCCTCGGAGACCAGATCGCGGTGGATGCCCTCACGGTCGACGCCGTCGGCATCGGTGCAGATGGCCGGCATCGTCGCCAATTGGTCGCTGTCGCACGGCGCCATGAACACGAAGTGCCCTGCCCCGGCCAACAGTTTGAAGTCGGGCGGCTCCGGCAGTTTGCGCGCCAGGGCGGCGGCGTTCTTGTCCACGGCCACCAACTTGTCGCCATCGCCGCTGTAGAGCAGCACCGGTACGTGCACGTCAGCCAGGGTGTGGCGACCAAACATCAGGCTCAGCGGCGCCATCAGCATCAGCGCATGGATGCGCGGGTCGGCCTGGGGCTGCAAGTCGTCACGGTCGACCACCAGTTCGCCTTTGGTGGTGCAGGCGTCACGGTCCTCCGGGCGCTGCTGGCAATAGCGGCGCAAACGCTCGAAATCCGGCTTGGCCCCCGCCAGGATCAGCGCAGTTTCACCGCCGGCCGAATAGCCGATCACGCCCACCTGGTCGATGTCGACGAAGGGCGACAGCATCGGGTCGTCCAGCGTCGCGGTGATTGCCTGGGAAATCTGGATCGGCCGGCCATACAGATTGCTCACGGTGCCCAGGCGGCTGTGATCCTTGTAGTTGTCGCCGGGGTGCAGCACCGCCACCACCACAAAGCCCTTGCGCGCCAGCGAAGTGGCCAGGTCATGCAGAGCCAGCGGCGTACCGGTATTGCCGTGAGACAGCATCAGCATCGGGAAACGGCCGATGGCAACCTTGGCGTCTTCGCCGGCCGCCACATGGTAGGCGCCCAACGTCGTGGTGTGCTCGGTGTCGGTGGAGGGGTAGAACGCAATGGCCTTCATCGGCTGCGAATCCAGCGGGTCCAGAACGCTCATGCGATGAAAGCCCACACTCCAATGCGGGTGCGGCGCAGGCGCGGCGTGCACTGAAAGCAGGCCGCCGCACAGGGAAAGAACCAAAACAGCACAGAGACGCATCATGGGGATGTCCACCTTTGCTGCGTGAGAACCGGCATGCCGTATGAAAATTCCAGGGTAGTCAACCCAAGCGTGCATAACCTGGGCCATAAATGCAAAAACTCCGTACTCCGCTCGCGCTCAGGCGAACAGAATACAGAGTTTAGACGCCCGGCTTCAGATTGAAACCGGCCGCGACGAACATTTACAAAAGCCTTACGCAGCGGCGAACAAGTGCTCGCTGATCAGCACTTTGGCGTCGCTCAAGGCTTTGCTGCGCACTTCGTCGCCGTAGGCCAGGCCTTCAGCACGTACGATTTCGATATCAGTGATGCCGAGAAAGCCGAACAGCAACTTCAAGTAGCCTTCATGGGCGGCACCGGACGCCTGGCCGGCATGCAGGCCGCCGGCGGTGGAAACGATGATGACTTTCTTGTTGCCGCACAGGCCTTCAGGGCCGGCCTCGGTGTAGCGGAAGGTCTGGCCGGCAACCGCGATGCGGTCGATCCAGGCTTTGAGCTGGGTCGGGATGGTGAAGTTGTACATCGGTGCACCTAGCACCACGGCATCGGCGGCGAGGAATTCAGCCAGCGACGATGCGCTCAGTTCGGCTTCATGCTTTTGCGCGGCATCGCGCAGTTCGGCAGCGGTGCCCAACGCCCCCAGGGTGGCGCCGGAGAAGTGGTTGATGCCTTCACTGGCGAGGTCACGGTAAGTCACTTCCACGCCCGGCTCGGCGGCCTCCCATGCCTTGACCACGCCGGCGCTGAGCTGACGGGAAGCGGAGTTGTCGCCGAGGATGCTGGAATCGATATGCAACAGTTTCATGATGGATCTCCGAGGTGGGATCGACAGGGGCGATCAGATGGTGTTGATGCTACGCATCCAACCAATAGTCGATAAGCCATCTGGAATGCGATAGATTGTCCCACTGACAGGACAATAGGCTGACCATGCAAGACCTCAACGACCTCTACTATTTCGCCAAAGTCGTCGAAGCCGGCGGTTTCGCCGCCGCCGGCCGCCTGCTGGGGATTCCCAAGTCGCGCCTGTCGCGGCGCATTGCCGAGCTGGAGGAACGCCTGGGCGCGCGCCTGCTGCAACGCACCACCCGGCAACTGACCCTGACCGCCGTCGGCGAGCGCTACCTGCGCCACTGCCAGGCGATGTTGCTGGAAGCGGAGATGGCCGATGAGGCCGTGGCCAGCATGTCCACCGAGCCCCGTGGGCGTCTGCGGGTGACTTGCCCGGTCGGCCTGGCCCAACAGATCCTGCCGGAACTGGTGGCCGGCTTTCTCGCCGCCCACCCGCTGGTGCAACTGGACATGACCCTGGTCAACCGCCGCGTCGACCTGGTGGGCGAAGGGATCGACGTAGCCTTGCGCGTGCGCGAACTGGGCGACGAAGACCCGTTGCTGGTCACCAAACGCCTGCGCCAGGCACACACAGTGCTGGTGGCCAGCCCGGCACTGCTGCGTGATCGGCAGGTCGACAGCCTGGACGACCTCAGGCAATTACCGATAATGGGCGCACTCGAGGCGGACCGCATGGTGCACCAGCGCATCATCGACCCGCAGGGCAACGCTCACGAGCTGGTCATGGAGGCGCGCCTGGGCATCGAAGACTTTATCGTACGCAAGACCAGCGCCCTCATGGGCGTGGGCTTCACGGTGCTGCCGATGATGTATTGCGAAGAGGAACTGGCCAGCGGCCGACTGGTGCAGCTGCTGCCGCAATGGTCGTTACCCGGCGGCTGGCTGCAGGCCGTGTACCCGCACCGGCGCGGCGTGCTGCCGGCCATTCGCGCCTGGATCGACTACCTGGAAGAAGGTTTCAAAGGCTGTGGAGATCGCCTGCTATGAGCATGACCGAAGCGCAAGTCGCGCAATTCTGCCTGAGCCTGCCGGGCGCACGCGAGGACTACAAATGGGGCGGCGTACGGGTGTTCTCGATTGCCGGCAACAAGATGTTCGCGCTGCAGAACCTGCGCGGCGACTCGCTGGCGTTCAAGGTCGACAAGGAACTGTTCCTCGGCCACGTCGACCGCCCAGGCATCCACCCGGCGCCGTACCTGGCACGCGCGCAATGGATCATCATGAACACGCCCTACCCGCTGGCGCCCGAGGAACTGCGTGGTTTGTTGCAGCGCTCCCACCAATTGGTGGTGAGCAAGTTGCCCAAGCGCACGCAGGTGGGGTTGTTGCTATAGGATCGACAGCAGCGTGCCGCCGAGAAAAAGCTGGTCCAGCCAGAACACCTGGTGCAGCAGCACGATCACCCAGAACAGCACCTGGTAAGACACCTTGCGCGTCTTGTGCCGGAACACTTGCTGGGCGATCAACGCCCCCGGCCAACCGCCCGCCAGCTCGACGGCGTGCAGGATGTTTTCCGGGATGCGCCGGCCCTCTGTCTGGGCCTTGCGCTTGTCACTCCAGTACAGAAAGAACGCCGCCACGCTGACCACCCCGTAGGCCGCCAGTGGGATGACCGTCTCGCCGCGCTGCCACAGCAGCGCCGCACCCAGCAACGGCGCGGCGCACAGCACTAGCAGGACCAACGCCTTCAGGCGCGGATGCTGAATGTTCATGGCTTGACGGCGGTCCAGTCGATCCAGCCGAATTGCCAGGTCGCCAGGATCACCAGGCCGAACGCGATCCGGTACCAGGCAAAGGCCGCGTAGCTGTGGTTGGCGATAAACTTGAGCAGGCCCTTGACCGCGATCATCGCGAAGATGAACGAGGTGACAAAGCCGATGGCGAACACCGGCAAGTCTGCCGGTTGGAACAGGTCGCGGTATTTGTAGCCCGAGTACAGCGCTGCACCGACCATGGTCGGCATGGCCAGGAAGAATGAAAACTCGGTGGCGGTCTTGCGCGACAGGCCGAGCAGCAGGCCGCCGATAATCGTCGCACCGGAGCGCGAAGTGCCTGGGATCATGGCCAGGCACTGGGCGACGCCGACCTTGAGCGCGTCTTTCCAGGTGATGTCGTCCACGGTTTCGGCATGAACGGCATGTTGGCGACGTTCAGCCCACAACATGACCACGCCGCCCACCACCAGGGCCGTGGCCACGGTGATCGGGTTGAACAGGTAATGCTTGATCAGGTCAGCGAAAATCACCCCCAGCACCACCGCCGGCAACACGGCGATGATCAGGTTCACGGTGAAGCGCTGGGCGTTGCGCTGAGTGGGCAAGCCGATGACCACATCGAGGATCTTGCGGCGAAACTCCCAGACCACGGCCAGGATCGCGCCTAACTGGATAATGATATTGAATGCCTCGAAACGCTCGCCGCCGAAGTTGATCAGGTCGGCGACGATGATCTGGTGGCCGGTGCTGGAGATCGGCAGGAACTCCGTCAGCCCCTCGACCACGCCAAGAATCAATGCCTGTATGGCAGTCCAAAAATCCATGCTTTCTCCAAAGGTCACGCGCCTGGCATGCCTCTTATGTTTTTTAAGTTCACTGACAACGAGCGCGCTGCAGCGCCCGGCATCGATTCTCAATGCCGGACTGCAAAAATTCCGTGAAAAATCAGGCAGTACTCAGGTTTTTCGATTACGGGCCGAAAGCCTATCAGACAAGCCGAAAAAGTCGATGCAACACCCACAATTATAAAAGGCACGGAGTGACAGGACGATGAACAGTTTGCGCAATATGTCGATCAGCCGACGCCTCTGGCTGATCCTGGTAGTCGCCGTGCTGATGCTGCTGACCTTGGGCGCGTTGATGCTCAAACAGATCCATGACGACCTCTACCAGGCCAAGCGTCAACAGACCCAGCACGTGGTGCAAACCGCCAGCGGCGTGTTGGGCTACTACCAGAACCTGGAAAAAACCGGGGTGCTCACCCGCGAAGCCGCGCAGCAGCAAGCCCTGAGCGCAGTGCGCGGCCTGCGTTACGACCACGACGATTACTTCTGGATCAACGATCTCACCCCCGTGATGATCATGCACGCGGCCAATCCCAAGCTGGACGGCCAGAACCTCTCGGCGATCCGCGATCCGGACGGGTTTGCGGTGTTCAACGAGTTCGTGAGCCTGGCCAAGGCCAAGGGCGCCGGCATCGTCAATTACCGCTGGCCGAAACCGGGGGCCGATGCGCCGGTGCAGAAAACCTCCTACATCCAGTTGTTCGCACCCTGGGGCTGGATTATCGGCTCGGGCGTCTACGTGGACGACGTGCAGGGCGAGTTCACCGTCCAGGTGTGGAAAGCCTCTGCCATCGGCCTGGGCATCGCGCTGATCATGGCCCTGCTGGTGCTGTTGATCGCGCGCAGCATCCTGCAACCGTTGCAGGCGGCGGTGAATGCCATGGGCAACATCGCCAGCGGTGAAAGCGACCTGACCCGCAGCCTCGATACCCACGGGCGCGACGAGGTCACCCAGCTGTCCCAGCACTTCAATACCTTCACCGCCAAATTGCGCCAGGTGGTCGGCCAATTGCAGGTGTGCGCCAACGCCCTGGGCGAGTCGTCCACCGAGTTGGGCCACAACGCCAGCCAGGCCCACGACCGCAGCCAGCAGCAGTCGCAACAGATGGAACTGGTGGCCACCGCGATCAATGAAGTCACCTACGGCGTGCAGGACGTGGCCAAGAACGCCGAGCACGCCGCCAGCGAAATGCGCGACGCCCAAGCCCAGGCGCAACAAGGCCAGGTCAACATCGACGGCAGTTTGCAGCAGATCGACCAGCTCTCCAGCACCATCAGCCAGGCCGTGGAGGTTATCCGCACCCTGTCCAGCGAGAGCACCCAGATCGGCGGCGTGCTGGAAGTGATTCGTTCAATTGCCGACCAAACCAATTTGCTCGCCCTCAACGCCGCCATCGAGGCCGCACGCGCCGGCGAGCAGGGTCGTGGGTTTGCCGTAGTGGCCGATGAGGTACGCTTGCTGGCCCAGCGCACGCAGAAATCCACGGCTGAGATCCAGGCGATGATCGAGCGGCTGCAGGGCCATTCGGAAGCGGCGGTCAAGGTCATCAGCGACAGCCACAGCGCCTCGCAACTGACCATCGAACAAGCCGGCCTGGCCGGTGCAAGCCTCAGTGCCATCGGCCAGGCGCTGCATAATCTCAACGGCCTGAACGCCTCGATTGCCAGTGCCACCCTGCAACAGGCTCATGTGGTGGAAGACATCAACCAGAACGTCACCCAGGCGGCCGGCTTGTCCCACAGCACCGCGCTGGCGGCTGAACAGTCGAGCGTGGCGAGCGCGCAATTGCGCGGCTTGAGTGAGCAGCTTGACGGGCTCTTGCGCCAGTTCAAAGTCTGACGCCCATGTCATGAGCACCCTGTGGGAGGGGGCAAGCCCTAATGCCAGTCAGTTAAGAAGTAGCAGGAGCGAGAACTAACTTGTGGCGAGGGAGCTTGCTCCCGCTGGGGCGCGAAGCGGCCCCAAACAATGGGACTGCTGCGCAGTCCAGCGGGAGCAAGCTCCCTCGCCACAGGTTCGGTGTCGCCTTAACTGACTGGCATTAGGGCAAGCCCTCTCCCACATTTTTTTTACTGCATCAAACCAGGATCATTGTTGGGTCAATTGAGTCCACAACGCCGGCGCACCGGCTGCCTTGGCGATCGCGTCCAATCGCGCGGCATGCTCGGCCAGATCCTGCTCGCTGGCACGGATGATAGCCGTAGGCCTGCGATCAGCCGGCAGACGACGGATCTCCGAGGGACGATTGCCCGAGCCTTCTGCCGAACCGTTGCCATCGGAGGCATTACCGGCCAGCGACAGGCTGGTCTGCCCACCGGTCATGGCCAGGTAGACCTCAGCCAGAATCTCGGAGTCGAGCAAGGCGCCGTGCAGTTCACGGCCGGAGTTGTCCACGCCGTAACGTTTGCACAAGGCATCGAGGCTGTTGCGTTGGCCCGGGTGACGCTCGCGGGCCATCATCAAGGTGTCGAGGATCGAGCAGTGCTGGGAAATATCCGCTCGATCCATCTGCCCCATCAGGGAAAATTCATTATTGATGAAGCCGACGTCGAACGCCGCGTTATGAATGATCAGTTGGGCGCCGTTGATGAACTCGAAAAACTCATCGGCCACTTCGGCAAAGCGCGGCTTGCCCTTGAGGAACTCGTCGGTGATGCCGTGGACGCCGATCGCGCCTTCGTCACTGTCGCGGTCCGGTTGCAGGTAGACGTGAAAGTGACGACCGGTCAGACGGCGGCCCATCAGTTCGACACAGCCGATTTCGATGATCCGGTGACCATCGGTCACCGGCATGCCGGTGGTTTCGGTATCGAGTACAACGGATCGGATGGCCATCAGGGTTCAGCTCTCAACGGTGTGGGGTGAGTCAAAGGGCGCGATGTTAACACGTCAGCCAGCTTCAGCTCTGCTTGTAGCCGCGCACTTCATCCACGCCCCTGTTGGCGAGCTGGTCAGCCCGTTCATTGCCGGGATGACCGATATGCCCACGCACCCATTTCCAGGTGATGTCATGCCGGTTGCATTGCTCATCGAGCAATTGCCACAGGTCGGCATTCTTGACCGGTTCCTTGGACGCCGTTTTCCAGCCGCGCTTCTTCCAGTTGACCATCCACTCGTTGATGCCCTTCATCACATATTGCGAATCGGTCACCAGCAGGACGTTGCAGCGCCGCTTGAGCTCTTCCAGGCCGCGAATGGCGCCCATCAGCTCCATGCGGTTGTTGGTGGTGTTGGCTTCGCCGCCCCACAACTCCTTCTCCACGCCCTTGCACACCAGCAATGCGCCCCAGCCGCCGGGGCCGGGGTTGCCCTTGCAGGCGCCATCGGTGAAGAGTTCTACGCTATCGGTCATCGGTTATTGAGCCTGAATCAAAAGAGGTTTTACGGTTCGCGCTGTTCGCGGTTGACCTTGGCCAGTGGCATCGGCACCAGCTTGGCGAGCGGTTCGCGGCGCACTTGCTGCACCGGCCGCAGCCCGACCGCGATCTTGCGCGCCACTAATAAATAGAAGCCCCCACCCGACAGTTGCCAGGCACCTGCGCGGCGTTCCCAGCCGGCGAGGCGCCCCTGCCATTTGGCGGACGCAAGCGGCGGACGATAGCACCCGAAGCGGCGTTTCTCCAGCGCGAAGCCCAGCAGGTTCAGCCAGTCGCCCACCCGTGAAGGCGCGATGCAGCGCGCCTGGCGCAGGCCGTCCTGGGCAAACGCGTGGCGCAGGCCCCAACTGCTCCAGGGGTTGATGCCGACAATCAGCAAATGGCCACCGGGACGCACACTGCTGGCGGCTTCGCGCAACAAGCCGTGGGGAGACAGGCAAAAATCCAGGCCGTGCTGCAACACCACCACATCGGCGGCGTGTTCGCTCAGCGGCCAGGCCTGCTCCTCGCAGACGATTTCCACACCCGGCAACGGCGCCCCCAGGCGTACATTGCGTTGTACCTGCGGTGCGCACGGCGGCGTTTCGGCCGACGGGCCGTAATGCACCAGATAGCCACCAAAGAACCGGCCCAGCTCGTCATCGAGCATGCGCCGCTCTTCATCCAGCAGAAATTGCCCAAGCGGCCCGGACAACCATTCGCGGGCTGCACCGATCAGGGCCAGCCACTCAGGATCGGCCCGGGCGAACGCTTTATCAGTCATTGCATTCTCCAACTCGCCTAGACGTTCTAAGATGCACCAATGTGTTCAGCTTGGCGAATCGAAGAATGATACAGATCAGTGCCCTGCCCGCCTTCACCGATAACTACATCTGGTTGTTACAGGATGAGCAAACCCACCGTTGCGCCGTGGTCGACCCCGGTGATGCCGCGCCGGTAATCGCCTGGCTTGAGCAGAACCCGGCCTGGGTACTCAGCGACATCCTGGTCACTCACCATCACCATGATCATGTCGGCGGTGTCGAGCAACTCAAAAAGCTCACCGGCGCCAACGTCTACGGCCCTGCGAACGAAAACATCCCGGCTCGGGACGTCGACTTGCAGGACAACGACCGCATCACCGTGCTCGGCTGGGACTTCGCCGTGTACGCCGTGCCCGGCCACACCCTCGGCCACATCGCCTACTACCATCAAGGCGTGCTGCTGTGTGGCGACACCCTGTTTGCCGCCGGTTGCGGTCGCCTGTTCGAAGGCACGCCGCAACAGATGTACGCGTCCCTGGAACGCCTGGCAGCCCTGCCTGCCGACACCCTGGTGTACTGCACCCACGAATACACACAAAGTAACCTCAAGTTTGCCCAAGCCGTGGAACCGGATAATGCCGACATCGCTGAACGAGTGGCAGAAGTCGCTCAATTGCGCGCCCGTGGCGAGATGACGCTGCCGTCCAACCTGGCCCTGGAAAAACGCACTAACCCTTTTCTACGCACCTCTGAAACATCCGTTAAACAAAAAGCGGACGAACGGAACGGACGCGACAACCGCTCTGGGGCCGAGGTGTTTGCTAGCTTGAGGGCTTGGAAAGATAAGTTCTAAGCAGACGCAAACTGATACGTAATTTCTGAATGGTTGACCGGAACCGAAGCGCTTTCTAGAATCGCCCGACATTTTTGCCCGGAACTTACTTCCAGCCAATGTCGTCATCTATTCGTAAATCCATTTCTTCAGACGCATTGACCCGCCTGGCTCAAGCCGTGGCGGTGGCCGTTTCCGCAACTCTGGCGGGCTGCCAATCGACTCATTACGCTGCACAATCCACCGTGCAACCCAAACCCAATCTTGCTGCCAAGATCAAGCAAAAACCTATTTGGCTCTCAGAGAAGCCCAGCCCCGAAGTGCCCCAGGATGTCTGGGAACGCATGCGTCGGGGCTTCCAATTGCAGGACGGCGTAGGGGTCAACCCGCGCATCGAGCAACAACGCCTGTGGTTCGCCAGCAACCCGTCCTTCCTGGAGAACGCCGGCGAACGCGGCAGCCTCTACATTCATTACATCGTCGAGCGCCTTGAAGAACGCAACATGCCCCTGGAGCTGGCGCTGCTGCCGGTGATTGAAAGTGCCTACAACCCAATGGCCTATTCGCGCAGCGATGCGGTCGGCTTGTGGCAGTTCATTCCGTCCACCGGGCGCTACTTCAACCTGCGCCAGACCCGCGCCTACGATGGCCGCCGCGATATCACCGCCTCCACCACCGCCGCCCTGGACTACCTGACCCGCCTGCATGACATGTTCAACGGCGACTGGCTGCTGGCCCTGGCGGCTTACAATGCCGGTGAAGGCACGGTGAGCCGGGCCATCGAGCGCAACGAGAAGCTCGGCCTGCCGACGGACTACTGGAACTTGCCGCTGCCCCAGGAAACCAAGGACTACGTGCCCAAATTCCTGGCGTTGTCCCAGGTGGTACTGGCCCCGAGGCGTATGGCGTCAACCTCAACCCGATCGCCAACACACCGTATTTCGAAGTGGTTGAAGTCAAGCAAAGCATGGACCTGTCCCGGGTCGCCGCGCTGGCGGAAATCGATGAAGACGAGCTGTTCCAGCTCAACCCGGCCCTGAAACAACGCACCACCCTGGACGGCCCCCAGCATTTGCTGGTGCCTACCTCCAAGGCGCAACTGCTCACCAGCACCCTGTCGACGATGAAGCCGGAAGAATTGTTGAGCATGCGCCCGAAAAAGCCGGTGTTCGACGAAGTCGAGACCAAGGCGGTGGCCGGGCGTACCCGCAGCTACAAGGTGCGCACTGGCGACAACCTCACGCTGATCGCCAAGGCCAACAAGGTCGATGTGCATGACCTGCAGCGCTGGAACAAGCTCAACGGCCAGGCGCTCAAGGTCGGCCAGACCCTGGTCATGCAGGACACGCGTAAAGCCGCCGCGACCAAACCGGTGCAGTACAAGGTCAAGAAAGGCGACTCGCTGTACATGGTCGCCAAGCGCTTCAACGTCGAGATGCAACATCTCAAGCGTTGGAACCCACGCACCGGCCAGGCGCTGAAGCCTGGGCAGATGCTGGTGGTTTCCGGACCGCGCTGATACCTCAAGAACATTGAAGAGCTAATTGTGGGAGGGGGCTTGCTCCCGATAGCGGTGGGTCAGTTAGCCTATGTACTGACTGGCACAAAGCTATCGGGGACAAGCCCCCTCCCACATTGGATCTTCAGTGCTCTCAGCAGCCTTTTTCCATCCGGAACAAGCTGTTACTGTACCGATCATAAAGCCCAAGCCGCCCGGATCGGATCTCTGACTTGAAGCGTTCCCTCCTTCTACTAATAAGTCTGGCCTTGAGCTTTGCTGCGAACGCGACGATTACCGAGAGCCACGGTTACGCGCAGTTCGGCACACTCAAGTACCCGGCCAAATTCACCCATTACGATTGGGTAAACCCTGCAGCGCCGAAAGGCGGGACACTGCGGGTGATGGCCTTTGGCACGTTCGACACCCTCAACCCTTATACCTTCAAGGGCACCAGCCCGGTTTCCACCGGCAATTTCCTGCAGTATGGCGTCAATGAGCTGAACGAACCGCTGATGGTCGGCACCGGCCAGTACGCCCCTTCCGGCGACGAGCCGACGTCCAGCTACGGCCTGATTGCCCAATCGGTGGAATACAGCGAGGACCGCAGCTGGGTCGTGTTCAATCTGCGCCACGAGGCGCGTTTTCACGATGGGGCACCGATTACTGCCGATGACGTGGCGTTTTCCTACCGAACCCTGTTGACCGAAGGCCACCCGCAATACCGCACCAACCTGCAGGAAGTGGCGCGGGTCGACATCCTCAATCGCCATCGCATTCGTTTTGTGTTCAAGCGCGCCGGCAACCCGCTGTTGATCCTGCGCCTGGGCGAGTTGCCCGTGCTGCCCCAGCATTACTGGAAGAACCGCGACTTCAAGGCCACCACCTTCGAGCCGCCACTGGGCAGCGGGCCGTACCGCATCAGCAAGGTCACCCCCGGCCGCCAGCTGGTGTTCGAACGGGTCAAGGATTACTGGGGCAAGAACCTGCCGGTCAACCAGGGTTTGTATAACTATAACAAGGTCGAGGTGGAGTTCTATCGCGACAGCGACGTCGCCTTTGAAGCCTTCAAGGCGGGCGAATTCGACATTTATATCGAACACCAGGCCAAGAACTGGGACACCGGCTACCACTTCCCGGCGGTGAACCGCGGCGAGGTTATCAAGGCACAGATCGCCCACCGCATCCCCACCCAAAGCCAGGGCCTGTTCATCAACACCCGGCGTCCGGCCTTCAGCCAGACCCAGGTGCGCGAAGCCCTGGGGTTGATGTTCGACTTCGAATGGACCAACCGCACCCTGTTCAGCAATGCCTACAAACGCGCCTTGAGTTACTACCCCAACAGCGAATTTTCCGCCACCGGCGTCCCGGTCGGTCACGAGTGGCTGATGCTCTCGCCCTACCGCGACCAACTGCCGGCCAAGCTGCTTACCCAGGCCTTCAGCCTGCCGCAGACCGACGGTCGCGGCATCCCCCGCGACACCCTGCGCCGCGCCCTGGGCCTGCTCGGCGAGGCCGGCTGGAAGCTGTCCGGCCAACGCCTGCTGAACCAGGACGGGCAACCGCTGCGCCTGGAAATCCTGCTGGTCAACCCGAACCTGGAGCGCATCCTGCAGCCCTATGTCGAGAACCTGATCAGTATCGGCATCGACGCGCACCTGCGCACCGTTGACCGCGCGCAGTACAAGCAGCGCCTCGACCAGTTCGACTTCGACATGATCCTGGTCACCCTCAACCAGACCCTCAGCCCAGGGCTGGAACAGTGGCAGTACTTCCATTCCAGCCAGGCTGCCATCAAGGGCAGCAAGAATTACGCCGGCATCGCCAACCCTGTGGTCGACCACCTGCTGGAACAACTGCTCGCGGCGCAGACCCGCGAAGAACAACTGGCCGCCGGCCGCGCCCTGGACCGGGTGCTGCTATGGCAGCACTACAGCATTCCCAATTGGTACCTCAACTATCATCGCCTGGCGTACCGCAACCGGTTCGCCTTTGTCACCACGCCGCCCTACAGCCTGGGCTTGAGCGCATGGTGGCTGAAAGCTTCGGAGAAAGCCCAATGATGTCTTTGCGCAGTACTCTATTCGCCAGCCTGTTGCTGTGCAGCGCGGCCCAGGCCGCCCCGCAACATGCGTTGACGTTGTATAACGAGCCGCCCAAGTACCCCGCCGATTTCAAGCATTTCGACTACGTGAACCCCGACGCCCCCAAGGGCGGCACCTTCCGCGAGTCAGCCATGGGCGGCTTTGACAGCCTCAACCCCTACATCAGCAAAGGCGTGCCCGCAGACAATCTGCCGTTGATCTACGACACGCTGGCGATGCAGAGCCTGGACGAGCCCATCACCGAATACGGCCTGGTGGCCGGCAAGATCGAAAAGGCGCCGGACAACAGTTGGGTGCGCTTCTATCTGCGCCCCGAGGCACGCTTCCATGATGGCCACCCGATCCGCGCCGAAGACGTGGTGTTCACCTTCCAGACACTGATCAAGGATGGCACCCCGCTCTACCGCACTTACTACGCCGACGTGGATGAAGTGGTCGCCGAGGACCCGTTGCGGGTGCTGTTCAAATTCAAGCGCACCAACAACCGTGAGCTGCCGCTGATCCTCGGGCAGTTGCCGGTACTGCCCAAGCATTGGTGGGCCAGCCGGGATTTTTCCAAGGGCAACCTGGAAATTCCGCTGGGCAGTGGCCCGTACAAGGTGGCTGAGGTCAAGGCCGGGCGCATGATTCGCTACGAGCGGGTCAAGGACTACTGGGCCAAGGACCTGCCGGTCGCCAAGGGTTTCTACAATTTCGATAACCGCATTACCGATTATTACCGTGACAGCACCGTGTCCCTGGAAGCCCTGAAGGCCGGGCAGTTCGATTATTGGCTGGAGTTCAGCGCGAAAAACTGGGCCAACGCCTACAACATTCCGGCGGTAACCCAGGGCCGCTTGATCAAGGAAGAAATCCCCAACGGTAACCCCACCGGTATGCAGGGTTTCGTGTTCAATACGCGCAAACCGATGTTTCAGGATGTCCGGGTGCGCAAGGCCATCAGCCTGTTGCTGGATTTCGAATGGAGCAACAAACAGTTGTTCAATGGCGCCTATACCCGCACGCGCAGTTACTTCGAAAACTCGGAAATGGCCGCCACCGGCTTGCCCGGCCCGGATGAACTGGCGATTCTCGAGCCCCTGCGCGACAAGATCCCTGCCGAAGTCTTCACCCAGTCCTTCGAGCCTTCCAAAACCGACGGTAGCGGCATGATCCGTGCGCAGCAGCGCGAGGCGTATCAGCTGCTGCAAGAGGCCGGCTGGAAGATCGTCGACGACAAGATGGTCGACACCACCGGCAAACCGGTCACCATTGAATTCCTGCTGGCCCAGACCGAATTCGAGCGCATCCTGCTGCCGTTCAAGCGCAACCTGGCCGACCTGGGCATCGACCTGGTGATTCGCCGGGTTGACGTGTCGCAGTTCATCAACCGCCTGCGCTCGCGGGATTTCGACATGCTGGTGGGCAGCTTTCCGCAATCCACCTCGCCGGGTAATGAGCAGCGTGAGTTCTGGAAGTCGTCCAGCGCCGACAAACCCGGCAGCCGCAACTACATGGGCCTGAAAGACCCCGCCGTCGACCAGTTGGTCGAGCAGTTGATCGACGCCGACTCGCGCAAAAGCCTGATCGCCCACGCCAGGGCGCTGGACCGCGTGCTGCAGTTTGGTTACTACGTAATCCCCAACTGGCACATCAAGACCTTCCGTGTGGCGTATTGGGACCACCTGGGCCATCCGCAAGTCTCGCCGCGCTATGACGTCGGCACCGCCACCTGGTGGGCCAAACCCGACGTCAAACCGGCGATCCCCCTGGACACCACACAAAGCGCCGAAGCGGCGAGCGGAGGCGATTGAATGCTGGCCTATATTGTTCGTCGCCTGTTGCTGATCATCCCCACGCTGTTCGGCATTCTGCTGATCAACTTCGTGATCATCCAGGCCGCCCCCGGCGGGCCGGTGGAACAGATGATCGCCAAGCTCGAAGGCTTTGACGGCGCCACCAGCCGCATCGCCGGTGGCGGCGCCGAAGTCGCGGTGGCCGGTTCCAGCTATCGCGGCGCCCAAGGGCTGGACCCGGCGCTGATCAAGGAAATCGAGAAAATGTACGGCTTCGACAAGTCGGCGCCGGAACGCCTGTGGATCATGGTCAAGAACTATGCCCGGCTGGATTTCGGCGACAGTTTCTTCCGTGACGCCAAGGTCATCGACCTGATCAAGGAAAAGATGCCCGTGTCCATTTCCCTCGGGCTATGGAGCACCCTGATCATGTACCTGGTGTCGATCCCCCTGGGCATCGCCAAGGCCACGCGCCACGGCAGCCATTTCGATGTGTGGACCAGTTCGGCGATCATCGTCGGCTATGCAATCCCGGCGTTCCTGTTCGCCATCCTGTTGATCGTGGTGTTTGCCGGCGGCAGTTACCTGGACTGGTTCCCCTTGCGCGGGCTGACGTCGAATAACTTCGACGAATTGAGTTGGGGCGCCAAGGTGCTCGATTACTTCTGGCACCTGGCCCTGCCCGTGACCGCCCTGGTAATCGGTAACTTCGCCACCATGACCCTGCTGACCAAGAACAGCTTTCTCGACGAGATCAACAAACAGTACGTGGTCACCGCCAAGGCCAAGGGCCTGACCAACCACCGCGTGCTCTACGGCCATGTGTTCCGCAACGCGATGCTGCTGGTGATCGCCGGTTTTCCCTCGGCCTTCATCGGCATCTTCTTTACCGGGTCTTTGCTGGTGGAAGTGATCTTCTCCCTCGACGGTCTCGGCCTGATGAGCTTTGAAGCGGCGATCAACCGCGACTATCCGGTGGTGTTCGGCACGCTGTTTATCTTCACCTTGCTGGGGCTGATCGTGAAATTGATCGGTGACCTCACCTACACCCTGGTCGATCCGCGTATCGACTTCGCCAGCCGGGAGCATTGAGATGAACCTGTCCCCCCTCAATCGCCGCCGGTTCGAGCGGTTCAAGGCGAACAAGCGTGGCTGGTGGTCGCTGTGGCTGTTCCTGATCCTGTTCGGGCTGAGCCTGGGCGCCGAGTTGATCGCCAACGACAAACCGCTGGCCGTGCACTTCGACGGTGACTGGTACTTCCCGGCGCTCAAGCGCTACCCGGAGACCACCTTCGGCGGCGAGTTTCCCCTGGAAGCCAACTACAAGAGCCCGTATATCCAGGAACTGCTCAAGGCCAAGGACGCCTGGACCTTATGGGCACCGATTCCGTTCAGCTACCAGAGCATCAACTACGACCTGAAAGTGCCGGCCCCGGCGGCGCCGTCCAGCGTCAACCTGCTGGGCACCGATGACCAGGGCCGCGATGTACTGGCGCGGGTCATCTACGGTTTTCGCGTGTCGGTGCTGTTTGCGCTGACGCTGACCGTGCTCAGCTCGATCATCGGCGTGATCGCCGGCGCCCTGCAGGGTTTCTATGGCGGTTGGGTGGACCTGGCCGGGCAACGTTTCCTGGAGATCTGGTCCGGGTTGCCGGTGCTGTACCTGTTGATCATCCTCGCCAGCTTCGTGCAGCCCAATTTCTGGTGGCTGCTGGGCATCATGCTGCTGTTCTCGTGGATGAGCCTGGTGGACGTGGTGCGCGCCGAATTCCTGCGCGGGCGTAACCTGGAGTACGTGCGCGCGGCCCGTGCGCTGGGCATGCAGAACGGCGCGATCATGTTCCGCCATATCCTGCCCAATGCGATGGTCTCGACCATGACCTTCATGCCGTTCATTCTCACCGGCGCCATCGGCACCCTCACCGCCCTGGACTTCCTGGGCTTCGGCCTGCCGGCCGGCTCGCCGTCACTGGGTGAACTGGTGGCCCAGGGCAAATCCAACCTGCAGGCGCCGTGGCTGGGCATGAGCGCGTTCGCCGTGCTGGCGATCATGTTGAGCCTGCTGGTGTTTATCGGCGAGTCCGCTCGCGATGCCTTCGACCCGAGGAAATGAGATGAATCAGGACAATCTGATCGAAGTCCGCGACCTCAGTGTCGAGTTCGTCACCGGCGAGCATCACCATCGCGTGGTCAATAACGTCAGCTTCGATATCAAGCGCGGCGAAACCCTGGCCCTGGTCGGCGAAAGCGGCTCCGGCAAATCGGTGACCGCCCATTCGATCCTGCGCCTGCTGCCCTACCCGTTGGCGCGGCACCCGTCCGGCACCATCGCCTACGCCGGGCAAGACCTGCTGACGCTCAAGGAAAAGACCCTGCGGCACATTCGCGGTAACCGCATCGCGATGATCTTCCAGGAGCCGATGACCTCGCTGAACCCGCTGCACTGCATCGAAAAACAGATCAACGAAGTGCTCGGCCTGCACAAGGGTCTCACCGGCAAGGTCGCCACCCAGCGCACCCTCGAACTGCTGGAGCTGGTGGGCATCCCTGAGCCGCACAAGCGCCTCAAGGCATTGCCCCACGAACTCTCCGGCGGCCAGCGCCAGCGGGTAATGATCGCCATGGCCCTGGCTAACGAGCCGGAGCTGCTGATCGCCGATGAGCCGACCACGGCCCTCGATGTGACGGTGCAATTGAAGATCCTGGAATTGCTCAAGGAACTGCAGGCACGCCTGGGCATGGCGTTGTTGCTGATCAGCCACGACCTGAACCTGGTACGCCGGATCGCGCACCGTGTGTGTGTGATGCAACAGGGCTGCATCGTCGAACAGGCCGATTGCGAGGCGCTGTTCCAGGCGCCGCAACACCCTTACACCCAGGAATTGCTGGCGGCGGAACCCAGCGGCGGGCCGGCCACCAACGACGCCGGGCCACCGCTGTTGGAAGTGGACGACCTGAAAGTCTGGTTCCCGATCAAGAAAGGCTTTTTGCGCAACACCGTCGATTACGTCAAGGCCGTGGACGGCATCAACTTCAGCCTGCCCCAGGGGCAAACCCTGGGCATCGTCGGCGAAAGCGGCTCGGGCAAGTCCACCCTGGGCCTGGCGATCCTGCGCTTGATCGCAAGCCAGGGCGGCATTCGTTTCGAAGGCCAGCAACTCGACCGCCTCACCCAGCAACAGGTACGCCCGTTGCGCCGCGAAATGCAGGTGGTGTTCCAGGACCCCTTCGGCAGCCTGAGCCCGCGCATGTGCGTCAGCGAGATCGTCGGCGAGGGCTTGCGCATCCACAAGATGGGCACGCCCGCCGAGCAGGAGGCGGCGATTATTGCCGCCCTCAAGGAAGTCGGCCTGGACCCGGAGTCGCGGCATCGCTACCCCCACGAATTTTCCGGCGGCCAGCGTCAGCGCATCGCCATCGCCCGCGCCCTGGTGCTCAAACCGCGCCTGATCCTGCTGGATGAGCCGACGTCGGCGCTGGACCGTACCGTGCAACGCCAGGTGGTGGAACTGCTGCGCGGTTTGCAGGCCAAGTACAACCTGACCTACCTGTTCATCAGCCATGACTTGGCTGTGGTCAAGGCGCTGAGTCACCAGTTGATGGTGGTCAAGCAGGGTCAGGTAGTGGAGCAAGGCGATGCCGGGGCGATTTTCGCCAACCCACAACACCCCTATACTCGGCAATTACTGGAAGCAGCCTTTCTGGTGCCCGCTTAACGTCGGAGCCCTCGCCATGTCGTTGAACACTCGCGCCCACCCTTCGCACTCGCCGCGCTTCTGGCGCGATGAGCGCTTGCCGTTCATCGAGGCGCGCACCATCGCCGACGGACGCAAGGTGACGTATACGCGGCATGCCCATGAACATGTTTCCATTGGCGCAATCACCCGCGGGCGCAGCTATTACCACCATGGCGCGCAGACCTTCCAGATCAGCGCCGGCACCGTGGTGTTGATGAACCCCGGCGATGTGCATGCCTGCAATCCCATCGAAAACGAGCATTGGTCCTACCATATGCTCTACCTCGACACGCTCTGGCTGACCGACCTGCAGCACCAACTAGGCTTCAGTACCGACCAAGGTTACCGCCCGTTCAACACCCCACACACGCGGGACCCGTCGTTGTACAACGGCTTGCTGGCGTTGTACCGCCTGCTGGTGGATGAGCGGGCTGAACTGCTGCACAAACAGAGCGCGCTGGTGAGCTACTTCAGCGAGGTGCAGCAGCGCCTGAACCCTTCGCTCGCATCGGTACGGGAGGTCAATCACAAACTGGAGCGAGCTGCTGACTACATCCGTGAACACTGCACCGAGGCCCTGAAGCTCGAGGACATTTGCCAGGCGGCCGAGCTGTCGCCGTCTTATCTGATCCGCGCCTTCAAGCAGTATTACGGGCTGACGCCCCATGCGTTTCTGGTCAATCGCCGTATCCAGTTCGCCCGCACCCAACTGCGCAATGGCGAGCTGATCGCCGACGTGGCCCTGGCCGCAGGCTTTGCCGACCAGGCGCATTTCCAGCGCGCGTTCAAACAGCATTTCGCCGCCACGCCCGGGCAATACCGCGAAATACTCAAGCCATCAGCAAATAACCCACACTGGCCACCAGCAACGCGGCCATCGAGCGGTTGAATACTCTGACACCCTGGGGATTGTGCAGGTAGCGCCGCAGAAATGTTCCGGCATAGGCCCAGCACGCCACCGACAGGTAGCAGATCACCAGGTAGAGACCGGCGAACAACCAGACTTGCCCGGCATCGCCATCCGCCGCAAACAGCCCCATCCCCGCCACACAGGCCAGCCAGGCCTTGGGGTTGAGCCACTGCATGATCGCGCCGTATACCACCGATGGCGCCGTGGCGGCGCCATCGGCCTGCAATTGGCCATCATCCACGGCGAGCTTCCAGGCCATGTACAGCAAAAAGGCCACCCCGCCCCACTGGATCAACTGGGTCAGGATCGGCCAGCGCAGCAGCACCTCGTGCAGGCCCAGGCCAATCAGTATCAACAGCAGCGTGAAGCCAAGCGCAGCGCCGAACACGTGCTTCTGGCTGGCGGCAAACCCGAAGCGCGCGCCGCTGCTCAGGGCGACCACGTTGACCGGCCCTGGCGTAATGGAGGTGGCGAGGGCGAAGGCAGCCATGGAAATGATCAAGCTCATTGCGGTTCCTTTTCGTGATGCCAGACGGGATGGCATCACGGTATAGGCTGGAGCGAACTCGGTATTGAACAAAATGCCCCTCAAGCTGCGCGAGGCATCCAGGCTCAGCGCTGCGCGGGGATCCGGATATCGCCGCTGCGACACTGGCTTTTGACACTGCGCGGGCAACCGGCGAAGGCCAGGTCCTTGGTCAGGCATACCCGCACTTCAGACAGGACTCTGCCTTTGCAGGTGACGGCCATCCCGTGATTGCCCATGCGTGGGTTACTCTCGCGAAACAGCGCCTCGATCTCGCTGGCCGCTAATGACGGCGGCGTATTGAACGGCTGCAGTTGTGGCGGAATGACCACCGCCCCCAGTGCCGTATCGGTTTTCTCCAGGTAATCCAGCGGCACGAGCCCGCTGCAGGTGCCGTGCTTGGCCCATTCGTGCTTGAGCAGCGCACGGGTGGGAAACAGCGTCGCGCCCTTGCGCATTTCCTCGTTGGTCAATCGCACGTCAGGGGCACAGGAGGCCGGCCACCCGCCCCGCGCGTACTGCGGCCACAAGCCATGCAGGACAAACCCGTAGCCTTTGCCCGAACACTGTTCATTGTCCGGGTGTGTCAGGCAAAACGTCGGCGACCATGACAGCGACAATACATAGAAATCAAATTCCCCTGGCAGCCCTTGGCTGCGCGGCGCTGCCGTTGCCCCAGTGACGATCAGCAGCCACCCCACCATCCAGTATTTCATCGCGATATCCGTTTAAACAAAGTGAATCACCACGCTATCGCGACGGCTAGGGATGTTGAGAGTAACGTTGTAGCACCTTGTCCAGGATTCGATCCGTCTTCAGCGCCTCGATTGCCAGCGAAGGGTGCTTGGCTTCCCCACGGATATGGGCATTCATCGCAAGCACGTGGTGCCATTGGATGTGCGCATGACAAGGCACTTCCAGCACCTCGTCAACCGCCCCTTCAAGACGCAGCGGCTGGTCTTCGAATACCGAGAACGTGATGCGCCCATGACTGCCGATCAGCTCGACCCGGTCTTCGCGGCGGTCTGCCACGAAGTTCCAGCAGCCCATGCCCAACGCACCGCTGGCAAAGGTCCAGCAGGCGGTTACTGCATCTTCCGCCGCGTAACGCCCGGCCTGCCGCGCGGTGAAGCCCGAGACTTCGACGATATCTCCCGCCAGGTACTGGAACAGGTCGAACCCATGGCTGGCCAGGTCAGCAAAATAACCGCCGCCGGCAATCGCCGGATCCGTGCGCCAATTGGCGGGATTGGTGTCGGCCTGTGTCGCGGGCTTGCACAGGGTCCAGGTCAGGTGGCGTAGCTCGCCGATACGGCCTTCCTGCAACCAGCTGCGCACTTGCTGGAAGCGTGGCAATGAGCGCCGATAGTAAGAGACGAACAGGTGCAGCCCGGCGCGCTCGAAGGTGCGTTGCATCAATGCGCTCTGTTCGGCGTTCAACGACATGGGCTTTTCGACGCAGCAATGCTTGCCTGCCGCTGCCACCATCAAGCTGTACTCGAGGTGGCTGTCGGGTGGCGTGGCGATGTACACCGCGTCCACCTCGGGGTCGTCGATCAGGGCCTGGGCGTCGGTATAGAAGCGGGCAATCCCATGACGTGTCGCATAATCGCGCACGGCGTCCTCGCGCCGCCCCATCACGGCCACCAGGGCGGAGCCTGGCGCTTTGTAGAAAGCGGGTCCACTCTTCAATTCAGTGACACTGCCACAGCCGATCATGCCCCAACGTACGGTGCTCATCTGCTCTCCTCGTTCGTTTATGTCAATCGGGCAGTATCCACATACACACCCTGGCGCGCCATAACCACTTAGCATGACAATTGCATTACACTTTTATGACAGAGATTTCGTTACAGGCAAAGATGATGAAAATACGGGCCACGGTCATATGCGAACACGAGGGGCATATCCTCTTTGTGCGCAAGGCAAGATCGAAATGGGCGTTGCCGGGCGGTAAGGTCGAACGCGGCGAACGCCCGGTGGGCGCGGCAGAGCGCGAGCTGGAAGAAGAGACCGGGTTGAACGTGGACGGCTTGCTGTACCTTCAGGAGCTGAAGGCCCGCGACACCCTGCACCATGTGTTTGAGGCCTCAGTGGTGAACATCGACGAGGCGCGACCGTGCAACGAGATCGTCGACTGCCAGTGGTACGCCTACAACGCTCTCGATGAATTGGACACCACTGACGCCACACGGCACATCGTCAAGTCCTTCCTGCGTCGCCTCTGACGCGACGGCTTGACTGGCGAGCCGTGCTGGCACTGCTGTGCACAGAGTCAAATTCAAGGCAAAAAAAATCCCAAGTAGCTGATGGAAACTTGGGATTTAAAAATGCATAAACCGTGGGAGGTGAACGCACGGCTATAGTAGCGATTGCAAAAACACGTCACAAGATTATTTTCTTCCTTTCGTCGGAATGGAAGAGTCGTAAGTCATTCAATAACCACATGTTTTTTAAGGAAAGAGGCAGATTTGTGCCACTTTTTGGTGCGAGTTAGGGGCAAGGCTTTGAACTTAATCCACTTATAAATAAGGGTTATTAGATATTCCACTTTCATACTTCCCACACCGTTTGTTCATTGTACAGTGCGTATTCCAGACTATTTACGCGCCACTTTATAGCGCACGCAATCCTGGTAAAAACTCTGGCGAATCGCCTCAGGTTTGAGCCGTGAACGGCTGTCATAGGTCTGCTCGGTAATACCCATGGCCATCATGCGCATCCACGATTTGTTGAATTTGATGGTCTGGATCTTTTGCCGCGCGGCGTACAGCGACACCCCCGAAAGCTTGAGTTCCTGAGCCCTGGCAGCCGTGCCCGCGCCCCAACTGCACATATACTTGTCGCCCTCGCGCAACTCCCGGGCCTGCGCGGCTGCCGCGCCGCCGGCCAGGGAACAGGCAATCAGCATGATTCCAACAGTGCGCATTAGCTTCCTCACCTAACCACCTGAAAATAAAAGTGATTCTGGCGAGAATTTTGTTACAGAGGGGCCATCAGATTGCCTTATCTCAGGCCCATGCCACTACCAACAGGCCAGCGCCCAACACCAGACACAGCGGCGAATAAAAGTAGGTGTCCAGCCTGGCGAACCTTGAGCCCACCACCTTTTTGAAAAACCCCACCAGCTCCGAATCGCCGATCGCCCGGGCAAACATCACCACAGCAATCGCACTGATCCCCCATTGCAGCGCCCCATGGGACACCGGCGAAAAATACAGCCCGGCGCGCAGACAGACGAGCAGCGCAATCGCCACCAGCCCCATGGCGACCAGAAAGGTGCCCAGCGCCGAGGGTTTGAACGCCGGCCTTGGCCCGCTGGCGAATTCGCCCGGTAATTGAGGAATGGCGGCCAGGCTGCCGAGTTTGCCGCCCGCGGCCCAGTACAGATGCACCATGCTGATGCAGGTGAAAATGGCGACGATCCAGCGCGCGATGATGAAGCTCATGGCGGGCTCCTCATAGAAATGTGCGAATGAGGATAGTCGCCCTGAAGGTTTCTGCAGGTATTTCGTCGGCGGAGCGGGCTCGCCGGGACAGCCCGCTCTCTCATGCGCCCCGGTTGACCCGCGCTCTACTTGAGGCTTGCCTCAACCTTGCGCGCTACATCGTCCGTCAACCACGCTTTCCACACGTCTGGATGCTCCTTGAGGAACGCCTGGGCGACGTCCCTGGGTGCTGTGTGATGCTCGCTCATCGCTGCCAACGCTTTGTTGAGCGGCTCGATGGGAAACTCAACCTTCTCGAAAAACTGCGCGATCTGCGGATGCTCCTTCTGGAACGGCGTAGACACGCCGATGCTCAATTTCGAGGCCAGCGAGCGCGTCGGCTTGGGATCAGGATTGTCCGCATCCGTCAGCGTCTTCCAGGCCTCGGCGTCGAACGGCGGCTCCTGCAGCTGAATCAATTTATAGCGGCCCATCAACGGCGTGGGCGACCAGTAGTAGAACAGCACCGGCTTGCCCCGGCGGATCGACGACGCAATCTCGGCATCCAGTGCCGCCCCCGAGCCGCTGCGAAAGTTCACGTAGCTGTCGTCCAGGCCGTACGCCTTGAGCTTTTGCTTGTTGACCACTTCCGAGGTCCAGCCGATGGGGCTGTTGAGAAAGCGCCCTTTGCCGGGAGACTCAGGGTCCTGGAACACATCCTTGTAGCGCGCCAGGTCGTTTACGCTTTTCAGGTCAGGGGCCAGGGGCTTGATGTTTTTGCTCGGGTCTCCCTTGACCACGTACTCCGGCACCCACCAGCCTTCGGTGGCGCCCTTGACCGTATCGCCCAGGCCCACCACCTTGCCTTCGGCCTCAGCCTTGACCCAGACGGGGCTGCGGCCCGCCCACTCTTCACCGATCACCTGGATGTCGTTCTTGGCCAGGGCGGTTTCCAGGGTGATGGTGGTACCGGGCAAGGTGTCGGTGGGCAAGTCGTAGCCCTTCTCGACAATGAACCGCAGCACCTCGGTGATCAGGCTGCCGCTTTCCCAGTTCAGGTCGGCAAAGTGCACCGGCGCCTGGGCGGCCGATACCGGCATTGACGCCAGTGACAGGCCCAGGGCCGTCAACGATGCAGCCAACAGTGTTCGTATTCCTTTCATCCCCTCGCACCTCGCGATATCGCAGCCATCAGCGGACGGCTTTGCTGCTAAGCGCGAAGCCTCTGAATAGTTAAGTCAACTCAACTGTAGTAGAGGTTCCGGAAGATAAAAGAAGTTCGCCGTGGTGATATTTATTCGCTGGCCTTGAACGTCACCAGTTCGCCCTTGCGCCACTTGGCGGCTTTGCCTGTCACGGCCTTGAGGGTTTTGGTCAGGCCTTCCTGCAGCTGTTCGTGAGCAGCAAATACCAGCATGACGCTGTGGCCTTCCTTGAACACAATCCCCTCGCCCTCGGCCGATGACACAAACGCGTAGTCGCCCAAGCCGTATACGGTCAACTTGATATCGCGGAATTTCAGTTCGAACTTGCCACCTTCGCGGCTGGGCAATACCGCCGCGCGAAAATGGTCGCCGACCTTGAGTTCCAGGCGTGGCTTGTCGTCCACCACCAACGCCGCTTCGGTATCGATCTCAGCGATGTAGATACCTTCCGGTGTCTGCTCGGTGACGTAGACAAAACGAGATTGAAACTGCTTGACCAACTTTGCGCGCAAATCACCCAGCACGAATAACGCGTGCATATCCAGATTACTGACTGCCAAGGAAACGCCCCCACATCGAAATAGCACTGGCCGCTTGAGCGGGCAGCACAAAAAAACGGCCGTTACGGCACGATCACAGACTCGTTAAAAACCTGAAGAAAACCCATAAGACCCGTACAGATAAGCGCGGTGGCCCTTATACGAGGTCATCCGGCAACACAGCAAATCACAGGTTCAACGACCCGAGAATACGGGTCGAACAACTTCAGAGAATAACCCGATTAAAAACGCAGTTTTCCGACACGCATCACAAAAGAAAACACCTGGGCATGGAACCAGGCACGCGCCGCCAACGACAATACTAAAACAGCAACACAAGTCAAACCACCCGAAACGTGGCGGCTATATCAACAAGGTCGATCGACAGGAGCTGAGCATGCTACGACGTCAACACGATGATACGTCCTTCCACTCGCATTCATCATGTCCAGGCGAACCGCAATACTACTGCTTACCTACGCCCGATGGGTACTCCCATTCCGTGCTTTATCGCGTTGTGCCGGCCGGAAGGAATTTTTTCCATATCCAGGAAGTGACCAGCGGCAGGATAAAAGGCTTTCGCAGCGATCACACCAAGGCGTGTGCACTGGCCAAAGCCCTGGAAGCCAACTTGTATAGCCTGCACGGCACACTCGTTTCGTCACCTGGCTGACTTTACTGCACAGCGGCCCTTCAACAACTGCCATACTGACCCGTCCATTGGAGTTTGCCCCGTGCGGGTCAGGTTTCATCAGTGCAGTTACCTTGAAGAGAAGCCTATACGTGACGGAATTTGATATTGGCGAATTTTTTATCCATGGCGATGCCAGGGAAGTAGACGGTGAGTTCCAAGCGGTCATCATCATGCGGGCCAAACCGCCGTTGACCACAGTCACAGCGCATCAGGTAGAAAAAGACCGCTGGTTCAAAACTGTCGACGCTGCGGCCATCGCAGCGAAAGAAGCCGCCAAGGAGCTGAAAGCCGCCGTGGATTCAGGCGCACTCAGTTCTTGATAATCCGATAGAACTCTGGCGTGCCATACCCCTCACATGCAGGACGATGATCAGCCCGCATGGAGAATGTTATGGACACCACCACCCCGACACTTGAAACCCTGTTCGAACAACTAGGCCTGGATTCCAGCCAGGAAGCCATCGAACGCTTCACCGCCGAACACCGTTTGCCGGATGACGTCAAACTCATCGACGCGCCGTTCTGGAGCGAGCAACAAGCGGCCTTCCTCAGGGAACAATTGCATATCGACGCCGAATGGGCGCCTGCGGTCGATGACCTCAACGCCCTGCTGCACGAGTCTCCCAGCGTTTGATGCAATGCAGGCTGTCTGCTTGCTCCGGCGCATCAGCGCTTGCCAGGCAGCCTTGCATTCCTGCGCCTCCTCACTGCTGGTGAAGGCGGTGACGCGTCGTATCGTTATCGCCCTGGCTTTGCACCTTGCGGCTTGTAGCCCAAACGCAAACCACCCCAATGGCGCCCCTGGACCATGATCGGCACCGACAAGTCGTGCATCAGCTCGCCGGTATCGCGCGTGTAAGTCTGCAGCAACATGGGCTGTTGATGGCTACCGCAGCGTATGCCGGTACGGTCGTCAAACTTGCGCTTGGTGCGGTTCTGCACTGCGTCCACTTGGTCATCCCCGGTCAAGGCGTGGGAAAACGCTTTGTTATGCGTCGGCACGTAGCCCTGTTGGGTGCAGGCGATGGCAAACACCAAGCCTTCATGACGTGGCAACAGCGCCTCTTGAATGGCGGGCAACACCTGGTCGGTGTAAGCGTCAAAACGGGTTTTATATTTGCTCGGACGGGTATTCGCAATCAGTGTGTAGTTGCGGTCAAACAGATCCTCGAGGCTGATCCGGCGGCTCAGCGCATCCGCCTCGAACTGTTCGGCAATGCGCCTGGCGCCTTCGCGTGCCAAGTCGTAGATACGCTGGTGATAGTCATCCAGGCCGACTTGCGCCAAGCGCTCGCTGATGGTTTCCGCCTGCCCTTCCATTTGCACAGCGGCGTCGGCGAGCTGGCGGGTTTGCTGATCGCTTACCGCAAGGTCGCTGCGCATCTGCTCCACGGCGTGGAACAGGCTGTCGAGTTGCGTGCGATTGGTGTCGGTGCCCTGGGCGATTTCACTGACTTGGGTTTCCACATCCGCCGCCAGGCTGGCGATGCTCGCCAAGTGCTCGCCGGCATGTTCCACCTGTTCAACACCGGTGTGCAGGTCCGCCGACAGTTGGCGAATCTGCTCCACCACCTGGGCGGTACGTTGCTGGATGTCAGCGACCATCACCCCGACTTCATCCGTGGCCGTGGCCGTGCGGCCAGCGAGGCCGCGTACTTCATCGGCGACCACGGCAAAGCCACGCCCATGTTCACCGGCCCGCGCCGCCTCGATCGCCGCGTTCAGCGCCAGCAGGTTGGTCTGGCTGGCAATAGACTGGATCACCAGCGTCACACGCTGGATTTCCTCGCTGCGCTGGCTCAAGGCTTCGATCAGCTCGCGGCTTGCATCGGCACGCTGGCTGAGTTGATGCATGCGGGTGATGGACTGCACCAGCACTTCCCGGCCTTCGCTGCTGCGCTGATGGGCTTGGCTGGCCGCGCCCAAGGCCTGGCGGCTGAGCTGGGAAGTGACCTGTTCGGTGCTGATCATCACTTGCGCGCTGCTGACGATCTGTTGGGAGGCGCCCAGCTGCGACTGCAAACGCGCCGCCAGCTGCTTGACCGAATAGGCCACGCCCGCAGCGGAGAGTGCGTTATGGCTGGTGGTATAGGACAGATCGCGCGTCAGCTCGCCAATCGCATCGCTGGCCGCAGCGTGCGCCACCCCAGGTTTGGGACTTTTCAGGCGGGGTAGCCAGATCACCAGCAAGGCCAGCGGCAGGCACACATAAATCGGCAAGCGGGTAAACGCCAGGCCCAGCAGTAGCAGCACCAGGGCGGCGCTCTGCGCGAGCGGTGTGAGCCAGCCGGGCAGCACGCGCGCCACCGATTGCGGTGGCACTGCTGCGCCCGTCAGAGATCCGTCTCCAGCCATTGTCGTTACCCCGCTGCTTGTCGTTATTGTGTCTGCATTAAACGCCACTATCGGGCCATTATCCATGGGCCTTTAGTGCAAGTGCATGCAGTAGATCAATAACCAGGGCGTAACGAATAATTCTTTGGGGAGCCGAGCCTGCGGCCCCCCATGCAGCACATCAGGCTTGACGCTGGTGCTTGTCGATCTGCTCGTGGCGCTCTTGCGCTTCGATGCAGTATTTGGTGGTGGGGCTGATCAGCAGGCGCTTGAGGCCGATAGGCTCGCCGCTGTCATCACACCACCCAAAGGAATCTTCCTTGATACGTTCCAGGGCACGCTCCAGTTGCGGCAACATGCGCTGGTCGCGGTCGATGGCATTGACCAGCCAGGTGCGCTCTTCTTCCACGGAAGCAGCGTCAGCCGGGTCGGCAGGCGTGTCCAGGCTTTCAATGGCGATACGGTTCTGTTCAATGCGCTCGTGGTGTTCCACTTTCATGTCTTGCAGCAACTTCTCAAAAAAAGCGTGCTGTTCGGCATTCATGTAGTCATCCGCCGGCATGGCCAGCAACTTTTCCTTTGTCATTGATTTCTCTATAAAAAATACGTGCATTAAGGCGAATAAGGGAGCGTTCCGGCCGACCTCTGCAGGTCTCGGAAAGGCGCCATCCGTTCCAAGCGCCACCCGGCACTCAATTTACGAGGGGCGGCAGTCTAAGGCCGACTTGAAGGCGCAGCAACTGAAATGACAGGCATTTTTCCCGATCAACCCCCAAAAGCACCAGGACGGGCTTGGCGAACGGTCATCGGAGTGCGTTTATAGCAAGAAATTCAGTCCAGGTGAGCTATATAGAAGACAAACGGTTGAACAAGCTGGCGCATTACTCAATGTGGGAGGGGGCTTGCTCCCGATTGCGGAGTGTCAGTCGCCATCTGTTTGACTGAGCCACCGCCATCGGGGCATAGGTATCTACACAACTTTGGCGTAGCCCTGAACCTGTGGCGAGGGAGCTTGCTCCCGTGGCGACCTGGCGGCCTATAGCTATCTGACTGATGCCGCGCGATCCAAATGTGGGAGGGGCGGTGCGACGATTCGACTTGCCCCCGATGGCGGCCTGACAGCCGACCAGGATGTTGGATCAGAGCGAGTACATATCCGTTGCTGCGGTAACGGCGGCTTAGGGTTCCGCCCTTACGGCGTCTCACTTTTGAAAAGCGCAAAAGTAAGCAAAACGCTCTTGCCCCACCACTCGGCACCTCGCTTAGGCTCGGTGTGCCCGAAATCCGACAGTGATTTGGGGGGCCGCCGCCACGCGCCATCCATGGCGCGGGGCGGCTAAACCGGCATCCCTGCCGGTTTACCCCCCAAATCACTATCGAATTCCGGCCAGCGTGGTTTAACGGGGCGCCTAGATCAAGAGCAAGATCAAGAGCGGCTCGCTTCGCATCGTGGTTACCGTAGGCTGCTACAAAGTTGTGTAGATACCTATGGCCATCGGGGGCAAGCCCCCTCCCACATTTGACCGGTGCTGTCCTCAATATTGTCTCAGCGCTTGAGCTTACGCTTGTTGCGATATTGGTCGATCACCACCGCCACCACGATGATCAGCCCCTTGATGATGTCTTGGATGTACGCATCCACCCCGACAAAGGTAAACCCACTGGCCATCACGCCGAGGATCAGCGCGCCGATCACGGTGCCGGTGATGCGCCCTACCCCGCCCGCCAGGCTGGTGCCGCCGATCACCGCCGCCGCAATCGCGTCCAGTTCATAGGACATGCCCATGCCGGCCTGGCCGGTCGCCGCACGGGCCGAGGCCACCACGCCTGCCAGGCCCGCCAGGAGGCCGGCGATGCTGTAGACGATGATCAGGTGCCGCTTGACGTTGATCCCCGAAGTACGCGCCGCCTGCATGTTGCCGCCAATGGCGTAGGTGTACTTGCCGTACTTGGTGTAGCGCAGGGCAATATGGAAAATCACCGCCACCACCAGGAAGATGATCACCGGCATCGCGCCATGGCCGATGGCCGTGTACGAATCAGACAGCATGCTCACCGGCTGGCCTTCGGTGTAGTAACGCGCCAGGCCACGGGCCGAGACCATCATGCCCAGGGTCGCAATGAACGGCGGGATACCGGTCACCGCGATGATACTGCCGTTGATCGCCCCCGCCAGCAGCCCCACGCCCAGGCCCATCGCCACCGGGATCCACACCGGCAAATCGGTCAGGGACGGAAACACCGCGCGGGAAAAATCGGAAGTCTGCGCCAAACTGGCAGCGATCATCGCGGACAAGGCCAACACCGAGCCGGACGACAGGTCGATGCCGGTGGTAATGATCACCTGGGTCACGCCGATGGCCAGCAAGCCGATGATCGACACTTGCAGGATCATCAGCACCAGGCGCTGGGAGTTCATCAAAAAGCTCTGGTCGCGCACGATCCAGCCGAACAGTTCAAACACCAGGCCGATGCCGATCAGCACCAGGAAGATGCTCAATTCAGTGGGCATGCGTCGACGGTTCTTGACCGGTGCCATCGCCGGCTTGTTGTCTGTTATTGCGTTCATAGCCAATTACCTTCTTATTCTGGAGTCAGTGGACCACGGTCATACCGGAGGCCAATTGCATGACTTTTTCCTGGGTGGCCTCAGCCCGATCCAGGGTGCCCATCAATTCGCCTTCGTGCATCACCATCACCCGATCACTCATGCCGAGCACTTCGGGCAGTTCTGAGGAAATCATGATCACCGCCATGCCCTCGCTGGCGAGGAAGGCGATCAGGCGGTAGATCTCGGCCTTGGCGCCCACATCGATGCCACGGGTCGGCTCATCAAGGATCAACAGTCGCGGGTTGGTCATCAGCCAGCGCGCCAGGAGCGCCTTCTGCTGGTTGCCGCCGGACAAGGTATCGATGCACTGTTCCAGCGAAGGGGTTTTTACCCGCAGCTTCTTGCACATGTCTTCGCACAAGGCGCGCAGGGCTTTCTGCTGGATGAAACCGTTGCCCGAATAGTGCGGCAACACCGCCATTTCCATGTTCTCCAGCACCGACAGGCACGGGAACAGGCCGCTGAGCTTGCGGTCCTCGGTCAACAGCGCAAAGCCCTTCTCGATGGCCATGTGCGGGTCGCTGATGCGCACCGGTTTGCCGTCGAGGGTGATCTGCCCGCTGCTGCTTGGGGTGATGCCGAAAATGGTTTCCGCCACGTTGGTGCGGCCCGAGCCCATCAACCCGGCGATGCCGAGGATTTCGCCCGCGTGCAGGTCAAACGAAACGTCCGTGAACACACCGTCCAGGCTCAGGTTGCGCACCGACAGCAACAAGTCGCCGATCGGCGTCTCGCGTACCGGGAACAACTGGCTCAGCTCACGGCCGACCATCATCGAGATCAGGCTGTCGCTGTTCATCGTGTCGGCACGCTGCAAGCCGATGTACTGGCCGTCGCGAAACACCGCCACTTCATCGGCGATGGCGAACACTTCGTTCATTTTATGCGTGATGTAGACGATGCCTTTGCCCTGGGACTTGAGGTCGGCAATGATCGAAAACAGATGGGCGACTTCCTTCTCGGTAATCGCCGAGGTCGGTTCATCCATGATCAGGATGTCGGAGTCATAGGACACGGCCTTGGCGATCTCGACCATCTGCCGCTCGGCGATGCTCAGGTTGCCGACCTGTTCTTCCGGGTCGAGGTTGATGCGCAGCCGCGCCAGCAGCTCGGCGGTACAGCGGTGCATTTCGCGGTGGTTGACCATGTGCAGGCTGTTGAGCTGCTCACGGCCGATCCAGATATTCTCGGCGATGCTCATGTGCGGCATCAGGTTGAGTTCCTGGTGGATCATCGCAATCCCGGCCTTTTGGGCCGCCAGGGGCGTTTCAAACACAATCGGCTTGCCGCGCAGGCGAATTTCGCCGGCATCGGGCTGATAGATGCCGGCGATGATTTTCATCAGCGTCGACTTGCCCGCACCGTTCTCGCCCATCAGCGCCAGCACCGTGCCGGGGCGCACCCGCAACTGCACATCGTCCAGGGCCACGACGCCGGGAAAGCCTTTGCTGATGTTGAGAATTTCCAGCAGGTAGGGTTCGTCCTGCGCCAGCGGCTGGATACCCGGCGGCTGCGAGACAGTGGCATGAGCGAGCATAGGAAGGTACTCCATCTGCAGGGCGGCCGTGACCGCCCTGCCGGCTTAGGGTTGTGAGGTCAGGGCTACTTGAAGTCTTTGACGTTGTCCGGGGTGATGAGCTTGAACGGGATCACCACGTTCTGCTCCACCGGCTCGTTCCTGGCCATCTTGCGCGCCGCTTCCACCGAGCCCACGGCCTGGCCCTTGGCATCCTGGAACGCCGAGGCGGCCATCTCACCCTTGGTGATTGCGTTGAGGCCGTCCGGCGTGCCGTCGACCCCGGCAATCAACACGGTGCCGGGCTTGGTGCCTGCCGATTTGAGCGCCATGGCCGCACCGATAGCCATCTCGTCGTTGTTGGCCAGTACGGCATTGAACTCACGGCCCTGGGTCAGCCAGTCGTTGACCAGGGTCATGCCCCTGTCGCGCAACCAGGTACCCGTCTGTTCCTGCTCGATCTTGATGCCCGGGTAGTTGGCCAGCACTTCCTTCACGCCCTTGGTGCGGTTGGTGGTGGAGTTGTTCGCCAGGTCGCCGAGCAGGATCACGATCTTGCCCTTGCCGCCGAGTTTTTCGGCGATGTACTGCATTTGCAGCTTGCCGGCTTCAACGTCATCGGACGTCACCGCGACCACGTCCTTGGGCAAGTCTTTCTGGTCGGGACGGCGGTTGACGAACACCAGCGGAATTTTCGCGGCGGTGGCGGCCTTGATGATGTTGGCTGTCGAGGCGGTGTCCACCGGGTTGACGATGATGGCGTCGACTTTCTGGCTGATAAAGTTCTCGACCTGGCTCAGTTGCTTGACCACATCGGCGCGGGCGTCTTCGAACTGCAGTTGCACGCCGTCGCCCTTGGGATAGGACTTGGCTTGCTTGTCCATGTCTTCGCGCAGGTAGGTAAGGAAGGTGTCATCGAAGGCGGACATGCTCACGCCTACTTTGATGTCGGCGGCCGTGGCGACGCCACTGGCGAGCAGCATCGACAGGGCCAGCGCGGTAAAACGGATCGGGGTCTTCATGAACGGTCTGTCTCCACTTTCTTGTTGGTTTTATGGACGTTGCGTTTATCAGCGCTCGGCGGGCACCCGCACCACCGGCGCGCCTGGAATGCAGCAGACCAGCGCGCCCTGGTTTTCGACGCACAGCACATTGAGGAAGGAGAAGTAGAACGGCCGGGCGCGGGGCAGTGCGCGTGGCGTGTGGGCAGGGCGTAAAACTCGCAGTACAGCGTTGAAGATTTTCATCTGACGGTACCTGGTTGTTTTTGATCTTGTTTTTGTTGAGTCGCCGGGGTCGAGCCCAAGACGTACTTTATGCAACCTGAAAAAGACTTTATTGGAAAATAATTTCCATATCAACCTGTTTTAGAATTTTATTCTATTTTTGTTGAAACCACCTGCTGGCGCTCGGCGCTCAGGCGTGCAGCGTCCAATATACGGGTGGTTTCCAACGCGTCATAGGCGTCCACGGGCAATGGGCCCTGGCCTTGCACCGCCGTTTGCAACTGCCGATAGAACTGGGTCCAGCAGCCTTTTTCAGAGGGCACTCGCTCGCGTTCCGGCCCCTGTTCGAACCAGCCCCAGCGTCGATGTTCTTCTGCGCCCCAGTGCTCGCCTTCGGTTTTCGGCGACTTGCCGGCCATCAGTGCTTCTTCCTGGCCATCCAGCCCGTCCACGGTGTAACAACCCAAGGTGCCGCTGACGCGAAAACGCGGGGCCTGGCAGTTCTGCAGGGCGTTGCCCCACAAATGGGAGACCACTCCGTTGGCGTGGGTCAGGGACACGAAGAAGCCGTGATCGACGTTGGGGTGCTCAGGGGTGAATTGCAATTGCGCGAATACCTTGTCCACCGGGCCGAACAATTGCAGGGCCTGGTCCACCAGATGGCTGCCGAGGTCGCGCAACCAGCCGCCGCCGCTGGCATTGCCCACTGCCTGCGGGCTGTAGCGTTCGACACGGGACTCAAAACGGGTGATCTCACCCAAGGCACCGGCGTCGATGAGTTTGCGCAGGGTCAGGTAATCCGAATCCCAACGTCGGTTCTGATAGACGCTGAGCAGCGTGCCTTGGCGTTCAGCGGCGGTGATCAAGGCCTGGGCCTGCTCGGCGTTGGCGGCGAAGGGCTTGTCGCTGACCACCGCCACGCCGTGTTCGATGGCTTCCAGCACCAGCGCCGGGCGGCCCTTGAGGGTGGTGGAGATGACCAGGGCATCGACGCCGGCTTCGACGATCTGGCCGATGCTGTCGAACGCCCTGACCCCTGGCAGATCGGTATTGAGTTGCTGACGCCGCTCGGGCGAACGGGTCACCACCCCCACAAACGTGGCGCCCGGCAATGTTGCAATCAGTGGCGCATGAAAAAAGCGCCCTCCATGGCCATAGCCGACCAGTCCGATTCGCATGAAGTCACTCCTTACTGGAAGTGGAAACCGAATCAAGTGTGGGAGGGGGCTTGCCCCCGATGACAGTGGATCAGTCACCTGATTTGCCAACTGACACACCGCAATCGGGAGCAAGCCCCCTCCCACATTGACCGAGTGTCAGCCGTAGAAGTGTGGGCGGTTTGGCAGGCTGACCTTGACGATCTGCCCACTGCCCTGCGCTTCAATACACGCATCCGCCGCCACCGCTGCCGCATAGCCATCCCACGCCGACGGCCCGCCCACTTGCCCGGCCCGCACGCTGTCAATGAACGCCTGCAATTCCACGTCATAAGCGCCAATGAAGCGATCCTTCCAATCCATCAGAATCGCATTCGACAGCTTGGCGCCGCTGCGCAGTTGCACCTGGGAAGGCTCGGGCAATTTGGCGATGCCGCTCTCCCCCACCACTTCGCACTGAATGTCGTAGCCGTATTGGCAGTTGACGAACACTTCGACGTCGATGCGCGTGCCCTTGGCGGTTTCCAGCAGCACGATCTGCGGGTCGCGCAGGTGGGCCAGGGCTTTGCTGGTCTTGCGCGGGAACACCACCTGCACCGAGACGTAGTCATCGTTGAGCAGCCAGCGCAGCACATCCAGTTCGTGAATCAGGGTGTCGGTAATCGCCATGTCGGTCTTGTAGTTTTCGCCCACCGTCGGGTTGCGATGCGCGCAGTGCAGCATCAGCGGCTCGCCGATCTGGCCGCTGTCGATCACGGCTTTCAAGGCGCGATAACCTTCGTCGTATGGGCGCATGAAACCGACTTGCACCAGGCGTTTGCCGTGCGCCACTTCGGCCTCGACGATCCTGCGGCAGCCGTCGGCGGTCACGGCCAGGGGTTTCTCGCAGAACACCGGTTTACCGGCGGCGATGGCGGCGAGCACGAACTCCTCGTGGCTCGGCCCCCACGAGGTCACCAGTATGGCTTGCACCTGCGGCGAGTTGATCAGCGCGTGACCATCCGGGTATACCTCGGCGTCCAGCTTCAACTCGGCCACAACCTTGGCCGCCTGTTCCAGGTTGATATCGGTAACCGCCACCACCTGGCTGTTGAGCAGGGTCTGGCTGCAACGACGAATATGGTCACGGCCGATGGCACCGGTACCGATCACTCCAAGCTTCAACGACATACAAACACTCCTCTTGTTATTAGTACTGCCGGGCCTTGGCCAGGTGTTCATTGAGTTTTTTCGCGGCGGCGTTGGTGCGTTCGCTGGTGGACACCTGCGCCACGCCCACCCGCCACCACGACAGGTAGCCGTGCACCATGGTCTTGGGCAGCACCTTGATATCGATCAGGGTCGACACGGTTTGAGTACGCGCATCGGCCAGAGCCGCTTCAAGCTGTTCCACGCTGCTGACCTTGTAGGTCTTGCAGCCGTAAGCCGCCGCGCTCATGGCGAAATCCACCGGCACCAGGCCGCCGTCGAGCTTGCCGCTCTCGGGGTTGCGATAGCGGAACTCGGTGCCGAAGCTGTCCATGCCGTTGCCGATCTGCAGGTTGTTGATGCAACCGAAGGCCATGTTGTCGAGCAGCACCACGTTGATCTTGCGGCGCTCCTGGATCGAGGTGGCCAACTCCGAATGCAGCATCATGTAGGAGCCATCGCCGACCAGCGCGTACACCTCTTTGCTCGGCTCGGCCAGCTTCACGCCGAGGGCGGCGTTGATCTCGTAGCCCATGCACGAATAGCCGTACTCGACGTGGTAGGTGTTGACGCCCTTGCTGCGCCAGGCGCGCTGCAGGTCGCCGGGCAGGCTGCCGGCGGCGGCGACGATGATTGCGTCATCGGCGAGCGTCGCATTGAGCACGCCAAGCACTCGGCTTTGGGTCAGGCATGAGCCGGTCAGCTCGATGAATTCGCGCAGTACCGCGCGGTCCAGGTGGTCGTCGACTTCGGGGACGAAGTCATCACCGTGGTATTCGACCCGATGCACGCGGTCGACCTCGGCATCCAACTGCGCCTTGGCGTCAGCAATCTGCTCGCCCCAGCCGGAACGGTAATCACCGAGGGCATCGGCCAACGCTTCGAGGGCAACCTTGGCGTCGGCCAGCACTTGCACGCCGTCGAGTTTCAACGCATCGCCGGGGCAGATATTGAGGTTGAGAAACTTTACCTCGGTGTGCTTGAACAGCGATTTGGACGACGTGGTGAAGTCGGTATAACGGGTGCCGATGCCGATGATCAGGTCCGCCTCGGGCGCCAGCAGGTTGGCCGCCAGGCAGCCGGTCTCACCAATGCCGCCAACGTTCAGCGGGTGGCTGGACACCACCGCGCTCTTGCCCGCCTGGGTTTCGGCGAAGGGAATATCGAAGCGCTCGGCGAAGGCCTGCAACGCGGCATTCGCGCCGGAGTATTTAACCCCGCCACCGCAGATGATCAACGGTTTGCGCTTGCCGCTGAAGGCCGCCAGCGCATCGCCAAGCATCGCGGCGGTGGCTGGGCGACGTTCGATACGGTGCACGCGCTTTTGCAGGAAATAGTCGGGATAGTCCCAGGCTTCAGCCTGCACGTCCTGGGGCAGCGCCAAGGTCACCGCGCCGGTTTCGGCGGGGTCGGTGAGCACGCGCATGGCCTGGATCGCCGCCGTCATAAGTTGCTCGGGGCGGTTGATACGGTCCCAGTATTTACTCACGCAGCGGAACGCATCGTTGGTACTGATGCTCAAGTCGTGGAACTGTTCGACCTGTTGCAGCACCGGGTCCGGTTGACGGCTGGCGTAGACATCGCCCGGCAACAGCAGCAACGGAATACGGTTGGCGGTCGCGGTCGCCGCGGCGGTGAGCATATTTGCCGCGCCGGGCCCGACCGACGCGGTACACGCGTAGATCTTGCGCCGCAGGTGCTGCTTGGCGAAACCGATGGCAGCGTGGGCCATGCCCTGCTCGTTACGGCCCTGATGCACCACCAGGTCGCCGCTGTCCTGCTCCAGCGCCTGGCCCAGGCCCAGCACATTGCCGTGGCCGAATATCGTGAACACGCCGGCGACGAATTTGCTCTGCACGCCATCGACTTCGATGTATTGGTTATCCAGGAACTTCACCAGGGCCTGGGCCATGGTCAGTCGGGTTGTGGTCATGTCGCGCCCCTTAACGTTTTTGCAGGTGGGCGATGCTTGCCCCCAAGGCCTGCCGGATATCCGCCAACTCATGCACGCTTGTGGCAAACGGCTCGAACGACAGGTAGCCGCTGTAGCCAGTGCTGAGCAAGGTGTCGATCTGCGCAGCGTTACCGAGGATGTCGCCCTCGCCCACCAGCACGCGGTGGCCGTCGCGGATCGAATTGAGCGGCGCCTCGGCATCTTCCACGCCGGAGATGTGCACCAGCCCGGTCAGCTCAGGGAAGAACTCGTGCTCGCCGGCCAAGTGATGATGGAAGGTGTCGTGCACCAGGCGGAACACATCCAGGCCGCCGATGGACTGGATCGCGTCCACCGCCACGCGCTTGCGGCGCATGGCGCATTCTTCGAAGCCCAGCGGTTCGATAAAACCGAGAATCCCGTGCTCGCGCAGGATCGGCGCCAACTCGCTTAACGCCGTGCGCAAACCGGCGGCGCGCTGGGCTTCGTTGCGGGTGTCGCCCGGCTCGTTGAACGGGCACATCACCAGGCCTTGCGCGCCACATTCCCGGGCATAGGTGGCCAGCTCGATCGCCTGGGCACGGCGCTGGTCATTCCACACATCAAAGGGGTACAGCGCGTTGATCGACAGCACCGTGATGCCCTGGGCCGCGCACAATTGGCGCACGCGGCTGGCCGGGGCGCCGTATTCGATCTGGCGGTCCTTGAGGTCATTGCGGATCTCGATGGCGTCGCACTTCAAGGCCACGGCCAACTGGATGAAATCCGGCAGGGACAGGTTGGGCGCGACCATGCGGTTAAGGGCAAAACGTAACGGCGACTTCATTGTTGTTGTTCTCCGTGCAAAACCGTTCAGAGGTCCAGCAGCCAACTGTGCTGCGGGTCGTTATGGAAGTGCCAGGCACGCTTGGGGCCGGCCATGACGTTCAGGTAATACGACTCGTAGCCGTACGGCACGCTGACCGGGTGATAGCCCTTGGGCACCACCACCAGGTCACTGTTTTCCACGGCCATGGCCTGGTCGATGCTGCGATCGTCGGTGTACACCCGCTGGAACACGAAGCCCTGGGGCGGGTTGACCTGGTGGTAGTAGGTCTCCTCCAGAAAGCTCTGGTGCGGCAGGTCATCGGTGTCGTGCTTGTGCGGCGGGTAGCTCGACGAATGCCCGGACGGCGTGCGCACTTCCACCACCAGCAGCGAATGCGCCGGCTCGCTGTCGGGCAGGATGTCGCACACATAGCGGGTGTTGGCGCCCTTGCCACGCACGCTGCGCTTGCAGTTTTCCGGGCGGATCAGGCGCGGCGCGTACCCTTCTGTGCTGGGTGCCGCGCAGACGGCAATCTGCACGTCGCTCAAGGCGGTGACCTGGGCCTGGGTGCCCGGCGGCAGGTAGGCGGCGAACGGGGATTTGTCCTCGAATACCGATTGACGGTCCCCCAGGTTCTGCCAGTCGAAGCCCTCGCCTTCGATATTCACCCGGCCGCTGAGCAGCACCAGGCACAGTTCTTTATCGCCGGCGCTGACAGGCAAGGTTTCGCCCAGGCTCAGGCGATAAGCGCTAAAACCCACATACTCCAGGCGCCCGGCTTCCAGGGCGACCATCGTCTGCCCACGTTTATTGCTCTTGACCAGCAAGCTCATGGTTAAGTCCTCTCGTTGAGCAGCGCACGCAAGGTGTCATAGCCCTTTTTTGCATAGATGTAGCTGGGCGCCACGGCTGGGTCCTGCTCGGCCTCGACCACCAGCCAGCCCGCGTAGTTGGCGGCCAACAGCACATCGAGCAATTCGGCAAAGTCGATATCGCCATCGCCGGGTACGGTGAAGGTGCCGTTGACGATGCAGTCGGGAAAGCTCCACATCTGGTTGCGCGCCAGTTGCACCACCGGTTTGCGCACGTCCTTGAAATGCACATGGCAGATGCGCTCGATGTGTTTGCGCAGCACTTCAAGGGGTTCGCCGCCACCCATGTAGCAGTGGCCCGAGTCGAACAGCAGGCCGACTTCCGGGCCGGTGCGTGCCATCAACTGATCGATATCCTCGGGGGATTCGACATAGGCGCCCATATGGTGGTGGTAAGCCAGGCGCACGCCCTGGGACAGGGTGAACCGCGCCAGTTCTGTGAGTTTGTCGGCGTAGGCCTGCCACGCCTGCTCACTGTGAAAACGCGGGCGTTCGATCAAACGGATGCGCGAACCCTGAATCGAGTCGGCCACTTCGCCATACACCAATACGCTCGCGCCGTTCTGTTTGAGCAACTCGACGTGGCCGGCGATGGCCTCGATTTCTTCAGCCACCGAACGCCGCGCCAGGCGGCTGGAATACCAGCCGGACACCAGCGCCAGGTCATAGGGACGCAGCACGTCGCCGACACCTTTGGCGTCCTTGGGGAATTTGCCGTTGAGTTCAAAACCTTCGTAGCCGATTTCCTTGCCTTCGCTCAAGGCGGTGCTCAGCGGCGTTTCACCGCCAAGGGCCGGCAGGTCGTCGTTGCTCCAGGAGATCGGGTTGATGCCAATTCGGATTGCGGGCATGGCTGCACCTTTTATTGTTTTCAACTAACACTGAAAATCTGCTTTATGTGGGAGGGGGCTTGCCCCCGATAGCGGTAGTTCAGTCACAGAAGTGTTGCCTGACACTCCGCCATCGGGGGCAAGCCCCCTCCCACATTTGATCTGATTTAATTTCGGGCACTGCGCCAGGCGGTAATAAGCTGTTCGAAGGTGGCCTGTACCTGCTGAATCAAGCTCTCATCATCAATCTCCCCCGCCATCCACGCACGGCTCGGTTCCTGGAAGATCGTGCGGCCCACGGCAAAACCTCGGCAGGTCGTGCTTCGGCTGGCTTGCCGGAAGCCGTCGGCGAGGCATTCGGCCGAGGCGTTCAGGCCCAACAGCACCACACCACGGCAGTACGGGTCACGTTCTTCGATCAGTTCGTCGAGCTTTTTCCAGTCCTCGGCCGATTGCGCCTCGATCTTCCACCACGCCGGGTAGATGCCCAGGTTGTACAGGCGCTTGAGGCTGCGGTAGAGCACGTCCGGATAGGTCGAGGGGTGATCCTTGGGTGGGATGACCTCCAGCAGCAGTTCATGCCCGCTGACAATCGACGCCTCGTACACCGCCTTGAGCTGCGCTTCCTGTTCCAGGCGCAGCAGCGGCGCGTCATCGGGATGAAATTGCACCAGGCACTTGATGATCTGTTCCTGAGGCCAGGCGATCAGGTTGCTGCCGATGGAGCGGCCATGCTCGAACGCCAAGGGCCGCGAGTTCTGCACTTCCACCGGGCGGGCAATCCACCAGCCGCGGCCGCTGGCCGCGTTGAGCGCGTCCTGGCCGAAGCGCTGGTCGGCGAGCAGGCCGACGTCGGCTTCAATGCCTTGATCAGCCAGTTTTTTCTCGACGCGTTCGATGGCCTGAATAAACAGTTGCTTGGCATCACTGATGCGCGCCAGGTCCTGGCCGCCGCGTTGAGCCAGGTCCACCAGCTGCCAGCGGTGGTCGAAGGCGAACACGAACAGTTGCTTCCAGGTTTTGCGCGGCACGCTGACGCGGTGCAGGCGTTGCAGGGTCGCGTCCTGGTCCGGCCGGGTAATTGGCACCGGGCTGTTGAACAGGTATTCCAACTCGACAGGTGTGGGCATGGCCGGCGCGCAGGCGTGGCGCGACACCACCAGGCCGCCGCAGGCATTGGCCAACTGGCTGCAACGCTCATCGGTTGCGTCGTTGAGCCAGCCACTGAGGAAGCCCGACATAAACGCATCGCCGGCGCCCAACACATTGAGCACTTCCACGCGCACGCCGGGGTAGATCGCCCCGTCTTCCAGGCGCTCCGGGATAGCGCCATGGATCACCGTGCAGCCCTGTGGGCCGAGCTTGACCACCAGGGTCGCGGGCGTCAGTTCACGCACTTTGCGCAGTGCGGCGAGCAAGTCTTCACTGCCGCCGGCGATCAGGAATTCTTCTTCGGTGCCGACGATCAGGTCGAAGCGCGGCAGGATCTTCTGTACATGCTCGCTGACCTGCTGGTCGGCGACGAAACGGGTCTCGCCATCAGCCTTGCCGGCCAAGCCCCACAATACCGGGCGGTAATCGATGTCGAGCACGCGCTTGACGTTGTGCCGGGCCGCGTAATCCAGCGCCTGAATGCTGGCCTTGTACACGCCATCGGTAGAGAAATGCGTGCCGGTGATCAGCAGCGCCTTGCTGGAAGCAATGAAGGTTTCGCTGATGTCTTCGGCGCGCAGGGCCATGTCGGCGCAGTTTTCGCGGTAGAACACCAAGGGGAAGGTCTCACGGTCCTTGAGGCCAAGCAGCACCAGGGCGGTGAGGCGTTCCGGGTCGACTTTGACCGCGCTGACGTCGCAGCCTTCACGGGCCAGGGATTCCAGGAGGAAGCGGCCCATGTGGTCGTCGCCCACGCGGCTGAGCATGGCCGACTTGAGCCCCAGCCGCGCCGTGCCGAAGGCGATGTTGGCGGAAGAACCGCCGAGGTATTTGGCGAAGCTGGACACGTCCTCAAGCCGCGCCCCCACTTGCTGCGCATAGAGGTCGACGCCCAGGCGTCCGAGGCAAATCAGATCCAATTGACGCCCACTGGCAAAACGAGTCTGGCCCATGCTGGCTCCTGTTATTTTTATCAGCCTGCGTTGTGCCGCCGTGGCGACGGCAAACGCTCTTGGTGGGAGCAGACTAGAACGTCCGGCGGCCGCAATCAATATTTATTCCATAATTATTTTTAGTGGAATATTTTTTCCAATAAGCCAGCATAATGCTGCGGCAGCCGTCGTGCATCGTTTCAGCAGCCCAGGCGGGCCGTGATGCCGAGGTATTTTTTTGCGCCTACCCTGTAGACTTGCGCCACCCATCAGCGCACCAGACGAACACGCCAGAAGGATTGCCCATGTCCCGCACCGATCCCGAGACCCACCTGGAAGATACGATCGCCAGCCCTCCGATCAATGCCGAACGCCTGTTGCAGCTGATCACCGACGAATACGAAAGCCTGCCGCGCCAACTCAAGCGCATCGCCAGCTACATGAGCCAGCAGAGCGACCGGATCATGGTCGACCGCATCAGCGACATCGCCCGTGAATGCGAAGTGCATCCCTCGGCCATCGTGCGCTTCTCCCAGCGGTTCGGTTTCAGCGGGTTCAGCGAGATGCAGGCGCTGTTTCGCGAGGCGTACACCCACAAGACCACGCCGGTGCAGAACTACCAGCAACGCATCCGCAGCATGATCGCCAATAAGTCGCAGAAGGCCAGCGGCGGCGACCTGGCGCGTGAATGCGTCAACGCAACGCTGTCGGGCATCGAGCGCCTGGGGATGGAGCTCGACGACGTGGCCTTCGACAAGGCCGTCGACCTGGTGGTGAATGCCGACAATATCTACGTGGTCGGCGTGCGCCGCTCATTCGCGGTGGCCGATTACCTGGTTTACAACCTGCAGCACACCAACAAGCGCATCCACCTGATCTCGGGCCTGGGCGGCAGCTACCGCGAACAGATGCGCAGCGTGCGCGCCAATGACTTGGTCATCGCTATCAGCTTCACGCCCTACGGCAAAGAGACCCAGCACTGCCTGCGCATCGCCCAGCACCATCAGGCCAAGACCCTGATCATCACCGACAGCAACCTGTCGCCCCTGGCCAAGCGGGCAAACGCGGTGTTATTGGTCAATGAAGGCTCGTCGTTCGCCTTTCGCTCATTGAGCGCGACGTTGTGCCTGTGCCAGGCATTGTTCATTGCGGTGGCGTATCGCTTGGAACTGAAGGTGGATGAGATTCACGAGCAGGTAGGGTTCGACGACTGAAGCGGGGCTCACCGCAAACCAAATGTGGGAGGGGGCTTGCTCCCGATGGCGCTGTGTCAGTCGCTTGCAATATCGACTGTTCCACCGCTATCGGGAGCAAGCCCCCTCCCACATGGGACCGAGTAATACTCGGGTTTAGTGCATGAAAATTGCGATCAGGATGATCAACGGAATTGGAATGCCGAGGAACCACAGCAGTAATGAGCGCATCATGTTCTCCTTGAATTAACGAACGTAGGTTTCGGTTTCGACGTACACCACAGCATCGCGGCGGCGACCGCCGAAGGTGGCGGCGAAGCTGGCGAAGAACGCGCCGATCAGCAGGGCAACGAAGGTCCACAGCGACGTGTAAGCAGCCACTTTGGCGGCTGTGTCAGCGGCTTGCTTGGCTTTGACCTTGGCATCTTCGATGGCTTTGCGGGCATCGCCATACACCTTGTCGATACGCGCTTCGGCATCGGCCTGGCTGAGGTTGGTGCGCTGGCTGATCAACTGGGCCAGGTAGGTACGGTCTTCCGGTGCGAGTTGGCCATCATTGCTCAGGGTACGAGCGAAGATGCGACCGACCACGGCATGGGCGGCGTCATCGCTGACAGCTGCAGGGCGATCGTCGCGGAACAGGCTGTCGACGTAGTAGCCGAAATCACCGCTGTGTGCGCCTTTTGCTGCGTTGCCGGCGGCTTGAGTCATGCTGCTGGCGGCACCCGAGGCCACGCTGGCACCGGCTTTGACGCCGCCGCTGACCACACTGCTCACCGAACCGACCACCAGCATCGCCGTGATCAGCGTCGCCACTGCCCAGGCCAGGAACCCGTGGGCCGTGTCGCGAAAGTACACTTCATCGCCATGCATGTTGGCCCACTTCACGCGCAACCGGCCGGCAATGTAGCCGCCCAGGCCCGACGCGACGATTTGGGTGAAAGCCAGCCAGACAATCGTGGAAATGCCAAGCCCCTTGGCACTCATGCCGCTGTCGGCCCACGGCGATACCGCCGAAAAGCCCAGGCCGAAGCCCAGCAGCACCAGGATCAGGGACAGCGCAGCCGCCGCAGCGGCACCAGCAAAAATCGCCCCCCAGGAAACCCCGGAGAGCGCGCTCGACTCTTGCAGCGTGGATGAGGATGTGATCATTGTTGTTTTGCTCCAGGCATGAAAAATAGTGTTACAAGTCTCAAAAAGGACAGTGCAGGCAGCGTGCCAGCGTAAACAAAAAATAAAATCCTTATATTTCAGCAAGTTAACTAAATTGAACTTCCTAAAGTCATGCAAGTTGCAAGAATTGCCTATAGAGAGCGGGCGTTATGCATTCTCTGTGGGAGGGGGCTTGCTCCCGATAGCGGTGTATCAGTTAAGCATTGACAGAATGACCCACCGCTATCGGGAGCAAGCCCCCTCCCACACTGAATTGGGCAAGGCTTGGAAGTACCGGCTTTGGGTAGATGAAGTTTTATTTAGGAAACATTCAGCAACTTCTTGGCAAAATGTCCGCACTTCTAGTGTGAACGCTCACCAGGTAATCCTATGACCCGCATTTTGACCATCGAGGATGACGCCGTAACGGCCCGCGAGATCGTCGCCGAGCTGAGTAGCCATGGACTGGACGTAGACTGGGTGGACAATGGCCGCGAAGGCCTGGTCCGTGCTGTCAGTGGTGATTACGATCTGATCACCCTTGACCGCATGTTGCCCGAACTGGATGGCCTGGCCATCGTCACCACCCTGCGCACCATCGGGGTGTCGACGCCGATCCTGATGATCAGCGCCCTCTCCGATGTCGACGAACGCGTGCGCGGCCTGCGCGCCGGCGGCGATGACTACCTGACCAAACCCTTCGCGTCCGATGAAATGGCCGCCCGCGTCGAGGTGCTGCTGCGGCGTAAAAGCACGGTCAAGGAATTCGAAACCGCGCTGCGCGTGGCCGACCTCGAATTGAACCTGATCAGCCGCGAAGCCAGCCGCGCCGAGCAGCCGCTGAGCCTGCTGCCCACCGAGTACAAGTTGCTGGAATTTCTGATGCGCAACACCGGGCAGATCCTGTCGCGAATGATGATCTTCGAGGAAGTCTGGGGCTATCACTTCGACCCCGGCACCAACCTGATCGACGTGCACATCGGTCGCCTGCGCAAAAAAATCGACCCACCGGGCCTGCCGCCGCTGATCCGCACGGTACGAGGCTCGGGCTATGTCATTGCTGAACCCCTCTAAGGGCTGGCGCTCTTCCAGCAGCCGCTTGCTGGCGCTGTACAGTTCGCTGTTCGTGGCGTGGAGCTGCATCCTCATGGGGGTGCTGTATTACGAGGTGTCGGGGTATCTGAGCGACCTGTCGCGCCATTCGCTGATGCAGCGCCAGCATTTGTTCCAGCATTTCGACGGAGAAGAACTGGTAGACGCACTGACCACCAGCATGACCTTCGACATGAAGGGCGTGGATGCCTATGGTCTGTTCGACGAGCAGTTTCGCCCCTTGAGCGGGCCGATCCGCGCAGTACCACCCGACCTGCCCCTGGATGGCAAGATCCACGCCCTGGCCAACTGCGTCGACTCCGATGACCCGAAACTGCCCAAGGACAGCTGCGACGCCGTGGCCACCCACACCGAAGACGGCCGTTGGCTGGTGCTGGTGCGCGCCAACGGTTCGCTGTTCGGGGTGACCCGGATCATCTGGCATGCCCTGCTGTGGGCCGTGTCATTGACCATCATCCCTGGCGCCGCCGGCTGGCACCTGCTGCGCCGGCGTCCGCTGCGCCGCATTCGCGGGATCCAGGCCAGCGCCGAAGCCATCGTCGCTGGCGACTTGACGCACCGCCTGCCCCTGTCCGACCGGCGCGACGAGCTGGACATGCTCGCGGCCATCGTCAACGCCATGCTCGACCGCATCGAAAAACTGATGAACGAGGTCAAGGGCGTGTGCGACAACATCGCCCACGATTTGCGCACCCCGCTGACGCGCCTGCGCGCACAGCTGTACCGCATCAAGCAGCAAGCGGAGGAAGACTCGGCCCATGCGGTGAAACTCGATGACGCGATTGCCGAAACCGACACGCTGATGGCACGTTTTCGCGGATTACTGCGTATTTCCGAACTGGAAGACCACCAGCGTCGTTCAGGCTTTTTGCTGATGGACCCACTGCCGCTGTTACGCGAACTGCACGACTTCTACCTGCCCCTGGCAGAAGAAGGTGAGTTGGAGCTGGTGCTGCAGACCCCGGACTCACTGCCCTGGATTACCGGCGACCGCGCCCTGTTGTTCGAAGCCCTGGCCAACCTGCTGAGCAATTCGATCAAATTCACCCCGCCCCAAGGCAAGGTGATCCTGCGCGCGGTCAATGACCTGGGCAGCACGCGGATCGACGTCCTCGACTCCGGGCCGGGCATTCCGGCCGCCGAACGCGCGTCGGTGTTCCAGCGCTTTTACCGGGTCGATGAAAGTGATCAGCAAGGCGGTTTCGGCCTGGGCCTGTCGATTGTCGCGGCGATCATCAACCTGCATGGCTTCAAGCTGGAGGTCGGCACCAGCGAACTGGGCGGCGCACGGCTTGTGCTGGAATGCCGCCAGCAGTTGATGCCTGAACAGGCCTACTGAACGCTCCGCAGATCCAAATGTGGGAGGGGGCTTGCCCCCGATGACGGTGTGTCAGCTACAGATAAGCTGACTGACCCACCGCAATCGGGAGCAAGCCCCCTCCCACACTACAGCACAGCCCCCATCGCCTTGATCAACACCGGGTCGCGCGCGTAAATATCCGGCGCGTACACCAGGCTGCCCTGGCGATCCACTTCCACCGTCCAATAGCCCAGCAGCACCGGTACCGGCGTGGCCAGCCTGAATTCATGGGTCACGCCGGTGGCCAGCAACTCGTCGGTGCGCGTGCGTTCGGCCGGGCTGACCAGCAGATCGCGCAATAACAACGGTTGCTCAACGCGCACGCACCCCGAGCTGAACGCCCGTGGCCCCTTGGTAAACAGCGGCTGGCTCGGCGTGTCGTGCAGGTACACCGAATACGGGTTGGGAAAGCGCATCACGATCTTGCCCAACGGGTTACGCGGCCCCGCCTCCTGGCGCAGCAAAATATTGCCGGGGCGCGCCCAGTCGACCTGCTCGGGTGCCAGCGGGTGCCCTTCGGCGTCGAGCACTTGCAGGTTCTGCTGGCGCAGATATTCCGGGTTGAGGCGGATGGCCGGCAGCTTGTCCTCGCGCATGATGGTGGGTGGAATGGTCCACGTGGGGTTGAGGGTCAACCGCGTGATACGCGACTTGAGCAACGGCGTCTGGCGCTCGGCGCGGCCCACTTGCAGGCGGGTTTGCCACACTGGAATGCCGCTCTGGTACACGCTCAGTTGCGCGGCCGCGACGTTGACCACCACGCCTTCGGGCTCCAGGTCCTGGGCCAGCCAGCGGAACCGCTCGAGGTTGATGCGCAACTGGTCGCGGCGCATCGCCGGGCTGATATTGAGTTCGGCCACGGTGCCGGCGCCGATCACCCCGTCGGACTGCAAGGAATGGCTGAGCTGGAAGGCCTTGACCGCAGCGACCAGTTCGGCGCGGTACTGCTTGGCGCTGCCCTTGGGTTCCTGGGTCAGGTAACCGCCGCTGTAGAGCCGACGTGCCAGTTCCGGCACCCGTGGGTCTTCCATGCCGGGGCGCAACAGCGGCCCGTCGCCGACCGCCTCCCAATGCGGCAACGGCTGCTGGCGCACGCTGGAATAAGCGTTACGCAGGCTGCGATACAAATCCGCGCTGGGCCGCGCCTGGTCGAACGCCAGGGCCATGTCCCGCAGGCCGGTGGCGGCGAAGGCAAGCAACGCGGTGTTTGGATCGACGGCCGGCGGCTGGGCGTGCCACAGCGGTTCGAAGCGCGACTGCTGCAGGCGCCCGTAATGCAAGTCCTGCAGGGCTTGCAGGTACTGCTGGCTGACTGCGATATCGCTGCACAGCACGTTGGCCGTGGCATCTGCGCTGGGCAAGCTATAGTGGGTGGGGTCCAGGCCGTCGTCGGCCAGCATCAGCAACTGGCTGTGCAAGGCTTGCCGGCGCGCGTCATCCGACCACAGCGGCGTGTCGCCCTGCTGCTGGTAAAAGGCTTGCAGACGCAATTGTGCGGTGGCATCAATACGCGGCGCGAGCTGCGGGCAGACACTGGGCAACTGCGCCAGGGCTTGTTGCAGCGGCGCCAAGTCAACCGGCGCAGGCGTCGTGACCGGCAGCGGTTCCACCGGCAGCGCTTCGGCTGTGGCGACCAGTGGTGTAACGAGCAGGCAAATGCTCAAGTAACATGCGTGTTTTTTGAACAATTGACTTAGCTCCACTCCACAGCGGGGAATCGACTGTAGATGCTGACTTTTATCCGCCGGCTCGGCATCACCAAACTGGGCTTGATCACCGGGAGCCTGGCGTTACTGAGCAATGTTGCGCTCGCCGCCAATGGCCCCCCTCCTTCTTTGTATAGCAGCCTGGCGCGCTCGGCTCCAGAACTCAATCCCATCGTGCTGAAAAGCGCGCTGAACGCGGTGCAATGCGCTGTCAGCAACGGCGAGGAACGTTCCGATCGCCTGGCAGTGATTGACTACTCCCAGCCTTCGACCGCCCGTCGGCTGTGGATCTTCGATCTGCGCAAAAAAACCTTGGTCCTGCGCGACCTGGTGGCCCACGGTGCCAAATCCGGTGAAAACTTCGCCACCGCGTTCTCCAATCTCGAAGGCAGCCACCAGTCCAGCCTGGGCCTGTTCCGCACCCAGGAAAGTTACCTCGGCACCCACGGCTACTCGCTGCGCATGGACGGCCTGGAGCCCGGTTTCAATGACCTGGCCCGCGACCGCGCCATTGTGATTCATGCCGCCGACTACGTCAGCCCGTTGTGGAGCAAGCGCGAAGGCCGTATCGGCCGCAGCCAGGGCTGCCCGGCGGTGCGCCCGCAAGTCGCGCGCCAAGTGGTGGACAAGCTCAAGGACGGGCAGTTCATGTTCTCGTGGTACCCCGACCAGCGCTGGTTGAAGTCTTCGACCTATCTCAATTGCAAACCCCAACAGGTGGCGAGTAGTCGTACAATCCGTGGCGGATAGCCTGTCCCCACAGATAAAAGAGAGCGTCGCATGCTTCTACATAAATCCACCTGGATCGAGATCGGGCAGTTTCTGGAGCGCAGCCGCACGGTGGTGATCCCCATCGGCTCCAACGAACAACACGGCCCTACCGGCCTGCTGGGCACCGACTGGATGTGCCCGGAAATCATCGCCGTCGAGGCGCAGAAGAATGCTGACATCCTGGTCGGCCCCACCTTCAATATCGGCATGGCCCAGCATCACCTGGGCTTTCCCGGCACCATCTCGCTGCGCCCCTCCACCTTTATCGCCGCGATCGGCGACTGGGTGCGCTCGCTGGCCGGGCATGGCTTCGACAAGATCCTGTTCCTGAACGGCCACGGCGGCAATATCGCCACCATCGAAGCGGCGTTTTCCGAGCTCTATGCCGAAGCCAGCTATGCCCGCCGCCCAGCCGGCTTCGCGCTGAAGCTGGTCAACTGGTGGGACTTGGAGGGCGTCACCGACCTGGCGCAGCGCCAGTTCCCGGTGGGCCATGGCAGCCACGCGACACCGTCGGAGATCGCCGTGACGCAATGGGCCTATCCGGACTCGATCAAGTCAGCCGATTACGCGCCGAAAATCGCCAACACCGGCCCGATCCGCGAGGCACTGGACTTCCGCGCGCGCTTCCCCGACGGGCGCATGGGCTCGGACCCGGCATTGGCGACGGTGGAAAAAGGCGGTGAATTGGTGACGCTGGCAGCGCAAGGGCTGGTCAAGACCGTGAACAGCTTCAGCAACGAAGCAAAGCCCTGAATCGAACGCCATCCAAATGTGGGAGGGGGTTTGCTCCCGATAGCGGTGGGTCAGCTACAGTTTTGCTGACTGACATACCGCCATCGGGAGCAAGCCCCCTCCCACATTTTGTTTGTGCAGTGGCTGAGATTACTGGCAATCCTGCGCCGCCTGCTCCAGCCGCGACGGCTTGAGTGCCGAAGCCAGGGGCTTGCGCTCATACAGGAACACCTTGGTGCCGTCCTGGGATTTGTAGGCTTCCAGCACATCATCGGCCGCGACCTTGCTGGTCAACAGCACCTTGGCGTGGCGTGAGTTCTGGGTCACGGTCGAGGTGATGCCGTGCTTTTCAAGCTTGGGCAATACGCATTGCACATAGCCTTCAGGAGTCTTGGTGGTTTGCAGGGTCAGCGAGGGGGCATTGGGCGCCGTGATACAACCGGTCAGCAGCAGGGAAGCAAAGGCCAGGGCCGGGGCGAAAAAAGAGCGCATAAACATTCCTGAAAATAACAGATAGGTTTGCATCGGCCCGCGTATCAACCGGCGCGGACCAAGGCTTTTAGCGACGCATCGAACTGCTTCAAGGCATCTTGTTGCACATCTCGCTGCTGCTCGATCTGCGCGGCAATCTCGAGTGCTGACTTGTCACGCACCCACACCGACGGCACCCGCTTATCCACCGAGCCTTCGGCCTTGGCGATGTATTGCAGGTCGGCGTCATAGAACCGCGCGGTAAAGCGCGCCTCGACCACGTCATTACGCGGTGTCAGCAGCTGGCTATGGGTATCGAGCACCACCACCACGTCCGGATGCGCCTGCACCAGTTCATCCAGGCTGCCATAGACAGTCACCGAGACAAACGCGCCTTGCAGCGAGTGCATCAGCCAGTCGATGGCCAGTTCCGGATCGGAGCTGTTGACGAACGCCTCGCGAATGCGTGCATCCAGGGCATCCTTGGCGCCATTGAGCGCCATGGCGTGGTAGCGCTCGAGGTAGCTGAGGTTGTCGCGCGTGTTTTCGCTGTACAACACCCCCACCGACTGCGCGCGCTGCAGGGAGTCTACGCTAGCAACGAGTGGTAGCAAATGGCCTGTACGCAGCTCATCGGCAATCGCCGGGTTGGCCAGCACCACAGTGCCGAGCATCAGAGTCATCAAAGCCAGCTGGATTATTGTCCTCATCGCGCAGTTCCTTGAGCAGCGTTTCGATGAGCGGATTCTGCGCCTTTGCCATAAAAACAGAACTTGTGATCCTTGATGGTGACTATCATTTGAACCGATAGTGTCAGGCAGCCCAGCCCCATAAAACCTATAAGGACGACGCCATGAAGCCTCACCAGAAAACCTTCGACCGCATCCGCGAAGCCGTATTGCCGGAGTTTCGCGAGCGGGTCGCCGATTACCTGGTCGAATATGAAAATGTGCTGCTGAACGAGGCCAGTGGCGCCGACGAGCAAGCTTCCAGTGCCCAACAGCTGCGTGGCTACCTGCGCGGCTTGAATACCACGCGCGTGCTGGGCATGGCGGACTGGGAAGACCTGGACCGGCGCGTCGCGCAAATCAACGAGAGCGCTACACCCCAGGGCGTGGCTGGTTGAGCCACGCCTGCACCGACGGCCTTTGCCACTGGTGCCGTGCGTACGCCACCAACTCGGCAGGCACCGCGTCGCCGTTGAGGATCAGGCGATTGAGCATCAGCGCCAGGTCCACCTCGACGATCGACCAGCTGCCGAACAGGTAATCCGGGTTACCCGCCAGCAACCCCTGCGCCACGCTGATCAACTTGTCTGCCGCCGCGCCGGCCAGTGGCGACAAGGGCGGCATCTTCTGCCCGCAGAACACCACCAGCGTCGAACGCTCCTGGCGGATCGGCAGCAAGTCACTGCGCAGCCACGCTTGCACCTGCCGCGCCCTCGCCCGCTGCTGCAGGTCGAGTGGGTAAACGCTCGTCTCGGGGTAGGCTTCGTCCAGGTATTCAGTGATTGCCGAGGATTCCGACAGGGAGAACTCGCCGTCCTCCAGCGTGGGCACCCGCTGGGTCAGTGACAACCGCGCGTAATCCGTCGCCTGATGCTCGCTTGCATCCAGGTCCACCGACACGGTTTCAAATGCCAGGCCTTTTTCCTGCAGCGCGACGAACACCGACAGGGCATAAGGGCTGGTAAACAGTGAATCAACGTAGAGGCGCAGCGGACGGTGGCTCATGGACGAACTCCTTGAAATGAGGCCTAACGCTACGAGATCCGGGACGATAAAGACAATGCGCGGTTTTTATGGGGGCATTCCTGGTGGGAATAGCGCTGCCTGACAAAAAGCTGATTAAGCGTGCCGGAGCATGCCCCGGCGCAACGCGGCAAAGCGCTGATTAATGTTATACAATAACGCCACATCTCCGCCCTGCCTTGTGAACCGCCCCCCATGCCTGACGCTGTTGCCCTACGCCCACGCTTGCTTTCCATTGACGCCCTGCGCGGCCTGGTGATCCTGTTCATGTTGCTCGACCACGTGCGCGAAACCTTCCTGCTGCACCGCCAGGTGGGCGACCCGATGAGCATCGATACGACCGAGCCGGCGCTGTTTTTCAGCCGTACCCTCGCCCATTTGTGCGCGCCGGTGTTTGTGCTGCTCACCGGTTTGTCGGCCTGGCTGTATGGCCAGAAATACCAGGGCCGGCGCGCGGTGTCGGCATTTTTGTTCAAGCGGGGTCTGTTTCTGGTGGTGTTGGAGTTCACGCTGGTCAACTTCGCCTGGACCTTCCAGTTGCCGCCCAGTGGGATTTACCTGCAGGTGATCTGGGCGATTGGCGTGAGCATGCTCGCCCTCGCCGCGCTGGTGTGGTTACCGCGCCCGTTGCTGATCACCCTGGCGCTGGCGATCATCGCCGGGCATAACCTGCTCGATGGCGTGCATTTCGCGCCCGGATCGGCCTTGCAGGTTGCCTGGTCGATCCTGCATGAGCGCAGTTGGATCGAGGTGGCAGGCACCCTGCGTCTGCGCGTGACGTACCCGGTGTTGCCGTGGATCGGCGTGATTGCCCTGGGCTACGGCCTCGGTCCGTGGTTTGCGAATGCCACGCTGCCCGCCGTGCGCCAACGTTATCTGCTGCTGGCGGGTGCCGGCGCGTTAGTAGGTTTTGTGCTGTTGCGGGCGGCCAACGGCTATGGCGAAAAACCCTGGCAGGCCTATGACGGCGGCGTGCAGACATTGATGAGCTATTTCAACATCACCAAATACCCGCCTTCGCTGTTGTTCCTGGCGCTGACGCTGGGCATCGGCCTGCTATTGCTGCTGGCGTTCGAACGGGCCGCGCAGAAACGCTGGATCAGCATCCTTGCGGTATTTGGCGCGGCGCCGATGTTCTTTTATCTGTTGCACCTGTATGTGCTCAAACTGTTGTATGTCGCTGCCGTCGCGTTGTTTGGGTTGAATCACGGCAATTACTTCGGTTTCGACAGCATGGGCGCCGTGTGGTTGGCGGCGTTCGCACTGCCCCTCGCGTTGTATCGGCCGGTGCGCTGGTTTGCCGGCCTGAAGGCGCGGCGCAGGGACATCACCTGGCTCAAATACCTCTGACGCAATGACTCAGGGTCGTTCGAATTGGCGGCGTAGCGCTTCGATTTGCTCACGGCGAACGCAACCCTGCAGATGATCATTGACCATCCCCATCGCCTGCATCAACGCATACATCGTGGTCGGGCCGACAAAGGTCCAGCCACGTTTCTTCAGCGCCTTGGACAATCGCACCGAAGCCGGTGACGTCGGGTTGGCCGTCCAGTACGCCATGTCCACCAGCGCCGGGCGCTCCTCGGGGCCCGGCTCGAAAGACCACACCCAGCGCGCCAGGGAACCGGTCTCGCTCACCAGTTCACAGGCGCGGCGGGCATTGTTGATCGTGGACAGGATCTTCGCCCGGTTACGCACGATACCGGGGTCGTTCATCAAGCGTTCGATCTGCGCCTCGCCGTACTGCGCCACCTTGTGAAAATCAAAGCCGTCGAATGCCTGCCGAAACTGCTCGCGCTTGCGCAAGATGGTGATCCAGGCCATGCCCGCCTGAAAACCTTCCAGGCAAATCTTCTCGTACAACTGGATGTCATCCGCCACGGGCACGCCCCACTCGTGGTCGTGGTACTGCGGGTATTGCGGCGCGGCGTTGCGCCAGGCGCAGTGGGTGCGCCCGGTTTCGTCCGTTGTCAGCCCTGATGGGTCCATTTATCACCTCGCATGCCGAGCGCGGATGATACGCAAAAAAATTTGCGCCCCGTCAACCGCTCAAGCATCGCGGTTGCAGGCGCACTGGTCAGACCGGCGCCCCTCGACCGCCGAATATTTGCTTGTGGTTTGAAAAAAACCGGGCGTAGACTGGCCGCGCACTGGACTTACCGGTAAGACCACAACAATTAAGCCCTGGAACCACCAGGGCACCGAATAGAGATCCTTCCCATGCTCAGATGGTGCTCGCGTTCGATTTTCCTGCAAGTCGTGATTGGCCTGATGCTCGGCGTCATTTGCGGCCTGGCCCTTCCCGAATTCTCCTCGCAACTCAAACCCCTGGGTGATGGCTTTATCAAGCTGATCAAAATGCTGATCGGCCTGATCGTGTTCTGCGTAGTGGTCAGCGGCATTTCCGGCGCCGGCGACTTGAAGAAAGTCGGGCGCATCGGCTTGAAGTCAGTGATCTACTTTGAAGTGCTGACCACCGTCGCCCTGGTGCTCGGCCTGATCATGGCCTTCAGCACCGGCATCGGCAGCGGCGCGAATATTCATCTGGAGCAACTGTCCTCCGCCGGCCTGAATGAACTGGCCGACAAGGGCCAGCACATTCGCGGCACAAGCCAGTTCCTGATGGACCTGATTCCCAACTCGGTTATCGGTGCCTTTGCCGAGAATAACGTGCTGCAGGTGCTGTTGTTCTCCGTGTTGTTCGGCAGCGCGCTGAACCTGGTGGGTGAAGCGGCTTCCGGGATCTCGCGGCTGATCAACGAACTGAGCCATGTGATTTTTCGCATCATGGGCATGATCGTGCGCCTGGCGCCGATTGGCGTGTTCGGCGCCATCGCGTTCACCACCAGCACCTACGGCCTGGACTCCCTGCAACACCTGGGCAGCCTGGTGGGCCTGTTCTACCTGACCTGCTTTGCCTTCGTCGGGCTGATTCTGGGCCTGGTGATGCGCCTTTCCGGGCTGCGCATGTTGCCGCTGCTCAAGTACCTGCGCGAAGAGCTGCTGATCGTGATGGGCACGGCGTCGTCCGACGCGGTGCTGCCGCAGATCATGCGCAAGCTGGAGCATCTGGGTATCGGCAGCTCCACCGTTGGCCTGGTGATTCCTACCGGTTACTCATTCAACCTGGATGGTTTTTCGATCTACCTGACCCTGGCCATCGTGTTTATCGCCAACGCCACCGGCACCCCACTGTCGATGACCGACCTGCTGACCATCCTGCTGGTATCGTTGATCACTTCCAAGGGCGCCCACGGCATTCCGGGCTCGGCGCTGGTGATTCTGGCGGCAACGCTTACGGCGATCCCGGCGATTCCGGTGGTCGGCCTGGTGCTGGTCCTGGCGGTGGACTGGTTCATGGGCATTGGCCGCGCCTTGACTAACCTGATCGGCAACTGCGTCGCTACCGTGGCGATTGCGCGCTGGGAAAAAGACATTGATATCCAGCGTGCCAACAAGGTGCTCGACGGCCAGCAGGGTTATGCCTTTCAGGCCAAGAAGCCCGTGGTGCCGGCGCATCAGGAATTTTGAAAGCAACACAGGGCCAATGTGGGAGGGGGCTTGCCCCCGATAGGATTTACCAGTTGATGATTGTGTGACTGACACACCGCCATCGGGGGCAAGCCCCCTCCCACATTTTGATCCTTGTTGAGCTGACAATCGTATTCGCAACATTAAGGAGACATCGACGTGATCAGCACCTCAACCGTCGTCAATTCAGTCGTAGAAAAACTGCGCGCTGCCCTGGCGCGGGGTCAGTGGCGGCGTGGGGAAATGCTGCCCGGCCAGCGTGAACTGGCCGAACAGATGGGCATCAGCCGCCCGAGCCTGCGTGAAGCGGTAATCGTGCTGGAGACCCTCGGCCTGGTGCGCTCCATGCCCGGCAAAGGCGTGGTGGTGCTGGAAACCAGTGTCAGCGGGCCGCAGTCGAGCGACGCGGTGGCCGACGCCAGCCTGGAAGACATCCTGCAACTGCGCTACACCCTCGAGCCCTTCATCGTCGGCCTGGTCGCCCAGTCCATCAGCAGCAAGGAAATCGGCCAACTGCGCCTGACCCTGATGGACATGCGCGAAGCCCTCGATGCCGACGATGCCGAAGCCGGCATGAACGCCTATATCGGCTTTCACGAAGAACTGTTCGCCCTGACCTCCAACCCGATTTTCCAGAACGTGGTGCAACAAACCAGCAACGCGCTCAAGCAAAGCGCCCAGGTGCTGCGCAATTCCCCTGAACACCTGGCCGAGCGCCTGCGCGAGAACGAGGCGGTGGTGCGAGCCATCCGTAACAAGAACAGCGCCCTGGCCAGTGCCGAAATGCGTCGGCACATCCTGCAGGAAGGCCTGCGCATGGGCATTCGCTTGAACATCCCGGACGACCATCTGGGCAGTTGATACTCTGGAGACCAGCCATGAACGCTCACGCGCTGCAACGCGACCCCCTCCTTCCCGCACTGCGTCTGGTAGCGGGCAAAAAGCCCTCGGTGGATGACATCTACCCACGCCTGTTCGATGCGATCCTTGAGCAGCGCATCGCCCCGGCCAGCCGCTTTACCGAAGAAAGCCTGGGTGAAACCTTTGGGGTGAGCCGCAGTGTGATTCGTCGGGTGCTGGCCAAGCTGTCCCATCAGCAGGTGATCATCCTGCGTCCCCACCACCGCGCCCAGGTGGCGGCGCCGGATGCACACCAGACGCGGCAGATCCTCGAAGCGCGGCGCCTGACTGAAATCACTGTGGTGCAACTGGTGTGCGCCCAGGCCACCGGTGCACAGCTACGTCAATTGCGGGAATTGATCAGCCGCGAACGCGACTGCATCGAGCGTGACCAGCGCGGGCCGGCGCTACGCTTGTCGGGGGAGTTTCACCTGTTGTTGGCCGCCATCGCAGGCAATGGCCCGCTGGCCCAGTTCCTCAACAGCCTGGTGCCGTTGACGTCGTTGGTGATTGCCCAATATGAAGCGAAAGCCTGCACGTATTGCGCGTGGCAGGAGCATGTGGCGATTGTGGATGCGATCGAGCAGCGCGACATAAGCGCTGCGGTGGGCTTGATGACCCAGCACCTGGATCACCTGGAAAGCAAATTACTCAAACATCGCTGACCTCCAAATAAATGAAGAGCCAAATGTGGGAGGGGGCTTGCCCCCGATAGCAGTGTGTCAGTCACCACCTCCATGACTGACTCACCGCTATCGGGAGCAAGCCCCCTCCCACATGGGTACTACCAAGGCATCACGCCGGCTGCATCACCGACTGACCGCTCAACGCCAGGTCCAGCAACTCACGGTTGGCCACCGCATACATGGCGTAGTCCGTGCCAACCGCTGCACGAATTTCCACCATCATTGCGCGCCAGCGATCAGCCATGTCCTGGTGCTGCTCAAGCCACAGGGCCACGCGGGCTTCCATGTCTTGTGGCGCGTCGGCCATTTGCAGTACCGAAATGGTGATCGCCCGTTGCTGCCAGTCCACGTCGTCGCGGAAGGCTTCGCGGGCCTGGGCCTGCCAGTTGTTGGCCACCGGCAGGTCGCTGATCTGCTGCAGGTACCACGGCAGGTCCAGGGCGCTGCCGACGGCGAAGTAGGCCTTGGCCACTTCGGCGGCGTCATGCCCGGTCACGTCGGCGGCTTCGATGATCGGCAGCAGGGTGTACAGGTGGGTAGTGCCTGCAACCATGCGCGCCAACAACTCCGGTACGCCGGCCTGGGTGTAGGCCTGGTAACGGTTCTGCCAGCCTTCGCGGGTCGGGCCTTCCAGCAGTTCGTCGAGCTTGAGGCCCAGCGCCGCCAGGTGCGGGCCGAAATGCGCGGTATCACGCCCGGCGTCCTGCTCGTTGCGACGGCTGCGCAGGAACCAGCGCGTGGCGCGACGGCCCAGGCGCATCAGCTCATCCATCAGCTCCAGTTGCACATCGGCGGACACCTGGTGATCCAGGGCTTCGATCTGACGGAACCAGTGCGGAAGGTGGAAGATGTCGCGCACGATCACATAGGCGCCAGCCACGTTCGCCGGGCTCATGCCGGTCGACTCTTTGAGCCGTTGAACGAAGGTGATGCCCATGTGGTTGACCAGGTCGTTGGCGATCTGGGTGCTGACGATCTCGCGCTTGAGGCGGTGACGACGCATGGCCTCGGAGAACTTGGCCACCAGGCTCGGCGGGAACGCGGTCTCCATGTCACGGGTCAGGTACTCGTCATCCGGTACCTGGGACTTGAGCAGCGCTTCCTTGAGGTCGATCTTGCTGTAGGAAATCAACACCGACAGCTCCGGACGCGTCAGGCCCTTGCCCTCCGCGGCGCGCTCGGCGAGCTGCTCCTCGGTCGGCAGGTACTCGATGGCGCGGTCCAGCTTGCCACGGGCTTCCAGGTCACTCATCAGGCGCTTGTACTCGGCAGCACGCTCGTAAGCCTTGCGCGCGGCCAGGGACAGGGCCTGGGTCTGCTTGTAGTTGTTGCCCAACACCAGGCTGCCGACTTCGTCGGTCATGCTCGCTAGCAACTGGTTGCGTTGCTTGTCGGTCATGTCGCCGGCCTGCACCACTTCGTTGAGCAGGATCTTGATGTTCACTTCGTGGTCGGAGCAGTCCACGCCACCGGCGTTGTCGATGAAGTCGGTGTTGGAACCGCCGCCATTGAGGCCGAATTCCACACGGCCCAGCTGGGTCATGCCCAGGTTACCGCCCTCGCCCACCACCTTGCAGCGCAACTCGTTGCCGTTGACGCGCAGCGCGTCGTTGGCCTTGTCGCCCACATCCGCGTGGCTTTCGGTGCTGGCCTTGACGTAGGTACCGATACCGCCGTTCCACAACAGGTCCACCGGCGCCTTGAGCAAGGCGTTGAGCAGTTCGGTCGGGGTCAGCTTGTCGGCCTTGATGTCAAAGCGTTCTTTCATCTGTGGCGAGATGGCAATGCTCTTCGCGCTGCGCGAGAAGATACCGCCGCCTTCGGACATGATGCTGGTGTCGTAGTCGGTCCAGGCCGAACGCGGCAGTTCGAACAGGCGCTGGCGCTCGACGAAGCTGGTTGCCGGGTTCGGGTTCGGGTCGATGAAAATGTGCAGGTGGTTGAAGGCCGCGACCAGTTGCAGCTTGTCGGACATCAGCAAGCCGTTACCGAACACGTCACCGGCCATGTCGCCGACGCCCACCACGGTGATGCTGTCTTCCTGCACATTGATGCCGCGCTCACGGAAGTGACGCTGCACGCCGACCCACGCGCCCTTGGCGGTGATGCCCATTTTCTTGTGGTCGTAACCGGCCGAGCCGCCGGAGGCGAACGCGTCACCGAGCCAGAAGCCGTAGTCGATGGCGATGCCGTTGGCGATGTCGGAGAAGGTCGCAGTGCCCTTGTCCGCCGCCACCACCAGGTACGGGTCATCATCGTCATGGCGCACGACATTGGCCGGCGGTACCAGGGCGCCGTCTTTGAGGTTGTCGGTGATGTCCAACAGGCCGGAAATGAAGATGCGGTAGCAGGCGATGCCCTCGGCCGCGATCTCGTCACGGCTGCCGCCCAACGGCAGGCGACGCGGCAGGAAGCCGCCCTTGGCGCCCACCGGCACGATCACCGAGTTCTTCACTTGCTGGGCTTTTACCAGGCCGAGCACTTCGGTACGGAAGTCTTCTTCACGGTCGGACCAGCGCAGGCCGCCACGGGCCACGTTGCCAAAGCGCAGGTGCACGCCTTCGACGCGTGGCGAGTAGACGAAGATTTCAAACTTCGGCACCGGCTTGGGCAGCTCGGGGATCGCATGGGGGTTGAACTTGAAGCTGAAGTACGACTTGTTCTGGCCGTTGGCGTCAGACTGGTAGAAGTTGGTGCGCAGCGTCGCCTTGATGAGGTCGAGGTAGCGACGCAGGATGCGGTCTTCGTTGAGCACCTGAACGTCGTCCAGGGCGCTGAGGATCGCTTGTTCCAGGCGTTGCTGCTTGTCTTCCAGGTCATCGGCGGTGAGCTTGCGCGCCAGGTAGAAGCGGGTCTTGAACAACCGGGTCAACTCGCGGGCGATGTCGGTGTGGTTGTTCAGGGTGCTGGCGATGTAGCCGAGGTCGAAGCCCAGGCGGATCTGCTTCAGATAACGGGCGTAAGCGCGCAGCAGCGCCACGTCACGCCATGGCAGGCCGGCGGTGAGCACCAGGCGGTTGAACGCATCGTTCTCGGCATCGCCGTGGACGATATGCACGAACGCGTCCTGCAGGGTGTCGTTGAGCTGCTGGATATCCAGGTTCACGCCTTCGGCGGCGATGAACGCGAAATCATGGATCCAGAACTCACGGCCGTTGGCGTGGCGCAGGCGATACGGGAACTCACCCAGCACGCGCAGGCCGAGGTTTTCCAGGATCGGCAGCACGTCGGACAGCGCCAGCGGGGTGTCGGCGTGATACAGCTTGCAATGCAGCTCGCGCTGGCCGGAAACCTGGCCCAGCGGCTGATAGAAGCTCATCACCAGCGGGTTGGCTTCGGTGAGGCTGAGCAGGTGCTGCATGTCGACCACGGCCGAGTGCGCGGCGAAACGCTCGCGGTAGCCGGCCGGGAAACCTTTCGGGAAGTCCGCCAGCACGTTGGTGCCGTGGGCTTCGCCGAAGCTTTCTACGACCAGGCTGGCGTAGTCGTCCTGCCAGCTGCGGCAGGCCTGCACCACTTCTTTTTCCAGTTGCAGCGGGTCGATGTCCAGGCGATTCTTTGGGTCAACCCGCAGGATCAGTTGCACACGGGCCAGCACGGATTCGGAGAAGAAAGTCCAGAATTCGCAGTCCGAGGCTTTCAGGCGATCCATCAGCACTTGCTGGATTTTCTGGCGCACTTCGGTGGAATAGATGTCACGCGGCACGTAGGCCAGGCAGTAGCAGAAACGGCCGTACGGGTCTTTGCGCAGGAATACGCGAATCTTGTTGCGTTCCTGGATCTGCACGATCGACATCACCGTGCTGAACAGCTCATCGACCGGGGTTTGGAACAGGTCGTCACGCGGCAGTACTTCCACCACCTGGGCCAGTTCCTTGCCCAGGTGCGCCTTGGCCTGGAAGCCCGAGCGGCGCTCGATTTCCGCGACCTTGCGGCGGATGTAAGGGATCACCCGCACGCTTTCGCCGTACACCGAGGAGGTGTACAGGCCCATGAAGCGGTGTTCCTTGATGACCTTGCCGTCGGCGCTGATCTCGCGGATCGACACGTAGTCCGGATAAGCCGGGCGGTGCACACGGCTGGGGTGTGCAGCCTTGGCGAACGACAGCACGGTCGGTTCGCGCAGGTAGGCCACGGCGTAGTCCTCGATGCGCAGGTCTTCGGCGGTGAGGCCGGCGCGCAGCAGTTTGGTCAGACCGAGGAAAGAGCTGGCGTCATATTCGATATGACCGCCGTCCGCCTCGTCACGTACCACGAACTCTTCGTAGCCAAGGAAAGTGAAATGGTTGCCCACCAGCCATTCGAGGAAGTTCTTGATCTCGGCTTTTTCTTCGCCGTCGATCACGAACGCGCTGGCGTCGACACCGGCCAGCAGGTCCTGGACCTTGGCTTTCATCGGCTCGAAATCGGCCACGGCCACGCGCACTTCGCCCAGCACCTGCTCGAGCTCTTTGCTCAACACATTCAATTCGGCGGCGTTGGCGCAGCGGTCGATCTCAAGGTACATCAGCGATTCTTGCAGGATGCCTTCGCCCTGGGTGCCCTTGGGCAGGATTTCCAGCAACTCGCCCTTGCTGCCACGGCGCACGCTGAGCACGGTGGTTTGCAGGGTGTGGATGCTGTAGCCACGGCGGTTGAGCTCGGTACGTACCGAGTCCACCAGAAATGGCAGGTCATGGTGCAGCACTTCGACCGCGGTGTGGGTCGACTGCCAGCCATGACGTTCATAATCGGGGTTGTAGACCCGCACTTGCGGTTGGGTGTGGTCGAAGCGCTCAAGCAGGCGCCAGGCAGACAGGGTGCAACCGGCCAGGTCGGAAAGGCGACGCTGGGTCAGTTCGTCCAGGGAAATGATGCCGAAGAATTGCTCAGCGAACAGCGCCACTTGTGGCAGTGCCTGTTCACTGATGTGCTGCGCCAGTGCCGCTTGCAGTTGGTGCTGGAAGTCGGCCTTGCTGGCTGCGGTGAAGAACGCCATCTGTGGTACTCCGCTTGGGCTTGTTATTGATGGAAGCGTCGCGTGTTATCCCCTTGCGGGGAGACCGTCAGCTCTGTTCTGGTCGTGATGACAAGCACCATAAACCAATCAGAGTGACAGGTGGGTGAAGCTGGACAAGACAGTCAGGTCACATACAACTTCCACAAGATGCACACCGCGCCGGGTGACGGTACGACGGGCAGGTCAGGCGCCTGGCGCGGGGCACATCCGTTGCGCAGCTTAACGAGTGTAGGAAGCCGGCTGCTTGCGGTGCTGCGACATATTCGGTCATCGGTAAGCAGGTGTGGGGTTGCGACTTGGGCAACCGGCAATATTCAGGCCCGCCAGTATCAAAAATGACTGCTTTGGCCCGCCAGGTCATGCACTCGGTCTGACACACAATGCAGCATAAAATTCGCCGCAATGGCACAATCACCCGGCGCAAACGCCCTCCTCCACACAGGATTCCCCATGCTGCAACTGAAAACCGATGCCCTGATAGCGACGCCGTGCGACGACGAAGAAGACCGCATGGCCATGCTCTGCTGCCACGGCAAGAACGGCGAGATGTTCATGCTGAGCCGGTATCCGGATGAAGACGAGGTGGAACTGACCTGGGATTACGAGCCTTCGACCCTGGATGGGCTGAAAGTCACCTTGGGCGACACCAGCTTATTGATCGAACTGGCGGCCGGCGATGCGGATGCGCTGGGGGGCAAGGATCAGTTGCAGATCACCCACGCCACGGCCGCCTCCGACCTGGCCGAGGTCGAGGAAACCCTGCAGAACATCCTCAAAGGCACTGGCACCTACACGCGGACTTGAGCTGCACCCAGGATCAAATGTGGGAGGGGGCTTGCCCCCGATAGCGGTGTGCCAGTCGCCAGAAATATTGACTGACCCACCGTCATCGGGGGCAAGCCCCCTCCCACAGTGGTCCTCATCCGCATTGAAGGCCTTCACAACAGAAAGCGCACCACCTACACAAATTTCCTACAAGTTTTGCCAAAAATACCCGTCACGCCGTTAGTCGCCGCACCCCACGATGCATTAAAGTAAGCGCCCCAGGCCGGTGTTTTTCCCTGACACCCGGGCTCATCTTTCCAGGAACCGTCATCGATGGAACATCGTGAAGCGCTGCTTGCGCTGCGAACCTTTCTTTCTACGCAGATTCTCGGCCAGGAAAAACTCATCGATCGCCTGCTGATTGCCCTGCTCGCCGACGGCCATATGCTGGTCGAAGGCGCGCCGGGCCTGGCCAAGACCAAGGCGATCAAAGAGCTGGCCGAAGGTATCGAAGCGCAGTTCCATCGTATCCAGTTCACCCCCGACCTGTTGCCCGCCGACATCACTGGCACCGAAATCTATCGCCCCGAAACCGGCAGCTTCGTCTTTCAACAGGGGCCGATCTTTCACAACCTGGTGCTGGCGGACGAAATCAACCGCGCACCGGCCAAGGTCCAGTCGGCGCTGCTCGAGGCCATGGCCGAGCGCCAGGTCAGCGTGGGCCGCAGCACCTACGAGCTGTCGCCGCTGTTTCTGGTGATGGCCACGCAGAACCCCATCGAGCAGGAAGGCACCTACCCCCTGCCGGAAGCCCAGCTCGACCGTTTCCTGATGCACGTCAAGATCGGCTTTCCGGATGCCGCCGTCGAACGGCGCATCCTGCAACAGGCGCGTGGTGAAGCGCTCAACGGCGAAACCAAGCCCGAGCGCCGCGTCAGCCAACAGGCGATCTTTGCCGCACGCAAGGAAATCCTCGGCCTGTACATGGCCGATGCGGTGGAGGAATACCTGGTGCAGCTGGTCATGGCCACGCGCACGCCGGCCAAGTTCGACCCGGAAATGGCCGAGTGGATCGCCTACGGCGCCAGCCCGCGCGGCTCCATCGCCCTCGACCGTTGCGCGCGCGCCCATGCCTGGCTGGCCGGCCGCGACTTCGTCAGCCCCGAAGACATCCAGGCGGTGCTGTTCGACGTGTTGCGCCACCGCATCATTCTGTCGTTCGAGGCCGAAGCCGCAGGCGTTGACCAGGACCGCGTGGTGCAACGCATTCTTGACGTCGTTGCCGTCGCTTGAAGCCGATGAACGCGAGCGCGGGTATCCACGTCACGCTCAGTGAGCTGATCGAGATGCGCCATCGCGTGCGTGAAGTGCAATTGTTCTCCACCCCCGGCCAGCGCAGCCCGTTGATCGGCCTGCACCACTCCAAGCTACGCGGGCGCGGTGTGGATTTTGACCAGGTGCGCGTGTACCAGGCCGGGGACGACGTGCGCACCATCGATTGGCGTGTGACCGCCCGCACCCAGGAGCCCCACACCAAGCTGTTCCACGAAGAACGCGAGCGGCCGATTTTCATCATGGTCGAGCAAAGCTGCCGTCTGTTTTTCGGCTCGGGGCAGATGTTCAAGTCGGTGCTCGCCGCACAAGCCGCCAGCCTGATCGGTTGGGCCGCGCTGGGGCATAACGACCGCGTGGGCGGCCTGGTGTTCGGCGACAGCGAGCACTACGAAATCAAACCCCGGCGCAGCAAGCAAAGCCTGCTGCAACTGCTTAACCGCCTGGTGCGGGTCAACCAGAGCCTGAACACCGAAAGCCTTCCTGAAGCCGACGCGCTGGGCATGGCCCTGCGTCGTGGCCGCGAAGTGCTGCGCCCCGGCAGCCTGGGCATTGTGATCTGTGATGAACGGGCGCTGACTGAAGGCGCCGAGCAGCAACTGAGCCTGTTGTCGCGTCATTGCGATTTGCTGCTGCTGCCCATCTCCGATCCGCTGGACCACGCCCTGCCCGCCGCCGGGCTGCTGCGTTTCGCGCAACGAGGCGCGCAACTGGAACTCGATACGCTCAATTTCGATTTGCGCCAGGCCTACAAGGCCCAGGCCGAAGCGCGCATCGCCCGCTGGGAGCTGCTGGCACAAAAGCTGCGCGTCTTGTTGATGCCGTTGAGCACCCAGAGTGAAATGGTCGAGCAACTGCGCGAATACCTCAACCCGCAACGCCCGGTCAGAAAACAATGAGCAGCCTCGACCAACTGCAACCGCTGATCGCCCCGCCAGCCATCGGCTTCTGGCCGCCCGCGCCGGGCTGGTGGCTGTTGTTGCTGCTGCTCCCGATGCTGGGCTGGGGCCTGTGGTGGCTGCGCCGTTTCCTGCCCACGCGCCGCCCCGTGGCCCGCGCCGAACAACCGCTGGACCCGCTGCGCATTGCGGCCCTGGCCGAGCTGGCGCTGATGCCCAAACCCTATGACGGCGCGCCCGCCGGAGCGTGGCTGCAGCAACTCAATGGCTTGCTCAAGCGCCTGTGCCGCAACGACTACCCCTACAGCCAAAGCCACACCCTCAACGGCCGCAAATGGCTGGCGTTCCTCGATAACCGCTGCCCCGCCGCCGGCCTCACGCGCTGGATGGTGCTGGTCGAAGGCGCCTACAAGCCTGAATGCAAACTCGACGACAAGGCCATCGCTGGCCTGACCCAAGCCGTCGACACCTGGATTCGCAAACATGTTTGAGTTCGCCTGGCCGTGGATCTTCGTCCTGTTGCCGTTGCCGTGGTTGATGCGCCTGGTCCTGCCGGCGGCCGACAGTGGCGAACCCGCGTTGAAAGTCAGCTACCTCAACGACCTCGAAAGCCTGGCCCGGCGTCGCGCCCGGGTGAACCTGCCGGGCTGGCGCCAGCAGGCACCGTTCGTGGTGCTGTGGCTGTTGCTCTTGACCGCCGCCGCCCGCCCGGAATGGCTAGGCGAGCCGCTGCCGATTGCCGCCAGTGGCCGCGATTTGCTGGTGGCGGTGGATGTCTCCGGCTCCATGGATTTTCCCGACATGCACTGGCAGGACGAAGACGTCAGCCGCCTGGCGCTGGTCCAGCACTTGCTCGGGGATTTTCTCGAGGGCCGTGAAGGCGACCGCGTAGGCCTGATCCTGTTCGGCAGTCAGGCCTACCTGCAGGCGCCGTTGACCTTCGACCGGAGCACCGTGCGCACCTGGCTGGATGAAGCGCGTATCGGCATCGCCGGCAAGAACACCGCCATCGGCGACGCCATCGGCCTGGCCCTGAAACGCCTGCGCCAGCGCCCGGCGCAAAGCCGCGTGCTGATCCTGGTGACCGACGGCGCCAATAACGCCGGGCAAATCGACCCGCTCACCGCTGCGCGCCTGGCCGCTGAAGAAGGCGTGAAAATCTACCCGATCGGCATCGGCGCCGACCCTGAGCAAACCGGCTCCCTGGGCATTCTCGGCGTGAACCCGAGCCTGGACCTCGACGAACCGGCGCTGAAGGCCCTCGCCGAGGCGACGGGCGGCCAGTATTTCCGCGCCCGCGATGGCAACGAGCTGGAACAGATCAAGACCACCCTCGATACCCTCGAGCCCGTCGAACAGCAGCCCACCCAGGCCCGCCCAACCCACGCGTTATACAGCGGCCCGCTGGCCCTGGCGCTGCTCCTCAGCCTGTTGCTGGTGGTGCACGAACGCTGGCCGAACAACGCCTTGCAGCGGCTGTACACCAAACTGTCGAGCAAGGGCATGTTCCTGCCACAGAGCCCGGAATGGCGCCAGCGCCTCAAGCGCCTGCGCTTGCGGAGGCGTCGATGATCGCTTTGTGGCCGCACTGGTTGCGCCCCTGGTGGCTGTTGCTGCTGCCGCTGCTCGGCTGGTTGCTGTGGCAACTGTGGCACCGGCAAAAACGCGCCGGGCGCTGGCAGCTCATCCTGCCCCAGGCCTTCCATGCCACGCTGCTCAGTGGCGGCAACGGCCGCGAAAGCAAATCGCCCTGGGTGGTACTGGGCATCGCCTGGCTGCTGGCGTTGCTGGCGCTGCTCGGGCCCAGTTGGCAACGGGTTGAACAACTCAGCCAGAAGCCTTCCGACCCGCTGGTGGTGCTGCTGGATCTCACCCCGCAAATGCTCGCTACCGACAGCCCGCCCAACCGTCTCGAACAGGCGCGGCGCAAGCTGTATGACTTGCTGCAGGCACGCACCGATGCGCAAACCGCCATCGTCGTGTATGCCGGCAGCGCCCACACCCTGGTGCCACTGTCGGATGACCTGGCCACCAGCCGTAACCTGCTTGAAGCGCTGCGCCCCTCGATCATGCCCGAGCCCGGCCACCGCGCCGACCTGGCCGTGGAAAAAGCCCTGGCCCTGCTCAAGCACGGCGGCCTCGGCCAGGGGCGCCTGCTGCTGATCGGCTCGTCGCTGTCCAAACAGGAGCGCCAGGGTATTCGGCTGCTGTTGCAAGGCAGCCAGGCGCCGAGCTTGTCGATCCTCGGCATCGGCAGCCGTGAAGGCACGCCAGTCACCCAGGAAAGCGGCGAATTCCTCAAGGACGAACAGGGCGCGATCCTGATCCCACGCCTCGACAGCCCGACCCTCAAGGCGTTCGCCAGCGAAATGGGCGGCCGCTACCGAGCCGCGCGCCTGGACGACAAAGACCTGCGCCAACTCGGCGTACTCGACCCGCCCCAGGCCTTGCGCGACGACGGTCAACTGCTGCGCCTGGACGCCTGGGCCGACCAGGGTTACTGGCTGCTCCTGCCGCTGCTGCTATTGGCCGCCTGCGCCGGGCGTCGCGGCTGGCTGTTCTGCCTGCCGCTGCTGTTGATGGCCGCACCGCAGCCCAGCTATGCCTTCGAATTCCAGGACCTGTGGCTGCGCCCCGACCAGCAGGGCCAGTACCTGCTGAAGAAAAAACGCCCGGCCGAGGCCGCCGAGCGCTTCCAGGACCCGCAATGGCAAGGCGTGGCCCTGTACGAAGCCGGTAACTATGCCGAAGCCATCAAGCGTTTTGCCCAGGGTGACAACGCCTACGCCCACTATAATCGCGGCAATGCCCTGGCCCGATCGGGTGAGCTGGAAGCCGCGATCGATGCCTACGAACAGGCGCTGGAAGCCCAGCCCGATCTGCAACCGGCCCTGAAGAACAAGGCGCTGGTGGAAAACCTGCTGCGCGAACAAGCCCAGCCTGAGCCTGACGAACCGGCAAAAAACCAGGATGACGAAACCACCCAACCCAGCCAAACTGCGCAACCGGGCGCCGACGGGCAAAATGCCCAGGGTGGCGAACAATCCACTCAGGGTCAGGGCCAAGCCGCCAACGGCGCCACCGACACCGCTGGCGCGCCGCCAACCGACGGTAACGAAGTGCCAGGCAGCGAGCTCGGCGACGAGCAAACCACCACGCCGCCGCTACGCCCCGCCGATGCCAGCCTCGAAGGCGAACATCGCCAGGCGTTGGAGCAATGGCTGCAACAGATCCCGGACAACCCCGGTGAACTGCTGCGGCGCAAATTCTGGTACGAACAGCAACAACATCAGGACAAGACTCGATGAGCCGCCGCACCACCCTTCTGCTCTTGCTCGCCTTGTCGGCAGGCCACGCCCAGGCGGCGAACCTGGTCGCCAGCGTCGACCGTAGCCGCCTCAACTCAGGGGAAACGGTGGAGCTGACGGTGGAATCCAGCGACGTGACCCAGTTCGGCAAGCCCGACCTGTCGCCCCTGGATGCGCAGTTCGAAGTCAGCGGCACGCGCCAGATCAACCAGCTCACCACCCTGGGCGGCGATAACCACGCAACCACGCGCTGGATCATCACCCTGCTGCCCAGGGAAAACGGCACCGTAGTGATCCCGCCGCTGCAAGTGGGCGACCTCAAGACCCAGCCGATCACCCTGCAAGTGCTGGAGACCGCCAGCCAGAACACCAGCGCCGAACTGGCACCGGTGTTCGTCGAAGCCAACCTCGACCAGACCAGCGTTTACGTGCAGGCCCAGGCCCTGTTGACCGTACGCGTGTATCACTCGGTGTCGCTGTATGACGACAGCAGCCTCACGCCACTGCAAATCCCCGACGCACGGGTCGAGCAATTGGGCGAGTCGCGCACCTATGAAAAAGTCATCAACAGCATCCGCCATGGCGTGATCGAAACCCGCTACGCGATCTACCCGCAGCACAGCGGGGCTTTGGCAATTGGAGCGCAGACCTTCAGCGCGACCCTGGTGGAATCGCGCCCTCCCCAGGAGAACACGCTGCAGGGCACCAAGCCGGGCAAGCTGATCCACGCAAGCTCGGCGCCGCTTGCGCTGACGGTCAAGCCCAAGCCCGAGTTCTACCCCGCCGACACGCCCTGGTTGCCGGCGCGCAGCCTGAGCCTGGACGAAGCCTGGAACCCGGCGCCTGAGCATGTGCAGGTCGGTGACTCGCTGACGCGCAGCCTCACAGTCAAGGTCGAGGGCCTGTCCAGCGCGCAACTGCCGGCGCTGCCCAGTACCGACGTCAACGGCCTGCGCCGCTACCCGGACCAACCGGTACTGGGCAACCAGACCAGCGACCGTGGCCTGATCGGCAGCCGCGAAGACCGCGAAGCACTGGTGCCCACCCGTGCCGGTGCGCTGGAACTGCCCGCCGTGGAAGTGGTGTGGTGGAACACCCACGAAGACCACCTGGAACGCACCAGCCTGCCGGCCCGCACCCTGCAAGTGGCGGTCAACCCGAGCCTGGTGGTGGACACCCCCGCCATGCCGACCGTCATCACCGCGCCGGATGACGAACGCCTGTGGCTGTGGCAGCTCAGCACCTTGCTGCTGGCCTGCACCACCTTGCTGGGGTTCGGCCTGTGGTGGCGCGCCCGCCGCCAACCCGCCGTGCAACGCGCCGCGCAAACCGGCCCCAGCCCGCGCACCCTGCTCGACGACCTCAAGCGCGCGACCCAGGCCAACGACCCCCACGCCACCCGCCAGGCCCTGGATGCCTGGGCCCGCCAACAACCGGAAACCCTCGCCGACATGGCGGCGCGCTTCGTACCGCTGTCGGATGCGTTGGACGGGTTGAACGGCGCGCTGTACAGCGAAAGTGGCCAGTATTGGCTGGGTGAAGACCTGTGGCGTGCAATCAAAGCCATCCCCGTGGCCGAGCGCCAACAAGACCCGGCCACCGATACCACCAGTTTGCCGCCGCTTTACCCCAAATAGCCCCTGACACCGTGCAAACCAATTGTGGGAGGGGGCTTGCTCCCGATAGCGGTGTGTCAGTCAACATACTTGTCACTGATCCATTGCCATCGGGGGCAAGCCCCCTCCCACAGTTGACCTGCGCCGCCTGCTGGACATGCATTGTAAAGGCCAGCAATCCATATCGCTTTAATTTGCAGGACGTTTCCTAGACAATCCTTCGGCCTTGCGCCTGCTCAATCCACTGGCTAGCCTTCGCTTCGTCGCTGCATATCAGCGATCGGGTGTGAGATCCCGTGTATTAGCAGGCGCCATGCGCTACAACCGTCTATGGCGGCTATGTGCGGGCAGACTTTGGTCTGGCCGGGTCCTGCTTTCCGGTATCTCACCCCGCACATAGCTGCCACCTTTTGACGTGTGAGATCGGCAAAAGAATGGCTCCCAACCCAAGCAGGAGCTTCACGCATGAACAAACTCGTCCCCGATCCCCCCTTTCCGATTTTTGTCGCCCACGAAGACCTGAGCTTCGAAGACGCCATCGCCAGCATTGCCTCGTTATTACGCTGCGCCGCCACTACCGCAACGCAGACCGCTGAAGACCTCAACGGCGCCCAACGCGACATGGCCTGTTCCACCGCCCACCTGATCGACATGGCCCGCACCCTGGCGGACCGAGCCTTGGAGTGCCTACAACCCCAGGCATAACGCACAACCCCTGTGGGAGGGGGCTTGCTCCCGATGGCGATGGATCAGCGACAGCTATATCGACTGACACACCGCCATCGGGAGCAAGCCCCCTCCCACATGTGACCTGCGCCGCCTGGAGCAGCGTGTTCATATAACAGGTAAACTCCCCTCCTTTTCATCTTCTCCACGGAGTTCGCCTTGCGTCTGTTTCACACCTCCGACTGGCACCTTGGGCAAAACCTGCACGGCCAGGAACGCGACTTCGAACATGCCTGTTTCCTCGAATGGCTGCTGGGCCAACTGAAGGCCCATCGCCCGGATGCGCTGTTGATCGCCGGCGATATCTTCGACACGGTCAACCCACCGCTCAAGGCCCAGGAGCGCCTGTATGACTTCATCATCGGCGCCCACGAACAAAACCCCACGCTGACGATTGTGATGATCGCCGGCAACCACGACTCCGGTTCGCGCATCGAGCTGCCCGCCCCGCTGATGCGCCGTTTGCGCACCCATGCGTTGGGCCGTGTGCTGTGGCTGGATGACGGCCAACTGGATGCCGAACGCCTGCTGATCCCATTGCCGGACGCCAAAGGCAAGATCGTCGCCTGGTGCCTGGCGCTGCCCTTTCTGCGCCCGGCGGAAGTCACGGGGGCGCAGTTGGGCGATGATTACCTGCGCGGCATCGGCCAAGTGCATGAATGGCTGATCGCGGCCGCCAACGCCAAACGCAAGAAAGGCCAGGCGCTGGTTGCCATCAGCCATGCGCACATGGCCGGGGGTTCGGTGTCGGAAGACTCCGAGCGCAGCCTGATCATCGGCAATGCCGAGGCGCTGCCGGCCAGCCTGTTCGATAAGAGTGTCGGCTATGTTGCCCTCGGCCATCTGCACAAACCGCAAAAAGTGAATGGCGAAGAGCGCATTCGCTACAGCGGCTCGCCGATTCCGCTGTCGTTTTCCGAAATCAGCTACAAGCACCAGGTGCTCGACGTGACGTTCCAGGGCGAACGACTGGTCGGCGTCGAACCGCTGCTGATTCCGCGCTCGGTCAACCTGCAACGCCTGGAAGCCGCGCCTCTGGCCGATATTCTCAAGGCCCTGGCCGAGCTGCCCGACATCGACCTGCTCGCCGAAACCCAGCGCCACCCCTGGCTGGAAGTGCGCGTGCGCCTCGACGAACCGCAACCGGACCTGCGCCAGCAGATCGAAACCGCCCTGCAAGGCAAGGCCGTGCGCCTGGTGCGCATCGCCGCCGAATACGCCGGCAACGGCCCGCGCGCCGACGGCGACGAAGAGCGCCTGGTCGAACTCGACCAGCTCACGCCCCAGGAACTGTTCAGCCGCGCCTGGCAGGACAGCTACGGCAGCGAAGTGGATGAACAGACCTTGAAGGACTTCGCCGTGCTGCTCCAGGAAGTGCAACAGGAGGACGAACAGCCATGAAGATCCTCGCCATCCGCCTGAAAAACCTCGCGTCCCTGGCCGGGCCGTTCGAAATCGACTTCACCGCCGAGCCGCTGGCCAGTGCCGGTTTGTTTGCCATCACCGGGCCGACCGGCGCCGGGAAAAGCACCCTGCTCGATGCACTGTGCCTGGCGCTGTTTGGCGCGGTGCCGCGTTTGGGCGATACCGGCCAGGCGAAGATGCCGGATGCCGACAGCGATATTTCCATCGGCGACCCGCGCACCCTGCTCAGGCGCGGTACCGGCGGGGGCTATGCCGAGGTGGATTTCGTCGGCGTCAGCGGGCGGCGCTACCGGGCGCGCTGGGAAGCCAACCGCGCCCGCGACAAGGCCAGCGGCAAGCTGCAGAGCAGCCGCCAGAGCCTGATCGACCTGGACAGCGAGCAACTGCTGGCCAGCCAGAAAACCGAATACAAGACCCAGCTGGAACTGGCCCTGGGCCTGAACTTCGAACAGTTCACCCGTGCGGTGCTGCTGGCGCAGAGCGAGTTCAGTGCCTTTCTCAAGGCCAACGACAACGAGCGCAGCGAACTGCTGGAAAAGCTCACCGACACCGCGCTCTACACCCAGCTGGGCCGCCGCGCCTTCGACAAGGCCAAGGACGCCAGGGACGCCCACAAACAGTTGCAGGACCAGGCCACCGGCGTGGTCCCCCTGGCCGCCGAAGCCCGCGCCGAGCTGGATCAACAACTGAACCAGGCGCAACAGCAACTCAAGACCCACCAGGCCCAGCTCAAGCAGTTGGAATTGCAGCACACCTGGCTCAAGGAACTGCGCGAATGGCAGGAGCGCCAGCAAAGCGCTGCCGAGCAGTTGCAGCACGCCCAGCAACAGTGGGACAGCCAGGGCCAGCAGCGCCAGGACCTGACGCGCCTGGACCAGCTCGCCCCACAGCGCCATCACTTCCTGCGCCGCGCAGAACTCGACGCCTTGCTGGCACCGCTCGCCACGCAGATTCAGCAGCACCTTGCGCAACAGGCCGTGCTGCACAGCCGCCAGGAACAGGCGCAACAGCAGCAGGCCAGCGCCCAGTCGGCACTCGGGCAAGCCCAGCAGAACCAGGCGCAGGCCGCGCCGTTGTTGCGCCAGGCCTTCGAACAACAGACCACCCTCGCCCACTTGACCAAGGAGCTGGCCAAGCGCACCGAGGACCAGCAGCAGCACGCCACCGCCTGCAGCGAAGGTCAGATTTTGCTCAACAGCCTGCAAGAAAAGCAGGCCCAGGTCGGCGAGCGCCTGCAACGCCTGGCCGCTGAACTGGAGCGCAGCGCCGCCCTCGCACCGCTGAGCGACGCCTGGACCGCCTACCGCGACCGCCTGCAACAGCTGATGCTGATCGGCAATCGCCTGAATCAGGGCGAGACCGAACTGCCGCAACTCGAACAGCGCGTCACCGCCGCCGTGGCGCAATTCACCCAGCAGCGCGAAGCCCTGGACCTGCTGTACCAGGAGGCCGGCGCCGAGCCGCACGCAGTGGCCGAACAACTGCAATTGCTCGCCAGCCTCTTGCAGGACAATCGCAAGCAACAACGTGCCTTCGAAGACCTGGCACGTTTGTGGGACAGCCAGCAGCAGCTCGACACCCAGGCCAGCAGCCTGGCGCAAAAACTCGCCGAGGCGGCGCAGCAGCGCGAGCAACTGAACCAGACCGGCCTGCAAACCAAAGCCGAACTGACGGTGGCCGAGCAAACCCTGACGGTGACCAAGCAACTGCTGGAGCGCCAGCGCCTGGCCCGCAGTGCCAGCGTCGAGGAACTGCGCGAGCAGTTACAGGATGACCAGCCCTGCCCCGTCTGCGGCAGCCACGAACATCCGTATCACCAGCCCGAAGCGTTGTTGCAGAGCTTGGGGCGCCACGATGAAAACGAAGAGGCCACGGCGCAGAAAGCCGTCGACAGCCTCAAGGAAAAGCTCACCGAGCTGCGTGGCGAAGTGGGTGGCCTGATCGCCCAGCAAAAGGAATTCCTGGCACAGCAGGAACAGCTTGCGCTGCAGCAGCAAGCGTTGGCGCCAAGCCTGCAAGCGCATCCGCTGTGCGCTGCGCTGTTCAACCAGGACGCCGCCAAGCGCAGCAGCTGGTTGGCCCAGCAACTGGCGCAACTGACCCAAAGCATCGCCCAGGACGAACAGCGCCAAAGCGCCCTGCTCAACCTGCAACAGAACGCCGGGCGTTTGCAGCAGCAGTTGCAAGCCGCCCAGGACGCCAGCCAGCAGGCCCGCCAACTGTTGCTCGACCAGCAGCGCGCCCTGGCCAACGACCGCGAACGCCTCGATGCAGAACTTGCAAGCTTCGCCAGCCTGTTGCCCAGCGCGACGCTGGAAGGCTTGCGCAGTGAACCGGCGGCGACCTTCCTGCAGCTTGATCAGCAGGTCAGCCAGCGCCTGGAACAACTGGGCCATCAGCGTGATGAGCTGGCTGAACAACAAGAGCGTCAGCAGGCCATCGAGAAGCAACAGACCCACCAGCAGCATCGCCAGCAGCAATTGGAGGCGCTGAATCTGCAGGTCGCCGAGCTGGCCACCCAGCACCGCGACGCCCAGGAAACGCTCAGCGCCTTGCTGGGCGAGCATGGCAGCGCCGAACACTGGCAACAGCAACTGGATCAGGCCGTCGCCCAGTCGCGCCAAAGCGAAGCCGATGCCAGCCAGGAGTTGCACGCCGTTCACTCCGCCCTGGTGCAATTGGTCGCCGACCTCAAGGCCGTACAGGAGCGCCAGCAAGCGCTCGAGAGCGAACGACAGGCCCTGGACACGCGCATCAGCGCATGGCGCGCCGCGCACCCCGAGCTGGACGACGACGGCCTGGCGCGTCTGCTGGCATTGGACGACGCCCAGGTCACCGACCTGCGCCAGCAGTTGCACACCTGCGAAAAAGCCGTCGAACAAGCCAGCGTACTGCTGCAAGAGCGCGAACAACGCCTCGCCGAGCACCAGGCCTTGCACAATGGCAACCTGGACGCCGAACAGCTGGACAGCAGCCTCGCCGCGCTCAACCAGCAATTGGCCGAGGGCGAGAAACACTGCGCCGAACTGCGCGCGCGCCAGTCCGAGGACCAGCGCCGCCAGGATGCCAACCACGCCCTGGCCGAACAGATCACCAAGGCCTATGACGAATGGCAGCGCTGGGCACGCCTGAACGCGCTGATCGGCTCGGCCACCGGCGACACTTTCCGCAAGATCGCCCAGGCCTACAACCTCGACCTGCTGGTGCATCACGCCAACGTGCAGCTGCGCCAACTGGTGCGCCGCTACCGCCTCAAGCGTGGCGGCAGCATGTTGGGCCTGCTGGTGATGGACACGGAAATGGGTGATGAACTGCGCTCGGTGCACTCGTTGTCCGGCGGTGAAACCTTCCTGGTGTCGCTGGCGCTCGCCCTGGGCCTGGCGTCGATGGCCTCCAGCACCTTGAAAATCGAGTCACTGTTTATCGACGAGGGCTTCGGCAGCCTCGACCCCGAATCCTTGCAATTGGCCATGGACGCCCTCGATGGCTTGCAGGCCCAGGGTCGCAAAGTGGCGGTGATTTCTCATGTGCAGGAAATGCACGAGCGCATCCCGGTGCAGATTCAGGTCAAGCGCCAGGGCAATGGCTTGAGCACCCTGGAGGTCAAGTGAGCGAAGCGCTGCTGTACTCGTTCCGGCGCTGCCCCTATGCGATGCGCGCACGCCTGGCGCTGCGCTACTCGGGGGTGGCAGTGCAGATTATCGAGGTGAGCCTCAAGGCCAAGCCGGCCGAGATGCTGGCACTGTCGCCCAAGGGCACGGTTCCGGTGCTGAGCATGGAAGGTCGAGTGATCGAGGAAAGCCTGGAGATCATGCAATGGGCATTGGCGCAAAACGACCCCGGCGATTGGCGACTGCAAGGTGATCCTGTTTAAACATCATTTGAATCGATACAAGTACGCCGAACGCTATCCGCAGCAGCCGATGGAACATTATCGGGCCGAGGGCGAGGTGTTCTTGCAGAAGTTGGAGGATTTGCTGGCGGATCGTGAGTACTTGCTCGCCGCGCACATGAGCCTGGCGGACGCGGCCATCGTGCCGTTTGTGCGGCAGTTCGCCCATGTGGATCGCGAGTGGTTTGCGGGGGCGCCGTATCCACGGCTTCAGGCGTGGATACAGCGGATTCTGGAGTCACCGCTGTTTATCGCGGTGATGGCAAAGCCCTGAAACCAACATCAATCAACCTGTGGGAGGGGGCTTGCCCCCTCCCACAGGTTGATTGATGTTAGCCCTGGGTCTTGTGATCCAGCGCCGCATAAAAGTTGGCGCTCTGCTGCAGGTATTTCTGGGTGTAGGCGCTGGTGCTGGATTTTTTCCCGGCGACATCCACGCTGGCGTTGGCAGGCAAGGCCACGGTGGCGGAAACAGCGGAAGCGGCGATGATGGAGAAGAGGTTCAGATTCATGTCGGTAACCCTTGTGTGCGTTTGGTTGAGTGGCCTGGGAAGGCCTTGGAACCAAACTTACGCCCGGGGGTTGAACCTTAGAAATGCTTTGAAACAGTAGCCGTCATCAATGGAATTAATACTTAGGGTCAGGCCCCGCGTTGCGGGGCCTGTGGCTTATTGACGCACTAGGAACTTGAGGTCGCTGGGGGCATCGATCGGCAACTTCTGCACGGTTTTACCCAGCAGGCCGGTGTTGGGGTCACGTTCGAGCACCACGATTTCGTTGCTCTTCTGGTTGGCGATCAGCAGGAACTTGCCGCTCGGGTCGAGGCTGAACTCGCGCGGGTGGTCGCCTTCCACGCTGCGGCGCTGCAGCTCTTTGAGGTGGGCGGTGGCCGGGTCTACGCCAAACACGATGATCTGGTTGGCGGTGCCGCGATTGCTCACATACAGGAACTTGCCGTCACTGGACGCATGCACGGCGGCGCCGGCCTTGTCGGACACCGGTTGCCCGGCGGCGTAGTCGACCAACTGGGTCTGGGTGAGCTTGCCGTCGGCATAATCGAACACCGCGACCTGCGCGCTCATCTCGGTGGTCAGCCAGGCGTGCTTGCCATCGGCGCTGAACAGCAGGTGACGTGGGCCGCTGCCCGGTGGCAATTGCACCGATGCCTGGTTGGCCGGGGTCAGCGGCAATTCGTGATTGGCCTTGGGGTCGTAATGGTAGGCAAATACCTTGTCCGCCCCCAGGTCCTGCACAAACACGTACTTGCCATCCGGCGAAGACACCACTGAGTGCACGTGGTTGGAGGCCTGGCGCTCGGGGTTGACGCGACTGGCCGGGTGCCCGCTCAACTGCACCGGCGCCGACAGTTTGCCGGTAGCGTCCACCGGCAGGATTGCCAGGCTGCCGCCCGGGTCTTCCACCACCGAATAATTGGCGACGAACAGGTAACGCCCATCCGCAGCGATGCTCGAATGGGTCGGCTCGTTACCCAGGCTCTGCACCTGATTGATCAGGGTGAGCTGATGATTCTTCGGGTCGATGCTGTAGCTGCTGACGCGACCGACCGGGTCTTGCTGGCCGGGACCGTTTTCATTGACCACAAACAGGTGCTTCTGGTCTTTGGAGACCGTCAGCCACGAAGGGTTGTCGGCCTTCGCTGCCAGTACCGGCTTGCCCTGGAACTGGCCAGTGCGGCTGTCGAATTGCAGGCGATAAATACCGTCGCTGGCGCCAGCGGTGTAGCTGCCCACCAACAACTCATAGGTGTCAGCCGGCGCAGCCTGCACCGACATCGCCCCCACACTGCCGGCCATCAGCAGCGGCCAGAATTTACGCATCATCATGCTCGTCTTCCTCGTCGTTATTGTTGCCGGTGAAGGCAGCCATGCACACCAGGCGGTGCTCGCCCGAATCACCGGTGAGGGTCCAGCTTTGCAAGGCATCATCAAAGGTCGCGGCCTGTACTTGCGCGAGGCTGAACGTCCAGCGTTTCTCGGCCCGGCCGTCCATGCAGGTCATGCGCAAGCCTTGCTCGTCTGAGGTGAAATCGAAGGCATGCAGCCCATCGATTTCGAGCATGTCGCAGTTTTGAAGTTCAGTAAGCAGGGCGTTGGCAGTCATCGGGATCATTCATCGCTGGAAAAAACGCTGATGATAGGCCAATCCCCTGCGTCTTTCCCGTTTCCCATGGCCAAGCGGTAGTCGGTTACCGCATCACGCCCGTGGCTGCCATTACTTTACGAGGGCATAGCTAACCCACGTAAAGGATGACTCCCGTGCCAACCACCCCGACCCCTCCGGCTGAAAACATTCTGCAAAAAGCAGTGGAGACGCAGTTTCGCACGCGCCCATCCCTGCGCTCAGTCGTGACCCAGATGCTGACCTACACCTTGAAGGAACGCTTCCCGCACCTGCCCAAGCCCCTCTCCGATCTTTGCCTGGCGCTGCCCCGTGACGGCGGCGGCCGGGGCCTGCATCCGCTGCTGGAGGTGGCCCTCAAGCATATTGCCGACGGCAGCTTCCCCGACCTGTCCGTGCGCGACAACCTGGATGGTTACCTGAGTGACGCCACCGGCACCCGCCTCGTCCCGCCGACCGGTGAGCCTTCCAGCTATGACGTGCGCGCCGTCGAAGCGGTGATACGCGAACTGCCCTTGATTCTGTTTGTGGGGTATCAGGATGCACTGACCGAATACTGGGACCAGGACAGCGAGGCCGGCGGCAGTCGCTGGCGATGGCTGGCCAGTTTGCTGCAAGGCGTGCTGAGGACCTCGGCGATTCGTCAGTCCGGCGAGGATGCCCAACAACTGCAAATACTCAGCACGTTGGCCAACTACCCTACTCGTGAAGCCAGGGCGGGCCTGCCATGGCCCGACAATTCGATCCATGCCTACACCCTGGAAACGCACCTGCTGCGGGAATCCACCACCCTGACCGTGCAGTCCAGCGATCTGCTCGTGGTCAGTGGCCAGCGCGTATGGTTGTGTGCCGTGTCCGGCCAGGTCGAGTCCTACGCCAGCCTCGACGCCTTCGGCCAGGCATGGGGCGAGCGCCTGTCACGGCAGTTCAGCGCCGACAAGATCACCTGGCACCGCTACGAGCCGGACGGCGATATATTCGAGGTACAAGCGGCGCTGGTGCTCAACCGGCAACTGGAGGATCTCGCCGCGATACAACTGCCTCGCGCCAGCTCCATAGACGCCGCGCAACAGCTGTTCGAGTCGACTACCAACCCGGCCTCGTGGTTTGCCCGCGCGCCGCTCACGCCGATCGATAGCTTGTCGCCGATCCAGGCCGCCCTCCCCGACTGGCTGCGCGGCGCCTCGCCCGCCGACCGCTTCAGCTATCGCCAATGCCTGATCGAACAGGCCAACCTCAGGCGCCTGACGCAGGGCGCGGGCTACCTGGATGGGCTGGAGGATATCCGCACCTATGCCGCCAGCCACTTGAATCACCAACTGTGCCTGGAGCGCAATGCCGTGATGCTGGGCACACGCAGTTGCACGGACCTTGAACAAGCGCTGTACAAGGCCGAAGACCTGGAGCTGACCTTCGATGTGCCCGTCGGCACGTTGCAAGGTGGCTACATTCAGCACGTGTCCATGAGCCTGGTCGACCTGGCCCTGAAAAACCTGTCGGGAAGACCCAGCGGCCGCATGACATTACGCCATACCGGTGGCCGCGAGCTTGAAGCCTGGCTGACCCCGGCTTACCTGCTGCAACTGATCCAACGGGTGGATATCGGCCGCAACTACCCCGTCTATATTCAACAGGCGTTGCTCAGCGGCACCGAAGAGGCAGAACGGCGCGAACGCCTGTTCTGCGGGCAACGGCCTGTCGAGCTGAAAACCCAGGCGCTGGAACACCTGATAAAGGCTGAGGCGGGGCTTACGCGACGTGGCTTTCGTTGCGTCCAGGCAGTCGTCGGCACCGAGCGTGCGGAGCGCTGGGTCGACAACGATGAAATCGTCATGCGCGCGCTGGCCTTTCAACGCAAGCCTGGGGCCAAGGCTGATGTGGTGCAGAACATGTTCATTATCGAACCGCGCAATGGGCAGTCCGGTCCGCACCTGCTCTACCGGCCGGCCTATGGCGAATCTTTGCTGGAGTTTGCCGGCCGCGACCCGTTGCTGGCGGCCATCGCCCAGCCCGGCGCCCTGCAGGACAGCGTACTGGCCTGGCTCGCGGACGACGCCAGGGCCATTTACAGCAATGGGGGGTTTAATCAGCCGCACTATGTGCGTATCGGCGGTATAGGCTCGGAATTCGATCCATTGCCTGAGGTGCCGAAACCGGCGACGCTGGCACCGGCCAATGATGAAAGTAACGACCCGATCCTGCAGGCGCTGAACAGCGGCCAACTGATGCGATACCTGTTCGTCTGCGAAGCCCGTCAACTTCTGGACCAGGCCGACCGCGAGTCAACCTCCAATGCTGAAAGCCGCTGGGCGTTGATCCTGGAAGGTGTGCAACTGGGCTTCAACACCTTGTTGATGCTGGTGCGCGGCCCCCTGGCGGTCGTCGGATGGCTCATGCAACTGGCGATGGGCCTCAGGCAGGACCTGCCGGCGCTGGAAAGTGCAGACCCGATTGCCAGGGAGTTGGCGTGGGTCGACCTGCTGCTCAACATCGGCATGGTCTTGCTGCACCATGGGCTGGCGACCGAAGCGCCAGGCAGCCCCGTTATCGAATCGCCGCCACGCCCGCCGTTGAGGCGTGCACAGGCCAGCCCTGCGGTGATCGAACGCGGCGTGGTTGGCCTGCCCTCCGAGCCACCCGGTGGAGGCCGAACCCTGCTGGACTTTGACCGCTCCCTGGCCGGCGACAGCGCCTCGGCGCGCCTGCTGGAAAAACTCCTCGAGGTCAACGTGCCCTGGCCCCAGCCGCTGCCGGTCGCCGTTGCGCTGGGCAACCTCAAAGGTCTGTTCAAGGTCGACCACCTCTGGCACGCCTCGGTGGGCGGCCTGTTCTTTCGGGTCAGGGTCGTTCCAGGCTTTGACGAAGTCTTCATCATTCATCCCGACAAGCCCGACCACCCTGGCGTCAAGCTCAGAACCGACGGCAATGGGCATTGGAGCCTGGATCGCGGGCTGAAACTGAGCGGTGGAGGTCCCAAGCGCCTTGCGACCTTGCGAGTGGAAAACCGCCGCAAAACCGAGCAGCTACAAGTGCGGATGCAAGCGCTTGGCATCGAGCTCACGCCACCGATGACCGAACTTCGCGCCTCGCTGGTTCGAATGCGCACCGCCCACGCCGACCTGACCAAACAGGCCGCGACGTTAAAGCTGGTGTGGAAGCTTCTGGACAGTGCAACCGGCCCGCAAAAGTCGACCCTTGAAACCCGTCATCAGCGCGAAATGCAAAGCTATGCAACGCTGCGTGCCCACTATGAAACGCTGCTGGACACCCTGCAGGAACGACACGCGCAGTTGCTGCCGGCACGCCATGAACTGGTCAAGGTGGGGCAGGACCTGGAAAGGTACGGCGGCGCCGGCAGTCACGTTCAGGACCGGGCAAAAACCCTGAGAACGCTCTGGGACGAACAACTGGCAATCCATACCTACCTGGGTTTTTGGTCAGACACGCTTCAATTCAGCGACAGTGGCGAGCCGATGCGTCATGTGTCTGAACGCATGATGCTGGAAAAACTGCTCGGCAACGCTGCGCCCTATGATGAACACACGGCCAAATCCATCGCGTTGGCCGATATCCAGCAACGCATGGCCGTAGGCACCCGCGACATGGAGACCACACTGGAGCTGTTGGAACAGGACTCAGTGGCGGGTCGTGCGATACGTGAAGAGTTGCTGGCAATGATCGCGCACCCGCAGCACTTTTTCCCCGAGAGCCTGAAAATCAACGCGCTGATCCCGTTGTCGTGGGTGGCCATTGAGCTGTCGGCCACTGAAAGGTCGCCGCAGGAAGCGCTGTACAGGCAACATGTCGACCATTCCAGCCTGAGCCAAGCGCTGCTGTCTCACATCGAAGTACGCAGCAGCAGCGGCTTTGCCCTTGATGAACAGCATCAGGTGTACAACACCGTGCTCGATCAATACCGCCGTTATGAGACGGCAATCGAGGCGCTCAAACTGATCAACCCGGCACGCTTGCGCCCGATGGCCGAGCGGCTTGTGAATGAACTGCGAGATGTCCGCACCCTTGCCGAAAACGAACTGGAGGCCGTGGTCCGCAGGCAGGAGGAACTGGAAGTAGAACAGTCGCGATTAAAAAACCTGCGCCCGAAAGCGCCGACCAAACGCATCTTTAAAACCCGTAGAAGAAAATACCTCGTCGGCGACCTCAAGCCGGCCGATGGCCACATCAACCGCGAGCACTTCACCATCACCGACCCGGCTACCGGGCAAGCCGTCGCCTCGTTTCGCGAGCAGGCCGGCGAATGGGTAGACATCGCCGAAGACCTCGCGACCGCGCCGCAACCGCCAGCCCAGGCCCGTCCACTGGCAATACTCAAGCGCGAGGGCCAGATACTGCTCCAGCAGCGCGCCGGTATCGAACGTGTGATCAGCGCTCAACAGCAAGTGCTGGAATTTCCCGGCACTCGGCAGGCGGTCAACCCCGGCGACTGGGATGAACTGCTCAGCGACCAGGCCGGCAAGCTCACCGAGCTTGCCGATGAGATTGCACGGGAACACGCCGGCCAACCCTCGGCCCAGGGCTTGATCGACGAGTACCGGGCAGAAGCCAGGGACATGCAGCGAAAGGCGCAGGAGGTCTGCAGCGCCGCTTACAAACAGCAGTGGCCGACACTGGAAAGCCTCGATTACCTGTGGCGGCACCAGCAGATCGACATCAACCTGACCAGCCCGGCTGATCCACAGCGCCCTACCCTCAGCGGCGATTTTTTCACCGAGTACGCGGTGTATGACAAAGCTCAAAAACCGCCGAGCGTGTTGTGGTATGCCCATTTTCACTATGCGGCAGCCAACATGCCGCCCACTCGCTATACCCGTGCGCACCTGAAACTTGCCGACCAGCGTAAATTCACCCAGAAGGACCTGCTCAAGGCGCATGTGCAGGCGCGATTGAAGAGCCAGCAGGAGCCGGGGGCGGAACCTGTCAGGAAGATCCTCTATGTACTGATCGCGCCGCCTCAGGATCAACTGTTCTTAGCCATCGCACCTGCGCCGCACTGACCGGCGTCCCCTGAAGCGCAAAGACCGCAGCCAAGGCTGCGGTCTTTTTATGTCGCTCGGGCAATCAGTGGGCAAACAGCGAGTTGCCCTTCTGCCCCGCCAGCTTCTCGGGCTTGATCAGGAAGCGCGCCAGTGCCGGCAGCAGCCACAGCGCACCGAACATGTTCCACAACAGCATGAAAGTCAGCATCAGGCCCATGTCAGCCTGGAACTTGATGGCCGAGAAGATCCAGGTGCACACGCCGATGGCCAGGCACAAACCGGTAAACAGCACGGCTTTACCGGTGGACTTGAGCGTCTGGTAATAGGCTTCCTGCAACGGCAAGCCCGCGCGCAGGAAGCTTTCCAGGCGACTGTAGATGTAGATGCCATAGTCCACGCCGATCCCCACGCCCAGCGCCACCACCGGCAAGGTCGCAACCTTGACGCCGATGCCCATGAACGCCATCAGCGCGTTGCCCAGCACCGAGGTCAGCACCAGGGGCAGCACGATGCACAGGGTCGCCGCCCAGGAGCGGAAAGTGATCATGCACATGGTCGCCACGCACAGGTACACCAGGATCAGGATGGTCAGCTCCGACTCCTTGATCACCTCGTTGGTGGCCGCCTCGATCCCGGCGTTACCGGCGGCGAGGATGAATTCCAGACCGTCCTTGTTGTTCTCCTTGGCGAAGTCCTGCACCGCATGCACGGCGCGGTCGAGGGTCTCGGCCTTGTGGTCGTTGAGGAACACCAGCACCGGCGCGAGGGAGCAATTGTTGTTGTACAGGCCATCGGCGCGGGCGATGGAGTTGTTCAGCACGTCGGGGTTGCGCGACAGGGTTTCCCATTTCAGGTTGCCCTCGTTCATGCCTTTGATCATCTGCTTGGACACAGTGACCAGCGAGATCGCCGACTGCACGCCCTCGGTGTTCTGCATTTTCCACATCAACTGGTCGATCGGCGCCATGGCTTCATAGCGCGAGCAGCCTTCGGCGCGGGTCTTGACCATCACCACCAGCACGTCGGAGCTGGTCGAATAGTTGCTGATGATGAAGTTGTTGTCTTTGTTGTAGCGCGAGTCGGGGCGCAGTTCCGGCGCGCCCTGGTCGAGGTCGCCGATTTTGAGGTTCTGGCTGTACCAGAGGCCGCCGCCGAAGGCGAGCACTGCCAGGGCGATGGAGATGGGCGCGATTTTCGGGTTGGCGAAGTTCGACAGCAGGCGCCAGAAAGGATGTTCGCGGTTCGCGTCCTTCTTGCTCCGGGCGATGGCCCGCGGGCTGATGCCGACATAGGAAATCGCCACCGGCAGCAGGATCAGGTTGGTGAACACGATCACCGCCACGCCGATAGACGCACCGATCGCCAGTTCGCGGATCACGCCGATGTCGATGATCAGCAAGGTGATAAAGCCCACGGCATCGGCGAGGATCGCGATCATCCCCGGCAGGAACAGCTGCCGGAAGGTGCGCCGCGCGGCGGTCAGGGCGTTGTCTGCCTCACTCGACTGCAGGGCGATCCCGTTGATCTTCTGCACCCCGTGGGAGATGCCGATGGCGAAGATCAGGAACGGCACCAGCATCGAATACGGGTCCAGCCCGAAGCCGAAGAAGTGCATCAGGCCGAGCTGCCAGACCACCGCCACCAACGTGGTGCTGAGCACCGCGACGGTGCTGCGCAGGCAGTTGGTAAACCACAGCAGCAGGATCAGGGTGATGACGAAGGCGATGCCGAAGAACAGCACCACCATCACCAGGCCATCGATCAGATCACCGACTTTCTTGGCGAAGCCCACGATGTGGATCTTGACGTTGGGGTTCTGCGCTTCGAACTTGTCGCGGATCTTGTCTTCGAGTTCATGGGAGAACTTGCGGTAATCCAGGGCCAGCAACTTGCCCTGGTCCTGCGGGTCCGGGTAGGACTCCAGCAGCGGGATATCGACGATGCTCGACTTGAAGTCGTTGGCCACCAGCCGGCCGACCTGGCCGGACTTGAGCACGTTGTTGCGCAACTGGTCGAGGCTTTGCGGCGAGCCGTTGTAGCTCTGCGGGATCACTTCACCGCCGGCGAAGCCTTCTTCGGTCACTTCGGTCCAGCGCACGCTGGGGCTCCACAACGACTTGAGGCCCGAGCGGTCGACGCCGGAGATGTAGAACACCTCGTCGTTGATCTGGCGCAGGGTCTCCATGTACTCCTTCGTGAAAATGTCGCCGTCCTTGGCTTCCACCGAGATGCGCACGGTGTTGCCCAGGTTCGCCAGGTCGTTGCGGTGCTCCATCATCTTCTCGATGAAGGGATGCTTGAGGGGAATCATCTTTTCAAAGCTGGTGGACGGGCGAATCAAGGTCGCTTGCCAGAACAGGAAGATACTCACCAGCAGGCAGATGACGATCACTGCCGGGCGGTTATTGAAGATCAGGCGCTCAAGAAAGGTCGCTTTATCGTTGTGATGACTGCTCATATTTCCCGCCTTCTTCTTATTTTGGCTCTTTATTTAGGAGCGGTTCGGCGCCAGCAGCTGTAGCGACGCGAACGCCGCCCTGCCCGACCAGGATCAAGTTGCCGTTGCCGGCCGCGGTGACCGCCGAGAGTGAGATACGGTCCGGGCGGTTGAATACGCTGAAGGTCTGGCCGTCGTCATGGCTGACCACCACGCTGCCGCCATTGCCGACGACGACGATGGCACCATCCTCCAGCAAGGTCGCGCCGGACAACCCGAACTCCAGCGCTCCCCGCGCCGCGTTCAACTCGACGGGCTCCCAGGTGCTGCCAAAATCGGTGGAACGATACAGGTTGCCGCGCAAACCATAGGCCAGCAGCGTTTGCGCTTGAGCGGTGCCGATCACGCCAAACAACGAGCCCTCATAGGGGCCTTCGAGTTTTTCCCAGGTCTGGCCGTCGTCGCTGGAGCGAAACATGCTGCCCTGCTCACCGACAATAAACAGGCCGGCGTCCTTGATGGAGGCGATGGCGTTGAGGTGGAACTGGTCTTCGTTGTCGAGGCGGTCGCTGACGTCTTCCCAGGTCTGGCCGCCGTCGGTGGTCTCGATCAGCGCACCGTAGGCGCCCACGGCCAGGCCGTGATTGGCGTCGTTGAACCATACGTCGAGCAACGGCGCTTCGCGCTTGAGGTCCTGGTATTGCTGGGTCCAGCTGGCGCCGCCGTCGCTGCTGGCGAGTATTTGCGCATCATGGCCGACCGCCCAGCCGTGGCTGGCATCGACGAAGAACACCGCCGTGAGCAACTGCCGGGTGGGGACTTTGGCTTGGGTCCAGGTGCTGCCCTGGTCATCGGAATAGAGGATGTGCCCACGGTCACCCACCGCCACCAGGCGCTGGCCGGCGTGGACCACGTCAATCATCAGGCCTTTGGCGGCCTTCGGGGATTCAATCGCAGACACCGCTGCGGCGGGGGTATCGCTGGCGGCGTGGACGACGCTGGGTAACGCAACGGCGCCAAACAGCGAGAGCGCTGTGGCCAGCAACGCAAGCTTGCGTGCGGCGCGTGGGCGGCAAACAACCCAACCCATGACAGGCTCACTCATAGACCTTTCTCCCATTTATTATTGTTAGGTCGTGTTGCTTTGCGCGGGGCTCTGAAACCTGCAATCTAGAGCGCCTGGCGCAAGCACGGGCCATCCTATCGGGCTTTGGAATCGTCTGACAATCGGCGCTACGTTATCTTTTGTTAACTGGCGGCGTTTGGCCACATGGTGAATATAGCTGCATCAGCTCAAATGATGATGTTATGGGACGCGGAGCGTCTCTGGCGGCGTTCCCACGCGGAGCGTGGGAACGATCATCACGGCGCCATGCGTTAATGAATTTTTATTCCATCTATTGAATTTTGAGAATATTTATTCCATTAATACGCTTCCTGAAAACAATAATCCAAAGGACCACGGCGATGCGTGAACTCGGAATCGGCTTGATCGGCACAGGCTTCATGGGGCGCGCCCACGCGCTGGCGTTCAACAACGCTCGGGCGGTGTTCGAACTGCCCGTCACGCTCACACTGGCGGCCCTGGCCGATGCGGACGCCGAGCGCGCGCAGCGTTGCGCCAGCGCCTGGGGGTTTGCCCAGGCCCATGCCGACTGGCAGGCGCTGATCGACGATCCCAAGGTCGATGTCGTGGCCATCACCACCCCCAACCACCTCCACTACCCCATGGCCATGGCTGCGATTGCGGCCGGCAAGGCGGTGTACTGCGAGAAGCCGCTGGCCGTCAGCCTGGAACAGGCCGATGCCATGCGTCGAGCTGCCAGCGCGGCCGGGGTGGTGACGCGCGTGGGCTACAACTACCAGCACAACCCGATGATCGTGCTGGCGCGACAGATGATTGCCAGCGGCGAGCTTGGCGAGATCATCAGTTTCCAGGGCGAATTCAGCGAAGACTTCATGGCCGATCCGGCCTCGCCCTGGTCGTGGCGCTGCGAGGTGGAACACGCTGGCGGCGCGCTGGCGGACCTGGGCAGCCATTTGCTGTCGATGGCCCATTACCTGGTGGGCGATGTGGCCAGCGTGTGCGCCGATACCCATACCGTCCACGCTCAACGGCCGGCCCTCAAAGGCAGCCATGAACTCAAGAGCATCGCCGTGGACGACCAGGTGCATGCCCTGTTGCGTTTTGCCAACGGCGCGCGCGGCACGGTGAGCAGCAGTTGGCTCAAGCATGGCTATAAGAATCACCTGAGCTTCGAAATCAGCGGAACCCAGGGCACGCTGGCGTTCGATCAGGAGCGCTTGAACGAGCTGCGCCTGTGCCGAGCCGGCCAGGATGGCTTCCAGCGCTTGCTCGCCGGCCCGGCCCTGCCCGGCTATGCCGCGTTCAGCCCGGCGGCGGGCCACCAGTTGGGGTACAACGAGTTGAAGACGCTGGAGGTTCACGAACTGATCATGGCGCTGGCGGGGCAAGGTGCGGATGGCACCGATTTTGAAGCGGCGTGGGCGGTGGAGCGGCTGGCGACGGCGATTCGGGTGGCGGCGCTTGAAGAGCGCTGGGTCGAAGTGAACTCAATCTAAATGTGGGAGGGGGCTTGCCCCCGATGGCGGTGTGTCAGCCAGTGTATTTTTAGCTGACACACCGCTATCGGGAGCAAGCCCCCTCCCACATTTGATCGCAGTCGCCTTCAATATCAGCGCAGGGCTCGGCGCAGTACTTTGCCGACTGTGGTTTTAGGCAGTTCGGTGGTGCGAAACTCCACGTACCTGGGCACCTTGTAGCCGGTCAGATATTCCCGGCAATGGGCGAGGATCTGCTCCTGGGTCAGGCTCGGGTCCTTGCGCACCACGATGATCTTGACCTTCTCGCCGGTCACGCCATCTTCCACACCGATCGCCGCCACTTCCGCCACCCCTGGATGCATCGCCACCACGTCCTCGATTTCGTTCGGGTACACGTTGAAACCCGAGACCAGGATCATGTCCTTCTTGCGATCCACCAGGCGGATGTAGCCGCGCTCATCCATCACGCCGATGTCACCGGTCGACAACCAGCCCTCGGCATCCAGCACTTCGGCGGTTTCCTTCGGGCGCTTCCAGTAGCCCTGCATCACTTGCGGCCCGCGCACTTGCAGTTCGCCTTGCTCGCCGATTTCGGCGATTTCGCCGTCTTCACGCACGAAGCGCACCCAGGTCGACGGCAAGGGCACGCCGATGCTGCCGGTGAATTCCATCTCGCGCATGCGGTTGATGTCGATGGGGCTGATGCTCACCACCGGGGAACACTCGGTCAGCCCGTAGCCCTCGATGATCGGCAAGCCGGTGACTTCCTTCCAGCGCTTGGCCACCGCTGTGTGCGTGGCCATGCCCCCGGCGATCACCATGCGCAGGTCGGAAAAGTCCCGCGCGCAGAACTCCTTGTTCTCCAGCAAACCGTTAAACAGCGTGTTGACCCCGGCGATCCCGTTGAATCGCTCCTTGCGCAGGATCATCTGCACCCGTTTCACGTCCCGTGGGTTGGCAATCAGGATATTGCGCCCGCCCAGGCACATGAACATCAGGCAGTTCACCGTCAAAGAAAAGATGTGGTACAGCGGCAGCAAGGTGACGTTGGTCTCCTGCTTGTGCTGGTCCAGTTGATCACCGACCCAGGCCTTGGCTTGCAACAGGTTGGCAATAATATTGCGATGGCTGAGCATCACCCCCTTGGCATCGCCGGTGGTGCCGCCGGTGTATTGCAGGAAGGCCAGCTCATCGCGACTTATGCTCACGGGCAGAAAATTGAGCGCCCGCCCCTGTTTCAGCACCTGGTTGAAACGCACCGAGCCAGGCAGCGTGAAGGCCGGCACCTGTTTCTGCACGCTGCGCAGGATGAAGTTCATCGCCGCGCCCTTGAAGGTGCCGAGCAGGTCGCCGATGGCCGCCACCACCACGCGCTTGACACTGCTGCCGGCGATGACCTTTTCCAGGGTGTGGGCGAAGTTTTCGAAGATCACCACAGTCTCGGCGCCGCTGTCCTTGAGCAGATGCTTGAGCTCATGGGCGGTGTACAACGGATTGACGTTGACCACCACCGCGCCGGCCAGGATCGTGCCCAGCAGGCAGATCGGGTACTGCAGGCAATTGGGCATCATCAACGCGACGCGGTCGCCCTTCTTCACCCCCTGGCCCTGCAGCCACGCGGCAAATGCGCTGCCCTGGATGTGCCAGTCGGCGTAAGTCATGGGCGTGCCGATGCTGACATACGCCACCCGCTCGCGGAATTTTTCCAGGTGCTCCACGAACACTTCGCGCAACGAGGGGTAAGCCTCGATAGCGGCATCGATGTCCGCCGGCACGCCGGGCAGGTAGGCGTTCAACCAGATGCGTTCGGTGTGTTCCAGGCTGATGGCGTTCATGGCTGCGTCCTTATTGTTGTTGTGGATAGGGCTACTTTTCGACGATGGCGGTAATACCCAGCCCGCCTGCCGCACAGATCGAGATCAAGCCGCGACCGCCGCCGCGCTCATGGATGGCCTTGGCCAACGCCGCCAGTTGCCGGCCACCGGTGGCGGCAAACGGATGGCCGCAGCCCAGCGAACCGCCGTTGACATTCATTTTTGCGCGGTCGATGGCGCCCAGCGGTGCGTCCAGGCCCAGCCGCTCGCGGCAGTAGTCGGGGTCTTCCCAGGCCTTGAGCGTGCACAGCGCCTGGGCGGCGAATGCTTCGTGGATTTCGAAGAAATCAAAATCGGCAAAGCCCAGGCCTTCGCGCTTGAGCATGCGCGGTACGGCGTAGGCCGGGGCCATCAACAGGCCTTCGGTGCCGTCGACGAAATTCACCGCCGCCGTTTCGCCGGTGCGCAGGTAGGCCAGCACCGGCCAGCCATTGGCAGCGGCCCACGCTTCGCTGGCCAGCAACACCACCGAAGCGCCGTCGGTCAGGGGCGTTGAGTTGCCGGCGGTGAGCGTGCCGTCCTGGCGGTCGAAGGCCGGCGCCAGGCTCGCGAGTTTTTCCAGGCTGATGTCGGCGCGCAGATTGTTGTCCCGTGCGAGGCCCCGATGGGGGCTGATCAGATCGTCGAAGAAACCGCGCTTATAGGCCGCGTCGAGGCGTTGATGGCTGCAGAGGGTCAACTCATCCTGGGCCAGGCGCTTGATCTGCCAACGCCTGGCCATTTCTTCGCAGTGCTCGCCCATCGACAGGCCGGTGCGCGGCTCGCCATTGCGCGGCAGCAGCGGCTTGAACAACATCGAAGGGCGCACCTTCAACAAGGCCTTCAGTTTGTCGCCCATGCCCTTGGCCCGATTGGCCGCAAGCAAGGTGTGGCGCAGGGATTCGTTGATGCCAATGGGCGCGTCGGAGGTGGTGTCCGCGCCTCCCGCGATACCCACTTCGATCTGGCCCAGCGCGATTTTATTGGCCACCAGCAACGCGGCTTCCAGGCCCGTGCCGCAGGCCTGCTGCACATCGTAGGCTGGGGTCTGCGCACACAGCGTGGTCGACAGCAATGACTCGCGCGCCAGGTTGAAATCGCGCGAATGCTTGATCACCGCACCGGCGACGAATTCGCCCAGGCGCTGACCGTGCAGGTTGTAGCGATCCACCAGGCCTTGCAGGGCGGCCACCAGCAAGTCCTGGTTACTGTCATGGGCATACACGGTGTTGGAACGGGCAAACGGCAGGCGGTTACCGCCGATGATCGCCACGCGTCGGGTCGGTGGCGGATTGAAGCTGTAGTCACTCATGTAAGGCTCTCATTCCAGGCGTTTGATCCCACAGCAACAACCCGCGCATATGCGGTTTGTCGCCGGCCACATTGCGCACTTCGAATTCACGGAGCGGGCCGGTCACGGGGCGGCTCCACAGGGCGACCTGGCCGGGCAGGAAGATCGGCAACTTGAAATCGCAATGGGCCTCGGCGTGGTCCAGGCCACCCGGTGGCTGCTGTGCCGCCAGCGCACGGCCCAGGGTCCACATGCCGTGGGCGATGGCGGGTCGATGATCTGGGTCACGTAGTCCATGGTTCAGGCTCCCAGCAGGCTTTGACCGCACACCCGCACCACTTGGCCGTTGACCCCACCGGACGCCGGATGCGCCAGCCAGGCGATGGCCTCGGCCACGTCGACCGGTTGGCCGCCTTGAAGCAAGGAATTCATGCGCCGCCCGGCCTCGCGGATCAACAGCGGGACTTTCGCGGTCATCTGCGTCTCGATAAACCCTGGCGCCACCGCATTCACCGTCACCTGCTGCGCCGCCGCACGCGGGCCAGGCCCTGCACCAGGCCGATCACCCCGGCTTTGGACGTGGCGTAGTTGCTCTGCCCGAGGTTGCCGGCGATACCGGAAATCGACGAGACGCACACAATCCGCCCACCGGGGTTCAGGCCGTGGTTGTCCAGCAGCGCCTGGCTGAGCTGCAACGGCGCCTCGAGGTTGACCGCCAGCACACTGCGCCAGGAGGTTTCGGTCATCTTGGCGATGGTCTTGTCGCGGGTGATTCCGGCATTGTGGACCACCACATCGAAGGCGCCATACTGGCTGACATGCGCCTGCAATAACGCGGCGGCATCCGGCGCGGTGATGTCAAGGGGCAATGCCGAACCGTCCACACTGTCGGCGGCCTGCTGCAGCGCCGACTGGGCCTGGGGCACGTCGACGCACACCACATGGGCACCGTCGCGCGCCAACACCTGGGCAATGGCCAGGCCGATGCCGCGGGAGGCGCCGGTCACCAGGGCACGACGGCCGGCGAACGGTTTGTCCCAATGGAAGGTGATGTGACTGTCCACCGGCTTCTGGAGGCGTATCACTTGCCCCGACACATAAGCCGAACGGCGCGACAGGAAAAAGCGCAGGCTGCTGTCCAACGCGTCTTCAGCGCCCGGCGCCACGTAGATCAATTGCACGGTGATCGCCCGGCGCAGCTCCTTGGCCAACGAGCGCACCAGCCCCTCGAGCGCGCGCTGGGCGACGGCCTGGGGCAAGTCCTGGCAATGTTCCGGTGCGGTGCCGAGTACCACCACGCGCGCGTGTTGGCTCAGGCGTCTGGCGTTGGCGTGAAAAAATGTATAGAGCTCATCCAGGTGCTGCAGGTCGGCCACGTGCGTGGCATCGAACACCGCGCCCTGCACCTTCACCGTCGACGGCGCCTTGACGGTCGCCGGGGTGGCGGCGACGGTGTCGGTGCTGCTGAAGAGGCGATGTACGTGCTCGGTCAGGCGCCCTGCCCCGGCGACGATGACCGGGTTGGCCAACCCGTGCTGGCCGCTGCGATGGCGCTGCAGGGGCAAGGGTTGCGGCAAGCCGACGGCCTGGGCCAGGCGGCGCCCCCAGGGGGAATTGACGAAAGAAAGGTAGCGGTCACTCATAACACAAATCCTGCTTTGTAAATCCGATCAAATGTGGGAGGGGGCTTGCCCCCGATAGCTGAGTGTCAGTCAGTGAATCTGCATCTGAGCCACCGCTATCGGGGGCAAGCCCCTCCCACATTGGGACCGCGTTTGGATTAATTGACCGAAGCGTTTTCGCTTTGGCTGGCGCGACGTTTGGCGGGCTCCAACGCCTGCTTGCGCTGCTGCAGGGCCTCCAGCAAACCGAAGTCCTGCGGGAAGTCGTCGACCTGGATGCCGTGGTCGGCGTATTCCACATAGCGTGCGAGCAAAGCGTCTTCGTCGTCGCTGATCAGGTCCAACGCCCGTGCCTTGACGCGCCAGCCGGTAAAGGCCGCAGACGAAATCGGCATTGGCGCGAGCAGGCCTTGCTTGATGACGGGCTTGAGCCGTGCCTCGATCAGCTCCACCTGGGGCAACAGGCGGAACCCCAGTTCGCCATAGGCCAGCTTGTCGATTTCCGGGCGCGGGATGTAGGAGTTGGCGAGCAAACGGTCGCGGGTTTCGCCGGGGGTCTGTACGACCTCGGCGACTTGGGCCAACAGGCGATCCGACGGTTTGCGCAAAGGAATGCCAAACGGGAAACTCAAGGCCCGCAGTACTGCCGCAGCGGCTTTGGACGGGTAGTTGTCGAGCACTTCGGCCAGCGCTTCATGGGCACGCAACAATGCGTCCTGGGCCGCCCAATGCACCAGCGGCAAGTCGGCCTGGGGCCGGCCGTCGTCCTCAAAGCGCTTGAGCACGCAAGACAGGATGTACAACTGCGACAGCATATCGCCCAGGCGCCCGGTGATACTTTCCTTGCGCTTGAGGGTGCCCCCCAGCACCCCCATGGAAACATCCGAGACCAATGCCAGCACCACCGACAGACGATTGGCCTGGCGGTAGCAGGAAGCCAGCGCCGGGTCAGTCTTGGCCGGCGCAGAAAGCAGCCGGCCGGCGGTCAGCGCATGTACCGTGGCACGCACGGTGTTGGCCAGTACAAAACTCACATGACCGAACATCGCGCTGTCGAACGCCCGCAGGGCCTTGCGCTGGTCCGGGTTGCGCGCCGCTTCCATTTCGCGCAGCACATAGGGATGGCAGCGGATCAGGCCCTGGCCGTAGATGATCAGGCAGCGGGTCATGATGTTCGCGCCTTCCACGGTGATGGCGATGGGGCTTTGCTGATAGGCGCGCGCCAGGAAATTATTGGGCCCCATGCAGATGCCCTTGCCGGCGACGATGTCCATGCCATCGTTGACGATCATTCGCGCGCGCTCGGTGACGTGGTATTTGGCGATGGCCGAGATGACCGAAGGTTTCTCGCCGGCATCCAGGGACGCCACCGACACCTTGCGCACCGCATCACAGGCATACAAGTGCCCGGCCATGCGGGCCAACGGTGCCTGCACCCCTTCGAACTTGCCGATGGGCAGACCGAACTGCTTACGCATCGCGGCGTAGGCGCTGGTACCACGGACCGCCACTTTGCCCAGGCCGACGTTGGCCGACGGCAGTGAAATCGCCCTGCCCGCCGCCAGGCATTCCATCAGCATGCGCCAGCCGTTGCCAACTTGTTCGCGACCGCCGATCACCCACTCCAGCGGAATGAACACATCCTTGCCGGTGGTCGGACCGTTCTGGAATACCGCATTCAGCGGCCAGTGGCGACGGCCGCTGTTCACGCCTGGATGGGAGGTGGGAATCAGCGCGCAAGTAATGCCCAGGGCACCTGCGGCACCGAGCAAACCCTCCGGGTCCTCGGCACGGAACGCCAGGCCCAGCACCGTGGCAATCGGGCCGAGGGTGATGTAACGCTTGTCCCAGGTCACGCTGAACCCCAGCACCTCCTCGCCTTCGTACAGGCCCTTGCACACAATCCCCACATCGGGAATGGCCCCGGCATCGGAGCCGGCATACGGGCTGGTCAGCGCGAAGCACGGAATATCCTCACCCCGCGCCAGACGCGGCAGGTAATAGTTGCGCTGGGCCTCGGTGCCGTAATGCAGCAGCAGTTCGGCGGGGCCCAGGGAGTTGGGCACCATCACCGAAATGGCCGCCGCCGAGCAGCGGGTCGACAGTTTCATCACCACTTGGGAGTGCGCGTAGTGGGAGAAGCCTTTGCCGCCGTACTGCTTGGGAATGATCATGCCGAGAAAGCCGGCTTCCTTGGTGTATTGCCAGCCCTCGGGGACATGTCTTGCCACACCTGGGTGGTTTCCCAATCGTTGGCGATGTCGCACAGGGTTTCGACTTCGTTGTCGAGGAACGCCTGCTCCTCGGCACTCAGGGTGGCCGGCGCGGCTTGCAGCAGGCGCTGCCAGTTGGGTTTGCCGCTGAACAGCTCGGCGTCCCACCACACGGTGCCCGATTCGATGGCCGCACGTTCGGTGTCGGACATCGCCGGCATGACCGTACGAAACAGCCCCAAGGCCTTGCGGGTCAACAGCACGCGGCGCAGGGGTTTGATCGCCAGCAACAAAGCCGGCAACACCACCAGCACCGCTGCGACGGTAGCGCCGAATGCGGCCACTGCGTTGAACAGGTAGCCAGCCGCCAGCCATACCAGGCCGGCGCCCAGCCACAGGGTGGCAGCGGCTTGTCGATACGCCAGGGCAATCGCCGCGACGACACCCACCAATAACCAGATAACCATGGGATACCTCTACTTGATTCAGGGCGTGGCACCCGTGCGGACCGCTCGGATTGAGCGGGGCGTAGAGCCACACTACAAACTCGGGAAAATAAATTCAAATTTTGTTTTGAAATTTTTATTTAATGGTTTGGCGAAAATATTCAGGGCTGAACGAGTCAGCCTAATTGCATCAGTCATGTGGCTCCGATTAGGTTCTGCGGCTTGTTCTGTAAGCGTGTCAGTGTGCGCCGGGTCTCAAGATGCGCTGAATACCCGGCTTCAACACGGTCAGGTGCGTGACTAGAACTTATAGGTCGCCGACAAGCTCACGACGTCACCTGACGACTCAGCCTTCCCGTCCAGTTGAGCAGCGCCGAGGCGATCGACGTTCTTGGTTTTCAAGTTGACCTTTTCGACGAACTGGTGCGAGTACGCGCCATCCACTGACAGGCCCGGCACTGCCTTGATGTCGTACCCGGCACCAAACGCCAGGAAATAACGATCGCCATCAGGGATCCGCGGGTCACGCGTGGAGTTACGGGTAGGCGTCTGGTCATACGCCACACCTGCACGCAGGGTGAGTTCGTCGGTGGCTTTGTAGTCGCCGCCGATTGAGGTCATCCACGCGTTTTTGTAGTTGTAGGGAATGGCAACAATGGTCGAGCCCTGAGACTTGAGTGTGAGATCCTGGAACGAGGACCACTCAGTCCACTGAGCACTCACACCGAGCGTCCAGCGGTCATTGAACTGATGGACCCAGTCAATCGCAGCAGTCGCCGGGATATCCAGTTGCGCACTGGCATGCGCGCCATCCGGGAACAGCTTGAGACCGGGATAGGCCATTTCAACCAGCGTCTCTCCGTTCGGACCAATAGGGTTGGTCATTGTGTTACGACCGATGGCGTCCGTATAAACGTCGTACTTGCCGGTCATCTTGTTTTTGATCTTGGCGTGATAATTCAAACCCAGCGTGTCTTGCTGCGTCGGTTTCCACACAACGCCACCAAACCAGCCTACCGAGATGTTGTCGACTTTCACGCGTATCAGGGAATGCCCAACACCGGTCGGAAAGCCAGTGCCGCCAAGCCCGGGAGAAACATCTGCGGCAGCCAACAGATCAACGTTCTGACTGACGTTGCCCTGGCTGCGCTGAACGATGGCACCACCACCGATCGAAAATTCATCATTGACCTTGAACGACAAGGAGCCTGTCAGGCCGATGGTCTCGATTTTGGTGTCGACCGCGAAATCCCGCAGTTTTGAGTTTTCGTTCCACGTACTTTTCATACCTTGCGGTACGACCTGGCTCAGGCCAAAAGCGAAGCGGTCGCCGATAGGCATGACCATAAAACCAGTGGGCAGCCATGCGGTGAAACCGCCCTGGCCGCCATTATTGGTATTGAGGGTCGGATCGCCCAGGTTGCCTTGGTCATCCAGCACTGGCGTATTGGTCACCGGGTTGCCGTTATGGTCATACGCCTGGCCGGAATATTTGATCTTGATCCGGGCGTAATCGACGGTCTGCTGCACGATGGTTGAATCGATGAACGCCATGGCCGCTGGGTTGTTGTACGCCGCACTCGGGTCATTCTTGAACAGAGAACCGCCACCAAATGCGCGGCCCCAACCGGGGGCGCCATAAGTGGGCGTGGAAAACCCGCCCGCCTGCACATGCCCCGTAGTGATCAGGCCTCCCAACAGGGCCAGTCCCAGTAACCTGTAAGCGTGTTGTTTCTTATTATTCATGCGGTACTCCCTATTATTATGTGCGCCCGGCCCCTGCCGGTGGGTCGTGTAGCCATGGAGCGTTGTTCAAAAGCGCCTGTACTGGAGCGGTGTATGACAATCAGGGATAGGTGATAAGCGAATGCGATTTACCGTTGACCGGCGCCTCGCGGGGGCGCCGGCATTTCAACGGGTGATCAGCCCTTTACGGAGTCACGCGCTTACGGGTTTACCGTGAGCGTCGGGGCCACAACGTTCAGCGAAACCACAGTGCAGTTTCCGCTCAGCGACTGATTGGCGGCCGAAAGGGTTTTGGTCCCTGCAGCCCAAGTGACTGCGATAGGGGTTGGTCCGCAGTTGGTGGCTGGGATCGAGTTGATCTTGTAGCCGACATTGGTCACGGTACCGGTGGTGCCCGTCGCAGCAGTCAATACCCAAGGCAGGTTAGTCAGCGTTGGCAAGGCGCACAGACCGCCGCCGGTCAGCGTTGCGCCGTTGATCGAGGCCACGCCACCGCTAACGTTGCCGGTAAAAGTGATGCCGCATGTCACTGCCGCGCCAAAAGACGAAGGCGACTTCACCACGATGGTGCCGGCGTTAGTCGAGAACGGACCGTCCGGAGAGACGGAAGCCGCACTGGCCATCGACGCGGCGCCGAAGCACATTGCAAACGAAGTTGCACAAACGAGGGTTTTCAAGCTTTTCATTATTTTGCCTCACATGTAATGGCGAGTTATTCGCCTGGGGTAATGACCATGAACACGAAGTCACGGTGAAACTGCAGAACTTCGTATTCCAGCCAAATTCAGTTAAGTCCGACAACCTTATTCAACTACTTTGAAATCAGGCGGCATCTTGATTAATACCGTTTTAATGGTGCAGTCATCACCAATAGGTACATTGGCAGCCTCCAACTTGCCGGTGGCGTTATCCCACGTACCGACTGCGGTAGAAGGACCGCACTTGCCGCCCAGACCGAATGCATGCACGTCCACGCTGATCTTCGACATCGAGCCGCTTTTTGTATTCTTTGCAGTCAAGATCCATGGCAAATTAATAGCTTCGACCCGGCTGCACTTGAGCCCGCCATCGAACGCCACTTTGTCGATATTGACGGATGTCCCATCGGCCGTCACTTTGCCGGCCACCTTGATGGTGCAGTCGGCACTGATCAACGCGCCTTTGGAGAAGCTGATTGGGCCCTGGGCTGTAAACGCGCTACCGGCAGGTTCGATACGTGCGGCCTGTGCGTGATGCCACGCGATCAAGCCCAGCGCGGCCAGTACGACATTAACGGTGAACTTTATAGTGACCTGAGTTACTTGCATGTTTACGCCCTTCCCTTGAAATTATTTTCGTTCGGGTAAACAACCATCCTGCAACTAAGCTAACAAACAATCGACGTAGAAATCCTTATCGAAATACACTCGAAAAACGCGTTTTTATTTCAAATTAAAACGGCTTGGCTTCGCCGCTGTACTTCTCCAGATACTTCAAGCGCTGTGAAGGCTGGAGATTAGCCAAGTTGATATCACCGGCATAATGATTCAATACACGATGGTCCATCCGGCGCCGCCACAAATACGGCACATAGGCCCAGACAATCATGCTCGCGTAACCATAGGGAAGTTGCGGCGACTCATCAAAGTGGCGCAACGACTGATAACTACGCGTGGGATTGGCATGATGATCGGAATGCCGTTGCAATTGAAACAGGAAGATATTGGTGACTATTCGATTACTGTTCCAGGAGTGCCGCGGCGAACAGCGCTCATAACGACCATTGGGCAATTTCTGGCGCTTGAGGCCGTAATGCTCGACGTAATTCACCACTTCCAGCAACGAGAAACCGTAGACGCCCTGGATGATCAGGAACGGGATCACTGCCGCGCCCAGCCAGGCAATCATCGCGCCCCAGAGCAGCACGCTGTACATCCAGGCGCTGAGCACCGCGTTCTTCCAGTGCCAGGCCGGCAGGCCAAGTTTGCGCAGGCGTTCGCGCTCCAGGTTCCAGGCAGAGCGAGCGCTGAACCATACCGAGCGCGGCAGGAAGGCCCAGAAGCTTTCACCCAGGCGCGAACTGGCCGGATCTTCCGGTGTGGCGACGCGTACGTGGTGGCCACGATTGTGTTCGGTGTAGAAGTGCCCGTAGAACGTCGGCGCCAGCGTGACCTTGGCCAGGAACACTTCCAATGGCTTGGGTTTGTGCCCCAACTCATGAGCGGTGTTGATCGCGATGCCGGTAGCGGCCCCGGTGGACATCGCCATGCCCAGATAAGTGAAGCCACTGACGGGGCCGTGCAGCTCAGTGCGGGCGGTAATGAACGCTACGGCATGTGCCAGCCCGCTCGATGGATCGAGGGCCGCGGTGGCCCGCAGCAGCCCGCCGCCGATGATCCAGTCAATGCCGCCGGCGGCGAGCCAACCGGTGATCACGACCGAGGCGATCACAAACAGCACGCCGGTATAGACGATCCAACGGTAGTAGCGCTGGGATTCGAGATGGCTGACGGCAGATTCCGGCGGGTTGCTGAGGTCTTCACCCAACAGGCCGTCGATCAATGGGATCAGGCCGAAGATGACCAGCACACCGATCCACCACAGTTGCTGAATACCGGTGCCGATAGCCAGGGCCCCCGAGAGCAGTGGCGTCGCCAGGGGCATGATGCCGAGCCACCACAGGTAACGCTTGCCGTCGGCCCAGACGCCTGGCACCGCCAGGGACGGGTTCATGCCCACCTCCGAGCGCAGGCGAAGGCAGCAAACAGGAGGGCGGAGCGCTGACCGCTCCAAGACATCAACCATGCGATAAAAGGCGTTTTTTTCATTATTTTATTCGCTCTTAGGCATTTCAAAAAATGTTTCAAATTAGAAATTGAAATAATTTTTTAAATAAATAGCGCGGAATCGTTAGGTCGTCAACCAGTTTATCCGGGCCTTTTTGCGTGACCGGGCAGTCTCTTTTTCAGAGCGCCGGCCAGGTGTCTAGGGCGGGCGTTGACGCACTGGAACCGCAGATCGGATGGCATGGTTATTTACCCGCCATGGCAAACGAGGGCTGCAATACGGCGGCGCTTCGCGCAGGCCCAGCCCGTTTGGCAACCTGCTCGACCAACGCCACCACTCGTTCCGTGGCGGTAATCGGTAACATGTGCCCTCGGTCTTCCACCACCTGCAGCTTCAGCCCGGGCACCTTGCTGGCCAGGCCCTGACCGTGTTTCTGGAAGTCGAGCACGTTATCCCGGGCGCCGTAGATGAGGCCGATTGGCAGCGTCAGCAGCGGGTAGCGCTTGACCATGTCCGGCAAGTGATCGTTGACTCGGTTGATCTCAGTGGACGCGGCAAAGAAGTTCTCGGGACGCATCCCCAGCAAACCGCCGCCGCGCGTAGCGAAGTCTGGCGGGGCGGCATCGGGGGCGAACACGCCCTTGACCACCGAGCCCTTGGTCAACAGGCCAATGGGCAGGGTCAAGGTGCGCGACACCCAGCGTCGCAGCCAGGCAGGGCGCACGGCCAGGGGCAGGAACACCAACGGCAGCATGCGCTGGGGATGGGTCAAGGGCGCCACCAGGATCAAGCCGGATACCGAATGCGGATGGTCAAGGGCCAACGCCAGGGCAACCGCACCGCCCAGGGAATGCCCAAGCACCAGCGGCTGATCCAGCTCGAGGGTTTTGATAAAAGCGGCCATTTGGCGCGCCTGGGTCGGCAGGTCTGCCGCCGTGTGGTTGTGCCGACTGGAGTAGCCCGACCCTGGGCGATCGACGCTGATGACGCGGAACTGCCCACGTAACTGACCGGATAACGCGTAAGTCAGGTTGCGACTGCTGCCCATCAGCCCGTGGATCATCACCAGCGCCGGGCCTTGGCCTTCGTCTACATAATGAAAGCGCTCGCCATCCACCTCGACGACGCGCCCGTTGATCGGAACGGCGGTTTCAATACGCCGTGTCATCCAGGCGCTGAAAGCCCACGACACAGCGCTCGCGCCTATCACCACACCCGCAGCGACAACCCACTCGACAGCCATAGCTCGGTCCTCTGCTTCCCTGCTGTTGGCGACCCGATCGGGATTGATCAGGCCTCAACCTTCGTCCACACCTTGGACCCAGCCTCCATGCGCGTCTGTCGGACAAGTCGCATAGATCGAACAAGGTCCTAGCGTAGGCGAAATTTTCAGGTAGATTATTTAAAATCTTTTTTTAAAATAAATAATTCAATTTTCCTTTGCAATGGTGTTCTATCTAAAACACAAAAGAAAAACAGGAGCACATCCGATGCCCACCAAGGACCGCTTATGAATGCCCACAGCGACGCCATCGACATCGCCATCATCGGCTCAGGCTTCGCCGGCCTGTGCATGGCGATCAAACTCAAGCAAGCCGGGCTCAGCGATTTCTTCGTCGCTGAGCAGGCCGACACACTCGGCGGTACGTGGCGTGACAACCACTACCCTGGCTGTGCCTGTGACGTGCAGTCCCATGTCTACTCCTTTTCCTTTGCGCCCAACCCCGACTGGACGCGCCAATTTGCCCCGCAAGCGGAGATTCGCGCTTACCTGGAGCAATGCGCGCGGCGTTTCGGGCTGGCGCCGTACCTGCGTTTCGGCATGGGCCTGCAACGGGCGGTGTTCGATGATCAGCAGCAACGCTGGCAACTGACGTTCAGCGATGGCCGCCAAGTCAGTGCGCGAGTGCTGGTGTCGGGCATGGGTGGCCTGTCGCGTCCTGCATTGCCGGATATTCCTGGGCTCGACAGTTTCAAGGGCAAGCGTTTCCACTCGCAGCAGTGGGACCATGACTACAGTTTGAAGGGCAAGCGCGTGGCGGTGATCGGCACCGGCGCCAGTGCTATTCAGTTCGTGCCGCAGATTGCGCCGCAAGTGGCGCACCTGGACCTGTTCCAGCGCACGCCGCCCTGGATCATGCCCAAACCCGACCGGCCGATCTCAGGTGTCGAACGCTGGCTGTTCAAGCATCTGCCGGTGACCCAAAGGCTGGTGCGCAGTGCCTTTTATTGGGCGTTGGAAGGCCGCGTGGTGGGCTTTGCCCTGCACCCGCGCTTGATGAAGATGGTGCAGAAAATCGCCCTGCGTCATTTGCGCAAACAAGTGGCCCGCCCTTCCCTGCGCAAGATTCTGACGCCGGACTACACCATCGGCTGCAAACGTGTGCTGATCTCCAACGACTACTACCCGGCGTTGTCACGCAGTAATGTCGAGGTGGTGACCGAGCAGGTGCTGCGGGTCGAAGCCGATGGCGTGATCACCGCTGACGGCGTCAAGCACCCCGCCGATTGCCTGATCTTCGGCACAGGGTTCCAGGCCGCCGATCCCCTGCCCCGTGGCTGCATCATCGGGCGCAACGGCATCGACCTGATGGACACCTGGCACGACGGCGCCCATGCCTATAAAGGCACCACGGTACCGGGCTATCCCAACCTGTTCCTGATCGTCGGGCCCAACACCGGCTTGGGGCACAACTCGATGATCCTGATGATCGAAGCCCAGGTCGCTTACATCCTTGATGCGGTGCAACAGATGCAGCGCCAACGCATCGCCATGGTGGAGGTCAAACCCGCCGTGGAGCAGGCCTACAACGCGCAATTGCAAGGCAAGCTCAAGCGCACCATCTGGAATACCGGCGGTTGCCAAAGCTGGTACCTCGACCCGCGTACCGGCAAGAACACCACGCTGTGGCCCGGCTCGACGTGGCGGTTCAAGCAAGTCACCCGGCATTTTGCGCTCAAGGACTATGTGGTCAGCCGGGCGCCGGTTGTGCCTGTGCCGCGCGCCGCAGCAACCCCTCATTGCGCCACAGAAGGCAGTCTGTCATGAAGTCATTCACCGGCCGCGTGGCGGCAATTACGGGAGCGGCCTCCGGCATGGGTCGCGCACTGGCACTGGCCCTGGCACGGGAGGGTTGCCACCTGGCCTTGGCCGACAAGAACAGCCAGGGGCTGGAGCACACGCGGGACCTGGTCAGGACCTCGACCCTGTCGCCGGTGACCGTCACCACCCAGGTACTGGATGTCTCGGACCGCCAAGCCATGCTGGAGTGGGCGGCGCGGTGTGCGGCCGAGCATGGCCAGGTCAACCTGGTCTTCAATAATGCCGGAGTGGCGCTGTCGAGCACCGTGGAAGGCGTGGACTATGCCGACCTGGAGTGGATCGTCGGCATCAATTTCTGGGGCGTGGTGCATGGCACCAAGGCGTTCCTGCCTTACCTGAAGGCCAGTGGCGACGGGCATATCGTCAACACTTCCAGCGTGTTCGGCCTGTTCGCCCAGCCCGGCATGAGTGGCTACAACGCCAGCAAGTTCGCGGTGCGCGGCTTTACCGAAGCACTGCGCCAGGAGCTGGACCTGCAACGCTGCGGCGTCTCCGCCACCTGCGTGCATCCTGGCGGGATTCGCACCGACATCTGCCGCAGCAGCCGGATCGACGCGAACATGACCGGTTTCCTTATCCACAGCGAACAACAAGCGCGCGCCGATTTCGAAAAACTGTTTATCACCGACGCCGACCAGGCCGCCAAGGTGATCCTGCAAGGCGTGCGCAAAAACAAACGCCGCGTGCTGATCGGCCGCGACGCGTATTTGCTCGACCTGCTCGCCCGGTGCCTGCCGGCGGCCTATCAAGCGCTGGTGGTGTTTGCCAGCAGGCGCATGGCGCCTAAACCACGCACGCCCGTGTTTGAAACCAACGACGAGCCCCGTCTCTGAACAGGAGCACACCCCATGTTGCCGATTCGCCGTGATATCCGCTTCGCCCTGCCCGCCGGGCGCATCACCAACTGGCATGAACAAGGCCCGTTCATCACGCACTTTTTCAATGCCCTGTCGCTGCTGTTTCCCCAGGGCGAGCTGTTTTTCATGGACAGCGTGCGCCACTACCGTTCCCGCATCGACGATCCGGACCTCAAGAAAGAAATCCAGGGCTTCATCGGCCAGGAAGCCATGCACAGCCGTGAACACGTGGCCTACAACGACCTGCTGCAAGCGGCAGGCCTGCCGGCGCACAGCCTCGATCGCCGCTTGAAATTCTTTCTCGACCTGCAAAAGAAGCACTTGCCGCCGTCCTTTAACCTCGCGGTGACCATTGCCCTTGAGCACTACACCGCGATGCTCGCGGAAATCCTGCTGAGCGACCCGTCGCGTTTCGGCGACTCACTCAAGGGCTACCAGCAGATGTGGTACTGGCACGCCCTTGAGGAAACCGAACATAAAGCGGTGGCCTTCGATGTGTGGAACCGGGTGATCACGCCTGGGCCCAAGCGCTACTTGCTGCGCACCGGCACCATGCTGTTTACCACGCTGCTGTTCTGGCTGGTGGTGTTCGATTTCCATGTGCGCCTGTTGATTGCCGACCGCAAGTCGGGTGGGCATCTGCAGGGGTTCTGGCGCATGCTCAAGTTTCTGTATGCCCCCAAGGGCATCTTTGCGCGCATGCTGCGGCCGTGGCTGCACTATTTCAAACCGGGCTTTCATCCTTGGGACCATGACAATCGGGCACGGTTGGAGGGGATAGACGCACTGGTCGAGGAGATCGAGCGGACCAATCGGGGCTACGAGGCGGTCTAATGTGGGAGGGGGCTTGCCCCCGATGGCGGCCTCTGGGCCGACCAGGATGTTGGATCGGACCGAGTACATATCCGTTTCTGCGGTCACGGCTGTTATGGGTTCCGCTTTTACAGCGGCTCACTTTTGAAAAGCGTGTACGGACCGGACACATGGTTGACACCTGTGCGGGGACATAGTGGACACATTATGCCCCGTAGTCAGGGTTATTCACGTCGAAGGTCCGTAGAAATTGATGACAGAAGTAGACGTCAAATAAGCCATCTCTCTCAGCGTTAGGACGTATTGCGATGTGTTGTCCACGCAGACCTTTGGCGATGCTGAAGTAGCGTTTCTGAAAGCGAAATCGACTGTCATAAACCTTAGCCAACACATCATCTGGGCCATATTCAAATTCCGACAGTTGCTGTGGATACGCCCAGGGACTGCTCCGATAGCGGTCCATAGGCACCTTGTAGCCCAGCGCCTGATGAGGGCGCTGCAGGTTATAAACCTCACGCCATTGATCAAAAGCCGATTGAGCCTCCATCAGTGTGGAAAAATAACGCCCATCAAGCACTTCTGCTTTGAGCGAGCGGTGGAAACGTTCGATCTTCCCATTGGTTTGAGGATGGCGAGGACGGCTGAAGCTGATCCGAATTCCCAGGCGAATCAGCCAGATACTCAGTTCTGAAACTTCACCCGGATTGCGTGGCGAGCCCCAGGGAGCGCCGTTATCAACGTTGATCCGAACTGGCAAGCCATAGCGCTGGAAAACCTCGATCATCTTCTCCTTCACCGTGGCTCCCCGTTCGTTATCACAGGCATCAATGGCTAGGCTGAACCGGGAGTGGTCATCCAACAGAGTCAGGGGTGGCATCGACCTTGTTGCAGTGCGAAATGTCCTTTGAAATCCATCTGCCACAGATCATTAGGCGCGTCGTGTTCAAATCGCAACGTCGCCGTATGTTCCTTCTGAGGCGGTTGAATCAGGCCATGGCGGTGCAAGACATTGGTGACGGTGCTGGGAGCAATGCGCTTTTCCAACAGGCTACTAATGGTGCGTCCACCCCATGCTGGATGGGCCTGTCTAAGTGCGATGATTTGGGCTTCCAAAGCCGTCTGAGTCAGTTTAGGGCTGGTCGCTGGCCTGCGGGATTTCTCTTGCAGACCAGGCTGACCCAGCGCCTCGTAGCGTTTGAGCCACTTGTACGCTGTTTGTGGGCTGATACCGAATCGTCGACACAACTCACGTTTGTTGCTGCCGGGTTGCCGTGCTAAGGCAACGAACTCTTCTTTCAGGCTCATGGCGTCTCTCGTAGTCCAAGGCATGATGGCTTTCCGACGAAGTTGGCTCGCCGCAAAGTGTCGACCATGTCCCCGCACACCCGTCAACCATGTGTCCGGTCCGTACAAAAAGCGCAAAAGTAAGCAAAACGCTCTTGCCCCACCACTCGGCACCTCGCCTAGGCTCGGTGTGCCCGTAATCCGACATTGATTTGGGGGGCCGCCGCCACGCGCCATCCATGGCGCGGGGCGGCTAAACCGGCATCCCTGCCGGTTTACCCCCCAAATCAATATCGAATTCCGGCCAGCGTGGTTTAACGGGGCGCCTAGATCAAGAGCAAGATCAAGAGCGACTCGCTTCGCATCGTGGTTACCGTAGGCTGCTACAAAGTTGCAAAGTTGTGTAGATACCTATGCACACGACTGCCAGATCACCCCAACCCCGCCCGCTCCCGCACAAACTGCGGCACTTCATGCCCCGGCAATGCCCTGCTGAAATACCAGCCCTGAATGAACAACTCAGCCCCCGTATTCAGAAACGCCAATTGCTCGGCGGTCTCGACCCCTTCCACCACCACGCCCAGGTTAAGCGCCTCACAGAAACGCAGCATGCCGGTCAGCACCTGAGCGCCCTTGGGATCGTGCTGTGCAACCACGAAGCTGCGATCGATCTTGATGAAGTCCACCGGAAACTGATGCAGGTAACTCAACGCCGAAAAACCGGTGCCAAAGTCATCGATATATACCTTTGCCCCCAATGCCTGCAGTTTCTGGATGGTCTGACGGGTCGCCTGGATATCGCTGACCAGCGCATCTTCGGTGATCTCCACCGACACCCAGCCCTGGGCCTGGGCGAGGATTTCCACCAGGCGATTACCATAAGCCGCGTCCTTGAGGGTGACGCTGGAGACATTGATGGTCATGGGCAATTCAAAACCGGCCTTCTTCCACTGTTGATACTGGCGTACGGCCTGGGACGCCACCCACACGTCCACATCCGGCATCAACCGCGCCTGTGCCAACCATTGCAGGAACTCCCAGGGTGAATGCACCGTGCCCTGGCTGTCCCGGGCGCGCATCAAGGCTTCGCAGCCGGTGCACAGGCCGCTACGGGTGGAGACTTGGGGCTGAAACTCAAGATAGAACTCGTAGTCGCTGATCTGCTGGATCCGGTTCAACTCAATGGCCTGCCGGGCCAGGGCGCGGTGCGACGCGAGTACCGGGTCGAACTCCAGCAACCGCCCCTTCTCCTCCAGGCCGCGAAACGTCATGTCCAGGGATTTGAGGTATACCGTGCCGCCGTCACTGGCCTGGCGATGGATCGCTCGTACATACGGCGCATACACCAGCGTCCCCAGGCCCATCAGTACAACCTGCAATACCACGGCCGCGACGTCGCCATGGGTACTGAGGTAGGCATTGAGCAACACCGGTGCGGTAAACGGCACGCTGGCCACGGCCGGTGCTACCCAACCCAGTTGCACCACCGCGAGCGCCACCGTCGCATTGACCGCCGGCACCAACAGAAAGGGTATGAACAACCGCGGGTTGAGGATGATCGGCAAACCGAACAACAGCACTTCGCTGACATTGAATAACGACAGCGGCAAACTGGCCATCGCCAGTAACCGCATGGACTGGCTCCTGGAAAACAGCAGGATTGCCAGGAGCAGGCACAGCGCGCCGCCCGACCCACCGATAAATGCGAAGCTGCCCAACAGGCCGCTGTTAAGCAGGTATTGGACCGGCTCACCCGCCGCCAGCGCGGTGCCGTTGAGTACTACGGCTTGATCCAGTACATCGAACAGCGGCTGCATGGCATACACGCCATGAATTCCGAAAAACCACAACAGCGAGTTCATCAAGGTCACAAACAGGCCGCTGCCGTAAGGCGCCTGTAACGTATTGAGCACCTGCGGCCCCTGCAGTTGCGCCACATAGGGGATCTGCAGCAGCAACGACAACACCACCACCAATGCCAGCGCAGTGATCGCACCGGGCAGCACCATGTTGATCGTGCCCTTGAGGTTGTGTCCGATCAGGTCTTCATGCACCAGGCGAGTCCAACGCAAACGGTGCAGCCAGGCCATGGCCGGCACATTGATCAGCGGCGACGCGATGGCAATGAACAGCAGGAAGGTGGCCGAAGCCCGAGGGTATTCGCGCAAAAGAAACGTGGCCACCACTACGTTGGCAAGGCACAAAAAGGCTATTGGCAGTTGTGGCAAGCGGTGCCGGATAGCCAGCATATAGCCAATGGAAGCGGCGACCAGCAGTGGAATCACCGAGCTGATCCGGTCATGCAGGCCCGAAAGAAAGCTCACTATCGGTGGGCTGAAGCCCAGCACCTTGGCGCATTCGGACAGGATCAGGAAAACGGCAGACACCAACAGGCACGGCAGGATCCACAACAATCCCTCCCGAATCGCACGCAACGACTCGATACTGGCCAGGGCCGCCAGGCGCTGGGTAAGGAAAAGTTTGAACAGCGTTTGCGCCATGAGCCGCCCTCTGCCCGTATTCGCGGGGTCTGGAGATCAGCGCCGGAATACCCGTCAACGCTACACGCCCTGATGCTCGGCGCGAAAGCTTTTCGCCATCTCCCCGGGCTTTTCAGCAAAAAAACCCCGGGGGCTGTGAAAATTCCTAGATAAAAAATCGAACTTTCTGACCTGAGTCATCCCCTAAACCTGTCTGAGTCGGTATTATCCGCCGCGTTTCCGTTTGTTAAAGGATGTTACAGCCTGGTTAACATCGGGTGCCCACTCAGGGAATATTGCCTGGCCAGAAGCAGGCACAAAGGAGAGAGAGCCTTACCATGCACCATAAGCCGTCCAGCACAATGCGCCCCCTATTTGTCACCATCCTGTTGTGGCTGTGCAGCGTGGCGCTGCTATTTATCATCAAGAACGTCATCGAACTGTATACCGGGCCCGTCGCGGAGACCTGGATAGATTTGACGTTAGTGCTTGTCGCCTACCTGATGTTCTTTTTACTGGCACCGTTGCAACGCTGGCTCCAGCGCAGGTCGCGCAAGCGCGCTCGGCGTCACGTCGACGGGCACGCACCCGACGTCGACTCCCCTCTCTCTCGCTGAGGGGCTTGGCGTTGTCAGCACCTGGCGATAACTATCAACGCGCACTGGACCGGTTCCTGCACGAACACCCGGATGTGGCCGCTGAATTGAACAACCTCAACCCACTGGCTGCCCAGGCCAGGGGAGAAACCGTGGCGCAGTATCGTACCGAGCGTCTGTATGAAGCGTTCGAGGCGCAGGCCGAGCGCCAGGGCCTGTTCGCCTGGGAGCTGACCCTCAAGCTGACTGCCGAGTCCAGCGAAGCCTTCGAAACTCAACGCCTCGAGGTGCACAAGGAAGTCGCACAGATGGCCGGCATGAGTTGGGCCGACTACTGCCAACTGCATGACCTCGCCGGCTGACGCGCTGGCTAGCCGAACCAGCGAAGCCGCCTGCACCCCATGACCTGCCGCAACTCGGCGACCGTCAGGGCCCGGCGTTGCGGGTCCTGCGCCAAGGCGGTGTGCAGTGCCGGCCAGCAACGTCGGGGCAACTGCCTGGGCCGAGGCAGCCCGGCGCCCGGTTGGCGTTCCCCGAGGCGCTTGCCCTGGGCCAGCTCATACAGGACGCACGCCACGCCATAGAGGTCCGCAGCGGGCGTCAACGCGCCACCCGCCATTAATTCAGGCGCCGCATAGGCCCGGGTCCAGGCATTCAACCGGCTGCGATTCACCGCCGCCAAGTCCGCCGGGGTCTGCGCAAATGACTGCCCAAGGCCGAAATCGAATAAACGCACGCCCGCTTCGCCCACCATGACATTGGCCGGTTTGATATCGCCATGCAGCACGTTGTGTTGATGGGCATAAACCAACGCGTCCAGCAGTTGCAGGGCAATCGGTTGCAGCTCTGCCCACGGCAATCCATCAGGGCATTCCACAAGCAGTCGGTCCAGCGTCAGGCCATGCAGCAGCTCCATGGTAAAAAAGGCGATCTGGCTGGATGTATCCACCTCAAACGAATACACCCTCACCACGCGCTCATGTCGCAGGCGGCGAGCCAGCGCAAACTCGCTGAACAGCAATACATGGGCATCCGGGCATGCAGACAAAGACTCGTCCAACAGCTTGAGCGCCACAGCGGAACAAGGCTCGCCAAATTGCTCATGTAACAGGTCCCGCGCACGGTACACCACGCCCATCCCGCCCCGGCCCACGACCTGCTCAAGGTGGTAGCGGCCGACGAGCAAAACCGGGGGAGTTGATGCCGCACTCATGAGTGCACCACGACGGCGGTCAAATCATCGCGTGCCGGGGCGCGCAACGCGCTGGCGAACAATCTTTCCACGACCTGCTGCGGCCCGCCTGCACTCAACGCCAGGCCCAGCTGGACATGGCTGAGTGCCTGGTAGAGACCATCGCTGCACAATAAAAACACATCGCCAGGGCGGGTCCTGAGCTCCAGCACCTCAAGCCGCAATGACGCGTGCGCGCCAATGGCCCGGGTCAAGGCTCTGGCATCAGGGTGGGCCCGAGCTTGCGTCGCACTCAACTGACCCTCGTCCATGAGGCGCTGCAACAGCGAATGATCTCTCGACAGCTGGTACAGGCGTTGTTCACGCCACAAATAACAGCGGCTGTCCCCCGCCCACACACAGGCCGCACGCCCGTTATCCAGCAACAGTGTGACCACCGTACTCCCCATCGTCGCACTGCCGGTGCGCCGCGCATCCGCCAGCCGCCGGTTGACACCTTGCAGCCGTTGTCGAACCGCATCGACCCGCTGATCAAGGCTGCCCTGCGCCGACAACGAAGCCAGGCTGCTGATCACCCACTCGCTCACGACGTCGCCGTGCCGGTGCCCGCCCATGCCGTCCGCCACGGCCCAACAGCCTCCTTGCGGGCAATCGAGCAGGGCATCCTCATTGCGCGGCCGTGACTGCCCGCGCTGTGTACGCCCGGCGCTGCGCCATGTGGGCCGCATCGGGTTCACAGTTGCTCCGGCAGACGGAAGGTGCGCCACGTGTCCATCTCAAATGGGCTGGGTGTCCGTTGGCTGGTCAGCAGGTAGTTGGCGCGCAATCCGGCCAGGTCGGCCTTGACGATCTGCGCGTTGCGGTCACTCGCAGGCTCGCGTTGCAGCAAGTCGAAAAACCGGAACAACGACCAGGCGCCGGCGCTCTTCTCGATACCCAGGGGGCGCAATTCGCCCCCCCTCTCCAGTACGAGGCTGGCGCGTCCGTTATCTGTTTCGATGGGCCACCGGAACGTCATGGGTATGATCGGGCCGTGCCGGTATTCCAGCTGCTTTCCACCCAATCGCAGGATCGCTCGGTTGACGGACTGATCCAGGCTGTAGGGCGCCAAGGTAAAACCCACCGCCAACTCTCCCTGATCTTCGGTGAAAAAGCTGCGTCGGATGACCTGGGCTTTCGTCAGTTGATCCAGCAGCGAACGTGAGGTCGGCAAACCCTGTCCGTCCAGCCCACGCAACCGGTAGCGCGTGCCATCCGCAGTGACAAACGAGCGCAGGTACCCCTCGTAAAAACGCGCCCACACGCCTTGGGGTTTAAAGAACTCACGAAAATCGTCAAGGGCCACATCATTCGTCGCGTGGGCGTTGAACGGATACCGTTGGCGAATCGCCCTGGCGTAAAGCCCCTGCACCTCGCTCTGGTAGCGCTGATTGACATGGGCATAGGCCTGGTCCAATAAATGGCGCCACGCCTGATCGCCAATCCCTTCAAGCCAACCGGCAAGCGGAAGCGGCAAACGGCTGGACGCTGCACGCAGGTCGCCCAGCACGTCCTGCTGGCCGTCCATGCGCCGCTTTGCCCGCAAAAAGGCCGCCTGCTCCGGCGAACCCTCACGGCTCAGCGTCGCCAATTGCAGGTGCAATTGGTCGAGCAGGCGCAACCCCTGGGCCAGCTCCGCGCTGGGGTTCTGCTGCTCATCCAGCAACTGATGCAAGGGTTCAAAACGCCGCTGCAAGGCCCGGCGTGCCGAGTCGCCCAAGGCAGCCTGCCCCTGCGCCACCGCAGCCCTGGCGACCACGCCCAACGCGCCTGACGGCTGGGCCATCGTTGCTGGCAGCTCCAGGCCCGGCAGTAAACGGGTATTTTCACGAAGCTGCTGCAATAGCAGAAGGACTGGCGATTGAGCCGACGTCAGCCCCGCGAGACGTTCGGCATCCTCGCGCAGACCGTCGGTGTGCAGCAGCCTGATGCGACCGAGGGCATCGCTCCAGGCCTGGGCATACTCACTGAAGTAGCGCTGTTGCAGTTCGATCATCAAGCGCTGCAGATCCTCGCTGCTCAAGTCAGTGCCTTCGCCCAGTACCCAGTTATCCTGGGCAATGGCGTTCACCAGCCTGGGGCCTTGCGCTTCGAAGTACTGCACATACCTTTTGGTGTAGAAGCCAGGAACCGGCGGATCGATGGCGGCAAAGACCTTGCCCTCGGCCAGACGCAACGGCTCCAGGTCGCGCGATTGTTCGCGCAGCACCCGGTACACCACGTCGGCCAATGACTCGCCCCGCAGCGCGGCCCGCGCCTGAGCCACCAGCTCGTCATTGAGGCGGGCGGAAAATGGCTGCTCAAGCAGTCGCGCCCAATGTTCATTCAGGCGCTTCTGTACCGGCATATCACCGGGAAACTGCAGCGACCAATGGCTGGCCATATGCTGCGCCAACCACGCGGTATCCCGGCGCTCGCGCAGATTGAGCATCAGGTACGCACGCAAGTTGTCGAGCAGGCGCTCGCGATCGCCGAGGCTGGCGCGTACCTGCTCTTCGAGCAGGTCAACAGTGCGGCCCAGCAGCCGCTGCTGCAACGCCTGCTCATAGGCGCGTGCCACCCACGGTCGGCTGACCTCGCCCTGATACAGGCCGGCTCGCTCGATCAGCGGAGCGTCGCCTGGTGTGGGAAACACCTGGGTCGCCGCCCAGCGAGCATCCAGCAGCGCCAGGAGCGTCAAGGTTTCATCGCTACCTTGCACGACGGGGGCGCTAAGTGCAGCGATATGAGCCAAACGTTGTTGGTTGGCCGCGTAACTGTGCATCCACAGCCCCCCGGCACCCGCCAGGACCAGCGCAGCCGCCATCCCCAGCAACCCATTGCGCCGCCAGATGCGCTGGCGCTCCCGGGTCTGCAAGGCGGCCAGGTCCGCCCCGGCAAAGATCACCCGACTGAACAGGCCCTGCACGAAATGGCTGCGGCTGTCGCTGGCACAGGTCAGGTAGAACCCGCGCAAGCCGCTGATGCGCTGGTAGCGATGGGCGCAAAAAGCCCACTCAATAAACAGGCACAAACGCTCGCCTATTTGCGCGGTCTGCTGGGGAAAATCAAGCATCCGCCCGCGGCGCTCGACATCGCGCTCCTGGTGCAATCGCTCAATCAATTCGCCGTGCAAACGTTGCAGTAATTGCTCGAACGCTCGGCGAACCTGGGTGATGTCATTGCCCGCCTTGTCAGCCTCCAGAGGTTGGCCCAGCACCGCTCCGACCTCGTCCCCTGACGGTGAGTCGAAGTACTCGATGAACCCCGCCAGTCGATCGGCCTGGGTCACCACCAGGTAGAGGGGTACATCCACCTGCAGTACCTGCTGAATTTCCTGCACGCGCGAATGGACATGGCGCGCCAGTTGCTCCAGGTCGTGCTCATTACCGCTCAGGAGCCTGTCTACCGACAGCGTCACCACTACGCCGTTGAGCGGGCGCACTCGATGCCGCCACCTCAGACTGGCCAACAGCGTGGTCCAGCCGGCGGCGTCCACCGAACGGTCTGGTTGAATCAGATAGCGCCCTGGCGTGTCGATAAGCACCCCTTCATCGGCGAAGTACCAGTCACACTGCCCGCTGCCGCCCGTCGGGCGCGTGTCAGCCTGATCGAACGGTGACTGCAAACCCGCTGCCGCCAACAGTTGGGTCTTGCCACTGCGCGGTTCACCGATCACCAGGTACCAGGGCAAATCATGGCGCCAAAGTGCGTTGCGCTCGCCATAGCGCGCAGACGTTTTCAACCGGTGGAGGGCGTCCTTGAAACGACCACGGACGTGCTTCTGCTCGTCCTCCACCGCTCTCAATGGCGGATGAGCGGTTGGCGGAGCCGGCCTTTCGAGTCCAGCAGCATGGCGCCCACCCGCCAGGACCATCGCCAATCCCCACAGCAGAAACAAAGCGCTGAGGGTCAACAGGCGGGCAGTGGCGCTTTGCCAGAACCGGTAGTCGTCCACGGCCAACAGCGGTCCGACGTACCACACGAATGCAGCACAGCAAAGCACCAGCATCAGGCTCCACACCCAAACCTTGGCCAGCACGGCACCCACGCCCTTGAAGAATGCGTTCATTCGTTGCTCCCTGCGTTTACTAGGGCGTGCGGGTAAGATCCGACGCCGACAATTGAAGGCTTTGCAGCGCACTTGCCCTGTCTCGCTCCAACACCCAGGCGAATCCCGTGTACATCGCGAGCAAACCGCACAGCGTGAAGGCCACACATCCGCCAACAGGAATGACGCGTACGTGCCTGCGTCGCGTGCGCCCCTGCCCTTCCGGCAACACCGGCGCCAACGGTGGATTGCCTCGCACCTGCCTGATCTGTCGATACAGGCCATCTCGAACGGCTTCGAGTTGCACTACCCCCCGCTCCATCACCCGGTATTTACCTTCGAACCCCAGGGACAGGCACAGGTACACCAGCTCCAGCATCGCCAAGTGTTTTACCGGGTCGCGCGCCAGGCGTTCCAGCAACTGGAACACTTTCTCGCCGCCGAACGTTTCGTGATGAAAGCGACTCAACAGGCTCATCTTCGACCAGTCACTTCGAGCGCCCCACGACGTGGTGACGACTGCTTCGTCAATCACGCTGCACAACACGTAGCGCGCAGACATGACCTGGGTATTTTCAATGCCACCCTGCAACGCACGGGTTTCGAATTGAGTCACCGCGGATGACAATCGGTCGTTGATCGTGATGAGGTTTTCCCGACCGGAGCAGCCCTTGAGCTGGACCACTTGCGACAATAGCTCCCAAGCGGCGACCACGAGGGGATTGAGCGCTGTGGTGAAGCTGTGTGCGCCCAGTGCTTGGCTCGCGTAGATCATCCGGTCCTGCAATTGTTCATAGCGCGGCGGCGCCGGAAACTCCGTGAGCGGCCCTTGCGCGGGCCCATGGCCGTCGCGATCGAGCAGGACGGTTTTTTCGTCCTGCGGGTATTCACTGTCCATAGCATTCAATTCCTGATGGCCCAGAAGGTCAGCTCAAGCCCGGCGAACTCGCCCCCGACATGGAACGCGAAGCCACCCGACTGCTCCAGCTGGGCGATATCGCGGGCATTCATATCCAGCATGAAATAGGTCTTGGCGGCGTGGAACGGGATCTGGCGCGGCGCTACGGGCAGTGGTTTGACCTTGATACCCGCCAGGTGCAGATTGACCAATTCGCGTATGCGCTCAACCGCGCCGACTTTCAAATGCGCCGGCAGGCGTTGGCGCAAGGCCTCCGAATCACACTGCGCCGTAGCCGCCAGGATGAACGTCGCAGTACCCAGCAATTTCAGGTCGCTGACCGGGCAAACCAATACGCCGTACTGACGTTGTTGCAACGGCAACTCGATGGAGTGTTGTTCCAGCACGACCGACAACACGGCACGCACAGCCTCCATCAGGCCCCGGAAACTTGCCCCCTGGTCGGCGTGCCGGTAATGCACATCCAGCGTCGGGCGCCTGCTATCGCTGGCGAACGTCGACAACTCACCGAGCAGCGCCACCAGTGCGCGGAATACCGCTTCAGGGCGAACCTGGGCCTGGCTCAGGCAGTGGCGCAGCTCCAACTCGGTACGATTGATCACTTGCAGCATGAGGAAATCGCCGACCTGCGTGCCGGCGGCGCTGCTCTCGCCCCGGATCCGCGCCGCGATGGCATCCCCCCGCGACGCCAGCAGGCCGATCACCTCCTTGAGACAAGACGATACATACCCGCGATCCTGCATAAAAATGAACGTCGGGACGAACTCCGCATCCAGGCGCACGCCCCCCGCGTCGGTAGACTCCAGCACCTGGGCAACCTTGAGTCTGACGAAGCCCTGTTCTTTGTGCTGCTCACCCAGCAGGAGACGCAAATCAGGTCGCGCGCAGTGAATTCGACAGCGAGCGTCGGCACCGGCGTTCGAATCACCTACCTCCACCTCACAAGCGAGGTAGCGCGCCAGGACATCACCCTGCTCCGGTTGGCGGGCTTCAATCTGATTGCCGGTTGCCAGCAGCAGCGCCAGGTAAACAGCCTGTTCCCCCGGGTTGGCGGGTACTTGTAATACCAGGGGCTCCATCGCGGTGCCATGGTCGAACAGGCTACCGTCCGGCAATACACCGCTGGCTTGAGTGACCACCAGTTTGCCCATGTTGAGGTACTGCACATCGAGTTCCAGCGTGAGGAAGCCCCAGGCGTCAGGCCCCAGCAAACGCGTCTGGTTGAGCTGTTGCTGGTAATGGCGGTCGTTGTGCTGCAAGTGCTGCGGCCGCAACAGCATGCCTTCCTGCCAAATGACTTTATGCGCGTGCATATCACTGCACCTCCTTGCCGGAGCGCGGGTCGGCAAGCCGGATTCCGTCGTGGTCCAGTACCAGCTCGGCACGGTTCAATTGCTGCGCGGTGAGCGGAACGAGCAGCCGCCATTGAACGTGCGGCAAGTCTCGGTACGCCGCCAGCACGCCCACAAAATGACTTTTTGGCCCGACACTCAGCTTGAGCGCCAGTCGGTCCCCTGGGCGCAGCTCTATTTCCTCGCTGCTCACCCAATCCTTTGGCAATACCTGCTCGGCGTGGTCGTACAGGCTGAAGAAGTCGGCATTCTCGAAAGCTACGCCATGGCGCAGTTCAATCAGTTGCAGCACGACCGGCGAGGGTCGGCCATGAAGGTCCGGGTTGACCTGCTCACTGGCGGTCAATACCAGGTCCAGTTTGGTCAATGTCGAAAAAGGCGATACGGCGCTGCAGCCAGCCAACAGGCCGAGCGTGAGCAACAGGGGCGTGAGGGTGACTCGATACATGGACATCATCCTGGATAATCGCTGTGCAGGGTTGAGATCAGGCGCACCTGTTCTTCAAAGGCCCGGCTGTATTGCAGCCGTTCAACCTCCAGCCGACACAGGCGCGCCACCTTGATCGCCAGCGCCTTTCGGGCAACGTCGTCAAGCCGGCCCAGGTCAAGTCCCAGCGCCGCAGCAAACTCCGTCCAGAAGACGTCATCCGGCGGCGGTGCCGTCGCGACAGAGTCCGCTACGGGAAGCTCCTTGTCGGGCTCAACTCGGTACGGCATTGCCACATGCTCGCGGTCGGCGGCATGCCGGTCCGCCCACGCCCCGGGCTCGCCAACGCCCGCATTCAAAGCTGCCAGTTCATCCGACGTGCTATGTCGCTGATGCTCAAGGTCCAGTGCCCGCAACGGGTCCAGCGCCAGGAAGGCATCGTCGGGAATCGGCACTCCCGTGGTGATGGGCTGCTCACGCAAAAGTGGAGTCGGCTCCATCAACCGCGCACGTATCGACAGCGCACCCAGTTCGAACACGTCGCCATCTTCGATCAATCGCGCCTGCCCTTTGTGCAACCGTTCGCAACTGCCTGCCATGCCGATACCGTTGCTGCTGATATCCGTCAGAAAGTAGCGACCTTCGCGGTAACCCACCAAACCGTGGTGACTGGAGAGCAGCCGACTGGAATCATGGATGACCCAGTCACAGCCAGAGCCACGCCCAATCACACCGCCCACGCCGTCAAACACTTTGCGCACCGTGGACACAGGGTCTGCGCCTGCGGCCTCACTTACCTCAAACACAAGCCGCATGGTCAAGCTCCCTCTTTCTTATCGGCCACGGGTCACCGCCTGGGGCTCACCCAAAGGACGGTATTGGGCATCATCGAATACGTAATTGGCGTTACAACCGCCAAGCAGACACAACACAAGCACGACGACGTGCCACGGACGATCAGGCATCAGGTTTCTCCTCGGTGAAAGGGCCCGCCGACTTCATATCGATGAGGGCGGCAATAATCTCGGCAATCCTCGGATGCACCGTTCAACGCTCCCCGCTGGCTTCGCCGCAAGGGATATTCAAGCGTGCAAGCCGGTAAAGCAGCGTGCGCCGCGCGACGCCGAGCTCGCGCGCCGTACGGGTCCGGTTACCACGATTCTTGTGCAGGCAATCGAGCAGGAACACGCGCTCTACCCGCTCCAGACGCTGGCGCAGCGTGACATCATCAACGGCGGTCGCGGCCGACGCCTGGGGAAGCGACAGGTGCGCCGGGAGGATCACGTTGTCGTCACACAGCAGAACGGCTCGCTCCACCAGGCACTTGAGTTCACGCACGTTGCCAGGAAAGGCATGACTCGACAGTTGATCAAGGGCGATATTCGACCATTCCACAGGTGTCCTTCCCAGGCTTGCGCACGCCTTGTCGGCGAAATGCCGTGCCAACTGCAGCACATCCCCGTCTCGCTCACGCAAGGCCGGTAACTGGATGGGGAACTGGGCAAGCCGGTAATAAAGATCCTCGCGAAAACTGCCTTCGGCGACCATGGTTGAGAGGTCACGGTGGGTCGCCGCGATGATGCGCACATCAACCTTGTGCGCAGCACTGGCGCCCAATGGGCGAACCTCACCTTCCTGCAATACCCGCAACAACTTGGCTTGCAGGGTCAGCGGCATATCGCCGATTTCATCCAGCAGCAACGTGCCGCCATGGGCGGCGTCGAACAGCCCTGCATAGTTGCGCTCGGCACCGGTAAATGCGCCTTTGCGGTAGCCGAATAGCTCGCTCTCCAACAAGCCTTCCGGGAACGCAGCGCAGTTCTGCACCACGAAAGCCTTGGCTGCACGCGGCCCTGCCAGGTGGATGGCCCGAGCCACCACTTCTTTGCCGGTACCGGTTTCGCCCCGCAGCAGGACGGTGTAAGGGGTATGCAGCACCTTGCTGATCAATTGGCAGGTTTGCGCCATCGCTGTGCTGTTGCCGATCAGGCCATACGTGCCGGTCAGCGATACTGCGAGCCCTTGCGATGCAACAGCCGGCACCCACCGCAGGCTGCGCAGCAGGGCCAGTTGGTGCAAGGCGAAGCTGGCGAACTGGCCCAGCGAGGACGCGTAACCTTGCAACGCTGCCGGGCGTTGGGCCGCGCATAGCAGCACGCCCGTGAGCGTATTGAGGCGGTTGAACAGCGGCACACTCAACAAGGCGCGCCAAGGTGATGCGAGCACCGGCAAGAAACCCAGGTCGTAAGGGCTGTTTTGCACATCATCCACACTGACCGCGGCGCCTTGATCCAGTGTGTCGCGCAGTAAAGGCACATGTCGCGGATCGATACTTGAAGTCGCCACCGCCACCGAGGGCGTCGCGCTCAGGTGTTGGGCGGCCAGCTCAAGCCGGCCGGTCGCTTCGTCAAGCCGGTACAACTGGGTGAGCTCACAGTGACTCAGTTGCGCCACCGCTGAGACGCACGCGCCGGGCAATGAAGCGCCGTCACTGTCCAGGCCTATACGTGTGAAGCAGCCGATCAAGGCGCTGGCGTGGGCAAGCGGGTCAGGCAATTGATCAAGGTCGGTCATTGGCTGAACTCGCAGAGCGGCAGGCCGTTGCCATCCAATCGCGCATGCACCACGGAAACCGGGGTCTCCATGGCCATGGCGCCGAGCAGACCGTCCACCATCTGCGGCAACAAATGGCGCTCGATCCACTGGTCGATGTACCGCGCACCGCTGTCACCGTCCGCGCAACGCTCGGTCATGTGCGCGACCAATTCTGGCGTGTAGGTGAATGCCAGTTTGCGCGAGTGCAGCCGTTGGCCAAGGCCCGCAAGCTTGAGCTCTGCCACGTCGTGCAGCACCTGCTCGTCAATCGGGTAATACGGTATGACGCGCATACGGGCGAGCAATGCGGGCTTGAAGTGGGCACGCAGCACCGGGTAAATGGCGTCTTGCAGCACCTGGGGTTCAGGTCGTTGACCGCCTGCGCAAAGCGCGTTGATAGCGTCGCTGGCGAGGTTGGACGTCATCAGCAGCACGGTGTTGCGAAAGTCGATTTCCCGCCCTTCGCCATCATTCGCGCGCCCTTTGTCAAAGACCTGGTAAAACAGGTTCAATACCTCCGGGTCGGCCTTCTCCACCTCGTCGAGCAGCACGACTGAATAGGGACGTTGGCGTACCGCTTCGGTCAAAACCCCGCCCTCGCCATAACCGACATAACCCGGTGGCGCACCGATCAATCGGGAAAGCGCGTGCTTCTCTTGGTACTCCGACATATTGATGGTGGTGACAAACCGTTCACCGCCGTACAGAAGATCCGCCAGGGCCAGGGCTGTTTCTGTCTTGCCTACACCGCTTGGCCCCACCAGCAGAAACACCCCGACAGGGGCATCGACCTTGTTGAGCCCCGCGGCAACGGCGCGCAAGGCACGATCAAGGGCCTGCACCGCGTGGTCCTGCCCAAGCACGCGCGAGCGCATGGCCGCAGCAAACCCAAGCACTTTTGTGTTCGGTTCAAGGGCCAACTGCTCGACGGGAATACCGGTCCACGCGCCGATGACATGCGCCACGCCGTGCGGGCAGACCTCAGGTTTCACCAACGGCCCATCGTGCTCAAGCCACTGTTGTTCCAGTACCTGGCGCTCGTGCTCAAGGGTTTCCAGGCGCAACTTCAGCGCCTGAAGGGCCTGCGCATCCACAGGCAATCCGCTATCAAAGTCTCGACTCAGCGCCCGCGCCTGCCGCTGGCCCTCGATCAGTTCGGCGCGTAGCGCCTGCAGTGCCTCAGGCGGCATTGCCTGACGCGTGCGGACGCTGGCACAGGCGGTGTCCAGCACGTCCACCGCCTTGTCCGGCAACTGTCGGCCCACCAGATAGCGTGCGCTCATGTGGGCCGCTGCTACCACCGCATCATCACGGACATACACGCCATGGCTCGCTTCATAGACAGGCACCAGTCCCCGCAGAATCGACACTGCCTGCTCGACACTCGGCTCCTCGACCAGTACCGGCTGGAACCGCCGCGCCAATGCCGGGTCCTTTTCGATGTACTGCTTGTATTCCGACCAGGTGGTAGCGGCGATCGTACGCAGCGCGCCGCGCGCCAGGGCCGGCTTGAGCAGGTTGGCCGCGTCCAGGCCTCCCGGCTGGGCGCCAGCGCCCACCAAAGTATGGGCTTCGTCGATAAACAGGATGACCGGTTCAGGCGATGCGTTCACTTCATCGATCACACCTTTGAGACGTCGCTCGAACTCGCCTTTGAGGCCAGCACCCGCTTGCAGCAAGCCCATATCGAGGGTCAGCACGCGAACGCTTTTAAGGGCCTCGGGCACCTGCAAAGCCGCGATCTGCAACGCAAGCCCTTCGACGATCGCCGTTTTCCCCACCCCGGCCTCCCCCACGAGAATCGGGTTGTTCTTGCGCCGCCGCACCAGGATGTCGATCAATTGCCGTATTTCGCGCTCGCGGCACAGCACCGGGTCTATCCGGCCCTCACGGGCATGCTGGGTGAGGTCCTGGGTAAAGCGCTGCAACAGCGACTCCGTGGCAATCGGCTGATGCTCGCTGGGCTGGCCCAGCAGAAAATCACGCACCCTGCCGACATCCAGGCGGCTGAGCACAGCGTGATACCGGCTGCCCGCATGCTCCAGCGGGTGCTGTAAAAGTGCCAGCAACAGCGCACCGTGATCGACAGAACGTTGACCCAACTCTACGTGTGCAACCATCACGGCTTGTTGTAACCACAGCACCAAAGCCTGGGCGAACACCGGGTTGCGTGTAGCGCTCTGCTCGCTCCTGGGCTGCAAGGCTGCTTGCAGTTCGCCCAGGGAAACGTCGGCATCTGCCAGCGCCTTGGCCATCAACCCGGCGGGATGCTCGAGCAAGGCCAGAAGCAGATCCTCCACCAGCACTTCATGGCCACCACGCGCCATACAGCGCTCGGCCGCGCGCGTCAGGTCTCGGCGGGTCTGGGCCGTCAATGTACGGATCAGTTGTTGCAGGTCCACATTAATCATGCTCATCAATCCTTAATGAAAATGGCCGGCGAGCGTGATCGCACCGTCCGCTCGCTCATGTTCCAGCCAACTGGTCCAACCCAGGCGGCACACATTGTTTTCGCCGATATGCAACGCCCTGATTTCGCCGGGTGCCAGTACCAGGCGCAGGTCAAATTGCAACGCGTCTCGCGCGGTTAGACGCACCAGCGAGCATGCGGGGGCATAGGCCGTTCCCGTGGGCAGAAAGTCGTGAAAACGCTGCCAACCCAACGCCTTGATGTGCACCCTGAACTTGCCGCTGCGATCAGCGATGCGACGCCCCAATACCAGGTCGTGGCCAAGCGTGCAGTTGGCGTGGCCCAAGTCATTGCGCTGCGAATGCGCGACGTCCACCGTGCGTTCGACCCATTGCTCGATGAACACCTGGGCATGCTTGAAGTAATACCGCAGGACGGTCTCCATCAATGCAGCCGAGTGCGCGCGCAGGCTCAGAAGCCCGAGGTAAGGCAGCAAGCGCTTGCAATCAAGAAGCGAGGCGTCCCGTATCGCGTGACTGCCGAGGCCAATCAACGCAAACATTTGCTGGGAAAACCCATCACTGGCGCCCTGTTGAAAGCAGGCCCGGTAACGGTATTTGCGCCAGATCGGTAACATCAGACGGTGCAGTCGGTGGTGGAACATATCGAGGAAGTCCCGCGTGGGGTTACCACCTGCGCGCTCCGCAAGCGCCTGCTCGGCATAAAACGCGGGCAACGGTGAGCCCGCGCCAAACAACCCCAGCACGTTGATGCGCAGACGCGCCCGCAAGCGCCCGTGGTCCAGGAAAAACTCCACACGGTCAATATCGTGTCCTGCAAACCCCAGGCCTGGATTGGCCTGGAATTCCAGCTGGTCATACAGCGCATCCTCATCCAGCAGGGGATGAGCTTCACGTAAACGTGCGACCACCTGCACCACCGCCTGGAATAGCGTGTATTCGCGGATGGCACGGCAAAGCTGAGTCAAAGCAGGGGTTGCTGCCCCATCCGGAACGGCCATAGATACACGTCTCCTTGTGTGCTGATCACTCGCAACTCGTGATACGAATTGAGGCTGGCGTAAAGCGCAAAGAACTGATTGAGGACCGAAGCGAACACAAACAGATCGCCCTGGCCTGCAAACCCCAGGAGATCCACTGTCAGGTCCACCCGCAACCCGCGAATCGGCAGGCCACGGTGCAACCGGTCAACCGGTTCGTGCTGGATAGAGCGCAGCGCGCCCAACTTTTTCTGGCTGATTTTCAGCGCCTGCCGATCGTGATAGCGCGGCAGGTCGTAGGTCGCGAGAATCACTTTCAAGGCGTTGATATCGGTCAGCGACACATAGTTGAGCGACATGTTGCTGATGAGCTTCCAGAGATAGTCCTGGTCCAGTGGCGGCGCAAAACTTGCGGTTGGCGCAGTGATGTTACGGAACGTCAATGACTCAGGGGTGTGCTCGCCGGGCTGGTTGATCTCACCTGCCTTTAGCTGTCGCGGCAGACCGGCATTGGTACAAGTCAGCTCGATCGACAGTGTTTCCGGGCCCTGCTCGCAGCGATCGCCAAAGCCTATCCAGGTAGCCAGCCCGTCATGCTGGACCGACGGCCGTTGACGGATGCTGAAGCTGGGTAGCGCCCGCGAAGTTTCGCCATCATGGTCATGCTCGAACGACTCAAAGGGCACGTAGGTTTGATAGCCCAAGCCGCCAGGACGCCATCCGGTAACACGGTCAACGGAAAACACCCCGGCGTTTTCCGGAGAATATTCCCCCGGCAACAGCAGGTATTCATCCTGTTTTCCATCCAGCCGAATGGGTATCGCGTCGTGACTGAACAGGTTGACGATAGGCGTGCAGTACAGCTTGACGTTGTCCAGGGTGGGGCGCTGGAGCGCATGCCCCTGGGGGCGCAGCTCGAAGCGCAACACCATGCCATGTGCCTGCTTAAGCACCTCTTGGGGGAATCGATGCAGCGCACCCAACCCTTGAACATCGACAAACAGGTATTTCTCGGGAAACGTGAAATATTCCTGCAAGTGGCGATAACCACGGAAGGTGTTTTGCGGGTAAGGAATTAATGCGTGTTCCTCTGCAAAACCCACCGGCTGAACCTGGTTGGCGCTGAGCCGTAGCGTCGCAGGTTGACCATCGATCCCGTTGACCGGCAAACCGTTTTGGTCCAATAGCTGCAGATGGATGCCATCCAGATGTCGCAACAAGCTGAGGTACAGGCCTTGGCTCACATAGTGGTCTCCGGCCAGGTGCAGTCGTAACGATTCGAATGTCAGCGCACTGAAATTCCCCTCTGTACTCAGGGTCAGGCGCAGGTCCAACCAGGTTGCTTCGCCCTGGCAGGCGTAATCCAGGCGACGAAGTTGCAGCGGCATTACGTCGGTGGCATAGCAGGTTCTGAAACGGCAACGTTCGCCCTGGATGGGCACGCTTTCCACTGCGGTGTCCCGTGCCACGCGAACGCTGGGGCCGGCGCAGTTCAACGGGTCAAATTGCAGGATGCTGAAAGCAGGCATTGGGCGCATGTAATTGGGCCATAACAGCTGCATCAGGGAATGCGTCAACTCAGGCAGCTCGTCATCGAGCTTCTGGCGCAGGCGCGCGGTCAGGAATGCAAAACCCTCGAGTAAACGCTCCACATCCGGGTCTTGACCGGTCTCGGCGAGAAACGGTGCCAGGGCCGGGTTGCGCTCGGAAAAGCGCCGCCCGAGTTGTCGCAGGGCACTGAGTTCGCTTTGAAAATAGCGGTTAAAGGCCATCTGCGCAGACCTCTACCTGCCCGGCATCCGCCAGGCGCGCATGGAACACGACAGATTGTGTGCCACCGTCGATGAGCAGCCCGGCATCGATGGCAAAGGCCAGTGCCAACGTTTCATGGACGCGCGGGAGCACCCTGACGCGAACATTCACCAGCCGTGGTTCGTAAGCCTGGATGAAACGCTCGATCAGCAGGCGTGACTGGGTCAGGGATTCATGCAGGCTGAGCCGCATATCATTGAGATCAGGCAAGCCGTAATCCGGCAGCGTCTGCACGCTGCCTGCGCGGGTGCTGAGCATTTTCGTCAAATGCGCGGCGACGGACGTCATACGGCATTCGCTGGCACACACCTCGGACTCAAGGCGCTCGAAAAGGCTGTTGTGGTGGCGCATCCCCTGGCCTCGGCTCATTCTTTGTCGAGCTTGCCGACGAGGGACAAGGTGAAGTCCGCCCCCATGTATTTGAAATGCGGACGTACGCTCAAACTGACGCGGTACCAACCCGGCTCACCCTCGACATCGCTGACGACGATGCGCGCTGCGCGCAGCGGACGGCGCCCGCGTACCTCGGCACTGGGGTTTTCCTGATCCGCCACGTATTGGCGAATCCACTTGTTGAGTTCCAACTCCAGGTCGGTGCGCTCCTTCCACGAGCCCAGTTGTTCGCGCTGCAGGACCTTGAGGTAGTGGGCCAGGCGATTGACCACCATCATGTAAGGTAACTGGGTACCAAGCCGGTAGTTCAGCTCCGCTGCCTTGCCCTCTTCGCTGATGCCGAACGTCTTGGGTTTCTGCACGGAACTGGCGGAAAAGAAGGCAGCGTTGTCACTGCCCTTGCGCATGGTCAGGGCGATGAACCCTTCTTGCGCCAACTCGTATTCGCGTCGGTCTGAAACCAGTACCTCGGTAGGAATCTTGGTTTCAATCTCACCCATGCTCTGGAAATGATGCAGCGGCAAGTCCTCGACTGCCCCGCCACTCTGGGGGCCGATGATGTTCGGGCACCAGCGAAAGCGCGCGAAACTGTCGGTCAGGCGAGTGGCGAAAGCGTAGGCCGTATTGCCCCACAGGTAATGCTCGTGGCTGTTGACCACATTTTCCTGGTAGGCAAAGGTTTTGACCGGACACTCAAGGGGGTCGTACGGCGTGCGCAATAAAAAACGCGGCACGGTAAGGCCGATGTAGCGGGCATCTTCGCTCTGGCGAAAACTTTGCCACTTGGCAAACTGCGGGCCTTCGAAATGATCCCTGAGGTCCTTGAGGTCAGGTAGGCCGGTAAAACTTTCCAGACCAAAGAAACCTGGCCCGGCGGCCGCGATGAACGGCGCGTGAGCCATACCGGCAACGCTGGAAACGTATTGCATGAGTTTCACATCAGGCGCGCTGGGGGACAGGAAGTAATTGGCGATGATCGCCCCCACCGGCTGGCCGCCAAACTGGCCGTATTCAGCGCTGTAGATATGTTTGTAAAGCCCCGACTGGGTAACATCAGGGGAATCCTCGAAGTCGTCCAACAGGTCCTGCCGCGAGACATTCAGCAGCTCTATCTTGATGTTTTCGCGGAAATTGGTGCGCTCGACCAGCAGTTGCAGCCCTCGCCAGGCTGCCTCCAGTGCCTGGAAGTCCGGGTGGTGCAGGATCTCATCAACTTGCTGGCTGAGCTTGGCATCGATCTCGGCAATCATCCGGTCGACCAGACGCTTCTTGACCGGTTCTTCGCGGTTGTGAGGCTTGACCAATTCTTCGATAAACGCCGACACACCCCGCTTGGCGATGCTGTACGCCTCGTCATCGGCGCTCAGTAACGTCTGGGCAATGATATTGTCGAGAATGCTGCACTCGTCGGCGGCTTTGGGCAGAGGCAGCGTGTTGTACTGGGTAGTCGTCATGGTATCAGTGTCCTTTTACTGAATAGGTTCGGCATCAGGGCTGCTCAGCCCCAGTTCGGCCAGCACCCGCGCACGGGAGTCGTCATCGGCCAGCGCCTGCTCAATGGCTTTACGGAAGCTCGGGGTGTTGCCCAGCGGGCCCTTGAGCGCCACCAATGCCTCACGCAGCACCATCAGCTTTTGCAACTGCGGTATTTGCTCGACCAGGCTGGCGGGGTTGAAGTCCTTCATCGAGTTGATTCGCACCTGGACCGCCAACTCTTCAACCTCAGCGTCATCCTGAAGGCGATTGGGCACGCTCAATGTCAAGTTCAGGGCCTGTTTGGCCAACACCTCGTCGAAGCTGTTCTTGTCGATCCCGATAGGCTTGCGATCCTCAAGCTTGCGCGGGTCGTCGCGCTGGGAAAAATCCCCCAACACCAACAGTTTCAACGGCAGCTCGACGTCCTCCTGTGCACCACCCAGTGCGGGTTTGAAGGTGATATTGATACGTTCCTTGGGTGCTACCGAACCGTCTTTGGCCATGGTGTTTCTCCTTTTGATGTTTTTTATTCGAGTACTGCTTCCAGATCGAACTGGCACAACCGGCGATGCGTGGCGTCTTTGCTTTCGCGCACGGCGTGGCTTTGCGGCAACAGGTCATAGCAGCGGTACAGGAGCCGGCCGACTTGCAGGGCCAGTTCCGGCTCCCAGCGGTCCAGGCCCGCGCGCTGTAATTCGAGGTCCAGCTGTTCCAGTTGGATTCTGCCCAGGTCAGGCTTGCCCGCGCGCATGCACAACCTGGCCAGTGCCAGGCGCCAATGAAAGCGCGCGCGTTCACTGCCAGCGCTGTGCAAACCCTGCTTGAGCACGCCGACGGCAGCCTTGAGCCCGTCCTTGCGCAAGCTGGGCATGACCGTCTGCAAGGCGGCTTCCCAAGGTTCGCTGCCGCCATCGGCAACGGCATTGAAAGGCTCGGCTTTGTGCAGGTGGCGAACAACATGAAGTGTGATCCACTCACAGGTCGCCGGGCCCGCAAACGGCGTGCCGTCGTCGAAGCGCAATTCAGGCAGGTTCGGTAGACGTTGCAATAACAGCGCGAAGCTCGTTTCCAGCTCGGTCATGGCCAGGTTCGCGTGCAAGGCTTCAAGGCATTCCCAGAGCATGCGTAGCCCATCGAACCAGAACAATGCACCCGCCAGGCTGACCTCGAGCTCAAGCAACAGCTCGGCGTGATGGCCTTGGCTGAGACGATCCTGGTAACGTTTAAGCTTGTCGGGAGCCAGCGGGCGCAACGCCGTCACCCCCTCACTGTTGGCATCGGGATAATTGACCAGGCTCAGCCACGCCAAGGTGCGTCCCAAACGCAAGGCCCGCAGGTCGGTGGCATTCTGGCGCAACCACCAGGCACACAACGTACGGGCCTGTTCCTGTAAGGCGCGCAGCACTTTTTGGGCATCTTTTTCATTGTTGATCAGCAACTCAGGCTTGAGCGACTGCGTGAGCGCCTGCTTGACCTGGGTGATCACGCCCGCAGCGCCCGCTGACTGCGCGCCGTCTTGCGTGGCACGCGCCAGACGTTCCGCCAGTTGTCGCCGGATTGGCAACAACAGCGGGGCGTCGCTGCCAAGGCGCTCGTTCAATAGCTCATCAAGGCGCACGAGGTGTGCCTGCAACGCCTGGAACAAGGGCAATCGATCGACAAGCGACAGGTTCTGCGAGAAGAGCGGGGCCAGGCGCGTCACCAGCCAACCCAATGCGGCAACGCGGGTGCGCAGCTTGGTGGGATAAACCACCGCCCAGTGATGCTCACAGAGATAAACCAGCAAACCGAGGCCGGCCAGCAACCCCGGGAATGAATCACGTTGATGCAGTCCCCAGGTGAGCCACACAGCGAGGCGCAGGTCCTTGGATTGCTCACGCAACAGGCGCTCGCTGAATTCGCAGACCTGCTGCCAGTCCGGCAGGCTCGCGCCATGTATGGATTGCGCCTTGGCAACCTCGGCTTCCACGGTTTCAAACTCAGTCGAGAAGCGCACGTCATTGCCGGCAAAATCCCCTGGCGAACAAGGTTTCCGTGCAAGTTCCTGGTAATAAGCGCACAACTTTTCTGAATGAACCATTTTTGGGCTGCACACAACTATTAAGGCTGAATAGGCAAACTTGATACTGGGAAATGCGTAGCAGAGCTCCGCTTAACCCTCGTTCAACACACAACGAAGTGAACGAACCTTAGCCATCAAAAAAACAGTCAGCAAGCCACAGCCTCACACTTAAGGAATTTCCTACGAACCCTCTAAAATCAAGGCCTGCGCAGTAATTTGCGCACTTAATCAAGTTAAATAACCCGCGATCACCGCCAACTGCGCCTGATTACTCACTTCTCACCATGAGCAATTAACTGCGCACTTATGTGCAACTTAAAATACTAAAAATCCGCAAAATCACCCCCATATGAAACGCTTTAACTTCTCACACCTTGATTTCATTGACCCACGCACTTTCAGGCACGCTTTTTGTTAAAGGCATTTCACCCGACCGGCAACTTGACCGTTCGGGAGCACCTACTCAATCAGACAAGGAAACCCGTCATGCCAACACCCGCGTACCTCTCAGTTACCGGTGTCAAACAAGGTTTGATCACCGCAGGTACATTTACCCAGGACTCGGTAGGCAACATTTATCAGGAAGGCCACGAGGATCAGATTCTGGTGCAGGCATTTGCCCATCAGGTGATCATTCCCCGCGACCCGCAATCGGGCCAGCCTACCGGCCAGCGCGTGCATAAACCGCTGATGATCAGCAAGGTCTTCGACAAATCCTCGCCCCTGCTATTCAGCGCACTGACCTCGGGGGAAGAAGTGTCGTGCCGGTTGGAATGGTTTCGCACCTCTTCGGCAGGCACCCAGGAGCACTACTTCACCATTGAACTGGAAGGCGCGACGATCGTGGACATCCAGTCGCGCATGCCCAATTGCCAGGACCCGGACAACGCCCACTTCACCCATCTGGAGGACGTGTATTTCACCTATCGCAAGATCGTCTGGACCCATGAAGTAGCCGGCACTTCAGGCTCGGACGACTGGCGCAGTCCAGTAGCCGGCTAACCGCGGCGGTGGCGGGAACGGCCCAGGAAAGGTGCCGTTCCTGCTCGCGCTACACCATCGCCAGCAGGTGCTTGCGCTTGGGTGCGCCAAATACGCGGTCGATCGCGTCCAGGTCATGCTCGTCCAACACCAGCTTCGCAGCAGCGGCATTTTGCCGTATGTGGTCGGGCGTTACTGCCTTGGGGATGGCGATCACGCCTTCTTGACGCAAGACCCAGGCTAGAGAGACTTGCGCGGGGTGGCCTCATGACGATGGGCAATCTGCTTGAGCGTCGGGCTCGCCAACAGCTCGCCGCCCTGGGCAATCGGGCAGTAAGCCATCAAGGGCAGATGGTGCTGTTGCCACCATGGCAGCAGGTCGAACTCAATACCACGTTCTTCAATGTTGTAGAGCACCTGGTTGGTCGCACACGCGGGGGACGCCAGTTCCTGCAGGTCTGCCACATCAAAGTTGGAAACACCCCAACGGCCGATTTTGCCAGCTTCGCGCAGACGCTCGAACGCTTCGACAGTTTCTGCAAGGGGGTACTGGCCGCGCCAATGCAGAAGGTACAGATCGATGTAGTCGGTGCCCAGGCGCTGAAGACTGGCTTCGCAGGCGCGGGGCACGCCTTGGCTGCTGGCGTTGTGCGGATAGACCTTGCTCACCAGAAATACCCGGTCGCGGCCGCCCTTGATGGCCTCGCCGACCACCTCCTCCGCACCGCCTTCGCCGTACATTTCAGCGGTATCGATCAGGGTCAGGCCTTCGTCGATACCCAGCTGCAAGGCGGCTACTTCGGCGCGGCGCTGGTTTGGGTCTTCGCCCATGCGCCAGGTTCCCTGGCCGATGACAGGGACGGGAACACCGGCCAGATCGATAGTACGCATGACAACCTCCTGATGAGTTCGCGGATTAACAGTGTGGCATTGACCGGACAAAAGGGTTCAATCGCAGTATGGTTGGCCTCTGATCAATCGCCAGGAATCACCCGCAATGCTGTTTGTTGTGATGCTCGGGGGCAAGCACCCCAGGGCCCGGATCGAAGTACACGATGTGGCGTTTGCCGTGGCGGATACGCTACAGGCCACCTACCCGCAATTGCGCGACGCCTGGTTTGGCAGTCCCAAGGGCGTGCACATCGATTCGTGGATGGCGGTCGATGGTGTCGACGGTTGGAAGGTCGAGTTCAGCCAATTGGCGCCGCATGGCGATGCGCCTCGCTTGTATTTCATCAACCTCGGCGGCTATGAGGCCAACCGCTTCGGCGAGGCGCATCACTACCTGTTGCTGGTGGCGCGCGACAAACGCGAAGCGATGAGCAAGGGCAAGCAGCACCTGTTGCGCCACTGGTCCCAGGCTCACACCGACGCGGTAATGGATATCGACGATTGCCTGCCCATCGACCTGGTGGACGGCCGTTATGTGCACCTTGTACAAGGCCCGCACGCCCCCATCATCCAACAAAACGACTACATCGTTTTGGCCTGAACCCCGTGGGCCAGGCCGCTTCTGGTCCGCTCGGGCAAGTAGACGGAACTTTGCCAGGAAATAACCGCCTGAATCCGGTAGGCTCACCGTTTTTTTACTTAAGGAGTTATTTCCCATGGCCAAAGCCACCGCCCGCCACATCCTCGTTTCCACTGAAGACAAGTGCAACGAACTCAAGACCCAGATCGAAGGCGGCGCTGATTTCGCTGAAGTCGCCAAAGCCAACTCCAGCTGCCCGTCCAGCCGTCAAGGCGGCGACCTGGGTTCGTTCGGTCCCGGCCAGATGGTCAAGGAATTCGACAGCGTGGTGTTCAGCGCCCCAGTCAATACCGTACAAGGCCCGGTGAAAACCCAGTTCGGTTATCACCTGCTGGAAGTCACCAGCCGCCAGGACTGATTCAGTCTGTGCTGATGTTGTAGACAACGGCCCGCCATTTGGCGGGCCGTTGTGCATGTGGTGACTGACGACGTTTAAGCCGTTAACGTACAGCTCTCTATTCTTGTTCACCCGCGCTCAAGGCTGATAATGCGATTGGCTTTTCCCAGACTGTTCAGCATCACCCTGGTCGTGTTCCTGACCAGCAACGCCGTGATTGCGGCGCCACAAGCGTCCCTCACGGTGTATGGCGAGCCGGCCAAGTACCCCGACGGCTTCAGCCATTTCGACTATGCCAACCCCAATGCCCCCAAAGGCGGCAGCCTGCGCCGCTCCGCCCTGGAAATCGGGCGCTTTGACCATGTATTGCCGTATGTCGACAAAGGCATCGGTGTTTCCCAGATCGACGGCTGGGTTTATGCGCCTCTGGCCCAGCGCTCCCTGGACGAGCCCTACACGGTCTACGGCCTGGTCGCGCAAAAGATGGAACGCGCCGACGACGGCCTGTCGCTGCGGTTCTACCTCAACCCCAAGGCGCGATTTGCCGATGGCAAACCGATCACCGCCGAAGACGTGCGCTACAGCTTCGACTTGTTGATGACCCAAGGCAGCCTGCGTTTTCGCACGCTGTTCGCCGACGTCAAGCATGTCGAAGTCGAAAACGAGCGCCAGGTGCGTTTCGACTTCTCCAGCAATGAAAACCGCACCCTGCCCCTGGATCTCGCCACCCTGCCGGTGTTTCCCGAACATTGGTGGAAGAGCCGCGACTTCGCCAACGGCGGCGGCTATGAAGCGCCACTGGGCAGTGGCCCGTACAAGGTCAGCAAGATCGATTCCGGCAACACCATCACCTTTACCCGCGACCCCGATTGGTGGGGCAAGGACTTGCCGGTCAGCCGTGGCCTGTACAACTTCGATCACTTGAGCCTTGAGTATTTCGGCGACATCGAAGTGGCGCGCCAGGTGCTGCGCGGCGGTGCCTACGACTTCAATCGGGAGTTTTCCGCCACCGGCTACTCCATCGGTTATAACGGCCCGGCCCTTGACGATGGCCGCCTGCAACGCGCGCATCTGGCCAAGGGGATGCCGCAACCGGCCCAGGGCTATGTCTTCAATGTGCAAAACCCGATGTTCAAGGACCGCCGCGTGCGCCAGGCCCTCGCCATGCTATGGGATTTCGAATGGGCGAACCGGCAGATGATGCGCAACCTGTATATCCGCCAGCAGAGCTATTTCTCCAACAGCCCGCTCGCCGCCACCCAGTTACCAACCCAAGAGGAACTGGCGATCCTGGAACCGTTGCGCGGGCAGATTCCCGATGAGGTGTTCACCCAGGTGTTCAAGGCGCCCGTTACCGATGGCAGCGGCATGATCCGTGACAAACAGTTGCAGGCCCTGGCCCTGCTGGAAGAAGCGGGCTGGAAGCCTGAAGGCGACAAACTGGTCAACGCCGAGGGCGAGCCGTTAGAGTTCACCTTCCTCAACGCCCAGGCGGGCCTGGAACGTCTGCTGCTGCCGTACAAACGCAACCTGGCGCAGATCGGCATCACCTTGAATATCCGCCGCATCGACTCCTCCCAGTACGTCAACCGCTTGATGGCGCGGGACTACGACATGATCGTCACCGGTTTTCCGGTTACCACCTCGCCGGGCATGGAGCTGTACAATTTCTTCGGTTCCGCCGCTGCGTTCGACCCGGGCGCCAACAATTACATGGCGCTCCAGGACCCGGCCGTCGACCGCCTGATCAAGGGCCTGGTCAAGGCCGACACCCAGGCGCAGATGCTCACTTACGCCCACGCCCTGGACCGGGTGCTGCAGTGGAACTACCTGTGGATTCCCAACTACTACCCGCCCGGCACGTCCGCCGCGTGGTGGAACCGCTTCGGCCGCCCGGCCATCGAGGCGAAAAACGATGAAGCCCTGGAAACCTGGTGGGAAGTCAGCCCGACGCCGCTGACCAATGAGCAGATGCAAGCCGAGCTGAAAAAACGCGGGGATGCGCGCTGATGTTTGCCTATATCGTGCGGCGCCTGCTGCTGATCATCCCGACCCTGGTGATCATCCTGCTGGTGAATTTCGTGATCGTGCAGGCCGCGCCCGGAGGGCCGGTGGAACAAGCCATCGCCCATCTGCAAGGCATCGGCGGCGGCGGTGTGGGCGCCGGCGCAGGCGAAGGCATCAGCGGCTCGCGGGCCAGCCGTGGCCTGGACCCGAAGCTGATCAAGGACATCGAAAAGCAATACGGCTTCGACAAGCCTGCACCGGAACGCCTGTGGCTGATGCTCAAGAGCTACGCCCAACTGGACTTCGGCAACAGCTTCTTTCGCGGCTCGACGGTGATCGACCTGATCCTGGAAAAGATGCCGGTCACGATTTCCCTCGGCCTGTGGGCCACCTTGATCACTTACCTGGTGTCGATCCCCTTGGGCATCCGCAAGGCGGTGCGCCATGGCAGCAGCTTCGATGTGTGGAGCAGCACCGCCATCGTGATCGGCTATGCGATGCCGGCGTTCCTGTTCGCGATGTTTCTGATCGTGGTGTTTGCCGGCGGCACGTCGCTGAACTGGTTCCCGGTGCGCGGGCTGGTGTCGGAGAACTTCGAAACACTGAGCACCGTGGGCAAGATTGCCGACTACTTCTGGCACCTGGTATTGCCGGTCACGGCGCTGGTGATCGGCGGGTTCGCCACCTTGACCATCCTCACCAAAAACTCGTTCCTCAACGAAATCACCCGGCAGTACGTGGTCACCGCACGCGCCAAGGGCTTGAGCGAACGCCGCGTGCTGTACGGCCATGTGTTTCGCAACGCGATGTTGCTGGTGATTTCCGGGATTCCCCAGGCGTTCATCAGCGTATTCTTCGCCGGTTCCCTGCTGATCGAAGTGATCTTCTCCCTCGACGGCCTGGGCCGCATGAGCTATGAAGCGGCCGTCTCACGGGACTACCCGGTGGTGTTTGGTTCGTTGTTTATCTTCACCCTGTTCGGCCTCTTGATAAAACTCATCGGCGACCTCTGTTACACCCTGGTGGACCCGCGTATCGACTTCGCCGCGAGGAACGCCTGATGCTCAATCTATCGCCCGTGGCTCGTCGGCGTTTCGAGCGTTTCAAGAAAAACCGTCGCGGCTGGTGGTCGCTGTGGCTATTTATCGGGTTGTTTATCCTGACCCTCGGTGGCGAGTTGATCGCCAACGACAAGCCGCTGGTGCTCAGTTTCAAGCACGAGCTGTATTTCCCGGTATTCAAGCGCTACACCGAACAGCAGTTCGGCGGGCAGTTGCCGTTCCAGGCCGACTACCGCAGTGACTACGTGCAGAAGCTGATCAAGCAGGACGGCGGCTGGATGTGGTTCCCGCCGATCCCGTTCAGCGACGATACGCCCAACTACGAGCTGGCCCGCCCTGCCCCCAGCCCGCCGTCGACGGTGAACTGGCTGGGCACCGATGACCAATCGCGGGATGTGCTGGCGCGGGTGATCTTCGGCGCACGGGTGTCGATCCTGTTTGCCCTGGCGCTGACCGCGATCAGCGCCGCCATCGGCATCGCCGCCGGGGCGTTGCAGGGTTACTACGGCGGCTGGGTGGACTTGCTGGGGCAACGCATCCTCGAGGTGTGGTCGGGCCTGCCGGTGCTGTACCTGCTGATTATCCTGTCGGGCTTTGTCGAGCCGAATTTCTGGTGGTTGCTGGGCATCATGGCGCTGTTTTCCTGGCTGGCGCTGGTGGATGTGGTGCGCGCCGAGTTCCTGCGCGGGCGCAACCTGGAGTACGTCAAGGCCGCGCGCGCCCTGGGCCTGGGCGACGGCAAGATCATTGGCCGGCATATCCTGCCCAATGCCATGACTGCGACCTTGAGCTATTTGCCGTTCATCCTGACCGGGGCGATTTCGACCTTGAGCGCCCTGGATTTCCTCGGCTTCGGCATGCCGGCCGGCAGCGCGTCGCTGGGCGAGTTGATCGCCCAGGGCAAGCAAAACCTGCAAGCCCCATGGCTGGGCCTGACGGCGTTTTTCACCCTGGCGCTGATCCTGTCGCTGCTGGTGTTTATCGGCGAGGCGTTGCGTGATGCCTTCGACCCTCGCTCATGAGTGATTGCATATGAACCTGATCGAAATCCGTGACCTCAGCGTGGCGTTCAGCGGCCACACGGTGGTGCGCAATGTGAACCTGGACGTGCGCCCCGGCGAGTGCCTGGCGCTGGTGGGTGAGTCGGGCTCGGGCAAGTCGGTGACCGCCCATTCGATCCTGCAACTGCTGCCCGAAGCCGGCACGCTCAGCACCGGCTCGGTGAAGTATCGCGGCCAGGAGCTGATGGGCGCGTCGCCTAAGGCCCTGCAAAAGCTGCGCGGCAACCGCATTGCCATGATCTTCCAGGAGCCGATGACCTCGCTGAACCCGCTGCACACGATCGAAAAGCAGATCGGCGAGACGCTGCTGCTGCACAAGGGCCTGGGCGGCAAGGCGGCGCAGGCGCGTATCCTCGAGCTGCTCGACCTGGTGGGCATCCAGAAACCCCAGGAGCGGCTCAAGGCCTACCCCCATCAACTCTCCGGAGGCCAGCGCCAGCGGGTGATGATCGCCATGGCCCTGGCCTGCGAGCCGGAGTTGCTGATTGCCGACGAACCCACCACCGCGCTGGACGTGACCGTGCAGCGCAAGATCCTGCTGCTGCTCAAGTCGTTGCAGCAACGCCTGGGCATGTCACTGCTGCTGATCAGCCATGACCTCAACCTGGTGCGCAGCATCGCCCAGCGGGTGTGCGTGATGCGCGCCGGAGAGATCGTCGAGCAGGCCGACTGCCAGGCCTTGTTTGCCGCGCCGCAGCACCCCTACAGCCGCTTGCTGCTGGACGCCGAGCCCTCGGCTGAAGTGTTGTGCGGCGAAGAGCGCGAGACCGTATTGCAGGTGAACGACCTGAGCGTGCGGTTTGCTCTCGGCGGCGGGCTGCTGCGACCCAAGCGCTACCTGCAGGCGGTGGACGGTATCAGCCTCAGCGTGCAACGCGGCAAGACCTTGGGGATTGTCGGCGAGTCCGGCTCGGGCAAGTCGACCCTGGGCCAGGCGATCCTGCGCCTGCTCGATTCCACCGGCAGCATCCGCTTCCAGGGCGAGGCCCTCGACCCGCTCAACCACCGACAGATGCGCCCATGGCGCAAGCAGATGCAGGTGGTGTTCCAGGACCCGTATGGCAGCCTCAGCCCGCGCATGTCGGTGCAACAGATCATCAGCGAGGGCCTGGAAGTGCACGCCCCGTGCAACCTCGACGCGCGCGAAGCCCAGGTGATCCAGGTACTCAAGGACGTCGGCCTGGACCCCGCCAGTCGGCACCGTTACCCCCATGAGTTTTCCGGTGGCCAGCGCCAGCGCATCGCTATCGCCCGGGCGCTGGTGCTCAAGCCGGCGCTGATGCTGCTGGATGAGCCGACCTCGGCGCTGGACCGTACGGTGCAAAAACAAGTGGTGGCCTTGTTGCGCGAACTGCAGGAGAAATACGGCCTGACCTACCTGTTCATCAGCCATGACCTGGCGGTGGTGCGGGCGATGGCGCACGATATGATCGTGGTCAAGGACGGCAAAGTGGTAGAGCGCGGCCCCAGCCATGCCGTGTTCGAAGCGCCGCAGCATCCCTACACCAAGGAGCTGTTGGCTGCCGCGCACATCCCCTTGTAGAAGCGCGTTTATAGTGGCGAGCGGGCTCCCTCGCCACGCTTCACCTGCTGGACCATCAATCGGCGCTATGACTATGAACACCACCGAAAACCTCAAGGACTACCAACACGTTCGCGGCCTGGCCATTCAGTCGCTGTTCGAGATCATCGAGCAGTCCAGCGAAGGCACGGTGATCGTTGACCGTGATGCGAATATCGTCTGGATGAACGAGCGCTACGCCAAGCGTTTCGGCCTCAAGAGCGCCGAGCAGGCCATCGGCCAACCCTGCGAGCAGGTGATTTCCAACAGCCTGTTGCGCCAGGTGGTGCGCAACGACCGGCCGATTCTGCTGGATATCCAGGACACGCCCAAGGGCCCGCTGGTGGTGATGCGCCTGCCGATCCACGACGATGCGGGCGCGGTGATCGGTGCGATTGGCTTTGCGCTGTTCGATGAACTGCGCAACCTGTCGCCGCTGATCGAGCGCTACCTGAGCATGCAACAGGAACTGGCGTCCACGCGTTCGCTGTTGCGCTCGCGGCAAAGCAAATACAACTTCGCGCACTTTATCGGCACCAGCGCCGCCAGCCTTGAAGTCAAGCGCCGTGCGCGGCGCAGTGCCAGCGCCGAATCGCCGGTGCTGCTGCTGGGCGAAACCGGCACCGGCAAGGAATTGCTCGCCCAGGCTATCCATGGCGCATCGCCCCGAGCCCACAAGGCGTTCGTCAGCATCAACAGCGCGGCGATTCCCCACGACCTGCTCGAAGCCGAATTCTTCGGCACCGCCCCGGGCGCCTTCACCGGCGCCGACCGCAAGGGCCGTCCCGGCAAATTCCAGATCGCCCAGGGTGGCACGCTGTTCCTCGATGAAATCGGCGACATGCCGCTGCCGCTGCAAAGCAAGTTATTGCGGGTACTGCAGGAAAAGGAATTCGAACCGGTGGGGTCCAACGAAATGCTGCACAGCGATGTGCGGGTGATCGCGGCGACCTCCCTGGACCTGGAAGCGGCGATCAAGCGTGGCGAGTTCCGTGCGGACTTGTACTACCGCCTGAACGTGTTGCCGATCCAGGTGCCGCCGCTGGGTGAACGGCTGGAGGATATTCCGGCGCTGAGCGAAGCCATCCTCGAGGAACTGCGCAGCCAGCATGAACTGGACCGCGAAGCCCTGGCGCTGTTGGCGCAGCATGCCTGGCCGGGAAATATCCGTGAGCTGCGCAACGTGCTCGAGCGGGCGGCGTTGTTGAGCGATGACCTGGTGTTGAACGCCGGGGAGATTCGGGCTGCGATTGGCACGTTCAGGCCGGTGGCGCGTGGTGCGGTAGCCACGGCCGAGGGTGAGACGTTTGCGGCGGCGCGGGAGCGGTTTGATAGGCAAGTGATTACGGCGGCACTTGAGCGCTGCGAAGGGAATGTGGTGGAGGCGGCGAGAGGATTGGGACTGGGGCGCTCGACGCTGTACAAGAAGATGGTGGCCTTGGGGATTGCGCAGTCTCCAACATGAGACTCAAATCTCACTATGAAGACAAACCTTTGTGGGAGGGGGCTTGCTCCCGATGGCGGCGGATCAGCCAGTGGATATATAAGCTGACACACCGCTATCGGGAGCAAGCCCCCTCCCACATTTGATCGGTGGCGGTCTCTAAATTGAGACAAAGTCGAAAACCATCACAGACAAAATAGTTAATTTACTTATATTTCAATAAGTTAAAAACATGGCACACATCTCGCTATAGCCCTTCTCCAGCGTTTCACCCACAAAAATAACAATTGGAGACACACCATGAGTGTGATCATTGCCCTGGCAGCCCTGGCGCTGCTGATGTTGGCTGCCTACCGTGGCTATAGCGTTATCCTGTTTGCCCCGATCGCCGCCCTCGGCGCTGTTCTGCTGACTGACCCTTCCGCTGTCGCACCGGCCTTCACCGGGGTGTTCATGGAGAAAATGGTCGGTTTCATCAAGTTGTATTTCCCGGTGTTCCTGCTCGGGGCGGTGTTCGGCAAGCTGATCGAGTTGTCGGGGTTCTCGCGTTCTATCGTCGCCGCCGCCATTCGTTTGCTCGGCACGCGTCAGGCGATGCTGGTGATTGTGTTGGTCTGTGCCCTGCTCACTTACGGCGGCGTGTCGCTGTTCGTGGTGGTGTTTGCGGTGTACCCGTTTGCCGCGGAGATGTTCCGCCAGAGCGATATCCCCAAGCGCCTGATCCCGGCCACCATTGCCCTCGGTGCATTCTCGTTCACCATGGACGCCCTGCCCGGCACGCCGCAGATCCAGAACATCATCCCCAGCACCTTCTTCAACACCACCGCCTGGGCGGCGCCGTGGTTGGGGCTGATCGGTACGATCTTCGTGTTCTGCGCCGGCATGCTCTACCTGTCGCGCCAGCGCAACAAGGCCCAGCGCGCGGGTGAAGGCTATGGCACCGAGCTGCGCAACGAGCCGGAAACCGCCGAGAACCTGGCCCTGCCCAACCCATGGATCGCGCTGTCGCCGTTGATTCTGGTGGGGGTGATGAACCTGCTGTTCACCCACTGGATCCCGCAGTGGTACGGCAAGACCCACAGCCTCAGCCTGCCGGGCATGAGCGCCCCGGTGACTACCGAAATCGCCAAGCTCACCGCGATCTGGGCGGTGCAGGCGGCGTTGCTGGTGGGGATTATCGTGGTGCTGGTGTGCGGTTTTTCAGCGATCAAAAGCAAGCTGGCCGAGGGCAGCAAAAGTGCGGTCAGCGGCGCGCTGCTGGCAGCGATGAACACCGCTTCCGAATACGGGTTCGGTGCCGTGATCGCCTCGTTGCCGGGGTTCTTGGTATTGGCGGACTGGCTCAAGGGCATCCCCAACCCGCTGGTCAACGAAGCCATTACCGTGACCCTGCTGGCGGGGATCACCGGCTCCGCGTCCGGCGGCATGAGCATCGCCCTGGCCGCCATGTCCGAAAGCTTTATTTCAGCGGCCCATGCGGCCAATATCCCCCTTGAAGTGCTGCACCGGGTCGCGGCCATGGCCAGCGGCGGCATGGACACCCTGCCCCACAACGGCGCGGTGATCACCCTGCTGGCGGTGACCGGGCTGACCCACCGCGAAGCCTACAAGGATATTTTCGGCATCACGATCATCAAGACCCTCGCGGTGTTCGTGGTGATCGGTACGTTCTACGCCACCGGCATAGTGTGAGGTTTTCATGACGACATTGAACGGCAAGACCGCCCTGGTCACCGGCTCCACCAGCGGCATCGGCCTGGGCATTGCCCTGAGCCTGGCCAAGGCCGGCGCCAACCTGATCCTCAACGGCTTCGGCGATGCCAGCGGCGTGATCGCCCAGGTGCAGGCGTTTGGCGGCAAGGTCGGGCATCACCCGGCAGACGTCAGCGACCCGGCGCAGATCGCCGAAATGCTCGCGTATGCCGAGCGTGAGTTCGGGGGCGTCGACATACTGGTCAATAACGCCGGCATCCAGCATGTGGCGGCGGTGGAAGATTTTCCGGTGGAGCGCTGGGACTCGATCATCGCCATCAACCTGTCGTCGGTGTTCCACAGCACGCGCTTGAGCCTGCCGGGCATGAAGGCCAAGGGTTGGGGACGCATCGTCAATATCGCCTCGGTGCACGGCCAGGTGGGTTCGGTGGGCAAGGCGGCCTATGTGGCGGCCAAGCATGGGGTGATCGGCCTGACCAAGGTTGTGGGCCTGGAAACCGCGACCAGCAACGTGACGTGCAACGCGATTTGCCCGGGCTGGGTGCTGACGCCGCTGGTGCAGAAGCAGATCGACGATCGCGCGGCCAACGGGGTGAGCCCGCAGCAGGCGCAGCATGATCTGCTGGCGGAAAAACAGCCGTCGCTGGAGTTCGTGACACCGCCGCAGCTGGGTGAGCTGGTGCTGTTTTTATGCAGTGAGGCCGGTAGCCAGGTGCGTGGCGCGGCGTGGAATATTGATGGCGGTTGGTTGGCCCAATAACCACGGTCTACCGAACAGAAGATATCCAAATGTGGGAGGGGGCTTGCTCCCGATAGCGGTGGGTCAGTCAATGAATGTGCAAACTGAAACACCGCTATCGGGAGCAAGCCCCCTCCCACATTGGACTTGCTTTGTCTGACACCCCTCATACAAGTACAAGAGACCCCGCAATGTTCGACATCCTCTGGCAACCTTCCCCGGAACGCATCGCCAACACGCGCATGGACCAGTTCCGCCGCTACATCAATGCGCATCACAACCTGCAGCTGGGCGACTACCCCGCGCTGCACCAGTGGAGCATCGACCAGCGCCCGGATTTCTGGAAGGCCATCGTGGCGTTCTTCGAGGTGCAATTTCGCAGCCCGCCCAGCACCACGTTGATCGAGAGCGCCGACATGCCCAGCGCCCAGTGGTTTCCCGGCGCTACCCTGAACTTCGCCGAGCACTTGCTGCGCCGTCGCGACGATCACCCGGCGGTGGTTGCCATCAGTGAAGACGGCCAGCGTGAGCAATTGAGCTACGCGCAATTGGCCGAACATGTCGCCGGCCTGCAAAACAGCCTGCGCTTGGCCGGTGTTGGTGTGGGTGACCGTGTGGCGGCGTGCATGCCCAATACCTGGCAAACCCTGGTCGGCATGCTCGCCACCACCAGCCTCGGGGCAATCTGGTCGTGCTCTTCACCGGACTTCGGCACCCAAGGCGTGATCGACCGTTTCGGCCAGATCGAGCCCAAGGTGCTGATCACTTGCGCCGGTTATCGCTATGCCGGCAAGACCCTCGACCAGAGCGCCAAGCTCAATGAAATCCTCGCACGGCTGCCGTCCCTGGAACTGTTGATCATCGTGCCCTATGCCCGCCCTCAGGCGCAGGTCACGGATTACCGCACGCCCGCGCGCGTCGCACTGTGGCGCGACTTCTACCAACCCGGCGGCACGCCCGAGTTCGTCGCGGTGCCGTTCGATCACCCGCTGTATATCCTCTATTCCAGCGGCACCACCGGCGTGCCCAAGTGCATCATTCACGGCACCGGCGGCGTCCTGCTCACCCATCTCAAGGAACATGGCCTGCATGCCGACCTGTCCCGTGAAGACTGCCTGTTCTACTACACCACCTGCGGCTGGATGATGTGGAACTGGCTGGTGTCGGTGCTGGCCCTGGGCGCCACGGCGGTGCTGTATGACGGTTCTCCGTTTCATCCGGGCCCGCAACGCTTGATCGACCTGATCGACGCCGAACGCATCAGCGTGTTCGGCACCAGCCCCAAGTTCCTCGCCACCCTGGAAAAGGCCGGCCTGCAACCGCGCCTCAGCCATGATTTGCGCAGCCTCAAAGGGTTGATCTCCACCGGGTCGCCGCTGTCGCCCCAGAGCTACGACTACGTGTACCGCGAGATCAAGGCCGAGCTGTGCCTGTCATCGATGTCCGGCGGCACCGATATTGTCTCCTGCTTCGTGATTGGTAACCCGGTGTTGCCGGTGCGCCGTGGCGAAATGCAGTGCAAGAGCCTGGCGATGGCTATCGAAGTGTGGGACGAGCAGGGCCGCCCACTGGTCGGCGAGAAAGGCGAATTGGTGTGTACCCGGCATTTCCCGGCGATGCCCATCGGGCTGTGGAACGACCCGCAGCAGCAGAAGTTGCGGGCCTCGTATTTCAGCCAGTTCCCCGGCGTGTGGGCCCAGGGCGATTACGCCGAGCAACGTCCCAACGGCAGCCTGCTGATTCATGGCCGCTCCGATGCGGTGCTCAACCCTGGCGGCGTGCGCATCGGCACCGCCGAGATCTATCGCCAGGTGGAAAAAGTCACGCAGGTGCTGGAAAGCCTCGCCATCGGCCAGCGCTGGCAAGACGACGTGCGCGTGGTGCTGTTTGTGCGCCTGGCTGAAGGTGTCCAGTTGGATGAGGCGCTGGAGCAGCAAATCCGCCAGGTGATCCGCGCCAACACCACACCGCGCCACGTGCCGGCGAAAATCCTCGCGGTCGCCGATATCCCGCGCACCATCAGCGGCAAGATCGTCGAATTGGCGGTGCGCAATGTGGTGCATGGGGAACCGGTGAAAAACACCGATGCGCTGGCCAACCCCGAGGCCCTCGAACACTTTCGCGACCGCCCTGAGCTGGCGTGACAGATGAAAGGCTTCAGCCCTGATACGGCGTTTTGCAGAAAACCCGGCAATGCGTGCTATTTTTCGAGGTAGCCACCCGTCGTTGTCTCTTGGAATAATGGGTGTTGTCATTTTTCAAAGCGTGATACGCAAGGCTTTTTCATGAATGGAACATCCACCGGTAGCGAAGCCGCAGCAATGATCGAGCGGCTGGACTGGGCGCAAAGCCCCCTCGGTGAGGCCAATGATTGGCCGCAAAGTCTGCGCACCGCCGTGGATATCGTGGTGCATTCGCCCATGCCGATGCTGCTGCTCTGGGGCGAGCAGCTCACCCAGCTGTATAACGATGGTTTCGCCCGGCTGGCCGGCAACAAGCACCCCGGCGCCCTGGGCCAGCCGGTGCACGCGACCTGGCCGGAGCTGCAAAGCTTCGCCGCGCCGGTCTACGACGCGGTGCTCAGCGGCCAAGTGCGCACCTTCAGCGAGCAGCGCTTCGTGCTGCAGCGCAACCAGCGCGACACTGAAATCTGGCTTGACCTGACCTACAGCCCAGTGCGCGATGAAAGCGGCCGCGTGGCCGGCATCCTGGTCACGGCCATCGAAACCAACGAGCGGCGCCGCCAAGCCCTCGAACTGCAACAGCGCTCCGAAGACAGCCTCAAGGCCCAGCACAACACCGAGCAACGACTGCAACTGGCCCTGGCGGCGACCGACGCGGTAGGCACCTGGGACTGGGACATCGGCGAAGACCGGTTTATCGCCGACGCACATTTCGCTTACCTGCACGGCGTCGACCCCGATGACGCCGGCCTGCTGCCCATCAGCGCCTACCTGCTCGGCGTGCATCCCGAAGACCGTGGCACGGTCACGCGCAGCATCAAGCATTGCATCACCTTCGGCACCGAATACGCCGAGGAATACCGCCTGCTGCAAGCCGACGGCCAGGTACGCTGGGTGTTTGCCCGTGGCCGCTGCTACAAGGACCCGCAAGGCCGCCCCGCCCGTTTCCTCGGTGCCGCACTGGACCTCACCGAGCGCAAGCACACCGAGCAGGCGCTGCGTCAAAGCCAGACCGAACTGCAACTGATCATCAACGCCATGCCGGTGCTGATCGGCTATGTCGACCACGAGCAATGCTTTCGCTTGAACAACAGCGCCTACCTCGACTGGTACGGCAAGACGCCTCAGGAACTGTACGGCAAGACCATTCGCGAAGTGCTGGGCGACGAGGTGTACGCCGGGCGCGCAGACAAGATCGCCGCCGCGCTCAACGGCAAGGCGTGCAGCTTCATGACCGTCACGCCGCATCGCGACGGGCGGCCGCGCCATGCGTTGATGAAGTACCTGCCGCGCTTCTGCACTGACGGCTCGGTGAACGGTTTCTACATCTTTGTGATCGACGAGACCGAACGCAAACTCACTGAAGAAGCCCTGCGCCACCTCAACGAAAACCTCGAAGAGCGCGTGGCCCAGCGCACCCAGGCGCTGGCCGAGGCCAACCAGCGCCTGCACAACGAAATGTTCGAGCGCGAGCGGGCTGAAGACGCGCTGCGCCACGCGCAGAAAATGGAAGCCGTGGGCCAGCTCACCGGCGGTATCGCCCACGACTTCAACAATATGCTCACCGGCATCATCGGCAGCCTCGACCTGATGCAACGCTACATTGCCGCCGGCCGCAGCGAAGACATCGGCCGCTTTGCCGATGCCGCCGTGGCCTCCGCCCACCGCGCCGCCGCCCTCACCCACCGGCTGCTGGCGTTCTCGCGGCGCCAGTCGCTGGATAAGCGCCCCACCGATCCCAACCAGTTGGTGGCGTCCCTGGAAGATCTGTTCCGCCGCACCAAGGGCGCGCATATCACGCTCACCGTGCAGCTTGGCAAAGACATCTGGCCGGTGAACACCGACGCCAGCCAACTGGAAAATGCGCTGCTCAACCTGGTAATCAATGCCCGTGACGCCATGCCCGACGGCGGTGAACTGCTGATCGAAACCGCCAACAGCTATCTGGACGGCACCGATATCACCACCCTGGAGCCGGTCAAGGCCGGCGACTACGTGATGCTCGGCGTGCGCGACAACGGCAGCGGCATGGCGCCGAAAATTCTCGCCAAAGCCTTCGACCCGTTTTTCACCACCAAACCCATCGGCCAGGGCACCGGCCTGGGCTTGTCGATGATCTACGGCTTTGCCCAGCAATCGGGGGGCCACGTGACTATCCAGAGCGAACCGGGCCAGGGCACCTGCGTGCGCCTGTACCTGCCGCGCCTGCACGGCACTGCGCTGGAAAGCAGCCTGCCCGCCAGCCTGGCCGAAGCGCCGCTGGCCCTGGCCGGCGAAGCGGTGGTGGTGGTCGAGGACGACCCGGCGGTGCGCATGCTGGTGGTCAATTTGCTCGATGAACTGGGTTACACCGCGCACCAGGCAGCAGACGCGCGCACCGCGCTGCCGTTGCTGGAATCGGATTTACGCGTCGACCTGCTGGTGACCGACGTCGGCCTGCCGGGCATGAACGGCCGGCAACTGGCGGAAATCGCCCGCCAGCACCGGCCGGGGCTGCGCGTGCTGTTCATGACCGGCTACGCCGAAAAAGCCGCCGAGCGCCAGGGCTTTCTGGAGCACGGCATGGACATGGTGGCCAAGCCGTTTTCCATTGACCTGCTGGCGACCAAAATCCGCAGCATGATCGGCGTCGATGCCTGAGTTCAGGCATAATCGCGCGCCGTCGCACACCTGGTAGAGATCGATGAAAGCCCAAGCCCGTCATATCCTGGTGAAAACCAGCGAAGAAGCCGAACAGCTCAAGCAGCGCATTGCCAAGGGCGAAGCCTTTGATGTGCTGGCCAAGAAGTACTCCACTTGCCCGTCGGGCAAGCGCGGCGGTGATCTGGGTGAAGTGCGGCCAGGGCAGATGGTTGGGGCCATTGATGCAGTGATCTTCAAGAAACCGCTGCGGGTGGTGCATGGGCCGGTCAAGAGCAAGTTTGGTTATCACTTGGTGCAGGTGTTTTACCGGGATTGATGGGTTGGCTTTACACCGTTATCGGGGGCAAGCCCCCTCCCACATTCAACTGCATTCTTTCAGTTAAAACGCGGTTAACTGTGGGAGGGGGCTTGCTCCCGATCCGCCGCAGGCGGCCATTCACCTGGGTATCAAAGCACCCGGCACCTGAATCACCCGGCTGGCCAACCGATGCCCAGCCAAAGCAGCCTGCTCCGGCGAACCGCCCTTGAGCCGACCGGCCAAATACGCCGCACTGAACGAATCCCCCGCTGCCGTGGTGTCCACTACCTTCTCCACCTTCAACGCCGGCACGGCAAAGCGCTCGCCGACGCAGCGGATCAAACAGTCATCCGCGCCGCGCTTGAGCACCACCTCCTCAATCATCGGGTAGGCCGCAAACACCTGCTCGCTGTCGGCATAACCGAACAACGCGCGCTCGTCGTCCTCGGTGAGCAAGGCGATATCCACCTCGGCCAACACGCGGTGATACGCCGCGCGGGCCGCCTCGATGTTCGCCCACAGACGCGGCCGGTAGTTGTTGTCGAATACGACCTTACCGCCGCGACGCCGGGTTTCGATCAGACTTTCGAGTAAACGCTCACGCCCGATTTCCCCCAGCACCGCCAGGGTGATGCCGCTGAAATACACCCAGTCATAGCCCGGCAGGGCTGCCAGGATCGGCTCGGCGGCCGGCGTGGTAAAACAGTCGCGCACAGCCGCTTCGTTGCGCCAGTAGAGGAATTTGCGCTCGCCGTTGGCGTCGGTCTGGATGCAATACAAACCCGGCAAACGCCCGGCCAGGCGCTGGACCATGCCCAGTCCGAGGCCTTCATCGGCCCACTGTTGGCACATGGCATCGCTGAAACTGTCATCGCCCAGGGCGGTGACGTAATCGACAGTGCCGAAGTCGCCCAGCTCGCGGCGCAGGTACACCGCCGCGTTCAGGGTGTCGCCGCCGAAGCTCTGGTGCAGGCTGCCGTCGGCGCGGTGTTGCAGTTCGATCATGCATTCGCCGATCAGGGCGATGCGCGGTTTAGTGGTCATGGCTGCTGTCTCGGTGGGGCTGATGGACTCATCGGGGGCAAGCCCCCTCCCACATTTGGAATGCATTCCCCTGTGGGAGGGGGCTTGCCCCCGATAGGCGCGACTCGGTCTAGAAGCAGGTGCGCACGGACTCGATCACCCGCAGTTGTTCATCCACCAGGCAACCCACCTGCCACTTGTCGAAGGTCAGGCATGGATGGGAAGTACCAAACGAAATGATGTCGCCAATGCGCAGTTCAACCCCCGGCGCCACGGTCATGAACGCGTGTTGGTCCATCACGGCGGTCACCTGGCACGCGCTCACATCGTCGCCCTCTGCCGGTAGAATTCCGGCCTTGTAGCGCTTGAGCGGCACCGGCAGACCGGCGTCATAGGCTACATCGCGCTTGCCCAGGGCGATCACCGCAAAGCCCGGTTCCGGCAACGACTGCACATGGGCCCAGACTTCCAGCGCCGGGCGCAGGCCTTCGTCGAGGTCGCTGCGACGGTCAAGCACACAGCATTGCGCGTCTTTGTAGATGCCATGGTCGTGGGCCACGTAGCTGCCGGGGCGCAGGACGCTGAGGAAGCGGCCGGCGGCATTCTGCGCCTCAAACGATTCGGCAATCAGGTCATACCAGGCCGAACCCGACGCCGTCACGATTGGGGTGGGCAGGTCGAAATAGCCATTGTCTTGCAGGTCTACCGCCTGGCGCACCAGGCTGGCCGCGAACGCGCGAATGCCGCTGATCGCCTCATCGCCATGGATCACACCTTCATAGCCTTCAATACCGGTAAGGGCCAGGGCCGGCTGGGCCTTGATCGCCTCTGCCAGCTCGCGCACTTGCTGCTCGCTGCGGCAACCGCAACGGCCACCGACCACGCCGTACTCGATCATCACGTTCAGGCGCAGACCACGGGCGGCGAAGAACAGGCCCAGGTCAGCAACGTTGTCCGGATGGTCGACCATGCAGTGAAAATCGAAATCCGGGTCGGCCAGCAGGTCGGCGATCAGCGCCATGTTCGGCGCGCCAACCAGTTGGTTGGCCATCAGCACACGGCGCACCCCGCCGGCGTAGGCGGCGCGGGTCTGCACCGCAGTGGCCAGGGTAATGCCCCAGGCGCCCTGGGCGAGTTGACGCTGAAACAGCGCCGGCATCATGCTGGTCTTGCCGTGTGGCGCCAACTGCGCGCCGCTGTCACTGACGAATTGCTGCATCCAGCGAATGTTGTGTTCCAGGGCCTCGCGGTGCAGCACCAAGGCCGGCAGGCTGACATCGCGCACCAGGTGAGCGCCAACTGCGGCGGCGCCTTTTTCAACGGCATTGAAGGCAGACATGGGTAATTCCTATTCGTTGATGCGCCGGGCCAGGTTATTGGCGCTGTCGATCAGCACCCGGCGATAGTCGTGATAGTTTTTGCTCGCATCGGCCCGCGGGGCGACGATGCACAGCGTCGCAATGCTGACGCCCTGCGCGTCGCGCACCGGGGCGGCAAAGCAGTGGGTAAAGGTGTCGGCGACGCTGTCGAAGGAGAAGAACCCGTCGAGGGTGGCCTGGCGGATCTGCGCCAGGAAGGTCTCCAGGGGCAGGCGCAGGCCATCCGGCAGGATGAAATCGTCGGGATCGATCAAGTCGATGATTTGCCGGTCGCTCAAATGCCCGAGCAGCAGGCGCCCGGAGGCGGTCCAGGGGATCGGCGCGTTTTCGCCGATATCCGAGGAAATACGAAAATGCCGCTGGCCTTCGCGCATCAGCGCCACCGTGTACTTGCGCCCGTTGAGCAGGCACATCTGCGCGGTTTCGTGGGTCTGGCTGACGATCTCCTGCAAGGCGTGGTCGGCCTCGCGGGTCAGGTCGAAGTGGCGCAGATGCGCCTGGCCGAGGAAGTACAGCTGGCGTCCGAGGTAGACGTGACCGTCCTTGCCCACGGTTTCCAGGATGCGCCGTTCGAGCAGCGAGGCGACCAGTTCGTAGACCGTGGACTTGGGGCTGCCGATGCCGCTGGCGATGTCATTCGGGCGCAGTGGCTGGCCGATTTCCTTGAGAAAATCGAGGATATCGAACGCACGGTCCAGGCCTTTGGCGCGGCGTTTGATGGTGTCTTCGGTCATGGCAGTTCCAGTCCGGTCATAGGTTTGTGCTGCACTGTGAACCCCTGTGGGAGGGGGCTTGCTCCCGATTGCAGTGTGTCAGTCCATATATCTGTTGCTGGTAAACCGCTATCGGGAGCAAGCCCCCTCCCACATTGGAACGGCTATGGTCTTGAGAGTGGGGCCAATTTAGCCTTTTTTCTTGTAGGCCACGCAATCGATCTCCACCTTGCAGTCCACCATCATGTTGGCCTGCACACAGGCGCGCGCCGGGGCGTGTTCCGGGGTGAAGTATTCGCCGAAGACTTTGTTGAAACTCCAGAAATCCCGTGGGTCTTCCAGCCATACGCCGACGCGCACCACGTCTTTCAATTCGTAGCCGGCCTCTTCCAGAATTGCCACCACGTTGCGCATCGTCTGACGGGTTTGTTCGATGATCCCGCCATTGATGATTTCACCGTCCACCGCCGGCACCTGGCCCGACACATACAACCAACCATCGGCTTCCACCGCGCGGGCGAAAGGACGTGGCTGGCCGCCGCCGGCGGTGCTGCCGGTACCGTAACGAGTAATGCTCATAAAATAGCTCCTGATTAAAAACGAATGCTCTTGAGAAATTCCGCCAGACGCGGTGACTGCGGCCGCTCGAAGATGTCCTTCGACGAGCCTTGCTCTTCGATGCGACCCTGGTTCATGAAGACGATCTTGTCCGAGACCTCATAGGCAAAGCGCATTTCGTGGGTGACCAGCAACATGGTCATGCCCTCCTCCGCCAATCCCTTGATTACGCTGAGCACTTCGCCCACCAGCTCCGGGTCGAGGGCCGAGGTGACTTCGTCGAACAGCATCAGGCTGGGGTTCATGGCAATGGCCCGGGCAATCGCCACGCGCTGTTGTTGGCCGCCGGACAACTGGCCGGGAAAGTGATTGCGACGTTCCAGAAGTCCCACACGGTCGAGCCATTTTTCCGCGAGCGACACGGCCTCGTCCTTAGGCATTTTCTTAACTTTCAACAAACCCAGGGTCACGTTCTGCAAGGCGGTCAGATGCGGGAACAGGTTGAACTGCTGAAACGCCATGCCGGTCATGGCGCGGTGCTGGGCGATCACCCGCTCGGGGTGACGCACGCGCTTGCCGGCCACGTCGCTATAGCCGATGGACGCGCCATCGAGGGTAATCTGCCCGCCCTGGAATTCTTCCAGCAGGTTGACGCAACGCAACAGGGTGGTCTTGCCCGAGCCGCTGGAACCGATCAAGGTCACCACGTTGCCACGCTGCAGGCTCAGGTCGACGCCCTTGAGCACTTCAACGTCTCCGTATTGCTTGCGCAGGCCACGAATGTTCAGCAACGGTTCGATTGTTTGAGGTTGATTCATGGCAAGGCCACCCGCTTTTCAATGTAGCGCCCGAATAACTCGATGGCGTAGTTGATGACAAAGAACATGAAGCCTGCGAACAGGTAGAACTCCAGGGTCATGAAGGTGCGCGCAATGACTTGCTGGGTGCTCAGCAGCAGCTCGGCCACGCCGATCACCGAGAGCAAGGTCGAGGCCTTGACGATTTCCGTGGAGGAATTGACCCAGGTCGGCAGGATCTGCCGCAGCGCCTGGGGCAACAGCACGTAGCCCAGGGACTGGTAGAACGTCAGGCCAATTGCCTTGCCCGCTTCCAGTTGCCCACGGGGGATGGCCTGCAGCGCACCGCGCACGATTTCCGCGACGTGGGAGCCACAGAACAGCGTGAGCCCGACCGCGCCGGCCTGGAACGCACTGATTTGCCAACCGAGCGCCGGCAGCATGTAGAAACACGCCAGCACCAGCACGAATACCGGCGTGCCACGAATCAGGTCGACATACAGGCGAAACGGCGCACGCATCCAGAACTTGCCATAGGTCAGCACCAGCCCGGCGAAGATACCGATCAGGGTGCCGAAGATAATCGCCAGCGCCGAGCAGTAAATGCTGGTCTGGAACCCGGCCCACAGCGTCTCCCGGGCGATCCACAGTTCATGCAGCCAGCTAGGGGATTCGTACATGGAAAACCCTCCTTAACGACGGATCGCCAGACGCTGTTCCAGGTAACGGAGCAGCATGGCAATGAGGTAACAGGCGGCCACGTAGAGCGCCGTCGTCACCAGCCAGGTTTCGATCACCCGGTAGCTTTCGACGTTGATCTTGCGGGCGTAATAAGTCAGCTCCGGCACCGCAATCGCAGCGGCCAGGGAGGTGTCCTTGAACAGCGAGATAAAGTTGTTCGACAGCGCCGGCAGCACGTTGCGCAGCATCACCGGCACGGTGATATACGCGCGTATACGCCACTCACCCAGGCCGATCGCCAATCCGGCTTCGCGCAAGCCCTTGGGAATGTTCAACAGCCCGGCGCGGAACACTTCGGTCAGATAAGCCCCGGCGTACAGCGACAAGGTGATGATGAACGAGGGGATTTTATCCAGGCGGATCCCCAGCGACGGCAAGGCAAAATAGATCAACAGGATCAGCACCAGGATCGGCGTATTGCGAACCACTGTCACATACACCGAAGCGAACACACGCAACGCCCGGTGCCTGGACAGCATGGCAAACGCCATCAGCAGGCCGATCACGCAGCCGATGGCGATCGACAGCAAAGCCAACTGCAGGCCCAGGCCGAGCCCCGCCAGCAAGGTGTCGAAATCACGCCATACGGCGGCAAAGTTCAACTGATAGTTCATGGTCGGCAGTACCTGAGTGGGGCGCCGTCAAGCACGCCCCGATTGTTCTGGATCACTTGAATTCCACAGGAAAACCAATCGCCGGCTCTGGCAGGTCCACGCCGAACCATTGCTTGAACGACGCCTTGTAGGCGGGGAATTCAACGCCGGTCATGGCCTCATGCAGCGCGGTATTGACGAAGTTCAGCCAGTCCTGGTCGCCACGCTTGACCGCGCACGCGTAGGTCTGCGGGCTCCAGGCGTAGGCCGGGCTGCGGTAGCGGCCGGGGTTTTGCACCATCAGGTATTTGACCGAAGACTGATCGGTGGCGGCGGCATCGGCGCGACCAGAGTTCACGGCCTGGTACATCAGGTCGACGCTGTCGTACTGATCGACCTTGGCCTTGGGCAGCGCCTGATGGACCAATTCTTCGGCATACACGTTCTGCAGCACGGCCACGGTGACACCATCGCCGGCCGCCTGCAGGTCTTCGATTTCCTTGTACTTGCTGTTGTTCGGCAGCAGCAGGCCCACGCCTTCGCGGTAATACGGCAGGGTGAAGGCCACTTGCTGCGCACGGCTGGCGGTGACGGTGATGAACTGGCAGCTCATGTCGACCTTGTCGGTCAGCAGATTGGGAATACGCGCGTCGGAAGACTGCACCACGTACTCGACCTTGCTCGGGTCGTTGAACAAGCCCTTGGCCACGATGCGGCCGATGTCGATATCAAACCCCTGCAACTTGCCATCCGCTCCCTGGAAGTGCCACGGCGCATTGGTACTGCCTGTACCCACGATGAGGTGCCCACGCTTGAGCACATCATCGAGCTTGCTGTCCGCTGCCTGCGCGAGGCTGGCAACGGTAGCCGATGCGGCGAAGAGAAAAACACACGCTTTGAACACGGAAGGTCGGTGATGCATGACAAGCACTCCAGGAGTTGTGTATTCCGCTATACCGGAACTTAGTATGTAACAACGGAATAGACAGCAGAAAGTGTGCCATAGGCGTGGTAAGAAAAATATGCTGTAGGAAAACTCTATCGGTATCAGTGAGATAGTCATCAATGCCGTAAGGGCGTCGCGCCATTACTTTGCGGTGCACTGCTACGCATGACCTCACACAGTGTTACTGCGCACCAACACTGGGCAAATGGAAGATTCAATGTGATGCGCTAGCCTGTAGGAGCGAGGCGGGCGGCTAGCCCTTGCTCGCGAAGAACGCCCAGCCACCCGGTAGAAGCAGGCTGCCCGCGTTATCGTTGACGATTTTCGCGAGCAAGCTCGCTCCTACAAGGATCCCGCCCTGATGAAGCTTAGCCTTAGCCTGTTGATCATTGGCACGTTGCTGGCCGGCAACGCCCTGGCCAGCAACGACCGCCGCGACTGCAAGGAAGAATTGCAAAAACTCAAGGAAGCCTTCGACACCAACTACACCAGCCAGAACCACCATGACTACCGCGACGCCAAAGCGGCCCGAGACAATGAGGAATACCGCAAGTGCGCAAGCCAGGCGCGCAAGGCACGGGAACGGCTGGAGCGTGGGCCGGACCTGTGAAGGTTGACAGTAGACGCGGGTGAGCCAGCGGCTTAGCGTTGCCACACACCCACGCTAGCGGCAGGAGATCACCATGGGCGCAGCCACGCGAACAATTTCCAGCGCCAAGGACTTCCAGCGCGTGCTGAACACACCGCGCCCGGTCTTCATCCTGTTCGTTTCAGAGCACTGCCCTGCCTGCGCCAGCGCAGTCCCGTTATTCGAACAGGTTGCCTGGCAACATCCGTGGATCGTGCGCATGGTGCTCGATTGCGCGCACACCCCAAGGCACCCTGACGTTACCGGTACGCCAACGCTGCTGGTCTACGAGCGCGGCAACAGGGTGGAACTGCACAAGGGTTTCGGCCCCGTGGAGGAGCAACAGCAGTTCGTGCACGCGCTATTCATGCGCTTTGACCGGAGCAAGGCCGCAAAACCACCTGGGTCACCCGCCGCTCTTCAACCGCAGCCACCGTTAATCGCCAGCCCTCATATTCCAGGCTATCGCCCACCACAGGCAGACGATCGAGCAGGCTCATCAGCAGGCCAGCCAGCGTTTGATAATCCTCGGTAGCCGCCGCCTTGAAGCCCGTGCGCTGACCGACCTGGCTCAGATTCAAGGCGCCACTGGCGCGAAATCCGTCACCCTCCTCGACGATATCCGGCCCCTCGATTTCGCTGGCGTCCGGCAATTCACCGGCGATGGACTCGAGGATGTCGGTCATGCTCAACACCCCCATGAAGTCGCCGAATTCGTTGATCACAAAGGCGATGTGGGTGGATTCCTGACGCATCTGCTCCAGGGCATTGAGGATCGAAAAGCTCTCCAGCAGGTTGATCGCCCGACGCGCCAGATGCTCAAGGTTCGGCTCGTTGCCGGCCAGATACTCCTTGAGCAATTCCTTTTTGTGCACAAAGCCCAGGGGCTCATCCACCGCTCCGTTACGGATCAACGGCAGTCGCGAGTAGGACGAATGCATCAATTTGAGGCGAATACTCTCGGGATCGTCCGCCAGGTCGATAAAGTCAACCTTGGCCCGTGGCGTCATCATCGTGCGGATCGGCCGTTCGGCCAGTTGCAGCACACCGCTGATCATCACCCGTTCGCGTCGGTCGAACAGCGGGCCTTGCGCAGTATCCACCTCGCCCAGCAGGTCGGCGACCTCTTCACCCACCTCTTCCACCGCCAGGCTGCGACCGCCGAGCAAGCGCATCACTGCGTGGGCCGTACGCTCGCGCACTGGTAATACGCCTTGGGCCGATTTCTTGCGCCGCGAACGGGCGATCTGGTTGAACACTTCAATCAGGATCGAGAAGCCGATCGCCGCGTACAGGTAGCCTTTGGGAATATGGAAGCCCAGGCCTTCGGCAGTCAGCGCAAAGCCGATCATCATCAGGAAGCCCAGGCAGAGCATGATCACGGTCGGGTGTGCGTTGACGAAGCGGGTCAGCGGCTTGCTCGCCACGATCATCAGGCCGATGGACACGATCACCGCGATCATCATCACCGCCAGCTCATCGACCATGCCCACGGCGGTAATCACCGCATCGAGGGAGAACACCGCGTCGAGCACCACGATCTGCGCCACGATCGGCCAGAACATTGCGTAAGCCACATTGCCCTTATGCTGGGCCACATGCCCTTCCAGGCGCTCATGCAACTCCATGGTGGCCTTGAACAACAGGAACACACCGCCGAACAGCATAATCAGGTCACGGCCGGAGAAGCTTTTGTCGAACACTTCGAACAGCGGCTGGGTCAGCGTCACCAACCAGGAAATACTTGCCAGCAGGCCCAGGCGCATCAGCAGGGCCAGGGACAAGCCGATCAGCCGCGCACGGTCGCGCTGCTCCGGCGGCAGCTTGTCCGCCAGGATCGCGATAAACACCAGGTTGTCGATACCCAGCACCAGTTCCAGCACAATCAAGGTCGCCAGGCCGAGCCAGGCCGTTGGATCCGCTAACCATTCCATTTATAGAGTCTCTGTATTCAAGAATGCCGGGCACGGCAAAGCGCGGTCAATGGACCGGGACAAGGTTAGTCGATGCAATATGGGGTGCTTGGGCGGGGGTCTTGGGGAAAGACGACTGGGAGGCTCCGAGAGGGTGTTCATGCAAGTCCTGAGGTAACGAAAGGACTTGAATCCTACAGCCCAAATACGATTTGCCTACAATGCAAAACTATTACAAAACCTGTCCTAAAAACTCACACAAAACCCATGTGGGAGTGGGCTTGCTCCCGATGGCGGTGTGCCAGTGAGCGCATCTGTCAAGATCGTGCCCACGCTCCCGCGTGGGAATGCAGCCCGTGACGCTCTGCGTCACCGGACGTTGGCGGGACGCGGAGCGTCCCGAGCGGCGTTACCACGCGGAGCGTGGGAACGATCAATCGGGGGCAAGCCCCTCCCACATTTTGATCTGCGGCGTGTCAGGATTTTCGGGTGGCATCATCCAGCGCGAGGATGGTGTGAGCATTGGTGACGGTCGTTGCCAGGGTATTGATCACCCCCGATCGCAACGCCCCCAAGGTCGCTGCCGCCTTCGTATTCTCACTGGCAATCGCCACCACGTCCGGAATGCGGAACAGTTCCTGCACCGTCAGGCCGATGACCCGCCCCTGGATGGCGTTGACCGCCGGCTGGCCGTGGATATCGATAAAGTCGTAACCCATCATGTCGCCCACCGTGCCGGACAAGCGTGCCTGGGCGATTTCCTGGGGCGAGAACCAGCCCATGCGCACCATGTTGCTGTTTTCGCTCATGTCGCCGATGCCGATCAAGGCAATATCGGCGCGGCGCGCGCGGTCCAGGGTCGAGCGCACCGTGTCGTTATTGATCAACACACCGCGCAGTTCCGGGTTGGCCACCAGCGCCGGGGCGTACAGGCTTTCACTTTCACCGCCAAAGCGCAGGGCCAGGCGCCGGCAGATATGGTCGGGGTTCATGTACTCGCCGGCCTTGAGCGAACCGCCGATGGCGCAGACAAACGTGCAGTTGCGCGTCACTGGCAGAAAGACGTTGTCAGCCACCGCGCCGACGTTACGCCCCATGCCCACCGCGACGATCATGCCGTCGCCCAGGGTTTTATTCAGGTAATTGGCCACCAGGCTGGCGACGGCCGAGCGCTGGGTGTCCGGGTCGCTGTGATCGACCGCGATCAACGCGCGATCCAGCTTGAAGCGCTCGACCAGCGCCCGCTCCAGCTCGTTGTTCATCGCCGGGTGCTGCAACACCCGCACCTCGACAATGCCTTCATCGCGTGCCCGCTTGAGCAAGCGGCTGACCTTGGCCCGCGACAGGTCGAAGCGCTTGGCGATAGCCTCCTGAGTGACGTTCTCGAGGTAATAGAGCATCGCCACTTCGGTCATCTGATCGATATCGCTGGCCATGCGCTGGCTACTGTCACTCATGGGGACGGGCTTCCGTTTCGGCGTCAAAGGCGCATTCTCCCGACTCTTGCCCCGCGCCGTCCACTATTGATGCCCATCGCGCTCGATCGCATTGATGCGCTCGACCTTGGCCCCCGAGCGCGCAGCCTCGAACTCCGAGGCCAGGAACGCGGTGACGACGCTCTTGGCCAGTTCAATGCCGATGACCCGCGCGCCGATGGACAGGATCTGCGCATCGTTGCTCTTGCGCGCACGCTCGGCCGAGTAGGTGTCGTGGGCCTGGGCCGCACGAATGCCGAACACTTTGTTGGCGGAAATAGCCATGCCGATCCCGGTGCCACAAACCAGCACGCCGAGACGCTGCTGCCCAGCGGTGATGGCATTGGCCACCGCCAGAGCAATGTCCGGGTACAGCACCGGAGCGGTGGAATGCGTGCCGAAATCGGTCACCGGGTAACCCAGCGCTTCGATATGCCGCTTCAACAATTCCTTGAGCTCAAAGCCCGCTTCATCGCATCCGATAGCCACCGGGAAAGGTGTGTTCATGGCGTCTGGCTCCGCTGCCGTCATCGTACTTACGACTGATCATATGATCACTCAATGAAATTTCGCTCAGGCATTTCTCGGGCATATGGGCTGATCTGTCAAGCTCGTTTTTATTCAGGCTCCCGCTAATGCGGCATTAAAAGCCAATACCACCACGCAAGATGAGAATCATCGCTTTCAAGTGAAAGAGATTGACTGATCAGAATTTCATTTGGTACACATATGCTCACAGCGAAACATGACTGTGCGACCTAATAAGAATTAACAGCACGAGGACACGCCGATGGCCACGCCATTACTGCTCCAGGCTGAACACGTCGCCAAGGCTTACGCCGGGGTCCCTGCCCTGCGTGACGGGCGCCTCTCTCTGCGGGCCGGCAGCGTGCATGCCCTGTGTGGCGGCAACGGCGCCGGCAAGTCGACCTTCCTGAGTATCCTGATGGGCATCACCCCGCGCGACGCCGGCAGTATCCTGCTCAATGGCGTTGCCGTGCAGTTCAACCGCCCGAGCGAAGCCTTGGCGGCGGGGATCGCGATGATCACCCAGGAGCTGGAACCCATTCCCTACATGAGCGTCGCCGAAAATATCTGGCTGGGCCGCGAACCGCGCCGCGCCGGCTGCATTGTCGACAGCAAGGCCCTCAACCGCCGCACCCGCGAGCTACTCGAAGGCCTGGAGTTCGACGTCGACCCCACCAGCCCCATGCACCGCTTGAGCGTGGCGCAGATCCAACTGGTGGAAATCGCCAAGGCGTTCAGCCATGACTGCCAGGTGATGATCATGGACGAACCCACCTCGGCCATCGGCGAGCGCGAGGCAGAAACCCTGTTCAAGGCGATTCGCCGCCTCACTGCACGCGGCGCGGGCATTGTGTACGTGTCGCACCGCCTGAGCGAGTTGGCGCAGATCGCCGACGACTACAGCATCTTTCGCGACGGCGCCTTTGTGGAAAGCGGACGCATGGCCGATATCGACCGCAACCACCTGGTGCGCGGCATCGTCGGCCAGGAGCTGACGCGGATCGACCACAAGGTCGGCCGTGAGTGCGCCGCCGCCACCTGCCTGCAAGTCGACAACCTGAGCCGCAACGGCGAATTTCACGACATCAGCCTGCAACTGCGCCAGGGCGAAATCCTCGGCATCTACGGCCTGATGGGTTCGGGGCGCAGCGAATTCCTCAATTGCATCTACGGCCTGACCACGCCGGACTCCGGCAGCGTCACCCTGCAAGGCAAGCCCATGCCTGTCGGGCTGCCCAAGGCGACCATCAACGCCGGCATGTCGCTGGTCACCGAAGACCGCAAGGACAGCGGCCTGGTGCTCACCGGCAGCATTCTTTCCAATATTGCGCTGTCGGCTTACAAGCGCTTGTCGAGCTGGTCGCTGATCAACGCACGCAAGGAAACCCAATTGGCTGAAAACATGGTCAAGCGCCTGCAGATCAAGACCAGTTCCCTGGACCTGCCGGTGGCCTCCATGAGCGGTGGCAACCAGCAGAAAGTGGTGCTCGCCAAATGCTTGTCCACCGAACCGATCTGCCTGCTCTGCGATGAACCGACCCGGGGCATCGATGAAGGCGCCAAGCAAGAGATCTACCACTTGCTCGACCAGTTCGTACGCGCCGGGGGCGCGGCCATCGTGGTGTCGTCGGAAGCCCCGGAGCTGCTGCACTTGAGCGATCGCATCGCCGTCTTCAAGGGCGGCCGGCTGGTGACCATCAGCAGCGACACCGCCCTTTCCCAGGAAGCCTTGTTGAGTCTTGCCTCATGAATGCCAAAACGATTGTTGCGCCCGTTACCGCCGCACCGCGCAACCGCGTGCGCCTGTCCCTCGACCGCTTCGGCCTGCCGCTGGTGTTTATCTTGCTGTGCGTGGTGATGGCGTTTTCCAGCGAGTACTTCATGACCTGGCGCAATTGGATGGACATCCTGCGCCAGACCTCCATCAACGGCATCCTTGCCGTGGGCATGACCTATGTGATCCTGACCAAGGGCATTGACCTCTCGGTGGGCTCGATCCTGGCGTTTGCCGGGCTGTGCAGCGCCATGGTCGCGACCCAGGGCTATGGCCTGCTGGCGGCGGTCAGCGCGGGGATGTTCGCTGGGGCGATGCTCGGCGTGGTCAACGGCTTCATGGTCGCCAACCTGTCGATCCCGCCGTTCGTGGCCACCCTCGGCATGCTCAGCATTGCCCGCGGCATGACCTTCATCCTCAACGACGGCAGCCCGATCACCGACCTGCCTGACGCCTACCTGGCGCTGGGCATCGGCAAGATCGGCCCGATTGGCGTGCCGATCATCATCTTCGCAGTGGTCGCACTGATCTTCTGGATGGTGCTGCGCTACACCACGTACGGGCGCTATGTGTACGCGGTGGGCGGCAATGAAAAAAGCGCGCGCACCTCCGGTATCGGTGTGCGCAAGGTGCTGTTCTCGGTGTATGTGGTGTCGGGCCTGCTGGCGGGACTGGCCGGCGTGGTGCTGTCGGCGCGCACCACCTCCGCCCTGCCCCAGGCCGGGGTTTCCTATGAGCTGGATGCGATTGCCGCCGTGGTGATCGGGGGTACCAGCCTGTCGGGCGGTACCGGCAGCATCGTCGGCACATTGTTCGGCGCGCTGTTGATCGGCGTGATCAACAACGGGCTGAACCTGCTCGGCGTGTCCTCCTATTACCAGCAGGTCGCCAAGGGCCTGATCATCGTGTTTGCAGTACTGATCGACGTGTGGCGCAAGAAAAAACGCTAGAGAACGACCCACAACAATAACCGGAGTTCTACTTATGAAACTGGGTACCACCTTGGCCGCTGCGGCGACCTTTACCCTGCTGGCCAGCAGTATCGCCCTGGCCGCCGATGGCAAAACCTACAAGATCGGCGCCGCCGTCTACGGCCTCAAGGGCCAGTTCATGCAGAACTGGGTCCGCGAGCTCAAGGAACACCCTGCGGTCAAGGACGGCACCGTGCAATTGACCGTGTTCGACGGCAACTACGACGCGCTGACGCAGAACAACCAGATCGAAAACATGGTGACCCAGCGCTACGACGCCATCCTGTTCGTACCCATCGACACCAAGGCCGGCGTCGGCACGGTGAAAGCCGCCATGAGCAACGACGTGGTGGTCATCGCCTCCAATACGAAAGTAGCCGATGCCAACGTGCCGTATGTGGGTAACGACGATGTCGAAGGCGGCCGCCTGCAGGCCCAGGCCATGGTCGACAAGCTCAATGGCAAGGGCAACGTGGTGATCATCCAGGGCCCGATTGGCCAGTCGGCACAGATCGACCGGGAAAAGGGCGAACTGGAAGTGCTGGGCAAACACCCGGACATCAAGATCATCGAGAAAAAAACCGCCAACTGGGACCGCGCCCAGGCGCTGACCCTTACCGAAGACTGGCTGAACGCTCACCCCAAAGGCATCAATGGCGTCATCGCCCAGAACGACGACATGGCCCTCGGTGCGGTACAGGCGTTGAAGTCCCATGGGCTGACTTCCAAGGACGTGCCCGTCACCTCCATCGACGGCATGCCGGATGCGATCCAGGCGGCGAAAAAAGACGAAGTCACCACCTTCCTCCAGGATGCCCAGGCCCAGTCCCAGGGTGCGCTGGACGTGGCGTTGCGCGCATTGGCCGGCAAGGACTACAAGCCGCAATCGGTGATCTGGGCGCGCTACGGCAACGACGTGAAATGGGGGGATGGCACGGCCAAGAACTACATCCTGCCATGGGTGCCGGTCACGAATGCCAACGCCGATGCGCTGTACAAGCAGGTCAGTGGCGGTAAGTAGTTATTGACTTGAAATGCAGTCAACTGTGGGAGGGGGCTTGCTCCCGATAGCGGTGTGTCAGTCGCCTGATTTATCACTGTTACACCGCCATCGGGAGCAAGCCCCCTCCCACATTGGATCTCCAGCGTTATTGAAAGAGGAGTCATTCATGTCAGGTTTCTGGAACCAAGCCTTCGACCTCAGCGGCCGTTGCGCCGTGATCACCGGGGGCGCCGCCGGCATCGGCCTGGCCTGCGCCACCCTGCTGGCGGAACGTGGTGCACGCGTGGCGCTGCTGGACCGCGACCCGGCAGTGGTCGAGGTGGCCGCCCGCCTCGGTGCCGGGCATCTGGGCATTGCCGTCGACCTCGGCCAGATCGGCCAGATACAACCCACCATCGATCACGTTTTCGAACACTTCCAACGCCTGGATTACCTGGTCAACAGCGCCGGCGTGGTGTTGCTGGACAAGGCCGTCGAGGTCAGCGAAAGCGCCTGGGACACCACCCTGGATATCAACCTCAAGGCCAGCTTCTTCGTGGCCCAGGCCTGCGCCCGCCACATGCTGGCCCAGGGCAGCGGGCGCATCGTCAACCTCGCCTCCCAGGCTGCCGTGATCGGCCTGGACCGCCACGTCGCCTACTGCGCGAGCAAGGCCGCCATTGTCGGCATGACCAAGGTATTGGCCATGGAGTGGGCGCCGCAGATCAACGTCAACGCCATCTCCCCTACCATCGTCGAGACCGCCCTGGGCAAGCAAGCCTGGGCCGGAGCAGTGGGCGAACGGGCCAAGGCGCAGATCCCGGCGGGACGTTTCGCCCAGCCCGAGGAGATCGCCGGGCTGGCGCTGTACCTGCTCAGCGATGCCGCGCAGATGATCACCGGCGCCAATATGCTGATCGACGGCGGCTACAGCATTCAGTAATTCATCTTTATGTCGTGAGGGTTTGTCATGTCCACCGTTACCGAACGCAGTGCTGAACAACTCGCTCCAGTCATCCCGAAAACCATGCAGGCCGTGGTGTGCCATGGCCCGGAAGACTACCGCCTGGAAACCGTCGACGTGCCCACACCCGGGCCTGATGAAATTCTCACCAAGGTCGAGCTGTGCGGCATCTGCATGGGCGACATCAAGACCTATCGCGGCGCGCCGTCGTTCTGGGGCGATGCCGAGCAACCGCGCTACGTGAAACCGCCGATGATCCCCGGGCATGAATTCGTGTGCCGTGTGGTTGCCCTTGGCCCTGGCGCGAAAAAACGCGGCGTGGCGGTCGGTGAGCGGGTGATTTCCGAGCAGATCGTGCCGTGCTGGGGCTGCCGGTTCTGCAACCACGGCCAATACTGGATGTGCCAGAAGCATGACCTCTACGGCTTCCAGAACAATGTGCAGGGCGCCATGGCCCAGTACATGATTTTCACCAAGGAAGGCATCATCCATAAGGTGCCGGAATCCATCGCCCCGGATGAAGCGATCCTGATCGAACCCCTGGCCTGCTCGCTGCACGCGGCGGAACGCGCCGATGTCGACCACGACGACATCGTCGTGGTCGCCGGGGCCGGCACTCTGGGCCTGGGCATCATCGGCGCGGTGCGTTTGCGCAACCCGAAAAAACTCATCGTGCTGGACATGAAACCCGAACGCGCCGCCCTGGCCCTGCGCATGGGCGCCGATGAAGTATGGAACCCGGCCGAAGTCGATGTGCTGGCGAAAATCCGCGCGATCACCGATGGCTACGGCTGCGACATCTATATCGAAGCCACCGGGCACCACAAGGCAGTGAACCAGGGCCTGGCGATGCTGCGCAAATTGGGACGTTTTGTTGAATTCAGCGTGTTCAATGATGAAGCCACGGTGGATTGGTCGATCATCGGCGACCGCAAGGAGCTCGATATTCTCGGCTCACACCTGGGGCCGTATATGTACCCGCGCGCCATCGATTTTATCGGCAGCCGCAAGATAGACATGCGCGATGTGGTAACCCACAAGTTTGCGCTGGCGGATTTCAAGGAAGCGTTTGCGGTGATGGAGCGTGGCGACAAGTCGCTCAAGGTGGTACTTGAGCCTTAAGCACACCACAGATCCATGTGGGAGGGGCGGTGCGACGATTCGACTTGCCCCCGATGGCGGTGTGACAGTCAGCACATCTATTACTGAACCACCGCTATCGGGAGCAAGCCCCCTCCCACACCGGATAGCGGTGAACCAATAAAAAAACAGGAACCCGCGTTATGAATCGAGTCATCAACGATCCGGACCAAGTGGTCGAAGACATGCTGCGCGGCGTCCTGGTCGCGCACCCTGAACTGCGCCAGTACGAAGCCAACCCACGGGTCATCGTCAAGGCCAAACCCTCGGCCCAGGGCCGTGTCGGCATCGTCACCGGCGGTGGCTCCGGGCATGAACCGGCCTTTCTCGGCTACGTCGGCCCGGGCCTGGTGGATGCGGTGGCGGTCGGTGAGATTTTCTCCTCGCCTACCGCCAAGAGCTTTTTCGACGCCTTCCGCGCCGCCGACCATGGCGCGGGCGTGGCCTGCCTGTACGGCAACTACGCGGGTGACAACATGAACGTGAAGCTGGCGATGAAAATGGCCGCCAGCAAAGACATGCGTATTCGCACCGTGGTCGCCAACGACGACGTCGCCTCCGCGCCCCAGGCGGAAATCGCCAAGCGTCGTGGGGTGGCCGGGGAAATCTTCATGTGGAAGATCGGCGGAGCCGCCGCCGCCCAGCATTACGACCTGGACGGCGTGATTCGCGTCGCGCAGAAAACCGTCGACCACTGTCGCTCGATCGGCATCGGCCTCACGCCCTGCACCATCGCCGCAGTGGGCAAGCCGAACTTCCAGATCCCCGACGGCCAGATGGAACTGGGCATCGGCCATCATGGCGAACCGGGCATCGAAGTGATTCCCATCGAATCCGCCGCCGCCATGGCCGAGCGCATGCTCGCCCCCATCCTCGCAGACCGCGACTTCAGCCAGGACGACAGCGTGGTGGTGCTGGTCTCCGGTCTCGGCGCCACGCCGGTGATGGAACTGTACGTGTTCTATGCCGAGGTGGAACGCCAGCTCACGGCCAAGGGTTTGAAGATTCACCGCTGCTATGTCGGCAACTACTTCACCTCCCTGGAAATGATGGGCGTAACCCTGACCCTGCTCGGCCTGGACGCGGAGCTGAAAACCCTGATCGACCAACCCTGCCGTTCCATCGGCATGACCCAGGCGGAGTGAACCATGAGTGAGCATTTTTCCAGCCACGACGGCAGCGCCATCGTCGCCGACCTGGTCAGCGTGATCGTGGCCAACCGTGACTACCTCAGCGAAATCGACGGTGCGATTGGCGACGGTGACCACGGCATCAACATGGCCAAGGGCTTCGCCCATTGTGGGCGCGCGCTTGAAGGTCGCCAACTGACCCTGGCGGCAGCCTTGGACGAACTGACCCTGAGCCTGATGGAGGGCATCGGCGGCTCGATGGGCCCGCTGTATGGCAGCCTGTTTATCGGCATGGCCGACGAAGTGCGCGGCAGTGAAGACATTGACGCCGCCACCTTCGCCCGCTTGCTGCGCGGCGGCCTGACGTCGTTGCAGGACATTACCGAGGCGGGTGTGGGTGACAAGTGTTTGATGGACACCCTGATTCCGGCGGTGCAAGCCTTTGAGCGAGCGCATGCCGATGGGGCTTCGTTCAATACGGCGCTGGAAGCAATGAAGAGCGCTGCTTCCCAGGGGCGTGATTCGACCAGGGACCTGGTGGCGAAGATCGGTAGGGCCAGCCGCCTGGGTGAACGATCGCTCGGGGCGCTGGATGCTGGGGCGGTGTCGTGCTGCCTGATACTCACGCGGCTGGCGGATTCCATCCAGCCCCGCTTGGCCTGACCGGTGATCGTTCCCACGCTCCGCGTGGGAATACAGCCCTGGACGCTCCGCGTCCCGCCTGCGCGAGGGTGACGCAGAGCGTCACGGGATGCGCGCCCACGCAGAGCGTGGGAGCGATCGATCGGTGTTTGCAGTCTCGGGTTACCAGAACCGCTGCTGAGTCAGCCGGCTCCACCAGGTCAGCAGCACCCGGTCCACCGAACCACTGGCCGCCAGCCCTACCCGCTCCTGCAGGCTTTTACGCTCGGCGTAGTGCAGGTGGAACACCTCGGCGGTCTTGGCCTTGGTGGCCAGGTATTCGTCGCTGGTCTGCAGCTCGTCGACCAGTTGCTTGTCGAGGGCGGCGACACCCAGCCACACTTCTCCGGTGGCTACCTCGTCAATCGCCAACTGCGGGCGGTAACGCGAGACGAAGTTCTTGAACAATTGGTGCGTGATGTCCAGGTCTTCCTGGAATTTCTCGCGCCCCTTCTCGGTGTTTTCGCCAAACACCGTCAGCGTGCGTTTGTATTCGCCGGCGGTCAGCACTTCGAAGTCGATATCATGCTTTTTCAGCAAGCGGTTGACGTTGGGCAACTGCGCGACCACGCCGATGGAACCGAGGATCGCGAACGGGGCGCTGATGATCTTCTCGCCGATGCACGCCATCATATAACCGCCGCTGGCCGCGACCTTGTCGATGCACACGGTCAATGGCACACCCGCTTGACGAATGCGCGCCAGTTGGGAAGAGGCCAGGCCGTAGCTGTGCACCATGCCGCCGCCGCTTTCCAGGCGCAGCACCACTTCGTCCTTGGGCGTGGCCAGGCTCAGCAGTGCGGTGATTTCATGGCGCAGGCTTTCAGTGGCGGAGGCCTTGATGTCACCGTCGAAATCCAGCACGAATACCCGCGCCTTAGGCTCGGGCTTCTTCTTGCCCTGCTTTTTTTCGGCTTTGCTTTCGGATTTGCGCAGGGCCTTGAGCTGGTCCTTGTCAAGCAGGCTCGATTCCAGGCGCTCGCGCAAGCCCTTGTAGAAATCGTTCAGCTTGCTGACCTGCAACTGGCCAGCGGATTTGCGACGCCCTTTGCTGCGCAGCGCCGCGAAGCTGATCAGCACCACCAGAATAGCGACCACCAGGGTGACGGTCTTCGCCAGAAAGCTCGCATATTCGGCCAAAAAATCCATATGTCTCCTTAAGAATGCACTGCGCCAGGCGCGGATGGCCCAGCATACCGGCGCCAATGCCCGCGGACCAGTGCCCAAACCGCCACCAGCGCACCTCTAACAGGCTTTTAAAACAAGCGTATGTTTTTTCATTGACAGCTCGCGGGCATCCTCATAACCTCGCCGGACTTTCAACGTACCGGGAAAACGGACGTGGGCAGCATCTATCTGATTCGACATGGCCAGGCCTCCTTCGGTGCAGACGACTATGACGTCTTGTCGCCCGTCGGCGTGGAACAAGCCCAGGTACTCGGTCGCCACCTGGCCGACCTGGGGCTGAGGTTCGATCGCTGCCTGTCGGGTGACCTGCGCCGCCAGCAGCACACCGCCACCGCCACGTTCGATCAATACAGCGCCCTCGGCCTGCCGGTTCCGCCGCTGGAAATCGACAGCGCGTTCAACGAATTCGACGGCGAGGCGATTATTCGCGGCCTGCTCCCCGACTTGCTCGGCGCCGAACCCGACGCCGTGCACATCCTGCGCAATGGTGCGCAGAACCGCAGCGAATTCCAGCGCATCTTCGCCCTGATCATCGAGCGCTGGCTGGCCGGCACCTACGACCCGCCGGGACTGGAAAGCTGGCTGGGGTTTGTCGAGCGTGTCCAGGGCGGCTTGCAGCGCATCCTTGAAGCAGCCGACAACTCGCAGAAAATCGCGGTATTTACCTCCGGCGGCACCATCACCGCCCTGCTCCACCTGATTACTCGGATGCCGGCCGCCCAGGCATTCGAACTGAACTGGCAAATTGTCAACACCTCGCTCAACCAACTGAAATTCCGTGGTCGCGAGGTGGCACTGGCTTCCTTCAACAGTCATACCCACTTGCAGCTGTTGAAGGCGCCGCAGTTCATCACTTTCCGATGAAGTGCGGCCAACCGTGACCCCAAGGTCACTGGACTCTACCCTAAAGGATCGAAACCATGACTGACGTAGCTAAAGCCGTAGAAGCAATGAAAGCCAAATTCAACCCAAGCGCTGCCGAAGGCCTGGACCTGGTATTCGGTTTCCGTATCGACGACACCAAGAACTTTTCGCTGGTAGTCAAAGACAAGACCTGCGAACTGCAGGAAGGTGAAAACCCGGACGCCCAGGTGACCCTGGTGATGGACAGCGAAACCCTGGAAGGCATTGTCGACGGCTCCACCGACGGCATGCAGGCCTTCATGGGCGGCAAACTGCGCACCGAAGGCGACATGATGCTGGCCATGAAGCTGAGCGAGCTGTTTCCTTCCTGATTCCAGGGCAATCCTGAGTCAGATAAAGATCCAGTGTGGGAGGGGGCTTGCTCCCGATAGCGGTGTATCAGTGACAGGTGAGCTGGCTGAGACACCGCTATCGGGAGCAAGCCCCCTCCCACGTTAAGTTTTAGGTTGCAGCAACAACGCCACCAGCGCACTCCACCCTGTCTGGTGCGACGCCCCCAGCCCCCTGCCAGTTTCCCCATGAAAATACTCATGGAACAACACCAGGTCACGGCTGAGCGGGTCCGCCTCCAACTGCGCATACGCCGCCATCGACGGGCGCAGGCCATTTTCGTCCCTTAGAAACAACCCGGTCAGGCGCTGACTGAGGCTGTCGGCCACTTCCTCCAGGGATGACAGATAACCGCTGCCCTTGGGGTACTCCACCGAAAAGTTATCCGCGTAATAGCGATGAAATTCGCGCAGCGACTCGATCAGCATGTAGTTGACCGGCATCCACAATGGCCCGCGCCAATTGGAGTTGCCACCGTACAAGCGTGAGTCGGATTCGCCGGGCTGGTAACTGGCGCACAGGGTGTTGCCATTCATCTTCAAGGCCAGGGGCTGCTCGGCGAAGGCCTTGGACAAGGAGCGCACGCCAAACGCCGACAAGAACTCATCGTCATCCAGCATGCGCCGCAGCAAATCCTTGGTGCGCTCGCCGCGCAGCAATGCCAGTAGCAGCCGATTGCCCTGCCCCGGTTCGTTCCAACGCGATACCAGCCTGGCCAGATCCGGCCGATGGTGCATGAAGCCCAACAGCCGCTCGCGCAAGCCCGCCAGGCCTTCATGCTCGCGCTGCTCCAGCACCAGCACCGCGAACAACGGCATCAGCCCGACAAGAGAACGCAGGCGCACCGGTTCGCTCTCGCCATCGGGGCGGTGCAGCACGTCGTAGAAAAACAGATCCTGCTCATCCCACAGCCCGTCGGCGCTGTCGTCGACGCGGTTGATGGCGCCGGCGATATACAGGAAGTGCTCGAAGAATTTCACCGCGATATCCACATACACGCCATTGCGCTTGGCCAGCTCCAGGGCGATGCGCATCAGGTCCAGCGCATAGGCGGCCACCCACGCCGTACCGTCCGCCTGGTCCAGCTGATAGCCCGGCGGCAGCGCGGCAGAGCGGTCGAACAGGGCGATATTGTCCAGCCCGAGGAAGCCGCCCTGGAACAGGTTGCGGCCCTCGGCGTCCTTGCGGTTGACCCACCAGGAAAAATTCAGCAGCAGTTTGTGGAAAATTCGCTCCAGGAAGTCCAGGTCGGCCACACCAGTCAACGCCTTGTCCTGCTGATACACGCGCCAGCTGGCCCAGGCATGCACGGGTGGGTTGGCATCGTCGAAGCGCCACTCATAAGCCGGCAACTGGCCATTGGGGTGCATGAAGCGGTCCTTCACCAGCAATAACAGCTGTTGCTTGGCGTAGCCCGGATCGATCAGCGCCATCGCCACCGCCTGAAAGCCCTGGTCCCACGAGGCATACCACGGGTATTCCCAGGTATCGGGCATGGAGAGAATGTCGAAATTGGACAGGTGCCGCCAATGGGTATTGCGCAGATGCAGGCGCTCGGGCGGCGGCGCGGGCTGGGCCGGGTCGCCGTCGAGCCACTGGTTCACGTCGAAATAGTACAACTGCTTGGACCACAACAACCCGGCCAGGGCCTGACGCTGCACATTGCGTGCATCGTCGTCGGCGATGCCCTGTTGCAGCGCCGCGTAGAAATCGTCGGCCTCCTGGCGGCGCTGTTCGAACAGCTTGCGCGCGTTGACCTCGGGCGCGTCCACAGGGGCAAAGCGCAGGTACAGGACTTTGCGCTCATCGCCTGCCAGTTCCAGCACGAACCGCGCCGCCACCTTGGTGCCCGTATCCCTGCGAATCGCGTCTTGCACACCGCCGACCACGTAATCGTTGATACCGTCCTTGAACGGCCCCGGCGCCGCCGGCCCACCCAGCCTGGGGGCGTTGGTCAGGTTTTCACAAAACAACCATTCCACGCTGTCCTGGCCCCAGGCGCTGAGATGGCGGTCGCCCAGCTCATGATGACGCGCTCGCACGCGGTCACCGTCCAGGGTCAAGCCGGGCTTGGGGGCGCCGAAGGTCCAGCTCCAGTCATTGCGCGCCCACAGCTGGGGCAATACCTGCAGGCGCGTGGGCTGCTCGGCACGGTTGTGCACGGTGATGCGCATGAAAATATCGTCGGGTTGATGCTTGGCGTACTCAACGCTGACGTCGCAGTAGCGGTTATCGTCAAACACGCCGGTATCGAGGATTTCATACTCAGCGTCAGCCAACCCACGGCGGGCGTTTTCGGCGATCAGGTCGGCGTAGGGAAATGCCTCATGGGGGTATTTGTAGAGCATGCGCATGTAGGCATGGCTCGGCACGCCATCGACGAAAAAGTACAGTTCTTTGACGTCTTCACCGTGGTTGCCCTCGGCGTTGTCGAGGCCGAACAGGCGTTCCTTGAGGATCGCGTCGCGTTCGTTCCACAGCGCCAGGCCCAGGCACCAGCGTTGCGCCTTGTCGCTGAAACCGGCCAGGCCATCCTCGCCCCACCGGTAGGCGCGGCTGCGGGCATGTTCATGGGGAAAATAGGCCCAGGCGTCGCCGTCGGCGCTGTAGTCCTCGCGTACGGTGCCCCATTGGCGTTCACTCAGGTACGGCCCCCACTCGCGCCAGCTTTCTGCATGCTCCGTCGCCAGGCGTTGACCTTCGAGGGTGTCGAGCAGTCGGTGTGTAGGTGCGGCCGTCATTGAGTCCTCCATCGCCGGTCGGATGAGCAGCAGTGTAGAACCCAATGCCGCCCGGATGCACATGAAGACTGCATAGGGGTGTCACCTCATTCATTTGCAGAATGAAGTCCAGAGGAAACTTCGTTTGCACACGCCTCTTGGGCCCAACAAAATCCAGGGAAAGCCACACACCTCGCCTCAGCCTTCAGGAATTTTTCTATGCCAGGTACCGCACATATCAGCCCCGACGAGATCCGTAAGGGCTTTTCCCGGGCGATGTCCGATATGTACAGGGATGAAGTGCCGTTGTACGGCGCGCTGATGAGTCTGATGGCGCAGACCAATGCACAGGTGCTGGAGAGCAACCCGGAGCTGGCCGAGCACCTGCAACGTACCGGCGAGATCGAGCGCCTGGACATGGAGCGCCACGGTGCGATCCGCCTGGGTACCGCTGCGGAGCTGGCGACCATCAGCCGTCTGTTCGCGGTCATGGGCATGCAACCGGTGGGCTATTACGACCTGACACCGGCTGGCGTGCCGGTCCATTCCACGGCCTTTCGCGCCGTCCACGAACAGTCGCTGCAAACCAGCCCGTTTCGCGTGTTCACCTCGCTGCTGCGCCTGGAACTGATCGAAAGCCCGGCGCTGCGCAGCTTTGCCGAAACCGCCCTGGCCAAGCGCTCGATCTTCACCCCCGGCGCCCTGGCGCTGATCGAACAGGCCGAAACAGACGGCGGCCTCGGAGCCTCTGACGCCGAGGAATTCATACGCCAGGCGCTGGAGACGTTTCGCTGGCACCCCACCGCCACCGTCACGGCCGCGCAGTATCGGCAGCTCAGCGACCAGCATCGCCTGATCGCCGACGTAGTGGCCTTCAGAGGCCCGCACATCAATCACCTCACCCCGCGCACCCTGGACATCGACCAGGTGCAGGCGGCCATGCCCGGCCACGGCATCACCCCCAAAGCCGTGATCGAAGGCCCACCTCGGCGCAAGTGCCCGATCCTGCTGCGCCAGACCAGCTTCAAGGCCCTCGACGAGACCATTGGCTTTACCGATGCCCAGGGCAGCCACAGCGCACGCTTCGGCGAAATCGAACAACGCGGCGTCGCGCTCACCCCCAAGGGGCGCGCCCTGTACGACCAACTGCTGAATGCCGCTCGCGATGAACTCGGTGCCTTCCCCAACGAGTCCAATGCCACGCGTTATGAACAATTGATGGAGCAACACTTCCAGGCCTTCCCGGATGACCACGCGCAAATGCGTGAGCAAGGCTTGGCGTATTTCCGCTACTTCCCCAGCGAAACAGGCCTGGCGGCCCGCGGCAAGTCCGACCAACCGCGCACACTGGAGGGACTGATCAGCGCGGGGCATGTGGAGGTGGAACCACTGGTGTACGAGGATTTCCTGCCGGTGAGCGCGGCGGGGATTTTTCAGTCGAACCTGGGCGATGCGGCGCAGAGTCACTACGCGGCGAATTCAAACAAGGATGAGTTCGAGCTGGCGCTGGGCCGCAGCACGATTGACGAGTTGCAGCTGTATGGCGAGACGCAGCAGCGTTCCGTGGATCAATGCATGAGCACGCTGCTGGTATAAAAAAATATGCACATTCGAATGGGGCACGGGTTGTGGTGAGGGAGCTTGCTCCCTCGCCACGGGTTGGGGGTTTGCTCAACTCAACTTTGCGACAATCTCATCTTTGATCAACAGCCGTTTCTTCTTCAGTTTTTCCACATCCTCATCGTTGGCACTTGCCGACTCCGCCTTCAGCACCTCCCCATCGGCAGCGTCGTATTGCGTGAGCAACGAGTCCAGACGCTTGTCACTCGCCCTGCGTTCGTGAACAACTTCCTTGCTCATCCCCAAGTCCTGATACAGGTCGTGTTTCACTGGCATGGCGTACCTCCACAAGTTGATCAATGGCCTACCCTTGAAACTAGCCCATTCCCAGGGGTCTTGTCATGTTCAAGGTCAAACCCTCTCCGTTCGTCGTAACCCCGGCGATGCAATCAAACCTTTGCCGTGCCCTGCCCTCCACTGTAGATCGCCACCCGAGGGAGACCGGTTTTATGAATCACACTGCCACTGCTGCCGACACGCAATGCATCAACACCATCCGCACCCTGGCCATGGATGCCGTGCAGAAGGCCAACTCGGGCCACCCCGGCACGCCCATGGGCCTGGCGCCGGTGGGCTACACGTTGTGGAGTCGCTTCCTGCGCTACCACCCGGAACATCCCGACTGGCCCAACCGTGACCGCTTTGTGTTGTCGGTGGGGCATGCGTCGATGCTGTTGTATTCGCTGCTGCACCTGGCCGGTGTGGTGGAAATCGATGCCCACGGCAAGCGCTCCGGGCAACCGGCGGTCAGCCTGGACGATATCAAGCAGTTCCGGCAAATGGGCTCCAAAACCCCGGGCCACCCCGAATACCGCATGACCACCGGGGTGGAAACCACCACCGGCCCCTTGGGCCAGGGCTGTGCCAACAGCGTGGGCATGGCGATGGCCGAGCGGTGGCTGGCCCAGCGGTTCAACCGCGACGGCCAGGTGCTGTTCGACTACGACGTCTACACCCTGTGCGGTGACGGCGACATGATGGAAGGCATCAGCAGCGAAGCGGCGTCGATGGCCGGGCATCTGCAGCTGGATAACCTGTGCTGGATCTACGACAACAACACCATCAGCATCGAGGGCCACACCGAGCTGGCCTTCAGTGAAGATGTGATCAAGCGTTTCCAGGCATATGGCTGGCACACCGTGCACGTCACCGATGCCAATGACCTGCAAGCCTTGAGCGTGGCGCTGGAAACCTTCAAGGCCAATACCGGCGCGCCGACCCTGATCGTGGTCGACAGCGTGATCGGCTACGGCTCGCCGCACAAACACAACACCGCTGCGGCCCATGGCGAGCCGTTGGGCGAGGATGAAATCCGCCTGACCAAAGCCGCGTATGGATGGCCAGAGGATTCCAGTTTCCTGGTGCCCGATGAGGCACGCACCACGTTGCGCGACGCACTGCATGAGCGTGCCGAACCGCTGTATGCCGAGTGGAACCAGACCTTGTCATCCCTCGACCCGCAACGCGCCGATGAACTGCAGCGCATGCGCGCCGGGGAAATGCCCGAGCACTGGCAGGCCGACCTGCCGCGCTTTGCGACCGATGCCAAGGGTGTCGCCAGCCGGGCATCGGGCGGCGAGGTGCTGAACGCCTTCGCTCAACAGATCCCCTGGCTGCTCGGCGGCTCGGCAGATCTATCGCCCTCGACCAAGACCAACCTCACCTTCGACGGCGCCGGCCGTTTCAGCGCCGATGACTACAGCGGGCGCAACCTGCACTTCGGCATTCGCGAGCACGCCATGGGCGCAATTGCCAACGGCATGGCGCTGTCCTATCTGCGGCCGTACACCTCGACGTTCCTGGTGTTCAGCGACTACATGAAACCGCCGATCCGCCTGGCGGCGATCATGGAGTTGCCGGTGGTCTTCGTGTTTACCCATGACTCGATCGGCGTCGGCGAAGACGGCCCCACCCACCAACCCATCGAACACCTGACCCAACTGCGCGCCACCCCAGGCCTGCTGACCCTGCGCCCAGGGGACGCGAATGAAACCCTGGAATTGTGGAAGGTTGCGCTGGCGCAGACCGATCGGCCAAGCTGCGTGGTGTTGTCGCGCCAACCGCTGCCAACCCTGGATCGCAGCCGCTATGCCGCCGCCTCCGGTGCGGCCAAAGGCGCCTACGTGCTGGCCGGCGCAGACAAGCCTGAAGTGATCCTGATCGCCACCGGCAGTGAAGTCAGCCTGGCGGTCGCCGCCTACGAACAACTCACGGACGAAGGCATTGCCGCGCAGGTGGTGTCGATGCCCAGTTGGGAACTGTTCGAAGACCAGGACCAGGCCTACCGCGACAGCGTGTTACCGCCGGCGGTGAAGGCGCGCGTGGTGGTGGAACAGGCCGGCCCGTTGGGCTGGGACCGCTACGTCGGGCAGACCGGGGCCAAAGTGGTGATGAACAGCTTTGGCGCGTCGGCGCCGCTGGCAAAGTTGCAGGAAAAGTACGGGTTCACTAAGGAAAATGTGGTGAAGTTGGCTAAACAGCAGATCCAGCACAACCGGGCTGAGTAACCCCTCTCAATGCGCAGGGGGGGCTTGCTCCCCTCCTGCATCCAGACCGGCGATGACTCAATTCTTGTAGTCGGTATCCCTACGCTCCAACTGCCGGATCAACGCATTCCAATGCCGCGCCACCCCCGGGCCTTCCCCACTGCTGAAGACCTTGGCCTGCTGCTCGACCCTGGCCACCACTTCAGCCGGTGGAAATACCAGTTCCGCATTCCCGCCTGCCTGCGCCGCAATCTGGATGTTGCAGGCGCGCTCCAATCCCTGCAGCTGCTGGAATGCATGCTCCACGCTGATGCCTGCGGTCAACAGCCCATGGTTGCGCAGGATCATCACGCTCTTGTCGCCCAGGTCCGCCACCAGCCGCTCGCGTTCGTCCAGGTCCAGGGCCACGCCTTCGTAGCCGTGATAGGCCACGCGTCCGGAAAACGCGATGGAATGCTGGGAGATCGGTAACAGCCCGTCCTTCTGCGCGGATACCGCAATCCCGTCGCGGGTATGGGTGTGCAGCACCGCCTGCAGGTCGTGGCGCGCGCCATGGATGGCGCTGTGGATCACGTAGCCGGCGTAGTTGATGCCAAGGCCGGTGGGGTCATCGACCAGGGTGCCGTCGAGGTCGACCTTGACCAGGTTGGAGGCGCTGATTTCATCGAACAGCAGGCCGAAGGCGTTGATCAGGAAATGTTCCTCAGGGCCTGGCACACGGGCGGAGAAATGCGTGTAGATATGGTCGGTCCAGTTGTACAAGGCCGCCAGTCGATAGGCGGCGGCCAGTTTGACGCGCACCTCCCATTCCTCTGGCGTGACGCGTTGGCGGACGGTACTGGAAACGCTCGATAGCGAGGTGACGCTGCTCATGGCAAAACTTCCTGGATGGCCTTAAGGACTTCCCGGCCAGCCTAGGCGATGCGCAAAAATAATAAAAAGCACATTTTAATCTAAGCTAATTATTATTAATTTTTATAAAATCCCACGCCGACAACACATAACCAATGTGGGAGGGGGCTTGCTCCCGATGGCGGTGGGTCAGTCAAATCATCTTTGACTGAAACTCCGCCATCGGGAGCAAGCCCCCTCCCACAGAGGTTCAGGCAGCGTTGCGGATCTTGTGCAGGGAATCGGCCACCCATTGGCCAAACGCATCCACCGGCCCTTGCAGGTTGCCAAGAAAGTGCGGATAGATCAGCCATAAATCCATCACCGGCTTGAAGTCCTTCAACGGCATCACCGCCAGTTGCTCGCGATGGGCACTGCGCGCAAGCAACGGGCGCGGCACCAGGCCAAGGCCCAGCCCATCCGCCACCAGCCCCAATTGCAACTCGGTGCCGAAGGTTTCCAGGTTCACCCGCAAGGCCAGGCCCTGGTCCGACAGGGTACGTTGTAGACCGGCACGGAAGCCGCAGCCGTCCGGGTTGAGGATCCAACCGTGCTGGTACACGTCGGCCAGCTTGCACGGCTTTTTCGGCAGTTGCGCCGTGGCACACACCACCACCAAGTCCATTTTGCCGATGGACTCCCCGACGATGTTGTCCGGAAAAATCTTGCCCGCCGGGAATAACGCCACCGCCGCATCCAGCTCGCCGCGCTCGATCTTGCCGACCAACTGGCTGCCCCAGCCGGTCGCCACCTGGGCGCGCAGGTCGGCGTACTCGCTGCGCAGGTGCTTGAGCGCATCGAGCAGCACCACGTCGCCGATGGTCTGCGGCACCCCCAGGCGCAGCACGCCGCTGGGCGGTGCGTCAGTGGCGACCAGCTCGCGCAGCGCGTCCATCTCGCGCAGGATCGAGCGGCATTGCTCATACACCCGGGTGCCGATCCGCGTTGGCTTGAGTGGTTTGGTGTTGCGGTCGAACAGCTCAACCCCCAGCGCCTGCTCGAAATTCTGCACGCGACGGGTGATGGCCGGCTGGGTCAACTGCAACGACTCGGCGGCATGGCTGATGGACTGGCAACGAATCACTTCGACAAAGGCATCGATATCGTCAATTTTCATTTGGGCCGCACATAGAGAACAGTCGTTAAGATGTGCGCCAAGCATAGTTGGCGCCACCCGGTCTGAATAGCCCGTGCTGTGATCAATAACGTCTAACGCTATACAGGACGATTCTAAATTACTTACAGCTATAAGCTAATCATTAAAAAATAGCATATTAACAACAAACATTATGCTTAGATAAGCCCATCAACTACCGCGAATGGAATGTTCATGAGCCAGGCCCGACACCCCGAGAGATTACGCGCCTTCATCGGCGCCTTGGCTGAGCTGATCGACGGCAACCCGCGCGAGGGCGACCTGCTGCACCGTGGCGGCAAGCTGCTGGCGCAACTGGTCAGCCATGATGACTGGCTCCCGGACGAATTCGCCCAACCCGACCCCGAGCGCTACCAGCAATTTCTGCTGCATGCCGATTCGCGCCAGCGTTTCAGCATCGTCAGCTTTGTGTGGGGGCCGGGGCAACGCACGCCGATTCATGATCATCGGGTGTGGGGGCTGATCGGCATGTTACGCGGCGCGGAATTTTCCCAAGGTTTTGCCCGGGCGCCCGATGGCGCGCTGGTCGCCGAGGGCACGCCGGTGCAACTGCTGCCGGGCCAGGTCGAAGCGGTGTCGCCGAAGATCGGCGATATCCATCAAGTCAGCAATGCCCACGACGACCAGGTGTCCATCAGCATTCATGTGTACGGCGCCAACATCGGCGCGGTGCGTCGGGCGGTGTATCAACCCGACGGCAGCGAGAAGCTGTTTATCTCCGGTTATTCCAACGCCTACCTCCCGAATATCTGGGACCTGTCCAAAGAAAAGAGCCCTGCCCTATGAGCACCGTATCGACCCGCAGCTACGCCCAGATTCGCCAGGCCCTGTTGGACCATGAGGAAGTCGCCCTGGTAGACGTGCGCGAGGAAGCGCCGTTCGCCGAAGGCCACCCGCTGTTTGCCGCAAACATTGCCCTGTCCAAGCTGGAACTGGAGGTGTATGCGCGCATTCCACGCCGCGATACCCAGGTCACGCTGTATGACAACGGTGAAGGCCTGGCCGAGCGCGCCGCCGAACGCCTGGTTGCGCTGGGTTACACCCAGGTCAGCCTGCTGGAAGGTGGGCTTGAGGGTTGGCGCCAGGCCGGTGGCGAGCTGTTTATCGACGTCAACGTACCGAGCAAGGCCTTTGGCGAACTGGTGGAAAGCCAGCGCCACACGCCGTCCCTGGCGGCCGAGGAAGTCCAGGCGCTGCTCGAGAGCCAGGCCGATGTGGTGGTACTCGACGCCCGGCGTTTCGATGAATACCAGACCATGAGCATCCCCACCGGCATCAGCGTGCCCGGTGCCGAACTGGTGCTGCGCGCCCGTGAACTGGCCCCGGATCCGGCCACGCGCATTATCGTCAACTGCGCCGGGCGTACCCGCAGCATCATCGGCACCCAGTCATTGATCAATGCTGGCGTGGCCAACCCGGTGTCGGCGCTGCGCAACGGCACCATCGGCTGGACCCTGGCCGGGCAGACACTCGCCCATGGTCAAGCACGCCGCTTCGCGCCGACGTCAGAGGAACATCGCCTGATCGCTGCCCAAAAGGCCCGCGGCGTGGCCGACAAGGCCCGCGTCGGCCGTGCCACCCTCGATGATCTGCAACGCTGGCAGCAGGACGCGACACGCACCACCTACCTGTTCGATGTCCGCACCCCGGAAGAATTCGAGGCCGGCCACCTGCCCGGCGCCCGCTCCACACCGGGCGGGCAACTGGTGCAGGAAACCGACCATGTCGCCAGCGTGCGTGGTGCGCGCCTGGTGCTGGTGGACGATGACGGCGTGCGTGCAAATATGTCGGCCTCCTGGCTCGCCCAACTGGGTTGGGACGTCTATGTGCTCGACGAGGTACACGCCGCGCATTTCAGCGAACACGGCGCCTGGGTCGCGCCGGTGCCCGCGCCACCCCAGGCCGAACTGATCAGCGCGCACACCCTCGCCGACTGGCTCGAACATGGCGACACGGTGGTGCTGGACTTCACCGCCAGCGCCAATTACGTGAAGCGCCATATCCCCGGTGCCTGGTGGACGTTGCGTGCGCAACTGCCCCAGGCGCTGGCAAAGGTGCCCCGCGCGCAGCGCTACGTATTGACCTGCGGCAGCAGCCAATTGGCGCGCCTGGCGGTGCCCGAAGTCGAAACCCTGACCGGCAAACAAGTGTTCCTGCTGGAGGGCGGCACCGCCGCCTGGATCGCTGCGCAACTGCCGCTCGAAGAAGGCGACACGCACCTGGCGTCACCGCGTATCGACCGCTACCGCCGCCCCTATGAAGGCACCGATAACCCACGGGAAGCCATGCAGGCCTACCTGGATTGGGAGTTCGGCCTGGTCGAGCAACTGGCCCGCGACGGCACCCACGGTTTCTACGTGATCTGATCCACCGCAGCACCGTTCCCGGATATCCGACCCCTTCTCCAGGCGGAGGTACCTTCCTTTACCCAACGCCTGGAGTCTGTCCCATGCTGTTCAATACCCCCCTCTCACGCCTGCTGCTGGGCAGCGCCCTGGCGCTCGGCCTGCTTGCCAATGCCCACGCCGCCGACCTGCAACCCCTGCGGGTGGCCAACCAGAAGTCAACGATCAAGGCGCTGCTGGAAGCCTCCGGCGAAACTAAAAACGTACCCTACGAGATCAAGTGGTCGGAATTCCCCTCGGCCTCGCCCCTGGGCGAAGCGCTGAATGCCGGCGCGGTGGATGTCGGCGCCCTGGGCGATGCGCCCTATGTGTTCGCCCTGGGCGCCGGTGCGTCGCTCAAAGTGATCAGCATCATCCACGCCGAAGGGCGTAACACCACCGCGTTGCTGGTGCCCCAGGATTCGCCGATCAAGACCGCAGCCGACCTCAAGGGCAAGAAAATCGTCACCGGGCGCGGCTCCATCGGCCATTACCTGGCGATCAAGGCCCTGGCCAGCGCCGGCCTGACCTCAAAGGATGTGCAGTTCATTTTCCTGCTGCCCGCCGAGTCCCGCTTGGTGCTGGATAACGGCACCGCCGATGCCTGGGCGACCTGGGACCCGTACACCACCGTGGTCACCTCACAAAGCAACGCCCGTGTGCTGGTCAGCGGCAGGAACCTGCTGAGCAACCACCTGTACTTCGCCGCCACCAGCCAGGCCATTGCCGACAAACGCGTGCAACTGGACGACTTTGTCGCCCGTGTCGACCGGGCCTACGCCTGGGCCAACAACCACCCCGACGAATACGCCGCCGCCCAGGCCAAAATCACCGGCCTGCCGTTGGCGGTGCACATTGAAGTGGCCAAGGACACCCACCTGTCCCCGGTGCAGATTGACGACGCGGTGATCAGCGGCCTGCAAACCACCGCCGACACCTACCAGAAGGAAGGCCTGTTGAGCCGGCGCATCGACGTGTCCCAAGGCTTCGACAAAAGCTTCAACACCCTGCGTGCCCCCAATTCCCAAGCATCGCGCTAAGGAGCAGAACATGAGCAAGCCACGTCAATTGAAACTCGGGGCCATGGTCCACGGTGTCGGCCACGGTTGGGGCGAATGGCGCCACCCGCAGGCGCAACCCAACGCCAGCACGAATTTCGGCTTTTACAGACAGCAGACCGAACTGGCCGAAGCCGCCCGGTTCGACTTCGTGTTCATCGCCGACAGCCTGCATATCCACGCCAAGTCTAGCCCGCACTACCTCAACCGGTTTGAACCGCTGACCATCCTGTCGGCCCTGGCCGCGCTGACCACGCACATCGGCCTGGTCGCCACCGTGACCGTCAGCTACACCGAGCCCTACCAGGTGGCGCGCCAGTTTGCCTCGCTGGACCATTTCAGCGGTGGCCGCGCCGGTTGGAACGTGGTCACTTCGTGGCTGAGCGGCACCGCCGATAACTTCGGCAAAGCCGAACACCCGCCTCACGCCGTGCGCTACCGCATCGCCAAGGAACACCTGAATGTGGTCAAGGGCCTGTGGGACTCCTGGGAAGACGACGCCTTTGCCTATAACAAGCACAGCGGCGAATTCTTCACCCCGCACAAGTTGCATGCGCTTAACCACCAGGGCGAATTTTTCTCGGTCAAGGGCCCGCTGAATATCGCGCGTTCGCGCCAAGGCCAGCCGGTGATTTTCCAGGCCGGCACCTCGGAAGACGGGCGCAACTTCGCCGCGCAGAATGCTGATGCGATCTTTGTGCATGTGGAGACTGTCGACGAGGGCAAAGCCTATACCGCCGACTTGAAACGCCGGGCCAAGGGCTTCGGGCGTGACCCCGACAGCCTGTCGATCCTGCCGGGTATCCGCCCGATTGTCGGGCGCGATGCCGCCGAAGTGGAAAGCCGTTATCAGCAGGCGGTGGAACTGGTCACCGTCGAAGATGCCATCGTCGCCCTCGGCCGTCCGTTCAACGACCATGACTTCAGCCAATACCCGCTTGACGCTCCGTTCCCGGAACTCGGCGACCTGGGCGCCAACAGCCAGAAAGGCGGCTCCGAACGCATCAAGCAATTGGCCAGGGACGAAGGCCTGACCCTGCGCGAAGTGGCGCTGCGCTTCTCACGGCCCAAGCGCGACTTCGTCGGCACACCGGAGCAGGTCGCCGATGCGATCCAGCGCTGGTTCGAAGAGGGAGCCAGCGATGGCTTCATCATCAACTCGGTGCTGCCCGATGGCTTGCAGTACTTCACTGAGCTGGTGGTGCCGGTGCTGCAGCAGCGTGGGTTGTTTCGTACCGAGTACAGCGGTCAGACGTTGCGCGACAACCTAGGACTGGAGGTGCCGGCCAACCGCTATAGCGTGGTTGAAACCCCTGAGACAGCCCTGGCCTGACACCATCCCCTGTGGGAGGGGGCTTGCCCCCGATAGCGGTGGTTCAGCCAATAAATCTGCCGCCTGACACGCCGCCATCGGGGGCAAGCCCCCTCCCACATTTTTGACCGAGTACATCCTCATGACTCAATTGTCCCTACGTGCTGTGGAAGCGGTCGATTTCGACACGACGCTCGAACGCCTCAGCGCCGAGCTGGCCAGTACCGCCCACCTGTACGATGAAAGCGGCGCCTTCCCCCACGATAATTTCAAGCGGCTGCATGAGCACGGTCTGATCGCCCTCACCGTGCCCAGCGCCCTCGGCGGCGGCGGTGCCAGCCTGCCCCTGGCGCGCAAGGCCATCAGCGCGATTGCCAAGGGCGAGCCCTCCACCGCGCTGATCCTGGTGATGCAATACCTGCAGCACAGCCGCTTGCAGGACAGCAAGACCTGGCCCCGGCACTTGCGTGTGCGCGTCGGCGAAGACGCGGTGCGCCATGGCGCGCTGATCAATGCCCTGCGCGTCGAGCCCGACCTGGGCACACCGGCCCGTGGCGGCTTGCCGGCGACCACCGCCGTACGCAGCGCCGAGGGCTGGCGTATCAGCGGGCGCAAAATCTACTCCACCGGCAGCCATGGCCTGAGCTGGTTCAGCGTGTGGGCGCGCAGCGACGACGCCGATCCGCTGGTGGGCGCCTGGCTGGTGCCCAAGGACAGCCCCGGTGTGAGCATCATCGACACCTGGGATCACCTGGGCATGCGCGCCACCTGCAGCCATGAAGTGGTGCTCGACAACGTGCTGGTGCCGCTGGACCACGCCGTCAGCGTCAGCCCGCGCAGCGCGCCGCAGCCGGAGCTGGATGGCGAGGGCCTGCTGTGGATGTCGGTGCTGCTGTCCTCGGTGTACGACGCCGTGGCCCAGGCCGCGCGGGACTGGCTGGTGAACTGGCTCGAAGAACGCCAGCCGTCGAATCTCGGCGCGGCGCTGTCCACCTTGCCGCGTTTCCAGGAGACCGTCGGCCATATCGACACCCTGTTGTTTGCCAACCGCAGCCTGCTCGATGCCGCCGCCGACGGCCACACGCCGGCCACCAACGCGGCGCAATTGAAGTACCTGGTGACCGGCAACGCCATTCGTGCGGTCGAGTTGGCCATCGAAGCCTCGGGCAACCCCGGCCTGTCACGGCACAGCCCACTGCAACGGCACTACCGCGATGTGCTGTGCAGTCGCGTCCACACCCCGCAGAACGACGCCGTGCTGCAAGGCGTCGGTAAAGCGGTGTTCGCCCAACGCCAGAAGGAACGCACATGAGTCAGCTGATTATTGCCAGCCAGTTGGACGAGGACTACAACGACGTAATCCGCGCACGTCTGGCCACGCGGCACCCCCACGCCCAGGTGATCGGCGTGCCCGCCGGCGTGCCGAGCGACCTGCCGCCCCAGGCGAATATCCTGCTGCTGCGCCCTATCAATGTGCGCGGCTACACCGCACCGGATACGCCACCACCGGGCTGGCCCTACGGCGCACAATGGGTGCACCTGGTGTCATCGGGCATCGACTTCTACCCGCATTGGCTGTTCAACGGCCCTCCTGTCACCACCTCACGGGGCAGCGCCGCCGACAACCTCGCCGAGTTCGCCCTGGCGGCGATCTTTGCCGCGTCCAAGCATTTGCCGGACATTTGGGTGAAAGACGCGCAGTGGCAATTCACCGCCCTGCGCCCACTCAAGGGCACCACCCTGGGCATCCTCGGCTTCGGCGCGATTGGTCAAAGCCTGGCGCAGAAAGCCCTGGCCCTGGGCATCCATGTCGTCGCATTGCGGCAGAGCCTGGCACCGTTTGGCGTGGGTGTAGAAGCCGCCAAGGACATCCACGACCTGTTCGCCCGTGCCGACCACCTGGTGGTGGCAGCACCGCTGACCGAGGCCACGCGGCACATCATCAACCGTGACGTGCTGGGCAGCGCCAAACCGGGGCTGCACCTGATCAATATCGCGCGCGGTGGGTTGCTGGATCAGGAAGCATTGCTAGAGGCACTGGACAATGGCCAGATCGGCCTGGCGTCACTGGACGTGACCGAGCCGGAGCCGTTGCCGGATGGGCATCCGTTGTACAGCCATCCGAGGGTGCGGTTGTCGCCGCATACGTCGGCGATTTCGACCAATAGCCGCAATGAGATTGCCGATACGTTTCTGGCCAATCTGGAGCGCTACGTGGACGGCCTTGAGTTAGCCAACGTAGCGAACGCCTGATGCAAAACCAACTGTGGGAGGGGGCTTGCTCCCGATAGCGGTGGGTCAGTCAAAAGATGCAGTGGCTGACACTCAGCAATCGGGAGCAAGCCCCCTCCCACATTGGTTCGGTGTTCGCCATTATTTGATGCGGTAGTGAAAAGTGTTGCGCACCGCCGGCACGGCGACTGGCTGGCCGTCGACGACCCTGGGCTGATAGCGAAAGGTATTCGCCGCCGCCAGCGAAGGCCGGATAAACAACGGATGACAGCCGTCCAGCACCTTGGGATTTTCCACGCGGCCCTGGGTATTGACGGTGTACTCCACCGAACAGTCGCCTTCGATATTTTTATCCAGTGCGCGCTCCGGGTAGTCCGGGGCGGCCTTGCTCAAGGGCTGGTACTGGCGGCTGTCGAACGCGGGAGTGGTTACCGGTACAGCAACTTGGGCTTTCTCGGAAGCCACACGCTCCTGGTTCAGGCGTTGCTGTTCCAGCTCCCGATTGCGTTGCTCGGTGGCCAGGCGCTGCTGTTGCTGCTCGATTCTCTGCGCTTCGACCCGTTTGCGCGCCAGAGCGGCCTTCTCGATTTTCTGCGCCTGGATCTGCGGGTCAACCTTCGGTTTGGCCGCTACCGGTACCGGGACCGCAACCGGCTCAGGCAATGCGGGCGCTACAGGCTCAGGCGCCGGCGCCGGCATCATCACCAGTTGCGTATGCATCACCCGAGGCGCGTCCACCTGCGGTGTCTGCGGCGACCAGCCCAGCATCAATGCCGCCACTACCGCCACATGCAACGCCACGGCGAGGCTTGCTGCCAGGCTGATGCGCCACATCCCGTCGCTGTGTGGCGCCCGCGCCTGTGTCGGGCTGTGCATGATCATCGCCGTCATTGCGGGGCCTCGGTCACCAGCCCCAGGTTGCTGACACCGCCCTTCTGCAACACCGCCATGGCCGCCACCACGCGGCCGTACCCGGCGTTGTCGTCCGCGCGGATATACACCTGGGTGTCGCTGCGCGCCGCCACCACCTGCATGACCTTGGCGCCCATTTCCTCCAGGCTCACGGCGCTGTCGGTCTGGTGCCGGGTATCCAGCTCGCCGCCCAGGTTCCAGTAGTAACCGCCGTTCGCCTGCACCGACAGCGTGAGGATCTGCTGGCGGGTGTCGGTGGCCAGCGCCTCGGCGGCGACCTTGGGCAACTCGATCTTCACACCCTGGGTCAGCATGGGCGCGGTGACCATGAAGATCACCAGCAGCACCAGCATCACGTCGATGTAAGGCACCACGTTCATCTCGGCCTTGGGCCCGTGCTTGCGTTGCGGCCTGGTCAACATCGGTTCGCTCCTTGTTCAGGCGGCCACGGCCAGGTTGATCGGGGTACCGCGCAGGGCACGGTGCAGGCGCACTTGCAGTTCGTTGCCGAAGGCGTAGTAACGGGTGAGCAGGTTCTGGCTGCGCGCGGCAAAGCGGTTATAGGCGATCACCGCCGGGATCGCCGCGAACAGGCCGATGGCCGTGGCAATCAAGGCTTCGGCGATGCCCGGCGCCACCGTCGACAGCGTGGCCTGTTGCACCTGGGACAAGCCGAGGAAGGAATTCATGATGCCCCACACCGTGCCGAACAGGCCGATGTAGGGGCTGACCGAGCCCACTGTCGCGAGAAATTGCAGGCCCTTTTCCAGCTCCAGCTCCTGCTCGGTGATCGCCACCTGCAAGGCGCGCTCCACGCCTTCGAGCACTGCGGGATCGTGATTGTGCAGGTGCTGGTATTCCTGCAGGCCGGCGATAAAAATCGGCGTCACACCGCCCTCGCCCGCCTGCACGGCGTCGCGATACAGCGGTTGCAGATCCGATGCGGCGCGAAAGCGCACCACGAAGGCGTGCAACTGCCGCTCCATGCGCCGCAGCACAGTGCCGCGCCGGATGATCAGGTACCAACTGATCACCGATGCCAACAGCAAGGTGATCATCACCGCCTTGACCAATAGGCTGGCGTCGCTGATCAAGCTCCAGATCGTCATATGTTCCATCGTCGCGTGCATGGTGAAGCTCCTATTCGATTAAAAATGCATGACTGGGTGATGACAGCTCAGGGCAATTGCAAGGCGCGGGTCACCTCGGCCCAGGGCACGAACTTGAAGTTCTGGGCTTGCTCGGGCATGCGCTTGCGCCCGTCCTGCACCACCAGTATGCCTTGGCTCCACGGCCCACCCAGGTTGACGGCGGTAGCCTCGAGGCCATCGGTTTCCGAGGCGCCATCGATGCCGGCGGCGGCGTTCAAACCGACGCGAAACGCCCCTCGCACGGCGAACGGCGGTTCGGCGTCGAGCACCAGGTAGCTGTCATTGCCCTGGCTGGAGACCACCAGGTAATCCCGCGCGGGGCTCTGGTACAACGCCAGGCCCTCGACGTCCGCGTGCAGCTGCGCGCCCACCTTGATCACGCTGGTCAGCGTCGCGGGCTGGTCGGCACGCGCATCCACCGCCCACACGCCGACGTCTTCTTCCCCGAGAAACAAGCGCTGGCGTTGATCGTCGGCCACGCAGCCTTCCGGCTGGCTGTCGACCTTGAACTGGCGCACCAGCTCGCCCTGCACGCGCCCGGCCGGCGCACTCAGGCGGTATTGCAGGAAGGTGCCGTCCTTGCCATTGGCGATCGCATAGAGCTCGCCGCTGGCTGGCTGGAACAGGCAGATGCCGTAGATTTCCTTGAGCGGCGTCGGCACTTCGCCGACTGCCTGCAGCTCGCCGCTCTGACGGTCGATGCTGAACAGGCTCAGGCTGTTGTGATCGCGATTGCTGGCGACGGCGAGGTCGACGGTCTGCGCGCCAAGCTTGAAGTTGGGGCGTACGTCGACGTTGTTCAGGCGGCCCACGGCCAGTTCCTGCAACAGCTTGCCGTTGAGGTCGTAGGCCAGCAGGCCCTGTTTTTTGTTGGTGCCCAGCACGCGACTTTTCGCGGGGGTGTGCGGGTGGATCCAGATGGCCGGATCATCCGCTGCATCGCCCTGGCGGCTCACCGGTTCGGTCTGGCGCACTGCGGCGACGTGGGGCAGCACCGGGGCAACTGGCACCGGTGTGGCCTGCCAGTCGAGGCGGCCCTGATACAGCTGGCCGCTGTCGTCATCGCGTACCAGCAACTGCCGGCCGTGGATCGCCAGTTGCTCCGGCTCCTTGAGGCCCGGCAAGCTCAGGCTCGACTGCTCGACCCAACGTTCGCCGGTTTGCTGGAACAGATGCAATTGCGCGGTTTTCGGGTCCAGGGCCACCATTCCACCCGGCACCAGCGCCATGGCGCCGGCTTCGCGCCTGGGGTCATCGAACAGCGCCACGGGCGTGCGTTTCACCGCGGCTTCCGGGTGCGCCGGGTAGGCCCACCAGCCGATATTGGCCTCGTTCACCACCAGGCGCGCGGCCGCATCATCCACCTGGCAGAACTGCGCCGATGGCGGCAGCGGCAGCCCGCGTACACGCTGCGCCTGGACCAGCAGCGTCGCGCCGTTGCCCACCAGCCATTGCTCGCCCTTGCCCTCCTCGCCCACCAGGAACACAAACAGGTTTGCCGCCGAATCGCGGTACAGGCACAGGCCGTTCACCGGGTAATCGCGGGTCGGCAGGTACAGGGGGTTGCCCCAGGTTTTGCCGGCGCTGTCCAGGCTGATCAGCAAGGCCTGTTGGCGATCGTTGTCGAGGCTGGCGACCAGCGTTTGAGTGCCAACGGTGCGTGTGTCGAGGCTGCTGAAATTACCCTTGAATCGGGCCAGTTCGACGCCTTTATCGTCAAGCAGCAACAGGCCATCGCGGGTGCTGGCGGCGAGGCGTTCAGTGGCGTTGGGCAGGAAGACCACGGCTTCGGCATTCAACCCCGGCGCCCAGGGAGCCAGGGCCAGGTCAACTGCGAACACCTGGCCTGACAGCGCCATCAACAGCAACAGCTTGCAAATTCTCATGGACAAACAAATCCTTTCAATACGGTGAAGATCCAATGTGGGAGGGGGCTTGCTCCCGATGGCGGTGGCTCAGTCAATGCATGTGCTGCCAGACACACCGCTATCGGGAGCAAGCCCCCTCCCACATTTCGACCGAGGTGTGGGTTAGAAATGAGTGAAGGTCAGGCCCAGCTTGTAAGTGGGCCCGTACTCTTCGTACTGGCCGTTGTAGCTGCGGTGGCCGGTGTAGACGAAGTACGACTCATCCGTGAGGTTCTGCGCCTCGAAGCTGACTTGCAGGTTTTTGCTCAGCGAATAGCGCGCGCTGAAATCGACGAAGGTCTGCGCATCCACATGCAGGTCGTGGGCTTTGTCGTTGATCGACGCCAGCTCGTACAGGTAGGCCGACTTGTAGTTGGCCGAAACGCGCAGGCTGAGCCTGTCGTCTTCCCAGCCCAGCATCAGGTTGCCGACGGTGTCCGACTGGTTGGGCAGGCTGATGTTGCGCTTGCGGTTACCGCCACTGGCGCTGTCGAAGCCCTCGATATCCGCGCTGGAGCGGCTGAAGGTGCTGTTGGCGCCGATCAGCAGGCCGTTCCACGGTGCGGGCAGCCAGTCGAATTTTTGCGAGTAGGCCAGTTCCAGGCCATACAGCTTGGCGCTGTCGCCGTTGGCGAAGGTGTGGGCCTCGGCAAAGTTGGCCCAGGCACCAGTGCCGGCGACGTCGGTGTTGTAGACGAAGTTCTGGATGTCCTTGTAGAACACGAACGCCGACACGGTACCGGCGCGGCCCATGAAGTGTTCGATGCCCAGGTCCAGGTTGCTCGATTCCAGGGGCTTGAGGTCCGGGTTGCCGAAGGTGGCTTCGTCATCATCGATCACGAAACCTGGGGCCAACTGGCCGAAGGTCGGGCGCACCACGGATTTGGTCCAGGCAGCGCGCACCTGGGTGTTCTTGTCGATCTGGTAGCGCGCATGCAGGCCTGGCAGCCAGTGGTGATAGCGGCGTTTGGTCTCGGTGGCGCTGAACTGGCCGTCCGTGGCGCCGGTGCCCTTGGCCTCGAACTCGGTGCCCTCGTAGCGCATCCCGGCGATGAAGCGCCAGTCGTCGATATCGACGGTGTTCATCAGGTAGCCGGCGTTGATGTCTTCGTGAATGGTGAAGTCGTTGACCCTGGATTCGGTGGGGTCGTAGAAGTCATCGCGGTTGAGGCCGCCGATCAGTTGGCGGATGTTACCCGCGCTGATGCCCGGCCCGAAACGGCCAAGGCGGTAGTCGACATTACCCTTCTGGAATTGGCTGAGGTTGAGCTGTTCGTCAGTCAAGCCCTGTTCATCCAGGTCCTTGTAGGCCCAGGCCTCCAGGTCGTTGTCCTTGTGGCGCCGGCTGACTTTGCCGCCGAACTTGAACTGGGAGGCGTAGCCACTCAGGTCATAGTCGCGGGCCAGGTCCAGGCGCAGGTTTTTCTCGGTGTCCTGGGTGTGCTGTTTTTCCCAGTCGACCTTGTCGAGGGTGAAATTGCCGGGGTCGTAGAAGCCGCTGCCGATGATCGGGCGTGGCTTGGCCGTGTCGTAGAAGCCGCTGTCGGCAAAGTCACCGCCGTCGAACGTGGCCCCGGCAATATGCGCCGGGCTGTCTTCACTGGAGCGGCTGTAGCCGGCCTGGCCGCTCAAGGTCCAGAGGCCAAGCATGCGCTCGCCGCCGAACACGTAGGACTGGATTTGCTGGGTTTCTTCGCGGTTCTTCAGCTTGCGCTTACCCTCGGCCTCGCCCAGTTCGCCCGTCGCCTGGGGGTCTGCGAATTCGAGGCTGGCGGCGTTGCGGGTTTCGGTGTCCTTGTAGCGACTGTAGAGGGTGCGCAGGTAGTAGCTGCTCAGGTCATCGGGTTTGTAGTCGAAGTTCAGCCCGCCACCGGCGCGTTCGCGGCGGATGTCGTAGTCGCGCTGTTCGAACTCGTTGAGCCTGGCGCCGTTGCTGAAATCCCAGGCGCCGCCGGTCTCGACGTTGTCCGAGCCGAAATCACGCTGCTGCCAACTGAGGGCCGCGGCCACGCCGAAGTTGTCGACACCGTCGCCGAGGCTGAAGCGGTTGCTGGCGGCGCCGGAGAATTTCGGGCTGGTCTGGGCGGTGTTCTTGTCATAGCTGGCCTCGGTACTGCCGGTATAGAACAGGCCCTTGTGGTCGAACGCCGACAGGCTTTTCACGTCGACGGTGCCGCCGAGGGAGTTGGCGTCCATGTCCGGCGTGAGGGTCTTGATCACCGACAGCGACTGCACCAGTTCCGAGGGCAGTACGTCGAGGGCCACGGCGCGGCGCTCGCTCTCGGGCGACGGCACCAGGGTGCCGTTGATGGTCACGCTGTTGAGGTCCGGGCCCAGGCCGCGCACGCTGACGAACCGGCCTTCGCCCTGGTCGCGCTCCACACTGATCCCCGGCAGGCGCTGCACCGCCTCGGCGACGTTCTCGTCCGGCAACTGCGCCACACCGTCGGCATGCACCACGCTCTTGATGCTGTCGGAGCTGCGCTGTTCCTTGAGGGCGCTGCCGATGGCGGCGGCCTGGCCGACCACCTCGACATGCTCGGTCTCGGCAGCGTTGAGCCGCTCGCAGGTGATCGCCAGGGCCAAGGCGGTAAGCGTAAAGCTGACGAGCCCGGTGCGCTTGTACATGAAACCCTCCCCAAGAATCCGTTGGCGCCAGGCAAGGGGCCCGGCAACTGGAAGGGCAAGCTAGGGGTGCGGGATGACGGTTCTGTGACAGAACTCGGCGTGAAGGCCCGTAAACCGGGCTTCAGCGCGGTACTGCCGGTGCAAATGAGCTGATATGACCTGTGAAGATCCCCTGTGGGAGGGGGCTTGCCCCCGATAGCGGTGGGTCAGCGACAAATAGGCTGGCTGATATACCGCTATCGGGAGCAAGCCCCCTCCCACATTTTGATTTTTCATCGCCCTTTGACGTGAGCTGATCCGACCCTCCCCCACCGTCATCCAACCGTCACATGCATCTGCTGTGCTGGCGCCCACGACTGGCTCATCCAAGGACCCGCACCCATGTTTTGCGTGCTCAAACCCCATCGCTGGAAGCTCGCCCTGCTGCTGATCGCCGCCAACCTCGGGCTGATCCTGCACCTGGCCTGCGGCGAGCTCAAAAGCCTCAGTGAGTGGGTGTGGCTGGATATCGTCGGTGAAGGCGGTTCGGCGCTGCTCGCGTTGATATGGCTGGGCCTGGTGCTGAAAAGCCGCCCCGCCGGGCGGGTCACCAACTATTTGGCGCTGGGCCTGTCGTGCATCTTTTTTTCCTGGTGGATCGACAGCCTCGACGAGTTCATTCGCCTGCCCGACAGCATCACCTGGGACCACTGGCTGGAGTCGGGGCCGATGCCGGTGGGCATGATCCTGCTGACGATCGGCATCTACCACTGGCACCGCGAACAACTGGCGATCAGCGCACAGATGGAAAAGCGCGAGCGCCTGTTCCGCGAGCATCGGCTGTTCGACAAACTCACGCCCCTGGCCGGTGCCGACTACCTCAAGCGCCAGCTCGAAAGCAGCCTGCACGACAGCCGCGACCAGCAGCAACCGCTGTCGCTGCTGGCCCTGGACCTGGACCACTTTGCCGCCATCAACCAAGCCTACGGGCATGCCGAGGGCGATGCGGTACTGCAGGCGGTCAGCCATGTGCTGTTGCTCAACCTGCGCCGCCAGGACCTGCTGTGCCGCCTGGCGGGCGACCGCTTTGTGGTGCTGCTGGCCAACACCGGCGAGCGCCAGGCCCAGGGGTTGGCGCTGGAGTTGCAGCAAGCGGTGCAGAGCCTGGCGCACAAAACCCGGCTGCAGGGCGAGCGCCTGCAACTGGCGGCGACCACGGCGGTGGTAATGGCCCTGGACGAGCCGCCCCACGATCTGCTCAGGCGCCTGAACCTGGCGCTGGCGCGGGCCAAGCAACCCCTTGCGAAAAGCGCCTGAGATGGCCGTGAAAGCCAGCTGGTATGAAAGCGACAGCCGCTTCATTCCCGGCCATTACCAGCCCGCCACGTTGATCGACCTGGCCTTGTCCCGAGACATCGACAGCCATCGCCTGCTGCGCGGCACCGGGCTGTTCCACGAAGACATCCTGGCCGGCAACGCCCGCTTGAGCCCCCGGCAGTTCCTCGACGTGATCGGCAACAGCCGCAAATTGCTGGACGCCGATGACAGCAGTTTCCTGTTTGGCCAACGCCTGCTGCCCGGCCACTATGGCGCGGCCAGCCATGCACTGGGGCATGCGCAGAATCTGCACCAGGCGCTGGAGATCCTGATCCAGCAACAGGTGCTGCTCAACCCGCTGGTCACCCTGCACCTGGAGCTGGATGAGCATCACGCCTACCTGTACTGGCGGGACAATTGCGGCGCCGGCGAGCACTGGCGCTTTGTGCTGGAGGCGAGCATGACCTCGCTGGTGGCCATGAGCCAATGGCTCAGCGGCCAGCGCCTGCCGTGGGTGTGCGCTTTCAGCCACGCCGAGCCGCGCTATGTGGAGCAATACTGGGTGCACCTGGGCGAACACACGCGCTTCGAACGTCCATTGGACATGATGTGCCTGCCGCGCGAGTACCTGACCCGCGCATGGCCCGGTGCCTCGGCCACGGCAGGCCAGGTGGCGCGCCAGCACGCCCGCGAGCAGATCGACCAGTTGGGCTTTGCCGCCAGTTTCCTCGACTGCCTCCACGACTACCTGCGCGAGCACGTACGCCAGCCGCCGAGTCTGGAACAGGCCGCGCTGGCCTTCGCCATGAGCCCGGCGACCCTCAAGCGCAAGCTGCACAAGCACGACACCGGCTTTCAGCAACAGGTGGACCGGGTACGCAAGCACATGGCGTTGCACCTGTATCAGGTCAAAGGCTTGAGCAACGATGAAGTTGCCGCGTACCTGAACTTCAACGATGCGGCGAACTTTCGGCGCGCATTCAAGCGCTGGACCGGCAGCACGCCCAGCCTGATCCGCCAGTTGTTCAGCAGCCGCTAGCCAGGCGTTCGCGCAGGAACTCGACCAACGCCTGCACCGGCCGCGAACTCTGCCGATGCTGGGGGTACACCGCCGACAGGGTCAGGGCTTCGGGGGCGAACGCGTCCAGTACGCTGACCAGGCGGCCGTCCTTCAACGCGTCGCCGACGATAAAGGTCGGCAGGTAGGTCACGCCCAGGCCGGCAATCGCGGTGTCACGCAGCAGATCGCCGTTATTGACGCGCATGCGCCCGCTCACGTTCAGCGCTTGCAGCTTGCCCTTGAAGCGCCATTGCACGTGACGGCCGTGGCCGTAGGGCAGGCAATCGTGGGCAGCGAGGTCATCGGGCTTTTGCGGTGTGCCGCGCAGGGCCAGGTAGTCGGGGCTGGCGCAGTAGACACGTGGGATGCTGGCGATACGACGGGCGATCAAGGTGGAATCTTCCAGGGTGCCGATGCGCAGCACCAGGTCGTAGCCTTCGCCGATCAGGTCCACGGGGCGGTCGCTGAGGTCGACTTCCACCGCCACCTCGGGATAGCGCTGCAGGAACAGCGGCAACAGGCAACCCAGATGCGCCATGGCAAATGACAACGGCGCGCTGAGGCGAATGGTGCCGCGCGGTTCGCTGTTCTGACCGGCGATGCCCTGCTCCACTTGCTCCACATCACTGAGCAGGCGCAAGGCGGATTCGTAGTAACTCTGGCCCAGAGGCGTGACATCCAGGCGACGCGTGGAGCGGTTGAGCAGGCGCACGCCGAGACGATCCTCGAGCTGGATCAGGCGGCGGCTGACAAACTGCTTGGACAGGCCCAGTTGCTCGGCGGCGGCGGTGAAACTGCCGGATTCCATGACCTGGCAGAACAGGCGCATGTCTTCGAAAGGGTTCATTGTCGCTTCTCGGTGGACGATGGGCTGTTTTATAACCGGTTGGTCGCAGCACCACAAATCAAAATGTGAACACAGGCAAATGTGGGAGGGGGCTTGCTCCCGATAGCGGTGGGTCAGCAACAGATAAGCTGACTGATACACCGCTATCGGGAGCAAGCCCCTCCCACAGGGATTACCGACAGGTTTGAGGACGAGTTACTTGGCGGTGAACGCCGAGTAGCTGTTCATCAGGTTGCGGTAGTTGGGGATGCGCGGTGACAGCAGGTTGGCCAGGCCTTCCATGTCGTTGCGCCAGTCAACCTGCAGCTCGCAGGCCACGGCGAACCAGTTCACCAGTTGCGCACCGGCCGCAGTCATGCGCGCCCAGGCGGCTTGTTGCACGGTTTCGTTGAAGGTGCCGGAGGCGTCGGTGACCACGAACACCTCAAAGCCTTCATCGAGGGCACACAGGGTCGGGAACGCGACGCACACATCGGTCACCACGCCGGCAATGATGATCTGCTTGCGGCCGGTCGCCTTGACAGCCTTGACGAACTCTTCGTTGTCCCAGGCGTTGATCTGGCCAGGCCGGGCGATGTACGGCGCGTCCGGGAACAGCGCCTTGAGTTCCGGTACCAGCGGGCCGTTGGGGCCGCTTTCAAAGCTGGTGGTCAGGATGGTCGGCAGGTTGAAGAACTTCGCCACGTCGGCCAGGGCCAGTACGTTGTTCTTGAATTCGTTGGGGGAGAAATCCTGCACCAGCGAAATCAGGCCGGTCTGGTGATCGACCAGCAGTACAACAGCATCATCTTTGTTCAAGCGCGAATAAGTCATGCGGGTAACTCCTTTGGGTAGTGACAATCAGAAGGCAAAGCACGAACAGCCAAACGCACCCCAGAAACCCTGGAAGTCGCTGACCGGCACGCTGGAAAGACGGGCTTTTTCATGGCTGTGGGAATGCACGCCACACGGGCCGCTGCACTGGTGAACTTGAGCTTGCAGCGGTGAGCTGGGGCGCCAGTGCCCCGGTACCTTGACCACCGGCGACCAGTCCGGCAGTACCGGAACGCGCGGTGGCGCGTAATCTTCGAAGTCACCGGCGCCGTAGACCACCTTGCCGCCAACCACGGTGAGCACCGATTCGATCCACTTGATGGCTTCTTCATCGACACTGAAAAAATCTGCCGACAACGCCGCCACGTCTGCCAGTTGACCGACCTTGATCTGGCCTTTCTTGCCCTGCTCTGACGAGAACCAGGCGCTGCCGTGGGTAAACAGTTCCAACGCGGTGAGGCGCGGCAAGCCCTCGGCGTGCAGCTCCAGGCCACCGACGGTGCGGCCGCTGACCATCCAGTACAGCGAGGTCCACGGGTTGTAGCTCGACACCCGCGTGGCGTCGGTGCCCGCGCCCACCGGTACGCCTTCGGCGAGCATGCGCTTGATCGGCGGCGTGGCTTCGGCGGCCTTGGCACCGTAACGCTCAACGAAGTATTCGCCCTGGAACGCCATGCGGTCCTGGATCGCAATGCCGCCGCCCAGGGCGCGCACGCGCTCGATGTTTTTCGGGGTGATGGTTTCGGCGTGGTCGAAGAACCACGGCAGGCCATTGAACGGTATGTCGCGGTTGACCTTTTCGAACACGTCGAGCATGCGCGAGATCGACTCGTCGTACGTGGCGTGCAGGCGGAACGGCCAGCGCTGTTCCACCAGATGGCGTACCACCGGTTCCAGCTCCTGTTCCATGGTCAGCGGCAGGTCCGGGCGCGGTTCGAGGAAGTCTTCGAAGTCCGCGGCCGAAAACACCAGCATCTCGCCGGCGCCGTTGTGGCGCAGGTAGTCATCGCCCTGGTGCAGGGTGACGCTGCCGGTCCAATTCTTGAAGTCGCTGAGCTCTTCCTTGGGCTTCTGGGTGAACAGGTTGTAGGCGATGCGCACCGTCAACTGCTGGTCCTTGGCCAGTTGCTCGATCACCGCGTAGTCGTCGGGATAGTTCTGGAAACCGCCGCCGGCATCGATGGCGCTGGTCAGGCCCAGGCGATTGAGCTCACGCATGAACTGGCGGGTGGAGTTGACTTGATATTCCAAGGGCAGTTTCGGGCCTTTGGCCAGCGTGGAATACAGGATCATCGCGTTGGGCCGCGCCACCAGCATGCCGGTGGGGTTGCCGTGGCTGTCGCGCACGATCTCGCCGCCCGGTGGGTTCGGCGTGTCCTTGGTGTAACCGGCCACGCGCAACGCGGCCCGGTTGAGCAAGGCGCGGTCGTACAGGTGCAGCACGAACACCGGCGTGTCCGGCGCAGCCTGGTTGAGCTCCTCCAGGGTCGGCATGCGTTTTTCGGCAAACTGGAATTCGTTCCAGCCGCCCACCACGCGTACCCACTGCGGCGTGGGGGTGCGGTCGGCCTGGTCCTTGAGCATGCGCAAGGCATCAGCCAGGGACGGCACGCCTTCCCAGCGCAACTCGAGGTTGTAGTTCAGCCCGCCACGGATCAGGTGCAGGTGCGAGTCGTTGAGGCCGGGAATCACGGTGCGGCCCTTGAGGTCGATGACCTGGGTGGCGCTGCCGCGCAGGGCCATGGCTTCACCGTCAGTGCCCACGGCGACGAAGCGTCCGTCACGGATGGCGACGGCGGTGGCGCGTGGATTTTCCCGGTCCACGGTGTGGAACTGGCCATTGAACAGAATCAGATCGGCGTTCATAGGGTTTCCTTTTCAGAGGCTTCAAGCCAGGGAGCGAACAGGCGGGTGGCGGCCGGCATCAGCAGGTAAACCACCAGCAGCACGATGGTCAGGGTGACCAGGAAGGTGGAGACCACGTAGTTGGACAGAAACGGGTGCAACCGCAGGACCGGGCCCCAGATAAACGGCAGGAGCAGGGTCTGCGGCAGGATCACAAACAGGCTCACCACCGCCTGTTTCCAGCGCGGCGGCTTGGCCGCGCCGTCGGCCTGGGGGGCGAACCAGAATTCATTGGCGCCGCCGATTTCAGTCTGGTCGCCGTCGGCCAGCATTGGCGCGGCTTCGTCGATCAGGGCCCGACGTTGTGGCGACTCGAGCCACAACTCCAGGGCGTCGGTGGAGCGGTAGCGCAGTACGCAGGTAAACAGCGCCATGCCGCCCTGCTGGCTGCGCACTACGTCGACGCCAAGGTGGCCGGGGCGTTCACCGGCGATGCGCACGATGCGGCGCAGCCAGGCTTCGTACTCGGTTTCGCGGCCGGGCTTGACCCGGTGCTTGACGACCAGCGTGACGACTTCGTCGGGGCTGGTGTTAGGTGTTGGGTCCATGATTGGGTGTTTCCCCCCGGTGCATTGAGCGATGGAGGGAGTTTGCTGGGCAATGGCGGTGGAGAATTGAATGTATGTGCTGTTTGCCCCGGTGGTTTGGAGGCACGAGAGGAGCCCGTGCGGGCCCCTCCCCGCAACGCTCAGCTTGGCTTTTGGTAACCGACGCCTTGGAACGAGAACTTGAGCTCCTTACCCTCGCCGTTCATCCGAGTCACTTCCAGATCGCCTGTGATCGAATTGCGGAACCGACCATACAAGCCTTCGCTCTGGACTGAACCCACCTTGATATTGCCTTGGTCATCCGTCGTGAAGGGCGCAGAAAAACTGCCTGCAGTCGGCGCAATCTGCGAACTGCGATCGATCTCCTTGCCGTAGTGTTCGACGAACCCGCTAAAACGTGTGGTCAAGCTAACCTTGCGATCGACGTAAAGGTCTTTGACATGTTGCTTGGGCCCCAATTTTTCGGGGTCCGTGACGTCCTGGATGTACCCGCTCAGCCGCAGCGGATTCTTCGGGTCTTGCTCCACGGTGAAGTTGTATTTATGACCGAACTTGAAATCCACCGCTGTACTGTTGCTCGCCCCTGGGCCACCATCCGCCTCGGAACTGCCGTGTGGCGCGGTAAAGTGCGACCCAAACCCGGAAAACGGCACCCGCGCCTTGCCGTCCTCCCGTGGCTGCAGCCCGATATACCCGCCGCCGAGGAAATTGCCCTGCTCGTCATTAATGCCGAACTGCATCGCGTAATAAATCCCCGCAGGCTCGCTACTGGTTCTTTGAGTGCCGGCGCCGATACTGATGGGGAAAGTAATGTTGCTCACCCCCTGGCCTGATCCGGGAACCGAGTAAGAAACGAGGTACATCCCATTGGGCGCTGAAGCTTCCTTCTTAACCTCCAGACGCGGATCGCTCACCCTGTCCAGCTTTGAAGTCTCGACAGTCACTGGCATCGCCGCCTGCCTGGAGACAACAGAGCCGGTTGAGCGCGCGAGGCCAGCGCCCGAGGCGGGGCGATCATCGCTTTCGGGTATTTGCCCCGGATGCCGCGACGTCGATGCGGGCGCGTCATGACGCGGCTCTGGTGTAACCGGTGCAATCACCTGTGGCTTCTGAGAGATATACATAGTCGTTACCAGCTCCTGCTTGAAAGTTGACCCATGGTAGGCGGGCCAACCCCAAGCGGGCAGCCGGAAAAAGCGTGCGCACCGTTAGGACTTTGCTGTACATCGAGGCCGGCCAGGTTAAAACGCCTTCGGCCCCAGGGCTGAACCGCTAAACCTCTTCGGCCATATGCTCCGCGATCTTTCCCCGCAACCAGCGCTCGGCCGGGTCATTGTCATGCACCCCGCTCCACACCATCGACAGCTCTGCCGCATCAATCGCGAACGGCGGGTCTTCGGCCCGCAGGCGGGTGCCCTCGGTCAAGGCGCAGGCCGCGTAATCCGGCACGGTCGCGATAATCTGCGAACCCGCCAGCAATGCGCGCAGCCCGCTGAACTGCGGCACCGCCAGCACCACCCGCCGCGAGCGGCCGATGCGTGCCAGGTCCAGGTCAATATTGCCGCTCAGGTCGCCCGAGAACGACACCATCGCATGGGGCCTGGCGCAATAATCGTCGAGGGTCAGTGGCGCCTCGCCATCATCGCCGCGCAGCACTTTGCAGGGAATATCGCGCAGCTTCTTGCGCTTGGCATTGGCCGGCAGTTCCGTGGTGTAGCTCACCCCCACCGAGATTTCGCCGCTGGCCAGCAGCGACGACATCAGCAGGAAGTTGGCCCGGCGCACCACCACGATGATGCCCGGCGCCTCTTCGCGCAGGCGACTGAGCAATGGCGGAAACAACCCGAACTCCGCATCGTCGGACAGGCCGATGCGAAACACCGCGCAGCTGGTGGAAGGGTCGAAATCCTTGGCGCGGCTGACGGCGCCTGAAATGGTGTCCATGGCCGGTTGCAGTTCCTTGAGTATCGCCAGCGCCCGTGGCGTGGGTTCCATGCCGCGACCGTTGCGCAGCAGCAACGGGTCGTCGAACAAGTCGCGCAGGCGGCCCAGTGCCGCACTCACCGCCGGCTGGCCCATAAAGAGTTTTTCGGCGACCCGGGTCAGGTTTTTCTCGAACATCAGCGCTTCGAAAATCACCAGCAGGTTCATGTCGACGCGGCGCAGGTCGTTGCGGTTCATGGCGGTATCCAAACGGTGTGCAGAGGGTCAGGAAAGCATGCCCGGAACGCTCTGGATTGCATACCTGTGCTGTCTTTTCCACGCTCGCACCTGGCGAAATTAACAACGATTAACTCGTCAGCCAGGCGGTCCGGCAACAAGATAAGCGGCGTCTACACTGCATCCATTCACCGGGAACGCTCCCATCGACTGCGGATATTTGTCATGGCCCGACTCGAGCAATATGCCCCTCGTTTATCCGCCACCGGAGGCCTATGCCCCCGGCGCGAGCGTATCGCCAAGCAGCTGATTCTCGCCAACCTCGGCGAAAGCCTGAGCATCGCCGAGCTGGCCCAGGCATGCGCCTTGTCGCGCAGCCATTTTTCCCGCGCATTCAAGTGCTCCACGGGGGTATCGCCCCAGGAATGGATTCGCCAGCAACGCATCCTGCGCGCCAAGGAACTGATCACCGGCTCGTCCCTGAGCCTCACTCAAATCAGCCTGGAATGTGGCTTCTGCGACCAGGCGCACTTCTGTCATATGTTCACCCGCAGCGAAGGCGTGAACCCGATGACCTGGCGAAACCACCACTCGCGCCCCAAACCCGAGGTGATCGCCGCCTAGTGGTCTTGATGCACCTGGAATATGCTGGCCCTCCCCGACTCCTGAACCCGTGCAGCCATGAATGACTTGAGCGACCAGGCCGTGCACTTCGGCCCCTACCGCATCCATCCGCGTGAGCGCCTGGTGCTGGAGGCCGGTCGCCCGCTGCGCCTGGGACGGCGGGCGGTGGATATTCTGCTGATCCTGCTCGAGCACGCCGGCAATGTGGTGAGCAAGCAGGAGCTGATCGCACGGGTCTGGCCCAAAAGCGTGGTGGAAGACGGCAACCTGCGGGTGCACATGGCCGCGTTGCGCAAGGCCCTGGGCGACGGCCAGGCCGGGCAGCGCTATATCGTCACGGTCGCCCAGCGCGGCTACAGTTTTGTCGCGCCACTGAGCATCGAACCGATGACGCTACCCACCGACGGCGCCCCCCAACGCCCAAGCCACAACCTGCCGCTGCGGCGCACGCGCATGCTCGGCCGCCAGGCGCTGATCGACGCGCTGGTGCAGCAATTGCCGCAGCAACGTTTCATCACCCTCACCGGTGCCGGCGGCATCGGCAAGACCACCGTCGCCCTGCGCGTGGCGGAGTTGCTGATCGGCCATTACCGCGACGGCATCCACCTGCTCGACCTGGCGCCACTCAGTGCCGCCTCGATGATCCTGCCCAACCTCGCAGCCCTACTCGGCGCCCCGCCTGGCGAGCATGCGCCGCTGGCCGGCTTTGCCCGCAGCCTGCAGGCACGCCAGATGCTGCTGGTGATCGACAACTGCGAACACCTGCTCGACGACATCGCCCTGATCAGCGAAACCCTGCTGCGCCATGCGCCGCACCTGCACATCCTCACCACCAGCCGCGAAGCCCTGCGCGCCGAAGGTGAATACGTGCAACGCCTCGAACCGCTGACGTGCCCGCCTGCCACCGGCAACCGCGCCCAGGCCCTGGGTTACCCGGCCATGCAGCTGCTGATCGAGCGCGCCATGTCCCATCAAGACAGCTTTGCCCTCAGCGACGCCGAACTGCCGCTGGCGATCGATATCTGCCAGCGCCTGGACGGCATTCCCCTGGCCATCGAGCTGGTGGCCGCGCAGATCGAGCGTTTTGGCTTAGCGGGCCTGCTGGTGCAGATGGAAGACAACTTTCGCCTGCTGACCCGCGGGCGGCGCAGCGCCCTGCCCCGCCAGCAAACCCTGCGGGCCACGCTCGACTGGAGCTTTGACCTGCTCACCGACTGCGAAAAAATCTGCCTGCGCCGGCTCGCGGTGTTTCGCGGCGGCTTCAGCCTGGTCAGCGCGGCGGCGGTGATCGCCGGGGAGCACATCGCCCCGGCCGAAGTGCTGGGCTCGATCACGCAACTGGTGGCCAAGTCGTTGCTGAACGTGGACGCCAGCGAGGACGAGATGGTCTATCGTCTGCTCGATATCACCCGCACCTACGCCCTGGAAAAGCTCAGCCTCGCCGGCGAGCTGCAAGCCACCCGCGAGCGTCACGCGGCACGCTGCCTGGCCCTGATGGAACAGGCCCAGGGCGATTGGGAACTGATTGCCACACAGCCCTGGATCGACCGCTACGCCCCGCTGCGTGAAGACGTGCGCGCCGCCCTCGATTGGGGCTTTGCCGACACTGCGGGGCACTTGCTGGCGATCCGGCTGACGGTCAGTGCGATGCCCCTGTGGCAGGAACTGTCGCTGCTGCGCGAGCACGCCGGCTATGTGGACAAGGCACTGGCGCTGATCGATCGGGTCGAAGCGCCCTGCACGCAATTGGCCCTGCAGCTGCAATTGGCCCTGGGCAGCCTCTCCTACCACGCCGTGGGCGCCGCGCCCCAGACCATCGCCGCGTTTGTCGCAGCCGCACGCCTGGCAGAAGAGCGCCAGGACCTGGCCGGCCAGTTGCGTGCGGTTTCCGGGCACATGGCGGCGAACCTGTGTGCCGGGCGCTATGTTCAAGCGCTGGAACAGAGCAGGCAGTTCGATCGCCTCGACCCGCGCACCGAGCCGCTGCTGGACCTGAGCACCCAACGCTTGCGCGCCCTGGCCCAGCATTACACCGGCCATCAGGCGCTGGCCCGACAGCAGGCCGAGCAAGTGCTGCAGCGCATGAGCCACAGCGCCCACGTGAACCGCTTCGCCCATGGCGTCGGCGTGCAATACGACCAGAGCGTCGCGTCCCTGACCGTGCTGGCGCGAATCCTCTGGTTGCAGGGCTTTCCGGAACGCGCCTGGCGCACCGCCAGCCAGGCACTGGAACTGGCGCTGCAGATCAACCACGGTACGTCGATCTGCTACACCCTGGCCCTGGCCGGTGTGGTGATCGCCCGCTACAACGGTGCCGAAGACGATGCGCAAACCCTGCAAAGCCTGCTGCTGGAGCAGTCCCACACGCATTCGGTGCAACTGTTCCAGACCTGGGCCGGGCATTACGCCGGCATCCTGTGCAACGGGGATTTACAGGGCCTGGGGCTGATCGAGGACACCCTGGTCACCTTCGGCATGCGCCACGTCGATGAGCCAGGTCTCGAACGGGCACGCAGTGGCGCGGCGGGTTGGTGTGCCCCGGAGATCCTGCGGGTCTACGCCGGGCAGGCAGCGCTGCGAGGTGATACCCAGGGCGCGCAGACGCTGCTGCTCGAAGCCCTCGACCTGGCACGCCAGCAAGGCGCCCTGGCCTGGGAGCTGCGGTGTGCGGGCTCCCTGGCGCAACTTTGGCAACAGCAAGGACGCAAGCAGGCAGGCATCGACTTGCTGAACCCCCTCTACGCAAGATTTACCGAAGGCTTCGCCACCCAGGATCTACTGCGCGTACGCCGCCTGCTCGACGAGTTGCAGGACAAACGGCCGGCCTGAAAACGCGCCCAGGCACTCCCCGTAGCCTTGTTGCAGGCGCGCTACCTGACGCGGGTCACGCAGTTGCGCCAAGGCGTAGCTGCGCACGCAGTTGAGCAGGCGATAGCGCGTCGGGCCCAGGCCGGGCTCGACGCTCAGCAGCGACATATTCACCAGACGCGCCAGCAGGTAAGACAGGTCGGCGTGTTCAAGCTCGGTACCGCTCACCATTTCGCTCAAAGTGGGCAGGGTCACCGCCATCTTGAACAAGCCCAGCTGCAGGAACAGCCAGCACTCCGGCAGGCTCAGGCGCGCATAGCTCCAGTCCAGCGCAGCAGCCAGCGAACGATGCCGCTCCACCGCGGTGCGACGCCCGCGGCTCAGCCCGTGCAAGCCCATGCACAATTGCTGCTGCACACCGCCGATGCCGAGTGCGTCGACCTGGGCGGCGGCCAGTTCAAGGGCCAACGGGATGCCGTCCAGCCGCCGGCAAATCTCACGCAACGGCGCCAACTCCTGGGTCCGCAACACAAACCCCTGCTGGCTGGCGCGTACCCGTGTGACAAACAGTTGCACCGCAGGACAGGCCATGGCCTGTTCGACACTGGCCAACGCTGACGGTGACGGCACGCTCAGCCGTGGCACCCGCACCACCCATTCGCCAGGCGCGAGCAAGGCTTCGCGGCTGCTGATCAGCACGCTGACCTGGGGTGCCCGTTCGCCCAATATGCGCACCAGCGTGCGACAGGCACCGAGCAGCAGGTCGGCCCCATCGAGTACCAGCAACAACTGGCGCGAGGCTAACTGTCGGGCCAGCTCGTCGAGGCTGTCGGCGGGGTCCAGCTGTAATACCGTGGCCAGATGGCCGAGCAGTTCGCCCGGGGTTTGCAGGCTGGTCACGTCGACCCACCACACCCCATCGCGATAGCGGGGCACCATGCGTTCGGCGAGGGCCAGGGCCAGCGTACTCTTGCCGATGCCGGCAACACCGGTAAGGGTCAACAGGCGCTGCCCGGCGATGCGGCGCACCAGCACAGCCACCAGCTCATCGCGACCGAGTACCGGGCTGAGCCGTGCCACCAGGTTGTGCTGTGCCGGCACCGTCGGCAGTGTGCCTTGCACGGGCGCGGCGAAGCAGTAGCCACGCTGCGGGTGGTTGAGGATGACACGCTGCCCGTCGAGGGCGCGACGCAACGCGACAATGTGCACGCGCAGGTTATTGTCTTCGACCACGCTGTTGGGCCAGACCCGCTCGATCAAGGTCGCCTTGCTGATAAATTGCCCCGGCGCTTCCAGCAACACCGCGAGAATATCCAGCGCGCGCCCGCCCAGCGGCACCGGCCAACCGGCCTTGCTGACCAGGCGCTGGTGCCGATGAAAGGTGTAGGGGCCGAAGCTCACCGCCGCAGAATCATTCATGTCCGTAACCGCGCTGAAACACCCGTGCTTGAGTGCCTGCGCATCCTTTTCCGTGGGCTCGACGTTATCTTGCCAGCTGAGGATGACAGGACAATCCCGGCACGAGGAGCGATACGGACAATCGGGTGCCTCAGACGGACATTGTGTCGTTAACTGAACTGTTGTCGGTATTGGGTAGGGTTCAGGCCGAGCTTTTCACTGAACAAAAAGCGCATATGCCGCACGCTGCCGAAGCCGGCGTGGAAGGCCACGGTCTTGAGCGGTAAATCGGTGGTTTCCAACAACTGCCGGGCGCGGTCGATGCGCGCGCCTTGCAGGAACGCCATGGGCGTCATCTGCACCTCCTTGGCGAACAGTCGCGCAAAGTGACGCGCACTCATGCCGGCCAGCTCGGCCATGGACTCGATGGTAAAGGGTTGGTCCAGATGCGCCAGCACATGGTGCTGCACACGAGTGATCGCGGTTTCCTGGGGCGCCACGGCAGCGGTCATCGGGCTGAACTGGGCCTGGCCACCCTGGCGCTTCATCACCACCAGCAACACCTTGGCCACGTCCACTGCCACTTGCTTGCCATGGTCCTGGGCGACGATCGACAGGGCCAGGTCGATACCGGCAGTGACCCCGCCCGAGGTGATCAGGCGCCGGTCCTGCAGGTAGATGCGATCGGTCTCGACCCTGGCGTGGGGGAACGCTTTGATAAGGCGCTCGGTGTAGTGCCAATGAGTGGTCACGCGGTGCCCGTCAAGCAAGCCGGCATGCCCGAGCACAAAGGCGCCGGTGCAGATCGAACCGAAACGCCGGGCCCGTGGCGCCACCGCCTTCAGCCAGGGCAGCAGCGCAGGATGGCATTCGTTATAGGCACCCGGGCCGCCCGGAACCAGCAGTAGGTCGTAGTCCGCCTGGGCCTGCTCCAGCAGCAGGTCGGTCTGCACCATCACGCCATTGGAGGCACGCAACGGCCCGGGTTCGGTACCGATGGTGAGGATGCGGTAGTGGTCGGCCGCCGGCAGGTAGCGGTTGGCAATCGAGAACACTTCGAGCGGCCCGGCCATGTCGAGCAGCAGGAAGTCCGGGAACAGCGCCATGGCCACGGTTTTCATAGGTGGGAATGTCCATCAAGTAGAAAGGCGACGCGCATTATGGCATGACTTTACTGTCAACCCAGATATGACAGTTATTCAGATTTCATCTTCTTAATGAATTATCCGTTAACCATTAACCTTCTTCTCAACGCAAGCGCCCTGCATTTCGCAGCCCGCGCTCACTTGAGGACTGGACCATGCTGACCCTTCGCAAAGCTTCCGAACGCGGCGCCGCCAATCACGGTTGGTTGAAGTCATTTCACACCTTCTCCTTCGCCAACTACTGGAACCCCAAGGAGCAGGGTTTTTCCGACCTGCTGGTGATCAACGATGACCGCGTCGCCGCCGGCAAAGGCTTCGGCCAGCACCCGCACCGCGACATGGAAATTTTCTCGTATGTGCTCGAAGGCGCACTGGAACACAAGGACACCCTGGGCACCGGCTCGGTGATTCGTCCCGGCGATGTGCAACTGATGAGTGCTGGCAGCGGCGTGGCCCACAGCGAGTTCAACCACAGCCAGCGCCACGGCGTGCACTTCCTGCAAATCTGGATCGTGCCCAACGAAGCCGGGGCCAAGCCGCGCTATCAGCAGGAGCACTTCAGTGAGGCGCAAAAACGCGGGCGCCTGCAGTTGATCATCTCGCCGGATGGCGCCGACGGTTCGTTGAACGTTCGCCAGGACGCACGGGTGTACGCCGGGTTGTTCGATGGCGATGAAAGCGCGCAACTGGACCTGGCGCCGGATCGCTACGCCTACATCCATGTGGCACGCGGCAGCGTCGAGCTCAATGGCCAGCGCTTGCAGGAAGGCGACGGCGTGCGGGTACGGGACGAGCGCGAGATTCGCCTGAGCCACGGCGAAGACGCCGAGGTGCTGGTGTTCGACCTGCGCCCCAACGAACTGCCGCAGATGCCATGACCATTGTTGGCATCGATAGTCACCATCAGCGCAATGAAGTTCTCTTAAGAACTGCGACGCGTAACATCAAACCCCATGCCAAACGGCACCCAACCAAGACACTCGGAGCACACACTCATGAAACGCCAACTCTTGCTTAGCCTCGCTTTCTCGGTACTGGCTGCAAACGCTTTCGCCCACCCGGTAGTCGCTGAAGGCGGCGCGGAACGCCTGATTGAAACCCGCGTTGCCGAAGGTGGTGCGGACCGCTTGCAGGAACGCGGCCTGGCTGAAGGCGGTGCGGATCGCTTGCAGGAACGTGGCCTGGCTGAAGGCGGTGCTGATCGCCTGCCGACAAACCAGGTATAACCCTGGCTGTTGAAGGGACACCCCAAACCGGCCTGATCAGCCGGTTTTTTTTCGTCTTCGATTTATGCGTTAAAGCAGGTTTGAAACGCTCAACCTATGGCTGTCAGCTTCTTCAAGTTGGCCTGCGCATCGTCCCGCGCGATGTACAGGAAACTTTTCCCTTCCTGTACCTTGAACAGAAGTTTCATACCGACCAGTTTTTCAAGATCTTTGCGTGCAGTGTTTTCCGAAATGTCATAGTCATGGGTAAGTTCCTTGGGCGTATAAATGCGCCCCGGATGCTGCAGCACTTTCTTCAAGAAATGGCCCTGTCGGTAATTCAGCCCCTCCTTTAAATCAAGGGCATCCAACCAGCTCATCAGCTCTACGGCTTCTCGTCGTTTACCCTCGAAATACAGCATGAATTCGTTCATTGCGCGTTCGATGATCCGCAACTGATAGATGACGAAATAGGTCAGATCGAACCCATCGGTTTCCGTATGGATATACGAACGCCCATATTGCATGGGGGCCTCTTTAAGCAGTGCGCTGATGGAAATGTACTCAAAGGGCCAATAACCACTTTTGAGCATGAACCAATAAAACAAAGCGCGTGCGGTCCGACCGTTGCCGTCTCTGAAGGGATGTTCATAACCCAGCATGAAATGAAGGATGATGGCCTTGACCACTGGATGGATAAAGTGCGCGCCGCCTTGGCCGTCATGCTGATCGTTGGCAAACCTGCAAAGCGCCTCGAGCCTGTCCGGCAGCACTGCGGCCTGAGGTGGTTGATGAATGATTTCATTCCCGGCGCCGCCAACAAAAATATCGTTGGTCGTCCTGATATGCCCAGGGCGAACATCGTCCTCTTCAATACCCGCCGTTGCGATGGCATGAAACTCACAGATCAACGCGACAGACAGCGCTTCGCCCTGGTGGTACTTGGCATGTTTCATCAGGTGATAGTTGTTGAGGATCATCCGCTCATCATCATTCTGCGGCGCACGCTCCTTGGCCAGCATGTCCTTGGCGATTTTGCGCGTAGTCGCCGCACCTTCCAGCTGGGCACTGGAGATGGCCTCCTCCATCATCAATGAATCGACCAGGTACTGAGCATTATCGCGGTACTGAGGAGACGCCGCTGCTGCACCGCCCAGGCTGGAGGTCACAGACTCGACGGCGTGAATCACCGCATCACTGAAATCCGTGGAACACAAGAAAAAAGCGCTGCCGCATTCGCTATTGAGTTCAAGGGTCTTACTTGCACAGGCCCGGGACATCTTGATGGCGGCCCACGCGGCCTCCTTATTCACGCCGGGTGTGGGGTAACGGCGAAATTCATCCCAATGCAGATACCGGCCTTTGTCATCGACCGCCTTGAACATGCGTGCAAGCTCGAAAACCTGCAAGCCATGACGACTCAGTAACGTGCCGAAATCAGTGGGTTTATGGATCTTTGCCACAACTGAAACTCAATTTTCTAAAATTGAGTTGATCGTGGTGCCTAACGACCAACGTGTCAACGTGTACAGCGCAGAAAACTGCACGCTGCACTTTGTGGCGAGGGAGCTTGCTCCCGCTGGACTGCACAGCAGTCCTTGAGCGGTCTGACCCATCTTCTGTGTCGATTGGGAGGCCGTCACGGGAGCAAGCTCCCTCGCCACAGGTGTGCGGGTTCTTCTTACCCTTCGCGCTTGACCTTCAAGTGCCGCGCATACCACGGCCGCTGCGGCACGCGCTTGAACAGGCCCTTGAGCAGATCGTCATCGGCGCCGAAGGTGATGCGCAGGGCCAGTTTCATGATTTCCGGGTCCATTTCCATCGAGCGTCCCTGCTGCAACCCCGGCGTGGAGCTGCAGCCATGGGTGTCCGGGCCAAGCCAGGGATCGCCTATTTCAACCCAGCGCCCCGACGCAAACCAGGCTACGCCGTTGACCTCGAGCCGGGTGACTTCGCCGGGATTGAAGCGTTCGTGGGCGCGAAACCAGTCTTCGATACGATCATCGATCCACCCGTGGAAGTGCCAGAACACCGGATTGACATGCGAAGAAAACGGATCACCAAGGAAGTCATTTTCCGGCGCATACCAGCGCGCGGCAAAGTCCGCAGGGTCGCGGGCAAACGGCACCGGGGCGCCGTTGGACGGGTCGCGCGGCACCGAGGCCCAGCGCATGTGCAGCCAGTCGTGCAGGCCCAGTTCCATTTCCGAGCCCAATTGGCCGAGCGTCAATCGGGCCAGGTAGCGCGGGTCGCGGTATTGGGATTCCCACACCTGGAAATTGCTGTGGTAGGTCTCGGCGGCCTTGATGTCGCTGACCCACTGGGTGTAATCGGCGTCGTCCGGCGCCGACCAGCAGGGCGGCAGCGCAAAGCCGTCGTGGTTGTCGAAGTAACGCAAAAAGCCCTGGCGATCACGCTCCAGCGCCGGCTGCGGCGCGGGGAAGTGCGGCCATGACGGCAGGTCCTGCAGGGAGCGGGCAGTGCCGAGCATATGGCGGTGCATGAAGAAGAAGTCGATGCCCGAGCCGTTACGGTCCTTGCGCTTGCCCCGCGCATCGCGCTCCTGGCCACGCGGCCCGGGTTGCCAGCCGATGCCGCGCAGGGCTTCGCGTTTTTCCTCGGAGAGTTTGTGCCATTGGTCACGGCTGGCGTGCCACAGCTGGTGAAACAGGCGATGTTCGGGGGCAATCAGCCACGCCAGCAGGGCCTCGTTGAGGCCGATACGCTGGCGGGCTTCGGGGAACAGCTGTTTGTGGGCGATAAAACGGTTGTCGCGCTCGGTCAATGCCAACGGCCGCTCAAGGTCGAGGATCTGCCCACTGAGCGTGGCGCTGCCGGCATTGCCGAAGTCGGCCCAGACTTCATCGAGGGTCATCTTGAATTCGTAGGCCGGAATGCCCGCCGCCGAATCGCAGTCGATCAGCCGCCAATAGAGCAACCCGCCCTCGCCCGTCAGCAGATCGCCCAAGACACGGTAGCGTGGTTCGCCGTCGCCACGCAGGTGCTCGGCGGTGTCCAGATACCCGCGCAAGCCCCGCCCACGGGGTGCGACATCCAGCAGCAATTGCAGGCCCTGCAACGGCAGTCCCTTGAGGCCGGCATCACGGCCTTCCAGACGCAGATTCCACACGCCGCGCAAGGTGTTCGCCAAGTGCTGGCCCTGGGTGTCGGCCAGGTCGACCGTGGCTTCGCCGGGGGTGACCGGGAATTCGTCTTCCCGTGCCAGCTCGCGATGGGCATAAAAGGCCGCAGGCACGGCCGCGCCGGTCAGCGCCAGGCCTGCGATGAACCCACGTCGAGAGATCGTCATTGTCTACCTTAGGAAACGGCTTAATCAGAGCTAGAACGTTTTCAACCTGGGGAAATTTACCGGCCCTGGGCCGCTCGCTAAATTTTCCCTGCCATCGCTCGTTCTTCCCTGATAGCAACGGCCTCAACTGACTGAGATGGCAATGACAAAACCACGTTCGAAAAAGGCGCTGTATATCGGCCTGCCGCTGGCACTGGCCGTCGCCGCTGGGGCCGGCCTGCTGGCCTGGGATCACTGGTTCAAGGGTAACGCCGGCTACCCGCTGGAGGTGATCAAGCAAGCCAACGAAATGCAGGATCGCCTGTTGTCGTTCGACAGCCATATCACCGTGCCCATGGATTTCGGCACCGCCGGCAACGAAGCCGACAAGGACGGCAGCGGCCAGTTCGACCTGGCCAAGGCGGCGCGCGGCCGCTTGTCCGGTGCGGCCCTGACCATTTTCGGCTGGCCGGAAATCTGGAACGGCCCCAACGCCCCGCACAAGCCCACCGACGGCTTTGTCGAAGAGGCCCGCCACGAGCAGGAGGTGCGCTACAAAATCATCTCCGGCATGGTCCGCGACTTTCCCAACCAAGTGGGCATCGCCTATACCCCGGACGATATGCGCCGCCTGCACGGCGAAGGCAAGTTCGCGATCTTCATCAGCATGCTCAACGCCTACCCGCTGGGCAACGACCTGAACCAGCTGGACCTGTGGGCGGCGCGCGGCATGCGCATGTTCGGTTTCAGCTACATCGGCAACAACGCCTGGGCGGACTCATCGCGCCCGCTGCCGTTTTTCAATGACACCGCTGACGCCCTCGAGGGCCTGTCGCCCATCGGCCAGCAAGCGGTGCAGCGCCTCAACGACCTGGGCGTGATCATCGACGTGTCGCAGATGTCGACCAAGGCTCTGGAGCAGGTCGCGCAATTGAGCCGTACGCCGATGGTGGCCTCCCATTCAGCGCCCCGGGCGTCGGTGGACATCCCGCGCAACCTCAGCGACAAGGAGTTGCAGCTGATCAAAAACAGCGGTGGCGTGGTGCAGGTGGTGGGCTTTCCTGCCTACCTGCGCCCCCTGAGCCAGCCGACCCAGGACAAGCTCAACGCCCTGCGCGCGCGCTTCGACCTGCCGCCCCTGCCGAACCTGGCGATGGCCCTGATGCCGGGCGACGCGATCATCGCCGCGTGGCCCGAACAGCGCTTCGGCCAATACGCCAGTGAGTTGTACGCAATCCTCGAAGAAGAACCCAAGGCAACCCTCAAGGACTGGGGGGACGCCATCGACTACACCGTGCGCAAGATTGGCATCGACCACGTCGGCATCGCTTCGGACTTCAACGACGGTGGTGGTCTGCAGGGTTGGGAGAACGTCGGCGAGGTGCGCAACGTCACCGCCGAACTGATCCAGCGCGGTTATTCCGAAGCCGATATCGCCAAGCTGTGGGGCGGTAACTTCCTGCGGGTGTGGGAGCAGGTGCAAAAAGCCGCCAAACCCTTGGCCAACCGCGAAGTCAGCCCATGACCGACCGCCGCACCTTTCTCAAGCAGGCCGACGTGTTTGCCGCCAGCCTGCCGCTGGGGGCCGCGCTGATGCCGCAGGTGCTGGCAGCCGCCACCAACGATCCCTGGACGGGATTGAAGCAGCTTTTCGAGCAGGACCCGGATTACCTGCATTTTTCCAACTTCCTGGTGGCCTCGCACCCTAGGCCGGTGCGCGAGGCCATCGAGCGCTACCGCGCGCAGATCGACCGCAACCCAGGCCTGGCGATGGACTGGGACCTGCAGGAAACCTGGAAACGCGAAGGCCAGGTGCGTGAGTGGGCCGGTCGCTACCTGAACGCCACGCCGCCGCAGATCGCCCTGACCGGCAGCACGTCCGAGGGGCTGGCGATGATTTACGGCGGGATCCAGGTGCGCGCCGACCAGGAAATCCTCACCACCGAGCACGAGCATTACGCGACACAGAACGTGCTGGATTTTCGCGTGCGCAAGGAAAGCACCCGGGTGCGCCGTATCCGCCTGTTCGACAGCGCAAGCCGTGTGTCAGTCGATGAAGTATTGGGCAATATCCAGCGCAATATCCGCCCCAACACCCGTGTGCTGGGCATGACCTGGGTGCAGTCGGGCAGCGGGGTCAAATTGCCCATCGGCGAAATCGGCCAACTGGTGGATGAACACAACCGCCACCGCGACGACAACGACCGCATCCTCTATGTAGTCGACGGTGTGCACGGCTTCGGCGTGGAAGACCTCGATTTCCCTGGCATGCATTGCGATTTTTTCATCGCCGGCACCCACAAGTGGATGTTCGGCCCGCGCGGTACCGGCCTGGTGTGCGCACGCGATGCCCAGAACAGGTACGTCACGCCGATGGTGCCGACGTTCTCAGAAGACAAGGATTTCGCCACCACCATGACCCCCGGCGGCTACCACGCCTTCGAACATCGCTGGGCCGCCGACGAAGCGTTCAAGTTGCACCTGCAGCTGGGCAAGGCGCCGGTGCAGGCGCGAATCCACGCACTCAACACCGAGCTTAAGGAACAGCTGCTGGCGCATCGGCAGATCGAACTGGTCACGCCGCGCAGCCCGGAGTTATCGGCGGGCTTTACCTTCTTTCGGGTCAAGGGCCAGGACAGCGATGCTGTAGCGGCGCACATGCGGCAAAACCGTGTGGTGATCGACGCGGTGGACCGCGATGTCGGGCCGGGCATTCGCACCGCCCCCGGCCTGCTCAACAGCTCGGCTGAAATCCAGCGCTTCATGGCGCTACTGAGCCAGCGGCTGTGACCCCTTTTTTATTTGAACGAGACGCTCACATGATGCCCTTTCGACTCAACCCCCTGACCGCCCTGGCACTCACCGCATTGTGCGGCGCCCTGCTCCCTGGCCTGGCCCAGGCGGCTGCACCGCAACCGGGCAAAGTCTTCAAGGACTGCAAGGACTGCCCGGAAATGGTGGTGCTGCCCGCCGGCACTTTCACCATGGGGACCCCGGAAGACGAAGTCGGCCGCGAGCCCGACGAAGGCCCGATGCATGCAGTGACCTTCGCCAAGCCCTTCGCCATGAGCCGCTTCCACATCACCGCCGGCGAGTGGGACAGCTACGTGCGCCAGACCGGGGTGAAGATCGCCAATGGCGATGACCGCCCCGGCCGTGAATGCATCGCCAGCAAGCCGCGCTACCCCCAGGGGCCACGCCAGCCGGCCGTGTGCATGGACATGGACGACATCAAGCGCTACGTGAGCTGGCTGTCGAAGAAAACCGGGCAGCAATACCACATGGTCAGCGAGGCCCAGCGCGAATATGCCGCCCGCGCCGGCACCAGCGGGCCGTTCCCCTTCCCGTTCGACGAAGGCAAGGGCTACAGCATCGCCCAGCACGCCAACACCTACGGCCCGGCGGACGGCTACAGCTATTCATCACCGGTGGGCAGCTACCCGCCGAATGCGTTTGGCCTGTATGACATGCACGGCAACGTGTACGAGCGGGTTGCCGATTGCGAGCACGCCAACTACATCGGCGCACCGACTGACGGCAGTGCCTGGGTGGAGCCGAACTGTGAGGCCTACCAGATCCGCGGCAATGACTGGGGCGAGGCACCGGTGTTTTCCCGCTCCGGCAACCGCAACAACATCTACCCGCAGACGCGCGGTGACTGGATTGGATTTCGGGTAGTGCGCGACCTCTAAGCCATACGCACATCCACTGTGGGAGGGGGCTTGCTCCCGATAGCGGTGATTCAGTCAATGCAGATGTCGACTGATACACCGCTATCGGGAGCAAGCCCCCTCCCACATTTGATTGCGCTCAGCCTTTTTTGGCCAACAGCTCCAGGCCTTCATGCAACGCCGGGAACAGGCTGTTGTTGAAGTTGTTCCAGCGCAGTTCGAGGATCGTGTCCTGCGGCGAAATCTCGGTCTTCAGTACGTCGTGGAACACTTCGCCGGAATCGATGCCGTTATCCACGTAGTGGAACGACGCACCGGTAAGGTACAGCGGCTCCGAAGGTGTGGTGGCCTTGGTCGCCCAGTCCACCACCGTCTGCCCGCGCGCGCCGTACAACGCATTCCAGGTGGCATAGGCGCCACGGCGTTCGTACGGCGATTCGATACGCGTGATACCCGGATGGATGTTCATGATGCGCCGCGCAAATGGCGCGCCTGGGCGTACCAGGTCATCGAGGATCACCAGCAAGCCATCCAGCACCACGATGTCAGCGTTCAATTCAACCAGCGTGTCATGCAGGCGCCGCTCGAAATCCTGCTTGCCGGCGATATGTTCGGCGCTGCCCCGTGGCAGGCGGCGATAGGTCGACGGCACGCTCAGCAGCAGGTCGTTGACCAACGTGCCCTGCACGCGCAAGTCGGCCGGGTACAGCCATTGGCGGCCAGGCTGGTAAGCGAACCCGTAATCGGCGACCAGCGCCTGATCCCGCGGGTTTTGCTCATCATCGTCATACACCACGCCGACCAGGTTGTAGGCATCGCCCAGCGAGGTGTCGTTGAGCGAGCCCACCAGAAACTCCAGCACCGACTTCATGTAGCGCTCATGGTCCTTGTAGGCCACCGGCTGCCCGGCCTTGTCGGCGGCGGCATTTCTCAGGGACCACACATACACCAGGTTCTTTTTCGTCATTGTTTCGCTCTCGCAGAAGGAATACGTACGGCGTGAATAGCCGTGCGCCTACCCAACAGGAACGAACCAGCCCTCGCGCAATTTATCCCCGCGCCGGCACCGCCCGGCACACCGGGCTAAATAGTCGCGCCGACACTTCGTTTGTCATGGGTAAGGGTCTGTGTGCCCAGCCCCTCTTTTCACTCTCCGGGATGTATTTATGACCGACCCCAAACGCGGCGCCTTCAACGGCTTGCTCGCCCTGCTCCGGCCCTTTCGCGCCATTGTGACGGTCTCCGTGGGCCTCGGCATGGTCGGCGGCCTGGCCATTACCCTGCTGCTGGCCACCATCAATAACGCGCTGCATTCGGCCGACGGCATGACCCAGGGCGTGGTGATGACCTTTGCCGCGTTGTGCGTGGTGGCGCTGCTCAGTTCGATCATTTCCGACATCGGCACCAACTACGTCGGGCAACGAATCATCGCCGCCCTGCGCAAGGACCTGGGCGAAAAGGTGCTGTCGGCGCCCATCGGGCAGATCGAACGGTATCGCTCGCACCGCCTGATCCCGGTGCTGACCCACGACGTCGACACCATCAGCGACTTTTCCTTCGCGTTCACACCCCTGGCCATCGCGGCCACGGTCACTCTCGGTTGCCTGGGCTACCTGGCCTACCTGTCCGTGCCGATGTTCCTGATGATGGTGGTGGCGATCATTATCGGCAGCGCCGTGCAATTCATCGCCGGCGGCAAAGGCATTCAGGGCTTCGACCTGGCGCGCAGCCATGAAGACGAGCTGCAGCGTTACTACAACGCGATCGCGTCCGGCGCCAAGGAACTGCGCATGCACCGGCCACGGCGGTTTCGCATGAACACCCATCGCATCCAGGAAACCGCCGACCGCATCAGCGATATCCAGGTGCGTTCGGTCAATATTTACATCCTCGCCAAGACGTTTGGTTCGATGCTGTTCTTCGTGGTCATCGGCCTGGCCCTGGCAATGCAGGCGTACAACCCCAACCCGGATCCGACCGTAATCACCGGGTTCGTGCTGGTGCTGCTGTACATGAAAGGCCCGTTGGAGCACCTGCTCGGTTACCTGCCTGTGGTCGGCAAGGCCAAGATTGCCTTTGGCCGCATCAGTGAGCTGTCGGAACGCTTCTCGTCGCCGGAACCGCACCTGTTGATGGACGACAGCGAAGCGCCAAAACCGGTGGTCAACAGCCTGGAGCTGCGCGGCGTGAGCTACAGCCCGCCAGCGGTCGAAGGCAGCGAGCCGTTCCACCTGGGGCCGATCAACCTGAGCATCAAGCAAGGCGACATCGTGTTTATCGTCGGTGAGAACGGCAGCGGCAAGACCACTTTGATCAAGCTTTTATTGGGCCTGTACCCACCCCAGGCCGGCGAGATTCGCCTGAACGGCGAAGCGGTCACCGACCCGGAACGCGACGACTACCGCCAGTTGTTCACCACGGTATTTTCCGACTACTACCTGTTCGACGACCTGGTGCAAGGCAGCGCCACCCAGTCCCTGGACAGCGCCACTAAATACCTGGAACGCCTGGAAATCGCGCACAAGGTCAGTGTCAAGGACGGCGTGTTCAGCACCACCGACCTCTCCACCGGCCAACGCAAGCGCCTGGCCTTGGTCAACGCCTGGCTGGAAGAACGCCCGGTGCTGGTGTTCGACGAATGGGCCGCCGACCAGGACCCCGCCTTCCGCCGAATCTTCTACACCGAGCTGTTGCCGGACCTCAAGCGCCTGGGCAAAACCATCATCGTGATCAGCCACGACGACCGTTATTTCGACATCGCCGACCAACTGGTGCGCCTGCGCGCCGGCCAAGTGGTGCACGAGATGGAACCGGCGTGAATTTTATTTTCCGGTTTTTCGAGGTAGGAACGTCTCACTAGTGGTAATGAGAATTAACCTCAATAGATACGTATAACTGCCCACTTAAAACCTAGAAGAGAAAGCATCCATGCCAGCACGACTCGGTCTCAGCCCCCTGAGCAAAGTGTTATCCATGCGCAGGGCCCTGAACATGAACCTTCTTCCGAGTGCCCTGGCACTGGCGGTGTCGCTGCCGATTGCAGGCTATGTACAGGCCCAGGAGATCGAGTTGAACATTCCTGCACAGCCGCTGGGGAGCGCGCTGCAGGAATTCGGGCGCCAGACCAATGTGCAAGTGTTGTACAGCCCTGGCGATGTGCAGGGTAAGAACAGCCGGGCCATCAAGGGCAAGCTGCAGCCGCAGCAGGCCATCGATGCATTGCTGGCAGGCAGCCAGACCACCTACAGCCTCAACGGCAATACCTTGACCGTGGCTGCTGCCGGTACCGGTGGCGGGCTGGAGCTGAGCCCGACCCAGGTAACCGCCAACTACCTGGGCAACATCACCGAAGGTTCGGGTTCCTATACCCCGGGCACCATCGCCACCGCCACGCGCCTGACCCTGACACCCCGGCAAACCCCGCAGTCGATCACAGTGCTCACCCGCCAGCACATCGAGGACTTCGGCCTCAACAACATGGATGACGTGATGCGCCACACCCCGGGCATCACGGTGTCGGCCTATGACAGCGACCGTACCAACTACTATTCCCGTGGTTTCTCGGTCAACAGTTTCCAGTACGACGGCATTCCGTCCACCGTGCGTAACGTCGGTTACTCGGCGGGCAACACCTTGAGCGACATGGCGATCTACGACCGGGTTGAAGTGCTCAAGGGCGCTACCGGCCTGCTCAATGGGGCAGGCTCCCTGGGTGCAACCATTAACCTGATCCGCAAGAAGCCAACGGCGGATTTCAAGGGGCATGTGCAACTGGGCGCCGGTTCCTGGGACAACTACCGCAGCGAAGTGGATGTCAGCGGGCCCCTGACCGACAGCGGCAATGTGCGTGGGCGTGCGGTCGCAGCCTATCAGGACAAGAAGTCCTTCATGGACCACTACTCGCGCAAGACCGAAACCTACTACGGCATCACCGAATTCGACCTGTCCCCCGACACCATGCTGACGGTGGGCTTCGATTACCAGGACAACGTTCCGCAGGGTTCGAGCTGGTCCGGCTCCTTCCCGCTGGTCAACTCCAACGGCAGCATCAACAAGATGCCGCGCTCCTACAACAATGGCACCACCTGGAGTTCCTGGGAGCAGAACACCCGTACCGCGTTCGCCATGCTCGAGCATGACCTGGGCGACGGCTGGGTGACCAAGTTCCAGCTCGACCACAAGATCAACGGCTATCACGCCGACCTCGGTTCGATCCAGTTCGTCCAGCCGGCAGCCGATGGCACCGCTGAAATCAACGGGCAGAAATACACCGGCGAAACCAAAAGCACTTCCGCCGACCTCTACGCCACCGGGCCTTTCAGCCTGTTCGGCCGCGAACACGAGCTGGTGGTGGGCGGCTCGATCGGTACCTCGCGCTGGCAGGGCAAGGGTTACTGGGCGCCGGAATGGCCGGGGGGCAATAAAGTCGATTTCTATAACTGGAATGGCCATATCTCCAAGCCGATCTACGGCCCGGCCCAGCAGTACATCGACGACACTATCCGCCAGACAGGCTACTACGTGACCACACGCTTGAACGTGATGGATGACCTGAACGTGATCCTCGGCGGGCGCGTGGCCAACTACCACGTGACTGGCAATAACCCTTCCTACAAGGAAACCGGCCGGTTTATCCCGTACGCCGGGGTGATCTACGACCTCAACGAAAACTTCTCGGCATACGCCAGCTACACCGATATTTTCCAGCCGCAGGAAAGTACCTATAAGGATCGCAACGAAAAGCTGTTGGAACCGGACGAAGGGCAAAACTACGAGATTGGCCTCAAGGGCGAATTCTTCGAGGGCCGCCTGAACACCAGCATCGCTTACTTCGAAGTGCACGAGACCAACCGCGCGATCTCGGACGACGCGTACAACAACCAAAACCCGACCCCGCAGAACTATGCGTTCAAAGGCTCCAAGGCCGTGACCAAAGGGTACGAAGCGGAAATCTCCGGTGAACTGAGCCCAGGCTGGCAAGTGCAAGGTGGCTACACCCACAAGATCGTGCGCGATGATGACGACAAGAAGATCTCCACCTTCGAACCCGAGCATCAGGTCAATCTGAACACCACCTACAAGCTCAAGGGTGACCTGGACAAGTTCACCATTGGCGGCGGCGTACGCTGGCAGACCAAGGGCTGGAACGAGATCTGGAACGGGTCGCTCGAAACCAACCAGGACATCACCCAGGAATCCTACTGGCTGGTGGACCTGATGACCCGCTATCAGGTCACCAAGAACCTGTCGGCGACGGTCAACTTCAACAACATCTTCGACAAGTCCTACTACACCAACGTTGGTTTCTATAACTCAGCCGCCTACGGCGAACCGCGTAACGTGATGGTCAGCACCCGCTGGGACTTCTGACCGCACGGCGACAAGCTCCCCAATCGGCGGAGTAATGAAGATCCAAATGTGGGAGGGGGCTTGCCCCCGATGGCAGTGAGTCAGTCAATACATCTGTTGACTGTGACACCGCCATCGGGAGCAAGCCCCCTCCCACATTGGATACGGGTTACCCCATCGCCTCCGCCAAGCTGCGGATGAACACGGCACTGTCGACAATGCCGTCGTGGTCCGTCTCGATCATCACCGAACGCTCGATGCGTCCCTGGCTGATCACTGTCGCCATCTGCTGTTCGATCAATTCCCTGAAGCGCCCTGCCCGGCTCATGGAAGCCCACCAGCAACTGACAGGCGCCTTGAGCGGTTTGAAGTCGGCCGCCACCATCCGTTCGCTCAGCGCCCGGTCGACGTCCCAGGCGATCTGCGCTTCGTTACCATGCAGCAGTTGCTCCTTGATCGCGATAAAGGTGTCACCCAAGGCCTGCTCAGCCCAGCTCACAAACCCTTGCCATTGTCCCGCTTCATCCTCGGCATCGCGCTGGCACTGCGCCCAGGCACGCTGAATCGCGTCGGCGAATTCAGGGAACAACACGCCCAATAAAGCGGCACGGCGCTCGTTGGCTGACACCTCACGATCGTCCCCGACGTCCACTGCGTCCCAGTAGGGTTTGACCCACTGCGGCGGTGCGGCGTCGATCCACCCTACAAACTCCACGTCACGCCCCGCCTGTTCCAGGCCGTGCGCCACTTCCATCGCCAGGTTACCGCCCAACGACCAACCGGCCAGACGGAACGCACCCTCAGGCTGGGCCGTCAACAGTTGTGCGGTGTAATCCTCGACCATCACTTGCCAGTGCGGCACCGCTGCGCCTTCCTCGGCCAAGGCCCGGCACATCACCCCCAATACCGGGCGCTGTTCGCGCAGTGCCAGGGCAATTGCGGTGTAGCAATGCACCGAGCCGAAACTTGGGTGGAACAGGAACAACGGCGTGCCTTCGGTCTGTTGGTTGAGCTTGACGATCAACGACGTGCGGCTATCGCCCTGCACGCATCTGACCTGACCCGCTACGGTCGGGTTAAGCATCAACTGACTGACCGACACGTTCACGCCGCTGACTTTGCGGATGCGTTCCTTGAGCATCAGGACCCGCAACGAATGGCCACCCAATTCGAAGAAGTTGTCGTGCAGCCCCACGCGCTCCACGTCCAGCACCTCGCTCCAGATCGCCGCGACCTGCCGTTCGAGTTCGCTCTGCGGTGCCTGGTACTGCTCGGCGCCGTGGGCCTGCGGCTTGGGCAACGCCTTGCGATCCAGCTTGCCATTCGGGCTCAGCGGCATCTGCGCCAGCAGCACCCACTGCGCCGGCACCATGTAATCCGGCAACTGCTCGGCCAGGTGCGCAACCACCTGCGCCTTCCAATCCTCCTGAGTTGTTTGCAGCACCAGGTAACCCACCAGATGCGTGCCGTCGACGGCCAGCACCGCCGCTTCGCGGACGCTGTCGAGCGCCAGCAGGCGTGCTTCGATTTCACCCAGCTCGATGCGCAGCCCCCTCAGTTTCACCTGATGGTCGATGCGCCCGGCGTATTCAATCACGCCATCCTCGCGATACCGCGCCAGGTCGCCGGTGCGATACAAGCGCGCGCCGCTGCCGAACGGGTCGGTCACAAAGCGTTCGGCGGTCAGCGCCGGGCGACGGTGATATCCCCGCGCCAGGCCAACACCGCCCAGGTACAACTCGCCCAACACACCGACCGGTGCCGGTTCCAGGTTGTCGTCCAGTACATAGCACGCCAGGTTAGCGATCGGCCGGCCAATCGGCACGGCGTCGCGGCCTTCCTCGACACAGGTCCAGTGGGTCACGTCAATCGCCGCTTCGGTCGGGCCATACAAGTTGTACAACCCGGCGCGGGGCAGCTTGGCGAAGACCTGCTGCTGAGCGTCTGCGGGCAGCGCTTCACCACTGCACACAATGCGCTGCAGGCTGTGACACGAGGCGACGTCCGCGTCCTGCAAAAAGGCTTGCAGCATGGACGGCACAAAGTGCAGCGTGGTGATGTGCTGCGCGTTGATCAGGCTGACCAGCCTGGCCGGGTCACGATGGTCGCCCGGTGCGGCCACCACCAGCCGTGCGCCGGTCATCAGCGGCCAGAAGAACTCCCACACCGACACGTCAAAGCTGAACGGGGTTTTCTGCAGCACGCTGTCGTGCGCGCCAAGGCCATACGCCTGCTGCATCCAGCATAGGCGGTTGGTCAGCGCACGATGGCGGTTGCCGGCGCCCTTGGGTTGGCCGGTGGAGCCGGAGGTATAGATCACATAGGCGAGGTTTTCGCCCTGCACCGCGATGTTCGGGTTGTGGGCGCTGAAGGCGTCCAGCCAGGCATCGCCGCTTTCCAGCACCAGGCTTTGTACCCCCGCCGGCACCGGCAGTTGCGCCTGCAAGTGGACCTGGGTCAATAGCAGTTGCACACCGCTGTCCTGCAGCATGTAGGCCAGGCGCTCACGCGGGTATTCCGGGTCCAGCGGCACATAGGCACCGCCCGCCTTGAGCACCGCCAACAGGCCGACAACCATTTCGATCGAACGCTCCAGCGCCAGCCCCACCAGCACATCCGGACCGATGCCGGCAACCCTCAGGCGATGAGCCAGACGATTGGCCCGCGCATTCAATTGGGCATAACTCAAGGTCTGCCCGGCGAACACCAACGCCGGGGCCTGTGGCGTGCGCTGCGCTTGGGCCTCGATCAACTGGTGCACCGCTTGATCCAGCGGATACTCCACCGCCGTGGCGTTCCAGGCCTGCACCACCGTTTCGCGCTCGGCTGCAGCCATGGACGGCAATGCACCGAGGCGTTGGGAAGCATCGTCGGCCAATGCCAACAATAATTGTTGGAAATGCTCGGCCAGGCGCTGGATGTGCGTCGCGCTGAAGGCCTGGCGGTCGTAATTGAACTCCACGCCCAGGCTGTCGCCCAGTGCCAACAAGACCGTCAATGGGTAGTGAGTCTGCTCCAGGCTATGCACCGCGCCAAAGCGCAGCCCCGACGGCGCGCCCTGCTCCAGGGCCTCGGACACCGGGTAGTTTTCGAATACGAGGATACTGTCGAACAGCGCCTCGCCGCCCAGGCCGGCCCAGCGCTGGATCTCGAACAACGGCGTGTGTTCCTGCTCACGCAAGCCCAGGTTCTGCTGCTGGATCTGCTGCAGCCACTGGCTGACCGACATCTGCGCATCCGGGGTCGCCACCACCGGCAAGGTGTTGATGAACAAACCGACCTGCTGTTCGATCCCGCGCAGTTGCGCCGGTCGCCCCGCCACCGTGGCGCCGAACGCCACGGTCGCTTGCCCGGTGTGCTGGCGCAGCAGCAACAGCCAGGCACCTTGCACCAGGGTGTTGAGGGTCACTTTGTTGCGCTGGGCGAATGCCTTGAGGCGTTCGGTTTGCGGCGCGTCAAGGCCCAGGCGATGTTCACCGTTGACCGCCAGGCTCGCGTCTGGCTGGGCATGTGTGCCCCGTGCCAGGCGCGTGGGTTCCTGCAGGTTCATCAACTGGTCTTTCCAGAACGCCTGGCTGAGCGCCTTGTCCTGGGCTTGCAGCCAGGCGATGTAATCGCGATAACGCCCGGTGGGCGCTGGCAACGGCTCACCCGCATAGTGTTGCAACACCTCGCCGAACAGCTGCGAACCACTCCAGCCGTCCATCAGGATATGGTGATTGGTGTAGATCAAGTGATAGCTCGACGCACCGGTGCGCACCACGGTCAAGCTCAACAGCGGCGCCTGCTCCAGCACAAAGCCCTGGGCCCGTGCCGACTCGGCCAGACCGTCGAGGGCCTGGGCCACATCCTCGCGGGCCTGCCAATCGATCTCCACAAACGGCAAGCGAGCCTGCTTGTAGACCACCTGCAGCGGCTGCTCCAGCTCGGCCTGCCAGACAAAACCGCTGCGCAGGATCTCATGACGCTCGACCGCTGCCTGCCACGCCTGGTGGAAGCGCGACACATCCAGGCCGTGCACGTCGATGCGCATCTGGTTGATGTAGTCACCCGAGCCTTCGCCATACAGTGACTGGAAGAGCATGCCTTGCTGCATGGGCGACAGCGGGTACAAGTCTTCGACCTCGGCCGCGTTCAGCGCCAAGTCGTCAAGCTGGTGCTGGGTCAACTGTGCCAGCGGGAAGTCGGAGGGCGTCACGCCCTGGTTGGCAGGCGTGCAGCAGTGGTCGATCAGGGCCTTGAGTTCCTCGGCGTACTCGTCGGCCAGTTGCTGGACGGTCGCCTGGGCAAACATGGCCTGGCTGAAACTCCAATTGAGCTTCAGCTCGCCGCCATACACCTGGCCGTTGATTTCCAGCCAGTTGCCCAGTGGCGCCTCCGGGCTTTGCTCGGCACCGCTGGCGTCACCGGACGGCGCGAACAACCCTGCTTGCTCAGCGCTGTCGAAGCTGGCGTCGAACTGCCCCAGGTAGTTGAACGTGATGCGTGGGCGCGGCAACGCAGCCAATGCCCGCTGGGCTTCGGCATCGCCCAGGTAACGCAATGCGCCGAAGCCCAGGCCTTTGGCGGGGACGGCGCGCAGCTGCTCCTTGATCTGTTTCAGGGAGCCGGCCAGCGTCGCTGCCGGCAGCAGTTGCAACGGGTACAGGCTGGTGAACCAGCCGACGGTGCGGGTCAGGTCGATCTCATCGAAGAGGTCTTCGCGCCCGTGGCCTTCGAGCCTGATCAACATCGACGCGTCACCGGTCCAGCGCGTGATCACACGGGCCAGGGCGGTCAGCAACAAGTCGTTAATCTGGGTGCGGTAGGCGCTAGGCGCGTCCTGCAGCAGGCGCCGGGTGTAGGCCGGGTCCAAATGCGTGGTCACACTCAGCGCCAAGTGGTTACTCAGGCTGGCCTGCGGGTCTGCGCCCGGCAAGCCGGACGGACTGCCCTGCAAGTGCGTCTGCCACCAGGCCAGCTCGTGTTGCAAGGCCGTGCTGCGCGCATAGGTCTGCAAGCGCTCGGCCCAGGCACGGGTGGCGCTGGTCTTGGCCGGCAGTTGCACGGCGGCGCCTTGGGCCAGTTGCTGGTAAGTGCTTTGCAGATCTTCGAGCAGGATGCGCCAGGACACACCGTCGATCACCAGGTGATGGATGACCAGCAACAAACGCTGGGAACCGTCGGCCAACTGCGCCAGCACCGCGCGCAACAATGGCCCGGCACTCAGATCGAGGCTACGCTGGGCTTCTTCGCCCAGGGCCTCAAGCTCCTCGACGCTATTCAAGCGGGTCTGCCACAGCACTTGGTCAGCCTGGTGCTGTTGCGGCTCGCGATACGCCGCGCTCCAGCCCGCCGGCCCGTGTACAAAGGTGCTGCGCAGCGCATCGTGGTGCACGATCAGCGCCTCGAGCGCGGCGGCCAACAGCGGTGCTTGCAACGGTTGGTGCGGTCGCAGTACAACGGACTGGTTCCAGTGGTGGCGCTGGGGTATGTCATCGGCAAAAAACGCCTGCTGCACCGGCAGCAGCAGTAACGCTCCGCTCAGCGCCGACTGATCCAGCACCACCGCGCCCTCGCCTTCCCGGGCGACGGCCGCCAGGCTCTGCACGGTCTGGTGCTGGAACAGATCCTTGGGCGAGAACCGCACCCCGGCCTGACGCGCACGGCTGACCACCTGGATGGAAATGATCGAATCGCCGCCCAGTTCGAAAAAGTTGTCATGCAAGCCCACTTGCGGCAGGCGCAACACGTCGGACCAGATCGCAGCGATTTTGCGTTCCAGCTCACTCTGCGGCGCCACATACACCTGCTGCATCAGGCTCACATCCGGCAACGGCAGGCCCTTGCGGTCGAGCTTGCCGTTGGGGGTCAGCGGCATGCGTTCGAGGAACATCAGGTGCGTGGGCACCATGTAGTCCGGCAAACGGGTTTTCAGGGCGCGGCGCAGGGCTTCGCGGCCGTTGGCTTGGGCGACGGCATCGTCGAGCAGGGCCGGGTCCAGCGGCACCACGTAGGCCACCAATTGCTTGCCGGTCGGGCCGTCCTGGGCCACCACCACGGTTTCGCCGACGCTGTCCTGCTCACGCAAACGCGCTTCGATTTCACCGAGTTCGATACGGAAGCCACGGATTTTCACCTGGTGATCGACGCGGCCGAGGTAGTCCACCACGCCATCCGCACGCCCACGGGTCAGGTCGCCGCTGCGGTACACGCGGCTGCCGGGCTTGCCGAACGGGTCCGGCACGAAACGTTCGGCGGTCAACGCCGGACGCTCCAGGTAACCCCGCGCCACGCCCTCGCCGCCCAGGTACAACTCGCCGGCCACGCCGATGGGTTGCAGATTGAGCTGGGCATCGAGCACGTAGCCGCTGCGGTTGCCCAGCAAGGTGCCGATGGGCGCGTAAACGGCGCCGCACGGGTCGCCTTTGCGCGCCTTCCATAGCAGCGGCGTGACCACGGTTTCAGTGGGGCCGTAGCCGTTGAACAGGTAAGTCGGTTTCAGCGCACGCCAGGCCAGGTCATAGCTGGCCTGCGCCACCGCATCACCGCCAAAGCAGTACACGCGCACCGCCGGTGGGTTGCCGTCGCGTTCGGCATGTTCAGCCAGTTGTTGCAGGTACACCGGTGGGAACACCGCCATGGTCACATTGTGGCGGTGCATCTGTGCGTAGGTGTATTCCGGCAACCACAGGCTGTCGTCACGGATCAGCACGCTGGCGCCGTTGATCAGCGGGTGCATCCAGCCTTCATGAGCACCGTCGAAAGCGAACGACATGAAGTGCAGTTCACAGTCGGCCGGGCTGGTTTCATAGCGCTCGCCAGTGGCGATGATGTGCGCCACCAACGGCCCGTGGGACACCGCCACGCCCTTGGGCATGCCGGTGGAACCGGAGGTGTAGATCACGTAGGCGAGGTTGTCGGCGTGCAGCGCCACATTCGGCGCCGCGTCATGCGCATCGCACCCAGCCAGTAGCTGATCCACAGCCAGGGCTTGCAGGCCTTCCGGGATCGGCAAGCGGTGTTGCACCGCCGAGTGGGTCAGCAGCAGCCGCGAGCGACTGTCCTGCATCATGTACAGCAGGCGGTCACGCGGGTATTCGATATCCAGCGGTACGTACACGCCCCCGGCCTTCATCACGGCGAGGAAGGCCACCATGATCTCGGCGCTGCGCGGCATGGCGATGGCCACCCGCACTTCCGGGCCGACGCCACGGGCGATCAGCGCATGGGCCAGGCGGTTGGCCTGGCGGTCCAGTTGGCCGTAGGTGAGCTGCTCGTCCGCAAACTTCACCGCCACCGCCTCCGGCGTCTCGCGGGCGCGGTCGGCCACCAATTCATGCACCAGCCGCTGGGCCGAGAAGCCGGATTCGGTACGGTCCCACAGTTGCAGGATCTGTTGCTGCTCGGCGGCGTCCAGCAGGCTCAACTGGCCGAGCTGCTGCCCAGGGTTGGCGACCATGCCATGCAACAGGTTCTGCCAGTGGCGCGCCATACGCTGCACGGTGCTGGCTTCGAACAGGTCTTGGGCATACCCCAGGGTGGCCCAGATACCTTCGGTGGACTCCTGGACATCCAGGTCCAGGTCGAAATGCGCGGTCTTGCTTTGCCACTCCAGCCCTTCGACCAGAAGCTGTGGCAATTGCTGCTGGACCTGGGCCTGGCCGACGTCGGTCTGGTGGTTGAACATCACCTGGAACAACGGGTTGTGGCTCAGGCTGCGCTCCGGTTGCAGCGCTTCCACCAGCTGTTCGAACGGCAGGTCCTGGTGGGCCTGGGCTTCCAGCGCGCGCTGGCGGGTGTGTTGTAACAGCTGCTCGACGCTCATCTGGCCGTGCAGCTCGGCCTTGAGCACCTGGGTGTTGACGAAGAAACCTATAAGACGCTCGGTTTCGCTGCGATTGCGGTTGGCGATGGGCACGCCGACGCGGATGTCTTCCTGGCCGCTGTAGCGATGCAGCAAGGTCTGGAACGACGCGAGCAGCAACATGAACAGGGTCACGCCCTGTTGCTGGGCCAGGGCTTTGAGTTTGTGGCTCAGTTCGGGGGCCAGCTCGAAGGCCAGGCGTGCGCCACGGTGGCTTTGCACGGCCGGGCGCGGGTGGTCGAACGGCAGCTCCAGCACGCTTTGCTCGCCGCCGAGCCGCTCGCGCCAGTACGCCAGCTGGCGGTCCTTTTCGCCCGCCTCCATCCAGTTGCGCTGCCACACGGCGTAGTCGGCGTACTGGATCGGCAGCGCCGGCAATTGCACATCAAAGCCTTGGCTGTAGCCCGCATACAGCTGCACCAGTTCTTCGACCATCAACTGCATCGACCAGCCATCGGAGACGATGTGATGCTGCACCAGCACCAGCACATGCTCATCCGCAGCCAGGCGCAGCAGCGACACGCGCAGCAATGGGCCGCGTTCGAGGTCGAACGGCTGGGCGATCAGCGCCTCCACCTGTGCCTTGAGGTCGGCCTCGTCGACCTCGGCGTGCGCGATCTGCAACGACGCCAGCGGCTCGATCACTTGAACCGTGCGCGCGTGATCCTGGCGCAGATAAGTGCGCAGGCTTTCATGCCGGGCCAGCAACGCGTCAAAGCTGCGCTGCAACGCGTCCAGGTCCAACTGCCCTTTCAGGCGCAGCGCACTGGGGATGTGGTACGCGGCGCTGTGGGGTTCCAACTGCCAGAGAAACCATTGGCGCTCCTGGGCGTAGGACAGCGGCAAGGGGTGCTCGCGCCCAGTCGGCAATAAGGCTGGCGCGGTCGGCACCTGGCTGTCCTGGGCCTGCAATGCCGCGACAAATGCATCCAGTCGCGGGTATTCGAACAACGCCTTGAGCGGCACCTCCAGCTGCAATGCCTGGCGAATGCGCGACACCACTTGCATCGCCAGCAACGAATGCCCGCCCAGTTCAAAGAAATGCTGGTTCAAACCGACCTTCTCGACACCGAGAATATCCGCCCAGACCGTGGCGACCTGTTGCTGCAACGGCGTGACCGGCGCCAGCCAGCCCGGTTGCGCCGCGTTGGCGTCGGGCTTGGGCAGAGCCTGGCGGTCCAGCTTGCCGTTGGGGTTGAGCGGCATGCGCTCGAGGAAGATCAGGTGCGCCGGCACCATGTAATCCGGCAGGTGTGCGCGCAGGATGATCAGCAACTGCTCGCCGGTCTTTTCGCGCTCGGCCTCGCTCAACGGCTGCGCGGGCACCAGGTAGGCCAGCAACTGATTGTCAGCCGCCAGCAACAGCGCTTCTCGCACGCTGTCCTGGGCCAGCAGCAAGGTTTCGATCTCGCCCAGTTCGATGCGGAACCCGCGAATCTTCACCTGATGGTCGACCCGCCCGACGTACTCCACCACCCCATCGGCGCGATAACGCGCCAGGTCACCCGTGCGATAAAGCCGCTCGCCGCAGGCGTTGAACGGGTTGGCCACAAAACGCTCGGCGGTCAGGCCCGGACGCTGCAGATAAGCGCTGGCCAGGCCGCTGGCGCTGGCAATGTAGAGTTCGCCCACGGCACCGATCGGCAACAGGTTCAGGTCGCGATCAAGCACCAACAAGCCACGCCCAGGCACTGCGCGGCCAATGGGGCTGGCGGTGACACCGCTGATGACGTTGGGGTCGGTGCAGTCCAGCACGCTGGAGACCACGGTGGCCTCGGTCGGCCCATAGGTGTTGAGCAGCCGCACATGCCCCAGGCCCGCGCGTTGCCACAATAGCGGGCCGTCCAACGGCATGGCTTCGCCGCCGATATGCACCTGGCGCAAGGCGCCGTAAGGCCGCGAGCCCGCCGCCAGGCAATCCTGCAAAAACAGCTTCCAGTACGCCGTGGGCAAATCGGCCAGGGTGATGCCCTGCGCAATGATCTGCCGGTACAGCTCGGCGCCGTCCCACAGCTGCGGGCCGCGCAGCACCACCGTAGCGCCGAGGGTCAGGGCCGGGTACAACTGCTCGACGAAGCCGTCGAAGTTCAGGGTCGCAAACTGCAACACCCGATCCTGCGCGACCAGGTGCGAGTACTCGGCCGCAATGCCGGCGAACTCACTCAACGCCGCGTGGCTGATGGCAACGCCCTTGGGCTTGCCGGTGGAGCCCGAGGTGTAGATCACATAGGCCAGGCTTTGCGGCTCAAAGTCGCCGGGTGGATTGTGGTCTGCGCACAACGCCAACGACGCCTGGACGAGGTCGATCGCCACGGCGTCTACCTGCGCCGGCAATGGCAGGCGCTCGCGCAGGTGCGATTGGGTCAACACCAGGCGCACGCCGCTGTCCTCGAGCATATGCAGCAGACGCTCGCGCGGGTACTCGGGGTCCAGCGGCACGTAGGCGGCGCCGGTCTTGAGCACCGCCAGCAAGCTCACCACCATGGCAAAGGAGCGCTCCACGGCGATCCCGACCAATGCGTGCGGGCCTACGCCCTGTGCCATCAGGTAGTGCGCCAGGCGGTTGGCCTGGCGGTTCAACTCGCCGTAACTGAGGGTTTGATCATCCAGGGCCAGGGCCTGGCGTTCGGGCTGCTCGGCGGCCTGGGCCTCGAACAAGTGGTGCACGCCTTGCAATGCACGGGCGCAGGCCGGGGCATTCCAGTCCTGAAGCATGCGCTGCTGCTCGGCGGCCCCCAGCATCGGCAGCTCGGCCAGACGGCTGCGCGGCGCGCTGACCAGCGCCTGCAACAGCTGCTGCCAGTGCTGCGCCAGGCGCTCGATGGTCGCTGCGTCGAACAGGTCGGTGGCGTAGCTCAACGCCGCCCACAGCCCATCGGCCGACTCGTGGGTATCCAGGCTCAGGTCGAAATGCGTGGTCTGGCTGTCCCAGTCCAGTTCCACTACGCGCAGGCCCGGCAATGCCTGGCCGTCGCGCGCGCCCTGGACGTCGGTCTGATGGTTGAACATCACTTGGAACAACGGGTTATGGCTCAGGCTGCGCTCAGGCGAAAGCGCCACCACCAACTGTTCGAACGGCAGGTCCTGGTGGGCCTGGGCCTCCAGGGCGCGCTGCTTGGTCTGTTGCAGCAGCTCGACAAAACTCATCTGCCCGTCCAGGTCAGCCTTGAGCACCTGGGTGTTGACGAAAAACCCGATCAGCCGCTCGGTTTCGACGCGGTTGCGGTTGGCGATCGGCACGCCGATGCGGATGTCCGACTGCCCGCTGTAGCGATACAACAGGGTTTGAAACGACGCGAGCAGCAGCATGAACGGGGTGACGCCCTCGTGCTGGGCCAGGCGCTTGAGGCCGGCGACCAGCTCGGCTTGCAGATGCACTTGCAAGCTGGCGCCGCGATGGCTTTGCTGCGCCGGGCGCGGACGGTCCAGCGGCAACTCCAACACCGGTTGTTCACCGCCCAGCAGCGCCTGCCAATAGGCCAGTTGCCGCGCCCGCTCCCCCGCTTCCATCCAGCCGCGCTGCCACAGGGCGTAGTCGGCGTACTGGATCGGCAGTTCCGGCAGTTGCAGGTCTTGGCCCTGGCTGTAGGCGGCATACAACTGCACCAGCTCTTCGACCATCACCTGCATCGACCAACCATCGGACACGATGTGGTGCTGCACCATCACCAGCACATGGTCATCTTCAGCCAGTTGCAACAGGGTCACGCGCAGCAGCGGCGCCTGGTGCAGATCGAAAGGCTGGGCCACCTCCGCTTCCACGCGCGCCATCAACTGCGCTTCATCGATCTGCGCCTGCTGGATGTGCACCCGCGCCTCGGGCAGCACGGCCTGGCGCACCTGCTCGCCGTCCTCGATCAGCTGCGTGCGCAAACTTTCGTGACGGGCCAACAGGCTGTCGAAGCTGCGCTGCAGGGCCGCCAGGTCCAGCCGCCCCTGCAAGCGCAAGGCGCCGGGGATGTGGTAAGTGGCGCTGTCGGGGTCCAGTTGCCAGAGAAACCACTGGCGTTCCTGGGCGTAGGACAACGGCACTGTGTCGCTGTCGTGACGCGTCGGGGCAATCGGCAGTTGAGCGAAACTCATGCCCCGGCCCTGCAGACGCTGATAGAACTGCTGGCGTTGTTCCAGAGGCAGGCGAAGAAAGCGCGACACCAGGTCGATGTTAGGGTTGGAAAGCATGGTTCAAATCGCCTCTAGTTCGCTCAAAAAGTCACGAAGATCATCAAAGTCTTCCTCGCTGCCGGCGCGGAAGGTGGCTGCGGCCTGCACGTAGGCGCGCAGCGATTCGGTCTGGAACAGTTCCATCAACGGTACGTCCAGGCCCAGTTCGGCCTGGACCCGCGAGGTGATCTGGATGGCCAGCAAGGAATGCCCGCCGACTTCGAAGAAGTTGTCGTTCAGGCCCACTTGCGCAAGGTGCAGCACGTCGGCCCAGATGGCGGCGATCTGCTGCTCCAGTTCGGTTTGCGGCGCCACGTAGCGTTGCTGCATCTGGCTGACGTCCGGTAACGGCAGGCCCTTGCGGTCGAGCTTGCCGTTGGGGGTCAACGGCATCTGCGCGAGGAACACGAAGTGCGCCGGCACCATGTAGTCCGGCAGGCCGCTTTTCAGGGCGCGGCGCAGGGTGTCGCGGAATTCGGCCTGGTCGGCCAGGGTCGCATCGGCCGGCACCACGTAGGCCACCAACTGCTTGCCGGTCGGGCCTTCCTGGGCCACCACCACGGTTTCGCCGACGCTGTCCTGTTCACGCAAACGCGCTTCGATTTCGCCCAGTTCGATACGGAAACCACGGATTTTCACTTGATGATCGACGCGGCCGAGGTAGTCCACCACACCATCCGCACGCCCACGGGTCAGGTCGCCGCTGCGGTACACGCGGCTGCCGGGCTGGCCGAACGGGTCCGGCACGAAACGTTCGGCGGTCAACCCCGGACGTTCCAGGTAACCCCGCGCCACGCCCTCGCCGCCCAGGTACAGCTCGCCGGCCACGCCGATGGGTTGCAGGTTGAGTTGGGCGTCGAGCACGTAGCCGCTGCGGTTGCCGAGCAAGGTGCCGATGGGCGCGTACACGGCGCCGCACGGGTCGCCTTTGCGCGCCTTCCATAGCAGCGGCGTGACCACGGTTTCAGTGGGGCCGTAGCCGTTGAACAGGTAAGTCGGTTTCAGCGCACGCCAGGCCAGGTCATAGCTGGCCTGCGCCACCGCATCACCGCCAAAGCAGTACACGCGCACCGCCGGTGGGTTGCCGTCGCGTTCGGCATGTTCAGCCAGTTGTTGCAGGTACACCGGTGGGAACACCGCCATGGTCACATTGTGGCGGTGCATCTGTGCGTAGGTGTATTCCGGCAACCACAGGCTGTCGTCACGGATCAGCACGCTGGCGCCGTTGATCAGCGGGTGCATCCAGCCTTCATGAGCACCGTCGAAAGCGAACGACATGAAGTGCAGTTCACAGTCGGCCGGGCTGGTTTCATAGCGCTCGCCAGTGGCGATGATGTGCGCCACCAACGGCCCGTGGGACACCGCCACGCCCTTGGGCATGCCGGTGGAACCGGAGGTGTAGATCACGTAGGCGAGGTTGTCGCCATGCAGAACCACGTTCGGCGCGGTGTCGCTGAGGTGCGCCCATTGCTCGGTAGCGTCAATCGCCAAGGTCTCCAGCCCTGCCGGAATCGGCAGCTGCGCCAATGCCTGGGTATGGCTGAGCAGCAGTTGCGCCCGGCTGTCCTGCATCATGTACAGCAGACGGTCACGCGGGTATTCGATATCCAGCGGTACGTACACACCACCGGCTTTGAGCACCGCGAGGAAGGCCACCATAATCTCGGCGCTGCGCGGCATGGCGATGGCCACGCGCACTTCCGGGCCGACGCCACGGGCGATCAGCCCATGGGCCAGACGGTTGGCCTGGGCGTCGAGCTCAGCGTAACTCAGGGTCTGCGCATCGAACTTCACCGCCACTGCATCCGGGGTCTGCCGCGCACGGTCAGCGACCAGCTCATGCACCAGGCGCTGGGCCGAGTAGCCGGATTCGGTACGGTCCCACAGTTGCAGGATGTGTTGCTGCTCGGCGGCGTCCAGCAGGTGCAACTGGCCAATGGATTGATGTGGATCAGCGACCATCGCCTTTAGCAGGTTCTGCCAATGCGCCGCCATGCGCGCGATGGTGGCGGGCGCAAACAGGTCGGTGGCATAGCTCAGGGAGGCATGCAGCGCCGTCGGGCTTTCTTCGACGTCCAGCGCCAGGTCGAACTGGGCCACGCCTTCGTCCCAACTCAGCACTTCAATGTGCAAGTCGGTCAGCTGTTGCAACTGGCTTGCGGCGGACGTCACGCGGTGGTTGAACAGTACTTGGAACAAGGGGCTCAGGCTGAGGCTGCGCTCCGGTTGCAACGCCTGCACCAGTTGTTCGAACGGCAGGTCCTGATGGGCCTGGGCGTCCAGGGAGCGCTGGCGCACCTGGCGCAGCAACTGCTCGACGCTCATCTGCCCGTACAGATCGGCCTTGAGCACTTGGGTGTTGACGAAGAACCCGATCAAACCCTCGGTTTCCAGGCGGTTACGGTTGGCAACCGGGACGCCGACGCGCACGTCTTCCTGGCCGCTGTAGCGGTGCAACAGCGCCTGATAGGACGCCAGCAGCACCATCGGCAGCGTGACACCAACGTTATGCGCCAAGGTGCGCAGGCCGCCTAGCAGCCCTGGCGCCAACTCGATGCCCAGGCGTGCGCCGCGATGGCTTGGCAGCGCCGGGCGCGGGTAGTCGAACGGCAGCTCCAGCACCGGTTGCTCGCCGCCCAACTGCTCGCGCCAGTAAGCCAGTTGACGCGCCTGCTCACCGGCCTCCATCCACTGGCGTTGCCACACGGCATAGTCGGCGTACTGGATCGGCAATGCCGGCAGGTGCGGCGTTTGCCCCTGGCTGAACGCGGCGTACAGCTGCACCAGTTCCTCGACCATCAGTTGCATCGACCAGCCATCGGAGACGATGTGGTGCTGCACCAGCACCAGCACATGGTCGTCCTCAGCCAGGCGCAGCAACTTGACCCGCAACAGCGGCCCGCGCAGTAAATCGAAGGGGCGTGCGACCTCGGCCGCCACAGCGCCCTTGAGGTCCGCGTAGGCACAGGCGCCCCGGTCGATATCGATCAGGCCCAGCGCTTCGATGACTTGCACCGCGCCCGTGGCCTCCTGGCGCAGATGGGTGCGCAGGCTTTCATGGCGCGCCAGCAAGGTGTCGAAGCTGCGTTGCAGCGCGACCTGGTCCAGCGGGCCATGCAAGCGCAAGGCACTGGGGATGTGGTAGGCCGTGCTGTGCGGGTCCAGTTGCCACAGGAACCATTGGCGCTCCTGGGCGTAAGACAGCGGCAAGGGTTGCGTGCGGTCGGCCCTTTGCAGCGCCGGCGCGGTGACGCCCTCCTCGCCCAGTGCGCGCACAAAGTCACCCAGCAGGGGTTGTTCGAACAGGGTCTTGAGCGCGACTTCCAGGGCCAAGGCCTGGCGCACCCGCGACACCACCCGCGTGGCCAGCAAGGAATGCCCGCCCAGTTCGAAAAAGTGATCGTCGAGACCGACCTGCGGCACGTCCAGCACCTCGGCCCAGATCGCCGCGACCTGTTGTTCGCGCGGGGTGACGGGGGCTAGATGGCCTTGACTCAGTTGGCTGGCATCCACCTTGGGCAAGGCCTTGCGGTCGAGCTTGCCGTTGGGGGTCAGGGGCAGACGGTCTAGGAACAGCAGGTGCGCCGGCACCATGTAGTCCGGCAGGCGCTCGCGCAACGCGGCTTTGTAGGCCTGTTGCTCCTCCGGTGCGGAGCTCACCAGGTAGGCGATCAAGCGGTCGTTGTCGGCCAGCACCACGGCTTCACGCACGCCTGGGCAGTCACGCAGGCAGGCTTCGATCTCACCCAGCTCGATACGGAAACCGCGCACCTTGACCTGGTGATCGACCCGGCCGAGGTACTCGACCACGCCGTCTGCGCGGTAACGCGCCAGGTCGCCGGTGCGGTACAGGCGTGCGCCGGGCGCCCCGAACGGGTCCGGCACAAAACGCTCGGCGGTGAGCGCAGGCTGTGCGTGATAACCACGCGCCAGGCCGACCCCGCCGATCAGCAGCTCACCGGCCGCGCCTTGCGGGCATGGCGTGAGCCCGGCATTGAGGATGAACAGCGAGGTGTTGGCGATAGGCCGCCCGACCAAAGGCTGCGCTTCGTGCAGCCGATGGGCCGCCGACCAGATGGTGGTTTCCGTCGGCCCATAGAGGTTCCACACCGGGCCTTGCAGAGCGAGCAGGCGCTGGGCCAGGTCAGCCGGCAACGCCTCGCCGCCGCACAGGCACTGGACGCCGCGCAACAGCTGCGCGCGCGGGCCGTCGAGCAGCATGCGCCAGGTCGACGGCGTGGCCTGCAGCACCGTGGCCGCCTGGCTGTGGGCCAGGTCGAGAATGGCTTCCGGGTCCAGCGCCATGGCCTGCTCGCTCAGCAGCACCGTCGCGCCGACACTCAGCGGCACGTAGAGCTCCAGGGCGAAGATGTCGAACGAGAACGTGGTCAACGACAACAGGCGGGCATCAGCGCCGATGGACAAGCTGTCGGCCATGGCACAGGTGAAACTGCACAGCGCCTGGTGCCGCACCATCACGCCTTTGGGCTTGCCGGTGGAGCCGGAGGTGTAGATCACATAGGCCAGGTGTTCCGGCGTGAGCGCAACCTCGGGGTTGTGTTCTGCACCCGGTTCATCCTCGACCAGCAGCACCTGCAGGCCCTCGGGCTGCGCCAGCTGGCCGTGCAACCGCGCCTGGGTCAGCAGCACCCGGGCGCCGCAGTCGTCGAGCATGAAGGCCAGGCGCTCGGCCGGGAACTGCGGGTCGAGCGGCACGTAGGCAGCGCCGGCCTTGAGGGTGGCCAACAGGCTGACCGCCATGTCCAGGGAGCGCTCCACATGCACCGCCACCAGCACGTCAGGGCCCACGCCTGCCGCAATCAAGCGATGCGCCAGGCGATTGGCCCGACGGTTGAGTTCGGCGTAGCTCAGGCGGTCGCCATTGAAGCGCAGTGCGACGGCCTCCGGCTGGGCAAGGGCTTGGGCCTCGAACAACTGGTGCACGCACTGCTCGCGTGGATAGTCGAATGAGGTGTGGTTCCAGCCTTCAACCATTTGCTGCCATTGCGGTGCGCTGAGCATTGCCAGGTCATCGAGCGCCTGGGACGCATCGCGCACCACTGCGTGCAACAGGTTGTGCCAATGCCCGGCCAGGCGTTCCAGGGTTGCCGCTTCGAACAGGTCGGTGGCGTACGTCAGCGACGCCCAGAGGCCATCGGCGGATTCTTCGGTTTCCAGGCTCAAATCGAACTGGGTGGTGTGACCGGCCCAGTCCAGCGCCTGCAACGCCAGGCCCGGCAAGTGCACAGGGCCGGCGCGCAGGCTGTCCTGATGGTTGAACATCACCTGGAACAGCGGGTTGTGGCTGAGACTGCGCTCAGGCTGCAAGGCTTCCACCAGTTGTTCGAACGGCAGATCCTGATGCGCCTGGGCCTCCAGGGCGCGCCGCTTGACCTGGGCCAATAACTGTTCGAAAGGCATTTGCCCATGCAACTGCGCCTGCAGTACCTGGGTGTTGACGAAGAAACCGACCAGTCGCTCGGTTTCCAGGCGCGTACGGTTGGCGATCGGTACGCCGACGCGGATCTCGGATTGGCCGCTGTAGCGATGCAGCAAGGTCTGGAACGAGGCCAGCAGGAGCGTGAACAAGGTCACGTCCTGACGCTGGGCCAACGCCTTGAGCTCGGCCACCAGCGCGCGGTTCAGATGGATCTGCCGGCGCGCGCCCCGATGGCTTTGCACCGCCGGACGCGGGTGGTCCAGGGGCAGCGCCAGCACCGGATGTTCACTGCCCAGGCGCGCGCACCAGTAATCGAGCTGGCGCTGTTTTTCCCCGGCCGCCATCCAGTCACGTTGCCACTGGGCATAGTCGGCGTACTGGATCGGCAACGCCGGCAAGGCGTTGTCGCCCTGGTAGAGCGCCACCAGCTCATCGACCATCACTTGCATCGACCAACCGTCGGAGATGATGTGGTGCTGGGTGATCACCAGCACATGATGCTCTGGCGCGACGTCGAGCAATTTAACCCGCATCAGCGGGCTGCTGCGTAGATCGAACGGGCGCTGGATTTCCTCGGCCACCGCCTGTTCGATCGCCGCCACATCGACGCGCTGCTGCTCGATGGTCACCGCCACGTGCGGATGGATGACTTGCAAGGTGTGCTCGCCTTGCTCCACAAAGGTGGTGCGCAGCGGCTCATGGCGCTGTACCAGGGCCTGGAACGCCTGCTCCAGTGCGGCGCGGTTGAGTTGGCCACGCAGGTGCAGGGCGGCAGGCACGTGATAGGCCGCGCTGGCCGGGTCCAGTTGCCAGAGGAACCATTGGCGTTCCTGGGCGAAGGACAACGCCAGCGGCCGACTGCGCTCCAGCGCCAGCAACGGCTGCGCCGTGCTCACCTGCAGCGCCGCGCAAGCGTCGGCAAATGCGCGCAGGGTCGGCTGTTCGAACAGCGCGCGCAATGGCACTTCCAGCTTGAGCGCATGCCGCACCCGAGAGATCACCTGGGTGGCCAGCAGCGAATGACCGCCGCGTTCAAAGAAGTGATCGTCCAGGCCGACGCGCTCAACCTGCAACACCGCTTGCCAGATCGCCGCGAGCTGGATTTGCAGCGGGCTGTGGGGCGCCACGTAGGCCGGGGCGTGCAGGTTCAGGTCCGGCGCCGGCAGTGCGCGGCGGTCGAGCTTGCCGTTGGTGTTCAAGGGCAAGGCCTCGAGCACCACCCACTGCCCAGGCACCATGTAGTCCGGCAGCGACTGGCGCAAACGGCCCGCCAGTGCCTGTGTCTCCAGCACATGGCCCTCGGCGGCTACCACGTAGGCGACCAATTGCGTGCCCGTGGCGCTCGGCAGCGCATGTACCGCCGCTTCACGCACCTGCGGCAAGGCTTGCAGGCTGGCTTCGATTTCGCCCATTTCGATGCGCAAGCCGCGAATCTTCACCTGATGGTCGATACGCCCGACGTACTCCAGCGCACCCGCCTCGTTGTAACGGGCCAGGTCGCCGCTGCGGTAGAGCCTCGCACCGGGGACGGGGGCAAACGGGTCAGGCAGGAAGCGCTCGGCGGTCAGCGCCGGGCGGTCAAAATAGCCTTGGGCCAGGCCGGCCTCGGCACCAATGCACAACTCGCCCACGCCATCGGCCGCCTGCAGTTCGAAAGCGCTGTCGAGCACGTAGAGCGAGCGCCCTGCAATCGCGCGCCCAATCGGCACGCCGAACGCGTCGCTGGCATCAGCCAACCGGCAATCGTGCACGCTGGACACCACCGTCGCCTCGGTCGGCCCGTACGTGTTGACCAGCCGCACATCGCCCAACCCGGCGGCATGCCAGGCGCGCAGGCCTTCCACGGACATGGCCTCACCGCCCACATGCACCTGGCGCAGCTTGCCCAGCGGGCGGCGGTGCACGGCGCATTCCTTCGCCAGCAAGTACCAGTAGGCGGCGGGCAAGTCGGCCAGGGTCACGCCCTGTTCAACGATTTCTCGCGCCAGTTGCCCGGCGTCCCACAGTTCATCGCCGCGCATGATCAGCGCCGCGCCCACGCACAGCGGCGGGTAGCACTGCTCGACAAAGCCGTCGAAACTGAAAGTGGCGAATTGCAGCACGCGGTCCTGGGCGCTCAGTTGGCTGTACACCACGGCGCTGTCGCAGAACTGGTCGAGGGCGGCATGGTCGATGGCCACGCCTTTGGGCTGGCCGGTGGAGCCGGAGGTGTAGATCACATAGGCCAGGTCCGCCGCCGTCGCGTGGTTGGGCGGATTGGTCGCAGGGTAGCCGGCCAATTCATCACCGCCGGCGCTGAAGTCGAGGCGGCTCAGCCCTGCCGGCAATGGCAAATCGGCCAGCAGACCGGTTTCGCTGAGCAGCAGGTCGAGGCGGCTGTCCGCCAGCATGTAGGCCAGGCGCTCGGCAGGGTATTTCGGGTCCAGCGGCACATAGGCCGCACCGCTCTTGAGCACCGCCAGCAGGCTGACGATCAGTTGCGGGCCACGACGGGACGCCAGGCCCACGCGCTGACCGGGGCCGACACCGCATTCCAGCAGGCGATGGGCCAGGCGGTTGGCGCGGGCGTTGAGTTGGGCATAGTTGAGGCGTTCGCTGCCAGCCTGCACCGCCAGTGCGTCCGGCGTGGCCTGGGCCTGGGCAGCGATGCGTTCATGGGCGCGCTGATGAGGCTGGGCGGCTGCAGGCAATTGGCTGAGGGCAAGCACGTCGCGCTGGGCGCTGGCGTCGAGCAGACGCAGGTTGCCCAGGGGACTTTGCGCGTCTGCGAGGAATTGCGCGAGCAGATACTGCAGGTTGTCGCTCAGGCGGATGACCTGGGCTTGGCTGAAGAGCGCCCGGTCGTAACTGAATTCCAGGCGCAGGCTGGCACCCAGTTCGATGCCGAGGGTCAGCGGGTAATGCGTGCGCTCATGGTTATGCAACGGCCCGAAGCTCAGCCCGGCCGGCGCCCCCTGCTTCAGGGCTTCGGCCACAGGGAAGTTTTCGAACACCAGCAAGGTGTCGAACAGCGCGGCGCCTGGTTGGCCAGCCCAGCCTTGGATGTCATAGAGCGGCACATGCTCGTGATCGCGCAGGCTGAGGTTCAGCGCTTGCAACTCGCCGAGCCAACTGATGGCCGATTGTGCCGGCGAGGCGGCGCTGATGATCGGCAAGGTGTTGATGAACAGGCCCAACTGCTGTTCGATCCCGGTCAACGGCGCGGAACGCCCAGCCACGGTGGCGCCGAACGCCACGCACGCCTGGCCGGTGTAGCGTTGCAGCAGCAGGCTCCAGGCTCCTTGCAGCACGGTGTTGAGAGTGACTTTGTGTTGGCGGGCGAACTCACTGAGGGTGTGGGTGAAGTCACGGCCCAGCACGACCTGATGGTCGGCAGTGCCTGCCCCGGCAACCGGCGTACGCAGCGCTTGGGCCAGCAGGGTTGGCGCCTGCAACGGCGCCAGCTGGGCTTTCCAGAACGCTTCGCCGTTGCCTTGCCGTTGCAGCCAGCCCAGGTAATCGCGAAATGGCCCGAGTGGTGCGGGCACGTCCTGGCCGGCGTAATGGGCGAGCACTTCGCCGAGCAACTGGGCGTTGCTCCAACCATCCATGAGAATGTGGTGGCTGGTGAAAATCAGGTGCCAGGTCGGCCCCGCGCCGCGCACCAGCATCAGGCGAAACAGCGGCGCGGTATCGAGTGCGAAACCGCGTTCACGCTCGGCGTGGGCCAGCGCATCCAGATCGGCACTCGGGTCTTCAATCACCTGCAGTTGCAGGTCGACCTGGCGCCGGATCACTTGATGGGCGCTGTCCAGGCCCAGCCAATGGAAGCTGCTGCGCAGGATGTCGTGACGGTCCAGCGCGGCCTGCCAGGCGCGCCCGAACGCCAGCAGATCGAGGCCGTCGATGTCGACGCGCAACTGGTTGATATAGGCCTGGACCTCCGGCGCCAGCAGGGTGTGGAACAGCATGCCCTGCTGCATCGGCGACAGCGGGTACAGGTCGGCGATGGCCGGCCCGGCCACCGGCAATCCATCCAGCTGCGCCTGAGTGACCTGTGCCAGCGGGAAATCCGATGGCGTGACCTGCCCGGCCGGTGTGGCACAGCAATGGGCGATCACGGCCTTGAGCTCACAGGCGAATTCATCCGCCAGGCGCTGGATGGTCGCAGTCTCGAACATCTCGCGACTGAAGCCCCACTGCAGCGCCAATTCACCGCCATACACCTGCCCTTCCACCGTCAGCCAGTTGGCCAGCGGTGCCTCGGGGGCCTGGGCCTGGCCGCTGCCCTCGGCGGCCGGTACAAACAGTGCCGAGTCATCGAACTGGCGATCAAACTGCCCCAGATAGTTGAAGGTAATGCGTGGCACGGCCAGGCCGGCCAGGGATTCGCGGGCTCCGGGCGCGCCGAGGTAGCGCAGCAGGCCATAGCCCAGGCCCTTGTCGGGGACTGCACGCAGTTGTTCCTTGACCGCCTTGATCGCGCCGGCCAACTCGCCGTCCGCTTGCAGGCGCAGCGGAAACAGGCTGGTGAACCAGCCGACGGTGCGCGTCAGGTCGATGCCGTCGAACAGGTCTTCGCGGCCATGCCCTTCCAGCTGGATCAATGCGGCGGACTGAGCGCTCCAACGGCTGACCACGCGCGCCAGGGCGGTGAGCAACAGGTCATTGACCTGGGTGCGATAGGCCGCCGGCGCCTCTTGCAGCAACTGGCGCGTGTGCTCGGCGTCGAGGCGCGTTTCCAGCTTGGCGCCCAGGCGATGCTGCAGACCGCCTTCGGGGTGATCACAGGGCAACTCGGCCTCGGCGGTTTGCGCCTGCCAATACGGCAGTTGGTGCTCGAGAACGTGCGCCTGCTCCTGCAGCCGGTGCGCCCAGTGCTGATAGGCGCTGGTCTTTGCCGGCAACCGCTGCTCGCGATACGCCTGTTGCAGGTCTTCCAGCAGGATGCGCCAGGACACGCCATCCACCACCAGGTGGTGCACCACCAGCAGCAACCGCTGGGTGCCGTCGGCCATCTCGACCAGGGCGGCGCGCAGCAACGGGCCGTGCTCCAGGTCAAGGCTGCGTTGGGCCTTGTCACACAGCGCGGCCAATTCGGCGTCGGTGTCGGCCTGGGCCTGCCACAGCAACGCTGCGTCGACCGCAGTGGCGTGGTGCTGTTGCCACCCTTGAGCCTGCGCCACGAAGCGCAGGCGCAGAGCATCGTGATGCTGAACCACTTGCATCACGGCCGCGTCGAGCCGAGCGGGCTGCAGTGGTTCACGCGGGGTCAGCAGCAACGACTGGTTCCAATGGTGACGCGCCGGGATGGCCTGGGCGAAAAAGCCCTGCTGCACCGGCGTGAGGATGACCTCACCGCTGACCGGCCCCTGATCGACTTCGCTCAGTTCGTCGACGCCCGCCACCAGCGCCAGGCTGCGCACACTCTGGTACTGGAACAGGTCGCGCGGACTGAGGCGGATACCGGCCTGGCGGGCCCGGCTGACCACCTGAATGGAGATGATCGAATCGCCGCCCAGCTCGAAAAAGTTGTCGTCCAGGCCGACAGCCTGAATGCCCAGCACGTCGCTCCAGATCGCGGCCAGGGCTTGTTGCACGGTGTTTTCCGGGGCAGCAAAGGCCTGCTGCGCCGTGGCGTCCGGCAGTGGCAGCGCCTTGCGGTCGAGCTTGCCGTTGGCGGTCACCGGCAGCTTGGCAAGCGTGATGAAGTGGCTTGGCACCATGTATTCCGGCAGGCTGCCAAGCAGCCAGGCCTTGAGGTCGGTCGGTGCGTCGCGTTCAAGCACCAGGTAAGCCACCAACTGCTTGCCGCCGTGTACCACTACCACCGCTTCGCGCACCGTTGGGTGCTGCATCAGGCGCGTTTCGATCTCACCCAGTTCGATGCGCAAGCCGCGCAGCTTGACCTGATGGTCGAGGCGGCCAAGGTATTCGATCACCCCATCGCCGCGCTGGCGCACACGGTCACCGGTACGATACAGGCGCTCGCCGGCCACGAACGGGCTTGGCACAAAGCGCTCGGCCGTCAGCGCCGGGCGGCGATGGTAACTGCGCGCCAGGCCGGTGCCGCCGAGGTACAGCTCGCCTGAGACACCAGCCGCAACCGGATTGAGCTGGGCATCCAGCACGTAGGTGCCGAGGTTGGCGATCGGCCGGCCGATGGGCACGCTGTCGGCGCCTTCGTCGATGCAGGTCCAGTGGGTGACGTCGATTGCCGCTTCGGTCGGGCCATAAAGGTTGTACAAGGCCGCATTCGCCAGTTTGGCGAACACTTGGCGTTGCGCGTCCAACGGCAAGGCTTCGCCACTGCAGACAATGCGCTTGAGGCTGGCGCAGGCCTCCACGCCGGGCTCATGGATAAACGCCTGCAACATTGACGGCACGAAGTGCACGGTGGTGATGGCGTGCCGGCCGATGGTCTCGATCAGGCGGGCCGGTTCACGGTGTTCGCCCGGCGCGGCAACCACCAGGCGCGCGCCCGTCATCAGCGGCCAGAAAAACTCCCACACGGAAACGTCGAAGCTGAACGGGGTTTTCTGCAGCACCGCGTCACCGCCATCGAGTGCGTAGGCCTGCTGCATCCAGCACAGGCGGTTGACCAGTGCGCGGTGGCTGTTACCGGCGCCCTTGGGTTTACCGGTGGAACCGGAGGTGTAGATAACGTAGGCCAGGTTCAGCCCATGCAGGCTGACGTCCGGGGCTGCGGTGCTGTAGCTGTCGAGCCAGTTCGCCGGCAGATCCAGGGCAATCACTTGGAGGCCTGCGGTCGGCAGCCGTGCCAGCAGGCTTTGCTGGCTGAGCAGCAGCCTGATGCCGCTGTCGTCGATCATGTACGCCAGGCGCTCCTCGGGGTATTCCGGGTCCAGCGGGACATAGGCGCCGCCCGCCTTGAGGATCGCCAGCAGGCCCACGACCATTTCAATGGAACGCTCGACACAGATGCCCACCAGCACGTCCGGGCCGACGCCTTGCTCGCGCAATGCATGGGCCAACCGGTTGGCGCGCGCGTCCAGTTGGGCGTAGGTCAGGGTCAGCTCACCGAACACCAGCGCTGGCGCATCAGGTGTGCGTTGCGCCTGGTCTTCAATCAAGTGATGGATCGCGTGTTCGGTCGGGTACGGCGTGGCCGTGTGGTTCCAGGTCTTGACCAGCAGTTGTAGCTCGTCGGCGTCCAGCATCGGCAGCTCACCGATGCGCTGTTCAGCGTCCGCCACCATCGCCTGCAACAGGCGGGTCCAATGGCGCGCCATGCGCTGGATGGAAGGCGCGTCGAACAGGTCGTTGGCGTAGGTCAGCGCGGCATGCAAGGTGCCGGATTTTTCATAGGTGTCGAGGGTAAGGTCGAACTGGGTGGTACGGCCCTGCCATTCCACCAGGGCCAGTTCCAGGCCGGAGGCGGTGCTGACAGAGGCGATATCCGCCACCACCGGTTGATGGTTGTACATCACCTGGAACAGCGGCGTATGGCTGAGGCTACGCTCGACGTTCAAGGCATCGACCAAGCGTTCGAACGGCAATTCCTGATGGGCCTGGGCGCCCAGGGCGTGCTCCTTGATGCCTTGTAGCAATTCGGTAATGCGGGTTTGGCCGGTCAGCTCGGTGCGCAGAACCTGGGTGTTGACGAAGAAGCCAATCAACCCCTCGACTTCAGTGCGGTTGCGGTTAGCGATGGGCACGCCGACACGAATGTCGCCCTGCCCCGTATAACGATGCAACAGCACGTTGAAGGCGCCGAGCAGCAACATGAACAAGGTAACGTTGTGCTTTTGTGCGCACAGGCGCAGTTGCGTGGCCAGCGCCGGGTCGATCTCGAAGGTATGGCGGGTGCCCTGGTAACTGGGCATGGCCGGCCGTGGACGGTCGGTCGGCAGCTCCAGAACCGGATGCTCATCGCCCAGGCGCGCCTGCCAATACGCCAACTGGCGCGCCTGCTCGCCGGCCTCCAACCAGCGGCGCTGCCACAGCGCGTAGTCACTGTACTGGATCGCCAGCGCCGGCAATTGTGGCGCCTCGTTGCGCTCGTGGGCGTCGTAGCAACGGATGAACTCGTCGATCAACACATTCATCGACCAACCGTCGGAGACGATGTGGTGCAAGGTCAGCAGCAGCACGTGCTCGTGTGCGTTGAGCCTGAGCAGCTGCACGCGCAGCAGCGGGCCATGCTCGAGGTCGAATGGCAGTAGCGACTGACGCGTCGCCGCCGCGTTGACCGCCTGCTCACGGTCAACGGGCGCCAGGGTGCTCAAGTCCAGGTGCTCGATGGCCAACGACGGCTCGATTGAAACCTGCACCAGACGCTCATCCGCTTGACGCTGAAACACCGTGCGCAAGGTTTCGTGACGCGCCACCAGGCTGGCGAACGCTTGTTCCAGGGCGTCGAGGCTGAGCGCACCTTTCAAGCGTACGGCGCCGGGCAGGTTGTAGGCGCCGCTGGCCGGATCCAACTGCCAGAGAAACCACATGCGTTGCTGCGCGTAGGACAGCGCCTGGCGATCCTCGGCCTCAACCCCTGCCGGAATCGGAAACCGGGAAAAATCCACGCCTTCTTTCTGCAAGGCCTGCAGGAACACTTGGCGTTTTTCCAGGGGCAACCCGATAAACCGGCGAGCAAGTTTCAAGGAGTCTTCAGCATTCATTTGTTGGAGTCCGGAGCAATAGGCAGGAAGCACAAAGGCACGTCGTCCCTATAAAACGAACCGCAGAGGGAAAAATTAGCGAGCAATGGGGGCCTGCAAGCGAGGTGTCATCACGGGTTACATCAATCTCGGGAAAGACGCATCAGACCGAGCTAGCATTGACGTACACCACTTTTTGCAACTACATTTAGTTACACGCAGGGAACGCCGTGTCCAAAAATGAAAAGCTGCTCGCCAAACTGCTCAATGAGCACATGGCATTCACCTGGTCTGAACTCGTAACCCTGTTAAGTCGACTGGGTTACACACAGATTGAAGGGGCTGGAAGCCGGGTCAAATTCGACATTGGCGACCCCAATGCAATGATCACCTTGCACAAGCCTCACCCCGGCAACGAACTGAAACACTACATTCGGCGCCAAATCATCGAACAATTGAAATCAGGAGAACTGATTCAGTGAACAACCAGCTGAAACACAAAGGCTACATCGGCTCCATCGAAGCCAGCCTCGAGGACAACTGCCTGTTCGGCAAAATCCTGTTCATCAAGGCCCTGGTGAGCTACGAAGGCAAAACCGTCGCAGAGTTGGACGCGGCCTTCCAAGAGGCGGTGGACGATTACCTCGCCACCTGCCAGTCGCTCGGGCAAACTCCTGAAAAGCCATGCAAGGGCTCGTTCAATGTACGCGTCGGCCATGACCTGCATCTGGCAGCAGCGTTGGCGGCGAACCGCAAGAAGGTGACGTTGAACGACCTGACACGCCAGGCGCTGGATGAGTTTCTACACCATCATTTCCCGCAGCCTTGCGCGGCGACTGGCTGACTGCCTAACCGCCGATACCCCAGCACCGCCGAACCCAACACGACCAGCCCCGCCGCCAGTGCCACCCGGAACCCGCTGGCGGCGCCAAAGTGGTCAATCATCCAGCCGGAGCTGGCGGCGCCGATGGCTACGCCGATGCTCAGGCCGGTGATCAGCCAGGTCATGCCTTCGGTGAGGCGGCTGGGTGGGACGACTTGCTCCACCAGCGCCATGGACACGATCAGGGTCGGGGCGAAGAACAGACCGGAGATAAAGATCGCCACGGCCAGCCCCGGAATGTCAGTCACCAACAGTAACGGCAACGTGGTCAGCGCCGTGGCTACGCCGCAGTACAGAAACTGCCGGGGCAGCGGCGCCTTGAGCTTGAGCATGCCGAAGGCCAAGCCTGCCAGGCAGGAACCGATGGCGTAAACCGACAACACAATACTGGCTGCCGTCGGATGGCCCGCCTGCTGGGCGAACGCGACGCTGACCACATCCACCACACCGACGATCACACCCATGGCGAGCAACAGGGTCATCAGGATCAGCACCGACGGCGAGGCGATCAACCAGCGCTCGTGATGATCGTGACGTGCATGCACCGGCGGTTCAGTGGTGCGTTGCAATACGAAGGTGGTCACACCCACCGCCAGCAATACGGCCGCCACCAAAGGCCCGGCCTCGGGGAACAGCACCACACTGAGGCCGACGGAAATGGGCGGGCCGATGATGAAGCACACTTCATCGAGTACCGACTCCAGGGCAAAGGCGGTGTGCAGCTTGGGCTGGCCACGGTACAGCTCGGTCCAGCGCGCCCGCACCATCGCCGACATATTGGGCATGCAGCCGGCCAATGCGGCGAACAGGAACAACGTCCAGCCTGGCGCCTGCAAACGCGTGCACAGCAACACCATCAACAACGCGCCGCCACCGATCGACGCGGCAATGGGCAGCACCCTGCCCTGGCTGTAGCGGTCCACCAGGCGTGACACCTGCGGTGCGCAAAACGCGGTGGCCAACGCGAATACCGCCGCCACCGAACCCGCCAGACCGTAACCGCCATGCACTTGCGAGAGCATGGTGATCAGGCCAATCCCGGTCATGGAGATCGGCATGCGTGCCAGCATGCCCGCCAGCACAAAGGCGCGAGCGCCTGGCACCTGGAACAGCTCGGCGTAAGGGTTAGCCATCGATAAAGCGCCTTCTCTGCTTGGGTGGGCAACCTTTTATCACAGCAGCCGCTTGATCTGCTTATGCCGCCATACCAGACGGTAATACGCGGTCTGCAGCACCAGCATCGCCAGGTAAGTCACCGGAAACGCCATCCACACGCCTTCGAGGCCAAAATGCGCATTGAACAGGTAGGCCACCGGCAATTCCACGCATAGCACACAGAAAATCGAGATGGCGACCGGTATCAACACCACACCGCTGGCGCGCATGATCCCGCCGATAACGGCCTGGAAACCGAACACCAGGATGCTCCACAACATGATGTGCAACAGGTGCTCAGCGTTGACGCGCGCGGCGGCGTCGGTGATGAACAGCCCCAGCAGCCAATGCGAAAGCCCATAGCCGAGCACGATCAGCCCACCGGTAAGGGCGGTGTTGATCAGCAGCCCGGTGCGCAGAATCGGCCCGATGCGCTCCAGGCGCCCGGCGCCAATCGCCTGGGCCCCCAGGATCGAGGCGGTGATAGCAATCGACAGCGCCGGAAACTGCACGTAGTTGACGATCTGCGTCACCGCGCCGTACGCAGCCGTCGCCTGGGAACCGTGGCCGTTGACCAGCGCCAGGATGACCAGCTCCGACAACGACAGCACCACCATCTGCAGGCCTGTCGGCAGGCCGATGCGCAGGACCTTGCCGAGGATCACCCGGTCCAGGCGCAAGGCGGCGAGCATGTCGCGATCCGGCGCCATCACCGAGTTTTTGTGGCGCAGGCGAAGGATCAGGAACAGCATCGCCAAGGCATTCCCCGCCAGCCCCGCGTACGCCGCACTCTGGATGCCCATGGGCGGCAGGCCGATCCAGCCGCGAATCAGCGCTGGCGTCAGCAGCAAACCCACCAGGGTCGACACCATCAAGGCCAACAACGGTGAAACGGTATCGCTGACGCCGCGTAGCAGTTGGGTATAAAGAATGAACACCAGCAGCAGCGGCATGATCAGCATCATCACTTGGGCGTAGCCCACCGCATCGTCAAGCACATCGACAGGGGTTCCCAACGCCTGCAACGCGGGGCGGGCCAACAGGCTGCCAAGCAGGGCTGCGACCAAACCCACCAGCGCGCCGAGGGTCAGCGTAGCGCCGGTGATCACCTTGACCATTCCCGTCTCGCGGGCGCCCCAGGCCTGGCCGATCAACACCGAGGCGCCAGCACCCAGGCCAATCACCAGGGCAATGAAGAAAAACACGATGGGAAACATGCCCGATACCGCCGCCAGCGCGTGGGTACCCAGCATCTGCCCGACATAGATACCGTTGAGCGTGCCGGAAAAGCTTTGCAGAAAGTTGGACAGCACCATCGGTGCCAGGAAAAACAGATAGACCTGCCACAGCGGTCGTTGTTGGATGACTTCCATGATGATTCGGGGCCCTGGGTCTCGGTGGTGTCGTCAATCGCTTGAGTCTATTGGCGCTGAACCGCGAATGCTACGCCGAGATGACGATCCCGCTGCACAAGCCTCTTGAGCACCGACGGCTGCTACCCGAGTCACCGGAAGCAGCCGTTGGCGCTCATTTGATCCTGCCCACCCGCAGCCACGGAGTAATTACCCACAGGTGCGTTGGCTCAAGGCTTGGCTCGCTACGTGAAGGATTCTTTCTCGATCATATGGTCGATGTTAACCATGTCGAAACGTTTGTCTTCAGCGCCTGGCGTACCGTCTTCCCGAACGCCGATATCCAACTCGCGCAATAATCCCGGACGATTGAGCAACTCCAACGCCACTTCGCGCGCTTGCGGGCTGAACGTTCGGTCGGACGGAATGAGACCGGCTGCCTCTTTCAGCTCATTGGCGTTGACATAATTGTCATCCGCACCGGCGGTAAACTGCCTGAAATTATCTTTCACGGCCTGTAGCAGCCCGGCGTTGCTCATTGTGCGGTACTCACTCGCTGCATCGCCCAGATCCTGCCGGGAAATACTGCCGTCAAGTGTGCCGCTGCGGCCTTGATCAAGGGTCTTGAACAGTTGGCCCCGCTCCAACAGCTCCTGCGCGATAGCGGCATCCGCCGCACTGATGGGCCGTCCATCCAGAGCGTGTCCCGACGCTGCAGCGCTCAGTGACGCGTCAGTGATCGTTCCCGTTGAGGGGTCTTGCAGGTTGCTGAAATGGGAGAGCACTTTGGCCGATAAGGACTCGTTACTCTCATTCGCATACGGTCGACCTCCAGCCATCGTGGGAGTCCATTGTTGATTGACTGGCGTCCCCCCATAGGACGGCTGCGGCGCCGCGTACACTCGCGGTGCAGGCGACAACGCGCCCCAGCCTTCCATGCCGCGCGGCCCGCCGGACGAAGGCTGTGCGCAGAACTGAGAAGCAAACTGCTGGTTGACCCTCTGTTGCCGCATCGCGCCGTTATAACCCGTTGCGAACTCATTCCCCGCCCGTGGTTGCGGACCTAACTGGTCGATGGCTAGCTGCAAATCCGCTCGGTTGATCAGCCCATCTTCATGACCACCGTTCTGAGCGCGATCAAAAAAGTTTGAGAGGCCGTCCCGTCCCACTATATCCCTGGCAAGTAACGTCATCTGATCATCGTAAACGCTGATTCCCAATGGACGATTGGCCACGTCAGTAAGCGAGTTTCGCGAAACGAATGCACTTTCAGGCGTACTGAAGTATTCGAAGTTGTGGAGCAGCAGCTTTGCAACATCCGAATTGGAATAATAGCTGGTCATGTTGCTCGGCATGTTCGCAGTAGCATTGCGCCCATAATCGGCAGGGGAATACCCGCAGTTCTGTGCGGATGGAGGCGAACAGAGCAGCGGGCTGAAATTAGGATTCATTGCAACACCTCATGTCTTGGACGTAACAACTGCTTAACCAGGCCAGTAAGCCCTCGATTCAGCTACCTCTTGGTGGCAACCGAAAACAGTGCAGTTCCAAATAAACATGCAGTTACACGCAAGGAATGTACCGTCGCACGCGAAGTAAAAGCCTGTGCAACGATGCGAAAAAGAATTGCATTTGCGTAGGACCGATCTGAAAGCCCCGCTCTCTCATATACGCTTGCGCATCAGACATGGACTACCCACCAAACGCCTGCGAAGGCCGGCGCAACGTCGGATCAAACGGATTGATCCGCGGCCCGATCGCCGCCGCCTCGCGCTTCAACAATTCCACCACCATCGGCAAACGGCTCGGCCCCAGGCGATCACTGATGGTCGCTACGCTCAACGCCGCCACCGCATGCCCGTCACGGTTGAGAATGGGCACCGCCAGCCCGGCCATGCCTTCGAGCACGCCCGTGTTGCGCGCGGCATACCCCAGGCTGCGCACATTCTCGACCTCCGAACGCAACAGCACCTCGTCGTACACATGGAAATCCTTGAGCCGTGGCAGGTTGTAGCGGATTACCGTTTCGCGCTCTTCCTCGGGCAGGAACGCCAGGATCGCCAGGCTGCCCTGCCCCACGCCTAGCGCCACGCGCCCACCGATATCGCCGGTGAAGGTACGGATCGGGTACGGGCCTTCGCTGCGGTCCAGGCAGATCGCGTCGAAGCCACTGCGGGCCAGCAGGAACAGCGAATCGCCCAGCGACGCACTCAAGCGCAACAGGCTTGGCCGTACCAGGTCGCGCAGGTTGCCGGTTTTGCCGGCATTCGCCGCCAGGGCAAAAAACTCCAGGCTCAAACGGTAGCGCTTGCTGCGCGCGTCCTGCTCGACCATGCCTTCGTCGATCAGGCTGCGCAGCAGGCGGTGGGTGGTCGGTTGCGAGAGGCCGACCTGCTGCGCAAGCTGGGTCACGCGTTCACCGCCTTCCGGCACTTCACCAAGGGTGCGCAGCAGTGCGAACAGGCGAGAGACGCCACCTGAGCCAACTTCCCTGGCTCCTTCATTCCGCTCAGTGGAATCATTCACGCCTTATCTCCAACTAAATTCTGATGAATGAATAAAACAGAAAATAATCATCCATTCAGTGAAATACCGTCTTCCGTCCACTCTAGTCTTCGTCCTAATCTGCGTCCACAGGGGCGAAACGAACAACAACCGGCAGCCGACCGAAGATCGAGCGCCAGCGCACCCGCAACTGTTCTTTCGCATCTGCCCAAAACAAAAAAGCGCGTTTCGACGCGACTCAAACAGGTGGAACGCAGACATGGCATTTCTCCAACTTCGCGCCTTGAGCAAACGCTACGGCGCCGTCGATGCGGTGGTCGCCACCGACCTTGCGGTGGAAAAAGGCGAATTCGTTTCCCTGCTCGGCCCCTCGGGTTGCGGCAAGACCACCACCTTGCAGATGATCGCCGGCTTCGTCGATGTGAGCGGCGGGCAGATCCTGCTCGACGGTCGCGACATCACCCATGCCAAGCCCGCCAGCCGGGGCCTGGGCGTAGTGTTCCAGAGCTATGCGCTGTTCCCGCACATGACGGTGCGCGACAACGTCGCCTTCGGCCTGAAGATGCGCAAGGTGCCCGCCGACGAGATCGCCGCCAAGGTCAAGACCGTGCTGGAGCTGGTGCGCCTGGCCCCCATGCCGAACGCTACCCCCGGCAGCTGTCCGGTGGCCAGCGCCAGCGCGTGGCCCTGGCCCGCGCGCTGGTGATCGAGCCGCCGGTGCTGCTGCTGGACGAGCCGCTGTCCAACCTCGACGCCAACCTGCGCGAAGAAATGCAGTTCGAAATCCGCCGCATTCAATGCGCGGTGGGCATCACCACCTTGATGGTCACCCACGATCAGGCCGAGGCGCTATCGATCAGCGACCGCGTGGTGGTGATGCAGGCCGGGCGCGTGACCCAGATCGATGCGCCCTACCGGTTGTACGAGCACCCGCGCACACGGTTTATCTCGGACTTCGTCGGCAAGGCCAATCTGCTCGCTGGCGACTACGATGCCCTGGGCATTCCGCAAGTGCGCCATACGGGCGGCGCTGGCGCGCTGACCCTGAGCCTGCGCCCGGAGAAAATACAGCTGCTGGACGCGGGCTCGGGTCGCTTGCAGGGCAAGGTGCTGGACCGTTACTTCTTCGGCAGCCAGTGGCTGTACCGGGTCCATACCGACCTCGGCGAAATCACCGTGGTACGCAGCAATGACGGCAGCGCGCCGCTGGGCAACGGCGCGGCAGTGGGCCTGGATTGGCAAGCGGACCTGTTGCGGGTCTTGGCGCCGGACGAGGTGCAGCCATGAGCCGGGGTTACTTACTGTCCCTGCCGGCGCTGGTGCTGTTTGCCGGGCTGTTGGTGCTGCCGCTGGGCCTGACACTGGTGCTGTCGTTCAACGTGTTCGATTACCAGGTAGGCGTGAAGGCCGATGAGTGGACCTTCGCTCATTACCTGTCGCTGTTCAGTGATGCCTACTTCTACGAGATCTTCTGGCGCACCTTCTGGATCAGTGCGCTGGTGACCCTGCTGTGCGTGGTGATCGGCGTACCGGAGGCCTATATCCTCAGCCGCATGGGCACGCCATGGCGCTCGATTTTCCTGATCCTGATCCTCACGCCGTTGCTGATTTCGGTGGTGGTGCGCGCTTTTGGCTGGAGCCTGCTGCTCGGCGCCGACGGGCTGGTCAACCAAGTGATCCAACTGCTCGGCGGCCGCCCGGTGAAGCTGCTGTATACACCGTTCGCGGTGATCATCGCGCTGGTGCATGTGATGCTGCCGTTCATGATCATCCCGGTCTGGACCTCCTTGCAAAAGCTCGATCCCTCGGCTGAACAGGCCGCGTTGTCGCTGGGTGCCAGCCAGGCCACGGTGATGCGCAAGATCGTCTTGCCCCAAGTGATGCCCGGCGTGCTGTCCGGCACCCTGATTGTGTTCGGCCTGGCCGCCAGCTCGTTCGCCATCCCCGGCCTGCTCGGCGGGCGCCGCCTGAAAATGGTCGCCACGGTGGTGTACGACCAATACCTCTCGGAGCTCAACTGGCCCATGGGCGCGACCATCGCCGTGGTGCTGCTGTTAGTCAATCTGCTGATCATGCTGAGCTGGAACCGCATGGTCGAAGGCCGCTACAAAAAGTCCCTGGGGGTTTGAGCGCATGTCTAGAAACGGTCCGTTGGCCCTCGGTTTCCACGCCCTGGTGGTGGTGTTCATGCTGGCGCCGCTGGTGGTGGTGTGCCTGGTGGCCTTCACCCCGGAAAACACCCTGAGCCTGCCCACGTCGGGCTTCTCCCTGCGCTGGTTTCGCGCGGTGTTCGAGCGCGCCGACTTTATCCAGGCGTTCTACAACAGCCTGGTCCTGGCGTTTACCGCCGCGACCCTGGCCACGCTGATCGCGGTGCCGGCGGCTTTGGCGATCAGCCGTTATGCGTTTCCAGGACGGGATTTTTTCAGTGCGCTGTTTCTGTCGCCGATCATCATCCCGCACCTGGTCCTGGGCGTCGCCCTGTTGCGCCTGTTTGCGCTGATGGGCGTCAATGGCAGCTTCACCTGGCTGATGCTCGCCCATGTGGTGATCATCACGCCCTATGTGCTGCGCCTGGTGCTGGCGGCCGCCATCGGTATCGACCGCAGTGCCGAACAGGCCGCCGAATCCCTCGGTGCCGGCCGCTTTACGCTGTTTCGCCAGATCACGCTGCCGATGATTCTGCCGGGCGTGGCCGGTGGCTGGCTGTTGGCGTTCATCAACAGTTTCGATGAGGTGACCCTGTCGATTTTCGTCAGCTCACCGGCCACGCAAACGCTGCCGGTGCGCATGTACGTGTACGCCACCGAGTCCATCGACCCGATGATGGCGGCGGTCTCGGCGCTGGTGATCGCGCTGACGGCGGCAACCATGATTCTGCTCGACCGGGTGTACGGCCTGGACCGCGTGCTGGTGGGGAAACACTGATGGCCCTGTTCAAGCGACTCGCTGAAACCCAGCGCCCTGCCCTGGCGTTCACCCTGGACGGCCAACCGGCCGCAGGCTTGCTCGGCGACACCCTGCTGACGGCCATTCTGACCTGCGCCGAGCACCTGCGCGGCAGCGATTTCAGCGCTGAGCGCCGTGCCGGTTTCTGCCTGATGGGCGCCTGCCAGGACTGCTGGGTGCGCCTTGCAGACGGGCGCCGCGTCCGCGCTTGTTCGACGTTGCTGGAAGAGGGCCAGGCGATCAGCCGTGAACCGGGGCGCCACGCATGAAACCGATTGTGATTGTGGGCGCAGGCCCTGCCGGCATCACGGCGGCGCGAACCTTGCTCGAGCATGGCATCAAGCCGTGCCTGATCGATGAAAGCCTGCGCGGCGGCGGGCAGGTTTATCGGCGCCAACCGGTGAACTTCCAACGCTCGGCCAAGCAGCTCTACGGTTTTGAAGCGGGCAAGGCCCAGGCCGTGCATCGCACCTTGGACGAGCTGGCGCCGCTGATCGACTACCGCCCCGACACCCTGGTGTGGAATGCCGAAGACGCCTGCCTGGACACGCTCACAGAGGGCCGTGCCGAGCGCGTCGAGTACTCGCGGGTCATCGTCGCCACCGGGGCCACCGACCGTATCCTGCCGGTGCCAGGCTGGACCTTGCCCGGCGTCTACAGCCTGGGCGCCGCGCAGATTGCGTTGAAATATCAGGGCTGCGCCATCGGCGAGCGCGTCGCGTTCTGTGGTTCGGGGCCCTTGCTGTATTTAGTGGCGTACCAATATGCCAAGGCCGGCGCCCAGGTGGTGGCTGTTCTCGACAGCGCGCCCTTGCGCGCCCAATGCCGTGCGCTGCCGGCGCTGCTCGGGCAGCCGCTGACCCTGGCCAAGGGCGTGTACTACCGCGCCTGGCTGACCGCCCACGGGGTTGCCGTGCATCAGGGCGCCACCCTGCGACAGATTGACGGCGAACAGCGGGTCAGCGGTATTCGCTGGGGCGAACAGCGCCTGGCGTGCGACGCCGTGGCCTTCGCGCACGCGCTGCGCAGTGAGACGCAACTGGCAGACCTGCTCGGTTGCGCGTTTGCCTGGAACCGCCTGAACCGGGCCTGGTTGCCGCGCCGCGACAGCGCCGGGCGCAGCAGCGTGGCGCAGGTTTACCTGGCGGGCGACGGCGCCGGCATCATGGGCGCCGATGCGGCGCAATTGGCCGGCGAGCGTGCAGCGCTGGCCGTACTGGAAGATATCGGCAAGGGGGTCGATCAGCGTCGCATCACCCGGCTGGAACAGCAGCTGGCGCGCATCCAGCGCTTTCGCCAGGGCCTGGAAACCGCGTTTCCCTTCCCTGAACAATGGGCCGCGCAGGCACCGGATGCGTTGACCCTGTGCCGCTGCGAAGAAGTCAGTGTGGGCGAGGTGCGCGCTGTGGTGGATGAAGGCCACTGGGAGATCAACCGGGTCAAGGCGCATTGCCGCGTCGGCATGGGCCGCTGCCAGGGGCGCATGTGCGGGCTGGCGGCGGCGGAGATCGTCGCCGAGCGCAGCGGGCGGAGCATTGATCAGGTCGGACGCCTGCGTGCCCAGGCGCCGGTCAAGCCGCTGCCGTTCGGCGTGCAGGTGCAGCCGTGATCGACGTTATTGTGTTGGGCGGCGGGATTGTTGGCGCGTCGGCGGCCTTGATGCTTGCGCGCCAGGGTCAGCGGGTGGCGCTGGTCGAGCGCGACTTTTGCGGCTCGCATTCCAGCGGCGTGAATTACGGTGGGGTGCGGCGCCAAGGGCGGCCCTTGCATCAGTTACCGCTGTCACAGCGCGCCCATCAGTTGTGGGCCGACCTGCCTGGATTGATCGGCATCGACGGCGAGTACGTGCGCTCCGGGCATCTGAAACTGGCGCGCAGCCATGGGGATTTCGCCGCGCTTGAAGCCTATGCCGCGCACACCCGTGGCTTTGGCCTGAACCTGCAATTGCTCGATTACACCCAGTTGCGCGAGCGCTTCCCGTGGGTGGGCGATATCGCGGTGGGCGCCTCGCTCTGCCCCGACGACGGCCACGCCAATCCCCGCCTGGTATCGCCGGCCTTCGCCCGAGCGGCGCAGCGCAGTGGCGCCTGGATTTATGAGCAGGCAGAAGTGAGCCGCATCGACCATGACGGCCAGCGCTTCCAGGTGCACTGCGCCAATGGCCTGCACCTGCAAGCGCCATGGCTGCTCAACTGCGCCGGTGCGTGGGCCGGCAGCGTCGCCGCGCAATTTGGCGAACCGGTGCCGATGATCTCGGCACACCCGGCGATGTTAGTGACCGAGCCGTTGCCGAGGATGATGAACGTGAGCACCGGCGTCGAAGGCGGCGGCATCTATGCGCGGCAGGTGGCGCGCGGCAACTGCATCCTCGGCGGTGGTCGCGGCTTCGCCCTTGGCCCGCAGCAGGCCCGGCCCGGCCAGGCGGCGGTGCTGGAGATCCTGCGCAATGCGGGTGAGTTGTACCCATTCCTGCGCGGGGCCCAGGCCATCCGTACCTGGAGCGGCACCGAAGGTTATTTACCCGATCATGAACCGGTGATCGGCCCCAGCAGCACCCAGCCTGGCCTGCTCCACGGTTTCGGTTTTGCCGGCGCCGGGTTCCAGCTCGGCCCTGCGGTCGGTGAAGCCCTGGCAGAGATCGTCTGCGCGGGTGCCAGTCGCCAGCCCATTGAAGCGTTTTCCATCCGTCGTTTCCAAGCCTGAGAGGAAAAACCCCATGAACCCACGTACCGCGCTGTCCTGCTTGTCCCTCGCCTTGCTCGCGTCCAATGCCCATGCCGCGCCCACGCTGTACCTGGGCATGAACGGCGGCACCATGGAGCGGGTCTACGCCGATAAAGTGCTGCCCGCCTTCGAGAAGGCCAACGACGTCAAGGTGGTGATCGTGCCGGGCACCTCGTCGGACATTCTTGCCAAGGTCCAGGCCAACAAAGACAACCCGCAGATGCATGTGATGTTCCTCGACGACGGCATCATGTACCGCGCCATCTCCATGGGCCTGTGCGACAAACTGGCGCCCAGCCCGACCCTGGAACAGATCCCGGCCAAGGCAAAAATCAAGGACCAGGCCGTGGCCGTGACCCTCGGCGTCACGGGCCTTGGCTACAACGCCAAAATGTTCAAGGAAAACGGCTGGGCCGCGCCCACCTCCTGGATGGACCTGGCCGACCCGCGCTTCAAGGAAAAAGTGGTGTTCCAGTCCCTGGCCTCCTCCACCTTCGGCTTGCACGGTTTCCTGATGTTCAACCGTATCCAGGGCGGCAGCGAGGCCGACGTGGAGCCAGGCTTCAAGGCGTGGCCGAAGACCGTCGGCCCCAACGTGCTGGAATACATCGCCAGTTCGGCAAAAATCTCCGAGATGGTGCAAACCGACGAAGCGGCGATCTTCCCCCTGACGCCGACCCAGGTCGCCACCCAGAAACTGCTCGGCGTGCCCATGGAGTATGCGCAACCCAAGGAAGGCGCAGTCGTGCTGAACGTGGCCGAATGTGTGATCGCGCGCAATGACCAGCCGGAACTGGCGCAGAAGCTCGCGGCCTTCCTGCTCAGCGCCCAAGCCCAGGCGCCAGCACTGGAAGACGGTGACCAGATCCCGTCAAACCCGACCACACCGACCACCGACAAGACCCGGGCGCGGGTCGAGGCGATGCAGGGTTACCTGCAGACGGCGATTTCGATCGATTGGGACCAGGTCAACCAGGCGCGTCCGGAGTGGAACGCGCGATGGAGTCGTTCGATCGAGCGTTGATCACAACGGCACGAAGGGCAGCGCGCGTTTGTGCGCTGTCTTGCTGTAGGCCGCCTCGACTAATCCCCTCACCCGCTCACTCACCGGCTCGCCCATCAGGTACGCATCGATTTCTTCATACGAACATCCGTAGGCGTCCTCATCCAGTTTCCCCGGTGCCAGTTCTTCAAGGTCCGCGGTGGGCGGCTTGTACGCCAGGTTCGTTGGAGCGCCGAGGGCCGTGGCCAGCAGGCGCACCTGGGTTTTGGTCAGGCCGGACAGCGGCGCCAGGTCGCAGGCGCCGTCGCCGAATTTGGTGAAAAAGCCCATCAGCGCTTCGGCCGCCTGGTCGGTGCCGACCACCAGGCCATTGTGCAGGTTGGCGACCGCGTATTGCGCGATCATGCGCGCACGGGCCTTGACGTTGCCCTTGATGAAATCGAGTTGGGCGGCGCTGGCTTCGGCGGCGGCCAGGCTGGCCATCAGGCCGTCGACACTGGCCGCGATGTCGAGGGTGTCGATATGGTCCGGCAGGATAAAGTCCAGGGAAGCCTGGGCATCGTGTTCGTCGCCCTGGGTCTTATAGGGCAGACGCATGGCGATAAAGCGCGCGGCGTAGTCTTCTTCGCGCAGTTGCTGCGCCGCCAGCTGGCACAGGCGGCCGGCGACCAGTGAGTCGACACCGCCGCTGATGCCCAGCACCAGCGCCTTGCAGCCTGAATGGCGCAAGGTGGTCTTGATGAAGTCGATACGCCGTTGAATCTCCTCGGGCTCGCCACCTTTGCCCAGCGAGCGGTTGACGTTCAGTTCACGTGCGATCCGTTCTTGAGTCTGCATGTCATTCCTCCACGCTACCAACGTTGAATACTTGTGCCGCGTACTGCAAAAACGACGGGTCTTCGCAGACGTTCTTGACCGGGTCATCGGAGAATTTCACCACCGGCTCACCGTGTACCCGCACCAGCTTCATCACGATGCTCAGCGGCTCGACGCCGTCCACATCACAGGCCAGGCTGGTGCCCATGCCGAAGCCGAACCGCGCCTTGCCACGGATGTGCCGCAGGATCGGCAGGCATTTTTCGAAATTCAGACCATCGGAGAACATAAGGTCTTTGGTCATGGGGTCGATGCCGAGTTCCTTATATCTGGCCAGGACTTTGTCGGCCCAAGCGATGGGGTCACCCGAGTCCTGGCGGAGGCCGTCGTAGAGCTTGGCGAAGTACAGGTCGAAATCCTTGAGGAAGAAATCGGTGCTGATGCAGTCGGTCAGGGCCATACCGAGACGGCCACGGTACTCGCGCACCCAGTTCTCCAGGGCGGCGTTCTGGCTTTCGCGCAGACGGCCCAGTTGCTGATGCACCATCAGCCATTGGTGGGCCATGGTGCCGATCAGTGGCAGGTTGAATTCGTAGGCCAGGTGCGCATTGCTGGTGCCAAGGAACTGGCCGGGAAAGTCGCGGCGCATGATGTCGACTACTTCGCGCTGGGCCTTGAACGACAGGCGCCGGCGGGTGGAGAAGTCGGAAACGCGCAGGTCGGCGAGCTCCTCGCGGCTGAGGTTCTTCTCCAGCCAGTCGAACTTCTGATACAGCTTGCGGGTGACGTCTTCGAGGGTCACGTCAGGGTATTTGTCGCGGTTGCGCAGTTCGCTGACCAGCGCCAGGACCGGTTGCTCGAACATGATGCAATGCAGCATCGGGCCGATCACGCGGATGTTCAGTTGGCCGTCTACTTCACTGACGTGGATATAGCGCAGGTCGAAGCGAAACAGGCCTAGGAAGCGCTCGTAATCCGGCGTGAGGTATTCGCGAAAACGCGGGTTGAACAGGAAGCGCAGCTCGCCTTCGCGCATCTGCAGGCCGGCAAGTTTTTCCAGCTCGGTTCGCAACGCCGGGATCAGGTGGCCGAGTTTTTCCCTGGAGCGGACGATGAAGTTGTATTCCACGTCTACGTTGGGATGCTGGTGCAGCACCGCCTGCATCATGGTGAAGGTGTAGTAATCGGTGTCGAGCAAGCCCTGGATGACCGGGGATTTATCGTCATACGCACTTTCCATGGTGAGTCTCCTTAACGCGTGGCCATCGCGGCCAGTTCTTCGCGGGTACTGCTGATGACAGCGCCGGCCTCAAGCAACCCATTGACGGCCTGAACCCCGCCCGCCTCAGTGATGCCCCGACACGCCGGCAGGTGCAGCACCACTTGCAGCCCGGCCTTGAGCAGTTGCAAGGCGGTGGTCTTGACGCAGTAGTCCAGGGCCAGGCCACCAACGATGACGCGCACGACACCGTGAGCCTTGAGGTATTCGATGACGCCCGTCGACAACTTGTCGTGCAGGTCGTGGTAGCACGCGCCGTAAGGGTGCAGGTCGGGTTCGACACCCTTCCAGATGAAGTAGTCGTACTCATACGGGGTGGGCAACTCATCCAGCAAGGTGAAGCCCTCGGTGCCGGGTACGCAGTGGCTGACCCAGGTGACATCGGCGTGAACGAGGCCCGTGGGTTGCAGCATCTGGCTGTGCTGCGCGACCACCCAGGGCGCGTGTGGGGTGTGGGCGTCTTTGCTGCCGATGCGATGCCCGGCAAGGCTGGCCATGTAGTTGAGCTCGGCGCCGATCAGATCTCCGCCGACGACGGGCAACTCGTCGGGACACAGCGGTGTGAAACTCTTCTGGGCGTCGACATCGAATGAAGCGATGGCAGTTTTGGCGAGGGTCATGGTGATTCTCCGGTGGCCTGGAAACAAAAGTACATGTCATGTACTTTCATTGCAAGAAACATTTATTTACCGGTACTTCAGCAAGTACATGACATAGCGGTTCGATCCGTTAGACTGTGCCCCACTGCCGTTCAGAAGGACTTCACATGCCACTTAGCGCCTACCTCCACACCGTCGACCTGTGCGCAGTGTTTTACTGCCGCGCCTCGGGCGAACTCAAACTGCTGCTGAACAAACGTGACGCCGAGCCCTTCGCCAGGCATTGGGCGCTGCCGGGTGTGGTGGTCAATGGCGGCGTGCAGGATCTGAGCCTCAAGGATGCCGTGGAACGGTTGCGCGCCAGTGACAAAGTCGGCCTGGAGCTGGCCTGGAGCGAGCAGGTTGGCACGGTGGGCGATGCGTTTCGCGACCCGCGCTGCTGGTCGTCATCCACTTACTACCTGGCGATTGTGGCGGATGAGGTGACGCTGGGTGAACATCAGGCCTGGTTTTCCCTCAACGCGGTGGCGGACGGCAGCATCAAGCTGCCCTTCGATCACAATCTGATCGTCGCGGCGGTGCAGGAACGGCTGTTGTCCAAAGCGCTGTACAGCAGCTTGCCGCTGATGTTTCTGGGCAAGGAATTCAGTGCGCCGCAAGCGACCGCGATCTTTTCCCTGGTACTGGCGCGGCCGGTGCTCAAGACCAGCGTGCGCCAGCGGTTGTTGAAGCTGACGCAAGCGGGATATTTGCGTGAGACGGGGCGCAAGAAGCAGGGTGAAGGCGGCAGGCCACAGGCGACGCTGGAGATGTTGAAGCCAGGAGAGATTTACTTCTTCGACCGCAGTTTTGCCGAGTGACCGGACATGGAGATCCACGGGTGACCGATGGCTCTAGCTCATCCAATTGCCACCATCGACGTTGTAAGTCTGTGCGACCACATAGTCAGCCTCCTTCGAAGCCAGGAAGATCGCCATGCCGGTCAGGTCTTGCGCCGTGCCCATCCGCCCATAAGGCACCTCGTCGCCTACCCGCTTTTTCTTCTCGCCCGGCGCCAGGCCCTCATGCCTGGCGAACAGCGCATCCACCCCATCCCAGTGCTCACCGTCCACCACACCCGGGGCGATGGCATTGACGTTGATGCCCTGTTTGATCAGATTCAGCCCCGCCGATTGCGTCAGGCTGATCACTGCCGCCTTGGTCGCGCAATACACCGCCACCAGCGCCTCGCCGCGTCGTCCGGCCTGGCTGGCCATGTTGATGATCTTGCCGCCGTGGCCCTGGCGAATCATCTGCCGCGCGGCGGCCTGCAGGGTAAACAGCGTACCGGCGACGTTGATCGAAAACAGCCGGTCATAGCTGTCGCGGGTGATGTCGACGATGGGGGCCAGGTCGAACAGCGCCGCGTTGTTCACCAGAATATCCAGCTTGCCGGCATGGGCGACCACGGCGGCCATTGCCGCGTCGATGGAGGCCTGGTCGGTGACGTCCATCGCCACCGCATACGCCTGGGGGCCCAGTTCGGCCGCCGTCTGCTCGGCGCGCTGCAGGTTGATATCGGCAATGGCGACGGTGGCGCCTTCCTGGATATAGGCCTGGGCAAACGCGCGGCCAATCCCCCGCGCCGATCCGGTGATCAGCGCGCTCTTACCTTCAAGTCGTTTCATCGGGGTGTCCTGTGAAAATTACTTCGGATAACCGGCGCGTTTCATCTCGCGCTCGGTGGTGGTCTGCGCCCGCTGCAGCGCCTGGTCGACCGTCATACCGCCGGTGAGCGCTGCCGAAAACAGTTTGCCGACGGAGGTGCCGATGGCCTGGAATTCGGGAATCGTCACGTACTGGATGCCCACGTACGGCACCGGTTTGGCCGAGGGGTGCGCCGGGTCGGCGTGCTTCATCATCTGCAGCGTGACCTGGGCAAACGGCGCCGCGTTCAGGTACGCCTCGCTGTAGGTCGATTGCCGCGTGCCTGGCGGTACGTTGGTGATGCCTTCTTTTTCAGCGACCAGCTGGATGTAATCCTTGGACGTCGCCCAACGGATAAAGGCTTTGGCAGCGTCTTTGTGCTTGGAGGTGGCCGGGATGGCCAGCGACCAGGCGTAGAGCCAGGAAGAGCCCTTATCGGTGACCTCAGTGGGCGCCGCAGCGAAGCCTACGCGATCGGCGACTTTGCTTTGGCCGGTGTCGGTGGTGAACGAGCCGGCAACGCTGGCATCGACCCAGATCGCACACTTGCCGCTGTTGAACAACGCCAGGGTTTCGTTGAAACCATTGCTCGACACGCCCGGCGGGCCGTATTGCTTGAGGCTGTTGACATAGAAATTGGCCGCAGCCGTCCACTCGGGCTGGTCAGTTCGGGCTGCCATTGCTCATCGAACCAGCGCGCGCCGAACGCATTGGCCATGGTGCTCAGCAACGCAACGTTCTCGCCCCAACCCGCTTTGCCGCGCAGGCACAGGCCATATTGATCTTTGTCCCTCACCGTCAGCTTGGCGGCGAATTCGCCGAGCTGGGTCCAGGTTGGATTCGCGGGCATGCTCAGGCCGGCTTGTTTGAACAGGTCGGTGCGGTAATAGGTCACGGTGCTTTCGCCGTAGAACGGCAAGGCGTAGAGCGTGCCATTCACCGACAGGCCCTGGCGCACCGAGGGGAAGATGTCCTCGACATCGTAGTCGGCCGGCAGGTCGGTCAGTGGCTCCAGCCAGTGTTTGGCGCCCCATAGCGGGGTTTCGTAGGTGCCGATGGTCAGCACATCGAACTGCCCGCCCTGGGTGGCGATATCGGTGGTGAGGCGCTGGCGCAGCACGTTTTCTTCGAGCACCACCCAATTGAGCTGGATGTCTGGGTGCTGCGCTTGGAACACCTTGGACAGGCGCTGCATGCGGATCATGTCGCTGTTGTTGACCGTGGCGATGGTCAGGGTGTCGGCGGCCTGGCTGGGCAGGCTCATGGCCAGGCCGGAGAGCAGCAACAGCGTTTGGGCAAGCGTGGCTTTGCGGGTTGATAGCATGGCGGTGTCCACCGGTTGTTTTTGTTATTGAGCGCCGATTACAGCAGCTTGGGCCGGTTTCTCACAAACCCGTGGAGGATGCCCGACCGATACTTTTTTAACCGGCACCCCAGGCGCAAAAAAGTATCAGTGTGGGGCGACGCCGGGGGTAGCGCCAGGCCTGCCGAGGCGGGTATTTTGGCGGGTATCCAACGCACAAGAGGCAGCCGCATGCCCATCCGCGCCCCACTGTTCGAGCACCGTCCCGCCGAACTGGAAGTGATCCTGCCCGAACCGGAGCACTGCTTTCGCTGGTTCGAGCACGACTACCCGATGGAGCTGGCGCGCTGGAACCATCACCCTGAGTTCGAAATCCACCTGATTCGCCACGGCAGCGGCAAGCTGGTGGCGGGCGACTATATCGGTGCATTCAGTGCCGGGCATGTCGCCTTGATCGGCCCCGACCTGCCCCACGACTGGATTGGCGACCTGGCACCCGGCGAGTGCCTGAGCGGTCGCGACGTGGTGCTGCAATTCGACGGCGCCGCCCTCCTCGCCTTGCGCAAGGCCCTGCCGGAACTCGGCGATCTGCAGCCGCTGTTCGAACACGCGCGACGCGGCCTTGAGTTCACCGGCGCAACAGCGGTGCACGCGGCGCGGTTGATGGAAGCCATCGGCAGCGCCCAGGGCCTGCAACGGCTGATCCTGTTCCTGCAACTGCTCGACACCCTCAAGAACGCCCCGCCCCGCCAGTTCAAGGTGCTGGCCAGCCCGCGCTACGCGCCGACCCTGGACCCGCGCAGCGCCGAACGCATCAACAAGGCCTTCGCCTACCTGATGCGTGAACTCGGCGGCGAGGTGCGCGTGTCAGACATCGCCCGGCAACTGGACATGAGCGAACCGGGTTTCTCGCGCTTCTTCAAACGCACGACCGGCCATGGCTTTATCGAGTTGATGCGCAAATTCCGCGTGCAGCGCGCCTGCCGGTTATTGCTGCAAAGCGATATGTCGGTGGCGGATATTTGCTTCGAAGTCGGCTACGCGAACCTGTCCAATTTCAACCGGCACTTTCGCATCGAGATGAACCAGACACCGAGTGAGTATCGGCGCGAGACCGGCAATCATCTGGAAAAAATGACACCCAGTCATTTCTGACCATAAAGACGACTAATCAGGCTTTTTTGCAGGCCTTTCAGACGATTGAGCAAAGTTGGTACAGCCTGTGCAAACGTTTGCGGAACGAACTTGGCCATCAGGTTCACTCCACCCGCGCAATCGGGTACAAACCGCGTACGAATAGGGATTTTCAATGCACCCCACCTCAACGCCTCGCGCTCGCTTTGGTGTTTCCTTGCTACTGGCCGCCGTTACGGGAGTACTCAGTGCACCCATTTTGGCGCAGGACAAACCCGCGGATGACTCAGCACAGGGCGAAACCCTCAGCCCCGAGGCCAACCCGCCGGCAAAAAAAGGCGTCTACCTGTCGGAGTGGTTCAACCAGGACCTGACGCTGATCGGCAGCAAGGACATCAGCTTCGGCCCAAAACCGCAGGATGACGTTTACCTGGAGTACGAGTATTTCGGGCGCAAGGGGCCGTTCGAGCTGTACGGCTACATCGATGTGCCAAAGATCCTCGGCATCGGCAACAGTAATGACAAAGGTGCGTGGGACCATGGCTCGCCCGTGTTCATGGAGCATGAGCCGCGAATCTCCATCGACTACCTCGCTGGCCGTAGCCTGGCGATCGGACCGTTCAAGGAATGGTATGTGGCGTTCGACTGGATCTACGACCACGGCAGCAACAAGGAGAACCGCGCCAACACCCTGTACAGCGGCCTTGGCACCGATATCGACACCCACTCGCGGGTCAACCTGTCGGCGAACTTCTACGGGCGTTACCAGTGGGAAAACTACGGCGCCAGCAATGAATATTCCTGGGACGGCTACCGCGCGCAGATGAAATACATCGTGCCCATCGGCAAATTCGACAATGGCGCCTCGCTGACCTACATCGGCTTCACCAACTATGATTTCGGCTCGGACCTGCACAAGGACAACCCGGCGCGCACCGCCAACTCCCTGGTGGCCACCAACGTGTTGCTGTACTCGTTCACGCACCTGCGTTTCACCCTGGTCGGCCGTTACTTTCATAACGGCGGCAACTGGGAGGATGGCAGCGAGTTGAATTTCGGTGAAGGCAACTTCCGCGCCCGCTCAGACGGCTGGGGTTACTACGCCGGCGTGGGCTACCAATTCTGATCAAGGAGCTGCAGATGAATACCTTTACTCGCCTCTCGCTGGCCATGGGCCTTGCCCTGCTGCCCCACCTGGTGCTGGCAGACAACGCCGCGCCGATCAAACCCAAGGTCATGCTGATCACCATGTTCGCCCCCGAGGCGCAAACCTGGATCGACCGCCTGGAACTCAAGCAGCAAGTGCGCGTGCCGGGCCTGTCCGCCGAATACCCGGTGATTCGCTGCAACACCCAGGACGTATGCCTGCTGGTCACTGGCATGGGCCAGACCAACGCCGCCGCCTCGACCCTGGCCCTGGCCTTGTCGCCCAAGTTCGACCTGCGCCAGAGTTATTTCCTGATCGCCGGGATTGCCGGTATCAGCCCCAAGCACGGCACCATCGGTACCGCCGCCTGGGCGCATTACCTGGTGGAATTCGGTACCCAGTGGGAGTTGGATTCACGGGATGCACCCAAGGAGTGGCCGACCGGTTATATCGGCATCAACACCAAAGGCCCCAACGAAAAACCGCCGCTGGACTATAAGACTGAAGTGTTCGAGCTCAATCCCAAGCTGCAAGCCAAGGCATTCGCCTTGTCGCACAAGGTGGAGCTGACGGAAAGCAAGGAATCCGCCGCCTGGCGCAAACACTACCCCGCCGCGCCGGCCAATCAGCCGCCGCAAGTCACCCGCTGCGACACCCTGGCGGGCAACACCTGGTTCTCCGGTACCCGCCTGAGCGAGCGCGCCGAGGTGTGGACCAAACTGCTCACGGACAACAAGGGCGAATACTGCACCACCCAGCAGGAAGACAACTCCACTTACGAAGCGCTGCTGCGCGCCAGCCGTGAAGGCTTGGTGGATATCCAGCGCCTGGCCGTGGTGCGTGCAGGCTCCGACTTCGACCGCCCATATCCGGGCTACAGCGAAGTGGACAATCTGCTCAAGTACGCCGATCAAGGCGGTTTCGTACCGGCATTGGAGAACCTGTACCGCACGGGAAATCCGCTGGTACAGGCGATCCTGAACAACTGGTCAGCCTGGAAAAACGGCGTTCCCGAGGCCTGATGCAAATCAAAATGTGGGAGGGGGCTTGCTCCCGATGGCGGAGTGTCAGTCACTGCATCTGTGCCTGAAACACCGCAATCGGGAGCAAGCCCCCTCCCACATTGGACGGTTCAGTTCGCGTTGGCAGCCGCTTTGGCACATTCGCAGCCCGTCGCCGCAGCGCAGGGTTCACCGTGCGCATGATGCTCGGCGCAGCCCTGGCAGCAATAGCCCTTCCCGTCCTTCATGACCGCGTCGATGCCCAGTACGCATTTGCAGTGTGGGCAAGCACAGGTTTGATCCGGCATGGTCAGACTCCTTCTTCATGGTCGTCGCGGTGCAGCGAACGCCACACCTGAAACAGTGACCCGAGGCGCGGCGCCAAGGTTCAGCGCCGTCAGTCGGCCTGGCGCGTATTGCTGCGATACATGAACACCAGCGCCAGCGCCAGGCACAGCATCGCGACGATCCGGCTGCCGGACAGTTCGATCGCCGGGTTGCCCAGCCAGCCGAAATTGTCGATCAGCATGCCCATACCCAATTGCCCCACGATCACTGCCACCGTGGCGACCGCCGTACCGACCACCGGCACCGCGCCGACCATTACCATCATGTACACCACGCCGAACAAGGCGCCGGTCAGCTGCCACTTCGGCACGTCCAACAAACTGACAGCCTGGGCGGGCTCGAAGAAAAATATCAACAGTGCGGTGGTTAGCGCACCGACCGCAAAGGTCAGCAGACTGCTGCGCAATACCCCAACGGTCTGCCCCAGGCGACCGTTGATGGCCGCCTGCACGCTCAATACCGCACCTGCGGCAACCACCACGGCCAACAATACAAACAGATTCATCGCCTTACCCTCGTGCAATCAGAACAAGTGCCGCCACAATCAACGCCAGGGCTATCCAGCGCTCCACATTGACCCGCTTGCGCGCCGTGCCGAACCAGCCGAAATGGTCGATCAGTACACTCTTGCCCACCTGCCCGGACAGGATCGCAATCATCGTCATTGCCACCCCGATATGGGGCGTGGCCAGGGTCAGCACCACCACGTACATCGGTCCCAGGAAACCACCGATCAACTGCCAGCGCGGCAGTTGCGTGAAGGCCGGGCCCTTTTGCGGGCCGCTGAACAGCAACAGCAAGAACAGGATCGCCGAGCCGACGCCAAAGATGCTCAACGTCGCCCATAAATGCCCGACCTGCACACCCAATGGCCCCAGCAAACCGGCCTCGACCGACAGCCCCATGCCCGCGAGGATGACCAACGGCAACAACAGCAGCCGGAGAACGTTTCGCTTCGGCCGGGACTGCGCCGTACCCTCGATAGAATGTGCCTGCATACATCACCTGCGCTTGAAGTAAAAAACAGGCGTGCATTATCCAGTGGCCTGGCTGTGCGATAAATGGCAGCATGCAGACAACACCTTTGCGCAGAACGCACAGCCTGGAGTCATGATGCAGGGTTTGAATGAACTGAGTTTCAAGGCGCTGCGCCTGTTCGTCGCCGTGCTGGACCACGGCAGTTTTTCTGAAGTGGCACGCCGCGAAGGCCTTGCGCCCTCGTCCATTTCCCGGCAGATCCAACTGATGGAACACGCCCTCGGCCAGCAGTTGCTGTACCGCCACACCCGTGCCGTGAGCCCGACCGAAGCCGGACGCCTGCTCGGGCGACACGCACGGCTGATGCTGGAGCAGTTGGAAACCGCGAGCCAGGCCCTGCAGGAACAAGACAGCGAACCCAGCGGACTGGTGCGCATCAATGCGCCCATGGTGTTCGGCCAGCGTCACCTTGCGCCATGGCTGGGGGAGCTGTGCCGCCGCTATCCGAAGCTGCAACTGGACATCCAGCAGACCGATACCTTCGTCGACCCGCTGCAGGACGGTACTGACCTGCTGTTTCGTATTGGCGTGCTCAATGATTCCAGCATGCAGGCGCGGATCTTCGCGCCGCAACGCTTTCGCCTTGCCGCCAGCCCCGCCTACCTGGCGCAGCACGGCACGCCGCGCCATCCCGATGAACTGGTCAACCACCAGTGCCTGGCCTACAAGGGCATAAAAGGCCAGGAGCGCTGGTTCTTCCGCCGCGACCACGGCGACTGGAGCGCCTACAGCGTCAAGGGCCCGATCACCGGCAACCACGCTGACACCCTGACCCACGCCGCCGAGCAGGGTCTGGGGCTGGTGGTGTTTCCCTCCTGGCTGATCGGTGAAGGCCTGCGCGCCGGCACCTTGCAAGCGGTGCTGACCGAATACGAAGTGGCGACCACCCTGGAGCCCCAGCAGATCGCGGCGTTGTGGCCGGGTAGCCGCAGGCTGTCGCTGAAGGTGCGCACGGTGATCGATTATTTTGTGGAATGTTTTGGGACGGTGCCGTATTGGGATCGGTGAGTCAGAACAGCCACTGCCCGATCAACCACGCATTCGCCCCACTGATCACCGCAAACAAAAACCACGCCAGCAACCGCGTCGGCAGCCGGTTGACAAACGGGCCCATCAGTTGTTTGTCGCCGGTCATGCGGATCAGCGGGTATAACGCGAAGGGCAACTGCAGGCTCAGCACCACCTGGCTGAGAATCAGCAGCTTGCCGATGGCGTCGTCGCCCATCAGCCACACGCCGAGGAACGCCGGGATCAGCGCCAGTCCACGGGTGATCAGGCGGCGCTGCCAGCAGGGGATGCGCAGGTTCAGGTAACCCTCCATGATCACCTGCCCGGCAATCGTACCGGTGAAGGTCGAACTCTGGCCCGATGCCAGCAAGGCGATGCCGAACAGGATGCTGGCGAACGCACCGCCCACCAGCGGGTCGAGCAGATGATAGGCGTCCTGAATCTCCACCACGTCGGTATGGCCGGTTTTGTAGAACGCTGCGGCGGCCAGCACCAGGATCGCCGCATTGACCAACAGGGCCAAGGCCAGGGAGCCAATGGTGTCGATACGTGCAAGCTTGACTGCATCCTGTTTGCTGGCCAGGTCCTTGCCGATCAGGCGCGTCTGCACAATCGAGGAGTGCAGGTAGAGGTTATGCGGCATCACGGTCGCACCGAGGATGCCGATGGCCAGGTACAGCGGCGCGGCATCGCTGATGGCCGACAGCGAGGGCGTGAAGCCACTGAGCACGTCCGGCCAGTAGGGTTTGATCAGCACCAGTTCAATGAAGAAACACACACCGATGGTCGCGACCAACGCCAGCATGATCGCTTCCAGCCGGCGGAAACCGCGGTTCTGCAGGGCCAGGATCAACAGCGTGTCGAAGGCGGTGATGACGATCCCGGTGGTCAGCGATACACCCAGCAGCAGGTGAAACGCCAGGGCGCAGCCGAGCACTTCGGCGAGGTCGGTGGCGATGATGGAAATTTCCGCCAACACCCATTGGGTGCGCGCGGAGCGCTTGCTGTAGCGCTCGCGGCACAGTTGCGCCAGGTCTTTACCAGTGGCGATACCCAGCCGCGAGCACAGGCACTGCACCGCCATCCCCGCCAGGCTGGCCAGCAGCACCACGAATAACAGGCTATAGCCGTAGCGCGACCCGGCTTCGATGGCGGTCGCCCAGTTGCCGGGGTCCATGTAGCCGATGGAAATCAACAGGCCGGGGCCGGCGAACATCAGCGCACGCTTGAAGAACGACGCCTTGGGATCAACGACAACGGAGCCGGCCACTTCCGGCGGGCAGAACGGGGCGGTAGCAATTTTCGGCAGGCTGAATTTCACGCGGGATCCCAGGCAAACACACAAGTCAGGGCGCCAGCTTAGCAGTCCGACGCAACGGTGCGCATCACCGTCTCCCGGGGCAGGTCAAATGCCTCAACCACCTGCACCACCAGATCCAGCTCCTGGTTCAGCGCCTCACGTTCCAGGCGCTGGCGAATCACGCCGATCACCAACACCGCCAACGTGGTGATCGAATACGCCGGGCCGGAAAACGCCCGTACGCCGCTGACCAGCAACATCGCGGCCGCCAACGCCTGGCCCACCACCGGAATCGCCGTGGCGGCACCGCGCCGCAGCATAAACCCGGTGAGCCCCGCCAATGCCGTGCCGCTCAAGGCGGTGGTGGCCGTACGGCCCATGTCGAGACGCTTGAACACACCCTGCTCTTTTTGCATCGCGGCCTTGAGTTCGGCGTCGAACGCCTGTCGGTCGGCACCGCTGAGGTTGTCCTGGTACTGCTTGAGGAGTTTTTCCGCGACCTGCGCTTCGATATCCGCCAGGGCCACGCTGGCCATTGTATCGTCGAACTTGATGCCCAAGCGTTGCGCCACCGCTTCGGCGATCTGGCGATAAGCCACGCCGTGACCACGGGCCAGGTTCATGAAACTGTCGCCGCCCATGCGCTGCAACTCGATGGCGAGCTTGCGTGGTTCGCGTACGCTGGCATCAATCGAGGCACTGCGCTTTTGCGCCATCAGCTCGGCGAGAAACTTCAGCTCTTCAGGCCGCGCCTGCATCAGCATCGGAAACAGATCGACATCTTCTTCGGCAAAGCGCGCTTCATTGCTGCGCAGGTCGGCGCGGATCAGGCCACGGCGCTCCTGCAGCAGGTCGGTGTACTGCACCACCGTGCGCAACTGCGGCCAGTAGGCGGCATGGTCGAAGCTGGCCAGATGCACGTTGGTGACCTTGGCCTTGAGCGCCGGCGTCACCGCAATCGCATAGCGGCCGATGCAACGCTCGGTATCCGGCTTCATCGCCAGTGCCCAGTCCTTGCTCGAGTAGCAATTGATCAGCCGCCCCTTGAGCGGTGCCGACACCGCTTCCCAAGGGCTCGACGTACAGATTGCCCCGCCCATCAGCAGCACGTTATTCAATGGCAGTTCATGGGCGGTTTCAGGGTTGGCGAGCACGCTCTTGACCAGGATCCGGGCGCCGAGGGAGTGGCCGATCAGATTGATCTGCCGCACCTGGAGCGATTCGGCGTGCAGGTAGCTCGCCAGCTCAGGCAGCAAGGTCCTGGCCACTTCATCGACCCGCGCCTCGACACTTTTGTAATGGTCGAGAAAATACGCGATCGCCTTGCCCACACCCACGGTCGCCGCGCCCAGGCCACCGCCGCCGAGCATCGAGGCGATTACCTCCTTGAACGGGGCAAACAGGTTTTCCAGGAAGTGCCCCGCCGGCCAGAACAACATCAGGTTGGTCGAGCCTTCAATGCCGGCCAGTTGTTCCTTGAAGCCGGCCAACTGCTGCTGGCTGAAAAACGCCGAATAACCGTGCACATAGAGATTGAGCACGTCCCCCTGAGGCTCGCCACACAGGACGAACGTAGGCTTGCGGGTGCGGTGCATTTCATCCCACTGCTGTTGCATGGGCCGGTGACTCCTGGTGACAAGGGGCGGCCATGGTAACAAAGAGCCAATCAAGCCGAGATGAAAACCACAGGCATCGCGACGCCGGACTGGTTCAGCGCGCGAAGTTGTCGATTTTTACCTGGCCATCGGGAAACGTCGCGATAATTTCCAGCTCTCCCCCCATCGCACGTATGTAGTCGCGCAATGTGCTGATGTACATATCGGTGCGACGCTCCATTTTCGAGACCGCCGCCTGATTGATATTCAACGCCTTGGCCAGGCTTTCCTGGCTCAGTTGCTGCGCCTTGCGCAGCTCATGCAGGGGCATCTCTCTCAGATGCTGTTGAAAAAGCTGCTCGGCATCGGCACGCGACTCGGGAGTCATGCGCGCCTTGAGATCAGCGAATTTTTTAGCCATGGGTACGGCCCTCTTTGCGCAATGTTTTCAAATGGATGTCATACAGCTTTCTGCCATGAGTCTATGCACGTGCTCAATTTTTAAAACTACGCAACATTCCCTTAAAGGAATATAAACTCAAGGGCATGACTTTAGGCTTAGGGGGACGAGTCTGCCAGCCGAGCATTGGGAGAAAATGTTTGTAGATTCTTCAGCTTCCACGAAAAGCAAACATCCGTAGCCGCCGAAATCCGCCAGATAACAGCCACATTCATTGACCTCTGCATCAAAAATACAAGTTTCAAAATGTGAAAACACGCTCTAATAGGGCCCTTTCCCTCGCCCTTGAAAGCGTCAGCATCTGATTCAAGCAAACAATGGAGTTCGCAATGCCCCATGAAGGCAACCTGTTACAAGCAGCCGTGGTGTTCCTGTTCGCCGCCGTGCTGGCCGTGCCGTTGGCCAAGCGTCTGCAACTGGGCGCGGTGCTGGGCTATCTGTTCGCCGGGGTGATCATCGGCCCCTCGGTGCTGGGCCTGATCGGCAACCCGCAAAGCGTGGCGCAGTTCTCTGAACTGGGCGTGGTGCTGTTGCTGTTTATCATCGGCCTGGAGCTTTCGCCCAAACGGTTATGGGTGATGCGCAAGGCGGTATTCGGTGTCGGCCTGGCCCAGGTGCTGCTGACCGGGCTGGTGATGGGCGTGGTAGCGCTGTGGCTGTTTGACCAGTCATGGAACAGCGCGATTGTGCTGGGCCTGGGCCTGGCGCTGTCCTCCACCGCGTTTGGCCTGCAAAGCCTGGCCGAGCGCAAGGAACTCAACCAACCCCATGGGCGCCTGGCCTTCGCGATCCTGTTGTTCCAGGACATTGCAGCGATCCCGTTGATTGCCATGGTGCCGCTGCTGGCCGGCAGCGATCATCCGACCAGCGAAGCCCAGGGCGTGCAACACGTCTTGCAAATCCTCGGCAGCATTGCCGTGGTGATCATCGGCGGGCGCTACCTGCTGCGACCGGTGTTTCGTATCGTCGCCAAGACCGGCCTGCGTGAAGTCTCCACCGCCACCGCGCTGCTGGTGGTGATCGGTACCGCCTGGCTGATGGAACTGGTGGGCGTGTCCATGGCCCTCGGCGCGTTCCTCGCCGGGCTGCTGCTGGCGGACTCGGAATACCGCCACGAACTGGAATCCCAGATCGAACCGTTCAAGGGCCTGCTGCTGGGGCTGTTTTTTATCAGCGTGGGCATGGGCGCCAACCTCAGCCTGCTGCTCAGCACACCGCTGGTGGTGATCGGACTGACCTTGCTGTTGATCGGTTTGAAACTGCCGCTGCTGTACGCCGTAGGGCGCATGGTGGGCGAGCTCAATCGCGAAAGCGCTCTGCGCCTGGGCGTGGTGTTGGCGGCGGGAGGTGAGTTCGCCTTCGTGGTGTTCAAGATCGGCCGCGACCAGGGCCTGTTCGAACCGCACCTTTACGATGTGCTGGTGTTGACCATCACCCTGTCCATGGCCGTGACCCCGCTGCTGCTGTTGGTGTGCCCGAAGCTGTTCAAGTCCAAGGCCAAGCCGGTGGACGTGCCCGAGGAGTACCGCGCCATTGAAGGCGACGCGCCGCGCGTGGTGATTGCCGGCATGGGCCGGATGGGCCAGATCGTCGCGCGAATCCTGCGCGCACAGAACATCTCGTTCATCGCCCTCGACACCTCGGTGGAAACCATCGAACTGACCCGCAGTTTTGGCGGTATGCCGGTGTTCTACGGTGACCCGCAACGCCCGGAAATCCTCCATGCGGCCAAGGTCGACCAGGCGGAATTCTTTGTGATCGCCATGGATGATCCTGAGATCAACATCAAGACCGCCGAACTGGTGCGCAACCTCTACCCGCACATGAAGATCATCGCCCGCGCGCGTAACCGCCAGCACGTCCACCGCCTGGTAGACCTGGACGCCTCACCGGTGCGTGAAACCTTTTACTCAAGCCTGGAGATGAGCCGCCGCACCCTGGTCGGCCTTGGTCTGAGCCAGGCCCAGGCCGATGCACGCATCGACCGCTTCAGGGCCCACGACCAGCAAGTCCTCGCCGCCCAGCATGCGGTGTACGACGATGCGGCCAAAGTCATGCAGACCGCCCAGGAAGCCCGTGCAGAACTGGCGCGCTTGTTTGAGATGGACCGGCTTCAGGAAGAGTCCGACAAGGTGTGAGGCTGCAGATGAACGATATTGCGAATTTTCTGACAGAATACGCCGCAATTTCGTTCATCTCTGGAGCGCTTCATGGCCACCTTCACCAAGACTGCAGTGCTGCTGGCCCTCGCGCTTACCGCCAGCAGCGTGTTCGCCGCCGCCAAACCGGCCACGCAAACCCTTTCCACCCTGGGCGGCAAGTTCACCTTCAGCCTGCCCAAGGCCTACACCGCCGACGCCCTGCCTTCGGGCAAAGCTGACGACGGCACCGCCGATACCCAAGGCACCCTGTACGCCAATGCGAACACGAAAAGCGTGGTGATCGTCGCCGAAACCGTACGTAACGATGGGGTGTCAATCCAGGATAACGACGCCAAATTTCTCGATGGTGCCGTGAGCGATTTCGTCAAGAACCAGAGCGCCGCCCTGCCCGACTTCAAGAAACTCGGCGAAAAAAAACTGACGTTCAAGGGCCTTGGCCTGCGCCAGGTCGACAGCACGGCTACCCAAGGCGGCGGCAAGACCCTGAACTCCACGTTCCTGGCTGGCTCCGGCAATCACCTGCTGGTGATCCAGGCGATTTCACGGGCGGACGATGTGAAGGGGCATGCGGCGCTGGTGAAGCAGATTACTGGCGGTAAATAACACAAAACCCATGTGGGAGGGGGCTTGCTCCCGATAGCGGTGAATCAGTCGATACATCTGTGACTGAAATACCGCCATCGGGAGCAAGCCCCCTCCCACATTTGTCCACCGTGTTTATTTGAGGCTCTTCTCCAGCCAAGCCTTCAGGTCCTGGATTTCCGCCTCGCTGATTGTATGGTTCATCCCCGGATACCCATGAAACTGCGGCTTCAAGCCAATCCCTTCCAGCACCTCGTTGGCCCGCGTTCCCGAGGCATAAGGCAGCGCCTGGTCCAAGGTGCCATGGCCGATAAAGATCGCCAGCTTGTCCAACGCTTCATTCGGCTTGAGCTCGGCCTTGAGCACCGGCAACACGCTGCCGCTCAGGGCCGCTATACCACGCACCAGCTCGGGCCTGCGCAAGCCCACCTCATAGGACATGATCGCGCCCTGGCTGAACCCTACCAGGAACACCCGGTCAGGCTCGGTGTGGTACTTGGCGGTGGCTTTGCCGATAAAGTCTTCGAGCAGCCTGGCGCTGCTTTGCAGGTCGGCCGTCACCCCATCGTAATCACCGTCGCCGGGGGTCTTGGTAAACCAGCGATAGCCATGCGGCTCCACCGGCATCGGCGCGCGCACCGACAGGTAGGTCCAGGTGGAAGGCAGCGCATCCTTGATACCGAACAGGTCTTGCTCGTTGCTGCCAAAGCCATGCAGGAAAATCACCAGCGGTTGGTTGCGTGCATCGCCCTGGGTTTGCTCCAGGTACGACAACGGCAGGTCGGTATGCAGGTCGGAATCCGCGTGGGCGACACCGGCCAGCAAGGTCAGCGCTAGAGCGAGCAGTTTGAGCATGGGGTCTATCCCTCAGGGTTTGCGCAACAAATAGGTGTCCATGATCCAGCCATTGGCGAGTCGCGCGGCCTTGCGCACCCGTTGGATTTCGTCCGCGACCTCACCGACTTTGCCACTGATCAGCATTTCGTCCGGCGTGCCCAGGTAGGCGCCCCAATAGATATCCAGGTCCTGATCCGCCACGCTGCGGTAGGAATCTTCGGCATCGAGCATCACCACCAGGGTGTCGGCATCACTCGCCTGCCCCGCCGCCAGGCGGCGCCCGGTGGTGATTTCAATGGACTTGCCGATACGGTTCAACGCCACCTTATGCTGGGCCGCCAGGGCCTGCACGCTGGTAATGCCGGGAATTACCTCGAACTCGAATGCGCAGCGCCCCTCGGCAAGGATCGCCTGCAAAATGCGGATGGTGCTGTCGTACAACGCCGGGTCACCCCAGGCCAGGAACGCCCCCACTTCGCCGTCGGCCATGTCCTCGTTGATCATGCGCTCGAAGGTTTGCTGCTTGTCGCGGTTGAGGTCGCGCACCGCGGTGGTGTAGTCGATATCACCGCGCACGCGCTCGGGGCAGTCGGCCTCGACGAAGCGGTAGCCGGGCCTGGTGATGTAGGTTTCGCAGATTTCACGGCGCAGGTCGATCAGCTTGTCCTTGCTCTGGCCCTTGTCCATCAGGAAAAACACGTCGGTGCGGTTCAGCGCCTTCACGGCCTGCATCGTGATGTAGTCAGGGTTGCCGGCGCCAATGCCGATGATCAGGATGCGTTTCATGGGTTGCTCTCATTGCGGGGCGTGGATTTTGCCATGATCGTGGGCTCAGGCATAAGTTTCCAGGCGCAGGCGCCAGACCGCGTTGAAGCGCAGCTCGGTGCGCGACAGTGGTTCTACGTCGATCCGGTAGAACATCGAGGCCGGGTACTGCATGACGTACAACAGCGCGGCACGGATCACAAAGGGGTGGGTCACCGCCAGCACATGCCCTGGCTGGTTTTCCAGGGCCTTCATCCACTGCCCGACCCGCGTGCACAGGTGCGCCACTGATTCGCCACCATGGGGCGCATGGGCGCTGTCGGTGAGCCAGGCATTCAGCTCAGCGCTGTCGAGCGCGCGCAGGGCCTGGCCTTTCCAGTGCCCAAGATCGACGTCGCGCAGAGCCGGTTCGATGCCCGGCTGTTCGCCGAACAAACCCGCCGTCTGCCGGGTTCGCGCCTCCGGCCCGCAGAGCAGGCGCGCCGTCTCGGGGTAACGGCCTGCCAACGACAGCGCCGCGCCCTGCCAGTCCATGACCAGCGATTCGTCATTGGCAAAGCGCGCCTGTTTTTGCGACGGCGTGGCCGCATGGCAGATCAGGGTCAAACGGGTAGCCTGCACGCGATTCATTCCGAAGGGATGAGGCTGCCAAGCCTGGCGCAGTCAGCGCGCCGATGCAACGCCTCAGGCCAATGCAGCCCCCGCAGGCGCCGCCACCGGGCTGGCGCTGGCCACGAAGTCGTCCTTGCGCAACAGCACCAAGGCAATCAACGACACCACTCCGGTCGCCACGTAAAAGTACCAGGGCGAGGTAATGTCGCCGGTCACCTTGATCAGCCAAGTGGAGATCAGCGGCGCGCTGCCGCCAAATACCGCCACCGGCACGTTGTACGCCACGGCGATGCCGGTGGAACGGATGCGTGTGGGCAGCAGTTCGCTCATCAGCGCATAGGTGGACGAAGCATAGAGGCCGAACAGAATCGCCACCGCCATCAACGGCGCAAAGAACGTTGCCGGCGTTGCGGTCGGGGCCATCTTGAACAGCCAGAACATCGCCAGGGTCGCCAGCGTGCCGACCACCATCAGGAACGGCTTGCGCCCGTATTTATCGGTGAATGCGCCACCGAACGGCATGACGAAGGCCGCCGAGAAACTGGCGACGAACACATAGAGCAAGGTGGTGCCGCTGTCGAACTTGAGAATCTTGGCCATGTAGGTCGAGGCGAAAGTCAGGACCAGGTAAAAGATCGAGCTGTGCAAGGTGATGATGAAGAACACCAGGGCGATGGCGCGCTTCCACTGCCAGACCTCGCGCAGGGGCGCACGGGAAGTTTGCCCGGCACGTTGCAAGGCCAGGAACTCAGGGCTGTCTTCAAGCTTGAGGCGGATGTACATGGAGATGAAGCCCAGGGGCGCGGCGATCAGGAACGGCACGCGCCAGGCCCATTCCTGCATGACCTCGGCGCCCAGCACCCAGGTCATGCCGTTGGCCACGGCGCCACCCAGCAGCAGGCCGAGCACCGCGGTGACCATCAGCCAGCAGGTGGCAAAGCCGCGTCGGCCAGGGCCGGCGTATTCGGAAATGAAGCTGGTCACGGTGCCGATCTCACCGCCCGCCGAGAAGCCTTGCACGCAGCGCACCAGGATCAACAGGATCGGGGCGACGATGCCGAGGGTGGCATAGGTCGGCAGCAGCCCCAGCATTACCGTGGAGCCGGTCATCATCACCAGCGCCATGATCAGGGTTTTACGCCGGCCGATCTTGTCCGCCAGCGGGCCGAAGAACAGCCCGCCCAACGGGCGGATGAAGAAGCTCAGGGCGAACGCGGCAAAACTGGCCAGCAGGCTGGTGGTGGGGTCGTCGGAAACGAAGAACGCCTGGCCGATATACACGGCAAGAAAGCCGTAGACGCCGTAGTCATACCACTCGATCAAGTGGCCGGAGGTGGCACCGAGAAACGCGCGGCGGCGTTTGCGGACGGTGTCTTGCGCGTGATTGCCCATCGGGGGGACTCCTTGTCTGTTGGTCGATCCGTGCTAAAGCGCGGCGATAGTCGCTGCTTTCAACCACTGCCGCAAGTCGGTCTTGAGGACTTTGCCGTAGCTGTTCTTGGGTAAATCGCTGCGCCACACATATTTTTTCGGTTTTTTGAACGAGGCCATGCGCGCCACAAACCATGCCGTGAGCTCACCTTCGTCGAGGGGCTCGCCGCTGCGCGTCACCACAAACGCCACCACCGACTCGCCCCATTGCGGGTCCGGCTCGCCCACCACGCACACTTCGAACACCTCGGGATGCTGGGCCAGCACCTCCTCGACTTCGCGCGGGTACACATTGCTGCCGCCGCTGATGATCACGTCCTTGGAGCGATCCGTGAGGGTCAGGTAGCCGGCGGGGTCGAGAAAGCCGATATCACCGGTGAGCAGCCAACCCTCGACCAGGGTGTCGCTGGTGGCCGGCGGATTGCGCCAATAGCCTTGCATCACCGTGGCGCCGCGCACCGCGATCTCACCGCGCTCGCCGGTCGGCAACGATCGGTGGCGGGCATCGAGAATGCGGATTTCCACGCAGGCTTGCGCGTAGCCTACGGACGCGGCCAGGGTCGCCCAGTCGGCGCGCTGGCGGTCGGCGATCAGCCCACGGGGCAACACGCTGATGGTCATCGGGCTCTCGCCCTGGCCGTAGATCTGCACCAGGCGGGGGCCGAACGTGTCGACGGCGTCGCGCAAGTCAGCCAGGTACATCGGGCCGCCGCCGTAGACGATGGTCTTGATGCCTTCGCCGTGATAGCCCTGTTGCCGTGCCTGCTCGACCATGCGCTTGACCATGGTCGGCGCGGCAAACAGTGAGACGCTGCCCAACTCTGCCGCCAGCCCGAACAACTCGGCGGCGTCAAAACCGTTGGACGCCGGCACCACATGCCGCGCGCCGCAGCGTACGTGAATAAAGTTGTAGAGCCCGGCGCCATGGGACATCGGCGCGGCGTACAGCGCGGCATCGGCGGCGCTGACCGGGTCGACGTCGGTGGCGTAGCACAACGACATGGCGATCAGGTTGCCATGGGACAGCATCACACCCTTGGAACGCCCGGTGGTGCCGGAGGTGTAGAACAGCCAGGCAAGGTCGTTGTCCTGGCGCGGTACCGGTTGCTCCAGGGTTGGCCAGCCCTGGTTCGGTGGCAGCACGTGACCGTCAAGTTCCGTGCAGCGCGCAGGCAAATCCCGCGATGAAAACACCCGGCCGCCATCGGTAAAGATCACACGTGCTTCGGCGTTATCCGCGATCCATGCCGCCTCGGTCGGGTGCAGCTTGGCATTGATCGGTACCGCCACCGCGCCCATCCACCAGATGGCGTAGAGCAACTCCAGGTAATCGCAGCTGTTTTTCATCAGCACCGCCACCGCGTCCCCTGGCTGCAAGCCGTGCTGGTCGACCAGGTGCGCGGCGCGCTGGCGCACATGGGCGGCGAAGGTGGCGTAGTCAGCCACTTGCCGGGCGCCGTCGAACAACGCCGGGCGTTGCGGGTCGCGACGCTGGGTGTCGTGCAACCAATTGGCAATGTTCATGGCTCAGTACCGGCGCGCGTGCAGGACCGAAGCATAGTTGGCCACCGCCATGCCGCCCATGTTGAACACCAGGCCGAACTCCGCGTTGGGCACCGCCAGGCCAATCGGCTCGCCGGTCAATTGCCGGAATGCCAGGGCATGCATCGAAACACCGGTCGCGCCGACGGGATGGCCCTTGGCCTTGAGCCCACCGGAAAGGTTCACCGGCAAGCGCCCGCCGGCACGCACCACGCCGCTGTCGAGCACACGGTGCCCCTCGCCCTTGGGCGCCAGGCCCATGGCTTCGTAGATCAGCAGTTCGGCGATGGTGAAGCAATCATGCACCTCGGCGAAGCTCAGGTCGGCCAGGGTCACATTCGCCCCGCGCAGCGCCGAATGAATCGCCCGCTGCGGGCCTTCGAATGCCAGGATGTCGCGCTGGGCGATGGGCAATGTGTCATTGACCTGGGTCATCGCGCGAATCTGCACATCACGGCGAAACGCCCGCGCACGCTTGGGCGACGCCAGCACAATCGCCGCAGCGCCATCGCTGATCAGCGAGCAATCGGTGAGGCGCAGCGACTCGGCCACGAACGGGTTGCTTTGGGACACGTTATTGCAGTGCTCGAAATTCATCTCGCGGTGCATCTGCGCCAACGGGTTGGCCATGGCATTGGAGTGGTTCTTGGTGGCAATCGCCGCCATCGAGCCCAGCGGGCAATGGTAGCGCTCGGCGTATTGGCGAGCGGCGCGGCCGAACAACTGCGGGAAACTCAGCCCGGCTTCGGCCGCGTCGTTCTGGTAACCGGCGCCGGCCAGCGCCTGGGTAACGGCGGCCGTGGAGGTATGGGTCATTTTCTCGGCCCCCACCACCAGCACCAATTCGGCGCTGCCGGAGAGAATCGCATTGACGCCGGCCTGGATCGCCGCCGAACCAGATGCACAGGCGTTCTCACAGCGGGTGGCCGGCTTGAAGCGCAGCCCAGGGTCGGCCTGCAGCAACAACGACGCGGCAAACCCATCCGGCACCAGCCCGGAATTGAAATGGCCGAGGAACAGCGCGTCGATTTGCGCCGCCTCAAGGGCGGCATCGCTCAAGGCCTCCCGCGTGACCTGAACAATCAGATCTTCCAGCGTGGTGCCTTCCAAGCGACCAAAACGCGAATGACCAGCGGCAACGATAGACACGCAATCAACAGGCATAATCAATTTCTTCTGTTCTTGAACCGGACTTTCCCTACAATGACCCACCTCTGGTCGCGGGCCAATTCGTGTAACTACTTACATGGATAAGTAGTCCGCCAGTCAGTTGAACAACGAGGCAGGATGCCCATGACCGTGATTACCCCGCCATTGCAGAACCTTGAACGCCTGGCGTTCAAGCTGTCCCCCGCGCCGCAGCTGGTCACCAGCAACCGCGTGATCATCGACTGCAACGACGCGTTCCTGAACCTGTTCGGCTACACCCACGCGACGTTGGTCAATCAATTGACCCTGCTGATTTACCCGTCCCAGGCCGACTACCACGCCATCGGCAAGCGCAGCCATGAGTGGTTGCTCGACAGCGACAGCGGTTTTTATTCCGACGAGCGCTTCATGCAGCATCGCAACGGCGAGGTGTTCTGGGCCAGGTCCCATGGCTACACGCTCACGCCCAGGGATCCGTTCAAGTTGATGATCTGGCACTTCGAGCGGCTGGACCGCACCCATCAGGGCACAGGAGACCTTACGCCGCGGGAGCGGGAGATTGCCATGCACATTGTCAACGGGCTCAAGTCCAAGGAAATCGCGCTGAGATTGGGGATTTCGCATCGGACGGTGGAGGTGCATCGGGCGCGGTTGATGAGGAAGTTGCAGGCCAAGACGGTGGTGGAGTTGGTGTCCAAGATCATCATGGTGGCTTGAGGTTGGCCGGGATTTTTTTGGAATTGACCGAGTACATATCCGTTATTTAGGTCATGGCGGCTGGCGGTTCCGCTCTTACAGCGGGTCACTTTGGAAAAGAGCCCCAAAGTAACCAAAGGGCTCTTGCCCCACCACTCGGCACCTCGCCTAGGCTCGGTGTGCCCGTAATCCGACAGTGATTTGGGGGGCCGCCACCACGCGCCATCCATGGCGCGGGGCGGCTAAACCGGCGTCCTGCCGGTTTACCCCCCAAATCACTGTCGAATTCCGGCCAGCGTGGTTTAACGGGGCGCTTAAGATCAAAAGCAAAATCAAAAGCAAAGCGAGGCGGCCTTAGAGCCGACCTGATTATTGAAGCGTGCGAGGTGTCGCTTCTACTTCCTCAGACGCTGACGAAGTCAGCAATCTTTTGATCTGGCTCTTGCTCTTGCTTTGGATCTTGATCTCAGTCGCCCCGTTAACCACGCTGGCCGAACGCAGGCTTGAATCCGTGGGTAACCCGGCAGGACGCCGGGTTAGCCGCCCTGCGCCATGGATGGCGCATGGCGGCGGCCCACGGATTCAAGCCTGCGTTCGGGCACACCGAGCCTAAGCGAGGTGCCGAGTGGTGGGGCGAGGACCTTTTGGTTACTTTTGGGTCCTTCTGTACGGACCGGACACATGGTGGACACATGTGCGGGGACATAGTTGACACATTATCAATCATAGTCCGGTTTGCTCACGTCGATCGTTCGTAGGAAGTGGTGGCAGAAGTAGACGTTAAAGCGCCCGTCACTTTCAGGGTTAGGCCGAACTGCGATGTGCTGCCCAACCAGCCCCTTGGCGATGCTGAAATAACGTTTTTGAAAGCGAAATCGGCTGTGATAAACCTTGGCCAGCACATCATCTGGCCCATATTCAAACTCCGATAGCTGCTGCGGATAAGCCCAGGGGCTCGCTCGATACCGGTCCATAGGCACCTTGTAGTCCAGTGCTTGGTGAGGGCGTTTTAAGTTATAGACCTCACGCCATTGATCAAACGCTGTTTGAGCATCCTTGATCGTGGAGAATTGACGCCCATCAAGCACCTCCGCTTTGAGTGAACGATGGAAACGCTCAATCTTTCCATTGGTTTGAGGGTGATAAGGACGACTGAAGCTGATCCTGATCCCCAGGCGAATCAACCAGATACTTAGTTCTGTGATTTCCCCAGGATTGCGTGGCGAGCCCCATGGCGGTCCATTGTCAACGTTGATGCGAGCCGGTAAACCAAAGCGCTGGAATACCTCGATCATCTTTTCCTTCACGGTGACTCCACGCTCGTTATCACAAGCTTGAATCGCCAAATTGAATCGTGAGTGATCGTCCAACAACGTCAGGGGATGGCATCGGCCTTCTTGCGTTGGGAAGTGCCCTTTGAAATCCATCTGCCAAAGATCGTTAGGTGCATCGTGTTCAAATCTCAGCTTTGCTTCTTGTTCCTTCTGAACAGGCTGAATCAACCCGTGTCGGTGCAGAACATTGGTGACAGTGCTAGGAGCAATCTGCTTTTTTAAGAGGCTGCTGATTGTGCGTCCGCCCCAAGCTGGATGTGCTTGCCTAAGCGCTATGACTTCCGCTTCCAGAGCTGGCGCGGTTAGCTTTGGGCTAGTTACAGGTTTTCGGGACTTCTCCTGCAGTCCAGACTGCCCCTGCACTTCATAGCGTTTCAACCACTTGTAGGCCGTTTGCGGGCTGATACCGAATCGTCGACACAACTCACGTTTATTGCTGCCGGGTTGCCGTGCTAAAGCAACGAACTCTTCTTTCAGGCTCATGGCGTCTCTCGTGGTCCAGGGCATGATGGCTTTCCGGCGAAGTGGGTTCGCCAAAAGTGTCCACCATGTCCCCGCACACCCGTCAACCATGTGTCCGGTCCGTACAGGTCCTTCCAAAAGTGACCCGCTGTAAGAGCGGAACCCTAAGTAGCCGTTACCGCAGCAACGGATATGTACTCAATCCAACCCAACTAGATCAAGCCACCTGACTTTCCCTCTTCAAACTCTCCATATCAATCACAAACCGGTACTTCACATCCCCCTTGAGCATCCGCTCATACGCCTCATTAATCCCCTGGATATCAATCATCTCAACATCCGAAACAATCCCATGCTCAGCGCAAAAATCCAGCATCTCCTGAGTCTCCTGAATCCCACCAATCAACGACCCCGCCAAACTGCGCCGCTTGAAAATCAGGTTGAATACCGCAGGCGACGGATGCGGACTGTCCGGCGCCCCCACCAGCGTCATCGTGCCATCACGCTTGAGCAGGTTGATAAACGCATCAAGGTCATGGGGCGCAGCCACCGTATTGAGGATAAAATCCAGGCTGTTGACCACCTTGGCCATCTCATCGGCATTCTTCGACACCACCACCTGATCAGCGCCCAAACGCAGCCCACCTTCACGCTTGTTCGGCGAAGTGGTGAACAACGTCACATGCGCCCCCATGGCGTGGGCAATCTTCACCGCCATATGCCCAAGCCCGCCAAGGCCGACCACTCCGACCTTCTTGCCTGGGCCGACCTTCCAGTGGTGCAGCGGCGAATAGGTGGTAATCCCGGCACACAGCAACGGCGCCACCGCCGCCAGGTTCGAATCATCGTGGGAGATGCGCAGCACGAATTGCTGCTTGACCACGATGTTGTCCGAATAACCGCCGTAGGTATTCTCGCCACCGAACAGCGGGCCGTTATAGGTGCCGGTAAAGCCGTTCTCGCAATACTGCTCCTCGCCCTCGGCACAGGATGCGCACTGCTGGCAGCTGTCGACCATACAACCGACACCCGCCAGGTCACCCACCTTGAATGTCTTCACATTCGCGCCGACCGCCGTCACACGGCCGACGATTTCATGGCCGGGCACCGACGGGTACAGGGTGTTGTTCCACTCGTTGCGGGCGGTGTGCAGGTCGGAATGGCATACCCCGCAATAAAGAATCTCGATCTGTACGTCATCCGCGCCGGGGGCGCGGCGCTCGAAGGTAAAGGGCTTGAGCGAATCCTTGGAGTCCCGAGCGGCATAGCTGTAAGTCTTGGCCATTTCGTTCACCTGTGTGATCTGACGGAAGAGTTCGGTGGACACGCCTGGCCGCTGAAACGTTCAACCGAGCACGTCCATACAATTCCCAATGGCGCCTGCCCCCTAACCTCACGGCTTTCGAACCCGAGCGCTGGAGAATGGGCATGCGTAACAAAGCAATCAAGGTATCCGTAGCATTGACGCTGTTGGCAAGCGCCATGATGAACAGCGCTTTGGCGGCCACCCCAAGCGTCGCCGTGGCGCCGCAATACGACACCAGCCACGTGTATGTGGCGCCGGCCGATGTCGACCGTTTCGCCCAGAGTTTCCTGGCCACCTTCGGCGGCAAGAGCACGCCCCAGGTGGTGGTGAATGTGCTGCCGGTGCCGAGCAGCACCACTTCGCAATTGCTGCAAACCCCGGCGGGCACGGTCTCGTTGTTCGGCTTCACCACGCCCGTGCCGCATCCGTTCGGCCAGGAACGCAACGGCTATCTGGTCAAGGACATGGACATAGCCCTCAAGGCGGCGCGGGACAATGGCGCCGATGTGATCGTCAGCGATTTTCCCGACCCCATCGGCCGTGATGCCGTGGTGCAGTGGCCGGGCGGCGTCAACATGCAGCTCTACTGGCACACCAAGGCCCCGGACTACGCGGCGTTCGAGGCGGTTCCGGAGAACCGCGTGTATGTGTCCAATGACAGCGCCGAGCGCTTTATCAAGGCGTTCCTCGGCTTCTCCCACGGCAAAATAGTGAACGACGACAAGCACGCTCCCGCCGCTGATGTCGGCCAAGCGGGCGGCGAGTACCGTCGCGTCGAGATCGAGTCAGCCTTCGGGCGCATGGCGGTGCTGGTTACCAATGGCCATCTGCCCTACCCGTTCGGCCACGACACCACCGGCTATCAAGTCAGCGACCTGGCCGCCACCCTCGGCAAGGCCAGCGGGTCTGGCGCTAAGGTGCTGGTGCCCGAGTTCGACAGCAAAGGCCGGCGCAGTGCAATGGTCGAATTCCCCGGCGGTTATGTCGCGGAAATTCACCAACTCACCGCGAAAAAATGATCCGGCACACAGGCTGGAGCCTGGCCGTGCTGTGGCCGCTGCTCGTCGGCAGCGTCCACGCCGACGATTCACCGAGCCGACCGGCGATCAAGGCCAATCGCTGGCAGGAAGACTGGTCGGTGCTCAAGGATCCGGTGCTGCGCACGCAGCCGCTGGACACCCTCAAGTACATCCCGCTGTCGGGCGCCAACCCGTTCACCTACCTGTCCCTGGGCGCGACCTTGCGCGAGCGTTTCGAGATGAATGACGCCAGCGGTTTCGGCGTGAAGAACGTGGCCCGTGATCGCTACCTGATCCAGCGCTTCCAGGTTCATGCCGACCTGCATTTGAATGAACACTGGCGCGTGTTCACCCAGCTCGAGGACGTGCGCGCCTATGACAAAACCACCCTGGGCGGCGCCGATCAGAACCGCGTGGATTTGCGCCTGGCCTTCGCCGAATACGTGAACACCTTCAGCAGCGGCACGTTCAAGAGCCGTATCGGTCGCCAGGACTTTGCCTTCGACTTGCAGCGCTTCATTTCGTCACGGGACGGCCCGAATGTGCGGCAGTCGTTCGATGCGTTGTGGGCCGACTGGGAAACGCCGAACTGGCGCTTTATCGGGATCGCCAGCCAACCGGTGCAGTACCAGGATGGCCGGCATTTCGACGACAAGTCCAACAGTGACGCGCGTTTTCATATGCTGCGGGTCGAGCGCCTGGTGGGCGGCACAAATGAGCTGTCGGCCTACTACGGCGTGTATGAGCGCAGCGCGGCGCACTACTTGGACGCCGATGGCGACGAAACGCGCCAGCTGTTCGATGCGCGCCTGGGTGGCGCGGCCCAGGGCTTCGACTGGGACATCGAAGCCATGCTGCAAGGCGGCTCGGTGGGCAGCAAAGATATTCGCGCCTGGGCCGGCGGCAGCCGCACCGGCTACACCTTCGACAGCCTGGCGTGGAAGCCGCGCCTGGGCCTGCAACTGGACATTGCCTCGGGCGATCGCAAAACCGGTGACGGCACCGTCGGCACCTTTAACCCGCTGTTTCCCAACGGCTACTACTTTTCCCTGGCGGGCTATACCGGCTACAGCAACCTGATTCACGTCAAGCCATCGATCACCGTCAAGCCGATCGCCAAGCTCAGCGTGCAAACCGCCATCGGCCTGCTGTGGCGGCAAACCACTGCGGATGCGGTCTACACCCAGCCCAACCTGCCGGTCGCCGGCACTGCGGGCCAGGGTGAACGCTGGACCGGTGCCTACGGTCAGCTGAGAACCGACTACGCCTTCACGCCGAACCTGACCGGCGCGGTCGAAGCCGTGCACTACGCGGTCGGCCAGACCCTGCGTGATGCCGGCGGGCACGACAGCAACTACCTGGGCATGGAGCTCAAGTTCAGTTGGTAATTGAGGCAAGCACACCGATACAAGCCCGGCTTGTTTTTTTGGCGCAGGCTTTTCGCGATGTAACAAGGCGGATTTTTTACTCAGTCTTTTCATGCAGACACAGGAGTTTCAGATGAGCACATTCGTTGCCAAAGACGGTACCCAGATCTACTTCAAGGACTGGGGCAGCGGCAAACCCGTGCTGTTCAGCCACGGCTGGCCGCTGGATGCCGACATGTGGGAATACCAGATGGAATACCTGAGCAGCCGTGGCTTTCGCACGATCGCGTTCGACCGCCGAGGCTTTGGTCGCTCGGACCAGCCGTGGACCGGCAACGACTACGACACCTTCGCCGACGATATCGCCCAGTTGATCGAACACCTTGACCTGACGGACGTGACCCTGGTGGGTTTCTCCATGGGTGGCGGTGATGTGGCCCGCTATATCGCGCGCCATGGCAGCGCGCGGGTCGCCGGGCTGGTACTGCTGGGTGCGGTGACGCCGATCTTCGGGCAGAAAGCCGATTACCCGCAGGGCGTGCCCAACGACGTCTTCGATGGCATCAAGGCCGGCCTGCTGAAGGACCGCGCGCAATTCATCAGCGATTTCAACACGCCGTTCTTTGGCCTCAACAAGGGCCAGAAAGTCTCGGAGGGCGTGCTCACCCAGACCCTGCAGATCGCGCTGCAAGCCTCGCTGAAAGCCACCGTGGATTGCGTCACCGCGTTCTCCCAGACCGACTTCCGCCCGGACATGGCGAAAATCGACGTGCCGACCCTGGTCATCCACGGTGACGGTGACCAGATCGTTCCGTTCGAAACCACTGGCAAAGTTGCCGCCGAGATGATCAAGGGCGCGCAACTGAAGGTGTACAAAGATGCGCCCCACGGGTTTGCCGCCACCCACACCCAGCAGCTCAATGAAGACCTGCTGGCCTTCCTGAACCGCTGAGTAACCCCTGTGGGAGGGGGCTTGCTCCCGATAGCGGTGGTTCAGTCAGTGTACTGATAACTGACCCACCGCTATCGGGAGCAAGCCCCCTCCCACAGTTGAATCACCTTTACTATTCAGGCCAATCGCTGCCCCAGCCTCAGACTCCCCGGCCCCGCAATCAGAATGCTGGTGAAGATAATCATCAACAGCCAGCCAAACTGCCCTTCGAACAGCGTCCATTCCGGATGCACCACCAGCAGCGCGATCACCAGCACCGCCAGGATCGGCAGGCATGCCAGGCGCGTCCACACCCCCGCGATGATCAGCAGCGGGCACAGCACCTCGGCAAATATGGCCAGCAGCAAGGTGATCGGCGCGCCCAGGTGAAACGGGTCTTCGATCAGCTTCAACTGGTCGCTGTAGTTGAGCAGCTTCGGCAACCCATGCACCCACAGCAAAAACAGCGCCCCGCTGACCCGCAGGAACAACAGCCCGACATCTTGTTTTTTTGTTTCGTTCATATGCCACCTGTGTCCGTCGAAAATGACCGACCGCCAGTGTGGCCCTGGCCGCGACGATGGGCTTGCAGGCGTGTGCTGACCTTAGGTCGGCGACGCTGAAAAACCCGCAACGATTTCATCGATCACCACCCGCACCCGTGCGGTATGACGCAGGTCGGCGTGGGTTACCAGCCAGACGTCATAGGGCAACGGTCGCGTGCGCTGCGGCCACAGGCGGACCAGGCCGTCGCGTTCGCCGGTGTACACCGGGATCTCGCCGATGCCAATGCCGGCGGCAATTGCGCGGCGTACCAGCAGGCTGGAGCTCAACGCTGCCACAATCCGCCCGCGCCCCAACGGTTCGCAGACCAGCGTCAAGTCTTTCTGGCTTTGCAGGTAGGGTTGATACACCACCAGGTCATGGCCTTCGAACAGGCTGCCGGGTTCCGGCACGCCGTGGCGGTCGATATAGGACTGCGCCGCGAACAGCCCCACCGGCCAGCGGGCGATGCGCCGGGCGATCAGGTCCGGATTGTCCGGGCGGATATTACGCACGGCGATATCGGTTTCACGCTTGGCCAGGCTGAGGAACTGGGTCGAGGCGTCCAGCTGCACGCGCACGTCCGGGTGCTGCTCATGCAGACGCGCGATGGCCGGGATCAGGAAGTCGATGGCCAAAGAGTCGGTGGTGCTGACGCGCACGGTGCCGGTGAGACGCTCATCCAGCCCTTGTATCTGGCGCTGCAACTCCAGGGCCGAACGCTCCATTTTTTCCACCGAAAGCAACGCGGCTTCGCCGACGGCGGTCAAGGCATAGCCCTCGGAAGTGCGCAGGAACAACGTCGCGCCGAGGGACTTTTCCAAGGCGTTGATCCGCCGCCCGACCGTGGCCTGGTCCACGCCCAGCACCCGAGCCGCGCCACGTAATGTGGTTTCCCGGCATACCGCGAGGAACACTCGCGCATCGTCCCAATTCATCAATACCTCCGCTGCGTAAACGCATCAACGCGCCGCAAATTCGCTGCATTATTGCATCAGCAATCCTGGCTATGCTGGGCGCCACAGAAAAATATCCAGGACCGCAATCATGCTGCACACACAGGCTTCATCCCGAAACGCCGTCTGGTTACCGATCTTCGCCGGGCTCTGCGCCAGCCTGGTCAGCATCGGCCTGGCGCGCTTTGCCTATACGCCGTTGATCCCCGCGCTGATCCAGGCCCAGTGGTTTTCCGCCAGCGACGTGGTCTACCTCGGCGCCGCGAACCTGGTGGGTTACCTGGTGGGCGCGCTGATCGGACGGCCCATCGCCCGAGCGACGTCCAACAAAACGGCGCTGCGCCTGATGATGGTGGCAGTGACCCTGGCGTTTTTCGCCTGTGGCTATCCGTTGTCGGTGCTGTGGTTCTTCGCCTGGCGCTTGCTGTCGGGCATCGCCGGCGGCGCGATCATGGTGTTGGTAGCGGCGACCGTGCTGCCGCATGTTCCGGCCCCGCGCCGTGGCGTGGCCAGTGGCGCGATTTTCCTCGGCATCGGCTTGGGCATCGCCGGCTCCGGCACAATCGTGCCGCCGTTGTTGAGTCTGGGCCTGCAGCAGACCTGGTTCGGCCTGGGCCTGCTGGCCCTGGTGCTGACCGCCGCCAGTTGGTTCGCCTGGCCCAACGGCACGCTGCAGGAGGCAACGCCGCCAACGGCTAAAGCGCCGACACCGGCAGCGGTGTACCTGCTGTTCGCGCAATACGCCTTCATGGCGGCGGGCCTGGTGCCGGCCATGGTGTTCCTGGTGGATTACGTGGCACGCGGCTTGGGTGCCGGGGCGCATGTCGGGGCGATGATCTGGGTGATGTATGGCCTGGGCGCCATCGTCGGGCCGGTGACCTACGGATTTCTTGCCGACACCCTCGGTGCCCGCTTGAGTATTCGCGTCGTGCTGGTGATACAGGCGATTGCATTGGGCTCGCTGGCGGTCTCCAGCTCGTTCGTGGCCCTTGCCGTATTGGCGCTGATCCTCGGCTCGTTCCCGCCGGGCATTGTGCCGCTGGCGCTGGCGCGAATCCACGAACTGATCCCCGAGCATCACTCGCAGCAAATCGCCTGGAGCCGGGCGACGGTGTCTTTTGCCACCTTCCAGGCGCTCGCCGGCTTTGCCTACTCGGCGCTGTTCAATGGCAGTGGCGGCCAGCATGGGCTGTTGTTCCTGATCGCGGCTGGCGCCATTGTGGTTGCACTGTTGCTGGAAGCGGGCATGATCTGGCTGAACCGTCGACCGCTCGCCACGGTCCCAACCCATACGCTCATCGTCACAGGAACCCCTTCATGACCCTGCCTCAAGAAATGACCCTGATCGAAATCACCGCTCCCGGCGGCCCCGAAGTGCTGCAACCGCGACGTGCAGACGTACCGGTGGCCGGCCCGGGCGAGATCCTGATTCGCGTGCATGCGGCCGGGGTCAACCGCCCCGACGCCTTGCAGCGGGCCGGCAAGTACCCGATGAAACCCGGCATGAGCCCGATACCCGGCCTGGAAGTGGCCGGTGAAGTGGTGGCGCTGGGCGAAGGCGTGGATCAATACGCGCTCGGCGATAAGGTCTGCGCCCTGACCAATGGCGGCGGCTATGCGCAGTTCTGCGCGGTGCCGGCCAGCCAGGCGTTGCCGATTCCCGAAGGCATGGACTGGATTCAGGCCGCTGCCGTGCCGGAAACCTTCTTCACCGTCTGGGCCAACCTGTTCGGTCTGGGCGGCGCCTGCAGCGGCGAACGCGCCTTGATCCACGGCGGCACCAGCGGCATCGGCACCACCGCCTTGATGCTCTGCCAGGAATTCGGTATCCAGGCCTTCGCCACCGCCGGCAGCGCCGATAAATGCGCGGCAATTGCCAAGCTCGGCGCGCAGCCGATCAATTATCGCGAGGAAGATTTTGCCCAGGTCATCGCCGAGAAGACCGCCGGCCAGGGCGTGGATGTGATCCTCGACATCATGGGGGCCTCCTACCTCAACAACAACCTCAAGGCCCTGGGCATGGACGGCCATTTGGTGATGCTGGGCTTTCTCGGTGGCGGCAAGGCCAATGATGTGGACCTGTTGACCATTCTCGGCAAACGCGCGGTGATCACCGGTTCGCTACTGCGCGCCCGCACTCGCGAAGAAAAGGCCGCGATTGCCGAGCAGTTGCGTGAACATATCTGGCCAGTGTTGAGCGAAGGGCGCTGCCTGCCGATCATCGACAAGGTGTATGAATACACCGACGCCGCCCAGGCCCACGCCCGCATGGAAGGCGGGGACCATATCGGCAAGATTGTGTTGCGCGTCGAATAAACCCTTCCCGCCCCTGTGGCGAGGGAGCTTGCTCCCGCTGGAGGGCGAAGCCCTCCCCTACAGGGGTAACGCTCAGCTCAGTCCGGTTTGGCATATTCCGGATAATCGACATACCCCGCCTCAGTCCCGCCATACAACCCTTCAGCCTTCAACGCATTCAACGGCCAGCCATTGAAAATCCGCTGCGGCAAGTCCGGGTTGGCAATAAACGGCCGCCCGAATGCAATCAGGTCCGCCAGCCCTGCCTGTACCAGTTGCGCGCCACGCTCAGCGGTGTAGCGACCGGCATAGATGATGCGCCCGCTGAAGGTGCTGCGCACGGCCTGGCGGAAGCTGTGCGGCAGGACGGGGGCGTTATCCCAGTCGGCTTCGGCGATGGACACATAGGCGATACCCGACTGCTCCAGCACTTTGACCGCTTCGATGTAGGTGTGGTGCGGGTCTTCTTCCACCAGGCCGATGTACACGCGATCTTGGTCGGTGCCGCTGAACAAAGGCGAAAAGCGCACGCCCACACGTTCCGGACCCACTACGCGGCAGACGGCTTCGACGATCTCGCGCAGAAAGCGCAGACGGTTGTCCAGTGAGCCGCCGTATTCATCCTCACGCTGGTTCGAATGGGCCGAGATGAACTGGTTGACCAGGTAGCCGTTGGCCGCATGAATCTCCACCCCGTCAAAGCCTGAGTCCAGTGCATTGCGCGCCGCCTGTGCGTAGTGACCGACCAGTTCCTCGATCTCCAGCACCGTCAGGGCACGGGGTACCGGGGGCTGTTTCAGCTCGCCGACACCCGGCGCGGTTTCGATAAATGCCTTCGCTTGCACGGCCTGGATCGCCGACGGTGCGACCGGCGCGGCGCCCTCGGGTTGCAAGGCGTTATGGGATACGCGGCCCACATGCCACAACTGGGCGAAGATCACCCCGCCCTCGGCATGCACCGCCTCGGTGACCTTGCGCCAGCCGTCGATCTGCGCCGGCGTGTAGATCCCCGGCGTCCACGCGTAACCCTGGCCACGCGGCTCGATCTGGGTGCCCTCGCTGACCATGAAACCGGCGCTGGCGCGTTGACGGTAGTAGCGGGCCATCAAGTCGGTGGCGATATCGCCGGGTTGGGCACTGCGCTGGCGCGTCAGGGGCGGCAACACGATGCGGTTGTTCAAGGTGTGATGTCCCAGTTTTACTGGGGTGTTCAATGGACGAGCCATGGGATATTCCAAATTCAGGACGAACGAAAACACTGGCGACTCTCGCGAGCCGCCAACGCATCAATCGGTTATTTAAATTAAGCGGTGAGTTTCAACAGGGCCTTGGCCACTTCGCTGGAGCTGCCGGGGTTCTGCCCCGTCACCAGCAAGCCATCGACGATCACGAAAGACTGCCAGTCAGCGCCCTTCTCATACTTGCCACCCAACTGCTTGAATTCATCTTCAATCAGGAAGGGCACCACCTCGGTCAATTCCACTGCCGCCTCTTCCGAGTTGGAGAACCCGGTGACGCGACGGCCCTTGATCAAGGGTTCGCCGTTGACCGCCTTGACGTGACGCAAGGCACCCGGTGCATGGCAGACCAACCCGACAGGCTTGCCGGCACGCTCGAACGACTCGATCAGCGCGATGGAAACCGGCGACTCGGCCAGGTCCCACAGCGGGCCGTGGCCACCTGGGTAGAACACGGTGTCGAAGTCATCGGCGTTGACCGAATCCAGTTTCACCGTGGTGGCCAAGGCCTGTTGCGCGGCCGGGTCGGCGGCGAAGCGTCGGGTTTGGTCGGTCTGGAAGTCCGGCAGGTCGCTGACCGGGTCCAGCGGCGGCTGGCCACCGGCGGGCGATGCCAGCACGACGTCGGCACCGGCGTCCTTGAACGCGTAATAGGGAGCGGCAAACTCTTCGAGCCAGAAGCCGGTCTTGCGGCCGGTATCGCCAAGCTGGTCGTGAGAGGTCAGTACCATTAATACTTTCATTTTCCAGTGCCTCGATCGTTGTGATTAACAGGGTTTTCGGGGTGGCCCAACAACTGTCGGGTCAGCCCCAGCGCCTCATCGAACGGCGCGGTGGTACGGGTAATCTTGCCCATGACGCTGGTCCCCAGCCACAACGCATACAAGCGTCGCGCCAGGCTTTCGGGGGGTTGCCCGATCATCAGCGAGCCGTCTTGCACACCGTGCTGCAGCGCCAGGGCGAGCAACTCGATGGTGCGTGAAGTGCCGCGTTGCAACGCCAGGCGCATCGGCTCTGAAAGGTCAGACACTTCGGCGCCGAGTTTGACGGCCAGGCATTTTCCGGCGTCGGTGCAGCCGGTGTGGTTGTCGATCCAGGCCTGCCAGTAGCGCATCAGCTTGGCGTATGCAGACAAGTGCGCCTGGCTGAACAACTGCTCCATGGATTGTGTGTAGTTATCGAAATAGGTATCGAGCAACACCACACCGAAGGCGTCCTTGGAGCTGAAGTAGTGATAGAACGAACCCTTAGGCACGTCGGCGGCTTGAAGTATTTCGTTCAATCCCACCGCGGAAAATCCCTTGCTGCCCACAATCGCTTGCGCACTTTCAAGAATGGTCTGCCGTGCACTTCTGGTTTCGCTGTTCATGCTTCGCCCCTGCCGATTAGACCAGTCGTCTAGTTCGTTGGAGGAATGTTAGGGCCGCAGGCGCAGGCTCACAATGTCATATGCGCAAGGATTCCGGCCATCGGCCAAAGGCAGTTGCCGTTTACCTGGCACGCGCCGACAATCGCCTCTCCCGCGCCCCTTGGAGAATGCCGATGCACAGCGTTGCGTTGATGGTTTACCCGAATTTCCAGTCCTTGAGCCTCAGCCTGGGCTCGGTGTTCGAGTGCGCCAACCTGCTGCGGGGCGAGCCGGCCTATGAGTTTCACCTGGTGTCGGAAAGCGGCGGCGCGGTCATGACCTCCCAGGGTTTTTCGGTGAACACCGCGCCGATTCGGCCGCAGGGTTACGACACGCTGATCGTCAGCGGCTACCTGGAGTTTCGCCTGCCGGAAGCCAATCTATTGGAGATGGTCAAGGCCGCCTCCGCGCAATCGCGCCGCGTGGCCTCGCTGTGCATGGGTATTTTCGTGCTGGCCGAAGCCGGTTTGCTCGAAGGTAAGCGCACCACCACCCACTGGATCCATGCGCCGGCGTTTCGCAAGCGCTACCCCGATATCCGCCTGGAAGAAGACAAGTTATTTGTGGTGGATGGCCAGGTGTGGACCGGCGCCGGCATGAGCGCCGGGGTCGACCTGGCGCTGGCCATGGTCGAGAACGACCTGGGCAGCGACCTGGCCCGGCGCATTGCGCGCAAGCTGGTGATCGCACAACGGCGCGGCAGTGAACAGTCGCAACTGTCGGCCTTGCTGGAACTGGACCCTAAGTCCGACCGCGTCCAACTGGCCCTGGCCTACGCCCGCGAAAACCTCACCCACGACCTGTCGGTGGACGCCCTGGCCGATGTCGCTCGCCTCAGCCCCCGCCAGTTCAGCCGGGTATTTCGCGAAGAAACCGGGCAAACGCCGGCCAAGGCCATTGAGGCGCTGCGCGTGGAGGCGGCGCGGGCGATGATGGAAACCAGTCGCCACCCGGTCGAAGTGGTAGCCCGCGAGACCGGCTTTGGTGATCGCGAGCGCATGCGCCAGGCGTTCCTGCGAGCCTTCGGGCAACCACCGCAGGCGATGCAGCAGGTGTTGTTCAGCCCCGCCCAGGCCCATGGCCGCTCAATGCAGTGAAGCGTGGGTCACCAGGTAGCTGATCAAGTGCGGTTCATCCTCGAGTTCGAGGGTCTGCACCGGGCGCGGCAGGTTATCCAGCACCGTGCGCCAGAACGCCTGGGACACTTCGTCCTGGTCATAAAACCGCACCAGCCAATTGGCCTCGCCGCTGCACAGCACTTGGGTGGCGATGGCGCGGCCGATGCCTTTGCGGCGGTAGCGCTTGAGGATGAACAGGTCGGCCAGCTCCAGGGCATCGATGCCTGGCAGTTCGCCGCCTTCGATCAACAGGAAGCCGGCCACATAACCGTCGACCAATAACAGGTTGGCGCTCCACTGCGGGTCTTGCCAATAGCGGGCCAGGTGCTCGTCGTGGATGTAGAAACGGCCATCGGCCTCGACATCTTCCTGCTCCCAATCCGAAGACTCATAGGCGTAGTACTGGTAGAGATTACGGATCAGCTCGGCGTGTTCAGGGCCGGTCTGGATCAATTCGACAGTGGTTTCAGGCATGGGGCTCTCGGTGAAAAAACGCAGGGCGCCATTGTTCACAAATCGGCTGGCAAGGCCAATACATTGCCCAACCTTTCTATTGGCTGAACCGATTGCAAATAGCCCTGGCCCCTGGCCGAAATCCAGAAACATTTAGAATAAACTTCGCCGGCTCTCCCTTTTTTCAAGGACACGTATTTTGACTAACGTCTGCTCCGCCGGCCTGGATGTGGGGTTTGCCTCCCTGGATTACCTGCAGATTTTTATCCTGGGGGTGATCCAGGGCATTACCGAGTTGCTGCCGGTATCGTCCACCGCGCACATGCGCGTGGTGCCGGCCCTGCTTGGCTGGCAAGACCCCGGCTCGGCGTTTTCCGCAGCGATGCAGTTGGCGGCGCTGGCGGCGGTGGTGAGCTACTTCTGGCGCGATGTACAGCAAGTGACCACGGGCAGCATCAGTGCCGTGCGCCGGGGCGACTACAACGACCGCTGGTTCAAGCTGGCGGTGGCGATTGTGCTGGCGACCATCCCGATCTGCATCGCCGGCCTGGCGCTGTCGTCAACCTTGAATACCTGCAACTCGCCGCTGCGTGGGCTGATGGTGATCGGTATTGCCTGTGTGGTGATGGCGATATTACTGGCGGCAGCCGAACTGCGCGCCCGTCACACCCGCGAGGTGAGCGAAATGCGTTTGCGTGATGCGTTGATCGTGGGCATCGCGCAGATCGGCGCATTAATTCCCGGGGTCTCGCGCTCGGGCTCGACCTTGACCGCCGCGCTGTTCCTGAATTTCAAACGCGAAGAAGCGGCACGCTTTTCATTCCTGCTGGGCCTGCCCGCCATCGCCCTCGCCGGCCTGAAAGAACTGTGGGTGCTGCTGCACGCCGACCTGCCCGCCCACGCCTGGCCGCACTTGATCTTCGGCCTGGCGGTGGCAAGCATTTCGGCGTTTTTCGCGATATGGGGCCTGATGAAGTTTCTGGAACGCTTCTCCACCTGGCCGTTCGTGATCTACCGCGCGCTGCTCGGGGTGTTTTTGATTGGGGCGGTCAGCACCGGGCTGCTGAGTTGATCGTCCAGGCACTGCTTCCATAGGTTGCGAACCAGGGTTTTCATGGTGAGTGCCTCGGCCCAGCGATCACTGAGTTCCCGGCCATCCGCGCCGGTGATCGCATAGGGCGGCGGGCCGAGTTCGCAGGTGAAGGACAGGCTTTGGGGGGTATTCGGGCGGGCCAGCCAGTCCTCGATTCCGTAGCGCCACCAACCGATAAAGCGTTCTACCCAGGGTTGATGCTGCGCAAAATCCAGCGCGACCTGCACCTGTTCACTACTGGCTACGCGCCCATGAAAGCCCCAGCTATGGCGCAGGATGGTGCGTATCTGTTCATCGTCGTCGGCGGCGCCGGGTTCGGGCAATTCGCGACCGACCACGTAGTGGGACAGGTCCGCCAGCAGTTTCAGGTCAGGCATGTGCGCCAGCAGGTCGAGGGTGAACGGCAGGTCACTGGTCAGGCGATAACGGTGGGTTTCCAGCAGGATCGGGAAATCCACCTGCTCGGCCAGGCGTTGCCAGCCTTCGATCAACCGGCCCGCCTCGGCCTGGGTACGCGGGCGCACGTCGGCTTGCAGGGTAAGGTGATGACAGCCGTAGCGGCTGATCACCTCCAGTGCGCGCGCCAGGTCATCCACCGACTGCGGGAACAGTTGGCCTTCGATCTGCAAACCCCGTGCGGCGGTGGCCGCGTGCAAGCGTGCGACCTCGGCCGCCTTCCAGTAATGATCAGTGACGCCATCGAAGCCGGCGGCGGCGATTCGATCCAGTTGCGCCTCGAGCGGGCCGGGTTCGGTGTGCATCGCCCACAGCGATTGGAATACCAGAAATTCGCGCATGTCAGCCCCGCAACCAGTGTTTGAGAGAGATCGCAGGATCAGCCAGGCCCACCGACGGCAACGGCACATGGGCGATGATCAGGCGTTCGCACAGCTTGATGTCCTTGGCCACGCTGTTGCCCGGCGCCCAGCCGCAGGCGCCTTGCAGATACCCATCGGTATCGAGGTAGAGCAGCAGCAAACCGCCGTGGGGCAAGGCGCGGCTGACCACCCTCGGCGTCATCACACCGACCGTCTGCAAGCCCCAGTCATAGTGGTCGGACCAGAAACCCGGCACGGCGTCGAATGGCAATGCCCGGCCCAGCAGGTTCAATGCGGCATGCCGCCCTTGGGCCTCGGCATTGCGCCAGGTTTCCTGACGCTGATAGAGGCCGCCAAGCCGGAACTCGCAGACGTCTCCCGCTGCGTAGATATTCGCCGCGCTGGTGCGCAAGTGCGCGTCAACGCGAATGCCCTGCCCGACGTCCAGCCCGGCCGCTGCGGCCAGTTCGATATTGGGTTGCATGCCGATACCGACCACCACCAGGTCACACGGCAGCGTCTGCCCGTCCACCAGGTGTACGGCGTCGGCCTGGATGGATTCCACAGTGACGTTCAAGCGCACGTCCACACCCTGCTCGCGGTGCAGATCCAGCAATGCTTCACTGATGATCGCTGGCAATACCCTGCCCGCCAGGCGCGGCCCGGCTTCGAGCACCGTCACCGCGCAGCCCAGGCCGCGCGCGGTCGCCGCCACTTCCAGGCCGATAAACCCGCCGCCGACGATCACCAGCCGGGTGCCGGGGCGCAACTGGGCGCGCAGGGCCAGCGCTTCATCGTGGGTGCGCAGGTAAAGCACATTGGCCTGGGCTTGAGGCAGACGCCGCGCACGGCCGCCAGTGGCGAGTAGCACGCCGGCATAGTCCAGCCAGCGGCCATCGACCAGTTGCAGCCGTTGCTGCTGCGGCGCCAGCTGGCTGACCGCATTGCCGGCGATATGCTCGATATCCAGCTCGGCCAGCCGTGCACTGTCGCACAGGCTGCACCCGGCCAGGTCCTGGCTGCCTTGCAACAGGGCCTTGGACAGCGGCGGTCGTTCGTAGGGCGCGTGCGGTTCGTCGCCGATCAGGATCAGCCGACCGTCGTAACCCTCCTCGCGCAGGGTCAACGCCGCACGGCCACCGGCATGGCCGGCGCCGACGATAATCAGGGGCGCGCTCATCATCACGCCGTGACAGCGAGCAACACTCGCCCCGCTTCGACCCGTACCGGGTAGGTCTTCAGGTTGACACAGACCGGCGCGCCCAGGGCCTTGCCAGAGCGGTAATCGAAACGCCCGTTGTGCTTGGGGCATTCGATCACATGGTCCATGACCAGGCCGTCGGCCAGGTGGATTTTTTCGTGGGTGCACAGGCCGGCGGTGGCGAAAAACTCATTGTCGGCGGAGCGGAACACCGCATAGGTGTGTGCCCCGTGGTCGAAGCGCAACACGTCTTCTTCGTCGATTTCGCCCACGGCGCAGACGTCGATCCATTGATCGTTCATGATTTTTCTCCAGGTGAATAACGTTCCTGGTGGCGAGCGAGCGTGCTCGCGCTGGGCTGCGAAGCGGCCCCAGGATCGCGATTGAGGGTTATCTGAAAGACCGCGTCAGGTTTATTGGGGCTGCTGCGCAGCCCAGCGCGAGCAAGCTCGCTCGCCACTATGGGTGGGGCGCTGGACGAAATAGGTCGGGTCGCTGCGCTGCTTCCACAGGGTTGGCAGGATTTCCTTGTAGGCCTCGAACAGATTGGCGTACGGCGGCGGGCAGTCGCTGCGGATTTCTTCGTGCAGCTTGTCGAGCGCGTGGTACGGCACCATCGGGTACATGTGGTGCTCGAGGTGGTAGTTCATGTCCATGTAGATAAAGCGCAGCACGCGGTTCATGTAGATGGTGCGGCAGTTGCTGCGATGGTCGAGCACATCTTCGGCCAGGCCCACGTGCTGGGTGAGGCCGAACAGGTAGCCGAGCCAGGCGCCATAGAGACTCGGCAGCCCCACCAGCATCAGCGGCAACCAGCTGTGCAGGTACAAGGCGGTGCCGATGATCAACGCGTAAATGCCCACCCAGATGCGCGCGGCGCGAAACACCTTGGGCCATTCGGATTCGGGGATGAAGTCTTGCTCCTGGGCGCTCATGCGGCCGATGACATGGCGGGCCACACCACTGAAGGTCTTCCAGGCCAGGGGCAGATTGAACAGGCTCAGAAACATCATCCAAAAGCTTGGCGGACGCGGCTCGACGATCTCCGGGTCACGGCCGACGACGATGGTGTCGGTGTGATGCCGGGCATGGCTCCAGCGCCACACATGGGGTTCGAACAGGCACATGAAGCACGCCACCGGGTACAGCGCGTCATTCATCCAGCGGGTCTTGAACGCCGTGCCGTGCCCGGTTTCGTGCCAGCGCGGGTTGGAGGCGGTGCCGTAGAGCACGCCATAGGCGAGGAAGAACGGCACACAGGCCCAGGAGCCCCAGAACCAGTAGCCGCCAAAGCCTGTGACGAACAACGCGGTGAACCAGATGGCCGTGTCGACCAGGGCCGGGCCGTCACGGCGCTGCATCAATTCCTTCATGCGTTTGCGCGGGATCGGCGACTGGTACCAACGGGCCGAGACCAGGCCTTTTTCGGCGGCGCGGGCGGCTTCGGGGCCGGTCAGGCTGTAATCGCGCCGGGCGCGGTGAGCGGTGTGTTCAGGCATTGTTATTGTTCTCCGCAAGCGTGGGGTTTCAGGGGCTTTGCGAAACCAACCATAGAGCGCGGCCAAATCAGCCTCAAGGGCTTGAATCCATTCCCTATCAAGCTATCATCCAGGCCCAGCGGGGCTTGATAGTTTTCTATCAAGACGCTCAAGGGGCTCGCCATGCACAACCCTAAACGCCCGACCATTGCCACGGTTGCCGCCCATGCGGGACTCAGCGTGGCCACCGTCGACCGTGTATTGAACGCTCGCGCACCGGTCAACCCGGACACCGCCGAACAGGTGTTCCAGGCTGCCGAAGCGGTCGGTTATTTCGCCGCGCGGCTGATCGGCCAGCGCATCCGCGAACGGCGCCCGACCTACCGTTTCGGCATTCTCCTGCTAGGCACCGCCCAGGCGTTCTATGCCAACCTGGCCCAGTCGATCAGCACGGCGGCGCAGCAGCACGCCAGCGCCAACCTGAGCTGCCAGTTCGAGTACATCGTCGACCGCACACCCAGCGCCATCGTCGCGCAGATCGAGCAACTGGCCGTGCAGTGCGACGCGCTGGCGGTGGTCAGCTTCGCCCACCCGTTGATCAATGCGTGCCTGGCGCAGATCCGCGCAGCCGGGGTGCCGGTGGTGGCGCTGCTCTCGGACATCCACGAACGCGCGGCCGAACCTTATGTGGGCCAGGATAATCACGTCGTCGGGCGCACCATGGGCTGGCTGTTGGCGCGCACCTGCGGCGCGCGCAAAGGCAGTGTGGGCATTCTGCTGGGGGGCCACCGTTTTCTCGGCCACCAGGCACGGGTCGAAGGCTTGCACAGCTACCTGGCCGAACACGCGCCGGGGCTCAAGCCCTTGGAACCGCTGATCAATCTGGACAACTGCGACATCACCGAGGAAGCCACCCTCGACCTGCTCAGCCGCCACACCGACCTGCGCGGCTTGTGCGTGGTGGGCGGTGGCGGTGACGGCGTGATCAACGCCCTGGCGCAACTGCCCAAGCGCCCGGCGTTGTGCTGCATTTTGCAGGAGTCCACCGAACTGTCGCGCCAGGCCCTGGGCCGAGGGTTGATCGATGTGGTGATGGATTCGCAGCCGCAGCAGACGGCGGTGGCGCTGGTGGACCTGCTGGTGGCGCTGCAGAGCGACGAGGCGTTCGATCCGGCGCGGCATCGGGTGCACATCCCGCCGCACATCGTCACCTCGGAAAACATGGGCACCTGAAGAGGGGGCTTGCCCTGATGCCAGTCAGTCAGAGCTTTTTGTAGGAGCGAGGCGGGCGGCTAGCCCTTGCTCGCGAAAAATTCAGGCCCCCCGCGTTTATCCAGAATAAACGCGTTGCCTGGGCGTTTTTCGCGAGCAAGCTCGCTCCTACAGAGGGCGGCGTGCGCTTCATCGCCCTCCCGCATCGGTAACCGTTCACCGGCCGCGAAAATCCCCGGCATTCAGCCCGAACCGATTCATCTTGTTGTACAGCCCGCCACGGGACACGTTCAGCTGCCGGGCGGCCAGGCGGATATTGCCAGCGGTGCTTTTCAGCGCGGCGACGATGGCATGCATTTCATGGCTGCTCAGGTCTTGCGTAGGTGGCGCGGCATATGGGCTGGCCGGGACGCGCGGCCTGGCCTCCAAGGGTAAATCGCCAGGCTCGATCCACTCGCCCATCGCCAGGTTGGTCGCCCGCTCAATCGCGTTTTCCAGCTCGCGCACGTTGCCCGGCCAGCCATGGGCCGACAGCAACGCCAACGCGTCCGGCGAGAATCCTTGCAGCGATTTGCGCAATGAGCGCGCGCAACGCTGCAGGAAATGCCGCGCCAACAAGGGAATATCGTCACGGCGCATCCGCAGGGGCGGCACGGTGATATTCAGCACATTGAGGCGGTAGTAAAGGTCTTCGCGGAACGCTCCCTCGGCCACCGCCTGGCTGAGATTGCGGTGGGTCGCCGCAATGATGCGCACATCCACTGGCCGTGAGGTCTTCGCGCCCACGCGGGTCACCTCGCCTTCCTGCAACACGCGCAACAGGCTGACTTGCGCGTCGAAGGCCATGTCGCCGATTTCATCGAGGAAAATCGTCCCGCCATCGGCCAGTTCGAACTTGCCCGCCGAACCGCCACGCGCCGAGCCGGTGAAGGCGCCTTCGGTATGGCCGAACAATTCGCTTTGCACCAGGTCCCGTGGGATCGCGCCGCAATTGACCGCGACGAAGGGGCCAGTGCAACGCTCGCTGGCGTTATGAATGGCCTGGGCAAATAACTCTTTGCCGGTGCCGCTTTCGCCGAGGATCAAGGTGGTGGAATCACTGCGACTGGCGATGCGCCCCAGGTGCAGTGCGTCCTGGATCGCGCGCGAGGTGCCTTGGATGGTTTCAAAGGTGTAGCGGGCCTGGGTGCCGACAATGCGCCGGGTGATTTCACGGATGCGGCGGTTTTCACGCACCGACACGATCACCCCACCCTGCTCCAGCGGGCACACCGAGACAAGGCAGGCGAGCTGGCTGCGGTCGTGCAAGTGAAAGGTGCAGTCCAAATCGCGCACGTTTTCGCCGCCGCGCAGCAGCATGGCGTCGCTCAGCTCGCTGCGAGCGAGGCGGTGGAAAGGGCTGCCAAGCAGCTCCAGGCCCACATTGAACAGTTGCCTTGCGTAGCGATTGATCGCCTTGATGCACCCGCGTTCATCCAGCACCACCAAGCCTTCGTTAAGCACTTCAAGCACGGTTTGTTGCTCTTGCAGCAACGCTTGCAGCGCCATCTGCCGCGACACGGCCTCGGCGGCCGCCTGGACGGTGCCCAGGGTATGGAAGTGAAACCAGCCGGGCTCGGCCGTCAGCGTCAGCATGGCCAGGGTCTGGCCCTGTGCATTCTTGATCGGCGCGGCGGCGCAGTGCATGCGGCGTTGACGCAGGCCGACGGCGAAGTTCTCTTCGGCCAGCACATACACCAGATGATCTTCGGCCAGCGCCAGGCCGGTGCAGTTGGTGCCCTGCACCGATTCAAGCAGGCGACTGCCCACGGGAGTGATGTCCAGCCCGCAAAAATACAAGGTGGTGCCGTCGGCGTCGGTGAGGTTGATATGACCGCGCGGGTTATAGGCCAGCAAACCATGCATGACTTGCGCGGCGGCGGCGATCAGCACGCGGTGGCTGGCCAGGGTGGCCGCCAGTGTGTCGGCAGCGACGAAGCGATAGGCGTTGTCTGCCGGATCGATGCCGGCCTCGACGCTGCGCCGCCAGGAATCCCAGATCGTTTGCCGCACCTCGGGCGGGCGCTGCAGCTGGCCGTCCAGGCAGGCCTGCCACGCCTGCTCCAAGGCTGCGACCGGGCCGTCATTCAGCGCGGCGGGGCCCAGCGCCGTCAGGTAATCGAGGTCTTGCGCACTGATCGCCATGCTCATAAGTGGTGTCCATGTTCATGTTTTCGACATGTCAGCATAGACATGTCATTTAAATGAACACCATTTTTCTGATGTTTATTTAAAACCGTTAAATATCAGTCGCTTGGATTTTGGCACAGCCCTTGCTCTTACCCCTTTACCCGCCAGGACCGTCCTGAGGCCAACAATAAAAAGGGGTCATACATGAATACAAAAAACATCCGCCTGGGCTTGATCGGCGCCGGCCGCATGGGCAGCTTCCACGGCCTGACCGCCGCCCGGCACATTCCCGGCGCTTGCCTCGCCGCCATCGCCGACCCTACCCCAGGGCAAGCCGCACGTCTGGCGGCAGAGCTGGGTGTAGCCAAGGTTTACACCGACCCGCAGCAACTGCTCGACGACCCGGATATCGACGGCGTACTCATCGCCGCCCCCGCTCGCAGCCATGCCGAACTGGTGATCAGCGCCGCCCGTGCCGGCAAGGGCATCTTCTGCGAGAAACCCATGGCGATCACCCTCGATGAAGCCGACCGCGCCATCGCCGCTGCGGCCGATGCCCGGGTGCCACTGCAAGTCGGCTTCAACCGGCGCTTCGCCAACAGCTTTCGCGCCGCCCACCTCGACGTCGCCGCAGGCCGAATCGGCACCCCGCAGTTGCTGCGCTCCCTGACCCGCGACCCGGCGCTGAACAACCCTGGCGCCTCACCACAATGGGTGATTTTCCTGGAAACCCTGATCCACGACTTCGACACCCTGCGCTACCTCAACCCCGGCGCCGAAGCGGTGCAGGTGCAGGTGATGGCCGACGCCCTGATCGCCCCGGACTACAAAAGCCAGGGTTTGCTCGACACCGCCGTAGTCACGATCCGCTTCGATAACGGCGCGATTGCCACCGCCGAAGCCAGCTTCCAGGCGGTGTATGGCTATGACGTGCGTGGTGAAGTGTTCGGCAGCGCCGGCATGCTGACCATGGGCGGCGTGCAGGCCTGCGACCTGGTGCGCTACCAGGCCCAGGGCATCCAGGCCGACACCCAGCGCCTGGACACCGACCTGTTGCGCGATGCCTACATTGCCGAGCTCAACCACTTCGTCGACTGCCTGCGCAGCGGCGCCAAGCCCCTGGCCAGCGGAGAAGATGCCCGCGCCGCCCTGGCGATTGCCCGCGCCTGTATCCAATCCTACGAGCAAGGCACGGCGGTGAGCCTATGAGCCCGTTCAAGCTGGCGGTGAGTGCCGAGATGGTGTTTCTGGACCTGCCCTTCGTCGAGCGGGTCAAGCGGATTCATGCCCTGGGTTTCAGCGCCGAAATCTGGAACTGGACAGACAAGGACATCAACGCCCTGGCCGCGACGGGCGCGGACTTCACCTCCATGACCGGCTACATCAGCGGCACGCTCACCGACCCCGACGGTATCCGCCACTTGCTCGACAGCGCCCGCGAATCCTTAAGCGTTGCCGAGCGCCTCAAGTGCCCCAGCCTCAATTTGCACGGCACCGGCCTTGGTGACGGCGGCCTGCCGGTGCAACCCGTCAGCCGGACCACCGGGCGCATGTGGCTGAGTGCCTGCAAGACGCTGGAGAAAATCGCTCGCCTGGGGCAAGACGCCGGCCGCGTGTTCCTGCTGGAAAACCTCAACACCGAGGTCGACCACCCCGGCACGCCATTCGCCCGCGCCGACGACACCCTGGCGCTGATCGAAGCCGTGGGCAGCCCGCATTTGAAAATGAACCTGGACCTTTACCACGCGCAGATCGGCGAAGGAAATCTGATCGAATTGATCCAGCGCGCGGGCAGCGCCATCGGCGAAATCCAGGTGGCGGACGTGCCCGGGCGCCAGGAGCCTGGCACCGGCGAAATCCACTACCCGGCGATCGCCAGGGCGCTGCAGGCCATCGGCTACAGCGGCGTGGTCGGCCTGGAAGCCTGGGCCAGCGGCGACAGCGAAGCCGCCCTGCAGCGTTTTCGCCAAGCCTTCACCCTATAACAACAAGAGGAACACCCCATGCATCGCTATTCATTGATCGTTGCCACCCTGTTGCTGCTGTTCAGCCAATGGACCTTCGCCGCGTATCGCATCGGCGTGAGCATCGCGCGGGTCGACGATAACTTCATGACCTATGTGCGCACCGGCCTTGAAACGGCCGCCAAACAACAAGACGTGCAGATCCAGTTCGAGGACGCCCAGGGCGACGTGGTGCGTCAGCTCAACCAGGTCGAAGGGTTCCTCAACCAGAACGTCGACGCGGTCATCGTGCTGCCGGTGGACACCGCCGCCACCGCCAACATGACCCGCGCCGCCGTGGCCGCCAACAAGCCATTGGTGTACGTCAACCGCCATCCCGACCAACGCACGCTGCCCAAGGGGGTCGTGACCGTGGCGTCCAACGACATCGAAGCCGGGCAACTGCAAATGCGCTACCTCGCGGAAAAACTCGGCGGCAAGGGCAACGTGGCGATCATCATGGGCGACCTGGCGCAAAACGCCACCCATGACCGCACTGAAGGCGCCAAGCAGGTGCTCAAGGACTTTCCCGGGATCAAGATCGTCGAGCAGCAAAGTGCCGAATGGCAACGCAGCAAGGCCATGGACCTGACCAGCAACTGGCTGCTGGCGGGCACACAGTTCGATGCGATTGTGGCCAACAACGATGAAATGGCGATTGGCGCGGCCATGGCGTTGCAGCAGGCCGGCAAAGCCAAGGGCGAAGTGGCGATTGTCGGCATCGATGGCCTGCCCGATGGCCTGGCGGCGATCAGGCGCGGCGTGCTCACCGCCTCAGTGTTCCAGGACCCCAAAGCCCAGGCGACTCAAGCGGTACAAGCGGCGGTGCGGATGATCAAGGGCGAGCCGATTGAGTCGGAGGTGTGGGTGCCGTTCGAACTCATAAAACCCGAACAGGTAGCGGTGTTCGAACAGCGCTACAAATAATTGAAGCCAAGAAGATCCAAATGTGGGAGAGGGCTTGCCCCCTCCCACACTTTCAGTCCAAGTCGCTCGCACTATGGCGCTCGGCCAACTGATCATCGCCGGACACCCGATTCACCCGCCGCCCGCGCTGCACCGCCGGCCGTGCATCAATCGCATCCGCCCAACGCACGACGTGCTCGTATTCATGCACCGAGAGAAACTCCGCCGCCCCATACAACCGCCCTTTGACCAACCCGCCGTACCAGGGCCAGATGGCGATGTCGGCAATGGTGTAGGCGTCCCCGGCGATGTACTCGCTCACCGCCAGGCGCTTGTCCAGCACATCCAGCTGGCGCTTGGCCTCCATGGCGAAGCGATTGATCGGGTATTCCATCTTGCTCGGCGCATACGCGTAGAAATGCCCGAAGCCGCCGCCCAAGTACGGTGCGCTGCCCATCTGCCAGAACAGCCACGACAGGCATTCGGCACGGGCGGCAGGTTCGGTGGGCAAAAACGCGCCGAACTTCTCGGCCAGGTACTGCAGGATCGCGCCCGACTCGAACACGCGAATCGGCGCAGCGCCGCTGTGATCCATCAACGCCGGAATCTTCGAGTTCGGATTTACCGCCACGAAACCGCTGCCAAACTGGTCGCCGTCGCCGATCTTGATTAGCCAGGCGTCGTATTCGGCACCGGTGTGCCCGAGCGCCAGCAGCTCTTCGAGCAGGATCGTGACCTTCTGCCCATTGGGCGTGGCCAGGGAATACAGCTGCAAGGGGTGCTTGCCGACCGGCAGCGCTTTTTCATGGGTAACGCCGGCGATGGGCCGGTTGATGCTGGCGAAGGTGCCGCCGCTTTCGGTGTCCCAGGTCCAGACCTTGGGGGGTACATAGTCAGACATGCTCGGTGCTCCTCGGGGGCGCTTGCGATCAACAAAGGGTTTTAGACTAAACCAAAGACGCGTGGCGCGTCACACTGGTGTCCCCGTCTTGCTCAGGCACCTGCACACGCAGGGCGATGAGCAAGGCCGCGAGCAACATCAACACACCCGCACCGATAAACACCCCACCAATGCCACTGAAGCTGAACATCAGCCCGCCGCCGGCAGCGCCCGCCGCGATGGCCGACTGCACCGACGCGACCACCATGCCTCCGGCACTTTCCGCCTGGTCCGGCACCGCCCGCGCGACCCAGTTCGACCACGCCACGGGCACGCCGCCAAATGCCATGCCCCATAGCGCCAGGAGCATCGCCTGGCCCGGCAGTGACGCCGGCAACCAGACCAGCGCCAGTGCCGCGATTGCCACCAACACCGGCATTAACACCAGTGTTGTGCGTGGGCGGCGCACCAGCAGCCACCCGGCGAACAGCGTGCCGGCGAAGTTCGCCACGCCGAACCCCAGCAGCATCAGCGCCAGCCCCTCGGTGTCGACCCCGGTGGTGCTTTCCAGGAACGGCCGGATGTAGGTGAACAGCGCGAAATGCGCGGTGTGCACCAGTACGCAGCCGAACATGCCGATGGCGATGCCGGGGCGCTGCAGTACGTCCAGCACGGTGCGCAGGCGCGCGGTGCCATGAGGTGCCATGCGCGGCAGGGTGAATGCCTGGAACGCCAGGGTCAGCAGGCCGACGGCAGCCGCCGCAATAAACGCACTGCGCCAGCCGTACAGGCCACCCAAATAGCTGCCCAGCGGCACGGCGACCACAGTGCCCAGCGCGATCCCGCTGAAAATGATCGACAGCGCACGGGGCAAGGACGCCGCCGGCACCAGGCGCATCGCCACTGCAGCGGCCATGCTCCAGAAACCGCCGAGGGCGATGCCCAGCAGGATGCGCATCAACAACAGCACCGTCAGACTGGAGGACAATGCCACCAGCAGGTTGGAGGCGATCATCAGCGTGGAAAACCCCAGCAGCACGACGCGCCGGTCGATACCACGGGTCAGCCCAGGCACCAGCAGGCCGGCAAACAGCGCTACCACCGCCGTCACCGTGACGGCCTGCCCGGCCAGCGCCTCGGTAACGCCCAGGTCCAGGGCCATCGGTGTCAACAGGCTGGCCGGCAAGTACTCCGCCGTGAGCAGGCCGAATACCCCCATCGCCAGGGAAAATACCGCCAGCCAGGCCGGCTCTGTCACAACGCCCGCAGGCGTATGGGCTGCACAATCAGTCATCGCAGGTCTTCCTCAAGTCATTGGCGAGGCGCTCAGTCTAGGTAGGCCGGCCAGGATGATCTATGATACAAAGCCTTGAGTTTTTAACCGAAACCCCGAGTATGACTTCAGTGGACGCTTTCACCGCTTCTTCCGAGCTGATCAACGAGTTGCTGCGCGGCATGCGCCTGCGGGGTGTGCAGTATCGGCGCATCCAGGCCGGGCCCACATTCGGCATGGGCTTTGGCGCCCGGCCGGGCCACGCCTATTTCCACTTTATCGCGGCCGGCCGCGCCACGCTGCGCACCGAGGACGGCAGCCTTTTCGCGCTGTCGGCCGGCAATGCGGTGTTCATCTCCCACGGCGGCGCGCACGCGCTGTTATCCGCAGCGGATGCCGTCGTGCAGGATATCGACCATTTCCACAGCGCACCGCTGGGGGATACCGTGTGCGCCGTGAATGCATCACCCGATACCGTCCCCAGCCTGGTGTTGTTCAGTGCGTGCATGGAGTTTGAGCTCGGCAGCCTCCAAGGGCTTGGCAACCTGATGCCGGCCCTGATGCTGATCGATGCCGGCGGCCAGCGTTACCCGGGGCTGATGCCGATCCTGGCAGTAATGGAGCGCGAAATGTCCACGGCGCGCGTAGGCTTTGCCGGCATTCTTGCGCGCCTCGCCGATGTGGTGGCGGCGATGATCGTACGCGGCTGGGTCGAGTGCGCCTGTGGCAACGCCTCGGGCCTGGTGGCCGCGTTGCGCGACCCGCGCCTGGCCAGCGCCCTGCTCGCCTTGCACCAGCAGCCGGGCCACGACTGGAGCGTGGCGGAGCTGGCCGCCCAGTGTCATACCTCGCGCTCGGTGTTCGCCGACCGCTTCCAGGCCGTCCTCGGCATACCGCCACTGCGCTACGCCACGGAACTGCGCATGCGCCTCGCCAGCCAATGGCTGACCCTGGAACGCATGCCCATCGAAACCGTGGCGCAACGCCTCGGTTACACCTCCCAAGCAGCGTTCAGCCGTGCCTTCAAACGCATCACCGGGCAGCCGCCGGGGGCTGCCAGGCGTTCGGCATGAAGGCCTGGAACAGCACGCGGTCTCCATAAACACCACTGTTCAACTGTGGGAGGGGGCTTGCTCCCGATGAGGGCATGTCAGTCAATGCATCTTTGACTGACCCACCGCTATCGGGAGCAAGCCCCCTCCCACAGTTGAACAGTGGCGCCTGGCCTAGACCCAGCCACCATCCACGATAAAGTTCTGCGCCGAACACATCGCCGAGGCATCCGAGGCGAGGAACAGCGCCATATTGGCGATATGCTCGGGCATCACGCTGCCTGGCAGGCACTGGCTGCGGGCGATCAGCTCACGGGCCGCGTCGTCCACCCACATGGCCAGTTGTTTTTCCGTCATCACCCAGCCTGGCACCAGGGTATTGACGCGGATGTGGTGGGGGCCCAGTTCCCGCGCCAGGCCACGGGTCATGCCGTGGGCGGCGGCCTTGCTGGCGGCGTACACCGGGTAGCCGGCGGAGGCCATCATCCAGCCGACCGAGCCCAGGTTGATGATCGAGCCGCCACCGGCCTCTTTCATCATTGGTACCACGGCCTTGGCGGCAAAGAAGGCGTGCTTGAGGTTGACCGCAATCAGCCGGTCGAACATTTCCGAGTCGATTTCTTCCAGGGTATGGCGTACGTCGTTCGCCGCGTTGTTGACCAGCACCGTGATCGGGCCGAGGGAATGTTCGAAGCGCCCGATCGCCGCGCGATAGCCGATCTCGTCGGTGATATCGCAGCATTCGAACTCAACGCTATGCCCGTTGGAGTTCAACAGCGCGGCCAGGCGTTCGCCCTGGCTTTGCGCGCGGTCCACGAACGCCACCTTGGCGCCCTGGGCGGCGAACGCCCGCACCATGAACTCGCCAATCCCGGAAGCCCCGCCGGAGATCAATACGGTCTTGCCCTTGAGGTCGGGATACAGGGCCTGCTGAGTACTCATAACGTGATGCCTCGATCAATTAGTCTTATTTTATTTTACGAAATCGGCGTTAAAGGCTATAAATTCGCTGTCTCAATCATGAAATATCGCACATTAGTAGAACTATTCAATCCAAAAACAACAAAAGGAAGTTCGACCATGAAGCACCCTCGATACCTGCTGTCCGGCCTGGCAATGTCCATGTTGATCGCCAGCGGCGGCGCCCAGGCCGCAGGCCTGACCAGCGAACACAAACCCTTCGGCAAAACCAATGACGGCACCGCCGTCGAACAATACGTGTTGCGCAACAGCCATGGCATGCAAGCCACGGTGATTACCTACGGCGGTGTGCTGCAATCGCTGAAGGTGCCGGACAAACACGGCAAGGTCGACGATGTGGTGCTGGGCTTTGACGACGTACAAGGCTATCAAGGCGGTACCGCGTTTTTTGGCGCGACCATCGGCCGCTTCGGCAATCGCCTGGCCGGCGGTGCCTTCGAACTCGACGGCAAACGCTACCAGGTGCCGCTCAACGACGGCCCCAACTCGCTGCATGGCGGCGCCCAGGGCTTCGACAAGCAGGTGTGGCAAGCCAAGCCGGTCAAGGACAAGGACTCGGTCGGGGTCACCCTCACCTACCTGTCCAAGGACGGTGAAATGGGTTTCCCCGGCAACCTGAAAACCGAAGTCACTTATCGCCTCAACGACAAGAACGAACTGCACATCGACTACAAGGCCACCACCGACAAACCAACCGTGCTCAACCTCACCAACCACAGCTACTTCAACCTGGCCGGCGCGGGTAACGGCGATATTCTCAAGCAGGTCGCCACCTTGCATGCCAGCCATTACACACCGGTGAACGCCACCCTGATTCCCACCGGCGAACTGGCGCCGGTCAAGGGCACACCGATGGACTTCCTCAAGCCTACCGCCATCGGCCAGCACATCAAGGAGGATCATCCGCAGCTCAAGTTCGCCGAACCGAAACAGGGTGGGTTCGACTTCAACTGGGCGCTGGACACCAAAGGCGATGTGAAGCAACTGGCGGCCGAGGTGCATGATCCTGAGTCGGGGCGGCGTTTGCAGCTCTATACCAGCGAACCGGGCGTGCAGTTCTACACCAGTAACTTCCTGGATGGTTCGGTGAAGGGCAAGGCTGGCAAGACCTACCAGCACTGGAGTGGGTTTACCTTGGAGACCCAGCACTTTCCGGATGCGCCTAACCAGCCCAAGTTTGCTTCGACCCGTTTGAACCCAGGGCAAACCTACACCCAGAACACCATCTTCAAGTTCACCGCCAACTAAAACCCTACATTGATCGTTCCCACGCTCCGCGTGGGAATGCCACCTGGGACGCTCCGCGTCCCGATTCAGAAGTGGACGCAGAGCGTCCCAGGGTGCATTCCCACGCAGAGCGTGGGAACGATCAAGTTCAGCGTTGTTTCATGCGGTCGATGACGACGGCCAACAGCAGGATCGAGCCGCGAATCACGTACTGGTAGAAGGTATCGATGTTCTTCAGGTTCATCGCATTTTCGATAATCGCCAGGATCAATACCCCCGCGATCACATGGCGGATCATGCCGATACCGCCACTCAACGACACACCGCCCAGCACACAGGCGGAAATCACCGTCAGCTCGAAGCCCTGGCCGATCATCGGTTGGCCGGAGGTCATGCGTGAGGCCAGGATCACCCCGGCCAACGCGCCGATCAAGCCGTGCACGGCGAAGATCAGGATCTTGGTGTGATCCACATTGACCCCCGCCAGCAACGCCGCTTCCGGGTTGCCGCCGATGGCCATGGTGTTGCGCCCGTAGGTGGTGTAGTTGAGCAACCAGCCGAAGAACAGGAAACACACGATGGTGATCAGGATCGGCACCGGCACGCCCAACAGCTGGCCGTTACCGAACACGAAGAACTGATCCTGGGACACGCCCACCGCTTTGCCGTCGGCGAAGATATAGGCCAGGCCACGCACGATCTGCATGGTCGCCAGGGTGGTGATCAGCGCGTTGACCCGCAGCTTGGCGATCACGATACCGTTGATCAACCCCACCATCAGGCCCATCAGCAGCGCCGCGCCGATGCCGAGCATCACGCTGTCGGTGTCGCGCATCACAATCGCCGCCACCACGCCGGCGCAGGCAATCACCGAGCCCACCGACAAGTCGAAATGCCCGGAGGCCAGGCAGAACAGCATGGTGCACGCCGCAATGCCTACCGTGGAAATCGCCAGGCCCAGCCCGCGCATGTTCAGCGGCGAGAGGAAGTTATCGATCAGCAAGGCACACAGGACAAAGATGCCCACCGCCGCCAGCAGCATCGCCCAGTTGTCGAGCAAGGCGCGCAGATCGAGGGGTTTGCGTGCCGAGGGCAGCGCGTTGTTTTGAGTGGTCATGGTCGTCTCTCAGTTCGCCAGGCCGCGCGGCAAGGCCAGCTGCAGCAGGTTGGATTCAGTCGCGTGTGCGCGTAGTTGTTCACCGCGCAGGGCGCCTTCGCACAGCACCAGGATGCGGTCGGAAATGCCCATGACTTCCATCAGGTCGCTGGACACCACGATCACCGCAATGCCTTGCGCCGCCAGGTTATGGATGATCTGGTAGATCTCGGCCTTGGCGCCGATATCGATGCCACGGGTCGGTTCGTCCAGCAGCAGCACCTTCATCGGCATCGACAGCCAGCGGCCGAGGATGGCTTTCTGTTGGTTGCCACCGGACAGGTACATGATCTTCTGCGCCGCGTTCGGGGTCTTGACCTTCATCGCCTTGATCTGGTGCTCGGCGTTGCCCTTCTCCCAACCATCGCGCAACAGCCAGCCGAACGCGGAATGCGCGCCACGGGCACTGATGTTGATGTTCTCGGCGACGCTGGACAGCGGAATGATGCCCTCCTTCTTGCGGTCCTCGGGCACAGCAGCACCCCGGCCGCGATGGCATCGCGAGGTGAGCGCAATTGCAGCGGCTCACCGCACAACTCCAGGCTGCCGGCACTGGCACGCTCCAGGCCGCTGAGCAGTCGGAACAGTTCCGTGCGCCCTGCCCCAACCAACCCGAACAGGCCGAGGATTTCGCCTTTGCGCACCTCAAAGCTGATCGGTTCGCGCAAGCCGGGGCCGAGCAGGCCGTTGACCTTCAGGGCGACGTCGCCGTGCTCGCGCGGGCGGTAGTCGTAGATGTCCTGAATATCGCGGCCGACCATGCAGGTCACCAACTGGTCGTGGTTCAGCGCGCTCATGTCATCGAAGGTACGCACGAAGCGGCCGTCCTTGAATACTGTCACCGCGTTGCAGATACGGAACACTTCTTCCATGCGGTGGGACACGTACAGCACCACTTTGCCCTCATCGCGCAGGCGCATGATGATCGCCATCAAGCGATCGATCTCCCGCGCCGAGAGGCTGCTGGTCGGTTCATCGAAGGCGATCACATGGGCGCCACGGGACAGCGCCTTGGCGATTTCCACCAGTTGGCGCTGGCCCAGGGACAGGCGCCCGAGCTTTTCCTGGGGGTCGATTTCATCGGCCAGGCCCTTGAGACACGCCAGCGCCTGCTGGCGCAGCACGCTGCGATTGACCACACCAAAACGCGACGGCAAATGCCCGAGGAACAGGTTCTCCGCCACGGTCATTTCCGGCACCAGGTGCAGTTCCTGGTGGATCACCGCAACGCCGCTGGCAATGCTGTCGGCGGCGCATTTGAAGGCCATGACCTGCTCGCCGATCTGCACCGTGCCGGTGCTGGGAATATAGGCGCCGCCGAGGATCTTCAGCAGCGTCGACTTACCCGCACCGTTCTCGCCCATCAGGGCATGCACTTGCCCTGGGTGGGCGGTGAAGCTGATGCCGTCGAGCGCCTTGACCCCAGGGAAGGTTTTGCCGATACCGTCAAAACGCAGGGCCGCAGCGGTCATTTCCACAGCCCGATCTTGGTCAGTTCCGCCTGGAAGTTCTCGCGGGTGATCAGGGTCACTTCGTCCATGGCGGTGTACTTCGGCGGTTCAGTGCCTTTGGTGACCCATTCGTACATCATCAGCGCGGTGTTGTAGCCCTCGATATGCGGGCTGGGCAGCATCGAGCCGAAGAAGCCGCTGTTGGCTTTCTTCAATTCACCGATGGCATCGGTGCCATTGATGCCGATGCCGATCACATTAGCCGCCGCGAAGCCGGCGCTTTCGGTAGCACGTACGCCGCCGAGCACGGTGTTGTCGTTCATGCCGCCGATGATCAGGTTTTTTGCGCCGCCAGGCAGCTTGACCAGCGCCGAGTTGGTGGCGTCCATGCTGCCTGGGACGTCGAGGGTTTTCAGCGCGGCGGTCAGGATATGGTCCTTGGGAATGCCGGCTTCTTCCAGGGACTTGATCGAGCCGTCGGTGCGTTTCTTGCCGGTGTCGAGTTCGTTGAAGGTGTTGATCACCGCATAGGTGTCCTTCCAGTCCCAACCGCGTTTTTTCGCTTCGGCGGCCATGGCGGCGCCCTGCTTCTGGCCCACTTCGAAGGCGGCCATGCCCAGGTACGGCACGTCCTCCATGAAGTTGCCCTTGGCATCGACGAAACGGTCATCCACCGCGATCACTTTCAGGCCGTTGGCCTTGGCCTTGGCGACAATGGCCGGACCCAGGGACACATCCGGCGGGCAGATCACGAAACCCTTGGCGCCGTTGGCGGCCAGGCTGTCGATGGCCGAAAGGGTTTTCTCACCGTCGGGCACGGCGATCTTGATCACGGTAAACCCGTGTTCCTTGCCGGCTTTTTCGGCGAAGGCCCATTCGGTCTGGAACCAGGGCTCTTCGGCCTGCTTGACCAGAAAGCCGATCTTCACTTCTTCAGCGGCCAGCAGCAGGCCGCTCAAGCTCATGGCCGAGACCGCCACAGCGGCGCAGCACAGGGAACGCAAACCACGACGACGATTCATACGGGTGACTCCTTGTTGTTGTTTTTGAATATTCGTTTTTCGGTTTATCCGGCGAAGCGGTGACAGGGCTTGCCTGGCACCTCCACCTCCATGCTCAGTACCGCACCGTCCAATGGGTGATCCAAGGGGCTGGCGGCGCTGGTGATATACAGGGTGGTCAGATCAGGCCCACCAAACACGCAACTGGTGGGGCGGCTGACGGGCAGTTCGACGATGCGGTCCACTTGCCCTTGCGGCGTCAGGCGTAGCAGGCAACTGCCGTCCCAGCGCGCATTCCAGATGTAACCCTCACTGTCCATGGCCGAGCCGTCCGGCCCGCCGCGTTCGTGGGCAGCGAACCACGTCCGGGCGGCGTCGAGCTGGCCGTCGGGTTGGATGGCATGCCGGTACAGCGTGCCATCCAGGCTGTCGCCGAAATGCACATGGCCGCCGTCGTCGCTCCATAACAGCGTGTTGGGAATGCCCAGCCCGCTCAGCAGCGGCGTGACCGTCGCATCGGCGTCGATACGAAACAGCCCACCGGAGCGTCGCGTGATGGGCAGGTCTTCGCCGTGGGCGCCGATGTTGTTCTGCATGGTGCCCAGCCATAGTCGGCCCTGGGCATCGCAACGGGCTTCGTTGCCGCGGTTACCCGGTTGCGGGTCGGCCACGCACAGCAGGGTCAGGGCTTCGGTGTTCAAGTCCAGCCGGTACACACCGCTGCTCAGGGTCACCAGCGCATCCCCGCTTTCGCAGGGGATGAACGCCGAGACGTGTTCGGGTAATTGCCAGACTCGCAACTGCCCGTCCATCAGGCGCAGGGCCTGGCGGGCGGCGATATCCACCCAATACAGGGCCTGGGACGGAGCATCCCAGAACGGCCCTTCGCCCAACCGGGCACGGTGCGGGGTGACTGCGCTCAACGACATGAAGCCTCCGGGTGACTTACAGGGATTCTCGAGACGGCGCGCCATCCACCAGCCGCTGGATACGCAACGGGTTGGCGTTTTTCAGCGCGTCGGGCAGCAGGCTATCAGGGTAGTTCTGGAAGCACACCGGGCGCAGGAACCGATCGATGGCCAAGGTGCCGACCGAGGTGCCACGGGCATCGGAGGTGGCCGGGTACGGTCCGCCGTGCACCATCGAATCGCAGACTTCCACACCAGTGGGGTAACCGTTGAGCAGGATGCGCCCGACTTTCTGTTCCAGCAGCGGCGTCAGCTCGGCGAACTGTTGCAGGTCAGCCGGTTCGCCAATGATGGTGGCGGTCAACTGCCCGTGCAGGCCCTGCAAGGCGGCGCTGAGCTGGGCCTGGTCGGCGACTTCGACAAACACCGTGGTCGGGCCGAACACTTCTTCCTGCAGCACTTCATCGCCGTCGATCAACAGGCGCACATCGGCCTTGAACAACTGCGGCTGGGCCTGGTTGCCCGATTGGGCGTTGCCCGCCAGGTGCTCGATACCGGGGTGAGACAGGAGCTTTTCCAGGCCCTTGCCGTAGCTGCCCAAGGTGCCCGCGTTAAGCATGGTTTGCGCCGGTTGCTCGCCGATCAGCTTCGCGACTTGTTGCGTGAACGCGGTGAACGCTGGGGACGTGATGCCGATCACCAAGCCAGGATTGGTGCAGAACTGGCCGCAGCCTTGCACCACCGAGGCGGTCAGGTCGCGGGCGACGCTGTCGGCGCGGGCTTGCAGCGCCTGCGGCAGCACGATGACCGGGTTGATGCTCGACATCTCGGCAAACACCGGGATCGGCTGCGGGCGCGCCGCCGCCATATCGCACAGGGCACGGCCGCCCTTGAGCGAGCCGGTAAAGCCGACGGCCTGGATCGCCGGGTGCTTGACCAGCGCTTCGCCAACACCGCCGCCGAAGATCATGTTGAACACGCCTGCCGGCATTTCGGTGGCTTGGGCGGCGCGGATGATCGCATCGGCCACCTGCTCGGCCGTCGCCATATGCCCGCTGTGGGCCTTGAATACCACCGGGCAACCGGCTGCCAGCGCAGCGGCGGTATCACCGCCGGCGGTGGAAAATGCCAGGGGGAAGTTACTGGCGCCGAACACCGCGACCGGGCCCAGGCCGATGCGGTATTGGCGCAGGTCCGGACGCGGCAATGGCTGGCGATCCGGCAGCGCTTTGTCGATGCGCGCGCCGTAAAAATCACCGCGACGCAACACCGTGGCGAACAGGCGCATCTGGCCGCTGGTACGCCCACGTTCGCCTTTGATGCGCGCCGCCGGCAAGGCGGTTTCGCGGCAGACCAGCTCGACGAAATCATCGCCCAGTGCGTCCAACTCGTCGGCAATCGCATCAAGAAATTGCGCACGGCGCGACGCGCTCAAGGCGCGGTAAGCCGGGTACGCGGCGGCGGCCGCTTTGGCGGCGGCATCCACCTCCTGCGGGTGGCCTGGTAGAACGCCTGGGGCAAGGCTTCGCCGGTGGTGGCGTCGACGCTCTGCAACTGGGTGCTGCCGTTGGCACTGCGTTGGCCGCCGATGTAGTTGTGGCCGAGGAACTGGGTCATGGGGCTCTCCTTTAAAGGGTAATGACGTTGCCGGGTTCGAATGCCGCATCACTGCTGCCGACACGGTTGACCAACGGCGCGCCGAATTCAGCCTGGGTAATCTCGAACACATCGCCGGCCTGGGTACGTATACCGTCGGCAAATGACAGCGTGGCGGTGCCGAAGAAGTGGATGTGCACATCGCCGGGCTTGAGGAACTGACGGTATTTGAAGTGGTGGTATTCGAGGTTTTCCAGGCTGTGGCACATATTGGCCTCGCCGCTGAGGAATTCGTTCCGCCAGATTTCTTCGCCGTTACGCAGGATGCGGCTGGTGCCTGCCAGGTGCTGGGGCAACTCGCCCACGCGCAGCTCCGGCCCGTAGCTGCAACTGCGCAGTTTGGAATGGGCCAGGTACAGGTAGTTCTTGCGTTCCATCACATGGTCGGAAAATTCGTTGCCCACCGCAAAGCCAACACGGTAGGGCTTGCTGTCCGGGCCGATCACGTAGAGGCCACCGATTTCCGGCTCTTCGCCGGCGTCTTCGGCAAACGGCGGTACCGGGAACGCGGCGCCGGGGCGCACCACGGTGCTGCCGTCGCCTTTATAGAACCACTCCGGCTGCACGCCCGCCTGCCCGGCGGCTGGCTTGCCGCCCTCAACCCCCCATTTGAAGATGCGCATGGTGTCGGTCAGGGCGGTGTCGTCACCGGCCTGGTGCATTTTGTCTCGCGCCGAAGCGCTGCCCAGGTGAGTCAAGCCGGTACCGCTGATCAGCATATGGGCCGGGTCCGGGTGGTCCAGTGGCGGCAGCACCTTGAGTTCGGCCAACAACGCGGCGTAGTCGTGGCTGTCGCCCAGGCCAAGGCTGTTCACCTGCTGCTCGAGGCCCACACCGGCTTCGATCGCGGCCAGGGCCAATTCACGCACGCTGCGCGCCGCCTGAACTTCGCGCAGCTGTGTGCCTTCCACTACGCCGACGCGGCGTTCGCCGTTGGGCAACTCGAACTGAACTAAACGCATGCCATTTCTCCTGAATTAAGTACGTGTGGCGCCACGGGCACTGGCGGCGAATTGGTCGGCGGGCAGCACATGCTTGCGTTCCAGCAGGCGGTAGACCACCAGGGTCAGCACCAGCCCGAACAGCATCACGCCGGACAAGAAGTACAGGCCCGAGGCCAGGTTGCCGGTGTATTCCTTGAGCGCACCGATCACGAACGGGCCGATGTAGCCGCCAAGGTTGCCCACCGAATTGATCAACGCGATACCCGCCGCCGCACTGGCACCGGCGAAGAAGCGGCCCGGCAAGGTCCAGAACACCGCCGTGCAGGAAAACATCGCGAACGCCGCCAGGCACAGGGCCGCCATTTGCAGCACCGGCACACTGAGCCAGGCGCTGAAGAACAGGCCGATGGCGCCCAGTACATAGAGCACGGCAAGGTGGCCGTAACGGTCATTCAAACGGTCGGAACTGCGCGGGATGATCAGCAGGCCGATGATGCCGAAGATGTAAGGCACGGCGGAGATGAAGCCGGTGGTGAGGTCACTGCCGCCAAATTGCTTGATCAAGGTCGGCAGCCACAGGCCCAGGCCGTAGATGCTCAAGGTCACCGGCAGGTAGAACAGCGCCAGCAGCAACACGCGCTTGTCCTTGAGCGCATGCAGCGGGTTGCCGTGGCGGGTCTGGCCGTAGGCTTGCAGGTCTTTGTTGAGCTCACCGGTGAGCCAGGCCTTTTCTTCCTCGCTCATCCACTTGACTTGGCTGGGGCCGTCCGGCAGGTAGCGCAGCACCGGCCAGGTGAGCAGGATCGCCGGGGTGCCGATCACGATGAACAGCCACTGCCAGCCGTGCAGGCCCAGGGTGCCGTCCATGCCCAGCAAGCCGCCGGACACGGGCCCGGTGATCATCATCGCGATTGGTTGGGAGAGGATGAACAGCCCGAGGATCTTGCCGCGATGGCGCACCGGGAACCACTGGGTGATGTAGTACAGCACGCCCGGAAAGAACCCGGCCTCGGCCGCGCCGAGCAGAAAGCGCATCACATAGAAGCTGTGCGGCCCTTGTACGAAGGCCATGCCGATGGTGATGGTGCCCCAGGTGATCATGATGCGCGCGAACCAGCGCCGCGCGCCAAAGCGGTCGAGCATCAGGTTGCTGGGAATCTCGAACAGGAAGTAGCCAATGAAGAACAACCCCGCGCCCAAGCCATAGGCCGCATCGCCGATGCCGACGTCGGCGCCCATGTGCAGCTTGGCGAAGCCCACGGCAGAGCGGTCCACGTAGGCAATCAGGTACAGCAGGATCAGGAAGGGAATCAGTTTCAGCGTGATGCGCCGAATAAGCCGCAGTTCCTGGCTCATGGGGTCGATCTCCGATTGTTGTTTTTATAGAAGCTCGGGGGACGCCTCTCGCGAAAATCCGCCAGGGTCATACCTCAGTTGAGAAAGACTATATAGTAGGACTATTTGCAAAACAACTCTTCCAAAGCTTCGATTTTGCGCTTATGTTTAACCACGCTCAGAACATATAGTCATACAATAAGAGAATCGATCATGTCTGATAAAAAGCCCGGCCTACGCTCCGCCCAGTGGTTCGGTACTGCCGACAAGAACGGCTTCATGTACCGCAGCTGGATGAAGAACCAGGGCATTGCCGACCATCAGTTCCATGGCAAGCCGATCATCGGCATCTGTAACACCTGGTCGGAGCTGACCCCGTGCAACGCGCACTTTCGCCAGATCGCCGAGCACGTTAAACGCGGTGTGATCGAAGCCGGTGGCTTCCCGGTGGAATTCCCGGTGTTCTCCAACGGCGAATCCAACCTGCGCCCCACAGCCATGCTGACGCGCAATCTGGCGAGCATGGACGTGGAAGAAGCGATTCGCGGCAACCCGATCGATGGCGTGGTGCTGCTCACCGGCTGCGACAAAACCACCCCGGCCCTGCTGATGGGTGCCGCCAGTTGTGATGTGCCGGCCATCGTCGTCACCGGCGGGCCGATGCTCAACGGCAAACACAAGGGCCAGGACATCGGCTCGGGCACGGTAGTGTGGCAGCTCAGCGAACAGGTCAAGGCCGGCACCATTACTCTGGATGATTTCCTCGCGGCCGAAGGCGGCATGTCGCGTTCGGCGGGTACCTGCAACACCATGGGCACCGCGTCGACCATGGCCTGCATGGCCGAGGCCCTGGGCACCTCCCTGCCCCACAACGCGGCGATTCCGGCAGTGGATGCACGGCGTTATGTGCTGGCGCACATGTCGGGCATGCGTGCGGTAGAGATGGTGCGCGAAGACTTGAAGCTGTCAAAGATCCTCACCAAGGAAGCCTTCGAAAACGCGATCCGGGTGAACGCGGCCATCGGCGGTTCGACCAACGCGGTGATCCACTTGAAAGCCATCGCCGGGCGCATCGGCGTCGAGCTGGACCTGGATGACTGGACCCGCATCGGGCGTGGCATGCCGACCATCGTCGACCTGCAACCCTCGGGGCGCTTCCTGATGGAAGAGTTCTACTATGCCGGCGGCCTGCCGGCCGTTTTGCGCCGCCTGGGCGAAGCCAACCTGATCCCGCATCCGAATGCCTTGACCGTCAACGGCAAAACCTTGAGCGAGAACACCAAGGACTCACCGATCTACGGCCAGGACGAAGTGATCCGCACCCTCGACAACCCGATCCGCGCCGACGGCGGCATCTGCGTGCTGCGCGGTAACCTGGCGCCGCTGGGTGCGGTGCTCAAACCGTCTGCAGCCAGCGCCGAGCTGATGCAACACCGCGGCCGCGCAGTAGTGTTCGAAAACTTCGACATGTACAAGGCACGCATCAACGATCCGGAACTGGACGTGGACGCCAACTCGATCCTGGTCATGAAAAACTGCGGACCCAAGGGTTACCCAGGCATGGCCGAAGTCGGCAACATGGGCCTGCCGGCCAAATTGCTGGCCCAGGGCGTGACCGACATGGTGCGGATTTCCGATGCGCGCATGAGCGGCACCGCGTATGGCACGGTGGTGCTGCATGTGGCGCCGGAAGCCGCAGCGGGCGGGCCGTTGGCGGCCGTGCAGGAAGGTGACTGGATTGAACTCGACTGCGCCAATGGGCGCTTGCACCTGGACATCCCCGACGCCGAATTGGCGTCGCGCATGGCCGACCTGGCACCGCCCGAGAAACTCATCGTCGGCGGCTATCGCCAGCTGTACATCGACCATGTGCTACAGGCCGACCAGGGTTGCGACTTCGACTTCCTGGTGGGCTGCCGTGGCGCCGAAGTCCCCCGGCATTCCCACTAATTGGGATGCTATGATGCGGCGAATTTAAGCCAGAGCCTGCCCGTCGTTATGGATCACCAGCCGCCCAAGCCGCGCAAGAGCATGCATGCCCAGATCGTTCAGGACTTGGGCATGCACATCGTTTCCGGGCGCTTCAAGCCGGAAGAAAGACTGCCCATGGAAGCCACGCTGTGCGAGGAATACAAGGTCAGCCGTTCGGTGTTGCGCGAGGCGACGCGGGTGCTCAGCGCCAAGGGCCTGGTGTATTCCAAGCCTCGGGTGGGCGCCGTGGTGCGGCCACGTTTGAAGTGGCACCTGCTCGACCCGGACGTGCTGTCCTGGTTGATGCAGTCCACGCCCCACAGCGAGTTTTTCAACACGCTGGCCGGGGTGCGGCGCATCCTCGAACCGGAAATCGCCGCCATGGCCGCGACCACCGCCACCGATGAAGACATCGCCACCATCGAAAAAGCCTACCAGGGCATGGAAACGGCCAAGACCCACGACGAACTGTTGCAGGCCGACCTGGACTTCCACCGCGCCATTGCCGACGCCACCCGCAACGACCTGCTCGCCTATATGTGCAACATGCTGTCGTTGCCGTTGCGCGAGTCGATCAACATCACCAACCGCCGCCCGGATATCCAGGGCCTGAGCCTGCCCCGGCACAAGGCGATCCTCACCGCGATCAAAAACCGCGACGCACTGGGCGCGCGGCATGCATCGTTGGTGCAGTTGGATGACACGCGGGTGGCGTTGGATACGGTGATGAATGTGTTGACGCCGTTGTAGCCTCTCAAGGCTGAAACAAGATCCAATGTGGGAGGGGGCTTGCCCCCGATTGCAGTGTGTCAGTCTCAATATTTTTGACTGATACACCGCTATCGGGAGCAAGCCCCCTCCCACATTTGGAACTGTGTACAGCGTCAGAGGGTGTAGGAGATTCCGACCTGCACCGTGCGCGGTGCGCCTGGGTAGGCGTAGATATTGCCGAACGCGCCTTCCTCATACTCGCGGTTGAACAGGTTTTTCACGTCCAGGTTCAGGCGTACCTGTTCGTTGACCTTGTAGTAACCCAGCAGGTCGACCACGGTGTAGGCGTCCATCGAGAAGGCGGTGTTGGCGGTCTGGCCGGCGCGCTGGTCGACGTATTTGCCGCCCACACCGAGGCCCAGGCCCTTGAGGGCGCCGTCCTGGAACTCATAGACGTTGAGCAGGCTGAAGCTGTTGCGCGGGATGTTCAACAAGCGCGTGCCGGAGCGGATGCTGTTGTCCTTGGTGACTTCGGCATCCACGTAGGCATAGCCGCCGATCATGCGCCACTCAGGCGTGAGGTTGCCCGCGACGTTGAGGTCAAAGCCTCGGCTGCGCACTTCACCTGCGGCGACGCTGAACGTGTTGATCACCGGGTCGGTGGTCAGTACGTTTTTCTTGTCGATCTGATAGATCGAAGCGTCGACGCTCAGTTGGCGGTCCACGGATTCCCACTTGATCCCCATCTCATAGGACTTGCCCTTTTCCGGCGCGAAGCCACCGCCTTCGCGGGCCGCACCGGTGTTCGGCTTGAACGAACGTGCGGCGTCGGCATACACCGCGACGGTATCGGTGAGGTCGTAGATCACACCGACACGTGGGGTGACGGCGTTTTCTGCGCTCTGGAAGGGGTTCACGCCGGGCACATAACTTTCGTAGTCATGTTCAAAGCGTTCGAAACGTGCACCGGCCAGGACTTTCAAGCGCTCGGTCAGGGCCACCTGGTCCTGCACGAAGGCCGCGTAGGTCTTGAGGTTTTCCTTGTCATGCGTCGGCGTGCGCGTCAGCGGCGGGCGAGCCTGGCCGTAGACCGGGTTGAAGATATCGATCGGGTAAGTGCCCGAGGCGGCGCTGGAGCGCTGGATGATCGACTTATAGTCGTAGTCTTCGTACTCGATGCCGGTCAGCAGCGTGTGCTCGAAACCAGCGGTGGAGAAATGCCCGGTCAGGTTGAGCTGATAGTCCTTGTCGGTCCACTTCAGCTTGCGGTAGTTGAAGTTGCGCTGCAGCGTGCGACCATCGGCACCCAGGCCGTTAGCCTCGATTGCGTTGCCCTTCAATGTCCCATCCAACCACTGGAAACCGCCGCCCAACGTCCAGTTGTCATTGAGCGCATGCTCGAAACGCAACTGCGCCATGTTGTTGTCGTTATGCAGCTTGCCCACGTCCTTGTCGCCCCAGAACGTTTCGCGCGACGGCGTGCCGCGCTGATTCGGGTAACGCGTCAGGCCACGGTCCAACGGGGCATTGTTGCGCATGAAGTCGCCTTCGAAGATCACCTTGGTGTCATCGCTGGCCTGCCAGGTGAGTACCGGTGTCACGCCGTAGCGTTCGGTCTCGACGTGATCGCGGAAGGTGTCGCCGCCCTCGCCCACCACGTTCAGGCGATAGGCCAGGCGGCCTGCTTCGTCCAGCGGGCCGGAGGCATCCAGGGTGCCGCGCTTCATGCCTTGGTCATTGACTTGGCTGCCCAAGGTGACGCTGCGTTCGGCCAGCGGCTGCTTGGACACCACGTTGAACGTGCCACCGGGGTCGCCACGGCCGTAGAGCATGGTCGCCGGGCCGCGCAACACCTCGAGGCGCTCGATGGTATTGGCATCCGGCATGTTCGGGTAACCGCGATTGATCGGGAAACCGTTGCGGTAGAACTCACCGGTGGTGAAACCGCGCACGGTGAAGGTGGTCAGGCCCTGTCCACCGAAGTTGTTGGCGCGCCCGACCCCACCGGCATAGTCAAGGGCATCCTGCAGGCGCGTTGCGCCGATGTCCTCGACCACATCCCTGGACACCACGCTGATGGACTGCGGGGTTTCATGAATCGAGGTGTCGGTGCGCGTCGCACTAGCTGATCGCGTGGCGTGGTAGCCCTGCACCGGGCCCTGGGCTGACTCGAAATCCGCAGTGGCGGTCACATTGGTTGCTTGCAGCTCGATACCGGCCTTTTCAGCCGGGGACTCTTCTGCCCAGCTAAAAGGGGAAAACGCCTGAAGCACACAGATGGAAATCAGGGTACGACGCATGGATGTTGAACCTAGTGAATGAGCCAGATGGGGCGGCAAACCTGCCAAGAATTCGCCGCGCATAATATATCAACGCATTCGCGTTTGACATCCATTCTCATTTGTTATTTTTCGCGTATCGCCTTTGTATCGATTGGCTCGGTATTCCTGATGTCCATAAACCAAATGTGGGAGGGGGCTTGCCCCCGATAGCGGTGGATCAACCAGACAATCTGGCACTGACCCACCGCCATCGGGAGCAAGCCCCCTCCCACAGTTTTACCAAGTCGCTACGCAGTCGCTAGCTCAGCGATAACGTTCCAACCAATGCGCATAAGGCGCCGGCAAGGTCCAGGACGACTTGTCCACGCCCAGTTCCTTGGCCGCAAAGTACGCCCAATGCGGATCAGCCAGGTGCGCGCGGCCCACGGAGACCAGGTCCAGATGCCCGGCCTGCAGCGCGCTTTCGGCCAGTTGCGGGGTACCAAAGCCCCACGCCGACGTCACCGGAATACCGGCTTCACGGCGCACACGTTCGGCAATCGGGCCCATGAACGCCGGGCCCCACGGAATGTTGGTGTCGGGAATGGTGAACCCGACGCTGACGCTGAGCAGGTCCAGACCACCGGCCTTGAATCGGCGGGCCAGTTCGATGGACTCGGTGAGGGTCTGCTCATCACGGCCGTCGTACTCGATCACGCCGAAGCGGGCGGTGAGCGGCAGGTTTTCCGGCCAGACTTCACGCACGGCGGCCAGGGTTTCCAGAAGGAAGCGGCTGCGGTTGTCGAAGCTGCCACCGTAGGCGTCGGTACGCTGGTTGGAGTGTTCGGAGAAAAAGCTCTGGCCCAGGTAACCATGGGCGAAGTGCAGCTCGATCCATTCAAAACCGGCGTCACGCGCACGACGGGCGGCGTCGACGAAGTCTTGCTGGACGCGGGCAATGTCGTCCAGGGTCATGGCACGCGGTACGTTGGGCAGGTTCGCGCCGAACGCAATAGCCGACGGGGCGATGGTTTCCCAGCTACGGGCATCGGAGGCCGGGATGTGGTCGTCGCCTTCCCATGGACGGTTGGCGCTGGCTTTGCGACCGGCGTGGGCAATCTGGATACCGGGGACGGAACCTGCAGCCTTGATCGCCTTGACCATCGGCACGAACGCCTCGGCATGGGCATCGCTCCAGATACCGGCGCAGCCTGGGGTGATACGCCCCTCCGGCGCGACGGCAGTGGCTTCGACCACCAGCAGACCGGCACCGCCACGGGCCATGCCGGCCAGGTGCACGTGGTGCCAGTCATTGACCATGCCGTCGTCGGCCATGTATTGGCACATCGGCGGGATGGCAATGCGATTGCGCAGGGTTACGTCTTTGAGTTTGAACGGTTCGAACAAAGCGGACATCAGATACTCCGGATAAGCGTGCGTGATTCGATAGTTCGATGGTAATCGAACTATGGTATTCAACGCTACCCCCCTGTTATGATCCGCGCCATGCGAGCCTTCAAACACCCTACCCCGCAAGAGCTAACACTTGAGCGCGTGCTCTACGCCCTCAGCGACCCCGTGCGCCTGGACATCGTGCGCTGCCTGGCAAGCGTGCCGGAAGCCACGTGTGGCGAACTGGACGGCGGGCGCCCCAAATCGAGCATGTCCCACCACTTCAGGGTGTTACGCGATGCGGGCCTGGTGAACACCCGCAATGTCGGCACCACCCACATGAACTCGTTGCGTCGCGAAGAGCTCGAAGGTCGCTTCCCCGGATTGCTGGCGAGTGTGCTTGCCCAGCGCTGAACACCGGCCCCTGCGCTTCAGGCCGTGACCGGCCGCAGCGGCGCGCCATCCAGATGCACACAGTCCTTGCCGTTGCGCTTGGCGCCATACAGGTTTTTGTCGGCTAACTTGAGCACCGTCGACAATTCGTCACCTGCCGAAAAGCGCGCCATGCCAGCACTGCACGTGTAGTTGTGCGGCGGGGCGACGCTGCAGCGGATCGCCTGCAACAAATCCAGTACAAACTGGCCGGCCAGCGCCGGGTCATCGCCCTGCAACAACACGCCGAACTCCTCCCCACCGATGCGTCCAAAGCTGTGGCTGCCTTTGGCGTTTTTCAGGCAGAGCGCCATGGCGCGCAAAATCTTATCGCCGACGTCGTGGCCGTACAGGTCATTCTTGGCCTTGAAGCTGTCGATATCCAACATGATGAAGTAGCCGCCCTGGCCACTGTCGAGCAACTTTTCGAAGCTTTGCATGAACGCGCGTCGGTTGAGGATAGAGGTCAGGTAATCGGTCTCGGCCAATGCGCGAAACTCACTTTCCACCAGCAACACCGAACGCAGGTTCTTCAAGTATGAGTAACTCAGGATGAAACCGATCGACACCGACGACGCGCAAAATATCAGCAGATAACTTTGGGTTGCGGCATAGAGTTCGGCCTGCATCGGCGACCACAGGATAAGCCAGACCGACAGGGCGCCGACCAGATAATCCTGGACACTGATAAACAGGATCGCGCTGCCGACCACCAGCGTGACGGCCAGGGGCAAGCCGTAGATACGCAGTGGCGGGTTCAAGTGAATGATGTAGGCAAACCCTACCGACAACAGCACGATATAGATCACCCCCAGCAACCGCCACAACAGGAAGTTCGTCGTCAGCGAATGAACACGGCACACAACTAACAGGCCGAGGGTGACGCTCAACACATACGGGTCGAACAGCATGGCCTGGATCAAGCCGATACCAATCCAGGCGATGATGCCTATCCATTCGGCTTGCGTTACCGCAGGCGACAGCAACCGGCGCATCCTGGGCCTTAACTTCAAGTGAGCAGGCATCCCTACGCTCCCATTTCAATAGCATGCAGGCCAACCGCAAATGAAAAGGCCATGAACCGCTTTACCAGGCTGACAAAGGGCGGCAAAACTTCCAGCCGGGTCTTGGAGTGCGCTTTGAAATAGCCTTTTTCCACGCCCTCCTGCACCATTCGGATAATGTGGGTCTTGGACACCGACAGTTGCTTGGCCAATGCCAGATACGAAGATGACCTGAACGTTGCCCGATCATTTTCCGGCGCAAAGGCATCGTTATAAATGGCCAGCATCAACAGGTGCCCGGCGTCCCGTTTAACCAGCCAGTAACACTCGGGCAGCAATACATCGACCGTGAGGTCGGCGTCGAGAATGATGGCAAACCCCTTGAAGTAAAGGGCCAGGAAACCGCGGTCATCCAACTCACGCAATTGTTGAAAAATCGCCCTCTCGGGGTACAGCCGCGCCAACGACTCCGTGAGCGAGGTCAACATCAGGCGCGCTTCACGGCAGGCTTCGTCCGAGGGCGCGTACACCCTGAAGCGACTGTCTTCGGGGTGCGGCGCAACCTCCATGAAGCCCAGCGCACGAAACAACAGAAAGATCGATTCCAGGCTGTTTTTCGAACAATACCTGCGCGTCACGCACAGGTTTTTAACTTCGGACAACAACGGCAGCGGTGTGGCGAAGTACTCGCTCAATAACGCAAACGACACCATCAAACGGCTGTATTTAAGTGCACTCTTATAGAAAAACGGTCGTCTGGAATAGGGCACGAGCAGCACGTGGTAATGCGCTCTCAAGCACGATTCAAAATCCCTATGACGTTCGAGCGCTTGCGCGGTATTACACATAGCCGACTTCAACGAACTGACATGCATGAAAGAGCCCTGATCATCCAACTTGATTCCACTGATCTCAGCTACGAAATCCCTGCAGCCCGGCCCCAAAACAAATCACGTGGTAAACCCTGCGGTTAATGGCTTTTTGCCTCGGCGCAATGTACAGCGATTGCCGCGCCAGACGACATCAGTACCAAAGTTGTTCCAGATTTCCCGAACCGGGTCCCGTCAGGCGAACCTTCACCCGTCTACGGCGTCGTAACCTGGCACTGTTGCCAACCGCACGCCGCGAGGTTCTCGTTTGAAAGCTGCCCTTCTCAAGAAATACCGCCTGATCATCAAGACCATGGGCTATGTGGGCTGGGCCCTGTTCTGGCTGTTGCTGTGGGATATCGCCGTCACGGTGGATTTCATGCTGTTCCTCAACTCCAAGATCAACCTGCCGCTGATGCCCCTGACCTTGCTGGGTTCGGCACTGGTGGTGCTGATCAGTTTCCGTAACAGCAGCGCCTACAACCGCTGGTGGGAAGCGCGCACCTTATGGGGCTCGATGGTCAACAACTCGCGCAGCTTCGCCCGCCAGGTACTGACCCTGCTGGACGATCCCGACAGCGAAGTGAACCCGATCAAATCCACGCTGTTGCGCCGTCATGTGGCCTATGTGAATTGCCTGGCCGCGCACCTCAAAGGCGAGCCCTGCCCGGAGGAAGTGCGCGCGTTCATCCCTGACGCGGAATTCGCCCGCAATGGCGCCACCAACAACTTCGCCAACGACATTCTCACCGGCTCAGCCGCGTTGCTGGCCCGGGAGTACAAGGCCGGTCACCTGGACAGCATCCGCCTGGCGCGGTTGGAGTCGACGCTGGTGGACCTGTCCAATGCCCAGGGCGGCATGGAGCGGATCGCCAACACGCCGCTGCCCTACCCCTATGTGTATTTCCCACGGCTGTTCATCTCGCTGTTCTGCCTGATCGTGCCCGTGGGCCTGGTGGAATCCCTTGGCTGGTTCACGCCGCTGGCGTCCACGGTGGTGGGTTTCATGCTGCTGGCCATCGAACGCATCGGCACCGACCTGCAAAGCCCGTTTCGCTCCAGTGAACATCAGATTCAAATGGAAGCGATCTGCGAAACCATCGAGAAGAACCTGCAGTCGATGCGCCGTGACGCCCTGGCCGGTGACCAGATCGGCTGATTGCCCCCCTCCCCTCAAGTGCCAGCGCCCTCGGTCGATATACCGAGGGTAAGCATGACCATGTCCTCATAAAACGCATGCGACGCACAGCACGACCGTTTTCTCCCTTGCCAAAACTATAAATACCCGCGGGTGAAGTCATGAATATCAAGCAGAAGCTGACATGGGCGTTTGCGGCCATCGCGTGCCTCCCGGTCATCCTGGTCGCGATGATCGTGGTGCTGAATGTGCGCGAAGGCGCCCTCGCCAACTTTCTCGACAGCAGCGGCCGCGAGATCCGCCAGATCGACAATGGCATGAAGCAGTTTTTCGACGGCATCAGCCAGAACGTCGAGTACGTGGCCAAGGACCCGCGCGTTATCGCGGCCAAGGACCTGAAGAGCTACGCCAGCGCGGACGCCGCGCAAATCCCGCTCACACCAACCAACACCGAACTGCTGGCGATCTTCGACCAGTTCGCCAAAAGCCATCCCAGCACTGCCTACCTGTCCCTGGGCCTGCGCGACGGCGGCTACGCCAGCTGGCCGGACGACACCAAACTGACCAACTACGACCCACGCGTGCGCCCCTGGTACCAGGCGGCCATTGCTGCGCCGGGCAAGACCGTGCGCACCGGTGCCTATTACTGGGCACCGGACGATGTGGTGCTGATCGGTACCGTGCATACCGTCGCCGACACCACTGGCAATATCCTTGGCGTGGTCGGCCTGGACGTGTCGCTCAAGCAGCTCACCGAACTGGTGCGCACCATCAAGCTGGGCGACAGCGGCTACCTGATGCTGGTGGAGGCCGACGGAAACGTGCTGGTGGATCCCAGCGATGCCAAGCATAACTTCAAGCCCCTGGCCAGCTTGGGGCCGAACTACGCCGAACTGGCCAAGGACGGTGATGGGGTGACCGAGGTGAACATCGACGGCGTGGCCTACATGGCCAACGTGGTCAGTTCCAAAGACCTGGGCTGGCGCTTTATCGGCCTGATCAAGCGTGACGAAGTGATGGCCGGCGCCACCCGCCTGACGTGGTTGATCGCTGCCATCGCCGCCGTCCTGGCGCTGGTGTTCGCCATCGTCGGCGCCAGTTTCGCCCGCGTGATCGTGCGCCCGATTCGCGGCGTGGCCGACGGCCTGCAGGAAATTGCCGAAGGTGAAGGCGACCTCACGCGCCAGCTCAAGGTGCAGGGCAAGGACGAAACCGCCAGCCTGGCCGGTTGGTTCAACCAGTTCCTGAGCATGATCGCCCAGCTGGTGCAGCGCATCGGCAACGCATCCTCAGACCTGCAAACCGCCGCCGCCGACACCCGTGAAGTCGCGCACAACATGAACCAGGCCGCCGGCCGCCAACGCGAAGCCGTGGAACTGGTGAGCACCGCCTTCAACGAAATGGTGGCCACCGCCAATGAAGTGGCGCGCTCGTGCAGCGCCGCCGCGTCGAGTGCCGACGAAGGCTATCGCGACGTACACAACGGCCAGCAGCACATCGGCGAAGCCACCGGCAGCGTGCTCAAGCTCAGCGAAGACCTGCAGAAATCCACGCAGACCATGCAGTTGCTCGAACAAGACAGCCAGAACATCAACGCCATCCTCGATACCATCCGTTCGATTGCCGAACAGACCAACCTGCTGGCGCTTAACGCTGCGATTGAAGCCGCACGCGCCGGCGATCAGGGCCGAGGGTTCGCCGTGGTCGCCGACGAAGTCCGCGCCCTCGCCCGCCGCACCGCCGACTCCACCGGCGAGATCGACAGCCTGCTGGGCAATCTTGCCCGCCGCACCAAGGAAGTCACCCAGCAAATGCAAAGCAGCCTGCAGGGGTCGCACACCAGCGTGGAACGCATCCAGCAGGCCCGCGACAGCTTCGACAAGATTCGCGGTTCGGTGGACTCGATTCGCGACCAGAACACCCAGATCGCCACCGCCGCCGAAGAGCAGCACCAAGTGGCCGAAGAGATCAACCGGCACATCGCACAGATTCATGCCGATGCGCAGTTGGTTGAAGAGTTTGCGCATACGGCGCAGAGCGGGTCGGGGCGTTTGACCGACATTTCCGGTCAGCTCAACGGCCTGGTGGGCCGCTTCAAGTTCTAAAGCCAACGCAGATACAAATGTGGGAGGGGGCTTGCCCTAATGCCAGTCAGTTAAGGCTTTTTGTAGGAGCGAGCTTGCTCGCGAAAAACTCACAGGCACCGCGTTTATTCAGGAAGCACGCGTTATCGTTGACGTTTTTCGCGAGCAAGCTCGCTCCTACAGACGGTGGTGTACGCTTAACTGACTGGCATTAGGGCTTGCCCCCGATAGCAGAGTGTCAGTCACTGCATCTGTGCCTGAAACACCGCCATCGAGGGCTTGCCCCCTCCCACATTGGCCTGCGCCCATCATCGCAGCATCGGTAACAGTCTATTGCGCTGCGCAATGTACTAACTGGTTACTTATCTTGCTAAAATCGCGCTTTGCCCTCTCTCACTCGAGTCTTTTCGACATGAAACGAGCATCGCGCGCCGCTGGCGTCTCACGTTTTCTTCTGCTGGGCCTGGGCGTGATCATCGCCCTGCTCGGCCTTGCGCTCGCTGTCGGCGGCGCCAAACTGGTCAGCCTGGGAGGTTCCTGGTACTTCCTGGTCGGTGGCGTGGTCATGGCCATTGCCGGGCTGTTGATTGCCCGGCGCAAGCCGGCGGGCGCCTGGTGGTTCGCCGCGTTTCTGGTCGGCACGGCCGTCTGGGCCGTGGCCGATGTAGGCCTGGTGTACTGGCCGCTGTTCTCGCGACTGTTCATGTTCGCGGTGATCGGCATCGTGGTTGCGCTGGTCTATCCATTGCTGGTCGGCAAACCGGCGCGCGGCGCGTATGGCGTTGCTGCCGTGCTGGCGCTGGGCGCGGCGGTGGCGGCGGGCAATATGTTCGTCGCTCACCCAAGCGTAGCGCCGACCGGCGCCGGCCCTGGCATCACCCCGGTGGCTGCGGCCGATGCCCAGAAAGACTGGGCACACTACGGCAACACCGAAGGCGGCAGCCGCTTCGCCGCGCTGGACCAGATCAATCGCGACAACATCGACAAGCTCAAAGTCGCCTGGACCTACCGCACCGGTGACGTTGCCATCAGCGACGGCAACGGCGCAGAAGACCAACTCACGCCCCTGCAGATCGGCAACAAAGTATTCATCTGCACCCCGCACAACAACCTCATCGCGCTGGACGCCGACACCGGCAAGGAGCTGTGGAAGAACGAGATCAATGCCCAATCGGCGGTCTGGCAGCGTTGCCGTGGCATGGCGTATTTCGATGCCAGCGCGCCGATTGCCCAGCCGACCCAACCCAACAGTTCGCCGGTGATCGCCGCCAGCGTGCCCGCCGGTGCGCAATGCCAGCGGCGCCTGCTGACCAATACCATCGATGCACGCCTGATCGCCGTGGATGCCGACACCGGCAAATTCTGCGAAGACTTCGGCAACCACGGCCAGGTAGATCTGAAAGCCGGGCTGGGCAATGTCCCGGACAGCTACTACCAATTGTCTTCCGCGCCGTTGATGGCCGGTACCACCGTGGTGGTGGGCGGACGCGTGGCCGATAACGTGCAGACCGATATGCCGGGCGGCGTGATCCGTGGCTTCGATGTGATCAGCGGCCAGATGCGCTGGGCTTTCGACCCTGGCAACCCGCAAGACAAGCAGGCGCCAGCCGACGGCAGCACCTATGTGCGCAGTACGCCCAACAGCTGGGCGCCGATGTCCTACGACCCGCTGATGAACACGGTTTTCCTGCCGATGGGCAGCTCATCCACCGACATCTACGGTGTTGAGCGCACCGAGCTCAATCATAAATACGGCGCTTCGGTACTGGCGCTGGACGCCTCCACCGGCGCAGAGAAATGGGTGTACCAGACGGTCCACAATGACCTGTGGGACTTCGACCTGCCGATGCAACCGAGCCTGATCGATTTCACCCCGCCAGGCAGCGACAAGGCGGTACCCGCGGTGGTAATCGGCACCAAGGCCGGGCAGATCTATGTGCTCGACCGCGCCACCGGCAAGCCGTTGACCGACGTGCAGGAAGTGCCGGTGAAAGCCGCGAACATTCCCAACGAGCCGTATTCCCCCACCCAGCCTAAATCGGTGGGCATGCCGCAGATCGGCGCGCAGACCCTGACCGAATCGGACATGTGGGGCGCGACGCCCTATGACCAGTTGCTGTGCCGCATCGACTTCAAGGGCATGCGCTACGATGGCCTGTATACCGCGCCGGGCACCGATAAATCCCTGAGTTTCCCGGGCTCTCTGGGCGGCATGAACTGGGGCAGCATTTCCACCGACCCGGTGCACGGCTTTATCTTCGTCAACGACATGCGCCTGGGCCTGTGGATCCAGATGGTGCCGTCGCAGAACAAGGCCCTGGCAGCGTCCGGGGGTGAAGCGCTGAACACCGGCATGGGCGCCGTGCCGCTCAAGGGCACGCCGTATGCGGTGAACAAGAACCGCTTCCTGTCGGTGGCCGGCATTCCGTGCCAGGCGCCGCCGTTCGGCACCTTGACCGCCATCGACATGAAGACGCAAAAAATCGCCTGGCAAGTACCGGTCGGCACCGTTGAAGACACCGGCCCCCTGGGCATCCGCATGCACCTGCCGATCAAAGTAGGCCTGCCGACCCTCGGCGGTACGCTGTCGACCCAGGGTGGCCTGATCTTCATCGCCGGCACCCAGGACTTCTACCTGCGCGCCTTCAACAGCGGCAACGGTGATGAAATCTGGAAAGCCCGCCTGCCCGTTGGCAGCCAGGGCGGCCCGATGACCTACGTGTCGCCGAAAACCGGCAAGCAATACATCGTCGTCACCGCTGGCGGTGCGCGCCAGTCCACCGACCGTGGCGACTACGTGATCGCCTACGCCTTGCCGTAACCACCCTCTGTTCGCGCGGTGCGCCCGCACCGCGCTTTGTGTCTGGAAATCCCCCATGAACCCTACTTCTCATATCGCCCTTGGGCGCCTGGTGCTGGGCCTGGCCTTTGCTGCCGCCCTGCCCGTCCAGGCCGACGACACCACCCTGACCGGCGACTGGGGCGGCCTGCGCCGTGAACTCGACGAACGCGGCGTGCGTTTTACCGGCGACTACAGCGGTGAGACCGCCTACAACGCCCACGGCGGCCAGCATCGCTCGGCGCGCTATTCGCAGAATCTCAAACTCGGTGCGCAGTTCGACCTGGGCAAGCTCTACGGTTTCACCCATGGCGACCGCATCCAGCTGACCGTCAACGATCGGCGCGGCAACAGCGCCTCCGATGACCTGGTGGGCAACCGCCTGCCGATCCAGGAAAATTATGGCGGCCTGTATACGCGCCTCACCGAACTGAGCTATGAGCGCACGCTGTTCACCCCGGCGCTCAACATCAAGCTCGGCTACATGGCCATGGGCAATGACCTCGGCGGCCTGGACAGCGGCATCCTGTGCAATTTCATGAACGCCGGTTTCTGCGGGCATCCGCTGGACATGTCGGGCGGCAGCGGCTGGGCCAACTACCCGAACGCGCACCTGGGCGCCCGCGTGAAATACGACTTTTCGCCGAGCTGGCAACTGCGCGTGGCGGCGTTCAATGTCGACCCGTCCAGCAACGGTAATTCCAGCCGCGCCTGGCACCTGGGGCCCAAGCACACCACCGGCACCGTGGTGCCCATCGAGCTGATCTACACACACGCCGGCAGCCTGCCGGGGGAATACAAGCTGGGTTATTACTACGACAGCTCCGATGTGAAACGCATCGACAGTGATAAGGAGGTCAGCGGTCGCGGCGGCCATTACCTGTTGATCGACCAGGCCGTGTGGGCTTCCCGGTCATCCCAGGGCCGCAGCCTGCACGCCTTCGGTCAGTATTCGGCGGCCAGCGAGGCGGCGTCACCGTTCAGCAAGTGGTATGGCGCCGGAGTGGTGCTGTACAAACCGTTCGAGGGCCGCCCGCATGACACCATCGCCCTGGGCTATGGCCGCGCAGTGCCGAACCCGCGCAGTCGCGACGTACAGGCGCTTGCGGCGTTCAATGCCGACCGGCCCTACCCTGGCCTCGACAGCGCCGAGCAGTTGATCGAACTCAGTTATGGCTATCAGGCCACGCCCTGGCTGACCCTGCGGCCGGACGTGCAATACATCATCGAACCCGGCGCGTTTTCCGGGCAGAGCATCGACAATGCACTGATTCTGGGTTTGCAAGTCAAGGCGGTGTTCTAAGCCGCGCCTTGCTGGTACTGCCTCGGCGTACACCCGTACTCACGACGAAACACCGTGTGCAGGTATTGCGCCGATGTAAACCCGCAGGTCTGCGCGATATCGGCAATCGCCAGCGCCTGGTTTTCCAGGCCCTTGGCGGCGGCGGCGAGTTTGAAGCGCAGGATCTCATCGTGCACGCTGCACCCGCGCACCTTGCGAAAGTGCGACTCCAACGATGAACGCGACACCCCGACATACGCCGCCACCTGCGCGGTCTTGATGCCCTGGCACGCATACTGGCGAATGAACAGCAGGGCCTGCATCACATAGGGATTGCCCAACGGTTGATGCAGGCTGGAGGCCTGCACGTTGATCGCGTCCGGCGGCACCAGCACCTGCGTACCTGCACAGGGTTTGCCATGCAGCATCTGGTGCAGCAGCGCGGCGGCGGTGCGGCCCATGGTCTCGGTGCCCTGGATCACCGAACTGAGCGGCACCCGCGTCAGGGTGCGGGTCAACGGGTCATTGTCGATACCGATCAGCGCCACTTCCTCAGGCACTGCAATGCCCGCCGTCAGGCAAGCTTGCAGCAGTTGCCGGGCGCGGGCATCGGTCACCGCAATAATGCCGATGGGCTTGGGCAGGCTGTGCAGCCAGGCAATCTGCTGCTCCACCGCGCTGTCCCATAACGGCGCGCTGGTACCCAGGCCACGGTACACCTCGACGTGCAGGCCATCGCGCTGCATCAAGCGGCGAAACGCCTTCTCACGCTCCTGGGCCCAGCGATTGGCCTGGGCTTCGGGCAGGCTGAAACAGGCAAACCGCGTCAGCCCGGCCTCGATCAGGTGCTCGTAGGCCAGCTTCATCAAGGCGTGGTTATCGGTCGCCACATAGGGAATGCCCTTGGGGTATTGGCCGGCGTCCTCATACGAACCGCCCACCGCCACCACCGGTAGCCGACTCCCGGCCAACGCCTCGCCGATCAGCGGGTCATCGAAGTCGGCGATGATGCCGTCGCCCTGCCAACGCTCGATGCCGCGCAGACGGCAGAGAAAATCTTCTTCCAGAAACAAATCCCAGGACGCGCGGGTGCTGCTCAGGTAATTGCCGATGCCGGCGATGATGCCACGGTCGTAGATTTTGCTGCCGTTGAAGAGCAAGGCGATGCGGTGAACGGGCGGTAGGGTTTTCATTGTTTTTGTCCTGGGGCCAGTTGAGACAGACTAGACCTGACTGCACAAAATCGCACCATCCCTTGGTGATTTTCATAATCAGCAGCCCCAGTGCCGTTGCTAGTATCCAGGCACCGCCAAGAACAATAAGGAAAACGCCATGCCGTACTTCCCCGGTGTCGAGCAGATTCGCTTCGAAGGCCCTGCCAGCGATGCCCCTCTCGCCTTTCGCCACTACGACGCCAACAAGTTGATCCTCGGCAAACCCATGCGTGAGCACCTGCGCATGGCCGCCTGTTACTGGCACACCTTTGTGTGGCCGGGTGCGGATATGTTTGGCGTGGGCACCTTCAAGCGACCGTGGCAGCGCAGCGGTGACCCGATGGAGTTGGCCATCGGCAAGGCGGACGCGGCCTTCGAGTTCTTCTCCAAGCTGGGCATCGATTACTACAGTTTCCACGACACCGATGTGGCGCCCGAAGGCAGCTCGCTCAAGGAATATCGCAACCACTTTGCGCAGATGGTCGATCACCTGGAGCGTCATCAGGAACAGACCGGTATCAAGCTGCTGTGGGGCACCGCCAATTGCTTCAGCAACCCGCGGTTTGCCGCCGGTGCCGCGAGCAATCCCGACCCAGAGGTGTTCGCCTACGCCGCTGCCCAGGTGTTCAGCGCGATGAATGCCACGCTGCGGCTCAAGGGCTCCAACTATGTGCTGTGGGGCGGCCGTGAAGGCTATGAAACCCTGCTCAATACCGACCTCAAGCGCGAGCGGGAACAGCTCGGCCGGTTCATGCGCATGGTGGTGGAACACAAGCACAAGATCGGCTTCAAGGGCGACCTGTTGATCGAGCCCAAGCCCCAGGAGCCGACCAAGCACCAGTACGATTACGACAGCGCCACGGTGTTCGGCTTCCTGCATGAGTACGGCCTGGAACACGAGATCAAGGTGAACATCGAGGCCAACCACGCGACGCTGGCCGGGCACAGCTTTCATCATGAGATCGCCACCGCCGTGTCCCTGGGGATTTTCGGCAGCATCGACGCCAACCGTGGCGACCCGCAGAACGGCTGGGACACGGACCAATTCCCCAACAGCGTCGAGGAAATGACCCTGTCCACCTATGAGATTCTCAAGGCCGGCGGGTTCAAGAACGGCGGCTACAATTTCGATTCCAAAGTCCGCCGCCAGAGCCTGGACGATGTGGACCTGTTCCACGGCCATGTAGCGGCTATGGATGTACTGGCCCTGGCCCTGGAACGCGCGGCGGCGATGGTGCAGAACGACCGGCTGCAGCAGTTCAAGGACCAGCGTTATGCCGGCTGGGACCAGCCGCTGGGCAAAGCCGTATTGGCGGGCGAGTTCAGCCTGCAATCCCTCGCCGAACACGCGTTTGCCAACGAACTGGACCCGCAGGCCGTGAGTGGGCGGCAGGAGATGCTGGAGGGTGTGGTCAACCGGTTTATCTACACCTGACTGTGGCGAGGGAGCTTGCTCCCGCTGGGTCGCGAAGCGGCCCCGTCTACAGGTTCTGCGGTTTACCTGATATACCGAGGTGTCTGGTTTTGGGGCTGCTTCGCAGCCCAGCGGGAGCAAGCTCCCTCGCCACAGTGTCTTTCCAACAACAATAAAAGGACGCACCACCATGAAGTCATTCAAACGTACCCTGCTCGCCACCGCCCTGGCCCTGCTCGCCCTGCCGGTGATGGCCGACTCGGCGCACCCGAAAATCGGTTTTTCCATCGACGACCTGCGCCTGGAACGCTGGTCCCGAGACCGCGATTACTTCGTCGCGGCGGCGGAAAAGCTGGATGCCAAGGTGTTCGTGCAATCGGCCGATGCGAACGAGCAGAAGCAGATCTCGCAGATCGAAAACCTCATCTCCCGTGGCGTCGACGTGATCGTTATCGTGCCGTTCAATGCCACGGTGTTGACCAACGCGGTCGCTGAAGCCAAGAAGGCCGGGATCAAAGTCGTGTCTTACGACCGGCTGATCCTCAACGCGGACATCGACGCCTACATTTCCTTCGATAACGAAAAGGTCGGCGAAATGCAGGCCAACGGCGTGCTGCAAGCGGCGCCCAAGGGCAATTACTTCCTGCTCGGCGGCGCGCCCACCGACAACAACGCCAAGGTGCTGCGCGAAGGCCAGATGAAAGTGCTGCAGCCGGCCATCGACAAGGGCGATATCAAGATTGTCGGCCAGCAGTGGGTCAAGGAATGGAACCCCACCGAGGCGCTGAGCATCGTCGAGAACGCCCTGACCCGCAATAACAACAAGATCGACGCCATCGTCGCCTCCAACGATGCCACCGCCGGCGGTGCGATCCAGGCCCTGGCCGCGCAGAAGCTGGCAGGCAAAGTGCCGATTTCCGGCCAGGATGCTGACCTGGCGGCGATCAAGCGCGTGATCGACGGTACCCAGACTATGACCGTCTACAAGCCGCTCAAGTTGATCGCCACCGAGGCGGCCAAACTGTCGGTGCAGTTGGCGCGCAATGAAAAGCCCACCTACAGCTCGCAATACGACAATGGCAGCAAGCAGGTCGACACCATCCTGCTCACGCCGACGCCGCTGACCAAGGCCAACATCGACGTGCTGGAGAAGGACGGGTTCTACACCAAAGAGCAGATCGCCGGGCAATGACCGCTATGGCCGCCGACTACCTGCTGCAAATGAACGGCATCGTCAAAAGCTTTGGCGGTGTCAACGCCCTCGACGGCATCGACATCAAGGTACGGCCGGGGGAATGCGTCGGCCTGTGTGGCGAGAACGGCGCCGGCAAATCCACCTTGATGAAGGTGCTGTCGGCGGTCTACCCGTATGGCACCTGGGAGGGCGAGATCCTCTGGGACGGGCAGCCGCTCAAAGCCCAGTCGATCAGCGAAACCGAGGCCGCCGGCATCGTCATCATCCACCAGGAATTGACCCTGGTGCCCGACCTGTCGGTGGCCGAGAACATCTTCATGGGCCACGAGCTGACCCTGCCCGGTGGGCGCATGAATTACCCGGCGATGCTGCACCGCGCCGAGGCGTTGATGCGCGAACTCAAGGTGCCGGACATGAACGTCGCGCTGCCGGTGTCGCAGTACGGCGGCGGCTACCAGCAACTGGTGGAGATCGCCAAGGCCCTCAACAAACAGGCGCGCCTGCTGATCCTGGACGAGCCCTCCTCGGCCCTGACCCGCTCGGAGATCGAGGTGCTGCTCGACATTATCCGCGACCTCAAGGCCAAGGGCGTGGCCTGTGTGTATATCTCGCACAAGCTCGATGAAGTGGCCGCCGTGTGCGACACCATTACAGTGATTCGCGATGGCAAGCACATAGCGACCACCGCCATGGCCGACATGGACATCCCACGGATCATCACGCAGATGGTCGGCCGCGAGATGAGCAACCTCTACCCCACCGAACCCCACGAGGTGGGCGAGGTGGTGTTCGAAGCGCGCAACGTCACCTGCTACGACGTCGACAACCCCAGGCGCAAACGCGTCGACGATATTTCGTTTGAACTCAAGCGCGGTGAAATCCTCGGCATCGCCGGGCTGGTGGGCGCCGGGCGCACGGAACTGGTGTCGGCGCTGTTCGGCGCCTACCCCGGCCGCTACAGCGCCGAGGTATGGCTGGAGGGCCAGGTGATCGACACGCGCACACCGCTCAAGTCGATTCGCGCGGGGCTATGCATGGTGCCCGAGGACCGCAAGCGCCAGGGCATCATTCCCGACCTTGGCGTGGGCCAGAACATCACCCTGGCGGTGCTCGACACCTACGCCCACCTGACCCGCATCGACGCCGAGGCCGAACTGGGCAGCATCGATCAGCAGATCGCCCGCATGCACCTCAAGACAGCCAGCCCGTTTCTGCCGATCACCAGCCTGTCCGGTGGTAACCAGCAAAAAGCCGTGCTGGCGAAAATGCTGATGGCCAAGCCCAAGGTGCTGATCCTCGATGAGCCCACGCGCGGGGTGGATGTGGGCGCCAAGTATGAGATCTACAAACTGATGGGCGCGCTGGCGGCCGAGGGGGTGTCGATCATCATGGTGTCGTCGGAGCTCGCTGAAGTGCTCGGCGTGTCCAACCGCGTGCTGGTGATCGGCGACGGCCAGTTGCGGGGTGATTTCATCAATCAGGGGCTCACCCAGGAACAGGTGCTCGCCGCTGCGCTCAGCCAAAACAATAATGATCGGAAGACCGCGTAGATGAATCAGGTCAAACACCTTTTCACCCGCTACAAAATGCTCGCCCTGGTGATCGCCGTGGCGTTCATCTGGCTGTTTTTCAGCTGGCAGACCGACGGCGGCTTCCTCACGCCGCGCAACCTGTCCAACCTGCTGCGGCAGATGTCGATTACCGGGATCCTGGCGTGCGGTATGGTGCTGGTGATCATCAGCGGCGAAATCGATTTGTCGGTGGGTTCGTTGCTCGGTTTGCTGGGTGGGTTGGCGGCGATCCTGGATGTGGTGTACCACATCCCGCTGCTGGCCAACCTGAGCCTGGTGGCGTTATGCGGTCTGATGATCGGCATGGCGAATGGCTACATGACCGCCTACCTGCGCATCCCCTCGTTCATTGTCGGCCTGGGCGGGATGCTGGCGTTTCGCGGGATCTTGCTGGGCATCACCGGCGGCACCACCATCGCACCGGTGTCGCCGTCGCTGGTGTACGTCGGCCAAGGGTACCTGCCGCACACCGTGGGCATCGGCCTGGGTGCAGTGCTGTTCGCGCTGACCCTGTTCCTCACCTGGAAACAACGGCGCAACCGCGCCCTGCATGGCCTGGCCGCGCACTCTCTGATGCGCGACGTACTGCGCGTGGTGCTGATCGGCGCGGTGCTGGCCGGGTTTGTCACCACCCTCAACAGCTATGACGGCATTCCGGTGCCGGTGTTGCTGCTGCTGGTGCTGCTCGGCGTGTTCAGCTACGTCACCAGCCAGACCGTGTTCGGCCGTCGCGTGTATGCGGTGGGCAGCAATATGGAAGCCACGCGGCTGTCCGGCATCAACGTGCAGGCGGTGAAACTGTGGATCTTCGGCATCATGGGCGTGATGTGCGCCCTCGCCGGCCTGGTCAACACCGCCCGCCTGGCCGCCGGTTCACCGTCGGCGGGCAATATGGGCGAGCTGGACGCCATCGCAGCGTGCTTCATCGGCGGCACCTCGATGCGCGGCGGGTCGGGCACGGTATATGGCGCCTTGCTCGGGGCATTGGTGATTACCAGTTTGGATAACGGCATGTCGATGCTGGATGTGGACAGTTATTGGCAGATGATCGTGAAGGGCAGCATCCTGGTGCTGGCGGTGTGGGTGGATGTGAGTACAAGGGCGGGACGCCGGTAAACCTTTGGGAGGGGTGTAGAACCGTAGACATCGTTTACATCTGAAACCGGGGACATCGTTTACACATTTGAGGCTTGGACGCGGGTCATACCTCGCCCAAGCCTTCCCAGGGGATAATCACACAAGTACAAATCCCAAACATCATCCTCAGCCTCTTTAAGCCCTATCTGCTCCCCTGACAGCGCCTCGCTGATAAATACCAACTTGCCGTTCCACTTGATCGACCCGTCCTGTCTGACGCTTCGAACCTTCATTTCGGACGGATACTCCACATCCGGCAAGCATCCTGGGTAAATCCGGGTAGACGGCACATACACGTCCCCTGGACGCTTCATGCCGAGCGCTTCATGAGGGCGCACGTAATTGAACTCATGCCTGAAATGCTCCAGCAAAAGCTGCTGCTCGATTAAGTTTTCTCCTAAGGGCAGCTCCAGTTTCAAGCTACGGTGCATCCGCTCATGGCGACCATTTTGGGCCGGTCTTCCTGGCATGGTGCGCTCCGGATAGATGCCCAGACGTATCCACCAAACTGCCAGCGTGGACATTCTTGCCAGGCCAGGAGAGGCAAACGGAACACCGTTGTCCGACCGAATAACTTCGGGCATGCCGTACTCCTCAAACAGTCTCTCAAAGGCGTGTTTAACAGGTTCAGTCTTGATCTTTGAATGAGCCCTGCACGCCAAAATCATCCGGGACGCGTGGTCTGTGATGGTCAAAGGGAAGCACATCTGCGCGTTATGCATTTTGAATTGCCCTTTGTAGTCGGCGCACCATGTCTGGTTAGGTTCGTTGGCCTCGCGCATTGCTACAGGGGAAGTACCGTGTCTGCGCTTGAAGCGCCGCTTTTGGACGAGCCCAAGTCGATCAAGCCATTGGCCTGCTGTACTTGGGGAAGGCCAGGCGATGGAGGGATCTTCAAGTCGCAATAGCTCGAGAAGCTTCTTCGGACCCCATTTATCGTGCGCCTCCTTCATCGCCACCACACGGGCCAGGATTTCATCGTCGGTTTTATTGGGGCTGTTGTGAGGGCGTCGGGACAGTTCGGCTAAAGACTTTAAATCGCCATTGTGCCGGCCGATCCATTTGTCGACGGTAGGCCGACTTACGTTAAAGCGGCGCGCCAGCTGGCTTTTGGTGTAGTTACCAGAAAGCCAGTCAGCGACCAGTCTGATTCGTTGATTCATCGGAGACTCTTGGTTCCAGGGCATGATCAGTTACCTCCTGATCATGCGTATTAACCTGTAAACCATGTCCCCGGTTAGAAATGTAAACGATGTCCCCGGTTTGTACCGGGGCAAGCCCCCTCCCACAGGTATCTGCATTACAACTTGGCGCCTGTTCAGGATGTAACCACTCGATTGTCCAGCGAGTGCCTGCCCCTCACAAAAAGCCCCTGCCTGAACGCGGTTAAAACTGTGGGAGGGGGCTTGCTCCCGATGGCGCAGTGCCAGTCGATATCCATTCAACTGACACACCGCTATCGGGGCATAGGTATCTACACAACTTTGGCACGGCCCTGAACCTGTGACGGCTCAGGAGCCGAAGCCTCTCTAGCTGATACCCCGCGACCTAAATGTGGGAGCAACTGTCTTAATGGATTCAATTCAGAAGTCATTTCTCATAGGCAGCAAAGCTCCCACAGCCTTTGGCCGTGCGATGTTGAACGAAATAGCTGCTACCGCGCTAAGCGGTGCGCTCTATCCATTCAGTACGGTCGCGCAGCATCGCGTTCAGGCGTACCAACAAAACGCGCATACAGGCGATCAACGCGACTTTGGCGCATTTCCCTTTATCACGTAGCGCCTTATATCGAGTCCCGAATTCTGGCTGGTCCCGGATGACCACCCAACAGGCCATGTAAAGTGAGCGACGAGCTGAAAACCTTCCGCCACTGATATGACGTGCACCTTTATGCCTTCCGCTGTCGTTGTTGTACGGAGCGAGTCCCGCTAATGCTGCGATAGGGCGTCCGCCAATTTCTCCCAGCTCGGGCAGGTAAGCCATAAGACTGGTGGCAGTAACCAACCCGATGCCTTTGACTGAACACAGTCGAGCCACCTTTTCGCTATCTAGCTCGTTCGCACTTTGACGAATTAGTTGATCTATCGCCTCCACTGCCGTGTTCAAATAGTCGATATGGCTCTGCAATGCAGGCTTTACCGCATCGCAGGAAGCAGTTTTCAGGCGTCGTCTGTCGTCATCTCTTTGCTGAACAAAATGTTCCCGCTGCTGGACCAACGCGCGCAGCTTGTCGTGTTCCGGGCTTGTGATTCGGGCACTTGGCGAGTCTAGAATGGCTGCATAGTGCGCCAGAGACTTTGCGTCTATCGGGTCGGTTTTGGCTTTTTGACCCATCGCTCTGGAAAACTCTTTGGCGCGACGGGGGTTAACGCACATAACCTCAAGGCCGGCAGCCTGGGCCGCTTTGACGACTTTGCGCTCGTAGCCGCCCGTGGCTTCCACCAACACGCGATTAACCTGGTAAAGCATTAGCCAACCGATCAACGCCGGTAACTCTCTTTCAGTGTTGGAACAGCTTACCCCAGCCTCAAGTGAATGAATCCGAACCTCAAGACTGTCTTTGGAAACATCAATGCCTGCAGAACAGGAAAACATGGCCAAATCCTCTTACACTTAGAGTGAGAGCGCTCTGGCTTGGCCCACGCTTGTAACTGTTCGAGGTGGGCTCGTTCAACTGTTCGGGCTCATGTCCAGAGCGGAGAGGTGAGTAGCAGCGTGGGCTCCCACACGTGCTTTAAGCACTCGGGGCATTCAGCTTGCTACTCACCGCTCTCACCCTCAGTCTAATCCTGACTCAAGACACAAGGGGGCTTGCTCCCGATGGCGGCCTGACAGCCGACCAGGATGCTGGATCAGGGCGAGTACATATCCGTTGCTGCGGTAACGGCTGCTATGGGTTCCGCCCTTACGGCGTCTCACTTTTGAAAAGCGCAAAAGTAAGCAAAACGCTCTTGCCCCACCACTCGGCACCTCGCCCAGGCTCGGTGTGCCCGTAATCCGACATTGATTTGGGGGGCCGCCGCCACGCGCCATCCATGGCGCGGGGCGGCTAAACCGGCATCCCTGCCGGTTTACCCCCAAATCACTGTCGAATTGCGGCCAGCGTGGTTTAACGGGGCGCTTAAGATCAAGAGCAAGATCAAGAGCGGCTCGCTTCGCATCGTGGTTACTGTTGGCTGCTACAAAGTTGTGTAGATACCTATGCTCATCGGGGGCAAGCTGAACTCCCACATTGTCCTCATTTTTCCTCGGGGGGGTGATCGCCAAGGCTAGCAACGGGGGATGATCGTTCCCACGCGGGAGCGTTGCGGTCAATCCTTCTCGACCAGAGCAGTGTTGCCGTCCCATCCGCCACCCAGCGCCGCAATCAATTGCACGCTCGCCACCAGCCGCGACTGCAGCAAGGTCAATACCGTGCGCTCGTTGCTCAAGGCCGTCGCCTGCACGGTGACCACGTCCAGATAAGCAATCAGCCCCGCTTTGTACTGATTTTCGGTCAACCGCAACGACTCGCGGGCAGCCTCCAGCGCTTCGTTGCTGACCACCGCTTCGTCCGCCAGCACTTTGAGCTGCACCATGTAGTTTTCCACTTCGCGGAACCCATCCAGCACGGTCTGACGGTACTTGGCCACGGTCTCGTCGTAACTGGCCACGCTGCGGTCGACTTCCGCCGAGCGCTGGCCGCCGTCGAACAAGGTCATGGCCAGCTTCGGGCCCACCGACCAGAAGCGGTTCGGCAGGCTGATCCAATCTGCATAGGTGCTGCTGGAATAGCCCCCCGCCAGGCTCAAGGTCAAGTCGGGGTAATAGGCAGCCTTGGCTACGCCGATATTGGCGTTGGCCGCAATCACCGAGCGCTCCGCCGACGCAATATCCGGGCGACGCTCCAACAGGTGCGACGGCAGGCCGACGGGAATCTGCGGCAGTGCCGGGATATCTTTGCTCACGGCCAGGCTGAAATTGGCCGGCGCTTCACCGATCAATACCGCAATGGCGTTTTCCAGTTGCGCGCGCTGCCAGATCAGGTCGATCAGGCTGGCCTGGGTGGTCTTGAACTGGGTTTGCGCCTGGGCGATGGCGTCCTTGCCGGCCACACCGGCGCGGTATTGGTTTTCGGTCATTTGCAGCGAGCGCTGGTAGGTGTCCAGCGTGGCTTGCAACAAGCGTGTCTGTTCGTCCATGACCCGTAACTGCAAATAGCTCTGCACCAGCTCCGACTGTTGGCTCAGGCGCATTGCGGCCAGGTCGGCCGAGCTGGCCTCGGCGCTGGCTTCGTTGGCCTCCAGGCCCCGACGCAATTTGCCCCAGATATCGGCTTCCCAGCTCACCCCCAACTGCGCATTGAGGGTGTCGCGAATACCACTGCTGGAACTGCTGAGGCTGGCGCTGCTGCTACCGGTGCCCTGGCTGGCGCGGGTTTTACCGACGCTCAGGTCGACGCTGGGGTAAAACGCCCCGCGAGCACTGCGTACCAGTGCCTGGGCCTGGCGAAAGCGCGCCTCGGCCTGGGCGACGGTCTGGTTGGAGGTGTTGAGGCGCACCACCAGGTCGTTCAATTGGCGGTCGCCGTACAGCTCCCACCATGCGCCACGGGCCAGGGAATCGCTTGGATTGGCCTGGCGCCAGCCCTGGGCTTGCTTGAATTGTGCCGGTTCGACCACGGTCGGCCGCTGGTAATCAGGACCGATGGCGCAGGCGCTGAGTAGCACACCAGAGATAACCAGGGTAAGCACCCTCATACCCTTGCCGAGACTCGCGCTGTGGCGAGGGAGCTTGCTCCCGCTGGAGGGCGGAGCACTCCCAGGCGCTTTTGGGGCCGCTGCGCAGCCCAGCGGGAGCAAGCTCCCTCGCCACAACAAGCGGGAGCCTACCGGTGAGGGATTGGTTGAATCGGTCATAGCGCAGTGTCCAGGGCAGCATCGGTACGCACGCCGCGCCAGGCATTGAAGCGGTGGCGCGCGCGGTCAAGATAGAGGTAAACCACCGGAGTGGTGTAAAGGGTCAGGATTTGGCTGAACACCAGGCCGCCGATAATGGTCAGGCCCAGGGGCTGGCGCATTTCCGCGCCATCACCGGCGCCGAGCAGCAATGGCAAGGCCCCGAGAATCGCCGCCAGGGTGGTCATCAGGATCGGCCGCAGGCGCAGCAGGCAGGCGCTGCGAATCGACTCCAGCGGGCTCATGCCGTCATGACGCTCAAGCTGCAGCGCCAGGTCGATCATCAGGATCGCGTTTTTCTTCACCACCCCGATCAGCAGGAACAGCCCCAGCAGCGAGATCAGGCTGAACTCCCCGCCCAGCAGGTAGATAGACAGCAACGCGCCAACCCCGGCCGACGGCAAGGTCGACAGAATCGTCAGCGGGTGGATATAGCTTTCATACAGAATGCCCAGCACCAGGTACACCGCCACCAGCGCGCCGAGAATCATGGACGGCTGGCCTTTCTGGGTCGCGGCGAACGCGTCGGCGGTGCCGGCCATCTTGGCGATCACGTCTTCCGGCAGGCCGACCTTGGCAATCGCGCGCTCGATGGCGGCGGTGCCCTGCTCCACCGTGACGCCGGGCGCCATGTCGAACGCGATGTTTTCCGAGGCGAACTGCCCTTCATGGCTGACGCGGTCATCGGCCAGGCTGTTCTCATAATGGGCAATGGTCGACAGCGGCACCCGCGCGCCATCGGCGGTGATCACCTGCACCTGGTTAAGGGTGATCGGGTCCTGGGCATATTTAGGGTTGACCTCCATCACCACCTGGTACTGGTTGAGGCTGTCGTAGATCGTGGAAATCTGCCGCTGGCTGTAGGCGTTATTCAGCACCGAGGTGACCATGTCCATATCGATGCCCAGGCGCTTGGCCTGATCGCGGTCGACGATCAGCGTGACCTGGGCCGCGCCGCGCCCTTCGCGGGCGTCGATGGCAGTCAGCTCCGGCAGTTCACGCATGGCGGCCACCACTTTCGGGTACCACAGGCGCAATGCGGCCAGGTCACCACTTTGCAGGATGTAGGAGTATTGCGCACTGGTCTGGTCGCGGCTGCCGCCAAACTGCAGGTCCTGGTCGGCCATCAGGAACAGCCGCCCGCCCGGCACCAGCGGCACCTCCTTGCGCAAGCGCTCGATCACCGCCTGGGCCGAGACCTTGCGCTCACCGATGGGTTTGAGGCGCACCAGCATCACCGCATTGTTGATGCCGCTGTTGCCGCCGATAAAGCCAGCCACGCTGAGCACCGCCGGGTCCTTGAGCACGGCCTGGCGAAAAATTTCCATCTTCGGCTGCATCACATTGAACGACAGCCCGTCATCGCCGCGCACAAAACCGATCAACTGGCCGGTGTCCTGCTGGGGCATGAAGGTTTTCGGCACCACCACGTACAGCGCGATGTTCACGCCCACGGTGACCAGCAGGCTGAGCAGGGTCAGGCGTCGATGGCGCAGCACCCAGTCCAGGCTGGTGGCATAGGCGGCGACCATGCGCTCGTTGATGCGGTGGCTCCAGCGCTGCAACCCGGTCATCTGCCCTTTGACATGGGGCTTGAGCCAGCGCGCGCAGAGCATCGGGGTCAGGGTCAGCGACACGATCAGCGAGACGATGATCGCCGCCGACAAGGTGATGGAAAACTCACGAAACAGGTTGGTGACAATGCCGCCCATGAACAGGATGGAGAGAAACACCGCCACCAGCGATACGTTCATCGACAGCAAGGTAAAGCCGACTTCCTCGGCGCCCAGGTAGGCAGCCTTCATCGGCGGCACGCCCTCGTCGATATGCCGGGAAATGTTCTCCAGCACCACAATGGCATCGTCCACCACCAGGCCGGTCGCCAGGATCAGCGCCATCAGCGAGAAGTTGTTCAACGAAAACCCGTACAGGTACATCACCGCAAAAGTGCCCACCAGCGACACCGGCACCGCCAGGGTGGGGATCAACGAGGCGCGGAAGTTGCCCAGGAACAGGTACACCACCAGCACCACCAGGGCCACGGCAATCAGCAGGGTCATTTCGGCTTCGTGCAAGGTGGCGGTGATGACCGGCGAACGGTCCATGGCCAGGTTGAGCTTGACGCTGGACGGCAACACCGCCTGCAACGCCGGCAACTGCGCCTTGATCTGCCGCACCGTCTCGATGATGTTGGCGCCGGACTGGCGGTTGATCACCAGCAGCACTGCCGAATCATTGTTGAAAAAACCGCTGTTGTAACGGTCTTCGACGCCATCGCTGATCTTCGCCACATCGCTCAGGCGCAGCGCCGCACCGTTCTGGTAGCGAATCAGCAGCGGCTCATAGTCCTTGGCCTTTTCCAACTGGTCATTGGCCTGGATCTGCCAGTTACGCTCGCTGTCTTCCAGGGAGCCCTTAGGCCGGCGCTGGTTGGCGTTGGCGATGGTATTGCGCACATCGTCCAGGGCCACGCCGTACTGGTCGAGGGCCTTGGGCTCCAGTTCGATGCGCACCGCCGGCAGCGAACTGCCGCCGATCTGCACTTCTCCCACCCCCGGCACCTGGGACAGGCTCTGGGACAGGATGGTCGAGGCCAGGTCGTACAGCTGGCCCTTCTGCAGCACGTCCGAGGTCAGCGACAGCACCATGATCGGCGCCTGGGACGGGTTGATCTTCTTGTACGTGGGCATGCTGCGCATGCCGCTGGGCAGCAAATTGCGCGACGCATTGATCGCCGCCTGCACTTCCCGCGCCGCGCCGTTGATATCGCGGTCGGAATCGAACGCCAGGATCACCCGCGTAGAGCCCTGGCTCGACGAACTGCTCATGGTGGTGATGCCGGCAATCGCGCCGAACGAGCGCTCCAGCGGCGTGGCCACGGTAGACGCCATCACCTCGGGGCTGGCGCCGGGCAAGCTGGCCGACACCACGATCACCGGGAAGTCGATCTGCGGCAACGGCGACACCGGCAGCAGGTTGAAGCTGACGCCGCCGAGCAGCATGATCGCCAGGCTCAGCAGCATCGTGGCTACCGGCCGGCGAATGAACGGTCCGGACAGGTTCATGACTCAACCGGCTCCAGGCTCTGTGGCTCTTTGCGCCAGCGCCGTCCCAACCGATCGAAATACAGGTAGATCACCGGCGTGGTGAACAGCGTCAACACCTGGCTCACCAGCAACCCGCCGACCATCACCAGGCCCAGGGGCTGGCGCAGCTCGGCACCGGAACCGCTGGCCAGCATCAACGGCACCGCACCGAACAAGGCGGCCAGGGTGGTCATCAGGATCGGCCGGAAGCGCAGCAGCGCCGCCTGGTAGATGGCGGTCTGCGGGTCAAGGCCCTGGTTGCGCTCGGCGTCGAGGGCGAAGTCGATCATCATGATCGCGTTCTTCTTGACGATACCGATCAGCAAAATGATGCCGATGATCGCGATCATGCCCAGGTCATTGCCACTGAGCAGCAAGGCGAGCAAGGCCCCCACCGCCGCCGAGGGCAAGGTCGAGAGAATGGTGATCGGGTGGATATAACTCTCGTAGAGCACGCCGAGCACGATGTACATGGTGACCACCGCCGCCAGGATCAGCAGCAAGGTGCTCGACAGCGAGGCTTCGAACGCCTGGGCCGCGCCCTGGAACTGGGTCTGCACGCCGACCGGCATGCCGATGTCCTTCTGGGTCTGATTGATCAGCTCGACGCCTTTGCCCAGCGCAACGCCGGGGGCCAGGTTGAACGACATCATCACCGCCGGGAACTGGCCGATATGGGCAATCGCCAACTGTGCCTGGCGCTGCTCCACATGGGCCAGGCTCGACAGCCGTACCTGGCCGCCGTCGGTGGTCTTCACATGGATCTGGTTGAGCGCGGCCGGGCCCAAGGTTTCGCCCGATTGGGCCTGCAATACCACGCGGTACTGGCTGGCCTGGGTGTAGATGGTGGAAATCTGCCGTTGGCCGAAGGCGTCGTACAGCGCGTCGGTGATGGTCGAGACGCTGACGCCCAGGCGCGAGGCGGCATCGCGGTCGATCACCAGGTACACCTGCAGGCCTTTGTCCTGCAGGTCACTGGCCACGTCGGTGAGTTCCGGCAACTGGCTGAGGGCGTGCACCAGTTTGTCGCTCCACAGGGCCAACAGCTCGGCGTCCGGCGAGGACATGCTGAATTGGTACTGGGTGCGGCTGACACGGTCTTCAATGGTCAGGTCCTGCACCGGCTGCATGAACAGGCGGATGCCCACCAGCTTGTCGATTTCCGGTTGCAGGCGCGCGATCACCTGCGTCGCGCTCAAGTCGCGCTGCCCGTGGGCCTTGAGGTTGATCAGCAAGCGGCCGCTGTTGAGCGTGGCGTTATCACCGTCCACGCCAATGTAGGACGACAGGCTTTCAACCGCCGGATCGGCCAGGATGATCTTCGCCAGTTGCTGCTGGCGCTGGCTCATCGCCGCAAAGGAGATCGACTGCGGCGCTTCGGAAATCCCCTGGATCACCCCGGTATCCTGCACCGGGAAAAAGCCCTTGGGCACCACCAGGTACAGCACCACCGTAAGACCCAGGGTGGCGATGGCCACCAGCAAGGTCAGCGGCTGGTGCTTGAGCACCCACTGCAACTTGCGCCCGTAGGCTTCGATCAGCCAATCGATCCAGGCGCCGCTGGCCTTGTAGAAACGGCCCTGCTCCTCTTCTTTCGGCTCACGCTTGAGCAAGCGCGCGCACATCATCGGCGTGAGCGTGAGGGACACCACCAGGGAAATCAGGATCGCCACGGCCAGGGTAATGGCGAACTCGCGGAACAGGCGCCCGACCACGTCGGCCATGAACAGCAGCGGGATCAGCACGGCGATCAGCGACAGGGTCAGGGAAATCAGGGTGAAGCCGATCTGTTTGGCGCCCTTGAGCGCGGCGGCCATGGGCGTCTCGCCTTCCTCGATGTAGCGGGAGATGTTCTCCAGCATCACGATGGCATCGTCCACCACGAACCCGGTGGCAATGGTCAGGGCCATCAACGTCAGGTTATTGACCGAGAACCCCGCCAGGTACATCACGCCAAAGGTGCCGATCAGCGACAGCGGCACGGCGATGGATGGAATAAGCGTGGCGCTGACTCGGCGCAGGAACAGGAACGTCACCATCACCACCAGGACAATGGCGATCAGCAATTCGTGCTGCACGTCCTTCACCGACGCACGGATGGTCTGGGTGCGATCGGTGAGCACCGTCACGTCCAGGCCCGCCGGCAGGTTGTCGGTGATGCTCGGCAGCAGCGCCTTGATACGGTCCACCACCTCGATCACGTTGGCGCCCGGCTGGCGCTGGATATTGAGCAGCACGGCCTGGTTTTCATTGGCCCAGGCGGCAAGGCGCTCGTTTTCGGCGCCGTCGACAATTTGCGCCACGTCTTTAAGGCGCAGCGGCGCGCCGTTGCTGTAGGCCAGAATGAGTTCGGCATATTGCTGAGGCGAGACCAACTGGTCGTTGGCGTCGAGCATCGACACCCGGGTGGGGCCGTCGAAATTGCCCTTGGGCTGGTTGACGTTGGACGCGGCGATCAAGGTGCGCACGTCCGACAGGTTCAAGCCGTTGGCCGCCAGGGCCTCGGGGTTGACCTTGATGCGCACGGCCTGGCGCTGGCCACCGGCGATGCTGACCATGCCGACACCGCTGATCTGCGCGATCTTTTGCGCCATGCGCGTGTCGACCAGGTCATTGAGCTTGGGCAGCAGCATGGTCTTGGAGGTGATGGCCAACGTCAGTACCGGGGTATCCGCCGGGTTGACCTTGTTGTACACCGGCGGCGCCGGCAAATCCTTGGGCAGCAGGTTGGTGGCGGCATTGATCGCAGCCTGTACCTGTTGCTCGGCGACATCCATGTTGATGTCGAGGTTGAAGCGCAGGGTCAGCACCGACGCGCCGCCGGAGCTGGTGGACGCCATCTGGGTCAGGCCGGGCATCTGCCCGAACTGGCGCTCCAGCGGAGCGGTGACTGCGCTGGTCATCACGTCGGGGCTGGCGCCGGGGTACAGCGTCATCACCCGAATCGTCGGGTAGTCCACCTGGGGCAAGGCCGACACCGGCAACAGGCGATAGGCGATGAGGCCGGCCAATACAATGGCCAGCATGCTCAGCGTAGTGGCGACCGGGCGAAGGATGAACAGGCGCGACAGGTTCATGCGCCGACCTTTTGCGCCTTGCCGCCGTCAGTACCGGTCTCCCCTTTTGCCGCGGGCTTGCCTTGCAAGTGTTCGGTCGGGGTGGTCGGCACTTCGCTGCTGTCGTTGACCACTTCGATTTCGCTGCCGTCCTTGAGACGGTCGGTGCCTTCCATGACCACCCGATCACCCGCCGCGAGGCCTTGCTTGATCACGGTGTTGTCGCCATCGGTGTCGCCCACGACCAGCGGCTGGACCTTGACCTTCTTGTCGCCATCGAGCTTGTAGACGAAGGTGCCGTTGTTACCGAACTGGATCGCAGCGGAAGGCGCCAGCACCACGTTGTGCAGGGTGTCGGCCAGCAGATGCACATTGACGAACTGATTGGGGAACAGCGCCTGATCCTTGTTATCGAAGCGCGCCTTGAATTTCAGGGTGCCGGTGGTCACGTCGATCTGGTTGTCCAGGCTTTGCAGCACGCCCACCGCCTGCTTTTTCGCGTCGCCACGGTCCCAGGCTTCCACCGGTAGTTTGTTGCCGGCGTGGTAACGGGCGAGCACGGTTTCCAGGGTATTTTCCGGCAGGGTGAAGGCCACGCTGATTGGTTGGGTCTGGGTGATCACCGCGAGGGCGGTGGTGTCGTTGGCGGCCACCAGGTTGCCGACATCGAGCTGACGCAGGCCGACGCGACCGGCAATCGGCGCGCGGATCTTGGTGAATTCAAGGTTCAGCTTGGCATCGTCGACCGCGCCCTGGTTGGTCTTGACCGTGCCCTGGTACTGCATGACCAGCGCTTCGGCGGTGTCCAGGGTCTGCTTGGCGATGCTGTCCAGGGCATACAGGCCGCGATAACGCTCGACGTCGACCTGGGCGTTTTTCAACTGGGCCTGGTTCTGCAGCAACGTGCCCTGGGCCTGGAGCAAGGCGTTCTGGTAGCTGCGCGGGTCGATTTCCGCCAGCAGGTCGCCGGCCTTGACCATCTGCCCTTCTTCAAAGGCGATCTTCACCAGCTCGCCGCCCACCCGGCTGCGCACATTAATGGTGTTGAGCGCCGTCACCGTGCCCAACGCCTTGTAGTACACCGGAAAATCCCCCAGCGCCACCGATGCCACACGCACCGGAATCGGGCCGGTAGCACCGCCGAAACCCGGGCGCGCCATGCCGGTTTTACCGGTGTGCCCGGCCGGTGCGTCCTTATGGGCCGCGCTGCCGGGCCAGAACTTCCAGCACAGGCCGGCGATAACCAGCAGCACGAGCAGGCCGAACAGCCAGCGACGGGAGTTGCGGGGGGAGGATTGCATGGAGTGATCAACCATTGGGCGCGAGAGCTTCTTCTTTGGGAGGCTGAAAGATAAGCACTGGGGTGCGTTTAGAAAAGCACCTTTACCGGCTATTTACCTTGGGCTTACAACTTTTAACTGATGATCTTAGTCCGCCGGCTATTTCGCTAAACCGCTGACGCTCAAATAAAAACGGCCTGGACTAGGCCAGGCCGCAATCATGCATCATACGTGTTACTGCCAAACGACAGTCACGCGCAGATACAGTTACTTCAACACAGCCAGGGCGGCGTCGTAGTTTGGCTCTTCAGCGATTTCCTTGACCAACTCGCTGTGCAGCACAGTGTCGTTTTCGTCCAGCACCACCACCGCGCGAGCGGTCAGGCCCTTGAGCGGGCCGTCGGCAATCGCCACACCGTAATCAACGGCGAAATCCGAATCGCGGAAGTCCGACAGGTTCTTCACGTTTTCCAGGCCTTCGGAACCGCAGAAACGCGCCTGGGCGAATGGCAGGTCGGTGGAGATGCACAGCACCACGGTGTTTTCCACATCGTTGGCCTGGGCGTTGAACTTGCGCACCGAGGTCGCGCAGGTTGGGGTGTCAACGCTTGGGAAGATGTTCAGCACTTTGCGCTTGCCGGCAAAGGTGGCCAGGGTGGCGTTGGACAGATCGCCGGCGGTCAGGGTGAAGTCTGCAGCTTTGGCGCCGACTTTCGGCAGTTCGCCTTCAACCTGGACCGGGTTGCCTTTGAGGGTAACTTGAGCCATGAACGGAATCCTTATGCTGGGTTTTGGTTAAACGAAATCGAGAGGCCGAAGTTAACCACAAAGTCCGTTGGCTACCTACCGCCAGACACAAATTGTCATGCCATCTGGTTGTGGTTTAATTGCGCGCTTTTCGCCTGCCCTTCAAGGAAATCAAAGCCGATGAATCATCCCGCCACCAAAGTCCTGGTCATCGGTTACGTCTGGCCGGAGCCGCGTTCTTCGGCTGCGGGCGGGCATATGATGCAAATTCTGCAGAGTTTTCTCACACAAGGTTGGGACATCACCTTCAGCAGCCCGGCCACCATCGGCGAGCACAAGGCCGACTTGCCGGCGCTGGGCATCCGTGAATGCGCCATTGAGCTCAATAACAGCAGCTTCGACGACTTCATCCGTGAACTGGCGCCGGACATCGTGCTGTTCGACCGCTTCATGATGGAAGAACAGTTCGGCTGGCGCGTGGAAAAATGCTGCCCCGAGGCCCTGCGCGTGCTGGAAACCTCAGACCTGCAAAGCCTGCGCGACGCCCGGCAGGTGCGGCTCAAGGCGGCGCTCAAAGCCGATCCGGAGGGTGACGACTTTACCGCCCTGTTCGCCCCGGACCTGGCGCAAGAATTCCAACGGATGGCCGACACTGACCTGGCCAAACGCGAAATTGCCGCGATCTACCGCTGCGACATCAGCCTGATGATCTCCGACGTGGAAATCCGCCTGCTCACCGAGCAGTTCAAGGTGCCTGCCGCCCTGCTCCACTGGTGCCCGTTGATGATGGAGCCGCCAACCGCAGCCTCTGCGCCGTTCGAAGACCGCGCGCACTTTCTCAGCATCGGCAACTTCCGCCACGCGCCCAACTGGGACGCGGTGCTGTGGATGAAGCACAGCCTCTGGCCGCTGATCCGCCAGCAATTACCGGGCGCCCAGTTGCACATCTATGGCGCCTACACCCCGCCCAAGGCCACCGCCCTGCACAACCCGACGCAGGGCTTTCATGTGATGAACTGGGCCGAAGATGCGCTGCAAGTGATGACGGCCGCACGCATCTGCCTGGCGCCGCTGCGCTTTGGTGCGGGGATCAAAGGCAAGTTGGTCGACGCGATGCTGTGCGGCACGCCCAATGTCACCACCCCAATCGGCGCCGAGGCCATGGGCGATGACCAGCCCTGGCCCGGCGTGATCGAACACGACGCCCCGGCTCTGGCCGCTGCCGCCGTGAGCCTCTACCAGAACCGCCAGCGCTGGACCGAAGCCCAGGAACACGGTCGCCAGCTTCTGGCCCGGCGTTATGACCAGGCTATTCATGGGCCCGCTCTGGTAGCGTGCCTGGAGCAATGCCGCGGCAACCTCGCCGCCCATCGCCGGGACAATTTCACCGGCAGCATGCTGCGCCATCATGCGCACAAGAGCACCCAGTACATGTCTCAGTGGATCGAAGCAAAAAACCGCAGCCTTTAACGCGCGACGCTGGCAGGGTCGCGCGCAACGGGGCATTATCCTACGCGGCACCCACAATAAAGCGACGGCAACATGACCCGAGCAACGCGCATCACCGACCCTTCCTACGAGTTGATGGACGACCATAACGGCCTGTCCATCATCTATCGCCAGCACGGCTTTCCCTGCCCGCTGGTGCGCTGGCACTTCCATAAGGAATACGAGCTGCACCTGATCGTCGCCAGTTCCGGCAAGGTGTTCATTGGCGACTACATCGGCAACTTCTATCCCGAAAGCCTGTTCCTGACGGGCCCCAATTTGCCGCATAACTGGATCAGCCAGGTGGAGGCCGATGAGACAGTCCCCAAGCGCGACATGCTGGTGAACTTTACCGACGAGTTGCTGGAAAACGGCAGTCAGATCTTCACCGAACTCAGAAGCCTGGCGCCGCTGCTCGAACGCGCCCAGTACGGCATCGAATTCCGCTGCAAAACCACCATCGCGCGAGCCATGGATCTGATGCAGCGCATCGAAGACACCCAGGGCATGGCGCGGCTGGGGCACTTCTTTATCTTGCTGGAAGTATTGAGCGCCTGCGAGGACTACCATCTGCTGTCGGGTGCCACTACACCGCAGCTGGCCGATGAGCACAGCATCGACCGCACCAACCGCGCGGTGGATTATATCTTTGCCCACTACGCCCGCGAGCTACCGTTGGAGGAAGTGGCAGACTACCTGGGCATGAAGCCCACCTATTTTTCCCGCGTGTTCAAACAGGCTACCGGGCGCACGTTTATCGAGTTCGTCAACCGGCTGCGCATCAGCAAGTCCTGCGAGTTGCTGGCCGATGGCGACAAGGCGGTGACGGATGTGTGCTTTGAGTCGGGCTTCAATAACATTTCCAACTTCAACCGGCGCTTTCAGCAGCTCAAGGGCATGACCCCATCGCACTATCGGCGCCTGGCCGTACAACGGTTGACTGAGCGTAACCAGGCCTGAGCCTGACGCAACCACTCGTCGCTTCTGTCAACTTTGACAGCTATCCGCTCTGCTGCCAGGGGTGTGTGATTTCCTTGCCCGGTTTCACCACTGTACAAGGAGCGCTCACGATGAAAGAACCAACGTCCTCCAACCTGCCCATTCCCCTGTGTGAATCCCCGCCCCACCAGCCCGCATCGCCCCCCGCCGTTAACCTGGACCCGCCTTACGTCAACGGCGCACTGCAGCCGAATCTGGATGCTGACGTAGGATTGGGCATTCGACAGATCGATCCGTGGCTGATTGTGAGTTTTGAAAAATGGTCGAACTTCAATGTCGGTGACATCTATAAATTTTTCGCCGGCAGTACCAACTACGCCTTGGGTGCAGGCGAGGTTTACCCGGAAGATTTGTACAAGGACCGTGTGCAGTTGGTCATTCCCGCATCGCTGGTGCCCGAAGGCACGATTTATCCCTGCTTCGGTGAAGTGATCAGAGTGGGCAGCGCCACGCCCAGCACATCCCCACCTCAGACCTGGTACACCAAAACCTCACGGCCAGGTGGTCGCAGCATCTACCCATGGTTCCACTCGAACCTGGTGATACACCTGCCTGAAGACCTGCAATACACGCCGCTGGACGCCGAGCGTGCCAAGGCAGGAGTGGACTTGACCTGTGACTTTTATCCGTTCTGCACGGTCGGCGACACTATTGAAGTGTGGTGGAACGGTATCGCTGTTTTTCAAAAAATCGATCAGCAACACGTTGATGGCACCAAGCCCATCATCGTGCATGTACCTGAACAAACGATTATTTCAGGGGGCAGCGGCGCAGTCTCGATTCTCTTCCGGGTGTTTGACCGCGTACTCAACTATTCCGGGGAAGACCCGCAGTGGTCGAAGGTGGTCAAGCTGGAGACCGACCTTGAACCCGGTTTGCTTGATCGGCCGCACTTCGTGGTCGGCGATGAGTCCGTCGACGAGCTGAATTTTGATACCCATGGAGACGAGGTGTTCACCGCGGAAATGGTCGTTCCTCGGACGCTACCCGCTACGCCCAATGATACCGCCAGACCTACCCCCGCCGGCGCGCTGATCCATGTAACCCTGACCCAGTTTTACCCGGATGGCTCATCCAGCGTGGTGACGCTGCCTGGTTTTCCTGCACGCATCGGCCTTTCGTCCTCCATCGTGCTGGACAATAAGTACCTTGAAGACGTGATCGATGGCCAACTGCGCATCGAATATATCCTGACAACGGCCAGCGGCGCCTTCCTGCGCGCTTCTCGACGCCTGAGTATTCGCGTGTTCGGCACGAAAAAAATGATGCCCCCGATGCGAATCGAGCAGGACGAGGGCGGCCTGATTGATCCGGAACACCCTTTCATCAGAGCCATTTTCCCGGTCTACAGCCCTTACGCCCCCAGCAACAGCGTGACCTTTCGCATGGAAGCACCGCGACCTGGCGGCGGACTGATTGAATACGAAGAAACCGTGAATGCCGGCGCCCCACCGCCACCTGACCGCTTTCGCATCGTACTGCAGGAGGATTTTGCGCCCTTCATTGGCGTGGGACCGGTCAAGGTCTACTACCTCGTCAATGACCATCAAATGCGCGCGCTTGGCCCAGGCGTACAGACGGTGCGCAAGTCCGAAGTGTTGGAAGTCATTTTCGGATCGGTCGTCGCCGAGTTGCCGGCGCCGCAATTGCAGTATGTCGACGTGTTCGACAACCTGGACCCTGCCAGCGTGATCGGAGGTCAGCTCAAGCTGACGTTGCCCTACACACGCACGTTCCCTGGGGACAAGTTCATCTGGGCATGGCTGGGCGCCAACGCCAACGGAACCACTGGAGGGGAAGTCGAACTCTATTCCGACACGGCCGGCAAGCCGGTAGTGGTCCTGGTGGACGAAGCGTTCGTCATTGCCAATGACAATAAGGAAATCCGCCTGAGCTACGCCTTGGCACCCAAGGACGGCAGCCGACGCCGTTATTCGGAGCGTCGGACCATTACCGTGGGCCAGGCGCTGACCCTCAAGCGTCCCGAGGTCGTGCAGGCTACGCGCTATCCCGACCAGTTGGCGGCGGTGGCCGCGATAAAGGGCGCGACTGTCGTCGTCGAGTACCCGCAGATGCTGCCTTCCCATCAGGTTCGCTGTTGCTGGACCGGCATTGCGGGCATCGGCACTTACTGCGAGACCCAATACGGCAGCTCTTCGAAAGTCCTGCACTTTGATATTGATCCGGAGGTGGTGGGCGCCAACATCCAGGCCCAGGGACACGTCATCCACGTGCAGTACTTCGTCATGCGGGGCGAGCACGAGTCCCCTTCGCCTGTGCTGGCCCTGGAGTTGTTGCCACCGCCGCTGCCTGAACCCTACATAGAAGGCCACTCCTATGATGGCGTGCTGAATATCGGCACATTGAACGGTACCGAACGCGCCATTGAAGACCGCTGGCACTTCAGTCATCGGTTCCAGCGCATGTGGTTCGAGATGTCCGGCACCTACGCTGACGGTTATCCCTTCTACCACACCTTTTACACGGCAGACCTGGTGACACAGGACGGCGAATTGAACGGTATTCGCCCACCGGCGCCGGTCGCTGAATTGCGCAAGCTCAAGGACGGTTCCCCACTGAACATGCGCTTCGGGGTAACGTTCGACCGCAGCGCCGAGCTGGCCAATGCGGTCTGGTTCAAGGAGCGGCGCTATACCATTCAGGCGTTGCCCGCGCAGTTCCCGGTGCCGACCCTGATCGAGGCAACCGGCTCCGGCACACTGGTCACCCTGGCCCCCTTGAACGCACAGTACGGGGCGCATGTGCAGGTGTCCATCAGCCCGATGTATACCAGCGACGTCATCTTCGTGGAGATCGTGGGTAAAACCGCTGCAGGCTCGGCAGTGATCGGGCCGAAGTATGGCGAAACCGATGGCACCGTCATCGTCGACGTGCCCGCTTCAGTGATCGCCGCGAATATCGGCAACACGCCTACGCAGTTCACGATCAGGTATACGGTGACACGAGGCGGGCAAACCCGGCCCTCGGTACCGCTCACGGTCAATCTTGAAAGCCTGCCGCTGAGCGAACTGAGAAAAACCGTGATTCGTATCGATCAAGCATCCGCCAGCGGCGTGATCGATGTGGACGCCCTGCCCGGCAACGCCACCGCAAGGGTGACGACCTTCCCATTCATTGCCCCACACCTGCCCGTATGGCTGTATTTGTACGGTTTCAGAGCCGACGGTACGCCGCATAACCTGACCCTGATGAATGGTTCGAACAAGGCCGAGGTCGACTCGGCCTGGATCAGCCAGGGTTATCACCTGGAAACCGTATTGATCAACTACCTGCGAGACCTTGGCAATCGCAGCCAGCTGACCCTGCAATTCAAAGCGGCACTCAATGGCGTAAGGGATGAATTGCAAGCGATTGAATTTCCACCCACCCGTTACACGCTGCAAAGCGTGATGATCAAGGAGTGCACGACGTTCAATGACAATTACATGAACTACTGGCTCAGTGAATGGCCGGACGCAGGCATTCGCCGCGAGTCGAATGGCAACTATTTCTGGCAGTCGACACCGACTACCGGCAGGGGCGTCAGTCTGTACAAAGTGCTGACGCCCGCCGCCGAGGGCTACTACCGCGTCAGCTTCCGCTACAGGATCAGCAAGTTTGCCGCGATTGGGGCGCCGACCTTTGTCGAGATTCATCTGGGCACGTTGAAATGGACGCAAAACGTGCCCACGTTGAATACCTGGCTCAGCGTCAATGTGCCGCTCGGTTATTTGCCCGGCAAACCGTTCGAGGCCTCCGTTTCGGTCAGAAACCCGACCACCGGCGGGGTGTATGACATCGATGATATCTGTATCACACAGACGCCGTATCCGACCGTGATGTAGAGGTGAAAAAGGGATCTGTACCTGGGTACCGATCCCTTTTAAATGGCTTGCTGCGGCTTGAAAATGTTGGGGACAGGCAGTTCCGTCAGGGTCTTACACAGGTACGCACGGACTCATCGAACTCCAGCCCGGCCGGGCAGTTAAACGGGTATTGAATATACCGCTGGATGTTGGCGTTATAAACACACCGATGGTATCCACCTACCACATTGGTGCTTTTGAAATAGCCTTCTTTCGTACATGCCGGTTCTCGTGATGCCAACGGCGGTTCGGTGCTACAAGCGCTGATAAAACCTGCAATCATCAAGACTAATAGGGCTTTATTGCTTTTGAGGTCTACACGGAAAGGATTCATAAACATCTCCAGGTTGGTGTATGCCACGCCATTAACTCCCCGTTGTTTTTCTGCGTCTACTGTCAGAATTAACAGGTGAGCGCGCCATGACGCTGCGCTACCGCCGTGCCCGTGCAGTGCAAAAAAGTATCAGTCTCAGTGCTCCCAAGGATTTGTCACCGGCGCATTTGAGGGCTGTAATCAACGCACACTCTTCCTGACTCCCTGTGGGAAGACACAACAACAATAACCGTCCTTCTGTAGCCCTCTGGGCGCGGAAATGGAGTGCGCGATGAAGTTCACAGCAAAAGCTCTGCTTGTCTCAACCTGCATGATGACCTGCATGACCCTCAGCGCCGTCAGCCTCGGCGCGCAAACCCTGACCATTGCCACCGTCAACAACAGCGACATGATCCGCATGCAGAAGCTCTCGAAAACCTTCGAGGCCGAGCATCCAGAGATCAAGCTGAACTGGGTGGTGCTCGAAGAAAACGTGCTGCGCCAGCGCCTGACCACCGACATTGCCACCCAGGGCGGCCAGTTCGACGTGTTGACCATCGGTATGTACGAAGCCGCACTCTGGGGCGCCAAGGGTTGGCTGGAGCCGATGAAGGACCTGCCAGCTTCCTACGACCTCGATGACGTGTTCCCTTCGGTACGCGACGGCCTGTCGGTCAAAGGCTCGCTGTACGCCCTGCCGTTCTATGCCGAAAGCTCGATCACCTATTACCGCACCGACCTGTTCAAGGATGCCGGGCTGAGCATGCCCGAGCATCCGACCTGGAGCCAGATCGGCGAATACGCGGCCAAACTCACCGACAAGAGCAAAGAGCAATACGGCCTGTGCCTGCGCGGTAAAGCCGGCTGGGGCGAAAACATGGCGCTGATCACCACGTTGGCCAACGGCTACGGCGCACGCTGGTTCGACGAGAAGTGGCAGCCGCAATTCAATGGCCCCGAGTGGAAAGACGCGCTGAATTTCTACGTCGACAACATGAAAAAATCCGGCCCGCCGGGTGCGTCCAGCAACGGCTTCAACGAAAACCTGGCGCTGTTCAACAGCGGCAAGTGCGCGATCTGGGTGGACGCCAGCGTGGCCGGCTCGTTTGTCACCGACAAGAGCCAGAGCAAGGTCGCCGAGCATGTCGGCTTCACTTTTGCGCCCCACGAGAAGACCGACAAGGGCACCTCGTGGCTGTACTCCTGGAGCCTGGCGATACCCACCAGCTCCAAGGCCAAGGACGCCGCCAAGGTGTTCACCACCTGGGCCACCTCCAAGGAATATGGCGCATTGGTCGCCAAGACCGACGGCGTCGCCAACGTACCGCCAGGTACCCGCCAATCCACCTACAGCGACGCGTACATGAAGGCCGCGCCGTTCGCCAAGGTGACCCTGGAATCGCTGAAAGTCGCGGACCCGACCAAACCCACCGAAAAACCGGTGCCGTATATCGGTATTCAATTGGTGACCATTCCTGAATTCCAGGCGATTGGTACCCAGGTCGGCAAGTTTTTCTCCGGCGCGCTGACCGGCCAGCAGACAGTGGATGCTGCATTGACCGCTGCCCAGACCACCACCGAGCGGGAAATGAAGCGGGCCGGTTACCCCAAGTAGCCCTGCCTCACCACAGTCAAATGTGGGAGGGGGCTTGCTCCCGATAGCACTCTATCAGTTGAAGATTGTGTGACTGACACACTGCTATCGGGAGCAAGCCCCCTCCCACATTGACCGCGTTTGCATGTACCTGACTGGTCTCGAATACCATGAATACAACACCCAAAAACCGCCTGGCCAACCCCGGCTGGTTCCTCGTCAGCCCCTCGGTGGCCTTGCTGCTGCTGTGGATGATCGTGCCCCTGGGCATGACCCTGTACTTCTCCTTGATCCGCTACAACCTGCTCTACCCCGGCGAAAACCAGTTCGTGGGGCTGGAGAACTTCACTTACTTCGTCACCGACTCGGGCTTCCTGCCAGGCGCCACTAACACCCTGCTGCTGGTGGGCAGCGTGCTGCTGATCAGCGTGGTGTTCGGCGTGTTGATCAGTGCGCTGCTGGAGGCCAGTGAGTTCTTCGGTCGCGGCCTGGTGCGGGTGTTGTTGATTTCGCCGTTCTTCATCATGCCCACCGTCGGCGCGTTGATCTGGAAGAACCTGATTTTCCACCCGGTGTCGGGGATTCTCGCTGCGGTGTGGAAGTTCTTTGGCGCAGAACCCGTGGACTGGCTGGCGCACTACCCGCTGCTGTCGATCATCATCATTGTGTCGTGGCAATGGCTGCCCTTCGCCATCCTGTTGCTGATGACCGCCATGCAGTCCCTCGACCAGGAACAAAAGGAAGCCGCACGCCTGGACGGTGCCGGCGCCATCGCGATTTTCTGGCACCTGACCCTGCCGCACCTGGCCCGTCCGATTGCCGTGGTGGTGATGATTGAAACCATCTTTTTGCTCTCGGTGTTCGCCGAAATCTTCACCACCACCAACGGTGGCCCCGGTTACGCCTCGACCAACCTCGCCTACCTGATCTACAACCAGGCGCTGGTGCAGTTCGACGTGGGCATGGCCTCGGCCGGCGGCTTGATCGCCGTGGTCATCGCCAATATCGCGGCGATCATCCTGGTGCGGATGATCGGCAAAAACCTGACTGACAAGCCTTGAGGGCCGCGCCATGACGCTTCAACAATCCCGCCGCCTGCAAAGCCTGTTGCTCGGCACCCTGGCCTGGGCCATTGCGATCCTGATTTTCTTCCCGATCTTCTGGATGGTGCTGACCAGCTTCAAGACCGAAATCGACGCGTTCGCCACGCCGCCGCAGTTCATCTTCACGCCGACGCTGGAGAACTACCTGCACATCAACGAGCGCAGCAACTACTTCGCCTACGCCTGGAACTCGGTGCTGATCTCGTTCAGCGCCACCGCCCTGTGCCTGCTGATTTCGGTGCCGGCCGCCTACTCCATGGCCTTCTACGAGACAAAGCGCACCAAGGGCACGCTGCTGTGGATGCTGTCCACCAAGATGCTGCCGCCGGTGGGCGTGCTGATGCCGATCTACCTGCTGGCCAAGAGCTTTGGCCTGCTCGATACGCGCATCGCGCTGATCATTATCTACACCCTGATCAACCTGCCGATCGTGGTGTGGATGGTGTACACCTACTTCAAGGACATTCCCAAGGACATCCTCGAAGCCGCACGCCTGGATGGCGCCACCCTGTGGCAGGAAATGGTGCGGGTGCTGCTGCCGATCGCCAAGGGTGGCCTGGCCTCCACCGTACTGCTGTCGCTGATCCTGTGCTGGAACGAAGCCTTCTGGTCGCTGAACCTGACGTCATCGAGCGCCGCGCCGCTGACCGCGCTGATCGCCTCCTATTCCAGCCCCGAAGGCTTGTTCTGGGCCAAATTGTCCGCCGTGTCGACCCTGGCCTGCGCGCCGATCCTGATTTTCGGCTGGATCAGCCAGAAACAATTGGTGCGCGGCCTGTCCTTTGGCGCAGTCAAATAATAATTCCAAGCGGAGGGCCCATCATGGCCAACCTGAAAATCAAGAATCTGCAAAAAGGCTTCGAAGGTTTTTCCATCATCAAGGGCATCGACCTGGAAGTGAACGACAAGGAATTCGTGGTGTTCGTCGGCCCGTCGGGCTGTGGTAAATCCACCCTGCTGCGGCTGATCGCCGGCCTTGAGGAAGTCAGCGAAGGCACCATCGAGCTGGACGGGCGCGACATCACTGAAGTGACCCCGGCCAAGCGCGACCTGGCGATGGTGTTCCAGACCTACGCCCTGTACCCGCACATGAGCGTGCGCAAGAACATGTCGTTCGCCCTGGACCTGGCCGGCGTCGACAAGCAACTGGTGGAGAGCAAGGTCAACGAAGCGGCGCGCATTCTGGAGCTGGGCCCGCTGCTGGAGCGCAAGCCCAAGCAGCTCTCCGGCGGTCAGCGCCAGCGCGTGGCGATTGGCCGCGCCATCGTGCGTAACCCGAAGATTTTCCTGTTCGACGAACCCTTGTCCAACCTCGACGCCGCCCTGCGCGTGCAGATGCGCCTGGAGCTGGCACGCCTGCATAAAGAGCTGCAAGCGACCATGATCTACGTGACCCATGACCAGGTCGAAGCCATGACCCTGGCCGATAAAGTCGTGGTGCTCAACAGCGGGCGCATCGAACAGGTCGGCTCGCCGCTGGACCTGTACCACCAGCCGGCCAACCTGTTTGTGGCGGGTTTTCTCGGCACGCCGAAGATGGGTTTTCTCAAGGGCAAGGTCACGCGTGTCGAAGGCCAGGGCTGTGACGTGCAGCTCGACGCCGGCACCCTGATCAGCCTGCCGCTCAGTGGCCCGACCTTGAGCGTGGGCAGCGCAGTCACCCTGGGCATTCGCCCGGAGCACCTGGAAATCGCCACGCCGGGCCAGACCACCCTGACCGTTACCGCCGACGTCGGCGAACGCCTGGGCAGCGACACCTTCTGCCACGTCATCACCGCCAACGGCGAGCCTTTGACGATGCGCATTCGCGGCGACATGGCCAGCCAGTATGGCGAAACGCTGCACCTGCACCTCGACCCGGCCCACTGCCATCTGTTCGACACCGACGGCGTGGCCGTGGCCCGCCCCCTGCGCGCCGCCGCCTGATTTCGCGAGTATTGACGCTATGAAGCTGAATAAACAGAACCTCACCCAGTTGGCGCCCGACGTGAAAGTGCCAGCCTATGCCATTGCCAGTACATCCCAGGGCATCGCGCATATCGGTGTCGGCGGTTTCCACCGCGCGCACCAGGCGTTTTACACCGACGCCCTGATGAACACCGGCGAGGGCCTGGACTGGAGCATCTGCGGCGTGGGCCTGCGGGCCGAAGATCGCAGGGCGCGCGACGACCTGGCCGGCCAGGATTATCTGTTCACCCTGTATGAACTGGGCGACACCGACGACACCGAAGTGCGCGTGATCGGCGCCATCAGCGACATGTTGCTGGCAGAAGACGGCGCCCAGCCCCTGATCGATAAACTGGCCGAGCCGGCCATCCGTATCGTCTCACTGACCATCACCGAAGGCGGCTACTGCATCGACGACAGCAACGGCCAATTCATGGCCCACCTGCCGCAGATCCAGCATGACCTGGCGCACCCCGGCGCACCAAAGACCGTGTTCGGGTTTATCTGCGCCGCGCTGACCCAACGTCGCGCCGCCGGCACCCCGGCGTTCAGCGTGATGTCCTGCGATAACCTGCCCCACAACGGCGCCGTCACCCGCAAGGCCCTGCTCGCATTCGCTGCGCTGCACGATGCGCAACTGCATGACTGGATCGAAGCCAATGTGAGCTTTCCGAACGCCATGGTCGACCGCATCACGCCAATGACCAGCACCGCCCACCGCCTGCAACTGCATGATGAGCACGGCATCGACGATGCCTGGCCAGTGGTGTGCGAACCCTTTGTGCAATGGGTGCTGGAAGACAAGTTCGTCAACGGCCGCCCGGCCTGGGAAAAGGTCGGCGTGCAGTTCACCGATGACGTGACGCCTTACGAAGAAATGAAGATCGGCCTGCTCAACGGCAGCCACCTCGCGCTGACGTACCTGGGTTTTCTCAAGGGTTACCGGTTCGTTCACGACACCATGAACGACCCGCTGTTCGTCGCCTACATGCGCGCCTACATGGACCTCGACGTCACGCCACACCTGGCGCCGGTGCCGGGCATCGACCTGACGGCGTACAAGCAGACCCTGGTCGACCGCTTCTCCAACCAGGCAATTGCCGACCAACTGGAACGGGTGTGCTCGGACGGTTCGTCGAAGTTTCCCAAGTTCACCGTGCCAACCATCAACCGTCTGATCGCCGATGGGCGTGAGACTGAACGCGCGGCGCTGGTGGTGGCCGCCTGGGCCTTGTATTTGAAGGGTGTCGACGAAAATGGCGTGGCCTATACGATTCCCGATCCACGTGCCGCGTTCTGCCAGGCGCTGGTCAGTGATGACGCCCTGATCAGCCAGCGTCTGCTGGGGGTTGAAGAGATTTTCGGCACGGCTATTCCCAACTCGCCTGCATTTGTGGCAGCGTTCGAGCGGTGTTATGTGAGCCTGCGTGACAACGGCGTCAGCGCGACCCTACAGAACCTCCTGAACAAACTGGCTTGAAATGTGGGAGGGGGCTTGCTCCCGATAGCGGTATATCAGTCACAGATTTATCAACTGAACCACTGCTATCGGGAGCAAGCCCCCTCCCACGTTTGACTGTGTTACCACTCCAACAATAAGACTGCTGAGCAAATCATCATGACCCAGCAAAACCTGTTCCTCGGCATCGACTGCGGCACCCAGGGCACCAAAGCCATCGTCCTTGACGCTTCCAGCGGCAAGGTGCTGGGCCTGGGCGCCGCCGCGCACACCTTGATCAGCGGCGCCAACGGCCGGCGTGAGCAACACACCCAGGAATGGCTGGACGCCTTCACCGAAGCCACCCACCGCGCCCTGCAACAGGCCGGGGTGGACGGCCAGGACATCCTCGGCATCGGTGTTTCCGGCCAGCAACACGGCCTGGTGTTGCTCGATGCCCAGGGCCAGGTGCTGCGCCCGGCAAAGTTGTGGTGCGACACCGAAACCGCCACAGAAAATGAGCGCCTGTTGCACTACCTGGGCGGCGAAAGCGGCTCGCTGGAGCGTCTGGGCGTGGCTATTGCGCCAGGCTACACGGTGTCCAAACTGCTCTGGACCCGTGAACAGCACCCGGACCTCTTTGCGCGCATCGCCCATATCCTGCTGCCCCACGACTACCTCAATTACTGGCTCACCGGCCGCGCCGTCGCCGAATACGGCGATGCCTCGGGCACCGGTTATTTCAACGTGCGCCGCCGTGAATGGGACGTGGCGCTGCTTGAGCACATCGACCCCAGTGGACGCCTGCAGGCGGCGCTGCCCGAGCTGATTGAAGCCGATCAAGCAGTGGGCACGATCCTGCCGGCCATCGCCGAGCGGCTGGGCATCAACCCCAACGCGGTGGTCGCCAGCGGCGGCGGCGATAACATGATGGGCGCCATTGGCACCGGCAACATCGCCCCTGGGGTGATCACCATGAGCCTGGGCTCATCGGGCACCGTCTACGCCTTTGCCGACCAGCCCAACGTCAGCCCCCAGGCGTCGGTCGCCACCTTCTGCGCATCCAGCGGCGGCTGGTTGCCGTTGATCTGCACCATGAACCTGACCAACGCCACCGGGGTGATCCGCGAGCTGTTCGAGCTCGACCTGCACGCCTTCAACGCCCTGGTCGAGCAGGCCCCCATCGGCGCGGACGGCGTAAGCATGCTGCCGTTCCTCAACGGCGAGCGGGTGCCCGCCCTGCCACAGGCCACCGGCAGCCTGCACGGCCTGACCATGACCAACCTGACCCGCGCCAACCTGTGCCGCGCGGTGGTCGAAGGCACCACTTTCGGCTTGCGCTACGGCCTGGACCTGCTGCGCCAAACCGGCCTGCAAAGCCTGCGCATCCGCTTGATCGGCGGCGGTTCGAAAAGCCCGCTGTGGCGGCAGATGGTCGCCGATATCATGAACACCGAAGTGGTCTGTACCGAACAGAGCGAGGCCGCAGCCCTGGGCGCGGCGATCCAGGCGGCGTGGTGCCAGTCCGGCGAATCCCTGGCCAGCCTGTGCGACAAATGCGTCAGCCTGGACCCGGCCAGCCGCACCCTGCCGGTGCCGGCCAACGTGAGCGCCTATCAACAGGCCTATGAGCGCTATCAACGGCTTGTGGCAACCCTTTAAGAGCGAGTGACTATGTATCTGGTGTGTGGTGAAGCGCTGTTCGATTTTTTCAGCGAGGAGGATGCCGACGGGCAGGCTGCCAAGCTCAATTACACGGCGATTGCCGGTGGTTCGCCGTTCAACGTGGCGGTGGGCCTGCGCCGCTTGGGGATCGAGTCCGGGTTCTTCGCCGGGATCTCCCATGACTTCCTGGGCCGGCGCCTGCTACAGGTGCTCAAGGACGAAGGCGTGAGTGAAGATTTCCTGGTGCCCTTCGACGCGCCGACCACCCTGGCCATGGTGGCCGTGGGTGCCAATGGTTCACCGCAATACAGCTTTCGTGGCGAAGGCTGTGCAGACCGGCAACTGCAGTTGACGCATCTGCCGCCCTTGGGTGATGAGATTCGCGGGCTGCATGTGGGCTCGTTTTCCCTGGTGGTACAGCCGATTGGCGACACACTGCTGGCGCTGGTCAAGCGCGAAAGTGGCAAGCGCCTGATCAGCCTCGACCCTAACGTACGGCTGAACCCGCAACCGGACATCCAGCTGTGGCGCGACCGTGTGACGGAGTTGGTCAAGCATGCTGATTTGATCAAAGTCAGCGATGAAGACCTGCACCTGCTCTACCCCGAGCAGTCGCCGGAAAGCGTGCTGCAAGGCTGGCTGCAACACCGCTGCCAGTTGGTATTTCTCACCCGTGGCGGCGATGGCGCCAGCGTGTTCAGCCGCCGCCACGGCAACTGGTCGCAACCGGCAATCGACATCGTGATGGCCGATACGGTGGGTGCCGGCGACACCTTCCAGGCGGCGCTGATCGCCTGGTTGACCGAGCACCGATTGGACTCGGTCGTGGGGCTGCAACAGCTCAGCCGCGAACAGATCGACGCCATGCTCGGCTTTGCGATTCGCGCCGCAGCGCTGACCTGCACCCGCACCGGGCCGGACCTGCCTTACCGCAGCCAGCTCGGCTGAGCGCCCCACAGGCCACGCACTGCGTGGCCTGCAACCTTTTGTCAGAAATTTCACCGATGAACGAGGTGTGTGCTAGACCAAAGAACAGCAGTAATAAAAACACAACGTAGGACACGTTATGACCAAGGTCTCAGGCTTTCCAACCCGAGCCGTTATTGCTGTCGGCATCCTTTCACTGCAGTACATCACCCCCCAGGCCGCGCATTCCGCGTGTGCCTTTACCCCAGGCTTAGGCGACGATACCTACGTCTGCGACAGCGGCACCAGCACCGCCGGACTCACCGATCTTCAGGGCAACAATCGTCTGTCGCTGCCCGCCGGTGGTACGGGAACCGTCAACGGCCCTGTCACGTTCGGCGCGGGCGAAGATCGAATCCGGATTGATGACGGCAGTATCCTGGGTGCTGTGCAACAAGGCTCCGGCATCGATGACTTCGTTATGAACGGCGGGCGAATTCCTTCTCTGGCCCAGGGCGATGGCCGCGACACCTTTCTGATCACCGACGGCGTCATCGAACGAGAATTCGTCGACGGTGACGTGGCGAGACAAACCGGCGGCACCATTGGCCGGGTCGACATGAAGCTGGACGATAACGTATACGAGATGACCGGCGGCGAGATCCTCGGCAACCTGGTCACCGGGTTCGGCAAGGACAGGGTCGACATCTCGGGAACAGGCCGCGTAGGCGGCAACATCAGCACCAGCGGCGGCGATGACATCATCAGGGTGAGCGGCGGCGTGACCAAAGGTGAAATCCGCGCCAGTTTCGGCAACGACACGTTCACCTGGCGCAACGGCGGTGAGATCCAGTCTTCAGTATTGATGGGCGATGGTGACGATACCGCCTTGCTCAGCGGCCTTACTGAAAGCCGGTTGGCCGCCACGCCGTCGATTGACGGTGGTCTGGGCAATGATCAGCTGACATTGGATAACACCATCTCCGGCAACGCTGCGCGCTATGTCGGCTGGGAGACGGTCAACCTCAATAACCGCTCGCGGTTTGACCTGGCCGGTGACTTTTTCCTCGGCGACGGCACCAGCAACACCGGTACGTTCAACATCGATGGCAGCAGCACCCTGGCCGTGACGCAAGGCGCCATTCGCCCCTACACCACCGGCCAATTGGCCACGCTGAACAACGCCGGCACGATCGACATGACCACCGGCAGCGCCAGTGCCGCCGATGCGCTCACGGTGCATGGCAATTACGTGGGCAACAACGGTCAACTGTGGCTGCAAACCGTGCTCGGTGACGACAGCTCCGCCACCGACAAGCTGGTGGTGTCCAATGGCGCGCTCAGCGGCCATACCCAGTTGGCCGTGACCAACCTCGGCGGTGCCGGTGGCTTTACCCAGAACAACGGCATCGAGGTGGTCCAAGCCGTCAACGGCGCGGTCAGCAGCACGGATGCCTTCGCCCTCAAGGGCTCGGTGTCGGCCGGTGCTTATGAATACCGGCTGTTCAAAGGTGGCGTGACCGCCGGCACGGAAAACAACTGGTACCTGCGCTCCTCGGTAGTGGCCGTGCAGCCACCCGCCGTGCCGCCAGTGCCACTCACTCCGCCGGTGGTGGTGCCGGTTCCGCCGATTCCGTCGACGCCGCCGGTGGTCGACCCCGATGAACCCCCGGTGGAGCCACCGACCGCGCAACCGGTCGCGCCGATCGAGTCCCCGGCGCCACCGCCGAGCCAAGTCGCGGCAGCCACTTCACCGCAATCGGCCGCCAGCAACCCGGCCGTGCCGACGGCGGTGCCCGGTGCCGAACCTATCGCGCTGTACCGTTTGGAAGTGCCGGTGTACTCGGTAGTGGTCCCCGCCGCGCAAGTCATGACCCGCATGGCCCTGGGCACCTTCCATGACCGCCAGGGCGAGCAAAGCCTGCTCAGCGAAACCGGCGCGGTGCCGGCGGGCTGGGCGCGGGCCTATAGCAGTGATTTCAACAAAAGCTGGTCGGGCACCGTATCGCCAAGCTTCGACGGCAGCGTCAAGGGCTATCAGGTAGGGCACGACCTCTACGCTGCGCACACCAGCGGCGGGCAACTGCAACGGTTTGGCCTGTTCGTCGGGCAGAGTCGCTTGAACGGCGACGTCAAGGGATTTGCCGAAGGCTTCCAGGACCGGCGCTCGGGACGAGTCAAACTCGATGGCGACAATTTCGGCGCCTACTGGACCCTCACCGGCACCGAAGGTGGGTACGTCGATGTGGTCACGATGTTCACGCGCCTGGACGGTGAAAACAAATCCGACCGTGGCGTGAAGATGAACACCAAGGGCCATGCCCTGGCGCTGTCCGCCGAAGCGGGTTATCCGATCACCCTGTCCGAGCAGTGGGTGGTGGAGCCCCAGGTCCAGGTGATCCGCCAGACCATCGACCTGGACAGCCAGCACGACGGCATTTCCAAGGTAGCGTTCGATTCCCAGGAATACTGGACCGGCCGTCTTGGCGCACGTCTCAAAGGCCGCTACCTGGTGGGCAACACCCCCGTCGAACCCTACGTGCGCGCCAATGCCTGGCGTACCTTCGGCGGCAGGGACACGGTGACTTACGATGATGTGGACCGCATCAAGAGCGATCACAAGGCGTCCACCGCCGATCTCGGCGTGGGGCTTGTCGCCCGATTGTCGTCAACGGTGAGCGTTTACCTGGCGGCGGACTACACCACCAACCTGGATGGCAACGCCCAGGAGGGCGTGAGCGGCAATGCCGGAGTGCGTATGAGTTGGTGAAGATCGTATGGTTTGAGGGCCTGGCAACTACCAGGCCCACAGGTCAGCGTTGAACGAAGCATATCCTTAAAATCTGCGCCCTCCTGCTCGCTGCAGGATGGGCGTGTGGCTGTGCTTGAGGTCTTCACGCAGTTCAGCGATCAGGTTGCAAATGGCGCGGCTGCTGTCGAGTTTGTCGGCGTTTATACCCTTGACCTCCAAGTCCACTCGATCACGGTCGCGGTCGTCGTACACCTTGATCGTCAGTGAAGCGTCTTCGGCTTTGGTGCACTCACACCGCTTAGGCAGGAAACTTCCTTCAATAATGCTGCGAAGCTCTAGTTCCGAAAGCATGGCTAACCTCTCCTTTGTTGAGACTGCCAATGGTTTTATAAGTATCCGGCAGGCACTTGCCTGCCACGTCTTGCCGGCCCTGAAAGACGCCTACAGAAATAAGCCTACTCGGCAAAATCTCCCGCTGTTGTAACCATTCTTCATAAGCGCTGACGGCGCTTATATATGAAAAATCTGACTGTCTGCATCCTCGGCGAACCACTTCGATTAAACGTTTAACCCACAGGATGCGTGCGCAGGCCGGTTTTTCCAGCAACATATGGCAACCAATTCATCTGTCGCCGTTGGGTCAAGAGGGACTTATGCAAACCATACGAAACATATACGCTTCGTATATCAACCCAACACAGTGAAGCTTATGGGCATCGTCAAGATCACCGACCAACTGCACGAACAGCTGCGCCTGGCCAGCGCCGCGATGGACCGCTCCATCAACGCTCAAGCCGAGTTCTGGATCAAGATCGGCCTGCTGGCTGAACTCAATCCCCACCTGCCCTACAACGAGCTGATCAACAAGCTGTTGCTGGACAAACCCGACCTGATCCGAGGGCGCAGCCAATGATCAAGACGCCACAGCAGCTGGTGGTCATGCGCGAAGCCGGGCGCCTGCTGGCCCAGGTGTTCAGCATGCTCGACACCTTTGTCGTCGCCGGCCGCTCCACTCTGGAGCTGGACAGCGCCGTCGAAACCTTCATCCGCCAGGAGCTCAAAGCCCGCCCGGCCAGTCTCGGGCAATATGACTACCCCTTCTGCATCAATACCTCGATCAACGAAGTGGTGTGTCACGGCATGCCCAGCGCCACGCAATTGCTCAAGGATGGCGACATCATCAATATCGACATCACCCTGGAAAAAGGTGGCTTTATCGCCGACTCCAGCAAGATGTACATGATCGGTAATGTCTCACCCAAGGCGCAGCGCCTGGTGGAGATGACCTTCGAGGCCATGTGGGCGGGCATCCGCCAGGTGCGGCCCGGCGCCCGCCTGGGTGATATTGGCCATGCGATCCAGCAGCATGCACACACCAACGGCTACAGCGTGGTGCGTGAATACTGCGGCCACGGCATTGGCCGGGAAATGCACGAAGAGCCGCAAATCCTGCACTTCGGCCGTCCCGGCACCGGGCTGGAGCTGCGTGAAGGCATGGTGTTCACCATTGAACCGATGCTCAACCAGGGCAGCGCGAAGGTGCGCAGCCTCAAGGATGGCTGGACGGTGGTGACCAAGGACAACAGTCTCTCGGCGCAATGGGAACACACGGTAGCGGTGACGGCCGATGGGTTCGAAGTATTGACGCTGCAAGCGAGCGCTTGAACCTCAAGCCACCTGCTTGATCGCGGCCTTGGCCTCCAGCTCACGCACCAGTGGCAACACGCGTTTGCCGAAATACTCCACTTCTTCCTGGAAATGCAGGAAACCGGCCAGCACCAGGTCCACGCCCACCGCCTTGAGCGCCACGATGCGCTCGGCGATCTGCTGCGGTGTGCCGATCAGGTTGGTCTTGAAGCCGTCGTTGTACTGCACCAGGTCTTCAAAGCTGGACTTGGCCCAGTTGCCTTCGCCTTCCGGCGATGCCTTGCCGGCTTGCTTGGCCGCGTCACCGAAGGCGTTGACCGCTTCCGGGTCGGCTTGGTCGATGATCTCGGCGAGCACGGCACGCGCTTCTTCCTCGGTGTCGCGGGCGATCACGAAGGCGTTGACGCCGACTTTGACCGAATGGTTATTCGCCGCCGCCTTGGCGCGGATGTCATCGACCTGAGCCTTGATGCCTTCCGGGGTATTACCGTTGGTGAAGTACCAGTCCGACACCCGCGCGGCCATGTCCCGCGCCGCCCGCGAGCTGCCGCCTTGGAACACCTCGGGCTGGCCCAGCGGCTTGGGCTTGAGGGTGTAGTTGTTGAAGCGGTAGAAGTCGCCCTTGAAGGTGAAATCGTCCTGGGTCCAGATGCCTTTCAAGGCGCGGATGAATTCTTCGGAGCGGCGATAGCGCTCATCGTGTTCCAGCCAGGGTTCACCGATCGCCTGGAACTCGCCCTTGAACCAGCCACTGACGATATTCACCGCGATACGGCCGTTGGTGAGCTGGTCGATGGTTGCCAGTTGCTTAGCCGCCAGCGCCGGTTGCCACGGACCCGGCAGGATCGCCGCAATCACCTTGAGGGTGGTGGTCGCCGCCAGCAGCGCGTGGCTGAAGGCCACCGACTCGTGCTGGTTTTCGGCGCCGTAGCCGGCGGTGAAGCGGATCTGGGTCAGGCCATATTCGAAGCCGGCGGCTTCGGCCAGTTGCGCCAGTTTACGGTTGTAGTCGATGCCCCAGTGGGTACGTTGTTCGATCTTGCTGACCACCAACCCACCGCTGACGTTGGGCACCCAATAGGCAAATTTCACGGCTTGCTGACTCATTGAACAGTTCCTCGCACACAGGGATGTACCCAGGGCTTGAGCAGCAAGCGTGCCAGCCACGGTTAAATGCCCTGGCCGTGCGGGTCGCGGCGCAAAACCCGGGGTTTGCACGGCGTGCCGCGACTGTCATGGATCGCTGCGCTTTGTCCAAACGCTGTTGCTGGAGCAACAGTGGCGGGCGTCCCCGCGCCGTAAACACGGGCCCGCGCGCCCGGCACGGAGTGTGCAACCACCCTGGGACTTGATCACTGCCCAGGAGCCCACCCCCATGACCGAGCAACACGTCATCAACCCGCTGTCCATCGGCGTCGACTACACCACCCTGGCCGAACGTTTCCGTCCTATTTTCCAGCGCATCGCCGACGGCGCGGTTGAACGCGAGCACAGCCGCACCCTGCCCCATGAGCCGATCCGCTGGTTGAAGGAAGCCGGCTTTGGCGCGGTGCGAGTGCCGGTGGAATATGGCGGTGGCGGCGCGTCCCTGCCGCAGCTGTTCGAACTGCTGATCGAACTCGCCGCCGCCGACTCCAACGTGCCCCAGGCCCTGCGCGGGCATTTCGCGTTTGCCGAAGACCGCCTGAACGCGCCGCCGGGCGCGGGGCGCGACCTGTGGTTCAAGCGCTTTGTCGACGGCGACCTCGTCGGCTGCGCCTGGACAGAAATCGGCGCTGTCGCAATTGGCGACGTGGTGACCCAGGTCAGCCCCAACGGTGACGACTGGGCACTCAACGGTGAAAAGTTCTACAGCACCGGCAGCCTCTTTTCCGACTGGATCGACGTGTACGCCCGGCGCAGCGACACTGGCGGCGACGTGATCGCCGCCACCCGCACCCGCCAGCCAGGCGTGGTGCAAAGCGATGACTGGGACGGCTTTGGCCAGCGCACCACCGGCAGCGGCACCACGCGCTTTACCGATGCGGTGGTCGAAGCGCACAACGTGATCGACTTTGCCGAGCGCTTCAAATACCAGACCGCGTTCTATCAACTGGTGTTGCTGGCCACCCTGGCCGGCATCGGCCGCGCCGCGCTCAACGATGTGGCCCAACAGGTACGCAGCCGCAAGCGCATCTACAGCCACGGCAATGCCCCGCACGTCAGCCAGGACGCGCAGGTTCAACAGGTAGTCGGGGAAGTCGCCGCGCTGGTTTACGCCGCCCAGGCCAGCGCGTTGAAAGCCGCGCAGCCAGCGCAACGGGCTTATCTGGCACGTTTCGGTGGGGATGAGGTGGCCGAGCGCGAGGCCAACGTGGCGGCCGAGATCGAATCGGCGACGGCCCAGGTGGTGGTCTCGGAGCTGATCCAGCGTGCCACCAGCCAACTGTTCAACGCGTTGGGAGCCTCGGATGTGCGCCAAGGCAAGGCCCTGGACCGGCACTGGCGCAATGCGCGGACGGTGGCGTCGCACAATCCGCTGATCTACAAGGCGCGGATCGTCGGTGACTGGGTGATCAACGGCACTGAGCCGCCGTTTGTCTGGCAAATCGGCAACGGCCCGGCCAAGGCCTGAGGCCGGTCAAAAATGTGAGGGGGCAAGCCCCCTCCCACATTTGGATCTGAGACAGCCTTGGAGATTGTTTCAGACCTTAAGCAATCAATGCCTGGATACAACCCCAGCAACACCACCAAACAATGTGGGAGGGGGCTTGCTCCCGATAGCAGTGGTTCAGTCACAGATGTATGACTGACACGCCTTCATCGGGAGCAAGCCCCCTCCCACATTTTTAGAATGCCAGTTTGTAGCCCACCGCCATCAACATCACCGCCAGGCACGGACGCAGCACCGCGTCCGGGATCCTGCCGGTCATGTGGCTGCCCAGGTAAATGCCCGGCAGCGAGCCCATCAGCAAAAAGCCCAGCAGGTGCCAGTCCATATTGCCCATGCTCGCATGGCCCAGGCCCGCCACCAGGGTCAGCGGCACGGCATGGGCGATCTCGGTGCCCACCAGGCGGCGCGTGGCGAGGAACGGGTACAGGATGAACAGTGCCACGGTACCCAGCGCGCCGGCACCGATGGAGGTCAGCGCAACCATGGTGCCGAGGACGACGCCCGTCACTACGGTCAGCGCATTCAGGTTGCGCGGGCGCATGTGATAGTCGTCGCCGGCATGGCGTTGGGCGAACGCCAGCAAGCGTTGCTTGAACAGGATCGCCAGGGCGGTCAGCAGCAACACCACACCCAGCGCCTGTTTGATCACCGCGTTCATGGCGCTGGGGTCGGTGTGCAGGCTGGCGAGGAACCACAGGGTCAGCAACACCGCAGGCACACTGCCCAAGGTGAGCCAGCCGGTGATGGTCCAGTCGATGTTCCTGTTCTTGCTGTGCACCAGCACACCACCGGATTTGGTAATGGCGGCATACAACAGGTCCGTGCCCACGGCGGTGGCCGGGTTGATGCCGAACCACAACAGGATCGGCGTCATCAGCGAGCCGCCACCCACGCCGGTCATGCCCACGATAAATCCTACGATCAGGCCGGCAACCACGAAACCCACATTACCCACATCCATTACAGCTACCTGCGGCCTTATAAAATTCTGGCGGCAGGATAGCGATTTTTCTTATAACCACTTATATCAATATGATCTGACTTTATGCCTTTTCTGCTAATCGCTGGCAGGCATACGCCTGGGTCTGATACGCAAAAGCCACGGTGTCACGGCCCTTCAAGGCGGGATGGGTGTCGATCAGTTGCTGCAATTGCGCCGTGACGCCGGCTTTCTCTGCAGGAGGCAATGCGGCGATAAAGCTGACCGACAGGATGCGGTCCATGATCACTTCCTTCGGGCTGCCGACATGGTGATAGGCAAAGCAGGTCAGTTCAGGGGCGGAAAAATACTCACCGGTGAAGGCCTCGCGCCAACGTCCGCTATGAAAACGCGGGGTGTCGCCCTCGTAGGGGGTAATAATGGCCGTGATGGCAGCGATCCAGTCCACCGACTCATCACGCACATTCCACACCAGCCCCAGGCGCCCTTCGGGTTTGAGTACACGGTGGATCTGCGCCAGCGCCGCCTCACTGGAAAACCAGTGGAAGGCCTGGGCGCAGACCACCGCGTCGGCGCTCGCGGACGCCAAAGGCATGGACTCGGCCGTGCCATTGACCAGCCGTACGCCCGGCAGCAGCTTGACCAACTGGGCGCCCATTTCCATCACCGGTTCGACGGCGATCAGCGTCGGCGCCAGGCTGCTGAGCAAGCGCGTGAACTTGCCGGTGCCGGCCCCCAGGTCGATCACGGTCGAGTGGGCATCGATGCCCAGCGCGTCGGCCAGCCAGCCGGTGAGTTGTCGCGGGTAACCGGGGCGACCTTGCGCGTAAGTGCGGGCCTGGGTAGAGAAACCTTGCTGAGCGGACGCGTGGACACCAGTCATTGCCAATCTCTCTTCGGGTAAAGCGGGGGCCACAGTGTGCGCCGTCTCGCGGTTATTTTCTAATCGCTGGATCGACGGCAGGCAACCACACACGAAACCGCGCGCCGCCCAAGGGTGAAGCCTCGGCGGTCAAGCTGCCGCCCTGGGCTTGCAGGGCCCGCCGGCTGATGGCCAGGCCCAGGCCGAAACCACCGGTGGCGCGGTCGCGGCTACGGTCCAGACGGTAGAACGGTTCGAAGATGCGCTCGCGCTGGTCCGGCGGAATGCCGATGCCATCATCCTCCACGAAGATTTCACAGCCGTTGGGGCAGACCCTGACGCCGACCTGGATGCGCTTGTCGCAGTAGCGCGTGGCGTTGCGCAACAGATTCTGCAGGGCGCGGGCGGTCAGGCGCGGGTCGAGGCTGAAGCGCTCCACGGCGCAGTCGAGCGCCACGTCGATAACAATCTCGGGGTTCTCCAGTTCATCGTCGACACTGCCCAATACGCTGTCGATGAATTCGTCGAGCACCACCTCCACGCGCTCCGGCTCCTGCGCCGGGTTTTGCAGGCGGCTGTAGGAAAGCAACTCCAGCACCAGCTCATCCAGCTCACGAATATGCGCCACCAGGCTTTGCAAGCGCTCCCGGCTGGCAGCAGGCAAGTCCTCCGCCAGCGCCAGGGCCAGGCCGAAATCCAGGCGGGTCAGCGGCGTGCGCAGTTCATGGGACACCGCGTTAAGCAGGTCGCGCTGCTGATTGAGCAGGTGTTCGATGTCGTCGGCCATGGTATCGAACACCGCGGCGAGGCTACCGATGCTGGAGCTGGCGGGAATACGCGTGCGCTCGGCCAGGTTGCCCCGCCCCAATTGCGCAGCGGTGCTTTTCAAGCGCTCCAGGTCGCGCCAGTGCGGGCGCAGCCACACCAGCAGGCAGGCGAGCAGCGCCGCGACGATCAGCACGTTGATCGCCCAATACAGCACGTTCATGTCCAATGGATCGGGCGGTACCGTCAGTTTGACCACGAATTGCTCGTTGATCGGCGAGCTGATTTCCTCCATCCAGCCCCACTCCCCCAGGCGCACCACCGATTTGCCCTGTTCCAGCAGTTTTTCTTCCGCCGGGGTATAGCGCGCATCCTGGCGCAGCAGCAATTGCACCTTCAACGGCGCAAAATCGCGGCCCAGCTGCTCGGTGACCTGTGACCAGCGCTCCACCGGTGCGCGCACGTATTGCTTGACGATCAGCTTCTGCTGGCCGCGGGTCTGCTCGATGTTGTAGTTCATGTAACGGTGTTCGAACAGCTGGATCACCAGGGAAGGGATCAAGTAGATCGCCGCGCTGTAGGTGACGATGGTGATCAGGTAGAGGCGCAGCAGGACTCGAAACATGGCTCAGCATTCCCACTCGGAACGGCTGAACAGGTAGCCCTTGCCCCACACGGTCTTGATCTTGCGCGCTTCGCCGGCGTGGTCGTCGAACTTGCGGCGCAGCTTGGAGATGGCCACGTCCACCGAACGGTCGGTGCCATTGAATTCGATACCGCGCAGGCGTTGCAGGATCTGGTCGCGGCTGAGCACTTCACCGGCATGTCGCGCCAGCACCACCAGCAGGTTGTACTCGCCGCTGGACAGCTCCACCGCCTGCTCGCGCCAAGTCACGGTACGCTCGCACAGGTCGATGCACAGGTTGCCCATGATGATGCGGTCGCTGGCCACCTGGGGCTCCGACAGGCTGCTGCGGCGCAGCAAGGTGCGCACACGGGCGAGCAGCACCCGTGGCTCACAGGGTTTGGTCACATAATCGTCGGCGCCCATTTCCAGGCCCAGCACCTGATCGTGGCTGTCGTCACGGGCGGTAAGCATCAGGATCGGCAGGCCCGCCGAGTCGGCGCGCAGCAGGCGGCAGACCTGCAGGCCGTCGAGGCCGGGCAGCATCAGGTCGAGGATGACCAGGTCCGGCGGGTTCAGGCGCGCGCGTTCGCGCACCTGGTCGCCCCGGCTGAGCACGCTGACGTGGTAACCATTGCGTTCCAGGTAGCTGGCAATCAGCTCGGAGAGCGCGGCGTCGTCTTCCACCAGCAGGATGTTGGGCATGAAGGTGTTTCCAGAAAATACAGTGATAAGTCGTACGCAAACCCCATGTGGGAGGGGGCTTGCTCCCGATGAGGGAGTGTCAGTAATACATCTGTGACTGACACACCGCCATCGGGAGCAAGCCCCCTCCCACATTTGGTCTTTGTTGTCAGCGAGGTTGTGCAAGGATATACGCCCCCGACGCCCCGCGCGCCGTACCTTACATTTCTTCACAGACGCACTACACAGCTTCACAGCACCACGGCGCAGGTGACCTTAGGATGCGCCAGTCAATATTGGGATAAGAGCATGTCGAAGAATCTGTTTGCGCCGTTTTGCCTGTTGGCGCTCACCCTGGCGCTGAGCGCGTGTGACAAGTCCACAGCCGAGGCGCCGCACGTGCCCCTGGCCAAAGTGCGCATCGAGACGCTGCAGGCCAAGCCCCTGTCCATCACCAGCGAATTGAGCGGGCGCATCGCTGCGCCGCGTATGGCCGAGGTGCGCGCACGGGTGGCCGGGGTGGTAATGCAACGGGTCTTCAACGAAGGCCATGACGTGAAACAGGGCGACGTGCTGTTTCGCATCGACCCGGCCCCGTTCAAGGCCGACCTCGACAGCGCCCAGGCCAACCTGAGCAAAGCCGAGGCCAATGCGTTCCAGGCGCGCCTGCAGGAGCAGCGTTACAGCCAGTTGGTGGAAGGCAACGCCATCAGCGGCCAGGAGTACGACAACGCCCGCGCTGCCCTGCGCCAGACCAACGCCGAGGTCGCCGCGAACAAGGCCGCCGTCGAGCGGGCCCGGTTGAACCTGGGCTACGCCACGGTGACTGCACCGATTTCCGGGCGCATCGGCCGGGCGCTGGTGACGGAAGGCGCCCTGGTCGGCCAGAACGAAGCCACGCCGCTGGCGATCATCCAGCAACTGGACCCGATCCATGCCGACCTCACTCAGTCGACCCGCGAGCTGAATGACCTGCGCCGCGCGTTTCGCGCCGGTCGCTTGCAGCAGGTCGGCCAGGACCAGGCCAAGGCCACCCTGATCCAGGATGACGGCAGCCTGTACCCGCTGCCGGGCAAGCTGCTGTTCGCCGAGATCAGCGTCGACCCGGGCACCGGGCAGATCATCCTGCGCAGCGAATTTCCCAACCCGGACCTCGACCTGCTGCCCGGCAGCTTCGTGCGGGTGCGCCTGGAACAGGCGGTCGACCAGCAAGGCCTCAGCGTGCCGCAGCGCGCCATCACCCGCGACAGCGCCGGCATCCCGATGGTGCTGTTGTTGGACAGCGAGCAAAGCGTGCGCCAGCAGCCGGTGGAGTTGGGCGCAGTGATCGACGATCGCTGGGTGGTCAGCAGCGGGCTCAAGCCCGGTGACCGCATTATCGTCGAGGGCCTGCAACATGCGCGCCCCGGTGAAAAAGTTGAAGTGGACGACAGCCCGCTCGTAAAGGAATAACCCGCCATGCCGCAGTTCTTTATCGACCGCCCGATTTTCGCCTGGGTAGTGGCCCTGTTCATCTTGCTGGCCGGCTTCCTGGCGATCCCGCAATTGCCGGTGGCCCAATACCCCAACGTAGCGCCGCCAAAGGTGGAAATCTACGCGGTATACCCCGGCGCTTCGGCCCAGACCCTCGACGAAAGCGTGGTCAGCCTGATCGAGCAGGAGCTCAACGGCGCCGATCATTTGCTGTATTTCGAGTCCCAGAGCAGCCTCGGTTCGGCGACCATCACCGCCACGTTCCAGCCGGGCACCAACCCGGAAATGGCCCAGGTGGATGTGCAGAACCGCTTGAAGGCGGTGGAGCCGCGCCTGCCGCAAGCAGTGACGCAACAAGGCTTGCAGGTGGAGAAAGTCTCGGCCGGCTTCCTGCTGCTGGTCACGCTGACGTCCAGCGACGGCAAGCTCGATGACGTGGCGCTCAGCGATTACCTGGCGCGCAACGTGATGAACGAACTCAAGCGCCTGGACGGGGTGGGCAAGGCCCAGTTGTATGGCGCCGAGCGCGCCATGCGCATCTGGATCGATCCGCAGAAGCTGATCGGTTTCAACCTCACCCCGGCCGACGTGAATGCCGCCGTCAGCGCGCAGAATGCCCAGGTGTCGGCGGGCAGCATCGGCGACTTGCCGGGCACCAATACCCAGGAAATCACCGCCGCCATTCTGGTCAAGGGCCAACTGTCGACGCCGGCGGAGTTCGCCGACATCGTGCTCAAGGCCAACCCTGACGGCTCCACCGTGCGCATCGGCGATGTGGCGCGGGTCGAAGTCGGCAGCCAGGAATACCAGTTCTCCACGCGCCTGAACGGCAAACCGTCCACCGCCGTCAGCGTGCAACTGGCGCCAGGCGCCAACGCGCTGAACACCGCGACCCTGGTGCGGGCGAAGATGGACGAACTGTCGCGCTATTTCCCGGCCAACGTGGAATACAAGATCCCCTACGACACCTCGCCGTTCGTCAAAGTCTCGATCACCAAGGTGGTTTACACCTTGCTGGAGGCAATGGCGCTGGTGTTCGCGGTGATGTTCCTGTTCCTGCAGAACGTGCGCTACACCCTGATCCCCACCCTGGTGGTGCCGATTGCGTTGATGGGTACCTTTGCCACCATGCTGTTGCTGGGGTTTTCGATCAACGTGCTGACCATGTTCGGCATGGTGCTGGCGATCGGCATCCTGGTGGACGATGCGATTGTGGTGGTGGAGAACGTCGAACGGATCATGGCCACTGAAGGCCTGTCACCCAAGGAGGCGACGAAAAAGGCCATGGGCCAGATCACCGGCGCCATTGTCGGTATCACCCTGGTGCTGGTCGCGGTCTTCCTGCCGATGGCGTTCATGCCAGGCTCAGTGGGGGTGATCTACCAGCAGTTCTCGTTGTCGATGGCCACCTCGATCCTGTTCTCGGCCTTCCTGGCCCTGACCTTGACGCCAGCGCTGTGCGCCACCTTGCTCAAGCCGATTGCCCAGGGCGAGCACCATGCCAAGGGTGGCTTTTTCGGCTGGTTCAATAAACGCTTTGAACAGCTCACCGACCGCTACGAAGGCTGGGTGGCCTATGCGCTCAAGCGCAGCGGGCGTTACCTGCTGATCTACCTGGTATTGCTGGTGGGCCTGGGGCTGTTGTTCAGTCGCCTGCCCTCCTCATTCCTGCCGGTGGAAGACCAGGGTTACACCATCACTGATATCCAGCTGCCACCGGGCGCCAGCAAGAACCGCACGGTGCAGGTGGCCGAGCAGATCGAGGCGCACAACGCCGGTGAGCCGGGGGTGGGCGATACCACCATGATCATGGGTTTCAGTTTCTCCGGCTCCGGGCAGAACGCGGCGCTGGCATTTACCACGCTCAAGGATTGGTCGGAGCGCGGCAGCGATGACTCCGCGGCGTCGATTGCCGACCGCGCCAACATGGCTTTCAGCGGGCTCAAGGATGCGATCGCCTATGCGATCCTGCCGCCGCCGGTAGACGGCCTGGGCACCTCCAGCGGCTTCGAGTTCCGTCTGCAGGACCGCGGCGGCGTTGGCCATGCGGGGCTGATGGCCGCGCGCACCGAGCTGCTGGAGGCTGCCGGGAAAAGTCCGGTCCTGGCCAACGTGCGTGAAAGCGCCCTGGCCGAAGCGCCGCAGGTACAGCTGGAAGTGGACCGCAAGCAGGCCAATGCGCTGGGCGTGTCGTTCGCCGATGTGGGCAATGTGCTGTCGTCGGCCATCGGCTCGGCCTACATCAATGACTTCCCCAACCAGGGCCGCATGCAGCGCGTGGTGGTGCAGGCTGAAGGCGACCAGCGCAGCCAGGTGGCGGACTTGATGAAGATCAACGTGCGCAACAACGCCGGGAAGATGGTGCCGTTGTCTGCCTTTGTCGAAGCCAAATGGACCCAGGGGCCGACGCAATTGACCCGCTACAACGGCTACCCGGCCATCGCCATCAGTGGCGAAGCGGCGCCGGGCCACAGTACCGGCGAGGCGATGAACGAAATCCAGCGCCTGGTCACCCAGTTGCCGGCGGGCCTGGGCCAGGAATGGACGGGGTTGTCGTTGCAGGAACGTTTGTCCGGTTCCCAGGCGCCATTGCTGCTGGGCCTGTCGCTGTTGATCGTGTTCCTGTGCCTGGCGGCCTTGTATGAGAGCTGGTCGATCCCGACCTCGGTGTTGCTGGTGGTGCCCCTGGGTGTGCTCGGCGCGGTGGTGGCCGTGAGCCTGCGCGGCATGCCCAACGATGTGTTCTTCAAGGTCGGCTTGATCACCATCATCGGTTTGTCGGCGAAGAACGCGATTTTGATCATCGAGTTCGCCAAGGACCTTTACGAGCAGGGTGAAGATCTGATCGACGCCACCTTGAAGGCGGCGCGCCTGCGCCTGCGCCCGATCATCATGACATCGCTGGCGTTCATCCTCGGCGTGGTGCCGCTGGCGATTGCCACCGGTGCCAGCTCGGCGAGCCAGCAGGCGATTGGTACGGGGGTGATTGGCGGGATGATCACCGCGACATTGGCGGTGGTGTTCGTGCCGGTGTTCTTTGTGGTGGTGATGAAACTGGTGCGCAAGCGCCACAACAAAGATTAATCCAATGTGGGAGGGGGCTTGCTCCCGATGGCGGTGTGTCAGTCAGCATATTTGGCACTGATACACCGCCATCGGGAGCAAGCCCCCTCCCACAGGATCAGTTACAGTCTGCTCAACTATCGCTAGCTGTGAGCACCCATGCCCTTCCTCGCCCGCACCCACCCTCGCCTCTCAGCCGCCGCCGTGCTCGGCCTCGCCGTGGGCATCCTGGTACCCGCCGATACGCTGGCCAGCAAAATTTTGATCGGCTGGAACGCCGGGGTCTGGACCTACCTGGTGCTGATGCTGTGGCTGACCAGCCGTGCCAAGGCAGAGGACGTCAAGCGCATCGCCGAGGTCGAGGACGAGAACGCCGGCCTGGTGCTGTTCACGGTGTGCATCGCCGCCATCGCCAGCCTGGCCACCATCACCTTCGAACTGGTCGGCAGCAAAGACCTGGCGCCCACCGAACGTCTGTTGCACTACGGCTTCACCGGCTTGACGGTGATCGGTTCATGGCTGTTGATCGGGGTGATCTTCAGCGTGCACTACGCCAGGCTCTATTACACCTGGAACGGCAAGGAGCCGGCGCTGCGTTTTGCCGAAGGCTTGCTCACGCCCAACTATTGGGACTTCCTGTATTTCTCCTTCACCATCGGCGTGGCGGTGCAGACGTCCGATGTGGGCGTCGCCACCCGTGGCTTGCGCAAGGTGGTGCTGGGGCAATCGTTGATCGGTTTTCTGTTCAACACGGCGATTCTGGGGTTTTCGATCAATATCGCCGCAGGCCTGTTTGGCTGAGTTGCACAAACCTTCTAGACGCCTGGCCGCCCTTGGGCGCTAATGGCGATACACATTCATCCTCGGTGTTTTATGGCCGCGCACAATTGGATCGACCTGTCCCAGGACGCCGACACCGGCATCGAGACCCTGCGCGCGCATTTCGAGGGCCACGCCTACGATCCCCACTGGCACGACAGCTACCTGATCGGCGTCACCGAACAAGGCGTACAGCAATTCAACTGCCGCCGCACGCGCCACAACAGCGTACCGGGCCAAGTGTTCCTGGTGGAGCCCGGTGAGTTGCACGACGGCGACGCGCCCACCCCGGACGGCTTCACCTATCACATGTTGTACCTCGACCCGCACTGGTTGGCGCGTGAAGTGAGCGCAGTGTTCGAAGAGGCGCCGCTGGACAGCCAGTTGAGTTTCGCCAGCACCTTGACCGGCGATCCGCGCCTGGCCCTGGCCACCAGCCAGGCCTTTCAAACCTTGCACAGCGGCGAGCTGCGCATTGTGCGGCAACGCGCCATGGACCAATTGCTGGAGCGCCTCACCAGCCACCTCTACTGGCGCATCCGCTACCGCGAGGACCCGCGATTGCCGCAGGTGGCGCATAAGGCCCGGGAATACCTGCATGCCCATCTGCACGCAGACATCGGCATGGAAGAACTGGCTCTGGCCTGCGGTGTCGACCGCTTCCGCCTCAGTCGCGCCTTCAAGAGCGCGTTCGGCCTGCCGCCTCACGCCTACCTGGTGCAACTGCGCCTGGCTCACGCTCGGCATTTGCTGGGCAAGGGCGAGCAACCGGCGGATGTGGCGATGGCCCTGGGTTTTGCCGACCAGAGCCACCTGGGCCGCTGGTTTGTGCGCGCCTACGGCCTCACGCCCGCCGCGTACCGCAAGCGTTGCTCAAATGTTCCAGACAGGTAGCGTTCAGGCCTGTGAAGATCGACTCCATCAATTGATTGTTGGGAGTCGCCCGCCATGTTGCCGTTTATCCTGTTTGCCTTTGTCGCCTCCATCACCCCGGGTCCTACCAATATCCTGGTGCTGAGTAACAGCGCACGGTATGGCTTTAAGGCCGCACTGCCGATCATCCTCGGCGCCTGCCTGGGTGCAGCAGGCATCGTGCTGTTGGTGGGCTCCGGGGTGGGCCAGTCACTGGTGCATTTGCCCAAGGTACAAAGTGCGATGCAGTGGGCCGGCGTGGCCTGGCTGAGCTATCTCGCCTGGCAGATTTTCAGCGCGCCAGTGGAGGCCTTGGACGTACAGTCAGCGCAAAAGCGACTGGGTTTCAGCGGTGCCGCCAGCCTGCAATTGATCAACCCCAAGACCTGGATGATGGCGCTGGCAGTGGTCAGTGTATTTGCGGGTAATGGTGCAGAACGCCAGAGCCAGGTAATGACCCTGTCGATGGTTTTTTTCCTGATTTCCTTGCCATGCCTGGCAACCTGGGCCGTGCTGGGTGCAGGCTCAAGCCAGTTCCTGCGTTCGCCAAGTGCCATGCAACGCTTCAACCGCTGTATGGCCCTGCTTCTGCTGGGTTCGGCCTGGCTGAGTGTAGTGATCTGAATGTAAAAAAAGGGGGAAGCCATAGCTTCCCCCTGTTCAATCGAACGACAACTTCAGAAGTCGTACCGCACGCCGAAGTTGACGCCCCAAGGCTGGTCGATCTTCTTGCCCTGGCTGGTTTCGAAGTCGGCATGCAGCTTGACGTTCTCCGATACGGCCATGGCTACACCGGCCGCCAGCTCGATGCGCGAGCCGGACAGGTCGTTGTTGAAGCTCTGGTCGTTGATGAACACCTTGTTGCTCTGGTCAAACTCGTGGGCGACCGCAGTACGCAAGTAAGGCTGCAGGATACCGCCGCTCTCCAGTTGGATGTTCTTGCCCGCAGTCACACCCAGCTTACCGACCACCGAACTGGAACGATCACCCTTGGCGTGCAACCCATTGGTCAGGTCGTAGCTTTGCGCCTGGGTGATGGTGGCCGACAACTGCCCATAAGGCTCGACGAAGAAGCCGTCGTCCAGCTTGATATGGCGACCGAACTCAGCCGAGGCACCCACGGCGTTTTGCGCGTAGTTGCCTTTGGCTTTCTTGCCATCGCTCATGGTCACATTGTTGTCGGTGTGCAAACGGTTGAGCTTGGCCACACCGTCGAAGTACAGACCGCTTTCAGCGTCCATCCAGGTGGCATAACCGCCCACATAGTAGCTCTTGACCTCGCCACTGCTGCCACGGTTCAGGCTTAGATCGGAGACGCTGTGACCGGCCATCATACCGGCGATCCACTGGCCGTCCCCTCCGGACAACGGCGCGTCGGCACCGATGGTGAAGCCCTTCTGGTTTTGCGTGTAGCCCGCACCGTTCTTGTTGGCCGCCACATCGAATTTGTTGCCGTAGCTGCGCATCCACATACCGTTGCCCGCGCCTTCGCTGAAGCGCAATTCGCCCATGCGCGTACGCAGGATGCTCATCTCGCCATACAGCACGGTCGGCGCGCTGTTGAACAAGGCCAGCACCGAGTGGGCGGTAGTACTGGTGCCGCGACGGGAGGGGTCGAGCAGCCAGTCGGTACCTTCTTTCTTCAAGCCGTAATCATAGGCGCCAATATCAACGGTGCCGCCCGCCAGGGCGAACTGCGCATCACCGCCTTCGGTGTGCACCACCTTGATCGGCTCGCCCTTGGCCAGCTCCGAACCGGTGGCCGCCAGCAGCAGGCTGTGGTTGCCTTCAGCCTTGCCTTGCACGTTGAGGAAGTCGGCCTGGTTGGTGGAAAAGTCGGTGTGCATGATGAAGGTGCCGTTACCGTCCAGGCTCTTCACATCCAGTTGGTAAAACTCGTTCGGCGCGCCGAATTCCACTGAGCCACCGCCCATTTTCAAGGCGTCAACATTACTGTTGCCGACCAGCACCCACTTGGACGCTTCGTTCACGCTCAGTTCGGCGACGTTCTTCAACTGGCCGGTCAGAAAGGCACCGTTATTGAGTTGCACTTTTGCCTGGCTGCCGTCTTCGACCACCACGTCGCCGAACAGTGAGCTGCTGTCCACGTTCAGGTTGGCCGTGGAGCCACCGGTGACTTCGAGGAGATTGCCATTGCCGCCGATCAGATTGGAACCATTGCGCACCTGGATGTCGGCGTTGCTGCCTTGCCGGGTGAGAATGGCCGCGCCGCTTTTGCCTTCAACGCTCGATCCGTCCAGCACCAGGCTGTTGCCCAGTACGCCGGAGGTGCCGTCTATACCCATTTGCACACCGTTCTGCCCGCCGACAATCTGGCTGTTGGTGGCATAGGCCTGACCGCTGAACAGGGCAATCCCCACACCGGTCGCACCGGTGGCTTCAACCTTGGTATCGACCAGGTCAAGTACGCTGTAGGCGCTGGCACTGGCGCCGCGCTGCGTGCCGGTGATGGTGGAGTTGACCACTCTGATTTTAGAGCCCACTTTGGACCCGTCTTGCCGGCCGGCGACCAGCCCGCTGCCGTTTTTGTTGAGGATATTGCTGTTGGTGACCAACACATTGCTGTCGCTGGACTGCACGGCGGCATTCGCGGTGCTACGCGCAATGACATCGGAACCGTCGATACGAACAGTGGACGCATAGGCCGTAATGTCCTGGGTAGAACTGCCCGGCTCGAGTGTCAAGGTTGCGGACTGACTGGTAATGTTCTTGGTGACGGCACCCTTGACGGTAAAGCCGGAGCCTGATTTTAACTCAAACGAGTCCGGAGTTGGCCCAGGCACGACGAAATCGTCAGGCTTGGTGATGACACGGGCATCGGCGGCGTGCGCTACAAGCATCAACAAGGTGACAGCGTTGACTTTCAACGCCAGACTTAAAGGCGATGGCTTGAAATTGAATACAGTTGACATTGAATGGACCTCTGGGTTGGCATTCCTTCACGGAAAAAATCTGGCCGGTTCCAAAGTGCGCGGGAGCCAGCCGATCGAGCGGTGCCAAGGTATCCAGAGCGGTTACCATTTTATGTAGGATTAGTCTTAAGGTGCCGTATGAATGCGGGTTTGAGCCCGGAGTCAATACATAGTTTTTTTGTCAAAAAAAACCTAAGAGCGGGTCTGCCGCTCTTAGGTCTGGACCGTTACACCCAACTAAACGGGTACGGCAGTTCCATCACAGAAAGTTCCGGGAGTGCCTGGTGCCCCAGCTCTGTGACCACGGGCACGATGGAGCGTCTCATCGGAGTTCAAGGGACCGCCAGAGAATGGGATGCTGTACCAGAGTTTCATCGACCCCATAAGGCGCGCAGCAGCGTTTGGCTGGATGGTTTTGAAGATGGTCGCGTAAGGTCCCAGATTCATTTCGAACCCTAGGTTTATATCAGTTTCCGTCAGGATGGTCCTGTTAGCCAGGCCAACAGCAGCGCTAACAGGCGTTGTTCCGAGGTCATCGCTATAGCCCTGCGAATGCAGCGTCACCACCATATTGATTCGGAACTCATTGCTGGGTGGAATAAACACCACCAGGTCGCCAGGGGGCGGCCCGACAGGCCTGAAACTGTCACAATTGATGAAGCCGGCTGCGTTGAGGTTTCTCACCCGCGGTGCGTCCAGCGAGATAACGATCGCAGTCACATTGACGGGTGTGAGAGGCGACTGCTGCGAATTGGTAGTGCCTGTCGACTCAATCGTGTAATACGCCAATTTGGTACCGTTTTTACCGTCGAAGATGGCGGCCCACGGAATAACCATATCGACATCTTCGTTAGCGACACCACCGGTTATCAAGCGGGAATCAACCATATTTCCGTTATAAAAAAGCTTGATCGTAAAGTCTCTGGCGTCAGGTGTCGGTGGTTCATCCCACAGTCTGATTCGCGCGATGGCATCTCTGGACGCATGCGCCGGAGTCAATTGGTCGTCATCCGGCCCTTCAGTGCCGTCCAGCCGCACACCTATCACACGCACCCGATTGAGCTTGGTATTGATCGGATCGGGACCTTCCGGGGTTGGGCCTACGACATCCAGGTCCAGGTTCGTCGTCGCTGTCAAGCCCGCCGCGTAACGGACCGAGCGGCGCTTGACCGCATAAGAAACCGTCAATGGCAGCAACCCTACCGTGGCCCCGTAGAGTGCGACCAGCGTCGCATAATTGACATGCACGGGAATCGGAAAAATTGCGCTTCCAACCGGAAAGCCGGGCAAGGTTTGCGGGCCCAGGCTGGTGGTGAGGGTAATAATCAGTTCATCGTCCGCGCGCAGCACATTATCGTATTCGGGAATACGCACAATCATGCCGTTAAGTGCCGCCACATCAGCACGGTTGGTCAAGCCATCGCCGGGAGAAGCCAAATCGATAGTGGGAGTTTTAAAATTGCTGGGTTTAGGAAATAAGCTCACGTCGAACCTGAAGGCACCCGACTTTTTTGACTCATTGCCCGCCGCATCCACGTAGACAACCCGCAATGCCTTTTCGCCGTCCGGATGTGCCTGGACAACCGACAGCGGCAACGGAAAACTAAGGTCTGCAGGAATGACCCAAAAAGGATCTGGATTACCAGGTACCGGAAAATAGGGTTCGTCGTCATCTCCATAGTAAGACGCTCCCTTATCCCCAGGCATTGCGCCTTCACTCAGATACTCGCTGGGAAGAGTAAATATTGCCGATTGGTTGGGCTTGCCCAAGAAATAATCCGCTTCAACGCTGCTAGGTAAATCAATGGGGGGAACAGGTGCGGGGGGCGTACCCACCCAATTTACAAAGGGTGGATCAAGGTCGATGATAAGCAACTGCGGAATAGACTCGGTAGTGTTGCCAACGCTGAAAACCTCTATGCTATATTTGACTTTATTGATACCGATCGGGCGGCGCCCGCGTACAACATTTATCTCAAGCCCGGTTGCCGGAACATTCGCTGCCGGAATGATGATTGGGTCTTTCCATTCCGCCTGATCATTTGGCTGGACCCACAGCGTATACGTATCAGGTTCTAACGGATTGGTGCTGAAATCATCCGGCCGCGCAATGGTCACCTTCATGTTTTCGCTGCGTGCGACCTTTGCGGTGATCAACCCGGGAAATCCAGGCACCTCCCCCTCCAGCTTAGCGTCCGGCAACGCAAACAAACCAGGGTTGGCTTTGCGTTCATTTTGGAAATTTCGAATAGCTTCCAACGTTTGCCTTTTCATAGTATCTCCAAGACTCTTCAGGTAAGCGTGACTTCAAGGCGCAGGAATCCGCGCAATACAACACTGCGAACATTCTCAACATACTGCTCAATAACAGCAGCGTGAACTTCAGAACATAAAATGCCGTAGCAGTTTTAACTTACTCACGCAGAACGCGGGCTGCTTGCCCCGTCGCTGAACAGTTAATAATGTCACCCGCCTTACAATAGCCGTCGGCGGAATAGTTTAAATCGATACGAATTTTTCTGGGCACGGACTCGCCGACCAACATGCCACGACGCCTGACTTGATAAAACACTTGAGCGGAACCAAAGTTGTGCATCGGTACAACTTTTTCTTCATAGGGCGCTACCGTAAAGTCCAATCCATTGATCAAGTCATAATCGCTATCAAAGGATTTACTTTCAGCATAGCGAGAGTCTTCAATCACCGGCCCCTCCCAATTATTCGTGAGGTATCCAGCCCAGAAAAACCTCACGACGTCATCAAGTTCAAAGCGTTGATCATTGGCTATATGCCAATGCACGCCATGAAACACCTCGGGCTTTGAGCAACAGGCTAAATAACCGGCTCCGCCTACCAGGGTATGTTTGAGGATCGGCGATGGAAATGAGATCAGCGTGCCGGTATTGACATTGACGAAGGTGTTTTCAGACTGTTGCTCATTCACTCCATTACTGGTGGTGTAGTACACGGGCAAGGCAGGATGAATAAAACCCGCCATGACCGCCCACGGAATGACCGTGGAAAACACCAACTGCCCTTCCACATCCCCCGCTTGCACCGTGTAGGACGCAACCGGCCCGACACCGTCCCAGAAAAACCGCAGCACTTGCCCCGGCTCCGGCTTTTCATACAGGAAGACTCGGGCCCGTGCGCCGGCAGGGTTGTCATCATGGTTGACCACATTCGGGAGGTTGGACACCAGCCCGCGGACCTCTGCCAGGGGTAAGTCCGGATTCAGCAGTGCCGGCGCATTGGCGTGGTCCTGCCCGGCGATGGTCAGGTTCACATTCACGCGAATGGCAAACGAAGGAAAGGCGGGCAGCGTGCCGCGAATAATCTCATAGCGTACCGGCACCGTTTCCGGCGCCAGCGTATCCGTCAGAGGTCCGCGCAACACCGGCCATGGAATCGGCACATCGGTGGGGGAGCCGTCAACGGGATGGAGCGACGTGGGCCTGCCTTTCCAATACACCACAACCTGATCGCCCGGCGCCCAGCCGGTATAGCTGCCGATCCGCACAAAAATTCCGGCCCTGGCGTCTTCGCGATTGATCAACAAGTCGGTGTAAAGCTCAGAAGGATAGATTTCGGGAGGCGGCAGATCAGAAGGCAAAGGGATCAGGCCCAGTTGAAACGGAAGGCCCGCACTGCGATCACTGAAATTGCCGGCCTTGTCGAAAATGCGAAAAAAGATATAAGCGGCACCATTAGCCAGATGACGAAATACGTCGGCGGGCAGATACGCGATCAGGGGCTCGCCACTCGATACCCACTCGTACACGCCGTCCTCACGCGCGACCGGTGGGTTGGCCAGATTGGAGGTGTAAAAGTGAAGGACGTCGCCATCGCTGCGCCCCCTGTAAGCCGGCACATGAAACGCCACCAGAGGGTTGGCGAGCAGATAAGCCTCGTCCATCACAGGTGAAGGGGGCACCACGAACTCCAGATGGTCCGCCGGATCCAACAACTGCGGCTCATCCATGTCCACGGTGAGTGTGCGTTTGGGGTCCAGGACAGTCTCGCCGCCAAATGAGTCCGTGACTGAGTAATAGAGCTCAACGGGGCCCGATAAGGCGCGCAGTACCACCAGCGGGACAAACATCTGATGCTCGATCGGCAACGGGGGGGCGGCGCATTGATCGTCAGGAAGTCGCGATAGACCACCGCACCGCCCCGTGCCCAAAACAGAGTCAGGATATGGGGTGTATCCAGCGGTTCTGGTGGCGGCCCCCACTGGGGAATAAGCACTTCAAGCGGTGCAAGCATCAGCGCCGCCGGAATCAGGCCCTCCGGATCCAGCGGGTCCACCCCGGGAATAATCATCGGGGCCAATGCCAGGGGCCCGTTGTCATACAGCCTGGAGCTGTCGGCGGTGATAGCTGGTTCGTCGGTATCGGACATAAATATTTCCTCAACATTGCAGCCGGGAATAACCAGCGATCACCGTATGAGCCGGCCTGGGGTTGAAGAAATTAAAGCCTCAATCACACCCGTTCGATACTGTCAGAACTCACAGGTGCAGCTATCCATTCGTCGGATTCCAGCCGGTCAGAAACGCAAATCCATTAGGTTTTTTCTTGACGACTCGCACGGTGTGGTGTCTTCTGAAACCGGTTTCAGCCTGACCCACAATTTTCTATTCCAATAAGAAAGGCCCGCCACCGTGACTTCATTTTCCGCCGCCCAGCGCAGCCGCGTGACCATGCTCGATGTCGCCGAGCGCGCAGGTGTGTCCAAGGCCAGCGTGTCGCGCTTTATCGGCGATGACCGCGCCCTGCTCTCCGATGCCATCGCCCTGCGCATCGAGCAAGCCATCGATGAACTTGGCTACCGCCCCAACCAGATGGCCCGTGGCCTCAAACGTGGGCGCACGCGCCTGATCGGCATGCTGGTGGCCGATATCCGCAACCCCTATTCCATTGCCGTGATGCACGGCGTCGAAACCGCCTGCCGCCAGCATGGCTATAGCCTGGTGGTATGCAACACCGACCGCGATGACGAACAAGAGCGCCAGCACCTGGCGGCGCTGCGTTCGTACAACATCGAAGGGTTGATCGTGAACACCCTCGGCCATCACCTCGACCAATTGCTGGAACTGCAACGGGAAATGCCCCTGGTGCTGGTGGACCGCAAGGTCGAGCCGCTGCACAGCGACCTGGTGGGGTTGGACAACCCGGCGGCGGTGCGTATGGCGCTGGAGCATCTTGAGCAGCAGGGCTATCGCGAGGTGCTGCTGGTGAGCGAGGCGACCGACGGCACCAGTTCACGGCTCGAACGCCTGCACAGTTTCAAAACTGAAGTCGCCAACCGCCCGGACATGAACGGCGCCGTACTCGAGTTGAACGACGCGCTGGAAAATCACCTGCGCATCTTCCTGGCCAAACCCGCGCGCAAAGCGCTGTTCTGCGCCAACGGCGTGGCGGCGCTGGCGTGCACCCGTGCGCTCAAGGCGTTGGGCTGCCACCTGTTCAACGATATCGGCCTGATTGCCCTGGATGACCTCGACTGGTATCCGCTGGTAGGCAGTGGCATCACAGCGCTCGCCCAGCCGACCGAGGCGATTGGTGCCAGTGCGTTCGACTGCCTGCTCAAGCGTTTGCGTGGCGATACAGCCCCCACGCGCACCCTGGATTTTTTGCCCCAACTGATCATCCGAGGCTCCACCCAACTCCCTGTGGGAGGGGGCTTGCCCCCGATTGCGGCATATCAGTCAGCTTAGCTGTAGCTGACCCAACGCTATCGGGGGCAAGCCCCCTCCCACATTTTGCTCTGCGCATAAAAATGAAACCGGTTTCAGAGGTAAACAACAATGCATGAATATCCCGTCTCTATCAGCCTTTCCAGCTACGGCGCCGAGCTGGTCCGCCAGCAGGGCCAATTGAGTTTTGTCGCGCTGCTGCACGCCGCCGGTGCCCGGCGCATCGAATGGCGTGAAGAACTGCTGACCACCGAACCGCCTGGCACCCTGGCCCAGGCCGCCGCCGAGCAAGGCCTGGAATCGGTATTTTCCTCGCCCCTGGAACTTTGGGTCGCCGGCCGTGCCCAGCCCAATGCAGACTTGGCCGCGACCCTGGACCGCGCTCAGGCCTTCGGCTCGCGCTGGCTGAAAGTGTCCCTGGGTTACTTCACCGACACCAACGACCTCGAAAGCCTGCACGCCCTGCTCAACCGCCATGCGGTCAAGCTGCTGGTGGAAAATGACCAGACCCTGCACGGTGGGCGGATCGAGCCGATGCAACGGTTTTTCACTGAGGTCGACCGCCTGGGCCTGCCGGTCAGGATGACCTTCGACATCGGCAACTGGCAATGGCAGGACCAATCCGCGCTCACCGCCGCGCGCCTGCTGGGCCGGCACGTGGACTACTTGCACTGCAAGGCCGTGGCCCGTCGCCCGGACGGCAAGCTGGTAGCCCAGCCGCCTGGCGCCACCGACCTGCATCTGTGGGAACAACTGCTCACGCACATGACCCAAGGTATTACCCGGGCGGTGGAATTTCCGCTGCAGGGCGACGACCTGATCCAGGTCACCGCGCAACAGGTCGCCACCCTCGCCCGCCTTGGCCAACCCCGCGTGGAGAATGCCCATGTCTGAGATCGATATCCTGTCGTTTGGCGAGACCATGGCGATGTTCGTCGCCGAGCAGACCGGCGACCTGGCCCAGGTCGGCCAGTTTCACAAGCGCATTGCCGGGGCCGACAGCAATGTCGCAATTGGCCTGTCGCGCCTGGGTTTCAATGTCGCGTGGTTGAGCCGGGTGGGTAACGACTCCCTCGGGCGCTTCGTGGTCGATACCCTGGTCAACGAAGGCCTGGACTGTAGCCATGTAGCCATCGACCCGCTGCACCCCACCGGTTTCCAACTCAAGTCCCGCGAAGAAGCTGGCGCCGATCCTCAGGTGGAGTACTTCCGCAAAGGTTCGGCGGCCAGCCATCTGTCGATTGCGGCCATCAGCCCGGCTCTGTTGCAAGCTCGTCACCTGCATGCCACCGGGATTGTGCCGGCGTTGTCCGAGGCCACCCGCGAATTGTCCGTGGAGTTGATGACACAGATGCGCAAGGCCGGGCGCAGCGTGTCCTTCGATCCGAACCTGCGTCCATCCCTGTGGGCCAGCCAGGCGCAGATGATCCGCGAAATCAACGCCCTGGCCGGCCTGGCTGACTGGGTATTGCCCGGCCTCAGCGAAGGCCAGCTGCTTACCGGCTTCGATGACCCGGCGGATATTGCCGCGTTCTACCTCGATCAGGGCGCCGAAGCGGTGGCAATCAAGCTCGGGCCCGACGGCGCGTATTACCGCACCCAGATGGACCAGGGCTTCGTCGCCGCCGTGCGCGTGGACAAGGTGGTCGACACCGTGGGCGCCGGCGATGGTTTTGCCGTGGGCATGATCAGCGCCCTGCTGGAAAACGCCAGCTTTCCCGAGGCGGTACAACGCGGCAACTGGATCGGCAGCCGCGCCGTACAGAGCCGCGGCGACATGGAAGGGCTGCCCACCCGCGCCGAACTACCCAGCCGATCCGTTGCTTGACCCATTACCCACTCTCCCTGTTGCCACAACTACAACAAGCTCAGGAGCAACCTTATGGAAACCGTGAAACTCGCCACCCGCCGTTGGTGGTACATCATGCCCATCGTGTTTATCACTTACAGCCTGGCCTACCTGGACCGCGCCAACTACGGCTTCGCCGCCGCCTCAGGGATGGCCGAAGACCTGATGATCACGCCGGGCATGTCGTCCCTGCTCGGCGCGCTGTTTTTCCTCGGCTACTTTTTCTTCCAGGTGCCGGGGGCGATCTACGCGCAGAAGCGCAGCGTCAAAAAGCTGATTTTCGTCAGCCTGATCCTGTGGGGCGGCCTGGCTACCCTGACCGGGGTGGTCTCCAACGCCTACATGCTGATCGTCATCCGCTTCATGCTCGGGGTGGTCGAGGCTGCGGTGATGCCGGCGATGCTGGTGTACCTGTGCCACTGGTTCACCCGTGCGGAACGCTCGCGGGCCAACACCTTCCTGATCCTCGGCAACCCGGTGACCATGCTGTGGATGTCGGTGGTCTCGGGCTATCTGGTGCAGCATTTCAGCTGGCGCTGGATGTTTATCATCGAGGGCCTGCCGGCGGTGTTATGGGCATTTATCTGGTGGAAGTTGGCCGACGAGCGTCCCAAGGACGCCAAGTGGCTGAGCGACACGGAAAAGCACAGCCTGGAAACTGCCCTGGCCGCCGAGCAAGTCGGGATCAAGGCGGTGAAAAACTACGCCGAGGCCTTTCGCTCGCCGAAGGTGATCATCCTGGCGCTGCAGTTCTTCTGCTGGAGCATTGGCGTATACGGCTTCGTGCTGTGGCTGCCGTCGATCCTCAAGGCCGGCCTGAAGATGGACATGGTCGAAGCCGGCTGGCTGTCAGCCCTGCCTTACCTCGCAGCGGTGATCGGCATGCTGGTGGTGTCCTGGGGTTCGGACAAGCTGCAGAAGCGTAAACGCTTCGTCTGGCCGCCGCTGTTGGTTGCCTCCATCGCGTTCTATGCCTCCTACGCGCTCGGGGCTGAACACTTCTGGTGGTCCTATACCCTGCTGGTGATCGCCGGGGCGTGCATGTACGCGCCTTATGGTCCGTTCTTCGCCATCGTTCCAGAAATCCTTCCGGCCAACGTCGCCGGCGGCGCCATGGCGCTGATCAACAGCATGGGCGCACTGGGCTCGTTCGGCGGTTCGTACCTGGTGGGTTACCTCAATAGCAGCACCGGTTCGCCGGGCGCTTCGTACCTGTTGATGAGCGGTGCGTTGATGCTGTCGGTGGTGCTGACGATTTTCCTCAAGCCCGGCGCCAGCGACCGCGTACGCGAGCCCGTGGCTACCCTCGAAATGAAGGCCAATTCCTGATGAAAAAATCCGTGGTTTTATACAAGAAACTCTCCGCGCCGCTGATGGCCCGCCTGCATGAGCAGGCCGACGTGACCCTGATCGACTCACTGGACGAGGCCGGCCTGGCCCAACTGCGCAGCGCCCTGCCCAACGCCCACGGGCTGTTGGGCGCCAGCCTGCGCCTGGATGCCGGGCTGCTTGACCTTGCGCCGAAGCTGGAAGCGGTGGCGAGCGTTTCCGTGGGGGTGGACAACTACGATATCGACTACCTCACCCAGCGCGGCATCCTGCTCAGCAACACCCCGGATGTGCTCACCGAAACCACCGCCGACACCGGCTTTGCGCTGATCCTGGCGACTGCCCGACGCGTGGTGGAACTGGCCGACATGGTGCGCGCCGGCCAATGGAACAAGAACATCGGCCCGGCACACTTCGGCAGCGATGTACACGGCAAGACTTTGGGCATCATCGGCATGGGTCGCATCGGCGAAGCCTTGGCCCAGCGTGGGCATTTTGGCTTCGGCATGCCGGTGATCTACCACAGCCATTCGCCCAAGCCTGCGGTAGAGGCACGTTTTGGCGCGCAGTACCGCAGCTTGCCGGAACTGCTCAAAGAGGCCGATTTTGTCTGCCTGACCTTGCCGCTGACGGCTGAAACCGAGAAGCTGATTGGCGCTGAAGAGTTCGCGTTGATGGGGCCGGAGACGATCTTTATCAACATTTCCCGGGGCAAGGTGGTGGACGAAGCGGCGCTGGTCGAGGCCTTGCAGCAACGCACTATTCGGGCGGCCGGGTTGGATGTGTTCGAGAAAGAACCGCTCGACCACGCATCGCCGCTGCTGCGGTTGAACAATGTGGTGGCGACGCCGCACATAGGCTCGGCGACCCATGAAACACGCGAGGCGATGGCCAAATGTGCGGTAGATAACCTGCTGCAGGCGTTGGCCGGAGAGCGGCCGCAGAACCTGGTGAACCCAGGCGCCTGGAAATAAGGGGCGAGCCCTATCACTGTAGGAGCGAGCTTGCTCGCGAAAAACGTCTAGGCAACACGTTCATTCTGAATGAACGCGGGGCCCCTGAGTTCTTCGCGAGCAAGCTCGCTCCTACAATGGCATCAGGGCAAGCCCCCTCCCACCCTTTTGCCTGCATTTCAAATGGTCAGATAACGAACTTCGCCACCATCCCATTCAAATCTACCGCCAACCGCGACAGCTCATGGCTGGCCGCGCTGGTCTGGTTGGCGCCCGCTGCCGACTGGGTCGCCAGGTCACGGATATTCACCAGATTGCGGTCCACTTCGCGCGACACCTGAGCCTGCTCTTCCGAGGCGCTGGCGATCACCAGGTTGCGTTCGTTGATCAGGCTGATCGACTGGGTGATCTGCTCCAGCGCCACGCCAGCGGCGCGGGCCAGTTCCAGGGTGTGTTGGGTGCGCTGGTTGCTCTGCTGCATGGATTGCACGGCTTCACCGGTGCCGTTCTGGATGCCGGCGACCATTTTCTCGATTTCCTGGGTGGACTGCGCGGTGCGATGGGCCAGCGCCCGCACTTCGTCGGCCACCACCGCGAAGCCACGCCCGGCTTCACCGGCACGCGCCGCTTCGATCGCGGCGTTGAGCGCCAACAGATTGGTCTGCTCGGCAATCGCACGGATCACGTCCAGTACCTTGCCGATGTCACGCCCTTGCGCTGCCAGCCCTTCGATCATCGCCGCCGTGTTCTGCACATCCTGGGTCATGGTCTGGATTGCCCCGACCGTCTCCACCACCCGGTCGCGGCCTTCCCGCGCCGCCTGGTTGGACTGGCCGGACGCTTCGGAGGTGGACACCGCATTGCGCGCCACCTCTTCCACGGCTGCAGTCATCTCATTGACCGCCGTGGCCGCCTGGTCGATTTCATTGTTCTGCTGTTGCAAGCCACGGGAGGCTTCTTCGGTGACTGCGCTCAATTCTTCGGCAGCCGACCCAAGCTGCGTGGCCGAGCCTGCAATGTGCTGGATGGTCTGGCGCAGGTTGGCCTGCATGGTCGACAAGGCACTGATCAGGCGCGCCGGTTCGTCCTTGCCGTCGTCCTCGATGGTTGTCGTCAGGTTGCCGCCGGCGATGCTTTCAGCCGCTTGCACGGCCTTGCGCAACGGCGTGACGATGCTGCGGGTCAGCAGCCAGGCCAGCAACACCGTCAGCAACGCAGCGGCGACCGACACCACGATGACGCCGGTAATGGCGCCTTCGTAACTGTGCTCTGCCTGGGTATCGGCAGCCTTGGCGCCGGCGGCGTTGAGGGCGATCAGTTTATTCAACTGCTCGCCCATCTGGTCGGTGCCTTCCTTGATACGGCTGTTGATCAGGGCGCGCATTTCATCGACCTTGTCTTGCCTGGACAGGGCAATCATGTCGGCCTGGGCCTTGACGTAGTTGTCCAAGGTAGTGGCGAATGCCTTATACAACACCGCCTCCTCGACATTTGCCGGCAACGCGGCGTAATGGGTCTGCGCGACCCTGACCTTGTCCACCAACACGCCGATGCGGGCTTCAGCTTCCTGCAGGGCCGCCGGCTCACGGTTGACCAACACGCGAAAGGACAGGATGCGCATGCGCAACACGTTTTCCGTCATATGCCCCAGGTACGTCACACTGGGCAGCTGATTGGTGCTCATGTCCAGCGAAGCCTGGCGCATCAGGGTCATGCGGTTGACCGCAAACACCCCCAAAATGACCACCAGCACTGCAATGAAGGCAAATCCGAGAAATGCGCGAGGGGCAATATTCAGATGACGCAGGGACATAAGGGGGGCTCTCAGAAGTGATGTTCGCCAGCGACCTGCCGCGAATCGATCCGTCAGCGCCAACGCGCTACCCAGACCTTGGCCACCCCTGGTGTAATGGATAGGTTGGCCTATACGGGGTATCGGCTGATGTCGACGTTTTATGCAGGCGCTTTATAAATAATTTATTACACTTCTGACGACTGGCCGTTTCTGGCATCCTGCGCCTCCCTTTTCTGACCCGAGCCCTCATTTTGTCTGACGCTCAAGCCCCCCGCCCGCGCTATAAATCCGACCTGATCTACGGCCTGGAAGACCGTCCGCACTTCACGGCGGCGATATTTGCCGCCTTGCAGCATGTGCTGGCGAGCTTCGTCCGCATTATCACGCCGACCCTGATCGTCGGTGGCGTGCTGGGCCTGGAAAGCGAAGTGCCTTATCTGGTGAGCATGGCGCTGTTTGTCTCGGGGCTCGGCACTTTCGTACAGGCACGTACCTTCGGCCCCGTCGGCTCCGGGCTGTTATGCCTGCAAGGCACCAGTTTTTCCTTTATCAGTGTGATCCTGAGTGCCGGCTTCATGGTCAAGGCCCGCGGCGGCGGCACCGATGAGATTCTTTCGACGATCTTTGGCATCTGTTTTTTTGCAGCCTTCATCGAAGTGGTGCTCAGCCAGTTCATCGGCAAGCTGCGCAAGCTGATTACCCCGGTGGTCACCGGCACCATCATCACCTTGATGGGCTTGTCGCTGATCAAGGTAGCGGTCACCGACATGGCCGGCGGCTTTGGTGCGGGCGACCTGGGCGCCGCCAGCAACATGGGCCTGGCGGCGCTGGTGCTGCTGACCATCGTGGTGCTCAATCGCTTCGACAACCCGTTCCTGCGCCTGGGCTCGATCGTGATCGGCCTGACCCTGGGCTTTGTGGTGGCGTGGTGGCTGGGCCGGGTGGACATGACCGCTCTGCCCCAGGTGCCCTTGATCAGCGTGCCGGTGCCGTTCAAGTACGGGTTTTCGTTCGACTGGGTGGCGTTTATCCCGGTGGCGGTGATCTTCCTGATTTCGCCGCTGGAGGCCGCCGGGGATCTGACGGCCAACTCGATGATTTCCCAGCAGCCGGTCAAGGGCCCGCTGTACATCAAGCGCATCAAGTCCGGCCTGCTGGCCGACGGGCTCAACTCGGCCATGGCGGCCACCTTCAATAGCCTGCCGATGGTGACGTTCGCCCAGAACAACGGCGTGATCCAACTGACCGGCGTCGCCAGCCGCTACGTGGCGTACTTCATCGCCGGCCTGCTGGTACTGCTGGGACTGTTCCCGATGATCGGCGCGGTGTTGCAATTGATGCCCAAGCCGGTGCTGGGCGGCGCGACCCTGATCATGTTCGGCACCGTGGCCGTGGCCGGCATCAAGATCCTCGCCGAAGCCGGGCTGCACCGACGCAATGTGCTGATCGTGGCGATTTCCCTGGGGATGGGCCTGGGTGTGGCCGCCGTGCCGGAAGTGCTGCGCGACCTGCCCACGGCGCTGCACAACATTTTCGAATCACCGATCACCGTGGGGGCGTTCTGTGCAATCTTGCTGAACATTTTCCTGCCGGAAGAGTTCATAGAGCTGCAAGAAGACGAATTCGATCCGGAGTCCTCTACCCTCAAGGTCATGCAGGACCCGGACGTCACCAAACACTAGGAGCACCTTTGTATGCGCAAGCTCATGGTTCTATCGCTGTTGCTACTGACCTTGAGCGCCTGCGCGCTATTCCCCAATCGCGATCCGGTCAACATCAACGTGGTCGGCATCGAACCCATGCAAAGCCAGGACCTGGAAGTACGCTTCGCCGTGAAGCTGCGGGTGCAGAACCCCAATGAAACGCCAATCGACTACAACGGCGTGGCCCTGGACCTGGAGGTCAACGGCCGCCCACTGGCCTCGGGCGTCAGCGACCAGGCCGGCAGCATCCCGCGCTTCTCCGAAGCCGTGCTGATGGTGCCGGTCAGCGTTTCGGCGTTCACCGTATTGCGCCAGACTTTGGGCTTGAGCCAGACCCAGAGCTTGAACAACCTGCCCTATGTACTGCGGGGCAAACTGGCGGGTGGACTGTTCGGCACGATGCGCTTTGTCGAGCGGGGCACGTTGGATTTGCCGAATACGGCGACCTGGTGAAGGGCATGCAACCGACATTCTTCACCGAACGCCTGATTCTGCGCCCGCTGGTGCTTGAAGATGCCGAGGCGATCCAGCAGCAATTTCCCCACTGGGAGGTGGTGCGCTACCTCAACGCGCAGGTGCCATGGCCTTATCCGGCGGATGGCGCACGCACCTATCTGCAACACGTGGCCCTGCCCGCCATGCTCCGGGGTGAGGAATGGCACTGGTCGATCCGTCTTAAAACCGCGCCTGAACAGTTGATTGGCAATGTCAGCCTGATGGATGAAGCGGACAACAATCGCGGATTCTGGCTGGGGCCGCAGTGGCATCGGCAAGGGTTGATGCCCGAAGCCAGTGCCGCCGTGACCGACTATTGGTTTGGCGTGCTCCAGCGCCCCGTGTTACGTGTGCCCAAGGCTGCGCCGAACCTGGGGTCACGGCGGATTTCAGAGCGCACCGGCATGCGTTTGATCAAGACGGATGAGGGCGAATTTGTTGCAGGCACTTTCCCACGGGACATTTGGGAAATGAGCCGTAAAGAGTGGTTGGAATCCAAATCTCTCAAACGATAAAGATCAAATGTGGGAGGGGCTTGCTCCCGATGGCGGCCTGTCAGTTACTGGGTCAGGTGACTGAACCACCGCCATCGGGAGCAAGCCCCCTCCCACATTTTGCCCCTCATACATCAGGTAGCCATCAACCTACTGAGGTAATGCTGTGCAACTGGCCATGGCCCACCTATAAATCGCCCAAACGCCAGAGATCCAAATGTGGGAGGGGGCTTGCCCCCGATAGCGGTGTTTCAGTCAAAGATGCTCAGACTGACCCACTGCTATCGGGAGCAAGCCCCCCTCCCACATGTTTAATCGCGTTTAGTCAGCGATATAGCGCACGCCCGGCCTGGCGCGCTCGTCCACCGTCAACTCAAAAATATCCGGCCTGGCGTAGTGCCCCACCACGTCATAGTCATACCTGGCCCGCACCAACTCATCGGTATCGATCCGCGCTGTCAGCAGGCCCGCCTCACCCACCAGCGGCCCGGCCAGAATGTCTCCCATCGGCCCGACAATCACGCTGCCTGCGGCAGCGTCTGCCGAAGCTGCGGGTGATCTTTCGCCAGCCCCACAGCCAGATCGTCGCCGACGCCCTGCTCGACCGCAGCCTGGACTTGGCGATCACCGCCGGCGGGTTTGCCGAGCGGCGCCTGAGTCGGCAAGTGCTCGGGGAAGGTGACTATCGCTGCCTGGTGGATCCGGACAGCCTGGCGTCCGGCCAGCAACAGCTCGACCTGACGGAGTTCGTCGCGCGCGAACATGTGCTTGTGTCGTCGGGTGGGTTTATCGGCATTACCGATGAAGGCTTGGCGGCGCACGGCTTGAGCCGCCAGGTGTGCGCGTCCACCAGCCACTTTGCCGCCTTGGCGTTTCTGCTCAAGGGCAGCGCGGCGGTGGCGACGGTCCCTGGGCATGCCGCCGAGGCCATCGCCCGCCTGACCGGCTTGGGCGTACTGCCCTGCCCACTGGCGTTGCCCCGCTATCCGGTCGAGCTGGGCTGGCGCACCCAGGCCCAGCTCGACCCCTTGCTGTTGAAGGTTCGCGAGGCGATCGAGGCGTGCTTTATTTAGCCGCGGCCATCAGCTTGTTGACTTCGCTGCGCACCATGTTGGAAAACTCCGGCGGCGACATGCCGTCCAGTTCCGCGCGCACCCACTCGGCCCATTTGCCCTTGCGCTTGGCGCGCTCGCCGAACAAGCGCGCGGCTTCGCCCTTGGCCTTGCCCAGGTTGGTTTGCCACAGGTCGTAGAGACGCGACTTTTCATCTTCCAGCTCGGCGCGTTCGGCGAGGGTCTTGTTGGCGAGATTGAAGCTCATGTTGAATTACCTGCTGCACAAATAGGTGACATCTTACACTGTAGGTCGAAAAGACCCGATTTCGATTTTGCCGCAAATGGGCAGCCCGCAAAATAACTGCAACTTTTGCCAGCGCCCGATACTCCATTGTTCACTGTCACCTACACTTGCAAGGAGTCACACATGGCCCGCAAAACCGCCGCTCAATCCGTCGAAGATCAAATCAAGGATCAAGCCTTCAGCGAACTGACTTCGCTGATTGAAGAATCCGACAAACTGCTCAAGAGCAGTGCATCACTGGTGGGTGAGGAAGGCGAAACCCTGCGCGAGCAGGTCGCCATCAAACTCAAGCAAGCCCTGGACTCAGTGTCCAACGTCCGTGAGCGCAGCAAGCCGGTAGTCGATGCCACCGAAACCTATATCGGTGGTCACCCCTGGCAGACCGTGGCGATTTCCGCAGGCTTTGGCCTGGTGGTAGGCCTGCTGCTCGGTCGCCGTCACTGATAAGTAGGGGCTGCGCCCAGGGCGCAGCCCCTTCAAACCGCAGCCAACGCTTGCAGCTGCTGCAGGTCCTGTACCTCAAGTTCAATCCCCGTTTCCTGCGACTTCGCCCGTGCGCGATGCCGCCGATCCCCCGGCAACCGCCGCAACCCCGCCGCATGCATCTGCCGCACCAGTTCCTGGCTGCGCACCGCAAAGCTTTGCCCGGCAGTCTTGCTCGGGTCGATCACGATCAGCAGCTGGCCTGTCCACGGCGTACGCGCCCCCGGATGATCAGCCCAACTGAATTCGAACGAAAAATGACCGCCCGTTAACGCGGCCGCCAGCAACTCGACCATCATCGACAGCGCCGAGCCCTTGTGCCCGCCAAACGGCAACAGCGCGCCGCCTTCCAGAATGGCTTTCGGGTCCTGGGTCGGCTGGCCCAGGCTGTCCACGCCCATGCCCGGAGGCAAGCGTTCGCCCTTGCGCGCGGCGATCTGCACGTCGCCATGGGCGATGGCGCTGGTGGCCAGGTCGAACACGATCGGCGGGCCGTCGGCGCGCGGCGCGGCAAAGGCAATGGGGTTGGTGCCGAACAACGGGCGGTCGGCGCCGTGGGGCACCACGCAGGTCATGCTGTTGACCACGCTCAAGGCCACCAGGCCCTCGTCGGCAAAAGGCTCGACGTCTGGCCACAGCGCGGCGAAATGGTGGGAGTTGTGGATCGCCAGCAACGCGATCCCGGCGCTGCGGGCCTTGGCCACCAGCAATGGCCGAGCGGCAGCCAAGGCCGGTTGGGCAAACCCATTGCAGGCGTCTACCCGCACGAAACCGCTGGCCACATCCGTCACTACCGGCTGCGCCTGGCCGTCCACCCAGCCGCTGGCGAGGGTACTGAGGTAACCGGGGATGCGGAAAATGCCATGGCTATGGGCGCCGTCGCGCTCGGCGCTGGCGCAATTGTGCGCCAGGATCGCAGCCACTTGCGGCGACGTACCGTGCTTCACGAACACCGCCTGCAGCAACCCCACCAGGTCGTTGAAACCGATGAGCGCTGTCGCGTTGTCAACTATCGGGGACTGGGCAGACATCTGTAGCTCCGATTTTATAATTGGAAGAGACAACAAGAATCCAGACCGACGATTAAACAACGCCTCCCGTGCCTGCTGTCAACGGGCGCTTGACGTCTGAGCCAGTTATCTACCGCAGCACGCCCGCCGCCGCCCTCTACGTTGACGGTTCATAACCGCGCAACAATGGAGAATGCCGGATGGCGAATGTGACCGTGCCCTACTTTTTCGATGAATTCCTGCATCCTGTCAGCCGCAAGGAGCCCACGCCACGGGAGCGTGCGCTGGGCTTCACGGTGAAAGATCTGAATTGGCTGCACACGCTGTACTACGCCACTGACACGGCACGCAGGGACACGACCTTAAACGAGTACCCCATGCTGGTGGAAAGGTTGCTGATCAACCCCACCGGCACACACCCCACCCCACTGGCAGGCGCCTTTGTCATCAGCCCGACGCCGGACGAGGCAAAGGCCGTGCTCTACACCCCGTACGGTGGGCTGGAGCTGTTCGACAGCCACACCGCCCTGCTCAATGAAGTGGACGAGCGGCTGAGGCAACCTGCACAACGCAGCGATTTGCTGCGCTTTTTGTCTATCGACGAGCAGGATGCGCTGCCGCTGGCGGTGCGCCTGACCGCGACCACCTCCGTCATCCAGGGTGCGGTGATGGAGGACCAGCAGCAAGCCATCCTGGACGGCCAGCAGAAAAACGTAGCAGTCATGCTCGACGAGTTGCGCAAACTCCCAAGCCTGCACGGGATGCTCGACACCTTGCTCGGCATCATGGCCCGCCCCTATTTCCCGGGCCTGAACCAGCGCGATACACGGGTGAGCTTCTTCAGCCGAGAGTCGCCCGCAGAAGACCGTCGATGGGTCACCTCCGAGCCCCTGCGCGATGCGCTGTTGCGTTTTTATGTGAATCACGCGTGGCCGACGGACCAGACGCATACTTTTTCCAATATCGGTCTCGACACCGCCACCCATACCCCGGAGCAACAGGCTCAAGACCAGCAGCGTTGGGACAGCGTGATCGAACAAACCAGCGGCATACTTTCAACGTTATTGAACAGCCTGTTGCAGACCTACTGGAACGAGGACTTCAACGGCCGCCAGTCACGCCGACGCTTTTTCAGCCGGGTTATCAGTGACAAATGCCGCGTTGACCTGCTGTTCAAGCAACAGGAAATGATTCTGTCCGCCGATCAAAGTCAAAAACTGAGGACGCTGTTCCTTCCCGACCAAGCCGCGCGTACCGCCTCCGACAGTCGGCTGAGCGTAGAAAAGGTGCGCATACATGCGCCGTTTCAACATTACGTCGATCTGGCCAGCACCCTGATGATCAGCAATTCCCAGGCTTACCTCTACACCCAATCACGGGGTTTGCAGGTACTCGCAGACCTGAACGACCTTAACGATGCCCTGTTGAGCATGCTAAAAACCGCAGGGCACGAAGATGAGCTGCTCAATTTCCTATCCGTGGATGAGCGCAGTGTGTTTGTCGGCATGGATCATATTCAGGTAACCGGCAAGCCCGTCGCTGGCGAGGTGTTCCAGGAAATCATCGAGGACATCATCGCCAAGCAATTCGACAACCTGGAAACGGCCCTGGGGCTGTTTCGGCGCAGCGCGGGCGGCGTCGACCTGGCCGCACAAGTCGAAAGTGCCCTGGACGTACGGACCATGCTCGACAGCCGTTTGCTGGAGCAGGAGACGGACGGGCGCTGGAGCGTCCATCCCATCACCACTGACAGTGGCCGCCCCACCACGCTCCAGGCGGAAAAGTCCAAGCTGCACCTGCAGCGATTGCAAGCGATAGAGGCGGCAATGGCCGAGGAGCGCAGCCGGCATCCGACCTTGCGCGAACTGGCGGCCCATGCACTGGACGCCGAGTTGGCCAAGCGACAATTGGAGCTGAAGGCCGACGAAGTTCATATCAATACCTACCCCACCCAGGCCCTGGAGCGCGAAATCCGCACGCCCGAGGCCTCATCGAGCATGGTCGAGCACTTCATTGCGCGTCTGGTTCGGCAAACCGATGCGCTGAGCGAGTCCACCCTGACCTGGTTTTACGGCGACCGCCATGCAGGAGTCGCCTATAAGCTGAACAACCTGACCATCGACATCTTCAATTCAATCATCGAGCGAGTCCTGGGCACGTTTTCACGTGACGACCTGCGCGCACTGCCCACTATCTTCCTGGAGAATAACCAGGCGCACCTGAGCCTGGGCATGTTGCAGGGTTTGAGCGGTGAGGCGCAGTTGAGACGGCTGCACAAGAGTTTGCCGGCCCAAAGCCTCGCCCTGCTGGACAGCGTTCTGAACGCCAACAGCATGACCCGGATGACCCGTCACGGCCTGAACGGGTTCATACCGGATGCCTTTGGCCTGACCCTCAAAACCGGCGCGCAGAGCACGCCTCAGGCCCTGGCTAACTGTTTTGTGCTGACCGAACGTGGCGGCACGGACCCCATTCATTCAGGAACGGCGCTGCTGTGGACGCCACGTAACGGCTACGAGGCCTATGGGTCGATCAAGGCCCTGCGCCAAGCAGTAGAGCAACGCTTGCAAGACCCCCTGAAGCGATTAACCCTGCTGGAAAACCTGCCGATCTCCAAGCGTGTCCCCCATCAGGCCTGGCAGCTCGGCCCACTGCGGCGTATCGATGACCACCTGCTGCACGACCGGCAACAGAGCTACAGCGACTTCACGCGAGACGAGATAGACCATTTATTCTCGATGAAATTGAACGCAGAGCGCTTTCAGGACTGCATGGACAGCATCATCCGCCGGGCACCACCAACCAACCTGCCCCGGTCCATTGCCATTGCGCGGGCCCTGATCAACCTGCAAGCGCTGCCGGTATGGCTGGGCATGGCAAGCCCCCGCGAGCAACGCCTGCACGCCGAACTGCTCGAGCAATACCGCATCAGCGCGCCGGACGAGCGTGACTACCTGCACAGCATCACGCCTCTGCGCGACGCGGCCAGGAGCACCCTTTCAACCTTGCTCGATAAGCGCTTTCCAGGGCAATCGATCAACCCGGACAACGTACTGATACCGAGTCGTATCGACTTGAAGGGCAGCGCGCAGACCCTGACCGACTTCGCCCTGCGGCACTTGCCCGAGCTGCACGCCGAAGACATCAAGCCACTGTCGCGTACAGCCACCGAGCTACCGGCGGGACTGGACGGCGATGCCATCGTGCAACTGGTTCGACAACTGGACTTGAAAAGCATCTTCCAGAAGCAGCTGACCACTGACCTCAAAGGCCAGACCGAAGATAGCCGCGAGCGTCGTCAATTGTTCTGTCGGCAATTGCCCTGGCAGTTGCTGCACTATGCCCATCAACAAACCCTGGATGAGCGGCTGTCCGCGTCGGCCTGGGGCTTCATCCGGCATGTCTTCGATATGCCCGACGCGCTGGCGCGTGCCGCCGTGGCGGGCGTAACGGCGATCATTCGGCCCCTCGAACTGCTCGCCACCCCAGGCGCGGCGCTGGTCAAAGCGTTGGGCTGCTACTTGATCGGTCCCAAGGCCGGCGCTTCGGGCCCCCTGATCCTGTACGCCCCCTACAGCCCCACACATGGCTTGAAGGAATATGCCAATGAAGCGGCGTTCCTCAACGAGTTGACCACGCCCGGTGCGCTGCAGGACTGGGTAGTCGGCCAGTTGGAGGCGCCCGAGCAAGCCACTTACCGCAATTTGCTCAACGAAAAACCGCGCCATGAGCGCTCGGAGATCAGTTTTGGGGCAACGCCTATCACCGGCAACCTGCTCAAGCGGCTGTTTGAAGACAATGCCGAGATGCTCCTGGGAATGCTGGCCTCCCAGTTCTCGCGATCAGGCCAGGCAGCATGGGATGCGGTCACCAGCCTGCTGACCCAGGAAATCCCCAAAAGCCTGCAGTTCCTGGCCGGCAAGCTGGCCTACCCGTTGGCGGTGTGGCGCAGCTACAAACTGTTCAAAACCTCCGCCGAAGACTTGCAGCAATACCGCTGGCAACATGCGCTCAAAACCTTCATCGGAGGCGTGGCTGCATTAGCCTCCCTGCGCGAGGGCCTGGACCAACTCTTGCCGCAAACGCCCGCCCCAAAGGCAGACGTGAAGCTGGATGTGGTGGATTTGACGGCACCCTGGCGCACAGAGCTGCAAGCCTTTGAACAGCACGATATCGCCTTGCGCGATCTGGCGCTGAGCGCGCAAACCCACCTCTATCGGGACAAGACCGGCATCCGGCATTTCGTGCCGTTGGCGGGCAAGGTGTACCCGGTGAAAAGTGCCGGTGAGCGTTGGCGCCTGAACCAGGACGAGCTGCGGGGCCCCTATATACAACGCGACGCCCAGGGCGCATGGGTGCTGGACCTCGACCGGCATCATCCACTTTACGGCAAAACGTTGAGTCGCTTCTCAGACAAGGTTCAGACGCGAGGAGCCGAACGCGACTCCATCAATATCGAAGCGGTGGGGATGAGGCAAATTGCAGCGTTATCCAGCTGGAAAGCGCAGTGCATTGATGAAGCGCTCAACGTGGCGACTTATTACACGGTCACCTGTAAACGCAACCTCCTCCACTACGCGACACACCTGGATCCCCTCAGCCGGCTCGGGCGGATTTTCGGTGAGTTGTTCGGCGTGGTCACATTGACGCTCGATCAGGTGGGAAGAATCGAGCGGCGCATCGATGAGGTACTCAACGAGTTGACCAACCACACCTTGATCAACCCCGACTCAGAGCGTTTTGTCTGCGGCACCCATCGCTACAATCCGCGACAATCCTTTGCTTTCGTGATTCCCAAGGATGCGGGCCAGAAGATCTATTTGCTGGACCGCTTCTTCGACCCGCCCATGGACATCTATCAAAATCATCTGAACATCCCCTTCGACATCTCGGCCCATGCACGAGCTACCATATTGATTCACGAGATAACCCATCTCAAATCCCAGACCGAGGACCTGGCCTACCTGGACAGCATGCGGCCGTTCCCAGACCTGATCAAAGTCAGCACCCCGCGTACCAAGCTGATGCAGACCGACCTTTCGGACCTGCGCTTAAACGCGCTGTCCCTCATGACGCCGGTCAGGCTGCTGTTCAAGACATGGGACGACTTCAGTCAAGCATGGGAAGATTTCGGCAGCAGTGAAGCCACGTCGGCGCAAAAGGCAAAGGTACTGAGCACCACCGGTGGCCGAACGCTGGATGACGCCCGGTCGATCTTCATGAGCAATGCCGACAAACGTATCGACACGATCCTGGCCAATGCCGACTCCGTCACTTACATGATCAGTGAACTCGGCCGAGAGCTGGATATAGGAGCCTGAACAGGCTCCCGGCGGGAATGTGCTGATTTTCAGGTCACGCCAAACGAGAACAAGTTCCAATTGATATGCAATTGCCATGACGGCTGTTCTCGCTGTCCGCCTCGGGAGGTTAGAATGTGCGAAATCAGGATGAGTTAATGAGCGAAAAGTCCCTTACAGAAGCCGAATATGACGCCATCACCGACGCCGCCGCGCATTGGTGCATGCGCATGCATGCGGGCGACTGCACGGCGGCGGAGCGTCAAGCCTTTACCCAATGGCACGATGCGCACCCGCTGCACGCTTTCGAATACGCCGCCATGCTGGAAATCTGGGAAGTCGCCGACCACCTGCCCCGCAGCCCGGCACCGCCGCTGGTGTTGCCGTTCAAGCCGCGCTCGCGCTGGCGCACCTACGCGGTCGCAGCCGCGATTTGCCTCGCCGCGCTACCCCTGGCCGCGTTCACTGGCTGGGAAGCCGGCTGGTTGCCCAGTTCCTATAAGCGTTTCGAAGCGGTCAACGGTTTGCGCAACATCACCCTCGGCGATGGCAGCCAGGTGGAATTGAACCTGGGCACCGAACTGGTCTACAGCGACTACAAGGACCAGCGACGCGTTACGCTGAAAAAGGGTGAAGCATTTTTCAAGGTCAGCCATGACAGCGCCCACCCCTTCATCGTGCGCGCAGGGGAAGGCCAGGTGCGGGTGACCGGAACTCAGTTCAACGTGTGGAAATACGAAGACAAGGTCCGGGTGATGCTGCTCGAAGGCTCGGTGCAGATCGCCAGTGACAACCTGCACCCCTGCGTACAACTGAGCCCGGGCATGCAGGCCAGCTATCATCAGGGCGACACCACGCCCGAGGTCCAGGCCTTCAACCCCAATGACAGCGCGCTGGCATGGCGCACCGGCAAGCTGGTGCTCGATAACCTGGCCCTGGCCGACGCCCTGCCGCTGATCAACCGCTACCTGGACAAACCCGCGATGCTGGCGGACGCGAGCACCGGGACCATTCGCATTGGCGGTATCTATAACCTCAGTGAGGTCAACAACCTCATCCCTTCCCTGCCCAAGGTGCTGCCGGTCTACCTGACCCAGAACCAGGATGGCAACCCTGTACTCAACTCCATTCCGCGTAAAACGCCCAAAGGCTGAGCCTGCGGCTACCTGTCCATTTTTGAAACACCCAACTGCGCTGAATCGCCCAGTGGCTGCGGATTCACGATTTTGTCATGGGCACTGTTTCACCAGTGATACAACTGGCGCGAGCGGCGGAGCACACCGCGCCGCAGGGCGACTGTCTCACGCGTGAAACACTCCAGCCGATCAATCCTCCAGTGCAACTCGCAATACACTGAATCCAGAAGAAAAATAAAAAGCGGCACGCCTTCTGCTCTTTCCCTGACAGCGCTGTTTAGGGTCAGCGTGAATAACAAGGACTGCCGCCGTGAACGCACTCACTCATGCCTCGATAAACGCACTGCTGATCAGTTGCGTGCTCAGTGCTGGCATCAGCCTGCCGAGCCAGGCGGGTGATGGCGTGATCGTGACAGGGCGCACCGTGCAAGGTCATATGTACGGGCGCACCTCGCTTCCGGACCCCTACCCCAACACCGCCAACGCCAACCCCAGCAAAGAAGTGAACAGCGCCATTTCCGGCGAACTCAGCGATGTGGACATCGGCGGTATTCGCAGCGGTTCGAGCCTTGCGCGTTCCCTCCAGCCCAGCGCTAATCAGGCGGGCTTGAGCGCCACGCAAAACGGCATGTCGACCCTGGGCACCGGCGCAGCCGCCGGCCACGGCGCGGGCAGCGGCATGGGTGGGCAGATCAGTGATTCGATCCAGCGCGGCATGAGCCCCTTGAATAACCTCGGCAGCATGATGGGGGGCAAGTGATGAAGCGCCTCGTGCTGATGGTGGCGCTGCTGGGCAGTGCGTCGACGATGGCTGACAACACCGCCGTGATCCAAGGCAGCGGTAACCAGTACGAAGGCGTGCTGTCGATCAACCAGGCGGCCGGTAACCAGCAACAGATGTCCAACAGCCGCGCCATTGTCCTCGGCGGCCAGGCCACCAACCTCAACATCCAGAAACTCGACGGCAACGTCGACCCGTCCTTGAACGCCAAGGCGGCGATCCTGGGCACCTCTTTCAGCAACGGCAACGGCGTGCTGGGCATCAACCAGTCGGCCGGGGCCAATAACCAATCGATCAACGCCGTGCGGATCAGTCTCAATCCTGGCCCGCAAAGCATCGATGACAGCGTCCTGTTGCAACAGAACACGACGCAGTTGACCGACTCAGGGCTCACCCCCACCACTGGCAGCCGCCAGGTCGTGACCAGCGACCAGGCCTTCACCGGCAGCCGAGGAGTGATTCAGGTGAACCAGAGTGCCGGGGTGGGGAACCGAGTGGCTAACACCCTGGGTATCACTATCAAGTGAACGCTTGGTAGCACTGGCTGGACCGTACCAACACTTAACCCAACTAATTAGAAGCAAGGAGAAACACCATGAAACCTCAAATGGCTCTGAAACCAATGGTTTTCGCTCTCGCCGCACTCATGGCTGCCGCCGCTCAAGCAGGGGGAGGCTGGCATCCGGCGCCTCAACCTACCGGTACTGTTGCCGCTGTGGTCACTGATGTGCAAAAAAGCCAGCACAGCAAATTCGACGACACCAACACCGAAAACAACGCCTCTGCCGACGGTTCGGTCACCGGCAACAGCGGTAACGTGGGCGTGAACGTGCAGTCGGGTTCCGGCAACCAGGCTGACAACGCCGGTGCCATCTCCAGTGCCAAAGGCGACTTTGCCACGGTGTTCGCGGTGATCGATGTGGATCAAGGCAGCAGCAACAACAACTTCGTCAACAAAGGCACGCAAAACAACGCTTCCCTGGACAACTCCGTCAACGGCAACTCCGGTAACGTCGGTTACAACGGCCAGGCCGGGCAAGGCAACCAGGGTAAAAACAACCTGGCAATCACCACCGCTGACGGCAAGAACATCGCAGCGGCTTCCAACACCGAGCAGAACTCGCTCAACAACAGCTACCTCAATAGCGCCACCAGCAGTCATGGCTATGGCAAACCGCAATACGTGTCCAACAACGCCAGCCTCGACAATTCGGTTAACCGCAACTCCGGCAACGTGGGTGTGAACCTGCAATCCGGCGCCGGCAACCAAGGCAGCAACAGCCTGTCGATCGGCCAAGGTTGCAGCGTCTGCGCCAGTGGCGTGCGCTTCTGATCCAACGGGGCCTTGGCAACAAGGCCCCTTTTTATTCCAGTGTCCAACAGGTCATTCGATCATGCGCCTCGCGACCCTCACCCTCCTGATGTTACTCACCGGCCCTGCGTGGGCAGGCACCATGGCGATCTCCGCCATGCCTGGCGGTGCGGTGATTTTCAAGAAGGTCGAGAGCATCCGTGAACGCCGGTTCGCCAACCTGGTGGAACAGAAAACCGATTTCAGCTGCGGTGCCGCGGCACTCGCCACCATCCTGCGCCAGGCCTATTGGCTGGACGTCGACGAAGATCACCTCATCAAAGGCATGCTGCTCACCGCCGATCAGGACCTGGTGCGTACCCAGGGTTTTTCCATGCTGGACATGAAGCGCTACCTCGAAAGCATCGGCATGCGTGCCCGGGGCTACAAGATCGCGCCAGACACCCTGATAACCGTGAAAATCCCGGTGGTGGTGTTGCTGGAAATCCGTGGCTACAAGCACTTCGTGGTGATGCAGCGGGCCGACAAGGACTGGGTGTATATCGGCGACCCGGTGCTGGGCCATAAGCGCTATTCGCGGGATGACTTCGTCAAGGGTTGGAATGGCATCGTGTTCGCCGTATTGGGCGAAGGCTACGACAAGACCAACGTGTTGCTCGACCCGCCTGCGCCGCTGACCGCCAAGAACCAGTTGAACGAGTTCCGGCCCGTAGGCGACGCCGAGCTGATGGATTTCGGTTTTATCCAGAGCGACTTCTTCTAGAAGCGCAATAAGGAGCAGGACGCTCCAGGAGCAAAAGATGAACACTTCCCGTTGGCTGACGGTTTTGTGTCTGGCAGCCTCGATGCCCGCTTATGCTTCATCGGGTTTCAAACCGATCGAACTCAAGGATTCGGAAATGGCCGAGCTGCGCGGCCGCTATGTGATGCCGGGGCGAATCATCAGCTTCGGCATTGTCATGAGCAGCACCTGGACCAATGCCGTGGGCGACAGCATCACCGGCAAGGCCAGCCTGCAGCTCGACAAGGCCACCATCACCCCGCAGTTCTACGTACAAACCACCGGTTCGGCGGGGGCTGGGAGCAACCAGGACATCGGCGCCGGCAATGTGGTCGGCGGCGCGGGCCTTGGCAGTGGCCAGGGTGTGATCCAGAGCGTGCGCACCGCTGGCGATGGCAACACCGCCCACAACACGGTGGGCATCAACGTCACCCAGGACGGCTTTGCCCCTGCCAACATCGTGCAGTCCGGGCAGGTATTGGTGGCCGGCGGCACCGTCAGCGGCGACAGCCCGGCAGGCCATGTCAGCGTGTCGGCCAACCATGGCGGCTTGCAGATGGCGATCCAGGCCAACCACAACCAAGGCAACAGCCTGCAGCAGATCGGCGGCGGGAATGTGCTGCAAGGGACGGTGCTGACCGGCAATAGCAACTTCGTCAACAACATGACCCAACTCAACGTCGTGATGAACAATAACGGTTTGAACAACGGCGCGTTGAACTGCAACCTGGATCAACTCAAAGGCCTACGCACGCTCGGTTATTGAACTACGCTGACCCTCGACACTTACGCATCAAAAAGGACGGCTTATTTCATGCATAGATCGATATCGCTCCGCGCGGTGATCTGTTTAAGTACGCTCTTGCCCGCCTCCGTGCTGTATGCCGCACCGGATGCCGATATCGAGACCCTCAAGCGGGAACTCCTGGAACTCAAGCAACGCTACGACGTGCAGCAAAAGGCCCTGGCCGTGCTGGAACAACGCGTGCGCCAGGTGGAAGATCAACCGCAGACGCCAGCGCCCAGACGCCTGGCCAAATCCCCCGCCGACTTCAAGAAAGGCGGCACCGTGGTCGCCGGCACGGGCGCGGCTGCGGCATCGGGTGGTGCCGGCGGCGGCAGCTCCTACGGCCAGTCACTCAAGGACGACTCCGCCCCGGCGCAAAGCGTGAGCAACCTCTACAACGAGGCCAGCGGCTTTTTCGGCAATGGCAAGTTCAGCTTGGAAACCGGTGTCACCTATGCCCGTTATGACGCGCGCCAGCTGACCCTCAACGGCTTCCTCGCGCTGGACTCGATCTTCCTCGGCAACATCAACCTGGACCGGATCAAATCCGACAGTTGGACCCTGGACCTGACCGGGCGCTACAACGTCGACAATCGCTGGCAGTTCGACCTCAACGTGCCGGTGGTCTACCGCGATTCGACCTATCAGTCCGGCGGCGCCGGCAACGATGCCACGGCCACCTCGGAAGGTTCCGTCACCCGCGACCCGACCATCGGCGACGTCAACTTTGGCGTGGCGTACAAATTCCTCGATGAAACCCCCACCCTGCCGGATGCGGTGGTATCGGTACGGGTGAAGGCGCCGACGGGTAAAGAGCCGTTTGGCATCAAACTGGTCAAGCAGCCCAACAACGACAACCTGTACATACCGGAAAGCCTGCCGACGGGCAACGGCGTCTGGTCGATCACGCCGGGCATTTCCCTGGTCAAGACCTTCGACCCTGCCGTGCTGTTCGGCTCGCTGTCGTACACCCACAACTTCGAAGACTCATTCGATGACATCAGCAGTGAGGTCAATCAAAAGGTCGGCGGCAAGGTGCGCCTGGGTGACAGCTTCCAGCTCGGCGTCGGCGTAGCCTTTGCGCTTAACGAGAAGATGAGTATGTCGTTCTCGGTATCGGACCTGATACAGCGCAAAAGCAAACTCAAGCCCGACGGCGGCGACTGGCAGTCGGTGGTCTCCAGCGATGCCAACGCCGGCTACTTCAACGTGGGCATGACGATTGCCGCATCGGATAACCTGACCATCGTGCCGAACCTGGCGATCGGGATGACCGATGATGCGCCGGACTTTACCTTCAGCCTGAAATTCCCGTATTACTTCTGATCGAGAGCCGTGCGCCTTTAAATGTGGGAGGGGGCTTGCCCTAATGCCAGTCAGTTAAGAGGTAGCAGGAGCGAGAATTAACTTGTGGCGAGGGAGCTTGCTCCCGCTGGGGCGCGAAGCGGCCCCAAACAATGGGACTGCTGCGCAGTCCAGCGGGAGCAAGCTCCCTCGCCACAGGTTCGGTGTCGCCTTAACTGACTGGCATTAGGGCTTGCCCCCGATGGCCCTAGCGAATCTGGTGTTTATGCAACAACCGGTAGAACGTCGGCCGCGAAATGCCCAGCACGCGGGCGGCGACGCTGAGGTTATCGCTGTGCCGATGGAGCACATCACACAACGCCTGACGTTCGGCGCGGTGTTTGTAATCTTCCAGTGTCGCCATCGGCGGTGAAGCCGCCTGCTCGCCTTGCAGTCCCAGATCAACCGCTTCGATCTGGCGCCCTTCGGCCAACACCAGGCCACGGCGCACGCGGTTGGCCAACTCACGTACATTGCCTGGCCACAGGTGCTGCCCCATCGCCACCAATGCATCTTCGCTGAAGCTGCGCGGGCGGCGGCCGGTTTCCTGGCTATAGAAGCGCGAAAAGTGATTGGCCAGCATCGCCACGTCACCATGGCGGTCGCGCAAGGGTGCCGTGACCACTTGCAGGACGTTCAGGCGGTAATACAGGTCTTCGCGGAAAGTGCCCTTTTCCACGGCGGCCTCAAGGTCTACGTGGGTGGCCGCCAGCACCCGCACATCCACCGGGATAGGATGGCTGCCGCCGACGCGCTCGATCTGTTTCTCCTGGAGAAAGCGCAACAGATTGGCTTGCAGTTCCATCGGCAGGTCGCCGATTTCATCGAGGAACAGCGTGCCACCGTGGGCGGCCTCGATGCGTCCGACCTTGCGCTGGTGCGCACCGGTGAACGCCCCCTTTTCATGGCCGAAGAGTTCGGATTGGATCAGGTGTTCAGGTATCGCCCCACAGTTGATCGCCACAAACGGCTTGGCGCGCCGCTGCGATTGCCGGTGCAGGGTTTTGGCCACCAGTTCCTTGCCGGTGCCGCTGTCGCCCCGAATCAGTACCGGGGATTCAGTGGGCGCCAACTTCGACAACAACTTGCGCAGTTCACGAATGGGCCGGCTGTCGCCCAGCAGCTCATGCCCAGGCCCACCCACGGGGGTGTTGCCCTTGCCGCGCAGACGCGCCATGCCGAAGGCGCGTCCCAGGGTGACCTGCACCCTCGATACGTCGAACGGCAAGGTGTGGAAGTCAAAGAACCATTCGCAGACGAAATCGCCGACGTTCTGCAGACGCAATACATCCTGGCTGAGTACCGCGATCCACTCGGTGCCGCTACGGCCAATCAGCTCCTTGACCGCTTCGGGGCGTTCCAGATGACACGGCTGCAGCCGCAGCAGGCCGACATCACAGGACCTATCCCCCACCGCTTCCAGGGCACAGCTGTCCACGTCCCATCCGACCGTGCGTAAGGCCGGTAGCAATCCATGGCAATCCGCACACGGGTCGACCACCAGCAAACGGCGTTGGACGGGGGACACAATCATGAATATTCCTTGGCGTCAGAACAGTAACGTTATTAGAAACAACTGTTTGTGATGACTGACAGGGACCTTAGCAAAATTTTGACGCAGCCTTTGTAACCATTCGCTATAAGTGCGGGCAAAACGCCACCTATGTTTGAACTGTTAACGCCTGGGTTGAGCTTTTAAAACAGCGACTTACATGACATTAGTCAGGAAACATTAAAATTTGTTGCTCTAGCATGTGACCCGCACCCCACCATCGCGCATCAGTACAAGTAACCCACCGCACGGTCAGCCCAACCGCCGGTACTCACTTGAATGGGCATATAGAGAGACGACCCACATGAACGCTCCGCTGCGCATCAACGAAGCTCTTTTGATTGCAGACCGCGCTTTCCAACCCTTTCAGTGCGTGGCCTGGCACGATGGCAATGGCGCCCTCAGCCTGAGCGTCATCGACCGCACCAATACCCGCATCGGCAGCAAACAGCTGTCCTCGAACACTTACACCGACCCGGCGCAACTGGAAAACCTGTTGTTGCAGGCGCGTGCCGAGCTCGACAAAGATGGCTACAAGTTGCAGCAGTGGGCAATGCCCAAGTAAGTCGGCAGGTTAACTTCCGATCACGGCACTCGCGTGATCGGAAGTTGGACTTACTTATTGCGCGGACAGAATAAATCGCTCGAACGCTTCAGCCGCGCCGTCTTCGACATTACTGCCGGTGACGACGCTGGCCTGACGCTTGACGGTTTCTTCCGCCTGGCCCATCGCGATCGATAAACCGGCCACCTGGAACATCGCCGGGTCGTTGCCACCGTCACCTATGGCCGCCGTTTGCGCAAGCGGCACCCCAAGGTGCGCCGCAATGGTCTTCAAGGCCTCGCCCTTATTGGCCAGCATCGCCGTCACATCCAGGTAAACCGGCTGCGAACGCGACACCTGGGCCAAGCCCTGTACCTTGGGCTGCAATTGCGCCTCCAGTTCCACCAGCAATTGCGTGTTGTTGCTGGCGGCGACGATCTTGTCGACCCGGTCCAGGTACGGCTCGAAACTCTCAACCACCACCGGCCCATACCCCAGGCCATCGGCTTCGCGCTGCACCATCGGCCCTGGCGGGTCACGGCGCAGCCAATCGCCGTCGGCGAACACCCACACTTCCACGTCCGGCTCGGCGGAAAACAGCGCCAACGTCACCAGGGCTGCTTCCGCCGGCAGATGGTGGGCCACCAGGATGCTGCCATCCGGGTTGATCAACGTACCGCCGTTGAAACCCGCCACCGGCACGTCGATGCCAAAGGTTTCGATCAAATGCAGCATGGCCTTGGGTGGTCGCCCGCTGGCCAGGCTGAAAAACACCCCGGCCTCACGCAGCGCGCGCACCGCATCGGCGGTGCGCTGGCTCAGGCTGTGATCCGGGTGCAGCAACGTGCCGTCCACGTCACTGAGGATAAAGCGGATGGGATGAATCGCTGCATCACTCATCCGAGGCTGTGCCAGGTGCGACCATCACGGGCCAGCAAGGTGTCAGCCGCCGCCGGGCCATCTTCGCCGGCCTTGTAGGTCTGGATACCGTCATCTTCTTTCCAGGCATCCAGGAACGGCTGCACGGCACGCCAGCCGTTCTCGATGTTGTCGGCGCGCTGGAACAACGTCTGGTCGCCGGTCATGCAGTCGTAGATCAGCGTCTCGTAACCGGTCGACGGTTGCATCTCGAAGAAATCCTTGTAGTCGAAGCCCAGTTCGATATTGGCCATCTCCAGGGCCGGCCCAGGCTTTTTCGCCAGCAGGTCGAACCACATGCCTTCGTTCGGCTGGATCTGGATTTTCAGGTAGGTGGGCTTGAGCTCATCGACCTCGGTGTCGCGAAATTGCGCGTAAGGCGCCTGCTTGAAGCAGATCACGATCTCGGTGTCGCGGATGCTCATGCGCTTGCCGGTACGCAAGTAGAACGGCACGCCGACCCAGCGCCAGTTGTCGATCATCACCTTCAGCGCAACGAAGGTCTCGGTGCTGCTGTCGGGCGCGACGTTGGCTTCTTCACGGTAACCCGGCAGCGACTTGCCAGCGATTTCACCGGCGGTGTACTGGCCGCGAACGGAATTGGCCCGCGCATCTTCCAGGGACCAGGGGCGGATTGCCCCCACCACCTTGGCCTTCTCCCCGCGCACCGCGTCGGCACCGAAGGCAGCAGGCGGTTCCATGGCAACCATGGCCAGCAACTGGAACAGGTGGTTGGGCACCATGTCTCGCAGGGTGCCGGTTTTTTCGAAGAAACTGCCGCGGGTTTCCACGCCGACCGTTTCCGCAGCGGTGATTTGCACATGATCGATGTAATGATTGTTCCAGAACGCTTCGAACAGCACGTTGGAAAAACGGCTGATCAGGATGTTCTGCACCGTTTCCTTGCCCAGGTAATGATCGATGCGATAGATCTGTTTCTCGCTCATCACCTTGAGCAGGCACGCATTCAAGGCTTCGGCGGAGGCCAGGTCGGAACCGAACGGTTTCTCGATGACCACGCGGCGAAAGCCCTCCTCGGTTTCATTGAGCAACCCGGCGCTGCCCAGGCGTTGCACCACTTCACTGAAGAAGCGCGGTGCGGTCGCGAGGTAGAACACGGCATTGGCGGTGCCGCTGTCGGCAATTTTCTGCGCGATATCCGCGTAGGTGCTGTCGTCGAGGAAGTCGCCCTCGACGTAGCTGATGCCTTTGGCCAACTGGGCCCACAGGTGTGGGTCCAGCGCATTGTCGGCATTCCCCCGGACTTTGCTGGCCGCCTCGGTGCGAATGAAATCCTCGAGCTTCTTGGCAAAGTCCGCGTCGCTGACGGCGTTGTGATCAACGCCGACGATACGCAGGCCATCGCCCAGCAACCCGTCGCGGCTCAGGTTGTACAGCGCCGGCATCAGCAGGCGCTTGACCAGGTCGCCATGGGCGCCAAACAGGAACAACGTAGTGGGTGGAGCGGGTTCGGCCTTGGGTTTCTTGCCGTTGGCGGTCATTTTTTGGAAGTCTCCACGTGGCCGCCAAAGCCGAAGCGCATGGCCGAGAGCATTTTGTCACCGTAGGTGCTCTGCTGGCGCGAACGGAAACGGGCGAACAGCGAGGTGGACAGCACCGGTACCGGCACCGCTTGCTCCATGGCCGCTTCGATGGTCCAGCGGCCTTCGCCACTGTCGGCCACGGAGCCGGAGTAGCCGTCAAGTTTCGGGTCGGTGGCCAGGGCATCGGCGGTCAGATCCAGCAGCCACGACGACACCACGCTGCCACGGCGCCAGACTTCGGCGATGTCGGCCACGTTCAGGTCAAAGCGCTGATCTTCCGGCAGGTTTTCCGAGTTCTTGGTCTTGAGGATGTCAAAACCTTCGGCAAACGCCTGCATCATTCCGTATTCAATGCCGTTATGGATCATCTTGACGAAGTGACCGGAGCCCGCTGGGCCAGCATGGATATAACCCTGCTCGGCACGCGGGTCGGCAGAAGCCGAACGGTCCTTGGTGCGGGGGATGCTGCCGATACCGGGGGCGAGGCTCTTGAAGATCGGGTCGAGGCGCTGCACGGTTTCCACGTCGCCGCCGATCATCATGCAGTAGCCACGTTCCAGGCCCCAGACACCGCCGGAAGTGCCGACGTCAACATAGTGCAGGCCCTTTTCCGCCAGGGCCTTGCCGCGACGCACGTCGTCCTTGTAATTGGTATTGCCGCCGTCGATGATCACGTCACCGCTTTCCAGCAGCTCACTGAGTTCATTGATGGTGTCTTCGGTCGGCGCGCCCGCCGGCAGCATCACCCATACCGCGCGCGGCTTTTGCAGGCCGGCCACCAGGGCCTCCAGCCCGGCGACGCCGGTGGCGCCCTCCTCGCTCAAGCCCTTTACGAATGCTTCATTACGGTCATAAACAACGGTGGAATGCCCATTGAGCATCAGGCGCCGCGCAATATTACCGCCCATGCGGCCTAGTCCGATAATCCCCAGTTGCATGTGCTGATGCTCCTAACTGCAAAAAAATGTGTGACATAGTTTATAGCGCAATGAGGCTAATGAGGGTTAGTCCAGAGCAGATCCGTGTAGTTTCATGGCAAAAAAGTTGCCATCATTTCACCATCACCCCTGCAAAAGTCACACGACCACCAAAAATAAAAAAGTTCCCTTGATGTGAAAAAGAATTCAGACTTACCTCCGACTGTTGCCGCGAACCGATCCGGCAGCGCCGTTGACCGCTATTTGCGAGGTAAGCAATGAGCACAGCACAGATGACCCGACCGCCTCAGACCCTCTACGTCAGCATCCGCCGCGATGAATTGCGCCAGTTGAAGGACGAGCGCGATCAGTTGCAACAGGAAGTCCTGCGTCTGCGCTCACATCTGCAGGCCCAGCTTGAACTGCCGTCCGGCGCCAAGCCCGCGCTCTGCTGAGCCGCCCTGGCGAGCCCGTAAGGCAATACCTACAGAAAACTCACGAAGTTTTCACACACTTATCCCGATACTCCCGCCCGCGATGCCGCTCACTGTCTGAGCGGCCCGATGTTGCGCGCCTGTGCGCGACGATTATTTTCTGATGGGGCGCTGGATGGCGATGTTCAAACGCAGCACGACGACTGCGAAAGGCTTTGATTGGGCCGGCCTTGGCTGGTTATTCCTGTTTTTCTGGTATTTCTCTGGGATTACCCAACTTCTTATCCAACTGACCGGCACGTCCGGCTTCAGTGGTTTCCGCCAGGCGTTCTTCATGAGTGCGCTGTGGCTGGCGCCGATGTTGCTGTTCCCCCGGCAAACACGCCTGCTCGCTGCCTTGATCGGCGTGGTGCTGTGGGCCTGTTCCATGGCCAGCCTGGGTTATTTCTTCATTTACCAGCAGGAATTTTCCCAGAGCGTCATCTTCATCATGTTCGAGTCGAACATTTCTGAAGCGGGCGAATACGCCACCCAGTACTTTGCCTGGTGGATCGTGCTGGCGTTCATCGCCCACACTGCCTTCGCGGTTTTCCTGTGGACACGCCTGCGCCCGGTGTACTTGCCTCGCGGTCAGTCGATCGTGGCGGCGATCGCCATTGTGTTGGCCGTGGTCGGCTACCCGCTCGTCAAGCAGATCGCCACCAGCGAAACCATGGAACTGGCCATCGACCGCTTCGAAACCCGGATCGAACCGGCCGTGCCGTGGCAGATGATCGTCGCCTACCGCCGTTACACCGAACAGCTGGACAATATGCAAGGCATGCTGACCAGTGCCAGCCAGATCCCACCGCTGAAGAACCTCAAGGACAGCATGGCCGGCCAGCCGTCCACCCTGGTGCTGGTGATCGGCGAGTCCACCAACCGCCAGCGCATGAGCCTGTATGGTTACCCGCGTAACACCACGCCGGAACTGGACAAGCTGCGCGACCAACTGGCGGTGTTCGACAACGTCATTACACCGCGCCCGTACACCATTGAAGCGCTGCAGCAGGTACTGACCTTCGCCGACGAAGAAAACCCGGACCTGTACCTCAAGACGCCGTCGATCGTCAGCGTGATGAAACAGGCCGGCTACAAGACCTTCTGGATCACCAACCAGCAAACCATGACCAAGCGCAACACCATGCTCACGACCTTTTCCGAACAGGCCGACGAGCAGGTGTACCTCAACAACAACCGGAACCAGAACGCCCGTCAATACGACGGCGATGTACTGGCCCCGTTTTCCAAGGCCCTGGCCGATACCGCCGAGCGCAAGTTCATCGTGGTGCACCTGTTGGGCACGCACATGAGCTACCAGTACCGTTATCCGCAGACGTTCGACAAGTTCACCGACCGCCAGGGCGTGCCGCCCGGTGTCAGCGATGCACAGCTGCCGACGTACAACAGCTATGACAACGCGGTGCTGTACAACGACTTTGTGGTGTCGAGCCTGATCAAGGACTACGCCAAGACCGACCCCAATGGCTTCCTGCTGTACCTGTCGGACCACGGCGAAGACGTGTTCGACTCGGCCGGCCATGACACCCTGGGCCGCAACGAAGGCAAGCCGACCGCGCCGATGTACACCATTCCCTTCATGGCCTACGCCTCGCCCAAGTGGCGCGAAAGCCACGATTGGAGCTTCGCCGGCGACCTGCAACGGCCTTACAGCAGTTCGCAGTTGATCCACACCTGGGCGGACCTGGCAGGTTTGAGTTTCGATGAACTGGACCACAGCAAAAGCCTGGTCAGCGACAGCTTCAAGCCGCGCCCTTTGCTGATCGGCAACCCTTACGAAACCAAGCAAAAGGCGTTGATTGACTTCAGCTTGATCAAGCCGAAAAAGGCCGACAGCACCGACGTGGTAGCCAAGTAACCAGCGGCTCGTAACAAGAAGATAACAATCATTCTCGTTTAAACCTAAAGATCCGCGCCTCCTTTCGTCTTTGAGCCATGCCCACCCCATCCGGGGCGGTCTCAAAGACGACAAGGAGTTTGCCGCGATGCTCGCGCCGTTTACCCGTTCCATCACCTTTACCCTTGGCCTGTTCAGCCTTGCGCTGAGCCCTGAACTGCTGGCCGAAACCGATCCCGAACACGCCCCCGCCAACGCTCTCGAACTGGGCGCCACCACTGTCACCGCCGAAGGCCTGGGTGCGACCACCGAGCACACCGGCGCCTACACCACCGGCTCCATGAACACCGCCACGCGCCTGAACCTGTCGATCAAGGAAACCCCGCAATCGATCTCGGTGATCACGCGCCAGCAGATGGACGACTTCAACCTCAACACCCTGACCGACGTGCTGCGCCAGACCACCGGCGTCAACGTCCAGCACAACGATTCGGACCGCGTGTCCTACACCTCCCGTGGCTACGGCATCAACAACTTCCAGATTGACGGAATGCTCAACACCTTCGGCTACATGAAGAGCGACGCCGACACCATTATCTATGACCGGATCGAAGTGGTGCGCGGCGCCACCGGCCTGACGACGGGCGCGGGTGACCCCTCGGCCACCGTCAACATGGTACGCAAGCGCCCTACCGCCCAATGGCAGGCGAAAACCGGGATCAGCGGCGCTACCCATGACAACTACTACAGCTACCTCGACGTCGGCGGCCCGCTGGCCTTCGACGGCAAACTGCGCGGGCGCAGCGTCCTGGCCTACCGTGACAGCAAATCCTTTCGCGACAACTATGCCCTGCAGCGGGCGGTCGGCTACGGCATTCTCGAGGGTGACCTTTCCGACGACACCGTGCTGGCCGTAGGCTTTGATTACCAGGACAAGCAGGTACAAGGCACCTCCTGGGGCACCGTGCCGTACTGGAACAGCCAGGGCGGCAAGGCTGGGCTGTCGCGCTCCACCAACATGGCCGCGCACTGGAGTTCCTGGCCACTGACCGACAAAACCACCTTCGCCACCCTTGATCATCGGCTGGGCGGCGACTGGCATCTGAAGGCGGCCTACACCCATCGCCAGAGCGATACCGATGGCAAGGTGTATTACGGCGGCGCGGGGTTCCCCAATGCCGACCGCAGCGGCATGACGGCCTGGGCCAGCCATATGCGCGGCACCTCGAGAATGGAAGCCATCGACCTCAACCTGGCCGGCAGCTACGCGCTGCTGGGCCGTGAACACGCGCTGATGATGGGTTATGGCGAGGCCGCGCAGCGGGACAGTTCGCCCTTCATGCGCACCGACCTGCCCTCCAGCTACTACTCCATCGAGGACTGGAAACACATGGGCGGCATCGGCAAGTTCAGCGATTACGTCACCGACCTCAAGGGTGAACACAGCAAGAAACAACAGAAAGCCGGTTACCTCGCGACTCGACTGAGCCTGACTGACCGCCTGCACGCCGTACTCGGCAGCCGCTACGGCAGTTGGGAGCTGCAAAGCGCTACCCCCAAATACGACGCCAACGATCAACTGACCGCGTCCGGCAAAACCGGGCAAACCCATAATGACATGTGGACGCCCTACGCCGGGCTGCTTTACGACATCACGCCGCAATACACCGTCTACGCGAGCTACACCGACATTTTCAAGCCGCAGGATGCGCGTGATGCCAACAAGAAATACCTGGAACCGGTGGTGGGCAGTAACTATGAGGTGGGGCTCAAGGGCAGCGTACTCGACGAGCGTCTGAACCTGGCCGCCGCGTATTTCTGGAGCACCCAGGACAACGTCGCCGAGCGGGACGACTCGGTGCCGCGCAACCCGGCCACCGGCGAGGAGTACTACAAGTCCGGCGGCAAGGGCAACAAGGTGAAGGGTTTCGAGCTGGAAGCAGCCGGGGAAATCACCCCGGACTGGAACCTGACGGCAGGCTACACCTACACCCATTCGGTGAATGGCGCAGGCACACGCAACAACACCGGCCAGCCGTTGAACCTGCTGAAAATATCCAGCGCTTACCGCCTGCCGGGAACCTGGCGCAACCTGACCGTGGGCGGCGCGGTGACTTGGCAAAGCGAGATGTATGACTTCGGCGACCGCCCCACGGGGGCGCGCAACAGCGAAGGCAGACCGATAACCACGCGGGAGAAAATCACGCAACAGGGCTACACCGTGGTCAACCTGATGTCGCGCTACCAGTTCGATGAACATGTTACGGCGTCGGTTAACGTCAACAATTTATTTGATAAGAAATATTACGAACGCGTTGGCTTTTATAACGGCGTGTATTGGGGCGATCCACGTTCAGTCACGCTGGCACTTGACTGGCGGCTATAACACCCCCTCGCGAAGTTAACAAAATTGTTAACTTCGCAGGTGAACTTCGTTAATTCCCACTTAATAGGATAACGCCATAGTCGCCCCACGATCAGATCAGGGAGTGACCGATCACCTATCAATTTAAATGGGAATACCGCCATGAAACTTTCGACCTTGATGCTCGCCAGCCTGATGACCCTGACCTCTGCCGCCGCCTTTGCAGAAGGCGGCTCAGAGCGTTCGAAAGAGTTCTACAATAACTTCAGCTTCATTCAGGAAAAGACCCACGGCAAGGCTGAACAACAAGTTGCGTCCGCCGATGGTAAACCGGTTAAAGCCACCACTGCCGAAACAGCACAACCCAATAGTTAATTAATGTTGAGTTAATCCGCAGCACCCTCTGCCATTCCGCTCCCTTGGCAAAGGTTTATCAGGCGCCATTCAATGGCGCCTTTTTTTATCCTGCTTTTATTACAGCGCCTTGCTCCAGAACAACATGCGGCCATGGGCGGGATCAAATACCGAATCGTCGAAACCGAACTTGCGATACGCCGACTGTGCCAACTCATTGCCTTCAAGCACTTCCAGGGTGATTTTGCAGCATCCGCGCTGCCGGGCGATTTCCTCGACTTTCTGCAGCATCTTCTGGCTCAAGCCCAAGCCACGAAACTGTTTCGCCACCACCACATCATGAACGTTGACCAAGGGCCGACAAGCGAATGTCGAGAAGCCCTCGAAGCAATTGACCAGCCCGGCTGGCTCACCCCCGACGAACGCCAGCACACTGAATGCATAGGGGCGCTTGGCCAGTTCCCCAGGCAGTTGCTGCAACAGGTCGGCTTGCAAGGTGTGGCCGCCGCCCATTGGATCTTCAGCATAGTGGTTGAGCAACGAGCCGATGGCGTCGGCGTGCACGGCGTTGGTGTAGCTGGCTAGCAGCACCAGGATGTCAGGGGTGTCCATTTCCGTCCTCGATAGCGACAACCAGGGAATCGATTCCCTTTGAGAGGGGTGATTGTAAGCGTGGATGCGGCAGCAGATGAAGGCGATTAACGACAAATGCCTGACAGAAAACGCCCAGGCTGCAGGCATCCAAAGCCCTGGCCGAGGTCAGGCGCCGAAGCGCTGCAGCTGCATTTCTCGCAAGCGGCTCAAGGTGCGCCGAAAAGGAAACGCCAAGTAGCCTTCGGTATACAGACGTTCCAGTGGCACTTGGGACTCGATGAACAACGGCACCTTGCGGTCGTAACATTCATCCACCAGCGCGATAAAGCGTCGCACGCTGTCATCGTGCACCGACAGCTCCGGCAATTGACGGTCCCCCGCGACGACGCGCTCGGCCCCGTCTTCGGTACCACGGGCGATCCGCCCCGGGCGCTGCGGGGCGCTGAGGTTGGGCACTTGCGCCAACAGAATGGCCTTGAAGCGATCACACAGCAGCATGAAATCCATCGCGGCCAGCGGCTGCTCGCAGAGCTCGGCGTAGCGGCACCACAGTACCGCGTCACTGGCCTGCACCGCCGTAATCGTGCGATGACCCACGTTCACCTCCCTCCCCTCGCTGACCGTTTGCCCCGCGCTCAGTTGCCTGAACACCGTGGCCAGTGCCTCCGGCTGATTCACCCAGTAGCGCTGCAGGCCCACACCGGCGTGCAAGCGATGATCCTCGCCACCGTCCACCGCCACCACCTGCATATGCTGCTTGATCGCCGCGATCCCCGGCACGAACCGTTCACGGTTGAAACCCTCGGCGTACAGCTGCTCAGGCGGTTGATTGGACGTACAGACCATGACCACGCCCTCCTCGAACATCACCTGGAACAGACGGCCGAGAATGATCGCGTCACCGATGTCATTGACGAACAACTCATCGAAACACAGCACGCGCACGTCCCGGCTCAGTTCCCGCGCCAACGCCTGCAGCGGGTCCTTGATACCGCTGAGCTGGAACGAGCGCTGGTGTACCCAGCCCATGAAGTGATGAAAATGCTGACGCCGCGCCGGCACGCGCAGGCTTTGATAGAACTGGTCCATCAACCAGGTCTTGCCGCGCCCCACCGGCCCCCACAGGTAAACGCCGGCAATCGGCGAATGGCTCTGGTGCAACGCCTGGTGACAGGTTTGCAAGGCCTGCACCGCCGCGTGCTGGGCGTCGTCGGGCACGAAACCCTGCTGGGCGATGGCATCTTGATAAGCGGCGAGCGGCGAGTCGAAAGTCATGGCGCCAGTATGACCTACTACGCGAAGGCCAGCCGCGCAGTTTTCGCCGTCAACCCAGCTCCGCAGGCGCTTGGCATCTGAGGAGGGTCGACGGCCTGGGCCAGCGCTGCGACTTGCGCGCACGTTTGCAAGGCGCAGGTCAGCCAACTGCCCGGCCCGACGTTCAGCCGGTCGTCACGCTCCGGGCCCACCGGGCTGTACAGCAGCGGGCAAGACGGCGCCACCCACAAACGATCGCCTAGTTTTTCGTGGGCGCGCTGCAAGGTCGCCAGGACCTTTTCCAAGTCGCAGCGCCCTAGGTTGAGACCGTCGACCACGCCCAGGGACAGCACCTTGTACGCCGGCAGGCGGTCGAGGATGGCCGGGTACTGCTCCGGCGCACGCACCAGGTCGATGTGCAGGCCATCGACGGGCAGGTTGGCGGCCAGGCCGAGGTTCTCTTCCAGGCCACCGAAGTAGGTCGCCACCAGCTTCTTCAGCGGGTCACGCTGGATCAGGTTGTAGGCGCGCTCAAAGGCATTCTTCCAGGCCTGCGGCAGGTCGAGCACCAGGATCGGCTCGTCGATCTGCACCCACTCCACGCCCTGCTCGGCCAGGCGCTGGAAAATCTGACCATACAGCGGCAGCAGGCGGTCGAGCAGCTCAAGCTTGTCAAAATCACCGCCCTTGGCCTTGCCCAGCCACAGGTACGTCAGCGGGCCAATGACGACCGGCTTGACGTTGTGCCCGAGATCGCGCGCTTCCTGGACTTCCTCGAACAACTGCTCCCACCCCAGGTGGAATTGCTGGTCGACGCTGAACTCCGGCACCAGGTAGTGATAGTTGGTATCGAACCACTTGGTCATTTCCTGGGCGTGAGCACCGCCGCAGCAGTTATCGCTGACGCCACGTGCCATGCCGAACAACGTCTGCAACGTGGCTTGGCCATCGGCAGGGCGAAAACGCTCGGGGACTACGCCAAACATCAGCGAGTGGGTCAGCACCTGGTCGTACCAGGCGAAATCACCTGCGGGCAGCAGCTCAATGCCCGCTTGTTTTTGCAGCGCCCAGTGAGCCTTGCGCAAGTCACGGCCCACGGCACGCAGGCCGGCTTCGTCGAGTTCGCCCTTCCAGAACGCTTCCTGCGCTTTCTTCAGTTCACGGTCGCGTCCAATGCGCGGAAATCCGAGGGAATGAGCGACTGCCATGACTTACAACTCCACTGTAGGTATTCAATGGCAGCCATTGTCGGCAGATGCCGATAGTGAGACAAACTCATTTTATTTTAGATGATCACAAGTTCTACTCATGTTTAAACCGGGATTGATCAGTCAATCGGATCAGTCAATCAACCCATGAGCGTCATAGAACGGATACGGCCCGGGGTAATCCCCGAACACGCCGTTGTGGCTGAGCAACCCCTGTTGCGCGTCCCAGCGATGCAACAGATATCCCGCCGGCTCCAGGTTGAAATGCGCGGGCGCGGCGTCTTGCAAATCCAGCACGATCTGATGGGAGGTGCCGGGGCACACGCAGCTCAAGCTGCCACCAAAGCGTCGCTGCATCGGCCGGTGCAGGTGCCCGCACAGCAGGCGTTCAACTTGCGGGTGGCGCGCCACGACTGTTTCCAGGGCGGCGGCATTGATAAACGGTTCGCGGTCCATATGGCCGATGCCGCTCATAAACGGCGGGTGGTGCAGAATCAGCAAGGTCGGCGCATCCCGGCGTCGCGCCAGTTGCTCGTCCAGCCATCGCAACTGGCTGTCCAGCAATTGCCCGCCATGGCCACCGGGGATGGTCGAGTCCAGGCCGATCAAACGCAGCGGATGCTCGTCCACCACCCAGTCCAGCGGGCCCTCTGCCAACGACGGCAAATAGGCGTGATCACGGAATGCTTCGAGCAACGGACCGCGTGTGTCGTGGTTGCCAGGCACCAGGTAGCACGGCATGTGCAGGCGTGCGAGTTCGGGGTGCAGCACGGCGTACTCATTGGGGCGACCGAAGTCCACCAGGTCGCCGCTGACCACCACAATATCGGGCCGGGGATGGCTGGCGTTCAAATGGTCGACGGCACGGCGCAGCGCGCCCAAGGTATCGACCACCCCATACGTCAGGCGCTGGCCGGCTTTAAGGTGCAGGTCGCTGATTTGCGCAACAAGAAACGGACGATTCACAAGCAGACCCTCACGCATTCAGGGTGAACAACATGTGCGGCGCGATTGCCAGGGCAATCGGCGCGCCGACGGCGTACAGCTGGTTGTCGCTGCTGTCCACCAGCAGCGGTTGCGGGCCGCCCACGTCCACCAGCAGACGGCTTTGCGCGCCCTGGAAAAACTGCGCCAATAGATGGCCGTGCAAGTGCCCTTCGCTCTCCATCACTCGCAGGTGTTCGGGGCGGCAGTACACCGTGATGGGTTGATTGGCCGCGTGCCACGGCAGCACACCGCCGCTTACCTTCAAGCCATGGACCGATTGGTCCAGCACTTGAAAGGCATTCAGGTTGCCGACAAAACCGGCGACAAATGCATTCGCCGGTTTCTGGTAAATGTCCCGCGGGCTGGCCAGTTGCGCGACGCGGCCGTGCTCCATCACCAGGATGCGATCACCGAGGGCCATGGCTTCGCCCTGGTCGTGGGTGACGAACACCGAGGTGATGCCCAGGCCACGCAGCAGTTCATTCAGCTCACTGCGCAGGCGCTCACGCAGTTGCGCATCGAGGGCTGCCAACGGTTCATCCAGCAACAGAATCTTCGGGCGCGGCGCCAGGGCACGGGCCAGGGCCACGCGTTGACGCTGGCCACCGGACAATTCGTGGATGCTGCGCTTGCCATGCTGTTGCAGGCCCACCAGCTCCAGCAATTCGTCGCAGCGCTTGTTGCGCGCAAGCGGCGACATCCCGCGAATCTTCAAGCCGTAGACGATATTGCCGACCACATCCAGGTTGGGAAACAGCGCGTAATTCTGGAACACCATGCCCACGTCGCGACGCTCGATGGGCAGGCGCGTGACGTCGTCGTTGCCGAAAAACACCTGGCCCACATCCGGACGCTCCAGCCCGGCGATCAGGCGCAAGGTGGTGGTTTTGCCACAGCCCGATGGGCCTAGAATCGCCAGGGTTTCGCCGCCTTCGACGGTCAGGTCCAGGTCATGCACGGCCACGGTGCCGTCGGCGAATGCCTTGCGACAGCCTTGCAGGCGAATAGTGATAGCGGTCATCGACGCTCTCCACGGGATAAACGGGCACTGATGGCCTGCAATGCAATCAGCAGCGGTACGATCATCAGCAAAAAGATAAGGGTATAGGCGCTGGCGATTTCCAGGCGCGCCGAGGCGTAGCTGTCGGCCAGGCCGACCGGCAAGGTCTTGGTCATCGGCGTGTGCAGCATCCAGGTCAGGTTGAACTCACCCAGGGACAAGGTGACCACCATCAGCACACCCGCCAGAATCCCTGCCCGGCTGTTGGGCACCACAACGCTGAAAAAGCGTTTGATGGGCCCCGCGCCAAGGCTGGCCGCCGCCTCTTCCAGCACCGGCAGATGCTGGCGCTGCATCACCGCCATCACCGGGCGCACCAGGAACGGCATGGTGAACAGCACATGGCCCACCAGGATGAACAACCAACTGCTGCGAAACGTGCCGAACTGGCCGTAGGTGAGCAGCAAGGCCAGCGCACTGGCCAGGCCCGGCATCGCCACCGGCAGCACCATCAGTTCCTCGAAGGCGCGGCTGAAGCGGTTGTTCATGCGCACCAGGGCGTAGGCCGCCGGCACGCCGATCACGCAGACGCACACCGCGCAGGCCAGGGCCAGTTGCAGCGACAGCCACACGGTCGGCGAATAGGCCTGCCACACCTGCACCAGCCAGTCGAAGGTCAGTCCACTGGACACGCCGACGAAGAAATTGCGCGTGAGTCCCGCCAGCAACGACATCAGTACCGGCACCAACATGAACGCGCACACCAGCAAGGTGAACAGCAGTTGAATCACAAACAGCGATGAGCGCTTCACAAGACCGTCCCCGCGTTTTTCACCAGGCGTCGCGTGAGCAACAACACCACCCAGGTCACCGCGCCAAGCACCACCGACAACGCGGCGGCGACGGCAAAGTTGGCATAGTTGGTGAACACGTTGTAGATCGCCACCGGGGTGACGTTCAGCCGCGTGCCCAAGGTAAAGGCCGTGCCGAAGGCGCCCATGGACGTGGCAAAACAGATCGCCCCGCACGACGCCAGCGCCGGCGCCAGGCCCGGCACGATCACGTCGCAGACCACGCGCCAATGCCCGGCGCCCAGCGAATGCGCGGCTTCTTCCAGGCTACGGTCGAGGCTTTCGCAGGCCGCCATCACCGTGAGGATTACGCGGGGGATCGAGAAATACAGGTAGCCGACAAACAACCCGGCCAGCGAATAGGCAAAGATCCAGCGTTCACCGGCCAACTGCAGGCCGAGCGACGCCAGCAGCCCCTGGCGCCCGGCCAACAGGATGACCAGGAAGCCCACCACCACCCCGGGAAACGCCAGGGGAAACGTGAGCAAGGCCACCAACGCCGAGCGCCCAAAAAACCGCTGGCGCGCAAGAAACACGCCGCTGATGCCGCCAATCAACAACGCCGTGAACGTCACGATGATGGCCAGCACACAGGTCTGCGCCAGGCTGCCCAGGTACTGCGCGCTGCTGAGCACCTGCCAATAGCCGCTGCCGTGGCTGTCGCGGCTTTCGCCGCCGAGCACGATCAAGTGCGCCAGCGGCAGCAGCCAGAATGCGAACAGCACCGCAAAGGCCGGAGCCAGCGCCCAGGCCGCACGTTTTGCCGATGTGGCCACTTACTTGACCTCGTTCAGATAACGGGCCGCGAAGGCTTCCTGCACGGCGGCCATTTTCTGGTAGTCCACCACGCCGGCGCGCGCATAGTCGCTGTCGGGCAGGAACTGCGCGGCGACCTCAGCCGGCATCTGCACCGGGCGTACCGGACGCAAGTAAGCTTTGGCCCAGAGTGCCTGGCCTTGATCCGACAGCACGAAGTCCAGCACCTTCTCGCCATTGGCGCGGTGCGGCGCGTTGGCCACCAGGCTCATCACGTAGGGCACACTGATGCTGCCCTCTTTGGGGATCACGAAGGCAACGTTGGCGTTGTCCTTATAGCGGGCGCGGTAGGCGTTGAAATCGTAGTCCACCAGGATCGGCAATTCGCCGGACAGCACCCGCGCATAGGCGGTCTGCTTGGGCACGATGGGCGCGTTTTTCGCCAGTTTCTGGAAGTAGTCGATGGCCGGGGCGAAGTTGTCCAGGTCGCCGCCCATCGCGCGGTTGATCGCCACAGCAGAGACGTAACCGACGAAGGCGCTGGACGGGTCCAGGTAGCCGACCATTCCTTTGTATTGCGGCTTGAGCAGGTCGGCCCAGCTTTGCGGCACCGGCAGGCCACCCAATGCATCGACGTTGACCATGATGCCCAAGGTGCCGGAGTGAATTGCGAACCACTGGCCCGCCGGGTCTTTCAGGCCGGCGGGGATCTGCTCCCAGCCCCTGGGTTTGTAGCCGTCGACCACGCCGGCTTTTTGCGCCTGCAGGCCGAAGGTCACCCCGTAGTACACCACGTCGGCGACGGGTGCGGCCTTTTCGGCCACCAGTTGCGCCAGCGACTGGCCGGAGTTCTTGTTATCCAGCGGCACTTGCACGCCGGTGCTGGCGGCAATGGCCTTGAGCTGGGTGCCCCAGTCGGCCCAGTCCGGCGGGCAGTTGTAGCAAATTGCGGTGTCGGCGGCCTGGGCCAGGCTGGCCATACCACACAGCAGCGCGGCGGCCAGGGTTTTACGCAATGCGCGCATCAAGAAACTCCTCATGGGGTTGAGTGCTTTCGCCCGGCCGGATATGGCAAGGCAGGCAATGGGAAATCGGGGCGTTGCCGGCGATCTGCGCCAGCAATTGGTCAATCACTGTGCTGGCGAGCAGCGCGATGGGCTGCACCACGCTGCACAGGGTTGGGTGCATCTGGGTGCCGAGGGCGATGCCGTCAAAGCCCATCACCGAGAGTTGCTCGGGTACTTGCCAGGCGTTGCGGCGCAGTTCGGCGATCAGACTGATGGCGAGGAAGTCGTTGGAACACACCAGTGCCGTGGGCGCCTCGGGGCCTTCAAGGTACGGCTGGATGGCGACGAATTCAGCCTGGGTGTGCGCGGGCATTTCGATCACCGGGCGGCTCTTGAGGCCGTAGGCTTGCATCGCGTCGCAGTAACCGGCGTAACGCAGGCGCGCACGGTCGGACTGCAACGCGGGGCCCGCAACCATGCTGATGCGCCGGTGCCCTGCTTCCAGCAGATATCGGGTGGCCATGGCCATGCCGGCGCGGTTGTCGACCGACACGGCGCTGTAGCTGGGATTGCTCGGTTGGTGGTAGGCCAGCACGAACGGGGTCTGTTCGCTGGCGAGGCTGTTAAGCACGCTGTTGCTCTCGGCATCGGTGACCGTCAGTACCAGGCCGTCAACACGTTGGCGCAGCAGTTCTTCCACCACCATGCTTTCGCGTTCAGTGCTGTAGTCGGTGGTCGCCAGCACCAGGCTGTAGCCGCGCAACCGCGCGGCACGTTCCATGGCCTGGAACTGTTCGGCGAACACCGGATTGAGCAAGTTGGGCACCACCACGCCAATCAACCGGGTGGTTTGCAGGCGCAGTTGGCGACCGAGCAAGTTGGGCCGAAAGCCCAACTCACGGGCAGCGGCAAACACCTGCTCGCGAGTGGCCGGGCGCACCTGGTCGGGGGAGGCAAATGTGCGGGCGGCAGTGGCGCGGGATACGCCAGCCAGCTGCGCAACGTCTTTCAAGTCAGTCATTGTCACTCGCTTGAGATCGATCTCATTGGCGAGGACAGTAACGGGGGAATGTGGCAGGAAGGTGGTGGGGAGATGACGGTTTGATGTCAGTGAAGCCTGGCTACACAGCGTGCTAACTGTGGGAGGGGGCTTGCCCTAATGCCAGTCAGTTAAGAAGTAGCAGGAGCGAGAACTAACTTGTGGCGAGGGAGCTTGCTCCCGCTGGGGCGCGAAGCGGCCCCAAACAATGGGACTGCTGCGCAGTCCAGCGGGAGCAAGCTCCCTCGCCACAGGTTCGGTGTCGCCTTAACTGACTGGCATTAGGGCTTGCCCCCTCCCACATTAGATCGGTGTATAGCCAGAGATAGTCATACTCTGCGGGTATGCTTGGAAAACCGGCGCAGCAAAATCCGCCGGCTAACCTTTCGATCTGATCCAAGTGCGGGCACAATGCGTGTCCTTTTTTGGCAGGCACCGCCGCAGGCTCTCAAAAATGATCAAAACGCCGTACTACCTCATCGATAAACAGAAGCTTCTGGTCAACATGCAGAAGATTGCCTACGTGCGCGAGCAGTCCGGCGCCAAGGCTCTGCTGGCGCTCAAGTGCTTTGCCACCTGGTCGGTGTTCGACCTGATGCAGCAATACATGGACGGCACCACCTCGTCGTCGCTGTATGAGTTGAAGCTCGGCCGTCAGAAGTTCGAAGGTGAAGCGCACGCCTACAGCGTGGCCTGGGCCGACGATGAAATCGAAGAGATGCTGGAGAACTGCGACAAGATCATCTTCAACTCCATCAGCCAACTGCAGCGTTTTGCCGAACGTTCCGAAGGCAAGACCCGTGGCCTGCGCGTCAACCCACAGGTGAGCAGCTCCGATTACCTGCTGGCCGACCCGGCGCGTCCGTTCAGCCGCCTGGGCGAGTGGGACCCGGTGAAGATCGACGGCGTGATCGATCAAATCTCCGGTTTCATGTTCCACAACAACTGCGAAAACGGCGATTTCAGCCTGTTCGACAGCATGCTCGGCACCATCGAAGAACGCTTCGGCGCGCTGCTGCACAAGGTCCAGTGGGTCAGCCTCGGCGGCGGCATCCATTTCACCGGTGAAGGCTATGCGCTGGATGCATTTTGCGCACGGTTGAAGGCATTCTCCGAGAAGTACGGCGTGCAGGTGTACCTGGAGCCCGGCGAAGCAGCGATCACCAACAGCGCGTCCCTGGAAGTCACCGTGCTCGACACGCTCTACAACGGTAAAAACCTCGCCGTGGTCGACAGCTCCATCGAAGCCCACCTGCTGGACCTGCTGATCTACCGCCTCAACGCCAAGCTGGCGCCGAGCGAGGGTGAGCATACCTATATGGTGTGCGGCAAATCCTGCCTGGCCGGCGACATCTTCGGCGAGTATCAATTTGATCGTCCGCTGGCCATCGGCGATCGGCTGTCGTTCATCGACACCGCTGGCTACACCATGGTCAAGAAAAACTGGTTCAACGGCCTGAAAATGCCGTCCATCGTAGTGAAACAACTCGACGGTACAGTCGAAGTGGTTCGTGAATTTGGTTACGACGACTACCTGTCCAGCCTTTCGTAAGCTGGCGGATATAGGAGAAATAAAGCAATTGAAAAAGAACGTTCTTATCATTGGTGCAGGAGGTGTCGCCAAGGTGGTGGCCCACAAGTGCGCGCAGCACAACGACGAACTCGGTCGTATTGCTATCGCGTCGCGCAACATCTCCAAATGCCAGGCCATCATCGACAGCGTCAAGGCCAAGGGTAGCCTCAAGGTACCCGCCGACATCCAGGCCTTCGCGCTGAACGCCCTGGACGTGGAAGCGACCAAGGCCCTGATCCGCGAGACCGACTCGCAGATCGTCATCAACGTGGGTTCCGCGTTTCTCAACATGTCGGTGCTGCGTGCCTGCATCGATACGGGCGTGGCTTACCTCGACACCGCCATCCACGAAGAGCCGGGCAAGGTCTGCGAGACCCCGCCGTGGTACGGCAACTACGAATGGAACCACCTGGAAGAATGCAAACAGAAGAACATCACGGCCATCCTTGGCGTGGGCTTCGACCCGGGTGTCGTCAACGCGTATGCCGCGCTGGCGCAGCAACAGCATTTCGACCGCATTGATTCGATCGACATTCTCGACGTCAATGCCGGCTCCCACGGCAAATACTTCGCCACCAATTTCGACCCGGAAATCAACTTCCGCGAGTTCACCGGACAGGTGTGGAGCTGGCAGAACAGCCAGTGGACCAGCAACACCATGTTCGAAGTCAAACGCACCGACGACCTGCCGGTAGTCGGTTCGCAGAACCTCTACCTCACCGGCCACGATGAAGTGCACTCGCTGTCGAAAAACCTCGACGTGCCCAATGTGCGTTTCTGGATGAGCTTCGGTGAACACTACATCAACGTATTCACCGTACTGAAAAACCTCGGCCTGCTTTCCGAGAAGCCCGTCAAAACCGCTGAAGGCCTGGAAGTGGTGCCGTTGAAAGTGGTCAAGGCGGTACTGCCCGACCCGTCATCGCTCGCACCGGGCTATACCGGCAAAACCTGCATTGGCGACCTGGTCAAAGGCACCAAAAACGGCCAGCCGCGCGAGATATTCATCTACAACGTGGCTGATCACGAAGAAGCCTTTGCCGAGACCGACAGCCAAGGCATCTCGTACACTGCAGGCGTCCCACCGGTAGCCGCTGCGCTGCTGGTGGCGCGTGGCGAGTGGGATGTGAAACACATGGCCAACGTCGAGGAACTGCCGGCTGAGCCGTTCCTCAAAGCGCTGGACGTGATGGGCTTGCCGACTCGGATCAAAGACGAGCACGGTGATCGCGCCTGGGATGCGATTGCCTGACCGGCGATAGCTGACCGAACAAAAGAATGCGCCCGATTGGGCGCATTCTTTTTGTGGGAGGGGTTCTACACCCCGATGGCGATGCATCAGCTACAACTGAGCCGGCTGACACACTGCATCGGGGGCAAGCCCTAATGCCAGTCAGTTAAGGACGAACACTGTACCTGTGGCGAGGGAGCTTGCTCCCGCTGGGCCGCGAAGCGGCCCCAAAAATGGGACTGCTGCGCAGTCCAGCGGGAGCAAGCTCCCTCGCCACAGGTTACTTTTTACCCTTTCTACTTCTTAACTGACTGGCATTAGGGCAAGCCCCCTCCCACATCAGGTTTTGTGGTGCAGGGGTAAACCTTACCTCGACACCGGCATCGCAAACTCCGCGCCCTGCTCGATGCTCTCCGACCAACGCTGCATGATCGATTTCTGCTTGGTGTAAAAACGCACGCCCTCGGTGCCATAGGCATGCATGTCGCCAAACAGGCTTTTTTTCCAGCCACCAAACCCATGCCAGGCCATCGGCACCGGAATCGGAACGTTGATGCCGACCATGCCCACTTCGATGCGCCGCGCAAATTCGCGGGCGATGTTGCCGTCGCGGGTGAAGCAGCTGACGCCGTTGCCGAACTCGTGGTCGTTGACCAGTTTCACTGCGGCGGCGAAATCATCCACACGCACGCAGGCCAGCACCGGGCCGAAGATTTCTTCGCGGTAGATGCTCATGTCTCGGGTCACATGGTCGAACAAGGTAGCGCCGAGCCAGAAGCCATTTTCCAGGCCGGGCTCGGAGGGTACATAGTCGCGGCCATCAAGCAGCAGTTGCGCGCCGGCTTGCACGCCTTGCTCGATATAGCCGCTGATCCGCTCCAGGGCAGCGCGGGACACGATCGGGCCCATTTCGGCCTTGAGGTCGCGGCCATCGGTAATGCGCAGTTGCTTGGCGCGTTCGGTCAAGGCAGCGATGACCTTGTCACCCACATCGCCCACCAGCACCGCCACCGAGATTGCCATGCAGCGTTCCCCGGCACTGCCGTAGGCGGCGCCCATCAGGGCGTCGACGGTGCGCTCGATATCCGCGTCGGGCATCACCACCATATGGTTTTTCGCGCCGCCCAGGCCTTGCACGCGTTTGCCGTTACGCGCACCGCTTTCGTAGATGTACTGGGCAATCGGCGTGGAACCGACAAAGCTCACGGCCTTGACGTCCGGGTGTTCGATCAGCGCGTCCACCGCTTCCTTGTCGCCCTGCACCACGTTGAACACGCCCTTGGGCAGGCCCGCTTCGCGCAGCAGCTCGGCCATGAACAACGAGGCGCTCGGATCGGTGGGGCTGGGCTTGAGAATGAAGGTATTACCCGCCGCAATCGCGATCGGGTACATCCACATGGGCACCATCACCGGGAAGTTGAACGGCGTGACGCCGGCCACCACGCCCAGCGGCTGGCGCATTGTCCAATTGTCCATGCCACGGGAGACCTGGTCGGAATGTTCGCCCTTGAGCAGGTTGGGAATGCCGCAGGCAAATTCGAGGATGTCGATGCCACGGTCGACCTCGCCCTGGGCATCGGTAAACACCTTGCCGTGTTCGGCGACGATGATGCGTGCCAGGTCGTCCTTGCGTTCACGCAGCAAGTGCAGGTATTCGAACAGCACACGGGCGCGGCGGATCGGCGGGGTGTCGGCCCAACCGGCAAAGGCGGCCTGGGCGGCGGCGACGGCTTCGGCCACGGTCTGGCGGCTGGCCAGGGCCACACGCGCGGTGACTGCGCCGGTGGCCGGGTTGTAGACGTCCTGATAGCGATCATCGCGGCTCACGCGCTGGTCGTTGATGTAGTGCTCAAGGGTAATCGGCATGGCAGGCGATCCAGGTGGTTGGCGTTGGTACACACCTTAGGCTTTCGCTTTGTTCCGAACCAGAGCAGAATCCTGAACTTATTGTGCACCCTGGCGAACAATACTCCCATGGAAAAAGCAGAGATCGAAGGGCTGTGGACCCATATCCATTGGCTGTCAGTGCTGGAAGAACACGGCACCTACACCGCCGCTGCCGCGCGCCTTGGGGTGAGCAAGTCGGCGGTGAGCCAGCGGATTTCCGACCTGGAAAAAGCCACCGGCACCCGGCTGGTGACGCGCACCACGCGCAGCGTACGGCTGACCGATGCGGGGCTGTCGTTGACCCGCGAGGTGCGCAGCGCCTATGAACACATCGCCCGCAGTTTCTCTGCGGTGCGTGACTTGGCCGGCGAAGTGCGTGGCCTGGTGCGGCTGACCGCGCCGGTGGCGTTCGCCCGGCAACAGCTGGTGCCGCATCTGCCGCAATTCCTGCGCCAATATCCGCAGGTGCGCATCCAGCTGGACGTGTCCGACGCCTTGAGTTCGCTGGCCGCCGAAGGTTACGACCTGGCCGTGCGCCATGGTTTCCAGATACCCGAGACCCATGTGGCCTGGAAGCTCTGCGACACCGCCTCGGTGCTGGTCGCCACCCGCGATTACCTGCAGCGCCATGGCGAACCCCGCGAGCCGGGTGATCTGTCGGCGCACAACTGTCTGTTTTACCCACGGGGCGCCGACCAGCCGGCCTGGACCTTCGAACGCGGCAGCAAACACCTCGAACGCCTGACCGTGCCCATCGCCGGCAGCTTCGCCACCAACAACAGCGAAGCCCTGCGCGACGCGGCGCTCAATCACCTGGGCATCGCCCTGCTGCCGGATTTCAGCGCCCATGCGGCGCTGGCCGAGGGCAAGCTGGTGCAGGTATTGAAGGGGTGGACGCTCAAAGGCGCATTTGCCGATGAAATCTACTTGATCCGCCCCTACTCGCCCCATGTGCCGAAAGCAGTGAGCGCGCTGGTGGGGTTTTTAAAGGCGCAGTTGGCGGGGGGGTTTCGATTCGACGGCTGAGGCGGCGCACAAAAAAAGGCCCGGCGACGCACGCGAGTGCGGCACCGGGCAAAGCAAGCGACCGGCTTCAGAAACGTGGTTTGACGGTTTTCCACTGCGGTTGATAGCGCTGCATCTGCTTCACATCGTCACGCTGGCGGATACCGCAACTGAGGTATTGGTCATGCAGCTTGCCCAACTGATCGTGGTCCAGCTCCAGGCCCAGCCCCGGCGCGCGGGTGACGCTCACGCAGCCGTCGACGATGGGCAGCTTGCCGCCCTTGATCACTTCTTCGTCTGGCTCCTGCCATGGGTAATGCGTATCGCAGGCATAGTCGAGGTTGGGCACCGACGCCGCGACGTGGGCCATGGCCATCAGGCTGATGCCCAAGTGTGAGTTGGAGTGCATCGACACGCCCAGGCCGAAGGTGTGGCACATTTTCGCCAGCACCTGGGTGTCGCGCAGGCCACCCCAGTAATGATGGTCGGCCAGCACGATCTGCACACTGTTCAGCGCCACGCTGCGGCGGAACTCGTCAAAATCGGTGACCACCATGTTGGTCGCCAGGGGCAAGCCGGTTCGCTTGTGCAGCTCGGCCATGCCGTCCAGGCCGGGGTCGGGTCTTCGTAATATTGCAGGTCGTCGCCGAGCAGTTCGGCCATGCGAATCGAGGTGGCCAGAGACCAGTTAGCGTTCGGGTCGATGCGCAGCGGTACGCCGGGAAAGGCTTTTTTCAGCGCCTTGATGCAGCGCACCTCATGTTCAGGCTCCAGCGCACCGGCCTTGAGCTTGATGCTTTTGAAACCGTAGGTCTCGAGCATGCGCCGAGCCTGGGCGACGATCTGCGCTTCAGTCAGGGCTTCGCCCCAACTGTCGGGCTTGTAGGGTGAATCGATGTGTTCGGCGTATTTGAAAAACAGGTAGGCGCTGAACGGGATCTGGTCACGGATCGCGCCGCCGAGCAGGTCCACCAGCGGTACATTCAGCGAATGCGCCTGCAGGTCGAGAAACGCCACTTCGAACGCCGAATAGGCATTACTCACGGCTTTGCTGGCATGGGAGCCCGGCGCCAGTTCCGCACCGGCCACGCTCAGCGGTTTATGCGCGGCCACGGTGGCCTGCACGATAGCGCGCAGGCCATTGAGGTTGAACGGGTCCAGGCCGATCAGCTGTTGCTGTACCTGTTGCTGGATCGCCAGTGCCGGGGCATCGCCATAGCTTTCGCCGAGGCCGATGTAGCCGGTGTCGCTTTCAATCTCGATGATCGAGCGCAGCGCGAAAGGCTCGTGGATGCCGCTGGCGTTCAACAGCGGCGGGTCGCGAAAGGCAATCGGGGTGACGGTGACGCGGATAATTTTCAAGAGACGGCTCCCTGTGGATCTGAAGACAAAGCGTGAGGCGCGGTGGATGGGTTGGACGGTGTACCGCCACGCGGTGCGGTGCGGGCAAAGAACACCACCACCGCCGCCACCAGCGAAGTGGCGGCCAGGCCGTAGAGCCCGCCCTCGATGGACCCGGTGGTCTGCTCCAGCAAACCGAAGGTGGTAGGCGCGACGAACCCGCCCAGGTTGCCCACCGAATTGATCAAGGCAATCACCGCCGCCGCGATCCGCGCATCCAGGTAACCCTGGGGAATCGGCCAGAACAGCGCCGACGCGGCCTTGAAGCCAATCGCGGCAAAACAGATGGCGACGAACGCAAACACCGGCCCGCCCAGGGTAGACATGAACATGCCGAACGCCGCGATCACCAGCATCAGCGACACCCAGGCTTGCTGGTGCTTCCACTTGCTGGCCAGCGCCGCGAAGCCGTACATGGCGACGATGGAAATCAACCACGGAATGGCATTGAACAAGCCCACCTGAAAGTCACCCAGGTTGCCCATTTTCTTGATCATGCTCGGCAGCCAGAAGGTGGCGCCGTAGATGGTCAGGGCGATGGAGAAGTAGATAAAGCAGAACAGCGCGATCTGTTTGTCGGCCAACAGCTTGAACATCGACGGCCGCACGCACTGGCTCGCCTCGCGCGCCTGCTGCTCCAGCGCAATGGCACTGACCAGCGCGTGTTTTTCTTCGTCACTGAGCCACTTGGCCTGATGGGGATGGGACTGCAACCAGAACCACACAAACCCGCAGAGCACGATGGAGGCGAAGCCTTCGATCAGGAACATCCATTGCCAGCCATGCAGGCTGAACCCGCTGACATTCAGCAGCGCGCCCGACACCGGCCCGGAGATCACTGAGGCAATGGCCGAACCGCTGAGGAAAACCGCCATGGCCTTGCCGCGCTCGCTGGCCGGCAGCCACTGGGTGAAGTAGTAGATGATGCCGGGAAAGAACCCGGCTTCGGCGGCGCCGAGCACAAAGCGCAGCACGTAGAAACTGGCTTCCCCCTGCACAAAGGCCATGCCCATCGCGGCCGCGCCCCAGGTGAACATGATGCGCGTCAGCCAGGCCCGCGCGCCGTAGCGTTGCAGCAGCAAATTGGATGGCACTTCGAAAATCGCATAGCCAATGAAGAACAGCCCGGCGCCCAAGCCGTAGGCCGCCGCGCCAATGCCCAGGTCGGTTTCCATATGGCTGCGCACGAAGCCGATATTGACCCGATCGATGTAGTTGACGATGAACATCACCACGAACAGCGGCAGGACATGGCGCTTGACCTTGGCGGCAGCGCGGGCGAGCACGCTCGGGTCTGGCGGATTGTGAAGGGTATCCACGGGCAACTCCCAGTCATTGTTTTTTTAGGGATCGTTTTTTTAGGGACAGGTCGATGATGGACGCCGAGGATTGTTCCCGTCTAATCTAACCTGGCATTCGATTGATACTGGAATTAGATCAATGTTCGAACTGACCCAACTGCGCTGCTTCACCACCGTGGCCACCGAACTGAATTTCCGCCGGGCGGCCGAACGCCTGAACATGACGCAGCCGCCCCTTAGCCGGCAGATCCAGTTGCTCGAGCATCACCTGGGCGTGGAGCTGTTTACCCGCACCACCCGCAGCGTCGCGCTGACCGCCGCCGGCCGGGCTTTTTTCATCGAGGCGCAGAACCTGCTCGAGCGTGCCCAGCAAGCGGCCGTCACCGCGCGACGCTTTGCCGAGGGCGATATCGGTACGGTCAATATCAGCTTCGTCGGCAGCGCGGTGTATGAGTTTTTACCCAAAGTGATTGCCGAGGCGCGCCTCAAGCAGCCCCACGTCAAGATCGACCTGTCCGAAATGAACACCTACCAGCAATACGAAGCCCTGCGCGCCCGGCGCATCGACCTGGGCATCGTCCGCGCGCCGCTGCTGGAGCCCGGCTACGCCACTGAATGCCTGGTGCGCGAGCCGTTTGTGCTGGCGGTGCCGAGCAGTCATCGGCTGGCCCAGGCACAGACCGTCAGCGTGCAAGACCTGGATGCGCAGCCGTTCCTGATGTACGCCCATTCCGCCTACCCGCCGTTCAACGAGCTGCTCACCGGCCTGCTGCGCTCGGCCCGTGTCGCGCCGGAGTATGTGCAGTGGCTCGGCTCGTCCCTGACTATCCTCGCCCTGGTCAACGCCGGCATGGGCCTGGCCCTGGTGCCGCGTTGCGCCAGCAGCGTGGTGTTCAAGAACGTGGTGTTCCGCGATATCGACCTGGGCGAAGGCGCGCAGAGCGAGCTGCACCTGATCTGGCGCGAGCACAACGACAACCCGGCGTTCACCATGCTCCTGGAAGGTATCCGCAGCGCTGCGGGCGAGCGCTTGCTGCCGCACCATTGACCCAATCCTGTTGAATACTTGCCTGATCCTCTGAACTTGTGGGCTATTGCATAGATGGCCCTTGCGCGCTGGTCTAGAGTTCGACGATGGGCGACCTGCGGTCGCACCTCTCCTATAAGAACTCTAAGAACTCAGCACCACCAACCGATGATCAACAGGTGAGCCGCCATGGAATTACGTATTAACCAACAGGCCTATCAGGTCGATGCCGACGCCGACACGCCGTTGCTGTGGGTGATCCGCGACGACCTGGGCCTGACCGGCACCAAGTACGGCTGCGGCCTGGCCCAGTGCGGCGCGTGTTCGGTGCTGGTGGACGGCAACGTGGTGCGCTCGTGCGTCACGCCGGTGGCGGCGCTGGTCGGCCGCGAGATCACCACCATCGAGGCGATTGAAGCCGATGACGTGGGCAAGCGCGTGGTCGCGGCCTGGGTCGAGCGCCAGGTGGCGCAATGCGGTTACTGCCAGTCCGGGCAGGTGATGGCGGCCACGGCGCTGCTCAAGCACACCCCTGCACCGTCGAAAGAGCAGATCAACGCGGCCATGATCAACCTGTGCCGCTGCGGCACCTACAATGCCATCTACGCCGCCATGGATGACTTGGCCGCCGGCAAGGAGAGCGTTTGATGAAGACGTCCGAGATTCTGCCCGGTGTGACCCTGGACGCACCGATCAACCTGTCGCGTCGACGCTTTCTGGCGAGCACCGCCGTCGGTGCATTGGTCATCGGCTTCGGCCTGCCCCTCGGCGCTTCCAGGGTGCAGGCTGCCACGGGCGCCGCCGCTGAACGCGGCACCCAGGTGCCGGCGTTCCTCGAGATTCGCCCGGACGGCAGCGTGCGCCTGCTCAGCCCCTTCATGGAAGGCGGCCAGGGCACGCACACCGCCATGGCGCAGATCATCGGCGAGGAGCTGGATGCCGACCCTGCCACCTTCGTGGTCGAAGCCGCACCGCCCGGTGAAGCCTACGTGGTGATGGAAAATGGCCTGCGCATCACCGGTGGCAGTATGTCGGTGCGCATGAGCTACCCGACCATGCGCCGCCTCGGCGCCCTCGCTCGCGCCATGTTGATGCAGGCTGGCGCCGAACAGCTCGGTGTGCCGCTGGCGCAACTGACCACGCAACCGGGCCGGGTGGTGCATGCCGCGTCGGGCCGCTCGCTGGGTTATGGCGAGTTGGCCGGCCGCGCCCTGGACATGCCCGTGCCCGACCCGGCCAGCATTACCCTGCGCGACCCGAGCCAGTTCCGCTGGATCGGCAAGCCGGTCAAACGCCTGGATGCATATGACAAATCCACCGGCAAGGCGCAGTACAGCATCGACCTCAAAGTCGACGGCATGCTCCACGCCGCGGTGCAGCACGCGCCGCGCCTGGGCATGACGGTGGGCAGCCTGCGCAACCAGGCTCAGGTCGAGGCCATGAAGGGCGTGCATTCGGTGCACACTTTGCCCGGCGCCGTGGCGGTGGTGGCCGAACGCTGGTGGCACGCCAAGCGGGCCGTTGAAGCGATTCAGGTGGAATGGCTGGAAGCCGCCGCCGACTCTGCCGTGCGCGCGATGCCGGCGGACTTTTCCAGCGATAAATACCGCGACTTTCTCGCCGCCCAGCAAGGCCCGGCCCGCGACGACGAAAACCAGGGTGACGTGGCCGCCACGCTGGCCAACGCCAAGACCCGCGTCGACGCCACCTATCACAACCAATACCTCAACCACGCTCAGCTCGAGCCGCCCTCGGCGCTGGCGCGCTATAACCGCGACGGCACGCTGGAGGTGTGGCTGCCGAACCAGGCGCCGGATATGTTCCGCGCCGACATCGCCAAGCGCACCGGCCTGGCCGTTGAGCAAATCACCCTGCATTCGCCGCTGCTCGGCGGCTTTTTCGGGCGGCATTTTTTGTATGACTCGGCCAACCCCTACCCGCAGGCTATCGCCCTGGCCAAGGCTGTCGGCCGGCCGATCAAACTGATCTGGAGCCGCGAGGAAGAGTTCGTGCGCGATGTGCTGCGCCCGGTCGCGGTGGTCAAGTTCCGCGCCGCGCTGGATGACAAAGGCCTGCCTGTGGCCATCGAAGCGGTGAGCGCCACCGAAGGCCCCACCGAAGCGATTGCCGGCAAGCAAGGCGATGCCCTCGACCCCACGGCCCTGGAAGGCCTGTCCGGCAAAAGTTATGCGATCCCCAACAAGCGCATCGCCCAGATTTATGTCAAGGGCCCGGCCATGCTCGGTTACTGGCGTTCGGTGGGCAATTCGTTGAACGACTTCTTCTATGAAGCGTTCCTCGATGAACTGGCCGACAAGGGCGGCCACGACCCGTACGAATTGCGCCTGCACCTGCTGCGCGACAATGCGCGGCTGACCACTCTGCTGCAAGCGGTGGGCGAACTGTCCGGCGGCTGGAAGCGCGGACCGTTCACCGCCGAAGACGGCAGCCGACGGGCGCGTGGCGTGGCCATGGCCTCACCGTTTGGCTCCCACGCGGCGGTGATCGCCGAAGTGTCGATCGAGAAGGGCCAGGTCAAGGTGCATGACATCTGGCAGGCCATCGACCCGGGCAGCATCGTCAACCCGGCGATCATTGAAGCCCAGGTCAACGGCGCCGTGGCCTTGGGCCTGTCGCAAACCTTGCTGGAGGAAGCGGTCTACGTGGACGGTAAGCCGCGGGCGCGCAACTACGATTTGTACCCGATCCTGCCGCCCTCGCGAATGGCGCGGGTACACGTGAAGATCGTCGAGAGCGGCGAAAAAATGGGCGGCATCGGCGAACCACCGTTGCCCGCCGTAGCGCCAGCAGTGGCTAACGCGGTGGCACAGTTGACCGGCCAGCGCATCCGCAGCTTGCCGTTGAGCCGCTACACCTTCAGTTAACCCACAGGGAACGCCCATGAACAACCGCCGATTCGCAAGAACCGCAGGCTGGCTGGCGCTGCCCTGCCTGGTCGTGGCAGGCCTGCTGGCCTGGTACGTCACCCGCGAGCCCGCCTCGCCGTTCGCAGAACAAAACACCGCCAGTGTCGACCCGGCACTGGTCAGTCGCGGCGAATATGTCGCGCGTCTGAGCGACTGCGTGGCCTGTCACAGCCTGGCAGGCAAGGCGCCGTTTGCCGGTGGCCTGAAAATGGCCACGCCGCTGGGGGCGATTCATGCCACCAACATCACCCCCGACCGCGAGCATGGCATTGGCAACTACAGCCTTGCCGACTTCGACCGCGCCGTACGCCACGGCGTGGCGCCGGGTGGGCGGCGGCTGTACCCGGCGATGCCCTACCCGTCTTACGTAAAACTCAGCGACGACGACATCAAGGCGCTGTATGCGTTCTTCATGAAGGGCGTGCAGCCGGCCAACCAGCCGAACATTCCCAGCGATATTCCCTGGCCGCTGAACCTGCGCTGGCCCATCGCCCTGTGGAATGGTGTATTTGCGCCCACCGCCGCCTACGCCGCCAACCCGAGCCAGGATGCCCTGTGGAACCGTGGCGCTTATATCGTGCAGGGCCCTGGCCACTGCGGCAGTTGCCATACACCGCGCGGCCTGGCCTTCAACGAGAAAGCCCTGGACCAATCCGGTGCGCCGTTCCTGGCCGGTGCGCTGCTCGACGGCTGGTACGCACCGAGCCTGCGCCAAGACCCCAACACTGGCCTGGGCCGCTGGAGCGAGGCGCAGATCGTGCAGTTCCTCAAGACCGGGCGCAACCAGCATGCGGTGGTCTACGGCTCGATGACCGAAGCGTTCAACAACTCCACACAGTTCATGGCTGACGACGACCTGGCCGCTATCGCCCGTTACCTCAAATCCCTGCCCGGCGACCCGCAGCGAGATGGCACGCCTTGGCAGTATCAGGCCGTGGCCGCCGACGCGCGTGCGGATGCCCCCGGCGCCCACACCTATGCTACCCGCTGCGCCTCCTGCCATGGCCTGAACGGCAAGGGCCAGCCGGAGTGGATGCCGCCGCTGGCAGGCGCCACCTCGGCGCTGGCCAAGGAAAGCGCCTCGGCGATCAACATCACCCTCAACGGCTCGCAACGGGTGGTGGCCGCAGGCATACCGGATGCCTACCGTATGCCGGCGTTCCGTGAGCAATTGTCCGATCAGGACATCGCTCAGGTGCTGACCTACGTGCGCAGTACCTGGGGCAACCAGGGTGGCGCGGTGGACGCCCAGGTGGTGGGAAAACTGCGCGGGCATACCGACCCGGCCAGCAGCAGCCCGATCATTTTGCATATGCGTTGAGGCCGGAACGCGATCTCTTTGATATAGGTGATCAAATGTGGGAGGGGGCTTGCTCCCGATAGCGGTGTGTCAGTGAATGCATGTGTAACTGACACACCGCCATCGGGAGCAAGCCCCCTCCCACATTTGGCCAGGCTAGGCCTACTTGCTCTCGTCGCCCTTGCCTTCCTGCATCTGCACCGAAGACTTGCTGCCGCTGGTGTTGTCTTTGGTGGTGTTATCGGAATTGTCGAAACAGCCGTGCAGCAGGAACATGCTGCAAAAACCCAAGCACATAGACAGCTTTTTCATAAGATCTCCTGTTAAACCTATTCATCAGCCTGTGCTACATGTGGCCAGTTTCCGGACACGAACGTTCCCTGCACAGGCCGTGAGGCTGACGAATGGTTTGCCATTAATTAGCTAGCATTTACGTACGGCATATTTGGGCTAACCTTGACCCGTTAAAGCCTGTTAGTCGGTGATCCCATGGACACGTTGACCAAAGCGCAAATCGAGCATGCTCTTGCACAGCGACTGCGCAGTTGCCGTGTTACCTGCGCGATCAATCCAGACAGCAGCCTGTCCGTCACGGTGCTCGCGCCTGACGCCAATCAGTTCACCATCGCCAATATCAACCGCGCCCGCTACCACGGCGAGTCAGGTATCAACCGGCTCGTACGGGAAATCATGGAAGACATGGTGGTTTCCCGGAAAACCTCCCGTCTTTCCTCCGTGGGGTAAATACGCTTAAAAACAGAACGAGGCTTTCCATGCCGGATTCCACCGCTGCACCGTCGCAACGCTGCACCATCGATTACCTTCAAGACACACTGCTCGGCGTCAACCCGCTCTCCCATGCATGCATGGCGCGGATTACCCAGGCCGGCGAGCGCCTATCGCTGCACATCCCAGGGCCGTGGCCGAAGGAGCTGCCGAAGGCACATACCGTGTCGATCAAGGTTGAGAACCGTACTTATCATGGCGTGCTCGTGGATGCCCAGGCATCGGGCACCGATGAGTTGGTGTTGAACATTGAACTTCAGCCGGAACGGCCGGGCGCAGCTGGTCATTAACCCCGTTCACCCGCCAACGCACGCTGGTGAAAATGCGCCAGCCACTTCAAGGCATGCAGCGTCGCATCCAGCTGCACCTGCTCACGGGAGCCCATGAAGCGCTCCTTTCGGCTGAAGATACTCAGCCGGTTTTCGATTCGATAAGCCCAGGCAAAACAAATGGTCCCAGCCGGAATGCCGTCCATGTCATCCGGGCCAAGCAGGCCGGTGGTGGCGACGGCAACCCCGGCCGGGCTGTCACGCAACGCGCCTTCGGCCATCTCGCGAGCGACTTCACAACTGGTGAGGTTGAAGGTATCGATCGTATACGCGCGTACGCCCAGCAAGCGCTGTTTGGCCTCGGGCGAGTACACGACATAACCACTTTCAATACATGACCCGCCGCCCCTGACCTCCGACAGCAGCGTGATGATCTTGCCTGCCGTACACGACTCGGCGCTGGTGAGGGTGAGCTGGTGTTGTTTCAGGTAATCAATAGTGGCTGCGGCTATATCCATGATGACAATTTCCCGTGTTCAAAAGGTTGCAAGGTAGTCGGCCAATGTCAGCGCACAGGCCTCAATTGCGCCGTCCACAATCAGCTCGTAGCCGTGGGTGTTTTCCGTTGGAATCGCCAGGCAACCGCCGCGCGCCGAGGTGCCGTTACTCATGACGGCACTGGCATCCGAGGCAAAATCCACCAGCAGCGCATATTGAGGCGCATAACCGCAGCGCTGTGCGGCGTCTGCCAGGCCGGTGACCACGGAACGTGTGTAATAGCCTTTGAGGTCACCGGTATTGATGATCGGATCGACGCTCAGGCGAGTGCCGTACTCGCTCATCACCGGGCCGACTTCCACGGCGATGGTGGTATCGCCCGGCAGTGTCTGCGCCGCATACATCGCCCCGGCGTTGCACTCTTCTTCCAGCGTAGTGAAGACGAAATACACATCGCACGTCAGCGCCTGTCGGCGTTGGTGCAGGCGCTGCACGCTATGAAGTACCGCAGCGATGGGCGCGCGGTCATCCAGGAAGTGCGCGGCAATCGCGTCACCTACCCGGAACGGCGCACGCCAATGGCGGCTCAGCGTGACGCGGCTGCCGGGGCGTACGCCGTAGTCACGCAAGGTCTCGACGGAGCAGCGGGTGATCACATGCACGTCATTCCAGTGCACGTCGCCTGACAACACATCGGCACCCTGGGGCGCGTTGGCGGTGGCATGCATCGAACCAAAGGACAGCACCCCCGGAATGAATTGGTGATCACCGAGTATGTCCACCGGGCACATGCCGAAATTCACCGGGTTGGCACCGCCCAACGCGGTCACGCGCAACGTGCCGTCGGCGTCCACATGCTTGACCACCATGGCGATCTCATCCATATGCGCCATGACCCGCACCGCGCGGCGGGGCTCGCTATCGCCCTGCGCGCCTTTGACCAGGCCGATGACATTGCCGGCCGGGTCCACCCAGGTGTCGTCACACAGCGGCCGCAGGTGCTCCAGGCAAATGGCGCGCACCTCATCCTCCTGGCCGCCAGGGCCGCGGGCGAGCAACAGTTGGTGAAGCAACTGGGGGACATCGGGTCGGGCATCGTTTGGCTGGGGTTGCATCCGGGGGTCTCCATTCGCGCTATTGAACACTTATGAAAAATGACCTGGCACGCCGAACGGTTGTTCCACAAATCTTCTTGGTCGTACACCGAAATCCGGTTGAACACCCAATGCGGCAGGCTTTCTAGATGTGTTCCAACACCACCCCACGGAGGGAGTCCCCAATGAACATCAACCGCCTGCAACCCGCCTTGCCTTCGCTGTGCCTGGCGATGTCGATGGCCGCGCTGACCGCCTGCGCCGGCAACGACTCAGCCTCCAACGTCGTCGCGCCCGGTGAGGCCAAATCACCCACCACCCGCACTCTCGACACCGGCGCCGCCCTGCTGCAATCGCGCCCGCCCATCGATGCGCTCAATGCCTACCTGGACGGCTTCCACTTCTACAACGGCCATCCCGACGTGCAAATGGAAGCCCATCACTATTGCGCGATTCTCAACGAGGAAGTGATCCAGTGCGTGATCTACGACGGCAACCGCAAGGACGCCAAGTTGATGGGCGTGGAGTACATCATCAGCGAGCAGCTGTTCAACAGCCTGCCTGCGCCCGAGAAGGCGTTGTGGCACAGCCATGTGCATGAGGTGAAGTCGGGCCAACTGGTAGCGCCTGGTATTCCTGCGGTGGCCGAACACGCCTTGATGGAAAAACTGGTGCATACCTACGGCAAGACCTGGCACACCTGGCACACCGACCTCAACAAGCGCCTGCCGCTGGGTGTTCCGCAATTGATGATGGGCTTTACCGACGATGGCCAAGCCGATCCGAAGATGGTCGCCGAACGGGACCAGCGGCTGGGCGTCGACAGCGCCAGGAAAAAGCAGGCGCGCGCCGACATCCCCGCTCCGGCCATAGCACCGGGTGCGGACGCCTGGCGCCAGGGCACTATCATCCAGATCGAAGACCCCACCCAGGCCGCCCACCAGCACTGACAGCGGCAGCTGGTCATTTGGATTGAACGATTATTTGCCGGCGCTTGCCACATAGGAAAGGGGCGCATCAGCTGCCCCGCGCATGAGGAGTTCAACTATGTCTTACGACCATCAAGGCCCTGCCAGCGTCATTACCGCTTCCCGCCATCTGGGCACTGAAGACGATGAATGCCTGAACGAAAACGCCAACATAAAGATGACCAGCAGCGGCAAGCCCACCATCGTTCGCCTGGATTTCGAGGCCCCGCTGACCTGGCCCGGCAACCCCAACTTCGTCACCGTCAACGTGCCCGACGGCACGTCTGTCAGCGGTGTGATCGTGGCCTTGGAACGCCCGGCTGACGGGCCAGGTTGGGTCACCTTTACGGTGGACGATTGAGCCTGCGAGCAGGCCATCGCATTGTCCGATAACTTATTTGAATTATTTTTGACGTCAAATATCTGTACTTCATGAGCATAGGGAGTCCTCATGAAAAACAACGAGTTATTCACCATCAAGTATCAACTTCACGGCGAGCCCAGGTCGTTCATCGTGCGTGCGGCGCGCATGAATAACGCTGAAGCCTGGCACTGGGCCAGTTGCGATGCCGGCGTGGCGGTCATCCCCAGGTTCGGGCAAAACAACCTCAAGCGCGTCTCCAAGCCGATGGCGGAAAAATACGGCATTACGGATGTGCGCTGGTGCGGCGCGGCAGCGATTCAGTGGGCAGAGGGCATTACATCATGAACAGTCAGGTGCTGGATTACACAGCCAGGCAAACGTCGGACGACGAGGTCGCGCAGAACACCCAGATGTTCTACGAAGCGGACCGATTGGATGCCCAGGCCTATAAGATCATCGAACACTACAGCGGCGATACCGCGACCTGGGCGCGCTTCACCGAGGCGAAGAAGCTGGCGGACGCGCAACGGACCGCCGCTTATCAAGAGTGGATGCGCATTCACCGCGCCAGGAAAAAGTAACATGAAGCATGCCCCTGAATATCAGGGGCATGCGTCTGTTCAGAGGATCGGTTTACCCCCCGTCACGCCGTAGCGCTCGCCAGAGATATAACTGCCTTCATCCGACGCCAGCAGCACATAGATAGGCGCCACTTCCACCGGCTGACCAGGACGCCCCAGCGGCGTGTTGCCACCGAAGTTCTCCACCATGTCTTCAGTCATCGTCGACACGATCAACGGCGTCCAGATCGGCCCCGGCGCCACGCTGTTCACGCGAATCCCACGCTCGCCCAGCATCTGCGCCAGGCCCGCGGTGAAGTTCGCGATCGCGCCCTTGGTGGCCGCATAAGGCAACAGTGACGGGTTGGGCATGTCGGAATTGACCGACGTGGTGTTGATGATCGAACTGCCCTCGGCCATGTGCGGCAGCGCCGCCTTGCAGATCCGGAACATCGCTGTGATGTTGACGTTGAAGGTCTTGACCCAGTCCTCGTCGGGAATATCTTCCAGGGATTTGTAGGTCATCTGGAACGCGGCGTTGTTGACCAGCACGTCGATACGCCCGAACTCCTTCACCGTGTCGTTGACAATGGCTGTGCACTGCGCCGCGTCGCCCAGGTCACCGGGCAACAGCAGGCACTGACGCCCCGCTGCCTCGACCCAGCGCTGGGTCTCCTTGGCGTCCTCATGCTCGTCCAGATACGACACGGCAACGTCCGCACCCTCGCGGGCAAAGGCGATCGCCACGGCACGCCCGATGCCGCTGTCGGCGCCGGTAATCAAGGCAATCTTGTTGGCGAGCCGGCCCGAGCCTTTGTAGGTCTGCTCACCGCAATCGGGCATCGGCTCCATCTTGCGCTGGTCGCCGGGTACAGGCTGCTGCTGTGGCTTGAAGGGTGGTTTTGGGTAGTTACTCATCGGATTCCCTCCTGTGTGTGGTTAGTGTTGCGAGGGTCGGCCGCGCCCGATAGTTCAGAGCAATTTTCAGAAAATCGGATGACCGTACCCGCACGGCTGCACCACTCGTCCGATGGAATAAACCTTTGCAAAGTACGCCTCTCAACCGAAGGGTGAACGCCCGTTGGGGTATCGAGTGGTGTCGAAGCGTTCTGTTACAGGTCGCTTTTCAGCTATATTCCGCTATTCGTTTATCCCTCATCCCGTTTCGAATTCTTGCCCTGCGCAGTTAACCAAGGTTGGTGTTTATGAAGTCTGCCCCCCCGCGCTCGCCCAATGTTCCGCAACGCAAGGATCTGATCCCCAGCACCCTGAATTTTCCGGTGGTGGGTATCGGCGCGTCGGCGGGCGGGTTGCAGGCGGTGAAGGCATTTTTCGAACACATGCCGCAAGACTGCGGCATGGCCTTTGTGGTGATCCTGCACCTGTCCCCCGACCATCAAAGCGTGGCGGACAGGATCATCCAGGAGTCGACCCGGCTGCCGGTGCTGCAGGTCACCGAGACGACGCCCATCGAGAAGAACCGGGTGTACGTGATTTCGCCGGCGCAGCACTTGGCAATGAATGATGGCTACCTGGCCGTCTCACCGTCGGAGCGCGAAGGCGGCTCGCATATTGCCATCGACCTGTTCTTTCGCGACCTGGCAGACGCCCATAAAGAGCATGCGTTTTGCCTGGTATTGTCCGGCACCGGATCGGACGGCGCGGTGGGGCTTTCGCGTATCAAGGAACAGGGCGGCGTCACTCTGGTGCAAACCCCGGAAGACGCGGAATTCGACGGCATGCCACTGGCGGCAATCGAAACCCAGATGGTCGACCTGGTGTTGCCCGTGGTGGAGATGCCGCAAAAACTGCTGGAGCTATGGCGCAACGCCCGGTCCATCATCCTGCCTACCGCCAATGACCCCGAGATCAAGACTACGCCGCCGGCGACGGAACGTGACGCGGCGGTAGCCGAACAGTTGCTGCTGGATATCCTGATACAACTGCGGCTCAACACCGGCCACGACTTCAAGCACTACAAGCGCGCTACCGTACTGCGCCGCATCGAGCGCCGCCTGCAGGTCACCGCCCAACCGGACCTGGCCAGCTATTACGAATATCTCCAGGCGCACCCGGAAGAAACCAAGGCATTGCTCGGCGACATGCTGATCGGCGTGACCAACTTTTTCCGTGACCGCGAGGCCTTCGAAGCGCTCGAGCGCGATGTGGTGCCCAACCTGGTGAAGTCACTGGAAGACAGCGTGCCCAAACGCGAAGAGGTGCGCATCTGGTCGGCCGGCTGCTCCACCGGCGAAGAGGCCTATAGCCTGAGCATGCTGGTCGCCGAGCAACTGGCGGTAGATGGCAGCGATGCAAAAATGCAGGTATTCGCCACCGATATCGATGAGCGCGCGATCAACCACGGGCGTAACGGCGTCTACCCGGAAGCGATCATTACCGACGTGCCGCCTTCACGCCTGCGCCAGCACTTTGCCAAGGAAAAAAACCAGCACTATCGGGTGCGCAAGGAAATTCGTGAAAAAGTCCTGTTCGCCAAGCATAGCCTGCTGAGCGACCCGCCCTTCTCGCAGATTGACCTGATCGTCTGTCGCAACCTGCTGATCTACCTGGACCGCGAGGTGCAGCGCGACATTCTGCAGATGTTCCACTTTGCGCTGCGTCCCGGCGGCTACCTGTTCCTGGGCTCCTCGGAGTCGGCCGACGGCTGCCTGGACCTGTTCGTGCCGGTGGACAAGCGCAACCGCATTTTCCGCGTGCGGGCCGGTTCAGCGGCCATGCGCCGCGCGCCCAGCATGCCGCGTGGTGGCTACCTGCGGCCCAGCGCCACGATCGCTGCCGCCCAGGTCAAGGTACCGAACAAGGTCTCGTTCGCCGACATTCACCTGCGCGCGCTGGAGAAGGCCGCGCCGCCCAGTGTCATCGTGGATATACACGCCGACATCCTGCACATGAGTGAAGGCGCGGCGCGCTTCCTGCGCCATGTGGCCGGGGAGATGACGCGCAACCTGCTGGCCCTGGTGCACCCGGACCTGCGCCTGGATATTCGTACGACGCTGTTCCAGGCCCAGCAGTCGGGCCTTGCGGTGACGTCGCGCAAAGTGCGCATCGAGCGCGATCACGTGCCCTACGTGGTCGATGTCACCGCCCTGCCCTACCAGGACGATCTCACCGAGAGCGATTATGTCCTGGTGATTTTCCAGGAAACTGAAGTCGACCCCCGGCACGCCGAAGAATCCGCCATCAGCCAAGCCGAAAACCAGATGATGAGCAACCTGGAGCGCGAACTGCAGCGGACCAAGTTGCACCTGCAGGACACCATCGAGCAGGCCGAGGTCTCCAGCGAAGAACTCAAGGCGTCCAACGAAGAAATGCAGGCGGTCAACGAAGAGTTGCGCTCGGCCACCGAAGAGTTGGAAACCAGCAAGGAAGAGTTGCAGTCGATCAACGAAGAACTGTTGACGGTCAATTTCGAACTCAAGACCAAGGTTGAAGAGACCGACAAGGTCAATGACTACCTGACCAACCTGATCGCCTCCACCGATATCGCCACGGTCTTCGTCGACCGCAACATGCGCATCCGCTGGTTCACGCCACGGGCCACGGATATTTTCAGCATGCTGCCGGTGGACACCGGGCGCTCGTTGATGGACATCACCCACCGGCTCAACTACCCGGAAATGACCGAAGACGCCACCACAGTGTTCGAATCGTTGAGCATGATCGAACGCGAAATCAGCAGCAAGGACGACCGCTGGTACATCGCACGCCTGCTGCCGTACCGCTCCAGCGAAGACCATATCGATGGCACGGTGCTGACCTTTATCGATATCACCAAGCGGCGCCAGGCCGAAGAAGAACTGCGCCTGGGTGAAGAGCGCATGCGCCTGGTCGCGGACAGCACCCATGATTTTGCCATCATCATTCTGGATGACCATGGCGCCATCACCGACTGGAACACCGGCGCCGAGTTGATCTTCGGCTATACCAAGGACGAGGTGCTTGGCGCCTATTACGACTTGATCTTCTCCCCTGAAGACCGCACCGCCGGCATCCCCGAAAACGAGCTGCGCGCCGCCCGCGAACACGGGCGCGGCGAAGACGAACGCTGGCACGTACGCAAGGACGGCAGCCGGTTTTATTGCAGTGGCGAAGTCACCCTGCTGACCAGCAATAACCTGCAGGGCTACGTCAAGATCGCCCGTGACCTCACCGGCCATAAGCGCACCCAGGATGAGCAGAGTCAACGCTTGATGGAGACCCAGACCAACAGTCACCTCAAGGATGAGTTCTTCGCGGTGATGTCCCACGAACTCAAGCACCCGTTGAACCTGATTCAACTGAATGCCGAATTGCTGCGACGCCTGCCGGCGACCAAGGCCACCGGCCAGGCGGTCAAGGCCGTGAACACCATCTGCGAAGCGGTATCGAGCCAGGCGCGCATCATCGACGACCTGCTGGACGTGGCCAGGGTGCGCACCGGCAAGCTCAAGCTGAAGAAGCAACCGATCGACCTGATCCGCACGCTTGAGGATATCTACGCGGTGGTGCTCGCCGATGGCCATCAGTGCCAGGTGACCCTGCAAAAACCGACGACTCCGGCAGCCTTGTTCGTCGATGCCGACCCTACGCGCCTCGAACAGGTGATTTGGAACCTGGTCAACAATGCGCTGAAATTCACCCCCAGCGACGGCCGCGTGCAGTTGCTGGTCAGCCGTACCGAGGGGTACGCGCGGTTGGACGTGATCGACAGCGGCGCCGGGCTCGCCGAAGACAGCCTGGAGAAGATCTTCGACCTGTTCGGCCAGGCGGAAAACCAACACCAGACCCATCAGCGCGAAGGCCTGGGTATCGGCCTGTCCCTGGTCCGGCAACTGGTGGAAGCCCACGGTGGCACGGTCAGTGTTCAGTCCCCAGGGCTGGGCTTTGGCTGCACCTTCTCGATAGCGCTGCCGCTTTCCAGGCAACAGGACCGACTGCCCCCCGCTAACGCTGCGGACGCTTCGGATGAGCGCTTGACCGGGGTCAAGGTTTTGCTGGTGGACGATTCAGCCGATGTGCTGGAAGTGTTGAATATGCTGCTGGAGATGGAAGGCGCCGAGGTGAGTGCGTTCGATGACCCGCTCGCTGCACTGCAAGCGGCCGGCGACACGCCTTTCGACCTGATTGTCTCGGACATTGGCATGCCGAACATGAACGGCCATGAGCTGATGCAGCACTTGCGCCAGATCAGCCACCTCCAGCAGGTGCCCGCCATCGCGTTGACGGGTTACGGTGCCAGCAGTGACCAGAAGAAGGCCACCGACTCGGGCTTCAGTACCCACGTGAGCAAACCCGTCACCCATGATGCGTTGATCAGCTTGATCCAGAGCCTGTGCCGCGCACGGCGCTAGGCGCGGTTATTGGTAAGGAATCACCGAGATCTTGCCGTTGCGCTCGAGGATCGCGAAGCGGATGTGCTTGATCTCGAGAATACCCTGGGCCGACCGGGCCGCCTCGAGGATATCGTCTTCATCCAGGCGGGCGCGCTTGAGGCGTTCGTGAAGGACTCGGCCCTCTTCGACCACCACCGTCGGCCCGCCATCGAGCACCCGTGAAAACCACAGCGAACGCTGCTTGAGCAATGACAGGCCGATGTCGATAGCGATCAGCGTGACGATGACCAGCACCGCATTGGTCAGCGAGAAATCATCCCCCAGCAGGGCCTGCTGGGTCGCCTCACCAATCACCATCAGCAGCACCAGATCAAAGGTGTTGAGTTCGGCGAGGGAGCGTCGGCCCGCGACCTTGAACAGGATCATCAATACCAGGTAAATCGCGGCTGCCCGCAAGACGGAGTCCATGATTGCCCCCCTAGGGATAAATGAACTGGGATACGTCCACGGTGGCGCCGTTGGCCAGCGATACCCGGGTGTCGAAATTGCCGACGCCGTCACTGCGCAAGCTCAGGTACAGCGTGGCCCGCCCTTGATCGTCGCTCAGCGTCCACAGCTTTACGCCCTCTCCCGCCGCGCTGGCCTTGAGGGGCTGGGGTTGGAGCATCTCCACGTTGAAGCCCTGCAACAGCTCGCCGTTGATTTCGACTTCCAATGGCTTGCGCGCAGCGCCTTGCAGGTGGATCACCAACGCATCGGACGAACCATTGCGCAGGAAGCGCTGGTATTCGACGCGTAGCTGCCCGTCGGCGCTGCGTGCCTCGGTGGTGCTCAACGGCCCCTTGGAAAACAGCCCCGCCAGCGTCAGTACCATGAGCACGACCAGCCCGTACCAGCCCAGCCGCTCGAAGCGCCAGACTTTGCGTTGCAAAGGCATGTCCTCGCGTACCGGATAGTCGCGGCTGTGCAGGTCATCAGGCTTTGACTCGCGCATAGCCAGCCCTCTTTCAGCCCTTGCTGTGCTCCGGCGAGGACGGGCCCTTGGTCACGCCGCGCGGGCCGTACACCGCCCATATCACCGCGCCCAGCAACGGCAGCAAGACGACCACGGCGGTCCACCCTGCCTTGCTCCCCGAAGAGTTTTCGCTACGCCACACGCTGTTGAGGACCCACAGGTCGAGCAACAACAGGATGATCATCAAGCCAATCCAGAAATACGTCAGTTCCATGGTGCACCTCCCGGTTATGCAGCATTAGGTTGGCGGGGCGGTGGCAGGGTTCAGAATTTTTGCGCTGACAGGTGCCGAATCTAAATAAACGATAGTTCCGACGGAACTGAATCGTTGAATTGATCAATATTTCAGAAGCAACCAAATTGATACCGTCCCGTTGCAGGCGGGTCACAGCCCTATCGGAACCTGTTGAAGAAGGACTTACACCATGCAACATCACGACGCTTACACCCAACTGATGGCCTGCCGCCAATTGGCAATGGATCAAAACCAGAAGCTGTTCAATGAAGCCAACGCCATCAGCCGCAACGCGTTCGACCTGTTGGAGCGCCCCGATTTCGATAGCCAGATGTTCGATGAGTACCTGCGCTTGCGCGGCAAAGCCGAAGCGCTGTTTCGTGAAGCCATTGAACACCTGAGCGTGCTCAACACCCACTTCCCCTCGCCCGCATCCAGCGCGGCGAATGAAGACGCAACGGTTGCCCGGCGTGAAAAGGAGGTGGCGTGATGAACAACTCACAACGCGCCTGGGAACTGGCCATGGTGTTGGTCGCCAATGGCAAGATCCCGTTCGACCCTGCCAACCCGAGCGGCTCGGTGAAGATCCTGTCGCGGCATCTGGAAGCGCTGGAAACTGCATTGCATGAAGAGGCGATGGCGAACACACCGGTTGAGCGCCTGCGCAAACTCGGCAGTCGCCGGCCTGCGCTGGTCGGTGCCGATTGAGGTTAACCCTGTGGGAGGGGGTGGCCATGGGTATCTACACAACGTTGGCATGGCCCCGAACCTCTAACTGACGCTGCGCGACCTGAATGTGGGAGGGGGCTTGCCCCCGATGGCCATAGGTATCTACACAACTTTGTAGCAGCCTACGGTAACCACGATGCGAAGCGAGTCGCTCTTGATCTTGCTTTTGATCTAGGCGCCCCGTTAAACCACGCTGGCCGTAATCCGATAGTGATTTGGGGGGTAAACCGGCAGGGATGCCGGTTTAGCCGCCCCGCGCCATGGATGGCGCGTGGCGGCGGCCCCCCAAATCACTGTCGGATTACGGGCACACCGAGCCTAAGCGAGGTGCCGAGTGGTGGGGCAAGAGCGTTTTGCTTACTTTTGCGCTTTTCAAAAGTGAGACGCCGTAAGGGCGGAACCCATAGCAGCCGTTACCGCAGCAACGGATATGTACTCGCCTTGATCCAATATCCTGGTCGGCTGTCAGGCCGCCATCGGGAGCAAGCCCCCTCCCACATTTTGGTCGCGGGGCATCAGTTAGAGAGGCTTCGGCTCCTGGGCCGCCGCAGGTTCAGGGCCGCGCCAAAATTGTGTAGATACCCATGCCCCGATGGCGGAGTATCATTCAGCTCAGGCTCAACTGATACACCGCTATCGGGAGCAAGCCCCCTTCCACTGTCGGATCGCGATCGGGCCGTTAATTCGCGTCGGGCTCCTCAGCGCAGCGCAAATCCATTACGCCCTGCAGACTTCGCGTTATAAAGCGCCTGGTCCGCCGCTTCGATCAAGCCGAGCGCAGGCTCCAGCTCAGCACCTGCACCCGCCGCCACCCCGATACTCACACTCACACACCCGAATGGGCTGCCCGGATGAGCGATATCGGCGTGCAGCAGTCGATCCAGGATCAATTGCGCCACCACTGCCGCGCCTTCGCTGTCGGTCGCGGGCATGATGATCGCTATTTCTTCGCCGCCGTAACGCGCCACCAGGTCCGAAGGGCGCCGCACGCATGTCTCCAACAGTGCGCTGACCCTCTGCAGGCAGGCATCGCCCGCAACGTGACCGAGGGCATCGTTGTACCGCTTGAAATAGTCTATATCGATCATCAGCATGGCCAGCGTCGTGCCGTCGCGTTGCGCCCGGCGCGCTTCCAGGGCCAGGGTCTCATCGAAACAGCGTCGGTTGGCCAAGCCGGTCAGCGCGTCCTTCATCGCCAGTAACTCAAGCTGCCGATTAGAGTCGAGCAGCTGTTGCTGGGCGATACGCAGCGCCTCTTCGGCCTCGGTTCGCCGGCGGATATCAAGGATCAGAAACCAACCGATCAAACCGGTCAGCCCCAGCAGCCCCGCCACCACCACAGCCGACAACGCGGCTTCAATGCGCCAGGCCGCGAGCGCTTCGTGCTTGCCCAGGGCGACGGTGGTAATCAGCGGCAGGCTTTCGCTTTTGCGAAAGGCATACAGCCGCTCTACCCCATCCAGACTGGAGGTGTAAGCAGCGGTGCCAACGGAGCGGTCGACCAGATACTGGGAATAGATCGGCGAGGTGGAAAAGTTGCGGCCCATGTCCTGCTCGCGGAAGGGATAGCGCACCAGCAAGGTGCCGTCGGTGTACGACAAACCGATCGCACCGTCCTGGCCGACGTCGAGCTTGCCGAACACGCGCAGAAAGTTCTCCACGCCCAAGGTCACGGCCACCACCCCGGCAAAGTTGCCGGCCGCGTCATCGAAGCGGCGGCTGATGGTAACCACCCACTCCTGGTTGGTATGGCTCTGAATCGGCGGACCGATGAAAGGCTCACGGCTCGGATCGTCGCGGTGATGGATGAAATAGGCGCGCGCGCTGCTGTTGGCGCCCGCCGGAATCGCGCGGTTGGACGACATCAACCAGCCACCCTGCCGGTCATAGATGGTGATGCCGCTGAGTTGCGGCATCACCGGCTGCTGACGACGTATCAACGCGCTGATGCGCTGGATCTGCGCCGGGCCACTGCCTTCGGTTTCCAGGCGCTCGACCAGGCCCAGCAACAGCAGCGCGCTTTGGCGCACGATCCCTTCGGTATAGGTCGTGAGCGCCTGGGTGAGGTTCAAGCCATGCACGTTCACTTCCGCCAGCGCACGCTCACGGGAAGACAGGACTTTCCAGATCGTCAACGAAGTCAGGGAACAGCTGATCACCAACAGCAAAAGCATCACGAGGCGGGTATCACGCTTCACGTCAGCACCTTAAAGGAAGTCCGGTCCCATTCCAGCCATCAATCGAACGTCGGTACTCACAGCGGCCACCGGTTCCGGGGCGCAAGCATACAAGCAGTCTGGCGGGGCTGCAGCAATAGCGTGTGAAAAGGCCAGCATTGGCCGCAGACGGCGCCAAGCAAGGAGTAACGCCGACAAAGATCAGCCACGCTTATTCCGCCTTCAGAAACACACACTTGAAACTAAGCCGAATGGTCAGCAACGCCATTATTTCAATATCAACCTCCCTCTGAAAAGTTATACGAAGCGGCTTGCCAAGCGACGATTTGTATAAGTTTCTGGCTACTCACTACCGTTCATCGGCGTTTCTAAAAAAATTCAAAACCACTGCCCGCCTGCTCTTATCGGAGTAGATGTCCGTTGCATAAATGGGCAACTAGCGAAACGACAATTTAACTTGGAGTATTGTTATGACCACGAGTAATAAAAATCCTGGCAACTTCGCTAACGACCGCGAAAAAGCTTCGGAAGCCGGAAAAAAAGGCGGCCAGTCGTCAGGGGGCAACTTTGCCAACGACCGCGAGAAAGCCTCGGAAGCCGGTCGTAAAGGCGGCCAGAATAGCCATGGTGGTGGACGCAAGTCATAACGAAGGGCATCAATCATGCGAGCGTCAATTGATTATCAGCGTGGCGAGCTCCATCGCCAGCCGGTGATGGAAGTGCGAACTGAGGCAAAGACCGTTGCGCGTTCAAGCACAACTCCCTGTTACGAACGCCGGCAAGTTTCCGAACTAGCCGAAGCAACTATCGGCGCGACGCAAACACCACCGTTGTGCGAGAGAAACTTATAGCCAGCGCACTCGCAGACTGAGTGCAAGTTCCCTGCAAGATCGAAATGAACGTTGTATAACCGACATAACGACGAGGTAACTGAACATGAGTACTCAAGACAAAAAAGGCCAAATGAGTGTCAACGAAGCCGGTAAAAAAGGTGGCGAAGCCACGTCTGCTTCTCATGATAAAGAGTTCTATCAAGAGATCGGCAGCAAGGGCGGCCAGAACAGTGGCGGGAACTTCAAGAACGATCCTGAACGCGCCGCTGAAGCCGGTAGCAAAGGCGGTCAGAACAGCGGCGGCAACTTCAAGAATGATCCCGAGCGCGCCGCTGAAGCCGGTAGCAAAGGCGGCCAGAACAGTGGCGGGAATTTCGCCAACGACCGGGAGAAAGCCTCGGAAGCCGGACGTAAAGGCGGCGAAAACAGCCATGGTGGCGGCCGCAATAGTTAATGTGCTTGACGCAGGGGAGCAGTGCTCCCCTGCTTTCATTGATGAGGGACACCATGCCTTTACACATTATTAATTTTACCGGCCCTGTCACCGCCTCGACCTGCAGCCAACTGATCGAAAAAGCCTCGTTGGCCGTGCAGCAAGATGCTTCGGGCCTGGTATTGAACATCGCGACCATGGGCGGCGAATGCAGCTATGGTTTTACGATGTACAACTTCCTGATGTCGCTGCCGATCCCGGTGCATACCCATAACCTGGGCACGGTGGAATCGATGGGCAATATCATTTTTCTCGCCGGTGAACGCCGCACCGCCTGCACCCACAGCAAATTCCTGTTCCACCCGTTTCATTGGCACGTGCAAGGCGCGGTCGACCATTCGCGCATGTCCGAATACGCGATGAGCCTCGATTACGACTTGCAACTGTATGCACGCATCGTGGCCGAACGCACCGCCGCTGCCAGCGAACCGTTGGAAACGGAAAAGTACCTGATCGCCGCACCGCGCATTCTCGACCCTCACCAGGCGCTGGCCGCCGGCTTGATCCACGGCATCGAACTGCCGGTCATCAAGGCGGAGTTCGTGAGCAGCTTCATCCACTCCTAGCCTTTCGCCCGGACACGATGCGCTGTCGACTCAGGATACTGGCATTAAAATATCAACTAATCGCTTGTTTGAAATTTTCCCGTTTAGCGGTTGAAAACATCCGCCCGATGATGAATGGTGGCACTCCATTCAGGGAGGAATCGATGTGCCCCATCTACAAGCGAACCGCCGTTGTGTTCAATGCAAGACAACCTATGAACCGACCACGGACGAACCTGAGTACCTGGTGGCGACAGCCTCTGAAATGCTCTGCCCGACGTGCAGGCAACTGTACGCGGCCGAACTTATGAAAGATGCACTTCAACGCAGTGTGCAAAAGTTATATGCCCTGCAAACTCGCCGAGGAAACCAGTAAGTTCTGAACAAAGGGCGACTGGATGCCCCATTAAACTCGCTTTTATTCAGGCGGAGGTGGGACGTAGGGCTGTGCAATAAACGGAACACTGCCGGACGGACGCCACCTTACATGTTCAATGCCGTAACGCTCGGCGAGTGGCTTGCTCATTCGTTTGATCTTTTCATTGCGCGACCTTGGAATAATGCCGATCCCTGCATCGCAACATGCCCAATGCCATGCCTCCGTATTGTTCATGACCTCCGCTCTTATAATGAAAGACTTCGGCTCATGGTGGTAGTCGTACTCAATGATATATAAAGAATTTTTCATAGCCGCTCCTTCTGATCTTTTTGTTGTTTGATCAGAACGAAGGTTCAGAATTTTTCTTGGCTAACTGACCAGCCTGCACAGTTTTCTTGTTTGTATAAGCCAACGACCATTCGTCGGCAGTTACGAAAAAAAATAAAACCGCGTCGGCTTTTTTGGATTCTCAATAGTGAGTCTGTTCACTCCAGGCTCTTGGTAAAAACTCCTGTCTTGCCCGTACTTAGTGCGGGCTTTTTTTCAGGGCAGTTTATATGACTAAGCAGTGTAGTCGGACGGGCCAAGGCTATCGGCCAGTTGCGTGCGATCATCCTTATATACGCAAGGGCTACTATCTGGGCCTGGAACCGGATGTATATGTGTGCATGCGCTGTGGCGAACAGCGTGAGCCTGAGCGCTGGGACGACTTCGCGCGTCGCCGCATGCCGCCTCGCGGGCTTCTGAACCCTCCCTAGGCGCTGACACCTTTCATCCCCCTACGCAAAATGTTGTGGAACCTCAAACGGCGGCGGATTTTCTACCGCACACACACCCGTTGGAGGACTGCAACATGACTGAGCATCCACTGATAGCGCACCATACCTCTGAAGACACCCATCGACGCGGCACGCTGACCAAGGCCGAACGCAGACTTTCGCTGACGGCCGGCGCTGCCCTGCTGCTGAACGGCTGGCGCACCGGCGGATTGGGCGGCGCATTGCAGACCGCGGCAGGCGCCTACGCCTTGGTTCGCGGTACCGCCGGCCATTGCACGCTGAAGCAGGCACTGACGCCAACCCCCTTCGAACAGCAGTTCAGTCGCGAGCATCACTGGCCGATCAGCGAGGCGATCACGCGCAGTATCACAATAGGTCGCCCGCTCGAAGAGGTGTCTGCTTTCCTCGCCCGGCCCGAGCAGATTGGCCCGCTGCTGCGCTGGGTCGACAGCATCGAGCAACTGGCGCCGGATACCACACGCTGGACGCTCCGCGCTCCCGTCGGCAAACGCGTGCAGTGCACGCTGATCCAGACCCAAACCCAGGAGCCGGCCGTGTTGCATTGGAAAACCCCAGGCGATGCGCGCTGGGCGCACGACATTACCGTCTCACTGACCCCCGCTCCCGCCGGCCGTGGCACGCAAGTCAAAGCGGTGGTGGTCTGCAAGCCGGCCATGGGCAAATTGGGCTATGGCCTCGCTCGTGCAATCAGCCTGTTCAGTGACAAAGCCTTGCTCAATGCATTGCAGGCGGTGAAACAGCAACTGGAAACCGGCGAGGTCAGCAACAACCGCCTCAGACCGGAACAGGACGACGACTTTTTTTACGTACACGCCGCCGACGACCAGGTGACCACCGATCACCCGGCAGTCAAAACCGGCGTCGCCATTGAAGGGGGAAATCACTGATGCGCGCACTCACTTGGCAAGCACCGAATACACTGCAAGTCGACAACGTTCCCGACCCGACGATCCTCAACCCGCGTGACGCGATCATTCGCGTCACGCTGTCTTCCGTGTGCGGTTCCGACCTGCATTTGCTTGGCGGCTACGTACCGGCGATGAAGCCTGGAGATATCATCGGCCACGAATTCATGGGGGAAGTCGTCGAGGTGGGCAAAGGCATCACGGACCTGCGCCAGGGTGACAAAGTGGTCACCATTTCGATCATCGGCTGCGGCAATTGCGAACCCTGCCAACGCAGCGATTTCTCCTGTTGCGATAACTCCAACCCCAACCCTTCGGCGACGGACCTCCTGTACGGCCAGCCGTGCTGTGGCATCCTCGGCTACAGCCATGCCTTCGGTGGCTACCCCGGCAGCCACGCCACCTACGTGCGGGTGCCGTTCGCCGACGTCAACCTGTTCAAGGTGCCCGACGGGGTCAGCGACGAGCAGGCGCTGTTCGTGTCGGATGCAGCGCCGACCGGTTACTTCGCGGCGGACAATGCCGGCATCCAGCCCGGCGACACCGTGGCGGTGTGGGGCTGCGGCGGCGTAGGCCAGATGGCTATTTGCAGCGCCTATCTGTTGGGCGCAGAACGGGTGATCGCGATCGACCGATATCCGGACCGGCTGCGCCTGGCACAAGAGCGCGGCAAGGCGATCCCGCTCAACTACGAGCACACCAATGTGCATGACGCCTTACTGGAACTGACCGGTGGCCGTGGGCCGGACCGCTGCATCGACTGCGTGGGCATGGAGGCGCACGGTACCGAGATCGACTATGCCTATGACAAGGCCAAGCAATTGCTCAGGCTGCACACCGAACGCGGCAGTGTGCTCAGGCAGGCCATACGTGCTTGCCGTAAAGGCGGCACGGTGTCGGTAGTCGGGGTGTATGGGGGGCTGCTCGACAAGTTTCCCATGGGAGCAATCGTCAACAAGGCCCTGACGTTGAAAGCCGGGCAGCAGCCGGGGCAGCGTTATGCGACGACCTTGTTTGAGCATATTCAGAAAGGCGAGTTGGATCCTGCTTATCTGTTGACCCATCCGATGAGTCTGGAAGATGGCGCGCAGGGGTACGCGATGTTCAAGGAGAAGTCGGATGCGTGTATGCGGGTAGTGTTCAGGCCCTGATGGGAGGTGGGGTTGACTGAGTCCATATCCGTTACCGCAGCAACGGATATGGACCCGTTCTGATCCAGCATCCTTGGAACGCGGCGCGTCAGTTAGAGAGGCTTTGGCTCCTGAACAGCAGGTGCCACCAACCGATTGCACCCATACAACACCACCCCCAGCACCATCAACGCCCCACCCCGCAACCAGGTATCCAGACTCTGCTGACTAAGCAGGATCAGACACGACACAATCGCCAACACCGGCACCCAACTCGGCACACGAAAATGCCGCTCTTCGACCCGGTCACGGCGCAGCACCAAGACCGCCAGGTTGGTACTGAGAAACACAAACAGCAGCAACAACACCACCGTCTCAGCCAACGCCGCCAGCGTGCCGGTCAAGGTCAACGCAATCGCCACGGCAGTGCTGGCGATGATCGCCACCCAAGGCGTACGGCGCTTGGGCAGCACCCGCGACAACGGCTCCGGCAGCAGGCCCATGCGCGCCATGCCGTAGGTCAGGCGACTGGCCATGACCATTGTCAGCAAAGCGCCATTAGCCACCGCTACCAAGGCAATGAAGGCAAACAGCTGCGGTGGAATGTTCAAGCCCGAGGCCCGCACAACTTCGAGTAACGGCGCCGAAGTGGCCGTCAACTTATCCATCGGCAACACCACCGATGCAGCAACACCGACCGCCATATACACGATGCCAGCGGTGATCAACGCAGCGAACAACGCACGCGGGTAAATCTTGCGCACCCCACGGATTTCTTCCGCCAGGTTGGCCGACGTCTCAAAGCCGACAAACGAATAGAACGCCAACAACGCAGCGCCCAGCACCGCCAGCATGGGATTGACGCCAGGCTTGAATTCAAACGCGCGCCCAAGGTTGGCTTCACCGGACTGGAAGCACCACGCCGCAGCGACTACCACCAACAACAGCCCGGACAGTTCCACGCACGTCATGACCATATTGGCCCCCAGCGACTCCTTGATCCCGCGGGCGTTCAACAGCGCAATCACCACCAGGAAGACCAGCGCCGCCACATGGGGGGAGACATCGATGAACGCGGCCAGGTAGTCCCCGGCAAACGCCAGCGACAACCCGGCCGCGCTGGTCACGGCCGCCGCGAGCATGCAAAAGCCCACCAGGAACGAGACCAGCGGTGACTTGAACGCCTTCTCGGCGAACACCGAAGCGGCGCCGGCGTGCGGGTACTTGGTCACCAACTCGGCGTAGGAGCCGGCCGTGAGCATGGCGAAGAATAGCGCCACCAGTAACGGCACCCAGATCGCCCCGCCCACCTGGCCGGCGATGGTGCCGGCCAGCGCATACACGCCTGCGCCGAGCACATCGCCCAGGATGAACAGGAACAACATCGGGCCGGTGACGGCGCGGCGCAAGGACGGCTTGGAAGGTTCGGCGTGGCTGAGCGTGGATTCGGTCATGGGGCGGCTCTGGCGGCAGTTTACGATCAGCGATCAGCCGGCGTGGGCCGGCTGATGCAGGGCTATCTACAATGGAAAATGCCCGCGTCACCAAAGTTCCTTTATTCGTGAGAATCCAGCGCAGGCGCCTCGTCAGTCGTCGTCGTGCCCGTGTGCGTCAGCGCAGGGCAATCGACCGGATTCGCCCCCGGCAATCCTTTCGGCCTGGTCGATACCGCGCTTGAGCGCGTCCTGCACTGTCCACTCCGCGCCCGGTAACTGCTTGGTGCGCTCAGCGACACATTGGCCCGTAGCGGTGTAAACGCACAGCAGCACTTCGATATCGGCATCCTCCCGCTCGCGGGCCCTGACTTCGATATGGCAGCCGTTTTCCACTTCCTGGGTAAAGCACTCTTCGTCCAGTGCTTTTGCGGCCCAGGCGTTATAGGTATTGCCGCGAATGAACATAGCTGTTCTCCAAGACCGTTAGGGGTTGGTCTTTCAACTAAGACCTGAACTCTTTAGCAGGGATTCCGTGTTTTTTCCAAGGCGAACTTTATAGAAGCCTCATTAGCGTTTCGCTTGTTAAACCGTTCGTCAGGCGACGTAACATTTTGTTAAACCAACCCCTGAGGGCCCCATTCAAATTGTTCGACAGCGCAATCACGGATGTTTTCACAACAGGAGCAAGGCATGAAACGAACGATGAGTTATTGCCTGGCCTATCTCGCCAGCACTTTCTTATTAACCGGCTGCAACCTCGTGGTGTTCAATCCCAAGGGGCAGGTTGCAACCGATGAACGCGACCTGATTATCCTCGCCACAGGCCTGATGTTATTGGTGGTGGTGCCGGTGATCGTGCTGATGTTCGTATTCGCCTACCGCTACCGTGCCACCAATAAAAAGGCGCGTTACTCGCCACGCTGGGCCAGCTCCCACAAGATCGAAGCGGTGGTGTGGGGCGTGCCGCTGCTGATCATCATCGCCTTGGGCTGGGTGACCTGGAAAACCACCCACGCCCTCGACCCCTATCGCCCGCTCGACTCGGACACGCCGCCAATCAATGTGCAAGTGGTGGCCACCGACTGGAAGTGGCTGTTCATCTACCCCGACCTGGGTATCGCCAGCGTCAACGAACTGGCCCTGCCGGTGCACACGCCGGTGAGTTTCACCATCACCTCCGACGCGGCCATGACCTCCTTCTTCATCCCGGCGTTGGGCGGGCAGATCTACGCCATGGCCGGCATGCAGACCAAGCTGCACCTGATCGCCAACGAGACCGGCGAATTCAAGGGCATCGCCGCCAACTACAACGGCCCCGGTTTTTCCGACATGCATTTCTCTACCCTGTCGCTGAGCCCCGCCGACTTCCAAAGCTGGGTGAGCAAGGTCAAGGGCGCGGCAACGCCGCTGGACCAGACGAGCTATGCGCAATTGGCCAAGCCAACCATCAAGCACCCGGTGACCTACTACTCGGCGGTTCAGGAGCGGCTGTTCCTGGACATCGTCGATAAATACGAAGGCATGAACAAGGCCAATAAACCCAAGCGCGCGCCCGTGAGCGGCGTTGAAACGCGCGCCGATCAACACCCGAGTCTGCTGGCTGAGGAGCGGTAACAATGTTCGGAAAACTGTCGTGGGACGCGATTCCAACCACTGAACCCATCGTGATGTACACCTTGGCCATTATCGGCCTGATCGGTGTGGCGATGGTGGGCACCATCACCTGGAAGCGCAATTGGGGCTATTTGTGGCGCGAGTGGTTCACCTCGGTGGACCACAAAAAGATCGGCTGCATGTACATCATCGTTGCACTGGTGATGCTGCTGCGCGGTTTTTCCGACGCGATCATGATGCGCACCCAGCAAGCCATGGCCGCCAGTGGCGGGCCGGGTTATCTGCCGCCGGAACACTACGACCAGATCTTCACCGCCCACGGCGTGATCATGATTTTTTTCGTGGCCATGCCCTTCGTGGTCGGCTTGATGAACGTTGTAGTGCCGTTGCAGATCGGCGCACGCGATGTGGCCTACCCGTTTCTCAACGCGCTGAGCTTCTGGCTGTTCGTGGCCGGTGCCGCGTTGGTCAACGTCTCACTGGGGATCGGTGAGTTTGCGCGAACCGGTTGGGTCGCCTACCCGCCGTTATCGGGGTTAGCGTACAGCCCCGGTGTGGGGGTGGATTACTACATCTGGTCCTTGCAGATATCCGGCATAGGCACGCTACTGACGGGGGTGAATTTCTTCGTCACGATTTTGAAGATGCGTACCCAAGGCATGACCCTGTTCAAGATGCCGGTGTTCACCTGGAATGCGCTGTGCACTTCGGTGTTGATCCTGGCGTCGTTTCCGATCCTGACCGCCACCCTGCTGATGCTGAGCCTGGATCGTTACCTGGGCATGCACTTCTTTACCAACGAAGCCGGCGGCAACCCGATGATGTACGTCAACCTGATCTGGGCCTGGGGGCATCCGGAGGTGTACATCCTGATCCTGCCGGCGTTCGGGGTATTTTCGGAGGTTGCCGCCACGTTCAGCAGTAAACGGCTGTTCGGCTATGTGTCGCTGGTATGGGCAACGATCGCGATTACCGTGTTGTCGTTCATCGTGTGGCTGCACCATTTCTTCACCATGGGTGCGGGGGCCAACGTCAACGCGTTCTTCGGCATCATGACGATGATCATCGCCGTGCCGACCGGGGTGAAGATCTTCACCTGGCTGTTCACCATGTACCGTGGCCGAGTGCGCTTTGAAACCCCGATGCTGTGGACCATGGGCTTTATCGTGACCTTCAGCATCGGCGGGATGACCGGGGTACTGCTGGCAGTTCCCGGCGCCGACTTCCTGCTGCACAACAGCCTGTTCCTGATCGCGCACTTTCACAACGTGATCATCGGCGGCGCGGTCTTCGGCTACATGGCGGGCCTGACCTACTGGTTCCCCAAGGCCTTCGGCTTCCGCTTGAACGACAAGCTGGGACGCATCGCGTTCTGGTGCTGGTTGATCGGCTTCTACTTCGCCTTTATGCCGTCGTACGTGCTGGGCTTCATGGGCATGACCCGGCGCCTCAACCACTTCGACAACCCGGAATGGCGGCCCTGGTTGCTGCTGGAGTTGGTCGGGGTGGCGATCATCCTCTGCGGCGTGGCCGCTCAGGCACTGCAACTGTTCGTCAGCATCCGCAACCGCCACAGCCCCCAGTATCGCGACCTCACCGGCGATCCGTGGGACGGGCGCACGCTGGAGTGGGCCACCTCCTCTCCGCCGCCGCTGTACAACTTCGCCGAGCAACCCAAGGTCGACGACCTGGACGCCTATTGGGGCATGAAGGAGCGCGGCGTGAGCACCCTGAGCCATACCGACTATCGCAGCATCCATATGCCGCGCAATACCGCCTCGGGCCTGGTTATCAGTGCGTTCGCGCTGATCTGCAGCTTCGCCCTGGTGTGGCATATCTGGTGGTTGGCGGCGTTCGGTCTGGTGGCGTCGGTGGTTGCGTTCGTGGTGCGCAGTTACGACGAAGACACTGACTACTTCGTGCCCGCAGAAGAGGTGGCGCGCATCGAAACGGCCCGTCTCAAAGACCTGGCAGAGGCTTGACTCTTATGTCCAATATCGTGATCGAAAAAGACATCGCCCACACCCACGAACAAGGGCATGAAGACGCCGGTTCCCTGAGCCTGTTCGGGTTCTGGATCTACCTGATGACCGACTGCATCCTGTTCGCGACCTTGTTCGCCGGCTATGCGGTATTACGCGACAGTGTCGCGGGCGGCCCTTCCAGTGCGGACATTTTCGAGCTGCCCTATGTGCTGGCTGAAACCATGCTGCTGCTCTTGAGCAGCATCACTTACGGCTACGCGATGCTCGCGATGAACCGTGGCCAGCAGCCCCAGGTTCTGCGCTGGCTGGGGCTCACCTTCGTGCTGGGCGCCGGGTTTATCGCCATGGAAATCAACGAATTCCATCATTTGATTGAAGAGGGCTATGGGCCGGACCGCAGTGGCTTCCTGACCGCCTTCTTCACCCTCGTCGGCACCCACGGCGCGCACGTGTTGACGGGGTTGGTGTGGATGGCGGTGCTGATGGTGCAGGTGCACCAGCGTGGCCTGACCAGCACCAACGCCACCCGGCTCAGTTGCCTGAGCCTGTTCTGGCATTTCCTGGACGTGGTGTGGATCTGCGTCTTTACCGTGGTCTATCTGTTGGGGGTGGTGTGACATGTACAAGCAAAGTTCGGTTCACAGCAGCGCAGGTAGCAGCCATGGCAGCAGCCGCTCCTACCTGGTCGGCTTCCTGGTGTCGGTGCTGCTCACCCTGATCCCGTTCGCCATGGTGATGTTTCCGTCACTGCCACGCACCACCACCGCCTGGCTGGTGGTGGCGCTGGGCGCGATACAAATCGTGGTCCACTTGAAGTTCTTCCTGCATCTGGATACCGCCGAGGAGCAACGCTGGAACCTGATTGCGCTGATTTTCTCGGCGGTCATCATCCTTCTGCTGGTAGGACTTTCGCTATGGATCATGAACAGTATTCATCACAACATGCTGGCGCACTGAAACACTGGCTGGGGCTGTTCAATGTCGGGGTTCAACTGACCAAGCCGGGGATTATTTTCGGCAATCTCGCGTCGGTGCTGGGGGCTACTTCCTCGCGGGCAGCGGCCATCTGGCGAATCCTGCCCACTTGCTGGCCACCCTGCTCGGCACCGCACTGGTGATCGGCTGCGGCTGTGTCATCAACAACTGTGTCGACCGTGATATCGACCGGCGCATGGTGCGTACCTGCCACCGCGCGCTGGCACTGCGCGCTATCAGCGTGCCCGCCGCCGTCGGTTACGCCATCGCACTGGGCGTCATCGGCTTTGGTTTGCTATGGGCCGGCAGCAATCTGTTGGCTTGCATCCTCGCGCTGGTGGGACTGGTCATCTACGCGGGCGTGTATACCTACTGGCTGAAGCGGCGCTCCCACTGGGCAACCCTGATCGGCAGCCTTTCCGGGGCAATGCCGCCGGTGATCGGGTATTGCGCGGTAAGCGGTCGGTTCGACGCGACGGCGATGCTGCTGGTGGTGGTGTTCTGCTGTTGGCAGATGCCTCACTCCCATGCCATCACCGTGATGCGTCGCGAGGACTTTCGCGCCGCGCGCCTGCCGCTGCTTAGCCTGCCCAAGGCCTACCGACAGATACACGCGTACATCCTGGCATTCCTCGCCAGCACCATGGCGTTGGGCGCGGTTGCGCAGATGAACGCCGTGTATTTCGCGCTGATGCTCGGGTTCTGCGGTTATTGGATGGCGCTCGCTGCCAGCGCCACGCGCCTGACGGACCCGCCCCGCTGGGCGCGCAGCGTATTTGGATGTTCAATTCTGCTGGTGCTGGTACTCAACCTGTCGCTGGCAGTACTCCGCTAACCGTGTCGGCTGTCCCCGTAGATCCGGCATCCAGCACCGCGCGGATTTTTCGGGGCAGGTCCGTGGGTTGATAGGGCTTTTGAATCAGCTCGAATTCATGCACCTGTATTTCCGCACGCTCCAATGCGTCTTTTGCATAGCCGGTCGTGAGCAGGATCCTGACGTGGGGATACAAGCGCGATACTTCACGCGCGAGTACCGCCCCATTCATCGCGCCCGGCATGATCAAGTCACTGAACACCAGGTCATACGGGACGCTCTGGAGCATGCTCAATGCTTCGGCGGCGGTGTGCGCGATGCCGGTCCGGTAACCGTAGTCAGACAAGATCACTTGGGCCAACTCGGCCACGTCGGGCCGGTCCTCCACGATCAGGATGTTCTCGTGGCCCTGCAGTGAGGCGGTGGCGGATGTTTGCTCGACCCAGGGCTGGCTGTCATCGGCCGGAAAGTACAGGCGTATGGTGGTACCGACACCCGGATAGGAATGGATCCGCGCCGTGCCGCCCGATTGCTTGACGAAGCCATACACCATCGACAGTCCCAGGCCCGAGCCCTTGCCTTCTTCCTTGGTGGTGAAGAACGGCTGCATGACTTTATCTTTAATATCCTCGGCGATGCCGTTGCCGTTATCAGACACCGAGATGCTGACGTAACGGCCCTCAGCCAGGCCATCGCGTTCAGCACCGACCTCGCCCGGCACTTGGACGTTGCGGGTTTTAACCGTCACTGCTGGCTCGCTGCACCCTTCCAATGCATCCTGGGCATTCGACAGAAGGTGCCGCACCGCCAGCTCTGCCTGGGCAGGGTCAATGCAGCAGTTCCACAGATCGTCGGCGAGTTCCACCTGCAGTTCTACGTCATGCAGCACACCCTGGAAATCGGGGCGACTCAACAAGGTGTTCAGATTGATCACCCGGCTGTCGAGCCGCTGCTTGCGCGAGAACGCCAGCAAGTGCTGAGTCAGGGTTTGCGCTTTTTCAGCCGCCGCCCGGGCACGGCTGGCGCTGTTGACGATGCGCTGCGGGTCGCTGCCGGGGCGCTTGGCGCTCTGCTGAATCAGCTCCAGATACCCGACCATCACTTGCAGCAGGTTATTGAAGTCATGGGCGATGCCACCCGTCAGTTGCCCCAGCGCTTCGAGGTCCTGGACGCGGCGCACGCGCAGTTCCGCATCATGACGCCGGCTCACGTCCAGTTGGGAAGCAAAAAAATACACCAGCTGGCCGCGCTCGTTGAACAACGGCGAGATGAACATCTCATTCCAGAAGGTCGAGCCGTCCTTGCGGTAATTAAGCAGCTCAACACAGGCTTCATGGTGTTGCTCAAGCGCACGCTGCACTTGCCGCAGGGCACTCTTGTCGGTTTCCGGTCCTTGCAGCAACCTGCAATTGCGCCCGATCACCTCGTCATGCTCGAACCCGGTCAGAGACAGGAACGCCAGGTTGGCGAAGATGATCGGGTTGTCGGGCTGCCCAGGGTCAGTCACGATCATCGCGCTGTGGCTGGCTTGCATGGCGGCGAAGAACAGATCTTTACGGTCGGAAGAAAGCACCGCCAATGCGTCACCGCCGACTGAGGGCTTTTTCTTTGTGGTCACGGTTCACCTCCAGATGAGTGGTGCGTGTTCCATTGACCGTGAAAATGCAGCGCAGTGCCAGCGTGGACTCAATCACGCGCGGCGCCGGTGGGGCGCCGCGCGCAGCCTCAGCGCTTGGCCTCTGTGTCAGGGGCTGCAGAGCGTTCCAGGAACGCTTGCGTGAGCTCGGGCAAATGCTCGAGCAGCCACTCGGCCATGGCAATTTCCTGGGGCAGGATCTTTTCGCAGGCCGCTTGTGTCTCGGCGTCTCCGGCTACTTTCGCGGCCGCTATGAGCGCCGTGTAGCTGGCAATCTCCATATTTTCGAACACATAGCCGGCCATCGCGCCCTTGATCACCTCGTCACTCATCAGTGAGCCACCAACCGCCTGCCCGAACGCCATCAATTTGCCGCCCATGTCTTTCAAGGTCGACGCGCTGCCGCCCAGGCGCGCCAGGCATTCATCGATGAGCGCCTGCTGGCCGAGGGTTTCCTGAATATGCTCGTCGATCCGGGCTTTGAGCTTCGGGTAATGTTCCAGTCGCTCCGATTGTGCCTTGAGCATTTTCTCGGCCTGTTGCTCCATGGCATGGGCATCGCGTAGCCAGTCGAGCAGGTTTTCCTGTGGGGTCGCCATCTTGTTACTCCTCTTCAAGCCAATAAAAGAGCCGCACGCCCGAAAGCGTGCGGCTGCCGCGCATCAAAGTTCAGGCTTGGGCTGAAGGCCCGCGCCCAGGTCAGCGCCGGTGGTGGGGTCGCTGGTAGGGTCGGAGGCGGTGCGGATTTTCATCGCGCTCAGCAGCGCTTCGTCGTCGGCGTCCAGCTGCACGCTGGCCGTGCCATCACCGCCATCGACCGCAGGTTGCGGGCTCTCCACGAACTCCCATTCATCGCCCTGGTTCCAAGGACCACGCAGGTCTTCCGCGCCCTGGGACATGTTGTAGTACACCTGGGTGAATTCCGGCTTGCCTGGCAACTTGCCTTGGGGGAAATTCGGCTGAATCGAATGCAGCGCTTTTTCAAAGGAGATCTGGTGCGCGATTTCACGGGTCATCAGGAACCCGAGGGCATCCTTCACGCCTGGATCGTCGGTGACGTTCATCAGCCGTTCATAAACGATTTTGGCGCGTGCTTCGGCGGCGATATTGGAGCGCATATCCGCCGTGGGCTCACCGATAGTGTCGATGTAAGCCGCTGTCCAGGGCACTCCGGCCGAGTTGATCAGCGGCGCCCCCGCACCGTACAACAGGCTGGTGATGTGGGAGTCATTGCCGGCGCCGTTGAGTGAGCGATACAACTCGCCCTCCTCCTCCACGCCTTCGGCCATTCGGCCCTTGGCGCCCTTGTTGAGCATCACAATGATCGAGCCGACGATCTCCAGGTGGCTGAGTTCTTCGGTGGCGATGTCCATCAACAGGTCTTTGCGCCCTGGATCGTCCTCAGCCAAGGCCTGGGTGAAATAACGGGATGCGGCCGCCAACTCACCTTGAGCTCCGCCAAATTGCTCGAGCAAAAGGTTCGCCAGACCCGGGTTGGGCTCGGCCACACGTACGGTGTATTGAAGTCGCTTGTTATGTAGGAACATCAACAAATCTCCTCAGGCTTACTGAAAGTGGCGGCATCTTGGGAATGCGCGCCTACCTTTCATGGGAAGCGAGCGGCGCGTGAAAAATTTCAAAATTAATTTGCGTATCACGACGAGCGGTTAACCGTTGCACAACAAGCGAAACGGCGGCGCTGCTGCTCAGCTGGCATCATCCGCTTCTGGAACGGTGTCGATCCCGGGCGTGCCGTTAGGCGGCGTCACGGTGGCCTCGACAGCGGTCGCATGGCTGTCGGGGTGGTCCCAGTCAGTGGTTGCGTTTGGGTCTTCGTCACGTCCGGCGGTGCCGATCACGCAACCATCGTCATTCGGCTTATCGAGCGGTTCTACTGGTCGGTGCTGTGAGTTGGATGGGTCATGGTTCATGGCAAAAAATCTCCAGTTCACAAAGAGGGGGAACCTCGTTTGAGCCGGCCCATGGAGTTCAAGTGCAACGAAAAAGACGAATGGCGTGAACGCTGTTATTGCCGGCACGCAGCAACGGGAAAAACTTATACGAAGCGGCGTTAAGACGGCGAACTTGTACAACTTTCCCGGCTTATCTGCCGTTCGTCGCCTGTTATAAAAATCAGTAAAACATTTCTGCTGGCTTCGCTATCGGAATAGATGCCCGCTGCCATAACGGGCAACTAACGAAACGCTAACTTAGCGACTGGAGAACTGTCATGACCACAGGCAATAAAAACCCAGGCAACTTTGCCAACGATCGCGAAAAAGCATCCGAAGCAGGGAAAAAAGGCGGCCAATCGTCGGGCGGCAACTTCGCCAATGACCGTGACAAAGCGTCCGAGGCGGGCCGTAAAGGCGGGCAGAACAGCCATGGCGGCGGCCGGAAGTCGGGCTCTTGAGTGAGAGTGGAAGGGGCAGCCTCGCTGCCCCTTCAATTCACGCAATTGCCGTTCATTGCGCCGATCGTTTGAACTTCCCTGTCGGCGCGTACACAACGATCCGTATGTCAGGCCAGGCATCGTTAGTTCGCCTGCGCACACTAATTTAATTAACAACTGTCACTGACTACTTGTTGCGCTGGCGTGTTGCTGCGACTCAGGAAAGTGCGAATAAAACATAGGCAGGCTTTTATTTACCCCCCGTCACATCAAGGAACGTACCCGTAACGAATGATGCCTCTGCGCTGGCCAGCCATAGAATGGCCTGTGCTACTTCCTCCGGCTGACCGCCACGGCCCATGGGAATCGAATCCTTGACGCGATCGACCCGTCCCGGCTCGCCGCCGCTGGCGTGCATGTCGGTATAGATATGCCCTGGGCGAACACCGTTAACGCGTATGCCCTCCCGCGCGACCTCCTTGGCAAAGCCGATGGTAAACGTCTCCAGGGCGCCCTTTGACGCCGCATAGTCCACGTATTCGCCGGGGCTGCCGAGGCGCGCCGATGCCGAAGAAACATTGATCACCACGCCGCCCGGACCGTTGTGCCGGTAAGCCATGCGCTTCACCGCCTGCTGGGCACAGAGGATCGGCCCTATGGCATTGACCGCAAAGATGCGCTGCATGCGTTCGAAACCCAGGTCTTCCAGGCGTGACTGAGTCGCCAGTACCCCGGCGTTATTGACCAGCACATCGATTCGCCCGAACGTACGGTCGATGGCGCTGAACAACTCGGCGACCTGTGCCGGGTCGGCACTGTCGGCCTGCATGGCCAGGGCTCGGCGCCCGAATGCTTCGACTTGCGCCACTACCGCCAGGGCCGCAGGCTCATTGGCCACGTAGCTGATCGCGACATCGTAGCCTCTTGCAGCAGCCAGCCGGGCGGTGGCTGCGCCCACTCCGCGACTGCCACCGGTTATCAGAATAAGCGGTGCCTGTGAGACGTTAACCATTGAAATACCCTCCTGAGCCGTCAGCCCTGTCAACCGATAATGAGGATGCCGCTGGCGATCACTGCGCACGCCAGGACCCGCCGTGCCGTGAGCGTCTCGCCGAGGAACAGGTAGCCGATCAACGCCGCGAACAACACACTGGTTTCGCGCAATGCCGACACCGCGCCCAACGGCGCTTCGTTCATGGCATAGATGACAATCCCATAGGCGAGCAATGAGACCAGCCCGCCGACCACAGCGGTCAGTGTGCCGGGCCGCACGCGGAACAAGCTGCGGGCGTCGCGCAGGCCGATGTACACCACTGGCATCAGCACGCCCCACAACGCGCACATCCACACCGTGTAGCCGAGCGGCGCGCCGGAGAGCCTGGCGCCAATGCCGTCAACCACGCTATAGGCGGCGATGAAGCAGCCAGTGCCCAGCGCGTAGGGCAAGCTGGGCACCGACAGCCTGCGGCCTCGGAACGCCAGGGAAATAATCCCGCCGGATACCAGCGCAATACCGAGCAACTCGCCGGGGGTGATGCTTTCGCCGGCGAAGACGGCAGCTCCAAGCGTGATCAGCACCGGCGACGAGCCACGGGATATCGGATAGGTCTGCCCGAGGTCACCGACCCGGTAACTGCGCACCAGAAACAGGTTGTAGCCCACGTGCAGCAATGCCGACAGCAGCGCATAGCCCCAGCTTTCAATAGCGGGCGGCACCAGGAACGCAGCGGCGACGAGGCAGGTAATGGCGATGGCGATGCACATCACCGTCATTGACCAGAGTCGATCGGCACCGCCACGCAGCAGTGCGTTCCAACTGGCATGCAGCAGCGCGGCGAAAAGCACCAGGCAGATCAAATGAATAGGCATGCGCCATCCTAGCAATCCAACGCCCTGCCTTCAGCGAAGTCTCTTCATCGCAGCATGAGCAAATCCTCAGACCCGGCTCATTGCACTTTCAGCGCCTCACGGCTCAACCAACGGCGAAAGTTGACGATATGCGGCTGCGCTTCGATGCCCTTGGGGCACACGAAATAGTAGGCCAGCGGCGATGGGAACGGCACATCGAACAGCCGCACCAGGCGGCCATCGCTGATTTCGTTCTCCACATGCCGACTGCGCACCAACGCCACGCCGTGGCCGAGCAAGGCGGCCTCGACCGTCATGTTGGTGTCGCCAAACCTGACGCTTTCCTTGAGCGGCGAAAAGGCCAGCCCGACACTTTCAAACCAGACCTCCCATTTCGGCGCCAGCTCGGCGCCGTCGCGGATCAGCAGCGGAAACTGCAACAGTTCTTCCGGGTTGCGCGGTGTACCCATACGCCGAAGCAATTCGGGGCTGGCCACCGGAAACACCTGCTCGCCAAACAAGAACTCTGTATGCAGCCCCGGGTAATTGCCCTTGCCCAGCCGGATCGCAACATCGGCCTGGTTGCCGGAGAAGTGGATGATGTCGTCCGTGGTGTGCAGCGACACCAACAGCTCGGGGTGCTGGCGAGCCAGGTTCGGCAAGCGTGGCAGCAGCCATTTCAACGCGAAGGAGTAGGTGGTGCTGACACTCAGGCGCACCCTGCCTTTTTGCTCGCGCAGATCGCCGAGGGTGGCCTCCAGGCTCATGAAGAACTCCCGCACGATAGGCGCCAGCGTGGCCCCTGCCGCCGTAAGGCGTAATGCCTTGCCACGTTCGAACAACGGCAGCCCCCACAACGCCTCCAGATGCCTGAGCTGATGGCTGACAGCGCTCTGGGTGACATGCAGTTCCTGCGCGGCCGCCGTAAAGGTTGGGTGCCGGGTGGCAACTTCAAACGCTCGCAGTGTGGCGGTCGGCGGCAGGTCTCTCATGGGTGGGTGTCCGGCGAGTGGTTGGAAAACGCTGAGCATGAGCGTTGGCTCATGTGAGTGGCAAGTGCGGCGTTTATTACCCTCATCCATTTAAACCGAGGACCGTGAGGGCGCCTACACAGCGCCTAACTTCCATAAAAACCCTCAGGTGAAACGTATCAGCTCACCTAAAAGCTTTAATTATGCATAAATGCATTTTTCTCCTTGACCCGAAGGATAGAGTCTTCTAAAGTCAAATCACTGTATATGAATACAGTATTTATCTACCTTCATGGACGAGGTTTACCTTATGAAAAGCATCACCGCAAAATTTGGCAAAACGCCCCATCAACCCAGCCTGTGGACCCGCGCCGATGCGCTGAAAGTCCGCGCAGACGACCCCACCACCACCCAGCCACTGGTGAGTGCCGACTTCCCGGTACTGAGCGACAAGGTGTTTATCTGGGACACCATGCCGCTGCGTGATATCGACGGCAACATCACCTCCGTCGATGGTTGGTCGGTGATCTTCACCCTGACCGCAGACCGCCACCCTACCGATCCGCAATACCTCGATCAGAATGGCAACTACGACATCACCCGCGACTGGAACGATCGCCATGGTCGGGCAAAGATGTACTACTGGTTCTCCCGCACCGGCAAGGACTGGAAACTCGGCGGCCGGGTCATGGCTGAAGGGGTTTCGCCCACCGTTCGTGAATGGGCCGGCACGCCGATCCTGTTGAACGAACAAGGTGAAGTGGACCTGTACTACACCGCAGTCACGCCAGGCGCGACCATCGTCAAGGTGCGTGGCCGCGTGGTGACCACCGAGCATGGCGTCAGCCTGGTGGGCTTCGAGAAGGTCAAGCCGCTGTTCGAGGCCGACGGCAAGATGTACCAGACCGAAGCGCAGAACGCTTTCTGGGGGTTCCGCGATCCGTGGCCGTTCCGCGACCCGAAGGACGGCAAGCTGTACATGCTGTTCGAGGGCAACGTGGCTGGCGAGCGTGGCTCGCACACGGTGGGTAAAGCGGAAATCGGCGATGTGCCGCCGGGTTATGAAGACGTCGGCAATTCGCGCTTCCAGACGGCCTGCGTCGGTATCGCCGTGGCCCGTGATGAGGATGGAGACGACTGGGAAATGCTGCCGCCGCTGCTGACCGCAGTCGGCGTCAATGACCAGACCGAACGTCCGCACTTCGTGTTCCAGGACGGCAAGTACTACCTGTTCACCATCAGCCACACCTTCACCTATGCCGACGGGGTAACCGGGCCAGACGGGGTGTACGGTTTTGTCGCCGACTCGCTGTTCGGCCCTTACGTGCCCTTGAACGGTTCCGGCCTGGTCCTGGGCAACCCGTCTTCCCAGCCCTTCCAGACCTACTCCCACTGCGTGATGCCCAACGGCCTGGTGACTTCCTTTATCGACAGCGTACCTACCGGCGAAAGCGGGACAACGATGCGTATCGGCGGCACCGAGGCACCAACGGTGGGCATCAAGATCAAGGGGCAGCAGACATTCGTAGTCGCCGAGTATGACTACGGTTACATCCCACCGATGCTTGACGTCACGCTCAAGTAAAGCGCTACAGGGCTTTGAGGCAACGGGTTTGGGTTCGATGAGAACCCGTTGCTGATACGCCTGCCTCATTGCGAACTGGCTACAGGAATTTAGCCGGTTCGGATGAGGTCTTATCGCAGCGACGCTGACGGCTCCAGCGTTTGCGCGCAGGGGTATCCCGCCTGGAACAACGGCCCAATCGGGGCCGTTGTGCTGTTTGCCTTCAAGGCTTGACCCAATCCAGATCCACCGCGCCCTGGATACCCTCGACCTGACCCTTGCTGCTGTGTTGCCACCACTGCCAGCTCTTGCCGTGTGTGCTCCAGGTTTGCGGCACGGTGGGTTCAGCGACTCCCCAATGGGCAATCCACAGCGGGCATTCGCTGAAGTCATATTTGCGCCAGGCCACCCTGTTGCTCCAGATGCTGGGCGACGCATAAATATGCGGATACGTACCCTCCAGCAGCGACACCCTGACAAGCGTCACCAGTTGGAACAGGGCATCAGCCATCTGATCCGGGGTGGCCCCTTCGTTGCGATTGGTCTCGACATCAATGGCCAGGATGTCCTGCCCGACGTTGAATTCCACTTCGGCGAGCCGGCCCTTGATATTGGCCAGTTGCTCGCACGGCGTGCTGCTCAGCGCACGGAAATAGTGGTACACACCGGCCTTCAGGCCGTTCGTTTTCATCCCTTGGAAGTTTTCGACGAACCTGGGATCGGTGTAGTCGCCACCCTCCGTCATCTTCGCTATCGCATGGGTGACACCCGCGCCCGCCACGCGCGCCCAATCGATGTTGCCCTGCCAGCGCGACACGTCAATGCCACGTGCGTTTGCATCGTTGATCGGTCCTTCGCAACTCATATCTGTTCCCCTGCTGTGGATGTCTTGTCGTCGCATCTTTCCATCGACGACCAGCCGCCATGCACTATCGGGATACCGCACGACGCTTTACATCCAACCCGCTCATGCAGGGGCACATTGGGTCCCCCGGTGGCTGGTTGTTTAGGTAAACAGATCGACGCCCAACTGGAAGGCAACCCACAGCGCAAGGCCTGTAGCGAAGAGCAACGCGATGTTTTCAAACAGGTTGTTGCGATATTGCTTGTCCAGCAGCGACTTCTGGTTGGACATGATCAGCAGGCCCAGGGAAATAACCGGCAAGCCAATGATGTTCAACGCGCTGACGCCAATGGTCAGGGTCACGAAATCCGGCATACCTGGCAGCGACCAGATCAACGGCGTCACCAGGATGAACAGCATGAACCACTTGTGCATCGGGTCATGATGAAACTCCTTGCCGAACTTTTCGCGACGTTCAGGACGAACGTGCTGGAAGGCATCGGTAATCAGCATCGGGAACGCCGTGGTCTTGCCGGAAATGCTGGCAAACAAGGTGGCGAACACGCCGATGAAGAACACATACCAACCCACCGGGCCGAAGAACATTTCCAGAGCCTTGCCCAGATCGCCCAAGGTCTTCACCTCGATGCCGTTGGGCCGCAGGATTTCCGCGCCGACGATCCAGATGGCCAAATTGATGACGATCCCGACAAACACTGCAAACAGCAGATCGTTACGTTGAACACGCTTGTGCTGCGGCCCGACCCAGCCCTTTTGGCGCATGACATACGGATGCACGAAGTTGGCGATGGAGCCTGCAACCGCGCCGATAACCGATACCGCCACCAGCAGCGCGCCGTGCACGCCTTCATCCGGCGGGATGCTGAAGCCGATGGTGCCCTTGACGATGCCGACCACATCAGGACCCGACATCACGGCCAAGGCAATGAAGGCCAGGGTCATGATCGCCAACAGCACTTTCATCACGCCTTCGATCATCGAATAGATATTACGCCCCACCAGCATCCACACAGCGAGTACCACCGCCAATGAACACAGCAGTGGCTGGTCGCTTTTGAACAGCATTGCCAGCGACTCACCCGCCCCTTTGATCATGTAGGCGTTCATCAAGTGCCCCATCAGCAGGGCGTACACGAGCATGAACCAGGCAAAAAATGGATTCAGTTGGGCATAGCCCTGCAGGATGGTCATGCCCTGGTTATTGCACAACTGGAAGCGCGCGATGATGTTTACGATCAGGTATCTCAGGAGCAGCGAGACCGCCAGCACCCACATCATTGCGTAACCGTAATTGGCACCGGCCACGGACGACGTGATCAGGTCACCTGCGCCCAGCCAAGACAGTACAGCGATGATTCCGGGGCCCAGCAGTTTGAGTATTCGGGAAAATCGATTTTGCGCGGGCGCCGCAGCCTGGCCTTCGACGGAACGAATGCTCGTCATAGAGGGTATCTCCATTTATTTTTTTTGTGAGAACGAGCGCAGTCGAACACGATAGATACGACGTCGTACAACAATTCTTAAACGAGAGTGTTTAGAAATGTTTCACCAGCGGAAAGTGGGGGCGTCGGGCTGTATGGATAACATTGAACCCGGCCAACGTCTTGCAAACGCTGCACCTTAGCCATGGCATATTTTTCAATCCTGAGCAAAACAGCGATTGATGTCACTTAGGCAGAGTCATAGGATGACCTACCACCACCATAAAAATAAGGAATCACCTGTGAGAACCCCCATCCTCCTGGCCGCTGCCGTTGTCTACGGCCTCAGCCTGCAAGCCAATGCCGCCACGTTTGTCTATATCTCAAGCCCGGGAGACGGGCTGATTTCCCAGTATCGCCTTGACCAGGACACCGGCGCGCTGCGCCTGATCGAACAGGTCAACGCCGGTGATCAAGTCAACCCGATGGCCATCACCCCTGATGGCAAGGTGTTGTTTGCCGCCTTGCGGGTCAAGCCGTTTCAGGTGCTGGGCTACCGCATCGACCCCAATAGCGGGCACCTGACACCGCAGTCCAAAGCGCCACTGGCAGAAAGCATGGCTTACCTGTCGACCGATAGAAAAGGCCGCTATCTGTTCGGTGCCTCCTACGGCGCCGACACCCTCAGCGTTCAGGCCATCGACAAGGCCTATCAGCCTTCTGCCAGCATTCTGAGTTACAAGACAGGCCCGCATGCGCATTCGATTCGTACCGACCCGAGCAACCGTTTTGCCTACGCGGGCAATCTTGGCGCGGACCGGGTGCTGCAATATCGCCTTGATGCCAACACCGGCGCGCTTACTCCCATCGGCAGCGGCTACATCAACGTCCAGGACCACACCGGGCCTCGGCACCTGGCCTTTTCCCCGAACGGCAAATACCTGTATGTGGTGGGTGAAATGAGTGGCACGGTCACTGCGTTTTCAATCAATGCCAGCACCGGCGCATTGACTCAGATTGGCGTTTCCAACGGTATCCCCGAGCGTTTGAAACTGGCTCACGGCGAAGTGCGTGACGCTCGTAACAATGACTTGAAGGACGACCCTACGCCACGTATCTGGGCGGCGGACCTGCGGATCTCGCCCGATGGCAAGCTACTGTTGATGACCGAGCGTACCAGCAGCTCGGTGTCGGCTTTCGCGCTTGACCCTGCAACAGGCGGCTTGAGCTTTCTTGCGAACTATCCGGTGCAAGAGCAGCAGCCACGCAATATCGCTTTTTCACCCAACGGGCGCTGGTTGCTGGTGACGGGCGAGAAAAGCGCCACAGTCGGCACTTACGCAGTCAGCAACAACGGCGCCTTGAAACGTGTCGGCGAAGCGCCGTCGGGCAAAGGCGCGTTATGGATTGAGGTGCTGCAAACGTCGGTAGACTGATCTTGCGATGCCTGCCCTGCTATCTCACATCTTGAACCGTATAACGACAGCATTCATTTCTACAGCGAGACGTGAAAGCCCGTTACTGGCGACGGATGTCTGATTGGCGCCGTCGGTACTATGCACGGACAAATCCCGAATACTGACCAGATTGTGGTCTATGGAACGGGCGACTTGTGCTTGCTCCTCAGATGCCGCAGCGATCAGGGCGTGTTTGGCCCCGTCGCAACTTTCCTGCATCGACTTGGTAGCCAGTGTCTTTCCCTGAAAGAGTAACTAGCCCGCTGGCGATCCTGTTATTTAAAAGAATCAACTAAGAGAGAGGCCGAACAATACTCTTGGTCAACAGCACCGCGAGAATAACGGTAGTAATAACCGATGCGAGAATAATCAATGCAATAAATATAAAGCCGCTTTGTTACGAACTTTCGGACGATTCACCTAAATTGTCACTTTGAATCTGCCTGCCCAATTAAGCGGTAAATATCAAGACGTACTCGGACACTAGAACCCTACCCATCTCCTTCTACTTACTACCAGCAATATCTCTCTACGCAAGTAATATAATTATCATCAACCGGACGGACGGTATAGCTACAGGCTAAAGCTATTCTAAATACAGCAGATAACCCCTATGTTGTTTATATCCGCAAGACTGTTCAAGGAACGAACTCATGGCCCAGCGTCAATCCAGCCACATCCCCCTTCCTGGTCATCCGCGCTTTCTTTGGTTCGCTTTCATCCCGGTGGTGCCCGCCGTTATATGGGTCCTGTTGCAGTCAACCTCTGTGGCCAACCTGGCGGCCTGCGCGGTACTGGTGCTGATCGGCCTCGGTGCGTGCGCCTGGAGCGCCGGTTCGCAGCGTGACGCAGTGCTGCGAGCCACCGCGTGGGCGCTGGCGGATCAGTCAGACGCGCAGGCGGCGCATAGCGGCATGGACTCGCGGGCACAGCTCGATGAAGTGTTGCTGGGCGCCATGCCGATCTGGGCCAAGCAGGTGGAAAGCTCGCGCCAGCAAACCGAAGACGCGATTGTGAGCCTGGCCAACCGATTTACCGGGATAGCTGCGCGATTGCAGGACACGGTGCAAGCCTCGCAGCAGGCTGCCGGCGAACTGGACGGGAAGGCCGCCGACGGCGCGCTGGAGGTGCTGGCGCGCAGCGACAGCGAGCTGAGCCAGGTGATCAACTCACTCAAGGCCACTCAAACCAGCCGTGACCAGACGCTCGCCCAAGTACGCAGCCTCACCGCCTATACCGGCGAACTGCGCACCATGGCCGCCGATGTGGCCGCGATTGCCGCACAAACCAACCTGCTGGCGCTCAATGCGGCCATCGAGGCGGCGCGGGCCGGTGAAGCCGGTCGCGGCTTCGCGGTGGTGGCCGATGCGGTGCGCAGCCTGTCGAGCAAATCCAGCGAAACCGGCCAGCAGATGTCGGCCAAGGTCGACATCATCAATAACGCCATCACCCAGTTGGTGCAGGCCGCCTCCAGCAGTGCCGACCAGGACAGCAACTCGGTGGCCGCCTCTGAAAACAGCATTCAATTGGTGCTCGAACGCTTCCAGAACATCACCGGGCGCCTGGCCGACTCCGCCGACCTGCTCAAGCAGGAAAGCCACGGCATTCGTGATGAGATGACCGAAGTACTGGTCAACCTGCAATTCCAGGACCGGGTCAGCCAGATCCTCAGCCACGTGCGAGACAACATGCACGCCTTGCATGAGCACCTTATGCAGACCCGCCAATCCCCGGACCAGGCCGTGGCCGTCGACGCCCGGCAGTGGCTGGCGCGCATGGAAGCCACCTACGCCACCGATGAGCAACGGCGCACGCACCATGGCGCGGCGTCCGTGCAACAGAATTCTCAAGACATCACGTTTTTTTAAGGAGCCCCTCATGGCGAAGAATGTACTAGTGGTCGACGACTCCAGCAGCGTGCGGCAAGTGGTCGGCATTGCCTTGAAAAGCGCCGGTTACGACGTGATAGAGGCCAGCGACGGCAGGGATGCCCTGAGCAAGCTCAACGGGCAGAAAGTGCACCTGATCATCAGCGACGTGAACATGCCCAACATGGACGGCATCACCTTCGTCAAGGAGGTCAAGAAGCTGGCCAACTATAAGTTCACCCCGATCATCATGTTGACCACCGAGTCCCAGGAATCGAAAAAGGCCGAAGGTCAGGCTGCTGGCGCCAAGGCGTGGGTGGTCAAGCCGTTCCAGCCGGCGCAAATGCTGGCAGCCGTATCCAAACTGATCCTGCCCTGACACCCGGGAGGCCCCATGCCGATAACGTGCGAAACACTCGACGACACCGCCCGCGTGGGCATTGACGGCGAACTCACGATTTACACCGTGGCCGAACTGGCGAGCGTGTTGCTGCCGCAAATGGGCGCAGCGCCTCGCCTGGAGCTGGACCTGTCACAGGTCACCGAGATGGATGGCGCCGGCTTGCAGTTGCTCGCGGTCATTCAGCGTGAAGCCGGCATTGCCGGCACCGCCTTGAGCGTGACCGGCCAGAGCCAGGCTGTCACCCAGGCGCTTGAACTGTGCCGCAACGCCGCGTTGTAGCCAGCGCTGCCCACTCTCATTGATCGACAAGGAAGGTCCAGGTGAGCATTAATCTCGATCAGGCACAGCAGACATTCATCGTCGAGGCACGCGAACTGTTGCAGGCCATGGAGCAATCCCTGCTGCAACTGGAAAGCGAGCCCGGCGATCAGGATGCCATCGGCGCGATATTCCGCGCCGCGCACACCATCAAGGGGTCGGCGGGCCTGTTCGGCCTGGCGTCGATCGTGGGGTTCACGCATATCGTCGAAGATGTGCTCGACCGCCTGCGCGACGGCAGTGTAGCGGTGGACGCCGCATTGATCGCGCTGCTGCTCAAGTGCGGCGACCACATGCTCGAACTGATCGATGTGGTCGCCAGCCGCGGTGAGGCGCCCACGCCTGCCGCGCTGGAGCGCGGTGAGGTATTGCGCGAGGAGCTGAGTGCCTATCAGCCGCTGCAGACCGCGACTGCCCGCGTCGAAACCGCGGCGGTGGACGACGCCACTGCGGACGAAGTGCTTTGGCATATTTCCCTGCGCTTCGGCGTGGATGTCTTTCGCAACGGCATGGACCCGTTGTCCTTCCTGCGCTACCTCGACACCTTGGGCACGCTGTTGCAGGTCACCACCCTGACCGACGGCATTCCGGCCGTGGACAGCTGGGACCCGGAAAGCTGCTACCTGGGGTTCGAGATCGACCTGCGCTCGACGGCCAGCCACGCCACCCTCAACGAAGTGTTCGACTTTGTGCGTGACGACTGTGAAGTCAGCATCAGCGCCGTCGACGAACCCGGCGACACCCCTGCCTGCCCCGCGACCGAGGTGGCCCCCCGCGCTGAATTTGCCCCGCCCGCGCAGCAACGCGTGGCGGCGGCCGGCGAAAAAAACCGGGATGGCAATTACGTGCGGGTCAACGCCGACAAGCTCGACGAACTGATCAACCTGGTCGGCGAGCTGGTTATCGCCAGCGCCGGCGCGAGCCTGCTGGCCCGTTCCTGTAATAACGACCCGCTGCAAGAGGCCACCTCGACGGTATCGGGGCTGGTGGAAGAGATACTCGATGGCGCCCTGCACCTGCGCATGATCCCCATCGGCGACACGTTCAACCGCTTTCGCCGCGTGGTGCGCGATGTCAGCCAGGAATTGGGCAAGGACATCGACCTGATCATCAGCGGCGCGGAAACCGAACTGGACAAGACGGTGGTCGAGAAGATCGGCGATCCGCTGATGCACCTGCTGCGCAACGCCATGGACCACGGTATCGAAAGCGCCGAGGCGCGGCGCGCGGCCGGCAAGTTGACCAAAGGCCACCTGAGCCTCAATGCCTATCATGACTCGGGCAGCATCGTCATCGAAATCGCCGACGACGGCGCCGGGCTCAACCGCGAACGTATCCTGGCAAAGGCCCAGGAACGCGGGCTGGTGGCCAGCGGCGCGGTGCTCACCGACCAGGAGATCTACAACCTGATCTTCGAGGCCGGTTTCTCGACCGCCGAGGCGGTGACCAATCTGTCCGGGCGTGGTGTCGGCATGGACGTGGTCAAGCGCAATATCACGTTGTTGCGCGGCACCGTCGACCTGGACAGCCGTCCCGGCCAGGGCACCGTGGTGCGCATTCGCTTGCCGCTGACCCTGGCGATCATCAATGGCTTCCTGGTCGGCATCGACCAATCCACCTACGTGATTCCGCTGGACATGGTTCAGGAATGCATCGAACTGGACGATCACCAGCGCCATTCCAGCCGCGACCAGGGGTATCTGGACCTGCGTGGCGAAGTGTTGCCGCTGGTGGACCTGCGCCATCACTTCAGCCACGAAGGCCCGGCCGCCCGCCGCCAGAATGTGGTGGTGGTGCGTTACGCCGAGCACAAGGCCGGGCTGGTGGTGGATGACCTGCTCGGTGAGTTCCAGACCGTGATCAAACCCCTGGGCAAGCTGTTCGGCGCACTGCGCGGCATCAGCGGTTCGACCATATTGGGCAGCGGCGCAGTGGCCCTGATCCTGGATATACCGGCACTGCTCAACCAAATCGTACAACTGGAAGCTCGCACGGCCCAGGCGCCTCAGTCGCCCCCGGTCGCTGCTCGCTGACGTATTTGCAATTCCATGGAGGTTCCCCGATGAAATGGTTCTACGATTTGAAAATTTCCACCAAGTTGATCAGCTCATTCCTGGTGGTCCTGGCGCTTACCGCGGCCATGGGCGGCTTCGCCATTCACCAGCTCGGTGCAGTCAATCAGGCGGCCCAGGACATCAAGGGCAACTGGATGCCCTCCATGCGCGCAGCGGCCGGCATGCGCTTTTTTGCCGCCAACTATCGCTTGAAGGAAAACCGCCACATCGGCACCGAGATCGCCGAGGAAAAGGCGCAGGCCGAACGGGAAGCCGACGATGCGCGCCAGCAGTTCGAAACCCGCATGGGCACCTACGAAAAATTGCTGTCCAATGATGAGGACCGCCAGCTCCTGGCCAGCGTGAACAGTGCCTGGACCGCCTATCTGGCAGCCAGCAAGCAGGTGCTGGAATTTTCCCGGCAGAACCAGGAAGCCCAGGCTCGCGGTTTGCTCAGGGGGGAGTCCAAGACGCATTTCGATGAGGTGACCAGCCGCCTGCAGAAGATGGTCGAACTCAATGACGCCGGCGCCACCGTCGCCGGTGACAAGGGCGCGTCGCTGTATGAAAACGCACGCTTGTCGATCATCGCGGCGCTGGTCGTCGCCCTGTTGATCGGCATTGGCCTGGCCCTGTTCATCGCGCGGATCATTTCCCGCCCGTTGCGACAAGCCGCCACCGCCGCCGGGCAATTGGCCGAAGGCAACCTCAACGCGCACATCGAACCGGGTGCCAAGGATGAAACCGGCATGGTGCTCAACGCCATGCGCAACATGGTCGGCAAGCTGGCGCATATCATCGGTGAGGTGCGCAATGCCGCCGATAACCTGGCCAGTGCTTCCGAGCAAGTCAGCGCCACCGCGCAATCGATGAGCCAGGCCACCAGTGAACAAGCCGCCAGCGTCGAGGAAACCAGTGCGTCGGTCGAACAGATGAGCGCCAGCATCAACCAGAACACCGAAAACGCCAAGGTCACCGATGGCATGGCCAGCAAGGCCGCCAAGGAAGCCACCGAAGGCGGCGAATCGGTACAGCAGACGGTGGTGGCGATGAAGAAAATCGCCCAGCGCATCAGCATCATCGATGACATCGCCTACCAGACCAATCTGCTGGCCCTCAACGCCGCCATCGAGGCCGCCCGGGCCGGCGAGCACGGCAAGGGGTTTGCCGTGGTGGCCGCCGAGGTGCGCAAGCTGGCCGAGCGCAGCCAGGTAGCCGCCCAGGAAATCGGCGAACTGTCCTCCAGCAGCGTGGACATGGCCGAGAAAGCCGGCAAATTGCTCGACGAAATGGTGCCCTCCATCAATAAAACTTCCGACCTGGTGCAGGAAATCAGTGCCGCGTCCGAGGAACAGGCCGCCGGTGTCGCGCAGATCAACACCGCGATGACCCAGCTCAACCAGGTGACTCAGCAAAATGCCTCGAGCAGCGAGGAACTGGCCGCCACCGCCGAAGAAATGAGCAGCCAGGCCGAGCAACTGCAACAGGCCATGAGCTTTTTCGTGCTGGACTCCAGCCCCAAGGCCGCGGTTCAAGGCCGCAGCGCGGACAGCGCCGGCAAGCCTGACCGCCAGCCACCACGCGCGGAGCAGCAGGCACCGCGCAAAGCCTTCGCCTATAACGTGGCCAGCGCCCCGGACGAATCGGAATTCACCCGTTTCTGATCGCAAGAATCGATGCGGGCTTACAGGGAGAATGACATGGGCGCAGTGATGACTACCCGCCATACCGCCGTCGCGGCAGGCGAGGATGCGCAATACCTGACCTTTATGCTCGGTGGAGAGATGTTCGCCATCGGCATTCTGGGCATCAAGGAAATTATCGAATACGGCAGCCTGACCTTGGTGCCGATGATGCCCGCCTTCGTGCGCGGCGTGATCAACCTGCGCGGCGCCGTGGTGCCGGTGGTCGATCTGTCGGCGCGCTTTGGCCGGCCGAACTCGTCGATCACCCGGCGTTCGTGCGTGATCATCATCGAGGCCATCACCGAAGACGGCCAGCCGCAGGATATCGGGCTATTGGTCGACACCGTTTCCGCCGTGCAGGAAATCCCGGCGACACAGATCGAACCGCCGCCCAACTTCGGCGCACGCATCCGCGCGGATTTCATCAGCGGCATGGCCAAGGTCGATGGCAAGTTCGTGATTGTGCTTGAAGTGGACAAAGTGCTGTCCATCGACGAGATGTCCAGCCTGGCCGAGACTGGCCAGGCGCAGGCTCTCGACCTCGACGCGCGTTGAGGCTCGATCATGCCAGACACCAGCCCACTTGATGATCGTGAATTCGACCAGTTCCAGTCCTGGCTGTACCGCGCGGCCGGCATCAACCTGTCGCCCGCCAAGAAAGCCCTGGTGGCCGGGCGGCTGTTCAAACGCCTCAAACACTACGAACTGCAGAGCTACGGCGAGTACTTCAAGCTGATCATGAGCGACCAGCGCAAGGGCGAGCTGCAAGTTGCGCTGGACCTGCTGACCACCAACGAGACCTACTTTTTCCGCGAGCCCAAGCACTTCGACTTCCTGCGCCAGCAGGTGCTGCCCAAGGCGCCGCCGGGCAAACTGTTTCGCGTGTGGAGCGCGGCCAGCTCTTCGGGCGAAGAACCCTACAGCCTGGCGATGACGCTGGCGGAGAACCTGGGCACCACGCCCTGGGAAGTTATCGGTTCGGACATCAGCACCCAGGTGCTGGCCAAGGCACGCAACGGGCATTACTCCATGGAGCGCGCCGGCACCCTGGCCCAGCCGCTGCTGGTCAAATATTGCCTCAAGGGAACAGGGCGCCAGCAAGGGACTTTCCTGATCGAAAAGGCCCTGCGCAACCGGGTCAACTTTATCCAGGTCAACCTGAACGAACCGCTGCCCGGCCTGGGCGAGTTCGATGTGATCTTCTTGCGCAACGTGATGATCTATTTCGACCAGCAGACCAAAAGCCAGGTGGTCGCCAGGCTGCTGCCGCTGCTCAAATCCGGCGGTTACTTCATCATCAGCCACTCCGAAAGCCTCAACGGCGTCAACGACACGTTGAAGCTGGTGGCGCCGTCGATTTATCGCAAGCCATGAAAAAGCCTGCGGATGTGGTCGAAGTGGTGCTGGCGCCGGGGCAGGTCAGTTTTGCGACGCGGCCGACACGCTTGCGTACCTTGCTCGGGTCCTGTGTGGCGATCACCTTCTGGCATCCGCAACGGCTGATCGGCGGCATGTGCCATTTCATGTTGCCGGCGCGCTCGCGCAAAGGTCAGCCCCTGGATGGCAAATATGCCGACGAGGCGCTCGAATTGCTGCTGCGCCACGCTCATGCCAACGGCACGCAGGCCCGGGATTATCAGGTCAAGCTGTTCGGCGGCGGCGAGATGTTCCCCGAACAGCCGCGCCCCCTGCCGTCACAGGACGTGGCCAGCCTGAATATTCGCGCAGCGCTGGCCCTGGCCGAGCGCCATCACCTGCACCTGACCGCTCAGGACATGGGCAGTACTGGCTATCGCACTATTGTGTTCGACCTGTGGAACGGCAACGTCTGGGTCCGGCACCAACCAATGGGAACAATCAAAAAAAATGCCTACCAAAAAAATCAGCGTGCTGCTGGTCGATGATTCGGCCGTAGTCCGGCAAGTGCTGCTGGCGATCTTCAACGACACGCCGGACATCCATGTGATGGGCGCCGCGTCCGACCCGATTTTCGCCATGGATAAACTGGCTCGGGAATGGCCAGACGTGATCGTGCTGGATGTCGAAATGCCGCGTATGGACGGCATCACCTTCCTGCGCAAAATCATGAGCGAGCGGCCGACACCGGTGGTGATCTGTTCCTCGCTGACCCAGAAAGGCGCCGAAACCTCCCTGCAGGCATTGTCGGCCGGAGCAGTGGAAATCATCACCAAACCCACCACCGGGCTGAAGAACTTCCTGATCGAATCGGCGGCCGAGCTGGTCGCGGCCATCCGCGCGGCGGCGAACTCCAACGTCAAGAACCTGGGCAAACGAACCGTCCAACCAACACCCACCCTCGCGCCACCCGGCAAGCTCAGCGCAGACGCAATCCTGCCCGCCGCCAACGGCCACGCCATGGCCCAAACCACTGAACGCATCGTCGCCATCGGCACCTCCACCGGCGGCACCCAGGCCCTGGAGGCCGTGTTGACTGCTCTACCGAGGGTGTGCCCTGGCATGGTGATCGTGCAGCACATGCCCGAAAAATTCACCGCCTCCTTTGCCGAGCGCCTCAACAGCGTGTGCCAGATCGAAGTTCGCGAAGCGCGCAACAACGACCGCATCCTGCCCGGCCTCGCCCTGATCGCTCCCGGCGGCAAACACCTGATGGTGACCCGCAGCGGCGCCTATTATCACGCCCAGGTCATCGACGGCCCACTGGTCAACCGCCATCGCCCGTCGGTGGACGTGCTGTTCCGCTCGGTAGCCAAATTCGCCGGCAAGAACGCCACCGGCATCATCATGACCGGCATGGGCGACGACGGCGCACGCGGGCTAAAGGAAATGCTCGAAGCCGGCGCCGCCACGGTAGCCCAGGACGAAGCCAGTTGCGTGGTGTTCGGCATGCCCAAGGAAGCCATCAAACTCAACGCCGCCCAGCGCATCATGGCGTTGGAGAATATTCATCAGGCGATTTTGTATAAGTGAGCCTGAGCACCAAAGGTATAGGTGTCTTTACAACTTTGGCTCAAGGTTGAACGCTGAACGCCCGGCAGATAGGGCTATTGTGGCGAGCGTGCTTGTCGAATTGTCGCACCGCCGTTGGGCTGCATGCAGCCCTGGTAAAGCCCTGGATGGCGCTGAATTTCCGGAACGAAAAAAGGACCCGAAGGTCCTGATTTCAATCGCTTACAGAATTCAGTGGAACTCTGTAGCGCAATATTTGGAGCGGGAAACGAGACTCGTATCTGGCGTCCGACTCATTGAAATCTAAGGGGTTTCTTTTCTTTCCTGGGCAGGAAAAGACTTAATTCTGGACTTGTTTTCTGGGAGTATCAAGGCCTAGAAAGCAGGATCCCGGCTGTGCCGTTTCATCCTGTCCATCGCCATCAGGCGGACAGCATCCAAGCTGACCAGCAAGCGGACGGTACATGGTGTGATGGACAACGGTAACAGCGCTGCTAGTGCCTCTGCGGCATCGCCCCCCCCGTTGGCTGAGCCGCTCAACCAGAAAGTCGCCTACGTCGTCGTTATCGAATGCCTCGCTTCATTTAAAGAATAGGCTTGCCACCTGTCACGCCGTAACGTTCACCGGAGATATAACTGCCCTCATCCGACGCCAGCAGCACATAGATGGGCGAGACTTCGGCTGGCTGGCCGGGGCGCCCCAGCGGCGTATTGCCACCAAAACTCTTCACGGAGTCCTCGGTCATCGTCGATACGATCAATCGCGTCCAGATTGGCCCGGGCGCCACACTGTTGACGCGAATACCGCGCTTGCCGAGCATCTGCGCTAGGCCCGCAGTGAAGTTGGCGATCGCGCCTTTGGTCGCCGCATACGGCAACAGCGTGGGGTTGGGCGCATCGGAATTGACCGAGCTGGTGTTGATGATCGAACTGCCTTGGACCATGTGCGGCAGCGCGGCCTTGCAGATGCGAAACATCGCAGTGACGTTAACGTTAAAGGTCTTTAGCCAATCCTCGTCAGGGATGTCTTCCAGGCCGATAATTGCCTGCTGGCGGTGTTCAAGCCCTAAGGGCACTACAGGGATTTTTCAGCCGGGGATATAGATCAGATGAGTGGTTAGCCTGGGCCTACAGCCGGTGTCGCCAAGCGGTTGCATGCGTACAGCGCCATGCCCAGCAGCATCAGCGCGCCACCGCGCAGCCAGGTGTCCAGGCTTTGCTGGCTGAGCAGGATCAAGCACGAAACAATTGCCAGCACCGGCACCCAGGTCGGCACGCGAAAATGCTGTTCGGTGATGGTGTCGCGGCGCAGTACCAGCACCGCCAGGTTGGTGCTGAGGAACACGAAGAGCAGCAACAGCACGACCGTCTCGGCCAGCGCCGCGAGGGTACCCGTCAAGGTCAGGGCGATGGCCACCAGGGTGCTGGCGATGATCGCGACCCAAGGCGTACGCCGCTTGGGCAGCACGTGCGAAAGTGGCTCCGGCAACAGGCCCATGCGGGCCATGCCATAGGCCAGGCGGCTGGCCATTACCATGGTCAGCAGCGCACCGTTGGCGACCGCCACCAGCGCGATGAAGGCGAAGAGCTGGGGCGGGATGCTCAAGCCCGAGGCACGCACCACTTCGAGCAACGGCGCGGATGTGGCCGTCAGCTTGTCCATCGGCAGCACCACCGAAGCGGCGACACCGACCGCCATATATACGACGCCCGCCGTCACCAGCGCAGCAAACAGCGCACGCGGATACACTTTGCGCACGCCGCGTATTTCTTCGGCCAGGTTGGCCGACGTTTCAAAACCGACGAACGAATAGAACGCCAGCAATGCCGCGCCCAGTACGGCAAGCATCGGGTTGACTCCGGCCTTGAACTCCAGCGCGCGGCCGAGGTTGGCTTCGCCGGACTGTATGCACCAGGCCGCGGCCACCACCACCAACAGCAGCCCGGACAGTTCGACGCAGGTCATGACCATGTTGGCGCCCAGCGACTCCTTGATACCGCGCGCATTCAGAAGCGCTATCACTGCCAGGAATATCAGCGCGGCCAGGTGCGGTGACACCTCGATGAACGCCGCCAGGTAGTCGCCGGCAAACGCCAGGGACAGCCCCGCTGCGCTGGTGACGGCGGCCGCAAGCATGCTGAAGCCGACCAGGAATGAAATCAGCGGTGACTTGAATGCCCTCTCGGCGAACACCGAAGCGGCGCCAGCATGGGGGTACTTGGTCACCAGTTCCGCGTACGAGCCTGCCGTGAGCATGGCAAAAAACAACGCCACCAGCAACGGCACCCAGATCGCCCCACCCACCTCGCCGGCGATGGTGCCGGCCAGTGCATACACACCGGCGCCGAGCACATCGCCGAGGATGAACAGAAACAACATCGGCCCCGTCACGGCGCGGCGCAAGGACGGTTTGGAGGGTGCGCCTTGGGTCAGGCTGGATACGGGCATGGGCGGCTCTGGCGTGGGTTGCAATGAGCGATCATCCGGCGCGGGCCGGCTGACGCAGGGCTATCTACAATGGGAAATGCCCGCGCCGCCAAAGTTCCGTTTTCCGCTGGGAGACCAGCGCAGCGCCTCCGTCAATCGTCGTCGTGCAAATGCGCGTCAGCGCAGGGCAAGCGTCCCGATTCCCCGCCGGCAATCCGTTCCGCCTGATCGATGCCGCGTTTGAGCCCGTCGTGCACGGTCCATTCGGCGCCGGGCAGTTGCCTTGTGCGTTCGACCACGCATTGCCCCGTCGCGGTATAGACGCTGACCAACACTTCGATATCGGCGTCTTCGCGCTCCCGGGCCCTGACTTCGATATGGCAACCGTTTTCCACTTCCTGGGTAAAGCACTCTTCTTCCAGTGCCTTTTCTTGCGCTTTATCCAATTCCCTGCTAGGTTAATATCTGGAAGATTTACTCAAAAAGGAGCGTTATATGAAGGATCAAAAAAATAGCTCAATCGGCGCCACATTTTATCAACAAAAAAATTTCAGTGGTACGCCGCATGAGTATAAAGAAAGGGAAGTAGTTTATGAGCTTCCATCGGAACTGAATGATACTTTTCTCTCTGTTAAAATTGGCAAACAAAGTCTGGTTCATGGATGGCGACACTTTCGGGACTCACAAGCTGATCAAATTTATAAAGTATGGACAGAGTCCACATCGGACATCACTGAAATTCAGGGACTTTCCAAATTTGTTGTGGCACCGAAAAATACGCAACTTCTGTCGATTAAACTAACGAACAGTTCAGAAAACACAGCGCTAGATTATGTTTTCGTCCAGACATATACCATCGATAATCCGGTAAATATTCTTGTAAATGATGATTTCCAGATTGTCGGGCTTATCCCCAATGATGGAAGAATGTATGTCACGTCTGTCATCCTGTTTGATAAAAACAAGGTTCCGATGGAAATTGGCGCAGCCTATTTTATGTATGATGCGCCGACAGATTCTCTAAATTTCATCACTTATCCTGAAACTTTCCCGGCAGGCTGGAAGCTGGTCAAACGAAAGGACTATCGCTTCGAACTTATCATCGAGAATATCAAGGAGAGCAGTAACGGCGTCGCATTTGTCCGTTAAACCTTAATCCCCTTAATCCCCCGCAAGAGAGCAGCGGATTAAGGGGTTTGTCGCATTGGACTGATCCAGTAATTGCAGATAGTTTTTTCGGTTCTCACACCGCTAGCTCTTCCGCCACCATCGGCGAGCGATAGCTCTTGTAACCGTAGCGCCTTGCGCTGTTGCAGTGCACCACATATAGGTTGATGTCTACCGGGGCCTTATACTCCGGGCTATAACCTCTCTAGGGTACCCATTCGGACTTCAAACTGCCAAAAAAGCTCAATCATGCGTTATCCCAACACTGCCCTTTTCGACACATGCGCTGCTTCAGCTTATGTGCTTGCAGTTCAGCCCTGAATTATTTGACTATTGTACTGACAGCCTTGGTGAGAATGAAACGGCACGCCCTCAGGCCGCCCTATCAATTCAACAGCCCTCCGCCTCATTTGCCAGTGCCGCATCGGCGCCCAATGAATACGCCCATCCCGCCATTCGGCCGCAAACGGATCCAAAACTACCGAGCGCGGATCCAGCGCTTACCGAGCTGGATATAGGTGACGTCCGCGAACGGTATTAGCTACGTAAACCTCACGCTCCAGCTCTGCTCAGCCACCAAAGACTCGACGTCTGAAGACTTGTGGGGCCTGCGTTGGCGGCTGGCGATCCCGACCTTCTTCATCAAGCTCAGAGCCATGGAACGCCCCACCTGATGACCTGCACCTCGCAGATCTTCAGAAAGGGAGTTACCTGGTTTTCGTACCACTAACTGGAGTTGTTCATCACCTCCGCCGGTATGATCCATAACCGCCGCTCCAGATCGAACTTGTCGGACAGCACCGACCACAGCTTGCCCGTGCGGACCCGGTCACCAGCAACATCGTAGAAGGTAAACGCACTATCGCTCAAACTCACTCGCATTCCCGCTGATTACGTCCACCTTGCAACTTGCCCACTTCAGTGACGACCACGTAGAGATCAAACAATCCACTTCCGGTCCCCCGTAAAACAAATCGTCAGCCACCGTGCCGAATCTGCGTGGCCCAATCTCGCCGAGATTTCGTCACGTAACGTATCCAGGTTCCCGACCGCTTCCACGTGATAATCAGTCGAGAGCACAATATGGATCTCGATAAATCGCGCTCGCCCATGCTTCTGTACATAAGAAACGTAATGCTCGAAGCCGTACTCGATTTTAATCGCGTCCATCACCTGTCGCACTTTGTTGTCCAATTGGTCTGGCGCCATGCCCAACACATCACGCAAGGCCGGACGCAGTATATTGAAAGCGGGAGGCAATATACTCAGTGCCAGCAAGATCAAAATCAGCGGATCGGCATATACGGCCAAATGACCATAGCCCCGTGACGTGAGCAACAACGCAGTGAGAAAGCTGACAAGCAGTCCTACCGATAACATCGCATCTACCAACCAGCTAATGTTATCGAACTGAATCAGCGTTGATTTAAGCTCACGGTTTCGATAACGGATGTAGAAAAAATAGGCGAACTCGACGACTGTAAACACTGCCGCATAGATGATCAGCATCCCTAATTCAATCTCACGACCGCCGTTGATGAATCCAGACACTCCGTTAAGAAATGCATAGATTGCGATCAAAAACAGAAAGCTGCCTTCGATCAGTAACACCATGGGTTCCAAATGCCAGAAGCCAAACTGGAACCGGTGATTACTTTCCTTGGCGATCAGTTTGGCTGTAATCAGCATTAATACTTTGATAAAGGTTGCAATCAACGAGAAAAAACCATCGAACAGGACGGATTGAGCGCCCGTAACGAAACCAGTAGCAATCCCAGCGATCGCTACTGCTAACATCATGACGGTAGATTGTTGGAGCAACGACTGCTCACTTCGGTTATTCAAGTAACTCTCTCTGTAAAATACCAATTAACTGCTGACTGCGATTACCGCTCAATAGTCTGATAACTAGCTGCGACCTGACAGATGAGCTGATAAAGCGGCGTGCCTTATACCTTCCACTTTGCGAAGTGCATAAGCACTCCGATCAAAATAATAGCACCACAAATTAAGCAACCGATAATTTCGCTTCCCATATTAACCCCCTAAACATTTAATATCTGTCGAGATGACTGATTAACACCTTCAACAAAAATAGAGACTGGCAATAACGCCTAAATTTACTCCCCTCATTTGCATGCTAACTGAACTTTATCAAATCTTGTATCGAGCTTTCGTGGTGCTAGAATATAATGTGCCTGGCAACTATCGCTTTTCCATTTTACAATCAGAGTCGATTCTTCCTGGTCAACTAAGGCAAGCGCCATACCTTTTGGATCTAGAACGCCTAGCACTTTGCCATTTTCATCCTGAACACTAGCCCCAAAGGGTATAGGGCTACCGTCTACGCTTCGAAACTCAAATTGTACTCGGCGCCCACTTTCCGCCGCGAAGCTAGCTAGTGTTATGGAACCGCGACGGGGAACCAGTTGTTGGGCGGTGGTCAGCAGCTCAGTATCCGCCCCGAGGTCACGGGCATCCAGAGTAAGCCAGTTGGTCCGATATATCTGAGCGCTGGGTACTACCGCGTAGCCGTTCCTTCCGGTGATAACCCCGGCGTGGCTGGAAAATTTTGCATTAGATACCCCAGACACCTCTGCAAGGGTAAATGTGTCGCCCACGGGTTGACCTAGATTAATTCCTCCGGCATGCGCTACTACCGAACCGGAAGCGCCAGCACTAAAAGTCTGATAATCACGACCTTGACTGTAACCAGCATTCACCCGAGCCACTGAGGTGACCGCACTCAGGCTTGCGGACCCTGAGCCCCCCCGCTGCTGTCATGCCCTGCCTGGAGGTTGTAATAAGCATCATCTTGCCCCGGAAGATTGCCATTAAGCCCCATCTGTGTTGAATGACGCCCTTGATTGTCATAATTCAGATTGGAGCTGACACGCGACGATCGCTGTGAACTTCCCAAAGGCATAGAGATCGACAGAGCAACCTGCTTTTTATCATTTTTATAATTAGAGGCATCGTTACGGCTAAAGGAGGTGTCAATATTATAATTGATCGAGCCCCAGTTATTGCTATAGCCGACGCGAAGTTGCTGAGAACTGCCGGGTAAATTCCAGTAACGCTGTTCAGTGCCATTCAGATAAAACGATCCTCCCCTCGAGCCCAAACTCTGATTTATCGTTATATCAAAACGGTTTTTCGCACGCCCTCTGTGGTTACCGTCCATGAATCGCAGGTCGGTGACATGGTCGCCCAATGTCCGATAGTCTTCAGTCGAATAACGGTAAGTAGCTAGGGTAAAAGTCGTATTGGTAGCGGCGAGTGTTTTCGCATAGTTCAACCTGAGGCTTTGCCCTCGGTTTCGCTGCTGTCGGGTTTCACTATTTGATTGGGTGACATCTATCGCGAAGGCGCCAAGAGGCGTGTTCTGTGTGACGCCAACATTCGTTGCCCTGTAGTCCTCAGCCCACTGCACGCCCCCCACAAGGGTTGTGGCGTTGGTCAGGCCGTAGGCAAACCCTAAGGTCGCCAGTGAAGGCGCTGCGTCATCAGGATTGTTACTCGCATACTCGCCAGCGGCAGCGTTATAGCGCAGCATTCCGCGTCGTACCATCTGTGGTAGAGATGCGTAAACCTGGGTGAAACTACTGCGACTCCCATCCGCCTCGATCACGGTGATTTCAAGATCTCCATTTGATCCGCTGGGATAGATATCACTAATTTCGAATGGCCCGGGGGAAACCGTAGTGCTATATAGCAAGTAACCATTCTGGCTCACTTCAACGGTCGCGTTGGTTTGCGCAGTCCCGTGGATAACGGGCGCATAGCCCCGTTGGCTATCGGGAAGCATGGCTTCGTCTGAACTCAGTTGGATGCCGAGAAAACGCACACTGTCAAATGTTTGAGAGCTGGTGTAAGTTTCCCCCAGTGTCAATTGGCTTTTCAACGACGTGATGTCGCGCTCGGCAAAAATACGGTTGCTGGTAAAGCGCCGTTTATTTCCACTGCCATCCGACAAAGATGACTCGTTACGCAGACGCCACTGACCGATATTTAAGCCATTACGCAATCCCAAACTGTAATAGTCACTCGTGCTACCTGAGTTTTCACTGCGACGTCCACTGAATTGATAGTTTACGAAGCCAGCATTGACACCATAGTCCCAAAGGGCAGGATCAACATAGCCCCTGGCACTTCGCAGCATAGCCGCTTGAGGTATGCCAATATGCAGTTGAAGTCGAGCAGCATCGTATTCAACGCTGGCTTTGTCGATTAACTCACTCACGTCATAACAGCGGTCCGGCAGGCCCGTGTCAATCACACCATTACGCTTAAGCTTTTCCACATCCACGCCAAGTTTTTCGAGCACTTCCAGAGTCAAACAGGGTTTAGTCCTACCTGACTTATCAATGATATCAAAACGAATATCTCTGCGCCCAGTCAGAGCTCGGTTCACATAAATATCAACACGATAGGTTCCAGGCGCAACATTGTCCTGCCTGAGAAACTCGGCTAGGTCAAGCTGTTCGCCTCCGCCCTGAATAAAGGCAAGGTCGAACTCTGGAATATTTGCTTCGCTCCCCGTGGAATTAGCATAGGCCGCCCCCGGTAACGCTAAGGCAACTGCAAGAGCGAGCTTACGAAGTCTAAAACCTTTACCCGCCAAGTCGTGAGGTGCCGCCGTGTTTTCCTGCACGCGCGCGGACAGACCCGAGCGATTTTCAGCACTGATTTTTTTCATAAAAAACACAAGAACAAACCTTTCGACAGTACAACAGAACTTGGCGAATAAAAATTATTTGTCAGCCAATGTATTCGGCGTAGCGGAACTGACTTTATCTATATATAGATCAGCCGTATATGAGTTCTGTCCGCCGTAATCATTAATGACGTTGAAATTCAATTTGAGACTGGCAGCCGAAGCCATTGGATTGACTGGTATTTCTACATTCTCACTAGGGGCGACCATACGCCCCTCCCCCATTAGAAAATCATTGTAACCAGCGCCTCTCAAACTCAATCCAGTCAACGACACATGAAATCGACTTGGGTTCTCAACCTTCAGTACGGCAGTCTGAGAACGTTTATTTAACGTCCATTTAAGCTGAGTCGGTGCCTCTACCGCACTACCCGGCAACCCAGGCGGTCGAAAAAACACTTTAATCCGCTGGCGTACCGCAAGCTGCAGAACACTTTCCCCATTAACTTTTTGTGGGATTTCCTGTACGTTCAGCCAAGCAATTGACTCTCGATCCAATGGAACTCCCTCTCCACTGTAAAGTATCCTTAGTTGTTGACGACCCTCTTTCGATAGGCGGGATAACGGTGGAGTGACCGCAAAGGATGAAATGTTAAAATCTGCTGAGTCAGACTCTAGCCAAGACTGGACCAGTACATCCTCACCACCTTGATTTAGCACAGACAACGAAGCTTCTTGATGCTTAGCGTCGAAAATCACTCGAGTGGCACCCAATGAGATGGCTGCCTGCGAATGATTGACAAAGAAGGTTAATAGAAATAATGAAAAACTAAATAGCGCCTTATTAAACACCTGATTCGCCTCCACGAAGCTACAAATGGGGAGATCATCCTCCCCATCGCAATTTTTTATTCGTAAGTCAGGGTAAAAGGCAGGGTCGCATTCCCAACACCAGCTTTAACATCATCTGATGCCCCATTAAGCGCATAAGCAGCGCGCATGCTCAGGTTAGCGGTAGCTTTCCCCTCGTCAACCTTCAGCGCTGCATCGATCGTTTCGTTGGCACTCAGGTTTAGAACTTGATTGTTGTCATTGAGAATTGCAATGGCGACACCTTTTGCCGCCTTTTCACTACTTTGCAGTTTAAGCAGGCGACCGTCAGCACTATCAATTCCAGAGCCAGAAAGCGGGTCAAACTTTACTTTTACTGTACTCAAGCCACCCACACCCGATGAACAATCAATGTCCAAGTTGATATGAGTAGCTGCAGTGACGCCCACACCGGGATCACCAACATCACTGAGTGAAACCTTCCCAAGATCTACGTTAATATTGCCATTGCTACCTGACGAACCAGCACCCGGTGCGACCGTACAGCTTGCCGCAATCAGCTCGCCAGAGAATTCAATTTTTCCACTACTTGCTGCATGCGCCACACCCACCCCACCAAGTAGAACGCAAGTTAACGCAGATACACCCCAAAGAAATTTCATAGCTTCGATCCTCGCATCCAATAAGACTGATATCAACCAAATAGCGTTATCCGCATCCAGCCGGCCAGCATGTAAATTTTTACACGCGAACGAGTGCGAGCCTATTGGAAAGCCCTGCGATCACCCTGGAAATTTCCCATGCACCTTGGGAAATTTCAGGCCGGCCTCGATTGATTAGAAATTGGCTAATTTTTTACCTGGGGTTTCGCAATAGACTAGGAGGTCTGGACTAACCACTCTGGAGGCTACTGATAAGACATCGTGAACACTGCATTTGCATTGGCCGTACCGGATCCCGGTTTGGAAGACGCTGTGCGTTGATATTGAATATAAAACGGAATGAGATACCTACCTCCGGCGCTGCCTGTGGAACTTAAAACCTTGAATTGATTTAAAGCGCCCGCGATAGACGAGGCAGGACCTAAATTGATTGGGCTGTTGTCGCGTAAAATTTGATACCCTACACCCGTTGCATCCGAGCCGGGACTGAGCGACAGCACATTGCTAGTGTTTCCCGGGTTCTGTGCGTCGGTCATAACCATATGAACAGAAATCGAAGGATCGCAATTCATTCCAATATTAAAAGGCGTTCTGCCGGCAACCGATCCAACTTCCAGAAGGCGATTTAGCCCAATGTTTGGCATCTTGACATCAATATTGCCATCAACATCACAGGTCGACGCCTTTATGGTTGGAGCAGTGCTAATCTTGATATCCATTACGCCTCTCTTAACCTTATCAATATAGGTCACATTGGCGGACGGAAATGCAGTTATCGTTCCAGAGCTGACGGGGCCGACTATCACGAGTTGCGCAGTCGCTTTCATGTGTTTTAATACATCCTGATTGGGTTTACAGCTAGCTCCAACACCAGAAACATCGAACGGAAGAGTACGCTGTACTGAAACTGCATCCCACGACGTCGCCCGAAAACGCACGCCAATGCCAGGATTATTAGTCTGATAAACATCCGAAAAGCCTGGAACAAGAGGGCCATTAACCGTTCCTATACTGCGCACCTCGTATGAACACTTCGCCCATACGCCCTGAGAACCAGTACTGGCTTTCCAGTTGGTGGTCGAGCCGACTTCCCTATCGCGCGCGAAAACAGCGCTATCGAGGGGAATATTTACAGCGGCAATTGATAGAGACGAGAAAGCCCCCAAAAATACCAGCGGGAGTATATAAAGATTCATCATTCAACCTTTTAGGTTTTGCCTCGCTAGAGCGAAACTTCAGTCAATTCATTCCTTTTCACCGCACAGTACTGACGCTTAATTGTGCGATTTGAATACTACTGATAAGACATGGTAAACACCGCAACGGCATTGGCCGTGCCTGTTTTCGGCCTCGAAGACGCCGTTCGTTGATATTGGATATCAAACGGAATCAGGAACCGGCCCCCGGTGCCACCTGTAGAACTTACAATCTTGAATTGATTTAAAGCGCCCGCAATAGACGAGGCATGACCGAAATTGATCGGGCTGTTGTCGCGTAGAATCTGATACCCCACACCCATTGCCTCCGAGTCGGAACTGAGCGTCAGCACATTCCCAATGTTACCCGGATTAAGTGCATCAGTGATGACCATATGAACAGCAATCGAAGAATCGCAATTCATTCCAATAGTGAAAGGCGTCCTTTCAGCGACCGCTCCGACGCTTGGGAGTCGATTTATTTCAATCCTGGGCATTGTGGCAATAATGTCGCCATCTACGTTACAGGACGATGCTTCTATAATACTTGGAAACGTGCTGATTTTCACGTTCATTGGCCCCCTCTCTTAAGAATCATAATAGCTGATGCGGGCGGTTGGAAATGACATAATAATGCCTGCACAGACCTGCCCCACCACGACGAGCTGTGCAGAAGCCCTCATATTTTTTATTATGGTGACGCAAGGTTAGCAGTCGGAGGGCCCATTCCCAGGAATATCAAATGGAAGCGCTCTTTGCTGTGAAGCTGAATACCAAGTAGTTGCTCTGAAACGGATACCTATACCGGGATTACTGGGCTGATAGGCATCTGAGTATCCAGATACAAGCGTGCCATTCACTATGCCGACATTACGCCCGCCCATGTACTGGCATAGCATCCCTACGCGCTGAGAGTTTGTGTTTTCTTTCCAGTTAGTGGTAGAACCAATCGCCTTATCCCGTGCAAAAATTGCGCTGTGAGCGGGATGCCGACATCGGCCTTGGAAATTGACGAAATAGAAAACAAGCAGACAGCGACTCATATTTAACCTTATAGTTCAACGGTAGCCATTACCTAAGCGCCACGGAGGTGCTTGATTGTTTAGTGCACAACGCGTCGACTTTTTCGAAATCCACTTTATCTTTGCGTGCTGCAGCTGACAGGGTGTACAAAACGCGACATTGACCGTCGAGCGTGTCTCCCCAACGCACTATCAGCTCACCTTTCGGCTCCGCTGCACGAATGAATGCTCGGCTCATTTGCCCAACCAAGGTCAGGCTATTGCCCTCAGCGTCCAGTACTTCGGCCCCCGTCGGCAACGCATTACCCGCCTCGTCACGCAGGTTAAGCAGAACCGGCGCCCCCTGAGTGGTTGGATATTTCAGCATCACGATTGCGCCATGACGCGGTGCGATATTCTGCGAACTCATTTCCAGCTCAACGTCCGCCGCCATACCTTTCGGGTCGATGACAACTTCATTATGACGATAAGGTATCAGGCCGCTCACCACTCCATACCCGCTGCTGCTGATTGCGCCTCCATTGCTGTTGAGCAGACTCGCGCCTTGTGCCCCCCTGGCCTCCACAATGACACGCGTTTCACCTTTGGACTGACTGAAGGTCACGCCGCCAGGATGGGCCACGATGCTGCCGGAAAGGCCGATACCGACTTGCTTGTACTCTTCCCCCTGTCCAATACTTCCCGATAGATTGGTCTTGGCCATACGGTATTGGGCATTGGCCCCCGTAGAGCTATTGCTGGCTCCGAAGGCACGATCATGCGAGCCATACACCCCATAACTAAGTTCGCTCTGCTCCCCCACAGAGCCAGACAGCCCAACCTGAGTCCCCACATCACCTTTACCCGAATAAGTCGTGGAGCTGGTGAGGTATGAGGTATGGCGATCTCTGCCAAGTGGCATCGAGAGCGTCAGCATGTACTGGGTATCGTCCTTGTTATTGCTACCCTGGGTACGGCTGGCTGAAAGACTCAGGTTTCCCCAGCTATAGCTATTGGAATACCCGGCCTGGAAGCTGGTATCGCGGCTCTTGGCGTTATTCCAGTGATTCTGCGACGACCCGCTCAGGTACAGGCTGCCGGCATCGCCAGGCAATGGCTGGTTGATGTTCACTTGAAGCCGACTGCGCTGGCGGTTAGGTGCCGGACCAGTCAGGTCTTGCGCTCGGGCATAATCGCTAAAGGACAGGTAGCCCTCGCTGGAGAAACGGTAAGCTGCCATGACGAAGTTAGTCTTGGTGCTATCGACGAGCTTGCTGTAGCTCAGTCGATAACTCCTTCCGCTAGCGGTGCTATCGAGTGGGTCAGTACCCTCATCGCTTGACTGCAGACCAGAAGCGTTGGACTGTGTGACATCGAACGCGAACGCTCCCACCGAAGTACTCAACGCCATACCGCCCTGTACCGCCAGATACTGGTCGGCGACGACGCTGCCAGTGTAGGCCGTCGCCTGGTTGGAAATGCCACGCTGATAGGTTGCCTGGACGAATGTTGGCACTTTGCGCAAGCGGTCATCACGGTATTGACCGGCAGAGACGCTGTAGCGCGAGGTCCCTGGGCGCAGCAATTGTGCCACCGAAGCAAAGGGCACAATGAAGCTGTGGATACGGCCGTCAGCCTCGGTCACCGTGACATCTAGGTCACCGGAATAGCCAGTACTGTAGAGGTCGTCGATGACAAACGGGCCGGGCGCCACGCTGGTTTCGTAAAGTATGTTGCCAGCTTGACGCACGGTCACTCGAGAGTTGCTTTGCGCCATGCCTCGGATGGAGGGCGCAAATCCACGCTGGGAATCAGGCAGCATGCGATCATCGGACGCCACTTGCACACCGGTGAAAGATACGCTGTCGAACAGCTCGGATGGCGTGTAGTAATCCCCCAGGGTAATTTGTGATTTGAGCGTGGTCAGGTCGCGCTGTGCATAGGTGCTCAGCGCGCTGTACTTACTCCGGGATTCGCCAACACTACTGCTGCGGTTGTAGCTTGCGTTGTGGCGCAGACGCCAGTCCCCCAGGTTCAAACCGCTATTGATACCCGTGTAGAACTCTGTGCTGTTGGAGCCGCGTGAATCGTTATGAAAGGCATTGCTGTTGTAGTCAACGAACGCAGCAGTCACGCCCCGGTCCCAGTCACCTGGATCAACGTAGCCTCGTGCTGCGCGGTTCAGGTAAGTCTGGGCAATGCTCAAGTCCAGGCGCAATGCCCCCAGGTCCATGTCGATATGGGCATCAGGGACCCAGAGGCCGATATCCGCGCAGTCATCGCTTTCAAGGGCGTGGCTTTCAGGCAGGCGCTTGAGGTCAATGCCCAGGCTGGAGACCTGCGCGGGAGTAAAGCAAATTCGCGACGGTTTCCCATCGCCGCCGTCACGCACCCGAATGTCCTGGCGTCCCATCCACTGCTGGTTGACGTAGACATCGAGGCGATATGAGCCTGGCATGGCCCCGTTCCCGCGTTCGAAGCGCGACATATCCAGACTTCTTTCCTGGCCTTGTAGAAAGGCCGGATTAAACAACGCGAGAGCAGCATTGCTTTCCTCGGCTTGTGCGAGGTTGTCGGGCAGAACCGCGCCGAGCGTCGTAACAAATAGCCAATGCCGGGCAGCAAAAAAACGGCCGGCATAATGCGGTGCATGAGTCGTCAAAAACATGGGATTACCTGAGCACGCGTATCGAGGTGATACCTGTCGGCACATCAGCTCGTCAATTTCAGTTCAGTGTGATGCTCTGTTCGGCGGTGGTGCCAAAATCACCGATCCAGCGGTAGAGCACCTGGCCACCAGTACTGCCGGTATGACCGGCGAGAGAAAAATCCTGCTGACTGAAGGGAGCAATCATGCCGCCGCCGGTTTCGTAGCGTTTGTCGCCCTGCTTCATTGACAGCTCACCAAACGACAGGTGATAAGGCGTCGGGTTATCACCGCGCAGGACATAGCCCTTATCGACTCGCTGCACAGACCACTTCATCCGACTCACGGAGCTACGAACATCGCCGGACAGAGCGACCGGGCGATAGAACATCTTCAGGCGTGAACGCACAGCGATTTGCATCATGTTCGCCCCAGCACTGGCACCTTGAGGAATAGGTGGGATTTCCAGGGCGTTGAACCAAAACAAGCTTTCCCTGTCCTGAGGCAGCGTTTCACCGGTGAACACAATGCGTACACTCTGGCCTTTTTGTGGGTCCAACCTGAAAATGGGTGGCGTAACGAGAAAGGGCGCGTCTGCATCTTGAAGTCGGCTCTGGGCGTCGCCACGATCAATCCAGACTTGCAGGAGCCCGGGGCTCTGGCCCTTGTTGGTCAGCTTTACGGTGACTTCTCGTTCCTTCGCGGAATAGATCACACGGGTGCCATCGATCATGACACCGGCAACAGCACTGGACATCGAGCATGCAGCAAGGAACAGCCCTGCCATCAAAGAGGGCAAGTGTCGAGCGGAGACAGGTGACATCAGGGGGTACCTCAGTGGTGCCCGAGGTGAACACCCCGGGCGAGTCGATTACTCGTAGGTCAGCATGAAATTGGCCATGACGGAAACATCACCGCCACCCGCGCTCCCCTCTTGGGAGAAGTACTGCGCGAAGTACTGCAAGCTGCCTTTTCCGTTGATATCCACGGCACGTGAAGCCTGGGAAGCATTGTCATCGGTATTGATATTGATGACGGTATGATTTTGATCGAGCAGTTGAACCTCGACGTTGGAGGCTTTGTTTACAGCGTTGTTTACCAAGTTGCCGTAGGGATTAACATTGGAATCAGGCAGAAATGCAGCAGAAACCTTGGCATCCTCCGGGCAGTCGGTCACCTGCAGCGTGAAGCCGGTACGACCGGTAGCGCTCTGAGCGCCAGCGAGCTGACTTTTGTCCACGGTCGGCAGTACAACGTTGACATTGGTGGAAGAAGCATCAAGTACGCAACTCGTTTCGATAATTCTGCCAGTGATGTTGATCTGTCCAGTCTGGGCGGCGAGAGCAAGGACGGGCAGATTTAGGCTGACAAAACAGACAGCAACAGAAAACACTTTGAAGTTCATTTATGCGGGTCTCGCAATAGCCAAGTTAGAATAAACTGAGTTTTTTAGCCTTCAGATATTTAGGTGCTGCGATACCTGACAGGGCAGAAAATCTTAAACTCGGCCGTAAGCCCGTCACATCAGCACGCTCTCATTTCAAGTCAGAATTCGCTCGCCCTAGACCAGAATTTTCTCGGAGCGGGATGAATTGCTTCTAGCTCCCCACCAAAATCTGCATGCCCTCTCCGTCCGAATTGCTCTGGCTTCTAAGGTTTTGTAGGCCACATTGCCTGGTAGCCGGCGACCGGTGCCGGCCCTAAATGCGTAGACCCTGAGAGCGTTTTTTGAAATTAAGCCCCCTACATAAATTGTATATTTAGTATCAAGCCCAATACTAAGGTCCACTGAGCGCACCTGTAAGGCCTAAAACACCTGAAAATTGCAACTCTAAACTTTCTCACGCCAAAATACGGAAAACCAAACTACAACCATCACTATTTGACGTTCTATGAAAATATCCGAAAAATCAGCATATCATGCAATATCGAGCTTAACAGCCAAAACAATAGTTAATCAAAGAGTCAAAAGCGGGGACTTAAAAAAAACCATTAAAATAGTACGGAACAGCCATATAAAGCTATACAACTCCGCGAAAAAAAACGAAGCAAGAGAATTTGTCAAACACATCCGCGAAATCCTTTATACACAAAATTCTAAGGCATTGAGGAGGAAAACCGAACTACTCAAGGATTTAGAAACATTAACGATGCGGACTCCAGCAGAAAAATCAGCCGATTATACAAGCTGTTTAATAGGGATGAAATTCAAACGGGAATACAGCTGGTCAGCGCTTCAAGCAAGAGGTCAGAAAAATTATGTTTACCACCACAATACTATACACTCCAAGTGCGCTAGGCCTGAGCAACCTGTAAAGGCACTATCCAAGCCAGCAATCGAAACCCTGCCCGCCAACGACAGCGCTGTGAACAAACGCTGTATGAGAGAAGATGATCATGCTAAGAGCATTTTTTATGATAAGGATATAAAGCTCACTCGAGAAAGACTGAACCCCACACCTAATGACACGAGCGAACATGGACCCAAAATGAGCCCGTTAGATTTTATTTACCCCGCCCCGCCCATTCCAAGAGCGCCAGTCGAATCAATGCCAGCAGCACTAAAATCGACGACCCGCTGGGATTGAAGAACCGCTGCATCCGGCTTCGAATAGCAGTATATTAGGCTGAATCAGATGGACAACTTCGTGAAATATCGAACGCCTTTATCCTTATTTCACCCCAAAAGGAAATGACTTGTCCGGATAATGTAGCAGACTTTAGCGCGCAAGGAAGTGGACTGGTATTATTGGAGGCAGATACCATTTCATTTATCCAAATCAAAGCGCCGGAAATAGGACAAGGTGAGAGGGCCTTTGGCCCTCTCACCCAATAAACGATCGGAGCCAAGCATCTAACCACCAAAGCTGGTTGCCGCCGTCGCCATGGCAGAAACTATTTCAGCGGGGCAGCAACCCTATGCCCCTCCTACAATCCGCCTCCTAACACCCCATGAACATCCTTGCTGACTGCAGCAGCAACACAGAGTGCAGAATAAAGAGCGCGGCTTAGTTTATATATGAATTTTAATTGGCTCGCCAACACCATTGCTTACTGACAAATCGCAGTAGGCACGAGTGTAGGGGGCATTACAATTTTAATCATCAACCACAACTGAGTATCGCATTCAAAGAGCACATTCAACGGCTCTATTATTGTTCGACAGCGGTTTTCTCGAAACACCTGGAGAAAAAAAGATGGCTTAGTCAAGAATTTAATCATAACTGATTATATAAGTAGACTGCGCAACAGCCCTACCCGGAATGAGATTACCGTCTCGAATATAACGAACTGACATGGGAATTAGGCCATCCGTCTGAATATCGCCCAAGCCCCTTCTTTGCTTATACCTTACCAAAGAGCCGTCAAGCAACATCTGAAACCTAATCCCTTTTGCCGTCGAGCCCGCTCCTAATTCCAAAGACTCACCACTGTTAGATACATTGTTCGAGTCAGTGAATTCGGCGTATACCTTACTCGAGCTGTTACAGCTGACAGCCATAGTGAAGAATACCTCACCAAATGTTGCGCCTATGCTAGAAAGTTCAGAGCTGGTTACCGCCGGCAAAGGAACATGTATATTTGGGGTTGTAACAACGCACGTTCCGAGAATAGCACTACCAATTACTGCGCCTGGTTGGTCTGGTCCTAGCGAGACACCATCAGAATCTAGCTGTTTAGCCCGAATCCCGCCGGCATGTAAATCACCAGCCGCTACAGGACCCGCGCTGCGGACCAAATCAAAAGACACAAAGTAGTGATTAGCGGTGCGAGAATTGAAAAATCCCAGCCTTGCAGTAGTCCCATTTATTGGCTTCTCGTCGTAATAAAAAACAACTGATAGTCCACTTCCGACTTGTAGCTTTTGAGGCACCTCCAAATATGCAACCCCGTCCGCCCGACACCCCCCGTATGTAATAACCTGACGATGACTACTTAGTACAGTACCTACAGGAACATTACTCGAAAGCGCTATATCCTTTCCAAGTTTAAATTCGCCTGCACCACTTATGCTACAGGTTGCTAAGGCCTGATGTGAGAAAAAAATCAACGCTGCTAATACTATCGAACGCATCACCACAACAAACCTCTTTTAATGTACCATTATAAAACTCAAAATCGCCGAGCCTTAACATATCATCGCAACACATAATATTGCTCTCGTAAAACATGCTTGATGTGCTCTCTCACTACTAACGGCAGATATCAACAGTAAATTTTCTTACTGAATTATTCAGGGCGCCTTTTTAAACAGGCATTGCTCCTTTATGCCCTTAAAGAACGCACTAAATGACTGGAAGGCACATGGGAGCTACCCGACGCTTTACTCCAACCGGAACCAGACCTGCTCCGGCGGCAAAGTTAGGGACAACCACGCAGTCACGATGAGAAATAGGTTGGATCACACTTTTAGCCTACGGGCTCGTTCCAACTGTCTATAATTTTTTCACATCGAGATGCACCACAACATCAGACCGCTCAATGCAGCGGCAAGAATCTTCCTCGTCGGACGAGGAACTTTCTTACCTCTGAGATTCTGCACGAAAAAAAACTATTTTTTGCCCTTTATGGTTCGATAACCAGTTACACATGCAGCTATTGCGGTATGACAATAGCTACCGATACAAACTCTGCAACTGTATGACGTTTGGAATTCGGCGCCACTTTTATATCTCGCTATAAGCGGATGCTATTTTAAGCCAAACCTCCGATGTATTACGGACTCTTCGTTATCCTTAGTACCACCCGCAACAAAACCAGCTCGCACTGCTTACGAAACAGTGCGAGATCCTACAAATCAATGATTGAAACGAATCTCAACTCTCCACATATAGACCCGCTTCCGGTGGAGATTTAAAGGATGACGTTTCCTTTAAAGGGACATTGCCATCATGGTGTAAATTATAGTCTGCAATAACGATCGCCAACGCGCTAACCGAATCGGCATTCATAAAGTTCACCATTACTTTGGTGTCAGCATCTTCATTATAAAGTTGCGTGAGCGTCTTTGTGTTATCTTTGGGAGCAATAGCGGAAAGAAATTCCTCACCTTCAATATGCTCTGCCACAAGCTTGGAGGATTGCTCAAAACCTCTGGCGAAATCTTTTATCTGTCTATGCAAAGGCAGTTCAGCATACTGATCATCCAAGCAAGACTTTTCACGAGAAAAATAATAGAAATCAAATTTATTACAGCAGAGATGCGCCACCTCATGCAAAAGCGCATTAACAGCGGGAATGGCGCATTTCTTAAAGAATTGTAGAGAAAACGCAATCCTTTGCTCGCCGTCTTGAACCAAGTTAATGGCGGCAGTGGGATCGGAATTGTCATACGGTTCCACAAGATAAATATCTTGCCCGCCCTCTTCCGTCATCCAAAGCAACATTGACTGCATCGCTCTGTAATTCTCCAACAGTCTCGGACGTATACTGGGATCCACTCCCCACTCAGTAAGCTTGGCATCAAATGTCGGATCATCAATACCTTTTAGAGACTCTATTACTGAAGTAACCACAGAGATCCCGTTATTAATAGTTCGCGTGAGAAATTCCCGCTTAGCCCCTTCTAGACTCTCGAAGCCTTTTGACACAACATCAAACCCAAAAGATTCGATATGTGTTTTGAATAAATCGTCTGACAATGGGTTCGATAATGGCGTGGCAAGCGCTCCGGGCGGACCTAACCAAGAGCCTGCTGATAACGATATTGAGGATAGCGCTAAAGTAACTAATCGAAAAATCGTAGCACCAACGGTCGGCGTCTTACCAGAAAAAACTAATTCGGCAGTGGTATTATGCACATCGCTTACAAGACGCAAAAATCTACGAGTATCTTCACGCCCAATCACAGTCCGCTCGTTACTCAGTAAAATCTCATTAATTGCAGCCACAGGTTCCATAGTTCTTCCTTGCTGTAGGTGTGGCGGTTAAAGATACATTCCCAGCCAGTTAATTTGATGTCTTAAAACTTTAAAATGAGTGTCACCTTCATAGACATCATAATGCCCAGCACCTTCAAGCATAATGATTGTCTTTTCAGCATGCAGCGCTTCATACAATCGGACTGCTTGATCCGGGGGATTAACAATGTCGTGTTCGGCAGCGACAACCAATACAGGCTGACGAACGCTCATGGCCATGATAACCGGTTTGTAGTTTATGATTTCCCGGACGGTTAAAAAGGGTATTTTTGTATTTAGCTGAGGATTAAACTTTTGATGCTTTTCGAAAAACACTCGAGACTGCTCATCATCCAGCACCATTAACGGAGGCACAAATAACTCCCTACCGCTTGATTCTTTCTTCTCCTGCATCCGATTTAATGTCGAAAATAGCTTACTTTCCTCTTTAATACTCATTGCGCTAGTGATTAATATTTCCCCGTCAGCAAAGGCTGTTTGGCTGATGATGCATTTGACCAGCGGGTTCTGCGCCCCAACCGTAATGACATGACAGCCACCTAGTGATGTTCCCCACAGACCAATGCGTGACGTATCAAATGACGGTTGCTGGCTTACCCAGTTAACAACGGCATGAATATCTTCTATCTGCATTTTGGTCTGAAGCCTGCCGCGCTCACCTCCACTTTCACCGAAACCTCGATAGTCAAAGGTAATGACATTGTAGCCAGCCTGAGCAAAAGCGAAAGCAAACTCAGGCAGAACAACGTTCTGGATGCCACAAAACCCATGGCACAGCACCAGAACAGGTGCCGGGATCACTGATGTGCTAGGATAAATTCGCACCGCCAATTGTTCCCCGCTGCTACTAACACTAACGCTCTCAAAACCACTCATTACACTACTCCTCAAATACTGGCCAAGTTACAATTCCCAATTCAAAAGAAAGGCATCGCTATACACACAAAACCTACAGCAATAGGCTATAGTAGTATTTCAAAAAGCGATCCTGCAACAAAGCCTCAACCATCCAAATATTCAAGTACTGTTCTACATTTGTAGAGGGGTTACCATGAAATCGATTCACCTAAGCGTGCAAATTAAAAAAAAACCAACACCAAAATACATATTCAGGAAGACGCTGTCGCTCAATATCTGTGCGGCGCTTTGGATCGCGCTATTCGCCGGGCCAGAAGCCCATGCTAGTCGTGTGGACAATTTAGAACTCTTCAGCCACACCAATGAAGATCACCAGAAGTTAAATTTAGACTACAACGGTTGGCGCTGGCTAAAGAAAAAGAAGACTTTGGTACTGGGTACGTCGCTTCCTGATTATCCGCCGTTGGACATATCAAGTTCCAATCGTGACTATGAGGGTATCACAGCAGATTACATGCAGATAATTTCTGGTTATCTTGGTGTAACCGTGGACGTTCGCCGTTACGCTACTCATATGGAAGCCGTGGAAGCACTGAAAACTGGCGAAATAGATTTATTGGGCAGCGCTAATCGAAGAGAAAAAAATAGAATAGATTTGGCACTGAGCAACAACTACCTCGATGATCGACTCGCTCTAATCGGCCGCATAGGCATTAGCCTGTCTTTCGACGATAAAGTCGCGCGTATTCGCTTGGCAATTGACTCCGACTATATTAGTGAGGCTGCGGCTCGGCGGATGTTTCCTCAAGCAAACATAGAAGTGTTCACATCGACAGAAAATGCTATCGCGGCAGTCGCCTTTGGACAAGCTGATGCATTTTTAGGGGATGCTATATCCTCTCAATACCTTATTTCGCGAAATTATTCCAGCCATCTCGATATTTTGGATATCGCCCCCCCGGCACAAGAAGGCTTCAGCTTTGCCATTAACGCTGATAACCCGCGTTTGCTGAACCTTATCAATACCGCCCTAGGGGCCGTGCCAGAACAGGTAAAAACTGAAATACAAACACGCTGGAGCGAAAAACTCTTATTCACGCTCCAGCCACTGGATTTAAGTGCAGACGAGAAAGATTGGATCAAGAAAAACCCTGTGGTAAATATAGCAGTGAGCCGGTACCTGGCACCCGTTTCATATTTCGACATCCATGGTAATTATTTTGGTATTACACGAGACTTGCTTAAGTTAATTGAGAGAAAAACGGGCTTAAAATTCAACATACAACCTCACCCCAACATTAGAGAAATGCAGGAAAGCTTAAAAGCGGGAAGAGTGCAAATCGCAACGGACCTGCCTAAAAACCAGGAAAACATGCAATCTTTTTTATTTGGACGTCCTTATTTAATCGCACCTTATGCACTTGTAGTACGCAATCAAAGTGCATACCCAGATACGCTGGAGGCTCTGGCAGGCAGGACGTTAAGCGTTGCGCCAGGCCATGCGCTTCTGCCGATGTTACGCGAACATTACCCGCTCATTCGTTTAAAGAACGCAGAGAATAATTTTGAGGCCCTTGCTTGGGTAGAGGATGGCTCAGTAGATGCAACAATCCTACCTGCACCTATTGCCAGCTACAATTTGCGTAGCCGCGATAACTCACTGAAAATTGCATCGATTATAAACTCTGCACCTGCGACAGCGTCGCTCAGTGTACTTAAGGGGCAAGGTCAGCTTTACGCAATTCTCGATAAAACCATAAGAAGCATCCCGCCAGATGTTATTGATTCTGTTACCAACCGGTGGCGCACAAACGCAGTTATTGCGCCCCCATCATGGCGCGACTATCGTCAGATTATATTTAAATCCGTAGTTGGCACTATCACACTATTGACTATCGCATTGGGTTGGGGAATTTACTTACGTCGGCAAATCATGCAACGCAGAGCAGCCGAAAGAGAACTCAGCAATCAGCTTCACTTTATGGAAGCCCTGATAAACGGCACGCCGCATCCAATTTACGTGCGGGATTTAGAAAATCGCCTATTAATTTGCAATGACAGTTACGTAAAATCGCTTTCAAACGAGGGTGATATTGCTCGTGGTTTAAGTTCAGCAAAAACCTCATTGGAAAGGTCGGCGGCCTATGAAAAGGATTGCCAAACTGTATTGCAGACAGGCCAACCTCTTTTGCGTGATCGAGAAGTTTACATTGCTGGACGTCATCAAACTATCTATCACTGGATGCTACCTTTCTCTAACTCTGAAGGTGCCAATCAAGGCTTAATCGGAGGTTGGATAGATATAACTGAGCGGCACTTGCTTCTGGAGGAGCTCAAACAAGCCAAAAATGATGCTGATGAGGCTAATCGGACCAAAACTACATTCCTTGCGACTATGAGCCATGAAATCAGAACACCTATGAATGCGATCATAGGATTGCTGGAATTAAGCTTGAAACGCGATAAAGAAAAATATGACCGCTCATCAATAGAAGTCGCCTATCATTCCGCCCGCGGCTTGCTTGATTTAATTGGTGATATACTCGACATTGCCCGTATAGAGACAGGTCACCTTAGTCTGAATCAAGAGCGGGCCAACCTAAAGGACCTAGTAGAATCTGTTATTCGAGTATTCAGTGGACTGGCCAAGCAAAAGAACCTAACTCTAAAGTTAGACATTAACGAAAGTATAAATTACGACGTATTGGTTGACCCGCTGCGCTTTAAACAAGTACTTTCCAACTTAATCAGTAATGCGATTAAGTTTACCGAAAACGGCGGGGTCGATGTGGTTGTTCATTCTTGCTTATTAGCAGATGATCAATTACAGGTCGAATTTTCGGTCAATGACACCGGTATTGGTATATCTGCTAACGATATAGCGCGCTTATTCCAGCCATTTACCCAGATAGGTGGAACGAGACAGCACGCCCGCTCTGGTACAGGATTAGGATTAATGATTTCCCGTAATCTATGTGAAATGATGGGAGGCCAATTGGAGCTCAACAGCGAAATCGATCAGGGCACACAAGCCATTGGCCGACTGACACTGAACGTGCTCGAACCACAGCAGGAAAAGAAGGCGGAAGTATTAAACAGCTCCGCAGCCAACCCGGCTCCAATTTTAGGTGTATTAGTGGTTGACGACAACTACGCCAATCGATTGCTGTTGAGTGAACAGCTAATATACTTGGGGCACTCCGTGCATCTTGCTGAAAATGGTGCTGAAGGCCTTGCATTATGGAAACAGAAAATATTTGACGTCATCATTACCGACTGCAATATGCCAGTGATGAGCGGATATGAGCTTGCGAAAGCAATACGCGTGATTGAGAGCGCTCAAAACCGGGTGCGCTCTATCATTTTAGGATTTACTGCTAATGCTCAACGTGAGGAGCGCGAGCGGTGCATATCGGCTGGCATGGATGACTGCCTATTTAAACCAGTGGAGCTGGATACCTTAGAGCGTTTCATCAAACGCTCCGCAATAGCCATTCATGACGAAATTAATTATTCTGAATCCGATAAATTTGACTTGAATACCCTTGAGCACCTTACCGGTGGAGACCTCAACATATTAAAGCGTGTGCTGGATGGATTAATTAATAGTATCACCGATGATTTAGAGGAATTACGACGGCTTAATAAAAACAACAATCTGCGTGGCTTATCCGAGCTTGCTCATAAAATCAAGGGCAGTGCTCGCGTTGTTAAGGTTCGCAGTCTGATCAAGCACTGTGAAGCTTTGGAAGCTTCCTGTCACCTTGACCCGTCAGATTCTAATTTACCGGCCGTGGTCCTAGCCCTTGATCAGGCAATGGTAGGATTAGAACGCGATCTGATTCGCCAGAGAAAAAAAACACTTTGAGTAGGTGGACTAAAGCGCCCTCTCCCGCGATGTACTCATTACGGCCGTAACACCGATCCTTGGATATAAGCGGCCAATTGTTTGCCCGCCTTACCGCTTAAAGGCACCTTAAACGTTGTATAAGCCCTGCCTACAACTGGCGCTATTATCTTTCCGCCGCGCGACACAATTAGCGCGCCTAGAATTTTCCTACTGTCTTTCAGCCCCTTCTGCCATTGCAAGTCTTACGAGTTCTTGTAGAATTCTTATTCCATCTAAGGTGTAGACGCATGATAGACTCGAACAGTGTGATAATTATTGATAAACACCCGATTGTGCGACTGGCAATCAGAGCGGTGTTAGAAAGACGAGGCATTAAAGTTCTGGCCGACGTCAGCGACGGAGTAGACGGTCTAAGACTTGCGAACCTGTATCATCCCGATCTTGTAACTTTTGATATTGGCCAAAATCAAACAGAGGGGTTAGCAATTATCAAACAAATGTCTTCGTTATCGAATGCTCCTAGCATGTTAATTTTTTGTACATATCCCGCAGTGCCTTGCGCAGAATATTGTTTACGGGCCGGCGCCTCCGGTTTTGTCAGTAAGCGCGCAGGCATACGCGACTTCCTTAACGCAATCGAAGCAATCTTCGCCGGTTACGATTATTTTCCATATTATGGCAGCGTCAAGCTTGGTCCAACCCCAGCAACGAAATAATCTAGAGTTCAGTTGACAGAGCTGGATGGGTATTACTCGCGCCCCATGCCATGAAGACAAGGTACGCGAGAAATTATGTAATGGATTACTTGGACTACATCAGCAGGACAAGCATAGGATATTCTCAGTGGTTTTTTTCTCGGTCTAACACAGACCCACCCATAGCCTTAATTTCCCCAAGCACAGCATCCAGGTTAACTCTTCCTGCATGACATTCAGCTCCAAGCTTTTCTGAGAGCTTTGCGTACCCATATATATAACTTCCTCGCGGATCGGGCATTATGGAACGTCCTCTTATTTTTTCTAGGACGGAATGATGGAATGTTTTTGAGAACCCCTCAATATCCTCTGCCACATTGGCGGAACCAAAGAAACCATTTCCACCTAAAAGTTCAAGTACTGCACGCTGTTTTTCGTGCGCAGTCAGAGTCCCCTCGGTATAAATCACGCTGAGCGGATTGTTAGGCCCCCTTTCTCATTCTTAGCTGTGGCATCCGTATAAGGCGCAAACTCTTCAAACACTTCAACCGTAGTTGTCAATTTGCTGCACAGAGCAAGGCCGGCCTCGCTAAGCCGCCCGTTGTCAAAAAATAGAGTACCGAATTTCAGGGGATCTTCTTGTGCGCACTCCATCAACAGCCTATAAACTGCAGGCGCCACTGTGTACACAATTTTATTCGTGGGCCTAGCGAGACCGGATAGGTTGTTACGCTGTGTATCGCAAATGGCAAGAGTGTACGCCATCGCCACCATATCCTCGCATGCTGCATTATCCGGAATTGAAAGTGCACCACTTCTCAACAGGCCTTCAATGACAGTACCAAGCCCAGGTTTTCCGTCTCTACCTATATTTGGCATAAAATCGAAAGCTGTGCCGCTGGGAATAACCGCAGCCGCAACCCGGCAAAGACTTTCTTGCCCCGTAACGTCGACCCTTGCCTCTCCGGCCAAGGTCCCCAAGGCCGCAGCCGTGGCTATCTCATTCAGCCCCCAATGCAGTTGATTGCCAATGCCAGTGCCATCTTCTTGTAGTATTTGAACGTGATCATGAAAATATGGGAGAAAACCGGCTAGACGCTCGAAAGAATGCCCTTGGAAAAAATGCAGTACGTCACTCTGCATTTCTTGTGCGTGCGCCATTCGACCGCTTGAATGGGTAGCTTTGTGATAGGACAGACGCAACGCATTCAGAGCGCCATCTAATGCGCTCTGATCGAAATGACTTTGGATTTTTTCTATAGCGCGCTGCGCTTGTTCCAAGTCGATATGAGTCAGACTGGCCAGCAAATTATTTGTGAGGCTGCTGACAATTTTATGTTTATCACATTGGTCGGGCGTGACTTCGCGTACTTGTTCCAGTAAGTTCTCTAAGTGGCCCGCCATGATCGCTGATGCTTGCCTATCCGATGCACACAACGTAAGAATATTTCCAAAATGTTCGGAACAAAACTCATCTAGCTGGCGGCTGGGAATCCCTAGTACATTACGAATACTGCACGATGTTCGCACTGGCAGATCTGAAGTCGTTCTGGGAAACACGCCTACTGGCGGTGACCCGGCGACAACGTTTTTAACATTCATTTATTTTGCCTCAAGACGCCAAATGAGACCTGAAAGTATCAATAGCGTCTGAAGCAGGCTTTCAAATAGCGCTCATGACAGAGCTTTACCGCAAGCGGTTGTTTAAACGTTCATACCAGTGAATTTCTTTTCGCCAGTTCGGCCAAGCTTACAAGGCTAGAGGCGTTCAATTTTTCAAGCAAGCGTATTTTATAAGAGCTGATCGTTTTGTTGCTGATCAGTAACTCATCAGCTATTTGTTTATTCGTGTATCCCAACGCCAGATAACGAAGAACGGTGAGCTCTCGATCGGTCAGCGTACTTAACAATGTAGCCTCGTCAGATTTCCCTGCGTCATTGCGAACGTCATTGAGCGTTTGGCTAGGAAAAAAACTGTAGCCCGACAACACTGCACGCACACCAGCGAGTAGCTCCGCTGGGTCCTCCTGCTTAAACACAAAACCGGCAGCCCCAGCCCGCATGCACCTGTGGGCAAGGTAAGCAGGTTCCTGTGCACTTAGTACCAGGACTTTTGGCGGCGTTGCCAATGTCTGGATACGGGCGATTACCTCCAACCCATCGAGGTTCGGAATACCTATATCAAGCAGCACCAGGCCAGGGTTCAGCTCTCGAGCTAAACTGACACCATCGACCCCATTGTCCGCCTCCCCCACCACCTCGTGCCCGTCACGCTCCAACAACAAACGAACAGCTAATCGTAGTATCGGATGATCATCAACAATCAGTATTTTTCCCACTGTCTACACCTGATAATGGTATTAAAAGATCGACTGCGCCCGCGACCTCTGAAGTGATCAGGCGCGATGTCGTCAACATTGTGAGCTCACCATTCGGGCAGCTCTTCAGCCACCATGAATATTTGCTGCATATATTCCTGAACCATAAATTTCGTCGAAAAAACACGAGATTGAGCCTCTGTGACACTCTTATATAGCGCTGTATCTTGGAGACTATCCTCTTTAAGGCGCTGCAGGGTCAAGGCCAAAACTGCAGCCTGGGTTTCAGTGGTGCGATAAGGATGCGCTCCATCAGCCTCAAACGCGCGTAAGCACTCGTAAACTGTTGCGCCGCTCAAACCATCGTCTGCTATAGCCAATAACCTCTGGTAGAACGCTTCGAAATTAGGATCATCCAAAGAGGTTTTGGATAGCGCACCAACTTCAAGCACACGCTGATCCAGGTCAAGGATCGCTTCTTGAGCGGCGAGCACGGCCTGGCTACCAGCGGGGCGAATGGCACCAATGTTCATTCCGTGATCCCTTTATTCAAACAAATCGACTCATCCAACCCGGTAAACCGCAAAATAGCAGACCGGACCTCGCCGGAAATCCGCCCGCACTGCTCCGTCAATAGACCTAATTTCACCATCAATTCCGGGGCCAGTTCTTCGCCGATAGCCCGACCATTCAGTTCGGCAAATTGTTGGTCACAACGAAATCGGTAATATTCCCCGTCGACGAATTCGACATTCATTGTGCCACTCCAATGCAAGCGTAGACGAGCCACAAACTCCTCACCACACGCATCCAAGCGTTGAGGCAATACCACGGTCATAGCTTGGTCCGAGCTGGCGTCGGCTCTGCCCTCTTTCAGCCATCTGGCAAACATGGCCTCCAAACACTCAGGCCGGCCCAGCAAGTCTGCGACTAAATCAACAGCAGTACGATGCAAGATCACCTCTAGACGCTTCTGAAGAGCACTTGCTTGACCCACTGCATGTACGACATCTTGCGCCAGGGCGCAGACGCCCTTGTCATACCCTTGGCGAAAAGCATGCTGATGAATTGCATCCGCTTCGCACTGAGCCGCGTGGATACGGCTATTGGCTTGAGCAATCGCCTGGTCAAGAATGTCGACGGCCTGCGTTTGCTTCTGCAGATGCACTGAGGCGACCCAGACGCTATCCTCAATCAGAAGGTTATCGTGAATGGGAATAATTCTGATCATTTTGTAGAGCCAATTTAAAAATTAATAGATCAGCAGAAGGTATCGGCTGGGTTCCCTGCAGCTCGACTATTTTCTCAGGGAAGAGTAGCGGCAGCCGTGCTACCAGTGCCTCAGGCACCCACTCTCTCCACGCCAGCAATGCGGAAAGCCCACATGCCTGGACTTGGGCCACAGACACCAAAGACGTTTTTTCCTCTTCGCGGGCTTCACGAAGCTTACAGGATGCGAAGGCCTGGGCTTGCTCAGGCAGGCATAACCAAGTCCCTCCTTGCGCCAGGTGTTGACGCAATTGCTGCGCCCCCAGAGCCAGAGCAATATGAGGCAGGCGGTGCCAATATCTCACCCAATGCGCATACACAGAATCAACCTCCGGCGTAGCCGGCATCGCATTGGGTAGTGCGTCAAGAAAAATCCCATTAAGCGCGCTCCGTTGCCGCGCAGAACTAAGATTGATTGTCCTGCTCAGACGACTTGGATGTAGGTAGGCCAAAGGATCAAACATGATATGTCTCAACCGCGGGGCAAGATCCATCACAGGTCCGCCTTAGTTTGGCGTCGCTTTACTGACCAATACCAATAAGCACTCGATAGGCCGCCTAATAAGACCATCAGAATCAGACCGCCCAGCAGGTAATTCTTATTATGATTCGTGGGTGCCGCTGAAGGCGCAAAGTGCTGAATTTCGCTTTTAGGTGAAAGCACAACTGAAATATCGTCGTAACTGACATCCGAAAAACTGTTTTTCAAAAACCGCTTGATATCACCGATCAATAGTTGTGAGTCTACACCCCGCTCATGCACGATCAGGGCAGAAAGATGTATGGGCGAAGCCTTACGGCCTCCTTCCCCGGCATCCAGGTCATAACTGACGTGCACCCTGGCCCGGACAATCTTTTCCAGTGTGGCCAATGTTTGTTCCAGGCGTTGCTCCAAGGCTGAGAACAATCTGGCTTTCTCTGCTCGGGGCGAAGCAACCAGCGAATCCTGTGGGAACATTTGTGCAACCTCAAGCCGAGGCTTGGGTGGCAGGTCATGCAATTGTAACAAGTCAACTGCAGCGGTAAAATCCAACTGGCGGACGTGGACGCTATAGCCATTCTTGCCCTGATCGACTTTGACCGCCTCAATATTGTTACGCTGCAGTACAGCGATAACAGCATTTATCTGGTGCTGATCTAATCCGTCCAGCAGATCCGCCTGACGACAGCCTACCAACCCCAAGAACACCAATCCGAGTAATAGCCACCGCAGTATCATGAGCGCATCAATGCCTCAACGGCCCCCACGGCCTTACGTGTAAGTGTACTGACCATGGAGATATCGAGATTATAATTCGCGGTTTGCTGTTGCAGTTCGAAGAGAACCTCTGGGTCGCTGAGCATTCCCGGACGCGACAAAATTGAGTTGATTGCGGATACATAGTGTTCTGCTTCCACGCTTTTTTCAGAAAAGGCCTGGATAAGCCGGCCTTCCAAAGATTCTGACGCATCACTGGCGGGGTTGTTTAAAAAGCTCACCTGTGCGCCAGGAGAAGCGATTAGTTCTAAGCCGGACATAAATACACTCTACACTTAACCAGCCCCGGTACGGGGCCCCAAGATGTGAAAAAAGGAGACCAATTAAGCACTAACGGAAGTTTTGAATAATCGCAGCATCAATATCTTTGAATACCTTTACGGTGTTCGATTGTGCGTTACGAAACAAATTATACTCCGACAACCGAGCTTGATAATCAGCAAGTAGGGAGGGATCTGAAGCATCACCCTTTAGCTTATCCAATGAAGCATCCAATGCCTTTTTAAGATCCGTCACCGACTCATCGAAATCTTGTGAAACTTCGGTCAACCAGCCGCTAGGCGCTGCCGGTTTAGGGCTATTAGTGTTTGCCATGTTTTATTACCTCAAATTTATTAAGTCGGTGCGGGAAAATACCAAGAAGACGGACTCATTTTTATATAACCTTGTGAACCTAGCTGATAGGACTTGCCTTTCAACCAATCGTCATCGAGTTCTAGCGCAAATGAAACATAACGTCCTCCCCATTGCTGATAAAACGACTCAACCAGCTCGCGTACGTTATTTAGTTCACCGTCATTCAACGCACCTCTAACCTTAAACGTGACGCCAGCCGGGTGATGCATTCGTTCAAATGGAACAGCCAAGCGCTGCAAACCATCTTTTGCCAGTGCCTCTAGCTCCAGGTCGCTGCGTCGCTCGATTTTTACTGACTGCACATAAGGCATGTCCTTTAACAAGAAAGTCCTAAGCGCCTCGCCAGCGGCCAAGTCTAAGTGAGCACGCTCCTTACTCAGAACCAGACGGGGAAATTCAGGATTACTCAGATCGAGTCGATGGAATGCTAAACCGGGGTAATGACGAAGCAACTCGCCTTCAACACGCTTTGCTTCCTCGCGTATCGACATCACATCGATGCCAGTACTATTGTTTCGCATCATGACCTGTCGCCCCCAGCTCAGCTCGCGCTCGCTTGAAGCAAACATGTAAATCTTGTCATCGCGGCCTTTAATAATTCTGTAAGGGCTGCTGACCCCGCCAACGACAGACTTCACACTCACCACTGGCGTTGGCCGGCTTTCCCACCAGAAGCAGGCGATCAATACTACGCCACTTAGTAGCATCGCAATTACGCTCTTCACCGAGAGCCTATTAGAAATTGTCCGTGCAAACGTTTCGGGCGCAGGCTCGTCAAACAAACCGTCAACCCAGTCTGCATCCAGCGGACGTAAAGCAATACGCAAACTACCTACACTGTGAATGACTTGATAAGTTAAAGATCGCTCTACTACTTCCTCACCGAATATACGCACCATGACGCCAGACTGTGCAGTTTCTTCAACAAGCACTTCAAAATTACTACTACTACCCTCCAGCGGTATATAAAATGAGTGCTCAGGAAAGGAAACGGCTGATTCATCGTTGAAAAATTCTCTTTCCATACCGACGACGAACAGGTTTTGTTTATCACGCAACTCATACTCACAGCCGCACAGCGGCCCATCCAGAACACGTAGCACGCAACCGAAGTCCGTGGTGCCTTGCTCTTTTTCGCCTAACAACATATTGCCCTTCCACCGTTTTACATCGCGCGATATGGACATAGATTAATGCCAACTCGATATTAAATCTTGATGGATAGAAGTATTATCCATCAAGATTCAAATCACTGCGCATCATGTGATAACGCTCCTGGACACGCTTGGCATAACGCTGCCGTGACGTTGCCCTAGAAGCAGAACCTCCAGCGTTGTAAGCGCCGACAGCTTCCCAGCTATAGCCAAAGCGCCCAATAAACTCTTTCAGTATTGAGGCACCCACAGCGATGCTCAAGCAGGGGTCATTTAATAGTCGGCCTTCGTCGATACCCATCTCACTGAGCCACGGTAGATGGCGACTATTGATTTGCATTAAACCAATATCCCGCGAACCATCATGGTTATGATTCAGCGCATCTGTTCGCAGCGAAGACTCGACTTGTGCTATAGCAAAAAGAAGCTCTGGTTCAATGTCGTAGGACGCTCCCACCTGTTCCCAGCAGAAAGCATCCGCCCAAGAAGGCCTTGTCAACAGTAGCAGGCCGACCAAGAGATATCGGGTCAAAGCAGCCTCCCCGCGAACCTGGCCGATTCTCGCAGGCGTCTTTGGCTGACAAGACAAACAGGACACTCTTCAAATAACCTGGATCCACCGGACAATGGTGCGGCGCTCGAATGGACTGCAAGTTCAACTTTTTTATATATTCTCATGCTTAGGCAGCACTCCGACTCGCCCCAGAAGTGAACCGTTCAATAGGCTCTGGAGCGGAGGGATTCAATCGGCGCAGTGTCAAGGTGCCGCACTGGTTGACCAGCTCTAAACACATACGTCGACCGTTCTGCAATCCACCCAGCTCATCCAGCATTTGAGTGTCGCAGATAAGTGCGGTGACAATAGACGGCGCGTGAGCGGAATCTGAACGACCACTACTGGCACCATTCGGGGTTAACTTCACAGAGTGCGCAATCGCGATCGAGTGCGTGGTTTCAGGTATGGATATAACAGGCCGAACAAACCGATAGCCTTTGCCATAGATGGTTGCGATATAACTTTTGCTATCTGACGAGCGCAGTATTTTGCGCAAGATATAAATACAACGGCTAAGAGACTCCTCCCCCACCGCCTGATGTGGCCAGATACTATCCAGCAACCTATCCTTGCTCAGCTCCCGCCCCTCAGAGGCAAGCAATAGTTCAAGGAGCCTGGATTCTTTAGGAGGCAAATGAACACACTCACTGCCTAACCAAAGACCTCTGTTTTTTCTCCAAACCCACTTCCCAAATGCCACATCTTCAGTAAAAGAAGGATTAACTATGTCAGTCACTTTTCTAACCTCGCCAGTATAATGCGCCGCCAAAACGACTACCCAAAATCGATGGAGCTATACTAGAGGCAAGAAAGGCGCCGGGTGGATAAGAAACGACCACAATAGCGCCGGAAACATCCAGTACGACACAAGAAATTTCTGACGCACTAGTAGCGCACAGGCTCATAGAATGATTGATGCTTAAGTTGCATAATTGGATTTTTTTATTATTTTAAGACGCTTTACGGCATTACTTTACGTATTTTCGTTCAGCGCGAGCGCTGTTTTAACGTGCAAATACATATCCTCCACGCTATGACTAGTCGCTACCAGCGACACATTCAAATCAATTTTAAATACCTCATTCAACTGCAAGCCTATATCAATCAAGTCTAACGAATCCGCCATAAGCTGCTCAATAATTAGTGTCTTGCTAGTTATCTTTTCTTGAGCAAGTCTGAAGTGATAGGCTAATAGTGCTCGTAGCATACTAAATACTGGATCAATTTCATTCACCCCCCGCCCTCCACCTCATATTACTGCGCTTGAACAAGCCGTGAAGTTGATCACTCAAGGAACGTGAATAATGCTTGCAGTTTTTCTATTGTTTGCCTCACGCTTTCATAGTTACGTCGCATTTTGATATTGTTATTTTCAAATGACTTCAACCCACTTTTCAGATCCAATGCAAATTTATTCATGCGGCCGCTGTTCAGCATTTGACTTAACGTCTCAAAACTGGCACTGGAAAGACTTTGGGTATCATCAAAGTTACTCAAATCTCGCTTAAGCAGGTTAACAGCATGCCGTTGGTTCTTCGTGTCAGTACTAGAAACCTGCAAAGAGTAACTCACAGCCTTGAGTATCGCAGTCAGGCTCTCGCGCGCATCGAGCATAATACTGCCGCGTTTACTAAAGTCCCGATCAGTCCAAGGTGCGTATGTTACATTTCCAAAACTCAATACACTCGCTGGCGAGTTTGGATTGAGTTTATGTCGGAGTTCAACATCATCATTTTTTTTATCGCGTTCAGGGCTGTTGAGAGTCACCCGATCAAGGGTATCATTTCGATCTCCGTCAAACTTTTCAATTAGCGCTCTAACTGAACTTTTACGATTCAACGGCGACTGTGACGGCGACGACGGCGGCGGCGGCGGCGGCGGTAGCGAATTCAGCTCTGCAACATTCGTCTTATCGTTAACGTCCTGCGGCGTGTCTAGCGCATCAGTTCCAGCAGGTATTGATTCATCAGGCACGCTCTGATCTGAAGTTTTTTTATTTATGGCAGTTGGCTCATGGCTATTTGCCGCGCCTGCCAGAGCTCTCAATAAATCTGCGCTAATATTAATATTCTGCACATTTGAGTTCGTGATTCCTGGTGTGCCTGGCGCATTTTGGCCTCTTCTTTCGGGCGCGGAGGTCGAGCGATCAGTCCCAGAGCCACCGTCGCCCACCTGCTCTTTCGGCGATTTCTCAATCAGTGAACGGCGAAGATCCACCTCGGTCATTACGCACTTTAATACCTCAGATAGTGAAAAAAAATCCAGCACACCGCCAGTTTTACCCTCTGTATTCGTTCTCCTCAGACTATCCATTGTCTCAGCGGCCGCCTGGCTCATGATTTTATCTGCAGGCAACACAGTATCAGTAGGGATCGAAACCCCCCTATTTTTCAAATATGCAGAGATAGCAGGCTTACCAAAATTTTTATTAACATCAGCATAAAAACCGCTGGCTTCTTCATAACGCACCTGCTTCGCCACAGACTGTTTTAAAGCATCAAAACTTTCAACCAGCGAGGCAGACTTTGAGCCAGACGCAATAAGCGAGACTGCCCCTTTTAATTTATCTGCATTATCCTGCAAAAAGGCATTAAGCTCACTAAGTAATTTCTCGGCGACTGAAGGCATATTGGCGGCAGTCACAATTATCACCCGCTGCAAATCGTTCATTTCACGCAGCTGCGAAGCGCTAAGCTTCTGGTAACAACTATTGGCCTCGGGAGAAAAATGTGCCCGCCTGTAATTTGACGCTAACTCATCCAAAGCACCCTTCAAATTACTATGCTTTTCAAGTACTGAGTCCACTGACTCCGCGCCCACTAAATTTCTTAATTGATGTTGACGCACTGTAGCGCCAGCACCTGATGAAAATTTTACTTGTTTGTCTGTATTAACCCCTCTAGCCAACTTTCCACCGAGATAATTTTGGTTATAAGAGTTATCTCTGGGATACAGTCTGGCGATATTTGAAGGAAAAATTGATTCCATAGAGCCACCTACTTCAAATTACTCATAATCTGATTATTGGTCTGTTCGATTGCGCTAATGCTTGATGACAGCGTTTGAATAAAACTTCTCACCAAGCTTGCTGCAGAGTCCAGTTTGTTTGTGAACTGTTGAAGCGTATTTTTTAGCTCTTCCTCTTGGCTGCTAAAAGCTGTTTGCCAAGCTGAATACTTCGCTGAGTCAAACCGAAACCAGTCTCCCGGCTCCATATGACTACCGTGATTTGGCATCATGTCTATCATTTTTTTTAACGGAGTAAGATCCATCATTATTATGCATCCGCCGTCGTCATTCTCAATGATAACCCCTGAACCAAGCTCTGAGAGCCATTTCTCCGCTTCTTCGCGGCTTACGACACTTACATAGCCGTCTTCCTGAGGTGGATATAAAACACCTGTAGGTTGATCGCTATACTTTTCGATCATGGCGTCCAATGCGACCTTCATGGCACCAAATTCGATCCTCACTTCTGATTCGCCAATACCCTCGATCCAATGCGACATCTCTGCTGTAATTTTTTCATTAAAGTCAGAATAAAATTCAGCGTACTGCTCAACAATAAAGAAATAAGATGCTTGATATTCTTTATCCAACTGATCAATAAGTTCTACAATTTTATCCTCCAAAGTTTTCTCAACCTCACTGCTTCGCCCCATATCTGACGATCCTATAGAACTTAATTGCAACGCGCTATTTATCGGTTTTATATAGGCCTCAAGCCTCCCCAAATCAAAAGCACCAGAATACATTGCCTTCTTTAGATTTAACAGCGCACTGGTTTTAGACACAAATGCCTCTTCCAGCAATTCCCTCAGCTTTCGAGAGCCATCATCGTTATTTATATCAACCAATCTCAGCTTGTGCTGAAGTGCCTCGACGCTATTCGACCATAACTGTACACTGCGCAGAAGCTCGGGGCTTTTGTTCTCAGCCCGGCAGCTTTCCACTCCCCTTGTTGATTCGGCGCTAACCGCATCCGCGCGCACCGAATCGGTTTCACTTGCCCCATACACATTGGATGAGCGCGTCGAGGCCCCTGTAAAAACAGCTATATCAGACATACGTTACCTAATTTCGACCATACCAGCCGATAGTGAAGTTAAATTTAAATCTTGCTAGCAATATGATTCAAAGCAGCCACATCTGCTTTTCGATAACTATCATAAAGTTCAAGTAATTTCCTGATCAGATCGCGGCTATAGCCTTCTTCCGTACTAGACGACTGCGACAGCGAGCCCATCACCGAACTGGCCGCTTCTTTAATCATCTGATCTGCCTGCAGGGCCATGGCTTCAATCTGTAGTGCGCTGTTCATCGTCATACCCAGCACTTGCCCACTACTCATCAGCGTTTGCGCTACCAGCTTTAGCTTTTCCGCTTTGAGCATGACTTGCTGGTGCATCTGCTCCAGTTCATTAACACGCGCCTGATCATCAAGCAGGTCGCGCTTCATGATTGCTCGCTCTTCCGTTGTCGTCTGGTGCCCACTCGGCGCGAGTTGCATTTCTTCGGTGCCCGCTCCTTTGTGACGAGTTAATGATTTAAGATTATCTTGGGGATTAATTTGAAGTCCGCCGGAATCAATGGTCAGATTCTTATTTTGAATCTTCAGCCCCAGGTCATTCGCGGGCATTTTATTCTTTTTCAGCGTGACACTTTCTGTATGAATTGCTTTAGCAGAAGCGACAGCACCACCCACCGTCATCGAAAGCGACGTTGCACTGTTGGCAATGGCCGCATGAAACAGTTGTTTACCTTCTTGAACTTTGGCCGCCGCCTTTGATAGCATCTGTTCGAAAGACATGATCGCATAGGCTGATTTTTGTTTATCTTTGGCGGCCCTCGCCTCGAACTCGACAAACAATAACAGTTGATACAGCAGCGCTTGTCGCCCTGTCAGCGTCAGCGGGTCCAGGAACGCCTCAGTTTTTTCCGGTTTCTCAGTTGCGGCGCGAACGGCTTCTGCAAAATCGCTCTCGATGGATACCTCGGTTGCCTGGCTGATTTCCCCGACATTCCCGGTTTTAGGGCCGAGCTTGTCGGCCAGTCGTAAAGCCTCAGGCACCATCTCATACAATGCAATCCTGAGCTTTTGTTGCTCAGCCAGTGTGGGTAGCTCAGCGAGTCCGGCTTCCTTGATGAAGTTCAGCATTTTTTCTATTTGCGGATTTTCGACAGTTACCTGTGCACGAGAGATTACTGCATCGGAAGAAAGCGTCTCAGCGATCGCAAGACGGCTTTCGTTATGTCGGCTCGCATCAACCGCGTTGGTGTTTACAATGGGCCCTTGAGAGGCGGATCCAATATTAATAGACATAGACAAAGCTCATTAAACCGAACGGTTAATTTTATTAACGACTGAGTGCGCCACTGCGAACTGATTTTCCAGATTATCGATCGCTTTCATAAACTGACGCTGCACGTCCTGGACTGCCTCGTGGATCATTTGGATCAATTTAGTCAGCATCTGGTGAAGTTGCTCAATATCCGCGCGACTCAACTCAACTTCAGACAAGGCTTCAGCAGCCTTCATTTCACTGTGCCCCTTGACGACATTCATTGATGCCGTAGAGGTCGCGCCTACGGTTTGAACGCCCGTGCTCATACCATCAAGTATTTTCGAATATCGCTGTATTGAAGCCGCATCACTCTTGAGCCCAAAAAACTCACGCGCCTGGGTGCCGACCTTACTTACAGCTTGGCCCATGCCACGCCCGGCCCCACGTGCGAGTTGCTTGACTAGGTCCGGTACCAGCTTATCCATCAATTTGCCAAGGGCTTGCTCAATGCTCTTCTTGATGCTGCTCTGGGCTATCTTCGCCCCTACTTTGCCGGCAGCAGCGCCGCCCAGGACGACAGCGCCCACCATTGCTGCCGCAGCGAGAATGGCGCCGGTAATCATGCCGATCATCTCGGCTGCCGCCGAATCCACACCCACAGCTTTTAATAACTCGGTGATACCTTTGCCCAACGCTTGAACGATAGGGTTGAACACATGCTCCATGATTGGATTGAGTGCGGCCTCCATAAAGGAGAAGTCAAACAGTGCCTTGCTCACCATATCGCCGGCCATGAGTGCGAGCCCTACAGCTGCGACTGCCAGACTCGCGCCACCTGTGAATACCGCGCCCACGACACTAATTGCCGTAAGGATCCCACCCAATACTTTCCCCAGGCACCCCATGGCCTTTTGCATTTCTTCGGCCTTGCGTACCTCTTCCAGGTACTCGTCGGACTTTTTCTCCAGATAGGCTTGGCGTGCCTTGCTCATTGATTTGTTAAGTTCAAACTGCGCCTGGTTGTCCGCCTCGATCGCCTCCGACATGATTTGCGCAACGCTCAACATCAACTTAAGCAAGAGCCCGGTATTATTTAAGGTTTTTTCAGCGTTGGCACTGTCTGGCCCTGTCAGGCTTTGCTTTCCTTCCAGTTGCTCTTTCAGTGCTTCAGCTTCAGCCTGCTTGGCATTTGCCTTCACCAAAGCATCGTTGTGCGCCGAGGTAGCCGCTTTAACTTGACCGCTTGCCTGGCTCAGTTGCTTGGCTGCGTTATCACGCTTGGCCTGCGCCGCTGCATACAGCGGATCATCCGGATCCATTGCATCCAATTCGGCTTGCGCATGATCCAGCGCACCCTGGGCCGTTTTCTGAGCGCCGAGTGCGCTGTTCAGGTTTTTTTCAGTTTGTTCGGCATCCGTTATTGCTTCGGACGCAGCGTCCACGGCGCCTTGAAACTCCTCGGAACGCTTGGTGCTACTTTCTGCGTGCGCGGCGGCGAACGATCGCAGGATTTCCAGATTGCGCTTAAGGGTAGCCGTGGTGACCCCCTCGACAAGCTCCATGACAGCCGCGAGCACGAGCATGAAATGCTCCTGGGAACTCATGCCTTCTTTTTTTTCATTTTGTACCGGCATACGCAGCATCGGTGCAGACGGATCAAATCGGCCTTGCTCCGTGGACTGGCCCAAGACCACAGTCGCCAATTGCTGCGCCGAGTCTTGCGCCCGCCGGACAAAGTCCGGACTGGCGAAACTTGCTTTCTCGGTGTCCACACGCTGCTCCTGATTCAGGTATGCACCCACAACCCGCGTATCTCTCACCGCATTGATATTATTCATCATCATCCTCGTTAGCGCTGGTAGCTGCAGCCTGGCGCATCGCGTCCAGATAGATCTGTGCCTTTGCGCACAACTCAGCGGTTCCTCGCTCAATGACCAGTTCAAAACATCGTCGAGCCTTGCCCACTCTTCTCAAGGCAAGTTGACATTGCCCTGCATGCAGCATCGAGCTGTAATCAGCTTTGCTTTGTGCAAACACTACCGTGTACATATCCAAGGCTTTTTCGAAGCGCTTCTGCATTTGGTATACAGCGGCGAGCCCCATCCAGTAATCGGTATTGTTAAAGTTATAAATGCACAGGAACCGGAAAAACTTTTCCGCGTCTTCCAATCGTCCCTGACAGTAAAAATCATAGGCATAGCCGTAGAGGCTCTCCATTTGCCCTTCTGAAATACCATGCAGGTCCTGCAGGGTTGCGCCCTCCAGAACGGCTTGCATTACATCCGCTGCTACTTCGTCATCATCTGACATCTGCGAACTCATTTACGTAACTCCTTTGCCGGTTCGCCGGACAGGTTCATTAAGCCAAGCTCTAGCTTTTGGTTCATTCACAAATCACTCATACGGAGGGCTCAGGCGTTTTCCACCTGCTCAAGCCACAGCAACAGCCGCAGCACTTGCTCGACCTCGTCCAGTTTGATCAGGCTGTAACGCGTGTGCGTTTTGAAGATACGCCGCGCCAACGCCACATCAGCCACCACTGGCACCCCCACTTTTTCAGCGTAACGACGCACCGCCAAGGCTCGCTGATTGGTTTCCATCACGGAGATAAAAGGAATGGGCAGTACTTCTGGGTTCATATAAATACCCACCGCAATATGGGTAGGATTAGCAATGACTACCTTGGAGTTGCGTATATCTGATTTGATCTGCTCGGACAGTAACTCTCGATGCAGTTCGCGGCGCCGACCTTTCGTTTCAGGGCTGCCTTCTTGCTCCTTATGCTCATTCTTTACCGACTGCTTATCCATTCGATGTTCCTTGATGAACAGGAAATATTCGATCAACATATCCAGCAGTACGATCAGTACAATGCAGGCAAGCCATATAAGCATCAATGAAAGTAAGAGACTGCCCCATATAGCAAATAGCCCTCCAAGGGGCGCGTAGACGAGCGAAAAAATCCGATCACGTACAACCTGCCAAGTAACGCTTACCGCGACAACAAAGCTGATGAGGTATAACAGCGATTTAATCGCTTCCTTGACGGTACGCAGGCTGAATAGCTTTTTAAAACCATTTACTGGGTTGAGGGCCCCCAGGTTCAACTTCAGCGCTTCGGAGGCTAACTGGAACCCACTGAGCAATAAACTCGGCAGGCCGGACGCAAGCAAGCAAACTAGTATGATAGGCGCCACAACTTTAAACGCGTGTAAAGCAAGGTCCGTTATATAGACCGATGGGGCCAGGCTGAAACCGCTTTGAATATAGCGCCGGTAGAGCGCCATTAATTCCAGCAACGATACGCTGCCCACTAAAAAGGTAATGCCGCACAGCATCAAACAGGTAGTCACCAAGTCTTTGGACTTAAATGTCTGGCCGCGCTTTGCGGCGTCCCGTAGGCGTTTTGCTGTGGGCTTCTCGGTTTTTGAAGACGCAGACATTTAATCGACTCCCGCGTCTATCCAAGAAGCAAACCCAAGTGAATTATGAGCGAGTCGGAGAATTTCATCTGGCAAGTAAGCACCGAAATACAACAGAACCATCAATAGTGCGATACTGCCTTTAATCGTCAGCGACACTGAGAAAGCGTTCATCTGAGGTGCAAAACGCGACAACAAGCCGAGCACGACTTCACTGAGCAATAGTACGGTTACGACGGGTGCACTCAATAACAGGCTACGGGTGACCAAGCCGTCAAGCATTCCTAATACAGGCGGGAGGCCAGGCAGGCATGCCCCAAAGGATCGCAGAGGTGATAACTTGCTTTCAACGTTTCAACCATCAGCAGCAAGCCGCCACCTTCAAGGTAAACCGCCGCTGCAAATAAATTGAAGAAGTTCGCCAGTTCTGAGGTATCCACACCATTAGCGGGGTCTACAGTACTGCTCAGCATGGCCCCGCGCTGGTTATCAATCAGACAACCGAGGGCATGCAATGCCCAGAACGGCCAGCAAAGTAAGCAGCCGAGGAGCACGCCGACGCCTGCCTCACGCAGCATCAACCCCATGTAGTGCAAGCTATCCATGGCCGGCAACTCAGCAGCGGAATACGGCCAAAGCGCAAATGCCACCAGCACAATTACAGCGTTACGAGCCACACCGGATAGCACACCGCTATTGAGGAATGGCAGCATGAAAAACACCGGGGCCAATCGTGCAAACCCAAGGGCCGCCCCGGCCAACCAGAGATGTAAATCGAAGAATAAGGGCAATACCATACATTAACCTGTATGGCGCAACGCCAAGCGGAACGCTTCACGAGAAAAGTTAAGCAACGTTTGCCCGTACCAGCCAGACAACATAAACATACATAAACTGACCGTCAGCAATTTGAAACCGAAGGGGAGCGTCTGTTCTTGCAACTGGGTCACTGTCTGGAACAAACCAACCAGCAACCCCACCACCGTCGCGGCAATCACGGGAGGGGCAGAAAGCATGAGGATCAAATAAAGCGTTTTGTTCCCGACAAACACCAAATCGTTCATTGGGCGTCTCCCTAAAAAGTCAATTCAAGATATTGACCAATCAGCCCTGTGGAAAGCAGGGTCCAGCCATCCAATGCAACGAATAGAATGAGCTTTATCGGGACCGATATAATTACCGGACTCATCATCATCATCCCCAACGCCAGCAAGATACTTGAAATTACAAGATCGACAATGACAAAGGGAAGATACAAATAAAATCCGATTTTAAAGGCACTTTTTATTTCGCTTAGCGCATAAGCTGGCAACAACGAAAATAAAGAGGCACGCGGCGCCTCGGCGTCGGCATAACCTTGCTCTCTCTCTACTCGATCCTCTCGCTCAAGCTGGGCGCGTTCAAAAAATTGCGTTAACTCAGGATCGGTGTATTTTTCCAAATAGGCACGGTATTCCTGCAGACCGGTATCGGTGAACTCGACGACTGCGTCGACGCTGTTGAAACTAACCGGGTGCTCCTGGTAATAGCTATAAGCTGACTGCACCACTGGCATCATTACGAAAAACGAGAGCAGCAACGCAACGCCGTTCAATGTCATATTTGAGGGTACTTGTTGCAACCCTAAGGCGTTACGCAGCATGACGAAAACGATCGAAAACTTTATATAGCAGGTTCCTGACGCAATCAGAAATGGCAACAGTGTCGCGAACGACAGCAGTGCAATCATTGAGATGTCATTCGACATGCTCGTTACCTTCAATAAACAACTCCATTAACTCAACGCCCAGGCTGCCATCGAGTTGAACTAATTCTCCTCGCGCCAAGCGAAGGCCATTGGCTCGCAGCTCAACACTCCGCTCAGCACCTGGCACGAGGGGCAGAATCCCTCCTTCGTTCAGTGCTTTCAGCTCGCTGAGGTCAAGTACGCTTTCTTGCAGCACAAACTCCAGGCGCACCGGTAAATGCCCCAGATCAACGACCGGATTAAGCCTGTTTTTTTCATGTGTCTTTTCGAGCGTGTGCACCTGTATTCCCTCTCCGGTTAGATCAAAGTGGCCAAGGCGACGGCCCGCCATGATGAAGTATTGCGCCTTATCGGCCAGTAACAGTACGCCGCCCTTAGCCAATCGACGCAGGATAGGCATACTCACGTCGGTATAGCCAAGTACCACACTTATAGGAAAAGATAATTTCGTTAGTCTGTGCTCAAGCGAGTTATTCATCGGTGTGAATATCTCAGGCAAGGCCGATAACCAAAGTTGACCAAATGGGGTCTGTATACTGGGTAATTTTTTAACGCCGTAGTCCGCTCCTCTTTGTATCTCGCACGAAATAACACGTTTAATCGCCAACTCATTAAACGGCAAGTCCAGCGGTTGGGGCGATGCAGCAAATAATTCAACAATACGTTCGTTAGTTACCCCCTGCGGCGCATAGCCTGCGAGGCCAGGTACTGCCGCAGCCAGCCATTCACGGGGTTCCAACAGACCACGCCAGCGGCCTTGCAGCGCCTCGGCCTCGAAATGCAAATACTGCGTAGCAGAGCACAGTGAAGCGGCCTTCAACTCATTACCAGCAGAACCCCAAAGTGCAAGTAGACGCTCGTCGTTGCGCTCTTTCGGATCGTAACGACGCAAGGACAATTGTCTCATCCGCTTTGCTCCTCGGCCGACTCTTCTTCTTCGTAGCGATGCCCGTTTCCTCCGCCCTGGCCTTGATCCTGAGTCAATCGCCAGGAGGGCTCACGCGCCGCCGGAAAGTGGTGTAATAGCTCACGATGAAGCCCTGGATCATTGCTACTGATCTGTAGCCGCATGCCGGAATCATGCTCCTGTCGTTGCACCACCACTTGGCCAAACGCTTTTGGAGAGTTGAACTCATAAACGAGTTTGCTCCCCCCTTCGATCGGTGCAGCTTCCGTTTGTATGCGCTGCTCCCCTGGGAGCTGCGTACGCGGCTGAGGCCCGACGATTTCGGAGGGAGTACTTCCAATACTCAAGTAAGCGCCTGACCGCGCAGCAGGGATCGACTGGACAAGCTCAGGTTGTGATGGGGTGTCATTAGTCGCGGTTTGCGCTGTGGCTAAGCTCCAGACGTCGAGGCCTTGGTGAATAACCACCTGGTCACCCGATGCCCGTTCCACGGGGCCATTCATTACTGGTATCGCTGCCGAAACTCGCTCATGTACTGGCTTTTCCACGGCGATCCTTTTCACCTTAGAGGCGGCAGCGCCCGCCTCTACAAAACGTTCAAGCGCTGGCCGATGAAACTTCAAGCGCGGCGCTGGGCTCTCCACCTGTTGGAACGAATCTACTGCGAACTTTGAGTGGTGAACATCTGATTCCAGTGCTTGCGTATTTGCCGGTGCTTTTATCGAGCTCAATGGACTCTTTTGTACATCGACACTCACCTGTACTTTTTGCGCCTTATCCAGCATATTTTGGTCGCCGCCCGCGAAGACAACAGGGACATGCGCCAACAGCGCTCTCAATGTTTCCGGCAGTTGATCAACTTGGTCTTTTATCAAGTCATCCTCCCTAACTGCGAACTCTAGAGCTTGGTCGAGCTGATCCGCAATAGCGTCACCCTCAACAGACAGTGGGACCACTTTAATGCTGGGGGACGGGGGGATATTTACTTCGCCCATGGGGTTAGCTCCTCCTGTTCTAGTTCATCACGGCACAATGCGGCGAGCCTACGCGCACGCTTAAGTTGCACCAGCCGATGTTGGTATTTCTGCTGCTTTTTCACACACACTAGGTACGCTTCACGGGCGTTGGCCAGTTCCGGTTCTACTATCTGCTTATCGGCCAGCAACCGAGAACGCTCTAAGGCGAGCACATGCATCTGGCGACGAATAACTGCTTGGCGGCGCTGGACCTCGAACAGCTCTCCCCTGTCCAGCCGTTTTGAGCTCGGATCATGAGAAGCTAATAACGCCTTCAAACTACATACACGCTCATCCATTTCATCTACTTGCCTTGAAAGACGCGTTATGCGCTCACTAATCCGAGCCATGTTGGCCTCGTGGCGCCGTTGGCGCTGCGCCACACCTCGCAGCAAGCGGGTCATACCATGAATATGGCTCACAGCTGCTCCTGTATCCGCCTTTCTCGGCAGCTAATACTGGGGGGTCAAGCCGCTTTAAGTCTTGATTGGATATTGATTGGGGAAAATCAACTCACCAAGCATTGCAAACTATCCAGTGTCTCGCTCCACGCACACTCTTCAGCCATAGGTTGGGACAACCATTCGCGTATTGCCTCCGAACGGTCCATGACGAAATCATTTTTAGCATCGAGCCCAGGCTTGTACTCGCCTAGATCGATCAGTATCTGCAGATCGTCAAGACGCCCGAGCATCTCCCGCAATTTCGCTGCCAAGCGCTGATGGTCTGTATCAGTAACTTGAGCCGCAACCCGACTGGCACTGCGTAATAAATCGATCGCGGGGTACTGGCCTTTTTCCGCAAGTGTACGGCTGAGGTAGATATGACCGTCGAGGATAGAGCGGATCTCCTCAGCAATAGGATCAGGTTCGTCATCGCTTTCCAGCAGTACCGTGCAAAAGGCCGTGATGCTACCGCTCTCTGTTACGCCTGGCCGTTCCAGCAGGCGCGGTAAACAATCGAATACAGAGGCTGGATAACCCCGCCGAGCGGGTGCCTCACCCGCCGCCAGTGCCAGGTCTCGCCGTGCCCTGGCATAACGTGTCATGGAGTCTTGGAACAACACTACCCTCCCCCTTGATCGCGAAAGTATTCGGCAACGGTGGTTGCCAGCAGCGCAGCATTACAGCGATCAACGGATGCTTGATCAGAGGTTGCATAAACGACTATGCAGCGACTGCGCTTGGGTGAAAGGCGCAATGCCTCGACAAACTCCGTCACTTCACGACCTCGCTCGCCGATCAAACCGATGACGAAGACATCCGCCTGACAATGTTCAATTAACATATTCATCAAGGAAGTCTTACCCGAACCGGCGGATGCAAAAATGCCCACGCGTTGCCCGACACCGCAGGTTAAAACGCCATCGATCGTGCGTATGCCGGTTATCAGCGGTTCACGCACTGATCGGCGCTGAAAGTAAGGCGGAGGGTCAGCGTCCAGTGGTAGAAGCACGCTCTCCCTGCCGCTTGCCGGCTCCGACAGACGTTCGACAACTTGACCACTGGCATCAATGACCGTGCCCAATAATTGCGCGCTGCAATTGAGCTGGGCGCCCCCCCCGTGGGCAATAAGATGGATTCGCGGGATAAACCTCGCGCTTCACCCAACAGGCTCAGTAAAACCGTATCCGCGCGAAAGCCTATGACTTGCGCCTTAGCGACGGACGTCTCATCCAACCAGTGTCGCCGCACCTCACAGAGCTCGCCAATAACCACATTGCGTAAACGCGCCTCTAGGATCGGCCCCGCGGCTCGTTGTGGATGAGCGCCGCAGCGCAGTATTGTGCTACGCTTCACCGACGAAGAGCTTCACTGCAATTTGTAAGACTTTCTAGGAATTGATCGAGCGCCGCGGCCATATGTTGGGGATCGCCCAATGCCATCTCACCGAGCAATACTCGCAGTTCCAACACACCATCAAGATTCAGCAGCTGTGCCTGCCGAGGACGCGCATAGTCGCAAGCACGCATCAACTCAGTCAGCAGCGCATCCGAACAGTAGGATATCTGGGAAGCAGAAAACTCACCCAGTTCAGACCAGATCCAAAAGTCATTATTTTCTGAACCAATATAAACGCTCGGCAGCCCGTCCAGCTCCAAGGCAATAGTAGAGTAACCATCAAAATTACCGATCTGGCCCCCAGTACAGCCACTATGTTCCAACGCTCCTCGTACGAGCACACCAATATCTAAATTCATGACTTATCCTTATATCTGTTGTAGAACATCAACCGACACACTGTCGGAAATTTCACCAAAGGACATAACATCTAATTCCCGATAACGCGCTTCAACAAGACGCTTAATATAGCGACGCACGTCGACAGAACAGAGAATCACCATATCCTTGTGCGGAATTTTAACTCGATCCATGGACAGCACTAGGCGATCCAACAATCCATCACTGTCGGTGGGCTCCAAGTTTAGAAAAGAACCATTTGACGTTTGCCGAATGCCCTTACGCACTACATCCTCAAAGTCTGCCGATAACATCAGGGCCCGCAACTTACCCTGCACGGTAAATTTATTACTGATGTAACGCGCTAATGCCCCACGTACGTGTTCCACTAACGTCAATACATCTTTTTCTCGAGAGGCCCAGTGGGCGATGCTTTCCAAAATGAGCTTCATATTGCGTACTGAAATACGCTCAGAGAGCAAACGCTGTAGGATTTCAGCGATTTTCTGCACGCTGGCATGCCGATAGACTTCCTTGAGCAAGTCGGGATATTTAGCTTCTAACTGGTCAAGTAATGTCTTGGTTTCCTGCACGCCAAAGAACTCGTTGACGTTGCGCGCCAAAAGCGCAACCAGGCAATGATAGGTTTCATCGTAGGCAGGCCTCAGGTCGTAACCCAGCGCGACGAGACGTGTCTTGTCTTCCATCCCCGCCCAAATCGAGACCTGCTTATTACTGTCCTGACCCACCGTAAGGTCCAGCCCCAGACCTTCAAGCTCATCAGAATGGTTAAGGACGCGCAACCGCTCAAAATGAATATCGAACTGATCTGCGCGCACCTCGTTGATCAGTACACATACCTGGTCAACGGGCATATTTTCGACACTTCGCAGGCTCAAGTCGGGGATACGCACTCCATAATCGATAAAGAACTGGCTACGTATGCGCTCTCCAAGGCGGTGCACGCGCAAGTCTTCTATTTGCGTCGGTGCGACCAAGAGAATAAGAGGAACGGTTTCACTCGCAGTGGCTTCCAAATCTTCGATCAAACCCAGTGCACCTTCCTCTCTGGCACTACCCTCTGCCGTACCCGAATCGGATGAGATACCGGTCTGCGCCTTGAGCGTAGCCCTGTGACGGAAAAAAAGTAATAACCCCAGCGCCAGTGCCAGTACGGCAAATGTCAGTGTAGGGAAACCAGGAAGCAAGCCTACAGCCAGGGCCAACACCGCAGTTACGCCGATCACAAATGGATGGCCAAGTACCTGGGCAACAATGTTTCGACCTAGATTCGCATCATCACCATTGACGCGGGTCACAATAAAGCCAGCGCTGATAGCGATGAGCAAAGCCGGTATTTGGGCGACTAATCCATCGCCGATGGTCAGCATGGTGAATGTCGAAAGCGCGGTTGAAAGGTCCATCCCCAGCTGCGCCATACCGACGGCGATACCGCCGATGAAGTTGACGAAAATGATGATTATCCCGGCGATAGCATCGCCTTTGATAAACTTCATGGCGCCGTCAAATGAGCCATACAGCTGACTTTCACGCTCCAGCACACTTCTTCGTTCGCTCGCCTCGTCAGAGGTGATTGCCCCGGCCTTAAGATCGCCGTCGATACTCATTTGCTTGCCAGGCATCGCATCAAGGGAAAACCGCGCTGCAACCTCTGCAACCCGCTCCGAACCCTTTGTAATGACGATGAACTGCACCACCGTCACAATTGAGAAAATGACGAACCCCACCACTAGGCTGTCGCCAATCACAAACTGGCCGAACGACGCAACGATATCGCCTGCGTCAGCCTGCGTGAGAATCAAGCGACTGGTGCTGATGGACAACGCCAAGCGAAACAAGGTTGTAATCAACAGCAACGAAGGGAATGTCGAGTAATTAAGAATCCTCTCAATATAGAAAGAACCCATGAACACCAAAATGGAAATGACGATATTCAAGCCAATTAGAAAGTCCACCAACGGTGTTGGCAGTGGAATGATCAACATGGCGATGATCATGATCATCAATGTCAGGATCAACAATTCCGGACGCGACTGAATATTGCGTAGCAAAGAATTAAACATAAGAGCGTAGTGCTTCCACGTTATAAACTTTCGGGCAGCAGCGCCGCCGGGCTAAGACTTCCGTTTCAAAAGCGATGCTCATCAAGACCTCAAACCGCTCTTGCAGCAAACCAGGTATCTCGTCATCCTCGTATAATGCTGGCGGCAAAAGAGAACATCCGCGTCGCACCGCCCCCAGTAAAGCCGCGCGTTGATGCGGTTCAGCCAGAATCACCGCCTCCCCTAGCACTCCATACAGCAATTCGTCCAACTCTTCGGGCGCCTGCAACAAGCCAATAAGGAACAGCAACCAGTCAGACTCGCAGCCGTTGTAACGCCTGGTTATTTCGTCTCCGAGCATCCGTCCCACGAATAGAAGATCAGCCGAGCGTAGGCATTTGAGCTGATTCAGCTTCTTCAGTAGCTCGCCAAACTCAGTTTTAGAACAGCTCGGTTCCTGAGCATCTATATCGGTTAGCAGCGCCGCCTCGATAAAATCCAGCACGATGGTACGCTGCGTATAACCATACAGCGCGATCCAATTTTCATAGTCCAAGACTGGCCCATGTTCATTTTCAAGAAACTCACGGTAGCTTTGGCGCAAAAAACCCGGCTTGAGAGCCATTGCCTTGCCAAACAGTTTTGCCTTCAACGCGCAATTGATACCCGCCCGCAGACGCTTGGGCGGCGCTTGGGCCACCAATGTTTCCAGCATCTGCTCAAGCTGTTTGCGCTGAGCCTTATCCAGATTTCGACGCCGCAATAATTCACTCAGAACCAGCGCCAGGTCGCTGTCATCAGCGAACAGGCTACGTGCTTTTTGAAGCAATAGTTCAAGCGACTGCCCGCCCGATTTGGCAATACTTAAAATCTGTTGGACCCTCGGAAGAAGGTCTTCTTCGAGTACACGCTCAAAACTATCGCTAAGACTTTCTCCTTTGCTCTCAAAGCGACGACGATTCAACAAACTGCGCATCCCTGTTGAAAGCTCATCAACGCTCTGCATAAATTTTTGCAGTTGCGCGCCTGGCGAGGTGTCCTCAATCTGGGAATCAGCTCCATTCTCGGCCGCTGCCTGAGACTGTTGCGCTTTCGCTTCTCGACTTTCTCGCTTGATATGCAGTTGCTGTTGATGCTGAGGAGAGCGCCCGGCCGAGGGTATAGAGGTAACCATCAGCGGCCTAACGCCTTCAGAAGCTTGGCATCCTCTGCACCCCAACGCCCGGAGTTCGCTGTCCCAGTCAGCACATCTCCATGTGATTCAAGAGGGGAAGTGATTTCCTTCGGTTCGATCAAAAAGACCCGAACAGTATTCGTTTGCCGGGACTGCCGATAACTAAACAAGCGCCCAATAAACGGAATAGAACCGAGCACAGGGATCCGCCCTATTTGCTCACCGCTCTCGTCTCGAGTGTAACCACCCACCAACAGGCTTTTACCAGCAGGCACACGCGCCACTGTACTAATATGGGTGCGCCCTACTGTAGGTAAAATAGCACCTTGGGTTCCGTTTTCTGCCTGCTTAACTTCATTGCCGTCTTCAATACTCAACGACATTTCGATCTGATTATCAGCAGAGAACCGTGGCAACACGCTGACCAAGGTACCGTACGTTATGTGCTGCAGCTCCACACTGCGTTCACCGATCAGCTGCGTATAGAACGTACGATTATTATCAAAGATGGCCGGCGTATTTTCCTGGGTAAGTAACACGGGACGTGAAACCACACGAGCCCGGTCTTTTCGCTCCAGTGCAAGCACCGATGCGACGAAGCTCTGACCATCTAGGGTACTGAGGGAACCTCCATTTAGGGAAACAGAGATATTCCCACCTAAGTTTGCCGAGCCCTGCCAGCTCACGCCTAACTGATCAAGATCTTCTTTTTGCAGATCAATAATCCACAACGCAAGTTCAACATGGCGTTTCTCTTCATCTAGGGCCCCTACAAGATTTTCTATAAAGCGCACTTGTTCAGGCAAGCCCTTGACCAAAAGGCTGTTATTATCTGGATAAGCCATGACACGAATATTCCCGGCCGCTAGTTCCCTTGGAATAATACGGGGCAGTTCGCTCGCGTCTTGCGGAGCTTTCTCTGCCAGCTCCTTCAGCGTAAAATCCGACAGCTTTGTTGAGCCCGGTCGGGTCGAATCCACCCCCTCAACCGCCCGCTGCTCATTACGCAACAAACCCTCAATAACGGTTGCCATACCGGGAATGACCACATTGTTGTCACGCAGCGCATACGAGCGGTCGCCGACGAATGTATTCTGCAGACGAATCACGCCAATACGCTGTCGCCCCAGTTCAAGATCCGAGCTGTTCTCATCCATCAGCTTGGCAGCTTGGCTAATCAAATCTACGTAAATGGGTGGCCCGGAAATATAAAAAGTACGTAGACCATCGCTGCGTAAAGGGAACCGCGCATCATCCAGGCCAGAACGTCGCAGAAAAGCATTGAGCTTCGTCACTGTTATATTATGCAAGGAAACAACCGCTCTCTTTGCCTCAGAGGCCTCATACAAATAGATCGATTGACCATCGTCATACCAGACCAAGCCCATTTGTCGAGACAGCTTTCCTAGCAAAACCTCAGGCTGCTTGAATACGAACTCTCCGGTAATTGTTCGGCGTGCAGCGCCTTTACTCACGACCACCGGCTTCCCCAGCTCGCCTGAGAAGGCCTCAAAAAAGGTTCGCAAATTATCTTGCCGCGCAACGTACCCGTCAGCGGCATATACACTGGTAACCGAGGTTAGAAAAAACAAAAACCCCAAGCCTAATCTAGTATGTAACTTCATTATAACACTGTTCATTTAGCTGCCAACTTGGTGATATCAGACAAGCCTCGCGGTGACACCCCAAGCAGCTCACTCATTTCCCGAGAAAAATGTGCGGAAGAAGAAAAGCCGTGATTCAAAGCAATCTCGACAAGCGTATGTTTACCTTCTGTCAAATCCATTAATGCACGGGCAAGACGCCAATCACGCAATTGGGTTTTGGTGGTTTTCCCAATAACTCGACGGCATAAGCGGCGAAAATGAGGCACTGACACCCCATAACGCTTGGCCAAACTGTGCAACTTTTCGGCACCGGTGCCACTACCCCATAAAAAGCTGACCAAGCCATAGGCCTCCGTTCGGCGCAGGTAGGCCGCCAACCGCAAATAACTGTGCGAAGCACACCAACCTTGCTCTAGGTACCAAGACTCAATATCTGATTGCCAGTTGGTAATTTCCAGGGCAATAGAATTAAACGACTGCGATGTAATTACATCTTCGCCAGGCAGCACTCCCGACTGATCAATGAACAACTGCAATCGAGCCAACGTAGCGAGGCTCACAGACTGCACATGGCCTGCACCGCAAATCACCTCAAACCCGGTGCCGACCAGCAAGCCGTGCCACCCGGCGGAAAAATTGTAGTGCTCTTGGCATGCGTCCTCAGATGAAACATTGATTAGGGATATGTCTTCAGTCCCGACAGTCAAACGCCAAGCAAAAAGCCCATCTTTGACCGATGCGAAATCTGTAGGCCATGAGCTTCCCGTACGTACGGAAGAACCTTCATATATAGACATATTGATACCCATCAACCTAAGCAAACATAAGCAAACATAAGCAAACATAAGCATACTTATTAATCAGCAATAAAACTTGAGTAGATTATGATGACACCAAAAAAGTATGATGATCTAGCCAGCTCGTCCATCACTGAAACCTGCCCCCACCCCATCCGCAAGATACGAAACAATTCTTCCCCGGGGAACCTGAACACATAATTAAGAGATTACTAAATCATTGCTCGACCGCTCTCTAACCGTAGAGGCAGCTTTCACCTTGTTGCTCCTGACGGCGGCCATAAGCAACGTTAACAATACACCATCGGCCAGCTCATTAATTATTGCATGCAAATACCTGCCGCTCTATCGAGAAACCCCTATAATCGCTTCGGAAATTTCCCTTGCCCCATGAGAAATTTCAACGCAGACGTCTCAGGGGAGCAGTTATCACAACTGCAACTGCAGCGGACGTATTCCACCAATAGAACAATCGCACCCCTTCCGCACACGAATAAAAAATTAGAATGGACACATGTTACGAGGAGTTAGATGTCATATTTTCCAAAGTGTGATTATGCACAGACCTGTGCTACTATGAACATGCGAGCCCACAGAAACCTCCATGCACTATATAGAAATTTCCTTGCTGAATCGAGAAGCGTCTCATACTCTTAGCGAAGGCACTACTCAAAAATTGAACCGCGTTAGAAATCCCACATCCTCAAGGATGGTTTCATTCATACGCATCATTCATGCAGGTATTAAAAACCGAGGTTTAACTAGACGCAAGAGCAATGCTAGCTGAATCGCTTTATGCAACTTTAAGTTTTTTGGCTGACACAATAGAAAATACCTGACGGAATTTACTGACCTATGCGACTTTATACTCTACCCAGGCCCCAAAACACAATTTAATGCTGCTTCGCCACAGCCAAGCATATGGACTTAACTCTATTACTGAAATATTGGAGAAATTTAAATAGTTTAGTACTTGCCTGGCTCATCAATTAACGAATCGAACAAGTGGGAATTTATGTCGCTAAGTGTCACAGATCGTATCAGCATCAAGTTTCACAATATAACGGGAGGCAACATTTCTTCAGGCAGAACGTTACGTATTGCTGAGGGCCTGAAAGAAACACAAAACATTCCCGAAAAAATCGTAAAGTTACTTTCGAGGAAAGTTGGAAAGCACCCTGAACTGAAGCAGTTTATGCCTCAAGAGGTCAATACAAATCTTGCGAAGACGCATGCACTTAGCGCTGTAGAAATATACAACAAAGGAATAACCCAAGCGAAAAATGAACTGACTGGACTGCAGAAAATGATGAATGGGCACCATGAGCATGTGCAGAAAATTTCAAATTCTATTCTTTACAACAATATAGGTATTGAATTCAGAGCTGAAGTTGGGGGGGTTTTGAATGAGTTGGGTAGTGGTTTTTCCAACATCCTTAAACTAGAAGAAAAAATCAATAACTTGAATGGGGATAAATATGCTATTAAGCAAAAAATAGCTTCGCATCAAAAAACTAAAAGCAACATAATCGACATGTATGGTGAGCGGGGCTCACTGTCGCCAGCCTGGGGTAATGCCGATAGAAGCATTTCAGCGCTTGAGGGGAAGATGTCAAGGAAAAATACCGAAATCAAGACTCTGGAAAGTAGCCTGCTAGATCACCGAGAAGTTTTAGCGCTCTCAGTTATTACGGTTGCCGAACGCAGGGAAGATCTCGTTAGTGACAATACCCAGCCACTGGTAAACTCATATAAATCAAATTTTTCGGAGCTGCAGTCTATTCCATATAAAGCCAATCTTATTGAAAAGAGTATTATTGAACTACAAAACCAACGTGAGAATGCGGTCGAACTCGCTGATAGAATCGATCATATACAGCTGTTACATATGACAAATAAAGTTATCACCGATACCAATACGATCCTAGAACTCACAAACAATAAAATTCTAAAATTAAAATCAAATATTGAAAACACTATGCAGGAGCAGCTTGCTAAGGCTAAAGAAATAAATATCGCCATTTCCGGCATTAAATCAAGCGACAAATTTAATGTATTCTCACAAGAAGCGCTGAGCTTACCGAACGTGCCAAATCACAAACCTGACACGACCTCAAGCAATCTAATTAAAAAACGAGCTGAACTAGCCAGTTAAGCCTTCGCTAGAATTGGAGTTGAAGAGGCATATCTTCTTCACTCACAAAACCGAATGATTGCACGTCGAGGTCTGAGCAGTCTGAGCTCTGTATACCACAGGATTAAGATCGTTTAGCGTCAGCCTGGTTCGCGCTCACCCATTACGCTCCTGCGGCAGGCCGGACTCAGATTGAAGGCAAAATATCTCAACTGAGAACGGCTGGCCAACTAACTAGACGTCATGTATAAAAATGCTCCTACCCGTCAGGAAATCACATACCTGAAATCAAATATTCTTCTCTCCCCGCTCGACTTAAGCTTAGAGATATTTGCAACAGGTCAATGGATAAAAACTGCTGAAGCAGATTCAATTCGGTACGGGCCAGGCTAAAACAAAGCCTCACATCAGGCATTTGCCCTAGCCAAACAATAAAAGGGACCTGATCATCTACGATAACGGGAGCTGTGATTTTTCGTACCGGCCGTTCTACCTCCTGCTCAAGCAGATGCACAAACCTGATTATCGCTAGGACATATATCCCCAGCAGTGATCAGCCCCTGAACCAATCGTCTTGACGGCGAGACAGTCCCAAAAAGAGCACTAGGAAACTCGCCAGCACGTACATGGCATGTAGCGCACAATAATTACATCGCCACAGGCAATCGCTCGCACCACTGCGTTGCCCATAGATCCAATATTCGCCAGCAAGGGCGATATCAATGCGCCCAGGGGATCCCCATGGTTGCAGACATCCTACGGCCATCCTCACCCGCCTGAGACATTTGCAGATGACCCGAGCATATGCCGGAATATGCCAATGGTCCTCTCGGCGCTGAAAGCGATTACCGGCACGCCGTATCGCATTGATAGACACGACCGCGATGAAATAGCGTTGGCCTTCGCAGCTATCACCTCATCGATAAACGCTATGTATTAGATAATTTTGGCAAAAGCCTCACGGTTCCAACACGCACCTCATGAAGAACAAACGCCATGCCAAATACGTCGTTATCCTGAAGCGGTGCGCTACCTGCTATTTGCGGTCAAGGAAACCAACCGTTCCGAACGCACAACGCAGCAGGAGTGGCGCAGTTACCTTCAACGAACAAAGTGTCCCCATTGGATTGGATACGTGCGGAGAGCCGGCCGACACCCTTCCCCCGGCGCGAGTGTGACGCTGACCGCCGCGTCGGGATATTTGCCCTGCTAAAGTACCGAGACCCAGCACCACGGAGTGTTTGCGCAGCGCCATGTGCGCTCCCCCAAGCCCCGTTTTTCCTTGGACGGCCTGAGCTTTTCCAGCTCTGTGGACGCCCTGATCCGACAGGACCGGCTCGACCCGCTACCCTATGTGCGCCGACATATCTGCGGTGATTGGGACGATGTGCGCGAAGAGCATCGACGCTACAACGGTGCGGCCGTGGCCCTCGGCGGCTACCTGCTGTCGTCCTACGCCGTCGGCGATGGATTCGACCTCCGTATCTTCACCGAATCAGCCCGGAACTTTACCGAAGTGTTCCTGCTAGATGAGTACTGACCGCCATAAACCGGTACGTCCCTCATGCGGTTTAACGGATGCCGGCTGCCACTCACCCCGACCACGCTGCCGCCATGTTCGCTGGCATCGCCAGCAACGTCCCAGGCGGTCAAAGCCTTCAAGACCGCGGTGCGTCAATGGCGTATCGGCCGCCTCATACCTTCATCCTTCCGTCAACCCAAGGGACGCCCACCCTTGCGGTAGGAGGTCCCGCTGTTGCAAGGAGACCTCCATGTCATTGTTCTTCAAAGGCAGCGATCTGAAGCCGGTGCTGGTAGAGGCCATCGCCAATCAATGCTGCATCATTTTGGTCAAGGACCAAGGTGTCTACTGGCTCGCCGAGCGGGGCGAGCGCCAAGCCGATGGACGCCAAAAAGTGATTGCCTACGCGGTCGGCTGCAATCCCGATATCGACGCGTTCGACGACTGGTGGGCGTTGGCCCGCAACGAGCTCGGCGGCGACGATTTCGGGGAATATTTCGATCCTCAGTGGGGGGCGTTCACACGCATCCTCAACGGTGAGGACGATCTTGAACTAACCGCAACATCGACCCGCCTGATGCTGTGGTCCGTCACGCCCTAATCTGACCCCGATGTCCCCACCAAACCTTGAGCCCCCGCCTGCCGGGGGCGCTGCGGTTCAGCCAGGCACCGCGCCCATTTTCGTTCTACTCCTAGGGTGCCGAATGGAGTCGTCATCCTATTCTCTTGCCTCATTCCCGTGCGCCCCGTCAGACGATGTTGCGTCCTGGTCCCCGCCACGCCCGCAGGATGATAGCTGTGGCGAGCCAGGTGACCGGCCGCTGACACGCATCGGCGCGGATTCGCGGTTGGCGTCGGTGTGGTCCTACGGCAACTTTTCCATGCGCTGCCGTTTGGAAAACCTGCACTTCCAGATGCCGCCAGGGGTATCGGCTCTTCGAGCATGTCTACCGGCCGCGTATTTGGCATTGGCCGGTATTTCGCCCCCCAAACTCCACCGTTTCGTTAGATGCTACCCGCGACGGCTGCTGGCACACGCCTCGTTTATTTCATTGTCAGCATGGCCGCCCAAACTAGGAATTGATTGATGACTTCACTTTTCATGCAAGGTATTGATCATGCGAAAACTACCTACTCCGTTAATCAAAGCCTATTACCACCCGATTGAAGCGGCAATCCGCTGGAGCAACCTGCACCGCTTCGAACCCTTGATCCTGGCCCAACTCGGAAGCCGTCTGCGCCCGACCCAGGACGACTTTCCACGCTGGCCAACGCTGTATTTGAATAGCGAGCGGCTTTACTGCGGGCTGCACAACGGTGATCTGCCCTTCGGCAAACACGGGGTCACTTGCCGGGACGTGAGCCTACTCGATGACCCGGGCCTGTGCGTATGCGAGGTGCATCTGAAGGCGTGGATGCAGCAAAACTACCCGGAAGAAAAACCGCGTTTCCTGTATGGCCCGGCCGAACGCCGTGGACTGAGTCGGGCGGCATTGCAGGAAATGTCCGCCAATCACACGGCCTTGAAAGTGCAGCTCGATATGTGCGCTGATAAAACCGCGCAGTTGAAGGAACGCAACACCCTGCTCAAACGTAGTTTAGCCGAGGTCCGGCGTTTGCCGCCGCCGGGCGAGGAACTCAGTGATCGCGGCCGCTCCGCACTGTTGAACATCATCGGCGGCCTGCTGACGGCGCTGCGCGGCAGCTCGCCCGGTGGCCAGCGTTACAGCCAGTTCGACAGTGACGCGGCGATCATCCAGACAGTCATGACCTACCACGGCGGGCGCGTGGGTATTACCGAGCGCACGATGCAAAAGCATTTCGCGGCCGCTCGCCGCAGCTTGGCCGCTTGAGCCTGCTGGCCGGTGCCGCACTTGCGGTGGGACGCGCCGTAGTTGCGGTAGCCGTCGGCTGAGGCAGGCTATTGAATACCGATCACCCTATACAAGCCTTCCGGAGTGATCACCATGACTGATAACACCTCCATAGCCTCCCACGCCGAGCGCCGGGTACTGCGCCGGGTGGATGTCGAGCATAAAACCGGCCTCAAGCGCGCTCACTTGTACGCTCTGATGCGTACCGGGCGCTTCCCTAAAAGCATTCCACTGGGCATCCGTGCGGTGGGCTGGGATTCGCTGGAGGTTGAACAGTGGATCGCCGAACGCCGCGCCGAGCGCAACTGAGGGGAGATGACCATGCGTGTTGTGTCCCTGATTTCCACCAAAGGCGGTGTCGGCAAGACCACCACGGCGGCTAACCTCGGCGGCTTTGTCGCCGACGCCGGCTTGCGCGTGTTGCTGCTGGATCTGGATGTGCAGCCGACCCTGTCCAGCTACTTTGCCCTGACTCGCCAAGCATGTGCCGGCGCTTATGAGTTGCTGGCCTTGAACGAGCATGACCTGCAGCGGTTGGTGTCGCGCACCAGCATTCCCGGCCTGGATCTGATCCTCTCCAACGACGAATTGGGGCAGCTCGGCACCTTGCTGTTGCATGCCCCCGATGGGCGCTTGCGGTTGCGCAACCTGTTGCCGACTTTTGAAGCGTATTACGATCTGCTGCTGATCGACACCCAGGGCGCGCGCAGTGTGCTGCTGGAGATGGCGGTGCTGGCGGCAGACCTGGCGCTGTCGTCGGTGACCCCGGAGATCCTCGCAGCGCGCGCACTGCGCCGGGGCACCTTGCAGTTGCTGGACGATATTGCGCCCTACCGTCACTTGGGCATCCAGCCGCCGCCGCTGCGGTTGTTGATCAACCGTGTGCACCCGGTCTCGGCCGATGCGCGGCAAATTCAACGGGCACTGCGCCAGGTGTTCGGCCATAGCGGCGGGGTCCAGGTGCTGCACACGGCGGTGCCGGCGATTGATGCCTATCCGCGCGCCGCTACCCAGCAGTGGCCGGTGCATCGGGTCGAATACCGTAAGCCGTCAGGCCGCGCTGCCCCCGCTGCTTTGGAAACAATGCGCGCATTGGCGGGTGAACTGTTCCCGGCCTGGATGGAGCGTTTCGCCACGGTCACTGGTCGTGGAGGACGCCCGCATGGACATTAATCGTTTGCCGCGCCGCCTGCGCCGCTTGATCTGATGGCGCTGCGCGAGGGCTGGTGGGTGCGGATCAGCCCCGACCTGCAACTGACCTTGCGCAAGCCCGGCCTCCCGCCGATCCACACCGGCACCCGCGCTCATTGGCAATGGCGCTCAGAGCGAGTTTCAGGCGCTTGCCTTCCATGAAATGCTGGGCATCAGCGAAATCCGCATCTTCGATATTGATCGCGATGCCTCACTCAAGCTGCTGCGTAACCTGGCGGCTTTCCCGACGATCAACGTGATTCACGCCGACTCCATACAGGAGGCGGTCAAGGGCGCGCACATTGTCACCACCGTGACCGCCGACAAGGCCTACGCAACGATCCTGACGCCCGAGATGATCGAGCCCGGCATGCATATCAATGCCGTCGGCGGCGACTGCCCGGGCAAGGCCGAACTGCACGCCGACATCCTGCGCAACGCCCGGGTCATCGTGGAATTTGAACCTCAAACGCGGATTGAAGGTGATATTCAGCAACTGGAGGCTGACTCGCCCGTCGTCGAGTTTTTCCAAATCGTGCAAGGCGACGTCCAGGGACGCGAGAACGATGAACAGGTGACGGTCTTCGATTCCGTGGGCTTTGCCCTTGAGGATTTCTCGTCGCTTCGCTACCTGCAGGCGATGGCGCACGAACATCAGGTCGGTCGGCACATCCACCTGGTCCCCACGCCTGAAAATATAAAGAACCTGTTCCAGATGCCGGATCAGCAGCCGGCCAAAGCCGCCCATCTGCGCACGGCCAGTTGACCTGCGAGTGACGCCCCCGGCATTTGAACTGGGGGCCGTCACTGTCCACATAAAACAACACCGTCACCCGCCATTGCCTCCTGACAATGGCGCTGGATATCCACTTTTCTGCCAAAACTCAAAAACATAAGATCAAGAGGTTTTGAAATGAAATCGAATTCATCAGAGCGGGCTGAGCAGCCTGCGCTGCAGCGCACGCTCAGCAATCGTCACATCCAGTTAATGGCCATGGGCGGCGCCATTGGCACGGGCTTGTTCATGAGCTCCGGAAAGATCATCGCCCTCTCCGGCACCTCGATCATCCTTATCTACATGATCATTGGCCTGTTCGTTTACTTCGTCATGCGTGCCATGGGCGAAATGCTGCTTTCCAACTTGAATTTCAAGACCTTTGCGGATTTCGCCGGCGCCTACCTGGGGCCCCGCGCCGCATTTTTTCTCGGCTGGTCGTATTGGCTGAGCTGGAGCGTTGCGGTGATCGGCGATGCCGTCGTGGTGGGAGGCTTTTTCCAGTACTGGTTCCCCCACCTGCCCGCCTGGATACCGGCTATCGGGATGCTCGCGACACTGTTCGCCCTGAACGTGCTGACGGTCAGGCTTTTCGGTGAAGTCGAATTCTGGTTCGCGATCATCAAGATCATCGCCGTGGTGACGCTTATCGGCGTGAGCATCGTGCTGATTGCCAGCTCGTTCGTATCCCCCAGTGGCGTTACCGCGTCCCTGGGCCACCTGGTGGATAAGCAGGCTGCATTCCCTCATGGCGTGCTGGGTTTCTTTGCCGGCTTCCAGATGGCGATATTTTCCTTTGCCGGCACCGAACTGATCGGCACCGCTGCGGCAGAAACCCGGTCTCCGGAGCGGACCCTACCCAAGGCAATCAACTCGATTCCGCTATGAATCATCCTGTTCTACGTGTTGGCATTGGGCTGCATTATTGCCGTGACGTCCTGGCAACAGGTGTCACCTGTAAAAAGTCCTTTTGTCGAACTTTTCCTCGTCGCCGGCTTTCCCGCAGCAGCCGGCATCGTTAACTTCGTGGTCCTGACATCCGCCGCGTCATCGGCCAACAGTGGCTTATTCTCCTCCAGCCGTATGCTGTTCGGGCTGGCGAATCAGGACAACGCCCCGGGTATTTTTCGGCGACTGTCGGGCAACAGTGTGCCGCTGCTGAGCCTGGCCTTCACCACCCTGTTGATGCTGGCGGGTGTACTCGTGCTGTTCATCGTTCCGGAAGTCATGACGGCATTCACCATCGTTTCCACCGTGTCAGCGATTCTGGTGATCTTCACGTGGTCGACCATCCTCGCGTCCTACATTGCCTATCGCAAAAAGCATCCTGAGCTTCACGCCAAGTCGTCTTACAAGATGCCGGGCGGCGTCCCGATGGCATGGTTCTCACTGGCTTTTTTGGGCTTCGTTCTGTGCCTGCTGGCATTAAGACCTGACACCCGCGTTGCCTTGATGGTCATGCCGGGGTGGTTCATATGGCTGGCAATTGCTTATCAGCTGACACGTAGCAGGAAGCCAAAAACCGCAGTTGAATCGGCAAGTCAATTCGGTTGAGCTGCTAACGAGGCCTCTGCGCCAATCCTGAACAGCACCCGCCGAACTGACAATGCAGATAAGCCTGCTTGCCCAGCATTGCGGTGTGTCGGTCAATAGATAGACTGAGCGACACACCGCAATCCCGAACACTCCTGGCCGCATCAAGCAAGGGAATACAACCCAGCGGTAGAAGGACCCATCCGAAAGTTGATGCACAAGGAATCGTAAAGGGCTGTGCCAGCGGTGTACTTGAATACGTACTTGAAAACCGTGGCTGGAGATGGATTTCAGTGGAATTCGGAAAACGAAAAAAGCGGCTCACGGATGCTATTTCCGTGGTACCGCACCTGAAAAAAGAGCAAAAAAAGCGACCTGTTAAGGTCGCTTTCTTTCGCTTCAAGGAGTTCAAGGGCCTCGAAGCTAAATATGGCGCAGCGGACGGGACCATTACTCACCCTCCAAATTCTTGAAAGTCTTAGGGTTTCAGAATGTAACAGTTTCTTTATGGCCTGAATTGTGTACTCATTAGCTGTCACTGTAAACAGTTCCCCTTAACCAACGCTGTCTCAGTATCGGAAGGGTTCGACAAGGTAATCCAAGAAGCAGCGCACCCGAGCTGGAACATGCGCTCCATGTGAGTCCAGATGAAAGTCGTTCCAACTTCCAGATCGCTCTTACAGGTCCGATGTTTGATGCGCAACATCCCGGTGCCTCGAAGATGTCTCCTGTTGAACTTCAGCGGCGAGCGACATCGATGCAGCTAATTTGGCGATCCACGTCAGGCACTGCTGCAGCAACGCCGACTCATCCCCTGCCCTGTAACTGACAATAATCGGCGAAGTCGCCAAAGGTTCCAACAAGGGCGAGTAGCCAATATCGTCGCGGTGCAAACGCTGCACCGAAGCCGGTACCAGGGAAATGCCAATACCCGCCGCTACTAGCCCGATGGCGGTCTGCAGTTCATTGGTCATTTGCGCCACACGGACCTTCAAGTCATGCCGGGCAGATAGCCGCAGCACATGATCGGCATAGCTGGGGCGAATATTGCCAGGATAGAGTACAAAGGGTTCGAGGGCCAATTGCTCCATGCTTACCGTCGCGCCCAGCAAGTGGTGCCCGGCGGGCAGCGCCACGACCAGGGGATCCTGATGTATAACTTTTTTGCACCACGGCGGCGTCGATGTGGATGCGCCCGAAACCGATATCGATACGCCCACTTTTCAGGGCTTCGACCTGCTGCAACATGACCATTTCCGACAGGCCCAGCTCGATACCGCCATCGCTGCGCAGGCGTCGGATAAGCTCAGGTAGCGCGCCGTACAGCGTCGACGGCGCGAATCCGATCCCCAACCAGCGCCGTTGCCCCTGAGCAATACGCCGGGTGTCATCGCAGACCCGCTCCAGCTTCTATTTCAGACTGCCCCTAGGGCACGTTACCCACGATTGGCGATTTCACGACCAATAACGATCATTAACAACAGTCCACCAGCTATGCCAAGCGTCAAAGGCGCCCCCAGGTGGGCCGCAATTAGTCCCGCAAACAGCCCCCCAATGGCCTCGAAACCGAAACGCAATGCGATGTAAAACGCAATGAATCGTCCGCGAAGTGCGCTGGGCGCGCCACTTTGCAGTTGCATATTACTGCTCACATTACTTACGGTGATCCCAAACCCGAGGACTGCCAAACACACTAACGCCAGCAGTAGATGGCCAGGCACAGCCAGCCCAAGCAAGCCCATTGCGCATAACACCGCTCCAGCCAATATAAAATGCTGCAACCTCGACGCTGAACCGCTTACCGCTAACACGACGGTCGCCAGGAAAGCGCCGGCACCTGCAGCGCCCCATAGCCACCCAAGCGTGCGAGCATCCCCCTCATAAACTGTCTTGGCTAAAATGGGCAGCAACGCGGTATAGCAGGACGCGAGGAGGTTGATAATCACGACACTGACCATCAACCGCCGAACTTCAAGCGTTCTCCAGAGATAACGCACCCCTTCTCGAAACACTTCACCTGTTGAGCCACTGGCTCTTGGGCTTGGCGTCACGCGCACTTTCATGAGCCCGATCAGCAGACACAGAAACGCCAGGGCAGTCAGTAAAAAGCAGCCTGCCTCCCCCGCCAAGGCAATCAAGGCACCGGCCAAGGGTGGCCCGACAAAGCGAGCCGCATTGATTAACATGGCGTTAAGTACGAGGGCATTGGGCAGGTCGGCCGGATCAGGAACAAAGCTTGCGATCAACGCCTGACGGAGCGGAGTCTCCACGGCATTGAGCAATCCGAGCAGCAAAGCCATGAGCGCAATAGTCAGGCCGTTCATCCATTGCCCATAGGCGAGAATCGCCAGTGCCAAGGACTGTAGAGCGAGGACGGTCTGCACGATAATCAGCAGGCGACGCTTGTCGTGCCTATCCGTCCAGGCGCCTGCCAAAGGGCCAATCAGCAGCTGTGGCGCCAGACTGAGGAAGGTAATAGCGCCGAGCAGCACCGCCGAGCCTGTCAGGTGATAGGTCAACCACGACAACGCGACTTGTTGAACCCACTTGCCTAGGGTGGAAACGGCTTGCCCTGCAAAATAGATTTGAAAATTGCGATGTGCCAGCGCCCTCACGGATGCAGGCCACTGACTACGGTGCGTGGTGTGGGGGTCAGGCAAGTCATTGCTCCTGATTGACAAGTAACAGTAATGCCCGCCCCGCACGCATCAATGGCAGATTACGGCAGCAGGCAACCTTTTTTCTTCAGCGATTCCAGTACCCAGGTACGGTCGTTGGTGCCTATAGCAATCTGCTCCATCTGCTTGCTCTCGGCGGCATGCTTGGCAGCCGCCCACTCATAGACTTCGCCGACTTGATCGAATGGCACACACAAGAGGCCGTCATCATCGCCAATAATCAGATCGCCGGGCTCAATCACCATACCATCGATCGCAATGGGCACGTTGATCTCACCCGGACCATCCTTGTAAGGGCCGCGATGTGAAATGCCTGCCGCGAACAAGGGAAAATCATCCGCGCCGATGACTGCCGAATCTCGAATCGCGCCATTGATAACGATACCCGCGACACCGCGCTTGATGGCGTAAGCAACCATCATTTCGCCGATCAAGGCATTGGATAGATCGCCCCCAGCATCGACGACCACCACATCACCCGGCTCCGCTATATCCAGTGCGTAATGCAGCATGAGGTTGTCGCCCGGACGGGCTTTGACCGCGTGCTGAGTGACGAGCATTCGCAAGTGGCCGAAGTGGGTTCCACGCAGGAGACCGCGCTGTCTGATCGTCTCGGTGCACATCTAGACTCGATGCTCGCTATTCAACTCGAGCGGATGGCTGATTGCTTCCGCCTCGCTAAAGTTGCACAAGCCTCATGTCAGCCAATACGCCTTGGCACCACCTGTACAAAATCAAGCGCTGGTATCGGTTGCGGTGGCATCAGCTTCAGTCATACCACACGCCACTCTGGCCAGGTCATCGGTGAAACGAGCCTCTGCCCTTTACCCAGACTCAGCTCTGCGACTTCGCCAGATTCAGGCCTCTCAATATCGGTGTAGTAGTAGTCACCACGCCAGAACGCGAAGAACTCCTCCTCCAGATCATCCACCCGCTCTTTGACCATGATCTGGTCGAGAACAACCGCCGCCCGCTTCAGTGCAGCGGTCGTTTGGCTGATAGGCACGCAATGGATCGCATTCGGCAACGCAGCAACGTTCCGACCGTCAGCGAAGTGATTCAGATTGCCATCATGCAAATCGGGCGATCGGCTTGCGGCGGCTCCATGTGCAGTACATCCAGCACGGTGCCGCCCAACTGGCAGCTGCAAGGCCGTCGGACACCGCGTTGTCATTCACCAACGGGACGTGCGCGGTGTTGATGAGCAACGCACCGGGTTTCGTCCGTGCAATCTCGGCAATAACGATCAGATAACGGGTATGCGGCGTCAGCAGGCATCGCCGGCGCGCACCGCGCAATGCCGTATGCCAAAAGGCAGCCAAGCCCGCAACAGCCCACCACCAGGCACATCGGCCATGGCGTGCCGTCCGCTATGCGGCTGACCCACAGGCTCGCCAGCCCCCCGAAGGCGAACTGCATTGAGATCCCCAGTGCGACGCTCGCCCCCGCCTGCGTCGGGAACATATTCATCAGGCTTGCCGTGCAATTGGCCCCCAGCAACCCGGTGACACCCATGTACAGCATTAGGCACAACACGATACTGGTCAGGCCGACCCACTGCGTGTATCCCGCGACCATTAACGCTAGCCCCGCTCCACCCGCCACAACTGCGCCAAACCCCAGCATACGTGGTGGCCCCAGGCGATTGACCCAGTGGGCATTGATAAAGCTCACCATGATGATGCCTAAAATATTTAGGCCAAACAGCGCACTGAACGTGCGCGGCGACACACCGAAGTACTCCACGTACACAAAGGGCGAAGCGGTGATAAAGGCGAACACACCGCCAAACGTCAGTGACATACATAGGATCAATGCCACTGCCCGGGGTTGACGGAGAATACTCGGATAGGCCGCAAACGCCGCTTTCACAGAGGTGCTTCGAGCCTGCGGCGACAGGCTCTCTTCTAAGCCCACGCTGACCATCAGCAGGCACAGCCCACATAGTAGGAATAGCACGGCGAATATGGTGCGCCAACCATCGATCAGTACCAGCCAGGTGCCGACCATTGGTGCGACCAGCGTCGCCATCATCGTCAGCATTTGCATCCAGGACAGCACCTTCGCGGCCTGCGCCAGGCCGTACAGATCTCTGGCCACAGTCCTGGCCAGCACCATTGCACCGGCCCCGCCAAGCGCCTGGATAAAGCGCCAGGCGATGAGTTGCTCGATGTTTGCAGCAAACAGGCAACCCAGCGTCGCCAGACCGTACAGCACCAGGCTTCCCAGCAGCAACGGGCGCCGCCCATAGCGGTCCGACAGCGGACCATAAAACAACATGCCCAGGCACAAGCCAGCGAGGAAAATGCTAATCGTATATTGCACGTGAGCAGTGCTGCTCGACAGTTCAACAGCAATCCGCGGCAGGCTGGGCAGGTAGGTATCGATAGAAAAAGGCACGAAGGCCGTCAGCGAGGCCAGCAGAGCAACCAAGCGCAAAGTGGGCTTCATTCGGAGCGCGCAAGGCTTGCAAGAAAGTCTGCAACTAGCGCATTGAATACAGCACCTTGATCGTCGTGAACATAGTGACTGGCGTCGGCGACCTCCACCGTCCGCACGTGCGAGTTGCTGGCCCTCATCGCCTGCAGCGCCGTGGGGGGCAGAAAGTCCGAGCAGCTGCCGCGAATGAACAAGCTTGGGCAATCCAGCGCGCGCACCGCTGGCCACAAATCCGTCGGTTCGATACTCAGCCGTGCCTCGGCGATCCCCTGCTGATCATGGCGCCAGGCAATCACGCCGTCACACTTTTGCATCGAATATGTCAGCCTCGACGCTAGGCCCTGCTCCGATAAGCCCGGGCGTGAAGCCTTCCAGAATGCGCGGGCCGCCTCCCAACTGTCGAAGTGCAACGGCGTCTGGCCCATCTCGCGGCGAATACGCGCAGCGCCATCGCCTTGGCTTGAGGAGCCGGGGCCAATGTCCTCGATGATTAAGCCATCCAAACGACCCGGATGTTGCCGCGCATACTCGAGAGCGTTAGCCCCACCCAATGAGTGCCCCAGCAAGACAAAACGCTGCAGATCCACATGGGCGATCAGGTCCTCAAGATCCTCAACATAAGACTGCGTGTGGTAGCTCGCGGCCGGGGCCCAGTCACTCAGCCCGCGACCGCGCTGGTCGAGGGCGTAGATGCAATAACCACCCCCAACGCCTCGACCAACGACTCCCAGGTCTGTGCATAGGCGCGCAAGCCATGCAACAGCACCAGCGGCACGCCGCTCGGGTCGCCCCAACGTAAAAAATGCAAACGCAAGCCGGCGCGATTGGTGAAAAAGCGGCTGTCTGGGGACATGATTTTGCTCCGTGAGTGCAGGGCCTGGATCGACTTAGAAACGATCGAAGCGATAAGGGCTGGGATCGATGATGGGCGCGTGCCCGCTGACAATATCCGCCGCCAGGTGACCCGCCGCCGGTGAAGTACCAAAGCCGTGCCCGGAAAAACCGGTGGCCACGGTCAGGCCGGGAATTTGCGCGACCGGGCCTATTACCGGGTTGGAATCCGGGGTCACATCGATGGTGCCTGCCCAGGCTTGAGCGATCCGGGCTTGCTCGAATACCGGCCAGGCCGCCTTGAGGTTGTTCATCGCATCATTGTTCAGCCGCGGGTTGGCGGCGGGGTCTTGCGTGCGTACACGCTCGAACGGGCTGATGCTGTCGGCCGACCAACGCCGGGGCAGCGCCAGGTCGTTGAAAAAATACTTGCCCAGCGACACGTTCAACACGCTGCGCTGCGCACGAAATTGCGGCATGTATTGCTTGGCAAGCAACAGGTGATCGAGGGTCAGGAAGGCGTCCAGCTTGCCACGCTGGGTAATGATGAAGCCGCCGTCCTTGTGTTTGCGAAACGAAAAGTCCGGCGCGCCCACGGCAATTTCAGTAGGGCCCTGCATCGGATGGGTACGCAACACCGAGCAGGTCAAGGCCAGCGTCGGCAAGGACACACCGAGGTTGCCCAAAAAACGCCGCGACCACATACCGCCGGCGAGCAATACCTGATCGCAGCGGATCTCGCCTTTTTCAGTAACCACGCCACTGACTTTGCCGGCAGACATCTGCAGCGTACGCACCGCACATTGCTCGATGATCACCACGCCCAGGGCCATGGCCGCCTTGGCAATCGCACTGCTGGCCAGGGTCGGCTCCGCACGCGCGTCGGACGGCGTGTAGATCCCGCCGGCCCAGTCGCCCTCGCCGCCCGGCACCAATTGTTCGATCTCGCGTTTGCTCAGCAATCGAGAATCAAGGGACAGATGCTCGACCGACTTGAGCCAACCTTCATGCATGGCCATTTGCGTGTCGTTGCGGGCGACAAACATGATGCCTTCTTGCCGATAGCCCACATCCGCGCCCACCCGCTCGGGCATTTGCGCCCACAAGCGGTCTGCGGCCAGGGCCAGCGGTATATCGTGCGCGTGCCGGCTGGTCTTGCGCACCCAGCCCAGGTTTCGCGAGGACTGCTCGCCGGCAATACGGCCTTTTTCCAGCACCACCACCGGAATATTGCGTTCGGCCAGCGTCAGTGCAGCCGTCAAGCCGATGATGCCGCCGCCGATAATGACGACGCAGGTCGCAGTGGGAAACACGGTGGACGTATCCACGGGCGCAATCGTCGGGGCCATGATCAAGACTCGATAAGCAATTAAGGTCAGCCGCGCACGCGCACAGCCACGTAACGGGTTACTGCGACAGGCGAATGACGTCGACTTGCGCCTTGGAAGCGTTGCGATAAGCCGTCACTTCCAATTCCACCTTGTAGACCGTCGAGCCCAGCGGCGGGCACGTAACGGTGCTGGCCGGATCGACGCCGCGAAACTTCTCGCCGATCAAGGCCATCACCGCCGGCACATCCTTGGGGTCTTGGATGAACACGCGCGAGCACACCACATCGGCCAGGCTGGCATCGACGGCGGCCAGCGCGGTTTCGATGTTGGCGAAGACCTGGTGCGCCTGCTCGAGGACGTCTTCCGGGATCAATTTGGTTTGAGGGTTACGGCCGGCGGTGTTGGAAACATAGATCCAGTTGTCCACCACCACCAGGCGCGAATAGCTGGCTTGGTCTTCAAACGGGGAACCGGTCTTGAGCTTGATGATTTTTGTCATGTCGAAGGTCTCTTCAGTTGTATAGGAAATGGCTCAGCGCAGCTCCGGGGTTTCCCACAGATTCAGTTTCACGCCGATGCCTCTTTCGATTGCATTGCGGTACACCACGGTGCCCCAGGCCACGTCTTCCACGGGCATGCCGCCGACCGACATGATGATGATTTCTTCATCGTTCCTGCGCCCTGGGGCATCGCCGGCAATGATCTTGCCGATGTCTTCAAGCTGTTCGGGTTGCATCGTGCCTTCGGCGATCATGTCCATGAAACGCACCCCGATCACCGGCACGCAGTGGTGGGCAGGCTTGGGCAATTCTTCGAACCAGGCTTCGTAGAGGCCGGTGTTGTCCAGCACCTTGCGCACGTCGGCACGCTCCATCCCTTCATCCAGGGAGCAGGATGCCGGCATCGCCATGAAGGCCCCCGGTTTGACCCACTCGCGTTTAACGATTGGGTAGATTGAGGGGTCGCCCGTCTTACCGGAGCTACAATAAGTAACAAGGTCGGAATCACGGACCACTTCTTCGAGGCTATCGACCACTTTAATCGTGGTTACCTGGGGGTAGGTTTCCTTCACCCAGGCGATAAAATCGTTCAGGCTTTTCTCGCCTCGGCCCTTGATCTTTAACGTATCGATTTGCGGGCAAACGGCGATGAATGCGGCGAGCGTGGTCTTGCCCATCACACCCGGGCCGAGCAGACCGACCACCGTTGAATCCTTGCGGGCCAGGTGCCGCGCGCCCACGCCGGGGATCGCGCCGGTGCGATAGGCCGACAGCAGGTTGGCGGACATATGCGCCAGCGGCGCGCCGGTGTCGGGGTCGTTGAGGGTGAACATCAGAATCGAGCGGGGCAGGCCTTTTTCGCGGTTGGCAATATTGGAGCCGTACCATTTGACGCCCGCAGTGCAGAAATTGCCGCCCAGGTAGGCCGGCATCGCCATCATGCGCCGGTCAGCGGTGGGCTTGGGCATGTTCGGGAACGGCGAATCCTTCGGGAATATCACAATGGCGCCGTGGGAATCATTGTTCGGCCCGGCCATGCGATAGTCGCCGCTATACAGCAGGCCGAACATCTCTTCCATGGTGTTCACACAGGCGAGCATGTCGGTCACGCCAGCGCGGATCATGTCCTGCTCGGACAGGTAGATGAAGTCTATTTTTGTAGTAATGGACATAATTATTCTCGGACTGGAGGTAATATCGCTGCGGTAGGCGCTGCTCCCACGCTATCGACCTTGAGTATCAGCGGGCGAATTTCGGCGGTATTGTAAATTTCGGACATCACGGTGCATTCCGCGCGCACGTACTGGCGCGATAAATGCGTGATTATTCCCGGATGTCTCCACTTGAAGGTGCTATGATGGTCAACCTGTGCGCGCCGACGCTGCGGCACCACACCGCGTACGAACAACCCTGGTTCGTGCTCAACTCATCGCGGTATTCGGTAGTGCCTTCCGATCACCCGGCGATTTCGCATTTCTATGCCTTTGACGTTGCCGACTCGGCCGACCTGCTGGCGGTCCCGGATGGCTGTGTGGACATCGTGTTCGACTGTGATGCCACGCGCCCCAGCGTGAGGATTTGTGGCACGCCGTTGGAGGCGCAGCGGGTCCAGTTGCTGCAGGGTCATCATTACTTCGGCGTGCGCTTTTCGCCGGGGGTGATTCCGGGTTTCATCAACGTCTTGGCCGAGGACCTGACCGAACAGGAATGGGACCTGCTGGAAGTGTCTGCATTTGCCCAGCGCATTTTCGAGAGCATCGTCCAGGCCCCGCAGTTGCAGGAGCAAATGAAGCTGTTCAACGACTACCTGATCCCGCGCTTGATGGGCAGGACCTCAAAGCTGACGGCCATGGTCATTCAACAGGCGCTCGCCCACCGCGGCGACCTGCGCATCCAACAGCTTGAACACCTCAGTGGCTACACCAGCCGTAGCATTCATCGCCAGTTCAGCCAGGACACTGGCCTGTCACCCAAGACCTTCTGCCGGATCATCCGCTGCCAGGCGGCTCTGGAAACCCTGAATACCCAGCACGATGTATCGTTTTCGGAACTCGCCCTGGACCTGGGCTTTTCCGATCAGTCGCACTTCCTGCGCGACTTCAAGAAACTGGTCAGTACAACGCCCTGCGAATACCAACGCACAATGCTGCGAAACGCCTATAACGAGCGCATCAGCTTCGCCTGAAACCCCGCCCTCCCTTCCCTCGCCGGGAAATTAAGTTTCGGTCTCCATCATTTCTCCATAAACCCTACGCTGAACGTGCATGCTGATGAGGCATCATCCAATCCGTTGCTGAAAAACTGCGCACCGTTGCAGCATTGAGCCACGGCATAGCACATCGACCGAGCAGACCATGACTGAATCATCCCTTGCATCGAGCGCCAACCAGGCGCTGATCCTGATCGCCGAAGACGAGCCGGAGATTGCCGATATCCTCGCGGCCTATCTCAAGCGCGCCGGCTTTAAAACCGTGCATGCGCAGGACGGGCGGCGCGCGCTTGAGCTGCATCAGGCGCTCAAGCCCGATCTGGTGCTGCTCGATGTGCTGATGCCGAAGCTGGACGGCTGGATGGTGCTGGCGGAAGTTCGTCATCGCGGCAACACGCCGGTGATCATGCTGACGGCCCAGGATCAGGACATGGACAAGCTCATGGGGCTGCGCATAGGCGCCGATGACTACATCGTCAAACCCTTCAACCCGGCGGAGGTCATCGCCAGGGTCCAGGCAGTACTGCGCCGATGCGCCGATCAGGGACATGGCAGCGGCCACAGTGTGCTGCGCGTCGGCCCATTCGAGATCGACATCGACAACCATGAGGTAAGCGTGCGCATCGGCACGCAAAAACAGCCGTTGCAACTGACGGTGACCGAATTCAGGTTGCTCGCGCAGTTGGCAAAGTCGCCGCGTCGAGTGTTCAGCCGCGCCGAACTGCTGGTGCTCTGCTCACCTGAGAGCGACAGCCTGGAGCGTACGGTCGACAGCCATATCAGCAAATTGCGCCGCAAGATCGAAGACCTCGGCATGCGCGGCGTGCCGGCCAGCATCCGGGGCGTCGGCTACCGGTTCGGGAGCCAGGCATGAACGTCAGCAACAGCATGAGCCGGCAGATCATCTTGTCGATGACCGCCGTGGTGCTGTGTGTAATCGCACTCGCGGTCGTCGGCACCTACGTGTTCTATGCATTGCTTTGGACCCTGTCGCCCCCGACGCAGCTGGAGCTGGAGGCGGATGAATGGTTGCCCAGTGGCGTAGAATGGGCCTGGATGAGCTTGATTACCTGCGTCAGCCTGGGCGTCGGCGTGGCGGTGGCCGTCAAATTGTCCCGACGCATTCTCATGCCGCTGAACTCGGTGGCGGCCAGTCTGCGCAGCCTGGCCGACGGCGACCTGGATGCACGGGCAGTGGCGCCAGACGTTTCTCCGGGCGAAGCTGCCCGCCTGGTGAATGACTTCAATAGCATGGCGAACCGATTGAAACGCATGGCCGAAGAACAAGCCTTCTGGAACGCCGCGATTGCCCATGAACTGCGCACCCCGCTGACCATCCTGCGCGGCCGTCTGCAAGGCCTGGCCGAGGGTGTATTCAAGCCTGACACTTCGCAGTTCTATAGTCTCCTCAGCCAGGTCGAAGGGTTGACGCGCCTGGTTGAAGATCTGCGCGTGGTGGGCATGGGGGATAACGGCTACCTGAAGCTGGAAATCAAGCATGTCGAGCTGGCCGACGCGCTGGAGGCCGAAGCGCGGTTGTTCGAACCCAGCCTGAACAGTGCCGGTTTCGTCCTGCTGCTGGACCTGCGCAAGGGCCCCGTGCACTGCGATCCCGCCCGCATCCGCCAGGCCTTGCTGGCACTGCTGGACAACATCCGCCGGCATGCCACGCCGGGCAACGTCAGCGTTCAGCTCGGCAGTGACGAGCGCGGCAATTTCCTGAGGGTCGCGGATGAGGGTCCGGGTGTCGACGAGCCGTTCGCCGCCCTTATTTTCGATGCGTTTCAGCGTGGCGACAGTTCGCGTTCCCGCGCCCAGGGCGGCAGTGGCCTGGGCCTGGCCGTGGTGCGTTCGATCGCGCTGGCCCATGGCGGCGCCGTGGCCTGTCGAACACTTGTAAATGGCGGCACTTTATTTGAACTCAGTTGGCCAACGGCAACCCTTTTGAATATCGAACCCTGACAACCTTGAAGCGAAGTTTGCTCTATTAACACCCACCAAGGTGATGGCATGCGTCTCCGTATCTCTTTATTCAAAAGAGCAATTAAATATCGCCACTTTGCCTTACTGGACCTACAAGGACGTTGTATCGCATTCATGAGTTGCGAAGAAATCCCCAACAGAGGTGAATGGATGGAAGTCGAAGCAGTCAATCTCGCCTGGCTCAATCAAACGCTGCCAGGCCTTGAACGCCGGGCAGCGATCAGCCACACCGTGTAATGCCTGGCACCCTTGTTTAACGTTCCAACGTGGATAACTGTTATGCCGACACTGCATTCAGCGCGGATGCCTATCGCCCTTAAACAACTGGAAGCGTCACTGACGCTCTACACATTCAAACTCAAAAAGGTGCAGCGCTTCTGTATTCCCCTGCAAAAGTACGCGCCTTCTTGTGTCTTGGCCCTGTGGCTGTTGGGCGTATGTGCATCGCTGATAACCCAATCCTATTATCACTGGCTGCTGACAGCGCCGACCATCTGCATCCTGATCACCCTGGAAATCATCATCGAAGAAGTCCAGATCGATCTGTTGTTGATGACCGACGAAGCGCGTCATCGGCTCGGCATCTCCCGCGACTTTCATCAACGCGCAACGCGCGACACAGGTGCACCATGGCATCCGTAACACCGCCGATTCTGCTCGAAGAAAGTAAAAAACTGGGACAGCAATCTGCCAGCCAGACCCTCAAGGCCATCGCCAGGGCCTATCCCGGTAAATTGTTCGGCACCTTATCGTTGGTCGCACTGGAAAATGCGCTGCTGCTGGCCTACCCGCTGTTCGCCGGGTTTGCCGTGGACTCGATCATCCGCGGCGATGCCGCCAGTGCATTGTGGTATGCCGCCGTGGTATTGGGCTTCTGGGTGGTTGGCGCGGCGCGGCGGGCGCTGGATACGCGCACCTTTACGCGCATCTACGCCGACCTTGCGGTACCGGTAATTCTCAACCAGCGCCTGCAACGCCACAGCACCTCCAAGGCGGCGGCGCGGGTGGTGCTGGCGCGCGACTTCGTCGACTTTTTTGAAAAGCACGTGCCGACAATCGCCACCGCGCTGGTGTCGATCGTCGGGGCGGCGGGCATGCTGTTGGTGATCGAGCCCTGGGTCGGCCTGGCCTGTCTGCTGGCGTTGCTGCTATGCGTCACGCTCATGCCGGGCTTCGCGCGGCGCAACCAACGCTTGCATGAGCGCTTGAACAATCGGCTGGAAAAGGAAATCGGCCTGGTGGAAACGGTCGGGGCGCATACCTTGCACCGCCACTATCAGGTGCTGTCGCGGCTGCGCATCGGGCTATCGGACCGTGAAGCAGTGGCGTTCCTGTCCATTGGCATTCTGGCGGCGCTGCTGTTCGTGGTCGCGATCACCCAACTGGCCTTGGCGCCAGCGGTGAAAGCCGGGCATATCTACGCGGTGATGACCTACCTGTGGACCTTCGTCAGTTGCCTGGATGAAGCGCCTTCGATGATCGACCAACTGGCGCGGCTCAAGGACATCGGCAAGCGGGTGGACCCAGGCCTGGCGGATTCAGCGCGGTGACCTGCGCGTTTCCGACGGCGATTCGCCGAACAGCTCGCGGTAATGCGTGGCGAAATGGCTCAGGTGAAAAAAACCCATGGCCACGGCGATTTCACCGACGTTTTTCTTGCTCGGGCAGGTTGCGATCAGGCGTCGCCTGACCGCGTTGAGACGCAAATTGCGCAAGTACTCTACTGGCCGCATACCGGTCACTGCCTGAAAACTGTTCTGCAGGGTTCTGCGACTGACGCGCAACTGCTCGCAAAGGTCCAGGATGCTCAGCGGGGTATCGCCACTGGCAATGATCAATTCCTGGCTGCGTCTGACCAAATAGGCGCTGACCGCGAAATTGCCACGCCGGCCACGCACTTCGTCGCCTGCGTGGGTGAACAGATCGAGGAACGCACCGAGCAGCTCATCTTCCAGGATTTTTTCCGACGCCGGGCTGATGGCGTCCGCGTGTTCCAGAAAGTGACGAAACAATAGGTGAATGCGCTGACGAATGCGCAGCAGTGACGGTTCATCCACGTTAAGCGCGGGCACGCTGGTCAAACGCTTGAGCTGATCATTGGATAACTCGAAAGCCGCCAGTTTGGCGAAACGCACGGCATCGACGTTGAATGCAAAAAAATGCGTGCCTTGCGGCGCATGCAGCACGAACTCTTCGGCATCACGCAGCAGCACCACGCTTTGCGCGCTTACCCGTTGCCCCTGGACCACCGGAGGGTTGCCCAGTGACATGGCTGCGCACAAGCGGCCCTGGGGCGAACGGCCATGCTGCACCACCCGCTTGTCCAGCACCTCCTGGAAGATCTGGAAGCGATCACCGGTCAGTTGCCGCAGCTCACTGGTCAGGCAGCCGCGACCGAGCTGGTCATAGACCTGCTGCCAACCCTGGATCGAGCCGGCGTGCTGTTGAGAGTCATTGAAGGTTCGGACTTCAGCGAGCATATTCGTCATTCCTCGGCGGCCGGGTTCTTGCTTTTGGCCTGAAGGTGGCTCAGTCATCCGTGACATCGGTTGGCGTTACACAGGCGCAACGTCCGCCTGGAAAACCAAAGCCAGTTCCGTGCCAAGCATGTGCAGATGATAAGTGCCTGGGTGAATATCCATCGGCGCCAGTAGCGCACCGGAAAGCACCACCTGCCCGGCCTCTACGCGATGACCATCGGCCAGCAAGCGCCGCACCAGCCAGCACAGGTTGAACAGGGGGCTGTCTTCTCGGTCCTGGGTATCGCCGCTGCCCAGATACACACCCTCATGCTCCAAGTGATACGCCACGCACGCATGCCGGACAGGATCGAACGGCACAGGCTGCCCTACACAGTACAGTGCCGCGGCGGCGTTATCGGCCAGGAACGCGCCAAGCCCGAAATGCCAGCCCTGCCAGCGACAGTCGGCGATCTCGAACGCCGGCGCCACCTCGGCGATGGCCGCCAGAATCTCCTCATCCCCGTAGTCGCCCGCTACCAGCGTGCGCCCGAACACAAACGCCAGTTCGACCTCAAGCTTGGGCTGAATCAACCGCTCAAATGACACCGTGCTGCCCGGCTCGACCTCCATGACCGCCGTGAGGCCGCCATACACCGGCTCGTCGAGGCCAAAGCGCGCTTGCGCCGCGCGGCCTGCAAAGGCGACCTTCCAACCGCTCAGCCGCTCGCCGCCGGCCTGGCGCCGTGCCAGCCCCTGAAGCTGCAGACCGTAGCCTTCCAGCCGGTCCAGCGCCTCGGGCGGCAACGGTGAAATGGGCTGGGCGGTGCGCCAGGCCTCGTACAGTTGGCCGAGCAGTGCGTTGGCGCCACTCATGAAAGTTGCTCCGCCAGTTTGCGCAGTACGCCATCAAGCCGCTCCGGAGTGGTAATCGCCGCGACAAATCGGTCCGGACGCACCACCACGATGCAGTCACGCACCTTGGAGAACCATTCGCCCAGGCGGTTATCCACGTCCTCCACACTCACGGCGTCGCTGGCCGTCAACGGCTGGTTTCGGCCCACGCCGCTGCGCGACCGGTTGACCTGGATGAAACAGGTGCCCCAACGTGCCCAATAATCCGCCATCGGTTCGCTGAGGTGCTCGCGCGGATTCACGCGGTAACCCAGCACGGCATAGCTGTTGCCGAGGACTTCGTCCAGGCGCCGGCGCTGACCTTGCGCATCTTCGATATTCGGTTGGATGAACAGTTGCCCGACTAGATCATCCTCACGCAATTCGGCCCGCTCGTGATAGACCAGCCCTTTGGTGATGGTCGCCTTGGGTTTGAACTTGAACTCCAGCAAGTGCGAACGCAGGTTGTCGACGCTGTTGACTGCCTGGAACAGCCAGTCGCGCACGCCTGCCATCAGCGGGTTGGTCAAGCCAAGGACGGCGCCCATATTGTCGGCCAGGGCTACCAGTTCAGTGGCGTGACCACGGCGTTCCTGGTCGTAACTGGCCAGGATCGAGGGCGCCGCACGCCCCTGGATAATCGCCGCGAGCTTCCAGGCCACGTTGGCCACATCGCGCAGGCCGGAATTAAGGCCTTGCCCGGCCCAGGGCGGAGAAATATGCGCCGCATCACCCACCAGCGCCACACGCCCTTCGACAAAGCGCGCCGCGACGCGCGAGTGGTGGGTATAGGCACGAATGCGAATGACATTGAGGTCGTTTACGGCATCGCCGATATGCCCGTGGATCAGCTTGCGAATCGTTGCCTCTTCGCACATTTTCGCTTCGTCCTCGCCCTCCATCAGCATGAATTCCCAGCGCCGCTGCTGGTACGGCAAATAGATGCACACGAAAGGCCGCTGCGGATCGGCATGCAACGCGGTGTAGGGTGCGTCCAGCGTGTCGTTGGCTGTATCGACCACCACCCATTTGCGTGGATGGGTCAGCCCCAGCAGTTCGATACCGAGTTTTTTACGCACCGTGGAGCGACCGCCGTCGGCACCGATCACATAGTCGGCTTGAAGCTGGTAGGTCTCGCCGTCGGCACCGCGCACCTGCAGGGTCACGCCCTGATCGTCCTGCGCAAGTTCGAGCAGTTCGTGGCCCTGGCGCAACTCGACGCTGGCGCGCTGCCCGAGATGCTCACGCAAGGTGCCTTCGAGCAGTTGCTGCATGAAAATATTGCGCATCGGCCAGCCGTAGTGGGCAGCACTTGGCTTGACCTCGGCGAAACACACGCCGCGCGCGTTGTAGTAGCGCAGCGGCACATCGCAAATCATGTCGCGTACCGCCAGTTCGGCGATACCGATGCCCTGCAACACACGCAATGCCTCATCGTCCATGCCCACGGCACGGGGATAAGGCAGGATGCCGTCGGCCAGTTCAAGGACGATGCAGTCGATACCGTACATTCCCATATAGTGCGCGGCCGTGATGCCATTGGGGCCACCGCCCACGATGACAACCTGGGTCTTCTCCTGCTTCATCGCTATTCACCGCTTTCTTGTTGTGGTTTTGATCCAATACTGCTTGATGCTGCGCCTTTATCAGTGCAGCCCGTCAATACCTTTTACATCCTCGGCCTTCAGGCCGCCCAACCGCGCATGCAAACGGCCGCGGGTGGCGAACGCCCAAATCACCACTACCTCATCAGCCGAAGGGCCGTCACCGAACGTCAGGGAGAAGCTGTCGTAATGCGAACGCACGTACAGCGCGTCTTTGTGGGCCAGCGGTACGTCGATGGTCGAACCCGGCCCGCCGCGTTTGCCGGTCGAGGGCACCCACGACTTGCCACCGCCCAGGGCGACGCGGATCGGATCGGCGGCCGGGTTGGTGAGGAACGCGTTGCCGTGCTCGTATTCTCCCGCGCTGCCCACCAGGATGGCCTTGCCATAGCTGACAATTTCATGTGCGCCGGCCAATGCCTTGATGCGCCGGCCGAACTCTTCGCCCAGCAGCGGCGACGGCTCAGTCAATTGCGAGAGGTCCTCGCTGTAGCGCCCGGCATAAGGGTTGGCGATCACGGCAGCCACGGCGTATTTGAACAGCGGCTCGCCATCGGCCAGTTGGCCACTTTCGTTGGCCAGGGTTTCTTCGATGAAGCTGTACCATTTGCGGATGTGATAGCTGGCAAAATTCGCGGTTTTCATCAGGTGAACCTCGGTTCAAATCGGGTCAAGGGGGTCAAGGGGGTCAAGCGTGATGTTGCGACTCGGCGCACGGGCGGCCTTGAAGCGGGCCTTGCCGCACGCATCGTCATGCTCTGTCTCGAGAAAGAATTCCATGCGATTGCAATCGGGGTCGTTGAAATACAGGCCGTTGCCGATTTCATGATCGGTAATTTTCACCACCTCCACCCCCTTCTTCAGCAACATGCCGTAGAGCTGGCGCAAGGTGGTCATGTCACCTTCGATTTCCAATCCGTAGTGCTGCAGGCCCAGGCCGCCCTGATGGGCGCCCGGTTCTGCACGAATCAAGGCGATGTCGTGATGTTTGGTGCCAAACGCCATCATGACCCAGCTTTCGCCCCGGGCACTTTCGTGCATGCCCAGGATGTCGGCATACCAGCGCGCCGACACATCAGGATCACTCACAAATAGCGATAAGTGAGTCCGAAGGATTTTGACTTTCATCACCGATTTCCTCAGTTTTTCTTGACGATGGATTGATGCCCGGCCTTGATCTGCGCCACGGCAGGCGTCCAGAGCACATCCGCGATCTCACTGAATTCACGCCAGTGCTTCTGCCAGCCGTCCCCACCATTGTCAGAAGTGAACAAGTGCCCATACTTGGTGCCCGCCACGATCTGGCGCGGGTTGGCCGGGTTGAAGGCAATGGCCCAGACGCAGGAGTTGGGTTGCTGCGGCAGCGGCAATACCTCCCAACTGAGGGCGGCGTTACGGGAAATCAGGATTTTGCTGGTGGTGCCGGGAGTGCCGTCGGAAATGCTCAGGTACAGCGTGTCCTCGGTGCCCGGCGGCGCGTTCATGGCGCGTATGTAGTACAGGCCGAACGCTTCCCGGCCAACAATGCCGGTCCAGGTCAAGCCTTCATCAAGGCTGCGGTAGACCGCGTTGACGCACACCACCACGATGACTTTTTCGCCATGGTTGGGCAGCACCAGGATGTTGTGGATATCCGAGTTGAAGTCCCACAGCAGGCGGTCATCAACCCGAGTCCAGCTGTCGCCACCGTCGCGGGAATGGAACAGCCCACCCTCCTCCAGGCCGAACCACACCTGATTGCGGTCGGTGGGGTCGTAGGCGAAGGCCAGCAAACGTGGGCGACTGACGCCGTCGCAGAATTCCGGGATCTCCACCGGCGCGCGATCCCAGCTCAGGCCGCCGTCCAGGGTGCGCCACAGCACAGCGCGCGAGGGCGCACCGGTACCGACAAAGATCCGCTGGGCATCCTGCGGGTCCACCGCGACCTTCCACACCGTCTCGCCGTTGAACGGCGAATCGACGCGCTGCCAGTGCCCACCGGTGTCGTGGCTGACACACAAGCCCACGTCGGTGCCGGCATAGATTCGCTCGGGCGTGTCGGGATGCACGCTCAAGGAGCGGGTGATCGCGTCGAATTCCAGGTCTTGCCCCAGGCCCAGACGATGCCAGGTCTTGCCATCGTCGGCACTGCGAATCACCGCCTGCCCGACGGTGGCGACTAAAAGGGTTCCGTTACTCATCTCTGATACTCCTCAGATATAGATGCCACGGGTCAAACCACCGTCGATGCCGATGGACTCACCGGTTACCGCGCCAGCCTTCGGCGACGCCAGGAAGCCGATCAGCCAGCCCATTTCGATCGGTGCCAGGGTGCGGCGAATCGGCGTCGCGTCGATGTAGGCCTGTTCAACCTGTTCCGCGGTCTTGCCTTGCTTGACCGCTTCGCGCTCGTACAGCTCCTGGATATGCGGGGTATCCACCACGCCGGGGTGAATCAGGTTGACCGTGATGCCCGACGGACCGAGCTGGTCGGACAGGGTTTTGGTCATGTGGGCAATCGCCAGGTTGCGCATGCCCGAGAGCACTTTGCTGCTGCGCCCGGTGAGCCCGCCGATGTTGATGATGCGACCGAAGCCGGCAGCCTTCATGTGCGGGGTCACGGCCTTGGCGCAACGGAAGTAGCCGATCACCTTGGTGTTGAGGTCCGACAGCAACTCCTCGTCGCCGGCGTGCTCGATGTCATTGCGTACCACACCAGACGGCGCGGCAGCACCGTTGACGAGGATGTCGATGCGGCCGAAATGCTTGTACGCCGCATCGACCATCTCCGACACGGCCTTCATGTCATTGGTGTCACAGAACAGCGGCAGCACTTCATTACCGGTCTGTGCCGTGATCTCTTCGGCAGCCAGTTGCAGGAACGCCATGCGCCGCGCGCAGATCACCACCTTGCAACCTTCCTCGGACAGAAAACGTGCGACTTCCTTGCCGATGCCCATGCCGCCGCCGGTCACAATTGCCACACGGCCTTTCAATTCCAGATCCATTGCCATTTCCTCTTGTGATTGTTCGATTCAGGCGAGATCGACGAAGACGCTTTTGGTCTCGGTGTAGGCGTCGATCACGTTCTTGCCCATTTCCCGGCCCCAGCCGGATTGCTTGTAGCCGCCGAACGGCGAGGCCGGATCGACCACGTTCCAACAATTGATCCATACCGAGCCGGCCTTGAGCTGCGCGGCCACGCGGTGCGCCGAGCGCAGGTCGCGGGTCCACAGGCCGGCGGCAAGGCCATAGGGCGAGTCGTTGGCGCGCAGCACCAGTTCGTCGATTTCGGTCCAGGCCATCACGGTCAGCACCGGGCCGAAGATTTCTTCGCGGGCCACGCAGGCGCGCTCGGCGCGGTCCAAAAACACGCTCGGAGCAATGAAGTGACCACGCTCCAGGTGTTCGGGACGGCCGCCGCCGCAGATCAGTTCGGCGCCCTCTTCCTGGCCCCGCTGGAGGTAACCCTTGACGGTGTTCAATTGCCGCGCGGACACCAGCGGGCCCATGCTGCTGGCCGGGTCCAGGCCATCGCCGAGTACGTGGGCGGCGGCATGACGCTGCAGTTCTTCGAGCACCTGATCAAGCACACTGGCATGCACATACAGGCGTGAACCGGCCGTGCACACCTGGCCCTGGTTGTAGAAAATCCCATCGGCGGCGCCCTTGGCGGCGCGCACGATGTCGGCGTCGGGCAAGATGATGTTCGGCGATTTGCCGCCCAGCTCCAGGGACACCTTTTTCATGTTGCCGGTGGCGGCCTGGGCGATCAGCCGACCGACCTGGGTCGAGCCGGTGAAGGCGATCTTGTCGACGTCCGGGTGCTGCGCCAGTGGCGCGCCGGTGTCGACGCCCAGGCCGGTGATCAGGTTGACCACGCCCGCCGGGAAGCCTGCCGCTTCAATCAGTTGCACCAGACGAATCGCCACCAGCGGCGTCTGCTCGGCGGGCTTGAGCACCGCCACGCAACCGGTGGCCAGCGCCGGACCGAGCTTCCACACGCACATGGTCAACGGGAAGTTCCACGGCACGATCAGCGCACACACGCCCACCGGCTCGCGCAGGGTGTAGTTGAGCATCGGCGCGCCGCTGGCCGGCGAGACGGGCAGCGTGCTGCCTTCGATCTTGGTGGGCCAGCCGGCGAAGTAGCGAATGATGTTCGCCGCGCTGGCCGCTTCACCGCGCGCATTGGCGATCGGCTTGCCGTTCTCCAGGGTGATCAGTTGCGCCAGCTCCTCGCGGTGCTGGTCCAACAGATCGGCGAGGCGAAACAGCAACAAACCGCGCTGCGCCGGTGACTGCAAGGCCCAGGCGCCGGTGAAGGCTGCGCGGGCAGCTGCCACGGCCGCATTCACATCGCGCTCATCGCCCTGGGCGACTTCAGTCAGGGTCTGTTCAGTGGCCGGATTTTCCACGGCAAAGCGACGACCGCCGGCGGCGTCCTGCCAGGTACCGCCGATAAACAGGCGGCCGGGCTGGTCCAGGAACGCCTGGACGGCAGGCAATAATTGGAGCAGGTTCATGGTCGACTCCTTCACAGCGCCATTTCGATCAGGCAAGGCCCGGCATTGGCGGCGGCGTTGGCCAGCGCCCGTTGCAATTCGGCGTTGGTGTGTACGGTGCAGGACGGCACGCCATACCCTTTGGCCAGGGCCTTCCAATCGATACGCGGACTGTCGAGTACGGTCAGCTTGAGCGCCTGCGGGTCGAGCTCGGTCATGCCGAAACGGCGCAGTTCGTTCTGCAGGATCGCGTAGCGGTGGTTGGCGGCAATCAGGATCACCACCGGCAATTGCTCGCGGGCGATGCTCCACAGGGTCTGAATGGTGTACTGGGCGCTGCCGTCCGATTGCAGGCAAAACACCCGGTTGCCAGGCTCGGCCAGTGCGGCGCCAAAACCCACCGGAATGCCCTGGCCGATGGCGCCACCGGTATTGGTCAATACACGGTGCCGCGCGGCACGGGCAGAAGCGGTGAAAAACGGATAGCCGCAGGTGCCGCCCTCCACCGAGACAATGCAGTCGTCCGGCAGCGCGGCGGCCAACACTTGCCCCACCGACTGCGGGCTCAAAGCCGCCTCGCCCGGCGGCAGCTGGATGTCCTGCGGCGTCGGTACATAGGCCGGCGCATCCAGCGCATCGGCCAGCGCGGTCAGCGCCCCGGCCACATCGTCGCCCACTTCGGCCAGCGACAGCAGACGCTCACGCTCAGCCAACCGTGACGGAATACCTTCGTAGCCGAAATAACTGATGGGCTCCACGACACCGGCGCACACAACCTTGTCGTATTGCTCGAGGATCTCAATTGCCACTTCCGGGAAATACGGCAAGCGATCCAGGTCGGGCAAGCCGCCGCCGCGGTAGCTCAGGCGCGGGAAAGTCTCGGCAAACATCCGCACGCCGGGCAGTTGCGCCAGGCGCCCCGCCGCTTCCAGGCCGGCCACTGACAAGCCTTGGTCACCGACGATGAAGACCAGGCGCTGGCCATCGCGCAGCGCCTGGGCCACGGCTTCGATACGGTCGCCGGCAAAGCGCCGGACCGGCGCACGTAGCGGGCTGAACTGCCCATTGTGGGTCGCCGTATTGGATTGCAGGTCCATGGGCAGGATCAAGCTGGCGATCTGGCCTTTGGCTTGCCAGGCGGCGCGCATGGCTTCCTGCAAGTCCTCGCCCACACCGGACGCGGTGCGCGAGGTGCGTACCCAACCGGAAACAGTACCGGCCAGGGCCTGGATGTCGCTGGCCAAAGGCGGGTCGTAATTGACGTGCCATGACGCGTGGTCGCCGATCACATTGACGATGGGCGTGTTGGCGCGCCGTGCGTTGTGCAGGTTGGCGATGCCGTTGGCAAAGCCCGGGCCCAGGTGCGTCAGGGTCATTGCCGGTTTGCCGGCGATACGACCGTAACCGTCCGCCGCGCCGGTGCACACCCCTTCGAACAACGACAACACCGGCTTGAGGGCGGGTGCACTGGCCATGGCGGCCACCAGCGGAATCTCGGTGGTTCCCGGGTTGGCGAAGCAGTATTCGATACCACTTGCCGCTGCCGCATTCACTATTAGTTGTGCGCCATTCATTGTCAGCCCTCTCACTTGAGCGTTTTCTTTGATGAGATTTATCACATATAAAGACACTCATAACAAGATTTAATTTAAGTTAAATCTCTTATTTTGAGATTATGTGCAATTAATACGTTCTCAATATAGAGTGATGACGTGTGGGGGCGGGCTTGCTCGCGAAAGCGGCATGTCAGTCCACACAGCCGTCACTGAAGTACCGTTTTCGCGAGCAAGCCCCGCTCCACATTGGATCTGGGGCGTTTTCGCCTATAGTGCTTACCCGCACGCCTCCCCTTCTCTAGGAACGAAATGAGCAGTCTGAGTAAGTTGTTGAGTGTCCTGGACCTGTTCGGTCCACAGACGTTGAAGATCGACCCGGACACCATCGCCGAGCGCATGAGCCTGTCGCGCGCCACGGCGTATCGCTACGTCAAGGACCTGTGTGACGCCGGGCTGCTGACGCGCGTGGACGCCGGCAGTTACGGCCTGGGGCCCCGCGTGATCGAGCTGGACTGGATGATGCGCCAGTACGACCCCATCCTTCTCGCCGGGCGCGAACTGATGCATGAACTGTCGACGCAGACCGGCCTTGCGGTGTTCGCCAGCGTTTTCTATGACGGGCGCATCATCAACACCTACATCGCCGAACCGACTGACACTTACCACTTCTCCTTCGGGCGCGGGCACCCGCTGCCGTTTTTTCGCGGTGCGCAATCCAAGGTGTTAATCGCCTATCAGAAAGGTCGGCGCTTGCAACGCCTGTTCGAAGAACATATGGCCGGCGACCCGGAAAGTGCCTATGACTGGGCAAGCTTTGCAAAGGCCACGAAGAAGATTCGCAAGGACGGCTATTGCCTGACCCACGATGAACTCAACCTGGGCCTGACCGGCATCGCGGCGCCGATCATCCAGCCGGATATGGACGAAGTGGTGGGCAGCTTATCCGCCGTCGGCAGTACTCAAAGCTTCAGGCTGCTGCGCCAGGAAACCGTGATCGAGATGGTGATGGACACCACGCGACGGATTGCCGAGAACATGCGCAATCAGCCGGGCGCCGCCGCGCCCTGAAGTTGAGGCGCGACAGCCAGGGTGGATCAGAACGGTACGGCGACGGTCACCTGGCTGTATAGGTTGGTGCCATTGCCGACAGCCTGGTTTCCGCCCGTAGTGGAGTCCTGTTTTGGCTTGTAGAGACCGATCAGCGGCGTGATGATCAAGTGTGGGTTGACGGCCCACTCGGCGTACAGGTCCAGCTCCCGCGCACTGAGATTCAGCGCATCGCTTTTGCGCAGCGTGTCGAAGTCGAAGTACAACGCACCCAGGGTCAGGTTTTCCAGCGGCGTGGCTTTGAGACCCACATGCTGGATGCGCGTGTTGCTGTTGAACGGCCCGGCATAGTTGCCGGCGACTTCGCCTTGCAGCCAGGTGCCGTAGCCGGAGCTCAGACCTGTAAACAGCGAATCCCATTTTTGTGAATAGCGGGCATAACGATAGGTAACCTTCGGTGCCCAGGCCACATCGGCAAAGGTATAACCGGCTTCGCCGTACCAGGCTTTTTCCGGTCCGCTGTCTTTGTCCTGCCAGGCGTATTCGAATGCCAGGCTGACGTTCGGCAGGCCCGCATCGCCTTCGCCGCGCACGCTATAGATATTCATACCCTTGCGCTGGCGCTGAAAATCACTCGCCCAGCGATCATTCACATCAATGCCACGCACCCAGGTCAACCCCAGGGTACCGGGCTTGGTGGTGTAATCGAGCGTACCGGCGGCCACTTCGGTTTCAGCCTGGGCGCGGTTGTCGGACTTGAGCCACAACAGGCTGCCATGCAGGCCATCCTTGCCGCCCAAGCGCAGGAACGCGGTCTGATCGAAAGCATGGCGCGCCGCCAGGTAGTAAGCACCGCCCCGGTTCAGCTTGCCATCGGCCGGGCCCTTGCCCAGGTTCGGCCCGTCGTCGTTGATCAGGAAGCCACTGCCGAGCTTGACCACTTGGCGCCCACCGGAAATATCCACACCGTCCTGGCCCAATGCCGGGAACAGATCGCCGGAGCGCCACCCCAGGTAAGCGTCTTCGATTTTGGTGGTGCGTTCGGTGCCCAGAGTGTTGCCGGCCGGGTCGCCGTCGCCCCAAGTGGCGGAGCTGAGCAGGGCGAACGCACCATAGGCGGTGCCGTTGCCCGCCAGGGACTGGTCGCCGCTCAAGCCGTATTTGATAAAGCCTTCGCGCCAGGTTGAGCCACCCGACGTGCCGTCATAGTTCTTGCGGCTGTTGAACATACCGAATACGGCGGTCATGTCTGCGTTGAAATGGCGGCTCTCATCGCTGTACAGCTCGTAGGCCTGGGCCTGGCTGATGGCGCAGAGCGTCAGGGTACAGGCCAATGTACCGTTGAGAAATGAAGTGGAGGGATACCGCATGATCGAAGCTCCTTGAAGTGCGCCTTTAAAGGCTGTCTCAGGTAATTGGCATAACAGGGGCGCAGCCGCGCTGCGCCAGGTTCGCCGAGGCGTTACTCGCCCGCGCGCTTATTGACGAACAGCAACTGCTGGCCGGTGAACTCCAACAGACCTTCAAGGCCGAACTCGACGCCGAAGCCGGACATCTTGCTGCCGCCGAACGGCGTGTTCGGTTGGATCCGGGCGTGGCAGTTGACCCAGGCCACGCCGCTTTCCAAGCGACTGGCCAAGGCCTGGGCCTGTTCGACTTCCGGTCCCCATACCGAGCCGCCCAGGCCCATGTCACCGGCGTTGGCACGGCGCAGCACATCCTCGACGTCGCTGTAAGCGATCAGCGGCAGCACTGGTCCGAATTGCTCCTCGTCCACCAGACGCTGGCCGTCGGTCACATCCGCGACCAACGTAGGCGGATAAAAGAACCCAGGACGGTCCAGACGTGCGCCGCCGCACAACACCCGTGCGCCCTGGGCCCGTGCATCGGCGACCAAGGCTTCAACCAGTTGCAATTGATCGAGGTTCTGCACCGGCCCAAAGTTGACGCCGGGCTCCAAGCCATCACCCACCACCTGGCGTTCAGCAATTAGCGTGAGCGCATCGGCAAAGGCCTGGTACTGGGATTCGTGAATGTACAAACGCTTGAGCGCAGCGCAGGTCTGGCCCATGTTGAGGAAGGCGGCCTGAAAAATCTCCTCGGCCACCTCCTCCACCGGGGTGCTGGGCAATACGATCGCGGCGTCGTTGCCGCCCAGTTCAAGGGTCAGGCGCTTGAGATTGGTGGCCGCGCCGCGCATTACGCTCTGGCCGGTGGCGGTGGAACCGGTGAAGACAATTTTCTGGATCCCCGGGTGCGAGGTGATCGCACTGCCGAACCCCTGCTCGCCGGTCACGCAGTTGATCACACCGTTGGGCACATGCCGCGCAATGATTTCCACCAGGCGCAGGGTGCTCAGCGGCGTCAGGCTCGACGGTTTGCTGATCACGCAGTTGCCGGCGCGCAGTGCCGGCATGATGTGCCACACGGCGATCATGAACGGCCAGTTCCACGGAGTGATGGAAGCCACCACACCCAAGGGTTTGCGGTGCAGCTCAATGCGCTGGGTCGGGGTTTCTTCCACCAGTTCCACGCCAATCTGCTGTTCGGCGGCATAGCGGGTCCAGGCGGCGGCGCCCATGACTTCGGAAAATGCCAGCTCCAGCGGCTTACCTTGTTCGCGCACGATCAACCGGGCCAACTCATCGGCGCCCTGCTCGATATCCTCGGCAATCGCCAACAGACGCTCGCAGCGCTGAGCATGCGAAACATGACGCCATTCCTTGAAAGCCGCCTGGGCGGCGGCCACCGCATCGTCCAGTTGAGCCAGCGAGCCGGCCGGGCATTGGGCAAATGCGGCGCCGGTGGCCGGATTGATCACCTCGAACTGTCCGTTTTCACCGGCAACCTGAACCCCATCGATAAGCATCTTGTAGTGGTGCATGTGTCATCTTCCTTTAACGCTGGCGAGCCTTGCCGGACACCGGCAAGCGAACAGTCTATAGTGTGCAAGGTGCAGTGAGACGGTATCGCTCAATGCCTCAGAGTTTGTGGCTGCCCAGCGCCAGAAAACGCTGCGGCGATACCTTGCGCAGTCGCGCGGCGAGAAAAACCCCGCCCAGCAGCGCCGCTGGAATGACTGCGCATAAGGCGTAGGACAAGAGCTGGCTCGCGCCGGTAAGCACATCGAAATGCACCACCGCCAGCACCAGCACCATCAGCAAGGCCAGGCAGGAGAAAATCGGCAGAATACGCCCCCGCCAGATGCCGACGTTGAGTTCGGGATGCCGGTGGAAATACACACACACCGAGATCGAAGTCATCGCCATGAGCAAAATGACGCACAGCGTGGCGAGGTTGGAGAACCAGGCGAACAGTTGCAGGATCGGATCCGCATCCATGGCGGCGAAGATCAGCACCACGACTGCGGCGATCAGACTTTGCAACGCCGAACCCATATGCGGGCTTTGGTGCACACGGTGGGTGGTACCCAGCAAACTGTGCAGCAGACCGTCCCGGCCGATGGCGTAGAAATAGCGTGCCGCGGCGTTATGAAACGCCAGCAGCCCGGCGTAGATGCTGACCATGAACAGCACGCGGATAATTTGCGTCAGATAGGGGCCGACAAAGTGGTCCGACATGCCGTAGATGAAGGTGGTCGGGTCCTGCAAGGCTTGCAGCATCGGCACGATTTTATCCGATCCTACGCCCACCACCATCGACCAGACTGACAGCGCGTAGAACCCGCCGATCAGCAGCACGGAGCTGTAGGTGGCAATCGGAATGGTGCGGTGTGGGTTTTTCGCTTCTTCGCCGTAAATCGTAGTGGCCTCGAAGCCGATAAAGGCCGCGAAGCAGAACAGCAGGCCGATCGACGGAGTACCGCTGAACACGTGCCGGCTGGTGAAGGAGTCGAGATTGACACCGCTGTCGCCGCCGGTCTTGAGAATCGCGACATCCAGGGTCAGGATCGCCAGGTATTCGGCAATCACCACCACCGACAATACGCGGGCCGACAGATCGATCTTGCGATAGCCGAGGATCGCGATGCTGACCATCGCCATCAGCGAGTAGGACCACCAGGGCAACACCAAGCCGTACACGCTCTCCATGGTGCCACTGACCACACCACCGAACATGCCATAGAGGCCAACTTGCAGGATGTTATAGGCAAACATCGCCAGCACACCCGCCGCCCCTCCGGCCAGGCCACCCAAGCCACGCGAGGTAAAGGCGTAGAAACCACCGGCGTTGGTGACGTGGCGAGCCATGGTGGTGTAGCCGACCGAGAACGCCACCAGCACCAGCAAGGCGAGCAACAACAACGCCGGGGTACCGGCACCATTGCCCAGCATGATGCCAATCGGGAATCCTCCTGCGATGACGCTGAGCGGACTCGCCGCCGAAATCACGAAGAAGATGATAAAGCCGACACCCAAGGCGCCACGCTTGAGCTCCGTGGAGCTGTTGACCGGGATAGATAGACTCATGTTCTTAACCTTATTGTATGAGGCAGTCGCTGTGGTGTAGGTCCGATCAAGGCGCTATCGGTACCAGGTAGCGCTTTTGTTTTTGGGATTGCACGCTGTATTCGATGCTATGCCCCCCCACGAACAACCCGCTATCCCAAATCGGTAACATCGCCGGTGTCACATCAGACCGACAGATACCGGCCTTCAGGACCGATTTGGGATAACGGAGCCCCTCTGCATTCAGGCATGCTAGGTCCAGCCCCCTATTCTGGATGCCAGCCATGCCCTTTACTGACTCCAAGCGCCGCTGGCTGATACTGGCCATAATCTCCAGCGCATTACTGCTTATCGTCATTGACATGACGGTGCTGTATACCGCCTTGCCCACACTGACACGAGAGCTAGGGGCCACGGCGTCACAAAAGCTCTGGATCATTAATATCTACGCGCTGGTCGCCGCCGGACTGTTGTTGGGCATGGGCACCCTCGGGGACCGCCTTGGGCACAAACGCCTGTTTATCGGTGGCCTGGGCGTTTTCGGCCTGTTCTCGCTGATCGCTGCATTCTCGCCGTCGGCCAGCGTATTGATCGGCGCCCGTGGTTTCCTCGCGGTCGGCGCAGCGATGATGATGCCCGCTACGTTGGCGCTGGTGCGTTTGACGTTTACCGACCCGCGCGAGCAAGCCATGGCGTTCGGTATCTGGGCCTCAGTAGCCTCCGGGGGCGCCGCATTCGGCCCCGTAGTGGGTGGGCTTTTGCTGGAGCATTTCTGGTGGGGCTCGGTGTTTCTCATCAATGTACCGATTGTGCTGCTGGCTCTGCTGCTCGCAGCGACAGTGATTCCCGATCACCCGGGGAATGCGCAAAGACGCTGGGACTGGCTGGGTTCGCTGCAGGTCATGATCGGCTTGATCAGCGTAGCTTATGCGGTCAAGGAACTGGGTAAACGGCACCCCTCCTTCGAAGCCATGCTGATTGCGCTCGTCTTGGGCACGTTATTTCTGACGCTTTTCATTCGACGTCAGCGGCGTGCCGATCAGCCGATGCTTGATCTGACGCTGTTCCGCGCGTCAGGCTTCAGAAATGCAGTGATTTCAGCAGTGGTATCAGCCGCCGCCTTGATCGGCATGGAACTGGTATTCAGCCAGCGCCTGCAACTGGTGCTGGGCCTGTCGCCGCTGGAGGCGGCGCTGTTCATCCTGCCGCTGCCGCTGGGTTCGTTCGTCGCCGGACCGCTTGCCGGGCATTACCTGCCGCGCCTGGGAGAGCAGCGTATGCTGTTCTGGACGCTGCTGCTCTCAGCCGCTGCGATGCTCACCTATTTGCTGGCGCACAACGCCGCAGCGCCAGTGCAGATCGTCAGCCTTGCGCTGCTGGGCTTTACGATGGGCGCAGCGCTGACCGCAGCGTCCAGCACGATCATGCTCAGCGTGCCCGCCGACAAAGCCGGCATGGCCGCCTCCCTTGAGGAAGTATCCTTTGAACTGGGCGGCGCCGCGGGCGTGACGCTGGCGGGCAGCCTGTTATCGGCAATCTACACGTACTCGGCGAGCCAGACGATTGCGCCATGGCTGGCCCTGAATCCCATGATCTTCGAGAGCCTCGACGATGCGCTGGTGGTTGCCGCGACGTCTTCGCCCGAACACGTCACGATGCTGACCGAGTTAGCCCGTGCGGCGTTCGACGCAGGTTTCGTCGCCGTGCTGGCGGCCTGTGCGGCATTGTTGCTAATGGCAGCGCTGCTGGTCAGGCCACGTAAACTGTTGTCATGAATAGGTGACAGCAGCCGATGTAGTGACACATCCAATAAAAAGTCGGTGGTCCCAAACCAACCGATGATCGATCAACACGCTGTTCACCTGTGAGATAGCCAAATGCTCGACGCCCTTTCCATCCGCTTGAAAATCGTCCTCTTGTCCGGTTTGTGCCTGCTTGGCGTGATCGGCCTGATCGTCGGCATGAACCTCTATCAGGGTAACCAGAACAACCGGTTGATCAGCACCTCGAGCAGCAGGATGCTGACCGAAAGCGGCGAAACCCTGCTGCTGGCCAGGGCCGCGGAGCAGGCAACGAACCTGCAAAGAGTCTTCGGCAATAGCCTGCAGATCATCAGCGCTTTTTCCGACCAGGCGGCCAACTTACGCACCATGGCCGCCCAGCGGGGGTTGGCGGCCGCTACATTGCGTGAGGAACTTAACCTGGCGCTCAAGACGACGTTCGAACGCAATCCGCAGGTTCTAGGGCTTTGGCTGGTTTACGAACCTGATGCGCTGGATGGAAAAGACCGTGAGTTCGCCAACGACGCCGCACGCGCCTCCAACGAAGATGGACGGTTTGCCAGCGCCTGGAATCGCGGCGCAGGCGAAGCGATGAATATCCTGATCCCTGAAAGCGACTTGCAGAAAACCGAACTGAGCATCAGCGGCACGCCTTATAACAGTTGGTACACCTGCCCACGAGATACCCGAAGCACTTGCCTGATGGCCCCTTATGCCGACACCCAGGCCGGACAGGTTCAACTGATGACCACGCTGTCGATGCCCCTGATCGCCGATGGCAAGGTCGTCGGCACCCTTGGGGTCGATCTCGCGCTCGGCGCTCTGCAAGCTGCCGCCAGCGATGCTCAGCGTACGCTGTTCAACGGTTCAGGGCGCATGCTGATTGTTTCCGACAGTGGTGTACTTGCCGCTTACAGCGCGGACGCGAGTCAGATCGGAAAAAACATCAGCGTTCCTTTGGCAGAGGATGGCAAAGCAGTGCTCACCGCATTGAAACAACAAAAGCCGGTAGTGCTGGCACGTGATGACCTGATTCGCGCTGTCTACCCCGTTGCGCCAATGCCCGAAGCGGCGGCGTGGGGAGTGGCTATCGACCTGCCGAAGGGCGTCCTGCTGGCGGACTCAATGAAGCTTCAGGCCTTGCTTGACCAGACGCAAACCCGCGACATACTGGAGTCGCTGCTGGTCGCCATCGGCGCAGGGTTGTTGGGCCTGCTACTAATCTGGTTCACCGCCTCCGGTGTGACACGCCCCATCAACAGTGTCGCTCGAATGCTCAAGGCGATTGCCAGCGGCGACGGCGACCTGACCCAGCGGTTGGATTACCGCAAGAAAGATGAACTGGGCGAACTGGTGAACTGGTTCAACCGGTTTCTCGACAAACTGCAACCCACCATCGCGCAGCTCAAGCAGAGCATCACCGCAGCGCGCGGCACCGCCGACCAGTCTTCGGAAATCGCGCGCCAGACCAGCGAAGGGATGCAGGTACAATTTCGCGAGATTGATCAATTGGCAACCGCTTCCCACGAAATGAGCGCTACTGCGCACGAAGTCGCCAACAGCGCGTCAAACGCAGCCCTGGCGGCCCGGGGCGCAGACCAGGCGTCCAAAGAAGGCATAACCATCATTGAGCGAAGCACCCGTGACATCAACGCGCTGGCCAGTGATGTCAGCAAGGCCGTAACTGAAGTCGAAGCTCTGGCGATCAACAGCGAACAGATCGGCTCGGTGCTGGAAGTGATCCGTAGCATCGCCGAACAGACCAATCTGCTCGCCCTCAACGCCGCGATCGAGGCCGCACGGGCCGGGGAAAGCGGCCGGGGTTTTGCGGTGGTTGCCGACGAAGTACGCAACCTTGCCAAGCGAACTCAGGATTCGGTAGAGGAAATCCGTTTGGTGATTGAGCGTATCCAGACCAGTACGCGTGGCGTAGTGGCAACCATGCACTCAAGCCAGACTCAAGCCCAGAGCAACGCCAGCCAGATCCATCAGGCCGTGGAGGCGCTCGGTAAAATCAGCAACGCGGTTACGGTCATCAATGACATGAACCTGCAGATTGCAAGCGCGGCGGAAGAGCAGAGCGCGGTGGCCGAGGAGGTCAATCGCAACGTCTCGACCATCCGCGGCGTGACCGAGACACTGACTGAACAGGCCGCCGAGTCGGCGCAGATCAGCAGTCAGCTCAACGAACGGGCCAACCAGCAAATGAAACTGATGGACCAGTTCCGCGCCTAGAACGTAGCGGGCATCGACCGCACTGCGCGGCCAGGCGTACGCTCAGCTCCACCGCCGCGCTGGTGTTCAGGCGCGCGCGCAGACGGGGATGGCAGCGCGAGGAGTGTGGGACGGCAACTCTGCAAACAGCGTCTGGTACTCTTCGGCAAAATGGCTGAGGTGGTAGAAACCCCATTGAGCGGCGACATCACCAATCGAAAGGTGGGACGCGAGGGTACACATCAGGGTGCGGCGCACACCGTTGAGCCGGACCGAGCGCAAGTAGTTCAGCGGCGTGGTCTCGGCTACCGAGCGGAAACTGTTTTGCACGGTGCGCCGACTTACCTGCAGGCGTTGGCACAACTCGTTAACGCTGGGCACGTTGATCATTTCGGCAGTCGTCAGCCGGTGGCATTTCTCGACAATGAAGCTGCGCGTGGAACTCGGACTGCGTTGCTGCTTGTCACAGGCCGGGTCGGTAAGCAATTGCAACAACTCACCGAGCAAGGCCCGTTCCAGCCCCTGCTCGCGCACGCTGTCGAGTTCGTCATCGATCTCAGCCAGGGAAAGCATCGCGAGCAATCGAAGCCGAGCCTGGGTGAAGCGCTGGGCGGACACTCGGATCACTGGCTGGCGCAGCAACCGAGTGATCTCACTGGCCGACGCCGTCTGCGCCAGCGCCTGTTCGAACCAATCGCGTTCGAAAGTGATGGACAGCAGCTCCATGCCCATCGGCATATGGAACATGAACTCCTCGCCCCCCTGCAGAAAGAACAGGCTGCTGTCATCCACTTCGCGCCCCTGCATGCGCGTCGAACCCGGCACGCTGATCGGCACGGCGAAGCACATCTTGCCGCGCGGCGCCACACCGCGCTGCACCACCCGCTGGTTGATCTGCTCGCGGAAAACGTGGCAACGCGCAGTGGTCAGCTGCATCAGCGAACTTTCGGCCAGACCGGCGGTTAACTGGCTGTAATCCTGGTTCCACTCCTGAACGGTGGCCGCATGGACATGGATATCACGAAAATGGCTTATGTGGTGGTTTCTCATGATGTGCGAAAAGCCTCTGCCAATTTTTGTTTTTAGTTCGCATTCCTTTGCGATATTCGCACAAAGTTCAAATCCCGCGAAATTTCTTCTCAAATCCCCTTTGTCGAAAACTGCGGACGGCCGATTCATCTATTTGCCGATTCGGGCTAACGGTCAAGGACACTCCATGAGAATGATCCACACACTGAAACCGCTACCCCAGAGAGTGCGTCATGATCGAGTCCAAACTAGAATCCCTGCACTTCGCGGATGCCCCGCGAATTATTTCCAGCACCCTGCCCGGCCCCCTGACCCGCGAGGCCCTGGCGTTGTCGGCGAGCACCGAATCAATGGCGCGTGGCGGCGGCCGCATGCCTATCGCCATGGACCGCGCGTTCGGCGCGACCTTCAAGGATCCCGACGGCAACACCTTCATCGACCTGTCTGCGGGCGTAGGCGTCAGCAGCGTCGGTCGTTGCCACCCGAAAGTCGTGCAAGCCATCCGCGAACAGTCCGAAGTGCTGATGCATGCCCTGGAAATCAACAGCACCCGCCGCACCGAACTGGCCGCCAAGATGTCCGAGATCGCGCCCGACGGCCTGCGCGGCGACTGCATCACGTTCTTCACGCAAAGCGGCAGCGATGCGCTGGAAGCTGCGATCAAGTTCGCCAAACGCATTACCGGGCGCCACCAGATCCTCGCCTTCCACGGCGGCTACCACGGCGTGTGGAACGCCTCCGGCGCCCTGACCACCGGCACAGCCTACCGCAAGGGCTACGGCCCGATGATGGGCGGCGTGATTCACGCGCCCTACCCATACGCCTACCGCTTTCCCTTCGACACCAGGCAAAAAAGTGCCGAGCAAATTGCTGGCGACTATGTGGACTACCTGCTGAACAGTCCTTACACCGCCGCCGATGACGTGGCCGCGGTGATTGTGGAACCGGTGCAGGGCGAAGGCGGCTACGTGCCGCCCTCCCCCGAGTTCCTGCAACTGTTGCGCAAGGCCTGCGACCGCGCCGGCGCGTTGCTGATCGTTGACGAAGTACAGTCCGGTGCGGGCCGCACCGGCAAGATGTGGGCGGTCGAACACTCCGGTGTGAAACCCGACATGCTGACCTTCGGCAAGGGCATTGGCAGCGACTTGCCAATGGCCGGGTTGATCATGCGTTCGGACCTCGCCGCCCAGATTCCCGACGGCTCGATGCCTAATACCTTCGCCGCCAACTCGTTGTCTGCGGCCGTGGCGTTGACCAATATCAGTATCTTGCAGGACCCGGAACTCGGTCTGCTCGATCGCGCCCACACCCTGGGGCTGGAAGCGCAGGAACGTATCCGTGGGTTCAACAGCCCGTTCGTTGGCGAAGTCCGCGGCCGCGGTTTGATGATCGGTATCGAGCTGGTGGAAGACGCCGCCACCAAGACACCGCTCGAGGGCGCCAAGATTGGCCAACTCATGGGCTACCTGATGAACCATGGCGTACTGATGATCCCTTGCGGGCGCTACAGCAACGTGATGCGTGTGATGCCCTCGCTGACGATCACACGCTCGCTGTTCTTCAAGGCATTGGACATCTTTGGTGATGCGCTGGCTTCCCTCAAGGCATGAGGCGTGTCACCTCCGAACAATCACGCATGGACATCCACATGACTCAGCACCTGAACCACTTTATCCAGGGCGCGCCCTTCGAAGCCAGCGACGGCGCGCGCATCCCCCTTATCAATCCCGTGACCGAACAGGTGTACGGCAGTTGCGCAAGCGGCACCGCCGAGGATGTGGACCGGGCCGTGACAGCGGCGCGCGCCCAGCTGGAAGGTGGCGCCTGGAGCCGGCTTGACGGCGCCCAGCGCGGCCGGCTGTTATCGAAACTCGCTGACCTGGTGGAGCGCGACAGCGAATCACTGGCCGACATGGACGCCGACGCCATCGGCCGTTCACCGCTCGAACCGCGCCGGATGGACCTGCCCAACGCTATCGCCAACCTGCGCGCCGCCGCCGGCTGGGCCAACCAGCTTGAAGGACGCACCATTCCCACCGGCGGCTACTTCGGTCGCAAGACCCTCTCGTACACCGTACGCGAGCCAGTGGGAGTCGTGGGCGCCATCGTGCCGTGGAACTCACCGCTGATGATCACCGTGTGGAAGCTCGCCGCATTGCTGTCGGCGGGCTGCACCGTGGTTATCAAACCTTCGGAAGAAACCCCGCAATCGGCCCTGCATCTGGCGGCGCTGGCGCAGGAAGCGGGATTTCCTGACGGCGTGATTAACGTAGTCACCGGTTACGGTGCCCAGGTAGGCCGCGCCTTATGCGAACACCCGCATGTGGCCAAGATCAGTTTCACCGGCAGCCCCGAGGCTGGGCGTGAGATCCAGCGCACCGCGGGTGTGCTGTTCAAGCGTGTGGCACTCGAACTGGGCGGCAAAAGCCCGCAGATCGTGTTCGACGATGCGCCTTTCGATGAGGCGCTGTTCGGCTGCACCCTGGGCCTGTTCGCCAACCAGGGGCAGATCTGTGCAGCCGGCTCGCGCATCCTGGTCCAGCGCAGCCTCGCCGAGAGATTCGCTGGTGCACTGGCCGACGCCGCGCGCGCGGTCAAGGTCGGCGATCCTCGCCAGCCTGACGTGCAGATGGGGCCGGTGGCCAAGAAAGCGCAATTTGATCGCGTCAACCGTTACATCCAGCTCGGTATCGACCAAGGCGCCTCGCTGCTGGCCGGCGGCGTATCCACCCCTAACCAGGGCTGGTTCGTACGCCCAACGATTTTCGCCAATGCCCGCAATGACATGACGATCGCCCAGGACGAGATCTTCGGCCCTGTCGGCACGGTGATCACCTTCGACAGCGAAGAAGAAGCCGTGGCACTGGCTAACGACTCCGCCTACGGCCTGGCCGCCACGGTGTGGACCACCGACCTAGCGCGCGCGCACCGCGTGGCCGCAGCGGTAAAGGTCGGCGCCATCGGCGTCAACTGCTGGAGCCCGCTGGACGCCAACCTGCCGTGGGGCGGCGTCAAGGCCAGCGGCATCGGCCGCGAAGGCGGGCTGAGCGGCGCGCTGGTCTACACCGAGGAGAAAGTGATCACCGTGCTGCTGCCTGCCTGAGAGCAGTCACTGCACTTGCCATCCTCGCGGCCATGGCCGCGGAGGGTGGCATTCAATCGTGCGTTTTCAACGCCTTGATGATCAATGAAGAGACTGCGATGAACAACCAAACACAAACGGCAATCGATCGGTATCCCGTGTCCCTGCGCATCCTGCACTGGGTGCGTGCCGTCGTCATAGCCGGGCTGCTCTGGGCCGGCTGGCACATGACCGGGCTCGATGATGAAGTCGTGAGTAAATACACGCTCTACTACCCGTGGCACAAATCGTTCGGCGTGCTGGCGTTTCTGCTGGTGTTAGTACAGATCGCCTTGCGTGTTCGCACCCCCGCCCTTCCGCAGCCACCGCAAACACTGGCGGCGCATGAGCGTTTCCTCTCACGGTTTGTACAACGCTCCATGTACGTGCTGATCGTGGCCGTCCCGTTGATGGGGTACTCGATGTCAAGCACCTACACCATGAGCGACGGGGTATTCTTTTTCGGTGTGAACCTGCCGGAGCTGCTGACAAAGAATGACGATTGGTTTGTCGTGTTCCAATGGCTACACAAGGTACTGGCCTATACCTTGCTGGTGTTGATCGTGCTGCATATCGCGGGTGCGCTCAAGCACCGACTCTTCGACCGCGACCCTCGTAACAATGTGTTGCGCCGCATGCTATGAATTAATAACCTTCTCGATGCAAGCACAGGATGCGCCACCCCCCTGTAGAGCATGTAATAACAGTTGCTACCGGTCGGTGCCCTTAGATATCGGCCGAGGTGTAGCGCATAAGACATCCTCGCTGCAACTGTTCCAACTAACTTATACTTTCAAATCGGGATATAAAAACTGCGCCGGCAATATAATCAGTCAAATGGAATGACCTCACCGAGTCAACTTGAGTGAATCCGTCGCTGCAAATCAGCTATTAGCAGGTTCGCGATGTAAGAAGGTACTACGGGAGGCCCATCCATCCAGAAATGGAGGTCTACCAGTAGATGCCTACTAACTTTTCTAATCCGCAAACCAAGCTCTTCTATAGGCCCATAGAAGCGGCTCTGCGCTGGTGTAATCTTATTCATCATGAGTCTGAAATATTGAAAGCCGCTTGGCTGCAGCCAAATAACCTGCCTCAGCTGTTTTGTCGATGGCCAAGTCTTCAGGCAGCCGTAGAAAAGATCGGTGATGCTTTACGAAATGGAGAACTGCCTTATGGTTGCCTCGGCATTTCTGTTCCTTTGGGAAGCTATGTAGAGCCCTATCAGCTTACCATCCGCCATTCAGACTTACGCCGTTGGATGGAGATTCATTATCCCGACCATAAGCCCAGTTTTTTATTCGAGTCCGGTGAGGATGCACCTGCAAAGGTGAGCCTCGGAACTTTTCTCTCGTTGAAAGCAGATCGAGATGAGTTATCGAGAGCGTTCAAAGCGCAACAGCAGCTCATTCAAGAAATCTTGGGAGAACTCCAGTCGATTGGACTTGAGAGAGATGATCTCAAAGCCTTGGCCAAAACGAATGGTCAACTCAGCGAGCGCAGCGAACTGACCTATCACAACATCATTGGGGCATTGGTCAGCCTTCTCTTGGACCATTCGCCCGCCGGAAAACCTCTTTCGGTATTCACGAATCAAGCAGCCATCGTTGATGCCATTGTCGCTCGTCACAAAGATGTGCCCGGCCTCAGCAAGCGCACGCTGGATGAAAAGTTTGCCGTGGCCAATCGTAGCCTCAAAAAAAACAACTGATCCAGTCAATTGCGTTGCAATAGGCTTGATTGCAATGCAATGACTCATCCCGCCTTGTGCGATTCAATCCATGTCACTTCCCACCACGCGCCAATCGGCGCCAGGAGTGACTAGCATGTCCAACCAATCTGTCACCTCAGTTGAAGCACCTCAACCCCAACGCCACATCATGCGACGTGATGAGGTTGAACAAAAAACCGGCTTCAAACGTGCGCACATTTACAACCTGATGAAGGAAGGCAAGTTTCCGCGGGCGAAGCGTATCGGACTGCGCGCAGTTGGCTGGGACTCACTGGAAATCGAGCACTGGATTGCAGAACGCCTTTCGCAACAGGAGTGAGGGGATGCACGTGATATCGGTGGTTTCCACTAAGGGCGGGGTAGGTAAAACGACAGTAGCGGCCAATCTCGGTGGTCTGTTGGCCGATGCTGGCTTGCGCGTTCTGCTGTTGGATCTAGATAGCCAACCCACCCTATCCAGTTATTACTCATTGAGCCAAAAAGCTCATGCAGGTGCGTACGAACTCATTGCACTCAAGCTAACAATACCTGAGCGAATAATATCTAGGACTGCAGTCGTCGGTCTCGACCTGATTTTCTCCAACGACGATCAAGGTCGACTGAGCACCTTGTTGCTGCATGCCCCTGACGGACGACTACGCCTGCACAATTTGCTCAACGAGTTGTGTCTCAATTATGACCTGCTTTTGATCGATACTCAGGGAGCACGCAGTGTACTGCTGGAGATGGCCATCCTGGCCTCCGATCTCGCCCTCTCTCCCATCACGCCAGAAATGCTCGCTGCCCGCGAAATGCGCCGTGGCACCTTGAAGCTATTGAGTGAGCTCGAGCCGTTTCGCCACCTGGGCATCGACCCGCCGCCCTTACGGCTCTTACTGAACCAGGTAAACGTCAATCGAGTGGACACCCGGATGATCATCCGAAGCCTGCGCGAGACTTTCGCAGAGGCTACCAATATCTCGGTGCTAGACACCGTAATCCCGGACCGAGTGGCCTATCTCAATGCCGCCTCCCTCGGCTTACCGGTCCACCGAATAGATACACGCCCGTCGAGTAAACGTCGACGCTCGCAGTCTGCGCTAGAAATCATGCAGGCGCTGGCCATCGAATTATTTCCGGAATGGCGCGAAGCGATCTCATCGGTAATGAGGTGTGCGGAACCTCAATAAAACAAATTGCCCAATCAGCATTTCACCCAATTACTTTTGTTTGATCGACCTTGAAGCCAACAGGGCTTGGTAAGGAGTTTTCTAATGTTGGATCAGTTTCCTATCGTTGTTCAGCCTTCCATTCGACCCAGCGACGCGGCTTGCGAGGAGTACTGCACCGTGGTTTTTCGTTTGCAAGGGGGGCGCTCGGCCATGGTGTGGTTCCTCGCAGAACTCTCCCAACATTTCGAAGGTTCAGGGACTGCCGAAATCGTGAAATTCGAGGTCGGTGACCATTTGCGTAGCCGGCGTTAATCGAGGCGGTTCCGATGAAGAAGCTCAGTCAGGAGGAAATCACCGACAAGCTGCGCCAGGACCACTTCACTCAAGGTCCTGGACTGGAGCGACTGTCCGATCCAGTCATCGACACTCCCATGTTGGTCACTCTGGAACAGTTACGTCCCTACGAACACAACCCACGCTTCATACGTAACCCGCTTTATGACGATATCAAGGCATCGATCCGTGAACGCGGGCTGGATCAACCGCCACCGATTACCCGCCGGCCGGGTGAAACCTCTTTCATCATCCGCAACGGCGGTAATACGCGCTTGGCAATTCTCGGCGAGCTGTGGCAGGAAACTCGCGACGAGCGTTTCTTTCGGATCCACTGCCTGTTCCGACCTTGGAGCAATGAAATCACCGCCCTACTCGGTCATTTGGCTGAAAGCGATCTGCACGGTCAACTCACGTTCATCGAACGGGCTCTGGCGGTAGCCAAACTCAAAACCATGCTTGAGTCGGATGGCCCAGAGCTCTCACAACGGGAACTGGCTCGACGCCTTGCCGCTGGAGGCTATCCGATTTCGCAGTCGCATATCAGCCGCATGCTAGACACCCTCGAACACTTATTACCCGCCATTCCACAAACTCTGTATGCCGGGTTGGGTAAGCCCCAGATAGAGCGTCTGATCGGTCTACGTAGTCAGGCTGAACGAACCTGGAACCGTTATCCAACTGCCACAGTTGCGTTTGGAGAGTTCTGGCTGGAAACCATGGGCTACTTCGATGGTGATCCTGACTCGTTTGATCTTGAGCAGATCCAGGACGAACTGCTCGAACGCATGAGCAGCTTGCTCGGACAGTCCTACCGTATGCTGGCCCTGGAGCTGAGCGATACCCAACGGGGCGCCCGCACGCCTGGGGCTATCGTCACCACGCCTTCAGAAAGCAGTCATCCACCAAGCGAGCATGAAGCCGCGGCAGAACCGCCCTCCTCCGATGCGGAATCAAAATCAATCGAGGCCGAGAGCAGGATAGAGCCAATTTCAGAAGAACTGCTCGCAGAACCCGAAACAAATGCTTCACCTGCGGTCAGCCCTCTACCACGCGTTCAACAGATTCGTGAGCAAATCGATCGCGAGATCATTACCGAAGCGGAGTCTTCATTCGAAACCTGCACAATCGACGACCTCTGGACCATCGCACCAACGCAGGATACGCCCGAACAACTGCGTTTAAGCATTGCAGGACTGGCTCGGGAAATGGCGGCCTATGCCGGAGATGCCGAGTGCATCATTGATCAAAAGCTTGGCTTGGGCTTCGCGTTGGACATTGAGCGACTCGATCTTTCAGCGCCTCGCTCGACCGGCGTTCACCTAATGCTCCTGGCCCTGCTACGTGCTCAAGACGAGGTGAACTGGGAAGATCGCAAGCAAATACCTTCCGCACTGTTCGGGCAACTGTTGTTAGGGGTCTATCAACTCTATCTGCCAGATCGACCAGTCACGGACGTGGGGCTGGAGCGACTGCCTGACAGTCTGTTAATCAAACTGTTTCGCCTGATCCGCCTGGCTCGGCGCTTAATCGATTTAACGCTCACCGCTGAAGACAACTTACCGAAGGAGCTGCGATGAACCTGTCCTTCAATATGCTCAATCAAGCCATGCTAACCCAGGTACTACACGAACTGCGCCTGGGCAACCTGCAACGCTGCAAGGCACTTGGACTGAGTGAGGATGACATCTTCGTGCTGCAATCCTTACCGCCGACGACGCTATCGCGCCTGGCCCATGCCACTGTCCCTTGGCTTGAGGTCAAGATTGACTCACCGGTGCTCCATCGTTTGATCGAGCAAGCTGAACGCGATGAACAGAACGAACGGTTGATCAACCGAGCACTCAAGCTCGGCGCCAGCAGCACTATTATGTACCAGTGTTTTGGCTTGGCGCATTCGGAAACAGCCATGCGTCGACGTCTACTCAAGATAGAAACTCGTAAAGGCCGCCCCCAACATTTAAGCGAAGCGCAGGAGCATGCGTTGTGGCAACGTTGGTGCCAAATACGAACAGAGGACGGCACCGAGGATAAACTCGACGCCATGATGATGCTTGCCGAAGAACAGCAGATCAGCTTGACCATCGTTTGGCAGCAAATCGACCAGTACAGCAACAAAACATGAATGCTGGTCCTGCCAGTCGCTGGCAACGTGTCCTGCAGCAATGCACACAGCAGCTGCATGAGCGCTGGCCAGCACGCCCTACCACTGAACAGCCCTCCAACCAGGCTCTACAGGCTGGCTTTCTGTTTAGCGGCCAATCACACGAAGTCGTACCACGTCGGCTGCTATTGGACAATCGACTGACGCCATTGGAAAGAAATGCCTGGCAGGTATTTCGCCTCATGCTACAAGGTCAGGGCGTGGTCACGCCGCGCTATGAGGATTTGCAGCCTTACCTCTCGAGCGTGCCTTACAGTGCGTCAGCCTCGCGTGAAACCATTGCTCGTGTGTTGACGATGCTTAGGTTGACTCGCTGGCTCAGTTTGGTGAGCCGCGGTCGCGATCAAATCAGCGGGCGGCTACAAGGTTCTTTGTACGTTCTGCACGATGAACCGTTAACCCCCGCCGAAGCCATGGAGCTGGATCCGGATTATCTAGAACTGGTCGGGCATGCCCTCGGTCATGCGACGAAGGCCGTGCGGATTGTCGCTCAGCACATTGTGGAGGAGGTCCGACAGGACACGAATATCGATCAGGGTCGGTTACCGACGCGGCTGGACAGTTGGGGCGAACAGTGGGCGCAGCAAGGCTTGGATCAGCTACCCGGTGATGCATTCCACGATTCCGAACATGGGGAAGATCACCGCGTTCGGAATCGTGCAGGCCCTCGTTCGGATTCCGAATCAGGCTCGAACCCTAACGTTTCCAGCACCGTTCGGAATCCGAACGCTGTCTGTACTGTATTAAAAGAAAGTAAATGTACAGTACCGCGCGCGACCTCTACTGTGGATAACCTGCACTGGCCCAGTTCGCTGCGCCTGAACCCAAGCGAACGTCAGGCCATCGCCGTGGCGCTGAACAAGCTCAACCCAGCGGATCAGCAGGCGGTGCTTAACGAAGCGGGGGCACGCTGTGCGGCTGGTGGTATACGCAAGCCAGCTGCCTATCTGATGGGCTTGGCCCAACGTGCGCTGAAGGGCGACTTTCGTCCTTGGGCAGGTCAGGCCGAACCATCACCCATCGCAGAACCGCCCCCAACCGCCCCCTCGCGGCCATCTCGAAAAAGGGCGAACCTGCATCAGCACTCGCCCAAGCGTGCCTAAATGAGCTGCGCCAACTGCGTGGAGGCAGTGGACGTCAGTAGATTTGATGCCAGTGGCATCAAATCTATAGAGTTCCAATCTACGAAAATATCGGACCGAACCATGGAGCGTTTAGGGAAACGCCTGGGCGTAGTTCCAATAAACGTAGACGTCAGGCATTTGCCCTCTCTCACCAAACCGAACAGACCGCATTCAGCTTTTTGGCTGTCCTTGACCCTCATCTGTCGCAACGTCCCGTCCAAGCCAATGCGAGGACAACACCATGGCCGATCACTATCAACTCAATCTGGGTTCATTGCGCAGCAGCATCACCCTGACCCTGCATACCCACCATGCAGCCCGTATCTGGCAAGGTCGAGCCGCACGTGAAGGCGTCCACTCGATTATGGGGATGGCCGGCTACATCAGTGTCACCAACCTGATCAAACAGACTGCGGCCCAGGACGATCCCTATGCCGATTGGGCCATCGTGCAGCTCGAAGAAAAATTGATGCAGGCAAAGGCTGGGATGCGGGAACTGACTCAACAGTTGGACCGAATAAGACAGGACCTGCCGACACAGATCGACATGGGGGACAACCTCAACATCCACCCCGTCACTTTGCCATTGTACATCGGTAGTCAGCTGGGTTTTCTGGCGGTTTACCTGCTAACCGACTACGACACGTTGGTCCGCCATACCCTCTTGGCCCATCACACGGCTTTGATCGGCCGAAGAGACATGGAAGCCTGGATCGACGACGGTGCCCACCTGTTACGCAGCCTGTTCGGTCAGGCGCAACGTTATCGACATGCTGGCGTTACACGCGATGATATGGCCGCAAATAATGCCCGCGCCCTGGCGGCCGTGGAGAAGTATGGATTGCCCCCGATGGACATCCTTGAGGGTCATCGCCGTTCTCAATTTGCGCCGCCGATCATTCGCCGTGGTGCTGTAGCAGTGGATGACGCTGATGCGTTGGCAGAGGACGTGGACGGTCCGTCTGTGACCGTTAATGAGCCGGAGGCTGACGCATGAATCCCATGACCCCGATTCAACCAATGCCCTTCGAAGCGTTGACACCGGATGCCTATCGGCAGCTCGAACACGCTGCCTCCCTAAAAGGCCTTTTAAGACCTTTTAAGGGTAAGGGGGAGTTGGAGCACCTGGCGCAGGTGGCGAGGGAAATCGAGGCGCAATTATGTCGCCTGATGGAGGCTGTGGTGCAGCAGGCCGGACAGCCCCCTTACTCACTGCTGGATATTCGATTGGTACTGCAGAACACCAGCGCAGGCAGCTCTTTTTTGCGTTGGCGCACCCGTGACTTCGCCTGTATGGGCGTAGCGGTCTGGGAACGCCAGATCTGCAACAACGCCCTGCAGCAGGCCGTACGCGAGGGATTACACCGTTTCGAATGCGATCGCATTGCACTAAACATGCAAATGAGTGTGGTGCATTCGCTCTACCGCCAGGCTACGACCTGCGCGATCAAAATGGCCAGTGCCGAACAGTTGCTGCGCCAGTTCACACCCGCAGTGGAGAAAACACGATGAGTACTTTTTTCGTCGGCGAAGGCAATATCGGCAGTGCGCCAGATTTCCAGGAGTTCGCCTCAGGCAATGACGAGCCACGGCGTTTGCTACGGCTGAATGTGTACTTCGACAACCCCATCCCACGCGAGGGCAGCTATGAAGATCGGGGTGGCTATTGGGCGCCGGTTGAGCTCTGGCACCGTGAGGCTGAACACTGGAGCACGCTGTACCAGAAAGGCATGCGCGTATTGGTCGAAGGTCGTACGGTGCGCGATGAGTGGGAGGACAGCGAAGACAATGCGCGGGTGACCTTCAAGATCGAGGCCCGTCGAGTCGGCATCCTGCCTCACCGGGTGCACAGTGTGGTCATGCGGGAACGCTCCAGTGAAACGGCGGCCGCTCAAAATACAGAACAGGGCAGTTCACCGACGTCGAAACCCAAGAAACACAGAGGGCAATCACCTAAGGCCTGAATGACTTCACGCATAAAAATTGCGCCTTCGCGAAGTGCCTGGCCTGCCATTGCTCGCTGCTCATGAAGCCCCCCACCCAGCTACGAACGCTCCAATAAGGTAGCAGCTTCAGCCCATTCAAGGCCGCCCTCACCGACTAATATGAGGAACCTGCCATTCAGGTTTCTCATATCTCGCCCCTGCTAATTCGAACAACGCTGCTCCGAACTCAATCCGGAGTAGTTATATGCGCCTCTTCCTCTGCGAAAAACCTTCCCAGGGTCGTGACATCGCCAAGGTTCTCGGAGCCACTCGGCGTGGCGATGGTTGCCTGATCGGCGCCGAGACAACTGTCACCTGGTGTATCGGCCACCTACTGGAGACGGCCCCGCCTGAAGCCTACGGCACTCAGTACAAGAACTGGTCGTTGGATCATCTACCGATCATTCCGGCGCAGTGGCAAGTGGAGGTCAAACCCAAGACTGCCGCGCAGTTCAAAATCATCAAACGCCTGCTCAGCGAAGCCACCACCATTGTCATCGCGACCGACGCCGACCGCGAAGGTGAGATGATTGCCCGCGAATTATTGGAGCTCTGCCAGTACCAAGGCACTGTTCAGCGCCTCTGGCTGTCCGCACTCAACGAAGCATCGATTCGCAGGGCACTGACCTCGCTGAAGTCTGGTCAGGAGACCTTCCCGCTCTATCACTCGGCCCTCGCCCGCAGCCGTGCCGACTGGCTGATCGGCATGAACCTCAGTCGTTTGTTTACCCTTCTTGGTCGGCGGGCAGGCTACGACGGAGTTTTGTCAGTGGGGCGCGTCCAGACACCCACCTTACGTCTGGTGGTCGATCGGGATCGTGCGATTGCCGGCTTCGTCCCGGTGCCTTACTGGAACGTTGAGGTACACCTATCGTCGATGGGCCAGCGATTCATCGCGTCGTGGTTACCGCCATGCTCAGGACGGGACGAGTCGGGGCGTTGCCTACAACAAGTGCTTGCCCATCACGCGGTCCAAACAATCACCGACGAGAAGTCCGCCTCGGTACTCTCGTTACATACTGAGCATTTCCGAGAACAGCCGCCCCTGCCCTTCGACCTAAGCACGTTGCAGGAAGTCTGCTCGCGTAAGCTGGGGCTAGGCGTCCAGGAAACCCTGAACATCGCCCAAGCCCTGTATGAAACCCACAAAGCCACCACCTACCCGCGCAGCGATTGCCGCTATTTGCCAGAGAATATGTTCAACGAGGCTCCCGCGGTACTCGACGCCCTGCTCAAAACGGATCCTGCACTCAGACCTGCATTCGAGGACCTCGATCAATCATTGCGCTCCCGCGCATGGAACAATGCCAAGGTCACTGCGCACCACGGCATTATCCCCACCACCGAACCGGCAAACCTGGTGCGGATGTCCGAACAAGAACGCCATGTCTACGAACTGATCCGTAGCCACTATCTAGCGCAGTTTCTTCCGCATCATGAGTTTGATCGGACCCAGGTCGAACTGGCGTGTGGCGAAGAACGATTGACCGCTGTGGGCAAACTGATCTTGGTCCAGGGCTGGAAAAGCTTGCTCTCCGAAAACACCGAGGAGGATGAGCCCAGTCACAAATCCCAAGTCTTACCCATCTTGCAACAAGGCACGCAGTGCGCAGTGGACAATGTCGAACTCAAATCCATGCGAACTGCCGCTCCTAAACCTCTCACCGAGGGTGATCTGGTCAAGGCGATGAAAAACGTCGCCAAGCTTGTCAACGACCCACGCCTGAAACAGAAACTTCGGGACACCACCGGTATCGGAACCGAAGCCACACGAGCCGGCATTATCAAAGGGTTAATTGATCGCGGTTATTTGCTGAAGAAAAAACGCGCGTTAATAGCTACGGCAGCGGCCCATACCCTGATCGAGGCGGTACCCGCTGCAGTTGCGGATCCTGGCATGACCGCGATCTGGGAGCAGGCGCTTGACGAAATCGAAGCGGGACGCCTGACCTTGGAGGCGTTCGTCGCAAAGCAGGCCAACTGGATTGCTAAGTTGGTCGAACACTGTGGAGCGCTCAACTTGTCGATACCGGTCGAAGCCGGCCCGGCCTGCCCCATTTGCAATGCCTCAATGATCAAGCGGAAGGGCAAATCTGGGCCGTTCTGGTCATGCTCTCAGTATCCGAACTGCAAGGGCACTACGCAGTTCAGAAAAGAGACGCGCCGCCCATGACAGTTCGATGAGATCAACATGAAGTTAGGGTGGTGCACAGCTCAGTGCATCATCAGCGGCGCCTGATCCTGCTCCAAGTCGATCAAAGGTTGTCCGACCTCACGGGCCAAAGCGATGCCTGTCGAAATCCATATCTGCCCCAGTTCGTTGAAGGCTTTTAGGTGGGCAGGATCTTCGTTGAGCCAATGAACAAGGCGTTCGAAGTATTCGGGATTATCCGGGCAATCATGAATCTTGATGAACAGCTCCAGTGTTCGATCCCAAATCAGATCCATGACGTCCTTTCTCTCATCTTCCATGTTCAACCATCCCTCAACATGGTCCCTTCAGACCGTCGCTCTTACTAATCACTCTGGACTCTGATCCCTGGAGGGACAGAAACCACGTCGCGATACTCAGCTGTTTCAGTCACTATAACAACCCAATGAGTCGATACTCAACCCTTAAGGATGTTCATGTCAACGGGTCTTTGCTCAACCATTCGGGTTGAACTGGAGAACTCATCACTTGGCACATAAACATCCAACCCAAGCCCAAATCGGGCGCATGATCGCGAAGCACCGCAGCGAGCGTAATTTGACTCAGGAAGAGGTGGCTGAACGTTTAGGGATCGGTAGTGAAGCCATCTCGCGCCTGGAACGGGGTGTAGTGGAGCTTTCCGTGGTCAAACTGATGCAACTGGCGGACATTTTCGATTGCCGGATGGATGAACTGCTGACGGAGTCGAGCAATCGCCCCAATGACCAAGGCCAGATGATCGCGGGGCTGCTGAGTGGACTGAAAGAAAGCGACCGTGCCTTTATCTTGGCAACCGTCGAACAATTAGCCGCACATCTCGGCAGTAAGTAACCTCTTTCATCGTGCTCAACGTGGCGTCTTATGAAGGGGGCCTGTAGGCTTGACGTCGTGTTGACCTCTCTGCTGTAGTAGCTTCGGATAACCGCCAACGGCGACCCAAGACCGATTAGCTCCGCGCGGTTCGGTCAAACTCTTCGAGTTCGGAGCCTCCTATTCTGCGGAATTTAATTCCCGTTTTTGCTCGACATGATTGTGGTGGCGGATGACCACTGTTGCCTCTACCCGGCAGTAGTGGTCATCCGCTTCGGCGATCGTATTCAGTCCCGGAGCCCACCGGGGAAACACAGGGCACCCTTTGTGCGCGGATGCGTGCCAGCATATTCCGACCCAGGCCACGACAAGGGTCGGTTGGCGAATCATTGCGCAGTTCAACCAAGTTTTGCGAGGAGCTTGTCGACTGCGTAAGACCGTCAAAGGTGGTTTTTCTCTTCCTCGCCTGGCACACCGCCAGGCCCACTCTTCTTTTTTTTCATTTTCTTAATTCCAGTGACTACCACCGTATTCCGGCCTTAAAAAATCGGGTTGTAGCGTCTTGACGCTCCCCGGTGACAGGCTTATACAAAGGGCGTGGTTCGCTGTCGTTGACAGCCCAGCCCAGGTAGCCAAAACCTTCAAGGCTACGCCACGTTCGTGGTGGTTTACCCAAGTGCGATCAGCGTTCGGAAGCTCGCGCGGTTGCCGCTTAAGCGGTGATGAATGCCGACTACTCCATGCCTGCGGGTTACCACTGCAGACTCTCCTCTGCTGCACAGCTACTCACCCAGAAGCTTCATTCTGATGGTCATCGGCTTGCCGGTGGCGAGTCGTTCATCGCTCGACTTCATCTTACCCACCCTGACGGGGGCTCACTTTCCCGTCAGGGGCTGTGCGTCGCCGTTTTCCCTTGAAACAGGAGAACCACCATGGCCTACGCCAACCAATCCCAAGAAGCGACCTCTTACTTCAACCTGCACACCGCCGGTATCGGCTACCTCAACCGTGTTCGTGAAGTACAGGTCCGCCGCGGTCAGCCATTCATGGCCTGCGATATCGCAGCCTTGCATGGTGCCTCCGATGCAGTGGAGTACACCCGCTTTGATTGCAAAGTCGCTGGTGGCGAAGCTGACCGCTTGATTCGTCTCTATATGGACGCCGTCAAAGCCGAGAAAAAGGTCTTGCTGTCGTTCCGTATTGGTGACCTGTGGATCGACCCATTTCTCTATGAGAAAGGCGATAAACAAGGCCAACCTGGCGCCAGCCTGAAAGGTCGTTTGCTGTTCATCGACTGGATCAAGGTCAATGGCAAGTTCGAATACAAAGCGCCCGCCAGGCAGGAAGCAACAGCACCTGCTGAGCAAGCGCCAAACAGTGAGTCATCCCCAGCGTCGGCTGATGTCGAAGCTGAGAATATCGGCAAACCAACAGAGTTCAGGACTAAACCAGTATCTGCACCCACTCCCCGCACGGCCCGCCGTGTCGCCACACGTACTGTTCAGCCCGCCTGAACAATCCACGATGTTTAAATCAAGGCGCTCGATCGAGCGCCTTTTCTTCAATCAGCACAGGAGAACCAACATGGAATCCTTCTGGCTTTGCGACGACTGCCTATTCGCTGCGGCTTACGAGGACTACAGCACGTTATCGCTCTACTACACGACGGATGAGATCGAGAAACGCATTGCCGGTCTCCATCGTGGCCTGGTTCGACTAATGCCCATCAGTGCCGACTTCGATCCCGAAACCGGCTGGGGCATAAGAGCCTTTTCTCCGTTGCCTTGCGACAGTTGTGGTTCACCTATGCTCGGTCAACGCCACCGATACACTCGGCTGTAAACCCTGCATCACCTGCAAACGCCTGCAACTCCATACCCACACTGGGGATACCACTCCCCTTGGGCGTGTACCCCTGATTATTCCCTTCGGAGGTAGCGCCATGAGCCCCCAACTCACACTGATTGAGACCTCGGATTTCGAGGCTGATCGCATTGTCCAAGAAAACGAGCTGATCGACGAAGCGCTGCATATTCTGGATCGTCGACTGTTCAACCGCGGTCCTAACCTGAGCGCTCCTGATACCGTAGCGGCTTACCTAAAATTGCACCTTGCGCAGCAAGAGCATGAAGTCTTTGGTGTGATCTTTCTCGATGCCAGACACCGCGTGCTGGCATTCGAAATCCTCTTTCACGGCAGCATTGATGGCGCCAGCGTTTACCCCCGCCAAGTCGTTAAGCGTTCCCTCGCGCATAACGCTGCGGCCGCCATTTTTGTTCACAACCACCCCTCAGGGTGTACGGAACCCAGCCAGGCGGATCGCGTCTTGACCGCTCGGTTGAAAGAGGCATTGGCCTTGATCGACGTGTGCGTACTGGATCACTTCATCGTGGGTGAAGGTCGTGCGCTCTCCCTTGCCGAATACGGCTGGCTTTAACCCTCACAGGCGCCTACGGGCGCCTTGTTCATTTCAATTCTGGAGAACCCTCATGAACCAAACCCTAGCCCTGCTCCCAGCTTCAAACCCGTTTGCTCGCGGTTACGACAACTTGCATATCGAACGGCTGCTACTGATCACCTACGAAAACAACTACCCTCCCTGCTTTCGCCCCCTGCACTACTCACAGGTCCATTTCCCCGACGATGAACTGCAGCTGTTCCCCTGCATCTTCAATGAAGATTTCGCCTTGATCAGCGAAGGTCAATCCATTCCGGATGAGTTGGATGAACGCTGTCAGTCCACCGGGCTGGTGCGCCAAGTGATCTATGCCGTGATGGGCGAAATGCTCAACGAGCGGCATCATGTCGGCGATCTGTACTCCCGGGAAGATGCCCAAGCCGTGATCCGTCGCTTGAGCTTCGAGACAGGACACTACAGTCGAATCTGGGAGATCAGTACCACACACCTCACTGAAGAAGCATTGCGTTACTTGGAGCGCCGGACTGGCAATTTCGACTCCAGACCATCCGGTCTGCTGTTCGAACCCTTTGCCCTGAAGGACTGCAATGGCGTCGGGTGTAAGCTGATCGGCACGCCCTGGACCGACGATAACCTGGTCAAAATCGAGCGTTGTTCTTACTCATCGCTGAGGCAAGAGCAACTCGATGCCGGTACGCCGGCAGCCTTGGTCAACGTACTGTATCTGGCGGCATTGGCGGATGTGCGCTTGTTGATTTTCGACCCCGACGCTGCCGTCTTGGACACGCTCGCCATTTTTGATGAATAGCTACGCGTTCAGCGTTAACACGACCCGCCTTGAATCGACTTTCTCACTGAATCGCTCCTTCACCTCATGTCAGGTTCTGCACTGAATCTGACATGAGGTTTTTTTCATGGAGCGTTTTTTTACGCCTGTCTGTCTGCTGGGTTTTTTGAGTGCCTGCAGCGCGCAAATCCCCACCCTATTGCCGACTAATCCAAAGATCGACAGTGGCTCCAATTGGACCCAGTTATCAAGGGGCGCGACCGAAGCAAGCCATCCGGCGGAAATCCGTTATGGTCGCTATACGCTGGTGAGCACAGAGCCCACCACGGAGCAACGTGATCTTCTCGCTCAAATCATTGATGTGAACATACCGTCCAACCTTAATCCCTCGGTACAGGAGGCGATGCACTACGTGCTGCAGCGCTCGGGTTATTCGCTCTGCCCTGCCACCGAACCAGTAAAGACCCTTTTCACTCGGCCTCTGCCAGCAGCCCATTACCGGCTCGGCCCGATTCCGTTACGCAGCGCACTACAGGTATTGGCTGGCTCCGCCTGGCAACTCACGACCGATGAGGTCAGCCGTTCGGTCTGCTTCGAACAGCAGAAAGCTGATGTCAGCATTGTGCGGGCTAAACCAGACTCGTCCCATCAGACGGAGGCACGGCCATGAAAGCCTCGACGTTTCAAACCATCATTGTTGGCTTACTTTGCCTCGCGGCCTCCGGGCTGAGTGGTGGTTTGTATAACCAGTATCAACGCGTGACCGAGCTGGGAAATGCGAACGCCCAACACCTACAGATCCTGCAAACCTTGCAACGTGATTCGAGCGATCTCAAAGACGCGCAGGAGAAGCTGCAGCATGCACTGAAAGACCTGAAGCAGATGGTAGATTCCGGTGAACAACAGGCCAACACACTCGACCCGATGTTGGATCAATGGGCACAAGAGATACAGGAGCTACGCGACGGTCTGGCAGACCGAGCCACCACAGCCGACATGAACGCGCTACGCGCACGACTTGAGCACGTCGAGCAGCAACTCCTGGACCTCAAGCCACAGCCAACACTTCCACCACCGACATCTTCCCCGGCCAAACCGAAGAAAACCTCTCGCCCCAAGTCTGCCCTGCTCCCGCCGACATTCTCAGTGTTGAGTGTCGAGTCGCGTGGTGGCGAGCGCTTTCTGGCGGTCGCGCCTCCTGATAGTCGCTCGCTCAACGATATCCGGTTGCTGCACAACGGCGAGCAGCTTGGCACATGGCGACTGAAAGTGCTGGGGCCGAAGGCGGCCATCTTCGCAGTGGCTGCTCAGCCAGACCAGACAGTGCAACTCCCTTGAGAAGCGATCATGAATAGAGCCCCACTATTCCCCATCGTCTGTCTCGCTTCGCTACTGGCCATAGGCGCTGCGATGGGCAACCCCGTCACGACACCGTCAAGGAACCAGGACACGCAGGTCACGCCCTTGGGGCGCTCTGACTCTGAACAGGCGGCGAGTTGGGGCCTGACCGAGCAGGAATGGACACGCTTCGAACAGATCCAAGCCGGCCCACGCGGTTTCTGGAGCCCGAACCTCGATCCGTTGACCGCCCTCGGGGTTGAGGCCAAGACCGACCAAGAGCGCCAGCGATATGCCGAATTACAGGTAGCACTGGAGGCCAAACGCGCCGAGCGTGAATTGGCCTACCAAAACGCTTACACAGCGGCCTGGGCCAAGCTGTTTCCGGGGCTATTGCCGGTTCAGGGTATGGCATCCCCACCCTCTGCTAGCTCACCGGTAGAGCCGCGCCGAGCTCTGTTTGTCGAAGACCACTGCTCTGCGTGCACCGCCGAAGCGCAGCGTCTGCAAAGTAGTGATACGGCGTTCGATATCTACCTGGTGGGCAGCCAAGGCGAGGATGAACGCGTCCGCAGCTGGGCTCGGCAAGCGGACATCGATCCGGCCAAGGTTCAACGCCGGCAGATCACCCTGAACCATGACCGTGGTCGCTGGTTCAGCCTGGGCGCCCCAAGACCATTACCCGTCACATTTCAACAGGTGAATGGACAATGGCAACGTCTCGATTGATTGCTCTTGCGCTCCTGCTGACGGTGCACGCGGTTCAGGCTAACGAACTTCCGCCTCCGGCTTATCAACTGGCGGCGCATGACGCCAACATCCCTTCTACGGTGTTGTTCGCAATTGCCTTACAGGAGAGCGGTATTCGCGCCCGTGGTCGACTGCTGCCGTGGCCTTGGACCCTGAATATCGCCGGAACACCCTACCGTTTCGCCACTCGCCAGGCCGCATGCCACGCCTTGCTCCAGGCGCTCACACAATATGACGCTAAGCGGGTCGACGCCGGACTAGGGCAAACCAACCTGGGTTATCACGGACAACGCTTTTCCAGTCCCTGCGAAGCTCTCGAACCCTACCGCAATCTGGCTGTGACTGCCGCCCTGCTGCAAGAGCATCACGCCGTCACCGGTGATTGGGTTTCAGCCGCTGGGCGTTATCACCGCCCTGCGGGAGGTTTACCCGCCGCGCGTTACCGCGATGGATTCTCCCGGCAACTCGCACGGCTACAGGCTTCCGCTGAACAAGGCACACCACAATGAAACGAATTCCTATTACCTATTATTTCTCCCTGCTCTTGGCTGCTTTCGCCCAGTCGAAACAATCCGTTGCAGAGGACCAGTTTGGCGGCTTCACCCGTCCCCATTTTCAAGTTGCCAGGCCGCCCATGAACAACAATCTCCAGCCTGGTCGGGCCATGCATGCGGACTTGTCCACGTTTGCCGATGAAACCTGGATATTACCCGTTCGCAGCTCTCACTTGAGCCCCGGACAAATCAAGTCTCGCGCCCTAAACATGCCAGGCTTACGGCCATTTTTCCTGGTGGGTGAGGATACCCACTCACTGGCTTGGTTGCGTCAACGCGCGCCTGAACTGCAGGAAATGGGAGCAGCCGGTCTAGCGGTTGAAGTAACCGATACCGAAGCTTTGGCCCGGATTCGAGCCGCCGCCCCGGGCATCGCCATCCTGCCGGTCAACGGTAACGACATCGCCACCCGCTTGCAGATCGAGCACTACCCCGTCTTGATCACCGCCAACTCACTGGAACAGTGAGTCCAGGTCATGGCCGAGCATGCGATGGAGTCCAAGCTCCGGCCGGCGGTGGAGTTGTACACCGTAGCGATCTGCATCGCCGCCGCGGTGTTGTGCGTGTACTCGCCGTGGGCTGTGGCCCTGTCACCCGAGATCGGGCTGGTTGCTGCGCTGGCCTATGCCCTGTTTGGTCTGATCCGCCTGCGACAAGCCTGGGAGGTACTGCGCTATCGGCGCAATATTCGCAGACTGCCCCGCTACGAACTGACTAGTGGGGAAATCCCGGTCAGCCGCAAGCGTCTGTTTATGGGCCGAGGATTTCGCTGGACGCGCCTGCACACCCAGCGCTTGGTCGAGGCTCAAGATCCGGCGGTCGCCCACTATGTCGACCAACCAACCGATTACCGTCTGGCCCGTGGACTCGAACAGCGCTTGGAGCATGCACCGTTTCCGCTCTCGACATTGGCCCGTGTCACCGCCTGGGACAGTGCCTTCAATCCGTTGCGCCCTTTACCCCCGGTAGGTGGCTCGCCGCTGCTGCATGGAGTCGAGCCCAATGAAACGGAAGTCAGTCTGCCACTGGGCGAACGGGTCGGTCACACGCTGGTGCTGGGCACGACCCGCGTCGGTAAGACGCGACTCGCCGAGGTGTACATCACCCAGGACATTCACCGCATTGAACATGAGGTAGTGATTGTCTTCGACCCGAAGGGCGATGCCGACTTGCTCAAGCGCATGTACGTCGAAGCCAAACGTGCCGGTCGGGAGAAAGAGTTTTATGTCTTCCATCTGGGCTGGCCAGAAATCTCCGCCCGCTACAACGCGGTGGGACGTTTCGGACGTATTTCTGAGGTGGCATCTCGCATTGCTGGGCAGCTCAGTGGTGAAGGTAACTCCGCGGCTTTCCGTGAGTTCGCATGGCGTTTCGTCAATATCATTGCCCGGGCTTTGATCGAATTGGGCCGGCGTCCGGACTACCTGCAGATCCAGCGGCATGTTGTCAACATCGATGCGCTGTTCATCGAATACGCTCAGCAATTTTTCGCCAAGACCGACCCGAAGGCGTGGGAAGTGATCGTCCAGCTCGAAGGCAAGCTCACCGAGAAGAACATTCCCCGGCATATGATCGGACGCGAAAAGCGGGTGGTGGCCATCGAGCAATACCTGGCGGTGAAGCGTGTATTTGATCCGGTAATGGACGGACTGCGTTCAGCGGTGCGCTACGACCGCACTTACTTCGACAAAATCGTGGCCTCGCTACTGCCGCTGCTAGAGAAACTCACCACCGGCAAGACCGCTCAGTTACTGGCTCCCAACTACACCGACCTGGATGACCCGCGGCCGATCTTCGACTGGATGCAGATCATCCGAAAACGCGGCATCGTCTACGTTGGCCTGGATGCGCTGACTGATGCCGAAGTGGCCGCCGCCGTGGGCAATTCAATGTTCGCCGACTTGGTCTCGGTCGCGGGACATATCTACAAGCATGGCATTGACCATGGGCTGCCTCAATCTGGCAACGCTGGTGACAAACTGCCAATCAACCTGCATGCCGATGAGTTCAACGAGTTGATGGGCGATGAGTTCATTCCGCTGATCAACAAAGGGGGCGGTGCCGGTATCCAGGTAACCGCCTACACCCAAACCCTCAGTGATATCGAAGCACGTATAGGCAACCGCGCCAAGGCCGGCCAGGTGGTGGGCAATTTCAACACCCTACAGATGCTGCGGGTGCGCGAAACCGCAACCGCGGAACTGCTCACCCAGCAGTTGCCCAAGGTTAATGTGCTGACCAAGACCCTGGTCTCGGGCACGACCGACACCTCCGATCCGGAGGCCAACACGGACTTCACCTCGTCCTCACAGGACCGTGTCAGCAGCACCAGCGTGCCGCTGATCGAGCCTGCTCATATCGTCAGTTTGCCCAAGGGGCAAATGTTCTCCTTCCAGGCCGGGGGCCAGCTATGGAAAGTTCGTATGCCGTTACCGAAACCTTCTAACGACGACGCCATGCCCAAGGACCTGCAGGAGCTCACTCAGATGATGCGGGCGGCTTACAACGAGCAGGCGGGTCAATGGTGGAGTACGGGTGGCGGTGGACCAACTACAAACTTCAATCTGGATCAGGTCGGATAGCCCAACCTAGTTGTTCGATTTAACAGCAAATGGTTCAGATAGAGTCGTGCCCACATCAACGCGGCAACACACAATGGAGTTATCAATGGCGACTTCCGTCCAGAACACGCCGCCACAATCGAGCCAGCATCCTGGATTGATTATTTCGGCGATCGGCTTGGTCCTGCGCATGATCGGTTTGTTGATTGCCTCATTACTGTTCTCGATCTTGATCGAGTGGGCAGGTCTGCTCTTATTCTGGGGGGATCAAGGCTGGAGACATAGCCAAGTCATGCTGTTCAATGAACTGGGCTGGCTGAGCGACCATTTCAAATCGTCACTCATTCTCAAACAACCTGGGCAAATGATCCTTCAAGTACTGGACCTCCTAAATCAGTGGCTGTTGGTCAAGACTGGCTTTGCGGATTTTGCCCGGCGGGCACGGGTGTCGAGCCAGGGCAACGGCTTCTGGAGCTGGATCAACCAGCTCTACGTGAGCATTGAGGATCTCGTGCTGGCCGCAGTGTATGTAACCTTTACCTTCTTGGTGCGCCTGACCATTCTGGTCCTGTCCACACCACTATTTTTGTTGGCCTCGCTCACCGGTTTTGTCGATGGTTTAATGCGCCGTGACCTGCGCAAATTTGGCGCGGGGCGAGAAAGCAGCTTTGTCTATCACCGCGCTAAGCGGGCAGTGCTACCGCTGCTAATCGTGCCCTGGATTATTTACCTATCCCTACCGTTTTCGCTCAGTCCCATGGCGATCTTTTTACCTTCCTCGGTGATGTTCGGAATAGCAACTGCTATCACTGCGACAACATTCAAAAAATACCTTTGATAGAACGTAATGCTGGAGTACTAAACCGTTCAGGTCGATCTAGGCCATACTGAGACAATACCAAAAGCCGCCACAACCGATTACGGGGGGAGATGGCGGCATTGATTGCTGGTACCTGATTGCTCAGTACTCGTGTATTCCGCTAGGAACTGGGCAGATCCATGCAAGCATTTGCGCCATGAGCAGCCCGGATCACCTCCCCCCACTGCCTTAACTCGCCGCGCCGCTTTCTCGCCACCGTCCCACCCTTGCGACAATAATTGTTCAGCCGTCACGGTGCCCCAGAGGAGAACACCCTGATTGCGGGATCTTGATCCGGATCCTTAGGCCATGACGTCATTCGAAAGACAATGGGAGGTGCACAGACCATGCGCAGCGACTGTGGGGAAGAGAGCTCAGAGGCACTACTGATATCTGGTGATGGCACTTCGTCCTGGTAGAGGACAGCGATAAACCATGAACTTTCATCCTCATCGACTCCAAACAATGTACCTATAGGAAGTCGAACACCAACGTCGGTTTCCTTAGGAAGCGTTACGAGTGATGCACGAGGATCATTTGAGCTAAAAGCATCGGCGTAGAGCGCAACCCATGCTCGCGGCGAATCGCGCTGTCCTGAGTTTCTCAGAATTAAGGTTGCCACATAATCATGGACACCTTCCCGATATCCACTTTGGCGAACGGCCGAGACTGTGGTCTGACCAGACAACACTGAAATCGAAGGGTGTCCGAGCGCGATCTGATCATTGTAGAACTTTAGCGTCAGTGCTTGTGAGGCAGCTGAGACTTGGTTGGCGTTACGCGCAGCGTCCCATGCCAGAAAGGCAGCGGCGGTAGATCCGATCGTCGCCGCTAATGAAACTAGGGCGATTACACTCGAACCGGACATACGATTGCGAGTTGATTGGTAAAACCGGCTGATGCTATAGAGCCAATCTTCTATGAGTGATTCGAGACGCCAGAGAAAGGACATTGAGCTTCCCCAGGAATGGATAGCTCTATATCGCCCATTCCTAAGAATTCTTTACTCGCTGAAAACGAAGGTGACTTCGCCGGACGCTTACCGCTTACCGCATGCCGCCTGGCGCGACCGGCGAAAAAAGACCGCTTTCGATTTTCCCCATGTCATGTCTTTTTTGGTCCCCCCCTTTGGTTGCGCCTGGCATCACGCGTCGAACCCGGAGCAGCTCTTTGTATTGCTCACAGTATTCATCGATGAGAATCTGCCGGGGCATATCGCTGAATATGTTGCTGTCGTCAGCAAATGCGTGATTTGGCGGTGGGGCCGTCGCAAAACTTCCATTCATTGCATCAACGACGAGGATATAAGAAAAGAGATGGCGTACCTCCAGCCCGCGTACCTGCCAGTTCGCCGCAACTCGATTGCGAGCATGGTATTTAGCGGCTTGTTTTTTTGACCAAAACAGTAATGCATGGAGGCCCTTATCATGCCCCAACCCAAACGGTGCTCCGGTTTCCAAGTCAAAGAAAGTCCAAAAAGGGGTTCCTACGCTGAGTTCGGTTGGTATTGCGTTATGACGAAGCCGCATTCCCAACAGTTGTCCAATTGAGGGGATTTCTTCGATACTCAAAGCTGAAATTCGGTTCCGCTCAGCGAAGTCCTTGGCTCCAGATTGGAAACCGCTGGCAGAAACGATGACGCCTATTACATCAGAAAACTCACCAATCTTGGCTTTGAACGCCAACACATCGTTGCGTTCTACGCGTCTTTTTGTATTTTTACACTCAATAGCAACTCGATGTCGTATCCCAGCCACCTCAAACTCGTAATAGACGTCAATCTGATACTCGGCGCCTTCTCGGCCCATCAAACAAGCATCCTTCGCGACCACTATGTTGTGACCACCGAGACTCAGAAGCGTTTGATAAACATATTGAACGTGATCCTCAAAATCCTTCCAATTTAGTGCGTTGGAGGACTCAGTACGTTGCTGTTCGAGGGTTTCTATCAGGCCTAGCATCGACCGATGGATTGTCTTAGACATGGAGGGCAAGGTTCGAGTTGGATGCCATTGGAAACCGACGCAATCACGCCGGAGTGCAGGCCTGTATCTTATATGAGTCACATTACGCTCAGCATCAACTCAGTAGGATGCTTCTATCAGGTGAATCGCCTGGATGCTCCAGGCGCATGGCGAGGGTCCACCTCTGGCTTGCCGCATACTCGGAAACATAATTCACATCGACTTGACCGACACCACTTCTACATACCGGAATTTTTTCCTGGCTGCTTTGGTGGCTTCCTGCTCTGCCAGCAACGTACTCAGAGTATCGGCTTCATGGACGATCTCAAGCGTCCTTCCTTCAAACTCATTGCTCACACGAAGAGTTACCCGAAGCCTTGGGGTAAAGGCTTTGGGGCTTTCTTTTTCGCCACTTTTGATACGGGCACGGCAACGAAGTCCGGCTGGATTTTTTCCACGGGAACGGTGCTCATCGGCGCAGCTATTTCAGCGTTGCCGAACAAGGCTTGGCGCATCTCTTCTTCGGTCAATTCTTTGTTCATGCTGGTTCTCAAGCGCCTGATCACTAAACCAGTGCAATTCTAACAGCTAGTCTTGGCGAGGCAGTTTCCAGCTACCGGAATGTTTCCTGAACACTACTCTCCGGTGGGGAAGAAGGCTGGTCAATTCGCATCGAACTCCCCACATCTCAAATGATCAGATCCAACGAATAAAGCGACAGGTTACAGGTTGATTCAACAGAATCACCTCGGTACCTGCAAGCGTGTAGCGGGAGTTAGAGGATGCCTATAACTGACGTAGGCGCATAATCGCATCAGTGATGGCTCGGGCATTTTGGTCGAGCGTTTCCATGGCCCCCATTGCGTTAACGGCGACATTTTCCACTCCATTCTCTGAGATCCATTTGGTCACCTCTTCAAGGGCGGCTGCTAGGGCGTGCTGGTTGTGCAGGAGCAGTGTGAGAGCGTCCGCTGTGGCTATGTTGGCTTCAGAGTTATCTGACATGGGGATCATCCTTAAGTAAGTGGTATTGGAAGACTAGTTAAACACACCGTTGGCTGGAGCCATTTCTCCCAGACCCGCTGACACCTGGAGGTATTTGCACTGACTTAACGACTCATTTGCACGACCTCAGTAAGCCCTCATAAATCGAGCTCGTATTTGCGCTCCAATCACTTCCCTTCTCCGCGACATAACCTCGACACAGGGAACAAGCTCGCTACATCGTCAGCGCCGGTATCGAAATAAAATGACGTCGCGTACTTCGTATTTTTTACTGCTGAGCCCTATTCGTCAGTTGGATGCTAGCCCCATAACCAAATGGGCTATCCACATGCCAACTGTATTTTGCCGAATATGCTGTCTGCTCGTACTGACCACGTTCAATAGTGGCAGCTATGCCGCATCTGCTCATGAACAGGATCAGTTGAGTCTGATTCTGCAGCAGCTCGACACTATCGAACATCTTGCGACAAGAGCCCAGACAGCTAGCTCGGCTGAATCAACCGAGCGCTATAGCTTCGACTATCCCCGCCTAACTCAAGACATCCAGCGCATCCGCCAGGGTGTGCAGGACTATCTCTCACCCTCTCGCGCTCAACCCCGCGACTCCACTGAGTTGGTCGGAGAATACCGTCTCGACACACCATCCGCAGAGTCCTCGCCATGAGCATGACTGACGCCCAGACCGCCGCCTTTCAAAACGCTTCCGGCTTCTCGGCACAGAGCAGCTCGACACTGTGGCTGTCCCTGGTTCTCATCCTGGCTTTGCTGTGGTGTGCCTGGGTGATGTGGACGGCTTACCGAGGCTGGGCGACAGGTAGCGTGCGCTTTGGTGCCTTCGGCGGCAGCGTTGCGCGCGTACTGCTCACCTTGCTGATTTTGATGTTCTTCACCCTGTCCTAACATCGGAGATTGCCATCATGCTCAAGTGTCTTGCCCCTCTCAAAAACAACCTGCGTGATCGTGCAAGCCAACGCTTGATCGGTCTGCTGCTAGTTCTTGGTCCAGGCCTAGCTTTTGCAGAACTACCGACCATGGAGGCTCCTTCCCGAGGTGAAGGTTCCGGATTGATCGAGACGATCAAAAACTACGCCTACGATGCCGGCATTCTGCTCGGCCTACTGATTGCCCTTCTCGCGTTTCTCGGCGTGGCCTGGCATTCCCTGACAGTATTTGCCGACGTCCAAAATCAGCGCAAGACCTGGAAAGACCTCGGCGCGGTAGTTGGTATCGGCGCCCTGTTGGTGGTGATCATCATCTGGTTCCTCACCAAGGCTGCCGCGATTCTGTGAGGTTGGCATGAACGACACTATCGAACGTCTTGCCGACGGCACTTTGGTCTTTCTGCCAGAGCGACTCAATCGTGATCCAGCCGTATTGCGCGGTTTAACCAATGATGAAATGTGGGTGGCCCTAGGCACCGGTGCCGTCATTGGCCTGCTGGTGGGCATTCCTCTGGCGATCGTCACCGCCTCGATTGCCGTGGCGCCGACCAGCATGATCGCAGGCATGACAGTGATCTTATTGATCGGGGGCACGCTACTGCGTCGGGCAAAACGCGCTCGTCCGGAGACCTGGTTGTACCGCAAGCTCGAATGGATACTCGCCAGCCGTTGGCGCCTGGGGCGTGGAAGTTTGATTCTCCACTCCGGTGCCTGGACGGTTCGCCGTTCGCGTCGACTGCGCCCTGCCCTGTCTCGGTGGCAGCCATGAGTCGATTTCGAAACAAGGTCGATGCCCAACAGGCTCATATCTTCAGCCTGCGTCTGGCGATAGTGATGCTCGCCCTGCTCAGCGCCGGACTATGGTATGGCTGGCGCTCAGCACCGACCGATCTGACCGTGCATGTCCCCCTGATCTACGCTCGGGCAGCACGCGCAAGTGGTGGGATGTTCCCCCAGAGAATGTGTATGCCTTTGCCCTATACATCTTTGGCCAACTCAACCGCTGGCCCTCGGATGGCGAGCAGGATTATCGCCGCGCCATCTATGGCTTGCAGTCCTACCTGACACCCGCCTGCAAGGCCTTCCTCGACGGCGACTACGAGTATCGCAAGGCCGCCGGCGAACTGCGTCAACGGGTGCGTGGCGTCTACGAAATTCTAGGCCGAGGCTACAGTGAAGATCCGGAACTGCGGGTCAAGCAACTTGATCGCGACAGCTGGTTGGTCACACTCGACCTCAACGCTGATGAGTATTACGCCGCCGAACCGGTGAAACGGGTGGTCGTGCGTTATCCGTTACGGGTGGTGCGTTTCGATCTGGACCCCGAACGCAATAAGTGGGGCCTTGCACTGGATTGCTATCAGGGTACGCCGCAAAAAATTTCCCTGCCTGGAGGTGAGCCATGAAGCGGATTTCTACCCTGGGACTCACCCTCACACTGATGCTATCGGGCGCTGCAGCGCAGGCCGTCGAACTGATGCATTGGGAACGCCTACCGCTCGCGGTCCCACTGGTGATCAATCAGGAACGAGTGGTCTTTGTCGATGAAGCTGTTCGTGTCGGCGTGCCTTCCACGCTGAAGGATAAACTGCGCGTGCAATCAACCGGAGGCACGCTGTACCTGCGCGCGTCGGAAGCCATTGCACCGACACGACTGCAACTGCAATCGGTCAAGACGGGCGAGATCATCCTCCTGGATATCGCGGCCACGGCTGGCGATCAACCGCTGGAGCCCGTGCGTGTTCTCAAGAATGCTCAGGTGCAGGCCAGCGGGGTTGAATCGAGCACCGTCCCTGTTCCAGAACGTACACCGATCCCGGTCGCTTTGACGCGCTACGCCGCGCAAAGTCTGTACGCGCCGCTGCGCACCGTGGAGTCCCTGCCCGGCGTACGCCGAGTACCGCTCAATCTGCGCACCGAACTGCCGACTTTGCTGCCGACTGAAAACCTGTCCAGCACGCCCATCGCCGCCTGGCGACTCGGTGACTACTGGGTAACGGCGGTGAAGTTGCGCAATCGTAGTTCAGAGACGGTGCAACTCGATCCTCGTCGGCTTCAGGCCACACTGTTCGCCGCGACCTTCCAGCATACTTTCCTCGGACCTGTCGGCAGCGCCGAAGACACCACGATCGCTTACCTCGTCACTCGCGGTGCCGGCCTCGAACACGCCGTGCTGCTCCCGCCCGTTGCGCGAGGTGCAGATGATGAAAGCTAATGCATTGCTCAAATGGCTGGTGCCGGCTGCGCTGCTGGCCGTGGTGGTGATCATCCTGAAAAGCTGGGTCGCGGGTGGCAGTGCTCCCACTCCAGCGCACCCGGCTAATCAGGACAACATTCAGTTATCCGCCGAGCAAGCTAAGTCGCTCGGTATTGCTGGCGACACCCCACGCGATACGGTCGCCACCTTGGTCGGCCAGGTGAAGGCCATGCGCAGCGACATGCTCGGCTTGAAAAAACACAACGATTCGCTGCAGACGGAGAACAACCGCCTGCGCGAGCGGGAAAACAGTGTCGATTCGCGCATCCAGACGGTGCTTGGCAGCGTGACCCAGCAGGTCGACGAAGGCCGCCGACAAGCCAACGAGGCCCGGCTCAAAGCGGAACAAGACAGCCACCAGGCCCGTGGGCTGCTGACGCAATTGCAGGAGCAGTTATCGGGGTTGACCGGCAAAGGCAAGGATATGCCGATCGGATTGGGGCTTGAGACGGGCGATGGAGATCAGTTCGAAGGGCGGCATTCTGCCAACGATGCGCTGCAGTGGATTGAACCCTCGGATGCTCCGTCCACCGATGCCCGAGGCAAAACCAAGACCTCCTCCGCACTCAGTCTGCCTACCTCCTTCAACTCACTGGAAGGCTTGAAGGACAACACCATCGACCGCAGCCAGAAACAGCTACGAGCAGTCAGCAAGGGTGAGCGTGACCTGACGCGATCCGCTGATCGTACCGAAGACGCGAAGCCGGTCTACACGATTCCCGAAAACGCCACGCTGATGGGCTCGGTCGCGATGACCGCGCTGATCGGCCGAGTCCCGGTGGACGGCACAGTGAATGATCCCTATCCCTTCAAGGTACTGGTCGGTCCGGAGAACCTGACGGCCAATGGCATCGACCTGCCGGACGTTGCAGGGGCCGTGATGAGCGGCACAGCCTCCGGTGACTGGACCCTGTCTTGCGTACGCGGACAGGTCGAATCGATCACCTTTGTGTTTACCGATGGCACCATCCGCACGGTGCCTCAGCCGAAGGCAGTAGCCAGCCGCAACGCCTCCACCACCCAGAGTTCGAACACCGACAAGATTCGTGGCGGACTCGGTTACTTGTCCGATCCGTATGGCATCCCGTGCATTGCCGGCGAGCGCCGCTCGAACGCTCAGCAATACCTCGGTAGCCAGAGCCTGATCACTGCGGCCGGCGCGGGTGTCGCTGCCTTGCTCGGGAATGAGCAGAACAACAGCAGCGTGATCAGTTCGGGCAGCAGTGCCTTCGGGGTCACCAGCAGCAGTGGCAATAGCGCACTGAATTCAATTCTCAGTGGTGGGGTCAGCGACGTCCGCGAGTGGGTCAACAAACTGTACGGCGAAGCCTTTGCTGCCGTGTACGTGCCACCGGCCGCCCAAGTCGCCCTGCACCTCGACCATGAGATCACCATCGACTACGAGCCCAAGGGCCGGAGCGTTCGCCATGAAAAAGACCATGCATCTCTGCCTGACCTGGATTAGCGTGCTCTGCTGGGTCCTGACGGGGTGTTCCACCAACAAGGACACGCTTTTGCCCCATGGCGAGCACACCATGCTGGACATCTGGAACGGTTCCGGTTCGCAAGGCACTCAGCAGCAACTACTGGATGCTCGGCAGCAGTTACGCCGTCCGCTGGCCCAGGCGAATTTCTCCACCTCTCTCCAAGAACCGTACACGCGCACAGCGACGAACGAGATCCACAATTTGTTCCCTCGCCTGCCCAATCCCGATCTAGTGCTGTACGTGTATCCGCATCTGAGTGGTACCGAGCAGGCACCGATCCCGGGTTACTCAACCGTCTTTCCGTTCTACCAACGTGTGCAGTACGCACTGCCGGGTGAACGTCAGGAAGACCTGTAGTGCGTACCGGCGATTCGGGCAACCGCACAGCCGCGTGGAAAGCTTGGCGCAATCCATTGCGCCCTCGCGCCACCTTGGCCGATGACGCCGCACTCTATGCGCACAACCCCAGCTTCACCGATCACCTGCCGTGGGTCGAATACCTCGAAACCGAGCAGTGTTTTCTGCTCGATGACAATCGCTCTGTGGGTGCGGTGTTCGAGTTACTGCCCATCGGCACCGAAGGGCGTGAACCCGATTGGCTAACGGCAGCCCGCGATGCCCTTGAGGATGCCCTGCAGGATAGCTTTGACGAGCTGGACCAAGCACCTTGGGTGGCGCAGTTTTTCTGCCAGGACGACAACGACTTCACCCCCTACCTCACCCGGCTCACCGACTATATTCATGACAGCGCCCGAGGCACGGTTTTCACCGAAGCGTACCTGGAACTCATTCGCCGACATCTGAAAGCCATCTCCAAGCCTGGCGGCCTGTTCGAGGACAAGGCAGTCACGCGCCTGCCCTGGCGAGGAAACAACCGTCGGGTGCGATTGGTGATCTATCGCTGGCTTGAGTCTGACGGTGAGGAAGCGGGACTCAAGCCAGTGCAATCGCTGCGACAAACTTGCGAACGTGTCGCGGCTTCGTTGCAGGCGTGCGGAGTGCAATCGATACGAGTCGATGGCCCAGGTCTGTATGCCTGGTTATTGCCCTGGTTCAATCCTGCGCCCAGACTCACCGATGAAGCGCCCGAGGCGTTCTACCGCCGCGTGTCCTATCCAGAGTCGGGCGACGGTGAGTCGCTGGAACTGCCCTTCGATCATGACTTCGCCGAGCGGCTGTTCTTCAACGAACCGCGTTCGGATGTGCAGCGCGGACTCTGGTTTTTCGATGGTCAGCCCCATCGGGTGATGGTGGTGGACAAGCTGCGGCGCGCACCGTCGATTGGCCAACTCACTGGCGAAATCCGCAAGGGCGACGCGGTGAATGCCCTGTTCGACCAGTTACCCGAAGGGACGGTGATGAGTCTGACCTTGGTGGTCAAACCCCAAGATGTGCTCGAGGATCAGTTGAATCGCCTGGCGCGCAAAGCCATCGGTGAAAACCTGGCCTCGACCCAGACCCGTCAGGATGTCGAAGAAGCCCGCGCGATCATCGGCCGCCAGCACAAGCTGTACCGCGGCACCCTGGCGTTCTACCTGCGCGGTCGCGATGAACAGCAATTGCACCAGCGCTCGGTCAGCCTGGCCAACGCGCTGTTGGGCGCGGGGCTGCAACCAGTACGTGAAGGCGATGAGGTCGCCGCCTGCAACAGCTACCTGCGTTGGTTGCCAATGACCTATAACCCATCTCGCGACACACGCAATTGGTACACGCGCCTGATATTTGCCCAGCACCTGGCAAATCTGGTTCCGGTGTGGGGCCGCAACACAGGTACCGGCCACCCGGGCATCACCTTGTTCAATCGTGGTGGCTCGCCGTTGAGTTTTGATCCGTTGTCACGTCTAGACCGGGCCATGAACGGCCATCTGCTATTGTTCGGCCCCACCGGCGCCGGTAAGTCGGCCACCCTGGTCACCCTACTGATGCAGGTCATGGCCGTATACCGCCCTCGCCTGTTTATCGTCGAGGCCGGCAACTCATTCGGCTTGCAGGGCGATTACTTCGCGACACAGGGCCTGTCGGTCAACAAGGTCCAATTGAAACCTGGCGCTTCGGTCAGTCTTGCCCCCTTTGTCGATGCTTGGCGCCTGGTCGAGCAACCGGATCAGGTCGCGAGTCTGTCGATCGATGAGCTGGACGATGAGGTGGTACCCAGTCGCGAAGACCAGCGCGATATTCTCGGCGAACTGGAAATCACCGCCCGGCTGATGATCACCGGCGGTGAGGCCAAGGAAGAAGCGCGCCTGAGCCGGGCCGATCGCAGTCTGATTCGCGAGTGCATCTTGGATGCGGCGCATACCTGTGTCGCTGCGGATCGCCAGGTGCTGACCCGCGACGTGCGCAATGCCTTGCTGCGCGTCGCCGCTGACCCGCACTTGCCGGAGAAACGTCGTGAGCGTGCCCAGGAAATGGGCGAGTCCATCGACCTGTTTTGCCAGGGCTTCGAGGGTGAACTGTTCGATCGCGAGGGGACGCCTTGGCCTGAGAGCGATGTGACCATTGTCGATCTGGCCACTTACGCTCGCGAAGGCTACGAGGCACAGATGTCCATCAGCTACATCAGCCTGATGAACACCGTGAACAACCTTGCTGAGCGAGACCAGTACCTGGGCCGACCGATCATCATGGTCACCGACGAGGGCCATATCATCACCAAAAACCCGCTGCTGGCGCCATTCGTGGTCAAGGGCACGAAGATGTGGCGCAAGCTCGGCGCTTGGTTCTGGCTGGCGACGCAAAACCTTGCCGACTTTCCTTCCGCCGCGCAGACCATGCTGAACATGATCGAATGGTGGATTTGTTTGAACATGCCGCCCGCGGAAATCGAAGAAATAGCACGGTTCAAGAAACTCACGCCGGCACAGAAAGCCTTGCTGCTCTCCGCCAGTAAGGAGCCCGGAAAATACACTGAGGGAGTCGTGCTCTCGAAGAAGCTCGAAACGCTGTTTCGGGCCGTGCCGCCCAGCCTTTATCTCGCCCTGGCCATGACGGAGCCCGAGGAAAAAGCCGAACGCTGGACACTGATGCAGAGCACCGGCTGCTCGGAATTGGAGGCGGCTTACCGGGTAGCTGAACGAATCGATAGGATGCGAGGAATTAAGTGAAACGGAGCTGATCCTAGGTTTCGATCAACCCGGCAGCAAATCCTTGAACACCTTCTCCACGTAGGCTTGCATGAACCAGTCAGGGATCTCATCAGCCCTGAATTCAAGGTCAGTCCCGTCCGTTACTTCAGCGAGCAGCACCAGATCAGCGCCGGAGTTATCAAAGATATAAGCCCGGTTCGAGGCTGCGATGGCTGCTGGCAATAGGTTCAGGCAACGACCGTAGCGCTGCACAATTTTTTCCGTGGGGACTGGGTGCCCACCTGCCGCGACACGGTTCTTGACCCTGTTGATGTTGATGTCAGGATCTTCAGTGGCGACAAAGTAGAGGTAGGTTCGATATCCCGACGCTTTTGCCTTAAGCATAAAAGCGACTTTGTCCTCGCTAGACATCACCGTTTCGAAGGTGAAAGACAACTGGGCTTCAAGGAGCTTGTGCCGGATGAAATCAGAGAGCACGGAAGCAAAATAGGAGTTCATCGCGACGGACTGGAAATTCAGGCCGTTATTGCTGAAGCCTATTTTGGATGCCTCTTCAACGAGCTGGGTCGACCGAATCAGTCGGTGCGCCTTGATAAAGCCGAGAACCTCGTCACCTTCGACTTCCAGTTGAAAATCGCTGAACTCCAGGCGTCCCCCCTCTTTGGCAGCCTTTTCGATTTCATCCGGGTTGATGTAGATCCCGATCAGGTGGGAAGGGACGGCACTTTTCATTGTGCTTTTACCGGAACCATTAGGGCCGGCAAACACCCTCAGCCGAGGGACGGTCATGAGCAGCGGTGCACCTTGATAATCCCGCCCAAGGTCACTTTATGCTTGGGCTTGGCCACTCGAATAACCTTGTGCTTACCGTCGGCAGTCGTCTCAACGAGCTTGCCGTCCATGACTTCCATCACGCTGCGTCCGGCCGCCAGCGCGTTGATATAGGCCGTATTGATCGCACCTTCAGCCATGGCTGGGATTTTACCCTCCAGTCGGCTCACCAGATCGTCACTCAACACTTGGTCGGCTTTCATATCGCGCTCCACGTTCTCAGAGCGTGCAGAATCTGCACTTATCAGAATCCTAGCTACGTAAATCTGTTTATCACAGACCAACGTCACTTCTGTCAGATCTCCATTCTAGAGGAATGGAGCCTGGAACCATACCTTCCAGTAAATTTTCCCGTGTAGGCCATATCGTCAGGGTTGGAGCCGCACGGCTACGATGAAACGCCTTGAAGCCGTTGCTGAATTCTCAATAAAAATCCTGCTTCGAAAGCATCCTGAGATTCTCCTGCCGGACAAGTCTTCCGTGCCTGCGCCAGTTCCCACCACAGCGGTACGTCACCGGGTGTATTAAGCCAGGCCTGGGCGCATTGCACGCCACGTTCGATCATAGGCGCAAATTCGCTGCCCCACGGTGTCAGAAGACTCGGGCAGCCGTCCGCCGCCGGAATTGAAACGTAATTTTCGTCCATAGACACCTTAGCTTTCGATTATTTATTAATGCTCGGTCTGTTCTAAGCAGCATAGAAACAAAATTGACACTCGGCTTAAGCATCAAAAAAGCCCGAATCAGAGCCAATGTAGACTATATCCCGTGGATTGAGAGTCCCTCAAGGCGCAGTTTGCGCGCATGACTCAAGACTACGAACAGCTTCGTCTGCAACTGGCGGAAAACATCCGCTCAATGCGGCGTGTGAAGAACCTTACCCAGGAGCAATTGGCGCTCATGGCCGAGGTGGATCGTACCTATGTGAGTCAAATCGAACGGGGGGTAGGCAACCCGTCGTTATTGGTACTCTGCAAACTCGCCAACATTTTCGAGATCAAAACGGATCAGTTGCTCATTGAGTCTGACGCGCTTGCTAGTACGCTAAGCGCTGAATGACCCTCTGCTGATCTAGAAGGTATCTGTAAACCGACAATCCTGCGTTCGGCTTTCTCACTGACACCCCTCTCTCGATTATTGAACCTGTCCAGGCCATACACCCAGAGCCTGGATCATGTCTGCTGCCTGCCCGCACATTTCGCCCCAGAAGTTACATCCTTTGGTGCTGAGCATTCTGCTGGCATCCGGGCCGAGTACGGCGCTGGATACCGTCAGCATTACCGCCTCTGTGCTTTCTCCAGACTGTTTCGAGTACAGGGTCGTCGGCATCTGCTTCTGGTTGCTCTGCACTCCCTTTGGCTGCACGGTTAAAACCTCAACCAAGGTTCGTCATTTCATTCCTGAACTAGTGATCTCGAGCTATGCCACCACCGGTAGCAATCCGTGGACTGAGATGGCCGCTCTCTCCTATCCCATCAGCGGTGCGGAAGGTGGCGGTAATCTGATCACGCCGAATAACCAGCGCGACAATCTTCTTCGTTTCAAAAACGTTGATGGTATCGGCCATCCAGGTGGCTGGGCCGCCACCCGCCTGGCCTCACAATCCGGCTACGCCTGCGCCAGCGGCGCCACTGCGTTCATGTCCTACTACTTGAGCACTTTGGACTCACTGGCCTGGCGTCATGGCATCCCTGAAAGCCTTTATCCCGAGTCGCTCTTGCCGGGAGTCCATGAGATCGGTCGTCAACTGGCAGGGAACATGTGGGGCAATGTCTATCCCCGGCAAGGATTTCTGGTACAACCCGACGACTTCAAAGCCGCTGCGGTGATGGCGCAGCGGGCGGGTGATTTCATTACTCGCAACTGGCAGCCGCATGTGTACTTACCGCTCACACCCGCTCCTCGCGACGGTTACTGGCCTCCCGGCCCGATAATTGAAAACGATGCTTCGACTCACAAATGGCAGTTGCTCTACCCTCAGGTTCAACCCACATGTGCCATTTTCCCCAGCAATCCGGTGCAGAGCACGGATGGCGGCTACGCCTGGTCGCTGTGGCGTCCCTATAGCTGCTGTAAGCGTGAGGGGCAGACCTTCCTGTTCAGCATCGACTTCGAAGGCAGTGCTTCATGAGTCGGCTTCTTGCAGGACCATGGTTGGGCCCGAGGAGTTTGTTGCTCTGCGGACTGCTCGCCGTGGCCACGCATGCCCACACCGCCGAGGACGATTACCGTCTAGGCACTCAAGGCGAAGTGCTCGACGACCGGGTGATGTACACCATCGGTGGCGGCTCGGCAGCGGGCTCGCCGAGCTCGCTCTATCGCCCCAACGGGCTCGGTGTCGGCGGATCCTGGCAAGCGAACATGATGTGCGGAAACATGAGCCTCACCAACACCTTGCAAAACCAGTTGAACGGCGTCACCGAAGGGTTCCAGCAGATCATGGGCAGCATTGTACAGAACGCGACCCAAGCGGTGATGTCGCTGCCTGCGTTGATCATCCAGCGCGCCAACCCCGGGCTTTATGAGTTGTTGAGTAACGGGGTGATGCAAGGGCGCATCGACTTCGACCGTTCCAAACTGACCTGCCAGGCCATGGCCGAGAAGATGGCTGACAAGGTCGGCCAAGCCGGCTGGGGCGCATTGGCCAAGAACCAGGAGATGCAGGGCAACCTCGAACAAACCGGCGGTGATGCGGTGGCCGCGGTGAAAAACACCGAGGCCCGTAACGGCAATAATGGGGTGTCATGGGTCGGCGGCTCAAAGGCTGGCGGTGTTGGGCAGACGCCCATTCGGGCAACATCCGATGTGGTGCGTGCGGGCTACAACCTGCTACATAACCGATCGGTGGATGACAGCGCTTCGATCAGTAGTGGCGATTGCCTGGGGGGCGCTATTTGCCAGGCCTGGGCCTCCCCCCAGGAAGAGTCCGAATGGGCCGTTCGCGTGTTGGGCGAAAGCGAAGTCGCGACCTGTGATACCTGCGAAACCCTTCGGACGACCGCCGGCAGCGGACTGACACCGCTAATCCAGGAAGCCTACAACGAACGCGTCAAGTCCCTGCAAGGGCTGCTCTCAGGCTCCCTGCCGCCTACCCCCGACAACCTGGCCAAAGCCTCCAGCCCGATGCTGCCGGTGACCCGTGGCGTGATCGAGGCCTTGCGTGATGATCCTGATCAGGAGCTGCTGGCGCGACGCCTAGCCAGCGAGACAGCCTTGTCCAGTGTGCTCGATAAGGCGCTCCTGCTGCTGCGCACGCTGCTGGCAGGCAGTCACGAACCGAACATCGCTTCAGCCGAACCGGCACAGACGGCCTTGACGAAAAACATCGACACCCTGGAGCGCGAAATACGCCTGCTGCAGACCGAGCTGCAGGTCCGGCAGATGCTCGCCACCAATACCGCCAGTCTGGTCCTCGACCGGCATGCCGGTGGTGCCGATGCGTCGCGCACCGTCGAGCAAGGCGACCCCGAACTTAGGCGACTCAACGACGCTGACGCCAGGCGCAAGTGAGCCATGAAACGCTCACCGCTAGTCACTTTGCTTTCAGGCCTGGGCATTGCCGCGGTGATGGTCCTGGCCGCCGCACTGGTCGCCTGGATCGGCCGCACTGCGCTGGGCAGTTTCGAGGTCTGGCAGCATGCCTTGGAATCGATACGGCCTTACCTGGGGTGGTGGCGTGCCCTGCTCTACGGCGTCCTATTAGCACTCTGGTGGGACCTGCTGAGGCGCTACCAACATCGACCACAGGACCGACTGCGCGTGAAGCGCGCCGGGACATTAGGGCTCTTGCTCTTTACCTGCGTCGAGCTCACTCGATTGTGAGGTCACCACTATGCTCATGAGCACCAACAGCTACCTGGAGTTTTACCTCTCCCTGCTGGCATGGATCATCAACAACGGTATCTGGAGCGTCATGTCCGATACTGGATTATTCGCCGCGCCCTTCGGCGCGATCATCTTGCAAGAGTGGTTGTCGGCCCGTCAGCAAGGCGCGGATGAAGGCAACAAGGGATTGCTCTCTGTGCCGCGGATTGAGAACCGATTATGGCTGGCCTATATCGTAGTACTGTTCGCCTGTGCGCCCGTCTTTCCGTTGAACCTTGCCTCAATGGCGTTCGATGATGCGGCAAGCCAGCACTGCGGCATTAGTGTGGCCAAGCCAGCGGAAACCGCTTGGGGCAACACGTTCAACACCATCGGCGAACGCTCTGCCAACGTGCCGATCTGGTGGTTTCTGGTTCACGCCTTAAGTAAAGGAGTGACCGCAGCGGCCACCTCCTCCATCCCCTGTGCACCGGATATCCGACAGATGCGCATGGAGATCGACAGTTCGCGCATCGATAACCAGGTACTGCTGCAGGAAGTCGCAGACTTCACTCGTGACTGCTACGGCTATTCTCGCTCTCGGCTGTTCACCAATCGTCCACAGCTGGACAAGGTGCAAAGTCATGATGCGTCCTGGATCGGCTCAAGCTATTTTCTCGACACTCCGGGCTACTACGACACCGACCGCTCACGGACACCACGAGTCAGTTGGCCCTACGATGAAACCCGTGATATTTCCTTGCCACGGCTGGAGAATGGCGCGGGCTACCCCACTTGCAAACAGTGGTGGAATGACAGCGGTGTCGGGTTGCGCGAGCGCTTGATCGAGCAAGTCGACCCTTCGTTACTGACTCAGCTGAAAGGCTGGTTGACTGGCCGCTCAAGCAACGAGATCGAGGATGCCACCCTGCGCGAACTGGTCAGCCCGCGCCAACAATCGATGTCCATGTCGCCCGGACAGGTGTACCAGGACTATGGCTCCAGTGCTCGCGGCGGGTCGATCAATCAGGGGCTTAATAACCTGGCCACCAACACTGGGCTGGCTCTCGGATCCTTCAGCAATTTCCCGGCGATGAACGCGCTACGCGCCGCTCTGCCGATGGTGCAGGCTTTCCTGATCATGGGCGTCATCATCAGCTTGCCGCTGATCCTGCTGGTCAGTACCTACCAGCTAAAGACCATCATGACGGTGACGTTCGCGCTGTTCACGCTGCACATGCTGACCTTCTGGTGGGAGTTGGCCCGCTGGGTCGACTCCAGCATGCTCGACACCTTGTATAACCAAGTGTCGGCGTCCAATCAGGTGCTGCTGTCGCTGCCCACATCCGGTTTTATGGACGGAACAGTCACGGCGCAGGTGATTGAGTATGTGATGGGGGCGATGTTCTTGGTTCTGCCAGGACTATTTCTAGTTGTCATGAGCTGGGCAGGCTACTCAATTGGCAGCAGCCTTGAAGGGATGCTAGGAAGTGCGAGCAAAGCAGCGCATGGCGCGGCAAGCAAAGGCACAGATCAGTTGATGGGTGCTACGAAAAGAGTCATCTGACATCACTACTCGATGATTTGGAATGCCCAATGTAATGGCCATCGTCGTCGTAATTACCTAGATAGGAGTTGGCCCCTAAAAAGTCTGGACCTGGGTCATTGTCTTCAAGATCCGTGTCAATGGCAGCCTTGGACACCAGAAGTCCAATCACAGCAATCATCGTTACGACAGAAGCGACCAACCAGAAACCGATAAAGAGCAACCCAAGGAGGAATGCCAGCTTCGTAACCAGAAAGGTCCCGCGGATCAACAGCCCACCCGCAGGCATACCTGTCGCCGCCGCACGTTTAGCTACGCGGGATTCAAATCCTTTCAACCTGCGATAAACACGTTTTACCGACATACCGCATGCATATGCCCAGCGGTGTGCGCGGGAGATTTGAAGTGGCTGCTGAGCGGACATGATTGCGTCCTCTTCTGAGCGTATTCCTGTGGAAATTGAAATTACAGACTACTACTGAAAACCGCCCATGCTTAACCGTTTATCAGCTTGCTCGGTTGAAAAACTCTTCACTGGAAGACAGAAGACGCAGCTCGTGCACCTGCGCCTCTATGGCCGTTGACCCATCCATATCATCCAGTTACATAGAGGGTACGGATCGCTGTTATCGACAGCACCTTCCCAGGTAGCCAGAGCCTTCAAAGCTACGTCACTCCGGTGATGGTTCCCCCCAAGTGCGATTAGCGTTCGGTGGCTCGCACGGTCACGCTTCGCGGTGATGAACGCCTACTGCTCTCCCGAGCGTCTTTCGAGCTCGGCTCGTCCCAAACCCTCTTGCTTTTCTTCAACCCACCGCAGGGAAATTTTTTCCCCTATGGGACAGGTTTCTTCGCGCTATCAACGGAGGCACCCATGTCCGACTCATTCACAAGCGAAGCACTGAACACTCTGCACTTGCCCATTGTATTCACTCCAGACGCGTGGCAACACGCAGTATTGATCGATGGTTCAAGCCATCCTGAAAAGCTGCAGCTCGATAGGCTGAGCAACATCGTACGCGCAGCCTTCAAAGCTCACCTGGCCGATCCAAACGCACCTTACGTGGTGTTTAAGGTAGCCAAGTTCGTCTCGGCGAGTGATGCTGATCATGAACCATTACTGCGACTGAGCCTCAGCCTACTTCAGGCATCAGACCAACCTAACGCGTTACTGATAGCGCTTGCGGAAGAGCATCGACGCTGAACACAAACGACCATACCCGGCCGCCGATCCACACTCAAACTGGGCGCAGTACTGCACCAATCCAACCAACACCCATCGGGGACCCTCCCCGACGGGCAAGGCGTTCCTCCGTTTTCTCTCGAGGAAAATGTCATGCGTAATATCTACCAAGACGTGACAGATAAGATCGTTACCGCGTTAGACCAAGGCGTAGCCCCCTGGATCAAACCCTGGTCCCCCAGTGGCTCAGCCGACGTCAGTCATCACCAACCCTACCCTATCAACGCCATCACACAGCGCGCCTATTCGGGCATCAATTTACCGTTGCTCTGGACCGAGGCCAGACTGCAAGGGTTCACTCAAGATCGTTGGCTGACCTTCAACCAAGCCAAAAAAGCCGGCGGGCACATCCGTAAGGGTGAGCACAGTACCCTGGCAGTGCTCTACAAGCCGATGGAGCGCGAGGAACAGACCGAATCAGGCCAACCGGTGCTTGACGAAAATGGTCAGCCCAAGGTCGCTCACTTTGGTATTCTCAGGACGCATTTTCTGTTCAACATCGAACAAACTGAGGGCCTCGAAACGCACGACGAAGCCTTGCTCGAGACGGCACCTAGCGATCCCTTCTTCCCCAACAGCGCTGCGGAAGATCTGTTGTTAAGTTCGGGTGCAAACATCATTCATCGAACTGCCGACGAAGCTTTTTACCATCCGATAAGGGATCTCATCCAACTGCCAACAAAAGCGCAGTTTCACGACCAAGGTGGATACTACGCCACCGTGCTTCACGAGCTGACGCACTGGACCGGACACCACTCCCGGTTGCAGCGTGAAGGCGTGATCTCACCTTGCCCATTCGGCTCGCCAGGCTATGCATTTGAAGAGTTGATCGCCGAAATGGGCGCCGCTTTTTTATGTGCCTACGCCGGTATACGGGGAGAGATTCGGCACGAGGGCTATATCGACTCCTGGCTCGGCCTGCTCAAGGCTGACAACCGCGCGATTTTCCGCGCCAGTGGCCAGGTCCGATGCGCTTCGGAGTATGTGCTCAACCTGGAGCAGCAACGGAAGCAGGCGGTAATGGATGACTCGCGATGCATCAACGATGGAGCTTGATCGTCACCTCACCGCTGCAAACGCTTCATAGGGTCCAACACGAGTTGGACCCTTTTTCTATGCCCAGAAAAGTCCCCATACCGCTGGGCGCTGCCCCGAAGAACATGAGGAACTCCATAACCGCAGAACGCCGTTACGTATCCGGGTTCTCCGCCAGATAATCCACCAGCTCGAGTGGGCTTCGGCTGTCGATCACCTTGTAGATCAGATCACGTTTGCTGCGTGGTAGCTTCTTGACCACGCTCTTCGCCGAGGCCCTGACGGCTTCGTCTGTTCCATGGATACGTGCCGCGAGCAGCAGCACGAGCGTGGCGTCAGTGAGGTTCATGGGCATACCCAATAAAATTCGCACCGCAGTGTACCGACACTTTCCTTTTTCGCGCCAGCACGCGCATCCAATAAAACGGCACCAGGACAAATCGATATTCCGATTGCCGCACAAACGGAAACGGGCCAAAAGGATAGGCAAGGGTTGGAAGGGGAATGGGGAGTCAAGGGTAAGAGCCCTATCCGAAAAGGCTAAAAGGCTAAAAGGCCACTGACTCTGCCAGTTCCCGGGAGAACCATGATGCTCAGTCTGTTTCGGCACAAAAGGCAAAAACCTCCTCCGCCACCAACCGTAAACGTCGCCGATGGGTATCTGGCCATCGAATCGTCCCAGAGCTTGTTAGCCGCCGAGCATCGCCGCCAGTTGCTTGATCGCATTTGGCAGTACACCGCCCTCTCCCATCCGCAATTCAGCCAACTCTATTTAAATCCGATCCATCGATACGCTGAGCTGGTCCAGCAGCTTCCAGCCAGCGAGACGCACCACCATGCTTATCTTGGCGGCATGCTAGACCATGGGTTGGAACTGGTCGCTTGTAGTTTGAAATTGCGTCAGTCGTATCTGCTTCCCACCGGCGCCGCACCTGAAGACCAAGCCGCCCAGACTGACGCTTGGTCCGCTGGCATCGCCTATGGCGCGTTGCTCCATGACATCGGCAAGATTGCCGTGGACCTGTTTGTCGAACGCCAGGATGGCCGTGTTTGGCATCCTTGGCAGGGTTCCCTGGATCAGCCGTATCGTTTCCGCTATCTCAAGGGGCGCGACTACCACTTGCACGGCGCGGCCGCAGGCTTGCTCTACAACCAGATTATCGACCGGCCAATTCTCGATTGGCTCAGTAGATTTCCGCCTCTGTGGGCCAATCTGCTGTATGTCCTGGCGGGCCAGTACGAACGTGCCGGCGTGCTCGGTGAGTTGGTGATGCAGGCCGACCGCGTTTCCACCGCACAGAACATCGGTGGTAACCCGAGCAAGGCGCTGCAAGCACCGATTCATTCGCTGCAACATCACTTGATCAGCGGATTGCGTCATCTGGTTCAGCACGAACTGAAACTCAACCAGCCAGGTGCCGCGGGATGGCTGACCCAGGACGCGCTCTGGCTCGTCAACAAGACGGTCACGGACAAGCTGCGAGCCTATCTACTGTCGCAATCGATTGAGGGCATTCCCTCGTCCAACCTCGCAGTGTTCGATGAGCTGCAGTCGCACGGATTGGTTGAGTCCACGCCGGAAGGAAAAGCCATCTGGACCGCGCTTGTGGCACAGGGAAATTGGCAGCAGCATTTCACCTTTCTGCGCCTTCAACCGGCACTGATTTGGGGGAACGAAGACCGGCCTGAGACTTTCAGCGGAACAGTGAGCGTGGTAACCGATGACCATCCGTCTGACGCTTCGGCATCACCTCCAGCGCCTAAGACTGTCAGTAATGGATCGCGTCAAAGCTCTTCGCTGACAAATCCCATGGCGATGGAAGACGCTGACTCTCTCGGCACGCTGTTGGATATGTTCGAGCTGGAAGAGCCTGAGGTCAGCGACGAATCGTCAGCACACATTCTCGAAATCTCAAATCCCTCGTCGGATGACCCTGGCCAGGCATTCCTGAATTGGGTCAAAGAAGGCATCCGGAGTCACAGGCTGATCATCAATGACAGCAAGGCCAAAATCCACACGGTGGGTGGGAACGTATTTCTGGTCACCCCTGGTCTCTTTCAACGCTATACGCAGGAGTTCCCCGGCATCTCTCTGGGCGCCTGCCAAGAGATCGAAGAATGGCGTTGGGTGCAGAAGCAGTTTGAGAAACTGAGGGTTCATAGAAAGCGTGGCAACGGTATGAATATCTGGGTATGTACGGTGAGGGGGCCACGAAAAACCTCGAAAATACAAGGATATATCTTACAAAGCCCCGACTACCTATTCGAGAAACTACCAGAGGATAACCCGTTCCTAGAAATAACCGGCAGTACCTAAATGTAGAGATTTCGACAACGTCACCATAAAAATTGGCGCCCTCCAGACTCCTCCCGATAGGCCTCCAGTGCCTCCTCCTGAACCGTCGTGCGGCACACTCCTGAAACTTCATAGGCGTGCGCCTCCGGACTTGCCTAGAGCTTTAGAATCGACTTAACTACGATGGACGCAATAGCAATGAAACAGTACAGTGATATTTTAAAATCAATAATCAAGGAATGACATGGCTGAGACAGCTAATATTGCAAAAATGGCGGAAATACTCTCGAAAGGTATATTCGGAGAGTTTTTATGGAACAGAGTTGGCCCGCACGATAGGAACTGGACTTGCGAAGAACCTGAAAAACATAGCGTTTCGACCCACCCAACCGATATTGTTTTTTGGTACGAAGAGCCGTATTCACAAGCTCGAACCTATATCAACTGCGACCTAAAAAGCTACAAGAAAGAAACAATTACGACTGAAAAAGTTAAAGTGGCCGTAAAGAGTTTGGCCAACAGCTTGGAGTGTGCAGAAAAAAGCCAACCGTGGCAATCTGAATACACTCACGAACATGTCGCAAAAAATATCTGCGGATTGCTTTTTATTTACAACCATGATGGGAAGTTCGATGCGGATTTCTCCAAAAGAATTGAAAATATAAAAAGCGAAGAGCTCAACATCCCCAAAGGCTCTAAGCTCGTCGTACTAAGCCCTGCGGATATATTCTGGCTTAACAATGTCAAGGATGAAATACTTAGAATGCGAGGCAGTGAAGACTTACCATCTCGCAATCAATGCAAATTTTTCTACCCTCATCTATCAAACAAAAAAAACGTTAAGCTTGAAAAGGCCCCAGCTGCCACACTTGAAATGCTTACCTCTTCTTGGATCATCATGCAGTACTCTATGGTTCCCGACGCTCCCAAAAATGATTTTGTAATCTTTTATAGGAAACGAGGCTTTGAACAAGCCGAGTTTTTATACCTGATCGACTGCCTTATGCATTATCAGGTTCTAGTCAGCGGAAACAAAGTGACAATAAAAATTCTTGACCCCCATCAATCAGCAAACGCTAAATTCAAGCTAGCTGTCGACGAATATGCGGAACGTTGCGGCGGTGGAGAAATCGGAAAAATATTGAACAGCATAGAATTCTCCCAAATGACGACTACCACCCAAACATTTTCAGAGGTCGAAATAGGTATGCGTGATGACTGATAAAAAAAATCCACTCTATTATTGTGCTACTGATAAAGAAATTTTTGACGTTCTAAAATCAACCAAGCAACGATTAACTGAACACGTTCTTTTAGAGCTCGCAAAAGACAAAGGGATTTTCTACTCTGCAAATGAAGATAGAGATGATCTTGCAGAAAAAATCTCACTTCTCCCGCATGATTATTACGACCTGAATGTTTTGCTCTCTAGGCGTGAGCAAAACAATAGAAGTGACAAAATCAAGAGTGAAACGCTTAATGGAAGTCTGACTATTGAAGAGATCAAGGAAATTGCCAAGGAGTTCCAAGAGAGTCCTGAGGAGGATGAGAAAGTAAAGATAGTTCAAGACGGAAACAAGATCACCGTAAAGATAGAATATTCCGACTTGAACTACGCCAAAAGCAGACTGATGCAACGCATCAAAAAAGAAGCCGACATTGAGTTTGAGGTTAATTCAAAAAATACAATCTTGAGATTCCCAGCAAACAGCAAAGGAGAATCTATAGCAAAAAAACTAACAAACAGGATAGAAGAAAAAAAGAAAAAAATCATTCCTATCTTAAAAATTGAGCTAATTGACATTTCGGGACATCTCGCAAAAACTGAATTTTTCACACGACTTATCACATCACTACCCGGATTTAGACTTAGCAATGTTACCAATATAAAAGTTGAGTCCAGCCACACAAAGAACAATCTGCCTAGCGATGACGAGGAGGAAGCGGACATTAGTGATGAAGCCCGGGATGAGATGTTAGGCGTAGTAAAAAACGCAGCACTACGTGGAGAAAGCCTTCTCAGCTCTAAACAATACCAAGATCTCAAAAACGGAGGATTCTACATAGCCTCTATCGTATGGAGGTCCGATAAAACTTCAGGAAAAAGAGAGCGAGTAGAATTTTTTGCTGGATTTGAGAAACCTGAAACTGGGGAAGGTTTTAAATTCAGTATCAAAGGGTATTACAACTTTAGCAGCCTTGAATACACAAAAAGCATTAGATCATTCAAAGACGATGAAAAACGAGAGTATATTGCACTAATTGAGCAGACAGCTCAAATTGTGATCCATAACTTAAAGACAGAGCAAACCTCGTACACCAATGGCAGCCAAAAGGAAGACGAGCAATGACCAGAATAAAATGGTACAAGTTTTCCTCTAGTTTAGACGCCGAAACTTTGAACTCAAAAATCAACAAGAGAAAGTTCAATCAATATTCTTCCGATGGTTTTCAAATCTCAAGTTTTCGTAAGGATAGAATCGAGGCAAGATATATCGAAAGAATTGAATATGACGAATCCCAAAAAGATCCATTTGGCGAAACCATAACCACCCGCAGAATCGTATATAGGGACACACAGTTTAAGATATTTTTTAGCAGTAACACTTTGGAAATCATCAATCCAGGAAGAAACTTAAACACATTTATAATGAAACTTGGCGAAGCTAGTGGTTTTAATTTTTCCATCGAACCCATCTCTTTGGACATTAGAAAACTCACTTATACCAATAATTTCTTAGCTTCGAATTTCCAAAACACCTCAATAAGTATTTCGCAGATAGACCTTGGCGAGGGTACCTCTGCAAAAATCACTGCAACTGGCGGATTGAACATCAAAGAAACGGTTGAGCAGTTGATCGCCGGAAGAGCCTACTACATATCGGCATTGACATTTAAATCAACCACTCGGGATTTTGTTGCGAGCTTTGTTATAACAAGAGATGGAGGGCTCAAAACCGCAGGAAAAGATTCCAACCGGCTTATAGAGTTTCTAAAATCTGAAATTTTTATTATTTGACAAGCGCTCTAATAGCAAGAGCGCTCATCACTCAAGCACGCGACGCAGTCCTTGTCACCGCGTTGATATAGCACCACAGTTTTTAGCTTAAGCATTGGACCACTTTTCTTGTAGTTTGATTGAAATTTTCGGGAGTAAGAGCATCAATAGGTGAAAAGCCTTTTAGTCGCTCATGGGGCTCACAGAGCATCCGATAAAGCGTCCAAGCATTTACATCTGGAAACCGCTCAAGCAATACGAGTACCAACTTATGCCGCAACGGATCAAGCTGCCAATCCGGAATGCGCTGACCGCGATTCCCCAGGCTCAGGGACAGCAGACGGCGAGCCTTGATATCACGGTTGATCTGATCTCGGGATTTGCCAGCCAATTTCGCGAAAACCAGTAACGGCAAATTACTAGCGGCCTCATAAATGGCAAGCATCTCGGCGCGTTCGCGCTGGATGTCAGACACGTGAGATTTATGCGGCGTTTCAGTCGGGGCCGAAAGAGGTACGACAGGCGGCTGGTGCGACACAATCAGAGCTGGTTCGTTGCTAACCGAAGCCTTGGGCGCCGAGACGGTTGTCATCGGAAAGGCGCCGTTGAATTGAATGGAATTCGTTTTCACGTTTTCCAGCGACGGCAGCGAAGCGGCCCCCTCCAATCGGATGGTAAGCGGAGAGCTTGCCGCTTTCAGCTGGCCCTGCCCCCAAAGATCGAGACGATTCGCCCAGTCCTGCATCATCGTCCGGCGTTGCTCGACATACTCCGCGTGATTGTAGGCCGCACTCACCTTGTCCGGATCGGCATGAGAAAGCTGGGCATCCACCCACACCTTCGGGTATCCGATCTCGTTCAGCGCCGTCGAGATCGTCGCTCTCATGCCATGACCGGTGAGTTGATCGGCGTACCCCATCCGGCGTAACGCGCCATTCAGCGTGTTCTCACTAATACGCTTGCTCAGATCGCTTCGATGCGCAAACAAGTAGCGTTGTGCGGGGACAACCTGTTCCAGCAAGTGACGCACAATCTCCAGAGCCTGAACCGACAACGGCACGATATAAGGCGGTACATTTTGGGTCTGCTTACCTGGCTTTCGCATGGCTAGCTGGAGCTGTTTCACCACCTCCGCGGGTATCACCCACAACCGTTTCTCCAGATCGAACTGGTCGGGTGTTGCCAACCGCAATTCGCCCGTGCGGACACCGGTCAGCAGCAACAACCGAAGGCCAAGCCGAGTTTGGTTGGCACCACCGTAGTTTCGAAGAGCAGCCATCAATGCCGGGAGCTCGTCCATACGAAGAAATGGATTATGCGTAACCGGAGGTTTGGGGAGTGCAACCACATCAAGGTCTGAAGCTGGGTTGTGTTCCAGCCCCTCGATCTTCACCAGCGCATAGCGGAACAATTGGTTGAACCAGGTCCGGCATTTTTCGGCGGTCGTTAAGGCTTTGCGCTGTTCGATCCTGCTCAGCAAATCCAGCAAATCATGACGACTGATATCGTAGATAGACCGCACACCGAGCGTGGGCAGAACGTCCTTATTGAAGATTCGCAGGATTTGCGAGAGCGTACTCTGGCGCCCTTCCTTCAGGCTCAGCCTACGGAACTCCACCCACTGATTGAACACAGCCTCAAAGGTGTGCTCTGCCGCAAAACGAACAGCACGACGCTGTTGCTTACGGTGCTCATAGGGATTGATGCCTTGGGCGACCAAGGCTCGCGCCTCGTCACGTCGGACGCGGGCTTCTTTGAGGCTGATTTGCGGATAGCTACCCAGAGACATGCGCTTCTGCACGCCCGCCCAGTAGTATCTGAAACGCCAGATTTTTCCGCCGCGAGCCGTCACGTTGAGCGCAAGCCCATCCGTGTCGCCTATCGTGTAGTCATTGCCGGTGATTCGGGCTTGCCGAACGGTCGTATCCGAGAGTGCCATAGCGAGCTCCTGAACAGAGTCAGGGCCAGATGCTCGTCTCGCTATCCAAGCTGCTCCAGCAAAAAACCGATTCAGTGCACATCCAAATCCAAGATCCTCGTTCGGGACTTAAATCGGGACTTAAAAGCACTGGATGGAGCTGGATTTCAGTGGTTCCCGCTGGAACGAAAAAAGGGCCTAAAGGCCCTGATTTCAATCACTTACAGAATTCAGTGGAACTCTGCAGCGCAATATTTGGAGCGGGAAACGAGACTCGAACTCGCGACCCCGACCTTGGCAAGGTCGTGCTCTACCAACTGAGCTATTCCCGCTTGGTGATGCGCATTCTATAGAATCCCCAGCACCCGTCAACCCCTTGATTCAAAAAAGTTTATTTCTTTTCAACGGTGGTGCGCAGGTGGGGCCAGGCGGCGCGCAGGTATTGCAGCATGGACCACAGCGTCAGGCCTGCAGCGATGAGCAACAAGGCATAGCCGGTGAGGACCCAGAACGAGAAGTCCGACGGATTGGCCAGCAGGATGACCAGCGCGAGCATTTGCGCGGCGGTTTTCCATTTGCCCATGTTCGATACGGCGACGTGGGCGCGGGCGCCGATTTCGGCCATCCATTCGCGCAGGGCCGAGACAACGATCTCGCGACCGATGATCACGGCAGCCGGCAGGGTCAGCCACAGGTTGCCGTGTTCCTGCACCAGGAGCACCAGGGCCACGGCGACCATGAGTTTGTCGGCCACCGGGTCAAGGAACGCGCCAAACGGGGTGCTTTGCTCCAGGCGGCGCGCCAGGTAGCCGTCGAGCCAGTCGGTGGCGGCGGCAAAGGCGAATACCGAACTGGAGGCGACATAGCTCCATTCATACGGCAAATAGAACAGCAGGATAAAAATCGGGATAAGCAGGACGCGTAGAACGGTGATCAGATTAGGGATATTCATCGGCACAACTGGCTACGAGGTGAGAAGGCATTCTATTCGCTGTGCAGATTGGCATAAATCAATTCAGCGAGCTTTTTACTGATACCGGGTGCTTTGGCTATTTCGTCAATGCTGGCACGGGAGAGCTCCTGCAAGCCACCAAAATGTTTAAGCAAGTCGCGACGCCGCGTCGGGCCGACCCCCGCCACCCCTTCCAGGGTTGAGGTTCGGCGGGTTTTGCCGCGTCGTGCACGGTGGCCGGTAATGGCGAAGCGGTGGGCTTCGTCACGAATCTGTTGGATCAGGTGCAGCGCCGGAGAGTCGCCCTTCAAAGTGAACTCATGCGCGGCATCATTCAAGTACAACGTCTCGAAACCGGCCTTGCGCGTGGCGCCCTTGGCCACGCCGAGCAGGATCAGGTCGGGCACGGCCAGTTCATTGAGGACGTCGCGGGCCATGGATAACTGGCCCTTGCCGCCGTCCACCAAGAGGATATCGGGCAACTTGCCCTCGCCTTCCTTCAATCTGCTGAAGCGCCGCGTGAGGGCCTGGTGCATGGCGGCGTAGTCATCGCCGGCGGTAACGCCTTCGATGTTGTAACGCCGGTAGTCGGCCTTGATCGGGCCTTCAGGGCCGAACACCACGCAGGAGGCCACGGTGGCTTCGCCGCTGGAGTGGCTGATGTCGTAGCACTCCAGGCGCTGGGGTGGCTCGTCCAGGTTGAGCACTTCGGCCAGGGCTTCGAAGCGTGCGGCAACGTGCTGTCGATTGGCCAGGCGCGCGCCGAGGGCCTGTTCGGCGTTGGTCACGGCCAGTTGCTGCCAGCGGGCACGGGTGCCGCGAACGCGGTGGCTGATGTCCAGCTCGCGACCGCGCAGTTCATGGATCGCCTCGATCAGGGTCGGGAAATCCTCGTGGACCACGTTGACGATCAGCTCCGACGGCAAGTCGCGCTCAGGACTGCTTACGTAATATTGGCCGAGAAACGCGGCCATCACCTCGGAGACGTCTTCATCGATCCCGGTTTGCGGGAAGAAGTTCTTGCTGCCCAGCACCCGCCCGCCACGCACGCTGATCAGGTGCACACAGGCGCCACCCGGGTTGACGAACGCCGCGATCACGTCGACGTCGCCGGTGCCGCCTTCCATGCTCTGCTGGTCCTGGACGCGGCGCAGCAGCGATATCTGGTCGCGCAGCTCGGCAGCCTTCTCGAAATCCAGGATACTGGCCGCCTGCTCCATGGCCCCGGACAGTTCATCGGTCAGCGCGTTGCTGCGCCCCTCGAGGAACATCACCGAGTGACGCACATCCTCGGCGTACTCCGCCGGCTCCACCAGGCCCACACAGGGCGCCTTGCAGCGCTTGATCTGATACTGCAGGCACGGGCGCGTACGGTTCTTGTAGAAGCTGTCTTCACACTGGCGCACAAAAAACGTCTTCTGCAGCAGGCTCAAGCTCTCGCGAATGGCGCCGGCGCTGGGGTAAGGCCCGAAATACTTGCCCTTCTGCTTTTTCGCGCCCCGGTGGATGCTCAGGCGCGGGAAGGCGCCATCCGACAAAAACACGTAGGGGTAGGATTTATCGTCACGCAGCAGGATGTTATACGGCGGCCGCCATTCCTTGATCAGCGTCTGCTCAAGCAGCAGCGCTTCGGTTTCATTGGCGGTAATGGTGGTTTCGACCTGGGCGATACGCGCAACCAGGGCGGCGGTTTTCGGCGCGAGACCGGTCTTGCGAAAATAGCTCGCCAGACGGTTTTTCAGGTTCTTGGCCTTGCCCACGTAGAGCAGGCGCGCCTCGCTGTCGAACATACGGTACACGCCGGGGCGGCCGCTGCAGGTCGAGAGAAAGGCACTTGGATCAAACGGTGTGGTCATGTCAGGCGCTAGCGTCCACCATGCCGTGGCGCACCGCGAGCAGGGTCAATTCAACATCACTGCTGATGGCGAGTTTCTCGAAGATGCGATAGCGGTAGGTGTTGACGGTCTTGGGCGAGAGGCACAGCTTATCGGAGATCGACTGCACCTTCTGGCAACCGACGATCATCAAGGCGATCTGGATTTCCCGCTCCGACAGCGCGTCAAACGGCGAGTCGCTGGTGGGCTGGAAGGATTTGATGGCTAGCTGCTGGGCAATCTGCGGGCTGATGTAGCGCTGGCCAGCAAATACCAGGCGAATGGCTTGCACCATTTCCGCCAGGCCGGCGCCTTTGGTGAGGTAACCCGCGGCTCCCGCCTGCAACAGACGCGTAGGAAACGGGTCTTCCTCGCACACCGTTACCACCACAACCTTGATATCCGGATGGCTGCGCAATAATTTGGTAGTGGCGCCCAGACCGCCGATCCCCGGCATCTTGACGTCCATCAACACCACATCGGGTTTCAATTCCCGGGCCTTGATCAGAGATTCCTCCCCCGACTCGGCCTGGCCGACTACTTGCAGGCCGTCGATGTCAGCCAGCATTCGTGTAATGCCTGTACGAACGAGATCATGGTCATCGACTACTAGCACCCTAATCAAGCAGACACCTCGCGATATGGTCTTATAGGTTGCTGAACACCTTAGCAAAAAACCAGGGCGCAGACCTAGCTGCAAGCGTCATATATGTGGAGTTTGAGCGCTTGGCACGCCTCTATCGAGCGGCGAACGGCCGGATTTGCTGGGCAAAAGGTCAGGAATCCTGCGGCGCAGGCTTGGTTTTTCCATGGCGAGAAAGGGAATGCTCGGCCAGGGTCGACGTCAGGCGGCGGATTGCCTCTTGGTCTTCCTTGAGCAATGCCCGGTAATCAACCAACACTTTTTCTTCAAGCTGGCTCAGATTTTCCAGTGGAGTCGGCGTCGCTGTCCCGGTCAACACGTACAGCACATCCACGCCTCTGCTGGCCACGCGAGACAAGTAGTCGGCCTTGGGCGCGCGCCCACCGCTTTCATATTTGCCCTGGGCGTTGGCTTCGACGCCTCCGATTTCACCAAACACTTTTTGCGACAGGCCAAGTCGCTCTCTTTCTTGCCTTAAACGCGAACCGATTCCACTCATCTGGATGCATGATCCTATTTGGCACACCGCAAGAGGTGACAGGCTCATCACTTCGTTAAACAAATTAAACGTTTTTTTGAACTATGCCCGCAATGCGTACCCCTGCACAAGACCAGGCTGAAACATCAAGGAACGGCACCGTCAACAGGATGTTGAGCGACAAACGCGTTCCATCCGCCAGAATCCGGCGTCTTCACCGACAACGCTGAACCCCGTGCGCTGATAAAGCCTTTTGGCCGGATTGGTCTTGAACACGGTTAAACGCAACAGGCCAGGCACTTGGGCCTTGAGCGCCATCTGCTCCAGCACCCAAGTGCCCGCACCGAGCCCGCGATAGGCCTCGAGCATATGCAGTTCGCGGATATAGAGCGCGTTGCTATCACGGCTCAGGCTGATAAACCCGGCAACGCAGTCATCCGCGTAAATCAGCCAGTTTTCCCGAGCAGCCCAGGCCCTATCAAAGCCATCGTCGGACCACAGCAACTGGTTTTGCACGTAGTAACGGTCCATCGCTCGGTGAGTCAGGGATCGTGCAAAAGGCAGGTCGTGTTCCGTCGCAGCGCGCAGGTAGAAAGGCATTTACACAGCCACCACGTGCCCAACCCAGCGCTCGCCATCGCGACGGGCAATCGCCAGCGCTTCGCCGACCCCAGGCACCGCCGCCAGCAAACGACCATCATCCGCCCATATCGCACTGCGGCCGGCACAAGCCCAGCCGCCCGACGGGCCACCATGGTTAGCCATCAACACCAGAAGGCGATGCTCGGCCGCATACCCCTGGAGCAGCGCGCTGTCCGTGGCGTAGCCGCTCTCGCTGATCAATACGCCTGCGGCATAGACCGTGGCGCCCGCCAGCGCCGCCTGGCGCGGATGACTGGCGTGGGAAAAGTCAGCGCACACAGCCAGCGCAATACGATCCTTCCCCCACTCAAGCGCCGCACCGCCCTGCCCGGCCGCAAACGCGAGTTCTTCGCCCGGATGCAGATGCTGTTTGGTGTAGACCGCCACCGAGCCATCAGCCCCCAGAACCAAGGCGCCAATCAGTACATCCGCCCGTGGCGCCAGGCGGATCGGCATACCTACCACCGCCGTCAACTGCAGCTCCTGGGCCATCTCGCGTAATGGCATCAGCAGTGGGTCTTCAGGCGCAATGGCCAGCTTGGCTGCCAGCGCGGGCTCATAGCCGGTCAGCGACAGCTCTGGAAACACCAGCAATTGCACGCCCTGTGCAGCGGCAGCCTGCATGAACTCAAGATGTCGCGCGATGTTGGCTGCTACGTCGCCTGCGATGGAAAGGGTTTGCGCCGCAGCAAGGGTCAAGGCAGTCATGGTTGCGTCCTGGCAATCTTAAGTGCGTTCAGCATATCGACACTCCCCCCATAGCCGTAAGTCCCCCCATGCGATAGAAATTACTGATTGAATCCACCTGCGCCGCTCTAGTAAGCTCCCCGCATCATTTGGAGACATGCCATGTTGCAACTCACCCACACTCAGGTTTGCCCCGCTGCCAGCGCATCGCGCTCGGTGTCGGCTACCCGTGTGAACGGTTCGAGCGCACTGGTCAGCTTTTATTTTGGGTATTGGTTTAGCCGCTGGCGCGCCTGATACCTGAAATCGGCGCCCACTACTCAAGGGGTCGCCTGCCAGAGAAATCTAACCCCCGGTCGGCTCCCCGACCGGGGGTTTTGTTTTTTCAGGCCCTGATAATTTTTTTGATCCGGACACTTAAATAAAGGAATCACGCCATGAACACCATCACCTATTACCGCCACGACACTTGCGCTGCATGGCGATTTAGCCAGCTCCGTTCGGGACAGCCTGCCGCCTCCGACCGGTCACTTCTTGGTGGCAAGCCAACACACGTAGCCGATACGGCCAATTGTCGAACACCCCAGTAGGCCAAGCGCGCGGGAATTGCCCGCCGCTTGCCCAGGAAATCTAGAATATGAACGTCTCTGTCGCCGCTTTGCCCGTCTCCACCCTGGACAGCGCCAATGAAGCCCTGACCCAGCGCCTGCCCAGCGCCCTTGAACTCAAGCATCAACTGCCCCTCAGCCCGTTCCTCAATGAACAGGTACACGCCCACCGCCAAGCCGTGCGCGCCATCCTCAATGGTCATGATCCACGCTTGCTGGTGATTGTCGGCCCGTGCTCGATACACGACCCGCAATCGGCCCTGGAATACGCGCGTAACCTGAAGAAGCTCGCGCTTGAAGTCAGCGACCAGATGCTGCTGGTCATTCGCGCCTACGTCGAAAAACCGCGCACGACTATTGGCTGGAAAGGCCTGGCTTACGATCCGCACCTCGATGGCAGCGACGACATGGCCGCAGGACTTGCGCTGTCTCGGGAACTGATGCGCGAAATGCTGCGCCTGGGCTTGCCGGTCGCCACCGAGCTGCTGCAACCCATGGCCGCCGGCTACTTCGATGACCTGCTCAGTTGGGTCGCGATTGGCGCGCGCACCACCGAATCGCAGATCCACCGCGAAATGGCCAGCGGCCTGGGCATGCCCGTTGGCTTTAAAAACGGCACCGACGGCGGCGTCGCGATTGCCTGTGACGCGATGCGCTCGGCCTCGCACTCGCACCGCCACTTCGGCGTCGACAGCCAGGGCCATCCGGCGATCATCCGGACGTCAGGCAACCCCGACACCCACCTGGTGCTGCGCGGCGGTCACCGCGGGCCAAACTACGATGCGCAGAGCGTGTCCCGAGTCAAACACGACCTGGCCAAATCCAGCGTGGCGGCACGCATCATGGTCGATTGCAGCCACGCCAACAGCGGCAAAGACCCGTTGCGCCAGCCGGCGGTGTTCAGCGAGGTGCTGGAGCAACGCTTGCAAGGCGATACGTCGCTGATCGGCATGATGCTCGAAAGCCACCTGTTCGAAGGTTGCCAGCCTCTGAGCCCGTCAATGAAATACGGCGTGTCGGTAACCGATGGCTGCCTGGGTTGGGCGGGCACCGAGCAGTTGCTGCGCAGTGCCGCCGAGCGCCTTCGTGAACACAGCCATACCCAGTGATTGGCCGTCATCGGGCCAAGCCACCTGGGCAGTTACGTAGGCCTAGACGCCGACCACCGGTTGGCGGGACAGCGCCCTTAGCCACGGCAAAACCCGCAAGCCGGTCATGGCCTCGGGAGGGTCGATGATGTCCATGAAATGTTCGAGATTGACGTTATCCGGTACGCCCGGCAGGCGTACCGCTACCGTCGGCATTGCGCCGACGGGACCACCCAGGTCAAGGTTGTCGTAGATCAATACATGGCGTGCCTGAGGGTGGGGCCCACGCGCATGGGCCGCCAGCCCCGCATTGATGATCAGCACATCGAAGGGTTCGGCCGGAATGGCGGTGAGAATCTGGACTTCTTCGAAGGTTTGCACCGGCACGATCCGGTGATACCCCAACTGGTTAAGCATCTTTTCGATGTAGAGCCGCTGCAAGTGCAGATCATCGGCAATCAGAATGGTCAGTGCTTTGTTCGGCATGGCAAGCCCCTGGGCAGGCAGCGCTCGTCAGTGAGCGTGGCCCATTTTCCAGACAAATCCCGACGACAAAATCAGGCATGTTCCCCCATCACGTAGGACTTCTCCCAAAAGCTCCGAATGGTCGTCATCGGGATCAAGACTGATTGCAATGGAGACTCAACCCCTCATGCAAAGCGATCATCGCCTGCGTCACCTCACCGATCGCCACCCCCAGCGCGTTGCGGTCCTGGCTTTCACAGGCTGCCTCCAGTGCTTCACAGCGAGCGATCAACACCTGTGCCTTGACCATGCTGGCACCGCCCTTGGCGCGATGGGCGAGGTCGTGCAGCCTGGCGAAGTCGGCCTTGCGTTGCAGCGTCGGCAATAGCGCCCGGTCCGCCTCGAGGCTGTCGAGCAAGGGGGTCAACAATTCGGTAAGCGCGTGATGGTCCTCGCCTGTCAACGCGATCAAGGTGCTCAAATCAAATGCTGCCGCCTCTGGGCTCAGGGCGTAAGTGGAGCGCGACGCCAGCGCCACGCGCAAATCGTCAAGCCCGGTGGGTTTGAACAGGCACCCATCCATACCGGCTTGCCGACAGCGCTCGGCCTCTTCGGGTTGTGCATTGGCGGTAAACCCCAGCAGCAGGCACGGCACCAGGCCTCGTTCACGCTCCAATACGCGGATGTCCCGTGCCAACTGGTAGCCATTCTTGAACGGCATGTTGCAATCGGTGATGACGCCATCGAACTGCCCGGCACGCCACTGCTCGAGCCCCTGAATCCCGTCCTCGGCCGTGGTGATACGGTGGCCCAGGAAACTCAACTGCCGAGCCAGCAGCAAGCGGTTGGCCGGGTAGTCGTCCACCACCAGGATACTCAGGGCATCGGGAGGCTCTGCCGGAGGGTTTGCCGACGCTCCCTCCTGCGCCAATACAGCGGTCATGACCAAGGCCAACGTTACATCTACCCGCGAGCCCTGCCCCAGCACACTGCTCAAGTGCAGTCGCCCCCCCATCATTTCGCACAGGTTGCGGCTGATCACCAACCCCAGGCCGGAGCCGCTACGTGCCGACTGTTCGCCATTGCTGCCCTGGATAAAGGGGCTGAACAGGCGCAGCTGGTCGTGGGCGCTGATGCCAATTCCGGTGTCCTGCACCCAGAATTTCAGCTCCAGATGCTCCCCTTCGAACGCCGCAAGAGCACCGAGCCTGACCTCGCCCTCGTGGGTAAACTTTATGGCATTGCTCAGCAAATTCGACACCACCTGCTTGAAACGCAGTGGGTCAATCAGGACCACGCGGTCGATCAACGGATCGAGTTCAACCTGCAGCGCCAGCCCCTTGGCCCGCGCCAGACCTTCGAACACCCGCACCACCGAGGTCAGTAACTCGTACAGATTGGCCGGTTCCAGGGCCAACGACAGATGACCGGACTCGATCCGTGCGATGTCGAGAATATCGCCGATCAATTCCAGCATGCCACGCGAAGCCTCCGACGCCACTTCCAGGGCATCCCGGTCGGCCACGCCCCGCTCGGCATTCTTCAGGGCCAGCTCGATCATGCCGATCACCGCGTTCATCGGCGTACGGATCTCGTGACTCATGGTCGCCAGGAAGGTGGTCTTGGCCCGGTTGGCAGCGTCAGCCTCGTCTTTGGCTTCTTGCAGCTGACCCAACAACTGTTGGCGCTCGCTGACGTCCACCCAACCGGCAATCATGCCCACCACTTTCTCGTCACCGTCGCGATAGGGCAGCATCCACTGGTAGATGGTCAGGGCATCGCCGTTGGGCAATTTGAGTATTCGATCATGAATCTGCGGCTCGCCTTCTGCCATAAGGCGCAGGTAATCCTGATGAAACGACTGAGCCTGGGGCAGGTTGCCGGCGTCGGTTTCGACCACGGTTTTACCAATCACGTCTTCGAGCTTATAACCGAATACGTCCAGGTAAGCGTTATTGCAGGCCATCAATCGCCCCTGCCGGTCACGCACGTAAATCGGGTGCGGCGTGCCGTCGATCAACACGCTCATGAAGCGCATCTGGTCGCTCAAGGCGCGTTCGGCCTGGACGCGCTTGCGAATCAGGCGGCGCAAGTAGATGGCCCAGCTCAACGTGACGATCAGCAGCAACGCGGCCAGCCCGAACCCCTGAATGATCATGTTGCGGTGCCGTAGCCAATAGCTGTCTTCGATGATCACCTCGCTGCGCCATTGGGTGATCATTTCATCCATTTCCTGCGGGGTGATGCTCAGCAGCGCTTTATCGAGGATCGAATAAAGCTCCAACTGACTGCGGTTGACCCCGAACGTGATTCGCGCAGGCTCGGAGCCGACCGTACTGGTGATGCGCAAACGGTCGCGGTAATACCGGGCGATCATATAGCGCGCACTGATCAGCGAATTGACCGCCCCCTCCGCTTCGCCTCTGGCTACCATCGCCATCGCCTGCTCCGCGCTGTCCACATCGATAAACACGACGCCGGGAAAGTCCCGCATGATCGTATCGCGCAGTCCGTTGCCGCTGATCATCGCCAGGCGTTTACCCACCATATCTTCCAATGTGACCGGGCTATGTTCATCACCCCGGGTTATCAGCACCAAGGCGTTGGTCAGGTAGGGCCGGGTGAACCGCACCTTTTCGGCGCGTTCGACACTGGGGGTCACGACCGCCAGCATATCCGCCGCGCCCGCACTGACCTGGTCGATCTGTTGGGGTATCGAGCTACCCCGTACCACGTCGAACTTCAAACCGGTGCGCAGGCTGATACGCGACAGCACCTCGGCACTCAGCCCCTCGAACTGGCCCCGATCATCGATGACCGACAGCGGCAGGAGCTTGTCCAGCACCGCGACCTTGACCCGTGGATGCTTGAGGAGCCAGCGTTGTTCACTGGCACTCAAGTGCAACCGACCGGCACCGACAATACCGAGGTTGCCGCCGCTCCAGCGGCGCAATATTTCCATTTGCTCCCCGGCAGGAATCGCCTCCAGCGCCGCATTGATGATCGGCGGCAGCCGCGTATTCTGCCGGGTGAATGCAAAGGCGAACGGGTTGACTTCAAGGGTGGAAAAATCCGCCATGCGCACAATATTGAGCTGGTTTCGGTGGATCAGGTAATTGGTGCTGATGGCATCACCCAGATACACATCGGCGCGGCCAAACGCTACTGCACCAATCGCCTCGAAGGCCGAAGAAAACAACTCCACCTGGGCATGGGGGTAAAAAGCCCGTACCACCTCAGGTTGCAAATAGTGATAGAGCATCGCCACGCGCTTGCCCGCCAAGTCCTCGGTCAGCGCCTGGCTATCGCTGGTGCGGGTCACCAGGGTGGGTTGGTCATTGGCGTAGGAACGGGACAGGACCAGTTGCGGGTCGGCCGCTTCATAACCATTGGCCGAGCCGAGGAAATCCACATCGCCTCGCTTGAGGGCTTCGATCACTTCATCGCGCGTTTCGTAACACCGAACTTCAATGGAGATATTCAGGGCCTGGCTGACCAGCGCTGCAAAATCGGCGGTAATGCCTTCGAGCTCCTCACGGTTATTGGTCAGGTCAAACGGGGCGTAATCGGGAGCGGACACCCCCATCAGCAAGGTGCGCCGTTCGCGCAACCAGCGCCAGTCGGCCTCTTGCAGCGTGACGACGGGAGGGTCAATACGAGAGTGGCCCAACAGCCGCAAAACCGTGGGCTCGTCAAAGGCCATCGCGGCCATGGGCAACAGGCTCAACCAGAGGATCGTGGCGAACCGCTTGAACGCGATGGCGGTCATTTCAAATCAGATCAGATGATTGCGCTGGGCAAATTTGGACAGGTGCACCACTGAGGACATACGTAACTTTTCCTTGAGGCGTGTTTTGTAAGTGCTGATCGTCTTGTGGCTCAGCAGCATGTCTTCAGCAATTTCCTTGTTGCCCAGCCCCAGGGCCAGTTTCTGCAATACGGTCAATTCACGGTCCGACAAGCACTCGATCATCTGCCGCTCCGTTTCTTGCAGATCGTCACGGCGTACCGAGCTGGTAGGCAGGCTTGGGAAACAGCTGTAGCCGGACTGGATCGCTCTGATAGCCTTTTGCAATTCGTCCAGCTCGCCGGTCTTGGCCACAAACCCCATGGCCCCGGCTCGCATGCAACGGGTGGAAAAAAACACGGCCAGGTAGGAGGTCAGCACCAGGATCCTGCACGGCAGGCCCAGGGACTTGATCCGACAGATAACTTCCAACCCACCCAGCTTGGGCATCGCCAGGTCGAGGATGATCAGTTCGGGACGTTGCTCCCGCGCCAATTGCATTGCATCTGCACCGTCACCCGCCTGATAAATCTCATCGAATCCTTCCAACTTCAGCAAATGCTTGACGGTCGCACGTATAAACGGATGGTCATCCACGATTAATGCTTTGCTCATACACACCCCTAGGCTGTCAAAGTACCCTTACACATCAACCGGGACCTAGGTACCTGTGAGAAATGACAGTTCCGACAAACGGTACTGCACCCGCTCAGGACGATAATCGCTCGCAGCCTGGCCCCTTCCATTGAACATCACGAGCAATCACGGCTGAACGAGAACGAGCGCCCAGCCGTAAGTGCCCAACCTTAACAATGCAATGACGTTTTGATTGAAGGGATAGTCCTGACTACTTGTAGGATTTTTCCTCGCAAAAAAGCTTAGTCGATATTGGCTCGACGGGCTTTCAGGCGGGCGGGTCAGTCGGTGGTACTCGGGCTCCAGAACGCCTGCACCACCAGGCTGGAGGTGGAAATACGCGCCACCAATGCATCCAGCTCGTCACCGTCGACCGACGTCGCGGCCAGGGTGGCCTCGATTTCAACTTCTTCGCTGCCGAACGGCCTTACGTCGACATCACTGGCCGGGTAGTTGCATCGCGCCAGCTCGGCTTCCAACAGCACCATGACCGCCTGTTGCTGGCTGCGCCGCGCGATGACATAGAGGATGTTGGTGACCTCGGCCGAGACTACGTCCAAAGGCTGGCGGTTGATGTTGTTGACGATCGGCCGCAGCAACGTATTGGCGGCCAGTACGAACAGCGTACCCAGCAAGGCCTCGAGGATCAGGTCGGCCCCCGCACAGGCTCCCACTGCGGCCGACGCCCAGAGGGTGGCGGCTGTATTGAGCCCGCGCACATTGCCTTCTTCGCGCATGATCACCCCGGCCCCCAGGAAGCCGATGCCCGACACCACATACGCGACCACGCGCACCGCGCCTTCCGCACCGCCCAAGCGATTGGCCATGTCGACAAAGATCGCTGCGCCGACCGCCACCAGCACATTGGTGCGCAAGCCTGCGGTGCGCTGGCGGTACTGGCGCTCGAAGCCGATCAAGCCGCCAAGGAGGAACGCCGCCGTGAGGCTGACGACGGTATCCACCAGAGAGTCGAGGTTGATGTTGTTGATTGCCTGCATATAAAAACTTCCATGACTGCTGCGGCAACTACTGCCAGCCAAACTTGCGGATGTAGTAGCCCTTCACCGCCTGGGTCAGCGCCATGTACGCCAGCAAGATCACGGGCAGGAACACGAAGTACAGCGACGGCAGCGCCTGCAGTTTGAAGTAATGCGCCAGTGGTCCCATCGGCAGGAAGATCCCGACCGCCATGATCACGCCCGTCATGACCATCAACGGCATCGCCGCACGGCTTTGCAGGAACGGGATTTTCGGGGTGCGGATCATGTGCACGATCAACGTCTGGGTGAGCAGCCCCACCACGAACCAGCCCGACTGGAACAGGGTCTGGTGGTCCGGCGTGTTGGCATCGAACACGTACCACATGAGCGCGAACGTAGTGATGTCAAAGATCGAGCTGATCGGCCCGAAGAACAGCATGAAGCGGCCCACATCTCCCGGCTGCCAGCGTTGCGGCTTGGCGAGCATCTCCTCGTCGACGTTGTCGAACGGAATCGCGATCTGCGAGATGTCATACAGCAGGTTCTGCACCAGCAGGTGCATCGGCAGCATTGGCAGAAACGGGATGAACGCGCTCGCCACCAGCACCGAGAACACGTTGCCGAAGTTAGAGCTGGCGGTCATCTTGATGTACTTGAGCATGTTGGCGAAGGTGCGGCGGCCTTCCAGCACGCCCTCCTCCAGGATCATCAGGCTCTTTTCCAGCAGGATGATGTCGGCGGCCTCCTTGGCGATGTCTACCGCGCTGTCCACCGAAATGCCGATATCCGCGGTACGCAGTGCCGGCGCATCATTGATGCCATCCCCCATGAACCCGACCACATGCCCGTTGGCCTTGAGCAGGCGCACGATGCGCTCCTTGTGGCTGGGCGTGAGCTTGGCGAACACATTGGTGGTTTCCACGGCCTGGGCCAGCTCGGCGTCGGTCATGTCCTCGATGTCGTTACCCATCAGCAGCCCTTGCTGCTCCAGGCCGACTCCACGGCAGATCTTTGCGGTGACTCGTTCGTTATCGCCCGTCAGCACTTTGACCGCTACGCCATGGGCCTTCAGGGCCTTGAGCGCAGGCGCGGTGCTTTCCTTGGGTGGGTCGAGGAAGGCCACATAGCCGATCAGGGTCAGGTTGTTTTCATCCGCCAGGCTGTAGGTATCGCGACCTGGCGCCATCGGTTGTGCGGCCACGGCCACCACCCGCAGGCCCTCATCATTGAACGCTGCGGTCACCTGGCGAATGCGCGCCAGCAGTTCGTCCGTCAATGCCTCGTTGACCTCGCCATGGCGCACGGTGCTGCACACTGCCAAAATCTCCTCCACCGCGCCTTTGCAGATCAGCAGATGCGGCTGGTCCTGCTCCGCCACCACTACCGACATGCGACGCCGATTGAAGTCGAATGGAATCTCATCGACCTTCTGGAAGGCGGTACCGACCTTTAAGTCACGATGGATTTCGACGTGCTCGAGCACGGCCACATCCAGCAGGTTTTTCAAACCGGTCTGGTAGTAGCTGTTGAGGTAGGCCATTTCCAGTACATCCTCGGATTCCTGGCCCCACACATCCACATGGCGCGCCAGGAAAATCCTGTCCTGGGTAAGCGTGCCGGTCTTGTCGGTGCACAATACATCCATGGCGCCGAAATTCTGGATCGCGTCGAGGCGCTTGACGATGACCTTCTTGCGCGACAGAAACACCGCGCCCTTGGCCAACGTCGAGGTGACGATCATCGGCAGCATTTCCGGGGTAAGGCCCACGGCAATCGACAGCGCGAACAGCAACGCTTCGGTCCAGTCACCCTTGGTGAACCCGTTGATGAACAACACCAGCGGGGCCATCACGAACATGAAACGGATCAACAGCCAGCTGACCTTGTTGACTCCCTGCTGGAAGGAAGTGGTGGCACGGTCGGTCGCCGTGACGCGTTGCGCCAGGGCGCCGAAGTAAGTGTGGTTGCCGGTGGCGAGAATCACCGCCGTGGCGGCGCCGGACACCACGTTGGTGCCCATGAACAGGATGTTTTCCAAGTCCAGCGGGTTGCGAACCTGGGCATCCTGCTGCTGGACGAACTTCTCCACCGGCATCGATTCACCGGTCATCGCCGCCTGGCTGACGAACAGGTCCTTGGCACTGAGTACGCGGCAATCAGCGGGAATCATGTCGCCGGCCGACAGCACGATCAGATCGCCCGGTACCAGTTGCTTGATCGGCAGCTCAAGACGCTTGGCCGCGTCCCGGCGCAACACTGTGGCCGTGTTGCTGACCATGGCCTTCAAGGCGTCGGCGGCCTTGTTCGATTTGGCCTCCTGCCAGAAACGCAACAGGGTCGACAGCACCACCATGGAGAAAATCACCAAAGCGGCCTTCATGTCCTCGGTCAGCCAGGAGATCACCGCCAGCAACGTCAGCAGCAGGTTGAACGGGTTTTTATAGCAGTGCCACACGTGCACCCACCAAGGCAGCGGCTGCTCGTGCTCGACTTCATTGAGCCCGTACTGCCCGCGCAACGCGTCGGCCTCCTGGGTGTTCAAACCCTCGGCGTGGCTGCCCAGCATGCCCAGCAGCTGCACGGCACTGCCGTTGGCTGCGGCCACCAGGGTTTGCGCGAGGCTAGGCGGTACTTCGCGGCTGACGCTGGCGTCGGTCACGGTCTCCAGCATCGTCAGGCGCCGAAAGTGCCGGGCGATATGCCGGGTCCGCAGAAAACCGGCGAAGAACTCTTTGAGCAGCGTGAGGTTCATGGTGTTACTCCTGCGCGATGAAAAACCCTCGTGCAGGTACCGCCCATCCGCACTGCGCCTGCCGAACAGGCGCAGCCGAACCTGGCCCGCCCACCGTAAAAGGCAGGCGCGTCCGTAGCCTCCCGAGGCAACTCGGGTGCTGGTCAGCGTCGATGAGAGGGATCAGGCAGGCGCCAGGAATGGCTGCTGCCGAGATGCCGCTTCTCGCTTTTCTGGCGAGACAACGGCATCGAAAAAATGCGCGTTACCTTGCCAAGTATGTGCCGGTTACTGAAACCGGCCGACTACTGTCACTCGAACAAGTACCCACTGAGGGTCTCCGCTATTGATGAAAACGCGCGAAGCTTACGCCGCGATTTATGCAGAGTAAACCGTAGGAAAGTTTCCGCATGGTGAATAAGAAATTTCTTCAGGATGGGTTCAGGAACCCCTTTCTCGACCACACCAATGAGCAATGTGGGGGGGCTTGCTCCCGATGGCGGTGTGTCAGCTACTAATTCATGCCTGACACTCTGCCTTTGCAGGCAAGCCCCGCAACATGGGCTCGGTGTAAGTTCCAGGCTATGGAGCACCGGGGCGGTCGCGCTCGACCAAGGCCAGATAGGCATCAATACCCTTTTCGGCAATCGGCTTGACCTGAATCAGTACCCTATTCACCTGCCGCCCCATTGCAATCCCCTCTCGAATGCGCACCGTCACATACCCCAGCCTGGGCCAAAAACGCTCGGCCTTGGTATTGCCAACCACAACCGTCAACCGCAACCAGTGGGCACCCTTCCCCACCGCCCATGCCTCGAGGTCCGCGTGCAGCCGCTGCGCCAGCCCGCTGCCGTGCCAACGTGTATGCACCATCAACAATCCGATATGCCACACTCCGACGGCGAGCAAATCTGCGGCGATATTCACCACGGCGACCAATTGGTTTTGCGCATCGCGGTAACCCAACCAGTACATCCGCCTGCAACGCCAGCCTGCGGGCAATTGGCCGTTTAGCTCATCCCGAGCCTCAATCGGGGTAGCGGGTTCGCCGTTAACCGCCTTGAAGTAATCCGGCGCTTGTTCAAAAAAATCTTGCAGTTCAGCCTCGTCACAACCAAGTAGCTCAACCACCCGAATGCCTTCGAGGGAGCAGCCAGGCAACACGCGTGGATCAACGTCCATATTCAATCCTTTCAATCATCCCGCGTCAGCACTTCCAGCAATTCAATCTCGAAACGCAGGTTGCTGTTTGGCTTGATATGCGCACCCATCGAGCGCTCGCCGTAGGCCAGGTGCGCCGGTACATACAACGTGCGTATACCGCCAACCTGCATGCCCATCAATCCCTGGTCCCAACCCTTGATCACCCGACCTGTACCAATCACGCACTGAAACGGTTTGCCCCGCTCCCAAGACGAATCGAACACCGTGCCGTCTTCCAGGGTGCCGGTGTATTGAGTGGTAATCAGCGCGCCCTTGACCACGGCTTTGCCGTCGCCCAGGCGGATGTCGGTGATCTGCAATTCATCGTTGCTCATGGGGCTCTCATTGAAGGCGTGAAAGGCTGCGGTTTTCCCAGAACCGGGTGGGTTTTGCAAGTGTCATGGCCACGCGATCCAATGTGGGAGGGGGCTTGCTCCCGATGCGGTGCATCAGTCACCCCATCATGACTGACAGCCTGCTATCGGGAGCAAGCCCCCTCCCACATTTCGATTTGCATGCATCCAGTAATCGGCGTTTATAACCAATGCCAGAACCGACTCCAAAACCCTCGCCCCAATTCATCCTTGCACCCGGCATACTGCCGCGCATACATCTGCGAACGGGCCTGCACTTTGCTCGCCACCGGCGGCAGCCAGGCTTTGCTGGCATAGGTGCGCTGACGATAACCACCCCAGCCTTCGTGGTAGTTCAGGTATTGGCCGTAGGCGTCGTACTTGTAGACGCCGTTGATGCTGTAGGTCTTGTCCATGTACCAACCGATAAAGTCGATGGCGTCGTCGAAATCCTCGCGATCGGCGCCGCTGCGGCCGGTGCTTTTGCGGTAGTCATTCCACACTTCATCCTTGGCCTGGGCATAGCCGGAAGCGGTGGAAACGCGCCCCCAGGGAATGATCCACAGTAGGTATTTACGCGGCGTCTTGGCATCGTAGCGAAAGCCCGACTCCTGATACATGATCGCGAAGGGCACCTGGATCGGCACGCCCCAGCGGTTTTGCGTGACCTTGGCCGCGTCGTACCAGTCATCCTTTTCGCGAAAGATGCCGCAGATATCATTGGGCGTGCGTGGCGGCGAGGTGCCGCACGCCGCCAACAGGGAAGTGAGCAGTAACAGTCCGACGGTTTTGCTTGCGCTCAAAGGGCACCCTTGCGTGAAACGCGTAAAATCCCGGCATTTTACGCGCTCACACAGGCGGAGTCCTTACTGCAAACCATATCAAGCCAATGGCACGCGACGGGGCCCGTATGCACTACCCCGCCTGGTTCATTCGCGCTCCCACCCGGACAACTTCTCTGCACTATCCTGAACCGGGGATGTCGTAAAACCCATGCGTCCACACCTTGGAGAACCTATGACACAGGATGTTCTTGCCAAAGAAACCAACCGCCGCCAATTGCAGCAGATCATCTCCGGGTTGTCCGACGGCGTGATCCTGGCCGAGGTCGACCAGACCATTCTCTGGGCCAACGAAGCCGCATTGACCATGCACGGCGTCACTGACGTCATGGGGCTGGGCGCCAATGGGCAGGAATACGCCGAGCGCTTCACCTTGCGTTATCGCAATTACCACCCGTTGCAACTGGATAACTACCCTCTGGCCCGCGCGGCGGCGGGTGATGAGTTCAGCGACGTGATCGTGGAGGTCATTCCTACGGCCGATGAAGAAAAGACCTGGGTTCACCGCCTGCGCAGCCTGGTGATTACCGACTCGCACGGCGAGCCGGAACTGTTGGTGCTGATCCTCAGTGACGCCACCGAATGGGCGAGCGCCGAGCAGCGTTTCGAGAAAACCTTCAACGCCAACCCCGCGCCCGCCGTGATCTGCCGCCTCAGCGACCTGCGCTACATCAAGGTCAATCAGGGCTTCCTGGAGATGACCGGCTACAACCGCGACCAAGTCATCGGTAAATCCGTGTATGAACTGGACGTGCTCGAACAGGCCGAACGCAAGGACTTGGCTATCGAGCGGCTGGGGCAAGGCTCGACCATTCCACAGATGCAGGCAGAGCTGCGACTGCCCGAAGGCGGCAGCAAGCTGGTGATCGTCGCCGGCCAGCCCCTGGACATGAACGAAGAGGACTGCATGCTGTTCTCGTTCATGGACCTGGAGCCGCGACGCAAAGCGGAAATCGCCCTGCGCCAGAGTGAAGAACGCTTCGCCAAGTCCTTCCGCCTGACGCCCGTGCCAACCCTGGTGTGCAACGCCGCCAATCGCCAGGTGGTGGATATCAACGAAGCGTTCATGAGTATCACCGGCTATATCAGTGAAGAACTGATCGGCAAATCCATCGAAGACATCGACTTCATCGACAGCCCCCAGGCCGGCGCCCAGTTGTTCGCGACCCTGGAGAAAGCCGGAAACCTGGAAGGTCATGACCTCAAGGTGCGCAAGAAAGGCGATGAAGTGATCGACTGCGTGGTGTCGGCCGACACCGTGATCATCCAGGACATGCCGTGCTACCTGCTGGTATTCATGAACATCACCGAACGTAAACGCTCGGAGCTGGAACTGGTGGCGGCCATCGAGGAAGTCATGCAGGACACCTCCTGGTTCAGCCAGACCCTGATCGAAAAACTCGCCAATGCCAAAAGCGTCAACAGCCCTGACCTGCCCAACGTTTCCTTTACCGACCTCACCGCCCGTGAGCGCGACGTGCTGGGTTTGATCTGCGAGGGCCTGGCCGACAAGGAGATCGCCTCGCGCCTGAAGCTGGCACCCAACACCGTGCGCAACCACGTGGCGACGGTGTACTCCAAGCTGGGCGTGCACAGCCGCAGTACGGCCATCGTCTGGGCCCGCGAACGCGGGCTGTTTGCCGGTGAAGTACGGATAAAGAACAAACGTTAAGAGTGCAAATGCACTAGTGCAGCTAGTGCTAATTCGCCTTATGAGGCAGCAGGCTAATCAATAACCTTTAAGGCATCGTCTCTGTGCCTTGAAGGAACCTGCATGTTTACCCTCTCTCAACTGCGAAATTGCATCGAAGAAGGCTTGTCGCCGCTGACCTGCGAATTCACCCTGTGCCGGGACGCATCCTTGACCCTCAAGGTATTCGACGCCGAAACCGGACGGGTCGATCTGGTGGTCACCGGGATCAGCACCAAACGGCTGCAGACCCCGGAGGAAGTGGCGAAAATGGTGGATGAATTGCGCTATGAGCTGCAAAGCAACAACGTCGGCAAGCTCACGCTGGATGACTTGCCTTCAGCTTCGCCCCAATGAAGTAGAACACCCCGCCGCCGACGATAAACATCCCGAGCATATAAAACATGTAATGCGCCGGCAGGCTGGCCAGCACCATCCCGCATAACACCGGCCCCAAGGCGGCGCCGAGATTGGACAGGTTTTGCGCGCCGTAATACATCCCCCGCAGCGCATCAGGCGCAATTCGGTCGATAAACATGTACTCGGCCGGGAACACAATAATTTCCCCCACGGTAAACACCGCCATCGCCAGCACCCACCACATCACGCTGCTGGCCAACGCAAAGCCAATCAGCCCCAGCATGAACATGCCCAAACCTGCGATCAGCCACTGGCTCAGGTAACGGTGCGAGATGCGCCGGCCAATCAGGTACTGCAAGGCAATCACCAGCACGGCGTTGGTGGTGAGCACGGCGCTGATTACAGTGTAGGTATATTCGGCAGTGGTGGTAGTCACCAGGTATTGCGATAGGTAGGCCGTAAATTGGCCGAATACCACCGCACTGAGCAGGCCACCGAGGGTGAAACACACCAGGCGATGATCCTTGAGCAGCACACGGCCCACGGCGAGAAACGGCACCGGTTTTTGCGTGGCGTCGACGGTGGTCAATGTGCGGTCGCCCAAACGCCAGTACAGCAGGAAAAATCCCACGCCCAACAGCGCCGACAGTATAAACGGCAGGCTGATATCCAGCTTCGCCACCATCGCGCCAAAAAATGGCCCCACGGCGTAGCCGATATTGGTCAGCGTATATTTGATCGAGAACACTTCGCTGCGCCCCTCCTCGGGCAGCAAGCTGGCGAAGCCGGCCTTGATCGCGATATCGATGACCGCATAGGCCAGGTTGATCAGGATCAGGCAGCTGTAGAACGCCCAGATATTCTGCGCCACAACCGTACCGATAAAGCCCAGCACAAACACCAGGCTCAGACCGAGCAGCAAACGGTAACTGTTGACGCGATCGACAAGGAACCCGCCATAGACGCTGAGCAACGAGCCGACAATCAGCGAGCTGCCGATAACCAGGCCGACCTGGCTGATGTCGAGGGCAAAGTGGCGGGTGAGGTAGATCACCAGGTACGGAAAGGTGATCGCCTTGGCCAACGTCAGCAGCAACGTGGCGGACAGCAACAGATTCACCGTACGGGGGTAGTTTTTGATGGTGGCAAGCATCCTGCTCTCTTTTCTTTGAAGGTAACGCGACCATTGCGGTCGGTTACCTTAACGCAAGAAACGTGACACGAGCAGGTGGTGCGGCAGGATTATTTCTTGACCGGTGTGATCTCAAGGATGGTGCCGTTGGTGGTCTTGAGCAGCACATATTTATCGCCGACCCGCGCCCACTGGCTCTCTTCCTCGGGCTGCTTGAGGCCACGTTTTTTCCAGTCGCTGAGGGCCGACTCCTTGCGCATGAGGATATCCGGGGCGCGGTCACCTTCCTTCAAGTCACGGGTATTGATGTTGGAAGGCTGCACGGTTTCCTGGGGCGTATCGCCGGCCTGCACCACAAAACTGGCGGTAGACAGGCTCGCAGCAACGAGAACACAGGCAACGAGGGATCTGGACTTCATGGGTGCTCCTTCAATTTTGGGTGCGTACCCAGGTTCCGACCGCAGGGGCGTGAAAACATTCAGGTGAAAACACTACCCGGTCGCCGATAACCCCTGTGGCGAGGGAGCTTGTTCCCGCTGGCTGCGCAGCAGCCCCAAACAGCCCGACCGAGATATACCTGAACGAACGTGGTGGATGGATTGGGGCCGCTTCGCGGCCCAGCGGGAGCAAGCTCCCTCGCCACATCGGGGAACTCAAACTCATAACCAGATTGCGTCCCAGAGTGAGTAGTCGCCGATATGCTCGACCAACCCTGCCCGCAAGGGGTTGGCAATGATGTAACGCGCGATTTTTATAAGATCTTCCTCGGCTCGCACCGCGCGATCATGGTATCCGCTCTGCCAAAACGCGCCCTTCGTACGACAGGCTTGATTGATGGTCAACGTGCTGCGTGACTTCACTTGTCGCATCACCTGCGGCAACGTTGCGTCACGCAGCTCAAACATCCAGTGAAGATGATCCGGCATGATGACCCAGGCCAACGAAGCAAGCAGACCTGCATCGTGGGCTCGTTTGAGCTCTGCAACCAATAACCGCCCCAGAGCCATTTCAGCAAAAACCGGACGCCGCTGATAAACCACGGCCGTCACCAAGTACACGCGACCTGCTTCTGAATAACGACCTCGCCGTAGTAAATGAGAGTTGGGCCTTTGAAGCAATCCGTCGCTCCCTTTGATTGAATGACTCATTCAACCTAGCAGGCCCGAGAAAGGTCGCTCCACGACTCAATTTCATTATGTTTCCCCACTCCCCGTGGCGAGGGAGCTTGCTCCCGCTGGGCTGCGCAGCAGCCCCAAAAAAGCCGGCCGGGACACACCTGAAAAAATGCGGTGGCCGAATTAGGGCCGCTTCGCGGCCCAGCGGGAGCAAGCTCCCTCCCCACAATGATCCTCCATGGTCGTTGCTTACGTGAAATTAATCCTGTAATTTTTCATGAAATTATTCGAATTAAATTTCATGACACCTCAAGATGAACTCGCCACCCTCGCCGCCCTGATCCACGACCTGCGCAAGCACAAGAAACTCACCCTGGCGCAATTGGCGCACAAGATCCAACGTTCGGTGGGTTTCCTGTCCCAAGTGGAACGTGGCCTGTCGCGCCCGACCGTGGCCGACCTGACCGCCATCAGCCACGCCCTCGACGTGCCTACCACTTACTTCTACAGCCAGCCCAAACCCAAGGCGGTGGACTGGGTAACGCGGCCCAGCGAGCGGCGCACGGTGTACTACGCCAATGGCATCACCGACATCCTCGTCTCGCCGAGCATGAACGGCGCGTTTTCGATGCTCGACAGCCTGTTGGCACCCGGTGCCAACAGTGGTGAGCAGGCCATGAGCGACCGTGCCGAACAGGCCGGTTTTGTGCTGGAGGGTGAGTTGACGCTGTGGGTTGAAGGCGAGGCCGATGCGGTCACTCTTGGCCCTGGCGACAGCTTTCATCTGGCCAGTTTCGCCCAATGTCGCTACGCCAACCTGACCGACCTGCCCGCCCGCGTGCTGTGGGTTTACAACTAGGAGCTGCACCCGTGAAAAGCCCATCTGCAACCTTGCTGGCCGAAGTACGGACCTTCCGCCAGAACCACCCCGAGGTGCGCTACGTCGACCTGATCGCCCTGGACATTCCGGGGCATTTCTACGGCAAGCGCTACCCGGTGGAAATGCTCGAGAAAGTCGCCGCCGGCAGCCCGTTGAAGCTGCCGCAGAACGCCGTATTGCTGGGCGCCCAGGGCGGGTTGTTCAAGATCGGCGACTACTGCTTCAACGACGGTGACCCGGACGCCAATCGGCGCCTGGTGCCGGGTACGCTGAAGCCGGTGAGCTGGGAATCGCAGCCGCTGGGGCAGATGCTGATCACTTCCGATGGCACCGAAGCGCCCATCGAATTCGAACCCCGCGAAGTGCTGACCAAAGTGCTGGAACGCCTGCACCACAAAGGCATTCACCCGGTGGTGGCGTTTGAACTGGAGTTCTATCTGTTCGACAAAAAGCTCGACGACGGCCTGCCGCAATTCGCCCGCGACCCGCTGAGCGACGATGTCGACGACCAGCCCAACTTGCATATCGAGCGGCTGTCGCGCTTCAGCGACGTGCTGGACGACATGGCACAAACCGCCAAGGCCCAGGGCATCGATATCACGGTGATCACCGCCGAAATCGGCCCGGGCCAATTCGAAATCAATTTCGGCCATTGCGATGACGGCCTGCGCGCCGCCGACTGGGCCGCCCTGTTCTGCCGTAGCACCCGCGGCGTGGCGCTCAAACACGGTTACCGCGCCAGCTTCATGGCCAAGCCTTACCTGCAGTTTCCCGGCAGTGGCATGCATGTGCATGTCAGCCTGTATGACGGCGCGGGCAACAACGTGCTGGCGGCGCACCAGCAGCAACCACTGCGCCACGCCGTGGCTGGTTGCCTGGCGTTGCTGCCCCACTGCATGCCGATCTTCTCGCCCAACCACAACGCGTTCCGCCGCCTCGGCGGCACGGTCAACGCCGCTACCCGCGCCAGTTGGGGCTTCGAAGACCGTGATGCGTGCGTGCGCATCCCCGAGTCCGACCCACGCAACCTGCGAATCGAGCATCGCCTGGCCAGCGCCGACGCCAACCCGTACCTGGTGTTGGCCGCGATCCTCGCCGGTTTGGAGCATGGCCTTGAAGCCAGGCAGGAGCCCATCGCGCCGCTGAACGAAGACCGCAGCAGTGGCACCGATTTCCCCGTGGACATGCTCGACGCCGTGCGCGCCATGCAACATCAGTCGGTGGTGCGCGACAAGCTGGGCGCGGAATTCGTCGATGTGTATTGCGAGAACAAACGCCAGGATCATCTGGCGTTCCAGCAGGAGATTTCTGCGCGGGAATATCGCTGGTTTCTTTAGAAGAAGGCCACGCCCCAAGTTAAACCCCTGCCCAAATCCAATGTGGGAGGGGGCTTGCTCCCGATGGCGGTGTATCAGTCAGCAAATTCGAAGCTGACCCACCGCCATCGGGAGCAAGCCCCCTCCCACACTTTTGATTCGGTTTCGTCAGTCAGCCCTCACCCAGCAACAGTTTCTGCTCCCGCGCGCACAACTCCACCACGTAATCCCATAACACCCGCAACCGCACCGACTTGTGCAACTCCCGACGCGAGCTGATCCAATAGCTGCGCTGGATGCTCTCCCCCGGCAACAACGGCACCAGGCCCGCATCGCCCGCCGCCATGAAACAGGGTAATACCGCAATGCCCAAACCCGACCGCGCGGCCTGGTGTTGCGCAATCACGCTGGTGCTGTGGAAGACCACCTTGGGGTTGCGACAGAAGCTGCTGAGGAATTTCAGTTCCTGGCTGAACAGCAGGTCGTCGACATAATCGATCCATGAATGGGCCGCGAGGTCTTCGCGTTTTTCAATCGGCGGATGACGCTGCAGATAAGCGCGGCTGGCATACAGCGCCAGGCGGTAATCGGTGAGTTTGCGGGTGACCAACTGATCGACGCTGGGGCGTTCCAGGTGAATGCTGATTTCCGCTTCGCGGTTGAGGATGCTGACAAAGCGCGGCACCGCGAGCAATTCCACTTCCAAGCCGGGATAACGTTCAAACAGCCCAGCCATGCGACCGGCGAGGAACATCACCCCCAGGCCCTCCGCCACCCCGAGACGAATCTTGCCCAGAGGCGCTGCAGAATGGGTGAGTTCGTCTTCCGCCAGCAGTGCGACGTTTTCCATGGCTTCGGCATGTTTGAGCAAGGCTTCGCCGGCCGGCGTCAGCTCATACCCCTGGGCGTGCTGCACGAACAGCGCGGTACCGAGGCTTTTTTCGATGGCCTCGATATGCCGGGCCACCGTGGCGTGCGTGGTTTTCAAACGTTGCGCGGCGGTGAGCAAACGGCCGCTGCGCTGCAATTCGAGAAAAAACCGCAGGTCATTCCAGTCGAACATATCGCCTCCGTTGCGCACCCATGGGCAGCGCTGTTTAAAAACGCACAGCAGCTGGGCAAAAACTAACATTTTTAAGACGAAAACTAACAACTAGGATGGAGCCAATAAGAAAAACAAGCGAGACCCCCGATGCCCATTGCACCTGCTGAATACGATTACGTGATCGTCGGCGCCGGCCCCGCCGGCTGCTTGCTGGCCAATCGGCTGTCCGCCAACCCGGCCCATCGCGTGCTGCTGCTGGAGGCCGGTGGTCGCGATAACTACCCCTGGATCCATATTCCAGTCGGTTACCTGTTCTGCATCGGTAACCCGCGCACCGACTGGTGCTTCAAGACCGAAGCCCAGGCTGGCCTGCAAGGTCGTGCCTTGAGTTACCCGCGCGGCAAGGTGCTGGGGGGATGCTCGTCCATCAACGGCATGATCTACATGCGCGGCCAGGCCCAGGACTATGACGGCTGGGCGGCGCAAGGTAATCCAGGTTGGGCCTGGAACGACGTATTGCCACTGTTCAAGCACAGCGAAAACCATTTTGCCGGCGCCTCGCCATTCCACAGCGACGGCGGCGAGTGGCGTGTCGAGCAGCAGCGTCTGTCGTGGCCGATCCTGGATGCGTTTCGCGAGGCCGCAAAGCAAAGCGGCATCGCCAACATCAGCGATTTCAATCAGGGCGATAACGAAGGCTGCGGCTATTTCCAGGTCAATCAGAAGGCCGGGGTGCGCTGGAATGCGGCCAAGGCGTTTCTCAAACCGGTGCGCCAACGGCCGAACCTGACCGTACTGACTGAGGTGGAGGTCGATCGCGTGGTGCTGGAAAACGGCCGCGCTTCTCAGGTCGTCGGGCGCCAACACGGCCAGCCACTGAGCTGGAAAGCGCGCCGGGAAATCGTGCTGTGCGCCGGCGCCGTCGGCTCGCCGGGCATCCTGCAACGCTCGGGTATCGGCCCCGCCCATGTGCTCAAGCCGTTGGGCATCGACGTGGTTCATGAACTGCCGGGCGTGGGTGGCAACCTGCAGGACCACCTGCAACTGCGCCTGATCTATAAACTGGAAAACGCCCGCACCCTGAACCAGATCGCCGGCACCCTCTGGGGCAAGATGGGCATGGGCCTGCGCTACCTGTACGACCGCAGCGGGCCGCTGTCGATGGCCCCCAGCCAGCTTGGCGCGTTTGCCCGCTCCGGGCCGGAGCAGACCTCGGCCAACCTTGAATACCATGTGCAGCCGCTGTCCCTGGAGCGTTTTGGCGAGCCGCTGCACGCGTTCCCCGCGTTTACCGCATCGGTCTGCGACCTGCGCCCGCACAGTCGCGGGCGCATCGACATACGCTCGGCCAACCCGGCGGACGCACCGCTGATCCGGCCCAACTACCTCAGCCATCCCGAAGACCTGCGCGTAGCCGCCGACGCCATTCGCCTGACACGGCGGATCGTGGCTGCACCAGCCCTGAGCCAGTTCAAGCCGGTGGAATATTTGCCCGGTGACGCCCTGCAAACCGAAGAACAGCTGCACGAAGCGGCGGCGCGTATCGGCACGACGATCTTCCATCCGGTGGGCACCTGCCGCATGGGCAATGACCAGGACGCGGTGGTCGACGCGCAGTTGCGCGTGCATGGCGTGCCGGGCCTGCGCATCGCCGATGCCTCGATCATGCCGCGCATTACCTCCGGCAACACCTGCTCACCGACGCTGATGATCGCCGAGAAGGCCGCGCAACTGATCCTTTCACCGAACACAAGGAGCCTCGCCCCGCAGAGAGAAACGGTTCACGCAATCTGAATAGCGGCGCCGCACCTGGCGCCGACAGTGGAACAACAATAAATAATCACTGTGAGGGCTACCCGATGTCAGAACATGCTCAACCCCTGGGCTCCGCGATACATGCGAGCACCCGCAACGACTCGAAGAAAGTCATTTTCGCCTCGTCTCTCGGGACAGTGTTCGAATGGTATGACTTCTTCCTCTACGGCGCCCTCGCGGCGGTGATCAGCAAGCAGTTCTTTGCCGGGGTCAACGACACCACGGCGTTCATCTTTGCGTTGATGGCGTTCGCCGCAGGCTTCGTGGTGCGGCCCTTCGGCGCGCTGGTATTCGGCCGCCTGGGCGACATGATCGGGCGCAAGTACACCTTCCTCGTCACGATCATCCTGATGGGCGTGGCAACCTTTTGCGTGGGACTGTTGCCGACCTATGCCAGCATCGGCATCGCTGCGCCGATCATTCTGATCGTGCTGCGCATGCTGCAAGGCCTGGCCCTGGGCGGTGAATACGGTGGCGCCGCCACCTATGTCGCCGAACATGCGCCCCCCGGCAAACGCGGCTTGCACACCAGCTGGATTCAATCCACCGCCACCCTCGGCCTGTTGCTGTCGTTGCTGGTGGTGCTGGCCTGCCGTTACTTCACCGGCGACCAGTTCGAGGTGTGGGGCTGGCGCATTCCGTTCCTGTTCTCCATCGTGCTACTGGGCATCTCCACCTGGATTCGCATGAGCCTGCACGAGTCGCCAGCGTTCCTGAAAATGAAAGAGGAAGGCAAGGCCAGCAAGGCGCCGATCCGCGAGTCGTTCGGTAAATGGGAAAACCTCAAGGTCGTATTGATCGCGCTGTTCAGCATCAACGGCGGGCAGGCGGTGACCTTCTATGCGGCGCAGTTTTATGTACTGTTCTTCCTCACCCAGTTCCTGAAGATGGACCCGGCCCTGGCCAACATGCTGCTGATCATCAGTGTGGTGATTGGCGCGCCGTTCTTCATCCTGTTTGGCTGGCTGTCGGACAAGGTCGGACGCAAACCGGTGCTGATGCTCGGCCTGCTGCTGGCGACCGTGCTGTATTTCCCGATCTTCAAGAGCCTGGCGCACTACACCAACCCGGCGATGGACCAGGCCAGTCACCAGGCACCGATTACCGTACTGGCCGACCCGGCCACCTGCACCTTCCAGTTCGACCCGGTGGGCAAGGCGCGCTTTGACAGCCCGTGCGACAAGGTCAAGACCTTCCTGGTCAAGCAAGGCCTGCCGTACAGCAGCATCGCCGCCCCAGCCGGCGCGCCGGTGCAGGTCAGCGTCGGTGACGTGCGTATCGATGGCTTCGATGAAGCGGCACTGCGCGGCGCGGTGACCTTGGCCGGCTACCCAAGCTCGGCGGACATGGCCCAGGTCAACAAGGTCATGGTGGTGGCGCTGATCGTGGCACTGATCCTGATCGCCGCCATGTGCTACGGCCCCCTGGCGGCGCTGATGGTGGAGCTGTTCCCGACACGCATCCGCTACACCTCGATGTCGCTGCCCTACCATTTCGGTAACGGCTGGTTTGGCGGGTTCCTGCCAACCGTATCGTTTGCCTTGGTGGTGTACACCGGGGACATTTTCTACGGCTTGTGGTACCCGGTGGTGGTGACCGGGGTCAGCCTGGTGGTCGGCTTGTTCTGCCTCAAGGAAACCCGGCATGTGGATATCGACAACAACTGAATGAGCTTTAAGGGGCAAGCTGCAAGCGGCAAGTAAAAGCCACTCGGCTCTTTCTTGTAGCTTGTAGCTTGAAACTATAAGCTGTACATCCATACAGATAATGGTTGCTCAAATCTCTCTGACTAAGCATCCTGCCAGGCATCAACCCGATCTGATGTGATGACCATGCAGCTGTACCTCTGTGAAAAACCCTCCCAGGCCAAGGACATCGCGGCCGTGCTCGGCGCCAGCCGCCGGGGCGATGGATGCTGGCTGGGCAACGGGGTCACAGTCACCTGGTGCATCGGCCACCTGTTGGAAACCGCCCCGCCTGACGCCTATGACGCCAAATACAAGCGCTGGGTGCTCGCCGACCTGCCGATCGTCCCGCAAACATGGAAAATGCAGGTCAAGCCCAAGACCGCCAGCCAATTCAAGGTGGTCAAGCGCTTACTGGGGGAAGCCCGGGAACTGGTGATCGCAACCGACGCCGACCGTGAGGGTGAAATGATTGCCCGTGAACTGGTGGAACATTGCCGTTATCGCGGGCCGATCCAGCGGTTGTGGTTGTCGGCACTGGACGAGGCCTCCATCCGCAAGGCCCTGGCCGCCCTCAAGCCCGGTGCGCAAACCTTCAGCCTGTATCACTCGGCCCTGGGCCGCTCCCGCGCCGACTGGCTGATCGGCATGAACATGAGCCGCTTGTTTACCTTGCTTGGGCGACAATCCGGCTATCAGGGCGTATTGCCGGTGGGCCGCGTGCAAACCCCCACCTTGCGCCTGGTGGTCGACCGTGACCGCAGCATCGCCGATTTCGTACCCGTGGCGTATTGGGCCATCGACGTGGACCTGCTCCACGAGCGCATGACCTTCACTGCCCAATGGCGCGCCGTCGACGATGCCTGCGATGACCAGGGCCGTTGCCTCAATCCGCAACTGGCCCGGGACGCCGCTGACGCCATGTCCCGCGCTGCCAGTGCGCGATTGGTTAAGCTGCGCACCGAGCGCATGCGCGAGGTCGCGCCCCTGCCCTTCGACCTCGGCACCCTGCAGGAAATCTGCTCCAAGAAGCTCGGCCTCGGCGCCCAGGAAACCCTGGATATCGCCCAATCCCTCTACGAAACCCACAAGGTCATCACCTACCCGCGCAGCGATTGCGGCTACCTGCCGTTGAGCCAGCACAGCGAAGCGCCGAAGATCCTCGCCGCTCTCGGTCGCGCGGACGCGGCCGTGGCCGAGCTGATGGCCTACATGGACCCCAATCGTCGCTCACGCGCCTGGAACGACGCCAAGGTCAGCGCCCACCACGGCATTATTCCGACAGGGGCCGGCAAGGACGTAGGGCAGCTCACCGGAAAGCACCGTGCGGTCTACACGCTGATACGCGCGCGCTACCTGGCGCAGTTCCTGCCCAACCATGAATACGACCGTACCCAGGCGGATTTCGATTGTGCCGGCCAGGCGTTGCGCGCGGTGGGCAAAGTTGTCATCGAACCGGGCTGGAAACGCGCGCTGCCCGAAGCCCTTGCTCCCGCCAAAGGCAGGGAAACGCCTGCACCTCAAGCCTTGCCAATGCTGGTGCAAGGCCAGGACTGTGCTGTGGCCAAGGTCAATCTCAAGGACCTGTGGACCCAACCGCCCAAGCCCTTTACCGAAGGCGACCTGATCAAAGCGATGAAAAACGTCGCCAAGCTGGTCGAAGACCCGCTGCTCAAGCAGAAGCTCAAGGACACCACCGGCATTGGCACCGAAGCCACCCGCGCCGGGATCATCCAGGGCCTGCTGGACCGAGGTTACCTGGTGAAGAACGGCAAGGCGCTGTCGGCCACCGCAGCGGCTTTCAGCCTGATTGACGCGGTGCCTCGCGCCATCGCCGACCCCGGCACCACCGCCATCTGGGAGCAGGCGCTGGATATGGTGCAAAGCGGCGAAATGAGCCTGGAGGAGTTTGTCGCCAAACAAGCGGCGTGGATGAGCAAGCAGGTGGCTCGCTGTCATGGCATGCGCATGACCATCACCGGTCCCGCCAGCCCGGCAGGCAAAGGCGCCACACCGTGGAAAAACAAGCGCAAGAGCGCGCCACGCAAGACGACGGCCAACCCCAAACGGGCGAAAAAGCCGGTAAAAGCCGGATAATACGCAAAAAAAACCGGCGAATGACGCTTTTCGACGGGTTTAACGCCGCTTTGGACCTTGCTGCAACGTGGCCCGTCTAGGATTCTGTAGGGGCAATCGCTGACTACTAACAACAACATCGGAGTGGCCGCCATGAAAACCGTCGCAGAATTACTCAAAGCCAAGGACCAGAAGAACCAGGACGTCCACACTATCCAGTGGGACCACACCGTATTCGAGGCGCTGGTGCGGATGTCCGAGAAAAACGTCGGGGCCTTGCCGGTGGTCAAGGACGGCGCCGTGGTCGGGATCATCAGCGAGCGCGATTACGCACGTAAACTCATCCTCAAGGGTCTGTCGTCGGTGACTACCAGGGTTCATGAAGTGATGAGTTCGCCGGTAATCACCGTAGATCCCCACAAAACGGTCGAAGCGTGCATGAACATCATGACCGACAGTCACCTGCGCCACTTGCCCGTGGTGGAAGACGGCGAATTGCTGGGGCTTTTGTCCATCGGTGACCTGGTCAAAGAGGCCATTGCTGAACAAGCGGCCTTGATCAAACAGCTGGAGCAGTACATTCGCGGCGAATAGGAGGCCCCATGCTCGACACGCTGGACCATCAAGCAGACCACCTCGACACCTTGCATCGGGCGATGGCCGAAAAACGCTTCCTGGTGCTGACCGGTGCGGGGATCAGCACCTCATCGGGCATCCCCGACTACCGCGACAGCGAAGGGGTGCGCCGGGGCAAGGCGCCGATGATGTACCAGGAGTTCCTCGCCACCGCGCAAGCACGGCGCCGTTATTGGGCCAGGGCAATGCTGGGTTGGCCACGGGTGCGCCTGGCCCGGCCGAACAAGGCCCATCAGGCGCTGGCGACCTTGCAGCAACGTCAGGTCATCAGCGGCCTGATCACGCAAAACGTCGACACGCTGCACGACCAGGCCGGCAGCCATGATGTGATCGAATTACATGGCAGTTTGCACCGCGTGCTGTGCCTGGATTGCCAGCAGCGCAGCGAGCGCGATGTGGTGCAGCGGCAGATGGAAATCGACAACCCACACTTTGCGCACGTCCATGCGGTGCAAGCGCCTGACGGTGACACCTTGCTCGACCCTACGCTTGAGGAGCACTTCCAGGTGCCACGCTGCCCCCATTGCGAAGGCCAACGGCTGAAGCCGGACGTGGTGTTTTTTGGCGAAAACGTAGCTCCCGCTACAGCCGCCAGGGCGATGGCTGCGGTGCACGATGCCGAGGGGCTGCTGGTCGTGGGGTCATCGCTGATGGCTTACTCGGCGTTTCGCCTGTGCAAGGCGGCAGTGGAACAGGGTAAGCCGGTGATTGCGATCAATCTGGGCAAGACCCGTGGGGATGAGCTGCTGCAGGTGAAAATCGAAGCGTCGTGCGAGCAATTACTGCCCTTGCTGGCCGAACGACTGTAAGAGCGAGCTTGCTCGCGAAAAACTTACAGTCGCAATGTGCACCCAGGAAACACTAGTTACTCCTGAGACCAGCCGCCCCAAAAAATGACGCCCAAGTCACGATTTCCCGCATCTTCCCGCCCTCACAGCGATTTATGTAGTGCCTGAAAATAATCACTACATAATCGTTGACGTAAGCTTTTTGTCCTTGCATTATCGAGACGTCTCCCGGATCGGGAGTGTTGGTAACACGCGTTTTGAACAGGCTCGTCTGACCGCCGAGCTGTTTTTCCGGATGTGCACTGCCCACAAGGCAGATTGATGAAGCTGACTGGCCCCGAAGGGGCTCGGTACAAGGAGCTTAAGCGCTGCTTGTCTTCGTTATGAAAGCATTGCGTAGCAGTTCATCAGCAAGACTATATGCATCAGGTTCAAGACCCTGCCCGTATTCGGCAGACCGTCACTGACGCCCGGTTTTCTGAGCCGGAGACAACTTGAAGTTTCAATGAATCAATTGATAGATCGCCAACTGGTCAAGGGGCTTACACATGAATCTGAACAACCAACCAACTATTGATGAATTGGCTGAGATGTTCGCAGCGCAGAAAGACACACTCGACGACCATATCCTGTGGATTGGCAAATCGGGCGAAGTTCAACTTGACTGCCTGGCGCCCCACACCGAAGAAGCCGAGTTCGACCGCAATCACCGCGAACTGGCGGCGCGCCTGAAGATGTACCGTCGTGGCCAGGGTTATGTCGGCAAGAAAGCCGCAGCCGATCGCAACTTTATCGAGCAGGTGTTCGACACACTTAACAATGCCTGGGCCTCTTTCAAAGACAGCTCGCAAGTTAAAGTGATCGACCGTTACTACTAAGTAGTACTTGATCTATTGTGGGAGCTGGCTTGCCAGCTCCCACTTTTGTTGTGTGAACTTCAGAACGTCGGAAACCGTCCCTTCCTCGCTTCATCCTGAAAGATATCAAACAACACCTGCGCCGCCGCCGACAGTTCATGCCCTGGTTTGGTCAGTACCCCAATGGGCCGCTCGATCACCGGGCCGGTCAAGGTGACGCAATGGGCGCCCGCCTCCTCCATCTGCCGCGCGCACAATGCGGGCACAGCGCTGACGCCCAAGCCGCTGGCAACCATCTTGCCCACTGTGGCCAGTTGATGACTTTCCAGCGCCACCGGCAGATTGATCTGCAAGGTACCCAGGTGCTCTTCGAGCATTACCCGCACGGTCGATGGGCGCTGAAGGGTAATGAAGGGGTGTTCCAACAGGCTTTTCCAGTCGATCTCGTTCAATTGCGCCAACGGCGAATCTCCCGATACCACGGCAATGAATCGGTCCAGGTACAGCGGCGTGAATGCCAATGACGAACCGTCGGACGGTTCGAACGCTACGCCCAATTCCACCTGGCGGTCGCGAACCATCTCCAGCACCTGCTCGTTGATCAGGTCATGCACCGTCACGTTCACCTGCGGGTAACGGGCGCGGAATATCTTCAGGATCGGCGGCAGCAGGTTACCGGCAAATGACGGCATTGCCGCCACCGTCACGCGCCCACGTTGCAAGGTGAAGCGTTGACGCAGTTCGTCCTCCGCGTTGTCCCAGTCGGCAATCAAACGGCGAGCCAGCGGGAGCAGCGATTCGCCCTCAGGCGTGAGCGCTACATTGCGCGTATTGCGACTGAACAGGCGTCCACCCAGCCCTTCCTCGAGGCCTTTGATAGTCAGGCTCAGCGCCGACTGGGACAGGTGCAGGCGCTCACAGGCAGCGGCAAAACTCAGGCTCTGGGCCACGGCCAGGAAGGCACGCATCTGTTTAACGGTCATAGGTTAGCTCCGAGCTGCAAGTTGAAAGCTGCAAGAGAAAGCGGCCACTGACAATATTTGTAACTTGCCGCTTGGAGCTGATTATGCTGTTTTTCAAACCAATCAACCTAAAAAAACAACTTAACAAATCAATCAGTCAGCGCAACACTCGGTCCATTGGCTGGCCCACTAATAATAACGAGGTGCATATGGCAGGTTTCGATAAGCGCGTGGCGTCCTATGAAGAGGCGCTGGCAGGCCTGGAAGATGGCATGACCGTACTCTCCGGCGGTTTTGGCCTGTGTGGCATTCCGGAAAACCTCATCGCCGAGATCAAGCGCAAAGGCACCCGTGACCTGACCGTGGTTTCCAACAACTGCGGCGTCGACGGTTTCGGCCTGGGCATCCTGCTGGAAGAAAAGCAGATCAGCAAAGTTATCGCCTCCTACGTCGGTGAAAACGCCCTGTTCGAGAAGCAACTGCTCAGCGGTGAAATAGAAGTAGTGCTGACCCCCCAAGGCACCCTGGCGGAAAAAATGCGTGCAGGCGGTGCTGGCATCCCGGCCTTCTTCACCGCCACCGGCGTCGGCACCCCGGTTGCCGAAGGCAAGGAAACCCGCGAATTCAAGGGCCGCCCCTATCTGATGGAAGAGTCCATCACCGGCGACTTCGCGATCGTCAAAGGCTGGAAAGCTGACCACTTCGGCAATGTCATCTATCGGCACACCGCCCAGAACTTTAACCCACTGGCCGCCACCGCCGGCAAGATCACCGTGGTCGAAGTCGAGGAAATCGTCGAACCGGGCGAGCTGGACCCCGCGCAGATCCACACCCCTGGCATCTACGTCGACCGGATCATTTGCGGCACCTTCGAGAAGCGCATCGAACAGCGCACCGTGCGCAAGTAATCCGCCCCGGCCCGAACAATAAGGACTCATGACATGGCTCTTACCCGCGAACAAATGGCTCAACGCGTCGCCCGCGAAATGCAGGACGGTTTCTACGTCAACCTCGGCATCGGCATTCCAACCCTGGTGGCCAACTACATTCCCGAAGGCATGGAAGTGATGCTGCAGTCGGAAAATGGCCTGCTCGGCATGGGCGCGTTCCCGACCGAAGAAACCATTGATGCCGACATGATCAACGCCGGCAAACAAACCGTCACCGCACGCATCGGCGCCTCGATTTTCTCCTCCGCCGAGTCCTTCGCGATGATTCGCGGTGGCCACGTGGACCTCACCGTACTCGGCGCGTTCGAAGTGGACGTACAGGGCAACATCGCCTCGTGGATGATCCCCGGCAAGCTGGTCAAGGGCATGGGCGGCGCGATGGACCTGGTGGCCGGTGCGGAAAATATCATTGTGATCATGACCCATGCGTCCAAGGACGGTGAGTCGAAATTGCTCAGCCAGTGCAGCCTGCCGCTGACCGGCGCCAACTGCATCAAGCGCGTGCTCACCGACCTGGCCTACCTGGAAATCGAAAATGGCGCTTTTGTCCTCAAGGAACGCGCACCTGGCGTCAGCGTTGAAGAGATTGTGAGCAAGACCGCCGGTAAACTGATCGTCCCGGACCATGTTCCAGAAATGTATTTCCAGTGAGGACAGATTCCATGCAAGACGTCGTGATTGTTGCTGCCACCCGCACCGCCGTGGGCAGCTTTCAAGGTTCGCTGGCCAGTATCCCGGCCCCTGAACTGGGCGCTGCGGTGATTCGTCGCCTGCTGGAGCAGACCGGCCTCGACCCGGCGCAAGTGGATGAAGTGATCCTCGGCCAGGTGCTCACCGCCGGCAGCGGCCAGAACCCGGCGCGCCAGGCCTCGATTCTCGCCGGCCTGCCCCACGCCGTTCCCGCCCTGACGTTGAACAAGGTCTGTGGCTCGGGCCTCAAGGCCCTGCACCTGGGTGCACAGGCGATCCGTTGCGGCGACGCCGACGTCATCATCGCCGGCGGTATGGAAAACATGAGCCTCGCGCCGTACGTACTGCCCGCCGCGCGCACCGGTTTGCGCATGGGCCACGCCAAGATGATCGACAGCATGATCACTGACGGCCTGTGGGATGCGTTCAACGACTACCACATGGGCATCACCGCCGAAAACCTGGTGGACAAGTACGGCATCAGCCGCGAGGCGCAGGACGCCTTTGCCGCCGCCTCCCAGCAAAAAGCTGCCGCCGCCATCGAAGCCGGACGGTTTGCCGATGAAATCACGCCGATCCTGATTCCCCAGCGTAAAGGCGACCCGCTGGCCTTTGCGGTGGACGAACAACCGCGCGCGGGTACCACCGCCGAGTCCCTGGCCAAGCTCAAGCCCGCCTTCAAAAAAGACGGCAGCGTCACCGCCGGCAACGCCTCCAGCCTCAACGACGGTGCCGCTGCGGTGCTGCTGATGAGCGCCGCCAAAGCCGAGGCCCTCGGCCTGCCGGTGCTGGCACGTATCGCCAGCTACGCCAACGCTGGGGTCGACCCGGCAATCATGGGCATCGGCCCGGTTTCGGCCACCCGCCGCTGCCTGGACAAGGCCGGTTGGCAATTGAGCGATTTGGATCTGATCGAAGCCAACGAAGCCTTCGCCGCGCAATCCCTGGCGGTGGGCAAAGAGCTGGAATGGGACGCTGACAAGGTCAATGTCAACGGCGGCGCCATCGCCATCGGCCACCCTATTGGAGCTTCAGGCTGCCGCGTTCTGGTGACCCTGCTGCATGAAATGATCAAGCGCGACGCCAAGAAAGGCTTGGCGACACTGTGCATCGGCGGCGGCCAGGGCGTGGCGCTGGCCCTCGAACGCAGCTGATTCAACGAGCAACATGGAAAGGGCCTGGCTCCACGAAAAGCCGGGCCTTTTCTTTATCGATCCCCCTGAAAGAACTCGGTCAACACGTAGGCGCTGGCTTGCCGGCGATGGCAACGCTTCAGCCCGACGCGCCGCACCTGATCAACGTTTCATACAGCGCTGATACCGCTCATCCACGCGCTTGGCGAACCAGGCCGTGGTCAGGTTGCGGGTGATCTTCGGGCTTTTGAGCACGATGCCCGGCAGGATGGCTCGCGGCAGCGGCTTGCCGGCGGCTTTGTCGGCCAGGGCGAATACGCGCTTGTAGAGCGTGGTGTCCTCAAAATCCAACTGATCACCCTGCTCCAGCTGGCTACGGATGCTGGGATTGCGCATATCCAATTTCGCTCCCAGTGAACGCACCGCCAGTTCGGTGGTACCGGGCAGCAGCGAACCATAGCGAATCAAATCCCCATCCAGCGTCAACTCAGTGCCTGAGGCACGGCTGACTGCGGCCTGGAACGCGGCATTGCGGCTGGCGTACCAACCCGCGTTGAAATCGGCGAAGCGGTACAGCGGCTGGTCATAGCTCACCGGGTAGCCGAGTAAATGAGCGATGCCGAAGTACATGCCGCCACGACGCGTGAATACTTCGCGGCGAATCGTGCCGTCCACCGTGTAGGGATAACCCCGTGCCTGTTTTTGCGCGAAGTCGATGCTGACCTGCATCGGACCGGCGGTGTGCACCGGGTTGAAGCCGCCAAACAGTGTGTTGCCCAAGGGCACCACGCTGATGAAGTCGTCGAAGATCGCGCTCAGGTCCTTCTCCGTACGTGCGGCGTTCAAACGCTCGGCATAGGTTTTGCCGGTGGGCGAGCGCACTTGTAAGGCGCTGCGTACGACAAACGCCGGTACATGAACTTTCCCGGCACGCCGCAGGATTTCATCCTGGGCGATCTTGCCCATGCCTGGCACCGGTGGGTCGACCTGAAAGGTGGACTCCTGCTCGGTCACCGCCAGCACGGCGCAGATATTTTCGGTGCTGGAGTAGATCTTCTGGGCGTCGAACGCGGTGTAGATGTCCTGGGCCCAACCGTCGCGGTCCGCGACCTTGGCGGGGAGCAGGCGCACGATTTGCGCCTTCACCTCGGCCTCGCTGCGCTCGGGTTGTTGCGGCCCTCGCGAGGTGGCGCAACCGGCCAGCACCAGCAAGGTGGCGAGGCAGAGGATCAGGCGGCTTGAATACATGAGGCTTCCTTGGTGGACGGCGGGCCGGGCAATGGGGATATCGACAGGCAAGTCTAACCGGGGTTCGTTGCTATGCCGAACCTGGTGCGGCGTTGGTTGAAAATTCCCACGTTAACGCCAGATAAGCTCTACTCCCCTGCCCTGAAAACCTCTGCAAAGTCCCTCGCCTGATTAAACAGCGCGAGGGAGTGCAGATGGTTTTTCCAGTGAGAGCCCTGATCGATGGGGCCCACCCATGATCGAAGCAACCGGCCGAGCCATTGGCTTTCTGGTGCTGGCCGCGATGGATTCAAAGACGCGGGACGTCGAATCCGTGCTCAGCGATTTCCGCGGCTGCCTCAACCACTACGACACCTGGGCACAGGGCTTTTTCAGCGCGTCGGCACTGGATGTGGAGCAGGTGTTCAAGGTTGGGAATGAGGTGGCTCTGGTCACCCCGATCAACCGTTCGATCTTCCCCAGCAGCACCGTCGCTACATGCCAGGCCAACGGCACGTTGACACTGGTGCATATGTTCCAGAGCTCGCGCTTCGTGCCGATCGGCAACACGCCGGTGATGTTGCAGCGCATCGATCCAGACGGTGGCCCGCTGGGCGAGCCCATTCATAAAACCATCGGCCCAAGCGGCATCCTCGAAGTCACCGAGTGCGACCGCAACCAGCGGTACCGGATCAGTTTCTACCCCGACGTTTCCAGCAAGCATTTCAAGGCACTGTACGCCTCTTATCAGTCGGTCATCACGCCACTGGAAGGCTGGCTGCGCAGTGAATGGGACACCACCTTCAAATCGCTATGGAAGAACTATTCCGAAGCGAATTTTCTCCAGCGCTACCTCTCGCTGCACCGCGCTTATGCCCAAGGCTTCGGCGAAGTCCTCTACTCGGTTTGGGACAACATCACGCAGTTACTCCAGTGGTTGTCCGACCCGCTGGCCAACGCTGAAAAGCTGCTGCATTACCTTTCCCAGGACGAGCTTGAAAAATTACTCGCGTTAAGTGCCGAGACCCTCGCCAAGGGTTTGCTGGTGCTCAGCGATGAGCCTTTGCTGTTCGTTCACCTGGCGGCCCTGGTCAGCTGGATGCGCATGCTGCCACCGCCATATATGAACGAAATGCTCGGGTCGATTGGCGCCGAGATCGTCATCACCCTGTTATTGGGGCTGGCGTCGGCCGGCATGGGGGTTGTGGTGCGCATCAGCACCAAAGTGCTGGCGGGCATCAAGTCACGTCGGGTGCGCAGGTGGCTGGAGCAGATAGCCGCGCAGTTCGGCACAGCTCGCTTGGAGGGGCACACCGAAGCGCTTAAGCCGGTGTTGCTGGGCAGTGCGGCGACACCGATCAAGGCGGTGCCGGTGGCGCCGTTGAAGGCGGGTGGCACGCTGGTTTCGAACCCGGTGCCAGCGGTGCGCAGCAAGACCCAGCGTACGGCGTTGGTGCGGCAGGAAGCGGTGGATGATGTGCCTGTCCCGTCTAAAAATCCGGCTGGGGAGGCTGCTGCTTCTTCGGATAAAACCGTTACGAACGGTTGCCCGGTGTCGATGGTTACCGGCGAGGAACTGCTGACCCTTACCGATGGCGCGCTGGATGGGGTCTTGCCGTTCGAGTGGACGCGCTTGTATCGCAGCAGTGCGGTGGAAGTGGATTGTGGCTTGGGGTTTGGCTGGAGTCATGCGCTGGCGCAGCGGCTTGTGGTGGCGGGCGATTCGGTGGTGTGGACGGACCACGAAAATCGCTCGACCACCCTGCCCTTGCCGACGGTGGCGCGGCCGGCGATCACCAACAGCCTGGCCGAAGCGGCGATCTATTTGGGCTCGGTTCCTGACGAGTTGGTGCTGGCCCAGGCTTCTCGGTTTTATCACTTTTGCGACGGCGTGCTGACGGCGATCAGCGATGCGTATGACAACCGATTGTTGGTTGTCCGGGATCGATTGGGGCGGATCGAGCGGTTGGATAACGGCGTGGGCCGCTCTTTGCTCTTGCGCTATGAGCTGGATCGCATCGTGGCGGTGGACTACCAGGTTCATCGCGCCACGGGGCATGAACCCTTCGTCTGGGTGACCGAGCAGAACGTCGTTTCCTACGCCTATGACGGCGCTGGACGACTGGTGTCAGCGACCAATGCCGTCGGTGAATGTGAGCGTTATCGGTACGACGAGCAGCACGTCATTCTTGAACGGCAACTGGCCGGTGGGGCGAGTTTCTTCTGGGAATGGGAACGCGCTGGCAAGGCGGCGCGCTGTGTCCGGCATTGGGCCAGTTTTTCGCAGATGGACACGCGGTATGTCTGGGGCGATGACGGTCGCGTCACCGTGCATAACGCCGACGGCAGCCAGGAAGTTTACGTACATGACCAGCGGGCACGGCTGGTACAGCGCATCAATCCCGACGGCGCCCAGCATTTCAAATCCTACGATGACAAGGGCCGTCTGACCGTCGAGCGGGACCCGCTGGGTGCGGTGACGGCCTATCAATACGACGACGCCGGACGCTTGGTCGCGCTGTTTCCGGGGGATGACGAGCCAACGGCCTACGAGCATGACAACGGCTTCGTACGGGTTGTGCGGCGCGGTGAGGCGGTCTGGAAATACGAGCGTAATGACCAAGGCGATGTCATTCGCCAGATCGATCCGGATGGCAACGCGACTGACTACAGCTACGACAAACAGGGACAACTGACCGGGGTTTGGTACCCCGACAACAGCTGCCATCGCTTGGTGTGGAACGAACGCGGGCAGCTCGTTGAAGAGCAGTTACCGAATGGCGGGATCAAGCGCTATCGCTATGACGACCTGGGCCGGCAGGTTGCGCGTGAGGATGAACAAGGCGCGCTGACCCAGTATCAATGGGACGCCGTAAGCCGGTTAACTCGCTTGGTATTGCCGGACGGTGCCACACGAGAATTCAGCTACAACCCCTACGGAAAAATCACCGCCGAACGCGACGAACTCGGCCACGTCACCCGCTACGAATACGCCGACGGCCTGCACCTGATCAGCCGCCGCATCAATGCCGACGGTACCCAAGTCAACTACCGCTACGACAACGCCCGCTTACTGCTGACCGCCATCGAAAACGAAGTCGGCGAAACCTACCAGCTCGACTACCACCCGAGCGGCCTGATCCAACAAGAAACCGGTTTTGACGGCCAACGCACCGCCTACGCCTACGACCTCAACGGCAACCTGTTGGAAAAAACCGAACACGGCGACGACGGCAGTCAGTTAATTACCCGCTACGAACGCGACCACGCCGGCCGCCTCGTAAGAAAAACCCTGCCTGATGGCAGCATTGTCGACTATGCCTACGACCGCCAAGGCAACCTCCTCAGCGTCGACGACGGCCACTGGTTCCTGGCCTACGAATACGACCGCCAAAACCGCCTCACCGCCGAACACCAAGGCTGGGGCACGCTGCGCTATGGCTACGACGCCTGCGGCCAGTTAAAAAATCTGCGCCTGCCAGACAACAACCGCCTCACCTTCAACCACGACAAAGGCGGCCACCTCGCCACCGTCGAACTGAACGGTTCGTTGCTGACTTCCCACCTGTTCAAAGCCGGTCGCGAACACCAACGCCAACAAGGCCAACTGCTCAGCCATTACCACTACGGCGAGCAAAATCGCCTACACACCCACGCCGTCACCCAGCAGGAAAACCACCTCTACCAACGCCACTACGACTACGACAAAACCGGCAACCTCACCCGCCTGCACGACACCCGCAAAGGCGAACACCTTTACCGCTACGACCCACTCCACCGCCTGACCCGCGCCGACCATACGCAAGACGTACAAGAACGCTTCGGTCACAACCCGGCCGGCAACTTGCTCATGCAAGACAGGCCAGGACCGGACATCGTTGCGGGTAATCGGTTGATAATCCAAGGCGATCACCATTATGACTATGACGCCTTCGGCAACCTCATCCGCGAGCGGCGTGGCAAGGGTCACTCACTCGTCACCGAATACCGTTACGACTGTCAGCACCGGTTGATCGGCATCACAAAGCCTAACGGCCAAACTGCTAATTATCGCTATGACCCGTTCGGTCGGCGCATCAGCAAAACCGTGGATGGCATTACCACGGAGTTCTTCTGGCAAGGCGACAAAATCGTCGCTGAGCACCACGCGGATCGTCATCGCAGCTACCTCTACGAACCCGACAGCTTCCGCCCATTGGCACTGCTGGAAGGCTTCGGCCCACAAGAAACCAAGCCCTACCACTACCAACTCGACCACCTCGGCACCCCACAGGAACTCACCACGCCTGAAGGCGAAATCGTCTGGTCCGCCCACTACCGCGCCTACGGCGAAATCAGCCGTCTCGACGTCGGCAAAATCGACAACCTGCTGCGCTTTCAAGGCCAATACTTCGACCAGGAAAGCGGCCTGCACTACAACCGCCATCGCTACTACAATCCGGATATTGGTCGTTACCTGACGCCTGACCCGGTGAAGCTGGCGGGTGGGATCAACGCGTACCAGTACGTGCCCAATCCTACTGGGTGGGTGGATCCGCTTGGGCAGAGCTGTAAAAAAACAAACTGCCCTGAAGGGCCGTACAGCGCAATAGTTCCAGGGGGAGGTTTAGCCGTACATGAGGCGGCCGGAGGCCATTTGATAGAAAAGCATGTCGGTAGAACTCACGAACAATTGCTTGATCGTTTGAGACAGGAACCACATATCCCTGCGGCTTCTACTTTTCATGATCGCGCATCAGCCGAGCTCGCCGTAACAGAGGTACTAAACAATAACAAAACCAAGATCCAAAACTTCCTCAAAGGAAATAACAATCAGGTAGTCATCATTCAAAAAACTAAAGAACCAATAGGCACCAGCTTTAGAAAGAACACGATAATACCAGTTCCGGGAAAAGAAATTTATTTAATTATTCGTAGAGACAACACTATGCACAATGGTTACCGAATTCACACAGGATTTCCAAACCCATGAACCAAGACTATCCCGAATTACAACAATTCCTTGCTGGATATTTCAATCAAGACTGGGTTGATGATCACAACAGCGCAAACGAAGTAATTAATTTCTTTATATCCGAATCTTCCGATGAAACACTGACCACAGTACAACTCGAACTAGATAAATTAATTTCCACCCCAAAAACCGAGCAAGAGCTTCAAGATTATCTGTTTTCCGATATCGGCTGCTACTACTATTATCCTAACGAGTGGAACGATGGCAGAACTTGGTTAAGACATGTTGCTTCCGTATTAAAAAACGGCCGGACCTTAAACAACAGATAAAAACAGAATCCCAATCGACACTCTCGACCTTTCGAAATAAATCAACCTCTATTACTGAATATGGGGCTGCTACGCAGCCTCACGCGAGCAAGCTCGCTCTCTATAGTGTTAACCAATGCCCTTAAATTCCTACGGGGCGCTTTAGCCGCACATGAGTCGGCAGGAGGCATCTAACAACCAGATAGCCATTACTCAAAAAATCCGAAGATCCGATAGGCAGCAGTTTTATAAAAACACTACAAAGATGTGATAGACGCTCGACAGACTAGGAAAGCCAAGACGATGAGCGCTCAAACTCTAGAAAACTTGATCACCGAATACTTAGCGCAAGTAAAAAAGGTCACCGATTTATTTGAGCACGTATTTGGAACCAAAAATCTCCTCAGACTATGGCGATCCAAAAAAATCCCGCAACGCGGGACGGTCGTTGATGAAGTCACCTACGAACTGCACGGAGTTGGTTGCAGAGTTTATTTATCTGAAATATGTGTCGACTTTGATTATGGTCCGGACGAGAGGGTCGACGGCTTCGACCCTTGGAGGCTGTACATGTACGCATGCGAAACACCGCACAAGTACAAAAAATATACAAACATCGAAACCTTGAAACGTGAGTTCAACGCTTACCTGAAAAAGGGGAAAGCCAGGAAAATTACCGGTTCCACATCTAATCTATATTCATACAACCTTGAAAAAAACAAGCCATTCGCCGCGTGAGAAAATATGTCTCTCAACGTTTAATCCACTTGCAAACTTTAGTTCTGTACCTGTTTTTTTCGAAATTTACTTCCATCATGAAATCATCGACAAAAGAAACACACCACAAATAGATCTGTCCATTTTTCCTCCAAGAGGCTTGCAAAAAATAAGCTATCTTGACGACGAAATAGTCAAAGACTTCAACCAGGTGAATATCGAATTCGTCATCCTGCCAGAACTCAAGCACGATTTAATTGTAGAAAAAATAAATGGGACCGTCCTTTCCAAGGAAATTAAATAACCTGGAACCTATTCAAATAAACACTTATATTGGTCCATCCCCATCACAGGCCGCACTAAACTCACTAGAAGAAAAAATAAAAGCAACCACTAAGCAAAATGTAATTTTCATTGGCGGCGCAACCGACAGCGCATATTCAATTTCAGTAAGAAGCCTCATGCAAGCATTGCAGTATTTTTCGAAAATACCCGAACATACGTACATACTTCAAAAACAGCTGGATTGGATTGCTTGCATTTCATTTGAGGCGACGTTGATTTTGCGAGATTTTAGCTTGCACCCGACAGCCAACTCACATATATCTTACGCAGTCACCTAAAAACAAATAAATCTGTCGCACTTTTTTTCTTATAGGAGTCACTCCGTTGAACGATGACGGCGCACATAAGGGCTACTCACTAATCAACCCAAATAGAAGCTGAAAAATGAAAGAACTAGAGATATTCGTAATCAAAAATTCAACTCGAGAAACGGCCACAATAGAATGCGACGGAAGAACAGCAACACTTTCAATAACATTTGCCAGCGGACTGAAAAAAACGTATAGCGAAGCAGATATCTATCTATGCTTTGGCTCATTGAGAAAAGAATTTAGTGATATTAAATTTCTATGCAAAGGTTCAAAAATAAATGTCTACCCTTCAGCCATGGCATCACAAATGTCCAGTGGAATCGTTGCTTATGAAACGCAAATAGGTGATTCCGATGCAAAACTCGTTCGTATATTCGACTATGAAGAAAACGAACTTACAAATGACATCAACGAACAGGTTTCTTACCGCAAAAAATGGGCCGATTCACTGCAAATTTAGCTCGACGATCATGTGACAAGCAAACTCTGAGCCACAGAGCATAATAGAAAAATCCGACAGTTACTTACTCAAGGAATAAAACTAATCAGTATGGCCCGCTCAGTCAATTAGATCCGTGTAGCCAGTTAAGTGGCTGCCGCCCAGCCCCACTCGAGCAAGTTCGCTCACCACAGAATTACGGCGTTCTTAAATTTCTGCCAACACCTGATCTAGCTCCAAGGGGAGGTTAGCCGCATTGAATACTCCATACCAAACCCCAACAGAAAATAAAATGGAAACAAAAAATATAAAAGTAATAATCAACAATGAACACAAGCAAGTCACCGTCAGATATGCCCCAACAAAACTCACCATGACATTTTCAGAAGCCGAAAACTTTAAGAAAATTTATAGAGGAAGAGACCTGTACGTCTGCTTCGCAAATATTCGAGCAGATTTTCCGCATATAACCTTTCTCTGCAAAGGAGCAAAAATAAACGTTAAACCATCAAGAATGGCCTCTCAGATGAGCGCTGGGCTTGTGGCATACGAAATGACTTTAGGCCAACAAGCAACCAACGACAACATTGTCCATTTATTCGACTATGAAGAGGAAAACCTAACAAACAACCCACAGGATCAAATTGATTTCTTCAAGAAATGGTTAAAGTCATTAGGTGCGGAAGATTACGAAAAATTTAATTGAGCGCTGTTCAAAATCAATATACAAGGTCGCCCTCCTACCCCTGTGGCAAGCAAATCCGACCCGCTCACCACAGGGATAAATGGCGCCCTTAAATCCCCGCCAACGCCAAATCCATCGCAAAGTACGTAAAAATCAAATCCGCCCCCGCCCGCTTGATCGAGCCCAAGGTCTCGCGCACCACGCGGTCTTCGTCAATCGCCCCGGCTTGGGCGCCGAATTTGATCATCGCGTACTCACCACTCACCTGATACGCCGCCACTGGCAGGCGTGAGGCTTCGCGGATGTCGCGGATGATGTCGAGGTAGGCGCCGGCCGGTTTGACCATCAGCGCGTCGGCGCCTTCCTGCTCGTCGAGCAGCGATTCGCGGACGGCTTCGCGGCGGTTCATCGGGTTCATCTGGTAGCTTTTGCGGTCGCCCTTGAGGGCGCTGCCGCCAGCTTCGCGGAACGGGCCGTAGAGGGCCGAGGCGAATTTGGTGGAGTAGGCCATGATCGGGATGTGGGTGAAACCGGCGTCGTCCAGGGCGCGGCGGATGGCCTGGACCTGGCCGTCCATCGCCGCCGAAGGGGCGATCACGTCGGCGCCGGCGCGGGCGGCGGCCACGGCTTGTTTGCCCAGGTTGACCAGAGTCGCGTCATTGTCGACGTGGGCGCCATGCATCACGCCGCAGTGGCCGTGGTCGGTGTATTCGCAGAAGCAGGTGTCGGACATCACGATCATTTCCGGCACGGCGTCCTTGATGATCGACGACATGCGCGAGACCAACCCGCGCTCTTTCCACGTGTCGCTGCCGTTGGCGTCCAGATGGTGGGACACGCCAAAGGTCATCACCGACTTGATGCCGGCACGGGCATAACGCTCGATCTCGCCGGCCAGTTTTTTCTCAGGAATACGCAACACGCCCGGCATGCTGGTGATCGGTACGAAGTCGTCGATTTCTTCTTCGACGAAAATCGGCAGCACCAGGTCGTTGAGGGTGAATTCGCTTTCCTGGAACAAGCCACGCAGCTCCGGGGAGCGGCGCAGGCGACGGGGGCGGGCTTGGGGGAACTGGCTGGTCATGGCTTTCCTGAAAAAATGGCTGAAATCTTTGGGACCAAAGCTTATGCCCCAAGCACCCGCAGCACAAATGCCGAGGGCCCAACAGTGTATTGCGCGACACGTAACAATTGCATTGATCTAGAGCTGTAGACGGCCTTCGATGCATACCGCAACGGCGCCGCCGACCCAGACTTCATTACCCTGGCGCTCGATACGAATACGCCCGGCGCGGCCCATGACCGTGCCCTGGCTGACCACATAGCGCTCCGGCGCCAGGCCTTCACTGAGCAACCATTGTGCAAGGCCAGCATTCAAGCTGCCGGTGGCCGGGTCTTCCTGGGCTCCGTCGCCGGCGATAAAGGCGCGCACCTCAAACTGTGCGTCCTCCCTATCGCAAGGAGCAATGATGCCAACGGCCAACCCGAGCAGTTGCGCATAGTCAGGCTTCACCTCCAGCACGGCCTGGCGATCAGCCAGCATCACCGCCAGCCAACCGGCGCCGTTATCCACCCATTGGCTGCGCACAATAGCGTCGGGGGCCAGGCCCAACCCCAGGCGCACACGCTCCAGCAGCGGCGCCTCGACAACGCCCGAACGCAACAGCGGTGGCGCGATAAACGCCAGCTCGTCGCCTTCGCGTCGGATGCGGACCAAACCGATTTCGCACTCCTGAATGACCTCTTGCCCACGCGGAACACCGCCTGCGTGCAACCACGCCTGGCAACTGCCCAACGTTGGATGCCCGGCAAACGGCAGTTCCTGCAAGGTGGTGAAAATTCTCACTCGGTAATCGGCGCGTGGGTCACGGGGCTTCAGCAAGAACGTGGTTTCGCTGAGGTTCGTCCACTTGGCGAAGTCGGCCATCTGCTCGTCCGTCAGGCTGTCGGCGCCGAGCACCACGGCCAGCGGGTTGCCTTTGAGGGGCACGCTGCTGAATACATCCAGTTGCTTGAAATCGAAAGTCGGCATGCTTCAGCTCGGAATGTTCAGGCCACGGATCACTGCAGGGCGTGCGATAAAGCCATCCAACGCGCGCAGTACATTGGGGAAATCGGCGATACCCACCAGGTCGCCCGATTCATAGAAGCCGATCAGGTTGCGAATCCAGGGGAAGGTGGCGATGTCAGCGATGCTGTAGTCATCCCCCATGATCCACGTGCGGCCCAGCAGGCGTTTCTCCAGCACCTGGAGCAAGCGGCGGGACTCGGCGACATAGCGGTCACGCGGGCGCTTGTCTTCGTAAGCCTTGCCAGCGAATTTGTTGAAGAACCCCACCTGCCCGAACATCGGGCCGACCCCGGCCATCTGGAACATCAGCCACTGGAGGGTTTCATAGCGGGTGGCCGGATCTTCGGAGAGCAACCGGCTGGTTTTTTCTGCCAGGTAAATCAGGATCGCGCCGGACTCGAACAACGCCAGCGGCTGCCCGCTTGGGCCATTGGGGTCGATGATCGCAGGGATCTTGTTGTTGGGGTTCAGGGACATGAATTCGGGAGACAACTGGTCCTGGGTGTCGAAACTGACCTTGTGTGCCTCGTAGGGCAGGCCCAGCTCTTCAAGCATGATTGATACTTTTACACCGTTGGGCGTAGGCAACGAGTACAGTTGCAAGCGCTCCGGGTGCTGGGCGGGCCATTTACTGTTGATCGGGAAAGCGGCAAGTGCATTCATCGGAAGAGGTCCCTGGGCGGAAAGCCCCCATGATAGTCACCTGTTCGCCACCCTGCATGGGTCATCATTAAGCAACATTGCCTGGCTAGAATCCCACACGGGCGAACCAAAACGCCCAAGCGCACTCTTAAATGCGCTCGCAGGGTGAATGGAGGCACCTGGCTATACCGACAAGGAACACCCCCAGGACGCACACTGCGCCATTGGGCCGGGCCTGTCCGCCTTAACCCGACGCATGAAGACTCGAACCCATAATGAAGATCAAGCCTCTGCGCCTTGTGCAACAATTCAAACGCCATTCATACATGATGTTACCGCTGCTGCTGGTCACCGCTGGCATTGTCACGGCATTGGATGCCCGCGAAAGCCGCGCACAACCGGTGGACGGCGTGCAAACCCTGGTCTTCCTGCGCCACGGCGAAAAACCTGCCGGCGGCCTGGGCCAACTCAATTGCCAAGGCCTGAACCGCGCCATGAACCTGGCCAGTGTATTACCGGAAAAATTCGGCAAAGCCGATTACGTATTCGCCGCCAACCCCACGCGCAATGTCGAGGAAGGCGAGCTGGATAACTCCTACAGCTATATCCGCCCACTGATGACCATCAGTCCCAGCGCAATCAAGCTGGGTTTGCCGGTCAACATCAAGTTTTCCGCGAACGACACCAGTGCCCTGGCCGATGAGCTGGTCGAAGACAAGTACCACAACGCAACGATCTACACCGCCTGGTCCCACGGTTACCTGCCGGAGTTGATCAACAAAGTCGCCAGTGAAGCGGCCGGCGAGAAGCACACCATCACCGAAGACTGGTCCGGTAACGACTATGACTCGCTGTACGTGCTGACACTGACCTGGCACAACGGCAAGGCCTCGCTGCTCAGCCGCAACTACAAGCAGGGGCTCAATAATGGTGAGGAAACCTGCCCGGATCCGACCCAGGTCAGCGCAGATACCTGAAGGTTGAGCGTCAGGCGCGTATGATGCCCGCTATTGACTCATCTGCGGATCATCTCCATGCCCAACCTCGCTTCTGCCCAGCCCAACCGGGGCTGGTCGTTCTGGTGCAAACCTGCGCTGTTTCTGCTGGTGGCCTGCATCGGCCTCTACTATGTGAAATGGTCGCCCTACTACCTCAAGGCGTTTATCGCGGCCGATAACCACAGCATCGGCGCGTCGATTCTCAACGACCAGCAAAGCTCGCCCCTCGCGGCGGCGCTGGCCTATGCCCAGGTGTATTTCCTGGCAATCTGGAAGGCCGCCGTACTGGCGGTAATCCTCGGTTCGCTGCTGCAGGTGTTGATCCCTCGCGACTGGCTGTTGCGCCTGTTTGGCCGCGCCGGCCTGGGCTCGACCCTGCGTGGCGGGCTGTTCGCCTTGCCGGGCATGATGTGCAGCTGCTGCGCGGCGCCTGTCGCAGCGGGTATGCGGCGCCAGAAAGTATCGGTCGGTGCGGCGCTGGCGTTCTGGATCGCCAACCCGGTCTTGAACCCGGCCACCTTGGTGTTCATGGGGTTTGTGCTGGGCTGGGGCTTTACCGCGCTGCGGCTGGTGGCAGGGATTGTGCTGGTGGTGGGTGTGTCGATGGTGGCGCAGCGCATTGCACGTCCGGAGCAAGTGCCGGAAGCGGCGCTGCAGGCTGTGGCCGAAGTCAGCACTGTTGAGTCCGAAGCTTTCCTGGTGCGCTGGTTACGGACCTTGTGGCAGCTGTTCTGGAGCACCATCCCGGTGTATATCCTCGCGGTGCTGATCCTTGGCGCGGCGCGGGTCTGGCTGTTCCCTCATGTGGACGGGGCGATGGCCGACAGCCTGGTGTGGCTGGTACCGCTGGCGATTGTCGGCACGTTGTTCGTGATTCCTACGGCGGCGGAGATTCCCATCGTACAAACCATGATGACCCTGGGCATGGGCACCGGCCCGGCCGTCGCCTTGCTGATGACCCTGCCGAGCGTGAGCCTGCCGTCGCTGCTGATGCTGCGTAAGGATTTCGATGCGCGGGTGCTGGTGACGGTGGCCGGGCTGACCATGCTGATGGGAGTGGTGTGTGGGTTGATCGGGGCGGTGATTCTTTAGCTTTTGCGTGAAGGCTTTATCGCACCCCGTGACCCAAGTGTGGGAGGGGGCTTGCTCCCGATGGCGGTCTGTCAGTTAAAAAAATGGGTGACTGCTGCACCGCAATCGGGGGCAAGCCCCCTCCCACATTGGGCCTGCGGCGTTTGGACTGGATCATCCGGCGCTCGAAAGCCAAAACTCCTGTTTCCCGGCATTAACTGAAGAAACCGGCTCAACCTGTTGTGAGCTCAATGGCATCCGAAACTCACGCCACCCGAGCAGCCCGCTCGCGCAAATACTCCACCACTGCGCCCTGCTCCCCGGCAAATTCGATTCGTGCGCCTTTGCTCTCACGCTGAAACGCATACATCGGGTCGTAATACTCACGCAACAGCCCTTCAATCCACACCCGGTGCACATCCACGGCGCCACTGCGCGCCTGCTCCGCCAGGGCGTCCTGCAAAATCGCCTGCAGCCGCTGGAAGCGTTCGCCACCCAGGCGCTTATGGATATTGGCCAGGCTCTGGGTAAGTCGTTCGGCAAACATCGCCTGGCCATTCTCACCCCATACCCCGATGAACTCGGCGCACAGGTCGACCACGTAATCGCGCAGGATGCGTTCCACGCGGCCTTCAACGCTGTCTTCCAGCCACACCATTGGAAACGCCTGCATACCTTTGTGCAACGGCAGCGGCAGCGCGCAACTACCGATCATGCGGCTCTCATCCTCGACCACGAACTGCTCGATGCCTGCCGCGCGCTTTTTCAGCAGGTCTACCGCAAGGCGGTTTTCGAAGTCGATAGTGGACGGTTGCGCCGTGGCGCGCTTGCCGAAGCTGGAGCCGCGATGGTTGGCGTGGCCTTCCAGGTCCAGGGCGTTGCGTAGTTGGCCGAGCACTTCGGTCTTGCCGGTGCCAGTCATGCCGCCGAGCAAGACGAAATCACATTGGACGGTGGCCTGCTCGAGCGTGTCCAGCAGGAAGGTGCGCATGGCCTTGTAGCCGCCGCCGACGCGGGGGTATTCGATACCCGCTTCGGTTTTCAGCCATTGCTGCACGATCTGCGAACGCAGCCCGCCGCGAAAGCAATACAGGTAGCCGTCTGGATTGGCCTGGGCGAACTGGGCCCACTGCGCGATGCGTTCGGCCTTGATCGGCCCCGACACCAACTCATGGCCCAGCACGATTGCAGCTTGTTGGCCTTGCTGCTTGTAGCAGGTGCCTACACGTTGGCGCTCCTGGTCGGTCATCAACGGCAGGTTGACCACCCCGGGAAACGCGCCTTTGGTGAATTCGACCGGCGCGCGGGTATCCATCATCGGCCGGTCGTTGAGGAAGATGTCGCGGTAATCGGTGATGTCAGTCGCCATCAAACCACCTCTACCGCGTTGCTCTGTCGCTCAAGCAGTTCGCCGATCGGCTCGAGGGTAAGGCCCAGTTCAGCGGCCACCACGTGGAACTCGGCGTCGCCTTCGGGCGTGACGGCGATCAGCAGGCCGCCGCTGGTTTGCGGATCGCACAGCACGCGCTTGTGCAGCTCCTGCACACGCCCGAGCTTGCTGGCGTAGCTGTCGAAGTTGCGCAAGGTCCCGCCCGGTACGCAACCCTGCTCCAGGTAGTACTCGACGCCCGGCAGACGGGGCACTTTTGCATACTCGATGCGAGCCGTGAGGCCGCTGCCGTCGGCCATCTCTACCAGGTGACCAAGCAGGCCGAAACCGGTGACATCGGTCATCGCCGTCACCCCGGCCAATTTGCCGAAACGGCTACCGGGTTTGTTGAGGGTGCACATCCAGTCGCGGGCCAGGCCGATATCCTCCTCGCGCAACTTGCCTTTCTTTTCGGCGGTCGTGAGGATGCCGATGCCCAAAGGTTTGGTCAGGTACAGCTTGCACCCGGCGGTGGCGGTGTCGTTGCGCTTCATATGGCGCTTGTGCACGATGCCGGTCACGGCCAGGCCGAAGATCGGCTCCGGGGCGTCGATGGAGTGCCCACCGGCCAGCGGGATACCGGCAGCGTCGCAGACCGCGCGGCCGCCACGAATGACTTCGCGGGCAATCTCCGGTGCCAGCACATTCACCGGCCAACCGAGAATGGCAATGGCCATCAACGGGTCGCCGCCCATGGCGTAGATGTCGCTGATGGCATTGGTGGCGGCGATGCGGCCGAAGTCAAAGGGGTCGTCGACGATCGGCATGAAAAAATCGGTGGTGGAGACCACGCCGCGCTCGTCGTCGATGGCGTACACCGCCGCATCGTCACGGGAGGCGTTGCCTACCCACAGGTTGGGGTCGAGGTTCTGTGCGCCACTGCCGGCAAGGATCACTTCCAGCACCTGGGGCGAGATCTTGCAGCCGCAACCCGCACCGTGGCTGTACTGGGTAAGGCGAATCGGCTCGTTCATGGTGGACCTCAAGCTATCAAGTGCGCCGATTCTAGCAGACAGCAAAAGGCCGGCTGGGCTCATATGAACCCAGCCGGCCTTTTGGTGCAGCGCTTACTGGCGAGCAGCGAGCAAACGCTTGTGGCGGTTACGCCGTGCGATATTCAGGCACTCGATAGCCGCCGAGAACGCCATGGCCGCATACACGTAGCCTTTGGGCACATGGGCGCCGAAGCCTTCGGCGATCAGCGTCATGCCGATCATGATCAAAAAGCCCAGGGCCAGCATCACTACGGTCGGGTTGTCGTTGATGAACTTGGCCAAGGGTTCTGCCGCCACCAGCATCACGATCACCGAGGTCACCACGGCGATGATCATGATCGGCAAGTGTTCGGTCATGCCGACTGCCGTGATGATGCTGTCGATGGAGAACACCAGGTCGAGCAGCAGGATCTGTCCGATGGCGGCCGCAAAGCCGATGGCAACCGTATTGCCAACGCTGGCTTTGTCTTCGGGCTCCGGGTCCATGCTGTGATGGATCTCGGTGGTCGCCTTCCACACCAGGAACAAGCCACCGGCAATCAGGATCATGTCCTTCCACGAGAACGCCTGGCCGAACACTTCGAATACCGGCGTCGTCAATTGCACGATAAACGCGATGGTGCTCAACAGGCCCAGGCGCAACACCAACGCCATGCTGATGCCAATGCGTCGCGCCTTGGCCCGGTGCTGCTCGGGTAATTTGTTGGTGAGGATCGAGATGAAGATCAGGTTATCGATGCCCAGCACGATTTCCATGACGATCAAGGTCGCCAGTGCGATCCAGGCGGTGGGGCTGGCGGCCAGTTGTAAAAGATAATCCATAGGTCAGTCCTGACGTTGTGCTGGGAAATTAGGTTTCTTGGGTATCAGATTCTGCATCTTTTTCTGGCTGATCATCCTTTTTCTGCGGATTGATCAGGCCCTGGGTCGCTTCACTCAATGCCTGCTCGGCGGCTTTCTGGGTGTCATCGATTGCTTGCTTGGCCGTTTCGGTGGCTTTGCCCAGTACCTGCTGCGCGCTTTTCTCGACTTGATCACACCCGCCGATCATCACCAATGAAAGCGCAAGCAGTGCAGCCGCGCCCAGGGAATTGAGTTTCATGATGTATTCCTCGTTAGAACGCTTGGGTCCAAATAGTAGCCCCGCGATAGCGACGCATTCTATGCAGGCAAACAGTTCAGGAAAATTCGTATTTTTATCGCGTATACTTCGATTTTTACGAAGTGTAGAAAGCAATGCTCAATTATCGACAGTTGCATTACTTCTGGGTGGTGGCAAAGACCGGCAGCATCGTGCGCGCCTGCGAGCAACTGAACCTCACGCCCCAGACCATCAGCGGGCAGATCAGCCTGTTGGAACACACTTTTGGTATCGCACTGTTTCAGCGCGTCGGCCGCCAGCTGGAGCTGACCGAAGCCGGACGCCAGGCGCTGCCCTATGCCGAGCAAATGTTCCAGACCGGCAATGAATTGGAGGCGATGCTGCGCGCACAACCCAACGAGCAGCAGATTGTATTTCGCGTCGGCGTGGCGGACGTGGTGCCCAAATCCATCGTGTACCGGCTGATTGCCCCCACCATGGAGCTGAGCGAACCGATCCGCATCACCTGCCGTGAAGACAAACTCGAACGGTTATTGGCCGACCTGGCCATCCAGCGCCTGGACCTGGTGATCTCCGACAGCCCGATGCCCACGCACCTGGACATCAAGGGCTACAGCCAGAAGCTGGGGGAATGTGGCATCAGTTTTTTCGCCACCCAGGCATTGGCTGATCAACATAGCGGCGATTTCCCAGGGTGTTTGCACGGCGCGCCGTTGTTGATCCCCGGCGCGGAGACCGTGGTGCGCAGCCGTTTGCAACGCTGGTTTGCCGATCAGCAGATTCAACCCAGGATCATCGGCGAGTTCGACGACAGCGCGTTGATGCAGGCCTTCGGGCAATCGGGCAGCGGCATCTTTATCGCTCCCAGCGTGATCGCCGATGAAGTGGTGCGCCAATACGGCGTGGCGCTGATCGGCCAGACCGACGCGGTGACCGAGTCGTTTTATGCCATCTCGGTGGAGCGCAAGGTCAAGCACCCTGGCATCGTGGCGATTACCGAGGGCGCCCGACGCGAGCTGTTTACCACCCTGCCCTGATGACACGCCCGCGCCGATGAATCCAAATCCGACAGTGCGGGTGACGGAATGACGCAGCGAACGGGACTCGTCCTACAGCATGTTAGACTTCGCGCCTGCTGCCTACAGTACTTTCTCCTTGCAATGCTGTGCCCTACTAAAAAAATCAGAGACAACTGTTTATGACTGCTGCCCCTTCCCTGCTGCAACGTTTAATGCGCGTCAGCCTGGTCACCCAAATTATCATCGGCCTGATCGCCGGGATTCTGCTGGCCCTGTTGTTGCCTGAGGCCGCCAAGGCCACCGGGTTTATCGGCAAAGTGTTCGTCACGGCGCTGAAGGCCGTCGCGCCGATCCTGGTGTTCGTGCTGGTGATGGCGTCTATCGCCAATCATAAACACGGCCAGGAAACCCATATCCGGCCGATCCTGTTCCTGTATCTGCTGGGTACCTTTGCCGCTGCCGTGGTTGCGGTGGTTGCCAGCATGCTGTTTCCGTCGTCCCTGGTACTGGCCACCCATGACGCCACCGTGAGCGCTCCCGGCGGTATCGGCGAGGTGCTGCAAAGCCTGCTGCTGAGCGTGGTCGATAACCCGGTCAGCGCACTGATGAATGCCAACTTCATCGGCATCCTGGCCTGGGCCATCGGCATGGGCATTGCCATCCGCCATGCCGGCGAAACCACCCGCACGGTGCTCGATGACCTGTCCAACGGTGTGACGCTGATCGTGCGCGTGGTGATCCGCTTTGCCCCGCTGGGGATCTTCGGCCTGGTCGCCTCGACCCTGGCCACCTCCGGCTTCGGCGCCCTGCTCGGCTATGCCCACCTGCTGGTGGTGCTGATCGGCTGCATGCTGTTCGTGGCGCTGGTGGTCAACCCGGCCATCGTATTCTGGAAACTGCGCCGTAACCCGTATCCGCTGGTGCTGCTGTGCCTGCGCGAAAGCGGTATTACCGCGTTCTTCACCCGCAGTTCGGCGGCGAATATTCCGGTGAACCTGGCGCTGAGCAAACGCCTGGGCCTGCATGAAGACACCTACTCGGTATCGATCCCGCTCGGCGCCACGATCAATATGGCCGGCGCCGCGATCACCATTACCGTGCTGACCCTGGCTGCCGTGCACACGCTGGGCATTGCCGTAGACCTGCCCACCGCCGTGCTGCTCAGTGTGGTCGCGGCCATTTGCGCCTGCGGGGCTTCGGGCGTGGCCGGTGGTTCGCTGCTGTTGATTCCGCTGGCGTGCAGCCTGTTCGGCATTCCTAGCGAGATCGCCATGCAGGTGGTGGCTGTAGGTTTCATCATCGGCGTGCTGCAGGATTCGGCGGAAACCGCGCTCAACTCGTCCACCGATGTGCTGTTTACCGCGGCGGCGTGCCTGGGCAAGGATGAACGGCTGGCTTGAACGCCAGCTGTAAAAAAGCCCGGGCCGTTCGTTGAAGAACGCACCCGGGCTTTTTTGTGGGTGCTTAGAAAGCGCCCATGTAATCACGCTTGCCCACTTCAACGCCGTTATGGCGCAGCAAGGCGTAAGCGGTAGTGACGTGGAAGAAGAACTGCGGCAGGCCATAGGTCAGCAGGTAGGACTGGCCGCTGAAGCGCTTCTCTTTCGGGGTGCCTGGGCGGGTGACGATTTCGATGCCTTCCTTGCCGTCGATCTGCTCGGGCTTGATGGTATCGACGAAGGCCAGCACCTTGGCGATCAGCGCTTGCAGGTCGGCGAAGGTGACTTCGCTGTCTTCGTACTTCGGCACTTCGATCTCGGCCAGGCGCGCGGAAACGCCCTTGGCGAAGTCGACGGCGATCTGCACCTGGCGCACCAGCGCGAACATATCCGGGAACAAGCGCGCTTGCAGCAGAGCGTTCGGTTCGATGTTCTTGGCGGTGGCGTGGGCTTCGGCTTTGTTCAGCACATCGCTGAGGGCGTTGAGCATTTGCTTGAAGACTGGGATAGAAGCGGCATACAGGGAAATAGTCATGTCAGTCTCGTGGTAATGGCAGGGTTGGAACCAGCGACGATTATAGCCATGCCTGCCGCTTGTCTTTTATTTTTTCCGGCTTAGGCTAGTGGATTCACTGCATAGGGAAAGCGCGATGACCGCCGAGCACGACACCGACACGCCTGAGCCGCGCCTGAATAGCACGGAAATCCGCATCCTGGGCTGCCTGATCGAAAAACAGGCGACCAACCCGGAAACCTACCCCCTGACCCTCAACGCCCTGGTGCTGGCGTGCAACCAGAAAACCAGCCGGGAACCGGTGACCAATCTCAGCCAAGGCCAGGTCGGCCAGAGCTTGCGCGTGCTGGAAGGCCAGGGTTATACCCGGCTGGTCATGGGCAGCCGCGCCGACCGCTGGGAACACCGCGTGGACAAGGCGCTGGAACTGGTGCCAGCGCAAATGATCCTGATCGGGCTGCTGTTCCTGCGCGGCCCGCAGACGGTCAATGAGTTGCTGACGCGCAGCGGGCGCATGCATGACTTTGAGGACGCCGAGCAGGTGGTGCACCAACTCGAACGCCTTATTGCACGGGGCCTGGCGCTATTGGTGCCGCGCCAGGCGGGGCAGCGCGAGGATAGGTATACCCATGCGCTGGGGGACCCGGCGGATATCGAAACGATTATTGCCGCGCGCGGTAACCCGGTGGAGCGCGGCGGCGGCGGCGTCTGCGTCGAGCGTATCGAAGAGCTGGAAGCGCGAATTGCGGCGCTGGAAGAACGCCTGGCGCAGTTGGAACAGGCCTGACGAGCATCCAACTTGGAACATGCTGCCAGTTGTAGGAGCGAGCTTGCTCGCGAAAAACGCCCAGGCAACGCATTTATTCTGGATAAACGCGGCGCCCTTGAGTTTTTCGCGAGCAAGCTCGCTCCTACATCGCTCCCCGCTTAAACCGTCAGGTCCGTGCGAACGCCACGGCCGCCTGAAATTGCTCCGGTGTAGGACGCACGCCGGTATACAGCACAAACTGCTCCAATGCCTGGATCGCAATCACTTCAAGGCCGGTAATCACCCGCTTGCCCTGGGCACGCCCGCGCACGATCAACGGGGTTTCAGCGGGGATCGCCACGACATCGAACACCGTCTCGGCTTGATCAACGGCATCGGCCTCGAACGCCAACTGATCCGCCTCTGCCCCGCCGGTCATGCCAATCGGTGTCACGTTAACCAGCATGCGTGGGCGCAACCCGCCCAGTTCAGCCTGCCACTCATACCCCAGGTTACGTGCCAGCGCCCTGCCCGCCACCTCATTGCGCGCCACGATCACGCCATTGGCGTAACCGCCGTCACGCAAGGCGCTGGCCACGGCCTTGGCCATGCCGCCGCTGCCGCGCAGGGCGAAGCTTGAGTCCTTCGGTACCTGGTGTTTTTTCAGCAGTTGCTCGACGGCAATGTAGTCGGTGTTGTAGGCCTTGAGACGGCCGCCGGTGTTGACGATGGTGTTCAGGGAATCGATGGCTTGAACCGAATCGTCCAGTTCGTCCACTAAAGCGATGGCAGCCTCCTTGAACGGCATCGACACGCCGCAACCCCGGATGCCCAGCGCCCGTATGCCACCGATCGCACCGGGCAGATCCTGGGTGCTGAAGGCTTTATAGTAAAAATTCAGGCCCAACTGCTCATACAGATGGTTATGGAAACGCAGGCCGAAATTCCCGGGCCGCGCCGACAGTGACATGCACAGTTGGGTGTCCTTGTTGGGGTTCATCTGCATGGGTAGCTCCTTGAAGTAAGCAAATCGGTACAGACCTTACACAACCTTTACCTATCGGCTGTGCTGTTTTTCAGAAATACGTTGTCTTAAAAGTATCCCCGCGACAATCCTTGAGTCTATTGATTGCAGACCACAAGCGCAGGGGCTAACCGAGGAATGACCATGATGCGTAAAGTCCCCAGGATCGCCTTGCTTATTGGCGCACTCGCGATGGCAGGCCAAGCCTCCGCCCACGGTGGTGGTTGGGGCGGCCCGGCCGTGTTGGGTGCTCTTGTCGGTGCAGCTGTCGTCGGCTCCGTGGTTGCCAGCCAGCCGCGTGAGGTCTATGTGCAGCAACCGGTGTACGTCCAGCCGCAGCCGGTATATGCCGCCCCGCCGCCGGTCTACTACGCACCGCCGCCACCGGTGTACGTGCAGCAACAGGTTTATTACCGTCCGGCGCCGGTCTATTACGGCCCGCCACGGGGTTATGGCTACTATGGCCCGCCCCACGGCTACTACCGCCACGGCTGGTAACACACGGCTGTACACGCAACAGGCCTCGCCCACACGCGGGGCCTTTTTTTGCCTGGAACGTCTGGATTTATCTTGCCAAGGTCGTTGTGAGGACAATGCTCGGGCGGTAATCCCACATGATCCGGTTGGGATCTCCTATTGCTCGACCGGTACGAACGCTGTCATGTTTGTGTCACGAGCCCGTTTCACTATCGACCCTGTCCACCCAATAACAATTACGGACGATTGACCATGCCCACACAAAATCCGCATCGCACCGCTGGCCTCTGCACTTCCAGCAAGGTCTATAGCGCCCTGACCGAACTCAAGCACCTGGAAGGCCACCGCAGCGCGAAGTTCCTGGCATTACTGGCAGAGAACCTGGTGCGCAAGGGCCTGCTCAGCGAACAGGAAGTGGTGCACATGCTCGACCAGGTGGTGGACTGACGCCTGGCGTTGATGTTGACTATCGAGCCAGGTGATTTTTCCTACGCGCGATCGCACCGTAAGGTGACCTCCATAACGTTTGGAGGTACTTATGCCCACTGTTCAGATCATGTCCGTCATCGGCAGCGCCGTTCCCGCCCCTCTTCGCAAGCTGGGTTTGCTCGCCTGCTGGTACGTAGTACGCGATGGCGAGCCTATCAGCGGCCCGCTCACTTCGTTATCCGACGCCCAACTGCAACTGGCTGCCAACTACAGGCTTGAAGCCTAGGGCAACGGTAACTTGACGCGCGGTTTGGTTTCCACGAACAACGCCCAGCAGGAAATGAACAGCGCCGCGACCAGCGGCCCGATCACGAAGCCGTTCAGGCCGAACACCGACAGGCCGCCCAGCGTCGAGATCAGGATCAGGTAGTCCGGCATCTTGGTGTCCTTGCCCACCAGAATCGGGCGCAGTACGTTGTCCACCAGGCCGATCACGAACACGCCGAACAGCGCCAGCACCACGCCCTGCCAGATCGACCCGCTCAACAAAAAGTAGGCGGCCACCGGCCCCCATACAATCCCGGCGCCCACTGCGGGCAACAGCGACAGAAACGCCATCAATACCGCCCAGAGCAACGCACTGGGAATATCCAGGAACCAGAAAATAAAGCCCCCCAGCGCACCTTGAGTGACGGCCACCAGCACGTTGCCCTTGACCGTGGCCCGCACCACCCGATTGAACTTGAGTTGCAGGCGACGCTTTTGCGGCTCGGCCAATGGCACCGCCGTGCGCACCTTGCGTACCAGTTCCGGACCGTCGCGCAGCAGGAAAAACAGCAGATAGAGCATGATGAAAAAGCTCACCAGGAAATCGAACGTGCCCTGGCCGAAGCTGAACGCCTGTGTGGCGAAGAACTGGCTGCCCTGCATCGCGCCTTTCACCACCTTTTCCCGCAGCCCTTCCAGGTTGCCCATGCCGAAGCGGTCCAGCAGGTGCTGGAAATACGGCGGCAGGAAATGCTTGAACTGCTCGATATAACCGGCCACATCCAACTGGCCGCTTTCGACGTTCTTGTAAAGGGTGGCGCCCTCTTGCACCAGCAAGGCGCTGGTAATGATCACTGGCAAAATCGCGATCACCAGGCACACCGTCAAGGTGGTCAGGGAAGTCAGGTTGCGGTTCCAGCCAAAGCGCTGCTGCAGGCGGCGCTGCATGGGCGCGAAGATGATGCCGAGGATCACCGCCCAGAACACCGCGCCGTAGAACGGCAGCAATATCCAGATGAAGGCGACGGTCACCAGGGCCAGCAGTAACAGCAGGGTCTTGAATTGCAGGTTGGTTTGATTCATGTCCGATCCATGTCAAAAAAGCACAGGGCCGGTGTCGGCCCTGTTGCTTAGTCCGCAGCGAAACCTGGGAGTGCCCTGGTTGATCGAACAAGCATAGATCGGCTTATCTAGACGTGGGTCAATGCACCACGCCAAGGCCTGCACTACCCTCGCGCCTTTTGCGGCTCACACCTCCATGCTCCCACTGATCGCCCCCGAACTGCTCGCGCCCGCCGGCACGTTGAAGAACATGCGTTACGCCTTTGCCTATGGCGCCGATGCGGTGTACGCCGGCCAGCCGCGCTACAGCCTGCGCGTGCGCAACAATGAATTCGACCACGCCAACCTGGCCCTCGGGATCCAGGAAGCCCATGCACAGGGCAAGCGTTTCTACGTGGTGGTGAACATCGCGCCGCACAACGCCAAGCTGAAAACCTTTCTCAAGGACCTGGCCCCCGTGGTCGCCATGGGCCCGGACGCGCTGATCATGTCTGACCCAGGGCTGATCATGCTGGTGCGCCAGCATTTTGCGCAGATGCCGGTTCACTTGTCGGTTCAAGCCAATACCGTCAACTGGGCCAGTGTGGCGTTCTGGCAACAACAAGGCATCTGCCGGGTGATCCTGTCGCGGGAGTTGTCGCTGGAAGAGATCGGCGAGATTCGCCAACACGTGCCGGCAATGGAGCTGGAGGTGTTCGTCCATGGCGCCCTGTGCATGGCCTATTCCGGGCGTTGCCTGCTATCGGGCTACATGAACAAGCGCGACGCCAACCAGGGCACCTGCACCAATGCATGTCGATGGAAATACCAGGCCACCCCGGCGGTGGAAAATGCCACGGGTGACATCGTCCAGGCATTCGAACCGACGCTGGGCATCGGCACGCCGACCGACCAGGTATTCCTGTTGCAGGAAGCCAATCGCCCCACTGAGCAGATGCCGGCGTTCGAAGACGAACACGGCACCTACATCATGAACGCCAAGGATCTGCGCGCCGTGCAGCACGTGGAGCGCCTGACCCGCATGGGCGTGCATTCACTGAAGATCGAAGGCCGTACCAAATCGCACTTCTATTGCGCGCGCACCACCCAGGTGTATCGCCGCGCAATTGATGATGCGATGGCCGGTCGCGCCTTTGACCGCCGCTTGATGACCGACCTCGAATCCCTGGCCCAGCGCGGCTACACCGAAGGTTTCCTGCGCCGCCATGTGCACGACGAATACCAGAACTACCAGAACGGCAGCTCCGTCTCCGAGCACCAGCAGTTTGTGGGTGAGTTGACCGGCGAACGCCGGGGCGAGCTGGCCGAGGTCAAGGTGAAGAACCGCTTTGCCGTGGGCAATCAGCTGGAACTGATGACGCCGGCCGGCAACTTTCACTTTGCCCTGGCCACCTTGCATAACGCCAAGGGCGACGCCATCGAGATAGCGCCGGGGGATGGGCACACGGTATATGTGCCCCTGCCGGCCGAGCTGGACCTGGCGTTTGGTTTGCTGATGCGCGACGTGTAGGTCAGATCCTGAACTGGCCCACCAACTGCCCGAGGCGCTGGCCCAAGTCCGCCAGGCTGCGGGAAGTCTGGGCGCCGAGCTGGGTTTCATCGGCCACGCTGTCCACCGCCACGGCAATCTGGTGCACGCTGCGGTTGATCTCTTCCGCCACGGCGGTTTGTTCCTCGGCGGCGCTGGCGATCTGTGCGTTCATCGAGTTGATGGTGCCGATCAACTGGGCCATGGTGTCGAGCGACGCGCCGGCCTGATTGGCCTGGGCCGATGTGCCGTCCCCGGCATCGCTGGAGCGGCGCATGGCATCCACGGCGGCTTCGGTGCCTTTTTGCAGGCGGTCGATCATGCCCTGGATTTCCTGAGTGCTGGTCTGGGTGCGGCTGGCCAGGGCGCGCACTTCATCGGCGACCACCGCAAACCCACGTCCGGCCTCCCCTGCCCGCGCAGCTTCAATTGCCGCGTTGAGCGCCAGCAGGTTGGTTTGTTCGGCAATCGAGCGAATTACGCCCAGCACACTGACAATCGACGACACGTCCTGTTGCAGGCTGTCGAGGGACACACCGCTGCTGCGGATATCGTTCACCAGCGCGTGAATCTGCGCGATGCTGCCGTCTACCACACGCTTGGCGGCCTGGCCCTCGGCATCGGTCTGCTGCGCGGCGACGGCGGCCCCCTGGGCACTGCGCGCCACTTCATGGGCGGCGGACGACATCTGGTTGATCGCGGTGGCGACCTGATCGGTTTCGTGACGCTGGCGTTCCATGGCGGTTTCCGAGCGCTGGGCTTGCTCGGACACCTGGCTCACCAGGCCGGTGAGTTGCGCGGTCATTTCGGTGATCTGGCGGACCAGGCCGTGGATCTTGTCGACAAACCGATTGAACGCGCCGGCCAGGTCGCCGAGTTCATCCTGGCTGGTAATGGCCAGGCGGCGTGTCAAGTCACCTTCACCGGCGGCGATATCGTCCAGGTTGGCCTTCATCAGGCTCAGTGGGCGCAGGATCGTGTTGGCCACCAGCAGGCCGACGGCGGCAATCACCAGCAATACCACGACCGCCAGACCGAGAATGCTCAACAGTACGCCTTCCATGCGTTTCTCTACCTTGGCCTCGACCACCGCAACCTGAGCATCGATGCCATCCAGGTTGACCGAGGTACCGATGACCATGTCCCACTTGGGCAGGTATTCGGTATAGCCGAGCTTGGGCACCAGCTCGGTCTGGCCGGGCTGGGTCGAGCTGTATTGCAGGTAGTGGGTACCGTCCTTGCCGACTTTGACCAGGTCGCGGTTGACGTAGACGCCGTTGGGGTCGCGGTTGTCCTTGAAACTCTTGCCCACGCCGTCCGGGCTGTTGCCCTTGAACAGGCGAATGGTCTCGGAATCGTAGCCGAAGAAATAACCGTCCTTGCCGTAGCTGGTGTTGGACAGCAACTTGACCACCTGCGCCCGCGCTGCCGTATCACCGGGGGCGGCCGCGTCGTAGAACGGCTTGATGGTGGTCAGGGCCACCTCGACATAACTGTGCAGCGTGGCCTTGGCGTCATTGAGCAGACGTTGGCGGGTTTCATCCACTTCGTTGCGCGCCTGGCCCTGAAGTATCCACACGGTGGTCAGGCTGATCACCAGGGCGAACAGCAACACCGGCACTATGGCAAGGGTCAGGACTTTGGCCTTGAGGCTCAGACGCATGGCTTTTCTCTCTTATTAGGGGCGACTTGAGAGGTTAGCGGCCAAACGCAAGATTTCTGTAGGAGCGAGCTTGCTCGCGAAGGTCTGCGCCCCTAACACGTGCATTCTGGATGAACGCATTATCTGGACGTTTTTCGCGAGCAAGCTCGCTCCTACAGTAAGGTATGGGCCCGGCTGTCAGAGCGTCATCGCAGCCAGCCAGCCAAACGCCAGCAGCGGCAGGTTGTAGTGCAGGAAGGTCGGCACCACGGTGTCCCAGATATGATGGTGCTGGCCGTCGATATTCAGGCCGGAGGTCGGCCCGAGGGTGGAGTCCGACGCCGGTGAACCGGCGTCGCCCAAGGCCCCGGCGGTGCCGACGATGCATACGATTGCCAGCGGGCTGAAACCCAGTTGCACGCACAACGGCACAAAAATCGCGGCCAGGATCGGCACTGTGGAAAACGACGAACCGATGCCCATGGTCACCAACAGCCCCACCAGCAGCATCAACAGCGCCCCTACCCCACGGCTATGGCCGATGAACGCCGCCGAGGCCTCCACCAGCGAGCGCACATCACCGGTGGCCTTGAGCACTTCGGCAAAGCCCGACGAGGCGATCATGATGAAGCCGATCATCGCCATCATCTTCATGCCTTCGGTGAACAGGTCATCGGTGTCGCGCCAGCGCACGATGCCCGACACCGAGAAAATCAGGAACCCGGCCAGCGCGCCGATGATCATCGAGTCCAGCCACAGCTGAATGATGAACGCCGAAGCAATCGCCAGGCCGGCGACCAGCAGGGTCAACGGGTTGTACTGCACCGCCACCTGCTCGACACGCTCGATTTTCTCAAGGTCGTACACGCGCTTTTTGCGGTAACTGATAAACACCGCCACCAGCAGGCCGACCACCATGCCCAGCGCGGGCAGGCTCATGGCGTGGGTCACGTTGACCTGGCTGATGTCCACGCCGCTCTTGGCCACGTTGGCCAGCAGGATCTGGTTGAGGAAGATATTGCCGAAGCCCACCGGCAGGAACATGTAGGGCGTGATCAAGCCGAACGTCATGACGCAAGCGATCAGGCGGCGATCCAGTTGCAGTTTGGTCAACACGTATAACAGCGGCGGCACCAGCAGCGGGATGAACGCGATGTGGATCGGCAGGATGTTCTGCGAAGCAATCGCCACCGCCCACAACAGGCCGATCAACAGCCATTTGACGTGATTGCCGCCGCTGGCTTCCTGGCGATCGACCAGCAACAGCGCTTTGTCCGCCAGGGCATGGGCCAGGCCGGATTTGGCAATCGCCACCGCGAAAGCGCCAAGTAAGGCGTAGGACAAAGCCACCGTCGCACCGCCGCCCAAACCGCTGTTGAACGCTTTGAGCGTGGCGTCGATACCCAGGCCACCGGTCAAGCCGCCCACCAGGGCGCCCACGATGATGGCGATGACCACATGCACGCGGGACAGGCTGAGCACCAGCATGGTGCCGACCGCGGCGATAACAGCGTTAATCATGGTTACCTCAAGACAGAAACATAAAAGACCGGCATGCCCGCGCCTCAGCGGCCATTGAAGGTGCTGCCAGCGTACGGGCTCAAAGAGGTCTTATTAGAGGCCGCGCACTTTGCAGCAGCCGGGCGGCCATGTCAAAAAGCGACGCCGTTTTGAGGGTTAAATTGAATGTTTGAATAAAGAAAAAACCAGCGCAGCCGATAACAATTTTCTATGTGTATTCAGGTAAAGGATGTCCCGATGTCGCTCAGGCAGCTCTCCATTCAATGGAAAATCACCCTGCTCGCGGGCCTCTGCCTGCTGGGGATCGTGACCCTGCTGGTGGGTCTGTCGCTGTATCGCATGGCGCAGAGTTCCGAGCAGGTCAAAGCGTCCAGCATGCAGATGCTCGATGAGGCCGCCCAGGCGCGCATCGAGGCTCAAGGTGAAGTGCAGGCGCTGGGCATTCGCCAGCAGTTCATGGATGCCTATCAGTACGGCCATGGGTTTTCCCGCCAGGTGCTGTTTTTGCGCGAGCAGGCGGAAAAACGCTTTCTCGACGCCTTCGACACCCGCGAAGACCTGACCCGTCAGGTCAGGGCTGCGCTCCAGGCCAACCCCGACCTGCTCGGCCTGTCCCTGGTGTTCGAAGCCAATGCGCTGGACGGCAAGGATGAATTGTTCGCCAACCAGGCGGAACTGGGCAGTAACGACACCGGCCGCTTCGCCCTGTACTGGTCGCAGCCGACGCCCGGCAAAATCACCTCCATGGCGCTGCCCGAAAGCGACATGAGCGACACCTCCGTCGGCCCCAGCGGCGAAAAAGCCAACGCCTGGTTCACCTGCCCGCGCACCACCCTCAAGCCGTGCGTGATCGAACCTTACTTTTATGTGATCGACGGGCAGAACGTGCTGATGACCAGCATCGTTTTCCCGCTGATAGTCAACGGCAAAGTCATTGCCTCGTTGTCGGTGGACATCAACCTCAACAGCTTGCAGGCCGTGAGCCAACAGGCCAGCCAGAAACTGTACGACGGCCAGACCCACGTCAGCATCCTCAGCCCCACCGGCTTGCTTGCCGGCTACAGCCCGGACGCCAGCAAGCTCAGCCAGCGCCTGGACCAAGTCGACACGGCCAACGGCGCAGAGTTGATCATGGCCCTGGCCAGCAGCACACAAACCCGCAGCCTGCGTAGCGATCAGCAACTCAAAGTGCTGGCGCCCTTTGCCCCGATCCCCGGCGGCAAGCCGTGGGGCGTGCTGCTGGACGTGCCGAAAAAAGTCCTGGTGGCGCCGGTCGAGGCGCTCAAGGCCCAGTTGGATGCCGACAATACCCAGGGCACCCTGCTGGAACTCGGGCTGGGCCTGCTGGCCGCCGTGGTCGGTCTGATCCTGGTGTGGTTGATGGCGCGCAGCGTGACCCGGCCGATCCTCGGCGTGGCACACATGCTCCAGGACATCGCCAGCGGCGAAGGCGACCTGACCCGCCGCCTGGCTTACGACAAACAGGACGAGCTGGGCCAACTGGCGGGCTGGTTCAACCGTTTCCTCGACAAGCTGCAGCCGATCATCGCCGAGGTCAAACGCTCGGTGCAGGACGCTCGTGGCACGGCCGACCGATCCGCCGCGATTGCCAGCGAAACCAGCGCCGGCATGGAGCAGCAGTATCGCCAGGTTAACCAGGTGGCCACCGCCTCCCACGAAATGAGCGCCACCGCCCAGGACGTCGCCCGTAGCGCAGCCCAGGCAGCGCAAGCCGCCCGCGATGCCGACCAATCCACCCGCAATGGCCTGACCGTGATCGATCAGACCACCAGCAACATCGGCTTGCTGGCCGCTGACATGAGTACGGCCATGGCGCAGGTTGAAGGCCTGGCCAGCAGCAGCGAAAAAATCGGCTCGGTCCTGGAAGTGATTCGCGGCATCGCCGAGCAGACCAACCTGCTGGCGCTCAATGCCGCCATCGAGGCAGCCCGCGCCGGTGAGGCCGGCCGTGGCTTTGCCGTGGTGGCCGACGAAGTGCGCAACCTGGCACGGCGCACCCAGGAGTCGGTGGAAGAAACCCGCGTGGTGATCGAACAATTGCAAAGCGGCACCGAGGAAGTGGTCGGTGCCATGGGCAACAGCTACCGCCAAGCCCAAGGCAGCGTCGAACAGGTCGGCCAGGCCGTCACCGCGCTACGTCAGATCGGTGACGCCGTGACCGTGATCAGCGACATGAACCTGCAAATAGCCAGCGCCGCCGAAGAGCAAAGCGCGGTGGCCGAAGAGATCAACCACAACGTGGCGACGATTCGGGATGTGACGGAGTCGCTGTCGGAACAGGCCAATGAATCGGCGCGGGTGAGCCGGGCGTTGAACAGCCTGGCGAATCAGCAGCAGGGGTTGATGGATCAGTTCAGGGTGTAACCACTCTTATCCTGGCGCGGATCCAATGTGGGAGGGGCGGTGCGACGATTCGACTTGCCGAAGCCTCTCTAACTGCCGCCCCGCGATCCAAATGTGGGAGGGGGCTTGTTCTGGTCAAGTTTTTCCGGACACCGATTACGGTGATCAAGCCGCCTCCTGCTCCATGGCTATTGGCGACAGGTAGTTGTTGTAGCTGTGGAGCCTGATTCGGTTGTATCGCATGAAGAAGCTGGTCATATCCTGCTTGGCTTCTTCAACTGTCATATAGCCCTTGGTGGGCACCCACTCTGATTTGAGCGTCCCGAAGAAACGCTCTGTTGGTGCATTGTCCCAGCACTGCCCTCTGCGGCTCATGCTTTGGGTTATCCCATACTCCAGCAACGCGGACTGAAAGAGCTGGCTGGTGTATTGGCAGCCTTGATCCGAATGAAACATCAAGCCTGCATGTTTGCCTCGAACCTCCACCGCCATTCTCAGCGCCTTGCTAACCAGGTTGGCGTCATTGATCAGAGAAAACGCCCAGCCAACGATTCGGCGGGCGAACAGATCAATGACCACTGCCAAGTGATACCAGCGTTTCCCAACCATTAGGCTGGTAACGTCGCCGCACCAGACTTGATTAATTGCGGTTGGCTCGAAGTTACGCTCAAGCAGGTTCTTGGCCACAAATGCTTCAACGCCTCTAGAGCGATATTGATGGCGGCGGCGCTGTCTGCTGGCCAGATTTGCCTCCGCCATAAGTTTTCCGGCCAGATGCCGACCTACCTTGATCTGCTGGGCCTTCAAGTGCTGAGAGATCATCCGTGCACCTGCGCTTTCTCGGCTTTCGACATGCAGTTGCACGACTTTTGCTCTAAGCGCGTCACGCTTGGTATTTGGCGCTGAGCGACGCTTAAGCCAGTCATAAAACGCGCTGCGGGAAACGCCTAGCGCACTGCAAAGCAGGCTGGTCGGATATGAACTCGACTCCCTCAGTTCCTCGATCAGGAAAAACGATCGGGATCCGACATCAAGAGAGCCGTAGCCTTTTTTAAGATTTCAGCCTCACTCTCCAGGCGCTTGACCTTGGCTCGTAGCTGTTGAAGCTCTCGCTGTTCGTCGCTGATAGCCTTGGTACCTGCCACTGGCTGCCCTTTGTGACGCTCTTTACGAACCTGATCAACCCAGCGGCGCAGAGCCGTAGGGCCAACGTCCATCGATGCACAGACGTCGGGAACTGAGCAGTTATCATCAAGAACCATGCTTGCAGCACGTTGCTTGAACTCGTGGGTGTAGGTCTTTCGCTGTTGCATGGAACCTCCTGATTGGGCGAATCATATCGCCCTTAAGAGGTGTCCGGGATCATTAGGCCAGTTCAGCTTGCCCCCGATGGCGGCCTGACAGCCGACCAGGATGTTGGATCAAGGCGAGTACATATCCGTTGCTGCGGTAACGGCGGCTTAGGGTTCCGCCCTTACGGCGTCTCACTTTTGAAAAGCGCAAAAGTAAGCAAAACGCTCTTGCCCCACCACTCGGCACCTCGCCTAGGCTCGGTGTGCCCGTAATCCGACAGTGATTTGGGGGGCCGCCGCCACGCGCCATCCATGGCGCGGGGCGGCTAAACCGGCATCCCTGCCGGTTTACCCCCCAAATCACTGTCGGATTCCGGCCAGCGTGGTTTAACGGGGCGCCTAGATCAAAAGCAAGATCAAGAGCGACTCGCTTCGCATCGTGGTTACCGTAGGCTGATGCTACAAAAAGTTGTGTAGATACCTATGACCATCGGGGGCAAGCCCTAACGCCAGTCAGTTAAGAAGTAGCAGGAGCGAGAACTAACTTGTGGCGAGGGAGCTTGCTCCCGCTGGGGCGCGAAGCGGCCCCAAACAATGGGACTGCTGCGCAGTCCAGCGGGAGCAAGCTCCCTCGCCACAGGTTCGGTGTCGCCTTAACTGACTGGCATTAGGGCAAGCCCCCTCCCACATTTTTAAATCGGCACTACCGCCTGGGCAATTCGATCAACGCTTTGAGCCCGCCCAACTCACTTTCCCGCAACTGCAACGTCCCGCCCCACACCTCGACGATATCGCGCACGATGCCCAGCCCCAGACCGTGGCCGTCGACCTGCTCATCCAGGCGTGCGCCACGGCTGAATACTTGGTCACGCTGGGTCTCGGGAATGCCGGGGCCATCGTCTTCGACGGCCAGCAGGTAGCTGTGCGGCGTCTCACTCACGCTCAGTCGTACTTCGGCATCCGCCCATTTGCAGGCGTTGTCCAGCAGGTTGCCGAGCAACTCGAGCAAATCTTCACGGTCCCAGGGCAGTTGCAGGCCGGGGGCGACGTGGTAGCGCAGGTCCAGGTGTTCGCCGTGGATCATGTTCAGGGTGGCCAACAGCCCCGGCAGTTCTTTTTCACAGTCGAACAACGCCCCCGGCAGGGTTTCGCCAGCCAGGCGCGCGCGATTGAGCTCGCGGTTGAGGCGCTGCTGCACCTGCTCAAGCTGATCGCGCAACAACTTGCTCAACTGCGGCTGATCCCTGAGTGCCTCGCTCGACGCCGCACTCAACATCACCGCCAATGGGGTTTTCAGCGCGTGCCCCAGGTTGCCCAGGGCATTGCGCGAGCGCTTGAGGCTGTCTTCGGTGTGTGCCAGCAAATGGTTGATCTGCGCCACCAGCGGCTCCAGCTCCAGCGGCACCTGGGTGTCCAGTTGCGAACGCTGGCCCTGCTGCAACTGAGCAATCTGATTGCGCGCAGTTTCCAACGGGCGCAAGGCGCGGCGCACGGTGATCCGTTGCAATACCAGCACCACCAGCAATGCCGCCAGCCCCAGTACCAGGCCGATCTGGCGCATCAGGCGAAAGCTTTCCCGTACCGGCGTGTAGTCCTGCGCCACGCTGATGGAGATCGGCAGGCCGAAGCGTTTGTAGTCGGAGCGCAATACCAGCAGTTTCTGGCCTTCAGGCCCCAGTTGCAGGTTGCCCTTGAGTCCGGCCTCGGGGAGCGTCGGCAGTTCCTGGTCCCACAAGGAGCGGGAGCGCCAGTGAGTTTCGGCAAAATCGATGCGGAAGTAATGCCCCGAGAAGGGGCGTTGATAGGCGGGCGACAGGCGATGCTCATCCAACTGTACGCCGTTGGGTCCACGCACCAGCGCCACCAGCAGGTTTTCGCTGTCGTTGCGCAGGCCGGCCTCCAGATAACGCTGCAAACCGGCTTCGAACAGCCACAGGCTGGTTTGCGCCAGCACCACGCCGACGATCACCAGCACGCTGATCAATCCCAGGCTCAAGCGCCGCTGGATCGATTTCATGCAGGGCTGGCGCCAAACCGGTAACCCTGGCCGCGCCGGGTTTCGATCACGCTGCGCCCCAGCTTGCGGCGCAGATGATTGACGTGGACTTCCAGCACGTTGGAGTCGCGCTCGGTCTCGCCGTCATAAAGATGCTCTGCCAGATGGCTTTTCGACAGGATCTGTTCGGGGTGCAGCATGAAATAACGCAACAGGCGGAACTCGGCGGCCGTGAGCTGGATCTCGTCACCGTCGCGCAGCACGCACTGGCGGCCTTCGTCCAGGTGCAGGCCGGCGGCTTGCAGGGTCGGTTGGTTGGCATGCCCGTGAGACCTTCGTAACAGCGCCTGAATGCGCAGGTGCAGTTCTTCGGGGTGAAACGGCTTGCTCAGGTAATCATCGGCGCCGGCCTTGAGCCCTTCGATACGTTCTGCCCAGGAATCCCGTGCCGTCAGCACCAGCACCGGCGTGGCCAGGGCTGCCGCGCGCCATTGCGCCAGCACCTCCAGCCCCGGCAAACCCGGCAGGCCAAGGTCGAGGATAATCAGGTCATAGGGTTCGCTGCGGCCCTGGTACGCCGCGTCGCGCCCGTCGGCCAGCCAGTCGACCGCATAGCCTTGGCGCTGTAGGCCGGCCAGCAGCTCATCGGCCAGCGGGACGTTGTCTTCCACCAGGAGCAGGCGCATCAGTCTTCCTTATCTTTGATCAATGTACCGTTGGTTGCGTCGAGCTTGATTTCGCGCACCACGCCTTCGGTGGTCACCAGTTCCACTTCATAGGCATATTCGCCATGCTTTTTCTCCAGCTCCGCCTCCAGCAGCCGGGCTCCAGGGTAGCGTGACATGGCCGTATGCAACAGGTCCTCCAGAGGCAGGATCACCCCCTGCTGGCGCAGCGCCAAGGCTTCATCCTGATTGAGATCGCGAGCAGCCAGGCTTGAGCAAAAGGCCAGGAGCGCCAGCAGCACCAGACTACCGGCGCGTTGATATAGCGTCATTACGTGTCCTGATGATTCTTGAGAACGTGCCCGGTGAGCGCATCCAATTCAACGTCCCACTCAAGGCCATGGGCATCTTCCAGTTCGACCTGGTAGACGTACTTGCCGTACTCCTCGTCCAGGTCAGTGCCCAGCAAGGTGGAACCCGGATGCAAGGCCAGGGCCGTGGCTTCAAGCTGATCGAAGGCGACAATGGTAACAGTGCCAGGCAATTTCAGCGGTTTGTCGGGGTCCATTGCCCAGCCCTGCGTGACCGAGGATGCAATGATACCGGCGGCGACCAGCGCTGTAAGGCGCTTCATGATGAGTCTCCGTTTCAGGATGTTTTTCCTACACCTGATCACGGTACGCGCGGCAACTTAACTGAAACTGAATTGCCACCATGGCAATTTCGCTTCGATCTCCCACGCCATACTGTTTACTCTGGATACAACCATTATCGTTAACGTTTTTCGCGAGCACCCTCGCCCCTGCCCGAGACGTGTATGACCGCCATTCACATCAAATTCCCCGCCCTGACGCTCAAGGCCGGCACGCGCGCCTTCGCCCGTATTCGTGAGCAAGGCCTTGCGCCTGCTGACGTAGGCATCCTTCCCGGCGCGGCCGGCGGCCCCAAGGCCCTGGGCATTCAGGGCCTTGACCTGGCGCTGTTCGGCGACTGGCTGGCGCGTGCGCCTCGGGAGCGCGCGCTGATCGGTGCGTCCATCGGTTCCTGGCGATTTGCCAGCGCTTGCCTGCCCGACCCGGTGCAAGGCTTGCTCGACCTGGGCCGCCTGTATAACGAACAGCGTTTTGCCAAAGGCGTGACCATGGCCGAAGTCAGCCAGAGCTGCGAGCGTATGCTCGACGACCTGCTGGCCGGCCGCGATGCACAGGTGCTGGACAACCCCGACTACCGCCTGAACATCATGGTGGTGAAAAGCCACGGCTTGCTCGCCGATGACCACCGAGGCCGGCTGGGCCTGGGCCTGTCCTCGGTGATCGCCGATAACCTGCGCGGCCGCGCACGGTTGTCGCGGCATTTCGAACGCCTGATCGTCCACGACCCCCGCCAGGCGCCCCCGGTGCACCCGCTGAAGGATTTTCCGTCGCGCTTCCTTGCACTGGAAATGGCCAACCTGCGCCAGGCGCTGCTGGCGTCCGGCTCGATTCCCATGGTGATGCAGGGCGTACGCGACCTGCCCGGTGCAGGCGCCGGAACCTACCGCGACGGCGGCTTGTTGGACTACCACCTCGACCTGCCCTACTGCGGCGACGATATCGTGTTGTACCCGCACTTTACCGACCGGGTCATTCCCGGCTGGTTCGACAAAGGCCTGCCCTGGCGGCGCAGCAATCCACAGGGTTTGCAGGATGTCTTGCTGCTGGCACCGTCCAGGGACTACCTGGCCCGTTTGCCTCACGGCAAATTGCCGGACCGTAGCGACTTCAAGCGCTTCGTGGGCGACGACAAAAGCCGCAACAAATACTGGCAGACGGCAATGAGCGAGAGTCGGCGGTTGGGCGATGAGTTTCTGCAGCTGGCGGACAACGGGGGACTGGGCGAGCGTTTGCAAGCACTTTGACCCAGCGGTATGCGCGGCGACGGGTCAAGCTGTTAAACTCGCCGCCTGCCAGATACCTGACCGAGCTGAAAATACCGTGGAAATCTTCAAAGAGTTTACGTTCGAATCCGCCCACCGCCTGCCCCACGTCCCCGACGGCCATAAATGCGGACGCCTGCACGGGCATTCGTTCAAGGTGGCGATCCACTTGAGCGGCGACCTGGATCCCCATACCGGCTGGATTCGCGACTTCTCGGAAATCAAGGCGATTTTCAAGCCGCTCTACGAGCGTCTCGACCACAACTACCTCAACGACATCCCCGGCCTGGAAAACCCCACCAGCGAAGTGCTGGCCAAGTGGATCTGGACTGAATTGAAACCCTTGCTGCCGGAACTCAGCGCGATTCGCATCCATGAGACGTGCACCAGCGGATGTATCTATCGCGGCGAGTAAGTCCTGGACTGTTGAAAAAACCACCTGCGGGTGGTTTTTTTACGCCTGCCGTCCACTGATCCAATTTGTATCACGGCTGCACCGCTTTCGCGCTTGATGGGACAGCACTTCCCCTTGCGCCGACGACTTCCCTGCGTTTGGCTATAACTACCGGGCGCCCCAGGGCGCATGCACCCGCGCCGCCGTTTTGGCACGCACGGTGCAACTGGCCTGCGTCATTATTCAGGGAGCAAGGCACATGACCCAGCAAGAATCCGGTAACGATTACCCACTCAGCGAAGTGCCCCTGCATGCGCGCAAGGGCCTGGCCTCCACGGCCATGGTGCTGCTGGGGTTCACGTTTTTTACGGCGACCATGTTTGCCGGCGGCAAGTTGGGGGTGGCCTTCAGCTTTACCGACATGCTCGGCGTTGTGGCCCTGGGTAACCTGCTGCTGGGTATCTACGCCGCGGGCCTGGGCTACATCGCCTTCAGGAGCGGTTTGAACTCGGTATTGATGGGGCGTTTCTGCTTTGGTGAAATCGGCAGCAAGCTCAGTGACCTGATCCTCGGTTTCACCCAGATCGGCTGGTATGCCTGGGGCACCGCCACGGCCGCCGTGGTACTGGGCAAGTATTTCGAGCTGAGCCAGGGCAGCGTGCTGGCATTGATGGTGGTGTTTGGCCTGGTGTTCTGTGCCACGGCATACGTGGGGTATCGAGGGCTGGAAATCCTGTCTTACATCGCGGTGCCCGCCATGGGCATTTTGCTGGTGCTGTCGATGTGGGTCGCGACTGTAAAGGTTGGCGGGCTGGACGGCCTGCTGGCGGTGGTGCCGACCGCCGAGCTGGACCTGTCCACGGCGATCACCCTGGTGTTCGGCACCTTTGTCAGCGGCGCGACCCAGGCCACCAACTGGACGCGGTTTTCTCGCTCGGCCAAGGTCGCGGTACTGGCCAGCCTGATCGGCTTTTTTATCGGCAACGGCCTGATGGTATTGATCGGAGCCTACGGCGCCATCGTCTATCAGCAGCCGGACGTAGTGGAAGTCTTGCTGCTGCAGGGTTTCGCCATGGCGGCGATGGCCATGCTGCTGCTCAATATCTGGAGCACTCAGGACAACACCATCTACAACTTCGCCGTCGCCGGCTGCAACCTGCTGCGCACCCGGCGGCGCAAAACCGTGACCCTGGCCGGTGCAGTGATCGGCACCCTGCTCGCCTTGCTGGGCATGTACGACATGCTCGTGCCGTACCTGATCCTGTTGGGCACGGTGATTCCGCCGATTGGCGGCGTGATCATGGCGGACTTCTTCTACCGTTATCGCGGCCAATACCCACGCCTGGCGGATGCCCGCCTGCCCGCGTTCAATTGGCCCGGGCTGGCGGCGTACGCGGTGGGCACGCTGTTGGCGTTCAACTCACCCTGGGTTGCACCGCTGGTGGGGATCGCTGCCGCGTCACTCACCTACATGCTGCTCATCGCTTTACTGCGCGTGCGCGAACCTCTGGCCGACGCCCCGGCATGAGCCTGAGCACTGCCAATGGTAACCTGATGGCCGCCTGATTGAATTTAGCCAAGAGGAACTTGCCCATGCACATCATCAATGCCCGCCTGCGCAACCGTGAAGGCCTGCATGATCTGCACCTGGAACATGGCCGGATCGCCAGCATCACTGCACAAACAAGCATACCGGCCTTAATGACCGGCGACCTGGATGCCGCCGGCAATCTGGTGATCCCGCCCTTCGTCGAACCGCATATTCACCTGGACGCCACCCTTACCGCCGGCGAACCACGCTGGAACATGAGCGGCACCCTGTTCGAAGGCATCGAATGCTGGGGAGAACGCAAAGCCACCATCACGGAGGAAGACACCAAAACCCGCGCCAAAAAAACCATCCAGGCCCTCGCCGCCCACGGTATCCAGCATGTGCGCACCCACGTCGACGTGACCGACCCGGACCTCACCGCGCTCAAAGCCATGCTGCGAGTGCGCGAAGAAAGCTCGCACCTGATCGACCTGCAAATCGTTGCCTTTCCCCAGGAAGGCATCGAGTCTTTCCGCAATGGCCGTGAACTGATGGAAGAAGCCATTCGCCTGGGCGCCGACGTCATCGGCGGCATCCCCCACTTCGAGTACACCCGCGATCAAGGGGTGAGCTCGGTGAAGTTCCTCATGGACCTGGCCGAACGCACCGGCTGCCTGGTGGATGTCCACTGCGACGAAACCGATGACCCGCACTCACGCTTTCTTGAAGTGCTGGCCGAGGAAGCACGCAGCCGCGACATGGGGGCTCGCGTCACCGCCAGCCACACCACCGCCATGGGCTCCTACGACAACGCCTACTGCGCCAAACTGTTTCGCCTGCTGGGTCACTCCGGCATCAGCTTCGTCTCCTGCCCCACCGAAAGTATCCACTTGCAAGGCCGCTTTGACAGCTTCCCCAAACGCCGGGGCGTCACACGCGTCAACGAACTGCTCGAGGCCGGCATGAACGTGTGTTTCGGCCAGGACTCCATCGTCGACCCCTGGTACCCGTTGGGCAACGGCAACATCCTGCGTGTATTGGAAGCCGGTTTGCACATCTGCCATATGCTCGGCTACCGCAACCTGCAGAACGCCCTGGACCTGGTCACCGATAACAGCGCCAAGGCCATGGCCCTCGGCGACCGGTACGGCCTGGAACCCGGTCGACCGGCCAACCTGCTGGTGCTCTCGGCAGACAGTGATTATGAGGTGATTCGTAGCCAGGGCCTGCCGTTGTATTCGATCCGCAACGGCAAGGTGCTGATGAAACGTCAGCCGGCGCAGGTGGAGTTTGTGTAATGCACTGAGCTAGACGATCGCGTCGATGTCCAGTATTTGCGCTTTTCCCCGGTCGCTGTGGAGGGGTGACGGAACACTGGCCACCTGGGACAAGGCGCGGTTTTCCCGGTGAGTGAACCAGCGTTTGAGACCCAGTTGCAGATTGGCACTGTGGGCATGGCTACCGTACACATCGCGCGCATCGAGGCGGCGCCAGCGCAGGCTGGCCAGGCGCTCGCGGCTGGTGTGCAAGCGGTCGATCTCGGCGTTCAAAGCGTCGTTGTGCTCATGGCTACGGTCATTGGCCGGGCGCAATCGGGCAAGCTCGCGGCGTTTGGTCCTCAACTGCTCGCGCATGTCTTCGAGGGCGCGATCCAGCAGCTCGAATTCCCTCGCGGTCACCAGAGGCCCCTGGCTCTCCAGGGTTTGCTGCCAGCGCCGCAATGTCGCCCAGGCTGCGGGAATGTAGCTGGTGGTCATGAAGTGCTGGTTGGCCTGGAACAGTTGCCGCAACAGGTTATCGCGGTCGGGCATGTCGCCGTGTAACTGCAGCGCTCGATTACAACCAGCTTCCTGGATCGACTCACAGCCAGGTTTCCACAACACCGAGGCGTGCGTGCCATCGGCAAGTCTAATCGGCATGAAGTGCTGCTGTTCACCGTGGTGCTGGTAGGCACTCCCACCGACGCGTACCAGGCCAGCGGCAAACAACAAGCCGCCGGCGGTGGGGGCACTGAATAAGGTGACGGCGCCTGGCACCCAGAGTTTGGCAGTGGTGTTCATCCACGGCGCCGGCACACTGGGGACGGGATCATTGTGGTTGACGATTCGGTGATGGACCAGGGCGCGGGCGCCTGCGGTGAATTCGGAATCGGCGGCGCGGGGCGCACCGTAGGTGTAGAGCAGGATGTTGTAGTTGGCGTCCGGGAGGCGGCGCAGCCCCTCAGCAAGTAGCAACGCAATCGCGCCGCCGAGGCTGTGGCCGCAGATGACCACGCGTTGATCAATGTGGTATCGCGAAAGGTAATCCAGGACAAAATGATACAGGGCCTTAAATCCTTGGTAAAAACCTCGATGAGCTTTACCTGCACCTTCGACGAAAGGGACTTGATGAGCATCTGCATCCCGCAAAGCATCTGCGCCACTGGCCGTACCACGCACAGCTATAAGTACAACCTCATCGTGATGACAGATGAAAGCTTGAGTGTCAGTGCCGGATTCAACGTCGTTAAAAAAATGTATACGCTCCGGATGCTCACCAGGCGGTTGATTGCGCTCATACAAAAGAGGATCAAAGGGCAAAATCTCAAAGCGACGGGAGTAGGCGACGTCTTCATACAATGGATAAAACCGCTGCACTTGTTCTGAGTCGAACTTCCAAGCTTCCCGGTAACACGACAACTGCTCTACAAACACGTTTCCTATACTTGGGCTCAGCGGAAAACTGACCGTATCCCCACCTCCCGTTGGAGGATCCTGGCCAAATTCGCAGTAACTCAATGTGGCCATAAGCGCCAGCTGGTAAAGGTTCAATGCACAAAACTGATCATCCGTGGAAATGATCGGCCGTAGCGCTCGTAGAGGACGAATCTCCAATGCCGTAAATTGGTTCGGCAATAGCGCCAACCCCTTGAATAAGGATTCAGGAGGACCGAACCCCAGGTCCGCCATCAGCCTGAGCGTATTGTGCGTGGGACGGCGAGCTTCAGACGACGGCGGAGGTAAGTGGGCTTTGTAGCGAACCAGATCGCTTACCTCCACCTGATAAAAACGATCTGCTTTTTGCCGTGCCGGGTTATTTTCGACACGCTGACCATCCTTGTTCTGAAAACATGTTTGCTCTGCGCGTACTTGAAGCTCCGTAATGGGTAACGCGTAATTAGGCCGCGACATAAGCCGGCGGTAAGGCGCTTCTCCTCCCGAATAAGGCTCGTCCATCAAAAGGATTACCGGGCCACAATAAATACCCTCTAGCTTGGCAAACCCGCTCCCATCCAAACGCCCTTTATATTGCTGCCCTGCACTGTCCAGGAGAGTGTAAGGCAGGCCGCCATAGGCCTTGCCGTTTCCCGTTTCATCTACCAGGCAAAAGGACAACCAATCGCCGTGCAACGGGCAGGCAGGCATCTTGTCGATAAAAAACTGTTGCTTCCATGCATTCTGTTTCATGAGGTTTCTCCATTATTAATTACACGTTGGATAAACGTTGCATAGGCGGCCATCTGGCATTTTGAAAGCCTTGAAGTCGACTACATTTCCGCGACAAAACGCGAGTAGGTCCTCCTCGCTTTCGCCCCTGCAGCGCTTCCAGCCACCGGCAACCTTTACCCAGTTATCAGCCACAGCCGGTTCTTCTTCCTCTGTAAATGCCAACACCATTCTTAACGTCTTCCCGGACAGTCCGTCACGGTGCACATGCCCGCCAGGCCGGGCCCTCTTGAGTTTTCCAGCAGCATCCAGTGATTTGCACCAAAGGATTTTGAGAATGGCGTGCTTAGGGCCAGCGGTACGAAACAACCACTGGCATCGCCCAGGAAGCTCCTGGACTCCGGTCTCAGGCATCAAAGGCATTCCAGGTTCCCAGCTATCGTGGAAATAGATGACGGCATAATCCCTTCCGATGTCCGACCAACGCTGCCCCCAACTGGCATTAATTGCGAAAACGAGGCGGCGCAATACTAAAGGGCAGCCATTTACTTGCTCCGTGAATGGCACTTCAAAACTGACCCTGTTGGCGACGGGTTTGCTGGCAGCCTTGAATATTTTGAGCTCAGGACGCCTGCCATTTCTTCTAGGCAGTTTGCAGGCTTCGCCTGATGCGGGTGCATATGAAGCGTCCCCTACCACGGCAAACCCCGCCGGCAAATCCACCTCCAGCGTAAAGCTATCCGCCGCCTTCCCCGCACACCCCGTAAGCCACATCATTCCAACAGCCAGCAATGCACGTCCTATCCACCTACTCATCCTTGAGCCCCTCCTTGCGCCATTGCTCCAGCACCCGCTCAAAATGCTGTCCCGGTGCCTCCCCCTCTAACGGCTGCCACCGAATGACACTGCCCCGAGTCGCCTCTTCCAACCGGCCCACCACCAGAAACTCAAGTTGCTCAGGCGAACGCCATTGCCAGCTTCGGGCCTGCTCCAATACTTGGGCCAGCCAGATCCTGGGGTCGTGAAACTCCACCAGAGCAGCCAGGTCTTCACTGTGCTCGGCCAGCAGGTAGCGCAGGATATTGGCCTGCAGAATGGTCGCGGCCTGAGGGTTGGGCGCCTGCAACCAGGGCGCGGGATCGGGGACCGCATACTCGCCCGGCGCGGGATTGTCGTGGCTGCACCAACGGCCCTCATGCCAGTAACACACGCTGGTCAGCGGGCCCAGGTAGATGGGCCATTGCTCTGCCGGCAGATATGCAAGGGCACGGGCCAGGGTGCGGTTGTCGTGGAAACGGTACAGGGCCTTTTTGCCTTCTGGCCCGACCAGCAGTCGATCACGCCAATGTCGGGTCACAGCGACCAGGTCGTCGCTGGGTAAACTGCCCAGCCACCCTCGGTTTGCCTTCGGGTTTTGCAGATGATTGGCCAGCGCAGGCTCCCCCATCCGGTCCAATAACAGGATCACGGGGCCCTTGCTCGCCAGTTCGGCTGCCGCTGTTTCTCCATAGAGCGGGCAATACTGCGAGGGGTTGCGAGCCGCCATCAGCGACTGGCAGTTCTCATTATTTGCTTCGAGCATGAGGCATAAACGACGCCCCGCCTGTTGCTGCTGCGCCATCCATTGGTAAGCCACGTCTTGCATCATGCGGCCCTCCCGGCGAAATCGCATTGGCCTTCGCGACAACGCTCGCAGATCGGGCAAAAATCCGCGTCCAATTGGCGGGCCATGTCCATGATGAGGCCTTGCACAACGGAAGCCTCGGGAGCGCCCGCAACAGAGGAAGGGCTGGCCGACCTTGCAGCGGATGGCGCGCCACCGACGGTGATGGGCCGGCTGCTGAAAATCCCGCCGGCCTGAATCTGCAAATGCTCGCCGCCGGCCTTGAAACTCAACTGCGCGCCTGCATCGATGACAAGGCTGGCACCCGCCTTCAGGTGAATCTGTTGACCGGCTTCGATCACCATCACCTGTGTCACCTGGGTGTGGCTGTCGCCTTGCACGGCCAGATGGTCGTTTGCCGTCAGCGCAATACTGCGGTCTCCCGTGATGTGGCGCTGCTCTCCGCTCTCAAGACGCACCGTGCTCAAGCCTCGGATGATTTCACTGCGCTCACCAGCCACTTCCAAACGGCTGTCATGGCCCACCTGCTGCTCCAGGTCACGCTGGGCTCGCAGGTAGATCAGCTCTTCGCCACGGCGGTCTTCAAGATGCAGCTCATTGCTGCCCGCGCCCCCGGGGACACTGCGACTGCGCAACACGCTGCGGGTCTGGTGCTGCGGCAGGGAATAAGCCGGCATGTGCGATGCATTGGGCAGGCAACCGTTGATCAAAGGCTGGTCCGGGTCGCCCTCCAGAAAGGTCACCAACACCTCCATGCCCACCCGTGGAATCATCATGGCGCCAAACCCGGCACCGGCCCATCCGGAGGCAACCCTTACCCAACAGCTGCTCTTGTCATCCGTCTGGTCCAGGCGATCCCAATGAAACCGCACCTTCACTCGACCATAGGCATCGCAGTGCACCTCTTCATCCGCAGGCCCTGTAACAGTCGCCGTTTGGCTGCCGTTGATGGACGGCTTGGGATGTTTGAGCGCGGGTCGATGCACCGCACGCCAGGGGGTCGCAATGAAGCGGTTGCGATATCCGACGAAGGTGTCCGTATCGGCTACCGCTTCCTCCAGCACCTGTGGCTGATAGCCTTCGTGACGCACCGAGGTGATCAACCACAGGTCGTTGCAGACCGTATCCGGATGGCCTTGCAACTCAAGAAAATGGCCACTGCGCAACAGGGGCTGGTCGCTCTTGCCTGACGCGTAATGGCGGTCGGATTGATGTCGCTCCAGGCTGCGACGCGCCAGTTGCGCCCCCCGTGCATGGCCGGTGAAACCGGCTGGGTAACGGTAGTCTTCAAGCGCCGCGTCCGGTACACCGCCGGCGGTATCCTGCAACCGCAGCGATGGGTGTTCGAAGTCGTGGTCACGGCGCACCGTTCGCCGGCTGCGGGTTTGCAGGCGAACATCGAAGCGGTGAATACCCTTGGTTGCGGCCAGCGGATCGATCGTCGAGCAGTATCGCTGCATCGGCAGGCGCTGAAATACGGTTTGATCATCCCCAAACACCAGCAGATGAGCGTCCACACTATGGCGGAAGTGGTAATGGATACCCTCCTCCTCGCACAGGCGCTGGATGAAGTGCAGATCCGTTTCCGCATACTGCACGCAAAAGAGCCGAGGCGGATAAACCACCGGGCCGAGCTCGAAGGCGTAGGCATCTGCCAGGATGCCGTGCTGCTCAAGAACGCTGGCAATCATCTGCGGCACGCTACGCTGCTGAAAAACCCGCTGGTCGCGGCGATGGGCAAGGCAGGCCAGGCGAGGCGCGAGGGTAAGGTGGTAACGGGTGAGCCGGGCACCCGGAGCATCGCGGCCGATGGTATAGACCAACCCGTGCAGGCCTCGCTCCGTTTCGCCCAGGTACAGATAGACCGGCTGATGAAGCAACGCCTCCAGATCCAGGTCAGGGCTTTCGCTGACGAATTGCACCTGGATGAAATACGGTTGATCAAGACACTCAGTGCCGCTGAAGGCGAGTACCTGCAAGTGGGCAGTGACGCCTTGAATCATTAATTTGAAACGTGACGAAACAAACGCGTCAACCATCCGTTGTTACCCGCCAATCAATACTCGCTAATTAAAAGCTCTCCTCGTTGACTGCCGATTACTGGCCGAGAAAAAGCGCCTGAACGCCCTGAAGCTTAGCGATCTCAGGGAAAATTCGGCCCTTGGAAAATAAAAAAGAAGTTTCGTACGACGAGGCTGGAAGTGTCTTTTACAAAATAAGAAATTCGTTTAATAAACGAATTATCAACAATAAGAAAATTCTTACTTCGACACTTCCAAATAGAACTATCCATTAAGGAAATAGCTGACCCACATCACCATGGCAATTGCTTACGCCAGTGAATGCGCGGTCCCATTGCGGGTCTATCGCCGCCAACGCGGTCACGTGACTGAATCCCAAGGGAACCCGGCTCGCCCGACGAGGCCTGATGTGCAAGGATGTCACGCCGGACATCGTTCGTTGAACGCAACACCAAGGATTATTCATGACTGCCATCCCCACTTCCGCTCCCGTGGTTCCCGGGCGGCTGGAGCAAATGTCGACCCGTATCGCTTTTTTCATCGCCGGCTTCGGCATCGCGGCCTGGGCACCGCTGGTGCCGTACGCCAAGGCGCGCGCGCAACTCAACGAAGGCACACTGGGCCTGTTGCTATTGTGCCTGGGGGTAGGGTCGATCCTCGCCATGCCCGTGGCCGGGGTGTTGGCGTCACGCTTTGGCTGCCGGCGCGTGTTGACCGCCGGCACGGTCTTGATTTGCCTGGCGTTGCCGATGCTGGCCACCGTCAGTTCGATTCCGCTGCTGATGGCGGGGTTGTTCCTGTTTGGCGCAGGGCTGGGCACGGTGGATTCGACGGTCAACCTGCAAGCGGTGATCGTTGAACGCGCCAGCGGGAAAACCATGATGTCGGGCTTCCACGGGTTGTTCAGCCTGGGTGGGATCGTCGGTGCGGCGGGGGTCTCCGGCTTGCTGGGGCTGGGCTTGTCGCCGCTGCAGGCAACCCTGGTGGTGATCGTCATCATGGCAGTGGCACTGCTCAAGGCCAGGCCGCATCTGCTCCCCTATGGCAGTGAAAGCTCAGGGCCGGCGTTTGCCATTCCTCATGGCGTGGTGCTGTTTATCGGGTGCTTGTGTTTCATCGTTTTCCTGGCCGAAGGCGCAGTGCTGGACTGGAGCGCGGTGTTCCTCAGTGCCGAACGCGGCCTGGACGAAGCTTATGCAGGCCTCGGCTACGCGGCATTCGCCCTGACCATGACCGCCGGGCGCTTGACCGGTGACGTGATTGTGCGGCGCCTGGGCGCTACCTGGGTGATTGTGGCCGGTGGCACGTTGGCAGCGGCCGGTGTGTTTCTGGCCACGCTGTCCCCCGCCTGGGAAATGGCGCTGCTTGGGTATGCGCTGGTGGGCGCCGGCTGCTCCAATATCGTCCCGGTGCTTTATACCGCCGTGGGCAAACAGAAGGTGATGCCGGAACATATTGCCGTGCCCGCCATCACCACGCTGGGCTATGCGGGCATATTGGCCGGGCCGGCAGTGATCGGTTTCATTGCCCATGCCAGCAGCGTGGCAACCGCGTTCCTGCTGATCGGTGGGTTGCTGGCAGCGGTGGCGATCAGCGGCAGGATAGTGCGTGTATAAACGCTCGCCGGTATGAGCGGCCTGATTATCCACCCCGCTCATACCTGCGACGCTTTCAGTTACCCTTTTCTTTCTTATCGTTTTCCAACCATCGATCGATGCTGTAGTTCTTCAGCCAGCCATCAATGTTGTGGCTCCCAAAAATGTTGGTGCCGTTCGCTTTGTTGCTGTCCAGGGAGTCGAGCAATCCTGGTCGCTCAACAATGTTCTTGGCGACGTATACCTGCTGCTCGCTGTATTTTTTCTTGGGGAACCCAGTTGCCGGGTCCCGTACGACATTACCGTTCTTGTCGGTCTCGTCAGGATCTTTGCTCATTTCGATCAGTGTGTCTGTCTTGACGTATCGGTGCTTCTCGAAAAAGAAGGTGTAGTCTTCGGATTTATCCCGCAGTTGATCAAACATGCCCCTGAACGCTTGCACGACTTGTGCATTGGTTTTCGAATGGAATGGATCCACACTTTGGGTATTGGGGTTGGTGTTGCCAACGACCAGGTCAGATGCATTGGCCAGGCTTTCAGGGGTGATTTTACCGCCGTCGACTAGAATCGCCTCGTTGAGCCTGGGGCGATTGAGTATCTCCCTGGCCAACATGATGGTGCGTTCAGAGACGCTGCTTTTGTGCACGTCTTCAGCGGCAATTTGTTGCAGTCCGCTCTGGGTCAGGTGGCCATCTTTCTTGAATTTATCCAGCATGGAAAAGTTGTTATTCAGATCTGTCGCCAGCAGGCGGTCGTCCGAACTGATATAGGGATTTCCCACATTTGACATTCCGCCGTACAACCCTTGGCCGTCAAAATGCCGGCTGGCGCCATTGACCATCAAGCTGTCGGGGGCAAAACTCGAGGTCGTTCCGAGCGGTTGCTGGGTTCCCAACGCCTTATCCACGACGCTGAGCCGCGCGTAACCACCACCGGCTGGAGCAGGCGCCTGATTCGCACCGGCAGTCCAATTCTGCAGCTGCGGTAATCCAGAGCCTGAAGTATTTATCCCGTTAGTCATGTTGATTCCCACCTTATTTAGATTGCATTACTTGGACCTCGAGTGCTCCGTCTTCAAAAGCGCTGTGACGGTCAGCGCGAGGCAAGTATCGAATATGTGGCAACCTAAAAATAATGGTTCCGGCAAGCCGCCAGCCTGCTCCCGGTAAACCTTGAACATTTGTGACCAGCCAGCGACGTCAGTGGGTTGACTATCATTGACGGCGTGACAATTTGCTCCACAGCGCTTCGAGCAATGACACTGCTGACCGAGGCGCCGGCCCGTCCTCTACGGCTCGCGAGCCCCTATCGAAGTCTTCAGTCGTAGGCGCCTTGAAACTGAACTTGGGTGACGACGTGAGATTGAGCCCCTTTGCTTGAGATGAGCCCAGGCCGTGTAGCGTAGTTGCCGGAGCGGGCAGGTTTGCAACAGCGTACTGGGAGTGAGATTGGCGAGGTTCAAATGATGTCGAATTCATAGGCCATTACCTGTTCCAGTAAACGAAGGCATCCATGGGTCACACCAATGGATGCTTTCTTCGTGGTAAATACTTGCAAATAGTTCCAGCATCACTGTGGAGCGATTCCCTGGCCAAGTGTTTACCAACCGATGCGACGCATTGGGTCAGGTATTAGCGCAAGAGCCGATACAGGTCGTCCCGGGTGACCTTGCCATCGCGCAGGAACCCGAAGACGTTATCCATCGAGCCCTTCAACTCCGAACGCGCCATGACTTCTCGCGATAGCTGGGTAATGCTGTCGGTGGGTCCATGACCATAAAGCGGACGCGACGCAAACTTTGCAAAGGTGTTGACGTCGATGGCGTTTCTATCGGCGCTCCACCACGGCCCTTTCAACGCGTTGAAGTTATTCAAGACATTCTGGGCAAGTTGCCTGTCGTCTTGAAGCTTGAGTGGGTTCGACGAAAGAATGAATTTGCTGATGTCTTGTTTAGACAGGGATTTGTCCAGAGCCCCCGTCCCATCATTTCGATCGAGGGCCTGCATCAGGCCCGGGCGCTTGAGCAATTCCCTGGCAAGCCTGATGTTCTCGTCCACCTTCGAAAACCCGGTCAAGGGTCGACCTGCCATATTATTTATATGCTCAGGCGTGACGGTCGGTGCGTACCAGGGTTTGAACTTGTCGTATTTATTCAATAGCCCCTGGGCCAACAGCTCGTTGCTCTGTTTTCCGTAAAGAGGATCCGGCAGTGTGGGGTTGGGACGTGGGGGCGGGCCTGGATTGAAGCCTGGTTTGCGCGACTGCGCTGCGCTGTCGAAAACCGGGCCGGACTGACTCGCCGACTGCTCGAAACTCGGGCCCGCCGCGCCCGCAGCCTTGGCCACCGCGCTGGGTTGTGCGTCTGCGCGAGTCTGCGCCAGGTTGTCAGTTGATGAGGCGAACGCTTGATTGGATGCGGATACCGACATGGGGTACTCCAGTGCTGAGTTAGGGCGATACCTTGCTGCCGCAGCCTTGCCAACGATGGATGAATCGTGGCGCAGGTCTGCACCAGCAGGCCTTTGCTGTGTGGCAGAGCGATGGCAATAGGTTCCTCGACGTGCTGAAAACATCCAACTAGGGGTAGGAAGGAGGTCTTGCGTAACGAAGAGCGAACCGGGAAATTTCCCTGCCCACGGCAACGCAAATCGCCTTATGTCCATGACATCCATCCTCGGGCACGTCAATGCTCGTAGCGTTCACTTGAGGATAAAGATGCGTCTACTGTCAGAAATTACAGTTGCATTGGTCCGCGCCCCTTTCAAATGCACAGCGGCGTGCTGAACTTCCATCACCGCGCATCAGTCAGCACAAAAGACTCTCATTAAACAGCGGGTGGGCGATGCAGATTTCCTTGCAGCAACAAGTGGCCCTGGTCACCGGTGCCAGCTCCGGCATCGGCGCCGGTGCGGCCAAGGCGTTGGCCGAAGCCGGCGCGGCCGTCGTACTTAACTACAACTCCCAGGCGGCACCGGCCGAAGCCCTCGCCGCGCAGATCAACGCCAACGGCGGCCGGGCGATTGCCATCGGTGGCGATGTATCGAAAGAAGCCGACGTCGAACGCCTGTTCGCCCAGACCCTCGATGCCTTCGGCCACCTGGATATCCTCGTGGCCAACTCCGGCCTGCAAAAAGACGCCAACCTGGTCGACATGAGCCTCGACGACTGGAACACCGTGATCGGCGTCAACCTCACTGGCCAATTTCTCTGCGCACGCGCCGCCGTGCGTATTTTCAACCGGCAAGGCGTGCGCGCTGGGGTGTCCCGCGCGGCCGGCAAGATCATTCATATGAGCTCGGTGCACCAATTGATTCCCTGGGCCGGGCATGCGAATTACGCGGCGTCCAAGGGCGGTGTGGAGATGCTGATGCGCACCCTCGCCCAGGAAGTCAGCGAGCAGCGCATTCGAATCAACGGCATTGCGCCGGGCGCGATTCGCACGGCAATCAACCGTGCGGCCACCGAAGGCGCGGCGGAAAAAGAGCTGCTCAAGTTGATTCCCTACGGCCGGGTCGGCGATGTGGAGGACGTAGCGAACGCGGTGGTGTGGCTGGCCAGCGACGCGTCCGATTATGTGGTCGGCAGCACGTTGTTCATCGATGGCGGCATGAGCCTTTATCCGGAGTTTCGTGGCAATGGTTGATTTGAAGAACGAGCCACAAAGCCCCATCGATGCGCACGGCATCATTGGCGACATGCGCAGCGCGGCGTTGGTGAATGACCAGGGCAGCATCGATTTTTTCTGCTGGCCGGAATTCGACAGCCCGTCGATTTTCTGTGCGTTGCTCGACACCCCCGAAGCCGGCACCTTCCAGCTCACCCCGGACCTGCCCAATGCGCGCCGCGAGCAGATTTACCTGCCCGACACCAATGTGCTGCAGACCCGTTGGCTGAGCGATGCGGCGGTAGTGGAAGTCACCGATTTGCTGGCCGTCAGTGAAGAGGTCGACGACCTGCCGCTCTTGATCCGCCGGGTGCGGGTGGTCAGCGGCACGGCGACATTCCACCTGCGCTGCGCCGTGCGCCATGACTATGCCCGCGCCCACACGCACGCCACAGCCTGCGATACCGGCGTAGTGTTCAGCGCTGACGGCCAGCCTGGCCTGCGCCTGACCGGCAGCCACGCGCTGACGCTGGACGAGAATGTGGCGGTGGCCCGCTTCAGCCTGGCCCAGGACGAAAGCGCCGAATTCGTCCTGGGCGGCCAGGACGATCCACGCGTGACGAACGCCTGCACCGACCTTTACCTGCAACGCACCCTGAAGTTCTGGCGCGGCTGGATCAGCCAATCGAACTACCGCGGGCGCTGGCGTGAAATGGTCAACCGTTCGGCCTTGGCGCTGAAGCTGCTGACCTCGCGCAAACAGGGCGCAATCATCGCCGCCGCTACCTTCGGCCTGCCGGAAAGCCCTGGCGGCGAGCGCAACTGGGACTACCGCTACACCTGGATCCGCGACGCCTCCTTTACCGTCTACGCCTTCATGCGCCTGGGATTCATCGAAGAAGCCAATGCCTATATGCGCTGGCTCAGAGGCCGGGTCAGCGACTGCTGCGGCCAGACCACCAAGATCAACATCCTGTACGGCATTGATGGCCGCCAGGAACTGCCGGAAACCACACTGGACCACTTGCGTGGTCATGGTGGCGCCCAGCCGGTGCGCGTGGGCAATGAAGCGTTCGACCAGATCCAGCTGGATATCTACGGCGAACTGATGGACGCGGTTTACCTGGTCAATAAATACGGCGAAGCGATTTCCCACCAAGGTTGGAAACACACCGTGGAAGTGGTCGACCAGGTCTGCGAAATCTGGAACCAGAAAGACGTCGGCATCTGGGAGATGCGCGGCGAGCAGCACCACTTCCTGCACTCGCGCCTGATGTGCTGGGTGGCCCTGGACCGTGCGATCCGCCTGGCCTCCAAGCGTTCACTACCGGCGCCGTTCGCGCGTTGGGACCAGACGCGCCAGGCCATCTATGCAGACATCTGGAGCAACTTCTGGAACGAAGAACGTGGGCATTTCGTGCAGCACATCGACAGCACTGCCCTTGACGGCTCGATGCTGTTGATGCCGCTGGTGCGCTTCGTTGCCGCGACTGATCCACGCTGGCTGTCGACACTGGAGGCGATCGAGAAAAGCCTGGTACGCGACGGCATGGTCTACCGTTACCGCAACGACGACAGCCAGATCGATGGGCTGCAAGGCACCGAAGGCGCGTTTACCGCATGTTCGTTCTGGTACGTCGAATGCCTGGCCCGCGCCGGGCAAGTGGAAAAGGCTCACCTGGAGTTCGAACAGTTGCTGCGCTACGCCAACCCGCTGGGGTTGTACGCCGAAGAGTTCGACAGCCAGGCCCGGCACCTGGGCAACACACCCCAGGCCTTGAGCCATTTGGCGCTGATCAGTGCGGCGACGTTTCTGGACCGTAAGCTCAGTGGAGAGAAAACCGTATGGCAACCCTGAGACCACCTGCCCCACTGCTGTACGTGCGCACGTCCATGCTCGATGTGGCTTACGAAACCCACGGCCCTGTCGATGGCGAGCCCGTCATCCTGCTGCATGGCTTTCCCTACGACCCGCGCAGCTACGACGAAATCGCGCCAGTACTGGCGCAGCGTGGCTACCGGGTGCTGGTGCCGTACCTGCGCGGCTATGGGCCTACGCGTTTTATCAACGATCAAGTCATGCGTTCCGGTCAGCAGGCAGCACTGGCCAAGGACCTGCTGGATTTCATGGATGCGCTGTCCATTCCCTGCGCCACGCTGGCCGGTTATGACTGGGGTGGGCGCGCCGCGTGTATCGTCGCGGCGCTGTGGCCGGAACGGGTGCGTGGGTTGGTGAGCGCAGACGGCTACAACATTCAGGACATCGCCAAGTCTCCCAAGCCACGGGCGCCTGCTACAGAGCATCGGTTGTGGTACCAGTATTACTTTCACACCCAGCGCGGCGTGGACGGCCTGACCGCCAACCGCCGCGAACTGTGCCAGCTGTTGTGGGCGTTGTGGTCACCGTCGTGGGTGAACGGGCCGAGCCTGTATGGGGACACCGCGCCATCGTTCGATAACCCGGATTTCGTCGCGGTGGTGATCCACTCCTACCGCCACCGCTTCGGGTATGCGCCGGGGGATCCTGGGCTGGAATTCATCGAGCAGGCATTGGCGCTGCAACCACCGATTTCGGTGCCGAGCATTTCCCTGTGCGGTGCCGATGACGGTGTGGGGCCGCCCGCGGAAGAGGACGACGATGTCGGGCATTTCAGCGGCTTTTATCGACGCCAGGTGTTGCCCGGCGTAGGCCACAATATTCCCCAGGAAGCGCCCGAGGCCACCCTGGCGGCGCTGCTGGAGTTGCTACACCGGTGAAAACCGCTCGCGATAGGCCTGCGGCGTTACCGACAAGGCCCGCAGAAAACTGCGCCGCAAGGTTTCTTCACAACCAAACCCGCAATGCACGGCGATGCGTTTGATCGAGGTGGTGCTGTCCGCCAATTGCCGGCGTGCACTTTCGACCCGAATCAGCTCCACGGCCCGCGCCGGGGTCTGGCCGGTTTCGGCACGGTAATGGCGCACAAAGCTGCGCTCGCTCATGCCAGCCTGGGCGGCCAGGGTGGCAATACTCAGGTCCAACGTCAGGTTGTCGGCGATCCAGGCGTGTAACTCGGCAAAGCGGCTGTCGCTTTTTTGCAGGGACAAGATCACGCTGAATTGCGATTGCCCGCCGGGACGCTTGAGAAACACCACCAACTGCCGTGCCACGTCCAGGGCGACGGCGCGGCCCAGGTCCTCCTCCACCAGGGCCAGGCACAGGTCGATACCGGCAGTCACGCCGGCCGAGGTCCACAGCGTGCCTTGCTGGATAAAGATCGGATTGGCCTCCACCGTCAGCGCCGGAAACTTGCGCGCCAGTTCCTCACAGCGCGTCCAGTGCGTAGCCACGCGGCATCCGTCGAGCAGGCCACTGGCGGCCAGCAGAAAAGCACCGGTGCAGACCGAGGCCATGCGCCGGGTGTGCCGGGATTTTTCGCGTACCCAGTGCACCAGCGCCGGGTCTTCGGCGGCACCGTAGACGCCCCAGCCACCGGCGATCACCAAGGTGTCACATGGCTGATCGACGGCGGGCAGCGGCTCGGCCACCAGCGCCAGGCCTGCCGAGGTCATCACCGGTTTGGCCTGGTCAGCGATCACATTCACCACATAGGGCGTAGGCAAACCGCGCTGGCGAGCCAGGTCGTTGGCCGAGGCGAACACCTGCAGTGGCCCGGTGACGTCGAGCACCTGGGCATTATCAAAAGCGAGCACATGAATGAGTCGGGGCATGATTGGCGTGATCTGTGGGCTCAATGGCGTATGCGCCAAAGCCTAGGCCTCTACAGTGAAGCCGTCCACCCCCTTGATTGGAGTTTCATTCATGACCTTGCACATCGGCTTCCTGCTATTCCCCGGCATCCAGCAACTGGACCTTACCGGCCCCTATGACGTGCTCGGTTCGCTGCCGGACGTGAAACTGCACCTGGTCTGGCAAGACCTGGCGCCGATCACCTCGAGCACCGGCCTGGTGTTCACGCCGACCATCACCTATGCCGACTGCCCGAAGCTGGACGTGCTGTGCGTGCCCGGCGGTGCCGGTGTCGGCGCACTGATGGAGGATCCCTCCACGCTGAACTTCCTCAAGGCCCAGGCGCAAACCGTGCGCTACATGACCTCAGTGTGTACCGGTTCGCTGGTGCTGGGCGCGGCGGGTTTGCTGCGCGGTCGCAAGGCCACCACGCACTGGGCCTATCACGACTTGCTCGCGCCATTGGGGGCCATCCCGGTACAGGCGCGCGTGGTACGTGACGGCAACCTGTTTACCGGCGGTGGAATTACGGCGGGGATCGACTTTGCGCTGACCCTGGCGGCGGAGCTGTACAGCGAAGCGGCGGCGCAATTGGTGCAGCTGCAAATCGAATATGCGCCGGCCCCGCCATTTGATGCGGGCCGGCCGGATACGGCCCCCAGGCACGTGCTGGAGGAAGCCAACAAGCGCACGGCAGAATCGCGCAGGGTGCGCGCAGAGATTGTTACGCGGGCGGCGGCACGCCTGGGTTAAATGGATGGTTCCCACGCTCTGCGTGGGAACGCCTCCTGGGACGCTCCGCGTCCCGCCAACTGCCATCTTCCTGACCCCCCGCCAAAAAAACCCTTTCCAGCCAAACAGGAAAATTCTGACATTTGTTCCTACACTCCAAATCACACCCAGATGCCCAAGTGCCAGTACTACGACCGTCATAAAAATGGCACACAAAACTCTAATTAACGTGTCTATAATGCAAACTTCGCAGAATGGTCAAGTTATTGACTGTTCCGTAAAAAGGAACTCCTTTAGCCACTAGCTCCGCAAAACTTCCTTCATTTGGATGGTTTCACTTGGATGAATGGTTGCGTTTTAACCAGATGTGGCCCGTTGACTGCTCCGTTGAACAGCTGCGGCGCAAACTTGGTGTGCAATGAGGGATGGTTGTATGCGCGAGAAATCATCAGTGGTCAGTTTGTTTCTGACCCGGGCCGGCTTCGTTGAGTTTTTTGTTGTTTTTGTCAAGTTGGTGCATGGCCTGACCGCCATTTTGCCACCGCTGGTCCTGGCGATTTTCCTCGACCCGATGGACGCCGAGATGCGCTCGCATTTCCTGGGGCTGCTGCTGTTTTTTGCGGTGTTGACGGTTATTTTGTTCCAGGCCCTGGGCATCTATTCCGAAGAGCTGTTCAGCAACCGCTTGCGCCTGCGCGCCAATATCGTGGCCTGGTCGTCAGCGTTCTGCATCCTGCTGTTCATGTACCAGATCCTGCAGGTGTTCCCGCAATTGAACCCGCGCAACCTGGTGGTGTGGTACTTCGCCAGCCTCGGGCTGTTCTGCCTGGAGCGCCTGGTGATGCTGCGCCTGTACCGCAACCTGATGCGCAAGGGCAAATTCCTGCAACGCACGGTGATCCTGGGCTTCACCGACACCGCCGTGCATGTCGCCGACCACCTGCAGCGCAACGGCGATATCCGCTCCGGCCTGATCGGTTTTATCGACGACCGCACCGAACGCATTCCCAAGGAACTGAGCAACCTGCCGCTGCTGGGCAATACCCGCGACCTGGAAAAGCTGATCCGCGCCGAGCAGGTCAACCAAGTGATGATCTGCCTGCCGTGGGCCGCCGAGCAGCGTATCCACGGGCTGGTCAATCGCCTGCGGCAGATGTCGGTGAACGTGATGCTGGTGCCGGACATGGCCGCCCTGCGCTACGGCCACAGCCGCATCACCGATGTGGGCGGCATCCTGATGTTCAACACCTCGCAGTTGCCGCTGCGAGGGTGGTCACCCTTTATCAAGCGCTGCGAAGACCTGCTGCTGGCGAGCATCACCCTGGTGGTGCTGTCGCCGGTGATGCTGTTGACGGCGATCGCGATCAAGCTCGATTCCAAGGGCCCGGTGCTGTTTCGCCAGAACCGCTATGGCTACAACGACAATGAAATCCGCGTGTTCAAGTTCCGTTCGATGTTCACCGACCAGAGCGATTTCACCGCCGAACGCCAGACCACCCGCCAGGATCCGCGCATCACCCGAGTCGGTCGCATCATCCGCAAAACCAGCATCGACGAGCTGCCGCAGTTGTTCAACGTCCTGCAGGGCAACATGTCCATGGTCGGCCCCCGGCCCCACGCCACCGCCACCAAGGCGGCGGGCATTCCTTTCGAAGTGGCGGTCAGCGAATACAGCTCACGGCACCGGGTCAAGCCAGGCATCACCGGGTGGGCGCAAATCAACGGCTACCGGGGCGAAACCGACACCCTGTTCAAAATCCAGAAACGCGTCGAGTACGACCTGGAGTACATCTCCAAATGGTCGGTGTGGTTTGACTTGTACATCGTTTTCATGACGGTCCCGGCCGTCCTTTCCACCAAGGAAGTCTATTGATGAATACCCTCAACGGATTAATTCCCTGCATCATTTCCGGTGGTTCGGGCACGCGCTTGTGGCCGGTGTCCCGGCAGAACATGCCCAAGCCGTTCATGCGCATGCGCGACGGCCAGAGCCTGCTGCAGAAAACCTTCCAGCGCGCCGCCCGCCTGCCCGGCGTGGAGAGCGTGCTCACGGTGACCAACCGCGACCTGCTGTTTCGCACCCTGGATGACTACCGTGGGGTCAACAAGGCTCACCTGCCCCTGGACCTGCTGCTCGAGCCCCTCGGGCGCAACACCGCAGCAGCGATCGCCGTCGCGGCGCTGCATGTGCAGGAACATTTCGGTGGCGAGGCGCAACTTCTGGTAATGCCCGCCGACCATCTGGTGCTCAACGAGACCGCATTCGCCGACGCCGTGGCCCAGGCCCGCGAGTTGGCCGACGCCGGCTATCTGGTGACCTTCGGCATTCAACCCGACCACCCGGAGACCGGTTTCGGCTATATCGAAAAAGGCGCAGCGCTGAGCCAGGGCAACCTTGTCAAACGCTTTGTCGAAAAACCCGACCTGGCCACCGCCCAAGCCTACCTCGACGGCGGCAAACACCTGTGGAATGCCGGCATGTTCTGCTTCAAGGCCAGCACCCTGGTGGATGAACTGAACACCCACGCGCCCGACGTGCTGATCGCTGCGCGTGCCGCCCTTGAGCACAGCCAGCACCTGCAAAACAAAACCTCGCGCCAGCGCGAACTGGACAGTGACGCCTTCGGCAGCGCGCCGGACATTTCCATTGACGTGGCGCTGATGGAAAAGTCCACGCAAGTGGCCGTGGTGCCGTGCGACATTGGCTGGAGCGATATCGGTTCCTGGGAAGCTCTGCGCCAGCTCACCCCCAGCGATGCCCAGGGTAACCAGGTCAATGGCGAAGCGATTTTGCATGACGTGCACAACTGCTACATCGACTCGCCCAAGCGCGTGCTCGGCGCGGTCGGCGTGCGTGACCTGATCATCGTCGACACCCCCGATGCCCTGCTGATCGCCGACGCCCACCGCAGCCAGGACGTGCGCTACATCGTGGCCGAGCTCAAGCGCCAGAACCACCCGGCCTTCAGCCTGCACCGCACCGTCACCCGGCCGTGGGGCACCTACACCGTGCTGGAGGAAAGCACCCGCTTCAAGATCAAGCGCATTGTGGTCAAGCCCCAGGCGTCGTTGTCGCTGCAAATGCACCATCACCGCAGCGAACATTGGGTGGTGGTCAGCGGCGCGGCGCAGATCACCAATGGCGAGCGCGAATTTCTGATCAACGCCAACGAGTCCACCTACATCCCGGCCGGGCACAAACACCGCCTGACCAACCCCGGCATCATCGACCTGGTGATGATCGAGGTGCAGAGCGGCGAGTACCTGGGCGAAGACGATATCGTGCGCTTCGATGACATCTATGGGCGTGCGCCTGCCGAAGTGAAGCCGTGACATGCGCACCTCGCTGATCATCCCGACCCGTAACGCCGCAAGCCACCTGGCGCGGCTGCTGCCCGCGCTGAAAATGCAAACCCTGCAACCGGACGAGATGCTGGTGGTCGACAGCGCGTCCAGCGATGACACCGTGGCGCGCTTTCGCGAATATGGCGCGCGGGTCGAGGTGATCGACGCCCGCGCCTTCAACCACGGCGGCACGCGGCGTTGGGCCAGCGAACAGGTGAGCGGCGACGCCTTGATCGTGATGACCCAGGACGCCATTCCCGCCGCCCCCGAGACCTTCGCCAACCTGCTCGCTGAATTGCAGCAAGACCCGCTCAACGGCGTGGCCTATGGTCGCCAGCTGCCGCACCCCGACGCCGGTGTGCTGGGCGCGCAGTCGCGCCACTTCAATTACCCGGCCCACAGCCGCAGCAAGCGCCTGGCCGATGCGCCGGAGCTGGGGATCAAGACCTGTTTCAGCTCCGACTCGTTTTCCGTTTACCGACGCAGCGCCCTGCAAGCCGTAGGTGGTTTCCCCGCCGATGTCATCGGTAGCGAAGACGCCTACGTCGCGGCGCGCATGCTGATCGAAGGCTACACCGTGCGCTACGCCGCCTCCGCGCAGGTGTACCACTCCCACGATTACCGACTCATGGATGAGTTTCACCGCTACTTCGACATTGGCGTGTTCTACGGTCGCGAACCCTGGATACGCCAGGCCTTTGGCGATGCCGGCGGTGAAGGTAAACGCTATGTACTGGCTGAACTCGCGGCATTGCGCGCAGCCGGTGCATGGCACCGCGTACCCGAAGTACTGGTGCGCAGCGCGTTCAAGTTGCTCGGCTATCGGCTGGGCCAGCAGGAACGCCGGCTACCCCTCGCCCTCAAGCGGCGCATCAGCATGTTCCCCGGTTATTGGAGGTGAGCATCATGACCTACAGGAAGTCCTATTTGATGAAACGAACCCTGCTCGTCCTGGCCATGATGGTCCTGGCCGCCTGCAATACCCCCGCGCGCATCGTCGCGCCTGACGGCAAGACCGTCGAGGACGGCAAGCGCGCCCTTGACCAACTGGCCCAACTGCCGCCGGCGGTGGAACGCATCCGCATCGGCGATCAGTTGCGCATCGTGCGCGATGCCGGGGAAATGCCGACCCTGTCGGCGTTCAACGTCAGCACCATCTATGAGCTGACGCTGTACACGGTGCAAACCGACGGCAAGATCAACTACCCGTTCCTGGGCCCGATCCAGGTGGCCCGGCGCACCCCGTCCGAGGTGGCGAACGAGCTGAGCAGCAAGCTTGCGCCGGTGTATCGCGAGCCGCGGGTGACGGTGAACATCAACCAGGCGCCGGGCAATTCGATCATCGTCGGCGGCGCGGTCAACAACCCGACCACGGTGCCGATCGCCTCGGCCAACACCCTGGAGCAAGCCATTGTCGGCGCCGGCGGGGTCAACCCGGCAGGCAATGCCAGCATGGTTGCGCTGCTGCGCGAAGATACCCAAGGCGTCTATCGCGCCTACTTCCTGGACTTCAGCCAATACCTCAAGACCGGGCCCAACGGGCGCAAACAAGTGCCCCTGCAACGCGGTGATGTGGTGTTCGTGCCCAAATCCAATGTGGGCGAGCGCATCCAGGGTGTGGATACCTACCTGAACCAGTTGATCCCATTCACCAAGTCGATCGGGGTTGGCTACAACTACACCCGAACCAGCGGCGGCAGTAACTAAAGGAGCGACATCCCATGATCGAGATCCGTTCTTTTCGCGATCTTCTGCGCCTGTTCTTCATCTTCCGGCATGAGTTCAAGCTGGCGGCCATCGCGGCGCTGGTGATCATTTTGCTGGGCGCCTTCCTGCTGCCCGCCAAGTTCGAATCCACCGCGCGCCTGCTGGTCAAGCCGGGGCGTGATTCGACGCTGCCGATCGAAATCAGCAACCGCCAGGCGCTGGTCATGCCCAGCACCCAGCGCGACCCGATTGTCGATGAGGAGCGCCTGCTGACCGGCCGCCCGATCGTACGCGCGGTGGCCGAGCATTACCTGGAAGTCATCGACAAAATGCCGCCGCCGGAAGGTGTCTGGAAGCGCACCAAGTACTACGTCAAAAACGCTATCGGCGCGGTGTTCGACGGCGTGCGCGTGGTGTTGGAAACCGTGGGCGTGATTGAACAGACCACGCCGGTGGAACGCCTCGCCGCGAGCCTGGAGAAGAACTTCGAAGTCAGCCATGCGGCCGGGTCCACGGTGATGGACATCAGCTTCAAGTGGAGCGACCCCGAGATCGCCCAGGCGGTGGTCAAGAGTTGGGTCGAAACCTACATCAACGAACGCACCCAGGCCCTGGGGCGCAAGAGCCTGTATGCCTTCTATGAAGGCCAGGTGTCCAACAGCGCCACCGAGATCAAGAGCTACAAGCAGCAGATCCTGACCCACTTGAACCAGATCGGCGCGGCGAGCATCACCGATCGCCTGGAAGATTTGTCCGAGCGCATCAACGTGCTGCGCGGCGAAACCTTCAACACCACGCGCTTGATCGCGTCTTCAGACAGCGCTCTTGAGAGCACGCGCACTCAGCTCAAGACCCAGCCCAAGGAAGTGACCACGGTTCGCCAGATTGCGCTGAACCCGCAGCAGCAGGATTTGCGTCGCTTGCTTAACCAGAAGCTGCTGGAAAAAGCCGACATGATGCGCACCTACACCGATAACGCGCCGCCGGTCAAAGCTCTGGACGCGTCGATTCGGGCGATGCAGGCCCAGGTCGCCGGTGAAAGCAACACCGTACAAAGCTCGGAAAACCGCGCGCCGAATACCCTGGAAATCCACTTGCAGCGCGTGCTGCTCGATGAGTCCAGCAATAACCTGGCGTTGCGCACCCAACTGGTGCAGCAGCAAAAGCAACTGGTCAACCTCGAAGCGCAACGCAAGGAAGCCCTGGAGATTGAACCGGAGCTGGCGCGCCTGTCCCGCGAGCTGAGTGCCACCGAGCGTAACTACGCGCTGTACGTGGACAACCTGGAAAAATCACGCATCGACCGTGAACTGGACAACAGCCAGATCAGCAACATCGCAGTGATCGAGGAAGCGACCCTGAACCCAGGTCGCATCTTCCCCAAAACCCTGCTGATGCTGTTGCTGGCGATCCCGTTTGCCATCGTCGTCGGCCTGCTGGTGATCTACCTGTGCTACCTGCTCGACCAGCGCATTCACGATGGCGGCCTGGTGGAACGCAAGTTCGGCCTGCCGCTGTGGACCACCCTGCCGGAGCTGGACACCAGCACCGCGCAAGGCACCAATGCGTTCAATGCGAGCATCTACCGGCTGTACGGTCTGCTGCAGTTGGACCGCGTCGCCGAACGCGGCCTGACCCTCGGGCTGACCTCGGCGCGCCACGGTGAAGGCGTGACCTTCGTGGTCGAGCAACTGCGCCAACTGCTCCAGGAAAATGGCATTACCGTGCGCGTCGGCGGGGCGGCGCCCGCAGCGCCGGGCGAAGTAGTGCTGCTGGACGCCTCGGCGCTGCTGGACAACCGCGATGCGTTCGTCAACCTGCGGCGCGCCGACCTGATCGCGCTGGTGGTGGAAGCGCAGAAGAGCACGGTGCCGGTGGTGGAGCACGCGTTGTCGATCCTCAATACGGCGTTCGGCAAAGTCGATGGCATCATCATCAACCGGCGTAAATTCGAAGTGCCGGCCAAAGTGCTGCACAGCATCGCCAAATATCGGGGGGCGTTCTGATGCGCATTGCCCTGCTCGCGCCTTTGCCACCGGAAAAGAATGGGATCGCCGACTACGCGAATCATTTCAAGACGGCATTGGAGCAGCTGGGCGTGACGGTGCTGACACCGTTGAGCGGCGTGGAAGGCACGAGCGCGGCGATCAAGCAGGCCGTCGCCGCGTTCGACTGGCACAGCGTGGACCTGGTCCACGCCGAGCTGGGCGGCGGGCGCCTGGGGGAGTTTTTGGCGTTGCGCGCGTTGCGCAGCGCCTACCCGAACCTGCCGCTGACGGCCACCGTGCATGACCCCGAGCGCATCGTGTGGCGGCGCGAGCACCTGCCCTTCCCGCTCAACCTGCTGCAGCGCCTGCCCAGCCCGTTGCCGCAGGCGGCGGTGGTGCTGGCAGACCCGTTGACCCTGCGCGAAGAACGCCATGTCGCCCGTGGCCTGACAAGGCTGATCACCCTCACCCGCCTGGGCGCCGACTGCCTCAGCCAGCGGATGCAATTGCCCGCCGGCAAAGTGGCGGTGATCCACCACGCCAACCTGGCGATTGCAGCGGTGGCGCTGCCGCCGCTGGACACCCTGCACCTGCTGTATTTCGGTTTTATCTACCGTGGCAAAGGCATTGAAGACCTGTTGCAGGCCCTGGCCGCCGTGTTCAAGCAAGCCCCCGAATTGCGTGACCGTGTGCGCCTGACCCTGGCCGGTGGCACTGCCGCCGAAATGGCGTTTGGCGCGGGCGGTAATTACCTGGAGCAGTTGAACCGCCAGATCGCCGACCTCGGCCTGGCAGGCTCCATCGATTGGCGGCTGAACCTGCCGGCCGACGAGATTGCGCAAACGATCCAGGCCCACCATGTGATGGTGCTGCCGTATCGCGAATCGAAAAAACTCGGCCTGCTCGGCCGTCAGCGCGGCACCAGTGGCGCGCTGTCCTGGGCCGCCGCGTGCGGGCGTGGGGCGATTACCTCGGATGCCCGGGCGTTCGCCGAGGAAGTCGCCAGCGGTAACGGCGCGATCTACCCCGAAGGCGCTGTGGCCGCGCTGGGCGAGCAATTGTTGCGCCTGGCCCGTACGCCCACATTGGCCCAGGACTGGGCCGAACGCGCCGGCGCAATCGGCCGCGAACGCTTGTGGCCACTGACGGCGCAGCGCTTCAAGCAGCTCTTCGAACAGGCGATCGCGGGAGTCCCGTATGACGCGTAAACGGACTTACTTCGCCACCCTTGCGCTGGTCGCGGCCCTGGGCCTGACCGCCTTTATCTGGGGGCGCCCGGCCGACGCCGAGAACCATGTGCTCAAGGGTAACAAGGTGGTGGTGTGGAAGGATTTCCTCGGGGTGAACGCGCAGTTCCTGTGGTTCAGCCCCGAGCGCTACCAGCTACAGATCGACCGCCTCAAGGACCTGGGCCTGGAATGGGTGCGCCTGGACTTGCATTGGGACCGGCTGGAGCCAGCCGCCGACCGGTACCAGGTGGCGACCCTCGATGAGTTGGTGACCAAGCTCAAGGACAACCAGCTCAAGTCGGTGTTTTACCTGGTCGGCTCGGCGCCGTTTATCACCACCGCGCCGGTGGGTGCGCCCTATCAGGACCAGTACCCGCCGCAGGACCCGAATGTATTTGCGATCCGCATGGCCCTGTTGGCCCAACGCTACCCCAGCGTCGACGCCTGGCAGGTGTGGAACGAACCGAACCTGCTGGGCTTCTGGCGCCCGGCGGCGGACCCGGCCGGTTATGCCAGGTTGCTGCGCACCACCGCCGCCGCACTGCGCGCCGTCGCCCCGAACAAACCGGTGGTGGCCGCCGGCATGGCGTTTTTCAGCGAAATGCCCAACGGTCAGACCATGCTCGACGCCCTCGACGCCCTCGGCGTGCCCAAGCTGAACACCGTCATGTCCTACCACCCTTATACGCAACTGCCCGAGGGCAACGACCCGGCCAACCTCGACTTCGTGGCCAAGACCAGCGCGCTCAACCAGAAACTGCGCAGCAACGGCGTCAAAACCCTGTGGAGCACCGAGTGGGGCTGGTCGAACTACGTCGGCCCCAAAGAAGCCCAGGACATCATCACCCAGCAGGGCCAGGCCGATTATGTGATACGCCGCCTGGCGCTGATGAGCGCGCTGGATTTCGACAAGATCTTCCTGTTTACCCTGAGCGACCTCGACCAGCGCGCCAGCGTGCGCGACCGTGCCTACGGCCTGCTCGATATCGACGCCAAGCCCAAGCCGGTCTACACCGCGTTGAAGAACTTCCTCGACGTCAGCGGGCCACGACTGACTCCCGGCGACCCGCCCACCGCCGACCAGTTGCCCGACGGCCTGTTCAGCATCGGCTGGACCCGCGCTGACGGGCGCAAACTGTGGTTTTTCTGGTCGGCCCGTGGCGGTAACGCGCACTTGCCGGGCCTTGCCAGCGCGACGCTGTATGACCCGTTGCGCGGCACACAGACACCGCTGAGCGGCACTAACGGGTTGACTGTCCCGGTCAAGTCGAACCTGCAAATTCTGTTATGGGATTGAAGCCCGCCATGCGCATTTTATGGATCCTGCCCTATTCGCCCTGGCCCGCCACCAGCGGCGGCAAGACGCGCCAGTTCCACCTGCTGCGCAGCCTGGCGGCGCGTGGGCACCGGATCACGTTGCTTTTGCATGACAAGCACCCGGTGTCGCTGAGCAATCGCCAAGTGCTGGAAGGCTTTCTCGAGCAGCTGATCATCCTGCCGCGTCGGCCACTGCGCAGCCTGAAAACCCTGCTGGCCGGGCTGTTTGCACCTTACCCGTTGCTGGCCAGCGTGAATGGCCTGTCGGGGCAATTGGAGGACCGGTTCAACCAACTGCTCAACGAACATTGGGACGTGGTGCAGATTGAGCACACCTATACCTTCCAACCTTACGAAGATGCCCTGGCGCGCAAATCCCAACCCTTCGTGTTGACTGAACATAACGTTGAGTCGGCGCTCGGCGCGGCGACGTACGACCGTTTGCCGCGTTGGGCGCTGCCGTTCATTCGCTATGACCAATGGCGCTACACGCGCTGGGAGCGTCGCGTGATGCGCCAGGCCAGCCAAGTGGTGGCCGTCACCGACAGCGATGCGCGGGTGCTGGAAAAAATCGCCGGTAAACCGGTGCCGGTGGTGGTCAACGGCGTTGACTGCGATCACTTCGCCGGCGCCCGTCCTGACCCCTCGACCCGTCGCGTGCTGTTCCTCGGCAACTATGAATACGCCCCCAATGTGGATGCCATCGAATGGGCCCTGGATGAAATCCTGCCGAAAGTCTGGGAGCGCTGCCCCGAGGCGCGCATGAGCGTGTGCGGCTTCGGCATGCCCGACGGTTGGCGCGAACGCTGGCCGGACCCGCGCATCGAGTGGCAGGGCTTTGTGCCAAACCTGTTGAGTCTGCAATCAAGCTGTTCGGTGTTTCTGGCGCCGTTGCGCCATGGCGGCGGTTCCAAGCTCAAAGTGCTCGAAGCGTTGGCCGCCGGCCTGCCGCTGGCCAGTACCGAACAGGGCGTGTCGGGCCTGGACCTGGTCGAGGGCCTGGATTATCTGGGCGGGCAAACTGCCGTCGGCCTGGCCGACGCCGTGGTGCGCCTGCTGCACGCTCCCGAAGCCGCCGCGCCCATGGGTGAAGCCGGCCGCGCCTATGCGCGGCGAGCCCATGACTGGAGCGTTGCTGCCAGCCAACTGGAGCAGGTGTACGCCACCCTTTCGCCGCTCAATCAAAAGGAGCCCGCATGCGTGTAGGCCTGGATTACCGCACCGTCGGCACCTCACCGCAATCGGGCATCAGCCGCCAGGTGTATGCGCTGGAAAGCGCTCTGCGCAGCCTGCCGGACATCGAACTGGAGCGATTTACCGTCGCGCCCCTGGGCGATCAAACCCGCTTGCAGGCACACTGCCCGGCCTGGGGCTGCGCGAAAACGGCGATGCACCAGCCACAGAATCGCCTGCGCTTCGAAGCCGGTTTTTTACCCCGCGCGCTGCGCGAACAGCACATCGATCTGTACATCAGCACCTTCAATATGGGCCTGCCGTTACCGCCCAAGCCTCAAGGGTTGCGTACCGTGGTGCTGCTGCACGACCTGTTTCAGATCACCCTGGACAACTACCACGCCAGCCGTCTGAAGGCGCTGGTGTACAAGGCCACCGATCGCCTGTCGATTGCCTACGCGGTGCGCAGCGCCGACCGGGTGTGGACGCCCTCCCAGTACAGTGCCGACGAAACCGTACGCCTGTTTCCCCAGGCAGCGGGCAAGGTTCGCGTCCTGCCCAATCAGGTGGAGGGCTTCAATGAACCACCGGCGGACCTGTCCGCGCGCCAATTGCCCATAGGCTTCTGGCTGCTGGTCGGCACCCGTGAACTGCGCAAGAACGTGCCGTTCCTGGTGGATGCCTGGCAACAGGCGCGGCGCGACTCCCCTAGCGTGCCGGAACTGGTCCTGGTGGGCAGCCTTGAGCACTTGCCCGAAGCCCAGCGCCAACTGCCGGGGATTCATGCGTTGAGTGGCGTCTCCGACGCCGAGTTGCAGGCGCTGTACCGCCAGGCGTCACGTGTGTGGCAACCGTCCTACGCGGAAGGTTTTGGTTTGCCGGTGATTGAAGCGTTGAGCGTCGGCACCCCGGTCGCCGTGGCCAGCGGCACCTCGCTGGACGAAATCACCCCGCCGTCGGCGCCGCGCTTTTCACCCACCGACGGCCCCGCGTTGGTCCAGTTGATGCTGAACCTGGGTGAGCGCGCCGATGAAGCCACGCCCGAACACCACCGCCGCTGGGCCGAACGCTTTAACCAACACGCCTATCGCCGGCGCCTGGCCGAACTGATCGAGGAACTGAAATGAGACTCTCCCTGGCAAGCCTCGTCGCGATCCTCTTCGGCGTGCTGTTCGGTGTGGTCGCCCTGGCGCTGTCACCGGCCAAGGCGTTTCTCGCCGTGATCGGCCTGGCGGCGGCCGTGACCATCCTGCGCTTTCCCTTCTGGGGCTTGCTGCTGTTCGCCCTGGTCGCGACCTTCATGCCCTACTCCACGCTTAATCTGGGCATCCGCAGTACGGTGAGCGAAGCCATTCTTGCGCTGACCTGGGGCGCGGTGCTGTGGCACGGCTTTCTGTCGCGCCTGCCGGACGCGCCTCGCCTGGCGCTTCGCCCCACCGACCAGATGCTGCTGTGGCTGATGCTGTTCAGCGTGTTCCCGTTTATCGTCGGCCAGGTCAGCATCCACGCCGAAAGCAGCGGCGTGGCCAACTGGCTGCGTTGGTTGCTGAACCTCTCGGGAGTATTTCTCACGGCCAAGCTGCTGGTGGACTACAAACACCGCGAAAGCCTGGTGATCGCCCTGCTGCTGGGCACCCTGGCGATGCTGGTGATGTCGATTGCGGTGTTCGTGCGCACACGCTCCGGGGCGGGGATTGCGCCGATCCTGGCGCTGCTCAACTACGGCAACTTCGACACGTTGAAATTCGGCCTGGAAGCCATGTCGTCACGCATGGGCTCGCCGTGGATGCACCCGAATGCCATTGGCGGAATCATGGCGCTGCTGCTGCCGTTGGCGTTCTGCTACGGCATGACCGAACAAGGTTGGAAACGCGCACTGGGCCTGAGCGTAGCCTGCCTGGGCGCGGCGGCGTTGCTGTTGGCCAGCAGCCGCGGGGCGATGGTCAGCCTGGCGCTGGTGCTGATGTGGCTGGCCACGCGGCGCGTGCCTTACACCGGACGTTTACTGATGATCGGCGCGGCGTTGACCGTGGCGTTGGTGATGGCTTATCCGCCGTTGCAGGAACGCCTGGCGACCATCTTCTCCACGAGCAACGCCAGTACCGAAGTGCGTTTCGACGAGTACCGCATGTTCCCGCAGGCTGTGGCAGCGTACCCGTTCGGCATCGGTTTCAAGGTCGACCCGCCGGTACCGGGCACGCACTTGCTGGGGATCTCCAACCTGTGGCTGAACTTCATCTACAAGACCGGCGTTGTCGGCATGCTGTTGTTTATTGCAGTCACCGTGCGCTGGTGGCGTGAAGCCCGGCCGGAAAAGGGCCCGATCCGCCTGACCAAGGACAATGCGCTGTGGCTGGGCAGCACCGCCGGGATTCTGTCGGCGCTGGTCAGCGGTTTGTTTGACCACTACTTCAGCTTTGCCGTGGTGATGGTCGCGCTGTTCTGGCTGATGGTGGGGATTAACGTGCTGGAGGCGCGGCGCTTGTTCCCGGCGCGCCTGCCCCAGGTCAAGGCGTTGGCGTTTCGCAAGCCGATGCTTGATGGCGCGCGGCCCTGATGCTGGGTTCTGCCGTATGGCTGACCGTGGCGACCCTGCTGGGCCTGTGCCTGGGGTTTGCGCGCGAATGGTTGCTGGTGGCGGCCTGGGGCGCGGGGGAGCGCAGTGATGCGTTCCTGATCGCGCTGTTCCTGCCCGAGGCGCTGCGCATGTCGCTGGCCGGCGGCGTGTTGAGCGCCGCCGCGTTGCCGCTGTATCTGCAAAGAAAGGACGGCGAACGCCTGGACTGGCTGGCCGTGGTGTTCCCGGCGTTGCTGTTGATTGCGCTGGTCACCAGCCTGCTGCTGATGCTATTGGCACCGTGGCTGGTGCAACTGCTCGGCCCGGGGTTGGCGGCCAGCGCCACGGCACTGGCCGGCGGCAATCTGCAGATCGTGGCGTGGTGCGTGCCGGGCCTGCTGCTGCATGCGCTGTTCAGTGTGCCCTTGCAGGCCAGCGAGCGCTTTGTGCTGGCGGGGTTGGGCTCGCTGCTGTTCAACCTGCCGCCGGTGGCGTACCTCGCCATGGCAGGCACCGCCAGCCAGCCGCATAGCCTCGCGCTGGCGTGCTTGGTCGGCAGTGGCTTGATGCCGTTGGCGCTGCTGCCGTCGCTCTGGCGCCTGGGCTGGCGACCCTGGCGCGTGCAACTGTCGTTCGCGCCTTTGCGGGAGTTGGGCCAACGTATCGGCCCCTTGTTACTCAGCAATGGCGCCAGCCAGGGCCTGGCGTTGATCGAGCGGCTGGTCGCGTCGCTGCTGGGGGAAGGCGCGGTGACCTGGGTCAACCTGGCGCGCAAGCTGATGAATCTGCCCCTGATTGCGCTGATGAGCCTCAATCAAGTGCTGCTGGGCATGATGAGCCGACGCCAGGGCGATGAGCGCCTGGCCCTGCTCAAGCGTGGCCTGGAAACCGCCAGCGTGCTGACCTTGCCCGCCGGGGTCGGCCTGGTGGCGGCGGCGCCGAGCCTGGTCGCGCTGCTGCTGCCCGCGCAATCGGCAGACTCGCCGCTGCCGCTGTTGCTCGCCTGGTTTGCCGTGCCGCTGGTATTCGGTGCCTGGAACGCCCTGCTCGCGCGCTACGCCTACGCCGCCGGCGACACGCGCCAGCCGCTGCGCTGTGAACTGCTCGGCAGCCTGGTCAATGTGCTGCTGCTGGGCGTATTGCCGTTTGCGTTTGGCTTGGCCGGCATTCCACTGGCGGCACTGGCGGGGGTGATCTGCACCGCGCTGCTGCTGATGCAGCGCCAGGCGTTGCTCGGCGCCCTGCCCTGGGCGCGGCAATGGCTGCTCAGTGCGGCGCTGATGGGGCTGGCGGCGCTGGTGTTGTTTCGAATCGAAGACGTGTGGCTGCAAGTGGGGCTGAGCACCCTGGCAGGCGCCGTGGTGTTGCTGGGTATGGGGCTGTGGCTGACGCCGTGGCGCAAGGCGTGAATGATCGTTCGGGAAGACTCACATGAAGCATCGTTGGATTCAAATGGACATCGCCAAGGGCATTGGCATCCTGATTATCGTGTATGGCCACAGCTGGTTTGTCGCCACCTCGCTGGACTTGATGTACCCGATCCTGGCGTCGTTCGTGCTGCCGTTGTTCTTCTTTTTGTCCGGGGTGTTCTTCAAGCCCGAGCAGCCATTCGTGGAGATGGCGGTGCGCAAGGCCGATGGCCTGCTCAAGCCGTTCTTCTTCACCATGCTGGTGTATGTGATCGTGCGCGATGTGCTGCGCGGGCAACCGTTGCTGGGGGATATCGGCGGCGTGCTGTATGCCTCCGTGGACACCATCCCATGGCAGGCGTTGTGGTTCTTGCCGCACTTCTGGGTGGCGATCCTGTTCAGTTGGTTGATGCTGCGGCTGATTCAGCGCCTGAAGCTGCCATTGCTGGCCGCTTGCCTGCTGATCGGCGCGCAACTGTTGCTCGGCATCTGGATGTTGAAGTGGTTCTGGCAAGTGCCGGTCACCCTCGGCGAACAAACATGGACGTTGCCCGGCCTGCCCTTCAGCCTCGACGTGACCCTGATCAGCAGCACCTATTTCATCTACGGCTACCTGCTGCGTGATTGGCTGCGCCGGCATGAAGGCTCGCTGCTGACCCTGCTGATTTCGCTGGTGCTGTTCGCCGCTGTGTTCCTCTACAGCCACGACACCATGGACCTGGCGCAGCGTCGCTACGACCACTGGTTGTGGACCAGCCTGCTGGCGGTGATCGGTGTGTACCTGTGCTGGGCGCTGGCGCGGGTGTTGATGGTGTCGCCCCTGCTGACGCGGGCGATGACCTACATCGGCCAATCCACCTTGATCCTGTTGATCTTCCACGGCGAGATCCAGCACAAGACCTTCGACCTGATGGAGCGCCTGGGTTTGCATCCGTTCATGGCCGCGTGCGTGGGTTTTGTGGTGGCGGTGGTGGTGCCGTTGCTGATCGGGGAAGTGATCAAGCGGGTGGCATTCCTGCGGTTTTTCTACTTTCCGTTTCCGGTGCGTAAAGCGCCAAAGCCTTGATTGCGCGTCTAGCTGACGTGCAGCGGTTAGCCCTGATGTAGGAGCGAGCTTGCTCGCGAAAAACTCAGGGCCACCACGTTTATCCAGAATGAGCGCGGTGCCTGGGCGTTTTTCGCGAGCAAGCTCGCTCCTACAGGGCTATGAATTTCAATCGTCGAGGGGTTGCGGCGCCGGCTTGCTGCCGGGTTTGACCGGTTTGGCGCCCTTGGCCGGTGCCGGTGCAACGGGCGCTGGTTCCGGCGCGGCAGCCGCTTCTTTCTCGGCCATCGGCATCTGGTCGATGGCACTGAAGAACTCTTTGAGATCGAGGCTATCGGGCGGCACGGTCTTCTCGAGTTTCTTCTCGCCATCCTTGCCGATCAGGATCACCTTGGTGCCGCTGCCGACACCGAGCTTGAGGGCGCGGATCAGTGCATTGGTTTCAGGCGGGGTGAGCTTTTTGCTGTCCTTGGGATCCTTGGCGAACTTCTCGCCCTCGGCGCCGATGCCGCCGAACTTCACGGTGTAGAACACCATGCTGCGCTCTTCGAAAGACTGCTTGGTGGCAGGCTCTTCCAGTTGTTTCCTGAGCGTGGCCAACGTCGGGTTACCCGCATCGAGTTCCACCACCACCAGAGGGCGGGTTTTGCCCATCTCCAGCTTGAGCGGATTATCATCAGCAGCCAACAACGGCCCCGTAAAAGCCATCAAGGTAGCCAGGGTCAGCGACCGGATGAGCATGCGCACCTCCTTTGAATTCCATGCAAGGTTCTTGAGTTTCATGTCTGCGACAGTCAAATTCAAGGATGATTCCTACGCCACACTGAGAAGCGTAGGTCAGGATGCCCGCGCCGCAAGGGATTGGCGGGCGGCGGGGCATTGTTTCTTCTGATTACGAGACCTGCCACTGCGGCCAATGCCGGGCGAACACGGGCGCCACGACCGGGTCGGCATCCACGCGCTCCAGGGCATGGGCAAAGCCCGGCGCCAGGCTGCGGAGTACCTCGCGGCCCTCGTCCCAGCGCGACACCGCCGCCGCCATGATGCCCAGTGCATTGGGTACGTTGTCGGGCGTAAACAACTGGTCGGCAAACTGATCGGCGAACACCACCCAGGCCTGATGCAGATAACGCCGCGTGCCGGTGGTCAGTTGCGTTTGCAGGCTTTCACCGGCGTCGCCCAGCCAGCGTTGCGGATAGTCGATGATGCCGATGGCCGAATAGCAATTGGCCGCGATGTACAGCAGGCCGCGCAGGATCTGCGCGCGGTTGCCGGCCAGCAGGTTCGCGTCGGGAAACTCCAGGCCCAGGTGGATCAGGATGGCGGCGCTTTCGGTCAGCACCTGGCCATCGGGGGTGACCAGGGTGGGGATCTGTTTGAGCGGGTTGATGCGCGCGAGGGCTTCGCTGCCCTCGCCTTCATGCCAGGAGCTGGCATCCACGCGATGCCACGGCACGCCACAGCGCTGCAGGGCGATCTCGATCATGCAGGAGCCGGATTCGTCGGTGCCATAGAGTGTGTACATGGGCGTTCCTCCTAAGCTTCAGGTGTAACGGGGATTGTGACCGATTGCCTAGAACAGGCCCATCTGCCCGCCCACCAGGGTGGCAAAATCATCGTTCACGAACGGCAGGATGGCGTCAGCCACGGGCTGCAATTGGCGCGTCACATAATGATCGTAGTCGATAGGCGCTTGCTGCACTTCCAGCGGCTGCGGGCCATTGACGCTGATCACATAGCGGATCCAGCCGCCGCGCTGGTACTGGCGCGGGCGCCCCAGGCGATCGTTGTATTCGTCGGCCAGGCGTGCGGCGCGCACATGGGGCGGGACGTTGCGTTCGTAGTCATGCAAGGGTCGGCGCAGGCGCTTGCGGTAGATCAACAGCTCGTCGAGTTCGCCGCTCAAGGTACGGCGCACATAGTCGCGTACATAATCCTGATGGGGCTGGCGATGGAAGATGCGCCGGTAGAGCTCCTGCTGGAATTGCCGCGCCAGGGGCGACCAGTCACTGCGCACGGTTTCCAGGCCCTTGTAGATCATTTCTTCGCTACCATCGGCGCGCACCACCAGGCCGGCGTAGCGCTTCTTGCTGCCCTCCTCCGCGCCGCGAATGGTCGGCATCAGGAAGCGGCTGAAATGGGTTTCGTATTGCAGCTCCAGGGCGCTTTGCAAGCCGTATTCCGTGTGCAGATGGCTGCGCCACCAGTCGTTGACGTGCTGCACCAGCGCCTGGCCGATGCGGCTGGCATCCTCAAGAGAGTGGGCGCCGCCGAGCCAGACGAAAGTGGAGTCGGTGTCGCCGTAGATCACTTCATAACCCTGGGCCTCCACCAGCTCGCGGGTCTGGCGCATGATCTGATGCCCGCGCATTGTGATCGAGGACGCCAGCCGGGTATCGAAGAACCGGCAACCGCTGGAACCGAGCACGCCGTAGAAGGCGTTCATGATGATCTTCAGGGCTTGGGACAGCGGTGCATTGTGTTCGCGCTTGGCCACTTCGCGGCCTTCGGACACCCGTGTGACGATGGACGGCAAGCAATGCCGGGTGCGGGAGAAACGCGCACCGCGAAAGCCTTCCACCGAGTCGCTGTCGTCGGGGTGCTTGAGGCCTTCGATCAAGCCCACCGGGTCGATCAGAAAACTGCGGATGATCGACGGGTACAGGCTCTTGTAGTCCAGCACCAGCACCGACTCATACAGACCTGGGCGCGAGTCCATGACAAACCCGCCGGGGCTGGCCTGGGGCGGCTTGTCGCCGAGGTTCGGCGCGACAAAGCCCTGGCGGTGCATTAACGGCATGTAGAGATGGGTGAACGCCGCGACGGAACCGCCATTGCGGTCGGCAGGCAGCCCGGTGACGCTGGCGCGCTCGAGCAGGAACTTGAGCAGTTCGGTCTTCTCGAAAATCCGCGTGACCAACTCGCAGTCCTTGAGGTTGTAGCGCGCCAGGGCGGGCTTGTCCTCGGCGAACATGCGGTTGATCTCGTCCATGCGCTGGTACGGCGTGGAGATGTCCTTGCCTTCACCCAGCAGGGTTTGCGCGACATTTTCCAGGCTGAACGACTCGAAACTCCACGTAGCTGAACGCAGGGCTTCGATGCCGTCGATGATCAACCGGCCGGCTGCCGCAGCGAAGTAATGATTGCGGCTGCCATGTTCGCGCCAGGTCATGGTTTCACCGCCCCGCCCCAGCAGCAGCGGCACGTTCAGGCGTTGGGCATGTTCGTGGAGTACGCGCAGGTCGAACTGCACCACATTCCAGCCGATGATCGCATCCGGATCGTGGGTGGCCAGCCATTGGTTGAGGCGTTCGAGCAGTTGGGCGCGGGTGTCGCAATAGTCGAGCTTGAAATCCACCGCGCAGGCGTTGTTGGGCGGACCGAGCATGTACACCTGGCGCTCGCCACACCCTTCAAGCGCGATGGAATAAAGATCGCCCTGGGCGGTGGTTTCAATATCCAGGGACACCAGTTTCAGGGTCGGTCGGTAATCGGCAGCGGGCTTCATCTGCGCATCGAGCAGCGTACCGCTGGCATCCGGCGTGCCGCCGAACCACACCGGCGCAGTGATGAACCGTTCCATCATATAGCGCTCGGGTGGGCGCACATCGCCTTCGTAGACATCCACCCCGGCGGCGCGCAGGCGCTTTTCGATATCCATTATCTGGCGGTGCTGCCGGGCGTAGAGCCCCAGGACCGGCCGATGATGGAAATCGCACAACTGCAACCCACGCAATTCGATATCGCGCTCGCCTTTGAGCAGCCAGTCCAGCGGCTTGCGATGGGCTTCGGGAATGAACACCACCGAGGTTTGCACGGGAAGGCGAATACACCGTGGCCCTTGGTCGGTCGCCAACCAGAAGCTGACCTCCGTACCCGCCGGGGTGTCGCGCCAATGCCGGGTCAGGACAAACCCCTGCTGTAAATCCACCGTACCGCACCTCAGGAATCGCTTTCAGGGAGTGATTCTACTCGGCATCCGGGCAAACGCGGCAGGTTAACTGTGATCTCACAAATTTGTTGCACTACATTAATAACAATCACTATCATTTGCACCGGAGTCGTATCCGCGCAAGGAGGAAGCGCATCGTTGTTGCCCCCCTTGCTCATAGTTGACGGTTCGCCGTCAGGATCGATCATGCCCCTCTGTGCCCGACTTGCTGCGCCCTTTCGCCCCACCCTGCTCGCCCTTTGCTGCTCGCTGAGCGTTGCTGCGCATGCAGATTCGGGTAACACGCTGGAACTGGATGCGACGCGCATCGATGCCCAAGCCCCGGCGCCCGACGCGTTGCCTGCGGTGTATGCCGGCGGACAAGTGGCGCGCGGTGGCCAACTGGGTGTACTGGGTAACCAGGACATCATGGACGTGCCGTTCAGCATGTCCTCCTACACCGAGCAATTGATTCGCGACCAGCAGGCGGAAACCCTCGCCGACGTGCTGCTCAATGACTCGTCCGTGCGCCAGGCATCGGGGTTTGCCAACCAGGCCCAGACGTTCATGATCCGTGGCTTACCGTTGAATGGCGACGACATTTCCTACAACGGTTTGTACGGCATCCTGCCACGGCAGATCATGTCTACTGACGCGCTGGAACGCGTGGAAGTGTTCAAGGGGCCCAACGCGTTCATCAACGGCGTAACGCCAGGCGGTTCGGGGATCGGCGGCGGTGTGAACCTGCAACCCAAGCGCGCCGGTGACGTGCCGCTGCGGCGATTCAGCACCGACATCAGCAGCGATGGCCGGGTGGGCGAGCATCTGGACATCGGCCAGCGGTTTGGTGAAGGCGAGCGGTTTGGCGCTCGGGTCAACCTGTCCCAGCGCGAAGGCGATACCGGCATCGACGACGAAAACCAGCGTTCAAAACTGTTCGCGGTCGGCCTGGATTACCGTGGTGACGCGTTGCGCCTGTCGGGGGATTTTGTGTATCAAAAGCAGCGCATCAATGGCGGACGAAACTCGGTGTTCCTGGGCACCGCGACCCACGTCCCGGATGCACCTTCGGCGGATACCAACTACGCACCCAGCTGGAGCAGCACCAACCTTGAGGACACCTTGGGCATGCTGCGCGCCGAGTACGACCTGAATGAAAACTGGACGGCTTACGCCGCAGGCGGCGTTAAACACAGCCGAGAAATGGGCCGATATTCTTCGATTACCCTGACCGATAATCTGGGCAATGCCACCTCTAGCCGCTCGACCATCGCGCACGAGGAAGACAACGCCAGTGTGATGGCCGGCTTGAACGGCAAATTCCAGACCGGCCCGGTGAGCCATCGACTCAACGTCGGCCTCGCCGGCATTTGGACCCAGGCGCGCAACGCTTATGTGTTCAACGGCTCACCCAGCGCGACCAACATTTACAGCCCGGTGACCGGCGCACCGCCCACGCTCAACACGCCGCGCAACACCCCTGGCACCGACTTCAGCGACCCGTCCATTACCGACAAGACCTTCGTGCGCAGCGCCGCAGTATCCGACACGTTTGGCTTCTTCGATGACCGTTTGTTGGTGACACTGGGCGCGCGTCGTCAGCAAATGGTGGTGCAGGGTTACAACTACATGAGCGGTACGCGCACGGCCAACTATGACGAATCGATCACCACGCCGGTCTACGGCATCGTGTTCAAGCCGTGGGAGCATGTGTCTCTGTACGCCAACCGCATCGAGGGCCTGGCCCAGGGCCCGACCTCGCCGCTCACATCCGGCGACCGGACGATCATCGGCGGCGGGCAGGCCTATGCCCCCGCGCGCTCCAAACAGATCGAAGCGGGTGTCAAAGTCGACATGGGTAGCTATGGCGCAACCCTCGGTGTGTACCGGATCGAACAGCCTGGCGCGGGTTATGCCGAAGTGATCGATGCAACCACGGCGCGCTATGTGCGTGAAGGCCAGCAGATCAACAAGGGCGTTGAGCTGAACGTGTTCGGCGAACCGATGAGCGGCCTGCGCCTGTTGGGTGGGGTGACGCTGATGAAGACGGAACTCAAGGGCACCCTCAACGGTGCCAACGACGGCAACCGCGCCATTGGTGTCCCTTCATTCCAGCTCAACGCCGGCGTGGATTGGGACGTGCCGGGCCTGCAAGGCGTGAGCCTCAATGGTCGCATGCTGCGCACCGGCGGCCAATATGCCGACGCGGCGAACAACCTGAGCCTGCCGGCCTGGAACCGCTTCGACGTGGGCGCGCGCTACACCTTTGCGCTGGATCAACGTGAAGTGACACTCGGCGCTACGCTGGAGAACGTTGCCAACGAAAAATACTGGGAATCGGCTCAGGGCGGTTTCCTCAGCCAGGGTGATCCGCGGGTGGCGAAGCTGTCGGCGACGATCGATTTCTAACGTCACGGTGGCCGATGCTGGGCATCCGCCATGATGCCCGTCCGCGTCAGGCTCGCCGGGCCTTGTTCAGATAGTTTTCGATATTGCCCATTTGCTCGTCCCAGCCACGGGAGTTCATCTTGAACGCTTTCAGGCGCCTGGCCTGGGGCACCTTGTCAAAACCGGACTCGACCACCCGCAACAGAATGCCCGGCGCGCGGTCCTCGATGGTGAACTCCACCAGCGTCGGGGTTTCCTGGTCATAGTCGACGTCTTTCTCTACCGCGAAGGGATGCCACCAGAAGGAAAACAGGGTTTGCGGCAGAATACGTTCGATCCTGGCCTTCCACACCACATGTTCGTAGCCTGGGTAGGTGATCGGCGCTTCGATAGGTTCTCCGGCAACAAAGGTTTTTCCCTTGAGGGCAATGCCGAACCACTCGCCAAATTGTTCGGCGTTCGTGAGCGCTTCCCAGACGTGTTTACGCGATGCGTTGAGCAGGACTTTCCGTTCGATGCGATCTAATACGTGCATAAGTCACCTCCTCCATTGAACACTAGGCGACATCGACCAATGCGCAACCTTTGGTTATGCGCAATGATGATGACCCCATCCTTGACCTGGCCATAAGTTATGACTGAACCGTTGAATGGAAGTTGCTTGTGTAAAGGTGTGTGCTATCGGGTGGAGCGTCTGGACATGCCCATCAGTCACTGCCATTGCGGCAGCTGTCGCAAGGCGCATGCGGCAGCGTTTGTCGCCACGGCCGGGGTGATGCGCGAGCACTTTCGCTGGACGCACGGTGAAGAATTGCTGTCGTCGTTTGAGTCATCGCCAGGCAAACGGCGCCATTTCTGTTCGCGCTGTGGCTCGCATTTGATCGCCGAGCGCGCGCACCAGCCCCACGTCATCGTGCGGGTGGCGACGCTGGACGATGATCCGAGCGCCAGGCCCACCGCGCATATCTGGACAGCCCATGATGTGCCCTGGCTCGCTTATGACGACATAGAGCGCTGGGGCGAATGGCAGGTGTGATTTAAACGTGCGGATCGCCGGGCGCTTTGGCCGGCGTCGCATATTGGGGCTTCAGGTGACCCTCCTGGTCGAGCAGCCAGGCGTCCATGATCTGTCGCACCACCGGGCCGGCTACACGGCCACCGGCCTCACCGTTTTCAATCATCACTGAAATCACGATCTTGGGGTGTTCGGCTGGCGCAAAGCCAACAAACAAGGCGTTGTCGCGGTGACGCTCCAGGGTCTTATTGCGGTTGTAGCGCTCCCCCTGCTTGATCGCCACCACCTGCGCGGTACCGCTCTTGCCGGCGATGCGATATTGGGCACCCTGCGCGGCGGCCCGAGCGATACCACGCGGGTCGTGCATTACCAATTGCATGCCGTGGTTGACCTGTTCCCAATCACGCGGGTCCTTGAGCACTACGTTGGGCATCGGATTCTCATCCACCGGAGGCACGCCGTTGATAGTCTTGGCCAGGTGCGGGCGGTTCCATACACCCTTATTGGCGATCAGCGCAGTGGCTTGGGCCAGTTGCAGCGGCGTGACTTGCATATAACCCTGACCGATACCCAGGATCACGGTTTCGCCCGGGAACCAGGGTTGGCGACGTGTCGCGCGCTTCCAGGCCTGGGACGGCATCAGGCCTGCGGATTCTTCGAACATGTCCAGGGACACCTTCTGACCCAGGCCGAATTCGGCCAGGTAATCATGCAGCCGATCAATGCCGAGCTTGTGAGCCAGGTCATAGAAGTAGGTGTCATTGGAACGCATGATGGCGGCGTCCATGTCTACCCAGCCGTCGCCACTGTGGTTCCAGTTGCGGTATTTGTGATCGAAGTCCGGCAACTGGTAGTAACCGGGATCAAACACGCGGGTTTGCGGGGTGACAACGCCGCTGTCGAGCCCTGCGATGGCCACTTCAGGCTTGATGGTTGAGCCGGGCGCATACAGCCCGCGCAGCACGCGGTTGAACAGCGGGCGATCGATGGAGTCATGCAGCGCGGCATATTCCTTGAAGCTGATACCGGTGACGAACAGGTTCGGGTCGAAACTCGGCTTGCTGACCATGGCCAGCACTTCACCGGTTTGCGGGTCCAGGGCCACCACCGAGCCACGGCGGTCACCCAGGGCCTCTTCGGCGGCTTCTTGGAGCTTGACGTCGAGGCTCAGGACAATGTTTTTGCCTGGGATAGGGTCAGTGTGCTTGAGCACGCGCAATACCCGTCCTTGGGCGTTGGTTTCGACTTCTTCATAACCCACGTGACCATGCAGTTCAGACTCGTAGAAGCGTTCGATACCGGTTTTGCCAATAGACTGGGTGCCGCGGTATTCCACCGAATCGAGGGCCTTGGATTCTTTCTCGTTGATTCGTCCGACATAGCCGATGGAGTGAGCGAAGTGCGCACCCAGCGGGTAGTGGCGGACGAACTGAGGTTCAACGTCTACACCCGGTAGACGGAACTCGTTGACGGCCAGAACGGCAATCTGCTCTTCGGTCAGCTCGTAGAACAGCGTGACAGGGACGAACGGATGGCGGGCCTGCTTGAGCGCTTTATCGAACACGGCACGATCTTCGGCGGGTAGGTGCAACAAACTGACGATCGCGTCCAACTCACCCTTGAGGTCGGTGGTGCGTTCGCGGGTTATGGTCAGGTTGTAGCTGGGTCGGTTGTCAGCCAGGACCACACCATTGCGGTCATAGATCAAGCCGCGCGTAGGGGTGATGGGCAGCACGTGAACGCGATTGTTTTCAGAAATGGTGGCGTGATAGTCGTATTGCACGACCTGCAGGAAGTACATGCGCCCCACCAGGGCGCAGGTGATGCCAATCACCAGGAGTGCACAGGCGAGCAAACGCTTATTGACCAGACGGTGTTCTTTTTCGTGGTCCTTGATGGGTATCGGTTCGGGCATTTCTACAGCATCTCGTTGAAAAAGGTCGACGCCGCGTCCTGCGGATAAAGGCCAATCCTTGTGAAAATGTGCTGCACCATACCAAAAATGCAGAAACACTTTGTATCGATTTCCCTTAACGGCGGGTTATTTCATCATTGAGAAAGTGAGGCAAGGGTGGCGAACGCGCTGTGATGGTGCGCATTGGGAGAGCCGTCGCACTTCCGACCGCCCAAAACAAAACCCCATCTGCTTTCGCAAATGGGGTTTCGGAATTTAATCTTGACGATGACCTACTCTCACATGGGGAAACCCCACACTACCATCGGCGATGCATCGTTTCACTACTGAGTTCGGGATGGGATCAGGTGGTTCCAATGCTCTATGGTCGTCAAGAAATTCGGGTACTGAGTCGTGGCCATGTGGCCTCGCTTCAGCAAATTGGGTATGCGATAGGTTTCGGTGTTTTGCGAGCCTCGAACTTTCGGTTCATTGCGTCTTCACACACCGCAATCTGGTTGCTCTGGATTAAAGAGCCGACGCAAATTGCTTGGGTGTTATATGGTCAAGCCTCACGGGCAATTAGTATTGGTTAGCTCAACGCCTCACAGCGCTTACACACCCAACCTATCAACGTCGTAGTCTTCGACGGCCCTTCAGGGGACTCAAGGTCCCAGTGAGATCTCATCTTGAGGCTAGTTTCCCGCTTAGATGCTTTCAGCGGTTATCTATTCCGAACATAGCTACCCGGCAATGCCACTGGCGTGACAACCGGAACACCAGAGGTTCGTCCACTCCGGTCCTCTCGTACTAGGAGCAGCCCCTCTCAAATCTCAAACGTCCACGGCAGATAGGGACCGAACTGTCTCACGACGTTCTAAACCCAGCTCGCGTACCACTTTAAATGGCGAACAGCCATACCCTTGGGACCGGCTTCAGCCCCAGGATGTGATGAGCCGACATCGAGGTGCCAAACACCGCCGTCGATATGAACTCTTGGGCGGTATCAGCCTGTTATCCCCGGAGTACCTTTTATCCGTTGAGCGATGGCCCTTCCATACAGAACCACCGGATCACTAAGACCTACTTTCGTACCTGCTCGACGTGTCTGTCTCGCAGTCAAGCGCGCTTTTGCCTTTATACTCTACGACCGATTTCCGACCGGTCTGAGCGCACCTTCGTACTCCTCCGTTACTCTTTAGGAGGAGACCGCCCCAGTCAAACTACCCACCATACACTGTCCTCGATCCGGATAACGGACCTGAGTTAGAACCTCAAAGTTGCCAGGGTGGTATTTCAAGGTTGGCTCCACGCGAACTGGCGTCCACGCTTCAAAGCCTCCCACCTATCCTACACAAGCAAATTCAAAGTCCAGTGCAAAGCTATAGTAAAGGTTCACGGGGTCTTTCCGTCTAGCCGCGGATACACTGCATCTTCACAGCGATTTCAATTTCACTGAGTCTCGGGTGGAGACAGCGCCGCCATCGTTACGCCATTCGTGCAGGTCGGAACTTACCCGACAAGGAATTTCGCTACCTTAGGACCGTTATAGTTACGGCCGCCGTTTACCGGGGCTTCGATCAAGAGCTTCGCGTTAGCTAACCCCATCAATTAACCTTCCGGCACCGGGCAGGCGTCACACCCTATACGTCCACTTTCGTGTTTGCAGAGTGCTGTGTTTTTAATAAACAGTCGCAGCGGCCTGGTATCTTCGACCGGCATGAGCTTACGGAGCAAGTCCTTCACCCTCACCGGCGCACCTTCTCCCGAAGTTACGGTGCCATTTTGCCTAGTTCCTTCACCCGAGTTCTCTCAAGCGCCTTGGTATTCTCTACCCAACCACCTGTGTCGGTTTGGGGTACGGTTCCTGGTTACCTGAAGCTTAGAAGCTTTTCTTGGAAGCATGGCATCAACCACTTCGTCGTCTAAAAGACAACTCGTCATCAGCTCTCGGCCTTAAGATCCCGGATTTACCTAAGATCTCAGCCTACCACCTTAAACTTGGACAACCAACGCCAAGCTGGCCTAGCCTTCTCCGTCCCTCCATCGCAATAACCAGAAGTACAGGAATATTAACCTGTTTTCCATCGACTACGCTTTTCAGCCTCGCCTTAGGGACCGACTAACCCTGCGTCGATTAACGTTGCGCAGGAAACCTTGGTCTTTCGGCGTGGGTGTTTTTCACACCCATTGTCGTTACTCATGTCAGCATTCGCACTTCTGATACCTCCAGCAAGCTTCTCAACTCACCTTCACAGGCTTACAGAACGCTCCTCTACCGCATCACTTACGTGATACCCGTAGCTTCGGTGTATGGTTTGAGCCCCGTTACATCTTCCGCGCAGGCCGACTCGACTAGTGAGCTATTACGCTTTCTTTAAAGGGTGGCTGCTTCTAAGCCAACCTCCTAGCTGTCTAAGCCTTCCCACATCGTTTCCCACTTAACCATAACTTTGGGACCTTAGCTGACGGTCTGGGTTGTTTCCCTTTTCACGACGGACGTTAGCACCCGCCGTGTGTCTCCCATGCTCGGCACTTGTAGGTATTCGGAGTTTGCATCGGTTTGGTAAGTCGGGATGACCCCCTAGCCGAAACAGTGCTCTACCCCCTACAGTGATACATGAGGCGCTACCTAAATAGCTTTCGAGGAGAACCAGCTATCTCCGAGCTTGATTAGCCTTTCACTCCGATCCACAGGTCATCCGCTAACTTTTCAACGGTAGTCGGTTCGGTCCTCCAGTTAGTGTTACCCAACCTTCAACCTGCCCATGGATAGATCGCCCGGTTTCGGGTCTATTCCCAGCGACTAGACGCCCTATTAAGACTCGCTTTCGCTACGCCTCCCCTATTCGGTTAAGCTCGCCACTGAAAATAAGTCGCTGACCCATTATACAAAAGGTACGCAGTCACCTAACAAAGTAGGCTCCCACTGCTTGTACGCATACGGTTTCAGGATCTATTTCACTCCCCTCTCCGGGGTTCTTTTCGCCTTTCCCTCACGGTACTAGTTCACTATCGGTCAGTCAGTAGTATTTAGCCTTGGAGGATGGTCCCCCCATATTCAGACAAAGTTTCTCGTGCTCCGTCCTACTCGATTTCATGACTAAGAGATTTTCGCGTACAGGGCTATCACCCACTATGGCCGCACTTTCCAGAGCGTTCCGCTAATCTCAAAGCCACTTAAGGGCTAGTCCCCGTTCGCTCGCCACTACTAAGGGAATCTCGGTTGATTTCTTTTCCTCAGGGTACTTAGATGTTTCAGTTCCCCTGGTTCGCTCCATACACCTATGTATTCAGTGTAAGGTAACCATCTTATGATGGCTGGGTTCCCCCATTCAGACATCTCCGGATCAAAGTCTGTTTGCCGACTCCCCGAAGCTTTTCGCAGGCTACCACGTCTTTCATCGCCTCTGACTGCCAAGGCATCCACCGTATGCGCTTCTTCACTTGACCATATAACCCCAAGCAATCTGGTTATACTGTGAAGACAACATTCGCCGAAAATTCGATCATACTCAATTAAGAGCGACTCACAAATTTTACCTTAGCCTGAGCCGTTACCAGTGAAAGTAACGTTCAGTCTATCTTTCTATCACATACCCAAATTTTTAAAGAACGAACTAGTCAAAGACTAGAAATCAACATTCACCATCACAACAATGGAATGCTCATTTCTAAGCTTTCTACAAACAGAAGCAGTAGTGGTGGAGCCAAACGGGATCGAACCGTTGACCTCCTGCGTGCAAGGCAGGCGCTCTCCCAGCTGAGCTATGGCCCCGTATTTCTACAGGCGTTTCCCACACAAAATTGGTGGGTCTGGGCAGATTCGAACTGCCGACCTCACCCTTATCAGGGGTGCGCTCTAACCAACTGAGCTACAGACCCAATTTCGGGCTGCTTCTTTTCGTCTTCTTCAATGAATCAAGCAATTCGTGTGGGAACTTATGGAGCAGCTGATGTCGTCGATTAAGGAGGTGATCCAGCCGCAGGTTCCCCTACGGCTACCTTGTTACGACTTCACCCCAGTCATGAATCACACCGTGGTAACCGTCCTCCCGAAGGTTAGACTAGCTACTTCTGGTGCAACCCACTCCCATGGTGTGACGGGCGGTGTGTACAAGGCCCGGGAACGTATTCACCGCGACATTCTGATTCGCGATTACTAGCGATTCCGACTTCACGCAGTCGAGTTGCAGACTGCGATCCGGACTACGATCGGTTTTCTGGGATTAGCTCCACCTCGCGGCTTGGCAACCCTCTGTACCGACCATTGTAGCACGTGTGTAGCCCAGGCCGTAAGGGCCATGATGACTTGACGTCATCCCCACCTTCCTCCGGTTTGTCACCGGCAGTCTCCTTAGAGTGCCCACCATAACGTGCTGGTAACTAAGGACAAGGGTTGCGCTCGTTACGGGACTTAACCCAACATCTCACGACACGAGCTGACGACAGCCATGCAGCACCTGTCTCAATGTTCCCGAAGGCACCAATCCATCTCTGGAAAGTTCATTGGATGTCAAGGCCTGGTAAGGTTCTTCGCGTTGCTTCGAATTAAACCACATGCTCCACCGCTTGTGCGGGCCCCCGTCAATTCATTTGAGTTTTAACCTTGCGGCCGTACTCCCCAGGCGGTCAACTTAATGCGTTAGCTGCGCCACTAAGAGCTCAAGGCTCCCAACGGCTAGTTGACATCGTTTACGGCGTGGACTACCAGGGTATCTAATCCTGTTTGCTCCCCACGCTTTCGCACCTCAGTGTCAGTGTTGGTCCAGGTGGTCGCCTTCGCCACTGGTGTTCCTTCCTATATCTACGCATTTCACCGCTACACAGGAAATTCCACCACCCTCTACCACACTCTAGTCAGTCAGTTTTGAATGCAGTTCCCAGGTTGAGCCCGGGGATTTCACATCCAACTTAACAAACCACCTACGCGCGCTTTACGCCCAGTAATTCCGATTAACGCTTGCACCCTCTGTATTACCGCGGCTGCTGGCACAGAGTTAGCCGGTGCTTATTCTGTCGGTAACGTCAAAACAATCACGTATTAGGTAACTGCCCTTCCTCCCAACTTAAAGTGCTTTACAATCCGAAGACCTTCTTCACACACGCGGCATGGCTGGATCAGGCTTTCGCCCATTGTCCAATATTCCCCACTGCTGCCTCCCGTAGGAGTCTGGACCGTGTCTCAGTTCCAGTGTGACTGATCATCCTCTCAGACCAGTTACGGATCGTCGCCTTGGTGAGCCATTACCTCACCAACTAGCTAATCCGACCTAGGCTCATCTGATAGCGCAAGGCCCGAAGGTCCCCTGCTTTCTCCCGTAGGACGTATGCGGTATTAGCGTCCGTTTCCGAACGTTATCCCCCACTACCAGGCAGATTCCTAGGCATTACTCACCCGTCCGCCGCTCTCAAGAGAAGCAAGCTTCTCTCTACCGCTCGACTTGCATGTGTTAGGCCTGCCGCCAGCGTTCAATCTGAGCCATGATCAAACTCTTCAGTTCAAACATCTTTGGGTTTTTAAGAAACCCTAAACTTGGCTCAGCAATCGTTGGTTACATCTTTGATTTCTCGCGGAGTAACTTGTGATGCTGATAATCTTGTTGACTATCAGTCTGACTCCACAAGCACCCACACGAATTGCTTGATTCAGTTGTTAAAGAGCGGTTGGTTAAGAGCTATTCGTCTCAACCGAGGCGCGCATTCTACAGCAGCCTCATTTGCTGTCAAGCGGTTATTTTCAGAAGTTTTCGAAGATTTCTTCAACAACTTCAACCACTTGCGCTTGCGATCTCTCGTAAGCGGGAGGCGAATTCTACAGCGTTACACGCTGCTGTCAACACCTCTTTTTCAACTTCCTTTTGGCTTCGATGGACTGAAGCAACCTGCTGCCGAAAACTACTTAACTAGTTGTTTACCAAGGAGTTTTCCGTTTCGTCTGCGCCGGAAGTGGGGCGAATTATAGGCGCACAGAATCTGCCGTCAACGTTTAATTTGAATTTCCTATCAAACAGCCCGAAACTCTTTAAATTCTCTGCACTTGAGCAGTATATTGCGCATTGTGTGCCCGTTAAGCGCATCAGCGCTCTGCCCTTTATATGAAAGACTTCGGACGAAAACCTTCAATGACCACCCCACCCCGCAGCCTGGCGTCCATACTGTTCCCTGTTGGCCTGCTGTTAATAGCAATGGCATCCATCCAGTCCGGCGCCTCGCTGGCGAAAAGCATGTTCCCTGTCATCGGCGCGCAAGGTACCACCACCCTGCGCTTGATTTTCGCCAGCGTGATCATGTTGCTTCTATTACGCCCATGGCGCGCCAAGCTGACGGCCAAGTCCTTGCGCACTGTAGTTGTCTACGGCATGGCGCTGGGCGGCATGAATTTTCTCTTCTATATGTCGTTGCGCACCGTGCCCCTGGGTATTGCGGTAGCGCTGGAATTCACCGGCCCGCTCGCCGTCGCCCTGTATGCATCGCGCCGGGCAGTGGACTTCTTGTGGATCGCGCTCGCAGTCGTCGGTTTACTCCTGCTGATACCGTCGGGCGAAACCAGCAGTGGCATCGACGCGATCGGTGCCGCCTATGCTCTCGGCGCTGGTGTCTGCTGGGCGCTTTATATTCTGTTCGGCCAAAAGGCAGGTAACGATAACGGTGTGCAGACCGCCGCGCTCGGCGTCATGATTGCCGCTTTGTTCGTCGCGCCAATCGGCATCGTGCACGCAGGGACCGCGCTGCTGACTCCCGCCTTGATCCCCATCGCCATCGGTGTCGCCATTTTATCGACAGCGCTGCCTTACACACTGGAAATGGTTGCGCTCACTCGCCTGCCCGCACGCACTTTCGGCACCCTGATGAGTGTTGAGCCGGCATTCGGCGCCCTCTCCGGACTGTTCTTCCTGCATGAACACCTGACGCTCGCGCAATGGCTGGCGATCACCTGCATCATTCTGGCCTCCGTTGGGGCCACACTGACAATGCGCAACGAATCCAAACTGCTGGTGCCCGCCGACTGACCTCTTTAAAAGGCAGCTCTGGTATTTACCGCTCATTTAGGCCATGTTTAGGTCGTAAACGAAGGTCTTTCATGGAGAAACTCGACACGGACAGCACGAACGCTACGCTCGAGAGCGAGTAAAGGCCGGCTTCGTTTCTTTTGCGAAGCGGCTATTTAAGGATGGGAATGAAACGAATTTTGATACTGTTGCTGGTCGTAGGCATTGCTGGCTGTGCCGCAACCACGAAAACAGAAGTGAAACGAGGCAAGAAAGGGCTGCATATCAACTGCTCGGGCCTGTCCTCCTCCTGGGATAAGTGCTACACCAGTGCGGCCGATTCCTGCGGCACCAAGGGCTATCGGGTTATCGCCAAATCCGGCGATAACGCCGAAGAACCCGGCGATTACCCCTTCGGCCTCAACCCTGCCGGCTACACCAGTCGCAGCATGATCGTCATTTGCAAGTAGACGCCTGAGTGCTGTCTTGATCGCTCGCGATCAAAACAGCACAGCGCGGAGCCCTCAGTCAGCCCGCGATCAAATCGCCGCTGTGCGCACCTGCAACCACGTGAGCGCCTCGCCACTGAGTAACGGGCTCAGGCGTTCACGCACCTGGGCGTGATAAGCGTTGAACCACTCGCGCTCATCCGCCGTGAGCAGGGAAGGCTCCAGGCAACGGGTGTCGATCGGGCACAAGGTCAGGGTTTCGAATCTGAGGAACTCACCAAATTCGGTGGTCCCCGCTTCACGGTTCAACACCAGGTTTTCGATGCGCACGCCCCAACGCCCAGGGCGGTAGGTGCCCGGCTCAATCGACGTGATCATGCCCGGCTGCATCGCCGTTTGCGGTGCAGCTGCAGCCTGGTAGGCGATCACCTGCGGGCCTTCGTGCACGTTGAGGAAATACCCTACACCGTGACCCGTACCGTGGCCGTAATCCACGCCCTCGGCCCAGATCGGCGCACGCGCGATGGCGTCCAGCAACGGCGACAGGATGCCCTTGGGGAAATGAGCGCGGGACAAGGCAATCACGCCCTTGAGCACCCGCGTGCAATCGCGTTTCTGCTCTGCACTCGGCGTACCGATGGGCACCATCCGCGTGATATCCGTGGTACCGCCCAGGTACTGGCCGCCGGAATCGATCAGCAATAAGCCATCGCCTTCGATCACGGCATGCTCTTCTGGCGTGGCGTGGTAGTGCGGCATCGCGCCATTGGCATTGAAGGCAGCAATGGTGTTGAAACTCAGCGACACATACCCCGGACGGCGGGCACGCGCTGCCGTCAGATGCTCATCGATAGTCAGTTCAGTGATGCGTTCACGTCCCAGGGCCGATTCCAGCCAGGCGAAAAATTCGCACAAGGCGGCGCCATCCTGTTCCATGGCCTGACGAATATGTTCGGCATCGGCCAGGCTTTTGCGCGACTTGGCCAGTGTGGTGGGGTTCAAGCCTTCTACCAGCGTCACGCCGGCGTCGAGATGTTCCAGTAAACCGGCCGTCACGCGCGCCGGATCAATCTGCAGGCTTGCTCCGGACGGTACGGCTCGCAGCGCATCAGCCACATCACTGTAGTCGCGCACGCTCACGCCATCGCGCTCAAGCGCAGCGCGCAACTCGGCATCGACCTTGCTCAGCGCCACGAACAAGGTGGCCTGCTGTTGATTGATCAGGGCAAAGGATACGAACACTGGGTTGAACGATACATCGCCACCGCGCAGGTTGAACAACCAGGCGATGTCATCCAGGGTCGCGATGAAATGCCAGTCAGCGCCTTTTTCTTTCAGGCTGGCGCGCAGGGCCGCGAGTTTTTCGCTGCGGCTGAGGGTAGCCTGCGGCGGCAGGTGCTGATAGATCGGCTGGTTCGGCAGCGCCGGGCGGTCGTGCCAGACGGCATTGAGCAGATCGATGTCCGTACGCAAGCGCGCGCCACGCTGCGCCAGCTTGTCACCCAGGGTGCGCGCCGAGGCCACGGCCATTACCGCGCCATCCACCGCCACAACGCCGCCTTCCGGGGTTTGTTCAGCCAGCCATTCCAGCGGTCCGGGCTGGCCCGGTTGCAGTTTCACCAGTTCGATGCCGCTGCCCTTGAGCTCCTTGTTCGCCTGTTCCCAGTAGCGGCTGTCGGCCCACACCCCGGCAAACTCCGCAGTGACGATCAGCGTCCCTACCGAACCATGGAACCCGGACAACCATTGACGGCCCTGCCAGTATCCGGGCAGGTACTCGGACAAATGCGGGTCCGCAGACGGCACCAGCAGGGCATGAATCCCCTCTCGGCTCATCAGCTCACGGGTTTGCGCCAGGCGCTGGGGAACCGTTCCATGGGTCAAAGGCTGCGTAGTCATTGTGTCTCCTGCTAACCGCTAATAATTGTTATGCACTGCGAAGGAAATGTCAGACGGCCCAGAACGCCGGTGCGCTGGCCAGTGCCGACTTGATCAGATGTACCGCTTCGTCGATATCCCGCTCGGTGGTAAACCGGCCCAGGCTCAGGCGAATGGTACGGCCGGCGCTGCGAGCGTCATGCCCGAGGGCCAGTAGCACATGGGACGGCGCGTTGCTGGCCGAATTGCATGCTGAAGTGGCCGAAAAGGCAATTCCTGCACTCAACGCAGCCGCGTTGAACTCACCTCCATTGAACGTAAGGCTAAGGGTATGGGGGATTCGCTGGGTGGGGCTGCCGTTGAGGCGCACACCCGCGATCGACGCCAATTGATCCAGCAGACGCTGACGCAAGGCCACAATCTGTGCCTTCTCCTCGGCAAAAGACGCCGCTGCCAGGGCGAACGCCGTGCCCATGCCTGCAATCTGGTGAGTGGCCAGGGTACCCGAACGCAAGCCGCCCTCATGCCCGCCACCATGAATCTGCGCCAACACCTTCTGCTGCGCACGCGGTCCTACATACAACGCGCCGATGCCCTTAGGACCGTAAAGCTTGTGGGCGGAAAACGACATCAAATCCACCGGCCACTGCGCCAGGTCGATGGCCACCTTGCCCGCCCCTTGCGCCGCGTCCACGTGAAACAACGCCCCGTGCTCACGCACCCGTGCGCCGATAGCCGGGATGTCGTTCAACGTGCCCAGCTCGTTATTGACCAGCATCAGCGACACCAGAAAGGTGTCTTCACGCAGTGCCTCACTGACCGCTTCGACACTGATCAAGCCATCGGCATCAGGCACCAGATACGTCACCGCCACACCGGCTTCCTGCAACTGCCGCGCAGTGTCGAGTGTGGCCTTGTGCTCGATCTGGCTGGTGATGATATGCCCGCCCGCCACGCCACGCGCCTGGGCTACACCCTTGAGTGCAAGGTTGTTGGACTCGGTGGCGCCGGAGGTCCAGACGATCTGCTCGGGCTGGGCGCCGACCAGTTCGGCCACCTGGTGACGCGCCTGCTCGACCGTTTGCCGGGCCGCTTGGCCGAACGCGTGGGAACTGGACGCCGGGTTACCGAAATTGGCATTGAAACCCAGACACTCAACCATCACCTGGATGACCCGCTCATCCACCGGCGTGGTGGCGGCGTAGTCGAAATACAACGGACGTTTATTCATGATGTTAAAAACTCGCAGAGCGTGTTCCCGGGAACAGTGTCGCGGGGGGCATCGAACAGAACAGAGGTCGTCAGGTTTAACTGATCAGATGCCGTTATAGAAGGACCACTTTATGAAAATGTGCGTAGGAACGCTCCTGAAATTCAGCTTAACAGGCTGAAGTCACGCCATGAAAACAAAAAACCCGAGTTTCCTTATGGGAACACTCGGGTTCTTCACCGCAACAGCGCCGCTCAACTGGGCCGATCCTTCAGGGCTACGTTGCGCTCGGCGTTCATCTCGCCCTGATGATCAAAACCAAAGGTTTTTTGTGGCTGGCCGGTCAATGCCGCCCGCTGCTGTTGATAGTCATCGAAGGACAATCCGCGGCGGCTCAGCGCTTCCAACGCCAGCTGTCTGGTTTCCTGTTCCGTGTAAGGACGCAATTCAGGCGCCGGATGGGTTGCACATCCAGCGAGGACAGCGGTGACAAGCAACAGCGAGATTGCGAGTGAACGGTTCATGGCGGTAGCCCTGCGAAGGAGGTGTCGAGTCAATGAACACAGGCTACTCCCGCACCTGCCCAGGGAAAAATCACCGTCCTCGATAGTGGCTATCAACCGTTGCGGCAGTCTCAATAGGCACAGCCATATATTCTTTTAAGATCTATAAATATGTAAATCGATTAATTTACGGAATATAAGAATCCCTCTATAAACACCGCAATGCTGCCCGCCTACGCCCCAGCGTGCAGGCCACAGCACTGCTCAAAGCCCGCTGGATTACAAATTCCACGCATTGCATGACTGGGCGCTGAACCCGCCCTGCCGATTCCCACGTTCTATTCCTAAGAGAGGTGCCCATGCAGCTGTTGACCCTCCCACCCTCGCCTGCCCTCGCGACCTCGATCCGTGCCACGGCTCAGGTGTTCGAAGACCCGAAATCCCAGGCCCTGCTCGACCATATCCAGCAAGTGGCGCCCAGCGAAGCCAGCGTGCTGATCATCGGCGAAACCGGCACTGGAAAAGAACTGGTGGCACGGCATATCCACAACCTCAGCGCGCGGCGCAACCGACCATTCGTGGCGGTGAACTGCGGGGCGTTCTCTGAATCCCTCGTAGAAGCCGAGCTGTTCGGCCACGAAAAAGGTGCCTTTACCGGCGCCCTCAGCGCCAAGGCGGGCTGGTTCGAAGAGGCGGACGGCGGCACCTTGTTCCTCGACGAAATCGGCGATCTGCCCATGGCCATTCAGGTCAAGCTGCTGCGCGTGCTGCAGGAGCGCGAAGTGGTGCGCCTGGGCTCGCGCAAGAGCATTCCGATCAACGTCCGGGTACTGGCGGCAACCAACGTGCAACTGGAAAAGGCCATCAATGCCGGGCACTTCCGCGAAGATCTCTACTACCGTCTCGACGTGGTCAGCCTGGAGCTGAGCCCCCTGCGCGAGCGTCCCGGCGATATCCTGCCGCTGACCCGACACTTCATCGAAGCCTACAGCCAACGCCTGGGCTACGGTCCGATCACCATCAGCCGTGAGGCCGAGCAAAAACTGCGCAGCTACAGTTGGCCGGGCAATATCCGCGAGCTGGAAAACGTGATTCACCATACCCTGCTGATCTGCCGCAACAGCGTGATCGAACGCGACGATCTGCGCCTGTCGAACCTGCGCATCGAGCGCCAGGACGACAGCCAGCACGGCACCGACAACAGCGCCGAAGCGTTGCTGGCGCGCGCCTTTCAAAAGCTGTTCGAGGAGCAGGCCGGCGCCCTGCACGAAAAGGTCGAGGATGCGCTGTTACGCGCCGCGTACCGCTTCAGTCATTACAACCAGGTGCACACCGCCAGCCTGCTGGGCTTGAGCCGCAACGTCACGCGCACGCGCCTGATCAAGATTGGCGAGCTGGCTGTCAACAAGCGCCGACCTGGGGAAAACCTGCAGGGCGAGCGGATGCTGCACCTATCCATTTAGGCGGCAGTGCAAGGCGTCGTCATGGCTGCGCTCAAAACTGCGCAGCACCTGGAACGAATCAAAGGTCACCGCCCTGGCCTGATGCGCCCGGATCAGCGTCCAGAGGTCTTCGCCGCCCTGCTCGAAGCGCCGGAACGCCGCCTCGCCATCCTCGCGCGATTGCCATTGCAGGCAGCTGAGCACCCGCCGCCCATCATCGCTGACCTGCACGCTCGCACTCAAAAAGCCGCCATGGTTCTCGGCCAGTCGCTCGCTCTGGAGGGTCAGGGCGGCCACCAGGGCAGACTGCTGGCGGGGATCGATCTGAAACTCGATCAATTGCGTGAAGCTGCGATTCTTCTCTGATACCTGCATGAACACTCCCCTTTCTCTGTAGGCAGAATCTTGCGATTCAGTGCCACGCAGGGTAAAACCTCTAGTTAAGTCAAGGTCAAGTGATGAATCGGAGTTTGTATGCTCGACAAGCAACTCACCGTTGGCCAGTTGGCCGCCCGTAGCGGCGTGGCCGTCACCGCCCTGCATTTCTACGAAACCAAGGGGCTGATCAAAAGCAATCGCAACGCCGGTAACCAACGGCGCTACCCGCGTGACGTGTTGCGGCGAGTGGTAGTGATCAAGATCGCCCAACGCCTGGGCATTCCGTTGGCCACCATCGGCGAGGCGCTGCAAGCATTACCTGAAGGCCGCACACCGACGGCCAAGGATTGGGCACGCCTGTCGGCACGCTGGCGGGAAGACCTGGATGAGCGGATCAACAAGCTGGTGCAACTGCGCGACAAGCTCAATGGCTGTATCGGCTGCGGGTGCTTGTCGATGGACGCCTGCCCGTTGCGCAACCAGGGTGACCAACTCGGTGAGCGTGGGCCGGGAGCGCAGTTGCTTGAACCCAGTTGAGGCGCTACCCAGGTGGGAAGGGGCTCACCCCCTCCCACCGGTCGCTATCAACGCGTGGGCGGTGTGTCCGACACGTCCGGCCGGCTTCGATAAGCCGTGCACCCCAGCCACAGGGTCATGACCACCAACGCCGTCAGCGGTAGCCCATGGAACAGCACAATCACCTGGGCCGGCGTCCACGTCAGGTAGAACGGCCCGACCACCAGCATCCCCACGCCGAAGCCCGCCATTTGAATCAGGGTCAATAAACTGAACAGCGGCAGGCGCAGGCTATCCGGTTCACTTTGCGCACGCGAGACCAACGCCACTTCAGACAGCCCGTCTCCCAACCCCGCCCACACCACCAACAGCAACGCCAGCCACAATTCGGTTTGCTGGAACGTGAGGATAAAGCCGCTGGACATCAGCGCCACGCCGAACATGAACAACCGCTCCATGCTCGGCGTGCCGCGTCCCTTCAACAGCGCACTGGCGATACGCGCCCCGATAAACTTGCCGCAGGCCCAGACCGCCAGCAGATACCCCATCACCGTTTTGGCCGTGTCCGGGGAAATGTACTGGGACAGCACCGGCCAGCCGACGTTATGCGCCGCGCTGCCAAGGGTGTCGAGCATGCTGATCAACAACATCGCGGCCAATACCGGCGCGCCGCGCAGCCCCTTGGTCAACTCGCGCCATTCGGCCGAGAGCCCGCGATGGGCGGCGACGGTAACGCTGTACAACGCACGCAGTGGCATGACCAGGCAAGCGGCGATCACATAGGTGCCGATATTCATCGCGAACACCGCCTCGAATCCCCCGGTGGCAATCAGCAACCCCGACAGCAGACTGCCGAACACCGCGCCGGTGGCGGCCGCCGAGGTGATCCAGGCGTTGGTGTTCACCCGCTGTTCAGGGGCAACCCAGGTGGGCAACTGACTGTTGAGGCCAATGGCAAACAGCGAATTGCACAGGCCGATACCAAAGGCAATGAACGGCAACAGGCTGAGTTGATGGGTGGGGATCAGCAGCAACAGCGGCGTCAGCAACAACGCTCGCGCCAGGTCCAGCCCCGCCAACGTGCCGCGCCCGGCAAAGCGCCGGAAAAACGGGATGCCAAACAGGCTGGCGACAATGCCACCGGTGACGCGGCACGCCAGGAAGATGCTGACGAACACCACGCTTTGGCTGAGCCAGTAGACATAGGTGGACAAGGCCACCAGGTTAAGAAAGGCGCCAAAGTCCGAAACGCCGCGAGCAAAAATGATCAGCCGCGCGTTGCGGGTCGACAGGTACAGCTGTTGATCGAGGCTCATGCGGGCGGCGCCTCTTCATCAGCGGGCACGCTGCGCAGGCTGACCAACAGCATATCGCGCCACGCGGGTGTCGAATCGACCTTCGGCCGTACATCCCCGGCGCGATGGTAGAGCCTGCGGTCGTTGACCACGAGGGTTTCCAGGAAGTGCTCCATGGGCACATTCAACACCCGGCTGTGCTCTGCTTCACCGGTGAACACTTCAGACACCACCGGCACGGTGTTGTGCTCGCCGATAAAGTGCATGAACACCCAATCCAGGCCATCCTGATGAATCCCCGACGTGGTGGGGCTGCTCGCTTGCGCATCCGCACGCACGCGGAACTGGTGGATGTCGATGGTGTAGCTCTGTTCGCCCAGGTGCGGCGTGATCACCGCCAGGTCGGTGGCCAGCAGCTTGCGCATCAGTGGATGCTCGATAAAGCCTTCCTCGCTATAGCTCAAGTGGTTCACCCCCTGTCGATAGTTGACGGCGTAGGTGACCGGCGACTTGAACGCGGTGCTCCTGTCGATCTGCAACTGCCGTGAAGGTGATAAACGATAGCGCAGGATCCGCCGTTCGCGATGGGTGTACGCCTTGAAGGCCTCGTCGCGCACCAGGTTGGCCCAGTAGGCCCGGAAACTTTGCTCTTCTGCGTGCTCAACATTGACCAGTTCGCCAAAGTCACGGCGATGGCAGTAATGCTGCTCGCGCAACTGCGCGCTAATTCGTGGGATGTCCATATCGCTAGCCTGCCACTGGGTTGTCGATGATAACGCGCAGATGCTGACTGACCGCGTCATGCAGCGCGTGGGCGTCGGCAGCGTCGTCGACCTTGGCCCAGCACTTGAGCAGATAGTGCTCCTCAATGTCCGCATCGATCATATGGCCCGACTCCTGCTGGGCGTACTCCAGCACCGCTGCGTTACGGTCCAGGTACTCCATACCTTCGATGCCCTCGAACCGGCCGCTGTGCTGCGGGTAAATCGCCAGCATCGCGTAATGCTGCCCAGTCTCGGCCACCTTGCGTGCACCCGCCTCCAACTGCGCAGTGACATCCTGCCCGCCCGTCAACAACGAGAGATACAGTTGGTAGGGATCGATACCGGCCAGGTCACGCAACGCCGCGTTCACATAGAGCCCGCCCACGCGTGGGTTGATCTCGATCACCACCGGCCCTTGCTCCGTCATGCGGAACTCGAAATGCACCACGGCGTTGGTCAGGCCGACCGCCTGCAGGCACGCCACGGCGTACTCGCGGATCTGCGCGCACTGGCTGTCGGTGAAGGAGGTCGGTGGGGAAATCAGCAGGTTTTCCAGGACAGTGCCACTGCGCTCGGTCAACAGCAGCTTTTCGTTGATCAGCAGCGGATGGACGCGCTCGCCGGCCACCACGCATTCCACACTGCCTTCGATACCGGGGATGTAGCCCTCCAACAACAGACTGCGCCCGGGGATGTAGTCGTGCCGTTGGCAGTCGTCTTCCGGCAGGGTGTGCACACAACCGTAGAAATCCGCATACGCGGCACCAGCGTGATCCCTGACGAACAGCGCGTAGTGGCTGCGCAGCTCGGCCCAATTGGCGCACTTCTTGATAAACGCCGAAGCCCCGCCAAACGGCGGTTTGGCGATCAGCGGGTAACCCACCCGCTCGGCATTCTGCTGGAGTTGTTGTTCGTCATTGCACAGCGCAAACGGCACGGAACGAATGGCGTGCTGTTTCAGTACCCTGCGCATCAGGAACTTGTTGTTGCACGCGGCAATTGCCTCGGGACAGCTGTGCACCAGGCCCAGGCGCCGGGACGCCCGTGCCACGATGCAGCCGACTTCGCCTTGCGCAGACGGATGACCGGCCTGGCAGAAAATTCCGCGAATCTGATACTGCTCATCGAGCCGGCCAACCAGGTCGAGGATGGCCTCCTCGTTGAGTGCGTCGAGCAGGAACACCGCATCACTATCATCCCTGAGCCGTTGCAGATGCCTGCGCCCAGTCACCCCCGCCGTCAGGCACACCAGGCCCTGGGCACGGGCAACCGCAAAATGCGGCTCTCGGTAGTTATAACGGACAGCAATACTGTCATCGACATCAATAAAAAGAATGGCGTCTTGTTTCATCACTTATACCGCCTCAGTCCATACGTTGATTCAGGCATCCTGCCAACTGCACCACTGCCCTTCCCAGTTACGGAAACGATAATGGCGCTGCCCATCGCGAACTTCGAAGTGCGGTAAATTCTCAGGTTTTTCAAAGTCCAACAGCGGCACCGTGAATTTGCCTTGCGCGTGCGGTAGAACATATTCAGGCAGGGCGATATTAGACACTCGCCGTTTGAGGCGATCCATGATCGCGATGGCCTGGCTGATCGATGCCTTATATTCCGACGCACCGGGTGAAAACGGCATGAAGTGATATAAGTAATACGGTTTTACGCCCAGACGATAAAGATCGATAAACAATTTATGCAGGGTCGCTTCTTCGTCATTGACGCCGCGTAACAACGGCATATTGGAAAAGACAATCGGCACGACGCTCTGAATGCGTTTGACCGCCACCGCAAAGTCAGGGCTGAGTTCGAGCGGATGGCACACGTGCACGCCAAAGGCATTGACCTTGTACTTTTCCAACATCGCGATCAATTCATCGGTCACGCGATACGGGTTGAAGCTCAGGGCCCGGGAGTGAATACGGATCAGCAAGTCATCACTGATCCCGCGCAGGGCGGCCAGGTACTCGTCGAGCTTGCGGTCGGCCAGCATCAACGGGTCGCCACCGCTGAGAATCACTTCCTCGATGGCCGGGTTGCTGCGGATGTACTCGACCGATTCCATGAAGGAATCCTTGCTGGCGTTGGCCTTGTCAGTGCCCACCTGCAACGTGCGCAGCGCTTCGAAGCAAAACTGGCAATAGGCATTGCAGGTATTGGTGGTGCGCAGGATGACGCGATTGTCGTACTTGTGCTGGCAGATGGGCGTCTTCATTTCATGGCCCAACTCCCAATTTTCGGAAGTGCCATCGTAATCACCCTCGACCTGCTCGCTCCAATACGGCACCACTTGCCGCCATAGCGGGTGGTCCGTGACCGCGCCGGTGGTAAGAGAACGCTTGATCAGCTCGATGTAGTAAGGCGTGATCTGCATCTTGCGCCCTTGCAGGTTGTGTTCGATATGCGCGGTGGTGTCCTCGCCCCACCCCCCACAGGCATCGCGAAGTGTCGGTTCATCACGCAACGCATTCTTCTGCTGCCAGCGCCAGTCTTGCCACTGTACTGAGCGATGAATGTCTTGATCGTAAATTGACATGAGTGCGTACTCTCTGTTCAGGCATATGAATGCGCGCTTTCCCTGGCGGGAACAGCGATATTCGCAACAATGACAATCGACTCGGGCGACGGGCCGCGATCAAAAGGGATGATTCAATCAGCCGCGCGGGGACGGTATAAGTTTATTATTCCAGGGTGCGGATGAACGACTGATACGGCCATGTAATAAACTTCCTTTTTAGCGTTATTTGACTTCCAAGCCGACACCTACTTAAGCGGAAGGTCTCTACGCCGTCAATACAATATCTTTGCTTTTTTTCCGACTTATACCAGCCCTGCGCTCATCTGCCTGTAAACAGGGGTATCTCATGGTTAAAATGGGTTAATTTAAAATCTAAATAATACTGACAAATAATCCTCCGGTGTTTGCCGGTGCATTTTTATACTTATGCAACTACGTACTCCAGCGAATTCAACTTAGCCTTCAGTTTGCGCTTCGCATGCCCTATGAACCTCGGCGCCATCACCGAAGACCATCGCCCGCGCATACGACGCCGTTGGGTCCTTGAAACATTTTCTTTCATTTCCCCCTTGGGGATTTCTCATTCTCATCCGTCTTAACTTAGATACAGCCCGTCGCGTCAGCAAAAGCTACGACTGGCCTTTTCCGGGCTTCCATCGCCCCTCCGATCAAGACCCTCATTCACATGTCGAAGAAGTCACGCTCAAAACTCTGGTTTCTCGTACACAGCTGGCTGGCGCTGCCCATCTGGTTCTTTGTACTGATCGTCTGCGTCACCGGCACCCTGGCGGTGGTCAGCCAGGAAATCGTCTGGCTGGCCAACCCGGACATCCGCGCGACCAAGCCGTCGGATGATGCCCAGCCGCTGAGCTTCGACCAGGTAATCGCCGCCATCAAGCGCGACGAGCCCCAGGTCATCGTGCGCTCGATTATCCGCCCCGACGAATCACACTTCGCGTTGACCGTCGGCCTCAGCTACCCGGACGGGCGTTCCGTCGAGGCCTATGCCAACCCCTACACGGGCGCCATCCAGGGCATCAGCCCATCGTTCGACTTCAAGCAATTTACCCGTGCCCTGCACGGCTGGTGGCTGGTGCCGTTCACCAATGGCTACAGCTGGGGTTGGTACCTGGTGTCGCTGCTCGGCCTGCCCTTGCTGGCCTCATTGGTCACCGGGCTTGTGGTGTACAAGCGTTTCTGGAAAGGCTTTTTGCGCCCGACCCTGCGCATCCGCCACGGCGCGCGCATCTTCTGGGGTGACTTTCACCGCCTGAGCGGTATCTGGTCGATCTGGTTCATCGCCGTCATTTCCATTACCGGCACCTGGTTCCTGATCGAGGCGACCCTGGCCGACAATCAGATTTCCATTTCCAGCGAGCCCATCGTGCCGGTGATTGCCCGGGAGAAGGTGCCGCTGTCCGCCCCCGGCGTGCCTGCCCCGATGATTGCCCTGGACGAAGCGATCAAGATCGCCACCCAGCGCATTCCTGGGCTGGAAGCCACGTTTGCCTTCCTGCCGCTCAATGCCTACAGCCACCTGCAGATCGGCGGGCGCGGCTGGTACCCGCTGATGTTCCAGACCGCGCAACTGAACCCCTACAGCGGTGAAATCGCGGTCTCGCACCTGCTGTCCGACCGCACCACGCTGGAGTTCGTCACCGAGTCCATGCGCCCGCTGCACACCGGTGACTTCGGTGGCCTGTGGATCAAGCTGATCTGGGCCTTCTTCGGCCTGGTGCTGAGCATGATGGTGCTGAGCGGCTTGCTGATCTGGACCAAGCGCACCGCCCTGGCCACCCTCCACGCCCTCAAACGCGAGGCCAAGACCCAGCGCCCGCCTGTGCCCATCCCTGCCCTGCAGGCTGAAACCTCGGAGACGCACTGATGAGCAAGGTCGCGACCAAACCCTCTTCACCCCTGCGCGCCGGGTGGCTGAAGTGGCGTTTTCATATAAACATCCTGCTGTTGCTGGTGCCGCTGGGGTTCATGCCCAAGTATTTTGCCGATGCCGCGCTGTTTCGCGGCGATGCCGGCATCGGCGAGCGGGTCGTCGGGGACGTTCAAGTCGGCCCCTGGAGCCTGGCCCTCGCGGAATTTCGCAACGAAGGCCCGCGCCCGGACCCGGCCGGCCCGATGAAAACCTTTAACGCCGCCCTGTGCGCCACCTGCGCCGAGCAGGTCAAGGCCACTTACCTGCGCATCGGCAAACCGCGCAGCCTGCGGGCGGCCGGGGTGATCTTCTTTGGCACGCCCTACCGCATGGGCGCCGTCCTGCCGGTGCCGGAGCGCACGCCGGTCGACGCTGAACTGTGGGTCACCATGGAAGGCTGGGACGGCAGCATGCACCAGGGTTCCATTCCACTGAGCCAGGCCTCGCCCGCCACTGTTGCCTGGCTGAACAAGCAAGGAGTCAAACCATGATGTTCAAGCGCCTGATGCGCGCCGCTGGCGTGCTAGTGCTGAGCGCCGGCTTCACTGACGTGGCCTTCGCCCACAACCCGATGTGCGAATGCAAGGAAATCCCCGGCGAGCAGATCCAGTGCAAAGGGGGGTTCTCCGATGGCAGCGGCGCTCCGGGCGTGACCCTGGATGTGATCGGCTACGACGAGACCATCCTGGTGCCGGGCAAGCTCGGTGAGGATTCGACCCTGACCTTCAAGAAACCCGCGGCCGAGTTCTATGTGCTGTTCGATGCCGGCCCCGGTCACGTGGTGGAAATCGACCAAGCGGACATCCAGGCGCCATGAGTACCGTACAAGTAGTGCGCCCGGCCGGCGCGGGTCATGAAACCCTTTACGTGCTGTTGCTGTGCCTGATCATCCTGGCGGTGTCGGGAACGGTGGTGGCCTTGCACAGCGAGACCCAGGAGCTCGCAGCGGTGCCAAGCCACCAACTGGATGCGCGACGCGACCTGAGCGCCGCCGAACAGGGCATCTACGCCGACCTGCGGGTGACCCTGGATGAAATCCACTTGCTGCAGCAGGAGCAAAACGCCCTGCCGACACCGGACCAGTTGGCCCAGGAGGGCTTTGCGCCGTTTGCCCAGGACGCCAGTTCCGTCAGCCGTGGCGATCATCGCTGGCAGCTGCTCGCCCCCTCGGCTTACCTGGGCTTGAGCCAGGCACCGGGCACCAGCGGTTCGCTGTTGATGCGCGTGCAGGGCACCGAGCCGGATATCTGGCTCAACCGTGGCAACGACCTGGCTGCCCCCTCCGACCTCACTGACCAGGCGCTGATTGCTGCCGGCTGGCGGCAAGTGGTCGCGCAATTCGATGCTGGCGTGACCCGCCAGCACCGCCACTGAACGAGAAGACCGATTGCCCATGTCCATTTCATCTCCCCTGTTGCGCCTGTTGCTGGTTGGCCTGTTCAGCCTGGTGCTCGCGCCCCTGGCGAACGCCGAGGTGGGTAAACGCCTGCGCATCGGCATCACCTTGCATCCTTACTACAGCTACGTGGCCAACATCGTCGGCGACAAGGCCGAGGTGGTGCCACTGATTCCGGCGGGGTTCAACCCCCATGCCTACGAACCGCGCGCCGAAGACATCAAGCGCATCGGCACCCTGGACGTGATCGTGCTCAATGGCGTGGGGCATGATGACTTCGCCGACCGCATGATCGCCACCAGCGAGCGCCCGGACATCCCGGTGATAGAAGCCAACGCCAACGTGCCCTTGCTGGCCGCCACCGGCAATGCCGCGCGCGGTGCGGGCAAGGTGGTCAACCCGCACACGTTCCTGTCGATCAGTGCGTCGATTGCCCAGGTCAACAACATCGCCCGCGAGCTGGGCAAGCTCGACCCGGACAACGCCAAGACCTACACCCAGAACGCCCGCGCCTACGGCAAACGCCTGCGCCAGATGCGCGCCGACGCCCTGGCCAAGCTGACCAGCGCGCCCAACCCGGACCTGCGCGTGGCCACGGTGCACGCGGCCTATGACTACCTGCTGCGCGAGTTCGGCCTGGAAGTCACCGCCGTGGTCGAACCGGCCCACGGCATCGAGCCCAGCCCCAGCCAGTTGAAGAAAACCATCGATGAACTGCGCGCCCTGGACGTGAAAGTGATTTTCTCGGAAATGGATTTCCCGTCTTCCTATGTCGACACAATCCAACGGGAGTCCGGGGTCAAGCTGTATCCGCTGTCGCATATTTCCTACGGCGAATACAGCGCGCAAAAGTATGAGGTGGAAATGACCGGCAACCTCAACACCGTGGTTCGCGCGATCCAGGAGTCGGGAACATGACGGCGGCGCAACCGCTGAACCTGGCCTGTGGCCCGACCCTCGATTTTAACCAGGTGTCGCTGACCCTGGGCCGCACCGTGATTCTCGATGAGGTGAGCTTTCAGGTACGGCCCGGCAGCATTCACGCGTTGGTCGGCCCGAATGGCGGCGGCAAAAGCTCGCTGATCAAGACCCTGCTCGGGCAAACGCCGCACCAAGGCCGCTTGAGCCTGGAGTGGCCGGGCACCCCTGGCACCATTGGATATGTGCCCCAGGCTTTGGAATTCGATCGGGGTTTGCCGATGACCGTGGATGATTTCATGGCCGCCATGTGCCAGCGGCGACCGGCGTTTCTCGGCCTGTCCAGGCACTACGCCGGTGCGATTGGCGAGGCGCTGGAACGGGTCGGCATGCAGGACAAGCGCAAGCGGCGCATGGGCGCCTTGTCCGGCGGTGAGCGCCAGCGGGTATTGCTGGCTCAGGGGCTGATTCCGGCGCCGCAATTGCTGGTGCTGGATGAACCGATGTCGGCCCTCGATGAGGCTGGTATCCAGGTGTTCGAGCGGCTGTTGAATGACTGGCGACTGGCCGGGATTACCGTGCTGTGGATCGAGCACGACCTGGAGGCAGTCGGGCGCCTGGCCGACCGCGTGACCGGCTTGAACCGCCGCGTACTGTTCGACGCCATGCCGAAACAGGCGCTCACCCCCGATCGCCTGCTGACCCTGTTCTCCACCCACCCTCGGAGCCTGGCGCAATGAGTTATGAAGCGTTTCGCCTGATGGTCCAGGGCTGGGCCTCTGCCGGTTATCTGCCCGAGGCACTGGCCTACGGCTTTGTGGTCAACGCCCTGCTCGCCGGTCTGCTGATCGGCCCGGTGCTGGGCGGCCTGGGCACGCTGGTGGTGGTCAAGCGCTTTGCGTTTTTCTCCGAAGCGGTCGGGCATGCCGCGCTGACCGGCGTGGCCGTGGGCATTCTGCTCGGGGAACCCTATACCGGGCCCTATGGCAGCCTGTTCGGCTACTGCCTGCTGTTCGGCATCCTGCTCAACTACCTGCGCAACCGTACCGGCCTGGCGCCGGATACGCTGATCGGCGTGTTCCTGTCGGTGTCCCTGGCGCTGGGCGCAAGCCTGCTGCTGATCCTGGCCGGCAAGATCAATGTGCACATCCTGGAAAACGTGCTGTTCGGTTCGGTGCTGACGGTCAATGGCAACGACCTGCTGGTGCTGGCGGTCGTCGGTTCGCTGGTGATGGCCCTGGCGTTGCCGCTGTACAACCGCATCATGCTCGCCAGCTTCAACCCGCAATTGGCGGCGGTGCGCGGAGTGGCGGTGAAGACCTTGGACTATCTGTTCGTGATTCTGGTGACGCTGATCACCGTCGCGGCGGTCAAGGTGATCGGCGCCATCCTGGTCGGTGCCCTGCTGGTGATCCCGGCGGCGGCGGCGCGGCTGCTGAGCCAGTCGCTTAAAGGTTTCTTCTGGGTGTCGGTGGCGATTGCGACCGCCAGCACCCTGTGCGGCATCCTGCTGCCAATCATCTTCGACCTGCCGGTGCCGTCCGGCGCCGCAATCATCCTGGTCGCCGGTATCGCCTTCGCCCTCGCCGCGATCGCGCGCGGTACGGTGCCCAGCCTCAAAGGGAATCTTGGATAATGCGCCCTGACTTTCGCCCACTGGCCCTGGCCATGACTTGCCTGATCAGCACCTCGGCGTTCGCCGTCGTGGATGGCTTTCAAACCAGGGACTTCGTCGCCAACCATGGCCTTGGCCATGCCGTGCTGACCAAGCCCAACACAGTAAAACCGGTCAAGGTGCTGGCCTCGTTGCCGATCACCTACGGCCTTGCCGACGTGCTGCTTAAAGGCACCGCTGTGCAGCTCGAACGCGCCGCCCCCTCCAACCTGCCCGGTTCGCGGCAAGTGTCGTACTTCACCGGGCGCGGTGCGCCAGCGCTGAGCCAACTGGCCCAGGATGCCGATGCCGCCATCGGTCTGCGCTCGCTGTGGGCGGACGACCCGCTCTACCCCGTGGCGCGGCGCAGCAATATCCGCATTGTCGAAGTCGACGCCGCGCGCCCGGTGGATGGCGGCTTACCGGGCATCGCCGTGCAGCCGGGCGTCAGCGATGGCTTGAACAGCCAACCGTGGCAGTCGGGCAACAACATGGGGCGCATGGCCGATGTATTGGCGGCCGACCTGAGCCGCCTGGCGCCGGGCGCCAAACCGCAGATCGACGCGAACCTGGCCGCGCTCAAGCAGCGCCTGCTCGAGCTCGCCGCCGACAGCGAGGCGCGCCTGGCCCAGGCCGATAACCTGAGTGTGGTCAGCTTGAGCGATCACTTTGCCTATCTGGTCAGCAGCCTGAACCTGGAACTGGTCAGTACCGATGCACGACCGGATGCGGACTGGACGCCTGAAGCGCTGCAACAGCTCAGTGCGCAGTTGAAAACCAATGATGTGGCGACGGTGCTGCACCACCGCCAGCCGAGTGAGGCGGTGAAAACGGCGGTCACGGCTGGCGGCGCCACCCTGCTGGTGTTGAATGTGGACGGTGCCGACCCGGTGACGGAGCTGGAAACCAATGTGGATCAGGTGATCAAGGCACTCACACCCTCGCCATAGCCTCAAACCACGTCCACACCCACATGAATCGCATCATGCCGCCAGAACTCAAGGTCGCAGTCGATCAAGCGCTGGTGCTGGTCATAGTTGACCCGGGCGATCCGCAAGCCCGGGCTGCCCACCGATACGCGCAACGCAGCGGCGGCCTCCACCGGCAGTGAGGTCGGTACGATCTCGAAACGCACCCGTCCATAGTGCAAGTCGTACTTGCGCGCATACAGTTCGGTCATCGACTGATTCAGGTCGCACGCCAGGATCCCAGGAAAATACTGCGGGTTCAGGTAGTGCTCGACGTACAGCACCAGCCGCCCATCGATCCGCCGCCCCCGGCAGATCTGAATCACGCTGGACAGCGCCGGCAACTGTAACCAGGCGCACACCGCAGCCGATGCCGGTTGCAGGCGCGCAGAAATCACCTGGGTCGATGCCACCCGGCCCTGGTCGTTGACCATCGCGTGAAAGTGGCTGCGCTGCATCAGGTTGTAGGCCAACCGAGGCGGCGAGACGAACCAGCCTCGGCGCTCCTCGCGATAGATCTGCCCTTGGGCTTCAAGCTGTAACAAGGCTTCCCGCACGGTAATGCGAGTGGTACCAAACAACTCGCTGAGCTTGCGCTCGGCGGGCAGTTTGCTGGCGGGCGGCAACAGGCCGTGGTCGATCTGCTCCTGCAGTGCCAGCCCGATGGAGGTTACCGCTTTGATTGCCTCGTCACGCATTAACGTTACCTATCTGGACTAGACCAGCACCATTCAAGTGCACATAAAGCTGCATAAACGTCCCACCTCAATGTTGCGCCAGCCTAGGCATTGCAGATGACCGACAGATGACAGCCGCATCCCCCGCGTGCATCACACCCTGCAATACATCGGCCAAGTCCAGGCGCTACGGGCACTTGGGCATGGTCTACGCTAATTCTGCGCCGAACGACATCAGCGCCTCAAAAACGACATCGACATGAAACTGTCATCCATCGCGTCTAGATTGGCTCAGGTATTGCTCTGACCTAGACCAACCACACCGCCTGCATAAAACGCCGCGTTGAAAACGCCCAAAGGAGCTTCGGATGAAACAGCTTTTCCTGGCATCACTGTTAGGCTCGACCATTGCCATGTGCACCGCAGCCATGGCCGCTGATACCGATCTAAAAACCCTGGAAGCCGCCGCCAAGTCCGAGGGCGCCGTGAACAGCGTCGGCATGCCCGATGACTGGGCCAACTGGAAAGGGACTTGGGAAGACCTGGCCAAGACCTATGGCCTCAAGCACATCGACACCGACATGAGTTCGGCCCAGGAAATCGCCAAGTTCAAAGCCGAAAAAGACAATGCCAGCGCTGATATCGGCGACGTGGGCGCGGCCTTCGGCCCCATCGCGGTGAAGCAGGAAGTGACCCAGCCTTACAAACCGTCCACCTGGGCCCAGGTGCCGGATTGGGCGAAAGACAAGGACGGCCACTGGGCGCTGGCCTACACCGGCACCATCGCGTTTATCGTCAACAAGAAGCTGCTGCACGGCTCCGAAGTGCCCACCAGCTGGGCCGACCTGCAAACCGGCAAGTACAAGGTCTCGGTGGGTGACGTAAGCACCGCAGCCCAGGCTTCCAACGCTGTGCTGGCAGCCGCCATCGCCAATAAAGGCGACGAGAAAAACATCGCGCCGGGCCTGCAATTTTTCACCAAGATCGCCCAGCAAGGTCGCCTCTCGCTGTCCAACCCGACCATCGCCACCATGGAAAAAGGCGAAGTCGAAGTGGGTATCGTCTGGGACTTCAACGGCCTGAGCTATAAAGCCAAGATGGCCAACCCGGATGACTACGTGGTGCTGATCCCGTCGGATGGCTCAGTGAAATCCGGCTACACCACCATCATCAACAAGTACGCCAAACACCCGAACGCCGCCAAGCTGACGCGCGAATACATTTTCAGCGATGCCGGCCAGATCAACCTGGCCAAAGGCAATGCACGCCCGATCCGCGCCGAAACCGACCTGAAACTGCCGGCTGACATCGCCAAGAACCTGATCCCGGGTGAGCAGTACACCAAGGCCAACCCGCAGCCGATCAAGGATGCCGATGCCTGGGAAGCCACGTCCAAAAAGCTGCCGCAGCTGTGGAACGAGCAGGTCATCGTAGAGATGAAGTAAGCCTGTCGCCCACATTGGAAATCCACTGGAGATCCAATGTGGGAGGGGGCTTGCTCCCGATAGCAGTGTGTCATTCAACAGATTCATTGGCTGATCCACTGCTATCGGGGGCAAGCCCCCTCCCACACTTTTGACCTCGTTCCTCCAGGGAAATTGAGTCAAGTCTATTGCTGCGGAGCGCTCTCCCCCATGAAGCACCCTGTCATCCTTGTCGTGCTCGACGGCCTGAACTTCGCGGTTGCACGGCACGCCATGGGGCATTTGCAGGCCTATGTCGGCGCAGGACGCGCAGCCCTCTACACACTGGAATGTGAACTGCCTGCCCTGTCCCGCCCGCTGTATGAATGCATCCTGACCGGCGTTGCGCCGATCCTGAGCGGCATCGTCCACAACAGCGTCTCGCGCCTGTCCAACCAGCGCAGCATTTTTCATTACGCCCGCGATGCCGGCTTGACCACCGCAGCGGCGGCTTACCACTGGGTGAGCGAACTGTATAACCGCAGCCCCTTTCTCGCCGCCCGTGATCGTCATACCGACGATCAGGCGCTGGCGATCCAGCATGGGCATTTCTACTGGAATGACCACTACCCGGACTCCCACCTGCTGGCCGACGCCGAAAGCCTGCGCCTTGCGCACGCGCCGGACTTTCTGCTGGTGCACTCGATGAACATCGACGACGCCGGCCACAAGCACGGCCTCGACAGCGCGCAGTACCGCAACAGCGCACGCTCGGCCGACATCATTCTCGCCGACTACCTGCAGGGCTGGCTCGACGCCGGTTACCAAGTGCTGGTCACCGCCGACCACGGCATGAACAACGACCGCTCCCACAACGGCCTGCTGCCGGAAGAGCGCGAAGTGCCACTGTTTGTGCTGGGCGACGCCTTCAGCCTGGATGCCAACGCCGCGCCGAAACAGACCGAGCTGTGCGGTACCGTCTGCGAGTTGCTCGGCGTGCACCACGACAAGCCTGTCTGCCGGGAGTTGCTCAAGTGAATGCCATGAATCGCGGCAAATGGCTGGCCTTGCTGTGCCTGGTGCCCTTCGCGCTGTTCTTTATCGTGTTCGAAATCGCGCCGTTGGCCTGGGTGCTGATCAACAGCCTGCAAACCGAAGACAGCGGTTGGAGCCTGGAAAACTTCACGCGTATCTTCAGCTCGAAGTTCTACCTGCAGGCGATCCAGTTCAGCCTCGAGATCAGTTTCTACTCCAGCGTCTTCGGCATCATCATCGCCACCCTGGGCAGTTACTCCCTGCGCCGGGTCGATTCGCCGCTGCGCAACTTCGTCACCGCCTTCGCCAACATGACCAGCAACTTTGCCGGCGTGCCCCTGGCCTTCGCGTTCATCATCCTGCTGGGGTTCAACGGCAGCATCACCATCATGCTCAAGCAGGCGGGGATCATTGAGGACTTCAACCTGTACTCGAAAACCGGCTTGATCATCCTCTATACGTATTTCCAGATTCCCCTCGGCGTGCTGCTGCTGTACCCGGCCTTCGATGCATTGCGCGAAGACTGGCGTGAGTCGGCCGCCCTGCTCGGCGCTAATGGCTGGCACTTCTGGCGGCATATCGGCTTGCCGGTCCTGACGCCTGCGCTGCTCGGCACCTTCGTGATTCTGCTGGCCAACGCCCTGGGTGCCTACGCCACCGTGTACGCCCTCACCACCGGCAACTTCAACGTGCTGCCGATCCGCATCGCGGGGCTGGTTTCCGGCGACGTGTCGCTGGACCCGAACCTGGCCAGTGCCCTGGCCGTGGTGCTGGTGGCGCTGATGACCGTGGTCACGGTGGTCCATCAACTGCTGCTCAAGAGGAGCTACCATGTCTCGCGCTGAAGCCGGCCCGGCGTCGCTCTACCACCGGGTGGTGGTGTCCATACTGTTCCTGATCCTGGTGCTGCCGCTGGTGGGCACCTTTGTCTATTCAATCTCCAGCAGCTGGTCGGCCACCATCCTGCCCGCCGGTTTCAGTTTGAAATGGTACACGCAGCTATGGAGCGACCCGCGCTTCCTGATGGCTTTCGCGCAATCGTTGCTGGTGTGCGTGGGCGCGCTGGTCCTCTCGGTGGTGCTGATCCTGCCGCTGCTGTTCGTGGTGCATTACCACTTCCCCAAGCTGGATGCGCTGATGAACATCCTGATCCTGCTGCCGTTCGCCGTGCCACCGGTGGTGTCGTCGGTGGGCCTGCTGCAGTTGTACGGTTCCGGCCCCTTGGCGATGGTGGGCACCCCGTGGATTTTGATCGGCTGCTATTTCACCGTGGCATTGCCTTTCATGTACCGCGCGATCACCAATAACCTGCAGGCGATCAACCTGCGCGACTTGATGGACGCGTCCCAACTGCTCGGCGCCAGCACCTGGCAAGCCGCGATCTTCGTGGTTCTGCCCAATCTGCGCAAAGGCCTGATGGTGGCACTGCTGCTGTCGTTCTCCTTCCTGTTCGGTGAGTTCGTGTTCGCCAACATCCTGGTCGGCACCCGCTATGAAACCCTGCAGGTGTACCTGAACAACATGCGCAACAGCAGCGGCCACTTCACCAGCGCCGTCGTGATCTCCTACTTCTTCTTTGTGCTGGTGCTGACCTGGGCCGCCAATATCTTGAACAAGGACAAAAGCCAATGAGCTTCGTCAGCGTCCAACACCTGCAAAAAGGCTATGCCGGCACGCCGGTATTCAGTGATATCAACTGCGAAATCGCCAAGGGCGAGTTCGTCACCCTGCTCGGCCCGTCCGGTTGCGGCAAGTCGACCCTGCTGCGCTGCATCGCCGGGCTGACCTCGGTGGACAGTGGGAAAATCCTGCTGGACGGCCAGGACATCGTCCCGCTGAGCCCGCAGAAACGCCACATCGGCATGGTGTTCCAGAGCTATGCGCTGTTCCCCAACATGACCGTGGAGCAGAACGTTGCCTTCGGCCTGCGCATGCAGAAGGTCAACGCCGACGAGAGTCACAAGCGGGTGCAGGATGTACTGCAATTGGTGGAGCTCAAGGACCTGGCCGGCCGTTACCCGCACCAGATGTCCGGCGGCCAATGCCAGCGCGTCGCCCTCGCCCGTTCCCTGGTGACCCGCCCGCGCCTGTTGCTGCTGGATGAACCGCTGTCGGCGCTGGATGCCCGGATTCGCAAACACCTGCGCGAGCAGATCCGCCAGATCCAGCGCGAATTGGGGCTGACCACCATCTTCGTCACCCACGACCAGGAAGAAGCCCTGACCATGTCGGACCGCATCTTCCTGATGAACCAGGGCAAGATCGTGCAGAGCGGCGATGCCGAGACCCTCTACACCGCGCCGGTGGATGTCTTCGCAGCCGGTTTTATCGGCAACTACAACCTATTGGATGCCGACAAGGCCAGCCAACTGCTGCAACGTCCGATCAGCGGGCGCATCGCGATCCGCCCCGAAGCCATCGAACTGAGCCGCAGCGGCGAACTCGATGCGCTGGTGCGCAGCCACAGCCTGCTGGGCAACGTGATTCGCTACCGCATCGAAGCGCGTGGCGTGGAGTTGGTGGTGGATGTGCTCAACCGCAGCGCCGATGATCTGCATCCGGACGGCCAGCGCCTGGCACTTTCCATCGACCCCAGCGCCCTATGTGAAGTAGCCTGACGGGCGACGATTGACTGAGAGAGCAGACGGATGGCATTGGTAATTTTTGATCTGGACGACACCCTGATCCACGGCGACTGCGCCACGTTATGGAGCGCACAGATGGGCCGCCTGGGCTGGGTCGACCCTGAATCCTTCATGCGCAGGAACGACGAACTGATGGCGGCCTACAGCCGGGGCGAGTTGCGCATGGAAGATTTCATGGATTTCAGCCTGGAGCCGATGATCGGCCGCACCCCGGAAGAAATCGAACACTTGGTGGAACCCTGGGTCGAGGACGTGATCGAGCCGCTGATCTACAGCGACGCGACAAAGACCATCGCCCGGCACCGCGCCAATGGCGACCGGATCCTGGTGATTTCCGCCTCGGGTACGCACCTGGTCACACCGATTGCGGCGCGCATCGGTATCGACGAAGTGCTCGGCATCGAGCTGGATGTCAGCCATGGCGTGTACAGCGGCGGTACGGTAGGCGTACTGACTTACCGCGAAGGCAAGATCACACGGCTGCTGGCGTGGTTGGAGCAGGAAGGTGAAAACCTGGAGGGCGCGTATTTCTATTCGGATTCGCGCAATGACCTGCCGTTATTGCTCAAGGTGGACCATCCGCAGGTGGTCAACCCGGACCCGGTACTGCGCGAACACGCAGAAAATGCCGGCTGGCCGATCCACCATTGGGTCTGAGCCAACCGGGGTCCCATGTGGGAGGGGGCTTGCCCCCGATGGCGGTGTATCAGATGAAACATTCTTCACTGACACACCGCCATCGGGAGCAAGCCCCCTCCCACTCTGAAATTCAACGCGATGAGAGTTCGCTGCCACCTCACAAATGCGAACTTGGCCTACATCGCACGTAGGAGCGAGCTATTCCACCGCTCGACATGACCCTCAACGCCTTGCAATGCTTTCACAGTGCCTCCATAGTGAGTCCGGACTGAGCCCGTAGCAGTAGCGCCGGGCTTTTTGCATTATGCGACCGGACCATATGGAACCGGCTCCCTCAAAGACGGCCTAATATGCGTTATCAATTGCCCCCGCGTCGAATCAGCATGAAGCATCTGTTCCCCAGCACCGCCCTCGCTCTTTTCATTGGTCTCGGCTTCGCGTCGATGTCGACCAATACGTTCGCAGCCAATAGCTGGGACAACCTTCAGCCTGATCGCGATGAGGTGATTGCCAGCCTTAACGTCGTCGAGTTGCTCAAGCGCCATCACTACAGCAAGCCGCCGCTGGACGACGCGCGCTCGGTGATCATCTACGACAGCTACCTCAAGCTGCTGGATCCGTCGCGCAGCTACTTCCTGGCCAGTGATATCACTGAGTTCGACAAATGGAAGACCCAGTTCGACGATTTGCTCAAGAGCGGCGACCTGCAGCCTGGTTTCACTATCTACAAGCGTTACCTCGACCGCGTCAAAGCGCGCCTGGACTTCGCCTTGGGTGAGCTGAACAAAGGCATCGACAAGCTCGACTTCACCGAGAAGGAATCCCTTCTGGTGGATCGCAAGGACGCCCCTTGGCTGACCAGCACCGCCGCACTCGACGACCTGTGGCGCAAACGCGTCAAGGACGAGGTGCTGCGCCTGAAGATCGCTGGCAAAGAGCCCAAGGCCATCCAGGAACTGTTGACCAAGCGCTACAAGAATCAACTGGCGCGCCTGGACCAGACCCGTGCCGAAGACATCTTCCAGGCTTACATCAACACTTTCGCGATGTCCTACGACCCGCACACCAATTATCTGTCGCCAGATAACGCGGAAAATTTCGATATCAACATGAGTCTGTCCCTGGAAGGCATCGGTGCCGTCCTGCAAAGCGACAATGACCAGGTCAAGATCGTGCGCCTGGTACCGGCGGGGCCGGCGGACAAGACCAAGCAGGTCGCCCCGGCCGACAAGATCATCGGTGTGGCCCAGGCCGACAAAGAGATGGTCGATGTGGTCGGCTGGCGCCTGGACGAAGTGGTCAAGCTGATCCGCGGGCCCAAAGGCAGCGTGGTGCGCCTGGAAGTGATTCCACACACCAATGCACCGAACGACCAGACCAGCAAGATCGTGTCGATCACCCGTGAAGCGGTGAAGCTCGAAGACCAGGCCGTGCAGAAGAAAGTCCTCAACCTCAAGCAGGATGGCAAGGACTACAAGCTGGGCGTGATTGAAATCCCGGCCTTCTACCTGGACTTCAAGGCCTTCCGCGCCGGTGACCCGGACTACAAGTCCACCACCCGCGACGTGAAGAAAATCCTCACGGAACTGCAGAAGGAAAAAGTCGACGGCGTGGTCATCGACCTGCGCAACAACGGCGGCGGTTCCCTGCAGGAAGCCACCGAGCTGACCAGCCTGTTCATCGACAAGGGCCCGACCGTGTTGGTGCGCAACGCTGACGGCCGTGTCGACGTGCTGGAAGACGAGAACCCGGGCGCCTTCTACAAAGGGCCGATGGCATTGCTGGTCAACCGTCTCTCGGCTTCGGCTTCGGAGATTTTCGCCGGCGCCATGCAGGACTACCACCGCGCGCTGATCATCGGTGGCCAGACCTTCGGCAAAGGCACCGTGCAGACCATCCAGCCGCTGAACCATGGCGAGCTCAAGCTGACGCTGGCCAAGTTCTACCGGGTTTCCGGGCAGAGCACCCAGCATCAGGGCGTACTACCGGACATCGACTTCCCGTCGATCATCGACACCAAGGAAATCGGCGAGAGCGCCCTGCCCGAAGCCATGCCGTGGGACACCATCCGTCCTGCGATCAAGCCGGCGTCGGACCCGTTCAAACCGTTCCTGACCCAGCTCAAAGCTGACCACGACACGCGCTCCGCCAAGGACGCCGAGTTCGTCTTCATCCGCGACAAGCTGGCCCTGGCCAAGAAGTTGATGGAAGAGAAAACCGTCAGCCTCAACGAGGCGGATCGTCGCAAGCAGCACGCCGACATTGAAAATCAACAGCTTGTCCTGGAAAACGTGCGCCGCAAGGCCAAGGGCGAAGAGCCGCTCAAAGAGCTGAAGAAAGAAGATGAAGATGCACTGCCCACCGAGGCAGATAAAACCAAGCCGGAAGACGACGCCTATCTGGCCGAGACCGGTCGCATCCTGCTGGACTACCTGAAAATCACCAAGCAGGTGGCCAAGCAGTAAATGATGGCAATTTAATGTGATCGCTCCTCGGAGTGTCATCATATAGACATCATTCTGTCGTGAAATAAAGGACCGCAGGCTTCACGCCTGCGGTCCTTTTTTTTCGCTCGAGATTGCCATGACCATGACCGAACAGCTGGATGCACTGGGCTCTATCCTGGCTCAAGGCAGTTTGCACAGCCTGTTCCAACCCATCATCCGCTTGTCTGAACGGCGCGTTCTCGGCTACGAGGCCCTCAGTCGCGGCCCGTCCAACAGCCCGCTGCATTCCCCCGTCGCGCTGTTCTCCATCGCCAGCCATGCCGGGCGCCTGAGCGAACTGGAAATGGCCTGCCGTGCGAGCGCCTGCCGACGCTTCAGCGAACAAAAGCTGCCGGGCAAGCTGTTTCTCAATATCTCGCCGGAATCCCTGATGGAGACGGCGCACCAACCGGAACGTACGCTGCAGCTGCTACGCGACTTCGGGATTGCCCCCAGCCAGGTGGTGATCGAACTCACCGAACAAACCCCCACTGATGATTTCCAGCTGTTGCAGACCGCGTTGCATCATTATCGCGACATGGGCTTTGCCATCGCCCTGGATGACCTGGGCGCCGGTTACTCCAGCCTGCGGTTGTGGTCGGAGCTGCGCCCGGATTATGTGAAGATTGATCGGCACTTTATCGACGGCATTCACCAGGACGCTCTCAAGCGCGAATTCGTCGGCTCGATCATGCAGATCGCCAAGGCATCCCGCGCCCAAGTGATCGCCGAAGGGATCGAACTGCCGGAAGAGTTGGCGGTATTGACGGACATGGGCGTCGATCTGGTCCAGGGCTACCTGCTTTGCCGGCCCCAGGAACAGCCGCCGCAAGAAGCACGCTTGATGCTGCCCAAGCCGGATAACGCCAATATCGCCCTCAGTGAAGAAGGCAGTGACCTGAGCGCCCTGCTCAATGAACAGCCGGCGGTGGACCAAAACACCGCAACCGCCCAGGTTCTCGAATCCTTCCGCCGCCAGGCCAATCTCAACTCACTGGCGGTGCTCGATAGCCGCGGCCACCCGGTCGGCATTGTGCATCGACACTCGCTGTCGGACGCGCTGCTCAAACCCTTCGCTACCGACCTGTTCGCCCGCAAACCCATCAGCCGCCTGATGAGCGACGACTTCCTGGCAGTCGAGTTGAGCCAGTCCCTGCAGCAGGTCAGCCGCTTACTGACCAGCCGCGCGCGGCAACGCATTGAAGAAGATTTCATCATTACCTTGAACGGTGATTATCTGGGGCTGGGCCGGGTCATCGATGTGCTCAAGCTGATCACCGAGCTGAAAATCCAGCAGGCGCGTTACGCCAACCCGCTCACCCTGCTACCGGGCAACGTGCCGATCCAGCAGTGCTTGACGCGTCTGTTGCAGCAGCAGCGTGAATCGGTGATCTGCTACGTGGATATCGACAGCTTCAAGCCGTTCAACGATATCTACGGTTATGGTCGCGGGGATGAGGTGCTGTTGTGCCTGGCGCAGTGCCTGAACGACCGGGTCGATCCCAGCCGCGACTTTGTCGGGCATATCGGTGGCGATGACTTTTTACTGGTGCTGGGCCCACAGGACTGGCGCAAACGCCTCAATCAACTGCTGGATGACTTTCACACCCAATGCCGGCGCTTCTACCGCGCCGAGCACCTCGATGCCGGCTGCTTCGTCGCACTAAACCGCCAGGGCGTACGCCAGGAGTTCGCATTGCTTTCACTGTCGATTGGGGTGGTGCATTTGTATCCACAGGCCTGTGCGCAACTCGATGCCAGCCAGTTGGCGGAGCTGGCGTCGCAGGCCAAGCACCATGCCAAAGCAGTGGCCGGCTACAGCATCCATGTGATCGACAGCCTGGACCTGCTGCCCGCTTAGGCTTCGGCGGATTCCGGGTACTCGTACTCGAACACCCGCACCACCTCCGAAGCGTGCCAGGAGGCGGCGGCCACGCCGTCGGAAGGCCCGCTGAAACGCCCCAGGCGCTCCACACATTCAAAGAACCCCGTACGCGGCAAGCGGCTGGCGCCCTGGCTGATCACCAGCGAGCTGCGCAGCGGCTGCTCGGCCTTGGCGTCCAGCGCCGCCAGGTGCTCCAGGGCGGCGGCCAGGGTCTGCATCGCCGGCGTCGGGAACTGCAAGCGCTCGAGCAGCGCACGGTAGGTCAGCAGATGGCGCTGGCGGCGTGCCTGGTCCAGTTCGTTGAGTAACCCATCCCAATGTTGACGGCTGATACGTAAGCTCACGATTCTTCCCTCCAACCTGCAACGCCCAATTCCCAGGCCAGGCTGCGGCGAATGGCGGCATCCGGCTGGCGTTCACCCGTTTCAATCAAACCGAGGTACGAAGGGCTGATACCCACCGTGCGCGCCAGGGTTTCGATGGCCAGGCCCTTGGCTTCACGCAGGCCGCGCAGGGCTGCGAGCGGGTGCAGGTCCTGGTCGGTGACAGTGGGTGCGGCAGGGGAGGAAGCGAATGTGGGGGGTTGCTGACCGGCCGCTTTTAGCAGCGCCTGGTACTGGTCCCATGGCAACACCGCATATTCGGGTTCGCCATTGCGTGAAATGATCTGGATATCCATGACTGCCCCGTAGGATAAAAACACTTACTAAGTAAGTTCTTTCCTTAGAAGTGTAATCCTAACAGCCACAGAGGTCGCAGAGGATAGTCAATAGCATTAGTTTTTTTGCGGATTTTCCCGGGCGAGCAGCTCGGGCGTGGCGGGCAGGCGCTCGACCACGGCCAGCTTTTCCGGGCGCTGCGCGTCACGCCAGGCACGAAACGCGCTCAGCTCGCCGCTCAGGGTCTTCATGACCCATGCCAGCACGGCGATGTCATCGAGCATGCCGAACATTGGGATAAAGTCCGGGATCGCGTCAATCGGACTGAGGAAGTACATCAGCCCCGCCACCACCGAGATCAACGCCTTGGGGCTGATCGCCCGATACTCGCCGCGCCAGTAAGCCAGGCACAGGGCCTGGAGCAACTTGAGATCATCCTTGAGCTGGCCCAGGCGATTGCCCTGGCTTGAGCCCTTGGCAGCGACAGCGAACAGCAGCGTTGGCAAACGGCCACGCCCGAGCAGACGTGCGGCCATGGGCAGGAAGCGGGTGAAATTGAAGGGTGGTTTCATGTGTCACTCCAGTTCCATACGACAGAAAGGTTATCCACACAAATTGTGGATAACCTTGTGAACAGAGCCTTTTTTCCTGGCTGAAAGCCACGGACTACAAGGCTTGCAGTCAGATCGGGCGTTTTTTGCGCACATCAAAAAAACCCAAGATTTCATTGACTTGGCAGGCGTGTGCGGCTACCCGTGCTCGAGTTTTATATCAGACTGCTTCAGGTTGCGGACGTTCGTTTGGATTTGCCGTGGCGTCGTGCGGCAGCTGGCGAGCCTCGCAGGAGGTTTGCAACGCCTCAAACCCCATAAACGACAACGCCCCGTCGAAACGGGGCGTTGTCTGTTCAAGCGCCGATTACTTCTTGGCGGCAGGTGCAGCAGGTGCGGCAGCGGCTTCAGCCTTGGCTGGGTCCTTGATGGCCAGCAGCTCCAGGTCGAATACCAGCACGGAGTTGGCTGGAATCGTCGGGCTCGGGCTCTGTGCGCCGTAAGCCAGGTCGGACGGAATGTACAGCTCGACCTTCTCGCCCACGTGCATCAGTTGCAGGCCTTCGACCCAACCTGGGATCACGCCGCTGACCGGCAGGTCAATCGGGCTGCCACGGTCCACGGAGCTGTCAAAGGTGGTGCCGTTGGTGAGCTTGCCGGTGTAGTGAACAGTCACCACGTCGGTCGGCTTGGGCTGGGCGCCGTCGGCTTTCTTGACGATCTTGTACTGCAGACCGGAAGCGGTGGTGACGACGCCGTCTTTCTTGGCGTTGTCTTCGAGGAATTTCTTGCCGGCTGCCGCCGACTCTTCGCTCATTTTGGTCATGCGTTCTTCAGCGCGCTTTTGCAGCGCGGCAAAGGCCTCAACCAGTTCGTCGTCCTTGAGCTTCTGCTCTTTCTTGCCGACCGCATCTTCAATGCCTTGGGCTACCGCTTTGGAGTCCAGGTCATCCATGCCTTCCTGGGCAAGGCTTTTGCCCATGTTCAGGCCGATGCCGTAGGAAGCTTTTTGCGCCGGGGTTTTCAGCTCTACGCTGGTCTGCGAATCACAACCCGCAAGTACCAGGCTAACCAGGGCCACCGCCGCCGCCAACCGATGCTGTTTCATGCTATTTCCTTGTTCATGCGCCAAAAGGGCATTCGAATAAAGTCGCGAGCTTATCAGGCGGCCACGACCAATGGCTACCGGCATGTGAGCAGGAAACGTCTGATAAGTTCACGTGTTTAAAAGCATTTCATCCATGATGAAGGCCCGCGACGGATCGTGGGACGGCCACTACCAGGCTCATGGCCACTTGCCGCACCCTTGGCGTAGTGGCATAACAACGTGATAACTCGACAAGGATAGTTAACTTGCGCATTTTTTCCCGTGTATTGCTCGTGATCCTCACAGCCCTGGGCCTGATTCTGGCCGTGGTGCTCTACTACATCGTCAACCCCAAGCTGCCGGATTACGTGCCCGTGGAGCAGGTGCACTACCAGGATCAATGGAGCGCCGCCGACCGCCAGACCTATTACTTCACACCCCAGGGCACCCAGGTCAAAGGCCTGCACTACGACTGGTTCAGCGCCCTGGAACTGCCGTTTTCCGAGCGCCGTTTTGCCACGCCTGAGTACCTGGCCCGTTTCGGTTTCCTGGTCGACCCCAAGCAAGTGCCCACCACGCAAAACCCCGGCAACCTGCCTGTAGGTTTCGCCCGGCATAAAAATGCCGGCAGCGACGTTGAATACCTGGATATCACCTGCGCCGCCTGCCACACCGGTGAGTTGCACTTCAAGGGCCAGGCCCTGCGCATCGACGGCGGCTCAGCCCAGCATGTGCTGCCGTCAAGCGTGCCGACCTTGCGCGGAGGCAGTTTCGGCCAGGCCTTGGTCGCCAGCCTTGCGGCGACTTATTACAGCCCATGGAAGTTCGAGCGCTTCGCCCGCCAGGTCCTGGGCGACCGCTACGAAGCCGAGCACAGCCAACTGCGCCGGGACTTCAAACAGTCGCTGAACAGGTTCCTCAAGGTCGCCTGGAACGATACCCACCGTGGCCTCTACCCCACCGAAGAAGGACCGGGGCGCACCGACGCCTTCGGCCGCATCGCCAATGCCAGCTTCGGCGATGCCATTTCGCCGCAGAACTACCGCATCGCCAACGCCCCGGTGGACTACCCGCAGCTGTGGGATATCTGGACCTTCGACTGGGTGCAATGGAACGGTTCGGCCCAGCAACCCATGGCACGCAATATCGGTGAAGCCCTCGGCGTGGGCGCGACCCTGGACTTCTTCGACGCTGCCGGCCAGCCTTTGCAGGGCGACGCGCGCTACCCGTCCAGCGTACGCGTGCGTGATCTGAACCTGATCGAAGAAACCTTGCAGCGCCTCAAGGCGCCCACCTGGCCCGAAGACCTGTTCGGCGCCATCGACAAACCGCTCGCCGCTCGAGGCCGCGCACTGTTCGCGGAAAACTGCGCCGGTTGCCACGTGCCCAGCGCCATCGCGGACAAAGGTCGCCCGGTGCAACAATTGAAGATGCTGGCGGTGGACTACATCGGCACCGACCCCAACACCGCCAACAACATTGCCGACCAGCGCTACGACCTCAGCGCCCTGCAATGGGATCCAGCGGAACTGGCCACGCTCAATGTGCAGCTGCACCCCACACCAACCAAGCCACTGGACCCCAAACACCTGTCCGTGGCCCAGGGCCTGGCATATGTCACCGCGCTCGTTGAAGAACACGCCTACCGCGCCGCAGGCGTGACTCCTGCCGAACGCCCCGGCCTGGATGGGTTTGGCCTGCCCATCGGGGTCAGGGAATTACGTGCTTACAAAGCCCGGCCGTTGGCGGGCGTGTGGGCCACCCCGCCGTTCCTGCACAACGGTTCCGTGCCGACGATTTACCAGTTGCTTTCACCCCAGGATGAACGCAGCAGCACCTTCTATAAAGGCACGTTCAACTATGATCCGCGCCATCTCGGCTTTGAGACCGACGCGTTCAAGAATGCCTTTGTGTTCGATACCAAAATTACCGGCAACCACAACAGCGGCCACGAATTCCGTGCCGGCCAGCGTGGCAACGGCGTGATCGGCCGGGGCTTGCTCCCCGAAGAACGCTGGGCGCTGCTGGAATACCTCAAAGTGCTGGGCGGCCCGCTGGAGCAACAGTTGCCATGATGATCCGATCACCCCACAAGGAATCCTCCATGCTCGCGCGTATCTGGCTGCGTCTCGGCGCCTTCGTTGGCAAAACACTGCTGTGGCTGGTGGGCCTGGGCTTGCTGGTATGGCTGGCCGCGAGCCTGTGGTTCGCCTGGCAGCACAGCGGCCCGGTGTCGCCGGACGAACAGATCCCTCCAGGTGAAGCCGCCATGACCCAGGGCATCATTCAGACGGCGGTACGCATCGTCGACCAGCACCGCGAAGGCACGCGCTACCTGCGCGATGCCCATGCCAAGGCCCACGGCTGTGTGAAAGCCGAAGTCAGCGTGCTGGCCGACCTCGACCCGGCCTTGCGCCAGGGTGTATTCGCCGAGCCGGGCAAGACCTGGCATGCGACGATGCGCTTGTCCAACGGCAACGCGTACCCGCAATTCGACAGCATCCGCGATGCCCGCGGCATGGCCATCAAACTGCTGGATGTACCGGGCAAACAGCTGATGGCCGATCAGCAAGCGCGCACGGAACAGGACTTCGTGATGTTCAGCCACCCGAACTTCTTTGTCAGCGATGTGGCCGAATATGCGCAGAACATCGGGGCCCAGGCGGATGGCAAGAAAGCGCTGGCGTTCTTCCCCAAGGCCGACCCACGCACCTGGCAGATACGTCACCTGTTCATCGCCCTGGCAACCCTCGCCCCCGCCCCGGCCAGCCCGACGCAGACCACCTACTTTTCGGTTTCGCCTTATAAGTTCGGTGCGGCCAACGCCAAGTTCCGCGTCGCCCCCGACCCGCAAAGCTGCCCGGAATATACGTTGCCCAAACAGAACCTGGACCTGCCGAACTTCCTGCGCAGCGCCCTGAACCAGCAGCTCTCCACCGACCGCGTACCGGCGTGCTTCGTGTTGCAGATCCAGCGACAGAACCCGCAGACATTCATGCCCATCGAAGACACCAGCATCGAATGGAAGGAAAGCGACGCCCCTTTTGAAACCGTGGCCAAGGTGCGGGTTCCGGCGCAGGACTTCGACACGCCCGCGCTGAATCTCGCCTGTGACAACCAGTCATTCAACCCCTGGTTCGGCGTGGAAGAACACCGCCCCATCGGCGGCATCAACCGCCTGCGCAAGGCGGTGTACGAGGCCGTCAGCGATTATCGCCACAGCCGCAACGCACCGTAGGCTCGGAGCCTGCATGCCAGCAGAGGAAACCGATGTGAGTTGCGCTTACCTGTATCGCCCGGCAACCGCCGCCGACATGCCCGCCGCCCATGCACTGTCCGTGCACCTCAAATGGCCGCACCGCGAGGAAGACTGGGCGATGGTGCAGCGCACATCCGAAGGCTTCGTCGCCGAACAGGACGGTGTCTTGGCGGGCGTTGCATTCGCCTGCCATCAGGGGGCCTATTCGTTCATCGGACTGGTGATCGTCAGTCATCAGCACCAGCGCAAAGGCATCGGGCGTCGCTTGATGAATCTGTGCCTGGACAGCGTGGGCCCGCGCACGCCGATCCTCAATGCCACTGAGTCAGGCGCGCCGCTGTACGCCAGCATGGGGTTCGTTGAATTTGCACGGATTCAGCAACATCAGGGCGTGCCGCAGACGCCGGAGCCCCTACCCGAGACCCGCCACGCGCAATGTCGCGTACTGAACCGGGCCGACTACCCCAAGGTAATCGAACTGGCCAATGCCGCCAGTGGCCTGGACCGCACCGGTGTACTCAACGACCTGCTGCCGACGGCCGAGCACGTGGTGGGCATCGAGGTAGAGGGGCACCTGCAAGGGTGCGCCCTGCTGCGCCAATTTGGTCGCGGCCACCTCATTGGCCCCGTCGTCGCGCAACACCCGGAGCAGGCCCGACACTTGATCACTCACCTTCTTCGGTTGATCCCGGGTGCGTTCGTGCGTTTCGATATTCCCACCGCATGCGGGTTGGCCGACTGGCTGGAAAACCTGGGGCTGCCCTGCGTGGATAACGCGCCACGGATGGTGCGCGGTGTGCCGCCCCGATCAAGCGCCGGGGTCACCGAGTTTGCGCTGGTGACCCAGGCGATCGGCTGAAGCACAAAGCCTGCCGGGCGGATTCAGCGGACCATCCCTTGCAGGATTGAATAACGGGGTCAGGCCCCGGGATTCTTGACGTAACGCAGGACCACGAAACCAGCGACCAGAATCAGCGGTGCGATGGAGAGCATGCCCATGTAGGTAGAGCCGGTCAGATCATTGATTTTCCCCACCATCACCGGGGCAACCATACCGCTCAGTTGACCGATGGAGTTGATCGCCGCAGTCCCCGTGGCGATCGCCAGTCCCGAAAAGGTCGATTGCGGGATGGTCCAGAAAATCGGGATCGCAATAAAGGTACCCGCAGTAGCGAGTACGAGCGCTGCCATCATGGCCCAGGATGAATCCGAGAACAGGCAAGCCAACAGATAGCCGACGGCTGCCGCCAACAGGCACAGAACAAGGTAAGTCTTGCGCTCACCCGTACGATCGGAACGCCGGGTCAGCCATATCATGCCGATACAGGCCACGATGTAAGGCAGCGCCGAAAGCATCCCTATCCAGAATAGACTCTGTACACCGGACGACTTGATCAGGTGCGGCATCCAGAAGTTGAGGCCATAAGAAGCTGTCTTGATCACAAAGTAGATGAACGCCATGATCGCGACTTCCCGGGTCAGCAACACACGCCACAAGGACCCCAATACCGGCTTATCGTTGACTTTGTCATGCGCCAGGTTCGCCGCCAGCAGATCCTTCTCGCTACGGCTTAACCATTTGGCCGATTCGATGTCTCGGTCCAGCTTCCACAGCACTAGCAGGCCGAGCACCACACAGGGCAGTCCGGACATCAGGAACAGCCAGTGCCAGCCAGCCAGACCGAACACGCCGTCCATCGTGCCCAACAGGATTCCCGCCGCTGGCCCCCCGACCGCGCCTGCCAGAGGGACAGCGAGGAACCAGAGGCCATTCATCTTCGCCAGGTGCTTCTTGGGAAACCAGCACGCCAGGTAGAACAGGATCGCCGGGCCAAAACCGGCTTCCATAACGCCAATCAGAAAACGCAGGAAGTACAGGGTGTATTGCGTGTAGGCGAACATTAACGCCGCCGTTGCCAACCCCCAGGAGATCATGATCCGGCAGATCCAGGCAGGCGCGCCATAGCGCTTGAGCCCCAGGCTGCTGGGGACTTCAAATAGTACGTAGCCGAAAAAGAACATGCTCGCGGCCAGGCCGTACGCCGCGTCGGACAAACCCAATTCTTGCTGCATCTGGGTCTTGGCGAAGCTGATGTTGATCCGGTCAAAATAGGAAAAGAGAAAGCAGATAATGGCCAGCGGCATGATGCGCCAGGCCACACGCCGGTAGAGCAGCAGCTCATTGATTGTTTCTGCGTTGCGCGCAAGCGCGATCTCGCCAGTCATGGCAACCATGATGTTTCTCCATTGTTGTAATTATTGGAGAGAGGCAAGGCTCTTGAGGAACCCTGCTCAATGGGTTCAGCCGATCAGAATAAGTTTGGCCTTGTAAGCCTGACCTTTGACGACATAGTCGGCGGCGTTTCGATGCATGCCGGCAATTGCTTCAGGTGTCAGTTCGCGCACGACTTTGGCAGGTGCGCCGAGAATAAGTGAGTTGTCCGGGAACACCTTGCCTTCGGTGACAACCGCCCCGGCGCCGACCAGGCAATTGCTGCCGATGACCGCGCCATTGAGCACAACAGCCTGAATCCCGATCAGCGCTCCGTCGCCGACGGTGCAACCGTGCAACATGGCCTGGTGGCCGATAGTGACGCCCTCGCCCACCGTCAGCGCAAATCCCGGATCGGCATGCAGCACCGCCCCCTCCTGCACATTGCTGTGCTGACCGATGTGAATCGGCTCGTTGTCACCCCGCAGAACAGCCTGCGGCCAGACACTGACGCCCTGCGCCAGCGTGACATTGCCGATGACGGTAGCGTCTTGCGCGATGAAAGTTTCGGCGTGAATGACAGGAATAAGGGTGTCGTATTGATAAATAGCCATGGCAGTTCTTCCTCAAGGCTGAGCGTCGGTTTTCAGGACACCGGCGGCACACAGCTCGGCAATGTGTTCGTCGCTGTAGCCCAGTTCACGCATGACGTTGTGGGTGTGCTCGCCGATGCGTGGGATAGATCGACGGGGTTGCAGTCGCTCACCATCCAGGGACAACGGCAGCAGTGGCATGGCGGTGAACGATCCGTCTTCAAGTTCAAGATTTGCCAGGCCACCGCTGTGCAGCAGATGAGGATCCTCGAACAGTTCCTCGGGCCGTCGAATCGGAGCAAACGGAATACTGTTGGCCTCAAGTTCCAGGGCCAGCGCTTGAGCGTCCATGCTGGCAAAGACTTCAGCCAAGTGAGCCAGCAGACGTGGCCGCTGCAGCACGCGATCATTGTTGGTAGCAAGGGTCTGGTCATCCAGCAACGCGGTCTGGCCAAGCAATTGACACAGGGCGGTCCACTGACCTTCACCCGTGGCGGCGACGAACATCTGCTCCCCATTGGCAAACTCGAATACATCGTAAATGGCCCATGCACTGATACGGTTTGGCATCGGTGCAGCCGCTTGGCCGGTCACGGCGTATTGCTGCATATGCTGAGCAGCGAGCAATACGCAGTTTTCGTAAAGCGCGCTTTGCACCTCACGACCGACGCCGGTGAGATGACGATCGTTGAGCGCAGCAAGCACACCGATAGCACCGAACATGCCGCCCATGATGTCGTTCACCGAACTGCCGGCACGCAGAGGCCTGCCTACCGGGCCGGTCATATAGGCAAGGCCTGCCATCATTTGCACAACTTCATCCAGGGCCAGGCGATTGTCGTAGGGGCCGTTGAGAAAGCCTTTGTGCGAGGCGTAGATAATGCGCGGGTTACGCGCTCGAATCGCCGCGTAACCGAAGCCGAGCTCGCTCATGCGGCCGGGCTTGAAATTCTCGATGAATACGTCAGCGGTATCGATCAGCTCCAGTACCGCATCTCGTCCTTGTTGAGTATTGACGTCGATGGCGATGCACTGTTTGTTGCGGTTGAACGTGCGAAAAAAACCGGCACCGGCGCCTAGCAGACGGCGTGTACCGTCGCCACGGATCGGTTCAATCTTGATCACCTCGGCACCGAGGTCACCCAGGATCATTCCGCAGGTCGGGCCCATCACCATGTGAGAAATTTCAACGACACGAATGCCGTCCAATGGAAGCCTGGACATTAGGGTTCTCCTTGATCTGGCAGGTTCAGAAGCGACCGGCGACTGATGCGTAATTGAGTGGCAGGCCAGCTCGTGCAATGCAGCCGTAGAGCGTCTCGTGCGGCAGTGCTTCGCTGAGCACATGGCGGGAAGCGATCAGGGCTGCCAGGTCGATGCCCGTCTGGTAGCCCATGCTTTGCAGCATGAACACCAAGTCTTCTGTAACCGTATTGCCGGATGCACCTGGTGCAAACGGACACCCGCCCAATCCGGCCAGTGACGAGTCGAGTTCGGTGATACCTTGCTGAACGGCGACCAGGCTATTGGCAAGCGCCAGGCCTCGAGTGTCGTGGAAGTGCGCGGCCCTGAGCTTGTCACCTGCGATGGCGCGAACCGCCTGCAAGGTGGTCGCCACCTGGCCGGGATTGGCGTAGCCCGTGGTGTCTCCCAGGGACACCAGATCGCAGCCGGCTTGCAACACATGCCCGGTCAACGCGCAGAGATCGCTCAATGGCACATCACCTTGGCGGGTACAGCCGAAGGCCACGGACATGCCGGCAATCACTTGAACGTTGTGCAAGCCGGATTCAGTACGCAACTGGCACATTCGCGCCAGCTCTTCGACCATTTCCAACGGAGTCCGGCGCACATTGGCCAGGCTGTGGGCTGCGCTGACGGACACGGGCGCAATGATACGGTGCGCGCCGGATTCCAGCGCATCGCGACAGCCGCGCAGGTTAGGCGCCAGGACCGTGACAACCAGATCCGGAAAACTCAAGGCATGGGCGACGACTGCTTTGGCATCGGCCATCTGCGGCAACAGTTTGGCGGGAACAAAGGACGCGACCTCCATGTACCGCACACCTGCGGCATAGGCGGCATCAATCCATTGTCGTTTGGCGGATGTCGGCATAGTGGCTTGAAGGCTTTGCAAACCATCACGCATGCCGACTTCGTTGATTGTTATTGTTGTCATGAAAAAAGCTCTCACAGGCTGAAGCGCACCTTCAGATTAGAGAGCCAGGGAGTCAGCAAAAAGACGTCATTTACGCGGTGATCCATCGCCAACGGCGACGGATACAGTCAGGTGCGGGACGCAAGCGATGTCGCGCGCAAAAGCAGATGGTCCAGCAATCGCCGGGCCGACAGCGAAAGTGCATCCCGGTCACGGACACAGATAACAAACTCACCCAATGCCCAATCGTCGGTCAGCGGGATGATCCGCAAGTCAAACAACCGCGCATACCGCTCCACTGCTTCCAGGGGGAATACGGCAAGTCCCAAGCCGAATTGCACCAGCCGAAAAGCTGCGTCAAATGACGACACATAGGAGCGAAACCGCAGCTCGTGGCCCTCCTTCGTCGCTTCACTGCGCATGAAGTTATTCAACGTGGCGAAAGCCGACAGCCCCAAGTGATCAAAGGCCAGGGTCTCTGCGAACGCAATATGAGTACGACCGGCCAGGGCATGGTTCGCCCCTACGACGACCGCCAGGTGATCCCGGCGATAGGGCAGAAATTCCAGATCGCCCACGGCCATTGATCGTCGACAAATACCTAAATCGGCATTGCCTTCGGCTACCCCGCGCACCACGTCGGGACTGAAACGCTCTTCGATGTCTGCCTGGATTCTTGGATGCTCGATCATGAAGTCCGACAGTTCCTCGGGCAGGAACTCCATGATTGATGAGATGTTTGCCAAGACCCGTACATGTCCTCGGGCGCCTTCAGCGTATTCGCTAAGCTCGCTATCGAGCCGCTCCATGGCCCGCGTCAGGGACCGAGCGTGCCGAAGTAGCGCCAACCCCGCCGGCGTCGGTTCGACCCCGCGCTTGCTGCGGTTCAGCAGCGGCGTACCAAACCGCGCCTCAATATCGGAAATACGTTTACTGACCGCCGACGGCGCAATGAATGCCCGCTCGCTGGCGCGTGCAATCGTGCCCTCTTCACAGACCAGAATGAACAAGTGCAAGGATAAGTGATCCAGGTGCTGCATGACGCCCCTCCCGTTGTTCTAACGACGCAGCTTAACCGTCTTATTAAAACCGTGGTTGGGGATGCAATTGCAGCGAAATTGTGCAGACGAAAAAAAGCCCGCTCAATGAGCGGGCTTCTTGTGGCGACCTGGCGTTCAGTGTTCCAGGTTACCGAATATGGCGCAGCGGACGGGACTCGAACCCGCGACCCCCGGCGTGACAGGCCGGTATTCTAACCGACTGAACTACCGCTGCGCGTAACACTTGAAGCGAATGGTGGGTGATGACGGGATCGAACCGCCGACCCTCTGCTTGTAAGGCAGATGCTCTCCCAGCTGAGCTAATCACCCTTCGTTTCGGTGTGGGCGCATCATACATCAAAAAATCGTAATGTCTTGATTTAAATGCAGTTTATTTAAAAAAAATTTACCGCACGACTTTTTGCCATATTTCGCACAATAAAAAGCCCGCTCAATGAGCGGGCTTCTTGTGGTGACCTGGCGTTCAGCGTTCCAGGTTACCGAATATGGCGCAGCGGACGGGACTCGAACCCGCGACCCCCGGCGTGACAGGCCGGTATTCTAACCGACTGAACTACCGCTGCGCGTAACACTTGAAGCGAATGGTGGGTGATGACGGGATCGAACCGCCGACCCTCTGCTTGTAAGGCAGATGCTCTCCCAGCTGAGCTAATCACCCTTCGTTTCGGTGTGGCGCGCATTCTACGGAGCGCCCCCAGGTCTGGCAAGCACTTTCTTAAATCTTTTTTTTCAGCCCTTCCAATGGCTTACGCAGGGTTGGCCTGGGGCGTGATCAAGAGAATAATGCCCCCTTTGTATAGAGGAGAGACTCACCCCATGTGGTTCAAGAACCTGCTTATCTATCGCCTGACCCAAGATCTGCCCGTTGATGCCGAGGCGTTGGAAGCGGCCATGGCCACCAAACTGGCGCGCCCGTGCGCAAGCCAGGAGTTGACGACTTACGGTTTCGTCGCGCCTTTCGGTAAAGGTGAAGACGCGCCCCTGGTGCACGTCAGCGGCGACTTCCTGCTGATTGCCGCACGCAAGGAAGAACGCATCCTGCCGGGCAGCGTGGTGCGCGATGCGGTTAAAGAGAAGGTCGAGGAAATCGAGGCCGAGCAAATGCGCAAGGTCTATAAAAAGGAACGCGACCAGATCAAGGATGAAATCATCCAGGCGTTCCTGCCGCGCGCCTTTATTCGTCGCTCGTCGACCTTCGCCGCCATCGCGCCGAAACAGGGCCTGATCCTGGTGAACTCGGCCAGCCCGAAACGCGCCGAAGACTTGCTTTCTACCTTGCGCGAAGTGATCGGCACCCTGCCCGTTCGCCCACTGACCGTGAAAACCGCACCGACGGCGATCATGACCGACTGGGTCACCACCCAGAAACCCGCCGACGACTTCTTCGTGCTCGACGAATGCGAACTGCGCGACACCCACGAAGACGGCGGCATCGTGCGCTGCAAGCGCCAGGACCTGACCGGCGAAGAAATCCAGCTGCACCTGACCACCGGTAAAGTCGTGACCCAATTGTCCCTGGCCTGGCAGGACAAGCTGTCCTTCATGCTCGACGACAAAATGACCGTCAAGCGCCTGAAGTTCGAAGACCTGCTGCAGGACCAGGCCGAACAGGACGGCGGCGACGAAGCCCTGGGGCAACTGGATGCCAGCTTTACCCTGATGATGCTGACCTTCGGCGAGTTCCTGCCAGCGCTGATCGAAGCACTCGGCGGTGAAGAGACGCCACAAGGCATCTAAGCCGGGTGAAGAGCGAAATGTGGGAGGGGGCTTGCTCCCGATGGCAGAGTGTCAGCCAACGTATCTTTGACTGAACCACCGCCATCGGGAGCAAGCCCCCTCCCACATTCGACCGCATTTACAAATTTCTATAACAAGGACTATCCCATGCGCGCACTCGCCGCCCTGAGCCGCTTCGTCGGCAATACCTTCGCCTACTGGGTGCTGATGTTCGCGGTGCTCGCCTTCCTCGAACCCGCGTGGTTCATCGGCCTGAAAAGCGCCATTGTGCCGTTGCTGGGCCTGGTGATGTTCGGCATGGGCCTGACCTTGAAACTTGAAGACTTCGCTGAGGTGGCCCGCCATCCCTGGCGCGTCGCCCTCGGCGTGGTCGCGCACTTTGTAATCATGCCGGGCGTGGCGTGGCTGTTGTGCCAGGTCTTTCACCTGCCGCCGGAAATTGCCGTCGGGGTGATTCTGGTCGGCTGCTGCCCGAGCGGCACTTCATCCAACGTGATGACCTGGCTGGCCCGTGGCGACCTGGCGCTGTCGGTGGCCATCGCTGCCGTCACCACCCTCCTCGCCCCGCTGCTCACGCCGGCGTTGATCTGGCTGCTGGCCTCGGCCTGGCTGCCGGTGTCGTTCATGGAGTTGTTCTGGTCGATCCTGCAAGTGGTGCTGCTGCCTATCGTGCTCGGGGTGGTCGCGCAGCGGCTGCTGGGGAGTCGAGTACGGCATGCGGTCGAGGTGCTGCCGCTGGTCTCGGTGGTCAGCATCGTGATCATCGTCGCCGCGGTGGTTGCCGCCAGCCAGGCGAAGATTGCCGAGTCGGGCCTGTTGATCATGGCGGTGGTGATGCTGCACAACAGCTTCGGCTATTTGCTCGGTTACTTCACCGGGCGACTGTTCAAGCTGCCCCTGGCCCAACGCAAGTCACTGGCGCTGGAAGTGGGTATGCAGAACTCCGGGCTCGGCGCCGCGCTGGCGAGCGCGCACTTCTCGCCGCTGGCGGCGGTGCCCAGTGCGCTGTTCAGCGTCTGGCACAATATTTCCGGGGCGTTGCTCTCGACCTACTTTCGCCGCATGAGCGAGAAGGAAGACCGCCGCGCGCTGGAGAACACCCCGCAAACTTGATCGTGGGGTGCATGTTCGGCACTCTAAGCGCTTCGCGGGGACGACCCCGCGACGCCAACGAGCGTTGAATCCGGGGACGACCCCGCCTGAAGAAGCGAGGTCATCATGTCCTGGATCATCCTGTTTTTTGCCGGGTTGTTCGAAGTCGGCTGGGCTGTCGGCCTGAAATACACCGACGGTTTCAGCAAGCCCCTGCCCACCGCACTGACCATTGCCGCCATGGCCATCAGCCTTGGCCTGCTGGGGATGGCGGTAAAGGAGCTGCCGCTGGGCACCGCCTACGCCGTATGGACCGGGGTGGGTGCCGTGGGTACGGTGATCGCCGGGATTATCCTGTTTGGGGAATCCATGGCGCTGTTTCGGTTGGCCAGCGTGGCGTTGATCATCTGCGGGCTTATTGGCCTCAAGATCTCCACCTAGGCCACTACCGCCATCGGGGGCAAGCCCCCTCCCACTTTTGATTTGTGAACGCATTCAAATGTGGGAGGGGGCTTGCCCCCGATGAGGCCAGTACATCCAGCACAGAACTACCTGACACTCCCACGCAGAACACCGACCACAGCCTGCAACTGCGCAGGTGTCGCCTCCTCTACACGAACAGGCTCACCTGCCACCAAGACCACCCGCGACCAGATCCGATGGAACAACCCCTTATCCGGATCGCGACTGAAAAAACTCCCCCACAGCCCCTGCAACGCCATCGGAATCACCGGCACCGGCGTCTCTTCCAGAATCCGCGTCACGCCGCCGCGAAACTCATTCATCTCGCCATCGCCGGTCAACTTGCCTTCCGGGAAGATGCACACCAGCTCACCGTCCTTCAAGTATTTGGCGATCCGCGTGAAGGCCTTTTCGTAGATCTGGATGTCTTCGTGACGCCCCGCAATCGGAATCGCCCCGGCGGTGCGGAAGACGAAGTTGAGCACCGGCAAGCGGTAGATCTTGTAGTACATGACAAAACGAATCGGCCGACGCACTGCGCCGCCAATCAGCAGCGCATCGACAAACGACACATGGTTGCAAACGAGCAAGGCCGCGCCTTCATCCGGAATCTGCTCCAGGTTGCGGTGCTCGACGCGGTACATGGAATGGCTGAGCAGCCAGATCATGAAGCGCATGGTGAACTCGGGCACGATCCTGAAGATGTAGGTATTGACCGCAATGTTGAGCAGCGACACCACCAGGAACAACTCGGGGATCGACAGCTTGGCCACGCTCAGCAGCAGGATCGACACAATCGCCGAGACCACCATGAACAGCGCATTGAGGATGTTGTTGGCGGCGATCACGCGCGCACGCTGATTCTCGGCGGTGCGCGACTGGATCAGCGCGTACAGCGGCACGATGTAAAAGCCACCAAACACGCCCAGGCCGAGGATATCGAACAACACCCACCAGGCTTGGCCGTAGCCGAGCACCGCAAGCCAGTCGTTGGGCTGGACATTCTGCGCGAAGCCGCCGGAATGCCACCACAGCAGCAGGCCGAACACCGTCAGGCCGAACGAGCCGAACGGTACCAGGCCGATTTCCACCTTACGCCCGGACAGCTTTTCACAGAGCATCGAACCAAGGGCGATCCCCACCGAGAACACGGTGAGGATCAGGGTGACCACGGTTTCGTCGCCATACAGCCATTCCTTTGCGTAGGCCGGAATCTGCGTCAGGTAGATCGCGCCGACGAACCAGAACCATGAATTGCCGACGATCGAGCGCGACACCGCCGGGGTCTGTCCCAGGCCCATGCGCAGCGTGGCCCAGGACTGGGTGAAGATGTTCCAGTCCAGGCGCAATTGCGGCGTAGAAGCCGCCGCCCGTGGAATGCTGCGGCTGGCGAGGTACCCCAACAGCGCCACGCCGACAATCGCCACGGCCACCACCGGCGCGTAATGGGTGGACGACATCATGATGCCCGCGCCGATGGTGCCGGCGAGGATTGCCAGGAACGTGCCCATTTCCACCAGGCCGTTGCCGCCGACCAGCTCATCGTCGTGCAGCGCCTGGGGCATGATCGAATATTTCACCGGGCCGAACAGCGCCGAGTGGGTGCCCATGGCGAACAGCGCCAGCAGCATCAATTCCAGGTGATCGAACAGAAAGCCGGTGGCCCCCACCGCCATGATCACGATCTCACCAAGCTTGATCGCGCGGATCAACGCGTCCTTGTTGAATTTCTCGCCAAACTGCCCGGCCAGCGCCGAGAACAGGAAGAACGGCAGGATGAACAGCAAGGCGCACAGGTTGACCCAGATGGAACGGTCACCGTCGAGGGTGAGCTTGTAGAGAATCGCCAGGATCAGCGATTGCTTGAAGATGTTGTCGTTGAAGGCACCCAGGAGCTGGGTGATGAAAAACGGCAGGAAACGCCGCGTGCGCAGCAAGGTGAATTGTGAGGGGTGGCTCATCGTCCGTGTTCCTGCGTGGCCTGTTATTGATCAGGCCACGACTTTACCTAATCCGGCTTACTTATTCGCTAGCCCTGCAATGCAAGGTGAAACAAAAAGCTCGCCTTTATAGGCACCCTGCACCGTGCGCGTGGCCACGATCAGCCACATCAGCGCCAGGGCCACCACCAGCCCACTGCCCAATACGCTGAAGAACCCCAGGTGCAGCAGGCTTGCAAGCTTGAGCGTGGCCAGCGCGTACACCCCCAGTGGGAAGGTAAAGCCCCACCAGCCCAAGTTGAACGGGATACCGGCGCGCAGGTAACGCAGGGTGATCAACACCGCCAGCAACATCCACCACAAGCCGAAACCCCACAGGGTGATGCCCGCCACCAGGCCGAGCCCGTTGGCCATCTCGCCGACACCCGGCAGGCCATTGGCGGCAAAGATCGCAGGCGCATCGCCGCCGAGCAACAACATGCCCAGGGCACCGGTGCCGATGGGCCCCAGCGCCAGCCAGCTCGAGGCCGCCATGTTGGCGTGGGGCAGTTTGTGCAGGGCCATGCGCAGCATCAGGATGGTCAGGATGCTGAAGGCCACCGGCAGGGAGAACGCCCAGAGTACGTAGCTGGTCACCAGCATCACCAGTTGCCCATGGGCATCCGCCAGGTGCGGCGCCAGCAGGCCCCCGCTCGCGGCGGCGACTTCAGCGGCCACCACCGGCAGCAGCCACACCGCGGTCATCTGGTCGATGCTGTGCTCCTGGCGGGTGAACATCATGAACGGAATCAACACGCCGCAGGCCAACGCCATGGCCACGTCCAGCCACCACAGGGCTTCGGCCAGGGGGATCACAGCGTTGCCCCAGCGTGGCAGGCCAAACAGCAGCAAACCATTCAGTAGAGTCGCCAGGCCCATGGGGATGGTGCCGAAAAACATCGAGACGGTGGAGTGCCCGAAAATCCGCCGCGCCTCGTGGAAAAACATCACCCAGCGTGCGGCATACAGCGCGCTGAACAGGATGAACAGGCCGATGGTAAACATCCACAGCCCTTCGGCGACGGCATGCACGCCGGGCAGTGCCACCGGCAGTTGCGCCAGGGCCAGCGCCAGCACGCCGGTGCCCATGGTCGCGGCAAACCAGTTGGGGGTGAACTGACGAATCACTTCCCGGGGACGGGCCAGGTGACTGAAGGGTTTATAGCTGATGGGAGTCAGGCAGGTCATGATGGCAATCCTCTTCCTCGCATGAGGTTGAAGCCATCATAGAAGCGGATCGAATATCTATATAACGGGTAATATCTCTATATGTTATCTGTTATGCAGATATAGCGAGCGCTGCAAGCGCATTCCGGCCAAAGCGCCCAGGGCCAGCAGAATCAGGAGTGCGCCGTACGCATCGGTGGTAGCGATCAAACCAAACTCCCGGCTCAAGTTACCCGCCAGCAGCGCCGGCAAGCAGAACGCCAGGTAACTCAACACGTAGAACGCCGACATCAACCCTGCGCGCTCATGGGGCAATGCCAACCCGACGATACTGCGCACACTGCCCATGAACCCGCCGCCAAAACCCAGGCCGGCCACCACACTGGCGACAAAGAACAACCACAGGCTGGCGCTTTGCACAGCCGTCAGCAACAGTGCCACGCCCGCCGCCAGCAACATCGCAGACAGGCGCATGACCTTATCCGCCGGGTGCTCGCGCAGGCTGTAGATCATCACTGCGCCACTCAAGGTAATTACGGCCACCAGTCCGCCGCCGATCAGGTGCGAAGTCGAACCCGTTGCTGCTCGCACCAGCGACGGCGCCAGGGATGAATAGAAACCACCCAGCGCCCATACCGCCACATTCAACGGCATCGCCAAGCCCAGGGCCCGGCGCGCCTGCTTCGGCACGTGCAGGGTCGGCGCCAGGGATTTCAAGGCACCCGGTATGCGGCTGACGGTTTCCGACAAGCGCCACACATACAGCGCCTGAAGCACCATCAATCCGAGCAGGGTGAAGTAGATCAACTGGGTCGGCCAGGGCGCATATTCCACCAGCAAACCGCTGCCCAAACCGCCACTGGCCATCCCCAGCATCGGCGCGAGGCTATTGAGCATCGGCCCGCGCAGGCGGTCGGTGTCGAGCAGCGTTGCGCTCAACACTGCCGTCGCCGTACCCGTGGCAAAGCCTTGCAGCCCCCGCGCGGCAATCAGGCAGGCGGCGCTGTCGGCGTTGATAAACAGCAGCATCGCCACGATATTCAGGACCAGCGCGACGAAAATCACCGGCTTGCGCCCGATGTAATCCGACAGCGATCCCACGGTCAGCAGCGCCGCCAGCAGACTCACGGCATACACGCCGAAGATCAGCGTCAGCATCGCTGCCGAGAAATGCAGGTTGTCCTGATACACCTGGTACAACGGCGTCGGCGCGCTGGAGGCGGCGAGAAAGGTCAGTACGGTGATCACCAGAAATGTCAGGCTGGACCGTTGAGACGGGTTGCTGGGCATAGGCACGCTCCGCTAAAGCTAATATTTTGCTTTTGTGGAGTGTGCTACCCGTCGGCGCTTAAAGCAAATTCTTTGTGTTAAGGTTTTACCCATGGCGATCAAAGAAGGCCTTCGCCCGGGGGGCCGTAGTGCCCGGGTACAAGAATCCGTGCATTCGGCCGTCCGCGAACTGCTGGAAACCCATGAGCGCGCCAGCGTCACCGTGCCGATGATTGCGACACGCGCGGGCGTCACGCCCTCGACCATCTACCGGCGCTGGGGTGACCTCTCTGCGCTGCTGGCCGACGTGGCCCTGGCGCGCATGCGCCCGGACAGCGAGCCGGCCACCACCGGCAGCCTGCGCGGCGACCTGCAAGCCTGGGCGGAACAATATCTGGATGAAATGAGTTCGGAGCCTGGGCGCAACATGATGCGCGACGTGCAGTGCAGCGTGACGCCGGGGTATTGCGTGAGCATTCTGAGCGGGCAGTTGCAGGTGATCGTTGACCGTTACCCGGACCAGCCAGCCCCCAGTGTGGATCGTTTGATCAATCTGCTCGCGGCACCCACGGTGTTTCGAATTCTGTTTTCGACCCAGCCGCTGGCGGTTGAAGAGCTGCATACGCTGATCGACTTGGCGCTGAAAACCTAAAGCCTTATACAAAACCAAATGTGGGAGGGGGCTTGCCCCCGATAGCGTTGGGTCAGTCAGTACAAGGCTGGCTGACAGACCGCTATCGGGAGCAAGCCCCCTCCCACATTTTCTTACCGCGTATCGTCAGTGGTTACGTACGCATCCCACGCCCGCTTACCAGCAACCGCGCACAACCGATATACAAGACGATGGTAGCGACAACCATGAACGTGATCGCCACGCTGATCTTGATATCCGACACGCCCAGGATGCCGTAGCGGAAAGCGTTGACCATGTGCAGCACCGGGTTGGCCAGGGACACGGTCTGCCAGAACGGCGGCAGCAACGTGATGGAGTAGAACACCCCGCCCAGGTAGGTCAGCGGCGTCAGCACGAAGGTCGGAATGATCGAAATATCATCGAAGTTGCGCGCAAACACCGCGTTGATAAACCCCAGCAGCGAGAAGATCGTCGCCGTGAGCACCACGACCAGAATGGTGACCCCCAGGTGATGCACTTGCAGGTGGGTGAAGAACAACGACAGCAGGGTCACGATCACACCCACCATCAAGCCACGCAGCACGCCGCCCAAGGTGTAGCCGATCAGGATGGTGTGCGGCGACACCGGTGACACCATCAGCTCTTCGATGGAGCGCTGAAACTTGCTGCCAAAGAAACTCGACACCACGTTGCCGTAGGAGTTGGTGATCACCGACATCATGATCAGGCCCGGCACGATGTACTCCATATAGGTGAAGCCACCCATGTCACCGATCTGCCGGCCGATCAGGTTACCGAAGATCACGAAGTACAGGACCATGGTGATCGCCGGCGGCAGCAAGGTCTGCGGCCAGATCCGGGTAAAGCGCTTCACTTCGCGGTAGACGATGGTCTGCAGCGCGACGAGGTTGGGTTGCAGTTCGGAACTCATACCGCCACCTTCGCCAGATTTTTCTCCACCAGGGACACGAACAACTCCTCAAGGCGATTAGTTTTGTTACGCAGGCTCAACACTTCGATGTTCTGGGCCGCCAGTTGGCTGAACAGCGCCGTAATGCCCATGGCTTTGTCCACCTGCACTTCCAGCGTGTGGCTGTCCACCAGGCGGCTCGGGTAGCCCAACAATTGCGGCGGTGCCGACAGGTTGTTTTTCAGGTCGAGCAGGAAGGTTTCCACATGGAGCTGGCCCAGCAGGTTACGCATGCTGGTGTTCTCGACAATCGTGCCGTGGTCGATGATGCCGATGTTGCGGCACAACTGCTCGGCCTCTTCCAGATAGTGGGTCGTGAGGATGATGGTGATGCCCTTCTCGTTCAGCTCGGTGAGAAAGGTCCACATCGAACGACGCAACTCGATGTCCACGCCAGCGGTGGGCTCGTCGAGGATCAGCAGGCGCGGTTCATGCACCAGTGCGCGGGCGATCATCAAGCGCCGCTTCATGCCGCCGGACAACGAGCGCGAAGGCACATCGCGCTTGTCCCACAGGCCCAGTTGGGTCAGGTACTGCTCGGCGCGTTCCTTGGCGATTTTCGGCGGGATGCCGTAGTAACCGGCCTGGGTCACGACAATGTCGAAGGTCTTTTCGAACTGGTTGAAGTTGAATTCCTGAGGCACCACGCCGATGGAACGCTTGAGCGCCGCCGGGGATTTGTCCAGGTCATGGCCGAAGATATTCACCGTGCCGCTGGTCTTGTTGACCAGGGTCGAGAGGATACCGATGGTGGTGGATTTGCCGGCACCGTTGGGGCCGAGCAAGGCGAAGAAATCACCTTCGGCGACGTCCAGATCGATACCACTCAGGGCCTGGAAACCGTTGCCGTAGGTTTTGGTTAGCTGCCGGATGGACAGAGCGGAACTCATATCGGATTACGCACCAAGGAAAAGAATAGAAACAATAGATGAGGGCACAGCGCAGGTAGTTCAACCTGCGATGTGTTCCAGCATGGTGCGTGCCCGCGCCGCACAAGTACAGTCACCCTTGTTAATAGTGTGTATCAGGTCAACGCGGTCATCACTGCCTTGCGGTAGGCCGGACGTAGCTTCAGGCGCTGGTACCACGCCTCCAGGTTGGGCATTGCCGGGCGTTCGATGGGCATCTCGAACCAGGCATAAATGAAGCAGCCCAGGGGAATATCACCGATGCCGAAGGCTTTGCCGGAAAGGTAAGGTTGCTCGGCAAGGGCCTGGTCGACCGTTTTGAGTGCATCGATGCAGGCTTGGCGCCCGGCATTGATGCTGTCCCAGTTTTGTTTTTCCGGCGGTGTGCGCACGATGCCCCAGAACACGGCCTTGAAGGGATCGGCGAGCGTGGACGTGGTCCAGTCCATCCACTTTTCGGCGCTGGCCCGGATTTGCAGGTCACTTGGGTAAAAGTCCGACGCGTGCTTGGCGCACAAGTAACGCACGATGGTGTTGGATTCCCACAGTACAAAGTCGCCGTCTTCGATCATCGGCACCCGGCCATTGGGGTTCAAGGCCCGGTATTGCGGCGTGTCGACCACACCAAAAGCGCCGCCCGCATCAATCGCCTCATAGTCCAGGCCGAGTTCCTCGGCGCACCAGAGTGCCTTCCTGACATTTGATGAGTTTTTACGACCCCAGATTTTCAGCATGACCGCGCCTTATCGTTGGTGAACATGGCTTGATGAACGTTGCAGCATACGCCGGTTCACATGCGCCTTGAATCACTCTGCCCGCCGCCCGGCAAGCCTGGGTGTTCAAGGTGCAGGGGTTGCAACGCACCGCCTCATGCACGTCGCCGTCGAGATTGACTGCCTGGTCATATAAATCCGCGCGGGTTCCGCGATGTTTCCCGGCGAACTCCACCCCTGCAAGGTGGTCACTATCGATGAAGCGGCTGGGACTCAGGTATCCCCAGTACAACTTGTAACACCCTGATCACCCCGCTTGGCCGGACGCCGTCTAAGCTCCCTGGTGGTTTCGCCCCTGGTTTCACGGAGGATTGAATATGCTGTTGTTGTGGATACTGGTTCTGGTGGTCGGCATTGCCTACCTGGCACACCGCCGCACCGCGCCCCTGCCCGCCCTGGGTGTGGTCGCCGTTTACCTGTTGGCGATGGGCGCATGGAGCCATGCACCGGGTTGGCTGCTGCTGATTTTCTGGGTGCTGATCGCGATCGTGGCCGTACCCCTGCTGCTGCCCGACCTGCGCCGCCAATACTTTACCAAGCCGTTGTTCAGCTGGTTCCAGAAAGTCCTGCCGCCGATGTCCGAAACCGAGCGCGATGCTATCGACGCGGGCACGGTGTGGTGGGATGGCGAACTGTTCAGCGGGCGCCCTGACTGGGACAAATTGCTGGCCTACCCCAAGGTGCAATTGACCGAGGAAGAACAGGCCTTCATCGACGGCCCCACCGAAGAACTCTGCGCCATGGTCAGTGATTGGGAAATCGGCCAGGCCATGGACCTGCCCCCCGCTGCCTGGGAGCACATCAAGACCCATGGTTTCTTCGCCCTGATCATTCCCAAGGAATACGGCGGCAAGGGCTTCTCAGCCTATGCCCACTCCCAGGTCGCGATGAAACTGGCCACCCGCAGCGGCGACCTGGCTTCCACCGTCATGGTGCCCAACTCCCTGGGCCCTGCCGAATTGCTGTTGCACTACGGCACCGACGAGCAACGCAACCATTACCTGCCCCGCCTGGCGCGTGGCGACGATATTCCGTGTTTCGCCCTGACCGGCCCGCTGGCCGGCTCCGATGCCGGTGCCATGCCCGACACCGGCGTCATCTGCAAAGGCGAGTGGCAAGGCAAGGAAACCCTCGGCCTGCGCCTGAACTGGGAAAAGCGCTACATCACCCTCGGTCCGGTCGCGACCTTGCTCGGCCTGGCGTTCAAGGCCCATGACCCGGACCATCTGCTGGGCGAGGAAGAAGACCTGGGCATCAGCCTCGCACTGATTCCTACCGACACCCCCGGCGTCGAAATCGGCCGCCGCCACCTGCCCCTGGGCGCTGCCTTCATGAATGGCCCCAACTCGGGCAAAGACGTCTTCATTCCGCTCGAATTCCTCATCGGCGGCCAGGAGATGCTCGGCAAGGGCTGGATGATGCTGATGAACTGCCTGTCCGTGGGCCGTTCCATCTCCCTGCCTGCGGTGGGCACCGGCGCCGCCAAGTTCACCAGCCTGGTGACCGGCCAATACGCCCAAGTACGTGAACAGTTCAACGTGCCGCTGTCGGCCTTCGAAGGTATCCAGGAAGCCCTGGCGCGCATCGGCGGCAACGCCTGGCTGATGGACAGCGCCCGCATGCTCACCGCCAATGCCGTGGACATGGGCGAAAAGCCCTCGGTGCTGTCGGCGATCCTCAAGTACCACCTCACCGAACGCGGCCGCGAGTGCATCAGCCACGCCATGGACGTGCATGGAGGCAAGGGCATCATCATGGGCCCGAACAACTACCTGGGCCGTAGCTGGCAAGGGGCGCCGATCTTCATCACCGTGGAAGGCGCGAATATCCTTTCGCGTAACCTGATGATCTTCGGCCAGGGTGCGATTCGCTGCCATCCGTTCGTGCTCAAGGAAATGGCCCTGGCCGGTCGTGAAGACCATGACCAGGCATTGAAGGAGTTCGATGGGCTGTTGATGCAACACATCGGATTCGCCGTGAGCAACGCCGCCAGTACCTTGGTATTGAACCTGGGCATCGGTCACTTCGAAAAAGCCCCAGGCAACCGTTTGAGCCAGGGTTATTTCCGCGCACTCAACCGTCAGGCCGCCGCGTTCGCCCTGCTCGCAGACCTGAGCATGATGCTGCTGGGCGGCGAATTGAAACGCCGTGAACGGCTGTCGGCGCGCCTGGGTGATGTGCTGAGCCACATGTACCTGGCGTCGGCGGCGCTCAAGCGTTACCACGACCTGGATTCGCCGGATCACCTGGAACCGCTGTTCGCTTGGGCCATGGAAGAAAGCCTTGGCCAGTCCGAGCGCGCACTGGATGAATTGCTGAGCAACTTCCCGAATAAAATCCTCGGCTGCCTGCTGCGGGTGATCGTGTTCCCGTTCGGACGCCGGCATACCGGGCCGTCCGATGCCCTGGATGCCGAGGTTGCCGCGGTGATCGGCCGTGCCAAGGGCGACCCGACCCTGGAAGAGCTGCTGGCTGGCTGCTATCGCCCACAATCGGCGCAAGACCCGGTGGGCGCACTGCAACATGCATATAACCTGCTCGGTGCCAGCCATCCGCTGCAGAAAAAACTGCACGCCGCGCTCAAGAGCGGGCAAGTCAAACCGACTGCCGGCGAGCATGCCATCGACGCCGCGCTGCACGCTGGCGTGCTGCAACCCGCCGAAGCGCAAACCCTGCGTGACGCCGAAGCGGCTCGCCGCAAGGTGATCGACGTGGATGATTTCAGCAAGGAAGAGCTGCTGCAGGCTGAGGGTAAAGTCCGCTGATACCAGCGGTCATATAAAAACGGGCGCGAGAGGCCTATACTCTCGCGCCCGTTTTTGCTTTAGAGGACTTATCTCGTGTCCAACGTCGTTGCCGATCATCTCGTCTTGCTCGACCACCTGCGTAGCATCCTGGTTGCCGTCGGCGAAGCCGAACAGGTACCCGAGGAAAGCCATTTGTTGTTTCTGGAACGTTTCGACGAACTGCGCGCCCTGCTGCCCATCGATCCGATCGAAAGCCAATACCTTGGCCAAGACATGATGAGCCAGGTCATCCTGCGCTATCCGCAAATCGCCCACCTGGTACCGCGCGACCTGCTGTGGTTCTTTGGCGGCGATTGCCTGCACTTCATGCCCGACGAAGAACTGGACCTGTACCAGGCCCTGGAAGAGCGTCGCCATGAAGCCGAGTTGAACGACGAACCGTTCGACTGGAACCAGGAAAAGCAGCTGCTGGCCATGCCGGACGACCAGAGCAAGCACTGACTTGCAGAACACCCAATCCAAATGTGGGAGGGGCGGTGCGACGATTCGACTTGCCCCCGATAGCAGTGTGTCAGTCAGCTTACCTATCACTGATCCGCCGCCATCGGGGGCAAGCCCCCTCCCACATTTTTAACGGCGGCGCAGTGTCGGCTCCTTCGCCATGCACTCCACCAGATAATCAATAAACACCCGCAACTTCGGCGGCAAGTATCGCGTCGGTGAGTGCAGCAACCACGCTTCGCCATGATACGACGCAATAAAATCCCACCCCGGCAATACCTGCACCAACTGCCCCGCCTCCAAGGCATGTCGCGCCGTGAAATACGGCAAGCTGCCAATCCCCACATGCTGCAACACCGCATCCAGCCGCACGCCCGTGTGGTTCGCCGCATATCGCCCGCGTACACCGACCGTCACCGCCTTGCCGGCCTGGCGGAACTTCCAGCGTGAGTCCCCTGGGGTTTCACCCAGGTAGATGCAGCTGTGCTCCAGCAGATCATGGGGGTGACTGGGCGTGCCATGCTCGGCCAGGTACTGCGGCGTTGCACACAGCAAATGTTCAATCGGCAATAGCTGCCGCCCGATCAGACCGGGTGGCGGGCTGTCGGTGATGCGGATGCTCAGGTCGACATTGTCATCGATCAAATCCACATGCCGATCCTCAAGGATCAGTTGCACATCCACCTTGGGATAGCGCCGCAGAAATTCCGGCATATGCGGATGCACCACAAACCGCCCCACCGCCTTGGGCACGCTGACTCGCACCAGGCCTTCGGCTTCATGGGTAAATTGCCCGCTGATTTCCATCACCGAGCGCGCCGCGTTGACCATCTCCTGGCACCGCTTGAACACCTCTTCGCCGCCCTCGCTAAGGCGCAGCTTGCGCGTGGTGCGCTGCAACAACCGGGTTGCCAAGGCCTGTTCCAGGCGCGAAATGCTGCGGCTCACCGCCGAAGGTGAAACGCTCAGCTGCCGCGCCGCCTCGGAGAAGCTGCCGGTTTCCACCACTTTGACGAAAATCGCCATTTCACCCAGCAGCGGCAAAGGAAGATTGATGCTCATGACGCACAGGTCCATTGATATTTGCATGGATTATCACCTATCAGCGCAGTATTTATACTGCCCGCAGAACCTGAATGCGGATGTAGACGACCATGACCCAGCGCCTGTTTTTCACCCACGATCACCTGACTGCCGAATTGGAAGTGCTCAGTTGCACCCCGCACGCTGAGCAATTCGCCGTTGTTGTGCAGTCGACAATTTTCCATCCCCAGGGCGGCGGCCAGCCATTCGACACCGGGTGGCTCGGCGACAGCCAGGTGCTGCGCGTCATGCAGGAAGCCGAGCATGTGGTGCACTACGTCAATCAAGCTGTGGAACCCGGCCCGATCACTGCACGGGTCGATGCACAACGCCGCGCGCTGCACAGCCGCCTTCACTCAGCGGGGCATTTGATTGGCAATGCCGGCGAACGCCTGGGCTGGATGCCGATCAAGGCTCACCATTGGCCGGGGGAAGGCAAGATCACCTTTATCCGTGGCGAAACCGCACAAACCATGGACGCCGAGGCGCTCCAACAGCAAGTCAATCAATGGATCGCCGCTGACTACTCACGGCAGATGACCCTGGATGAAGGCACACGCGAAGTCGGCTTCGGCGAACTGCCGGCTTACGCCTGTGGCGGCACCCATGTGCAGGCTCTGGGGGAAGTGGGCCACGTGACGATACTGGCCGTGTCGGAGAAGAAAGGCGCATTGTCGGTGCGCTACGAAATCAACTGACACTCACAAATGTGGGACGGTTCTACACCCCGATGGCGGTGTATCAGTGACAGACAAGCTGACAGACACACTGCTATCGGGGCATGGGTATCTACACAACTTTGGCACGGCCCTGAACCTGTGACGGCTCAAGAGCCGAAGCCTCTCTAACTGATGCCCCGCGACCTAAATGTGGGAGGGGGCTTGCCCCCGATGGCGGCCTGACAGCCGACCAGGATGCTGGATCAGGGCGAGTACATATCCGTTGCTGCGGTAACGGCGGCTTAGGGTTCCGCCCTTACGGCGTCTCACTTTTGAAAAGCGCAAAAGTAAGCAAAACGCTCTTGCCCCACCACTCGGCACCTCGCCTAGGCTCGGTGTGCCCGTAATCCGACAGTGATTTGGGGGGCCGCCGCCACGCGCCATCCATGGCGCGGGGCGGCTAAACCGGCATCCCTGCCGGTTTACCCCCCAATCCCCTATGCACGGGTGATCCACAGCAAGACCATGGAGATCGACGGGCAGGTAGCGTGGGTGGGTACCAGCAACTGGTTGGGCGGCTACCTGGATAATTCGCGCAATCTGGAAGTAGTGATGCGCAGTGAAGCGATGGCCAAGCGCGTAGGGCAATTGCATGAGCAATTGTGGGACGGCCCCTACGCTAGAGCCTTGAACGTGACGGATGAGTACCCCGCGCCTCATCCTGGCGAGCATTGACCTGGGGCATCTGGGTAATGGTAGTGTGTAGAAATGTTTCTGCCTTATCGGTCAGAAACACCCCTACTCACTCTCTGCAAAGGAATGCCTCTAACCATGCACTTTCCACTGAAAAAACTCGCGGCCGCCACCCTGTTCGCTGCCAGCCTTGCAGCCGTCACCCCAGCTGCGCTCGCCAACATCACGCCTGAACAGAACACCGCAATTCTGAAGAGTTTCAGCGATACATCGGTCAGCGATTTTCGCAGTTTCCTCGGCACGCTGGCCAAAGGCGACCTGGGCAAGACCGGTGACATCGCCCCGGCCATCAGCGCCTTTCTCCATAACAAAACCCTGAGTGCCGACCAGCAGAACGAGATCAACCGCCTGCTGGGCATTTACACCCGCGTGAAGTATGGCAAAGCCGCGCTCGAGACCCTGCGCGAGCTGGTGGAAATCCCGACGTTCAACGTAGAGGGGCTACCGCAGTATAAAAACCCGGAATTTCTCAAGATAGCCGACAAAATCCAGGCCCTGGCCAAGTCTTTCAACCTGAACTTCCGTAACGTCGATAACCGCGTGTATGAAATTTCCCTGGAAGGCAGCAGTAAAGAAGTGGTCGGCGTGCATGCCCACGCCGATGTGGTACCGGTGACGCCGGAAAACTGGGTGCTGCAGGATGGCACCAAGCTCGACCCGTTCAAGGTCACGCTGATCGGCGACCGCATGTACGGCCGTGGCACCGAGGATGACAAGAACGCGATCGTCGTGGCGATGTACGCCATGAAAGTGATCAAGGAAGAAAAGCTGCCGCTGGCGCGTACGTTCAAGCTGCTTGTGGACACCACTGAAGAAACCTCCGGTGACGCCATTCCTTACTACTTTGAACGCAACCCCGTGCCGCAATACAACCTGGCGCTGGATGGCGGTTACCCGGTGGTGATCGCCGAAAAAGGCTCGGGCACCGTCATGGCCACCTTCCCGGTGCGCAAGGGTGAAGGCACGGGCGCGGAGATCATCGCAATGACCGGCGGCAAGGCCACCAACCAGATTCCATCGGTATCGGTCGCCACATTGGTCAGCGATAACCCTGCTGAATTAGCGGCCAGCCTGCAGCAGGCCGGGGATGATTATGCCAAGCGCAATGGCGGCAATTTCCAGGTGACCGCCAAGGTCGACAGCAAGAACGTCAAACTCACCGTCACCGGCGTGTCAGCCCACTCTTCCGAGCCCGAATCCGGGGTCAACCCGGTGGCACGTATGCTGGAGTTGATCCACAGCCTCGATGGCAAGATTGCCCTCCAGCACAACCACATCACCGATGCTGCGAAGTATGCGGCGGACAACTGGGGCCTGGATTACCTGGGCGGCAAATTGGGCGTGGGCTTTGCCGATGACTTCATGGGGCCGCTGACCACCTCGCCGACCTTTGTCGGCCTGGATGACAAAGCCTTTAAGCTGGCGGTGAACCTGCGCGCGCCGAAAGGCAAAACCCCGGAGGCACTCAAGGCACAGCTCGAGCAGAAACTGAACGCCTGGAACGCACACGCCAAGGTCAACGTGAACTTCACCTATTCGCTGGATAAACCGATGTACCGCAACCCCGAGGGGGAGTGGGTAAAAGCGTTGCTGGCAGTGGCCACTGAAAACCTGGGCATGCAACATAAGTTCGGCACATCCGCCGGCGCCACCTCCGTGCACGACCTGCCCAACGGCGTGCAATTCGGCCTGGCCCGCCCGGAACAGAAATACACCGGGCACACCGACGGTGAGTTCAAGACCGTCGAGCAGTTCCTGCTGGACCTGCAGATCGTTACGGAAATGATGGGGCGTGTCGGCCAGTTGCCTAAGCTGTGAATATCCAATGTGGGAAGGGTTTGCCCCTTCCCACATTGGACTCTGCTTCGTCCTGCAGATGGGTTTTTCAGGCCTGTAACATCAGCATGTCTTCAAAGAATCCACCGACCGGCTCAGTGGGATGGCACAGCTGAATCTCCAGCACCCAAGCCATCTCACTCGGTGCGATTTCCAGGTCGGCCAGTTGCTTGCTTTCGAACAACGCATGGGGAAAATCCGCAAGGCGATGCCCCGCCAGGTTCCGCGCCAGCCTCCAGCCTTTGGCCACGGCGCACTGTTCGGCGAAGTCATAGAGTTCGCGCCCGGTCAGGCCGCGCAGCCACGCTTGGCGGGTTTCATCGAACACTTCATGCAGCGCGGTGGTACAGGCCAGGTACAACGGCGAGTCACCGAATACAAAGGTGTCGCCATAATCACCTTCGTAGCCGTCCCACACCGGGCCAAGGTCGACCACGGCGATATCCGTGGCGCGCAGCCTGCGCTGACGATCGATGCCTTCGCGAGGTGGCCGCACCGTGTCGGCGCCAAAACGGATGTAGGTGGGATGCCAGGTGTGCGACGCGCCCATGGCCTGCAATTGTGCGGCGGCCATCTCAAGGGCTTCGCCGGTGGTCATGCCGACCCTCAACTGGCTGACGATGGCCGCGAGGGCGCGTATGGATTTGTCTCGCGCCGCCAGCATGCCATCCAGGGAATAACGCGGGCCGACTTTCTCCCAGACCGGGTCGAACGATGGGGAAACCGTTACAGCATTCGCCCGACCGCTGGCGACAAAAGCCTCCGCGACAAACCGATGGCTCGGCAACCCCGCCGCAAGGCACTGGGTCCGTACCTGGCTGAGCATGGTGCCGTTCCCACACGCATAGACCTGGGCCGTTTCCCAGTGATGCCCATGGCTTAACGCAACCTCCTGCACCCTGCCCTCGGATGAGCGCACGGCATGCCAGCGAAAACGTGGATGATCGAGCGTCGATTGGTCCAGGAAGGCGCTGTCATAAAAGTCGGTAGACTGCGCGCCGCCCCAATACAACGTCACCTCGATATCCTGTTTGAGCGCGCTCAACAGGATCGGCTTGATACCCGCATAACCGGTGCCCGTGGCGAACAGGACGACGGCGGTGGCGGCATCGTCCTGCCAGGTACAGGCGCCAAACGGTCCTTCCAGCTGCAAGCGCTCACCCACCGCCAGGCGACCCAGAATACCGTCGGAAAAGTACCCGGCGCTGACCCGGCGGATCTGGAAGACCAGACGCCCATCGTCCTCTGCAGGCAGGTTGGCAATCGAGAAACAGCGCGTGTCACCGTCCGCCAGGCGGAACTTGAGGTATTGGCCAGCCCGCGCCACCACCGGTGTATCCGGCTTGAGTACCAGTTCGATGACGTCGGGTCCGAGTGCACGCTTGTCGAGTACCTGAGCATCAATGACCAACGCGGGGTATCCAGGGACCAGCCAGGAATTTCCAGGCGCATGTCGGAGCACGCATGGCTCTGGCACAACAACATTTCATTGGCGGCCAGTGGGTAACACGGCACCGGCGCATCCGGTGCCAGGCGCTTGGCCCGATACTCGCCTTCAGCGACTATCACCTTGCACGAGCCGCACGCGCCACGGCGGCAGGAGAACGGCACCGACAGGCCGCTGGCGAGCATGGCGTCAAGCAACAGCTCGTCGCCGGCCTCAAAGGTTTTCCCCGAGGGGGACAGTTCGATGACATGGCGCATGTGCTCAGGACCTCAGAATGTGAAGCTGCATTGTTGCGCTAGACTGGGCCCATAAGAACCTCCAGTTTTGGATACTTCAGATGGTCCAGATGCGTAGATGGCGCCCTTTACTCAAGCTCGATGAGAACGCACCACAAGCGTCCTACCGCAAGATTGCCGAGGGCCTGGTGACCGCGATTCTCGAAGGGCGCCTGCCGCCCGGCACCTTGCTGCCAGGTACGCGGGAAATGGCGCAATTGCTCGACGTTAACCGCAAGACGGTCATCCTGGCCTATGAAGAAGCCGCGACCAAGGGCTGGCTCATCAGCGAGCCGCGTCGCGGCACGTTCGTCAATGCCCAGTTGAAGCCCAAGCAACTGCCCGGTGGCGCGCCGCAAGCCTTTGCACCGCCCCTGCTGGCGCAGCCGGAGGTACCCTATTTCGCCCATAACGCTCAGGTCACCGCGCTACGCCACCGGCATGACGCGCTGTTTTTCGACAATGGCACCAGCGACCACCGCCTGCTGCCGCAAGCCGTGCTGCATCGCTACTACCGCAACGCCCTGCGCAACAGCTTTGCCTCCAACACCGTACGCTACGGCAGCGAAGGCACCGGCTATCACCTGCGCTGCGCTCTCGCCGAGATGCTGCGCGGCGAACGCGGGCTGGCCGTCAACGCCGACAATATCTGCCTGACCCAGGGCACGCAGATGTCGCTGTGCCTGAGCGCCAGCCTGCTGCTCACACCGGGGGACGTGGTACTGGTGGAGCGTCTGAGTTACCCGCCGGCGTGGGAAATTTTTCGACAGTTGGGCGCGCAACTGGTCACGGTGGACATAGACGAAGAAGGCTGTCGCACGGACCAGATCGACCGTCTATGCCAGCAGCACAAAGTGCGCATGATCTATGTCACGCCGCATCACCAGTTCCCGACCACCGTCAGCCTGCACGCCGCGCGCCGACAACAACTGTTGACGCTCGCAGCGCTGCACGACTTCTGCATTATCGAAGAAGATTACGACCACGAATTCCACTTTAACGGGCGCCCTTACCTGCCGCTTGCCAGTGACCGTTCTCAGCGCCATGTGATCTATATCGGTTCGTTGTCCAAGGCGCTGGGCTCGACGTTTCGATGCAGCTATGTGGTGGCCTCCAACCACGTGATAGAGGCCCTGCACCGCAACGCGGCGCTGATGTTGGGAGATGCCGACGCCGTCGCCCAGAAGATGCTGGCCGACCTGATCAACGACGGTGAATTGAAAAAGCATCTGCGCCGCGTGTCGAAAGAATATCGAGTGCGTCGAGAGACGTTGCAGACCTGTCTGCATGAGTCGCTGGGCGCTCGTATCCAGGTGCGCGAGCCCGAAGGCGGCCTGGCACTGTGGGTGCGTTTCGAGGATGAAATAGACGTAGATCGAATGGTAAAGACTGCCTTGGACCACGGACTGGTGGTGCGCAGCGGTCGGCAGTTCTCGCCGCTGGGCCAGCCGGAAAATGCGTTGCGGTTGGGTTTTGCGTCGCTCAATCAGGAGGAAATCCGTCAAGCCACCTTGCGCTTGGCCCAAGCGGCCAACAGCCTTCAGCGCCAATGACTTCAAGAGGTGGGCGCTGTTTTTCGCAGACAAAAAAAGCCACTCGTTTGAGTGGCTTTTTCTTTGAATTGGAGCGGGAAACGAGACTCGAACTCGCGACCCCGACCTTGGCAAGGTCGTGCTCTACCAACTGAGCTATTCCCGCAAATGGCGTCCCCTAGGGGACTCGAACCCCTGTTACCGCCGTGAAAGGGCGGTGTCCTAGGCCACTAGACGAAGGGGACACGCTACTGAAACACATGGTGTGTATTTCAGTGCCCAGAGGCCTCGTCCGAAGACGTGGTCCTGGTTTCACTCAATGCCGCCCGAGGGCCACACTGCTTGTAAATTGGAGCGGGAAACGAGACTCGAACTCGCGACCCCGACCTTGGCAAGGTCGTGCTCTACCAACTGAGCTATTCCCGCATATGGCGTCCCCTAGGGGACTCGAACCCCTGTTACCGCCGTGAAAGGGCGGTGTCCTAGGCCACTAGACGAAGGGGACACACGTACAACATTCACTCCCTACCGCGTTTCGCTGTGTGCTTTACGCTGTAAGTGGCGCGCATTCTATGGATGGATTGAAAGGTCGTCAACCCCCAAGGATAAATTTATTTAAATCAATGACTTCGCCCCGTTGAGCGGCCTGCGCTGGCATTCTGCTGCGCCTAAGCCCTGGCGCCTATATTCTGACGCGCCACAAGGCGCTATAGTTGCCACAGGCAAATGATGGCAATGTGCATCCATGCAGGATCACTTTACCTATATAGAAGAAACTACCTGGGCAACTGGTCGAACAGTCCTATCCGCCGGTTAGCGCAGTCACTACACTCCACAGCAAACCCTATAAAGAGGTCACACCGGTGACACCACTCATGATCACCCTGCTGGTAATAGCCGGGATCGTAATACTGATCGCCATTGGCTACATGAACCATGTGGTGGAAAACAATAAGCTGGAAAAGAAGCGTACCGAGATCGAGCTCAATGATCGGCTGCGTCGCTGTGGTGAAATCACCGAGACCTTTCCCGGCCAGTTGATGACGCCGGCGCTCAAGCTGTTGCTGACCCGCCTGGAACTCAACGTCAACCAACGCCTGCTGAACCTCAACAAGTCCAGCGCCGCGCTCAAGGCACGGATCGCCGAGCTGAATGCAATGATCGCCCAGGGCGAATCGATTCCGGTGGCCAACCCGCCCGCGCCGATCCAGACCGAAGCCAAGGCCAAGGATGTGCGCTTCCTGCTCGAAGCACTGCATGGCCAGGTCACCCGTGCAGCCCAGGACGGCTTTCTGCCGACCAACGAGGCCAAGCACTGGATCAAGGAAATCCGCCATATCCTGGTGCTGCTGCACATCGAGTTCTTCAACAACCTGGGCCAGCATGCCCTGCAGCAAGGTCAGCCGGGCCAGGCGCGCCTGGCGTTCGAACGTGGCGTGCAGTACCTGCGCAAACAACCCGAGCCCGTGCTGTACAGCGCACAGTTGCAATTGCTGGAGTCGCAGTTGGCCCGCGCCAACTCCACGGTGTTGACCAACAGCGCGCCGGCCGAGAACGAAGTCAACGAACTGACCGAAGGCCTGAAAGTCGTCGACGCCGATGCCGAGTGGAAAAAGAAAGCCATTTACGATTGAGTTCCGTTGGCCCCGTCACGGGCCGGCCTTCCGAGTGCGGGGGCGAGCTTGCTCGCTCCTGCCTGCGCCGCACATGACGGTGCCATCAGTTTGCATCTATCCCCCCGCCCCGACTAGCGTAAAAAAGTGCCCCTCACTCCGTGAAGTTAGAGGCCTGCTATGCCTGTCGCCGTGATTGATGGACAACCGCTGCACTATATCGACCAGGGCACCGGCCCGGTCGTCTTGTTGGGTTCGAGCTACCTGTGGGACCGCGACATGTGGGCACCGCAGATCGAAGCGCTGTCGCAGCAATACCGTGTGATCGTCCCTGAACTGTGGGGCCATGGCGAGTCGGGCACGCTGCCTGCGCAAACCCTGTCCCTTGATGACCTGGCACGTCACAACCTGGCTTTGCTCGACCAGCTGGACATCTCACAGGTCAACCTGGTGGGCCTGTCGGTCGGCGGCATGTGGGGCGCCCGCCTCGCCTTGCTGGCACCGGAACGCATCAACAGCCTGGTGCTGATGGACACCTACCTGGGCGCCGAGCCGGACGCCACGCGCCAGTATTACTTCTCGCTGTTCAAGATGATCGAAGACGCCGGCGCCATCCCGCCGACGCTGCTGGATGTGATCGCGCCGATTTTCTTCAGGCCGGAAATCGACCGCGAATCAGCCCTGTATCAGGACTTTCGTCAGTCGCTGCAGGATTTCCCCCGGGAACGCCTGCTGGACAGCGTGGTGCCCCTGGGCCGCTTGATCTTCAGCCGCGCAGACATTCTCGATCAGCTCGCGCGCCTGGATCGCGATACCACCCTGGTCATGTGCGGCGAGCAGGACAAGCCGCGGCCACCTGCGGAATCCCAGGAAATGGCCGAGCTGATCGGCTGCGCCCTGACGTTGATTCCCGACGCCGGGCATATCTCCAGCCGGGAGAACCCGGACTACGTCAATGAAGCGCTGCTGACGTTCCTCGCCAACAACGCCTGATCGCCTTCTCCACTGGTCGCGGCGCCCCGGCCGCGATCAGAGGCGAAAGTGCCCCACCATGCCCTTGAGTTCCGCGCCCAGCTGCGCCAGCTGGATGCTTGAGGCGGCATTGCCTTGCATGCTCAACGCCGATTGATCGGCACTTGCCCGGATGCTGGTGACGCTGCGGTTGATCTCTTCGGCCACCGAGCTTTGCTCTTCAGCCGCTGCGGCAATCTGCTGGTTCATCTGCTGGATCAATGACACCGCCGCTGCAATGCTGCCCAGGGCGCTTTCGGTTTCGAACGCATCGCTGACCGCCAGCTTCACCAGTTCGCCGCTTTGTTGAATCTGCTGCACCGACGACTGCGCCGCGCTGCGCAAGGTGCTGACCAGGCGTTCGATTTCTTCGGTCGATTGCTGAGTGCGCTTGGCCAGCGCCCGCACCTCATCGGCGACCACCGCAAAGCCGCGCCCTTGCTCCCCTGCGCGGGCCGCTTCGATCGCGGCGTTCAGGGCGAGCAAGTTGGTTTGCTCGGCGACGCTCTTGATCACGCCCAGGACCGTGCCGATGTTCTGGATCTCCGCGCTGAGGCTTTCGATACTGGCGCTGGCACTGTTGCTGGACGTGGACAGCAATTCGATGCGCTGCAAGCTCTGGCGCACCACCCGTTGGCCGCTGTCGACCTTGTCATCCGCCGTCTGTGCGGCTTGCGCGGCCTCTTCGGCGTTGCGCGCCACGTCGTGCACCGTGGCGGTCATCTGGTTCATCGCCGTGGCCACCTGTTCGGTTTCTTCCTTCTGGCTGCTGACTTCGACGTTGGTTTGCTCGGTAACGCTGGACAGCGTCTGCGCCGAGCTGGCCAGTTGCTCGATACCGGCCTGCAACCCGCTGACCATATGGCTCAGGCCGTTGCCCATCTGCTGCATTGCCTGCATCAGTTGGCCGATTTCGTCGCGGCGGCTGACCTCCATGCGCCCACTCAGGTCACCAGAGGCAATCTGCTGTGCCACTGCGATCACACTGCGCAGCGGCGCCACGATCAAGCGGGTAATCACCCAGGCCGCGATCAGCCCCACCAGCAGCGCCAGGGCGGATGAACCGATGATCAGCAGCGTGCTTTTGCCCAACTGCGCCTGCATCGACTGGTCTTCGGCGTCATAGGCCAGGTTGACTCGGCTGACCACCTGATCGGCGCGATCATGCAGTTGTTTGTAAACCAGTTTTTCCTGGGCCAACAGCCCGGTGTACTCGCCGAGCTTTTCGCTGAACGCCGCGATATGCCCGGACACTTCATTGAGCACGGTCTGGTAGCCGGGGTCCTTGACCGAGGTTTTCAGTTGTTCGGCCTGGGCCAGCGCCTGGTCGGCCTGTTCGATCTTGCCCTGCTCGGACTCCTCCGCATCGGCCTTGCGGCTCTGATCCAGGCGTAGCCGCGCTTCGTTCATCGCCTGCAGCATCAACCGCGACACCTGGCTCACCTGCCCTGCCTGCTCGATAAACTCGGCACCCGCCTTACCCTGGCTTTCCTTCAGGCCATAGGCGCCATCGTCCGCCAGGCCGGCCTGCAACACATCGAGGTTATTGGCCACGCTGGACACCGACCAACTGGCCATTTCCAGGGCTAGGTCCTTGGCCTGGGTCAGTTCGACGAACTCGTCGAACGCCTTGCGGTAGGCTGCCAGGGCTTGCTCGACATCGGCCATGACCGGCACATTGGCAGCGGACTGGGCCTTGAGACTGGCCGCCAGCGCGGCCAGCGCGTCGACACTTTCATGCAGGGCGTCAACAGCCTTGGGGTCGGCGTGCAAGGCGTAATCCTGTTCGATCAGGCGCACCTTGAGCAGGCCACTGTTGAGCGAGGACATGTGCTTAAGGCCTTCGAAGCGCTGGCCAACGGTTTGCAGCGACCATACGCCAATGGCCGCTATCACTGCCGTCAGCAGCAGCACCAGGGTAAAACCCAAGCCCAGTTTTTTCGCCATACCGAGGTTGGCGAAACGTCGTTGCGCGCCCGAAATCATTGCACTTGAGTCCTCTTGCAATGGCAGATGCCATAAACCCGCTTACCAGCAGCGAGAGTCGCAATCACGGGGCACTGAACACAAGTCGTGGGCGCCACAATAATGGCAAAAAGCTACACACCCGTCGTTTTCAGAATGGTCGAGGTCGATCTGGCGGGCCCCAGGGCACGAAACAGCGCCAGTGCTCGCGGATCAGCTGCGTAGGCCACGTTGATGCGCAGCCACTCGCAGCACTCACCCGCCGGGTTGAACAGCATGCCCGGCGCCAGCAGCACACCGAGCTTGCGGGCACACGCCTGCACGCGCGAAGGGTTTTGCGCGCCAGGCCGCGCCCACAGGAACATGCCGCCGGCGGGTACTGCAAACACTTGCCATTCTTCATCCTCCAGCACCTGCAAGGTGGCGGCCATTTGCGTATTCAGGCGCTTGCGCAGGCGCTGCACCCACTTGCGGTAGGCGCCGTTGACCAGCAAAGTGGCCACTAGCGCTTCGGCAAAGCGTGAGGTGCCGATGCCCGTCAGGGTCTTGAGTTGCGCCAGTTGCGCGATGATCGCCGCACTGGCGCTCAGGTAGCCCACGCGCAAGGCGCTGCTCAGCGTCTTGGAAAAACTGGAGACGTAGATGACACGGTCATCATGGGGCAACGCCGACAACCGCGTGCAACTGGCATGCTGCAGATCGCCGTAGACGTCTTCCTCGATGATCAGAAAATCCCGACTGCATGCCAGCGCCAGCAAACGCTCGGCTACCGCGCGGCACAGGCTGGTGCCGGTAGGGTTGTGATAGAGGCTGTTGATGAACAGGCATTTGGGCCGATGGCATTGCAGGTGCGCCTCCAGCACCTCGATATCCGGGCCGCTGCGCGTGCGGGGCACTTCCAGCAACGTTACCCCGTGAAACGCCAGTTGCCGGTAGAGGTTGCCATACCCGGGGGTCTCGACCACCACCGTATCGCCGGCCCTGAGCAGCGTGCGGATGAGCAGGTCCAGGGCATGGCTGGCGCCGTGGGTGGTGAGAATGCAGTCGAGACTGCTGGGCACCTGAATCTGGGTCAGGCGCTTGAGCAGTTGTTCACGCAGGGCCGGCAGGCCCAGAGGCGTGCTGTAATTGAACAGGCCTGCGGTGTCGGTGCGGCTGACTTCGCGGATCGCGTAGCTGATGTCATCGCTCTCGCGCCAGGCGTCCGGCAGCCAGCCACAGCTGAGTTTGAGCTCGCCTAAAGGGCTGTCGGTAAACCTGCCCCAGCCCTGTTCGGCGCCTTCGTACCACTGGTTCTCCTGAACGCTCGCCGGTTGCGCCACGACGAACCCCGAGCCTTTTTTCGAGGCCAGCATGCCTTGGGCCACCATCCGTTCGAAAGCCTCGATCACGCTGGACTGGCTGAGCAGGTTGTCGAGGGCCAATTGCCGCACAGACGGTAAGCGTGTGCCGGGGCTCACCCCATGCTCGCGAATCCATCCCGCGACTGCGCTGATGATTTGCTGCACCACCGGTACCGGGGCTTGTCGATCAATCCCTAAATCCATGAGCCACTCACTTCAACTGTTTGTATTCAACCCAAACAGTTAAGCACAGAAGCCCAATAAAACCCGTTCTCAATTTTTATTAAAGCATTGATTTTATTGAGTTTTTTACCTGGTGATACACATTCGATCGCGGCTTTGTGCCAGCTATGGAAACACCCCACAACACCCCCAGTCCTTTTCGAACAGGTTGCAGTGTGAAGTCTTAAATCGCCGTGGCACCGCCGTCCACCGCCAGGGCCTGACCGGTGGTGAAGGCCGCACCATCACTGCACAGGTACAACACCGCGCTGGCAATTTCCTCGACCTTGCCAATGCGCCCGACCGGGTGCATCGCTGCGGCAAATTCGGCCTTGCGCGGGTCAGCTTCATAGGCGCGGCGGAACATGTCGGTATCGATCACCGCCGGGCAGACCGCATTGACGCGGATTTTCTTTTTCGCGTACTCGATGGCTGCCGACTTCGTCAGGCCGATCACCGCATGCTTGGACGCCGCATAAATACTCATTTTCGGCGCCGCGCCCAGCCCCGCCACCGACGCCGTGTTGACGATGGCGCCACCGCCCTGGGCCAGCAACAGCGGCAGTTGATACTTCATGCACAACCACACACCCTTGACGTTGACCCCCATGATGGCATCGAACTCATCCAGGCTGCCGTCAGCCAGTTTGCCCTTCTCGATCTCGATCCCGGCATTGTTGAAGGCATAGTCCAGGCGGCCGTAGGCGGCGACGGTCTGCGCCATCAATTGCTGCACATCCGCCTCCAGGGTGACGTTGCAGCGCACAAACAAAGCTTCGCCACCCGCTTGCTGAATCAACGCAACCGTGCCCTCGCCGCCCGCCACATCGAGGTCGGCCACCACCACTTTCAAGCCTTCGGCGGCAAACGCCAACGCGGTCGCGCGGCCAATACCGGCGGCGGCGCCGGTCACCAGGGCAACCTGGCCGGAAAACGTCATGCTCATGGGGAATGTCCTTTGGGGGTTGATAGCCGTCGAGCGAGTCTAGCCAATCAGGGTAGCGACGCGTCAGCACTATCAGAAGGCCGGTTGGCGCTGCATGCGTCCGGGTGATAAGGCCACCGGGCTGACTATCAACCTCGTTTATCGGCAAGCATTCGCGTGGCTCGAACAATCTTGCTCACAGGCGGTTCCTTGTCTATCACTCATACTCCCCTTCTAAAGAGTTGCCGCCATGACTGCCCAGACCAACCGCCAGTTCCTGCTTGCCAAACGCCCGGTCGGCGCCGCCACGCGGGACACTTTCACCTTCCAGGAAGTCCCGGTAGGCACGCCGCAGGACGGGCAAGTGCTAGTGCACAACGAGTACCTGTCCCTCGACCCCGCCATGCGTGGCTGGATGAATGAGGGCAAGTCCTACATTCCACCTGTCGGCCTCGGCGAAGTGATGCGTGCATTGGGCGTAGGCAAGGTGATCGCCTCCAAGCACCCGAACTTTGCGGTGGGCGACTACGTCAACGGCGCCTTGGGCGTGCAGGATTACTTCCTGGGCGAGCCGCGCGGTTTCTATAAGGTCGACCCGAAAATCGCGCCCCTGCCGCGCTACCTGTCTGCGCTGGGCATGACCGGCATGACCGCTTACTTCGCGCTGCTGGACACAGGTGCCCCCAAGCCCGGCGAGACCGTCGTGATCTCCGGCGCGGCCGGTGCGGTCGGCAGCATTGCCGGGCAGATCGCCAAACTCAAGGGCTGCCGCGTGGTGGGCATCGCCGGGGGCGCCGACAAGTGCAGGTTCCTGGTGGACGAACTGGGCTTCGATGCCGCCATCGACTACAAACACGAAGACGTACCCGCCGCCCTCAAGCGTGAGTGTCCCAAAGGCGTGGATGTGTACTTCGATAACGTTGGCGGCGACATTCTCGACGCGGTGCTCAGCCGCCTGGCGCTGAAGGCGCGGGTGGTGATTTGTGGGGCCATCAGCCAGTACAACAACAAGGAAGCCGTGAAAGGCCCGGCCAACTATCTGTCATTGCTGGTCAACCGCGCACGGATGGAAGGCTTTGTGGTGATGGATCACGCAGCGAACTTTGCCGCTGCCGGGCAGGAAATGGCCGGTTGGATGGCGCAGGGCAAGCTCAAGAGCAAGGAAGATATCGTTGAAGGGCTGGAGACGTTTCCCGAGACGTTGATGAAGCTGTTCAACGGCGAGAACTTTGGCAAGCTGGTGCTGAAGGTCAGCTGATACAGGATAGACAAATGTGGGAGGGGCATGCCTTAAGGCTTTTTGTAGGAGCGAGCTTGCTCGCGAAGAACTCAGGGCCCCCGCGTTTATTCAGAATGAACGCGTTGCCTGGACGTTTTTCGCGAGCAAGCTCGCTCCCACAGTGGACCACTTTCACATCCAGTATCAGGCGATTTCGGCAACGACGGCTGCCAGCGCCTTGGCCGGATCGGCCGCCTGGCTGATCGGACGGCCAATCACCAGGTAGTCGGAACCGGCATCGAGCGCCTGGCGCGGCGTCAGAATACGGCGCTGGTCATCCTGGGCACTGCCCGCCGGGCGGATCCCCGGGGTCACCAGTTGCAGCGTCGGGTGAGCGCTCTTGAGCGCCTGGGCCTCGAGGGCCGAGCAGACCAGGCCGTCGAGGCCGGCTTTTTGCGCCAGGGCGGCCAGGCGCAATACCTGCTCCTGCGGCTCGATGTCCAGGCCGATGCCGGCCAGGTCCTCGCGCTCCATGCTGGTCAGCACAGTCACGCCGATCAGTAGCGGTTTCGGCCCGCTGCGCTGTTCCAGCACTTCCCGGCAGGCGCTCATCATGCGCAGGCCGCCGGAGCAATGCACGTTGACCATCCACACGCCCATCTCGGCCGCTGCCTTGACCGCCATGGCCGTGGTATTGGGGATATCGTGGAATTTAAGGTCAAGAAACACTTCAAAGCCCTTGTCACGCAGGGTGCCGACGATTTCCGCCGCGCAACTGGTGAACAGTTCCTTGCCGACCTTGACCCGGCAAAGCGTGGGGTCCAACTGGTCAGCCAGCTTCAGTGCGGCGTCACGGGTGGGGTAATCCAGGGCGACGATGATAGGAGTCTGGCAGACGGACATTGGAATGGGCTCTCAGGCAAGTCGAAATCGGCGCGGATTGTAGCGCAAGCGGCGCCGTTGCGGGATCCGATGATCGGTAAATACTGATTTCGACGTTGATAGGCACCGGTTTGCGGCAATTATTTCAAAGCCGATACATTCACGACATGCGCCCAACACGCCCCACCGTTAGCCTCGCCGCATGACCGACCGTCCAGCACTTCCAGCCATGGGGCTGGGCGCCTATGCTGACCGTAACAATCAGGCAGATGATCGCACTATGCAGACTCCTTCCGTCCCGGTAAACGACGAGCACCCAGGCGCGGTGATCGCCGACGACAAGCGCTGGAACACCCGTGCGCTGATCGTCGATGACGATGTGCCGATTCGTGAATTGCTGATCGATTACCTGGCGCGCTTCAATATTTTAGCCTCCGGCGTGACCGACGGCGCGGCGATGCGCCTGGCCATGCAAGGCGAAACCTTCGATGTGGTGGTGCTCGACCTGATGCTGCCGGGCGAAGACGGCCTCACCTTGTGCCGCTGGCTGCGGGCTGAATCGGACATTCCGATCCTGATGCTCACCGCCCGCTGTGAGCCCACCGACCGTATCATCGGCCTGGAACTGGGCGCCGACGACTATATGTCCAAGCCTTTCGAACCGCGCGAACTGGTGGCGCGTATCCAGACCATCCTGCGCCGGGTGCGCGATGACCGTACCGAGCAGCGCGCCAACATCCGCTTCGACAACTGGCGCCTCAACAGCGTGTTGCGCCAATTGGTGGCCGACAACGGCCTGGTGGTGCCGCTGTCCAACGCCGAGTTCCGCCTGCTGTGGGTGTTTATCGAACGGCCGCGCCGCGTGTTGAGCCGCGAACAATTGCTGGATGCCGCACGCGGTCGCTCCATCGAAGCCTTCGACCGCAGCATCGACCTGCTGGTGTCGCGCCTGCGCCAGAAACTCGGCGACGACCCCAAGGCCCCCCACTTGATCAAGACCGTGCGCGGCGAAGGCTATCTGTTCGACGCGCGGGATATCGGTTGATGCGCGCCACCTTCAATACGTTGTTCGGGCGGCTGTTCGGCGTATTGCTGGTGGCCATCGTGCTGGCGCATGCGCTGGCGTTCTTCTGGTTCCATCATTACGGCCCTCCGCCGCCACCGCCGCCGGAAACCTTCGTCGAGCAGCCGGATGGCTCGATGAAGCCGCTGGTCAAGCATCAGCGCCCCTGGTTCGGTGGCCCGGTGGTGCCACTGACGTTTCAGTTCATCTCGCTGATCATCGCCGCCTGGTACGGCGCCAAGCTGTTGAGCCGGCCGATCCAGCGCCTGAGCGCGGCGGCCGAGCGTTTGAGCCTCGACCTCGACAGCCCGCCGCTGGACGAATCCGGGCCGCGCGAGGCGCGCCAGGCCGCGTCAACCTTCAACCTGATGCAAAGGCGCATCCGCGAACAAGTCAGCCAGCGCGCACGCATGCTCGGGGCAGTCTCCCATGACCTGCGCACGCCGCTCTCCCGGCTGAAACTGCGCCTGGAACAGATCGAAGACACCAAGCTGCAAGGCCAGATGCGCCAGGACCTCAACGACATGATCGGCATGCTCGACGCCACCTTGAGCTACCTGCACGAACAGCGCACCAGCGAGACCCGCCACTGGCTCGACGTGCAGGCGCTGGTGGAATCGCTCAGCGAAAACGCCCAGGACCAAGGCAGCGATGTGCAGGTGTGCGGCACCTGCGCGCCCTTGCAGGTGCAACCGATGGCGTTGCGTTCGTGCCTCAACAACCTGATCGACAATGCCCTGCGCTATGCCGGCTCGGCGCGCGTGGAGCTGGCCGACAGCCGCGGCGCCCTGGTGATTCGGGTGATCGATCACGGCCCTGGCATCGCGGCCGATAAGCGCGAAGCGGTGTTCGAACCGTTCTTTCGCCTGGAGGGCTCGCGCAACCGTAATTCCGGCGGCGTCGGCCTGGGCATGACGATTGCCAAGGAAGCGGTCGAGCGCCTCGGCGGCCACCTGAGCCTGGACGATACGCCAGGCGGCGGTTTGACCGCCGTAGTGTGGCTGCCGAGGGCTTAAAGCGGTTTGTCTTCGCGCCGCGCCTGGGCCTGGGTGGCGCTCCAGTCGGTCAACAAGCTGTAGGCCACCGCGAGCAAGGTCGGGCCAATAAACAGGCCGATAAAGCCGAACGCGATCAAGCCGCCGAATACGCCCAGCAGCACGATCACCAACGGCAGGTTGCCGCCACGGCTGATCAGGTAAGGCTTGAGCACGTTGTCGACGCCGCTGATGATGAAGGTGCCCCACACGCCAAGGAACACCGCGTAGGTGTAGTCACCCTTCCACGCCAACCAGGCCGTGGCCGGAATCCACACCAGCGGCGGGCCCATGGGAATCAGGCTGAGCAGGAAAGTGACGCCCCCCAGCAGCAACGCGCCAGGCACGCCGGCAATCAGGAAGCCGATCAGCGCCAGCACGGCCTGGGCGGCAGCCGTGCCGATCACGCCATTGACCACCCGTTGCACCGTACCGGCCACCAGTTCGATGTAATAGCTGGCGCGGTCGCCGATCAGGCGCTCCAGCAGACGGTGCACAAACATCGCCAGGCGCGGCCCGTCGCGGTAGAAAAAAAACACGAAAACCAGGCTCAAGGTCAGTTCGAGAATGCCGCCGCCGATTTGCGCACTGCGCGCCAGCAACCAATTGCCGACCTGGCCCAGGTAAGGCTTGATGCTCAGCATCAGCGCCGCGCCCTGTTGGTCGATGCTGTCCCACGTCGCCACCAGCCGCTCGCCGATAAGCGGGATCGAGCCCAGCCAGGTGGGCGCATTGGGCAAGCCGTCGACCTGGATATCCTTGATCAACACGACGGCATCGCGCACATGGTCCGCCAGGTTGAACCCCAGCCACACCAGCGGCAGCGCGACCAGCAACATCCAGCCCAATGTCAGGATACCGGCCGCCAGTGATTCGCGGCCGCCCAGCCCACGGGTCAGCAGTACCATCAGCGGCCAACTGGCAAACGCCAGCACCGCGCCCCAGAACAGCGCCGACCAGAACGGCGCCATGACCCAGAAGCTGGCACCGAACAGCACCAGCAGCAGGATTTGCACCAGCAGGCGATCGTTATTGAGCATCGGGTATCTCGAAAAGAGTCATGTAGGAAGACAGCTTAGGCGAACGGCGCGGGTCCGTTCGCCCTGTGGCGCTTAGCGTATCAGATGCACATGCAGGCCTTCAGCCTTGCCTGTGCCGGTTTCCAGGCGCGCGGCGCGTACGCCACTGTCGATCAGGCCCTGGCGCCAGGCTTCGGCGCTGGGCCCGGTCAGGCTGACGCGCAGGTTGGTGTCGAGGTTCAGCCCACGGGAAATCAAGGTCAACCAGGTGGCGTCGGGCTCGGCGCCCAATGCAGGAAGGTCCAGCTCGCCGGTGCTTTTGAGCTCACGCAACAGGGTTGCCGACGTGGGCAGAAGAGTGCCCAGCGGCGTGCTGGCATCCAGTTGCTCGACATGCAGATAGGCGCGTCGATTGCCACGGGTGATGCCGTACAGCGCCACCAGCGAGTTGTCCTGGGGGGCCGCCAGGCGCAACAGCAGGTACTCCTGCTGACCATCGGCCCCGACCAGCTTGGCGTTGCCGAACACTTCGTTGGCCCACAGGCTGCTTTCGCCACAATCGCGGGCCTGGCACCAGAACAACAGCTGCGCGCCCTGAGCCTGCAAGGCTTCGCGGGTGGCGGTAAAGGCGGCGCTGGAGCTGTGCTCGGCGGGCAGCTCGTAGGTGATCGCAGTGGTTGGACCGCGTGCGGTGGCCTGGGCTTCGGAGCGCAATTGACCGCTGATCTTGCGGATCGCGCCCATGGGGTAGATGCGTTCCTTTTCTTCAGCAGGGCGATAGTCGACGATCTGCGCGTCCACCTGGCGGGCAATGGCCGGTAGGTCCTGGCTTCCCGCTACATCGGCGGCGAACACCAGCGGGCTGAAACAGCACAGCCCAAAGGCACGGATACAGCCTTTACCCAGGCTCATCGGATCAATGAGCCGTGGCCATGGAGGGTCGCAGCGGTTTCAAGATGGTTCATGGTTGACTCCCTTTCAATCCGCCCAGCCTCGGCAGTTGACCGCGCCAAGTCAAGGCGCGGAGAAGAACCGATTGAAACAGTCTGCAACAAGAACCGCACCGGGCTCGTCATTCAGGTGCAAATGATGGCCACCCGGCAGCGTCGTCACGGTAAAGGGCAGCTGTGAAAGCAATTCGGAATGTTTCGCCAACAGCCCGTCAGCCGCGACCACCAACTGCGTGGGGCAACTCACGCGTCGTACGAACGCCATGGCTTGTTCATCGGTCATGCGCATCGGTGATGCCAGGGTCAGGCGGCTGTCGCTGCGCCAGGTATAGCCACCCGGCACCGGCATCAAACCGCGCTGGGCCAGCAGTTCGGCGGCTTCGCGGCTGACCGCGACGAGGCCATGCATGCGCGCCTCGACCGCCCGATCCAGGCTCGCATAGACCGGCTTGCGCTTGCCCTGCAGGCTCAATTGCGCCTGCAATGCCATGCCCAGCCGCTCGGCCGCGTTCTCGCCGCGGGCGGTCGGCGGGATCACCCCGTCGATCAACCCCAGGTGCGTCACGCGCTCCGGTAAGGCTCCGGCCAGCACCAGGGAAACGATGGCGCCGAGGGAATGGCCAAGTAATGCAAAACGTTGCCAGCCCAGTTGCTCGGCCACTTGCAACACATCGTGGACGTAATCCCACACGGCGTAACCGGCCCCGGCCGGACGATGTGCCGAGTGCCCGTGCCCGGCCATATCCAGCGCGACGATGCGCAACCCCTGCAGCTTCGGCGCCAGGCGCGCAAAGCTGTTGGCGTTGTCCAGCCAACCATGCAGGGCGATGACCGGCAAGCCGTCTTCAGGCCCGAACAGATGCGCGGCCAGCTCGATATGCGGCAGGCTCAGGCGTACTTCTTCCACGGGCGCGCTCATGCGCAGCTGCGCTCACGGGCCTGCCAGCGGGCAAACAGATGCTTGATCAAGGTCGCGGTGTCCTGGGGTCGCTCAAGGGGAAACATATGGCCGCCGGGCATGGTGAGCATCTCACCCATGGGCAGGCGACCTACGCCGCTGACATGATGGCGCATTACCACACGGCTCTGCTGGCCGCGCACCACCGCCAGCGGCACTTTCAACTGGCGCACCTGGCCGGGGCTGGTGTGAGGCACGCCCCGATAGATGCTGATTTCCGTCGCGGGGTCGAAGCGCAGACGCAGACGGTCGCCCACTGGCAGCAGACCATGTTGCAGGTACGCCTCGAAGCACTCGGGGTCGAAACCGCGAAACAGGGTCTTGCCGGCGAAGTAAGCGCGCGCGGCGTCCAGGTCGGTGAATTCCTCACGCCGGCCCAGGGTGCGTCCGGCCGGGGTCAGGCGGTCGATGAAGCCAAAGCGTTTGGCGGCGCGAATCACCCAGCGATCCGCGCGGGTCAACACCGGCGAGTCCAGCATCACCACGCCACGGTACAGCTGCGGGCAGCGCATGGCGGCGTGCAAATGCAAGACCCCGCCCAGGGAATGGCCGACGCCCCACACCGGCTCCGGTTGCTGCTGCAGATGGTGGATCAGTTCATCGACCAGGTTCTGCCAGTTATCGTCCACCGGGAACCTGGGATCGTGGCCGTGCTGCGGCAGATGCCCCACCGTATATTCGGGAGCCAGGGCCGCGAACAACTTGCCGTAGGTGGCCGACGGGAAGCCATTGGCGTGGGCGAAAAACACATGCTGCGACATAGCGGCGCGCTCTTCAGGAACAGAGGTTGATTGTCACCATGCCTGGCGTTCACGGCAATGACCGTAACCGCCAGGAATGATGACACTCACGCCATGTCTATCGCGCCGGAGGCTGTTCGCCCAGGGGCACCACGGCCACGGTCAGGCGCGATACGCAACTGGCCTTGCCCTCGTCGTTGGTCAAGCGGATGTCCCACACTTGGGTCGTGCGGCCGATATGAATGGCCCTGGCCACCGCCGTTACGCGCCCGCTGCGCACACCGCGCAGGTGATTGGCGTTGACCTCCAGGCCCACGCAATAGAACTTGCTCGCATCGACGCACAGGTAGGCCGCCACGGAGCCGAGGCTTTCGGCCAGTACCACGGAGGCGCCGCCATGCAACAGGCCGTAGGGCTGATGGGTGCGGTGATCGACCACCATGCTGGCGGTGATGGATTCGTCGTCGAAGCTTTCAAAGCGAATATCCAGCAATTCACCGATGGTGTTTTTCTGGCTCGCGTTGAGCTGTTCGATATTCGGTTGCGTGCGCCACAGGCTCATGGGACTGTCCTTATTGGTTTTATTACGATCCTAATCCTGACACACAACAGCATTCCAGATAAGCGCTATAGCTTATGGATTTTCAACGCTGACCAGGCTCATCAACCCTGCCAATGGGAAGTCACCCTCCAACAGCGCGAGGCTGGCGGTATGCATCGGCTGCGGCTGACGCGAGTGACCGTGCTGCAAAAAGCTGATCAGGTTGCCCACCAGGGGCTGATGGCTGACCAGCAGCACGTTGTCATCGGTATCGAGTTTTTCCAGCACCTGCGCCGGGCTGTCCTCTGGCGTCAGCCACGGCACCGTGCAGACCGGCGGCTCGAAACCCAACGCCTCGCGAACCAACTGCGCCGTCTGCTGCGCCCTCGCATAAGGGCTGGCGATGATGGCACTGAGCGGCTGGCCGATCAGGTGCGCGGCACTGCGCAATACTTCGGCCCGGCCATGCTCGGTCAGGTTGCGCTCGGCGTCAGTGCGCGCATGAGCTTGGGCTTGCCCGTGGCGCAGGATCCACAATTTCATAGCTTGGGCTCTTCATCACGTACCGGGTGCGGTGCTGGCGGCACGCTATGCGCGGCTTCACCTTCCGGTGCACGCGGGGTTGGCCAATCAGCGAACGGCCAGGGTTTTTGCTCGGAGTGGAAGCTGCCGAAGCGACCGATCTGCGCAAGGAACTGGCTGAGGCTGTCGCCAACGTTCATCAGGCTCAGGTTCGGCGCGCCATAGATCAACCGGTAAATCAGTTGCACCACCACCAAGGCGCCGAGCACGAACTGCGCCACCTGCCACACCAGGGCAAATACCAGCATCCACAGGATGCGCAGCACAATGGACTCATACTTGGGGGCTGCTTTCGAATCGTTCATGCCGCGTTCCTCAGTTGAAACCGCTGGTGGAAATAAAGTCGACATCGGTTTTTGGCTCGGCGCGCATCAGCAGCTCGATCACCTGGTTCAAGGTGCGCCCTTCAAACAGGATCGCGTGCAGCCCGGCAACCAGCGGCATGTACACCCCGACTTCCTGAGCCTTGGCCTTGAGCACCTTGAGGGTGTTGACCCCTTCGGCCACTTCGCCCAGGCGGGTCACGGCCTCTTCCAGGCTCAACCCCTGGCCCAGCGCGAACCCGACCTGATAGTTACGGCTTTTCGGCGACGAGCAGGTGACGATCAGGTCGCCGACGCCCGCCAGGCCCAGGAACGTCATTGGGTTGGCGCCCTGATTCACGGCGAAACGGGTCATCTCCGCCAGAGCACGGGTAATCAGCATGCTCTTGGTGTTTTCGCCCATCCCCAAGGCCACGGCCATGCCGGCGATGATGGCGTAGACGTTCTTCAGCGCACCGCCCAGCTCGACGCCGAACCGGTCGGCACTCGCGTAGACGCGGAAGGTGCGACCGTGCAGCACCGCCTGGACGCGCTCGCACAGTTGCTCGTCTTCACTGGCGACCACCGTGGCGGTCAGCGCATGCTCGGCCACTTCCCGCGCCAGGTTCGGCCCGGACAGCACACCAATGCGCGCCTGGGGAGCGATCTCCTGGAGGATTTCGCTCATCAGCTTGAATGTCTGCGCCTCGATACCCTTGGTCAGGCTGACCAGCAGCTTGCCCGCCAGGCGTTCGGCGTGGGGCGCCAGCACCGAGCGCAAGGCGCTGGAAGGCAGCGCGACAAAGCACAGGTCGCAGGCCGTGAGGGTTGCTAACAGATCGGTAACGGGTTCGACCGCCGGATGAATCTTGATGCCTTTAAGGTAACGCGGGTTTTCCCGATGCACGCGAATGGCCTCGGCCTGCTCGGGATCACGCATCCACTGGCGCACGGCGTGGCCGTTCTCGGCCAGCAGGTTAGCCACGGCGGTACCAAAACTTCCGCCTCCCAGGACCGCGATAGGGCGCTGTTCAGTCATATGCAATCCGTTAATCCATACCAGTGGCGATGGCGGCATTATACGGGGCGACCTGCTTGCGGCCAGCCCCCGTGTGAATTCGTGCGCTTGTCGGAAAATGCCACACTTGAATGAAGTTATTGCAGGTCTCACGACTGGCAAAAGGCCTCACCTCAGTTAACATGGGCGGCTATCCGCAATTATCAAGGCCGCGCCGTGTACCTGGGCCCTCCTCCCCGCTCATCCCTGCTGTTGATGCTGCCGTTGACCCTGGCGTGCAGCGCCAGTGCGTCGGCCGACGATCTGTTCCTCGACAGCCAACCGCTGCCGCAGGTATTGACCGCCACCCGTCTCAAGCAATCGGCCGCGGCCGTACCCGGCAGCATGACCGTGATCGACAGCGAGTTGATCAAGGCCAGCGGTGCGCGTGACATTGCCGAGCTGTTGCGCCTGGTGCCCGGGATGATGGTCGGCTACACCACCGGCAACCAGGCGGCGGTGAATTACCACGGCACCAGCGCCAGCGATGCACGGCGCATGCAGGTCTTGATCGACGGACGCTCGGTGTACCGCGCCGGCCTGGCCACGGTGGACTGGAGCGATATTCCAGTGGCCATGGAAGACATCGAGCGCATTGAGGTGTTTCGTGGCCCCAATACCGTCAGCTACGGCGCCAATGCGCTGATGGCGGTGGTCAATATCCTCACCCGTTCACCGGCCAACAGCCAGGGCACGCGGGTAAAGGTCATCCGCGGTGAGGGCGGGATCAACGATGTCTATGCCAGCCAGGGCGTGGGCTGGGAAACCGGCGACCTGCGCCTGTCGCTGTCCGGGCAACAGGACGATGGTTTTGACAGCGATGCCGCCGGTGCCGACCGCCGAGACAGCCGCCGCCTCAGCCGCTTCAGCCTGGCCGTCAGCCAGACGTTGAATACGCAACAGAGCATCGACTGGCAGCTGGACGCCAAGGAAGGCACCAATCAGCGTCCCTATACCTACACTCCGGTGTTCGCCGGGATTACCGAGGGCGGCACCAATTCCGACGTCACCGCCAAGGACTACGCGGGCTCAATGCGCTGGAATTTCGACTTCAACCCCGACCACAGCCTGTATATCCAGGGGTCGGCCCAGCAATGGAATCGTCGGCAGATCTGGAAAGCCTGTGACGCCAAGGTCTCGTTCAGCCCCGAACTGACCCAGCTGTGGCAGCTCAACCCCAACTACGCCGAAAAGCTGGCGCGGCACATGGATCAGTTCAGCCAGGGTAGCGCCCCGCCCGGCAGCGCCGCCGAGCAGGCGCTGGGCAACCAGGTACTGGACCAATGGCGCAACGGCGCCAGCCAAAGCGTGTGCGGCGATATCGACCAAAGCACCCAGGAAAGCCGCTACGACCTGGAGCTGCAAGACACCCTCAGCCTCTCCGACAGCCTGCGCCTGGTCAGCGGAATGAATTACCGCTACGACCGCGCCGACTCCGACACCTACTTCAACGGAACGCTGGACGACACCACCTGGCGCCTGTTCGGCCACCTGGAATGGCGCGCCAGCGAACACTGGCTGCTGCAAGGCGGCGCGATGTACGAAGACACCCACTTGAGCGGTAATTCGCTGACACCCCGCGTGGCGGTCAACTACCTGATCAACCCGCGCCACGGCCTGCGGGCGGTGTACTCCGAGGCGATCCGTTCACCGGACATGTTCGAGAACAACGTCAATTGGAGCTACCGCGTCACCAACCTCAGTTCGCCGGTGTATGGGCAGAATTCCGGGCAATATTTTGTGGTAACACGCGGCCCGGGCAATCTCGATAAAGAGTTGATGCGCTCGCGCGAACTGGGCTACAACGGCTTCTTTGCCGACCTCGGGTTGAATGTCGACGTGAAGCTGTTCTATGACGAAATCACCGACATGATCAGCTCGCCGTTGCGCAACAACCAATACATCGCCAGCAACGCCAACAGCTCGCGCTTTACCGGTGCCGAATCCCAATTCGACTGGCGCGTGAGCAACGCCGACCGCCTGCGCCTGACCTACGCTTATGTCGACGCGAGCACCAGCAACCCACTCGACAAGGCGCAGACCGCACGTAACAGCGGCTCGGCCGGCTGGTTGCGCGAATGGGGCCACGGCTGGTCCAGCGCCTTGTTCTACTATGGTGACGACGCACTCAACGAGTATCGCTTCGAACGGGTCGACCTGCGGGTGGCCAAGCGCCTTGCCCTGGGCAAAACCAACGTGGAGCTGGCTGGCATGCTGCAACAACGCCTCGATAACCAGCCGACCACCTGGCCCGACAACCATTACGACCATCGCCATGTGCTCTACTTCAGCGCGCAGTTAGAGTTCTGACATGGGCGCCCCGTCACGGATGACCCTCCCTGTCGTTTCAAGGCTGTGGCGCAAAGGCTTGCTGCTGGCGTGCCTGCTGTTCACGAGGCCCGTGTGGAGCGCGGAAATCCTGCTGACCGCCGCCGAGGACGGTGCCGGCGTCCAAGCCTTTACACAGGCCCTCGCCCAGCAGCGCCCCGAAGACCATGTCTCCTTCACCCTGCTGCAAAACCTGCCGGCGCCGAGCCAGTTGCCCGCCACTACCCGCCTGATCCTGCTCGACCTGCCCGGCCTCGACTGGCGCTTGCAGGACAGCCAGGGCCCGCCGACCCTGGTGCTGCGCATCAGCCGTCTGCAAGCCCAGCAACGCCTGGGCGGCGCTCACCCGGCAAAAATCAGCCTGTTGTGGAGCGATCCGCCGCTGACGCGCCAGTTGCGCCTGATCGCCAGCATCTTGCCCCAGGCCCGGCGCATCGGTGTGCTTTACGGTGCCGACAGCGAATTTCTGCTGCCTGAGCTTAACCGGTACGCGGCGCCGCTGGGCCTGGAAATCGTGCCGCAACGCTGGGACAACACCAATGACAGCCGCCCCCTGCAAGCCCTGTTCAAGAACAGCGACGTGCTGCTGGGCCTGGACGATCCGCAACTGTACAACCCTAAAACCGCCAAGAACCTGTTATTGAGCAGCTATGCCCAGCAATTGCCGTTGGTGGGGCCCAATGCCGGGTTTGTCCGCGCTGGGAGCCTGGCCAGCACTTACAGCGACCAGCCTGACTGGCTCGCGGTACTCGACCGGCTGCTGGACCACCCGCCTGCCAACTGGCCGCGCACGCTCTACCCGGAACATTTCAAAGTGGTGGGCAACCCGCAAGTCGCGCGCTCACTGGGCATCGAACAGGTCGACGAAGCTGCCGTCGCCGCCCGCTTGGCCGAAGGAGACAGACGCCCATGACCTTGCGCCGTCGCTGGGACATCAACACCCGCACCCAGCTCATTACCCTGGGGCCCGCGCTGTTGCTGACCTTGCTGTTGATCAGCTTCTTTACCTTCGTGCGTATCCAGGACTTGCGCCAGGAACTGGACCACACCGGCCAGTTGATCGCCAACCAACTGGCGCCGGCCACCGAGTACGGCGTTATTTCCGGCAACAACGAGGTGCTCGACACCCTGCTGCGCGCGACGCTGGCCACCCCCCACGTGCGCTTCCTGGAGATTCAGGACAGCGCCGAGAACATTCTGGTGTACGTCGAGCAGCCGTCGGAGAAACACGACCGCTCACTGTCGGTGAAGGTGTTCCAGGCACCGATCCGCTTGCAACATATCCAGTTGGGCAATGACTTTTTCCAGGACAATCTCAACGAACCCACGGCGCCGCGCGCGGATTACCTGGGCCGAGTGATCGTCGGGATGTCCAACGATGCGTTCAGCCAGCGCCAGCAGGAAATCCTGTTCAAGGCCGGCGTCCTGGCGCTGTTCGCGCTGTTGTTCACCTGCCTGCTGGCGCGACGCCTGGCCGCCAGCCTGTCGCAGCCGATCAGCGCCATGGGGAATGCGGTGAAGGCCATCCAGCAGGGCGACTACAAGACACCGCTGCCGATTGTCGATGACTCCGAACTGGGCGATCTGGCGCGGCACATCAACAACCTGGCAGCCGGCCTCAACCAGGCCAGCCGTGAACAACAGCAGGCCATGGCCCAGTTGATCCAGACCCGCGAAGAAGCCGAGCGCGCAAACAATGCCAAGTCGGACTTCCTGGCGATGATGAGCCATGAGCTGCGCACGCCCATGAATGGCGTGCTGGGCATGCTGCAACTGCTGGAAACCACCGAGATGACCGAAGAGCAGGCCGAGTACGCGGCGCTGGCCTCCGAGTCCACCGAGCATCTGCTCAAGGTGATCAACGACATCCTCGACTTTTCACGTATCGAGCGGGCCGCGCTGGAACTGGAACATATTTCCTTCAACCTGGCCGAGCTGATCAGCAGTTGCGCCCAGGCGTTCCAGCACAGTGCGCAGCAACGCGGGCTGGCCCTGGAGCTGCCGATTCCATCGGGCATGGAAGCCCTGCGGGTGCGCGGTGATCCGACGCGTATCCGGCAGATTCTGGTGAACCTGATCGGCAATGCCTTGAAGTTCACCGAGCACGGCACGGTACACGTGCAGCCCCACTGGCAAACCCTGGACCATGAACTGGTGTGGTTCACCTGCACCGTGCGCGACAGTGGTATCGGCATTTCCGCCGAGCGCCTGGAATTAATGTTCGACGCGTTCCAGCAAGCCGACAGTTCCATTTCAAGACGTTACGGCGGCACCGGCCTCGGCCTGCCGATTGCCCGTACGCTGGCCGAACGCATGGGTGGCACCCTGCGCGCCCAGAGTGAAGAAGGCCGGGGTTCGGTGTTCACCCTGGAAATTCCGCTGGCTATCGATCAACAGAGCCTGCCCGCCATCGCCCCGGACGCCGTGGGTAAAACCAGTGCAGGCGACGGGCGGCACATACTGCTGGTGGAAGACAACCCGGTTAACCGTACCGTGGTCGAGGCTATGCTGCGCAGCCTGGGCTTCGAAGTCAGCCTGGCCACCGATGGCGCCGAGGCGATCCGCAGCGCCGAAAGCCTGATCTTCACGGCCATCCTGATGGACTGCCGCCTGCCATTGATCGACGGCTACGAGGCCACCCGGCGCATCCGCCAGCTGCCGGGCTGCGCCGATCTGCCGATTATCGCCCTGACCGCCAACGCCTTGCAGGGCGACCGCGAAGCCTGTCTGGCAGCCGGAATGAACGATTACCTGGCCAAACCGTTCAAACGCACGGATTTGCAGCAAATCCTTCAGCGCTGGGTGAACTAGCTGTGGCGTTCAAGCCAAGTCCGACTGGCGTGGAAGACGAAAGTGCGGCAGTCTTAGGCACCCGAACGGGCCGATAAACAGGTCCGGTTTAACATTTCAGTGAACAAGTGTACATTGAGTACCTTGACGCTGTGACTTTCACTACAACGCAATAGTCTATGTGTAGGCTACCGCTATGAGGCATGAACGCTTCATTCGGTTCGGGAAGATTTGCCCTACCCTGCCGCATGGGATTATTGAGGAGCTCGCATGACCAAACAAAACGCCTTTACTCGGGAAGACCTGCTGCGCTGCAGTCGCGGTGAGCTGTTCGGCCCAGGTAACGCGCAACTGCCCGCCCCGAACATGCTGATGGTGGATCGCATCACCCATATCAGCGAAGAGGGTGGCAAGTACGGCAAAGGTGAATTGGTCGCCGAGCTGGATATCACCCCTGACCTGTGGTTCTTCGCCTGCCACTTCGAAGGAGACCCGGTGATGCCGGGCTGCCTGGGCCTCGATGCCATGTGGCAACTGGTCGGCTTCTACCTGGGCTGGCAAGGCCTTCCGGGTCGCGGTCGCGCCCTGGGTTCGGGCGAAGTGAAGTTCTTTGGCCAGGTCCTGCCGACCGCCAAGAAAGTCACCTACAACATTCAAATCAAGCGCGTCCTCAAGGGCAAGCTGAACCTGGCCATCGCCGACGGTTCGGTGACTGTCGACGGTCGCGAGATCTATACTGCCGAAGGCCTTCGGGTCGGCGTATTCACTTCCACTGACAACTTTTAAGGGTTATCCGCATGCGCCGCGTCGTTATCACTGGTCTGGGCATCGTTTCTTGCCTGGGCAATGACAAAGAGACCGTCACCGCTAACCTGCGTGCAAGTCGCCCTGGCATCCGCTTCAACCCGGAATATGCCGAAATGGGTCTGCGTAGCCAGGTTTCCGGCTCCATCGACCTGCCCCTCGAAGAACTGATCGATCGCAAGATCTATCGCTTCGTCGGCCACGCTGCCGCCTACGCCTACCTGGCCATGAAAGACGCGATCGCCGACTCCGGCCTGAGCGAAGACCAGGTGTCGAACGTACGTACCGGCCTGATCGCCGGCTCCGGCGGCGCATCCACCCTGAACCAGATGGAAGCGCTGGACATCCTGCGCGAAAAAGGCGTGAAACGCGTTGGCCCGTACCGCGTCACGCGGACCATGGGCAGCACCGTTTCGGCTTGCCTGGCCACACCGTTCCAGATCAAGGGTGTCAACTACTCGATCTCCTCGGCCTGCGCCACCAGCGCCCACTGCATCGGCACTGCCGTTGAGCAGATTCAACTGGGCAAGCAGGACATCGTATTCGCCGGCGGCGGTGAAGAAGAACATTGGAGCCAGTCGTTCCTGTTCGACGCCATGGGCGCGCTGTCCACCCAGTACAACGAAACCCCGGAAAAGGCCTCCCGCGCCTACGACGCCAAGCGTGACGGTTTCGTCATCGCCGGCGGTGGCGGCATGGTCGTGGTCGAGGAACTGGAACACGCCCTGGCCCGTGGCGCCAAGATCTACGCGGAAATCGTCGGCTACGGTGCGACATCCGACGGCTACGACATGGTTGCGCCAAGCGGTGAAGGCGCCATCCGTTGCATGCAGATGGCGATGTCCACCGTGGACACCCCGATCGACTACCTGAACACCCACGGCACTTCGACTCCGGTCGGCGACGCCAAGGAAATGGAAGGCGTACGTGCGGTATTCGGGGACAAGGCGCCGAAAATCAGCTCCACCAAGAGCCTGTCAGGTCACTCCCTGGGCGCCGCTGGCGTTCACGAAGCGATCTACTGCCTGCTGATGATGGAAGGCAACTTCATGGCCGGTTCGGCCAACATCGACGAGATCGACCCGGTCGTCGCCGATATGCCGATCCTGACCAAGACCGTTGAAGATGTAAAAATCGACACCGTGATGAGCAACAGCTTCGGCTTTGGTGGCACTAACGCCACCCTGGTGCTGAAACGCTGGCAGGGCAAGTAAGGCCTGTAGCTTGATCCAATGAAAAGCCCCGACTGGTTCGTAATGCTGTTCACTTAAGCATTTGAGCTAAAGCGGGGCTTCCTAGAAAATCCGATGCCAGACTTCTGGCATCGGATTTTTTTATGTCTGTTCAACAGGACCTGCTCGACCTCGGCGACCTTTTCAACTTCTGCGACCTAAGCACTTTCACCCAGAACATCCCCATTGAATGGGTTGCGTCTGCGCTGGATCTATCCAGTCAGGCGACTATTCGTCGGCGTCGCTTGCCCGCCGATCAGGTGCTTTGGTTGGTGCTTGGCATGGCGTTGTTTCGTGATGAGCCTGTCCATGAGGTCGCTAGACGGTTGAACATTTGCGCTCAAGGCCTCGCCTCCGACCACTTGTTGGCCCGAAGCGGCGTCACTGAAGCCCGCAAGCGACTAGGGGCCGATCCCGTTGAGTGGTTATTCCGTAAAACCGGCACTCAATGGGGCTCGGAGCGCTACGACGAGGACGACTGGCACGGGTTGCAGGTCTTCGCGGTGGACGGTGCGCTCTTGCGCACGCCGGACACACCCGAGCTTCGAGATCATTTCGGGTCAGGAAATACGCCCAGTGATCGTCAGACTCCCTTCCCCATGATGCGCTTGGTAGCGCTGATGAACGTGCGTTCGCACTTAATCCTGGATGCACAATTAGGGCCTTACCGGCGCAGTGAAATGCGCTTGGCCGACGAGTTTTTGCAGCAAGTCCCCGACCACTCCGTGACGCTATTCGATAAAGGATTTTAGGGCGCAGAAATGCTGTTGAGCCTGAGTAACACCGGAACCCACCGTCATTGGTTGATTCCCGCCAAAAAAGGCATGGTCTGTGAAGAAGTGATCCGTTACGGCGAGCACGACCGCTTGGTGCGCATGAAGGTCTCACCGCAAGCCAGAAAGAGAAATCCGGCTCTTGGCACCCACTGGGAAGCCCGCGAAGTCAGCTATGAAATCCAAGGCAGATTAAAAACTGTCATGACGTCGTTACCAGCCAACACCTACAGCACCAAGGTCGTTGCCAAACTTTATCAGGAACGCTGGGAAATCGAATTGGGCTTTAGGGATATCAAAAGCTCTATGCAGCAGAATGCCGTGACCTTGCGCAGTAAAAAAATCGACTTGGTCTATCAGGAGGTCTGGGGGCTTTTACTCGCTTACAACGTGATTCGCCGGGAGGCCGGTCAAGCAGCGGTAGCGTTTGGTCGAGCTCCGTCGGACATACGCTTTAAGCCCGTTTGCCAGTATATCGCCGTGCAGTTGATCGTGATGGCGGCAGCCAATCCGGTATCAGCCACAGGCAGACGCTTGGCCGAACTAAGGAAGGGTATCGGCAGCTTGTTTCTGGATCACCGCCCCAGACCTGCAAGGCCGAGGACGGTGAAGATCTCAAAAACCCGATTTCCAGTGGATCGCAATGCTGCTCCGCTTAAGTGAACAGCATTACGACTGGTTCGGGGCTTTTTTGTGGGCCATTGAATGAGACCGAGTCACCTGCATCGGGGGCTTGCCCCCCGATAGGCATAGGTATCTACACAACTTTTGTAGCAGCCTACGGTAACCACGATGCGAAGCGAGCCGCTCTTGATCTTGCTCCTGCTCTTGATCTTAGGCGCCCCGTTAAACCACGCTGGCCGCAATCCGACAGTGATTTGGGGGGTAAACCGGCAGGGATGCCGGTTTAGCCGCCCCGCGCCATGGATGGCGCGTGTCGGCGGCCCCCCAAATCAATGTCGGATTGCGGGCACACCGAGCCGGGGCGAGGTGCCGAGTGGTGGGGCGAGGACCTTTTGGTTACTTTTGGGTCCTTCCAAAAGTGACACGCTGTAAAAGCGGAACCGCCAGCCGCCGTTACCGCAGCAACGGATATGTACTCGCTCTGATCCAACATCCTGGTCGGCTGTCAGGCCGCTATCGGGGGCAAGCCCCCTCCCACATTTTGGTCGCGGGGCGTCAATTAGAGAGGCTTCGGCTCCTGAGCCGTCACAGGTTCAGGAGCGTGCCAAAATTGTGTAGATACCTATGCCCCCGATAGGGCCACCTCAGCCCCAGCCCTACACCAAAAACCGCGCCACCGCTGTACGTTAACGGCGCCTTCCGTCATTACACAAAACCAAAACCCGCTATCAGTGCGCTCCCTCATCGCGAGGCGACTTGGGCAGAATGGCCAAAAAGTTATCCCGCGCGACCTTGTGGGCAACGTCTTCAGGCAATGCATCAAGGAAGGGATCAAAGCGACGCATTTCCTTACCCAGCTTGTTGAAGCGTCCCACCACGTCAGAGCCCAGCATAAAGCGATCCGGGAAACGCTCTACCAGCTTGACCCACTCCGGCCGGGGCTTTCCGGCATCATCCAGCAAATACGGGGTGAGCATGCTCCACGATAGGTCGATATACAGGTTGGGGTAGGTTTCCAGCAGGCGATTCAAGGTGGGCAGCAAGAACTCCATTTGCACCTGATGGCGATGGATTTCCTTGCTGGTGCCGGCGTGGGCCCAGATAAAGCGCGTGTGCGGATGGTTGCGCAGCGGCTGCTCGATTTCGGCCAGGTACAACGGGTTGCGCTCGCGCTTGGAGGTGATGTTGGAGTGCACCATCACCGGCAGGTCGTTCTCCGCCGCCAAGTGATAAATGCGCGTCATGGCTTCGTTGTTGGCGCGTGGTGTGTCACCCGAGGTCAGCGCGGTGAGGTCGTCGTGGCGGGTAAACACCTCGCCTATGCCCTGCCACAGCCCTGGGTTGAGGTCGAGCATGCGTTGGATGTGGGCAGCGGAGTTCTTGTCGTTTGGATTGAAACCGGCCAGGAACGGATGAAAGTGCTGGCGCTGTTCGGGGGTCAGCTTATTGACCGCAGCGGCGACGATGACATCGGTGGCGCTGTACCAATAGGCATCGGCGTCATCGCCTGCGTAATAGCGCGGGCGCTTGGGTTCGTCCTCATGCCATTTCTTGGCCACGGGAATGCCGGAAATCATCACATGTTCGATGCGATTCTCCGCCATGGCCTTGAGCAGCTTGTCCATGCCTGCGGTTTCCTGGAAAAAATCCACGTAATGCAGGTGCGCATCGCTGTAGGCATACTCGCGGGCCTGCGCGGCAAGGCTGCTGGCGGCGAGCATCAGGGCAAAACTCACACGGGTCCAGAGCACGGTGATACCTCGATAGGGGCTGATACGGGTAGACCCTACGCCACACATCAGGGTTCAGCACGGACAAAAACCTGGAACGCCCCGGCGTCGGCATGTTCTATTACTGCATGACCGTCATCCACAGCCTTGTGAGGTTCGCCATGCCTGTTACCGTCAATACGTTGAACGCTGAGAATTTCCGTCACAGCGTCGCTATCAACAACCACGAGCTGTTTACCGACCTGCCCAAGAGCCTGGGAGGTGACGATTCAGCGCCCTCTCCCCATGATTACTTCGATGCTGCGCTGGCATCGTGCAAGGCCTTGACCGTCAGGCTCTATGCGCAGAAGAAAGACATTCCGCTCACCGGCGTGACGGTAGAAGTTACCCACGACGCCGCCGAAGAGCAAAAAGGTAAGTACAGGCTCAACGTCAAGCTGACCCTCAAGGGCGTGCTCACCGACGCTCAGCGCGATGAGTTGCACCGTGTCGCCGACAAGTGCCCGGTGCACAAACTGATGACCACCGCCGAAGTCAGCATCGAGACCACACTTTCGGAAGGCGCCTTCAGCCAGTAACGCCAACTCTGTCCGAGCGGGTTATGCTCAGCGTCATCCAACCCGCTCAGACAGGGATGCCCCCATGACCACGCTCACCGTGATCCGCCCTCGCCCCGAAGATGTCGAGGGCCAGCCTATCCTGCGCCCACTGCCCTCGCGTGAATGCCGCAGCGTCGGGCCTTTCGTGTTTTTCGACCATATGCTGCCGACCCGTTACGCGCCGGGCAGTGGGATGAATATCCGCCAGCATCCCCATATCGGGCTGTCGACCCTCACCTATCTGTTCGAAGGCACCTTGCAGCACAAGGACAGCCTGGGCTCGGACCAAGTGGTGCAGGCCGGCGAGGTCAGCTGGATGACTGCCGGCAGCGCGATTGCCCACGTCGAGCGCACGCCCGAGGCGGTCAAGGCCAGTGGTTTTACGCTGCATGGGCTGCAAGTGTGGCTGGCATCGCCCAAGCACCACGAAACCGGGCCTGGCCACTACAGCCATCATCCGGCGGCAAGTTTGCCGGTCAGCGATAACCTGGGCGTGCAGGTGCGCCTGATCGCCGGCAGCGGGTTCTGTCTCAAGTCGCCCGTACCGGTGCTGTCGCCCACGCTGTATGCCGACGTGCGCATGCAGACGGCCACTACCCTGCTGATCCCGGATGAGCACGAGGAGCGCGCGGTGTATGTACTGGAGGGTGACGCGCAGTTGGACGGTGAGGTTCTGGAGGCACGCAGCCTGGTGGTCTTACCGAGTGGGCAGGAGATGACCCTGTCTGCCGAGAGTGCCTGCCACCTGGTGATACTTGGCGGCGCGCCGCTGGATGGGCCACGGCGGATCAACTGGAACTTTGTGGCCAGCGATCCGGCGGTGATCGAACAAGCACAGCAGCGCTGGGCGGCTGGGGATTGGCCGACGGTGCCGGGGGAGTCTGAAAGGATTGAGTTGCCTGTTAGATAGTCATCGGGGGGGCAAGCCCCCTCCCACATTTGCAATGTATTCACAATCCAAGTGTGGGAGGGGGCTTGCTCCCGATAGCGTCCGAACAGACACTAAAAAATCAGCCCTTGAACACTTCATCCAGCAAGTTATGCATCGACCGGAACGCCCGCGCTGCGGTCTTGGCGTCATACATCATCTTGCCGGGCACATTGGCTTCGGGGTCGGTAAAGGAATGCACCGCGCCACCGTAGCTCAGCAATTGCCAATCCACACCCGCCGCGTTCATTTCATCTTCGAACGCCGGCAGTTGTTCTTTCGGTACCAGCGGGTCCGAGGCGCCGTGCAGCACCAGCACTGAACCCTTGATGTTCTTCGCATCTGCGGGGTTCGGTGTGTCGAGGGTGCCATGGAACGATACCGCCGCTTTCAACGGCGCACCGGTACGGGCCAGCTCCAGGGAGCAGCAGCCACCGAAGCAGAAGCCGAAGGTCGCCAGTTTCGACGTATCCACAGCCGCTTCAGTCTGGCTTTGCAGCTGTTCGAAGGCGGCTTGCATACGTTTGTTCAGCAAGGCACGGTCGTTCTTCAGCGGCATCATCGCCGCACCGGCCTCATCACCGTTCGAAGGGCGCACGGTTTGCCCATAGAGGTCGGCGATCAATACCACATAGCCTTGGCCGGCCACGCTCTTGGCGATCTCTTCGGCCCCTGCGCTCACACCCATCCAGTTCGGCGCCATTAACAGCCCCGGCAGCGGGCCTTTGTGGCTGGCATCGAACGCCAAGCGGCTTTCATAAGTCTGGCCATCAATCTGATAGACCACGGAACGTAGTATGACTTGGCTCATGATTCACTCCAGTTGAGGTGCGCTAAAACGAAAAAACCCGCCGAAGCGGGTTTTTCTACAACGGTGTTAAACCGACAGTTCAACCAACAGCTTGTTCAGTCGGCGCACATAGGCGGCCGGATCTTTCAGGCTGTCGCCAGCGGCCAGGGCCGCCTGGTCAAAGAGGATGTGCGACAGGTCGCCAAAACGCTCTTCGCTCTGCTCACCGTCGAGCTTCTCGATCAGCGGGTGCGCCGGGTTGAATTCGAAGATCGGCTTGGAATCCGGAACCTTCTGACCGCTGGCTTCGAGGATCTGACGCATCTGCATGCCCAGGTCCTGCTCGCCGATGGCCAGGATCGCCGGCGAATCGGTCAGACGATGGGAAACCCGCACTTCGCTGACGGCTTCACCCAGGGACGCCTTGATGCGCTCAACCAGGCCTTCTTTGGACTTGGCGACTTCTTCAGCGGCTTTCTTGTCTTCCTCGGAATCCAGGTTGCCCAGGTCCAGGTCGCCACGCGCCACGTCCACAAACGACTTGCCGTCGAATTCGGTGAGGTAGCTCATCAGCCACTCATCGATACGGTCGGTCAGCAGCAGCACTTCGATGCCTTTCTTGCGGAAGACTTCCAGGTGCGGGCTGTTTTTAACCTGAGCGTAGGTTTCACCGGTGAGGTAGTAGATCTTGTCCTGACCTTCCTTGGCGCGTGCCAGGTAGTCGGCCAGCGACACAACCTGTTCACCGTCTTCACCTTGAGTCGAGGCAAAACGCAGCAGGCCGGCGATTTTTTCCTTGTTGGCGAAATCTTCTGCCGGACCTTCTTTCATGACCTGGCCGAAGTTTTTCCAGAAGCCCTTGTATTTCTCAGGCTCGTTCTTCGCCAGTTTTTCCAGCATGTCGAGTACGCGCTTGGTCAACGCCGACTTCATGGAGTCGATGATCGGGTCTTTTTGCAGGATCTCACGCGACACGTTCAGCGACAGGTCGTTGGAGTCGACCACACCCTTGATGAAGCGCAGGTACAGCGGCAGGAACGATTCCGCCTGGTCCATCACGAACACACGCTGTACGTAAAGCTTCAGCCCCTTCGGCGCTTCGCGCTGGTACAAGTCGAACGGCGCACGGGCCGGCACGTAGAGCAGCGAGCTGTATTCCAGCTTGCCTTCGACCTTGTTGTGGCTCCAGCTCAGCGGGTTCTCGTAATCGTGGCCGATGTGCTTGTAGAACTCCTGGTATTCCTCGTCCTTGATCTCGGTACGCGGACGGGTCCACAGGGCGCTGGCGCGGTTGACGGTTTCCCATTCGACGGCCGGTGCTTCTTCGCCTTCGGCAGCCGTCTGTTCTTTCGGCAGCTCGATCGGCAGGGCGATGTGGTCGGAATATTTCTTGATGATGTTGCGCAGGCGCCAGCCATCGGCGAATTCGTCTTCGCCATCTTTCAGGTGCAGCACGATACGGGTGCCACGGTCGGGCTTGTCGAGGGTGGCGATTTCAAACTCGCCCTCACCTTTGGAAGCCCAGTGCACACCTTCGCTGGCGTCAAGACCGGCGCGGCGGCTGAATACTTCTACCTTGTCGGCAACGATGAAAGCCGAATAGAAACCCACGCCGAATTGGCCGATCAGGTGAGAGTCTTTTTTCTGGTCGCCCGACAGGTTCTTCATGAAGTCTGCGGTGCCGGATTTGGCGATGGTCCCCAGGTGGGTGATCGCATCGTCACGGCTCATGCCGATACCGTTGTCTTCGAGCGTGACGGTTTTGGCGTCTTTGTCGTAGCTCACACGGATTTTCAGTTCGGCGCCACCTTCCAGCAACTCAGGCTTGGACAGGGCTTCGAAACGTAATTTGTCGACAGCGTCAGAGGCGTTCGAGATCAATTCGCGAAGGAAAATTTCCTTGTTGGAATACAGCGAATGGATCATGAGGTGTAGCAGCTGCTTCACCTCGGTCTGGAAGCCCAGGGTTTCCTTTTGAGTTTCCACACTCATGGTCATCAAACTCCAATTGGATGGCAATGGCCGCGCCCGAAAGGGTTGGCGGCGGGTTGTCATCAAAGTTGGGGGCTCCAACCTGGATTTCAAGGGCGCGGCGGTTCCTCGATCTTGAAATGTGCGCGAGCGGTGGCAATTGGTTCGGCTGGCGTGGTTTGCCAGGCGGTGATCGCCACGTTGGCGACACGCCGGCCCTGGCGCCACACCTGACAGGTGGCGTAGGTGTCGCGAAATTGGCCGGCGCGCAGGTAATCCAGGGAGAAGTCGATGATTTTCGGCAGGCCCGGGGCGCCGGTAAATACGAGCAAGTGCAACGCCGCTGACAGTTCCATGAAGCCTGCGATCACCCCGCCATGCAGCGCCGGCAATATAGGGTTACCAATGTTGTCCTTGTTGGCTGGCAGGCGAAACAGCAATTCGTCCCCTGAGCGCGTGCATTCGACGCCAATCAGCTTTGCGTAGGGAACCAGGCCGAGCAGTGCCGCGTAATCGCCGTGCTCCAGTGCTTGCTCCAGGCGGGTCTTGAATCGATGACTCATGCTGGCATCCCCTTGAGGTGCTTGCCCATGCGCATGAAGGTGCCTACTACATGGGCAATGGGCTGCTGCGGATCGTCCTGATAGGCCACGCCGCGGGTGAAGATCACATCGGTGGTTACCCGGTAGCATTGGGCGAAGCCATACACCGGTTTATGCGGTTCGGCGGGATGCATATAGTCGATGCGCAAATCCAGGGTCGGGCATACCTCGAACTCGGGCAGCACGCACAGGGTGGCCATGCCGCAGGCGGTGTCCATCAACGAAGTCAGCGCGCCACCGTGGATGACGCCGCTGCGGGGATCACCGACGATATGCGCGCCGTAGGGCAACACCAGCGTCATGCCCTCCTCCGTCGCAGCATGGACCGTAATCCCCAGTACCTGGCAATGGCGAAGCGCCGAAGCAAAGCGAGTGGCGCGGTCTAACAAGGGGGTTTCGGTCATTGTTTTTAAATTCTTATTAGTGTGGGTGGGCCGGATAGGTAATAATTTGGAAAGTTCCTGGCGAAAAGCTTTATATATCTGTGGAACAAAAGGAACTAATGCTGGCCCCTTGAGTTCGAAAGGCCAGTAGATATCTTCAATAAGGAGAAACACCATGCGCAACACATTAGCTATTTCCATGATGCTGGCCGCTGCCCTCGGCCTGGCTGCCTGCGACAAGAAATCCGAAGACAAAGCCCAAGACGCCGCTGCACATTCTGAGCAAGCTCAGCAAGACATGGCGAAAGCACAGGATAAAGTGAACGACGCTGCGAAAGAAAACGCCGATGCTGCCAAAGCTCAGGCCGAATCGAACGCTGCCGCCGCGAAAGAAGCTGCACCTGCCGCACCTGCAGAGCCTGCCAAGCAGTAATTGCACGGTGTAAAGCTGTAGTGCTACAAAAGATAGCCCGCTTATAAAGCGGGCTTTTCTTTGCCTGCTGTTTTATCCGGCGTTCAAGAGACGTTGTCTTTTGCCGGATCCGGGACGTGCATCTCCGTCGGGGTATACACCATCACCTGTAAAACGTCGGAATGGAACTCACGACGGTAAAGCACTAGTACCACCCCGCTGCTCATCAACATGAACAACCACGGGCTGACAAACCAGGCCAGCATGGTCATGCCGAAGTAATAAGCGCGCAGGCCAAAGTTGAACTGGTTGGCCGCCATCGAAATCACCCGCGCCGCCCGCAAGGCAAACGCATTGCGCTCCTGCTCCGACACATGCCGCTCACCAATCATCGGCGCCGAGCCCACCAGCACTGCGGCAAAGTTGTACTGACGCATGCACCAGCTGAAGGTGAAGAAGGCGTAGACGAACACCAGCGCCAGGCACAGCAACTTGATCTCCGACATACCCTGGGAGGCCTGCTGCACCATCGGGATATCCGCCAGCAGCGATACCGCCCGCTCGGAGGCGCCCAGCACGGTGAGGATGCCGGCGAGGATGATCAAGGTGCTGGAGGCGAAGAACGAGGCGTTCCGCTCCAGGTTACCGATCACGCTGGCGTCGGCGATGCGGTTATCGCGCAGCAACATGCGGCGCATCCAGTCTTCGCGATACAGATGCAACACGCTGGCCAGACAGGCCGTGTCGCGGGCCTTCCAGGTGGCGTAACGGGTATAACCACCCCAACACAGGATGAACCATAGGGCAGCAAGCAGGTGGACTTGATTGGTTTCGACAAACGACATGTGGGCCCTTGTTCACAGTTTCCATTTGAGAATTGAGTCACCTGTTCGACGCTAGCTCAAGCAAAAAGACACTGCATGACGCCCATAAAAAATGCCCCGTATCGATTGATACGGGGCATTTCAGCAATGCGTTGAAACCGGTACTACGCGATGGCTTCGCTGCGTTTGCCCAGCATGCGATCCACCACCACCGCCACCACCAGGATCATCACCGACGGCACCAACCACGCCAGGCCCTGCTCGCTCAACGGCAGGTGCATCAGTTGCGACGGCATCCAATCCGCCAGGCCCGCGCCCTTGAGCGCATCGATGCAGCCAAAGATAAACGACACCAGCATGACCGGGCCAACGATACGGCCCTGCTCCTGCCAGAAATCCTTACAGAAGCTCAGGGCCACCAACACGATGCACGGCGGGTAGATCGCGGTGAGCACCGGGATGGAGAACGCGATCAGCTTGGTCAGGCCCAGGTTGGACACGAACAGCGAGAACAGCGCGAGGATCACCACCAGGGTCTTGTAGGACAGCGGCAGCACACGGCTGAAGTACTCGGCGCAGGCGCAGGTCAGGCCCACGGCGGTGACCAGGCACGCCAGGGAAATCAGCACCGCCAGGAAACCGCTGCCCAGTGAGCCGAAGGTATGTTGTACATAGGCGTGCAGCACTGCGGCACCGTTGCTGGCACCTGCGGCCACGGCATGACTGCCCGAACCCAGGCGGAACAGGCTGATGTACACCAGCGCCAGGCCCACGCCGGCAATCAGCCCGGCAATGATCGCGTAACGCGTGATCAGCTTGGGCGATTCCACGCCACGGGAGCGAATCGCATTGACGATGACAATGCCAAATACCAGCGCACCCAGGGTATCCATGGTCAGGTAGCCATTGATAAAGCCCTGGGAGAATGGCGCGGCGACGTATTCCGGCGTGGCGACACCGACTTCACCGGCCGGCAAGGCAAACGCGGCGATGCCAAGGATGGCCAGGGCGATGATCTTCAGCGGCGCGAGGAAACGCCCCACGGTGTCCAGCAGGCGCCCTGGGTACAGCGACACGAAAAACACCACCAGGAAATACACCGAGCTGTACAGGAACAGCGCCAGCGGGCTTTCGCCGGTCAGCGGCGCCAGGCCCACTTCGAACGAAACGGTGGCGGTACGCGGCGTGGCGAACAGCGGCCCGACCGCCAGGTACGCCGCCGCCGCGAGCAGGCCGCCAGCGATCTTGCCGATCGGGCTGCTCAGCGCATCCATACCGCCGCCGACCTTGGCCAGTGCGATCACGGTGACGACCGGCAGGCCAACTGCGGTAATCAGGAACCCCAAGGCGGCCATCCAGACGTGTGGCCCGGACTGCAAGCCCACGATAGGCGGGAAGATGATGTTGCCGGCGCCCACGAACAGGGCAAAGGTCATAAAGCCCAACGCCAGGATATCCTGGCTTTTCAACACTTTCATTTGAGGAAATACCACACTACTGAATCGGAATTTAGAGAGGGCTTCCCTATGGATGAGGGAAAGGCTGCCGGTCCTGATCGGGACCGACCGGTCCAGCGCGGGGCTTCCTTTTGGGAGGCGCACGCATAAAGAGGCGGCTAGGGTACAGAATTAGCCTGACAAACGCACTGTTGCAGGGCGAACTGTCCGATAAGCGACATTTCAATGTCGTGTTTTCATACTTAATTTGGCAATACAGACAAAAATGTGGGAGGGGGCTTGCTCCCGATGGCAGTGTGCCAGTCAATATATCAGTGACTGATTCACCTTCATCGGGAGCAAGCCCCTCCCACATGGGACCGAGTACATTTCAATAAATGGGCGGCCCAAATGCACAAAGGCCACCCGAAGGTGGCCTTTGCTGGTAAAGCGTCAGCTAAGCGCGAGGCTTACTTGACAGCCCAACCGGTCAGCTCGGACAAAGCCTTGCCGATGTCTGCCAGCGAACGCACGGTTTTCACGCCTGCGTCTTCCAGGGCAGCAAACTTCTCGTCTGCAGTGCCTTTGCCGCCAGAGATGATTGCGCCAGCATGGCCCATGCGCTTGCCCGCAGGGGCAGTCACACCAGCAATGTAGGAAACAACCGGCTTGGTCACGTGTGCCTTGATGTAGGCAGCGGCTTCTTCTTCGGCCGAACCGCCGATCTCACCGATCATGACGATCGCTTCGGTCTTCGGGTCTTCCTGGAACAGCTTCAGGATGTCGATGAAGTTGGAGCCTGGGATCGGGTCACCGCCGATGCCGACGCAAGTCGACTGACCGAAACCGGCGTCAGTGGTCTGCTTCACAGCTTCGTAGGTCAGGGTGCCGGAACGGGAAACGATACCGACTTTGCCTGGCAAGTGAATGTGACCTGGCATGATGCCGATCTTGCATTCGCCTGGAGTGATCACGCCTGGGCAGTTAGGGCCGATCAGGACAACGCCCAGTTCGTCGCACTTAACTTTAGCGTCCAGCATGTCCAGGGTAGGAATGCCTTCGGTGATGCACACGATCAGCTTGATGCCGCCGAATGCCGCTTCCAGGATGGAATCTTTGCAGAAAGGTGCTGGAACGTAGATCACGCTGGCGGTAGCGCCAGTGGTTTCTACAGCTTCTTTCACGGTGTTGAACACTGGCAGGCCCAGGTGCTCGGTGCCGCCTTTGCCCGGAGTTACGCCGCCAACCATCTTGGTGCCGTATTCGATGGCTTGCTGGGTGTGGAAACTACCTTGCGAACCGGTAATACCCTGGCAGATAACTTTGGTGTCTTTATTGATCAGGACGCTCATTATTTGCCCTCCGCAGCTTTGACAACTTGTTGAGCAGCGTCGGTCAGGCTGGTAGCCGCGATGATGTTCAAACCGCTTTCTGCCAGTACTTTAGCGCCCAGTTCAGCGTTGTTACCTTCAAGGCGAACAACAACCGGGATTTTAACGCCAACTTCTTTCACTGCACCGATGATGCCTTCGGCAATCATGTCGCAACGAACGATGCCGCCGAAGATGTTGACCAGTACTGCAGCGACGTTGGAGTCGGACAGGATGATCTTGAACGCTTCGGTAACACGTTCCTTGGTAGCGCCACCACCTACGTCGAGGAAGTTGGCTGGTTTGCCGCCATGCAGGTTGACGATGTCCATGGTACCCATGGCCAGGCCGGCACCGTTGACCATGCAGCCGATGTTACCTTCCAGGGCTACGTAGTTCAGTTCGAACTTGGCAGCGTGCGCTTCGCGCGGATCGTCCTGGGACGGATCATGGAAAGTCTTCAGCTTAGGCTGACGGTACATGGCGTTGGCGTCGATGTTGATCTTGGCGTCGAGGCAGTGCAGATCGCCGTCAGCCTTGATCACCAGCGGGTTCACTTCCAGCAGGGCCAGATCGTGATCCTGGAACAGTTTGGCCAGACCGACGAAGATCTTGGCGAACTGGGCAACTTGCTTGCCTTCCAGGCCCAGTTGGAAAGCCAGCTCGCGACCCTGGAATGGCTGAGCGCCAACCAGTGGATCGATAGTGGCTTTCAGAATTTTTTCTGGGGTTTCGTGAGCGATCTTCTCGATGTCCACGCCACCTTCGGTGGAAGCCATGAACACGATGCGACGGCTCGAACGGTCAACGACAGCGCCCAGGTACAGCTCTTTAGCGATATCAGTGCACGATTCAACCAGGATCTTGGTGACTGGCTGGCCATTGGCATCAGTCTGGTAAGTCACCAGACGCTTGCCCAGCCACTGCTGTGCGAAGGCCTTGGCGTCTTCTTTGCTGCGAACCAGCTTAACGCCGCCCGCTTTACCGCGACCACCGGCGTGGACCTGGGCTTTGACAACCCACTCGCTGCCGCCGATTTTGTCGCAAGCTTCTGCTGCTGCTTCCGGGGTGTCTACTGCGTAGCCCTTGGAAACTGGCAGGCCGTATTCAGCGAACAGCTGCTTACCCTGATACTCGTGAAGATTCATGCTTTTTACCGTCTTCGTTAGGTACTGCGCATTCGGCGCTGCGCTCATTATGAGTGCCGCGCCACCTGTGACTGCTGCTTGCGCAACTTGCAGGGCTTATGGCCCGTAAAGCTGCGCAAGGCTGCGTCCAGCGGATATTCCGCGGTGAGTCTTGCGCGCAAGGCTCACGACGGGCAACTCCGCCGTGGTTTCTTATTATCTCGCTTAGCGCTTCTTGCGGTTGGCGATGTGGATGGCGCCGCCATTCACAGCCAACGCTGCTTCGTGCAACGCTTCGGACAGGGTCGGATGGGAGAAGACCATCATGCCCAGGTCTTCGGCGCTGGTGCCGAATTCCATACCGATAGCGCCTTGCTGAACCAGTTCTGCAGCGCTTGGGCCAATCACGTGGACGCCCAATACGCGGTCAGTCTTGGCATCAGCGATGACTTTGACAAAACCACCGGTGTCGTTGGCTGCCATGGCACGGCCAGAAGCGGCAAACGGGAAGGTGCCGACGTTAACTTCAACGCCTTCAGCTTTCAACTGCTGTTCGTTCTTGCCGACCCATGCAATTTCCGGATGGGTGTAGATAACCGATGGAATCAGGTCGTAGTTCATCTGGGTCTTGTGACCCTTGATGCGCTCGACAACCATGATGCCTTCTTCGGAAGCCTTGTGGGCCAGCATCATGCCACGAACCACGTCGCCGATCGCGTAAACGCCCGGCACGGTGGTTGCGCAGTGATCGTCAACGTGAATGAAACCACGCTCATCGATGCTCACGCCGCTGTCGGAAGCCAGCAGGTCGGTGGTCACTGGACGGCGACCAACGGCTACGATCAGCTTGTCGAAGGTGATGGTCTGCTCGCCTTCCTTGTCGGTGTAGGTCACGACCACTTCTTCGCCGTTGACTTTAGAACCGGTAACACGGGCGCCAAGCTTGATGTCCAGACCTTGCTTGGTCAGGGTCTTGTAGGCTTCCTTGGACACGGCGGTGTCGGCAGCCAGCAGGAACGTGTCCAGGGCTTCGAGCACGGTCACTTCGGAACCCAGGCGGGACCATACCGAACCCAGTTCCAGGCCGATGACGCCGGCGCCGATGACGCCCAGGCGCTTAGGTACGGCCTGGAATTCCAGGGCGCCGGTCGAATCAACGATCACGTTCTGATCGACTGGAGCCGGTGGAATGTCGATTGGACGCGAACCAGGGGCCAGGATCACGTTCTCGGCTTCGATGACTTCAACCGAGCCGTCCGGCTTGGTGATTTCAACTTTCTTGCCGGCCAGCAGTTTGCCGTGACCTTGCAGGGAAGTAACGCCGTTGGCCTTGAACAAGGTGGCAACGCCGGAAGTCAGGCCTTTGACGATGTTGGCTTTACGGCCGACCATCGCTGGCACGTCCATGGTCACGCCAGCATGGTTGATACCGTGAATCGCGAAGCCATCCTGGGCTTCGTGGAATTTCCAGGAGCTGTCCAGCAGCGCCTTGGACGGAATGCAACCCACGTTCAGGCAGGTACCACCCAGCGCCAGTTTGCCTTCCTTGTCGGTGTACTTTTCGATGCAAGCAGTCGAGAGGCCCAGTTGTGCGGCCTTGATGGCGGCAACATAGCCGCCAGGGCCTGCACCAATCACTACAACGTCAAATTTCTGTGTCATAAAAAGGTTCCCTTTTTAGCTGCAAGCTACAAGCCGCACGCCGCAAGTTGAAAGCACCGCTCGCCGCTTTGGGCTTGGCGCTTGCAGCTTGCGACCTGCAGCTGCTTTTTAGATATCCAGAAGCAGGCGAGCCGGGTCTTCCAGCAGATTCTTGATGGTCACCAGGAACGTCACGGCTTCTTTACCATCGATCAGGCGGTGATCGTAAGACAGCGCCAGGTACATCATTGGGCGGATCACGACCTGGCCATTGATGGCCATCGGACGCTGGATGATGTTGTGCATGCCCAGGATCGCAGCTTGCGGTGGGTTGACGATCGGCGTCGACATCATCGAACCGAAGGTACCACCGTTGGTGATGGTGAAGGTACCGCCGGTCATCTCGTCGATGGTCAGCTTGCCGTCACGGGCTTTCTTGCCGAAGCCGGCGATGCCGCCTTCGATTTCGGCCAGGCTCATCAGCTCGGCGTTACGCAGAACCGGAACCACCAGGCCACGGTCGCTGGACACGGCAACGCCGATGTCTGCATAGCCATGGTAAACGATGTCGGCGCCGTCGATGGAAGCGTTGACTGCCGGGAAGCGCTTCAGCGCTTCGGTGGCCGCTTTCACGAAGAACGACATGAAGCCCAGGCGCACGCCGTTGTGGGACTTCTCGAACAGATCCTTGTACTTCGAACGCAGGGCCATGACTTCAGTCATGTCGACTTCGTTGAACGTGGTCAGCATCGCCATGTTCGACTGAGCTTCAACCAGGCGCTTGGCCACGGTGGCACGTACACGGGTCATCGGTACGCGCTTCTCGGTGCGGTCGCCGGCGGCGAATACAGGCGCGGCGGCAGCTGGAGCAGCGGCCTTGGCAGGTGCGGCAGCCGGAGCGTTTTTCTTGGCTTCAATAGCAGCAACCACGTCTTCCTTGGTAACACGGCAGTCTTTGCCGGTGCCTTTGATGGAAGCCAGGTTGATACCGTTCTCTTCAGCCAGTTGACGCGCAGCCGGTGCTGCGATTGGGTCTTCGCCACCTGCAGCCGGAGCGGCGGCCGGGGCAGCAGAGGCAGCGGCAGCCGGTGCGGCAGCAGCAGGCGCGGCAGCAGCGCTGCCCTCTTCGATCGAACCCAGTACCTGGTTCGACAGAACGGTAGCGCCTTCTTCTGCAACGATCGCGCCCAGCACGCCGTCGGCTTCGGCCAGCACTTCCAGCACAACCTTGTCGGTCTCGATGTCGACGATCAGGTCGTCACGCTTGACGGCCTCGCCTGGTTTCTTGTGCCAGGTGGCAACGGTGCCATCGGCAACCGATTCCGGGAATGACGGGGCTTTGATTTCGATAGCCATTATCTGTAGGTCCTTAAAATTCGGTTTCAGTCAGCGCGAAGGCGTTAAACAGTGAAAGCATCTTGCAGCAGTTTTTCCTGCTGCTCGGCGTGCATCGACGCGTAGCCACAAGCAGGTGCAGCAGATGCATCACGACCGGCATACTCCAGGCCCAAAGCCTTGTTGTGGTTGCCGATGCTGCGACGCAGGTGATGCTGGCTGCTGTACCAGGCGCCCTGGTTCATCGGTTCTTCCTGACACCACACGACATTCGTGAGGTTGGTGTAAGGCGCGATGATCTCCATGAGGTCATCTTCCGGGAACGGGTAAAGCTGCTCGATACGCACGATGGCGATGTCTTCGCGGCCTTCGGCACGGCGTTTTTCCAGCAGATCGTAGTAGACCTTGCCGCTGCACAGGATCAGGCGAGTGACCTTGGCGGCGTCCAGCGTATCGATTTCTGGAATAACGGTCTGGAACGAACCTTCGGCCAGGTCTTCCAGGGTCGAAACGGCCAATTTGTGACGCAACAGCGATTTGGGAGTCAACACGACCAGCGGCTTGCGCAGCGGGCGGATTACCTGGCGACGCAGCAAGTGGTAGATCTGCGCCGGGGTCGTCGGTACGCACACCTGGATGTTGTGCTCGGCGCACAACTGCAGGTAACGCTCCAGACGGGCCGAGGAGTGCTCCGGACCCTGCCCTTCATAACCATGGGGCAACAGCATGGTCAGACCGCACAGGCGGCCCCACTTGTGCTCGCCGCTGGTGATGAACTGGTCGATAACCACCTGGGCACCGTTGGCGAAGTCGCCGAACTGGGCTTCCCAGATCACCAGCGCCTGCGGCGTGGTAGTGGAGTAGCCGTATTCGAACGCCAGTACGGCTTCTTCGGACAGGAACGAATCGTACAGGTCGAAACGTGGCTGGCCTTCGTACAGGTTCTGCAACGGGATGTAGGTGCCCGCGTCTTTCTGGTTGTGCAACACGGCATGACGGTGCGAGAACGTACCGCGGCCGATGTCCTGGCCGGTCATGCGGATCGGGTGACCTTCGAACGCCAGGGTCGCGTACGCCATGGTTTCGGCGTAACCCCAGTTGATCGGCAGGCCGCCGGCTTGCATCTTCTGACGGTCTTCGTAGATCTTCGCAACCTGGCGCTGAACCACGAAGCCTTCAGGGATTTCCAGCAACTTGGCAGACAACTCCTGCAAGGTCTTCAAGTCGAAGCTGGTGTCATGGCGCGCGGTCCAAGTGTGACCCAGGTACGGACGCCAATCGACGAACAGCTCTTTGTTCGGCTCTTTGACCAGACTCTTCACTACATGCAGGCCGTTATCCAGCGCGTTGCGGTATTCATCGATTTTCGCCTGAACACGCGCATCATCCAGCACGCCGGCCTTGGTCAGGCTTTCGGCGTACAGCTCACGGGTGGTGCGCTGCTTGGTGATCTGCTGGTACATCAACGGCTGGGTGCCGCTTGGTTCGTCCGCTTCGTTGTGACCGCGACGGCGGTAGCAAACCAGGTCGATCACCACGTCACGCTTGAATTGCATGCGGTAGTCGACAGCCAGTTGGGTCACGAACAGTACGGCTTCCGGATCATCACCATTCACATGGAGAATCGGCGCCTGGATCATCTTGGCAACGTCGGTGGCGTACTCGGTGGAGCGCGCATCCAGCGGGTTGCTGATGGTGAAGCCAACCTGGTTGTTGATGACGATGTGAACCGTACCGCCGGTCTTGAAGCCGCGGGTCTGCGACATCTGGAACGTTTCCAGGACCACGCCTTGACCGGCGAATGCCGCGTCACCGTGGATGGAAATCGGCAGCACCTTTTCACCGGTGGTGTCGTTACGACGATCCTGGCGAGCCCGCACCGAACCCTCGACCACTGGAGAAACGATTTCCAGGTGGGAGGGGTTGAAGGCCATGGCCAGGTGAACTTCACCGCCGGTGGTCATGACGTTGGACGAGAAGCCCTGGTGGTATTTAACGTCACCGGAACCCAGTTCAACCTTCTTTTTGCCTTCGAACTCGTCGAACAGCTCGCGCGGGTTCTTGCCGAAGGTGTTGACCAACACGTTCAGGCGACCACGGTGGGCCATGCCGATCACGACTTCCTTGGTGCCGTAGGAACCGGAACGCTGGATCAGCTCGTCGAGCATCGGAATCAGGCTTTCGCCGCCTTCCAGGCCGAAACGCTTGGTGCCCGGGTATTTGGTACCCAGGTATTTTTCGAGACCTTCAGCGGCAGTCACGCGCTCAAGCAGGTGGCTGCGCACATCGGCGGACAATACCGGACGGCCACGCACGCCTTCCAGGCGGTGCTGGAACCACTGGCGCTGCTCGGAATCGGTGATGTGCGTGAACTCAGCGCCGATGGTGCGGCAATATGTCTGCTGCAACGCTTCGTGAATTTCGCGTAGGCTCGCTTCCTCTTTGCCGATGAACAGGTCGCCGGCACGGAAGGTCGTATCAAGATCGGCATTGGTCAAGCCGTAATGATTGATCGACAGGTCAGCAGGTGCAGGACGCTGCCAGAGCCCCAGCGGGTCAAGCTGGGCCGCCTGGTGGCCGCGCATCCGGTAAGCCTGGATCAGTCGCAGTACTTCAACTTGCTTCTTCTCGTGCTCACTGCTCACGCTGCCGGCGGAAACCGGTTGGGCGCGGCGCTGGTTCTTTGCCAGCAGCACGAAATGATCGCGAATCGCAGCATGCGATACATCGGTGGCAGCGTTGCCGTCTGAAGACAACGTCTGAAATTTGGTGCGCCATTCTTCTGGCACAGCGTTAGGGTCGTGCAGGTAGAGCTCATAAAGCTCTTCCACATAGGCAGCGTTACCACCTGAAAGATAGCCGCTGTTCCACATGCGCTGCATCACGCTTTCTTGCATGCTTGGTCACCCTCGATTTGGGGACACCACCGGCGAAAACACCGAGTTTGCTTGCAAAAGGCCAAGTGCAGCGACCAAAACAAGCCACTTAGGATCACGCTGATAGTTCGGGTACCAACCCGAATGCCCCTGCTTGTCTCATTTCTTCAAAATAAGAGCCGCGGCTTTGTAAGTCGCTGCTCAAGTTAAAACTACGGCGCCGGTTGAAGCCTGCGCCGCAGCATTTACGGGCACAACGGTCCTGCTTTTACGTCAGTTACACGCCGCTTTGCAGCAGCATGTTACGGATGTGACCAATGGCCTTAGTCGGGTTCAGGCCTTTGGGACATACGTTGACGCAGTTCATGATCCCGCGGCAGCGGAATACGCTGAACGGGTCATCCAGTGAAGCCAGACGCTCGGACGTCTTGGTGTCACGGCTGTCTGCCAGGAAGCGGTAGGCTTGCAGCAGCGCAGCCGGGCCCAGGAACTTGTCCGGGTTCCACCAGAAGGATGGGCAGGACGTCGAGCAGCAAGCGCACAGGATGCACTCGTACAGGCCGTCGAGTTTTTCACGCTCTTCCGGGGACTGCAGACGCTCGATGGCCGGAGCCGGCGTGTCGTTCTGCAGGAATGGCTTAACTTTCTCGTATTGCTTGTAGAAGATGCTCATATCCACAACCAGGTCACGGATAATCGGCAAACCTGGCAGTGGACGAACGATCAGCTTATTGCCCTTGACCACGGCGGACAGCGGAGTGATGCACGCCAGGCCGTTTTTGCCGTTGATGTTCATGCCGTCGGAACCGCACACACCTTCACGGCAAGAGCGACGATAGGAGAAACCTTCGTCCTGCTCTTTGATCAGTGCCAGTACATCCAGCACCATCAGGTCTTTACCACCGGTATCGACCTGGAACTCCTGCATGAACGGCGCGGCGTCCTGATCAGGGTTGTAGCGGTAAACACTGACTTTCAACATGGCAGCCACCCTTAGTAAGTCCGAATCTTCGGTTCAAACGTCGGCACCGTCTTCGGCGAGAAGTTCACGGCACGCTTGGTTACGCGCTTGTCACCCGGGAAGTACAGGGTGTGGCACAACCAGTTCTCGTCGTCGCGGTCTTCAAAGTCTTCACGAGCGTGGGCGCCACGGGATTCCTTACGAACCTCGGCGGCGATCGCAGTCGCTTCTGCCACTTCCAGCAGGTTCTGCAGCTCAAGGGCTTCGATACGAGCGGTGTTGAACGCCTGGCTCTTATCGTTGATCTTGACGTTGGCGATGCGCGTGCGCAGGTCGGCCAGCTGGGCGATGCCCTTCTGCATGTATTCGCCGGTACGGAACACACCGAAGTAGTTCTGCATGCAGCTTTGCAGCTCGCGACGCAGGGTTGCCACGTCTTCGCCGTCAGTGCGCTCGTTCAGAGCGTTCAGGCGCGCCAGGGCGGTTTCGATGTTGGCGTCGGTGGCGTCATCGTATTCGATGCCGTCGGTCAGGGCTTTTTCCAGGTGCAGGCCGGCAGCGCGGCCGAATACCACCAGGTCGAGCAGCGAGTTGCCACCCAGGCGGTTGGCACCGTGAACCGATACGCAGGCCACTTCGCCTACCGCGAACAGACCATGGATGATCTCGTCCACACCGTCGGCGTTCTGGGTGATCGCCTGGCCATGAATGTTGGTCGGCACGCCGCCCATCATATAGTGGCAAGTCGGAACCACTGGCACCGGCGCAACCACCGGGTCAACGTGAGCAAAGGTCTTGGACAGCTCGCAGATACCTGGCAGACGGCTGTGCAGCACTTCTTCGCCCAGGTGATCGAGCTTGAGCAGTACGTGGTCGCCGTTCGGGCCACAGCCGTTGCCGGCGATGATTTCCTTGACCATCGAACGGGCCACGACGTCACGACCAGCAAGGTCTTTCGCGTTCGGCGCATAACGCTCCATGAAACGCTCGCCGTGCTTGTTGATCAGGTAGCCACCTTCACCACGGCAACCTTCGGTCACCAGTACACCGGCGCCGGCGATGCCGGTCGGGTGGAACTGCCACATTTCGATGTCTTGCACCGGTACGCCTGCACGCAGAGCCATGCCGACGCCGTCACCGGTGTTGATCAGGGCATTGGTGGTCGACGCGTAGATACGCCCTGCACCGCCGGTCGCCAGCACGGTAGCCTTGGCGCGGATGTAGGTGGTTTCACCGGTTTCGATGCAGATGGCGATCACGCCGACGAACTCGCCCTTGCCGTTCTTCACCAGATCGACAGCGTAGTACTCGTTCAGGAACGTGGTACCGGCTTTCAGGTTGCCCTGATAAAGGGTGTGCAGCAGCGCGTGACCGGTACGGTCGGACGCGGCGCAGGTACGGGCAGCCTGGCCACCTTTACCGTAATCCTTGGACTGGCCGCCGAACGGACGCTGGTAGATACGGCCTTGCTCGGTACGGGAGAACGGCAGACCCATGTGGTCCAGCTCGAACACCGCAGCCGGGCCTTCCTGACACATGTATTCGATAGCGTCCTGGTCACCGATATAGTCGGAACCCTTGACGGTATCGTACATGTGCCAGCGCCAGTCATCGTTCGGGTCAGCGGAGGCGATGGCGCAGGTAATGCCACCCTGGGCCGATACGGTGTGCGAACGCGTCGGGAACACCTTGGTGATCACGGCGGTCTTGTGCCCACCCTGGGCCAGCTGCAGCGCAGCGCGCATGCCGGCACCGCCGCCACCAATAATGATGGCGTCGAATGAAATAGTAGGAATGTTAGCCATGAATCAGATACCCCAAAGAATCTGCACACCCCAGACGAAGTAAGCGAACATCGCGATGCCGCATACTGCCTGGAAGAGGAAACGGACTGCGGTCGCGGACTTGCCCAGCGCCATTGGCGTCAGGTAGTCGGTCGCGATGGTCCACATGCCGACCCAGGCGTGAGCGCCCAGGGCCACAAGGGCCAGCAGACTGAAGATTCGCATCGCATTGTGGGCGAACAGGCCGTGCCATTGCTCGTAGCCGATGCCCGGGTTTGCGACGAGGTATCCGATCAGGAAAATGAAATAAGCCGCGAGAACGACCGCAGACACACGCTGTGCCATCCAGTCATAGAGGCCCGAACGCGACAGATTCGTTACGCTGGTTACCATATCCAAACTCCTGCCAGAACGATCAGCACCACGGAAATGGCGATGATGATTTTCGAGCCCAGGCGGCCGCCTTCCAGCGTCTCACCGATACCCGCATCCATGATCAAGTGGCGCACACCGGCTACCAGGTGATACAGCAGAGCGGACAGCAGGCCCCACGCTACGAACTTGGCCAGTGGGCTGGTCAAGGTTGCCTTCACCTCGGCGTAACCTTCCGCGGAACCCAGGGATTTGCTCAATGCGTAAAGCATGATGCCCAGGCCCAGGAACAGGATGATGCCGGAAACACGGTGCAGGAACGACGTAACGCCGGTGATGGGGAGTTTGATGGTCCTTAGGTCTAGGTTTACAGGTCGTTGGCTATTCACGGCTTTTTTTCACACTGAAGAGCCCCTAACAATCAGGGCAAAGTTGTTGGGGAGTGCGACTGGTCAGGTAAGCACCACCCAGGGAGTGCGACCCCCAATGAAAGCAAGCCCAAAAGCCCTTGGCGGTCGGTGGCCGAGTATAGACAGTTAGGTTACTAATGACAACGCGCACACCTCACCCTAATAGCTGATTGCGCTGACGCGATAAAAGGCGTAAATGGCAGGCAATTTCGACGAAAAAGTACGGTTAAAGCCTTCTGGAGCAAGACTTTAGGCAAATTGACATCTGAATTTATCTCACTATAGTGGTGCGGGCCCTGCGTGGGGGTCTGTCTGATGATTTGAAGCATAAATAGGAGGCCACATGGCTGACAAAAAAGCGCAGTTGATCATCGAGGGCGCAGCCCCCGTCGAGCTGCCCATTTTAACCGGCACCGTTGGTCCCGATGTTATCGACGTACGGGGCCTGACGGCCACGGGCCGTTTCACTTTCGACCCAGGCTTCATGTCGACCGCTTCTTGCGAGTCGAAGATCACCTATATCGACGGCGACAATGGCATCCTGCTGCACCGCGGCTACCCGATCGAACAACTGGCTGAACAGTCGGACTACCTGGAAACCTGCTACCTGCTGCTAAATGGCGAACTGCCAACAGCCGAGCAAAAGGCCCAGTTCGTCAGCACCGTGAAGAACCACACCATGGTTCACGAGCAGTTGAAGACCTTCTTCAACGGCTTCCGTCGCGACGCCCACCCGATGGCCGTCATGTGCGGCGTGGTCGGCGCCCTGTCGGCCTTCTATCACGACTCCCTGGACATCAATAACGCCGAGCATCGCGAAATTTCCGCGATCCGCCTGGTCGCCAAGATGCCAACCCTGGCCGCGATGGTTTACAAGTACTCCATGGGCCAACCCATGATGTACCCGCGCAACGACCTGACGTACGCGGAAAACTTCCTGCACATGATGTTCAACACCCCGTGCGAGATCAAACCGATCAGCCCGGTGCTGGCCAAGGCAATGGACCGGATCTTCATCCTCCACGCCGACCACGAGCAGAACGCCTCCACCTCTACCGTGCGCCTGGCAGGTTCGTCGGGTGCCAACCCGTTCGCCTGTATCGCCGCCGGTATCGCCGCACTCTGGGGCCCTGCCCACGGCGGTGCGAACGAAGCCGTCTTGACCATGCTCGATGAAATCGGCGATGTGTCCAACATCGACACCTTCATCGCCAAGGCCAAGGACAAGAACGATCCGTTCAAGTTGATGGGCTTCGGTCACCGGGTCTACAAGAACCGCGACCCGCGCGCCACCGTAATGAAGCAGACCTGCGACGAAGTGTTGAAGGAACTGGGCATCAAGAACGACCCGCAACTCGAACTGGCCATGCGCCTGGAAGAGATCGCCCTGACCGACCCATACTTCATCGAACGCTCGCTGTACCCGAACGTCGACTTCTACTCGGGGATCATCCTCAAGGCGATCGGCATTCCAACCAGCATGTTCACCGTGATCTTCGCCCTGGCGCGGACCGTGGGCTGGATCTCCCACTGGAAGGAAATGCTCTCGAGCCCGTACAAGATTGGCCGCCCGCGCCAGCTGTACACCGGCTACGAGTCGCGTGACATTACCAAGCTGGAAGATCGCAAGTAAGCATTTAGCTGCATGCTGTACTGAGAACGGCCTCCCTTAGTGGAGGCCGTTTTTGTTTGGGTCGCCTGATATACCGCTATCGGGAGCAAGCCCCCTCCCACAGTTGACCGCATTCTCATGTTGGAACTCTGTCAACTGTGGGAGGGGGCTTGCTCCCGATGACCATCACCCAGGCACCACAAATCTCCAGGCAAAAAAATACCCCAGCCTTTCGACCAGGGTATTTCCTGTCCAGCTACAACCTTAGTGATTAACCGCCCCACTCGCCCCCAGACCAGTCTGCGAACGCACAAACTGCGGGAAGTACAGCGCACGCTCTTTCTCTGCCGCCGCCGACTTGTCGGTGATGGAGAAGAACCAGATACCCACGAACGCGATGATCATCGAGAACAACGCCGGGTATTCATACGGGAAGATCGCCTTCTCGTGGTGCAGGATCGACACCCAGATGGTCGGACCCAGGATCATCAGGCCCACGGCGCTGATCAAGCCCAGCCAGCCGCCGATCATGGCGCCACGGGTGGTGAGGTTTTTCCAGTACATGGAAAGCAGCAGCACAGGGAAGTTACAGCTGGCCGCAATCGAGAACGCCAGGCCGACCATGAACGCGATGTTCTGGCTTTCGAACAGGATACCCAGGCCGATAGCCAGCACTGCCAGGGCGATCGTGGTGATCTTCGACACGCGAATCTCATCTTTCTCGTTGGCCTTGCCCTTCTTGATCACGCTGGCATACAGGTCATGGGACACCGCCGAGGCACCGGCCAGGGTCAGGCCGGCAACCACCGCGAGGATGGTGGCGAAGGCCACGGCCGAGATGAAGCCCAGGAAGATACTGCCGCCCACCGCGTTGGCCAGGTGCACCGCCGCCATGTTGTTGCCGCCCAGCAAGGCGCCAGCTGCATCCTTGAACGCCGGGTTGGTGCTGACCAGCAGGATCGCGCCAAAGCCGATGATGAACGTGAGGATATAGAAGTAGCCGATAAAGCCGGTGGCATACAGCACGCTCTTACGCGCTTCCTTGGCGTCGCTCACAGTGAAGAAGCGCATCAGGATGTGCGGCAGGCCCGCAGTACCGAACATCAGCGCAAGCCCCAGGGAGAACGCCGAGATCGGATCTTTCACCAGGCCGCCCGGACTCATGATCGCTTCACCTTTGGGGTGAACCTTGATCGCCTCGGAAAACAGAATGTTGAAGTCGAAGTTGACGTGCTTCATCACCATCAGCGCCATGAACGAGGCACCGGACAGCAGCAGCACCGCCTTGATGATCTGCACCCAGGTGGTCGCCAGCATGCCGCCGAACAGCACGTACATGCACATCAGGATACCGACCAGGATCACCGCAACGTGGTAATCGAGGCCGAACAGCAGTTGGATCAGCTTGCCCGCGCCGACCATCTGCGCGATCAGGTAGAACGCTACCACCACCAGCGAACCACAGGCCGACAGGCTGCGGATCTGGGTTTGCCCGAGGCGATAGGACGCCACGTCAGCAAAGGTGTACTTGCCCAGGTTACGCAGGCGCTCGGCGATCAGGAACAGAATGATCGGCCAGCCCACCAGGAAGCCGATCGAATAGATCAGGCCGTCGTAGCCGGAGGTGAACACCAGCGCGGAAATCCCCAGGAAGGACGCCGCCGACATGTAGTCGCCGGCAATCGCCAGGCCGTTCTGGAAACCGGTGATCTTGCCGCCGGCCGCATAGTAGTCGGCCGCCGATTTGTTGCGCTTGGACGCCCAGTAGGTGATGCACAGGGTAGCGCCGACGAACGCGACAAACATCACGATGGCCGAGACATTCAGAGGTTGCTTTTGCACTTCGCCGGTCAATGCGTCGGCCGCCCAGAGGGCCGGAGCAAACAGCGAAGCGCCGAGTACCGCTAATAGACGCCGAATCATTGCGCAGCCTCCTTGAGAATCGCATTGTTCAGGTCGTCAAATTCGCCATTGGCCCGGCGTACGTAGATGCCGGTCAGGATGAAGGCGGACACAATCAGTCCGACGCCCAGGGGAATGCCCCAGGTAATCGACGAACCGGGGCTGATCTTGGCCCCCAGCACGTGTGGCCCGTAGGCAATCAACAGGATGAAACCGGAGTAAAGCCCTAGCATGATCGCCGAGAGAATCCAGGCGAACTTTTCTCTTTTTCTGACCAGCTCCTTGAAACGCGGGCTGTTTTGAATCGAGAGGTAAATGCTGTCGTTCATTGTTTTTATCCTCGCAGCACAGCTTTTTTATTATTGGAACGTATCCACTGTATGCGGCTGTGGAAAGGGTTCCAGACGACCTTAGTAGTAGATCGAGTGTAGCGAGGGATTGCTGGAGCACAGAAAAATTTGAGGTGGTGCAAAACTAATGTGGGAGGGGACTTGCTCTCGATAGCGGTGTGTCAGCTGAAAACTGGCTGGCTGACACACCGCTATCGAGAGCAAGCCCCCTCCCACAAGGGATTGCATCAAGATGCAGGGTTATTTAGCGGTCCACTCAGCGACACGCTCAGGGTGCTTGGCCACCCAATCCTTGGCCGCTGCATCAGGCTTGGCGCCCTCTTGGATAGCGAGCATGACTTCACCGATTTCATCCTTGGAGGCCCACTGGAACTTCTTCAGGAAGGCCGCAACTTCCGGCGCTTTCTTCTCCAGGCCCTTGCTGCCAATGCTGTTGACGGTTTCAGCAGCACCATAAATTCCTTTTGGGTCATCCAGGAAACGCAGTTTCCACTTGGCAAACATCCAGTGCGGCACCCAACCGGTGACGGCGATGGATTCCTGCTTGTCTTCGGCGCGGGTCAGTTCGGCGATCATTGCGGCGCCCGAGCTGGCTTGCAGTTTGTAGTCTAGGCCGTATTGCTTGATGGCTTCGTCGGTCTTGAGCATCACGCCTGAACCGGCATCGATGCCGACGATCTTGTTTTTAAACGTGGTGTCAGTCTTGAGGTCTTCGATGGACTTGGCCTTGACGTACTCCGGCACGATCAAGCCAATTTTTGCATCCTTGAAGTTGGGGCCGTAGTCGACCACTTTATCCTTGTTCTTGGTCCAGTATTCACCGTGAGTCACCGGCAGCCAGGCAGACAGCATGGCGTCGAGCTTGCCGGTGGCAACGCCCTGCCACATGATCCCGGTGGCGACCGCTTGCAGTTTCACGTCATAGCCGAGCTTCTGCTTGATCACTTCTGCCGCCACATGGGTGGTGGCAACGCTGTCGGACCAGCCGTCCACGTAACCGATGCTCAGGGTTTTGCTGTCGGCGCTGGCCAGTGTGGAGCCCATCGCAACTACCAGAGTGGCAGCTGCGCCCAAGAGTCGTCGCATCTTCATATGTACTTCCCCGAAAGTGCTGCGCCCGACGAATGCCGAGCGACGTCAACCTGTTGTTATACGGTGCACCGCGCCCCCTTCACGCGCATCGATCCGGTTGCTGAGGCATCAGTGGAGTACTGACAGTTTTATCATCAACCTGCGTAGGCCTTTGCCCTGCTCTGTCAGCGACCTTGGTTGAGCAAGAAACGACATCACATCGCCAGCAGACCACTTTGCAGGACTTGCCCACCTGTTCCCGCCCGAACTTTGCATGTCAAAAGTATGCGGCCCCACTGGAACGCGACAATTACGGGTAAGATGCGCGCCTTTGCTCCCCCAGATAAGCCGACCATGCCCGCGACTGCCCGCCTCCCTGCCCTGCCCTATGTTTTCGCCTTGTTCATTGGCTTGCTTGCCCTCGTCGGCTACTGGTATTGCCTCGGCCGGCCGGCGGTGCTGCCGGATGTGGCGAGCGCCAGCCACAAGCTGCAATGTGCGTCCTATACGCCGTTCGACAAGGACCAGTCGCCGTTCGACCAGCCATTCCAGCTGCGCCCCGAGCGCATGGACGCCGACCTGGCCCTGCTGGCCACACGCTTTGAATGCATCCGCACCTATTCCATGACCGGCCTGGAAGCCTTGCCGGGCATGGCGCGCAAGCATGGCTTGAAGGTGATGGCCGGCGCCTGGGTCAGCAGTGACCCGGTGGCCACTCAAAAGGAAATCGACGAGTTGATCACGGCGGCCAATGCCAACCCGGACGTAGTGACCTCGGTGATCGTCGGCAACGAAGCGCTGTTGCGCAAGGAAGTCACCGCTAAACAACTGGTGACGCTGATCCAAACGGTCAAACGCCAGATCAAGCAACCGGTCACTTACGCCGATGTGTGGGAGTTCTGGCTGCAACACCCGGAAATTGCCCCGGCGGTGGATTTCCTGACCATTCACCTGCTGCCGTACTGGGAAGATGAGCCGTCCGGCATCGACCAGGCGCTCAAGCACGTAGGCGATGTACGCCAGACCTTCGGCCACAAGTTCGCCCCCAAGGACATCCTGATCGGCGAAACCGGCTGGCCCAGTGAAGGCCGCCAGCGCGAAACCGCCTTGCCGAGCCGGGTCAACGAAGCCAAGTTCATGCGTGGTTTTGTCGCCATGGCCGAAGCCAATGGCTGGCGTTACAACCTGATCGAAGCCTTCGACCAGCCCTGGAAGCGCGCCAGTGAAGGCGCAGTGGGCGGTTATTGGGGCCTGTTCGATGCTGATCGCCAGGACAAGGGCACCCTCGCCGGGCCGGTCAGCAACGTGCCGTACTGGCCGCTGTGGTTGGGCGTTGGTGGGATGATTCTGCTGGGCACGTTGGTTTTAGGCGGGCGCGTGCGCACAACCCGCGCGGCCCTCGCACTGCCGCTGCTGGGTGCGATTGCCGCATGCTCCCTCGGCACCTGGGCCGAACTGACTCGCGTCACCGCGCGCTTTAATGATGAATGGGTGTGGGCAGGCTTGCTGGTGGTGTTGAACCTGCTGGTACTGGCCCACGCCGCCCTGGCACTCAGCGCCAGGGACGGCTGGCGTGAACGCGCATTCAACTGGCTGCAGCAACGTGCGGGCTGGCTGGTGGCGATTGCCGGCTTTGCCGGTGCGGTGATGATGCTGGCGCTGGTGTTTGACCCGCGTTATCGCAGCTTCCCCAGCGCGGCACTGGTGTTGCCTGCCCTGGTGTACCTGGTGCGCCCGGTGAGCGGGCCGCGTCGGGAGATTGCGTTGCTGGCCTTCATCATCGGTGCCGGCATTGCGCCGCAGCTGTTCCGGGAAGGTTTATTGAATCAGCAGGCGTGGGGGTGGGCGGTGGTGAGTGTGCTCATGGTTGCAGCTTTGTGGCGTTGCTTGCGAGTGCGCAAGTCCTAACACCGCCATCGGGGGCAAGCCCCCTCCCACATTTGACCGTATTCACAAATGGAAATGTGTGAACCCAATCAACTGTGGGAGGGGCGGTGCGACGGTTCGACTTGCCCCCGATTGCCCTGTCAGGCGACGCGAGGCTTCCTGACCAACCGCAACCCCGCAATCACCACCGCAAACACTGCAAACGTGGTGTTGTACAACGCCAGCGCCGGCAGCCCAAACACCAGCCCCAGCACCGCCAGGCTCCATCCCGCCCGGCCCGGCACGAAAAACGCCAGCACCGAGGTCACCAGCGCGGCCCAGCCCAGTACCTTGAAGTGAATCATCAAGCCCAGGTTCGAACGCACCTGGCATTCCCAACGGCTGGCCTCATCCGCGCAGATGCCGACCCACTGCCCGTCTTCCATAAAGCCATAACGCGCAGCGTAACTGGCCGCCAACCATAACGGCAGGGCGATAAGCAGCAGGATCAACGGCAAGCGACGGGACATGGGGCACTCCGATAGGCAAAAACGGCGCTCAGCTTAATCCCACGGCGGCCGTTAGCAAGGTGTCTGCGCAGATATCTGTTCATCAATGCGTGGCAAAGTGTATCTTCTGCCAGCTATTACTCCGATTCCGACGTTTTTTTCCGACTTTTCGTGCCGAGGGCTGGCACTTCGGTGGCAACGCGGTGGTCATAGCCTGCGAATTTCATTCAGCACCTTTCCTCCTAGGGATTAAGTCATGCTCCGTTCCTTGCGCTGTGCTGCCTTACTGGGCAGCCTTTTTTTGAGTGCGTCAGCACTGGCCGTCGATATCGACCAGGCCAGCTATGGCTACCCTTTGACGAACCCGTTCGAAGCGACCATTGCCACCACGCCGCCCGATCTTCGGCCAACCCTGCCGACTGACGACGAGATCAATCAATCCGACTACACCTTGAACATGCGTCCCGAGCGCGAGTTCAGCCTGCCGGACAACTTCTGGGCGGTGAAGAAACTCACCTACCGCATTGCCAAGCAGGACCGCGCCGCGCCGCTGATCTTCCTGATCGCCGGCACCGGTGCGCGGTTTGACAGCAGCATCAATGAATACCTGAAGAAACTGTATTACCAGGCCGGCTACCACGTGGTGCAGCTCTCGTCGCCGACCAGCTTCGACTTCATCAGCGCCGCGTCGCGCTTCGCCACCCCGGGCATCACCCAGGAAGACGCCGAAGACATGTACCGCGTGATGCAAGCCGTGCGCGCGCAGAACGCCTCGCTGCCGGTCACTGACTTCTACCTTACCGGCTACAGCCTGGGCGCCCTGGACGCGGCGTTTGTCAGCAAGCTCGACGAAACCCGTCGCAGCTTCAACTTCAAGAAAGTCCTGCTGCTCAACCCACCGGTCAACCTCTACACCTCGATCACCAACCTCGACAAGCTGGTACAGACCGAGGTGAAGGGCATCAACAACACCACTACTTTTTATGAGCTGGTGCTGAGCAAGCTGACCCGCTACTTCCAGCAAAAGGGCTACATCGACCTCAACGACGCCCTGCTCTACGACTTCCAGCAATCCAAGCAGCACCTGACCAACGAACAGATGGCCATGCTGATCGGCACCTCGTTTCGTTTTTCCGCTGCCGACATCGCCTTCACCTCGGACTTGATCAACCGTCGCGGCCTGATCATCCCGCCGAAGTACCCGATCACCGAAGGCACCAGCCTCACGCCGTTCCTCAAGCGTGCCCTGCAGTGCGACTTCGACTGCTACCTCACCGAACAGGTGATCCCGATGTGGCGCGCCCGCTCCGACGGCGGCAGCCTGCTGCAACTGGTTGACCAGGTCAGCCTGTATGCGCTCAAGGACTACCTGCACGCCAGCCCGAAGATCGCCGTGATGCACAACGCCGACGACGTGATCCTCGGCCCGGGCGACCTGGGTTTCCTGCGTAAAACCTTCGGCGATCGCTTGACCGTCTACCCGCTGGGCGGCCACTGCGGCAACCTCAATTACCGCGTCAACGCCGACGCCATGCTGGAGTTCTTCCGTGGCTAAATATCTTCTGCTGCTTGCCGCACTGATGTGCGCGGGCGTGGCCAATGCCGACAACAGCAAGGCCCATGAACCGGTCAAGGTCGATGCCGACGGTTTCAAGGAACCGTTGACCAAACTCAAGTTCAACGCCGGCCTGGACCAGCGTGAATTCGAGCGCTCGTCGCTGACCGCGCTCAATGTCTACGATCCACTGGAGTCGTGGAACCGCCGCGTGTACCACTTCAACTATCGCTTCGACCAATGGGTGTTCCTGCCGGTGGTGGACGGTTACCGCTACGTCACACCGAGCTTCCTGCGCACCGGCGTGAGCAATTTCTTCAACAACCTGGGCGACGTGCCCAACCTGTTGAACAGCCTGCTGCAACTCAAGGGCCATCGCTCCCTGGAGACCACCGGACGCCTGCTGGTCAACACCACCATCGGCATCGCCGGCCTGTGGGACCCGGCCACCGCCATGGGCCTGCCGCGCCAGAGCGAAGACTTTGGTCAGACCCTGGGCTTCTACGGCGTGCCGGGCGGCGCCTACGTCGTTCTGCCGATCTTCGGCCCGTCGAACCTGCGCGATACCGCAGGCTTGCTGGTGGACTACACCGCCGAGTCGCAGATCAACTTCCTCAACGTGTCCGAGGTCAGCTCCAACCACCCGGAAATCTGGGCTCTGCGCGCCGTAGACAAGCGCTACCAGACCAGCTTCCGCTACGGCCAGATGAACTCGCCGTTCGAGTATGAAAAGGTGCGCTATATCTACACGGAATCGCGCAAATTGCAGATTGCCGAGTAAACAGCGCCCCTTACAAGATCGTTCCCACGCGGAGCGAGGGAACGATCATCTCTCGCCCACAAAAAAGGCCATTCGATTGAATGGCCTTTTTTATGCCTGTTAGTTCATGCCCTGAGCGCCTTCCAGCCTTTGCCGACCACGCTGACCACTACCAGCACCAAAGCCCCGGCAATAATCCCCGCCACCGCATTCAGCAATGTCGGCATCAACCACGCCAGCGCCCCGGTGTTCTGGCTCAGGGTTTCGATCCAGTGATGCACCACCGGCACGCCATGAGTCAGGATCCCGCCGCCGACCATGAACATCGCCGCCGTGCCGATCACCGACAGGCTTTTCATCATGTACGGTGCCGCACTCAAGATGGCGCCGCCAATACTGCGCGCCACTTGGCCCGGCTTCTGTGTCAGCCACAGCCCAAGGTCGTCGAGCTTGACGATACCCGCGACCAACCCGTAGACGCCTGCGGTCATGACAATGGCGATGCCCGACAGCACGATCACCTGCTGCGTCAACTGCGCATCGGCCACGATACCGAGGGTGATCGCTATGATTTCGGCCGACAGAATGAAGTCGGTGCGGATCGCGCCTTTGATCTTGTCCTTTTCGAAGGCCACCAGGTCCGTCGCCGGGTCGGCTACCGCTTCGCTTAACTGCGCGTGATCGGCCTGGTCTTCTGCCTTGCTGTGCAGAAACTTGTGAGCGAGTTTTTCGAAACCTTCGAAACACAGGTAGGCGCCGCCCAGCATCAACAACGGGGTCACAGCCCAGGGGGCGAAGGCGCTGATCAGCAGCGCCGTCGGCACCAGGATCAGCTTATTGACGAATGAGCCCTTGGCCACCGCCCACACCACGGGAATTTCCCGCTCGGCGCGCACGCCGGAAACTTGTTGGGCGTTGAGCGCCAGGTCATCACCGAGCACACCCGAGGTTTTCTTCGCCGCCATTTTTGTCATCAGTGCAACGTCATCGAGTACAGCGGCGATATCGTCGAGCAAAACCAACAAGCTGCTTCCTGCCATGAATCAGGTATCCGTAAAGTGAGAGATGGCGCGAGCATAGCGCGGCGCAACGCTTTGCGGGCACATTGTTGAGGCCCGCGGATGGCCGGTGCTACCATGCGCGACCGCCTGTCCTGGCAAGGAAGTTCCTGGTTTATGAGCACCATTCGCGAGCGCAACAAAGAAAAGATCCTGCGGGCGGCAAGCGAGGAGTTCGCCGACAAGGGCTTCGCCGCGACCAAAACCAGCGACATCGCCGCCAAGGCGGGGCTGCCCAAGCCCAACGTCTACTACTACTTCAAGTCCAAGGACAACCTCTACCGCGAGGTGCTCGAGAGTATTATCGAGCCTATCCTGGCCGCTTCCACGCCGTTCAACCCCGAGGGCGAGCCCAAGGAAGTGTTGAGCAACTATATCCGCTCGAAAATCCGCATCTCCCGCGACTTGCCGTTCGCCTCCAAGGTGTTCGCCAGCGAAATCATGCACGGCGCTCCCCACCTCAGTGCCGAGCAGGTCGAACAGCTCAATGCCCAGGCCAAGCACAATATCGACTGCATCCAGCATTGGGTGGACCGTGGCCTGATCGCGAAAATCGAGCCTAATCACCTGATGTTCAGCATCTGGGCGGCGACGCAGACCTATGCCGATTTCGACTGGCAGATTTCGGCGGTGACCGGCAAGGCCAAGCTGGATGAAGCGGATTATGAAGCGGCGGCGCAGACGATTATTCGGTTGGTGCTCAAGGGGTGTGAGCCGGACTGATGCACCGAGGTGCCTGAACTAATCGGGGGCAAGCCCCCTCCCACATTTGACCGTATTCTCAAATACAAATGTGTAAACCCAATCAAGTGTGGGAGGGGGCTTGCCCCCGATGAGGTTCTGACAGTCACTCAATACTCAAGCTGACACCCCCGCATCCGCCATCAACCCCACCCCCTCTATCGCCGTGATCGCGCACTGCTCATCAATATCCGACGTATCCCCGCTGATCCCGATCGCCCCCAGCACTACGCCGTCCTGATTTCGAATCAATACCCCACCCGGCGCCGGCACTACGCTGCCCTGGCCCAGGCTGTTCAGCGCCGCGATGAATGCCGGACGCTGCTGCGCATCCAGCGCCAGCAGCCGCGAGCCTTTGCCCAGGGCAATCGCGCCCCAGGCTTTGCCGATGGCGATCTGCGGGCGCAGCAGGCTCGCCCCGTCTTCGCGTTGCAGGGTGACCAAGTGGCCGCCACTGTCGAGCACCGCGATGGTCAGTGGCGCGGCGGCAATGGTGCGGCCTGCTGCCAGGGCCTGGCTGGCCAGTTGGGTGGCAAGTTTCAAGGTTAAAGCGCTCATGGTGCCGTCCTTCTTTTTATTGGGAATGCGGTGGAGGTCTGTTTGATCAGATACTTGATCGAACAAATAGAACACAATGACATTTATTTTTGTATACAATATTTCCAAACAAACCGTCCATACGTCGAAAAAAGCCGTTCCGACGAATGCAAAGGTCTGTTTATAAAATGCATTGACCTGCGCAGCTCGCCGTGAATACACTTTGTCCAGACACCACTTGTATACAATTACAAAACGCAAGAGGCACCAAAATCATGAGCAAAATGAGAGCAATCGAAGCCGCCGTCCTGGTGATGCGCCGTGAAGGGGTAGACACCGCCTTCGGTATCCCAGGCGCCGCGATCAACCCGCTGTATTCGGCCTTGCAGAAGGTGGGTGGCATCGATCACGTCCTTGCTCGCCACGTTGAAGGCGCCTCACACATGGCCGAGGGCTACACCCGCACCAAGGCCGGCAATATCGGCGTGTGCATCGGCACCTCGGGCCCGGCGGGCACCGATATGGTCACAGGCCTGTACAGCGCCTCGGCCGACTCGATCCCGATCCTGTGCATCACCGGGCAAGCGCCCCGCGCGCGGATGCACAAGGAAGACTTCCAGGCCGTGGACATCACCAGCATCGTCAAACCGGTGACCAAGTGGGCGACCACCGTGCTCGAACCCGGCCAGGTGCCCTACGCGTTCCAGAAAGCCTTCTATGAAATGCGCTCCGGCCGTCCTGGCCCAGTGTTGATCGACCTGCCGTTCGACGTGCAGATGGCCGAAATCGAATTCGACATCGACGCCTATCAGCCGCTGCCCCTGGCCAAGCCATTGGCGACACGCATCCAGGTGGAAAAGGCCCTGGCCCTGCTCGACCAGGCCGAACGCCCCTTGCTGGTAAGCGGCGGCGGCGTGATCAACGCTGACGCCAGCGAGTTGCTGGTGGAATTCGCCGAGTTGACCGGCATTCCGGTGATCCCGACCCTGATGGGCTGGGGCACTATCCCTGACGATCACCCGCAGATGGTCGGCATGGTCGGCCTGCAAACCTCCCACCGCTATGGCAACGCGACGATGCTCAAGTCGGACGTAGTGCTGGGCGTCGGCAACCGCTGGGCCAACCGCCACACCGGTTCGGTGGAGGTGTATACCGAAGGCCGCAAATTCATCCACGTCGACATCGAGCCGACCCAGATTGGCCGCGTATTCACCCCAGACCTGGGCATCGTGTCCGACGCCGGCGCCGCGCTGACGATGTTCATTGAAGTCGCCCGCGAGTGGAAAGCCGCCGGCAAGCTCAAGGACCGCAGCGCCTGGCTCCATGATTGCCAGCAGCGCAAGGCCACCCTGCACCGCAAGACCCACTTCGATAACGTGCCGGTCAAGCCGCAACGGGTGTACGAAGAGATGAACCAGGTGTTCGGCAAAGACACCTGCTACGTGAGCACCATCGGCCTGTCGCAGATCGCCGGCGCGCAGTTCCTGCATGTGTATAAGCCACGCCACTGGATCAATTGCGGCCAGGCCGGGCCCCTGGGCTGGACGATTCCGGCGGCGCTCGGGGTGGTCAAGGCCGACCCGAGCCGCAAAGTGGTGGCCCTGTCGGGCGACTACGACTTCCAGTTCATGATCGAAGAGCTGGCCGTGGGCGCGCAATTCAAGCTGCCGTATATCCACGTGGTGGTGAACAATTCCTATCTGGGCCTGATCCGCCAGGCGCAACGCGGCTTTGAAATGGACTACTGCGTGCAGCTGTCTTTCGACAACCTCAACGCACCCGAACTCAACGGCTATGGCGTGGACCACGTCGCGGTTGCCGAAGGCCTGGGTTGCAAGGCGTTGCGCGTGTTCGAGCCGAGCCAGATTCAGCCGGCACTGCGCCGCGCTCAGGAAATGATTGAAGAATTCAAGGTGCCGGTGATCGTTGAGATTATTCTGGAGCGCGTGACCAATATTTCCATGGGCACCGAGATCAACGCCGTCAACGAATTCGAAGACCTGGCCCTGGTCGGCAATGACGCACCGACCGCCATTTCCCTGCTCGATTAAGGAGAACCCTATGCCGCGCTTTGCCGCCAACCTGTCCATGTTGTTTACCGAACAGGATTTCCTTGCCCGCTTCAAAGCGGCCGCCGATGCCGGCTTCGAAGGGGTGGAGTACCTGTTCCCGTACGAATTCAGCTCAGCTGAGATCAAGGCGCAGCTCGACGCCAACGGCCTGACCCAGGTGCTGTTCAACCTTCCGGCCGGCGACTGGGCCAAAGGCGAACGCGGCCTGGCCTGCCACCCCGACCGGGTCGAAGAATTCCGCGCCGGGGTCAAGCTGGCCATCGCCTACGCCCAGGTGCTGGGCAATACCCAGGTCAATTGCCTGGCGGGCATTCGGCCGCACGGCGTGGATGACGAAACCATCGAGAAAACCTTCGTCGCCAACCTCAAGTACGCCGCCGACAAATTGCAGGCGGTGGGCATCAAGCTGGTGATGGAGATGATCAACACCCGCGACATTCCGGGTTTCTACCTCAACACCACCGCGCAGGCCCTGTCGATCCGCGAGCAGGTGGGCAGTGACAATCTGTTCCTGCAATACGACCTCTATCACATGCAAATCATGGAGGGCGACCTGGCCCGCACCCTGGCCACGCACTTGGGTGTGATCAACCACATTCAACTGGCCGACAACCCAGGGCGCAACGAGCCGGGCACCGGTGAGATCAACTACCGCTTCCTGTTCGAGCACCTGGACCGCATCGGTTACACCGGATGGGTCGGCTGCGAGTACAAGCCGCTGACCACCACCGAAGCGGGTTTGGGTTGGCTCAAAAGCCACAACGCCATCTGACAGACACAACCCAAAACACTGTGGGAGGGGGCTTGCTCCCGATAGCAATGTTTCATTCGAAAGGTGTGTCGACTGATGCACCGCTATCGGGAGCAAGCCCCCTCCCACATTTGGACCCGCTGTGTTTGGCAGACCTCATCAAGTCTGCCTATCGAATAAAAAAGAGGACTTCATCATGGCTAAAATCGGATTTATCGGCACCGGTATCATGGGCCAACCCATGGCCGCGAACCTGCAGAAAGCAGGTCACCAACTGTTTCTCTCCGAACATCATGGCAAGGCCCCGGCTGAACTGATCAGCGCCGGCGCGGTGGCCTTGGCCAACCCGCAGCAAGTCGCCCAGGAAGCCGAGTTCATCATCGTCATGGTGCCCGACACTCCACAGGTCGAGGACGTGCTGTTGCGCGCCGACGGCGTGGCCGCCGGCCTGTCGCCGAACAAGGTGGTGATCGACATGAGCTCGATCTCCCCCACCGCCACCAAGGCGTTCGCTGCGAAGATCAATGCGACCGGCGCGCAGTACCTGGATGCCCCAGTGTCCGGTGGTGAAGTCGGCGCCAAGGCCGGCACCCTGAGCATCATGGTCGGTGGCGAACCGCAGACCTTCGAGCGCGCGCTGCCGCTGTTCCAGGCGATGGGCAAGAACATCACCCTGGTGGGCGGTAACGGGGATGGCCAGACCGCCAAGGTCGCCAACCAGATCATCGTGGCCCTGAATATCCAGGCGGTGGCCGAAGCGCTGCTGTTCGCCTCGAAAAACGGCGCCGACCCGGCCAAGGTGCGTGAAGCGCTGATGGGCGGCTTTGCCTCGTCGAAGATCCTGGAAGTGCATGGCGAACGCATGATCAAGGGCACCTTTGACCCAGGCTTTCGTATCAACCTGCACCAGAAGGACTTGAACCTGGCCCTGGCCGGGGCGAAAGAGTTGGGGATCAACTTGCCGAACACCGCCGGCACCCAGCAAGTGTTCAGCACCTGCGCGGCGCTTGGTGGCGGTAACTGGGACCACTCGGCGCTGATCAAGGGCCTGGAGCATATGGCGAATTTCTCGATTCGCGATAAATAAGCCACACCACTCTCCCCTGTTGAAATGCATTCAAAGGTGGGAGGGGGCTTGCTCCCGATTGCGGTGTGTCAGGTTATGGATGAGGTGACTGAAACACTGCTATCGGGGCAAGCCCCCTCCCACATTTGGCCCTCATTTCATAGCTGGATTGTTGCATCTCTAATAACAAGAATTTCCTCGGGAGCCCGCTTATGTCGGTCGATCCGCAACACCTGCTTCGCGAGCTGTTTGCCACAGCCATCGACGCCGCCCACCCCCGGCAAGTCCTTGAACCTTACCTGCCCGCCGACCGCAGCGGCCGGGTGATCGTGATCGGCGCCGGCAAGGCCGCAGCCGCCATGGCCCTGGTTGTGGAGGACTGCTGGCAGGGCGAGGTTCGCGGCCTGGTCGTCACTCGCTACGGCCATGGTGCGCCGTGCCAGAAAATCGAAGTGGTCGAGGCCGCCCATCCCGTGCCCGACGCTGCCGGCCTCGCCGTGGCCAAGCGCGTGCTGGACCTGATCAGCCATCTGACCGAAGACGACCGCGTGATTTTCCTGCTCTCCGGCGGCGGTTCCGCGTTGCTCGCCCTGCCCGCCGAAGGCATCACCCTGGCCGACAAGCAAAACATCAACAAAGCCCTGCTCAAGTCCGGCGCCACCATTGGCGAGATGAATTGCGTGCGCAAGCACCTCTCGGCGATCAAGGGCGGGCGGTTGGCCAAGGCCGCGTGGCCGGCCACGGTCTATACCTACGCGATTTCCGATGTGCCGGGCGACCAGGCCACGGTGATCGCCTCCGGCCCCACGGTCGGCGACCCGAGCACCTCGCAACAGGCCCTGGCGATTCTCAAGCGCTACGGCATCGACGTGCCCGCCTCGGTGCGCAACTGGTTGCAGAACCCCGCGTCGGAGACCGTCAAGCCCGGCGACCCGCTACTCGCCCGCAGTCACTTCCAGTTGATCGCCCGGCCGCAGCAATCCCTGGAAGCGGTGGCGGTAAAAGTACGCCAGGCCGGGTTCAGCCCGCTGATCCTCGGCGACCTCGAAGGTGAAGCGCGCGACGTGGCCAAGGTGCACGCCGGCATTGCCCGGCAAATCGTGCAGCACGGCCAGCCATTGGCGGCACCCTGCGTGATTCTCTCCGGCGGCGAAACCACCGTCACCGTGCGCGGCAATGGCCGTGGCGGGCGCAACGCGGAGTTTCTGCTCAGCCTCACCGACAGCCTCAAAGGCCTGCCCGGCGTCTATGCCCTGGCCGGCGATACCGACGGCATTGACGGCTCGGAAGACAACGCCGGCGCAATCATGACCCCGTGCAGCTACCGCCGCGCCGAAGCCCTGGGCCTGAGCGCCAGCGACGAGCTGGACAACAACAACGGCTACGGTTATTTCGCCGCGCTCGACGGGCTGATCGTCACCGAGCCGACCCGCACCAACGTCAACGACTTCCGCGCCATCCTGATCCTCGAGACTGCCAAACATGACGCCTGACAAGAAGGTCAAAATCCTCGCCACCCTGGGCCCGGCCACTGATGGGATCGATGACATCCGCGAGCTGGTGGAAGCCGGGGTGAATATCTTTCGCCTCAACTTCAGCCATGGCGACCACGCCGATCACGCGCAGCGCTACCAGTGGATTCGCCAGGTGGAGCGCCAGTTGAACTACCCGCTGGGCATCCTCATGGACCTGCAAGGGCCCAAGCTGCGCGTCGGGCGCTTTGCCGAGGGCAAGGTGCAACTGGTGCGCGGCCAGGCGCTGCGCCTGGACCTGGATGAAACACCGGGCGATCAGCGTCGGGTCAACCTGCCCCACCCGGAAATCATCGCGGCACTGGAGCCGGGCATGGAGCTGTTGCTGGACGACGGCAAGCTGCGCCTGCGCGTGCTCACCAAGCATGCCGATGCCATCGACACCACGGTGCTCAATGGCGGCGAGTTGTCCGATCGCAAAGGCGTGAACGTGCCGCAGGCGCTGTTGGAACTCAGCCCGCTCACCGCCAAGGACCGTCGCGACTTGACGTTCGGCCTCGAGTTGGGCGTGGACTGGGTGGCGCTGTCGTTCGTGCAGCGCCCGGAAGATATCCGCGAAGCCCGCGAGCTGATCGGCGACAGGGCGTTCCTGATGGCCAAGATCGAGAAGCCCTCGGCGGTGCAACGGCTGCGGGAAATCGCCGAACTGAGCGACGCGATCATGGTGGCCCGCGGCGACCTGGGCGTGGAAGTGCCGGCCGAAAGCGTGCCGCAGATCCAGAAGGACATCATTAAAACCTGCCGCCAATTGGGTAAGCCGGTGGTGGTGGCGACACAGATGCTCGAGTCCATGCGCTTTTCCCCGGCGCCGACCCGCGCCGAAGTCACCGACGTGGCCAATGCGGTGGCAGAAGGCGCGGACGCGGTGATGCTGTCGGCGGAAACCGCGTCGGGCGAGTACCCGCTGGAAGCCGTGCAGATGATGAGCAAGATTATCCGTCAAGTTGAAAACGGCCCGGACTATCAGGCCCAGCTGGATGTCAGCCGGCCCAGGGCGGACGCCACGGTGTCGGACGCCATCAGCTGTGCGATCCGGCGTATCAGCAGCATCCTGCCGGTGGCGGTGCTGGTGAACTACAGCGAGTCGGGCGCCTCCAGCCTGCGCGCGGCCAGGGAGCGGCCGGTGGCGCCGATCCTCAACCTTACGCCGAACCTGTCCACGGCGCGGCGTCTGAGCGTGGCATGGGGGGTGCACTCGGTGGTCAACGATCGGCTGCGCCAGGTGGATGAGGTGTGTTCCACCGCATTGGAGATCGCCCAGGCCCAGGGGATGGCGCAACGCGGGGATACGCTGGTGATTACCGCCGGGGTGCCGTTCGGGCAATTGGGGTCGACCAACTCGCTGCGTATCGAAACCCTACTGTAGGAGCGAGCTTGCTCGCGAAGAACGTCAACGATGACGCAGGCGTCCTGAATGCACGCGGCGCCCTTGGGTTTTTCGCGAGCAAGCTCGCTCCTACAGGGAGCTGCCATGCACAACTCCACCTGCCCCGACTGGGCCGAAGCCCTGCTCAACGGCTTCAGCCAGATTTTTCTCCAGCGCCATCCGCTGTGCGGCCTGCTGTGCCTGCTGGCGATCCTGATCGGCGCCCCGGCGTTGCTCGGCGGTGCCTTGCTGGGCGGCGTCGCGGGTTTGCTCACGGCCCAGCGCCGGGGTTACCCCAAGGCCGAACGCCAGGCCGGGCTGTATAGCTACAACGGCGTCTTGCTGGGCTTGTTGATCAGCCAGCACTTCGCCTGGTCGGCCCTGGTGCCGCCGCTGATTCTGGCGTGCGGCGGTGTGAGCGCGATGCTGGTGCGGCAGTGGTTGAAATACGCCGCCCAACCGCGGGATCTGCCCGCCTACACCGCACCCTTTGTCGGCCTGGGCTGGTTGTTGCTGGGCACCATGGCGCCCGCTACCTTGGCCCTGATCGAGCCCGATACCCTGACGGTACTCGCTGCGCCGTTCACCGGCCTGGCGCAAGTGCTGCTATTGGACCAGCCCCTGGCCGGGGCCTTGATCGCCGTCGGCGTGCTACTGGCTGACCGCCGCGCCGCCGTGTGGTCACTGCTCGGCGCCATCGCCGGCGTACTGGTCGCCTTGCTGCTGGGCGAAACCAGCGGTGCCCTGCTCGGCCTGCACAGCTACAACCCGGCGCTCGCCGCCCTGGCGCTGAGCCAGGCACGGCGCCAACCCTGGCTGCCGCTGCTCGGCATCGGGCTGGCCATTCTGCTCACCCCAGGGTTTGCCGCGCTGCACCTGCCGGCGCTGACCGCGCCGTTCATTCTCAGCTGCTGGCTGGTGCGCGCCAGCCAGCGAATGCTGCGCACACCGCGCATGGACAGGCCGTTCGAATCCCCCTAGGCTTTGCCGATATTCAATTCAGGCGGGACTTATGGACAGCAACAACGACTGGCGCCAGCGGCTCTACGTCATGGTTTTTCAAAGCGACACCGTCGCCGGGCGGCGCTTTGACGGCATCCTGTTGTTGATCATCCTCGCCAGCCTGGTGATCGTGATGCTCGACAGCATCGACCAGATCCACCAGAACTACGCCGACGTGCTGGCGTATATCGAGTGGGGCTTCACCCTCATCTTCCTGATCGAGTACGGCCTGCGGCTTTACTGCTCGCCCAAGCCATTGCGCTATGCCTTCAGCTTTTATGGGCTGGTGGATCTGCTCGCCATCGTTCCCGGCATCCTCGCGTTGTACTACAGCGACGCGCAGTACCTGCTGATTATCCGCATCATCCGCATGCTGCGGATCTTCCGCGTACTCAAGCTCAGCCCCTACCTCAAGCAGGCCAACTACCTGATGGCGGCGCTGCGCGGCAGCAAGCAGAAGATCGTGGTGTTCCTGGTGAGCGTGTGCACCCTGGTGACGGTGTTCGGCACCTTGATGTATGTGATCGAGGGCCCGGAACACGGGTTTACCAGCATTCCCAAGGGCATCTATTGGGCGATCGTGACGCTCACCACCGTGGGCTTTGGCGACATCGTGCCCAAGACACCGCTGGGCCAGGTGATTTCCTCGCTGGTGATGATCACCGGTTACTCGATCATTGCCGTGCCCACCGGGATATTCACCGCCGAACTGGCGAGCGCCATGCGCGGTGAGCAGTTGCAAACCGATTGCCCGGCGTGCAAGAAAAACAGCCACGAGCCGAATGCGGCGTTTTGCTCACGCTGTGGCAGCAATCTCTTTAAGAAAGTGGAATAAGCAAAGTTCTTTTTAATCTTTAAGCGACTATGCGGCCCCGGCTATAGTCGCTGGCATTGTGCCTCACCCCTTCTCTCGAACAACAAGGAATGAGCAGTGAAAAACATCCTCAGCGCCTCTCTCCTGGCCGCCGGCCTGGCCCTGGCCGGCGCCGTCCAGGCGGCACCGGTCACCCTGCTCAACGTCTCCTACGACGTGATGCGCGATTTCTACAAGGACTACAACGCCGCCTTCCAGAAGCGTTGGGATGCCGAACACCCGAATGACAAGCTGACCCTGCAGATGTCCTTCGGCGGCTCCAGCAAACAAGCGCGCTCGGTGATCGATGGCCTGCCGGCGGACGTGATCACCATGAACATGGCCACCGACATCAACGCCCTGGCTGACAACGGCAAACTGGTACCGGACAACTGGGTCACCCGCCTGCCGAACAACAGCGCGCCGTTCACCTCGGCCACGGTGTTCATCGTGCGCAAGGGCAACCCCAAAGCCCTGAAAGACTGGCCCGACCTGCTCAAGGATGGCGTACAGGTGATCGTGCCCAATCCGAAGACTTCGGGTAACGGCCGATACACCTACCTGTCGGCCTGGGGTTATGTGCTGAAGAACGGCGGCGATGAAGAAAAAGCCAAGACCTTCGTCGGCAAGCTGTTCAAACAGGCACCGGTACTCGACACCGGTGGCCGTGCCGCCACCACCACCTTCATGACCAATCAGATCGGCGACGTGCTGGTCACCTTTGAAAACGAAGCGGAAATGATCGCCCGCGAATTCGGCCGCGATCAGTTCGAAGTGATCTACCCAAGCGTCTCCGCCGAAGCTGAGCCGCCGGTGTCGGTGGTGGACAAAGTGGTCGAGAAGAAAGGCACCCGCGAGGCCGCTGAAGACTACCTGAAGTACCTGTGGTCGGCCGAAGGCCAGGAAATCGCCGCCAACAACTACCTGCGCCCGCGTGACCCGACAGTGCTGGCCAAGTACACCGACCGTTTCCCGAAAGTCGACTTCCTGTCGGTAGAGAAAACCTTTGGTGACTGGCGCACGGTGCAGAAAACCCACTTCAATGATGGCGGCGTGTTTGACCAGATTTACTCCGGCCAGTAAGCGTTTCGGTCGGATATACGCGCTAAAACTGTGGGAGGGGGCTTGCTCCCGATAGCGGTGGGTCAGTCAACACGGGCATTGACTGATACACCGCTATCGGGAGCAAGCCCCCTCCCACATTGGTTTTGTGTAGCGTCATTATTTCGCGGCATGACAGGTATCACCGCAAGCGACCTACTCACTGCCGGCCGATGTCTTTACTCTCTCATCCCATCGTCCTTCGCCTGTATGAGAACCCCATGAATGCTACCCCCCACGCTACCGGCACCATGACCCGAGGCATGGTCATGCTGTTTGCGTTTTGCTGCGGCGCCGTCGTCGCCAACATCTATTACGCGCAGCCGATCATCGAACTGATCGCCCCGGACATCGGGCTCACGCCGGCCATGGCCAGCCTGATTGTGTCGCTGACGCAGATCGGCTATGCCCTGGGCCTGTTCTTCCTGGTGCCGCTGGGGGATTTGCTGGAAAATCGCAGGCTGATGATCATCACCACCGTGGTGGCCATCGCCAGCCTGCTGGGCGCCGCGTTCACCGAGCAGCCCAACCTGTTCCTGCTGGTGTCGCTGCTGATCGGCTTCAGCTCGGTGTCGGTGCAGATCCTGATCCCGTTGGCCGCGCACCTGGCGCCTGCCGAGTCCCGTGGCCGGGTGGTCGGCAGCATCATGGGTGGCCTGCTGCTTGGCATTCTGCTGGCGCGACCGGTGTCCAGCGTGGTGGCGGACCACTTCGGCTGGCGCGCGATGTTCATGGCGGCGGCAGCATTGATGGTGTTCATCAGCGTGGTGTTGATGCTGACCATTCCCAAGCGCCAGCCGGACCACAGCGCCAGCTACGGCCAATTGCTGGGCTCGCTGGGCAGCCTGTTGCGACACCAGCCGGTGCTGCGCCAGCGCGCGTTTTATCAGGGTTGCATGTTCGCCACCTTCAGCCTGTTCTGGACCGCTGCCCCACTGGAACTGGCACGCAATCATGGCCTGACCCAGAGCGAAATCGCGCTGTTCGCCCTGGTCGGTGCCCTGGGTGCCATCGCGGCGCCCATCGCCGGGCGCCTGGCGGACGCCGGCCACACCCACCGTGCGTCGCTGCTGGCGATGCTGTTTGCCGCGTTGAGCTTCCTGCCGGCCTTCGTGCACCCGCTGTACAGTGTGATCGGCCTGGCGGTGACCGGCGTGGTGCTGGACTTCTGCGTGCAGATGAACATGGTCCTCGGCCAGCGCGCCGTCTACGCCCTCGACGCTCAAAGCCGCAGCCGCCTGAACGCGCTGTACATGACCAGCATCTTCATTGGCGGCGCCTTCGGCTCGGCGATTGCCAGCAGCGTGTATGAACACGGCGGTTGGCTGGGGGTGATGCTGGTGGGCAGTGCGTTCCCGCTGGTGGCGTTGTTGCGGTTCCTCAGTGCGTCGCGGCAGGTGACGGTCGCAACCGCTTAAGACCGCACCAACTTCTCCAACGCCGCGTCCGCCAGAAATGACGAGCGGCTTTTGACTTTATGCTCGCGCACGTAACGGTCGATGCGTTGGATGACATAGCCGGGCAAGGTCACATTGACCTTCTCGGTCTTGCCCAGATAGGGCGAGATATCCAGCTCCAACATGCCCCAGCCCATGCCGGCGTAGTCTTCATGGGCATGATGATTGGCGACTGAGGTTGGCATCGGAATCACTCCGCCCTCGGCGGCGATCTCCTGCAGCATGATGTGTGCAACCTCCACGGCCGCGTTATACGCCTCTTCAAAACTGTCCCCAGCGGTGACAGCACCCGGAATATCGGGGATCTGGATACCGGTGGCGGTGAAGTCATCGCCCCATTCGATACAGATTGGGTATTGCATGCATGCTCTCCTTAAAACTGAAACAGCCCGGCGCGTTTCCTGATGCTTCTGACGGTGCCCAAGGGAAGATCCTTCTTCGGATGAGGCACCGGGATCGTGTACGGGTTATAGCGGTGGGTAAAAATGTGATGGCTGCCGGTGACGCGATCCAGCACCCAACCCGCTTCCAGCAATTCCTTGATCAATAGCCTGCTTTGCACCGCCGCCTCCTTGGCTCGGACCGGATAAAAATAACTCTAGAGTTATCTTTACTCAAGCACAGAATTGACTGGTCTGACTGGCGGTTGTTTTACTGAATATGCACAACGGAAGGCGCGCCTGGTGGCGCGGTGGGTGATATCAAAGAGATTTAAGGCGGGTTTCGACGCAGCATCGGCTCAGGCTGAGTGCCCTTGGCCCAAGCAGCAGAGTAAGCGCTCGACGGTATGCTCCAACGGGCCAGAGTTATCCAGCACGAACAAGCCCCCGCTATTGCCGGCGATCAGTTCGGCGGTGAACCGCACGTTGCGTGCCAGGCGTTCCTCAATATCGGCCAATGACTCACGTGCGCGTGCGATCAAACGCTGGCGCAACACCACCTGATCGACCGTCAGCAACAACACCAGCAACGTCGGATAACGCTCACGGGTTTGCGCCAGGTGCGCGCGCGAACCATTGACCAGCACGTCCTCCCCGGCCGCCAGCCATTCATCGATCTGCTTGGGAATGCCGTAGGACAACCCATTGGCCTGCCAACTGAGGGCAAATTCGCCTTGCGCCTGCATCGCCGCAAACTGCGCCGGGCTCACGCCCAACGCCGCTTCACCCACCGCTTCCGCAGACCGGGTGATGACGCGGCGCACAATGCGGCAACCGCGCTCGGCCAACCGTGGGCGTGCGGCATCCAGCAGGCTGTCCTTGCCCGAACCCGATGGCCCGATGAGATAGATCAACCTGCCTGCCATGACCACACCTATTTGTTTTCCCACTGATTGGCCTACTGTACCGGTTTGCCCGGTACAGCAAAGTATATCCAGCGAACCTTCGACAGCTAGGTCAGCAATGAATCGCTATAGTGCAGCGATTTCCTGTGGGAGGGGGCTTGCCCCCGATGGCGGTATGTCAGTCAGACATCAATCGACTGAACCACCGCTATTCGGGGGCAAGCCCCCTCCCACATTTGAACTCCGGAGTTTGGAAGTACGCATTTCGCAGTTATGAAAAAGGCGACCCTAAGGTCGCCTTGTGTCATTGCGCGTACTGCTTGCTCAACCCTGGCGGCACGCCTTGCACGTTGGTTTCTTCCCACGGCCCGTTCGGGCTGATGGAGCGGCTCCAGCCGTTGCTCCAGCGGTAGTAGGTGCGCTGGCGGTAGAAGGTGTCGGGCTGGTCGTCGAGTACGTAGACCTGCATCTTGCCGTCCCAGTGGCTGGCGGCGCCGGGAGGTGGGGCGAAGGTCGGCGATTTGGTTGGCAGTGGTTTCGGCGGCGGAGTGACCGGGCCGGAGGGTTTGGTGGTCGGTTGCGTCGACGGGCCGGACGGCGGGATGGTCGGGCCGGAGGGTGCAGGAGGTGGGCGGTGGACCGCACAGGCGCTCAGGCCCAACACAAGGCTGAGCAGGGTGATACGTGCAAATGCGGTCATGGGCGCTTCCTCGAATTACTTATCCGGACTGTCGATGGTCAGCTGCTGCAGTGCAGTGGTGTTGCTGGCCAGGGGTTGGCTGCGGCCGATCCACTCGCCAGCGGTTGGAACACCTGCCCGGGATATGCGCGCAACCAGTTGGACTTCAGGGAAGTTGGACAGTTTCAACTGCGGCATCATCGCGTCGGCATCGCCCAGTTCCACGGTGACGGGCAGTTCGGCAACGCTGACACGCTTGGCCGCCAGGGGCGCCGGCGGGCCGCTGACGGCGCGGGCAAAGATGAACACGCTGTCGCCGGGCAGGGCCTTGGCTTTCACTTCGGCGGACAGGTCCACGCGTACTTTCAGCACGGCTTTTTGCGCGACAGTGCCGCCACTCTCCCTGAGCTTTTGCGCCGCGCGATCGATACCGCCTTGCAGCGCAACACGGGAATTGTCTTCGGGGGGCAGTTGCGCCAGCAGACGATTCCAGTAATCGATAGCCTCCTGATAGCGCTGGCCTTCGAAGGCGGCGATACCAAGCAGGCCAAGGCTGGTGACTTCCTTTGGATCGAGCTTCAAGGCTTCGTCGGTCAGCGCCTGGACCTTGGGTGACCACTGCTTGTTGTCAGCAAAATATTGCGCCTGAGCCCACTGCCCGAGCAGTTCGGGCTGGCGCCCGGCCAGGGCCACGGTGCGCTCGAAGACGTTGGCGGCATCGGCCGGACGGTCTTGGGCCATGTAGGCGCGTCCCAGGAAGTACAACCCTTCTGCTGAATCCGGTTGCGCGGCGGCGGCGCGTTCCAGGCGTCGGGTCATGTCGGCCATGGACACTGGGGGTTGGGAGAACTCACGGGCCAATTCGACTTTGTCACTCGCGCCAAAATGCAGATACATGCCCAAGCCCAGCACCGGTACCAATACCGCCGCCAGTAATGGCAGCGGTTTGCCCAGGCGGGATTCGCGAGGTTTTTCCAGGCCCTCGGTGTCGGCAAGCAACTCACGCGCCGCTTCGGCGCGGCCGGTATCGAGTTGCGCGGCATTCAACACGCCTTCGTCCTGCTGCACTTGCAGCTCGGCGACGCGTTCTTGATACAGCGCCACGTTCAGCGCGGTGCGGTCCTCTTCACGCTGGGCGCGGCGGCCGCGCAAAACAGGGATCAACAGGAAACTCAGGGCAATCAACAGCAGCAGGCCGGCTGCGAGCCAGAAATCAATCATCAGTCTTGGTGTCCAGCAAGTGGTCGAGACGTTTACGCTCTTCAGGGGACAGCGCATCGGCGCCATCGGCAGGCGCGGCACGGCGGCGGCGCACGATCACGGCCATGACCACCACGCCGGCCAGCAACAGCCCGGCAGGGCCGAACCAGAGCAGCGCGGTCTTGCCGGTCAGGGCCGGTTTATAGCGAACGAAATCACCGTAGCGGTCGACCATGAAGTCAATGATCTGCTGGTTGTCCTTGCCCTCCCCCAGCATGCGGAAGATCTCTTTGCGCAGGTCGGCAGCGATGGGCGCGTTGGAGTCAGCGATGTCCTGGTTCTGGCACTTGGGGCAGCGCAGTTCCTTGGTCAGCTCGCGAAAACGCTCACGCTCGGCGTCGTTGGCAAATTCATAGGTGTCGATGGCGGCGTGGGCCACACCGACCAGCCCCAGCGCCAGGACAGCGGCAGCCAACAGGCGCTTCATGGTCTGGCCTCATCAACCAGGGCCTGGTATTTGGCGGCCAGTTGTTCGCGCCAGACCACTTCGTCGATCACGCCGACGTACTTGTCGCGGATCACGCCCTTGGCATCGATAAAGAAGGTTTCCGGGGCGCCGTACACCCCCAGGTTCAGGCCGAGATTGCCGTCCTCATCGCGAATATCCAGCTGGTACGGGTTGTGGAATTCGGCCAACCACTTCAAGGCCGCGGCATTGTCGTCCTTGTAGTTGATGCCGTAGATGACCACGCCTTTCTCGGCCAGTTTATTCAGCACCGGGTGTTCGACGCGGCAGGAGATGCACCAAGTGCCCCACACGTTGACCAGCGCCGGTTTGCCCAACAGGTCGGCGCGGGACAGCTGCTTGTCGCCCTGCACATTGGGCAGTGAAAACTCCGGGAACGGCTTGCCGATCATTGCCGACGGCAACTCGGCCGGGTCCAGGTACAGGCCGCGATAAAGGAACACCGCCACCACCAGGAACGCTGCCAGCGGCAACACCATCAACCAACGCTTCATACCGCTGCTCCCATACCGAGGGCTTCACGCACCCGGCTCTTGACCTTGACCCGATAGCGCCGGTCCAGCGCGGCAAGCAAGCCACCGAAACCGGTCAACAAACCGCCAAACCAGATCCAGCGCACGAACGGTTTCACATGCACGCGCACCGCCCAGGCGCCGTCGCCCAGCGGTTCACCGAGCGCCACATAAAGGTCACGGGTGAAACCCGCGTCGATGCCCGCTTCGGTCATCATTGAGCTCTGCACCGTGTACAGGCGTTTTTCCGGATGCAGCACAGCGATTTCCTTGCCGTTGCGCACGACGCGCACGGTGCCTTTGTCTGACGTGAAGTTCGGCCCTTCGAAATGCTTGGCGCCTTCAAAGATGAAGTGATAACTGGCCAGGTCCATGGACTCACCCGGCGCCAGGCGCAGGTCGCGCTCGGCGCTGTTCTGGCTCGACAGCACCACCCCCAGGGCACACACCGCGATGCCGAGGTGAGCGATCTGCATGCCCCAGTAGCTGCGGGTCAACGTCGGCAGGCCTTTGATCAGGCCCTTGTGACGGGTTTTGTCGGCAATATCGCGCACACCGGCCAGCAATACCCAGGCCGCGAGCAGGAAAGTGGCAAGCACCGCCCAGTTGAAATCGCCGTAGGCCACCCCGGCGATCACGGCCAGGGCCACACTGCCCAGCAGCACCGGCATCAGCATGCCGGCCAGCCATTTCACCGGGGTGTCTTTCCAGCGCACCAGCATGCCGACCGCCATCACCACCATCAACAGGCCCATCAACGGAATGAACAAGGCGTTGAAGTACGGCGGGCCGACAGACAGCTTGGCGCCGCTCAAGGCATCCAGCACCAATGGGTACAGCGTGCCGAGCAGGATCATCGACGCAGCCACCACCAGCACAAGGTTGTTACCGAGCAGCAAGGTTTCCCGCGACCACAGGTTAAAGCCGACCTGGCTCTTGACCACCGGTGCGCGCAGGGCGAACAGCGTCAGCGAACCACCGACCACAAACAGCAGGAAGATCAGGATGAACACACCGCGCGCAGGGTCCGACGCAAACGCGTGCACTGACGTCAGCACGCCCGAACGCACGAGGAAGGTGCCGAGCAGGCTGAGGGAAAATGCCGCGATGGCCAGCAGCACGGTCCAGCTCTTGAACACGCCACGTTTTTCGGTGACGGCCAGGGAGTGAATCAGCGCGGTGCCGACCAGCCAGGGCATGAAGGACGCATTTTCCACCGGGTCCCAGAACCACCAGCCGCCCCAGCCGAGTTCGTAGTAGGCCCACCACGACCCCAGGGTGATGCCGATACCCAGGAAGGCCCAGGCGACGATGGTCCAGGGACGCGACCAGCGCGCCCAGGCCGCATCCAGGCGCCCCCCGAGCAACGCGGCGATGGCGAAGGCAAAGGCCACGGAGAAGCCGACATACCCCATGTAAAGCATCGGTGGGTGCACGATCAGGCCGATGTCTTGCAGCAGTGGGTTGAGGTCATGCCCGTCCATCGGAACCTGCGGCAGGATGCGGCTGAACGGGTTGGACGTCATGATCAGGAACAGCAGGAAACCGATGCTGATCATGCCCATCACCGCCAGCACCCGTGCCAGCATCACTTGCGGCAATTGGCGCGAGAACACCGACACGGCGAAGGTCCAGCCGCCGAGGATCAACGCCCACAGCAGCAGCGACCCTTCGTGGGCGCCCCACACGGCGCTGAACTTGTAGTACCAGGGCAGCACGCTGTTGGAGTTATTGGCCACATAGGCGACGGAAAAATCGTCGGTCATGAAGGCGTAGGTCAGGCAGCCGAAGGCGAACAGCAGGAACGCGAACTGGCCCCAGGCGGCCGGCTGCGCCAGGCTCATCCACAGGCGGTCGCCGCGCCAGGCACCGAGCAGCGGCACCACGGCCTGGACGACGGCGAAGCACAGGGCGAGGATCATCGCCAACTGGCCCAGCTCAGGAATAAACAGTGCGGACGTCATCGCTTAGCCCTCCTTGGCAGGTGCCGGCATTGAGCCAGGCGCGGATTGGCCGCTGTCTTTCAACGCTTTGGTGACTTCCGGCGGCATGTATTTTTCATCGTGCTTGGCCAGCACTTCATCGGCCACCACCACGCCGTTGGCGTTGAGCTTGCCCAGGGCGACGATGCCCTGGCCTTCGCGGAACAGGTCCGGGAGGATGCCGCGATAGGTGATGGTCACGGCTCTGTTGAAGTCGGTGACGACGAAGGTCACGTCCAGGGAATCGCCGGAGCGTTTCAGCGAACCCTTCTCCACCATGCCGCCGGCGCGGATGCGCGTGTCCACCGGCGCTTCGCCATTGGCGATCTGGGTCGGGGTGTAGAACAGGTTGATGTTCTGCTGCAGGGCACTCAGGGCCAAGCCCACGGCAATGGCGACGCCGGCCAGGATGGCAAGGATGATCAACAGACGCTTTCGGCGCAACGGATTCACTTATCGGTCTCCCGGCGCAGACGACGCGCCTCTTGTTGCAGGTAACGCTTGCGCGCCAGAAGCGGCGCGGCGACGTTGAGGGCCAGCACTGCGAGGCAGATGCCATAGGCCGTCCAGACATACAGGCCGTGATGGCCCATGGCGAGAAAATCGCTGAATGAAGCAAAACTCATGCAGGCGCTCCCAGGCTGGCTTGAACTTCGGCCTTGACCCAGCTGGTGCGGGCCTCACGCTTGAGCACTTCCAGGCGCATGCGCAGCAGCAGCACCGCGCCGAAGAAACAGTAGAAACCCAGCACCATCAGTAGCAACGGCGCCCACATTTCCACCGGCATTGCCGGCTTTTCGGTGAGGGTGAAGGTGGCGCCCTGGTGCAGGGTGTTCCACCACTCTACCGAGTATTTGATGATCGGGATGTTGATCACGCCGACAATCGCCAGCACCGCGCAGGCCTTGGCGGCGCTGTCACGGTTGCTGATCGCGTTGCCCAGGGCAATCAGGCCGAAGTACAGGAACAGCAGGATCAACATGGACGTGAGCCGCGCATCCCACACCCACCACGAACCCCAGGTGGGTTTGCCCCAGATCGCGCCGGTGACCAGCGCCACGGCGGTCATCCACGCACCGATCGGCGCGGCACATTGCAGGGCGACATCGGCAAGCTTCATCTTCCAGACCAGGCCGACGATGCCGCACACCGCCAGCATCACGTAGCAGGACTGCGCCAGCATGGCGGCGGGCACGTGGATATAGATGATGCGAAAGCTGTTGCCTTGCTGGTAGTCCGGCGGCGCGAAGGCCAGGCCCCAGACCAGGCCGGCGCCGATCAGCAGCACGGCGGCGGCGCTCAACCACGGCAGCAGCTTGCCGCTGATGCCATAAAACCATTTGGGCGAGCCGAGCTTGTGAAACCAGGTCCAGTTCATTGCTGTTTCTCACGGTTGCTGCTTGTCGTGGCAAGCAGCTTAGGGTCTTTACTGGCTAAGCGTGTAACGCCTGACCAGACCTCATTATTCGCCGACGCTGATCTTCAGGCCGGCCGCTATGGCAAAGGGTGTCAGGGTTACCGCCAGGGCGGCCAGGCTGCCAAGCCACAGGAGGTAACCGGTCGCCGGCATGCCCATCAGCGCAGCCTGCAAAGCACCGCTGCCGAGGATCAGAACCGGGATGTACAACGGCAGAATCAGCAGGGCCAGTAACAGGCCACCGCGCTTCAACCCGACGGTCAACGCTGCGCCCACCGCCCCCAACAGGCTGAGCACTGGCGTACCGAGTAACAAGGACAGGAGCAACACCGGCAGGCATTCAACCGGCAGGCCCAGCATCAGCGCCAGCAGCGGCGAAAGCAAGACCAGCGCGAGGCCGGAAAAGGCCCAGTGTGCCAGTACCTTGGCCAATACCAGAAGGGGCAAAGGGTGCGACGAAAGGACCCATTGCTCCAGGGAACCGTCTTCGAAATCACTGCGAAACAGCCCGTCCAGCGAGAGCAGCACGGATAAAAGCGCCGCTACCCACACCAGTCCCGGGGACAAGGTTTGCAACAGTTTAGTCTCGGGACCGACCGCCAAGGGGAACAAGGCAACCACGATGGCGAAGAACACCAGCGGGTTGGCCAGTTCTGCCGGGCGACGGCACAACAGGCGTGCTTCGCGGGCGACCAGCAGCGCAAAGACGCTCATGCCGAGCACCGCCCCAGATCCAGTTCACGGTAACCGGCGGGCCTGCGCGCCAGGGTGTGGTGGGTGGTGAGCACCACCAACCCGCCCTGCTCGCAATGCCGGGCCAGGTGTTCTTCCAATTGGGTCACGCCTTGTTTGTCGAGGGCGGTGAATGGTTCGTCGAGAATCCACAGCGGCGGGCCCGGCAAGTACAGGCGCGCCAGCGCGACACGACGCTGCTGGCCGGCGGACAGGGTATGACAGGGCACGTCTTCGAAGCCCTTGAGACCGACAGCGGCCAGGGCCTGCCAGATTGCATCGCGGCCAGCGGGATGATGCAACGCGCTGAGCCAACTGAGGTTTTCTTCTGCGGTGAGTACGTCCTTGATCCCGGCGGCGTGGCCGATCCAGATCAGGTTGCGGGCCAACTCGGTGCGCTGTTCATGCAGGGGCTTGCCGTTAAGCCGAACCTCACCCGCCGTCGGTTGCATCAACCCGGCCAGCAAGCGCAGCAGGCTGGTCTTGCCACTGCCGTTGGGGCCGCTGATTTGCACCATGTCGCCAGCCGCCAGGCGCAATTCGAGGTGTTCGAACAGCAGGCGCAGGTCGCGTTCACAGGCAAGCGCTACGGCTTCAAGAAGAGGGCTGGTCAAGAGATCGCGGGCCTTTACGGTTCAAGTCGGCGGTGCAGCGGCCGTTATAGAGAAATGCACAATAACGGCTTTGGCGACCGATTTTAGAGAGCTGGATCAAATAGTTGTGAGGTTTTTACCGCTCTCTTTGCAGACGGGCGGCATTATACATGCGATGCCCTACTCTAAAGAGGGCAATTTCCCCAGAGACGATGCGCACGATGACCGGTGAGATCAACCTTCCTACCCTGCCGCCAACCGCGACTTCAGGCCCCGCCCCGCTGCCTGCGGCCGGCGAACTGCTCAAGCTGCTGGAGCCGCAGACCGGCTTGATCGCGCCCGGAAAAACCGTCAACGCCGAGGTGATCGCGCTTAAACAAGGCGGCGAAGCTTTTCAGCTGCTGTTGAAGTTAACCCTCGATGGCGGTCGCCAGACCCTGGTGCAAGCCAGCAGCACCCAGCCGTTACCGTTGGGCAGTAACGTGGCCGTGGGCCAGACGCAAGCGGGCAACCTGACCCTCTCGCTGCAGCAGGCGTTGAGCGCCAATGTCGCCGCCCTCACCCGCATCGACACCGCCCAAATGCCGGTAGGCACGCTGCTGCAAGCCAAGGTGCTGACCACCCAGCTGCTGCCCCAGGGCAGCGCGCAGCCAGCGGTCTATCGCTCGCTGGTAAGCGTGCTCAATAGCGCCATGACCACTGCCACCCTCACCGTGGAAAGCCCGCAGCCGTTACGGGTTGGCAGCCTGCTCAGCGCGGTGGTGCAGGACGCGCAAACCCTGAACTTCGTGCCCTTGAGCGGCATGAAGGACCAATTGGCGGTCGCGCAGCAACTCTCGACCCAGCAAAGTCGCCAAGGCTCGCTGGATGCGGTGTTTACGGCCCTGCAAAACCTGCCCCGTGGCGACAGCACCTCCGCCGACCTGCGTGGGGCGGCCGAGCGTTTACTGGCGGCGCTGCCTGATCTGGCGCAAGTCAGCAATCCCAAGGTGCTGGCGCAACTGGTGCAGAACAGCGGGGCCTTTCTGGAGGCCAAGCTGCTTGCCGGGCAGAATCCACAAATACCACCGTTGGACATGAAGGGCGCGCTGCTGCGCCTGGTCGCGGACCTACTGCCTGCCCTGCCCGCCAGCACCAATCTGAATGCCATCCTCGCCGCCAATACCCTGGCCCAGGTATTGCCCAATTTTGTGCGCAGCCCGTTGGGCACCCTCGGTCAGGTCAGTGCGCGTCAGACGCCCGCAAGTTTCCCACTGCCGGAGCGGCTGATGGCCAAACTGGAAGGCGAAGGCGACCTGGAAAACCTCTTGCGCCTGGCCGCCGGGGCGATCGCCCGCTTACAAAGCCACCAACTGTCAAGCCTGGAACAGACCGGCACCACCGCCGATGGCCGCCTGCAAACCACCTGGCAACTGGAAATCCCCATGCGCAACCTGCAGGACATCGTACCGCTGCAGGTGAAATTCCAGCGCGAGGAGCCGCCCGCAGATAAAGAGCAGCCCGACCGCAAAGAGCGCAAAGACCCCAAGCAGATGCTCTGGCGCGTGGAACTGGCGTTCGATATGGAGCCGTTGGGGCCGTTGCAGGTGCAGGCGCAACTGACTCAGGGCAAACTCTCAAGCCAGTTATGGGCGACACGGCCCTTTACCGCCAGCCTGATCGAAAACCACCTGGGCAGCCTGCGCGAACGCCTGGTGGCATCCGGGCTTAACGTAGGCGATCTGGATTGCCACCTCGGCACCCCGCCGCGCGGGCCCAAAACCGGACTGGAACAACGCTGGGTGGATGAGACCGCATGAAGAACCCCTCACCTCCCCGTCAGGCGATCGCCCTCAAGTACGATGGCCAGCAAGCCCCCACCCTGACCGCCAAGGGCGATGAGGCCCTGGCTGAAGCGATCCTCAAGCTGGCGCGGGAAAATGAAGTGCCTATCTATGAAAACGCCGAATTGGTGAAACTGCTGGCGCGCATGGAACTGGGGGACAGCATTCCGGAGGAGTTGTACCGCACGATCGCCGAAATCATCGCGTTTGCCTGGACCTTGAAGGGCAAGTTCCCGGTGGGCTATGACCCCGACGCGGGGCCGGTGGAGCGGGATGTGACGGAACGTGGCGACGACTACTGAATAAAGCCAGGCCAACACCGATTCAAATATGGGAGGGGGCTTGCCCCAATGCCAGTCAGTTAAGGGCGAACACTGTACCTGTGGCGAGGGAGCTTGCTCCCGCTGGGCCGCGAAGCGGCCCCAGAAATGGGACTGCTGCGCAGTCCAGCGGGAGCAAGCTCCCTCGCCACAGGTTACTTTTTACCCTTTCTACTTCTTAACTGACTGGCATTGGGGCTTGCCCCCGATAGCGGCGTATCAGTCACCTGATGTGGTGCTGAACCTGCGCTATCGACCAAGCCAATAAACCTCAGCGGCGCAGCAGACGGTCCAGCACCAGCAGGGCCACCGCACCAATCGCGAGCGCGGCGACTGGTTTTTCTTTAACGAACGTAGATACGCTGTCCAGCGCGTCGCCATAGGTCTGAGTCAGCTGACCGGCAGCTTGTCGTCCAACACCTTCTGCTTCGATCTTCGAATCACCCAACAACTTCCCGACCGCACTTTGTGCCTTGCCGGCGAGTTTTTGTGCAACACCTTCTGCCTGTTCACTCTTCATGATTCACCACACCTTTGCGTGTCATTGATCAGCTCAGGATCGACCCAAGCCAGGGGTTATCTGCACAGCGTTAGGGGAATAGGCGTCACAATTAGTTCAAAGTTGATGAACCTCAGGATTCGAAGGCCCCGAGCTTGGAAAAGCTAGGGCGCGAGGCCCTAGCGGGTATCACTTTTTCTTTTTCGCCGGCTTGTCTGCTTTCTCTGACTTCTTCTCTGTCTTCTCTGACTTCTTCGCCTTTTCTGGCTTGCTGTCAGCTTTTTTCACGGACTTCTTGGGTTCGGCATCTTTTTTCTTGTCTTTCTTTTCCGAAGATTTTGAAAGAGCCGATGCCGCTGCGGATTTTTTTGCGGGTGAAGACTTTTTGTCTTTCAATTCCTTGCTGGCTTTCGAACCTTCACCTTTGCTTTTCTTCTCGTCTTTAGCCACGTTGCCCACCTCTCGGAATATGCCGATATTGGCAAATTGCCTGTGCGATTCGTCACAAGCTATTCGTTAGGTAAGCGCGTTCACGGGCGGTTCAAATTTTTGCTGCGTCGACAGGCTGACCAATTGGATTGTCGGGCGCCCGGTCACTTCGATTGAACGATCAATTAGACGCTCCCTCTATCGCTTAACCAGTGAATGGAGGATGTGACCATGATCGACTCAGCAACCGGCATGAAGCCAGGGGAACGGTATTTAATCGAGAGCCAGGAGCGCACTCATCATTTCCCGGGGTTTTTTCTCGATGGAAAATACTACTTGGGCCCCGAGCTTATGACTGCCGTGGGATGGCTTGAAGGTCAGAAATTCCTGTACGACGAACTCGACGCGCTGGGAGACCCGGTGTTTCCTGGGCGGGTCGCTGGCGTTATCGAAGACCTGACGTTGACGCTCAATGACGGCGCGCGCCTCAAGTTGAAGGAAGTTCGCTTTCACGCACCGCTGGAACAGCCCGACCCGAAATCAACGAGAAAGATCGAAGGCGGCTGGAGAGATCGTCCACTGCTCATTGCAGGTGTCACCGCTTTGGCATTCGGCGTTATTGCGTTTGCACTCGCTCGACAGAAACGCGAAAAACGTGAACTGCGAAGATAATGTGAGCCGTTGCCTGGGTTCCATCTGCAGTAGATGGAGTCCAGGCCTTTACGATGGCCCACATTGAGTAGGCGAAATCAATCCAGGACTTCACTGAGTGGAATGAAATTGACCTGATCGCCTACCGCCAAGGTCGTCCCTTCCAGCACTTCCACCAACCCTTGCGCCCACGCTGCACTGCGCAACACGCCGGAGCTCTGGTTGCCGTAGATGACCGCCTGGCCCTGCTCGATACGCCCGCGCAGATACTCACGGCGGTTGCCTGGCTTGGGCCACACGAACCCCACCGGCACTTTGAAACGTAGCGGCGCAACATCTTGCACACCTTGGCGGCGCAGCAGGTAAGGCCGTGCCAACAGGGCGAACGTCACCAGGGTCGACGCGGGGTTACCCGGCAGGCCGATCACCGGCACGCCACGAAAATGCCCGAAGGTCAGCGGCTTGCCCGGTTTGATCGCCAATTTCCACAGCGCCAGCTCGCCCTCTTCACGCAAGGCAATACCGAGGAAATCCGCCTCGCCCACGGATACACCGCCGGTGGACAGGATCAAGTCGACGCTGCCCACGCCGGCCAATCGCGTACGCGTCTGTTGCAGATCGTCCGGCAAGATGCCGGCATCGATCACTTCACAGCCCATTCGCGTCAGCCAACTGCACAGCACGCGGCGGTTGCTGTTGTAGATCTGGCCTGGCCCCAGCGGCAAACCGGGCTCGATCAGCTCATCGCCGGTCGACAGCACGGCCACCCGCACCCGGCGCACCACGTTCAGGTGATCGCGCCCAAGCGAAGCGGCCAGGCCCAACTCGATCGGGCCCAGGCGCGTGCCCGCGGGCAACACCAACTCGCCGACCGTGGTTTCCTGGCCTTGTGGGCGGATGTTCTGGCCCGCGTGCAGCGGCTCGCTGAAACTCACGCGCTCATCGCCGTGAAGGGTCGCGTTTTCCTGCATTTCCACGCAGTCAGCACCCTGGGGCACCGGCGCGCCGGTAAAGATGCGCGCGCAGGTGCCGGCCGCCAGAGGCTCTGGCGCATTGCCGGCGAAAATGCGTTGGCTGACCGCCAAGGGTTCGCCGGCCCAGTCCGCCACGCGCAGGGCGTAGCCGTCCATGGCGCTGTTGGGCCAGGGCGGCAGGTCGAGGGTGGAGACCAGATCTTGCGCTAATACGCGGCCATCGCACTCGGCCAGGCGCAGGCTTTCGTGCTCGCGGATCGGCGACGCGTCAGCCATGTCCAACAAACGCTGCAAGGCCACTTCCACCGGCATCAAGGCGCCGGACTTGCCGGGCTTATCCACGCGATTCACAAGGCTCGGCCTGTTTCAGGTGGGGGACGAAGTTGCACGGCCGATGACGGTTATCCAGCTGTTCCGCCAGGATGCCGTCCCAACCGGTGCGCACCGCATTGGTGGAACCCGGCAGGCAGCACACCAGGGTGCCATTGGCCAGGCCGGCCAAGGCGCGGGACTGAACCGTGGACGTGCCGATGTCGGCTACGGATATCTGGCGAAACAGCTCGCCGAAACCATCGACCTGCTTGTCCAACAGGCAGCTCACCGCTTCGGGCGTGCTGTCGCGGCCAGTGAAGCCGGTGCCGCCGGTGATCAGCACGACCTGCACCACGTCCTCGGCGATCCAATGGGCAACCTGGGCGCGAATTTTGTAGAGGTCATCCTTGAGCAGCACCCGTTCGGCCAGGGTGTGGCCGGCGGCGGTGAGGCGGTCGACGAAGACCTGGCCCGACGTGTCGGTGTCCAGGGTACGGGTGTCGCTGACGGTCAATACAGCGATATTCAGAGGTACGAAGGGCGCATCGGCCTTGGCGTTCATGGCACGGTCCGGTTGTCGAAGGAACAGCCCGATGTTATATCACAGGCCCCTATTTCCATGCCGCAGCGGAACCGCCATGTCTGTTGAATCTTCACCCCTGCCTTGCTCGATTTTATTGTTGGCCGGTGGGCGTGGCCAACGCATGGGCGGCCAGGACAAGGGGCTGCTGGAATGGCGCGGCGAGCCCTTGATTGCGCACCTGCAACGCCTGGCGCGGCCGCTGACGGACGACCTGATCATCTCGTGCAATCGCAACCACGCGCGGTATGCGCCCTATGCCGACCAACTGGTGAGCGATGACAGCCCGGACTTTGCCGGGCCACTTGCCGGCATCCGCGGGGGACTGTTCGCCGCACGCCATGGGCATCTGCTGATCCTGCCCTGCGATGTGCCGCGCATCGATGCGCGACTGCTGGCCGACTTGCGTGCCACAGCGCACTGCAACCCGCAGGTTCCGGTGATGATTCGCCACGGCGAGTTCTGGGAACCCTTGCTCTGCATCCTCCCCACCGCCCTGAAAGAACAAGTGGAACGAGCCTGGCAAGCGGGCGAACGCAGCCCGCGGAAAATTTTCCTGCAACTGGGTGGCGTGGCGCTCGAATGCGCCACCGATGACCCGCGCCTGGCCAATCTTAATACCCCCGAGCTGTTGCACCCACAGGCTGGCGTGTCAGAATGAGCCTTGCATCAGGAACTTTGCCGGCGTTGCACACGTCACAAGGTCAGCATTTCAAAAGTATTCTCTCGGAGACACACTCATGACTCAACGGACCATCGCCGCTCTCATGCTTGCACTGGGCCTCGCCACCCTCGCCGGTTGCGCTTCGCCAACAGTGATCACCCTGAATGACGGTCGCGAAATCCAGGCCGTCGACACCCCGAAATACGATGAAGATTCGGGCTTCTACGAATTCGAACAGTTGGACGGCAAACACACCCGTATCAACAAAGATCAGGTTCGTACCGTTAAAGACCTGTAAGCCAGCGCTTGCACACAAGGCCCGCCTCGCGCGGGCCTTGTCGTTTCTGGCGTTTACCAGTCCAGGGTGATTTCGCTGCGAAAGGTGCGTTGCTGGCCGCTGACCGGGTCGATGAAACGTACGCCCTGGGCCAGCAACTTGAGCGGGTTGGCGTAGTCGTCCACCGCGTCCCTGATCACGTTGGGATAGAACGGGTCATTGCAGATGCTCGCCCCGAGCGCAGTCATGTGGACGCGCAACTGGTGCTTCTTGCCGGTGACCGGGAACAGGCCATAGCGCCATAAATCGCCGTGTTTCTCGCGCACTTCCACCGCCGTTTCGGTATTGCTGGCACCGGGGCCTTCCTGCATGCGGAAGAACGGTTCGCCGTCCACCAACCGGCTTTTGTGCACCAGGGGAAAGGCCAGATCAGGTAAGGCGGGGGCAATGGCTTCGTAGAATTTATCGATGCGCCGCGTGGGAAACAGCTGCTGATAGGCCGCGCGGCTATCGGGATTGGCCGAGAACAGCACCAGCCCTGCGGTATGCCGGTCGATGCGGTGCAGGGGCACCAGGGCGGGATTGTCCAGACGCCGGATCAAACGGCGCAGCAGCGTTTGTTCGACGTATTCGCCGGCGGGGGTCACCGGCAGAAAATGCGGTTTGTCGGCCACCACCAAGTGTTCATCGGCGTACAGGATAGTTTCCTGTACCGGGATCACTTTCTCGTTGGGCACTTCGCGAAAGTAATAAATGCACAGGCCTTCCTTGTACGCCAGGTCCAGGCGAATGGAGCGACCGTTGATATCCAGCACCCGGCCACGAGCAATGCGGTCCAGCCAGTGTTCACGGGCGATTGCCGGGAAATGATCGCACAGGCAATCGAGCACCGTCGCCCACGGGCCAGGCGGCAGGTATAAGGTGCTGGCTTGGTGCTGTGACGGGGAAAAACCGGAAGTGGACATGCAGATGCTCAAAGCCTGGAATAAACAGGCGGGCATTATCCCGCATGGCGCGGGATTGAGCCTAGGAGAGATCTCAGGCCTTGACCAATTGCGTGCGCAAAACCTTCGAAGCGCTCGCCGCGTCGGTAAACTCCTTGAGCCAGCGCAGCACGTCTACGGCCTCCCAACGGCCCGGATCGTACAGGGCGTAGAGCAAGCCCTGGTAACCCACCACGTCCAACTGCTTGTGATAACCGGCACGCTGGAACAGCGCCTCGATTTCTGCAAAGCAGGTATTGAAATGCACTTTGTTGAAGGGCGTCTTGCCTTCCGTGACCAGGCCATCGAGGCGCAGCTCGCTCACCGCATCGCGCACGACGTCGGCGGACATGCGATTGACGCTGCTTTTCAGTTGTTCGACATTCACCACGGGCGTTCCCTCTATTCAATCGCTGTACAAACATACAGTAACGTAATATTGGGAAACCCGCCATGGTCTAAAACGTCAGCGCAGGAAAGCAACCACTTGGTCAGTGTCGAACGGCCAATCCAGTTCAGCCCCGGTGTCCACCCGTCTGAGCACCGGAATCCGCAGGCCGTAGACCTCGGTCAAGTCGTCGGGATCAGTGATATCCACCAGCTCCACGAGCAACCCGTGTTCGACGAGCGGCATGATTTCGGCTTCGGCAATTTCACACAGATGGCAACCCAGGGTGCCGAACAACTGGCATTCAGGAAGCATGGCAAATCAACTCGAATGGAAAACACGCCACCATTCTAAACCCAACATTGGGCAACCGGCGCGCCGATCAATCCTGGCTGATAGCGCCGATCTTGTGGATCGACAAGTCCGCCCCGTAATACTCTTCTTCCTGGCTCAGGCGCAGCCCGCACACGCGCTTGATCACACCGTACACCAGCAGGCCGCCGCCCAGCGCCACGGCGACGCCGAGGGCGGTGCCGATCAACTGACTGACCAGGCTCACACCGCCCAACCCACCCAGCGCCGTCTGCCCGAAGATGCCGCAGGCAATGCCACCCCATACCCCACACAGGCCATGCAGTGGCCATACGCCCAGCACGTCATCGATTTTCCAACGGTCCTGGGCCGCCATGAAACACCAGACGAACAAGCCCCCCGCGACCACGCCGGTGACCAACGCGCCCACCGGGTGCATCAGGTCGGAACCGGCACAAATCGCCACCAGCCCGGCCAGCGGGCCGTTGTGCAGGAAGCCGGGGTCATTGCGGCCGATCACCAGCGCGGCGACGGTGCCGCCGACCATTGCCATCAACGAGTTGACTGCCACCAGGCCGCTGACGCCATTGAGGGTTTGCGCGCTCATCACGTTAAAACCGAACCAGCCCACGATCAGGATCCACGAGCCCAGCGCCAGGAACGGAATGCTCGAAGGAGCAAACGCCACCAGGCGCCCGTCGCGGTAACGTCCGTTGCGCGGGCCGAGCAACAGCACCGCTGCCAACGCCAGCCAGCCGCCCATGGCATGGACCACCACGGACCCGGCGAAGTCATGGAAGCTGGCGCCAAAGGTCGCGAGCAGCCAGGCTTGCAGGCCGAAGTTGCCGTTCCACACCATGCCTTCGAAGAACGGGTAGACGAACGCCACGATCAATGCCGTCGCGCACAACTGCGGCGCGAACTTCGCGCGCTCGGCAATTCCCCCGGATATGATCGCCGGGATCGCGGCGGCAAAGGTCAGCAGGAAGAAAAATTTCACCAGGCCGTAGCCATGATCCGCGCTGATCACCGCCGCCGGCTGCATGAAGCTGACCCCATAGGAGATCCAATAGCCTATAAAGAAGTAAGCCAGGGTGGAGATCGCGAAGTCGCTGAGGATTTTCGACAACGCGTTGACCTGATTCTTCTGGCGCACCGTACCGACTTCCAGAAAGGCGAAACCGGCGTGCATGGCCAGGACCATGACCGCGCCGATCAGGATGAACAGGGTATTGGAGCTGTGGACAAGGGTGTCCACCGCACTTTGCAGATTTTCCATGGAGGTTGGCAGGCCTGCGGCAAGGCAAACAGCACCAAAGCGGTTCAAGCCGGGGTTGCTCGCACCAAATTGGCACCAAAGCCGCCGTCCTTCTTCAGAGGACGTGAACTGCTTTAGCGCAGCGATCAACACAACCGGCGCTCCCCGACGGGGTATTTGCGCGAGTTTCAGTTAATTAGGGTAAGGTTTTTCAAGGTTTTCACCTCGACCGCCCGGATTCAGCGCAGGCCCCAGGGCATGCGCACCAAGGCAAAGCAAAAGCTGTACCACACAATCGCAGTGAACCTTCGGCGAACCCGGCGACTCGAAACCACACGTACAGAACAGCCACACACGGAGATAACCATGGCCGGCAAAACAGCAAAGACTGCTCAAGAAATATTGATGGCGGATTTCCAGACCCTGGTCAGCGATACCGAAAGGTTGCTGGACGACACTGCCATCCTGGCCGGTGATCAGGCCGATGAGCTGCGCACCAAGATTCACGAAAGCCTGCTCAAGGCCCGCGAAACCCTGCAATTGACCGAAGACTCCCTGCGCGAGCGTGGGCAGGCGGCCATTACCGCAACCGAAGATTACGTGCAGGCCAACCCATGGCAGTCTGTCGGCATTGCGGCGGGCGTGGGCTTTTTGATCGGTCTGTTGGCTACCAGGCGTTAATATCATGGCTATCGACGAATCCAGCTCGTCTAAGGGCGCAGGTACCACCTCCCGCCGCCTGGGCGCTGCCGTGCTCGGCTTACTGCACAGCCATGTCGAACTGTTTGGCATCGAGTTACAGGAACAGAAGGCACGCACGGTCAGCCTGCTGCTGTTTGCCGGCTTGGCCTTGGTGTTTGCCCTGCTGTTATTGGTGGGCCTATCGACGTTGGTGATGATCCTGGTATGGGACACCGGCTACCGCCTGACCGGGATCATCTGTCTGTGCGTGTTTTACAGCCTGGCCGCAGCATTCTGCGGGGTACGTTTGAAAGCGGCAGTGTTCGATGAGTCCACGCCCTTCCACTCCACCCTCGAAGAATTGGCCAATGACCGGGAGCGCCTGTTGCCATGAGCTTGCCTGAAATCCCGCAAAACTCGTCCCGTCGGGAGATGCGCAAGGCGTTGATCCGCCTGCGCATGGAAATGCACCGTCAGGAAATCCGTCACGAGTCCCAGCAATTGATGGCGCCACTGCACAAAGTGCGCGACCTGCGTCACAACTGGCAAGACAGCCTGGGCATCAAGCACGCGCCGCTGTGGGGCGTGGCGGCGGTGACACTGATGGGGTTCTTTACCGGCAAGGGCGCCAAGGGCGGCAGTATCAGCAGCGTGACGCGCCTGATACGGCTGGGGGCCGGGTTGATCCCGCTGATCAAACTGGCCATGCAGGGCGCTTCGCGCAGAAAATAAGCCCCGCTCGCTGGCTCCACGCTACAACCTGACCGCCGGGCAACTGCGCAACGGCGGTCAGCGCCTGTTGTTTGCCGCTGTCCACCTGAAGATTTCCACTTGCCCCGCCCGCGCGGAAACGGGAAGCTGCAGGTGTCATTCACCGTACGGAGAGTACCTGCCTTGGATTGGCCTACCCTGCTGACCCGCGAACGTCTTGGCAAGCCCCTGCACAGCCCTGAAGAGCTGGGCCGCAGCCCTTTTCACAAAGACCATGATCGCATTATTTTTTCCGGCGCTTTCCGTCGCCTGGGCCGCAAGACCCAAGTGCATCCGGTTTCGAGCAACGACCATATCCACACGCGCCTGACTCACTCGCTGGAAGTCAGCTGTGTGGGCCGCTCCCTTGGCATGCGCGTCGGTGAAACATTGCGCGGCGCCCTGCCCGACTGGTGCGATCCAAGCGATTTGGGCATGGTGGTGCAATCGGCCTGCCTGGCCCATGACATCGGCAATCCACCCTTCGGTCACTCCGGCGAAGACGCCATTCGCCACTGGTTCCAGCAGGCCGCCGGGCGCGGCTGGCTGGATGACATGAGCAACGCCGAGCGCAATGACTTCCTCAACTTTGAAGGCAACGCTCAGGGTTTCCGCGTATTGACCCAGCTTGAATATCATCAATTCGACGGTGGCACGCGGCTGACCTATGCCACCTTGGGCACTTACCTCAAGTACCCCTGGACTGCCCGCCACGCGGACTCGCTGGGCTATAAGAAACACAAGTTCGGCTGCTACCAGAGCGAGCTGCCGATTCTGGAACAGATCGCGCATAAACTCGGCCTGCCTCAACTGGAGGAGCAACGCTGGGCCCGCCACCCATTGGTGTACTTGATGGAGGCCGCCGACGACATCTGCTATGCGCTGATTGACCTGGAAGATGGCCTGGAGATGGACTTGCTGGAGTACGCCGAAGTCGAGTCACTGCTGCTCGACCTGGTGGGTGATGACCTGCCGCAGACGTATCGACAATTGGGCCCGCAGGATTCCCGTCGGCGCAAGCTGGCGATCCTGCGTGGCAAGGCCATCGAGCACCTGACCAACGCCGCAGCGCGCGCATTCGTCGAACAACAGGACGCCCTGCTTGCCGGCACCCTGCCTGGCGACCTGGTTGAGCATATGCACGGTCCGGCGAAGCGTTGCGTACTGGATGCCAAAGACATGGCGCGCAAGAAAATCTTCCAGGACAAACGCAAGACCCTGCATGAAATCGGCGCCTACACCACCCTGGAAATTCTGCTGAACGCTTTTTGCGGTGCGGCGTTGGAGCAGCACGGCGGGCGTACGCCGTCGTTCAAGCACCGGCGCATTCTCGACTTGCTGGGCAACAGCGCGCCGGACCCTGCCTGGCCGTTGCACGCCTCGTTCCTGCGCATGATCGACTTCATCGCCGGCATGACCGACAGCTATGCCACCGAGATGGCTCGAGAGATGACCGGGCGCTCCAACCCTCAATAACGACTCGATCGACTCGCTCTGTTGCCTGAAACGAATCGCCCTACGATGGGAACAGAGCGGCCTGATCGAATTCGTACATATTCCCGAGGAATAATCACGCACGCCATCGCAGACAAGACGAGCAGTTCCTACGCTCCCATCGACGCTTGACTCACTGTGTACTCTCTATGCCCAACTATCCCCTTCGTATTCTTTTGGTGGAGGATCACCCTTTTCAACTCCTCGCCACCCAATGCTTGCTTAGAAGCTTCGGCTTCCACCAGCTCACCCCCGTCGAAAATGCCGAACAGGCCATACGCACCATGACCCAGTCTGAATTCCCCTTCGACTTGATGTTATGCGACCAATGCCTGCCCGACCTGCCCGGACTTGAGTTGGTAGAAATCGCCAGCCGTGGTCAGTTTATTACCCGAGCGATTCTATTGAGCGGGCTACCAACGACGGAATTATTCAAACTGACCGCACAAGCTGCGCAGCGTAATCTGCCACTTCTGGGTTGTTTATCAAAACCGTTAAATAAAGATGAACTTGAGCGTTTAATGAGTTCAACTCAGCCATTATAAGTGTAGGAATTTATACCTTAGTAATTGCGAAAAACAAAGAGAGAGCTGTCGCAAAATACCCGTGGCCGTTAGCTACGCCAACCGCCCTGAAAACACACACTTAGTGTCACAATTACCTAGCAACTCGTAGGCCTATGCCTTTCTTTGTGTAGGAAACTTCCTGTTTTGCGCTTGTCGCCCCCACGCTTCATGCTGCTGCCTCGTCTTCTGAGCTAATGTGAATGCTTTATTTGCACCTGCATGGAATGTGATTATGAACACCGTTTTTATTATCGACGACCACCCCGTTATACGGCTCGCCATCAGAATGTTACTGGAACATGAAGGTTACAAAGTCGTTGGAGAAACGGATAACGGGTGCGACGCCATACAAATGGTCCGCGAATGCCTGCCGGACTTGGTAATCCTGGACATCAGCATTCCGAAACTTGACGGCCTCGAAGTTCTATGTCGATTCAACGCCATGAACACTTCGATGAAAACCCTGGTACTTACCGCCCAATGCCCGACGCTGTTTGCCACGCGCTGCATGCGTTCGGGCGCGGACGGTTACGTCTGCAAGGAAGGCGACCTGAGTGAACTACTGAGTGCTATCCGCGCCGTACTATCCGGGTACAACTACTTCCCCAGCCAGGCATTGAATGCAAATGGAACGGAAGGCATGGACACGCAGGAGCTGGACTTGTTCAGGGCTGTTAACGACCGAGAACTCATGGTCTTGCAACTTTTTGCACAAGGCCGCACCAACAAAGAAATAGCCAAGGGTATGTTCCTGAGTAATAAAACCGTCAGCACGTATAAAAAGCGACTAATGCAAAAACTAAAAGCCCAGTCTTTAGTCGAGCTCATCGAGATGGCAAAACGAAACGCGCTAGTGTGAGAAAACGGATGCCCAGCCGTATCAACGACTATTTGATCATATTGAGTGCCGGTTTGTACTTCAGCACTACCGTGCTTGCGGACGACTCCACCGACCCGCAACACTTCACTTTATTGAGCCGCGCCGGAATCGTTCAACTGAACACTCAACTGGACAGGACCCAGCGCCAGTGGCTGCAATACAAGCGCGAACTGGTGCTGGGTACTGCCGCGCCTGACTACCCGCCGTTCGACCTCACCTCCAGTGGTCGCGATTACGAAGGCCTTACCGCAGATTATGCAGGCCTGCTGGCCAAGGCACTGGCCATACCGGTGAAGGTCCTGCGCTACCCTACTCGGGTGGCCGCCATTCAAGCTCTCGAAGCTGGTGACATCGATTTGCTGGGCTCCTCCAACGGCTTTGAGGCCGCGAACCCCAATCTCACATTGTCGGCACCTTACGCCGTGGACCAGCCTGTACTGGTCACTCGCGAGGGGGAAACCCGCAGCCTCAGCGATGGCCTTGAAGGGCTGCGCCTGAGCCTCGTCTATCATTACCTGCCGTTCGATGAAGTGGAGAAGCTGTACCCCAAGGCGGATATCCGCACCTATCCCTCCTATCAAAATGCCCTGAATGCAGTGGCGTTTGACCAGGCGGATGTATTTCTTGGCGATACGATTTCCACCCACTTCATGATTAACAAGGGCTACCTCAAAAACGTTCGCATGGCCAACTTCGGCAAGCATGAGGCCTATGGCTTCAGCTTTGCCCTACGCCACGACAACCTCGTTCTCCTGAGCATTGTCGACACGGTGCTGGCGGCTGTGCCCATCAATGAGCGGGATAGCATCGCCAAGCGGTGGAGCGCCGGCAGCGATATCTTGCTGACCGACGAGAAACTGCAACTGACCCCGCGCGAAGAACGCTGGTTGAAGGCGCACCCGGTGGTAACGGTCATCGTGAATGAAACCTTTGCCCCGCTCACCTTCTTCGATGCGGAGGGCAATTTTCGCGGCATCACCGCCGACCTTCTTGAACTCATTCGCTTGCGGACCGGCTTGCGTTTTGCGGTGCAGCGCGGACGTAAAGTCGACGATATGATCGAGCAGGTCGCCACGCAGAAAGTCGATATGATCGGGGCGATCGTGCCGAGTAACCAACGGGAGGCGCAGCTGAATTTCAGCCGTCCCTACCTGGAAAACTCGTACGTGCTATTGACCCGCAAAGAACCCGGAGCACCGCTGAACCTGGAGCAGATGGCGGGCAAGCGCCTGGCGGTGACACTGGGCACTCCGCTGGCCGAAATCCTGCGCAAGGACTTTCCGCAGATTCAACTGGTGGAAACCGGCGATACCTTCAGGGCCTCCGAGTTGCTTGCACAAGGGCAAGTGGATGGCGCTGTGAACACACTGTTGATCGCTAACTATTTCCTGTCCTCAAAGGTTTTCCGGGACAAGCTGCAGATCACCACGAGTATTGGCACCACGCCGGCGACGTTCGCCCTGGCCACCTCTCGCCATGCCACCGAGTTGGGCTCGATCCTCGATAAAGCGCTGCTCAGTATCGCCCCGGATGAAATGGGCGTGATCAATAGTCGCTGGCGTGGCTACACAGTCGAATCCGATAGCTACTGGCGCAATTACAACCAACTGATTGCCAAAATCGTCATCGGTACCGGTTTGCTGCTCCTGATTTCCCTGACCTGGAATGCCTACATGCGGCGCCAGATCAGGCAACGAAAAATGGCCGAGCGCGCCCTCAACGATCAGTTCGAATTCATGCGCGCGCTGGTCAACGAAACACCGCACCCCATCTATGTACGCGATCGTAATGGCTTGCTGCAAACCTGCAACGACAGTTATCTGCAGGCCTTCGACGTCAAGCGGGAGGATGTGATCGGCAAAAGCGTGACCCAGATGAGCATGGCCCTCGCGCCCGAAGCAGCGCAGTACCATGCCGACTACCTGCGGGTGGTGGCTGAAGGCAATCCATTGATCCTGGACCGCACCCTGCATATCGAGGAGAGGAAGCTGACGATCTACCACTGGATCCTGCCCTACCGCGATTCCACTGGCGAAGTCCAGGGCATCATCGGCGGCTGGATCGACATCAGTGAACGGCGTCAGTTGTTCGATGAACTGCGCGCCGCCAAAGAGCGCGCCGACGAGGCCAACCGCGCCAAAAGTACGTTCCTTGCCACCATGAGCCACGAGATCCGCACCCCCATGAACGCCGTGATCGGCATGCTCGAACTGACGCTCAAGCGGGCCGACCAAGGGCATCTCGACCGTCCGGCGATAGAAGTGGCCTACAACTCGGCCAAGGATCTCCTGGAACTGATAGGCGACATTCTCGACATCGCGCGCATTGAGTCCGGCCGTCTCAGCCTGGCGCCGGAACGCGTCAATCTGCGCGAGGTGATCGAGTCCGTGGTACGCGTGTTTGACGGTCTTGCGCGCCAGAAAACCCTCAGCCTGCTACTGGAGTTCAAGCCCGACCTGAACGACATCGAAGTCCTCATAGACCCGCTGCGCTTCAAGCAAGTGCTGTCCAATCTTGTGAGCAATGCCATCAAGTTCACCGAACACGGCCAGGTGAAAATCAAGGTGGAGGTGCAACCGAGCCAGACCCAGGAACAGGTCGACGTGAAGCTGGTCGTGGAAGACACCGGTATCGGCATCAGCAGGGACGACCAACTGCGTCTGTTCGAGCCGTTCGCCCAGGCCGATAATTCCGGGCACCTGGCCAGAAGCGGTGCCGGCCTGGGCCTGGTGATCTGCCGCAGCCTTTGCGCAATGATGGGCGGCCAGCTGAGCCTGAGCAGCGTGCCCATGGTCGGCACCCAGGTGCACGTCAACCTGAAAATGCCGCGCCTGCATCCGATCACCCCCCAGGGTGAGCACACGCCTGCGAAGCCGGTCTCTACCCCGGTGCTCAATGTGCTGGTAGTAGACGACCATCCGGCGAACCGCCTGCTGATGTGCCAGCAACTGGGCTACCTGGGCCATCAATTCACCGCCGCCGAGCATGGTGCCGCCGGGTTCCAGGCCTGGCGCCAGGAACAGTTCGACCTGGTGATCGCCGACTGCAACATGCCCATCATGAATGGCTACGAGTTGAGCCGTTCCATCCGTGAGTACGAGCAACGCGAACAGTTGGCGCACTGCGTGGTACTGGGGTTTACCGCCAATGCACAACCGGAGGAAAGACAACGCTGCATGGAAGCGGGCATGGATGACTGCCTGTTCAAACCTATCAGCCTCACCGTGCTGGAACGGCAGTTGGCACAGATCATCCCCCAACCCACGAGCCCGCAGCTGGACCTGGGATGCCTGGACGCGCTGACCGGAGGGGATTCGCAATTGAGTCGACGTCTGCTCGAAGAACTGCTGACCAGCAGCGTTGATGATCGTCAGGCACTCATTGCGCTGCTGGATCGCAAGGCTTCATCCACCGACATCATCGAACAGGCCCACAAGATCAAGGGGGCCGCACGCATCGTCCAAGCCAATGCCTTGGCCGGGCAGTGTGAAACACTGGAGCAGGCCTGCTCGCGCAACGAAGATCGGCGAGTGATCGAGACGGGGGTCAAATCCCTGGAAAAGCTCATGCTCGAGCTGGAACGGGCACTGCAGGTTCAACTGCATGACCTGGACGGCCAATAGGAGGCAGGGGCTTGCCCCCGCCTCGCTCGCTCAGCAATCGGTCAAGCGCAGGAAAATAGCCGCGAGTTGTTCGATACCCGCCTGGTCCTGAGGCGTAAAACGCGCCAGCGACGGGCTGTCGAGGTCAAGGACGCCAATCAATTGGCCGTTCTTGACCAGCGGCACCACCAACTCACTGTTCGAGGCGCTGTCACAGGCAATGTGCCCGGCAAACGCATGCACGTCTTCCACTCGCTGGGTTTGCCGGGACGCCGCGGCGGCACCACACACACCACGACCAAAAGGGATGCGCACGCAAGCGATCTGGCCCTGGAAGGGGCCAAGAACCAGCTCATCATTGCGATTGAGGTAGAAACCCGCCCAGTTCAGGTCGTCCAACTGATTGAACAGGAACGCGGAGAATTGCGCGCTGTTGGCAATGAAATCCCGCTCATCCGCCAGCAGCGACTCCAGTTGCGCACACAGCAGCGCATAGCCCTCGAGGCCGGTGCCGGCCTGTTGTAAATCGATCATGGTTGACGCTCCAGCAATTTGAGACCCACCCAGTAACGAGCGAACTGATAGGCGCAGCGGCCATTGCGGTTACCGCGCCCGGTCGCCCAGCGCACGGCGAGAATGTCGAGTTGTTCATCACGCTGCCACTGCAGGCCGGTCTTGCCGGCCAATTCGCCGATCCAGTGCTCCACCACATTCAGGAAGTGCTCCTGGGTAAACGGGTAGAACGACAGCCACAAGCCAAAACGGTCGGACAAGGCAATCTTGTCTTCTACCGCCTCGCTCGGGTGCAGTTCGCCATCTACGCGCTTCCAATTGTCGTTGTCGCTCTGGTTCTCCGGCACCAGGTGACGACGATTGGAGGTGGCATACAGCAACACGTTTTCCGGCGCCTGCTCCAGGGAGCCATCCAGCACGCTCTTGAGCACGCGATAGTCACCTTCCCCGGCATCGAACGACAGGTCATCGCAGAACAGGATGAAACGCTGCGGCAGCTTGAGCAGTTGCTCGACCACGCGCGGCAGGTCGGCCAGGTGGTCACGCTCGATTTCGATCAAGCGCAGGCCGGCCTCGGCGTGCTGGGCGAGCAAGGCGCGTACCATGGATGATTTCCCGGTGCCACGCGAACCCCATAGCAGCGCATGGTTGGCAGGTAAGCCGTCGAGAAACTGTTGGGTGTTACGCGCCAGCTGTTCACGCTGCTTGTCGACGCCGATCAGGTCCGACAGGCGCATGTCCAGGCTGACTTCCAGCGGCAACAGGAAGCCTGTACGGCCTTCGCGCTGCCAGCGGGCGGCCAGGCACTGGTTCCAGTCGATGGCTTGGCGCGGTGCGGGTAACAGGGGCTCCAGGCGCGCCAGCACGGCGTCAGCCCGCTCAAGAAAGGCATTCAATCGAGAATCCACATCTATTCCTCTGGCAAGTTCTTGTAAAAGATGGCGTATTGGCAACCCTGTGGCAGACCGCACAAGGCTGCGTCAAGAAAATCGATTTATGCCGGGCAAGTCAGCGCTGGTGGGATGTTCAGCTATGCTTGCCGGGCGAAGGGAAACGTGAAGTGGTTCAACACTCGATGGATATCAAGTTCGCCCACCGCTTGTCTTATAAACAAGCCAGATTGACTGTGCTGGTCGGTTTCGTCTTGGGAACCTTGCTCAGTTTTATCCAAATCGGCATTGATTATGCCAGTGAAGACGCATCCATCAACCGTGAAATACGTTCACTGATCGAAATCAGCCATAACCCTGCCTCGCGTATCGCCTACAACATCGATGCCGAACTTGCCCAGGAACTGACCCTGGGCCTGCTGCACTCTCCTGCCATTGCCCACGCACAGCTGGTCGACAACAACGGCATGGTGCTGGCCGACGTCGAGCGGCCGCGCAAGGAAAGCCATTATCGACCCGTCAGCGATTTTCTGTTCGGTGCCAACCGTCAATTCGAAGACCGCCTGTACCTCAGCCATATGCCCAACGAATCCCTGGGTGTGCTGCGCCTTGATGTCGATACCTACGCGTTTGGCAGCCGTTTCCTGCGCCGCGCCGAGGTCACGTTGCTCAATGGTTTTGTGCGCAGCCTGCTGCTGACCGGGATCTTGCTGGGCTTGTTCTACGTCATGCTCACCCAGCCGCTGGTGCGCATTATTCGCGCGTTGAGCACGCGCAAACAGGCGCGCCTGGACTGCCCGCCAGGGCATGAGCACGACGAAATCGGCGTGCTGGTCAACGTTGCCAACCAGCAATTCGAAAACATGGAAACCGAGATCCAGCAGCGTCGCCATGCCGAAGATCGTCTCACCGAATACCTGGGCCAACTGGAAGACATCGTTTCTGCGCGCACCCTTGAGCTCAAGACCAGCAACCAACGCTTGAGCCAGATCAATGATGAGCTGGAAGCAGCGCGGATGACCGCCCTGGGCATGGCCCAGGCTCGGGCGGCGTTCCTGGCCAATATGAGCCATGAAATCCGCACCCCGCTCAATGGCCTGCTGGGCATGATTGCCCTGTCGCTGGACAGCCCGCTCAACGCCGAGCAGCGCCAGCAACTGTCCATTGCCCATGACTCCGGCAAGGTATTGGTGGAGTTGCTCAACGATATCCTTGACCTGTCCAAGTTCGACGCGGGTCAACTGGAGCTTGAGCGCATCCCGTTCGACCTGGGCTCGCTGGTGGAAGACACCGCCAACCTGTTGTCGCAAAACGCCGCGCCCAGCGTGGAACTGACCTGCCTGATCGACCCGCTGTTTGCTGCCCAAGTCATTGGCGACCCGACGCGGGTACGGCAAATCGTCAGTAACCTGCTGTCCAACGCCTTGAAGTTCACCCGCTTCGGCCGGGTGGATGTGCGCCTGCGCCACCACGGCGACGGAGTGCGCATTGAAGTCTGTGATACCGGTATCGGGATTGCCCAGGATGCCCAGGTCAAGATTTTCCAGCCGTTCACCCAGGCCGGCGCTGGTATTACGCGCCAATTCGGCGGTACCGGCCTGGGGCTCGCATTGACCCATAATCTCTGCGAAGCCATGCAGGGCCGCTTGAGCATCAGTTCGGAGGTCGGCTTCGGCAGCCAGTTCTGCGCCGACCTGCCGTTGCCCACCCACCTGCCGGCGGCAGCTCGGGTGCCATTGGCGGGCGATGTGATCGTCATCACCCACCACAGCAGCGGCCTGGGGGAGTTGCTCACGACCCTGCTGCCCCACTGGGGGTTGGCGCCGCGTTGCTACTCCATGGAGGACGACCTGAGCGGACAATACCCCGACCTGTTGATCACCGACTGCCCGGAGTGCCTGTTCCGCCTGAGGCCGGGCATCAGCGCGCCGATTCTGGTGGTGACTGCCTATGGCAACTTCATGCCCAGCGAAGAAGTCGCGGCCCTGGCGCCGCTGCAGCAACAAGCCCGCCCGCTGAGCCGTAACGCGCTGTACCAAATCCTGCAGCGTAATTTGCGCAGCGACACGCAGCCGATTCTGGACCCGGTCCAAATCGACGCCGCGCCCCTCAGCCACCGTGCGCGCATCCTGCTGGTGGAGGACAACCCGGTCAATCAACTGGTGGCCAAGGGCATGCTCGGCAAGCTCGGCTGCGAGGTCATCGTGGCCGCCCATGGTGGCGAAGCCCTCAAGTTCCTTGAGGACCAGCGTTTCGATCTGGTGTTGATGGACTGCAACATGCCCGTGATGGACGGCTACGAGGCCAGTCGGCAGATTCGCCAGAGCGGTCGCTGGCCGGACCTGCCGATCGTCGCCTTGACCGCCAACGCCCTGTCCGAAGAACGTGAGCGTTGCCGTGCAGCGGGGATGAATGATTACCTGGCCAAGCCGTTTCGCCGCGAGGAACTCAAGGCCCTGCTGGACCTGTGGGTGCCTGAGACGACGAGTCTCATTTGAGCAGGGCTTCGATCTCTTGGCTCAGGTTCTGGGGCTTGGTGGTCGGGGCGAAACGCTTGACCTCTTTGCCGTCACGCCCGATGAGGAATTTGGTGAAGTTCCACTTGATGTTCTTCGAGCCCAGCAGCCCTGGCGCCGCCTTTTTGAGCTGCACGAACAGCGGGTGGGCATCGCTGCCATTGACGTCGATTTTCTTGAACAAGGGAAAACTGACGCCGAAGTTCAATTCGCAGAACTCGGCTATCGCGCCTTCATTGCCCGGCTCCTGCTTGCCGAACTGATTGCACGGAAAGCCCAGCACCACCAGGCCCTGGTCCTTGTATTGCTGCCAAAGCTGCTCCAGGCCCTTGTATTGCGGGGTGAAACCACACTTGCTGGCGGTGTTGACCACCAGAATGGCCTTGCCGGCGAAATCGGCCAAGGTCTTTTGCTCACCCTTGATGGTGGTGCAAGGGATGCTCAGCAAGTTGTCGCTCATGGCAGTGCCTTTGATTAAGGGAAGAAGCAGAAAGGTAACTCGCCATTCAATAGCGTCAACTCAATTGACGGCAATGATGATGTGCAATCAACCCAAGGCCTAACGTGGGGGAGCAAGCCCCGCCCACATTTTGACCGAGCGGGTACTCGCCTAGCGCGGCACCAGGTCCAGGCACACCGAGTTGATGCAGTAGCGCAGGCCGGTCGGTGGCGGACCGTCCGGGAATACATGCCCCAGGTGCGCGTCGCACTTGGCGCAGGTGACTTCGGTGCGGATCATGCTGTGGCTGACGTCACGGATCTCGACCATCGCGTTATCGGCAATCGGCTCGTAGAAGCTGGGCCAGCCGCAGCCCGAGTCAAACTTGGCTTTGGAATCGAACAACGGTTCATTGCAGCAAATGCAGTGGTACACGCCGTCGGTCTTGGTCTCGTTGTACTTGCCGGAGAACGGCCGCTCGGTGCCTTTGAGCCGACACACGTTGTATTGCTCCGGGTCGAGCATCGCTTTCCATTCTTCAATGGTTTTCTGCAGCTTTTCCATCGGTATACCTCGGCAACTGAAAAACCCTGATCTGTGTCTTTTCCGTGGATCAGGCGGCACGTATGATTGCGCCTCTTCAAAACGCCAGTCTGGCACCCGCGCCATCACCATTCAAACGTATTTATGGGTGTGAGCCGCACGGGATTCACAGTACGGTAGTGCCTGTGCCGTCTGGATCGTTCATTTTCAGGATCACATCACCATGCAGGTCAGCAAATCGAACAAGCTCGCCAACGTCTGCTACGACATTCGCGGCCCGGTGCTCAAGCACGCCAAACGCCTGGAAGAGGAAGGCCATCGCATCCTCAAGCTGAACATCGGCAACCCGGCGCCCTTTGGTTTCGAAGCGCCAGACGAAATCCTCCAGGACGTGATCCGCAACCTGCCCACGGCCCAAGGCTACAGTGACTCCAAGGGCCTGTTCAGCGCGCGCAAGGCGGTGATGCAGTATTACCAGCAAAAACAGGTCGAAGGTGTCGGGATTGAAGACATCTACCTGGGCAATGGCGTGTCCGAGCTGATTGTGATGTCGCTGCAGGCCTTGCTCAACAACGGCGACGAAGTGCTGGTGCCGGCGCCGGATTATCCGTTGTGGACCGCCGCCGTGACCCTGGCCGGTGGCCACCCGGTGCACTACCTGTGCGACGAAGGGGCCGACTGGTTCCCGGACCTGGCCGATATCAAGGCCAAGATCACCCCGAACACCAAGGCCCTGGTGATCATCAACCCGAACAACCCCACCGGTGCCGTGTACTCCAGGGAAGTGCTGCTGGGCATGCTCGAACTGGCGCGCCAACACAACCTTGTGGTGTTCTCCGACGAGATCTACGACAAGATCCTCTACGATGACGCCGTCCACGTGTGCACCGCCTCCCTGGCGCCAGACCTGTTGTGCCTGACCTTCAACGGCCTGTCCAAGTCCTACCGCGTGGCGGGGTTCCGCTCCGGCTGGATCGCCATTTCCGGGCCCAAGCACAACGCCCAGAGCTATATCGAGGGCATCGACATGCTGGCCAACATGCGCCTGTGCGCCAACGTGCCGAGCCAGCACGCGATCCAGACCGCCCTCGGCGGCTACCAGAGCATCAACGATCTGGTACTGCCCCAAGGTCGTTTGCTGGAGCAACGTAACCGCACCTGGGAGTTGCTCAATGCGATCCCGGGCGTCAGTTGCGTAAAGCCCATGGGGGCGCTGTACGCGTTCCCGCGGATCGATCCGAAAGTCTGCCCGATCCTCAACGACGAAAAGTTCGTGCTCGACCTGCTACTGTCGGAAAAGCTGCTGGTGGTGCAAGGCACCGCCTTCAACTGGCCGTGGCCGGATCACTTCCGCGTGGTGACGTTGCCGCGCGTGGATGAACTGGATATGGCGATCGGTCGCATCGGCAACTTCCTGAAGTCCTATCGCCAGTAACGCAAATGATCCCGTACGACCTGCATTTGGTCGTACAGCGATTATCTGGCAACACTTCTCTGGCGCGGGCGACCTCGAACGGGGTGATAGCACCGCGCCAGGCGCCCTACCCTAGCGTTAACGGGGGTGCGACACGCTTGGCGGCGAACCGGCAAGGCTAATTGTTGTGGGAAAATCCCTTCAAGGCGCTACATTTTCGCTGTAGGACACAGTTTGAAATAGTCGCTCGGTTGAATCACCCCATGCCGCACCTTATATACCCCGCAGTAAGCGACATATTAAGCATGAGGAGAATTCTACAACCATGATGCGCATCCTGCTGTTCTTGGCCACTAACCTGGCGGTCGTACTGATTGCCAGCGTCACCCTGAGCCTTTTTGGCTTCGACGGGTTCATGGCGGCCAACGGGGTTGATCTGAACCTCAATCAGCTGCTGATTTTCTGTGCGGTCTTCGGTTTTGCCGGTTCGCTGTTCTCGCTGTTCATCTCCAAGTGGATGGCGAAAATGAGCACCAGCACCCAGATCATCACTCAACCACGCACTCGCCATGAACAATGGCTGATGCAAACCGTGGAGCAGTTGTCTCAAGAAGCAGGCATCAAAATGCCCGAGGTGGGGATTTTCCCTGCTTATGAGGCCAACGCCTTCGCCACCGGCTGGAACAAGAACGACGCGCTGGTCGCTGTCAGCCAGGGGCTCCTGGAGCGTTTTTCGCCCGACGAAGTCAAGGCGGTGCTGGCCCACGAGATCGGCCACGTGGCCAACGGCGACATGGTCACCCTGGCGCTGGTTCAGGGCGTGGTGAACACCTTCGTGATGTTCTTTGCGCGAATCATCGGTAACTTCGTCGACAAGGTGATCTTCAAGAACGAGGAAGGCCGCGGTATCGCCTACTTCGTGGCAACCATCTTCGCCGAGTTGGTCCTGGGCTTCCTGGCAAGCGCCATCGTAATGTGGTTCTCGCGTAAACGTGAGTTCCGCGCAGACGAAGCCGGCGCGCGCCTGGCGGGCACCAGCGCGATGATTGGCGCACTGCAACGCCTGCGCTCCGAACAAGGCCTGCCGGTGCATATGCCGGACAGCCTGACCGCCTTCGGCATCAACGGCGGCGTCAAGCAGGGCCTGGCTCGCCTGTTCATGAGCCACCCACCGCTGGAAGAGCGGATTGACGCATTGCGTCGTCGCGGCTGATAGCGCAGGGCAACACAGAAAGGGGCGATTGGATCGCCCCTTTTTCGTGGGCGTGATTTACCGCCTGGTCAGGCGATAAACACGCTCATCAAGCCGAGTAACGCCATCCGCCTTGAATTTGCTGCTTTCACTCAAAATGTCCCGCTCTTGCAGCGTGACCACATTCCAGTGCGGGCCCAGCAGCGACTGCACTTCCTCATCCGGGACAGCGAAGGGCGGGCCAGCCCTTTGCGCCTGGTCGTAGTCGACGCTGATCAACAGCCCCTCACAGACAGGGGTCAGCAGGGTATCGAGGTGCTCGGTGTATCGTGAGCGCATTGGCTGCGGCAAGGCGATCAGTGCCGCACGGTCATACAACGCCACGCAATCAGCCACAGCACTTGCGTCAAGGGCGAAGAAGTCACCGCACCACACTTCGATCAGGCCCGCCTGATACACCTTGAACACGCCTCTCTGATCGATCTGCGGCGTAAGTCCCTGTTCGCTGAAGAATGCCTCAACGGCTTTATCCGACACCTCCACACCCATCACGCGATGCCCGCGATCCGCCAACCACTTCATGTCCAGGCTCTTGCCACACAAAGGCACGAAAACCCTGGCACCATCGACCAGAGCCAACGTTGGCCAATGCCGCTGCAAGTAAGGATTAACGTCGGTCTGATGAAAACCGATCTGATTGGTTGCCCAGCGTTCCTGCCAAATTTTTGCGTCCATGCATCACCCCGAAAAATCGATCAAAAGACACTAAATCTTATATTAGATCTGGATTAATGATCTGAATGAAGATAGCCCGATATTAATCTTCAGGACTCTTCTTATGTTCCCCAGCCTGTTTATCTCCCATGGCTCCCCAATGCTGGCTCTGCAACCCGGTGCCAGCGGCCCGGCGCTGCAGGCCCTGGCAGCCGCGCTGCCACGGCCCAAGGCGATTGTGGTGGTATCGGCGCATTGGGAAAGCCACGGACTGCTGGTCAGTGGCAGCGCCGCGCCCGAAACCTGGCACGACTTCGGCGGCTTCCCTCGCGAACTGTTTGCGGTGCAATACCCTGCGCCGGGTGATCCACGGCTGGCGAATGAAATTGCCGAGTTATTGCAGGCTGACGGCCTGACTGCACAGGTAGACAACCAACGGCCCTTCGACCATGGCACCTGGGTGCCCCTGTCGCTGATGTACCCGGCGGCGGATATTCCGGTGGTGCAAGTCTCCCTGCCAAGCCGCATGGGTCCGGCTTTTCAAACCCGGGTTGGACATGCCCTCTGCAGGCTGCGCGATCAAGGTGTGCTACTGATCGGCTCCGGCAGCATCACCCATAATCTCGGTGAGCTGGACTGGCGCGCCGGGCCGGAAACCATCACGCCATGGGCGCAAGCCTTTCGCGACTGGGTAGTCGAAAAACTCGCTGCCGGTGACGAAACAGCCTTGCATGACTATCGCCTCCTGGCGCCCCATGCAGTGCGCAGCCACCCCAGCGACGAGCATTTGTTGCCGCTTTACTTTGCGCGAGGTGCCGGCGGTGATTTCAGCGTGGCGCATCAGGGCTTCACCCTCGGCGCCTTGGGCATGGACATCTATCGCTTTGGCTAACACAGGTGCACTGCCTGAATCCCAGGCAAAAAAAATCCCCGAACCAGTCGGGGATTTTTTATGTGCGATCAATCAGCCCAAGGGCGGATCAATCTTCGCGGTAGCGACGCAGCTTCAACTGCTTGCCGGCAACGCGTGTGTCTTTGAGCTTGGCCAGCAGTTTTTCCAGACCGTCTTCCGGCAGCTCCACCAGGGAGAAGCTGTCACGGACCTGGATCCGACCGATGGCTTCACGTGCCAGGCCACCCTCGTTGAGGATAGCGCCCAGCAGGTTCTTGGCAGCGATACCGTCACGCGCACCCAGCGCAGTACGGCAACGAGCACGGCCTTCAGCCAATGGAACCGGAGCACGACGCTCACGATCACCACGGTCCGGACGGTCGCCGGTACGCTCTGGACGATCACCGCGTGGCGCGTTGTTCGGTACCAGTGGGCGTTCTTTCTCGATCGCTGCCAAGGTCAGTGCCTGACCGTTGGTAGCCTTGCGCAGCAACGCTGCAGCCAGGGCACGGGGGGTGCAACCGATATCGGCGGTCAGGCGGTCCAGCAGTTCGCCGTGGGTCGATTCAGCGTCAGCCACCAGTGGCGCCAGGCTGTTGGTCAGTTTCTTGATGCGGGCATCGAGAACGGCCTGGGCATCCGGCAGGCGCACTTCGGCCACTTTCTGGCCGGTAACACGCTCGATGACTTGCAGCATGCGGCGCTCACGTGGCGTGACCAGCAGCAATGCCCGACCTTCGCGACCGGCACGGCCGGTACGGCCGATACGGTGAACGTAGGACTCTGGGTCGTACGGCATATCAACGTTGAATACGTGGGTGATACGTGGAACGTCGAGGCCACGGGCGGCAACGTCGGTCGCCACAACGATGTCCAGGCGGCCATCCTTGAGGGAGTCGATCACGCGCTCACGTTGGTTCTGGGCGATGTCACCGTTCAGCGCAGCGGCCTTGTAGCCTTTGGCTTCCAGGGCACTGGCCAGGTCCAGGGTCGCTTGCTTGGTGCGCACGAACATGATCAAGGCGTCGAAGTCTTCGACTTCCAGCAGGCTCAATACAGCCGAGGTCTTCTGGTCAGCGTGAACCAACAGGTGAGCCTGTTCGATCGCGGTAACGGTCTGGGTCTTGGTCTGGATCTTCACGTGTTGCGGATCGCGCAGGTGGCGTTCGGCAATGGCACGGATCGACTGCGGCAGGGTGGCCGAGAACAGTACGGTCTGACGGGTTGGTGGCAGTGCCTTGAAGATGACTTCCAGGTCATCCATGAAGCCCAGCTTCAACATTTCGTCGGCTTCGTCGAGAACCAGGTGGTTCACGGTCGACAGGACTTTCTCGTCGCGACGCAGGTGGTCGCACAGACGGCCCGGGGTGGCGACAACGATCTGTGCGCCGTTACGGATGGCTTTCAGTTGTGGGCCCATAGGCGCGCCGCCGTAAACGGCCACAACGGTTACACCTGGCATTTGCTTGGCGTAGGTTTCGAAAGCGGTTGCTACTTGCAGCGCCAACTCACGGGTTGGCGCCAGGATCAGGGCTTGCGGTTCGCGCTTGGCAGGATCGATGCAGTGCAGGATAGGCAGGGCGAACGCGGCGGTTTTACCGGTACCGGTCTGCGCCTGGCCAATCATGTCCTGGCCGGCCATGATGATCGGGATCGATTGCTGCTGAATAGCCGAAGGTTCTTCGTAGCCAGTCGCGATGACGGCGGCGAGAATGTTCGGATTAAGATTAAAAGCGGCGAAGCCGCCGGTTTCCTGGGTCATGGGTCTGCCTCTAAGTGCATCCGCAAAGACCCATGCTCCAAAGCTGCGCATGCCGTGTTGAGACTCAAGAGTCGCCCTGGCTGCTTTGTCGGCGGGGATTTGCGAAAACGAATGAATGAAAAAGATTCGTCAAGGAAGAGTCCGCTGTGCGGACGTGCAGCCGAAGCTGACTTCGGGGAATTGCGCTACCTAAACGCGGCCCGGTTAAAGGCCGGCGCGCACTATACCGGAAATAGCTGAAAAAGGGAGCTTTTTTTATCGCAAAGCACCGATAAACCGCGCTGCGTCACAGCCTTTGCAGATAACTGCGCCAGGGTCTATTTTGCAAAGGCCCGGCCCTATTGGTCATCACGCTTAAACGGTTCACCTGTCCAGGCCTGTCCCTTGGTCTGAAACCTCAATCCGCGCCCCGAGGGCACCCCGATGAATCAAGCCAGCACCAGCCGCGTTACCCGTGAACTCCAGGGCCATGTCCTGTTGCTGGGGCTGGACCGAGTGGCAAAGCGCAATGCTTTCGACCTCGACCTGCTCAACGAACTGAGCATGGCCTATGGCGATTTTGATCGAAACGATGACGCGCGGGTTGCCGTGGTGTTTGCCCATGGCGACCACTTCACCGCCGGGCTCGACCTGGCCAATGTCAGCGGCGTCATGGCGGGAGGTTGGCAACCGCCCCTGGGCGGCTGCGACCCCTGGGGCGTGTTCGCCGGTCCCAGGGTCAATAAACCGGTAATCGTGGCAGCCCATGGCTACTGCCTGACCCTCGGCATCGAGCTGATGCTGGCGGCGGACATCAATCTTTGCGCGAGCAACACGCGCTTTGCGCAGATGGAAGTGCAGCGTGGGATCTTTCCGTTTGGCGGTGCGACATTACGCTTTCATCAGATCGCCGGCTGGGGCAATGCGATGCGCTGGCTGCTGACCGGCGACGAGTTCGACGCCCATGAAGCCCTGCGCCTGCGCCTGGTGCAGGAAGTGATGGCCAGCGAAGACCTGCTGCCCCGCGCCATCGAGCTGGCCAATCGCATCGCGCGCCAGGCGCCGCTTGGGGTGCAGGCAACGTTGATGTCGGCGCGATTGGCGCACAAGGAAGGCGAGACCGTGGCGGCCGCCGCGTTGCCGCCGATGGTGAACAAGTTGCTGAACAGCGAAGATGCCAAGGAGGGCGTGCGGGCGATGATCGAGAAGCGGCCTGGGGTGTTCAAGGGTATTTGAGTGGGCAGTGCCGGCCTCATCGGGAGCAAGCCCCCTCCCACAGTTGAAATGCGTTCCAAATGTGGGAGGGGGCTTGTTCTGGTCAAGTTTTTCCGGACACCGATTACGGTGATCAAGCCGCCTCCTGCTCCATGGCTATTGGCGACAGGTAGTTGTTGTAGCTGTGGAGCCTGATTCGGTTGTATCGCATGAAGAAGCTGGTCATATCCTGCTTGGCTTCTTCAACTGTCATATAGCCCTTGGTGGGCACCCACTCTGATTTGAGCGTCCCAAAGAAACGCTCTGTTGGTGCATTGTCCCAGCACTGCCCTCTGCGGCTCATGCTTTGGGTTATCCCATACTCCAGCAACGCGGACTGAAAGAGCTGGCTGGTGTATTGGCAGCCTTGATCCGAATGAAACATCAAGCCTGCATGTTTGCCTCGAACCTCCACCGCCATTCTCAGCGCCTTGCTAACCAGGTTGGCGTCATTGATCAGAGAAAACGCCCAGCCAACGATTCGGCGGGCGAACAGATCAATGACCACTGCCAAGTGATACCAGCGTTTCCCAACCATTAGGCTGGTAACGTCGCCGCACCAGACTTGATTAATTGCGGTTGGCTCGAAGTTACGCTCAAGCAGGTTCTTGGCCACAAATGCTTCAACGCCTCTAGAGCGATATTGATGGCGGCGGCGCTGTCTGCTGGCCAGATTTGCCTCCGCCATAAGTTTTCCGGCCAGATGCCGACCTACCTTGATCTGCTGGGCCTTCAAGTGCTGAGAGATCATCCGTGCACCCGCACTTCCCCGGCTTTCGTCATGCAGTTGCACGACTTTTGCTCTAAGCGCGTCACGCTTGGTATTCGGCTCTGAGCGACGCTTAAGCCAGTCATAAAACGCGCTGCGGGAAACGCCTAGCGCACTGCAAAGCAGGCTGGTCGGATATGAACTCGACTCCCTCAGTTCCTCGATCAGGAAAAACGATCGGGATCCGACATCAAGAGAGCCGTAGCCTTTTTTAAGATTTCAGCCTCACTCTCCAGGCGCTTGACCTTGGCTCGTAGCTGTTGAAGCTCTCGCTGTTCATCGCTGATAGCCTTGGTACCTGCCACTGGCTGCCCTTTGTGACGCTCTTTACGAACCTGATCAACCCAGCGGCGCAGAGCCGTAGGGCCAACGTCCATCGATGCACAGACGTCGGGAACTGAGCAGTTATCATCAAGAACCATGCTTGCAGCACGTTGCTTGAACTCGTGGGTGTAGGTCTTTCGCTGTTGCATGGAACCTCCTGATTGGGCGAATCATATCGCCCTTAAGAGGTGTCCGGGATCATTAGGCCAGTTCAGCTTGCCCCCGATAGCCATGGGTATCTACACAACTTTGGCGTAGCCCTGAACCTGTGGCGAGGGAGCTTGCTCCCGTGGCGTCCTGGCGGCCTATAGCTATCTGACTGATGCCCCGCGTTCCAAATGTGGGAGGGGCGGTGCGACGATTCGACTTGCCCCCGATGGCGGCCTGACAGCCGACCAGGATGTTGGATCAGAGCGAGTACATATCCGTTGCTGCGGTAACGGCGGCTTAGGGGTCCGCCCTGACGGCGGGTCACTTTGGAAAAGAGCCCCAAAGTAACCAAAGGGCTCTTGCCCCACCACTCGGCACCTCGCCTAGGCTCGGTGTGCCCGTAATCCGACAGTGATTTGGGGGGTCGCCGCCACGCGCCATCCATGGCGCGGGGCGGCTAAACCGGCATCCCTGCCGGTTTACCCCCCAAATCACTATCGGATTACGGCCAGCGTGGTTTAACGGGGCGCCTAGATCAAAAGCAAGATCAAGAGCGGCTCGCTTCGCATCGTGGTTACCGTAGGCTGCTACAAAATTGTGTAGATACCCATGCCCCGATAGCGCCAGAACAGACGCCTAGGTCGCCGGCCGAATCGCCTTGATCAACGCCTGCAACGAATACCCCAGTCGCGGCGCCAAGGCCTCGGCGCGAGCGGACAGCGCCTCCAGGTCCAGCTCCTGATCCAGCTCCGAAGGCACCAGCAGAATCACGTTGCCCTCCTTCACCGGCAGTTCCCAGTAATGCCGGTGATACAACCCGCGCAACAACGCCGCACCCAGCGGCTTGCCATCATCGGTGGCCCACTGGTTGATCACCAGCCAACCGCCGGGATTGAGCTTTTTCTGGCAATTCTCCAGGAACGTCCAGGCCAGGTGACCGACGCCAGGCCCCACGTCGGTGTACAGGTCGACGAAGATCAGGTCGGCCGATTCGGCGCTGTCGAGCAACTCCAGGGCATCGCCGATACGGATATACAGGCGTGGATCATCGTCCAGGCCCAGATATTCAATCGCCAGGCGCGGTACGTCGGGGCGCAGCTCGATGGCTTCGACGTCCTCAAGCGCCAGGAACTTGAGGCAGGCCTGGGTCAGCGTGCCGGCGCCAAGGCCAAGGAACAGCGCGCTCTCCGGCTGTTCATGGCACAACGCACCGACCAACATGGCGCGGGTGTAGTCATACTCCAGCCAGCTCGGGTCGGCGGTGAACACGCAGCTTTGCTCGATGGCATCGCCAAATTCGAGAAAACGGTAATCGGCCACTTCCAATACACGGATCATGCCGAAATCATCATGGACTTCGGCCAGCAGGCGCTCGACACGCTCCTCGCTCATCACTACTCCTAACGGGTTGGCTGCGGGGCAAAGTGCGCGATTGTCGGCCAAGCGACGGCAGCAGGTCACGCACTAATTGCTGCTAACATTGACGCCCGAACGTCAACCTACCCAACGAGTGCATGATGAGCCAACCCTGGAGCCCCGACAGCTGGCGTGCCCTGCCGATCCAGCAACAACCCCGGTACCCGGATGCCGCGCACCTGCTGCAAGTGGAGCAGAGCCTGGCCAGTTACCCGCCGCTGGTGTTTGCCGGGGAAGCCCGCGAATTGCGTCGTCAGTTTGCCGAAGTCACCCAGGGTCGCGCCTTCCTGCTGCAAGGCGGTGACTGCGCCGAGAGCTTTGCCGAGTTTTCCGCCGCAAAAATCCGCGACACCTTCAAGGTGCTGCTGCAGATGGCGATCGTCATGACCTTCGCCGCCGGCTGCCCGGTGGTGAAGGTCGGGCGCATGGCCGGCCAGTTCGCCAAGCCGCGCTCGTCCAACGATGAAACCATCGACGGCGTTACCCTGCCCGCCTACCGCGGCGATATCGTCAATGGCATCGGCTTCGACGAAAAGAGCCGCGTCCCGGACCCGGACCGCCTGTTGCAGAGCTACCACCAGTCCACCGCCACCCTCAACCTGCTGCGCGCGTTTGCCCAGGGTGGCTTCGCTGACCTGCACCAGGTGCACAAGTGGAACCTGGACTTCATTGCCAACTCCGCGCTGGCCGAAAAGTACAGCCAACTGGCCGACCGCATCGACGAGACCCTGGCCTTCATGCGCGCCTGCGGCATGGACGATTCGCCGCAACTGCGCGAGACCAGCTTCTTCACCGCTCACGAAGCGTTGCTGCTCAACTATGAAGAAGCCTTCGTGCGCCGTGACAGCCTGACCAACGACTACTACGACTGCTCAGCCCATATGCTCTGGATCGGCGACCGTACTCGTCAGCTGGATGGCGCCCACGTCGAGTTCCTGCGCGGGGTGAACAACCCGATCGGGGTCAAGGTCGGCCCGAGCATGAACCCGGACGACCTGATCCGCCTGATCGACATCCTCAACCCGGACAACGACCCTGGCCGCCTGAACCTGATCGCACGCATGGGCGCCAATAAGGTCGGCGACCACCTGCCTGGCCTGATTCGCACCGTGCAGCGCGAAGGCAAGCACGTGCTGTGGAGCAGCGACCCGATGCATGGCAACACCATTAAGGCCAGCAGCGGCTACAAGACCCGCGACTTTGCGCAGATCCTCGGCGAAGTGAAGGAGTTCTTCCAGGTACACCAGGCTGAAGGCAGCTATGCCGGCGGCATTCATATCGAGATGACCGGGCAGAACGTCACCGAGTGCATTGGCGGCGCACGGCCGATCACCGAGGACGGTTTGTCGGACCGCTATCACACCCACTGCGACCCGCGGATGAATGCTGATCAGTCGCTGGAATTGGCGTTTTTGATTGCCGAAACCTTGAAACAGGTTAAACGCTGAAGACGTTGTCGCCTGGACTGACGCCATCGGGAGCAAGCCCCCTCCCACATGTGAAATGCATTTCCTGTGGGAGGGGGCTTGCCCCCGATGGCGCCCTAAAGACCAGCCTCCAGGCCGAGCATTGCCACCCGTAACCGCGCGGCGCTCGGCCGCTGGCAATTGAGCACGACCTGTTGCAGCCCCAACCAATCGGCCATCTGCCGCAGGTTCAGCGCCAATGCCGACATCCCCTGGTCATCCAGGCCCGGCTCTTCCTCGTGCACCGCATGCACCGCCAGGCAGCCGTTGGCCCGTTCGGCGCGCACATCGACGCGCGCAGCGATCCGCTCGTTGTGCAAAAACGGCAGCACGTAGTAGCCGTACACCCGCTTGTGTTGCGGGGTGTAAATTTCCAGCCGGTAACGGAAATCGAACAGGCGCTCGGTACGGGCACGCTCCCAGATCAACGAATCAAAGGGCGACAGCAAGGCGCTGGCCGGCACGTTGCGTGGCACTTTGGGTGCCGGCAAGCAATACGCCGGCTGCTTCCAGCCTTGCACCTCGCAGTTCAGCAGCTGCCCATCCTCGATCAGCTCGGCCAGGCGCTGGCGGCTGTCGACTGGTGCGAGGCGAAAGTAATCGCGCAGGTCTTTTTCAGTGGCCACTCCCAGGGCGGTTGCGCTGTGCAACAACAAGCCCCGCTGGGCCTCGGCTTCGTTCAGGTTGGCTTGAAGGATTTCGGCGGGGAGTACCCGTTCGGGCAAGTCATAGAGGCGTTCAAAGCCACGCCGCCCGGCAACGGTGACCAGACCGGCCGCGAACAGCCATTCCAACGCGTGCTTCTCGTCGCTCCAATCCCACCAGGGCCCGGCACGCACCTCGCGGGTCGACAAACTGCCCGCGCCCAAGGCGCCCTGCTCTTCAACGGCGCGCAGTACGCGCTGGACAGTGCTCTGCTGCTCACGCCCGAATCGCGCCATTTGCGCGTAGATCCCCTGCCCTTGTTTAGCCCGCTCCATGCGCCAGCGCATCATTGGGTACAGCGCCAAGGGCAGCAACGAAGCTTCGTGCCCCCAATATTCGAACAGCGAGCGCTGCCGCCCCTGGCTCCAGGCGGCCTGTTCGAGCATCAAGGGAGAATAACGGCCCAACCGAGAAAACAGCGGCAGGTAATGGGAGCGCACCACGGCATTGACCGAATCGATCTGCAGCACACCGAGGCGCTCGATCACACGGTTGAGGTGCGCGGCTTTTATCTGTGCTGGCGGCTGGCGCCCGGAAAACCCCTGGGCTGCCAGCGCCATGCGTCGTGCTTGCTTGAGGGAAAAGGACAGGACGGCGGGCATGGGTAGCTCCTTGAATACGCGCGTCCTACCCTACTGCATTCCCGGTTACTTTCGCAGCGGGTCTTCCCAGAAATGCCGATGGATTTCCTGCTCCACATCGATACGGTTAAGACCGATATCCTTGAGCGCGTCGTCGCTCATGCCCGCCAGCATCTGGCGTTCACGATGCAGCGCCTGCCAACGCGAAATCGTATGAAGAAGCCCGGAAAGCGGCCACTTCGCCATCAATACAACACCTGTTTGACCTTTCATCTTCTCGCCCTCCAGTGGAGATGACGCCAGTGTGTGCCTGGGCTTATGATCAATCCAACGAATGTTTCTTATGAAACACATCTCGGAGATTGATCAATTGTCCACGTACCCCAGCATCGACACCGAAGTGCTGCGCACCTTCGTCGCCATCGCCGATCAGGGTGGTTTTACCCGGGCCGGCGAGCTGGTCAACCGCACCCAGTCGGCGGTGAGCATGCAGATGAAACGCTTGGAAGAAGACGTGCTGCAGCGCAAGCTGTTCGAACGCGATGGCCGTCAGGTGCGGCTGACCCCCGAGGGCCAAGTGTTGCTGGGTTATGCGCGGCGCATCCTGAAATTGCACAGCGAAGTATTCAACACCCTGCGCGAGCCGCATATGGTGGGCCTGGTACGCATCGGCACGCCGGACGATTACGTGATGCGCTTCCTGCCGGGCATCCTCAAGCAGTTTTCCAAGGCTTACCCGCTGATCCAGATCGAACTGCACTGCGAGTCGTCAACGGTGCTGATGCAGCGCCGGGACCTGGCACTGACCGTGATCAGCCGCGAGCCCGGCAATGATCTCGGTGAATTCCTGCGCACTGAGCGCATGGTGTGGGCCGCCTCGCCGTGTTTCTGCGTGGACGAGCATGACGCCATGCCGCTGGCGGTTTCCGGCGAAGACTGCGTTTACACGCAGTGGGCGCGAGCGGCACTGGATGCGGCCGGACGGGATTATCGCCTGGCCTATCACAGCTCCAACGGCGCGGCGATCCTGGCAGTCGTCAGTGCCGGCCTGGCGGCAATGATCAGCATGGAAAGCCTGGTGCCCCAGGACCTGCGCGTACTCGGCAGCGACGAAGGCCTCCCACCCTTGCCGTCGATGCACCTGCGCTTGTTGCGCAATCCGCAGATGACGTCGCCCATCACCGAATGCCTGGCCGACTACATCCTCGAAGGCTTCAGACTTTAAAGGTCAGCATCACCGCGCACACCACCAGGAAGCCGCAGAACAGGCCACGCAATACGCGCTCGGGCAGCGCATGAGCGACTTTCACGCCCCAGCTGATACTGAGCAGGCCGCCCACCGCCAACGGCACGCCGATCAGCCAGTCCACCTGGTGGTGCCAGGCGTAGGTGACCAGCGTCACTCCGGTGCTGGGCAGCGCCAACGCAAGCCCTGGGCGACAACCTGGGTGGTGCCAAAAACACTGGTCAGCACCGGCGTGGCCACCACCGCGCCACCCACGCCAAACAGCCCGCCCATGGCGCCCGACGCTGCGCCGAGAACCCCCAACCAAGGCCAGGAATAGCGCATTTGCGCGGTCGGCGGTGCGTTGCGGGTGAACATGCGCAACAGGTTGTAGGCCGCCAGCACCACCAAAAACACGATAAACCCAATCCGCATCGCCCCGGCATCCAGGCCTACCGCCCAGATCGATCCAAGCCAGGCAAAGCTGAAGCCCATCACACCCAGCGGCAAGGCGTGGCGCAGCTCGATGCGGTTGCGCTGGTGATAGCGCCACAGGGCCAGCATCACGTTGGGTACTACCATGACCAGCGCAGTACCTTGGGCGATCTGCTGATCCAGGCCGAACAGCACCCCCAGCACGGGGATGGCAATCAGCCCGCCTCCAATGCCAAACAAGCCGCCCACTGTGCCAAGGGCCGCGCCCAATACCAGGTACATCGCTAAATCCGACACCGCTCGCTACTCCGTCATCCCAAGCCTTGCATGCTACGCAGTCGGCCCTGGCACGGAAACGCACAGCAACGCACAATGGTTGTGCCAACCTCGCATAAGCATGAGCCGATGAATCCCAATACCCTCACCGACCAACTGGGCCTGTTTCTTGATGTACTCGAAACCGGCAGTTTTTCCGCCGCTGCGCGCCGCCATCCGCTGACCCCTTCGGCCGTGGCGCGGCGTATCGACAGCCTGGAAAACTCAGTCGGCAGCCGCCTGTTCCAGCGCAGCACCCATGCGGTGGTGCCCACCCCGGCTGGCCTGGCGTTTGCCGAGCGGGCGCGACGGATTGTGAGTGAATTGCAACTGGCGCGCGCCGAAGCCGTGTCGTTGAGCCATGCGCCGGAAGGCCTGATCCGCATGGATGCACCGGCGGCTTTCGGGCGACGGCACCTGGCGCCGGTGATTGCAGATTTCCTGAAGGTGTACCCTGGGCTGGATGTGCACCTGCATCTGATCGACAGCTTTGTTGATATGCAGGGCGCGCATTTGGGCAAGGTCGACCTGGTGCTGCGCGCCGGGCATATTGCCGATACCCGGCTGATCGCCACGCCGCTCGCCAGTATTGTGCGCATCGCCTGCGCCAGTCCGGGCTACCTGAAAAGCCGCGGTACGCCGACGCACCCGCGGGAGCTGAGCGAACATGACGGCCTGGATTGGGACGGGTTGGCGCCGATGTTCGCCTGGCGCTTCGAATTGGACGGGCGCCGCGCCATCTACCGCCCTCGCCGTATCCGTATGAGTGCCAACAATGCCGAAGCTCTGCTCAGCGGCGCCCTGGCGGGGTTGGGTATTGCACACCTGCCGACATGGCTGGCCAGCGAATACTTGGTGCGCGGTGAACTCTTGCCCCTGTTTTGTGAAAACGGCTTGCCCAGCCCGGAAACCACCGGCATTTACGCGCTACGCCTGGAACAACAACCCAATGCGCGCAGCCGATTGCTGCTGGAATACCTGAAGTCCCGTTTCAGCCCGGTGCCACCCTGGGATCTGGCCCTGCGAAGCACCATGGTCTGACCGTCCGGGCAGAATTATCTGGTGCATTAAAGATTTGCCCGCTAGATTCCAGCCCATACAGGCTTTTTTCGAGGCACCGCCATGAGCAAGAATCCCACACCCTGCGAATCCTTGATGCTGGATAACCAGCTATGTTTCGCGTTGCATTCCACCTCGCTGCTGATGACCAAGGTCTACAAGCCTCTCCTCCAGGCGCTCGGCCTGACCTATCCGCAGTACCTGGCCATGATGGTACTGTGGGAAGAAGATGGTTTGACCGTCGGTGAAATCAGCAATCGCCTGCTCACCGACCCCGGCTCCCTGACCCCGCTGCTCAAGCGCCTTGAAGCCGAAGGCCTGTTGAGCCGCACCCGCAGCCGCGAAGACGAACGCGTGGTGGTGGTGGAGTTGACCGACGCCGGGCGGGCGCTGCAGGACCGGGCGACGGGTATTCCCCAGTGCATCCTGGGTGCCAGCGGACTGGAACTGGAGCAGCTACGCAAGCTGCAGGCGGATTTGATTGCCCTGCGCAGCAACCTGCAGAACGCAATCTGAAGAAGCAAATACTGAACATGTGGGAGGGGGCTTGCTCCCGATAGCGGTGGGCCAGATACGCATTGAGTGGCTGGCACACCGCCATCGGGGGCAAGCCCCCTCCCACATTGTTTTCCCAACGCCCAAAAATATTTATAAATTTATCTTGCGCACTAAACATTAGCGCTATACATTCATCTCACCAACTACTTAGCGCACAAACATTTAGCGCTAACAACACAGAGGACGACACCATGCAAACGCTCTATACCGCAGTAGCCACCGCCACCGGCGGCCGTGATGGTCGCGCTGTCTCCAGCGACAACATCCTCGACGTCAAACTCTCCACCCCCAAGGAATTGGGCGGCGCTGGCGGCCAGGCCACCAACCCTGAACAGCTGTTCGCTGCCGGCTACTCGGCCTGCTTTATCGGCGCGCTGAAATTCGTCGCCAGCCAGGCCAAACGCAAGATCCCGGATGACGCTTCGATCACCGCCCATGTGGGCATCGGCCAGATCCCTGGTGGCTTCGGCTTGGACATCGACCTGCACATCAGCCTGCCAGGCCTGGCGCAAGACGATGCGCAAAGCCTGGTCGACGCCGCCCACCAGGTCTGCCCGTACTCCAACGCCACTCGCGGCAACGTTGATGTGCGCCTGCACGTAACGGTTTAACCACGCGCCCAGATCGGAGAAAACCATGAACACCTTTGCTAAAGCGCTCACCGGCAGCCTGCTTGCCCTGTCCATCAGCACCGCCTTCGCCGCTAGCGGTGATGTGGAGCACAGCACCCAGGGTTTCCTGGATGCGCTGAACGCCGGCACCGGCAAGCCGATCGAGCAATTGACGCCCCACCAGGCCCGTGCGGTGCTGACAGGTGCCCAGGCCGGGGTGAAGTTGAGCCTGCCCAAGGCAGACGTGAGCCAGAAGACCATTCAGGTCGACGGCCAGCCGCTGGACCTGACCATTGTGCGTCCAGCCGGGGCCAAGGGCACTTTGCCGGTGTTCATGTTCTTCCACGGCGGTGGCTGGGTGCTGGGGGATTACCCCACCCATGAACGCCTGGTGCGGGACCTGGTGGTGGGTTCGGGGGCGGTGGCGGTGTTCGTCAACTACACGCCGTCACCAGAAGTGCGTTATCCGGTGGCGATCAACCAAGCCTACGGCGCGACCAAATGGGTGGCCGAGCACGGTAAAGAGATCAACGTCGATGGCAAGCGCCTGGCGGTCGCGGGCAACAGTGTCGGCGGCAACATGGCAGCGGTGGTCAGCCTGATGGCCAAGGACAAGGGTACGCCGGCGATCAAGTTCCAACTGCTGCTGTGGCCGGTGACCGATGCCAACTTCGACACGGGTTCCTACAACCAGTACGCCGAAGGGCACTTCCTCACCCGGAACATGATGAAATGGTTCTGGGACAATTACACCACCGACGCCAACCAGCGCGCCGAGATCTACGCCTCGCCACTACGAGCCACCCCTGATCAACTCAAGGGGTTGCCACCGGCGATGGTGCAAACCGCTGGCGCCGATGTACTGCGTGACGAGGGTGAAGCCTACGCCCGCAAGCTCGATCAGGCCGGCGTGCCGGTGACTGCCGTACGCTACAACGGCATGATCCACGACTACGGTTTGCTGAACGTGGTCAGCCAGGTACCGGCGGTGCGCTCGGCATTGCTGCAAGCGTCGGACGAACTCAAGCAACACCTGAAGTAAACCCCGCAGGCACAAAAAAGCCCGACGCATGGTCGGGCTTTTCCGTTCGTAAGGCAGGGCCAGAATTACTTCTTGGCGCGACCTTTGTACGAACCACCTTCGCGGGTGTCGATCTCGATCAGGTCGTCGATTTCGATGAAATCGGCTACTTGCAGCTCGGTACCGTTGCTCAGTTTGGCAGGCTTCATCACCTTGCCGGAAGTGTCGCCGCGAGCGGAACCTTCGGTGTAGGCCACTTTACGCACGATGGTGGTCGGCAGCTCTACGGAAACCAGGCGCTCTTCGAAGAAGATCGCTTCGCAGACGTCTTCCATGCCTTCTTCGATGAACGGCAGAACGGCTTCGATATCTTCAGCGTTCAGCTCGTACATGGTGTAGTCGGTGGTGTCCATGAACGTGTAGGTGTCGCCGCTGATGAAGGACAGGGTCGCTTCCTTGCGGTCGAGGATCACGTCGTCCAGTTTGTCATCGGCGCTGTAGACGATCTCGGTCTTGTAACCGGTCAGCAGGTTCTTCAGCTTGGTCTTCATGATGGCGCTGTTACGACCAGACTTGGTGAACTCAGCTTTCTGAACCAGCCAAGGGTCGTTTTCGAGACGGATCACTGTACCGGGTTTCAGTTCTTTACCAGTTTTCATTGCATATATCCGAAATTTGGATGGGATTTACAAAAATCAAGGTGGCGTATCATATCCAACTTTCATAAAACTGTACCAGCGCCGTCGCAAGATCGGCCTGCAAGCCCTGTTCCAGACACCAGTCTTGCGCATGCTGGCTGAGTTCCGGCCAGTGCTCCAGCAGCATTTTCCAGGGTTGGGCCATATCCCCCTCGGTATTCCAGGCTTGCCAGAGTGCAACCAGCGCCGCCTTGGCCGCCGGCGACAATGCGGCGGTGTACAGCTCGAGGAACGCATCGAGCTTGTCCAGATGGATGTCTTCGTCCTGACGATAGATGTGCCACAGCAACGGGCGCCCGGCCCACTGGGCGCGCACGAACGAATCTTCGCCACGCACGGCATTGATGTCACAGCACCACAGCAAAAGGTCGTACTGGGCCTGGCGCACGAACGGCAGCACTTGCACAGTCAAGGCCCCGCGCTGGTGAACAGCCCCTGCCGTCAACCCCTCCTCGCCCAGCCAGCGCTGCACGTCACCCAGGATGCGCCCTTCCGGCACCAACAGATGAGTGGCACGCCCGTCTGTCGACAACACGTCCAGCCAACTGCCGAGCCCGGCGTTTTCGTAGGCGAACAGTGAGATCAGGCGCACATCGGCAAGCGGAAATACGCCCAGGCTTTTCAGGAATTGTCGCTGCGCATCGGCATCTTGCTGAAAAGCCTGACGCTGTTGCAGCAACCCCGCCTCACGCAACAGCCCGCCGGTGCCTGGACGAAAGCCCGGAAAAAAGAAGTACTTCTGCACCCCCTTGAACTTCACCGACGGCAGGCGGTGACAGCCCACCACCCAGTCCTCGGCGCTGAGGTAATCCAGGTTCATCCACAACGGCGTGCGTTCACGCGCGGCCATGGCTTCCATGTAGTCAGGCGGCAGCTGGCAAGCGAACGCGGCAATCACCACATCGGCCGCAGGCGTTGTCGACCAGTCAAACGGCCAGTGGCGCACATCCACACCCGCTTGCCATTGCTGCGCCAGGTTTACATCGATCTGTGGGCACATGCGCTCGAAGGCGCGCAGGTCATCGACCCACAGGCGCACATCGCACGCGTGCTCCGCGACCAATTGGCGGGCCAGGCGCCAGGTCACGCCGATGTCGCCGTAGTTATCGACGACGCTGCAAAAAATATCCCAGCGGGCTTTCATTCCGGGCTCCACGACTCAAAGGCTCGATTGTCCGCATAAATGCGCCGATGCAGAAGGCTTGATCGCGATTATTCTGCGCAGTGGCTGTGCGACAATCGCTGCCACGCCGTCAATGCCTGCCAGGAGGCCATCATGTCTGACCGTCCACTGTCGCTGTTCAAGCTGTGTATCGCCATTGCCGCAGGCGTGTGGCTGGGGTTTATCGCCATTGCGCTGACCAGCTGGCTGGCATCGCGCTACCTGTTCCCGCAGAGCCTGGCACCCGTGGCCCAGGCGGTGCAGCAACTGGGTAAGCCGACCGTCGTCGCGCCGGAGCCGCCGAACCGTATGTTCGAGCAGTACCAGCAGAACCTGCAAAAACAGGAGCAGCAACAAGCCCTGGACCAGGCCCGAAGCAATGCGCGCAACCTGGCCAACCCCAAATGCCAGTTCTGGCTGCAACAGGATCAGAACGCTCCAAATGAAAAATCCAAAGCCAATGTCCTGCAATTCTGCGATTAGAGATCATGAATAAACACGCCGTCCTCCAGCTGATCCTGGAAAAACTCTGCGCCGACCTCGACATCGCCCAGCGCGCCGCGCAAACCGCCTACGAGACAGCGACACACGAGGAGAACATCGCAGAAAACAAGTACGACACCTTGGGGCTGGAGGCATCGTATCTGGCGGCCGGCCAGGCCAAGCGGGTCGAAGAGATCAAGCAGTCACTGGCGCTGTGCCAGAACCTGCAGGTGCGTGCGTACGATGACCAACGCGGGATCGAAGTGGGTACGCTGCTGGGCCTGGAAGACGAGAACGGTCGCCAGCAATGGCTGTTCCTGGCGCCGGATGCCGCGGGGTTGAAGGTTGAAGTGGTCGGCCAGCCGGTAACCGTCATCACCCCGCGCTCGCCCTTGGGCAAAAGCCTGCTGGGCAAGCGTGTCGAGGATGAGGTAGAGATTCTGGTGGCGGGCGCCCGGCAACATTTCACGGTTACCGAGGCCAGATAAAGCGCGGTGGCGAGGGCGCTGGCTCCCTCGCCACACGGATCAGTGAATCGGCAGTTCAACGCCGTCGAACAGTTCTTCGAGTTCCTGCTTGTTGTGGCACTGGATCGCCTTGGCCATCACTTCGCGGGTCAGGTGCGGGGCGAATTTCTCGATGAAATCGCACATGAAACCGCGCAGGAAGGTGCCACGACGGAAGCCGATCTTGGTCACGCTGGACTCGAACAGCTCGCTGGCATCGAGCACCACCAGGTCTTTATCGAGCTGGGTGTCGACCGCCATCTTGGCGACGATGCCCACGCCCAGGCCCAGGCGTACGTAAGTCTTGATCACGTCGGCGTCGGCTGCGGTGAACACCACTTTCGGCGTGAGGCCACGGTGGCTGAAGGCTTCGTCGAGCTTCGAACGACCGGTGAAACCAAACACGTAGGTGACGATGGGATATTCCGCCAGGGCTTCCAGGGTCAGCTTCGACAACTTGGCCAGTGGGTGCCCCTGGGGCACGACCACGCAACGGTTCCAGCGGTAGCACGGCATCATCACCAAATCACCGAACAGCTCCAGGGCTTCGGTGGCGATCGCGAAATCGACGGTGCCATCAGCTGCCATCTCGGCGATCTGCATCGGCGAGCCCTGGTGCATGTGCAACGCCACGTCCGGGTATTGCTTGATGAAATCACGGATCACCGGCGGCAAGGCGTAGCGTGCCTGGGTGTGGGTGGTGGCAATCGACAGCGTGCCCTTCTTCTCGTTGGAGAATTCCTGGGCGATCTGCTTGATGCTCTCGACTTTGCGCAGAATCTCACCGGCCGTGGTGATGATGCGCTCGCCGGCCGGGGTGACGCGGGTCAGATGCTTGCCGCTGCGCGCGAACACTTCAACGCCCAGCTCGTCTTCGAGCAGGCGGATCTGCTTGCTGATACCGGGTTGCGACGTGTAAAGGCTTTGAGCGGTAGCGGAAACGTTGAGGTCGTGGTGCGCCACTTCCCAGATGTAGCGCAGTTGTTGAAGCTTCATATGAATCCCTCAAAGCAGATAGACGCCACGGGTATCAGCGACGGTATATAACTATATTAAAGGTAAGATATATAAATCTAGAACTTTTTATCGTTTTTTTTACCGATCCATATCATCGCTGCGTCGACGTTGCAGCGACGGCACCAGGTAAACCGGCACGCTCGCCAGCTGCAGCAACCGTGCGGCGGTACGCCCAAGCGGTGTCGCCGCCGCGCTGGCTTGGCTATGACTCCCTACGATCAACAGGTCCACGGAAAGTTTATGCAGTTGGTCGAGAATCACCTCGCAAGGGTCGCCCTGGATCACCCGCACCGAACGAATCAACTCCAGGTCCTGCTCCCCGTCCCCCAACTCCTCGCGAAAGCTGTCGAGCACCCGCTGCTCGATCGTTGCCATGACCGTGCTCAGCCCCTGGCTCTGCCATTCGCTGAGCGCCTTTTCATCAAGGTAGCTCTGCAACACCGACTCTGCGAACAACCCGATGGGCTCCACCACATGAATCACATACAAATCTGCCTTGAACGTTCGCGCCAACGCCAGGGCATGTTGCATGACGTACGGCGCATACAGGCCAAGATCCGTGGCGTACAGTATCGAACGAATCATAGAACCCCCTGGACTGCCAGGATGGCGGAGATTAAATCAGCTTAGCAGCGCCCAGGGGGTACGACTCAGCGCTCGCCCTGGATTTTCAACTCATTACTGATGCCATGCGGCACGTGCCCGGTGGCCACGACCTGCCTGGCTCTTTCACAATGGCCGGCCTGGTCATCGAAGAACACATCGGCGGCGAATGCTTCCAGGAACGCGGATTTATCCAGGCCACCCAGGAACAGCGATTCATCCAGGCGGATATCCCATTCGCGCAACGTACGAATGACCCGCTCGTGGGATGGCGCCGAGCGCGCGGTGACCAGTGCGGTGCGAATCGGGCAGGCCTCATCGGCGAACTCACGCTGCAACAGGTTGAGCGCCGCCAGGAAGCCCTTGAACGGGCCACCGTGCAACGGCTGGCGCGCCGACTCGCGCTCGCTGGCCTGGAATGCTTCCAACCCGCCAGCCTGGTAGACGCGCTCGGACTCGTCGGAAAACAGCACCGCATCACCATCGAAGGCGATGCGCAATTCCTCGCTCGACGCCCGACGCGCACCACCGGACAAAATAGTCGCCGCCGCAAAACCGGCGTCGAGGGCACTGCGCACATCCTCGGCATGGGTCGACAGAAACAGATGACAACCAAAGGCGGCCAGATACGGATAGGGACTACGCCCTCCGACGAAAGCGGCGCGGGAAATATCCAGGCCGTAATGCTGGATCGAGTTGAACACTCGCAAGCCGGTATCGGCGCTGTTGCGTGACACCAAGACCACCTCGACACGGGCACGCCCGAGGCTGGCATTGAGGCTCAGCAGTTTCTTGACCAGCGGAAAGGCATCGCCGGGTTCGAGGATTTCCTCCTCGTGCTCGATCTGGTATTTGCGATAGGGCTCCACCCCTTCGGCGAGGTACACCGTGTGGCTCTCGCTCAAATCGAACAAGGCCCGCGATGAAATCGCCAGCACCAGTTTGTCGCTCAATCCTGTCGCCATGTGCTTGCCCCCGAATCAGCGAGTGTGCCGATCAATAAAACTCAAGGCCTGGTAAAGCGCCTGCATGCGCGGCAATTCGCAGCCGGCCGCTTTGGCGGCAGCCAGCGGTCGGGCGTAGATGGCCTCCAGTTCCAATGGGCGCTTGTGCGCGTGATCGTGGTACATGCTGGGCAGGTAGTCGTCCATGGTTTCGGTCATGGCGAACATCTGCTCGGCGTAACTTGCCGCAATGTCATGGCCGCAGGCGCCAGCGCCCTGTACCACTTCGGCCATCAGCGCTTGAATCAGCGCGCGGCTGGACTCATCCGCCATCATCGCGCGGGTCCCCGTGCCCAGCAAGACAGAGAGGCCGTTGAACGGCACGTTCCACACCAACTTATGCCAGCGCGCCTGATGCACGCTGGCCATGGCCTGGGATTCAATGCCCGCTTGATGAAACAGAGCGGCCCCCTCTTCGACAATCGCTTGCTGGCGCGCTTGATCGTTGGCTGCCATGCCACTGTGATAGCCCAGATTGACCCGCCCCAGCGCTTGATGCTCGATGACGCCCGGCGCGGCGCGATGCACGCCGATGTAGCACAGGCCACCCAGCAAATGCAGCGACGACGGCAGGTGCTCGCGCAAGCTGTCTTCCACATCCAGTCCGTTTTGCAGCAGCACCACCTTGGCGTCCGGCGCCGCGACCTGGGCAATGGTCGGCGCCAGCTCGGGGTTGCCGGTGGATTTGGTCCCCACCAACAACCAATCGCACGGCGGCATATCGGCAGGGCTGGCATACGCTTGCACCGGGTGCAGGTGCAGGTTGCCATGCACGCTACTGTTGACGCGCAGGCCGTGCTCGCGGACCGCCGCGTATTCGCTGCGCAGCAGGAAATGCACATCGAACCCGGCACGCGCCAGCATCAGGCCGTAGAAACCGCCAATGGCACCGGTGCCAATGATGCCAATGCGTGGCGAAGGGTGTGCAAGTGCGGTCATGGCAAATCCTCTGGTGTGCGGGTGAGCGCCTGGTTTATCGCGTCGACAAGGTCGGGCGGTGTAAGACGCGTCTGTAATTGCCCAAGAAATTGACCCTCGCACACTAGGAACAACGCGGGCAAATGAAAGATCTGGTAACGTTCGACCGCGCCGCCGTTGTGCCCGGCATCCACCCAGCACAGCCGGTCCACCGGCAAGCGCCAGCCCGGCAACTGCTGGCGTGCCCAGCGGCAACTGGAACAACCGACACTGGTAAACACGACCAGCGAACAGCCTGGCAACCCCAGCAATTGCTGGTCGATATCCAGGTCGGTCAATTCCAGTTGCTTCACTATACTGCTGCCACTGCCGTCCATTGGACGGTGTTCGGAGTCCGTGTACATGGGTCGTTTTCTACCTCACCCTGATGATGTCGCTGTCGAGTTGATCCAACGTCCCTCTCCTGCCCTGCCCTCCCAACGCCTGCGCACTATCGGCCGTGGTGGCATTGCCTGCAACTGGCCGCGTGCCTGGCGCCCTGGCACGGCGGTCGACCTGCATATCCCCTCCCTGGGCGCCAACGCCCGCTATCCAGGCTATGTCGCGTGGTGCCGCAGGGTGGAGGCCGGCTATCGCATCGGCATCTGTTTTGCCGACGAACATGCACTGTTCGGCGCACGAATGGGTGAGCAAGTGTGCCAGATCGAACGCTACTGCCGCCTGCACGACGCCGCCGAGCCCACGCCCCAGCAACTCGAAGCCTTGGCTCGCGACTGGGTATCGCGCCACGCCAATGAGTTCTCCCATGAGACGGTTGTGCAGCCAGTGCTGGATTAAAGCGGGCTTTGCCCATTGTCGCGGGCCCTTGTTACGCGCTAAGGTTCCTCCCCCCTGCATCCAAATCATGCTGTGCTCCGCCGCACGGGGATAGCTGGCGGCCGGCACCCGTGACCCTGACGAGTAACACGATGGCTGATTTACCGATCAATGACCTTAACGTTGAATCCAACGAGACCCTGATCACGCCCGATCAGCTCAAGCGCGAAATTCCCCTGAGCGACGCTGCCCTGCAGACCGTCACCAAGGGCCGCGAAGTCATCCGTGAAATTCTCGACGGCACCGACCACCGCCTCTTCGTCGTGATCGGGCCTTGCTCGATCCACGACCTCAAGGCGGCCCACGAATACGCCGAACGCCTCAAGGTGCTGGCGGCGGAAGTGTCCGACACCTTGTACCTGGTGATGCGCGTGTATTTCGAGAAGCCGCGTACAACGGTTGGCTGGAAAGGCTTGATCAACGACCCGTACCTGGACGACTCGTTCAAGATCCAGGACGGCTTGCACATCGGTCGTCAACTGCTGCTGGACCTGGCGGAAATGGGCCTGCCCACCGCTACCGAAGCGCTGGACCCGATTTCCCCGCAGTACCTGCAGGACCTGATCAGCTGGTCGGCCATCGGCGCTCGCACCACCGAGTCCCAGACGCACCGCGAAATGGCGTCCGGCCTGTCCTCGGCCGTGGGCTTCAAGAACGGCACCGACGGCGGCCTGACGGTGGCGATCAACGCGCTGCAATCGGTCTCCAGCCCTCACCGCTTCCTGGGCATCAACCAGGAAGGCGGCGTGTCCATCGTCACGACCAAGGGCAACGCCTACGGTCACGTGGTGCTGCGCGGCGGCAACGGCAAGCCCAACTATGACTCGGTCAGCGTCGCACTGTGCGAACAGGCGCTGAACAAGGCCGGGATCAAGCCCAACATCATGGTTGATTGCAGCCACGCCAACTCCAACAAGGACCCGGCCCTGCAGCCGCTGGTGATGGAAAACGTCGCCAACCAGATCCTCGAAGGCAATCAGTCGATCATCGGCTTGATGGTCGAGAGCCACCTGAACTGGGGTTGCCAGGCGATTCCAAAAGACCTGGCCGACTTGCAGTACGGCGTGTCGATCACCGATGCGTGCATCGACTGGGCCGCTACCGAGAACACCCTGCGCAGCATGCACGCCAAGCTCAAGGACGTATTGCCCAATCGCAAACGCACCTGAAGCTGAATCAGGCACACACAAAAACGCCGGGCTAAACCCGGCGTTTTTTTATGGCTGCTCGTTCAGAGCTTAGCGGCATGGCGCTGGTGGCGCTCCATATAGCGTTCCACATAAGAGCAGGATGGGATGACCGTATAGCCTGACTCTTCGGCGAACTTCAACGCTTCTTCGGTCAATGCGGCCGCAATGCCACGCCCACGCAACGCGTTGGGCACGAACGTACGATAGATATCCAGGGTCTGTTTCCCGAGGTCCATGTAGGTCAGATAGGCACGATGACCGTCCACATTGGTCTCGAACTGATGACCAGCCTGGTCATGGTGGATGGACAACGCCTCGCTCATCACTACTCCTCGCGGGTCTTGAATATTGACCCTACCTTACCGATGTTTTTCCGGCGAAGGAACATCTACGCCACCCCGTGCCGGTTTCGACAACGAGAAAACCCTGAGCGCTCACACCTGCACGTAGGGAATAGTAGGCACCAATCCAGCAATTGCTCAAGGCACACTCGTCATCCCCTGCCACAGGTGCAATATTAGAAAGCGCCTCGATCACCCGGTGATCGAACGCCTGAACATTGCCGGCAGTTGAAGCGTGAGACGAACTGGCGCCGTTAAAGTCACCTCTAGATGAGCGAAAGATGCCCGGTGCGAGACAACCCACCGCAACGGAAGTGCCGGCTTGGATATATAAAATTTCATCTGTTTACACCGCTCGACGCATGCGGGCCGGCCCTTTCAGCCTGGATCCAATCTTCGGCAGAATGAAAAAATCTGGCGGGTTTTTATACAAACCTTCAAAAGATTAGCCAAAATAGATTCGGTGCAAGAATTTTTTTTGCTTCTTGCGCTACGTCAGTTTACTTACTACAAGTAATGGGTAGTATGTACGCCGGCTATTAGCTCACTCTGAGACAGTAGCCATCTAATAGAAAGTCCTTGAAGGGGAACACGATGAACAACGTTCTGAAATTCTCTGCTCTGGCTCTGGCCGCAGTTCTGGCTACCGGTTGCAGCAGCGTCTCCAAAGAAACCGAAGCTCGTCTGACTGCAACGGAAGACGCAGCAGCTCGCTCCCAGGCTCGTGCAGACGAAGCCTACCGTAAAGCTGATGAAGCGCTGGCTGCTGCTCAAAAAGCACAACAGACTGCTGACGAAGCTAACGAGCGCGCTCTGCGCATGCTTGAAAAAGCAAGCCGCAAGTAATAATCCCTCGGGGTTGTTATCAAGCCGATCCATTTATGGGTCGGCTTTTTTTTACCTGAAATCCGCTGCGCTTGACGGCAGGCGCGGGCTTGAGCGAGCGCCGGCTTCAGGGTTTTATTGAAAGTCCACCGGCGCGCTGGACGCGACAGGCGCGACGCCAGGCACACCGATTTCAGTCGGCAAACCATCCTCCGCCGCCACCACATCACGCACCTGATCCCAATTCACCCGCAGGCTGTTGGCCAGATCCTCACGCTTGAGCAGGGCATTGATCACCGCCGTGTGCTTGTCGACCACCGACGGCGTGCCATCGTCGTTCAACGGTGTATGGGCTTCCAGGTAGACCTTGCCGCCGGCGCTGCCGAACTTATAGGCGTCGTTGATGATGCGTACCGAGGTGCCGACCGGCACCATGCTGGCCATTTCCAACACGTTGTTGTTGAACATACGGAAGCAACCGTGGCTGGTACGCGTGCCGATACCAAATTTCATGTTTGAGCCATGAATCAGATAACCCGGCGTGCCCAGGGTGAACTTGAACGGGCCCAACGGGTTGTCGGGGCCGGCAGGCACCACGTTGGGCAGCGGGTCACCGTTGGCGGCGTGTTCGGCCTTGATCGAGGCAGGCGGTGTCCAGGTAGGGTTCGGCGTCTTCGCGATGATGCTGGTATGGGCAATGGGCGATCCCCAGCCTTCACGACCAATCCCCAACGGAAAGGTGTAGACCACGTTCTGGCCCTTGGGGTAGTAGTAGAGCCGATATTCCGCAAGGTTGATCACAATGCCTTCGCGCGGGCCCGGCGGCAGGATGAAACGCGTCGGCAGCACGATGTCCGTCCCCGCACCTGGCAGCCAGGCATCGACGCCCGGGTTGGCCGCGACCATTTCCGAATAACCCAGGTCATACGTGGTGCCCAGGTCGGCAAACGTATCTTCGTATTTGGCCTTGATCACCTGGACCTGGCCGACGATGTCCTCACCAGGGGGCGGCAACGGCAACTGCAAGGCTTGCGCCGCGCCGGCCGCACAGAGCGCGGCAAGAGACAGGCAGCAGGTAACGACGGAGAGGCGCGACAACATCCGGAAAATCCTTCGCAGACGACGGTAGGAAAAAACTGATTGTATACGTGAAGCGAGCGCCTGGCATCAAGCCGACCGCGCTAGAGCTCGAAGCGCAGCTCTGGCCAGATCGGCGGTGTACCGCGCTTTTGCGACTCGAGAATCGCCCTGCACAACGGGCACAGCCGCTGGTCCTGGAAGATCGAACGATCCACCGAGGACCAGAGCGGCTGCGCCGGCAATAAGGTGCCGCAGAGCGTGCGGTCAATCGAGCCGCCCAACTCCAGTTGACGCGCCACCAGATGCACCCGGACTTCCTGGCAGGCGAACAGATCCAGCTGTTCGTCCGGCTCGATCAGTTGGTAATTAAACAGGGACCAGGCAGGACGCGACATCAGGGGCTCCAAATCGGGGGGCGCCACCTTAGCCGAAAGCCTGCCGGGAGAAAAGCGTCATAACAGCGGTTTTAGCGTTGGCCAGACATTTTCCAGCAACTTGCCCTGGGCCGGGACTGCCGGGTGCAGGCCGTCCGCTTGCATCAGGTCGGGATGACCGCCCACCCCCTCCAGGAAAAACGGCACCAGCGGCACCTTTTTTTCCTCTGCTACTTCGCCGAATACCTTGGCGAAGGCTTCGACGTAACGCTTGCCATAGTTGGGCGGAATCTGCATGCCCAGCAGCAGCACCTTGGCACCGCTGTCCTGGGACGCCTGAATCATCGAAGCAAGATTTTGTTTCAATTGCGCCGGCGGCTGACCACGCAGCCCATCGTTGCCGCCCAACTCGATCACCACCACATCCGGTTTATGCGCTGCAAGCGCCGCAGGCAACCGCGCGAGGCCTCCGGCACTGGTGTCGCCACTGATCGAAGCATTCACCACTTTATCGTCAAAACCCTCCTGCTTGAGCCGTTGCTCCAGCAGGGCAACCCACCCTTTGCGGGTATCCAGGCCGAAACCGGCACTGATACTATCGCCAACGATCAGGACTGTACCCGCCGCTGCGTTCTGGGCCATGCACATCAAGGCCAGGCCAGCACTCAAAAACCACATTCGCATCGGATTCTCCATGGGCGCAAGCATTCTCACCGCGCGAAACCTCAGCAAAGTGGTTCCCAGCGCGGAAGGTGAACTGACTATCCTGCACGAACTGAGCCTGGAACTGAACAAGGGCGATAGCCTGGCTATCGTCGGCAGCTCCGGTTCCGGCAAATCCACCCTCCTCGGCCTGCTGGCCGGCCTTGACCTGCCCAGCAGCGGTGAAGTCACCCTGGCGGGCCAAGCGTTGAGCAGCCTCGACGAAGACCAGCGCGCGCGGATCCGTGCCGAACACGTGGGCTTCGTATTCCAGTCCTTTCAGTTGCTCGACAGCCTCAATGCACTGGAAAACGTCATGCTGCCACTGGAGCTCGACGGCCGCAAAGATGCCCGCGAGCGCGCCACGCATCTGCTGGAGCGCGTCGGCCTTGGCAAGCGCCTGACCCATTCGCCGCGCCAGCTGTCCGGCGGCGAGCAGCAACGTGTGGCGATTGCTCGCGCGTTTGCCGCCGAGCCGGACGTACTGTTTGCCGACGAGCCCACCGGCAACCTCGACAGCCACACCGGCGAGCGCATCAGCGACCTGCTGTTCGAACTCAATAAAGAGAGCGGCACGACCTTGGTACTGGTCACCCACGACGAGCGCCTCGCCCATCGTTGCCGACGCCTGATCCGCCTTGAAGCCGGCCTGATGGTCGCGCCCCTGGAGCCTTGATGGCACGCCTGCCGTTGTTACGTCTGTTCAGCCTTGCCATGCGCCAATTACTGCGCGATGCCCGCGCCGGTGAACTGCGTGTATTGTTCTTCGCGCTGCTGGTGGCCGTGTCCGCCAGCACCGCTATCGGCTATTTCGGCGCACGTCTCAACGGCGCCATGCTGTTGCGCGCCACCGAGTTCCTGGGCGCGGACCTGATACTCGAAGGCAGCTCGCCGGCCCGCCCCGAGCAGGTCAGGTCCGGCACCGAGCTGGGCCTGGATCATGCGCGCATCGTCGAATTTTCCAGCGTTATCGCTGCGGACAACGGCATCCAGCTCTCCAGTATCAAGGCGGTCAACGAGCAGTATCCGCTGCGTGGCGAACTCAAAAGTACGGGTGAGCCCTTTGGCGCCGAAACCCCAGGCGGCGGCCCCAAACCCGGTGAAGCCTGGGTGGAGGCGCGGCTGCTGACAGCGCTGGACCTGAAGGTCGGCGACAGCATCGACGTGGGCATGAAGACCCTGCGCCTGGCACGCATACTGACGTACGAGCCCGACCGCGCCGGCAATTTCTACAGCCTCACACCCAGGGTAATGATCAACTTGGCGGACCTGGACGCCACCGGCGTAGTCCAGCCTGGCAGCCGCGTGAGCTATCGCGAACTGTGGCGCGCACCACCCGGCAGCACGGCGCTGCAAACCTATCGCGACCTGGTCAAGCCGGGCCTCGCGGCCAACCAGCGCCTGCAGGACTCGCGCGATGGTAACCAGCAGATCGGCGGTGCTCTGGGCAAGGCCGAGCGTTACCTGAATATGGCCAGCCTGGTGGCGGTGTTACTGGCCGGCGTAGCCGTGGCGCTGTCGGCCAACCGCTTTGCCAGCCGCCGCTTCGACGCCAGCGCCCTGCTGCGCTGCCTGGGGTTGTCACGACGCGAAACCATGCTGCTGTTCAGCCTGCAACTGAGCGTACTGGGCCTGTTGGCGAGCCTGGCCGGCGCCCTCCTCGGCTGGCTCGCGCAATTTGGTCTGTTCTACTTCCTGCACGATCTGTTGCCCGCAGACGTGCCACCCGGCGGGCTGCTACCGGCCGTTGCAGGGATCGGCACCGGGCTGGTCGCCCTCGCCGGCTTCGCCCTGCCGCCACTGGCCGCACTGGGCCGGGTGCCGCCACTGCGGGTACTGCGTCGCGACCTGCTGCCTATCCCCTCGAGCACCTGGATGGTTTATGGGGCGGCGCTCTTTGCCCTGGGCCTGATCATGTGGCGCCTGAGCCTCGACCTGGTGTTGACCTTCGCGTTATTGGGCGGCGGCGTGGTAGCCGCACTGATCCTCGGCGGGTTGTTGCTGCTGTTATTGCAAAGCCTGCGCCGGTTACTTGCGCGCGCCTCCTTGCCGTGGCGACTGGGCCTGGGCCAATTGCTGCGCCATCCACTGGCCGCCGCCGGCCAGTCCCTGGCGTTTGGCTTGATCCTGTTGTCCATGGGTTTGATCGCCCTGCTACGCGGTGAACTGCTCGACACCTGGCAGAATCAACTGCCCAAGGATGCGCCCAACTACTTTGCGCTCAATATCCTGCCAGCCGACAAAGACGCCTTTGGCGCCCGCCTTCTGGAAGTCCAGGCGCAATCGGCACCGCTCTATCCCGTCGTGCCCGGTCGGCTGATCAGCATCAACGGCGAACCCGTACAAGAGATTGTCAGCAAGGATTCCAGCGGTGATCGCGCCGTGCAACGGGACCTGAGCCTGACTTGGGCGGCCGACTTGCCCCCAGGTAACGTACTGACGGCGGGTGCCTGGTGGACCGCGCAACCGGGCGATGACATTCCCGGGGTGTCGGTGGAAGCCAAGGTGGCTGAAAGCCTGAAACTCAAGCTCAACGACCATCTGGTATTCACCATCGGCGGGGAGAATCGCGAGGCCCGGGTCACCAGCCTGCGGACCATCAACTGGGACAACTTCCAGCCCAACTTCTTCATGATTTTCCAGCCGGGCACCTTGAAGGATTTGCCGACCACCTACCTGACCAGCTTCTACCTGGCGCCTGGGCATGACCAACAGATTGTCGACCTCTCCCGAGCCTTCCCGGCCGTCACTATCCTGCAGGTCGAGGCCCTGCTGGAGCAGCTGCGCAGCATCCTCGCCCAGGTGACCCTTGCGGTGGAATACGTACTGCTGTTCGTGCTCGCCGCGGGCATGGCCGTGCTGTTTTCCGGTTTGCAGGCCACCCTGGACGAGCGAATCCGCCAGGGTGCGCTGCTGCGTGCACTGGGGGCCGAGCGCAGGCTGCTGATCAAGGCCCGGCGCATCGAGTTCGGCCTGCTGGGGGCGGTCAGTGGTTTGCTGGCGGCACTGGGCACGGAACTGGTGACCTGGGTGTTGTACCGTTATGCCTTCGATCTGGCCTGGCACCCTCACCCCTGGCTGTTGCTGCTGCCAGTGATCGGTGCGGTGCTGATCGGTGGCGCCGGGGTGTTCGGTACACGCCGTGCGTTGAACGCCAGCCCGCTGACGGTGCTGCGCGAGGGCTGAAACACGAATGGCGCTTGCTCCACTCGGAGCAAGCGCCATTCGTTGCTATTTCACATATTCAATCCGGGTAATCCACCAGCACACCTCACCGCCGGGGGTCTGCACGATGGCTTCATCGTCCACCTCTTTGCGCAGCAGCGCACGCGCCATGGGAGAGTCGATAGAGATGTAATCCATCCGGTCGTAGATCTCGTCATACCCCACAATGCGAAAACGCTTGGTCTCGCCCTGCTCGTTCTCGACATCGACCCACGCCCCAAAAAACACCTTGCCCTCCTGCTCGGGCATGTATTCCACCACGCGCATATCTTCGAGGCGTTTGCGCAGGTAGCGCACCCGCCGATCGATCTCACGCAACAGCTTCTTGTTGTACTGGTAATCCGCGTTTTCGCTGCGATCTCCCAGAGAAGCCGCCCACGTCACCTTGCGCGTCGTGTCCGGGCGCTTCTCACGCCAAAGGTAGTCCAGCTCCTTTTTCAGCGCTTCATGGCCTTCTTTGGTAATCAGCTTGGTACTCAAACGCGCACATCCCCAGGCAATGTCCATTAGTGTCGACAGGCCACGGCATCATACCCTGGCGTCGTCTGGCGGGGAGCGATGATAAATCAACGGCGCAAAGTTTCCAGATCGACAGGCTCATCGACTCAGCCCTGTCCATCGAGTACCTGGTCCAGTTCAACGAGCGTGCCTTGCAGGCGCTGTCGCATCAGCGATAGCTGCGACATCATCAGCACCATTTTTTCGGTCTTTTGACTCACCTCCAGTTCTTGCTCCTGCAGTCGCGAATGGCGTTGGTCCAACGCCCGGCTTTTTTCATCCTGCTGGGTCTGCTGTTGTTGCAGTCGAGCCTGCCACTGTTCAAGCATCTCTTCGCGTTCGGTAACGGCCTGTTTTTTCTGCGTCAGTTCCTGGGCAACCCTTGCGAGATTGCTCAGCGTACTGTCTATCTCGAGCATGGAGGTATGCTCTCTCGGAGCGAGGGAGGACGACGGGGTTTCGAGGTGTTCTGCCTGAACGGACTGCGCTCGGGGTTCGGCTGGCACCTGCGGCACCTCCGGCATCTCGGGTTCCGTGACCGGTGAATGAGGTGGCTCTTCAACGAGGGCTTCTTCCACTGGCGGCGGGGCGGACTTGGGCTGGCTCTTGCCTCGGGGCGGTGCAACCATTTGCGATGAAAAGCGAATGGAAGGCACGATGACTGCGCTGCTTTCGATCGCAGGCGCAGCAGGGGCGGACATGCCCAATGTAATCACCTTCATCACCAGCGCTTTCTTGACGATCACCGAGTGATGGTCCTCGGGCCTGGCAGGCGGCAACCTGCAGCCTTTCAGGTCAATGAAATGAAACGGAACCTGAGATTCATTGAGGGCACCGTCCTTATTGCCCGATGCCGCCGCCATCATCAGGATTTGCTTGAAGACTTGCATCGCTACTTGCAAATCGTCTTTGGACTCGACGCCGCCAAGGAAATACCGCTCGAGTTTTTTGCGCAAGGCCGCGATATACACCCTGGAATGACCAGGCTCGGCTTCTTCATCAAGGCTATACACCAGGAAGTTGGAAGCAGTCTGTTCGACAGCGAACCCACACAGCAGTGCGCCGTTGACCGGGGCATTCTCGCCGCTGCGCTCAAGAACAAGGGTACGTAAAAGCATCATGGCAGTCAGGCCTCATTATAAAAAGAAAACCTTATATAAATATCAGACAAATATCCGACCATTATTAAGTACTCAACACACAACAATTGTTTCAGTACGTAATCAACTCAAACGTAGGACTTTACTTATTAAGTGCACCCAGCGTTCCCAAGCACGGGTATTGAACGTAGTCTTTTTAAGGCACCGCCACACACTAACAAAACTTTCTTCAGGCACCGCCCAATAGATTCGGTAATCCTATGATCGAGGTCAGCAACCTGACAAAGTACCTGGGCAAAAAAAGCGTGATCAGCGACTTTTCGTTCTGTGCCCAACGCAAGGAATGCGTGGGTTTGCTGGGCGAGCATGGCGCCGGTAAAACAACATTGCTGAATTTGCTTTCCGGCATGATCAAGCCCACCAGTGGGCATATCAGTATTCAGGGTTTCAGTACCCAGACCGATTCAGTTCTCGCCAGGCAAGCCGTTGGCTACCAGCTTCAAGGGGGAATCACCCATCACACGCTGTCGGTCAAAAGCATCCTCAACTTCGTTGCCGCCGCTCGAGGGTTCAGCGGCGCCGAAAAACGCAGGCACATGGACCGGGTCGCCACACGACTGGAGCTACTCCCCGTACTCAACTGCCCCATCGATGTGCTCAGCCAGGACTTGAAGCGCAGAGTCGCGATTGCGCAAGCCATTGTGCATTCACCCAGCGTGCTCCTGCTGGACGAGCCCATGGAAGGGATGAACGCCGAGCAACGGCTCAAATTCAGGGCGCTTGTTCAGTCCCTTAACGAGGAAATGAGCGTCATCATTGCCTCCCGCCATTACGACTGGCTATCCGACATCTGCACCCGCGCCCTGGTCATCGCAAGCGGGCGATTGATTATCGACGCTTCGCTAGAGGATTTGCAGCGCAGTTCCCGGCACTTCCAGGCGGTGACACTCGCAGCGGATCCGCCCCTTGATTTACTCGCGCTTGCGGTATTACCAGGGGTTGCAGGCATCGAAGAAGACCGTCTAAACCCAGGCAAAGTGACGGTTCTGGCCATGCCCGGGCACGCCATCTTCCCCGCCATCAATTCACTCATTACCCATCGCGGCTGGAACATAACGTCACTGCATCTGGAGCCAGGTCGCTTGAACGATGTCGTTCACCCTCTGAGCCACGAGGTATCGCCTTGAAACTGCTGCCCCTCATTTTCAAACGCCAACTCGCCAGTTATGCCAGCACCCCCATCACTTACCTGAGCGTGGCGTTTTTCCTGGTGCTATGTGCGGCGCTGGGATTGCACACCTACCGCTGGATGGAGCGAGACAGCAGCGACTTGCAGGCTTTTTTCGAGCTGCACCCCTGGCTCTATCTGCTACTGATACCCAGCTTATCCATGCAAATGTGGTCTGATGAACACAGCGCCGGATTTTCCAACATGATCAAAACCCTGCCCGTCACCTCAGCAGAACGGGTGATCGGAAAATTCCTGGCAGCCTGGGCGGTATGCAGTGCTGCGTTGTTGTTGAATTTTCCTATAGTGATCGCCGCCCATTATCTTGGAACGCCTGATAACGGGGTGATCGCATCACAATTTCTGGCAAGCTGGCTGCTGGCAGGAAGTTATCTAGCTGCCGGTTGTTTTATCTGTGTACTCACGCACCAGCGCCTTGTAATTTTCCTATTGACGACGGGCTTGCTGCTGACCATCAGCGGGCTTTCTTCAATCCTGGATGCACTTGAACATCAGGCACCGATCTGGATAGTTGATAGCGTGATGAGGCTTGACCCGATTTCCCGCTTCAGCTCAATGGACAACGGCAAAATAACACTTCATGACTGTTTATATTTTGTCAGCATGATCCTTGCTTTTCTCTCTGCATCCATTGTCACACTCAACTATAAAAACAGCTGAGAAGGAAAGTCGCTGATGCGATCCGCTCTTCGTACGGGTATGACATTGATCGTCATCTCATTACTGTTCCTGGCATTCAATCTGGTCTGGATAAACAAACTACCCGATATTCGCTGGGACTTTTCACAACAGAAAATTCACACCTTATCGCCATCCACGCGGCAACTGCTCGCAACACTTGATAGCCCACTGGACTTGTATTATTTCAACTCGCTTACTGCACCGAAGAAAAGCCGCATTATGAAACGCTTCGGCCAACGCGTAGAAGACTTGCTTCAGGAATTCGAAGCAGCCGCCGAGGGCATGATCAATTTGCACGTTATTGACCCCACTCCTTTTTCAGAAGACGCCTACAAAGCCAGCTTATTCGGCCTGGATGACACACAGGGATACCTCGGCCTTATAGGCACGCGTGCCGGCCAGGGCACGCAACGTATCGAAGCGTTCAACCCCGACGACGAGCCGTTGCTCGAGTATCAAATCAGCCAGTTGATCCATAAATTGATGCACTCCCAGCCTCCCAGCGTCGGCCTCCTGTCCGGGTTGCCGTTGAATGAGTCCGCCGGACACCTTTTGGAGCAAATGCGCGAGCATTTCAACCTAGTGGAGTTGGCATCGAACATTACCCAGGTGCCTCCATCTGTAGGTAGCTTGATGGTGGTACAGCCACGGGCGCTAGCCAAACAAACGCTTTACGCCATCGAGCAATTTGCCTTAAGCGGCGGCAAGCTGATGGTCTTCATCGACCCGGTGAGCGAGATGGGGGCTGAAACCGTAGCGGTAGACTCCGAGCTGGATGGCCTGTTGACCACATGGGGCATACGGATGCCCGCGAACAAGCTGTTGGTTGACAGCCTTTACGCCTCCTCGGCCTCGCTCGGTCCAGGCTTGCCTACTGTATTGCACCCAGCCAGGTTGAAACTGCCACGCCTGGCAATGACCGCGCACGACGTCAGCACCTGGAAACTCGACAGCCTGAGCGTATCAAGCAGTGGCGCACTCTTGCGCACACGAAAAAGCCGGATGACGTTCACCCCGCTGCTACAAAGCTCCCGGCAGTCTGCGCTGCTGGACGCCGGGCGTTTCGCTTCAGCGACGGCGTTCGATTCACTCATCGACGAAGCTTCCACCTCAGGTCAGCGCCATGTGATCGCCACACGCCTGGAGGGGCCGGCCTACTCGGCATTTCCTGACGGTCTCGGGGGGCTGCCGCCAGGCTTACAAAAGGCTGCCAGAATTGAGGTGGTGGTGGTTGCCGATACCGATTTACTCGCGGACGCCGTCAGCCAGACAACGGCCAACAGCAACGTGCAGTTCGTATTGAATACCCTGGATAACCTGGCGGCTCCCGCAGAACTGGCGAATATTCGTCCGCGCCTCACCTCGCATTCACTCAGTACCCTGGAACCCATGCGCGAAGCCGCCGCACAGACCTATCGGGAAACGGCCGCAGAACTGGAACGTCGTCTTGAGCGTACCGAGCAAGCGTGGCAGCGGTTGAATCCACAGGCCACACGCTTGGGCACCCAGGCCGTGGACACCAATACCCAATTGCAAGCGCTCAACAAAGAGCGCCTGCGCCTGCCCATGGAACTCCATGCCCTCAAGACTCAGGCGTACGCGCCGCTGCACCGCTTCGAGCGGAACCTGAAGCTGCTGCTGATCGTAACGGTACCGCTGGTGTTATGCCTGATCGCCTGGGTACGTTATCGCTGGCTGTGTCGACGCCGATGGCCGCCCGCGGGCTTCAGCTGAACATTTGGGGTTGGAAATCAGCGACGGGCGATCAGCCCTTGCCGCGCAATCCGCGTCAGTTGGCGGATCACTTCTTCGGCGTTGTCCGCACTCGGCGCCTGGATCACCGCGAGGTCAAAGCTGTTACTGGCAAAACGGGCCAGGGAGTCGCCGTCTTCCACGAACTGGATCAAGAACGCCGAAGGCCGCCCGGTGCGACGTGGCCAGCCGTCCAGGTAACGCAGCAGCGTCGGCTGGTGCTTGCCGCCCAGGAGGATTTTCGGGTTGCGTTGAGTCAGGTCCGCAGTGATCGGGGCCAGGCGTATCAGGGGGCGTAGTGCATTCATCGTGTCGTGTCTCTGCCTCAAAAGTCTGCGGGCAGGTGAGAGGCAACACCGAACCAGCGCTTTAGCGGTATTTCGACCCGTGCCTCCTGACGAGTGCATGGTTCTGTCGGACTGCATCGAGTCCAGTGGCGCCCCGCAATTAGCTGTTTAAATCGGCGCATGAGCAGCATCCTAGAGAAGCTGGCGGGGCAGTGTCAAGAATCCCGAGCAACGAAAAAGGCCCGCACGGGGCGGGCCTCTCATGAGGTGCGAAACGCTCAGTTGGCGATGGCGCGGTCGGCCGACAGTTTGCCGGCGCCTTCGAACAGCACCGCCAGCGAGCCGCCAAGCAGGGCCAGGGCGAATTCATACCCATTGTTGGCCATGAACAGCCCGTTATGAATGTGCACCGAAAGGATCGCCACCAGTGTCAGGAAGGTCAGGCCCAAAGCTGCTGGACGTGCAAGCAGGCCGATGATCAGCGCCAGGCCGGCAAAGAACTCGGTGCCACCCGACAGCACGGCCATCAGCGTGCCCGGCGCCAGGCCAATGCTCTCCATCCACTGTGCGGTTCCCGCCAGACCACCGCCGCCAAACCAGCCGAAAAGTTTTTGCGAGCCGTGGGCAGCGAAGATAATGCCGACGAAAATGCGCAGAACAGTCAGGCCGTAGCCGGCACGGGTCGACAGGACGCGGGTAATCAGTGGGCTCATGGGGTAAATCCTTTTTCAGGTAGGGGTTGGTTGGCCGCTATATTAATCAGTTTAAACAATGATAAAAGCCGAAAAATTGCCTTATCAACATCGATAAAATCGATTATTTGCGAGACGCAACTTTCGGCGCTGGCGGCTCCAGGGACTCCCGCTCCCGATCGAACGCCAGATAGTATTTGTTGACACTATTAACATAGCTGACGCCGCCCATCCCCACCTGCTCCATGGCAATGCGTTCAACCTGAAAGAACCACTGATTGGGGTTGAGCCCCCGGCGCCTGGCTTCGGTGCGCATGCCCTGCACCCGCTCCGGCCCCATGTTATACGCCGCCAGCACAAAGGCCATGCGTTCGCGCTCATTGAGCTTGGGGCTGGCGAAAAACTTACGGCGGATCATCGCCAGGTAGCGCGCACCCGCCTGCACATTACTGTCCAGATTCTCGATATTGTTGACGCCTACCCGCTGCGCCGCCGAAGGCGTGATCTGCATCAAACCGGTAGGACCACCGCTGTTGCGTGCGCCAGGGTCCAGCGCAGACTCCTTGAAGGCCAGCGCAGCCAGGTTCAACCAGTCCATGCCTTGCTCGCGCGCATGCTTTTGCAGGATCGGGCGCAGTTTCTCCAGGCGTTGACGGTCGGCGCGGGCCAACGGGTTGCGCACTTGATAGAGACGTCGATAGATACGCTGGAACGCCACATCCTGGTCGGAGGGGGTGTGATAGGTCTTGAGGAAGCGATCGATGCTCGCCCGCAGCATTGACGCATCCTGGCGTACGAACCAGTACTCGTCACCCGGCTCACTGATGGCCACCTGCTTGTCAAAGCGCAACTTGGGCAGAATTTTCGACCAGCGTTCGGCAATCGGCTTTTCCACGATGGTCAGGTGAAAGATCCCGGCCTGCACCATCTCCAGCACGTCTTCCACCGCCAGGCTAGGGTCGACCCATTCCACCTTGATCGGCGGCTGCTTGTGCAGGGCCAGCTTCTGGTTGACCTGGCTGATCGCATCCGCCGCCGCACTGCCGGTGGTCAGCGTCAGGGTGCGGCCCGACAACTGCTCCAACCTGGTAAACCGGCGTTCACCCTTGACGCCGACCAGCCACAACGGCACATCGCTGGCAATCGGGGCGCTGGCGCTGATCTTGTGCGCGGCCTTCACGTCCAGCAATTCGCCAGGGGCAACCAGGTCGCCTTCGCCACGGGCCAGTGCGCCAAGCAACTGCTCCTTGGCCTTGGGGATGATCTTGAGGTTGATTTGCTGGCCATCACGGGCATGGCCATTGAGGTATTGCTCGAACGCACGCAGGCGATGGTATTCGACACCGATGGCCTGGCCCTGCACTTCACCGGAGCTGTTACGGCTCTGGTTGACCAGTACACGCAGGGTGCGACTGGAACGAATGTCTGCCAGGTCACGCACCTTGCCGGGCTTTGTCACTTCCAGCGGCCCATCCAGACGCGCGACCGCCGCCATGGGCAGCAGCAACGTCACGCACACTAAAAGCAAAGCCGAGGGTCGGATCATCCGCTCTCCGGAAAGAATACTGGCCAACGCCTTCGTGAAAAGCGAGGTGTTGGGCGTCAGAAACAGAGCGCTTTAAGCGCTGGCAAGGCGCGCAACGGCGACACGGTGAGAGGCAACGGGGCCCGGCACAATGTCGCTTGCGACGTTCAAAGACAGCGATAACGCGTTGTAGTTCTTCGTTTTTCTTATAAATCTACAGCTCTGATATGCTTTCCGGCCGCAGGCGGAGATAGCACCATGCAACTCATTGATATCGGCGTCAACCTGACCAACCCCAGTTTCGACGAGAGGCACTCGGCCGTTCTCGAGCGTGCCTACGCCGCTGGCGTGCAACAATTGGTGCTCACCGGCACCAGCGTCGAAGGCAGCGAGCAGGCCCTGGAACTGTGCGTAAAACTCGATGAGAGCGCACAACGCCTGTTCAGCACCGCCGGTATCCATCCCCACTCCGCCAGCGCTTGGAACCGCGACAGCGCCCAACGTTTGCGCGATCTGCTCAGCGAAACACGCGTGCGCGCCGTCGGCGAGTGCGGACTGGATTTCAACCGTGATTTTTCGCCGCGCCCACAGCAGGAAAAAGTCCTCGAGGAACACCTGGCCCTGGCCGTCGAGCTGAAACTTCCCGTGTTCCTCCACGAGCGCGACGCCAACCAACGCCTGCTGGAGATTCTCAAGGACTACCGCGACCATCTGCCCGCCGCCGTGGTGCATTGCTTCACTGGCGAACAAGCGGCGCTCTTCAGCTACCTCGACCTTGACCTGCACATTGGCATCACTGGTTGGATCTGCGACGAGCGCCGTGGGACGCATCTGCACCCGTTGGTCAGGGAAATTCCCCGTGGCCGTCTGATGCTGGAAAGTGACGCGCCCTACCTGCTGCCGCGCACGCTGCGTCCGAAGCCGAAGAACGGCCGCAATGAGCCCGCCTTCCTGACCGAAGTGCTGCGCGAGGTTGCCCTGCATCGCAATGAAACGATGGAAGAGCTGGCGATGCACAGCACCGCCTGTGCCCGCGCCTTTTTCGGCCTGCCTGCCGTGGAGTGATGCGGCGCATTGACCCATGTCAAAAACGCTTTCCTGAGTAGCGGCACAATAATGGCACCTTGCCAATGCTGTTTCCGCTATCAGAGAAAACCTTCCATGGGTGCCTGGCTTAGCAATATCTCGCTTAAGTACAAATTCTGGGCCGTCAACGCGGTGGCCTTCATCACTACCCTGCTGCTGGTGCTGTATGCCGTCCAGCTCGAACAACAGGCGCGCAGCCATGCGTCCCAGGTGTCGGCCCAGGCCCAGGGGCAATTGCTTAACGCTTGGCCGGCTGACAAGCCACTGCCCACTGGCGAGAACTGGCTGACCTTCACCCGTGGCCAAGTCCCACAACGCGCAGGCGAGGATCTCTCAGCCCTGCAAGACGCGAGCGGCTGGATCGAGCTCAGTCACCTGCCATTGTTCGGCGTCAATCCGCTGGTGGGCGCCGAGGTCATCCGCCGTGCCGACGGACAGCAGGTCGCCGTACTCGCCTACGCGCCAAGTCTGCGCCAGGTGTTCGGCGAACGTTTCGTCAACTATGCGCTGGCGGTGGCGATCCTGATGCTCGCGATGCTTGGCGCCTCACAACTGCTGATCCGCTTCCTGCTCAGCCAGCTCAACACCCTCAAGGACGTGATGCTGCATGTGGAGAAAACCGGCGATTTGTCCGCCCGCGTGCCCCTGGCCTGCAAGGATGAAGTCGGGCAGATGGCCAGCGCCTTCAACGCCATGCAGGCCGGCTACCAGCGGGTGGTCAACACCGTGGCCCATACTGCCAAACAATTGGACGAGGGCGCCGCGCGGCTGGCCAGCAGCATGAACGAGGTGCAGCGCGGCATGCTCGGCCAGCAAAGCGAGACCGACCAGGCCGCCACGGCGATCAACGAAATGACCGCCACCGTCTACCACATTGCCCAGCACGCCGGTGCCACCCGCGACCTCTCGCAAACCGCCGACACCCTCGCCGGCAGCGGCCAGGAAGTGGTCACCCGCGTGCAACGTTCGATTGCCGGGCTGTCCAGCGGCGTGCAACAGACCGCTGAAATGATCCAGAAACTCGCCGAAGACAGCCAGAAAATCAACAGCGTGGTCGGGGTGATCCACAGCATCGCCGAACAGACCAATCTGCTCGCCCTCAACGCCGCCATCGAAGCTGCCCGCGCCGGAGAAATGGGCCGTGGCTTTGCGGTGGTCGCCGACGAAGTGCGCAACCTGGCCAAGCGCGTACAAAGCTCCACCGACGAAATCACCCGCATGGTCTCGGCGCTGCAAGCGGGCACCCGCGACGCGGTGGACTTCATGCAGGAAAGCTCGTTCAAGGCTGACGACTGCGTAAAACAGGCCCAGGAAGCCGGTGCCGCACTCGCCGACATAACCGGCGCCGTGGCGCAGATGCGCGAGAGCAATACCCAGATCGCGGTGGCCGCCGAACAGCAAAGCCATGTCGCCGAAGAGATGAACCGCGCGGTGGTGAGTATTCGTGATGTAACCGAGAACACCGTACGGCAGACCGTGGATTCGGCGACCACCAGCCATGCACTGGCGGCGTTGGCGGGAGAGTTGAGCAAGGCGATCGGGCAGTTGAAGCTGTAGGACCGTTCAGACCGTAATCCGATTCCTACGACCAAGCCACAGCCTACCTGAGATTAAGACGAAACTTCCTCGCCACTCCCGCGAATAACGCCGACTTCTTTTACCGACGAACCTCTGCAAAGTCCCTCGCCTGATCAAACAGTGCGAGGGAGTGCAGATGGTTTTTTTCGTTGGGGCCCAGGTCGCCGGGGCCGTCTTTTGATTCCGGTGATCGCCAGCTTTGTGCTGGCCCCCATGGACCCCGAAGCGCCGGATGTTGAAAGCATTCTTCGGAATTTGCGCGACTGCCTGAATACGTTCGACGACTGGGCCGACAGCTTTTTAAGTGGCTCGGCACTGGAAGTGGAGCAGGTATTCAAGGTCGGGGAAGACGTCGCACTGATCGCACCGATCTCTTCCGACATGCCCAGTCGCACCGTCGCCATGTGCAAAGCCCAGGGTGGGCTGACCCTGGTGCATCTGTTCGAAAGCACCCGGTTCGTGCCGATCGGCAACACGCCGGTCACGCTGCAAGCCATCGCCAAGGACGGCACTCCCATTGGCGCGTCGCTGCAGCGAACCATCGGCCCCAGCGGCATTCTTGAAGTCCCAGAATGCACTCGCGACCAGCAGTACCAGGTCACCTTTTACCCCAACTTTTCCAAGGATCACGTCAAGGCGCTGTATGCGTCCTACCAGTCGGTGATCGCCGGGCTGGAAGCTGAACTGCGCCAGCAATGGAACGAGCGCTTCAAGCTTCAGTGGACAGATTTTGCAAAAGCCCCGCCCTTCACGCGCAGCGCGAAACAGGGAGCGGCCTTTGCAACCGGGATTGGCAAGGCCTTTTACAACCTGTGGGACAACATTACCGAGCTGTACGACCTGCTGGCGAACCTCAAGTCCAACAGCGAACGGTTGTTGAAGTACATCTCCCAAGCCGAACTGGATCAGTTACTCAAGCTGGGTAAAGACACGCTCGCCCAGGGTTTGCTGGTGCTCAGTGATGAGCCGCTGTTGTTCATTTATCTCTCCGCGGCGGTGGCCTGGATGCGCATGCTGCCACCGCCCGAGATGTATGAACTGCTGGGTGAGATTACCGGCGAAGTGTTGATCAATCTGTTGCTGATATGGGCGACGCGGGGAATTGGGGTACAGCTTCGGTTGGGGGCTCAGGTGCTCAGCCAGGTCAAATCCGGGCGGGCGCGGGCGTTGTTGGAGCTGCTGGCCAAGCAGGTTGTGGGGCCTGGGCTGGAAGCGCATGTGGAGGCGGCCAAGCCGTTGCTGCTGAGCAGTGCGGCGACGCCGGTCAAGGCGGTGCCGGTGGCGCCGTTGAAGGCTGGCGACACGCTGGTTTCGAACCCGGTGCCAGCGGTGCGCAGCAAGACCCAGCGTACGGCGTTGGTGCGGCAGGAGGCGGTGGATGATGTGCCTGCCCCGTCTAAAAATCCGGCTGGGGAGGCTGCTGACTCTTCGGATAAAACCGTCACCCACGGCTGCCCGGTGTCGATGGTCACCGGCGAGGAACTGCTGACCCTTACCGATGGCGCGCTGGATGGGGTCTTACCGTTCGAGTGGACGCGCTTGTATCGCAGCAGTGCGGTGGAAGTGGATTGTGGGCTGGGGTTTGGCTGGAGTCATGCGCTGGCGCAGCGGCTTGTGGTTGTGGGCGATTCGGTGGTGTGGACCGATCATGAGAATCGCGCAACCACCCTGCCCTTGCCGACGGCTGCTCGGCCGGCGATTACCAACAGCCTGGCGGAAGCGGCGATTTACTTGGGGTCGTTGCCTGATGAACTGGTGTTGGCCCAGGGTTCGCGTTTCTACCACTTTTGCGACGGTGTGCTGACGGCGATCAGCGATGCGTATGACAACCGGCTGTTGGTTGTCCGGGATCGGTTGGGACGGATTGAGCGGCTGGATAACGGCGTGGGCCGTTCGCTTCTGTTGCGTTATGAATTCGACCGCATCGTGGCGGTGGACTACCAGGTTCATCGCGCCACGGGGCATGAACCGTTCGTTTGGGTGACCGAGCAGAACGTCGTTTCCTACGATTATGACGGCGCTGGACGACTGGTTTCAGCGACCAACGCTGTCGGTGAGTGTGAGCGTTATCGGTACGACGAGCAGCACGTCATTCTTGAGCGCCAGCTGGCCGGTGGGGCGAGTTTCTTTTGGGAATGGGAACGCGCTGGCAAGGCAGCGCGCTGTGTCCGGCATTGGGCCAGTTTTTCGCAGATGGACACGCGGTATGTCTGGGGCGCTGACGGTCGCGTCACCGTGCATAACGCCGACGGCAGCCAGGAAGTTTACGTACATGACCAGCGGGCGCGGCTGATACAGCGCATCGATTCCGACGGCGCTCAACACTTCAAATCCTACGATGACAAGGGCCGCCTGACCGTCGAGCAGGACCCGCTGGGTGCGGTGACGGCCTATCAATACGACGCCGCCGGACGCTTGGTCGCGCTGTTTCCGGGGGATGACGAGACAACGTCCTACGAGCATGACAACGGTTTCGTACGGGTTGTAAGACGTGGTGAGGCGGTCTGGAAATACGAGCGTAATGACCAGGGAGATGTCATTCGCCAGATCGATCCGGATGGCAACGCGACCGACTACAGCTACGACAAACAGGGACAACTGACCGGGGTTTGGTACCCCGACAACAGCTGCCATCGCTTGGTGTGGAATGAGCGCGGGCAGCTTGTTGAAGAGCAACTGCCCAATGGCGGGATCAAGCGCTACCGCTATGACGACCTGGGCCGGCAGGTTGCGCGTGAGGATGAACAAGGCGCGCTGACTCAGTATCAGTGGGACAGCGTAGGTCGGTTAACTCGCTTGGTACGGCCGGACGGTGCCACGCGAGAATTCAGCTACAACCCCTATGGAAAAGTCATCGCCGAACGCGACGAACTCGGCCACGTCACCCGCTACGAATACGCCGACGGCCTGCACCTGATCAGCCGCCGCATCAATGCCGACGGCACCCAGGTCAAGTACCGCTACGACAATGCCCGCTTACTGCTGACCGCCATCGAAAACGAAGTCGGCGAAACCTACCAGCTCGACTACCATCCCAACGGCCTGATCCAACAGGAAACCGGTTTTGACGGCCAACGCACCGCCTACGCCTACGACCTCAACGGCAACCTACTGGAGAAAACCGAATACGGCGACGATGGCAGTCAGCTCGTCACTCAATACCAGCGCGACTATGCCGGCCGCCTCGTAAGAAAAACCCTGCCCGACGGCAGCGCTGTCGATTATGCCTACGACCGCCAAGGCAACCTCCTCAGTGTCGACGACGGCCACTGGTTCCTGGCCTACGAGTACGACCGCCAAAACCGCCTCACCGCCGAACACCAAGGCTGGGGCACGTTGCGCTATGGCTACGACGCCTGCGGCCAGTTAAAAAACCTGCGCCTGCCGGACAACAACCGCCTCACCTTCAACCACGACAAAGGCGGTCATCTCGCCACCGTCGAGCTCAACGGAGAAGTGCTCACCTCGCATCTGTTCAAAAGCGGTCGCGAACACCAACGCCAACAAGGCCAACTGCTCAGCCACTACCACTACGACGAGCAAAACCGGCTACATACCCACGCCGTCACCCAACAGCAAAACCACCTCTACCAACGCCACTACGACTACGACAAAACCGGCAACCTCACCCGCCTGCACGACACCCGCAAAGGCGAACACCTTTACCGCTACGACCCGCTCCACCGCCTGACCCGCGCCGATCATTCGCAAGACGTCCAGGAACGCTTCGGCCACAACCCTGCCGGCAACCTGCTCATGCAAGACAGGCCAGGGCCGGACATCGTTGCGGGTAATCGATTGATGATCCAAGGCGATCATCATTACGACTACGACGCCTTCGGCAACCTCATCCGCGAGCGGCGTGGCAAGGGTCACTCACTCGTTACCGAATACCGTTACGACTGCCAGCACCGGTTGATCGGCATCACCAAGCCTAACGGCCAAACTGCTAATTATCGCTATGACCCGTTCGGTCGGCGCATCAGCAAAACCGTCGACGGCATTACCACGGAGTTCTTCTGGCAAGGCGACAAAATCGTCGCTGAGCACCACGCGGATCGTCATCGCAGCTACCTCTACGAACCCGACAGCTTCCGCCCATTAGCACTGCTGGAAGGCTTCGGCCCAGAAGAAACCAAGCCCTACCACTACCAACTCGACCACCTCGGCACGCCGCAGGAACTCACCACGCCTGAAGGCGAAATCGTCTGGTCCGCCCACTACCGCGCCTACGGTGAAATCAGCCGCCTCGACGTAGGCAAAGTCGACAACCCGCTGCGCTTTCAAGGCCAATACTTCGATCAGGAAAGCGGCCTCCACTACAACCGCCATCGCTACTACAATCCGGATATTGGTCGTTACCTGACACCTGATCCGGTGAGGCTGGCGGGTGGGATCAACGCGTACCGGTACGCGCCCAATCCGACAGGCTGGATGGATCCGCTAGGATTAAATAATTGCCCAGGAGGGGATGGCTGCCGATCGAAGTCTGAGGTAAAGGACCCTGCAACAGTTACGCCTCCAGTTAAAGGGGATCCCAAGCAGCCAATCAATAGCGGCGGAAAATACCTTTATCGGGGTGATGAAAAGACACCAGACCATGTATTTAAAAATGGTTTCAAAAGCAAAGGTGAAAGCAATGACTTGTATTTGCACGCTTTGGATAGTAACAACCCACCAAGTAACTTTATCAGTACTTCTCCATCGACGCTCATAGGAATTGATTTTGCGACTGGATACGGAACTCGAAAAGGATTTCTCTACGCTTTGCGGAAAATCCCCGGACGCGACGTCAACAAAGAGCTTGGGAAATTGGCTCCTTTTGACAGCGAGGCAGAAATCGCTATACAAAGTAAAATCAATACAGCCGACATTTTAGGGGTAACTCCAGTTAAGCGTGATGGTAGCTACGTGGGCTATTCAATTCCGAATCCAAACAGGGAGATCAAATGAAAACAAAAAAAATCAAAGCCATAATAGACAATGTAGAAAAGTACGTTACTTTTAAGTACGATTCAGCCCATACAAAATTAATGTTCTCCGAAGCAGATAATTTTGAAAAAGTGTATACAGCGGAGGACATGTATATATGTTTAGGAAAAGTTATGGCTGACTTCCCACACATACAGTTTCTTTGTAAAGGCTCGAAAATAAATGTCCGGCCCTCAAGCATGTCTTCACAAATGAGTGGTGGGATGGTCGCCTATGAATTGAGCCTCGGAAAACGTACGACACGAGAAGACTTGGTTCACATATTTGATTTTGAAGATCAAAATCTAACGAATGATCCACATGAACAGCATCGCTTCTACAAAAGATGGATAGCATCTATAGGTGCCGAACGAAGCGAGCTCTAGGCCAAGCAAGAGCTGACCCGAAAAGGCAAGCGCCTGCTGGCTGGGCTCCCTGGCACAAAAGATCATTACCCATTTAGGAACAAAAAATGAAACACTGGAATAACCTTGATGACACTATCTTTTTCAACAAAGTATTTAGTTACCCAGTTGAAATTGGCAAAATTTATATACATGCAGTAAACATAGAAAACGATCGACCTGACGTGGGGATTGGTTTTGACATCCCAGAATTTCCTGATCGCTTACCTGAAAAATGGAAAAACAAAGGCTATAACACATGCAGAATTGGCCTCAAATGCTTGGAAGTAAGCGATTTAAAAATAGTAAACCTTCCGAAGAGAGAAGTTTTCGCTGCTAAAATAGAGCAAGACAATAATGGCTTTTTATTTACCGCCAAGTCGAAAAATGCCTCTATTGAATTTAAGGCCAAGTGGTTATTTTTAGCCGGTCCGTCCGTGTATATGAACTGTCCGGAACCGGGCGACCACGATTGGTCAGATACTTGGTCATAGGTGACGCTCAAACGCACCTAACGGCAACTATGACCCCCATAGCCATCCCCAATTCGCCGGCCCGTCCCCCCAACCTACACTCTATCCAAGTTGTTTAAACGGACAGAGGATTCACCACCATGGGCAAACGTCACCCCAATCTCCCCGCCTGGCAATGGCGTAATTACCCACAAAACCATCAACACCCGACCAATCTGGCCTTGCACCTGATTGCCGTGCCGCTGTTCATCATCGGCTTTCTGTTGATCGTTTCCGGTGTGTTCAGCCTGAGTCTGGTGAGTTTTGCCGTAGGCGTGATCGGCATTTTGGCGGGCCTGGCGCTGCAGCGTCATGGCCACAGCCTGGAAGCCCAGGCGAGCGAGCCGTTCAGTGATCGTAACGACGCGGTGCAGCGCCTGGTGGTCGAGCAGTTCGTGACGTTTCCGCGCTTTTTGCTCAGCGGCGGCTGGTGGCGGGCGTGGCGCCAGCGTCACCGGCATTGAGGGTCAGGCGAAGACCACCACGGTCTGGCGACTGAGAGCGATCAACTCGCCGGTCGGGCTCCAGAGCGCGGCGGCGGCATGGCCGTAGCCGTCGCGGGCGTGTTCGATGTTGACGTGGTATTGGCACCAGTCGAGGGTGGTCAAGTGCTGCAGGGGCTGGATGAATTCGATGGTCCAGGTCAGGGTGCTGCCCGGCGCTGGTTTCTTCAAATGCGGGAGCAGCGCCGGCGGCCAGGCGTCGACCAGTGCGAGGATGTGCGCCTCGGTCAGGGGCTCTTCTTTCACGTCCCCACGCAACCTTACCCAACCGCCCATGTCGCGGGATTTATTGCCGGTAAACGGCAGGCCGCCGACGCTCCAGCGCATCGCCAGGTGCCGCATGAATTCCGGGGTGACGCCCTTGATATAGGGCAGTTCCTGGCATTCGTCCCAATGTTTGAACACCGGTGGCGGCTCGCTCGCGACGTCAATTTCCGACGCGCGGGGCGCACCGAAACTGGCCTGGACCAAGGTCGCCACTTCACCGTTCTGCACCACACGGCCCAGCAATTGGCTGACAGCCTTGCCTTCGCGCAGCACTTCAACCTGATAGCTAGCGGGTACATCCGGCGCGACCGGGCCAACGAAAGTGATCGCCAGGGAGCGCAGCGGCCGCTCCGCCGGCACCTGGGCGCGCAACGCTTCGTATTGCAACGCGGCGACCAGGCCACCAAAGGTGGCGCGGCCTTGGGCCCATTCGGCAGGGATGGTGACATCCGACGGGTTGTTACGGGCAGCGTCGAGCAAACCACTAAAACGCATGGCGACCTCGAATCCAGAAAATCAATGAGAGATCTTAACCAGCAAGCCCCGCAGGTACAGCGCCTATTCCGGCCAAAAGCCGGACCGGCTCAGAAACAATCGGCGCTGAGCTTGTCCAGAACCCGGTCCGCCTGCCGCTCGGCCTTGGCCATGGTTTGACGCCAGGTGGCGACGAAGGGCTCAAGATCGGCCTGATGCTCGGCCAGCATCAACCACTGCCAGCAGTCGTGCCAGTCACCCAGGGCGCCCTGGGCTTTTTTCAGACCGGACAGGGCCTTGGCGGGCAATTTATCCAGCTCGGGATACGCCTCGGCGGCGTAGCGCACGCGCTTGATCAGCAAGCGCAAACGGTGGCGATCATGCTCGGGGTCTTTCAGCGCGTGGTCGAGTGCGTTCCATTGCTTGGTCAGGCGTTTCTGGATGCGCGAGCGCAGGCCCTTGAGCAATTTCTGGCGTTGGGAAGCGCGGATAAACCGTGGAAACGCATCGAGGATCTGCAGCAGGTGCGCCAGCTGCAGGCTCTGCGCCACCTGGCGATAAGCCTCAGGCTGCAGGCGCAGACGCCGCTCAGCCGCCTCATAATGACCTTGCTGCTGCAAGTACGCCGCCAGCACCTCACGGTCACGCAACGGTGTGGTCAACTGGCCGACCGCGCGGGCGGCCGATTCAAGCTGTTCGACACCCGGTAACCCGCGCAAGGGGCGCAACAGGCTGCGCAAGCGGCGCACGGTAGTGCGCAGATCATGCAAGGCCTCATCATCGGTGACGGCGGCAAGACGAGCCTGACAGCTCAGTAACCCTACTTGCAGGCCAATGACCTGAGCGACCAACTGATTGACCAGCGCTGACATCCTGCCCTCCCTGTGTGATGAAACAGCCTACTCGCGGCTAGCGAATCAACGCCCGGCGCGTGACTCACGGATATAGAAGCGCGCTTTCTCGGCCTTGTTGGAGCACCCTTCGAACGCTTCGAATTGCTGTTGGGTCTTGGCCCCGGTCAACAACGACAAAGCCTTGGAGTAGCTGACGGTGCCCGCGAAGCCCTCGGCCTTGGCCAGGTCCAGTTCTTTCCAGGCGGCATCCAACTGCGACCCGCAGCTGTCGCGATACGCGGTTTTCCCGGCACAGCCAGCCAAGGCCAACAGGATCACGGGAACACACATCCAGGCTTTCATCGATGACACCTCAAAATATACAAAATCTGTCGTAGCCTGTAGACGTTGCCTACAGGGAAAAGTGCCTTGTCCTTAGCCTGAAATCAGTAGTACCCATTGCCAGAGCATACCCGAGCCTAGACGCGATTCTGGAAAAATATTGCCAAGGCTTACCGAGGATTGTAGCGGCCCCCTTGATGGGTGCATTGTGGGCACCTGTTTCACGAAGGATCTGGTCATGAAGAAACGTGTTGCCTTAGTGCTGGGCTCCGGCGGAGCCAGGGGCTACGCCCATATCGGGGTGATCGAAGAGATCGAACGGCGCGGCTATGACATCGCCTGTATTGCCGGCTGCTCGATGGGTGCCGTGGTCGGCGGGATCTATGCCGCCGGCAAGCTGGACGAGTACCGAAACTGGATCGAAAGCCTCGATTACCTCGACGTGTTGCGCCTGGTGGATGTGAGTTTTCGCCTGGGCGCGATTCGCGGTGAAAAGGTGTTCGGGCAGATCCGCAAGATCGTCGGCGAAATCAATATCGAAGAGCTGCGCATCCCCTACACAGCCGTGGCTACCGACCTCACCAACCAGCAGGAAATCTGGTTCCAGGAAGGCTGCCTGCACCAGGCCATGCGCGCGTCGGCCGCGATCCCCAGCCTGTTCACGCCGGTGATGCAGGGCAACCGCATGCTGGTGGATGGCGGCTTGCTCAACCCGTTGCCCATCGTGCCGGTGGTGTCGAGCCATTGCGACTTGATCATCGCGGTCAACCTCAACGCCACCAACCAGAAGCACTATCATTTGCCGGTGATCCAGCGCCCGCCGGCATTCAAGAGCCGCTTCAACAGCCTGGCAAAATCATTGGGTTCGCACCTGCCGTTTCGACGCAAACAGGCCGAGCAGTTGATGAAGCTCGAGCAGGAAGCGTTGCAGGCCCAGGCCGCCGAGATCAACCCATGGCTGGAGTCGGCCGAGCCCGAATCCCAGCAACCCGCCGCCGCGCCGGAAAAACCCGGCACGCCCAAGTCGGCCACAGGCTCGTTCATTATCGATAACGTCGGGCCTGCGTCGCTGCTGGACCTGATCAACCAGAGTTTCGAGGTGATGCAGACGTCATTGGCACAGTACAAAATCGCCGGCTACCCGCCGGATGTGCTGATCAACGTGCCCAAGCGGGTGTGCCGTTTTTTCGAGTTTTACAAGGCACCGGAGTTGATCGCGTTGGGGCGGGAAATTGCCAGTGATACGTTGGATCGGTATGAGAGTGAGCAGTCTTGAGCGAGCTTGCCTGCGATGACGCCAGGGCAGGCGCCAACGATCTAGGCCCCTAGCAACCTGTAACCCACCCCCGCCTCAGTCACGATAAACCTCGGCTGCGTCGGGTCATCCGCCAGCTTCTGCCGCAAATGCCCCACCACAATGCGCAGGTAGTGGCTGTCTTCGGTGTGGGTCGGCCCCCAGATATCCTTGAGCAATTGCTGCTGGGTAATCACCCGCCCTGGATGCCGCGCCAGTTGCGCCAGCACCGCGTATTCCTTGCGGGTCAACGCTACCTCGGCACCGTCCAGCAGAACGCGGCGGTAGGCCAGGTCTACCGTCAGCGGGCCGAAACTCAGGGCGGCTTCCTGAGACTCGCCCGCCGGTGCCTGGCGCAACAACGCACGCACACGGGCGAGAAATTCCTGGATGCCGAAAGGCTTGGTTACGTAGTCATTGGCGCCGCCGTCGAGAGCATCGACCTTTTGGCTCTCGCTGGCCCGCACCGACAGCACCAGCACCGGTACCGTCGACCACTCGCGAAACTCGCGCAGCACTTGCTGGCCGTCCATGTCGGGCAAGCCCAGGTCCAGCACCAGCAGGTCCGGCTTGCTCAATGCCGCTTGGGCAAGGCCTTCGGTGCCGGTGCCGGCCTCGATCACCTTATAGCCCTGGGAGGCCAGGCTGATGCGCAGGAATTTGCGGATCTGCGGTTCGTCATCAATGACTAGAATCGTCGCGGTCTGGCTCATGGTGTCTAATCAATATCCATTAAAAACAAACCATTGTAGAAACGAACCTGTTGTGGCGAGGGAGCTTGCTCCCGCTGGAGTGCGAAGCGCTCCCAAACTAGTCAGGCAGGTGATGCGTCGCGACCGAATGGTTTTGGGGCTGCTGCGCAGCCCAGCGGGAGCAAGCTCCCTCGCCACAGTAGGCATACGTTTTCAAAGGTCAGTGTCCAAGCCCGGCTGAGATTGTAGCGGCAGAAACAGGGTGATGCAGGTGCCGCGCCCCTCAATGCCATCCGCCACGCTGATATGCCCCCCATGTGCGCCAACCATGCCCTGGCAGATCGCCAGGCCAAGGCCGGTGCCCTGCCCGCCCCGATCACCACGGGCAGCGGTGTAGAACATGTCGAAGATCTTCGCACGTTCATCCTCGGGAATCCCCGGCCCTTCATCGGCCACGGCGAAAAACAACTGGTTGTCCGCGACACCGGCGCTCAACTGCAAACGGCCCTGGGGCGGCGAAAAACGTGCGGCGTTCTCCATTACATTGACCAACGCCTGCTCGATCAACGCAGCGTGCACGTAGAGCAACGGCAGCTCCGGCGGCACATGGATACTCACTTGCAACGGCGCCAGCACCGCGCGCAAACGCCCAAGGGCGCTGCCGACGATATCTCCGGGCGAAACCCAATCGCGCGCCAGCTTCAGCGCGCCGTGGCCCAGGCGGGTCATGTCCAGCAGGTTCTGGATGTAGCGGTCGAGGCGCTCGGCTTCATCGCGGGTGCCTTCGAGCAATTCGCGACGATCCTCCAAAGGGATCGCCTCGCCCAGCGCCAGCAGGCTGTCAATACTGCCGCGCATGGAGGTCAACGGCGTGCGCAGATCGTGGGATACAGAGGCGAGCAAGGCGCTGCGCAGTTGTTCGGTTTCGCCGTGCAAACGCGCCGACTCCAACTCCTGTCCCAACTGCGCCCGCGCCAGCGCCTGGGCCAGCGGCTGGCTCAAGGCGGTGAGCAGGCGGCGGCGTTGCCCGCTCAACTCCAAGCCCGGCTTGGCACTGACACCGAGCAAACCCAAGGGCCCCTCTTCGCCCGACAACGGCCACCACCACCAACGCCCAAACGGCAAGGTGCCGGTGCCCACACCCGCCGGCTGGTCGTGCTGCCAGGCCCAATCGGCGGCAGCGCGTTCGGCTTCGGTAAGGGTCAACGGGCCACCGGTCTCGATTGTCCAGCCGCCCTCGCCGTCGCGATTGACCAGGCATACATCCAAGTCATTCCAACCTTGCAGGTGGTGAGCCGCCGCACTGATAACGGCCTGGCGATCCGTGGCTGCTGTGAGCTTGCGCGACAGGTCGAGCAGCTCGCTGGTTTCTTCCTGGGTATCGCGCAGCGCCTGCAACTGGCGACGCTGGCGCGCAGCCAGGTTGCCGGTGAGCGCTGCCATCAACAGGAAGAACAACAGGGTCAGCACATCCTCTTCACGCTGGATGGCAAAGGAGAAATTCGGCGGAATAAACAGAAAGTCATAGGTCATGAACGACAACGCCGCACACACCAGCGAAGGCCCCAGACTGCTACGCACCGCCACCAGCAGGACCGCCGCGAGAAACACCAGTGAGATATTCGGTAGCGGCAATACGCTGGACACGCCCCAGGCCAAGCCGGCCGCAACCACGGTTGCCACCACGGCCAAGGCATAGTCGAACCAGCGCAGCCCACGCGTATCCGGCAAGCGCGGCGGTGCAGGCATGTCGTCGCTGTCGAGCACGTTGATCTCCAAGCCCCGCGCATTGCGCAACAAGCGTGCGGCGAGGCCACCGCCGAACAGCCGCCGACGCCAGCGCATGCGCGACTGCCCGACCAGTACCAGGCTGGCGCGGCGCTCGGCGGCATGCTGGATCAGCGTCCTGGCCACTTCGCCCGCCCGCAGCAACACCACCTCGCCGCCCAGACGCTCCGCCAGTTGCTGGGCATTTTGCAGGCGTAGCCGTGACTGTTCATCGCGCGCGTGGCCGTTATCGATATGCACCAGGCTCCAGGGTAAATGCCGCCGCTGGGCGACCCGGCTGGCATGGCGCACCAGGCGTTCGGCCTGTGCGTCGCCATCGACCCCCACCAGCAAACGACCACGTACCGCCGGCGCAGCTTGGCCGAGTTGGCGGTAACCCTGGGCCAGGTCGTCGTCGACGTGGGCGGCCGCGGTCTGCATGGCCAGTTCGCGCAGGGCCATCAAGTTGGTCTGGGTGAAAAACGCATCAATGGCCGCCCGCGCCTGTTCCGGCACATACACCTTGCCGTCGCGCAGGCGCTCCAGCAATTCGCGGGATGGCAGGTCGATCAGCAGCAACTCGTCGGCCTCTTGCAGCACCCAGTCCGGCAGGGTTTCACGCACCTGCACACCGGTAATGCCCCGCACCTGGTCATTGAGGCTTTCCAGGTGCTGGACGTTGACGGTGGTGAATACGTTGATGCCGGCAGCGAGCAATTCCTGAATGTCCTGCCAGCGCTTTTCATGCCGGCTGCCGGGGGCGTTGCTATGGGCCAGTTCGTCGACCAGCACCAACTTGGGCTTGGCCGCGAGCAGGCCGTCGAGGTCCATTTCTTCGAGCATCACGCCACGGTATTCGCTGCGCAACAGCGGTTGTTGCGGCAGGCCGCTGAGCAAGGCTTCCGTCTCGGCACGGCCGTGGGTCTCGACCACCCCGGCAATCAACGGGACGCCCTGGCGCAGTTGAGTGTGGGCCGCCTGGAGCATGGCGTAGGTCTTGCCCACGCCGGGCGCGGCGCCGAGGAAGACCTTGAGCCGGCCACGGCCGTTGCGGGGTAGATCGGCTAACAAGGCATCGGCGCGGCCGGAGTCGCTCATGCGGGTAGTGTCCTTCAGGTATCAAAGCAGTCAGGTTCAATGCAAATCACATGTGGGAGGGGGCTTGCTCCCTCCCACAGGGGTTCAGAGTTTTTCCAGGGCCATGTTCAGTGCCAGTACATTGACGACCGGCGGCCCCACCAACGGGCTTTCGGTGTGTTCATCCAACATCCGCTGCAAGGTCGACACCGGCACATTCCGTGCTGCCGCCACTCGCGCCAGTTGATAGGCAATTGCCGCAGGTGGCAAGTGTGGATCAAGTCCGCTGCCGGAGGTCGTCAGCGAGGCTAACGGTACCGGCCCCTGGCCGGGCACCTGTTGTTTATTCGCGTCATCGAAGATGCGCGTGGCCAACGCGGGATTGCTCGGGCCCAGGTTGCTGGCACTGCTGGAGACCGTCGCGAACGCCCCGGCCGAGGGGCGCGGATGGAACCAGCCGTCACCGCTGAAATCCTGGGCGATCAGGCTGGAGCCGCGCACCTTGCCGCCGGCATCGCGCACCAGGCTGCCATTGGCCTGATCCGGGAAGGCAACCTGAGCGACGCCAGTCACCACCAGCGGATAGGCGACGCCGGTGATCAGGGTCATGAGCACCAGCAGGCTCAGGGCTGGGCGGATTGTATTAGTCATCGTCAAATCCTCAATAAATCGGGCCACAAAAGACCGCAGGGTTACACCAGGTGCAGCGCCGTCAGCAGCATGTCGATCGCCTTGATGCCCACAAACGGCACCAGCAGCCCACCCAAGCCGTAGATCAGCAGGTTGCGTCGCAACAAGGCCGCCGCACTCGCCGCCTGCACGCGCACACCGCGCAGGGCCAGCGGGATCAGCACCACGATGATCAGCGCGTTGAACACAATTGCCGACAGAATCGCGCTCTGCGGGCTCTGCAGGTGCATGACGTTGAGCACGCCCAATTGCGGGTAGATCGAGGCGAACAGCGCCGGCAGGATCGCGAAGTACTTGGCCACGTCGTTGGCGATGGAAAAGGTGGTCAGCGCGCCCCGGGTCACCAGCAACTCCTTGCCGATCTGCACCACGTCCAGCAGCTTGGTCGGATCGCTGTCGAGGTCGACCATGTTCGCGGCTTCGCGTGCGGCCTGGGTACCATCGTTCATCGCCATGCCGACGTCGGCCTGGGCCAGCGCTGGCGCGTCGTTGGCACCGTCGCCGCACATGGCGACCAGACGGCCGTCGTTCTGCTCATGGCGAATACGGGCGAGTTTTTTCTCAGGCGTAGCTTCAGCCAGCACGTCATCCACACCGGCCTCAGCGGCAATCGCGGCGGCCGTCAACGGGTTGTCGCCAGTGACCATCACGGTACGAATCCCCAGCTTGCGCAGCTCGGCGAAACGCTCACGGATGCCAGGCTTGACCACGTCTTTCAGATGGATAGCACCGAGCAATTTGCCATCGGCGCACACCAGCAACGGCGTGCCGCCGCTTTGGGCGATCTTGTCGATTTCCCGCGACAGTGCAGGTAAAAGGTCGCTGCGTTGCTGGCCGATAAACGCCAGCAGCGAGTCCACCGCGCCCTTGCGGAATACGCGGCCCTGATAGTCGACACCGGACAAACGGGTTTCGGCGCTGAAGGGGACCGCAGTCAGTTCGTCCGGCGTCGGCTCTGCCTGGGGGTGCAAGGCGCGCAGGTATTCGACGATGGACTTGCCTTCGGCGGTGTCATCCGCCAGGGAGGCGAACAGTGCACCTTCCGCCACTTCCCGACCACTGACACCGGGCGCCGCAACCACTGCCGAGCAACGACGGTTACCGAAAGTGATGGTGCCGGTCTTGTCCAGCAGCAACACATGCACGTCCCCTGCCGCTTCCACCGCGCGGCCAGACTTGGCGATCACGTTGAGCCGCACAAGGCGGTCCATGCCCGCGATACCGATGGCCGACAACAAGCCGCCAATGGTTGTAGGAATCAGCGTCACCAGCAGTGCGACCAGGAACACCAAGGGCAAGCTGCCATTGGCGAAGTGAGCGAACGGCTGCAGGGTCACCACCACCAGCAGGAAGATCAGGGTGAGGCCGATCAGCAGGATATCCAGCGCGACTTCGTTGGGGGTTTTCTGGCGTTTGGCGCCTTCCACCAAGGCGATCATGCGGTCCAGGGTGGACTCACCGGGGTTGGCGGTGATGCGGATCAGCAGCCAGTCCGACACCAGGCGGGTGTTGCCGGTGACGGCCGAGCGGTCGCCGCCGGATTCGCGGATCACCGGAGCGGATTCGCCGGTAATCGCCGCTTCGTTGACGGCAGCGATACCTTCGATCACCTCACCGTCGCCAGGAATCATTTCACCTGCGGCGACGCGCACCACATCACCTTTGCGCAGGCTGGTGGCCGGTACCACCTTGAAACTACCGTCGGACTCCTTGCGACGAGCGCTCAAGCCTTCACTGCCGGCCTTGAGGCTGTCGGCGCGGGCCTTGCCACGGCCTTCGGCCAAGGCTTCTGCGAAATTGGCGAACAACACGGTGAACCACAGCCACACCGCGATTTGCACGGCCACGAAGGTCGGCACGGCGGCGTCGGGCACAAAGCACAGCACGGTGGTGAGGATGGCGGTCAGCTCGACCACCAACATGACCGGCGAGCGTTGCAGTTGGCGTGGGTCCAGCTTGACGAACGCCTGGACCAGCGCCCCGCGCCACAGGGCCGAGATCGCGGTTTTGGCAGGTTCCTGGGGTTTGACCGGGGCCGCATTTTTTACAGGCATATTCATTTTCATATCCCTTGGTTAGAAGCCCATGCTCAGGTGTTCAGCAATAGGGCCCAGCGCCAGCGTCGGCAGGAAAGTCAGGCCGCCCACCAGCAAAATGGTCACGGTCAACAAGGTCACGAACAACGGGCCGTGGGTCGGGAAACTGTTCTGACCAATCGGTGCGGTCTTCTTCATCGCCAGGCTACCGGCCAGGGCCAGTACCGGGAGGATGTAGCCGAAACGGCCGATCAACATGCCCAGGCCAAGCATCAGGTTGTGAAACACGGTGTTGCCGCTGAACCCACCAAACGCCGAGCCGTTGTTGGCACTGGCCGAGGTGTAGGCGTAGAGCAACTGGCTGAAGCCGTGGGGGCCAGGGTTGCTGATGGCGCCGGCCGGGCCTGGCAGGCTGGCGGCAATGGCACCCAGTACGAGCACACCCACCGGCATCACCAGCAGGGTCACCACCAGCAGTTGCACTTCCTTGGCCTGGAGTTTCTTGCCCAGGTATTCCGGGGTGCGGCCTATCATCAGGCCGGCGAGGAACACCGCAATCAACACGTTGAGCAACATGCCGTACATACCGGCACCGACCCCGCCGAAGATCACTTCGCCGACCATCATGTTGACCAGCGCCACCATCCCGCTCAGAGGGCTGAGGCTGTCCTGCATGCCATTGACCGAGCCGTTGGACGCTGCGGTGGTGGTCACCGACCAGAGCACCGTGCCGGTGGTACCGAAACGTGTTTCCTTGCCTTCCAGCGGCGCGGTTTGCTCAACGGCCGGGTTGTTCAGGGTTGGGTTGGGCTGGTATTCGGCCCACAGCGAGGTCGCGCCGCCGATCAGGAACAAGGCCAGCATGCAGGCGAGAATGGCGCGGCTCTGACGCAGGTCTTTGACGTAATGGCCGAAGGTAAACACCAAGGCCACCGGGATCAGAATGATCGAGGCCACTTCGAAGAGGTTGGCCCAGGCTGTCGGGTCTTCGAACGGATGCGCCGAGTTCACTCCAAAAAAACCGCCGCCGTTGGTGCCCAATTGCTTGATCGCAATCTGGCTGGCTGCCGGGCCGAGGGGGATGACCTGATCCACGCCTTGCATCGTCACGGCATCAACGTAATGGGCAAAAGTTTGCGGTACGCCCTGCCATACCAGAAACAACGCCAGCACCAGGCATAACGGCAGTAAGCCGTAGAGGGTGGCGCGGGTCATGTCGACCCAGAAGTTACCCAAGGTCTTGGAGGATTTGCGACCGATCCCACGGCAAAGCGCGACCAGGACTGCCAGGCCGGTGGCGGCACTGACGAAGTTCTGCACAGTGAGGCCGACCATCTGGCTGAGGTAGCTCAGGGACGCTTCACCGCTGTAGTTCTGCCAGTTGGTGTTGGTCATGAAACTGACCGCGGTGTTGAAGGCCAGCGTCCATTCCTGGCCCGGAAATTTCTGCGGATTGAGGGGTAGATAGTTCTGAAACATCAGGATCGCAAACAGCAGCAAAAAGCCCGCGAGGTTGAACGCGAGCAAGGCCAGCATGTATTTCTGCCAGCTTTGCTCCTGTTGATCGTCCACACCCGAAAGCCGATAACAGGCTTTCTCCACAGGCCCCAGCACCGGCGTCAGCCAGGTGCGCTGGCCTTCCATCACCTTGTAATAGAACCGCCCCAGAAACGGTGCCGGCACCAGTACCACGGCGAAGAAGGCGATGATCAGCCAATAGTCATAACTGTGCATAGCCTGCTCCTAGTTCCGATCCGCGCGTAACAGCGCAACCAGCAGATAAATGAACAGCGCCACGGCCAATAGCAGTGACACCCCGTCCAGAACGCTCATGGAAGTTTCTCCGTTTAACGGCAAGTGCCGCGTGTGAGGCAATTGTCCGCAGGAGCGGTGTAAAGGAACGAGAGCGAGGCGGGGCGTGGGGCGTAAAGATGGCGTAAAGAGTGGCTTTATGCGGGGTTTACACGGGGATTTCGGCGCCTGGGCGGGTGCTATCGGGAGCAAGCCCCCTCCCACAGGTTGATCTGCGCTCGGCATGACAACTCGGTCAAGTGTGGGAGGGGGCTTGCCCCCGATGGCGCCAGTCAAGACACCCTCGCACTTATCTGGTGCGACGTCGCCACTATTCAAACGCCAAACCATCCCCCAAACGACAGTAGCGCAGCTTTACGACAATGATTCTCAGGCTGGCATGTCCACTGCAACACCTTGAATCATTCCAAACCGTTCAGGGAGCACCACACAATGAACACACACCTCAAACCCACCTTGGGCACCCTCCATCTCTGGGGCATCGCCGTCGGGCTGGTGATTTCCGGCGAGTACTTCGGCTGGAGCTATGGCTGGGGCGTGGCCGGCACGCTGGGTTTCCTGGTGACCTCACTGATGGTCGCCGCGATGTACACCTGCTTCATTTTCAGCTTCACCGAGCTGACCACCGCGATTCCCCACGCTGGCGGCCCCTTCGCCTACAGCCGCCGCGCCTTCGGCGAAAAAGGCGGCTTGATTGCCGGCCTGGCGACCCTGATCGAATTCGTCTTCGCCCCACCCGCCATCGCCTTGGCCATCGGTGCCTACCTCAATGTGCAGTTTCCAGCGCTGGACCCGAAACACGCCGCCGTCGGCGCCTACTTCGTGTTCATGGGCCTGAATATCCTTGGCGTGAAACTCGCTGCTACCTTCGAACTGGTGGTGTGCGTACTCGCCGTCGCCGAATTGCTGGTGTTCATGGGCGTCGTTGCCCCGGCATTCAGCTTCAGCAACTTCGCCCTGAACGGTTGGGCTGGCTCCGACACCTTCGGTGCCCCGGCGATTGCAGGCATGTTTGCAGCGATCCCCTTCGCTATCTGGTTCTTCCTCGCCATCGAGGGCGCAGCCATGGCGGCCGAAGAAGCGAAAGATCCCAAGCGCACCATTCCAAAAGCCTACATCAGCGGCATTCTGACCCTGGTAATCCTGGCCATGGGCGTGATGTTCTTCGCGGGCGGTGTCGGCGACTGGCGCACCCTGTCGAACATTAACGACCCACTGCCCCAGGCGATGAAAACCGTCGTAGGCGAAAGCTCCGGCTGGTTGCACATGCTGGTCTGGATTGGCCTTTTCGGCCTGGTGGCAAGCTTCCACGGCATCATCCTCGGCTACTCGCGCCAATTCTTCGCCCTGGCCCGCGCCGGTTACCTGCCGTCTTTCCTGGCCAAATTGTCACGATTTCAGACGCCCCACCGAGCCATTCTCGCCGGTGGCGTGGTCGGCATTGCGGCCATCTACAGTGATGGCCTGATCAACCTGGGCGGCATGACCCTGACCGCCGCGATGATCACCATGGCCGTATTCGGCGCCATCGTCATGTACATCATGAGCATGCTCAGCCTGTTCAAACTGCGCAAAACCGAACCGCTGCTGGAACGCACCTTCCGTGCACCCGGTTACCCCGTCGTGCCGGGCATCGCGCTGGCTCTGGCAGTGGTGTGCCTGGTAGCGATGGCCTGGTTCAACACACTGATCGGGCTGATCTTCCTCGGTTTCATGGCCGTGGGCTTCATCTACTTCCAACTGACCGCCCAAGACCGCGCCGATGCGCCAGCAGATGCGATGTTGACCGGACTATAGGGTTTACCAGGCAGAACGGGCCTACAATGAACTACTCAGAAAGCCCGTAACTCAAAGCAGTTATTACCGTGGGAAAATTCTCCCCCGGCTATCTGCCTCAAGGAGAGCCTTATGCCGTGGTACGCGTGGTTGATTATGGTAATTGCGATCGGATCGATCGTCGGTGGGTTGATGATGCTGCGTGACAGCGCCAACAAAGTGGAACTCACCGACGAACAACGCAAACGCGTGGCCGAGCGCAATGCCCAGGCGGACGCCAAGGATGCGCAGGATCGCTGAACTTGAGTTACTCCCAATCAGCTTTAGCGATATGCAAGCCGTGCTGCCCCTTATAGGCAGCACGCTCCGGCTGACTCCAGCCACTCAGCAATTCGTCCTCCAGCCTGTAGATTTCAACCCCCAACGGACGACACACCGTCAGCGGGTCCTGCGCGTCCGGCCCCCACATCGGCAACGACAAATCCCCACCTGGGCATGTCGATAGCGCACACAGCAAATCAATCTCCGCGAAAAATTCCAGGTAATCGCCCTTCTGCGCCGGGCAGGCTTTCATGAAATACATGTCGTCGTGATTAAGGCCAGTGCACTGGAAAATATTCAGCACGTCGTGCACATCGAATTCCGTCAGACCGTGGGGCAATACTGCACGGGTCAGGTTTGAGTGGCAGTGGTGATGAAAGTCCTCGCCAGTGAGCATACGGTTTACATAGGGATCGCAGCGTGTGCCGAGCAAATCGTGCAGGCGCCCGCCGTGCTCATCGATGCCGTAGCTTGCGAGACTGTCATCTGTAATAGTGACTAACGGCCGTAGAAATGGAAGATTCGACCACAAGCGGTCGTGAGTGCTGACGTGGGCGCCTTGAAGTTGCCGAGTGCGCGCCGCCCACAAGCGTTCGCGTGGATCATTGGCATTCCACACATTGAAGTCGCCCACCTGGGGGCCTACAGGCGTGGTCACCCGGAACACATACCCGGCCGGCACTTTCCACGCCCTGCCCGTGCGTATCGGCACCTCGAACTGCTCGATCAGCGTGCGCTGATCCTTGCGATCACGGATACGTTCATACAAGGCAGTATCCACCTGTAACGCCGAGCCTTTGCTGACCTGGTAAGCGGCTGGATAGTCTTTGTACATGGGGCGAACCTCCATCAAGGGTGACTGTTGAACAATCGATGATCTTGAGGTAACCACATTTCATGCCAGGGCTGGGCTAAAAACACACATGATAAAAGGCCGATCATTGATCGGCCCCTGGGCGACGTCGTTTAGTTGATAACCAGCCTGTCGCGATTCTTCTCCAGCAAGGCCTTGCCGATGCCCTTTACTTCCAGCAACTCGTCCACCGAGGTGAAGGGCCCATTGCTTTCGCGAAAGGCGACGATCGCCTTCGCTTTGGAGGCGCCGATACCGAACAAATCACGTCGCAGGGTTTCAGCATCGGCGGCGTTGAGGTTGACCTTGGCGGATTGCTCGGTTTTGGTCATTTGTGCGGAGATTGGGGTCGGGGCCTCAGGTTTAGCGGACGGGGCTGCGGTGGTGGCGACAGAGAGGCTGGTGAGGAAGGCGAAGATGAGGGAGGAGATGTAGGTGTTTTGCATTGGTGACGCTCCATGACATCGGTAAGAGAAAAGCAGCTTTTCCGAAGCTGCTTCTCTACCTTAGGCGACGGATGGAGAGTGTCAAAGCGGGGATATTGCAAGATGTGAGAGAAAGTCGTTTTTTGTGTGGGCGCTAACGGACTGCCGTGTGGAAGGAGTTGGTTCTCCACACATGATCGAATCATCCAATTCGGCGTGCCCCCCAGCGATGCGAAATTGAGCTACATACGAATGTTATCGAAAGCATCAGTACCCAGTTGAGTGCGAGAGCTTGAGGTAAGCATCTTCACACCACGGCATTTGTTCTGTCCAAGGTGCGGTCAACCTTGGGCACATTAAGCTCTTCTAACCGTTTCTTGCGCATAAACCTTTTTTCTACATGAACGAAGGTAAAGGTCGACAAGGCAACAATAACGGGAATAGTCGCAAAGTTCACAAGCCAAAAGGTCACTTTATCAAGAACAGCTAAATCAAAGAATACAGACAACACCTTGAAGGATAGAAACAGTACAGGCAAGTGAAGCAAATAAATACTATAACTAATATCACTTAACCTGTTAAGAAATTGATAATGCAAGAAGCGAGGATTAGAAACAGTAATACATATGAAAAATGTAGTTGCCAGAGCAAATCTAAAAGCTCCGTAGCCAGGAACATCAACCAGCCCGCACATCCACACAAATATGCATATTGCAACTACAGTAGAAACAAATTTGACGAACCTACTTGTAATGTTTGCTTTATGAATAACTGCTGCTGCCATGCCTGACAGAAAGTAGGCCCAACAGACGACGGCGGAGGTGCCCAGGTCAATGGCAGCTATAATTATCGCCACCGTCAGTATAATAAACTTATATTGGGATCTGTAAAAAATTGCTAACATTGGCAACACTGCATAAAAACGCCACTCATGAACCAACGTCCATGTCACGGAACTCAGAGGTACAAGAGATACACCTCCAATTCTCATCGGGTTATCTATGAAATTGAACGTTATTAAACCCGCAATAGTAGTAATAGACTCTTTATCCAGGAAATCAAAGCCTGCAAAAAAAGCTGCGATTAAAAACACCAAAATCGATGTTAGATAGTAGAGTGGAGCAACCCTTCTAATTCTAGATACAAAAAAATCACCCCAGTCAATATTCTTACTCTTGATGACTTTATCAAAAAAAAGAAAGCCTGTTATACAGAAAAAAATCTGCACACCGAAAGATCCAAGGTTCGGGTAAATCTGTCCCCAGGCAGAAAAAACTGTATTTTTTACACCCAAATTTATTAGCACAAACGGCGCATGATTAACAAATACGAATATAGCAGCAAGACCACGCAGACCATTGATGAATTTATATTCATGCTGAACTTCCGCGCTCTCAATTTTCGATCTAAAAATCGACGAAAAAGCAATGAACATTAATATAATTGAGAGGGTGAGCGTAATAACTTCAAGCGAATATTCAGTTTTCATTTAAAAGGATTACTCATGCAATGCCATCCTGCTTTAGGCTATGTTGAAGACGCTCCATGGATGATGAAGCGTGAAAACTATGCCGTCCGTTTATCACGAGCAGTGCGCACGGAAAATCATGGTGCGTTGCCGCAGGTGAATTGTATTCTGTCAGAGGTGCATAGGGAAGAAAATACAGGCATAAAAGCTGAGATAACAGCATAATCTGCTGTTATCCAAACCAAAAATCACACTACAACTCAAGTCTTTTTTGTTGATAAGACCAGTCAACAATTTCGCCATCGGGAGCATAGCCACTCACAGTTTCGCGTAACAACTTACGTACCTCAATATAATCATGACTTTCTATCGCACTCAGCAATTCCACTATTCTTGGCTTCAATATGCTCCAAGATAGATAATCTTCATCAGCACTCATAATCATTGGGTGTTGCGTGGCATCGACATTGTCACCTATGAGTAATTCTTCGTAGAGCTTCTCTCCGGGCCGAAGTCCTGTAAACTCGATAGCGATATCTCCGAGGGGCTTTTTTTCTGAGCGGACGCTTAGGCCTGACAGATGAATCATTTTTTCTGCCAATTCCGTGATTTTAACCGGTTCGCCCATATCCAATACAAATACGTCCCCCCCTGCCCCATTGAGCCTGCCTGAATAACAAGTTGAGCAGCCTCCGGGATAGTCATGAAATACCGGGTTATTTTCGGATGAGTCACCGTGATGGGCCCACCTGACTTAATCTGTTTGTGAAAAAGAGGAATTACTGAACCAGAAGAACCCAGAACATTTCCAAATCGGACCATTGTGAAGCGAGTACGATTGAGGGCTAGAGAGGTCGTGTTAAAAAGAGCAGGTTCTAACTCACGGCTGAGTGCCTGAAGCGTCATTTCAGCGAGACGCTTGGTGCTCCCCATTACATTCGTAGGACGCACCGCCTTATCAGTCGAAACAAGTACAAAATTAGCAACATTTGAAATAATAGCTGCTTGAGCAGTATTTAACGTGCCGATAACGTTATTCAAAAACCCTTCCGATATATTATGTTCTACCATCGGAACATGCTTATAAGCGGCCGCATGATAGACCGTATTTACATGCCAGGTTTTCATAACATCAACCAACTTATCCTGGTTACGTATAGATCCCAGGATCGGAAGCAATTTTACCGCCAGCGAATCCCGAAGTATGCGCGCTTCCAGTTCCGACATAATACTGTATAAATTATATTCACTGTGTTCAAAGAGAATCAGTATTGTTGGTTGCAGCTCGAGGATTTGACGGCAAAGTTCAGATCCAATAGAACCTCCCGCGCCGGTAACCATTACTACTTGGCCCCGTATGCAATGTTCCAGCAAATTTTCTTGTGCAGGTACTGGATCTCGTCCTAACAGGTCTGCAATATCTACTTCCTGGATATCGTCGACTTTGACGCGCCCACTTGCAAGGTCCATGAAGCCGGGGACACTACGTACATGCAGAGGAAAACCCTCAAGAAACCCGAGAATCTCCCGACGCCGACCACGCGTCGATGAAGGTATCGCCAACAAGATCTCTTGGGCCCCCGTGGTGTCGATCATTCGTTGGATATGTTTGGGCTTATAAACCTGCAGCCCAGAGATTACCCTGTCAGAAATAGTAGGATCATCGTCAATAAACGCTACAGGTCTCATTAAGCGGCCCATGCGTAATGCCGCAACTAGCTGATTCCCAGCAGATCCCGCGCCATAAATAGCCACACGTGGCAAGCCGTCATCACGGTTAGTGAAAGGCACATATTGAGCCGCCGTAAACCAATCCCCCAGGAAGAATTGACGCAGCGCTAACCTCAATCCTCCTATCATAATCAGACTTAACCACCAATAGTTAAAGATGATAGAACGAGGAATTACATTTTGATGGTTACTGTACCAATAAACGACCACTCCAATAATAAGCGAGGAAAGGCTGACAGCCTTAATTATAGCGATCAGCGCATCATTTCCAAAGTAACGTAAAACCGCGCGATACATGCCAAAACGTATAAACAGCGGAATAGTCACTATAGGCGCCGTTAAAAATAGCCATGTATGCAGCACGAACGGGTTGATCATCTCATCGAGGCCTATGCGCACGACAAAAGCTAACCAAAGCGCAAACCAAACTAAAAAAACGTCTGTAACCACCTGCAGAATACGTTTATATCTACGCGGGAGACTTAATAATCTAGATCTTAGTGAGTTCATATTTTCTAAACCTCTCGCAGCTCTAACAACCTAAACCTGAATAAATATACAACACCAAGCTCTCAAGATTTTCGCATTAACAATTTACTTCTTTAATACCGGCCTTAAATTTCAGAGCCAGAATGATGAGCGGCGTGTAAGCGATCAACAAACCGGTAGCACCGTCAAGCCTGTCAAATGCAACAAGCAACGCAATTGGGGAAAGCCATATAAAATTTATTACGATTATGCACAAAGTGACAGGTATGTGTGCATTAAAAATGCGAGAGGCGTACTGATAAGCATGACTCCGATGCGCCTCATATACTTTTTCGCCACGTACCAGCCTGCGAAGCAATGTCAATGTCGCGTCTACAATAAATACGCCTAATAAAATCAGCCACACCCATAAAAGTGTTGAAGAAAAAGAGACAGCTTCAAGCGATATCATGGCCAATGTAATACCTAGAAAACCACTCCCTGCATCCCCCATAAAAATTCGGGCTTTGGGGAAGTTCCAGTAGAAAAAACCTGCTGTTGCCAAAGCCAAATAAATAGGCGGCCATAACAGCTCTTCATATCCTAGGAACCAATAGATAAAAGCGGCGGAAGAGCAAGCACAAATAGCTTGAGCACTCGCCAATCCATCAATGCCGTCCATGAAGTTGTAAAGATTCAACATCCATACGGCGTACAAAACAGCTAGAATTCCGCCAATCCAACCTAGATGGATTGGTAATCCAAAAATCGTAATCGACGGTACCCCACCGATCCAATATAACGCCCATATTGCTGAAAAAAAATGTCCTAATAATCGCCAGCGCGCAGGAATGTGTCCATGGTCATCCAGAAATCCCAAAGCGGCTACGGTTATGCCGGCCACGAACGATGCAAGGAAAAAAGCGTGATCAATCAGCCCAAAGCAACGCATTAAACCCAGTGATATTAAAAACCCTAGTACAATTGCCACACCGCCGCCGCGAGGAGTCGGTACCGAATGTGAACTTCTGCTATTCGGGATATCCAACACATCTCGCTGGAGCGCATACCGACGCAACAATCCGGTTAAAAACATGGAGCTCGCTATTGAAGTAATCGCTATCCAGAAAGCCATCTGCCTGTCCCTACCTGCAATAATTTCGAAATTAATCGCTATAATAAACGGAATCTTTCACCTGATTCGACCAAAGCATCATGAGCTTTTCTCGCAGGGGCCCAGTTCAATAGTGCTCTAGATTTTTTATTATCGACAACTAATGATCTACACAACTGCGTATATAACGATCGCTTCCCAACTGCACTGGCGACTGAACGGATTAAGGCGTCAGGAACGCGGAACAGTCTTTCTTTTCGGTCCATACCCAACGCCAACAACTTGATAATTTCACTAATGGAAAAATCGGTCCCATCAGAAACTAAAAACAATTCGTTTGCAGCCGACGGGTGCCCAATACATAGTTCAATAAAATCTACCAAGTTATCCAGCGCTATCATGCTACGCTTATTTTCTACGGCGGCGAACGGCAGTGGTACTCCCGTAGCGATCAATTTTAACAGACGATTAAAATTACCAGGCGCCTCAGCGGCATAAACTAACGGAGGCCGAATAACTATCAGCTCCATGGTCTCGCCAGCGAGCAATTCCGAGAGCTCGCGCTCTGCTTTCAACTTGGAGCGAGCATATTCTGCATGAGGCTTGGGTTCATCACTCTCAGTGAAAGCGCCATCATGGGTCTCCGAACCGTTGACACCAATTGAGCTGATGAATATAAAACGACGGACACCTGCTCTTACCGCTTGCTGCGCTAAATTGACAGCACCTTGAACATTAATCCGTTCAAATTCCAATACTGGATCTTCGCTCCCGGCGTCTAATACATGCGCGCGTGCTGCGAGATGGATAACGGTGTCGACTCCCTGTAAAGCCTGATCCCAGCCCGTATTACCATCTACTTCCCCCGTCGAGACCATCTGGATATCTGAAGCAACATCAGAAGGTTTGCGACAAGTACCGACAACTGAATATCTAGCTAGACTAACAAGATGCTTAGACAACGCCCGCCCAATAAAGCCATTAGCACCGGTAATAAGGATTTTCATTTAGCCCTGTCTAACACTTTCTGGTAAATTTTCAGGATTTTATCCAACATGATATCGAAAGTAAAATTTGTGCGATATATGTTTTGCCCTAAAAGACCTTGTTTTTTTCGAAGCTCGGGGAATTAATCAACTGCGTCAGTGCGTCCATCAAACCCTTCTGATCCCCGCGCTGCACCACGAAACCGTTCTCACCGCTTGCCACCAGCTCAGATACGCCTCCCACGTTAGATGCTATTACCGGAAGCCCAGTTCGCATAGCTTCCAATATGGTCAGCGGCAACCCTTCCCAGTCAGAGATCAGGACGAAAACATCCGACCGCGAAAGCCTAATCGGGACGTCATCACAAGCCCCAGAAAAAACCACCTGCTCGCCTATTCCCAGATGCGCTGCCAACGTCTGAACGCTAGAAAACGAAGGGCCATCGCCTACCAGTTCAAGCTCCCAGTTCTTTGGTGACACTTTTGCAAGCGCTTCCAAAAGAAACTTTTGGTTTTTTGGAACTTCGAACCTTGCAACCATGATTAAGCGTACTTTATCAGACTCGGTAAGGCTAACTATATTAGAACTGACCTCGGGCATACCGTTATGAATCGTTAGAACGCTGGCTTCATCGCCTACCTTAGCCTTCAAGGCGAGTTGCCTGTCAAATTCAGAAACCGTAAGGATCTGTTCTGAAAAACGGGCCATGATCCTTTCAATATTACGGTATAAGAAACGACGCTTGGCAGACACTCCCTCTGTAAAAGCCCAACCATGTGCCGTAAAAATTGCTGGCAAGCCAAGACTTTTAGCAGCGAGTCTTCCAAGAATACCAGCCTTGGAGGAATGCAAGTGGACGAGGTCAGGTTTCAGCTTGGAAAGCATTTTCCTTAACTCAAAAAAGGCGCGAATATCTTTTCCAGGATTAATTTCGCGAACAAGATACTTCAATGAGAAGCACGATAAACCTAAATCCCGCGCTCGGGAATTAAAGACGCCCTCGCCACCAACGAGGATATCGACACTATGTCCCGCTTGAAAAGAACCCAGTGCCAAATCAAGGAGGTGTACACTAGCACCGCCTATAACGTCTGAACGGGTTATGACATAAACAATTTTCACACTGCGTCCCTTTTTTATATCCTAGCCCAAGCCAAACTTACTAGATTTAGAGATTGGCCGTATCGCGTCGCCATATTCTCACTAAAAACCGTTCGGAAATTGCTGAAAACAGAAATCATGAGCTTTCTGGTTGGGTATATAACCGCTCCCATGTACTAATCACAGAGTCTATAGAAAAGTTATCAACCACTCTCGACCTGGCAGAGGTGACTAGCGAGTTCTTTTCCTCTGGAGGTAGGCTCAGTGCTAGTGTGATACTCTGACGTAATGCTTCAGGATTAAACGGTTCAACAAGATAGCCGCTGCCACCTAGCACCTCTTTCACCCCTCCGCAGTCTGTCGCAACCACTAAGGTTTTGCATGACATCGCCTCGGCCACTACGAGCCCGAAACCCTCCCATGCGGAAGACAATACATACACATCTGCAGCACAGTAAAATGACGGTACGTCATTGCGTCGTCCAAAAAATTTTATCTTCTCGTCAAGGTGGGCTTCGTTGACGTGGAGCGCCAGATCAGTAGCCAAAGGACCGTCGCCCACTATCCACAGACGCACATTTTCATCATCCTGCAAGATCAACTTAAATGCGTCTAATAGACAGGGATAGTTTTTTGCCTCGACGAGCCGCCCTACAGCCAATACAACTTTGATAGAAGAGTCTATTGACTCTCTGGCACGAACTTGATCACGCACTTGCCCATCAAAAACATAGCGCTCTGTATCTATGCCATTAGGTACAAAGATCATACGCCCGGCAGATGAGGCACCCTTTGCAATAAGTATATCAACGGCTTCCTGGCTCACATTTGTCGTAAGATCAGCTAGAAAATCAGTCAGACGGTAAGCCAGCATTTTCAGCTTACCACCTTCATTTGAACTGTGTGCCGTACAAATAAGCCTAGGTATTTTAATAAGGAAACGAATCACCCTAGCTATCAAGTTCGCGTGCACCATATGACTATGTAGCACGTCGGGCTTAAATCGTCTAATTAGATCAATCAGATTATTTATCGCACGCACCATCCCACATAACGTTTTATCACCATTCAACGCTACAACAGATACCCTAGGTTCCCCAGGAAGCACTTCCTGCTTGCCCGTCAAATAAGCAATAACGACATTATGCCCCGCGCACTCATGCGATCAGCAAGATCCACGACTTGTCTCTCGGCGCCACCCATGCCCAACCCTGTGATAAAAAACATTATGTTCATCAAGGCCTCCCTAGAAGCATATACAAAAGGCATTGGGCAGACCTAATTAGGTTCTTAACCTTGTAAAACAAGGTTTTTTCGCGCAAGAACTGCGACCAATAATAAATAAAAAACCCTTTTGGATTAGCCCTTAAATGGCGTGAAAAGTTTCGGCTGTATCCATCTTCCAGATAGTCGCAGAGATAAATTACTTTTCTCGTGAAAAATACTACATCTCCCACATCACCTATTTTATTCCAAATGTATAATTCTGGAACAAACTTCTCAGCTTCAAAAATTGGGAATGGAAATTTAGACATAACTTCAGTTCTAAATATATAAGCTAAATCACCCTTGAATAATTTACCGGCTTCCGTCGGTGTGGAGATAAGGCTCGGCTCCGCAGTTTTTATCTCATTGCCGAGCAGCTCCCCACTAAAATAAGCTTTCCGATAGCACAAACCAACTGTGCTACTAGTCGCGGCCGCGACTGACGCTAAAACAGTTTCAACAGCATCGGGCAGTAGTGCGTCATCGCTGTCGACAATGAAGATCCAATTTCCTTTTGCTGCCACCACTCCGCTATTAATAGCCGCGTGCTTTCCAGCATTATTCTGCCTGACCGCCGTTAGCTCGAAACCTAAATTGGTTTCTTTTAGCTCATTGACAAAATGCTGTGTCTCATCAGAACTACCATCGTCTATCAGCACCCACTCAAACTCTTTTGAGCTTTGCTCACGCAGGCTCTTTAGCAACCGAGGAAGCGTTGTATAGCGATTATATGTTGCCGTTAGAATTGTGATCACTCAGTACGCTCCTCCATATAAGTGACTGGCTTATACCGGCAAGACAATATAAGTAACGTAACGCATAACATAATTTCCGCCAAGACAAACCCGAAAACAATGCCGTTAACGTAGTACTTAATTGACAATAGACTCGCAAGGAGTATAGACATCACCGAAAACAATAGCATCGCAGAACTAGCGACTTTATCCATGCCCCGAGGTATCAGCATGCATAAGCCCAATGCTTGATTAGCCATTCTGAAAGGGATTATCCATACAAAAACCTGCAACGTCGTCGTTGCCTGCTCAAAATCAGCGCCCAATAGTTTGCTTATTAGAAATCCACCAGCTACGGAAATGGCCAATGCGCTTACGCAACCCAGCAAGAACATCAGCCCCACGATGATCCAAGATAGCTTAGATGCAGCTTTTGCTGAGGAAAGATACTGTCTATTTAAATATGGAAAAAAACCAATGAGTACTGGATTTATAAACCCTACAAATCCTCTTATGATTTTTTCGGCAGGAACATATCCTGAAACAGCTACTTTCCCACAAAGTAATCCTACAAGAGCAGGGCCGGCGCTAAGCAAGATGTTATTTGAGCTCTTATATATAAAAACGTGAAAACCTTTGCGGATCTGAAGCCACCCGCCTGACAAGCTAAACCGAATCCTGCATCCGCCTCGGTAACATATATAATTCCCAATCAGAGTGTTTGCCAATGCAAATGTCGCTAAAATAGCTAATGCAAATAAAGCATCACTTGGATGTCGTATAAAAATAAACAAGCATAAAAGGCTAGAGATACGTAGCGCTACTTCCAAAAATACAACAAGTGCAATTTTTTCAAGCCCTTGGAAAAACCAAAATGGGCTAAACCCGAAAGCTAAAAAGTACAAAAAACCCAGACCTACAACCTCAATCTCGAAAGTATTCGAATAAAAAAACGTATAAAAAATAAACGCTATGAAACTTATGATAGAAGAGATTATAACTTTTGCAGACATCACTTCGCCGAAGACTTTCGACAGAGTCGACATATCAGTCTTGACTAACGAAACTTGCCGAGCAGCACTTAACGAAAACCCATACTCCACAACAAGTGAGGACAAAAGGGCAATCGATTGGACAAGTACTACCTTGCCGTATTCCTGAACGCCCAACGAACGTGCCAATACAGGTATTTCCAGGATAGGCACCAAATACCCAAAAAGCTGTACGACGAAAAGCAGGCTCATATTTTTAAATACGGTAAACACGTTATGTTCCTATGTGCTTGTCATGTTTTATTTTATTCAAACTTAAATCTTCATACTTATAAGTACGAGAAAGCCAAGACACCATCAAAATCCAATAACCCCATTCTGACATCTCGGTACTCAGCGGATGAAAGAGCATGATAAAAATATAACAAAGTCCGCCTAGCGCAGCGGCAAGCTTAAAGAAAATATTTTTATTTAAACTGACACTCTCCACGAGCGACAAAAAGAAAAAAATAAATGGCGTTAATATCAAAAACAAAAGTGCTAACTCGCCGAGTACACCTACATCGCCGAGCATACCTAAGTATACATTATGGATAACAATATTTTCGCCATCCACTACACTAAACGAACTGCCAAATCCGCAACCGAATGGAAAACACTTTTGAACGTTACTTATGCCGTCCTGGATCATGGCAGATCTAACTGGATCCCCCTCAAGCAAACGATTTAAAACAAGCAATGAATCATGATTTGCCAAATCAAAGTTTGAAGATAGAAGCACACAAACTCCTGCAACCAAGCAAACAATTGCAATCATCAATGTCCTGATAGGAAAAATCAAAAACCGCAAGAGAAAGAAAGATAATATTACAATCGCAAACCAGAGAAATCCTGTTCTACTGGAGTCGGCCAGCAATATATACACCGCTGCAATTAAAATTACGCCAGAAAAAAATGCTTTTTTCATGCCCGTCGAAAGCAGAGTTGCAATTATATAAGGCGCAAAAAAAGCACATACTTTCCACATTACTCCGGGATAGGCAAACTCGCTCCCTTGGCGGCCATCGCCTAATTGAACATAGAGCTCAACAAACACATATTTTGACAAGACAAATACTATAAGTCCTACAATAATCGAAATTGAAGCAATCCTGTAAAAATCGTTAAATTCCAGTAAACTGGAACAGTTGTATATCACCAAAAACAGTATAAAAATCGCTATAAACTTCACACCTTGGTAAGCTGTATATATATCAGAATTAGCTACCCCTGAAATCATAAAAGCAAGTGCCATCAATGTGAAACCCAGCATGATAGCACTTCCCTCCGGCGTCAGCTTCAACCGTCCGCCGCAACCATAAATCCCAAGTGCAAATACGCCCCCCCATAACAACCAGTAGTTAAGTGAGCCGATAATATTCCTGGTATCGCCCAAGGTCACGAGTACGCTGGCCGCAAGCACTGCCAAGAACGCGTAGCGTTTATTAATTTTCATATCGACCTCAGAATAAGCTCAACTAAAGCGTGTGCCGGTTACCAATCGAGCCATTCTCAGGTACCGATTAGAGGAAGGGACTACCAAAACGAGCCATAAGCCCGCAGTGAGTAAAAGCACAATTTTACACTGCAACGGAGGCTTTCATCTAGGATCATCTGCTGGGCCTACAGTCAAAATACGGCATTATAACACATGGCAAATTGCCTTCAGATTAATCGACTTCGGATCACTCACTCGCCTCCGAACGAGCATAGGCTCAGCTAACAATCGCCTCCATCATGAGTGAAGAGTTCACAGAACTTTCGGATCGCGCAGCCTATGAATGACCGTACGAAAAAAAGCGAGGGCACATCCGATAATAAGGCCTAGCAACCCTCCGCCTGTAATGAGCAAAAGGCGATTTGGACTAATTGGGGTGGTGGGCTCTAATGCTTGTTTGTCAATGACTACGAGCTTAAGATGACTCATATCTTTATTTACCGTCAGCAGGCGTGCTTTCTCTGCACGCAATGGCTGTACATCATTCAAAAATAATTCGTCGTTCACTCGACTTTTCAAGACCTCTATTTCTCGATTAGACTCCAACAGCTTTAATTCTTTCGCAATTTGGGCGATACGTCTTTCAGTAAAGTCATTCGATTTTCGCTGTAGCAAGGCCGTACGCTCAGCCTCAAGCGCATTGACCCCCATAAAATATAAGGGAATCTGCTGATTATTAATTTCTGTTCGCATAGTGATAGAACCAGAGTGCACATCATCACCGACGGACGTAGGCGAAGCCGGCATTCTGATATTCAGTTTTTTGGCAATTGCTATCGCTTCATCCAGCTCAGCAATTCGATTTGAACTTAAGCTATGAAGTTGTATACGCAGCCCCTGAAGTTCATCTTTTAACTGAGCTCGGCGAATGTTATCTGATTCAGTCAGAGACGCTATTTTTGCTTCTTTCCATGTATCATAAGCTGAGCGGGCTGTGGCGAGTCTACCGTCAATTTCTTTTAATCGATTATTTACAATAACCGTCAAGTCTGCAGATATCTGATCACGCTCATTTGCTATTGCATACTTGATAAATCCATTGAGAATTGAAACTCCATCTATTCCTTTTGGATAGTTTAGCTCAAGCTCCAAATAAGAACCAAGCGCGTCAACCTTATCTTTATTAGCCAATATTAAGTTAATCGATTTTTTATTAAACTCTTCAAATGCTTGCTGAAGAGTTTGTCCAGGACGCACAAACCCCTCAAATAATTTCTGATTGGACCTAAAAAACCCCATACGAATCTCATAAGACTCTAAGGCCATACCGACTCTTACCAGTGCCTCGCTAGGCGGTAAAACATAAACTTCCGAGCGATTGAGCGCATCCAGCTCATTAATCGCAGCAGGCCGAAGTATACTGCTCACCTTGTATACTGGCGTGACCGAAAATGCATAGGCTGCAAAAGCTGATGCAATCACCGCGGCAGTTAAAAAAATAATGACTTTCTGATCCCAGAGATTTTTTATAATTCCGAACGAATTAAATTCTTTATGCTGGGGAACGAGGGCGGAGCGTAGGCTACTACTCACAACAAAAACCTGCCTTCAAAGAGAAACTGCGGGCTCGTTATGCAGACAATTTGCGTGTTTTTATTCTAATTGGATGACCGCCAAAACCCAGCGTCTCTGCCAGATTTTGAGCGCACAAAATGACCGTTATCGAGAACAGATTCCATTTTGCCATCTCTTTGGCATATTACAAGACTTGACACGTCTGTAAGAAAAGTCCTAATCAGCCAATAAAATAGCTCATTTTTTGGCGCCACAGGAGTCAGACGTCAGCAGATTTGAATAGGTAAGACAGCACTCAGTCGGAAATGCTGGGCCTAGCCTTAACAGGGTGGCTAATCGATGTGATCCAGCAATGTAAAAAAGGCGCTACAGAGTAAATTTTATCTGACAGACGGTCGCATAAAATACTCTCTGAAGCTGTGGAAATGCACCCGATCTCCTACTCTCTCGTCGCAGTCCTAACACGCCGGCCACGCACAAAAACACCGAGCAACGGCCCAATCAACATCCCCACAATCAACCCCACCACTACAAACACCGCCACCGGCATCTGCGCAGTACTCCACCCCAGGAACAACAGCACAACACCCTGCTGATTCTCGAGCACAAACGCCAACACCACCAGCGCAGCAACCAGCACCGCTAACACTGAAACAACGCGCTTAACCCCACGCATAACCATCTCCTACTCCAAAAACACTCAGACGCCCTCTTCCTCTTCTTCGTTCACCCGATCGCGCAATTCCTTGCCCGGTTTGAAGTGGGGTACGAATTTGCCGTCGAGGCTGACGGATTGGCCGGTCTTTGGGTTGCGGCCTACGCGCGGGGCGCGGTAGTGGAGGGAGAAGCTGCCGAAGCCGCGGATTTCGATGCGATCTCCGGTGGCAAGGCATTGGGACATTTGTTCAAGCATGGTCTTGATAGCCAGCTCCACATCCTTGGATGAGAGCAGCCCTTGATGGGTGACAATTCGTTCGATCAACTCCGACTTCGTCATATTTTTCCCTTCTTTTTCAAGCAGCTAGGAAAAGCGCTTCGAAGGTTTTAGCATGACTTGATGAATTTGAACAGCCCGTATATCAACTTATCTACGGCTTAAATAAACGCCCGCAATGAGCACATCGAAACCTCAGTTGCAGATCACCAACATCGTGCGCGTCACTGCGCCAGCGGGATTCCAGCCAAACGGATAGTCGCCCTCTTCATCCGCCGCATCACTGGAACGGGTGAGGACTTTGTAGCCCTGCATTTTGCACTCACGAGCAGCGCGTTTTTCGCACTTCTCCCATTTATTGCCCAGACCAGAGCAGTCGATCTCAATACCGCTGACGCCGCTCTTGGCATGGGTCCTGGCGCTGGTGCTGGAGCAGCCGGCCAGTATGACTAACGCAAGCACTACGAGAATCCTGTTCATTCAAATCCTTATCGAATCAGTAACACGGAATATCTTTAAAAGACTATAGCCAGTTCTGACCGCAGGCTGAACGCCTTGGTTCGACGGTGTTGATTCATCAAATTTCAGGCACAAAAAAGGGCGACCGAAGTCGCCCTTTTCCTACAGCTTTACAGAACTTAGTTCTGCTTAGCCATTGCTTCGCGCAGCAGGGAGGCCATGGTGGTCTCGCCAGTTGCAGCTGCCGGAGCTTCTTTCAGGCTCTGGATAGCTTCTTTCTCTTCCACTTCGTCTTTGGACTTGATGGAGAGTTGGATTACGCGGCTCTTGCGGTCAACGCTGATGATCTTGGCTTCTACTTCCTGGCCTTCTTTCAGCACGTTGCGCGCGTCTTCAACGCGGTCACGGCTGATTTCGGAGGCTTTCAGAGTCGCTTCGATATCGTCGGCCAGAGTGATGATGGCGCCTTTGGCGTCAACTTCTTTCACTGTACCTTTAACGATGGCGCCTTTGTCGTTCTCTTGAACGTACTCGGAGAACGGATCGCTTTCCAGTTGCTTGATACCCAGGGAGATGCGCTCGCGCTCTGGGTCAACCGACAGGATAACGGTGTCCAGCTCGTCGCCCTTCTTGAAACGACGAACAGCTTCTTCGCCAACTTCGTTCCAGGAGATGTCGGACAGGTGAACCAGGCCGTCGATGCCGCCGTCCAGACCAATGAAGATACCGAAATCGGTGATCGACTTGATGGTGCCGGAGATTTTATCGCCCTTGTTGAACTGGCCAGAGAAATCTTCCCATGGGTTAGATTTGCACTGCTTGATGCCCAGGGAGATACGACGACGCTCTTCGTCGATGTCCAGAACCATAACTTCCACTTCGTCGCCGACTTGTACGACTTTCGAAGGGTGGATGTTCTTGTTGGTCCAGTCCATTTCGGAAACGTGTACCAGGCCTTCAACGCCTTCTTCCAGCTCAGCGAAGCAGCCGTAGTCAGTCAGGTTGGTAACGCGCGCGGTCACGCGAGTGCCTTCTGGGTAACGGGCTTTGATAGCGACCCATGGATCTTCACCCAGTTGCTTCAGGCCCAGGGAAACACGGTTGCGTTCGCGATCGTATTTCAGAACCTTGACATCGATCTCATCGCCAACGTTGACGATTTCGGAAGGATGCTTGATACGCTTCCAAGCCATGTCGGTAATGTGCAGCAGGCCATCGACGCCACCCAGATCGACGAATGCGCCGTAATCGGTGAGGTTCTTGACGATACCTTTGACTTGTTGGCCTTCCTGCAGGGATTCCAGCAGAGCTTCACGCTCGGCGGAGTTCTCTGCTTCCAGCACGCTGCGACGGGAAACGACAACGTTGTTGCGCTTCTGGTCGAGTTTGATGACCTTGAATTCGAGTTCTTTGCCTTCCAGGTGCGTGGTGTCGCGCACTGGACGAACGTCGACCAAAGAACCTGGCAGGAACGCACGGATGCCGTTAACGTCGACAGTGAAGCCGCCTTTAACCTTACCGTTGATAACGCCCTTGACCACTTCTTCAGCTGCGAAGGCTGCTTCGAGAACAATCCAGCATTCAGCGCGCTTGGCTTTTTCACGGGACAGCTTGGTTTCACCGAAACCGTCTTCAACCGAGTCCAGAGCAACGTGAACTTCGTCACCGACATTGATTGTCAGATCACCAGCATCGTTGTAGAACTGTTCCAGCGGGATCAGAGCTTCAGACTTCAGACCAGCGTGAACGGTTACCCAGCGAGCTTGGTAATCGATATCAACGATAACACCGGTGATGATGGAGCCTGCCTGAAGGTTCAGGGTTTTTAGGCTTTCTTCAAAGAGTTCCGCAAAGCTTTCGCTCATTTTAATTCCTGTTGATAAGGGCGAAGAATACGCCCATCTCCACACCCCAGACGGTGTGGGTCAGTTTCAATTAAAAGAAGCGCCGCAGGACTATGACTGGTCCCCTGCAACCTTCTTGGTCACCCGACGATATCGCGAATGGCGATTTCGCTCATGATGCGTTCCAGCACCTGCTCGATGGACAACTCCGTGGAATCCAGCTGTATGGCGTCAGCCGCCGGCTTGAGCGGGGCTACCGCACGCTGGGTATCACGCTCATCGCGTGCACGGATCTCATCTAGCAGACTCGACAGACTAACACCATCGACTTTGCCCTTCAACTGCAAGTAGCGGCGACGGGCACGCTCCTCGGCGCTGGCGGTCAGGAAAATCTTCAAAGGCGCCTCGGGAAACACCACGGTGCCCATGTCGCGGCCGTCGGCCACCAGGCCCGGCGGCTCCTGAAACGCGCGCTGGCGTTGCAGCAAAGCCTCGCGAACCGCCGGCAGAGCCGCCACCTGGGACGCGCCGGCGCCGATACTCTCGGTGCGAATCACGTCACTGACTTCATCACCTTCCAGAATGATGCGCTGCAATTGACCGTCGGTCGCCGCGATGAACTGCACGTCCAGATGGGCGGCAATTTTCGTCAACAACTCTTCGTTGGTCAGGTCGACACCATGGTTACGCGCAGCGAACGCCAGCAGGCGATACAGCGCGCCGGAATCCAGCAGGCACCAGCCCAGGCGCTTGGCCAGGATGCCGGCGATCGTGCCTTTGCCCGAGCCGCTTGGCCCGTCGATAGTAATCACCGGTGCTTTGATATTCACAATTGAGCCTCTTGGGCAACACGCATGCCGACGTGGGCACACAGTGTAAGAAAATTCGGAAAAGATGTAGCGACGTTGGCGCAGTCACGGATACGAATCGGCGCCGCCGCTCGCAAGGACGCGACGCTGAACGCCATGGCAATCCGATGATCGCCATGGGCATGCACGTCGCCACCGTCTATCGGGCCGCCGTCGATGATAATCCCATCAGGCGTCGGTTCACACTTCACACCCAGCGCCAACAGACCGTCGGCCATGACCTGGATACGGTCGGACTCCTTCACCCGCAACTCCTCGGCGCCGCGCAGTACGGTTCGCCCCTGCGCGCAGGCGGCGGCAACGAACAGCACGGGAAACTCGTCGATCGCCAGCGGCACCAGCGCTTCGGGAATCTCGATACCCTTGAGTACAGCCGCGCGTACACGCAGGTCGGCGACCGGCTCACCGCCTACTTCACGCGGGTTTTCCAAGGTGATGTCCGCACCCATCAGGCGCAGGATATCGATCACCCCGGTGCGGGTCGGGTTGATACCGACATGCTCCAGCAACAACTCGGAACCCTCGGCAATCGTGGCCGCGACCAGGAAAAATGCCGAAGATGAAATGTCTCCCGGCACTTCTATATGGGTCGCGGTCAACGCATGCCCGGATTCAACCGACGCCGTCGCGCCCTCCACACCCACCGGATAGCCAAAACCGCGCAACATGCGCTCGGTGTGGTCGCGGGTCGGTGCAGGCTCGGTCACGCAGGTTTTACCTTCGGCATACAGCCCGGCCAACAACAGGCAGGATTTCACCTGGGCGCTGGCCATCGGTAGTACATAATTCAAGCCTTTCAGCCCCTGACCGCCGCGAATGGTCAGCGGCGGACGCCCTTGCGGCCCGGTCTCGATCACTGCGCCCATTTCGCGCAATGGCTCAGCCACCCGACTCATCGGGCGCTTGGACAGCGACGCATCGCCCGTCAGCACGCTGTCGAAGCGCTGCGCCGCCAACAACCCGGACAACAGGCGCATGGACGTTCCGGAGTTACCCAGGTAAATCGGCCCTGGCGCCGGTTTCAAGCCGTGCAAACCCACGCCATGAATCGTCACCCGCCCATGGTGGGGCCCTTCAATCACCACACCCATGTCGCGAAACGCCTGCAACGTCGCCAGGGCATCCTCGCCCTCCAGGAAGCCTTCAACTTCGGTCACGCCGTCGGCCAGTGAGCCCAGCATGATCGACCGATGGGAAATCGACTTGTCTCCCGGCACCCGAATGCGCCCGCTCAAGCGGCCACCGGGGCTGGCGATGAACGTCAGTTCGTCGGCGTCCACAGCAGTTTCCATATAGGCCCGGCGCGCCAGGATCTTGCTGAAGTGCTCACGCGCCACCCGCGCACGGGTGAACACGCCCAGTAATTGGTGACCATCGCCCGCATCCACCGCATCGCGCAAAGCATCCAGGTCGCTGCGGAAGGTGTCCAGGGTGCGCAACACCGCTTCGCGATTGGCGAGGAAGATGTCGTGCCACATCACCGGATCGCTGCCGGCAATCCGCGTGAAGTCGCGAAAACCTCCGGCGGCATAGCGGAAAATCTCCAGATTTTCGTTGCGCTTGGCCAACGAATCCACCAGGCCAAACGCCAGCAGATGGGGCAGATGACTGGTAGCAGCGAGCACTTCGTCGTGGCGTTCAACCTGCATATGCTCCACGTCCGCCCCCAGCTCGCGCCACAGACGATCCACCACGGCCAAGGCCGCAGGATCGGTCTGCGCAAGCGGGGTCAGGATCACTTTGTGCCGACGAAACAGCTGTGCATTAGACGCTTCCACCCCGCTCTGCTCGGAACCGGCAATCGGATGGCCCGGCACGAAGCGCGGCGGCATTTCACCAAACGCCAGTTGCGCCGCGCGCACCACATTGCCCTTGGCACTGCCGACATCCGTGAGAATCGCGCTGCCCAGGTCCAGGCTGGCCAAAATCTCCAAGAGCTTTTCCATGGCCAGGATCGGCACCGCCAGCTGGATCACGTCGGCGCCATGGCACGCGACGGCCAGGTCCGCCTCACAACGGTCTACCACCCCCAGTTCTACCGCCAACTGGCGCGATTGCGGGTCCAGGTCCACGCCGACCACTTCGCCGCACAGGCCGCTCTCACGCAGGCCTTTGGCGAAGGAACCCCCGATCAACCCAAGACCAACCACCACCAGGCGACCGATCATAGGCACAGCAGGTTGCAATGCAGTGACATCAACCACGGGCCAGAACCTTGGCCAACGCCTCCAGGAAGCGGCTGTTCTCAGCCGGTAACCCGATGGTGACACGCAGGTGATTCGGCATGCCGTAATTGGCCACCGGGCGCACGATCACGCCTTCGCGCAGCAACCCCTGGAAGACCGGGGCGGCTACCTGGCCGAGGTCGACACAGATGAAGTTGCCCTTGGACGCAATCCAGCCCAGGCCCAGCTCGCGGAAACCTGCCTGCAATTGCTGCATGCCGCTTTCGTTGAGGCGACGGCTTTCTGCCAGATAGTCGGCATCCTTGATCGCCGCACAGGCCGCCGCCAGGGCGAGACTGTTGACGTTGAACGGCTGGCGCACGCGGTTCAGCACATCGGCAACCACCGCCGTGGACAAGCCGTAGCCGACCCGCAGCGAGGCCAGGCCATAGGCCTTGGAGAACGTGCGCGACACCAGCAGGTTCGGGTAGGCCGCCAGGAAGTCCAGGCCATCCGGCAGGTCGCCGCCTTCGGCGTACTCGATGTAAGCCTCGTCCAGCACCACCAGCACGTGCTCGGGCACGCCTTGCAGGAAGTGCTCCAGCGCCTGTGCGTCGAACCAGGTGCCGGTGGGGTTGTTCGGGTTGGCGATGAACACCACGCGGGTCTGGGCATCGATGGCCGCCAGCATCGCCGGCAGGTCATGGCCCCAGTCTTTTGCCGGTATAACGCGGGCATCCGCGCCTACGGCCTGGGTCACGATCGGGTAGACCGCAAAGGCATGCTCACTGAACACCGCATTCAGGCCCGGCGCCAGATAGGCGCGACCGACCAGCTCGAGGATGTCGTTGGAACCGTTGCCCAAGGTCACCTGATTCAGCTCGACCCGGCATTTTTGCGCCAGCAGCGACTTGAGGGCAAAGCCGTTGCCGTCGGGGTAACGGGTCAGCTCAGCCAGCTCTTCACGAATCGCCGCCAGCACCTTGGGGCTCGGGCCCAGCGGGTTTTCGTTACTCGCCAGCTTGACGATCCTGGACGGGTCCAGATTCAACTCACGCGCCAGCTCGTCCACAGGCTTGCCCGGAACGTAAGGCGACAGTTGTTGCACGCCCGGCTGCGCCAGGGCGAGGAAGTTGCCACTCATGTTAAAGCCTCACAAAACCGCTTTCGGGTAAGAGCCCAGCACCTTGAGTGCCACGGCCTCCTGGCTGATTTTCTCCAGCACGCCTTTGACCAGTGGGTCGCGGTGATGCCCGATGAAGTCGATGAAGAACACGTAGGTCCATTTACCGCTGCGCGAAGGACGCGTCTCGATGCGCGTCAGGTCGATGCCGTTGTCGTGGAACGGCACCAGCAGCTCATGCAGTGCGCCGGGCTTGTTGCTCATGGAGACGATGATCGACGTCTTGTCATCGCCCGTGGGCGGCACTTCCTGGCTACCGATCATCAGGAAACGCGTGGAGTTGTCCGGGCGGTCCTCGATTTTCTCGGCCAGGCGCGTCAAGCCATACAGGCCTGCCGCCATATCGCCGGCAATCGCCGCCGAGTTCCATTCGCCCTTGACCCGCTTTGCCGCCTCGGCATTGCTGGAGACCGCCACGCGCTCGACATTCGGGTAATGCGCATCCAGCCACTTGCGGCACTGGGCCAGGGACTGGGCGTGGGAATAGATCCGGCTGATGCTGTCGGTCTTGGTGTTCTCGCCCACCAACAGGTGATGGTGGATACGCAGCTCGACCTCACCGCAGATCACCATGTCGTGTTCCAGGAAGCTGTCCAGCGTGTGGTTGACCGCGCCTTCGGTGGAGTTTTCCACCGGCACCACGCCAAAATTCACCGCACCGGCTGCCACTTCGCGGAACACTTCGTCGATCGCCGCCATCGGCTTGCTGATCACGGCATGGCCGAAATGTTTCATGGCCGCCGCCTGGGTGAAGGTGCCTTCCGGGCCGAGGTACGCCACTTTCAGCGGCTGCTCGAGGGCCAGGCACGAGGACATGATTTCACGGAACAACCGCGCCATTTCTTCGTTGCCCAGCGGGCCTTGGTTGCGTTCCATCACGCGTTTGAGCACCTGGGCTTCTCGCTCGGGCCGGTAGAACACCGGCACTTCGCCTTCTGCCAGGGACGCCATTTTCACCCGCGCCACTTCCTGGGCGCAGCGTGCGCGCTCACTGATCAGCTCGAGGACTTTCTCGTCCAGGCTGTCGATGCGTACACGCAGGGCCTTGAGTTCTTGCTCAGACATTAGCCGTGTTCCTTTTCAAACTCTGCCATGTAGGCAACCAGCGCGTTGATCGCGTGGATGTCGACAGCGTTATAGATGGAGGCGCGCATGCCGCCGACCGAACGGTGGCCCTTGAGGTTCAACAGGCCACGCGCTTCGGCGCCGGCCAGGAATGGCTTGTCCAGGCGGTCGTCAGCCAGGCGGAACGGCACGTTCATCCACGAGCGGTCGCTGAGGTTGATCGGGTTGCTGTACAGGCCGCTGGCGTCGATGAAGTCGTACAGGGTGCGCTTCTTCACTTCGTTGAGCTTACCCATGGCCGCCACGCCGCCCTGCTCCTTGAGCCATTCAAACACCAGGCCGGACAGGTACCAGGCGAACGCCGGCGGAGTGTTGTACATCGAGCCGTTATCGGCCGCGACCTTGTAGTTGAGCATGGTCGGGCACAGCGAGCGGGCGCGACCCAGCAGGTCTTCACGGATGATGTTGACCAGGATGCCGCTCGGGCCGATGTTTTTCTGCGCGCCGGCGTAGATCATGCCGTACTTGGACACATCGATCGGGCGCGAGAGGATGTCCGAAGACATGTCGCACACCAGTGGAACGTCGCCCACCTGCGGCACCCAGTCGAATTCCAGGCCACCGATGGTTTCGTTGGCGACGTAGTGCACGTAGGCCGCGTCCTTCGACAGTTTCCATTCGTTCTGACCCGGAATGGCGAAGTAGTCATATGGCTTGGCGGTGCCTGCCACGTTGACATGACCGTAGCGGGAGGCCTCTTCAATGGCCTTCTGCCCCCAGATACCGGTGTCGATATAGTCCGCCGTGCCGTCTTCCGGCAGCAGGTTCAGCGGGATCTGGGCGAACTGCTGGCTCGCGCCGCCTTGCAGGAACAGCACTTTGTAGTGGGAGGGGATGTTCAGCAAGTCGCGCAGATCCTGCTCGGCCTTGGTGGCGATGGACACGAACTCATCGCTGCGATGGCTCATTTCCATCACGGAGAGGCCTTTTCCATGCCAGTCGAGGAGTTCAGCCTGCGCGCGCTGCAGGACTGCTTCAGGAAGCGCCGCGGGACCGGCACAGAAGTTATAGGCTCTCTTGCTCACATCCAATCTCACTCTGGTCTGGTGGTAGTCACGCAAACATATCAGCCGACACCGGATCCCGTGTGGGAGCGGGCTTGCTCGCGAAAGCGGTGGGTCAGTCAGCTTATGTGCCGGTGACACTCCGCAATCGGGAGCAAGCCCCCTCCCACAGTTGGATTTTCATCGCTGTCGATATTTCCATCCGGACAAACAACAAGGGGGCGAATCTTCATCCGCCCCCTGTGTGTCCGCTTATTCCTGCGGTTCTTCTTCGTCTGCGGCTGCATCGAGGGTTGGCTCGTCGACGTTGTCATCGCCGGTTGCGATCACCTCGCCCTCAAAACCTTCCCCTTCGAGCTCGTCATCTTCAACTTCCGAAGGCTCCTGCACACGTTCCAGGCCGACCAGTTTTTCGTCCTTGGCCAGCTTGATCAAGGTCACGCCCTGGGTGTTACGGCCCAGGCTCGAGACTTCTGCCACGCGGGTACGTACCAGGGTGCCCTGGTCGGAAATCAGCATGATTTCCTCGCCGTCGAGCACCTGCACCGCGCCGACCAGACGACCGTTGCGGTCGTTGCTGACCATGGCGATCACGCCCTGGCCGCCACGCTTGTACTCCGGGAACTCGCTGATGGCGGTGCGCTTGCCGTAGCCACGCTCGGACGCGGTAAGGATCTGGCTGCCTTCTTCCGGGATCAGCATGGAAATCAGCTTCTGCCCTTCCGGCAGGCGCATGCCGCGCACACCACGGGCAGTACGGCCCATGGCGCGAACGTCGGATTCCTTGAAGCGCGTGACCTTGCCGCCGTCGGAGAACAGCATGACTTCGCGCTCGCCGTCGGTGATGGCCGCCGAAATCAGCACGTCGCCTTCATCCAGCTCCAGGGCGATCAGGCCCACGCTGCGTTGACGGCTGAAGGATTCCAGCGGGGTCTTCTTCACGGTGCCTTTGGCGGTGGCCATGAAGATGAAGTGACCCTCGGTGTATTCATCGACCGGCAGCATGGTGGTGATGTACTCATCACTGTCCAGCGGCAGCAGGTTGACCAGTGGGCGACCACGGGCAGCGCGGGAGGCTTCAGGGATTTCGTAGGTTTTCAGCCAGTACACCTTGCCCTTGCTGGAGAACAGCAGCAGCGTGGTGTGGCTGTTGGCAACCAGCAGGTGAGCGATGTAGTCCTCATCCTTCACGCCGGTAGCCGATTTACCTTTACCGCCACGACGCTGGGCCTGGTAGGCCGCCAATGGCTGAGTCTTGGCATAGCCGCCGTGGGAGATGGTCACCACGCGCTCTTCTTCCGGGATCATGTCACCCAGGGTCAGGTCGAGGCGCGCATCAAGGATTTCGGTACGGCGCACGTCGCCGTATTCGGCGCGGATCACTTCGAGTTCTTCGCGGATCACTTCCATCAGGCGCACGGCGCTGTTGAGGATGCGGATCAACTCGCCGATCTGGTTGAGGATTTCCTGGTACTCGGCCAGCAGCTTCTCGTGCTCCAGACCGGTCAGACGGTGCAGGCGCAGTTCCAGGATGGCCTGGGCCTGTTCCGGCGACAGGAAGTACTTGCCTTCGCGCAGGCCGTATTGCGGATCCAGGGTTTCCGGACGGCACGAGTCGGCGCCGGCGCGTTCAACCATCGCGACCACAGCGCTGGATTCCCACGGCGTGCTGATCAGCGCTTCCTTGGCTTCCGACGGGGTTGGCGAGGCCTTGATCAGGGCGATCACCGGGTCGATGTTCGACAGCGCAACCGCCTGGCCTTCCAGGATGTGGCCGCGCTCGCGGGCCTTGCGCAGTTCGAACACGGTACGGCGGGTGACCACTTCGCGGCGGTGACGCACGAAGGCTTCCAGCAAGTCCTTGAGGTTCAGGATGCGCGGGCGGCCATCGATCAGCGCAACAACGTTGATACCAAACACGCTTTGCAGCTGGGTCTGAGCGTAGAGGTTGTTGAGGATCACCTCAGGCACTTCGCCACGACGCAGCTCGATCACCACGCGCATACCGTCTTTGTCGGACTCGTCGCGCAGCTCGGTGATGCCTTCGAGCTTCTTCTCTTTAACCAGCTCGGCGATCTTTTCGATCAGGCGCGCCTTGTTCAGCTGGTACGGAAGTTCGGTGATGACGATCTGCTGACGGCCACCGACCTTGTCGATGTCTTCGATCATCGAGCGGGCGCGCATGTAAATGCGGCCACGGCCGGTGCGGTAGGCTTCGATGATGCCGGCGCGACCGTTAATGATAGCGGCGGTCGGGAAGTCCGGGCCGGGGATGTATTGCATCAGCTCATCGATGGTCAGCTCGGGGTTGTCGATGAGGGCCAGGCAACCGTCGATCACTTCACCGAGGTTGTGCGGCGGGATGTTGGTCGCCATGCCCACGGCGATACCGCTGGAACCGTTGACCAGCAGGTTGGGAATACGGGTGGGCATCACGGCCGGGATCATTTCGGTGCCGTCGTAGTTCGGCACCCAGTCCACGGTTTCTTTATGCAGGTCGGCCAGCAGCTCGTGCGCCAGCTTGGTCATGCGCACTTCGGTGTATCGCATGGCTGCGGCGTTGTCGCCGTCGACCGAACCGAAGTTGCCCTGGCCGTCTACCAGCAGGTAGCGCAGGGAAAACGGCTGGGCCATCCGAACGATGGTGTCGTACACCGCAGTGTCGCCGTGAGGGTGATACTTACCGATCACGTCACCGACAACACGGGCAGATTTCTTGTACGGCTTGTTCCAGTCGTTACCCAGCTCGCTCATCGCGAACAGCACACGCCGGTGCACGGGCTTCAAGCCATCGCGCGCATCAGGCAGTGCCCGACCGACAATTACGCTCATCGCGTAGTCGAGGTAGGACTGTTTCAGCTCGTCTTCGATATTGACCGGGAGGATTTCTTTGGCCAGTTCGCCCATGAGAAGCCTGATTCCTTTTTCGGGTGAAACTTCGTCACATCCAGATGGGACGAACGAAGCTCGCCGCTGCCGGCACGGTGCCTGACAACGACTTACGACAAATCAACGAGTTATGACACGGATCTGCACGTTATGGGCAACCCCTCGGGGCGGCCCTGGAAACCGCCGGATGTTATCACAATCGCCGCCACGCACCTATCCCCCTGATGCGCATGGAGGCTAGTAATTTGTTGAATGACAGGCTTGAGGAGGACGAGAGGGGCTCAGAGATGGGGTGGTGCTGTTTTTTGGGGGGCGGATCCGGAAGTTTTATTGACTTTTAGGGCCAATCGGGAGCAAGCCCCCTCCCACATTTTGACTGTGTTCACAAATCAAATGTGGGAGGGGGCTTGCTCCCGATTGCTCTTCAACAAACACCACCACCCTCAATGCAGCCGCTTACGGCACATCAACCTGGCCAGCTTCGCCGCATCCGGCCGCTCCACCACCCCTTTCTCGGTGACGATCACATCAATCAGGTCGGCCGGGGTGACGTCAAAAACCGGATTGAAGGCCTGCACCTCCAGCCGCTGGCCATTCACCTCCAGCAGCTCAGCCACATCACGCTCTTCCAGGGCCACGTCATCGCCAGTGGCCATCATCAGGTCGAGGGTCGAGCTCGACGCCACCACCATAAAGCGCACGCCGTGGTGCATGGCGCACACGGCCAACTGATAGGTGCCGATCTTGCCGATCACATCACCATTGGCCGCGATGCAGTCAGCGCCAACGACCACCCAGGTCACGCCTTTGGTTTTGAGGATATGCGCCCCGGCGGAGTCGGCATTGACCGTCACCGGGATACCCTCGCCCGCCAACTCCCACGCCGTCAGGCGCGAGCCTTGCAGCCAGGGACGGGTTTCGTTGGCATAGACCTGCTCGACCAGCCCCTCCAGGAACGCCGCACGAATCACCCCGAGGGCCGTGCCGACACCGCCCGAAGCCAATGCGCCGGCATTGCCATGGGTGAGGATCGCCTGGGCGTTGCCCTGGTGCTTGCGAATCCGCTCCATACCCAATTGGGCCATGACCACATTGGCCTCGCGGTCGCTTTCATGGATGGCGATGGCTTCGGCTTCCAGCACCGCCAATGGGTCGGCGTGCTGCTTGAGGCGGTCGAGGCGGTCGCGCATGCACTTCAGCGCCCAGAACAGGTTCGATGCAGTGGGTCGGGTATCGGCCAGCAGTGCGTAGTCTTCTTCCCAGGCCGCCTGCCAGTCGCCGCCTTCGGCCATGCGCTCGCGAGCAGCCAGCACCAGCCCGTAGGCTGCGCTGATGCCGATGGCCGAGGCGCCGCGCACCACCATCGAACGAATGGCGGCGGCCACTTCGCCGACGGTCGAGCACGCCACCCAGCATTCCCGGGCCGGCAGCGCACGCTGATCGAGCAGGTGCAGCACGCCATCACGCCAATCGATGGCCTTCACCTTCTCTGCAGCCAACAGTCGGTCGCGCATCCCTTTCCCCGTACTCATGAACAAAAGCCGCCGATTATAGCGATCCGCCAGCCAGGACGCTCGGGTATACTTCGCCCTTCTTTTATAGCTGCCCAGGAAGAAGCCTGCGATGACGCCCACTGCCGCCCCGCTCGACTTATTGCTCCTGCCGACCTGGCTGGTCCCCGTCGAACCCGCTGGCGTGGTGCTCAAGGAGCATGGCCTGGGTATTCGTGACGGCTGCATCGTGTTTATCGGGCCGCGGGCGGCGGCGCTCAAGCTTGAGGCCAGCGAGGTGCGCGAGCTGCCCGGCATGCTGCTCAGCCCGGGCCTGATCAACGCCCACGGGCATGCGGCCATGAGCCTGTTTCGCGGCTTGGCCGATGACCTGCCGTTGATGACCTGGCTGGAGAAACACATCTGGCCCGCCGAGGCCAAGTGGGTCGATGAAGCCTTCGTCCGCGATGGCACCAACCTGGCCATCGCCGAGCAACTCAAAGGCGGCATCACCTGCTTCTCGGATATGTATTTTTACCCCAAGGTCGCCAGCGACTGCGTGCACAACAGCGGTATGCGCGCACAGATCGCCATTCCGATCCTGGATTTCCCGATTCCCGGCGCCAGCAGCGCCGATGAGGCAATGCGCCAGGGTATCGAGCTGTTCGGCGACCTCAAGCACCATCCCCGCATCAAGATCACGTTCGGCCCCCACGCGCCTTACACCGTCAACGATGACAACTTGGAGAAAATCCGGGTGATCGCCGAAGAGCTGGACGCCGCGATTCATATGCATGTGCACGAAACCGCCTTCGAAGTGCAGCAGGCCGTGGAACAGACCGGAGAGCGGCCATTGGCCCGCCTGGGTCGCCTCGGCTTGCTGGGCCCGCGCTTCCAGGCCGTTCATATGACCCAAATCAGCGAGGATGACCTGGCTTTGCTGGTAGAAAGCAACACCAGCGTCATTCATTGCCCGGAATCGAACCTGAAACTGGCCAGCGGCTTCTGTCCGGTTGAACGCCTGTGGCAGGCTGGCGTCAATGTGGCTATAGGCACTGACGGCGCCGCCAGCAACAACGACCTCGACCTGTTGGGCGAAACCCGCACCGCCGCCATGCTGGCCAAGGCTGTCGCTGGTTCGGCGACCGCGCTGGACGCCCATCGCGCGCTGCGTATGGCGACCCTCAATGGCGCGCGGGCGATGGGCCTGGACAGCCAGATCGGCTCGCTGGAAGTCGGCAAGGCCGCAGATATAGTCGCCTTCGACCTTTCGGGGCTGGCGCAACAACCGATCTACGATCCGGTCTCACAGCTTATCTATGCCACCGGTCGCGATTGCGTGAAACACCTTTGGGTCGCCGGCAAGCAGTTGCTCGACGACCGACGATTGACCCGCATGGATGAAGCACAGTTGACCGCCACGGCCATTGCCTGGGGCCAGCGCATCAGCGGGCACAGCGAATAAACCGATTTATCAGATTCAGAGGATTCACCATGAGCAACGTCGACCACGCCGAAATCGCCAAATTCGAAGCCCTGGCCCACCGCTGGTGGGACCGTGAGAGCGAGTTCAAGCCCCTGCACGACATCAACCCACTGCGGGTCAACTGGATTGACGAACGCGTCAACCTGGCCGGCAAAAAGGTGCTGGATGTGGGTTGCGGCGGCGGCATCCTCAGCGAAGCCATGGCCCAGCGTGGCGCTACCGTGATGGGCATCGACATGGGCGAAGCGCCGCTGGCCGTGGCCCAGTTGCATCAGCTGGAATCCGGCGTGAGCGTGGAGTACCGCCAGATCACCGCCGAAGCCCTGGCCGAGGAAATGCCTGAGCAGTTCGACGTGGTCACCTGCCTGGAAATGCTCGAGCACGTGCCGGACCCGTCTTCGGTGATCCGCGCCTGTTTCCGCATGGTCAAGCCCGGCGGCCAGGTGTTTTTTTCCACCATCAACCGCAATCCCAAGGCTTATCTGTTCGCGATCATCGGCGCCGAATACATCATGAAGCTGCTGCCGCGCGGCACCCATGACTTCAAGAAATTCATCCGCCCGTCCGAGCTGGGGGCCTGGAGCCGTCAGGCCGGCCTCAGCGTAAAAGACATCATCGGCCTGACCTACAACCCACTGACCAAGCACTACAAGCTGGCCAGCGACGTTGACGTCAACTACATGATCCAGACCCTGCGCGAGGAGTAAGCCTGTGAAGTTGCGAGCGGTTCTCTTCGACATGGACGGTACCCTGCTGGACACCGCGCCGGACTTTATCGCCATCTGCCAGGCCATGCGCGCCGAGCGTGGCCTGGCGCCGGTCAATCCGCAGCACATCCGCGATGAAATCTCCGGTGGCGCGCGGGCCATGGTCGCCGTGACCTTCTCGATGGACCCGGAGTCGCCAGGCTTTGAAGCACTGCGCCAGGAATTCCTCGAGCGCTACCTCAAAGACTGCGCGGTGCACAGCAAACTGTTCGACGGTATGGCCGAACTGCTGGAAGACATCGAGAAGGCCAAGCTGATCTGGGGCGTGGTCACTAACAAGCCGGTGCGCTTTGCCGAGCCGATCATGCAGCGACTGGGCCTGGCCGAACGCTCGGCCGTACTGATCTGCCCGGACCACGTGAAAAACAGCAAGCCGGACCCGGAACCGATGCTCCTGGCCTGCAAGCTGCTCAACCTGGACCCGGCCAGCGTGCTTTTCGTCGGCGATGACCTGCGTGACATAGAGTCCGGCCGTGATGCCGGTACGCGCACGGCGGCGGTGACCTATGGCTACATTCACCCGGATGACAACCCCCGTCACTGGGGCGCGGATGTGGTGGTGGACCACCCGCTGGAGCTGCGCAAGGTGCTGGATAACGCGCTGTGCAGTTGCTGATAACTCACCGCTCTTACTGACCGATGAAGATCCAATGTGGGAGGGGGCTTGCTCCCGATAGCAGTGGATCAGCCAATAAATGCAGTGACTGACACTCTGCTATCGGGAGCAAGCCCCCTCCCACATTTGGATTTGTGTACTGTTTGGATTTTGGCCACATACTGAATTTTGTCGAGGCTATTTATGTTTGATTACGCTGCACCTCCGGAACTGCTCAAAGGCCGCATCATCCTGGTCACCGGTGCCGGCCGTGGGATCGGCGCCGCTGCGGCGAAAACCTACGCGGCCCACGGCGCCACGGTGCTGCTGCTGGGCAAGACCGAAGCCAACCTGGCTCAGGTGTATGACGAGATCGAAGCGGCGGGCCAGCCGCAGCCGGTGGTGATCCCGTTCAACCTGGAGACTGCCCTGCCCCATCAATACGATGAGCTGGCGGCGATGATCGAAAGGGAATTTGGCCGCCTCGACGGCCTGCTGCACAACGCCTCGATCATCGGCCCGCGCACACCGATCGAACAGTTGTCCGGCGAGAATTTCATGCGGGTGATGCACGTGAACGTCAACGCGATGTTCATGCTGACCAGCACCTTGCTGCCGCTGCTCAAACTGTCCCAGGATGCGTCGGTGGTGTTCACCTCCAGCAGCGTCGGGCGCAAGGGCCGGGCGTATTGGGGCGCCTACGGTGTGTCGAAGTTCGCAACCGAAGGCTTGATGCAAACCCTGGCCGATGAGCTGGAGGATGTGGCCGCCGTGCGCGCCAACAGCATCAACCCGGGCGGTACGCGCACCAGCATGCGGGCCCAGGCGTACCCAGGGGAAAACCCGATGGAAAGGCCGGCGCCGGAAGAGATCATGCCGGTGTACCTGTATTTGATGGGGCCGGACAGTGCGGGCATCAATGGGCAGGCGTTTGATGCGCAATAACCCCTGACACAAGACATAAGTGGAACAAAATGTGGGAGGGGGCTTGCTCCCGATAGCGGAGTGCCAGCCAACAGATTAATTGGCTGATCCACCGCTATCGGGAGCAAGCCCCCTCCCACATTGGTATTGCAGCGCTTGTCAGTTTTTCACCACTTCCTCAAGGGTGAAGCGCCCCAACGGGTTCTGCAGGAAGTTGCTCACATTCTTGCGTGAGATGTTGATATACGGGCTGTAATACAGATCGATCCAGTTCACATCCTGCTTCGCCAGTTTCTGCAATTCCACATACATCTGCTCACGCTTGGCCGGGTCGGCCTCGATGCGCGCTTGTGCCACCAGCGCCTTGACCTTGTCGTTCTGGTAGCGGGTCATGTAGTTCTGGTTGGTGTCGTGGCCCAGCACGAAGGTGGTCTTCTGGTCCGGGTCGAGGATGTCGTTGGTCCAGTACATCACCGAAATATCGTACTCACCGTCCACCAGCATCTGCCAGCTCTGGGTCGGGTCGACCTTCTGCAGGTTGGCGGTGATGCCGACCTTGGCCAACTGGTCCTTGATGATCACTGCGATCTGCTCGTCAGCTTCATTGCCGGCGTTGACCACATAGTTCAACTTCAAGTCCGTGGCGCCTGCCTCTGCCAGCAGCTTTTTGGCCGCCGTCGGGTCATACGGGCGCTGCAGGTTATTGGCGTAGTGATACAGCGAGCCTTTGGGGATGTAGGAATACGCCACGGTGCCTTGACCGTAAGTGGCGGTCTTTACCAACGATTGTTTGTCGATGGCCATGTCCAGCGCTTCACGCACCTGCGGCTTGGCCAGCAGGCCGTGCGCGTGGTTGATCAGCAGGTGATCTTCGCGGGTGGACGGGTCGGCGTGGATCACCACGTTCGGGTCTTTCTTCAGCTCCTCGACACGGGAGAAGGGTACGAAGATCGCCGTGTCCAGTTCGTTGTTCTGCACCATGCGCATGCGTGTGTTGTCGTCGGTGACCGACACCCATTCCACGCCGTCCAGGCTGACCTTACTGGCCTGCCAGAAGTTCGGGTTCTTCTTCAGGATCACGCGGTCGCCCTTGCGCCATTCGTCCACGGTGAACGCGCCGGAGGTCACCGGGTTTTCCGAGTAGGCGTCTTCGCCCATCGCCGTCATGGCTTTTTCCGACAGGATCGACACCGTTGGCGAGGCCAGTTGCGAGAGAAACGCCACCGCCGGGGTTTTCAGGGTGACCACCAGCGTCTTCGGATCGCTGGCCTTGGCGGTGTCGATCAGGCTGAACGGGTCACTCCACAGCGACGCCTTATTATCGCGGATGCGCAACAGGCTGAACGCCGCATCGCTGGCGGTGATCGGCGAACCGTCGGAAAACTTCGCGTCGCGCAGTTTAAAGGTGTAGGTCAGGCCGTCCTTGGAAATCTCCCAGCTTTGCGCCAGGCCCGGTTCCATTTTGGTGCCCAGGTTATCCACGCGCACCAGGGTGTCGTAGACGTTGGCGAACACCCAGGTATCGCGGTTCTGCGCGCTTTTGATCGGGTCAAAGGTGGTGCTGTCTTCACGGCAGCCGATGGTCAGGACGCCGGCGGCCTGGGCCAGGCCGGCAGTGAGGGACCAGGCGGTCAGCGTGGCGGCGGCGAGCAATTTCAAATGGCGCGATTGCATGTCATAACTCCTTGTTCATGATGGGCAGGAAGGATCAAAGGGGTGTTCAAGCACGCAACTGTATCGATGCTCATGCAGCGAGTGGGTGGGCGGCAACATCACGGAACACATGGCGCGGGCATACCGGCAACGCGGGTGAAACGCGCAACCGGTGGGCAGGTTCAGTGGGCTGGGTGGTTCGCCGGGCAGCGGCTGCGCCGGTAACGGGCGATGCGGGTCAATCTGCGGAATCGCTTCGATCAACGCCGCCGTATACGGGTGACGCGGTGCAGTGAACACCGCTTCCACCGGCCCCTCCTCGACGATCTTGCCCAGGTACATCACCGCCACGCGGTCGCACAGGCGCCGCACGATGGCCAGGTCATGGGCGATGAACAGGATCGCCAGGTTCATGCGCTGTTGCAATTGCAGCAGCAAGTTGATGATCTGGCCCTGGATCGACACGTCCAGCGCCGCCACGCATTCGTCGGCAATGATCAAGCGCGGCTCCACCGCCAGCGCCCGTGCGATCCCTACGCGCTGGCACTGGCCGCCACTGAGGGAGCCTGGCTTGCGCGACGCCAATTCGGGCCGCAGGCCGACCAGCTCGAGCAGCTCATCGACCCGGGCGCGGATGTTTTCCGGGGCGACCTTGCGCTGCACCCGCAACACTTCGGCGAGGGTTTCGCCGAGGGTGTGGCGCGGGTTCAGGGCGGCGTAAGGGTCCTGGAAAATCATCGCGGTTTCCTGGCGCAACCGCGCAATATCGATGGCGCTGCCCTGGGCCATGTCGACACCGTCAAACAACACCTGCCCGGCGATGATCGGGTTCAGGTGCAAGATCGCCCGTCCCAACGTGCTTTTACCGCTGCCGGACTCGCCCACCAGCCCGAGGGTTTCACCGGCCGCCAGGTTCAGTGAAACCCCGTTCACCGCCCTCACCCACTGCTTGTTCAACCCGAACAGGCCAGTGCCGGACGCGGCAAAGCGCACCTCCAGGTCCTTGATCTGCAGCAGACTCATGGGCGTTCTCCGAGGGGATAGTGACACGCCAGCCGTGCGCCTTCCGGCAACAGCGTCGTACACAGCGGGCCGACCTGCGGACAGCGGGGGTTGAAACGGCAGCCGTCAGGCAATGCATCGAGCAGCGGTGGCTGGCCAGGGATAGTGCGCAGCAATGCATGACCGCTGCTGTGGGCCGGCTGGCAATCGATCAGCCCGGCGGTGTACGGATGCCGAGGATGGGCGAGCAGTTCATATTTGCTGCCGTGTTCGCACAGGCGCCCGGCGTACATCACCGCGATGGAGTCGCAGCTTTGCGCCACTACGCCGAGGTCATGGGTGATCATGATGATCGACAGGCCACGCTTGTCGCGAAGGTCGAGCAACAGCCGCAGGATTTGCGCCTGCACCGTCACATCGAGGGCGGTGGTGGGTTCGTCCGCGATCAGCACCTTCGGGTTGCACCCCAGGGCTACCGCAATCATCGCGCGCTGGCGCATGCCGCCGGAAAATTCATGGGGATAGTTGTCGACCCGCGCCTGTGGGTCTGGGATACCCACTTGGCGCAGCACGTCGATGGCCTGCAGGCGCGCGTCTTTTTTCGAGGCGCCCTGATGCAGGCGGATGCCCTCGGCGATCTGTTCGCCGATACGCATCAACGGGTCCAGGTGACTGCTGGGGTTCTGGAAAATCATGCCCAACTGCCCGCCCCGGACGGTGCGCATGCCGGCTTCATCCAGGCGCAACAGGTCCTGGCCGGCCAGTTGCACTGCGCCGCCTTGTACGCGCAGGTTGGGCGACGGCAACAGGCGCATCAGCGCGCGGCACGCCAGGGTCTTGCCCGAACCGCTTTCACCGACCAACCCCAGGATCTCGCCTTCGGCCAGGTCAAAGGACACGCGGTCGACCAGGCACAGCTCGCGCCCGGCGTTATTGGCGATCACACTGAGGTCGCGCACCTGCAGCAGGCTCATGAACGAGCCCCCAACACTTGCGCCACACCATCGGCCAGCAGGCTGAAGCCCATGGCCAGGGTCACGATGGCCAACCCTGGAAAGGTGCAGATCCACCAGGCGGTGGTGATGAAGGCCTGGCCTTCGGCGACCATCGTCCCCCATTCGGCGGTCGGCGGTTGCACGCCCAGGCCCAGGTAGCTCACGGCCGCACCGTTGAGCAGCACCAGCACCGCGTCGGACATGGAAAACACAATCGAGCCGAACAGCGCATTGGGCAGCAAATGCCGGAACAGGATGCGCCCATGGCCAAACCCCAGGCTCTTGGCGGCCAGGGCGAACTCGCTTTCCTTGAGCACCAGGATCTGCGAGCGGATCAACCGCGCATACGACACCCAGCCCACCAGCGCCATGGCGATGTAAAAGCTCTGCAGCCCAGGCCCGAGAATGGCCATGATCGCCAGCATCAGCACCAGGAACGGAAACGCCAGCACCACATCGATCACGCGCATGCACACACTGTCGAAGCGCCCGCCGATATAGCCGGACACCGCGCCGACGAAGGTGCCGATCATGAACGGAAAGATCACCCCGACAATCGCCAGTTGCAGGTCGATGCGCGCGCCCCATATCACCCGTGAAAGGATGTCGCGGCCGTAGTTGTCCGTGCCGAACGGGTGCGCAATGCCGGGCGCGAGCAGACTCATCTCGGTGTTCTGCGCGATGGGGTCGTAGGGGGCGATCCACGGCGCGAACAGCGCCAGGGTCAACCATGCAAACAGTATCAACAGGCCCCACGCGGCAGTCAGGCGACCGTTGCCAAAACCCAGGCGCAGGCGCCAGGGGGCGACCAATGGGCGGCTGTTCATTGCATCTTCACCCGTGGGTCGAGGGCCACCGTCACCACGTCGGCGACGAAGTTGACCACCACCGTCGCACAGGCCAGCACCATCGCCACGCCCTGCACCACCATGTAATCGCGGGTAAAAATACCGCGCACCAGCAACTGGCCGATGCCGGGAATGGCGAACAGGCTTTCGATGACCACCGTGCCGCTGATCAGCCAACCGATATTCACTGCCAGCAGGTTAACCGCCGGCACCAGGGAGTTGGGCACGACATGGCGGCGGAACACAGCGGTTTCAGACAGCCCCCGCGCCCGTGCAGCGGTGACATGGTCGGCCTGCAGCTCCACCAACATGCTGGCGCGCAGATTACGCACCAGCACCGCCGACAGCGCCAGCGCAATGGTCAGACACGGCAGCAGCATATGGTGGGCCTTGTCCAGCCAGGTGCGGCCATAACCGGACACCGGAAACAGGCCCCATTGCACGCTCAGCAACAGGATCAGCATCAGGCCCAGCCAGAACGCCGGCATGCCCAGGCCGACCGTGGTGAACACGCGAATCAGGGTGTCGGGCCAGCCGCCTTTATTGCGCGCCGCCAGTGTCGCCAGCGGCACCGCGATCAACAGCGCCAGCACCACGCTGCCGAGCACCAGCACCAGGGTCGGCTCGATGCGGGTGACGATCAGCTTGAGGGCGTCGACCTTGTACAGCAGCGATTGGCCGAGGTCGCCCTTGAGCAGGTTCTTCAGGAAATAGAAGTATTGCAGCCACAACGGCTCATCGAGGCCGTACTGGGCGCGGATCTTCAGCAACGCGTCCGGCGTGCTGCGCGAGCCCAGCAGCGCACGCGCCGGATCGCCCGGGATCGAGCGCACCAGCACGAAGGTGATCAAACTGATGCCCAACAGCACCGGCAACAACTGCAGGGGCCGGGACAACACAAAACGGTAGCGGGCCAGGTTCATCCGTCAGCCTCGGTGGCGGGCGAGAAAGTCCAGCAGCACCGGAAAATACGCCTGGGGTTCTTCGTAGAACGGCATATGGCTGCTGTTGGGAAATACGTGCAATTCGGCGTGCCGGGCCGCCATTTTCATGCGCATGGCACAGGCCGGGGTGAGTTCGTCGTGCTGGCCGGTGGTGATCAGCATCGGCATGCGCAAGTCGGCCATTTCGGCGATGCGGTTCCAGTCCTTGAGGTTGCCGACATACAGGAATTCGTTGGGCCCTTGCATGGTTTCGTAGGGCCCCATGTTCCAGTCGCCGAGGGAGCGTTTGACCGGCTCCGGCCATTCATCCAGACGGCAGACGTGGCGGTAGTTGAGCAAGGTGATCGCGGCTTGATATTGCGGGTGGTCGAGGGTGCCCATGGCTTCATGACGCTGCATCATGGCTACGGTTTCACTGCCGAGGGCGCCGCGCAGGCGCTCAAGCTCCTGGGACAGGTGCGGAATATCGCCGACGGTGTTTTCGAGGATCAGACTTTTCAGCGCATCGGGATAATGAATGGCGTACTCGATGCCCAGCCAACCGCCCCAGGAATGCCCGAGCAAGTGCACACGGCCCAGGTCCAGGGCCTGGCGGACGGTTTCAACTTCTTCGACATAACGGCGGATTTCCCACAGGGAAACGTCGTTCGGTCTGGCTGATGCGCCGGTGCCAAGCTGGTCGAATGCAACCACTCGCAGGTTATGTTCTTTGAGCCAGCCATGGGCGTCGCGCAAATAGTCACACGGCAGGCCCGGGCCGCCGTTGAGGCACAGCAGCACCTCATCGCCGTCGCCAAAGCTGTAGACCACGAGATTATGGCCGTCGACTTGCACGTTGTACCGCTGGTCGGGGGCTATTTCACGCCACATGCATACATTCCTTGTGTTGTATCGGCCTGGCAGGTAGTGGCCGTTTATCACGTCAACACTACCGAGGATGCCGCGCGTCCATAACCTAGCGTTTCTTATAGGTTTGGCCTGGCAGTCCTTCGCCGGGGCGTGGCATTCTACTTGCAGCAAGTGGAGATTCAAATGAATTCGGGAGCAGAACGGATGCTGGCCAAGCTAACTGCCTTCAATAGTCGTCTGATGCCGGGCAGGAGCCTGGACGAGCAGATGGACAATACGTTTATCCTTGCCCAACAGCTGGGCTTCGATGCGCTGGTGTACGACTACACGCCGGTGCCCATCGACCTCAACGGTGCGCTGATCACGCCCTCGGTGCTGCAACTGCGCAACACGCCGACCGACTGGCACGCCTTGTGGTGCAGCGAGGGGTTCTACCAGATCGACCCGGTGCAACATTTGGCCTTGAACAGTGTGTCGCCATTTGTCTGGTCTTATGAGGCCAAGGCCGAGACTGCCCTGCAAACGATCATCGACCCCTGCCATGCACCCGTTTCGTCCTACCTGCACGAACAGCAACTGACCTGCGGCGTCAGCGTACCGATCCACCTGCCCCGCGGTGGCTTCGCCTCGTTGACCGGCCTGCGCACCGGTACGGCGAGCACGGTATTGAAGGATGCGCAGCAAACCTTGTCGGACTTCAGCGTGATCAGCCATGCGTTACAGGAGGCGGCTTACCCTTTATTCAACAAAGCGTTGCGCACCTACCCGCATATCCACCTGACCAAACGCGAGCGCGAGTGCCTGAAATGGGCCGCCGATGGCTTGACTGCGGCCGAGATCGCCGCGCAATTGAGCCGTTCGCTGGCGGTGGTCACCCTGCACCTGGCGTCGGCGATGCACAAATTGGGCGCCAAGAACCGCGTGCAGGCGGTGGTGCGAGCCACGCACTACCGGTTGCTGGACGATTGATCCTTAGGCAAAACCTAGCTGTTTTGCTAGTTACCTAAACGTTGCGTGCAGACTATCGTAGCCCTGATCCTTTTTTCAGAGCAGGGTACGAAATGGAATTCATCGAGAAAGTCCGCGAAGGCTACGCCCCCTTCGGCGCCTATCAGACGTGGTATCGCATCACCGGTGAGCTGGCGACAGGCCGCACACCGCTGGTGATCATCCATGGCGGCCCCGGCTGCACCCACGATTACGTCGACGCATTCAAGGATGTCGCCGCCAGCGGCCATGCGGTGATTCACTACGACCAGTTGGGCAACGGCCGCTCGACGCATTTACCTGACAAGCCTTCTTCGTTCTGGACCATCGGTTTGTTCCTCGACGAGTTGAACAACCTGCTCGACCACCTGCAAATCAGCGACAACTACGCGATCCTCGGGCAATCCTGGGGCGGCATGCTCGGCAGCGAACATGCCATTTTGCAACCCAAGGGCTTGCGTGCCTTTATCCCGGCCAACTCACCGACATGCATGCGCACCTGGGTCAGCGAGGCCAATCGGCTGCGCAAATTGTTGCCCGAAGGTGTGCATGAAACCCTGCTCAAGCATGAGGCCGCCGGTAACTATCAGGACCCGGAATACCAAGCGGCTTCGCGGATTTTCTACGACCAGCACGTGTGCCGCGTCAACCCATGGCCGGAAGAGGTGGCGCGCACCTTCGCCCAGGTCGATGCCGACCCGACGGTGTACCACGCCATGAGCGGCCCGACTGAGTTCCATGTGATTGGCAGCTTGAAGGATTGGAATGTGATTGGCCGACTGTCGGCCATCAAGGTACCGACCCTGGTGATTTCCGGTCGCCATGACGAAGCCACGCCGTTGGTGGTCAAGCCGTTCCTGGATGAAATCCCGGACGTGCGCTGGGCGCTGTTCGAAGACTCCAGCCACATGCCCCACGTGGAAGAACGCCAGGCGTGCATGGGGACAGTGGTGAAGTTTCTGGATGAGGTGTGCTCAATGCAGCACACGGCGCTCAAGGCTGGCTAGATTCCAAATGTGGGAGGGGGCTTGCCCCCGATAGCAGTGTGTCAGCCAATGGAGATATTGGCTGACACATCGCCATCGGGGGCAAGCCCCCTCCCACATTTAGACCTCGGTGGGCTCAGGCTTTGATGCTTTTCTCAAAGTATCCGCCACCAGCGGAATCTCCTTACCCTCGGCATCGAACAACTTCCCACCCCGGTAGTAATCCCCATCGCGCAGCGCCGCCACGTCGCGAAAGCACAAACTGCGCTCAGTCCCCGCCACGAATACCGATTGCTGGTCCGAGTTACCGGCGGTGAAATGGTTGAACGTCAGGTTCAGCAAGATCGCCATGATCGCCGATGAGCTGATGCCCGAATGGAAAATGGTCGCGAACCAGCTGGGAAACTGGTCATAGAAACTGGGGGCAGCGATGGGGATCATGCCGAAACCGATACTGGTGGCCACGATGATCAGGTTCATGTTGTTGCGATAATCCACCTTGGACAGCGTGCGAATACCGCTGGCCGCCACCGTGCCGAACAGCACAATGCCGGCGCCGCCAAGCACCGATGTGGGCACGGCGGCAATCACCCGGCCCATGAACGGCAGCAGGCCCAGCACCACCAGGAACACCCCGCCCGTTGCCACCACGAACCGACTCTTCACCCCGGTGACCGCCACCAGGCCGACGTTCTGGGCGAATGCGCTTTGCGTGAAGGAGCCGAAGATCGGCGCGAACATGCTCGACAGCATGTCGGCGCGCAGGCCATTGCCGAGGCGTTTGGAGTCGACTTTAGTGTCGATGATCTCGCCCACCGCCAGGATGTCCGCCGAGGTTTCCACCAGCGTGACCATCACCACGATGCACATGGAAATAATCGCCGCCACATGAAAGGTCGGCATGCCGAAATGGAAGGGCGTGGGGAAACCGAACATGGGCCCCTGGGTGACGGCGGAGAAGTCGGCCATACCCAAAAACACCGCGATCAGCGTGCCGATCACCATCGCGAGCAAAATCGACAAGCGCGAGATGGCTGCGCTGCCGATTTTGCTCAACAGCAACACCAGCACCAACGTCAGTGCAGCCAGGCCGATATTCGACATGCTGCCGAAATCCGCCGCGCGGCTGTTGCCGCCCATGGCCCAGCGCGCCGCCACGGGCATCAGGGTCAGGCCGATGGTGGTAATCACGATACCGGTCACCAGCGGCGGGAAAAACTGGGTGATGCGTGAGAACACCGGAGTGATCAACAAACCAATGAACGACGCGGCCATCACCGCGCCGAGAATCGCCGGCACGCCCCCTGCCCCGTCGCTGCCGACGATCGCCACCATCGTCGCCACACCCGCGAACGACACGCCCTGCACCAGCGGCAGCTGACAACCGAAGAACGGCAGGCCAAGGGTTTGCAACAGCGTGGCCAGGCCACCGGCGAACAGTGACGCGGCGATCAACAGGCCAATATCCGCAGGTGACAACCCGGCCGCCTGGCCGACGATCAACGGTACAGCAACGATGCCGCCGTACATTGTGAGCACATGCTGCAGGCCGTAAGCCATGTTGGCGGCGACGCCTAGATTTTCATCTTCGGGCCGCTGCGGTGACGCCTTCGGGATAGTCATGGTGAGGGGTCTCTGTTTTTGTTGTGCGCTCACTGTATGCAATGTTCAGACTGTATGTCCATAGAGTTGTATACAATCATTCAGACAAGATACCCTGCCGCGGCGTTACAAAAACAATCCGGCCGTCATGAGCCAGAACGCCAAAGGAGCCAACAGAATGAAAAAGGCATTGCAGGGCGCAACCGTCGCATTGACCCTCCTCGGCGGTGGCGAGGCTGTCGCAGTGGAATGGATGAACAACAGCCTGGGGTTTCGCTACGGCCAGCACTTCACCAACCCGAACAACCCTGACGACTTCAGCAAGCGCATCTACAGCTTCACCCACGCCAGCGGCTACCAGTACGGCAGCAATTTTCTGAATCTCGATGTATTCCTTTCCGACAGCAAGGACCCGCGCAAGGGCACCGACCACGGTGGCAGCGAGGTCTACGCGGTGTACCGGCACCAACTGTATGCCTCACGGGTATTCGACACGCCGCTGGGTAGCGGGCTGGTCAAGGATTACGCGCTGACGCTGGGTTTTGATGCAAACCGCAACAACAACCTCGCTTCCGCCAAAAAACGCGCCCTGGTCATCGGCCCCACCTTGAAATTCAATACCGTCGGTGTGCTGGACCTGAGCCTGATGTACTACAAGGAAAAGAACCACACAGGCATTCCCGGCGCGCAGGAATCGAACCACACCTTTGACGACACTTACATGCTCAACCTGACATGGATGCGCCCGTTCGAGATCGCCAACCACGCGGCGAAATTCCAGGGCTTCATCAATTATGTGGGGGAGAAAGGCGAGGATTATCATGGCCGCGATACTGCGCCGGAAGCCCTGATGCGCACCGCGCTGATGGTGGCGGTGCGGCCGGGCAAGAGCGTCAAGCCGAACCTGTACCTGGGCGTGGGCTACGAGTACTGGCATAACAAGTTCGGCGTGGACGGTGGCCGAGGTAGCCGCACCTCAACGCCGACAGTGAATATGGAAGTGACGTTCTAACTGAAGAAACACAATACAAATGTGGGAGGGGGCTTGCTCCCGATAGCAGTGGGTCAGCTAGCCTAGCTGGCACTGATACACCGCTATCGGGGGCAAGCCCCCTCCCACATTTTTACCGCATTGTCAGCTCAGGCGCTGGCCAGTTCGGAAGCATTACCCTTCGGTCGCGCCAACCAATAACCCAGCACAGCCAGCGGCGCGGTCGCCAGCATCACAATCACCGTAATCAATAACGGCTGCTCGATCATGGAGGACACCAACAGGCTGGCGAGAAAGCACAAGCCCAACTGCAGGGTATTTTGCAGTGCCGCCGCCTTGCCGGAATTTTCCGCAAAGGGCATCAGCGCATTCGCTACCACGATCGGGTAGCTTGCACCGTTGCACAGCGCCATCAGGCAGAACGGAATCAGCAAGGTAGTAAGGGTCGGCACGGTCAGGGTTACAACCAGATACAACGCCACCATGCTCAGGCAATAGAACGCGAGCAGCCACGGCAGCAGGGTCTTGCCCGGCAAACGTTGCAAGGCGCTGCGGCAACTGTAGCCGCCGACCAGAAACGCCAGGGTCGGCAACACGTAGCTGAGGCCGATGTCATTCGGGCTGTAACCCATGCCGCCGAGGATAAATGGCGAAGCGGTCAACCAGGCAAAGAAACTGGCGGAGCAGGCGGCAAATATCATGACGTTGCCGGTAAATACCCGTGAAGTGAGCAGCTGTGCATAGCCCAGGCGCACCGGTACGTCCGTCTGGCGCTTCGGCGCGCTGCGCAGGAACACGGTCGGCAGCAGCAAGAGCAGCGACACGCCCAGCAATACGCCGAAAATCGCCTGCCAGCCAAAGTGATTCAACACCATCGCGCCCAACAGCGGCGCCAGAGCCGGCGATAGCGACATCAGCGGCATGATGCTGGCGAACACGCGGTGCGCCTTATCGGCCGGGTAGCGATCAATCACCAGCGCCTGCCAGCTCACGGCGGCGGAACACACACCGATCGCCTGGATAAAACGCAGCGCCCACAGCTGCGGCGCGGTCTGCACCCAGAACATGCCCAGGCACCCCAGCACAAACAGGCTCAGTCCCGTAAGCAGCACCGGCTTGCGCCCGAGCCGGTCGGACAACGGCCCCCACAGCAACTGCCCTAGCGCAAACCCGGCGAGGAAAATACTCAAGCTGGCGCCCACGGCCCCGGCGCCAATCTGCAGTTGCGCGCCCATGGCGCCAAACGCCGGCAAATACATGTCCATGGCGAGATAACCGAGCATGCTCAGCCCCGCCAGATACCAAGTGAAACCAAAAGAATTTTTCATTGAAGCCTTGTAGATCCTGCCATCAAACTATTTGCTGACTGGCGCCCATTATGAAGCTGACAGTTTTCCTGTGAAGCGATAATAATTGGACACTCTTATCAATAATTTTGAAGGCAGCCGCCATGTGGTCCGAATACTCTCTGGATGTGGTCGATGCCGTCGCACGCCACGGCAGCTTCAGCGCCGCCGCTCAGGAACTGCATCGCGTACCGTCGGCCATCAGCTATACGGTGCGTCAACTCGAGGAATGGCTGGCGGTGCCGCTGTTCATACGGCGCCACCGTGACGTGGAGCTGACGCCCGCCGGCCGGCTGTTTATAGACGAAGCCCGCGGCGTGATGAAAAAAATGCTCGGCACACGGCGCTTGTGCCAGCAGGTGGCCAATGGCTGGAGCGGGCAACTGAAGGTGGCAGTGGATTCCATCGTCAAGCCGCAGCGCTGTCGGCAACTGGTGCTGGATTTTTATCGGCAGTTTCCCGAAGTGGAATTGCTGCTGGAGTACGAGGTGTACAACGGCGTGTGGGATGCCCTGGCGGATGAGCGTACTGACATTGTGATCGGTGCCACCAGCGCGGTGCCGGTGGCCAGCCACTTCACATTCCGCGACATGGGCCTGTTGAACTGGCTGTGCGTGGTCAGCGCCAGGCATCCCTTGGCGGCGATAGAAGGCCTGCTCAGTGACGATCAACTGCGCCCATACGCCTCCCTGTGCATGACCGACACCTCACGCAACCTGCCCAAGCGCGATACCTGGACCCTGGATAACCAGCGGCGCCTGGTGGTGCCCAACTGGTCCTCGGCGCTCGATTGCCTGCGCGATGGCTTGTGCGTCGGCATGGCCCCGGCGCATCAGGTGCTACCGTGGATCGAGCGCGGTGAGCTGGTGGCGCTGCAACTGCACCGGCCCTTCCCCGCCAGCCCGTCGTGCGTGGCGTGGGCGCAGAACAAACTGTCGCCGGCCATGACGTGGTTGTTGGAATACCTGGGGGATACCGAAACCATGAACCAGGAATGGCTGAATGGCTGAATGGCTGAATGGCTGAACGGCAATGACCTTTAAAGGTGACGCAGATCCCCTGTGGGAGGGGGCTTGCCCTAATGCCAGTCAGTTAAGCGTACACCGCCGTCTGTAGGAGCGAGCTTGCTCGCGAAAAACTCACAGGCACCGCGTTCATTCAGAAAGCACGCGTTATCGTTGACGTTTTTCGCGAGCAAGCTCGCTCCTACAAAAAGCCTTAACTGACTGGCATTAGGGCTTGCCCCCGATAGCGGTGTATCAATGACAGATGGACTGACTGAACCACCGCCATCGGGGGCAAGCCCCCTCCCACATTTTGATCGGGTTTTACTCAAGTAGGCGGGTGATCGCCCTTACGATCATCTCGACTTCCTTGGCATCCAGCGTCAGCGGAGGCAGCAGGCGGATGATCTTGCCGCGCGTCACGTTGATCAGCAGCCCATGCTCCTGCGCCGCACGCTGGGCCAGCTCGCGGTATGGGCGAGCCAGTTCGATGCCGATCATCAGGCCCTGCCCCCGAATCACCACTACCTGCGGATGCTCGCTCAATTCCACCCGCAACCGCGCCAGCAGTCGTGCACCTTGTTGCGCAGCGTTCTGCAGCAAGCCTTGCTCTTCAATGATGTCCAGCACCGTGCAGCCCACCCGGCAGGCTAACGGGTTGCCGCCAAAGGTGCTGCCGTGACTGCCGGGGGTAAACAACTGGCCGACGGCGGCCCGGGCCAGGCAAGCGCCGATGGGTACGCCATTGCCGAGGCCTTTGGCCAGGGTCATCACGTCCGGGGTAATGCCTTCGTGCTGGAAGGCGAACCAAGCGCCGGTGCGGCCAATGCCGGTCTGGATTTCATCCAGCATCATCAGCCAGCCGTGGCGTGTGCAGTGATCGCGCAGGGCTTTCAGGTAGCCGGGGGGCGCGGGCAACACGCCACTTTCGCCCTGGATCGGTTCGAGCAGCACGGCCGCTATGCGCGTGCCGAATTGTTCAGTAATGGCCTCGAGGGCCGCCAGATCGCCAAACCCGACTTTGAGAAAATCCCCCGGCAAACGCTGGAAACCCAGGCGCACCGAGGGCCCGTCACTGGCCGCCATGGTGCCGAGGGTACGCCCGTGAAAGGCGTTCTCCATCACCACCACCAACGGCTCTTCAATGCCTTTTTTCCAGCCATACAAGCGTGCCAGTTTCAGCGCCGTCTCGTTGGCTTCGGCGCCGGAGTTGTTGAAGAACGCGCAGTCCAGGCCGGATAGCTGAGCCAGGCGCCGGGCCAACTGCTGCTGCCAATCGATGCTGTAGAGGTTGGAGGTGTGCAGCAGCAGGCCCGCTTGCTCGCGGATCGCCGACACCAGTCTTGGGTGGGAGTGGCCCACATTCGTCACCGCCACACCGGCCACCGCGTCGAGGTATTCACGGCCCTGCTGGTCCCACAGGCGCGTACCCAGGCCACGGGTGAAGCTCAGGGCCAAAGGTTGATACGTGGTCATCAGGCAGGCGGCGGTCATGGTGGCAAGCTCCAGTGCATCGTGAGGATGGATGCAGTATCGTTAGCCACCCGTGCTGGATAAACTGCGCATTCCTGCAATGACTTTGAACCAGGGCTTGATAATGGATGTGTTCCAGGCAATGTCGGTGTACGTGAAAGTCGTGGAGACCGGCAGCATGACTGCCGCCTCACAGGAATGCGGAATGTCGACCACCATGGTCGGCAATCACCTGCGCGCGCTGGAGCAGCGCCTGGGGGTCAGCCTGCTCAAGCGCACCACGCGCAAACAAAGCCTCACCGAGTTTGGTGGACAGTATTACCAGCGCTGCCTGGAGGTGTTGGGACTGGTGGCCGACTCCGAGCTACTGGCAGAGCAGATCCACAGCGAAACGCCCAAAGGCTGCCTGCGTATTACCGTGCCACCGGTATTCGGCAGCGAACGCCTGGTGCCGGCCTTGAGCGAATTTTCCCAGCGCTACCCGCAGATCGACCTGTACGTGGTGCTGAGCAATGAGCGGATGGACTTGGTCGACAGCGGCTTCGACGTGGCAATCCGTCTCGGCGACTTGGGAACCTCCAGCCTGATCGCCCGGCCACTGCAGGATTACACCCTGACCCTCTGCGCGTCGCCTGATTACCTGGCGCGACGCGGCACGCCGTCGACGCCCGATGACTTGCGGCACCACAACTGCCTGGCGTTCGCCTATCCGGCGAACGACAACTGGCGCGACACCGACAAGCTGTGGCGCATGACCGACGAGGACGGCGAGGTAGAGGTTCCGGTCTCCGGCTCATTGACCATCAACAGCTCGCAGGGCTTGCGCCAGGCGGCCGTCAATGGGATGGGCATCAGCATGCTGGCCGATGCCCTGGTGCAGCAGGACCTGGAGAGCGGCAAGTTGGTGGCCTTGCTGACCAGCTATCAACTGTCCAGCCGCCCCATGCATCTGCTGTATCGCCAAGACCGTTACCGCTTGCCCAAGCTGCGCGCCTTCGTCGACTTTGCCATGGAGAAGTGGGCGCGCTAGAAGCCCACCCCCAGCTTGCGCAAATGGGCGGCAGTACGCTCGGCCGACACATGGTGAATACCCTGCCAGCCAAGGGCCACAGCCGCTTCGACATTGCCCGCGACGTCATCGATAAACACCACTTCGCCAGGCTGGACATCCGGCAAATGAACGCGCACCTGAGCGAGGCTGGCATGGTAGATCGCAGGGTCAGGCTTGATCAGTTTCAACTGGCCCGAGACGACGATATCGCGGAAAAACTGCAGGAACGGATAGTGCTCGCGGGCATAGGGAAAGGTTTCCGCCGACCAGTTGGTCAGCCCGAACAGCGGCATATTCGCTTGATGCAACGCAGTGAGAATTGCGACACCTTCGGGCAACTCACCACGCAACATCTCGTGCCAGCGCTCGTAATAAGCCTGGATCAGGCTCTGATGTTCGGGGTGTTGCTCAATCAAGTGGCGGGTGGCTTCGGCGAGGGTGCGACCGGCATCCTGTTCGGTGTTCCAGGCCTGGGTGCAGATATTGTCGAGAAACCATTGCCGCTCCTGCTCGTCGGCAATGAGCTTGCGGTACAGATGTTGCGGGTTCCAGTCAAACAACACACCGCCGAAATCAAACACGACTGCACGAATCGTCATGGGTCCTCCTGTTTGCGCACATGGATGACGCAGTCTTGCATGCCGAAGCAAACAGCAAAAGGTAAGCCACGGTAGGACCGTTCTGAAAAGTGAAACGCCCACTCACATCGCCGAAAGCATCGTTTAAGGTGAGCTTCGCTCTCAGGGAAATCCATGACTGAAAGGAATCATCAATGCGGTCGCAAAAAAACGTGACGTAGAGGTATTCCAATGATTGCCATGATTACCGCCGTAACATCACCTTCCGCGCTCAGTCTGGAAGTACTGCATCGCAACCAGGCGCTTGTGCAGGCCAGCACTACGCCGGAGGTCGATGCCCCGCATGCACTGATCGACCAGGTAAAAGCGCAAACCGGAATAGTGTCGAGCCACCTCGCCCCCTTGCAGCGGATAGCGGCAGCCACCAACTCTATCATCGGCATACGCCCGGTCGAATCCGTGGCCACAGGGCTGATAGAAGCTGGGCACCCCACCAAGGACTTTCATATCAAAGGCAAAAGTGCCAATTGGGGGCCACAATCCGGCTTGATCTGTACGGACCAGGCATTTAGCAAGCTCGAACAGTTCGCGCACAAGTCACCGGAAAAGGTGGCTAACGCCAACGCGCAGATCCTGGACTGCATCGAGCAAGGCCATGCAGTCCCGATCCCCTTGAAACTCTCGCGTCATCGCATTGACGAGCTGGTAAAGCTTGGCCAAATCACTGGGCGGGCAGCTCGCGGAGGTGATGGCACGCTGCAATTGAGCGCTCGCGGGCCAAGTCAGCAGCATTATGAGTTCCAAGCCCATCCCGCCTCGCCTGGCGACGACAACTATCTGATCACGCACAACGGCAAGGCGCTGCACGTGCTGGCCAAGCAGCTAGAGGGCAAGGCCTTGACCGCCGACTATGACCTGCACTTGATCGCGCCTCACCTAAGTGACTTTGGCGCCCAGGATAAGCTGCCGGTACCCGATATCGCCCACAGTGTCTTCAGGGGTCGGGTTAGCCACTACCAGCAAGTTCCACGGGAATTATCGGCGGACTTTGAAAATGCCGCTCATTTCTACCGCAAGGAAAACCCCGATCTCGGCAATATCACGCCGCGAATAGAGGAAATGATCGGAATCATCAATCGAAAGCTGGTCGGCGACGCGGAGCGGGTGGTCCATCACAATGCAGACTCAGGCAGCCCTGCGACGGACGTGGCAGCAAACTACCCGGCGACTTTCTTCCTGCCGGCAAAACTAGGTAGATTCGATGAGATCAGTATCATCCATGACAGCAGGGAAATGGCTGAGCTGATAAAGACCGCCAAGGACAGCGGTTATCACGTGCCGCTCAATCCGCTATGGGAGAAAGAGGTGGTGAATGTGAGGCGGTCAGACTTCACCCTGGCAAAACAGCGCCTGTCTGGTTCCAGGCAAGCCTGACAGCTGAGCAGCAAAAAGCGGCTTGATAAGTCGATTATCAAGCCGCCACAGTGATAGCGCTTATGCCTGGACCAGACCGTTGATCTTGACGGTCGGGTTCACGTCAGCGTCGTAGTCCACGCCGTCGACTTCAAAACCGAACAAACGCAGGAACTCAGCCTTGTAACCGGCGAAATCGCTGATTTCGTTAACGTTGTCATCAGTCACCTGGTTCCACAGCGCGGCTACGGCGTCCTGGACCTTCGGCTCCAGCTCAGCCAGATCGGCGCGCAGGCGGCCGTCAGCATCAAGCTTGGGCTCTTTGCCGTACAGGCTGTCCTTGAACAGGCCGTAGACCTGCTCGATGCAGCCTTCGTGGGTGCCCTGCTCTTTCATCACCTTGAACAGCAGCGACAGGTACAGCGGCATGATCGGGATCGCCGAGCTGGCCTGGGTGACCACGGCCTTGAGTACCGACACGCGGGCATCGCCCTTGAGCGCAGCGAGGTTGTCGCGCAGGGTCAGGACTTTCTTGTCGAGGTCTTTCTTGGCTTCGCCGATGGAACCGTTCCAGTAGATGTCCTGGGTCAGCTTCTCACCGAGGTAGGTGAACGCGGTGGTCTTGGCGCCTTCGGCGAGTACATCGGCGTCACGCAGGGCGTCGATCCACAGCTGCCAGTCTTCACCGCCCATCACTTTGACGGTGCCGTCGATTTCTTCCTGGGTGGCAGGCTCCAGGGTGGTGTCGACCACGACGCCCTTGTCGGTGTTGATACCGCGCAGGGTCACGGCCTTGCCGATCGGCTTGAGGGTGGAGGTGTGCACCACGCCTTGCGGGTCGGTACGGCGTGGCGCGGCCAGGCTGTAGACCACCAGGTCGATCTTGCCCAGGTCTTTCTTGATGGTGTCGATGGTCAGGCGCTTGATCTCATCGGAAAACGCGTCGCCGTTGATGCTCTTGGCGTACAGGCCTTTTTCCACGGCAAACTTCTCGAACGCCGCGCTGTTGTACCAGCCAGCGGAGCTCAACTTGCCTTCTTCGCCTTCTTTTTCAAAAAACACGCCCAGGGTGTCGGCACCGCAGCCAAACGCGGCACTGATGCGCGCGGCCAGGCCGTAACCAGTGGAAGCGCCGAGGACCAGCACCTTCTTTGGGCCGCCTTCGATGGCGCCGTGCTGAATCACGTAGTCGATCTGCTCTTTGACGTTCGCTTCACAGCCAACAGGGTGAGCGGTCACACAGATAAAGCCACGAACGCGCGGTTTGATGATCATAAAAATACTGCCTCTTCCAAGGTGCCGAAGGCCAGTGGTGGCCATTCAACTTCAATCGTACCGGTCTATGACGTCCGAAAAACCGAAGCGTCACGATAGTCGCAAATCTTCCGTTCTCAAAATTCAATCCACCCAAACCCGCTTGCCTCTGGGGCCAGTAACAAATTGTGCAGCGACTTCACAATTTTCGAACTATTTAAAACGCCTGCGCGCGCCATAAAGCTCTATCATGACGAAATTGTTTCATTATGTTTCAGGCCTGGAGCCGCGTTTCATGAGCAAAAATGCCGTGGGTAAAAAGCTGATATCCCTTGCCTGGGTGCTCGGCGTTTTACTGTTTATCGCCTATTTTCCGCGTACCAGCCTGGCGTTTTTACTGCTGGTGGTGGTTTGCGGTCTGTATGACTTCCTGCGTAATGGCCTGTATGACCGCGCTACCATCAAGAAATATTTCATCGGCAACGGCCGTAACACCTGGATCCTGGCGCCGTTCAACACCCTGTTCGACCTGCTGAGCCGCCGCAACCGTCATGTCTACACCCTGGACGACCTGCCGCCCGCCTGGCGCGAAGACCTGCAACAGGTCATCGACGACGCCATGGCCCGCAAGGAAGAAATCATCGGTTACTTGGACGCACGCATGGCCGAGAAGAAACGCGGCATGTTGTTTTTCCAGTGGTACGGTCGTCCGATCGAAACCGCCTTGGACATCCCGCAACTGCGCAAGAAACTGCCATTCGTGAAGACCATCGGCGTTTCGGTGTTCAACGAGAACCGCTCGACGTCCTTCCATTTCGGCCCGTTGCGCATGATGTTCCGCGTGCTCTACAACATGGCGCCGGCGCCGCATCACGAGGGTGTGTATATCCAGGTGGGCAAGCACAAGCACTACTGGCACGACGACCCGCTGTTCATCTTCGATGACACGCTGATGCATGCGTCCTTTAACAAGAACGATGCGAAACGTTACTGCCTGTTCATCGATATTGTGCGACCGACCCCGGTGCCCTCCGTGTTGAACGCCGTGATCTCGGGGTTTGCCGGCCTGGTGTTCACCCTGCGTCGGGTTTTCTACAAAAACTGGAAGCTGATCCAGTAAGTTCTGCGGCATGATGGTGCTGGACGGTATTTGCACTCGGCCTTGTGCGTGAGGTAAATAACCGTCTCGTGCGACCGTATACGGCGCGCCTCATTCTCAAGCCATTGCGCCTTTTGTAGACGCGATGGCTGTGCTTTCAAGGAACCAGAATGCCCCAACGTCAAGTGATCAATGCCTCCGTCAGCCCCAAGGGCAGCCTCGAAACCCTGTCCCAACGTGAAGTCCAGCAACTGAGTGAAGCCGGCAGCGGCAGCATCTACGCCCTGTTCCGCCAGTGCGCCCTGGCGATCCTCAACACCGGCGCGCATATCGACAACGCCAAGACCATCCTCGACGCCTACAAAGATTTCGAAGTGCGTATCCACCAGCAGGATCGCGGCGTGCGCCTGGAACTGCTCAACGCCCCGGCCGATGCCTTCGTCGATGGCGAAATGATCGCCAGCACCCGCGAAATGCTGTTCAGCGCCCTGCGTGACATCGTCTACACCGAGAACGAGCTGGACAGCCAGCGCATCGACCTGAGCAACTCCCAGGGCATCACCGACTACGTGTTCCACCTGCTGCGCAACGCCCGTACGCTGCGCGCGGGTGTCGAACCCAAGATCGTCGTGTGCTGGGGCGGCCACTCCATCAACACCGAAGAATACAAATACACCAAGAAGGTCGGCCACGAACTGGGCCTGCGCAGCCTCGACGTGTGCACCGGCTGCGGCCCCGGCGTGATGAAAGGTCCGATGAAAGGCGCGACTATTTCCCACGCCAAACAGCGCATCACCGGCGGCCGCTACCTGGGCCTGACCGAGCCAGGCATCATCGCCGCCGAAGCGCCCAACCCGATCGTCAACGAGTTGGTCATCCTGCCGGACATCGAGAAACGCCTCGAAGCCTTCGTGCGCGTCGGCCACGGCATCATCATCTTCCCTGGCGGCGCCGGTACGGCCGAGGAATTTCTCTACCTGCTGGGCATCCTGATGCACCCGGACAACCGCGACCTGCCGTTCCCGGTCGTGCTGACCGGGCCCAAACATGCGGCGCCTTATCTGGAACAACTGCATGCGTTCGTCGGCGCGACCCTCGGCGAAGCGGCGCAGAAGCATTACCAGATCATCATCGACGACCCGGCCGAAGTCGCGCGCCAGATGACCGCAGGGCTCAAGGCGGTCAAACAGTTCCGTCGCGAGCGCAACGACGCATTCCACTTCAACTGGCTGTTGAAGATCGACGAAGGCTTCCAGCGCCCCTTCGACCCGACCCACGAAAACATGGCCAGCCTGCAACTGACCCACGCGCTGCCGCCCCATGAACTGGCGGCCAACCTGCGTCGCGCGTTCTCGGGGATCGTGGCGGGTAACGTGAAGGACAAAGGCATTCGTTTGATCGAAGAAAAGGGCCCGTACGAAATCCACGGCGACCCGGCGATCATGAAACCGCTGGATGAACTGCTAAAGGCCTTCGTCGCCCAGCACCGGATGAAATTGCCGGGCGGAGCAGCGTATGTGCCGTGTTACCGCGTGGTGCAGTGAGCCAGCGGCGAGCCGTCATAGTTTGTATCGGTTTGGCGCGTGATCACAGGTGTGGGGATCGAGAGTTCGGACTAGGGTTTTAGTACCGACTCACCCACTTCTGCGAGCACCCTATGGACCAACGGATATTGTCCTCGATCACTCCTTACCCTAAGGTAAGGAGCATCACGATGGAGGTCTTCACTATGGCAACCGCCACACTTACTTCAAAAGGGCAAATCACCATCCCTGTCCAGGTCAGGACGGCCCTCGGCCTGGAAACAGGCGACCGGGTGGAGTTCGTCGAAATGGAAGACGGCAAGTTTTCCATGATCGCCGCGAGTAAAACCGTCACCGACCTCAAGGGGCTGATTCGCAAGCCTGCCACTGCCGTGTCCATCGAGGACATGAACCGGGCCATCGCGGCACAGGGAGCAAACGCGCGATGATCGGCCTGGATACCAACGTGCTGGTGCGCTATGTCACCCAGGATGAGCCCGTTCAATCCGCCAAGGCGTCGCGACTGATTGAATCATTGAGCGCCGCGTCACCGGGCTTTGTCAGCCTGGTGACCCTTGTGGAATTGGTATGGGTGCTGCAGGCCTGCTACCAATCGGCCAAAAGCGATGTGGTGATGGTGCTGGAAACCCTGTTGCATACGCGCGAGCTCACTGTCGAGCACGCCGATGTCGTCTGGCAGGCACTGCGCAAGTTCGTTGCGAACAAAGCAGACTTCGCCGACTGCCTGATCGAACGCTGCGCCCACGCGGCCGGCTGCGAGTACACCGCCACCTTCGACCTGAATGCGGTCAAGGCAGCGGGCATGAAACGGATCGGCTAGGCCATCTTTTGGGAGGGGCCGCTCGGTCAGCGAACCCAACCACCGCCCTGCCAATGATAACCATCGTTGCGCTGCACCCAATGCGGATGCACATAGCGATAGCCCACGCGTACCGGCTCCCAATGGCCGTGCACCGCTACATAGCGCCCGCCTTCCCAGCGCCAGTAACCGCGTGACCAGATATAACCTTCGCGCACCGCCGGCTCGACTTCGATCACCTGCACCGGCGGCGGTTGCGGCGCCACGACTTCCACATACTCACGTTGTACCGGCCGGCGCTCATGCACGACGCGCTCTTGCACACACCCGGATGCCGCGACGACTACCGCCGCCATTGCTGCATAACGTAGCAACATACAAAACCCTCGGGCGTTAACGCCCTGTACTTGCATCAGAAAGAAATCCCCTGTGTTCCAGCCGGGCTCCTGCCTGGGCTTGAGTTATTTTTTAACAGGAGATGTCTGTCAGATTGCTGAACCCTCAAGGTCTCAGGTCGTACAGGCGACGGTCGGTCGCTTCAGGCGCAACAACAGTAACCCGGCAATCACGACGGCAATGCCGGCATAGGTCGAAACATGGATTTCGTCGCCGAACATCAGCGCCGCCCATACCAGGGTGACTGGAGGCTCCAGATAGACCAACGCCGCAACCCGAGTAGCCGTCATCACGCGCAGCAGCCGCCAGAGGCTCAAGTAGGCGGCAAAGGTGGAAAACACCGTCAGCCACACAATCGAAACCAGTACGTCGACGTCATGGGGAATGCTCAAGGTATCGGTATAAAGCACCGCGCCGGTGAAGCCGATCAACGTCAGCAGCGATTGGATAAACAGCGGCATGAGCAAGCCGGCCTGCGTGCTCTGCTGCGAACGGCGCTCGTACAAGGTCGCCAGCGTCAGCCCCAGCGCCGAGACCATTGGCAGCCCATACATGGCCAGGCCAACTTCTTTGCCACTGTTGCTGTACTGCCCGGCGATCACGATCGCTACGCCGACAAAGCTGACCATGAGCCCCACCCATTGCCAGCCGCCGCTGCGCTCAGTTGCGCTGCCCGTCGACAATGCGGCTGTCATCAACGGCTGCAGCGCCGCGATGATCGCCGCAATGCCCGGCGGCAAACCGTTCTGGATCGCCACATAGAGGCAACTCAGGTACAGAAACTGCGACAGGCAGCCGATGATGGCGTAATGGCGAATCTGCGCCCAGGTCACCTTCAGCAACCTGACGTTCAAGAACGCTCCCAGACACAGCGATACCAACAAAAATCGCCAGAACAGCAGGTTGAACGCCCCGCTGCCTTGTGTGCCCAACTTCGCGCCGATATAGCCCGAACTCCATGACAGAACAAACGCCCCTTGCAAGAGCAGCAATCCCAGGGTTGATCGCTTCATGCAGCCTCCAGCCTGTGTAGTTGACTTCAAGGCTAGGGAAGGAGGACTCTTCTGTATATTTGAATAACCTGCATTGCCAATCCGCATTAGTAGAACCATGGCCAAACAACTGAATATCGATCTGTTGCGCACCTTTCACGCCGTCGCACGCTTTGGCCGCTTCAACGAAGCAGCCGAGCATGTGCACCGCAGCGCGTCCACCGTGACGACGCAGATTCAGAAGCTGGAAGACCAAGTAGGCCAACGCTTGTTCAGCCGCAGTAACCAGGGCGTGGATCTGACGCTGTACGGCAGGAAACTGTTGGGCGAAACGACCGAATTCCTCAAAAGCCACGACCGCCTGCTGATCTCGCTGATGCCCCAGCGCATGCAGGGCAAGATCCGCCTGGGCGTGCCCGACACCTACGCACCCGCCTTCATGCACAAATTCCTGCCAGGACTGATCGCCGACAACCCACTGCTGGAACTGGAAATCGAAGCGCGCACCAGTGGCGAACTGTTGAATCTGTTCACGGCAAACCAGTTGGACCTGGTCATCACCGTCAGTGCACACCCACTGGCACAGGGTGAGCGCCTGGGGCCTGTGCAACCGCTGTGGGTCGCCGCCGAGCAGTTCAGTTACCCACCCAACGCGCCGCTGCCGATCACCGTGCCTATCGCTGGTTGCCCGTACCGCGCGGCGGCGTTACAGGCGCTGAAAGATCACGGGATTTACCATCGCGTACTGCTGGAAAGCCCCAACTCATCAGCGGTAGAAGCTTGCGTGCGCAGCGGCGTGGCCGTGGGCCTGATGGAGGAGAGCCGCATGGGAGAAGGGCTGAGGCAAATCACGCAACTGCCGGCCCTCCCCGCACAGCATCTGTATCTGCTGTGCGACACCGCTAACGCGCTGGCCCTGCATCTGTACGAGCAAGTCAGGCACTTCAGGGTCTGAACGCCGCGCACAAAAAAGCCCGCTGACCGTCACCGGTTCAGCGGGCTTTTACTTGAGCGTTGCTTACAGCGCCAGATCAGACGCCGGCTTGCCTGGCTCAGCCGCAGGCTTGGCAGCCTCGGTGGCCTGTGGAGCCGTCAGTTGCGGAATCGCTGGCGGTGGGGTCAGTTGCAGCACACCGGCGGTGTAGGCCCATTCCTTGGCAACCGCTTCAGGGCTGTCGTTCAGTTTGGTGCCGTAGCTTGGCACGATCTGGTGCAGTTTTTCCTGCCAGGCCGGGCTTGCAACCTTGTCCTTGAACACCTTTTGCAGCACGGTCAGCATGATCGGAGCCGCGGTAGACGCGCCTGGCGATGCACCCAACAGGCCGGCAATGGAGTTGTCGGCGGAGCTGACCACTTCGGTGCCGAGTTTCAGGACGCCGCCCTGCTCTTCGTCACGCTTGATGATCTGCACACGCTGGCCGGCTTGCCACAGGCGCCAGTCGGATTGCTTGGCGTTCGGGAAGTACTCTTGCAGCGCCTTGAAGCGGTCGTCATCCGACAGCATCAGTTGGCCGGCGAGGTACTCGACCAGCGGGTATTCACGAATACCGACTTTGGTCATTGGCCAGATGTTGTGGGTGGTGGTGCTGGTCAGCAGGTCCAGGTACGAGCCTTCTTTCAGGAACTTGGTGGAGAAGGTCGCGAATGGGCCAAACAGGATCACGCGCTTACCATCCAGCACGCGGGTGTCCAGGTGCGGAACCGACATCGGCGGCGAACCCACCGATGCCTTGCCGTAGGCCTTGGCCAGGTGTTGCTCGGCGATGGTCGGGTTATCGGTGACCAGGAACGAACCGCCCACCGGGAAGCCGGCGTATTCCTTGGCTTCCGGAATACCGGATTTTTGCAGCAGGTGCAGGGCACCGCCGCCGGCACCGATGAACACGAACTTGGCGTCGGTTTCAGTCTTGGTGCCATCTTTGAGGTTTTTGTAGCTCACACGCCACGAACCGTCTTCGTTACGGGTGATGTCCTGCACTTCGCTCGACAGTTTCAGGTCGAACTTAGGGGTGGTCTGCAGGTGGGCAACGAACTGGCGGGTGATCTCGCCGAAGTTCACGTCGGTGCCGATCGGGGTCCAGGTGGCCGCGATTTTCTGGTTCGGGTCACGCCCTTCCATCATCAGCGGAACCCACTTGGCGATCTGGGCCGGGTCTTCGGAGTACTGCATGCCGGCGAACAGCGGGCTCGCCTTCAGCGCTTCGTAGCGTTTTTTCAGGAACTTGATGTTGTCATCGCCCCACACGAAGCTCATGTGCGGAGTGGAGTTGATGAACGAACGCGGGTTCTTCAACACGCCCTGCTGGACCTGCCAGGACCAGAACTGACGGGAAATCTGGAACGCTTCGTTGATCTCGACCGCTTTCGGGATCTCAACATTGCCGTTCTTGTCTTCCGGGGTGTAGTTCAGCTCAGCCAGGGCCGAGTGACCGGTACCGGCGTTGTTCCAGCCGTTGGAGCTTTCTTCGGCCACGCCATCGAGGCGCTCGACCATTTCCATCGACCAGCCCGGTTCCAGCTCGTTGAGCCAGACACCCAGGGTTGCACTCATGATGCCGCCGCCGATCAGCAGCACATCGACTTTCTTTGCCTCTTCCGCGTGAACGGACGTGATCCCCATCGACAAAGCCAGCCCCAGCAGGGCAGTGTTTACTTTCTTAAACATCAGTAGCACCTATGATAAAACGCCATCCGCCCTACCGCCCCTGATCATGGGTGACCCTCGATCACGCTACGCCAGGCAACGTACCGCGGGGCCTACACATTCACATGAGGACTGCAGGGTGGGCACACAAGGCCGATGGATCGACCTCACTGTTATGTCCCTTCTGCGCTGACTTCTTATCATTATTGGCTTCAGCTACCTGGGCGACAGCCAACCGCTGGGACGTATACGGGTGTACGCACCAAGGAAAGACTAGACCAAGACGGCGCGCAGAATATCACGCCAAACCGCGTTTATGCGCCGTTTGGCCAATTGACACCTTTAAATCGCGGGTTTTCTCGCGAAGGTGTCAAGGCGGCCAGCCGCGACCTGGGGTCACAGGCCCGGAACTCTCATGCGCCTGGCTGTTCTAGACACCCTCACCGTCCCATGCGTAGCATCGGCGATTGTCTTTCGTACACCTCATCCAAACAGAGCCATTCATGTCTACCCACCCAACACCCGGGCACGTCCTGCCCGCGCGCAGTGCCGCCAAAATGGAAGCGGCCATGGCCGTGGGCGCTTTCGCAATCGGCACCGGCGAATTCGCCATCATGGGCCTGATGCCCGACATCGCCCAGAACCTGGGCTTGAGCGAGCCGCAGGTCGGCCACGCCATCAGCGCCTACGCCCTGGGCGTGATGGTCGGCGCCCCGCTGCTGGCGATCCTAGGCGCCAAGCTGCTGCGCAAACACATGCTGTTATTGCTGATGGGCCTCTATGCCCTCGGCAACCTCGCCACCGCCTTCACCCCCACCTTCGGCTCGCTGGTGGCCTTCCGCTTTATCAGCGGCCTGCCCCACGGCGCCTACTTCGGCATCGCCGCCGTGGTCGCCTCCAGCATGGTGCCCAGCGACAAACGCGCCGGCGCCGTGGCCCGAGTGATGATGGGCCTGACCCTGGCCATGCTGCTCGGCAACCCCATCGCCACCTTCCTCGGCCAACACCTGGGCTGGCGCTCGGCGTTCGCCCTGGTCAGCGTGATCGCCCTGTGCACCATCGCCCTCGTCTGGCAATTTGTGCCACACCGTCACGATGAAGAACGCAGTGACCCGCGCAAGGAACTGCGCGCCTTCACCAAACCCCAAGTGTGGATGGCGCTGTCCATCGGCGCGATCGGGTTTGCCGGGATGTTCTGCGTATTCAGCTACCTGGCGCCAACCATGCTGGAAGTGACCAAGGTTTCGCCGCAATGGATCCCCTTCGGCCTCGCCGCGTTTGGCATGGGCGGCATCATCGGTAACATTGCCGGCGGCAAGCTGTTCGATCGCATGCAATTTCGCGCGGTGGGCTGGATTCTGGTGTGGTCGATGGCCGTACTGATCTTCTTCACCTTCGCCGCCAGTTCGCTGTGGAGCGTACTGCTGGGCATCGGCCTCGTCGGCACCATGATCGCCTTGGCGGCGCCGTTACAAATCCGCCTGATGGACATCGCCCACGAAGCCCCAAGTTTGGCGGCGGCGTCCAACCACGCCGCGTTCAACCTGGCGAACGCACTGGGGCCGTGGTTTGGTGGGATGGCGATTACGGCGGGGTTTGGCTGGACCAGTACTGGCTACATCGGTGCGGTGACGGCCCTGATCGGATTGGGCATCTACCTGGTTGCGCGGCGCATGAAGGGCGGCAACTAACACCACAAGTCTCGCGCCGATCATAGATCCAATGTGGGAGGGGGCTTGCCCCCGATAGCAATAGGCCAGTCAATACACCAATAACTGCCCCACCACCCCATCAATCATCATGCAACAACCCCGACCCATACTCCCCATAACTGCTACCCAGCCCACTGCCACCAAAATTCATCCTGGTGGCTTTGCTGGGGCTGTGGTCACCGAATGCCTGGCACCCTCCTGAAAAGCACGGGTCACTGCTCACGGCGGGTGAAGATGAACAAGCGCTCAACAGCAACGTGCCGGTGATCATCACGACTTTGACGAGGTTCGAAATCATAGTCTCAGTTTCCTGTGGGCTAGAGGCGCTGGGGTCCTCTCTTGCAGGGAATCGTAGACCTCAGCGCCACAGGGAATTATGAAACTTCGCTGCGAGACAGCATGAGTTCAGGTTGCCGCCTTGGGGTAAGGCGGCAGGGTTGGTTGTCAGGCTTTGACTGGTTTGATTACAGGCGCAACTTGTTCTTGGGCTCGGTCTACGAGGAGCGAACTCAACTCGATTAACTGCTGAATGCCCAGGGCGATGGCGCGTTGGGAGTCGTCGAGGTCGAACGCCAGGGTGGCGGCCATTTCGTTGGCGGATGCTAGGTTTTCGGCGGCGTTGGCGAGGAGGGTTTCGGGGTCGATGGTTGGGTTGACGAGGAAGAGGTTGCTGCTTGGGCGCTCGGCGGGGGTAGCTTCGTCGGACGGGGGCAAGTGATGATTGATTGCCCGCTGGGCTGCGGCTTGAAGCTTGGGATCAGAAGATGCAGCGTTTGAAGCATAAGGCGGATTAGGTGTGACCTTGTACATGGCGAAGCTCCTTTAGCGTTTAAGGAACTGCCTATCTCACTTCCACATGAGGGGTGGCAGCTGTACGCAGGTGTGGAAGACCAGGGCTAAAGGACCCGGCGCACCGAAGTGCCCCGCGCACAGCCGCCATAAGCAATCATACAGACGTAAAAAAACGCCGGTAGGTGTTTATGGGCGATTGAGCGCCTTCAGCTTGGTCGGACTTCCACATCCGGCCGCTGGATTGGCAGCGGCTTGAGGAGGTTAGCTAGGGGTGGTCTGAGGGGCAAGCCGAGAAGAGTGTGGGATATTTCCTAGAAATTTAGACCTGTACACAAGAGACTGCTTTATCCGTTGCACCGATGATGGATTGGAACGATTAAGAGCAAGGGCCTTTAAAACTAAGCCTTACAGCAGCAGCCATTTCGCCCGTACCAATTTAGTAACACCAATACCTATCTCTGGCGAAGCCTCGCTATCGATTACGGCGTTTTCAGCAAGCTGAAACCGCCATACGCATATTGGTAATACAGTTGCCTACTATTGAGGTGCGACACAATAAGTGGGCAATGTGCCACCTCACATGAGAGAATCTCACACTCAAGCACCCTGGCGCCTACAGGTCGTTCTTGACGGAGAAACCTTCCTCCCCCTCGTTTCCTCCGTGATGCATCGATGGAACATGAGAATTACTTTCCGATGGAGCTCTCGCATTAATGGAACCCAAAACCCTACTGACACGCTTGTTTGATTTGACATCCTTGCTAGCGAGCAACGCCTTTACTGCATGCGCCGCAGCAGTGATCGCTCTAGATAGCTCTACAGGTGAACTGCAAAAAGTCTTTTTCCCGATTGATGAATTAGCTGATTACGCGCTCTACTCACTCTTAGCATGTGTTACTTTGGCCTTTGCCCTATGGGCATGGCGCTCTTATCAAGTTAGAAAGTTAATGACCGAGGATGGTTATAGATCGTTTCCTCGATTCAATGAGAAACCTTGGGATTCGGTTACTGATCCAGTTTTGCGAATGCGGATACTCCAAGCCAAAATCACAAAAAACTCGGACATGCAAACTTTATGTCTCGGAATCTTTTTAATGGCCGCAGGCATGATTGCAGCTATGTACCTCAGTAACACCGGTCTGACATCTGACGGTTTAATAGCGAACAAAACCGCTTATATTGCGTATTTCTTTCCCGCCGCGCTTATCTGCTTCGCGGTATTGGGTATCAAGTTGTTTTTAAACGGTCTAAATCTAAAAAGCAAAGATAGTAAATGGATCAGTCTTTCCTCACGGGCGCCTAAGGCTTCAGATATAAAACCTGGCTTCGCTCGGGACATCGTCCTCTGCCGCTCTCCGAACGTTCAGACCAAATGGAGGGGAACTCATCGCGTTGCCTACATCGTCGGCTTCCCAGACTATCTGCCCCCGAAGAGCAAACGCGAAGGAATTGAGTGGACATTTATTCCACAGTAGAAGCCAGGCGGCGTCACCCCAGCTAGCGTATGGCTGCGTCTTATACCCAAAACGGTAAATACTGTTGTGGCACAGTTAGACGCAGAACTTGTCGACATGGCCAGCTATGGATCTACCGCTTCTGGTCACAAGCTTCACCCTTTTCAGCGATGGATTAGAACTGCTAATTCTGTAGGCCTAAAATATCGGGGTCAGACCTACATCCGGCGGTAAGATCAGAGAGTAAAAGCGAACGAACCACCTCCTGATACACCTAGCGATGACTTGCCGATTCAAGCCAGCGCTCCACGGTGTAAAGTGCCCCAAAACGATCCACCATTGAGACCGCCATGAATGAGATCTCTCTAAACCTCCCCGAAGACCTGTCCAACGCTCTCGCCGACTTGGCCAGTCAGAATAGAAGGTGTAATAAAGTGGCAATATTCTAATAAAGAGGCAATATTCAGACAATAGAAAGCCCAGCTTTAGCTGGGCTTTCCATACAGGTATTGAGAAATTAACTTAATTTGAATTTTTCTAAAGTCGCTTTCACCTCACCTCTCAAACCGTCCTCGTCGAGTTCGCTCACCCTGCGGTCAAGGTCGGGATTGTAGCTATCAGCAAGTACAAATATGCTTGATGCACACTCTGATAAATTAACATCATCGTCTTTAAGCTTATCCGCATCACGCTCATCGCTCCACTTTGAGATATAAGGATCAGCGAAAGCTTCGGCAGATAAGCTGCCAGCTACAAACTGCTTTGCGAGGTCGATCAGTTCGAGACTCATTGTAGTACTCCTTTTTCCACATAGTTTTTAAATTGTGGAGTGTTTGGATCAAGCTTCCAGCCCGAGACAAATTTTCCTTCTTTATCAAGGATAACTGCATTGTTTGTTTTTGGGTTAAAGAATACTTTTGAACCCTCCTCTCGTTGATAAGTTCCTTGGGGATGCGTATCAGCATCAGCAAGATGCTCATCTATAGCATCCCTGAGCTTTGTTAACGTCTCCGTATTTTTACGAGTATCCGTTATACCAAAACTTTTAGCATGTTTGAACTTTCTATCTAGCTGTTTACGCGTAAATATCCCCGAATCCAAAGGTTCGCTAAACATCACGTAAACCGGTGCAATACCCGAATCCGCTGGAAACCAGATGATCAAGTCCTCAGAGGTCGTGATTACACCCGGATAAGTCTCAGCCGTAACCGTGATCGTTTCTAACGTAGTGCCGGTGTAAACCGGGATTTCTGGAGGGACCGCAGGCGTTGTGCTCGATGGGTTCTCACTTCCCGGCGCTGCTGCCGGTGTCCAGGTCAACGTAATCGGTGGCTGGGCAGAGATTGTACTGGGGAGGACTACCTCATAGAGCCCTGTTGTGGCATTCAGCGTTGCCGCCCGCACAGGAACCGCCTGGGGTACATTCACACCATCAGCACTGACTACTGAAATGAGTGATCGATCACCCTTGGCTTCGTTGGTCAAGCGCCATGGCAATTCGATGGTGCCTTGAGCCAACGCGATGCTTTGCAGGTCGGTGCCTGGAGGAAGCCCCAACTGTTCGGCCGGCAAACCCAGTCCATAACGGATGCGATCAGGTGTACGATCCTGCGCGTCATTCGCGGTGGGGCTGGAGTACAAACCTAGCGTCACGAATGTAGCAATGTACATGCCCGGACCTACTAAAAGGATTCGGCCAAGCTCAGCAATGCCATCGGCAACAGCCTTGGCCAGGGCGGCAGCACCTTCACCGACTTGAATCAGACCTTGCCCCGAAACAGTGATCGCGGTGGCATTTGCAGGCATGACCAATGTGCCGGCGGTCCTGAATACCGCCTGCCGAGCGGCTTGCTGTTGGGCCACCCGTTGTGCTTCTGCCGCGACCCTCGCGGCCTCGGTGGCTGCCGCTTCAGCCGCGATCCGCTTAGCTTCCGCCTCTGCTGCTACCCTCGCGGCTTCTGCGGAGGCTGCCTCATCAGCGATACGTTTGGCTTCGGCCTCAGCGGCCAAACGGGCGATTTCAGCCGCAGCCACTTCGTCTGCGATACGCTTAGCCTCCGCCTCTGCCGCAAATCTCGCTGCTTCAGCAGCGGCTGCCTCGTCAGCCACGCGTTTCGCTTCAGCCTCAGCTGCAACCCTTGCGGCTTGCGCAGCTGCCGCCTCATCGGCAATACGTTTGGCCTCGGCGTCTGCGCGTGCTTGATTAGCCTGTGCTTGAAGGTTCTGCTTCAGGGCATTCAAATAATCGATCTCGCGGTTGCTGTATTTCGCAGCATACGCAGCCTCAAGTGAGGCGTACCATTCTCTATAGTTCTGTTCCGGAGGATAATTTGTCCTCCCCCCGCTGATTGCACTTTTAATAAATTGCATAGTGGGGAAACGAAAGAAGTCTCCGTAATAGTACTTATCAGCCTCCGCCTTTTGAGCAGCGTACCCCTGTGTTTTTTGAGCGATTAGCGTATCTACCGAGCGAATGTGCTTTTCAATTTGCGCTACTTCACTTTCGGAGTCGTCTTCATTTTTTTCTATGGCGTTAATACTTTCTGCTATAGAAGTGGGCATCGACAGAAGTTTTGCTGCAACGCTTGCCTCTTGATCATTAACATTTTGAGCAATGATTGGTGGGTATGTATTAATTATTGTGGCAATGTTTAGCTGTCCTGCAGGACTAAATGAAAAATCGCTGCTATCGCCCCCGCCACCTCCAAATGTCTGAGGTTCATATCTATTAATAACGTTGACTTCAATTTCTGGAAGATAAATCGTATCGCCATTAGGCATAGTGAATTTCCTTTTCGCTAGGGCCAGTATAAATGCTCGGTATATCTCAATAGGATGGAGGTTGATTCACCCGTTACCTTACTACGCTCTGACGAACGGCTTCGGCTCTGGGACTTTCTGTCTTTGAGAAGCTCAACGGACAAAATTCCATCTTCTGCGCTTCTCATTCTGTCGCCCTAATACTGTATGCCTATACAGTATTCAAAGGCAACAAAAATGCACTTATGCATATTTCAACCGACAAGCGGTAGTGGTCTATTCGTACGATACGGCTGCGAGCTACCGCTGGGGTGACCATGAAGGAGATATCGGGGTCAGACCACGATACCTCTGGCTGTGAGTTGGCAGAGAAAATCAAACGATCCCCCCAGATAGCCTCCACGACGACTTGCTGATCCAACCCAGCGCTCCACGGTGATAAGTTGGCCTCAACTGTCCATCGTCGAGATTGCCATGATTGGAATATCTTTAAATCTGCCGGAAGACCTATCCAATTCTCTCACTGACCTCGCCAAAACCACCGGCCAGACTGCGAACTACTTGCGATGGATGTTCTTCGCGACTACATTGAGCATGAAAAAACGCTGACCGCTCAGATTGAGCTGGCGGTAAAAGACGCCAACGAAGGCAAATTCGCCACCGATGACCAAGTGGCGGCCATGCGCGCTAGGCGCTGGAGTCGGAACGCGGGTTGAGTGACTTGAAAAAGCACTCAAAAATCTGGAAGACGAAGCGAACTATATCGCTCTCGAAAATCCAAAAGCCGCTGGCGACTTTCTCGGATGCCATTTTCGCCAGCGTCGACAGACTGGCTTAGTTCCCTTCCATGGGACGCGAAGGTCGGGTAAACATACCCGCGAGGGGTATCGGGGTCAGGTATCGGGGTCAGACCACGATATCCGGAGCAAACGATTCACTCCCAGACACATCTCACGACGACCTGCTGATTCAACCTAGGAATTCCTCAGGGGCCGACCCGATATCTCCGTAGCATTCGTGAGGCGAAACAGCGGGATGAGGCGGCCGGCCAAGCGGCGTTTGCCGCCCATCCAAGGAATGATGAGAATGACCATAAGCGCAAGCTCAGAAATCCAGCGTAGCTATACGATTTACAATTGCCAATAAAAAAGCTTCTGACTGGACGATAAAAACTTAGCCCCTAGAATCTCTCCTCAAGCGAATTGGTCAATGATGAGAGTCGAGCGATTACGATTCAAAAAAAGCGCCTGACACACCGCAAGAGCTTAGAGCTTAGAGCTTAGAGCTTAGAGCTTAGAGCTTAGAGCTTAGAGCTTAGAGCTTAGAGCTTAGAGCTTAGAGCTTAGGGGAAATCATAATACCTATGCAATAATCAAAAGCACACACACTTAACATTGTATTTTTATTGATACGGACAATCACATGGCAATAATGCATCCCCCTCACGGACCAAAATACAATGACAGCCACGTGGCAGAACCGATTGTTTACCGGTTACTTAAAGACCAGTTAGACAACGACTTCCAAATTATCCATAGTATTCCTTGGCTATCTTCATTCATACATGAGTTACACGACAATAAAAGCCCTGTTGGAGAAATTGACTTTCTCATATTGCACCCTGACCTTGGCGTTCTTGCGCTTGAAGTAAAAGGTGGAGTACTCGGACATAACTCATCGGGCTTTTATTACAGCAATACAAGCATCGACCCGGTCGCGCAGTTAAACCGTGGTATATTTGCCATTCAAGAGTGGTTAAGAAACAACGGTGTGCGAATTAAAATAGGACGTGCTTATTTTTTTCCTGGCTCAGAAATGAATGCTTCAGAGCTACCTCCTAGCGTGGTGGACAATTACCATCTACCCCCTATCAAATTGATACTGGACATCAATGACTTAGATCGGGTTAACGAAAAAATACGCTCAATTATGAGCTACTTTAAAAAAAACTTACAAGCTACCCCCATCAGCAAGTCCGCTATTGAATCCATTATTGGAATGTTAATTCCAAGTGCTAGCTACGCTCCTTGCTGGCACTCAAGAATAAACAGCGACAATAAACTGTGGCTTCGACTGACACCCGAACAGCAAGAGTGCATAGAGTGGACGCTGAAAAATGATAGATTCTTAATTAGTGGTTGGCCAGGCACGGGAAAAACAGTTATAGCAGTAGAAACCGCTCGCAGACTTTCTACTGCAGGACAGTCAGTATTATGCATTACGTTCAACTCACTTCTTGCTCAAAAGCTGTCAAAAGAGTTGATACAACATAATAATACTCAAGCAACAACAATATACTCCCTGTGTTCAAAGGCCTCTTCATACAACGGCGAAAAAGCAGACTTCACATCAGAGTGGTTTGAAAAACAAGCAGCAACAAGCCTAAAAAAAGCTTGTGGACGAGGCTTTATAAGTGAGTACTCAACTCTTATTATTGACGAAGGCCAAGTAATCCGCAAAGAATTTTGGGAAATATTGATTAAACATTTCTCCACTAAAAAGATCATTGTAATGTGTGACGCGGCTCAAGCGTTCCCGTATGAGAAACCCGTGAGCCTAATGGAGATAGAAGGTTATCTTCAGCAACAAGCATTTTTTCTTACCGAAAGTCTTCGGATGCCAAAGCGCGTCTGTGAGCGCTTAAAAACCTTCCAACAACCAACTCACTCCATCACAAACTCAAGACAAAGCGATGAAGACACTCTTACGGAGATAATTACTGGCAACCAGAAAGCCACATTACGTCAAATAATTGATCAAATCCTATCTCAGGGATTATTACCTCAACATATAATTGTGCTGACACCATCTAACATGGCCGTTCACCAAAGCATAGTGCCTCAGGGTGTGAAAGTAGAATCTATAGGGCGTTTTAGAGGGTTGGAGAGCCCAGTTATCGTCATACTAGCAGCTACTGACATGTCAAACACGGAATTCTTTTGCGCATACTCACGTGCCACATCACGCTGCATCGTAATTCTAGATGCACATGATGTAAAAAAAGGTAAATATGAAAACCTAGGAAAAGTACTTTACTTAGAAAAAAAGGACCAAATCGAATCAGAAGCATCTAAATCACTGATACAGACATTAATTGAAAGCCAACCAACTACTGAAATCACACCACAAAATGATATTTTTTTCATGGCTTGGTCAGAAATCTGGCACGCTTATATATTGCCCGTTCAAACGTGCGAACCTACAAGGTTATTGCTCGAAGCCTTTTTCATCCATTCAAACACGCCAAATATCTACACATGGGCGCCAGACTCAAGAAACACAATTATCCTGATAGGTGCAGAGAAAAGCGCTTACCCACAACATCTAGAGTTAAAACACTGTGAAACATGTTCAGAATTAACACCCCATACAATTGGAGTTTTAACCACCAGCACATGCAACGCCTGCATACATATTGACGATGAACGGGATGCAGATTTCGAACGCCAAATAACTAAAACAATAAACATATTTACCATGAGAGAAAAATATCCTGCAGAGGTTATTAATTCCCTGCCTTCCCAAATATATGCAATTGGCGCTCTTCACAAAAGTAGGTATGAGACAACTCAAAACGAACTAGTAACGGCTTTTACTCAATTAAGCCTTGAAGGCAGAGTAGCTATGGCACTGGTAATCAGAGAACTCACTATCGGCTATAGGAATAACTGCACAGAATTCAAAGTTGGTGAAGTTTCAAAAAAAACGTACGACTGGAATAAAGACCTTGAAATTTTCACGCGCCCTCAATGGCAAGGCTTTATCAACGATGCTTTTGTAAAATTAGAAAATAATGGAATCGTCAATAAAGGGGCGAAGGGAATCAGAAATATACGAACTGAAAAGTTTATACTAAAACAAATTTAGTAAAATTAGCATCACCTATTATGAATGGCAAACACATGAAAATGGGGACGAATTTATTTATACCATTGCCGAGACAGAGCTAATCACCAGGCAGTAAAAAGCCGCCTTATCGGCGGCTAATTGTCTTAGGCATGATCTTCGGCACTAAGCCTTCAGCTCATCCGGTGTGTGCGTCTTGAGCCAATCAGCCAAAGCGGCGTTCATTCGCGTTTGCCAACCCGGCCCAGAAGCCCTGAATTTCTCCAGCACCTCAGCATCAAAACGAACATTAACGTGCTCTTTAGTGGCTACCGACTTTGGCCGGCCACGCTTTGGCTTGAGCATTTCCTTCGCCTGAGCTTTGCCAAACAATCCCACAAGCACCTCGCTGGCTGGCTTGGCCTTAGCAAAGTCCTCGGCCGACCATTCGGGGTTTGCCGTATCGACCATTTCAGGACTGGGTTTCTTGGTCATAATTTTTGACCTCTCGTTTGTTAGCTTTACGAAAGCTGATGACGTGGACCGCGTCACCCCTGTCGGGTAAACACTACGACATGAAGCCGATCCCCTATGTACTCCATCGCCCGATAACGACACTCGACGTAGTCGAATCGATCATCCTCCAGGATCAAGGCCGTAGACCATTCAAAGGCTCGCACCAGCGCAAATGGAAGACTACGCTCTGAAACGTTGCGAGCGTCTCTCGCCGGGAACAGTCGCCAACACAAGGTTTACGTCGAAACCCTAACCGGCACGCGCTCCAGGTGTCACTGGAGATTAAGTAACTAGCCGTGAGAACCCGCCAAGTACCTGGCAAGCATCCCTGATAAACTACGCCCCATTCGCCTCGCTAACTCAGATCCCCCCATGCCCCTACAATCCGCCCCACTCTCCCGCCGCTTCTCCGTCGCCCCCATGATGGATTGGACCGACCGTCACTGCCGTTTCTTCCTACGCCTGCTCTCCAAGCACACCCTGCTCTACACCGAGATGGTCACCACCGGCGCAATCCTCCATGGCGATCACGAGCGCTTCCTGCGTCACAACGAAGCCGAGCACCCGCTCGCGCTGCAATTAGGCGGCAGTGTCCCCGCCGATCTGGCCGCCTGCGCGCGTATGGCCGAAGCGGCCGGTTACGATGAGGTGAACTTGAACGTCGGCTGTCCCAGCGACCGTGTGCAGAACAACATGATCGGCGCGATCCTCATGGCTCACCCTGCCCTGGTGGCGGACTGTGTGAAGGCGATGCGCGATGCGGTGTCGATTCCGGTGACGGTGAAGCACCGTATTGGCATCAATGGCCGGGACAGTTATGCCGAGCTGTGTGATTTTGTCGGCACGGTGAAGGACGCGGGTTGCACCAGTTTTACCGTGCATGCGCGGATTGCGATTCTGGAGGGGCTGTCGCCGAAGGAGAATCGCGATATTCCGCCATTGCGCTATGACGTGGCGGCGCAGTTGAAGCAGGATTTCCCGGAGCTTGAGATTATTCTCAACGGTGGGATCAAGACGTTAGAGCAGTGCCAGGAGCATTTGCAGACGTTTGATGGGGTAATGCTGGGGCGGGAGGCTTATCACAATCCGTATCTGTTGGCGGAGGTGGATCAGCGGTTGTTTGGCAGTGAGGCGCCGGTGATTGGCCGGGCGGAGGCGTTGGCGCAGTTGCGGCCTTATATTGCTGAGCATTTGGCCAGTGGTGGGACGATGCATCACATTACTCGGCATGTGTTGGGGTTGGGCACTGGTTTTCCGGGGGCGCGCAGGTTCAGGCAGTTGTTGTCGGTGGATATTCATAAGGCGGCGGACCCGTTGGCGTTGTTGGATCAGGCTGGGGCTTTGTTGGAAGGGCGGTGACTGGTTAGCTTGCAGAGGGTCAGATAGTTTTGGATTGACTGATACGTTGCTATCGGGGGCAAGCCCCCTCCCACATTTGGTGCGGTGTGTGGCCATGAAGGCGCTATCGGGCAGTTGGGTTGAACCTGGCGGCGGTTTTGCCCTCCTATTGAGCAGTACGACCGCCATTCATACGGCTGTTTTCAGGTTGTTGCCCTCGCAAACGACCTAACGCATTTGCGCCCTTGAGCGCCTGCCAGCGCTCGGGTAATGTCATCAGACCCACAGGACAGAGCACGCCCATGACTTCCAAGCTGGAACAACTCAAGCAATTCACCACCGTCGTAGCCGATACCGGCGATTTTTCTACCCTCGCCAAGCTCAAGCCGCAAGACGCGACCACTAACCCTTCCCTGCTGCTCAAGGCTTCGTCGATCTCTGGCTATGCCAAGCTGCTGGATGAATGTGTGCAGGACTGCAACGGTGACGTGGGCCTGGCCAGTGACCGTTTCGCAGTGGCGGTTGGCCAGGAGATCCTTAAAGTCGTACCGGGCCGTATTTCCACTGAGGTGGACGCCCGTTTGTCGTTTGACGAAGACGCGATACTCAAGCGTGCGCACCGTCTGATCGATCTGTACGACAAGGCCGGCGTTAGCCGTGACCGTGTACTGATCAAGATCGCGTCCACCTGGGAAGGCATCCGCGCAGCGGAAAAACTGGAAAAAGAAGGCATCCAGACCAACCTGACGTTGCTGTTCTCCTTCGCCCAGGCCGTGGCGTGCGCTGAAGCAGGTGTGTTCCTGATTTCGCCGTTCGTGGGCCGTATCTACGATTGGTACAAGAAGGCCAACGGCAACGACTACACCGGTTCCGATGACCCGGGCGTGCAGTCAGTGACGCGCATCTACAACTACTACAAGGCCAATGGCTACAAGACCGTGGTGATGGGTGCGAGCTTCCGTAACCTGAGCCAGATCGAAGAATTGGCCGGGTGTGATCGCTTGACCATCAGCCCGGATTTGCTGGAGAAGCTGGCGGCCGATGAAGGCAAGCTGGAACGCAAGTTGGCGCCAGGGCACGCCGGTGAAGCGCGGGTGCATATGACTGAAGCGCAGTTCCGTTGGGAATCCAACGAAGATGCCATGGCGACTGAGAAGCTGGCGGAGGGGATTCGCCAGTTTGCTCGGGATCAGGAGAAGCTGGAGGCGTTGTTGTCGGCCAAGCTGTAAAAGCGTAGGCGGCAAAAAGGGCGGCACCTTGGCGGGTGCCGCCCTTTTTTGTGCCAATTTCAAGCCAGGCACAGATCCATTGTGGGAGGGGGCTTGCTCCCGATGGCAGAGTGTCAGTCAGCTTGTTCATAACTGACACACCGCTATCGGGGGCAAGCTGAACTGGCCTAATGATCCCGGACACCTCTTAAGGGCGATATGATTCGCCCAATCAGGAGGTTCCATGCAACAGCGAAAGACCTACACCCACGAGTTCAAGCAACGTGCTGCAAGCATGGTTCTTGATGATAACTGCTCAGTTCCCGACGTCTGTGCATCGATGGACGTTGGCCCTACGGCTCTGCGCCGCTGGGTTGATCAGGTTCGTAAAGAGCGTCACAAAGGGCAGCCAGTGGCAGGTACCAAGGCTATCAGCGACGAACAGCGAGAGCTTCAACAGCTACGAGCCAAGGTCAAGCGCCTGGAGAGTGAGGCTGAAATCTTAAAAAAGGCTACGGCTCTCTTGATGTCGGATCCCGATCGTTTTTCCTGATCGAGGAACTGAGGGAGTCGAGTTCATATCCGACCAGCCTGCTTTGCAGTGCGCTAGGCGTTTCCCGCAGCGCGTTTTATGACTGGCTTAAGCGTCGCTCAGCGCCAAATACCAAGCGTGACGCGCTTAGAGCAAAAGTCGTGCAACTGCATGTCGAAAGCCGAGAAAGCGCAGGTGCACGGATGATCTCTCAGCACTTGAAGGCCCAGCAGATCAAGGTAGGTCGGCATCTGGCCGGAAAACTTATGGCGGAGGCAAATCTGGCCAGCAGACAGCGCCGCCGCCATCAATATCGCTCTAGAGGCGTTGAAGCATTTGTGGCCAAGAACCTGCTTGAGCGTAACTTCGAGCCAACCGCAATTAATCAAGTCTGGTGCGGCGACGTTACCAGCCTAATGGTTGGGAAACGCTGGTATCACTTGGCAGTGGTCATTGATCTGTTCGCCCGCCGAATCGTTGGCTGGGCGTTTTCTCTGATCAATGACGCCAACCTGGTTAGCAAGGCGCTGAGAATGGCGGTGGAGGTTCGAGGCAAACATGCAGGCTTGATGTTTCATTCGGATCAAGGCTGCCAATACACCAGCCAGCTCTTTCAGTCCGCGTTGCTGGAGTATGGGATAACCCAAAGCATGAGCCGCAGAGGGCAGTGCTGGGACAATGCACCAACAGAGCGTTTCTTCGGGACGCTCAAATCAGAGTGGGTGCCCACCAAGGGCTATATGACAGTTGAAGAAGCCAAGCAGGATATGACCAGCTTCTTCATGCGATACAACCGAATCAGGCTCCACAGCTACAACAACTACCTGTCGCCAATAGCCATGGAGCAGGAGGCGGCTTGATCACCGTAATCGGTGTCCGGAAAAACTTGACCAGAACAAGCCCCCTCCCACATTTGATTGCATTTCAATTAGCGATCAGTGGCGTTCCAGGGCGTTGACGAGGTCGTGGAAGGCTTCGCGGTTGGACTCGTTCAAGCCCATCAGGATCTTGTGCGCTTCCAGCACCTTGACCCGTACGACTTCCTCGGACTGGTCCTGCGAAGGCAGGTCGGTCAGGCATTCCGGGCACGGGATCGGGCGGTCAACGATGTTGAAAACCTGGTCGAAGCCCATGGACTGCAGGAGCCGGGTGATGTCTTCGTGGGTGGTGACGACGGTCGGCAACAGGCCAACCTTCTGCCGAGACAGAATGGACAATTTGGCCAGCAGGCCCAGGGTGGTGCTATCGATGCTGCGGGTTTCGGTCAGATCGATCACGATCGCCGAGAAGTTCAGCGCTGTGAAGATCCGCTCAATCGTCGCATCCAGCGCCGAACACAGAGTCAGGCGCACTTCACCGACAAATTTCAGGACGAAGGTCCCGTCTTGCTCGGCGAATTGGATTCTTCCGGTACTCATCAAAGATTCCTGCTCAACACCAATAGGGCGATATCATCCGGCATCTCCCCTAGCGTGGCCAATCCAAAAACCTGCCGCAGACCATCCAGGCTGCCGCCCGCCGACTTGACCTTTTGGGGCAAGGCGGCTTCTTTCTCTTTGAGTGTAGGCTCTGGAAGAAGGTCCAGGATACCGTCGGACATCAGCGTCAGGCTGAAAGTCGGCGGCAGTTCCAGGATGTGGTCTTCGTAGGTGGCTTCATTGAACAAGCCCACCGGCAGGCCACGCCCTTCCAGGTAACGCACACTGTCAGGAGTGTATAGAACCGGCATCGGCAGGTGACCGCCAATGCTGTAGGTCAAAAGACCGGTTTCTTCATCGATCACGCCGCCGACCATCGTCACGTGCTTGCCCAGCTTACAGCTGATCAGGCCCCGGTTGATGTGGCCCAGCACCTCGGAGGGGGTGAACTCGGGCAAGGTACCGTTGCGCTTGGACTCGAACAGCAACCGCGTCGTCATGAACTTCAACAACACGGTGACGAACGCTGAGGACGCACCGTGGCCGGAGACGTCGGCCAGGTAGAACGCCACACGCCGCTCATCCACTCGGAAATAGTCGACGAAATCACCCGACAGGTACAACGACGGGATGATCTGGTGGGCAAACTTGAATTCGTCAATGGTCCACGGGCTGACCGGCAGCATGTTCATCTGCACCTGGCGACCGGCGTTCTGGTCTTCCTGGAGCAGGTTCAGGCTGGCTTCGAGCTCGCGGTTGGCGGTCTCGAGTTTTTCGCGGTAGCGCTGGTTTTCCAGCAACAGCCGGGCACGGTCCAGGGCGCGGCGCACCGAGTGCTCCAGCACGGCCAGGTCTTCCAGGGGCTTGATCAGGTAATCGGCGGCGCCCAGGCGCAGGGCTTCAACGGCGTCATTCATGACCCCGGCACCGGACACGACAATCACCGGCGTCTGCGGAGCACGCTCGGTCACCTGGCGAATCAGCTCGAGGCCGCCCATTTGGGGCATGCGCAAGTCGCAGATCACGAGGTCGGGCTTGTCGCGCTCGAATACCTGGAGACCCTGTTGGCCGTTGCCGGCCTGCAGGACGCTGAAGCCACTGTCTTCCAAATAGGCCGCGAGGCTCGCGCGCACTACTTCGTCGTCATCGATTATCAGCAGCGTGGCACTGGTTTTTTGCATGTGGGCAAACGGCGCCAGAATTAGGTTGGCGTAGGCGGCGCGGCAATGGCCGTGCTCACGTACTGGATTCGCTTTCTAGCCTCTCTGTCCTACAAAGCATTGGGATTTCGCCCATGCACAACGGTAAAGCAGAGGTGCCCTTCTAAGGCGCAGACGGTACTCCCATCCGTGAGGGGTTTCAAGCTCATGCCGATGGTCGCCGGGCGTCTTTACACCGCAAATCACCGGGAGTTATAAGAACGCTCATCACCACAACGCAAAGTAAGGATGGACTCAGTGAGCGAACACGAGCGCGACTACGCCGAAAAACGTGACTTCATCCGCATGCGGGTAGATGCCGATGTGTCCTTGATCCACGCCGGACAGGAGATCGAAGGGGTGTGCCTGGACCTGTCCAGCTCCGGCATGCAGGTGCAGGCCCCTCGCCAGTTCAGCGTGGGTGACCTGCTCACCGTGCGCATCGATTCAGAGCACGCCGCACTCAAGGGCCTTGAGGCCGATACAGAGGTGGTGTGGACCAAGGCTGCCGGCGATGAGCAGCACCTGGGCCTCAGAATCCTGAAAATGCGCTGATATGCGCCCACAAAAAAGGCGACCGTTCAAAGGTCGCCTTTTTCATTTCAAAACGTCTCAGCTTAAAAGTCGTCGACGACCTTGCCGTCCTTGACCTTGAACTCACGGTTCTGCAGGTAGGCGTTTCGGATAAAGGTGTACTTGTCGCCGCTGATCAGCTTTTCGCTGTCAAGCAGGCTGGCACGGGTGTCGACCACGTTCAGGCCGAAGGTGCTGTTGCGCCAGCCGATATCGTTCATGTAACGGTACGGTTGGGTGTAGCTGTCCACGTATTTGGACGGCGCATCGCGCAAGGTGCTTGGGCCCAGCAACGGGATCATCACGTAAGGGCCGCTGCCGACGCCCCAGTAGCCGAGGGTCTGGCCGAAGTCTTCATCACTGCGCTGCAGCCCCATTTTGGTGCCGACATCGATGAAGCCCAGTACGCCGAATGTGGTGTTGACCAACAGGCGAGCCGTGTCGACGCCAGCATTGTGAGGCTTGAGCTGCAGGACGTTGTTGGCCAGGTTGCCGACATCGCCGATGTTGCGGAAGAAGTTGTGAACGCCGTCCTGCACGAATTGCGGGGTGACGAACTGATAGCCTTGGGCGATTGGCTTGAGGGCGTAGGTGTCAACGGTGTCGTTGAAGGTGAAGATCGGGCGGTTGACGCTTTCCCATGGGTCGTCTTCGGTCGCTGCTTGGGCGGCGAACGGGGCCAACAGGACGGTGGCACACACCGATAGCTGAGCGAAGTACTGGCTCCAGCGCATAGCTTTTGCTCCTTGAATAGTCTGTCATGGGCGCTATGCCCTGAATAAGGCCGTCAGTATATGACGGAAGTGTCGATTTAGGCACTCGCAAGGAAACGACTTTCATGATTTGGACAAAATTCCTACAAATACCCACCTGTGTCATCCACTTGTCATGCCATCCCGATAGCGTTGTAACTATTTCAGGGACGTTCAGATGCCGCATGCCGAGATAGCCGTCACCACTGCCCCCGCGTTGACTGCCGTGTTGTTTGGTTTGAGTGGCTGCCTGGTGGATTTCGGTTCCCAGGCGCGCAGCGACTCCCCTTCCCCCGATTCCCAGACCACACCCGGGGCCCTGAAAATTCTGCGCAGCCTGAAGGAACAAGGCGTGCCCTGCGCCTGGCTGGATGAATTGCCGCCCTCGATCACTACGTCACTGGCCGCCACCCTGCCCGCCTGGCTCAAGGCCGCCTCGCCCTCTGCCATCCGCTGGCCGGCGCCCCACGCCTGCTGGCAGGCCTTGATGGAGCTGAATATCACGCGTCTGGACGGTTGCGTGCTGGTCAGCGGCGAGCCGCGCCTGCTGCAATCGGGCCTGAATGCCGGCTTGTGGACCATCGGCCTGGCCTCCTGCGGCTCCCTGTGCGGCGTCGCGCCGCAGCAGTGGCAAGCACTGAGCGACAAGGAACGCGAGCACAAGCGCGGCAAGGCCACCGTGGCGCTCTATGGGTTGGGCGTGCACTCAGTGATCGATCACCTCGGTGAACTCGGCACCTGCCTGGCCGATATCCGCCTGCGCCGGCTCAAAGGCGAGAAGCCCTGACAAGGATCATGCACGGTTGGCCGCAGTGGATTAATCTACAGATCAGTTCGTAGACCTTTCCCGGCGTGCCGCGGTCTATGCCAGTGACTATCGATAAAAGGAAAGAATGTCATGCCTGATCGCGAGAAGTTACAACAGCAGGCCGATATCGTGCGCAAACAGCTGGAAGATCATCCAGAGTTGCCCGCTGAAAAACGTGAAGCCCTTGAAGAGCTGATTGCCAAATTCGACGTGCAGCTACAACTGGAGCCGGCCACCCAGACCCCCAGCATCGCTGACGATGTAAACCGCGCAGTGGAAGGTTTTGAACTGGACCATCCAGGCATTGCCGGGACACTGCGCAACATCGTGATAACGCTGGGCAACATCGGCATCTAAGCTGCCCGCCAGCCAAGCACCGATCCAAAATGTGGGAGGGGGCTTGCTCCCGATAGCAGAGTGTCAGTCACAGCATCTGTGCCTGAACCTCTGCATCGGGAGCAAGCCCCCTCCCACATTTGCTTTGTGTGCAGGCTTACTGGCGCGCTAGGCGTACGTTCTGGAACGCCACCTCTTCGGTGCTGCGATACGGGTTGATATCCAACCCACCCCGACGCACATACCGCGCATACACGGTCAACTTCGCCGGCTTGAGCAAGCGCTGCAGGTCCAGGAAGATGCGTTCCACGCACTGCTCATGGAAGTCCGAGTGCTGGCGAAAGCTCACCAGGTATTCCAGCAGGCTGGCGTGATCCAGCGCCGCGCCACGGTACTCCACCACTACGCTGCCCCAATCGGGCTGGCTGGTGACTGGGCAGTTGGATTTGAGCAGGTGGCTGTGCACGCTCTCCTCCACCACCCGCGATTCGTCACAGCGCAACAATTCCGGACGCGGATGCTCGTAGCTGCTGACGTTGATATCCAGATCATCGATGCACACACCCGGCAGCGCCATCACACCTTCAGCCTCGATCTCGGCCAGGCTGCGAATGCGCACGCTCACCGGTTTGCCGGCGGCGGCACTAAGGTCGGCGCGCAAGGTGGCTTCCAGGCTCGGCGTATCGGCAAACGCGGTCTGGTTCAACGAGTTGAGGTACAGCTTGAAGGACTTGGACTCGATGATGTTCGGCGAGTCGGCCGGGATGCTGAACTCACCGATGGTCACCACCGGTTTACCGGACGGCAGCAACCAGGACAGTTCGAAGCAGTTCCAGAAATCCACGCCCTTGTAAGGCAGGGTCTCGGCGCTCAGGCCCAGTTCGGCCCACTTGGCGGCGCGAGGGATCGGGAACAGCAACGAAGGGGTGTAAGTGGAGATGTATTCACTGGACTTGCCCAGCGGCGAATGTTCGGCTGCGGGATGCATGGCGGAAACCTGGCTAAATAAACCGCACAAGTCTACCAGCCTTTGCCCGCGCCCTTAAGGAACGCCTTACTCAACGGTCAGTTTGCCGACCATGCCCGCCTGGTAATGCCCGGGAAGATTGCAGGCGAACTCAAGGTCAGTGGCTTTGGAGAACTTCCAGGTCAGCTCGGCGGTTTTGCCGGGCTCGACCAGCACACTGTTGGGATCATCGTGCTTCATCGCGCCATGGTCCATTTTACTGTGGTCCATTTCTCCCATACCGGTGGCCGTAAGCATGCCGCTGGCCTGCATCTGTAACATTTCCTTCTGGTGTTCGGCGTGCATGGCCGCGTCGCCGAGGTTGAACTCATGCAGCAACCGGCCTTTATTGACCAGCACAAAGCGCACCGTCTCACCGGCCTTGACGTCGAGGGACTTGGGCGAAAAAGAAATGTCCTGCAGCACCACTTCCACCGTGCGCGTGGCTTTTTCAGCGGCCGCCGGCTGGCCGAATGCATAGGTGTGGGCCGTATCGGCCATGGCATCGAAATTCAGCGCCAACAGGCAGCCGGCCAGGAACAGAGGTGTACGCAACGCCATCTTTCACGCTCCAAAATGGGTAACTCGCTTGACCAGCACTTTAAGGTGGCCTCGCTGCCAGCCAACTGACTGCTAGATTACAACTTTGTCAGCTTGCGCCCATACCCTGAAACCCACGGTATAAAGCCCGATCTTTTTTTGTAGGAGCGAGCTTGCTCGCGAAGGGCTTAAGCACAACACGTTAAGCCAGACAGCCCACGGTATCGTTGGCGTTTTTCGCGAGCAAGCTCGCTCCTACATAGCCCTGTACCCAACTACCAAGAGCCCTGAATGAAGCTGCTGATCGTCGAAGACCAACCGAAAACCGGCCACTATCTACGCCAGGGCCTGGCCGAAGCCGGGTTCACCACCGAGCTGGTGGCCGACGGTATCAGCGGGCAGCACCTGGCGCTGACCGGCGACTATGACTTATTGATCCTCGATGTGATGCTGCCCGGTCGCGACGGCTGGCAAATCCTGCAAGCGGTGCGCAGTGCCGGCCTGGACATTCCGGTGTTGTTCCTGACCGCGCGCGACGCGGTGGCAGATCGCGTGCACGGCCTGGAGCTGGGCGCCGACGATTACCTGGTCAAGCCCTTCGCCTTTTCCGAACTGCTCGCCCGCGTACGCAGCCTGTTACGGCGCGGCAGCAGTGCACCGCAGGAAACCTGCCTGCAACTGGCCGACCTGCGCCTGGACCTGATCCGTCGCCGCGTCGAGCGCAGCGGCCAGCGTATCGACCTCACCGCCAAGGAGTTCGCCCTGCTCGAGCTGCTGCTGCGCCGCCAGGGCGAAGTGCTGCCCAAGTCGCTGATCGCCTCGCAGGTGTGGGACATGAATTTCGACAGCGACACTAACATCATCGAAGTGGCGATCCGCCGCCTGCGCCTGAAAGTCGACGACGCCTTTCCCAACAAGCTGATCCACACCGTGCGCGGCATGGGCTATGTACTCGAGGAGCGCTTCACTTGATCAAGCGTTTGTCCCTCGCCAGCCGCCTGGCGCTGCTGTTTGCCGCCTGCACCGCCGTGGTCTCGCTGCTGGCCGGCGTGCTGTTCAACCATGCCAGCGAGGCGCACTTCATCGAGCTGGACCAGCAGCAATTGGACAGCAAACTCGTGGCGCTGCGCAGCACGTTGCAGGGGGTCGACTCGCCGCACGCGTTCGCCCAGCGCGAACCCCAACTGCGCGCCGACCTCAGCCATCAACCCGACCTCGCCTTGCGCATCACGGCGGCCGGCCAGCGCTGGCTTGACGATGCGCCGGGCGTGGCGTTGCCCGAGGCCCCCGGCCTGCATAGCCTGCAGAACGCTGGCACCGCCTACCGGGTGTATAACGCGCCGCTGAACCCTGGCCAACCCGGCTCGGCGCAATTGACCCTGATACTCGACATCACCCACCACCAGCATTTCCTGCAACGCATGCAGCGCTTGATCTGGCTGACCGTCGGCCTGTCGGCCCTGGCCACCGCACTGCTCGGCGCCTGGGCGGCGCGCAGCGGGTTGCGGCCATTGCGGCGCGTGGCTGAAGTCGCCGCCGGCGTGTCCGCGCATTCCCTGACGCAACGCTTGCCGCAACAGCAAATGCCAGCAGAACTGGCGGAGCTGGCCCAAACCTTCAATGCCATGCTGGGCCGGCTGGACGATGCGTTCCAGCGCCTCTCGGCCTTCTCCGCCGATATCGCCCACGAGTTGCGCACACCGCTGTCGAACCTGCTGACCCAGACCCAGGTCATCCTGACCCAGCCGCGCCCCTTGGAGGACTACCGCGAAGCGCTGCACAGCAACCTGGAGGAACTGCAGTGGATGGCGCAGTTGGTGAACGACATGCTGTACCTGGCCAAGGCCGATCACGGTTTGCTGGTGCCCAAGCGCGAACCTTTGGCGCTGGCCGATGAAGTGGAGGCGTTGTTGGAGTTTTTTGCGTTGCTGGCTGAAGACGCCCACGTCAGCCTGGTGCGAGAAGGCACAGCCCATACGATGGGTGATCGCGGTATGTTGCGTCGGGCGCTGTCGAACCTGCTCGATAACGCGCTGCGATTTACGCCAGCGGGCGGCGAAGTGCGGGTACGCATGGTGGACGGCGTGACACTCACGATTGAGAACACCGGGGAAGGCATTCCAGCGCAGTTGTTACCGCGGTTGTTCGATCGGTTCTACCGGGCCGACCCGGCGCGCCATGAAGGCAGCAGCGAACACGCGGGGCTGGGGTTGGCGATTACCCAGTCGATAGTGCGGGCGCATGGGGGGCGGATTTTTTGTGAGTCCGGGGTGGGGTGGACGCGGTTTGTGATCGAGTTGTCCCAGGGGGATTGATGCAGGCTGGGCCAGCCCTATCGGGAGCAAGCCCCCTCCCACATTTGAAATGCATTCCAAGTGTGGGAGGGGGCTTGCCCCCGATAGCGGTCTCAAATACTACGAATACCTGAGGGCATGCGCCGGCTCGATCTTCGCAGCCCGATACGCCGGGTAAATGGTCGCCAGAAAGCTCAACACAAACCCCGCCGAGCAAATCAGCAACACATCCCCACCTTGCAGTTCGGACGGCAGGTTGCTGACGAAGTACACATCCGAGCTGAAGATATGTTGCCCGCTCACCCGCTCCAGCCAGCCCACCAGTTCGCTCACGTTCAGCGCCGCAATCACCCCCAGCACGCCGCCGATCAGGGTGCCGACGACGCCGATTACCGTGCCCTGCACCATGAAGATCGCCATGATCTGGCGGGGCGTGGCGCCGATGGTGCGCAGGATCGCGATGTCCGCGCCCTTGTCGTTCACCACCATGATCAAGGTGGCAATGATGTTGAACGCGGCCACCGCGACGATCATCAGCAACAGCAGGCCGATCATGGTCTTTTCCATTTTCATCGCGCTGAACAGGCTGCCCTGGGTGTGGGTCCAGTCGTCCGCCTTATACGCCGCGCCGAGGCTGGCGGCGATATCGGCCGAGACCTTGGGCGCCGCGTACAGGTCCGTCACCGCCAGGCGTACGCTCTGCACCTGGTTGGGTTGCCAATGCTGGATTTCGGCCGCGTCGGCCTTGTTGATCAAGGCCATGGAGCCGTCCAGCTCGGCGCCCACCTTGAAGATACCCACCACGTTCAAACGCTGCATGCGCGGGGTGATCCCTCCCGGCGCGGTGCTGATTTCCGGGACGATCAAGGTCAGTTTGTCGCCCACGTTCAGGCGAAAGCGGCGCGCGGTGATGTCGCCGATCACCACGCCAAACTCACCGGCTTTCAAGTCTTCCAGTTTGCCGCGCACGATATGCTGGGCCACGATCGACACCTTGCCTTCCTGGGCCGGGTCGACGCCGTTGATCTCAATCGGCTGCATCGCGCCCTTGTAGGAGAACATACCGTCCATCTGGGTGAACGGTACCGCTGCCGTGACCTGGGGGTTCTTCATTGCAGCGGCGGCCACCGGCTGCCAGTCATCGATCGGGTTCACCCCCACGATGGTGGCGTGGGGCACCATGCCGAGGATGCGCGAGCTCATTTCGCGCTGGAAGCCGTTCATCACCGAAAGCACCACGATCATCGCCAACACGCCCAGGGCGAGGCCGATCATCGAGGTCATCGAGATAAACGAGACAAAACGGTTGCGGCGCTTGGCGCGGGTATAGCGCGTGCCGATGAAAATCGATAACGGTCTGAACATTCGCGGGCACCGTTGAAAAAATGAAAAAGCCCGGTTTCAAAAAAACGGGCTTGCAACAGGTCAGATAGCGACCAGATGACCTTCCTGCAAGTGCAGTACTCGGTCCATCTGGCGGGCCATGCTCATGTCATGGGTCACCACCAGGAACGCGGTGCGCATCTGGGTGCTCAGTTCCAGCATCAAGTCCTTGATGCCCTGGGCCGTGTGGGAATCGAGGTTACCGGTGGGCTCATCGAGCATCACCAGCCCTGGGTTGTTCACCAGGGCACGGGCGATTGCCACGCGCTGGCGCTCGCCGCCGGACAGCTCGGCCGGTTTGTGCTCCAGGCGATGGCCGAGGCCGACGCGCTCCAGCAAGGCCGTGGCACGCTGGCGCGCCTCCGGGATCGCGGTCTTGCCGATCAACAGCGGCATGCACACGTTTTCCAGAGCGGTGAATTCCGGCAACAGGTGGTGGAATTGATACACGAAACCCAGCGAACGGTTGCGCAGTTGGCCGCGGGCCTTTTCATTCAAGGCGGACAGCTCTTCACCGGCCAGCCACACGCTGCCCTGGGACGGCGTATCAAGGCCGCCCAACAGGTTGAGCAAGGTACTTTTGCCGGAGCCGGAACTGCCGACGATCGCCACGCGCTCGCCCGGATGGAGTTCAAGCTGCAGGTTAGCCAGCACCACCACGGATTCCGGGCCTTCCTCGTAGGATTTGCCCAGGTTGCGGCAGCTCAGGATTGCTTTTTCACTCATGCCCGATTCACTCATAACGTAATGCCTGTGCTGGCTGGGTACGTGCCGCGCGCCAGGCTGGATACAGGGTGGCAAGGAAACTCAGGACCAACGCGGCGCCGCCCACCATCAACACGTCCTGGGCCTGAACCTGGGACGGCAAGTAGTCGATGAAGTAGACGTCGGCGTTGAGAAACTTGTGGCCGAGCACTTTTTCAAGCAAGGCGATGGCGGCGCTGACATTCAGTGCGGCCAGAATCCCCAAGGCGGTGCCGATCAGGGTGCCGACCACGCCGATCACCGTGCCTTGCACCATGAAGATCGCCATGATCTGCCCCGGCGTGGCGCCGAGGGTGCGCAGGATGGCGATGTCGCCCTTCTTGTCATTCACCACCATCACCAGCGTGGAGATGATGTTGAAGGCGGCCACGGCGACGATCAGCAGCAACAACAGGCCAATCATGGCTTTTTCCATGCGGATGGCCTGGTACAGGTTGCCGTGGGTGCGGGTCCAGTCGCGGGCGTAATACTGCGATTCGCCCAGATGCTGGGCGATTTCCCAGGCGCCGCGCGGTGCCTCGAACAGGTCGTTGAACTTCAGGCGCAGGCCCTGCACCTGGTCCGGCTGCCAGCGATGCAGGCGCGCCAGGTCTGTGAGGTTGGTCAAGCCGAGGTAGCCGTCGATCTCGCCGGCGCCGACGTGGAAGGTGCCGACCACGGTAAAGCGCTTCATGCGCGGGAACATGCCGGCCGGGGTCACGGTGACCTCCGGCGCAACGAAGGTCAGCTTGTCGCCGACGCCCACACCGAGCTTGGCAGCGGCCTTGTCGCCGATGACGATGCCGAAGCTGCCGGGCGCCAGATCGTCGAGTTTGCCCTGCAACATGAACTTGTCGATGATCGAGACGTTGCGCTCCTGGGCCGGGTCGACGGCATTGAGCAGGATTTTCTGCACCTTGCCGTCATTGGTCAGCAGGCCCTGCATCTGGGTAAACGGCGCAACGGCCAGCACCTTGGGGTTCTGCTTGACCTTGGCGGCCAGGCTTTGCCAGTCACTGATGGGCGCGTCGCCCTCGATGGTCGCGTGGGGCACCATGCCCAGCACGCGGGTGCGCATCTCATGATCGAAGCCGTTCATCACCGACAGCACCACAATCATCACGACCACGCCCAGGGCGAGACCGATCATCGAGGTCAGGGAAATGAACGACACAAAATGATTGCGACGCTTTGCACGGGTGTAACGCGTGCCAATAAATACGAAGAGAGGTCTGAACATGTCGGGGCTTGTTCGGAGGAAAAGAAGACGTCCCGGTGGCGGGGTCTGGTCAGCAGCTTTACACTCAGACCATTACCGTTACCTGGGGTTCGCCATGTCGACATTAGATGAAGAAGAGCGCCGCGAATACTACCGTATCGACGACATGATCGCACTCCAAATCAAACCCCTGTCGGCCCCCGACGCGGCGAGCAAGGAAGTGTTGCTGGATGATTCGCCGCTGTTCAATCTGCTCAGTGAACTGCACCTCAGCGAATTCGAGGCCCAGCACCTGCTGCGCCAGATCAACGAAAAAGACCGCAGCCTGGCGGCGTTCCTCAAAGTGCAGAACAAACGCCTGGACCTGCTCAGCCAGGTCATGGCTCGCGGCCTGCTCGGCGAGGTGGGCGCGCCGCAGCCGGTGATCATTTCCGAAGGCGGCATCGACTTCCAGCACCCTGTGGCGCTGGCCCCGGACACACACCTGGCGGTCAAGCTGGTGCTGATGCCCCAGGCCCTGGGCCTGTTGCTGCGCGCGCGGGTCACCCATTGCGACCCCAAGGGCGAGCGCTTTGACGTGGGCACGGAGTTCGAATCCATGACCGATGCCCAACGCCAACTGCTGGCGCGCTACATCCTGCAGAAACAGGCGCAGGAACGTCGCCTGGCGCGAGAACAAAGCGACGAACTCTGAATGCGTATTCACGACGCCAGCGAGCCTGGCGCAAAGGAGCAATTGTGACCCTGATTTACGGCCATCGCGGTGCCAAAGGCGAAGCACCGGAAAACACCCTGACCAGCTTTCAGGAATGCCTCAAACACGGCGTGCGCCGCTGCGAACTGGATCTGCACCTGTCCATGGACGGCGAGCTGATGGTCATCCACGACCCCACCCTCAAGCGCACCACTGACCGGCGCGGCAAAGTCGTCGAGTATTCGGCGGCGGACCTGGTGAAGATGGACGCACGCAAAGGCGGCCCAGGCTGGGTCAACCCATGCCCGATCCCGCGCCTGGAAGAGTTGTTCGAACAGTGCGACTTCGATCACTGGCAACTGGAAGTCAAAAGCGCTTCGCGCACTCGCGCCGCGACCACCGTGCTGGCGATCCGCGAGATGGCTGTGCGGTTTGGCCTGATGGACAAGGTCACAGTGACCTCAAGTTCACGGGAAGTGTTGAAAGCGGCGGTTGACCTCACCCCAGACCTGTCACGCGGGCTGGTGGCCGAATACGCCTGGCTCGACCCGTTGAAGGTCGCGCAGAACTACGGTTGTGAGTTCCTGGCATTGAACTGGACGTTGTGCACCCCCGAACGGCTGGAAAAAGCCCAGCGCCAGGGCCTGCACGTATCCGTTTGGACAGTCAACGAACCTGCGCTGATGCGCAGGCTCGCCGACTTCGGCGTAGATAGCCTGATTACAGACTTTCCCGGTTTGGCCACTGCCACCCTCGGGAATTACTGAAATCGGTCTCCCCGGCCGGCTCAGGCCACCGGCCGGAGCCGCTCAAAAAAGCCGGTTGAGGCCGTCGTAGGCCGCTACCCGATAGGCTTCAGCCATGGTCGGGTAGTTGAACGTGGTGTTTACAAAATACTTCAGGGTATTTTGCTCGCCGGGCTGGTTCATGATTGCCTGGCCGATGTGCACGATCTCCGACGCCTGATAGCCGAAGCAATGCACGCCGAGCACTTCCAGGGTCTCGCGGTGGAACAGAATCTTCAGCATGCCTTGCGGCTCACCGGCGATCTGCGCACGCGCCATGCTCTTGAAGAACGCCTTGCCCACTTCGTAAGGCACCTTGGCCTTGGTCAGTTCGTGTTCGTTCTTGCCGATCGAGCTGATCTCCGGAATGGTGTAGATCCCGGTCGGCACGTCGTTCACGTAGCGCCAGCTGCCGTTGTCGACAATGCTGCCAGCGGCAGAACGGCCCTGGTCATGGGCGGCGCTAGCCAGGCTGGGCCAGCCGATCACGTCACCGGCGCCGTAGATGTTCGGCACGCAGGTGCGGTAGTTCTCGTCCACTTCGATCTGGCCACGGCTGTTGACCTTGACCCCGATGTTTTCCATGCCCAGCTTGTCGGTGTTGCCGGTACGCCCGTTGCACCAGAGCAAGGCGTCGGCCTTGATCTTCTTGCCGGACTTGAGGTGCAGGATTACGCCGTTGTCCAGGCCTTCGACACGCTCGTACTCTTCGTTATGACGCACGGTGATGTTGTTGTTGCTGAAGTGGTAGCTCAACGCCTGGGAAATTTCCGAGTCGAGGAAGCTCAGCAACTGGTCGCGGTTGTCTACCAGCTCCACCAACACGCCCAGGCCGCTGAAGATAGAGGCGTATTCGCAGCCGATCACCCCGGCACCGTAGATGATCAGTTTGCGCGGGGTGTGGCCCAGGCTGAGGATGGTGTCGCTATCGTAGATACGCGGGTGGTGAAAATCGATGTCCGCCGGGCGATACGGGCGCGAACCGGTGGCGATGATGATGTGCTTGGCAACCAGCTTCTCGACCACGCCGTTGGCGCAGACCACTTCGACGGTTTGCTCGTCGGCGAAGCTGCCGGTGCCGAAGAACAGATCGACGCGATTACGGGCGTAGTAGCCGGTACGCGAAGCAACCTGCTTGGAGATGACCTTTTCAGCGCTCTTCAACACGTCCGGGAACGAAAACCAGCGTGGCTCGCCGATGGCCCGGAACATCGGGTTGGTGTTGAACTGCATGATCTGGCGCACGGAGTGACGCAACGCCTTGGACGGGATGGTACCCAGGTGGGTGCAGTTACCGCCGACCTGGCGACGGCTATCGACCATCGCCACCTTGCGCCCTGCTTTGGCAGCGTTCATCGCCGCGCCTTCTCCAGCCGGGCCGGAACCCAGTACCACCACGTCGTAGTTGTAGACAGCCATGCGTACTCCTCAGAACAGGCCAGGCGTACGGTTGGACGCCTGGCTAAATCATGCCGCGGCCAGCGGGCATGAAGGACAATTTGGCTCAAGTGTGTGAACCGGGGCACAGTCTATATAAGGCTCAACGCCGCGCACATTAACCCTTGGTCGCGTCATAGGCCAGTCTTGCCATACTAACAGGCCGCTAATCAGCGTCGATTTCGGGATGAGCATTATGAAGCAACTATTTTTTTAGTGCTGAGGGTGTCAGGTGTAGAGGTTGTGGCTGAACCACCGCTATCGGGGGCAAGCCCCCTCCCACAGTTTGATTTTGCGAATACGTTCAAATGTGGGAGGGGGCTTGCCCCCGATGAGGCCCTCACTCACACCACAAAACAACAGGCATAAAAAAGCCCCGAACCAGTCAGGGCTTTTTCATTTATCGCTGAGGCTTAGCGCGGGAACGCCGGCGGGTTAACCCCAGCCATGTCTTCCATCACGCGAACCACCTGGCAGCTGTAGCCGAACTCGTTGTCGTACCACACGTACAGCACAACGCGGTTGTCCTGGCTGATGGTCGCTTCGGCGTCTACCACACCGGCGTGGCGCGAGCCGACGAAGTCGGTGGACACCACTTCCTGGGAATTGACGAAGTCGATTTGCTTATGCAGATCGGAGTGCAGCGCCATGTAGCGCAGGTACTCATTCATCTCTTCACGGGTGGCGGCTTTCTCAAGGTTCAGGTTGAGAATGGCCATCGACACGTTTGGCGTCGGCACACGGATCGCGTTACCGGTCAGCTTGCCGGCCAGTTCAGGCAGGGCCTTGGCGGCAGCGGTGGCGGCACCGGTCTCGGTGATCACCATGTTCAGCGCGGCGCTGCGGCCACGGCGGTCGCCCTTGTGGAAGTTGTCGATCAGGTTCTGGTCGTTGGTGTACGAGTGAACGGTTTCAACGTGGCCGTTGACGATACCGAACTTGTCGTTCACTGCCTTGAGCACCGGCACGATGGCGTTGGTGGTGCAGGAAGCGGCGGACACGATCTTGTCGTCGGCGGTGATTTCAGTGTGGTTGATGCCGTGCACGATGTTCTTCAGCTTGCCTTTGCCAGGCGCGGTCAGCACCACACGGTCAACACCCGGGCAGGCCAGGTGCTGGCCCAGGCCCTCGGCATCACGCCATACGCCGGTGTTGTCCACCAGCAGGGCGTCCTTGATGCCGTACTGGGTGTAATCCACCTCGGACGGGTTCTTCGCGTAGATCACCTGGATCAGGTTACCGTTGGCGGTGATGGTGTTGTTTTCTTCGTCGATGACGATGGTGCCGTTGAACGGACCGTGTACCGAATCGCGACGCAACAGGCTGGCGCGCTTGGTCAGGTCGTTCTCGGCACCTTTGCGCACCACGATGGCGCGCAGGCGCAGGCCGTCGCCGCCGCCGGTTTTTTCGATCAGGATGCGCGCCAGCAGACGGCCGATACGACCGAAGCCATAGAGCACAACGTCGGTGCCTTTGCGGGCAGCGGCGTTTTGCTGGCCGACCACGTCGGCCATTTCTTCACGCACGAACTGCTCGGCACTGCGGCCGGCGCCTTCTTTACGGAATTTGTACGCCAACTTGCCCAGGTCCACCGACGCCGCGCCGAGCTTGAGCTCGCTCATGGCCTTGAGCAGTGGGAATGTTTCGTGGACGGAGAGTTCGCTGTCGTCGGCGGAACGGTGACGCGCAAAGCGGTGAGCCTTGAGAATCGCGATGACGGACTGATTGATCAGGCTGCGGCCATAGATCGAGCTCACCACATTGTTATTGCGGTACAGCTGGCCGATAAGCGGGATCATCGCTTCTGCGAGTGCTTCACGGTCGATCCATTCACCAAGACACTGGTCGGGCTTCTGAGTCACGGGAACCTTCCACATGTAGGGGCAGAAAAAAGGGGCTACATTATGTCGCCCGACCGCCCGTTGAGCAATGCGCGACAGGCAACAAAAACCCCTTGCAAAAAAATACCACCCCGCTACAGCCCAGGAAATACGCGGGTTCCAGAAGGCCACTAGTTTGCCGAGCAGCCCGACTTGTCCGTAACCCTCCTAAACATTCGCGTATTTTGGCACTACATATTGAGTCAAAACCGACGATTGTTTGTCTTAGCCACTACATTTCCAACAAACCGTAATAGGCACAGTCAGCAACTGACAGGCGGCACCTCTGGCCGCTACAATTACCGACTTTGTCGCAACGCTTGGAGCTCAACCTTCCGTGCCCGTTCTGCGTCTACCGCTACTCCCTGCCGCGGCAGGTAAACAGCACTGGGGCAACCTGCCCGGTGCCGCCCTGAGCCTGGCCATTGCCGAGGCTGCCAGCGCAGCCAAACGCTTTACCCTGCTGCTTACCGCCGACAGCCAAAGCGCCGAGCGGTTGGAGCAGGAGCTGAGCTTCTTCGCCCCCGATTTGCCGGTGCTGCATTTTCCCGACTGGGAAACCCTGCCCTACGACCTGTTCTCGCCGCACCAGGACATCATTTCCCAGCGCATCGCCAGCCTGTACCGTTTGCCGGAACTGGCTCACGGCGTGCTGGTGGTGCCGATCACCACGGCCCTGCATCGCCTGGCGCCGACCAAATTCCTGCTGGGCAGCAGCCTGGTGCTGGATGTCGGCCAGAAACTCGACGTGGAGCAGATGCGCACGCGCCTGGAGGCCACCGGCTACCGCTATGTCGACACGGTGTACGAACACGGCGAATTCACCGTACGCGGTGCTTTGATCGACCTGTTCCCGATGGGCAGCAAGCTGCCGTATCGCATCGACCTGTTCGATGACGAAATCGAGACCCTGCGCACCTTCGACCCGGAAAACCAGCGCTCCATCGACAAGGTCGAGTCGATCAAACTGCTGCCGGCGCGGGAATTCCCGCTGCAAAAAGATGCGGTCACGCGCTTCAAGGCACGCTTTCGCGAGCGCTTCGACGTGGACTTCCGCCGCTGCCCGATCTTCCAGGACCTGAGCAGCGGGATTACACCGGCCGGTATCGAGTACTACCTGCCGCTGTTCTTCGACGAAACCTCCACCCTCTTCGACTACCTGCCCCAAGACACCCAGGTGTTCTCGCTGCCAGGCATCGAACAGGCTGCGGAAAACTTCTGGAACGACGTGCGCAACCGCTATGAAGAGCGCCGCGTCGACCCATCCCGGCCGTTACTACCGCCTGGCGAACTGTTCCTGCCGGTGGAAGATTGCTTCGCCCGCCTGAAAAACTGGCCTCGTGTAGTCGCCAGCCAGCAGGATGTGGACGCCGGCAGCGGCCGCGAGCGTTTCCCGGCGGGCACGCTGCCGGACCTGGCGATCCAGGCCAAAGCCACGCAGCCGCTGGAAGCGCTGTCCAACTTCCTCGGCGACTTCCCCGGCCGCGTGCTGTTTACCGCCGAATCCGCCGGGCGTCGCGAAGTCCTGCTGGAGCTGCTCGAACGCCTCAAGCTGCGCCCGAAGACCGTCGATAGCTGGCCGGATTTCGTAAAAAGCAAAGAGCGCCTGGCGATCACCATCGCGCCATTGGACGAAGGCTTGTTGCTGGACGACCCGGCCCTGGCGCTGATCGCCGAAAGCCCGTTGTTCGGCCAGCGTGTGATGCAGCGTCGCCGCCGTGAAAAACGCGCCGACGCCAACAATGACGCGGTGATCAAGAACCTCACCGAGTTGCGTGAAGGCGCGCCGGTGGTGCACATCGACCACGGCGTGGGCCGCTACCTCGGCTTGCAGACCCTGGAAATCGACAACCAGGCCGCCGAATTCCTCACCATGGAATACGCCGAAGGCGCCAAGCTCTACGTGCCGGTGGCCAGCCTGCACTTGATCGCGCGCTACACCGGCAGCGATGACGCCCTGGCGCCGTTGCACCGCCTGGGCTCCGAGACCTGGCAGAAAGCCAAGCGCAAGGCCGCCGAACAGGTGCGCGACGTCGCCGCCGAACTGCTCGACATCTACGCACGCCGTGCGGCCCGCGAAGGCTATGCGTTCGCCGACCCGAAAGCCGATTACGCCACCTTCAGCGCTGGCTTCGCCTTCGAAGAAACCCCCGACCAGCAAACCACCATCGACGCCGTGCGCGCCGACATGCTCGCGCCAAAGCCGATGGACCGCCTGGTGTGTGGCGACGTCGGCTTCGGCAAGACCGAAGTGGCGATGCGCGCGGCGTTCATTGCGGTGCATGGCGGCAAGCAGGTGGCGATCCTGGTGCCGACTACCCTGCTCGCCCAGCAGCACTACAACAGCTTCCGCGACCGCTTTGCCGACTGGCCGGTGAGCGTGGAGGTGATGAGCCGCTTCAAGTCCGCCAAGGAAGTGAATGCCGCCATCGCCGACCTCGCCGAAGGCAAGATCGACATCGTGATCGGCACGCACAAACTGCTCTCGGACGATGTGAGGATCAAAAACCTGGGCCTGGTCATCATCGACGAAGAGCACCGCTTCGGCGTGCGCCAGAAAGAACAGCTCAAGGCCCTGCGCAGCGAAGTCGACATCCTCACCCTCACCGCCACGCCGATTCCGCGTACGTTGAACATGGCGGTGTCGGGCATGCGCGACCTGTCGATCATCGCCACGCCACCGGCACGCCGTCTGTCGGTACGCACCTTCGTGATGGAGCAGAACAAAAGCACGGTCAAGGAAGCGCTGCTGCGCGAATTGCTGCGCGGTGGCCAGGTGTATTACCTGCACAACGACGTGAAGACCATCGAGAAGTGCGCCGCCGACCTCGCCGAACTGGTGCCGGAAGCCCGCATCGCCATCGGCCATGGGCAGATGCGTGAGCGCGAACTCGAACAGGTGATGAGCGACTTCTACCACAAGCGCTTCAACGTGCTGATCGCCTCGACCATCATCGAGACCGGTATCGACGTACCCAGCGCCAACACCATTATCATCGAACGCGCCGACAAGTTCGGCCTGGCCCAACTGCATCAACTGCGCGGCCGGGTCGGGCGCAGTCACCACCAGGCCTACGCCTACCTGTTGACGCCACCACGCCAACAGATCACGTCCGACGCGGAAAAACGCCTGGAAGCCATCGCCAACACCCAGGACCTCGGCGCCGGCTTCGTGCTGGCCACCAACGACCTGGAAATCCGTGGCGCCGGCGAACTGCTCGGCGACGGCCAGAGCGGGCAGATCCAGGCCGTGGGCTTCACCCTTTATATGGAAATGCTCGAGCGCGCGGTGAAAGCCATTCGCAAGGGCGAACAGCCGAACCTCGACCAACCGTTGGGCGGTGGCCCGGAAATCAACCTGCGCTTGCCGGCGTTGATCCCCGAAGCCTACCTGCCGGATGTGCACGCGCGGCTGATCCTGTACAAGCGCATCGCTTCGGCCACCGACGAAGAAGGCCTGAAGGACTTGCAGGTGGAAATGATCGACCGCTTCGGCCTGTTGCCGGAACCGACCAAGAACCTGGTGCGCCTGACCCTGCTCAAATTGCAGGCCGAACAACTGGGCATCAAGAAAGTCGACGCGGGGCCGCAAGGCGGGCGTATCGAATTCGAAGCGCAAACGCCGGTGGACCCGTTGGTGCTGATCAAGCTGATCCAGGGCCAGCCCAACCGCTACAAGTTCGAAGGCGCTACGCTGTTCAAGTTCATGGTGCCGATGGAACGCGCCGAAGAACGCTTCAATACCCTGGAGGCGCTGTTTGAGCGCCTCATTCCGAAATCTGCTTGAAGGACGCCTCCATGCGCGTGTTCCGCATTCTGAGCCTGCTGTTGCTGGTATTCGCGCCTTCGGCCTTTGCCGAGAGCCCCTACCAGGTGGAGATGATCCTGGTGCGCCAGAATGCAGAGCCAGTGATCAACAGCCGCGCCGCCCCGGAAAACTGGGACGGAGGTGCACAGCGCCTGGGCGAGCGAATGAGCCCGCCGCGCCTGGGCAATATCGTCGAGAAACTGCGCGCCGATTCCAACTACACCGTGCTTGCGCACAAGGCCTGGGAACAGAGCCTCGGCGAACAGCCAGTGAAGATCGCGATCACCGACGGCCAGGAGCAATTCGGCCAATTTCCTATCGAGGGCGTGCTGAACCTGCAACTGGGTCGCTTCACTGACATCGACGCCGACTTCTGGATCAACCAGTTCGACAGCAACGGCAGCGTGATCGCCAGCGAACACCTGAGCCAGAAAGACGTGCGCACCAAGAACAACCAGCTCAATTACCTGGATGGCGGCCACCTGGCGCTGCTGATCAAGATTACTTCGCTGACCGCCAAGCCCCCCAGCGCACCACCGCCCGACATGCAGGACTGATCCCGCGCCATGCCCCTGACAGCGTCGCTGACCAAACCCCTGGCCCCTTCGTGGGCCAATCGCTTCAAAGAGCAAAGCCTGGAGCGCGGGCGGCGTTACGCGCTGGAGAATCGGGTGCGCATCGTCGAATCCGGCGACAGCACCATCACCGCCAGTTGCGAAGGTTCGGGCGGCAACGTCTACCGGCAGACCATTTCGTTGCGCGAATCGGCCAAGGGCATGCTGATTCTGGTGGACAGCCGCTGTACCTGCCCGGTGCACACCAATTGCAAGCATATTGCCGCCGTGCTGCTCAAGGTGCAGGAAACCCTGGCCTACCCGGCGGCGGCTCAGGATGCCGAGCTGCTGGGAAAATTGCAGGCGGTATTGGATAACCGCGTGGTGCTGCCGCAGGTGGTCATGGAGGATGTGCGCCCTGTGCCGCGCCTGTGGCTGGCCAGTGTGGAGTTCAGCGCGTTCGAACCGCGCAATGGCAAGATGCAGCGTTATATCCAGCATCGCGCGGCGCTGTCGTTCAACTATCTGGGCAACTATGTCAGCGGGCAAAAGAACGCCGATATCATCGTGCGCCAGGAAACCCAGAGCCTGCGCATCAAGCGCCATCCCGAGCTGGAACAGCCCTATCGCGAACACCTGCGCCTGCTCGGGTTCAAGATCGCCACGCGCCAGAGCAAGGCCTTGCCGGAAAGCGCCGGCGAGCTGTTCGAGATGGTCAATGACAGCGCCTGGCTGAATTTCACCCTCAACGCGTCCCCTGCGCTGCGGGCCGAGGGGTGGGAGCTGCAAATCGATGAAGACTTCGGTTTTGACCTCAGCCCGGTGGACGACTGGTACGCCAGCGTCGATGAAGCCCCCGAGCGGGACTGGTTCGATCTGGAGCTGGGCATCATCGTCAATGGCGAACGGCTGAGTCTGCTGCCGATCCTGCTGAATTTGATGCGCTCCCACACCGAAATCCTCAACCCGGAAAAACTCGCACGGCGCCGCGACGATGAATTGATCCTGGTGAACATTCCCGGCCTGCCCAACGGCCACGGTCCGCTGCAAGTGGCGCTGCCCTACGGGCGATTGAAGCCGGTACTGGCGACCCTCGGCGAGTTCTACCTGCGGGAACCCGGCACCACCACATTGCGCCTGGCCAAGGCCGATGCGGTCCGCTTGAACGCGCTGGAAGATCTGCCACTGCAATGGGAAGGCGGCGAGAAAATCCGCAACTTCGCCCAGCGCCTGCGGGATATCAAGGATTTCACCTGCGTGGCGCCTGAAGGCTTGAATGCAACCTTGCGCCCTTACCAGCTGGAAGGCCTGAGCTGGATGCAGTCGTTGCGCCAATTGGAGGTGGGTGGGATTCTCGCGGACGACATGGGCCTGGGTAAAACCTTGCAGACCCTGGCGCATATTCTTACGGAGAAAAATGCAGGACGGCTGAATCGACCGTGCATGGTGGTCATGCCTACCAGCCTGATCCCCAACTGGCTCGATGAGGCCGCGCATTTCACTCCGCAATTGCGGGTGCAGGCGCTGTACGGCGCAGGGCGCAAGAAACATTTCGCCAATCTGCAGGACTACGACCTGCTGTTGACCACCTACGCACTGCTGCCCAAGGACATCGACACCCTCGCCGCCCTGCCCTTGCATGTGCTGATCCTCGATGAAGCCCAGTACATCAAGAACCCCACCAGCAAGGCGGCGCAAGCGGCACGCGAGCTGAATGCGCGGCAGCGCCTGTGCCTGAGCGGCACGCCGCTGGAAAACCACCTGGGCGAGTTATGGTCGTTGTTCCACTTCCTGTTGCCGGGCTGGCTCGGCGATGTGAAAAGCTTCAACCGCGATTACCGCGTCCCCATTGAAAAACGCGCCAGTGAGGTGCGATTGCAGCACCTCAACGGCCGGATCAAGCCGTTCCTGCTGCGCCGCACCAAGGAACAGGTGGCAACGGAACTGCCGCCCAAGACCGAGATTATCCACTGGGTCGACCTTAACGAAGCGCAGCGCGACGTCTATGAAACCATGCGCCTGGCCATGGATAAAAAGGTCCGCGACGAGATCACCCGCAAGGGCGTGGCGCGCAGCCAGATCATCATCCTTGAAGCACTGCTCAAACTGCGCCAAGTGTGCTGCGATTTGCGCCTGGTCAACGACGCCGCCCTGCCCGCCCGCGGCAGCAGCTCGGGCAAGCTCGACAGCTTGATGCAGATGCTCGAGGAATTGTTTGCCGAGGGCCGGCGGATCCTGCTGTTCTCGCAGTTCACCTCGATGCTGAGTCTGATCGAGGCTGAACTCAAGCAGCGCAAAATCGCCTACGCCTTGCTGACCGGCCAGACACGCGATCGGCGCACACCGGTGAAGGACTTTCAGAGCGGCAAGCTGCAGATTTTTCTGATCAGCCTGAAAGCCGGCGGCGTCGGCCTGAACCTGACCGAAGCCGACACCGTGATCCACTACGACCCATGGTGGAACCCGGCAACCGAAAACCAGGCCACCGACCGTGCGTATCGCATCGGGCAAGAGAAGCCAGTGTTCGTATACAAGATGATTGCCCGAGGCACGGTAGAGGAAAAAATCCAGCACTTGCAGAAGGAAAAATCCGACCTCGCGGCGGGTGTGCTGGATGGGCGTTCGACCGGGGATTGGCAGTTGGGTAATGAGGATATCGAGGCGCTATTTGCGCCATTGCCCAATAAGCAGGAAAAGCGCTGACTGTCGGATCGCCATCGCGGGCAAGCCCTAATGCCAGTCAGTTAAGAAGTAGAAAGGGTAAAAAGTAACCTGTGGCGAGGGAGCTTGCTCCCGCTGGACTGCGCAGCAGTCCCATTTTTGGGGCCGCTTCGCGGCCCAGCGGGAGCAAGCTCCCTCGCCACAGGTACAGTGTTCGTCCTTAACTGACTGGCATTAGGGCCCGCCGCGGTCGTTAGCCAGGCAACGGCGCAAACAGCGCCTCGATATCCCGCTGCTCCAGCTTCCAGCCCGCACTGGCGCCCCCTTCAAGCACGCCGTCGGCCAGCGCTGCCTTTTCCAATTGCAACGCCTGAATCTTTTCTTCCACCGTACCTCGGGCAATCATCTTGTAGACGAATACCGGCTTATCCTGCCCGATCCGGTAGGCCCGGTCGGTGGCCTGGTTTTCAACGGCCGGGTTCCACCAGGGGTCGTAATGAATCACCGTATCCGCTGCCGTCAGGTTCAAGCCGGTTCCGCCCGCTTTCAGACTGATCAGGAACAACGGCGTCTTGCCGTCCTGGAAATCCTTCACCGGTGTGCGCCGGTCCAGGGTTTCACCGGTCAGGATTGAATAGTCGACCTGACGCTGCTTCAGCTCCTCTTCGATTAATGCCAGCATCGAGGTGAACTGCGAAAAGAGCAGGACGCGCCGCCCCTCGCTGAGCAACTCTTCAAGCATCTCCATCAAACTGCCGAGTTTGCCAGTACCGGCCCGGGCCAGTTTGGAGACGGGTGCAGTCTTGACCAGGCGCAAGTCGCAGCAGACCTGGCGCAACTTGAGCAGCGCTTCGAGAATGATGATTTGGCTGCGGGCGACACCATGCCGGGTGATCTCGTCGCGAACCTTCTTGTCCATCGCCACACGCACGGTTTCATACACGTCACGCTGGGCGTCGCTCAAGTCCACCCAGTGCACGATCTCGGTCTTGGGCGGCAGCTCGGTGGCCACCTGTTCTTTTTTGCGGCGCAACAGGAAGGGTTTGATCCTCGCCGTCAGGTGCTGCATGCGTTGCGCATTGCCGTGCTTTTCAATCGGCGTGCGGTAATCGCGATTGAAGGTTTTACTATCGCCCAGCCATCCCGGCAACAGGAAGTGAAACAGCGACCAGAGTTCGCCCAAATGATTTTCCAACGGCGTCCCGCTCAGGCACAGCCGCTGGCCGGCATCCAGTTGGCGAGCGGCCTGGGCCGCCTTGCTGTTGGGATTCTTGATATTTTGCGCTTCGTCGAGGATCAGCACGCTCCAGCGCTGCGGCTGCAGGACCTCAAGGTCTCGGGGCAACAGCGCGTAGGTGGTGAGTACCAGGTCGTAATCGGTCAAGCGCATGAAGTCAGCCTGACGCTGTGCACCGTGCAGCGCCAGGACTCTGAGCTGTGGCGTGAACCGTGTGGCTTCGTCGATCCAGTTCGGGATCAGGCTGGTGGGCATTACGGCCAATGCGGGCATTTGCAATCGCCCTGCCTGTTTTTCCACGAGCAGGTGCGCAAGGGTTTGTAGGGTTTTGCCCAGGCCCATGTCATCCCCAAGAATCCCGCCGACTTCCAGCTCGCGCAGCGTTTGCATCCAGTTCAGGCCTTCGAGTTGATAGCCACGAAGTTCGGCTCTCAGGCCCTCGGGGCAGAGACCTGGGCATGGGTGGAGCCCTTGAGACGCTGGGCGAAATCACGCAGTCGCTCGCCGCCCTGCCAGACCAGAGGTAGTGCATCCAGGTTACTGAGCCTTGCCGCATCCGGCGCACTCAGCCGCAGTGCGTCGCCTTCAGGCGCGCGCAGGTAGAGTTCGCCGAGGGTCGCCATCAGAGGTTTGATACGACCGTAGGGCAGCGCAACTTTGATATGAGTGCGGGCGTCCAGACTGACCAACACGCGCTCATCATCATCACGTTCGGCCATGTAGGTGGCGTCAAGCAGTTTGGGTTGACGCCGCATCAAGTCGAGCATGATGGGCAACAGGCTGTGCCGCTCGCCATTGACCTCAATGCCCAGCTCAAGGTTGAACCACTCGTGACCGGGTGACTCTTCAATGTCCGCGTACCAGCCGTCAACAGCCTCCACATTGTAATAAAACCCCGGGTGAATGACGACTTCCCACCCTGCTTCACGCAGAACCGACAGCTGGCTTTCAACAAAAGCCAGCCAGGCTTCATCGTTGGGTAGATCGAACATCTCTCCTGCACCGACAGGCAGTGCACCGCTTTTGCGATTGACCGTTTTAAAGCCGATTTTCGTGAGCGTCTTGCGCAAGGCTTTTTCAGCTGCGGGCTTGCGTTGGATGCGTTGGGTTTCGGTGCCGTTGAGAAACAGGATGTCCTCAGTGCCCTTGCCGCTGACCAGGCTTGTGTCGTAACGAAAAGCCAGGGCGGCGCGGTGTTCCAGGGCGGGCATCCGCCGATAGTCGACCTGGCTGTACACGTAGGATTCGTCGCTTCCCAATGTAAGACACCCTTGGGGCTCCAACGCATCCACGACGCGCTCGGTCAGCTCGCGTGGCGGAGGAATCGCCTTGGACGCCGCGCTGATGCGATGACTGAATAATGCGACTTGATCAGCTGGAATCATCGGCAAGCCGCAAAGATGCATGGCCAGATTTTCCTCCAGCCCGTGCTCGACCACCCCGATCGTCATGTTATCGAGGTCAAGATAATGAAGCGGCTGGAGGGGCAGCACTTCGTCCAACTCGCGCCCGTCGCTGATCCAGCGGGGAAAATAATTGCCATCGGGCATCACGGCCCAATCGAAACGAGCGGTGCGGGCCGGGCCAGGGTTAAGCGCCAGTCTTGGGCCCAGCTCAAGAAACAGGCGCTGGGTTTTTAATGCCAATTGGAGAATCTCGGCCCCCATCTCGCCGGCCAACTGAAAACTGCTGCCATAGTGGCCATAAGATCGGCCCAACAACAGCAATCGACCAATACGGGTATCCAGCTCATGCATATAGCCAGGGGCACGCCGCAATACCTCATCCATCGAGTGCAGAGGCTTGATATCGCTGTACTCGCCTTTTTTCGTCACGCGCGCCCGATACACCTCCAATGACCAGCCACTGGAATAAACATCAGGAGTGATTTGGTACAGCAAACAAGTGCCGGTGTTCTTGGGCTGAGCCTCACCCGGCGGGGTGGGCTTGGGGATGCTTTCGAGCCAGTTTTCGAGCTGCGGACTCAGGCGGTCACCCACCGGCTTCTTCGGCTCGTTCAGCTCTTCGTACAGCACAGTTAACGTAAACAAGACCGCAGCCGCGTGCTTGCAATTGATCGCCACCGGGCAAGAACACACACAGATGATGCCCGGCCGACGGGATGCTGCACTCTCCAGGGTAATCGACAGGGTGTAGACATTACGTCCAGAGCCCCTGCAATGCGCGATCAGCCGGTGATGCCCGAATTCTTTTATTTCAAGACGATTTTCGCCAGCGTACTCAAACCCACGCTCCAGCGAGCGAGGTTCAAAGTACGCTTGCCAATCCAATTCGACGATACGTGCAATTAGATCATTCATCAAACAAGGACTCTACAGCAGCCAGTAACGGGACTTAAAGCAGGGCGACTCCCACACTAGAGTAAGAGACAGCTCCAACAGCATTCAGACGCTGCCTACATCAAGCTTCTTATTCAATCAGCTGAGCGTCTCGCAACGCTCCAAGGGCTGTCAGCCAGCGCGGATCCTGTTTGTAGTCAGTCGAGGCAATTGCTTGTCCCCGCATACGCGCAATGCGAGTCGAAGGCGTGACCTTCATTCGCTGGGCTGCAGTCAGTGCAAGCTCGGCAGCCGCGCGATCATTGCACACCAGCCCCATGTCACAACCAGCAGTGAGTGCCGCCTCGATCCGACTGGCCGCATCACCCACCACATGGGCACCGGCCATGGACAGGTCATCACTGAAAATCACCCCGTCGAACTGCAGCTCACCGCGCAGGATGTCCTGCAACCAGCGGCGTGAGAAGCCGGCGGGCTGGCTGTCCACTTGCGGGTAGATCACATGTGCGGGCATCACGGCCGCCAATTGCTTGCTCAGGCGTGCGAAAGGCACCAGGTCATTGGCGCGAATCTGTTCCAGGCTGCGCTCGTCGTTGGGAATCGCGACGTGGGAATCGGCCTCGGCCCAACCGTGACCCGGAAAGTGCTTGCCGGTGGCGGCCATGCCCGCGCTGTTCATGCCGCGAATAAAGGCACCGGCGAGTACGGCGGCGCGCTCAGGGTTGCCTTCGAACGAGCGGGTGCCGACCACGGCGCTGCGCTGGTAATCCAGGTCGAGCACTGGGGCGAAGCTGAGGTCCAGGCCCACGGCGAGTACTTCGGTGGCCATGATCCAGCCACATTGTTCGGCCAGGTACTCGGCGTTGGGGTTATCCGCCAGCGCGCGCATGGCCGGCAAGCGCACGAACCCCTGGCGCAGACGCTGCACCCGGCCGCCTTCCTGGTCGACCGCCAGCAGCAGGTCCGGGCGCACCGCACGAATCGCCGCGCTCAATTCGCGGACCTGGCGCGGGTGTTCGATATTGCGCGCAAAGATGATCAAGCCGCCGACTTCAGGTTGGCGCAACAGATGGCGATCCTCGGCCGTCAGCCAGGTACCGGCAACGTCGACCATCAAAGAACCTTGCAGGGCAGCAGTCATAAACCTTCCTTAAATAACGCGCACAACCCGTCATCCCTACCGGTTACGGTAAGCACGACGGGTTGCGCGTAAATAGCTGAAATCGGCATGGCGGCTAGCTTAGCGGATGCAAGCGGCCGCGCACACCCGCAGCGGTCAAACCTTGGCGAGGCTGGGTGTGGACTTGCTGCGCGGGCGCAATTGAGCCACGGCCATGGCCTGATCGGTCACACCGGTTTCAGCGCGCATGCCGGCGGCGAGGAATGGCACCATCAGGCGCATCACCTGCTCGATGGAGGTGTTGACGCCGAAATCGGTCTCGGCAATCGCGCGCAGCGCCTTGATCCCGGACATGCTGAAAGCCGCAGCGCCGAGCATGAAGTGCACGCGCCAGAACAGCTCGATGGGTGGGATACGCGGGGCAGCTTCATTGACCAACAACATATAGCGACGAAACACCTTGCCGTACATGTCTTCCAGGTAACGACGCAGGTGGCCCTGGCTCTGACTGAACGCCAGGCCCAATAGACGCATGAAAATAGACAGGTCGTTACCGCTGCGCGGCTGAACTACCAGGGCTTGCTCGACCAGGATTTCCAAAAGCTCTTCCAGGCTTGGCTTGTTATCCGCCTTGGCCTGGCGACGCTCCAGCTCGCGGTCGAGACTGGCACAGAACGGCCCCAGGAAGCGCGAGAACACCGCCTGGATCAGGGCTTTTTTTGAGCCGAAATGATAGTTCACGGCGGCGAGGTTAACCCCAGCCTTGCTGGTGATCAGCCGCAATGAAGTTTCAGCAAATCCTTTTTCCGCGAACAATTGCTCGGCGGCATCGAGAATGCGTTCAACGGTTTCCGACTGGGCCATGGCTACTCCGCCTGACAAACACTTGTTTGAAACATACGTTTCAGGGTATGTCTTGTCAAGCCTGCGTGTCCGTTTTCCGGCCGGGCAGTCATCTATTTCGTCGCTATTTAATCACATCTTTCATGGCCTGTAGGCGGCGCTATCTCCGCCCCCCAATACGGATGATGGATGACCGTCCAGCGGAGTCGCGCAAAAGGATCATTGCCAAGCGCCGTCCACTGTATATAATCCCAGTCACTGTATAAAAAGACAGAGCGATCAACATGCTAAAACTGACGCCACGCCAAGCTGAGATTCTGGCTTTTATCAAGCGCTGCCTTGATGACAACGGTTACCCACCGACACGCGCCGAAATTGCGCTGGAGCTGGGTTTCAAGTCTCCCAACGCTGCCGAAGAACACCTCAAGGCCCTCGCGCGCAAAGGCGCGATCGAGATGACCCCTGGGGCTTCGCGCGGTATTCGCATCCCTGGCTTCGAAGCCAAGGCCGACGAATCGACACTGCCGATCATCGGTCGAGTGGCCGCGGGTGCGCCGATCCTGGCGCAACAGCACGTCGAGGAATCCTGCAACATCAACCCGACCTTCTTCCATCCGCGCGCCGATTACCTGTTGCGGGTGCACGGCATGAGCATGAAGGACGTGGGTATTTTCGACGGCGACCTGCTGGCCGTTCACACCACCCGCGAAGCCCGCAATGGCCAGATCGTCGTGGCGCGGATCGGCGATGAGGTCACCGTCAAGCGCTTCAAGCGTGAAGGCAGCAAGGTCTGGCTCCTGGCCGAGAACCCGGAGTTCGCGCCGATTGAAGTGAACCTCAAAGACCAGGACCTGGTGATCGAAGGCTTGAGTGTCGGCGTCATTCGCCGCTAAAGGAGACATCATGCAGCTCGTGCACACCCCACAACACACACAACTGTCGCTGTTCGAGGCCTTTATGGCTCAACCCCTTGCGCCCATCCTCAAGGAAACGGTCGAAGCGCCGTGGAGCTGCGAACCTGAGGTATTCAGTGAATTGTCGTTGCGTGGGGCTGCCGGGAGCTGCTTGAGCCTGCTGGCGCCGATCCTGCGCGAACTCAGTGAGGAGCAGGACGCGCGCTGGTTGACGCTGATCGCCCCGCCCGCCAGCCTGACCCAGGCTTGGCTACGGGATGCCGGCCTCAACCGTGAGCGTATTCTGTTGCTGCAGCCACGGGGCGCGCAAAGTGCCCAGCAGTTGACCTGCGAAGCCTTGCGCCTGGGACGTAGCCATACGGTGGTGAGCTGGCTGAACCCGTTGAATGCAACGGCCAAGCAGCAACTGATCAGCGCCGCGCACACGGGCGATGCGCAGAGCTTGAATATTCGACTGGGGTAAGAGGTGAGCGGACTACCCAGGGCTCAGTGAAGAACCTTTGGGCCATCTTCCTTCTCCGGCTCGCCTTCAGCCAGGCGACCGGCCATTTGCACGCCAACGCTCAACATCGCTTTAGCCACTTCCACATGCTGGCCTTGCAGGAACGCTTTTGCGTCTTCGGAAAAGTCCAGAATGACCAGAGAACCTTCGTCCTCGGCCCGACGCAGCTCGATTCGGCCGTCAGGCAGTTCAACAATTTCCAGAAAGGACGTTGGCATAAAAGTCTGTTCTCCACGAAAGCGCGGGATTATATCAGTGTTGTCGCGTGCAGGCGTGCCCGCTCAGCACTCGCTCAAACCTTCGCGAAAGCGCAACGCCAGCTTTTTAAGTTCCTGACGCCAGCTTTCCAGCTCTTGCCGGCTCAAAGGCTTGGGCTCATCCGCCTCCAATGCAACCGCCACGATCAATGGCTGCGTCACATCACCCTTGGGTACATGGGGAACGCGGGGCGGTTGGAACATGTCGGCATGCGCCTTGAGCAGGCGTGCTACCCAACTGTCCGGACTCTGGGCCATTTCCACCAGTTCGGCCAATTCCGGGATAGCCATGGTTTCCAGCACGTCTCGGGCCATGATCATTTCCGCGCGGGGCGAACCGGCCTGGGGCAAGCGGTAGAACCCGGCGATTTCATGGCATAACCCCAGCAAGGCGCCGTACAGGTGAAACAGAGCGGCTTCACGCCCCGCCTGGACCAGCGCGATGGCATTCATCTCCTTGCCCGCCTCGGCACGACCAAGGGCTTCCAGGGATAACCCCGCGAAGTAAATTTTCTGGTTGGTACGGGTATAGAGTTCGTTGGCCATGACGGCAATCTCCACAACGAATGAGGCGTGATGCTGGCTGTGTAGGAGCGAGCTTGCTCGCGAAAAACCTGAGAGCACCACTGTGTATCAGATTTCTCGCGTCATCGTTAACTGCAAGTGCCATTAGGCAGATCCAAATGTGGGAGGGGGCTTGCTCCCGATGGCGATGCATCAGTCATAGGTATGTTGACTGATACACCGCCATCGGGAGCAAGCCCCCTCCCACATTGGACTATCAAGCGCCCTGGCGCTTGTCCTCGACCTTCCACTTGCCGCCGTCGTAGAACGCTTTCCAGCCGGTAGGCTTGCCGTCGACTTCGGTCTGCACGTACTGCTCCTTGGTTTTGCGGCTATAGCGGATCACGGCTGGACGACCATCCGGGTCCTTCTTCGGCGCTTCACACAGGAAGTGGTACTTCGGATCGATCTCATCCTTGTGCGGTACGATTTCCAGCACCAGCGGGGCACGGGTCTCGCGGTTTTTCGGGAACTGGCTGGCCGCCAGGAACAGGCCCGAAGCACCGTCGCGCAGGATGTAGGTGTCGTTGACCTTCTCGCACTTGAGTTCAGGCATCTTCACCGGGTCCATCTTCGGCGGCGCCGCGTCACCGCTCTTCAGCAGTTTGCGGGTGTTCTTGCAGGTTGGGTTGGTGCAACCGAAGAACTTGCCGAAACGGCCGGTCTTGAGCTGCATCTCACTGCCGCACTTGTCGCACTCCAGGCTCGGACCTTCGTAGCCCTTGATGCGGTAGGTGCCCTCTTCAATCTCGTAACCGTTGCAATCCGGGTTGTTACCGCAGATGTGCAGCTTATGCTTTTCATCCAGCAGGTAAGCGTCCATCGCCGTGCTGCAGATCGGGCAACGGTGCTTGCCACGCAACACCAGCGACTCGGATTCACCCTCGTCATCCGCCGCGATTTCATCGCCCGGCACCAGGTTGACGGTGGCCTTGCAGCGCTCTTTGGGCGGCAGGCTGTAGCCCGAGCACCCCAGGAACACGCCGGTGGACGCTGTACGAATCTGCATCGGCCGGCCGCAGGTGAGGCACGGAATGTCGGTCATGACCGGCTGGTTGGCACGCATGCCGCTCTCAGGGCTCTCGGCCACTTCGAGTTTTTTCTTGAAGTCGCCGTAGAACTCGTCCAGCACGCTCTTCCAGTCGCGTTCGCCCTGGGCCACGTCATCGAGGTTCTCTTCCATGCCGGCGGTGAAGCCGTAGTCCATCAGGTTGGAGAAACTCTCGGACAGACGCTCGGTGACGATGTCACCCATTTTTTCCGAATAGAAGCGGCGGTTGTGCAGCGCCACGTAGCCACGGTCCTGGATGGTGGAGATGATCGCCGCATAGGTCGAAGGACGACCGATGCCGCGTTTCTCCATCTCTTTTACCAGGCTGGCTTCCGAATAACGCGCCGGCGGCTTGGTGAAGTGCTGGGACGGGTCGAGCTTGATCAGCTTCAACGTATCGCCCTGAGCCATGTCCGGCAGCACATCGTCGTCGCCAGGCTTGGCGATTTGCGGCATTACACGGGTATAACCGTCGAACTTGAGGATCCGGCCCTTGGCGCGCAGCTCAAAGTCGCCCGCCCCCACGCTGACGGTGGTGGACAGGTATTGCGCCGGCAGCATCTGGCAGGCCAGGAACTGGCGCCAGATCAATTCGTAGAGGCGCTCGGCGTCGCGTTCCATGCCGCTCAGCTTGCTCGGCTCGGTGTTGGCGTCGGAAGGACGAATCGCTTCGTGAGCCTCCTGGGCGCCTTCCTTGCTGCTGTAGACGTTTGGCTTCTCCGGCAGGTACTTCTTGCCGAATTCGCTTTCGATATAAGTACGCGCCATCGCCACCGCGTCTTGCGACAGGTTGGTGGAGTCGGTACGCATGTAAGTGATATAGCCGGCTTCGTACAGACGCTGAGCCATCATCATGGTTTTCTTCACACCGAAGCCCAGGCGGTTGCTCGCGGCCTGCTGCAGGGTGGAGGTGATGAACGGTGCCGACGGCTTGCTGCTGGTCGGCTTGTCTTCGCGCTTGACGATGCTGTAGCTGGAGGCCTTGAGCTTCTCCAGCGCGGCCATGGCCTGGGCTTCGTTCAGCGGCTTGAAGGCTTCGCCTTTTTCGCGGGCCACTTCAAAGCGCACGTTGTTGCCCTTGGCAGTGCCGAGGTCAGCGTGGACTTCCCAATATTCTTCGGGGTTGAACGCACGAATCTCGCGCTCACGCTCCACCACCAGCTTCACCGCCACCGACTGCACACGGCCGGCGGACAGGCCACGGGCGATTTTTGCCCACAGCAGCGGCGAGACCATGTAGCCCACGACGCGGTCGAGGAAGCGCCGCGCCTGCTGGGCGTTGACGCGGTCGATGTCCAGCTCGCCCGGCTTGGAGAAGGCTTCCTGGATGGCTTTCTTGGTGATTTCGTTGAACACCACGCGCTTGTAGCGACTGTCATCACCGCCGATGGCTTCGCGCAGGTGCCAGGCAATGGCTTCCCCTTCGCGGTCCAAGTCGGTTGCGAGATAGATGGTGTCGGCATCTTTGGCGAGCCGGCGCAGCTCTTCGATGACCTTTTCCTTGCCCGGAAGGATTTCGTACTTGGCCTTCCAGCCATGATCCGGGTCCACACCCATGCGCGAGACCAGCTGCTTGCGCGCTTTCTCTTTAGGCGTGAGCACCGGACCTTCGCCCGCGGCCGCCTTGCCGCGCTTGGCGGCAGGCTCCTTGCTGGCGCTAGCCGAACCGCTGGTGGGCAGGTCTCGGATATGGCCGATACTCGACTTCACCACGTACTCGTTGCCCAAGTACTTGTTGATGGTCTTGGCCTTAGCCGGGGATTCCACAATGACCAGCGATTTGCCCATGGATCGGAAAATTCCTGAATTCGAGAAGTGAAAGGCAGTTGGCGCCTGTCGCGGCAACGCTATATATAGTGGCAACAAGGTGAGGTCAAGCGCAGCATTTTGCGCGACCCGCCGTTATTGCCCTTTAAAAAGACTGGGTTCGGCCTGGACCAAAGCAAAGCGCGGGACCTGCTCGCCGTCAACCTCGACGGTCTCCAGGAACATGCTCAACGGGCGTACCCAAAAGCCGTAATCGCCATACAGTGCTTGGTAGAACACCATTTCTTCTTCGGTCTCGGAGTGCTGCGCCACGCTGAAAACGCGGTACTGCGGCCCCTTGTAATGCTGGTAGAGCCCGGGTTCGACTTTCATGCTCTGGCCCTCTTACAAAATTTATTGAAAAAAAATTAAAAATTCCAAAAAACAAAAACCGGGGCACTGGGCCCCGGCTTCCGTCAACCCAACGCTTAGACGCGTTCGAAGACGGTGGTAATGCCTTGGCCGAGACCAATGCACATGGTTGCAACCCCAAGGTTACCGCCATTTTGCTTCATCACGTTCAGCAATGTGCCGGAGATGCGGGCACCGGAGCAACCGAATGGGTGGCCCAGGGCAATCGCGCCGCCGTGCAGGTTAACCTTCTCATTCATCTTGTCGAGTACTTTCAAATCTTTCAGCACTGGCAGGGCCTGTGCGGCGAAAGCTTCGTTGAGCTCGAAGAAGTCGATATCGGAGATGGTCAGGCCCGCGCGCTTCAAGGCTTTTTGTGTGGCCGGTACTGGACCATAGCCCATGATCGCCGGGTCCACACCCGCCACGGCCATCGAGCGGATCACCGCCAGCGGCTGGATGCCCAGGTCCTGGGCACGCTGCGCCGACATCACGATCATGCACGAAGCACCGTCGGTGATTTGCGACGACGTACCGGCAGTCACGGTGCCGCCCTTTGGATTGAAGGCAGGCTTGAGCGCCGCCAGGCTTTCCAGGGTGGTGTCCGGACGAATGGTTTCGTCGTAGTCGAACAGTTTCAGGAAACCGTTCTCGTCGTAGCCGTTCATCGGGATGATTTCATCCTTGAACTTGCCTTCCACGGTCGCCTTGTGGGCGAGTTGGTGGGAGCGCAGGCCGAACGCGTCCTGGGCTTCGCGGGTAATGCCGTGCATCTTGCCGAGCATTTCTGCGGTGAGGCCCATCATGCCCGAGGCTTTTGCCGCGTACAGCGACATGTGCGGGTTAGGATCGACGCCGTGCATCATGCTGACGTGGCCCATGTGCTCCACGCCGCCGACCACGAACACATCACCGTTACCGGTCATGATCGCCTGGGCGGCCGTGTGCAGCGCGCTCATCGACGAACCGCACAGGCGGCTCACGGTCTGGCCGGCTGCAGTGTGGGGGACCTGAGTCATCAACGACGCCATGCGCGCGATGTTCCAGCCCTGCTCCAGGGTCTGGTTCACACAGCCCCAGATCACGTCTTCGACTTCGTTCGGGTCAACCTTGACGTTGCGTTCCAGCAGCTTGCTGATCAGGTGCGCCGACATGTCTTCGGCACGGGTGTTGCGGTGCATGCCGCCCTTGGAACGGCCCATCGGCGTACGACCGAAGTCGACGATCACGACGTCTCTTGGATTCAAGCTCATAAATATTCTCGCTCTAGTCGATTGGGCGCTTAACCGAAGAAGCTCTGGCCATTCTTGGCCATTTCACGCAGCTTCGCGGTCGGGTGGTACAGCGGGCCCAGATCAGCGTATTTGTCAGCCAGGGCAACGAACTCGGCCACACCGATCGAGTCGATGTAACGCAGCGCACCACCACGGAACGGAGGGAAACCAATCCCGTACACCAGGCCCATATCGGCTTCGGCGGCGGTCTCGACGATGCCATCTTCCAGGCAACGCACGGTTTCCAGGCACAGGGCGATCATCATCCAGTTGATGATGTCCTCATCGGACACCTCACGCTGCTCGTAGATGACGGGTGCGAGTACTTCGTGCACCGACGGGTCGGCCACTTTCTTCTGCTTGCCCTTCTTGTCGGCCTCGTAGGCGTAGAAGCCCTTGCCGTTCTTCTGGCCCAGGCGCTTGGCTTCATAGAGTGCGTCGATCGCCGAGCGGCGGTCGTCTTTCATGCGGTCCGGGAAGCCTTCAGCCATCACGTCGCGACCATGGTGGCCGGTGTCGATGCCGACCACGTCCATCAGGTACGCAGGGCCCATTGGCCAGCCGAATTTTTCCATGACCTTGTCGATGCGCACGAAGTCCACACCGGCGCTGACCAGCTTGGCGAAACCGCCGAAGTACGGGAACAGCACGCGGTTGACCAAAAAGCCCGGGCAGTCATTGACCACAATCGGGTTCTTGCCCATTTTCTTGGCGTAGGCAACGGTGGTGGCAATGGCCAGCTCGCTGGACTTCTCGCCACGGATCACTTCCACCAGCGGCATCATGTGCACCGGGTTGAAGAAGTGCATGCCGACGAAGTTTTCCGGACGCTTGAGAGCCTTGGCCAGCAAGCTGATGGAAATGGTCGAGGTGTTGGAAGCCAGGATGGTGTCGTCTTTGACCTGGGCTTCGACTTCAGCCAATACCGCCTGCTTGACCTTCGGGTTCTCGACAACGGCTTCGACGACCAGGTCGACGTGGCCGAAATCGCCGTAGGACAGCGTAGGACGAATGCCGTTAAGCACTTCAGCCATTTTCGCAGCGGTCATACGACCCTTATCAACGCGGCCCACCAGCAGTTTGGCGGCTTCCGCCAGGCCCTGCTCGATACCGTGCTCGTTGATGTCTTTCATCAGGATCGGCGTGCCTTTGGACGCCGACTGGTAAGCGATACCGCCGCCCATGATACCGGCGCCCAGTACGGCGGCCTGTTTCACGTCCTTGGCGATTTCGTCGTAGGCCTTGGCCTTTTTCTTCAGTTCCTGATCGTTCAGGAACAAGCCGATCAGGCTCTGTGCAGCCGAGGTTTTCGCCAATTTGACGAAGCCTGCCGCTTCCACTTCCAGGGCTTTGTCGCGACCGAAGTTCGCGGCCTTCTGGATGGTCTTGATCGCTTCGACCGGTGCCGGGTAATTCGGGCCGGCTTGGCCTGCCACGAAACCTTTGGCGGTTTCGAACGACATCATTTGTTCGATGGCGTTGAGCTTGAGCTTTTCCAGCTTCGGCTGACGCTTGGCCTTGTAGTCGAATTCGCCGCTGATGGCGCCCTTGAGCAGGTTCAGCGCGGCTTCGGCCAGTTTGTCCGGGGCAACCACCGCATCGACAGCACCGACTTTCAGCGCGTCTTCAGCACGGTTTTCCTTGCCGGCGGCAATCCATTCGACGGCGTTGTCGGCACCGATCAGGCGCGGCAGGCGCACGGTGCCGCCGAAGCCCGGGTAGATGCCCAGCTTGACTTCAGGCAGACCGATCTTGGCGGTAGCGGACATGACACGAAAGTCTGCCGCCAGGCACATTTCCAGGCCGCCGCCCAGGGCGATACCGTTGATCGCAGCAACGGTGGGTACGTTGAGGTCTTCGAAATCGCTGAAAATCTTGTTGGCTTCGAGGTTGCCAGCCACCAGCTCGGCATCGGGCAGCTTGAAGTTGTCGACGAATTCGGTGATGTCAGCGCCGACGATGAACACGTCCTTGCCGCTGGAGACGATCACGCCCTTGACCGAAGCATCTGCTTTGATGGTGTCTACGGCCTGACGCAGTTCGTTCAGGGTTAGACGGTTGAACTTGTTGACGGACTCACCCTTGAGGTCGAATTTCAATTCGACGATGCCACTTTCAAGAGCCTTAACCGTGATGGCTTTACCTTCGTAAATCATCAACTGATCTCCACGATATGGAAGCTGAACAGTACACACCGGACGCTGGCCTCTGGTTGGACATTGACAGCTGCATCAATGCTCACGCCAATCCGCCAGGCACACCCGCCAGTGCGATAGTCGGGGTTATGTCAGAGTCGCCTGTAGGACAAACGCTCAATTCATACGCCCGTTTGATTTGGGTACGCCACCTTCATCCAATTCCGAGCAATTGTCAATCGCTCCAAAGGCTAGGAAAAACGCGACTTTCCAGTCATTTCAGAACCTCGGCCACCCGCTCGCCACCCGTCAATATTCGAATATTCACAGGATCAATAATAGAAAAGTTGTCGGAAAAGGCTGTACGCAATGGGATATGCGGCTAGGCTAGCTGCAACCCAAATGCCTCAAATGAATTTACCGGCCTGCCTGGCCAACTCCAGCCCGATGATATGTCGGGCTTTTTATTGCCTGTTTTTGTAGGAGCGCGCGGCGTCAGGCCAATGCCTTGAGCAGCGCATCAATATCCTTCAACACGCTCGCCTCGCCCTTCTCGCCCCAATACAAGGCGATCATTTGCTTGTCGGCTTCGACCTTGTACACATTGGCCGGCAGCGTCGAAAAATACGGCAACAACCTTTCATCCACGCAGACCTCGCGCCATTGATTGACCCACACCCCCGGCTCCAACTGCCAGTAACTCCAGAGGGCCGGCGTGCTGCCGCGTCGTGGCCGGCAATACTGCGCGCAGGGGCTCGGCGGCTCTTGCTTGAGCCAGTGCGGCCACTCCTGGGGCGCCAGTTGCATGGCCAGCCCGATGCGGCGCGCCTCCATACGCAGGGCCATGCGCCCGCTCTGATGGCGCGACGGGCGCAGCCATGCCAGAGGGCTCAGGACCACCACAAGGATTGACACCACTATCCAGACCGTCATATGTGTACTCCCGAATTTCTAGATGAGCGGATTTGACCTGACGCAACCGCATCCGCTTGAAAGCAGCCATACTGAACTTATTGCAGTCCCCTGGAGGAACGCCCCATGCCCTACACACATATTCTGGTCGCGGTCGACCTGACCGAAGAGTGCGATCCAGTGATCAAGCGCGCGCAGGAATCTGCATTGGCCAATGGCGCCATACTGTCCTTGGTGCATATCGTCGAGCCCATGGCCATGGCCTTTGGCGGTGACGTGCCGATGGACCTTTCCCAGTTGCAGCAACAACAATTTGACCAGGCCAAGGAGCGCCTGGATCGTTTGATTCTCAAATACCCGCACCTGAAAAAGGAAGACTGCCACCTGACATACGGCCAACCGCGCCAGGAAATCCATCACTTGGCCAAGGAAAAGGCTTGCGATTTGATCGTGGTGGGTAGCCATGGTCGTCACGGTTTGGCGTTGTTGCTGGGTTCTACTGCCAATGATGTGCTGCACGGTGCGCCGTGCGATGTGCTGGCGGTGAAGCTGGTAAAAAATACGTAAGAACGCCGTAGATCCAATGTGGGAGGGGGCTTGCCCCCGATAGCAGTCTGTCAGTTGATACATCTGGTGACTGATACACCGCTATCGGGAGCAAGCCCCCTCCCACATGTTGATCGCATTTCATATAAAAAAGCCCGGCGCTCATAAAAGAGCGCCGGGCTTTTTTCATTGCGCGACGGTCATTCAGCCATCCAGCTCGGCCCAACGCTCAACCAGTGCTTCCAGCTCCTGGTTCAACGTCTCCAGGGAAGCGATGACCGCAGCGGTTTCCGCCGCCGGACGCTGGTAGAAACCCGCGTCAGCCATTTCCGCTTCCACCGCGGCGATCTGTTGTTCCTTGGCGTCGATATCACCCGGCAACGCTTCCAGCTCGCGCTGCAGCTTGTAGCTGAGTTTTTTCTTCGCAGTGGGTGCAGCTTCCGGTGCCGGAGCAGCAGCGGCCACGGGCGCGACGACTGCGGAGGTCAAGTCGGCCTTGCCGGACTTGCTCTCGGTTACGCCCAGCAGGCGCGGCGAGCCGCCCTGGCGCAGCCAGTCCTGATAACCACCGACGTACTCGCGCACCTTGCCTTCGCCTTCGAAGACCAGGGTACTGGTAACCACGTTGTCGAGGAATGCCCGGTCGTGGCTGACCATCAGCACGGTGCCGTTGAAGGTCAGCAAGACCTCTTCCAGCAGTTCGAGAGTTTCCACGTCGAGGTCGTTGGTCGGTTCGTCGAGCACCAGCAGGTTCGCCGGTTTGCTGAACAGCTTGGCCAGCAGCAGGCGCGCACGCTCGCCACCGGACAGGGCTTTCACCGGTGTACGCGCACGTTGCGGGCTGAACAGGAAGTCGCCCAAATAGCTGAGTACGTGGCGGCTCTGGCCGTCGATGTCGATAAAGTCGCGGCCTTCGGCAACGTTGTCGATCACGGTTTTTTCCAGGTCCAACTGGTGGCGCAGCTGATCGAAGTAGGCCACGTCGATGCGCGTGCCCTCTTCCACCGTGCCGCTGGTCGGCTGCAGACCGCCGAGCATCAGCTTGAGCAAGGTGGTCTTGCCGGTACCGTTGGCGCCCAGCAGGCCGATACGGTCACCGCGCGCCAGGACCATGGAGAAGTCCTTGATCAGGAACGGGCCGTCCGGATGATGGAAGCTGACGTTCTCCAGCACCATCACCTGCTTGCCCGACTTGTCGGCGGTATCGAGCTGGATATTGGCCTTGCCGGTACGTTCACGCCGTTCGCTGCGCTCAACCCGCAGCGCTTTCAACGCGCGCACGCGGCCTTCGTTACGGGTGCGGCGCGCCTTGATACCCTGGCGGATCCAGACTTCTTCCTGGGCCAGCTTCTTGTCGAACAGGGCGTTGGCGGTCTCTTCAGCCGAGAGTGCAGCTTCCTTGTGCACCAGGAAGCTGGCGTAGTCGCCGTTCCAGTCGATCAGGCCGCCGCGGTCCAGTTCCAGGATGCGCGTAGCCAGGTTCTGCAGGAAGGACCGGTCGTGCGTGATGAACAGCACGGCGCCCTGGAAATCCTTGAGGGCTTCTTCGAGCCAGGCGATAGCGCCGATGTCCAGGTGGTTGGTCGGTTCGTCGAGCAGCAGCAGATCCGGCTCGGACACCAACGCCTGGGCCAGCAGCACGCGACGACGCCAGCCACCGGACAATTGGGCGAGGGTCTTGTCGGCGGGCAATTGCAGGCGGCTCAGGGTGCTGTCCACCAGTTGCTGCAGGCGCCAGCCGTCGCGGGCTTCGAGGTCTTGCTGGACGTGCATCAGCTTGTCCAGGTCGGCTTCGGTGACGCAGTTCTGCGCCAGGTGATGGTATTGCGCGAGCAATTCGCCCACGCCGTCCAGGCCTTCGGCAACCACGTCGAACACTGTCCGCTCGTCGGCTACCGGCAATTCCTGCGGCAATTCGCCGATCTTGAGGCCTGGGGCACGCCAGACAGAGCCTTCATCGGGCTTCTGGTCGCCTTTTACCAGCTTCATCATGCTGGACTTGCCGGTGCCGTTGCGGCCGATGATGCACACCCGCTCACCACGGGCGATCTGCCAGGACACCTTGTCCAACAACGGCATAGCGCCGAAAGCAAGGGACACATCGCTGAATTTGAGCAGGGTCATACACTTCTCCAAAAACTGGGCGCGCATTCTACCTGAGTTGAGGGTGGGATGCGGCCAGCATTTTCTCTTCCGACACGTTCATCAGGACATTTGCCGCGAACTTGAACCAACCGGCCGGCAAAGCTTTCGCCGGCCGCTGGCAAAAGGCTAAGCTAGGGGCAATCAGTGTCGGCGGTGCCGGTGCTAGTCGTGATTTCTCTGCACGGACGTCTCATGCGCAGTCGCCTTTTCAACTTTTTATCCTGCCTGCTTCTCTCCGCCACCGCCGTTCAATCTGCCCAGGCCGTGGACCTCACCACCCAACGTCAATATTACGATGAAGCCAAACGCGCCCTGGCCAAGGGTGACAGCGGCCCGTACATGCAATACAGCCAGGCCTTGGCCGACTACCCGCTGACGCCGTACCTGGCCTATGACGAACTGACCGCGCGCCTTAAAACCGCGAGCAACCAGGAAATCGAACAGTTCCTCGCCAAAAATGGCGACCTGCCCCAGGCCAACTGGATGAAGCTGCGCTGGTTACGCTGGCTGGCCGAACGGGGTGACTGGCAGACCTTTGAAAAGTATTACGATGCCAAGCTCAATTTCGTCGAGCTGGACTGCCTGCACGGCCAGTTCCAACTGACCCACAACCTCAAGGCCGAAGGCTACAAGACCACCGAAAAGTTGTGGATGACCGGCAAAACCCAACCGGCCGCCTGTGATGCGACCTTTGGCCAGTGGGCGTCTGATGGTCAGCTGACCGAACAAAAAATCTGGGACCGCGCCAAGCTCGCCGCCGAAGCGCGCAACTACGCGCTGGCCAACAGCCTGGTGAAAACCCTGCCAACGCTCGGCGCACAAGGCCGCCTGATGATCGACGTGGCGCAAAAGCCCGATATGCTCAGCGACCCGTCGCGCTTTCTGCCGGCCACCGAGGCCATGTCTGACGCCGTAGGCCTGGGCCTGCGTCGCCTCGCACGCCAGGATCCGGACAAGGCTATGGCCCTGCTGGACGGCTACGCCAGCAGCATGCACTTCTCCCGTGACGAAAAAGTCTCGATTGCCCGAGAAATCGGCCTGACCCTGGCACGCCGGTACGATCCTCGCGCCTTGGACGTGATGACCAAGTACGACCCGGAGCTGCGCGACAACACCGTCTCCGAATGGCGCCTGCGCCTGCTGTTGCGCCTGGCGCGCTGGGAAGATGCGTACCAGTTGACCCGCAAGCTGCCGCAGGATCTGGCCACCACCAACCGCTGGCGCTACTGGCAGGCACGCAGCCTGGAATTGGCCGAACCGAAAAACCCACAGGCGTTAGTGCTGTATAAAAACGTGGCCAAGGAACGCGACTTCTACGGTTTCCTCGCCGCGGACCGTTCCAAGACCCCTTACCAGTTGAACAACAAGCCGCTGGTGATGAGCCAGGCGCTGGTCAATAAAGTGCGCAATACCCCAGGCGTGCGCCGGGCCCTGGAGTTCTATGCCCGTGGCCAGATCGTCGATGGCCGCCGCGAGTGGTACCACGTCAGCCGTCACTTCAACCGTGACGAAATGGTCGCGCAGGCGAAGCTGGCCTACGACATGAAGTGGTACTTCCCGGCGATCCGCACGATCAGCCAGGCGCAGTATTGGGACGACCTGGACATCCGCTTCCCGATGGCCCACCGCGACACTCTGGTGCGCGAAGCCAAGGTGCGCGGCCTACATTCAAGCTGGGTGTTCGCGATTACCCGCCAGGAAAGCGCCTTCATGGACGACGCCCGCTCCGGCGTCGGCGCCAGCGGCCTGATGCAGCTGATGCCCGGTACGGCCAAGGAAACCGCGCGCAAGTTCAGCATTCCCCTCGCCTCCCCGGCCCAGGTACTGGACCCGGACAAAAACATCCAGCTCGGCGCCGCTTACCTGAGCCAGGTGCACAGCCAATTCAACGGCAATCGCGTGCTCGCCTCCGCCGCCTACAACGCCGGCCCCGGCCGCGTGCGTCAATGGCTACGCGGTGCGGACCATCTGAGTTTCGACGTGTGGGTGGAAAGCATCCCGTTCGACGAGACCCGTCAGTATGTGCAGAACGTGCTGTCTTATTCGGTGATCTACGGGCAGAAGCTCAACTCACCGCAGCCGCTGGTGGATTGGCATGAGCGGTACTTCGACGACCAATAAGGCACTGAATCTGCCGAATATCCAATGTGGGAGGGGGCTCGCCCCCGATAGCGGTGGGTCAGCAACAAATTGCTGACTGACACTCTGCTATCGGGGGCAAGCCCCCTCCCACATGCTATTGGCGCTGCTGATCTGCACTGAACTGCAACGCCGCCAACCGCGCATACAGCGGGTTGCTCGCAATCAACTGCTGATGCGTGCCCACGGCTACCAACTTGCCCTGGTCCATCACCGCGATCCGGTCGGCGTTCTTCACCGTGGCCAGGCGGTGCGCAATCACCAGGGTGGTGCGGCCCTGCATCAATTGCGGCAGGGCTTGTTGGATCAGGTGTTCGCTCTGGGCATCGAGGGCGCTGGTGGCTTCGTCCAGCAGCAGGATGGGTGCGTCTACCAGCAACGCGCGGGCGATGGCCAGGCGTTGACGCTGACCACCGGAAAGGCCCAGGCCACCGTCGCCGAGGTGGGTCTGGTAGCCATCGGGCATTTGCAGGATGAAGTCATGGGCGTGGGCGATGCGGGCTGCGGCTTCGACCTGCTCGCGGGTGGCCGTCGGGTTACCGTAGCGGATGTTGTCTTCGATGCTGCCAAAAAACAGCGCCGGGCTCTGGGATACCAGCGCGAAGTGGCGGCGCAGGTCCAGCGGGTCGAGTGCGGTCAGCGGCTGCCCTTCGAGCAGGATGCGGCCTTGCTGGGGGTCGTAGAAGCGCAATAGCAAGTCGAAGAGCGTCGATTTGCCTGCGCCGGAAGGTCCCACCAAGGCAAGGGTTTCGCCAGGGTTGACGCTCAGGTTCAGGCCGTCGATGGCGTAGCTGTCTGGCCGTGACGGGTAGGAAAAGCGCAGATCTTGCAGTTCCATGCGCCCGCTGACCCGTTCCGGCAACCGTATGCTGCCGCTGGCCGGCGCCTGGATTTCGTTGCTCGACTGCAACAGTTCGCCAATCCGCTCCGCCGCACCGGCGGCCCGCTGCAGCTCGCCAAGCACTTCACTCAAGGTGCCGACAGCGCTGCCGACGATCAGGCTGTAGAACACGAACGCCGCCAGCTCACCGCCGGAAATGCGCCCGCTGATCACGTCCATCCCGCCGACCCACAACATCACGCCCACGGCACCGAGCACCAGCATGATCACCAGGGTAATCAGCCAGGAACGTTGCAGGATGCGTTTGCGGGCGGTGGTAAACGCCTCTTCAACGGTCAGGGCGAAACGCTGCTCGTCCTGGGCCTGATGGTTATAGGCCTGCACGGTCTTGATCTGGCCCAGGGTCTCGGACACATAGCTGCCGACATCGGCGATGCGATCCTGGCTCTGGCGCGACAGGCTGCGCACACGCCGGCCAAAGATCAGGATCGGCGCCAGCACCAGCGGCAACGCCACCACGACAATGCTGGTGAGCTTGGGGTTGGTGATAAACAACAGCACGATACCGCCGATGACCATCAGGGCATTGCGCAGGAACAGCGACAGCGATGAGCCGATCACCGATTGCAGCAGGGTGGTGTCGGTGGTCAACCGTGACTGGATTTCCGAGCTGCGGTTGTTTTCGTAGAAGCCCGGATGCAGGTAGATCAGGTGGTTGAACACCTGTCGGCGAATGTCCGCCACCACCCGCTCGCCAATCCACGACACCAGGTAGAAGCGCGTGAACGTGCCCACCGCCAGGCCCACCACCAGCACCATGAACAGCGCGATGGACTGGTTGAGCAGGTTCGGTGACTGGGTCATGAAACCCTGGTCGACCAGCAGGCGGATACCTTGCCCCATGGACAAGGTGATGCCGGCGGTAACGATCAGCGCCAGCAGGGCACCCAGCGCCTGCCAGCGGTAGGGCGCAATGAAGCGGCTGGCCAGGCGAATCGCGCGGCGTTGTCGGACTGAGAACATTTAGGGCTTCACCAATGAGGAGACTATTGATCAACATTGGGGGAACTTGGGCAAATAGCAATGAGTCAGGTTAATTATGCCCGCCGATGGAAGCCGCTAGAGGCTATCGGTCTAAGACTGATCTGGAAATATGTGCCGGTTTCTGGTGGACTGGGTGTTCGAACCGATGGTCGTGTATGGAGTTGTAATAGCTCGGTCACGCGGGGGAATTAAAGTAGGTACACAACCTGATGAGGAGACAGGCCATGACCTTGCAAAACAGCAGCGATGCCAAAATTGAAGTGATCCGCCAACCGCAGGAGCTGCCTTGCTCGTACATCGATGCCAAGGGCCGCGAAGTGCAGATTACCGAAGAAATGATCCAGCAAGCCTGCAGCGAACTGGAACAGCGCCTGGTCAAGCCTGCACAGCAAGGCTGAAGCGCCGACGCTCTTGCAAACCCGGCCCAGGTGGCCGGGTTTTTTATTGGGTGTTTAAACGCAGACCGCGCCCAGTGCGGTCACGATGTTCGACAACACGGCCGACTCACCGTTGATGCGCACCTTCAAGCCGTCAATCTCACGACGCTCCGGGTAATGCTTGCGTAACAGGTCGAATGCCTTGCGCTGCTCTTCTACCGTTCCTACCAGGCTGCGACGCAAATCCGCATCGTCCCGGCGCGGGTCGTACACACTGCGGCACAAGGTCGCCAGCGCCCAGGCCGGATCGGTTGAGGCATTCAAGTGCACCTCGGCCAGCCATGGCGCCGGCAACAAATCGCGCAATTGAATGCTCGGTTCCTGGCCCAGGTGCGCACAGAACGCCTGGTAGATCTGCGCCGTGCCGCGCTGCTTGCCGTCGAGGCTGTAGCCGGCGATATGCGGCGTAGCCAGCACGCACAGGTCAGCCAGGTCGGCATCCACCTGCGGCTCGCCTTCCCACACGTCCAGCACGGCTTGCAGGTCTTCGCGCTCCAGCAGCACGTCGCGCAGCGCAGCGTTGTCCACCACCGCGCCTCGGCTGGCATTGATCAGCCAGGTGCCGGGCTTGAGCTGCGCAAGGCGCTGGCGATCGAACAGATGCCAGGTGGAGCCATTGCCGGACTTGGTGAGCGGCGTGTGCAGGCTGATGACATCGCATTGCTCGATGATCTGCTGCAGGCTCACGTAATCACCGTCTTCGGCGATCTGCCGTGGCGGATCACACACCAGCACGTTCCAGCCCAGGCCCTTGAGCACCTGGACCAGCCGCCCGCCGACCTCGCCGGCGCCAACGATGCCGTAGGTGCGCCGGCTGAGGTCGGCGCCTTCGATTTCAGCCAGGGTCTGCAAACTGCCCAGCACATAATCCACCACGCCCCGGGCATTACAGCCGGGTGCGCTGGACCACTGGATACCGGACTGCCTGAAGTAATCGAGGTCCAGATGATCGGTGCCGATGGTGCAGGTGCCGACAAACCCCACCTTCGTGCCCTCGAGCAAAGCCCGGTTGACGTTGGTCACCGAACGTACCAGCAGCACATCGGCCTGCTCGACCGTGGCGCGGTCAATGGAACGGCCGGGCACGCGGCGAATCTCGCCAAACCCCTGGAAGAATGCATCGAGCAGCGGAATATTTTCGTCAGCAACAATCAGCATGGCAGGCTCCTTTGGCGGATCAGCAGTGTACAGCCTTGTGAGGATCCGATGTGGGAGGGGGCTTGCTCCCTCCCACAGGGATCTGTTGTGTTTAGTCGATTGTTTACAAATCCCCAACACAGGTTTTTTCCTGACCATTGCGTCAAAGCGTAGAATCCGCCGTCCTTGCGACTGCCTTTTTATTGGACACCTGTACGTGAACACTGCCACCGCTACCCTCACCCGCCCCGCCCGCATCAGCCGGGAAGTGCGCGACCTGCTGACGCTGGCCTTGCCGATCATCATCGGCCAACTGGCAACCACCGCGATGAGCTTTGTCGATGCGGTGATGGCCGGACGTGTCAGCCCCCAGGACCTGGCGGCGGTTGGCCTGGGTAACTCGATCTGGATCCCGGTCTACCTGTTGATGACCGGCACCCTGCTGGCCACCACGCCGAAAGTCGCGCAGCGCTACGGCGCAGGCAAGTACAACGAAATCGGGCCATTGGTGCGCCAGTCACTGTGGCTGGCCGTGGTGGTAGGCATCGCGGGTGCGCTGCTGTTGCTGTGCGCCGAGCCGGTGCTGCATGCGATGAAGGTCGAGCCGGCCCTGATCAAGCCGTCCATGGGCTATCTGCATGGCATTGCGGCCGGCATGCCGGCCATTGCGCTGTATTACGTGTTTCGCTGCTTCAGCGACGGCATGGGCCGTACGCGGCCGAGCATGGTCATGGGCTTGTGCGGGTTGGCACTGAACATTCCGCTGAACTACATCTTCATCTACGGCCATCTCGGCCTGCCGGCCATGGGCGGCGTAGGCTGCGGCTGGGCCACGGCGATTGCGATGTGGGTGATGATGCTCGGCCTGGCCGGGTGGACCCGCTGGGGCCCGGCCTATCAGAGCAGCGAATTGTTCAAGCGCTTCGACTGGCCGCAATGGGCGGTGATCAAGCGTGTACTGGGGATCGGCCTGCCGATTGGCGTGGCGATCTTTGCCGAGTCGAGCATCTTCGCGGTGATCGCCCTGCTGCTGGGCAGCCTGGGGGCTACCGTGGTGTCCGGCCATCAGATCGCGCTGAATGTCAGTTCCCTGGTGTTCATGATCCCCTACTCCCTGAGCATGGCTGTCACCGTGCGCGTCGGCCAGGCGCTGGGCCGTGGCGAACCGCGTGAAGCCCGCTTCGCCGCCGGCGTTGGCATGGGCACCGCGCTGGCCTATGCCTGCCTGTCCTGTAGCCTGATGCTGGTGTTTCGCGAGCAGATTGCGGCGATCTACACCCCCGACCCGGTGGTCATCCACCTGGCCTCGATGCTGATCGTGTTCTCAGCGTTGTTCCAGTTCTCCGACTCGATCCAGGTGACCGCCGCCGGCGCGCTGCGCGGCTATCAGGACACCCGCGTCACCATGCTGCTGACCCTGTTCGCCTACTGGGGCGTGGGCTTGCCGGTCGGTTACGCCCTGGGGCTGACCGACTGGTTGGGCGAACCCAGTGGCCCAAGCGGCTTGTGGCAAGGCCTGATCGTCGGCCTGAGCTGCGCGGCAGGCATGTTGCTGGTGCGCCTGGCGCGCAGTGCACGCCGGCGCATCCACGCCGACAAGGCGCTCACGCGCGCCCTGTAGGAGCGAGCTTGCTCGCGAAAAACGCTAACGATAACGCAGCGCTTCTGGTTTAACGCGGCGCTCTCAGGTTTTTCGCGAGCAAGCTCGCTCCTACAAAGGTTTGGCGGTCAATCGGCTTTCTTGCGGATCCAGTAAAGGTACGTGCCGGCGTCTTCCTGTTGACTGACAAGTTCATGGTCGAGGAACACGCAGAATTTGGGAATATCGCGGCGGGTCGACGGGTCGGTCGCGATCACCTTGAGCAGGCCGCCCGCAGGCAGGTCGCGGATGTGCTGGTGCAGCATCATCACCGGTTCCGGGCAATTGAGACCGGTGGCGTCGAGGGTGCCATCGACGGGTAAATCAACGCTCATAGTTCACTCCTGACAGTGAGATCAGTGCTTTCTCGATTTCTTGACGTCCACCAGCCGGCGTAGATGGCAGGTGACTTCCTCGCGGTCGTGGTACAGCTGCTTGCAGCCGATCTCCACCCGAATGCCGCGTGCCTTGAAGCCGTCTTCGATCCGCTCCAGCAAACGCTTCACTTCGGCATACCGCTGCTTCATCGGCAGCTTGAGGTTGACCACCGCCTCGCGGCAATACCCCTCGCCGATCCAGGTTTCCAGCAATGCCGCGTTGCGCGCCGGCTTCTCGACAATATCGCAGACCATCCAGTCCACCGGCTGCTTGGGCACGAAGGTAAAGCCGTCGGCCATCAAATGCTGCACCAGGCCGGTGTCCATCAGGCTTTCGGCCATGGGGCCGTTGTCAATGGCGGTCACCAGCATGCCCCGGTTGACCAGCTGCCACGTCCAGCCGCCGGGGGCCGCACCGAGGTCGACACCGGTCATGTCGCCATGCAGGCGTTCGTCCCACTGCTCGCGAGGAATGAAGTGGTGCCAGGCCTCCTCCAGCTTCAAGGTCGAGCGGCTTGGGGCTTCACGTGGGAACTTCAAACGCGGGATGCCCATCGGCCACATCGCTGAATTGTTCGATTCGGCGAGGCCCATGAACACTTCGCGGCCGCTCTTGAACGTCAGCAGCAGGCGCGGCTTGCTCGGGTCGTCCACCAGCCTGCCGGCGTTGAGCAAGGCTTTGCGCAGGTGAACCTCGAATTTCTTACAGAAGTTCGACAGTTCCTTGCCGTCGTTGGTATCGACCATCTCCAGCCACAGGCTGCCGCACACCGGGAATTCACGCAGGTGGGCGAGGATCACGCTGATGCGGTCGGTTTCCGGCAGGTCGATGAACACCCCGCGCGCCCATTGCCTGGGGAAGATCAGCTCGGCGAAGCGCTGGCCGCGCATCAGGCGTTGCGCGCCATCTTCTTCAGTGCAGACGAATTCGGCGCAAGCGCTGCCGGTCTTGGCCTTGGCGTAGCCGGAAACGTTCAGGCGCGCGGCGTGCTCCGCGATCTCGGAACAGACTTCGCCTTCAAAACCCGGGCGGCAGTGCATAAAAAGGGTGTTCAATTGAATCTCCTGGCAACGGGATTGCTCTATCGCAATACCTGTCATGAAAACGCGCGCATGATAGCCGAGTTCGGAACCTTGGACTTGAGCATAGAGTCCAGTTATTAGCCTGCTAATGAAAATCGCGCTAAGTTGAACGCTCTGTTCGTCCCGTCAGGTCCGTGGCCGTGCGGATCAAAAGGAGTCATGTAATGTCATCCCTTGATAGCCTGAGAACCCTTAAAACCCTGCAAATAGACAGCAAGACCTACCACTACTTCAGCCTGCCCGAAGCCGCCAAGAGCCTGGGTGATCTGGACAAGCTGCCGATGTCGCTCAAAGTGCTGCTGGAAAACCTGCTGCGCTGGGAAGACGCCAAGACCGTCACCGGCAACGACCTCAAGGCCATCGCCGCCTGGCTCAAGGAGCGCCGGTCCGACCGTGAGATCCAGTACCGCCCCGCCCGCGTGCTGATGCAGGACTTCACCGGCGTGCCCGCCGTGGTCGACCTGGCCGCCATGCGCGCCGCTGTGGCCAAGGCCGGGGGCGACCCGCAGCGCATCAACCCGCTGTCGCCGGTCGACCTGGTGATCGACCACTCGGTAATGGTCGACAAATTCGGCAACGCCGACGCCTTTGAGCAAAACGTCGACATCGAAATGCAGCGCAACGGCGAACGCTACGCCTTCCTGCGCTGGGGCCAGAGCGCCTTTGACAACTTCAGCGTGGTGCCGCCGGGCACCGGCATCTGCCACCAGGTCAACCTGGAATACCTCGGCCGCACCGTGTGGACCAAGGATGAAGACGGCCGCACCTACGCTTTCCCCGATACCCTGGTGGGTACCGATTCCCACACCACCATGATCAACGGCCTCGGCGTGCTCGGCTGGGGCGTGGGCGGGATCGAAGCGGAAGCGGCGATGCTCGGCCAGCCAGTGTCGATGCTGATTCCGGAAGTGATCGGCTTCAAGCTCACCGGCAAATTGAAAGAAGGCATCACCGCCACCGACCTGGTGCTGACGGTGACCCAGATGCTGCGCAAAAAAGGCGTGGTCGGTAAGTTCGTCGAATTCTATGGCGACGGCCTGGCCGATCTGCCCCTGGCCGACCGCGCCACCATTGCCAACATGGCGCCTGAATACGGCGCTACCTGCGGCTTTTTCCCGGTCGACGAGGTGACGCTGGACTACTTGCGCCTGTCCGGTCGCCCGGTGGAAACCGTCAAGCTGGTCGAGGCCTACACCAAGGCCCAGGGCCTGTGGCGCAACGCCGGCCAGGAGCCGATCTTCACCGACACCCTGGCCCTGGACATGGGCAGCGTCGAAGCCAGCCTCGCCGGGCCGAAACGCCCGCAGGACCGTGTCGCCCTGCCAAACGTGGGCCAGGCGTTCAGTGATTTTCTCGACCTGCAATTCAAACCCACCAGCAAGGAAGAAGGCCGCCTGGAAAGCGAAGGCGGTGGCGGCGTCGCCGTGGGCAATGCCGACCTGGTGGGCGAAGCCGATTACGAATACGAAGGCACCACCTATCGCCTGAAAAACGGTGCCGTGGTCATCGCGGCCATTACCTCCTGCACCAACACCTCCAACCCCAGCGTGATGATGGCGGCCGGGCTGGTGGCGAAGAAAGCCGTGGAAAAAGGCCTGACACGCAAGCCATGGGTCAAGACCTCCCTGGCGCCGGGTTCGAAAGTGGTTACCGACTATTACAAGGCGGCCGGCCTCACCCACTACCTGGACACACTTGGTTTCGACCTGGTGGGCTACGGCTGCACAACCTGCATCGGCAACTCCGGGCCGCTGCCAGAGCCGATCGAAAAAGCCATCCAGCAAGCCGACCTCACCGTCGCCTCAGTGTTGTCCGGCAACCGCAACTTCGAGGGCCGCGTGCACCCACTGGTGAAAACCAACTGGCTGGCCTCGCCGCCCCTGGTGGTGGCCTACGCGTTGGCGGGTACGGTGCGTATCGACATCAGCAGCGAGCCCCTGGGTAATGACCAGCAGGGCAACCCGGTGTACCTCAAGGACATCTGGCCCAGCAGCCAGGAGATCGCCGACGCGGTGGCCCAGGTCAGCACGGGCATGTTCCACAAGGAATACGCCGAAGTATTTGCCGGCGACGCACAGTGGCAAGCGATTGAGGTGCCGCAGGCGGCGACCTATGTGTGGCAGAAGGATTCCACCTATATCCAGCATCCGCCGTTCTTCGACGATATCGCCGGGCCGCTGCCGGTGATCGCAGACATCAAGGGCGCCAACGTGCTGGCCCTGCTCGGCGACTCGGTGACCACCGACCACATCTCCCCTGCCGGCAACATCAAGGCCGACAGCCCGGCCGGCCACTACCTGCGCGAGCAAGGCGTGGAGCCACGGGACTTCAACTCCTACGGCTCACGCCGAGGCAATCATGAAGTGATGATGCGCGGCACCTTTGCCAATATCCGGATCCGCAATGAAATGCTCGGCGGCGAGGAAGGTGGCAATACGCTGTATATCCCGACCGGCGAGAGAATGGCGATCTACGATGCCGCGATGAAATACCAGGCATCGGGCACGCCATTGGTGGTGATCGCCGGCCAAGAATATGGCACCGGTTCGAGCCGCGACTGGGCGGCCAAGGGCACCAACCTGCTGGGCGTCAAGGCGGTGATCGCGGAAAGCTTCGAGCGAATCCACCGCTCCAACCTGGTGGGCATGGGCGTGCTGCCGTTGCAGTTCAAGCTGGACCAGAACCGCAAGTCGCTCCAGCTCACCGGCAAGGAGAAGATCGATATTCTCGGGCTGACGAATGCCGAGATCGAACCCCGGATGAACCTGACGTTGGTGATTACCCGGGAAGATGGCCGCAGCGAGAAGATTGAGGTGCTGTGCCGGATCGATACGCTTAACGAAGTGGAATACTTCAAGTCGGGCGGTATCCTGCACTACGTGCTGCGCCAGTTGATCGCCTCTTAAGCAACACTGGAGATCAAATGTGGGAGGGGGCTTGCCCCCGATAGCAGAGTGTCAGTCAGCACATTTACAGCTGACCCACCGCTATCGGGAGCAAGCCCCCTCCCACATTTTGACTGCATTTCAAGCTGCGAAAACCGGCCTCAGCCGCAATGTGGTAGGCCTTGGCGTGCTGTGCCAAAAACTTCAAAGACGCTGCAGATCAAATGTGGGAGGGGGCTTGCTCCCGATAGCAGGGTGTCAGTCAGCCTATCTGTAGCTGACCCACCACCATCGGGGGCAAGCCCCCTCCCACATTTTGACTGCATTTCAAGCTGGTAAAACCGGCCTCAGCCGAACAGCCGAAATGCGGTAGGCCTTGGCGTGCTGTGCCAAAAACTTAAAAGACGCTGCAGATCAAATGTGGGAGGGGGCTTGCCCCCGATAGCAGAGTGTCAGTCAGCACATTTACAGCTGACCCACCGCCATCGGGAGCAAGCCCCCTCCCACATTTTTGACCGCGCTCCGATCAGAACAGCCACTTCCACAGCAATACCAGCACAGCCACCGCCAACACCGGCCGCGCAATGCGGTAGGCCTTGGGATGTTTGCGCTTCCACTGCTTGACCTGGCCGCTGAACTTGTCACTGAAGGTCTTGCTCCAGGCATACGCCTGGTTGATCCCACCCACGCGCTCGTCGTCGAGGTTCTGCGGCGCGGTGGCACGCCCCAGCTGTTTGCTGACCCAACGATTGACGCGGGTCATCAGACGGTTGCTCAACGGGCGTTCGATGTCGCAGAACAGGATCACACGGGTTTGATCGGTTTCGTTCTTGACCCAGTGCACATAGGTTTCGTCGAACATCACGTCTTCACCGTCGCGCCAGGCATAGACCTGGCCGTCGACGAAGATGCGGCAGTCGTCGGAATTCGGCGTGGACAGCCCCAGGTGATAGCGCAGGGAGCCGGCGAACGGGTCGCGGTGCGGGTTCAGGTGGCTGCCGCCCGGTAACAGCGCAAACATCGCGCCCTTGACGTTGGGGATACTGCTGACCAGCGCCACGGTTTTCGGGCACAGGGCCTCGGCCGATGGCAGGGGTTTGTCGTACCATTTGAGGTAGAAGCGCTTCCAGCCTTTCTTGAAGAACGAGCCGAAACCGGCATCGTTGTTCTTTTCGGCGGCGCGGATGTAGCCCTCGTCGAACAGGTGCATGGCCTCTTCGCGGATCACTTCCCAGTTGTCCTTGAGCACGTCCAGTTCCGGGAACTTGCTGCGGTCCAGGTAAGGCTTGGACGGTACTGCGGAAAACAGGTACATCAAGGCGTTATACGGGGCGAACAGCGCCGAATGGTTGACGAACTGGCGCAGCATCGGCAAACGGGCCTTGCCGCGCAGGTGCACGTAAAGCGTGCTGCCGATAAACAGCAGCAACACCGACAGTTTGGCGGCCAAAGAAAAGGTCATGCAGCAACTCCTGGAAATAAGCGCCTGGCCAACAGCAGACGTAACAGCCGGCCATGATAAACATTTGGGCCATTATGCAGAAGGCCTTGGCCAACCGGCTGACCTGAATCAACACGCCGTCGCTCTGTGGTGAAGGCGCTCAAGCCTGGTTTTCCTGCTCGGTAAACAGATCGCTGAACAACATGCTCGACAGGTAGCGCTCACCGGAGTCCGGCAGGATCACCACGATGGTTTTGCCCTGCATTTCCGGTTTCTCGGCCAGGCGCACCGCCGCCGCCATGGCCGCGCCGCAGGAGATGCCGCACAAAATACCTTCTTCCTGCATCAAGCGCAGGGCCATGGCCTTGGATTCTTCGTCGGTGACCAACTCCACGCGGTCGACCATCGACAGGTCGAGGTTTTTCGGCACAAAACCGGCGCCGATGCCCTGGATCTTATGCGGGCTGGGCTTGATCTCTTCGCCGGCCAGCGCCTGGCTGATCACCGGCGACACGAGCGGCTCTACCGCCACTGACAGAATCGGCTTGCCCGCCGTGTGCTTGATATAGCGCGACACACCGGTGAGGGTGCCGCCCGTGCCCACGCCCGCCACCAGCACGTCCACGGCGCCATCGGTGTCGTTCCAGATTTCCGGGCCGGTGGTTTTCTCGTGGATCGCAGGGTTTGCCGGGTTTTCGAACTGGCCCGGCATAAAGTAGGTGCCAGGGTCGCCGGCGACAATTTCTGCGGCCTTTTCAATCGCGCCTTTCATACCCTTGGCCGGTTCGGTCAGCACCAGCTCGGCGCCGAGGGCCTTGAGCACTTTACGGCGCTCGATGCTCATGGACGCGGGCATGGTCAGCAGCAGTTTATAGCCGCGTGCCGCCGCCACGAACGCCAGGCCGATCCCGGTATTGCCGGAGGTGGGCTCGACAATGGTCATGCCCGGCTTGAGTTTGCCGCTGCTTTCCGCGTCCCAGATCATGTTGGCGCCAATGCGGCACTTCACCGAGTAGCCTGGATTGCGCCCCTCGATCTTGGCCAGGATGGTGACCCCGCGCGGTGCGATGCGGTTGATCTGCACCAGGGGCGTATTACCGATGGAGTGCGCGTTGTCTGCAAAGATGCGGCTCATGACGGATCCTATTTGGCAATGTCCAGAAAGGTCCCAAGGGTATGCCTCGTGCCACTAGGCGTCCAGTCGGAGGAACGTTGCGCCCCTTGCAACAGTCCATCACCTACGAGCAAGGAGGACTGCCCCATGAAACGTCGTTACAGCTGGCCGCTCTGGACCCTCGCCGGGCTGGTGCTGGTACTGGTTGCCGTGCACATCGCGCTGCCTTACCTGGTGCGCAACTACCTGAATGAAAGGCTCGCCAATATGGGCGACTACCGTGGCGAAATTGCCGATGTGGACCTGGCTTTATGGCGCGGCGCCTACCGGATCAATGGTCTGCAGATCGTCAAGGTGGACGGTAAGGTACCGGTGCCGTTCATCAAGGCGCCGCTGATCGAGTTCGCAGTGAGCTGGCATTCGCTGTGGTACGACCATGCGGTGGTGGCCGAAGGGCATTTCGTACGGCCGGAGGTCAATTTCGTCGACGGTGGCGCCAACAAGCAGGCCTCCCAGACCGGTAAAGGCACCGACTGGCAGGAACAACTGCGCAAGCTGCTGCCGATCACCCTCAACGAAGTGCGCATCGAAGACGGCAAGATCTCGTTTCATAACTTCAGCTCCACACCCAAGGTCAACCTCAACGCCACCGGGGTCAACGCCAGTTTCTACAACCTGACCAACGTGGTGGACGTCAAAGGCAAGCGCGATGCGCGCTTCGAGGGCAAAGCTCTGTTGCAAGGCCAGGCGCCTCTGGAAGCCAACGCCACCTTTGACCCACTGAGCGATTTCGAAGAGTTCGAATTCCGCTTCCGTGCCCGCGACCTGCAACTCAAGCGCATGAATGACTTCGCCTCGGCCTATGGCAAGTTCGACTTCAAGGCCGGCACCGGCGACGTGGTGGTCGAAGCCCAGGCCGAAAAAGGCCAACTGAGCGGTTATATCAAGCCGCTGCTGCGCGATGTCGAGGTGTTCGACTGGCAGCAGGACGTGGAAAACAAAGACAAGAACATCTTCCGCTCGATCTGGGAGGCTGTGGTCGGCGCCAGCGAGACGGTGTTGAAGAACCAGCGCAAAAACCAGTTCGCCACCCGCGTGGAGCTGAGCGGCAGCGTGCATCAACAAAACGTCAGTGCGTTTTCCGCGGTGATCGCGATTCTGCGCAACGGGTTCATCCAGGCGTTCAACGCCCGTTATGAACAACCCAAGCCAACGGCGGATTGAGCCTGACCGGCCATTCAGAGACTGAATAGCCCGTCTGCGTTCACAGTCGCCGGGGCTGCGCGGTATAGTCGGGCATTGATGAATTCGAGGAATGACCGATGAAGTTCGAAGGCACCCAGGCCTATGTGGCTACCGATGACCTGAAACTGGCCGTCAACGCCGCCATCACCCTGGAGCGTCCGCTGCTGGTCAAGGGCGAACCGGGCACCGGCAAGACCATGCTCGCCGAGCAACTGGCCGAGTCCTTCGGCGCCAGATTGATCACCTGGCACATCAAGTCCACCACCAAGGCCCACCAGGGCCTCTACGAGTACGACGCGGTCAGCCGCCTGCGCGACTCGCAACTGGGTGTGGACAAGGTGCACGACGTTCGCAACTACCTGAAAAAGGGCAAGCTCTGGGAAGCCTTCGAATCCGAGGAGCGGGTGATCCTGCTGATCGACGAAATCGACAAGGCCGACATCGAGTTCCCCAACGATCTGTTGCAGGAACTCGACAAGATGGAGTTCTACGTCTACGAAATCGACGAGACCATCAAGGCCAAGAAACGCCCGATCATCATCATTACCTCCAACAACGAAAAAGAGCTGCCGGACGCGTTCCTGCGCCGCTGCTTCTTCCATTACATCGCCTTCCCCGACCGCACCACCCTGCAAAAAATCGTCGACGTGCACTACCCTGACATCAAGAAAGACCTGGTCAGCGAAGCGCTGGACGTGTTCTTCGACGTACGCAAGGTGCCCGGCTTGAAGAAAAAACCCTCCACCTCCGAGCTGGTGGACTGGCTCAAGCTGCTGATGGCCGACAATATCGGCGAAGCCGTGCTGCGCGAGCGCGACCCGACCAAGGCCATCCCGCCGCTGGCAGGCGCCTTGGTGAAGAACGAGCAGGACGTACAATTGCTGGAGCGTCTGGCGTTCATGAGCCGTCGCGGTAATCGCTGATGTTGCTCAACCTGTTCAATGAAATGCGGGCCGCCAAGGTGCCGGTGTCGGTGCGTGAACTGCTCGACCTGATCAACGCGCTGAAACAACGCGTGACCTTCGCCGACATGGACGAGTTCTACTACCTGGCGCGGGCGATCCTGGTCAAGGATGAACGGCATTTCGACAAGTTCGACCGGGCTTTCGGCGCCTATTTCAACGGCCTGGAAAAGCTCGACGATCACCTGCAGGCCCTGATCCCCGAAGAGTGGCTGCGCAAGGAGTTCGAGCGCTCGCTGAGCGATGAAGAGCGCGCGCAGATCCAGTCCCTCGGCGGCCTGGACAAGCTGATCGAAGAATTCAAGAAACGCCTGGAAGAACAGAAAGAACGCCACGCCGGCGGCAACAAATGGATCGGCACCGGCGGCACCAGCCCCTTTGGTTCCGGCGGCTACAACCCGGAAGGCATTCGCGTGGGTGACGCGGGCAAGCGCCAGGGCAAGGCGGTGAAGGTGTGGGACCAGCGCGAGTACAAGAACCTCGACGATCAGGTGGAACTGGGCACGCGCAACATCAAGATCGCCCTGCGCCGCCTGCGCAAGTTTGCCCGCCAGGGCGCGGCGGAGGAGCTGGACATCGACGGCACCATCGACCACACCGCACGCGACGCCGGGCTGTTGAATATCCAGATGCGCCCCGAACGACGCAACACCATCAAGCTGTTGCTACTGTTCGATATCGGCGGCTCGATGGACGCCCATGTGAAGATCTGCGAAGAGCTGTTCTCTGCCTGCAAGACCGAGTTCAAGCACATGGAGTACTTCTACTTTCATAACTTCGTGTACGAATCGGTCTGGAAAAACAACCAGCGCCGCACCTCGGAGCGCACCTCCACCCAGGACCTGCTGCACAAGTACGGCGCGGACTACAAAGTGATCTTTATCGGCGATGCGTCCATGGCGCCCTATGAAATCACCCAGGCCGGCGGCAGCGTCGAACACTGGAACGAGGAGCCTGGGTATGTATGGATGCAGCGCTTTATGGCCAAGTACAAGAAGCTGATCTGGATAAACCCGTATCCCAAGGATACCTGGGGCTATACGGCGTCGACGGGGATCGTGCGCGAGTTGGTGGAGGACCAGATGTACCCACTGACGTTGCGCGGGTTGGAAGAAGGTATGCGTTTTCTCTCCAAGTGAATGAAGATCTAAGCTCTGCAGGAGATCAAATGTGGGAGGGGGCTTGCCCCCGATTGCAGTGTGTCAGTCTATACATTTGTGACTGAGCCACCGCAATCGGGAGCAAGCCCCCTCCCACATTTTGGACTGCGGTGTTATTGGAATCGGCGCAAATAGTCGATGTGCTGCCGGTGCGCGGTTTCCTGCACCACGGGTGCCAAGCGTACTCTCTCGCCCGGCAGACACTGCGCCAATCGCGCCAGCGATAACGGCGTCAGCGCACCCAACCGTGGATAACCACCAATGGTCTGCCGATCATTGAGCAACACAATCGGCTGCCCATCGGGCGGCACCTGAATCGCGCCCAACGGAATCCCTTCAGAAATCAACGACGGCCCCTGATAGTGCAGCGGCGTACCGAGCAAGCGCATGCCCATGCGGTCCGCGCGGCTGTCCAGCGCCCATTCGGTGTTGAACGCGTCGAATAAACTCTGCCCGCTGAACTGGCCTATTTGGGCGCCGACGATTACGTCCAGTGAGGCACCGGATTGCAAATCCGGATTGGCCAGCACCTTCATCGCCCCGCCCGTGCCGGAATAAGCCAAGCGCCCGCCTTCGACCAATGCCTTGCCCAAACCGTCGACGCCGCCCAACTCCTCACGCACCACCGTTGCACAGCTGCCCAGCACCTGCGGCGCATCGAACCCGCCCGGCGCCGCCAGGTAAGCCCGCGCGCCCTTGAACGGCTGGGTAAAGCGCAAGCGCTGGCCTTTTTGCAGGATAAAACTGCGCCCCGGGCTGATGGCGCGCTCGTCGATAAAGGCGCCAAGATCTGCACCGGCCAAGGCCAGCAGGCAGTAGTCCTCGGCCTGCACGGTAAAGCCGCCCAGGGTGATTTCCACCACGGGCGCATCCAGCGCGTTGCCCAGCAGCCAATTGGCCCACGACATCGACACCCAATCCAGCGCGCCGCCCTGGGTCACGCCCAGGTGGCGCACGCCGAAACGTCCGGCATCCTGCAACAGGCACAGCGGCGTGCTGGCTTCGATCAACAAGCGGCTCATGCCTGCGCCTCCAAGGGCGTGTCATCGCCGCCCAGGGCGACGAACTCCGCGTGGCTGACCGCCTCGAAGCGCACCGTGTCGCCCGGCTGCATCAGGCTGTAGCCATCGCGCTCGCGGTCGAACAGTTTGGCCGGGGTGCGCCCGATCAGGTTCCAGCCACCGGGGGACACCACCGGATAGGCGGCGGTTTGCCGCTCGGCGATACCCACACTGCCGGCCGTCACGCGTTTGCGCGGGGTGCTGAGGCGCGGCGTGGCGAGGACTTCATCCACCAGCCCCATAAAGGCAAAACCGGGGGCGAAACCGAGGGCGAACACTTGATAAAGGTGAGTGCTGTGGCGACGAATCACTTCAGCCACCGCAAGCCCACTGCGCTGCGCCAGCAAGGCCAGTTCCGGGCCGACGCTCAGGTCGTACCACACCGGCAGCACATGGCAGCGGCCGCCGCCCTGGGCCTGGGGCTGCAGGTCGGTCAGCGCCTGGTCGATCAACGCCCGCGCCTCGGCCGGGGCCAGCGTGGCGAGGTCGTAATGCACCATCAAAGTGGTGTAGGACGGCACCAGGTCGACCAAGGCACCGCCGAACCCGCTGCGCAACCGCTGGGTGGCGGCGAGCATCCACGGCATGTTGGCTTCGGCAATCACATCGAACAGCCGCACCATCAGACAGTCGATGGCCACCACTTCAATCCGTGGCTTCATGCTGGTTTCAACGCCTGGCGGATACGCTGCACCGCAGCCACCGAGCTGGCGTTATCACCGTGGACGCACAACGTGTGGGCCTGCAAGACCAAGGCGCTGCCATCGCTGGCGCTCAGGGCCTCACCTCGGGAAATAGTCACCGCCTGATTGACGATGGTCTCGGTGTCGTGGTGCACCGCACCCGGCAACTGGCGGGAAACCAAGTGGCCCCTGCTGTCATAGGCACGGTCGGCAAAGGCTTCGAACCACAGGGTCACGCCGTATTCATCGCCCACGGCCTGGGCCGCGCTGTTGTCGCGCGTGGCCAGCAACATCAGCGGCAGGTCGCCGTAAGCGGCCACGGCCTGGATCACCGCGCGCAGCTGGGCGGGGTTGGCCATCATGTCGTTGTACATCGCGCCATGGGGTTTCACGTAACTGACGCGCGCCCCTTGTGCCCGGCAGATGCCATCCAGCGCACCGATCTGGTAGTGCAGCAGGTCCTGGATTTCCTCGGGCGTGTAGTTCATGGAGCGCCGGCCGAAGCCTTGCAGGTCCTGATAGGCCGGGTGTGCGCCCACTTGCACACCGTGCTTGAGCGCCAGGCTGACGGTCTTGCGCATGATGCTCGGATCGCCGGCATGGAAGCCGCAGGCCACGTTGGCGCAATCGATGAACGGCATGACTTCGGCGTCCAGACCCATCGTCCAGTTGCCAAAGCTTTCGCCGATGTCGCAATTCAATAGCAGGCGGCTCACGGGGTCGCTCCTGTAGGCTTTGTTTTTTTGTAGTGTGGGATCTTTTACCAACATCTCGCAACGATGTTGTCCTGAACCCCAACGACGCTTATCGTGGAACGACTCGATTTTTGGCGCTGGCCCGGTGCGGCGTCCAACTAATAAAAACCGATCCAAGCATAAGAAAAAGTTGATCCCATGAATTTGAAGTTCCTCGAAACCTTCGTCTGGGTGGCCAAGCTCAAGAGTTTCCGCCTGACCGCCGAAAAGCTGTTCACCACCCAGGCGTCGATTTCCAGCCGCATTGCCGTGCTCGAAAGCGAGTTGGGGGTGAAGCTGTTCCTGCGCGATTCGCGTGGCGTGAGCCTGACCCCGGAAGGCTTGAAGGTGCTCGACTATGCCGAGCAGATGATGGTAACCATGCAGGGCTTGAAGCAGTCCTTGGAAACCACCAGCAGCAAGGTCGGACGGATTCGGATCGGCGCGATGGACACTGTCATCCACACCTGGCTCAGCCCGTTGGTCGCTGAGTTGATGAGCCTGTTCCCGCGGGTAGAAATCGAATTGGTCGCCGATACCGCATTGAACTTAAGCGATCAGCTGCAAAAAGGCTTCCTGGACCTGATCCTGCAAACTGACCTGCTGCGCCTGGAAAGCGTGCGCAGCCTGGAACTGGGCAGCCACCCCATGGCGTGGATCGTCGCCAGCCAGTCGATCTATAACCGCGACTACGCTTCCCTCGCCGAATTGGCCCAGGAACGTATCATCACCTACTCGAAAAACTCCTGCCCCCATCAGGATGTGTTGAGCTTGATGCAGGCCAACGGCGTGGCCGCGCCGCGCATGAATTGCGTCAACTCGGTATCGGCCATCACCCGCTTACTGCGCGATGGCTTTGGCATTGGCGCACTGCCGCCGGTGCTGGTCAGCGAAGAACTGGCACGGGGGGAATTGGTGATGCTGCCGATGGCGCAGCAACTGCCGAACCTGCAGGTGGTGGTGTCGTGGCGGGTCGGGGTGGAATTGGTGGAGGAGATTGTGGGGTTGTGCCAGAAGGTCGTTGCTCGCTACGCCGAAGAGGTCGGCGAAGAGCGGATGGTGCTGAGCCACTGAATGGACCGGGTCCAAATGTGGGAGGGGGCTTGCTCCCGATAGCGATGTGTCAGTCAGCATATGTTTGGCTGACCCACCGCTATCGGGAGCAAGCCCCCTCCCACATTTCAGAGGCCCTTCAGGTCCCGCTCTTCAATCGGCCGGCTCTGGCGCAGGCGTCGGCCGCCCAGCACCACCCAATCGATCAGTCGATACAGGCATTCGATACCGAACGACAACAGCATCGCCCCACCCAGGCCCCAGCCCATGGCTTCGGGCGTGAGCAATATCTGGTAGCTGTAGCCATTCCAGGTTTCCAGGCGAATATCCGGATCGGCGGCCACCGCCACTTGCAGGGCGCGGATGTACCAGGGGCCTTGCATGGCCTGGAATTGCTTGTCCAACTCGAGCTGCCGGTCGAGCATCGCGCCCAGGCTGCTCGCGTCGCTCTGGAACACCGGATCGTCACTGGCACGGTAATGCGCCACCAAAGCTTGCATGTCACCGTTGAAGAACTGCTGCGCAGTGGACTCGAACCCGCGCAGGCCTGTCTGGGCCTCGATCAGGTGGGCTTCGACGCGCTTGGCGTAATCGTTGATGAAGCCCGGCACTTGCACACCGACCAACAAGCCAATGGCAAACAGCACCAACCGCAGATAACTGAGCAACATGGTCGATTCCTTATTCGGTAACGCCCTGGCTGACGCATTCACCGCGTCGCCATAGGCTCCATTGGCCCGGTTCGTAGCGGGTCCAGTTTTCGTTGTCGGTCAGAGGTTCGGTGGCGATCACCGTTACCACGTCATTGGGGGTGGTTTCGGCCTGAAAATCGACAATCACGTCGACATCTTTCAAGCGGGCCGGGCCAAACGGGGCGCGCCGGGTGATCTGCGCCAGCTTGGTCGAACAGTAGCAAAACAGCCAGTCGCCATCGCTGAGCAGGCAGTTGAACACGCCCTTGCTGCGGTATTCGGCACAGGCGGCGATCAGGTCCGGCAGCATGTGCTCGATGTCCACCGGCTCCGGGAAGGCTTCGCGCACGCGGTTGAGCAGGTCGCAGAACGCCGCTTCGCTGTCGGTGTCGCCGACCGGTCGGTAAAAGGTGGCGCGGGGGGTGAAGTCGGCCAGTTGGCCATTGTGCGCAAAACACCAGTTGCGGCCCCACAGTTCGCGCACGAACGGGTGGGTATTGGCCAGGCTCACCTTGCCCACATTGGCCTGGCGGATATGGCCGATCACCACTTCGCTCTTGATCGGATAACGCTGCACCAGCAACGCGACTTCCGACTCGCTGCTCGCGGCCGGGTCCTGGAACAGGCGCAGGCCACGGCCTTCGTAGAAGGCGATGCCCCAACCGTCGCGGTGCGGGCCGGTACGCCCGCCCCGCTGCATCAACCCGGTGAAACTGAACACGATATCGGTGGGGACGTTGGCACTCATGCCCAATAATTCACACATGCCAGGGCTCTCGCTGCAGGGCGGACAACGTTAAAGGCGCGGTTCGACCCGCATGCCACCGACGGGCGCCGGGCGATGGAACGGTTCGTCTTCTTCCGGCTCGGCGGCCAACGCGGCATCCGTGGCGGCCTTGCGCTCGCGGCGGGCGTTGGCGGCGCGCTCGAGGGGCCAGCGGATCAGCACGAACACGATGTACAGCCCGAACACGATCATGGTGTACATGAACAGGTCGGAGATGGCGCGCCAGGCGTTATTGCCGACCTTGAGCACCAGGTCCAGGGCGGTGATCGCCACGGCCGGCGCGAACTGGGTCTTGATCGGGTCGACGATGGTGGGGCTGAGCAACAGCACCGCCATCAGTAACTGCAACGGCTCACGCAGCCAGCGCCACATCCAGCGGGTCATGCGCCACCACACTAACAGGCAGCCCAAAGCGGCGAAGGCGTAAAGGCCCCAAGCGGTCAGATAGTCGTTCTCGGTCATGGTGTCCATGGCAAGGCTGGCAAAGAGGCGGCTATGATAACGGCTTTTGCGTGTCGCGGCTGCAATGCCGGCCACCGTCCGCCCGATAGAGAATTATCCATGCCTATTTCGACCGCACCGATTGCCCGCAAGGCCCCAGGCCCAGACCCGTACGCCTGGCTGCAGGAGCGTGACAGCCGCGACGTCCTCGATTACCTCAAGGCCGAAAACGCCTGGCAAGAGGCGCAGCTCGCCGACCAGCAGGCGTTGCGCGTGAGCCTGTTCGAAGAGATCAAGGGCCGTATCCTGGAAACCGACTTGTCCCTGCCCTCCCCCTGGGGCCCGTATCTGTACTACACCCGCACCACCGCCGGTGACGAATACGCGCGCCACTACCGCTGCCGCCGCCCGGCCGCTGACAGCAACCAGGTGGATGAGCGCAGCGAAGAGCTGCTGCTGGACCCGAACGTGCTGGCCAATGGCGGGTTTTTCTCCCTCGGCGCGTTCAGCATCAGCCCAGACCATCAGCGCCTGGCCTACAGCCTCGACACCAGCGGTGAAGAGATCTACACCCTGTTCGTGAAGGAATTGGCCACCGACAAGGTCAGCGAACTGGCGTTCGACAACTGCGACGGCAGCATGACCTGGGCCAACGACAGCCTCACGCTGTTCTTTGGCGAACTGGACGACACCCATCGCCCGCACAAACTCTACCGCTACCGCCTGGACGGCACGGCAGCGCAGGAAGTGTTCCACGAACCCGACGGACGTTTCTTCCTGCATTGCTACCGCTCCAGCTCCGAGCGCCAGTTGCTGCTGGCCCTGGGCAGCAAGACCACCAGCGAAATCTGGGCACTGGACGCAGACCAGCCGCACCTGGGTTTCACCTGCCTGGCGCCACGGGTAGAAGACCATGAATACGATGTCGACCACGGCCAGCTGAACGGCCAGTGGACCTGGTTTATCCGCAGCAACCGCGACGGCATCAATTACGCGCTGTTCGTCGCCGCCGACACCGGCACGGTGCCCACCGAAGCCGACTGGCAGAACCTGATCCCCCACAGCGACGAGGTGATGCTGGACGGCATCAGCCTGAATGCCAGCGCCATGACCTTGAGCCTGCGCATCGGTGGCCTGCCGGTGATCGAAGTGCACCCCGAGGGCGTGCCGGCCTATCGCGTGGAACTGCCTGACGCGGCTTACAGCCTCTACGTACAGGACAGCCTGGAATTTATCAGCGACAAGGTCCGCCTGCGCTATGAAGCCCTGAACCGCCCGGCCCAGGTGCGCCAGTTGGAACTGGCCAGCGGCGCTCAACAGGTGCTCAAGCAAACCCCGGTACTCGGCGTATTCAATGCCGACGACTACGTCAGCCAGCGCCTGTGGGCCACGTCCGCCGACGGCACCCAGGTGCCGATCAGCCTGGTGGTCAAGCGTGACCAGCTCGGCAAGCCGACGCCGTTGTACCTGTATGGCTACGGCGCGTACGGCCAAAGCCTCGACCCGTGGTTCTCCCATGCACGCCTGAGCCTGCTCGACCGTGGCGTGGCGTTTGCCATCGCGCATGTGCGCGGCGGCGGCGAACTGGGTGAAGCCTGGTATCGCAACGGCAAGCAGGAACACAAGCAGAACACGTTCAGCGATTTCATCGCCTGCGCCGAACACCTCATCGCCCAGGGCCTGACTACCGCCAGGCAACTGGCGATCAGCGGCGGCAGCGCCGGCGGCCTGTTGATCGGTGCCGTGCTCAACCAGCGCCCGGAACTGTTCCAGGCGGCGATCGCCGAAGTGCCGTTTGTCGATGTGCTCAACACCATGCTCGACCCGGACCTGCCGCTGACCGTCACCGAATACGACGAATGGGGCAACCCGCAGGAGCCCGAGGTGTATGCGCGCATCAAGGCGTATGCGCCTTACGAAAACGTGCGGGCCCAGGCCTACCCGCACCTGCTGGTGATCGCCGGTTACAACGACAGCCGCGTGCAGTACTGGGAAGCGGCCAAGTGGGTGGCCAAATTGCGCGACACCAAGACCGACGACAACCTGCTGCTGCTCAAGACCGAGCTGGGTGCCGGTCACGGTGGCATGAGCGGCCGTTACCAGGGATTACGTGACGTAGCGCTCGAATACGCGTTTGTCTTCAAGGCGCTGGAACTGATTTAGGAACTTAGCCAGGCGGTCCTGTCTGAACACAGGACCGCCTACCGAATTGATGGACCAAGATCGCAGTTATGTCAGAACCCACCCTGCTCAACCAAGAAATCCGCGACATGTTGATGGACTGCGGCCTGTTCGACCCGCTGCTACCGGAAGATTTTCATATCGCCGCGGGCTACTTCAATATCAGCAGCATTGCCCAGGATGAGGTGATTTTCCTCGAGGGCGATGCCGGCACCTTCATGTGCATCCTCCACAGCGGCCAGGTGGCGGTGCAGAAAACCAACCACGCGGGCCAACGCCTGACCATCGCCACCCTGCGCAGCGGCCGGGCCTTTGGCGAAATGGCGGTGCTCGACGGCGAACGGCGCTCGGCCAGCTGCATGGCGGCCACCGACTGTGTGCTGCTGAACCTGGGCAAGGACGCCCTGGAGAAAATGCTCAACGAAGCGCCCAGGGTGGCGGCCAAGATCATCCGCGCGATTGCCATCGCCCTGTCCAAGCGTTTGCGCATGGCTGACGGGCAATTACTGGCGCAACAGTTTTAACCGCCAGGCGTCTTCGGCTTGCTGTCGTTCTGCTGCAGGCCCGGCACGGTCTGGTCCTTGGGCGGCGCCGGCAGCACGATGGGTGCCAGGGGCGGCGAGCCGTTGGTCTTGGGCGCGACGGGCGGCGTGACCTGCGGGTACAACGTGGGCGTTGGCGTGCCCGGCGCGCCGGGGGTGGGTGCGGGGGCGACCGGTACGGTTTGCGACTCCTGCGCCTGCGCCGCACCCAATGTGAGCGCGCCAAGCACAATGACCGTTAGAATGCTGCACTTCATCGATGGCTCCATGGCCTGACCGGAATGTCGTAAGGCTACTCCCAACCGCGCAAGAATGCCCTTCCCAATGAGATTTCCATGAAACGTTTCGTTCTGCTGGACACCACTCCGATCCCCGACAACGGCGGTGCCTTGTGCCTGTTCGAATACGGCGAGGATTTTGTCATCAAGATTCAGGGCGGTGACGGTGGCCAGTTGATGAACACGCGCATGCACGGTTCCGAAGACGCCCTGGCGGAAATTCCCTGCCGCAAGGTCGCGGGGCGCCCAGGCTCTCGGGTGCTGATCGGCGGCCTGGGCATGGGGTTCACCCTCGCCTCGGCGCTCAAGCACTTGGGCAAGAGCGCCGAAGTGGTGGTGGCGGAATTGGTCCCGGGGGTGGTGGAGTGGAACCGTGGGCCGCTGGGCGAAAAGTCCGGCCGCCCCTTGCTTGACCCGCGCACGGTAATCCGCCTGGAAGACGTGGCCAAGGTGTTGCAGGCCGAGCCCCAGGGCTTTGATGCGATCATGCTCGACGTCGATAATGGCCCTGAAGGCCTCACGCAGAAGGCCAACAGTTGGCTGTATTCCGCCGGCGGCCTGGCCGCCTGCGCCAAAGCGCTGCGCCCCAAGGGCGTGCTGGCGGTGTGGTCGGCCAGCGCCGACAAACTGTTCAGCGACAAACTGCGCAAGGCCGGTTTCAAGGCCGAGGAAGTGCAGGTGTTTGCCCACGGCAACAAGGGCACGCGGCATACCATCTGGATTGCGGAAAAGCTCAAGGGCTAATTGCGCTGTGATTAGCTAGAATCAACCTGTCCGTGACCACCCAATAGCCAGGAGCCATGATGAGCTCGACCAATCCGCCCTCCCACACCGCCAAGCTGGACCGCATCCTCGCCGACGCCCAGCGCGACCGGGAAATGGGCTACCGCGACAAAGCCCTGAAAATGTACCCCCACGTGTGCGGCCGCTGCGCTCGTGAGTTCGCCGGCAAGCGCCTGAGCGAACTGACCGTGCACCACCGCAACCACAACCATGACGACAACCCCCAGGACGGCTCCAACTGGGAACTGCTCTGCCTGTACTGCCACGACAACGAGCATTCGCGCTATACCGACCAGCAGTATTTCGGCGAAGGCTCCACCAGCAGCCCGACGATTGCCAAGGCCACGCACAACCCGTTTGCGGCGTTGGCGGGGTTGATGAAGAAGGACGACTGAGATCACCTTTGGCTGTACTGGCCTCATCGGGGGCAAGCCCCCTCCCACATTTGACTGTATTCACAAATCAAAATGTGGGAGGGGGCTTGCTCCCGATAGCGATCGCCCAAGCGCCACAATATCCAAGACCGTATAATCGCGGTTTTTTCCTGCAAGGCACCCTTCCCCGTGGGCAATAAACGCTACAGCTGCATCGGTCTGTACAACCCCAAATCCCCTGAAAACGTCGGTTCGGTGATGCGCGCCGCCGGCTGCTACGGCGTGGCTTCGGTGTTCTATACCGGCGTGCGTTACGAGCGCGCGCGGGACTTCATCACCGACACCAAGAAGGTCCACCACGACATTCCGCTGATCGGCATTGATGACCTGAAGAAGATCCTGCCCCTGGGCTGCATCCCGGTGGCCGTGGAACTGGTGGAAGGCGCCCGCCCGCTGCCCGAATACACCCACCCCGACCGCGCGCTGTATATCTTCGGCCCGGAAGATGGCTCGCTGGATAAAGACATTCGCGACTGGTGCGAAGACGTCGTCTATATTCCGACCACTGGCTGCATGAACCTTGCCGCCACCGTCAACGTGGTGCTCTACGACCGCCTGGCCAAGGGCAACAACACCCGCTCGGGCCCCAAGTACTGAAATATCGGGAACATCCGGCCCTCGAGAACAGTCAGCTACTTACACTTGCCTTTGTAGGAGACAGACCATGAGCGACAGCAAAACCCTGCGACCTTTCATCGAACATCAGCAGCCTGAAGCCCCGCGTACACAGAACGTGCACGGCTGGGAGCGCATCGGCTCGGTGGCCGGTGGCGTGATGATGGTAGGCAAAGGCCTGCGCCGTGGCGGGCTCTTCGGGCTGATCCAGGTGGCGATTGGTGGCGTGGCGCTGGCTCGGGGTTTCACCGGGCACAGTTCGCTCAAGGACAAGCTGGAGCAAGGCCGCCAGGAAATGAACAGCGTACGCACGAAGATCGAGCGCGCTGGCGCGGAGCTGCAGAACTTGAAGACCAAGGCTGAAGTGGCAGCTGAGAAAGCCACGAAAACCGTGGGGTGACCCAGGTCTTCGGCCTATAGAGATTCAAATGTGGGAGGGGGCTTGCTCCCGATAGCAGGGTGTCAGTCACCGCATACAGTGACTGAACCACAGCAATCGGGAGCAAGCCCCCTCCCACATTTTGCTTTGTGCATGGCTTGAAGATCAGCGCAGCAGCTTGCTGTCGAGCACGGCGGATGAACCATCGATGATGCGCTCAGCCAGTTGCACAAACTCTTTTGTGGTAACGCTACCGGCCCGCATTACCGCCTGCGCCAGGTCATCGAGCGACCGTTTGTTATGGGTTTTCACGCGGATCTCTCGGTCCAGCTCCTGCAATACCACCACGGCCCGTGACACCGTCGCGCCGCTGACGTGCTCGCCACGCAGGCGCGTCACGTCCTTGCCCTCGTTCGCCAGGCGCACCTGTATCGCCTGATACCGTTCATCGGTGATGCCCCCGGCGCGGCGCACCAGCTCGATGGCGTAATAGCCGGCCAGGCCTTCGCTGATCCAGTCGCTGCTGCCGTGGTCATTGAAGCGGGCGATGGCCTGCACCACTTCGCGGATCAACGGGCTGCTGCCGTCTTCGCTGACCAGCGGCGTGCGGCTGTTGAGGTAGATCGAGTCACGCGCCGAAACTGCGCCACGGCGCATCGGATCGCTGGCGCCCACCACCAGCAATTTGGCCGGGTGGCGCGGGAACGCGGCTTCCACCTGCGGCCACACGAAGGTCAGCAGCGTCAGCACATCCATACGCCGCATGCCCTGGCCCTTGGGCGAGGTCACGGTGACCTCGGTTTCCCCCAGGCGCATGCGGCGGCTGCCCAGGTTACCGGCGAGCATCCAGCCGGTGGGGCGGTCGAACAGGCGGGATACGTTGTCGATGCGGAACCGGTTCTTGCCGATACGCGGCCAGGCGGTCTCGACGCTTTTCCAGCCTGGCGGCAGTTCGAACATCAGCCGCGCGACCAACTCCACCCCGTCCTGCTGGTCCAGCCGTGCGGCGGGCACCAGGTCATCGCCACGAAACAGCGCCCAGCCTGGCGTCATCCGCGTTTCATAGCTGCCCGGCTTGCGCGCGTGGGTGAGGCGTACGCGGTAGGTCAGGCTGGCCTTGTCGGCGCCGGGTTGCCAATGACCGCGATGACCAGTGACTTTCCATTGCCCATCGGCCTTGAAGTCGCTGTAGTCACCGTCCTGGCCCAGGTCAAAATCCAGGCTGCGCACGGCGGAACCCTGGGACAGGCTCACGCGCACCTCGGCCTGATCGCTCTGGGGCAGGAGTTTGACGTGGTAATCCAGGTCGACTTTCTTCGCGCACCACGCCGGCATGCTCAGCGCCAGCAACAGCGCAGAGGTCGCCAGCTTGAATCCCCCCCTCATACACATTCCTCGTTCAACCTGCGCGGAAGATCAGGTAATCCTCCCAGTCGTCCTCTGGCACGCTGCCTTCGCTGAGCATGCGCCCGGACTGGGAAATGCGTTCGTGGTGCACGGCGTCGCGGTCGCCGCAGACCAGGTGGTGCCACAGTGGCAAATCCTTGCGCTCGCTGACCAGCCGATAGCCGCAGGTGGGCGGCAGCCACTTGAACTGGTCGGCCTGGCCGGGTGTGAGCTGGATGCAGTCGGGCACCGACGCGCGACGGTTGGGATAGTCGGTGCACTGGCAGGTTTTCAGGTCCAGCAGTTTGCAGGCAATGCGCGTGTAATAGACGCTGTTGTCGTCTTCATCCTCAAGCTTTTGCAGGCAGCACAGGCCGCAGCCGTCGCACAACGACTCCCATTCCTCCTGGTCGAGGTGTTCGAGGGTTTTGCGTATCCAGAAAGGTTCGACTTTGGCGGCCATGGCTCTGCATCAGTATCGGTAGGTGAAAAGGCCGCCAGTCTAGTGCCCAAGCCCCCTGGGGCCAAGCGCTGTCGACTGGCGGTGTAACAACACTTGTCAGTCTAGTAGCGGCGCAGTAGTTTTGAGCGCCGAATCGACGATCAGGAACTGCTCATGACCCGTGTTGCCGACTACCCGATCCACCCCCAGTTTATCGACCGCTGGTCGCCGCGCGCCTTTACCGGCGAGAGCATTCCCCAGGAAATCCTGCTGAGCTTCTTCGAGGCGGCGCGTTGGGCCCCTTCGGCCTACAACTCGCAGCCGTGGCGTTTTCTCTATGCCCGTCGTGACACGCCGGATTGGCAGCGTTTCCTGGGCCTGCTCAATGAATTCAACCAGGGCTGGGCGCAGCATGCGTCGGCGCTGGTGATCATCGCCTCGAAAACCGACTTCATCGCCCCCGGTGCCAAGGAAGAAACCCCGGCCCTGTGGCACACCTTCGACACCGGCGCCGCCTGGGCTCACCTGGCCCTGCAAGCCAGCCTGAACGGCTGGCACACCCACGGCATGGCCGGCTTCGATCAGGAGCTGACCCGCAAAGAGCTGAAGATTCCAGAAGGGTATGCACTGCATGCCGCCGTGGCCATCGGCAAGCTGGGGGATAAATCGAGCCTGCCGGAGTATTTGCAAGGCCGCGAAGCGCCGAGCCCGCGCAAGCCGCTGAGCGAGCTTGTTTCGGAGGGTGATTTCAGTCTCTGAAATGTGGGAGGGGGCTTGCTCCCGATGGCGGAGTATCAGCTAGTCAATGTACTGACTGGCCCACCGCTATCGGGGCAAGCCCCCTCCCACATTCGTACTGCTGTGGTTCAGTAACCGCGCTCGAAACTCACCTCGCCGCGCAGCTCTTGCTTGGCTTGATAGGCACGCACGTTCTGCACGAACAACTCCACCATCATCGACGGCGAAGTCGGCGCCGAGCTGTGCCCGGTCAACAACAAGCCCCACGCCGTCCAGAACGGGTGACGCTGCGGCAGCGGTTCCTGGCGGCACACGTCGATCACCGCGCCGGCCAGGTGCCCTTCTTTCAGGGCTTCGACCAGATCGGCATCGACCACCGCCACGCCGCGCCCGACGTTGATAAACAGCCCGGTCGGCTTGAATTGCTTGAACAGGGCCGCGTCGTACAGGTCATGGGTTTCGGGGGTGTTGGGCAGCAGGTTGATCACATAATCCACCTCGCCCACCAGCCGGCCCAATTGTTCGAGCCCGGCGACTTCAATAAATGGCGCCTGCTCGCGGGCCTGGCTGGCGATGCCATACAGCTTGACGCCGAACGGCAGCAGGAACTGCGCCACGCTCTGGCCAATATCGCCGGTTCCGACGACCAGCACCTTGCGCCCCGCCAGGCTCTGGCCCAAGCGGTTGTCCCACTTGCGCTCGACCTGGCTGACCAGCCGCGCCAGCACTTCACGTTCGTGACCGAGCATGTAGGTGAGGACAAATTCGGCCATGACCTGGCCAAAGATACCGACCGCACGGGTCAGGCGATAATCACGCGGCAGGCCTTCAGCCAGCAGCGGCGTGATGCCGGCCCAAGTCGATTGCAGCCATTGCGGGTGATGCCCCTGGCGCAACAGCGTTGCCAGCAGGTCCGGCTGGCCCAGCCACACCGGGCAATCGGCAGCCAGGCGCGAGAGTTCGGCCGAGTCGCCGCTGGTCAGCACCTCGAGGTCGGGCGCGGCTTCGCGAAGCAATTGGGCGTAGAGCGGGTGATCCTGTTCAGCAATCAGAACACGCATGGTTCAAACCTTTCAAAAACAGTACAGACGGCCGCCCGCATCCTTACGGCCAGCGCCAACTCAATACGATTGCGTTGAAGAATGTGCCCGGCACCGGGCACCCACCGATCACATCGGGTCGTTGCGTCGCAGCAGCTCTTCGGGCAAGTGTTCGATGTACTCGTCCTCGGCCGGCGGCATTTGCAGGTGGTAGCCCTGCTTGTCGAGGTTTTCCAGGACCACGACGATGTCTTCGCGCGACAGCTTGCGCTGCGGTGTCAACACCATGTCGAACGCGTGATGCGGCTTGCCGAAGGCCACCATCAACGGCTCCGGCACCCGCTCCAGGGCGTCACTTTTGAGGACGTAGAGGTACATGCCGTCTTTTTTCAAGCTGCGATAAATGGAGCAGATACGTTTCAAGGCTGTTCTCCGGCAGTGGCCAGGCTGTCGAGCAGCGCCTGGCCCATCAACTCGCGACGCCAGCCACGCAGCGAGTCTGGCAATTGGTAAGGCCCATCGGGGTAGCCACTTTTAACCAGGGCTTCGAGGGTTTTCTTGCGCAGCATCAGCTCCGGGGCCATGTCCAGGCGTTCGGCTTCAGCCTGGCCCAGGGCACGCAGTTGCTTGATCAGCGCGGCGGCGTCGACCGGCAGCGGTTCAGGCACGGCAGGCGGCCATTGGTCCATGGGCACGCTGCCCGCACGCTTGATCAGGTCGAGCAGGAACTGGCCGTCCTGACGCACGGTGCGCGGGTGCATGTCTTCGATCTTGCCCAGGGCGGCGAGGTTATCCGGCTGGGATTTGGCCAGGGGCCATAACGAGTGTTCACGGATGATGCGGTTGCGCGGCAGGTCACGGGCACGGGCCTGCTGTTCGCGCCAGGCGCACAGTTCACGCAGTACGGCGAGTTGGGCGCGCGACAGCTTCCACGCCAGCTTGGCGTCGCGGTACACCTCGTACGGGTCGACTTCGCGACGCAGGTTGGCCACCAGTTCGGCACCGTCTTCCAGCACCCAGGCGTATTTGTCATCCGACAGACGCGGGCGCAGGCGGATATACACCTCGGCCAGGTGCACGGCGTCTTCGGCGGCGTAGCTCACCTGGGTGTCGGACAATGGCCGCTGCAGCCAGTCCGAGCGCGTCTCGCCCTTGGGCAGGTCGATATCGAGCACCGCTTGCACCAGGCGCGAATAGCCCATGGAGAAACCCAGGTTCAGGTAAGCCGCAGCCAATTGGGTGTCGAACAACGGCGCCGGCAGGCTGCCGGTCAGGCGCAACAGCACTTCCAGGTCTTCGCTGCAGGCGTGTACCACCTTGATCACGCCTGGGTTTTCCAGCAAGGCGGCCAAGGGTTGCCAGTTGTCGATGGTCAGCGGATCGATCAGGTAAGCGCGCACGCCATCACCGATCTGGATCAGCCCGGCAATGGGATAGAAGGTGTCGACCCGCATGAATTCGGTGTCGAGGGCGACGAATGGCAACTGCTGCCATTCGGCGCAATGCTGGCCGAGGCTATCGTTGTCGCAGATCCAGTGAATATCGATGGCCACACGGCTCTCCCTTGAAGAATGGCGCGCAGTATATATCGCGAAAGGGGCTTGCGAGCATCCGCAGTGCACAGGCAACCATGAAAACTCAGACAGGAGATGACGAATAATCCGACAGGCGGGAGTTATCCCCTCTTACGCAGGACGTAGACACACCAGAGCTTGGAGCCCGGCAGGAACTCCCGGTGATTCAAAACCTTGAAGCCCGCCTGGCGGAACTCCTCCTCAACCGGCGTACGCGCGTCCACGGAGACAATCACGGTATCGCGACTGACCCGGTGAAATTCGCGCAGCAACACCAGGCGCACCTCGGTGCTGGGCACATGGCGAAACAACTCCAGGCAGAAGATGCAATCCACCGCATTTGCTGAGAGGCCGATGGAAAACGCCGAGCCGGGGAATGTCTTGACGCGTTTGAGCAACGCCGCCGGATGGTGAGTGCGGGCATGGTCGAGCATTTGCTGGGAATTGTCCGACGCCAGGATCACCCGATTGACGTGCTCGCCCAGCACCGGCCAGAACCGCCCGGAGCCGCAGGCCAAGTCCAAGATCAACCCCGGCTCCCCGGCGACCTTCAACGCATGGCGCACCAACCGCGCATCGCGCCATGCGGCCAGGCGCTGCAACAGCCCGGGCGGACGAGTATCACCGCAGACCCTGGCATGCTCACGGTCATGGCGCTCGGTGAATTCGGTCTCGATGGAGGATGGAGGCTGTGACGACATCGCGGGCTCATGTGGCTATAACGGAAGTAGAACGACCTTGGTTCGCAGCTTAACCACTGCAACGTGAAAAAAAGGTCGAAAGCCCTCCGGGTCTTCCGTTGATGATTCGGGAGGCTATTGCAGTAGGGCTAAACCGGCGACGCACCTTGTCCCCCTGCCCCGCGCTGTCAATAATGACCACCCGACCTGCTCCAAGGATTCGACCGCATGAAAGCACCTCTAGCCCTGTGTGTATTGGCGAGCATGGCAACCACCGCCCTGGCCGATACCAGCCCGTCGCGCCTGGACGAGGTCATCGAGCGTGGCACGCTGACGGTGTGCACCACCGGCGACTACATGCCCTACACCTCGCTGCGTGCCGATGGCCACTATCAAGGCATTGATATCGCCATGGCCGAATCCCTGGCCAAGAGCCTCAACGCGACGATCACCTGGGTGCCCACCACCTGGAAAACCCTGATGCCGGATTTTCTGGCGCAACGCTGCGACATTGCCGTGGGCGGTATTTCGGTGTCGTTGGAGCGCCAGAAAAAAGCCTTCTTCAGCCAGCCGCTGGGGGTCGACGGCAAGATCCCGCTGGTGCGCTGCGCCGACGTACAGCGCTACCAGAGCGTCGAACAGATCAACCAGCCCCAGGTGCGGGTGATCGAGCCGGCGGGTGGCACCAACGAAGTGTTTGCCCGCACCCACCTGGCCCAGGCGCAGATACGCCTGCACGACAACGTGACGATTTTTGACGAACTGCTGGCGGGCAAGGCCGACGTGATGATCACCGACGCCAGCGAAGCGCGGTACCAGCAAAAGCAAAAACCGGGACTGTGCGCGGTCAACCCCGAGCGGCAGATGCAGTACAGCCAGAAAGCCTTCCTGCTGCCGCGCGATGACGTGGCCTGGAAAAGCTACGTCGACCAATGGTTGCACCTGAGCGTGGCGACCGGTGTGTATGACGGCATCGTCAGTCAGTGGCTGGCGGCGCCTTGATCAGCTTGCGCCACGATTCCCTCGCCGACCGTCTACGCTCTTGTCATTCCAATAAAATCGAGGGACGGTAAATGAACACACTGCTGCGATTCACCTGGCTGTTGCTGTTGTGCTGTAGCCAGGTGCACGCCGCCACGGCCCAGGATGCGGAGGCCCAGGCGGCCAAGGCGCTGCTGGAAAAAGCCCTGGCGTACTACCAGAGCAACGGTGACAAGGCATTGGCCGCTTTCAGCCGCCAAGGTGAGTTCATCGACCAGGACCGCTACGTATTCGTGGTCGATACCAAAGGCGTGCTGCTGGCCAGTGGCGGCCCCTCTTCGGCCCTGATCGGTCGAGACGTGTCCGAGGTACTTGGGCCTGATCTGCAGGCTTCGTTCAAGCAAGCTATCAGCGCGCCCGAAGGCCAGGGTATCCAGCAGGCCGATTACCGCTGGCAGAACTGGAATGACGGCAAGGTCGAGCACAAGCATGTGTTTTACCAGCGCGTGGGCGAGCGCATCCTGGCGGTCGGCTATTACCTGCCACGGGCTACGCCGGAACAGGCACGGGCGCTGCGCAACAAGGCGGTGAACGCACTGGTGAAGGATGAAGCGGGGACGCTCAAGGCGATCAACTCATTGCAGGGTGGTTTCCTGCAGGACGATCTCTACGTGTTCGTGGTGGACCTGGATACGCGGCGCTATGTGGCCCATGGCACCAACCTGCGCTTGATCAATACGGACTTTGCCAAGGTCAAAGACCCGGATGGGAAGCCTGTGGGTGAGCCGATTCTTCATCTGATGACTGAGCAGGATCAGGGGGAGTACAAATATCGGTGGAAGAATCCGGTGACGGGGAAGGTTGAGAATAAGCATGCTTATTTGCGTAAGGCGGGGCGGTTTATGGTGGCGGTGGGGTATTACAGTCCCTGATTAGGGGTTTTTCGTGGCGGCCTCTGGGCCGACCAAGTAGTGAGTTTTATTGAGTACATATCCGTTATTTAGGTAACGGCGGCTTAGGGTTCCGCTCTTACAGCGGGTCACTTTGGAAAAGCCCCAAAGTAACCAAAGGGCTCTTGCCCCACCACTCGGCACCTCGCTCACGCTCGGTGTGCCCGTAATCCGACAGTGATTTGGGGGGCCGCCGCCACGCGCCATCCATGGCGCGGGGCGGCTAAACCGGCATCCCTGCCGGTTTACCCCCCAAATCCCTATCGAATTCCGGCCAGCGTGGTTTAACGGGGCGCTTAGATCAAAAGCAAAAGCAAAAGCAAAGCGAGGCGGCCTTCGAGCCGACCTAATCATTGAAGCGTGCGCGGTGTGGCTTCTACTTCCTCAGACGCTGACGAAGTCAGCAATCTTTTGATCTTGCTCTTGCTCTTGCTCTTGCTCTTGCTTTGGATCTTGATCTCAGTCGCCCCGTTAAACCACGCTGGCCGAACGCAGGCTTGAATCCGTGGGTAACCCGGCAGGACGCCGGGTTAGCCGCCCTGCGCCATGGATGGCGCATGGCGGCGGCCCACGGATTCAAGCCGGAGTGAGGGCATGCCGAGCCTAGGCGAGGCACCGAGTGGTGGGGCGAGGACCTTTTGGTTACTTTTGGGTCCTTCCAAAAGTGACCCGCTGTAAGAGCGGAACCGCCAGCCGGCGTTACCGCAGAAACGGATATGTACACAGTCAACCCCAACGACCTGGTCGGCCCAGAGGCCGCCACGCCCCCAAGCCTCAGCGCTTATCCCCAAGCCCCCGCAACACCCGATCCGGCATCACCACCGCCGCCACCAACCCCAACAACGACACCCCCGCACTCACCATCAACAAATGCCGAAACGTCACCGCCAACTCCCCTCGCAACGCATCCCGCGCCGCCCCAGGCGCAGCGTTAAGCCCATCAAGCAGCACATTGCCAGAGCCCCCTCGCCCACCGACGCACCACTGGCCAAATGAACAAAACTCCCATCCTGTAACAACGCCAACAGCAACGCCGACATACACGCCACCCCCACCGCCCCGCCCAAGGAGCGAAACAGATTGGTCGTACTGGTCGCCACGCCAATATCACGCTGCTCCACCGAATTCTGCGTCCCCACCAACGAAGTCGGAAACTGCATCCCCGCAGCAATCCCGCACAACAGCATGAACAACGACGTCAGCCCGACTGCCTCAGGCGCACTGTAGGCCATGCCGAAAATCGCCAGGGGACTCAACACCGCGCCACTGAGGATCATCGGTTTATAGCGGCCCGTCACCGAAGTCCTGCGCCCGGCGAAATAGGCGCCCATCGGCAACCCCATCGCCAGGGGCAGCAGGTGCAGGGCCGCGCTGTCGGCACCGGCGCCGGTCACGGTCTGGTAACGCAGCGGCATCAGCACGGTCAGGGAAATCGCCTGGAAGCTGGTGATGAAAATCGTGCACCAGCACAACACCGCGCTGCGGTTGACGAACAGGTGCATGGGCAACAACGGCTCCGGCGCGCGGCGTTCATGCCATACGAACACGCTCAACGCCAACAGCGCACAGGCCAGCAGCCCGAGCACTTGATCGTCACGCCAGGCATGGCCCTGGCCGATTTGCGTGATACCAAGCAACAAAGCGGTCAAACCGATGATCATCAGCACGGTGCCGAGGTAATCGATGATCGGTTTGCGTTGTGGCACCGGCAACCCCACAAGGGTGCGATGGGCCACGTACCAGGCGACTGCGCCCAACGGCAGGTTGATCAGGAACACCCAGCGCCAGGACAGGTATTGGGTCATATAACCGCCCAACACCGGCCCGGCGACGCTGGCCACTGCATACATGCTGCTGAAGTAGCCCTGGTAACGCCCGCGCTCGCGGGGCGGGATGATGTCGCCGATGATCGCCTGGCTTACCGAGACCATCCCGCCGGCGCCGATGCCCTGGAGAACCCGCGCCAACACCAACTGCTCCATGCTTTGCGCCAAGCCACAGAACAGCGAGGCGCCGGTGAACAGCCCCATGCCGATCAACATCATCGGCCGCCGCCCGTACAGGTCGCCGAGTTTGCCGTAGATCGGCACCGCCACCGTCATCGCCACCATGTAGCCGGAGATCACCCAGGCCAGCAGGTTGACGTCATGAAATTGCGCGGAAATGGCCGGCATCGACACGGCGACGATGGTCTGGTCCAGCGCACCGAGAAAGATCGCCAGCATCAGCGCGGCGAGGATGCTGCGCACGGCGGGAACGGTTGGAGTGGGCGGATTGAGAGCAGTCACGGCAGAACCTTCGAGCAGGGCCCGCAGGCAACGGCAGCCTGCGGGAATGCCGAATACGATAGCAGGCTATTCGATAGCTTCGTAAGGAAGCCCGACGTAATTTTCCGCGATGGTCTTGCGCCCCGCCTCGGAGTTAATGAAGTAATCCAGCTCGCTCTCGGCAATGCGCTGGCTGAAGCCGTCCGCCTCGGGAAATTGATGCAGCATCGAGGTCATCCACCAGGAAAACCGTTCGGCCTTCCACACCCGCCGCAGGCAGATGGCGGAGTACCGCTCGAGCAACTCCACGCGCCCATCGCGATAGACCTTGAGCAAGATCCGAAACAAGGTGTTCACATCACTGGCCGCCAGGTTCAAGCCCTTGGCGCCGGTGGGCGGCACGATGTGCGCGGCGTCGCCGAGCAGGAACAGGCGCCCGTACTGCATCGGCTCCACCACGAAGCTGCGCAGCGGCGCGATGCTTTTTTCAAGTGACGGCCCGGTGACCAGCCGTTCAGCCAGGTCGGCGGGCAGGCGGGTTTTCAGCTCATCCCAGAAGCGCTGGTCCGACCAGTCGGCCAAGGGCTCCTGCGCGGGCACTTGCAAGTAGTAACGGCTGCGGGTCGGCGAACGCATGCTGCACAGCGCAAAGCCACGGGAATGCTTGGCGTACACCAGCTCCGGGTGCACCGGCGGCGTATCGGCAAGCATGCCCAGCCAGCCGAACGGATAGACGCGCTCGAACACTTGCAGCGCCTCGGGCGGAATCGACTGACGGGCCACGCCGTGAAAGCCATCACAACCGGCGATGTAATCGCACTCCAGGCGAAAGGCCTGGCCCTGATGCTCGAAGGTCAGCCAGGGACGTTCACTTTTCAGGTCATGGGGGCGTACGTTCGAGGCTTCATACAATGTCGTGGCGCCGGCTGCTGCACGGGCGACCATGAGGTCGCGGGTGACTTCGGTCTGGCCGTAGATCATCACCGACTGGCCGCCGGTCAGGGTCTTGAGGTCGATGTGCGTGAGTCGGCTATCGCGCGCCACGGCGAAACCGTCATGCACCAGGCCCTCGGCGTCCATACGTCGGCTGACACCGGCCTCGCGCAGCAGGTCGACCATGCCTTGCTCCAGCACCCCGGCGCGGATGCGGCCTTGCACGTAATCGGCGGTTTGGCGCTCTAGGATCAGGGTCTGGATGCCAGCATTGTGCAGCAACTGGCCGAGCAGCAGTCCGGACGGACCGGCGCCAATAATGGCGACTTGGGTTTTCAGCGTTTTCATTATTCTTATGGCCTGCAGGCTTCACTCGAACCGAACGAGTGAAAGAGTTGTCAGTGGACGTGTGGCTGACATTTTTCACTTGAGCGAGCAGCATAAGAAGGTGAAAACTGTTTCAAAGCCTGCGCTTTTTGCCAATCGGGGCGATTACCGACCACTTCCTGAGTATCGGATTGAAACCATGACCAACACCGCGATTCCGGTCTTCAAGCTTTACGGGGAAAGCCAACAGTGGCCGACCCCCGATTTGTTGCACTGCGAAACCATTTCCCGGCGCAGTCGGGAATACCAGTGGGAAATCCAACCCCACCGGCACGCGGATCTCTGCCAGCTGCTGTACGTGCACAAAGGCCAGGCACACCTGGAAATCGAAGGCCAGCGCACCACGCTCAACGAAGCGAGCCTGCAGGTACTGCCGCCGCTGTGTGTGCACGGTTTTCGTTTTTCCGAAGATGTCGAAGGTTACGTGGTGACCCTGTCGGCGCCCCTGGTCAGCCACTTGCAGGCGCAACTGGGCAGCACGGTCGATGGCCTGCACGCCCTGGGCAACTACCCGGCGGGCAAGGACAGTGATTACCTCAACAACCTGTTCACCCGTTTGCAGGACGAGTACGCCGACGATCAACCGGCACGCGACATGATGATGCACGCCCTGGTCAGCGTGCTGCTGGTGTGGGTCAGCCGCCAGGCGATCCAGCGCCGCCACCCCAGGGTGCCACGCAGCCGTGAATATTTCCGACGCTTCACCCAGTTGGTCGAACAGCATTACCGCGAACACCCCAAGATTGAAGACCTGGCCCACAAGTTGGGCATCTCGGTCTCACACTTGAATGGTACGTGTCGGGAGTTGGGCGGGCAGCCAGCCTTGCAGATCATGCATGACCGCCAATTGCTGGAGGCCAAGCGCCTGCTGACGTACACCAGCATGACGATCAATGAAATGTCGGAAGTGCTGGGGTTTTCCGACCCGACCAACTTCTCACGCTTGTTCCGCCGCAGGGTCGGATTCTCACCGAAAGCGTTTCGCGAGCAGCTGAAGGCCGATAGCCCGCAGCATTAAGCATCGGCGGCTTGCAGCGTGTCCGGCATCAACGCAAGGCACTGAAACTGCCGCTGCGGGGCACACACATATCCTGATGGCAACTGATCGCAAAGGTGGGCTGCATGCGCGTCTGTTCCACGCGATACGCGGCCGTCCCGTACAGCGCGGTAGCCAATGCGCACAGGCTGAAAATCATCAGGTACTTTCTGGTTTTAATACTCATGACACACCTCTGAACAGATCTATACGGTGCTGTTTAAAGCATAGGTCAGTCCGGGCAAGTTGCCATGATTGCAGGCCATTCAGCCCGTTTATGTCGCCTCAGAGACCGATATCCCAAGCAGGCGCCTCGGGAAACCGCAGCACCAGAAAATCCAGCAGACTGCGCAACGCCGAGGGCATGTGCTTGCGCGAGGCGTACACCGCATAGATATTCATCTGCCGTGGCTCGGCTTCCGGCAGCAAGCGCACCAGTTCACCGCTGCGGATCAGGTCGCCGGCCTGATAGCTGGGAAGCATCGCCACCCCTGCCCCAGCCAGCGTGACACGCAATAACGTACTGGCCTCGTTGGCGGTGATATTGCCGTGTACGGGCACCGACACATGCTCGCCGTTTTCCTCGAAATGCCACAGGTTCTTGCCGAAGTAGGAGTGGGTCAGGCAGTTGTGCCGGGCCAGGTCTTCGACTTTCTGCGGCGCCGGATGCTCCAGCAGGTAAGCCGGCGTGGCGCACACCACCGAGCGGCATACGGTCAGGCGCCGGGCGATCAGGTTCGGGTCCAGGTCGTTGCTGGTGCGGATCGCCAGGTCGATGCGCTCATCCACCAGGTTCACCGTGCGATCCAGCATCTGCAGGTCGACCGTCACCAACGGGTAGCGTTTGATGTATTCGGCAATGGCCGCGCCCAACTGCGCCTGGCCGAACGAGGTGCTGACACTCAGGCGCAGCAGGCCCCGCGGGGTCTCATCGGGCTCGCTGACGGCGGCCTGCATATCAGCGCAAAGTTCCAGCAATTGCCGACAACGCGGCAGGGTTTCACTGCCGGCGGCCGTGAGGCTGAGCTTGCGCGTGGTGCGGTGCAGCAGGCGCGCGCCGACCCAATCTTCCAGTTCGGCCAGATAGCGCGAGACCACTGGGCGCGACAGGTCCAGATGATCGGCGGCGGCAGATTGACTGCCCAGGTCCACCACGCTGACAAACACGCGCATTGCTTGAAGACGATCCATGATTTGCCCGATTTCAGAAACAAACTATGTCCCAGCATCGCATTTTTTGTGATGTTTTATGCAACTAAGCTCTGTGCACCCCTTACCGATGGCAGGAGCTGCCCGATGTTCAAAACCTTCAAACGCTTGACCCTGGCGACCGCCGCCCTGGCCTTCAGCGCCCACGCACTGGCGGCAGAGTTGACACTCGAGGTGTACAACCCCGGCGAAGCCGCGATTTTCCCGGTCAGCTCGGTGCTGGTCAGCGGTGCCAAGGACGCGATCCTGATAGACGCGCAATTCGGCAAGGGCCAGGCCGAGCAACTGGTGCAGAACATCCGCGCCAGCGGCAAGCACCTGACCACCATCTACATCAGCCACGGCGACCCGGACTACTACTTCGGCCTCGACACCCTCACCGCCGCCTTCCCGGAGGCGAAAGTGCTGGCACCCCAACCGGTGGTCGACCATATCAACGCCACCGTCGCCGCCAAGCTGGCGTTCTGGGGCCCGAAAATGGGCGCCGACAAACCGGCCAAGACCGTTGTGCCACAGGTGCTTGAAGGCCACAGCCTGACGCTGGAGGGACAGCAGTTGGAAGTCATCGGCCTGGACGGCCCGCAGCCGGATCGCAGTTTTGTGTGGATTCCGTCGATCAAGGCCGTGGTCGGCGGCGTGGTGGTCGCGCAAAACATTCACCTGTGGATGGCTGACACCCAGACTCCGCAGTCCCACAAGGATTGGCTGACCACCTTGCAACGTATTGCAGACTTGAAGCCGACCACCGTGATTCCGGGCCACTACCTGGGTACTCCATCGCCGGCCTCGGTCAGGTTCACCGCCGACTACATCAAGGCCTTCGACATCGAAACCGCCAAGGCCAAGGATTCCGCCGCCCTGATCGCGGCGATGAAAAAGCGTTACCCGACCCTCGCCGACGAAAGCTCGCTGGAATTGAGCGCCAAAGTCGCCAAGGGCGAAATGAAGTGGTAATTGGTTTTAAACCCTGACCTGACTGGAGAACGTCATGAGCAAGATCGCAATCATTGGTGCCACCGGCCGTGCCGGTAGCCAACTGCTGGAAGAAGCGCTGCGCCGTGGGCATACCGTCACTGCCATCGCGCGCAATACCGACACCCTGGCCGGGCGCCCTGGCGTCACAGCCAAAGGCGTCGATGCCCTGGACGCCGATGCCCTGCAACAGGCCGTGAGCGGCAACGATGTGGTGATCAGTGCGGCGCACTTCGCCACCTTGCCCGCCAGCGCCGTGATCGGCCCGGTCAAGAAGGCCGGGGTCAAACGACTGTTGGTGGTGGGTGGCGCCGGCTCGCTGCTGCTGCCGGACGGCAGCCGGGTGATCGACAGCCCGGGCTTCCCGGCTGAATACAAAACTGAAGCCAGTGCGGGGGCCGAGTTCCTGGAAACGCTGCGCCAGGAAAAGGAGCTGGATTGGACCTTCCTGTCGCCGTCGGCCCTGTTCGATGGAACCGAGCGCACCGGTAAATTCCGCCTGGGCCAGGATGATCTGCTGGTCAACAGTGACGGGACAAGCTCGATCAGTTTTGCCGACTACGCCATTGCCATGCTCGATGAAGTGGAAACCCCCAAACACTCGCGCAAACGCTTCACCGTTGGCTACTGACACAACAGGGTCAAACTTGTGGGAGGGGGCTTGCTCCCGATGGCGCTGGTTCAGTTGGAGCCTCTTTAACTGATACACCGCTATCGGGAGCAAGCCCCCTCCCACATTGAATCCTCAGTGCTGTGGCCATTTGCGCAATTGGCTGGGGCATAAAGCATTTTTTCAATAGCTCCAACGACTTTCTCATTTGCCTGCCCTCGCCCACCGTGGCCTGATGCGCCCTGGTTCATTCAAGGCAGGCCCATGGAAAACGTTCAGGCAAAACCCACCACCGCCGTGTGGCTGATGATCAGTGTGGTGCTGGTCGCCTTCAACCTGCGCCCGTCGATGGCGGCCGTGGGGCCTTTGTTGTCGTCGATTCGCGCTGAGGTGCCGCTGAATTTCAGCAGCGCGGCCTTGCTGACCATGTTGCCGGTGATGGGCATGGGCCTGGCGATGTTCTTTGGCATGGGCCTGGCCAGGCGCTTTGGCGAACACCGCAGTATCGTGGTGTCGTTGCTGGTGATCGGCGTGGCGACAGTGTCGCGGCTGTGGCTGGATTCGGCGCTGGAGCTGATTGTCAGCGCCATTGCCGCAGGCATCGGGATCGCGCTGATCCAGGCGTTGATGCCGGCGCTGATCAAGTCGCGCTTCAACGCTGACGTTTCGTTGTTCATGGGCCTGTATGTCACCGCAATCATGGGCGGCGCGGCATTGGCCGCCTCGTTTGCGCCCTTTGTGCAAGTGCACACCGGCAGTTGGCGCATGGGTCTTGCGATATGGGCGGGGCTGGCGCTGCTGGGGCTGGTGTTCTGGTACGCCCAGCGCTCGGCGTTGCCGCCCTTGCCGCAGGTCGACAGCGGCCCGCAGGCGTCGTTTTTCGGCAATCGCCGGGCCTGGCTGCTGGCGCTGTTTTTCGGCCTTGGCACGGCGTGCTACACCTGTGTGCTGGCGTGGCTGGCGCCGTATTACGTCGAGCAAGGCTGGAGCGAACAGCAGGCCGGTTTGCTGCTGGGTTTGCTGACCGCCATGGAGGTCGTCTCCGGCCTGGCAACCCCCGCCATCGCCAATCGCCGCCGGGATAAACGCGGCGTGGTCGCGGTATTGCTGGTGCTGATCATCATCGGCTTCTGCGGCCTGATCCTCAGCCCGCAGCACCTGAGCCTGGTGTGGCCATGCCTGCTTGGCCTGGGAATCGGCGGCCTGTTTCCGATGAGCCTGATCCTGTCCCTCGACCACCTCGACAACCCGCGCCGTGCCGGTGGCCTGACCGCGTTCGTGCAGGGCATCGGCTACCTGATCGCCGGCCTCTCGCCGCTGATCGCCGGGATGATCCGCGACCAATTGGGCAGCTTCGAATGGGCCTGGTGGTCATTGGCGGCCGTGGTGGCGGTGATGCTGCTGATGGTCACGCGCTTCAATCCCGCACATTACGCGCGGCATATCCGCTGAGGTCGTGTTGTAAACACTTTTTGTCCCACCCAAAACATAGAAGAGTCCTACAGAGCTTTCTATTGGTACGAGCGTTCCGTTAACATTTTGCGCAGTCTTGTACTGAGTTCGGTACAAAGGGTTTTACGGACGGAACCGATGCTAAACAGTAACTTGCTCAGAAAGCTCGATATGCAGGACTTGATGGTGTTTATCGCTGTCTACGACCAGAGCAGCGTTACCGACGTGTCCGAGACGCTGTTCGTCAGCCAATCCACCGTGAGCTACAGCCTGAAGAAACTGCGCACCAGTTTCGAAGACGAGCTGTTTATCAACACCCGCGCGGGCATGCGTCCGACGTATAAGGCCACCACGATGTACGGCCATGTGCAGAAAATCCTCGAAAGCATCAACCTGTGCCACGCCGGTGGCCAGGCCTTCGACCCGACCCGCGAGGCCGTGACCTTCAATGTGTGCGCCCCGGAATACTTCGAACAGCTGATCCTGCCGCGCCTGCTGAAAAACTTCGACCGCGCCGACCTGCCGGTGATCGTCAACGTGCGCAAGCTGGAAGCCGAGATTCCCGCCGACGACTTGCGCGAAGGCCGCCTCGACCTGGTGATCTGTTTCGGCCCCAATTTTCACCGTGCCCATAAAGACTTCAAGACCCAAATGCTGCTCGAAGATGACCTGGTATGCGTCTTCGATAAACGCGCGGCGCCCCGGGAACCGGCATTCAGCCTGCAGGCCTTCGTCGAGCGGCGCCACGTGTTTCCCACGCCCTGGACGTCCGACACCAACATGATCGACGGCTGGCTGGCGCGCCAGGCCCACAAACGCCAGGTGATCGCGCGGGCCAACAGCTATAGCGCGGCGTTGAAGATGATCAGCGGCACCGACTTCATCGTGACCCTGCCCCGCCGCGTGCAAAAGCTGCTGGCGTCGACTGCGGCGTACGGGTTTTGCGAAGCGCCGAATGGTCTGCCGGGCTTCACCCTGGATATGCAGTGGAATGAAACCAGCGAACAGGACAACGCCAATACCTGGTTTCGCGAGCAAGTGGTGAAGGTGTGTGAGGAGCAGCTGCAAGCGGCAAGTTAAAGCGGCAAGCGATGCCGGGATGGCTGTCAGCTTGGCGCTGGCAGCTTGTTGCTCCCTGCGGCTTCTTTGCGAAACGGTGGGTCAGACTTGGACGCCGAGCCCTCGATCACTCATGAACGCCTCCAGCCGCGAGCGCATCCAGCGTTCTGCCGGGTCGGTGTCGACGTGGCTGAGCCAGACCATCGACAAGTCCAGGGTCGGCGTTTCAAATGGAAACGCCTCGCAGAACAGGTTCCCGCCGGCGGCCATGGCCTGGGCCGTGTAGTCCGGCAGGCTGGCGATCATATCGGTGCCGGCGAGCAGCGCCGGTAGCGAGCTGTATTGCGGCACCGACAGCACCACGTGCCGCTTGCGGCCGATCTCCGCCAGCCATTCATCGGCAAACCCGGCCACGTTGGCGGTGTGGGACACCAGCACATGGGGCCGTGCGCAATATTCGTCGAGGGTCAGCGGTGTGTCGGACGCATCGGCGCGCAACAGGCAAGGCCGGATATGCCGCAACAGTTTACGCTTGGCATTCGCAGGCAGGCCGCGGGTCTGGGTGATGCCGACGGTGATATCGCCGGAGGCCAGCAGGTCGGGAATGCGCCAGTAATCCACATGCTGTACCACGAACACCACCTGCGGCGCCTCCTGGCGCAGAGCCCGCAGCAACGGCGGCAGCAGGCCGAACTCAACGTCATCGGACAGGCCGATACGAAAGGTCATGGTGCTGATGGACGGGTCGAAATCATGGGTCAGGCTCAGGGCCGACGACAGCGAATCCAAGGCCGGCGACAAGTGCTGGATGATTTTTTCGGCGCGTGCGGTGGGCTCCATGCGGTGGCCGACGCGAATGAACAACGGGTCATTGAACAAAGTGCGCAGACGATTGAGGGCCGAGCTGATGGTCGGCTGGCCGAGAAACAGCTTCTCCGCCACCCGGGTCACGTTGCGCTCGAGCATCAGCGCTTCGAAGACCACCATCAGGTTGATATCGGCCTTGCGTAATTCATTGCGATTCATCGGCGCCTGCCCCTTCCCCAAGACAAGCCGCAGTTTAGAAAGGCAACGGGGCGGCGTCTATGTCGGTCGACGCATCGGGTTTGCACAGTTGGCTCGCGTCGTCCCTGACATCACGGTTTCAAAGGGAATTCCTGATCCCGCTCTGAAAGCTCAGTCCCATCGTCGGGATGCTTCCAGGTTTGCGGTTTTTCTTCCTCAGGTCGTTGCCGAGGCCGTTCACGCTCCGGCTCATTGTGCTGTTTGTGTTCCTCACCCATAGCCACCTCCCATTCGTAAGCATTGAACCCAGCTTCAAGCGTAGAACAGGACCGACAATTCCGACGGCTCTTTCGATTAATAGCCAAGACGCATCAATCTATCCAAATTTGTCACTTATCATTTCTAAATGTGTCAGCCACTATCCCAAGTCTTAAGCGAAACAAGCACTTTAAAAAGAACGCTGGAGACACAAAACCATGACTAGCCCTTCCCGGCCTGCGGCTGCTTCCTCGAAAGTAGGCGCCGTACTGCGCGTTACTTCGGGCAACTTTCTCGAACAGTTCGATTTCTTTCTGTTCGGCTTCTACGCCACCTACATCGCCGCTGCCTTCTTCCCCGCCGCCAATGAATTTGCATCATTAATGATGACCTTCGCCGTGTTCGGTGCGGGCTTCCTGATGCGGCCGTTGGGCGCGATCATCCTGGGTGCCTATATCGATGACGTGGGTCGGCGCAAAGGCTTGATCGTGACCCTGTCGATCATGGCCAGCGGCACGCTGTTGATCGTGCTTGTGCCCGGTTATCAAACCATTGGCCTGTGGGCACCGTTGCTGGTGCTGCTGGGGCGTTTGCTGCAGGGCTTCTCGGCCGGTGCGGAATTGGGCGGTGTATCGGTGTACCTGTCCGAGATGGCCACCCCGGGCCGCAAGGGCTTCTATACCAGCTGGCAGTCGGGCAGCCAGCAGATCTCGATTGTGGTTGCGGCCGCACTGGGCTATGGCTTGAACGTATGGATGGAGCCGGCCGTCGTCGCCGACTGGGGCTGGCGCATTCCGTTCGCCGTCGGTTGCGTGATCATTCCGTTTATCTTCGTGCTGCGGCGCAACCTGCAGGAAACCGAAGAGTTCGCCAACCGCAAGCACCGCCCGACCATGCGTGAAGTGATGGCCACCCTGGTGAAAAACTGGACCGTGGTGATTGGCGGCATGCTGATGGTGGCCATGACCACCACCGCGTTCTACCTGATCACCGTGTACGCACCGACCTTCGGCAAGACCGTGCTGCAACTGAGCACCTCCGACGCGCTGCTGGTGACGTTGCTGGTAGCGGTGTCGAACTTTGTCTGGCTGCCGATCGGCGGCACCCTGAGCGACCGCTTCGGCCGCAAGCCGGTGCTGGTGGCCATGACGGTGCTGACCGTTCTTACGGCTTATCCTGCGTTGTCCTACGTAGTCAACGCGCCAAGCTTTGCGCATATGTTGGAGACCCTGTTGTGGTTCTCCTTCCTCTACGGCATGTACAACGGCGCGATGATCCCGGCGCTGACTGAAATCATGCCGGTAGAAGTGCGCGTCGCAGGCTTCTCCCTGGCCTACAGCCTGGCAACTGCGGTGTTCGGTGGCTTCACGCCCGCGATCTCCACCTGGTTCATTCACATCACCGGAGATAAAGCGTCGCCGGCTTACTGGATGATATTCGCTGCGCTGTGTGCCCTGTGTTCTACCCTGGCGCTGTATCGCCGCGCCAATGCCCGTGGCCAGGTCATGCAGGGGGCCGCACAATGAAGCCGCTGTTCAAAACCCTCACGGCCTTGGTCCTCGGCGCCCTGGCGCTGTCAGCCCAGGCTGAGGAACTCAAGGTGATGACCTCCGGTGGCTTCACTGCCGCGTATAAATTGCTCGGCCCGCAATATGCCAAGCACAGCGGCGACACCCTCGACACTATCCTCGGCCCGTCCATGGGCAAGGCGCCGGAAGCGATTCCCAACCGCCTGGCCCGTGGCGAACACGCCGATGTGGTGATCATGGTCGGCTACGCCCTGGATGAGCTGATCAAACAAGGCAAGGTCGACCCCGCCTCCCGCGTGGAACTGGCGGATTCGCGGATTGGCTTGGTGGTCAAGGAAGGCGCGGTCAAACCATCGATCGGCACCGATGCCGAACTCAAGGCCGTGTTGAGCAAGGCCAAGTCAGTGGCGTATTCGGACAGCGCCAGCGGTGTGTATGTCGAGAAAGAGCTGTTCAAAAAGCTCGGCATGCCCGCCAAGGGCACTATGATCGAACGGGTGCCGGTGGGCGAACAGGTGGCCAAGGGTGACTACGAAGTAGGCTTGCAGCAGGTGGCGGAATTGTTGCCGGTCAAGGGCGTGACGTTTGTAGGTAAGATCCCGGAAGACGTGCAGTCCGTTACGCGTTTTGCAGCGGGCATTCCGGTAAACGCCGAACATCCGCAAGAGGCCAAGGCGCTGCTGCAGTTCATGGCGTCGCCCGAAGCTCAACCGGTGGTGCAGTCCACCGGCCTGGACTCGGTGTCACGCTGACCGAAACGGCATCTCCCGCACCAGCCGCTCCAACTCCAGCGCCGCCGGCGGCAATGTCCGCCCGCGGCGCTTGATCAAGCCCACATTGCGCATCACCTGCGGTTCCACCAGCGGCACGCTCACCAGGATCGGGTGTTCGCACGCCGGCATCGCAATCGACGGCACCATCGCCACGCCCAACCCCGCCTCCACCAACCCGATCATGGTAGTCACGTGGTGGGTCTCGCAGATACTCGGCTTTTTCACACGCACGCCGCGCAGGGCCTGGTCCAGCAGGAAGCGGTTGCCCGAGGTTTTGTCCACCGTGATGTAGTCATGCTCATAGGCTTCGGTCCACGTCACGCTCTCACGCGCGGCCAACGGATGGTCACGACGACAGGCCAGCACATAGCGCTCCTGCAGCAACAACTCGAACTCCACTTCATCGGCCAGGCTGCCGCTGAAACTCACGCCAAAATCCGCTTCGCCACTCTCCACCGCATTGCACACTTCACCGGCACTGGCATCCAGCACCCGCAGGCGAATTTTCGGATACAGCTTGTGGAATTCGGAGATGACGTGCGGCATGAAGTAATACGCGGTGGACGGCACGCAGGCGATGGTGACGTTGCCCATGCGCGTGGACGCGACGTTACTGATGCCCATCAAGGCGATGTCGAGGTCGTCGAGCATGCGTTCGACCTGGGGCAGGAACGCCCGCCCGACCATGGTCAGGCTAACCCGCCGCGTGGTGCGCTCGAACAGTTTGACGTCGAGCGCGGATTCCAGTTTTTCGATACGCCGGCTGAGGGCCGGCTGGGAGATCCGGATGGCCTCGGCAGCGCCGCGAAAACTGCCCTTGTCTACCACGGCGCGGAAGGCTTGGAGGTCGTTGAGGTCGAAGTTGATGATCACGGGAGGCAGGCCAAAGTGGTCGGGGTGGCGGGCATTATCGTATGGGAGCCGGTGGGATGCCATGCGTGCCGGGGGGAGCTGGCCGAGATAGCTCTGTTACACATATGAAGTCATACATATCAGTAGCTTATCAGCGTCCCCAGACCACGCAATCGCCAAAACGGGTCAATACTTGCAGCCTTACCTACACAACGGGAGAGGCAACACCGCATGGAAACCTATCACTTCTGGATGGACGACGAGACGCCGGATATCGGCATCGATCAGCTGCTTCTTGCATCGCGCCAATGGTCAAGTAGGATTGAATCCTACTCACCTCTGGCGGACATCCAAATGCGCTCAACCCAGCAAATGAGCATCACGTTGCCCCTTGAAATGGCTGCCCTGGTCAAGGCCAAGGTGGCTGCCGGCGAATATGCCAGCGAAAGTGAAGTGATTCGCGACGGACTGCGCGTGCTGCTGGCACGTGACCGCGCCATGGACGACTGGCTGAGGGATGAAGTCATTCCGGCAGCGACCGCCCTCGAGGCTGAGCCTGAGCTCGGGCTATCCGCTGAACAGGTCCGCGAACACATGGCAGTCAAACGTCAGCGCAAAGGCACAGGGAAAGCGTGAGCTACTCGGTAGTCTTTTCGCCTGAAGCCCTGGCGCAACTCGATGCCCTCGAAGACTACATCAGCGATGTCGGCTCCCCGCCTGTGGCTGCGCGTTTTATCGACAACCTCGTCAGCTACTGTGAAAGCCTTGCCCTGTTTCCCTTGCGTGGCCTGCGCCGTGACGACCTGCTGACAGGCTTGCGCATCACCCATTATCGTCGCACCACCCTCATTGCTTTCAGGGTGAGGGCTGGCTGCGAAACGGTATCGATAGTGGGGATATTTTACGGCGGGCAAGACTACACGGCGTTGTTGCAGGGAGATGAGAGTTAACGTCCAACACTGGATAAAACAGCCTGCTGAAAACGGGTCAGCAGGCTCTTGGTATTTCTTCTCGCTGATTGAATAAGTGCACGCCTCGTCACATCGATGGCACTGATGATTACTATCGAAACGAGCGCCTGCCCGATTGCCCACACTGCTTCCTATAATCCCTTCCGAATTCCCTCCCCCGCCTGGCTTCAGGCGACATTCCTGTTGGAACCCAATCCCATGCCAAGCGCGAGCCAGGCCCCTAGCGGGCTTCCCGAACATAACCAACAAAGTGTCAAACAGCAGTGGCTGGCGATTCTCTCGGTCGCCGTGGGCGCATTCGCCTTGGTGACCAGCGAATTTCTCCCGGTAGGCGTGCTCAACGATGTCGCCAGCGATCTGGGCATCAGCGCCGGTCACGCCGGCCTGATGGTAACCCTGCCCGGTATCATGGCAGCGCTTGCCGCGCCGTTTCTGTCGGTCAGCATCGGCACCATGGACCGTCGCTATCTGCTGATCGGCCTGACGTTGGTGATGATCATCGCCAACTCGGTGGTGGCCTTCGCCAGTGATTTCAACCTGTTGCTGTTCGGTCGTGTACTGCTCGGCATCAGCATTGGCGGCTTCTGGGCCACGGCCATTGCGCTCAGCGGACGGCTGGCGCCCAAGGGCGTGGGCGTTGCGAAAGCCACCTCAATCATCATGATGGGCGTGACCCTGGCCACCGTACTGGGCGTGCCTGTCGGCACCTGGCTCAGCGGCCTGATGGGCTGGCGCATGACCTTCCTGGTCACCGCACTGGTGGGCATTCCGGTGTTGCTGGCGCAGGTTTTCCTGCTGCCCCGACTCACCCCGGAAAAAGCCATTCAGATCCGCGACCTGCCGGCCTTGTTCATCAACCCACAAGCTCGGGTCGGGTTGATCGCCGTACTGCTGATCGGCTTGGCACACTTTGCCGCGTACACCTATGTCGCGCCGTTTTTCAAAAACAGTTCAGGCTTTGACAGCCCGACGATTGGTTCACTGTTGCTGCTGTATGGCGTAGCGGGCGTGATGGGTAACGTCTTCGCCGGCTTCGCCGCCAACCGCAGCGTACGCAACACTCTGCTGCTGGTCGCGCTGATGATCGGCACCAGCACCGCGCTGTTCCCCTACTTCGCCACCGGCATGACCGGCGCCGCGATGCTGATCGCCCTCTGGGGCTTCGCCTTCGGTGCGTTCCCGGCCTGCGCCAGCATCTGGATGTTTGTCGTGGCACCCAAGGACGTGGAGCGCGGCATGCCACTGTTTGTCGCGCTGTTTCAGGTGATCATTGCCCTGGGCTCGTTCTTTGGTGGGCGGATTGTCGATCAGATGGGTAGCTCGGTGTTGTTGAGCCTGGCGACGGTGTTGGTGGGATGTGGTTTTGCGACGGTATTGGTGCTGGGGCGCAAGGTGAGTAATAGCCTGGTGGCGCAGCCTGCCTGAGCGGGTTGAATCCGCGAAAAAAGCCTGCTGAGCGTGAGTTCAGCAGGCTTTTTCATTTTGAGCGTGGATGATTATTGAACATGCTTATTGAAAAGCCTGGTAATGAGAATTCCCAGCGCAAGACGGGCGTGCGTAATTCCTTGGACTAGCCTGAGAAGGTCGCTGGTGTGGCGACATACTTTCAGGGAGCTTATATGCCAACAAGATATCGAGATGCCGTCACAGGGGAATATGTAACTGCGGACGAGGCGAAGAAGAGGCCACGGGAAACGGTGCGGGAAACCGATAAAAAGCCGCCAGCAGAATCAAAGGGTAAAAAACCGAAGCTTCATGCGTCGCACTCTGTAGGCGAGCGGAGCCGATTGCCTTACACGCCCGATCTGGTGACTGAGGTTTAGCTGCCAGCTACGGACGCGGTAACGCATTACGGGGCGTCTTTCGAAGCGGGCGGCTGGCCCGAATCCCTGGTTAAAACATATGAACTGAATGCCAGAAAATCGCCCAGGTGTTTAGTAATGATGGCAACCGTGATCGGCAACTGAAGCGTCTGATACTCATGCACTGCGATGTTGCGGAAACCGACCATATTTTTCAGGTTGGTCAATAAAGAAGGATTCACCCATCCGCCCTGTGCCAGCAATTCGAACACATCACGAGCGCCCTGGGGAACGCCCAGGCGCTCACGACGAATCAGGTGCTGCCCCATGTCCAGAGCAGCCTCGCAGGCGCGCTGAATATTGAGAATGGCCGCATCCTGACGGGTAAAATCGGTGGCGAAACTGGCAGGATCTTTTTCGTATTCCTCGCGAGCTCGAGCAACACAACGCTCGATGCTGGCAGCCTTGTTAATGAGTACATCATCGACCATATACCGTTCCGTCCTTATGAATGTCGACTAGCAGCTCAGCCCTGGCAGTATCCAGCGCGGTTTTCTCGCTGAGAATATAGCTTTCAAAAATACCAGCCTGACTGTCCCTACTCCAGAGTCGACGCCCTGTCGTTATGATTTGGTATTGCATGACCGTCGAAGCCGCACGCAAGTCCAGCAGATCGACAGGGACTTTGACGATATCCGCCAACTCTCCAGATAGACGCCACAAGTGCAGCGGGTCAATGCTCCCTTCAATCAGCGCAGCCAAGTCAAGATCGCTGTCAGCATTGGCCTCCCCCGTCACCTGGCTACCAAAGACGTACACAGCCAACAGGCCTGGAAGATTAGTCTGTAAATATGTGAGCACTTTTTCAAAATTCATGATCGACCCACATTGTCATCAGCTGATGATGACCGTAGCAGAATTCATCTGAGCATTTCTGCTACAAAAACAAAAACCCCCAACAACATCAAAGTTATTGGGGGTTTTCGTTTATAAATAATGGCGGAGAGATAGGGATTCGAACCCTAGGTACCGGTGAAGGTACAACGGATTTCGAATCCGTCCCATTCGGCCACTCTGGCATCTCTCCAACGGCGCGCATCATAACAGCCTGTTTCGTGGAAGCAAAGCTCTGTTGAGATTTTTTTCCGTGCTATCAGATGCTTGCGTCGATTAAAGCGGTACGCCGAGACGATTGGCGACTTCTTCGTAGGCTTCGATAACATCACCGAGGCCCTGGCGGAAGCGGTCTTTGTCCATCTTCTTCTTGGTGTCCTTGTCCCACAGGCGGCAGCCGTCAGGGCTGAATTCGTCGCCCAGGACGATGGAGCCGTCGTGGAACACGCCGAATTCGAGTTTGAAGTCCACCAGCAAGAGGCCGGCGTCGTCGAACAGTTTGCTCAGCACGTCGTTGACCTTGAGGGACAACTCTTTCATGCGCGCCAATTGTTCAGCAGTGCCCCAGCCGAATGCCACGACGTGGGATTCGTTGATGAACGGGTCGCCCTTGGCGTCGTCCTTCAGGAACAGTTCGAAGGTGTAGGGATTGAGCTTGAGGCCCTCTTCCACGCCCAGGCGTTTGACCAGGCTGCCGGCAGCGTAGTTACGCACGACGCATTCGACGGGGATCATGTCGAGCTTCTTGACCAAGCACTCGTTGTCGCCCAGCAGTTTGTCGAATTGGGTCGGAATACCGGCCTCTTCGAGTTTCTGCATGATGAAAGCGTTGAACTTGTTGTTCACCATACCCTTGCGATCAAGCTGCTCGATGCGCTTACCGTCGAACGCCGAGGTGTCGTTGCGAAACAGCAGGATCAGGCGGTTGGCGTCGTCGGTCTTGTATACCGACTTGGCTTTGCCGCGGTAGAGTTCTTCACGTTTTTCCATGATGGGCTCCGCTTTGAGTGAAGTGGGCTAGGCGATATGTCGCCAGTCGAGCCCTGAATCTTGATCGGCCAGTTGCAGCCAGTCCGGGTCGCACCCGAGGGTGTCGACAAAACATTGCCGGGCAAGCGTCGGCAGGTTGTTCTTGCTGCTCAGGTGGGCCAGGACCAGGTGTTGCAGGTCTTGCCAGCCCAACTCATACACCAGGTACGCCGCCTGGTGGTTGTTCAAATGTCCCAGTTCGCCGCCCACCCGCTGCTTGAGAAAGTAGGGGTAATGACCGCGAGCCAGCAGGTCTCGGCAGTGATTGGACTCGATCATCAAGGCATCGAGGTCGCGGTAACCGTCCAGCACCTTGGCGCAGTAGGAACCCAGGTCGGTGAGCACACCGAAGCGCCGCTCGCCGTCACTGAATACATATTGCGTGGGTTCCTGGGCATCGTGAGCGACCGCGACAACACTGATGCTCAGGGCACCGATCTGCAGTTGCTCGCCTCCCGCCAGGAAACCTGCGGGTTCAACGGGTTTGCGCATCCCGCGCAACGTGCCGCGACTCAGGTACACCGGAAGATTGTAGCGCCGAGACAGCAAACCCACGCCATGCACGTGATCGGCATGTTCGTGGGTCACCAGAATCGCGCTCAGCTGCGCGGGGTGAACCCCCAGGCGCAGCAGGCGCCGCTCGGTTTCTCTTAACGAGAAACCACAATCCACCAGTACGTACGTGTCGTCGTGGGCGACCAGCGTGCCGTTCCCTTGGCTACCGCTACCGAGAACAGCAAAACGCATCGGATCAGCCCAGGTTGTCCTGAATCACGCCCAACACTTTGCGCGCTGTTTCAGCTGGCGCGACGGTGTTGATGTTCTTCTCGACCGTGACTTGCACGCTCTCGCCAACCTTGCTCAAACGAACCTGGTAGCGCTCGGCGCGGGTCTCGACTTCTTCCTTGGTCGGCTGGCTGCCGAACAATTTGCCGAAGAAACCTGGCTCGTCGTCCTTTTTCTCGGCCTTTTCAGCCACGTTTATGTAGTACAGGCCCAGGCTGCGGTTGATGTCTTCAACGCGCCAAGGACCCTGCTCCAACGCGCGACCGACGCTGGCCCAGGCACGATCCAGGTCTTCACCCAGGTTCAGCACCACGTTGCCGCTGCCATCTTCGGTAAGGCTGACGCGGCTCGGTGTGTCGTAATCGCGTGCGGCGAGCAGGGAAACCGAGCCGCCCTTCTCGGAGATACGGCTCATGCTGGCCAGCATCTCGTCGACCAGCGCGGCGTCGACACCGGTATTGACCGAGCGGTTGGTGAAATCGACGTTGGCGGTGCTGCCGGCAGGACGCTCGGCGCTGACCACATAGACTTCACTGGTATTGCGTTGCACGCCAGGCTCGATGCGTACTCGCACACGGGCTTCGTTATCGGCGGCTACACCACTGGCCTGCAGACGCTGGGCCATGTTGGCGGACAGTTCGCTGCCGCGCTGCCAGGCGGTGGTGAACTCACCGGTCTGCGGACGCTGTTGGTCGAGACGAAAACCGTTGTCCTGGAAGAACTGCACGGCCACCGGCCAGACTTCGGCGGGTGGGCGCTGAGCCACGATCCAGCGGTTGTCGCCACTCTTCTGCAGGCTGTAGTCGCTGGCATCGGCCACCGCCGTGATCGGTTGCGGGCGTGGCACCACGTATTCGCCCTTGACGGTGTCGTCGGCGACATTGCGCGGAATCGGCAGCAGCGGGTCGAGGCGCTTGGCGACGCTCACGTCAGGCGGCAGTTGCATCGGTTTGGTTGCTTGCGCTTCCAGGTAATCGCTGCCACGGTCACGGAAGTAGCCTTCCGGGCCCCATACCCAACCGCAGCCACTGGTGCTGGAGATAATCAAGGCAAGTGCGGAAAGTCCGGCCAATCGCTTCATGCGTAGTGCTTCCTCAATTAAACCAGGACGCCGGACTGGCGCAGGGCCTGTCGCAGCGGTTCGTGACAGGCTTCGCTGAGCCGGGTGAGCGGCAGACGGATACCGTCCGGCATCAGGCCCATCTCAAACAGCGCCCACTTCACGGGAATAGGGTTGGATTCGATAAACAGTGTCTTGTTGAGCGGCATCAGCTTCTCGTGGATCGCACGTGCGGTCGCGGCGTCACCGGCAATGGCGGCGGCGCACATTTCGCTCATGGCACGCGGGGCGACGTTGGCGGTCACGGAAATGTTGCCCTTGCCGCCCAGCAGGATCAGCTCGACCGCGGTGGCGTCGTCACCGGAATACACCAGGAAATCGCTGCTCACGCCGGCCAGGATGTCCTTGGCGCGCTGCAGGTCGCCGGTGGCTTCCTTGATACCGATGATGTTCGCCACGGTGGACAGGCGGATCACCGTCTCGGCTTTCATATCGCACGCAGTGCGGCCGGGTACGTTGTAGAGGATCTGCGGGATGTCGACAGCTTCGGCAATGGTGCGAAAGTGCTGGTACAGGCCTTCCTGAGTCGGCTTGTTGTAATACGGAGTCACCAGCAGGCACGCATCGGCGCCGGCCTTCTTGGCGTTTTTGGTCAGCTCGATTGCTTCACGCGTCGAGTTGGCGCCGGTACCGGCGATCACGGCGATTCGGCCCGCAACGCGCTTGACCACGAACTCGATCACCTGGATGTGTTCTTCCACATCGAGGGTGGCCGATTCACCTGTGGTGCCGACCGCTACGATGGCGTTGGTGCCTTCTTGCAGGTGGAAGTCCACCAGTTTGCCCAGGCTGTCCCAGTCGAGATGACCTTGTGCATCCATGGGTGTGACCAGTGCCACCATACTGCCCGCAATCATGCAACCGCTCCTGCCGGAAAAAGAGAGCCGTAATGGTACTGGCGCCAAGATGCTTGTACAAGCGAAGTACCGTGCGACGATGCGTTCTGGCGTAACTAAACGACGGGCAATGCCATCATTGGGCCAAAGCACCGGGTGAAGCACGCCGTTCACGTAATGAAAACGCCACCTCCTAGCCCTTGGCGACGGTTTTCGCTACCCTTCATCCTTTGATCGATACAGCTCTGACGGTATCGACCGCTCATCGCTTTAGGAAGGCTGCATGTCCACCCCCACAGTTCGCGAACAATTCCTTGTTATCAGTGCCCTCGGCGCCAACCCCATGGAGCTGACCAACGTCCTGTGCCGCGCCAGCCATGAAAACCGCTGCGCCGTCGTGACCTCGCGCCTGACCCGCCATGGCGAATGCAGTGCGCTGGTGCTGCAGATTTCCGGCAGTTGGGACGCCTTGGCGCGCCTGGAGACCGGCCTGCCTGGCCTGGCCAAGAAGCACGACTTCACCGTTAACGTGGTGCGCAGCGCAGCCCTGGAAAATCGCCCGCAGGCCCTGCCTTACGTGGCGTATGTCAGCTCGGCCTACCGCTCGGACATCGTCAACGAGTTGTGCCAGTTCTTTATCGACCACAACGTCGAGTTGGAGAACCTGACCTGCGACACCTATCAGGCGCCACAAACCGGCGGCACCATGCTCAACGCCACCTTCACCGTGACCTTGCCGGCCGGCGTGCAGATCAGTTGGCTACGCGACCAGTTCCTGGATTTCGCCGACGCCCTGAACCTTGACGCCCTGATCGAGCCTTGGCGCCCACAGAACCCCATGTAAGGACTTGCCCATGCCGGTAGCCATCGACACACCCGTAGCCGATTTCGAAGCCCACGCCACCAGCGGCCAGACCTTCAGCCTTGCGGCCCTCAAGGGCAAGCAAGTGGTGCTCTATTTCTACCCGAAAGACAGCACCCCAGGCTGCACAACCCAGGGCCAGGGTTTCCGCGACCAACACGCCGCGTTCCAGGCCGCCAATACCGAAGTGTTTGGCGTGTCGCGCGACAGCGTGAAGTCCCATGAAAACTTCAAGAGTAAGCAGGCGTTTCCGTTCGAGCTGATCAGTGACAAGGACGAAGCGGTGTGCCAGCTGTTTGATGTGATCAAGCTGAAGAAGCTGTACGGCAAGGAATACCTGGGCGTGGATCGCAGCACCTTTCTGATCGACAGCGAAGGTGTGCTCCGTCAGGAATGGCGCGGCGTGAAAGTGCCAGGGCATGTGGACGCGGTCTTGGCGGCGGCGCAGGCGCTGAACAAGGGCTGATCTTCAGCCAATAAAGCCATCAGGCTTTGCGCAACCAATAACGGTACACACCTGCCGCTTCTTCTTCCTGGACCAGCGTGTGGCCCGCCAGCTTGGCAAAGGTGCGGAAGTCGCGCTGGGAGCCTGCGTCCGTGGCGGTCACTTTGAGTACAGCCCCGCTGGCCAGTCGATTGAGCTCCAGCTTGGCCTTGAGCAAGGGCAGCGGACAGTTGAGGCCGCTGGCGTCGAGTTCGGCGTCAAAGGCTACAGCGTCGGTCATGGTGTTACTCCAGGCAAACATTTGAGCTGCTTAGAATATCTGGTCCGAAGCTCAGTGTCCGGCTACAGTAAGCTCTTTGTCGAAAGGCTTTGTGCATGACTTTCCTGCGCCCTACCCTGCTGACGCTGGCCTGCCTGCTGGCCTCCCCGGCCTTCGCTGACGAGCTGCCCTCACTTGGCGACGCCAGTTCTGCCATTGTCTCGCCGCAACAGGAATATCAACTGGGCCGCGCCTGGCTGGCCTACCTGCGCGGCCAGGTCTCGCAACTCAACGACCCGCAGCTCAAGGACTACGTCGAAACCAGCGTGTACAAGCTGGTGGAGACCAGCCAAGTCAATGACCGGCGCCTGGAATTCATCCTGATCAACAGCCCACAACTCAACGCCTTCGCCGCACCCGGCGGGATCGTCGGGGTCAATGGCGGCTTGTTCCTCAATGCCCAGACCGAAGGTGAGTACGCATCAGTGCTGGCTCACGAATTGGCGCATTTGTCCCAGCGCCACTTTGCTCGAGGCGTGGAAGCGCAGTCGCGCATGCAGATCCCGATGATGGCTGCCCTGCTCGGCGGCATCATTGCTGCCGCAGCCGGCGCTGGCGATGCAGGCATCGCCGCGATTGCCGGCTCCCAGGCCGCCGCGATCCAGGAGCAGCGTCGATTCTCTCGGCAGAATGAACAGGAGGCCGACCGTATTGGCATCCTCAACCTGGAGAAAGCCGGCTACGACCCGCGCTCCATGCCTACCATGTTCGAGCGCCTGATGCGCCAGTACCGCTTCGACGCGAAGCCGCCGGAATTCCTGTTGACGCACCCGGTGACGGAATCGCGGATCGCCGACACCCGCAACCGCGCCGAGCAGGCCAAACCCGGCGGAAAGGAAGACAGCCTGCGCTATCAGTTAATCCGCGCTCGGGTGCAATTGAAGTACGAAGACACGCCAGGCCTCGCCGCCAAGCGCTTCCAGGCCCAGTTGGACGAGAACCCGAAGAACGATGTGGCGCGTTATGGCCTGGCCATCGCCCAGATCAAGGGCACCCAGCTCAAGGAAGCACGGGAGAGCCTGGCACCGCTGCTGGCCAAAGCGCCCAACGACATCACCTACAACCTGGCGCAGATCGAGCTGGACATCACCAGCAATCGCATGCCAGACGCACAACAACGCACTGACCGCATGCTTGCCCAGTACCCCAGCAACTACCCGCTGAACCAGGTACGCGTAGATCTGCTACTCAAGCAGAATCGCACCGCTGATGCAGAGAAAGCCCTGGATGGCTTGCTCAAGTCCCGCCCGGATGATCCGGACGTGTGGTATCAGGTCGCCGAGACCCGTGGCTTGTCGGGCAATATCATCGGCCTGCACCAGGCACGCGCCGAATATTTCGCCCTGGTGGGCGACTTCCAGCAAGCCATCCAGCAACTGGACTTTGCCAAGCGCCGCGCAGGCAATAATTTTCCACTGTCCTCGCGCATCGATGCACGCCAGCGCGAGTTGATCGAACAGGAACGCCTGGTGAAAGGGATGATGAGCTAAACCCATCGCCCACAAAAAAGCCCCGCCATCATTCACCGATGGCGGGGCTTTTTATTGGGCTGGAAGGTTACTCGGCCAGCTTGAAGGTGATGAAGCTGGCACGCCCCTGACGCAGCACGCGCATCGACACCGAACGATTCTTCGGCAACGCCTTGGCGATGTCGGCGAATTCCTTGGTGGTATCGATCGCCTGGTTGTTCAGGTGGGTGATCACATCGCCCGGTTGCAGGCCGATCAAGGCGGCTGGGCCGTCCAGCACTTCCTTGATCACGACACCGCTCTTGAGATCGAAGGTTTTCTTCTGCTCGGCAGTCAGCTCAACCACGGCAATGCCCAAGCGGTTGCTGCTGCGCTCGGCGCCTGGCTTGGCGTTACCCAGGGCATCCAGGGTCGCGCCCTCTTCCGGGATTGCCCCCACGGTGAGCTCGACATTCTGGCGCTTGCCGTCACGAATCACTTCCAGCTTGGCTTTGCTGCCCGCCTTGAGTGCGCCGACCAGATGCGGCAAGTCAGCCGACATGATGATCGGCTGGCCGTTCATGCTCAGGATCACGTCGCCAACCCGCAGGCCGCCTTTGGCAGCCGGGCCGTCGTCCTGGATCTGCGCGACCAGTGCACCCGCCGGCTTATCGAGACCGAAAGACTCAGCGAGGTCCTTGTTCACTTCCTGGATCACCACGCCCAGCCAACCGCGGCTCACTTTGCCACCGGCCTTCAACTGGTTGGAAACGTCCATGGCCACGTCGATTGGAATCGCGAAGGACACGCCCATGAAACCACCGGAACGGGTGTAGATCTGCGAGTTGATGCCTACGACTTCGCCGGCCAGGTTGAACAGCGGCCCGCCGGAGTTGCCTGGGTTGATCGGCACGTCGGTCTGGATGAACGGCACATAGTTTTCATTGGGCAGGCTGCGGCCGATGGCGCTGACAATGCCCTGGGTGACGGTGTGGTCAAAGCCGAACGGCGACCCGATCGCCACCACCCACTGGCCCGCTTTCAGGTCCTGGGATTTGCCGAGTTTGAGCACCGGCAGGTCTTTGCCTTCGATTTTCAGCAAGGCCACGTCGGAACGCGGGTCGGTGCCGACCAGCTTGGCTTTCAACTCACTGCGATCGGCCAGGCGCACGAGGATCTCGTCAGCATCGGCAATCACGTGGTTGTTGGTGAGGATATAGCCGTCGGGCGAAATGATGAAACCGGAGCCCAGGGACTGCGCTTCGCGCTGGCCACCGCCACCACCGCGCGGGGTGCGTGGTTGCGGCATGCCTCGCTCGAAAAACTCGCGCAGCATCGGCGGCAAGCCTTCCAGGTCGGGCATCTGCTGGTTCGAAACTTTGCGATCCGGCAATTTCTGCGTGGTACTGATGTTCACCACCGCAGGCGAGGCCTGCTCCACCAGTTGGGTGAAATCAGGCAGCTCGACCGCTTGCGCGGGCACGGCCTGACCCAGCACCAGCACCGTGGCGACTATGGATAGGTAAGACTTCAAACGTGGTATCGACATACAGCTCCCGTTACGACGAGCAGGGTTGAGCGACAGGGTTCAAAAAAAGCCGGAAACCGCGCCCGGCATTTTTTGTTCCGCGAACAAAACAAGGCAAGGGCCGAGAAGCCCTGACCTATAAAAAACATAAGGATTTTTTGCAAGTGAAAATGCTGATCCAGACATTTCATGCTCTCGACAGGCACCCTAGCATGGCAGCAGGGTGAAAGATCAGGATGAACACTGGATTAACGACTCACGGATTGGCTGCGGCCTTTTCACCGCGAACCGACAACGCGATGCGCTCGGCGGTGCCGATTGGGATTTCCCCGACAACCGTCACCATCATCTGCCCGTCCACCGTATTCACATGCCGCGACACCGCAACCGTAGGCCCAAGCTGAGTGCGGGTTTCCGACACACTTGCGCCGTCGGCGGGTTCAAGAAATACCGAGAAACGTGCAAGCCCATCGTCGTACATCAAGCTGTCGAGGGTGGTTTTTGTCTGGGGGTCTTTGCGCGATGTAGTGCTGCTCAGCTCAAAGCCCGGCGGCAACCAGTCCAGGTGCCATGCATTGGAGGCGGGCGTTTGTGATGTCTCGCTGCGGCCAATCGCAACAGGCGTGCAGTCTCTGCTGGGCTGCAAGTCTCGATCAATGGGAGCGGCGGACGTATTCAATCGAACAAACTGAAAGCGCTCCAGCAGTCGCCCCTGCTCGCTGAGGAGCAACGACTTGAGGGGTAACGCGGTTTCACGATCCAGGTGCAACTCGAAACCATAGCGGTAAGGGTCGCGCGGGGTGATCGAAACAATAATTGCATTACGACCGGCCACGCGAGATTTGCCGATAACGGCCAGATCGTAGAATTGATTGAGTTTTTGCGGGTTCAGCGAACGTGACGCACTGTCACGGGAATTGCCCAGGCCGGCGACAAGGGTGCCGCTGACGCACTGAGTGTGACCTTCTACCCGCACGATTTCCTGGGCAGAGCCATCGAGCTGCAATAGCCGCTCCCGAACCTGACCGTTCTGAACAAGGTGCCAGATATCGTAGGTAGAAAAACTGCCGTTACGCTCATAGATGAACGTACCTTGAAAGCTTTGCTGCTGCTCTGCACGCCCAAGTCGAGTCAGCCAGTCTTGGGCTTCATCGGCATGGGCGGGTAGTGCAAACCAACTACTGAACAAGAGCGTAAGGAGCGGTATGGCGCGCATAGGGCTCCTTAGCGGTTCAGCGGTTTTCCAGGCTTGCTGCGCGAGCGTATGGCAGAGCACTTTCAGCGTTCTTGCCAGCCGCTTCCTGTGCATGTTGACGCAGGTAGCCTGGGAGACGCTGGTCCTGCCAGCCGGATTGCCCCTGAAGCACACCGTTAGCCATAGGGCCGGCGGTATCAGAGCTTTCCTTGTAGCCAGCCAGTACAGCCGGGCCTTTGACTTGCGGACCAGCCATGACCGGTTGCTGAGTCTGCTGGGCCAGCTCGGCACCGGCGATTTCGTCCTGGTTGTACAGACGAACACCGGCCAGTACGGCGACGGTCACCGAGGCAGCGACTGCCAGACGACCCAGGCTACGCCATGGACCACGAGCAGCTTTAGCCGGAACGGCTTCATCGGCCAACGCGGCAGAAACGGCCGCAGCAATATCCAGACGAGGGATTAGAAGATCCTTGTGCATCACCGCCCGAGCGACTTGGTAACGAGACCAGGTGTCACGGGTTTGGGCATCATCAAATGCGTTGAGCACTCGACGAAGTTCCAGTTCATCCGCTTCGTTATCCATCACTGCGGACAGCGATTCCTGCAGGGCATCACGACTCATGGCGGTTCCTCTCTTGGCTGTCGCCGCTGTCTTTAGTTTTCCTGCAACAACGGTTGCAAGGCTTTGTCGATGGCTTCCCGGGCCCGGAAAATCCGTGACCTTACAGTCCCCACCGGACATTGCATGACGCTCGCAATGTCTTCGTAACTCAGACCATCGAATTCACGTAAAGTTAACGCCGTACGTAAATCTTCTGGCAGTTGCTGAATTGTTCGATGAACGGTTCCCTCGATTTCGTCGCGCAGCAACGCACGCTCCGGCGACTCGAGATCTTTGAGGCCGTGATCACCATCATAGAATTCAGCATCTTCTGAACTGACATCACTGTCTGGTGGGCGGCGGCCGCGAGACACCAGATAGTTCTTCGCCGTATTAATGGCGATGCGATATAGCCACGTATAAAACGCACTATCACCGCGGAAATTGCCCAGTGCACGGTACGCCTTGATAAAGGCTTCCTGTGCAACGTCCTGCGCTTCATGGGTGTCGTGCACAAACCGCACGATCAACCCGAGAATTTTGTGCTGATATTTCAGCACTAGCAGATCAAATGCGCGCTTGTCGCCGCGTTGTACGCGCTCGACCAGCTGCTGATCCTCTTCCTGGGTTAGCATGAACACTCCTCGTTGTACTCGAAGGAGGCTTGCATAACTAAACGATCAGGCTTGTAAACATAGACTCGGGCTTTTCGCAAAAGTTCTCCCCCTTCAAGCAAGTTTCCGGCACGCACTGATTTGGCACACACGAAAAACGCAGCTCAGGCAACGCCGGCTGCGCGAATAATCTTTTCGTCGGTTTTCTGACGCGTCCAATGCTCCCGACGGGCCAATAAACACAACGTTTTTCCCAGCTTTCGGGCAACCTGCTATTGAGTCGGGGCTTATGCAAAAAGTTCCCGCTCGCTGACTGGCTGTTTAACCGGGTGCTGTGCACCGTAATCTCACAATGCCACGAACGCCTGGCTATTGTGCCGCTCCACCCCTCTATATACTAGTGGTCCGTGTGCCCCTTTGATTCGCCGATCCAGGCGTCCTGCTTGCGCCTCCTCTTCGGATCGCTTTTTGCGGAATCCATTCAATGAGCCAACAGTTTCAACACGATGTCCTTGTGATCGGCAGCGGCGCCGCCGGCCTGAGCCTGGCACTGACCCTCCCCAGCCATCTGCGTATAGCCGTACTGAGCAAAGGCGACCTGGCCAACGGTTCGACATTCTGGGCACAGGGCGGCGTCGCTGCCGTACTGGACGACACCGACACCGTACAGTCCCATGTCGAAGACACCCTCAATGCCGGCGGCGGCCTGTGCAATGAAGACGCGGTGCGCTTCACCGTCGAGCATAGTCGCGAGGCGATCCAATGGCTGATCGACCAGGGTGTGCCTTTTACCCGCGATGAACACGCGGGCAGCGATGACGGCGGCTTCGAGTTCCATCTGACCCGTGAGGGCGGCCACAGCCACCGCCGCATCATCCATGCCGCCGACGCCACCGGCGCCGCCATTTTCAGGACCTTGCTCGACCAGGCGCGCCAACGCCCCAACATCGAATTGCTGGAGCAGTGCGTCGCCGTCGACCTGATCACCGAAAAACGCCTGGGCCTTCCCGGCGAGCGCTGCCTCGGCGCCTATGTGCTCAACCGCACCAGCGGCGAAGTCGACACCTACGGCGCGCGCTTCACCATCCTTGCCTCAGGTGGCGCGGCCAAGGTCTACCTCTATACCAGCAACCCCGACGGGGCCTGCGGCGACGGCATCGCTATGGCCTGGCGCTCGGGCTGCCGGGTGGCGAACCTGGAATTCAACCAGTTCCACCCCACTTGCCTGTACCACCCCCAGGCCAAGAGTTTCCTGATCACCGAGGCGTTGCGCGGGGAAGGTGCACACTTGAAGCTGCCCAATGGCGAACGCTTCATGCAACGCTTCGACCCACGTGCCGAGCTGGCACCGCGCGACATCGTCGCCCGCGCCATCGACCATGAGATGAAGCGCCTGGGCATCGACTGCGTCTACCTGGACATCAGCCACAAACCCGAAGCCTTCATCAAGACGCACTTCCCCACCGTCTATGAACGCTGCCTGACCTTCAACATCGACATCACCAAAGGCCCGATCCCGGTCGTACCTGCCGCGCATTACACCTGCGGCGGCGTGATGGTCGACCAGCATGGCCGCACCGACGTGCCCGGCCTGTACGCCATTGGCGAAACCAGTTTCACCGGCCTGCACGGCGCCAACCGCATGGCCAGCAACTCGCTGCTCGAATGCTTTGTATATGCGCGCTCGGCGGCGGCGGACATCCTCGAACAACTGCCGCGCATCGCGGTGCCGGCCGCCCTGCCGCGCTGGGATGCCAGCCAGGTGACGGATTCGGACGAAGACGTGATCATCGCGCACAACTGGGACGAGCTGCGGCGCTTCATGTGGGACTACGTGGGGATCGTGCGCACCAACAAGCGCCTGCAACGGGCACAGCACCGGGTGCGTTTGCTGCTGGATGAGATCGACGAGTTCTACAGCAACTATAAAGTCAGCCGCGACCTGATCGAATTACGCAACCTGGCCCAAGTCGCCGAGTTGATGATCCGCTCGGCCATGGCGCGCAAAGAAAGCCGAGGGCTGCATTACACCCTCGACTACCCGCAGATGCTGCCTGAGGCCCGCGACACTATTCTGGTGCCAGCCACCTACGGCGACTGAACTTCAAGCGTACGCGCAGGCGCCGGTGCATATCGGCGGTCTGCGCGTCGTGAGGCACGCACGTCGAGCGCACCCATCGTTCACCATGCACACGATAGCGCAGCACCACGACCAGCGGCAGCGCCAGGCTGTCAGGCCGCAGTTGCACGCTGTGCCAGCCGCGCTCGGCGCTGAACAATTGCCAGCCATCCTCATCGCGGCGCAGGCCCCGAATCGACGAGCGGTGGGTCAGCAACACATGCCGCGGCAACACCCAGGCGGCGTGGGCCAGGCACGCCAGCATGCCAAGGGATGCAAGCGGCAGATCGACTACCAGGCAGGCACCCAGTGCGAACAGCTGCGCAAACAGATACGCCGCCAGCAACAGCCGTGAGGCCTGCCAGCGGCATTCAAAACGGTTACTTGGGCTGGACACGGTCCAGGATCATCCGAACCATGCGTTGCAGCTCCGGATCTTCCGATTCGGCGCGCTCCATGAACCAGCCGAACATGTCCTGGTCTTCGCATTCCAGCAGCCGTACGTAAAGGTCGCGATCTACCTGGTTGAGCGTCGCGTAGACTTCTTTGGTGAAAGGCACCAGCAACACGTCCAGCTCCAGCATGCCGCGACGGCTGTGCCAGTAGAGGCGATTGATTTCTACATCTTCGACCATGGAACGCTCCTCAAATAGAGCGCAAGTATACAGGCCCGACGGCACCGGGACAGCCGGCTTTGGTCGCGCCCCATGGAAACTATGCATTTGCCGGGCGCCCCTCTATGATGCACCCATGACTTTTTGACCTGCGATGACCCATGGCCGACTCTGCTTTCTTCTGCTCGCTGTCCCACGAAGGCGTTCTCGCCGTCCGCGGCGCGGACGCTGCCAAATTCCTGCAGGGCCAACTGACCTGCAACCTCAATTACCTGAGTGACACCCAGGCCAGCCTGGGCGCGCGCTGCACGCAAAAAGGCCGGATGCAGTCAAGTTTTCGCATCCTGCTACAAGGTGACGGCGTGCTCCTGGCCATGGCCAGTGAACTGCTCGAGCCGCAATTGGCGGACCTGAAGAAATACGCAGTGTTCTCCAAATCCAAACTCACCGATGAAAGCGCCGCCTGGGTGCGTTTCGGCCTGGCGCATGCCGACCAGGCGCTGGCCGCGCTAGGCCTGGCGTTGCCGGTCGAGACCGGCAGCGTGGCGCGCACCGAGACGTTGATCGCCATCCGCGTGTCGCCCGACCGCGCTGAACTCTGGGCACCCGCCGAACACGCCGAAGGGCTGCGCAGCCAGTTGGCGGCAAGCCTGCCGCAAGCCGAGCTGAATGAATGGCTGCTGGGCCAGGTCCGCGCCGGCATCGGCCAGGTGATGCCGCAGACCCGCGAACTGTTCATCCCGCAGATGCTCAACCTGCAGGCGGTGGGCGGCGTCAGCTTCAAGAAAGGCTGCTACACCGGCCAGGAAATCGTCGCGCGCATGCAGTACCTGGGCAAACTCAAACGTCGCCTGTACCGCCTGAGTCTGGCTGCGACCGAATTACCCGAGCCAGGCACCGCACTGTTTTCCCCGAGCCATAACAGTTCGATCGGCGAAGTGGTCATCGCGGCAAAAGCGGGTCAGTCCATTGAACTTCTTGCCGTGCTGCAAGCCGAAGCTGCCGATAATGGCGACGTACGCTTAGGCAGCCTGGAAGGCCCGGGCCTGCGGCTGCTTGACCTGCCCTACGCGCTGGACCGCGATCGTGAGATCCAGCGATAACCGCCGTACTTTTTTTGCAACACCCTAGAGAGTATGAATGAACGAGCTGGCGGAAAAAGTCCAACAGGCTTTGATGAAGGCCATCGACAACGATGACCTGGTTCTGCCGACATTACCGGAGGTGGCCCTGAAAATTCGTCAGGCCGCCGAAGACCCGGAGATCAGCATCAGCCACTTGAGTAAAGTGATCAGTCGCGATACCGCCCTGTCGGCGCGCCTGATCAAAGTGGTCAATAGCCCGTTGCTCAGAGCAACTCAGGAAGTTACCGACCTGCACACCGCCATCACGCGGCTCGGCACCAATTACAGCAGCAACCTGGCTATCGGCCTGGTCATGGAGCAGATCTTTCACGCCCGCTCCGAGGTGGTCGAACAGAAAATGCGCGAAGTGTGGCGCCGCAGCCTGGAGGTCGCGGGCGTCAGCTATGCCTTGTGTCGCCGGCATAGCCAACTCAAGCCCGACCAGGCGGCCCTCGGCGGCCTGGTGCACCAGATCGGCGTGCTGCCGATCCTCACCTACGCCGAAGACCATTACGAGCTGCTGTCCGACCCGGTCAGCCTCAACCACGTGATCGACAGCATCCATCCGGTATTGGGCGACAAGCTGCTCAGCGGCTGGGACTTCCCTGAAATGCTGGCGAAACTGCCCGGCCAGTATCTGAACCTGGGACGCGACTGCGCCCAGCTCGATTACATCGATGTGGTGCAGGTCGCCGTGCTCTACTGTCACCGCCACACCGGACACCCACTGGCGAACGTCGATATGGCGGGTGTACCGGCAGTGAAGAAGCTGCGGATTGACCCCTACAGCGAGACGTTGCGCACCGAGCTGGATGAAGCACGTTCGATGTTCTACTGATCCCCGGCGATAAAACTCACGCGCACTTTCAACCCCGCCGATTCGCCATCGTGCAGGCTGATCTGCGCCAGGTGCGCACGGCAGATCTCCCCGACAATCGCCAGCCCCAGGCCCGACCCCATACCCTGCTGGCTGCGCCGATAAAATCGCTCGAATACCCGGTCCCGCTCATCCAGCGGGATACCGGGGCCGTCGTCTTCGACTTCGAGCACCGCTGGCGCCGTCACCCGCAAAATCACGTTGCCACCCTGGGGCGTGTGCGCCAGCGCGTTGTCCACCAAGTTGCTCAGCAACTCATTGAGCAGCGTCGGTTCACCGCGCAGCCACACCGGCTCGTCTGCCTCCAGCGCCAAGGCAACGCCTCGCGCGTGGGCCAATGGCGCCATGGCCATGCCCAGCTCTCGGGCCAATTGGCTGAGGTCGAGCAACTGCGCGCCGCCTTCGGCGATGGCCCTGGCACCATTTTCGATGCGGGCCAGGGACAGCAACTGATTAGCCAGGTGCGTGAGACGGTCGGTGCCCTGGGCGGCGGTTTCCAGGGTGGTGCGCCACGTGGCCGGGTCTTCGGCGCGCAGGCCCAGTTCCAGGCGGGCCTTGAGCGCGGCCAGCGGCGTACGCAACTCGTGGGCGGCGTCGGCAATGAACTGCGCCTGGCGTTCGAACTGGCCGCGCAAGCGTTCGGTGAAATGGTTGAGGGAACGCACCAGCGGGCCGAACTCATCCTGCACCTCTACCAGCGGCAAGGGCCGCAGGTCGTCGGGCTGGCGTTCTTCCACCGCCGTGCGCAGGCGCTCCAGCGGGCGCAGCGCCGCGCTGACGGCAAACCACACCAGCAACAGCGCGCCAATGGCAAGCATGCCCAGGCGCAACAAGGTGTCGGCCATCAGGCTACGGGCCATGGCGACCCGGGCTTCGTCAGTTTCCGCGACACGGATCTCCGCCATGCCATTCATGTTCGGCTCGGAAACAGCCTTGAGCAGGCTCACCACGCGTACAGGCTGGCCCTGATACACGGCGTCGTAGAACCGCGCCAAGGCTGGGTAATCGTCAGTGCGCGGGGTGCCGGGCGGCGGGCCAGGAAGGGCTTCGTAACCCGATATCAGCTTCTGGTTGATGTCGTTGACCTGGTAATAGATACGCCCGGCGCTGTCGTAGGCAAAGGTGTCCAGGGCCACGTAGGGCACGTTGGCACTGAGCGTGCCGTCCACCTGGGTCAAGCCGGCGGCAATGGTGCGCGCCGAGGCCAGCAGCGTGCGGTCATAGGCGGTGTCGGCCGCTTCGCGCCCGTTCCAGTAGGCACTCATGCCACTGGCGAGCATCAGCAGCACCAGCAACAGCGCGAGGTTCCACAGCAGGCGCCAGCGCAGGCTGCTGGGCTTATGCATCGCGGGCTTCCAGCAGGTAGCCAAGGCCACGGAAGGTCACGATGGCGATAGGCTGGCCGTCGAGTTTCTTGCGCAGGCGGTGCACATAAATTTCGATAGCGTCCGGGCTGGCTTCTTCGTCGAGACCGAACACCTGGGAGGCCAGTTGCTCCTTGCTCATCACGCGGCCAGGCCGGGCGATGAGCGCCTCGAGCACCGCTTGCTCGCGCGAGGTCAGCGTCAGCAGTTCGCCACCGGCCGTGAAGCGCCGAGTATCGAGGTCGTACACCAGCACGCCGCACGCCTGCTGGCGCTCGCCGCCCAATACGCTGCGCCGTAGCAGCGCCTTGACCCGCGCTTCCAGTTCCGTCAGTTCAAACGGCTTGGCGAGGTAATCGTCGGCGCCCAGGTTCAAGCCATGCACGCGGTCTTTTACATCGCTGCGTGCCGTCAGCATCAACACCGGCAAATTTTTTCCTCGGGCGCGCAAGCGTGCCAACACTTCGAAACCATCCATGCGCGGCAGCCCCACATCAAGGATCGCCGCCGCGTATTCCTCGCTGCTCAACGCCAGGTCCGCAGCCACGCCATCGTGCAATACGTCGACGGTCAACCCTATGCTCTTGAGCGCTTGGGCGACACTTTCGGCGAGTTGCAAATGGTCTTCAACCAGAAGGACACGCATGAATTTCTACCTCGTGCAGGCGTGGGCGACGCCACGCTTTGGCGGGCAGTTTACAGGCGCAACCTGCCCTGTGAAGCCCGAAAACATTGAAAGGCAACTGAAAGGTTAGTGAAAGCTTCGCCCTTTAGCATCCAGTTACGGTGGTTACGCCCGCCGAGCTACCTCACCCGTAGCGCCCGAAAAACGCCTCGAAGCGTTTTCGCCAAAATAAGAACAATAACGGAGTGCACCACGATGCTGTCGACACAGCCCCAGGCTCGCCCGCCTGCAAGAAATTCCCGCCTTACTCACACCACCCTGCCCTTGCCGTCTTCGAAGACGGTGGCCGTGCGCTCGCGCAACGCCAGGCACAGCATTGCACGCGGCTAAGCCACTCATAACAAAAATACGGAGATCACCATGACCCTTTCACTGCGTAAAGTTGCCATTACCGCCGGCTGCATGCTGTTTGCCGGCCAACTGCTGGCCGCCGACGAACCCAAGCGCCCTGAATGCATCGCCCCGGCTTCCCCGGGCGGTGGTTTTGACCTGACCTGCAAGCTGGCACAAAGCGCGCTGGTCAACCAGAAACTGCTGAGCAAGCCGATGCGCGTGACCTACATGCCAGGCGGCGTCGGCGCAGTGGCCTACAACGCGGTGGTCGCTCAGCGCCCTGCGGATGGAGGTACCCTGGTGGCCTGGTCCAGCGGTTCATTGCTGAACCTGGCCCAGGGCAAGTTCGGTCGCTTCGATGAAAGCGCCGTGCGCTGGCTCGCAGCGGTAGGCACAAGTTACGGTGCCATCGCAGTGAAAAGTGATTCACCCTACAAGACCCTCGACGATCTCGTAAAAGCCTTGAAGAAAGATCCAGGCAGCGTAGTGATAGGTTCCGGCGGTACGGTTGGCAGCCAGGACTGGATGCAAACCGCCCTGATTGCCAAGGCCGCCGGGATCAACCCGCGCGAGCTGCGTTACGTCGCGCTGGAAGGCGGCGGTGAAATCGCTACCGCGTTGCTCGGTGGCCACATTCAGGTGGGCAGCACCGATATTTCCGACTCCATGCCGCACATCCTCAGCGGTGACATGCGCCTGCTGGCGGTGTTCTCCGAGCAGCGCCTGGACGAGCCGGAAATGAAGAACATTCCGACCGCCAAGGAGCAAGGCTATGACATCGTCTGGCCAGTGGTGCGTGGCTTCTACCTCGGGCCAAAAGTCAGCGATGCCGACTATGCCTGGTGGAAGGATGCGTTCGACAAACTGCTGGCTTCCGACGAGTTCGCCAAGCTGCGTGATCAGCGCGAGCTGTTCCCGTTCGCCATGACAGGCCCGGAACTGGACACCTACGTGAAGAAACAGGTGGCTGACTACAAAGTGCTGGCCAAAGAGTTCGGCCTGATCCAGTAAACGCCCCGCTTTCGCGCGGCCACGCCCGTTTAAACACGCGGTGTGGCCCAGGAGTTCACCATGCTCTTACAACGCATTTTCGCCGCCGTACTGTTGCTGGCCTGCGCCGGCCTCGCCCTGATGGCCTGGCCGTATCAGGCGGCGTTTTCCTACGAGCCGGTCGGGCCTCGCGCTTTTCCGCTGCTGATGCTCGGGCTGATGAGCCTGGCGCTGATCTACATGCTGTTTCGCCCGCAACCCACCCAACACACCGAAGAAGACCCGGCGCTGGACCGCGACACACTGGTCAAGATCGGCATTTGCGTAGCGCTGTTGATCGTGTTCGCCGCCACCTTCGAATCGTTGGGTTTCATCCTCAGCAGCCTGTTGATCGGCATCCCGATGGCGCGCCTGTATGGCGGGCGCTGGATGCCCAGCATAGTGATCGTCGGCCTGATGGCCATCGGCTTGTACCTGCTGTTCGACAAAGCCATGGATGTGCCGCTGCCCCTCGGCCTGCTCGACGTACTGGAGAACTGATATGGATACTTTTGGCTATTTGGGCCAGGGATTCGGCGTCGCGCTGAGCCCGTACAACCTGGTGACCGCCTTGTGCGGCACGCTGATCGGCACCGTGGTCGGCCTGTTGCCGGGCCTGGGGCCGATCAATGGCGTGGCGTTGTTGATCCCCATCGCATTCGCCCTGGGCCTGCCACCCGAGTCGGCGTTGATTCTGCTCGCAGCGGTATACCTGGGCTGCGAATACGGCGGCCGTATCAGCTCGATCCTGCTCAATATTCCGGGCGAAGCCTCCACCGTGATGACCACCCTCGACGGCTACCCGATGGCCCGCAAAGGCCTGGCCGGCGTGGCGCTGTCGTTGTCGGCGTGGAGTTCGTTCATCGGTGCCTTTATCGCCACCTGCGGCATGGTGCTGTTTGCCCCGCTGCTGGCCAAATGGGCGATTGCCTTCGGCCCGGCGGAATATTTCGTACTGATGGTGTTCGCGATTGTGTGCCTGGGCGGCATGGCCGGTGACAAGCCGCTGAAAACCTTTGTGGCGGCGCTGATCGGCCTGTTCCTCTCGGCGGTGGGCATCGATGCCAACAGCGGCGTGTATCGCTTTACCGGCGACAACATCCACCTCACCGATGGCATTCAGTTCGTGGTGTTGGTGCTGGGCCTGTTTTCCATCAGCGAGATCCTGCTGCTGCTGGAGAAAACCCACCGTGGCCAGGAAGCGGTCAAAGCCACAGGACGGATGATGTTCAACCTGAAGGAAGCGTCTTCGGTTTTCGTAGTCAACATCCGTTGCGGCCTGCTCGGCTTCATAATGGGTGTGCTGCCGGGCGCGGGTGCTACGTTGGCCTCGGCCGTTGCCTACATGACCGAGAAACGCCTGGCCGGCGCCAGCGGCACATTCGGCCAAGGTGACATGCGTGGCTTGGCCGCGCCGGAAACCGCAATCGGCGCGTCCGCCTGCGGCGCCCTGGTGCCGATGCTGACCCTGGGCGTGCCCGGTTCGGGTACCACGGCGGTGATGATCGGCGCGCTGTCGCTGTACAACATCACGCCCGGCCCGCTGCTGTTCCAACAGCAACCGGACATTGTCTGGGGCCTGATCGCCTCGTTGTTCATTGCCAACATCATGCTGGTGATCCTCAACATCCCGATGATCCGCATCTTCACCCGCATCCTCGCCGTGCCGAACTGGGCGCTGGTGCCGGTGATCGCCATCATCACCGCAATTGGCGTGTACGCGGTGCATGCCACCACGTTCGACCTGTTCCTGATGGTCGGTATCGGCATCTTCGGCTACATCCTGCGCAAGCTCGACTTTCCGCTGTCGCCGGTATTGCTGGGCTTTATCCTCGGCGGCCTGATGGAACAGAACCTGCGCCGCGCGCTGTCGATCTCCAACGGTGCGCTGGACATCCTGTGGTCGAGCCCGATCACCTTCGGCGTCTGGGTACTGACCGCGCTGATGCTGATGTTCCCGCTGGTGCGCATCTACCGCAAACGTGCCCTGCAGCGTCGTGCCGTGGCCGATGTCTGAGGTCACTTTCAAGCAATGGTGGGGAACACCGCTGGTCGGCCTGGCCGGCGGTTACCTGGCCAGCCTCGTCGGCTGGCCCTTGCCCTATATGGTCGGCTCGTTGCTGGCGATCATCCTGGTGCGCTGCCTCACGCCCTGGCAATTGGCGGAAATTCCCGGCGGGCGCAAATGCGGCCAATGGGTGGTGGGCATCGGCATCGGCCTGCACTTCACGCCAGTGGTGATCGAACAGGTGATGAGCCACTTCGGGCTAATCTTCTTCGGCGCCTTGGTGACGAGTTTGTCGAGCGTGGTCGGGGTGTGGTTGATGCGCCGCAGCGGTGAAGACCGCGCCACCGCGTTTTTCTCCAGCATGCCGGGCGGCTCCGGCGAGATGGTCAACCTCGGCGCGCGCAATGGTGCGGTGCTCAGCCGGGTTGCGGCGGGGCAGAGTTTGCGCGTGCTGGTAGTGGTGCTGTGCGTGCCGGCGATCTTCAAGTATTTATTGGACGGTGGCGCGCCGCAGTTTCATCCGGCCCCCGTGGATTGGCGGTGGCTGGCGTTGCTGTTTCCGATGGGGGCTCTGGTGGCCTGGGGCTGGCAGCGTTTGCACCAGCCGAACCCTTGGCTGTTCGGCCCGTTGCTGGTGAGTGCGACTGCCAGTGTGGTCTGGGACCTGCATATCGGCCTGCCCGATGGCGGCAGCCAGATCGGCCAATGGCTGATCGGCAGCGGCTTGGCGTGTCACTTCAACCGCCAGTTCTTTCGAAGCGCTCCCGTGTTCATGGGCCGCACCCTGGTCGGCACCGCCTTGACCATGGCCCTGGCAACACTGGCGGCGGTGGGCCTGAGCGCCCTGACCCAGTTGGACCTGCGCTCCCTGACTTTGGGCATGATGCCCGGCGGCATTGCCGAAATGAGCCTCACGGCTGAAACCTTGCAACTGTCGGTGCCGTTGGTGACGGCGATGCAGGTGATGCGCCTGTTGTTTGTGCTGTTTCTGGCGGAGCCGTTGTTCAGGCATTGGAACCGCCGGCCGGAAACAATCTGAATCCTCTTCGCAGTTCAGAGCGGCGGCAACCGCCACTCGATCGGCGCCTCGCCATTCTGCTCCAGAAACTTGTTGGCGCGACTGAAATGCCCGCAGCCCAGGAACCCGCGATACGCCGACAACGGTGACGGGTGCACCGAGGTCAGCACCAGGTGCTTGGTGGCATCGATCAGCTTTTGCTTGCTCTGGGCGTGGGCGCCCCACAACAAAAACACCAGATGCGGCTGATGCTCGCTGACCACCTCGATGATCCGGTCGGTAAAGAACTGCCAGCCCTTGCCCGCATGAGCATTGGCATTGGCGCGTTCCACGGTCATGGTGGTGTTGAGCATCAGCACGCCCTGGTCGGCCCAGCTTTGCAGGTAGCCGTGGTTGGGGATGTCGATGTTCAGGTCACGCTTGAGTTCTTTATAGATATTGACCAGGGACGGCGGCGCCGGCACGCCCGGTTGCACCGAAAAGCACAGGCCGTGGGCCTGGCCGGGGCCGTGGTACGGGTCCTGGCCGAGAATCACTACCTTGACCTTGTCCAGCGGCGTCGAGTTGAGGGCATTGAAAATCAGCGGGCCAGGCGGGTAGATCTCCTTGCCGGCCGCATGTTCCTGGCGCAGGAACTCGCGCAACTGGGCCATGTAGGGCTTCTCGAACTCATCGCGCAGGGCGTGTTTCCAGCTGGGTTCGAGTTTGATACGGTCGCCATCGGTCATAGTTGAATTGTCTTGTAAAAAAGAATGAGGCGAACCCTAGGAAAGCCGACCCCGCTTGTCAATTGATCTGACACACCACCGGCGCTTTCCCACGAAGGGATCATACTCATCCTTCACCTTCTCGATTGAGGTCACGATGAACCTGCACTTCGAAGAACTGACCGGCAGCGACGGCGCCCGCATCGGCATCGCCAGCCTGGACGCGGAAAAGACCCTCAACGCCCTGTCCCTGCCGATGATTTTGGCCTTGGGTGATCGCCTGGATGCCTGGGCCAAGGACCCGAACATCGTCTGCGTATTGCTGCGCGGCAATGGCCCCAAGGCCTTTTGCGCCGGTGGCGAAGTGCGCAGCCTGGCGCAGGCCTGTCGCGAACAACCCGGCGAAGTACCCGCCCTGGCCGCGCAGTTTTTCGCTGCGGAGTACCGCCTCGATTATCGCCTGCATACCTATCCCAAACCGCTGATCTGTTGGGGCCACGGCTATGTGCTGGGCGGCGGCATGGGGCTGCTGCAAAGCGCGTCCGTGCGCATCGTGACGCCCACCAGCCGTCTGGCCATGCCGGAAATCAGTATCGGCCTGTACCCGGATGTCGGCGCCAGCAGGTTCTTGTCGCGCCTGCCCGGCAAACTCGGGTTGTTCCTGGGCCTTACCGGCGCCCATATCAATGGCCGCGATGCCTTGGACCTGGGCCTGGCCGACCGTTTCCTGCGCGATGACCAGCAAGACGAACTGCTCGAAGGCCTGCTGCAACTGAACTGGCAGGAACAGAGCGCGATGCAGCTCAACAGCCTGCTCAAGGCCCTCGCCCAGGAAGCCGTCGACCAGCAACCCGAAGCGCAATGGTTGCCGCGCCGTGGGCAGATCGACGACTGGCTGGACGTGGGTGACATACGCTGCGCCTGGCGCGCGTTGAGCCAGTTGCGTGATCACGCTGATCCGCTGCTGGCTCGCGCCAGCAAAACTCTGAGCGAAGGCTGCCCACTGACCGCCCATCTGGTGTGGGAGCAAATCCGCCGGGCTCGGCATTTGTCGTTGGCCCAAGTGTTCCAGATGGAGTACACGGTGAGCCTCAACTGCTGCCGTCATCCGGAATTCGCCGAAGGAGTGCGGGCGCGGTTGATCGATAAGGACCAGGCGCCGCACTGGCACTGGCCGGATATCAACACAATTCCAGAGGCGGTGGTGCAGGCGCATTTTGAAAAAGCCTGGGAGGGTAGGAATCCTCTGGCAGATTTATCCGATTATTGACAGCCTATCGTTGCGAGTCATTTATCGTGAATGCGCAATTATCGGGTTGATTGTCACGGCAGACGTAAACCTGTTGATCGAACGGAATCTTGCCGAGCTCCCAATGCAAGCTGTCGGTCAGCGACATGGTGGCGGCAGCGCCTGAAATGCAAGGACGCATAACGACCAGCTCTTCACGCTGGTTTTCATAAACGCACTTTTCCACGTAGCCGTTTTTTCGGTCAGTGCCCTTTTCAGGCGTGAATAAAGCGCCAAGAAAGCTATGTATATATTCGTTAGGCTCAACCTTGGGACCTTGCCAGAGCACGCCATCCTGCTGGTATTGAAAGTAGCCTTTGACGTTTCGGATCATCGATTTATCCGGACAAAACTGCTTTGCCCCCGCCGGGCCCATGACGCAGCCGACGAGTAAAAGCACGCACATCAGTTGTTTGAACATAGAGGCTTTCCTTCACAAGCACACAGCGTTCCCCGCAGTGAATTAGATCTTGAGCCTCAAAGATAGCTGTTAAATCTGACAGTGCCGACGAATGGCAGGCAAAAAAAAGCGGCGCATCATGCGCCGCTTCGTTCAAAGCCTTTCTTCAGCGGTGACCACCGCGCCCACCGCCATGCTCACCACCCCGTCCGTGACCGCCGTTTCCCCAACGATTTCCTCCCCAGCCCTGGTTCGGATACGCCCGGTAGGCAGACCTCGGATAATAACGTGGCGCGGGTTGGTAATAACGCGGCGCCGAGTAATAGCGCGGGGCCGGATAGTAACGTGGAGCCGGCGCGTAGTAGCTGCCCCTGTCATAGCGAGGGCCACCGTAGTAATAGGCAGGCGCCGGTGCGGTATACACCTCGGAGCGATAGTAAGTGGCGCCTCCATCGTAGTAGGGCACACAAGCTGACAAGGTCAGGCCGAGTAATGCAGTGAGCAGCAGTCGTCGATACATGGCGGCCTCCTGGACCGCGGAAGAGCACCTCCAGCGACGCTGGAGAGCGGCATCCAGCTTGCGCCGAATGACACAATATCTGACATCAAAAACAACATCTGGTGCGTTTCAGTAACAACTTGATACATCAACACGCAAGTCCTTAAGGGGCAACCGACGGGAGCCCAAGCTAGATCGTTTCAGTCATTTTCAGGCAGATACCATGTCGCTCTCGATGACGGCATTGTCCTGCTGCGCGTCCGAGCTGTATTGTGCAAGGCCGAGCACACCTGCCTATACAGCCTGACCCTGCCATGACCACACCCACGCTTTGCCCCGCCTGCGGAGCCGTCAACGACTGCGCCCTGGCAGACCCACGCACGGTTGACCAGGCGTGCTGGTGCTTCAATGTCACCATTGACCCGGCGGTACTCCTCGCGCTGCCTGACGAACTGCGCAATAAAGCCTGCCTGTGCCCGCGTTGCGCCCAAGTGGATGAACAGTTGCGCACCCCTGATGCGCGTTGATCGGTTCCTCAGCAACCTGCCGCGCTTCAATCGCAGGCAAGTACGGTTGCTGTTGGTGGAACGCCGCGTCAGCGTTGATGGCGTAACGGTCAGTGGTCCCCACCATGAGGTACGCGAGTTCAGCCAGGTGTGCGTTGATGGTGAGGTGCTGCAGGCGGGCAAACCGGCGCGCTATTTCATGCTGCACAAACCCCAAGGGTGCGTAAGTGCCACGGCGGATCCGCAACACCCTACCGTGCTCGATCTGCTGAATGAGCCGGACAAAGGCACGCTGCATATTGCCGGGCGCCTGGACTACAACACGACCGGCCTGATGTTGATCACCAACGACGGCCAGTGGTCGCGGCGCCTGACACAACCGACGACCAAGTTGCCCAAGGTGTACCGCGTGGAAACAGCGCAGGAAATCGGTCCCGAATACGCGGTGACATTCAAGGCGGGCCTGTACTTCGCATTTGAAGATCTCACCACCCAACCCGCCGAGCTGGAATTACTGGGACCGACCACGGCGCGCTTGAGCATCATCGAAGGCCGTTATCACCAGGTGAAACGCATGTTCGGGCACTTCAATAACAAGGTGATCGCGCTGCACCGTGAGCGCATGGGCCCGCTGCAGTTGGATCCGTCCCTTGCGCCGGGGGATTACCGAGCCCTGACTGACGATGAAATCCGACAAGTCTGACGACCGTTCAGCCGCTGGTGGCAAAAAACCAGCCAGGCGGCTTGCGACCTGCCGAGTCTGTGCTTGAATCAAGCTCACCCGTTGAAATATGACTGGCGAGTCACCTATAACCTCCAAGAAACACCTTGCCCCGCCCGTGCTGGATTGACGGGCCGTCCCGGCAAACATCCCGCCCTGACAACCGCTGTCGGCCAACCGCAATCGGGCCGACAGGGGCGCTCATCTTCCAGGCGTATGCCTACCTGTCATAAAGCTCGTGCAAAGTCATTTGCGCGCCCTACCCGCTTGCCAGGAGTCTTACGACATGAGGCCAGAAATCGCTGTGTTGGATATACAGGGTCAGTACCGGGTTTACACGGAGTTCTATCGCGCGGATGCCGCTGAAAAGACCATCATTCTGGTCAATGGCTCGATGGCCACCACGGCCTCTTTCGCCCAAACCGTGAAAAGCCTTTACCCCCAATTCAATGTGGTGCTGTACGACCAGCCCTACGCCGGCCGTTCCAAAATCCACAACCGCCACGAGCGGATGCTGACGAAGGAAGTCGAAGGCCAGATCCTGCTGGAGCTGATCGAGCGCTTCGCCGCCGAACACGTGCTCTCGTTCTCGTGGGGCGGTACTGCCGCCCTGTTCGCCCTCGCCCAACGCCCGCGACGCATTGAAAAGGCGGTGATCAGCTCGTTCTCCCCGGTGATCAACGCGCCCATGCGCGACTACCTTGAGCGCGGCGTCGACTACCTCGGCAACCTCGACCGCGACCGCGTCGGCCATCTGGTCAACAGCACCATCGGCAAGCACCTGCCGTCGCTGTTCAAGCGCTTCAACTACAAGCACGTCAGCAGCCTGGCCGAGCATGAATACGGGCAGATGCACTTCCACATCAGCCAGGTGCTTCACAGCGATCGCTTGTGTTACCTCAATGCAGCCAGGCAGATCGACATTCCGGTGCTATTCCTGAACGGCGAATGGGACGAGTACACCAGCGCCGAGGATGCCAGGCTGTTTGGGCAACATATAACCCACAGCAGCTTCAGCACTATCCAGGCCACGGGGCATTTCCTGGATATGGAGCATAAAGCGGCATGCCGGGACAGCCGGGAGGCTGTGGTAGGCTTTTTGAAAGGGCAGCGGCCGGTGAGTCGGTTACGCTACCAGCAGGGTCAGACGCAACATGCATGGGCGGTCTGAAGTGAGGCCCACTGTAGGAGCGGGTTCCTGCAGTGGCGCCGCTCATTTGCGGGCGGTGCGCGCGCAACATGCGATTTTTTCGAAGAAAAACTTCAAATCCAGCTGAACATCTGGTACAAAGTCAGCCGCTTTGAGCGGGTATAGTTTAGTGGCAAAACGAAAGCTTCCCAAGCTTTAGTTGAGGGTTCGATTCCCTCTACCCGCTCCACTCAAATTGGCTTTCCTGTCATGCCATGCCTGACAGGAGATGCATAAAAAACCGGCTCTGGGAGCCGGTTTTTTTATGCCTGCCGTTCAGGTGCCGATACGCTTGTGGCGGTGGCTCAGTAAAGTCTTACTGCGACAACGAACCGGTATTGTGATGATGTCAGCTCGTCGCCTCCCGCGAAATCAGGAGTATCGCAATGCTTGAGCCTGACCAATGCACGCCACCGCCCATCCTGCGCCAAGTGATCGGTTGGGTGGTGGTTCTGCCGCTGCTGGTCTCACTGGCGAGGCCACCCTTTCCCCTGGGCTTGGGGCTGGCGCTCGGAGCAATCGCCGCGTCGGTCTATGGGGTGGTGTTCGCCCGTCGTCACGCCAGCCGACGCGTGACTGTGTTCGCCCTGGTCGCTACCCTGCTCAATGCCGTGTCGTTGGTAATGTTAAGCACAGCGTCCGTGCTGATGGCGCTCTACTTTATCGTTCGACTCTACGTATATTCCTACGTCAGCCATTGGGTTTACTGGAACTTCTAAGCCCACGAAAAATTCGAGCGCAAGAAACGTAGTTTGCCAATACCCTGATGGGCTTACAGTAGCGTCGTACGCTTCAGCATCCCTTCGAGGAGCCCGCCCATGCCCTGTGAATACACACTCATGCCCTCCCCTGTCGGCGAACTCACCTTGGTGGCGCGCCATGGCAAACTTGGCGCCATCCTGTGGCAAACAGAGCGCGCCAACCGCGTACGCCTGGGTGAATTGATCGAGACCAACAACAGCCTGGTGCTATTGGAAGCCCAGCGCCAGCTAAACGAATACTTCGCGGGAACACGCAGCCAGTTCGAGCTGGAGCTGGACTTCGCCGGCACCGACTTTCAGAAACAAGTCTGGCAGGCCCTGCTGACCATTCCGTTTGGCGAAACGCGCAGCTACAGCCAGATAGCCGAGCAGATCGGCAACCCGAAAGCCGTGCGTGCAGTCGGGGCGGCGAATGGGCGTAATCCGATTTCGATCATTGCGCCCTGTCACCGAGTGGTGGGTGCTTCGGGCGGGCTGACCGGGTTTGCGGGAGGGCTTGAGGCCAAGCAATATCTGTTGACGCTGGAGAATCGCGGCCAGGCGAAACTGGCGTTCTGATCATGGCTGTGGGGCAGCTGCGCGAATAAAGGACGCGCAATCGAACAAGCGTTGGAAACCGAGCTTTCCATACAGTGCAACGGCGGCCGTCGAGGCCTCGAGAAAACACCGACGAGCCCCCAGGCCCGAGGCGTGAAGCAGGGCCGCTTGAATCAATCGAGTGGCGTAGCCTCTTCCACGAAAGCCGACCCGCGTGCCGACATCACTCAGTCGGGCCTCCCCCTCACATAACGACAAGGTCAACGAACAGCTCACCTGCCCCTCCACAGACAATGTGAAGTGATAAAGGGCTTCACCGGCGTCCAGGGATCGCTGGTGCCGAGCCTGGTAATGCGCGACCGCCTTGGGCGCTATCAGGAATGCACTGTCGAGCGGAGTCGCCCATTCGTTCAGGTTCCGAGTCAGGCTGATCTGCACACCTTCCTCGTTTATCAATGGAGCAAGGCGCGCCAATGACAGGACCATCGCCGTGGTCTCTTCAGCCGGCTGAAAGCCGAGCTGCGCGAGCACGTCGCGCAAGCCATCGACCTGTTCCTGAGGAATCACGATACGAATGGGGATCAAGGTACGGCGGATCAGTTCCAGCGGTAACTCCGTCGCTTCGCACAGCGGGTCGCTGCCCAGACGAATAAACAACATATTCCACGGCGCGCAATGTTCCTCAGCAAAGTAGGTGCTGATACCGGCGCTATGTCGACAATACATCGCGCAGGTCGCCGCAAAAAAATGCGCTTCGGTCAAGTCATAGCGTGCGAATAGGTCATGGGCGTTTTTAGCGTGCATAAACAATAACCAGGCAAAAACCCAGTCTTGTGCTCAAGGTTTCACAGCGCCGTAGGCCCGCTCCTAAAAGCCCGACAGAAAAACCTCTACTTTTGTCCGACCGATAAGTTGTAAAAAGAAATTTCAGCGAGCGACTGCTGTCAGTAGTTTCATCACCCTTCTTGAGGAAAACGGTCATGAACTTCTCTGCAGTCTCCCAAACCCTGTCGCGCTGGGCCGGCAGCCCCCGGACGTTCTACACGGCGGTGGCGCTGATCCTGGCGTGGAGCCTGAGCGGGCCGTACTTTCATTACAACGACACCTGGCAATTGATCATTAACACCTCGACCACCATCATCACGTTCCTGATGGTGTTCCTGATCCAGAACACACAGAACCGCGACAATGACATCCTGCATATCAAGATCGACGAGCTGTTGCGTGTGTCCAAGGATGCGCAGAACGCCGTATTGAGCCTGGACGGCCTGGACCGTAAGGAGCTTGAAAAGCTACGTCAGGAATATCGTGATATCGGCAAAGCCGGCAATGTGAACCTCAACAGCAGTTGCGGCCCTGCCGCCGACGACGCGGCGGCGCCGAAAACAAATTTGAACCAAGCCTGAAAAAAACGGCGGTTGGAGATGATCCAACCGCCGTTTTCATTTCAAAGGGAGCTTCAACTCAAAGGGAGCTTCAACCGTCGCCTTGGTGCCCCTTGCCGTAGGTCGATGCCAGGGCGCGGGCTTTTTCCAGACGCTCCTGCAGCTTGGGCAGGGTCTCATCCACCAACGCTTTTATCTCTGGCACCTGCGACGCCGCGCCTTCCTGCTTGAACAGGGCGATGGCGTCTTCGTTTTCCTTGACCTGCTGCGCGGTGTAAGCGGCGTCGAAGGAGTCGCCGTCCTTGAGTTCGGGCATCAGGGTTTCGGCCTTGTCGACGATCTTCTCGCGTGGGGCTACCGGCAAGTCGAGCTTTTTAGCGATAGCCGCCAGATGCTGGTTGGCCAGGGTGCGTTCATTGATCACCTCGATGGTGTAATCCTTGATCTCTTGGGACGAGGTTCTGGCGTGGGCCATGCGACTGGTTTCGATATCGGCCATGCCTTTGGCCGAAGCCTGCTCGATGAATTCGGCAGGTGACTGGGCGAAAGCATTGCTGGCGCCGAGGCCCAGCAGCATCGCGAAACTGGCGGTGCGTAACCGGATAGCCATGCGGCTCATGATGGGTTCCTCCAGGGCAAAAATAGATGCGAGGAAACAGCGCCTCGCCCTGGATTCGAATTTTGCTTGAGGCAAAGGTTTAGAAAAAACTTTCCAGTGCGACGAACGGTCGTTGTTGAGTCAGGCGGGCTTGCTGGCAAACAGACCCGGCAACGCATGCGCCAACGCGTTGATGGCGAACCCGATAAACATCACGCCGCACAGTTTTGTGATAAGGATTTCATGACGCTGATACAGCGTACGCACACGTTGGGCACCGACCACGCCGATCAGGATTGCGTAGGCCAACAGACCCCCAATGAAGCTCAGCACAATCAGCCATGGCAGCATCGACCACGTCAGCAATTCGGCACGACTGGAGAGCAATGCAGTGAATGTCGCTACAGCCACCGGGTACGCCTTGGGGTTGGTCAGGCCGAACAGAATCCCGTGCCAGAACGGATGCCGCGCCGCTCCCTGAGGGGCCTCGCTGCTACGACGCTGGGTGCGAATCGCACGCCAGCCGAGCCAGAACAGATACAGCCCGCTGAGCACGCCCAGTACATCAAACGCACTGCTGCCAACTTCCCGAGCGCCCACAATTGCAACCAATGCGGTGCTGCACCACACCACATCGCCAAGCAAATGCCCAGCCAAAAAGCCTGCCCCGGCACGCCGGCCACGAGCGGCGCCGATGCCGAACACCGCCAACACGCCGGGACCGGGCGTAATACCGTAGATAAACCCGGACGCAAGGACCGCGAGCAATAAAGATGGGGTCATGGGCGTGGCTCTGATAGCAGTTGAAAGGTTCAGGGATTCTGCACGCTCTCGGGCTGGGGGTAAAACTTCATGCCGGCATAAGGCTTGGCGCGACAGGCTTGCAGCCGCGAGGCCAGATCGCCGACATGGGCTTCGAGCTTATGGCCATCGGGGTCGAGAAAATAGAACGAGGCGCCTTCACTGCGATTGTCGCGCCACTCCCCCACGCCAGCGGCTCGCAAGCGTGCGACCAGCAGAATGAAATCGTGCGCTTCGACGGTCAACGCGTAATGCGTGTAATCGGCTGCCGGGATCGGGTTACGCAACGGGTCCAGCGACAAACATAACCACAGCCCAGGCAGCGAAAGGTAGGCGCCGTTATCCCAGGTAGCGTCAAGCCGAAGCTGCAAGAGTTCATGGTAGAAATGGATACCGCGTTGCAGATCGGTGACGGCCAGGGTCAGGTGATTCAGACCGGATAGCATAAGTTTTTCCTTTTCCAGGAGCCCCCTGACGAACGGGACAATCGATCGATGGGACGACACTGTAGTATGTTGCATTACCTATCACTACATTGAGGTTCGTATGTCTGTTATGTCCCTGCGGATACCGGACGATGTCGCTGATACGCTTGCCAGTCTCGCCAAAGCGACCGGTCGCAGCAAATCGTTCCTCGCTGTTGACGCGTTACGTGAATACCTGACGCGTGAAGCATGGCAAATCGAAGAGATTCAAAAGGCGCTGACGGAAGCTGACGCGGGTGATTTCGCGACGGCTGCCGAGGTAAATGCCGTCGCTGAAAAATGGCGCAACAATGCAGGTTGAGTGGCTGAGGACAGCCCTCAGAAACCTGGATGATGAAGCGGCCTTTATTGCTGAAGAAAACCCCAAAGCCGCCTACGAATTCGTCCAGGCGATTTTGGCCGGGCTTGAACACCTTGCGCAATTTCCCGCGCTGGGAAAAACCGGGCGCGTCCCAGGGACGCGTGAATGGGTGGTGCCCCGGTGGCCCTACATTGTCCCTTACCGTATTCGTGAAGGGCGACTACAGGTGATGCGAATTTTTCATACCCGCCGCCAACCACCGACCTCCTGGTAGCAGCTGATCAGCCCTTTAGCACACCTTGCACCCGCCCACTCAACCACTGCAACCCCGCATCCCCACCCCGTCGCGCATGCCATGCCAACTCGAACGCAAACGAAGGAATATGAAACGGCGGTGGCACGGCGATCAGATGGGCATGATCGATATTCAACAAGCCTCGGGAGGAGACGGTCAGGATCAGGTCCGTGCCCTGAATCAACTGCGGTGCCACACCCCAGTGCGGCAGGCCGACGGCCACATGCCGGCGCTGACGAATCGCGGTCAGCGCACGCTCGATTTCCGGCGTGCCGCTGCCGCGCATTTCCAGCAAGACATGGGGGCGTGACAGGTAGGTAGGCAGGTCCAGCACACCCGTCGTCGGCAGGCTGTCGCGGTCGACCAGGCAGGTGTAATGCTCTTCGAATAAGGGCGTAGTCCGCAATTCGGCAGGCATGTCAGGGAAAACCCCGGCGGCCAGGTCGAGATCACCATTGAGCACGCCGTCGACCATGCCTTCGCGGCTGGCCTGGATGATTTGCAGGTCGATGCCCGGCGCTTCACGGCGCAACAAGCGCACCAACCCCGGTAGGAAAATCGCCGCACTGTAGTCCGACATTGCCACGCGAAAGCGGCGTTTGGCCGACGCCGGATCAAAGCGGTTCGGCGCCAGCAGCGCTTGCACCTGGGCCAGCGCCTCCGCCAACGGCGTAGCCAACTCCAGCGCACGCGCCGTTGGTATCAATGAGCCGCCCTGACGCACCAGCAACGGGTCGCCCAGCAGGTCACGCAAGCGCGCCAGCGCGTGGCTGACCGCCGGTTGGCTCAGGTGCAGGCGTTCGGCGGCGCGGGTGACGTGTTGCTCGCTGAGCAACACGTCAAGGATCACCAACAGGTTGAGGTCGATGCGCCTTAGATCATTCATCAGCTGCATGCTCGGCATAAGAACTTGGAATTTAAATTTGCGCGACGAATAACCTAGAGTCCAGCAAAACCTTTGGAGATTCGCCATGACGACGTTGCATTGGCTGGGTGTGTTGCTGCTGGCGGTGATCGCTGGTGCCGTGGTGCCGTTTCAAAGTGCGATCAACGCCAACCTGGGTCGCGGGCTCGGTCACCCGTTGTGGGCGACGCTGGCTTCGCTGTTGGTAAGCATCATTGTGTTGCTGCCGGTGATCATCGCCCTACGGCTGCCCTTGCCGAGCCTGGCCTTTATCACCCAGGCGCCGCTGTGGATGTGGGCTGGTGGCGCGTTCGGGGTGTGCTTTATCTCGCTGGCATTGGTGCTGATGCCCACGCTGGGCGCATCAGGCTTCGTTGCCCTGGCGATGGCCGGGCAGATTCTCGCGTCATTGCTGCTCGACCATTTCAGCCTGTTCGGCCTAGTGGAGCGCCAACTTACAACGCCCCGCGTGGTGGGGGCGTTGCTGTTGATCGGCGGCGTCGCGCTGATTCAGTTCAGCGCGCCGCCGGCCCGTGCATTGGCAACGGCTGGCTGACGACCACAGCGAACCGCCATGCTGATACACGAAAACCCGGCGCGGGCAGACCTCCTACACAATCATCGGGTCGGAATAATCGGTGATCATTGCACCACTCCCGAGGTCTTCAGACGTTGGATGTCAGCGTCTGTCAGGCCCAGGCCGCCGAGGATGTCATCGGTGTGCTGGCCCAGCGCAGGGCCTTGCCAGTTCACCGCGCCGGGCGTTTCCGACAGTTTGGGTACGATGCCGGGCATCTTCACCGACACACCACCGGGCAAATCGGCATCGAGCAACATGTCCCGCGCCTGGTAGTGCGGGTCGCTGACAATGTCCGCCACGGAGTAGATGCGCCCGGCCGGCACTTCAGCGGCCTCCAGGGCGCTGAGCACCTGCTCGATGGGCAGGCTGCTGGTCCAGTGGGTGATTGCCGCGTCGAGCAAACCACTCTGTGCCGCACGGCCATCGTTATGGGCGAACTCAGGCGCAGCGGCCAGGTCGGCGCGGCCGATGGCGGTCATCAGGCGCTTGTAGATCGGGTCGCTGTTACCGGCGATCACCACGTAGGCGCCGTCGGCGGTCAGGTAGGTATTGGACGGCGCGATACCGGGCAAGGCACCGCCGCTGCGCTCACGTACATGGCCGAGCATGTCGTATTCGGGCACCAGGCTTTCCATCAGGTTGAACACGCTTTCGGCCAGGGACACGTCGACGATCTGCCCGTCACCCTGGCCGGTCTTGACCCGCAGCAGCGACATCAGCGCGCCGATCACACCGTGCAACGACGCAAGCGAATCCCCCAGGCTCACGCCGACCCGCGCCGGTGGCGAATCCGGGTTGCCGGTGGTGTAGCGAATGCCGCCCATGGCCTCGCCGATCGCACCGAAACCCGGGCGGTCGCGATAGGGCCCGGTCTGGCCATAGCCGGAGATACGCACCAGGGTCAGCTTGGGGTTGAGGGCGTGCAACACGTCCCAGCCCAGGCCGAGTTTTTCCAGGCCACCGGGGCGCAGGTTTTCGATCAGCACGTCGGCGTCGCCGAGCAGTTGCTTGATCAGGCTCAAGCCTTCTGCCGACTTGAGGTCCAGGGCCAGGGACTGCTTGTTGCGCGACTGCAGGTACCACCACAGCGACGTGCCTTCGTGCAGCTTTCGCCATTTGCGAAGCGGATCGCCCTGCCCCATGGCTTCGATCTTGATCACCTCGGCACCAAAATCGGCCATCATCCGCGCCGCGAAGGGCGCGGCAATCAGGGTGCCGATCTCGATAACCTTGATACCGCTCAGGGGGCCGTCATGGGATGTACCTCTTATTCTTGGAGTGTGCACCGAGGCTAAAGCACTCGGGCAGGAAAAATCCAACCGCAGCACACCAGGCTTTTGTGCAGCATCAGCTACGCTCGGCGGCCAAGCGATTGATCTCGGCCTGCTCCACCACAGGCTGCGGCGCGCCACGGCTCACCGCCTGCAACATCGCACGGCCGACGGTCTCGGTGCTGACGACCCAGCTCGGCTTTATCCGACGTACAAACGAGAGCAACGGCCCGAGCACGCTATAGAACGCTTGGTACAACGGCGTCTTCGAACGCACACCGTGCAACGGCTGGACAATCCCAGGCCGGAACACATAGACCGCCTTGAACGGCAAGCGCAGCAAGGCGTTCTCGGTCTTGCCCTTGACCCGCGCCCACATCGACTTGCCCGTCTCGGAACTGTCAGTGCCGGCGCCGGAGACATAGATAAACGTCATCTGCGGGTTGAGCCGCGCCAGGGTGCTGGCGGCGACTAAAGTCAGGTCATAAGTGAGGTGGGTGTAGTTGATTTCATTCATGCCCGCCGAGGAAACACCCAGGCAAAAGAAACACGCATCAAAGCCTTGCAGCAGATTTTCCAGGGGTTGGAAATCCAGCATATCGCTATGCAATACCTGATGCAGTTTGCCGTGCTCCTGGGTCAACGACGTGCGGCCGACGGCAACGACTTCCTGCACGTCGGGCGCCAGCAGGCACTCGCGCAGTACGCCCTGACCGATCATGCCGGTGGCGCCGAATAATAGAACTCTCATGGGGGACCTCAGCGGCAAGCCGCAAGCTTCAAGCTCAAGTTGAACGCGTTCAACCTTTAGCTTAACGCTTGCAGCCCAAAGCTGCCCCCTATCAAAACGCGCTGCGAAAAATCTCCTCGATCTGACGCTGATCCGCCCGTCGTGGGTTGGTCAGGCCGCATGCATCCTTCAGCGCATTACTCGCCAGCAGCGGAATATCCTGCAATTTGGCGCCAAGTTCGCGCAGGCCGGCGGGAATTTCCACGTCCTGGGACAGGGCGCGAATCGCGACGATAGCGGCCTGCGCGCCTTCTTCCGGGGTAACGCCCTTGATATCGGCCCCCAATGCGCGCGCCACGTCACTCAAACGCTCGGCGCTGACACTGGCATTGAAACTCTGCACGTGGGGCAGTAGCACCGCATTGCACACGCCATGGGGCAGGTCGTAGAGGCCGCCGAGCTGATGCGCCATGGCGTGCACGAATCCCAGCGACGCGTTGTTGAACGCCATGCCCGCGAGGAACTGCGCATACGCCATGTTTTCCCGCGCGGCTATGTCGCTGCCATCGCGCACGGCCAGGCGCAGGTTGGCGCTGATCAGTTCGATCGCCTTGATCGCGCAGGCGTCGGTGATCGGTGTGGCGGCGGTGGACACGTAGGCTTCGATGGCATGCGTCAAGGCATCCATGCCGGTGGCAGCGGTGAGGCCCTTGGGCATTGCGACCATCAATGCCGGGTCGTTGACCGACAGCAGCGGCGTGACATTGCGGTCAACGATGGCCATTTTCACGTGGCGGGTTTCGTCGGTGATGATGCAGAAACGGGTCATCTCACTGGCCGTGCCGGCAGTGGTGTTGATCGCCACCAGTGGCAATTGCGGCTTGCTCGATTGATCGACACCCTCATAGTCGCCGATACGCCCGCCGTTGGTGGCGCACAGGGCGATCCCCTTGGCGCAGTCATGGGGCGAGCCGCCGCCCAGGGACACCACAAAATCGCAGGCGCTCTGTTGCAGCAGCGCCAGGCCTTTTTCGACGTTTTCCACCGTGGGGTTGGGCCTGGCGCCATCGTAAACCACCGAATCGATGTCCTGCAGCGCCAGCTTTTCGGCGATCATGCTGGCCACGCCGGCTTTGCACAGGCCCTGGTCAGTGACGATCAACGCCTTGCGAAAGCCGTAGTTGCGTATAGCAATCATGGCTTCGTCCAGGCAGCCGATGCCCATGATATTGACGGCGGGAATAAAGAACGTGCTGCTCATGGTCGATCCTCAGGGGCTTTATAGCCACAGAATCCACCGGTACCACTTGCCGCATCTTGACCAGGATCAACGCCGGCTCGTGATAAAGTCACCGTCCAGCCGATTTCGAGTAGACCCGCCGCAATGAAGGATTTCCAGGATATTGACGCCCACCTTGAAGACTGGAGCGCACTGCGCGGCGCCATCGACTTCAACGGGATTCTGATCGGCAACGGCGCAAGCCGCACGATTTGGGAAGACTTTGCGTACGATTCACTGTTTGAAAACGCCCGCACAGTGGAAGAAAAACCCCTGGGCCAATCCGAACTCAGCGTATTCGACGCGCTGCAAACCCGCAGTTTCGAGCAGGCCCTGGGCGCGCTGAAAACCACCAGCCGCGTCAACAAGGCCCTGGCAGTCAGCTCGGCGGCGCCACGCAATCGCTACTACGCGATCAAGGAAGCGCTGATCAATACGATCCACGCCGTGCACATCCCCTGGCGCCTGGTGCAGCCCTCGACCCTGACGGCCCTGAACACCGAAATGGCTCGCTACGCTACGGTCTTCACCAGTAACTACGACCTGCTCAACTACTGGGCGATCCTGCACACGCCGGGTATCGACGACCTGTTCCGCAGCGCCGACTCAAGCTTCGACCTGCGCGATACCCGCACCGACGCCACACGTATTTTGTACCTGCACGGCGGCCTGCACCTGGTGCGCAACCTCGACGGCACCGCACGCAAACTGCCGTCCACCGACAGCACGTTGCTCAGCGGTTTCGCGATCAACAACACGATCAAGACCCTGGACGACGTGCCGCTGTTCGTCAGTGAAGGCCCGGTGCACGAGAAGCTCAAGACCATCCGCAGTTCGGATTATCTGTCGTTCTGTTATGAACAGTTGCTCACCCACGAAGGCGCGCTGTGCATCTTCGGCCATGGCCTGGGGCCGCAGGATAAACACTTGGTGGACGCCATCCGCCAGGCCAGCATCACCACCCTGGCGATTTCGGTATCGGGGCGCAGCGACGGGTTCATTCGCCAGCAGAAGCAGCGGTATTCGCAGTTATTCCAAGGCACCGGCATGGAACTGAAATTCTTTGCCGCGCGTACTCATCCACTGGGTAATCCGGCGCTGTCGGTGCCAGTCGAACACTGATCCAGTGAACGAAGAAGGCCAAATGTGGGAGGGGGCTTGCTCCCGATAACGGTGGATCAGCCAATGAATGTGTCGGCTGACACACCGCCATCGGGAGCAAGCCCCCTCCCACATGGGCCCCGCGCTTAGTTCAAGAAACTATCGGCGCGCAGCAGGGTTTCCAGACAGTGTTCGGTGATGTGGTAGAACGCCTTCAATGCCTGAATCTTCTCCAGCAACGGCGCAGTGTCCACCGGCTCGGCGCGTTTGACCGCCAGGATCATCTTGTTCTTGTTGGTGTGCTCCAGCGAGATGAACTCAAACACCTTGGTCTCATAGCCACAGGCTTCGAGATACAAGGCACGCAAGCTGTCGGTGACCATTTCCGCCTGTTGGCCCAGGTGCAGGCCGTATTGCAGCATCGGCTTGAGCAGCACCGGGCTCTGGATCTGCAGGCGAATCTGTTTGTGGCAGCACGGCGAGCACATGATGATCGACGCGCCGGAACGGATGCCGGTGTGAATCGCGTAGTCGGTGGCGATATCGCACGCATGCAGGGCGATCATCACGTCCAGCTCGCTCGGCGCGACGCTGCGCACGTCGCCGCACTTGAATACCAGCCCCGGGTGTTCCAGGCGTGCGGCGGCGGCGTTGCACAGGGTCACCAGGTCTTGACGCAGCTCGACACCGGTCACTTCGCCTTCGGCCTTGAGGGTGTTGCGCAGGTAGTCATGGATCGCGAACGTGAGGTAGCCCTTGCCCGAGCCGAAATCGGCGACGCGTACGGGTTGGTCCAGCTGCAACGGCGAGGCTGTCAGCGCATGGCTGAACACTTCGATGAACTTGTTGATCTGCTTCCACTTGCGCGACATCGACGGGATCAGCGCTTGGCTGGCGTCGGTCACGCCCAGATCGGCAAGGAACGGCCGGCTCAGGTCGAGGAAGCGATTTTTCTCGCGGTTATGCTCGGCAGATGGCGCCTCACGCAATTGTTGCGGCTTGCTTTTGAACAGCGAGCTTTTGTTCTTCTTGCTGTATTCCAGCTGGGCTTCGTCCGTCAGCGACAACAAGTGTGCGTTCTTGAACGAGGCTGGCAGCAGCTCGGCAATCGCCGCCACGCCGTCCGCCAGTGGGAAATTCTTGGTAATGTCGCGGGTCTTGTAGCGGTATACGAAGGACAGGCAGGGCTGCTCCTTGACCGTCACGGGCTTGATGATCAGCCGCTGCAGTTCGGCTTCCGTGCCCACGTATTTGGCCAGCACCAGCTTGATGAAGGCGTTCTGCGCCAGGCTTGCGCTCAGCAGTTCGATGAACTGGGCGTGATGATCCGGCGCAGGGCTGGCAGGTTGAGCGGTGACGGACATGAACAAAAGCGCCTCGGACAAAGAATGCCGGGCATTTTAGGGGGGATAACTGGCCAGGGCACGGAGTTATTTGACCAATGGTACGTTCCAACAGCCAAAGTAGATCCAAATGTGGGAGGGGGCTTGCTCCCGATAGCGGTGTGTCAGCCAGCTTATCTATAGCTGACACACCCTCATCGGGAGCAAGCCCCCTCCCACATTTGGAATTTTGTTGGCTGGGCTATTCGAGTACGACCAGACGGTTCGGCAGTTCATTACGCGTCTGCGTCACCGGCACATGCACCTTGAGCAATTCCCCACACGCCTCGATGCAGGCAATGAACCCGGCCAACGTCTGCCCCTGCTTCACCTGCTGGGTGAATGCCTTGACGATGCCATCCCAATTGCTGTCATCCAGCTGTTTGGAGATGCCTTCATCCACCAGGATTTCCACATAACGCTCGGCCTCGCTGACAAAAATCAGCACACCGGTGCTGCCCAGCGTGTGGTGCAGGTTCTGCTCGAGGAACTGGCGGCGTGCCAGGTTCGAGGCGCGCCAGTGGCGGACCGAGCGAGGGATCAAGCGGGTGGTGACCTTGGGCAGACGAAACAGCAGGCACAACACAATGAAGGTCGCCCACTGCGCCAACAACAAGGTGTACATGGTCAGGTAGCCCGACAGGTAATGCACCACCCCGGGTACCACCAATGCGATCAGGCTGGCCCACAGCAACGGAATGTAGGCGTAGTCATCGGCGCGTGCAGCCAGCACCGTGACCAGCTCGGCGTCGGTCTGTTGCTCGACCCGGGCGATCGCTTCGGCCACTTGGCGCTGCTCGTGTTCAGTCAGTAATGCCATGGTTGTAGATGCTCTTTTCTCGTTATTGTCATTACCAGCCGCCCGACGCCCCGCCACCGCCGAAACCACCACCGCCGCCGCGAAAACCACCGCCGCCGCCTCCCCCACTACCACCGCCGCCACCGCCACCACCGCCGCCCCCACCATGCCCGATGAGGCTGAGGATAACCAGCAGGATAGTGCCCACCGGCAGGCCCATGCGATGACACAGCCACAACACGCCGATCAGCAGGATGAAGAAACCGATGGAAAGCGCGGGATTGTCCTTCGGCGCGGACCACGGATCCGCCACACGGGCCGGCACGGCCAGCGGTTCACCGCCCACCACCTGGATCATCGCCGCGACACCGTCGCTGATGCCCTGGCTGAAATTGCCGGCCTTGAACTTGGGCGCGATCACCTGGTTGATGATCACCCAGGACTGCGCATCCGTCAGCACGCCTTCCAGGCCGTAGCCAACTTCGATGCGCAACTTGCGCTCGTCACGGGCGACGATCAACAGCGCGCCGTTGTCCTTGCCCTTCTGGCCGATCCCCCACTGGCGGCCCAATTGATAACCGTAGTCTTCAATCGGCACGCCCTGCAGGTCGGGCACGGTGACCACCACGATCTGGTCACCGGAGGTCTGTTCCAGCGCCTGCAATTGCTGCGTCAGTTGCTGGCGCACCGCCGGGTCGATCAGCTGGGCGTTGTCCACCACCCGCCCGGTCAACGCCGGGAAGGTCAGGGCCGCCTGGGCCATGCCCACGCAGGCCAGCAGCCACAGCGCCAGGCCTATCCGTAATAAACGCATCGACACCTCAAGGCAGCGTTATTTGAACTTCACCTGCGGCGCCTTATCGGCATCGGCACTGGTGGCTTCAAACGTGGCGCGGATCGGCAAGTCGCTGTACATCACGCTGTGCCACAGGCGGCCTGGGAAGGTGCGGATTTCGGTGTTGTAGGCCTGCACGGTCTGGATAAAATCGCGACGGGCCACGGCGATACGGTTTTCAGTCCCTTCGAGCTGCGATTGCAGGGCCAGGAAGTTCTGGTTGGCTTTCAGGTCCGGATAGCGTTCGGACACCACCATCAAACGGCTGAGTGCGCCGCTGAGGCCGTCCTGGGCTTGCTGGAACTGCTTGAGTTTTTCCGGGTTGTCGAGGGTGCTGGCATCGACCTGGATCGAGGTGGCCTTGGCCCGCGCTTCAATCACCGCGGTCAGGGTGTCCTGCTCATGGGCGGCATAGGCCTTCACCGTTTCCACCAGGTTGGGGATCAGGTCGGCACGGCGTTGGTACTGGTTCTGCACCTGGCCCCAGGCCGCCTTGGCCTGTTCGTCGAGGGTCGGAATGTTGTTGATGCCGCAACCGCTCAATACGCTGCTGATCAATAACAGCGCCGCGGCTTTCAAGCCCCAGCGGTAACCTTGTGCTGCTTGCATGGTGTATCTCCTGCCAATCTGGATGGAATGTGATGACTAACCCTATAAACCACGCGCTTGGGGCATAATCCGCCACCACTGGAATGCTTCGAGCCAATCAGCTACAAAGATGCCCAGCGCGAAAAAGAGTTCAGAGTGTGCTGCATTTATCTGAACAACACCCGAACAACAATAGACGCTCCCCACATTTTGGCCGATCAGCCTGACCGCTGTGCAGTGAGCCGAAAAAGGATATTCATGAAGAAGCTGTGTTTGCTCGGCCTTGTTGCCACTCTGGCCAGCCACCCCGCATGGGCAGAAACAAAGCCTGCTGCGCTTGACGACAAGGACGCCTTCGTCAGCGACCTGCTCAAGCAGATGACCCTCGATGAAAAGATCGGCCAATTGCGCCTGATCAGCATCGGCCCGGAAATGCCCCGCGAGCTGATCCGCAAGGAAATCGCCGCCGGCCGCATCGGTGGCACGTTCAACTCCATCACTCGCCCGGAAAACCGGCCGATGCAGGACGCGGCGATGCGCAGCCGGTTGAAGATCCCGATGTTCTTCGCCTACGACGTGATCCACGGCCACCGCACGATTTTCCCGATCAGCCTGGCCCTGGCCTCCAGCTGGGACATGGACGCCATCGGCCGCTCCGGGCGCATCGCCGCCCAGGAAGCCGCCGCCGACAGCCTCGACATCACCTTCGCGCCGATGGTCGACATCTCCCGTGACCCGCGCTGGGGCCGCACCTCCGAAGGCTTCGGCGAAGACACGTACCTGGTGTCGCGCATTGCCGAAGTCATGGTCAAGGCGTTCCAGGGCGCCAGCGCCGCGAACGCCGACAGCATCATGGCCAGCGTCAAGCACTTCGCCCTGTACGGCGCGGTAGAGGGCGGGCGCGATTACAACGTGGTCGACATGAGCCCGGTCAAGATGTACCAGGACTACCTGCCGCCCTACCACGCGGCGATCAAGGCCGGTTCCGGCGGCGTGATGGTAGCGCTCAACTCGATCAACGGCGTGCCCGCCACCGCCAACACCTGGCTGATGAACGACCTGCTGCGCAGGGACTGGGGCTTCAAGGGCCTGGCCGTGAGCGACCACGGTGCGATCTTCGAACTGATCAAGCACGGCGTGGCCAAGGACGGGCGTGAAGCCGCCAAACTGGCGATCAAGGCCGGCATCGACATGAGCATGAACGACACGCTGTACGGCAAGGAACTGCCGGGGCTGCTCAAGTCCGGCGAGATCGAACAGAGCGACATCGACAACGCCGTGCGCGAAGTGCTCGGCGCCAAGTACGACATGGGCCTGTTCAAGGACCCGTACCTGCGCATCGGCAAGGCCGAGGATGACCCGGCCGATACCTATGCCGACAGCCGCCTGCACCGTGCCGACGCGCGTGACATCGCGCGCCGCAGCCTGGTGTTGCTGAAGAATCAGAACCAGACGCTGCCGCTGAAAAAATCCGCGACCATCGCGCTGGTCGGCCCGCTGGCCAAGGCGCCGATCGACATGATGGGCAGCTGGGCCGCCGCCGGCAAACCGGAGCAGTCGGTGACGTTGCTGGATGGCATGAACGCCGTGATCGGCGATAAAGGCAAAATCATCTACGCCCGCGGCGCCAACATCACCAACGACAAGGCAGTGGTCGACTACCTCAACTTCCTCAACTTCGACGCCCCGGAAGTGGTGGATGACAAGCGTGCGCCGCAAGTGTTGATCGATGAGGCGGTCAAGGCGGCCCAGAATGCGGACGTCGTCGTGGCCGCCGTGGGCGAGTCCCGTGGCATGTCCCACGAGTCCTCCAGCCGTACCGACCTGAACATTCCACAAAGCCAACGGGACCTGATCAAGGCCCTAAAAGCCACCGGCAAGCCGCTGGTACTGGTGCTGATGAATGGCCGGCCGCTGTCGATTCTCGAGGAAAACCAACAGGCCGACGCCATCCTGGAAACCTGGTTCGCCGGCACCGAAGGCGGCAACGCCATTGCCGACGTGCTATTCGGCGACTACAACCCGTCGGGCAAACTGCCGATCACCTTCCCGCGTTCGGTGGGGCAGATTCCCACCTACTACAACCACCTGAGCATCGGCCGGCCGTTCACGCCGGGCAAACCGGGCAACTACACCTCGCAGTACTTCGATGACACCACCGGCCCGCTGTTTCCGTTTGGCTATGGCCTGAGCTACACCACGTTCAGCCTGTCGGACATGGCGCTGTCGTCCACCACCCTGAACAAGACCGGCAAGCTCGACGCCAGCGTCACGCTGAAAAACACCGGCAAGGTCGATGGCGAAACCGTGGTGCAGCTGTACATCCAGGACGTAGCCGGCTCGATGATCCGCCCGGTGAAAGAGCTGAAGAACTTCCAGAAAGTCATGCTCAAGGCGGGAGAGGAGCGCACGCTGCACTTCAGCATTACCGAGGAAGATTTGAAGTTTTACAACAGCCAGCTCAAATTCGCCGCAGAACCGGGTGAGTTCAATGTACAGATCGGGCTGGACTCCCAGGCTGTGCAGCAGCAGACTTTCGAGTTGCTGTAACCCACGCAGCCCCCTCTTTCGCGCGAGAGGGGGCTTGCACCCACACCTGTCGCCGTCGACATAAAGTCAAGTTTCGTTCCACAGTCCCAGCTTCCTCCGACATCCCACCCCCTGCCTGCTCGCGCACTCTGTCTGCCCTAAATCAGTGTGCAGGTGGACTATGTCGCCGACGAAAAACGTCCCACGGGCCATTTACAACATCCTTTTTTACTCAGCGCTCAAGCGAAAAGCACTCGCGCTGTGCATGCTCGGGAGTCTGCCGGGCATGCCCGTTGAAGCCGCGAGCTACAGCGAACAGGGTCGATTGCACGACGCCGCCAGCTGGCGCAGCGATGAGTTCAAAAAAAGCTGGGGGCTGGGCGCCATCGGTGCCGATTACGCTTATGCCCGGGGGTTGAGTGGCGCGGGCGTGCAAGTGGGGGTTTATGATTCCGGCAGCGACTTGCGCCATGACGAGTTTGCCGGCAAACCGCATTCCGGCGTGCGCCTGGCAGACCCCGGATGTAAAAGCGATACGGTGCTGTTCGGTGGCTGCTTCTTCAGCGAGGGTGATCGTTCCGCCGCGCATGTGCTTGAGGCTCTGCCGCCTGAAGCCTTGGTCGCATTAGAGGAGGAAATCGTCAACGGTGATTTCACCCGCGAACAAGTGGATGACTATCTTAGAAACACAGGAGCTCGCTATGAATGGCACGGCACCTTCGTGGCCGCCAACATACTCGCCAACCGAAATGGCGCCGGGGCCCATGGCGTAGCCTTCGGGGCCAATGTGAGTGCGTTGCGCAGATTCAGCAACACTTACCAGGACGGCCCCGGTGTGCGGCCGTACAGCGTCACCCATCCAACACCGGAGGCAGTCAACGCCGCCTACGCCCAACTGCACGAGCAAAATGTGCGAGTCGTCAACCATAGCTGGGGGCCTACAGTCCCCTTGGCAGATGAGGCGGCACTGGACGAGGAATTGGATCAAACCCATACCCGCAGCTATGCAGAGCTCAGAGCCATAGCCGACGCCTCCGTCAAATACGGCATGCTCCAGGTATGGGCGGCGGGCAATACACTTACCCCCAACGCAACACCACGAGCAGCACCCTTTGCTGGGGTTCATTCGAGTCTGCCGCGCGCGGTCGCCGAACTCGAGCGCTATTGGTTGACCGTGGTCAACGTCAACCAGGCGCTGACCTTGAGCGATGGTTCGTACCGCTGTGGCTTCAGCAAGGACTGGTGCCTGGCGGCGCCGGGAACGGATATCACTTCTGCCGGGGTAACAGGGGCCATACACACCGAAACCCACTACGACAACGAAGGCGACGCCGACGGCTTTACAGTGACCGGCGACAAACTCGAATTTACAGACTTCACCGCTTCCGGAACCTCCATCGCCGCGCCTCACGTAACAGGTGCACTGGCATTGCTGATCGAGCGCTTCCCTTACCTCGACAACCCGCACATCCGCGATGTGTTGCTGACCACCGCCACCGACCTGGGTGAGCCTGGCGTCGACGATGTGTACGGCTGGGGCCTGATAGATCTGAAAAAAGCCATCGACGGGCCCGGCCAACTGCGGGTGGACACACAGGTAAACATGGACCGCCCCGCCGGCGGCGCGGTGGTATGGCAAGGCGGCGCATGGGACGACTGGCGCAACGATATCAGCGGCCCCGGGCGCCTGGAAAAAAGCGGCGCCGGCTGGTTACGCTTGAGCGGCAATAACAGCTTTGCCGGGGCCACGCTCAACGCAGGTATCCTGGAGCTGGCCGGCAACAACACCCTCAAGGGCGATGTGAACCTCGAAGGCGGCGTTCTGCGCCTGAACGGCTCTTTGGCCGTCGAAGGTGACTACCGTCAAGCACCCGGCGCAACCCTGATGGCCGAGCTGGTCGGCCAGGGCCGGCCGGCAAAACTGCAGGTCGATAACCAGGCCACTGTCAACGGCGGCACGCTGTACCTGAGCGCACAACCCGGCACCTACCCATTGGGCCAGCAATACAGCATCCTCCAGGCAAAAGGTGCCGTGAGCGGCGAGTTTGCCGCGATCGACCATCGAGAGTTCTCGCCCTTCCTCAGCGTGTCCCAAGTCAAGCAAGCCAATAACCTGCTGGTCGAGTTTGCGCGTGGAAGGCCACTGGCTTCTGCGGCAAACACCACCAACCAACGCGCCGTCGCCACGGCCGCCGATGCTCAAGCCGCGCCGACCCCGCTGCTGCAGCGCCTCACCGCACTGTTCCCCGAGCAGGCCCCCTCGGCCCTGGACCAACTGAGCGGCGAGCTGCATGCCAGTACCCAGGCGGCACTGATCGAAAACAGCCGGGTAGTGCGTGAAGCCGTACTCGACCGGCAGCGTAACGCCCATGGTCGTAGCGCTACCGAGGCCGAAGCACTGAGCGAGGGCGCCTGGGTGCAACTGCCACGCCAGACCGGCCAACTGCAAGGCAATAGCAACACCGCCCGCGCGTCCCACAGCAGCACAGGCCTGTTGGTCGGGTTCGATCACCGGCTGGAACAAGGCACACGCGTGGGGATGGTTGCGGGCAGCAGCACTGGCGACGTGAAGGCCGGCGCTCGCGGCAAGGCGAGTGTCGACAGCTACCAGTTGGGCCTGCACGTGGGGCACACCTGGGACGCTCTGGGCCTGTACGGCGGCATCGCCTATGCGCAGCATCAGATCGCAACCAAGCGCCGAGTCAGCTTCCCAGGCGTGGAGAATCGGCTGTCTGCCGACTACACCAACCGTACCGTGCAGGCGTTCGCCGAAGCCAACTATCGCTTCAATCACGGTTTCTGGGATTGGCAGCCCTACCTGCAACTGGCCACTGTGCAGCAGCGCAGCGACGGCTTCACCGAACGCGGCGGCATGGCGTCACTGCGCGGCCAACGCGCGAACGACAGTGTCAAACTGACCACCGGCGGCGTGCGCGTGAACCTCGACTTGGCCCAGGCACAGACTGGCCCGTCATGGTTGAGACTGCGTGGCGGCCTGGCCTATACCCATGCCGGCGGCGATCGCCAATCGGCGGCTCAAGTGGCCTGGGAAGACGGCTACACCTTTAAGGTGAACGGCGCCCCGCTGGATCGGCTCAGCACACGACTGGAGCTGGGCGCCACCGCACGCCTGAGCCGCAACAGCGCGCTGGACCTGGCTTTCAGCCAACAGCGCGGCGAGCGTTCACGGGACCAGAACATCACGGCGCAGTATTCGTTGCAGTTCTAAACCGCGTAAGTAACCAAAGGCGGGGGGCACCCTACCCTCGCCGATCCAACAGGTTGACCACCAACCTGTCGACCCACCCCCACAACCTCTGCTTCACCCGCCGCCACAGCGGCCGCGCCTTCCATGCCTGCAGGCTCATCGCCTGGCTCTGGGCGAAATCGCGCTCGAAACTGCCAGCCACAGCCTGCGTCAACTCAGGGTCCAACGCTTCGAGGTTGGCCTCCAGGTTGAAGCGCAGATTCCAGTGGTCGAAATTGCACGAGCCGATGCTCACCCAATCGTCCACCAGCACCATCTTCAGGTGCAAAAAGCACGGCTGGTATTCAAAGATCTGCACCCCCGAGCGCAGCAACCGTGGGTAATAACGGTGCCCGGCGTAACGTACGGATGGGTGGTCGGTACGCGGGCCGGTGAGCAGCAGGCGTACATCGACGCCGCGCCCCGCCGCCCGGCGTAACGCGCGACGCACGCTCCAGGTCGGCAGGAAGTACGGGGTGGCCAGCCAGATCCGCTGCTGGCTGCTGTTCAAGGCGCGGATCAGCGACTGCAGGATATCGCGATGCTGACGGGCGTCGGCATAGGCAACCCGCCCCAGGCCCGGCCCGGTCGCGGGCACCTTGGGCAAACGCGGCAAACCAAAGTGGGTGGCGGGCTTCCACTCGCGGCGGGCGGCGTTGGCGTGCCATTGACGATCGAACAGCGCCTGCCAATCCAGCACCAGCGGACCGCTGATCTGCACCATCACTTCATGCCAGTCGGCGGTGTCCTGGCCCGGCGTCCAGAACTCATCCGTCACACCGGTGCCGCCAACCACCGCGATACCCTGGTCGACCAACAACACCTTGCGGTGGTCACGGTACAGGTTGCGCATCCAGCGCCGCCAGCTCAGGCGGTTGTAGAACCGCAGCTCCACACCCGCGTCGGTCAGGCGCTTGCGCAGCCCGAGGGTAAACGCCAGGCTGCCGTAATCATCGAACAGGCAACGCACCTGCACACCGCGTTCAGCTGCGAGCACCAGCGCCTGCACCATCGCTTCGGCGCAGGCGCCGGCTTCCACCAGGTACAACTCCAGATCGACCTGCTGCTCAGCCCGCGCAATCCCGGCCAACATCTGCGGGAAGAAACTCGGCCCGTCGATCAGCAACTCGAAACGGTTGGCGCTGCGCCACGGGAACACCGCGCCGCCCACGTCAGCGCGCCGTAAAGATCAGCACCGCACCCACCGGCACCGACAAACTGATCGATTTAAGACCTGCGACCTTGCGCAGCGCGGCCACGCCTGGCGCGAGGTCAAAATCCTCGGCATGCAGCACCACCGGCTCCAGGGTCACCACCTGGAAGCGCCGGTCATCCAGGCGCGTGGCCAATAGCTCGGCCGTGTAGGTCTGGGTCTTGCCATGCAAGGTGATGCTCAGCGGCAGGCGCAACTCCAGTTGCGCGCCAGAGGCCAGGTCATTGATCGGTTGCAGGTTGATCTGGGTGCTGATCAACGCTTCGGGAAACTGCTTGATCTCGAACAACTCTTTGCGCATGCGCTCGTCACGCAGCGGGACGCCACTGTTGATCGACTCCAGCTCCACCTGGACCTGGGCCGCGCCCTGGCTGTCGACCTTGCCGTGCAGCACGAGGAAGCGCTGCACTTCGGCGATTTCGGTGTTTTTGGTGGTGACGAAGGACAGGCGTGAAGACTCGTTATCCAGGTACCAGTCGGCATGGGCAGACACAGCGGCACAGGTCAGCAGTGCAAAGACCAAAGGTTTGAAATTGAACATAAAGGCTCATGGGGCAAAAAATCTGGATGAACCTTAAGCGCAATCTCACGAACGGCGCAAATCCAATGTGGGAGGGGGCTTGCCCCCGATAGCGGTGGGTCAGCAACTCATCCTGTGACTGACACGCTGTCATCGGGGGCAAGCCCCCTCCCACAAGGGTGATGTGTGGGTTTCAGGGATTCAGGCGACAGCCCTGACGATCGCCCAGCCACCGTGCCGTGTGCGTACGTCCCAGCCCACTCGCCGTCACTTCACTGCGCTCGGGATTATCACTGAAAGCGCTGGTCGGCACGTATTGCTTCACATAGCCACGGCAGTAGTCGGCGGGTTGGTTTTCCACATAGCGACACGAGCAATACTCCTTGGCCGTGTACGCCGCGATGATGTCGGGAAAGGCTTGCAGGTTGATGCGCTCATGCCACACCCAGCCCAACAACACGAGCAACAACAGCAGCAAAACGCTGATAAGCGGATGGCGCCGAATCATGATCGCACCGCCGCCAGCACGCGTTTGAGCAGTTCGTTATGTCGGTAGCTGCCGTCGCGGTCATCGCCGTAGCGCACGATGACCAAGTGTTCGTCGGGCAGCACGAACAGCGCCTGGCCCCAGTGCCCCAGTGCGGCGAAGGTGTCGGCCGGTGCGTCGGGCCAGGGTGCGGGGGTGCTCAGGTTGAGCCACCATTGCCCGCCTGGCACGGCTTCATCCTGGCCCGCTTTGTAATTGGCGAAGGGTTGGCGATTGAACGCGACCCACTCCTTGGGCAGCAATTGTCGCTCTTCCCAACGCCCGTCCCGCGCCATCAACAGCCCGACCCGCGCCAGATCGCGGGCGGTGAGGTAGGCATAAGATGAGGCGACAAACGTCTCGTCGGCATCGGTTTCCCAGGTTGCAGTGCGAATGCCCAATGGCTTGAACAACGCCTCCCACGGGTAGCTCATATAAGCCTTGTGCCCGAGCATGCCTTTGAGCGCGGCCGACAGAATATTGCTGTCGCCGCTGGAGTAACGAAAAGCCTGGCCGGGTGCATCGGCGGCCTCGGTCTCGGCCGCGAATTGCGCCATATCGCCGCGGCCACGGGTGTAGAGCATCGCCACTACCGAGGATTTGAGCGGCGCGTATTCATAGTCTTCCTGCCAGTCCAAGCCCGAGGCCCAGTGCAGCAGGTCGGCCATCGTCACCTTGGGGTGCTGCTTCATCGGTGGGTAAAAGCGCGCGGCGGGGTCGTTCAGTTTGAAGCGGTTTTCGCCGTAGGCCACCCCCAGTACGGTCGCCATCAGGCTTTTGCTGACCGACCAGGTCAGGTGCGGCGTGCTGGCGCTAGTGGGTGCTGCGTAGCGTTCATAGATGATCTGGCCGTCGCGGATCACCAACAGCGCGTCGGTACGAATACCTTGGCGAGTGTTGTCGTCACGGGGCGGGAATGCGTAGGCATTCAGCGCGTCGACAGCAGGACCTTCGATCAACCTGCCCGTCACCCAGTCATGGCCAGGCCAGGTTTCAGCACGCGCACTCACGGTGATGAATAACAAGACAACGCACAGCAGGCCTTTGACCATGGACGCAAACTCAAGGGGCATTCAAGCCCGCGAGCCTAATCCAGGCCGATGACAGATTGACGACAAGGGGCCTGTCATCCAACCGTCACCGTAACTTCATGGAGATGACACCGAGCCTACATAGCCTGAGTTTGGACAACAAAGTCGACTGGCCGCACAACCTGGCCGGCACTCGGAGACTCGCTATGACTCAGCTCGCCCGCATCAGCGACACCGGCAATGAACGCCGCCTGCAAGCCGAACGCCTGGTTGGCGCCGCGGCCTTGCAGGAAGCCCAGGCCCTGCGGTTCAACGTGTTCAGCGGCGAGTTCAACGCCAAGCTGAAAGGCGCGGAACTGGGTCTGGACATGGATGACTATGATGTTCACTGCAGCCACATCGGCGTGCGTGACTTAAACAGCGGTCGACTGGTGGCCACCACCCGTTTGCTCGATCACCAGGCCGCCAGCACCTTGGGCCGGTTCTACAGCGAAGAGGAATTCAGCCTGCATGGGCTGCTGCACTTGCAGGGCCCGATCCTGGAAATCGGCCGTACCTGCGTCGACCCGGCCTACCGCAACGGCGGCACCATCGCGGTGCTCTGGGGCGAGTTGGCCGAGGTGCTCAACGAGGGCGGCTACAGCTACCTGATGGGGTGCGCGAGCATCCCGATGCACGACGGTGGCATTCAGGCCCACGCGATCATGCAGCGTCTGCGCGAGCGCTACCTGTGCAATGAACACCTGCGCGCCGAGCCGAAAAAGCCCCTGCCGGCGATGGACCTGCCGTCCAACGTCATCGCCGAAATGCCACCGCTGCTCAAGGCTTATATGCGCCTGGGCGCGAAGATTTGCGGCGAGCCGTGCTGGGATGAAGATTTCCAGGTGGCCGACGTGTTCATCCTGCTCAAGCGCGATGAGCTGTGCCCGCGCTATGCGCGTCACTTCAAGGCAGCCATGTGATGGGCCGCCTGCGCGTGTACGGGCGCATCGCCCGGGTGCTGCTGGTGGTGGCGCTGGGCTTGACCATGGCCAGTGTGTTTGGCCTGTTCGAGCGTCTGGGCGTGGCCAATTCGATGGTGCGGCGCCAGCGTTGGTCGCGGTTCTTCATGGCGCGGTTGACCCACGCCCTGCCCTTTCGCGTGACGGTGCACGGCCAGTTGCCGCAAACGCCGATGCTGTGGGTGAGCAATCATGTGTCCTGGACGGATATTCCGCTGCTGGGCATGGTGACGCCGCTGTCGTTCCTGTCCAAAGCCGAAGTGCGCACCTGGCCGGTGGCCGGCTGGTTGGCGGCGAAGGCCGGCAGCCTGTTCATCCGCCGTGGCTCGGGTGACAGCCAGTTGATTCGCAAACAGATGACCCGTCACCTGGAGCAACAGCACCCGCTGTTGATGTTCCCCGAAGGCACCACCACGGACGGTCGCAGCCTGCGCACGTTTCACGGGCGGTTGTTGGCCAGTGCGATCGATGCGGACGTGTCGCTGCAGCCGGTGGCGATACGTTATCTGCGCAATGGCGAGGTGGACGCACTGGCACCGTTCATTGGCGACGATGATCTGCTGTCGCACCTGATGCGGCTGTTTGCCCATGACCAGGGCGATGTGGAGATTCACCTGCTCAAGCCGATTGCCTGCGCCGGACAGGAACGCGCGGCGCTGGCGTATCAGGCGCAGCAGGCGGTGCAGAGGGCGTTGTTTGGGCCGTTGCCGGAAGCCGAATTGGAAGACACTCGCCCCGCCTATGCGGCCTGAAGTGGGCACGGTCAAAATGTGGGAGGGGGCTTGCTCCCGATAGCAGTGGTTCAGTCAATACATACAGTGACTGACACACTGCTATCGGGAGCAAGCCCCCTCCCACATTAGTTTTGCGTTGTCAGTTGGGACTGGGCAAATTTCTGCACCTCGGGGTAGAACAACCGGAAATCCTCACTCAGCGGCTCATACAACACACGCAACTCCTGCATCGCATATCCCAACTCCTCGGGCTGGGTCAACCGCCGCGAAATCCCGCGCAACACCTGCTCCATCACCGCAAACTCACGATACGAGCCCAACCAGTCATCCGCCGCCATATATGGCGCAATCTGCGCCAGCCGCCCCGGCAACTGCGGTTCGGCCGCCAGCACGCGGTACACCTGCGCGGTGAAGTGCTCCAGCGGCTGGTCGGCATACCGCGCCCAGTCCCGCGCCAGGCAATGGTCGAAAAACACATCGAGCACGATCCCGGCATAGCGCCTGCGGGTCAGGCTGAAACGCGACAACGCCTCCCCTACCAACGGGTGGCTGTCGGTAAAGCGGTCGATGGAACGGTGCAATTGGATCGCCGCTTCGATCGAGGGACTGAACTGGCCCTGCAAGCGGCCTTTGACGAAGTCGCCATACAGGCTGCCCAGCAGTTGCGCAGGCCGTTGGCCGCCTAGGTGCAAGTGTGCGAGATAATTCATGGCGCGCAGTCTACCACCGCCGCCAACGTATCGTTATAACCCGATATACCCAATTCGACTGACCTCAGAGCAAAATCATATTGGTATATCGGGATATAACGATTTAAGGTTCGCCTCATCGCGATATAACGTTTTACGACACCGAGCCTCTGCCATGCCCTTCGACCTCGACGACATAATAAAAGCCCTGGCGCACCCAGTACGACGAGACATCCTCACCTGGCTGAAAGACCCGAAAGTGCAATTTCCCGAGCAACTGCACAATCACGAATACGGCATCTGCGCCGGGCAGATCGACCAGCGCTGCGGCTTGTCCCAGTCGACCGTGTCGGCCCACCTGGCGACGTTGCAACGGGCGGGCTTGATCACCAGCCAGAAGGCCGGGCAGTGGCATTTTTTCAAACGCAATGAGGACGTGATCCAAGCCTTCCTCACCGCGCTCTTCACCGAACTCAGCGCCCCCGGCGATGCCGAGCTGGCCCCCACGACCCACTGATCAACTTGAGACAAAGGTGCTTTCCAATGCCGACTATTTTCGACCCCATCAAACTGGGCGACCTGGAACTGAAAAACCGCATCATCATGGCGCCGCTGACCCGCTGCCGTGCCGACGCCGGCCGCGTGCCCAATGCGCTGATGGCCGAGTACTACGTACAGCGCGCATCCGCCGGGCTGATCCTCAGCGAAGCCACCTCCGTAACGCCCATGGGCGTGGGCTACCCGGACACGCCGGGCATCTGGTCCAACGACCAGGTTCGCGGCTGGTCCAATGTGACCAAGGCGATCCACGGCGCGGGCGGCAAGATCTTCCTGCAACTGTGGCACGTCGGGCGCATCTCCCATGAGTCGTACCTGAACGGCGAAACCCCGGTGGCGCCGAGCGCGGTCCAGCCCAAAGGCCACGTCAGCCTGGTGCGCCCACTGGCCGACTACCCGACCCCACGCGCCCTGGAAACCGCTGAAATCGCCGACATCGTCGACGCTTACCGCACCGGCGCCGAAAACGCCAAGGCCGCCGGTTTCGACGGCGTTGAAATCCACGGCGCCAACGGCTACCTGCTCGACCAGTTCCTGCAAAGCAGCACCAACCAGCGCACCGACCAGTACGGCGGTTCCCTGGAAAACCGTGCGCGCCTGCTGCTGGAAGTGACCGATGCCGCCATCGAAGTCTGGGGTGCCGGCCGCGTGGGCGTGCACCTGGCACCGCGCGCCGACGCTCACGATATGGGTGACGCCAACCTGGCGGAAACCTTCACCTACGTGGCCAGTGAACTGGGCAAGCGTGGCATTGCCTTTATCTGCGCCCGTGAAAAAGAAGGCGCGGACAGCCTCGGCCCACAACTGAAAAAAGCCTTCGGCGGCGTCTACATCGCCAACGAACGCTTCACCAAAGACAGCGCCAACGCCTGGCTGGCCGCCGGCAAGGCCGATGCGGTGGCCTTCGGCATACCGTTCATTGCCAACCCGGACCTGCCGGCACGCTTGAAGGCCGATGCGCCACTGAACGAGCCGCACCCGGAAACCTTCTACGGCAAAGGGCCAGTTGGCTATATCGACTACCCAACGCTGCCGATCTAACTGACTGAAACATGGAACAATGTGGGAGGGGGCTTGCCCCCGATGGCGGTTTGTCAGTCAATGAAGTGTTGACTGAACCACTGCTATCGGGAGCAAGCCCCCTCCCACATTTTGCCTGTGTGTAGCCCCTTGGAAACATCGCTTCACAGAACCGCAACAAAATCGCTACAAAATACTTAGGCCGCTACCTATCAACCGCCCGCCAGCGCGTATATAAAGTCATCCCTTCAATCAGGCAGAAGGACGATTGACCATCCTTAGGCTTTACTGTTGACACAACTGGACGTAATTACGCATTTTGTCTCAATTGCGCAGGCTGGGGCTCAGGCGCAGCATGTCCAGCCCGGCATCCACCCAGCGTTCGGCGTCCTGATGCAGTTGAAAGCTGTCAGGCACCAACAGCCACTGGCCGATCAGGCCTTGGATGAAGGCATGAATGCACACCGCTGCACGGGCGGTATCGAGATTTTCCGGTAATTGCCCACGATGCACCGCATTACGCAACGTCAGGCCGATGCGCAGGTTGCACTCCAGGGTATGGGCCTGGCGCTGGCGGCGCATGTCACACATTTCATCGGTGAATTCGCACTTATGGAACAAGATCTCGTTGATGCGCCGGGTTTTCGGGTCCAGAGCCACTTGATGATAAAGATGAATCAGCAGCTTGCGCATGCACCCCAACGGGTCGACTTCATCCTCGCTTTCACTCGCCCGGGCCAATTCGTCCAAGGGTTCGTGCAGCGTGTCGAGCAGCGCCTGCAGCAAGTCGGATTTGTTGCTGAAATGCCAGTAGATGGCACCGCGCGTCACGCCCGCCAGAGCGGCGATGTCCGCCAGCGTGGTCCGCGCAACGCCCCGTTCATAAAAGGCTTGCTCGGCAGCTTGGAGGATCTGGCTGCGCGTTTCCTGAGCTTCCTCTTTGGTACGACGAACCATGGCAGTAAAACCTCAATCAGAACACTTGGGACTATCGTTAACGCAAGGTTAATAGACGCGAACGATCATCAGAATAATTGTGGGACGACACCGTCAAGGGCGCCGAACGTACTAAAATCGAGGCTTTGGACGGTGCTTTGTCTACATTCCGCCCTGCCTGTCAAGAGTTTACAAACAACCATGAACGTAAGTATATTGCGTAGCAAGCTACTTATCTACTCACAGCTTGTTTTTCACCCTTCCACACTTCTTGTGCGCACCCTGCGCGCCTGACCCGAGGATCTTCATGCAACTTAAGCCAGCTGTTACCGCTCTGGTCACTGCCGTCGCCCTGGCATCGCTGCTCAGCGGATGTAAAAAGGAAGAAGCGGCACCGCCCGCTCAAACCCCTCAGGTCGGCGTGGTCACCATTCAACCGCAAGCCTTTACCCTGACCACCGAGCTGCCAGGCCGCACCACGGCCTACCGCATTGCCGAAGTGCGCCCACAGGTGAACGGCATCATTCTCAAGCGCCTGTTCAAGGAAGGCGCCGACGTGAAGGAAGGGCAGCAGCTCTACCAGATCGATCCGTCGGTGTATGAGGCCACACTCAAGAGCGCCCAGGCCAAGCTGACCCAGACCAAGTCGATCACCGATCGCTACAAGCAATTGGTCGATGAGCAAGCCGTCAGCCGCCAGGAATACGACACTGCCGTCGCCGACCGCATGACCGCCGAGGCAGACCTGCAGAGCGCGCAGATCAATGTGCGCTACACCAAGGTGTTCGCGCCGATTTCCGGACGCATCGGCCGCTCTTCGGTGACCGAAGGCGCGCTGGTCAGCAATGGCCAGGCCGATGCCATGGCCGTGATCCAGCAACTGGACCCGATCTACGTCGACGTCACCCAGTCTTCGGCAGAAATGCTGAAACTGCGCCGCGACCTGGAAAGCGGCCAACTGCAAAAAGCCGGCGACAACGCCGCCATGGTCAAGCTGACCCTGGAAGACGGCAGCGACTACGGCCACCCAGGCAAGCTGGAGTTCTCTGAAGTGTCGGTCGACCAGACCACCGGTTCCGTGACCCTGCGCGCCGTGTTCCCTAACCCTGACCATGTGCTGCTGCCCGGCATGTTCGTGCACGCCCAGCTGCAAGCCGGTGTGAACAGCAAGGCCATTCTCGCGCCGCAACAAGGCGTGACCCGTGACCTGAAGGGCATTCCGACCGCACTGATCGTGAACAAGGACAACAAGGTCGAGCAACGCGTACTGGTTGCCAATCGGACTTCCGGCGCCTACTGGCTGGTGGAAAAAGGCCTGGACGCCGGCGACCGCGTGATCACCGAAGGCCTGCAATTCATCAAGCCGGGCATTGAAGTCAAGGTCAAGGACGCCGACAACGCCAAACCCGCCGGTACTGCTGCAGCGCCTGCTGCCGCTGCTGGTCAAGGGGAGTAATCCATGTCGAAATTTTTTATCGACCGTCCCATTTTTGCCTGGGTAATTGCCCTGGTGATCATGCTGGTCGGGGCACTGTCGATCCTGAAGTTGCCCATCAACCAATACCCGGCCATTGCGCCAACCGCTATTGATATTCAGGTGACCTACCCAGGCGCGTCCGCACAAACCGTGCAGGACACCGTGGTGCAGGTCATCGAGCAACAGCTCAACGGTATCGACAACCTGCGCTATGTGGCCTCGGACAGTAACTCCGACGGCAGCATGACCATCACCGCGACGTTCAACCAGGGTACCAACCCGGATATCGCTCAGGTGCAGGTGCAGAACAAGCTGAACCTGGCGACCCCACTGCTGCCGCAAGAAGTGCAGCAGCAGGGTATCCGCGTGACCAAGTCGGTGAAGAACTTCCTGATGGTGATCGGTCTGGTGTCGGAAGACGGCAGCATGACCAAGGACGACCTCTCCAACTACATCGTGTCCAACATCCAGGACCCGATCTCCCGTACTGCGGGTGTGGGTGACTTCCAGGTGTTCGGTTCGCAGTACGCCATGCGTATCTGGCTCGACCCGGCCAAGCTGAACAACTTCCAGCTGACCCCGGTGGATGTCAGCAACGCCATCAAGGCCCAGAACGTGCAGGTGGCCACCGGCCAACTGGGCGGCCTGCCTGCCCTGCCCGGCACCCAGCTGAACGCCACCATCATCGGCAAGACCCGTCTGCAAAGCGCTGAAGAGTTCGCCAAGATCCTGATGAAGGTGAATGCCGACGGTTCCCAAGTGCGCTTGGGCGACGTTGCACGTATCGAACTGGGCGGCCAGAACTACAGCATCAGTGCACAGTTCAACGGCAAGCCGGCCTCCGGTATGGCGATCAAACTGGCAGCCGGTGCGAACGCCCTGGATACCGGTAAAGCAATCCGCGCTACCGTGGCGTCCCTGGAACCGTTCTTCCCGCCTGGCATGAAAGCCGTGGTGCCGTACGACACGACCCCGGTGGTGACCGAATCGATCTCCGGTGTGGTGCACACCCTGGTCGAAGCGATCGTGCTGGTGTTCCTGGTGATGTTCCTGTTCCTGCAGAACTTCCGCGCCACCATCATCACCACCATGACCGTACCGGTGGTATTGCTGGGTACCTTCGGGATCCTGGCGGCGTTCGGCTTCACCATCAACACCCTGACCATGTTCGGCATGATCCTGGCCATCGGCTTGCTGGTGGACGATGCCATCGTCGTGGTTGAAAACGTCGAACGGGTGATGGCCGAGGAACACCTGTCGCCCAAGGAAGCGACGATCAAGTCCATGGGCCAGATCCAGGGCGCCCTGGTGGGTATTGCCCTGGTACTGTCGGCGGTACTGCTGCCGATGGCCTTCTTCGGCGGTTCCACCGGTGTGATCTACCGCCAGTTCTCCATCACGATCGTGTCGGCGATGGCGTTGTCGGTACTGGTTGCCCTGATCTTCACCCCAGCCCTTTGCGCCACCATGCTCAAGGCAATCGACCCGGAAAAACACGGCCAACCCAAGCGCGGCTTCTTTGGCTGGTTCAACCGCACCTTCGACAGCGGCGTACTCAAGTACGAGCGCGGCGTGGGCGCGATGATCAAGCACAAAATCCCGGCCTTCCTGGTGTACGTGCTGATCCTGGCCGGCATGATCTGGATGTTCACCCGTATTCCGAGCGCGTTCCTGCCTGAAGAAGACCAGGGCGTGATCTTTGCCCAGGTGCAGACACCGGTAGGCTCCTCGGCGGAACGCACGCAAAAAGTCATCGACGACATGCGGGCCTTCCTGCTGCATGACAAGGAAGGCGAGCCAGGCGAAGGCAAGGGCGTGAAATCGGTGTTCACCGTGAACGGCTTCAACTTTGCCGGTCGTGGTCAAAGCTCGGGTCTGGCCTTCGTGATGCTCAAGCCGTGGGACGAGCGTGATGCGTCCACGTCGGTATTCGAGATTGCCAAGCGCGCCCAAGGCTACTTCATGCAGACCTTCAAGGACGCCATGGTTTTTGCCATCGTGCCGCCGTCGGTTCTGGAATTGGGTAACGCCACCGGCTTCGACGTGTTCCTGCAAGACCAGGGTGGTGTCGGCCATGACAAGCTGATGGCAGCCCGTAACCAGTTCCTCGGTGCGGCAGCCCAAAGCAAGATACTGGCGGGCGTGCGGCCCAACGGCGTGAACGATGAGCCGCAGTACGAACTGACCGTCGATGACGAGAAAGCCAGCGCCCAGGGCATCAGCCTCTCGGACATCCAGCAGACCCTGGCCATCGCCTTGGGCGGTAGCTACATCAACGACTTCATCGACCGTGGTCGTGTGAAGAAAGTGTATGTGCAGGGTGACGCGGCCAGCCGTATGTCGCCGGAAGACCTGGACAAATGGTACGTGCGCGCCGACTCCGGGAAAATGGTGCCACTGTCGGCCATTTCGTCGGGCAAGTGGATCTACGGCTCGCCGAAGCTCTCGCGTTATAACGGTGTAGCGGCGATGGAAATCCTCGGCACGCCGGCGCCTGGCTACAGTACCGGTGACGCGATGGCGGAAGTCGAGCGCATTGCCAAGGAACTGCCGGCCGGCATCGGCTACGCGTGGACAGGCCTGTCGTACGAAGAACGTCTGTCCGGCTCCCAGGCGCCTGCGCTGTACGCCCTGTCGCTGCTGGTGGTGTTCCTGTGCCTCGCGGCCTTGTACGAAAGCTGGTCGATTCCGATCGCGGTGATCCTGGTGGTGCCACTGGGTGTGATCGGTGCACTGATCGCCACCAGCATGCGCGGCTTGTCCAACGACGTGTTCTTCCAGGTGGGCTTGCTGGTGACGGTGGGCCTGGCGGCGAAAAACGCCATCCTGATCGTGGAGTTCGCCAAAGAGCTCCACGAGCAGGGCAAGGGCATCGTCGAGGCGGCCATCGAGGCGTCCCGCATGCGTCTGCGTCCGATCATCATGACGTCCATGGCGTTCGTGCTCGGCGTATTGCCGCTGGCGATTTCCACCGGCGCCGGCTCAGGCAGCCAGCACGCGATCGGTACCGGCGTTATCGGCGGTATGATCACGGCCACTGTGCTGGCGATCTTCTGGGTGCCATTGTTCTACGCAACCGTGTCCTCCGCTGGCGAGCGTAAAAAGACAGAAACCAAGCAAACTCCTAAAGAGGCTGGCCAATGAGCAAGTCGCTACTTTCCTTAGCCGTCACCGCATTCGTGCTCAGTGGCTGCTCGCTGATCCCTGACTACCAGCGCCCCGAAGCGCCGGTAGCAGCGCAGTTCCCGCAGGGGCCGGCGTATTCGTCGGCCCAGGCGCCGGGCCAGGCTGCTGCCGAGCAAGGCTGGAAGCAGTTTTTCCATGACCCTGCCCTGCAACAGTTGATCCAGACCGCGCTGGTGAACAACCGTGACCTGCGCGTCGCGGCCCTGAACATCGACGCGTATGCGGCGCAGTACCAGATCCAGCGTGCCGACCTGTTCCCGGCTGTCTCGGCCACCGGCAGCGGCAGCCGTTCGCGTACTCCGGCGCGCCTGTCGCAGACCGGCGAATCGACCATTGCCAGCCAGTACTCGGCAGGCCTGGGGATCAGCTCTTATGAGCTGGACCTGTTCGGTCGAGTGCGCAGCCTGAGTGAAGAAGCGCTGCAGCGATACTTCGCCACCGAAGAAGCGCGACGCAGCACCCAGATCAGCCTGGTGGCCAGTGTGGCGAATGCCTACCTGACCTGGCAGGCCGATAAGGAACTGCTCAAGCTGACCCAGGACACTCTCGGCGCGTTCGAGCAGAGCTTCAAGCTCACCTCGCGCAGCAACGAAGTCGGCGTGGCCTCGGCCCTCGACCTCAGTCAGGCGCGCACCTCGGTGGAAAACGCCCGCGTGCAGCTGGCCCGCTATACGCGCCAGGTGGCCCAGGACGAAAACAGCCTGACCCTGCTGCTGGGCACCGGCCTGCCGGCGAATATCGCCAGCAAGCCACTGTCGGATGACCTGCTCAGCGAAGTCCCGGCCGGCTTGCCGTCGGACCTGCTGCAACGGCGTCCCGACATCGTTCAGGCCGAGTACAACCTCAAGGCCGCCAACGCCAACATCGGTGCGGCCCGCGCGGCGTTCTTCCCGAGCATCAGCCTGACCGCCAGCGCCGGTACCGCCAGCCCGAACCTGGGCGGCCTGTTCAAGGGCGGCTCGGGCACCTGGTCGTTCGCACCGCAGATCAACATCCCGATCTTCAACGCCGGTAGCCTGCGCGCAAGCCTGGACTACTCGAAGATCCAGAAAGAGATCAACGTGGCCAACTACGAGAAGGCCATCCAGACCGGCTTCCAGGAAGTCTCCGACGGCCTCGCCGCGCGTGCGACCTACAAGCAGCAGCTGGATGCACAACGTGGCTTCGTCGCCGCCAACCAGGACTACTACCGCCTGGCCGAGCGTCGCTACCGCATCGGTGTGGACAGCAACCTGACCTTCCTCGATGCCCAGCGCCAACTGTTCAGCGCCCAGCAATCGCTGATCACCGACCGCCTGGCGCAGCTGACCAGCGAGGTCAACCTGTACAAGGCCCTCGGCGGTGGCTGGAACGAGCAGACCGCGAAGAACGAGCCTGTGAAAGAAGAAGCACCGCCGCTGAAGTTATTCTAATAGCGCCGATGTAAACAAACCGCCTCCCTCACCGGAGGCGGTTTTTTTTACGCCGGTTTTTTATCACCAACTTGCGTTCGATCATCGCCCACAACCCGCCCTCCCCCACTTTCATCGCCCCCGCACCGCCGCGCACCATGGCCGCCACCTGCATAAACCCAATAACAACAGGTCCGAAACCATGAGCACTTTCCACCCGCGCCGGCTGTTGCTGGCAACTGCGGTCGCCAGTCTTGCCCTCCCCGTGGTCGCCGAAGAACACGGCTTTCTTGAAGATGCCAGCGCCAACCTCAACCTGCGCAATTTCTTCTTCAATCGCAACTACACCAACCCGACCAAAACCCAGGGCGGCGCGCAGGAGTGGACGCAAAGTTTCATCTTCGACGCCAAGTCCGGGTTCACTCAGGGCACGGTCGGCTTCGGGGTGGACGTGCTGGGCCTGTACTCGCTCAAGCTCGATGGCGGGCGCGGCACCGGCGGCACTCAGTTATTGCCGCTGGACCACGACGGCCGACCGGCGGACGAGTTCGGTCGCCTGGGCGTGGCGTTCAAGGCGCGTTTTTCCAAGACGGAGGTGAAAGTCGGCGAATGGATGCCGGTGCTGCCGATCCTGCGCGCGGACGATGGCCGCTCACTGCCGCAAACCCTGCGTGGTGGGCAAATCACATCCAAGGAAATCGAGGGCCTGACCCTGTATGGCGGTCAGTTCCGTGCCAACAGCCCGCGCGACGACAGCAGCATGGGCGACATGTCGATGACCGGCAAACCTGCGTTCACCTCCGACCGCTTCAATTTCCAGGGCGCCGAATACGCCTTCAACGACAAACGCACGCAAGTCGGGGTATGGAATGCCCAGCTCAAGGACATCTACCGGCAGCAATTCGTCAACCTGATCCACAGCCAGCCGGTGGGCGACTGGACCCTGGGCGCCAACCTGGGGTTCTTCTACGGCAAGGACGACGGCAGCGCCCGCGCCGGCAGCCTGGACAACAAGACCTGGTCCGGCTTGTTATCCGCCCGCTACGGTGGCAACACCTTCTATGTCGGCCTGCAAAAACTCACCGGCGACAGCGCCTGGATGCGGGTCAACGGCACCAGCGGCGGCACCCTGGCCAACGACAGCTATAACGCGAGCTACGACAACGCCGAGGAAAAATCCTGGCAGGTGCGCCACGACTACAACTTTGCCGCCCTTGGCGTACCCGGCCTGACCTTGATGAACCGCTATATCAGCGGCAGCAATGTGCACACCGGCACGGTGACCGACGGCAAGGAATGGGGCCGCGAAAGCGAATTGGGCTACACCGTGCAAAACGGCAGCCTGAAAAACCTCACCCTGCGCTGGCGCAACTCCAGCATGCGTCGCGACTACAGCAACAATGAGTTCGACGAAAACCGGTTGATCGTCAGCTACCCGATAAGTCTGCTGTAAACCGGCGCTGCAGTTACTGTATGGTGCGCGCCTGCCGCTGCTGATCGACCCAGCAGCGGCCTTTCATTCGGGCACGCGCACAGCATGAAAACCTTCGCTACAGCCATCGCAGTGTTGGCCCTGGCCGTGAGCCTGGGGGGCTGTATTGGTTCGCCCATCGTCCTGACGCCGCAGACCGAACAGCGCCTGCAAGTGCAGGCGCCGATTCGCTTCCTGCTGACCTTCGATGATGGCCCCAGCGCATCGGGATACAACAACCCGAGCCGTTCGGTGATGGCCGACCTGGCGCACAACCCGGTGCTGCCAGGGATCAAGGCGGTGTTCTTCCTGCAGACCGAAGCGGCACGCTCCGGCGGCAGCGCCCGGGGGCGCAAGACCATGGAGCGCGAGTACGCCGCCGGCCATGTCCTGGCCTTCCATACGGCCACGGCGTTTCACACCAACCACCGCTGGCTGAACGATGCCGAGCTGGAACGCACACTCACCGAAGGCGCCGCGCACATTGGCGCCATCACCGGCACGCCGCCCCTGCTGGTGCGACCACCGTTCTGGAACTACGACCGCCGCACCTTCGCCGCCTACCAGCGCCACGGCATGCAGGTATTACTGACCGACCTGAGTGCCAATGACGGCAAAATCTGGGGCTTCAGCGCCAGCCCGCGCCGCCGCGCCAACCTGTACCGGCAGCTGTCGGTGGTGCGTGAACGCATAGCCTTGGGCGAGTTGCCGACGGTGGACGGCGTGATACCGGTGGTGGTGACCTTCCACGACATCAACCGCTACACCGCGCGGCATATGCAGGAGTACCTGCAGATCCTGATGGACAGCGCCCGCATCAACGGGATGACTACCGCCGCCGAGCCGTTTTACACCGACACCGCTGCGCTGCAACGCGCGGCGCTGGCACGCACGGTCAAGGATGTGAACGAGCCGGTGCATCTGCCGGGGGTGTGGAATTGGGTGTGGGATGCCGATATGCGCTGATGCCTGAATGTGGGAGGGGGCTTGCTCCCGATAGCGGTGGTTCAGCCACTACATCTGCTGACTGACACACCGTCATCGGGAGCAAGCCCCCTCCCACATTTGCCTGTATTCCAGAGTCAGGTCTCGCGGGACTCGACACCCAACTCATCCCACACCGACTCGGCCAGATGAAACGTCGCATTCGCCGCCGGTATGCCGCAGTAGATCGCGCTCTGCATCAGCACTTCCTTGATTTCGGCGCGGGTCACGCCGTTGCTCGCAGCGGCACGTAGATGCAGCTTCAACTCTTCGGTGCGGTTCATGCCGATCAGCATGGCAATGGTGATCAGGCTGCGGGTGTGCCGGGGCAAGCCAGGACGGGTCCAGATGTCGCCCCAGGCATGGCGGGTGATCATTTCCTGGAACTCGCTGTTGAATTCGGTCAGCGCGTTGAGGCTGCGTTCGACATGGGCGTCGCCCAGCACGTCGCGGCGCACTTGCAGACCTTCGGCATAGCGTTGTTTCTCGTCCACGAAAAGCTCCTCAGCGGCCCAGCAGAAATTCAATGACACGGTCGCTGAAGGCAGCGCCGGCCTGGACATTGGACAGGTGCGCCGCATAGAACTCGGCGTATTCGGCGCCCTGTACATGGTTCTGGATAAAGTGGCTGCCGGCCGGCGGTGTTACCGCGTCTTCCGTGCCGGCAATCACCAGGGTCGGTACCTTGATCGACGCCAACTGCTCACGCAAATCCGCATCACGCACCGCCGCGCAGTTGGCCGCATACCCCTCGGGCGAGGTGGCCGCGAGCATGTCGGTGATCTGCTTGGCCTGGTGGGGATGGGCGGCGGCAAAATCGGCGGTGAACCAGCGTGCAATCGAGGCATCGCGCAGCGCGACCATCGCCGCCGCGCCATCGCGCAAGACCATTTCGATACGCGGGTTCCACACCTCTGGCGTGCCGATCTTGGCGGCGGTATTGCACAGCACCAGGCGCTGCAGCCGCTTTCCTGCGTTGATGCCCAGCCACTGGCCGATCAGCCCGCCCATGGACAGCCCGCAAAAATGCGCGCGCTGAATATCCAGCGCATCCAGCAACGCGAGCACATCCTGGCCCAGTTGTTCGATGCTGTAGGGCCCTGCGGTGACCAGAGACTTGCCATGGCCACGGGTATCGAAGCGCAGCACACGAAAATGCTCGGTGAACGCCGGAATCTGGATGTCCCACATATGCAGGTCGGTGCCCAGGGAATTGGACAGCACCAATACCGGCGCATCGACGGGCCCATCGAGTTGGTAATGCAGTTCGCCCTCGGCGAGTTGTACGAAAGCCACAGCGGTCTCCTTACGCAGTCAATCCAAAGTGTTCGGTCACGGCGCGGCTGACCCAGGTCTGGGCCTGGCCCAGGTAGTGGGCCGGGTCGAGCAAGCGGTCCAGTTCGGCCGACGACAACTCGGCGGTGATCTGCGGCTCGTCCGCCAGCACGGCACGTAAATGGCGCTGCTCGGCGACGGCGCGCTTGCAGCACTGCTCCAACAGGTGATGCGCGGTTTCACGGCCCAGGCGTTGGGCCAGCACGATGCTGACGGCTTCGGCCAGCACCAGGCCCTGGGTCAGGTCGAGGTTGCGGGCCATGCGTGCGGCATCCACCTCCAGGCCTTCGCTGAGCAGCAGCGCCTGTTGCAGCGCACCCGATACCAATCGGCAGATCTCGGGCAAGGTTTCCCATTCGGCATGCCACAGTCCCAGGCTGCGTTCGTGCTCCTGGGGCATGGCACTGAACATCGTCGCGACCAGACCGGGCACGCGGGTCGCGGCGCTGATCAGCACGGCAGCGCCGACGGGATTGCGCTTGTGGGGCATGGTTGACGAACCGCCCTTGCCCGGCGCCGAGGGCTCGAATACTTCCGCCGCTTCGGTTTGCATCAACAGGCTGATATCGCGGCCCAGCTTGCCAAGGCTGCCGGCGATCAAGCCCAGCACGCTGGCGAACTCCACCAGGCGATCACGTTGTGTGTGCCAGGGCTGTTCGGGCAAGCTCAGTTGCAGCTCGGCGGCCAAGGCTTGCGCCACCGGCATGGCCTGCTCGCCGAGCGCCGCCAGGGTGCCCGACGCACCGCCAAATTGCAGCACCAGCAAACGCGGTTTCAATTCGACCAGCCGCTGACGACTGCGCGTTACCGCACCCAGCCAGCCGGCGATTTTCATGCCCAGGGTGACGGGCGTGGCGTGCTGCAGCCAGGTGCGTCCGGCCAAGGGTGTCGACGCATGCCGCTGCGCCTGGGCGGCCAGCACATCGCCCAGGCGCGCCAAGTCCGCTTCGATCAACCCCAGCGCGCGGCGCAGTTGCAGCACCAGGCCGGTGTCCATCACATCCTGGCTGGTGGCGCCCAGGTGCACATAGCGCTCGGCCCCGGCATCTGCCTCGGCAATCAGCTTGCCCAGCGCCTTGACCAAGGGAATCGCCGAGTTACCCGCCGTGGCAATCGCCACGCTGAGCGCGTCCACGTCATACAACGAGGCCAGGCAGGCCTGGGCAATCGGTGCCACGGCGGCCTGCGGGATCAGCCCGACCTGGGCCTCGGCCCGGGCCAGTGCGGCCTCGAAATCCAGCATGCCCTGCAGGCGGCCCTGGTCACAGAACACCTCGGCCATGCTGTCAGCGGTGAAATAAGCGTCGAACAGTTGGTTGCTCGTGCGCAGTGTCATAGCTCATCCCTTACAAATCATGGTGCAAATAAGCCGCCTGCTTGGGCAGACGCAAGCTGAACAGGAACGCCACCGCCATCATCGCGGTGACGTACCAGTAGAAGGTGTTTTCCATACCGATGGACTTCAGGCTCAACGCGACCACTTCCGCCGAACCACCGAATACCGCGTTGGCCACGGCGTATGCCAGGCCCACGCCCAAGGCGCGTACCTGGGGCGGGAACATCTCCGCTTTGACCAGGCCGCTGATCGAGGTGTAGAAGCTGACGATCGCCAGGGCCAGGGTAATCAGGACAAAGGCCAGGAACGGACTGGTGACGGTTTTCAGGGTCAGCAGGATCGGCACCGTGAACAGCGTGCCGAGGCCGGCGAACCAGAGCATGGAATTGCGCCGGCCGATCTTGTCGGCCAGCATGCCGAACAGTGGCTGCATGCACATGTAGAGAAACAGCGCACCGGTCATGATGTAGCTGGACGTCTTGGCGTGCATACCGACGGTGTTCACCAGGTACTTCTGCATGTAGGTGGTGAAGGTATAGAAAATCAACGAGCCGCCGGCGGTGTAGCCCAGCACCGTGATGAACGCTTTGCCATGGTCACGGAACAGCGCGACGATACTGCCGGCGTCCTTGTCTTCACGCATTTCCTTGCTGGTGGTTTCCTTGAGGGTGCGACGCAGCAACAGGGAGATCACCGCCGCAATGGCGCCGATCACGAACGGAATCCGCCAGCCCCAGGCACGCAACTCTTCTTCGGTAAGGATCTGTTGCAGGATCACCACCACCAGCACCGCCAACAGCTGCCCGCCGATCAGGGTCACGTACTGGAACGAGGCGAAGAAACCGCGCTGGCCCTTGAGCGCCACTTCGCTCATGTAGGTGGCCGTGGTGCCGTATTCGCCACCCACCGACAACCCCTGGAACAGCCGCGCCACCAGCAGCAGCGCCGGGGCCCAGGCGCCGATATCCTTGTAAGTGGGCAGGAAGGCGATGACCAAGGAGCCGGCGCACATCATCAGCACCGAGATCATCATTGAGTTCTTGCGACCATGCTTGTCGGCCACCCGGCCAAACAGCCAGCCGCCGATGGGGCGCATCAGGAACCCGGCGGCGAATACGCCCGCGGTGTTGAGCAGTTGAACGGTGGGGTCGTCCGAGGGGAAAAACGCCGGGGCGAAGTAGATGGCGCAGAAGGCATAGACGTAGAAGTCGAACCATTCGACCAGGTTGCCGGAGGAAGCACCGACAATCGCAAAAATCCGTTTGCTGCGTTCTTCTCCGGTGTAGTGACTGGTTTTTGTTGTCATGGTTTTTACTCAATGGGAACGGTTATAGCCTAGACATACTTTGCAACAACCATGTTCCGCAAGCAGACTTTTCGGACAGTGTTGCCTGGGAGGGCCCTATCGGGGGCAAGCCCCCTCCCACACTTGATAGGCGGCGCAGTCAAAATGTGGGAGGGGGCTTGCCCCCGATGAGGCCCTCCAGCCAACTCAGTAATCGAAGAACACCGTTTCCTTATCTGTCCCTTGCAAAATCACATTCCACTGATGCACACCCGCCGCATCCGGCTTGGCAATCAAAGTGCCGCGCCGCTCAGCCGGCACACACGCCAGCAGCGGGTCATCACCATTCAATGTTTCACCGTCAAAATAAATCCGCGTCAGCAGGTGCTTCACCAACCCTCGGGCAAACACCAGCACGACCAGATGCGGCGCCTGGGTCGTGCCTTTAAGCCCCGGCACGCTGCCCGGCTTGATCGTGGTAAAGCGAAAGCGCCCTTCGGCATCCACCGGCACGCGGCCGAAGCCTTCAAAGTGAGGGTCCAGCGCTTTGTCCTGCTCGTCTTCCGGGTGGGCGTACTTGCCGGCGGCGTTCGCCTGCCACACCTCGAGCATGGCGTCGTTGACCACCTCACCGTTGCCGTCCAGCACCTGCCCGCTGATCGCCACGCGCTCGCCGAGGGTGGCGGCGACGGTCAGGTCTTCGCGGTTAAGCCAGGTCAGGCCGATGTGGTAATACGGCCCGACGGTGTGGGACGTGGTTGCGTAAAGGCTCATCTCATTTCTCCATCGGCGTGGCGTCGCGGCCGCGCAGGACGATGTCCCAGCGGTAGCCGAGGGCATAGGAAGGAATGGTTTTTTCCAGGTCGAAACTGGCGATCAAGCGTTGCTTGGCGCGGGTGTCCGGCACACAGTTGTAGATCGGGTCATATTCCAGCAGCGGGTCACCGGGGAAATACATTTGCGTGACCAGGCGCGTCAGCACACTCGGGCCGAACAGCGAAAAGTGGATATGTGCCGGACGCCAGGCGTTGTGGTGGTTGCCCCACGGGTAGGCGCCGGGCTTGATGGTCTGGAACTGGTACCAGCCGTCGGCGTCGGTGACGGTGCGCCCGGTGCCGCTGAAATTCGGGTCCAGCGGCGCATCGTGCAGGTCGCGCTTGTGGTTGTAGCGACCGGCAGCGTTGGCTTGCCAGATCTCCACGAGGATGCCCGGCACCGGCAGGCCGTTCTCGTCCAGCACACGCCCGTGAATGATGATGCGCTCGCCCTGGGGCTCGCCTTCATGCTGGGCGGTGAGGTCGTTGTCCTGGGCATCGATGCGCTCGGCACCGATGGTCGGGCCGGTGATTTCCGACAACGAATGGGGCAGGAACACCAACGGCTGGGACGGCGAACGCAGGTTCGTCGACTGGTAGGCCGGGTGCAGGTAATCAGGTTGAGTGCCCGCTTGCGGGCGCCGGTAACCGGGCTTGTCACTCATGGAGCAATCCTCTCTTGTTAGATGCGTTCAATCGCCAGTGCCAGGCCTTGGCCGACGCCCACACACATAGTCGCCAGGCCTTTGCGGCCGCCGGTTTTTTCCAGCTGATGCAGGGCGGTCAGTACCAACCGCGCGCCGCTCATGCCCAGGGGATGGCCCAGGGCGATGGCGCCGCCGTTGGGGTTGACCTGCGGCGCATCGTCGGCGAGGCCCAGCTCGCGCAGCACCGCCAGGCCTTGGCTGGCGAAGGCTTCGTTGAGCTCGATCACGTCAAAATCGCTGATCGCCAACCCCAGGCGCTCCACCAGCTTGCGCACCGCAGGCACCGGGCCGATGCCCATCACACGCGGGGTGACGCCGGCACTGGCCATGCCCAACACCCGGGCGCGGGCGGTGAGACCGTGTTTTTTCACCGCCTCGCCAGAGGCCAGGATCAGCGCGGCAGCGCCATCGTTGACACCTGAGGCATTGCCGGCGGTCACGGTTTTGTCGGGACCATTCACCGGTTTGAGTTTGGCCAGCGCTTCCAGGGTGGTGTCCCGCGGATGCTCATCGTGCTCCACCAGGGTTTCGCCTTTTTTATGGGCGACCCGCACCGGTACGATTTCTTCGGCGAAGAAGCCGGCAGCTTGCGCGGCGGCGGTACGCTGCTGGCTGCGCAGGGCGAACGCGTCCTGGTCGGCGCGGGAAATGTGGTAGTCGTCGGCGACGTTATCGGCGGTCTGCGGCATCGCATCCACGCCGTACAGGGCCTTCATCAACGGGTTGATAAAGCGCCAGCCAATGGTGGTGTCTTCCAGTTTCATGCTGCGCGAAAACGCCGCATCGGCCTTGCCCATCACGAACGGCGCGCGGGACATCGACTCGACGCCACCGGCAATCGCCAACTCCATCTCGCCGCTGGCAATCGCGCGAAAGGCCGTGCCGATGGCGTCCATGCCCGAGGCGCACAGGCGGTTGAGGGTCACGCCTGGGGTGCTTTCCGGCAGACCCGCCAACAGCAGCGCCATGCGTGCCACGTTACGGTTGTCTTCGCCGGCCTGGTTGGCGCAGCCGAGGAACACTTCATCAACGGCATTCCAGTCCACCGTCGGGTTGCGCTCCATCAGTGCCTTGATCGGCAAGGCCGCCAGGTCATCGGCACGCACCGTGGACAGGCCACCGCCGAAACGACCGATGGGGGTTCGAATAGCATCACAGATAAAGACATCACGCATCAGGCTTCTCCCGGCGCTTGGCCATGGGCGGCCGCGGTGCGGGCCTCAAGGTCACGCAACGCGCTCAGTTCGACCTCCGTCGGCTCGGCGGTGGTCTCGACCTGCTCGGCAAACCGAATGGCCCAGCCGGTCGCCGCTGTCACCTGCTCACGGGTCACGCCCGGGTGCAACGCGGTGACCACGAACTCATGAGTGCCCTCTTCCGGCTCCATGATGCACAGGTCGGTAATGATGCCGACGGGACCGGCGCCCGGCAGGCCCAGGCGTTTACGCGAATCGCCACCTTCGCCGTGGCCGACCGAGGTGATGAAGTCCAGCTTGTCGACAAACGAGCGGGACGACTGTTTAAGGATGATCAACACGCTCTTGGCAGAACCGGCGATCTCCGGCGCGCCGCCGGCCCCCGGCAAACGCACCTTGGGCTGGTGATAATCGCCGACCACGGTGGTGTTGATGTTGCCGAAACGGTCAACCTGAGCCGCGCCAAGAAAGCCCACGTCGATGCGCCCGCCTTGCAGCCAGTAGCGGAAGATCTCACCGGTAGGCACCACCGTATCGGCGGTTTCCGCCAGCTCACCGTCGCCGATGGACAACGGCAGCACCGATGGCTTGGCGCCAATCGGGCCGGACTCGTAGATCAGCACCACGTCGGGCGACGAAGTCAGGCGCGCCAAGTTGGCCGCCTTGGACGGCAGGCCGATGCCGACGAAGCACACCGAGCCATTCTTGAGGCGGCGCGCGGCGGCGACGGTCATCATTTCATTGGTGGAGTAAGCCATCACTTGGCCTCCTGCGCGGTGGCCAGCTTGGCCTGGAATTCACTGAAGTCGGCGGTGCCGTGAATGTATTCGTCGATCCAGGCGGTAAAGGTCCCACGGTCGCGGGCAATAGGGTCCCACGCCTGGTAGAAACGGTTGTCCCGCTCGTTGTAGCCGTGGGCGTAGGACGGATGCGCGCCACCGGGCACGTGGCACACAGCGGTCAGGGCCCAGGTCGGCAATACACAGCTGTTCATCGGCGCGTTCAGGTCATCGACGATTTCCTCGACGGTGACGATGCAGCGCTTGGCCGCCAGGGCCGCCTCCTTCTGCACGCCGAGAATGCCCCAGAGCAGCACGTTGCCCTTGCGGTCGGCCTTCTGCGCGTGGATCACCGTGACATCCGGGCGCACCGACGGCACAGCCGCCAGCACTTCGCCAGTGAATGGGCAGGTGACGGTCTTGATCAGCGGGTTGACCTTGGGCAAGTCGGAACCGGCGTAGGCACGCAACACCGCAAACGGCAGACCGGAGGCGCCGGCAACGTAGGCATTGGCCAGGTCGGCATGGCTGTGTTCTTCGATCTCCAGTGGCTGCGGCCAGTGTTTTTCCACGGCGTCGCGCAGGCGATGCAGGGAACCCACGCCAGGGTTGCCGCCCCAGGAGAAAATCAACTTGCGCGCACAGCCGGCGCCGATCAACTGGTCGTAGATCAGATCAGGCGTCATACGCACCAGCGTCAGGTCTTTCTTGCCCTGACGAATGATTTCATGACCTGCGGCTGTAGGGATCAGGTGAGTAAAGCCTTCGAGCGCGACGGTATCGCCGTCGCTCACGAAGCGCTTGACCGCATCACGCAGGGTAAGAATTTCAGCCATGGGGTTGGGCTCCCGGTGTTGATCGAAAAAGGCGCTGAGGTGGCGCCGAAGTGCTTGAAGATTAAGCCGGGGAAATGGGTGGAACAATCCGATAATCGACTCAGTGTTCGATTATCGAACGAATTGTTGCGTACTAATCTTCTAAGCCAACGCAATTCAAATGTGGGAGGGGGCTTGCCCCCGATAGCGGTGCATCAGTCAGGAATTAGTCAACTGACCCACCGCTATCGGGAGCAAGCCCTAAATGCCAGTCAGTTAAGGCGACACCGAACCTGTGGCGAGGGAGCTTGCTCCCGCTGGACTGCGCAGCAGTCCCATTGTTTGGGGCCGCTTCGCGTCCCAGCGGGAGCAAGCTCCCTCGCCACAAGTTAGTTCTCGCTCCTGCTACTTCTTAACTGACTGGCATTAGGGCAAGCCCCCTCCCACATTTTTAGCTGTGCCAGAGGTCAGGTCGCGTCGGCATGGCTGACCATGCCTTTGATCACCACGGCAGCGGTGGCCAGCGCTGCCGGAATCACCAGCGCCGTCAGCACCTGCTCGAAATTCCAGCCCAGGCCCAGCAAGGTAGCCCCCATCCACGCTCCCAGAATTGCACCGAAACGGCCAATACCGAGCATCCACGACACGCCGGTGGCGCGGCCCTGAGTGGGGTAGAAACGCGCCGCCAGTGAGGGCATCGCCGATTGCGCACCGTTGACGCACATCCCGGCCATCAGCACCAGGGTGGCCAGTAAGGTGATATTGCCCAGGCTCTGCCCTACCGCGTAGGCAAACACCCCGGCCAGCAGATAGAAGGTGCCGATCACCTTGTGCGGGTTGAACCGATCCATCGCCCAGCCCACGCCCACTGCGCTCAATACGCCGCCAAACTGGAACAACGCGCCGATGAACGCGGCCTGTTCCATGCTGGCGCCACTGTCGCGCATCAGGGTTGGCAGCCAACTGGTGAGCAGATAAACGATCACCAGGCCCATGAAGTAGGTGAGCCACAGCAACAACGTGCCGGCGCTGTAGGTGCCGGAGAAAATCACCGCGAGCACGTTGCGTGTCTTGACGGTCTTCTGCTCCGGCACGCTGAAGGCGCTGGCCTGGGCAACGATAGCGGGCGCAATGGGAGACAGGGTCTTGCGCACCTTGTCGGTGCCACGGTTGCGCACCACCAGGTAACGCGCCGATTCCGGCAACCACACCAACAGCACGGCGGCCAGGATCAACGGCAGGATGCCGCCGATCAGCAACAGGCTGTGCCAGCCGAACGCCGGGATCAACTTGGCCGAGATAAACCCGCCACCGGCCATGCCCAGGTTGAAGCCGCAGAACATGCTGGTCACCAGCAGCGACTTGTGCCGCTCGGGCGTGTATTCAGAAAGCAGCGTAGTGGCGTTGGGCATGCCGGCGCCCAGGCCCAGGCCCGTCAGGAAACGCAACACCAGCAGTTGGTCGACATTGCTGCTGTAGGCCGATGCCAGGCTGAAGGCGCCAAACACCAGCACCGCGCCCACCAGCACGCCTTTACGCCCGAAGCGGTCGGCCAGCGGGCCGGAACCCAGCGCGCCGAACACCATGCCGATCAATGCGGCGCTCATCACCGGGCCGAGGCTGGCGCGGTCGATGCCCCAGTCCTGGGACAGCGCGGGCGCGATAAAACCCATGGCGGCGGTGTCGAGGCCGTCGAGAAAGACAATCAGGAAACACAGGATCACCACACGCCATTGATAACGCGACAACGGCTGGGCGTTGATGAAGGACTGCACGTCCAAGGTGGTACCGACAGAGGGCTGATTCATTATTTTTATTCCACACCGATGGCGGGTCAGCGACCGGGGGTCGCCGTTATTATTGGAGCGCTTGGGAGCGCTGCCGCACATTAATGAGCCAGGGGAAACAGCGTCAATCGATCAAGCCGGGATCTGTGCGGTCACCGAACACTTAGGCAAACAGTTGCGTACTCAGCTCGCGGCTGGCGCTGAGCATGCTCGGCAGGAAGCGCTGCTCCAGCTCGCTGCGGCTGACCCGCCCGGCATGGGTACTCACATTGAGTGCGGCCAACACCTGGCCGGACGCGTCGTACACCGGTACGGCGATGGAGCGCAGGCCCTGCTCCAGTTCCTGATCGACGATGCACCAGCCCTGCTGACGAACCTGTTGCAGGCATTCGAACAAGGCTTCGGGCGTGGTCAAGGTGCGACTGGTCTTGGTTTGCAGGTCGGCGTGATCGAGATAATCCTGCAGCGAGGCATCGTCCAGGGCGGCCAGCAGGATACGGCCCATGGAGGTGCAGTACGCCGGCAAGCGGCCGCCGACGGAAAGGTCCACGGAAATCAGGCGCTGAGTGGTGGCGGAACGGGCGATGTACAGAATGTCGTAGCCTTCAAGGGTCGCCATGTTGCAGGCTTCGTGAAGCTGTTCGCTCATGCGGTCCAGATAAGGCTGGGCCGACACGGCCAAGGGCGTCGATGACAGATACGCATGGCCAAGGGTCAGCACTTTGGGCAGCAACGAGTAGGTACGGCCATCGGTGGTGGCGTAACCGAGTTTGATCAAGGTGTGCAGGCAACGGCGCACGGCGGCGCGGGGGATTTCGGTGCGGTGGCTGATCTGGGCGATGGTCAGGTGACGCTTGCGCTCCTGAAACGCCTGCACCACGGCCAGGCCACGGGCCAGGGAGGTCATGAAGTCCGGATCACCCGTGAAGGCCTGGATGCGCTTGGCGGGTGAGGCCACGATCGGCGGCGCCACGGACGCGAAAGAATTGCGCAATTGATCGTTCATTGCAGGGATCCTTTTTCTTGTTTTCAACCACAGAAGGGCTGGCTGTCATTTCTAGCCGCGCCAGCAGAGATGTACAAGACGGGGCCGGCAACATTGGGCGATTATCGGACGATCATTCGATTATCGCAATTTTCAGCGGCCAAGCCTGTTTCAAAGCCTTGTGGAAGAAAAACCAGATGACCATGGATAGATATGTTCAGCCAACACTTACGTTGTGATGTAACAAAACCCGCATATGAAGTTGATACTTTTAACTTTATGCCGATAGCGTTATTCACATGCATCGCTATAATGCAGCCTGTGCAGAGGTCAGCCCAATTTACCTGTTGGGATCAGAGCTCGCCCGGCGCCGCATACTCGAGCGCAGGGTCGATTAAAGTATCGGATTGAAAAAGCGACCTAGGGTCCCCACTTCAAACTTGCACGGTCAGTCTGTTCAAGTTCGTACACCCCAAGGCCGCCTTTTGGCATGACGTTGCACTTTTATTAAACTCAACTCAATTAGGTACAACTGTGACGAAAGATGAACTGCGCGCGGAACTTGAGCGCCAGGAGCAACGTTACAAGGATGTTTACGGCGGGGAAGTCACCACCTACGCCGCCCAGCCTGAGCCGGAACGTAAGCCATGGCGCAAGCGCGCCAGCCTGCTGGACCAGGCATTCGCCCAGGAAATCCAGAAAATCGAGCAGGAACTCAAGACCGAAGAGCCCTGAGTGCTCCTCGGGTTGAGTCTTCAGGTTTTTGCTGCCTTTGCGGCCCACCACCGGCCGGGGGCAGCACGCATTGGCTGCCGCTGGTCGGCGCTCCACTGCCGCCAACGAAATTTCATACAAATGTTTCACACATGACATTTTCGTGACGAAACCGCGTCTTTCCACGCCCCTGCGTTAAAAATCAAAGACTTGCCAAAGCCCCGAAAACCCTGGGATGCGCCCATTTCAACCAGTTTTTTTCAATGTAGATTGTTACCAATGAGCAGCTAATGCATCGATTACTGAGGTTTTCTGGCATAATCGCGCCCCCTTACGACCGGGTCAGAAAACCTTCATGATCGATTTATTCAGCGGACTGGATGCTTGGGTTCTAGTGAGCCTGTTGCTCGCCCTGGCCTTTGTCCTCGCCTTCGAGTTCATCAATGGCTTTCATGACACCGCTAACGCGGTGGCCACAGTCATCTATACCAAAGCGATGCCGCCACACCTGGCGGTGTTCTTCTCCGGGGTGTTCAATTTCCTCGGCGTGCTGCTCGGTGGTGTGGGTGTCGCCTACGCCATCGTGCATTTGCTGCCGGTGGAGTTGCTGATCAATGTGAACACCGGCCATGGTCTGGCGATGGTCTTCTCGTTGTTGGCGGCGGCAATCACCTGGAACCTGGGCACCTGGTACTTCGGTATCCCGGCCTCCAGCTCCCACACGTTGATCGGCTCGATCCTCGGCGTGGGCCTGGCCAACGCCCTGATCAACGATATTCCCCTGGCTGACGGTGTGAACTGGCAGAAAGCGATCGATATCGGTGCGTCCCTGGTGTTCTCGCCGATGGCCGGTTTCCTGGTCGCAGCCCTGGTGCTGATCGGCCTGAAGTGGTGGCGCCCGCTGTCGAAGATGCACAAGACCCCGGACCAACGCCGCAAGCTTGATGACAAGAAGCACCCGCCGTTCTGGAACCGCTTGGTCCTGGTGATTTCCGCCATGGCCGTGAGCTTCGTGCACGGCTCCAACGATGGGCAGAAAGGTATCGGCCTGATCATGCTGGTGCTGATCGGTATCGTGCCGGCGCAGTTCGTGCTCGACCTGGGCAGCACCACCTACCAGATCGAACGGACCCGCGACGCCACTGTGCATCTGAGCCAGTTCTACCAGCGCAACAACGCCACCCTCGGCGAGTTCCTGGCACTGGGCAAAAGCGTGAAGGACGACCTGCCGGGCAAGTTCCAGTGCAACCCGCAGCAGACCGAGCCGACCATCAACGCGCTCGTTGACACGCTCAAAGGTGTGTCCGACTACCACTCGTTGAATGCCGACCAGCGCATTGAAGTGCGTCGCTACCTGCTCTGCCTGGACGATACCGCGAAGAAAGTCGGCAAGCTGCCTGGCCTGGATGCGCGTGAGAAGTCCGACCTCGACAAGCTGCGCAAAGACCTGACCGCCACGACCGAATACGCGCCGTTCTGGGTGATCCTCGCGGTCGCACTGGCCCTGGGCCTGGGCACCATGGTGGGCTGGAAACGCGTGGTACTGACCATCGGTGAAAAGATCGGCAAGCAAGGCATGACCTATGCCCAGGGCATGTCGGCGCAGATTACCACCGCCACCATGATCGGCTTTGCCAATATCTTCGCCCTGCCGGTGTCCACCACCCACGTGTTGTCTTCTGGCGTGGCCGGTACCATGGTCGCCAACAAAAGCGGCCTGCAAGGCGGCACGGTCAAGACTATCCTGATGGCGTGGGTGCTGACCCTGCCGGCAACCGTAGGCCTCTCGGCCGGGTTGTTCTGGCTGGCGTCCAAGGCGCTGGGCAGCTGATAGCAGCCAGCAATGAACAAGGTGCGATTCGCGAGAATCGCACCTTTTTTATGGCCCTGATGATCGTTCCCACGCTCTGCGTGGGAATACGCCCCGTGACGCTCCGCGTCACCCATGCGCAGGCCTCAACAGCGGACGCGGAGCGTCCGAGGCGGCATTCCCACGCAGAGCGTGGGAACGATCGGCCAAAAAAAAAGGCGACCGAAGTCGCCCAAAATGCCTTGCGTGCCCTGTAACCCGGAAAGACTTAGGGTTTTTTACGCTTGTGTGCGTCTTTCCAGATAAAAATTCCAAACCCTACAAAAAACAGCACCATGAGGCTTACGGTCAGCACTCCGGCAAATACCACATTATCGATAAACATGACCGGCCTCCTGCACTTGCCCTGTTGCGATAGGGCTAAGTTAATCGAGAAGGCGGAATGGAAAATTGACGGGGATCAATGTCGCCCTCGACGGGGCGTAAAGAAAGGCACTAACTGACCTGCATCAATGGAGGCCAGTTGATTCAACGTTTTTTCGGCTTGTTCTTCGATTTCTTCTTGGCCTTACCCAGGGGCATGGCCTGTTCAAACGCCTGGCGCACTTCATTCAGGCGTTTGTCATTGAGATCATGCACACGCTTGGCGCGTTCGGCATTCAGGTCGATCAGCTTGTCATCATCACTCATGGCTTGGCTTACGTTATGGCGGGAATGTTCCAATAATGCGGCCTCCTCCGCTCGACGGCAAATCAGCTGGCGATCAAACCTCGATATCCACCCACAGGCCCTGGCGCGGCGCGTCTTCAATCAGCGGCGCCACAGGGACAGTATTGTCGGCGTTGAGCAGATCACCGGGGATCGGCAGGTGCTGCTCGGGGTCCTCGCTGGCTTCACGCTGACGCTTTTGCTGCTCTTGCTGACGGCGCTGTTCTTCGCGCAGCAGAAAGGTCGATTGTTCGGCATCGCCTTTTTTCAGGTCGATGGTGCTCTCGTTGGAGCCTTGTTGAACCGGCACCACGGGCGGGATATCCGGCTTCTGGCGTACCGGATCGAGTTGTGACGTGACCGGCACAACGCTGACGGGCAGCATGGGTGGCAACATAATCTTGATTCTCCTGATCAACAGGCTGTCGGCGCGCCCTGGGGCGACTTGAACATTCGCTGGTCAAGCTGTGACCCAGTCGACACTTATGAGTGCCCGCCACCCGTCGATTCGCCCTGCGGGCCTGGGCGCTGACGCAGTAGTTTTTGTCAGAGTACTTTTTGTCAGAGTACTTTTTGTCGGAGTCCTTGGGCGTGAGGCCTTGTTCCGTTAAGATAGTCGGCTTTTTCACGGCGGGAGTCAGGCAGCATGGCGCAGCAGTATCAACCGGGGCAACGCTGGATTAGTGACAGCGAAGCAGAGCTGGGGTTAGGCACCGTTCTGGCACAGGACGGCCGCTTGTTGACCGTGCTCTATCCGGCCACTGGCGACACCCGCCAGTATGCGCTACGGAATGCGCCCCTCACCCGCGTGAGGTTTTCGCCGGGCGACAGCATCACCCATTTCGAAGGCTGGAAGATGACCGTGCAGGAAGTCGACGACGTCGACGGCCTGCTGGTTTACCACGGCCTCAACGGGCAGAACGAACAGGTCACCCTGCCGGAAACCCAACTGTCCAACTTCATCCAGTTCCGCCTCGCCAGCGACCGCCTGTTCGCCGGGCAGATCGACCCGCTGGCCTGGTTCTCGCTGCGCTACCACACCCTGGAACACACCAGTCGCCAATTGCAGTCCGCACTGTGGGGCCTGGGCGGCGTGCGTGCGCAACCTATCGCGCACCAACTGCACATCGCCCGTGAAGTCGCTGACCGTATTGCGCCACGGGTATTGCTGGCCGACGAAGTGGGCCTGGGCAAGACCATCGAAGCCGGCCTGGTGATCCATCGCCAGCTGCTGTCGGGCCGTGCCAGCCGCGTGCTGATCCTGGTCCCGGAAAACCTGCAGCACCAGTGGCTGGTGGAAATGCGCCGGCGCTTCAACCTGCAGGTTGCGCTGTTCGACGAAGAGCGCTTTATCGAAAGCGATGCCACCAACCCGTTCGAAGACACTCAGCTGGCGCTGGTCGCCCTGGAATGGCTGGTGGACGACGAGAAGGCTCAGGACGCGCTGTTCGCGGCCGGTTGGGACCTGCTGGTGGTCGACGAAGCCCACCACCTGGTGTGGCACGAAGAAAAAGCCAGCGCCGAGTACTCGCTGGTCGAGCAACTCGCCGAAGTGATTCCCGGCGTGCTGCTGCTCACCGCTACCCCGGAACAACTGGGCCAGGACAGCCACTTCGCGCGCCTGCGCCTGCTGGACCCGAACCGTTTCCACGACCTGCACGCCTTCCGCGCCGAGAGCGAGAACTACCGCCCGGTGGCCGAAGCCGTGCAGGAGCTGCTGGACAAGGGCCGCTTGTCGCCCGCCGCGCACAAAACCATCCAGGGTTTCCTCGGCAATGAAGGCGAAGCCTTGCTTACCGCCGTCAACGATGGCGACAGCGAGGCCAGCGCGCGCCTGGTGCGTGAACTGCTCGACCGCCACGGCACCGGCCGCGTGCTGTTTCGCAACACCCGCGCCGCCGTACAGGGGTTCCCCGAGCGGAAACTGCACGCCTACCCGCTGCCTAACCCAGATGAATACATGGAGTTGCCCCTGGGCGAACATGCCGAGCTGTATCCGGAAGTCAGCTTCCAGTCGCAGCCGGACATCGAGGAAGACAACCGCTGGTGGCGCTTCGACCCGCGCGTCGAGTGGCTGATCGACCAGCTGAAAATGCTCAAGCGCACCAAGGTCCTGGTGATCTGCGCCCACGCCGAAACCGCCATGGACCTGGAAGACGCGCTGCGCGTACGCTCCGGCATTCCGGCCACGGTGTTCCACGAAGGCATGAACATCCTCGAACGCGACCGCGCCGCAGCGTACTTCGCGGATGAAGAGTTCGGCGCCCAGGTGCTGATCTGTTCGGAAATCGGCAGTGAAGGCCGCAACTTCCAGTTCTCCCACCACCTGGTGCTGTTCGACCTGCCGTCGCACCCCGACCTGCTGGAACAGCGCATCGGCCGTCTGGACCGGATCGGCCAGAAACACGTGATCGAATTGCATGTGCCGTACCTGGAAACCAGCCCGCAAGAGCGCCTGTTCCAGTGGTACCACGAAGCGCTGAACGCATTCCTCAACACCTGCCCGACCGGCAACGCCTTGCAGCATCAGTTCGGCCCGCGCCTGCTGCCGCTGCTGGAAAACGCCGACGATGGCGAATGGCAGGCCCTGATCGACGAAGCCCGTGCCGAGCGCGAGCGTCTGGAGCAGGAACTGCACACCGGTCGTGACCGCTTGCTGGAGCTCAACTCCGGTGGTGCCGGTGAAGGCGATGCGCTGGTCGAAGACATCCTCGAGCAAGACGACCAGTTCGCCCTGCCGATCTATATGGAAACCCTGTTCGACGCTTTCGGCATCGACAGCGAAGACCATTCGGAAAACGCACTGATCCTCAAGCCCAGCGAGAAGATGCTCGACGCCAGCTTCCCCCTGGGCGACGACGAAGGCGTGACCATCACCTACGACCGTAACCAGGCGCTGTCCCGTGAAGACATGCAGTTCATCACCTGGGAACACCCGATGGTGCAAGGCGGCATGGACCTGGTGCTGTCCGGTTCCATGGGCAACACCGCCGTGGCGCTGATCAAGAACAAGGCGCTCAAGCCGGGCACCGTATTGCTCGAACTGCTGTATGTCAGCGAAGTGGTTGCCCCGCGCTCGCTGCAACTGGGTCGCTACCTGCCACCGGCGGCGCTGCGCTGCCTGCTGGATGCCAACGGCAATGACCTGTCCGGCCGCGTGTCGTTCGTGACCTTGAACGAGCAGTTGGAAAGCGTGCCCCGGGCCAGCGCCAACAAATTCGTGCAGGCCCAGCGCGACCAATTGACGCCGCGCATCAATGCCGGCGAAGAGAAAATCGCCCCGCGTCACGCCGAACGTGTGGCCGAGGCCAAGCGTCGCCTGGCGGCAGACACCGACGAAGAGCTGGCGCGCTTGACGGCGCTGCAAGCGGTCAACCCGACCGTACGCGACAGCGAGCTGGTCGCCCTGCGCAACCAGCGCGAGCAAGGCCTGGCCATGCTCGACAAGGCGGCGTTGCGACTGGAAGCGATTCGGGTGTTGGTCGCGGGTTGATCCTGCGCTGAATGAGAGAGGCCCGCGCAATGCGGGCCTTTTTTATTCACTTGAGAACACCGTTGGCGTTGCGGGCCTCATCGGGAGCAAGCCCCCTCCCACATTTGAACTGTGAATACATTCGAGTGTGGGAGGGGGCTTGCTCCCGATAGCGTCAACTCGGTCTCAAGCCGTAGCCAACGCCGGCACCTCCACCGCACTCAACCCCTCTTTCATCCGCTTGGCATCACGCACAAAACTGCGCGATGCCTGGAACAGAAACAGCATGGTCAGGAACAACGCCACCGGAATCAGGTACATGGCGTCGTGCAAACCTACAGCCTTGTAGGCCTCAGTCATCTGCTCGGCCCCCGCCGCATACATCGCAGCATGCGCAAAGTGATCAGACAGGCCGCCCACCACAATCGGCCCCATGCCCCCACCCAGCAGATACAAGCCGGCAAAGAACAACGCCATCGCCGTGGCCCGCAGGCGCGGTTCAACCACGTCCTGGATTGCCGTGTACACGCAGGTATAGAAGTTATAGGCAAACAACCAGCCCACGCTGAACAGCGCGACGAACACGCCGATCTCGATCCGTCCGGCATGCAATGCCCAGGCGGTGGTGAGCGTGGAGATGATCAGACTGCACGCGGCAAACAGCAGCCGGCCATTGGCGACCCGCTGATGGATCTTGTCGGCAATCCAGCCGCCCAGGGTCAGGCCCACCAGGCCGGTCACACCGACGATGACACCGGTGGCCACCGCTGCGTCCTGCAACGGCATCAGAAAGTAACGCTGCAGCATCGGCACCAGGAACGAGTTGCACGCATAGGTGGCGAAGTTGAAGCACAGCCCGGCCAGCACCAGCCACAGGAAGGTCGGCACCGCGAGTACGCGGCGGATCGGGCGGTCGACGCGTTCCTGGGGCACTTGCACCGTTTCCGCCGCGCCGCGTTTGGGCTCCTTGATGTAGAACATGAATACCGCGAGGATCAGCCCCGGTACGGCGGCAATAAAGAACGGCGCACGCCAGCTGTCGAACGCCTTGACCATCCAGCCGATGGTGAAGAACGCCAGCAGCAAGCCCAACGGCAGGCCCAGCATGAAAATGCCCATGGCGCGCGCGCGGCGGTGGGCGGGAAACAGATCGCCAATCAATGAATTGGCGGCGGGGGCATAGCTGGCCTCCCCGATGCCAATGCCCATGCGCACCACCAGGAAGCTCCAGAAACTGCCGGCCAGGCCATTGAGCGCCGTCAGCCCGCTCCAGGCAAACAAGCCCCAGCCCATCAGTTTGCTGCGCGAGCCGGTGTCGGCCAGGCGCCCCAGCGGCAGCCCGGCGATGGCATAGACGATGGTGAAAGAGGTACCGATGATGCCGAGCTGAAAGTCGCTCAGGTGCCATTCCATGCGGATCGGCTCGATGATGATCGCGGGAATGGTCCGGTCGAAGAAGTTGAACAGGTTGGCGAGGAACAGCAGGAACAGAATGCGCCAGGCATTCGCCGCTTGGGTCGAGTTCTGCATGGGTCCGTCTCTTTTATTGTTATGAGAGCTGCGATGCCCACTGCATCCTGCTCAGGTATCTGCAACATAGTCAGGCTGGCGGCGCTTGTCTGTAATGATTCGTAAAGCTGATAGGACGTGATTTCACCCGGCATTACGGGGTTTTCCCTACAAAAATATATGTGCGCGCCCCCCTTCCCAATGGCCAGCGCCCGGATAGAATGGCGAGCCTTCCCGCAGTCCCCCTTACCTATCCTTAATCGATGACGCCCATGTCCGAAGCCAGTCCGTGTCTGAATTGCGGTGCCTGCTGTTCATACTTTCGTGTGTCTTTCTTCTGGGGCGAGTGCGCCTCATCGGGCGGCACCGTGCCCGATGACCTGGTGGTGCAGATCAACCCCACCCGCGTGGCGATGATCGGTACCGACCAGAAGCCCGCACGCTGCTGCAGCCTCGAGGGTGAAGTGGGCAAAGGCACGCGCTGCTCAATTTATGAACAGCGCTCAAGCCCCTGCCGCGAGTTCGACGCCTCTTGGAGCCAGGGCGTGCAAAACGCCGATTGCGATGCTGCCCGTGCCGCCTTCGGCCTGGCGCCGCTCGACGAGCCGCTTTTCGAGCTGGATCTGCCCATCAGCGCTTAGCATCAAACGCTATGACTGGCATGCAAAAAGAGTTGTATCAAAGTGCCATTATTCCTGGCAAATCCCGCGAGGCTTCTATACTCGACCTCATAGGTCATCGCCTGAGGCAATGACGCGACACTATGACGGGACACGCTATGGAATGGCTGGGACTGCACTTTTTCACCGACCTTCCAGACAACGGGCACTTATTACTCAATTGCAGTCATAACCCCTTTCTGGTGCTGCTGGCGTACCTGGTCGCCTGCGCGGCCGGCTTTGGCACGCTGGACATGGCCGAGCGCGTCGGTCATGTCGAAGACCCCACCGCCCGCCGTCGCTGGTGTTGGTTGGGCGCCGGTTGCCTGGCGGGCGGTATCTGGTCGACCCACTTCATCAGCATGCTGGCCTTCCAGGCCCCCGTCGCCATTCATTACGAATTGCTGATGACCTTCGCCTCGTTGGTGATTGCCCTGATCGCTTCGCTGTTCGCCATGCAAACCCTCAGTCATGCGCACCTGCGGCTCCATCAGTACCTGCTGGCCTCAGTGTGGATGGGGCTGGGTATCGCGCTGATGCACTACGTCGGCATGTCAGCCATGCGTTCCCAGGCCCAGGCCTACTTCGACTCCAGGCTGCTCATGGCCTCGGTCGCGATTGCCATCGGCGCAAGCCTGGCAGCGTTGTTGTTGTCGAGCTACCTGCGCGACGGTACCGGCGTGTTTCATCAATTGCTCAAATACGCCGCCAGCCTGGTGCTGGGCGCCGGCATCCTGAGCATGCATTTCACCGGCATGGCGGCCATGCAAATGCTGATACCGGACGGCGCGGATCTGTCGTTGCCCGTCGATAACAATCCGCTGCAACTGAGCCTGTCGGTGGCGACGATCACCTTGCTGGTTATCGGCAGCAGCATCAGCGCAGCGTTGGCCGACAAAAAGCTGCAGCACAAGGAACGCGATTTGCGCCGGGTCAACGCACTGCTCAGCGAGCTGGACCAGGCCCGTGCCTCGCTGCAACAGGTGGCCCATTACGACGCGCTGACCAGCTTGCTCAACCGGCGTGGCTTCAATCAGATCTTTGCGGAAAAGGTCGCGGAAAAAACCGCGACACGCGGCATGATGGCGGTGATCTTCCTCGACATCGACCATTTCAAGCGCATCAACGACAGCCTTGGACATGATGCCGGTGACCAATTGCTTTCCGTGCTGGCCAGCCATATCAAAGGCTCGGTACGCAGCCATGCCGACGTGGTCGCGCGTTTTGGCGGGGATGAATTCTGCATTCTGATCAATATCCATCATCGCGACGAAGCGCGGCACATGGCCCAGCGCATCATGCAAAAAATGAAGGAACCCATCGAGTTGGCAGGCCGGCGCATGGTCATGACTACCAGTATCGGTATCAGCCTGTTTCCCGACGATGGCCAAACCTGTGAAGAACTGCTGAAAACCGCCGACCTGGCGCTTTACCAGTCCAAGGATGCTGGGCGCAATAGCCTGCACTTCTTCAGTTCCAACCTGAAAACCCGCGCTTTCCTTGAGCTGCAACTTGAAGAGCAACTGCGCGCGGCCCTGCGCGGGCGCAATGAGTTGGTGCTGTTTTATCAGCCGATCTTCGACATGAAGCTCGGCAAGGTCACGCGCCTGGAGGCCCTGGTGCGCTGGCAGCACCCACAACATGGGTTGCTGGCGCCGGACCGGTTTATCGGGATTGCCGAGAATAACGGTTTGATTGCCGAACTGGACCACTGGGTATTGCGCCAGGCTTGTCATGACTTGAGCCTGTTGTCTGATCGCGGCTATAGCGAGTTGACCATGGCCGTGAATTGCTCGGCCCTGAACCTGGCCCGTGATGAACTGGCGGATGAAATCGAAGCGGCCCTGCGCTTTGCAGGCATTGCTGCCAATCGCCTGGAGCTGGAAGTCACCGAAAACGCGTTGATGGGCAATATCAGCAGCACCCTGGCCCTGTTGCGGCAAATCCGCGCGTTGGGCGTATCCCTGGCGATCGATGACTTCGGCACCGGCTATTCATCCCTGGCCTACCTCAAGCGCCTGCCGCTCAACACCTTGAAGATCGACCGGTCGTTTATCCAGGACATACCCAGGTCCACCGCCGACAGCGAAATCGTCCAGGCCATCATTGCCATGGCTCATACGCTGCACTTGGAGGTGGTGACCGAAGGGGTGGAGACCCAGGCGCAATTCGAGCTGTTGCAGCAGCATGGCTGCGATTTCATTCAGGGTTATTTGCTGAGCCCGGCGGTGGCCTTCAGCGACATCATTGGCGTCATGCAAGGCATGCAGATACGCAACCCGCTCCACACATTCAGCGCAGACGGTAATAAAGAGGCTCCGCCGCCAAAGGAACCTGCCCCGGCGTGCATCAGTTCGCCTTCAGTTGTCAGGCCCATCCGCTGACATGGCAGGCTGCCAGTAGTCAGGCGCCAATACCTTGAAACAATTTCCCAGCCGTTACGCCAGCGCTCCAACTGTTCCCGTGACGTTAACGTCACCGTCACCTGTGACCTTTCTCTACGGCAACGTGCCATCACGGGGGAAGCGGTTACTCCGCTACACACTTGCGCAAGCGCGAGCCGTGCACCCATTTGGCTCACTGGTTTCTTACACTGCCCTTTCCTGGATCAAAATCCACGGCGAGACCACCACCGCCCAAAGGCCCGGGTCACGCGTGACCAAGTCCACCGCCCGCGTCGCAGACACTTCGCCAAGACTCCCCGCAGCCAGCCAGGCAGCGACTTTGTCGCGATTGTCTTCGGCCATCGCTTCGGCCGCTTCGATCAAATCCAGGTCGGCGTCGACCCACAATAGGGCACCCTTGGCAAAGAACGGTTCGAGCTCCTTCCAGGAAATTTCGGCGGTTTCACCGAGCAGCTTGGCATAGAGGGTGCTAGGTTCTTGCGTCATGGGAGTTCACCTGAGTAAAAAATCGGCGCAATCATAACGTCGTGTCACAGTTGGAAAAACCCAGTAGCAAATAAGCTGGCGATTGAAAGTGTCGGAAAAGCCAAGGAATGCTCGGAAGGCTGGCATTACCCCGCCGCAATTCTGTCTTTTTCTTTCATTTAAGCGACACAACCCGGTTTTGCCCCCAGCAGCCAGCTTTCCAAGCGATCAACCGGCGCTCTACACTGTACCGGTACAGTTGCCAGGGCATCGCCGAGGGATATCCGAGATATCTGATCCGGTTCTGCAGCTCACAAGGCCGCTAGAACTATAAAAAATACAACAGTAAGAGTGGAGCACTATGAATAAGGCTACTAAGCAGATTTCCAAACTGTTTGCCGCTATGGTCCTGGCTGGGGTTGCCGGCCATTCGTTCGCAGCCGACACCATCAAGATCGGCATTGCCGGCCCCAAGACCGGGCCTGTAACGCAATATGGCGACATGCAATTCATGGGTGCCAAGCAGGCCATCGCCGACATCAACGCCAAGGGCGGCGTCGACGGCAAAATGCTTGAAGCCAAGGAATACGACGACGCGTGCGATCCGAAGCAAGCCGTTGCCGTCGCCAACAAAGTGGTCAATGACGGCGTCAAGTTCGTGGTCGGTCACCTTTGCTCCAGCTCCACTCAGCCAGCCTCGGATATCTATGAAGACGAAGGCGTCATCATGATTACCCCGGCGGCCACCAGCCCGGAAATCACCGCCCGTGGCTACAAGCTGATCTTCCGCACCATCGGCCTGGACAGCGCCCAAGGCCCGGCGGCCGGCAACTACATCGCCGACCACGTCAAGCCGAAGATCGTTGCCGTACTGCACGACAAGCAGCAATACGGTGAAGGCATCGCCACCGCCGTCAAGCAGACCCTCGAGAAGAAAGGCACCAAGGTTGCCGTCTTCGAAGGCCTGAACGCCGGCGACAAAGACTTCTCCTCGATCATCCAGAAACTCAAGCAAGCCAACGTCGACTTCGTCTACTACGGCGGCTACCACCCTGAGCTGGGCCTGATCCTGCGCCAAGCCAAGGAAAAAGGCCTGAACGCCAAGTTCATGGGCCCAGAGGGCGTCGGCAACGACTCCATCTCGCAAATCGCCCAGGGCGCTTCCGAAGGCCTGCTGGTGACCCTGCCTAAATCCTTCGACACCGACCCGGCCAACAAAGCCATCGTTGAAGAGTTCGCCCAGAACAAGCAGGACCCAACCGGTCCGTTCGTGTTCCCGGCCTACTCGGCCATCGAAGTGATCGCCGGCGGCATCAAGGCTGCCAAGAGCGAAGACACCGCCAAGGTGGCCGAGGCCATCCACGCGGGTACCTTCAAGACCCCGACCGGCGAGCTGAGCTTCGACGCCAAGGGCGACCTGAAGGACTTCAAGTTCGTGGTCTACGAATGGCACTTCGGCAAACCAAAAACCGAAGTATCCCCTCAGTAAGCCAGGCATTACTGGTCAACAAGCCCACTGTGAAAGCAGTGGGTTTTGTTTTACGAGGTTTATGGGCCATGTCACCCGCGATCCGGGCGCTGGCTCACCTGAAAATCTTAAAACCGTCACCAGCGGTTCGCTGGCAAACGCTTTGTGCAAATGTGCTCACAGAACACAGCGCAGGGCCGGAACATGACTCCACCAGTGAAATGCGTATCGGGTTTTTAGGAGCGCTGTAATGCCTGAGATCTATCATTTTTTCCAACAGCTGGTTAATGGCCTGACCATTGGCAGCACCTATGCCTTGATAGCCATTGGCTACACAATGGTTTACGGCATCATTGGAATGATCAACTTCGCCCATGGCGAGGTGTACATGATTGGTTCCTACGTGGCCTTCATCGCCCTTGCCGGGCTGGCCATGATGGGTATCCACTCTCTGCCGCTGTTGATGACCGCTGCGTTCCTGGCATCGATCGTCGTGACCAGTGCCTATGGCTACAGTATCGAGCGCGTTGCCTACCGCCCCTTGCGCGGCAGCAACCGGTTGATCCCGCTGATTTCCGCCATCGGCATGTCGATATTCCTGCAGAACACCGTATTGCTGTCCCAGGACTCCAAGGACAAGTCCATTCCCAACCTGATCCCGGGAAGCTTCTCCTTCGGCCCCGGTGGTGCACAAGAAGTGCTGATTTCCTACATGCAGATCCTGGTCTTTGTCGTCACCCTGGTGGCGATGCTCGGCCTCACGCTGTTCATTTCCCGCTCTCGTCTGGGGCGCGCCTGCCGGGCCTGCGCCGAAGACATCAAGATGGCCAACCTGTTGGGCATCAACACCAATAACATCATCGCCCTGACCTTCGTGATCGGCGCCGCGCTGGCGGCGGTCGCCGCCGTGTTGCTGAGCATGCAGTACGGCGTGATCAACCCCAACGCCGGTTTCCTGGTGGGCCTCAAGGCCTTCACCGCAGCGGTGCTGGGCGGTATCGGCAGTATTCCGGGCGCCATGCTCGGTGGGCTGGTGCTGGGCGTGGCCGAAGCCTTTGGCGCCGATATCTTCGGTGACCAATACAAGGACGTCGTGGCGTTCGGCTTGTTGGTCCTGGTGTTGTTGTTCCGTCCGACCGGCATCCTGGGCCGTCCGGAGGTTGAGAAAGTATGAGCAGATATCTTAAATCGGCGTTTTTCAGCGCCTTGCTGGTGTGGGCCGTGGCCTTCCCGGTACTCGGCCTCAAGCTGAGCATTGCCGGCATCAACCTGGAAGTGCATGGCACAGGGCCCGTGACCCTGACCATCATCGCCCTGTGCTCGGTGCTGATGTTCCTGCGCGTGCTGTTCACCCAGCAGGTCGGCGCCCTGTTCAAGGGCAACCGTGCGCCGTTGGTGTCGCCCAAGGTCAGCCAATTCCTGACCCTGCCGCGCACCCAGCGCTACATCATCATCGGCCTGATCGTGGCCGCGTTGATCTGGCCGTTCTTCGGCTCGCGCGGTGCAGTCGACATCGCCACCCTGATCCTGATCTACGTGTTGCTGGGCCTGGGCCTGAACATCGTGGTGGGCCTGGCCGGCCTGCTCGACCTGGGTTATGTGGGCTTCTATGCGGTGGGTGCCTACACCTACGCGCTGCTGTCGCACTACCTGGGTTGGAGCTTCTGGGTCTGCCTGCCACTCGCCGGTCTGATGGCGGCCACATTCGGCTTCCTGCTGGGCTTCCCGGTGTTGCGTTTGCGCGGTGACTACCTGGCGATCGTGACCCTGGGCTTCGGTGAAATCATCCGTCTGTTCCTGCGTAACCTCACCGATATCACCGGCGGCCCCAACGGCATCAGCAGCATCCCCAAGCCGACGTTCTTCGGGCTGTCGTTCGACCGCACCGCCGCAGAGGGCATGCAGACTTTCCACGAGTACTTCGGAATTGCCTACAACCCGGTGAGCAAAGTGGTGTTCCTGTACCTGGTGGCGCTATTGCTGGCACTGGCGGCACTGTTCGTGATCAACCGCCTGCTGCGCATGCCGATTGGCCGCGCGTGGGAAGCGCTGCGCGAAGATGAAATCGCCTGCCGTGCACTGGGCATGAACCCGACAGTCATCAAACTTTCGGCCTTCACCCTTGGGGCAACCTTCGCCGGTTTCGCCGGCAGCTTCTTCGCCGCACGCCAAGGCCTGGTGACCCCGGAGTCGTTCACGTTCATCGAGTCGGCGATCATCCTCGCCATCGTGGTACTGGGTGGCATGGGCTCGCAACTGGGTGTGATTCTGGCCGCGATCGTGATGATCCTGCTGCCGGAAATGATGCGAGAGTTCAGCGAGTACCGCATGTTGATGTTCGGCGCCATGATGGTGCTGATGATGATCTGGCGCCCTCAAGGCCTGCTGCCCATGCAACGTCCACACATGGAGCTGCGCAAATGAGCCGCGAGATCCTGAAAGTCGAAAATCTGAGCATGCGCTTCGGCGGCTTGCTGGCGGTCAACGGCGTCGCCCTGACCGTCAAAGAGAAGCAGGTCGTCGCGCTGATCGGCCCCAATGGCGCCGGCAAGACCACGGTGTTCAACTGCCTCACCGGTTTCTACAAGCCGAGCGGCGGCAGTATCCTGCTGGACGGCCAGCCGATCCAGGGCCTGGCCGGTCACGAGATCGCCCGCAAGGGCGTGGTGCGCACGTTCCAGAACGTGCGCTTGTTCAAGGACATGACAGCGGTCGAGAACTTGTTGATCGCCCAACACCGTCACCTGAACACCAACTTCTTCGCAGGCCTGTTCAAGACCCCGGCGTTCCGCAAGAGCGAGCGCGAAGCCATGGAGTACGCGGCGTATTGGCTGGACAAGGTCAATCTCACCGAGTTCGCCAACCGCCCGGCCGGCACCCTGGCCTATGGTCAGCAACGTCGCCTGGAAATCGCCCGCTGCATGATGACCCGCCCGCGGATCCTGATGCTCGACGAACCGGCGGCGGGCTTGAACCCCAAGGAAACCGAAGACCTCAAGGCGCTTATCGGCGTGTTGCGTGAGGAAAACAATGCCACCGTGCTGTTGATCGAACACGATATGAAACTGGTCATGAGCATTTCCGACCATATCGTGGTGATCAACCAGGGCACGCCGCTCGCCGACGGGACGCCGGAGCAGATCCGTGACAATCCCGAAGTGATCAAAGCCTATCTGGGGGAAGCGTAAAATGCTGCAATTCGAAAACGTTTCCACTTTCTACGGCAAGATCCAGGCCCTGCACAGCGTCAACGTGGAAGTGCGCCAGGGTGAAATCGTGACCCTGATCGGCGCCAACGGCGCTGGCAAGTCCACGTTGCTGATGACCCTGTGCGGCTCGCCCCAGGCCCACAGCGGCAGCATCCGCTACATGGGTGAAGAGCTGGTGGGCAAGCACTCCGCCGAAATCATGCGCAAGAGCATTGCGGTGGTACCGGAAGGCCGTCGCGTGTTTTCGCGCCTGACCGTGGAAGAGAACCTGGCCATGGGTGGGTTCTTTACCGACAAGGGTGATTACCAGGAACAGATGGACAAGGTGCTGCACCTGTTCCCTCGGCTCAAGGAGCGCTTCAGCCAGCGCGGCGGCACCATGTCCGGCGGCGAGCAGCAAATGCTCGCCATCGGGCGGGCGTTGATGAGCAAGCCCAAGCTGTTGCTGTTGGACGAGCCATCCCTGGGCCTGGCACCGATCATCATCCAGCAGATCTTCGACATCATCGAGCAACTGCGCAAGGACGGGGTAACGGTGTTTTTGGTGGAACAGAACGCCAACCAGGCCCTGAAAATCGCCGACCGGGCCTACGTGCTGGAAAACGGCCGGGTGGTGATGCAGGGCACTGGCGAGCAATTGCTGACCGATCCTAAGGTGCGTGAAGCCTACCTGGGCGGTTAAAACGGTTGCTGGATGAACCGGCTTTAGAATGTGGGAGGGGCAACCCCTCCCACATTTGCTTTGCGTGATATTTAAATTTTTTCCGGCTGGCTTGTAACGAAGTTCGTCCCCCTCTCTCTAGTGGTGCAAGCAGGCAATCAAGCCTGCCAACTCGACCACTGCTGGAGATACTCCATGACCACCAAACTGTCCGCTGCCGCCCTCCTCCTGGCCCTCGGTTCGACCCTGAGCCTGTCCGCCCTGACCACCACCGCCCATGCTGCCGACGACATGCAGAAATGCTTCGGCATCGCCGAGGCCGGCAAGAACGACTGCGCCGCCGGCGCTGGCACCTCGTGCGCCGGTACGTCCAAAACCAAGGACCAGGCCAACGCCTGGAAACTGGTCCCAGCCGGTACCTGCCTGAAAACCCCAAGCACGACCTCGCCGACCGGTTTCGGCCAGGAAGCTGCTTTCACCGCAAAGTCCTGAAGCCCAGCGCGACCTGAGTACTGATGATGACCCTTTCATCCCTGCAAGCCGTCTCCCAGGCTCAGGCATCCGGCCTGCCGCGTCGGGCCGGATTGGGACTGAAGACCGAGCACTTCACTGAAGTGCTCGGCTCTGCACCAGACATTGGTTTCTTTGAAGTGCACGCCGAAAACTACATGGTCGCCGGCGGCCCTTTTCACCATTATCTGGGGTTGATCCGCGAACGCTACCCACTGTCGTTGCACGGCGTGGGCCTCTCCATCGGTGGCGAAGGTCCGCTCAACCCTGAGCACCTGGCACGGTTGGCCGGGCTGATCGAACGCTATCAACCCCACTCATTTTCCGAACACCTGGCCTGGTCCAGCCACGGCCCGGTGTTTCTCAATGACCTGCTGCCCCTGGCCTACGATGCACAAACCCTGGCGCATGTCTGCGCGCACGTAGATCAGGTGCAAAGCACGCTCAAGCGGCCGATGCTGCTGGAAAACCCATCCACTTATGTGCAGTTCCAACGCTCCACCCTGGACGAAGCGGACTTCATCAACGAAGTCATTCGGCGCACCGGCTGCGGGTTGCTGCTGGACGTGAATAACGTTTACGTGTCGTGCATCAATCATCAGCGCGATCCGCTGGCCTACATCGATGCCTTACCTTTGCACGCAGTCGGCGAGATACATCTGGCAGGGTTTGCCGAAGACACCGACAGCCTGGGTGACAGGCTGCTCATTGATGATCACGGTGCGCCGATCGATGCTGCGGTGTGGCAGCTATACGAACAGTTGCTCAAACGCACGGGGCCGGTCGCCACGCTGATCGAACGGGATAACCAGGTGCCGAGCTTCAGCGTGCTGCACGCCGAGGCCAGGCACGCAGAATGGTATCTGTCGCAGGTGATGTCATGAGCTTTCAGGACGCGTTCACCGACGCCCTGCTCGCGGCGCACGGTTCCTGCCCGGAGGGGGTGTTCAGCAGTAACGGCGCCGACCCAGCCAGCCGCTTTGCGGTGTATCGCAATAACGTCCACAGCTCGTTGATCAATGCCCTGGCGGCTAGTTACCCCGTGACGCTGCAGCTGGTGGGTGACGAGTTTTTCCGCGCCATGGCTGGCGTTTTCGTCCAGGCCAACCCGCCCACCAGCCCGCTGATCAACGCGTACGGCAGCACATTGGCCGACTTTATCCAGGCATTCGCACCAGCCGCCAGCGTGCCCTACCTGGCGGATGTCGCGCGGCTGGAGCGCCTGCGGGTGCGTGCTTATCACGCGCCCGACATTCCGGCGCTGTGCCAACACGCTGTGCTCCAGCATCTGCAAGGTCAAGCAGGCGTAGCGCGGTTGAGCCTGACGCTGCATCCATCGCTCGCCACCTTGAGCTCTCCTTACCCGATCGTGACGGTATGGGCCGCGCACCAAGCGGACGGCGACCTCGCTGGCGTGGCCGGATGGCCTGCCGAGAACGCGTTGGTGTTGCGCCACGGGTTGGCGGTCAAGGTCTTCGCCATCGACAGCGGCTCGGTGGCCTTTATCAACTGCCTGAACCAGGGCGCGGGGCTGGAGATGGCGGTGGAGCATGCCTTGCAGGCCTCCTCCGAATTCGATCTGCATCGGTGCCTGACGCTGTTGATCAGCCACGACGCCATTACTCATTTACACCTGGAACCCAAGGTATCGCCATGAACAATTCCGCCGCCAGCCTGCTGAAACAGGCCATCGCACTTTTTGAAAAAATTCCCTACAGCCTGATCGCCTTTATCGCGCGCTTCTCTATCGCGGCGGTGTTCTGGAAATCCGGACAAACCAAAGTCGAAGGGTTTGCCATTGATCTGATCAGCGGCACCTTCCAACTCGGCGCCCCCAAACTGGCCGCCTCGACCCTGCCGTTATTTCGCAGCGAATACCATGTGCCGCTGTTATCACCCGAAGTCGCCGCGCACCTGGCAGCGTTTGCCGAGCACTTTTTCCCGCTGCTGATCCTGCTGGGATTCGCCACGCGATTCTCGGCCCTTGCCTTGATCGGCATGACCCTGACCATTCAGTTGTTTGTCTATCCGGACGCCTACCCGACCCATGGCACCTGGATCGCGCTGTTACTGCTGCTGATGGCCAAGGGCCCGGGCCGGCTGTCCATCGACCACTGGATCGCCCGTCACTCCCGTTGAAGACGGTCCAGGGCCGCGCCGCTGCGCTTGAACCAGTCCACCAAATAGTCGGCCAGTACCTGGGTGCGCCGCGGCAGGCCACCTTGATAGGGGTGCACCAGGTACATCGGCTGGCTGCGCGTTTGATAATCGCGCAGCAGCCAGCGCAATCGACCCTCCGCCAATTCCGTCGGTAGCAGGTAGGACGGCAGGCGCGCGATACCGGCGCCCACCAATGCGGCTTTCTTCAAGAGGTTGTAGTGGTTGGACGCGAAAGTGCCGCTGACCCGCACCCGCAACAGCTCATGCTGCTGGTGATACAGCCACTCCTCGCGGCCGCTGTAGTGACTGTTGAGCAAACAGGTATGGCCCGCCAGCTCCGCCGGGTGCAGCGGTTCACCGTGCTGTTCCAGGTAGGCCGGACTGGCGCAGGTCATCTCGTGCCAGGCCAGCAGCGGCTTGATCACCAGACGCTCATTCTCGATGGCCCCCGAGCGTACGCCCAGATCGAAGCCGTCTCGCGCCAGATCCCGATAGCTATTGTTGAGCTCCAGCTCGATCTGCACCTGTGGGTAGTGCTTGGAAAATTCCAGCAACAAGCCATCGAAAAAGGTTTCTCCCAATGACACCGGAACCGTCATACGCACCGGCCCGGCCAAATCATCTTTGAGTCGGGCCAAGGCCTGACGCGCACGCTCAACTTGCACCACCAGCGCCTGTGCCTGGGGCAGCAAGGCTGCGCCTGCGGCGGTCAGGCTCAGCTTGCGCGTGGTGCGATGCAACAGCACCACGGCGTACTGCGCTTCGAGCTGGCTGATTCGCTTGGACAACTGGCCCTTGCTGCACCCCAGTTGCTCCGACGCCACGGTGAAACTGCCGGCTTCGATCAACACCGCGAAGGCCGCCAAGTCATCCATTTCGCTCATGGTTTGTTTCCAAATGAAAACCAAAGGTTGCCTATTAGCAGGTTTATCCGCTGAAAAAGCCACCCTAGACTCAACCTTCACCCAGCCCCTGAAGGAGCAGCACGATGAAAATTCTTTTGATTGGTGCCAACGGCACGATCGGTTCAGCGGTCAAGGCAGAGCTGGCGCAGCGTCACGAGGTGATCGCCATCGGCCGCCACAGCGGCGACTTCCACGTCGATATCAGCGACAGCGCCTCGATTCGCACGCTGTTCGAGCAGACCGGCAAGTTCGACGCGCTGGTGTGCGCGGCAGGCAGCGTGAACTTCGTGGCGCTGGGCGACATGAGCGAAGCCGACTTTGAACTGGGCCTGCGGGACAAGCTGATGGGCCAGGTCAACCTGCTGCTGATCGGCCGGGAGTTCGCCAATGACGGCGCGTCGTTTACCTTTACCAGCGGCATTTTGAACCGCGATCCGATTCGCACCGGCGCCTCGGCGGCCCTGGTCAACGGCGCGCTGGATGCCTTCGTCAAAGCAGCGGCAATCGAACTGCCACGCGGCTTGCGCATTAATGCCGTGAGCCCGACGGTGCTGGTGGAAGCCATGGGCAGCTATGCGCCGTACTTCCGTGGATTCAAACCGGTTGCTGGCGCTGAAGTGGCCTTGGCCTATGCAAAAAGTGTCGAGGGCTTACAGACCGGTCAGACCTTTGTCGTGCGCTGAGTTTCAGGTCTGTAAGAATCGCCTGAAGCTGGGCCACGGGCTTGTGATGCGGCGCGAGCCTGCGTAACGTGGCGGCACTTGTCTGGAGACCGAAAATGCGTGCCGCCTCGACCCTAACGTTGCTAGCCCTGTTCCCCTTCTTCGCCGCTTGCCAGATGTTCGACAGCGAGCCCGCCAAGCTGTCTACCGCGGGGCTGACCCGCATGCAGGGTGAATTGACGGCGGTGGACGGCAAGCTGTTGTTCCAGCCCTGCAACGACCAGCGCAACTACGTGGTCAACGACACCGGTGGCACCAGCATCCTGCAGGAAGCCGCCTCGCTGGCCGGTCAGCAGGGCGCGTTGTTTGCAGATTTGCGTGGCAAGTTTTCCGGCGTTGCCAGCGGCACCCAGGGTTCGGTGGACCTGCAACAGCTGTATCGCGTCGAGCGCTCGACCTCAGCCTGTGGCGACCCGGACTTCAAGCGCATGATCCTGCGGGCAAACGGCCATAAGCCGGCCTGGGCGATGAGCGTCACGGCCAAGGGCATGGTGCTGGAGCGCGAAGGCCAACCGCCCCTGGCAGTGCCTTATGTCGAAGAGCAACTGGGTGACGGGCGCTTCAACCTGATGACCGACGCCAATAACCAGCACATCGAATTGTGGGTCGCCCCGCAGCGATGCGTCGACAGCGTGAGCGGCAGCCTGCAGCACATGACCGCCCAATTGCGTGTCAACGGCCAGGTCCAGCGTGGTTGCGCAGCCTTTGGTGGCTCGCGGGACGACTGATTGCGTCCTGCGCTGTTTTTTAACCTGACGGAAAGACGCCATTGGGGCTTATAATCGCCGGTTTGCAAAACAGCCGGCCTTCTTGCCCGCCGCCTACCGGATCCTGTCATGTTACGAATCACCGAACTCAAGCTGCCCATCGACCATCCCGAAGAAGACCTGCGGCCCGCCATCGTGCAGCGCCTGGGCATCGCCAGTGATGACCTGCTCGATTTCACCCTGTTCAAGCGCAGCTACGATGCCCGCAAGAAGTCCTCGGAGCTGTGCTTCATCTACACCGTCGACTTGAATGTAAAGGGTGAAGCCGCCCTGCTGCTCAAGTTCGCCGATGATCGCAACGTCAATCCGGCGCCGGATGTCAGTTACCACGTAGTGGGGCAGGCACCGGAAGGCTTGGTCGAACGGCCGGTGGTGGTCGGTTTCGGCCCATGCGGCATCTTCGCCGGGCTGCTGCTGGCACAGATGGGCTTCAAGCCGATCATCCTCGAGCGTGGCAAGGAAGTACGCCAGCGCACCAAGGACACCTGGGGCCTGTGGCGCAAAAGCGTACTCAACCCCGAGTCCAACGTGCAGTTCGGCGAAGGCGGCGCCGGGACCTTCTCCGACGGCAAGCTGTACAGCCAGATCAAGGACCCGAAATTCCACGGTCGCAAGGTGCTGCATGAGTTCGTCAAGGCCGGCGCCCCGGAAGAGATTCTCTATGTCAGCAAGCCGCATATCGGCACGTTCCGTCTGACCGGCGTGGTGGAAAACATGCGCCAGCAGATCATTGCCCTGGGCGGTGAAGTGCGCTTCGAACAACGGGTTACCGACGTCCTGATCGAGGAGGGCCAGTTGAAGGGCGTGGTCATCGACGGCGGCGAGCAGATCCTCTCCAGGCACGTGATCCTCGCCTTGGGCCACAGCGCCCGCGACACTTTCCGCATGCTTCACGGCCGTGGCGTGTATATGGAGGCCAAGCCGTTCTCGGTGGGCTTCAGGATCGAGCACCCACAGTCGCTGATCGACGCCGCGCGCCTGGGCAAATACGCCGGGCACCCGAAACTCGGTGCGGCTGATTACAAGTTGGTGCACCACGCCAAGAACGGTCGCTCGGTCTACAGCTTCTGCATGTGCCCTGGCGGCACCGTGGTGGCCGCGACGTCGGAGCCCAATCGCGTCGTGACCAACGGCATGAGCCAGTATTCGCGCAATGAGCGCAACGCCAACTCGGGCATCGTGGTCGGTATCACGCCTGAGGTGGACTACCCAGGCGGCCCGCTCGCCGGTATCGAACTGCAGGAGCGCCTGGAGTCCCATGCCTACGTGCTCGGCGGCAGTAATTACGAGGCCCCGGCACAGTTGGTCGGCGATTTCATCGCAGGCCGGCCGTCCACGGCCATCGGCAGCGTAGAACCGTCCTACAAGCCTGGGGTAGCCCTGGGTGACCTGGCCCTGGCCCTGCCGGACTTCGCCATCGAAGCTATCCGTGAAGCCTTGCCGGCGTTCGAAAAGCAGATCAAAGGCTACTCGCTGCACGATGCGGTCTTGACCGGTATCGAGACGCGCACCTCATCGCCGCTGCGCATTACCCGCAACGAGTCGATGCAGAGCCTGAACGTGAAAGGCTTGTTCCCGGCCGGCGAAGGCGCGGGCTATGCCGGCGGGATCCTGTCGGCAGGCGTTGACGGGATCCGGATTGCCGAGGCATTGGCGCGGGATATGCTGGGCATCGAGGCCTGAAAAAATTTGGGAGGGGGCTTGCTCCCGATAGCGGTGGGTCAGTCTGAAGGTTTTTGACTGACGCACCGCAATCGGGAGCAAGCCCCCTCCCACATTTGGTTTGCGGCGTGTCAGATATTGGCACGCAGGATGCTGGCTGGCAGTGGCTCACCCTGCTCGACACTCGCCGCAACGGCCGCGATCAACCCTTGCAACTCATAGCCCTGCGCCGCCAGCCACGCCTGATCATAGTAAGTCGTGGCATAGCGCTCGCCGCCATCACACAAGATCGCCACGATCGACCCCGACTCCCCCGCCGCTTTCATCTGCTGCGCAGCTACCAGAGCACCGATCAGGTTGGTCCCGCTGGAACCGCCCACGCGCCGCCCCAACCGCTCGGCCAGGTAATGCATGGCCGCCAGAGACAGCGCATCCGGCACCTTGACCATCGCATCGATCACAGCGGGCAAAAACGAGGCTTCGACCCGTGGCCGGCCAATCCCTTCGATCCGTGAGCCGCAGTCCAGACGCAGGCTGGCGTCGCCGCTCAGGTAATAATCGAAAAACACCGAACGTTCGGCATCGGCACATAGCACTCGCGTGCAATGCTGGCGATAACGCACATAGCGCCCCAGGGTCGCGGTAGTGCCGCCAGTTCCGGGGCTGGAAATCAGCCAGCTCGGCTCCGGGTGCTGCTCGAAACGCAATTGCTGGAAGATCGACTCGGCGATGTTGTTGTTCGCGCGCCAGTCGGTGGCGCGCTCGGCGTAGGTGAACTGGTCCATGAAGTGGCCGCCGCTTTCCTGGGCCAAACGTTCGGATTCGGCGTAGATCTGCGTGGGATCCTGCACCAGATGGCTCTTGCCACCATAAAAGGCGATTTGGGCGATCTTCTCCTGGGAAGTGGTGGCGGGCATCACGGCGATAAACGGCAGGCCGAGCAGGCGCGCAAAATAGGCTTCGGAGATCGCCGTCGAACCGCTGGAGGCCTCGATCACGGGGGCGTGCGGCTTCAGCCAGCCATTGCACAACGCGTACAGGAACAGCGAGCGCGCCAGCCGATGTTTCAGGCTGCCGGTCGGGTGGCTGGATTCGTCCTTGAAATACAACTCGATACCCGGCAAACCCGGCAATGGCAAAGGGATCAGATGGGTGTCTGCGCTGCGCTGGAAATCCGCTTCAATGATACGAATGGCTTCGCGGGCCCAGGGACGGTGATCGCTCATGAGGAGGTTTCTCTAAGAATTTCAGCCCCGATATTAGGGGGTTTCCTACACTGCACACAGATACAGTGAGGACTCAATTGGACACACAATTGCTAGGCTTTGAAACAGCGCCCGCTCTGACCAACGCTTATAACAAATAAGAATATAACTTTTGTTTTAACAACTAACGGTACGGGTTAGGGTACCCACCTATTGAACCTGGATTGGAGAGCATCCCTTGCCTCTGCGAAGCACTTTCACCCGTTTTTTCCAGCTGGAAGCCGCCAGCGGTCTGTTGTTGATTGCTGCTGCCGCGTTGGCGCTGATTATCAACAACTCACCTTTGTCGCACCTGTATGGCGCCTTTCTCGACACCCCGGTGGTGACACAGGTTGGCGCGCTGCAAATCGCCAAGCCCGCCTTGCTATGGATCAACGACGGCCTGATGGCCCTGTTCTTCCTGCTGATCGGCCTCGAAGTCAAACGCGAGCTGCTCGATGGTCACCTGTCCAAACCGTCCCAGGTCGTACTACCCGGCGCAGCGGCTATCGGCGGCATGGTCGTCCCCGCGCTCATCTACTGGGCGCTGAACAAGGACAACCCTGCAGCACTCGCCGGCTGGGCGATCCCGATGGCCACGGATATCGCCTTTGCGCTCGGCGTCCTGGCGCTGCTGGGCAAGCGCGTGCCGGTGTCGCTGAAACTGTTCCTGATGACCCTGGCAATCATTGACGACCTGGGTGCCATTATCGTCATTGCGCTGTTCTATTCCGCCGACCTGTCCGGCGCGTCCCTGGCGGGCGCAGCGGCCTGCCTGATCGCCCTGATCGCGATGAACCGCCTGGGGGTGGTCAAGCTCGGGCCGTACATGATTATCGGCCTGATCCTGTGGGTGTGCGTGCTCAAGAGCGGCGTCCACGCCACCCTCGCCGGGGTGACTCTGGCGTTCTGCATTCCACTGCGCACCAAAAATGCCGAAACTTCGCCTTTGCTGACCCTTGAGCATGCGCTGCACCCGTGGGTGGCCTACGCCATCCTGCCGCTGTTCGCGTTCGCCAACGCGGGGGTGTCCCTCACCGGCGTCAGCCTTGAGAGTTTCACCCACCACGTGCCCATGGGCATCGCCGCCGGCCTGTTGATCGGCAAGACCATCGGTGTGTTCGGCCTTACCTGGCTGGCCATCAAGACCGGCATCGCCTCACTGCCCAGCGGTGCGAACTGGGGCCAGGTGCTGGGCGTGGCGATCCTGTGCGGCATCGGCTTTACCATGAGCCTGTTTGTCGGCTCACTGGCATTTGTACCGGGGGTCAGCGAGTTCGCCGGCGAGGATCGCATGGGGATTCTGACCGGGTCGATAATTGCGGCGTGCATTGGTTATGCGGTGACGGCGATGGCGAGTCGCAAGAAAGCCGTTATTTCATAGTTGAGGTGACATCCAAACACCAAAAAGCCGCCTCGACCTGAATCGAGGCGGCTCCACTTCTCAGACCTTACAGGTCATCAAAGCTGTCCCGCAGGAATACCCATACGTGATAAACACGCAGGGCATTCACTACGAGGTTCCACGTACGTCGTGCAAACTTAGACATACTCGGCCCTCCTAGAGTTGGGCCTACCTCCAGCGCACTTACCGGAACATGTGAGCCTTCGAATGCTGTCATTGCGTTCCATGAGGCGGCAGGGTTGACGGGCCCTCCGCATCAATCCGGCACGGATTACTAGCCCGTGGCGGCTGGTCCAGAAAACTTGTTTTTGCTGACCCCGTCGACTCACAGAGTGACGAACGTAGAACGGCGTCGATACTAGCTGAGCGGCCCTTCGAAGGTGTAACTAAGCACAGGGTGGCCCGGAATATTTATTGCCATTTTTTTCTGACAAAAAAAGTATCAGAAGCGATAGTTCCTCTTAGAGCTGCATCTTGCGTGAAGCATCAACCGACAGTAGTATTCCGACATGTCATTGCGTTCTGTGAGCATGCAAGCCAAGCTTCATAATGGCCTTGCGATAAAAAACCGCCCTACTAAGGCGGTTTTTTATTGCCTGCAACTTATGCGTTTTTAAAAAGATCAGGCCCACAGGCAAAAAACCCCAACCAGTCACCCGGTTGGGGTTTTTCTTTACTTGTTGCTTACGCTTTTAGCGAGTAACGCGGCTGGTGCCGTCGACCGTCATGATGCGCACACGGTCGCCAATGCGGAAAATTTCATTTTCCTGCACGGCTTGTACGTAGGAACGCATGCTGCCGTCGTCTTCACGAACGGTGATTTCCACGCCCTGGGTACGAGTCAGGCCTTCTTCGGTGGCCGAGCCCAGCAGGCCACCGGCTACCGCGCCGATCACAGCGGTAACGATGCTGCCACGGCCGCCGCCGATGGCGCTGCCGCCAACGCCGCCGATGACCGCACCCGCAGCACCGCCGATTGGGGTCTTGGTGCCTTCGATCTTGACCGGACGCAGGGATTCGATGGTACCCATGCGGACGGTCTGTACACGACGCGCCTCGTCACGGGAGTACGAGTCGCCGGTCAGACTCGAGGCGCAGCCACCCAACAGCAATGACAGGGTGGTAAAGCAGGCAACTAGTAAAACGGACTTACGCATAGCATCAACTCCAAAGGACAGGTATTCATTAAACGCTGCAGCCTGGCGCCTGTCACGGCGAGCCAGGCAGAAAAGTGCTTTCATTCAGCCTGAGTACAGGCTGTCGGCACCACACAGCTCGACGAACGGTAGCTTAACCAAAACATGCCATAGCGTGGTTAGTCAGTGTAGCCATACAGCCGAAAACGCCGAAGTCTCCTGCATAAAGACTTCGGCGCAAAGGGCATGATTCAAATTAGATGACGAAAGGGGACGCTCAGGGCGCCAGACGCTCGCGCGTCCATTGGCCCGCTTGCAGCCGATAGTTGAGACGGTCATGCAGGCGGCTGGCGCGGCCTTGCCAGAACTCGATGCGCTCGGGCAACAAGCGATAGCCCCCCCAATGCTCGGGGCAGTCGGGCTGGGTGTCGCTGAAACGCTGTTCGGTCGCCTTGAGCAGCGCCTGCAGTTCTTCGCGATCACCAATGACCTTGCTCTGCGGCGATGCCCACGCCCCCAGGCGGCTGCCCAGAGGTCGTACCTGATAATACGCATCCGATTCTTCAGGCGTGACCTTGACCACGCGACCTTCAATGCGCACCTGGCGCTCTAGGGTCGGCCAGAAAAAGGTCATTGCCGCGAATGGCCGCGCCGCCAGTTGTTCACCCTTGGCGCTCTGATAGTTGGTAAAGAAGGTAAAGCCCTGCGCATCCAGGCCCTTGAGCAACAAGATGCGACAGTGCGGTCGACCCTCCTGGTCGACCGTGGCCAGGGTCATGGCATTGGCCTCCACCGGTGCCTGCTCGGTTTTCACCGCATCGGCGAACCATTGGTGGAACAAGGCAAACGGCTCGTCCGGGGCCTGGGCCTCGCTCAAACCGTCCCGTGTGTAGTCACGGCGCATATCGGCCAGTGCCTGGGTCATGCGGCGTTATCCTTCTGGTTCAACGGATCAGTTTTTCGCCTGGTCGTTACTCGCCGGTGCAGCAGCCTTGGCCTTGGCCGGAGCGGGTTTCTTCGCAGCCGGTTTGGCCGGGGCTTTTTTTGCGGCTTTAGCAGCTGGCTTGGCGGCGGCCTTCTTGGCTGGCGCTTTCTTCGCAGGGGCTTTTACCGCCGGGGCCGGTGCAGGAACATCCTGCACGGCAACCATTTCCGCCACAGGCGGGGTCTTGCCCGAGTTGTACTTGTTCAGCAGCGCCAACATAGTTGTACGCTGAGTGAACATGATTTCCATGCGACGATTCAGCGCACGGCCCTGGGAACTGTCGTTGGCAGCGCGTGGCATCAGGTCGCCCATGCCACGCAGCATCAGGCGATCCTGCTTCAAACCGCTGAGGCTGAAAATCGAGGCAATCGACTGCGCACGTTCTTTGCTCAGCGCCTGGCTGGCCGGCGCGCTACCGGTGGCATCCACGTGGCCCAGCACCAGTACGGCGGTCTTTGGATCCGCTTCGACGGCCTTGGCGACGCGAGTGAACGGGCCCAGGGTCACCGGCAGCAGCATCGCTGGACGTTTCGGGTTGTAGGAGCCGTCCACCGGGGCAATCACTACCAGCACGTTGTCACGACGTTCCAATTGCAGGTTGCTGTCCTTGATGGCGGCACGCAGGCGCGGCTCGTAATCGTCCAACCAGGCCTGGGTGATTTTCGGATCAGGCATCGGCACGTTGGTCACATCGACCTTGGCCAGCGGCTTTGGCTTGGTGTCGAACGGCCACCACCAGTGGGCTTCGGTATCGGTCTTGGCCACGACCGGAGCACCGTCCGGAGCCGGGGTTGCGGCCTTGAGGTCAGCTTTCAGGTCGGCCTTGGCCTCGGCGGCCTTTTCGTCGGCGCTCTTGGTGGAGAAGGGCCACCAGCTGGAGCCTGTGTCAGCCTTGGCTGCCGGAGCAGGTGCTGCGGCAGCGGCAACAGGCGCGGAATCCTTGGCGCCGACAGCGGGCTTGGCGTCCGGCTTGGCGTCGGTTTGGGTCACTGCGTCCTTGGTAGCAGCCTTATCGGACCCAAATGACCACCAGTGCCCACCTTCGGCATCATTCTGTGGTGTTTGTGCACAGCCGGTAATAGTGAGGCACAGCGCCAGTGCCAAGGACTTGTTCGATAACATGAGATATCCACAAAATGAGAAAAAACCAGGGGGGCCAGGTGCCCCGTTAAACCGACGCTTAAAGAACATTGAAGTTACATCATTGCGTTCAGCGTCTTCTTATACGTGTCTTTGTAACAAAAAATTGTGAAACAGCAAGGGGTTTATAGACAACCGGCCAATATTCCGACCAACTTCTGCGCACGTGGGTCCATAAGTACATAGGGCCCCAGGGTATTAGTCACGAAACCGAACGCTACATCGTGCTCTGGGTCGGCAAACCCTACCGAGCCCCCTGCCCCGGGATGCCCAAAGGCGCGCGGGCCAAGGCCGAATGTCGCATTGGGCAACTGCGGTTGATCCAACATGCAACCCAGGCCAAAACGGGTTTGGGTCAATAAGGTTTTATCCGGGCCAATACTGTGTTCACGGGTCAATTGTTCGAGCATGTCGCTTTCCAGCAAACTACCGTCCAATAAACCGCTATAAAACCCGGCCAGGCTCCGTGCATTCCCGTGACCATTTGCCGCCGGTTGCTGCATACGCCGCCACTCGGGTTTATTAGTGCTGGTCAGAATAGACGGTGGGTTGGCAAATGCACGGGTAGTCATGGCCGTGGGTTCACGCATCATTACTTGAAGTAACCGTTGTGTCGCTGCATCGCCCATATTGCCTTTGCTGCGCGCTATATGGGCGACACGATAGAACTCTTCGTCCGCCAGGCCGACGTGAAAATCCAGCCCCAATGGCCGCGCCACCCGCGCCACGATGGACTCCCCAGGCCCGCGCCCGTCGGCACGGCGCAGCAGCTCGCCGACCAGCCAGCCATAGGTGATCGCCTCGTAGCCATGGCCCTGGCCGGGTGTCCACCACGGCGCTTCGGCTGCCAGGGTATCGACCATCAGTTGCCAGTCGTACAGGGCTTCGGCGGGCAGCATCTCGCGGATCGCCGGCAACCCGGCCTGGTGGCAGAGCAACTGGCGCAGGGTGATGGATTCCTTGCCCGCCGCCGCAAATTCCGGCCAGTACTCGGCCACGGGCGCGTCCAGCTTCAGCTTGCCTTCGGCCACCAGTTGCAGCGCAGCGACCGCAGTGAAGGTCTTGGTGCAAGAGAACAGGTTGACGATCGTGTCGCTGTGCCAGGCTTCGGCGCCGTCCTTGTCGGCGGTGCCGGCCCACAGGTCGACGACCGTCTCGCCGCCGACCTGGATGCAAAGCCCGGCACCGCGCTCCTGAGGGTCATCGAACAATGCGGCGAACGCTTCACGTACCGCTTCGAACTGGAGCTCGTAATGACCCTGAATCTGCACCTGAGCGACCTCGAAAAACATCATGAAAAGTGGCCGACATTGTTCCAGCCATTAGGGGTTTTGTGAACCCATCAACGACGAATCAATGCCCATTTGCGGAGTGCCCGCCGGCGTGCCCGGCGCCCTGGCCTGCGTCTTTGCCGGCCTGGCCTGCCCGGCCGCCCTCGCTCTCGCGTGCCGCGCCGGCCGCCTTGGCCTTTTCGGCCGCCTTACCCAACTGGTCGACCGCCGCGAGATTGCTTTTGCGCACGCTGTCGACAAAGCCCTGAAAGGGCACGTCGGTAATGCCGACGAGGCCGAAGTGGCCGTTTTCACCGTCCAGCAAACGCCCGGTCACCGGCTGGTCCAGATACTGGAACCAGTGCACGCCGACAATCGACGGCTCCGCCATGGCTTGCTTGAGGAAGGCCGCGTACGCCGCGCCACGCTCTTCTTCGGCGGCCAACTGGGTCACGCCACCCCAGAACGGGCCACGGTCGGTCGAGCCAAAATTGAATTCGGTGATCAGTACCGGCTTGTCGAGTGCACGCAGGGCGGCGAAGTCATAACCGTCCTGGGGCTTGAGGGTGTACATGTTGAAGCTCAACACATCGCAGTACTGGGCACAGGCTGCCACGGCTTCGGGGGTGCTCACCGCATAACGCCCACCCAGCAGCAACTGGTTGGGCGCGTGCCATTTCAGCGAATCGGAAATGGTCTTGAAGTAAGCGTCGGCGAAGGTCTTCTGGAAATACTTGAAGTCAGCCTCGATTTCGGGATGCTCCGGGTCAGGCATCGGCGGCTCGAAGCCAGGGTCTTCCATCAGTTCCCAGCCGGCCAAATGGATACCCCAGGCCTTCGACAGGCCTTCTTCATTGCGGTATTTGTCGCGCAGTTGCTTGAGGAAGGCACGCTTGGCCGGTACGTCGGTGGTCATGCGCAGGGTGCCGTAGGCCAGGGCGTAACGGGATTTTGCATCGTCGCCAGGGCCGGCCCAGGCCAGTTCGTTGTCGGCAAAGAAGCCGATCAGCCACGGGTCGTCGCGATGATCGCGAGCGGCAATGGCCACGGCGCGTTCAGTGGCCATGGCGAAACGTGGGTCGAACGGGTCGGGCATGCCGCCCCACCAGTCGGTGCCGGTGCTGATGCTGGCGTAGTCACCCACAATCGACAGCGGCAAGGTGTAGGGCACGCGATCGGCCGTGGCCAGGTCCGGATCGCTCCAGTTGCCCACGGTGTTGAAGCCCCAGGCTTGCAGGCGATCAAGGGTGTGGCTCACCCAGCGCTTCTGGTCGAAACCGTCGGTGCCGGTTTCAGCGCCATAGGTGCGCTGCAGGTTGGCGCCATAAAAATCATACCAACGCCCTGCGCCAAAACCGCGCCCCTCGCCCGCGCCGTTGCCGGTGCGGTTATCGCCGCTGCCGTAGTACTTGTCGAAGGGCTCGCCGGCCTTGGGCAGCGCCGCAAACATCCACTCACGCCCGGCCACGTAGGTCTGGCTGTTGTCCGGGGCCACGGTGTTGACACCCAGCGAGTAGAACGGATGGCCTTGCGGTGTGACCAGATACCAGCGACCGTCGCGCTTTTCGGTGCGGAAGAAACCGCTGGCGTCGAACGCCGGGCCCTTGTTCCAGCCGCCGTATTGATCCAGGGACGACTTGTCACGCTCGGCAAGCCACACCTTCAGTTGTTGTTGCTCCTTGGCCGCCGCAGCCTTGAGCTGCTCGTCGTTGCTGACTTTTTCCGGCCAACGTGCGCGGGTGGACTGGCCGTAAGCGTCCACCAGTTCGCTGTAGGCAGCTTTCATCACCGGCTCGCTGTCCTGCACGCCAAAGCGCTCCAGCAGGATGCTTTGCGCGGCATTCGGCTTGATCATCGACAGCGTCACCGACACCACCTGGCTGCGGTCGATTTCCCCGGCACTGGCGGCCAGCAACACACGCTGGCCGTCCACGGTCATGGGCATCGGCGGGCCGGCCTTCATGCCCTGGCTCAGCGGCGAGTGGGCTTGCAGCGGCACCAGCAAGGTCTGGGCGGGGCCGGCCGGCAGGTCGATGCGGCTGACCAGGGTCTTGCCGTCGGCACTTTGTACTTTTACGTAGAGGGTCAACGCCCAGTTCATGGCGCTCTGGATACGCAGGCTCATGGCGCCCGATTGCGACCAGTCCCACACGCCCGTTTGCGGGCTGAGTACCAGGCTCGGTTCGGCGGCCGGGTTGAAGGTGATGCGGCGCAGCACCTCGCCTTCGGGGGTTTGTTCGGCGTTGTATTGCGGCAGGCTGGCGTCCTGGGTCGCCACCTTGACCACATCGGCGGGCCGGACGAAATTGAACAGGGTTTGTTGCCCGGCCGGCGCGGCCAACAGCGGCGCGGCGAACAGCAGGGCAAAAAGAGCGGGCAGCGTGCGAATCATACGAACAAGGTTCTCCCAAACGGCCGATGGCTGGCCTGATGACATACAGTGAGATAGACCACGCAGTGGACGAATTCGCCCACGGTGGCTTAAGAAATTTCGCGCCTGAACGGCGGCAAGGCATTCAAGATGGCCTTGCCATAGCGCTGCGTGACCAGGCGGCGATCGAGCAAGGTGATGGTGCCCCGGTCCTGCTCGGTGCGCAGCAAGCGCCCGCAGGCCTGCACCAGTTTCAGGGAAGCATCGGGCACCGAGATTTCCATGAACGGGTTGCCGCCTCGGGCTTCGATCCATTCGGCCAGCGCGGCTTCAACCGGATCGTCCGGCACCGAGAACGGGATCTTGGCGATGACCACGTGTTCGCAGTAGGCGCCGGGCAGGTCTACGCCTTCGGCAAAGCTCGCCAGGCCGAACAACACGCTGGAGTCACCGCCATCGACCCGCGCCTTGTGCTTGTTCAAGGTTTCCTGCTTGGACAAGTTACCCTGGATAAACACCTGTTTACGCCAGTCGCGATCAAGGCCGTCAAACACGTCCTGCATCTGCTTGCGCGACGAAAACAGCACCAGGGTGCCCCGCGAGCCTTCCACCAATCCGGGCAGGTCGCGGATGATCGCCGCCGTATGCGCCGGCGCGTCCCGTGGGTCGGCCTTGAGGTCGGGCACCCGCAGCACGCCGGCGTCGGCGTGGTGGAACGGGCTCGGCACCACCGCAGTGACAGCCTTTTTCGGCAGGCCGGCGCGCATGCGGAAGCGGTCGAAGGTGCCCAGGGCGGTCAGCGTGGCCGACGTCACCAGGCAGCCGTAGGCTACGTTCCACAGGTTGCGGCGCAGCATTTCGGCGGCAAGGATCGGGCTGGCATTGACCTCGATATCGAACAGCGCACCGCTTTCCGACAAGGTCAGCCAACGCGCCATGGGCGGGTTGTCTTCCGGGTCTTCGACGGTAAAGGCGGTCCACAACTCCCAGTTGCCCTGGGCGCGGGACAGCAGGCTACCGAACAGCGGGTACCACTCTTCGGCCTGGTTGCTGGCGATGCCGATATTGACCTCGCCATCCATGCCTTCCTTGAGCAAGTCCGTCAGACGGGTGAACAGGTCGGTCAGGCGTGAAAAGCCCTTCTTCAGCTCAATGCCCATTTCGCGCATATGCTCGGGAATCATCCCGCCAACAAACCGGTGACGCGGCCGCTCACGGCCTTCCACGTCTTCGCCGGGCTTGAAGTCGGCCACCTGCTCGCAGGCGCTGAACATGAACTGCTGCTGGGTCTTGATCTCCCGCGCCAGCTCGGGCACCTGTTCGATCAGCTTGCCCAGGTCACCGGGCAGCGGATGCTGGGCGAGCAGCTTGGTGAGGTTCTTGGCGGTGGTTTCCAGCCAGTCGGCGGTAGAGCGCAGGCGCGTGTAATGGGCAAAGTGGCCGATGGCCTTGTCCGGCAGGTGATGGCCTTCGTCGAACACGTACAGGGTGTCGCGCGGGTCCGGCAGTACGGCGCCGCCGCCCAGGGCCAGGTCGGCCAGCACCATGTCGTGGTTGGTGACGATCACATCAACCTTGCCCATGCCTTCGCGGGCCTTGTAGAAGGCGCACTGGCCGAAGTTGGGGCAATGCCGGTTGGTGCACTGGCTGTGGTCGGTGGTCAGGCGCGCCCAGTCGGAATCTTCCAGGGCGGTGGGCCAGCTGTCGCGATCACCGTCCCATTTATTGCCGGCGAGTTTCTCGATCATGCTGGTGAACAGCTTCTGGCTGGCCTCATCGACCTCGATCTTGAAGCCTTCTTCTTCGAACAGCGAGGCCGTGGCGGTCTGCGCGTGGCCTTCCTGCAGCAACACATCGAGCTTGGACAGGCACATGTAGCGGCCACGCCCCTTGGCCAGGGCAAAGGTAAAGCTCAAGCCGCTATTGCGCATCAGGTCAGGCAGGTCTTTGTAGACAATCTGCTCCTGCAGTGCGACGGTCGCCGTGGCGATCACCAGGCGCTTGCCTGCGGCCTTGGCGGTGGGGATCGCAGCCAGGCTGTAGGCCACGGTCTTGCCGGTGCCGGTGCCGGCCTCGACGGCCACGATCGCCGGTTCGCCCGCGCGGCGGCCCTCGTCGTCAGTGTCGATATCCCCGAGGACTTTCGCCACTTCGGCGATCATCAGGCGTTGGCCGTAGCGCGGTTTCAAGCTCTTGGCTTCGAGAAAACGCGTATAGGCGCCCTGGATCGTAGTTTTGAGTTCAGTGCTGATCATGGATAGTCGGGCGCAAAAAACGCTGGATAAATTTTCAGTGGTTCGGATCGGCCGCTATCATACCCCGCTAATTAATCCCGCGCAGAACGGAGTACCACAATGACCGCGTTTAGCCTCGCTTACACCCTGCATGTATTGGCCGCCCTGATCTGGGTCGGCGGTATGTTTTTCGCCTGGATGATCCTGCGCCCCGCCGCCATGGCGGCCCTTGAGGGCCCTGCCCGGCTGAAGCTGTGGGCAAATGTGTTTCAACGTTTTTTTGTATGGGTGTGGGTGGCGGTGCTGATTTTGCCGATCAGCGGCGTCGGCCTGCTGCACCTGCGCTTCAACGGCTTTGAAACCGCACCGCGTTATGTACAGGTGATGATGGGCTTGTACCTGGTGATGACGGCGCTGTTTATTCGCATCCAGGCGTTGAAGTTTCCGGCGTTGAAGGCGGCGGTGGCGGCTGAGGATTGGGCGGCGGGCGCGGCTGCATTGGGGCAGATTCGCAAACTGGTGGGTGTTAACTTGATTGTGGGGCTGGTGGTGGTGGCGATTGCTTCGGCTCGGCCGATGTTCTAAGCACAGCGCCAAGCTTCAAGCCTGAAGCTGCAAGCTTTGAACTTGCAGCTTTAAACTTGAAGCTTGAAGCTACGGCGCTTCAGAGCCGTTGAATGGTCACAGTCCCCGCAGGCCCAGCCGGCCCCGGCTGCCCTTCCAACCCAGGCCGGCCTTTGTCGCCGCCATCGGCGCGGTACACCAGGCAGCCCTTGGACTGCCCGCCCTTGCCAGGTTTGCCCGCTACACCGGCCAAACCACCGGCGCCGCCGTCCACCAAGACCTTGATCTTGTCGCCAGGGAAATCCTGAGGCAGCTCAATACGCACCGTTGCCCCCGACGCCCCCGGCAACCCATCGCCGCCGTTATCGCCATTGAACCCGCGCCCGGCTGAACCCCAGGTGCAACCTGGGTCGACGCCATTGGCGCCATCCAGGCCCGCATACCCTTGGGCACCGGCGCCACCACGGGCATCCACCGACAGTTCTTCGGCTGTCAGCGAATTAACACGCAAGGTCAGGTCACGCCCGGCTTTGGCCGGTTTTTCATGAGTGCCGGGTGCGCCTCGGGAAGTGATCTGGCTGCCGTGCTCCAGTTGCGCCTGGCGCACCTGCAACTGCAGCGCGGTATTGCCGGGGACAATGGCGATGCGGGCGTCACGCCCCAGATGCAGTTCTTCCACCGCGATCTGACTGATGGTGGCCGGAATCAGCAGGGTGCCGTAGTCCGCCACGTCCAGGCGCTCCAGTTGCAACACGCTGGTGCTGCTGGGCAGGCGCATCAACGAGTTGGTTTCGACACTGACACTCTGGGCCAGGGCAACGGGGCTGACCAACAGGGCCAGCAGAAAAACCTTACGCATCATGGGGCTCCCGAGTGTTTTCAAATTTTTCTTTGGACGCACAGTAACGACTTCTGGAGGCGCTTTGCCAGTGAAGGATCAAAAAACTTCGCACGCAACGACTCAAGTGCCGGCGGTATTACCCTGATGCTCTAGGCCCGCACGCCCAGGCGCGCTAGTCTCTACGGTCCTGATGTGAGGATCTGCGATGATCGCTGGAATTTCTGCCCGTACGCCCCAGCAAGCGTTGGCTGCGCTGCTGGACCTGCACGCTCCCAAACGCCTGCTGCTGTTGGGCGCCAGCCACTTCCCGGCACTGGATGCGTTTAAAACGGCGCACCCCGATGTGCTCGTCAGTGTTGCGCAACCCGGACCACTGCCTGCCGACCTGGCCGCGCAGCGTTTTGACCTGGCGCTGGTGGTCGATTGCCTTGAACACCTGCCCAAACCCCAGGGTCTGAGGTTATTGGGTGGTATCCGTAACCTCAATGCCAGCCGCATCGCGGTGCTGGTGGACATGGATGCCTGCGCCTGGAAGGACACCGACTTTTTTTCCCTGGCGTTGCAAGCCGGTGAGCGTTTCCAGCGTGATGAGCAGGTGCTGACGCTGTTTACCTACGATCTGCTTGACTATAAACAAGTGCCGGACTGGCTCAACGCCCGCTTCTGGGCCAATCCGGAAAATTTTGGAAAGTATTGGTGGTAACACGATGAGTACATCCATTTGCCCCTGCGGCAGTGGCAATCTGCTGGACGCCTGCTGCGGCCATTACCACGCCGGCCACCCGGCGCCCTCTGCCGAGGCGCTGATGCGTTCGCGTTACAGCGCCTACGTGCTGGGCCTGGTGGACTATCTGGTGAGCACCACCCTGCCGGCGCAACAAGCGGGCCTCGACCGCAACGCGATTGCCGCCTGGAGTGCCCAAAGCACCTGGCTCGGCCTTGAGGTGGAAAGCTCAGAGGTGTTCGGTGGCCAGCCGGAGCACGCCTTCGTCACGTTCACGGCGCGCTGGCACGACAGTGCTGGTGAACACAGCCACCGTGAACGCTCTTCTTTCGTACAGAACGAGGGGCACTGGTACTTCATCGATCCGACGGTGGAGGTGAAGGCCGGGCGTAATGATGTATGTTTGTGTGGCAGCGGACAGAAATTCAAGAAGTGCTGTTCCAGCTACTTTTAACGACCTGACAGGGATAACGCCAATGCTCCGCACCTTCAGCTTGATGCTGGCGTTAACCCTGGGCCTGACCGGCTGCGCCTCGTGGTTCGAAGACGATTCGCCGCCGCCCCACGTCTCCCTGGTGAACGTCGAAGTGGTGCGGGCCAAGCTGCTGGAGCAGAAGTTCAAGCTCTACTTTCGCGTGGACAACCGCGACGACGCTGACCTGACCGTGCGTGGCCTGATCTACAAGGTCACCCTTGGCGATCTGGTGCTGACCGAAGGTGAGTCCAACGAATGGCTGACCGTGCCGCCGCGCAGTCATAAATTCTTCCGGGTGTCGGTGCGCACCAACCTGTGGCCACGCATACGCGATGTAGTGCAGATGCTGAAGAATCCCGACCGCCCTGTACCCTATCGCCTGGAAGGCGAGCTGAAAACCGGATTATTCATCGGTAATGACGTGCAGGTGGCCCACAATGGCGAGATAATCCCCGGCGATTTTATTCCGGAGCGACATCGATGACTCAGCAACCCCATGTCCATGGTCCTGACTGCAACCACGATCATGGTCACGATCACCATGATCACGACCACGGCCATGTCCACGGCCCGAACTGCGGCCACGCTCACCAGGAGCCGGTGCGCAACGCCTTGAAAGACGTTGGTCGCAACGACCCTTGCCCCTGCGGCAGCGAGAAAAAATTCAAGAAGTGCCACGGCGCTTAAACTACCCAATATCCAATGTGGGAGGGGGCTTGCTCCCGATAGCGGTCATCCAGTCGATGCCTATGTCGACTGATACACCGCTATCGGGAGCAAGCCCCCTCCCACATTGATTTGCGCATAAGCCTGAGTACTCACGTAATTACAAAACTCCCGCTTGCGTCGTTTCGCCGCGCTCACTAACGTAGCGCCTTTAATGACGCTACCCCCGCAGGAGCTTTGCCATGGCCTCGCCAGCCCTTACACATTTTCTTCCCCGGTTCGGCGTTGCCGCGGCAGTGGCCAGTGCGTTAAGCCTGGCCGGTTGCCAGCTCCAGAGCACCCAGGACACCCTGCCCCCATGGCCGGCGTACAGCCGATCAAGGGCTTGGCGCAAAACGTGTCGATACGCCGTAATGCCCAGGGCATGCCGCTGATTGAAAGCAACACCTTCCACGACGCGCTGTTCAGCCTCGGCTATGTACACGCCAGCGACCGGATCACGCAGATGGTCACCCTGCGGCTGCTGGCCCAGGGCCGTCTGGCGGAAATGTCCGGCCCTGAGGTACTCGATGTCGACCGTTTCATGCGCGCGGTCAACCTTAAAAAGAGCGCCGGCGAGCTGTACAACGCCTCATCGCCACGGCTCAAGCGGTTCTTTGAAGTCTACGCACGGGGCGTTAACGCCTACCTGTTCCGCTACCGCGACAAGCTGCCGACAGACCTGGCCCAGACCGGCTACAAGCCCGAGTACTGGAAACCGGAAGATTCGGCGCTGCTGTTCTGCCTGCTGAATTTCAGCGAGTCGAGCAACCTGCAGGAAGAAATTTCGTCGTTGGTGCTGGCGCAGAAAGTCGGTGTCGACAAGCTCGCCTGGCTTATCCCAAGCGCGCCGGACGAGGCGATCCCGCTGGCCGAAGCCGATAAGCTCAAGGGCGTGAACCTGAGCCAGATCACCGGCCTCGCCGGGCTGGACACGGTCAGCCAGCAACTCAACAGCCTCAATGCCCTGGGCATGACCACGTCCAGCAACTGGGCCATCGGGCCGCAACGCAGCCGCAGCGGCAAAAGCCTGTTGGCCAACGATCTCGCCGCCCAGCCGCAAGCGCCGTCACCTTGGAGCTATGTGCAGATCCGCGCCCCGAAATATCAGGCGGCCGGCGCGTCGATTGCCGGCCTGCCGACCCTGCTGTCGGGCTTCAACGGCAAGGTCGCGTGGAGCATGAGCGCGGTCAAGGGCGATACCCAGGACCTGTTCCTGGAGAAGGTCAAACGCCAGGGCAGCGCGTTGTACTATGAGAACAACGGAAAATGGCTACCGGCCGGTGTGCGTAACGAGACCTTCTTCATCAAAGGCCAACGCTCGATTCGCGACGTGGTGTACGAAACCCGCCATGGTGCCTTGCTCAACAGCAGCCAGGCCCTCACCAGCGGTTATGGCCTGGCCCTGCAAACCGCCGATTTGAAGGACGACAAGAGCCTGGATGCGTTCTTCGACCTGTCCCGCGCGCAAAACGCCGGTAAGGCCTCGGACGCCACCCGCGAAATTCGCGCCATTGCGTTGAACATGATCTTCGCCGACGCCAGCAACATCGGCTGGCAAGTCACCGGCCGCTTCCCCAACCGCCGCGAAGGCGAAGGCCTGCTGCCCTCGCCGGGCTGGGATACGCGCTTTGACTGGGACGGTTACGCCGACGCCATGCTGCACCCCTACGACCAGGACCCGGCTCAAGGCTGGATCGGCACCGCCAACCAGCGCACCGCACCGCGCGGCTATGGCATGCAGCTGTCCAATTCCTGGGATGCACCGGAGCGCAGCGAGCGCCTGGCGCAACTGGCCAACGCCGGCAAGCATGACAGCCGCAGCCTGATCGCCATGCAATACGACCAGACCACCCTCTTTGCCGCCAAACTCAAGGGCATGTTCCAGGCGCCGGGCATGGCCCAGCCGCTGAAACAGGCAATCGATGCGCTGCCCGCCGCCGAACAGGCCAAGGCGCGCGAAGCACTGGGCCGCCTGATGGCCTTCGATGGGCGCCTTGCGCCAACGTCCGCCGACGCGGCGCTCTACGAGCTGTTCCTGCAAGAGAGCGCCAGACAGATCTTCCTCGACAAACTCGGTCCGGAGCAGAGCGCCAGCTGGAAAGCCTTTGTCAGCAACGCCAGCCTGTCCTACTCAGCCACCGCAGACCATTTGCTGGGCCGTGAAGACAGCCCGCTGTGGGATGACACGCGTACGCCGCACAAAGAAGACAAGCCGGCGATCCTCGCACGCACCCTGGCCGCCACGATCAGCACCGGCGACAGCCTGCTGGGCGCTGATCACAAGGCCTGGCAATGGGGCAAGCTGCACACCACCACCTGGAAAACCACCAGCGGCCAGGTGATCCGTGGCCCGTTGGCCAGTGGTGGCGACCACAACACCCTGAACCCGGCACCGTACCGCTGGGGGCAGGACTTCAATGCGGCCCAGACGTCGGCGTTGCGCATGATTGTCGACTTCGGCCAGCCGGAACCGATGATGGGCCAGGGCGGCACCGGCCAGTCCGGCAACCCGGCCAGCCCGAACTATGCCAACGGCATCGACCCGTCGCTCAAGGCGCAATACCTGAGCTTCCCGATGCAGCCGCAGAATTTTGACAAGGTGTATGGCAAGACCCGGTTGACCCTGACACCCGGCAAGTAACCCGGCGCTCTGATCGTTCCCACGCTCTGCGTGGGAATGCCTTTTGCGACGCTCCGCGTCGCGCGAACCGAGCCGAGTTTCAGCTACCGTGCACAGGTGACGCAGAGCGTCACGGGTTGCATTCCCACGCGGGAGCGTGGGAACGATCCTTGATAGCAGTAGTTCAGTCAATGAATGTGTCGCCTGTCACACCGCTATCGGGAGCAAGCCCCCTTGTGTCTTGAGTCAGGATTAGACTGAGGGTGAGAGCGGTGAGTAGCAAGCTGAATGCCCCGAGTGCTTAAAGCACGTGTGGGAGCCCACGCTGCTACTCACCTCTCCGCTCTGGACATGAGCCCGAACAGTTGAACGAGCCCACCTCGAACAGTTACAAGCGTGGGCCAAGCCAGAGCGCTCTCACTCTAAGTGTAAGAGGATTTGGCCATGTTTTCCTGTTCTGCAGGCATTGATGTTTCCAAAGACAGTCTTGAGGTTCGGATTCATTCACTTGAGGCTGGGGTAAGCTGTTCCAACACTGAAAGAGAGTTACCGGCGTTGATCGGTTGGCTAATGCTTTACCAGGTTAATCGCGTGTTGGTGGAAGCCACGGGCGGCTACGAGCGCAAAGTCGTCAAAGCGGCCCAGGCTGCCGGCCTTGAGGTTATGTGCGTTAACCCCCGTCGCGCCAAAGAGTTTTCCAGAGCGATGGGTCAAAAAGCCAAAACCGACCCGATAGACGCAAAGTCTCTGGCGCACTATGCAGCCATTCTAGACTCGCCAAGTGCCCGAATCACAAGCCCGGAACACGACAAGCTGCGCGCGTTGGTCCAGCAGCGGGAACATTTTGTTCAGCAAAGAGATGACGACAGACGACGCCTGAAAACTGCTTCCTGCGATGCGGTAAAGCCTGCATTGCAGAGCCATATCGACTATTTGAACACGGCAGTGGAGGCGATAGATCAACTAATTCGTCAAAGTGCGAACGAGCTAGATAGCGAAAAGGTGGCTCGACTGTGTTCAGTCAAAGGCATCGGGTTGGTTACTGCCACCAGTCTTATGGCTTACCTGCCCGAGCTGGGAGAAATTGGCGGACGCCCTATCGCAGCATTAGCGGGACTCGCTCCGTACAACAACGACAGCGGAAGGCATAAAGGTGCACGTCATATCAGTGGCGGAAGGTTTTCAGCTCGTCGCTCACTTTACATGGCCTGTTGGGTGGTCATCCGGGACCAGCCAGAATTCGGGACTCGATATAAGGCGCTACGTGATAAAGGGAAATGCGCCAAAGTCGCGTTGATCGCCTGTATGCGCGTTTTGTTGGTACGCCTGAACGCGATGCTGCGCGACCGTACTGAATGGATAGAGCGCACCGCTTAGCGCGGTAGCAGCTATTTCGTTCAACATCGCACGGCCAAAGGCTGTGGGAGCTTTGCTGCCTATGAGAAATGACTTCTGAATTGAATCCATTAAGACAGTTGCTCCCACATTTGGACCCATGCATTCAGATAGAACTTCTCTCACCGTCATATCCTCCTAAATGATAAGCCCATTTCCTCGGTCATCCCATGGACCTTGTCATTGCCCGACCCGAAGGCCTCTATTGTCCCGCCGGGGATTTCTACATCGACCCCTGGCGCCCGGTGGAACGCTCCGTCATCACCCATGCCCACGGCGACCATGCCCGCACCGGCAATCAACATTACCTGGCCGCCGCCCCCGGCGAAGGCATCCTGCGTTCGCGCCTGGGCCAGGACATCAACCTGCAAACCCTGGCCTACGGCGAACAGTTGGTGCACCACGGTGTGACCTTGAGTTTTCATCCGGCCGGGCATGTGTTGGGCTCGGCCCAGGTGCGCCTGGAATACCAGGGCGAAGTCTGGGTCGCGTCCGGCGACTACAAGGTCGAGCCCGATGGCACGTGCGCGCCGTTCGAACCGGTGCGCTGCCACACCTTCATTACCGAATCTACCTTTGGCCTGCCGATCTACCGCTGGCAGCCGCAAGCGCAGATTTTTGCCGGTATTAATGACTGGTGGCAGGCCAATATCGCCGTCGGCAAAGCCAGCGTGCTGTTCTGCTATTCCTTCGGCAAGGCCCAGCGCATTCTGCATGGCATCGATGCCAGCATCGGCCCGATCCTCAGCCATGGCGCCGTCGAGCCGTTGAACCGGGTGTACCGCGAAGCCGGGGTCTACATTCCGGAAACGCTATACGCCGGCGACTTCAAAAAAAACGACCCGCTGCTGCGCCAGGCCTTGATCATCGCCCCGCCCTCCACCAGCGGCAGCACTTGGATACGGCGCTTTGGCGATTACAGCGACGCGTTCGCCAGCGGCTGGATGCGCCTACGCGGGACTCGGCGGCGGCGCGGGGTCGACCGTGGCTTTGTACTGTCGGACCACGCCGATTGGCCCGGACTGTTGTGGGCCATCGAACAGACCGGCGCCGAACGGGTGATGGTCACCCACGGCTCGGTCGGCGTACTGGTGCGCCATCTGCGCGAAAAAGGCCTGGATGCCCAGGGTTTCAGCACCGAATATGGCGATGACGAAGAGGAGGCCAGCGCATGAAAGCCTTCGCCGAGCTGTACGCTAACCTCGACGCGACGACCTCCAGCAATGCCAAGCTCGCGGCGCTGCAAGACTACTTTCAGCAGGCACCGCCGGAGGATGCGGCATGGGCGGTGTACTTCCTCTCCGGCGGGCGGCCGCGGCAACTGGTACCGACCCGTCTGCTGAGGGATATGGCGACACAAGCGGCGAGCATCGAGCCGTGGTTGTTCGAAGAGAGTTACCAATCCGTCGGCGACCTGGCCGAGACGATTTCTCTGCTGCTACCCGAATCGACCTACACCTCCGAAGACGGCCTGGCGGTGTGGCTGGAAGAAAAACTGCTGCCGCTGCGCGACCTTGCGCCCGCTGAACTGGCCGAACGCCTGCCTGCGCTGTGGGCGCAGCTGGATCAACCGAGCCTGATGGTGTGCATCAAGTTGATCACCGGCAGCTTTCGCGTGGGCGTGTCCAAGCTGCTGGTGACCCGCGCGCTTGCCGCCATGGCCGGGCTCGACAGCAAGCGCGTGGCGCAACGGCTGGTGGGCTACACCGACTTGTCCAATCGCCCTACGGCTGCGGGCTACCTCAAGTTGATCGCTGCCGAATCGTCCGACGAACATGCGCAACGTGGCGGTCAGCCCTATCCGTTTTTTCTCGCCCATGGCTTGGCGCAGCCAGTGGAGCAGTTCGATGCCCTGCTCGGCTCCCCCGCCGACTGGCAGGTGGAATGGAAGTTTGATGGCATACGCGCGCAACTGGTCAAGCGTGAGGGGCGCCTGTGGGTGTGGTCGCGCGGTGAAGAATTGGTGACCGAGCGTTTCCCCGAGCTGCACAGCCTGGTCAGTGGCTTGGCGGATGGCACGGTGATCGACGGTGAGATCGTGGTCTGGAAGGACGCGGTGCAACCCTTCGCCCTGCTGCAGCAGCGCATCGGCCGCAAAAATTTGAGTAAAAAGGTGCTGGAGGATGCGCCGGTGGCGGTGCTGGCCTACGACCTGCTGGAGCATCAGGGCGACGACTGGCGCAACCACACCCTGGCTGAACGGCGTGCGCAGCTCGAAAGCGTGATCGCAGCGTGTGACCAACCGGTGTTATTGCCCTCCCCGCTGCTTGAGGGGCCAACCTGGCAAGCGTTGGCCGAGCAGCGCGAAGCCTCCCGCAGCCTGGGTGTGGAAGGCATGATGCTCAAGGATCGCAAAGGCCTCTACGGCGTGGGCCGCACCAAGGATATGGGCCTGTGGTGGAAGTGGAAGGTCGACCCGTTCAGCGTCGACGCGGTGTTGATCTACGCTCAGCGCGGCCATGGCCGGCGCGCCAGCCTGTACAGCGATTACACCTTCGCGGTGTGGGACGGCCCGCCGGGCAGCGAGCGCACCCTGGTGCCGTTCGCCAAGGCGTATTCCGGGCTGACTGACGAAGAAATGCGCAAGGTCGACGCGATCGTGCGCAAAACCACGGTGGAAAAATTCGGCCCGGTCAGCAGCGTTACGCCGAGCATGGTGTTTGAGTTGGGTTTCGAAGGCATCGCCCTGTCCAAGCGGCATAAAAGCGGGATTGCGGTGCGGTTCCCACGGATGTTGCGTTGGCGCCAGGACAAACCGGTGGAGGAAGCCGACAATCTCGCCACGCTGCAGGATCTACTGACCTGACACAAATCAACTGTGGGAGGGGGCTTGCTCCCGATGGCGGTGTGTCAGTCACAGCATTTGTGTCTGATCCACCGCCATCGGGAGCAAGCCCCCTCCCACATTTAGATTTCCGTTCGATCTTAAATGGTGCACTACTCTATCAATGCCCACTAATGGGCATTTCCTACGCTCAAAAATCCCTCATCCCACCTTTTAAAACGATCATTCGGAACTATGGTGCAGAAATTGCTACTTGGGATCCGTCTGACACCGTTCAGTAACAGTCCTAAATGCGCCACAAGCGCTTATCTTGGTTTCCAGGGAATACATAATGAAAAAAGCATTGCTGACCCTTTCTGCACTGGCTCTGTGCATGGCTGCAGGTGTTGCAACCGCCAAGGAATACAAGGAATTGCGTTTCGGTGTCGATCCCTCCTACGCGCCATTCGAATCCAAAGCCGCCGACGGCAGCCTGGTGGGCTTCGACATCGACCTGGGCAATGCCATTTGTGCAGAGCTGAAGGTCAAGTGCAAATGGGTTGAAAGCGATTTCGACGGCATGATTCCGGGCCTGAAAGCCAACAAGTTCGACGGTGTGATTTCGTCCATGACCGTGACCCCGGTACGTGAGAAGGCGATCGACTTCTCCAACGAGCTGTTCTCGGGGCCAACCTCGCTGGTGTTCAAGAAAGGCGCCGGGTACTCGACGCCGGAGTCGCTCAAGGGCAAAACCGTGGGCTACGAGCAGGGCACCATCCAGGAAGCCTACGCCAAGGCTGTGCTGGACAAGGCCGGCGTGACCACCAAGGCCTACGCCAACCAGGACCAGGTATATGCAGACCTGACGTCCGGCCGTCTCGATGCCTCCGTGCAGGATATGCTGCAGGCTGAACTGGGTTTTCTGAAGTCCCCAGCCGGTGCTGGATACGAAGTCAGCGCGGCAATCGATGACCCGCTGCTGCCGTCGAAAACCGCGATCGGTATCAAAAAAGGTAACACTGAGCTCAAGGCTCTTTTGGATAAAGGTATCAAAGCGTTACACGATGATGGCACCTACGCCACTATTCAGAAGAAACACTTTGGCGATCTGAACCTGTACAGCGGCAAATAATGCCTGGGGCGCCCCTTTTTTGAAGGGGCGCTTTTTTATCGCCATAGGTCCTGATTTATGTTCGAAGATCTGTTGCAAACCCTCGGGCTGAGCGCGTTTAGCTTGAAGGGTTTCGGCCCGCTGCTGCTGCAAGGCACCTGGATGACCCTTAAATTGTCGGTGCTGTCCCTGGCCGTCAGCGTGTTGCTGGGCCTGCTCGGCGCCAGCGCGAAACTCTCCAGCCTGCCCTTCCTGCGTATCCCCGCCCAGCTCTACACCACCTTGATTCGCGGCGTACCCGACCTGGTGTTGATGCTATTGATTTTCTACAGCCTGCAAACTTGGCTGACCGGCCTGACCGACGTTATGGAATGGGAGTACATCGAGATAGACCCATTCAGCGCCGGGGTCATCACCCTGGGCTTTATCTACGGTGCCTATTTCACCGAGACTTTTCGGGGCGCGATTCTCGCCGTGCCCCGTGGCCAGCTGGAAGCCGCCACCGCCTACGGGCTCAAGCGCGGGCAACGGTTTCGCTACGTGACCTTCCCGCAGATGATGCGCTTTGCGCTGCCCGGCATCGGCAATAACTGGATGGTGATGCTCAAGGCCACCGCCCTGGTGTCGATCATCGGCCTGGCCGACCTGGTGAAAGCCGCCCAGGATGCCGGCAAAAGCACCTACCAACTGTTCTACTTCCTGGTACTCGCCGCGCTGATCTACCTGTTGATCACCAGCGCGTCCAACTTCGTCCTGCGTCGTCTTGAACGTCGCTACGCCGCAGGCTCACGGGAGGCCGTGCGATGATCGAGCTTTTGCAGGAATACTGGCGCCCCTTCCTTTATAGCGACGGCCAGCACATCACCGGCCTGGCCATGACTATGTGGCTGCTCAGCGCGGCACTGGTGATCGGGTTTGTGGTGTCGATTCCACTGTCTATCGCCCGTGTCTCGCGCAGGCGCCTGGTGCGCTGGCCGGTGCAGTTCTACACCTACCTGTTTCGCGGCACACCGCTGTATATCCAGTTGCTGATTTGCTACACCGGCATCTACAGCATCGCCGCCGTGCGCGCGCAACCGGTGCTCGATGCGTTCTTTCGCGATGCGATGAACTGCACGATCCTGGCCTTCGCCCTCAACACCTGCGCCTACACCACGGAAATTTTCGCCGGGGCGATCCGCAGCATGGCCCACGGCGAAGTCGAAGCGGCCAAGGCCTACGGGCTGAGCGGTTGGAAATTGTATGCCTATGTGATCATGCCGTCGGCGCTGCGCCGTTCGTTGCCTTACTACAGCAACGAGGTGATCCTGATGCTGCATTCGACCACCGTGGCGTTCACCGCCACCATCCCGGACATCCTCAAAGTCGCCAGGGACGCCAACTCGGCCACCTTCATGACCTTTCAATCGTTCGGCATCGCCGCCCTGATCTACCTGGCCGTGACCTTCGCCCTGGTCGGCCTGTTCCGATTGGCCGAACGCCGCTGGCTGGCCTTCCTCGGGCCGAGCCATTAAGGAGCTTTCATGCGTCATCAGCAACATGACCTGATTGCGCCGGTGCCTGGCACGGCGCGGCAGATTCACAGTTTCCATTTCGGCCCGGAACAGGCCGACCGCAAGATTTACATCCAATCGTCCCTGCATGCCGATGAACTGCCGGGCATGCTGGTGGCCTGGCACCTGAAGGCGCAGCTGGCGCAGTTGGAGGCTGCCGGGCGCATGCGCAGCGAAATCGTCGTGGTGCCGGTCGCCAATCCGGTGGGGCTGGAACAGGTGCTGATGGACATCCCCCTGGGCCGCTACGAGCTGGAAAGCGGGCAGAACTTCAATCGCCTGTTCGTCGACCTCAGCGACGCGGTCGGCGATCAGGTTGAAAACTCGCTGAGCGATGATCCCCAGCACAACGCCCGATTGATCCGCACCGCGTTATCCGACGCCCTCGCCGCGCAAATCGCATCGACGCAATTGCAATCCCAGCGCCTGGTGCTGCAACGCCTGGCGTGCGATGCCGACATGGTGCTGGACCTGCATTGTGATTTCGAAGCCGTGGCGCACCTCTACACCACGCCCGAGGCCTGGCCACAGGTGGAACCGTTGGCGCGTTACCTGGGCTCGGAGGCCAACCTGCTGGCCACCGACTCCGGCGGGCAGTCCTTTGATGAATGTTTCACCCTGGTGTGGTGGCAGTTGCGGCAACGCTTCGGCGCGCGCTTCCCGATCCCCCTGGGCAGCTTTTCCGTGACCGTCGAATTGCGTGGCCAAGGCGACGTCAACCACGGCCTCGCGGCCTTGGACTGCCAGGCGATCATCGATTACCTGATCCACTTCGGTGCGATTGAAGGCGACGCGGCACCACTGCCCGCGCTGCCCTACCCGGCCACGCCATTGGCGGGTGTGGAGCCGGTGACCACACCCGTGGGCGGCTTGCTGGTGTTCGGTGCCTTGCCGGGGGAATACCTGGAAGCGGGGCAACTGGTCGCCGAAATCATCGACCCCATCACTGACCGCGTAACGCCCGTGCACTGCCAGCATGCCGGCCTGCTTTACGCCCGTTCGCTACGCCGCATGGCCACTGCCGGGATGGTGATCAGCCATGTCGCCGGCACTGAGGCCTACCGTAGCGGCTACTTACTTTCGCCTTGAGGATGCACGCCCCATGTACAAATTGACCGTTGAAGGCCTGCATAAAAGCTATGGCGACAATGAGGTGCTCAAAGGTGTCTCGCTCAAGGCCAGGACCGGTGACGTGATCAGCCTGATCGGCGCCAGCGGCTCGGGCAAGAGCACCTTCCTGCGCTGCATCAACTTCCTGGAAACGCCCAACGACGGCGCCATGACCCTGGACGGACAAACCATCCGCATGGTCAGCGACCGCCACGGCATGCGTGTGGCCGACGATGCCGAGTTGCAGCGCTTGCGCACGCGACTGGCGATGGTCTTCCAGCACTTCAACCTGTGGAGCCACATGAGCGTCCTGGAAAACATCACCATGGCCCCGCGCCGGGTGCTGGGGTGCAGCAAGAAAGACGCCGAAGACCGCGCCCGGCGCTACCTGGACAAAGTCGGCCTGCCCGCGCGGGTGGCCGATCAATACCCGGCATTCCTGTCCGGCGGCCAGCAGCAACGGGTAGCGATTGCCCGCGCGTTGGCGATGGAGCCCGAGGTGATGCTGTTCGACGAACCCACCTCGGCACTGGACCCGGAGTTGGTCGGTGAAGTATTGAAGGTGATCCAGGGCCTGGCCGAAGAAGGCCGCACCATGATCATGGTGACCCACGAAATGAGCTTTGCGCGCAAGGTTTCCAGCCAGGTGCTGTTCCTGCACCAAGGCCGGGTGGAAGAGCAAGGTGCGCCAGCGGACGTGCTGGGCAATCCGAAGAGCGAGCGCCTGCAGCAGTTTTTGAGCGGCAACTTGAAGTAAACCTTTGTGACGCCTGGAGGGTCTGTGCAATAGAGCCTCCAGAGCGTCAGCTGCCGCATGGCAAAACCCATCGACTTCGCAAAACAATGGTTTGCCACCCGCGGCTGGCGTGCGTTCGCATTCCAGAAAGAAGTGTGGAAGGCCGTCAAGGACGGTCAATCCGGCTTGCTGCATGCCAGTACCGGCGCGGGTAAAACCTACGCGCTGTGGTTTGCCGCCCTAAATCGTTTCGCCATCACGCGCGCGCCTGCTACCGGCAAGCGCAAAGAACCGGCCGAACCACTGACCGTATTGTGGATCACACCGATGCGCGCCTTGGCCGCCGACACCGCACGCGCGCTTGAGGCGCCGCTGGCGGCCTTGCAGATCCCCTGGAGCGTTGGCCTGCGCACGGGCGACACCAGCAGCGGCGAACGCGCCCGCCAGACCCGCCGCCAGCCCACTGCACTGATCACCACCCCGGAAAGCCTGACGCTGATGCTTGCGCGCGCCGACAGTGAGGTCAGCCTGGCGCATCTGCGCATGGTGGTGGTGGACGAATGGCATGAACTGATCGGCAATAAGCGCGGTGTGCAACTGCAACTGGCGTTGGCACGGCTGCGACGCTGGCACCCCGACTTGCTGGTCTGGGGCATTTCCGCGACCTTGGGTAATCAGGCCCACGCGCTGGAGGTATTGGTCCCACAGGGTGGCGGGGTCAATGTGCAGGGGCAATCGCCCAAACAGTTGCTGGTTGACACACTGCTGCCGCCCATTGCCGAACGCTTTCCCTGGGCCGGCCATATCGGTTTGAAAATGCTGCCGCAAGTGGTGGCCGAAGTAGACGCCAGCAGCAGTTGCCTGGTGTTCACCAATACCCGGGCGCAGTCGGAAATCTGGTACCAGGCGCTGCTGGAGGCCAGGCCGGAGTGGGCCGGCCTGATTGCGCTGCATCACGGCTCGCTGTCGCGCGAGACCCGGGATTGGGTGGAACGTGCGCTCAAAGATGGCCAACTCAAGGCGGTGGTGTGCACCTCCAGCCTGGACCTGGGCGTAGATTTCCTGCCGGTGGAGCGGGTGTTGCAGATAGGCTCGGCCAAAGGTGTGGCGCGCCTGATGCAACGCGCCGGCCGCTCGGGGCATGCACCGGGGCGGCCATCACGGGTGACCCTGGTACCGACCCACAGCCTGGAGCTGGTGGAAGCCGCCGCCGCAAAGGATGCGATTGCCCAGCGACGCATCGAAGCCCGCGAATCGCCCCATAAACCCCTGGATGTGCTGGTGCAACATCTGGTCAGCATGGCTCTGGGCGGCGGGTTTGTTCCCGATGCGCTGCTGGCGGAGGTCCGCGGTGCCTGGGCCTACCGCGATCTTACCGACGCCGATTGGACCTGGGCCCTGGCCTTTGTGCGCCATGGCGGACTGTCGCTTACCGCTTATCCGGATTACCGCCGCGTAGAGCCCGACGAACAGGGCATCTGGCGCGTTCCCGATGCGCGACTGGCGCGCCGCCATCGCATGAGCGTGGGCACGATTGTCAGCGATGCGAGTATGCATCTGAAATACTGGAGCAAGGGCGGTGGCGGCAAAAACCTCGGCAGTGTCGAGGAAGGTTTTATTGCGCGACTCAAGCCGGGCGACGGTTTTCTGTTCGCCGGACGCCTGCTGGAGTTGGTGCGCGTGGAAAACATGACCGCCTACGTGCGCCGCAGCACCGCGAAAAAAGCCGCCGTGCCGCGCTGGAATGGCGGGCGCATGCCGCTTTCCAATGAGCTGGCGCAGGCGGTGATCGAGCGCTTCGACGCGGCGGCACAGGGTCGCTTCGACGGCCCGGAGATGCAGGCGGTGCAGCCATTGCTGCTGACACAACTGCGTTGGTCCGGCCTGCCGACCCGTGATCACTTGCTGGCGGAGTTTCTCAAGTCGCGTGAAGGCTGGCACCTGTTTCTCTACCCCTTCGCCGGACGTCAGGTGCATCTGGGGCTGGCGAGCCTGCTGGCGTGGCGCGTCAGCCGGCAGCAACCCGTGACCTTTTCCATTGCGGTCAATGATTATGGGTTGGAATTGCTGAGCGCCACCGAGGTGCACTGGCCCCAGTTGTTGACCGAGGCGCTGCTCAGCCCACAGGATTTGCTCACGGACGTGGCAGCCAGCCTCAACGCCGGTGAACTGGCGTTGCGGCGCTTTCGCGAAATCGCACGCATCGCCGGGCTGGTGTTCGCCGGTTACCCCGGCGCGCCGAAAAGCACCCGGCAGGTGCAGGCCTCCAGCGGCCTGTTCTTCGAAGTGTTCAAACAATATGATCCGCACAACCTGCTGCTGACCCAGGCAGGGGAAGAAGTCCTGCGCAACGAACTGGACATTCAGCGCCTGGAAGAGACCTTGCTTCGCTTGTCGGCGCTGCAGCTGGACCTGCATCTGATCCAACGGCCAACCCCCCTGGCCTTTCCGCTGCTGGTGGAGCGAATGCGCGAAAGCCTGAGTTCGGAAAAACTCTCGGAGCGCATTGCGCGGATGGTCAAGGACCTGGAAAAAGTCGCGGACAGAGGGAAAGCTTGATGGTGTGTTCGGTAACGCTTGAGGGTGAGCAAGTATGGTTGCTGGCGGACAAGGCGATGTACTGGCCGGAGCATCAATACTTGCTGATCGCCGACGTTCACTTCGGCAAGGCCTCGGCCTACCGCAGCCTCGGGCAACCCGTGCCCCAGGGCACTACGAGCGAAAACCTGCAGCGCCTGGATCGGTTGCTGGCGGCCTATGCCTGCGCTCGGGTGATCTTCCTCGGAGATTTCCTCCACGGCCCAGGCTCCCATGCCAGCGGCACCCTGGGCGCGCTCCGGGCCTGGCGAGCGCGCCACGCTGAGTTGCCGATTACGCTGATTCGCGGCAACCACGATCAACGCGCTGGCGACCCGCCTGCCGACCTGAACATTGAGGTGGTGACGGAGCCACTATTGATAGGGCCATTCGCGCTACAGCACGAACCGGACGCACACCCCAGCCATCATGTGCTGGCGGGGCATGTCCATCCGGTGTACCGCTTGCGCGGCAAGGGCCGGCAGAGCCTGCGCCTGCCGTGCTTCCAGATTGGCAAACGCGTCAGCCTGCTGCCGGCATTTGGCGCCTTTACCGGCGGTTACGCAGTGGAGCTGGACGATGAGCGCCGAATCTTTGTTATCGGCGATCATGAGGTCTGGCCGGTTCAGTGACGCACAAGCGTGCGTGCTGGGTCAGGCAACAGGTGCGGGAGGCGGCTCATCCGGCAGGGTGGGCTCACCCGGTTCGGTAGGCTGCTGCGGATAGTCCGGGTCAGGTTGGCCGGGGATGCCGCCCGCATAAGCAGGGTCGGCCATCAGGGACCAGGCCAGAACACCAATCTGGTTGGGTTCAAGCCGGGCTAGTTCTGCGCTGATTCGCGGGTTGATCTTCATAGGGCACTCCTCAAGCGTGGCTCGACGCGTTTTACACGCGCCGAAGCAGTACACCTAGATAGAGTCAATTTCCGCAGACTAATTCCCTTTACTCGTAGGAGCTTTCGATCAAGCGCGTGGGAGCGTGACGCCACGCTGGCCCTGGTACTTGCCGGCACGGTCCTTATAGGACACTTCGCACGCCTCGTCGGACTGCAGGAAGAGCATTTGCGCCACGCCTTCATTGGCGTAGATTTTCGCCGGCAAGGTGGTGGTGTTGGAGAACTCCAGGGTCACATGGCCTTCCCACTCGGGTTCCAGCGGGGTCACGTTGACGATGATGCCGCAACGGGCGTAGGTGCTTTTGCCCAGGCAGATGGTCAATACGTCACGCGGGATACGGAAGAACTCCACGGTGCGCGCCAGGGCGAAGGAGTTTGGCGGGATGATGCAAACATCGCTCTTGACGTCGACGAAGCTTTTTTCGTCGAAGTTCTTCGGATCGACGATCGCCGAGTTGATATTGGTGAACACCTTGAATTCATCGGCGCAACGCACGTCGTAGCCATAGCTGGAAACCCCGTACGAAATCACGCGCGCGTCGCCTTCACCACGGATCTGGCGCTCGACGAACGGTTCGATCATGCCGTGTTCCTGCGCCATGCGGCGAATCCACTTGTCCGATTTGATGCTCATGGCGGTGTCCTGAATGCGAGGTGAAAAAATTCTGTGGGGCATCTTACCGGGGCCGGCTGTGGGGTTCAAAGGGCGCAGGACTTTTAATGACGAATGCACCGGCCTCCATTACCCGCAGCCAACGGGGCCGGGGCTCTTGGCGCGACTTTCGGGGACAATAAATACCACCGCCAGTCACGAAAATAGAGAAACCTTCGGAAATACCATTGGCACGTTCCGGAAAAAGGGTTAAGGTGGCGTCACTGTGTTGCTTGTGTCACTGAGAATCTCTACACGATATGTTGAATTTCGATCCAACCATCTCCAAGAATTTTTCCTGCTCTTTGCACTCAGTCTCGGCCAGGGCTTTTCCTGAGTCGCAGTTAACTTTGTTCAAGGAGTTACACCATGTCTAATCGCCAAACTGGTACCGTTAAGTGGTTCAACGATGAAAAAGGCTTCGGCTTCATCACTCCACAATCCGGTGACGACCTGTTCGTTCACTTCAAAGCTATCCAATCCGACGGCTTCAAAAGCCTGAAAGAAGGCCAACAGGTTTCTTTCATCGCTACCCGCGGTCAGAAAGGCATGCAAGCTGAAGAAGTTCAAGTTATCTAACTTGTACTGACTTAGTCGAAAAGACCCCGCCCTCAAAAGCGGGGTTTTTTTATGCCTGCAATTTGGCATTCAATCACATGCCAGGCACAAAACAATGTGGGAGGGGGCTTGCCCCCGATGGCGGCGCATCAGTCGATAGCTATCTTGACTGACCCACTGCTATCGGGGGCAAGCCCCCTCCCACATTCAAGCATTCAAGCAGCGTTGTTTATTGAAACAACGACTCACTCGACAAACCATTCTTCTCGAGGATCTCGCGCAAGCGCTTGAGCCCCTCTACCTGAATCTGCCGAACCCGCTCACGGGTCAGGCCGATCTCCAGGCCTACATCCTCCAGGGTGCTGCTCTCATGGCCGCGCAGGCCGAAGCGGCGAATCACCACCTCGCGCTGCTTATCGGTGAGTTCCGACAACCACTGGTCGATGCTTTGAGACAGATCATCATCCTGCAACAGCTCGCACGGATCTGTCGGGCGATCATCTGTCAGGGTGTCCAGCAAGGTTTTATCCGAATCCGGACCCAGCGAGACATCGACCGAAGACACCCGCTCATTCAGGCCAAGCATGCGCTTGACCTCCCCTACCGGTTTTTCCAGCAGGTTGGCGATTTCTTCGGGCGAAGGTTCATGATCGAGTTTTTGTGTCAGCTCACGCGCTGCCCGCAGGTACACGTTGAGCTCCTTGACCACATGGATCGGCAACCGGATCGTGCGGGTCTGATTCATGATCGCCCGTTCGATGGTCTGACGAATCCACCAGGTGGCATAAGTCGAGAAGCGAAAGCCCCGCTCAGGGTCGAACTTCTCCACCGCCCGGATCAAGCCCAGGTTGCCCTCCTCGATCAAGTCCAGCAGCGACAATCCGCGATTGACGTAGCGTCGGGCGATTTTAACCACCAGGCGCAGGTTGCTTTCAATCATGCGTTTGCGCCCAGCCGGATCGCCCTTTTGCGACAGACGCGCAAAATGAACTTCTTCTTCAGGGGTGAGCAGAGGGGAAAAGCCGATTTCATTGAGGTACAACTGGGTCGCGTCGAGCGCCCGCGTGTAATCAATGTACTTGTGTTGCTTTAACGCGGAGGAGTTTTTGGATTTGGTGCGAACTGAGGGTGGTGATGCCCCCTCATTATCTGACATCGGTTCCGTAGCGATACCGGTCTCCATAAGGAGAACCTCATCGTCGATGTCAAACTCCGGCGCTTCTTTACTGAGAGCCATTGTTATAGTCCTTTGGTGAGTTCGACCTCAAGCTCAAGCGACGCCTTTATCCTTGGCAACGCTGGAGCCTGTTCCTTCTACGTGAGGGAACAGGCTGGCAACACATCAACGACGGGGTAGGAATTGCAGTGGGTCTACAGGTTTCCCCTGGCGGCGAATCTCAAAGTGCAGTTTCACCCGGTCTGTACCCGTTGAACCCATTTCGGCAATTGTCTGTCCGACCTTGACCTGCTGCCCCTCCCGAACCAACAACCTGCGGTTATGACCGTAGGCACTGACGTAGGTATCGCTGTGTTTGATGATGACCAGCTCGCCGTAGCCCCGTAGACCACTCCCGGCGTACACCACTGTCCCATCAGACGCAGCCAAAACAGGCTGTCCCAAATCCCCGGCGATATCAATGCCTTTATTCAAACTGCCGTTTGAAGAGAATTTTCCAATTAATACGCCGTTTGAAGGCCATCCCCAACCGGTCGGCGCGGGCCCTGCAGGTGGCAACGGCGCGGGTGCCGGCTTGCTCGCCACCGAAGGTGCGGCGGTACCTGCAGGCCTGGTGATAACCGTGGTTTTGCTCGAAGAAGAAGCCGAAGATCCCGACTTTGTCACAACTGCCGTGGGCGCCGAACCGGCGCGGCCATCGAAGCGAATCGTCTGCCCCGGATGAATCGTATAAGGCACGGGAATGTTGTTACGAGCTGCGAGCGCCTTGTAATCCCAACCATAACGGAAGGCGATCGAGAACAGCGTATCGCCCTTGCGCACGACGTATTGGCCGGTGGTCACCGTCGGCTTCTGCGGTGCCGCATTGGTGCGGTCAACTACCCGCGCACCGCCGGATGGCGTGCTCGAGCAGGCTGCCAGTAAGGAACTCAAGACAAGGCCAAGCACCAGTCGCTGAAAGCTTGTTTTACTCATTCGCTGCGCAGGACCTGTGAGACTCACCCGCCGCTCCCTTTGTGGTGGCTGAACGTTAACGCCTGTATCAGGCTTGAAAGATGACGCAAGTATAACTGGGCATTGGCTTTTTACCGGCACACGAGTGAAACGAAAACTTCATCATGTTTAACTCCGGCGCCTTCCCCCGTTGAATCTATAGACCCCGCTGTAAGACACATCTGCGCCTGTGGAATTCACTGCCTGGAAATAAATGATCAGGCCAGCGGGCCGTTCAGCAGCGGCACGAAGCGCACAGCCCCGAGCACATGCCGGGAAAAGCCATCGTCCTCGCGAATAATGAGCATCAATTGTTGCACTTCGCCGGAGCCCACCGGGATGACCAGCCGGCCGCCGGGCGCCAGTTGATCGAGCAGCGCTTGCGGCACATCGGTGGCCACCGCAGTGACAATGATGCCGTTATAGGGCGCCAATGCCGGCCAGCCTTCCCAGCCATCGCCCCAACGAAACACTACGTTACGCAGGTTCAGCTCCACCAGGCGCTCTTTGGCGCGGTCCTGCAGCACCTTGATGCGCTCGACCGAGAACACCCGTTCGACCAGCTGAGACAACACGGCGGTCTGATAGCCGGAGCCGGTGCCGATTTCCAGCACCTTGTCCAACGGCCCGGCGGCCAGCAACAGCTCGCTCATGCGGGCGACCATATAAGGCTGGGAGATGGTCTGGTTGTGGCCGATCGGCAACGCCGTGTCTTCGTAGGCGCGGTGCGCCAGGGCTTCGTCGACAAACAGGTGCCGAGGCGTGCGCCGGATCACTTCCAGCACCTGCGCATTGGACAAGCCTTCTTCGTACAGACGCTGGATCAAACGCTCGCGCGTGCGCTGGGAAGTCATCCCGATGCCACGGCGCAGCAGGTCGTCTTGTTCACGAGCCATCAGCGCAGTCCCTCCAGCCAGCCATCAAGTCCACTGAAGGCATCACTGAAGGTGCGATCGAATTGCAACGGGGTAATCGATACATAGCCTTGCATCACCGCATGAAAGTCCGTGCCCTCGCCACCATCCTCGGCATCGCCGGCCGCGGCGATCCAATAGCCTTCCTTGCCACGCGGGTCGACCACCTTCAAAGGCGCCGCCGCACGGGCACGGTGCCCCAGCCGCGTCAGCTGGATACCGCGAATATGGTCAAGAGGCAGGTTGGGGATATTGACGTTAAGCACGGTGCGCGGCGGCAGGTTCAGGGACGCGTGCGCTTGCACCAACTTGCGCGCGTAGTACGCCGCCGTCGCCAGGTTATCCAGTTGCCGTGAGGCGAAGGAAAAGGCGAACCCGATACCGCCGAGAAAGCGCCCTTCAAGGGCGGCCGCCACGGTGCCGGAATACAGCACGTCATCGCCCAGGTTCGCGCCCAGGTTGATGCCCGACACCACCAGGTCCGGCGCGTGCTCCAACAAGCTGTTGATCGCCAGGTGTACGCAGTCGGTGGGGGTGCCGTTCACGCTGATAAAGCCATTGGCCAGCACCTTGGGGTGCAACGGACGGTCGAGCGTCAGCGAACTGCTGGCGCCGCTCTTGTCCTGGTCGGGGGCCACCACCACGCATTCGGCGTAATCCGCCAGCGCAGCATGAAGCGCGGCGAGGCCGGGTGCGGTGGCACCGTCATCGTTTGATATCAGAATACGCATGGGTTGTCCGTCGGCCCCACCGGCACTAGATCAACGAGTTCGCGCACCAATACAGTGGCGAAGCATCCAGCCGGCAGGACGAATTCCAATTGCAGAATGTCAGGCCCGGGATAATGCCACGTCAACCCGCCAATGGGCAGCCGCAGAATGCGACGTTCTTGGCTCATTCCCGCATTCACCAGCCAATCACGCAGGTCAGCTTCTGCGGCGGCGACAGATTGTTCCAATTCATAGGTAAGACCTTTCGCCGGAGACTCGCCCTCCCCCACTGCGGGCCGGTGGGATGCAGGTCGAGGATCGCCAGGCGCGGGTCGCTGCATTCAGCCTCCCCGGCCGGGAAAAAGCTGCGGCTGTCGGTGAAAGCGAGCAGGTCGCCGACTTGGGCGCGCTGCCAGGAGCCGTCGGCGACACGCGCCGCCAACACTTTGTTGAACAGCAAGCTACGGGCGGTGGACAGCAACCGCGAACGCACATTGCGCTGTTCCGGCAAGGCCTTGCGAGCCGCCCAGTCACGGGCATCGACGACATTGCCGCCATTATGGCCAAAGCGCTGGGCACCGAAATAGTTGGGAATACCGTGCTGGGCAATCTGTTGCAGACGCGCGTCGATGGCGGCGGTATCACCGTTCAACTGGGTTAGGCGCAAGGTAAAGCCATTGGCCGCATGGGCGCCGCGCTGCAGCTTGCGTTGGTGCCGGGCGGTTTTCAGGATCCTGAGGGTGTCATTCTCGGCGGCACGCATGTCCGGGTCGGCCTTGCCGGGCAATTGCACGCTGAACCACTGGCGGGTCAACGCCTGGCGATCCTTGAGCCCGGCATAGCTGACGGTGCGCAAAGGCACGCCAGCCGCCTTGGCGATACGCCGCGCCGCTTCCTCGGTATTCAGGCCGCGCTTCTCCACCCACAACCACAGGTGCTCGCCTTCGCCGGTCAGCGGGATGTCGAGCACTTCGTCCACCTGGAAATCTTCGGCAGTGGCCTTCAGGACCGCGCTGCCCAACGCTTCGCCATAGGCACGCGGGCCCAGCAACTCAAGTTCGTTCATGCGCGCAGCAACAAGGCGACGGAGTGCACGGCGATGCCCTCTTCACGACCGGTAAACCCGAGCTTTTCGGTGGTGGTGGCTTTCACGTTGACTTGGTCCAATTCTATTTGCAGATCTGCGGCAATCAGGGCGCGCATCGATTCGATATGCGGGGCCATTTTCGGCGCCTGGGCCACGATGGTGTTATCGACGTTGCCGACCTTCCAGCCTTTGGCGTGGATCAAACCGACGACATGGCGCAGCAACACACGGCTGTCGGCGCCCTTGAAGGTTGGATCGGTGTCCGGAAAGTGCTTGCCGATATCACCCAACGCCGCTGCGCCGAGCAATGCATCGCTCAAGGCGTGCAACACAACGTCGCCGTCAGAATGAGCCAAGAGCCCATGGTGGTGCGTGATACGCACGCCGCCCAAAGTGATGAAATCGCCTTCAGCGAAACGGTGCACATCGTAGCCGTGGCCAATACGCATAAAAAAACGCCCCGATTTAATTCAGGGCGTGATTCTACCTACTTTTGCCTCACATTAACCGAGCAAAGCACGACCATGATGGCGCAAATGGTCATCGATGAAGCTGGCGATAAAGAAGTAGCTGTGGTCGTAGCCAGGTTGCAGCCGCAGTTCCAGCGGATGACCGGCCGCCTTGGCGGCTTGCTGCAAGGCCTCGGGCTTGAGCTGCACGGCGAGGAAATCGTCGCGATCGCCCTGGTCCACCAACAGCGGCAACTGTTCCGACGCTTCGCTGATCAGCACGCAGGCATCCCATTCGCGCCACTTCGAGCGCTCTTCTCCCAGGTAACGGGAGAAGGCTTTCTGGCCCCAGGGGCAGTCCATCGGATTGTTGATCGGCGAAAACGCCGACACGCTCTGATAACGCCCAGGGTTGCGCAGCGCGCAGACCAACGCACCGTGGCCGCCCATCGAGTGGCCGCTGATGCCCCGCTTGTCTGACGCCGGGAAATGCGCCTCCACCAACTCCGGCAATTCCTGCACCACATAGTCATGCATCCGATAATGCCTGGCCCAGGGTTCCTGGGTGGCGTTCAGATAGAACCCGGCGCCCAGGCCAAAGTCCCAGGCGCTATCCGGGTCATCCGGCACACCGGGGCCGCGCGGGCTGGTATCCGGCGCCACGATGATCAAGCCCAGCTCGGCGGCCATGCGATGGGCACCGGCCTTTTGCATGAAGTTCTCGTCGGTGCAGGTCAGCCCGGACAGCCAATACAACACCGGCAGCTTGCCGCCCTGCTCCGCCTGCGGCGGCAGGTAGACGGCGAAGGTCATGTCGCAATCAAGCACAGCGGAATGATGCTTATAGCGTTTATGCCAGCCGCCGAAGCTTTTCTGGCAGGACAGGTTTTCCAGACTCATGGCCGACCTCAGAAATGGATGACGGTACGAATGCTTTTGCCTTCATGCATCAGGTCAAACGCTTTGTTGATGTCTTCCAGGCCCATGGTGTGGGTAATGAAGGTGTCCAGCGGGATCTCGCCGGTCTGAGCCATTTCCACGTAGCTTGGCAATTCGGTACGCCCGCGTACGCCGCCGAAGGCCGACCCGCGCCAGACGCGACCGGTCACCAGTTGGAACGGACGGGTGGCGATTTCCTGGCCGGCACCGGCCACGCCGATGATCACCGACTCGCCCCAGCCTTTATGGCAGCACTCCAGGGCCGCACGCATCAGTTGGACATTGCCGATGCACTCGAAGGAAAAGTCCACGCCGCCATCGGTCAAATCGACAATCACGTCCTGGATCGGGCGGTCATAGTCTTTCGGGTTGATGCAGTCGGTAGCGCCCAGTTGCTTGGCGATTTCGAACTTGGCCGGGTTGATGTCGATGGCAATGATGCGGCCGGCCTTGGCTTTCACCGCGCCAATCACCGCCGACAGACCGATACCGCCCAGACCGAAGATGGCCACGGTGTCACCCGGCTTGACCTTGGCGGTGTTGATCACCGCGCCGATACCGGTGGTAACGCCACAGCCCAGCAGGCAGACCTTTTCCAGCGGCGCTTCTTTAGGAATCTTAGCGACGGAGATTTCCGGCAGCACGGTGTACTCGGAGAACGTCGAGGTACCCATGTAGTGGAAAATCGGCTGGCCCTTGTAGGAGAACCGCGTAGTGCCGTCAGGCATCAAGCCTTTGCCTTGGGTGGAACGGATGGCCTGGCACAGGTTGGTCTTGCCGGACAGGCAGAATTTGCATTGACCGCATTCCGGGGTGTACAGCGGGATTACATGGTCGCCGACGGCCACCGAGGTTACGCCTTCGCCAATGGCCTCGACCACGGCACCGCCTTCATGACCAAGGATCGACGGGAAGATCCCTTCCGGGTCTGCGCCCGACAGCGTGTAGGCGTCGGTATGGCACACGCCGGACGCGACCACGCGCAACAGCACTTCGCCCGCCTTGGGCATGGCGACATCGACTTCCACAATCTCAAGGGGTTTCTTGGCTTCGAAGGCTACGGCGGCACGGGACTTGATCATCCGGGGTTTCTCCATGGAGTAAAAGTTGATTGGATCAGTGTAAAACATGGCTGATTGATTAATAATCCAGACGAAAGCAAAACATTATTGCCGTACAGGGACAATAACCATGCTGGAGAATCGCTGGGAGGGCATCGATGAGTTTGTCGCCGTGGCCGAGTGCAGCCAATTCACGGCTGCGGCCGAGCGCCTGGGGGTCTCGTCGTCCCATATCAGCCGCCAGGTGGCGCGCCTGGAAGAACGCCTGCAAACCCGCCTGTTGTATCGCAGTACACGCAAGGTGACGCTGACCGAAGCGGGCCAGACGTTCCTGCAACATTGCCAGCGCTTGCAGGACGGTCGCGAAGAAGCGTTACGTGCGGTGGGCGACCTGACCAGCGAACCCAAGGGCATGTTGCGCATGACCTGCGCGGTGGCCTATGGCGAACGCTTTATCGTGCCGCTGGTAACAGCGTTCATGGCGCTCTATCCACAGTTGCGCGTCGATATCGAGCTGAGCAACCGCCCGCTGGACCTGGTGCATGAGGGGCTCGACCTGGCGATTCGCCTCGGGCGCCTGCAAGACTCACGCATGGTTGCCAGCCGCCTGGCTGCGCGCCGCATGTATTTGTGTGCGTCACCTTCCTACCTGGCCCGGTATGGTCGACCACACAGTTTGTCGGAATTGAGTCGGCACAACTGCCTGATCGGCAGTTCAGACATCTGGCAACTGGCCCAGGACGGCCGCGAATTTTCCCAGCGGGTGCAGGGCAACTGGCGCTGCAACAGTGGGCAGGCGGTACTGGATGCCGCGCTGCAGGGCATGGGGCTGTGCCAGTTGCCGGACTATTACGTGCTGGAGCACTTGCACAGTGGCGCGCTGGTGTCGCTGCTGGAGGCGCATCAGCCGCCGAATACGGCGGTGTGGGCGTTGTATCCGCAGCAGCGGCATTTATCGCCGAAGGTCAGGAAGTTGGTGGATTTTTTGAAGGAGGGGTTGGCTGGGAGGCCGGAGTACAGCGGGTGATTATTTGTTGCCTGACCAGGCCGCATCGGGGGCAAGCCCCCCTCCCACATTTTGATCTGTGAACCCAATCAAATGTGGGAGCTGGCTTGCCTGCGATGAAGTCGACGCGGTGCACCTGACTACCTGCGGTTAGCCCAGCGCAACCGCAGCCACTCCAGGTCTTCCGGCCGCGTCACCTTGATGTTATCCGAACGCCCTTCGATCAGGCGTGGCGCCTGGCCGGACCATTCCATGGCCGAGGCTTCGTCGGTAATCACCGCATCGGCCACCAGGCTGTCCGCCAAGGCGCGGTGCAAGGCGCCCAGGCGGAACATCTGGGGCGTAAAGGCCTGCCAGATCAGGCTACGATCAACGGTCTCGACGACACGGCCGTGTTTGTCGACGCGCTTGAGGGTGTCACGGGCCGGCACGGCCAGCAGGCCACCCACGGGATCGTCAGCCAGTTCACCCAATAGCTTGTCGAGATCATCACGGCTCAGATTGGGCCGCGCTGCATCGTGCACCAGCACCCAATCTTCATCACTGGCGCCCAAAGCATTGAGCTGCAGCAGTGCATTGAGCACGGAACCTGAGCGCTCCGATCCGCCATCCGCACGCTGAATACGCGGGTCGGCGGCACACGCAAGGCTAGGCCAGTAGGGATCATCAACCGCAAGACTGACCACCAGCCCTTGCAGCGCAGGGTGGTCAAGGAAACAGCCAAGGCTGTGTTCGAGAATGGTGCGCCCGCCCAGTTGCAGATACTGCTTGGGACGGTCGGCGGCCATACGGGCACCAACACCCGCGGCCGGAATCACGGCCCAGAAGGCCGGTAACTCGGTGTTCATTGGGCCAACTGGTAGAGGGTTTCGCCCTCCTTGACCATGCCCAATTCATGACGCGCCCGCTCTTCAACGGTCTCCGTGCCTTTTTTCAGCTCAAGCACTTCGGCATCAAGCACGCGGTTGCGCTCCAGCAGGCGTTCGTTTTCGGCGTGCTGGTCGGCAATTTGCTGGGTCAGCTCTTCCACCTGCGCAAAGCTGCCGTTACCGACCCATAGGCGGTACTGCAGGCCAGCCAGCAACAAGAGCAAGACGAGGAACAACCAATTGGGACTGCGCATCGAAATCCGGGTATCCAGTGAAAAAAGACAGTCATGCAAACCTTTTGCAGCAACTGATAGCACGAAGCCTGGATAAACCAGGCTTGTGCTTGTCAGTCAGCAGATTAGCGCCGAAATGCCCACTGTCGTGAGATTTCCGACGCAATCGGCCGACTTTTTACCATTTACTGCTCAGCCGCGAAACTCGCTGCGACCGTTGTACTTGGCTTTACCCGCCAATTGCTCTTCGATGCGCAGCAATTGGTTGTACTTGGACACGCGGTCGGAACGGCACAGGGAACCGGTCTTGATCTGGCCCGCCGAGGTACCCACGGCCAGGTCGGCAATGGTCGAATCCTCGGTTTCGCCGGAGCGGTGCGAGATCACGGCGGTGTAGCCCGCAGCCTTAGCCATCTGGATGGCTTCCAGGGTTTCGGTCAGGGTGCCGATCTGGTTGAACTTGATCAGGATCGAGTTGGCGATCTTCTTGTCGATGCCTTCTTTCAGGATCTTGGTGTTGGTCACGAACAGGTCGTCGCCCACCAACTGGATTTTTTCACCGATCTTGTCGGTGAGAATTTTCCAGCCGTCCCAGTCGGACTCATCCAGGCCGTCTTCGATCGAAATGATCGGGTAGCGCTGGGTCAGGCCCTTCAGGTATTCGGCAAAGCCTTCGGAGTTGAACACCTGGCCTTCGCCGGACAGGTTGTACTTGCCGTCTTCATAGAATTCGCTGGCGGCGCAGTCCAGGGCCAGGGTCACGTCGGTGCCCAGTGTGTAGCCGGCGTTGGCCACAGCTTCGGAGATCACTTTGAGTGCATCTTCGTTGGACGCCAGGTTCGGCGCGAAACCACCTTCGTCACCCACTGCAGTGCTCAGGCCACGGGCCTTCAGCACAGCCTTGAGGTGATGGAAAATCTCGGTGCCCATGCGCAGGCCTTCGGAGAAGGTCTTGGCGCCAACCGGCTGCACCATGAATTCCTGGATGTCGACATTGTTATCGGCGTGCTCGCCACCGTTGATGATGTTCATCATCGGCACCGGCATCGAGTACACGCCCGGCGTGCCGTTCAGGTTGGCGATGTGCGCGTACAGCGGCAGGTCCTGGTCCTGGGCGGCGGCCTTGGCGGCGGCCAGGGACACGGCGAGGATGGCGTTGGCGCCGAGGCTGCCTTTGTTTTCAGTGCCGTCGAGCTTGATCATCGCGTGGTCCAGGGCTTTCTGGTCCAGCGGGTCCTTGCCCAGCAACAGATCACGGATCGGGCCGTTGATGTTGGCTACCGCCTTGAGTACACCCTTGCCCAGGTAACGGCTCTTGTCGCCATCACGCAGTTCCAGCGCTTCGCGCGAACCTGTGGAAGCACCGGACGGCGCGCAGGCGCTGCCGATGATGCCGTTATCGAGAAGCACGTCGGCTTCGACGGTGGGGTTGCCACGGGAGTCGAGAACTTCACGACCTTTGATGTCGACGATTTTTGCCATTGTTGTAAACACTCCAAAGTTGACGAAAACGACGCAGCTGAAGGAAATCTTTTGACCGACCGCAAGGGTGGAACAACAGGGCAGGCTTGCAGACGACAAGGCTCAGGCCTGGGGCCTGAGCATAAAGCGTGGGAAATTCTACCGGAGAAACGACGCTTACGCGGTCTCTACCGTCGGAAAACTCTTGACCAGTTCGTCCAACTGCTTGAGCTGGGCCAGGAACGGCTCCAGCTTGTCCAGGCGCAGGGCACAGGGGCCGTCGCACTTGGCGTTGTCCGGGTCCGGGTGGGCTTCCAGGAACAGGCCGGCCAGGGACTGGCTGATGCCCGCCTTGGCCAGGTCCAGCACCTGGGCACGGCGACCGCCGGCGGAATCGGCGCGACCACCGGGCATTTGCAGCGCGTGGGTCACGTCGAAAAACACCGGGTATTCGAACTGTTTCATGATGCCGAAACCGAGCATGTCCACCACGAGATTGTTATAGCCGAAGCTCGAACCACGCTCGCACAGGATCAACTGGTCGTTACCCGCTTCCACGCATTTGCTCAGGATATGTTTCATTTCCTGGGGCGCGAGGAACTGGGCTTTCTTGATATTGATCACCGCGCCGGTCTTGGCCATGGCGACCACCAGGTCGGTCTGGCGCGACAGGAAGGCCGGCAACTGGATGATGTCGCAGACCTCGGCGACCACGGCAGCCTGCTCGGGCTCGTGGACGTCGGTGATGATCGGCACGCCGAAGGCTTGCTTGATGTCCTGGAAGATCCGCATGCCTTCTTCAAGGCCCGGGCCGCGATAGGAGGTCACGGACGAACGGTTGGCCTTGTCGAAGCTGGCCTTGAATACATAGGGGATCCCCAACTTCTGGGTAACCCGCACGTACTCTTCACAGACCTGCATCGCCATGTCGCGGCTTTCCAGTACGTTCATGCCGCCGAACAGCACCATGGGCTTGTCGTTGGCAATCTCGATGTCGCCTACGCGAATGATCTTCTGGGCCATCAGGGTTATGCCTTCTTCTGATGTTGCGTCAGTGCCGCTTTGACGAAACCGCTGAACAGCGGGTGACCGTCGCGCGGCGTCGAGGTGAACTCAGGGTGGAACTGGCAGGCCACGAACCACGGATGATCCGGTGCCTCGACCACTTCAACCAGCTTGCCGTCGCCGGAGCGGCCGGAAATCTTCAGGCCCGCTTCTTTGATCTGCGGCAGCAGGTTGTTGTTCACTTCGTAGCGGTGACGGTGACGCTCGACGATCACGTCCTTGCCGTAGCAGTCGTGGACCAGCGAACCGGCTTCCAGCAGGCAGTCCTGTGCGCCCAGGCGCATGGTGCCGCCCAGGTCGGAGGCTTCGGTACGGGTTTCGACGGCACCGGTGGCGTCTTCCCACTCGGTGATCAGGCCCACGACCGGGTGGCCGCTGGTGTGATCGAACTCGGTGGAGTTGGCGTCTTTCCAGCCCAGCACGTTACGAGCGAACTCGATGACGGCCACTTGCATGCCCAGGCAGATCCCCAGGTAGGGCACCTTGTTCTCGCGAGCGTATTGCACGGCGGTGATCTTGCCTTCCACGCCACGCAGGCCGAAACCGCCGGGAACGAGGATCGCGTCCACGCCTTCGAGCAGCGCGGTGCCCTGGTTCTCGATGTCTTCGGAATCGATGTAGCGCAGGTTGACCTTGGTACGGTTGCTGATGCCGGCGTGACTCATCGCTTCGATCAGGGATTTGTACGCGTCGAGCAGTTCCATGTACTTGCCGACCATGGCGATGGTGACTTCATGCTCAGGGTTGAGCTTGGCGTCGACCACGGCTTCCCACTCGGACAGGTCCGCGCCGTTGCACTGCAGGCCGAAACGCTCGACCACAAAATCATCCAGGCCCTGGGAATGCAGGATGCCCGGGATCTTGTAGATGGTGTCGGCGTCTTCCAGGGCGATCACCGCACGTTCTTCAACGTTGGTGAACTGCGCGATCTTGCGACGCGAGGAAATATCGATCGGGTGATCGGAGCGGCAGACCAGCACGTCCGGCTGCAGGCCGATGGAACGCAGTTCCTTGACCGAGTGCTGGGTTGGCTTGGTTTTGGTTTCGCCGGCAGTGGCGATGTACGGCACCAGGGTGAGGTGCATCAGCATCGCGCGCTTGGCGCCGACTTCGAAACGCAACTGGCGAATGGCTTCGAGGAACGGTTGGGATTCAATGTCACCCACGGTGCCACCGATCTCGACCATCGCCACGTCGGCATCGCCTGCACCCTTGATGATGCGGCGCTTGATTTCGTCGGTGATGTGCGGGATCACCTGGATGGTTGCACCCAGGTAGTCACCACGGCGCTCCTTGCGCAGCACGTGCTCGTAGACACGGCCGGTGGTGAAGTTGTTGTTCTGGGTCATGGTCGTGCGGATGAACCGCTCGTAGTGGCCCAGGTCCAGGTCGGTCTCGGCGCCGTCATGGGTGACGAACACTTCACCGTGCTGGAACGGGCTCATGGTGCCCGGGTCGACGTTGATGTACGGGTCCAGCTTGAGCATGGTGACTTTAAGCCCCCGCGCCTCCAGGATGGCCGCCAATGAAGCGGAGGCAATGCCTTTCCCCAATGAAGAAACAACACCGCCCGTGACGAATATGTAGCGCGTCATGAAAAACCCTAGAAGTCTGCGTTAAAGCGGTACGAGCCGCCGGGGAAAGCGAAGAGAGGCCGAAGCCCCCGATCACCTGCATTAATCACAGTGCACCTTTCAAAAAAACCGCCGCGTTGTGACAGACCAGCAATGGAACACCGGTACGTTGATCGCTACACATTTTTTGGAATCGCCCAGCAAAGACTGCTTGGTAATCGGCAACTGCTGCGATTCAGGCGAATCCACAGAAGTTGTATCAAGAAGGGAGCGTAGTCTACCGGAAAGGCTCTATCAGCTCAAACCTTGATCGCAGGTCTGTGGCAACCAATGCAATTGCCAGTCGTTCGGCGTGCCGGCCCATAGCCCCGCAAGGGTTGGGACAGCCAGCAATCGCTCGCCCCGATAGAGCAGCGGCAATCTGCCACGGACAAACCCAGGCATGCCGCACTCATTGAGCAGGCGTTTGAGGTCGCGCCGGCCACGGCCTGGCACTTCGATGACTTCACCGCCCTGGCGGTAGCGGATTTCCAGCGGACCTTCAGGCGCCTCGCCAATCAGTTTCAACTGACCATTGCCGGGTAACTCCAATGGTTTTTGCGGATCGGACCAGCTCACCGATGCGTCGGAAAATTCCGACCATGTAGAGGGCAGCCACCAGATGCGCTCGCCGCTGCGGTGCAATTCGCCGTCAGCCAGACGCCATAGGGGCTGCGCATCATTCTTGGCATCGCGCATGGAATGCCAGCCGGCCCAGTGGTCGCTGTCGGGTAGGCGGGTCAGCGGAGCCAGCCAATGGCGCAGTGCATTGCGCTGGCGTGCATCGGAAAGCTCGCGCAAGGGCGCAAGGGCCAGGGAGCGCAAAGGCAACCAGGGAAACAGCGAGGGATGATCGGCGCGCTGCAGGTCCATGGCGGCCAGCTCATCGAGCAAGCCTTGGGCTTGCTCCAGATGTTCAGCCGTGCGGGCCAGGCTTGACACCACTTGAGGCCAGCGTTGCGCCAGCACCGGGAAGACGCGGTGCCGCAGATAATTACGGGAGAAACGCGGATCAGCGTTCGAAGGGTCTTCGATCCACTGTAAATGATGTGCCTGGGCGTGGGCCTCCAGCTCGACACGCATGACGTCCAGCAGCGGCCGCACCAGATGACCTTGCGCCAAAGCGCGATGCGCGGGCATTGCCGCAAGCCCACGCACCCCGGCGCCGCGCAACAGGCGGAACAACAGGGTTTCAGCCTGATCGTCGCGATGCTGGCCGGTGAGCAGCACCTCCCCTGCCCCGGTCACCTCGGCAAACGCCTGATAACGAGCGTCACGGGCCGCGCGTTCAAGGCTGGCGCCGGGCTGTACCTGCACGCGCATCACCCGCAAGGGCACGTTTAAGCCGTCACACACTCGCTGACAATGACCTGGCCAGGCGTCAGCGGCAGCTTGCAGGCCATGGTGAACATGCACAGCACGCAACGGTGGAATGTTTGTCAGAGAAGCCAAGAGATGCAACAGGACGGTGGAATCGAGGCCACCCGAAAAAGCGACATGCCAGGCCGGGGCGTTGCGCCAGGGGGCCAGGGTTTGCAGGAGCTTGGCGGATAGGAGTGGCTTCATCAGATAGTAACGCCGCAAACCTGGAATACGTTGGCCAAGCATACACAAAGCAAATGTGGGAGGGGGCTTGCCCCCGATTGCTGAGTGTCAGTCACCGAATCTCGTGACGGGTCCACCGCTATCGGGGGCAAGCCCCCTCCCACATTGAGTGACGGCGTCGGCTTAGAGACCGTAGCTCATCAGGCGCTCGTAACGACGGGCCAGCAGCGCTTCGTTATCCAGCTTCTTGAGCATCGCCAGTTGCGAGCCCAGTTCGGCACGGATAGTCGCGGCAGCTGCAGCCGGATCACGATGCGCGCCGCCCAGTGGCTCGGCAATGACTTTATCAACGATCCCCAGGCCCTTGAGGCGATCAGCGGTGATGCCCATGGCCTCAGCAGCGTCCGGCGCCTTTTCGGCGGTTTTCCACAGAATGGAGGCGCAACCTTCCGGCGAAATCACCGCGTAGGTCGAATACTGCAACATGTTCAGTTGGTCGCAGACGCCAATGGCCAGTGCACCGCCGGAACCGCCTTCACCGATCACGGTGGCAATAATCGGGGTCTTGAGGCGCGCCATGACGCGCAGGTTCCAGGCAATCGCTTCGCTCTGGTTGCGCTCTTCGGCATCGATACCTGGGTAGGCACCCGGGGTGTCGATGAAGGTCAGGATCGGCATCTTGAAGCGTTCGGCCATTTCCATCAGGCGGCAAGCCTTGCGGTAGCCTTCCGGACGCGGCATGCCGAAGTTGCGACGCACTTTTTCGCGCACTTCACGGCCTTTCTGATGGCCGATCACCATCACTGGCTGGTCGTCCAGCCGAGCGATGCCGCCCACGATAGCCGCGTCGTCGGAGAAATGGCGGTCGCCATGCAGCTCGTCGAACTCGGTGAAGATGTGCTGAATGTAGTCCAGGGTGTACGGACGGCGCGGGTGGCGAGCCAGGCGCGCGATCTGCCAGCTGGTCAGCTTGCCGAAAATGTCTTCGGTGAGCGTGCTGCTCTTGTCTTGCAGGCGGGCGATCTCATCGCCGATATTCAGCGAATTGTCATTGCCGACCAGGCGCAGCTCTTCGATCTTGGCTTGCAGGTCAGCGATCGGCTGTTCGAAATCAAGAAAATTCGGGTTCATAAGCGTCCGTCTTGGGTCGACGGCCAAGGGGTGCCTGGCCAGCCGGTTGTCTATTCGCGCCCTACCTTAAGGGAGAGGCGCGTTTAGGTCGAGATTAAATGTTTGGCCGAGATCAGGCGAATACTCTTCAGGGAAAAGCAAGCGCCTGGCCATCAGCGGTATTGGAGAAAGACGTTGTCACGGCCGAACTGGTCACGCAATGCTTGAATCAAGCCGTCAGCGGGATCGATTCGCCAGGTCTCGCCAAACTGCAACATGGCCTTGGCGTCGTTGCCGGTGTACTCCATGGTCACCGGGCACGCACCACGGTGACGCTTGAGCAGGTCACCCAACCAGCGTAGCTGATCGCCCTTGAGCGCCTCGGTCTTGACCTTCAGGCGCAGACTTTCGGCCAGGTTGGTACGCGCATCTTCCATGCTCATCACGCGCTTGATGCGCAGGCGCAGGCCGCCGGAGAAGTCGTCGTTGCTAACCTCCCCTTCCACCACCACCATGGCGTCGGTCTGCAGCAGCGACTGGGCGGAGTGGAACGCGTCGGCAAACAGTGACGCTTCGATCCGGCCCGAGCGGTCGTCGAGGGTGATGAACCCCATCTTGTCGCCCTTCTTATTCTTCATCACCCGCAGGGCGATGATCATGCCGGCAACCGTCTGGGTATCCCGGGCCGGCTTCAGGTCGATGATGCGCTGACGGGCGAACCGGCGAATCTCACCCTCGTACTCGTCAATCGGGTGACCCGTGAGGTACAGGCCCAAGGTGTCTTTCTCACCCTTGAGACGTTCCTTGAGAGTCAACTCCTTGGCCTTGCGGTGGTTGGCATACACATCCGCATCTTCTTCGACGAACAGTCCGCCAAACAGGTCGGCGTGGCCGCTGTCATGGGTACGGGCAGTCTGTTCGGCGGCCTTGATCGCTTCTTCCATGGCGGTGAGCAGCACCGCGCGGTTGCGGTCGATATTGGCCTGGTAAGCCTTCGGCTCATCATGGAAATACGGGCCGAGACGGTCCAGCGCACCGCTGCGGATCAGGCCATCGAGGGTGCGTTTGTTGATACGCTTGAGGTCAACCCGCGCGCAGAAGTCGAACAGATCCTTGAAAGGCCCGTCCTGACGCGCCTCGGTGATGGCTTCCACCGGCCCCTCACCTACGCCTTTGATCGCGCCGAGGCCATAAATGATGCGGCCTTCGTCGTTCACCGTGAACTTGAACTCCGAGGCGTTCACGTCCGGCGCGTCGAGGCGCAGCTTCATGGTGCGCACTTCCTCGATCAAGGTCACGACCTTGTCGGTGTTGTGCATATCCGCCGAGAGTACCGCGGCCATGAACGGCGCCGGATAGTGGGCTTTCAACCAGGCGGTCTGGTACGACACCAGGCCGTACGCAGCGGAGTGGGATTTGTTGAAGCCGTAACCGGCGAACTTCTCCACCAGGTCGAAGATGTTACCGGCCAGGTCCGCGTCAATATTGTTGGTGGCGCAGCCCTCGATGAAACCGCCGCGTTGCTTGGCCATTTCTTCGGGTTTCTTTTTACCCATGGCGCGACGCAGCATGTCCGCACCGCCGAGGGTGTAACCCGCCATCACCTGGGCGATCTGCATCACCTGTTCCTGATACAGGATGATGCCGTAGGTGGGCGCCAGTACCGGCTTGAGGCCCTCGTACTGGTAGTCGGAGTGCGGGTACGCCAGTTCGGCGCGGCCGTGCTTACGGTTGATAAAGTCATCCACCATGCCCGATTGCAGCGGCCCAGGACGGAACAGGGCCACCAGTGCGATCAAGTCTTCCAGGCAGTCGGGCTTGAGCTTTTTGATCAGCTCCTTCATGCCGCGCGACTCAAGCTGGAACACCGCAGTGGTTTCGGCTTTTTGCAGCAGGCTGTAGGTCGGCTTGTCGTCCAGCGGGATAAAGGCGATATCCAGCGGTTCCTCGCCGACCTTGGCGCGGTCGCGGTTGATGGTCTTGAGCGCCCAGTCGATGATCGTCAGGGTGCGCAGGCCGAGGAAGTCGAACTTCACCAGGCCGGCCGCCTCCACGTCATCCTTGTCGAACTGGGTCACCAGGCCGCCGCCCTCTTCATCGCAGTAGATCGGCGAGAAGTCGGTCAGCTTGGTAGGCGCAATCACCACGCCACCGGCGTGTTTACCGACGTTACGCACCACGCCTTCGAGCTTGCGTGCCATGTCCCAGATTTCGGCGGCTTCTTCATCGACCTTGATAAAGTCGCGCAGGATCTCTTCCTGCTCGTAGGCTTTTTCCAGGGTCATGCCCACTTCGAACGGGATCATCTTCGACAGGCGATCGGCCAGGCCGTAGGATTTGCCCTGCACCCGGGCCACGTCGCGGATAACCGCCTTGGCCGCCATGGAACCGAAGGTGATGATCTGGCTGACCGCATTGCGACCGTATTTTTCGGCCACGTATTCGATCACACGATCGCGACCGTCCATGCAGAAGTCGACGTCGAAGTCGGGCATGGAAACCCGTTCCGGGTTGAGGAAACGTTCGAACAGCAGGTCATATTCCAACGGGTCGAGGTCGGTGATCTTCTGCACGTAGGCCACCAGCGAGCCAGCACCTGACCCTCGGCCCGGACCGACCGGTACGCCGTTGCTCTTGGCCCACTGGATAAAGTCCATCACGATCAGGAAGTAACCGGGGAACCCCATCTGGATGATGATATCCAGCTCGAAATTCAGCCGGTCGACGTAGACCTGGCGCTTGGCTTCGTAGTCTTCGGTGGTGTCCCTGGGCAGCAGCACGCTGAGCCGCTCTTCCAGGCCATCGAACGACACCTTGCGGAAGTACTCGTCGATGGTCATGCCATCGGGAATCGGGAAGTTGGGCAGGAAGTGCTTGCCCAGTTTCACTTCGATATTGCAGCGCTTGGCGATCTCGACGGAGTTTTCCAAGGCCTCGGGCAAATCGCTGAACAGCTCGGCCATTTCCTCGGCGCTTTTGAGGTACTGCTCTTCGCTGTAGTTCTTGGAGCGACGCGGGTCATCCAGGGCCCGGCCCTCGCCGATGCATACGCGGGTCTCGTGGGCCTCGAAATCTTCCTTCTTGATAAAACGTACATCGTTGGTTGCCACCAGCGGCGCGCCCAGCTTGTCGGCCAGGGCCACAGCGGCGTGCAGGTGCTCTTCATCGTTGGGGCGATTGGTGCGCTGCACTTCCAGGTAAAAGCGGTCAGGGAACACCTGCATCCACTCGCGGGCGAGCACTTCGGCTTCCTGCGGGTTGCCGCCGAGCAGCGCGATACCGATCTCGCCCTCTTTGGCGGCCGAGAGCATGATCAAGCCTTCGCTGGCTTGTGCGACCCACTCGCGCTCGATGATGATCGAGCCGTTGCGCTGACCATCGATGAAGCCACGGGAAATCAGTTCGGTCAGGTTGCGATAACCCACGCCGTTCATCGCCAGCAGGCTGATGCGGCTCAGGGGGTTATCCGGATCCTTGTTGGACAGCCACAGGTCGGCGCCGCAGATCGGCTTGATACCTGCGCCCATGGCGTTTTTGTAGAATTTGACCAGGGAACACATGTTGTTCTGGTCGGTAACCGCTACCGCTGGCATGTTCATGCCCACCAGGGTCTTGACCAGCGGTTTGATCCGTACGAGGCCGTCGACCAGGGAGTATTCAGTGTGCAGGCGTAGATGAACGAATGAAGCCGGCATAGTGATCCTGTGCAGTAACGTGGAAACAACAAGGCCCGGGATTGTACCGGGCCTTGAGCAAAACATCAGCCTCGCGACTACACCTCGCTGAGGCTCGCGCGCAGCTCATAAGCCTGGCGCACCGGGGCGAACGAGCGGCGATGGATCGGCGTAGGGCCGAGTCGCGCCAAGGCTTCCAGATGAACGGGCGTCGGGTAGCCTTTGTGGCCGCCCATGCCGTAGCCGGGGTAAATCAAGTCGAACGCCGCCATTTCGCGGTCGCGGCTGACCTTGGCCAAAATCGATGCCGCCGCAATCGCCGGCACCTTGCTGTCGCCCTGGACCACGGCCTCAGCGCGCATCGCCAGCTGAGGGCAACGATTGCCGTCGATCATCGCCAGCCTGGGCGTGATATGCAGCCCTTCAACCGCACGCTGCATGGCAAGCATGGTGGCGTGCAGGATGTTCAGCGCATCGATTTCTTCCACTTCCGCTCGAGCGATATGCCAACTCAGGGCTTTCTCACAGATCTCGTCATAGAGTTTTTCACGGCGGGCTTCGGTGAGCTTTTTCGAGTCATTGAGGCCAAGGATCGGACGGTTCGGGTCGAGAATCACCGCCGCCGTTACGACCGCACCGCACAGCGGGCCGCGCCCGACTTCGTCGACACCGGCGACCAGTTCGTGGGCCTGTGCAACCAGGCTGAAATCCAGGCCCATCTGCGTACTCATAAGGCTTCCTGTCTATGGCCGATCAAGTTCAACACGGCATCAGCCGCCTGGTTCGAGGCATCACGCCGCAGAGTGCGATGAATAGCATCGAAACCACGGGTCTGCTCTTCGCCACCGTCAATCAAGGGTAGCAGGGTCTGTGCAAGTGCCTGGGGCGTAGCATCGTCCTGCAACAACTCCGGCACCAACAACCGTTGGGCCAGCAGATTGGGCAAAGAAATATACGGGCTCTTGACCATCCGCTTGAGAATCCAGAAGGTCAGCGGCGCCAGGCGATAGGCCACAACCATGGGGCGCTTGTACAGCAAGGCTTCCAGGGTGGCAGTGCCCGAGGCGATCAGTACGGCATCGCAGGCGGCCAGGGCCAGGTGCGACTGACCGTCGAGCAGGGTCAACGGTAGGTTGCGCCCTTCAAGTAGTGTTTCGATTTGTGCGCGACGCTGCGGGCTGGCGCACGGCAGCACAAACCGAATACCCGGCTTGAGCGCTTGCAGACGTTCGGCAGCATCAAAGAACAGGCCGCCCAGGCGCCCGACTTCACCGCCCCGGCTACCCGGCATCAGTGCGACCAGCGGGCCATCGGGCAACCCCAGTTCGGTACGCGCTGCGGCACGGTCGGCCTGCAAAGGAATGGCATCGGCCAGGGTATGCCCGACAAACCGCACCGGCACGCCCTTCTCTTCGTAGAACCGCGCTTCGAACGGCAGCAGGGTCAGCATCAAGTCGCAGCCTTCACGAATCTTCAGCACGCGCTTTTGCCGCCACGCCCACACGGACGGGCTGACATAGTGCACCGTCTTGATCCCGGCTTGGCGCAACTTGAGTTCAATGTTGAGGGTGAAGTCCGGGGCATCGATACCGATAAAGACGTCGGGCTTTTCTTCGATCAACGTCTTGATCAGTAGCTTGCGACGCGCGAGCAACTCACGCAGGCGCCCCAGTACTTCTACCAAACCCATGACCGACAGGCGCTCCATCGGAAAGTAGGAGGTAAGGCCTTCGGCCTGCATCAGCGGACCACCGACGCCAATAAATTCGATGGTCGGGTGCTGGACCTTGAGGGCCCGCATCAGGCCGGCGCCGAGAATATCGCCGGAAGCTTCGCCGGCGACCAGTGCGATACGCAACTTGGCCATGGTCAGCGGGTGATGCCGCGAGTCGACGCCTGGATCGAGTCACGAAACACCGCGACTTCCGGGAACGACGCTGCCGGCTCGGCCAGTTCGGTCAGGGCCTGCTCAACCGTCAGCCCTTGACGGTAAACCGTCTTGTAGGCGCGGCGCAGGGCTTGGATCGCGTCGTCGCTGAAGCCGCGACGGCGCATCCCTTCAAAATTCATGCTGCGGGCTTCGGCAGGGTTGCCGAACACCGTGACGAATGCAGGGACATCCTTGCCGATGGCGGTGCCCATGCCGGAAAAGCTGTGGGCGCCGATATGGCAATATTGGTGCACCAGGGTGAAACCGGACAGGATCGCCCAGTCGTCCACATGCACATGCCCGGCCAAAGCGGTGTTGTTGACCAGGATGCAGTGGTTGCCGATCACGCTGTCGTGGCCGATATGGGCATAGGCCATCACCAGGTTGTGATCCCCCAGCGTGGTCTCGGCCCGATCCTGCACGGTGCCGCGGTGAATGGTCACGCCTTCACGGATGATGTTGTGGTCACCGATTACCAGGCGCGTTTCTTCACCCTTGTACTTCATGTCCGGCGTGTCTTCCCCTACCGAGGAAAACTGGTAGATACGATTGTGTTTGCCAATGCGGGTCGGACCCTTAAGGATCACGTGCGGCCCGATGACAGTCCCCTCGCCGATTTCCACACCTGCGCCGACGATCGACCAAGGGCCGACCTCAACGTCGGCGGCCAGTACGGCCGACGGATCGATGATTGCGCGAGGGTCAATCAAACTCATAGTTTGCGTTCCGCGCAGATGATCTCGGCAGAGCACACCGGCTTGCCATCCACCGAAGCCTGGCATTCGAACTTCCAGATCTGGCGCTTGCAGCTGATGAACTTGGCTTCCAGGATCAACTGGTCACCCGGGGTGACCGGATTGCGAAAACGCAACTTGTCGGAGCCCACGAAATAGTAAAGCGTGCCGTCGGCAGGCTTGAGGTCGAGCATTTTGAAACCAAGGATACCGGCAGCCTGGGCCATTGCTTCGATGATCAACACGCCCGGCATGATGGGATGCGCAGGAAAGTGGCCATTGAAAAACGGTTCGTTGATGCTGACATTCTTGTAGGCACGAATGCGCTTTTCCTCAACATTGAGGTCCACTACACGATCCACCAGCAGGAACGGGTAACGGTGAGGCAGGTATTCGCGAATCTCGTTGATGTCCATCATTTCGGGGGGAAGCCTGTAATAAAGATTGGGGGCGGGCGGACTAAAAGCACGCCCCGCTAGCAAATCAAGGAGGCAGTCTAGCGGCTGTGCACACTTGATATGGAAATGGTATCAGCCTTCTGATGAAGCATTACCGCCAGGGGTCACGTCTGCAACACGCTTTTCCAGCTGTTTGAGACGTCGCGCCATGTCGTCGAGCTGCCTCAGACGTGCTGCGCTCTTGCGCCATTCAGCCGCTGGCTGCATGGCGGTACCGGATGAATAAGCCCCTGGCTCGGTAATCGAGTGAGTGACCATGGTCATGCCGGTGATGAAGACGTTGTCGCAAATATCGATATGCCCCACCAGCCCCACGCCACCGGCGAGCATGCAATGCTTGCCGATTTTGGTGCTGCCGGAAATCCCCACGCAGGCAGCCATGGCGGTGTGATCGCCAATCTGCACGTTGTGGGCAATCTGAATCTGGTTGTCGAGCTTCACGCCGTTGCCAATCACGGTATCGGCCAGGGCCCCGCGATCGACAGCGGTGTTGACACCGATCTCTACGTCATCGCCGATCAACACGCCGCCCACCTGGGCGATCTTGTGCCAGACACCCTTGGCGTTGGCAAAGCCGAAGCCCTCACCGCCAATTACCGCGCCCGACTGAATGACCACCCGCTGCCCAATACGCACATCGTGGTAAAGGGTAACGCGAGGAGCCAACCAGCCATCGGCACCGATTACGCAACGCGCGCCGATAAAACAATGCGCGCCGACGGTGACGCCAGCGCCAATACGGGCGCCACTCTCGATCACGGCAAAGGCGCCAATGCTGGCCGCAGGGTCGACCTGGGCATCCTCGGCGATCACCGCTGACGGGTGAATACCGCCAGCCGCCTTAGGCTTGGGATCGAACAGGTGCGATGCTTTCGCGTAGCACAGGTAGGGGTCGTCCACTACCAGCGCATCCCCGATAAACCCTTCGGCGTCCGCGGCCTTCAGCAACACGGCTGCGGCTTGGCAATCGACCAGGTATTTACGGTATTGAGGATTTGCGAGGAAGCTCAACTGAGCTGGGCCAGCCTCCTGCAAGGTGGCTAGCCCAGTAATGTCTCTCTCCGGGGAACCACGCAAGGTGGCCCCCAGGAACTCGGCCAACTCGCCGAGCTTGATGGTCGCGGTCATGGTTTACTTCAGCTGATTCATGCGCTCGATCACCTGGCGGGTGATGTCGTATTGAGGCTTGACGTCAATCACGGCGCCACGCTCGAACACCAGGTCAAAGGCACCCTTCTTGATGACTTCTTCCACAGCGCTGTCGAGTTTCGGCTTGAGCTGCTTGAGCATTTCGCGGTCAGCAACTGCTTTGGCTTCGTTCAGTTCCTTGGATTGGAACTGGTAGTCACGGGCCTTTTGCTTGAATTCAAGCTCCAGACGCTCGCGCTCGCCTTGCTGCATCTTGTCACCACCGGCGACCAGACGGTCCTGGATGCCTTTGGCACTGCTTTCCAGAGTTTTGAGCTTGGTCAGTTGCGGACCGAATTTCTTTTCTGCATCCACGGCGTACTTCTTGGCCGCGTCAGATTCCAGCAGGGCCATCTGATAGTTCAGCACGGCGATTTTCATTTCGGCGAAGGCCGGGGTGGTTACCAGCACAGTGGCCAGCAGGACCAATTGAGTCAACTTACGCACGATGTACTCCTACAGAATCCGTTGTCGTTATCTTAGGTCAGACGCTTAGAACGTCTGGCCAAGGGAGAATTGGAAAATCTGGGTTTCAGCGTTATCCGGTTTCTTGATCGGCATGGCCAGAGCAAAGCTCAACGGGCCCAACGCAGTCACCCAGGTCACACCCACACCGACGGAGCTGGCCATATTGCTCAGGCTCACATCGTTGCACTGGGTGTTGGACTTCAAGCCACTTGGGTTTTTGATCTGCTCGCACTTGGAGTCGAACACGTTACCCACGTCCCAGAAGACCGAGGTGCGCAGGGAACGCTGGTCCTTGACGAACGGCAGCGGGAACAGAATCTCCGCACCACCCTGGATCAGCACGTTACCACCGAACGGAAGCGGGTCGTTGTCCGAGTCAGGCTGCGTGCCCTGGTTACCAGTAAACGCTTGACCACGACTCGGCGTACCACGAGGACCCAAGGTGCTGTCCTTGAAGCCACGTACCGAGTTGAAACCGCCCGCATAGTAGTTCTCATAGAACGGCAAGCCATTGGTCGAACCATAGCCGTCGCCATAGCCCAGCTCGGTGTGCAGGCGCATGGTGTAGTTATCGCTCAACGGCTGGAACAACTGGCCACGGTAGTCGAGCTTGAAGAACGACAGGTCGCTGCCCGGCGTGGTGACTTCCGCAGTCAGGCTCTGGGAATGGCCACGGGTCGCGAGTACGCCTTTGTTCAGGGTCGACTCGGACCAGCCGGCAGACGCCTTGAAGTTCAGGAACTTGTCGCCTTCACGACGGGTGAAGTCGAAAATTTCATCCACGGTGTACACACCGGTCTTGATCTCATCCTGCTGCGCGGTCAGGCCGAAGGTCAGGCGCGAGGTCTCACTGATCGGATAACCCACGTTGACGCCGGCACCGAGGCTGTCGATCGCATAGCTTGCAACGTCGACGTCGAGGTCTTTGTAGTCGGTGGTGCGGTAGAAGGCGTTGTAGCCCAGGCTCACACCGTCTGCAGTCCAGTAGGGGTCGGTGTAGCCGAAGTTGTATCGGCTCTGGTATTCGCTTCGGGTCAGGCCGATGGACACACGGTTACCGGTACCGAGGAAGTTGTTCTGGGTGATGGAACCGCCCAGGATCAAACCCGCGCTCTGTGCGAAACCGACGCTGGCGGTGATCGAACCCGAGGCTTGCTCTTCAACGGCGTAGTTCACGTCGACCTGGTCATCCACACCCGGTACGGCCGGGGTTTCGACGTTGACTTCCTTGAAGAAGCCCAGGCGCTCAAGACGGGTCTTGGATTGGTCGATCAGGTAAGTCGACGCCCAACCGCCCTCCATCTGGCGCATTTCACGACGCAGCACTTCGTCCGAGGACTTGGTGTTGCCACGGAAGTTGATGCGGTTGACGTAGGCACGCTTGCCCGGATCGACGACGAAGGTGATGTCCACGGTGTGGTCTTCATCGTTCGGGGTCGGCACGCCGTTGACGTTGGCGAAGGTATAGCCTTCGTTACCCAGGCGACGGGTAATCAGCTCCGAGGTGGTGGTCATCAGCTTGCGCGAGAACACCTGGTCTTTCTGGACCAGCAACAGGGACTTGACCTGATCTTCAGGCACTTTCAAGTCACCGCTGAGCTTGACGTCACGAACCTTGTACTTCTCGCCTTCGTTGACGTTGACGGTAATGTAGACGTGCTTCTTGTCCGGGGTGATGGACACCTGGGTCGAAGCGATGTCCATGTTGATGTAGCCACGGTCCAGGTAGTAGGAGCGCAGGCGTTCCAGGTCACCGGACAGTTTTTCACGGGCGTACTTGTCATCGTTCTTGAAGAACGACAACCAGTTGGTGGTCTTGAGTTCGAACAGGTCGATCAGGTCTTCATCCGCGAACTTGGTGTTGCCCACCACGTTGATGTGCTGGATGGCCGCCACGGTGCCTTCGTTGATATTGACCTTCAGGCCTACCCGGTTACGCGGCTGCGGGATGACTTCCGTCTCCACGCTTGCCGAGTAGCGGCCCTGGGCAACGTACTGGCGTTGCAGTTCGTTACGCACACCTTCAAGGGTGGCGCGCTGGAAGATCTCGCCCTCGGCCAGGCCCGACTGCTTCAACCCCTTCATCAGGTCTTCAGTGGAGATAGCCTTGTTACCTTCGATCGTGATGCTCGCGACGGAGGGCCGCTCGACGACGGTGATGACCAGGACGTTGCCTTCGCGACCCAGTTGGATATCTTGAAAGAACCCGGTTTTGAACAGCGCACGAGTGGATTCCACCAGGCGACGATCATCAGCCTGTTCCCCGACGTTCAACGGCAAGGCACCAAAGACGCTACCCGCGGAAACCCGCTGGAGGCCGTTGACGCGAATATCGGAGATGGTGAAGGACTCGGCGTGAACTTCGGCGATCATCAATACGGTGAGAACCGCAGTTAGCAGCAGACGTTTCATGAAGTCCTTTCTTATTCCAACTGGCAATAAACAAACTGCCGCAAAATGCGGCAGATTCGCAATTCAGCGAAGCGTTACAGTCGTCCCAGATCGTTGACCAGAGCTAATAACATCACTCCGACCACCAAACTGATACCGATCTGTATCCCCCAACCCTGCACCCGATCCGACAAGGGGCGACCACGCACCCACTCGACCAGATAAAACAGCAGATGCCCCCCATCCAACACTGGAATGGGCAGCAAATTCAGAACTCCAAGGCTGATACTCAGATAAGCCAGGAAATTCAAGAAATCCGCGACACCCGACTGGGCAGAAGCGCCCGCCACTTTAGCAATGGTTATCGGTCCACTCAAGTTTTTTACCGAGAGCTCGCCGAACAACATTTTCTTCAGGGATTCGAGGGTCAGCACGCTCATGGTCCAAGTGCGTTTAGCACCCTCGCCAATCGCTGCCAACGGCCCGAAGCTGATCTCTCGCACCATCGATGGCGGCCACTCGACACCTTTGACCCCGGCACCCAGGTAACCCCCGGCAGCCTTGGCCTCACCACGCACCGACAAGGTTACAGGGACGTCGATTTGAGCACCTTCGCGCTCAACTTTCAGCACAATTTTCGTATCAGGGCGTACACGTACCAGGTCGACCACTTGCTGCCAGTCGCCCAGCGCCTGGCCGTCAAGGGCCAACAACCGGTCGCCGGTTTTCAGGCCTGCGGCCTGGGCCGGGCCTTTAGGGTCCAGCTCGGCGAGTACCGGCGGCAACGCCGGACGCCACGGACGGATGCCCAGGGACTTGATCGGATCCGGCTCGTCAGCGCCTTGAAGCCAATGGTCCAAGGCCAGCTCACGCGGGCTTTCGGCACTGGAATCCGGCTCACGCACCACCACATTGACAGTGCCGCTCTCACCCAGTCGCCGCACCAACTGCAAATTGACCGCGCCCCAACCTGTGGTGGGCTCGCCATCAATCGAAACAATTTCCTGCCCTGCCACCAGCCCGGCCTTGGCCGCCATACTGCCCGTCTCGACCGCACCGATGACCGGACGCACTTGCTGGCTGCCCAGCATGGCAAGGACCCAGAAGAACACCATTGCCAACAGGAAATTGGCAATCGGGCCGGCAGCGACGATGGCGATGCGCTGACGAACGGTCTTGCGGTTGAAGGATTGATCCAACTGGTCCGCAGGCACTTCGCCTTCGCGCTCATCGAGCATCTTCACATAGCCACCCAGCGGGATGGCTGCAATCACGAACTCGGTACCCTGACGATCATGCCAGCGGACCAGCGGCATGCCGAAACCGACGGAAAAGCGCAATACCTTGACGCCGCAACGACGCGCCACCCAGAAGTGGCCGAATTCGTGGAAGGTAACCAGCACACCCAGAGCAACCAGGGTGCCGACAATCATGTAGAGCGCACTCATCTAATTTCTCCGCATTTCAATCCAATGCCTGAAGGCGCTTACCCGCCTACAGCCTGACGCGCGTTGCGGCCCAGCCATTGCTCGGCCAGGGCCCGAGCCTTTGTATCGGCCTCGAACACGGCCCCCAGGTCATCCACAGCCACAACCGGCTCAGAATCCAGAACGTCCTCGATGATACTCGCGATCTGCGGAAAGCGGATGCGCCGTTCGAGAAACGCCGCCACGGCCACTTCATTGGCTGCATTGAGCATGGCTGGCGCACTGTTGCCCGCCTCTGCTGCTTGCCGGGCCAGACGCAGGCACGGGAAGCGCTGTTCGTCCGGCGCCTGGAAATCCAGGCGCGCGATGGCAAACAGGTCCAATGGCGCCACACCGGAATCAATCCGCTCCGGCCAAGCCAGGGCATTGGCGATCGGCGTGCGCATATCCGGGTTGCCCAATTGCGCCAGTACCGAGCCGTCCACATAATCCACCAGGGAATGAATCACACTTTGCGGGTGAATCACCACCTCCACCTGATCAGGCCGCGCATCAAACAACCAGCACGCCTCGATCAGCTCCAGCCCTTTGTTCATCATGCTTGCCGAGTCCACGGAGATTTTGCGCCCCATGGACCAATTCGGGTGCGCGCACGCCTGGTCGGGGGACACATGCTCCAGCTCATCCACCGGAGTCTGCCGGAAGGGACCACCGGACGCCGTCAGCAAAATCCGGCGCACGCCGACCTGGCCCAGGCCGCGGGCAAAATCAGCGGGCATGCACTGGAAGATCGCGTTGTGCTCGCTGTCCAGGGGCAACAGGACCGCCCCGCTCCTGCGCACGGCCTGCATAAAGAGCGCGCCGGACATGACCAGGGCTTCTTTATTGGCCAGCAGGATTTTCTTGCCCGCATCGACGGCAGCCAGTGTCGGGCGCAAACCCGCCGCACCGACAATAGCTGCCACGACCGTATCCACTTCGGCGTCCGCGGACACCTGGCACAGCCCCTCCTCGCCCACCAGCACCTGGGTGGCAAGGCCGGCAGCCCGCAGATCATCCTGCAGGCTTCGCGCGGCAGCGGCCTGCGGCACCACGGCAAAGCGCGGCGAATGACGCACGCATAACGCCAGCAGTTCATTCATGCGCGTAAAGCCGGTCAGGGCGAAAACCTGGTAACGATCGGGGTGACGGGCGATGACATCCAGACTGCTTAGCCCGACCGAGCCCGTCGCTCCAAGCACGGTGACCTGCTGCAAACGGCTCACGAAGCGATCATCCACAGCAACACGGCAAAGATCGGCAACGCGGCGGTAAGGCTGTCGATACGGTCCAGCACACCACCGTGACCTGGCAGCAGGTTGCTGCTGTCCTTGATCCCGGCCTGGCGCTTGAACATGCTCTCGGTGAGGTCGCCCACCACCGAAATGAATACCACGACCGCAGTCCCCAACAGAGCCAGGAAAATCTCTTTTACCGACCAGTCGCGCCACACACCGACCGCCAGCGCAATCAGCAGCGTCAAGGCCAGCCCGCCGTATACGCCTTCCCAGCTCTTGCCTGGGCTGACGGCCGGCGCCAGCTTGCGCTTGCCGAAGGCACGGCCTGAAAAGTAGGCACCAATGTCAGCGCCCCAGACCAGTACCATGACCGCCAGGATCAATTCGTTGCCATTCGGGAAACGCTTGATTTCCACCAAACCCTGCCAGGCCGGCAGCAGGATCAGCAAGCCAATTACCAACTTGCAGGCCACACTGGACCATTGACCGCTGGTGCGCGGATAGGTCAGCACCAGGAACGTCGCCACTGCCCACCACAGTACCGACGCCCCGAGCACCCAGGGCGCGATATCGGGCAGGATGTACATCAGGAACAGCAACAGCGCGACGATCGCGGCGTACGCCACGCGTGGCAATTGGGCGCTGAAGCCCGCCAGACGCGCCCATTCCCATGCGCCGAGGGTTACCACCAGGCCGATGAACAGTGCAAAGCCGGAACCCTCGAGCAGGAAAAAACCACACAAGGCAATCGGCAGCAGGATCAGTGCTGTGATGATTCGTTGTTTAAGCATTTAAACCCGGGCTCCAGCTTCGATCTGCTCGCTCGTTTTACCGAAGCGACGCTGACGGGAAGCGAAATCGGCCAGCGCATTGCGCATGGCATCGTGTTTGAAGTCCGGCCAGAACAGGTCGGAGAAATACAACTCGGTATAGGCTAGCTGCCACAGCAGGAAATTGCTGATGCGGTGCTCACCACCGGTACGGATGCACAAGTCCGGCAACGGCAGGTCGCCGGTCACCAGGCAGGTTTGCAACAGTTCGGGCGTGATGTCGTCGGGCCGCAGATGACCGGCCTGCACTTCGCGGGCCAGTCGCTGCGCAGCCTGGGCGATATCCCATTGGCCGCCGTAGTTGGCCGCGATTTGCAGCACGAAACGGTTGCTGCCGGCCGTGATAGCCTCGGCTTCACGCATGGCTGCCTGCAGCTCCGGATGGAACCGGGAACGGTCACCAATGATGCGCAGGCTGATGCCGTTGTCATTGAGGCGCTTGGCCTCGCGCCGCAGCGCCTTGAAGAACAGGTCCATCAAGGCACTCACTTCTTCGGCGGGCCGCTGCCAGTTCTCGCTGGAAAAGGCAAACAGCGTCAGCACTTCGACCTTGGCCTCGGCGCATACTTCGATGACAGCGCGCACCGCATCGACACCCGCTTTATGCCCGGCAACACCGGGCATAAAGCGTTTTTTCGCCCAGCGATTATTCCCATCCATGATGATCGCGACATGGCGCGGCACCACAGAGGGCACAGTCTGCTTGGTCTTTTCCATGAAGGCGTCCTGACCCCTTATACGGCCATCAGGTCCTTTTCTTTTTCTTCGGTGGCCTTGGTGATCTGGGCCTCCGCATCCTTGGTCAGCTTATCGATATCGGCAACGGCACGGCGCTCTTCGTCTTCGCTGATTTCCTTGTCCTTGACCAGCTTCTTCAGGTCACCCAAGGCATCGCGACGGATGTTGCGCACGGCAACCCGTGCATCTTCTGCCGCGCTGCGCGCCTGCTTGGTGAAGCCCTTGCGGGTTTCTTCGGTCAGGGCAGGCATGGAAATCAACAACAACTCGCCCAGGTTGGTCGGGTTGAGGTTCAAGCCGGCACTCTGGATAGCTTTGTCGACCGCCCCGAGCATGTTGCGCTCGAAGGCCACGACCTGCAGGGTGCGCGAGTCTTTTACGGTGATGTTGGCCACCTGAGTAATGGAGGTGTCCGAGCCGTAGTAGGGCACCATCACGCTGCCCAGGATGCTCGGGTGCGCCTTGCCGGTACGAATCTGGCCGAATGCGTGGCTCAGAGACTCCAGGGATTTCTGCATACGCGCTTGGGCGTCTTTCTTGATTTCGTTGATCATTGTTGGCCTTCCTCGATCAGAGTCCCTTCTGCGCCGCCGTGTACGATATTCAGCAGGGCGCCGGGCTTGTTCATGTTAAATACGCGCAGCGGCATCTTGTGGTCGCGGCACAGGCAGATAGCCGTCAGGTCCATCACACCCAGCTTGCGATCCAGCACTTCATCGTAGGTCAGATGATCGAACTTCTCGGCATGCGGGTCTTTGAATGGATCTGCAGTGTATACGCCATCCACCTTGGTCGCCTTCAACACCACGTCGGCGTCGATTTCGATAGCACGCAGGCATGCGGCCGAATCGGTGGTGAAGAACGGGTTACCGGTGCCCGCGGCAAAGATCACCACTTCCTTGGCGTTCAGGTGGCGCATGGCTTTGCGGCGATCGTAGTGATCGGTCACACCGACCATGGAAATAGCCGACATCACGATGGCCGAGATATTGGCACGCTCCAGGGCGTCACGCATGGCCAGGGCGTTCATCACAGTGGCCAGCATGCCCATGTGGTCGCCAGTGACCCGATCCATGCCGGCAGCACTCAGTGCCGCGCCGCGGAACAAGTTGCCACCACCGATCACCAGGCCCACCTGAACACCGATACCGACCAGTTGGCCGACTTCGAGCGCCATGCGGTCAAGCACCTTGGGGTCGATCCCGAACTCTTCCGAGCCCATCAGGGCCTCGCCGCTGAGCTTGAGTAGAATGCGTTTATAGCGAGCCTGATAACCACTGCCCTGCTGAGCCATTGCGAATCTCTCCTGCGGCGTATTTTTTAAAAAATTCTTGGCGAGCCGTTTACGGCTTGCGTTCACTCTAGCTGGACGCCATCACAGCGCCATCGGAACACGGCTTTGTAAGCCAGTTCCGAGGGGAAGCCAAATAAATTCGCCTTCCCATTTGAAAAGAGGCTGCGCGCGTGAGCGGGCAGCCTCTTTCGGGCGACAGTTGAAAACTGTCTTATTGCTTGGCGGCAGCCAGCTGGGCAGCAACTTCTTCGGCGAAGTTGTCGACCGGCTTCTCGATACCGTCGCCTACTTTGAAGTAGGTGAAGGAAACGATTTCAGCACCGGCTTTCTTGGCCAGTTCGCCAACCTTGATTTCAGGGTTCTTGACGAACGCCTGCTCAACCAGGCTTGCTTCAGCCAGGAACTTGCTGATACGGCCTTTGACCATGTTCTCAACAATGTTTTCTGGCTTGCCTTTGATTTTTTCTTCGTTCAGCTGCAGGAACACAGCTTTTTCACGCTCGATCGCTTCGGCAGAAACTTCCGAAGGCAACAGGAACTCAGGGTTGCTGGCCGCTACGTGCATAGCGATGTCTTTGGCCAGCTCAACGTTGCCGCCTTTCAGGACAACTGCAACACCGATCTTGTTGCCGTGCAGGTAACCACCTACCACGTCACCTTCAACGCGCACCAGGCGACGGATGTTGACGTTTTCGCCAACCTTGCCGACCAGTACCAGGCGATCCGCTTCTTGAGCTTCGATCAGCGGAGCGGCGTCAGTCAGTTTGTCGGCGAACGCTTTTTCAACGCTGGCGGCAACAAATGCCTTGAAGTCGTCCTGCAGAGCCAGGAAGTCGGTCTGCGAGTTCACTTCCAGCAGTACCGCGGACTTGCCGTCTTCTTTCAGAGCGATAGCGCCTTCAGCAGCCACGTTGCCTGCTTTCTTGGCGGCCTTGATGGCGCCGGAAGCACGCATGTCGTCAATGGCTTTTTCGATGTCGCCGTCGGCCTTTTCCAGGGCCTTCTTGCAATCCATCATGCCTTCGCCGGTACGCTCACGCAGTTCTTTAACCAACGCTGCAGTAATTGCTGCCATTTTCAAATTCCTCTTGGATAGGTTTTCAACCATTCCACCCGATCGAACGGGGGATCAATTCTTCCCGAATATCCGTTGTAGGCTGCTGCACGTTACAGAGCAACGATGCGCCGCCACAAGTGGGCGCCAACAAATGGTTTTCGAGGTGGCAAAAAGGGGGCCAAGCCCCCTTTTTGCTTACTGAGTCAACGCCAGGGCGTCAATTACTCAGCTGCGGCTACCGGAGCTTCTTCAACGAACTGCTCGGTACCACCAGCAACGTGGTTGCGACCACGGATTACAGCGTCAGCCATCGAACCCATGTACAGCTGGATAGCGCGGATTGCGTCATCGTTGCCTGGGATGATGTAGTCAACGCCATCCGGGCTGCTGTTGGTATCGACTACGCCGATAACAGGGATGCCCAGCTTGTTGGCTTCGGTGATCGCGATGCGCTCGTGATCAACGTCGATAACGAACAGTGCGTCAGGCAGACCGCCCATGTCCTTGATACCACCCAGGGAACGATCGAGCTTTTCCAGGTCGCGAGTGCGCATCAGCGCCTCTTTCTTGGTCAGCTTGGCGAAAGTACCGTCTTCGGCTTGCACTTCAAGGTCACGCAGACGCTTGATGGAAGCACGGATGGTTTTGAAGTTGGTCAGCATGCCGCCCAACCAGCGGTGATCGACGTACGGCGAACCGCAACGTGCTGCTTCTTCAGCAACGATCTTGCCAGCGGAACGCTTGGTGCCGACGAACAGGATCTTGTTTTTGCCCTGGGCCAGGCGCTCTACGAAAGTCAAAGCTTCGTTGAACATTGGCAGGGTTTTTTCAAGGTTGATAATGTGGATCTTGTTACGCGCGCCGAAAATGTATTTGCCCATTTTCGGGTTCCAGTAACGGGTCTGGTGACCGAAGTGCACACCGGCCTTCAGCATATCGCGCATGTTGACTTGGGACATGATAGTTCCTTAATAAGTCGGGTTTGGCCTCCACGTATCCCAATGACCAACCAGCGGCTTCAAGGCCTCCGGCACCCAGGTCATCGTGTCGACACGTGTGTGGATTTAAGCTCTGCGGGGCATCCCCGGAAAGCGGCGCATTTTATACCACAGCAAGGGCGAAAACGGAACCCGCAATCACATTTGCCGCAAGCTTCCTTGCGCCAACCCTTTGAATGGCGCCGATACACCCCCACTCTATAGAGAGAAGCGATCGTCAGGGGCTCATGGTTTGTCGCCCGCGTCTGTTAGAATCGCGTTTTTTTGTGGCGTGTGCGAAGTGTCGCACGCCCGTGAACCGTATTGATTTCAGCGCGTCGCGCTAGAGAGAGCCTGTATGACCGTTAGTTTGAAAACCGCCGAAGACATCGCCGGCATGCGCATCGCCGGCAAACTGGCCGCCGACGTGCTGGAAATGATCGCCGAACACGTCAAGCCCGGCGTCACCACCGAAGAACTGAACCAGATCTGCCATGACTATATCGTCAATGTGCAAAAGGCCATCCCGGCCCCACTGAACTACAAAGGCTTTCCCAAGTCGATCTGCACCTCGGTCAACCACGTGGTGTGCCACGGGATCCCGGGTGACAAGCCGTTGAAGGACGGCGACACCCTGAACATCGACGTCACCGTGATCAAGGACCGCTACTTCGGCGACACCAGTCGCATGTTCCACGTCGGCAACGTGCCGGTCTGGGCCGAGCGCCTGTCCCAGGTGACCCAGGAATGCATGTACAAGGCCATCGAGATCGTCAAGCCAGGCTGCCGCCTGGGCGATATCGGTGAAGTGATCCAGAAGCACGCCGAAAAGAACGGCTTCTCGGTGGTGCGCGAGTTCTGCGGCCATGGCATCGGCACCGTATTCCATGAAGAGCCGCAGATCCTGCATTACGGCCGCGCCGGCACCGGCATGGAACTCAAGGCCGGCATGACCTTCACCATCGAGCCGATGATCAACCAGGGCAAGGCCGACACCAAGGTGCTGGGCGACGGCTGGACCGCCATCACCAAGGACCGCAAACTCTCGGCCCAGTGGGAGCACACCCTGCTGGTCACCGAAACCGGCTACGAGATTTTCACCCTGCGCGCCGATGACACAATCCCACGCGTTTCGGCCTGATAGCTTGCCCAGGTTTTCCCACAGCGTGTTGTGAATGACTGACAGATAGAAAGGAAAGCCGATCGATGCCCCAGGTGGATCCCGAACTCTTCGACCGTGGCCAGTTCCAGGCCGAACTGGCGCTGAAGGCAAGCCCTATCGCCGCGTTCAAGAAGGCGATCCGCCAGGCCCGCGAGGTGCTCGATGGGCGCTTTCGCAGCGGCCGCGACATACGCCGGCTGATCGAGGACCGCGCCTGGTTCGTCGACAATATCCTGCAAAAAGCCTGGGAACAGTTCAGCTGGAGCAGCGAGGCGGATATCGCCCTGGTGGCGGTCGGCGGCTACGGTCGTGGTGAGCTGCACCCCTACTCCGACATCGACCTGCTGATTTTGCTGGACAGCGCCGACCATGAGATTTTTCGCGATTCCATCGAGCGGTTTCTGACGCTGCTGTGGGACATCGGCCTGGAAGTCGGCCAGAGCGTACGCTCGGTGGACGAATGCGCCGAAGAGGCCCGCGCCGACCTGACCGTCATCACCAACCTGATGGAAAGCCGCACCATCGCCGGCCCCGAGCGCCTGCGCCAACGCATGCTTGAAGTCACCAACACCGCACACATGTGGCCGAGCAAGGATTTCTTCCTGGCCAAGCGTGCCGAGCAAAAGGCGCGGCACCACAAATACAACGACACCGAATACAACCTGGAACCCAACGTCAAAGGCTCGCCGGGCGGGCTGCGCGATATCCAGACGATCTTGTGGGTGGCCCGTCGCCAGTACGGCACCCTGAACCTGCGCGCCTTGGCCGGCGAGGGCTTTCTGGTGGAGAGCGAAAACGCGCTGCTGGCCTCGTCCCAAGAGTTCCTGTGGAAAGTACGCTACGCCCTGCACATGCTTGCCGGGCGCTCGGAAGACCGCCTGCTGTTCGACCACCAGCGCTCCATCGCGACCCTGCTGGGTTTTGAAGGCGAAGACGCCAAGACCAGCATCGAAAGCTTCATGCAGCAGTATTACCGCGTGGTGATGAGCATTGCCCAGCTCAGCGACCTGATCATCCAGCACTTCGAAGAAGTGATCCTGGCCCCGAAGACGAAGCGCCGCCGCAACCGATCAATTCGCGCTTCCAGCTGCACGACGGTTACATCGAGGCGCGCAACGACAACGTATTCCGCCGCACGCCGTTCGCCATGCTGGAAATCTTCGTGCTGATGGCCCAGCAGCCGGAAATCAAAGGCGTGCGCGCCGATACCATTCGCCTGCTGCGGGAAAACCGTCATCTGATCGACGATGAGTTTCGTCATGACATCCGCAACACCAGCCTGTTTATCGAACTGTTCAAGTGCAAGATCGGCATCCACCGCAACCTGCGGCGCATGAACCGCTACGGCATCCTCGGGCGCTACCTGCCGGAGTTCGGCTTTATCGTCGGGCAGATGCAGCACGACCTGTTCCACATCTATACCGTGGACGCCCACACCCTGAACCTGATCAAGCACTTGCGTAAGTTGCAGTACACCCAGGTGTCAGAGAAATTCCCACTGGCCAGCAAGCTCATGGCCAAGCTGCCCAAGCCGGAATTAATTTACCTGGCCGGCCTGTACCACGACATCGGCAAGGGCCGGCATGGCGATCACTCGGAGATCGGCGCGGTGGATGCCGAAGCGTTCTGCCAACGCCACCAATTGCCGTTGTGGGACAGCCGCCTGATCGTCTGGCTGGTGCAGAACCACCTGGTGATGTCGACCACCGCCCAGCGCAAGGACTTGTCCGACCCGCAAGTGATCCACGACTTCGCGCAGATCGTCGGCGATGAGACCCGCCTCGACTACCTCTACGTGCTGACCGTCTCCGACATCAACGCCACCAACCCGACGTTATGGAACTCCTGGCGCGCCAGCCTGTTGCGCCAGTTGTACACCGAGACCAAGCGCGCCCTGCGCCGCGGCCTGGAAAACCCGGTAGACCGCGAAGAGCAGATTCGCCGCACCCAAAGCGCGGCCCTGGATATCCTGGTGCGCGGCGGCAACGACCCGGACGATGTCGAACAACTGTGGTCGCAACTGGGTGACGATTATTTCCTGCGCCACACCGCCGGCGATGTCGCCTGGCACACCGACGCCATCCTTCAACAGCCGGCCGATGGCGGCCCTCTGGTCCTGATCAAGGAAACCACCCAGCGCGAATTCGAAGGCGGCACGCAGATCTTCATCTACGCGCCGGACCAACATGACTTCTTCGCCGTGACCGTGGCGGCTATGGACCAGCTCAACCTGAACATTCATGACGCCCGGGTGATCACCTCCAGCAGCCAGTTCACCCTCGACACCTACATTGTGCTCGACACCGAAGGCGACTCGATTGGCGACAATCCGGTGCGTGTGAAGAAGATCCGCGAAGGCCTGACCGAAGCCCTGCGCAACCCGGATGATTACCCGACCATCATCCAGCGCCGGGTACCGCGCCAGCTCAAGCACTTTGCCTTTGCGCCGCAAGTGACGATCTCCAACGACGCCCAGCGCCCGGTAACCGTACTGGAGCTGAGCGCGCCGGATCGGCCAGGCCTGCTGGCACGCATCGGCGGGATTTTCCTGGAGTTCGACCTGTCGCTGCAGAACGCCAAGATTGCGACCCTCGGCGAGCGCGTGGAAGACGTGTTCTTCATCACCGACGCCGATAACCAGCCGCTGTCCGACCCTGAGCTGTGCCGCCGTTTGCAGGATGCGATCGTGGAGCAATTGAGCGTGACCCAGGAACCTGGCGTCGCGCTGACGCGCCTGACGATTTGAAACGCCGGCGTATGTGGGAGGGGGCTTGCTCCCGATAGCAGTGGATCAGATAAGATCAGCTGACTGACACAACGCAATCGGGAGCAAGCCCCCTCCTACTATTGAATTTTCGCCGGCAACCAGACCGCGTGCCGACAACTGAATTGACGAGACTTGCGATGAACAACGCCCTGAACCAGCTGCAGCCTTACCCATTCGAGAAACTGCGCGCCCTGCTCGGCAGTGTCACCCCCAACCCGGACAAACGCCCGATTGCCCTATCGATTGGCGAGCCCAAGCACAAATCACCGAGTTTCGTGGCTGAGGCGCTGAGCAACAACCTGGACCAGATGGCGGTGTACCCGACCACACTGGGCATCCCCGCATTACGCGAGGCCATTGGCGCCTGGTGCGAGCGCCGCTTCAACGTACCTGCAGGCTGGCTGGACCCGGCGCGCAATATCCTGCCGGTCAACGGCACACGCGAGGCACTGTTCGCCTTTACCCAGACCGTGGTCAATCGCGGTGACGACGCGCTGGTGGTGAGCCCAAACCCGTTCTACCAGATCTACGAAGGCGCCGCGTTCCTCGCCGGTGCCAAGCCGCATTACCTGGCGTGCCTGGATACCAATGGTTTCAACCCGGACTTCGATGCCGTGTCGCCAGACATCTGGAAACGTTGCCAGATCCTGTTCCTGTGCTCTCCGGGCAACCCGACCGGCGCGCTGATTCCGGTGGACACCCTGAAAAAGCTGATCGCCCTGGCCGATGAGCACGATTTCGTGATCGCCGCCGACGAGTGCTACAGCGAGCTGTACTTCGATGAGCAAACCCCGCCGCCAGGCCTGCTGAGCGCCTGTGTCGAACTGGGTCGCCAGGACTTCAAGCGTTGCGTGGTGTTCCACAGCCTGTCCAAGCGCTCCAACCTGCCGGGCCTGCGTTCGGGCTTTGTCGCTGGCGATGCTGAGATTCTCAAGGCTTTCCTGCTGTATCGCACCTATCACGGCTGCGCAATGCCGGTGCAAACCCAGCTGGCCAGCATCGCCGCCTGGCAGGACGAAGCGCACGTACAGGCCAACCGTGACCTGTATCGCGAGAAGTTCGACGCAGTGCTGGCGATCCTCAAACCGGTGCTGGATGTGCAAAGCCCGGACGGCGGCTTTTATTTGTGGCCGAATGTGAACGGGGACGATGCTGCTTTCTGCCGTGATTTGTTCGTGGAGGAACATGTGACGGTGGTGCCGGGCTCTTACCTGTCCCGCGAAGTGGATGGCTTCAACCCAGGCGCCGGGCGTGTACGCCTGGCATTGGTTGCACCGCTGGCCGAATGTGTCGAAGCGGCTGGGCGGATTCGCGATTTCATCCAGCGCCGCGGTTGAGACGCAAGCCGCTCCCAACGGGGCGGCTTCCAGCGTTGTTTCTTGCAACTATTGCGAGGAAACAGAAACACGCAAACCTTACACCTAAGTTCATATAAACACTTAGGTGAACCCCCATGACGCTCACGATCTCGCCCACTTCGCCTTCTGCTCATTGCGTCACCGCGCCGCTCAATAGAAGTAAGCGCGGCGTCGCCATGCCCGACAAGCTCTGGCCTCAGCATTCGGTGCTGACTATCTCCCTGCTGAACATGACCCCAGAACAAAAAGCGTTGGTAAAGCACAACATCAACGCATGGGCGCCGCATACCAATCTTTACTTCAAGTTCACCAACAGCCCCAATGGCGATATCCGCATCACTGCGGACGCTGGCACGAGAGCGGGATGGTCAAACGTGGGCACCGACGCAAAGAAGGTGCCTTTATCCGAACCGACCATGGGCATTAACTTCACAGTCTCGCCAAGCAGCGTCGCCGCAACGATCCAGCATGAATTCGGCCACGCCATCGGCCTCAAACATGAGCATCAGCACCCCGATCGGACATTGGACCTGAACAGGCAGAACGTCTATGACGAATATGCATCGAGAGGAGAACCCTCCTATAAGGCCAAGAACGATATCCTCCGCCCCTTCTCGCGCAAAGAGGTAAAGACTTCAAACTATGATGACAAATCCATCATGCACTATGGGATTCGCGCCTCACACCTGAATAGCGGAAATCCCATCCCTCGCAACTTCAAACTGTCTGAAGGCGATAAAAGCTTTGTGCAGTCACTGTACCCTGAAGATAAAACACTGCTCGGCAAACTGCTCGGTACCGGCATCCGCGCAATGATCAATGCCCAAACTACTTGACACTGCCCAAGTTCGCTTCACTCATATCCAGATCCGCCAGAACTTCGCGCAATACATCATCGCCAATTTGATGTTGCCGACTCAAACGGTACAACTCCAGCCGCTGCGCGCGCAGCCCCTTGAGCCGCAGCTTGCGTTCCAGCTGGTCCATCTGCAGCGCCAGGGCCTGGGCTTCGGCGGAATCGTTGAATACCTCAAGCTGGTGGCGATATTCCGACATCAATCGCGCCTTGAGCTCAGTGGCCAATGCCGCTTGAGCCGCATCCGACACTGCGGTTTCATCAGGTTCTTCAGCCTCCAGCGCATGGATCGCTGCCACGGCGGTTTTTTTCCAGGCCTCGCGAACCTCCCGGTGACGCTTTTCATCGGGGCTCTTTTCGATCCCACGAAGCAGCAACGGCAGCGCGATACAGGCGGCGACCAGCGACAACAGGATGACGCCGGCCGCGATAAAGATCAGCAGGTCGCGCTCCGGAAAAGCCTGGCCCGGCGCCAGCAGCAATGGCACCGACATCACGCCCGCCAGTGTCACCGCACCGCGTACGCCGCCCACCGTCAGCAGCCAACAGGATCGCGCCGTGGGTACCAGGGTCAGCTCGCTTTTCCCACGCACACGACGCAGCAAGCCTGACAGCCGCCAAATGCTTTGTACCCAGATAAAGCGCAACACCACCAGCACCACGAAGACCGCAACCACGTCCAGGCAGCGGTACATCAAGGCCGGCCACAACGTCGGCTCATGACTCACCACTGCCTTGATGATGTCCGGCAGTTGCAGGCCCAACAGCAGAAAGATCAGGCCGTTGAAGGCAAACTCCAGCAGCGACCAGACACTGCGATTGAGCAGGCGTGTACTGGTTTGACGCGGCAGCAGGTCCAGCCAGCTCTGCATCATGCCCGCCGCCACGGCCGACAAAATGCCCGACGCGCCCAAGCGCTCCGCCAGCACGTAGGCCGCGAACGGCAGCAGCAACATGAACACAACGTGGGTGGCCGGGTCATCCCAACCCCGTGCAATCATCCAGGCGCGCAGGCGACCGACCAGCCAGCTCAACGCCACACCGACCGCCAGCCCACCCACTGCGACCAAGACAAAGGTCAGGCTGGCATCGGCCAGGGAAAACACCCCGGTCAACGCGGCCGCCAGGGCAAACTTGAAGGTCACCAGGCCCGACGCATCATTCATCAAGGCCTCACCCTGGAGCATGTGCATCAAGGGCGTGGGCAGGCGGTTCTGGGCAATGGCCGATACCGCCACGGCATCCGTCGGCGACAACACGGCCGCCAAGGCAAAGGCTACCGGCAACGGAATCGTCGGCAGAATCCAGTGAATGAAGTACCCCGCGCCGACCACCGTAAACAGCACCAGCCCCACGGCCAAGGTCAGGATCGGCCCGCGCAGGCGCCACAGCTCACGCTTGGGCATGCGCCAGCCATCGGAAAACAGCAGCGGCGGCAAGAACAGAAACAGGAACAGTTCCGGGTCCAGCGCCACATGCAGCCCCAGCGTGGGCCAGGCCAGCAGGGCCCCGGCGGCAATCTGTACCAGCGGTAGCGGCAGGGGAATGATGCGCCCGACCAGACGCGACACGCTGACCAGCATCAGCAGGATAAGAACGGTGTAGGCGGTTTGCATAACGCGGGTTTCCCAGACAATCGACTTGCAACGACACACATGAGGCAACAACTGGCCGTTGAAGTGCCATATTACCCGGCTATGGTAACCGGCTATGCGGCGCACTGCCTTTTGCACAAACGTCGCACAGCGCTGACGAACGGCGCCGAAACGCGCTGGGCGTGGCATAATCCGCGATCTTTCATTTTTCATTCGTCCAAAGGGGGCAATTCCTTGACCGCTTCAAGCAAAACCTTGCACCTTTTCGGCATCAAAGCCTGGGATGCCGCATAAGAAATGCTCAAGGCCTTTAATATCAAGGCCTTGACCCTAAAAACACCTTCCAAAAACACCAACTTTTGCGACTCTTCTAAACCCAATAAACATTGGTCCAAACGGTTGCGTTTTGGGGAACAGCCTCGAACGCGAAATCCCGCCACCGGCGTCCTGCCGACGAACACCACTCCCAAATCCGAAACACCTCGATTACTGTACACGCATACAGTATTTGAGATTTGCTATGGACGTTGACATGTACACCGACGACTGGATTGGCTGTCCTACTCCTTTGGAAATGTACGAGCACCAGTGTTCAATTCTTGTGGACGAACTGGCTGAGACCGAACGCATGCTGGGTAGAGCACGGGCAAATATCGCCGGGCTGGTCCAGATGAATGACCTGCTGATGACTGGGAAGGCCCATGCTGAGCAGCAGCTCGCCCTGGCTACAGCAGAGCTTTCCGACCTGAAGGGATCACTCACAGAGCCTGGAGTGCTCAGCATTAAGCTCGTAGCGGGACAGCGAGATCACTTCATGCGCGAGAATCAGCGACTGCTGGCGGAGCTCAGGGTGCTGAAGGATCCACAGCCCTGACGCACGCCGGGCTCGCCCAGCAGGATATCGACCATAGCTTGGTCAAAAGTAATCACGGCACATCCTTGAAGAAAACGTGATGACCCAGGCGCAGCGTCTGCTTGGCCTTCGCCGCCCAGGCCGGGGCCTTTGGCATCGTGGTGGCGTAGTAGTGCGTGGCGCCGCCGGTCGGGTCAGGTACTGCACCTGACATCACCTGATCAGCTGCGCGCTGGGCCTGAGCGAACTGTCCGGCCGGGATCTGCTTGGCGCCACTGAGGTAGGCGTAGTTCGGGTCGTTCTGGTTCCAGCAGCTGAACTGCCATGGTTTCAGGCACACGCCGGCGTACCCCTCCCCCCACCAGGACTTGGATTTGCCGTCGAGCACCCGATTGCGAATTGTCCAGGCGACGGCAATCTGGCCATCTAGACCTTCGCCTCGGGCCTCTCCCCACAGGGTGCGCGCCAATATGTCTCGGTCTTTTTCGAATGCGTTCATGTCTTCTCCTGGCGTAAAAAAACCCGCTCGGGGCGGGCTGTCATTCTTCTGTGGCTGCCATTTCAGGCGGGCCTTGCTCGGCGCTTGGCATGTGCAGCCGGACGTCGATCCAGCTATTCAGCGGTACATCTATCGGCGCGCCTCGGCCCGGCACCACCTCTCCGTCATCGGTGAGCGTCCAGCGCTGCTTGAACAGGCGGATGATGACCGTGCCATCCTCTTCCTGGTGGCTATCGGTGATACCTAGCATTCGGCCACCATCTGGGGAGCTTGGATCGTGGGTCCGCCACCCTTCCAGCGCCAGGCCCAGGCTTCCCGTCACCCGGTACTCGCCCAGTCCGAGGCGCTCAACGGTAACGGCGCGGGCTTCTTCGTTGGCCACACCCCATTCACCGGCCGGCTCAAATGACTGCTCGCCCAAGTCCCGACGTTCAGTGAGCGCGACATTGGCAATTCGCAGGATCGGCGATGCCGCAGAAAGCGCGCCGCCTGAACCGCGAGTCGTGTTGCCGGTGTGATACACGCTGTACGTCGGGCCAAAACTGCCACCCGCGCCAGCTTGCGTGGTGCGAAAGTACAAAGCGCCGGTACCCTGGGCCACGGGAATGAATATCTGCGCTTCATACCCTTGCGCATACGGAATGCGGATAACGGTGCTGAACGACAATCCTGACGATGAACCAGCCGCGCCCAGCCGGGAAAACGCACCAGCCTGGCCCGGCTCACCTGGCCTGTCGGCTTGGTAAACCGCCGGGGCATTGTTCGAATAAAACCCACTATAAGTACCAGCAGGGAGAAGCTCGCCTTCTTGCAAGCCGAAATTCTTGTTTGCCGCAGTTCCCAGGCTGTTAGTCCTGGAATACAGCTCTGTTGTCATTGCGTTGATCTTCACGCCTGTGCTGCGAGTTGTATCCCCACCAGCACCAGTAGGCGCTGTTCCTAAATTGATTTCTTGTCTTGCCATTGCGTCAACCTCCAAAGGAGTAATGAGTTACGCAACTACCTTCCCAAAGACAGCCGCAAGGGAAAAATATGTTGGATTGGTTACGGTGGTAACGCTGAACCTTATAAGACCTGCAGGGAAGTCATATCTCAACCCTGTGGACCTAGATTCGTTGTTGCCCGCCATCATTGGCATTCTTGCATTATTTACCATCAGGTAATCGCCAAGCTCGTAGCTAAGTGGCACTGAGTACCAATTCGTTATAAGCCCTTGCTGACTTTGCTCCGAGTGTGTAAATGTCCAATTTTGCACAGACCGTGTAAATACTGCCGCCTGAACAGCGGAGTCAAAGATCTGCTTGCCGTTGGTATCCCACATCCGCAACCCGTACGACGAGAGTGGCTTAGACGAAAAAGCACCGACGAATATGCTACCTGAATGGACTTGCCCGGATGTCACGGTAGCGCCGGTCCACGCCCCAGCTGAGCCTTCTAGAAGAACACCTAGCTGTATCAGTGATCCATTGTTTGGAGGCCTGATAAAAATTAGTGGTGGTTCTTGTGTGTCGACCACGTTTTGAAATGTAACGGTAGCGCCTGAGTTATAAGTTCCCTTGTGAAAAACACACAATCGCGCAAATTCCGAGTCTAGCGATATCGCCCCTGAGTCATTTACAACTTGCAGACCATAAGCCATTACGCCCACCTCGCAACTATCAGCCTCATGGTTGCGCTAGAGAAAGAGTCATTTTGCCTGGGCTTGAGAAAATTTCTCACATAAACCTCTCCCGCCCCCATCTCGCATTCCAGCTGCCTATTAGATGCAATTTGTGAATTATCGTTACTGATTGGCAGCAAAAAGCATATGGCGTTATTGGCATTGCACCCCGGCACTTGAAATGTCTTAGTTGACTTCCCCTCGCCCGCATATGAAACAAGCACAGACAACACAATCCTGTATGTTGCCGTGCTCGTATCAAACTCAAGCGCTCCCGTGGCTGACCATATTCTAAGGCCGGAACTCATTCGGTTTGATCCCCCAATTGAACCCGCTTCACGTTATTTACGTCCCAGAACCGCAAAGACCGGTTCGTCATCATCGAGCGACCTTGCCCAGGCACGACGCCGTTAATTTCAAACGTCCCATCAAAAAACAACTTCCAGCCTGTTTGCCCAGCAACATAATTGTTCGACTGGATGTAGTTGCCGATCTTCGCGTTGGTGATCGTGCCATCCTGGATGAACGCGGCCTTGATGAAGGTCTGCCCGCCCTGTACAGCAAAAGGCACGGTGCCGGCCTGTCCAATGGCGAACCTGTCAGCATCAATGATGAATTGCGTCTGCAACCCACCCGGACCATTCTCCAGGCCCAGGCCAATACCAGCGTACTTATAGAGACCGGTGGCGGTTTCGTACTGCATCCGCACCGACCAGTTCGCCGTAACCTTGCCGTCGACCGTCTGAATGGCCGTGGTGTTGGTTTGGATGGCCAGGGTGTTGCCGTTGACCGAGTTCTTGACCGTCTCGATGCTGGACGATAGAGCGCCGTCGGCATTGATGCGGGCGGTTTGCTCGGCAATGACTGCGGCAGCGGTATTCGCAACACTCACCTCAACCACATCCGTGCGCTGCCCTTGCACCAGGTCGCCCTCGATCAGGGCGGACTGAGTGGACCAGACGCCAACGTAGCTGGCCTCCGAGCCCATCAGGGCGCTGTCATCACCCTGGAGTGGCGGGTTGACCTGCAGGTAGATGCCATCAACCCGCTGCGCCGTGGTGGTTACCTTGCCGTCGAGCGTGGTAACCGTGGCCTTTAGCGTGCTGAGCCCGCTGGCCGTGGCGGTAACACCGGTAACAGAATCGTTCACCGTCGCCTTCACTGCGTTGAGCTGCGAAGCCTGGGCGGTAATGTCCTGGCCGTGCTGGTTGATCGTCGCCGAGTTCTGCTGAACCTGGGTGACCAGCGCGTTGACCGTCTGCACCACCGTACCGATGTCGGTCCAGTAGGTAGCGTTCGGCGGCGCGTTGTTCGCCGGCACCGGGCCATTGGCCTGGTACAGGTGCTGCCCCACGCGCACGATGTCTTTGAGCACATATGATTTCGTCGGTACGTATTCGAGCGCATCCACCACTTGGTCAATCAGCAGCTCCAGCTCGTCCTTTGCTGCCTCAATGCGACCGTTGACAGAGCCAGGGCCGTTACCGTCGATCAGGTTGATACGATCCTTCAGCAACTGCCCCAGCGACGTCTCGTCTATCTGCCCCTTGATCTGCTCGAGGATCGCCCCAGCATCCGAGCTGGACTGGCCCATGACCCCATTGACCACGGGATAGAACGGCCCAATGTTGCCGGTACGGTCCACCAGGCGCGCCCAGAAGAACAGCGTTGCCCCTGCCAGCAGCGACTGCATGCGGTAGTCGGCCTGCGGATATGCCAGGTCGGCCAGCTTCGTTGCCGCCGGCAGGCTGTTCGCCGGGCCATACCACAGTTCCGTGCGCTGGGTATCCTCGGCGCCAGTAGGGAAGCCCCACTTGATACTGATCCCGAACAGTTCGCTTTTGGTGGTCAGGAACGACACCGCCGGCGGCAGGCCGACCTTCCCTTCCAAGTTGGTCAGAATGGAGTTTTTCCACACCGACGAGATTTCGAAGGCGCTGACGGCGCGTACCCGGGCCAGGTAGGCGCCCGAGTAGATGCCGGTGACGTCCACGCTCGTCGAACCCGTGCGCTGCACCTTTATCCAGTTCCCGTTGTCCTTGCGCCACTCCACGTCGTACGCGACAGCGCCCGTGACGGCAGGCCATGAGATATTCATGGTGCTGATGGCAATGCCCTGGTTGATGGCATAGCTCGACGTGAGCGTGACGCTGGCTGGCGCCGGTACGACGGTGATTGGGATAACGCTGACTGGGCGCTCCTCCAGCCGCGCGCCAGTATCGATGTGCGCAAACTTGCTCGGGTCGTACTGAACCGCCGATATCTCGAACACGCCAGGCTCTGGCCGGGCCACACTCACCACGCGGTACAGTGGGATGGCCAAGTCGTCAGCATCCAGCGCCCACACCAGCTCAGGTTCAGGCGTAACCGAATAGGCCACAGTGACGGTGACCTGTCGGCCGCTGACCAGTTGCACGGTGCGCCCCTCGCACTTGCCGTCTGGCAGGTTGAGGATCAGTCGGTCACCGGGCTTGGCCTGGGTGTCGCGGTCCAGCTTGATGACCTTGCCGTTCACCGCCGAGATGCGCCCACCCACGGGGCGGCCCGCCAGCAGCTCATCAGCGATCGGGATAACGTAGCCAGGCAGCGGAATACGCCCGTCCAGCCCCACCTTGAAGGTGACAGCCCGGTCTTTGGAGTTGGTCAGCAGCGCCCACTTGCCGCGGCGCTGGGCCTCGGATTCGCGGGTACAGCCAATGGCACTGATCTCCAGTGGGTTGTCGCCGTAGCGCCGCTGCAGCTTTTGATCGGTCACAGCCGTGACGTCGGTGTCGTAGTTGTTCAGAGGGTTGTCGTAGCTGACCAGGGCGCGGGTATAGCGGGTGCGCTCTGAAGCGCTCGAGTAAGTGAACTTCCCATCGATCACGTTCGCTCGGGTGTAGGCGAAGTCAAAATCGGTTGCACGCGGCATATCCGACAGCGTGAAGACCTGGCCCTGGGCCCAGTAGGTCATGCCCCGGTAAATCGCAGAGATGTCGCGCAGCAGCGACCAAGCATCAGCCTTGCTCTGCAGGTTCAGGTTGCAGATGAAGCGCGGCTCCTGTCCACCCTTCCCGTCCGGCACCAGTTGGTCGCAGTACTGCGAGATTCGGTAGAGCTCCCACTTGTCGACCATCCAAGGCTTGATGCGGCGGCCGAGACCGAAGCGGTCGTTCGTGGTGATGTCGTAGGTCATCCAGACCGCATTGTCGGTCCAGGCCTGCTTGAAGGTACCGTTCCACACCCCGTTGTACGAGCGTGCCACGGGGTCGTAGTTGCTCGGGACCTGCATCTTCTTCAGCTTGGTCTCGACCGTTACGGCCGGAATGCTGCGAAACTGCGCGGCGGAAAACTCGATGTAGAGCAACGCGGTGTTCGGGTAGCGGATCTTCGCGTCGATCACCTCGGTGAAGCCGGCGATCTGCATCGTGTCCGAGATTTTATTGTTGTTCTGGTTTGGAGTGATACGGGTGATGCGCATCAGCCAGCCTGTGGTGGCCTTGGGCAAATCGATACGGCGGGTACGCTCGTACACACTCGTGGTCTTTCCATCGACAGCTTCGCTGAGCACCTGCTGATAGGCGCCACCATCGGTTGCCAGCTCGACCTTGTATTCGATCCGGTAGCCGTTGATATTTCCTGCGATATCCACGGACTGGAGCGCAGGCCAGGCGAAGCGCACCCGAATGGCGGAAAGCTGGGTGTTACTGATCGCCCGCACCCACGGGGTGCCGCTGCGCAGCTCGGTGCTGATGGTGGTTTCGTTCTCGACCGATGGGATGCCTTGGATATACGTCTGATCCACCGCGCCCGTGCGCCACTCCCACTTCACGTTCGGGAAGTTCATGTTGCCCTGGGGGTCTTGCAGCGGCGTATTATCCAGGTAGATGTCGCGCGCGGTCGGCGTACCTTCGAACTCTCCCTCCCCTACGCCGATCAGCATTTTGGCGATGGCGACAGAGCGCAGACTGTCAGGCGCCTCTGTTGGCGTTTTGGGTTTTTCTTCGCCGCCCTTGGCGCCGTGGATGTCTAACTTGCGTGCTGCGCCCATGCTTTCCTCCAGGCAATAAAAAACCGCCTCGTGGGCGGCTGATGTGCTGCGGGTGCCGTTACATCTGATCTTCCGCGTAGATAGCGGCACTGATGATTGCGCCGCCTACGCGCCGTTTGCCGTAACAAAGTGGAACCGGGTTACCGGACGCCGTGGTGTTCTTCGCGCTGCCGAAGGCGTATCCAGGCATGTTTTCAGGCGCCGCGCTGGTCTTAAGCCCGCCCGCCTGGGGGCTGAGCATTTGAATTACGCCGCCGGCGACAAGGCCAATGCCTGCCGGTGCTAGATATGGCGCTGTCACCGGAAAGACGTAGGAGATCGCCAGGAGAACGACGCCGACGACCGTTTGAAGAATCCCGCCACGCTTGGATCCTGTAATTACGGGGACTATGCGAATCACTCCACGGCCCTGATAGCCGATCTCCGCCTCGCCAATATTTCGCTTGCCACGGAAAACGGCGAACTCAAGACCTCGCTCTTTGGCAGAACTAATAAATCGTTCAAGTCCAGGAATTTGCACGCAAAGAGCCTTAATTGCCTCTGCGGGAGTGCGAACCGCCAGCCTGTACTCTTTTCCGAACTGGCGTAATTGACCGCCGAGCCGAACAATTTCTACAGGCGCATAATCAATAGCGAGTGCGGCCATTGCTTTTCTCCAGGTATAAAAAAACCGCCCTAAGGCGGCTTGATGAAGTTGTTCTTTATAGGCATTCACGAACTGCCTTTTCAATTGCTGATCGACCGTAACCTGGTGCCCAAGACAATCGCTGATACAGCGCGACGGTACTGCCATTCGAAGCTCGATTCACCTCAAGCAGCTCCTCTGCCGTCGAATCAGTGGCGACAATCAGCCTGTAACCGCTCGCGGTTTCAGTCATCGTGGCGCCCGAGCGTGCATCCTGCCATTTCGGCATGACGCATAGAGCGTACTGTTTCGGCGCCTTGCTCGAGGAGGCAGTGATGGTAGCCTTTCCGCTTTTAAGGTCACCGGGCGTGGTGCAGCCCGTCAGTAGCGCTGAAACCGCAATGACTGAAGCCAATAAAATCCGCATGACATATACCTTATTCGCTGAATCCAATGTGGACCAAAACAGCTTTGTAGATAGTCTCGCTCCGACACAGAATGACGACTGAGTCGCCATTTTTAGCAGCGTCTAAAACTTCCTTGACGCCTCTATCCACGGCTTTGCTCTTTTCGATGAGGGTCATGTGAATTTGGGCCTCACCCTCTATCTGCTTGGTGTCCACGTCATTGGCATTTGTAGTAACGGAAACGCGAAGTACTTTGCCCATGTACTGCGTTTCTAATATTTCGAAGCCGGCCCCGTGCTGCATCGACGCCCGAACGCTAGAGATTGTCATCCTGAGAAACTCCACTGGGAAACACCAACTGTAACCCGGACCTGGCCAGGCATCCAGCGTGGATGGAATGCCAGTAACCGAGCACAGCCGTGCCGTAGTAGCGTTGCGCCTTCACGCAAGGATTCCCCAGTCCCACGCCTGCAAGCCCAAGGACTGGGTTGCGCCAATATCGGCGCGTTTATGACCTGGAGGTCAAAATGTCACAACAAGAAATAAGCGCAGAACACGCAATTTCTCAACTCACCAACTTGGTGCTCGCGCTCGCATACACCCAGGCGGCCGACAATCCAGAGAGCGCAATGCAGCGGATCGGAGCGGCCGTGTATGCCTGCCGCAATCAAGGCGTGGGTGACTATTACCCGCTAGAGGTGTTTAAAAAGGTATTCCCAGGCAAAAACCTTCCAACAATTGTTGACTGAGTGGTTTGGAAGCCCTGGGAAACTAATTTTTAAGTTTCAAGTGCTGGATGCTGGCCTGATCAACAGCCTTCTGACTGATGAAAAAGCTGCCATCCGGCATCAACAACCACATCGGCTGGCCGTTCGAATCCTTAGCTTCACTGCAAATTGCCTTTTCCATTCGTATCTCCTGCGGGCATGCCGCGTAATATTGGTTTTCTTGCGTCTTTGTGCCTGAGGATCAGGCGTGATCTGTCGTGCCAAGGGCCGCCGTAGACAATAATCTCGGACGGCCTACCGTAAAGGTGGTGCAGCAGGAACGGGCCCGGGCCGAAAACACCTGACTCCTCACCAGGCAGCGACGGATCAGTTCCAAGGTATATGCCGGCGTGGTTCGGGTGAGCGGTCCGGCCAACCTGCATGACGATCATGTCGCCGCGCAGGGGTTGGTCGACGCGCACGAAGCCGGCTGCCTCGTAGTGCTGCTCGTAGAGGCTGGCGTTGTCGACGCTCTCCCACCAACCGTCGGTGCGCTGGAAGGCTTCGAACTCAAGCCCCCATTCGCGCTGGTACCAGTCAGCGCATACCTGCCAGCAATCCCAGGCACCATGCACGAACGGGCGATTGAGCAGCGGCGTACTGCCCGTGGGCGTGATCGTGCGCATGTCGCCCTCGGGCCAGGACAGGATGTGCCAGGGCAAGGCTGTGGCCTCACACATGGCCAGGTCGTGCGGTGATGGGCGACTGGTGGCGTCCGGGTGGGAGTGAACGATGCCGATCACCTCGCCCGAGTCTTCCGCCGCCGCGTAGTCCTCGGGATCAAGCCTGAACTCTTCGTTCGGCTCAGTGGCTATGTTCCGGCACGGGAAGTACTTCTGCGCGCGGCCCACGGCCAGCAGCAGGCCGCAGCATTCACGCGGATACTCCGCCGCCGCATGCGCCTGGATGGCCGCAATGATGTGCTTGCGCATGGTCAGCTCCGGGCGATGAGGGAAACGGCGGGAAATCCGCCGAATGACAATTCGTTGTTTTCGCCGAACCGCAACTTGCAGGACGACAAACAGCCCTTGCACTGGTCCAGTGCCGGGTCATCCGTGGGATTGTCCTCGTCGTCGAACATGGCCGCGCCGGTATAGCCGCAGTCCGGGCCGCGGTAACCGTTGGTCATAGCCCAGTGGCAGAAGGTCGTCATCTGCCGGCCGGGCAGCCCGTGGTTATCAATCTCGCCAGGTGAAGACAGTTCCCAGACCACAGACTCGCCGTCTTCGCTGGTTTTCTGGTCGATGTACCAGATCTCCAGCGCCTCCTGAGTCGGGTCGGCGGTTGGGTTGCCTTCTGGGTAGTTCGCCGCATCCAGGTACTGGGCCAGCGTCTCGCGGACTGTCAGCTTGAACTTGAGCATGTCCTCGAAGGCCAGGCACAGCGCCGTAACGCGCCCGCTGACGTTGCCGGCGGCGAAGGTTGGCCGAGAGGCGGTGCCGTCGCTATTGGAGCCGATGCCTTCAATCTGCACCGGCCAGGCCGCGTACTCCTGGCCCTGCCACCAAATCGACTTGGCTGGCAAATCCTGCTCCGAGCCCGCATAAGCCAGCAGTTCCTCGGGGGTGTGCGGGATGGCATGACCATGGAACCTTAGGTAATCAGCGCCATACTCGGTGCCGTCTATTTCGAACAGTCGAATTTCGCCGCCGGGCTCCAGCTTTTGGATGTCCGTGATCAATGCCATGCTGAGGCCTTATGGTTGAAAGGTTTGCTCGAAGGTGGCGGTCAGCGTGTAGTTTTCAGCGCCGTGGGGCGTGAGCTGGTAGCCATCGCACTTGTATAAGCCCAGATCGCCGAGCGGCGGCGTCCACAAAAAGCCCCTCGCCCCCTTATGGGCTTCGATGAAGTCCATTATTTGCTTGGTGCGCGCAGCGCCACCGAGGAAGGTGAGTGGCCACGATTGCGATTTGTTGTTGATGCCATCGCTTACCGATTGTGCGTACCCGTCGCCGAAAGCCTTCGTCCTGACCCTGAATTTTGCCTGCCCCTGCGGATCAGTCCGTGGGCACCAGGTGAATGTTTCAATCGCCATATTGATTACCCGCTGATTGCTCGCTTGATGCTGCCGCCCTGCGCAAGATCCTTACGAATCAATTGACGGTAACGCTGGTCAACAAAGTCGCCGAGATCCTTCCCGAACTGCTGATAAGCAGAGTCGTCGGCCGTAGAACTGGTCGTGCCATCGCTTGCGACTGTCACGGTCACGTTTATTTGAGTTGGTACTACCGCACCGCCAGAGCCACCACCAACAGCGCGCACACCCAGGGCGCCACTCGATGTTCTGGTCAATGGCATGATCGCCTCCGGCCCCGCCTCGCCCATTAACCCCATGCCGCCAGCCATACCAAACGCTGTCGGCTTGCTGACGACGGAGTTTGTGAAGGCGCCGCCATCGGCGAACATCTGCACGCCGCCGGACCACGCGCCACCCTTGGCTTGCGGGAAGTACGTGCTCGAGTACCCGGCAGATGATGCCCCGAGGTTAGACGAGACGGCACCGGCCGAACCGGCTGCCATGCCATTACCACCAGCAGCACTACCACCGAAGTAGCTTGCCGCTGCGCCAACCAGACTACCCAGCAAAGCAGAACTGGCCTGGCGGGTAGCGATGCGCGCCATATCGGCGAGAATTGATTTGGTGAAGTCAGCAAACGAGGCCTTGCCAGTAAGCGCGAAGTTCACCAGCGAATCTTCCATGGAACTGAACGCATTGCTGAACATGCTCTTCGTTTGGCCGGCAACGTCTTTGGCGCTGTCCAGATAGTCCTGCCACGCACTCTTAGCACCGTTGGACCAGTCACTATGGGCGGAGTCCATCTGCGCCCAGCCTTCCTGCATTGCGGCGACCTGCTTGGGCAGGTACGCATTGGTCAGGTCGATTTGGTCCTGCAGCGCCTTTCGCTGGGTGTCCGTTGTGGCTGTAGCAAGTTCAGTGCGCAGCGACAGAACCTTGTCATTGGTCTGCCGCTCAAGCTCAAGACGCTCCAAATAGCGGTCGGATTCCTTGCTACCCATACCGACAGCGGCAGCCTGGGCCGCATACTGCTCGCGCTGGTTGCTCAGTTGTCGCTCCAAGTCAGCCTGGAACTGCATAGCCTGAGAAAGCCCAGTAGCAGAGTTCACCGCCTCGTTGAACTGGCTCGCCAACCATGCGGTCGCCTTGCCGTACTGCTCTTTGGATATTTTCCCGTTCTTCTCCAGGAGAGCGATCTGTCCTGTCTGCTTGCTGAATTCATGGGCTGCAGCGTTGACCGGGTCATAGGTCTGGCGGAGCTGATCAAAAGCTGTGGCAGCCTCTTTTAGTTGGGCTTTGAGTTTGCTCTGGGCCTCCGTGGCGGATTTGGTAGTGCCGTTGAGCTGAGCCACCTGCTTGTCGATCGCTTCAATCGCTCGCCTGTACCGATCGGCGTTGTCCGGGTCCTTGGCCATCGCAGCAACCAGCGCCGCACGATCCTGTTGCAGCTTGTTCAATCGGTCGTACGAGTCGAGCAGCTTCAATGATGCAGCAGTGGTTCCCTTAAAAGACTCCGCGACTTTTTGCTCTTGCTGCTCAACCTGTTTGTTACCCTCAACCAGCTTTTGGTCTCCCCAGCCGCGCAACTCGGTATACGCCTTGAAGCTGGCCAGGCGCTCGTCGGACGCTTTCTTGGCTGCACCCAGGTCCTGACCGAACAGATCACCCACGAACAGCGTGGGGTTGGTGGTGAATTTGTTCAGCGCCCCCTGCGACTTGTTGTAAGCGTCCAAAGACCGGTTGGTTGCTTCCTCGTCCGATACGCCGGCGAAGTGTCGCGTTTTACGGTCTGTCGAGAAAAAAGACGTGACCTGCTTCAGGTCATTCGCCATCGCGCGCAGATCGTTTGGCAGCTGCGCCAACCCGCTCGCCGCAGCCCCGGTCAGTTTCACGACGAGGGCGGCAAGGTCGGCCATTCCCTGCTGGAAGGCCGGATCCTTGACGATATCGCGAAGACCGTCGAGCGAGTTTTGCAGCGGGCTCATGTCTACGTTTGCGAGCCCGGACACGAACTCATTGCGCAGGCCTTCGACCTGGAACTGTAGATCCTGAATCACCTCGTTCGCACGAACCAAACTGGCGATCTGGGCCGGATCCATGGCAATGCCGAAATCTTTCGCTTGCGCCAGATACTTGCGCAGGCTCTCGCCGCCCTGATCCAACAGGGGCAGCATTCTCGAAAGATCGTTGCCCAGGCTTTCGAGAATATTGATTTTCTCTGACTGCGTTGCGACCTTGCCCAGGCCGTCGGCAATGGCGAGCAGCTGCTTGTCCGGAGACATGCGGGCCAACTCTTCGGCGGATAAGCCGAGCTTATTGAGTCCGTCAATGGCCTCGCCGCCACCAGTGATAACTGCATCGCCGATCTTGTCCCCAATATCTTTGAAAATATCGGCCATCTTGTCGCCACTGAGACCGGCGCGCTCGGCCGCGTACTGCCATTGCTGCAGGACGGTAGTGCCGATACCAAGGGACTTGGCCCACCGATCAGTCTCGGTGGTCGCAGCCGCAGTGTTCTTCAGCATCACCAGCGAGGCAGTGCCAACACCCAGTGTCGCAGTGACGACGGTGGCCAGGGCGCCGCCAATCTTCTTGCCAGCGGCCTCTGCGCGGGCCTCCATCTCCTTCATGCGTTTTTCGGTGAGGCGGCCGGCCTTATCCATGCCTTGCTCGAATCCACCGATACGCGCAATCAAGTCCAGCGTCAGCGTGCCGAGCGAACGAGTAGCCATGGGCTATTTCCTGTGGGAGCGCAGGTCACGCCCATTCGGCCATGGCCGTTTCGAGCGAGACGCCTGCTTTTTCTTGGTGGGGCATGAAGTCGACCAGCTCAGCTTTGCCGCCGCCCATACGATTCACTTGCAGCGCAACGAGCGCGCCCATTTGCTCGGCGCGGGCTGCCAGATTGAACGACCCATGTCTGTTTCGGTAAGCAGCCCAGGCCATAGCCTCCGGGTAACTCATGCTGGCCTTGGCTTCCGCCACTGTTCTACCGCCGACTCCGTTCAGCACCAGTTCGTGCCAGAACTCATCGGCGGCCGTTAGTTTTTTGCGCGGTCTGCCCCGGTGTTGTTTACTTGGTGCACAGCGGCGAGGATGGCCCAGCCTAGGCCGGGAGCCAGGCGGAATGCATCCTCGTAGGAAATCGGCTCTTCGCCGTTTTCGCCGAGCGTCACGCAGGTTGCGATGTACTTCGCGTTGCGGCTGTCTTCGGGCTCGGTGGCAGAAAACAACTTCTCGATCATGCCGAAGGACTGCGGCATTACGAAAATCGAAAATTTGTCGGTCACCGGCTTGCCTTTGGCGTCCTCGTGCTTCCACACCACGGACTTTTTGACCATGGCGCCACCGACAATACCGCCGGCAGCTTTCAGTTGAGTCAGGTTCATGTTTCGCCCTTAAGTGGTTTTCTTGATCCAGGCAGAGCCGCCCGAACGCTGAATGGTTGCGGTGGTGGTCACGACAGTGTTGGCCGCGAACGAGAATGGAAAGTCGGAGACGTACCCTTCGAAGACAAACCAAGTCCGCGTGGCCGGCAATTCGAAGTCATCACCGCCAGTATCGAGCGTCGGGGGCTCGGTGCCGTCGGACCAGCCAACCGCCCACTTGATACTGGTATCGCCGTCAGCCTCGGAGAGCTGATGCAGGCGAATATGGCTTGCGTTGTTGGGGTCTGCATTCAAACCCAGGGAAGCCTGGCCGGGAGTGCGCAAGCCTTTCTTGTAGCTGCGCTCCTTGGCGCTCAGGCAAGTATCTTCAATCTGGTCAGCCGGCGCGCCGCCCGGGTCAAAGCTGGTGGCACACTCCACCTCCATAACGGTGTAGGGGCCGGTACCGGTCAACGGTGGGACGAGGGCAAAGACCTGCGTGCCCTGGGTAAGAATGGACATAGGTGTCTCCTGCGGACGAAAAAAAACCCGCTCATGGCGGGCCTGTGTTTGGGGCTTGGTTATCGGCGGACGATCCAGTCCACGTCGAAGCTGTATCGATACAGGCCTGTCTCCGCGTCCTTGGTTTCACCGTTGTAGCTGGTAATCGTGGCGCTCAACTCGATGGCGTATTCAATGGCGTGCCCGGCGGCGCGTGCTGCCGCAGCCGTAGGCGCGTAAACATCAAGTTGAAGACCGTAGGCCTCGACATCTGGTCGGCCCGCCAGAAAGCTCTCAGGAGCTCCATTAACGACCTGCCAGACACAATAAGTGCCGGCTGGCTTTTCAGGCGCGAGACCGAAGAGGTAAAGGCGCGTCGGGTTCGTTCCCAGCAGATCCGTGACGCCAGGATCCGAGGCGGCAACTTGAAAAATCGGGGGATACTTCATTTGGCGGCCTTGGCGGTGGCGCGCTTCAATGCGCGGTCAATTGCTTTTTCGTATTCGCTGACGAACGTTTCGGTAGCGGCGTTGATGTTGTCAGCAAGCGCACTTCGCATGAACGGCGAGGCCTGCATCTTTTCCGTTCCGAATTCCAGAAGCCGCCAGTGGGGGGTTGGACCAGCTGCGGAAAGATCTGGGCGCTCACCGCGCTTGGCCAGCACCGCGCCCTTCATCACCCCGACGCGAAAGCCGAGGTTTCCGGTCTGCTTGAAGAGCCGGCCATTCCATCGCAGCGCGATGTTTTTGGAGATGGACCTACCAGTGGCTGAGTCGTCCAGCTTCTCGGCGCCCTCCTTGGCCTTATCAGCAACTAGCTGGGCCGCTCTGCGCAGAGCAGATCGGCCACCTTTGCGCTTGAGGTCGTACGTGACAGCAGCGAGCTTTCCCAGAAGCGAATCAAGCCCTTTGATATCAAACTCAACACCGTCAGCCATCATTCACACCTTCGCTACAAGGGAGCGTGAGATAGTCAAGCCCGCTCTTAGGGTCCGCTAGGACGCCCTCGATGTTGTAGATTTTGTCTCGATGGACAATCCGCATTGTCGGATCAACGCCGGCGCGATACCGAATTACGATCCGGGCCGAAACCTTTGATTGGCCTGCCGCCGCCGCAAGAAAGTCGCGCGCGGAAAGCGACTCAATAGCCGCATAAATGCCTGCAACTCCAACCCATGCTGGCGTCATCTCACCCGTAACAGGATCCTGTGAGAAAACCGGGCGCTGCAGCTCAACCCGATGGCGTAGATCGCCAGCCCTCATGGGACATCCTCCGGCTCAGGGTCGATAACACCGCGCCAATTTCTGGATGCCCACAGTAACGACTCAACCCCCATCGGCAATTCCGCAGTGATGGTGCCGATCACGACCGCCTCGCGAGTCGAGTACGAGTGCCCCAGCAAAAGTAGCACCGCGTTCTTGAACGACGCCGGGAAGTCCGCCACCAACTTGAGCGCCGGGTTGTCGCAATACCACAGCGCCCAAGCCAGGGCCGATTCAGCGTAAAGCTCGATCAAGTCGTCATCGTCTTCATGGTCGACGCGCAGATGCTTGCGCATCAAGGCGATCGGCAGCAGATCGGTGACGGGGATGCTCATTTTTTACCACCTGCTTTTTTTGCCGGGCCACCTTCCGGCTTTCCGGAGGGCTCAACTTCTTCTGCCAGGCCCATGCCGACCAAAGCTTCGGCAATCTCATCAGTCACCGACCGCTCTTCGAACTGATCAAAGTTGCCGGCGTGATAGTGCGAAAACTGGCGCAACGCTCGAATCTTGATCATGACGCAAACGGGGCAGTTGCCTGCCCCGGCCTCGTTTATGCCGCGGTTGCGAAAGGACCGGTGATGATTGCGGTTGGCCGGTAGTGAGCCAGGGCCAGGCGCTCTTCACAGAGGATGGTCAGCATGTTCTTCACGAAGTTGTCGCGGTCTTCGCGGCTTACTTCGACAGTCGCGTCCATGCGATCCCAAACCTGGGATGCCAGATCAAAGCCGCCGACGGTGAACGTGCCCAGGGCTTGAGCTTTAGTGGCAACCACCGGCAGGCCCCACATGACCTTGGCAGCGAACGCAGCTGGGCCACCGAAGATGTAGCGACCATCAGCGTCTTTCAGGAGCGCGATTGCGTGCCAGTCGCGCGGGTTGAGGATGATGCCGGAGGCTTCAAACTCAGACTCACTGGTCTGGAAGATCGCATGGGCAATCTTGTCGGCGCGGGTGTCACCGGTCACGTTCAGCGCTGCGTCGTAGGCCGTGGCAACCTTGTTCAGCCCGGTCAGGTTGTCGCCGGTACCGTCACCGTTCAGCAACTGCCCCTCCTCAACCAGGGCCAGGCCGAACAGCAGTCGGTTGTTCACGTACGACTCGAGCATCGGAGCATCGTCCATGACCTGGCGCGAGGCCTGAATCCAGTGAGCGATGGTTTTGACGTTCGCCGTTTCCTTGGTGAACGTCAGGTTGGACTCGGGCTTCAGCGTGCCCTCGGCGACCGGTGCAGCGCTGTTGGTAAAGATGTTCTCGCGAACATATTCCAGCGAGTTCGAGCTGATACGGCCCTGGGCAAGCAGGTCCCGAATGGTGAGCCGGCGCAGGCCTGGCATCAAAATGCCGGCATTACGCTGTGGCTCGATCAATGCGCCGGCGGAACCTGCCGTACTGCCGAGCTGCTTGTTGAAGCTCTTGACGTCGACCTTGCCCGAGGACTTGCCATCCCACGACTTTTGAAGATCGATTGCCGTTTGTTCTGCGAAGGACTTCTTCGTTTCCGGATTGTCCAGGTTACCGGCGGCAAGCTTTTGCTCCAGGTCGAACAGGCGAGTGCCGGATTTGGTCAGCTCTTCCTGGACGGTTTGGAGATCGGACTGCAGCTTTTTACTGACCGCACCGGTCTCGGTGATTTCTTTTTTCTGCGCATCGAACAGCTCAGTCATGTTCTTTTGCGATTCTTCAATAGCCTTTTGGATCTGGGCCAATTCGGACATGGTTTATTTTCCTACAGATGGGAAGGACTTGAGGCGATCCAGGATCGCGGTGATTTCGCCACCTTCGGAATCGCTCCGAACTGCGGACTTAATCCGGGCCACTAGGCCCAGAGCTTGCGACTTCGACAGTCCGACCGAATCCCTCAGCCAGTGCTCAACGTCGCGAATAGTTGTGATCGACTCCATGGATTTCATGGACTCGATTGTTGCAAGTTCATTGGCTGGGAACGTGCAGATGCTGATCTCGCGAAGGGCCGCCACGCTCTTGAACGCGCGGCCGGTGGCGATCATGTCGAAATCGTCTTTCATGACGGTGAAGCCGACAGACATGCCCTCGACAGTCTTGTGTTCCATCGCGGCTCGAAGATCGTTAGAAACAGACAAGCCTGGCGTCAGCTCGCCGCGAACGATCAAGCCTTTGCTGTCCTCTTCAAGCGACTGCCATTTACCCACGGGCAATCCGTAGGTCTGATGGTTGAAGAACATCCCAACCTGCCGGCTCTGCGTGCTCAAGGCTTTTTTAAATGCGCCTGGGAGGATGATGTCTCCATCCGAATCGATCACATCGAAAACGCTGGCATATCCCTCGAAAACCCCGGCCCGTCCGCCGGAATCGAATTTGATCTCAGCCTCAGCGAACGCCAGGGTCTTTTGGATGTTTGACATTTGGCAGCTCCAGAAAAACTAAACCCCGCTAGGTGCGGGGTTTGTTTGGCCAAGTTGGGTTAGCGGTACGTTCTGCGACTGCCTGGTGGCGACATCGCCACCAGCAACGGGTGGCCGGTTGTTAACTCGCCTGCCTTCGTTGATCGTCAGCAAGCCGGTATCAACCAGCGTTTTCATGTAGTTCGCCCTGGCGGTAGAGTCACCACTGAGAAGGCCGTCGCGGTTGTGCTCAGCATGAACCCGGCCTAGGTCAGACGGCTTTACGAGCCAACGCAGGATGCTGCACTCCCAGATCTCCAGGTAGGGATCAAGGGCGTACTGTAGGAAGCCGAGGTTCTGTTGCTCGATACCGGAACCCCAACTGGTAGATTTTTCGACATCGCCCACCAGGTGGGGAGGCACACCAAAGAATCTGGCCAGCTCGCTAACCTGAAACTTACGAGCCGCCATCGTTTCAGCGTCCTGCGGACTCACACCAATAGCCTGGGTGGTAAAACCGCCCTCAAGGATCCACAGCCTCTTTTTCACCGGGCCGCCGGATATCTCCTTGAAGTTCTCTTCAACCTGGGCGCGCTGTTCTTTATTGAGAACCTTGCCATCACCAGTCATCAGCAACTGCGGAGACTTAGCGCCGTTCGCGTAGAAGTCTCGCTGCTGATCCTCCATGGCCACCGCGACACCCGCGCTCTTCGCAGCAAATGCGATCGGGGAAAGCCCTACGAGACCATTGAAGCCGAACCCCTTAAGGTGAAAGATTTCTGATTGTTTGAAGTCCGCGTACTCATTGTCGCGGCGATATCGATACACAACCTTACGACCTTCAAGCCTGACGTCCATGTTGGCCGAAAGAAGAGGGACAAGACTGATCACATCCCCGGAGCTGTTGCGCTCAATCAGTGCGTAAGCGTTGCCGTAATAACAGAGCTGCATTGTCATCGAAACGCGGAAGTCGAAGGCGGTCATGAAAGCGTTGGGGCTATAACGCAACAACCGCGCCAGAGGATTATTTAGATCCGCCTTCCTGCGGTCATCACCCGTTGTTTCAAATACATCCAAGGGCATGCACGCCGTGACGCTGGATATCAGCCTTACACATGCGAATACAGTGGATATCTGGAGCGAACGCTCATCGTTGACGACCGAATCACCCACTACACCCTGGGCTGACACGGGGCCAGTCTGCGAACCTTTTTCCGGTGTAACCAGGCGGCCGCCGACAAAGAAGCTCGCCATACGCGCCCAGAAGGGACTGCGCGTGCGCAGGTCGATGCTGTAGTCGGTATCTGCCATTACATGCTCATCGGTCTGGAGAGGAAGTCGTCGACAGAACCTTGCACCTCAGCGTTCGCCAAGATGCGGCCTATCGTCATGATCAGCGCAACGGCGCCGTCGATCTTGTTGTCATCGCCCTGTTTAATAGGGCGCACGACGTCATCATTGCCGGGCAAGTTCTTGCCGATAACGTTGCCGATACACCAGGTCATGATCGGGTTGCCGTCATGATGGAAACGTCCAGCCTCTATCGCGGCCTCCAGTTCTTTCATCGGGTCCGACATGTTGGTGTAGTTCTGCGTGATAGTGACGGGATTGAAACCTTGGTCATCAAGGTCATGGCTCAGGCCTGTCGCGCCATGAGGGTCAATTGGACACTCGCGCACCGGGGCTTGGTGGTTCGCCTCCTTGGTGTCCTCAAGGATCTCGCGGTAGTCGACCTCCGCACCGTCGGTCACATCCAGATGCTTGGAGTGAATCCAGGCCTGGAAGCGCTCAGCCATCCGCTTGTTGTCAGTGTTGAAGGCTGTGTCGTATGGAACCCAGAACTTTGGCGCAATGCTGTAGTAGTGGTTCTTTCCATCAATGACGCGCCAGAACAACCTGGCCCTTGAGTTCATGTCGAGCTTTCGTGCCAGGTCAAAACCAGCAATCCACTCCTGCCCCTCGAACTGCTCCAGGGTCAGCGACGTATCTTCGCAAGCCTTCCAGCTTTCCATGTTGTAGAAGCCGGACTTGGCGCTCACCCAAAGGTTGAGGTGCTTGGTTTTGAAGGTGTTGGCAAAGCGGGCCGAGCGAATGGCCCTGGCCTGCTGACTTTCCAGGTACTCCTGAAACACCGAGACGCCGTGATTCGGGTTGGCCTTGGCCAGCATCTTCGGATCGGTCCAGTCGTCGCCCTCATCGAGCGTCCAGATCCAGCCGAACAACTCTTCGTCCGGCACGGTACCGGCCAGCATCTCGACGACCTGGCGGCGCTTGTCATAGCACGGGCCTTCAATGTCGGCGCCGGCGGTGGTGATGATGAACATCAACGGCTGACGCCTGGCGCCCATGCCTGTGAGCATGGTGTCGTACTGGGCCGACGTTGGGTGTTCGTGATACTCATCGATGATGGCGCAGCTTGGAGATGCACCGTCGCCAGGGTTGCCGATCAGCGGCTCGAAGCGGCTGAAGTCGGACGGGATGTTCATGTTCGAGGCGTTCACCTCGATGCCGGCGGCCTGAATCAGCATCGGCGATTTGCTGACCATGAGCTTGGCGGGCCTGAAAACCTCCCATGCTTGTTTCTCAGTGGTCGCGCCGGCGTATACCTCGGCGCCAAACTCGCCATCGGCAACGAACATGCTGATGCCCACGCCGCCGGCCACAACTGACTTGCCGTTCTTCCTGGGCACTTCCCAGTAGCTTTCACGAAAACGGCGGTGGCCGCCCTTCTTCTTGACCCATCCGAATGTCACGGCCAGGCCGAACAGCTGCCAAGGCTCCAGCGTGATCAGCTGACGCTTAAATGCCCACTCGCCCTTGGTGTGCGGGAGCAGCTGCATCAGCTTGAGCTTTTTTTCTGCCTTGGCCGGGTCGAACTTGTAACGGAACCCGCGCTTGCGGCTGGCGGCCAGGTCGTCGAAGTGGCGCTGAACTGCCTGGCGGATATAACGGCACGCCGGGACCTTACCGCGAAGCAATGACCGACCCCACGCCATTGCCTTGTCGACATTTGGGTGGGCAGATTTGGTCATCAGGTTCTCAGCAGGTTGGCAAATTCGTTGGTTTCTTTCTCCTTGTTGCCGCCGATCAGACGTGTGCGGCTGGCCGGGTCAAGGCCCAACATCGAACCGAACGTCACCATTTGGCGCATCGTCTCGTTGGCGGCGGTAAGTGCGGGGTTCTTCATCGGGCCGCCGGTCGCACCCTCAACCACGATGCCGTTCTGCTGGATAGATTCCTGCGCCATCCGCCAGTTGTCATAGGCCGTGCAGAAAGCTTCGACGTTATGAAGATCCGTGATCGCCACCACGTTCTCGCGCAGCAGCTCCGGCACAATCATGTTCCACATGGTGGCGGCCCGAGGGCTAAACCACTCCGGCGGGTCGATCTGGGTGATCTTGGAAAACTGCGGCTCGGCTGTGTTCAGCGCGCGCTTGCCAGGGTTTCCGGCGAGTGCTTTTTTGGCCGTTGGCTTGGGTTTGCGACCACGGCCGGCGACCGTGGCGGTGCCTCCCATCGCGCAACTCCTGAATTTTTAATTTCGCGGGTGTAAAAAAACGACTGAGGGCGCGGTCTAGAAGCAAAAAGGCCCAGACTTTTGACCCTCCCCCTCCCTTTCTGCGCGAATCGCTCTCATTTGGTTGTTTTCCACTGGTTTTCGGCCGTTTTTCTGCTTTCAGCGCCGGGAATTGCCGAAACCACCATCCTCGGAGGCCGTTTTGCTGGAGTGGCACGGACCACAGAGGCTTTGCCAGTTGTTCCGGTCCCAGAACAGGACCATGTCGCCCTTGTGCGGAATGATGTGGTCAACATCAGTCGCCGCGACCACCTTGCCTGCCTGCTCACAACATCTGCACAGCGGGTGCTTGGCCAGCCACCCTGCCCTTGCCTGCTGCCACTTGTAGTTGTAATGACGCTTGGTGCTGCTCTCTCGAGGTTTGGCCCAGGTCGAACTCTTGAGCAGGTGTGCGTGATCATCGCAGTACCGAGCATTACGGGTCAGCGTGTTGCAGCCCTGTGCATTGCAAGGCTTCTGCGGTCTCAGCGGCACGGGGTTCCATCCATATAGGTGGAAGGCGGCGCATCGGGGTCTTCACCCTGATCCTCGGCCAGAGCTTGGATCAACAGGTCCTGCTGTCTCTCCATCCGCTCGAGGATCGCGGTCTGCTTCCTCATCTCGGCCAGCATCTCGACCGGTAAGCAATACACTTGCTCGCTCATAGGCCAGCCTCTTCATCTTGTTGAACCATTCACGCCGGGCGGCGCATCCGCTGCAGGCCATATTCACTTGCTCTGGCTACGAACGATCTGGGCGTCGACCTGGTCGGCACAGGTGTCCAGCAACTTAATGGCCTTGTCCTTCAGCTCCCACACATCGCCATTGATGCGAAGGTCGGCTTCGTCCTGGTCTACCCGCTCGCAGGGGATCAGCTCAGGGGCTTCAATTCTTACGGCCTCGGTCTTCGTCACCACCGCCGGCTTTGCTGCGCAGGCCGTCAGGAATAGGCTGAGCAGCCCAGTCACGAACAGGCTTATTGGTCTGCTTGAGATCTTCAAAGTCTTTCCTCGCCTTCTCGGCTTTCTTCTCGCTGGCCTTGATTCGCTTGGCCAGGTCGGCGGTGTACGCGGCGTTGCGCTTGGCTTCAGCGCGCAGCGTGGTGATAGTGGCCTGGCTCTCGGCATTTGCGTCGACTGCCTTCTTCTTCTCGCCAGACTCGAATGCAACCTCTCCGCGCAGGGCGACCACTCGCTGCTGCTGGATGCCGACCAACAGAAGGCCAACCAGGGCGACAATGATTGCTACCGCGATCGCCTTCATAGTGAGTCCGCCTTTTTGCCAAGAAATCGCATGATCAAGTCACGGATCGCGGTCACGCCGATAAAGCCAATGGTGCCGCCGGCAGCCACCGACAAGCTCGGTGGCCAACTCATCCACTCGATGATGCTACTGGCGGACAGGCTCAAGGCTCCGCAGAGCAGTGCTTCGAAGAAGATGCGCCAGTAGTTGGGCTCTTTGGCGTCATACAGCACGCGCAACAGTGTGATCGTGAAGGCCATGATTGCGCCCTGCCACAGTGGGTTCGAGAGGACCAGCCAGACCTGGGCCCAGAAGTCGGGGTTTTTCTCAGGCATGTTCAGGGACATCCGGCTGTCCTCCCTTTGGGGGAGCGTGATAAATCCGGCTCCAGCAGCACTCCCAGCTCGGAGCAATGGGTGTGGTGGGGCCGAAAACGAAAAAGCCCCGGCAAATGCCGAGGCTCGATGAACTGTAGAAAGCAAAAAGCCCAACTCTAGGGTCGGGCTTTGCTCGCGGAAAAACCGCAAAGTAACTGAAATCTATATGCAGGGACCGGGGCTGTCAAGCAGCCTGACGGCGAATATCTAAAGCTCCGTCAATCCACGCAATACCCGCCTTCCAGAGCCCGCGCGTCTTCTCTTCGCCGAAGCCCATTTTCTTGCCTACCTCCATCAGCGAACTGTCGCGGGTGGTGTAGTACTTCATCAACACCTGGCCGCATTCCTGATAGCGCTTGAGCAGTCGGCCCATCAAACCATCAATCATCAACGCATCGTCGTCGGTGATCATTGGCGAAAGGATGGTGTTCTCACGGGACGCGCAGCAAGACACGCCAGATCCCAGTACCACCCAGCGGCCCCAATGCTCCAGCAGATCCTCGGCGGTGCGTTCTTTAAAGCTCGGTGTGAAGGCCATGGCTCAATCCCCTGTGTAGTTGGTGCCGCCGGCGCCGCGGCGGTTGTTCTGTTCGTACTGCGCGGAAGGCCCGGACGGGGCCGGCTTGCGAATTCGCGCTAACTGATGGTCTGCGGCCTGGAGCCGGATGCTCAGTTGCGTCACCAGCACCTCCAGCGGCAGCGCCTCACCGGTTTCGGCAGTGACCCATCCCGAGGCATTGCACTGCACGCAGGCCAGCTCATGGAAGACACCCTTGATCACGGCGCTACCACGGCATGCAGGGCACTTGGCCAGGTCGAGTTGAGCAGCGCGGAATGCCGGGCCGTGGCTCTTATTCATGCCTCTGTAACCTCGGCTACCGGGACACAAAAGAATTCGCATATTTCCGCCGGACTGAATGCACGCTCACTAACTTGCTGAGCCGCAAGCAACCGCTTATGGGTTTCGTAAACATCGTCACCGTTCGGCAAATGAGGTTCGTGATGTACGCGGTACTTGTCTCCACCCCGCATGCGCACCTCAAGGACCGGATCATGATTCACGATGTAGATGAAGATGGCGCTGATATCGGCCGGGTTCACGGCGAGTCGGGTGCGCTTTAGGATCTGAATCAGCATTTTTAAACCTCGCCCTTGCAGGATTTGCAGTGCTCCAAGGGGATCAAGGTGCGGCGAAACGCTGGGCCGTGGGACTTCTTCATGGGCGCGCCCCAGCGAAGCCCTCAACAACTGCACCGGCAAAGAAGCACGCGATGACGATAGCTGCGACCCAGCCCGAATTGAACGAGACCGCCAGGCCCATGCCAGCAACGCTGATGATGGTGACGTAGTGCTGCCAGAGGCTGATGCTCGGCTTGAAAAGGTCTTGATTTGCCATTTTTAAACCTCGCCTATGGTTGATTCTTGAATGGCCTTGCAGCCCTTATGCTCTGTGGCTTCCAGCGAATTACCGGAATCTCCCGTTCTAACGCCGGTCAACCCGTGAATCAGGCCAAAGCCACGCTGGTTTAGATGCGCGTGCCACTTCTCCAGAGCATCACGCTTGCGCCCCATCACGTCGGACTGGATGTACACCTTCACGTTGTGGCCCATGGCATGGTTGATCAGCAGCTCTCCGATCAGGTGGTCGATGCCGATATCTGCCCAACCGGTGCGGGCCACCTTGCGCAGGTCGTGACTGGTCCACTCACCACGGCCCAGGCGTGTGAACACGGCACTGGCCTGGCCCTCGCTCAGCGGCTTGCCATTGCGCGCCGGGAACACGTACTGGCCGTCGTAGCCATTGGCGTACTGCCAGTCGCGGTAACGCTTCAGGATCTCGATCATCTGTTCGGTCAGTGGCAGGTGATGCTCGACGCCAGTCTTGGTGTGGTCGCCTGGAATGAACCACTCCCGCTCGGCCAGGCTGATGTGTGGCCACTGGGTCAACCGGCTTTCACCGATGCGCGTCCCGTGGCAGAGCATCAGCAGAGCCAGCATGGCGTCACGCGGGGTAGAGACGAACACGTCGGCCAGCTGCTCGAGCAGGTCAGGCAGCTGGACGCCACGCAGCCGAGACGGCTTGATGCCGACCTTGGCCTTGGAGAAGTCGCTGAACTTGATCCCGGTCATTGGGTTGGAAGCGATCAGGCCCAGCTTGAACGCCTGGCGGAAGGCCAGGGCCAGCAGCTGGAACACAAGCCGCACGTAGTCGATGGAAAGCGCCTCCTGCAATGGCCACATCAACTGGCTGTCCAGCGTGGCCTTGTCGACTCCATTCAGCGGAAGGTCACCCAGTCGCGGGATCAGGTGGCACTTGATAGCCGAGGCGCCGGTTTTCTTGCGCTTGCTCGACAGGTTTCGATCACGGGCCATACGCTCGGCATACCAGGACAGCAGCTCACCGACGGTGCCCCACTTCGAAAGACTGGAGCCCTCGCCCGCTTCCAGGCGCAGGCGAATGGCCGGGAGTGCCGCGACCACCTGCTTGGTGTTCAGGTCGGGATAGCTGCCGATCAGGTTCCACTCGCGCTTTTGGACCAGGTACCAGGACGCGCGGTCACGGGCTTTGGTGAAGCGCAGGTACAGACCGCGGTTGTCGGTATCGCGCAGATCGCGGGCGGAGCCGGCGGCTTGGCGCTTGATCTCGGCGTCAGTGATCTTTACGGCGGCAGTGGTCACGCGGACACCTCCCGCGACTTCTGCTGCTCTGGGGTGAAGTCGCCGCGCAGGGGCATGAGCCATTTCTGTCGGCACGGCCCGGAACTGACCATAATGTTCCGCTGGATGTAACCGCCGACAAGATTCTTTGACCCATCCAAAGACTCGACAATCCAGGTGTCTTCGCGGCGCGGATTGAACATCACGCCCTCATGTATGAACCTTTCCCCATGCGGCGCGACAAACTCGACAAGACGTACTGTCTTGCCGATATTTTCGGGAGCGCCTGAATTGACAATGAGCGCCAGGGCGCCCGGCTTGAAGTTATGACTCATGCGGCGGCCCTCGTTTGTGGTTGGAGTAGGTAGGCCCTGATTGCCTCAATGGCGTCGAAGTGCCCACGGCAGACGATGGCCAGGTAACCCTGATCGGTCAGCGCATGCAGGTATGCGTCCTGGGCCGGGGAAACGGCGGCGTCATGCGGCGCCGTGGCCTTGAATTCGATGTACAGCCCGAAGAACCCCCCGCGGGCCATCGGCAGCACCAGGTCGGGCACGCCCGCCTTCACGCCCTGCTCTTTCAGCTTGATTGCCACCAGCTTGTGCCGGTGCCCACCGTTCGGGACGTGGTAGATCAACTTGGCGGCGGCCGGATAGCGCAGGCTGATCTCCTTGATCAGCGCGGCCTGCTCAAGCCCCTCGCGGTCCACTGACTTGGCGCGCGCGGGCTTCGGACTGAATGGCTTCACGGTGAACGGCTTCAAAGCTTCACCTTCCCTTCACGGATCAGGATGTCCTGAGTGCGCATGACGCCCTCGGCCAGATACAACCGAACCTCATCGCGACTCAGCTGAACCGGTGCCCGCAGGCGACCGTCGGCGATATCGTGGCAGTAGCCGCAGGCCCAGGCGGCCTGGAAGTCATTCGGCTTCATGCCCATGCCGCAGGTGCCGCCCAGGCGGTAGTGCGCCAGGACAGTAGTGGACGGCTCGCAAGAACAGCCAGGGAACCGAACCTGGCAGTCACGATCACGCGCGGCCTTCGTGAGCTTGCTCATTGCGCCTCCCGATACTGAATCTGGCCAGCAGCTCTTGGCGGGCAGCCTTGCCATCCGTCTTGATACCCATCCGGGCGACCTGCGCACAGGCAACTCGCTCGGTTAGCTCCGAAGCCAGGTCGGCGGCCGACTTGTTGCCGTCATAACCAATGCCCACGGCGATTTCTTCAAGCGGGAGCCCCTGCACCAGGCGGCGAATAGTGATGTCGTATGCCCGGTCAAACACCTTGCTGGCCTTCTCCGGGATCAACTCGCCGAGGTTATGCAGCTCGCACTGCAAGGCAGCGTGACGGACCGCCGGGTGAGACCAGGTGCGCGCACCAAAACGGCTCGGGTGGGAGTTTTCCAGCGCCTCACGGAACGCCTTGTCGTGGGAAGGAATGCCCAGCATCTCGGGTGTCGGCTGGCACCATTTGATGAACTTGCCGACGCTTGGCGCGAAGTCTCCGCCGATCTGCCGGCAGTTCTGCAGCCCGTACCGAATCTGCTCAAGGGTCGTGATTCCTGCAACGATGAACGCCTTGATCCAGCTCCGCTTTGCGGCGTTCAGCGATTCGGCATCAGGCCAAGCCTGTTTCCAGGCCGGGAAAATCGCCTGCAATTCTTTGAACAGCGCATTCACGACGTCGGCGGTACCCGGCGGCAACTGCTTCGGATGAACCAGCGTTACCGGCGGAAGGTTGCCCATCGTGCTGAGCAGCTGTTCGGTGCTGCGTGGTTTCTTGATTTCCATCACAGATCCCCCAGATCGTTCGCCCAACTGGTGTCATCGAAGTCGGGCGCCTTGCCCTGCCCCGAAGCTTTGACGCGTTCGCGCTTGACCCACTGCACCAGCCGGTAGCACCAGCCCGCCGAGGTATCAATGGTTGCTGGCTTAGCGACGAAGAACCCCATGAACGCCCGAATCGCCGCTTCAGGGACCGCATCGGCAGGAAGCCCGGCGATGGTGATTTGATCCGACAACCCCTTCTCGTTCGGAACCCAGGTGGCGAACATGGCGAAGCGCTGGCGATCATCCTGCGGTTCGATGGCGGCGCTGTTCTGTTCGGCGAGAGCGGCATCAATGGCGCGCTGCTGCAGCTGCTCTTCGGTTCCTTGATGGTTAAGTGATGGATTGGGTGCAGCCTCTGCACCCCGTTCTGTTCCAGGCTGCACCCCGCTCTGTTGTTGGTTGCACCCCGCCGCGTCATCTGCACCCCGCTTTGTACGGGGTGCAGGATTTGCACCCCGCAATATTTGAAGGTCATAAACAACTGGGCGGCGGTCATGGCGATCAATGTGAACAGCTGCGATGGCTTGATTGCCTTTCGTGATGAGCCCGGACTGTTCCAAGTCGTCCAGCTTGTAACGGACGGTGCGCTCGGAAAGGCCGGTGTCTTGGGCAAGGGTGGAGGCGGATGGAAAGGCACCAGTGCCGTTAGAACCGGCGTAGTTGGCCAGGCACAGCAGCACGTGACGCGCGCTCGAGTCTTTCAGGGTTTCAGTGGGCAGAGAGAGCGCCCAGGACATTGCTTGAACGCTCACAGCGAAGCTCCGATATTCTTTTCGGCCAGGTAGGTCAGGCCTTTGGGTGTTACCAGTGGTTGGAATACCGCACGCTCGACGCCGGTCTCGTTGTCGGGCTTCAGCGCGGTGACTTTGTGCTTCATGTATCCGGTGCGAATGCGGGGCTCTGCCGCAACCCAGCGAGCAGAGCCACCACGGCGATAGATCCAGCGGTTGGCCTGCATCCAGTCGAAGAGCTTCGACGGGGGCATGCCCAGTTGCTTGGCTGCGTCCGTGATGCAGATCGCTCCTTCTGCAGCAGCAAGCCTTTTGATGGCCGCAACCTTCGGCGCTTGAAGCTCAATGACTCCAATGAGGCGCAGATTTTCCTCGGCATGGTCAGCCGCAAGCCGCAATGCTTCGGGGAGCGTCGTCGGTATTTGCGGGGCGCCCGAGCATGCCTCGAGTTCGCGCCAGCGGCGAACAACAGCCATCCGCAGCGGTGCGCTGTAACCAGTCAGCAAGCAATCCGTGTGCTCACGGTCCAGCAAATATTCGGTTTGATTGCGGTTTTGCCCGTCCAAATAGATGTGAGCAAAACTGCTCACATCTTCTTTCAGGTCGCGGATCAACGACTGGATGTCGCGCTTCACGTCGGGATGCCGCTTGCCGGTGAGCTGGGCTATCTCTCGGGAAGACATCGTGTGTCGCGACACGTTTTGATCTGGTCGGAAAAGTGTCGCGACATTGGGGGTATTGCTTGGAGCGGTATTGATGTTCATAATGGCCCCACAAGTTTTATTGCTGTTGAAAGGACCGCCCTGCCAGGCGGTTTTTTTATGCGTGCGATTCAGGCGGCCTTCAGCGATTCGCGAAGGATGTGCAACGCTTCAATGGCTTCCTGAATAGCTTTCTCGCCCTGGGCTTTTTCGTGCTGGCTGATGTGGTTGTCAGCGGCCGCGTCGAAGATCAAGCGACCTACGTCACCGCACTCGGCGGACAGATGGCCTAGGGCAACCATCAATGGCTTGGCAGCCGGCTTCTCACGGGCGACGAGTTCGTAGCCAAACTTGTCGGCGAGGGCCATCAGCGGGCGCATGTCGCCGGTGTGCAGCAGGACGCCGAACAGATGCTCAATCGTCAGGTGGTGATTAGAGTTGTCCGGGTTCGAGCGCTGCAGCAGGCTCACATGCGCAAGACACATCTTCCCGGCCAACTCTTCTGCCCCACTCTCCTTGATGGTGGTGTGGCAAGCCCTCAAGAAATCTTCCATTCGTAAAACCTCAAATTTGTTTCCGTGGTGCCGGCCGCCAGGTACGGCGATCATTTGTCTCTCGAATCAGCGACTAAGCGGCGTCAAATCTCGATGGTTGCGAAGGGAACGGGCGTGTCTCAATGCCCTTGAACGTGCCGTCGGCCAGCTCAAGGATTCGGATAGTCCGTTTCGCAGAAATTGCTTTGTGAATTGCGGGCGGGGTCATCCTCAAAAGCCGAGCGGCCTCGGACTGACCCTTTGCGGCCACAAACTCGTCAAGTGATGTCTCTTTCATGGTCGCGCCTCTGGTATGCATGGCGCGATATTAACCATCTGTTAAGTATTTATCAATACCGATGGTTTCTTCTCAGTGTTAACCGTTGGTAATAAATTAATCGAATGACCAGAAAACGACTTTTACCGCCAGATCGCCTCGCTGAATGCAGGGCGGCGCACGAACTCTTTCTTTCAAAAAAGAAGGAGTTGGGCTTGAGCCAGAGAAAAATCGCGGATGCCGCTGGAATTACCCCGGCCGCCGTGAACCTTTATTTCAAAGGGATCAACCCACTCAACGCGCAATTCGCGGCCATACTGTCCGAGCAGATTCAGGAGCCAGTTGATAAATTCAGCACTCGCCTGGCTGCCGAAATAGGCAAGCTGACGCGAGCAACTCCAGAGCGCGCCGCTATTACTTCGAACGCTGAGCTGCTTGGTCCTATCGATTTATGGGACGACGACACGCCGCTCGATGACGATGAGGTGTATGTGCCATTCTTAAAGGAAGTAGAGCTCTCAGCGGGCCAGGGACGCACCGCTGTAGAGCAGTCTCATAAGCAGAAACTGAGGTTCGGCAAAATTACACTCCGCAAACAAGGGGTGCAGCCGTCCGATGCAGTGTGCGTAACAGTCAGTGGAAATAGCATGGAACCTGTCCTTCCCGACGGGAGCACCGTAGGCGTGGACCAGGGAACAACGTCCATTACTGACGGCAAGATGTATGCGATCGACCACGGCGGGCAATTGCGGGTAAAGACGTTGTACCGGTTGCCAGGGGGCGGCATCCGAATGCGAAGCTTCAACAGGGACGAGCATCCCGATGAGGAATATTCTGCCATCGAAATGATTGAGAATGAGATCATGGTGATAGGCCGTGTGTTCTGGTCTTCCGCCCTCTGGTAGAGCTATAGCCTCACCACACAAATAAAAGATCCCGCCTTTGAGCGGGATTTTTTTCGCCTATCGAAAATTAATTAACCATCGGTATTGACGACTTAATAAACCGATGGTTAACTACGTCCATCGAGTCACCTAACAGGGGCTCGCCAGCGCCTCAGGGCACTGACCGCTCTTTAACAGCCAGCGCAACATACAACAGACCGCATTGCCTCTACCGGCGACCGGCGAGCAGACAGGCCCGAAAGCCTGCCAACGACAGGGAAAACCTTGTGCGGCTGCTCGATGGTGAAACGCCAGAACTGAGTGAGTGACCCGGCAAGCAATGCGCACCGCCCCTTCCGGCGGCAATAGGAGGGAAAGCATCACTTCTGCACCTTGGCAACAGGGTGCAGAGGGATGACAACCGACGAGGAATCGAACATGCAAGCAGCAGCGCAAGCACAAGTTACCATCCCTGAAATCGGCGCTGTATGGCCCGGGCAGGGCGGCATCTACGGCGGCCTTCGCCAGTATCCAGAAGGCCTTTGCCACGTCATCTACGCGGCTCAGGACGTGCCGGGGCGCCACGCTTACGGCGATTACGGTGTGGATGTCGAGGCGGCGAGCCGAAACGACGGCCGCGCCAATACCGAGATTCTGATAAGCCGAGACGGCAAGCACCCCGCCGCGATCGCGGTCACCGCTTACACCGCTGATGGTCATTCGGATTTCTACCTGCCTTCTATTGGCGAGTTGCACCACGCCTGGCAGTTCGCTCCCGAGTCGTTCAGCGAAGAGTGGTATTACCTTTCGTCAACGCAGCGCTCCGCCAACGGCGCCTACAGCGTGGACTTTGGAGATGGCTGGCTCTTCATCAGCGACAAGAACGACGAGCGGCTCGCGCGCCCTGTCCGCAGATTCCTTCAATAATTCATTTCTTCAGTTCTTTTGGAACAACCAGCGCGGAGGATTGGCAGCCATGTAAACGACACCGAAGACCTTCCAGCGAAGGCACCCAGCGCTCACATACGGAGGCGTTTGTGACGCAATCGAAGCCCGGTCCCGATCGGGCTTTTTTACGCCTCGCCTTTATCCGTCAGCTCCCCCCCCCTGGGCCCACCGGCACACACCAGGCGATCAGGGCGCTGACGAATAAACGCAACCAACCATAAGGAATCGTGATGAACCACACCATTCGCCAAAAACAAGCGGTCCTGCAGGCGTTGCGGGATCGGTTTGCAATGTCCACCACGGACATGTACGCGATGATCGGTCGCGAAGAGCCTGTGAAGGCGCCCCGTTTCAACGTGGTGCCGCTCGGCAAGAACCTGTTCGACGTGGTGGAGCGGTCCACCGGCGTTTCCCGAGGCGCACGCACCGGGCACGACGGCGCATGTCAGTACGCCGACCAGCTTGAGCACAACGCTGACTTCTTCGCTGCCGCCAAGGCCACGTCGAAACGCTTCGGTTGGCGGATGGTGCGCTGGACGGCCGGCTTCTCGGCGCTGCTTGTGTTGTTCGCCTATTACGGTGCGCAGCCATGATCGGCGAGCCAATGCCGGATCCGCGGCACTCGATCATCGACAACCTGAACCAGCAGCTGGAAGCGTTCTTCGGCTCCGGAAAGTCAGTGCAAGTGATCCCGTCAGGTGTCAGCGCAGACGCGCCGTTCTTCGGCACCAACTCCCACCAGCTGAAGCTGCGGGCAGAGCGCGACAAGCTGGCACCCGCCGTGCGCGCCGAAGCGGCAAAGGGCGTCGTAGCCAGCGTGGCTGCAAAGAACCTGGGCATGCACATCAAGCGCGTGACGCTGATCGCCCAGGAGAACGGCTTCAGGTTCGCCGACAACCCATGAGGCGCATCAGCAAAATCACCGCCGCGCGCCGGCGGCCGACATGGCTGGCGGTACCGGCGACAGCAATCGACGAGGTAGGCCATGGCCGAGGAAGAACAGCAGCCGACGGCGGAAGCACTGAAGCAGCGCCGCAAGCGCGAGAAGGCAGCAGCGAAAGACGCTGCGTTGGGCGTAGAGAAGTTTACGGTTGAGGTGGCCGGCATTTTCAAGGCCGACCTCAAGCGACTGATGAAGCAGCACGGCTTCAATAACCAGCAGGAGGTGCACCAGACCCTGCTGCGCAACGTGATAGCCGCCGACTTCGAAACGGCGGCGCAGATGCTCAAATGTGTCACGACACCTTATGTCGTGACTGAAAAGGTGTCGCGGATCATCCGGGACGCTGGCCTGAAGTCTCTCGCCGACGACCCGCCAGAGCCTGATGACGAAATCGAAACACCAGCATAACCCATCCTACTCGCTGCATCCGGTAACCGGAGGGCGGCGCTTACCCGGAGTAACCCTATGACCAAGCAAGCACAGCAAACAGTACTCGCCGCAGAACTCCCTGAGCGCGGCCAACCGCTGGCCGGCGGCGTGTTCGTCACCCGCTACTGGCTCAACGGCACAGAGCGCGCCCTGATCCTGCTGCCCGACGAGCTCAGTGGCCCTTGGGGCGAGTACGGTGTGAAGATCGAAGGCGCCGACAGCTACAGCGACGGCGAGGCCAACACCCGGGCGATGGCCGAGGCCGGCAGTGTGATCGCCGTGAAGGCCCTGGAGTTGGATGGCTTCATCCCATCTTGCCTTGAGGGCCAACTGCTGATGGCGGCCAAGGCTGATGGACTGGTGGAGCTTAACGAAGAGCGCTACCACCACCTGAGCACGCAGCGCTCCGCCTACAGCGCCTACAGCATGGACTTTGGAGTTGGCTGGCTCAACGACGACGACAAGAGCTACGAGCGGCTCGCGCGCCCTGTCCGCAGCCTCCCTATTCAGTAATTCATTTCTTCATTCGTTTTGCAGGTGATTCCCGGGAGCGCCAGGACGGCGCTCAGACCGGAAGCACGTCGGGAAGCGCCGGCAACCTGCACCCTTATCCCGCTCACAGGAGCATCTCATGCGCGCCAATGAACTGACCACGTACACCCGTGGAGATCTGACTATCAGCAGCCCGGACGAAGGGGTGGTGCTAAAGCTGGCAACCCTGGCCATCGCGGCGGCGCCAGCTGTTGCTGCAAGTAGCATCCCGGCCATAGGCGAATACTGGCCCGGTGAAGGCGGCGTGAACGGCGGCCTGTTCCCGGGCGGCGACAAGCCCTACTACCTGATCGTTCCGACCGGCAGCGATGCCGAGGCCGCCCATGAGTGGGGCGGCTATGGCGACGAGCTCAATGGCGCCAACAGCCCCTGGGACGGCCAGGCAAACACGGCTGACCTGGTAAGCGTCGATACCTCGCACCCGGCCGCCCAGTTCTGTGCAGCTTTCGAGCGCGACGGGCACAAGGACTTCTACCTCATGGCTCGCCGTGAAGCGTCCTTCCTCGAAATCACGGTGCCGGACGTGTTCACCAAGGCCTACCACTGGACGAGCACGCAGCGCTCCGCCGACTTCGCCTACAGCATGGACTTTGAAGATGGCTGGCTCACCAGCATCGCCAAGGACCTCGAGCGGCTCGCGCGCCCTGTCCGCAGAAAGTTTATTTGATCATTCAATTCTTCATTCATGGGTGCGATAGCGCCCTTGCTTCTCAGGGAGGCCAGGGATGGCGCTGCATACGGATTTGGAAATCCACAAGGTTGCCGAGGAACTGCTCGGGCTTTCGCTTGACCTGGTGCGCAATATCCCGCGCGACCTGAAACAGGTTGTCGGGGCGAAGATCCGGGATGAGTGCTTGCAGGTCCTGGTGCTGATCGGCCGGGCCAACATGACCAGGGACAAACTGCCTCAGATAAACCTGCTGCTGGAAAGCATCTGGATGCTCAACTACTTGCTGCGCGCCCTCACCAACAGAGGGTTGATCAGCAAGGGGCAGCACGCCAAGGCAATGATGATGACGGCCTCAGTTGGCCGCCAGGCAAACGCCTGGAAGAAATCCGCAACCGCGCCCGCTGCTTGAGGGTCAAGGCCCTCTTGCCTGTGCGCCAAATCTGGTCGAGCCGCTGACCTCTGGTCACCGCCATGCGCACAACAGAAACCGCCGGTCTAAAGCGTCCGCGTAGGTCTTGCGCAGTTTCCAAGCTGATCGGCACTGCCTTCGGCTTGGCGATATAGATAGCTCGACAGGTCGCAGCGCTCCGCCAACAACGCCTACAGCATGGACTTTGAAGATGGCTGGCTCAACAACAACGACAAGAACAACGAGCGGCTCGCGCGCCCTGTCCGCAGATTTAAGTGTTGCTCCCTTCCAGTTCGAGGATCTCGTCCAGGCTTACTACGATTGCCGGCGCAACAAGCGGAATTCCGCAAGCGCCAGGCTGTTCGAGAAAGACATGGAGATCAACTTGCTGGAGCTGTACGACGACCTGATTGCCGACACTTACCGACCAGGCCGATCCATTTGTTTCGTGGTCACCCGGCCGAAAGCGCGCGAAGTTTGGGCGGCAGCCTTTCGGGACCGCGTCGTCCACCACCTCATGTACAACCATGTGGCCCCGCGCTTCTACGCCAGCTTCATAGCGGACAGTTGTGCATGCATTCCAGGGCGCGGCACGCTGTACGCCGCCAAGCGCCTTGAATCGAAGATCCGTAGCGCCAGCGAGAACTGGTCGAAGCCGATCTTCTACCTGAAGTGCGACCTGGCAAACTTTTTCGTCGCCATCGATAAGGCCGTGCTGCGCAAGCAGCTGGAGGCCAGGATCACCGAACCCTGGTGGTTGGCCCTGGCGACGCAGATCCTCATGCACGACCCACGCGAGGATTACGAGACCCGCAGCCCGGCTCACCTGTTCAATCGGGTGCCGCAGCATAAGCGCCTAGTGGCCCAACCCGCCCACCTCGGCCTGCCGATCGGCAACCTGTCATCGCAGTTCTTCGCCAACGTCTACCTCGACGCCCTGGATCAGTTCGCAAAACACCAGCTGCGCGCCAAGCACTACATCCGCTACGTCGATGACTTCGTGTTCCTGCATGAGCCGCCGCAGCAGCTCAACCAGTGGCTGGTCCAGGTCGAATCATTCCTGCCCAGGCTCGGCGCCAAGCTGAACCCCGCGAAGACGATCCTGCAGCCCGTGGATCGCGGCGTCGACTTCGTGGGTCATGTCATCAAGCCTTGGCGCCGAACCACCCGCAAGCGATCGCTGGCCCAGGCACTGAAACGCACCGCCGAGGCGCCAGCCGAGGATCTGCGCGAGACCGCCAACAGCTACTTCGGCCTACTCAGCCAGGCCAGCCACAGCGAGAAAGACCGGGCAGCACTTGCCCGTGTAGTGCTGAAGCGCGGCAACAGTGTCAACGCTGCGCTGACCAAGACCTACCAGAAGAAATAAACCAACCCCATATCAACGAATCACGCCAGCCAGCGAGGCAGGCGCACGCTTGGAGATAACCCCATGAGCATCCCTGCAAATGCTTTGAGCGACGAAGAGTGCCTGCACTACGCAGCACTTGAGCCTGCCGCCGCCGCTGAGCTGACCCGGCGTTTTACCGCGCAATGCATTGATCCAGGTGCTGAGGCTGAAAGTCTTCGCGATGATATCCGCATGCTCGAAAGCCAGGCTGATGATGCTGAAGACGAGCTGGATCGCCTTCGAGACTATGCCGAAGAAGCTCGCACCTACATCAAGCGCGCAATGAATCACGACGAGCACGAAGAGCTGCCGGTGAGCAAGCTTCTTCAGAAAGCCCTCGATTGCCTGGAGTAAGGCCATGACCACTTTTGCAGTGTTTGGAATGAGCGAGAACTGGGCTCGCGAAGAGGCCAAAGAGTACACGCCCACCTTCAAAAATGAGGGAGGCAAGCGCATCGATCTGACCGTCTCGCAATGGGAGGCGGAGGTAGAGGTGCAGGTGGCGAAGATTATGGCCGGTAAAAAATGCGTGCGCCTGTCGCCGATGTTCGATGCCCCCCAGTACGCCCAGCAGTTCATGGACATGGCCCGAAAGAGCATTGTCTGCCGCGACCTGAAGATCAGGACCAAGGCCGTCCTGGTAGACGCAAAGAAAAAGCCGATCCTGAATGCCAAAACCGGCGTGCCCAAGGTTGGGTTTGCTGACTGGGTTCCCGAGGCGAGCTACGCGGCCTAAACCATCCCCTCGCTCTGAAAACCGATAAAAACCATCTAACAAATCACGCCGCCTGGCTAGGATCCCCTATGTCCGCACAACAGATCGACGAAAAGAAACTCGAGCGGGCGATCCGCAAGATCAAGCACTGCCTGGCACTAGCCCAAAGCGCCAACGAGAACGAAGCCGCCACCGCGCTCCGGCAGGCCCAGTCGTTGATGCGCGAGTACCGGCTTACCGAAATGGATGTGAAACTGAGCGACGTCGGTGAGGTTGAATCGGCCCTGTTCCGCGCCAAGCGTCGACCGGCGTGGGATCAGCAGCTAAGCATCGCTGTAGCAGACGCATTCAGCTGCACAACCCTGCGGCGCCGGACGTGGTGTTCCACAAAAGGCCAAATCATTGAGTGCGCAACATTCGTCGGAGTTTCTCCCGCCCAGAACATCGCCCTGTACGCGTATGAGGCACTGCACACCAAGCTCACGCAAGCCCGCAAGACCTACTGTTCAGGAGTCAGATCTGGCATCCATCGCAGTCAGTATTCGGCAGAGACCGCAGGTGATCATTTCGCTCTGGCGTGGGTGTGGGAAGTTCAGTCGAAGCTGAAAGCGCTTGTGCCTCAGGCCGATGATGATCCACTCGGCCAGCTTGGCACCGGCCAAGACCTCATCACGGCTCAGGCGCAGGACAAGGCGCTGATCAGTGAATACCTTGCCGGCCAAGACATCAGAGAGTCCCGGAAGAGTAAAAGCGTCGAGCTGGATATGAGCGCCCAGATCGCCGGGATGCTTGCCGGTCAAAAGGTGGAGTTGCACGCCGGCCTCGCGCGCGGCGGCGACGAAACTCTCCTCCTATCCGCAAGCGCCTGACCTTCCCACCCTTAACCGCTCGGGCATGGCCTGGCAAGGACTCCCCGTGATCAACCTGTTCTGGCGCTTCGTCGCCAGCTGCTTGCGCGCCCGGCTGTTGCCGACTGGCTCATCGCCCGCGCTCAGCGCACCCCATATCTGCACATCATGTCGGCCGACAACTCCGAGATATATATGGGTCGCTGGTGGCTGTTCAACCCCTACTCCCGCGATACGCACAAGCCGGCGCTGTGGTGGTGCCCGTGGTCGTTCCGCGTGCACCACATCATACGGCCCGATGAAGACCGGGATCTGCACGACCATCCATGGAACGCCCGCACGATCATTCTTCAGGGCTGGTACACCGAGCAACGCCTGCTCGACAGCGAAGACCCTGTGCTGTCCGGTCTGAACGTCCCGGTCGGTGCCCAGGCCACCGAATACATCGATAGGCACGCCGGCGACACCGCGCGGCTCAACCACGGCGAATACCACCGCATCGACGAGCTTTCGCCCGGCGGCGTCTACACCCTCTTCATCACCAGCAAGTGGCGTGGTGACTGGGGCTTTCTGGTCAACGGCGTGAAGGTGCCATGGCGCACCTACACCGGCACAGACAATTGAGGTTTTGAGTATGAGCAAGGTAATTCAAACAGTTGAAGAGCTGGACGCAGTCCTGCATTGGCGCGGCAAGCACTCGATCGTGGTCAGGGAGCGTGATGGCCTGCAGTTGAGCCTGAACACGGCAGATCAAACCATTGACGATCTAAGTGCGGCTGTTTCCAGGCGCACGAAACGGGTTCGAGATCTGGAAGCGCAGCTGGCCTACGCAGTAGACGCCCTCAATGAGGTGGTCAAGGCCTCAGCTATGCACGAAAAGCCGTTTGAAATTGCGACCTTGGCTATCGGTGAAATGTCTTCTGGCCTAGAGCAGCCCGCGCCGGTAGCGGCGGTAACCATCAATTACGGCGCGCTCGATCCGGTGAAGCGGCTGGCTGTGTGTCGGGGTGAACAGGCAGCAGTGGTGCTGCCTGAGCGTAAGGCTTTGCCCGAAGTGATGATGGCGACCTGGCATGAAGCCAAAGGCTGGAACGCCTGCCTCGACGAGCTGAAACGCCTCAACCCCTCTCTGTAACCCCTCCCCCTTCAAAGTCAGCCGCTATAGCGGCAAGGACGAACTCGCCCATGAAAACTTACAGCGTGCTCCTGACCGTCGACGCATCGATTGTGGTCAAGGTTGAAGCCGAAAGCGAAGAAGAAGCCAAAGAACTGGCTGCTGACATCGCCGAGGTGCCAAGCATCTGCCACCACTGTTCCAGAAACGTGCAGATCGGCGAGATCCTTGAAGCCGTAGAAGCAACTGAGGTTACGCCATGATCGCCACCCTCTGGTTCGCCTACGTCTTCATCTACAAGGGGCCAAGGCCATGAGCGAACAAAGCACCAAAGAATTTTACTCTGCCGAACAAGCTTTTCAGCATGCCGCCGATTGGTGCAAGCGCCATCCGGCATGGCGCCGGATCTGCGATATCCCAGACAGCTCCGTGTTTTATAAAACCTACGACGATATTTCTAAACGAGAGCGCGCCTACTGGGAAAATAACGGCGGCGAAGAATGTTGGCGGGAATTCGGGACCGCGAAAAGCAAAGTGCCGACAGGGTTCATCTCCGGGAAGGGTGAGTTCTTTGACCACGTTCTCAAGGTGCCCCTCCATCACAACATGATGATGGTGTTTCGCGTTGGCAGGCGCTGGCAGCCATGAACTCGCCCCCTTTGATCAGCAGCCAGCGATATCTAAACCGCGATGTCATTGCAAAAAAGGCTGCCACCTTCAAGGTTTTCGTGATCAGGACATTCACCCTGGAGATTCGCGGCAAGCACTACCGCATTCTGCTGGATGGCCACCACAACCTGGCGGCAGCGCGCCTCGTTGGCGCAGAGCCAACTTGGAAAGGTCCGGCGGCGAAGTTTGAACGGATCATGAGGCGCATGTCGGCTGACAGCTTCGCCGCCTTCATGATCAACAACCTAACCGACAGCGACTGGTACTTCCACGATACCGGCGAAGTGGTTGCTGACCTGCTCGCGCCACAACTCTAACCCCAATCCCCCTACATGCCTGCCGGTGAGCGGCGGGCGAGGATATCTGCATGACTGAAAACCAATTCCCGTACGAAGCATGGGTGCTGACCGCCGGCTTCGCGCCAAAGAAAGTCGAGATCGTTGGCATCTACAGCTCGGACGGCTGGATGCGAGCCCAGAGCCGGAAGACCTACCACCAGGTGGATCTGTTCACCTCCAAGGACAAAGCCATCGAGGCCGGGTGGCGTCGATTGGATGAACAGTGCAGCGCTCTCCAGAAGCGCGCTGACGCCATCGCCAAGAAGAAAGCGAGCTTGCTAAGCACTCCGGCAAACCATAACCCACCTTCTGCCGCCCAGCGCGGCAAGGACACCCCATGTTCGCTATGAAACTCACCGTGATACTGCTGGGCGCTTTGCTGTACCTGGTAGCGACACTCGGCTGGTTCTTCTGGGCCGGGCCCGAACTTCTGGCCACCGGCACCACCGAGGCACTGATCTACGCCTTCTCCGGCACCTGCGCCTGGCTGCTCATCACCTTCGGCCTGGCCGTTCAAATCATCAAGACAGCGCGGCCCACGGCGGTCGTAGGGAAAGAAAAATGAGCAAAGTCACCCTGGATGAATGGGCGGCGGCCGAGTTCAAGACGCCACCGAGCCCCAACACCCTGCGCAAATGGGCCCGAGAGGGCCGAATCGCGCCGGTACCGGTCAAGCACGGGCGCAACTACTATGTAGAGTCAGATGCCCACTACCAAGAACCTGATCAGCAGCCCGCACGGATCGTCGGCGGGAGCCTGATCAGCAGAATAGAGAGAGCACGCAATGGCGCCCAGGCCGCGTAACACCGGGTCAAAGGATCTTCCGCCCAATCTCTACCGCAAGACCGACGCCCGCAACGGCGTCACTTATTACACCTACCGCGACCCAGTCAGTGGTCGCGTGTTCGGCCTTGGCAAGGACAAGGAGGCGGCCATTCGCGAGGCCGTCGCCGCCAACCACGCAGACGCCATCAAGCCAACGCTTGCCGAGCGCATCAGCACCCCGCCGCCAGCACCAGGCAAATTGTTCTCGGAATGGCTCGACGAATACCGCGAGCTGTTCGCCGAGCGGAAGCTGTCAGCCAGCAGCAATAAAAACGTGGGCATGCGGTTAAACCGTCTCACGGCAGTATTCGGTTCGAAGGGGATTAAGGACATCACGACGATGGATGTGGCCGATTACCTGACGGGCATGGCCAAAGAGGGGAAGGCGCAGATGGCCCGAGCGATGCGCTCGCTGTTGCGAGACGTGTTCGCCGAGGCTCAGGCGCGGGGGTGGGCAGACGCCAACCCGGTCGAAGTGACCAAGGCGGCGCGGGTGAGCATCAAGCGCGAACGGCTGACACTGGAACTGTGGAAGGCGATCTACGCGGAAGCAACGAAGCCTTGGCTTCGCAGGGCAATGGAGCTAGCGGTGCTGACTGGGCAGCGCCGGGACGATATAGCCTCAATGCTTTTCAAGGACGTGCACGACGGCTTCCTGCATGTCGTTCAGTCCAAGACCGGGGCAAGGCTGCGGATCAACACCGCGCTTCGCCTCGAGTCGGTCGGGCTGGATCTGGCCACTGTAATTAAACAATGCCGCGACCGCGTTCTGTCACAACACCTGGTGCACCATGCACAAGCCTCGGGCCGGGCAAAGGCTGGTCAGCCGCTGGTGCTGGACACGCTGAGCTCTGCTTTTGCGGAGGCGCGCGACAAAGCAGGCTTGAAGCTGGGGATAACTTTTGGCCGCCAGCCACCGTCCTTTCACGAGCAGCGCTCCCTGGCTGCACGCCTTCACGAACTCGAAGGCCGTGATGCCCAGAAACTACTCGGTCACCGTTCGGCCACTATGACCGACCTGTACCGAGACAGCCGAGGCGCTGAGTGGATCGACGTGGCATAATCGGTGGCTGAATTTTTGGGCGATATTGGGGAAGTTTTGGGGAGGATTTTATGCCCAATGAAATCAAGCACTTACATCTTTACGGCATCAAAGCCTGCGACACCATGAAAAAGGCGCGCACCTGGCTTGATGAGCACGCTGTGAGCTATGAGTTCCATGATTACAAAACGGCCGGTATCGACCGCGAACACTTGACCCAATGGTGCGACGAGCACGGTTGGCAGGTGGTTTTGAACCGTGCGGGCACCACCTTTCGCAAACTCGAAGACGAACGCAAAGCCGATCTCGATCAGTCGAAAGCCATTGAATTGATGCTCGCGCAACCCTCGATGATCAAGCGCCCGGTGCTCGATCTCGGTGACAGAACCCTGATTGGCTTCAAGCCAGATAGTTATTCGGCGGCCCTCAAGTAGGCCAGCCTTCCATTTTTGTAGAGGTAACAGCATGTCCAATTCCCTGTTCAGCCTGGGCTTCGGCGTCGGCACTCAGAACCGCCAAGGTGCTTGGCTGGAAGTGTTTTACGCACAGCCCTTGCTCAACCCGTCGGCTGACATCGTCGCGGCCATCGCGCCGATCCTCGGCTACACCGAAGGCAACCAGGCGATTACCTTCACCGTCACCCAGGCCCTGCAAATGGCCGACGCGCTCAAAGGCGTCGACACCACCCAGGCCGCCCTGTTGAGCCGCCTGGCTGAAAGCCACACGCCGCTGGTTGCGACCTTGCTGGCCGAAGACGCCGCCCTGACCTCCACGCCTGAGGCCTACCTCAAGCTGCACCTGCTGTCCCACCGCCTGGTCAAGCCCCACGGCCTGAACCTGGCCGGCGTGTTCCCGCAGCTGCCAAACGTGGCCTGGACCAGCCAGGGCGCCATCGACATCGCCGAACTGGCCGAACGCCAGTTGGAAGCGCGCCTGCGGGGCGAGCTGCTGGAAGTGTTCTCGGTAGACAAATTCCCGAAAATGACCGACTACGTCGTACCGAGCGGTGTGCGTATCGCTGACGCAGCCCGCCTGCGCCTGGGCGCCTACGTGGGCGAAGGCACCACCGTCATGCACGAAGGTTTCGTCAACTTCAACGCCGGCACCGAAGGCCCAGGCATGATCGAAGGCCGCGTATCGGCAGGCGTGTTCGTCGGCAAGGGTTCCGACCTGGGCGGCGGCTGCTCGACCATGGGCACCCTGTCGGGCGGCGGCAACATCGTGATCAAGGTCGGCGAAGGCTGCCTGATCGGCGCCAATGCCGGTATCGGTATCCCGCTGGGCGACCGCAACACCGTGGAGTCCGGCCTGTACGTGACCGCCGGGACCAAAGTTGCCTTGCTGGACGAGAAGAACCAACTGGTCAAAGTGGTCAAGGCGCGTGAGCTGGCCGGCCAACCGGACCTGCTGTTCCGCCGCAACTCCGAGACCGGTGCCGTGGAGTGCAAAACCCACAAATCGGCCATCGAACTGAACGAAGCGCTGCACGCTCACAACTAAGCAGCCACTCGATGCCCCAGCGGGCCGCACCTTCGGGTGCGGCTCGCTTATACGAGTCTTGAACCCCATGCTTGTGCCCTCCCCCTGGCGTGCCGACTTTCCAGCCATCGCCACCCTGCAACGGCAAGACCAGACCTACCTGGACAACGCCGCCACCACGCAAAAACCCCAAGCCCTGCTGGATGCAATCAGCCATTACTACGCCAATGGCGCAGCCAATGTGCACCGTGCCCAGCATTTGCCGGGTGCCCATGCGACCCAGGCGTTTGAAGACAGTCGCAGCAAGGTTGCGCAATGGTTGAATGTGGGCGACAGCGGGCAGGTGGTGTTTACCCACGGCGCGACCTCTGCGCTGAACCTCCTGGCTTATGGCCTCGAGCACTTATTCGATGCGGGCGATGAGATTGCCATCAGCGCCCTGGAACACCACGCCAACCTGCTGCCCTGGCAGCAACTGGCCAGACGTCGCGCACTGACGCTGGTGATACTGCCCCTGGACGCTGACGGCGTGATCGACCTTGACGCCGCCGCCCGACTGATCGGCCCGCGCACGCGGCTGTTGGCGGTCAGCCAGTTATCCAACGTACTCGGCACCTGGCAGCCGCTCGACGCCTTGCTCGGGCTGGCCCGCAGCCACGGCGCGCTGACGGTGATCGACGGCGCTCAAGGCATTGTCCATGGCCGCCACGACGTGCAGGCTCTGGGCTGCGACTTCTATGTATTTTCCAGTCACAAACTGTACGGCCCAGACGGGGTCGGCGTGCTCTACGGCCGCCACGAAGCCTTGCACCGCCTGCGCCACTGGCAGTTTGGCGGAGAAATGGTGCAACAGACGGACTACCACAGCGCCAGCTTCCGCCCTGCCCCCCTGGGTTTTGAGGCGGGAACGCCACCGATAGCCGGCGTGATCGGCCTGGGGGCGACCCTGGATTACCTGACTTCGCTGGATCCACAGGCGGTGGTCAGGCATGAAGCGGCACTGCACGATTATTTGCTGCGCGGCTTAAAAGCGCGCAATGGCGTGCGCATACTCGGCGCGCCGCAAGTGGCGCTGGTCAGCTTTGTGGTCGAGGGCGTGCATAACGCCGACCTCGCGCACCTGCTGACCGAGCAGGGGGTCGCCGTGCGTGCCGGTCATCACTGTGCGATGCCGCTGCTCAAGATGCTGCAATTGTCGGGGGCGATTCGCGTGTCCCTCGCGCTGTACAACGACTCCGATGACCTGGAACGCTTCTTTGAAGCGCTGGACCAGGCGCTGGAGATGCTGCGATGAGCTTGCCGGTGGATGCGGTGGCTGCGCTGGAAGCCTTTCAGTCGGTCGGCAGTTGGGAACAACGCGCCCGAATGCTGATGCAGTGGGGTGAACGCCTGCCCGCCTTGGCGGATGAGGATAAGGTCGATGCCAACCTCGTACAGGGCTGTGAGAGCCTGGTGTGGTTGGTGGGGCATTTGCACAATGGCCACTGGCAGTTTGCCGCCAGCAGCGAAGCGCGGATGATTCGGGGGTTGGTGGCGTTGTTGCTGGCGCGGGTGAATGGGTTGTCGGCGGCTGAGTTGCAGGCGGTTGATCTGCCCGGATGGTTTGCTCAACTCGGATTGTCGCGACAATTGTCACCGTCACGCAGCAACGGCTTGAATGCAGTCCTGCAGCGCATGCGCGAACTCAGCCATACATAAAACCAAATGTGGGAGGGGGCTTGCCCCCGATTGCGGTGGATCCGTCAACTTATTCAGTGACTGACACTAAGCTATCGGGAGCAAGCCCCCTCCCACATTTTCAGGCAGGCTTGACCCGCTCCGACGGCCGGCGCACCCCGGCCACAATCTTGTCCACCGCCTTGGTCGCCGCCACCATGCCGAACGTGGCGGTCACCATCATTACCGCGCCAAACCCTCCCGCGCAGTCCAGCTTCACGCCGTCGCCGACAAAACTCTTCTGCAAACAGATGCTGCCGTCCGGCTTGGGATAGCGCAGCTGCTCGGTGGAAAACACGCAGGGCACGCTGTAATGGCGGGTCACCGTGCGTGAAAAGCCATAGTCACGACGAAGAGTGGAGCGTACTTTCGAGGCCAGCGGGTCGTTGAAGGTGCGGTTCAGGTCGCACACCTGGATCAGCGTCGGGTCGATCTGCCCGCCGGCGCCACCGGTGGTGATGATCTGGATCTTGCGGCGCTTGCACCAGGCAATCAGCGCCGCCTTGGCGTTGACCGCGTCGATGCAGTCGATCACGCAATCGATGTTCGGGGTGATGTACTCGGCCATGGTGTCGCGGGTAACGAAGTCCGCCACCGCATGCACGGTGCAATCCGGGTTGATACCGCGCAAGCGTTCGGCCATCACCTGGACCTTGGGTTTGCCCACGGTGCTGTCCAGCGCATGCAGCTGGCGGTTGCTGTTGCTGACGCAAACGTCATCCAGGTCAAACAGCGAAATCTCGCCCACCCCGCAACGGGCTATCGCTTCCGCCGCCCACGAGCCCACGCCGCCGACGCCGACGATCGCCACATGGGCCGCTTTCAAGCGTTCCAGGCCCTCAATGCCATACAAGCGGGCGACGCCTGCAAACCGCGGATCTTCTGTGCTCATGACCATTACCCTAAAAACCGGCGCGCATTATGGACTACGCCGCGACAAGTTCGAAGCTTCCAGCTACAAGTAAAGAACTTAGGTGAACATTCGCGGACTAACGTCCGGCTTTTCTCTGTCTGCTGTACGCTCAGGGAAAGGCCGGTGTAGGATGCGCGCCGTTCGGTGCAGGCCAACACCTCTTTTCGTTCCACACCCTTTGGAACCCGAAATAACCATGGCATCGCGTAAATTTGGACTCAACCTGGTGATCGTGCTGGCAATCGCCGCGCTGTTCACTGGCTTCTGGGCGCTGATCAACCGCCCGGTCACCGCTCCCAACTGGCCCGAACAGATCTCCGGGTTCTCTTACTCGCCGTTCCAGCAAGGCCAGTATCCTCAGAAAAACCAGTACCCGTCTGACGACCAGATGCGCCAGGACCTGGCGATCATGAGCAAGCTGACGGACAACATCCGTACCTACTCGGTCGACGGCACCCTGGGCGATATTCCCAAGCTGGCCGAAGAGTTCGGTCTGCGGGTGACACTGGGGATCTGGATCAGCCCGGACCTTGAGCGCAACGAACGCGAAATCCAGCGCGCCATCGAAATCGCCAACAGCTCGCGCAGCGTCGTGCGCGTGGTGGTCGGTAACGAAGCGTTGTTCCGTGAAGAAATCACCCCGCAGGACCTGATCGTGCTGCTGGACCGTGTGCGTGCAGCGGTCAAGGTTCCGGTGACGACTTCCGAGCAGTGGCACATTTGGGAAAAAAACCCGGAACTGGCCAAGCACGTCGACCTCATCGCCGCGCACATCCTGCCGTTCTGGGAATTTATCCCCATGGACAAGGCCGGCCAGTACGTACTCGACCGTGCGCGGGACCTGAAGAAACTGTTCCCGAAAAAGCCGCTGCTGCTGTCGGAAATTGGCTGGCCGAGTAACGGACGCATGCGCGGTGGTAATGAAACCTCACCTGCCGACCAGGCGGTTTACCTGCGCACGCTGGTGAACAAACTCAATCGCCAGGGCTACAACTACTTTGTCATCGAGGCGTTCGATCAGCCTTGGAAAGTCAGCGACGAAGGCTCGGCGGGCGCTTATTGGGGCGTATTCAACGCCGCGCGTCAGCAGAAATTCAACTTTGAAGGCCCGGTGGTCGCAATCCCGCAGTGGCGCGTGCTGGCCATCGGTTCGGTGGTCCTGGCGCTGCTGTCCCTGACCCTGCTGATGATCGACGGCTCGGCCCTGCGCCAGCGCGGTCGTACCTTCCTGACGTTTATCGCGTTCCTGTGCGGTTCGGTGCTGGTGTGGATCGGCTACGACTACAGCCAGCAATACAGCACCTGGTTCAGCGTGACCGTGGGCATTCTCCTGGCCCTCGGCGCCCTGGGTGTGTTTATCGTGCTGCTGACCGAAGCCCACGAACTGGCGGAAGCGGTGTGGACCCACAAACGCCGACGTGAATTCCTGCCGGTCGAAGGGGAATCGGACTACCGCCCGAAAGTGTCGATCCATGTGCCGTGCTACAACGAGCCGCCGGAGATGGTCAAACAGACCCTCGACGCCCTGGCCGCACTCGATTACCCGGACTACGAAGTCCTGATCATCGATAACAACACCAAAGACCCGGCGGTATGGGAACCGGTGCGCGACTACTGCGAAACCCTGGGCCCGCGCTTCAAGTTCTTCCATGTCGCGCCCCTCGCCGGTTTCAAGGGTGGCGCGCTGAACTACCTGATCCCGCACACTGCCAAGGACGCCGAAGTGATCGCGGTGATCGACTCGGACTACTGCGTGTCGCCCAACTGGCTCAAGCACATGGTGCCGCACTTCGCCGACCCGAAAATCGCCGTGGTGCAGTCGCCCCAGGATTACCGCGACCAGAACGAAAGCACCTTCAAGAAGCTCTGCTACGCGGAATACAAAGGCTTCTTCCATATCGGCATGGTCACCCGCAACGACCGCGACGCGATCATCCAGCACGGCACCATGACCATGACCCGTCGCTCGGTGCTCGAAGAACTCGGCTGGGCCGACTGGTGCATCTGTGAAGACGCCGAACTGGGCCTGCGCGTGTTCGAAAAAGGCCTGTCGGCGGCGTATTACCACGACAGCTACGGCAAGGGCCTGATGCCCGACACCTTTATCGACTTCAAGAAACAGCGTTTCCGCTGGGCCTACGGTGCGATTCAGATCATCAAGCGCCACACCGCCAGCCTGCTGCGCGGCAAAGGCACCGAGCTGACCCGTGGCCAGCGCTATCACTTCCTCGCGGGCTGGCTGCCGTGGGTGGCCGATGGCATGAACATTTTCTTCACCGTGGGCGCGCTGCTGTGGTCGGCGGCGATGATCATCGTGCCGACCCGCGTCGATCCGCCGTTGCTGATCTTCGCGATCCCGCCGTTGGCGTTGTTCGTGTTCAAGGTGGGCAAGATCATCTTCCTCTACCGCCGTGCGGTCGGGGTGAACCTCAAGGATGCCTTCTGCGCGGCCCTGGCCGGCCTGGCGTTGTCGCACACCATCGCCAAAGCGGTGCTGTACGGCTTCTTCACCACCAGCATTCCGTTCTTTCGTACACCGAAAAACGCGGATAACCACGGCTTCTGGGTGGCGATTTCCGAAGCCCGCGAAGAAATGTTCATCATGCTGCTGTTGTGGGGCGCCGCCTTGGGGATTTACCTGGTGCAAGGCCTGCCGAGCAATGACATGCGCTTCTGGGTGGTAATGTTGCTGGTGCAGTCGCTGCCGTACTTGGCGGCGCTGATCATGGCGTTTTTGTCGTCGCTGCCGAAACCGGCGCCGAAGGCAGAGCCTGTCACCGCCGTGTAAAAACTTGCGCAATGCACTAAACGGCGGCCTCTGGCCGCCGTTTTGCTATAAGATAACGGCCGTTTTATACGCCTTGCACACATCACTGTAGGAGCGAGCTTGCTCGCGAAAATCGTTAACGATGAAGCGGGCACCCTGAATGCACGCGGAGCCCTTGCGTTTTTCGCGAGCAAGCTCGCTCCTACAATTAGAACGTCGCTGTCTCGATTTCCGGAGTTCTCCCATGACGGCCCATGCCGACCTTTCGCCGACCCTTCAACTCGCCATCGACCTGATCCGTCGCCCGTCGGTCACGCCGATCGATGCCGATTGCCAGAAGCTGATGATGCAGCGCCTGGGCGACGCCGGTTTTGCGCTCGAGCCGATGCGCATTTTCGAGGTGGATAACTTCTGGGCCACCCATGGCAACCAGGAAGGCCCGGTGCTGTGCTTTGCCGGCCACACCGACGTGGTGCCGACCGGCCCGGTGCAGGCCTGGCAGAACGACCCGTTCGACGCGCTGATCGACGAACACGGCATGCTCTGCGGCCGTGGCGCGGCGGATATGAAAGGCAGCCTGGCGGCGATGCTGGTGGCGGCGGAGCGTTTTGTAGCCGACTACCCGGACCACAAAGGTTCGGTGGCCTTCCTGATTACCAGCGATGAAGAAGGCCCGGCGCACCATGGCACCAAGGCCGTGGTCGAGCGCCTGGCCGCACGCAACGAGCGCCTTGACTGGTGCATCGTCGGCGAGCCGTCGAGCACGAAACTGGTGGGCGATGTGGTCAAGAACGGCCGTCGTGGCTCCCTCGGCGCCACCCTGACCGTGCGCGGTGTACAGGGCCACGTGGCGTATCCGCACCTGGCGAAGAACCCGATCCATCTGGCCGCACCGGCATTGGCCGAACTCGCCGCCGAGCATTGGGATGACGGCAACACCTTCTTCCCACCGACCAGTTTCCAGATCTCCAACCTTAATTCCGGCACCGGCGCCACCAACGTCATTCCCGGCGACCTGACAGCGGTGTTCAACTTCCGTTTCTCCACCGAGTCCACCGTGGAAGGGTTGCAGCAGCGGGTCGCAGCGATTTTGGATAAACACGGCCTGGACTGGCATGTGGACTGGGCGCTGTCGGGTCTGCCGTTCCTCACCGAGCCGGGCGCATTGCTCGACGCGGTATCGGCCAGCATCAAGGCGATCACCGGGCGTGAAACCAAGGCATCCACCAGTGGCGGTACCTCCGACGGCCGTTTCATTGCGACCCTGGGCACCCAGGTGGTCGAGTTGGGCCCGGTGAATGCGACGATCCATCAGGTCAACGAGCGCGTCCTCGCCAGCGACCTCGATGTGTTGACCGAAATTTACTACCAGACCCTGATCAAGTTGCTCGCCTGATGCTTGCCTGCCCCCTTTGCAGCGCCCCGCTCACTGCGGTGGACAACGGTGTGGCGTGTCCCGCCGGGCACCGTTTCGACCGCGCGCGCCAGGGTTACCTGAACCTGTTGCCAGTGCAGCACAAGAACAGCCGCGACCCGGGCGATAACCTGGCGATGGTCGAGGCGCGCCGCGACTTCCTCAATGCCGGGCACTACGCCCCTGTGGCCAAGCGACTGGCCGAGCTGGCCGCCGAACGCGCGCCACAACGCTGGGTGGACATCGGCTGTGGCGAGGGCTACTACACCGCGCAAATCGCCGATGCCCTGCCCGACGCCGACGGCTACGCCCTGGATATTTCCAAGGAAGCGGTCAAGCGCGCGTGCAAGCGCAACCCGGCGCTGACCTGGTTGATCGCCAGCATGGCCCGCGTCCCATTGGCCGACGCCAGTTGCCAGTTTCTCGCCAGCGTGTTCAGCCCGCTGGACTGGCAGGAAGCCAAGCGCCTGCTCATCCCTGGCGGCGGTTTGATGAAGGTTGGCCCTACCCGCGGCCACCTGATGGAGCTGCGCGAACGCTTGTATGACGAAGTGCGCGAATACTCCGACGACAAACACCTGGCACTGGTGCCGGATGGCATGGGCCTGGCGCACAGTGAAACCCTTGAGTTCACACTGTGCCTGGCCGAGCCCGGGGACCGCGCCAACCTGCTGGCCATGACCCCTCACGGCTGGCGTGCGAGCGCCGAGCGCCGCAGCGAGGTGATCGAAGCCGCCGAGCCGCTGCAGGTGACCGTGTCGATGCGCTACGATTATTTCGTGCTTCAATAACCGACTTTTCAGCACCCGCGAATGGATTTTCGAATCCCGCAACGAGGAACATCCATGCGCCAACCCGATATTGAGATTTACCTGAAGGACGCCGACGTCGACTACAAGGCCATCGCCGCCTGGCTGGGCGCCGCCCTGGGCCCGTGCACCGACTGGGTCCAGAAGGGCCAGACCTACAAGTGCAAAGCCGGCAACGTGCCGGTGACCTGGTTGCCAAAAGCCGTCGGCAAATGGAACAGCCTGTACCTGGAAAGCGATCAGACGCCGTGGGACGACGACATCGCCTGCGCCCGCGCCGCGTTTGCCGCATTGAATGTTGAAGTGCGCTGCGCGCCGGGGACTTGGGTCGAGGAAGAGGGTGAAGACAGCGCCGACACCTGGATTCGCATCAGCGCAGACGGCGAAGAACAGATCACCTGGAAAACCGCCTGATTCCGAGTTGCAAACCCAATCAAATGTGGGAGGGGGCTTGCCCCCGATAGCGGTGGATCAGTCAATGAATTCTGTGCCTGATAGTCAGCAATCGGGAGCAAGCCCCCTCCCACATGGGTTTGGCGGTGTAGCAAATTACAGGCCGACCACATCCTCCGCCTGCAAGCCCTTATCGCCTGTCACCACGGCGTATTCCACCTGTTGCCCCTCGGCCAGCGAGCGGTGGCCGTCACCGCGAATGGCGCGGTAGTGCACGAACACATCCTTGCCGTCTTCACGCTGGATAAAGCCATAGCCCTTGGCGTCGTTGAACCACTTCACACTGCCGGTTTCGCGCGTTGTCATCTGTTCACTCCCACTGGTTTTTATTATTGAGTCGCTGGCGTTGAACTGCCGAGTATAAGACACGTTCAAAAACCATCAACCCAACTTTACATCGCCGCTTTTTGCCGATTTTCGATGAATACGGCACACTACCCGCCCGAGCGCCTGCTCGGTTTTTTCCACTTGAAGCAGTTCGCCTATGACCCGCTCCCCGTTCCGTCGTCTGGTGTTTGGCACCTTGCGTCGACTGCTGTACCTCTGGGTTCGCTCGGAGACGATCAACCAGTCGTCCCTCACCCTTAACCTGGACCGCAGCCGGCCGGTGTTCTACGTCCTGCAATCGCCCTCCCTGACCGAATTGGCCGTGGTCGATACCGAGTGCACCAAGGCCGGCCTGCCGCGCCCGGTGCTGCCGGTTTCGGTAGGCCCGTTGATGGAACCCGCAGCGTTCTTTTACCTCACGCCGGACCCGGATTGGCTCGGCCGCCAGGACAAGCGCGGCACACCACCCACCCTGACGCGCCTGGTCAACACCCTGACCGAACATGCCGAAGAGAATGCACAAATCATTCCGGTCAGCGTGTTCTGGGGCCAATCCCCCGAAAGTGAGTCCAGCCCCTGGAAACTGTTGTTCGCCGACAGCTGGGCGGTCACCGGGCGCCTGCGCCGGTTGCTGAGCATTCTGATCCTGGGTCGCAAGACCCGGGTGCAATTCTCCGCGCCCATCAACCTGCGTGAATTGATCGAGCACAATAAAGGGCACGAACGCACCGTGCGCATGGCCCAACGCATCCTGCGCGTGCACTTTCGTAACCTGAAGACCGCCGTGATCGGCCCCGACCTGTCCCACCGTCGCAACCTGGTGAAGGGCCTGGTCAATATGCCGCTGGTGCGTCAGGCCATTGCCGATGAAGCCGAGCGCGAGAAAATCTCGCCGGAAAAAGCCAAGGCCCTGGCCCTGCGCTATGGCAATGAAATCGCCTCGGACTACACCTACACGGCGATCCGCTTCCTGGAAGTGGTGCTGAGCTGGTTCTGGAACAAAATCTACGACGGCATCAAGGTCAATAACATCGAGGGTGTGCAACAGGTTGCCCAGGGCTACGAAGTGATCTACGTACCTTGCCACCGCAGCCATATCGACTACCTGTTGCTGTCCTACCTGCTGTTCAAGAATGGCCTGACCCCGCCGCACATTGCCGCCGGCATCAACCTGAACATGCCCGTGATCGGCAGCCTGCTGCGTCGTGGCGGTGCGTTTTTCATGCGCCGCACCTTCAAGGGCAACCCGCTGTACACCTCGGTATTCAACGAATACCTGCACACCCTGTTCACCAAGGGTTTCCCGGTGGAGTACTTCGTCGAAGGCGGCCGTTCGCGCACCGGGCGCATGCTGCAGCCGAAAACCGGGATGCTGGCGATCACCCTGCGCAGTTTCCTGCGCTCTTCGCGCATGCCCATCGTGTTCGTGCCGGTGTATATCGGCTACGAACGGGTGCTGGAAGGCCGTACCTATCTGGGCGAGCTGCGCGGTGCGAGCAAGAAGAAAGAGTCGATTTTCGATATTTTCAAAGTGGCAGGCGCGCTCAAGCAGCGCTTCGGCCAGGTCGCGGTCAACTTCGGCGAGCCGATCAAGCTGGCGGAGTTTCTCGACCACGAGCAACCGGATTGGCGCTCTCAGGAACTGGGCCCGAATTACAAGCCGGCCTGGCTGAATGAAACCACTCACCGCCTCGGCGAGCAGGTGGCCCGCCACTTGAACGAGGCCGCTGCGGTGAACCCGGTGAACCTGGTGGCATTGGCGCTGCTGTCGACCACTCGCCTGGCACTGGATGAGCAGGCCATGGCCCGCCAATTGGACCTGTACCTGGCGCTGCTGCGCCGCGTGCCCTATTCACCGCATACCACCCTGCCGGAAGGCGACGGCCTGGCGCTGATCAAGCACGTCAAGGACATGAAGCTGCTGTCGGAACAGAGCGATGCCCTGGGCAAAATCGTCTATCTGGATGAGCAGAACGCCGTCCTGATGACCTATTACCGCAACAACGTGCTGCACATCTTCGCCCTGCCCGCGCTGCTGGCGAGTTTCTTCCAGAGCAGTTCGCGAATGAGCCGCGAGCAGATCCTGCGCTACACCCATGCGCTTTACCCGTACCTGCAGTCGGAGCTGTTCATCCGCTGGTCTCTGGAGGAGCTGGATGCGGTGGTCGACCAATGGCTGGATGCGTTCGTCGAACAGGGCCTGCTGCGCTTCGAAAACAACGTGTACCTGCGCCCGGCGCCGAGTTCGCGGCATTTCGTGCTGCTGACGCTACTGTCCAAGAGCATCGCCCAGACCCTGCAACGCTTCTACATGGCGATCTCGCTGCTGCTCAACAGCGGCCAGAACAGCATCAGCGCCGAGGAGCTGGAAGACCTGTGCACGATCATGGCCCAGCGGCTGTCGATCCTGCATGGCCTCAATGCCCCGGAATTCTTCGACAAGAGCCTTTTCCGACATTTCATCCAGACCTTGCTGGAGCAAGATGTGCTGCGCCGCGATGAAGCCGGCAAGCTGAGCTATCACGACCTGCTCGGCGAGCTGGCCGAAGGCGCGGCCAAGCGTGTACTGCCGGCGGACATTCGCTTGTCGATCCGCCAAGTGGCGTTGCATCGCGTCGATGGCGCGGCCGAGCAGCCGGTGGAACCGGCGCAATCCCCACAAGATTGAACAAGGCGCCGGGCGGTTTCCGGCGCCGTTGATAAGGAGCTGCACCATGAAGAAGATCATCCTCCTGGGCCTCACTGCCCTGCTCGGGGCCTGCCAATCCATGTCTCCCACCCCCAAGGCCAGCCTCGACGGCGAAGTGTTCTACCTGCAACGCATCGCCCTGCCGCCTACCGCCACCTTGAGCGTCAGCCTGCAAGACGTGTCGCTGATGGACGCGCCGGCCGTGGTGCTCGCCGAACAGAAAGGCCCGATCAAAGGCCAGGTGCCGCTGCCGTTTCACCTGAGTTATGACCCGGCGCAGGTCAAGCCTGGCCATAGCTACTCGGTCAGCGCTCGCATTGAGGTGGATGGCAAGCTACTGTTCATCACCACTGAACGGCACGCCGTACAGCTCAACGGCCAGGATCATCAGCCGCTGCGCGTGCGCGTCGATGCTGCAGCCCACTGAATTCAACCACAAGGAAGCGCCCATGCTCCGTAACCCTCTTCGCCTCACGGCCCTGCTCACCGGCCTGCTGCTGGGCACCAGCGCCATGGCACTGGACCTTGGCAGCCTGTCCCAGGGCGACGCCAGCGGCGGCCTCAAGGACGCCTTGACCCAGGGCGCACAGATCGCCGTGAAACAACTGGGCACGCCCGGTGGTTTCAGCAATAACCCCGACGTGAAGATCGGCTTGCCGGGCAAGCTGGGCAAGGTCGCTGACAAGTTGAAGATGTTCGGCATGGGCGATCAGGTCACCCAGCTCGAAACCAGCATGAACAAAGCGGCGGAAACCGCCGTTACCCAGGCTCAGCCGATTCTGGTCAATGCCGTGAAAAACATGAGTGTGACCGATGCCAAAGGCATCCTCAGTGGCGGCCAGGACTCAGCTACCCAGTACCTGAACAAGAGCAGTCGCGACCAAATCCGCGCCAAGTTCCTGCCCATCGTCAAGGCTGCCACCGACAAGGTCGGCGTGGCCCAGCAGTACAACGCACTCGCCGGCAAGGCCGCCGCGTTTGGCGCGGTGGACGCCAAAAGCGCCAATGTTGAAAACTACGTGACCGAACAGGCGCTGGACGGCTTGTTCAAGATGATCGCGCAGCAGGAAGAAACGATTCGCAAGAATCCGGCAGCTGCCGCCACCAGCCTTGCCAAGAAAGTGTTCGGCGCCCTGTAGACAGTGTATGCACCCGAGCAGGCGGGGAAGATCACCTGCTCGGGTGCCGCTCACTGCACCGTCAGAACAGCTTGCCGGCCAGCCCGCCAAAGATCACCGCGCCCAGCGGCATCACGCCTACGCCGAACTTGATCGAGCCACCACCGCCATGGCAGTCGGGTTTGGGTTTGCACTTGTCATTACAGTCATTTGCAGGTGGCTTGGGTTTTGCGCAGTTACCGCCGCCGAAGCTGCTGCTGACAGAAACGCTCAACGATTTGCCGATGAAAAATCCCATTGGACACTCCTTGAATCATCAGATGTGAGATCCGGCCCGACGGCGTGAAATCCGTCGGACTGAATACCTGTAATCAGGTAGTCCATGAGTGGCGAAACCTTAAGAAACGTTCCTTGCGAAGATTCCAATCATTGCCGCTTGACCCTGAACCACGCGGCGTAAAGCGCCGGTAGAAACAGCAGCGTCAACGCCGTCGCCACAATCAACCCGCCCATGATTGCCACCGCCATCGGCCCGAAGAACACACTACGCGACAGTGGAATCATCGCCAGTACCGCAGCAAGTGCGGTCAGCACGATCGGCCGGAAGCGTCGGACCGTGGCTTCAATAATCGCCTGCCAGGGCGCCAGCCCCGCCTTGATGTCCTGTTCGATCTGGTCGACCAATATCACCGAGTTGCGCATGATCATCCCCGACAGGGCGATGGTGCCGAGCATCGCCACGAAACCAAACGGTTGACGAAACACCAGCAGGAACAGGGTGACGCCGATCAGGCCCAAGGGCGCAGTCAGAAACACCATCGCGGTGCGTGAGAAGCTGCGCAGTTGCAGCATCAGCAAGGTCAGCACCACCACGATAAACAACGGCACGCCGGCCTTCACCGAGTTCTGTCCGCGCGCGGAGTCTTCCACGGTGCCACCGACCTCCAGCAAATAGCCGTCAGGCAACTCGGCACGCACGCCTTCAAGGGTCGGCAGGATCTGCTGGACCAGCGTCGCGGGTTGTTCCTTGCCATAGATATCGGCGCGCACGGTCACCGTAGGCAAACGGTTACGGTGCCAGATGATGCCTTCCTCAAAGCCATACTCAAGGGTTGCAATCTGGGCCAAGGCCACACTTTTACCGTTGTCGGTGGGTACGGCCAGGCTGGGCAGCAGCGACAACTCAGTGCGTTCGTGAACGGTGCCGCGCAGGAGGATTTCGATCAACTCGTTATCCTCCCGGTACTGGCTGACGGTGCTGCCGGTCAGGGAGCTTTGCAGGAATTTCGACAGATTGGCGGTGCTCACGCCCAGCGCGCGGGCGCGGTCCTGGTCGATATTCAGGTAGACGATTTTGCTCGGCTCTTCCCAGTCCAGATGCACATTGACCACGTGGGTGTTCTCGCGAACCTTGGTCGCCACCTTGCGCGCCAGGGCGCGGACTTCTTCGATGTGCTCGCCGGTCACGCGAAACTGCACGGGGTAGCCCACCGGCGGGCCATTCTCCAGACGGGTGACGCGTGAACGCAGTTCAGGAAACTGTTCGTTCAGGGTTTCGATCAGCCAGGTGCGCAGGCTTTCGCGCTCTTCGATGGTGTTGGCCAGTACCACGAATTGCGCGAAGCTGGCCGCCGGCAGTTGCTGGTCGAGTGGCAGGTAGAAGCGCGGCGAACCGGTGCCCACGTAGGCCACGTAATTGCCGATGCCAGCGTGTTCCTTGAGCAAGGTTTCGAGGCGTTTGACCTGCTCGGCAGTGTTGCTCAGGGAGGCACCTTCGGCCAGTTTCAGGTCGACCATCAGTTCCAGGCGACCGGAGGCCGGGAAGAACTGTTGCGGCACGAAACGGAACAAGGCAACCGAGCCGATAAACAACAGCAGCGTCAGGACGATCACCGTCTTGCGCCGACGTACGCACCACTCCACCAATCGTCTTACGCGCTGGTAGAACGGCGTGCCGTAAGGGTCAGGACCGTTGGTGCCGTGTTTGGCCGCATGAATCTTCGCCAGGTCCGGCAGGAGCTTTTCGCCCAGATATGGTACGAACACCACGGCGGCAACCCAGGACGCCAGCAAAGCGATGGTCACCACCTGAAAGATCGAGCGGGTGTATTCGCCAGTACTCGATTGCGCGGTAGCAATCGGCAGGAAGCCCGCCGCCGTGATCAAGGTACCGGTGAGCATCGGGAACGCGGTGCTGGTCCAGGCGAAACTCGCGGCCTTGAGCCGGTCGTAGCCCTGCTCCATTTTGATCGCCATCATTTCCACAGCGATGATTGCGTCATCTACCAGCAAACCCAAGGCCAATACCAGGGCACCCAGGGAGATTTTATGCAGGCCGATGCCGAGGTAGTACATGGCGGCGAAAGTCATCGCCAGTACCAACGGAATCGCCAACGCCACCACCATGCCGGTGCGCACGCCCAAGGAAAAGAAGCTCACCAGCAACACAATGGCCAACGCTTCAGCCAGCACCTGGACGAATTCGCCGACACTGGTTTTCACCGCTGCCGGTTGATCGGAGACCTTGCGCAACTCCATGCCCGCCGGAAGATTCTTCTGCAATCGTGCGAATTCACGCTCCAGGGCCTTGCCCAGCACCAGAATGTCGCCGCCGTCACGCATGGCCACGGCCAGGCCGATGGCGTCGGCGCCCATGTAGCGCATGCGCGGTGCCGGTGGGTCATTGAAACCACGGTGAATATCGGCCACATCGCCGATGCGGAAGGTTCGCTCGCCCACCCGAACCGGAAAGTTGCGGATCTCTTCCACGCTCTTGAAGTTACCCGACACCCGCAACTGCACCCGTTCGGTCGGGGTTTCAAAGAAGCCTGCGGTGGAGACCGCGTTCTGCTCCTGCAGCGCCTGCTGCACAGCGGCCATTGGCAGGCCGAGGGTAGCGAGCTTGAGGTTGGACAGCTCGATCCAGACCTTTTCGTCCTGCAGGCCAAGCAGCTCAACCTTGCCCACGTCCGGCACCCGTTGCAGCTGAATCTGGATGCGGTCGGCGTAGTCCTTGAGCACGGCGTAGTCGAAACCGTCACCGGTCAAGGCGTAGATATTGCCGAACGTGGTGCCGAACTCATCGTTGAAAAACGGCCCCTGGATATCCGGCGGCAGGGTCTGGCGGATATCGCTGATCTTCTTGCGCACCTGGTACCACAGCTCGGGAATCTGCGCCGAGTGCATGGAATCACGAGCGATGAAGGTGACTTGGGATTCGCCGGGCCGCGAGAACGAGACAATGCGCTCGTACTCGCCAGTTTCCATCAATTTTTTCTCGATGCGCTCGGTGACCTGGCGTGAAACTTCCTGGGCCGTGGCTCCAGGCCAGTTGGTCTTGATCACCATGGCCTTGAAGGTGAAGGGAGGGTCTTCGCTTTGCCCCAGCTTGGTGTAGGACAAAGTGCCGACCACCGCCAGCAGGATCATCAGGAACAGTACGATCTGGCGATTACGCAACGCCCATTCGGAAAGATTGAAACCCATCGGGGACTACTCCTTGGCCGCCAGATTCACCACACGGTTGGCGCGATCCACCGGGCGCACTTGCTGCCCCTCATGGAGCACATGCACACCCGCCGCAATCACCCAGTCGGTGGGCGCCAGGCCTTCGAGTACCGGCACGGTCTTCTCGCCAAACGCGCCGATGCGCACGGGTGTGCGCTTGAGGGTGTTATCCGGTTGCACACGCCAGACGTACGACGCGCCGTTTTCCGCACTCAGGGCAGACAGCGGCACCGACAGTGGAATCACACCGTCGACCTGTATGAATACGCGGGCGCTCTGGCCGAGTTCCGCCGGGACTTTACCGCCCGTGAACGCCACCCGCGCAGCGAAGGTGCGCGACTTCGGGTCGGCGGCGGGCGACAGCTCGCGAATGCGCCCGGCAAACCGTTGATCCGGCTGGCTCCACAGCTCAACCGACACCGGCTGGCCGATCTTGAAACGGCCGAAGCCCTGCTCAGGCAGGCTGATCAACACTTCACGCTCGCCATCGGTGGCCAGGGTGAACACGGTTTGGCCAGCGGAGACGACCTGGCCGACTTCAACCGCGCGCCTGGCGACGACACCGTCCTGGGGCGCACGCAGCACCGCATAGCCGGCCTGGTTGCTGGACACGTCGAATTCAGCGTTGATCTGCTTGAGACGTGCCTCACCGGCTCGATAAAGATTTTCAGAATTGTCGTACTGGGACCGGCTAACCATCTGACGGTCCATCAGGGTCTTGTAGCGGTCACGCTCGGCGCGCACCAGGCTCAGGTTGGCTTGGGCAGCCGCCACTTGGGCACGGGAGGCTTCCAGTTGCAGACGCACGTCCTGGGGGTCGAGCTCTGCCAGGGGCTGGTTGGCCTTGACCCGCTCGCCCTCTTCCACCAGGCGCTTGCTGACTTTGCCACCAATGCGAAAGGCCAGATCCGGTTCATAGCGGGCGCGCACTTCACCTGGATAGCTGTCCATCGCCTGCGCCGAAGGCTGGGGTTGCACCACCATGGCCGGGCGAATGGTGGTTTGGACCGCTTCTTCGTGGCCGCAGGCGGCTAACAGGAAGACCAAGCTGGCAAGCAACGCAAGGGGCAGGAAAGTGCTGCGCATGCTGTAGGACCTTTCGCAAATGATGCTAGGAATAATTATACTGGCCGGTATGTTATTAATACCAAACTCACCAGTCCAGTATTAAAGGTGAAAATGTCCGACAATCCTATAAACACCAATAGCCCCGGGCGCCCCAAGGACATGGCAAAACGCCAGGCAATCCTCGAAGCCGCCAAAGTTCTGTTTTTGGGCAATGGCTATGCCAGTACCAGCATGGACGCTGTGGCGCTTGAAGCGGGGGTGTCGAAACTGACCGTCTACAGCCACTTCACCGACAAAGAAACCTTGTTCACTGCCGCCGTCGTCGCCAAGTGCGAGGAACAACTGCCGGTGATGTATTTCGAACTGCCCGACGCCATGCCGGTGCAAACGGTGCTGCTGAACATCGCGCGCGGGTTTCATCGGCTGATCAACAGCGAGGAGTCGGTGAACCTGCATCGCCTGATGATGACGACCGGCAATCAGGACGTGAAACTCTCGCAGATCTTCTTCGAAGCAGGACCCATGCGCATGTTGCAGGGCATGGAGCGTCTGCTCAGTCGGATCGACGAGAGTGGCGCCCTGAGCATCGACAAACCCTTCAAGGCGGCCGAGCACTTCTTTTGCCTGCTCAAAGGCACCGCGAACTTCCGTCTGCTGTATGGCTGTGGCGGGCAATTGAGCGAGGCGGACGCCGAGGCGCATGTGCACGAGGTGGTGGGGTTGTTTATGCGGGCATATGGGCGAGGGGCAGCGGCAAGTGGTTAGCTGCAAGCGCCAAGTTCAGCGCGCTTGCAGCTTAAAGCTCAGGGCTTGAGTGCTTTTTTAGGATAAATATCGTACCGACTGGATTTACCCTCCAGCGCATGGCTCGGCTTGGGCCCCTCGATGCACGGTGCCTTGCGCGGGCGCTTGACCACCACACGGTGGCTGGCCAGGGCCAACGCCGCTGCGAGCAAGGCCGGTGCGTCCGGGTCATCGCCGACCAGTGGCCGGAACAGACGCATTTCCTTCTTCACCAGGGCGGTTTTCTCACGATGCGGGAACATCGGGTCAAGGTAGATCACTTGCGGCGGCTCGCCTGCCCAATTGCACATCACCTCGATGGAGTTGCCCTTGAGCAGCTGCATCCGCGCCACAATCGGCGCCACTTCAAAATCCTGCGCAGCTCGTGCCAGGCCATCTTCAAGCAAGGCGCCGATCAGCGGCTGGCGCTCGACCAGGCTCATCTCGCAGCCCAGGCTGGCCAGCACGAAGGCATCCTTGCCCAGGCCCGCCGTGGCGTCGAGTACGCGCGGGCGAACGCCTTGGGCGATGCCCACGGCCTTGGCGATCATCTGCCCGCTGCCGCCGCCGTACAAACGCCGGTGCGCCGCGCCACCTTCGATGAAATCGACCCGCACCGGCCCCGGCGCGTCAGGCCCGAGCTGTTGCAACTGCAGACCTTGTTCCCCGACTTGCAGGGAAAAATCCGCATCATCGAGTTGCACAGGCAAGCCAAGCAGCGCCGCCCACTGCTCGGCGCGGGCTTGGAATCCTTCGGCCAAAGCCTCGACCCGAATGCGGCTGGCCGCTGGTTGTTCGCTCATCAATCGCTACGCTCAAAAATATTAAGGATCGGCAAACACCGGCCGATAAAAACAACAGTCAGGTATTTTGCCAGAGCTGAGCGTCGACCGAAAAAAATGTCAGACATTCTTCCCCTAACTATCGGTGTACTGCCGACCCACAACCACTACGGCCTGCGCAATACTCAAGCGCTGGCCGGGGTGAGCCATGTGTGGCAGGACTTCTTCGCCCGCGCCCTCGCCGAGCAGCTCGGTGCCATCCCAGGCGCGCTGGCCGCCACGGCGACTGCACCGAAAGACCCGGCGGTGGAACCCAGCGAAGGCGCCGACCTGCTCGCGCAGATCCTCACCCAGCGCGAGTGCGACGTAAAAGACACCGTGATCGCCCCGCCTGAGCCGCTGTTCCTGCCGATTGCCGAATTCGAGACCGAGTTGCTGCCACCCGCAGCGCCACCCTTTCCTGATGAAGACATCATCGCCCAGCAACGCCAGCAGAATTTCGAAAGCGGCTGGGTACGCCCGATTGTCCTGAGTGCAGGTCAACCCGTCGCTGAGCCGGGCCCAGCGCCGCAACCCCGCCCGCTGCACTTGCCGATTGCCGAGTTCGAGCTGGACTTGTTGCCACCGGCCGCGACTCCGTTCACCGAACAGGCTCTGGCAGAACAACAGAAGGCCCTGGATTTTGACTACCACTGGGCACGCCCGCTGATCGCCAACAACCTGCGCCTGGCCGCCTGACGCTTAGCGACACATCCACCAGCGGCCCATATCCAGATGGAAGTGGTTACGGTGCGCGGCATTATAGTCGGGGCTCAACACCCCATTGAACGCGTGACACGCGCCGTCACGCACCTCACGTAAAAATCGCGCGTCAGCACCCTCCCCCGGCCAGTCCTTGAGCACACTGATACGGCGCCCATCAGCCAGGCGAAACCCGGCGATATCCAATGCATTGGCCGACGCGTGCTGGCTGAGTCGGCCTTCGGCGCGGTTGTAGACATTGCGACAGGCAAAACTGCCCAGGTGATCGACCCGCGTCACCGCCTGGCCGTATATCGCCTGAGCCGCCGGTTGCAAGCTGTGGCGCTCGAACAGGGCAAACGCTACCGCCAGTGGGCAACTGGCCAGGAAGCTGCTGCTCAAGCCAACCTCTGCGCCCTGTACCCTCAACGTGTTGCGCAGCGGGCAAGCGGCGTCGGCGCGCGAGTCGGCCTGACGGCTCACCCGCAACCCCGAGGTTTTAAGCACCTGGTCGCACAGCGCGGGATCATCCTGCAGCCGCCCCAGTTTGTAGCGCGTCAACAGGTTCGGACTGGCGCGCACGTCCAGCGGCGCCCACGGGTTCCATTCATGGGGCAACGGCACCCAGCCGCGCCATACGCCCACGGCCAGCGCGCCGCCGAGCACCAGCAACGCGCCCATCCACCTGATCGACCGCACCGCTTAGCCCTTGAAGAATCGATTGGCCTGGTCGAACGGCATCTTGCGCTCGGTGAAGGTAAAGGTGCCCAGCCCGTAGATTTCCTGCGCCGCCCGATAAAACTCGCCATAGGCCGCCAGGGCCAGTGCCGAGCCCACGCTGATGCGCCGCACGCCCAGTTCGCTCAACTGCGCGACGCTGAGGTTCAGGCCACCGGACATCAACACATTTACCGGCTTGGGCGCGACGGCCTTGACCACCGCCAACACCTCTTCGGCACTGCGCAGGCCCGGCGCATACAGCACATCGGCGCCCGCTTCGGCGTAGGCTTGCAGGCGGCGAATGGTGTCGGGCAAGTCCGGGCGACCGTGCAGAAAGTTTTCTGCACGAGCCGTCAGCGTGAAGGGAAACCCCAGGCTGCGGGCAGCGGCAACGGCAGCCTCGATGCGCTCGACGGCGAGGTCGAAGGGGTAGATCGGATCGACGGCAACCCCGGTGGCATCTTCGATGGAGCCACCGACGATACCGGTGGCGGCGGCGCGCAGGATGGTCTGGGCACAGCCTTCGGGGGTGTCGCTGAAGCCGTTTTCCAAGTCAGCGGCGACTGGCAGCGAAGTCGCCCGAACAATGGCTCCGGCATTGCCCAGGGTGTCTTCCAGCGACAGCGCGCCTTCCGCATCCGGCCGTCCCAGGCTGAACGCAAAGCCCGCGCTGGTGGTGGCCAACGCTTCGAAGCCCAGGCTGGCAAGCATGATGGCGGAGCCGGCGTCCCACGGATTGGGCATGACAAAGGCACGGTCGCGCTCGTGCAAGGCTTTGAAGGTTTCGGCGCGAAGGGTTTGGGCATCCATGACTGACTCCTGGCGGGAAAGAAGCCCTAGAGTAACCCCAGTTGCTCCGCGACGGGTTCTCGATGCAAGGTCGGCAGCGGCTCGAGCCCTGGCAAACGCGTCATCAACTGGTCGTGAAAACGCAAGGCCAATTGCGCGGCGAGGCGGTTGTCCGAGGTGTGCAGGAACATGTAGGGGGTACGCCCCTCTTCAATCCAGCTGGCGATTTTTTCGACCCAGGGCTTCAGGAACGGGTCGTTGGCTTCAAGCTCGGGATGCCCGATAAAGCGCACTTGGGGAAATAGAGTCAGCGCCGCCGGGCGCGGAGGCACCCTGGGCTTTTTCGATTGGGCATGCAGGACGGCCGCCGAGGTGGAGGTACAACTGAACAGCGCGCGCGGATCGAGGCAGACGCGTTCGACACCGCGATCGCGCAGCAGGCGGTTCAGCCTACGCTCGGCCTCGCCTTTGGCGAAGAACTCTTCGTGGCGAACTTCAACGGCCAGCGGGCGATCGATGCCATCGAGGAATCCGGCCAGCTCACCGAGGCGCTGCGGGGTAAAAGCCTTCGACAGTTGCAGCCACAGCGGCGAAACGCGCTCGCCCAAGGGGCTCATCAAGCCGACGAAGCTTTCCGCCGCCGGCAACTGCTCGCGCAAGTCACCGGCATGGCTGATATCACCCGGGAATTTGGCGGTGAAGCGAAAGTGCTCGGGCATGATCTCGGCCCAGCGCTGCACCGTGGCGACCGAGGGGCGCGCATAAAACGTGGTGTTGCCTTCAACCGCGTTGAAGACTTGAGAATAGAGTGCAAGGTAATCATTGGAGCGCGCATCGGCGGGATACAGATATTCCCGCCAGGCGTTTTCACTCCAGGACGGGCAGCCGATGTAGTAAGGCAGACGCATCAGATGTGGATATCGAGACCCAGCACTTCCATATCCCATTCGACAAAGCCGGCGGTGGTCAGGTAGCTGGCCAGGGCAGTGGCAACGCTTTTGCTCATGGAGCGGGGGAAGACCATGTCTTGCTGACGGGCGGGAAGACCGCTGATGCGGGCTTGGGTGCTGGGCTGGGCGTCGGAGTGGACTTCAATGAAGTCTGGCGAGTCCTCGACGGAGTCGTCCACAGTAACGTTAGCCTTACGCGGCTTACGTTTGATTGGGTACGACTGTGAGGAAAAGCCATCAATACGCATGGGCGCGAACTCGCTATCAGTAATGGCATTTTAGTGGCGCGATCCGTAGCGCGCAAATGCTCTGGTGATAACTAGAACACATAATTTGAAAAAGGTTTAAAACCCGGTGCAAATTCTGACGATTGGCGATATTTGCCGCAGATTTACCGCAATTCTGGCGTCAAATAATCCCTCGCTCTGCCTTGGTCTGTGCGACTTTATCGCGCAGGTAGACCGGCGCCGCCAGATCCGCCGCAATCGCCTCGCCGCGCTCGAAAGCAAAGCGCGCGAGGGTCAGCAGGTCTTCGGCATGGGGCAGCATCGCAGCGTCCTGATTCGCCAGCTGCACTCCCATACGCTCGCCATAGCCCCAGCCAGTCCCGGCACCGAACCAGTCGCCGCTGGCATCATCGGGCAGTACCGATGACTCCGGCGCTTGCACGGCTTCCACGCCAATCAGGCGCATTTCACCGGCGCTCTCGCGGTAGCAGCCCCAATAGACTTCGTCCATGCGCGCATCAATCGCCGCTGCCACTTGCGTGGCGCCATGCTCACGCAGCGCACGTTGGGCCAGTACCGCGAGGTTGGACACTGGCAAAACCGGACGCTCCAACGCGAACGCCAGGCCCTGCACCACGCCAATGGCAATCCGCACGCCGGTAAACGCGCCGGGGCCACGGCCGAACGCGATGGCATCCACGGCGGACAGGCTGGTTCCGGCGTCTTCAAGCAGTTGCTTGATCATGGGCAGCAGCTTCTGCGCGTGCAGCCGCGGGATCACCTCGTAGTGGCTCGTTACCTTGCCGTCGTGCAGCAAGGCCACGGAGCAAGCTTCAGTCGCGGTGTCCAGGGCCAGCAGGGTGCTCATGGGTGTGGGTGTCCAAGTCGAAAAAAAGTGCGCCAGTATAAACAACAACGGCCCGCAAGCGGGCCGTCGTGAATGCAGCCGATCAACGCATCAGCTCAGTGCTTGCAGCACCTTGGCAGTGATCGCTTCCACGGAGCCGACGCCAGGAATATGGCTGTATTTCGGCTTGCCCTGTGCAGCGGACAACTTCTGGTAGAAGTCCACCAGCGGCTTGGTCTGGGAATGGTAGACCGACAGGCGATGACGCACGGTTTCTTCGGTGTCGTCTTTACGCTGCACGAGGTCTTCACCGGTGACATCGTCCTTGCCAGCCACTTTCGGCGGGTTGTAGACGATGTGGTACACGCGGCCCGAGCCTTCGTGAACGCGGCGACCGGCGATACGCTGGACGATTTCTTCGTCTTCAACCGCGATCTCGACTACGGCGTCCAACTCGACACCGGCTTTCACCAGGGCTTCAGCCTGGGGAATGGTGCGCGGGAAGCCGTCGAACAGGAAACCGTTCTTGCAGTCTTCCTGGCTGATGCGTTCCTTGACCAGGTTGATGATCAGGTCATCGGAGACGAGGCCCCCGCTGTCCATCACGCTCTTGGCGATCAGGCCCAGCTCGGTGCCGGCCTTGACGGCCGCGCGCAGCATGTCGCCGGTGGAGATTTGTGGAATGCCGAATTTTTCAGTGATGAACTTTGCCTGAGTACCTTTACCGGCCCCGGGAGCTCCCAGCAGAATGACGCGCATCGATGTGCTCCTCAATTTTTTATAGAGATGACGCTCGGATTCGCCGCGTGGGGCCAATCTCGTAAAAATGTGGTTCCAGGCCGATCAAACGGCCAAAGGCTGATCAAGATACACAGCAGGCCCTTACCACACAAGCCGCCAAAAGTAGGAGAAACCCGCGCCAGGCATGCGTCAGCCAAAGGGTTTGCCTGGGCGCAACCTACCCCCTCAAACAACGACCGCCCGTTTCAGGGCGGTCGTCGCGGTTGATTCGCAAGCTATTGAGAACAGGCGAAAAACCTCAACCGGTGTTGCGCAAACCGGCGGCAATACCGGCGACGGACACCAGCAGCGCCTGTTCCAGAGGGCTGTCTTGCGCCGCTTCGCGTTGGCGCGAGCGAGCAAGCAATTCGGCCTGCAGCAGGTGCAAGGGGTCGAGGTAGGTGTTGCGCAGGCGGATGAACTCCAGGGTGTCCGGACTGTGGGCCAACAGCTGCGACTGGCCAGTCAGGCCAAGTACCACGTCACACGCCTGCGACAATAGGTCGCGTAAGTGCGCACCCAATGGCAGCAAGTCGGGCTGCACCAGGCGCTCATCATAGAGGCGGGCGATATCGGCGTCGGCCTTGGCCAGCACCATTTCCAGCATATCAATGCGCGTGCGGAAGAACGGCCACTGCTCGCGCATCTGCCCCAGCAATTCACCCTCGCCGCGCTCCAGGGCTTTGCTCAATGCCGCTTCCCAGCCGAGCCAGGCGGGCAGCATCAGGCGGGTCTGGGTCCAGCCGAAGATCCAGGGAATCGCGCGCAGGCTTTCAATACCGCCGGCGCGCCGCTTCGCGGGTCGACTGCCAAGCGGCAAACGCCCGAGCTCCTGCTCCGGCGTGGACTGGCGGAAATACTCGACGAATTGCGGATTTTCCCGCACCACCGCGCGGTAGGCGCTGACGCCGTCGGCCGCCAATTCGTCCATCAGATGGCGCCAGGCCGGCTCCGGTGGCGGCGGTGGCAACAGCGTGGCTTCGAGTACCGCCGCCAGGTAGAGGTTGAGGTTCTGTTCGGCGATATCCGGCAAACCAAACTTGAAGCGGATCATCTCGCCCTGTTCGGTGGTGCGGAACCGCCCCGCCACCGAGCCCGGCGGCTGCGACAGGATCGCCGCATGCGCCGGGCCACCGCCACGGCCGACGGTGCCCCCACGACCGTGGAACAACAGCAATTCCACTTGTTGCTCGCGGCAGATATCCACCAGCCGTTCCTGCGCCCGGTACTGCGCCCAAGCGGCGGCGGTGGTGCCGGCGTCCTTGGCCGAGTCCGAATAGCCGATCATCACTTCCTGCGGGCCGTGCAGCCGCGCGCGGTAGCCCGGCAGTTGCAACAGCCGCTCCATCACCGGCCCGGCGTTATCCAGGTCGGCCAGGGTCTCGAACAGCGGCACGACGCGCATGGGCCGCTGTACGCCCGACTCTTTGAGCAGCAGTTGCACCGCCAGCACGTCCGATGCGGCGCCAGCCATGGAAATCACATAGGAGCCCAGCGATGCGGCCGGTGCAGCGGCGATTTCGCGGCAGGTGTTCAACACCTCAGCGGTGTCCGCCGACGGTTTGAAATAACCCGGAAGCAGCGGTCGACGATTGGTCAGTTCTTTGCTCAGGAAGTTGATGCGCGTGTCTTCGTCCCAGTCTTCATAGCGACCCAGGCCAAGGTAATCGGTGATTTCGGTCATGGCCGACGAGTGACGCGTGGAATCCTGGCGCACATCCAGGCGGACCAGGAACAGGCCGAACGTCACGGCGCGGCGCAGGCAGTCGAGCAACGGGCCATCAGCAATCACGCCCATGCCGCACTCATGCAGCGACTGATAGCACAGCTCCAAGGGGCCGAGCAGGTCGCGATTGTCCTGCAACACCTGCGCCGGTGCCGGTGCAGGGCCACTCAACGCGGCATGGGCCCACTGGCGCGTGGCGCGCAGGCGTTCGCGCAGTTGTTTGAGCAAGGCGCGGTAAGGCTCGACGCTGTCCCCCACCTGGGCCAGCAACGCCGGGCTGGCCTGCTGCATGGACAGCTCGGAGGCGAGCTGATCGATATCGCGCAGATACAAATCCGCGGCCATCCAGCGCGCCAGCAACAGCACTTCGCGAGTGACCGGCGCCGTGACATTCGGGTTGCCGTCACGGTCGCCGCCCATCCACGAGGCAAATCGAATTGGCGCGGCCTCAAGCGGCAGACGCAAACCGGTGGCGGCGTGCAAGGCCTGGTCGGCCTTGCGCAAATAATTGGGAATGGCCTGCCACAACGAATGCTCGATGACCGCGAAGCCCCATTTGGCTTCATCCACCGGCGTGGGCCGGATGCGGCGGATTTCTTCGGTGTGCCACGCCTCGGCGATCAGGCGTTGCAAGCGTTCACGGATCTGCTCGCGTTCGGCGCTGGTGAGGTCACGGTGGTCCTGCAGCGCCAGTTGCGCGGCAATCGCGTCATATTTCTGGATCAGCGTGCGGCGCGCGACTTCGGTGGGGTGGGCGGTGAGGACCAACTCGATCTCCAGCCGCGCCAATTGGCGGGCCAGGGATTCGTCACTGTGGCCTTCGCTTTGCAGACGGGCCAGCAACTCCGGCAGCACACGGGACTCGAAGGGCGCCGGCTGCGATTCATCGCGCCGATGAATCAACTGGTACTGCTCGGCAATGTTGGCCAGGTTGAGGAACTGGTTAAAGGCCCGCGCTACAGGCAGCAGTTCATCTTCCTGCAGCTGATTCAGGCTCGCGCTGAGCTCAGCGCCCGCGCCGCGCCGGTCAGCCTTGGCGCCTTTACGGATCTGCTCGATCTTGTCGAGAAAAGCATCGCCGTATTGCTCTCGAATGGTGTTGCCCAACAGTTCACCCAGCAGGTGAACATCCTCACGCAAGCGTGCATCGATATCACTCATCAGCCAATCTCCAGCCAGAAATCCGGGACGCGCAGGTGTTCCAGAGTGCCGTCGGCGGCGCTTTCTGACAAGACACTTTAAACCTTGCGGCTTGCGGCTAGTCTCAAGGTTAAGTCGCCGGGTTATCCACACCGGTGGCTGGTCACTCATTATTGAGGTTGCCATGAAAATTCGAGACCTGCCCCAGCATTGGGAAGAAACCGCCAAGGGTCGACTGACCCAAACCCAATACGCGATTCATCTGGACGTAGAAGCCGCCGCGCGGCTGGCTGCCCTCGCCGAGATGTACCCCAAGCGCCACACCGAAGAGCTGCTTGGCGAACTGATCGGCGCCGCCCTCGAAGAGCTGGAAGCCAGCTTTCCCTACGTCAAGGGCCAGCAGGTGATTGCCACCGATGAAGAAGGCGATCCGCTGTATGAAGACGTCGGGCCCACACCGCGCTTTCTGACATTGTCGCGCCGCTATCTGCATGATTTGTCAGCGAGTGCTGACGAACCGCAGCACTGATCCTCCCTTATTCAAACCGATTCAACCCTTGTATTCCGGGCCTTTCAGCGGCCCGGCGTACCGCTGCGCGGGGTGAAAGTTCCAATTTTCTGATGCTGACCATTCAGTCAGATATTTTTTTAGGCAAATCGCCATCTCCGCTGAACTTTTGAAAAAAGCATCCGGTCACAGCCAGTAAGCCATCACTTGGAACGCTCGTTTGAACTGGCGTCATGTGCTTAACCGCCGGGCCCGCAAACGAACGCCAGGATGGATTTTTCAGGAGTTATCCAATGGAGTTGAAGACGATGAAGACCAGCACTGCCAAATCCTCGTTTAACCACCTGCGCGGGCTCAAATTGGCCGCGCTGGCAATCGGCACCAGCTTCGTTCTGGCTGGCTGTGCCGGCAACCCGCCGACCGAGCAATACGCAGTGACCCAATCTGCGGTCAACAGCGCGGTCAGCGCCGGCGGTACCGAGTTTGCAGCCGTGGAAATGAAGTCGGCCCAGGACAAGCTCAAAGAAGCCGAAATCGCCATGCACGACAAGAACTACGACAAAGCGCGTCAGTTGGCTGAACAAGCCGAGTGGGACGCTCGTGTCGCTGAGCGTAAAGCCCAGGCTGCCAAAGCTGAGCAAGCGGTGAAGGATTCCCAGAAAGCAGTTGACGAGTTGCGTAAGGAAGGCATGCGCCCGGCTGCTATCCAGCAGAAGTAAGCCGCTGCCCCTTGAATGCATCGCACCTGATATCGAATTGAAAGGACGACACGACTATGCGTAAACAATTGATGATCCCTGCCCTGTTGGCGATGAGCGTTGCCTTGGCAGCCTGCTCCACCCCGCCGAACGCAAATCTGGAAAACGCACGGACCAATTTCACGGCCCTGCAAACCAACCCACAGGCTACCAAGCTCGCGGCGCTGGAAACCAAAGACGCCAGCGAGTGGCTGGACAAGGCAGACAAGGCCTACCGCGACAAGGAAGACGAGAAGAAAGTCGACCAGTTGGCTTACCTGACCAACCAGCGTGTAGAAGTGGCCAAAGACACCATTTCTCTGCGTGAGTCCGAAGCCAAGCTGAAAAACGCTGGCGACGAGCGTGCCCGCGCCCTGCTGGACGCCCGTGACGCGCAGATCAAGCAACTGCAAGACAGCTTGAACGCCAAGCAAACCGATCGCGGCACCCTGGTGACCTTTGGTGACGTACTGTTCGCCACCAACAAATCCGACCTGAAGTCCAGCGGCCTGGTGAATATCACCAAGCTGGCTCAGTTCCTGCGCGACAACCCAGACCGTAAAGTGATTGTCGAAGGCTACACCGACAGCACCGGTTCCGACTCGTACAACCAGAGCCTGTCCGAGCGCCGTGCGGCTTCTGTGCAACGTGCACTGGCACAGCAAGGCGTGGATATCTCGCGCATCGTGACCCAGGGCTACGGCAAGGAATACCCGGTTGCCGACAACGGCAGCGTATCGGGCCGTGCAATGAACCGCCGCGTTGAAGTGACCATCTCCAACGACAACCAACCGGTCAAGCCACGTTCTTCCGTCGCTAACTGATTGGTTTAAGCGGCATGAAAAAACCCACCTACGGTGGGTTTTTTTTGGGTTCGTCGAACTGGACGGTTCGACCGGTATCGTCAGCCGGCATTTGAATCTGCGCACCCGGCGGCTTATCCATCTGGCTATCGCGCTTGTACCGGCGAGCGGCTTCCTCTTCGAGCGCCAGGTGCTGTCTTGCCATGATCAGCATATTTTCCAGTACTGGAATCTTGAATTCCATCCTCGCCTCAAACCGTGTGAGTGACAACGCTTTGTGTGGTATCTGACGAAATAAGGTTCCAGGCATTCCTGCCGAGAGCGGCGGCTGGACATCTGGTACATCATAAAAAACCGCCCCTAAGGGCGGTTTTTCTCAGGGGCTTTGATCAGTCGCCGACTCGGCCTGAACCTTGATAGTCCGGCTGCTGGATCTTGCCCTGGCCCTGGCCCGCGCCCTGCCCGCCGCTTTGGCCATCTTCCGCGCCTTGACCACCCTGGGTATCTGGAGCGCCCTGCGCGCCACCTGCCTTCTGTGCGAGCAGCTTCTTCAGCAGCTCCTCCAACGCCTTGAGGGGGTCTTCACCACCGGCACCGCTATTTCCCTGGTTGCCTTGAGCACCTTTAGTTTTAAGTTCCTGAATTTGATTTTGTACATCCTTAATCTTCTGGTCGAGGCCTTGGGAGCTTCCCTGGCCATTGCCAGCACCGCCCATACCACCTGTGCCGCCCATGCCGCCCATGTTTGCGCCGCCCGAGATACCGTTGATTCCTGCCATAAATGCTAACCCCAACCTGTGAATTAATGGACCGATCAGCCTTGCCAATCAGTGCATAATCAGTGGTGGGTGAGCCAGGATGGTTCCGCCCTGCTCAGGGGCTGACACGCGTGAAATCAATAGTCTGTAAAGACGAGGGTGGTTTCCCACGGTAGGGAGGCATATTTCACTGCTGCAACTGCGGAGTTTCCTGCCCCATGCAACGCACTGCCTGCTTCTTGTTATTCACCAGCACGCCACTCAGGCCTTTCTGGTCGGTGTCGAACATCACCAATACGCCATCAATGCACTGCGCCACTTGAGCGGCAGGGGTCAACGAGACTTTGTAGTCCTCACCCGGCACGGTCTTGAGCATCGTGAATTCGCTGAGCAACAGCGCATCCTCCGGCTTGGCGAAGTGCAGGTAGCCGTAGTACCACAGGCAACCGACAGTACCGATGATGGTGCCGATGCCAGTGAGAATCAGCGGGATCATGTTGCGCTCTTCACTCATTGCGGGCTCTCTGATGGGTCAGCTTCAGGTAGGGGATAATTCGGGATTTCGCCGAGACGACGCAGGCCGTTGAAGTGCAGCGGGTCATCCAGGTAACGCAGCATCACGGTTTGCCAGGTCTTGTCGGCGAAGGTCTGCACGTGCCCACCTCGCGTCAGTTGCAACACCCTGGGCGCCGGTGCCGCCTGGTACAGGCGGATACCGTTGGCCAAGGGCACGATCGGATCATCCAGGCTGTGAAACAGCAGCTTGGGCACGCCAGTCAGTCGGGGCATGGCGTTGATCGCGCTGTCGGCGTCGGGCACCAGCCAGGACAGAGGGACCTGCAACGGCCATGTTAACCAGGACGTGCTCAGGGCGAATTGTCCTACGTCACGATAACTGGCGGGCACACCGTCCAATACCAGGGCCTTGAGCCGGGACTGGCGCTCGGGGTGGGCCGCCAGATAATGCACGGCCAACGCACCGCCCAGGCTCTGGCCAAGGACGATCAGCGGCTGGCTGCGGACTTCGGGCGCCTGATCGAGCCAACTGAACGCGGCGTCCACATCCTGATAAATCGCCGGCAATGACGGCTTGCCTTCGGAGAGCCCATAGCCGCGATAGTCGAGCAGCAGCACTTGGTAGCCCTGCTCCGGCAACCACCAACTCCCGCCCAGGTGCCAGGCCAGATTGCCGCCATTGCCGTGCAGGTGCAGCACTGTGCCTTTGAGTGGCACGCCGGGCTTGGCCGGTAGCCACCAGGCGTGCAGTTTTACGCCGTCGGCGGTGGTGAGAGTGACGTCGCGGTACGCAAGGTGGGCTTTTTGCGGCGTGAACGGCAGGCCGGGCTCCGGGTAGAACAGCAGGGAGCTGCAGCCGTTCAATGTGAGTAGCAGGCAAAGAATGCCGAGGATTCTCATCCGTTGAAGCCTCGTGGGTGAGTTGAAAATAGCCAGCATCCTTACAGGATATTGGAGTAGTCCGCCTCGATGCGGTCCAGGCTCAAATGGTTGAGGAAGTTGGAGAAGCACATCCACGCCGCCAGTGCGTTCATGTCGCGGAACTGTTCGGGCAGGTATTTGGGCGGCACTACCAGGCCTTCATCGACCAGTTGGCGCAAGGTGCGCATATCTTCAAGCGTGGTCTTGCCGCAGAACAACAACGGCACTTGTTCCAGCTTGCCCTTGCGCACGGCCAGCTGGATGTAGTTGTAGACCATGATAAAGCCCTTGAGGTAGGACAGATCCTTGGTAAACGGCAAGCCAGTGGGCACCGAGCCACGGAACACGCGACTGGCGTTGCCGTAGCTTTCAGCCATTTCAAAGCCTTGCTCGCGGAAGAATTCGAACACCTGCAGGAAGTCGGCGCCCTCCTCCACCATATGAATGGCGCGGGTGCGGTTGGTCAGTTTGCGCAGCCGGCTGGGGTAGGAGGCGAACGTAATGATCTCCATCAGGATCGCCAGGCCTTCCTGGGTCACGGTGGACGAGGGTGGCCCCTTGGACAGGAACGTGCAGATCGGCTGGTTCTGGCCATTGAGGGTGGTGCCCACATGCACCAGGCCTTCGTGCACTTCCAGGGCGCGCACGTCACGGTCGTTGAACATCGCGTCGGCGCGGATCTTGATGTAGTCGGCGCCCGCCGCCGCGTCGGCTACGATGCCATCGGATTCGAACACGCGGATGGTTTCTTCGGCCTCGCCGAACACTTTGTTCAAGCGCGTTTGCAGCAAGGCGACGGCGTCCTTGGCGGTCAAGGTCTTGGCTTCGTCCTTGAGGTCGCCACGGCCGTCGATATTGTTCAGGTAGTCCGAGAGCATCAGGCCCAGGTCGGCCAGGGTCGGGTCACCGGCGTGGAAGGCGTCGGACGCGGCGCCGTAGAGTTCCTGGGAAATCAGGCCGAAATCCTCGGTGCCACGGGCTTCGAGCATACGCACGACCATGCGGTACTCCCGGCACATACGGCGCATGATCTGCCCTACCGGGCTGAACTGGCCGAGGCGGCGGGTGATGTCGCGCTCGATGTTCTGGAATTCCAGCTTGACCGCACTGGAGTCAAACGACAACGGACGGTTCAGGTAGTAATCGCGATCCACGGCGGGCATGGCCTTGCCCTTGGCCTTGAGAAAGCCCTGGCGAATATTCTCGTCCCACTTCACGGCGTCGAGGACGCGGATCGGCGTTTGCGCCAGCACAATGCGATCGGACAAGGTGCGTATCGTCTGCTGGTAATCGTCCACCCGGTGCTTCCTCTTTAAAACGTGGCCTTGCTGGTATCAGACCGAAGCCAATACCAGGTGCATGTAACGCTTGAGTATCTCCAGCATCTCGTCACCGGTCAGAGGCTCTGGGCCGCCCAACAGGCCCTGATATTCCATCCGACTGATAATCGCCGTCAACACCTTGGCATCCTGTTGCGGCTCGCGGGAGCCCAATACCTGGAAAAACTGCCCGGTGCCCTGCAACAGGATCTGTTGGTGGGAGCGTACCAGTTCGGCCAGGCGCGGATTCAACAAGGCTTCCTGGCGGAAGGCCTGCTCGGCCATCAGGTATTCACGGCGGTTAGCCAGTTGGCGCTGCACGTAGTCGGCGGTCAGCCGCGCAATGTCATCGGCCAGCTGCGAACGCGATGCCGGGCTGCCATCGCCATACGCGACCATCTCGCGCAGCAGGCCTTCGTTGCGCACCCACAGTTTGCCCATGAAGGCAGCGCTGCGCTCGACGTATTGGGCAAAGGTGTCGGTGAGCAGGTCATCGATGTCTTTGAAATAGTACGTGGTCGCCGACAACGGTACGCCGGCCTCCGCCGCCACGGCCCGGTGGCGCACGGCACGGACCCCCTCGCGGACCACGATGCGCATGGCCGCATCGAGAATGTCTTGCCGGCGTTGTTCACTGCCCCGGCGGCTGGCCTTGCGGCCTTGGTACTGGACGCTTTCAGCCACGGCAGCGGCAATGCCGGCGGCGCCTTCTTGAGCCATTACGCGGTTCACCACACTTCCTCTTTTAAGTGTGACGCGGAGCGTCACAAGATGCGTTCCCACGCAGAGCGTGGGAACGATCAACCGATCAACAAAACCTGGCGCTGTTTGCTTGACGCGAGTACACGCCACATAAAAAAGCCGCCTTATAAAAGGCGGCTTCGGATTTCGCTACGGTTACGCTTGTGGCCGCATATGCGGGAACAGGATCACATCGCGGATCGACGGCGAGTTGGTCAACAGCATCACCAAGCGGTCGATGCCGATACCTTCACCGGCGGTTGGCGGCATGCCATATTCCAGCGCGCGTACGAAGTCGGCGTCGTAGTGCATGGCTTCGTCGTCGCCGGCGTCCTTGTCGGCCACCTGGGCCATGAAGCGCTCGGCCTGATCTTCCGCGTCGTTCAGCTCGGAATAGGCGTTGGCGATTTCGCGGCCACCGATGAACAGCTCGAAACGGTCGGTGACGTTCGGGTTGTCATCGTTGCGACGGGCCAGCGGCGACACTTCGAACGGGTACTGGGTAATGAAGTGCGGCTGCTCCAGCTTGTGCTCCACCAGCTCTTCGAAAATCATCACCTGCAGTTTGCCCAGGCCTTCGAAGCCCAGCACCTTGGCGCCGGCTTTCTTGGCGATGGCACGGGCCTTGTCGATGTCGTTCAGATCATCGGCGGTCAGCTCAGGGTTGTACTTGAGGATCGAGTCGAACACCGACAGGCGCACGAACGGCTCGCCGAAGTGGAAAACCTTGTCGCCGTACGGCACGTCGGTAGTCCCGAGAACAAGCTGCGCCAGCTCGCGGAACAGTTCTTCGGTGAGGTCCATGTTGTCTTCGTAGTCGGCGTAGGCCTGGTAGAACTCCAACATGGTGAATTCAGGGTTGTGCCGGGTCGAGACGCCTTCGTTACGGAAGTTTCGGTTGATTTCGAAGACTTTCTCGAAACCGCCGACCACCAGGCGCTTGAGGTACAGCTCCGGCGCGATACGCAGGAACATTGGCAGGTCCAGCGCATTGTGGTGGGTTTCGAACGGCTTGGCTGCGGCACCACCGGGGATGGTCTGCAGCATCGGCGTTTCCACTTCGAGGAAGTCACGCTGCATCAGGAAGCTGCGGATGTGGGCGATGACTTGCGAACGCACGCGGAAGGTCTGGCGCACGTCTTCGTTGACGATCAGGTCAACGTAGCGCTGGCGGTAGCGCTGCTCGGTGTCGGTCAAGCCGTGGTGCTTGTCCGGCAGCGGGCGCAGCGACTTGGTCAGCAGGCGTACGCTGGTCATTTCGACATACAGGTCGCCCTTGCCGGAACGGGCCAGGGTGCCTTCGGCGGCGATGATGTCGCCCATGTCCCAGGTTTTCACCGAGGCCAGGGTTTCTTCGGACAAGGTCTTGCGGTTGACGTAGACCTGGATACGCCCGGTCATGTCCTGGATCACCATGAACGAGCCACGGTTGAGCATGATGCGACCCGCCACCTTGACCGGGATCGCCGCTTCTGCCAGCTCTTCCTTGGTCTTGTCCGCGTACTGCTTCTGCAACGCATCGCAGTAGTTTTCGCGGCGGAAGTCGTTGGGGAAGGCGTTACCCTTGGCGCGCTCGGCAGCAAGCTTTTCCTTGCGCAGGGCGATCAGGGAGTTTTCTTCCTGTTGCAGGGCTTGCGGGTCGAGTTGTTGGTCGCTCATGTCTTTTGAAATTCCATCACAGATACGTTTTCCCCAGCCTTCGGCTGGGGATCGCGAGGCAAGGACTAGGCGTCCCCCCCGCTCCTACAGGGTTCTTTAGAGGCCCGATTTCAGGCTGGCTTCCAGGTATTCGTCGATATCGCCGTCGAGCACCTTGTCGCAGTCGCTGCGTTCGATGTTAGTGCGCAAATCCTTGATCCGCGACGCATCGAGCACGTAGGAGCGGATCTGGTGACCCCAACCGATGTCCGACTTGGTGTCTTCCAGTGCTTGAGAAGCGGCGTTGCGCTTCTGCATTTCCTGCTCGTACAACTTGGCCCGCAACATTTTCATGGCGGTGTCCTTGTTCGCGTGCTGGGAACGCTCGTTCTGGCAACTGACCACGGTATTGGTCGGTACGTGGGTGATACGCACGGCCGAGTCGGTGGTGTTTACGTGCTGGCCACCGGCACCGGAGGAGCGGTAGGTGTCGATACGCAGGTCGGCCGGGTTGATCTCGATTTCCACCTTGTCATCGATCTCTGGCGAGACGAAAACAGCGGAAAACGAGGTATGGCGACGGTTGCCGGAGTCGAACGGGCTCTTGCGCACCAGGCGGTGTACGCCGATCTCGGTACGCAACCAGCCAAAGGCGTATTCACCCTTGATGTGCACGGTGGCGCCCTTGATGCCCGCCACTTCACCGGCGGACAGTTCCATGATGGTCGCGTCGAAACCGCGCTTGTCGGCCCAGCGCAGGTACATGCGCAGCAGGATGTTGGCCCAGTCCTGGGCCTCGGTGCCGCCGGAACCGGCCTGGATGTCCAGGTAGGCGTTGTTCGGGTCCATTTCGTGGCTGAACATGCGGCGAAATTCAAGCTTGGCGAGGTTTTCCTCGAGACGGGCCAGCTCGGCGACGACATCGCCCACTGCACCTTCGTCATCTTCTTCGACGGCCATGTCCAGCAGGTCGCGGCAGTCGGCCAGGCCGGTGTTCAGCTCGTCGAGCGTGTCGACGATCTGCGCCAGCGCAGCGCGCTCGCGGCCCAGTTCCTGGGCATATTCAGGCTTGTTCCAGACACTCGGATCTTCAAGCTCGCGATTGACTTCGGTCAGGCGCTCATGCTTTTGATCGTAGTCAAAGATACCCCCGAATAGTTTCGGAGCGCTCGGACAGGTCCTTGATGGTGTTCAGGATCGGGTTGATTTCCATGGCGGGCAGCACTCGTTGGCGAACTTTTGAAAGCCGGCGAGTATAACGGCAAACGCCTGGAAACGGCAGTCCGCCTAGCCGAAAAGGCGCGGATTTGTACACAATCCCAAGGCCAATGAAGATCTAAATGTGGGAGGGGCGGTGCGACGATTCGACTTGCCCCCGATGGCGGCCTGGCAGCAGACCATTATGTTGGATCAGAGCGAGTACATATCCGTTGCTGCGGTAACGGCGGCTTAGGGTTCCGCCCTTACGGCGGGTCACTTTTGGAAAAGAGCCCCAAAAGTAACCAAAAGGGCTCTTGCCCCACCACTCGGCACCTCGCCTAGGCTCGGTGTGCCCGTAATCCGACATTGATTTGGAGGGCCGCCGCCACGCGCCATCCATGGCGCGGGGCGGCTAAACCGGCATCCCTGCCGGTTTACCCTCCAAATCAATGCCGAATTCCGGCCAGCGTGGTTTAACGGGGCGCTTAAGATCAAGATCAAGAGCGGCTCGCTTCGCATCGTGGTTACCGGAGGCTGCTGCAAAATTGTGTAGATACCTGTGCCCCGATGCAGTCTGTCTGTCAGTTTATCCTGAGCTGACACACCGCCATCGGGGGCAAGCCCCCTCTCACATTTGGCTCTGAGCCGGCCTTGAGTTACTCGATGCCGACCTGATTGCGCCCATTGTTCTTTGCCATGTACAACCCCTTGTCCGCTGCCATGATCAACTGGCGGCAATCGGTACCTTGCACCGGGGTCAGGGTCGACAGGCCAATGCTGATGGTCAGGCTCGCGCCTTCCGCCGGCGCGATATGCGGGATGTTCAGCGCGGCCACCGCCATGCGCAGTTTTTCCGCGACCAGCCGCGCACCGCCCGGCGAGGTGTTGGGCAGCACCAGGGCGAATTCTTCACCGCCGTAACGCGCCGGCAGGTCCGAAGGACGGCTGCTGGCATCGCGGATGGTGGCGGCGACCTTGCGCAGGGCTTCGTCGCCTTCGACGTGACCGAAGCTATCGTTGAAGGTCTTGAAGAAGTCCACGTCGATCATCAACAAGGAGAGCTGGGTCTGGTCGCGCATGGCACGGCGCCATTCCAGTTCCAGGTATTCGTCGAAGTGACGGCGATTGGACAGCCCGGTCAGGCCATCGGAATTCATCAGCCGTTGCAGCACCAGGTTGGTGTCCAGCAACTGTTGCTGGCTGACCCGCAGCGCGCGGTAAGCCGCGTCCCGCTGCAACAGGGTCATGTAGGAGCGCGAGTGATAGCGAATGCGCGCCACCAATTCGATATTGTCCGGCAGCTTGACCAGGTAATCGTTGGCGCCGGCCGCAAAGGCTGCGCTCTTGATCAGCGGGTCCTCTTTGGTGGAGAGCACGATGATCGGGATATTCGCCGTGGCCGGGTGATTGCGGTATTCGCGCACCAGGGTCAGGCCGTCGAGGCCGGGCATGACCAAGTCTTGCAGAATCACCGTCGGCTTGATGCGAATCGCCTGGGAGATCGCCTGGTGCGGGTCGGCGCAAAAGTGGAAGTCGATATTTTCTTCATGGGCCAGGCCGCGCCGCACGGCTTCCCCGATCATGGCCTGGTCGTCGACCAGCAGCACCATGGCGGCGTTTTCGTCGGTCTTGAAGCCGTCGAGTTGTAAATCAATCATGTGCAGTCACCTGAATTACTGCCTGCAAACCAGCACAGCGGGAGATGTTCGATCATTTTGCAAAGACCTCCAGCAGTCGCGGCGCAATTCTGTCCAGTGGGCGAATTTCAACAGCGGCGTCAATCGCCGCTGCCGCTTTGGGCATGCCATACACCGCCGAACTGTTCTGGTCCTGGGCGATGGTCAAATAGCCTTGTTCTCGCATCAACTTGAGGCCCTGGGCCCCGTCGCGCCCCATGCCGGTCAGCAGTACGCCGACGGCGTCACCGTTCCAATGGCTGGCGACACTTTCAAAAAACACATCGATGGAAGGCCGGTAAATTTCGTTCACCGGCTCTGCGGTATAGGCTAGCGTGCCATTTTTCAACAAGCGAATATGGTGGTTGGTACCGGCTAGCAAGACCACCCCGCTTTGGGGCGGCTCCCCTTCACGGGCCAGGCGCACCGGCAGGCCGGACGCACTGCTCAACCACTCGGCCATACCGGCGGCGAACACCTGATCCACATGCTGCACCAGCACGATCGCGGCAGGAAAGTCACGCGGCAACCCCTTGAGCAGCACTTCCAGGGCCGCCGGGCCACCCGCCGACGAACCAATCGCCACCAGGCTTTGGCGCTTGCCGGTGCTGCGCTGCGGCGCGGTTTCAGCGCGCACGCGGCTGCCGCGCTGGCCGATCAGCCAGCCAATATTGAGGATCTTGCGCAACAACGGCGCCGCCGCATCCTTGGGGTTGCCCACCCCCAGCGCTGGCGTGTCCACCACATCCAACGCGCCGTGGCCCATGGCTTCAAAGACACGGCTGACGTTGGCCTGGCGGTCCACGGTGACGATCACGATCGGGCATGGCGTGTCGGCCATGATCTGGCGGGTCGCTTCCACACCGTCCATCACCGGCATGATCAAGTCCATCAGGATCAAATCCGGGAGCACCTCAGCGCAACGCTGCACCGCTTCCAGGCCATTGCTGGCGACCCACACCACTTCATGGGCGGGCTCGAAACTCAAGGCGCGACGCAACGCCTCGACGGCCAACGGCATGTCATTGACGATTGCAATCCTCATGCCCGGGCGCCTCCAATCAATTCAACCACGGCGTCGAGCAGGGCGTCGTCGTGGAAGCTGGCTTTGGCTAAATAATAGTCGGCGCCGGCGTCGAGGCCACGGCGTCGGTCTTCTTCACGATCCTTGTAGGAAACCACCATCACCGGCAACGATTGCAGGCGACTGTCACGGCGCAAGAGTGTGACCAATTCAATACCGTCCATGCGTGGCATATCAATATCTGTGATAAGCAGGTCGAAATCCTCGGAGCGCAATGCGTTCCAGCCATCCATGCCATCGACCGCGACGGCCACTTCATAACCGCGATTGAGTAATAACTTGCGTTGCAGCTCACGCACGGTCAGCGAGTCGTCCACCACCAGCACGCGCTTGCGCGGCGCTTCGGTGGCCTGCTGGCTGCGCCTTGCGATGCGCTCCAGGCGGCCGGTGTTGAGCAACTTGTCCACCGAACGCAGCATGTCTTCCACGTCGACGATCAACACCACCGAGCCATCGTCGAGCAAGGCTCCGGCGGAAATATCCTGGACCTTGCCCAAGCGAGCATCCAGCGGCAATACCACCAGGGTGCGCTCACCGATGAAGCGTTCCACGGCAATCCCGTACACGGCATCGCGCTCGCGGATCACCACCACTTTCAAGGTTTCCGAAGGGGTCTGCCCCGGTGGACGCTGCAACAGCTGACTGGCGGCGACCAGGCCGACATGCCGGCCCTCGTGCCAGAAATGCTGGCGACCTTCCAGCTGCACAATGTCCTCGGGGGCCAGGTCGCACATGCGTTCGATGTGCGCCAGTGGGAAGGCATACGCCTCTTCGCCGACTTCCACCACCAGGCTGCGCACCACCGACAGGGTCAGCGGCACCTCCAGATGAAAACGGCTGCCCTGCCCTGCCGTCTGCTCCAGCACCACCGCGCCGCGCAATTGACGCACCATATGCTGCACCGCATCCAGGCCCACGCCGCGACCGGACACTTCGGTGACCTTGTCGCGCAAGCTGAACCCCGGCAGGAACAGGAACGTCAGCAGTTCCTCCTCGCTCAGGCGCAGCGCGGTTTCCACGGGAGACAGGTGCCGGTCGACAATGGTGCCGCGCAGGCGCTCAAGGTCGACACCGTTACCGTCATCGCTCAACTCCAGTACCAGCAGCCCGGCTTGATGCGACGCGCGCAGGCGAATCAAGCCTTCCGCCGGCTTGCCCGCCAGCAGCCGCTGCTCGGGCATTTCGATGCCGTGGTCGACGGCATTGCGCAATAAATGCGTCAGGGGCGCCTCGAGCTTTTCCAGCACGTCGCGGTCGACCTGGGTCTTTTCCCCTTCGATCTCCAGGCGCACTTGCTTGCCGAGGCTGCGACCGAGGTCGCGCACCATGCGCGCCTGTCCGGTCAGCACATCGGCAAACGGGCGCATGCGACAGGCCAATGCGGTGTCGTAAAGCACCTGGGCCCGCTGGCCGGCCTGCCAGGTGTACTCGTCCAGCTCAGCATTTTTTTCCGCCAGCAGCGCCTGGGCTTCGCTCAACAAACGGCGGGTATCGGCCAGAGCTTCCTGGGCCTCGAGGTTCAAATCGACGACCTTGAGGTGACCGTCCAGCACATCCAGAGCACGCAGGCTGTTGCTTTGAATGCGTTTGAGGCGCTGCAGGCTGACGAGGTAAGGCTTGAGTCGCTGGGTTTCCACCAGCGACTTGCTGGACAGGTCCAGCAGGCTGTTCAAGCGCTCGGCCGTGACCCGCAGCACGCGCTCGCCGCCTTCGGTCATCGGTTTGCTCTGACGCGGCGGCTCGCTCGGCACGGCTGGCGCCGGCTCAGGTTCCGGCGCCAGCGCTTCGATTACCTGCGCGGGTTTCGGCGCGAGCATGGCGCTGGGTTGCGACGGGTCCAGCAAGCGCTCCATCAGCGCCACATAGGCGGCAATATCCGCAGGCCCGACGTCATTGCCCGGGGTGGCGATGCGCATCAGTAAATCCGTACCCTGCAGCAACGCGTCGATATGTTCGGGCTGCAGGTACAAGCGGCCTTCCTGGGCACTGACCAGACAATCCTCCATGACATGGGCCACGCTGACGCCAGCCTCCACGCCGACAATCCGCGCCGCGCCCTTGAGCGAATGCGCGGCGCGCATGCAGGCCTCGAGCTGGTCGGCCTGGGTCGGGTTGCGCTCCAGCGCGAGCAGGCCTGCGCTGAGCACCTGGGTTTGCGCATCGGCTTCCAGGCTGAACAATTCCAACAGCGAAGCGTCGCGCATCTGGTCGGGGGTCATGCGAGGCTCCGGGTCACGGCGGACAGCAATTGGGCTTCGTCCAGCCAGCGCAGGCTGCGACCTTTCCACTGCACGACACCCTGGGTGAAGCGCGCGCTGGCCTGGGTGCCGGAGGCCGATGCGGCGTTCAAGGTGCGCTCATCGATGGCGTGGATGCCATCCACTTCGTCCACCGGCACGACCACCGGGCCATCCTGCGCGGCAATGATCAGCATGCGCGGCATGATGCGCCCGCCGGTGGCGCCGGTGCTGCTGCTGTCCAGGCCGAGCAATTCCACCAGCGACAGGCAGGCCACCAATGCCCCGCGCACGTTGGCCACACCCAGCAAGGCCCGGGAACGCTGGTGAGGCAGCGAGTGGATCGGTTGCAATGGCGCCACCTCCACCAGGCAACGGGTGGCGATGCCCAGCCACTCTTCGCCGAGGCGGAACATCAGCAAGGAGCGTGTGACCACCTGGTGGTCGAGCTCGCCAGCCGCCTGCGCGGGCCGGTCGTCCTGCTGCAGCGCATAGCGGTCGAGCAGGCGCGTGGCGGCGGCGGAATACACCGAGCAGTTGCGGCAATGGATGTGCTCTGCCAGCAAGGGGCAGGATTTGTCGCCATGAATGCCGATGCGGTTCCAGCAGTCATCAATGGCTTGGGTGTCGGCCAGGGTCAGGTCCAGGCCTGCGGTGTCGAGCGCGTCAGGGCTACTCATCGTTTGGACTCACTGTCAGCTCGCTCGCTACGCGCGGCGCGCGCCTGCAAACGGCGCGCCCCCGCACTGTCGCCCTGGGACTCGAGCAACGCGGCCAGGTGCATCAAGGCCTGCGGATGCTGCGGTTCCAGGTACAAGGCTTTGCGGTAATAACTCTGCGCCTCCACGGCGCTGCCGGCGACATCGCTGAGCAGGCCCAGCCAGTAGAACACTGGGGCGACCGGCGGATGGTTGTTCAAATAGCGCTCGCAGGCAGCACGAGCCTCGGCACTTTTGCCTTGATTGGCCAGGGTGGCGATCTGGTTGAGCATCTCGCCGGCTTCCGTGGGCGGCGCCTTGACCGGCGCAGACTGGGTGCCGGCCGTACTGAACGGGCGCGGCTTGAGCGCTGTCGGCGCCGGACTGCGCTGCGGCGTGGGTGCCGGCATCGGTAAAAACACCGGGGCGGGTGCGGCCGGTTCCATATGCCGACTGAACGCAAAGGACTGCGGCACGCCAATCGAACGCATGCCGTGGCGCCCCAGCAGGCTGCCTTCGGCCGGGCCGATAAACAGCACGCCGTCCACGTGGGTCAGTGCCTTGAGCACATCGAAGACTTGCTTCTGGGTGGGCTGGTCGAAGTAGATCAGCAGGTTGCGACAGAACACAAAGTCGTAGGTGGGTTCGTTGGCCAGCAGTGCCGGGTCGAGCAAGTTGCCGACTTGCAGGCGCACCTGTTCGCGAACCCGGTCGGCGATGCGATAGGTACCGCCGTCTTCAGTGAAGTGACGGTCGCGAAATTCAAGGTCGCCGCCACGAAACGAGTTCTTGCCGTACACACCGCGGCGGGCACGCTCCACGGACAGCGGGCTGACGTCCATTCCTTGTACCTTGAATTGGTGCGGCGCCAGGCCCGCGTCAAGCAGGGCCATGGCGATCGAATAGGGCTCTTCGCCGGTGGAGCATGGCAGGCTGAGGATGCGCAAGGCGCGCATCTGCTTGATTTCGGCCAACCGTGCGTGGGCAAGGCGAGCCAAGGTTGCAAAGGACTCCGGGTAGCGGAAGAACCAGGTTTCGGGGACGATCACCGCTTCGATCAGCGCCTGCTGCTCATCATGGGAGCTGTGCAGGAGTTGCCAGTACGCTTCTGCCGTCTGCGCCTGGGACAACTGGCAACGCTGGCGCACCGCGCGCTCGATGATCGCCTCGCCCACCGAGGCAACATCCAGGCCGATGCGTTCTTTAAGGAAGGCCCAGAAGCGCGGGTCACTGCTCATAGGCTCAACTCGCTGGAAAACAGCAAGGCGCGCACGTCATCGGTCAACAGCTCGGCGACACCAATCCATTGCATCAAGCCCAGCGCATCTTCGCGCACCGGCCCCAGGTAAGGCGCCTGGCGGTTATCCAGGCCATAGGGCTGGAATTCGGCGGGGTCGCAACGCAAAGTGTCGGTAGCCTGCTCCAGAATCAGCCCCAGCCAACGCGCTTCGCTCCAGGGCTGTGGCTGATAATTGACCAGCACCAGCCGCGTGCTGGTACGCGCTTGGGCCGCAACGCCGAACGTCAAGGCGCTCAGGTCGATGACCGGCACCAGCGCGCCGCGATGGGCGAAGATGCCCGCCACCCACACCGGTGCATGGCCGATGGGTTTGAGCGGCAGGCGCGGCAGCACCTCGACCACTTCCGTCGCCTTGAGGGCAAAGCGTTCACTGCCGATGTGGAACACCAGGAACAACGCCTTTTTCGCTGCCGGGACGGCGCCGCGTTTAGCCGCGAGGTCGCTCATCAGACTTTGAAACGCGACACGCCGCTGCGCAGACCGACCGCAACCTGGCTCAGTTCATCGATGGCAAAACTGGCCTGGCGCAGGGACTCGACGGTCTGGCTGCTGGCATCGCCCAGTTGCACCAGCGCGTGGTTGATCTGCTCGGCGCCGGTGGCCTGGGCCTGCATGCCTTCATTGACCATCAGCACCCGCGGCGCGAGGGCCTGCACCTGATGGATGATTTGCGACAATTGCTCACCCACCTGCTGCACTTCGAACATGCCTCGGCGCACCTCTTCGGAGAACTTGTCCATGCCCATCACGCCTGCCGATACGGCCGACTGGATCTCACGCACCATCTGCTCGATGTCGTACGTCGCGACGGCGGTCTGGTCAGCCAGGCGGCGCACTTCGGTGGCGACCACGGCAAAACCGCGCCCGTACTCACCGGCTTTCTCGGCCTCGATGGCGGCATTGAGGGACAACAGGTTGGTCTGGTCCGCCACTTTGACGATGGTCACTACCACTTGGTTGATGTTGCCGGCCTTTTCATTGAGGATCGCCAGCTTGGCATTGACCAGGTCGGCGGCGCCCATCACCGAGTGCATGGTTTCTTCCATGCGAGCCAGGCCCTGCTGACCGGAACCGGCGGCGACCGAGGCCTGGTCGGCGGCGGTAGACACTTCGATCATGGTGCGCACCAGGTCCTTGGAGGTCGCGGCGATTTCACGGGAGGTGGCGCCGATTTCAGTGGTGGTGGCGGCGGTCTCGGTGGCGGTCGCCTGTTGCTGCTTGGAGGTGGCGGCAATCTCGGTCACCGAGGTCGTGACCTGCACCGACGAGCGCTGTGCCTGGGAAACCAGAGCGGTCAGTTCGGTCATCATGTCGTTGAAGCCGGTTTCAACCACGTTGAACTCGTCCTTGCGCTCCAGGTTCAGGCGCTTGCTCAGGTCGCCGGTGCGCATGGTTTCGAGGATATCGACGATGCGCTGCATCGGCGCCATGATTGCGCGCATCAGCAGCAGGCCACACAGCGCAGCGGCAAGAATCGCCAGCAGCAGCGAGACGCCCATGCTGATTTTCGCGGCCTCGACGGCACTGTCGATGGCGTCGGTGGCGTCGTCGGCGACCTGTTTATTCGCGAGGATGATGTCATTGAGTTTCGTGCGGCCGGCGACCCAGGCGGGGGTCAGTTGTTCGCTGAACAGCCTGAGTGCCTCGGCGGCGTTGTTGTTCTGCTGCGCCTCAAGCACTTTGGCGAGGGTCTGGTTGTAGCTCTGGTGGATTTTTTCGAAGGCATCGAACTCGTTGCGGTCCTGAGTGGAGCTGATGGTTTTCGTGTAATCGGCCATGTACTTTTCAAGGCGTGTTTCGAAAGACTTGTAGCCCTGCTTTTCGACCTCGGAAACGCCCTGGTTTTTGTGGATCCCCACCAACTCCTGGGTTTGCAGGTAGCTGTCGACCCAGGCGCTGCGAATCATTGAGCTTAAAAACACGCCAGGCACGGCGTCGTCCCGGACCAGGGTTTCGCTGGTTTCGATTTTCAGCAGCCGCGAATACGAGAGCACGACCATCAGCAGCATGATCGCGATGATTACCGCAAAGCTCGCCAAAATCCGTTGGCGCAGGGTCCAGTTCTTCACAGTAATTCCTCGCAAGCCATTCAAATGGAGGGGAGTATAGCTGAGCGAAGGCGTCTATTAATCAATGGTTTTCGGGGGTTTTGGCAACGGTGCCAGTATTGGGCTGCGCCATTGCGGCGGCTCAAACCAGCCTCGATTTAAATGTGGGAGAGGCTTGCTCTCCCCACACTTGAATGGATGCACGGCGCTGCTTATGTGTTGAGGCGTACCTGTTTCTCCAGCTCTACCTTCAAACCCGGCTCAAGTTTCAGTTGGCGCGCCAGTTCGTCCAGGTAGGCCTTCTCCATGAAGTTTTCCTCGTCCACCAGCATCACGCTGGCGATGTACATTTCGGCGGCCATCTCCGGGGTGCTGGCGGCGCGGGCGACGTCGGCCGGGTCGAGGGGTTTGTTCAGCTCCGCGTGCAGCCAGGTTTGCAGCTCGCGGTCGTTGTCGAGTTTGGTGAACTCGCCTTCGATCAACGCGCGTTCACGCTCATCCACGTGGCCGTCGGCCTTGGCGGCGGCAACCAGCGCCTTGAGAATGCCCTGACTGTGCTGCTCGACCTGGGCTGGCGGCAGGCGGTCGATGGTCTGCGGCTCACCCTGGGGCGCGCTGGCCTGCTGCGCCTGCCAATTGCCATAGGCTTTGTAGGCGATGACCCCCAAGGCGGCCAGGCCTCCGTAAGTCAGAGCCTTGCCGCCGAATTTGCGGGCCTTTTTGTTGCCCAGCAGCAAGCCCATGGCGCCGGCCGCCAGTGCGCCACCACCGGCGCCACCGAGCAAACTGCCGAGCCCGCCGCCGCCAAGCAGCCCACCGAGGGCGCCTTTGTCGGCTGATGGGCGCTGGCCGCCAGCCTTGTTCTGCAACATGTCCTGACCAGACTTGAGCAACTGATCGAGCAATCCACGGGTATTCATGCGTAGCCTCCAGACACTTGGGTTCGTAGGACCAATAGGCCCCCAGCGTAAAACTAAGTGCAAAAAAGCCCCGATCTAGAGTGCTTCCAGATGTAACGCTCACCCTGATACCAGAAATGTCTTGTTGCACAGCGGCGCCATCATCCCGCCATCAATGATTTTTCCTTCACCATCGAACCGCTTAAGCTATCCGGCGTCTGTTTATTGTCCGTTGCGTTTGGCCGAAGGCATGTCCGAACCGTTATTTCTGATCCGTTACGTGCCAGGAACGGCGCGGGATTCGCTCACGACAGGTTGTCTCTATGCACCGCAGGAATTTGCTCAAAGCGTCCATGGCCATTGCGGCCTACACCGGTTTGTCGGCCAGTGGCCTGTTGGCCGCGCAGGCCTGGGCCGGCAACCGTGCCGCCGATGGCAAGGCCGTGGCATTCGATTTTGAAACGCTCAAAGCCCAGGCCAAACAGCTCGCCGGCAGCGCGTATAAAGATACTCGGCAGGTGCTGCCGCCCACCTTGGCGACCATGACGCCACAGAATTTCAACGCCATCGGCTATGACGCCAACCACTCGTTGTGGAAGGAACTGAAGGGGCAGCTGGACGTGCAGTTTTTCCACGTCGGCATGGGTTTCAAGACGCCGGTGCGCATGCATAGCGTCGACCCCAACACCCGCGAGGCCCGCGAAGTGCATTTCCGCCCTTCGCTGTTCAACTATGAAAAAACCACTGTCGACACTAAACAACTGACCGGTGATCTGGGTTTTTCCGGCTTCAAACTGTTCAAGGCGCCGGAACTGGACCGGCATGACGTGCTGTCGTTCCTCGGTGCCAGCTACTTCCGTGCAGTGGACTCCACCGGCCAGTACGGCCTGTCGGCGCGCGGCCTGGCCATTGACACCTATGCGAAAAAACGTGAGGAATTCCCTGACTTCACGCAGTTCTGGTTCGAAACCCCGGACAAGAACGCCACCCGCTTCGTGGTCTACGCCCTGCTCGATTCGCCCAGCGCTACCGGCGCCTACCGCTTCGATATCGACTGCCAGGCCAATCAAGTAGTGATGGCCATCGACGCGCATATCAACGCGCGCACCGCCATCGAACAGCTGGGGATTGCGCCAATGACCAGCATGTTCAGTTGCGGCACGCATGAGCGGCGGATGTGCGACACCATCCACCCACAAATTCACGACTCGGACCGACTGGCCATGTGGCGCGGCAACGGCGAGTGGATCTGCCGCCCGCTGAACAACCCGGCCAAGCTGCAATTCAACGCATTCGCCGACACTAACCCCAAAGGTTTTGGCCTGGTACAGACCGACCACGAATTCGCCAGTTACCAGGACACGGTGGACTGGTACAGCAAGCGCCCCAGCCTGTGGGTGGAACCCACCACCGCTTGGGGTGAGGGCTCGATCGACCTGCTGGAAATCCCGACCACCGGCGAAACCCTCGATAACATCGTGGCCTTCTGGACCCCGAAAAAGCCGGTGGCGGCCGGTGATTCGCTCAACTACGGCTACAAGCTCTACTGGAGCGCCCTGCCGCCGGTGAGCACACCGCTGGCCCAGGTCGACGCGACCCGTTCAGGTATGGGTGGGTTCACCGAAGGTTGGGCTCCGGGCGAGCATTACCCTGAGGTGTGGGCACGCCGCTTTGCCGTGGACTTCAAGGGCGGCGGCCTGGACCGTTTGCCACCCGGCACGGGCATCGAGCCGGTGGTCACCTGCTCCCACGGCGAGGTGAAAGACTTCAGCGTGTTGGTGCTCGATAACATCAAGGGCTATCGCATTCTGTTCGACTGGTACCCCACCAGCGACAGCGTGGAGCCGGTAGAGCTGCGCTTGTTTATCCGCACTCAGGACCGCACCTTGAGCGAAACCTGGCTGTATCAGTATTTCCCGCCTGCGCCGGACAAACGCAAATACACCTGAACCATCTGTGGCGAGGGAGCTTGCTCCCGCTGGGCCGCGAAGCGGCCCCAAACGATGGGACTGCTTCGCAGTCCAGCGGGAGCAAGCTCCCTCGCCACAGGTACCGTGTTCGCCTTGCCTGACGGGCATCGTGGCGAGCCCGTTTCGTCATTCAGAACCGCGACACGGTTTTCATCGCCCCGATCAGATAGCGCATCGCTACCTGGTCGCTCTCGGTCAGGGCGCGATAATGCGCCAGCAATTCAACTTCATCCGAACTCAATCTGCGGCCACGCAAGGACATCCTGCGGGTCAGAAAAGATAACACCCCACCCGCTACACCATAGGACTTGGCCATGGACTACTTCTCCTGATATCGATCCAATACTCCTGCCTTAAGCTTAGAAAGAATCCAGTTACGTGTGGGATTTTTTTAGAGTATTAACTTAAATAATTAGATCGGTAATAAATACCTACAGTCGATTCCCATGCATTCGTCGCTTAAATCCGCCTTCTTCATATAGGCGAGCAAAAAAACCCACCGGATCAGGGTGGGCTCTGCAGGCATACGCTAAGGATCAATCCCTGAGATCGGACTCATGAATCGGCTGGTCGCGGTGCGTCGCCCGCTGATATTGCGCCGGCCAGATCGCCTTGCGCCCGCCCAGGTCATCGTCGGCATGCAGCGGCCAGTACGGATCGCGCAACAATTCACGGGCGAGGAAGATGAGGTCGGCCTGGCATGTGCGCAGGATGTGTTCGGCCTGGGCCGGTTCGGTGATCATGCCGACCGTGCCGGTGGCGATGCCCGACTCTTTGCGCACACGCTCGGCAAAGCGCGTCTGGTAGCCGGGACCGGTGGGGATTTCGGCGTTGGCGGCGGTGCCACCAGAGGACACGTCGATCAAGTCCACGCCCAGGTCTTTCAGGCGGCGCGCCAGTTCGACGGTTTCATCGGGGTTCCAGCCGTCCTCCACCCAGTCGGTGGCCGACACGCGCACGAACAGCGGCAAGTCCTGGGGCCACACGTCGCGCACCGCGCGGGTGACCTCCAGGACCAGGCGGATGCGGTTTTCGAACGAGCCGCCGTACTGGTCCTGACGCTGGTTGCTGATGGGCGACAGGAACTGATGCAGCAGGTAACCGTGGGCAGCATGGATTTCCACCACTTCGAAGCCGGCAGTCAAGGCACGCTTGGCGGCGGCGACGAAATCGGCGATCACCTGCTGGATCTGCCCTTCGTCCAGCGGCGTGGGTTGCGTGTGCTGGGGGTCGAATGCGATAGGCGATGGGCCGACCGGCACCCAGCCCCCGTCTGCCGGCTTGACGCTGCCATGCTTGCCGATCCAGGGCCGATACGTACTGGCCTTGCGCCCGGCGTGCGCCAACTGAATACCGGCCACCGCGCCTTGAGCCGCAATGAAGCGCGTAATGCGTTGCAAGGGTTCGATCTGTTCGTCTTTCCAAAGGCCCAGGTCCTGGGCGGTGATGCGGCCATCGGCGGTCACGGCGGTGGCTTCGGTGAAAATCAGCCCGGCGCCACCGACGGCGCGGCTGCCCAGGTGCACCAGGTGCCAGTCGTTGGCTAGGCCATCCTCACTTGAGTACTGGCACATCGGTGAGACCGCGATGCGGTTCAACAGGGTGAGTTGACGCAGGGTGTAGGGTTCGAGCAGCTGACTCATGGCGCACCTCTTCGGGTTCTGTGGGCAAGCTCCAAGGCTCTCTTTCATGGTGCTTAGAGCCTAGTCGACAACGACGGATCGCACAGGGTTCAGAGGTAAACGGTTCAGAGGTAAACGGTTCAGAAGTAAACCGGGAGCCAATTGCCGGCTCCCGCCCTGCAGCGCCTTACATTTCGACCTGGGTGCCCAGTTCGATCACCCGGTTGACCGGGAGTTTGAAGAAGCGCAGGTTGCCGTTGGCATTCTTCAGCATGAACGCGAACAACGCTTCGCGCCAACGCGCCATGCCCTTGATGCGCGAGGCGATCACGGTTTCACGGCTGAGGAAGTAGGTGGTGCGCATCGGGCTGAAATCCAGTTCGTCCAAATGGCACAGCTTCAGCGCCTCGGGCACGTCCGGCTCATCGGTAAAGCCGAAGTGCAGGATCACCCGGAAGAACCCTTCGCCATAGGCGTCTACTTCGAAACGCCGCGTCGCAGGCACACGCGGGATGTCTTCGTAGACCACGGTCAGCAGCACCACCTGCTCGTGCAGCACCTGGTTATGCAGCAGGTTGTGCAACAGCGCGTGGGGCACGGCGTCGGGCCGCGCCGTGAGGAACACTGCCGTGCCCTGCACGCGATGGGGCGGCTGCACGCGGATACTGCTGATGAATATCGGCAGCGGCAGGCCGCCTTCGTCGAGGCGCTCGACGAGCAATTGCTTGCCGCGCTTCCAAGTGGTCATCAGCACGAACAGCACGATCCCGGCCAATACCGGGAAGGCGCCGCCCTGGATGATCTTCGGCACGTTGGCGGCAAAGTACAGCCCGTCCACCAACAGGCAACAGAGCAACACCGGCACGGCCAGCACCGGTGGCCATTTCCACAGCAGCAGCATCACCGCAGACACCAGGATCGTGGTCATCAGCATGGTGCCGGTCACCGCTACGCCATAGGCCGACGCCAGCGCACCGGAAGACTCGAAGCCCAGCACCAGCAGGATCACGCCGACCATCAGCGACCAGTTCACCGCGCCGATATAGATCTGGCCCTGTTCGGCGCTGGAGGTGTGTTGAATGTGCATGCGCGGGATATAGCCCAACTGGATCGCCTGGCGCGTCAACGAGAACGCACCGGAAATCACCGCCTGGGAGGCAATCACCGTGGCCAGGGTCGACAGCACCACCAGCGGGACCAGCGCCCAGCTCGGCGCCAACAGGTAGAACGGGTTGCGGGCCGCTTCCGGATCGCCCAGCAGCATGGCGCCCTGGCCGAAATAGTTGAGCACCAGCGCCGGCAGCACCAGGATGAACCAGGCGCGGGCGATGGGTTTGCGGCCGAAGTGACCCATGTCGGCATACAGCGCTTCCGCCCCGGTCAGGGCCAGCACCACTGCGCCGAGGATGGCCACGCCAATTCCGGGGTGCGCCTCGAAGAAGCGCACGGCCCACATCGGGTTCATGGCACTGAGCACCTCAGGGTGCAGGGTGATGCCATACACGCCGAGGCCGCCGAGCACCAGGAACCAGGTCACCATCACCGGGCCGAACAGCTTGCCGATGCGGTCAGTGCCGTGTTTCTGGATCAGGAATAGCGCCACCAGTACCACCAGCGCGATAGGGACTACCCACCGTTCCAGGCCATCGAAAGCCAGTTCCAGGCCCTCCACGGCCGACAACACCGAAATAGCCGGGGTGATCATGCTGTCGCCGTAGAACAGCGCGGCACCGCACAAGCCGCACACCACCAGGAAGCTGCGCAACTTCCTGCGCTCCCCTGCCGCCCGGCGTGCCAGGGCGGTCAGTGCCATGATGCCGCCTTCGCCCTGGTTATCGGCGCGCAGCACAAACAGCATGTATTTGATCGACACGACCCAGATCAGCGACCAGAAGATCAGCGCCAAAATCCCCAATACACCGTCATGGTTGACCTGCACCCCATAACCGCCGTTGAACACCTCTTTAAGGGTGTAGAGCGGGCTGGTGCCGATATCGCCGTACACCACCCCAACCGCTGCCACCAGCATGCCAATCGGCTTGGCATTTGAATGCTCGGCACCCGCTGCCTGACTACTTGCCTGACCCATCAACCACTCCTGCCCTTTGACCTGAGGTCTTTTATAAACAACGTGCCCAAACGGCCCCTAGCATGCGCTGTTTTACTTCACGTAACAGACGTTTTGTTGACCTTAGGATTTTACCTACGCGCAACGGCGCGAAGCATAGCGCAGCACTCGTCGCATTTCCCTGCATAAAGCTGGTCAAGTGCGTGGCCCGCCGCTAGAATTGCGCACTTTTTGATCAGAGGCGTCACAAACGCCCGTGTACCGCCGTGTCGTGCCCGACTGGCGGCGTCATTCAATACCGAGGTTAGACATGTCCACCACCATCGCAAAAGCCAACCCCAAGGTCGGCTTTGTATCCCTGGGTTGCCCGAAGGCTCTGGTTGACTCCGAGCGCATCCTCACGCAACTGCGTATGGAAGGCTATGACGTCGTGTCCACTTACCAGGACGCCGACGTGGTGGTGGTCAACACCTGCGGCTTTATCGACTCGGCCAAGGCTGAATCCCTGGAAGTGATCGGCGAAGCCATCAAGGAAAACGGCAAGGTCATCGTGACCGGCTGCATGGGCGTGGAAGAAGGCAATATCCGCAACGTCCACCCAAGCGTGCTGGCGGTGACCGGGCCGCAGCAGTACGAGCAGGTGGTCAATGCCGTACACGCCGTGGTGCCGCCGCGCCAGGACCACAACCCGCTGATCGACCTGGTGCCGCCGCAAGGCATCAAGCTGACCCCGCGTCACTACGCTTACCTGAAGATTTCCGAAGGCTGCAACCACAGCTGCAGCTTCTGCATCATTCCGTCGATGCGCGGCAAGCTGGTCAGTCGTCCGGTCGGCGACGTGCTGGACGAAGCCCAGCGCCTGGTCAAATCCGGCGTGAAAGAGCTGTTGGTGATCTCCCAGGACACCAGCGCCTATGGCGTCGACGTCAAATACCGCACCGGTTTCTGGAATGGCGCGCCGGTGAAAACCCGCATGACCGAACTCTGCGAAGCCTTGAGCAGCCTGGGCGTGTGGGTGCGCCTGCATTACGTTTACCCGTACCCGCACGTTGACGAGCTGATCCCATTGATGGCCGCCGGCAAGATCCTGCCGTACCTGGACATCCCGTTCCAGCACGCGAGCCCCAAGGTGCTCAAGGCCATGAAACGCCCGGCCTTCGAAGACAAGACCCTGGCACGCATCAAGAACTGGCGCGAAATCTGCCCGGACCTGATCATTCGCTCGACCTTTATCGTCGGTTTTCCTGGCGAAACCGAGGAAGACTTCCAGTACCTGCTGGACTGGCTGACCGAAGCCCAGCTGGACCGCGTCGGCTGCTTCCAGTACTCGCCGGTTGAAGGCGCCCCGGCCAACCTGCTGGACCTGGCCGTGGTGCCGGACGACGTCAAGCAAGACCGTTGGGAGCGCTTCATGGCGCACCAGCAGGCGATCAGCTCGGCGCGCCTGCAACTGCGCATCGGCAAGGAAATCGAAGTGCTGATCGACGAAGTCGACGAGCAAGGCGCGGTTGGCCGTTGCTTCTTCGATGCGCCGGAAATCGACGGTAACGTGTTTATCGACGACGCCAGCGGCTTGAAACCCGGCGATAAGGTGTGGTGCACGGTGACTGACGCCGACGAGTACGACTTGTGGGCTGAAAAGCGCGATTGATTGTAAAAAAATGAAAAAGCCCCGCTCCTGAACAGGATGCGGGGCTTTTTTACGTCTATCGTTTTGCCCATCACTCCCAATAAGGCAAAGGGTCGCGGGCATGCGTCAGCATTCGGTCATCCACACACCTAAAACCTGCGACTACCCAGAGTTGACACGCATTTGGGAGGCCTCGGTGCGGGCTACCCACGACTTCTTGCCGGACAGCTACATCCTGCGCCTGAAAAACCAGGTGCTGACTCGCTATCTGGACGCCGTGATGCTGATCTGCACCAAGGACGCGCGCCAACGCATCACCGGGTTCGCCGGAGTGGCTGCGGGCAAGGTCGAAATGCTGTTTATCGACCCACCCTTTCGAGGCCAGGGCCTGGGCCGGCAATTGCTGCGCTATGCGATCGAGTGCATGAATGCCGATGAGCTGGATGTGAACGAGCAGAACCCCCAGGCGCTGGGGTTCTATTTCAAGCAAGGCTTTGAAGTGGTCGGACGCACGGAACACGACGGCCTGGGCCAGCCCTATCCGTTGCTGCATATGCGCCTGCGCCAGCAGCAGCACATAGGCAGTGGCTGACCACCTTTTGAATCGCGCTTTATCAATAAAGCACCGCGCTGAAATGGGGCCGGGATTAACCGGCCCCACACAGGTACAATAGCCGCCCCCTTTTGTTACGGCCCTTGTCATGACTGACCCCATACGCCTCTCCAAACGCCTTATCGAACTGGTCGGTTGCTCCCGTCGGGAGGCTGAGCTGTTTATCGAAGGCGGCTGGGTCTCGGTGGACGGTGAAGTGATCGACGAACCGCAGTTCAAGGTCACCACCCAGAAGGTCGAGCTGGACCCCGAAGCTAAAGCCACGGTGCCGGAGCCGGTGACCATCCTGCTGCACGCTCCGGCGGGCATGGATGCCGAGACGGCCATGGCGTCGATCAGCGCCGAGACCCTGTCGGAAGAACACCGCTTCAGCAAGCGCCCGCTCAAGGGTCACTTCCTGCGCCTGACCGCCAGTGCCGACCTGCAAGCCAAGGCCAGCGGCCTGCTGGTATTCACCCAGGACTGGAAGATTCTGCGCAAGTTGACCGCCGATGCCGCCAAGATCGAGCAGGAATACGTGGTGGAAGTCGAGGGCGACATCGTGGCCCACGGCCTCAACCGCCTGAACCACGGCCTGACCTACAAAGGCAAGGAGCTGCCGGCTGTGAAAGCCAGCTGGCAGAACGAAAACCGCCTGCGGTTTGCGCTGAAAAACCCGCAGCCGGGGGTGATAGCGCTGTTCTGCGAAGCCGTTGGCTTGAAAGTCGTCGCCATCCGGCGCATTCGCATCGGTGGCGTCTCCATTGGCAAGGTGCCCGTGGGCCAATGGCGTTACCTGTCCGGCAAAGAGAAGTTCTAAGCCGGTGCCCTTTTCCCGACACTGCCTGACTGGGCAGTGTCTACCCCGTTGAAAACCAGGATTGCCCACCATGATTCACAACGACGTACTGCGCAGCGTGCGCTACATGCTCGACATCAGCGACAACAAGATGGTCGAGATCATCAAGCTCGGCGGCATGGACGTAACCAAGGAAGACGTGCTGACTTACCTCAAGAAAGATGAGGAAGAAGGCTTTGTGTTCTGCCCGGATGAGGTGATGGCGCATTTCCTCGATGGCTTGGTCATGTTCAAGCGCGGCAAGGACGAAAGCCGTCCACCGCAGCCGATCGAAACCCCGGTGACCAACAACATCATCCTGAAAAAACTGCGCGTGGCCTTCGAATTGAAGGAAGACGACATGCACGCCATCCTCAAGGCTGCCGAGTTCCCAGTGTCCAAGCCGGAGCTGAGCGCGCTGTTCCGCAAGTTCGGTCACACCAACTACCGCACCTGTGGTGACCAGTTGCTGCGCAACTTCCTCAAGGGGCTGACGCTGCGGGTTCGCGCGTAAGCCATGAGTTATCAGGTCGCGCCCGTCGGCTTCGTACGCTCCTGCTTCAAGGAGAAGTTCGCTATCCCGCGCCAGCCGCAACTGGCGCCGGCCGCCCGCGGTGTGCTGGAGCTGGTGGCGCCGTTCGATGGCGGCGAAGCCGTGCAGGGCCTGGAACAGGTCAGCCATGTGTGGCTGCTGTTTCTGTTCCACCAGGCGCTGGAAGACAAGCCACGCCTTAAAGTGCGCCCGCCGCGCCTGGGCGGCAACACCGCCATGGGCGTATTCGCCACCCGCGCGACCCATCGCCCCAATGGCATCGGCCAGTCGGTGGTAAAGCTGGACAAGGTAGAACCGGGGCGCCTGTGGATTTCCGGGATCGATTTGCTCGACGGCACGCCGGTGCTGGATATCAAGCCGTATGTGCCCTATGCCGACAGCGTTGATACCGCCACCAACAGCATCGCCAGCGGTGCGCCGCAGCTGATTGGCGTGCAGTGGCTCAAGACTGCACTGCAACAGGCCCAGGGCCATGCGCAGCGTCTTGGCGAGCCGTTAGTGGAGTTGATCGATCAGTGCCTGGCGCAGGACCCGCGCCCTGCCTACCAGACGCCCGGGCCTGAACGCGAGTACGGTGTGCAGTTCTGGGATGTGGATGTGCGTTGGCACTATCCCGAGGCGGGGCTTATTTGTGTGCTGGAAGTACTTCCAGCCAACTGAATGGACCGGAAACAAAATGTGGGAGGGGGCTTGCTCCCGATGGCGGTGGTTCAGTCACAGATGAGTTGACTGACACACTGCTATCGGGAGCAAGCCCCCTCCCACATTTTTTATCGCGTTTTATTTTTCGACGAACGCACGCTCGATCAGATAATCCCCCGGCTCACGCATGCGCGGCGAAACTTTCAGACCGAAGCTGTTCAGCACTTCGCTGGTCTCGTCCAACATGCTTGGGCTACCGCACAGCATGGCGCGGTCGTCTTCGGGGTTGATCGGTGGCAGGCCGATGTCGCTGAACAGCTTGCCGCTGCGCATCAGGTCGGTCAGGCGGCCCTCGTTTTCGAACGGCTCGCGGGTCACGGTCGGGTAGTAGATCAACTTGTCACGCAGGGCCTCGCCGAAGAATTCGTTCTGCGGCAAGTGCTCGGTGATGAATTCGCGGTAGGCGACTTCGTTGACGTAACGCACGCCATGGCACAGGATCACTTTTTCGAAACGCTCGTAGGTCTCCGGGTCCTGGATCACGCTCATGAATGGCGCCAGGCCCGTGCCGGTGCTGAGCAGATACAGGTGTTTGCCCGGCTTCAAATCGTCAAGCACCAGTGTGCCTGTCGGTTTTTTGCTGATGATGATCTCGTCGCCTTCCTTCAAATGCTGCAACTGGGAAGTCAGCGGGCCATCCGGCACCTTGATGCTGAAGAATTCCAGATGCTCTTCCCAGTTCGGGCTGGCAATGGAATAGGCGCGCATGAGCGGGCGGCCGTTGGGCTGTTGCAGGCCGATCATCACGAACTGACCGTTCTCGAAGCGCAAACCCGGATCGCGGGTGCACTTGAAGCTGAACAGAGTGTCGTTCCAGTGATGAACACTGAGGACACGCTCGTGGTTCATGTTGCTCATGTACGGGGGACTCCTGGAAATGGGCCTGCGCCACAGGTGAAGTGCGCAATTGCACAGCATTCTAATGGCGGCGACAATATCTGTTAACTGGATTATTAAGATAAGGGTTATCGGTTATATCGATATGCGATTCACTCTCCGTCAACTGCAAGTCTTCGTCGCCGTCGCCCAGCAGGAAAGCGTCTCCCGCGCTGCTGGCCTTCTGGCCTTATCCCAATCAGCCGCCAGCACGTCGATTACCGAGCTGGAGCGCCAATCCAGCTGCCAATTATTCGACCGCGCCGGCAAACGCCTGAGCCTCAATGCGCTCGGGCATCAATTGCTGCCTCAAGCGGTGGCACTGCTGGACCAGGCCAAGGAGATCGAGGACCTGCTCAACGGCAAGTCCGGCTTTGGCTCACTGGCCGTGGGCGCCACCCTGACCATCGGCAATTACCTGGCCACCCTGCTGATCGGCAGCTTCATGCAGCAGCACCCCGAGAGTCAGGTGAAACTGCATGTGCAAAACACTGCGCATATCGTGCATCAGGTGGCGCATTACGAAATTGATCTGGGTCTGATTGAAGGCGATTGCAGCCATCCGGACATCGAGGTGCAGACTTGGGTGGAGGATGAGCTGGTGGTGTTCTGCGCGCCCCAGCATCACTTGGCCAAGCGTGGCGTGGCCAGCATGGATGAGCTGACCCATGAGGCGTGGATCCTGCGGGAACAAGGCTCAGGCACGCGCCTGACATTTGATCAGGCTATGCGCCATCATCGCAGCGCACTGAATATCCGCCTGGAGCTGGAACACACCGAGGCGATCAAACGAGCAGTGGAGTCGGGTTTGGGGATTGGTTGCATTTCGCGACTGGCACTGCGCGATGCGTTCCGGCGTGGCAGCCTGGTGCCGGTAGAAACCCCGGACCTGGACCTGGCCCGGCAGTTCTACTTTATCTGGCATAAGCAGAAGTACCAGACCTCGGCGATGCGCGAGTTCCTGGAACTGTGCCGCGCTTTTACCGCCGGGGTTCAGCGCAGCGACGAAATCGTATTGCCGAGCATCGCCTGATCGTTAGATCAGAATGACCGCCCACACCAGCGCGATCATGGTCAAGGCCACGAACTGCGCGGCGCTGCCCATGTCCTTGGCGTTTTTCGACAGCGGGTGGCGGTCCAGGGAAATGCGGTCGATCGCCGCTTCCACCGCAGAATTGAGCAATTCGACGATCAGCGCCAGCAGGCACACGGCAATCAGCAACGCCCGTTCGACGCGGCTGACCTGCAGGAAAAAACTCAACGGAATCAGGATGACGTTCAGCAGTACCAACTGGCGGAACGCCGCCTCGCCGGTGAAAGCCGCGCGCAGGCCATCCAGGGAATAGCCCCCTGCGTTGAAGATACGTTTGATACCGGTTTGACCCTTGAAAGGCGACATAGATGTAGGCAACTGAACCAAAGAAGTGGGGAAGCTAGATCACGCAAAGTCAAAAAAGCGTGAACCGGTTGTAACTTAATGCTGCGAAATTGACTCAAGTTGTTGCAAGAGCAACGCCGCCTGGGTGCGCGTTCGCACCCCCAACTTACGGAAAATCGCCGTGACGTGGGCCTTGATGGTCGCTTCCGACACGCTCAGCTCGTAGGCAATCTGCTTGTTCAACAAGCCCTCGCAGACCATGGTCAACACCCGGAACTGCTGGGGCGTCAAACTGGCCAAGCCATCACGGGCCGCCTTGGCTTCCTCGGACACGTTGATTTCTTCAAACGCTTGCGGTGGCCAGGACACATCGCCGTCCAGTACGGCACGCACAGCCTTTTGGATATCTTCCATCGCGCTGGACTTGGGAATGAAGCCGCTGGCGCCGAACTCCTTGGAGCGCACCACCACATCGGCGTCTTCCTGGGCCGAGACCATCACCACGGGAATCTGCGGATATTGCCCGCGCAGCAGCACCAATCCCGAAAAACCATAGGCGCCGGGCATGTTCAGGTCGAGCAGCACCAGGTCCCAGTCGGATTTTTCAGTCAGGCGGGCTTCCAGCTCGGCAATGCTGGCGACTTCGACCAGTCGCACATCCGGGCCAAGGCCCAGGGTTACGGCCTGATGCAGCGCACTGCGAAACAGCGGGTGGTCATCGGCTATCAGGATTTCGTATGTGGCCATTGATTAAATGATCCTGTTTTTTAGGGGAGCCCTGATGGGTTCAGGGTCCGCCAGTACACAAGCAACAGCCAGGCAGCCATCGCCACGGGGCACGCTCAACGTCAAAAACACGCGAAACAACGTCGAAAAACCAAGCTAGCGCCCCAATCGGCGCCCAGCATGCCCAGCGCAACCTGGGGGGTCAAGCGCTACGCCCATGGGGATTTTAGCGGGTTACGCGATTAAGGTGCCATCATGCGAACGTCGAGGGGTCAGGCCGCCGGGATATAAGGCGCCAAACGCGTGTGGACACTGTCCGTCGCGTCCAGAGGCAACTGAAACTTGGCGGCCAGATAATGCGTGCTGAATACATCGAGGTAGGCGTCCAGGACTTCGCTGGCGAGCTGATCATCGGCCAACTCCAGACACAGCGCGGCAACCTCGGCGGTGCAGAAATGATCATCACGCTTGGAGCGGCGCAACTTGTAGCGTGACAGCTGCTCCGGCGCCAGGCTCAGCACAGGCAAATGCTCAAGGTAGGGGCTCTTGCGAAACATCTTGCGCGCTTCGCTCCAAGTGCCGTCCAGCAGGATGAACAGTGGGCGCTTGCCCGCCTGGGTATTCACCGCGCTGACCACCCGCTCGGGCGCCACGAATTCGCCGGGGAACACGATGTACGGCTGCCACTGCGGATCGGCCAGCAAGGTGAGCAGGTCCGGATCGACTTCGGTGCGCGACCAGGCGAACGCCGTGGTGTCGTCGATAACGTCGGCGATCAGCCAGCCGGTGTTACTGGGTTTCATCGGTTCGACGTCGTGCATCAACAGGCACATGGCAGCGTTAGCCTGAACCGTTGGTCGCCATGCGCACAGGCAATAGTCGGGAATCACTCGGCAACCGGTGCACCGCTCGGCACGCGATCCCCGATTAAGGAAAGGCCTGACGGCTCGGGCCAGGCGCTGGGTACGCAAGCGGGAGACGGCGTGGCTCATCGGATGCGCCATACAGACGGGTAAATCGACACAGGGTCACTCAAGAGCAATTGAAGTGCGCGCAGTTTACCAGCGATACGCCTGGCTGTAGTGGCAAGCGCTCACCTATAATTGCGCGCCACTGAACGCACAGCGCAGTGGCTGGTCTATGCACCAGTAACCGAATCAGGAGAGTTTGATGCTGCGTTCCATGCTGCGCCTCGTTGCCCCATCCGTCGCTATTGCGCTGGCCTTGCCTGTGGGCGCCCATGCAGCCTCGCTGCTGGAGGCGCAAATGAACCGGAAGCTGCAAAGCGTCGCGACCGAAAGCAACAAGGACCTGCCCCGGGAAATCGATGAAAAAACCCTGGAAGTGGCCTACACCGTTGAAGGCACGCAACTGATCGATCATCTGAGCGTGCAGCCTGACCGCGCCGAACAGATGCGTGCCAATCCCAAGGCGGTATATTTCCAACTGGGCCGCAGTGTCTGCACCAACCCAGGCTACCGCGAGCTGATGGCGAAGGGCGCGGTGATGCGCTACGAAATCACCGAGAACAAGACCAACCGTCCTGTAGCCTCGGTAAAGTTCGCCGAAGCCGATTGCCCGGCTCCAGCCAAGAAGAAAAAGTAACCCCGGCTTGCCTTTCGCGCGTGGCTGCCTGGCGACGCGCACTCCCCCCGCTCCAACGCCTAACGCCAAGACAAGTGACCAATAAGCGGTTGCCAGCCAAGGGTTTTTCGGCCCATGATCGCATCATTCCATCCGCCCGCCCGCAGCAGCATTCACGGCTGTTCTGCAACATTTTTCAGGGCAAAAGAGGCCTGCCCTCCTGCGGCAAGCAACGACACATGCAGTGTCGTGGCCCCTGCCGACGCTCGTCGGCTACCCAGGCCCTGTGAAGAAGGAGAAGTTGAATGCCTTATGAATCGAATGACTCCCTGCTCCAGCTTTTTGAACAAAATGGCACCAACCTCACGCAACAGGTGGACGCGCAACTCCAGCTGATCGCCCCCAACAGTGCAAATATCCCCTGTATCGCGACATGATCCTCACCGTTCTGCGCATGGCCCAGGACGACCGCGATCGCTGGAACGCCAAGATCACCTTGCGCGCCATTCGTGAGTTGGACCACGCCTTCCGTGTGCTCGAACAGTTCAAGGGGCGGCGCAAGGTTACGGTGTTCGGCTCGGCACGTACGCCAGTGGAAAGCCCCCTGTATGCATTGGCTCGAGAGACAGGCGCGGCGTTGGCGCGTTCCGACCTGATGGTCATCACCGGCGGCGGCGGCGGCATAATGGCTGCGGCGCATGAGGGCGCGGGCCTGGAGCACAGCCTGGGGTTCAACATCACCCTGCCGTTTGAACAGCATGCCAATCCGACCATCGATGGCACCGACAACCTGCTGTCCTTCCACTTCTTCTTTACCCGCAAACTGTTTTTCGTCAAGGAAGCCGACGCACTGATCCTGTGCCCAGGTGGTTTCGGCACCCTGGACGAAGCCCTGGAAGTGCTGACCCTGATCCAGACCGGCAAAAGCCCGCTGGTGCCGGTAGTACTGCTGGACGCACCCGGCGGCGGCTTCTGGCAAGGCGCTCTGGATTTTATCCGCAGCCAGCTGGAGGCTAATCGCTATATCCTGCCGACCGACCTCAAGCTCATACGCCTGGTATACAGCGCAGAAGAAGCCGTGGACGAGATCAATCGGTTTTATGCCAATTTCCATTCAACGCGCTGGCTGAAGCGTGAGTTCGTAGTGCGTATGCATCATCCCCTCAGTGATCGAGCCCTGGCGCATTTGCAGGATGAGTTTGCCAGCCTGCGGCTGAGCGGAGCGTTCCAGCAGCTTGCCTACACAGGCGAAGACCATGACGAGCCAAGGTTCAGTCACCTGACGCGACTGGTCTTCAACTTCAATGGCCGCGACCAAGGGCGATTGCGCGAATTGGTGGATTACATCAACTTGCCGGAAAATTGGGCCCAGGCTCAGGGCGAGACGCAGCAGCGAGTGGCGCCACAGCCTGCGTGATTTTCTGCAGGCAAAAAAAAGGCCCACTATTTTCATAGTGGGCCTTTCGTTTTGTGGCGTTCAGTCGTCCATATCCCGACCGCTTAACAAGCGGCTGATCATGTCCATCGAAAAACCGCGATAGCTAAGGAAGCGGCCTTGCTTCGCACGCTCCCTGGCATCAATTGGCAGATGCCCTGAAAACTTGCGGCGCCAAGTCTCTTCCAACTGCGACTGCCAACTGATACCGCACTCACGCAGGGCGAGGTCAATATCGGCACGTTGCAGACCACGCTGGCTCAACTCTTCGCGAATCCGCGCAGGGCCATAACCGGAGCGCGCGCGGTAGGACACAAAGCTTTCGAGGTAGCGGGCTTCCGATAGCAGCCCTTCTTCCGTCAAGCGGTCGAGGGCTGTTTCGATCATTTCGGGCTCTGCGCCGCGCTGACGCAATTTGCGCGTCAACTCGACTCGACCATGCTCGCGCCGTGCGAGCAGGTCCATTGCAGTGCGCCGAACGGCAACGAGTGTATCCAGTACAACAGTCATCGTTTGCTTCAGATGTCAGTGTCGGCTTCTTCCATCTCGTCAACCGGCTCACGGTTGGCGGCGGCTTTGACGTCTGGCGCAGGGGTCAGCAGCTTGTCGCGAATCTGCTTCTCAAGCGTGGCGGCGATATCCGGGTTGTCTGCCAGGAATTTGGCCGAGTTGGCCTTGCCCTGACCGATCTTGCTGCCGTTGTAGGCATACCATGCACCGGACTTCTCGACAAAACCGTGCAACACGCCCAGGTCGATCATCTCGCCGTTCAGGTAGATGCCTTTGCCATAAAGAATCTGGAATTCTGCCTGACGGAAAGGCGGGGCTACCTTGTTCTTCACGACTTTGACGCGGGTTTCGCTACCGACAACCTCGTCACCTTCTTTCACCGCGCCGGTACGACGGATATCCAGACGAACCGAAGCGTAGAACTTCAGCGCGTTACCACCGGTGGTGGTTTCCGGGCTGCCGAACATCACACCGATTTTCATACGGATCTGGTTGATGAAGATCACCAGGCAGTTGGCGTTCTTGATGTTGCCGGTGATTTTACGCAGCGCCTGGGACATCAGACGGGCTTGCAGGCCCACGTGCATGTCGCCCATTTCGCCTTCGATTTCTGCCTTGGGTACCAGGGCAGCCACGGAGTCGACCACGATCACGTCGATGGCGTTGGAGCGCACCAGCATGTCGGTGATTTCCAGGGCTTGCTCACCGGTGTCTGGCTGGGAAACCAGCAGGTCGTCGACGTTGACGCCCAGCTTGCCGGCGTATTCAGGATCCAGGGCGTGCTCGGCATCGACAAATGCGCAGGTGGCGCCCATTTTCTGAGCCTGGGCGATCACCGACAGGGTCAGGGTGGTTTTACCGGAAGATTCAGGACCGTAGATCTCAACGATACGGCCTTTTGGCAGGCCGCCAATGCCGAGCGCGATATCCAGACCCAGAGAGCCAGTGGAGATAGCCGGGATCGCCTGACGGTCGTGATCGCCCATACGCATTACGGCACCCTTGCCGAATTGACGTTCGATCTGACCCAGGGCCGCAGCCAAGGCTTTCTTCTTGTTGTCGTCCATTAAAGTCCTCACGTAATCAATAAGGCCTGACGGCCAACACCTGTATAAGTAGACAGTATTGTTCCACAAAGATCGAAGATCGCCTACCCCTGATTGTCTATTTTTGCTGCAGCTCGTCGCAACAAGCCCTCCAGCGCGGCTTTTACCGTTTGTCGGCGGACTTCATCGCGGTTACCGTGGAAGTGCGCAAGCTCGGCCGTGACCTCATCGCCCACGCCGAACGCCAGCCAGACCGTGCCCACCGGCTTGTCCCGCGTACCACCGTCCGGGCCCGCCACGCCGCTGACCGCCACGGCAAACCGCGCCAGGCTTTTTTCCTGTGCCCCTCGCACCATCGCTTCGACCACTTCCTGGCTGACGGCGCCAACTTTGGAAAACAGTTCTTCCGGCACGTTCAATTGCCGGGTTTTCTGTCGGTTGGAATAGGTGACATAGCCCGCCTCGAACCACGCCGAACTGCCCGGTATGCGCGTGATGGCTTCGGCAATACCGCCGCCGGTGCAGGACTCGGCGGTGGTGACATGGGCGTTGAGCACCTGCAAACGGCGCCCCAGTTCAGCAGCCAGTTGAGTGATTTCCTTCACGGTCGTCTCCAGGAATGGGCGGTGGTTCGCCTACCCTACAGCAGCCCATCGGTCATGCAAGTTGCAGAGTGCATCAAAAGACTAACGCGCGACGGCTCGCACATAGGCCTGGCAGGCACGCAAGGCGATCAGGGCGTTATCGCCGTCGTCGGTGATGCGGATAATTCGCTGAGCATGCGCCGGGTCAAGTCGGGCTCGTGGGGCTGCATGAACCACGTCGCCGGGGGCGGAGGTGGCAGGCACTGTGCAGCCAGTGGCGGCGCTGTCGAGAAGGACTGACAACCGCACATCAGCAGTGGCCAGGCGGTCGCGCAGAGCAGCTTGGTTACGTTGGGCATCGCTCAACTCCTGGGTGTGTTGTTGGTCACTGGCGTTGAGCTGTTGCTCCAGGGCCAGGCGCTTTTGTTGTTCTGCCTGTTGCTGTTCGAACGCGGCCTGGCGTTGCTGGCTCAGCGCCAGCGCATGACCCGCCGCCTGCCGCTCAAGCTGCGCACCATAGCGCCAGGCCTGCACTTGCCACACCAGCGCGAGCAGCAGGCACACGCCGACCCAGCGCAACCAGCCTAGGAAACGCATAGCACTGCCTTCGCCCGCTCCCACAACTGCACGCGGTCCTGCAGGCCGTTCAGGCCGCCGTTGATACGCCGGGTAATCGTGGTGAACTGGTCCTTGTCGGCCAATTCGTTGAGGCCGTTGGTTTGCCAGAACCAGGCGGCGGATTCGCAGGCCCATTGGGGTTGTTCGAGCAGCTGCGGTTGCTGCAGCAGGCGATCATCGCCAAACAGTGCCTGGCTGCATGCCAGGTAGTTGCGCCGTCCCGTGACCTGAATCAGCCCCCTCCCCCGGTACTTCTGCCCATCACCATCCGCCTCCGGGGTATTGCCCAGGCGGGCGGACAGGGTGCCGGTGTCGTACTTGCTGAGGTAGTGATCGCTGCCCAGCTCGCGTACGTAGCGCAATTCGGCAGATTCGTGGCCGACTTGGGCGAGGAAGGCGGCGATGCGCTTGGCACTGTTAACGTCGTACCGGACGAAAGCTGCATTTAAAGGAGACAAAAAAATGCCCGCTCGAAGGCGGGCCTCAGGCATCACACCCAGAAGCTGGGCAAGTGTCATCAGCATTGGTTTTACTCTGAAAAGTGTCTACACCGATAAACCGCTGGCCTGGATCGTGCACCGATAGCCGTCTGCTCGTTTACCGCTGGCCGTTACCTTCTTGATCGACCAGCGCCCCTGCATAAAGCTTGGCCACGACTCGTCCAGCAGCAGCAAGCCTTCAGCGGCCAACGAGGGATTACCGGGGCAGACCACATTGATCTGCATCCCTTCCCGCTCCACACGCCGCATTTCTCCCTGCGCCGCTGAGCGCGCTTCGTCCTCGCTCTGGTAGCGTTGCGTCACCACCTTGAACGGCGCGATGCCCACCTCCACGACATGCTTTTTGCCGGCCGCCGCATCCCACCAGGACGTTTGCGCGCCGTTGTATTTGGCACGGCAGGCTTCGGTGAAGCTGGCGCTGATAAAGGCCTGGTCACCCGGGCGATTGTTACGGGTAACGGACAACTGCACATCCGGCAGTGCCTTGCCCGATAGTGACTTGATCTGGCCTTTACGCCCCAGCACATACAGCTCGTCGACAGGCTTGGCCACCGCATCGAAGCGTTTGGCCAGCCTGGTCAGAAAGGCCATGTCGCTTTCATTGGTCTGATCAATGTGCGCGATCTGCTCGCGCTCGAGTTCAGGCGCCACACGCGGCGAAAATCCGTAACGGCTGGTCAATTGGCGAAACAGTGCGCCCAAGGTTATCGGCCCATGGCTGGCGGTACGGCGCTGCTTGAATTCGTGCTGATCGAACGGCGCTGCCGTGGCCACCAGCGCCAAGCGCATCGGGAACAGGGACGGTGTACGCTGAGTGATCTTGAATACGCCCTTATCCACCAGGCCGGACTCAAGGTACCCCACGCGCAAGCCGATCTTCCCGCCCAGCTCGGGCAACCCTTCAAGGCCCTCGATATCGAGGGTCAGCGTGAGCTGGTCGGATACAAAACCCGCCGCGTCGACATGCTCCCATTCCAATAGCCGCTCGTTGAACAGCGCAGCATTGGCGCCATACAGCTCCACTACAGGTGTGAATCCAAGTGCCATGATCGCTCCTTAATCCCAGGCTGAAACCGGCCGGCTCGCAGCAGGTTGCGCATCCAATTCGGGCACCAGCACGCTGACGCCTGCCGGCAATACCGCGCCCTTTTCCCCAAGCTCCGGATTCAAGCGCCACAGCGCTTCTTCTGCGGCATCATCACAACGCCCCAGCTCTCGGTAGAGCAGCAGGTTCACCGAGTCGCCAGCGATACTTCGAACCCTACGCATTGACGAACTCCTCCAATACCAGCGACCAACCGATCGCCATCGCCGTACCGTCGTCGATCACGCTGGTTTGTTTTTCGCTGATCGACTTGATGGTCCACAAACCCCAGTTACGCCCCAGGCCGTCTACCAACGGCAACGGTGCCCGCAGGTCTTGCAAGGCGCGCAACTCATCCAGGCGCTGCATGCCCTTGGCACGCGCTGCCTTGCCACCAAAGGCCAGTGTTTCCAGATCCTGCCCCACTTGGCTGGACTTGGGTTTGCCAGCAATGATGTTCAGGCTGACCCAGCCACCAGTGCTTCCACGATCCAGGGTGTCGTAGGCGAACCCGCGCGACAGCCCGAAAATAAACGTGCCCAACACCATCTGTTGTCGCATCACACAGCTCCATCGGTGAGTGCTGCGCCACGTCGCGTCGCCAGCAGGTTGTCCATCGACAGCGGGGTAAATTGCGCTTCGATCTGTTGCACCACGAGTGTCGCCAATTGCTGATAGCTGGCTTGCTCCGGCGCGTTGATAGTGATTTGCGGGGCAAAATTGATTTGGCGGTTATCGGCTTGAGGGGTGTTGAGGTTGTGGCTGACCTGCGAAGGGGGCGGCAAGCGATCCTCGGTCCCCATCACTTTTTCAGCCAGCCAGGCGCCAACGTCGCTGCCGACGAACGTCCCGACGGCACCGCCGACCACCTTGCCGATGGCACCGCCGGCAACGCCGCCCATGACGCCACCCAGCAGCGTGCCAGCACCCGGCACAACCGAACCGATCACCGCCCCCGCCAGCGTACCGACAGCTCGGCCAATCGCCATGCCGGCGAACTCACCGGCAAAACCCCCGGCGACCCCGCCGCCTACCGAGCCCACGCTGGTGCCAACCGCTTCACCCAGATTCCCCGACAGCGCGCCCTTGGCGACATCGACTCCGGCGTTCGCCAGCACCAGCCCCAACGCAGCCCCCTTGGCGACTTTGCTGGCCTTCGTCGTTCTGCGCGACCGACCAGCGCCCGGCGCCGAACCCGGCGTACGATTGCCTGCGGGTGTTTCGTTACTCTGAGATTGCTGCGAACGAGCGGATGAGTCGATGGCGCCGCCTTCGCCAAGAATTTTCCCGGCGACCTTTTCAAAGACCTTGTCTTTCACGGCATCGAAAACGCCGGAAATCAACGGCCCCAGCGCAGCACCCACCAGCGTGACGGCGGCGGTGGCCTGAGGCAGGGCTTCGGCCAACCAACTCACACCATTGACCAAACTGGTCATCGCCGTCAGCGAGGTATCCACAACGGGCGCCAGGGCGGTGTCGGAAGCGGTTTGCAAACGTGTAGTACTGGCCTCGTAGGCCTGTCGACGGGCCTGGGCGGAATCGGCGCGAACCGCTGCCGAGCGCAGGAGAGCGCCATGATCCCCCAGCGCCGATGTGGCGTAGCTGGATGTGTCGGCCACTTGCGAAAAGGCCAGCTTCACAGTGTCGATCATCGGCACCAGGCTCAGAATCGCCTGGTTACCGTCGAACAGTTGCGTCGCCAGCGCCGCCTGTCTTTCGGCCGGTTGCGCTTTGAGTGCCTCCAGCACGGTGACCAGGGTCTGCGCAGCATCCTGTTTCATTCCGCCGGCCAACACTTCGGGGTCAAGCTTCAGCGCTGCCCAAGCGTTACGCTGCCCAGGGGAAGCGCTGTCGCCTTTAGCCAGGGCGGCACTGATTTTTTCCAGCCCGAGGCCAGCAGCGCCTTTGCTATTACCCGCACTCAGCAACGCCGCCGACAGTGCCGCCGCCTGCGCGGGGCTCATGCCCGCATCCGTCGCGGCAGCACCCTGATGTTGCACAATGGCCGCGATATCCGCCGATTCGGCCTTGAGCGAGACAACATTGCCCAGCACCGTTGTCGCGTCGGCCAAGTCCAGGGTTTGTGCGCGGTCCAGATGCATTGACTCGCGCCAGCCGCCCATGAGTTCACCGGCGTGCTTGACATCGATTTTGAACGCCGTCGCCATGATCGCGGCGTCGCGGGCAAACTGCTGCAGGTCAGCCTGGCGCCCGGCCTGGTCGATATTGCCTGAAGCGTCAACTCGGTCGCTGCCGATACCCGACTTGGCGGCAACGTACTCGACCTTCGCAAGGTCAACGGCGCTTGCGCCACTGGCCGCCACCACAGGCTCCGACGCCATGGCGAGGTTGGCTTCACGCATTGACTTGCGCTCGCGTCCGACGAACTGCAACAGTTGGCCCAGGTCGCTCATCGCGGCATCCAGTGCCTGCGACGGTGTGCCTGTATTGGCCGTCGTGCTGGTAGTTGTATCGCTCGCTCCCGCCGGCTCGGCGTCGGCTTGCCGAGCGTCCATCACCTTGAGCAACGAGACGTTGAACAGCTCGAGCGTCTCCACAAGGCGGCTCTGGCCTTCGGCCAGATGATTGATCTGCAGGCTGGCATCGGCCAATGCCAATGCCAGGTTCGCAGCACTCCCCGGCCCAGCCTCAGCCGGACCCGTCAGCGTTTGCGCGAACGGGTTGAGGCTGGCCTGCCCGCCACCCTGTGCCAGTGAGCCTTGAGTCAGCCAGCCGTCCTTGACGATCGCCGACCCGCCCGCATAGTTACTGTCTGCCATCCCGCTCTACTCCTGTTTGAGCCCAAGGCGACTGATCGCGATGTCATAGCGGCGCATTGCTTTCCCGGCATTCCAATCGAGGATTTCCGCTTCGCTTACCGAGTAAACCAGCGGTACTACATCGAGGATCACTTCGATGTCGCGTTCCGAAAGAAGTCCGCCGGTTTGTTTAAAAAATCGTCAATGCGCCCCTGCAACTCTGTCCAGTCGGGCACGGTGAGTCCGGCGAGATCGGGAATCATCAGGCCGGCGCAATGCGCGGTGATGAACTCGGCACGTTCTTTATTGGTGGGCAGCTTTTTCATCACTTTGGTGGCGCGCAGGGCGGGCATTTCCAGGGTGACGTGGGTGAGCGTGCGGCCGCTGGCCTCAAGGGGCAGCAGCAGCGCGACCTGCTCGCAGGTCAACGATTCGCGTGGCGCATCGGCTTGATCGAGGAAGAACGATGCAGGCTGAGTCGACATCTCGTGTACGTATTGCGCGATGCTGACGTAGTCCGGGCGCTTGAGTTGGTCGAGCTCTTTTTCCGACAGGCCGGTGGCGAGCTTCGCCAGTTCGAAAAACTGGTCATCCTCATCGTCGCCGGCGCGTGCCAGGGCTTCTTTCTGTGGCGCGTAGAACAATGGTTTCAGTTGAATCTGCTCGATCACGACGCCGGTGTCGGCGGTGATCGGGGACAGCAGGATGTGTAACGGAGGCATCCAGGCCATGGGGCAATTCCTTGATGGGGTATGGAGGCGAGCTGACCCGCCCCCAGGGGGATTAAGGCATCAGCACGGCGCGGCGCGCGTCACCGAGGATGTCGACGCCGTTGAGCACGAACTTCTGGGTGCGCACATCGATGTCGATCACCGGAATACCGTTTTCCAGACGGCTGTAGGTGCGGCAGGACAGTTCCAGGGTGGTGACCGGCTTGGCGTTCATCGTCAGTGCGGTTTCGGCCAGAGACTTCAACTTGCCGCCGACGGTGTGGTAGGTGAAGTAGGTCTTGCCATCCTGGTCCTGGCCGGCTTCGCGCACGTTCAACAGGATGTCATCACCCTGCGTGACGCCAAGCGCCAGCAGAATTTCTGCACCAACCCCTTGCAACACCAGGGTTGCGCCCAGCACCTTGGCGCTTTTGGCCACCTCTTCGGCGATGAAGCGCCCGCCGGTCATCGGGTCCATTTCGAACTCGATCTTCGGCGGCGTAAAGGAATCGACCGTGGCCGACAACGGCAGGCCTTGAAGGGTGGCCGCAATGGCCTGTCTGACTCGGTTGGTAAACATTAGAGAACGTCCTCCAGGAACTGCTCGATGATTTCATCGCGGGCGTTGAGTTGATAAACCATGTGTTCGTTCGGCGCGTAGCGGCCGTAGTCGATGACGATGAACCAGGTGCCGTTCTTGTACTTCTCGACGCTGTTCAACTCCGGGTGCAGGTAGACGCTGCCGCCAGGGATGGTTTCGTCGGCAACCAGGGTTTGCAGCCAGTCATTGATGCGTTTGACCTCCTGGTCCATGAAGGACTTGGTGAGGTTCTTGGCCATGGCCTTCTGGCCGGCCTTGACCAGTTTGCGGCTGATGGCGTCTTCGAGGCCGACGTAGCTGATGAACTTGCCGGTGATGGAACGGTTACCCAGCAGCGAGAAACCGCCGAGCACCGTGCGGGCGTAGTAGCTCACGCCGTAACGGTTGAGCAGGTCGCCTTCGGTGGAGGTGTCGAGGATGTTGTACTCGACGACGCGGGAAACGTCTTCGGCGAAGGTCACCTGATTACCTGGGCTTTCCCATTGCTTGACCTTGGCAAGCGCGGCGATGGCCAACGAGGACGGCGACAGGAACACGTTCTTTTTCGCGGCCTTGGAATACACCGACGGCATGTTGTGCACCAACAGGCAACGGTCGAAGCCGAGGTCGGCACCGCCCAGTTCGCCGCTGTAGGTCACTTGATCGGCAACCGAAGCGTCCTTGCCATCCAGCACCACACGGGCCTTGATGCGCTTGCCGAAGGAGGCGAACTCGCCGGCCACAGCCTTGGTGCCGGTAAAGCCCGGGGCGCCGATGATGGTCAGGTCTTCAGGCACGCTGCCCAGGGCCGCCAGGCCGAGTTTGCGACCGGTGACGGGGTCGTTGCCGCCGATCACATTGTTGACCGTGTCGGCCGGGGTGGCGCCTTCTTCGACGATGACCACATAGATCGGCACCTTCACCACTTTGAGGATCTGGTACACCGCTTGGAACAGCGTGCCCGACTCAGTACCGGTAGGGTCCAGCAGCGCCTGGGTGGTAAAGCTGTTAATGCGGAACGGAGCGTTTTTCGGGATCGAGGCATGGGCGTTGGGGGCGGTGCCCACCAGGCCGATGACGTTATCACCCAGGCCACCCATGGCCTCGGGGGATTCGGTGGCATTCACGGTGATGCCGTTGTGCTCGAAGTTCAAAACCTCAGCCATGATTAGTCAGCCTTCTTGGGGGTGGAGTTGAGGACGCTGGTCAGTTCCAGACGACCGGCGGTGCGCAGGGCGGATGCTTCGACGTCCAGCAATTCAAGCTCCTCGCCAGCGGTGGACCAGTGGCCGTTACCGATGGGGAAAGGGATGAGGACGGTGTAGGTTTGGCGGGTGGGCATGGGTAGGATTCTCCGGGTGAGAAACGCCAAAGCCCCTGCGGGGAGGGGCTTTGGGAGGGCGAAAAAAAACCGCTTTCGCGGTGGGGGTTATTTCAGGAACGTGGGCAGCACGGGCCATTCCAGCGCCGATGGTTCAGCTGCCTGTTCAGGAATATCACGTAATGCTGTGCGATAGGCCGCCACTTCAGTTCGTTGCGCATCGGAAGCGGGATAATCGGGCAGTTGAGTGAAATCGGTAGCCCTTAGCAACTGATCCCGACGCGCACGAATGGCAGCCCATTCAATTTCAGGTGTCGGCGTAGCAATCTTAAATGTTGGATTTTCGACGTTAGATAGTTCAGACATTTCCATTTCTCCTTAGCTAAAAATCACAGTGTCGGCCAACGAAACTTTGGTTTTAAGATCACCGAGATTAAATAGACGACCATTGCCTACACGCATGGTGTCTATACGGATGGTGGTGTAGTAAATATTTGGAATCAAAACCCGCATAACAATATTGCCATTTGCGTCTACGTAAACAGCTGGAGTCATATTTCCGAACGTGGACACATTGTGCAGCGTCCGATTCGGCTGATAGCAATAACCAACGAGTGTTTCGTCGATAATCTTTGCCGTACCGTAGCTATACCCCTTGATGTTGAACCAAAACATCTCAGAATTGACATTGATATTCAGAGGGATCTGAAAATGCATATAAACGTTGGCACTGGCTCCCAAGTCGGCTGGCTTAAAATCACCTATAGCTAAAGCCTCATATACGCCACCGGTACCATAGACGTGTCCTTGGAAAATTGTACTGCGGATGGTGCCCGGATAATTTGGATCACCTTCGACATCTTTTAGGCCGCGCCACTCATTGAACTGAGCTAGCGCACCTGCCATCGTCGCATTGATACTTCCAATTTTCCCATTAACCGCAGCGGTCAAATTATTCGCTGCTGTCACCAGCGATGTAATAGTCGATTCTAAACTCACGTGTAACTCCTTAATTTGTTAATGCCCTAACGGCTCGCTTCCAGCGTTATCACACGAAACAACAACTCGGTTTGACGCGCCATATTGTCAATATTCGCAGTGGCAAGTACCGCAATATCCTCCGCCAACAAAATATTGAGATTATCTCCCCCACCACAATCGTCACGCTATCCACCGGCAACGGCGAAATATCCAACGTAAACTTCTGCAGTACCCGCGCCGCCGCCGCTTTATACGTCAGCAACTTCCCTGCCACGGAATACACCGCCAGCAAGGTTCCACTGGCGAGGTAAAAACCGAACTCGCCTATCTCATACTCACCGTCGCCGTCAAACAGCGCGGCCATCCTGAGTTGGCGCTCGCCCAGGTCTTCGTAATCCACGATGGCGACCCGTTGGCGCTCATCGCGCAAGACCACTTCCGTGCCATCAGGGTTGTAGCGACCAGTACCGGCGCCGATGTGGGTGATTTCGGCTTTGAGGCCCTGGTTCTTTGCCTGCAGCACTTCATCCAAACCCTTGGAAGTGAAGCGCACCAGGCGCGTGATTTCATCTGTCATGGCTGCGCCCTGAGGTCGTAGTCGTTAATGGTGTAGTGCCGGGCAACGCCGACACTGTTAAGTCGAGCAGCCAATGCCAACTCCGGCAGCGCACCGTTTAAATACAGCTCGCCGTCGCTTAGCGGGGCATGAAGGACCTGCGTCAACGCAAGCCGACCTTCGGTTTCGTGAACAACCGTAATCGTCGCCTGATCCCGCTCGCTCTTGGCTGCGTTGATGCGGCGGATCAGCCGGTTGTGGTCACCACTGGACCAACTGCGCCCAATGATCGCCTGCACGTCGAAGGTATACGGCGTACCGATTGGCCGCTGCTGATACCAGGCGCTGATGTTGGGGGTGAATCCCAGTGACTCCACCGCATAGCTCAGCGCCTTGGGTGTGCCGGCCTGGCGCTGGATCTGCCAGGACAGGGCCACCGTCAGGCGCTTTTCCGATTCGCTGGCGTCGGCATCCCATTCGCTGACGCCGCGGTCGGCGGCCAGGTAAGGAAGAAATTCGCTGGGGGTTTGCAGTGGGTTCATCAACGCAGGAAACGGCGGCGTGACTCGCTCGAGCAACTGGCCGAAGCCCAAGTCCAGGGCCTTTTCCAGCGGTGAACTGTTGGCCGGCAACAAACTCGCGTCAGGTTCACTCATAGCGTACGCACCTCCACCTCGACACCCGTGCAATACGGGGCCTGGAACGCGCTGCTGACAATCGGCGCCAGCGGTTCAAGGATTTGCAGTTGCGCCGCCCCTGCACTGTGGATGGCGTAGTCGATCCAGCTGGGGTCGACGCGCCCTTCCAGGCGATGGCAGGAGTCCGCGTAAGTCTGCAGCAGTTGCTGCGCCGCCACTTGGGTCAGGCCCGAGTCCGGGCCGGCGTTGATCTTGGCGATGACGCGAATTTTGTAGGGCTGAATCTGTGCGCCCTGCACGGTGACGAGATCGGTTTCCGGCCGTACATCCGTCCGTGCGAAATGTCGGCGTACACCGTCAAGCAAATCGGCAGAGGGGGTACCGTCGCCCTCACGAGACAACACGGTGACCATCACCTCGCCGGGCGCGATACGACGGCCGTTGCCGTCCTTGACCTGTGCCGCATAGCCGTCCGGGTCGAAGGTGTAGTTGACGGTCACCACGCCCGGCGAGGCGCTCTGTACCTTGACCGTGGGTCGCTCGCCGAGGGTGAACACTTCGCGGCGATACTGCATCCGCGAGCCGGCAGCCGGAGCGTGGGGCGCCAGGTAGTAGCGCAAGCGAGCGTCGTCGTCGCTTTCCAGGGTCGGCGGCACGGGCGGGAAGGCCGCCGGGTCACCGGGATCGAGCACCTGGCGTTCAAGGCCCATGTCAGCCAAGCGCGCATCCAGATTGCTACCGGTGGCCCACCACGCCAGCATCTGCTTGATGCGTGCATTGTATTTGCGCTCATGGGTTTGCAGGCGCACGCAAAAGGCCTCGAGCGCCAACGTCAGCAGTTCACTTTCGTTGTCGAGGCTGACCTTGAGTTTGGCCGCGCTTTGCGGTGCACGGGTGGCGACGTAATCGACCACGAACGCCTTGAATTCGGCGAGCAGCGGCTCGAACTCATCGACTGCAATAATCGCCGGCTCGGCCAGTTGGTTCTGGCCAGGGATCAGCATGCTCATGTCACGACCTCGAAGGATTGTTGGCGGTTTTTCCAGGTGCCGGCAAAGCGCAGCAGCAGCCCGGCGCCCTGGCGGGTGGCGACGATGACCTCGGGCTGGAAATCGCCGATGCCGTTCTGCGCGTTATAAAACGCTTGGGCGGCGTGGCTTTGAGCGAGCAGCAGCAGGTCATCGCCAAGGTTCTGCCCGAGCAGTTGCGGGATCAGCGAGCCATACAGCGGACGCTTCTGCCGCGTGCCGACGGGTGTGGTCAGCGCTCGGGTGGCGCGCTGCACAAATTGCAGCCAGTCATCGACGGCTGCCCCGGTATTGCGATCGATGCCGATCATGGAATGTCCTTATCAGGGGCTGATGACTCGACCTTGGTGGTCTATCACCGGGCCGCTGAAGTGAGCGCCGCCGGCATCCAGCAGCAGTGCGGTGCCGCCGATTTGCAAGGTGATGCCCTGCGGGCTGAGGGTCAGGCTGGCGGCGCCGACCTTGACGTCGACCTGTTCGCGGGAAGCGCTGAACGTCGTCGGCCCGTTGACCCAGTTGAACGTATGACTGGCGTCGTCGTAGTCGCTCTGTGTGCCGTCCTGATGGCGCCGCCGGGTCAAGGACGGCACAGTGGAAACAGGCGGAAAGCGACTACTGTTGAGGCCGAACAGCGCCACAGACTGTGAGCCCCCTTCCCCACCGCCGTAGTTGAGCAGCAGGCATTGCTCGCCCACGGATGGAATACGGGTTTCGGTTTGCGCACCGGCGCTGGGGTTGAAAAAGCGGATGGCCGGCGTAAGCAACTCGCCGTGGCTGACCCTGCAGGTATTGCTGGCGGCATCGACCTGTTGGCAAACGCCAATGCGGCAGAAGCTTTCAGCGCGTCGGTAGAGGTCTTCGAGTTGCGCCTCCATCTCCGCCAGGCGCTCGACAATCGGCCCCAGTTGCATGCGTAACAGCGTGTCGAACATGGGCTACTCCGCCAAGGGTTTGTATTGATCGGGGTCATCGATATCCAGGACGTCCCAGGTAGAGGCAAACAGCGGTTGGCCTGTAGGATCATCGAGCAACACGGGTCCGAGGTAGAGGGTTTGAGTGAAGGACACTGTCCAGGTGTCGTAGTCCGTTGCTGCGGTCGTACGCCCAGAGGGAGCGGCGACGATATTCATTGGCAAATCGCACTGGGACTGGGGCAGGCTCCAACGGTTGTCCAGCACCAAGTCCATCAACTGGCTGGCCAGGTCGCAGGCATCGAACGGCAATGCGCCGGGGGCAACCATGACGGTGAGCGAAATGGCCAGGGCATGGGCCTTGCGGCCTTCGCGAGAGCGGATGCCGGGACCATTGCCTTCAACGGTGACCATCACACCGGTTTTTTCTGCGTCGTTCTGGAAGTCCTGGTGGCTGCCGACCCTGAGGTCGGGGAAGGCTGCATGCAGCGCCACGCCGATAGCCTGGGGGAGTTGGGATGGCTTTTCGATAAGGGTCATTTGAGTAGCGTCCTTGCGGTTACTGCGGGTCCTGACGGGAACCTTCATTGATCCCGATGCGCTTGGCCGCCCAGCGTTCATAAAGGCCGATGGCCACGTCGGCACCGGCCATGGCGGTCAGGCAACCAATGGCGCCGGCGGTCCAGATCGACATCCCGGCGGCGTAGCACAGCATCAGGGCCGAAACCCCGCAGACCATGCACGCCCCGGACCGGAGCGCCAGGCGCCGAATCAGCGACCAGCCGCGGGCGCCCTCCTTGTCGGCGCGCCACATTTCGCCGGACACCCCGCCGATCAACGCCAATATAATCACCAGCCAGATAGGCATTTCCGCTAACGCTTGTTGTTCGTTTGTCATGTCACGCCTCCTGGCTGAGCACTGAATAGTCCGTTTTTCAATTACACATACTTCGATAGGTAGGCATTCCAAAAAGCCCGGTTGCCCAGGCTTTTCAGTAATGCTGTCTGCGGACTTTCGGCGCTACTGGCGCGGTACGGTCCTTTCCTCAATGTTTTTCCGACCACGATCCCTGTCTGCCGGATAACTGCTTCTGGTGCTTTACGCTGCACACCCGGGTCAGTTGCCAACCCTCTGAACCGTTAAGGCCGGTTCATCGCTGCCTGTTTTTGAAGCGCTACCACTAAAGAGCGTCGGCATCCTTGCCGGTGTTGCCTGGCATCCTTGCCATCGCTTCGATGGCGTCCTTGCCGGTGTTACATGCCTTCCTTGTCTTCCTTGGCAGCATCCTTGCCGCCTCCACCAGGCCTTGTTGGCTGGCTTGAGATGAAGAATATGCATGTATGCATATACAGTCAATGCACAAATGCATTTATTTTTATCACACGGATGCGCTCATGCATGAAAAGCCTGACGAGCCGGAGGTTTGCCGGTTTTCTGCAGACGAAAAAAAACCCGCTCGTTGGCGTAATGCTGTTCACTTAAGCATTTGAGTCCAAGCCGGGCTTTCTAGAGAATCCGATGTCAGACCCCTGGCATCGGATTTTTTTATGCCCATTCAGCAGCAGTTGCTCGACCTCGGCGATCTCTTCAATTTTTCTGACCTGAGCACCTTCACTCAGAACATCCCTATCGAGTGGGTAGCGAGTGCGCTGAACCTCTCGGCGCAAGCTACGATACGACGGCGCCGTTTGCCGAGCGATCAAGTTCTTTGGCTAGTTTTGGGCATGGCTCTGTTCCGCGATGAGCCTGTTCATGAGGTCGCCAGGCGTTTGAATATCTGCGCGCAAGGCTTGGCTTCTGATCAGTTGCTGGCCCGAAGCGGGGTAACTGAAGCTCGCAAAAGGCTGGGCGCTGACCCAGTTGAATCGCTGTTCCGTCAGACCGGTAAACATTGGGGCAACGAGCGCTACGAGGGAGATGACTGGAACGGTCTACAGGTCTTCGCGGTGGACGGTGCACTACTGCGAACTGCTGACTCACCTGAGCTCAGAGAACATTTTGGCTCCGGTAATACCGGCACCGACCGTCAGACCCCGTTTCCGATGCTGCGGCTCGTTGCGCTGATGAATGTCCGTTCGCATGTCATCCTCGATGCGCAGCTCAGCCCTTATCGGGGCAGTGAAATGCGGTTGGCCGGAACGTTTCTGGGGCAAATTCCGGACAATTCGATCACCTTGTTCGACAAAGGCTTCTGGGGCGCGGATCTACTGCTAAGCGTGGTGGGCGGCGGCGCGAACCGACACTGGCTGACACCTGCTCGCAAGAATTTGGTCATGGAGGAAGTAGAGCGCTACGGCGAGCACGACCGTCTCGTCCGGATGAAGGTTTCCCCTCAGGCACGTAAACGAAATCCTGAGTTGCCCCTGAGTTGGGAAGTGCGTGAAGTTAGCTATGAAAGCCATGGAAAAGTCAGATCGCTGCTTACCTCTTTGCCTGTCGAGGACTACGACACCGCAGCTGTGGCTGAGCTGTACCTGGAGCGATGGGAGATTGAGCTGGGCTTCAGGGATATCAAAAGCTCGATGCAACAGAACGCGGTAACGCTGCGCAGTAAGAAAGTCGAGCTGATTTATCAGGAGGTCTGGGGGCTTTTGCTGGCTTATAACATTATTCGTCGAGAGGCCAGCCAAGCCGCTGTAGCGTTCGGCCGCGCACCTTCGGATATACGGTTCAAGCCTGCCTGCCAGTACATAGCGGTGCAGTTGATAGTGATGGCAGCCGCTAATCCGGTATCGGCAACAGGAAGGAGGCTAAGCGAGCTGAGGGGAGGAGTAGGAGGAATGTTTCTGGATCACCGCCCAAGGCCGGGAAGGCCAAGGACGGTGAAGATTTCCAAAACCCGGTACCCAGTGGACCGTAAGGCTGCTCCGCTTAAGTGAACAGCATTACGCTCGTTGGCGGGCTTTGTCTTACGTAAGTAGGTCAGCGGGCATACATGCCCCACCAGAACACATGGCCGAGGATGCTGATCTGCTCATCCTGGATATCCTGGAAGCTGTAGTCCTCGTCCGGATGCTCGTCACGATTGAAACTGCGCAGACGAATCCCGGACGGCAGGCGGTAGAGCTGTTTCACCCGCAGCTGGCCATTATGATTGATGGCATACAGGTCACCATCGACGATGTCGCCAATCCCGCTCTTGCCGGCATTCACTCCCACCGTCGCGCCATCGCGCAGCACCGGCAACATGCTGTTGCCACGTACCGTCACGCATTTGGCCTGGTCAAACTGCACGCCGTTATGCCGCAGGCTGCGCTTTCCAAAGCGCAGGCTGGCCTTCTCGCTTTCCTCGATGACGAATCTTCCTGATCCAGCAGCCAATTCAACCTCGCGCAGAAAGGGGATCGACACCTCGTCATCATTAACGGGGGTGTCGTCGTCCCACAGGCTTATGTCCTTGAGTTCCGAATGCATCGGGTCGCGCCCATCATCACGCAACGCCCCCACTGCGGCACGCCCGCGCAGGTGATCGGTGCTGACGCGGAAATATTCGGCGATGCGAGAGATGTGTTTGTCCGACGGATCAACGATCTTGCCGCTGAGGATCCGGGACAGTGTGGATTGAGGCACGCCAGTGCGCCGATGAAGCTCCGTGGGAGAGATTCGGTCGCGATCCAGCAGCTCTTTCAAGACGATAGAAACGTTGCGTTTTTGCATAACCGGAATAGTGACGAGAGTTTTTGCGGATGGCAAATGCTAATTTGCATATTTATGCATTAAACAACCTGATCCGGCGATCCTGAAACAAAATACTGTATATACGAACAGTCAATCAGACTCTATTATCCCTTGCACCTCGATGTACCCCCAGGGTAACGGGATATAACAGGGCACAGATTGACACCTGCACTTGCTTATCGACAATTCAAAGCCTATGTATAAACTCTGTAACAACCTAGCCAGCAACGACGGAGGTGCTCATGGCTTATTCAGCTCTAGCTGTCGCTAACGCCTTCATTGAACGCGCGAAGGAAGGCAAGCTTTCAGGCCTGACGCCGATGAAGCTGCAAAAACTGCTGTTCTATACCCAGTCCTGGCATCTGCGCGAGCGGGATCAGCCGCTTATGGATGATCACTTTGCCCGCTGGCAATATGGCCCGGTCATTCCATCGCTTTATCATGAATTGAAATCCTATGGCAGCCGCCCGGTGACTTCGCTGCTCAGCAATTTGAAGCCCGACGACGAAGACATCGTTTTCGTTACACCGAGGATTCCCGACAGCGACACCTATGCCCATCGCCTGATTGACCGAATCATCAGCAAATACGGCAACTGGTCCGGCACCCAACTGTCCAACCTCTCGCACGAGGACGGCACGGCCTGGGCACTCAGGGGCGCCGACGGTTCCGCCATTGACTGGGAAGACATGGCAGCACTCATTCACCCAAAGAGCCGCATCCGTGAGTGAGGAACTCGACAACCTGGAACTCACCCTGCCCCCCGTGGCAGGGCCGGACCAGGACTCCCAAGCCGGTGGCGAGCAGGCCGTAGGCACCGACGATGAAAGAAACCAGAACCTGAAAGACCAAAAGGCCGAAAGGCAGCTGCGCAAGAAATACGCGGGGCGGGCCTTTTGGTTTGCCGCCTGCGGCGTGATCTTCTGGGCGGTCCTCCTCGTGTGGAATGGCTGGTCGACGTATTACTCCGGTAAAGCGCCGTTCTCGGATAACGTATTAATGGCCATCACCACCGCAACTTCGATCAATCTGTTTGCAGCGTTCCTGGGTGTTATCAGAGGTTTGTTTCCTGCCAGCGGTCGCAGGGCAAAGTAAAGCCTCTACACACGGCACTTCATGCACCTTTAATGCACAGCCGCTTTTCTTCCCGCGTATTACCTAGCCTTTTGCAACCTGCGAACCCCCGACCTCGCGTGTTAACCTTGCCGCCATCGCAAAAATGCTGGGCCAAGCGCGCCCTTTGCCCCATCACTTTCAACGAATCTGCCTATTACCCAATGAGTAAAAACGCCTCCGATCTGTCCTCCCACACCCCAATTGTGTAGGGGTATGTGGGGGATTTTGAGGGATAGGCCCGTGGTTGCGGGCCGTGACGCTCGTTCAAGACAGTTTGCACAAATGCATAATGGGCATTGGATGGCATAGAATGGCGTATGGTTTGCCCCATTTTTGCCCCATAAGGGCCGCCCTATCGTTCTTCGAACCCATCGGCAACTGCAAACGGAGCACTGCCAGTGCAGCGACAGGCGCGCCTCTCTGCGGCCAAGTCGATTTTACACTACACTACTTCGCAGTCCCTCCCCTTGCTGACATCGCTGGTCTACTCTCGATTTCGAAAACTCGCATTAGGAGCCTACATGGCACCCCCCAAAAAAGAGAATTCCATCAGACTTGAAATTGGGGAAATACTCAACAACGCTGTCAGCTCGATCCAATTAGGGATCGAAGACTATGAAACTAGCCGTACTACACCCGCAAGAGCAATTTCAGCTGCCAGAAACATTTATGCAGGCGTGCTATTACTCTTCAAATACAAAATCGCATCATTAGCAAAAACACAAGAACAAGCTATCGAATTAATATTCAAACCTCAATCTATATTACCAAGCATTGATAGTAGTGGCGACATCAAATGGAAACCTAAACCTCACGCAAAGGACACCATTGATACTTCTATGATCAAAGCGCGCCTGGAAAGTTTATCTATATACCATGACTGGAATGTAGTAACCCGCTTGAGAAACAGCAGGAATGCGTTAGAACATCTTCACCCAACAGATCCAACGAGTAAGATCCAAGCCCTAATTGCCGATTTGTTTCCTATGCTCCAAAAATTCATCACGGAGGAACTCTACGAAGCTCCGGCGGCGCTTCTTGGACGCTCCTGGTCCAAAATGCTAGAAACGCACGACTTTTTAGAGTCCAATCGTACACGTATAGAGATGGAATGGGACGCTCTGAAACTTCCGGAATCGGCACGCATTCTGCTAAACAGCGTTGAATGCCGAGCATGTGGGTCGTCACTGCTACAGCCTTGTAAAGCTGACGTAGACGCCAGCATACCTATCAATGTTTCAGAATTTCGATATGAATGTCTCGCATGCCACCAGACTGAATCATTGATTGAAATATTAGAAGCAGAATTCGCCTTAGCGCACGAGCCCGTATTCGCTACAGATGACGATTACGAATTAATTCGTGAATGTAACTCTTGTTACATTCGTATGTTTTTAATCGATGACAGTTTATGTCACTGGTGTGGCGCAACAAATGAATGGCCTAAGTGTCATCATTGCTCTAGGCCAGTTAGCGCACTTGTAAAGGATCATGGAGGGGGATTATGTGATCGATGCTCTGAGGACGAGTGGCTCCTTCAGAACAGGTGATACGCACATTATTCAACTAGCATTTTATTTACAGTCGACAACCCATAATTGATTGAGGCGCGTAGTGAAACTCTGGCTCATCATCTCTCTACGCATCCCCCACTCGGGGCACGCAGGTACACTAGCAGAGCGCAAAGTGCCCCTTCCCCACCGCCCGTTGATCTGATCCAACACGGTCATCACTCTTGTGGCTTCGGCAGATTGCGATGCAGCGAACAGATCATCGGTAAACTCTCCGGGCTGGCATAAGTTGAGCAGCATCACCTCTGCCTTGCTGTACTTGAAGCCTGGCCGGAATATTCGTTCGAGCGCGCCAATCGCCGCCTGGGTGAGCAGACGAACGTCGTCAGTTGGGTACGGCATATCTACCACCACACCGTTGGCGTATTTCGCTTCTTCAGGATTGAACATCCCAGTGCGGATACAAACGCGCACCTTCTTGCACAGCGAGTTCTGGGCGCGAAGCTTCTCAGATGCTCGCATCATGTAGGTGGCCACCGCCTCTTTAATAGGCGGCAGTTCCGTCAGCCGCTGGCCGAACATGCGACTGCAACAAATCTCCTGCTTTGGCGGGTCAGGCTCGTCCAGCTCCAAGCAAGGCGTGCCGCCCAGCTCCCTGGCCGTCTTCTCGATCACAACGCTGAACTTCTTGCGGAGCGTCCATGGGTCGGCCTTAGCCAAATCCATTGCAGACTTGATTCCCATCGCATCGAGGTGAAGTTTCATCTTTCGCCCAACGCCCCACACCTCCGCCACGTCCGTATTACGCAGCACCCAGTCTCGCTTAACCGGGTCGGTGATATTGACCACACCACCGGTCTGCGATTGCAGACGCTTCGCGGTGTGGTTTGCCAGCTTCGCCAGCGTCTTTGTATGAGCGATACCCACACCAACAGGTATGCCGGTGCAGCGCAGTACCTGGGCGCGGATCTGTCGGCCTAACGCATCCAACCCACTGATACCGGTCAAATCGGCGAAAGCCTCATCAATGCTGTAAACCTCAACTGCCGGCACCAACGCCTCGATCAGGCTCATCACGCGCTCGCTCATGTCGCCGTACAGTGCATAGTTGGAGGAGAACGGCACAATGCCGTGTTGCTTGAGCTTGTGCTTGATCTGGAAATACGGCTCGCCCATCTTGATGAACGGCTTCGCGTCGTAACTGCGCGCGATGACACAGCCGTCATTATTGCTAAGGACCACAATGGGTACCTTTGCCAAGTCCGGCCGGAAAACCCGCTCGCAACTGGCATAGAAGCTGTTGCAGTCAACAAGCGCAAAGGTCGGTTGCGGCTTAGACATGGCTGCGCACTGTGCTGGTGATCACACCCCAGATTGACAGCTCATCCCCTTCGAGAACGTATCGCGCCGGGTATTTGGGATTTTCTGACAGAAGGACGACCTCCCGGCCGCGCTTACATAGGCGCTTGCAGACGGGCTCATTGTTCAGCAGAGCCACCACCACATGCCCGTGCGCCGGCTCGATGGCACGATCCACCACCGCGAGATCACCTTCGAAGATACCAATCCCCTGCATGCTTTCCCCGGTGATGGCTACCAGGTACACATGCGGTGCGCGGATATTCAGGACCTCATCCAATGAGATGTGCTGCTCAATATGATCCGCCGCCGGCGAAGGGAAGCCAGCTGGAACCTGGAACGAACACATAGGCAGCTTCACGCCTGCCTCGGCGATAGGACCTAAAATGGTGAAGCTCATGATGCGGCCTTTTACATGCACTGTACGAATGTACAGTTAACTTTGTAGGACGCGTGCGGTCAATTTTTCTGTAGGGGATTTCGACAGACGGAGAAGGCCTATGTGCGGAAGATTTGTGCAGTACGAAGGGATGGCGATCTTCATTGAAGAACTGAGCCCCCAAATAGAGCTATTCAGCGGCTATGACGCTCAGCCAATTGATCGCTACAACGTCGCTCCGTCGACAAGGGTTCAGTTGTTGCACGCCGCAAAGGATGGGCTGCATATCGATGCAGTCAAATGGGGATGGGCGCCGTTCTGGGCCAAGGGCAAACGCCCCGACCCGATTAACGCACGCGTAGAGACGGTCACCACGGGAAAGTTCTTCAAGCAACTTTGGCCGAATGGCCGAGCCCTGGTGCCGAGTGAAGGGTGGTATGAGTGGGTCAAAGACCCTGACGATCCGAGGAGAAAGCAACCCTACTTCATTCGCCTGAAGAGTCAGAAACCCATGTTCTTTGGTGCACTTGCCCAAGTTCATCCTGGCCTGGATCCACACGACGGCGACGGGTTCGTGATCATCACCGCCGCCAGTGATCAGGGCATGGTGGACATACACGACCGCAAGCCGCTGGTGCTGACGCCAGAGCACGCTAGGGAATGGATCGACCCCGACCTTACTCCAGCCCGCGCCGAGGAAATAGCAAAGGAATGTTGCCAGCCTGTGGAGGACTTTGAGTGGTATGCGGTTGGCAAAGCAGTGGGAAGTGTGAAAAACCAGGGGGCTGACTTACTGCTGCCAGTGCCATGCAAGGATGTTTGATGCTATCAGAACAGTCCTCCCAATGCGGCTGGCTCCCAGTTCATGATCACCAGTTCACCACTAACCTCACTCTTTCCTTGCCGTTGGTTGGATGTGCTGTAACGAATGTCCACCATCTCAAAGTGAAACCCCTCAAACACCCGCCGGATATCAGGGTGATCGTTGATGCTGACCATCACCTTGCCTTTGCAGCGCCGCATAAAGTCGGCCATGCGCTCGTAATTCTCAAATGGGAAGTCCACGCCATAGCCGGCCGTCTGCCAGTAAGGTGGATCCATGTAATGGAACGTATGGGCACGGTCGTAGCGCTCGGCACATTCAAGCCAGCTCAGGTTTTCAACATACGTGCCGGACAACCGCTGCCACGCTGCAGACAGGTTTTCCTCGATCCGCAGCAGATTAATGGCCGGGCCGGTCGTTGCAGTGCCGAACGTTTGCCCCGTCACTTTGCCGGCGAAGGCATGGTGCTGCAGGTAAAAGAATCGGGCGGCGCGCTGGATGTCGGTGAGGGTTTCCGGACGGGTCATCTTCTGCCACTCGAACACCTGGCGGGAACTGAGCGCCCATTTAAACTGGCGGACGAATTCCTCCAAGTGGTTTTGCACGACACGGTACAGCGTCACCAGGTCGCCGTTGATATCGTTAAGAACTTCAACAGGCGCTGCCTGGGGACGCATGAAGTAGAGCGCGGCACCGCCAGCAAAGACTTCAACATAGCATTCGTGTGGCGGGAAAAGCGGGATAAGGCGGTCGGCCAGGCGGCGTTTGCCGCCCATCCAAGGGATGATAGGTGTAGACATAAAAAAGCAAGACCTTTGCTGTATGGATAAACAGTGCTAGGCTCGCTCCGCTTTGTGCACGAAGCAGGAGCCTTGGCTGGACTTGCAGGGATGGTCTGCGGGGAAGGTGGCCGGGTTGGATGTTGACGCATCCTGCCTGGCCGCTCCTTTTATTTCGGTGTAGAAACTTCTTTTGCGTAAGCCTGACAGGCCCGCAGGGCGATCAATCCTCGGTCGCCGGCATCGGTGATTCCGATAATTCGTTGAGCATGCGCTGGGTCAAGTTGGGCTCTTGTGGGGCCATGAACCACGCGGCCGGTGGCGGTGGTGGTTGGCACTGAACAGCTGCCGGTGGTTTCGGCGGCGGCGAGTACGACTGACAGCCGCAGATCAGCAGTAGCCAGGCGATCACGCAGACGAGCCTGCTTGATTTGCTCATCGGTCAATTCCTTGTAGTGGGTTTCGTCTTTGTTCTGCAGGCGGAGCTCCAGGGCACGGCGCTTGTCCTGCTCGGTACGCTGCAGAGCAGCAGACGCTTTGGATATTTCGTTGAGGGTTTCCGCCTGCAGGCGGGCTTGCCGCTCCAGCACGCTGCCATAACGCCAGTCCTGAGCAGTCCAGGCCAATGCTGCAGATCCTGCGACCACCGCCACTAACAGCAAGCTGATAGCGGCGATACGAAACTGCGCGGGGATCAGATCGAAGAGACGCATAACACCGCCCTCGCCCTGGCCCACAACTGCAGCCGATCCTCCAGGCCATTAAGGCCGCCGTTGATCCGGCGAGTGATGGTGTTGAACTGGTCTTGATCCGCTAGCGCGTTCAGCCCGTTTACAGACCAGAACCACGCCGCCGACTCTGCCGCCCATTGCGGCTGCTCGAGCAGCTCGGGGGTGCGCAACAATCGCTCATCGCCGAACAGTGCCAGGCTGCAGCGCAGGTAGTTATCGTGCCCGGTTACCTGGATCAACCCTCGGCCACGATAGTGTTGACCATCACCATCTGCAGCTGGGGTATTACCAAGCTTGGCAGCCAGAGTGCCGGTATCGTATTTACTCAGGTATTGATCCCCGCCCAGTTCGCGGACGTACTGCAGTTGACCGGACTCGTGACCAAGCTGCGCCAGGAAAGCAGCCTGACGTTTCGGTGTATTGATCTGCCGATGCGCCATTGCCGCGTTCAGGGCAGATACAAAAACGCCCGCTTGGCGGCGGGCGTTTGGCATGATGCGTTGTAGCTGTTGTTCAGTGATGGTCATAAAAACTCCGGACAAAAAAATACCGCACTTAGGCGGCGGTGGATTGCATTACAGCTTCTCGACGCTCACGACCTTGAGCGGCTTCGTTTCTTTCTTTTTCTTACCCTTGGATTTGCCTTGCTTGCCGGCATTGCACTCGACCGTGGTCGACCAGCCAGATTGGGTAAACACCTGCTCCACCGAATCCGCCAGGTATTCGCCATCCAGCCCGACCTTGAAGCCCTGGGCGTTGATCACGCGCTCGGCAAAAATGTCAGTCCGGCCTGGCATCTCGAAACGCACGTCGGCGGTCGAGCGATTAAATGCAGCTAACCGTGCTTTGGCTGCTGACTCAGCAGCGGTCTTGTTCGGATAGATATGCCGATCCGTGTGCACCGCCGGCAAGCCGTCCGGCGCATCCTCGTTGTCGATGGTGACCACCGCCAATTTGCCGTCCTTTTTGTTCTGATGCTTAGTCGCCACGGCCTTGTGCGAATTGCGATCCCCTAAGCTGAACTGCCAGCGACTGAGATCGCTGCGGGTCAACGTGATCGCGCCGAACGTTTTGCCGCTGGCTGTCTGCCCTCCCTGGCGCGGCATCACCAACAGCTTGCCATCCGCGACCTTGGCTGTGCAGTCGTATTGCTTAGCCAGACGCGTGATGAAATTAAAGTCGGACTCGTTGAGCTGATCTACACGAGCGACCTTCGTCGCCACCGGACAGCCTGCCTGCCAGCCATTTCGAGCCGCGATGTCGGCCACGATCTTCGACAACGGCGCATCCTCCCAGCTTCCGCTGCGGATAGTCTTACCACTGCCGCGCATATCGCTGGCTTTACCCTTGATCACAATCGTGTCCGGCGGGCCGGAAACTTCGACCGTGTCGACCGCGTAAAGCCCTAAGCGCATCAAAGACGTTTCGGCATAGCCCAGGTGAATCTCGATTGAGCTACCGCGCCGGGGCAACTGCACCTGGCCGTCACGGTCATCGATACGCAATTCAAACTCGTCGGACTCCATACCCGGCTTGTCAGAAGTCCTAAGCAACAACAATCGATCATTGATCTTGGATGTAATATCGGCACCGTCGGCAACGATACGAAAAGTGGGGGTCATGTTTTTTTTCCAAAGAAAAACCCGCACAGGGCGGGCTGGATACAAAGTGTTCTTACGCTTAACGCAACGGGCCGCACGGAGTCAGTCCCACAAGCTAATCCCTTCCTCAGTCGGGACTGGCAGATCCGGTAGCACGATCACCACACCTGCGCGGAAAGGCTGGGGCTCGTCTGCCAGCCCCTGATTGGCATCCAGCACGGCCTCGACACTGCCGTTCAAGTGCCCATAAACGTTATTGCAAATGACGTCGAGCATGTCCCCGTCAGACGTTCTGCATGTCGTCGCCATAGCGCGTGAACTCCAGAGTGAATACTTGTTTACGCGGAATACCGCCGTGCAGCAGCGCGCCCTGTTCCTCGTTGATGGACTTCAGGCACCAGGTGCCGATCACCTCTCCATAGCCGGTGGTCAGAGTCAGCGGCTGTAGCCGGCCGCCGATGGTGCGCAATGTGTCAAGTTGCTTGAGCCCCCCTTTGAAGCCTGGGTAAATCGTACCTTTGAGTGTGAGCTTTTCATCGCCCATGCCCACGGCCTGCTGCGCCGGGCGCCGCGATAGTCGCTCCTGTGAAGCCCAGCGGAATTCAGTCGAGCGACTCAATTCGTCGAAGGCCGCTGTATCCAAGTTGAAGTAGTACGGCTGAATTTTAGGATCCCTGGGCTGAATGATCAGCAGGTGCGGAAATGGCTTCACCGCTTCCGGCGCCGGTGTGGCATCCACGGCAAATGCGCTGGTGGGCACGATGTTTGCCAACGACGGATTGACCTTTCCGGCGACCTTGTTGATCGCCGTCGCAGCTTTTCCCGCCTGCTCCTTCAGCGCCCCCATTCGCTCCTGCACTTCGGCGGCGCCCCGTGTCGCACGACTGTACACTGCCAGCACCTGGCCGGCCTTGGCCTGTGCCGCATCCACGCCGCGCATCACCCGCTGGAGCTTGGCACCGACAGCAGGCCCCACGAACGGGATATTTTCCAGCTCGGCCGCTGCACCCGTTATCTCCCTTATTGCACCGTTGACGGGCCCAAGCATGCCCTCAGCACTACGTCTACCAGCCTCCCCGGCTTCTACCAGGTACTTGAAGCCCGACTGCATCTGTTCCATATAAGCCATAGGCCCTCCTTACAGGTGCGGTTCGTCGTACAGCTTCGCGGCGTTTTGCTTCGCCGCATCAGCCATCATTAATCGCATGTGCGGCATGAGGTCTTGCGCCAAGCGTTGCGGGTCCTTCACATCCCCTTGCACCGTAACCGGCATATTCAGCGAATACTGAAACTGCTGATCCACTTTGGCCGGGGCAGGCTTTTCCGGCTCTTTGGGCTGGATTGCTACAGCCGCTGGCTTGGTCGGCGCTGACACGGCTAGAGAGCGCGCGACATCACCCAGGACCGGCGCTTGCGGTGCAGGTGCCATCAGCAATGCACCCGAACCGTCCGCCCGGTTGAATGACTTGCCCATAGCGGCCAAGCTCGGAATGGCTGGGCCCGGTCGAGGCGCCATCAGCAACGGCGTCACCGGTGGCGCGGGCTTTTCGTCCTCCCCTCCGAACCACGACTTACCTGCAGCGCCGCCCAGCGCCGAACCACCCATGCTGCCTAAGTAAGCGCCTACCAGCCCACCAATAGCAGTGCCAATGATAGGCACCACCGAGCCAATAGCCGCCCCTGCAGCAGCACCGGCCATGGTGCCGGCGAGATTGCCGGCGGCAGCGCCATAACCCTCGGCCTTTTCGTCCTTGGTCTTAGCATTCTCGTAGGTGTCAAAGGCCATGGCGCCGGCCTCGATGAGCGAGCCACCAGGTATTGCCTTGGCGGCTTTTCCGATCTTACCGACCGCTTGCACAACCCCGCCCAGTTTCGCTATCGCCCCGCTTGGGATAGAAACTGGCGGGATAAGCGGACGCGGGACCGGTGCTGCAGGCAGTGGTACCGGTGAACGTGGAGCCAGTGTTGCAGGCCCTAGCAGCGGCGGACGCGGAACCAGTGCCGCAGGCCGTGGCAGCGGCGGACGCGGAACCGGTGCTGCAGGCAGTGGCAACGGCTGACGCGGGACCGATGCGGCAGGCAGTGGTACCAGCGAACGCGGGACCGGTGCGGCAGGCCGTGGTACCGGCGAACGCGGGACCGGTGCGGCAGGCCGTGGTACCGGCGAACGCGGGACCGGTGCGGCAGGCCGTGGCAGCGGCGGACGCGGAGCCGGTGTGGCTGGCCGTGGTACAGGCGGACGCGGCGCCGGCACCCGAGCACGCAGCGAGGTCGGCCGACGTCGCGGGATAATACGTCTTGATCCGCGACCACGTCGGCGGCCTTCACCTGGCCCCCCTGCAGGCCCCCTCATCGTACTCAAGTTAACGACGAAAACCTTTTGGACGCCGTCGCCACTCGCCGCAGCATCTTCACCTCTCGCGCCGTCATCGTCAGATACCGCTTCTTTAGCTAGCGAAACCACTTTGAGGCCAGTCGCGACAATGTCTAACTTGCCGGTCTTGTTCTCATCCTTTCCCTCCCCATCAGTCGATTCACCCTTGAGAGCGGCTACTGCCTTGAGCCCAGTCTCAACTAACGACAGGGCCTTGCCGGTCTTGCCTTTAGCTTCGCCGCCCTTTCCGACGCCCCCAGCGCCATCCTTGGAGTTGGTCACAAAGACCTTTTGCACTTCGCCGGATTTGCCACCCAACGATCCCCGCGCGATGTTGAGCAAACCTTTAGCGATTTTGAACGAACTGAGCAGCCCCTTGAGCGCGACAAGCCCCCCACCGACCGCCGCGATGCCCGTCACCACACCTGGTGCGCTGTCAGACAGCGAGGTAATGCCCTTGGTGACTTTGGTCAGGGCTTGCGCCACGGTGTCTGTGACCGGCCGCAGGGCGTCCCCGGCGCTGCGCATGGCGTCATCCATTGACTGGGCCATTTCGGCCCACTTCTGCGACGACGCCTCACGTCGCTCGCTGAGGTTCTTGTCGAGAATGCCAGTTGCATCGCGTGAATCGTTTTTGAGCTGGCTATACAGCGCCTTGTTCTGCATGTAGGCAGACAGCGCGGCCTTGACCTGCATGTCAGCGAACAGGTCGCCAGTGCGCAAGGATTCCTCCAGCGAGGCCATCATGGCCTTGGCTTTCTCCGGGTCCGACTCCTTGCTGATCTTCGCCGTCGCCTCAGCCATCGCCGCCGCGCGCTTCGGATCCGTGGCCTGAATGTACTTCTGCGCCAGCGACATACTGGTTTCAAGGGTGGACATACCGTTTTGCAAACCGGTTTGCATCGAACCCTTGTAGTCAATACCAGCCTTTGCATACGCCTTGACGGTGTCGCCGGAGCCGATCTTGCCCATCCAGTTCTTGAGATTGTTTGCCGCCTCATCGGCGCCGCCGGCAGATTTCATCTGCACTTGCAGCATGGCACCCAACTGTGTAACCGCATCCATGCCGGTAATGCCGAGGCTGCCCATGTTCGCCAACAGCTCAGGAAACCACTTAGCCATGTCGGCCGCTTCAAAGCTACCTGCCTGCCCTTGGTAGGCAATCGCTTCCAAGGCCTGCTGCATCTGCCTAGGATCTGTGATCTTGGCATTCTGCCCCAGCGCGTTGATCATCTTTGCTGTATCAACACCGCTCGACCCTTGCCCCACGACAAACTTGGCCGCGACTGGCGCATATTCCAAGGCCTTGCTCAAGTCCATGCCGGCGCCAACCAATTGGTTAACCACATCGGCTACATCGTTACGGGCCATGCCCGTGTCGCGCGACGTATCAATGATCTTTCGAGACATCTCCTGCTCTTGCGGTTTGTTGGCAATGCCGGCCTTGATCGCGATATCACGAACAATGGCCCCAAAATCCGCACTGACCTTGGTCGGAACAGCCAGCATGCCGACACCGACGACAGCGGCTCCAACCGCGCTTTTCATGCCAGTCTTTCCAGCATCGATCTGCTGATGCCCTTTTGCTTTGAGCTCCGCCTTGATGGCTGTCTGCCCCATAGAGCGATAAGCTTTCTCCAGTCGGCCGACCTCGATTCCCTGTTTTTTCAAACTATCGAGGTTGGAATTCAACCGGCCCAACAACTTGGTCGCGCCCTCTGATCCGCTGTCGTGGGCTTTCTTCCATTCGTCGCGCAGGCGAATGGTGTCACCGATAGTGCGCTGCAGGACACGCGCCTTGTTGCCTTCGGCCTCAAGACGCTTGATGCGCCCCGTTACATCTTTAAACGCAGCACCGACTGTCGAACTGACGGCACCGCCGATCACCAGCCCGAGGGCAATTTTGTTTGCCATGTCGCGGCCCTCATTTAGATAGCCTTATCGAAGGCGGCTCAGTCCGTGAGCCACCACACCATTTCTGCAAACGGCATCGACAAAATCTCAGCAGCGGAAAATCCTGTTTCCGCCGCCAGACGTTTCGCGGCCATTTTCATGACGTGAGGGTTAAACCCCGTCGTCTTGGTCCAGACGAAAATAGCCGGCCTGCAGGCGGTTAAAATCCACCAGCTTCAGGCCCTCCAGATCCGCGACAGGCGCACCGGCAAGCGAGGCAAACAAAATCAATTCCCGCTGTTCGTCGTCCCCGCCCGCGTCACGATTAGCCGCACGCACATCGCCCACTGTCGGGGAGCGCAGGGCCAAGGTATCAACCGATACCCCATTGATTACGCTCGGGCAGGTAAGGGTGACCTGGGCCCGATCAGTGTTGACCGACAGCCACGACGGCATCGAGTCCGAATAGTCGGTATCAGGCACCAGGTGCGAATAAGCGGCTTGAACACGGCGGTAGTCCGCCAGCTTCAGGCCTTCAAGATCCTTAACACCCACCTCTGCCAAACCCGCAAACAACATCAGCTCACGCTGTTCATCGTCGCCGTTAGAGGCGCGGTCGGCTGCTCGGACTTCCCGTACTACCGGAGCCCGCAAGGTCAATGTTTCGACCAGCACGCCGTTGGCATTGCTAGGTCGCGTGAGCGTTACGACGGCTGCAAGCGCAGTGAGTGATAGCCAAGCCGGTACTGCTTTAGACGTTGCTTTATTCATTTGGATCTATTCCCTTAGAGGCCGAGTGCGGTGCGCACTTCAAGGAGTTGGTCTTTGCCATCGATCACCTGAACACCTGCGACCATGTCGATTTCGTACATGAGGCGCCCGTCGATTTCGAGCTTGTAATAAGCGACTGCCACGGCGTGCTTGATCTCAGCAGGGTCACCGGCTTTCCAGTCCCCCAGGTCGAGCTCCTTGAGGCGACCGCGCAGGGTAGCGACAACCGCCGTGACAGCCCCTTTCTGCCCCTTGAAGGCACCCCGGAACGTCGCATTGAAAGCGGTGCCATCGGCCAGACCGAAGTACTTCAACGACTCTCGGCGCACGCCCTTGGTAACAAAGGACGCCTCCATTTTTTCCAGGCCTTGGTCCATCTCGATCGCACCGGCCATGCCGCCAGCACGATACTCGTCAGTTTTGGTGGTCAGCTTTGGCAGCGTAAGGCTCGGCACGTCGCCAGCGAAGTTCACGCCGTCGACAAACAGGTTCGTGTTAAACAAAGTTTGAGGAATCATCGACTAGGCCCCTTAGGCTGCTTCAAGAACTTCGGTCATCCACTGATCGGTGACTTCGAAAAGGAAATTCGGGTTTTCTGCCGGCGGCACGTCGGTGAAGCGGATGCGCCAATAAACTTTGCCCTGGCCGATCTGGCTGGCAGTGTTCAGCTCGGTGTCCGGGAACACCTCAAAATTGATAATCGCGCCCTGGGCTTTGAGGTCGCGCATGAACGCATCCAGCCCATCCGTAACGTCCTTGACGTAGGTCTTGGTGATCGAGCGGTCAACAGCCCATTTATGGCCGGCCTGCACAGCATCCATAAGGATGAACAGTGTGCGAACGCGCGTGACAAACGCCCACTTCGGATCGCTCGACAGCGTGCGGTTACCCCACAAGCGATAGCCGTCGTCGCGAATGATCGTCGCGATATTGGCGTTGTTCAGCAGGTTGGCCCGGCACGTCTCATCGCCGTCCAGGTACTCGACAGCTCGGGTTGTACCAGTGAGACCGGTAAACTCTTTGTTAGACGGCGAGGCCCAGAAGCCGTATTCAGCGTCGGTCCAGGCGAACAGGCCCGCCGCCCAGGCCGAGGCCGGCGCATCAACTGTCTTGCTGGACTCGGTGTCCCAGTACTGAACGCCCGGATCGACCATGAACAGGTTGCGACTGCCAAAGTTATCGGCATAAAGCATCGCTGCCTCATCCGTGGTGCCAGGGCCATCAAGAATGCCGATTGCCCGCAGCTTCTGCGCCACGCTATCAAGCGCGGTAGCGACCGCCTGAGTGGCCGTGTGACCCGGCGCAATCAACAGCCGCGGCTGCGCGTTGTACAGGCTTTTGCCATCGAGTAAGGCTTGTAGCCCGGTACGCTGACCCGAGGCCAGAACGCCGCCAATGATCGCCGAGGTTTGCAGCGCCGCGTCTTCGAGCTTCGGCACGCCGATGGCAACGATCACCGCCTTAGCCTTCGCGTAGATCGCTTTACAAGCCCTGGTGATAGCCGAGTCAGCGCCGAAGGCAGCAATAGCCTCGCGCTCGGTGGTGATCAACTTGAGCTCGCCGGCCTTGGCGGTACCGCCGCCGAGGACGCCTGGGGTGAAGGTGTCGCAAAGTCCGACAATGGAAGACGAGGGCAAGGAAATAGTACGCGCACCTGTCTTGATATCAGTCGTAGTAACGCCGTGAAAGAAACTCATAAAGCGAATGCTCCAGAAACGAAAAAGCCCCGCATAAGCGAGGCCGGGTGGGTGTTTTTGTTACGTGTCGCGGAATACAAAACGCCCCGACAGTGCGGGGCGTTATTGGGTTTGTAGCGCGATCCAGCTAGGTTTCTTGGGTCGGTATTTCTGAACTGGAAATTTTGTTGATTGAGGCCAGTCGCGCAGCAGCTGCATATACGCCAGCAGCTCACCATACTCATCCGAGGTCAATGAAGTCGCACTGCCTAACTCAACCTCATCACGGTGACGCTCACGCAGCCATGCGACACCTTGAAGTTCCAGGTCTCGCCAGCGCCGCTCTTCATTCGCCGTTTCTTCAACGGTCTTCTCTGGCAAGGTTTGGCCGCCATCGGCGACCCACTCCAAGTAAGTTACCCAGTCTTTGTTGCCCATATCTTCCGGGATGAACACGCGGTCACTCATCCGCCGGACGCCGGCTGGGGTGAATCTGTACTCAGTTGTATCCATAGTCATCACCTCAGAGTTCCGCTTCGGCGGTCCACTCAATTTGCAGTGTGTAGCCAGGAATGGACCCAGCCGGCGGCAGGCATGAAAGCGCAAAGCCTGTTGCCCATAAGCTCTGGATATTCGTGGAGGTGCAGGGTTTGGCGGAGGACTGTGCCCAGATCTCCGACGAGTTATCACCAGGTGAAAACAATTTCAACGTAGGAACAACGCGTTTCACTTCCCGGAAGTCCATACGCAAGGCTGACTGTGAGGCCTGTGCTGCTGCGGATTGCGTGAAGGTGGCAATACAGGTCGACGGACCGTTGTTGGATTTCAGGGGATGATCCTGCAGGAAAGACTTTTCAAAGTAGCGCAAGCACGCGCGGTACTCCTCCTGGTGCGTCCTGTAATCGTATGGCGTCGCCACGCTGCCGGACTCGACCTGAACGTTGGTAATGTCCGTGTAGTGGGCACCCGTTCCCCAGCTGGCAAAGATGACTTCCAGGAAGTCGTTCGCAACACCCTTGTTCTTGTTCACTACGCCGCCCAGGTCGAGGGTCACTACGTATTTTTTGTATACCGTCGTCAACTCCACTGAGGTGCCCACATCGACGTTCGGCTCGGTTGAGTTCACCCCGAAGTTCTGGCGAAGAATCACCGCACACGTATGTGGAACGCTGGTTTTCATATAAAACGAGACGGTGACCTTCCCGCCGGCCAGTGTTTCGACGTTCTCGATACGCTGACTGAGGTTCCAGCCCTGGCCTTCACCCTGGCGCGAAAGTCTCAGAGCAAACTTTGCCTCGTTGATATTGGCATCCTGCTCGAGCGGCAGCTGGCTCCAATTGCAGGTGGCGTTTTTGGGGCTGTAGATCATCCAGCGGTCCGGGCCGAACGTGCTTTCTGGGTCACCATTGGCTTTTCCGACGACGCCGGACTTGCCTCGCTGCCAAATCTGGAAGGCGCCATTGATCAACCGGTTTTTTCGGAAGACGTGCACAGGAAATACCTGCTTGGGGCTTTCGATCTGAGCTCGTACCGACTCGGTATTGGAGCTACGTTTAGACCTGTCATCAACGGGCGGCGTTGGAACGTTTTGCCCCGCAGACCATTGAAAGGCCAGAGGTGTAGTTCCAAGAACTATCGGACCATCGGAGATCAGTTGCCAGATAGTGTCAGCGTTGGCTGTACCCCGCTCGACTGTGACAAGCAAACCAGGCGTAACCTTATCGCTGGTGTCCGCATCAACCGTGCGCACCCACGAATCAGCGCTGACCAGGTACAGCCCGTTGTCCTTTGCCTGAACTTGATCTTTAACCAGCACCCGCGAACCCGCTGGCACCGCGAAACCGTCGATAGCTTGAACGCCCGCCAGGACCACTGGGCCCGTGGTTGCAACTAATGCCGAATGTTTAAAATCAAGTCTGTTGACCGCATTCGCTACCGAGTCGTCAACATACTTTCGAGTAGCGTTTACAACAGCCGGGTCTATCAACAACACAACATTAGTAGAACTTGAAACAACAAAGTTCATCCGTATAACTTGTGTTTTACCAGACCCTTGGGCTAGCAGCGACTTGTAACTTGGCGCGCAATTAGCTACGGCAACCAAATCTCCGTCAGAATCGAAAAGCCCCAATTCACGAATCCAGAACCCACCTTCATCCGCCGGAATAATCTGCTCGGCGACTAGGATCCCAGGGTTAGTCGGATGAGGCTCCAGGCTATTCAATGGAGCCCGGCGGCGCTCATTAATCAGTGTTTTCTGTGAGCGATCAGGGATAGGGTCAGTACCGTTTGCGTCCCCTACAGCCATATGGGTCAGCTTCCAAGTTAGCAGCCCTGCATCTGACTTAACTTGCTTTGCCTCGCCAACCGCCGTCAGTAACGCGAAAAACTTCGAATTAGCATCAATCATGTGTATACGTCCAAATGGTCTATGGAATGTTCGCGACCAGGCACCCCGACATGGCAGTCAACCGAGATAGGTTCGGGCGCAGGAGGATAAACTTCTATTTCATCTATGGAACACTCTCGAATCCCGCTTCCGATAAAACCTGTCACCTCGATGTCACTAAGTACCGGCGGATAAACATCAATAACTTCTCCGTCAGATATGCTTGCGAAAATGTTTATAGCCCCGGTGGATTCCAGGCTAATCGCAAGACCAGTCAGGTGACGGCTGACGGGTTTGGCGTCATCAATCAGCCGCTCCAGTTCCTGATACATTTCCTCAGTGATACCGGTGTCCAACACCCCGACCTTTAACGCAAAGGTGCCTGGGGTCCCTTCGGGCCTCATGTTGAACCACTCGATAATCTCGATCAGGTAGCCCAGAGGCTCTACCACACGGCGTAACGCGCCGATGGTGCCCTTGTGGGCATGTATGTAATAAGAAGCCTTGATGGCGGCGCGTTTGGTCGCCTCGGTCCATCGGTAATCCCAGCGATCCACCGACCATGCCCATGCCAGATGCGGCAGCAAATGCACCGGGCAGGTATCAGCGTTGTAGAGGTCGCGAAGCGGGACAATCGTTTTCTCGAAAAACGTAGCCTCCATGGCCCGCTCAAGTTGCGTGCTGTTGATCGGCAATAGACTTTTCATGTCAAGCCGCCAGCGTCACGGTGTAGCCCGTACAGTACGCCGCCTGAGCTTTGGTCGGGGCCAAGTCCTGCCAGCCGACCAACTCAACCCGAGAAACGCCGGCAACGTGTAACTGAGCGTCTACACCGGAACGTGCCACTTCAACGCCAAGCCGTTTGCGCGGATTGATCCACGCCGCCAGTCGACTTTTCGCCTCGGCTAAACTGGCATCAGCTTCTGGGCCCGCGCTGGTCATGTGCAGGATCGCCTTGATTTGGTAGCGGATCACCTGGGCGCTCTGAACCGTCACTCTATCCCCCACCGGCCGCACATCATCGTCATTCAGTGCAGTTGCCACCGTGGCGAGCAGCTCAGGTGAAGCCTCCCCTTCCCCGTCCAATCCAAGCACCGTTACCGTCACGTAACAAGGCGCAGGGCTTTCGGCCGTGGCATCCGCCACCAGCCCCGAGGCGTTACGTGCATGCAGGATGTAGCTGTTACGCGGGCCGGCCGTTGTCAGTCCCTCATAGGCCAGCTGGATGCGCTCTCGGAACGCATCATCGTCTTCTTTGACTTCTGGAACCGGCGGAAACGCCAGCAGGTCCTCAGCTTGAATGACCAGGCGCTTGAGGTTTACGTTGGCCCCAAGGTGATCAAGGTCACCGCGTATGGCGTGCGCCAGCAATACCGCTTTGCCGGCGTCATTGACTCGGGCGCGGTTGCCGACCTTGATGTAAGCGCCAACCTCCAGCACTTTAAGCACCGGATCGCTCTCCAGCGCAGCAGTCCAGTTGCCCCCCATGTATCCGCGAAAGACCCCCAGCCCCTCCTGAAAAACCTCTTCGAAGTCCAGCGGCTCCAACACGGTCGGCGCCGGCAACGACGACAGGTCCACAATACTCATACGGCCACCTCCAGCGTGACGCTGTCGCCCAGGTACTGCCCGACGATCTTCAGGTTAATTTGCCCGCTGATAACGGAAATGACGCGCACTTGATCCAGCTTCAAACGCGGCTCCCAGCGACCCAGTGCGCGGGCGACTTCCGCCTGCACGGCGCTTTTCCAGCCTTCGGTGACGGGCAAGTCAACAAATCGCCGTAGCTTGCTGCCGTAAGCCATCCGATGCCGCCGGCTTCCCAACGGCGTGCCCAATATGTCTGGAACCGATTGCCGCAAGTGTGCGATGCCGGAAATGGGTTGGCCGGTATGGCGATCCATTCCGATCATTGTGATTACTCCTTCAATTGCTCCAGATCTGGATGCGCTTTCAAGAACGCAAATTGATCATCACCACATGCCGTAACTCGACCAGCAACAACAGGAAGCGTCCCGCCGCCGGGTAGGATCAATGTCCGCGAGGTGAAAACCTTGTCGCGAAAAACACGCGCGGCTCCGATGGACTCAACCGCGTCACCAGTAACGGGAAAACCCAGCGGTGCCGGCTTCAACCCCGGAACCACAATGGCCTCGGCAGAATCGCCATCAGTTCTAGACTTACTCATAAGGCAAACTCCAGATATGAAAAAGCCCGCGCTGGGCGGGCTATATGTGGGTTGAAATTAATGTGTGTGGTGATTGCTGTTCCCACCGGCGTCGATGATCGCACCGGCACTGGTGATGCCTTTCGTGACGTGTAACGCCCCGTCAATCATCACCGCTGCTTTCAGATTGATGTTGCCGGTGGTCACGTTCACAGCGCTGTCCGTCACGACCACCTCGGTACTGGCGACTTTGATGGTCACCGTACCGCTCGGCAGGGTGATGCTGTAGCTCTTGGCCTGCCAGTCGTAAATCAGCGAGCCGCCATCATCAAACCGCCACACTTCCACATGATCCCGGTTATCCGGTGGCGGACCCGCGTTGCCATACAATCCCGGAATGAACGTACCCTGTGACACGTCACCGCTGGCACTGACCAATGTCCCCTGCTCGCCCAGCGACGGAGCCCTCCAATGCCTGGCCTTGCCGGCGGCGATGCTGTGCCAACGCACCCAGGCGCTAGTCCATTCGCCGTCCGAAACCCGACACATCGGCGGGGAGGCAGCCAGATCGACCGCCACCACAAAGCAATCCTTGACCACCCCCGCAAGCATGCGGTCGTGCTGGGCAGCAACATAGCCGCTCACAAGTCCTCCGCTGGAACAAAGTCCTCTTTGACGTCGTTGTTGAAGCCAAACAACAGCATGCCGGGCGGCTGATCGGGCCAAGGCCACTCTTCAGGGCCGAGATACACCTGCTGCGTCCATTCCACCAGCCAAACGGTGTAACCATCCAACACTGGCTGGGTCCAGTCCTGTAGTGCCTGAACGAACTCTGCCGGCTCGACTTCCAGCCCCCAGGTCTGAGCCCGGAGTAGGACCGCAAGTTGGGTAGCCAGCTGCACCGCCTGTTGCTGATGCAGAGGATAGATCGGGTCAACGACGATACGTGCCTCGAACTTACACACCAATGTGGTTTCACCCGTGCCGATATCGATACCGGGCTCGATCTCCGCCAGCTCCAGAAAGACCGCCGGTAAAGCGATGCGATCCTGAATGTCAGGCCAGGCACTTACCGTCTGAACCCCTGGCAGATGGCTCACCAGGTGTTGCTCGACCGCCCGGTAAAGCTGGTCCAGGCTAAAAGGTTCGTCAGCCATTACCCGATCCTCTTCAAGTATTTCTGTAGTTCGAAGTTGAGCTCTTGCTTCAGGATCTCCAGCAAGCGTTCATCCGCCTTTTGCACCCATGTCTCAAAATGCGGACGGGCCTGCTCCAGAGACACCTTGGCCTTGGCTAACGGGAAACGATTGCCATGCTCCGCGACCCATCCAGAACTTGCACCGCGACCAGGTGACACCGTGCTGTCTGGATAATCATCAGCATTGAAGTGCTTGCTCGCAGTACGAATCCAAATGTCTGGCTTGTTGCCGTAGACCTTCTTGAGAAACGCGCCTTGATAGCGCCGCCCCGCAACCGAAACACCGCTGCTAGTTTGCCGCGCCCGGCCAATCCGGCTGGACTCGATGGCATTCAAGCCGAACCACAGCTTGCCGCTCGATGCCCCGCCGGACACTGGGTAGCTGCGCAACCGTTGACGCACTGCCGCGACAGCAATGCGCTCCTGCCTGCTGACTGCACGGGCAATATGTGTGCGCAACCAGCCCAACGTCTTGTTGATCGCGCGTCGGTGGGCCGCAGCAGCTGCCTTGGGCACCAACTTGGCGAAGTCCTGAAACGCCTGGAGATCTGCAGCTGACGACTGGATCGAGATCATCCCGCCGCCGGCCGAGGGTTTGACGTAGCTACCGATGCTCATGGGCGTAACCTCAGGATCAAGGCGACCAGACCGTCGCCGCTCGGCTCCAGCTGCAGCAAGTCGTAATCGCCGCCGCCGTCCAGGGCGGGCAAGTCGACGCTAACCAGTAGCCCGCGTTTCAAACCTTCCGAATCGCTGACGCGGATCTCAAACCGAGGCTCACGCAAGCCGGTGTTGAGCTTGCCGAGCTTCGGCTGCAACCAGGGCGCGGCAAACATACCAAGCACAGGCTCTTCGCGGCCCTCGATCCGTGCGCTATCGCCCAGTGTTTCGAAGACCACTTCGTCGATGTCGTCGATCAGATCGCGGAAGGCCACGATCACATCTCCAGCAGGATCTGCGCGCGAGGCCGCGTGCACAGGTGCAGCGGGTTGGACTGGGCTTCGCCGGCGACCCCCTTGTTGAAAGGCAGCGGCTCGATCTTGCTGTAGTACGGGATGCCTTGGGTGTTGACCGTTTCCATGTAGTCGGCCGGTGCGAAGGACGAGATATACAGATCAGGGACACCCTCGGGGACCAGCAGCGCCTTGTCGTCGTGGACGAACGCAACACCGGCAACCTTGCCGCGATATCGCTCCCAGACGATCCCGCCGAACTCGAAACTTTCACGGGCATCGCCACGCAGAGACGCGGCCTGCATGGTGTTGAGGTAGGTCTCCTTGACCGACTTGTGGACGATCAGCTTGTTCCAGAAGTTCTTGCCGCACAAAGCGCGGGAGCCACTGCTGGTGACGCTACCGAGGGCTTCCTCTTGCATATCCAGCGCTTCACCGCATTTAACCCGCAGCTCGGTATCTGGACTGTTCAAGCCCATCGGCAGCTTCTGGCGATTCACGCCAAAAGACTTATAAATATCCAACAGGACGGTCTTGCCATCGGCGTCCAGCACCTGCCCGTTCAACGCGCCCATGCGCTGAAATTCGTGGGTGGCATCCAGTTGCCGTCGGGCCTTTGCCAGGCGCTTGTTGACCACATCCTGCACGGCCTGCAGTTCGCTGCGGGTACCGAAGGCGCGAATGCCTTGAATCTCATCGGCCTTGATGGTGAAGCGTTCCGGCAGGTGCACGGTATTGAACGGGATCAACTGACGCTTAGTCGCACCGACCACCAGACCAGAAGTACCACGTTCACCCGATGGCACCAGGGCCAGCGTGTCGCCGTCTTTCTCGATCTGCACGGTCAGCGTGCTGATGCCCTCTTCGCGGAACAGGCCAAGGCTGCTGATGCGGCCCGGCAGGTATTCCTGTTCATTGATTGCAGCGGTCAGCGAGGAGACGCTGAATGCATCGTCTTCAAAAATGGCGATATCGGCCATGGGGTACTCTCCAGAAACGAAAAATCCCGCACTCGGCGGGATGGATAAATGAGGTGAGCGTCTTAACGGACGATCACGAAATGGGCGGCCAGGGCCTTTTCGGCGGCGGGGTCGAGGCCGGTCAAATGGACTTCGCTGACTTCGGCCTGACGCACGATGGCGCGGCCGCGACGTACCACATCAGACTGCCCCAGCGGACCGTAGAGGATCGCCATGGCGTTTTCAGAGCCGTCCTCAGCTGTCGGCTGATAGGGTGCAAACTCGCCCGTAGCAGTCACCAGCCCAAGGAGCTGGCCCGGCTCCAACGCCGGCCCGGCGGCGACGTTGATTGCTTCACGTGAAATAGTGCCTGGGCCTTCAGACAGCAGGAACTCGCCTGCGTGCATCGATTCGATTTTCATGCTCTTACTCCTTTCGAGGTTCCGTTCTGTGCCGCCTGCCGGCTTGCCCAGATTGAATTACTGTCGACCTGTTTGGCCTTGATAGTGGGTGCCGGGTCATTGTCCAGCGGCAGACTGTTGTTGATTTCAAAACCGCCGCCGCTGCTGACCAGCTTGTCGAACAGGCGCGCCCTGACAGCTGCTTCATCCAGGCCAGCGGCCAGGAACTCACCGGTCAGTTCCGGCAATCGTGCTGCGACGCACAAGCCGTGCAGCGCTTTCGCCTTTGTCAGCGCCGCAGTGACTACCGCTTCGCTTTCCAGCTTCGTCGAAGCGAGTATCGGGTCCACCAGGTTGCTGATGCCTGCCGCCGCACACCCCTTGGTGACCATCAACGCCAATCCGGCAGCGTCTAATACGGGTACTGGATCCGGAAGGTTTACGGGATCAGCCGGTTCGACTTCGGGCTCTTCGTCCAACTGGGCCAGCAATTCAGCCGGGGCATTCTGGAAGCGCTGCAACACGCTGCCTTGACCGAGACAGGCTTTCACCTTCAGCCCGTCGCCCACTTCATCCGCAAGGCCTAGCGCCACCGCCTCATTGGCGGTCAACCAGGTCTCGGCGTTGACCATGCGCCGCAGCTCGGCCTCATCAATGTCCGGCGCTTTGGACTTGTAGGCCGCAATAATCGCTTCCAGCGTCTGGTCCAGCACGTCGGCGACACGCCGGAAGTCCTCGGCATCACCACCGGTAAAGGTGTAGGGGTTGTGGATCATCAGCATGGCATTGGCCGCGATCACCACCCGGTGAGCGCCGCACACGGCGACACTGGCCGCGCTGGCCGCCAGCGCATCAATGCGCCCGGTACAGCGCTCGCCCAAGCGCGACAGCGCGTTGTGAATCGCCAGTCCGTCGAACAGGTCGCCGCCGATGCTGTTGAACGCCACAACGACCGGGGAAGTACCGTCATCCATGGCCCGTAGGTCCTGAACAAACTGATTAGCGCTGACACCCCAGGTGCCGATCTCGCCGTATACAAACACCTCAATGGTCTGTTGCTCGGCTTCGCCGCTGGCCTGGAAGGTGTACCAACTTTTATCCGCGACTTTTACCTGTTTGCCAGCCTTGTCATAAATGCGCGGGATCGTTTTTTTACTCATGGTTGTTCCTTGTCATCAATCGGCTCGATGGCATCAAGCGTGGTGTAGTTGAGGCCCAGTTCCGTGGACCTGGCGAGGTCGGCCGCGTTTTCCGCGTCGATGGTTTCCGCGTCGTAGCCGTTGCGCAGACACATCTCGCTGCGCGAACCGAAGCCCGCCTGCACTTCCATCCGCCGCGCCTGAACGTCCTGCACCGGCTGAATGTAGGCCCAGCCTTGTGGCACCCAGCGTGTGCGCAGGTATTCGCGCCGACGTTGGGCGTAGTCCTCCAGCACCAGGGCACCGGATAGCACCGCCATGTCCATCCAGGCGGCACGCACCGGGCGACACAGTTGATGCACATACACGCCGAATTGCAGCTGCTCCAGCCGCCGCCTGAACTCGTTGAGCACGACCCGCAGCGCCCGGTCGTTGACCTCGCGCATGTCGCCGGTGAGGATCTCGTACGGCGTGCCCGAACCCGCCGCCGCTGCCATCAACTGCTGCCGCATGAAGTCCGGGTAGTTGTTGCCGGCGTCCGGTGGCTTGGAGAATTCCACCTCCTCACCTGGCCCCAGCTCCTGCATGGTGCCGGGCTCCAGGGCCACCATCGGTGTGAAGCCGTCGCGGTCGGTGGTCAGAGGTTGCCCCGTGACAGGGTCGCGTGGTTGCTGCCCCGTTTCCGGTGCCGGTCGTTTGATGAAACCTGCAAACAGGTTCGCCACCTCCTGGCGGAACAACACCGCGTCATCGTAGTTGTCCAGGCTGCGCAGGCGTTTCAGTACCGGCGCCAGACGCGGCACGCCGCGCAGTTGCCCAGGCTCCATCGGTTCGAAGATGTGCAGCACCTGTGTCGCCGGTACGCGCACCAGCTGGTTGTAACCGACGTTTAACGACGACGAATCGCGTGGGTGCGACAAGTACATCCAGTACGCCACACGCTTGCCGGCCGGATTGAACTCGATCCCGGCGCGGATGACGTTGCCGTTTTTGGCCGTTTCGAACTTGTCATGTGGGACAAACTCAGGTGCCAGCGCCTGCAGTTGTAGCGGCACCGCTAACCCCTCACTGAGGCTGCGCGGCCGCAACCGCACAAAGCACTCACCGGCCGTTTCAACCGTGCGCGCCACCAGGGCCTGCATGCCGTAGAAGTCGGTCAGCTCATCAGCGTCCGCTTCGTCAACCCAGTCCTCCCACAACTGCTGCTGGAGTTTGCGCAGTTCCGCGTCATCCGTGGTCGGCCTGGGCGTGATGCCTGTGCCGATCAGGTTGCTGACGCGCTTGTCGATGACGTTGAAGGCGTACGGGTCATTGCGCACCGCCGCCCGTGAACGCGCCCGCAGGTTACGCAGAGCCGGGGTGTTGATGCTGTTGATGCCGTTGTCGGTGGCTTCCCAACTGGCCGAGCGTCGGCCCTCACCCGCGCCTTCGTAACTGGCCTTGATGTTCGACGGCAGCAAGAATCCATTACGGGTCAGCGTCGGATAGTGTCGTGCCATTAGAGTCCTTTGCCTCCATGCATGAGCCGAACCACGCGAGAGCGCGGCCCGGCGGCTTGACTCAGCGACGTGCGGATCTCGTCACGAGCCTTGAGCAGTTCGTCGATGGAACGGTATTCCACCGTGCGGTCGCTGTAGCGCACGGTCTTTTCACCGCGTGCAATGGCGCGCTCGATGGCTTCGAGGTGCTTCGGGGTAAACGACATATCAGCGTCTCTTCAGGTAACCGCTGGTGGAGCTGCGGCGTTGAGGGGGTGCAGCGTGTCGCGGTTGGGCGACAGGTGCAGCAGGTGGCGGTGCGGGTAGCGACTGACGCGCCGCAACTGGTGCCGGTGTTTCGTCAGCGTCGACGGGCTCGCCCTGCACGGGCTTGACGCCCAACACATCGTCGAACAAACCGGACTGAGCCAGCGCCTGTCTTACCCGCTCCCAGTCGTGTTCCTGGTACCGGTTGATGCCAAGGTAATGCGCCATCGCCAGGCAATACACCATCAGGTCGAGCGCCTCGTTGCGCTCTGCCTTGCCCTTGACCCACTCGATACGCTTGTAGCCTTTGACGTATCGGGCGACCTTGCGCTCAGCAACGCACTGGGCGAAGAACTCGTCCGGCAGGTCGTTGGCAAAGTGCAGCGAACCAGGGCCGTCCTCGAAGGCATAGCGGTTGTAGATCCAGTCCTTCGCGGTGTCGGTACCGACAAACCACAGCTCGGCGCCGCCGCGTTCGGTCTGGCCCTTCCAGGTCACATCAACCATGGACGGCCGCTGAGCAATCACCGGCTTACCGGGCTTGCTCGCGCCCTTGATGGCGAAGATGTTGCGCCAACGCCGCACCCGGCAGAACTGGTAAACCTCGTCGGTGTGGTGACCGCCGGAGTCGACGCCCGTCGCCAGGATCGCCAAGCCCACACCGCATGGATGCCGGTATCGAACCTTGAGCTTTTCGTCCAACACCGCCCAGGTGCGTTCATCAGCTGGGTCGCCCCAGATCACCTGGTGGTCGACCACCCAACGCTCCATGCCGACACCAAAACCCATCACCATCAACTCCAGGCGGTTGGCCTGGACGTCGACGGCGCCGGTCAGCATCAGCACGCCCACCGGCATGCTGCCGAGGGTGTAGGTCTCCAGCCGCGCCCGAGCGACCAGCACTTCTGCCTTGGTTTGCTCTTGCGCGCTGTCCCAGACTTTGGCGAGGCGGGTGTTGTAGAAGACCTGCATCAGGCCCATGTCACCTTTGGCCTGGGCCTTCTTGGCGTCCTCGAACTCCTCGGCAAGGGAGGCCCAGTCCTTCCAACCAATCGGCGAATAGAGCGCGTTCAGGTGGAAACCCACCGTCTTGCCATCGCCGCTGCCATGGGCTCGCCACTCACCACGGGCGAGCATGTCGGTCTTGTGATGCTCCTCGATCAGCACATCACATTCAGGCGCGGCGCACTGGTAGTGAACCGTGCTGTAGTCCTTGCTGTAGAGCAACCGCTCCCACTCCAACACCTGCATATGCCCGCAGGTGGGGCATGGCACGTAGTAGTAACGCTGGTCGCTGGACTCGAACAGGTCCGAGATCCGCGAGGCACCCTTGATCGTCGGCGAGCTGGAGAAGTAGATCTTGGCGTTGCGGCCAAAGTTGGTAGCACGCGTTTCCGCCAGCACGATGGGGTCACCTTCCTGGCCGACGTCGTTCTCCCAACGGTCAACCTCGTCGCCGTAGATGTAGCGTGCCGACAGCTCAGACAAGTTGGCCGCAGAGCCCGCAGTCGTGACGTACAAGGCGCCGCCCTCGAACTCCTTGGTGTCCATGGTGTTGCGGGCATCCCGCGAGCGGCTGGCCGCTACCCGCTTTGCCAGCTCCGGGGTTGCCTTGATCGTTTTGCTGATCCGCCCAGAAACGCGCTTGGACAGGCTCAGGCTGGGTAACAGCGCCAAGATGTTGGACGGTGCCATGTGGATCAGCCCGCCCATCCAATTCAAGGCGATCTGCGTTTTCATCAACTGCGAAGCCACCATGGTGACCACTCGCCGGCAAGGGTGGGCCGGTGACAGGCAACGCATCGGCTCGCGGGCATACGGCGTCCGGTCGGTGCGGTACTGGCCCGGTTCAGGGGCGCCGGTATCACGCGGGATGCGCATGTATTCGTCGGCCCATTCGTCAATCCAGAGGTCTGGGTCGGGTCGCAGCCCACGGAAATACGCCTCACGGTACGCACGGTCCCCGTCAGGAAATTCCGTGGTCATAGGTCAGCTCGTTGTCATTGCTCGTTCAAGGTCGGACGAGGACATGCGCTCAGCCTCTTCCAGTGATTTACGGAGTGTCGCCGTCAGGTGTTTTTCGATGTCCCAGGGGTCGGTCATCACTGCCAACTTGTGGGACAGCTGAGGCAGTAGGCCGAACAACTGGTCCCGCAGATGGCGCCCGGCGTTGTAAGCGCCCAGCTCGACGGCATCCCTGGCGACCAGGGAGCCCTGCGCCTTGTGCAGCTCGATCTCGGCCAACTGCGCCAGGTTGTATTCGCGCATGGCGCGAGCCTTTTGGAAGTCGTGGCCCTTGGCGCCGACAGCATTAGGCTGCTGCGGCGCAGCCGTGTTAGTCGGCTCGGCCAGGGGGACAGTTGACTGTAAACGTCACGCTGAATCCGGTCCTGTTGGTGTCGAGCCGCTACGGCTGTCTTGCTGGGGTCGGCGGTTTCGATGATCAGTGCTTCGGTTGCCAGCACGTCCACCATCTTGCCGTCCGGCGACAGCACCAACCGGTTGTTGCCTTTGAGCCAGGTGATGTAGCTCGGCGTCCTGCCGATGCGAGCCGCGAAAGCACTTTTAGACAGGAACAATGGATCCGTCATAAGCCCTCCTTTTCAACGGCTTTTCAATGGAAACCTTTCAATTTCAATGGATTGAATTTCAGTAAGCTGGCAGCCCTGCCGCTAACGCTTTCCCGCGGGTTTCATGCCCCGTGTCCCTCGAATGCCGCCAGGGTCCCCGGCAACTTTCGGCGCACCATTTTGACGCGCCCCGCTACAGACCACGTATTACGTGGCCTCCAGCGCATCATGCCTGACCGCTGCCCGAGGGCGGCACATCGCACACGCCCAACCGCTTGGCAGCCCAGCGTTCGTACAGCCCGATGGCAACGTCGGCCCCGGCCATCGCGGTGAGGCACCCGATGCTACCCGCTGCCAGGACCGACATGCCCGAAGCGTGCAGCAACATCATGGTTGAAAGCCCGCAGACAACGCAGGCCCCGGATCGAAGCACCAAACGGCGGACCAAGGACCAACCGCTTGCCCCCGCTTTATCGGCTCGCCATGCCTCACCGGAAATTCCTCCGACCAGGGACAGAAGGATCACCATCCAGACCGGCATCTCAATAAGCGCTTGCTGCTCGTTCGTCATTGCCTTACCCCATAAACGCAAAAACCCGGCGCAGTGGCCGGGTTTGGTGTGGTGGTGTGTCCCGCTGCTTGCGGTCGCACCTATCGAAGATGACTACTTTTTACAGGCGGATTCCGGTGGCAGCAAGCCTGTTTTAATGCCACCCGGCCAATATCTGGTCAACGTCCTGGCAATGTCGGTGAATATCTTTTATTCGGCTTCAAGCGCCTCCGGCGCTGTCCTACTGTCCCACTATGCTGAATCGAAGTAGGACAGCTACAGCCCCCTAAATTCGGGGCTCTGCCCTACTGTCCTACCTTTTTTACTTTTCTCTTGTGTATAGAGAGAAAGCTAAAAGCACGCGTGCGCGCCATGAGCGCGACTAAGTGCCCGCTATGCTCATGTGTGCGTGGGGCGTGTGCAGGTTGGACGGTAGGACAGCCCAACAACGGCGCGGCCTGCGCCTGTCCAACTTCGCTATATGGCAGTTGGACAAGGCAGGACAATAGGACAGGGGCACACGGAGTGACGCCGAGGGTCATGCAGCCTTCCCCATCAGCATGTAGTAGATATGCAGGTGGGCTTCGTGCAGCCGCTGGTAGTAGGTGTCGCGACCACAGCCGCAATGGGCATACTTCAAGCGCATGTCGGTGTCATGGTTGCAGTAGTGCTCCCGGACGACAGTCTCCAGTGGCTCGTCCAGATGCTTGTTCACGATCAGCTCTATATCGAGCGATCCCTCCAGCGGCGCGCGAAACGCACGCCGACCGCGAATCAATTGACCGTTGCTCTCCATCATCATCGCGACCATGTTGCCGCCAGCGAGCCCGCCCTTGGTGAATTCACTGTGCAGCTCTTCTGCCCACATACGGAGCCGCGCATCGATCTCTTTAATCAAAGCAAGGCTCCTCCTGTACCGACTGCTGCAATGCAGACGCCCGCCCCCAGCCCGTAGGTTTCTCATAGGCCCATGGCCGCACACCGCTTTTCGGCAACGCGGGCATGCGTTTCTTACGCCAGCCCAACCGGTGCATGATTGCTCCGACCCGCATCTGCTCGGGCTTGCCCCAGTGGCCGAAGTCCAGCTTAAGGGCCTGGGTCAGGATCTCGTTGCCGGTGGCGGTTTCGCCGATCTGCGATTCCTCCAACCAAGTCAGGATTGGCCCCTCCCATTCGTCAACCACGAAACGCTCGTCCTGCGCCTCGGCGAACATCCAAGACTCATCCTTGGTCACCCACCAAATATCGCCAGCCTCGAAGCAGAACAACGCTTCAGCCCATAACTGATCGCGGATCTCGCGCAGTTGCTCCAGATCGACCTTGTTACAGAACACCGGCCAATAGCGACGGTTACCCGTGGCGTCCTTGAGGTATTCCTCTTGGTTGGTGGTACCCACGAAAACACACTGGCGTGGCACGTCATTCGTTCTGCGGCCGTAGCTCTCGCGGTAGGTGTCGGTAGACGCGGAGAAAAACTGCTTCGCCTTGGTACTTTCTGCCTTGTTGAAACTGTCCAGCTCCCCCAGCTCGACAATCCACTTGCCGCGAATGGCCTGAAAGCTGTCCTTGTCGCCGAGGGCAAAAGGCGTATCCATGAACCACTCGCCGCCTAGCACGCCCATGGCCGTGGACTTACCAGCGCCCTGCCCGCCTTCAAGGATCATCACCGAGTCGGCCTTGCAGCCTGGGCGCATGACACGGGCGACCGCCGAGATTAACCAACGCTTGCCGACCTTGGCCGAGTACTCGCTTGCCTGGACGCCCAACACGTCGGTTAGCCAGGTTTCAATGCGGGGCACGCGGTCCCATTCCAGCTTTTCCAAGTACTCCCGCACAGGGTGGAACGAATGGTCATGGGCGACAACACTGACCGCCTCGATGACGTGGGAAGCCTTCACGCGCAGGTTGTACTGTTGCGCGAGCCACTTCATCACCCTCATGTCGTCGATGTCTGCCCAGTCGCCGGCACCGCCACCGTAGGGCGCAGACCGTAGTTTCACTATCTTGGAGCTGAAGACGCTGTAACCGATGACACCCGCCCAGCGCTCGTCGTTACCCAGGATCAGCTCGACGTTTTGCATGTGTGCTATCAGGGAGCCGTTTTCGGTGCGAGCGAGCTGGTCTTTCCAGCCGCCCGCTGCAGGAGGTTTGACGACCGCCAGCACCTGGCGGCGGACGGCCTCCAAGCCCTCGGCAACGTGCAGATCGTTGAAGTCGGTCCACTTGACCTCACGGTCGCCGGAAAACACCGGGGCGACCACCTGGCCGCCGACGATCAGCGCTGCATTGTTCGCCTTCTCTTCGCCAGGATTCCAGGCGTCACCGTTGGGGCGCTTAGTCTTCCAGTCGTCATCGCGGCAAATGATCAGTGGGCAACCAGGGAAGCGCTCGCGCATGGCCTTGCAGACAGGCAGAAGGTTGCCCGCGTCAAAGGCAATCGCCACGGTAAGCGAAGTCGCCATGTGCAGGCTTGCGCCCGTGGCGTAGCCCTCACAGACCAGCACCGGCTCGCCAGGTTCAGGGTGAGGGCCGATCAGGTGGAACGCGCCTTCCTTGGACATGCCGTAGGGCCAATAAGCTTTATCGCGGCCAGTGTCCTCTTGCTTCGCTGGGAAGATCACCTGCAGGCCGACGATCTCGTCACGCACGTTGCACATAGGCACTAAAAATGCGCCGGTACGAGGCGCATAGCGGACCTTGAAGCCAACGATCTGCTTTCGCTCCAGATAGGCACTCCTACCTTTATCCGGCATGCGTTTGAACAGGCCCGCAGCACGGTTGGCCGCGCGGCGTGACGCGTTGGCAGCGGTCTCTGCCGCCTTGCGCTTGGCCTCTTCCTGGCGAGCGCGCATGACTTCACGCTCTTCGGGGCTCATGCGCCCGGCCTTGACTTTGATCTTTTGGCTATCGCCGGAGCGCCAATCACCGAAGCTGCCGAAAATCAGTGTTTCGTTCTTCTCGGTGCGGTGTTCATGGACGACATACCAGCCGTTTTTCTCCTTGCCCTTGTCCTGGCTGGTTTTGCAGCGGGTGAGCTTGCCGAAAACCAATGGTTGAGCTGGCTCAAGGCCATAGTCAGCAAATTGACCCAATACCTCATCGAGCATGTCGGGCCTTCCTGGCTTCGTCGAAGGATTGGCAAGTTACACAGTGGGTGCAGCCAGGGATCGCAATCCGGCGCTCTGTCGGAATCGGTGTGTCGCATTCTTCACAGAACATGAAGGAATGCGCGACCGTGGCGGTTTTGTTTGAGTTTCGTGCAGCGAGTGCACGATCCATGCGCTCCTGCACCAGGTCATTAGCGAAGTCGATATCGTCAGCCACGGTCAGTTCCCCGCGTTGTCTGATTGACGTATTGGGCACGGTTGAGCAGGCCCAACAACCCCTGGATTCCGCGAAACACCTGCAGGCGTATCTCGGCCAGCTCCTGGTCACTCACTACGCCGTCGCCAATGCTTTTGGCCCAGGTGTCTGCCAGATCGGCCACCTGCCGGAAGTAAGAGGCAATCCCCGTTGTCAGTGTCTCGGGCATATCGTTGGTATAGGTGTCGGCCAGTTCCTGCCAAGTCGTGTCACCGACAAGGGCATGCACCGCATCAAGAATGCGGCGGTCCTTAGTTAGTTCGAGAATCTCGCCGAACTCTTGGACGTTTACGGTGTGCGAAGGGTGGGTGGGAGACAGCTTGTGTTGCAAAGTAGTGGCATTACGGCCGGTTGTGGCTGCAATTGCAGCGGCGCCGCCTGGATAATCCCGTGCGGCGTGGTACAGCGCTAATTCGAGCGTCAGGACTTCCCGTTGTGCTCGATCAACGCAACTCAGAGCAATTCGGCTCATGGCATTAATCCTTATAAGTTGCCAGTGCCGCGCGGCGTGCAGTGGTGTTACATTTGCCGCGTGGCTTGAAAGGGCCCAAACGCCGGCAAGATCCTCAAGATCGAAACCGGCACCGTGCCGAGGTGAGCGATCCGTCTCTCACCTCTGGCGCAACAGCTGCCTAATCTGTGGTGGAAAAGGCAGCAACCCAAGACATCCGTGTCTTGGCAGCGCGAGAAAGGGAGGTGGTTTGCATGTGGTGTGCCCTCCTGCCTTCATCGCGACCCGACAGCACTGTGGTGGTGTGTGCCGGGAGGAACTGGGCGGCCCTTGGGTCGCCCTTTTTCTATCTATGCTGCATTTTTTTGTGGGGTCGACGCATGAAGCAACCAAGCCGCATCAAAAGCATTGCCCTTTTGCTCCGCAGCATTCGCCAAAAGCTTGGCGTACTGGGTTTCACCGGTGTAATCGGTTCGCGGCAGGCTCGCTGCCAGACGCCATTTATTCAGCGCTTGATAGCTACGGTCGCAGACCCTGGCAGCTGCGCCGATACCCCCCACCGCTTCAAAAGCGAACGCGATGGCATTTGGAAAGTCTGACGGGTTCAACTTAAAGCCCTCCATTCAACTGTTGGTTGATAGTAAAGGTCAACTGACGGATTAGCAACTTCTATGTGATCATCAACCTATGATTGATAAAGAAAGCTTACGCCACATGTTCGCCGAACGGCTCCACGCCGCCCTGGACTCTAATAATGTCCGTCAGCATGGGCGCGGCGCAGACGTCCGCGAGCATCTCAAAACCAAAGGCGTCATAAAGACACCTCAAGCGGTCAGCAAATGGCTCAACGGTGCAGCTATGCCTGAAGTAGATAGCCTTACAGCACTATCAGACTGGCTAGGGGTTCGTAGAGAGTGGCTTGAGCATGGGGTAATGCCTGTATTCCCCGATGATGCGACACATAGAAGCCTGGGCAGCAACGTAGACAACGTTCCAACCAACAGTGACAAAATGGGCCTGGTACCATTGATTTCATGGGTACAAGCCGGTTCATGGTGCGAAATGGATGCCAGTGTCGAATCATTTGATGCGGAGCTTTGGCTCCCCTGCCCTGTCAATATCAGCAAGTCCGGATATGCATTACGGGTCGTTGGAGACTCGATGACAAACAATGGGCCTGGTAGAAGCTATCCAGCAGGATCAGTCATCTTTGTAGATCCTGAGCTGGCAGTTAATAACGGTGATCGGGTCATAGCGACATTACCAAGCACCAACGAAGCGACTTTCAAAGTCTTGGTACAGGACGCTGGGAAGCACTACCTTAAGCCCATCAACCCGCAGTATCCGATCATGGAATTGACTGAAGACATGCAGATTTGTGGAAAAGTTATTGGGACCTTCACACCCGAGTGACCCCTAGCTTTCTATACAAGAGAAGCAGAAACCAGAAAACATCACCCACCAGTTGTTGACATGATTTAACCAATGGTTGATATTTGCCTCACTCTTCCACCACAGAGCGAGGCAACACCATGCACACCACAGCAACCCTGCACGTCCACCCGGCCGCTGCTAATCCCTCCCGCATCTTTGAAATCCGCCGCCTGGCACAAGACCTCGGCTGCGCTTTCATCGCGTCCAAACCAAAGCTGAAACAGCGCTCCGCACCCGCGCCATTCGATCCGAATGGCGGAGGGCAAGCAGCATGAGCAAGTACAAACTAGACAACCGCACGCTGACACTGCTCAAGGCCCAGGTCAATTTGACCGAGACCTTCAATCATCTTCTGCGTGCCGAAGTTCAGCGTGACGCCCTGGCGTTCCGCCTGAAAGTTGAACGTCGCAAAGTCGATACCCACTTTACTGTTGAACTGGGCAGCGAACGCCACACGCTGACTCTGACCAACAGCAAAAAAATGCACCTCAAGCTTGCGGACTTCATTGAGGAGATTGTTAACGGTCCAACCAGCCCTGGCGATTCAACTCTGCCGCATGCAGACAGGCGCTACGGTGTATTCGAGATCGAACACAAGCAGCGTGTGTTCGACTTGGTGCAAACCGGCGGTGCGCTCAGCCTCGATATGGGTTTCGAGCAACCGATCAACCTGGCTATCCATCGCAACAAAACCCGCACCGGCATCACGACCATCATGAGCATCGGCGTCAGGAAACCTCGCACCAAGTGCTTCACGGTGTGTGGGACTGACGCGGAGATTTACTCCATGGTTGCCGAGTCCATCACCCACCTCGCTGACACGGCGACCCCCGCCGCGCATGCAGCATAGGAGGTCGCAATGGAACGTAGCCTGGAAAAAGCCGCCAAGTACTTTGGCCTCACCCGTCCGGTGTTGATCGCACTCATGCGTGAAAAGGGCTTGCTCAAGGGCAACCTACCGGCCTTCCCCGTCCGTGATCGTGAATACCTGCGGATCAAGAACGGCAACTGGTACCACGAGACCGCCGGCATGCAGTACAGCCAGTCGACCAAGGTCCGGCAAGCCGGCATGCCCTGGCTGGCCGAGCAACTGGGGCTCGAACTGCCAGCCATCCCGGCAGACAACCGTGACGTGGCCTAGGGAGTACGCCCGCCAGATCGTCGCCATGCGCACACGCGAGGAGCGCAACGCCGCGCTCCTCGAAGTGCCTGAGCATCTGCGGGAACTGACCAAACGTCATTGCCTAAATACTTGGAATCATCCCAAACGGAGAATAAACCATGAACAACGACCCGATTGATCAGCACCTTCTTGACCTACTGCGCATCCCAGCCAATCAACGAACACAGTCCGATATCGCCAGGGCAATAAACCGGATTGCTGCTGACGCGCACCTGGACATGGCTCCAGCAGGGCCGATCCAGCAGGAACAAATCAAACTCGCCGCTATCATCAAATTCCTCGCAGAGGAAATGGGCGCCATGCGCTACGTCGTGTCACTCGATATACGCGATCCTGAATTGGGTCAGAGTGAATCTCTCTACGCGTCAATAAAAATCGGCCCCGAGAACAGCCTTTGTGGCTATGGCACCACCGCAGAAGAAGCGCTCAAAGACCTACGCCAGCCCCACTGGGAAAAAGCAGCAGCATGAAGGACATCAACCAGGCACCACTGCGCCTGCTGCCAGCCCCGGAAGCCGCCACCATCGAGTTGCTCTACCGTACCTTCGGCGACGTTCTCATTCCCCTGGACAAGCTGCGCGTGCAGTACTTTCGCAACCTCAACGAGACCACCTTCGCGGCGGACCTCGACTGCGGCCGCATCCCACTGCCCGTGACCACGCTGAAGGACAGCCGCAAGTCACTTAAATATGTCCACATCCGCCATCTGGCCTCTTGGATCGATATTCGAGCCTACAAAGCGGATGAAGAGACGCAGCAGCCACACACAGAATCCACGGAGGCATGACATGTCTCTCCTCGATCATTGCCGACACTGCGATACACCGTTGTCTGCCGACGAAAAGGCCAGCCGACTGTGTGATGAGTGCAGCTACTTTGCCGCCGACTATCAGCGCTACGACGCCCTGCGAGAGGAAGGTTACATGCCGCACCAGGCCAAGCTGATGTGCGGCCTCGCAGATCCACCAGACCCAGACGACGAATAACACACCAATTGGCTGCCACCACCAGCCAGAACTCACTACCAGGAGCACACCACATGACTGCGATTCAAATCCTCGCATTGATCAGCATCATCATCGCCGCCGCGATCCTCTATTGGGTCGGTTATCGAGGGGGCCTGATTGACGGCCGCATCGAAGGTATTGATGAAGGCAAGGCTATTCAGCAATCGGATAACGCCGGTGAGATTCAGGACCTGAAGCTTTTGCTTGATCAGGCCCAGCGCAACCATAAGCAACTGTATTCCCACTATAAGCAGGCACTGGCGGCGTCGAAACTGGGGGAACCAGCGCGTCAAACTCTCCTGGATATCGCCGAGAAACTCCGAATTGCGGCGGAAACATTTAGCGCATTCCGCACCGGCAAAAAACTCGAGCGCGACTCACTTACACTCCGCGACCAAGCTCTTGCCATGGCAGCTTTGCTAGGTCCTGTAGCACCCAAACTGGAAACGACCTTAGAAGGCGACTCAATCGCTGAGCCCCAAGGCCGCTGGGTGATAGTGCGCGAGCCAGTAGAAGCAATGTGCCCCCAAGAAGCCCTCAAAGCAGCGCAATTTTTTAGAGCCGAAGCGGACGCTCATCTCCTTAATCAAAAAGCAGTAGGCGGTGACATATGAGCCGCGCCATTCCCATGCTGCGCCTGACACCAGAAGTCGCGGGCACACTGCAACAGCAACACACCAAGGCCACCAAGGAACTGCGCGCCCTCACCCGCTACAACAAGGAGTTTGATCGGCAGCTGAAAGCCCTGATTGGGTATGACGCCCTTCGCCAATTGCACAAGGCAACCGACAACGCCCTGCTGCTGGCCGATCTCGTCAAGGAGGCAGCATGAACTGGATCCTTACTCACTCAGGCAAACACTTTGACCTGCTTGAACCCGACGCCGACGTGATCGATCCACGGGACATCTCGCACGCGCTGGCACACCTTTGCCGCTTCAACGGCCACACCCGCGAGTTCTACAGCGTGGCACAACACAGCTGCATCGTCGCCGAGCTGGTGCCGGAAGAACACAAACTCGCGGCCTTGCTTCATGACGCACCCGAGGCGTACCTGGGCGACATGACGCGGCCACTCAAGCAATGGATCAGTGCCTATGAACACTTTGAGGACTGTATCTGGTGGCGCGTCTGTGATCGGTTCGACATAGCACCAGAACTCCCCACCAGCGTTCACAAAGCCGACCTGATAGCGCTCGCTACCGAACGCCGCGACCTCATGCCACCCGATCCGGCTATCTGGGATTGCTTGATCGGCATCGAACCCATGATTGAAACCATCCGTCCTTGGCCACCCGCAGAAGCACGCAACACTTACCACCAGCGGCTGATGGACCAACTCGCTATCGAACATCGGAGGAAAGCGGCATGAAGAACCAACAGAACAGCACCAGCGCCCTGTCCGCTTTGCTCCGCGCTGCAGATAGTGTCGACACGCCAGAAACAAACAGTCTCTGCTGCGCAGCAGCAGGCATTATTGCTCCTCCCAGCGCCACTGCCGAGGCACTTATACCCCACGAAAAGCTGCGCGGGGCAGCGCTCAGTGATGCAACGCTAACCGCTTCAGTACGCCCGCTCGCGCAGCCTGCCTTGGGGTATACGCACGCCTCGAACGCTGCCGAGCAGGGTTGCCCAACCTGCAGCGATTGGCCCATGGGGTTCTGCGATCAATGTATTGCCACCGGGAGGACTTGGTGATGCTTAAACGCACCCTCACCCACTTCCACCTCTGCTGTGGCCTGGGCAGCGGCGCCGCTGGCTTCAGCGACTCCAAGCCAGTCCTCGGCACCGTGCAGGCAGAATGGCGTTGCCTTGGCGGGGTCGACGTCGACCCCGCCGGATTGCGCGACTTCCAAATGATGACAGGTGTTCCTGGCACGCTGATGGACCTGTTCACAAGAGAACAGTACACAGCGTTCCACGGCCAGCAGCCCCCAGCCGGTTGGATCGAGGCCACCGCCGAGGATCTGCGCCGCGCCGCCGGCAACGAAGACCCGGACGCGGTGTTCATCAGCAGCCCCTGCAAGGGCGCATCGGGCCTGCTTTCCGAGACAATGAGCCAAACTCCCAAATACCGGGCGCTCAACGAGCTGACGTTGCGGTGTGTGTGGCTGATGTGCGAAGCCTGGAAGCACAAACCGGTGAAGTTGATCGTGTTCGAAAACGTGCCGCGCCTAGCAACCCGTGGCCGCTACCTGCTGGATCAGATCACCAAGCTGCTCCGCCATTACGGCTATGCGGTGGCGGAAACCACCCACGACTGTGGCGAAATTGGCGGGCTGGCACAGAGCCGCAAGCGTTTCTTGCTGGTGGCCAGGCACGTCGAGCAGGTCCCGGCGTTCTTGTATGAACCTGAAAAGCGGAGCCTGCGCGCTGTCGGTGATGTGCTGAGCCGCATGCCGCTGGCCGGCGATATCGAGCAGGCGGGGCCGATGCACCGGGTGCCGGCATTGCAGTGGAAAACTTGGGTACGCCTGGCTCTTGTTGAGGCAGGCAAGGATTGGCGCAGCCTGAGTCGGTTTGCGATTGAGGACGGTCATCTTCGTGACTTCGTGATAGTGCCGGAATACCACAACGGCGTGCTCGGGGTTGTCGATTGGGACGATACAGCCGGAGTGGTTGCAGGTGCGAGCCGGCCCATGAACGGCAAGTTTTCGGTGGCAGATCCGCGCCCGACCAGCAAATTTGAATACACCCAGTACGGCGTGCTGCCCTACAACCGCCACTGTGGTGTGGTGACCGGTCAGCGCAGCCCAGGGCAAGGGACGTTTAGCGTTGCAGACCCGCGCATGAGCGGCGAGCGTCACAACAACGTATTCCGGGTCGTTCGCAACGACCAAGCCGCCGGCACTGTCACCGCAGGGCACGGCCCCAGCTCCGGCGGGCAGGCGGTTGCAGATCCTCGGCAACCGTCCAAGGGCTTTGGCAAGTACCTGGTGACCGACTACAGCAAGCCGGCCGGCACCGTCATCGCAGGCAGCACCACCGGGCAAGGCGCTTTCGCCGTGGCAGATCCTGCTTATAAAAATTGGCACCCGAACGCCAGCACCCAAAAGCTGCGGATCACGCCCTGGTGCGAGAGCGCCAAGACCGTAACCGGCTCACAACAGGTTGCCAGCGGAGCTCTATCGATCGCAGATCCGCGCCCAGGCATGTCGCGCTCCAAGGGCGATGCTTATCTGACCGGCGGGCACTATGGAGTGGTCGACTACAACACGCCGGCCGGCGCAGTGTCCGCCAGCGCCTGTCACGACAACGGCCGGTGGTCGGTTGCCGATCAGCGCATGCCAGCGCCCAATGACCGGCTGACCTGCATGATCACCAGCCTGGACGGCACCTGGCACCGCCCGTTCACCACCCTGGAGCTTGCCGCGCTTCAATCGCTTTTTGATCCAGATGAGTACTGGTCAACCGATCCTCAGACCGCCCATGAAATCGAGCGGATGCAGCGAGTTCGCAAAATTGAACAGGCAGGTGTATTCCGGCTGGACGGTATCAATGACGGCAGCCACCGGGAGCGGATTGGCAACGCAGTACCGCGCGCTGCAGCCCGAGCGATGGCCGATGTGTTCGGCATGACCCTGCTGCTTTCTGAGGCTGGGGAGACGTTCATGCTTAGCAACGTGTCGATTTGGGTCAAGCCCGTGGCAATTGCCCTGAGCATGGCACAGCAAGGAGAAATGCAATGAAACCATCATGCTCAGACAATCAAGATCTCTGGACAACTGATTCATTCGAAGACTCTGTGGCTGCGGCTCTGATCACATGCTTTGAAACTAGAATCAAAAAAAACAAAGGCGCCGGCCCCAACACTCTCAACCTGGAGCGGATGAATTTAATTAGAGGAATCGGCCCTTACGTTCCGAGCAAAGATAGATTCATCATAGCGCCCAGCTCAACTAATGCTGGGGATTGGGAATTTGACATTATCAATGACCCTTTACCCACCGTCGGATGTGTAGGCTTTACAAAAACGGTACAAGTGCCGAGCGATGAGTACGGAGGTTTTTTTCAAACGACATACGTTCGACAAGCCAACACCTTACCAAAGACCTGGCACAGACGTTCGGGCGGACAACTGTACGAAATAATAATTGCCGCATCTGAAAACCACTTTGTTGAAGGTGAACGCTCGTTTTTTTGTGTAACTAAAGAAGGCAAAGTAGTTGCGTGCGAACAACGCTTCGACGTAGCTGGCCGGTACAAAACCAGCCAATATCTAACGACGCCGGAAAAAGAACTGAAAGGGCGGGAAGCTATGGCTTCAATCGCCTTGCAATTCATAGCTGATAGTCGCTACTGCTGGACGATTGAAGCACGCGAGTCCAATTGCTTAGCTCGATTGGGATCTATGCCTGAGCAAATCAAGTCCCTGCTTTACGCAAGATCTATACCGCTTACAGCTACCGGCAGGAAGCGCCCTATTCTACATCTGGTCGCCGCGCATCAGCGCCGTTTAAAAAACGGCATTGACATAGATATAACTGGATTCCTAAGAGGCATTCAAACGGTTGAAATAGAGGGAACTTGTTTTACAGTCAAGCCAGCCAGAGTCCTGCTACCGGAGTTATCAGCGAACAGTAAGAACAAATACGCAATGAGCGGTGAATGAAATGAATAACGAACTTTCAGCCTTGCTCTTAACGTCCATGAGCTCACTGCAAACCAGCAACTCAGTCGGCGCACCATTTAACATGCTGGAGGATTTAGCATGAGCTTCCCTAGATGGGTAATGATCAACCGCGCCTCGGAGCTTACTGGCTACAGTGAAGACGCTATTCGCCACAAAGTAAAAAACGGCACTTGGGCCCAAGGCCGTATTTGGCGAAAGACCCCAGACGGCCGTATAGCAATCAATATGACGGAGTATGACAAGTGGGCCGAGAGCGCACCCCAGGAAGCGGCCTAGAGACCGAGCTAGCAAAGCACAAAGGGATTGAGATACACGGCGGCAACCTGCGCGTCGTGTTCATGTGGCGGCGTATACGCTGCCGCGAATCCCTTGGTCTTCCGATCACCAAAGCCAACATCAAACACGCCGCCCTATTAAGGGCGGCGATTCTTCATGAGATAAAAACCGGTCACTTTGACTATGGCCGGCACTTTCCCAACTCGAAGCACGCGACCAACTACAGCAGTGCCAAGGACGAAAAGCTTGGGGCTCTACTGGAGCGATACAAACCGCTTAAGGCTGTCGACATCACGCCAATGACCGAGGAGAAATACGGCTACGCCCTGGACATCTGCACTGCCTTGGTCGGATTTGATCGTCTCGCCGGCGTTTTGCTGCCCGAAGACATCCAGTTACTGAGGACGTTGTTGATTGCTGATCGAGCGCCGTCAACTGTCAATCACTACCTAGCGACGTTCGCCGGTTTCTTGGGCTGGTGCGAGACCAATGGATACTGCCGCAAGGGATTATCTGAAGCGTGCAATCGGTTCGCAATGCAAGGCCAGGAGCCGGATCCGCTTACTCGTGATGAATTCCAGCTGCTCATCGATAAAGGATGCATCCACCCTCAGGACTCGGCGGCGATTACCTTAGCCGTGTATACCGGGCTTAGACCAGGTGAGTTATGTGCGCTGGCTGTTGAAGACATCGACTTGGGCGCAGGACAGATCAACATCACCCGCGCCATTACCGCCAACGGCACGTTCAAAGTACCGAAAACGGGAAAGCCGCGCTCAATATTATTGATGCCACCAGCGGTCGAAGCCTGCAGGGTATTGATGTCGCTCGTTACCAATCACCCTGCACGCTCCATTGAGGTGTTCCTGAACAGGCACGAGAGCCGGAAAGAGAGCGTCACTCCCCTACTGTCCCCTTCCACACAGGCACGCAAGAAAATCATTAATTTCTGGTATGTCCCCACCGCATGGAATACCAAGTGGGCAGCAATCCAGAAGCGATCCGGCATACGTCCGCGCCGTCCTTATCAGACTCGCCACACCTACGCCTGCTGGTGCCTGACTGCTCGTGGTAACCTTGCGTTCATCGCAAAGCAGATGGGCCACAAGGACTTCACCATGTTGGTTGAGGTATACGCCAAGTGGATGGATGACGAGTCACCGACCGAGTTGCAACGCATCTGGGCAGGCATCCAAAAGCAAGGCAAATAGCCCCATTTTTGCCCCACACTTTTTGAAGATTGCAGCTAACCCACTGATGAATAAGCAAATTTCTGATCTATCCTCCCACACCCCAATGATGCAGCAGTACTGGCGACTGAAGAACCAGCACCCTGATCAGTTGATGTTCTATCGCATGGGCGACTTCTACGAGATCTTCTATGAGGATGCGAAGAAGGCCGCCAAGTTGCTGGACATCACCCTGACCGCGCGCGGGCAGTCGGCGGGGCAGTCGATTCCGATGTGTGGGATTCCTTACCATTCGTTGGAAGGTTATCTGGTCAAGCTGGTGAAGCTGGGCGAGTCGGTGGTGATCTGTGAGCAGATCGGCGATCCGGCGACCAGCAAGGGGCCGGTGGAACGCCAGGTGGTGCGCATTATTACGCCGGGGACGGTCAGCGATGAGGCGCTGCTGGATGAGCGGCGCGATAACTTGATCGCCGCTGTCCTGGGTGATGAGCGCTTGTTCGGCCTGTCGGTACTGGATATCACCAGCGGCAATTTCAGTGTGCTGGAGATCAAGGGCTGGGAGAACCTGCTGGCGGAATTGGAGCGTATCAATCCGGTGGAGTTGTTGATCCCGGACGATTGGCCCAAGGACCTGCCGGCGGAGAAGCGGCGTGGGACCAAGCGGCGCGCACCGTGGGATTTCGAGCGGGATTCAGCGCTCAAAAGCCTGTGCCAGCAATTTTCCGTGCAGGACCTCAAAGGCTTCGGTTGCGAAACCCTGACCCTGGCCATCGGCGCCGCCGGCTGCCTGCTCAGCTACGCCAAGGAAACCCAACGCACTGCCCTGCCGCACTTGCGCAGCCTGCGCCATGAGCGTCTGGACGATACCGTGGTACTGGATGGCGCCAGCCGTCGCAACCTGGAACTGGACACCAACCTGGCGGGCGGGCGTGACAATACGCTGCAATCGGTGGTCGACCGCTGCCAGACCGCCATGGGCAGCCGCTTGCTGACCCGCTGGCTGAACCGTCCGCTGCGGGATTTGAGCGTGCTGCAAGCGCGTCAGTCTTCCATTACCTGCCTGCTCGACGGCTATCGCTTTGAAAAGCTGCAGCCGCAACTCAAAGAAATTGGCGATATAGAGCGCATTCTGGCGCGAATCGGCCTGCGCAACGCGCGTCCGCGTGACCTGGCGCGCCTGCGCGATGCCCTCGGTGCCCTGCCGCAATTGCAAGCGGCGATGACCGAGCTGGACACTGCGCACCTGCAACAGTTGGCCGTCACCGCCGGCACTTATCCGGATCTCGCAGCCCTGCTGGAAAAGGCCATTATCGACAACCCGCCGGCGATCATCCGTGATGGTGGCGTTCTGAAGACGGGTTACGACAGTGAGCTGGATGAGCTGCAATCGCTGAGCGAAAACGCCGGGCAGTTCCTGATTGACCTGGAAGCGCGCGAAAAAGCCCGCACCGGGCTGGCCAACCTGAAAGTTGGTTACAACCGTGTGCACGGCTATTTCATCGAGTTGCCGAGCAAGCAGGCCGAGTCGGCGCCTATCGATTATCAACGTCGTCAGACCCTCAAGGGTGCCGAGCGGTTTATCACCCCTGAGCTTAAAGCCTTCGAAGACAAGGCACTGTCGGCCAAGAGCCGCGCCCTGGCGCGGGAAAAAATGCTCTATGAAGCCTTGCTCGAAGACTTGATCGGCCGCCTGGCGCCGCTGCAAGACACCGCAGCTGCCCTGGCGGAGCTGGATGTGCTGAGCAACCTTGCGGAGCGTGCGCTGAACCTGGATTTGAACTGCCCGCGGTTTGTCAGCGAACCGTGCATGCGTATCGTGCAGGGGCGCCACCCGGTGGTGGAGCAGGTGTTGACCACGCCGTTCGTCGCCAACGACCTGTCGCTGGACGACGACACACGCATGCTGGTGATCACCGGCCCGAACATGGGTGGTAAATCCACCTACATGCGCCAGACCGCATTGATCGTGCTGCTGGCCCACATCGGCAGCTTCGTGCCGGCGGCCAGTTGCGAGCTGTCCCTGGTGGACCGGATTTTCACCCGGATCGGTTCCAGTGATGACCTGGCCGGTGGGCGCTCGACGTTCATGGTGGAAATGAGCGAAACCGCCAACATTCTGCATAACGCCACAGAGCGTAGCCTGGTGCTGATGGACGAAGTCGGGCGCGGCACCAGCACGTTCGACGGCCTGTCGCTGGCATGGGCCGCGGCTGAACGTCTGGCTCACCTGCGCGCGTACACATTATTTGCTACCCACTACTTCGAACTGACCGTGTTACCGGAAAGCGAGCCGCTGGTAGCCAACGTGCACCTCAATGCCACCGAGCACAACGAGCGCATCGTGTTCCTGCACCATGTGCTGCCGGGCCCGGCGAGCCAGAGTTATGGCTTGGCGGTCGCACAATTGGCCGGTGTGCCAAATGATGTGATCACCCGCGCCCGCGAGCACCTCAGCCGCCTTGAAACCACGGCCCTGCCCCATGAAACGGTCGTCGCCAGCCCAGCCAAGGCCAGCAAGAAATCCGCCGTGCCGCACCAGAGCGATATGTTCGCCAGCCTGCCCCATCCGGTACTCGATGAGTTGGCTAAGCTCGACGTGGATGACTTGACCCCACGCAAAGCGCTCGAAATGTTATATGCACTGAAGACTCGGATATAACGCTGACGCTTGCAAGCTGGTAGACTCTCGCGCGGTTTGGGATGCTGCGGGCTATGAGCCTGGCCTGCAGACTATCGCTCCCGAACCTCGCGAGCCCTGCCACACAGGGTTTCGCTGCCGCCGCCTGAGGAGAAAATTAGAAATGACCTTCGTCGTCACCGACAACTGCATCAAGTGCAAGTACACCGACTGCGTAGAAGTGTGTCCGGTGGACTGCTTCTACGAAGGCCCGAATTTCCTGGTCATCCACCCGGACGAGTGCATTGACTGCGCCCTGTGTGAACCAGAATGCCCGGCCGTTGCGATTTTCTCCGAGGACGAAGTCCCGGCAGAGATGCAGGAATTTATTCAGTTGAACGTCGAGCTGGCAGAGATTTGGCCGAACATCACTGAACGCAAAGATCCGATGCCCGATGCAGCGGAGTGGGACGGCAAAAAAGGTAAGATTGCACAGCTCGAACGCTGATAGCGTCACCGCCCCAAAAGGCCCCTTGCGGGCCTTTTTGCGTTTCTACGTAGCCGGTTTCACTTTTCTACAGGCGAAAAAAGGGGCGGTATGACCCGCCCACATTTTTTCCCTAGTCCCTGTATTCCTTTTCATCGTCCTGATGAATCGCATCCTGCGACATTCCTTCAAACCATCATTCCGTGATGGCCGTGCCAATCCGTGGACACAGGGCTGATGTTAGAGAATCCCAAAATAAGTTCAACGGGATCCAACTGGGCGACTGAAGGGCGCGGGCGTTTACACAGAGATGAATAACTGTTTTATTTCAATCAGTTAGAAACATCGCTCACGGATTCGAGACGCTCACACCCTGTAAAAAAACCGAATACCTACAAAAAAGTAAGCGAATGCTTACACAGGTTACTGCGGAAAAAGCGTAACGAGCCTGACAGGTAACGTTCCTACGCAAGGTTCAGTCGTCGCTGACCGTGATCGTCGGCATCGCGGGAGCAATCGCTTCCTGCAGCACTATCCGCGCGCCCACATGGCGGGCCAACTCCTGGTAGACCATGGCAATCTGACCATCGGGCTCGGCAGCCACAGTAGGCTTGCCGCCGTCGGCCTGTTCACGAATGGCCATCGACAGCGGCAACGAAGCCAGCAGTTCGACACCGTATTGAGTCGCCAGCTTCTCGCCACCACCCTCACCGAACAGATGCTCGGCATGGCCGCAGTTGGAGCAGATGTGAACGGCCATGTTTTCCACCACCCCCAGCACCGGGATGTTGACCTTGCGGAACATTTCCACGCCTTTCTTCGCGTCCAGCAATGCCAGGTCCTGAGGCGTGGTGACGATCACCGAGCCGGCCACCGGGACTTTCTGCGCCAGGGTCAGCTGGATATCGCCGGTACCGGGCGGCATGTCGATTACCAGGTAGTCCAAATCGCCCCAGGCGGTCTGGGTGACCAGTTGCAGCAACGCACCGGAGACCATCGGCCCGCGCCAGACCATCGGCGTGTTGTCATCGGTCAGGAAAGCCATGGACATGACCTCTACGCCCAGGGACTCGATCGGCACAAACCACTTCTGGTCCTTGACCTTCGGCCGTGTACCTTCGGCGATGCCGAACATCACACCCTGGCTCGGACCATAGATATCGGCGTCGAGGATGCCCACGCGCGCGCCTTCGCGGGCCAGGGCCAAGGCCAGGTTGGCGGCGGTGGTGGATTTGCCCACACCGCCCTTGCCCGACGCCACGGCGATCACATTCTTGACGTTGGCCAGGCCAGGGATCTGCGCCTGGGCCTTGTGCGGCGCGATCACGCACTGGATATCGACCTTGGCCGAGCGCACGCCATCGAGGCCTTCGATGGCTATTTGCAACATCTGCGCCCATCCGCTTTTGAACAGGCCAGCGGCATAGCCCAGCTCCAACCGGACCGATACCTGGTCACCCTGGACCTCGATAGCCCGTACACAGCCGGCACTGACCGGGTCCTGGTTCAAATAGGGGTCGGTATACTGGCGAAGAACGGCTTCCACCGCTGCGCGATTGACGGCGCTCATGGGCAACTCCCGAAAAAAGACTGACTGAAACAGGCGGCTATCCTAACCGTTCCAGACCGCCAGCGGCATGCTTTCGCAGGGATGGAAAATTCTGAAACAGCACCACGGGGTGAAATAAATTTCCCGGCGCTTTATAGTGGCCGACCTCCGTTTCATCAAGTAGCCGAGCCCCATGTCCGAGCCACGCAAGATCCTCGTCACCAGCGCCCTGCCCTATGCCAATGGTTCCATCCATCTTGGCCATATGCTTGAGTACATCCAGACCGATATGTGGGTGCGCTTCCAGAAGCATCGCGGCAATCAATGCATTTACGTCTGCGCGGACGACGCCCACGGTTCGGCCATCATGTTGCGCGCCGAAAAGGAAGGCATCACCCCGGAACAACTGATCGCCAATGTGCAGGCTGAACACAGCGCCGACTTTGCCGAGTTCCTGGTGGATTTCGACAACTTCCATTCGACCCACTCCGACGAAAATCGTGAGCTTTCGAGCCAGATCTACCTGCGATTGAAGGAAGCCGGGCACATCGACCAGCGGTCGGTCACCCAGTACTTCGATCCGGAAAAGAAAATGTTCCTGGCCGACCGCTTCATCAAGGGCACCTGCCCGAAATGCGGCACCGCAGACCAGTACGGCGACAATTGCGAAAAATGCGGCGCGACCTATGCCCCGACTGACTTAAAGGATCCGAAGTCGGCCATCTCCGGCGCCACCCCGGTGCTCAAGGATTCCCAGCACTTCTTCTTCAAGCTTCCGGATTTCCAGCAGATGCTGCAAACCTGGACGCGCAGCGGCACCCTGCAGGACGCCGTGGCCAACAAGCTCGCCGAATGGCTCGACAGCGGCTTGCAGCAGTGGGACATCTCCCGCGATGCGCCGTACTTCGGCTTTGAAATCCCGGGCGAGCCGGGCAAGTACTTCTACGTGTGGCTGGATGCGCCGATCGGCTACATGGCCAGCTTCAAGAACCTCTGCGACCGCACGCCGGAGCTGGACTTCGATGCGTTCTGGGGCAAAGACTCCACCGCTGAGCTGTACCACTTCATCGGCAAGGACATCGTCAACTTCCACGCGTTGTTCTGGCCGGCGATGCTCGAAGGTTCGGGCTTCCGCAAGCCGACCGGCATTGCCGTGCACGGCTACCTGACGGTGAACGGGCAGAAGATGTCCAAGTCCCGTGGCACCTTTATCAAGGCGCGCACCTACCTGGACCACCTGTCGCCGGAGTATCTGCGTTACTACTATGCATCCAAGCTGGGCCGTGGCGTCGACGACCTCGACCTGAACCTGGAAGACTTCGTCCAGAAGGTCAACTCGGACCTGGTCGGCAAGGTCGTCAATATCGCCAGCCGTTGTGCCGGGTTCATCCATAAGGGAAATGCGGGGGTACTGGTCGCGGAAAATGCCGCTCCGGAACTGACCGATGCGTTCCTGGCCGCCGCGCCGAGCATCGCCGACGCCTATGAAGCCCGTGACTTTGCCCGTGCAATGCGCGAAATCATGGGCCTGGCTGACCGTGCCAATGCCTGGATTGCGGACAAGGCACCCTGGTCGCTGAACAAGCAGGAAGGCAAAGAGGCCGAGGTTCAGGCGATCTGCGCCACCGGCATCAACCTGTTCCGTCAGTTGGTGATCTTCCTCAAGCCGGTGCTGCCGCTGCTGGCCGCCGACGCAGAAGCGTTCCTCAACGTCGCGCCACTGACCTGGAATGACCACGCCAAGCTGCTCAGCAACCACCAGTTGAACGCGTTCAAGCCCCTGATGACCCGCATCGACCCGGTGAAAGTCCAGGCCATGTCCGACGCTTCGAAAGAAGACCTGGTCGCCAGCCAGACGGATACCGGTTCGACTGCGCCCGCAGGTAATGGCGAGCTGGCCAAGGACCCTATTTCCGATGAAATCGAGTTCGACACCTTTGCCGCCGTGGACTTGCGCGTTGCACTGATCGTCAAGGCCGAAGCCGTGGAAGGTGCCGACAAGCTGCTGCGCCTGACCCTGGATTTGGGCGGCGAGCGACGCAATGTGTTCTCCGGCATCAAGAGCGCTTACCCGGACCCGTCCAAGCTCGATGGTCGCCTGACCATGATGGTCGCCAACCTGAAGCCACGAAAAATGAAGTTCGGCATATCTGAAGGCATGGTGATGGCGGCTGGCCCTGGCGGCGAAGAAATCTACCTGCTAAGCCCGGACAGCGGCGCCAAGCCGGGTCAACGCATCAAGTAACCCCTGCAAGATGCCCTGGCGCTTCGGCGCCGGGGCTTTTCAGCCTGCACCGGTGGGCCTGGCGTCAACGCTATGATCAAAGCATGAACCTCATTCAACGTATCGACGCGCTGCTACCGCAGACTCAATGCGGCAAGTGCGGGCACCCGGGCTGCAAGCCTTACGCCGAAGGCATCGCCAACGGCGAGGCAATCAACAAGTGCCCACCCGGAGGCCAGGAAACCATCGCCGGGCTCGCGCAATTGCTGGGTGTGCCAGTGCTGGCCCTGGATACCCGCCGTGGAGACGCGCCGGCGCAGATCGCCTATATCCGTGAGGCCGAATGCATCGGTTGCACCAAATGCATCCAGGCTTGCCCGGTGGACGCCATCGTGGGCGCCGCCAAGTTGATGCATACGGTAATTATCGACGAGTGCACCGGTTGCGATCTGTGTGTAGCGCCCTGCCCTGTCGACTGCATCGAACTGCGCCCACTCGCTGACGTCTTGCCTATCGTAGGCGGCCTGGCGGGCAGCGATCACGAACGGCACGAACGTGGCCTCAAACGCGACCGCGCTCGGCGGCGTTTCGAACAGCGCAACGCGCGCCTGCAGCGTGAGGAAGCCTGCAAGCTCGCCGAACGCCTGGCGCGGGCCAAACGCACGGCCCCGGTGGCCGCGGCACAAGCTGATCCCCACCAGGCCGTTCAGGATGCCGCGATCAAGCAAGCCAAAATCAATCTCGCCATGAGCCGTGCTCAACTGCACAAGTCCCTGAAGGCGTTTGGGCATCCGCCGACTTATGAGCAGCAGTCGCAATTGATTGTCCTGCAAAGGCAGTTCGAAGCCTCGGAGCAGGCGCTTGCCGCGCTGGAAGGCAACAGCCCGCCAACGTTGCCGACCACCCAGGGCCCTGAGCTCAAACGCGCCAAGATTCAACTGGCGATGCGCCGGGCCGAGTTGAAAAAGGCCCAGGATCAACAAGCTGATGAACAACAACTGGCCAGCCTGAGCGCCGCGCTGAACGCCGCCGAGCAGATGCTGCATGATGCCGAGGCCGACGCCACCGGCAACACCTGACCCACAGCTGACGCTGCACTGTGTATTGCTACAATCACGTCGACCGCCTGCAAGGAAACGTCCGCCCTTATGAACGCTGCAAAACGCCTGGAAATTTTCCGCAGGTTTCACGAAGACAATCCGGAACCTAAGACTGAGCTGGCGTACTCTTCGCCGTTCGAGCTGTTGATCGCGGTGATCCTGTCGGCCCAATCCACCGACGTTGGCGTCAACAAGGCCACGGCCAAGCTGTTCCCGGTGGCCAATACGCCAGAGGCTATTTATGCCTTGGGTGTGGAGGGATTATCGGAGTACATCAAGACCATCGGCTTGTACAACAGCAAGGCCAAGAACGTGATCGAGACGTGCCGCCTGCTCATGGAGCTACACGCCAGCGAAGTGCCGCAAACCCGGGAAGCCCTGGAAGCGTTGCCCGGAGTCGGGCGCAAGACCGCTAACGTGGTGCTCAACACCGCGTTCCGTCAACTCACCATGGCGGTGGACACCCATATTTTTCGCGTCAGCAACCGAACCGGCATCGCTCGCGGCAAGAATGTGGTCGAGGTCGAAAAACAACTGATGAAGTTCGTGCCCAAGCCCTATCTGCTTGATTCGCACCATTGGCTAATTCTTCACGGGCGCTATGTTTGCCAGGCGCGCAAGCCTCGATGTGGCAGCTGCAGGATCGAAGATCTATGCGAATACAAGCACAAGACATCCGACGATTGAGGGTTCCGGGGTTTTCTCTATCCATCGATTGAAAAAATCTTTTTTACCCGTTCGTGGATTATCGCTATAAGGGGCGCCAACGGCAGTCTTAGCCTGGAGTGAACCTATGAGCACTGGCAAAGAACAAATCGAAGTTGATGACGACCTGGTGGAGCTGGAAGACGATGAGGCGCCAGCGCCCGTCGCAGAGGTAGCCAAGACCAATTTGAGCAAACGCCGAACTATCGACAATCTTCTGGAAGAGCGACGCTTACAGAAACAATTGGCCGATTACGACTTCGATCTTTGACCCTCTGGCAGACGGTCGGAAGCCTCCCTGACGGAGGCTTTTTTGTGCCGGTTGTTACAGGAACGTCAGAGCGGCGGAGCGCCCTGCTCACACCAAGCCATTGCGTTGGGCCAGTTCTATCAAGTCGACCAGGGAGCGGGCATTGAGCTTCAATAGCAGGCGCGTCTTGTAGGTGCTGACGGTCTTGTTGCTGAGGAACATGCCATCGGCGATTTCCTTATTGGTTTTGCCACGGGCCAGTTGCTGGAGCACCATCATTTCCCGCCCCGACAAACGTTCAACCATGTCAGCTTCACTGGCGTTGCCCATCGTGGAGCGTACCGAATTGAGCGCCTGGTTCGGGAAATAGCTGTAGCCGGAAAGCACTGCCTTGATGGCGCTAAGCAACTCGGTCAAGTCCTGCTGCTTGCACACGTAGCCGGCAGCCCCGGCCTGCATGCAGCGCATGGAAAAATGACCAGGTGCCTGGGACGTCAGCACCAGTACCTTGAACGATACGGCTTGCTTGGTTGAAGCTAACCGACAAATAACTTCAAGGCCATCGAGCTTGGGTATTCCAATATCCAGTATGACAATGTCCGGCATATGTTCCCGCGCAAGTTGTAACGCATCGACACCGTTATCAGTCTCGGCAACGACCTCATAACCATGACGTTCCATTAGCATGCGCACAGCAAGCCGAATGACGGGATGATCATCCACGATCAGCACTTTATTCATGAGAAAGTCCAATTTCGCTGTTCGAATTATTTAGAGAAAGCACAATAGCCTAGTCATCTGCTAGTTGGCATAGCGCCCCCCCCGAGCAACAGTAGGCAGAGACCCAACCCACAGCAAGATAGGAATTAACCTACAAAAATTCGCCAACTTTAAGGTATTCGGCTTTATGGAGCCTTTCAGACCTTTCCCTGCTCGTACATATTTTGAGTGAAATATCCTCATCCCCGGGTGTACGCGGTAAACGCGGCGCACATGCCTTTCAGGAAATGCCCCTTGTATGACACCGCACCGTAAACGAAGGGCTGAAAAAACCGCATCAGTTTCAGTTCCATTTAACATATTTATACACACTCCATTTTCCTACAGAAAATTCCATAAATTACATCTCAATTGCTCCTACATGAGTGAAAATTCTGTAAGACATAGTTCCTATTCAGATGTAAAAAACCTTTCCTTGGAGAAGTAAAATGCTGAAATTAAAAAACATCTGTATGGTTTTTAAGCAGATCCCTTAAACAAACACTAAACGTTTGTAAACGTCGCACCTCAATTAATGCCCGTATGGGTATATTCAGGACAAAAAAAAGCCCCTTGCATAAGGGGCCTTTTCAGGACAAGCGAAACAGTCAGAACAACTTGCGGCCTTTGTTGGCCGCGATGCGCATGCGCAAGGCGTTCAACTTGATGAAGCCCGCTGCATCCGCCTGATTGTAGGCACCGCCATCTTCCTCGAAGGTAGCGATGTTGGCGTCGAACAGTGATTCATCAGACTTGCGACCGGTCACGATCACATTGCCCTTGTACAGCTTCAGGCGCACGACGCCGTTCACATGAGCCTGGGAGGCGTCGATCATCTGCTGCAGCATCAGACGCTCAGGGCTCCACCAGTAACCGGTGTAGATCAGGCTGGCGTACTTGGGCATCAGCTCATCTTTGAGGTGGGCCACTTCACGGTCCAGGGTAATGGACTCGATGGCGCGGTGAGCGCGCAGCATGATAGTGCCACCCGGTGTTTCATAGCAGCCGCGGGACTTCATACCCACGTAACGGTTCTCGACGATGTCGAGACGGCCGATACCGTGTTCACCACCGATACGGTTCAAGGTTGCCAGTACGGTGGCTGGGGTCATCTCGACACCATCCAGCGCGACGATATCGCCGTTGCGGTAGGTCAGTTCCAGATATTGCGGCTTGTCTGGAGCGTTCTCCGGGGAGACGGTCCATTTCCACATGTCTTCTTCGTGCTCGGTCCAGGTGTCTTCCAGCACGCCGCCTTCATAGGAGATGTGCAGCAGGTTGGCATCCATCGAGTACGGGGACTTCTTCTTGCCGTGACGCTCGATCGGGATCGCGTGCTTTTCAGCGTAATCCATCAGCTTTTCACGGGACAGCAGGTCCCATTCACGCCAAGGTGCGATCACTTTCACGCCAGGCTTGAGGGCGTAGGCACCCAGTTCGAAACGCACCTGGTCATTGCCCTTGCCGGTGGCGCCATGGGAAATGGCATCTGCGCCGGTTTCGTTGGCGATTTCGATCAGGCGCTTGGCGATCAGCGGACGGGCGATGGAGGTACCGAGCAGGTATTCGCCTTCGTAGACAGTATTGGCGCGAAACATCGGGTAGACGAAATCGCGGACGAACTCTTCGCGCAGGTCGTCAATGTAGATCTCTTTCACGCCCATGGCTTGCGCCTTGGCACGTGCAGGTTCGACCTCTTCGCCCTGACCCAGGTCAGCGGTGAAGGTCACCACTTCACAGTTATAAGTATCCTGCAGCCACTTGAGGATCACCGAAGTGTCCAGGCCGCCGGAATACGCGAGAACGACCTTGTTTACGTCGGCCATGCCATCACTCCACGGGGTTGTACGGAAAGGCGACGATTCTACCGATCAAAACCGTGAAATTACAGGGGCGCGACAGCAAATGAAGATAAAGCGACAGATTATGTCGAACGCGCGACCGATGGTCGCACGTTATGAGGTGGCGGCGGGGTTGCTGGGTGCGGCGGCCTGGGGCGCCGGTTTCTCGGGCGCTGCCACACGCTCGAGCTGCACGTTGACCCGACGGTTGCGGGCGCGGTTGGCGGCATTGGTGTTGGGCGCCAAGGGGTAGCTTTCGCCGTGGAAGCGCAGGGTGATCTGCGACTCCTGGATGCCATTGGCCTTGAAGTAGTCCATCACCGCCAAGGCGCGGCGTCGCGAGACATCGCGATTGGTCAAGCGGTTGCCGCTGTTATCCGAATGGCCGTTCAACTCGATATGGTTGACGGTGGGGTCAGCTTTCATGAACGCGACAATCACCGACAGCTTCTTCTTGGCCGCGGCATCCAGCTCGATGCCCCCCCCGGGGAAGCCGACTTCCGTCTGCTTGACCTGATCGTAATTCATCGGCAACAGCTTGGTAGTACACAACTGATAGTCGGTGTAGGCCTTGTTGAATTTCACCGGCAGCAGGCGAATCTCCGAGTAACCACCCTCGCGACCGTAATGTCGCACGGTCGGGCTGCGTCCTTCGAGCAAGCCAGTGAACAACCGCCCGGCCTGGGCCTGGGAGCTGTTAAACAGCACATCACCACTGCCGACGCGTACCGCACCGAGGTTGATATCGCCGCGGCCCGGTTGCCAGGGCGCGGCGGCGGCCAATAATGTGGCGGAGCCGGCACCGAGCGAACCGTTATAGGCTTTCAGGCGAAATGTCGCCTGCTCACCCGCCCGGCGCACGAACTCACCCGAGCCGAAATCGGCGATCGGCTGGGTCAGTCGGCACTCGAACTGATCGCCCTCCACCTTCCACTCAATATTCTCCAGACGTGTCTGGAACGTGAGGGCCATCGCGGGCAGGCTGGCGAACACACTGAGCAGGGCTAGATAATGCTGGCGCACGGGAGGCTCCACTGGTTTCTACAACACTTCAAAGCGTCATACATCGTTAAGGCATACCCAGAGCTATCGGTCGCATCCTGCAAAACTTGATAGCGAGTGCCTGCACGAGTCTTTTCCGGTAGCATTCCCTCCAGATTGACCCGCCTGGAATCCCCAATGTCCGACCGCCTGACCCTGCTGCGTCCCGACGACTGGCATATTCATCTTCGCGATGGTGCTGCGTTGCCCCAAACCGTGGCCGATGTAGCGCGCACGTTTGGCCGTGCCATCATCATGCCTAACCTGGTACCCCCGGTGCGTAACGCGGCCGAAGCCGATGCCTATCGCCAGCGAATCCTCGCTGTGCGCCCGGCCGGCAGCCGCTTCGAACCGCTGATGGTGCTCTACCTTACCGACCGCACCCAGCCTGAAGAAATTCGTGAGGCCAAGGCCAGCGGTTACGTTTACGCCGCCAAGTTGTACCCGGCGGGCGCGACCACCAACTCCGATTCCGGCGTCACCAGCATCGACAAGATCCTGCCGGCCATCGAAGCCATGGCTGAGGTTGGCATGCCGCTGTTGATTCACGGTGAAGTCACCCGTGGCGATGTCGACGTGTTCGATCGCGAGAAGATCTTCATCGACGAGCACATGCGCCGCGTGGTCGAGCTGTTCCCGACGCTCAAGGTGGTGTTCGAACACATCACCACCGCAGAGGCCGTGCAGTTCGTCACCGAGGCTTCGGCCAACGTCGGCGCGACCATCACCGCGCATCACCTGCTGTACAACCGCAACCACATGCTGGTGGGCGGGATTCGGCCGCATTTCTACTGCTTGCCGATCCTCAAGCGCAACACCCATCAGGTGGCTTTGCTGGATGCCGCCACCAGCGGCAGCCCGAAGTTCTTCCTCGGTACCGACTCCGCGCCCCACGCGCAGCACGCCAAGGAAGCCGCCTGCGGTTGCGCGGGGTGCTACACCGCGTTTGCTGCCATCGAGCTGTACGCGGAAGCGTTCGAACAACGCAACGCCCTGGACAAGCTCGAAGGCTTCGCCAGCCTCAATGGCCCGCGCTTCTATGGCCTGCCGGCGAATACCGACAGCATTACCCTGGTTCGTGAAGACTGGACCGCCCCTGCCAGCCTGCCCTTTGGCGAGTTGACCGTTATCCCGCTGCGCGCCGGTGAAACACTGCGCTGGCGCCTGCTGGAGGAAAGCAAGTGAGTGAAGACCATTACGATGACGACCAGGAACACGCCGGTGGAGGCGGTTCGCGCCACCCAATGGCCGAACGTTTCCGTGGCTACCTGCCTGTCGTTATCGACGTAGAAACCGGCGGCTTCAATTGCGCCACCGATGCATTGCTGGAAATTGCCGCGACCACCATCGGCATGGACGAGCAAGGCTTCGTGTACCCGGAACACACCCACTTCTTCCGCGTCGAGCCGTTTGTAGGGGCCAACATCGAAGCGGCAGCCCTGGAGTTCACCGGGATCAAGCTCGATCACCCCTTGCGCATGGCAGTGAGTGAAGAAGCGGCGCTGACCGACATCTTCCGTGGCGTACGCAAGGCGCTGAAGGCCAATGGCTGCAAACGCGCGATCCTGGTCGGGCACAACAGCAGTTTCGATCTGGGCTTCCTGAACGCCGCCGTGGCGCGCCTGGACATGAAACGTAACCCGTTTCATCCATTCTCCAGCTTCGACACCGCTACGCTCGCCGGCCTGGCCTATGGTCAGACCGTACTGGCAAAAGCCTGCCAGGCCGCCGGTATCGATTTCGACGGTCGCGAAGCCCATTCGGCCCGCTACGACACCGAGAAGACCGCCGAGCTGTTCTGTGGCATCGTCAATCGCTGGAAACAGATGGGCGGCTGGGAAGATTTCAACGACTGAGGTTGAATCCCGCGCATAAAAAAACCGGCCTTTCCAGGCCGGTTTTTTTCTACCCTGAATCTGGCTTACAGCTTGCCAGCGTTCTCGGTCAGGTAAGCCGCAACACCTTCGGTGGAAGCGGTCATGCCTTTGTCGCCTTTTTTCCAGTTGGCAGGGCAGACTTCGCCGTGCTCTTCGTGGAATTGCAGAGCGTCGACCAGACGGATCAGCTCTTCCATGTTACGGCCCAACGGCAGGTCGTTGATGATCTGCGAGCGCACGACGCCCTTGTCGTCGATCAGGAACGCGCCACGGAATGCCACGCCGCCTTCGGATTCAACGTCGTAGGCCTTGGCGATATCGTGCTTCATATCGGCTGCCATGGTGTATTGGACTTTGCCGATGCCGCCATCATTGATGGCGGTGTTGCGCCAAGCGTTGTGAGTGAAGTGGGAGTCGATGGAAACGGCGACCACTTCAACATTGCGCGCCTTGAAATCGTCCATGCGGTGATCCAGAGCGATCAGCTCGGATGGGCAGACGAAGGTGAAGTCCAGCGGGTAGAAGAACACCAGGCCGTATTTGCCTTTGATGGCTTCAGACAGCTTGAAGCTGTCTACGATTTCGCCATTGCCGAGAACGGCGGGTACGTCGAAATCCGGGGCTTGTTTGCCGACGAGTACGCTCATTGGATATCTCCTGATGAAGGGGTGACGATTGAAGTAACAGGACCAGCGTCGAGTCTGCCTTGTCTCAGCGACAAACCTGTGACGCGGTCACGCTTCGTAAAGACTGACCATCATACACCGAAAAAACCGTTCGTCAGCGCGCAGGCAATGTGCGTGCGATCGTTGATGAAACTACTTTGACAATCATTCTCGTTAACATTAAGATCCATCGCACTCAAGCCCTAAACCCGCGACGGTTCTCCCTTATGTATGTGTGCCTCTGTACTGGCGTCACCGACGGACAAATCCGCGAAGCAATCTATGAAGGTTGCTGCAGCTACAAGGAAGTGCGCGAAACCACCGGCGTTGCCAGCCAGTGCGGTAAATGCGCATGCCTCGCCAAGCAAGTGGTACGGGAAACCCTCACGCAGTTGCAGACAGCCCAGGCTGGCGTGCCCTACTCAGCAGAATTTACACACGCTTAAATAGGCGTGTTTTAAAGAACCGGACTCCGTGTCCGGTTTTTTTATGCCTGCAATTCAATTAGTTAGCGCCAAGACGCGGAACACAAACATTCTTATTCCGATTAATTTTCATTTATTATTCAATAACTTAGGTTTGACACCAGGTTTTTCGCCGCTCAAACTCTGCCCCTACACAGCGATTACAGGGCAGGACCCCAGTCATGAAAGGCGACATCACAGTCATCCAGCAACTCAACAAAATCCTTGCCAATGAACTGGTCGCGATCAATCAGTACTTTCTGCATGCACGCATGTATGACGATTGGGGCCTGGAAAAGCTGGGCAAACGCGAATACAAGGAATCGATCAAGGCCATGAAGGACGCCGATGCGCTGATCAAACGCATCCTGTTCCTCGAAGGCCTGCCGAATGTACAGGACCTGGGCAAGCTGAATATCGGCGAGCACGCCCAGGAAATGATCAGCAGCGACCTGGGCTTTGAACGCAAGAGCCACAGCGACCTCAAGGCCGCCATCGCTCACTGCGAAGCCACTGGCGACTACGGCAGCCGCGAGTTGCTGGAAGATATTCTTGAAGACCAGGAAGAGCACATCGACTGGCTGGAAACCCAACTGGGCCTGATCGACAAAGTCAGCCTGGAGAACTACCTGCAATCGCAGATGGGCGAATAACCCCGTAGTTCTTGTTTTACTGTAGGAGCGAGCTTGCTCGCGAAAAACGCCCAGGCAACGCGTTCATTCTGGATAAACGCGGGGGCCTTAAGTGCTTCGCGAGCAAGCTCGCTCCTACAGAGAAGCCAAAAAAAGCCCCGCCCTCTTATGAGAGGCGGGGCTTTTTATTGCGTGGCCTTTTACCAAAGCATCAAGCTTCAGTCTTGGCTGCCGCTTTTTCCGCTGCATCTTTGATCAGCGCTTGCAACGAGCCATCAGCTGCCATCTCAGTGATGATGTCGCTACCGCCAACCAGTTCACCGGCCACCCACAACTGCGGGAAAGTCGGCCAGTTGGCGTATTTAGGCAAGTTGGCGCGGATTTCCGGGTTCTGCAGGATATCCACGTAAGCGAACTTCTCGCCACACGCCATGATGGCCTGGGACGCTTTCGCGGAGAAACCGCACTGGGGAGCGTTTGGCGCGCCTTTCATGTAAAGCAGAATGGTGTTGTTGGCAATCTGCTCTTTGATCGTTTCGATGATATCCATGGAACACCTCTGCAGGAACTTTGCGACTCACGGGTCGGCACGGTGGCGCATTGTAACGCAAAAAACCTGCAGGATGCTCGGGCGCGCCGACAGCCAGCCTCACGCCGCTGCAACTTTCACGGGCACGCCATTGAGCGCCGCATTGCCGGAGAGCTCGTCCAACTGCCGCTCATCGGTCAAATCATTCGCACTTGCCCCCGGCTGACCGCTGGCGATGCTCATCTGCACACCTGGGCGCCCGTGCCCCCAGCCATGCGGCAGGCTGACCACGCCGGGCATCATGTCCAAGCTGGCGACCACCTCGACTTCGACCATGCCGATGCGTGAGCTGACGCGCACCCGCTGACCGTCGTTCAATTGCCGACTGGCCAGGTCATCAGGATGCATCAGCAGTTGATGGCGCGGCTTACCCTTCACCAGCCGATGATAGTTATGCATCCAGGAATTATTGCTGCGCACATGGCGACGACCGATCAGCAGCAGTTCGTCAGCCACGGGCACCGGTTGCGCCGCAAAACGCGCCAGGTCCGCCAGGATCACTAGCGGCGCCGCCTGCACCTTGCCATCGGCGGTTTTCAGCCGCTCGGCCAGGTTTGGCTGGAGCGGCCCCAGATCCACGCCATGGGGATGATCGGCCAGCATCGCCACCGACAGCTTGCGCGCAGATGCATCCCCGTAAGTCCCGGCGCGCAACCCGAAGTCGATCATCTGCGCGGGAGGCATCGTCGGCTTGAGCACCACGCCGGTGTGGGCCGAGAATGCCTTGGCCAGGCCGACGAAGATTTCCCAGTCGTGCAGCGCACCTTCAGGCTTGGGCAGGATCGCGCGATTGAAGCGCGTGACGTTGCGTACCGCGAACATATTGAAGGTGGTGTCGTAGTGATCATTCTCCAGTGCCGAAGTGGACGGCAGGATCAGATCGGCATAGCGCGTGGTCTCGTTGATGTAGAGGTCGATACTGACCATGAACTCCAACCCATCCAGCGCCTGCTCCAGCTGCCGGCCGTTGGGCGTTGACAATACCGGGTTGCCGGCCACCGTCACCAGGGCGCGGACTTGCCCTTCGCCTTCGGTGAGCATTTCTTCGGCCAGGGCAGACACCGGCAGCTCTCCCCCGTACTCGGGCCGCCCGGACACGCGGCTCTGCCAGCGATTGAAATGCCCGCCGCCGGTCGAGGCCACCAAATCCACTGCCGGCGTGGTGCACAAGGCGCCGCCTACCCGATCCAGATTGCCGGTCACCAGGTTGATCAGTTGCACCAGCCAATGACACACCGTGCCGAACGCCTGGGTCGAGACGCCCATTCGCCCGTAACACACCGCTTTATCCGCCGCCGCGAAGTCCCGCGCCAGTTGGCGGATCTGCTCGGCAGGCACCGCACACTGACGGCTCATGGCCTCGGCGGTAAACCCGGCGATCGCCTGGCGCACGGTCTCCAAACCATCAACCGGTAAATGGCTGTCGCGGGTCAATCCCTCGGCGAACAGGGTGTTGAGCAGCCCGAACAATAAGGCCGCGTCACCGCCAGGACGCACGAACAGGTGCTGATCGGCAATCGCCGCCGTCTCGCTGCGGCGAGGGTCAACCACCACCACTTTGCCGCCTCGGGCCTGAATGGCCTTGAGGCGCTTCTCCACGTCTGGCACGGTCATGATGCTGCCGTTGGAGGCGAGCGGGTTGGCGCCCAGGATCAACATGAAGTCGGTGTGGTCGATGTCCGGAATCGGCAGCAACAAGCCATGCCCGTACATCAGGTGGCTGGAGAGGTGATGGGGCAGTTGGTCTACCGACGTCGCGGAGTACCGGTTACGCGTTTTCAACAGGCCGAGAAAGTAGTTGCTGTGGGTCATCAGCCCGTAGTTGTGCACGCTGGGGTTGCCTTGATACACCGCCACCGCATTCTGCCCGTGCCGGGCCTGAATGCCCGCGAGGCGTTCGGCTACCAGCGCAAACGCTTCTTCCCACGGGATTGGTTGCCATTCGTTACCCACCCGCAACATAGGCTGGTGCAGGCGATCCGGGTCATTCTGGATATCCTGCAACGCCACCGCTTTCGGGCAGATGTGCCCCCGACTGAAGGTGTCCAACGGGTCGCCCTTGATCGAGGTGATCGCCAGGCTGCCGTCGTCGCCTTGGGTGGTTTCCAAGGTGAGGCCGCAGATCGCTTCGCATAGGTGGCAGGCACGGTGATGGAGAGTCTTGGTCATGGCCAGTCTTTTTATAAGGGCTTTGTTCAACTATGGGCCGCGACCGCTCGGTGCGCCAGCAACGTTCGCGCGGTGAATCGGCAGCCATAGGCCAAAGCACGGCCAAGAGTGAGCAAATGTTTCGGAAACCTCCCCGCACGCGCCTGAAACCGCTGAAACCAGGCCCGGACCCGCCCCTGCGCATTGCAAAAGGTCTCGACGCCAGTGTACAAATGGGCCGCTGCTGTCAGGAAACCGTCTTCAAAAGCGCTTCGGCGCCCTGCTTGAACACCCTTAAAAACCGTAGCCCTATTGGTAAGACGCGACATTTAATGTCAATATCGCGCCTTCCCCTATTTCGTCGCCCCGTGCGGCTTTCGCCGCAGGTCTCGCCCGTTGTCACAATAAACAAGGCTTTGAGTATCTGCGGTCTGTTGCAAAAGGTAGTTAATGATGAGCGCAAGGCACTTTCTCTCCCTGATGGATTGCACGCCCGAAGAGCTGGTCAGCGTGATCCGTCGAGGCATTGAGCTTAAAGACCTGCGTAACCGCGGTGTACTGTTCGAGCCTCTGAAAAACCGCGTGCTCGGGATGATTTTCGAGAAGTCCTCGACCCGCACCCGCTTGTCCTTCGAAGCCGGCATGATCCAACTGGGTGGCCAGGCGATCTTCCTGTCGCCGCGCGATACCCAATTGGGCCGTGGCGAGCCGATCAGCGATTGCGCCATCGTGATGTCGCGCATGCTCGACGCCGTGATGATCCGCACCTTCGCCCACAGCACCTTGACCGAATTTGCCGCCAACTCGCGCGTGCCGGTAATCAACGGCCTGTCCGATGACCTGCATCCATGCCAGTTGCTGGCCGACATGCAAACCTTCCTCGAGCACCGCGGCTCGATCCAGGGCAAGACCGTGGCCTGGATCGGCGACGGCAATAATATGTGCAACAGCTATATAGAAGCCGCGATCCAGTTCGACTTCCACCTGCGTATCGCCTGCCCCGAGGGTTACGAACCCAGCGCCGAGTTCCTGGCCAAGGCCGATGGTCGCGTGCAACTGCTGCGCGATCCGAAAGACGCGGTGGTCGGCGCCCATCTGGTCAGCACCGACGTCTGGACCTCCATGGGCCAGGAAGACGAAACCGCCAAGCGCCTGGCCCTGTTCGCGCCGTTCCAGGTGACCCGTGCCCTGCTCGACCTGGCCGCGCCGGACGCGCTGTTCATGCACTGTCTGCCTGCCCACCGTGGCGAAGAAATCAGCCTCGACCTGCTCGACGACCCACGCTCGGTCGCCTGGGACCAGGCCGAAAACCGTCTGCATGCGCAAAAGGCCCTGCTCGAATTTCTCGTCCCGCCGTCGTACCACCACGCATGAGCCAGCCATTACTGCTGAACCTGCGCAATCTGGCATGCGGCTATCAAGATCAACGGGTGGTGCAGAACCTCAATCTGCACCTCAACGCTGGCGACATCGGCTGCCTGCTGGGCTCCTCGGGCTGCGGCAAGACCACCACCCTGCGTGCAATTGCGGGGTTCGAGCCGGTGCACGAAGGCGAAATCAGCCTGGCGGGCGAAGTGATCTCCAGTGCCGGCTTCACGCTGGCACCCGAGAAACGTCGTATCGGCATGGTGTTCCAGGACTACGCGCTGTTTCCTCATCTGAGCGTGGCCGACAACATCGCCTTCGGCATCCGCAAGCACCCGCAAAAAGACCGCGTGGTGGCCGAATTGCTGGAACTGGTCAACCTCAAAGACCTGGGCAAACGCTTTCCCCACGAGCTTTCCGGTGGCCAGCAGCAACGTGTCGCCCTCGCCCGCGCCCTGGCGCCGGAGCCGCAGCTGCTGCTGCTGGACGAACCCTTTTCCAACCTGGATGGCGAACTACGGCGCAAGCTCAGCCATGAAGTGCGCGACATTCTCAAGGCGCGCGGCACCAGCGCGATCCTGGTCACCCATGACCAGGAAGAAGCCTTCGCCGTCAGCGATCACGTGGGCGTGTTCAAGGAGGGCCGTCTTGAGCAGTGGGACACGCCCTACAACCTCTACCACGAACCGCAGACGCCGTATGTGGCCAGCTTTATCGGCCAGGGCTATTTCATCCAGGGTCAATTGAGCTCGCCCGAGTCCGTCAGCACTGAGCTGGGCGAGCTGCGCGGCAACCGTGCCTATACCTGGGCCACCGGTGGCGCGGTGAAGGTGTTGCTGCGCCCGGATGACATCGTCTATGCGCCGGACAGTGCTCTCAAAGCGCGGATTGTTGGCAAGACCTTCCTCGGTGCGTCGACCCTGTACCGCCTACAGTTGCCGACCGGTGCGCAGTTGGAGTCGATTTTCCCCAGCCACGTCGATCAGCAGATGGGCACGGATGTGGGCATTCGAGTGGCCGCCGAGCATCTGGTGCTGTTCCAGGCGTAAGCTGCTACCTTGTGGGAGGGGGCAAGCCCCTCCCACATTTGGATCTGCGCAGGGCTGAAAATCAGGCCCGACCAATCGGCGCGAAGGTGGCTTGGGTATGTTCAGCCAACACCCTGGCTGGCAACTCTACCTCCAACCCCCTCCGGCCGGCGCTGACAAAAATCGTCGCAAACGGCTGCGCCGTCACATCGATGAACGTGCGCAAGCGCTTCTTTTGCCCCAAAGGGCTGATGCCGCCCAAAAGATACCCGGTGGAGCGCTGCGCCGCCGCCGGGTCGGCCATTTCGACTTTCTTGACGCCCGCCGCGTGAGCCAGGGCTTTCAGGTCCAGACTTCCGACGACCGGCACCACCGCCACCAACAATTCGCCCTTCTCACTGCTGGCAAGCAAGGTCTTGAACACCTGCGCCGGGTCGAGAGCCAATTTCTCCGCGGCCTCCAGGCCATACGAAGCCGCCTTGGGATCGTGCTCATAACTATGGATGCGATGTTCGGCGCGAACTTTTTTCAACAAATCCAATGCGGGGGTCATGACCTCTCCGGACGTAGCAAACTGAGACTCGATTCTAGGCCAACCCCGCACAAAACGCTCTAGTCCGCCCTATTCGCCAACCCTATTTAATGTGATGAGCGTGATCATTCATCAAACCTATAGTTCGAAAGTGACCAGCAGTTCACTTTCGACCTTTGACAGCGGTCATTCTTGTCTATATTTTTTCGTTTCCGAATACTGTAGGAATAGCCCTCGGTACTCGAGCAGTAAGCCGTGACACAGGATGGGGATCCTCGTCTCGGTGAAAATCGCGCAACGGCCCGTTGAGGCCTGCGCCAGACAAGAACAACAACTGAGGTTTTCCATGACAACTGCTCTTCAACAGCCTTCACTTTCGAGCCAATGCATGGCCGAATTCCTCGGCACTGCGCTGCTGATCTTCTTCGGTACCGGGTGCGTCGCTGCGCTCAAGGTCGCGGGTGCGAGCTTTGGCTTGTGGGAAATCAGCATTATCTGGGGGGTCGGCGTGAGCATGGCGATCTACCTGAGTGCCGGTATTTCCGGGGCTCACCTCAATCCGGCGGTGAGTATCGCTCTGTGTATTTTCGCCGATTTCGAAAAACGCAAACTGCCGTTCTACATCCTCGCCCAAATCGCCGGCGCCTTCTGCTCCGCCGCGCTGGTGTACACGCTCTACAGCAATCTGTTTTTCGATTACGAACAAACCCACCACATGGTACGTGGCTCCCAGGCCAGCCTGGAGTTGGCCTCAGTGTTCTCCACCTATCCTCATGCACTGCTCAGCACGGCCCAGGCGTTCCTGGTGGAAATGGTCATCACCGCGATCCTGATGGGCGTGATCATGGCCCTGACCGACGACAACAATGGCCTGCCCCGCGGCCCGCTGGCGCCGTTGCTGATCGGCCTGTTGATCGCCGTGATTGGCAGCGCGATGGGCCCGTTGACCGGCTTTGCGATGAACCCGGCGCGGGATTTCGGGCCCAAGCTGATGACCTTTTTCGCTGGCTGGGGTGAAATGGCCTTTACTGGCGGCCGCGATATTCCTTACTTCCTGGTACCGATTTTCGCGCCGATTGTGGGCGCATGCCTCGGCGCTGCAGCGTATCGCGGGCTGATTGCCCGTCACCTGCCGAGCGCCGCACCTGCTATAGCTGAAACAACTGACACGGCTGTCAACGGCAACACCCGCATTTCCTGAAAGCGCCAGCCAGGGTCCCTGCCCTTCGTGACCCCGGCTGATTTCTGACTTCCTTATTTCGTCCAAGGCAATTGACATGACCGACCTTCAGAATAAGAACTACATCATTGCCCTCGATCAGGGCACCACCAGTTCCCGCGCGATCATCTTCGATCGTGACGCCAACGTGGTGTGCACCGCCCAGCGCGAGTTCGTCCAGCATTACCCGCAGGCGGGTTGGGTCGAGCATGACCCGATGGAAATCTTCGCCACCCAGAGCGCGGTGATGGTTGAGGCGCTGGCCCAGGCTGGCCTGCACCACGACCAGGTCGCCGCCATCGGCATCACCAACCAGCGCGAAACCACCGTGGTATGGGACAAGGTCACCGGCCGCCCGATCTACAACGCCATCGTCTGGCAGTGCCGCCGCAGTACCGAGATCTGCCAGCAGCTCAAGCGCGACGGCCACGAGCAATACATCAGCGACACCACAGGCCTGGTCACCGACCCCTACTTCTCCGGCACCAAACTCAAGTGGATCCTCGACAACGTCGAAGGCGGCCGCGAGCGTGCTCGCAACGGCGAGTTGCTGTTCGGCACCATCGACAGCTGGCTGATCTGGAAATTTACCGGCGGCAAGACCCACGTCACCGACTACACCAATGCTTCGCGCACCATGCTCTTCAACATCCACACCCTGGAATGGGATGCGAAGATGCTGGAGATTCTGGACGTTCCACGGGAAATGCTGCCGGAAGTTAAATCTTCGTCCGAGATCTACGGCCGCACCAAAAGCGGCATCGCCATCGGCGGCATTGCTGGCGACCAGCAAGCCGCGCTGTTCGGCCAAATGTGCGTCGAGCCCGGCCAGGCCAAAAACACCTATGGCACCGGCTGCTTCCTGCTGATGAACACCGGCGACAAAGCGGTGAAATCCAAGCATGGCATGCTCACCACCATCGCTTGCGGCCCGCGTGGCGAAGTGGCCTACGCACTGGAAGGCGCAGTCTTCAACGGCGGATCCACCGTGCAGTGGTTGCGTGACGAGTTGAAAATCATCAACGACGCCCACGACACCGAATACTTTGCCGGCAAGGTCAAGGACAGCAACGGCGTTTACCTGGTCCCGGCCTTCACCGGCCTGGGCGCGCCGTACTGGGACCCGTATGCCCGTGGCGCATTGTTCGGCCTGACCCGTGGCGTACGCGTGGATCACATTATTCGTGCAGCCCTGGAGTCGATTGCCTACCAGACCCGTGACGTGCTCGACGCCATGCAACAGGACTCGGGCGAACGCCTCAAAGCCCTGCGTGTGGACGGCGGCGCCGTGGCCAACAACTTCCTGATGCAATTCCAGGCCGATATCCTCGGTACCCAGGTCGAGCGTCCGCAAATGCGTGAGACCACGGCATTGGGCGCGGCGTACCTGGCGGGCCTGGCCTGTGGCTTCTGGGGCAGCCTGGACGAGCTGCGCGGCAAAGCGGTGATCGAGCGCGAATTCGAACCACAGCTGGATGAAGCGGCTAAAGAGAAACTCTACGCAGGCTGGCAAAAAGCAGTCAGCCGCACCCGCGACTGGGAGCCGCACGAAGGCGCCGAATAAGCCAAGCGCCGGATCTCCACCGGTTGTAACTGGCAGGGAGCGGATTCCTGCGTCATCATGGGCCACTTTTGTATGGCAGCCCAAAGGACGCCCCATGAATCTGCCTCCCCGCCAACAACAAATCCTCGAGCTGGTCCGCGAACGCGGCTACGTCAGTATCGAGGAAATGGCGCAGTTGTTCGTCGTCACCCCGCAAACCATCCGCCGCGATATCAACCAGTTGGCGGACGCCAATCTGCTGCGCCGCTACCACGGCGGCGCGGCCTATGACTCCAGTGTCGAGAACACCGCGTACGCCATGCGTGCCGACCAGATGCGCGATGAAAAACAGCGTATCGGCGAAGCCATCGCGGCGCAGATCCCCGATCACGCCTCATTGTTCATCAATATCGGCACCACCACCGAATCCATCGCCCGTGCGCTGCTCAATCACCATCACCTGAAAATCATCACCAACAACCTCAACGTCGCCACCATGCTCAGTGCCAAGGACGACTTCGATGTGTTGCTGACCGGCGGCAATGTGCGCCGTGACGGCGGCGTGGTAGGCCAGGCCAGTGTTGATTTCATCAACCAGTTCAAGGTCGACTTTGCGTTGGTGGGTATCAGTGGCATTGATGAGGATGGCAGCCTGCTGGATTTCGACTATCAGGAAGTACGGGTTTCCCAGGCGATCATCGCCAATGCGCGACAAGTGATTCTGGCCGCGGACTCCAGCAAGTTCGGGCGCAACGCCATGATTCGCCTGGGGCCGATCAGTCTGGTGGACTGCCTGGTGACTGATCAGCAGCCGGTGCCGGCGTTGGTGCAGTTGTTGAATCAGCATAAGGTTCGTTTGGAAGTCGTCTGACTTCTCGTTCCCACGCTCCGCGTGGGAATGCACCGCAGGACGCTCCGCGTCCGCTGTGACGCAGAGCGTCATGGGCTCAATTCCCACGCGGAGCGTGGGAACTATCAGTTCACAAATTTTCCTTTCCCTACCCTTCGATGAGTTTTTTCAATCGAAGTTGGCTGGCTGCGCGCGCATTTATCAGCTACCATTTTCGCAAATGAACATTAATGTTCGAATTCCAATACGAAAAGATCGCGAGGCCAGCCGATGAACCCTTCTACCTTGCCTGCACCACCGCTTGCCGAAGTCTATGACGTTGCCGTAATCGGCGGCGGGATCAATGGCGTCGGCATTGCAGCAGACGCAGCCGGGCGCGGTTTGTCGGTATTCCTTTGCGAAAAGGACGACTTGGCCAGCCACACGTCTTCTGCCAGCAGCAAGCTGATCCACGGTGGCTTGCGCTACCTGGAACATTACGAGTTCCGCCTGGTACGCGAAGCCCTGGCCGAGCGTGAAGTACTGCTGGCGAAGGCCCCGCACATCGTCAAGCAGATGCGCTTTGTGTTGCCGCACCGTCCGCACCTGCGTCCGGCCTGGATGATCCGTGCCGGCCTGTTCCTGTATGACCACCTGGGCAAGCGCGAGAAACTGGCCGGTTCGAAAAGCCTCAAGTTCGGTGCCGACAGCCCGCTGAAAAGCGAAATCACCAAAGGCTTCGAATATTCCGACTGCTGGGTCGACGACGCCCGCCTCGTGGTGCTCAACGCCATGGCCGCGCGTGAGAAAGGCGCGCATATCCACACCCAGACCCGTTGCGTGAGTGCCCACCGCAGCAACGGCTTGTGGGAAATGAACATGCAACGCGCCGATGGCAGCCTGTTCTCGATCCGCGCCCGGGCGCTGGTGAACGCCGCCGGCCCGTGGGTCGCCAAGTTCATCAAGGACGACCTGAACCTGGATTCGCCTTACGGCATTCGCCTGATCCAGGGCAGCCACCTGATCGTGCCGAAACTCTACGAAGGTGCACATGCGCACATTCTGCAGAACGAAGACCAGCGCATCGTCTTCACGATTCCGTACCTCAATCACCTGACCATCATCGGCACCACCGACCGCGAATACACCGGTGATCCGGCGAAAGTTACGATCACCGAAGGTGAAACCGACTACATGCTCAAGGTGGTCAACGCACACTTCAAGAAACAGCTGAGCCGTGACGATATCGTCCACACCTATTCGGGCGTGCGCCCGCTGTGCAACGACGAATCGGACAACCCGTCGGCCATTACCCGCGACTACACCCTGTCGCTGTCCGGCGGCAGCGGCGAGGCGCCGATCCTGTCGGTGTTCGGCGGCAAGCTGACGACTTACCGCAAGCTCGCCGAATCGGCCATGGCGCAACTGGCGCCGTACTTCACCCAGATGCGCCCAAGCTGGACCGCCAAGGCCAGTCTGCCGGGCGGCGAAGACATGACCACGCCAGAAGCCCTGGCCGAGGCTATTCGCAGCAAGTTCGACTGGGTGCCGAGCGAGATCGCCCGTCGCTGGTCGACCACCTACGGCAGCCGCACCTGGCGCCTGCTGGAAGGTGTGCAAACCCTGGCCGATATGGGTGAGCACCTGGGCGGTGGCCTTTACACCCGCGAAGTCGATTACCTGTGCGCCGAAGAATGGGTAACCCAGCCTCAGGACCTGCTGTGGCGCCGCACCAAGCTGGGCCTGTTCACCACTGCAGCAGAGCAGGACAACCTGCAACGCTACCTGTCCAAGGTTGAACAGACGCGCAGCAAGATCGAAGCGGCCTGACGCCCGGCCGACACCTGTAGGAGCGAGCTTGCTCGCGAAAAACCTGAGAGCGCCGCGTTTATCCGGAATAAACGCGGCGCTTTTGCGTTTTTCGCGAGCAAGCTCGCTCCTACCTTAGGAGTGCCTGCCATTCGGTTTTCCGAACGCAGAACCTGCTCCTATTCGGTTTGCCGTACCCCGGTAGTAAGCTGACACTGTCATACAAAGTTAATAACCATATAAATCAACTGGTTAGGCTTTTGTTTTCGGTATGGCACGACTCATGCTCTACACTTCCTGACGATTGCCTGAGACACCTCAGCAGCCGTCAAGGCATTCGCTGTACAAGAGAGCCGTTTAGCTGGCTTTATAAAAAAACAAATGTCGAGGAAGTATTGATGCGCATCGTTCCCCATATCCTGGGCGCAGCTATCGCTGCTGCTCTGATCAGCACTCCAGTTTTCGCCGCCGAACTCACCGGCACGCTGAAGAAAATCAACGACTCCGGCACTATCACTCTCGCTCACCGCGACAGCTCTATCCCGTTTTCCTACATTGCGGATGGCTCGGGCAAACCCGTGGGCTATTCCCATGACATTCAACTGGCCGTCGTTGAAGCCCTGAAAAAAGACCTGAACAAGCCCGATCTGAAGGTCAAATACAACCTGGTGACATCGCAGACCCGTATTCCGCTGATCCAGAACGGCACCGCGGACCTGGAATGCGGCTCCACCACCAACAACGCCGAACGCGCCCAGCAAGTTGACTTCACCACCAACATCTTCGAAATCGGCACCCGTCTGCTGGTCAAGAAAGACAAGGATGGCAAGCCGTCCTACGTTGACTTTGCCGACCTGAAAGGCAAGAACGTCGTGACCACCGCCGGCACCACGTCCGAGCGCATCATCAAGGCGATGAACGCCGACAAGCAGATGGGCATGAACGTCATCTCCGCCAAAGACCACGGCGAATCCTTCCAGATGCTCGAAAGCGGCCGCGCGGTTGCCTTCATGATGGACGACGCCCTGCTGGCCGGCGAAGAAGCCAAGGCCAAGAAGCCGGATGACTGGGTGATCACCGGTACTCCGCAGTCCTTCGAAGCCTACGCGTGCATGGTTCGCAAAGGCGACCCGGACTTCAAGAAAGCCGTGGATGACGCCATCGCCAGCCTGTACAAGTCCGGCGAAATCAACAAGATCTACGCCAAGTGGTTTGAAAGCCCGATTCCACCAAAAGGCCTGAACCTCAACTTCCCGATGAGCGACAAGGTCAAGGAACTGATCAAGAACCCGAGCGACAAACCGGCTCCGGAAGTAAAGATCTAAAACCTGGCTAACCTTATCGCCTGAGGGAGCCAAACTCCCTCAGGCGTTTGTAATTACCTGCTGGCTTTAACTTGGAACACTCGACCTGGCGGTTTTCGAGCCGATTGCGTGTGCCTGACGTTCAACGTCAGGAGGGAACGGATTGTCCCAAGCGGGTGCTTGTACATCGATCGATCTCGAGGGGAGACCCTAATGAATTACAACTGGGACTGGGGCGTGTTCTTCAAGTCCACCGGCGTTGGCAGCGAGACTTATCTCGACTGGTACATCGCCGGCCTGGGCTGGACCATCGCCATCGCTGTCGTGGCATGGATCATTGCCTTGCTGCTGGGCTCCATTCTGGGGGTCATGCGCACCGTGCCAAACCGCCTCGTATCGGGCATCGCGACCTGCTACGTGGAACTGTTTCGTAACGTGCCGCTGCTGGTTCAGCTGTTCATCTGGTATTTCCTGATACCCGATCTGCTGCCGCAGAACCTGCAGGACTGGTACAAACAAGACCTGAACCCGACCACCTCGGCCTACCTGAGCGTCGTCGTGTGCCTGGGCCTGTTCACCGCCGCCCGTGTGTGTGAACAAGTGCGCACCGGCATCCAGGCGCTGCCCCGTGGCCAGGAAGCCGCCGCGCGCGCCATGGGCTTCAAGCTGCCGCAGATCTACTGGAACGTGCTGCTGCCCCAGGCCTATCGCATCATCATTCCGCCGCTTACCTCCGAATTCCTCAACGTGTTCAAGAACTCCTCCGTGGCGTCCTTGATCGGCCTGATGGAACTGCTGGCGCAAACCAAGCAGACCGCCGAGTTTTCGGCCAACCTGTTTGAAGCCTTCACCCTGGCCACGCTGATCTACTTCACCCTGAACATGAGCCTGATGCTGCTGATGCGCGTGGTCGAGAAGAAAGTCGCGGTGCCCGGCCTGATCTCCGTGGGGGTAAATAATGGACTTCGATTTCAGCGGTATCATCCCCGCGATCCCGGGCCTGTGGAACGGCATGGTCATGACCCTGCAGTTGATGGTCATGGGCGTGGTCGGCGGCATCATCCTGGGTACGATCCTCGCGCTGATGCGCCTGTCATCCAGCAAGCTGCTGTCCCGTGTGGCCGGCGCCTATGTGAACTACTTCCGTTCGATCCCGCTGCTGTTGGTGATCACCTGGTTCTACCTGGCGGTGCCGTTCGTGCTGCGCTGGATCACCGGTGAAGACACGCCGATCGGCGCGTTCACTTCCTGCGTCGTGGCCTTCATGATGTTCGAAGCCGCGTACTTCTGCGAAATCGTGCGGGCCGGCGTGCAGTCGATTCCCAAGGGCCAGATGGCCGCCGCGCAGGCGATGGGCATGACCTACGGCCAGACCATGCGCCTGATCATCCTGCCCCAGGCGTTTCGCAAGATGACCCCGCTGCTGCTGCAGCAGAGCATCATCCTGTTCCAGGACACGTCGCTGGTCTACACCGTGGGCCTGGTGGACTTCCTCAACTCTGCCCGTTCCAACGGCGACATCATCGGCCGCTCCAATGAGTTCCTGATCTTCGCCGGTGTCGTCTACTTCATCATCAGCTTTTCCGCCTCGCTGCTGGTCAAGCGTCTGCAAAAAAGGTTTGCCGTATGATCTCTATCAAGAACATCAACAAGTGGTATGGCGACTTCCAGGTGCTGACCGACTGCAGCACCGAGGTTAAAAAAGGCGAAGTGATCGTGGTGTGCGGGCCGTCCGGCTCGGGCAAGTCCACCCTGATCAAGTGCGTGAATGCGCTGGAGCCGTTCCAGAAGGGCGACGTGATCGTCGATGGCACTTCCATTGCCGACCCGAAGACCAACCTGCCGAAACTGCGCTCGCGCGTGGGCATGGTGTTCCAGCACTTCGAACTGTTCCCGCACCTGACCATCACCGAGAACCTGACCATCGCGCAGATCAAGGTGCTCGGCCGCAGCAAGGAAGAAGCCACCAAGAAGGGCCTGCAACTGCTGGAGCGCGTCGGCCTGTCGGCCCATGCCCACAAGCATCCAGGCCAACTGTCCGGTGGCCAGCAGCAACGTGTGGCGATTGCCCGCGCCCTGGCCATGGACCCGATCGTCATGCTGTTCGACGAACCGACCTCGGCGCTGGACCCGGAAATGGTCAACGAAGTGCTCGACGTGATGGTGCAGTTGGCCCACGAAGGCATGACCATGATGTGCGTGACCCACGAAATGGGCTTCGCCCGCAAAGTGGCCGACCGCGTGATCTTCATGGACGCCGGCAAGATCATCGAAGACTGCCCGAAAGAAGAGTTCTTCGGCGACATCAGCGCCCGCTCCGAACGTGCTCAGCACTTCCTCGAGAAAATCCTGCAGCACTAAGTATTAAAGCGCATCCACTGAAGAAACCGGACCAATGTGGGAGGGGGCTTGCCCCCGATAGCGGTAGATCAGCGACAGATATACCGACTGACACACTGCAATCGGGGGCAAGCCCCCTCCCACACTGACCGCACAGGCCGGCAGCGCTGGTTGACCCAAGGCATCTGTGATGAAATGCGACCCCACCCCCTATCGCGCTGCGCCGCCATCACTTGCCGTGAAGCCTCGCCTGATACGTCAACTGTTCCTGCCGCCGTTGATCATCGCCCTGATGATCGGCTTGGGTTATATCGGCTTCTGCGTCAGTGAGTACTATGGCATCCGCACCCTCAGCGACAACGGCGAACGCCAGTTGGAGTTGCACGCTCGCACCGTCGAAAGCGAACTGAGCAAATACACCTACCTGCCCAGCCTGCTTGAGCTGGAATCCAGCGTTTCCCTGCTCCTGGCTGACCCCAACCAGGAAACCCGCAAGACCGTCAACGATTACCTCGAAGGCTTGAACCGCCGCAGCCGCAGCCGCGCCATCTACGTGATGGATACCACCGGCCGAGTGCTGGCCACCAGTAACTGGCGCGACGCCGACAGTTACCAGGGTGAAGACCTGTCCTTTCGCGCCTATTTCCAGAACGCCGTGCGCGGCCAGCCCGGTCGTTTCTACGGCATCGGCAGCACCAACGGCGAACCCGGCTACTACCTGGCCCACGGCCTGGAAGAGCATGGCAAGATCATCGGCGTCGCCGTGGTCAAGGTCCGCCTGGAAGCGCTTGAAGAGCGCTGGCAACGCGCGCGCCTCGAAGCTTTTGTCAGCGACGAAAACGGCATCATCATCCTGTCCAGTGACCCGGCCCGCCGCCTCAAGGCCGTGCGTCCCCTGAGCGAAGACACCAGGGACCGGCTGGCTAACAGCCTGCAATATTACTGGTCGACACTGGACGCCCTGGAGCCCCTGGCCCGCGAGCGGCTGAACGAAGGCAGCGAAAAGCTGACCTTCCCGGCCAACAGCGAAGTGGTCAACGACAAGCAAGAAGTCAGTTACCTGGCGCAAACCCGGCCACTGAATGACACACCGTGGAACTTCACCCTGCTCACCCCGCTGAATGAACTACGCCGCGCCGCGATCAACCAGGGCATCCTGGTCGCCGTCGCGTTTGGCTTGGTCGCGTTTTTGCTGATTGCCTGGAACGAGCGGCGCAAGGTCATCGCCACCCGCCTCGCCGCACGGGAGGCCTTGCAGGAAGCCAACAGCCAGCTGGAACGACGGATTGCCGAACGCACCGCCGACCTGCGTGCCAGCAATGAACGCCTCAAAGGCCAGATCCGCGAACGGCGCCAGGCCGAAGAGACTTTGCGCCGTGCCCAGGATGAACTGGTGCAGGCCGGCAAACTCGCAGCGATCGGCCAGATGTCCACCAGCATCGCCCACGAATTGAACCAACCCCTGGCCGCGCTGCGCACCCTGTCCGGCAACACCGTGCGCTTCCTCGAACGTGGGGCCCTGGACACCGCCAGCGCCAACCTCAAGACCATCAACGAACTGATCGATCGCATGGGTCGCATCACCGCCAGCCTGCGCTCGTTCGCCCGGCGCGGTGACGACCAGGGCGAAGCGAACCTGGCCAAGGCGGTGGACGCCGCGTTCCAGGTGCTCGGCGCGCGCCTGGACAACCTGCCCCTGGCCGTGCACCGTGACTTCACCCATGCCCAGTTGCAGATCGATCAGACGCGCCTGGAGCAGATCCTGGTCAACCTGATCGGCAACGCCCTCGATGCGATGCAGGCGCAACCGGCGCCGCAGTTGTGGCTGGAAGGCCAGAGCGCCGAGGGCAAATATCGCCTGCGGGTGCGCGACAATGGCCACGGCATCGACCCCGAGGCACGCAAACACCTGTTCGAGCCCTTCTTCACCACCAAGCCCGGCGAGCAAGGGTTGGGCCTGGGCCTGACCCTTTCCGCGAGCCTTGCGGCGGCCACCGGCGGCAGCCTGGCCGTGGAACATCCGGCCGCTGGTGGTACCGCGTTTGTCCTGAACCTGCCGCTGGCGGGCGCTGAAAAAGTTGAGTCGACATGAATATTGAACCCCAAGACCTCACCGTCCTGATCGTCGAAGATGACCCCCACGTGCTGCTGGGTTGCCAGCAGGCATTGGCGCTGGAAGACATCCCCAGCGTTGGCGTGGGCAGTGCCGAAGAAGCGTTGACCCATATCGGCGAGAATTTTGCCGGCATTGTCATCAGCGATATTCGCCTGCCGGGCATCGATGGCCTGGCCTTGCTCACGCGCCTCAAGGCGCTGGATAAAAGCCTGCCGGTGGTGCTGATCACCGGGCATGGCGACATCTCCATGGCGGTCGGCGCCATGCGCAACGGCGCCTACGACTTCATGGAAAAACCCTTCTCCCCGAACGCCTGGTAGACGTCGCCCGTCGTGCCCTAGAACAGCGTGGGCTGGCGCGGGAAGTCTGGTCGCTGCGGCGCCAACTGGCCGAGCGCGATTCGTTGGAGGGCCGCATCATCGGGCGCTCGCCGGCGATGCAAAACCTGCGCGAACTGATCGCCAACGTTGCCGACACGTCGGCCAACGTGCTGATCGAAGGCGAAACCGGCACCGGCAAGGAGCTGGTCGCGCGCTGTCTGCATGACTTCAGCCGGCGCCACGCCCACCAGTTCGTCGCCCTGAACTGCGGTGGGCTGCCGGAGAACCTGTTCGAAAGCGAGATCTTCGGCCACGAAGCCAACGCGTTTACCGGCGCCGGCAAGCGCCGCATCGGCAAGATCGAGCACGCCCATGAAGGCACGCTGTTTCTCGATGAAGTGGAAAGCATGCCGATCAACCTGCAGATCAAACTGCTGCGGGTCCTGCAGGAGCGCACCCTTGAACGCCTGGGTTCGAACCAGAGCGTGGCCGTGGATTGCCGGGTGATCGCCGCCACCAAGTCCGACCTCGATGAACTGAGCCGCGCCAGCCAGTTCCGCAGCGACCTGTACTACCGTCTCAATGTCGTCACCCTGGAACTGCCGCCACTGCGCGAGCGCCGTGAAGATATCCTGCAGTTGTTCGAACACTTCCTGCAGCAGTCCTCACTGCGCTTCGATCGCATCGCCCCGGAGCTGGACAACCAGACTCTGTCGAGCCTGATGAGCCACGACTGGCCGGGCAACGTACGCGAACTGCGCAACGTCGCCGAACGCTTCGCCCTGGGCCTGCCCGCATTCAAGAAAAGCGGCACGGGCGGCAGCACCCACGGCCTGGCCTTTACCGAGGCGGTGGAAGCCTTCGAGCGCAACCTGCTCGTTGACGCCCTGCAACGCAGCGGCGGCAACCTGACCCAGGCCAGCCAGGAACTGGGAATGGCCAAGACCACGCTGTTCGACAAGGTCAAAAAATACGGGTTGAGTCACTGATGGATCTATTCTTGAAAGCCGCCCTCGGCGCGGCGGTGGTGCTTATATTGGCCGCACTGGCCAAGACCAAAAACTATTACATCGCAGGCTTGGTGCCGCTGTTTCCGACCTTCGCGCTGATCGCCCACTACATCGTCGGCAAGGGCCGCTCGGTCGAGGATCTGAAGACCACCATTGTGTTTGGGATGTGGTCGATCATTCCGTACTTTGTGTACTTGGCGACGTTGTATGTGATGGTGGATCGGATGCGGTTGGAGGCGTCGCTCGCCGTGGCAGCGGTGGCCTGGTTGATGGCGGCAACCGTCCTGGTAAGCGTCTGGGTACGCCTACACACCTGACACACCACAGTCCAAATGTGGGAGGGGGCTTGCTCCCGATGGCGTTGGGTCAGTCAATAAATTCATGGCTGACATACCGCTATCGGGAGCAAGCCCCCTCCCACAGTTTTAACCACAGTGTGTCAGCGGACTATTTTGTCGACTTGGATGCCCAGCTTCTTCAGGCGATACCAGAAGCTGCGCTCCGAAATACCGATCTTCGCTGCTGCCGCGGCCTGCACGCCATTGCTCTCCTGCAACGCCGCCAGAATGTAGGCTTTCTCCACTTCCGCCAGCGCCGCATCCAGGTCCTGTGGCACACCCGGCCCGTCGCTGAGGATCGCCGTCACCCCGCCCTCGCTCGGTTTCGAAGCAAACAAATACCCCGGCAAATCGATATCCTCGATCACCGGCGAAGCCGCTACGATGGTCGCTCGTTCCACGCAGTTTTGCAGCTCACGGATATTGCCCGGCCAGTGGTACGCCGCCATGGCCTGCAAGGCTTCGGGGCTGAACCCGGTGATGCGTTTGCCGGCGGTCGCACTGAGGGTGCGGGCGAAGTGCCGGGCCAGGGGTGCGATGTCTTCCACGCGCTCGCGCAGGGCCGGCAAAGGAATCGGGAAGACATTCAGCCGGTAATACAGGTCTTCGCGAAATTCCTTGTTGGCCACCGCGTCCAGCAGGTTCTTGTTGGTCGCGGCGATCACCCGCACGTCCACCTTGCGCTCGCGGGGATCACCCACCGGTTCGATGACCCGTTCCTGCAAAGCACGCAAGATCTTGGCCTGCAAGGCCAGCGGCATATCACCGACTTCATCAAGAAACAGCGTGCCCTTGTCGGCCTGCATGAAGCGCCCTACCCGGTCGGCCACGGCGCCGGTGAAAGCGCCTTTGCGATGACCGAACATCTCGCTTTCCAGCAGCCCCTCAGGAATCGCCGCGCAATTGACCGCCACGAACGGTTGGTCGGCACGGCTGCCATGCTTGTGGATCGCGCGGGCGACCATTTCCTTGCCGGTGCCGCTTTCGCCGGTCAGCAGGATGGTTGCGCTGCTGTCGCGCACCGAGTCCACCGCCTGCAGCACTTTACGAAACGCCGGACTGTCACCGACCAGGCTGTCGAACTGTGCATGCTCATCCAGCTCGGCACGCAGGCGCGCGTTATCGCGCATGATGTCGCGAAACTGAAGGGCCTTGGCCACCGTAATGTCCAGCTCGTCGATATCGAACGGCTTGGCAATGTAGTCGTAGGCGCCGTTGCGCATCGACTGCACGGCATTTTTCACCGTGCTGTAGGCCGTCATCACGATCACCGGCAACTGCGGATAACGCTGCTTGATCTCGGCCAGCAACGCCGGCCCGTCCATGCCCGGCATGCGCCAGTCGCTGATGACCAGGTCGATGTCCTCCTGCTCCAGCACCTTGAGCGCGTGCAGGCCATTACCAGCGGTAAACACCTGGATGCCGTTCTGGCTCAGGGCGGATGACAACAGGTCACAGAGCTTGGGCTCGTCGTCGACCACCAATACGTTATGCGTCATGCCCGTTCTCATCCTCGCCGTCGTCTTCACCGTTAGCCGGAATGTACAGGTTGAAGGTGGCGCCGGCATCTTTCTCACTGACGCACTCGATGCTGGCGTCGTGACTCTCCATGATCGAATAGACCTTGGCCAGGCCCAGCCCCGTGCCCGAGGCCTTGGTGGTGACGAACGGCGTGAAAATGCGCTCGACCATATCCGCCGGAATGCCCTGGCCGGTATCGGCGATGCTGATCACGGTAGTGTCACCCACGCTGCGGATACCCAGGGTGAGGCGCCCGCCTTCAGGCATCGCGTCGATGGCGTTGAGAATCAGGTTCAGACAGGCCTGCTTGAGCTGCTTGGCATCCGCGTAGAGCGTGGCGTCGGGCGCCTGGTCGTCAATCTGTGCATCGATATTGTGACTACTCAACTCCGGGCCACAGAAACCGAGGATGTCTTCCACCAACGGGCGGGCCGGTTGCTGTACGCGTATCGGCGGATTGGGCTTGGCGAAGTCGAGGAATTCGGTGATCAGGTCGTTGATCCGGCTGACCTCGCTGATCACGTACTCCAAGTGGCGTTTGTCGGCGTCCGGAAGGTCGGCGCGTCGGTGCAACAGTTGAGTGGCCGTCTTGATGATGCCCAACGGGTTGCGGATTTCATGGGCCAGGCCCATGGCGACTTCACCCAGGGCATGCAGGCGATCACGCCGGCGCAGTTGGGCTTCCAGGTGTTGCAATTCGCCCAGGCGTTCAGTCATGTGGTTGAAGGTGCTGCTCAGTTGCGCCAGCTCGTCGCCGCCGCTGACCTCTACCCGATGCGCGTAGTTGCCGGAGATCACCGCGTCCACACCTTGGGACAAGTCCCGCAGGGGCTGGGTCAGGCGCCGCGACACCCACACCCCTGCCGCCAGTGACAGCGCCGAGCTGACCAGGAAAATCAGCACGAACAAGTTGCTCTGATTCACCAGCCCCACCAGGCTCGTGTGGCGCAGCAGGCCGCTGAAGATTACGCCTTGCAGCTCGCCGGCATCGTTGAATATCGGCCAGTACAAGCCGCTGTACTGGTTGGTGAACTGCTCGCTCGGCTGCCGGGTGCTGCGCAGCTCGGCTTCGACGTTCTTCGGGATGCGCGCCGGGTGGTTTTCGAAGCGCTGGGTGGAAAATATCTCGGAAAACCCCGTGGCATTGGCCAGGTACAAACGCAGGTCCAGGGAATGCACATCGGCCACGCTGGTGAGGAAGCTGCTGTCCAGGTAGGTGGCCACCAGCAACAGATAATCGACGCCATCGCGGTTGGTTTCGAAGGTCGATACCACCAGGCCCGTGCTGACACCGGCCACCTGTACGGTCTGCAACACCGTATTGCTGGTCAGGTTGATCTGCTTGACGATGTCGTCGGCGGCGGTGCTGAACACCACCTTGTGATCACTGCTACGAATCAGCGCCACCACATCGATGTCGGTGGCATCGGCGATGTCGGCGGTGAGCCGGTCATGCCGTTCGGCCTGCCGCGATGAGGGTGGGCTGGTGTAGCGCAGGAACAGCTTGGCCATGCGCGCGTTGTCGTGAAGGATGTCGCCGATCTCGTCCTTGACGATCTTGGTCGACTCCTGCAGCCAGATACGCACGTTGCTGTCGAAAATCTGCGACAACGTGGTGGCGGCCAATTCCGCCGCAATCATGGTCGGAATGACGCTGACCAGCCAGAAGGCCAGCACCAGCTTGCGCTGGACGCTCCAGCGCGAAATGGCAAAGGGGCGGGCTTTCTGGCGGGTCTTGGTGATCATCAGGTTTCGCTTATCGCAGCAGCCATGGCAGGGTCGGAACGATCCGGTCGGAACAACATTTTGACTAACTTGAGCACGCCGTTGACCCACCGATTGCGGTGGCGGAAGAACAGGCTGTTGCCCTGGAACTGACAGCCCAGGCGCAGTTTACTGGCATACCCGGCCTGGCCGCACTCGTACACCGCAATATTGTGTTGAATACAGTAGTCGACATTGGTCAGCCAGCTACGGAAGTACAGGTTGTACTCACGGCTGAACGCGATGTCATGCCCGAAAAACTTATCGATCAGCCGATGCTCATCGAGCAGGATCAGGTTGAACGCCACCAGGTGCTCGTCCACCCAGTAAAGAACACACACCGCACGCGCTTGCAGCTGTTCGAGAATCCCCGTGAAGTAACCGGCGGGCAGGCGTTCGAACTGCAAGTCCGCGCGCATCAGCGTGGCTTCATAGAGGCGCATGACCTCGGGCAGCACATCATTGATGTTGTGCCGCCACTCCACCCGCGGCCCCGGTGCGCGCAGTTTGCGGCGCAGGTCTTTGCGCGTGGATTTACCCAGCGAGCCAAGGTAAGCGTCCACTGAGCCGTAAGGCAGCGGCAACACGCCCGTGGGAAGGCTCGGCATGCTTTGAAAACCAGCCGCACGGCAACTTTCGGCCCAATGCGGGTCGTTGCTCGGTGCGTCCTTGACTGCCAGCAGGCCGACGCCAAAGTCATCCGCATCCCGGCGCGCGACCTCCAGCAAGTGCTTGAGCAACTGCGGGCGCCGCGCATCCGCCACGCCACTGGCAAAACCGACGTCGCAGCGCTCGGCCACCGGCGAACCGAGGGCATACAACCCCAGTTGCAACAGACCCGGCCACAGTCGCGCCACACGTTCGGTCAAGCGCTTGCCGGCGCCCGACAGCGTGGTGTCGAGACGATAATGGGTGATGAACGCCACAGCCACTGCCGCCAGCGTTCCCTCTTCGTAAACCGCCAGGTAACGCCACTGAAAGTCATCGATCGCGGCGTTTTCCACCGCGAGGTAATAGTCCCAGTCTTCCAGCGCACCAGGAAAACAGTCATTCCAGGCATCGCGCTGGATAGCCCGGAGGGTCGGGAAGGCTTGGGTGGTTATCACATCTGATCCCTTTGTGGCGAGGGAGCTTGCTCCCGCTGGGCTGCGAAGCAGCCCCCTCAACAGCAGTGAGTTCTTCCAGCTAAAAAGAGGCAGCCGGTTTCAGGGCAGCTTCGCTGCCCAGCGGGAGCAAGCTCCCTCGCCACACCAGCTCAGGTTCGACGGACCGAATGTGCTGCTCGACAAACGCGGCACTCAACTCGATCACCCGGCGGTATTGCAGGTCGACCGTGATCATGTGGTAGCAGTTATCCAGCAGGATCTTGGTCACCGGGCCACCGAGGTGGCGCTCCACGTAATCGGCGTTCCAGCGGCTGGTGATGTCGTCCTCGATGGAGTGCAGCACCAGCGTCGGTACCTTGACCTCGGGCATGCGTTTCCTGACCACGGCGTTCAGGCGGTGCAACTCGCGCACGGTGATGCCTTCCATGGTCAACAACCCAGCCTCACTGCTTTCGCCTTGCTTCATCTGCCGCTCGACGACGGCCCGCAGGCGTTCGTTCTTGATGCCGTAGGGCGGCTTTTCTTCGAAGCTGCACAGGTGCACGCCGAACGGAATCTTCATCAGCAACGGCGTAAGAAACGCCAGTTTGTTGATGCTCCAGCCGTCGTACTTCAAGGTGGTGGAATACATCAGCAGCCCGGCAACTCGCCCAGGGTGTTCGGCAGCCACATACATCGAAATCACCGCGCCCATGGACAAGCCGCCAACGAACACTTGTGCGTGACGCCGCTCGATCTGTGCGAAGGTCTTGCGCACCCCTTCGTACCAGTCCCGCCAGCCGGTGGCCTGCAAGTCGCTGTTATCACCGCAGTGCCCGGCCAGGGTGGGCACGTACACCGTGCAGTTGCCCGCCTTGACCAGCCCCTTGGCGACCTGGCGCAATTCCGTCGGGGTGCCGGTCAGGCCGTGAATCAACAGGATCCCGACCGGACCAGCACCGAGAACGAAGCCGGCATCACCTTCACCGAGGTCGATCTCGCCGACACTCACCGTGTGGTCGCTCGCACCAGCAGTTGCTCGAGCAGCTTCAGGCCCAGCTCGATTTCCGGGTAGCTGATTTCCAGGGACGGCGCCAGGGTGATCACGTTCTTGTAGTAGCCGCCCACGTCGAGGATCAGGCCGAGCTTCTGGCCATCCACCACCATGTCGCCTTTCATACCCTCCTCGACCATGTAGTCCAGGGTCGCCTTGTCTGGGGTGAAACCGTCCGGGCCGCAGATTTCGCAGCGCAGCGCCAGGCCCAGGCCGTCGACGTCGCCGATGATCGGAAAACGTTTCTGCAAGTCCTGCAGGCCTTCGAGGAAGTATTTGCCCTTGGCCATGACCATCGCGCCGTAGTCGACTTCGCTGGTCATCTTGAACATTTCCAGGCCGACCGCCGTACCCAGTGGGTTGGAAGCGAAGGTGGAGTGGGTCGAACCTGGCGGGAAGATTTTCGGGTTGATCAACTCTTCACGGGCCCAGATGCCGCCCAGCGGGTTGAGGCCGTTGGTCAGCGCTTTGCCGAACACGATCACGTCAGGCTGCACGTCGAAGTGTTCGATCGACCACAGTTTGCCGGTGCGGTAGAAACCCATCTGGATTTCATCGGACACCATCAAAATGCCGTGCTGGTCCAGCACATGCTTGAGTTCGCGATAGAAGTTCATCGGCGGGATCACGTAGCCGCCGGTGCCCTGGATCGGCTCGACGTAGAACGCCGCGTATTCGCACTGGTTGGTTTTCGGGTCCCAGACGCCGTTGTATTCAGTCTCGAACAACCGCGCAAATTGCTGCACACAGTGGCTGCCGTACTCTTCCTTGGTCATGCCCTTCGGGCCACGGAAGTGATAGGGGAACGGGATGAAGTTGGCGCGTTCGCCAAAGTGGCCATAGCGGCGACGGTAGCGGAAGCTGGAGGTGATCGACGAGGCACCGAGGGTGCGCCCGTGGTAGCCGCCTTCGAAGGCGAACATCAGGCTCTTGCCGTTGGACGCGTTACGCACCACTTTCAACGAGTCTTCAATCGACTGCGAACCGCCGACGTTGAAGTGCACGCGACCGTCGAGGCCGAACTTGTTCTTGGCGTCCACCGCGATCATTTCCGACAGCTCGATCTTGCCCTTGTGCAGGTACTGGCTGGCAATCTGCGGCAGGGTGTCGATCTGTTGTTTCAATGCGTTGTTCAGGCGCGGGTTGGCGTAGCCGAAGTTGACGGCCGAGTACCACATCTGCAGGTCGAGGTAAGCCTGGTCTTCGGTGTCCCACACGTAGGAACCTTCGCAACGGCTGAAAATACGCGGCGGCTCGATGTAATGCACGGTGTCGCCGTAGGAGCAGTACTTGGCTTCTTTATCCAGAAGGATCTGGTCTTCAGTGGTAGCGATACGGATATCAGACATGATGGAAAATTTCCTGAGTGTCGGCAGTAAAGGATGTGGCGTTGGCGGCGATGCCTTGTGGCAGCTGCGCCAGCAATGCAGGCACTTCGGCAAAGCTGTCGAAGCGCGCATGGGGAATCTGGTGGGCGACGCAATACTCGGCGAGGCTGCCTTTGGCGAACACGAAGTCGGCGGTGGAAGCCACGCACATATCGGACTTGCCGTCGCCGATCACCAGCACGCGCTTGTTGCGCGGCGTGGATTTGCATTTGCAGTTGCCGGAAGCGGCGCGGCAGGCATCGCTTGCGTAAGGGAAGTCGATGCGCCAGCTGTTCTGGTCGACCTGGCGCAGACGGTTGGCGAGGATCGGCAGCAAGGTCACGTAGTTGCGCGACAGAATGCGCGCGATGCCTTGCTCGATGCCGTCGCTGACCACTTCGATGGTCGCGCCCAGGCCCATGACGTGATCGACGAAATCCGGAAAGTCCGGGTCGATCTCGACACTGTCGAAATAGGCCAGCAACTCGCTCGGGGTCGCCTTGATCAGCGCCAGTTGGCGGCTCAGGCATTCGCGTGAGCCGATATGCCCGTCCAGCCATTCCTGTTCGATGGTTTCCCATTCGGGGCCGGCGAAGCGTTGGAGGACGTTGTCGATGACATCGGTGGGGGTGATGGTCCCGTCGAAGTCACACACGATATGCCATTGGATCATTGCGTCTACCTTTGGAAAGAGGCGCGCTGTATGCGCTTGCCTTACCGGTAGAGCAGGGAGCGTGCCAATTGGCCAAAGCCCAGCGGGGCTGGGGGTTTGCTGGATATTCCGGGCGATAGGTGCGCTGCAAGCTACAATTTTTGTAGCTTGCTACAAACAAGATGAGTGCTTGCGCAGGCGCCAGGGTTTGCGCGTTCATGCGCGCCTGTTCACTCACCCAGGAACTGTGACCATGTTAAGGATCACATGCGCTGCACTCGCCGGGCTGCTGAGCCTGAGCGCGCAGGCCGAAGGCATTACCGGAGACGTCGGCGCAGGCGTCAGCTACCAACCCCACGACCCGACCGGCAGCCGCTACGAAACCCGCCCCGTGCCCTACCTGGACCTGGACTGGGGTGACGTCAGCCTGAGCACCGATGACGGCTTGACCTGGAGCGCATTGAACGCCCACGGCCTCACTGCCGGCCCGTACATCAATTATTTGTCGGGCCGTACCTCCAACGGCGCGCTGCAAGGCCTGCGCAATGTGTCGGACATGGCCGAGGTCGGCGGTTTCGTCCAGTACGCGCCGGCCGATTTCTGGCGGGTCTACGCGCAGCTGGGCCAGGCCGTGGGCGGTGGGCATTCCCAGAGCGGCGTATTGGGCAAGGTCGGCGGTGAACTCGGTTACCCGCTGGGCGGTGGAATCATCGGCAGTAGCGGCCTGGTGGCGCGCTTTGCCGACGCGCGCCAGAACCAGACGTTTTTCGGGGTGGACAATAACGAGGCGGCCGCCACGGGGTTCAAGGCCTACAACGCCAGTGGCGGTTTCCAGAACGTCACCTTGAGCCAGAGCTTCCAGTTCCCCCTGGCGCGCAACTGGTCATTGCTGACCAGTGCGAGTTGGGTGCACCTGGTCGGCTCGGCGGCCAACAGCAGCATCGTCAGGCAAGCCGGCGAGGTGAACCAGGGCCAGGTGCAGACGGCGATCAGCTACACATTCGATTGATTCACCTCGGTCAAAATGTGGGAGGGGGCTTGCTCCCGATAGCGGTGGGTCAGTCAATACACCTTTGGCTGATACACCGCTATCGGGAGCAAGCCCCCTCCCACATGGGATCGTGTTTCAGTTCTCTTCGCCTTCGGCCAGCAGGGCGATACCGGCAATGATCACCACAACGCCCACCCAGTGCAGCGGGCTGATGTGCTCCCCCAACCCCAGCCAAGACCCCAGCAACACCGCCACGAACACCAGCGAACTCAACGGGAAGGCCAACGACAGACTGCTGCGCCGCAGGATCAGCATCCACACGAAAAACGCGCTGATATAACTGGCAATCGCCGCCAGAATCCCCGGGTTGCGCGCGACATCCGCCAGCCATTGCCAGGTGAAATCCATCTGCCCCAATTGATCACCGGCCACCTTGGTAAACAGCTGCCCGGCACTTTCAGTGGCGATCAACAGCGCCCACAGCACCAGCGTGCCAAGCCGCCCATGCAACCAGCCCGTGTCGACGGTTTGCGTACTCATGCCTGGCCCCCCGCAATCGCCACCAACATCACGCCGAAGGTAATCACCAGCGTGCCCAGCCAACGGCGGCGGCTGACGGTCTCCTTGAGCACCCAACGGCCCGCCAGCACCACCAGGCAATACGCCAACGCTGCCAACGGAAACAGCAAGCTCAACGGCGCCCGGGACAAGGCTTCGAGCCAGACGAAAAACTCGATGACATAGGCCCCGATGCCGGCCCAGAGCAGCGGCGCATTGAACACCTGGCCCCAAAACCCGCGCAGACGGAAACCGCCATCGAGTTGCGGCAAACGGTCCACGCCGAGCTTGAAACACAACTGGCCGATCACATCGAGCACGATGGAAAGCGCCAGCAACATCACCACGGTCAGGCTCACGGGAACAACTCCTCGAACAGATCGATCAACGCCGCATTGGTCGCGGCATTGCGCTGCAAATCCTGCACGCTCCAACGCTCGGGCGGGGGCTGGTCGGATTTGGCTTCCCAGCGCTTGAACGCGTTGCTGAAGGCAGGCGCCGCGAACTCGCCGCACACGTCGATGCCAATGATGCGTTTATGCGCGGCCAACGCCCGCAGGGCCTGGAGCAAGTGGCTCAGGCGCATGCCGCCCTGGTCCCAATTGGTGGCGGCGTCTTCACTGGCGAGCACGTCTTTGTCGAGGGTGATCCAGACCGCGTCGGTGGGCAGGCTGGCGATCATCTCGTCAAGGAACGTGGCCCAGTCCAGCTCCGCCAGGTTGCGCCAGTGCAGGTGATTTTCCTGCTGTCGGTGTCCGGCGCCATCGCCGACCCGGCCCCAGACTTTCGAGGGCGGGTGCTGCCAGGGGAACAGCTGCAACTGCCCGCGCTTGAGGGCCCCGAGGTTACCGCCGCGCAGCTGCGGGTTATGCAGGTCGTCACTGCAGGGGCCCAGGGTGACGATGCGTTTGATCGCCGGCATCTTGAGCGCGCGGTTGACCCACGAACCACAGTGGCGCTTGGGCGCAAAGCGCACCCAGTCGGGGTGGTTGTCGAAGTGGATCAGGCTGATGGGTTCTTTCAGGTCGGCGAGAAACGCCGGCGTGAGGTGGTGATAGTCGCCGGAGCCGACGAACAGGATTTCCGGGCGCGCATCCCTGGGCCGTGGCCGCTGGGCCAGGCGCTCGACGAAACGTTTCCAGGTTTTTTCGGTGGACCACAGGCGCAGTTTCGGGCCCAGGTCCAGCAGATCCAGGCGCGTGGCCCGGCCGCTGGCCAACCGCTGGGCAATCGGCGCCTGAGCGGTGAGGCTGTGGTCGAGGTCAAGAATATTCAAGGCAGTGTTTCATCCCTAATGGCAGCGCCCAACCGCAGACCGGGTGGGCTTTAGGGGGGCAATGCAAGGGATGGGCCAGGGGGCAATGAACACAGGGCACATGTGGGAGGGGGCTTGCTCCCGATGACGGTGGGTCAGTCTCTGCATACATTGACTGATCCACCGCCATCGGGAGCAAGCCCCCTCCCACATTATGCTTATTGTTTGGCCTCGGCGATGATCTGGCGAATCGCCCCAACAAAGGCCTCAGCCGGCTGCCCACCGCTCACAGCGTACTGGTCGTTGAACACGATGGTCGGCACCGAGGTCACGCCACGGGTGATCCACAGCTTCTCCTGCTCACGCACCTCTGCTGCATATTCGTCGCTGGCGAGAATCTCGGCGGCGCGCTTGAGGTCCAGGCCGACGCTTTCAGCGATGATCGCCAGGGTGGCGTGGTCGGAGGGGTCCTGGCCGTCGGTGAAATAGGCCTTGAACAGCGCCTCCTTGAGGTTGTATTGCAAGCCTTCAATGCCGGCCCAATGCAACAGGCGGTGCGCATCGAAGGTGTTGTAGATACGGCTCTGGCCATCGGTGCGAAAGGCAAAGCCCAACGCGGCGCCCATGTCGCGAATGCGCTCGCGGTTGGCCTGGGACTCTTCGGCGCTGGAGCCGTATTTCTCAGTGATATGTTCCACGATGTTTTGCCCGTCGGCGGGCATGTTCGGGTTCAATTCGAACGGCTGGAAATGAATCTCGGCCTGCACCTCGGCGCCAAGCTCATCAAGGGCTTCGGTCAAGCCGCGCAGGCCGATGATGCACCAGGGGCAAGACACGTCGCTGATGAAATCGATTTTCAGGGGAGTACTCATGGGCAGGCCACCTCGCTGGCATTAATGCGCCGCAAAAGCGACACGATACACCACCTTCACAGCAGCTTCGAAGGCTCGCCCAGGTCGATCTGCGCCCAATGCGCGGTATCTTCGCGATGGGCTTGCAGGTAAGGCAGCACCGCCGCCAGCAACGGCGCCTTGAACGCCTCCTGGAAACGGTGGGCCAGGCCTGGAATCAATTTCAACTGGCTGCCCTGGATATGCGCGGCCAGATGAACGCCGTGCATCACTGGCAGCAACGGGTCGGCGGTGCCATGAACCACCAGGGTCGGCACCCGCAGCTGGTTGAGCAACGGCACGCGGCTCGGCTCGGCGAGGATCGCCATGATCTGGCGCTTCACGCCTTCGGGGTTGAACGCACGGTCATAGGACAGCGCCGCCTGATGCAGCAATGCCTGGCGATCATCCTGCACATTTGGGCTGCCCAGTGCCGCAAGCAAATCCGCCTGCTGTTCCAACGCCACCTCACGATTAGGCGCGCTGCGCCGCGACAGCAACTGCACCAGTGCCGCATTCGGGGCCGGCAGGCCTTCGGCGCCGGAGCTGGTCATGATCAGGGTCAGGCTTTCCACCCGCTGCGGCGCCATCGCCGCCAGGTGCTGGGCGATCATGCCGCCCATGCTCGCCCCCAGCACGTGAAATTGCCGGACCTGCAATGCATCCATCAAGCCCAAGGCATCGTCGGCCATGTCGGTCAGCGTGTAGGGCGCCGCCACCGGCAGGCCGAGCTTGTAGCGCAGCACCTCGAAGGTCAGGTTGGCGCTGGCCGGTGCCTGGCGCCAGGTGGACAGGCCAACATCGCGGTTGTCGTAGCGGATTACCCGAAAACCTTGCTGGCACAGCGCGACAACCACTTCGTCAGGCCAGTGGATCAACTGCCCGCCCAGGCCCATCACCAACAGCAAGGCAGGGTCGGACGCACGCCCGATACTTTGGTAGGCGATGCTTACCTGAGCCAGGTCGACCGTTTGGGTCGGGACATTGACGTCACATCGAGAAGCCGCAAAAGACGGCAGGCCGAACAACAGAGCGGCCAGTAAAAGCAACACGCGCATGAAAAACACCGAAACGCAGAACCCCAGTAGAGCGCGAGTCTGATGAAGTTTGTTCAAGCGCGCTGCCACAGTTCGATGACAGTTTGATGAAGAGTGCCAGGCGGTCCTGGTCGACATGCGCTGCAACATGAGACAAACTCACGCCATTGCGCTTCGTCACAAATTGTCTTCATGGAGAGCCCGTGCTCGAGATCCGTCACCTCAAGACCCTGCACGCCCTGCGCGAAGCCGACAGCCTGGTGGAGGCGGCCGAGCGCCTGCACCTGACCCAGTCCGCGCTGTCTCACCAATTCAAGGAACTCGAAGAGCGCTTGGGCATGCCGCTGTTCGTGCGCAAGACCAAACCGGTTCGTTTCACCAGCGCCGGCCTGCGCCTGCTGCAACTGGCGGACGCCACCCTGCCCCTGCTGCGCGGCGCCGAGCGTGACATCGCACGCCTGGCCGGCGGCACCGCCGGGCGCCTGCACATGGCCATCGAATGCCACAGCTGCTTCCAGTGGCTGATGCCGACCATCGACCAGTTCCGCGATGCCTGGCCCGAAGTCGAGCTCGACCTGGCCTCGGGCTTTGCCTTCGCGCCACTGCCGGCCCTGGCCCGTGGCGACCTCGACCTGGTGGTGACCTCCGACCCGCTGGAGCTGCCGGGCATCACTTATGTGCCGCTGTTCACCTACGAAGCCATGCTCGCCGTGGCCAACCAGCACCCGCTGGCGAATAAATCCTACATCGTGCCGCAAGACCTGCTGACGCAAACCCTGATCACCTACCCGGTGGAGCGTGATCGCCTGGACATCTTCACCCGCTTTCTGGAGCCGGCCGACGTGGAACCCGCCCAGGTGCGCACCTCGGAACTCACGGTGATGATGATGCAACTGGTGGCCAGCGGCCGTGGCGTGTGCGGCATGCCCCATTGGGCGCTGCACGAGTACAGCTCACGCGGTTATGTAAAGGCCAAGCGGCTGGGCGAGAAAGGTTTGTTCGCCACGCTGTATGCGGGGATTCGCGCGGACATGCTGGATGCGCCGTACATGCGTGACTTCTTGCTGACGGCCAAGGACACGTCATTTTCGACGCTCGATGGCGTGAGTGCGGTGCGCTGAGGCCCGCGACAGGCTCCCCGTTACCTGCCAACTTGGCACGACCCTGAACCTGTGGCGGCTCGGAAGCCGAAGCCTCTCTAACTGATGCCGCGTTCCAAATGTGGGAGGGGGCTTGCCCCCGATTGCGGCCTGACAGCCGACCGAGATGCTGGATCAGTACGAGTACATATCCGTTGCTGCGGTAACGGCTGCTATGGGTTCCGCCCTTACGGCGGCTCACTTTTGAAAAGCGTGTACGGACCGGACACATGGTTGACGGGTGTGCGGGGACATGGTCGACACTTTGCGGCGAGCCAACTTCGTCGGAAAGCCATCATGCCTTGGACTACGAGAGACGCCATGAGCCTGAAAGAAGAGTTCGTTGCCTTAGCACGGCAACCCGGCAGCAACAAACGTGAGTTGTGTCGACGATTCGGTATCAGCCCACAAACAGCGTACAAGTGGCTCAAACGCTACGAGGCGCTGGGTCAGCCTGGTCTGCAAGAGAAATCCCGCAGGCCAGCGACCAGCCCTAAACTGACTCAGACGGCTTTGGAAGCCCAAATCATCGCACTTAGACAGGCCCATCCAGCATGGGGTGGACGCACCATTAGTAGCCTGTTGGAAAAGCGCATTGCTCCCAGCACCGTCACCAATGTCTTGCACCGCCATGGCCTGATTCAACCGCCTCAGAAGGAACATACGGCGACGTTGCGATTTGAACACGACGCGCCTAATGATCTGTGGCAGATGGATTTCAAAGGACATTTCGCACTGCAACAAGGTCGATGCCACCCCCTGACTCTGTTGGATGACCACTCCCGGTTCAGCCTAGCCATTGATGCCTGTGATAACGAACGGGGAGCCACGGTGAAGGAGAAGATGATCGAGGTTTTCCAGCGCTATGGCTTGCCAGTTCGGATCAACGTTGATAACGGCGCTCCCTGGGGCTCGCCACGCAATCCGGGTGAAGTTTCAGAACTGAGTATCTGGCTGATTCGCCTGGGAATTCGGATCAGCTTCAGCCGTCCTCGCCATCCTCAAACCAATGGGAAGATCGAACGTTTCCACCGCTCGCTCAAAGCAGAAGTGCTTGATGGGCGTTATTTTTCCACACTGATGGAGGCTCAATCGGCTTTTGATCAATGGCGTGAGGTTTATAACCTGCAGCGCCCTCATCAGGCGCTGGGCTACAAGGTGCCTATGGACCGCTATCGGAGCAGTCCCTGGGCGTATCCACAGCAACTGTCGGAATTTGAATATGGCCCAGATGATGTGTTGGCTAAGGTTTATGACAGTCGATTTCGCTTTCAGAAACGCTACTTCAGCATCGCCAAAGGTCTGCGTGGACAACACATCGCAATACGTCCTAACGCTGAGAGAGATGGCTTATTTGACGTCTACTTCTGTCATCAATTTCTACGGACCTTCGACGTGAATAACCCTGACTACGGGGCATAATGTGTCCACTATGTCCCCGCACAGGTGTCAACCATGTGTCCGGTCCGTACAAAAAGCGCAAAAGTAAGCAAAACGCTCTTGCCCCACCACTCGGCACCTCGCTTAGGCTCGGTGTGCCCGTAATCCGACAGTGATTTGGGGGGCCGCCTAAGATCAAGAGCAGGATCAAGAGCAAGAGCAAGAGCGGCTCGCTTCGCATCGTGGTTACCGTAGGCTGCTACAAAGCTATGTAGATACCTATGCGTTACCTGAGACCAACCTTGCATAGTGCTCGGCTGTCCGAGACACATGCACCGCTGGGCCCCTTGGTGCCGCGCCTACACTCGCCCCTTACATTCATCCGGGCGCACAGCACCTTGCTCAACTTGCGCCCTTTAGTAAGGGTTCGCGCATGCACACTTCATTGCCTTCTTCCCCAGTCCGACAGGGTGACGATCCACAACCGATCCAGGCCAAATACACGCCCCTCGTCACTTTTCAGCCCGTGACGTTGCCTGTGGTACCCCCGGCGTCTTCGACCGAGGACCAGCAGGAGCACCTCATCGGCGAGCTTGCCAAACTCAACGTCCAAACCAACGACCTGATACAGGCACAGCCAAGCCTGGGCAGGGTGTATCAGCATAAATTGACTGAAGCCTTTCCCAATTCGCCCCGGCCCATCAACCCCAACCAGATCTTTTACAGCCGTTACCGGGAGGACCAGGAGGGGCAACGGCAACTCTTGTCCAGCGAGCCGCTGGGGTCGTTGCTCACCCGGTTGCGCGCGCCAGACGGCGGCACCTATCTGACCCAACAGAGCGGTGCCTTCTACCGGGAACCCAACACACTGGACGCGGACAAGCACCTGTCTTCAAACGGCACGGCGGCGCAACTGGCCGGCTCGACGGAAATCGCCGTCATCCAAAGTCTGAACGCGTTCTGGGACACCGCCGAGGACGACCAACCCGACCCGGAGGAACAACTGATTGCCTTGCGTCGCCAGGTGCTGGCCCATCAACTGGCGCTGCGCACGGTGGATGGCACGTTGTCGGCGGCCGGGCGGACACTGGCCGACAATGTGCTCAAGTACCCCACTGCGGCGGCGCGGGAAAAGGCCTTCGCCATCGACAACAGGCCCGCGGTATACCGGCTGATGCTGGAGGACGGCAGTGAGTTCGCCGCGGCATTCATCCTCAACGCCACGGGCAAGACTCCGCCTACGGGCAGCGTGATGCTGTACAGCCCGGGCGAGGCGTTTGAGGAATATGAAAACCTGGACCGTTTGAATCAGGCCGTGGCGGCGCGCATACGCGAAGGCGGCCCGGCCGGCAAGCGCCTGCTCGCAAGCCTGTCGAAAACGGCCCGCGCAGGGCTGCCCGGTTTGCCCGTGCTGGCCGCAAGCCCGCCAACGATAGAGGCCGATATCGTGGCTCACTGTGTTCGCTCAGTGCGAATTCGACAATATTTTGCTGTGCGCGAAGCCCTGCGCAAGGAAACATTGCCGGTGGCCGGCGAACTCGATCTGGCGGCGGACACCACCCAGTATCTGGACATCGCCGATGCCTTTGCCACACGTAATCTGCGCCTGATAGAGGTGCGCGAACCCGAGTGGCTGAAAACTGCCGACGTGCACGACCAGGCCCGCTACAGGCAACTGGAACAGGCGATGAGTGACAGCAATACGGCGCTCATGCCTTTTCTTGAAAAGGTTCAGACACTGGAAGCGTTTTCACTCGAACACACAGACAAGGTCCTGAAAAAACAGAAACCGGCCTATGCCGACGTGGATATTGCCCCGTATAAAAGCCTGGTTCATCTGCGTATATCCGCCTCCCTGCCGGTGGAGTTGATGGGGTATCGCGACGAGAACACCTCGGTCGTTTACATCACCGCCGATGAAAAAATAAACATCCCACGGTTTCTGGAAGGCCAGACACTGACCCGTGGCACCTGGAAGAGCCGGGTCGTCATAGACCTACGCACACTGGGCAGTTACGCCCAGCGCAATGTCGACCCATGGTCCGCGCATGACTTCCACAGAACCATCAGCGCCACCGCCACCCTTGTCGATACCGACGGCAACACCAAGGGCACGCTGGGCAATTCGGATTTACGCGCGCTCGCCCAAGAAGCCGACATTGGAGAAAAATACGCCGAGTACCTGAGGTCAACCTTTTCACAGGGCAGCGAAGGCAACAGCTTCGCCACCGCCTGGCAGCGCGCCAACGCGGCGAAAATGCACAAGGACGCCCTGGAGAGCCGGTTGAATCCCGATGTTCACAAGCTGTTTATATTCAAGACGCCCGGGAGCGGGTTTGACTGGATAAAGGCGGTGGTCGAGTACCCCGATTCCACAGAACGCCCACGGGTCAGCGCGTTCGAGATCGACGTGAACCTGTTGGTGATGGGCGGCGCACTGGATGAAGGCCGAGGGGGGCAAGTGATCAACGGCGTGTTGATCATTCAGCGAAAAAGCACCACGCCTGGCGGCGTCTGCGTGCTGTATACACCGGATGCCCCGGATGAAGCGCCGTTCAGGGAACTGGCCAACGGCCTGAAAGAGCTGGACGTGCTGAAGGCAAAACCGCAATGGCGAGCCTACTTCAGCGCGCGTATGGCCACTAACGATGCGCACGAGCGCTCACGGATCTTCAGCGACACACGCGGCGTGCACCGCTATGCCTTAACAACGATAACCGGCAATTTTCACGCGTATTTGTATCTGGTGCAGCTTGGGTTTCAACTCGCGCATGCCGCTTTCCGTTCACGCAGCAATGCGCAGATTTCCCGCGAGTCCACCGTAAACGCCTTCATGTTCGGCATTGAAGTGGCCGATCTTTTTATCGGCCTGGTGCCCGGCAGGGCCGCACAGACGTTTGTGCGCAGGCGCATAGAGAAAGGGCTAGGCCTGGCCAGACAACTGGGCCGCCGTATGCCGGGGCTGGTCCGAAAAATCGGCACCCACCACAGGGCACGCATCGCGGTCACAAAGGCTTCGATCCGGCCGTTGGAGCCGGCCTGGGTCGATGTTGCCGCGTATCGGTTGCCCCAACCGATCGACGCATTCTTTGACGTGGAAGAATTTGCCCAGGCGAACCACTACACGCTGTGGCGCACATCGGGCAACGCCCCGTGTTTTTTTGACAAACACAATAACCAACTGATCGCGATGAGGGATGAAGGCGGGCGTTATCACCTGTTTCAGTCCTTTGTCGAAGACGGTGCGCGCTATGTAAAAGACCCGGCAGGAAACAGCGCGAGCTTTATGGTGGTGCCGGGCGACGCAAAAAGCTGGAAGCCACGTTTCGAACGCACGACAGCGGGCGGCGGCACGGTGATGGGCATGCTGCGCGGGCTCACGCCTGAACAGCAAGTCGATGCCGACCTGATCGCGGCGCTTGGTATCTACTCAACAGATGAGCAGTTAAGGTATTTCGAACCCCTCATTAAAGAAATGACGGAGCCACAGAAGCGAGCGCTGCTGGCGAACGCACGACAGCAGATGGGTAATATCGACGAAGCCACCTTTCGTCGCAGGATCTCGGGGCAGCGGAATTTAAGCCCACGCGCCAAAAATGAATTACGTGACGCATTGTTGAGGCTGCATTCGGAGGCGGACATCTACGTCCACATAAACAGATCAACCTTGAACCTGGTCCCTCCCCTGCTCCCGTTGGACAAAGATAAATTGTTTAAAAAAATAAAAAGACTAATTGGCAAAAACGATAACTTTTCAAAAGAAATCCGAGCCTCCATTAGAATTCAGGACCCCGACACAAACGCACAGTTTGTAGGTTATGCGATCACACCCAAGCAGATGAAGAGCCTGGATAAATTTGATGAAAATTATAAACTTTCAACTTGGTCATCGGATTCGCTCAAGGCGTTTCTAAACGAAAAAGGACGCCAACAAACGCTTACCCGAATAGCTACCGATAATAAAATTACGCGCGAAGAGGCGCTGGAATCGCTTTTGTCGAACCCTGAAGTACAAAAATCCTTGACCCTGTTCAGAACAATAAAATTCAAGGAAAAGCTCAAGGAACTTGGCGTGGTGTCCTACGCCGAGGACTTTAAAAAATCGGGCATTCCCTATGTCGCCATGTCACGCGGTACATACAAGAGCGGTGAGTCTGGCGTAAGAATGATCGACAGTGTCGCCGTCACGGATTTTGAAAAGAACCTCCCTCGGTTTTCAGCGTCTTTAGAGTTTGACGCCCCCCGTGTACCCATCAAAAAAATTGAAAAACCATCCCCCGCACCGACACCTTCCCCGCCTCCCCCAACGGCCCGAGACGCCGTGGTCAACATCATAAAACAGGACGAGCTGTTAGAAGCGCAAAGCCCGCTGCTATCAGACAGTGCGAAAAACAAACTTGAGCAGATCACTGAGGACATTCAGGCAGGTCGTGTCAGCCGCAAAAAAATCGGCAATTACACCTATATTGATTTACCCCAGGTAGAGGCAGGCGCGGGCCGTGGTCGATGGCGGGTGGCCATTGAGCGCACCGCAAAAGAGGATGGCAAAGATGTCTTCGTACTCCGGGGTATCTTTGATTATCACGGTGCCAGGCCGGTCGCCTGGGGAATGTAATGCCCCCTTAACCCTCGCCGCGCAGCTCACGCCACATGTGGATTTTGTCGAAGTAGTCCAGGCCCACCCGCACCGCCAACGGTTCCAGGCCGTACTGGATAAAGCCGCAGCGCCGGTACAACGCAAAGGCGGCGTCATTGCCGGCGGTGACGGTCAGTTGGACCACCTTGAGGTGCGGGTGCTCGCGTGCCTGGTCGAGTGCCGCCTGCACCAACCGGCGGCCCAGGCCGTTGCGTTGATGGGCTGGAGTCACGTACATGCCGAACAACGTCACCTTGTGCCGCGCTTTCTCCCGAGGCTCGAACGCCAGGCCGACGATGCCGACCAGTGCGTCGCCGGCATATGCGCCGAGCAAACGGTCCAACGCACCGTCCAGGCGCTTTTGCCACCAAGTCAACGGCATCGCTGCGCGCTCGGCGACGCTGGAGGTGAACGCCTGGGGATAAACATCATAGGCCTCGAGCATCAATGCCCGATAGGCCTCGGCATCGCAGGCATTGAGTGGGCGAATCGTCATGCGCCGATCAGCGACGCGCGGTAGAGCGGCAGGATCTGGTCACGGCTCAGCGGCGCCAACGGCAGGCCGCCGTCGCCCATGGGGTCGATCCAGCGTATTTCTTCAATTTCAGCGGCCGGGGTGACCGCCACGTCGATGTGCAGCTGGAACATGTCAGCCTGCACGGTGAAGCCCGGCTCGTTGGCCGCAGGCCCCGAGAACTGGCCGAGGTACACAGCTTGTGCCGGATCGATACGCAGGTTCAGTTCTTCCTGCAGCTCGCGGGCCAGCGCCTCGACCGGTTGTTCGCCAGCGTCGATCTTGCCGCCGGGCTGCATGAAGGCCAGGGTCCCGCGTTTGCGCACCAGCAAGGTCTGGCCGTGTTTGTCGATCAGGACCGCGGCAGCGATGCGGATAATTGAAGGGCTCATGTGGGAATCGTTATCTCGTCGGGTTGTTTGATAAATACGCTGTATTTTGCGCCCTCCATCGACTCGAACGCGATCAGCTTGTCCACCAGCGGCAGGTTCAGCACCTTGCCGGCGTTGAGCAGGAGCATGCCGTTGTCGGCGTTGAGGTTGCGCGCCAGGACCATGCCGTCTTCAAGTTCGCGGGTGGTGAGGACTTTGACCGTGGGGTCGCCCAGGGTCACATCGCTGAGGAAGGTGGCGCAGGCCTGCACAAAATCCTCGACCAACTCCGGGTCGTAAAGGCGCCCGGCGTACTTGCGGATATACAGTAACGCTTCATCGCTGTTCAGGTGCCGCTCCAGGATCAGGCCTTTTTGCAGCTCGATGAAGTCCACGGCCAGTTTCAGCAGCCGCGAACCCGCCGGGATCGCCTCACCCTTGAGGTGGTCGGGAAACCCCGAGCCATCCCAACGCTCCTGGTGATGACGAATGATCCGCGCCGCGTCCTTCATCGGCTCCAGGGTCATCAACAGCGACTCGCTCTGGGTCGGGTATTCGCGATACAGCGCGCGGTCGGTGCTGTACAGCTTGTCGGACGGCGCAACCATCATGCTGTCGGTCCAGCTCAGTTTGCCGATGTTGTACAGCGCGGCGGCCATGGTCAGGTCGCGGGTGCTGGCTTCATCCATGACCTGGGCGGCGCAGTACACGCGGATCAATTCGATCAACGCGCGGTTGGTCTGCTTGTCCTTGGGCAGCCGCAGGTTGGCCAGCAACGAAAACACTTCGGTACCGGTCACGTAGCTGCGCTTGAGCTCGTCGTAGGCCAGGTCGAGCATGTCGGCGGTCTGTTGCAGTTCGGCGGTACGCGCCGTCACACGCTTTTCCAGCGTGGCGTTCAGCGCTTTGAGCTGGTCGTTCTGCTCCCGCGCAAGGCGTTCAAGCCGCTGATGTTCGAGGGTCTGCTGCAAGACCAGCTGCAACTCTTCGTCATTCCAGGGTTTGCTGATGTAGCGGTGAATCTGCCCATCGTTGATCGCCTTGACGATGGTGGTCAAATCGGCGTAACCGGTGAGCAGGATGCGGCCGGTGGCCGGGTACAGGCGGTGGACTTCCGCCAACAGCGTGGCCCCGTCCATACCGGGCATGCGCGCATCGCTCATCACCAGGTCGATGGGCCGGGTTGCCATGATCTCCAGGGCCTGGGCGCCGCTGGTGGCCAACACCACCTCGTAAGGCTGGCTGCGCAACAGGCGGCGCAGGCTGTTGAGGATCGACTCTTCATCGTCGACCAGCAGCACAGCGGACTTCGTAGCGAGTTGTTCATCCATGGCGACTCTGCCTTCAAATTAAACGATGTGAAGCTCGATTGAACCGGTGCGCCGTGCCGATCCAGGCCAGCAGCGCGAAAATGCTGTTGATTTGACGCCAACTGGCCGTCGATATCAAGGGAGCTCAGCTATGCTGTCACTGCATGTTTACACCCCTTTGATTGTAAAACCAGGGAAGGAATCGTTATGCCGTCGAGTCTTCTGCACAGGCGCAGGGCACCATGACCCCGGAATCAGGGCGGGCCAACCGTCGCATCCTGATCGTCGATGACACGGCTTCGATCCACCAGGATTTTCGCAAGATCCTCTGCGCCGACGAGCACGGCGAGCCCTCCCTGGACACCTTGGAGTCGGCCCTTTTCGGCACCGCCGCGCCGGTACGCCAGGCATTCGAGCTGGACTCCGCCTACCAGGGCCAGGAAGCGCTGGCGCTGGTGAACAAGGCACTGCAGGACCAGGCGCCCTATGCGCTGGTGTTTATCGACATGCGCATGCCCCCCGGTTGGGACGGGCTGCAAACCATCGAACAACTGTGGGACGTCGACCCCAACCTGCAAATTGCCCTGTGCACGGCCTATTCCGACTATTCCTTCGAGGCGATCGAAGCGCGCTTGAAGTACAACTACCAGTTGCTGATCCTGAAAAAGCCATTCGATCACCTGGAAATCCGCCAGATGGCCAGCGCCCTGACGTGGAAATGGCAACTGGCCCAGGACGCCGCGCTCAAGGTGATCAGCCTGGAGCGCACCATCGAAGAACGCGTGCAGGAACTGCTCAAGGTCTCGCACCTGTTGCAATACGACGCCCTCACCGGGCTGCCCAACAGTACGCTGCTGGGCGACCGGCTGACCCAGGCCATCGCCCTGGGCCGGCGACATGACACGCAACTGGCGGTGATGTTTATCGGGCTCGATCGCTTCAAGCGCATCAACAATGCCCTGGGCTACCCGGTGGGCGATGAAGTGCTCGAGCAGGTCAGCCAGAACCTGGTGGCAACGGTACGGGCCTCTGATTCGGTGTTTCGCTACGGCGCCGATGAGTTCGTGATCCTGCTCAACGATATCCAGCACCCCCAGCAAACCCAGCACATTGCGCAAAAAGTGCTGAATGCCATCAGCGCGACGCGGCACGTCGCCGGGCAGGACCTGAGCGTGACCGCGAGCCTTGGGATCAGCGTTTACCCCAACGACAGCGCCAACGCGGTAGGGTTGATCAAGCAGGCTGAAACCGCCATGCACACCAGCAAGGAGCGCGGCCCGAACGACTTCAGTTTTTATACCGAAGACATGAACCTGCGCGCCCGACACCAGCAAAACCTGGAGAGCGCGCTACGCCAGGCGTTGGAGCACGACGAGTTGGTGCTGCACTACCAGCCCAAGCTTGCGCTGGAATCCGGGCGGATCGTCGGCGCGGAGGCGCTGACACGCTGGTTTCATCCAAGGTCCGGCTGGGTCAGGCCGGCCGAGTTCATTCCGGTCGCCGAAGACAGCGGCCTGATCGTGCGCCTGACCCAGTGGGTACTGCGCCAGGCCTGCGCACAAGCCCAAGCCTGGCGGCACATGGGCCTGGCGCCGCTGCGCATGTCGGTGAATATTTCGGCGATCGACTTTCGCCAACGCAACTTCGTCGACAACCTGGCCGCCATCCTCGAACAAACCGGCCTGCCGCCCGCCCTGCTGGAGCTGGAAATTACCGAAAGCGTGCTGATGCAGAACGTCGATGAAACCGTGGCGATCCTGCAAAGGATCAAGGCGCTGGGGGTGCGCCTGGCCCTGGATGATTTCGGCACCGGCTACTCCAGCCTCAGCTACCTGCGGCGCTTTCCCATCGATGTGCTGAAGATCGACCAATCCTTCGTGCACGGCCTGAGCATTAATAGTCAGGACGAACAACTGATCAGGGCTATCATCGGCATGGGTAAAAGCCTGAAACTGGAAATAATTGCCGAAGGCGTGGAAACCATCGACCAACTGAATTTCCTCAAAGCCCAGCGCTGTGAGGAGGGCCAGGGTTTTCTCTTCAGCAAAGCGTTGGCGCCGCAGGATTTCGTCCAGTTGCTGCAGGTGGGTAGCGCGACACTGATGCCCGATCAATAGCCCCAGGCCGCAAGGAGTGCTCGCTTGAGCCATGTTTCAACTGTCCGTACCGGCTTCATTCTCGCGTTGTGCCTGGGCAGCGGCGCACCGCTGGCCGCCGCACCGCTGAACGAGGCGCTCAAGCCCATGCCGGCAATACCGGCGCTGGACCCGGCCAAGGTTGAACTGGGCCGCCAGTTGTTCAACGAGCCGCGCTTGTCGGCGAATAACACGCTGTCCTGCGCCAGCTGTCACCGCCTGGAATCCGGCGGCGCCGACAACAAGCCGTTCTCGATCGGCTTTGACGGTAAACCTGTGGTGCTCAACACGCCTTCGGTGTTCAACGCCAGCCTGAACTTCAAGCAGTTCTGGAATGGTCGGGTAGACACTCTGGAAGCACAGGTTGATCAGGTGGTCACCAGCCCCGTGGAAATGGGCAGTGACTGGAACACCGTGGTGCAGAACCTGGCGGCCCTGCCCGTCTACCAACGCGCCTTCGCCCAGTCTTACCCCGATGGCCTCAGCGCCGCCAACGTGCAAAACGCACTGGCTACCTACGAGCGCACGCTGCTTACGCCCGACTCGCGGTTCGATCAGTATCTGCAGGGCAACACCGCGATACTGACCACCCAGGAAAAGTACGGCTACCAGCGCTTCAAGGAGTACGGCTGCATTGCCTGCCACCAGGGCGTGAACATCGGCGGCAATATGTTCCAGAAATTCGGAGTGATGGGCGATTACTTCCAGGCACGCGGCAACCCGCAGGAGTCAGACCTGGGGCGCTACCTGCTGACAAAGGACGAAGAGGACCGCTATGTGTTCAAGGTGCCCAGCCTGCGCAATGTCGCCGTCACCGCACCGTATTTTCACGACGCTTCGGCCAAGACCCTGGAAGAAGCGGTCGATGTGATGTTCAAGTACCAACTGGGGCGTAACCCGACCCAGGAAGACAAGGACCTCATCATTCAATTTCTCAAGACCCTGACCGGTAACTGGGCGGGCAAGTCCCTATGAGACGTTTGTCACGCCTGTATCGCCGCCGCGCCAGCCAAGTGCTGCTTGGCCTGATGAGCCTGTTCCTGGCTTCCACGCTGGTGTTTTTGTACCTCAAGTCTTCCCGCGACCAGACGGCCACTTATACCCAGTCGCGAGACCTGATCCGCCAGCTCCAGCAGCTCAATGCCCAGTGGGACAGCGAAGTGCTCAAGGCGCGGATCGCGCTGACCCACAACTACGACCCGCTGGTCATGCCCCTGACGGAAATGACCCGGATCGGCGCTGAACTTGCGAGCCGCGACTCCTACCACAGCGCTGCCGACCTGCCGGGTTGGCAAGCCAGCCAGGCGGCCTATCAGGCGGCCATCCAGGACAAAGCCCGGTTGGTGGACCAGTTCAAATCCCACAACGCGGTATTGCGTAATTCGCTGGCGTTTCTGCCGACCGCCGAAGATGACATCCAGGCCCAATTCAGCAGCATGGACGATGAAGGCCGGCTGAAACTGCAGGGCGTGGCCACCGACACCTACGACCTGCTGCTCAGCAGCCTGGAGTTCGCCCAAGTCACCAGCGACGAACGCGCTGCCGATATCCTGGTGGGCCTGGGCAAACTGGCGATCAACAAACAGAGCCTGCCGGTTGAGTTCCAGGCGCCGGTGGATATCCTCAGCAATCATATTTCGCTGATCCTGCGCGAACAGCCGGTGGTCAACAGCCTGCTCGAACGGATTGCCGCCGTACCCGTGGCCGAGCACCTCGACGCGCTGACCACCCACCTCGATCAGGACCAGCAGGCCGCCGACCTCATCGAACATCAATACCACCGCTATCTGCTGGTGTTCTCGACGTTGCTGGTGGTGCTGCTGCTCTACCTGGCCGTGCGCCTGCTGCGCAGTTTCGCCGAGATCAACCGCGTCAACCGCGCCTTGCAATCGGCCAACGAAACCCTGGAGCAACGGGTGGAACGGCGCACGCAGCAACTCAAGGACGCCCAGAGCGAACTGCTCGACAGCGCCCGCCAGGCAGGCATGGCCGAGATCGCCACCAACGTGTTGCACAACGTCGGCAACGTGCTCAACAGCGTGAATATTTCCGCCGACCTGGTCAGCCGCAAACTGCGCAGCAGCAAGGCCCAGGGCCTGGGCAAGGCCATGCAACTGATCAACGCGCATCAGGGCGACCTGGGCAGCTTCCTCACCGAGGATGAAAAAGGCAAATTGCTGCCGGCCTACCTGAACCAACTGGTGGACGCGATTGCCAGCGAGCAGCAAGGCATGAGCGATGAGCTGGCGCAGTTGAGCAAAAGCGTCGACCACATCAAGGACATCGTCTCGACCCAGCAATCCTATGCCGGCGCTTCCAAGCTGCTGGAGCCTGTGGATATCGGTGCCCTGATGGACGATGCCTTGCGCATGAACGCCGGCGCCCTGAGTCGTCACCACGTCACGGTGGTCAAGGAATACGCGCCGGTGCCGCAGATTCTGGGGGACAAACACCGGTTGCTGCTGATCATGGTCAACCTGATCAGCAACGCCAAGTACGCCATGACCGGTCTTTCCGAGCGGCCCCGGCAAATCACCCTGAGGGTCGAACAGGTAGGTGACCAGGCCCTTAAAATCAGTGTGAAGGACGATGGCGAAGGCATACCGGCCGAGAACATGACGCGGATCTTCACCCACGGTTTTACCACCCGTAAGGAAGGCCACGGCTTCGGCCTGCACAGCTGCGCCCTGGCCGCCGTGGAAATGCACGGCCAACTCACGGCTCACAGCGACGGACCGGGCCTTGGCGCGGTGTTTACCTTGACGATTCCCTTGACCCTTGTCGGAAGTACTGCATGAACCAGCCTCCCAACCGGCGCATCCTGCTGATCGATGACACCCCGTCCATTCATGAGGATTTTCGCAAGATCCTGATGCCGAGCGCGCCATCCAACGAGGCGCTGGACGAGATGGAGTCGGCACTGTTTGGCGATACCGCCCAGCCGCAGGCCCAGGCGTTCGAGCTGCACTGCGCCTATGGCGGCGAAGAAGGCCTGGCCTTGCTGAGCACCGCCATGGCCGAGCAACGCCCTTACGCGTTGGCCTTCGTGGATATGCGCATGCCCCAAGGCTGGGACGGCGCGAAGACCATCGAGCAACTGTGGAAGGTCGCACCCGACCTGCAAGTGGTGGTATGCACCGCGTACTCGGATTATTCCTGGGATGACCTGCTGTCGCGCCTGAACGCCTATGACCGCTTGCTGATCCTGAAAAAGCCGTTCGACAACATCGAAGTCCAGCAAATGGCCAACACCCTGGCCAATAAATGGGACATGGCCCGGCGCGCGTCCCTGCAAACCCAGCATCTGGAACAGCTGGTGGAACAACGCACCCAGGCGTTGCAGTTGGAAATCAACGAGCGCAAGCACCTGGAAAGCCAGTTGGTGCAATCGGAGAAGCTGGCCTCACTGGGGCAACTCGCGGCCGGCGTCGCCCATGAGATCAACAACCCGGTGGGCTTCATCTCATCCAACCTCAGTACCCTCGACAGCTACTTCAACCAGCTGCAACAGATGCTGGAGGCTTATCAACACAGCGAAGCGCTGATCCCGGCGCAGGACCAGCGCGAGCGGCTCAAGGCGTTGCGCACAGAACTGGAACTGGAGTTTCTCAAGGAAGACATTCCGGTGCTGATCCGCGAGTCCAAGGACGGCATTGGCCGCGTGGTACAGATCGTCAAGGACCTGAAGAACTTCTCGCGAGTGGATAACGACCAGACCTGGCAGTTCGCCAACCTGCAACAGGGCATCGATTCGACGCTGAACATCGTCGCCAGCGAACTCAAGTACAAGGCCGATGTGGTCAAGCACTACACGCCCCTGCCGGACATCGAATGCCTGGCCTCGCAGCTCAACCAGGTGGTGATGAACCTGGTGATCAACGCCGCCCAGGCCATGGGGCCGGAGCGCGGCACCATCACCATCAGCAACGGCGTGGACGGCGACACCATCTGGTTGGAAGTGGCGGACAACGGCTGCGGCATCGCGCCCGACACCGTGCAGAAGATTTTCGACCCGTTCTTCACCACCAAGCCGGTGGGCGAAGGCACCGGGTTGGGGCTGTCATTGTCCTACGGCATCGTCAAGAAACACCGTGGGCATATCTCGGTCAGCAGCGAGCTGGGCAAGGGCACGACGTTTCGGGTGGTGCTGCCGATTCGGCAGACGGCGGCGTAGGGCACGCCGCCGGGTACGGCCAGTTACCCATCAAGCCTGCAGCGCTATTTTTTGCTGGCGCAGCGTCGCGGCCAGGTCTAACAAGCCTGAACCTTCGCGCAGCCCTTTTTTGACGGACTCAGGCGTGGCGTCGTTCCTTACCACCGCATTGAGGTAACCGTTGGCTATCGCATGGTAATCGCCGGTAACCGCACCGAGAAGCGCCTTGTCAAAACCGTCTTCGCGGGTTTTACGAAACCCGTCCAGCGCCCCGCTGATGGTGCCATCAAGGCCTGGCTTAGCCTTTGCAATTCCCTGCAACACGTTGCTCATGCCTGGGATAAACCACAGGCTCTTGGCCGCGTCAGCGGCAAACCGCTGGAATTTTCCCGGTGGGGTGCCGTCGCGGTACGCGTGGGAAGTGTGGTGGTGCTGAGCGGATTGCATTCGCTGCTCAGGGTCGATCGCGGCGGACGCGCCTTGATGAATGATGGAAGGGCCGAAAGCGGCAGATATGTTCGACATGAGCGATGACTCCAAGAGCATGAGAGAAAGGGCGTCCTGCACGATAGTGGCCGCCTTTCGCCGAACGGTTCCATGGCCCGCGCCTGGCAAATGCCGCCCCAGAGCCTCCGATCCTTGTCCCCTGTTTCAGTACAGGCGCAGAATGGCGGATCGACCTCAAGAGTCCGAACCAAGGAAAACCGTATGAGCCTGTCGTTACTAAGCCGTTACGCGTTCTTTGCCGTATGCATCCTGTTCACCCTTGCCAGCCTGCCCTTTATCGAACATGAATGGCTGTGGCCCATCACGATAGTCACCGGCCTGCTCAGTTTGATCGGCATCTTCGACCTGCTGCAAAGCCCCCACGCCGTGCGCCGCAACTACCCGATCCTGGGCAATATCCGTTATCTGGTGGAAGCCATCCGCCCGGAAATCCGCCAGTACCTGCTCGAATCCGACAGCGATGCCCTGCCCTTCTCCCGGGCCCAACGTTCGCTGGTGTATTCACGCGCCAAGAACGAAACCGCCGACAAGCCCTTCGGTACCTTGATCGACGTCTATCAGTCGGGCTTTGAATTCATCGGCCACTCCATGCGGCCCGCGCCGTTGAGCGACCCCAGCGCGTTTCGCGTAATCGTCGGCGGCCCGCAGTGCACACAGCCGTACTCGGCGTCGGTGTTCAATATTTCGGCGATGAGTTTTGGCTCACTGAGCGCCAACGCCATTCGCGCGCTGAACCAGGGCGCCAAACTCGGCAACTTCGCCCATGACACCGGCGAAGGCAGCATCAGCCCCTACCACCGCGAAAACGGCGGCGACCTCACTTGGGAGCTGGGTAGCGGTTACTTCGGCTGCCGCACCAGTGACGGCCGCTTTGACCCGGAACGCTTTGCCACCCAAGCGCAGGACCCGCAAGTGCGCATGATCGAGATCAAGATGAGCCAGGGCGCCAAACCCGGCCATGGCGGGATCCTGCCCAAGCATAAAGTCACCCGGGAAATCGCCGACACCCGCGGCATCATGATGGGCGAGGACTGCATCTCGCCGTCTCGCCACAGCGCATTTTCCACACCGATCGAACTGATGCAATTCATCGCCCGGCTTCGCGAGTTGTCCGGCGGTAAACCGGTGGGGTTCAAGTTCTGCCTGGGCCACCCCTGGGAGTTCATGGGCATTGCCAAAGCCATGCTTGAAACTGGCATCCTTCCGGACTTTATCGTGGTCGACGGCAAGGAAGGCGGCACCGGCGCGGCACCGGTGGAATTCACCGACCACATCGGCGTGCCGCTGCGCGAGGGCCTGCTGTTCGTGCACAACACCCTGGTGGGCCTGAACCTGCGCGACAAGATCAAGCTCGGCGCCAGCGGCAAGATCGTCAGTGCCTTCGACATCGCCAGTGTGCTGGCCATCGGCGCCGACTGGGCCAACTCGGCGCGCGGCTTTATGTTCGCCATCGGCTGCATTCAGTCGCAGAGCTGTCACACCAATAAATGCCCGACCGGCGTCGCCACTCAGGACCCGCTGCGCCAACGTGCGCTGGTGGTACCGGACAAGGCCCAGCGCGTGTTCAACTTCCACCGCAATACCCTCCACGCCCTGGCGGAAATGCTCGCCGCCGCCGGGCTGGAGCATCCTTCGCAGTTGTCGGCCAAGCACTTGGTGCGACGCATGTCGGCAACCGAGATCAAGCTGTTCTCGCAGCTGCATGTGTTCCTCAAACCGGGTGAGCTGCTCACCGGCGAGGTGAATGGCGAGTTCTATTCGCGGATGTGGCAGATGGCGCGGGCGGACAGTTTTGAACCGCATGAAGTAGCCGCCGCCTGATTCACACGGTTGAAGCCTGCCCGGCCTTCGGGCAGGCCATTGAGACATTCGGTAATACCCAGCCTTTTGCAATCGCTTACAAATACCGCCAACCTGCGCCCGCCCGACGTGCGGCGTACGACAACGCGCGCGCTCGCCACCCCTCACTCAACAACTTGTTCAAGAGCCCGCTGCCATGCTGAACGGACGCGATCCACGCATCGATTTTTTTCGGGGCCTGGCGTTGATCTTCATATTCTGGGATCACGTGCCCCACAATCCCCTGGCCCATGTCACCGTGCAGAACATCGGGTTCAGTGACGCCGCCGAAATCTTCGTATTCCTGGCCGGCTACGCGGCGGTGCTGGCGTACGGCAAGATCCTGCAGCGTGAGGGTTATTTCATCGCCTGTTTAAGAATCCTGCGCCGGGTGTGGACGCTCTACGTGGTGCACATTTTCCTGCTGGCGCTATTGATGGGCATCGTGATATTCGCCAACAGCCATATCGAAACCCGCGACCTGGTGCAGGAGATGGGCCTGGAGTATTTCCTCAACAATACCCAGCAGGCCCTGGTCGATGAATTGCTGCTGCGGTTCAAGCCCAACCTGACCGACCCTTTGCCGCTGTATATCGTGCTGATTCTGAGCCTGCCCCTCACGCTGCCGTTGCTGTTGCGTGTGCCGAGGGTCGCGGTGGGCGTTTCTGTGGCGGTGTACCTGCTGGCGCCCTGGCAGGGCTGGAACCTGCCGGCCAGCAACGGTGGGGTCTGGTACTTCAACCCGGTGACTTGGCAGTGCTTGTTTATCCTCGGCGGCGCAGCGGCCTTGCGGTCGGCCCGTCCGGCTGACCAGCGGCCCGTGTTGCGTCAACCGTTGTTCCTGGCGGCTGCGGCGTATGTGCTGACGAGCTGCGTGCTCACCCTGTCGTGGCGCTGGCCCGAGGTGCACGACGCCTGGATGCCACGCCTGATCGGCGAATGGCTGTACCCCATCAGCAAGACCGACCTGTCACCGGTGCGCTTGCTGCACTTTTTGGCCCTGGCCTATGTCACCGCCAAATTGCTTCCCGGTGTCGGCTGGACGCAACATGCACTGGCCCGGCAACTGGGGCGGATGGGGCGCTACTCGCTGGAAGTCTTTTGCCTGGGTGTAGTGTTGGCGCCGTTGGCGGACATGGCCAACGCCCTGACCGGTGACACCTTTGCCATGCGGATATTCACCGCGCTGGTGGGGGCCGCAGTGATGATGCTGTTTGCCGCGTGGCTGGAATTCAACAAGCGATTGGACCAGCGCAGAGCCGCTGTGCCCGCGCCTGGTTAGTGCCGAGCTGATTGACATGTGGGAGGGGGCTTGCTCCCGATGGCGGTGGGTCAGCTGCACATAAGCTGACTGACACACTGCTATCGGGAGCAAGCCCCCTCCCACATGGGTTTTGCGGCGTTTATTCGATCAGGACAATGCTATGCGCCCAATCAGGACCAGCACGAATCGCGTTGTCGCTGCAGGTCTAAATGTGGGAGGGGGCTTGCCCCCGATGGCGGTGTATCAGCTACACATTAGCTGGCTGACACACTGCTTCGCGGGCAAGCCCCCTCCCACATGGGTTTTGCGGCGTTTATTCGATCAGGACAATGCTATGCGCCCAATCAGGACCAGCACGAATCGCGTTGTCGCTGCAGGTCTAAATGTGGGAGGGGGCTTGCCCCCGATGGCGGTGTAACTGACACACCACCATCCCAGGCAGGCCCTCAGGCTGCAGAACGCACCGCCCCATTGGTCGGCTGCAACTTGAACACGTAGAACAACACCGTCAACAACACCAAAAATGCAGGCCCTACATACAGCGCCACGCGCGTGTCCGGGAAGTAAGCCATCAGGCCCACCACCAGCACCAAGAACGCCAGCGCCAGGTAGGAGCTGACCGGGTACAGCCACATGCGGTACTTGAGGCCCGCCTGTTCGGCCGGGCTCAGGCCTTTGCGGAATTTGAGCTGGGCCAGCAGGATCATCAGCCAGGTCCAGATCGCGCCGAAGGTTGCGATGGAGGTGACCCACACGAACACCTGGTCCGGCACCAGGTAGTTGAGCAACACGCCCAGCAGCAAGGCAAAGATCGACAGCAGCAGCGCTTTGCGTGGCACGCCATTGCTTGAGGTGGTGCCGAACGTTGCGGGCGCCTGGCCGTTCTGCGCCAGGCTGTAGAGCATGCGCCCGGTGCTGAAGATGCCGCCGTTGCACGATGACAGCGCGGCGGTGATCACCACGAAGTTGATGATGCCCGCTGCGGTCTTGATACCCAGGCGCTCGAACGTCATCACGAACGGGCTGCCCTGGGTGCCGATTTCATTCCATGGGTAGATCGACAGGATGACGAACAACGCGCCCACATAGAACAGCAGGATGCGCCAGAACACCGAGCCGATGGCACTGGGGATGGTCTTCTGCGGGTTGCGCGCTTCACCGGCGGTGAGGCCGATCATCTCCACGCCCAGGTAGGCGAACATCACCATCTGCAACGACATCAATACGCCTTGCACGCCGTTGGGCATGAAGCCGCCATGGGTCCACAGGTTGGAAATGCCCAGCGCCACGCCGTCATTGCCGAAACCGAAAGCGATGATGCCGACGCCGCCGATCACCATGGCAATGATGGTGACGATCTTGATCAGGGCGAACCAGAATTCGAACTCACCGAAGGCCTTGACCGCGATCAGGTTGATGGTGCCCATGCTGATCAGCGCCGCCAGGGCCCAGATCCAGCGCGGGGTGTCGGGGAACCAGACGCCCATGTACACCGCCACGGCGGTGATTTCCGCGATGCAGGTCACCAACCACAGGAACCAGTAGTTCCAGCCGGTCAGGAAACCGGCCAACGGGCCGAGGTAGTCCTGTGCATAACGGCTGAAGGAACCGGCGACCGGGTTGTGTACGGCCATCTCGCCGAGGGCACGCATGATCACCAGGATGGCCAGGCCACCGATGATGTAGGACAGCATGATGGCCGGGCCGGCCATTTCGATGGCCTTGGCCGAGCCGAGGAACAGGCCGACACCGATACAGGCACCGAGGGCCATCAGGCGAATATGCCGTTCACCCAATTCGCGTTTGAGCGGGCCGCCTGAAGCGGTCTCGCCATGGGGCAGTTGGTTGCCGACTGGCATAGGGATACAACCTCATCTTGTTATTGGATTGTCCGTCGAGTTTCCACGGTGCAAGCCGGTAGCCTGCACCCTTGTTGGAACCGGGGCCGCCTCATGGACGGGCCAGTCTTGCCAGGCAAGATCAACGGGGCGTGCAGTATAAAAAGCCCGGAGTAGGGTCTTTCACTATAAAAACGAGGCAATTTAGGGGAAGCGTTGGTCAAAATGCAATTTTACAGGAGCATCTGACCTGCATCGGGCGACAAAACGTCGCGGAGGCGCCGCTGCAGATTCACCGGAAGATTCCTACACTCAAAACACAATTCCCTCACACCCAGCCATCAGCGACTAAACTTCAGGCAAGTCCGATCTATCTGCGTGAAGGGATCAATCGACTATGGGCGCACTGTGGCAAACCGAATCGAGCAAGGCTGCGAAAGTACATGGCAGTTCGGACCCAGCGCCTTTATCCAAAAATAAACCCAGGCCTCGTTACGCACGGCGCCTGTTCTGGTTGATTGTGTTGATGGCGCTGGCGGCCCTGGGGTTTGCCGTCGCCAAGGAGCTGCGCACCTCACGCCTGCAGGCCCAGGAACTCAGCCGCCTGGCCCGTGACCTGACCTATCGGTTGGAGCCCGGCCCCAGCCCGGCAATCGCCTATCCCGGCGCCGGCCCCTTCGACCGGCGTCTCGGTTACAGCGACCTCGGCACGTTCCTGCCACGCTTGCTCAAACGCGGGTATGTGATTGAAACCCAGGCGCGCTTTTCGGCCGAATTGATGGACTACAGCACCAAGGGCCTGTTCGTGCCCTACGCGGAAAAAATCCAGGCCGGGCTGTCCATCACCGACTGCCGCGCCGTGCCGCTCTACCAATACAACTATCCGCAACAACTGTACGAAAACTTCGCCGCGATCCCGCCGGTGGTGGTCAACAGCCTGCTGTTCATCGAGAACCGCGACCTGCTCGACCCGGCTCAGCCCGAAGCCAACCCGGCGGTGGACTGGCCGCGCTTCGCCAAAGCGGCCTGGTCACAAGTGGCCAGGCTCCTGCATTTGCCCGGGCAGACCGCCGGTGGCAGCACCCTCGCGACCCAGCTGGAAAAGTACCGTCACTCCCCCGACGGCCTGACCCTGTCGGGCGGCGAGAAACTGCGGCAGATGTTTTCCGCCAGCGTACGCGCCTACCAGGAGGGTCCGCAGACCTTGCAGGCACGCCGCAATATCGTGCGCGACTACCTCAACAGCGTGCCGTTGTCCGCCGTGCCCGGTCACGGTGAAGTGCATGGCCTGGCCGAAGGGTTACGGGTGTGGTACGGCGCCGACTTCAACCGCACCAACGCCCTGCTCGCCGACAGCAGCACGCAAAACCTCGGGCAAAAAGGCCTGGCCCTGCGTGAAGTGTTGTCATTGATGATCGCCCAGCGCCGGCCCTCGCACTACCTGTCCAAGGGCCACGCCGAACTGGCGAACCTGACCGACAGCCACATTCGCCTGCTCGCGCAGAACGCGGTCATCGACCCGGCCCTGGCACAGGCCGCCCTGGCCAGCAAGGTGAGCTATCGCGATTGGCTGCAACAGCCGACGATTCAACCGATTGAAACCAACAAAGGCATCAGTGTTGCCCGCAGCCGCCTGGCCGCCCTGCTCAATCGCCCGCTGTACGACCTCGACCGCCTGGACCTGTCCGCCACCAGCACCTTGCAGGATGACTTGCAAACCCAAGCCACCACCTACCTCAAGCACCTGGCCGACCCCGCCTTCGCCGGGCAAATCGGCTTGCTCGGCCCACGCCTGTTGACGCCCGCCAGCACCGCGCAAGTGCGCTACAGCTTCACGCTCTATGAGATGACCGCCGATGGCGCACGGGTGCGGGTACAGACCGACAACACCGACCAACCCTTCGATATCAACGAGAGCAGCAAGCTGGAACTGGGCTCCACCGCCAAGCTGCGGGTGCTGACCACCTACCTGCAAATCATCAGCGAACTGCATGATCGTTATGCCGACCAGCCCCCCGCCGAGCTGAAAAAGCTCAGCGTCGACGAGCAGGATCGCCTGTCGCGCTGGGCCGTGGATTACCTGGCGCAAAACCGCGACCGGAGCCTGCCGAAGATGCTCGACGCGGCGCTCGAGCGGCAATATTCGGCCAGCCCCGGCGAACGCTTTTTCACCGGTGGCGGCCTGCATCACTTCAATAACTTTCGCAACGAAGACAACGGGCGTAACCCCACGCTGCGCGAGGCCCTGCGTGAGTCGATCAACCTGCCGTTCATTCGCCTGATGCGCGACCTGGTGCGCTACAGCACCTATCAGGGCCCCAACAGCAGCGCCGAGTTGCTCAAGGACGACAGCGACCCACGCCGCCAGGAGTACCTGGCGCAATTCGCCGACCGCGAGGGCACCACCTTCCTGCTGCGCTTCTGGAAGCGCTACCGCAACAAAGACACCCAGGCCCGGCTCGACACCTTTCTCGACAGCATGCACCCCACCGCCATGCGCCTGGCCGCGGTGCACCGTTATCTGCTGCCCCAGGCCAACCAGGACAGCTTCAACCGTTTCGTGCGCGCGCACCTGCCCACCAAGGCCCCGGAAAAACTCACCGATGAACGCCTGGCCAAGCTCTACAAGGATTACGGTCCCGGCGCCTACGACCTGCCGGACCAAGGCTATATCGCCAAGGTCCATCCACTGGATTTGTGGCTGCTCGGTTACCTGCTGAACCACCCCGACGCCACCTTCACCCAGGCCGTCGCCGCCAGTGAGCACGAACGCCAGGAAGTCTACGGCTGGCTGTTCAAGAGCCGCCACAAGAGCGCCCGCGACAGTCGCATCCGCACCATGCTGGAGATCGAAGCGTTCCTGGATATTCATCAACGCTGGCAGGCTGTGGGCTACCCGTTCGATCACCTGGTGCCGTCCCTGGCCACCGCCATTGGCAGCTCGGGAGATCGCCCGGCGGCCCTGGCGGAGCTGGTCGGGATCATTCTCAATGACGGCGTGCGCGAGCCGACCGTGCGTATCGACAGCCTGCACTTTGCCGCCGGCACCCCGTATGAAACCCGCCTGGTCAACAACCCGGACCGAGGCAAGCGGGTCATGCCCAGTGAAGTCGCCAACGCCTTGCGCGAGGCGTTGTCCCAGGTGGTGGATGCCGGTACCGCAAAACGTGTGGCCGGCAGCTTCAAACTGGCTGACGGCACACCCCTGGCCATGGGCGGCAAGACCGGCACCGGCGACAACCGCATAGAAGCAATCGGTGCCGGCGGGCGCCTACTCAGCTCCAAGGCGATCAACCGCACCGCCACCTTTGTGTTCTATATCGGCGACCGCCATTTCGGCACGCTGACCGCATTCGTCCCCGGCGCCTCGGCCCAAGGCTTCACCTTCACCTCGGCATTGCCGGTGCAAGTGCTCAAGGGCATGGCGCCGCTGCTCAGCCCTTATCTGCAACCCGGCAGCCGGACGCAGTGCCAGCCGGGGGAGCCCGGCACATTCAGTGCACAAATTCTGCATTCGCACACCGAACAACCCGCACATTTCAGTCCCGACTTAGCTGCAATATATTGAACGTTTGTTCTTGATTTCGACGGATAGGCTAAGCACTCGAGCCACTTAACGAGTTCAACTTGATGCCTATACGTTCACTGCCTTCCAGCACGCCTGCGCGCGCCTATAAAGGCCCTCACTATGATTTGATCAAACAAACAATTCCGGACTGGCTTGCCACGACCTCCCTGGCCCGGGCCCATCAGATGAGCGCCGCCGACCTTTCTCGACTGCCCGCTTACACCCGCGCCCTCCCCGCAGAGCATCAAGCCCTGCAGGCGGCCAATGCTGAAGGCTGGCGAACGCAAAACGCCGTGGACCGACAACTGCGCGACATACAGGACGTGTATGCCTTTGCCGAACCCCTGCTCAAACAAGCCATTCTGGACAAGTACCACCTTGACCTGGACGTCAAAGCTACGTTTCTGCACCTGTATATCGCCAAGAAACTGCCTTGGTACGCCCACAGTTTTTTCAAGGGCGTGACCGGCCGCAAGGTGTCATTGCTCGACGCGGCCTTGCAGAACTTTGCCGTCGGGGAATCCTTCGAAAGCGACTCCAGCTATATCACCCGTCCCGACTACCGTGGCCACTTCCAGCCCCTGGCGTTGAGCGACACGATGTCCATCCCACAGTTCAAGGCCTTGTGCCGTGAACTGGACCTCGGCGCACGCTATCAACAACACCTGAACAACTACTTGCTGCCAACGGACCTCAGCGCTCGCACCACCTTGAAAAACCAGGTCATCGCCAGCCAGAAAGCCGCGCTCAAGGCGGCGGCACACCTGGCTTACCTGCCCACCGACGACCAACAGGTCGCGGACCTGAGTGCCGCGACCTACCACGTGTTGATGCGCGCGTTGCGCGGTGAACGGGGCGTGATGCGGTTCTATCAACTGCACATCCTCGATGCTTCACTGAGCGGTATCCTGCTGATCGCCGCTGACCTGGATCGGGTTTCCAGCGTATCGAAACTGATCGCCTACATCCCCCATGACCCCGAGAGTCCCGTCAAGGAGTACACCTCCAACCTTGCGTTCATGCTCGACCTGACCCGCAAGCTGCAAACCAATGCGTCGATACCGTCTCGCCAGGGGCAAACCTACCAACAGTTCTTCAGCCAGTTTGTCGACCATAATCAACGCGGGCATTTCTTTGCCGGACTCAATCAGCGGCTGTCCAACGTTCGGTGGCACCCGGCGCAGCCACTGGACCCGCGCCCTCAATGGCGGGAAGCGCCGCTGGACAATCCCAAACTGCACTTCTCCTCGCCCGCCATCGAGGGCGATCTATGGGAATACCGCTACCAGCAATCCTTCAACAAGATACTCAACGACGCACGCAGCATCGCGGTGCCTACGGCCGACGCCGACAGAGCAGAGCGCTGGGCCTGGTGGGACAACTTCACAAAAATCCTCTCGGATATTTTCAATGTCGCGCTGCTGGTCATCACTCCGTTCGTGCCGTTCCTCGGCGAGCTGATGCTGGCATACACCGCCTACCAATTGGCCAGCGATGTGATCGAAGGCGTGGTAGACCTGGCCGAAGGGCAGTTTATAGAAGCCGCCGAACACCTCGTCACGGTCGCAACCGATACGATCCAACTGGGACTCTTCGCCGTCGGTGGAGAAGTCGCGAGCGCGTTCAAACGCTCGCTCTTCGTCGACAATTTGCGCGCGGTTGAAGTCGACGGGCAACAGCGCCTGTGGAACCCGGACCTGGCGCCTTACGCCCACGACAACCTGCAGCTGGCGAGCGATTCTCAGCCCGATGAACTGGGCCTGCATACGCACCAGGACCAGAAAGTCCTGCCGCTGGATAACCGGCACTACGTCATCGAACACGACACCATCCACCACACCCATCGCATCAAGCATCCCACCCGTCCCGACGCCTATTCACCCAGCATCGAGCATCACCCCAGTGGCGCGTGGGTCCATGAAGGCGAGGCCCCCAACACCTGGGACAGCGAGACGCTGCGTCGGCGCCTCGGGCCTGCGGTGGAGGACCTCAGCCCCGCCCAACTTGAACAGGCCTGCCAGACCAGCGGCACCCACGACGACGCCTTGCGCATGATGTACGCCCAACGCGACACCCCACCGCCGCTATTGGCCGACAGCCTCAAGCGGATAAAGCTGCGCCAGCAACTCGAAAGTGCCCCGCAGCAGGTTCGCACCGGGGCCAGTGCGGACCTGCCGACCAACTGGACGGTGCAAACCACCACCGAACTCCAGGGTTGGCCGGCAAACAAAGCCATCCGGGTGTTCGTCAACAGCGACTTGACCGGCCATTCCATCGTCTACGGCGCCACTGACGCCACCGCTGCCAACACTCTGCGCCTCAGCTATCAGGCTGTGGAAGCCGGCCAGTGGTTCGAACAGGTCATCGCGTTCCTGAGCGACACCGAGCGGATGGCCTTGCTTGCAGCGCCCGGCGCGCAAACCGTGCCCGAACCCGTCATGGCGCTGCGTGAGCGCCTGGCCAATGAGTTGGTGCAGCAGAACACCAGCGTGTTCAACCACCTTTACAGCACCCGTGAAGCGCTCAATACCCCGCAGGGTCGACTGATTCAACAGCAGTTTGCGCTATTGCCCAAAGACCTGGTGACCACGTTGCTGCTGCGCACCTCGCCACAAGAGTCGAGCGTGATGAGCCGTGAACGGCGCATCCCCTTGCGCCTGAAAAACCTGGCCCGGGAACTGGCCAATGAAGTCCGCGCCAGCCATGCCAGTGAAGGCCTCTACCACGACGCCTTGCTGACCCCGGACACCGAGCGCATGGCCCTCAATATCGTGCGCCTGCACACCGATGCCCTGGGCGACTTGAACATTGCCATTCACGATCAGACGCCCAGCGGCAGCCTGCGTTGCCAGGTGGGGCCGGTCGACGCGGGCACGAAAAAAATACTCCTGTACAAGGGCCAGGGGCGTTACCAACTGCACGCTGCGTCGTCTTCCACTCCCCCGCCGCAGTACACCTTTTATGAAGCGTTGTTGCGCGTGGTCCCCACGGACACGCTTGACTACCGGCCAGGTCAAGGCGCGAACTTCAAGGAATGGCTCAAAGCGCAACTGGCGCCACCGGCCGAACGCCGCAGCGTGATAGCGGACAGCCCGCTATCCCCGGCTGAGCAGCGCACCACACAATACTTACTGCAAAAACCCATGTGGGGGCTTTCCGCCGATGGGTCCTGAGGCAACCCCCACAGCCGCCGACCCCTCGGGAAACGCTGATGAAGCTGTGCCCGCGCCTGACTGAGGAACAGATCCAGAAAGTGCTGCCCCACCTGAGCACTATGCAAGGCGAGCAACTGCTCGGCACACTTGAAGCTGACCATGCGACGCTGCACGAAGACATGAACAGGTTCCGCAAAAAACCACTCGTAGACCCCATGGCAAGCACCGATCAAGCCCTGCTTGAAATACACACTCGAAACCAGGCCATCCATGAGTTGACTGCCTGCTGGGAAGACGGTGCCTACCTGCGCATGCAACCGATGGAAGCGAAAACCCGCGGTACCCTGCTGGACTTGAACGGGCTGGCCCTGGGTCTTCACCTGGAACGCCTGGGACCACTGCGAGCAGACTTCAGTCATGTCACCCGCTTGAAGCTCAGCGGCTCAGCGCTGGGCGATCGCGAATTACCCTTTCTCGATAATTTCCACAACCTGCGCAACCTGGACCTGTCGGCCAATCGTCTCGACAAAGTGCCGTCGCAGATATTGCCCATGAACGGCCTGACCGCCCTGAACCTGGGTGACAACCCTATTGCATGGTCGCCCTCCGACCACGCCACGCTTAAACAATGCCCACAGTTGCGCGCGTTGAATCTGGAAGGTAATACCCGCCTGGAAACCCCACCGGATGTCAGCCAAATGCCGGAGCTGCGCCTGCTGGTACTCAATAGAACCGGTATCACTCAATGGCCGCAAGGGCTGGAAAGCCCGAGGCCCGCTCTGCTGGAACTGGACCTGAGAAACACGGCGATCAACACCGTCCCCGTGTTTGCGCCAGAAACTCCCGCCGCCAGGATTGTGGCCAACAGTTGGCTGGATATGACCAGGCTTGAATTCGAGGATGAACAACGCTTCGTCAGTTATCGCCGGGCCCAGGGAATCGACCCTTACCGCACCACGCCTCGCGGCGGTAAAACCGACAGCCAATTCTGGATGGTTGGCCTGACACCTGAACAGCGCAACACGGCACAGAAGGTGTGGGACGAGGTGGAAGCGGAACACGGCTCCCAGGGTTTGTTCGAGGTGTTCAGACTGTTGCAGCCGCCTGCAGGTTTTCAAACCGAAATCGATGCGCAGTTGTTTGAACAAGGTCGCGAGGACCTCTCCCAGCGAATCTGGCAGGTGGTGTTTCGTGCCTATGAGAACACCGGGTTTCGCGAGCGGATATTCAGTTTGGCCGGCGCACCGGCCCTGTGCGCAGATGCCGGGGCCCATACGTTCAACCGTATCGGCGTGGAAACCCTGCTGGAAATCATCCGCAATGACAACAGCCCTCACCTCGAACGTCACCTGGTGACACTGGCCAAACAGACCTGGCGCCTGGAGCAGATCAACCAAATCGCCCACAAGGAAATCCAGCATCGCATCGCGCCAGAAAGCGAGGGCGGATTGGGCCAGACGTTTGGCAGCGGTGAAAACCAGGTCGATGACGTGCAGGTGTACCTCGCCTACCAAACCGGGCTCAAACGCCGTCTCGACCTGCCGTGGCTGTCCGAACACATGGTCTACCGCAACACGGCCGGGCTGACTCAAGAACACCTGGATACTGCGGTGCGCCAGGTTATCGAGCTGTCCCAGGGCGACGGCCTGGTCAATGGCATTCTTGAGCAACCGTTCTGGGCCGACTACCTGCATGACGCCCATCTGGAAGCGTTCAAGGCTCAAGCCGAGAAACGCACACACGCAGGCAGCCAACTGGAGGATCTACGGGATGCCCACACGGAATGGATCGGCGCCGAGGTGACGCCTGAGCGCAAGGCACGTTTGCGCGAACAGATCATCACGCTGGCCAATGAACTGACGATCCCCCATACCGTGGTGCTGGCCGAAGAAGCCTTCTCCGATGCCACCGTGCGACGGCTTTACAGCGACATCCAGGATGACTACGACGAATTGGCGCGCCGTTTGACGCGACAGGCACTGCTGGACGCGTACGAATAATCGAACGTGTCTCAAGCCACTGCCGGTCACTGTTTCACCCGCAGAGCATCACACCTCGGAATCCCAGATCACCGTGACCATGCCCGAATAGGTACTGCCCGGCTGCTTGAGCATGTCGGCCACGTCATCCCTGGTCACCTCAAAGTGCAGGGTGCCTGGCCGATCATTGACGTAATAGCGCGGATGGAACAGCTCGGTACCGATGCCGTCGAGGCGCAAGGGGCGACGGCTGACCGCCTGATCGTCCTGACCGGCCAAGCCATAGGGCAGGCTGACGGCAACCTGCACGGGTACCTCATCGCCATTGTTATTGCGCAAACCACAGGTATTGCCTGCAATAACGGAGCATTCAAGTTGCATCTTGAAACGCGAACTGGCGGCGATCACAAAGGTTTGATCGCGAAACAGCCGCGACGGCGTACGTCCATGATTGAGCCAGTTCTGCCACCCCCCTGGGGGACCAACTCGATGCGGTTACCCCCCGCAGGGATATCGACCTTGAGGGCATGTACCACACTCAGGACAAAATTGAGCGTCACCGTGTCGATATTGGGGCTCAGTTCATCCCCCATATCAAAGTCCATGCCCCTGCCAATGGCGTAAGACAACGCGCCACGGTACTCACCGGCCTGCATGGTCAACGGGTTGGGGGTACGCAGTTCATACGCATAGTCGAGCCCGCTCCAGCGGAAGTAAGGAATCGTCACCGACGGCGTCCTTGCACATGCCCCGGCGCCCTCGGGCGTCAGCCAGAAAAACTGGGCATAGGCGGCACCCGCCGCGAGAAAGTTGGTACTCGCGCAGGGAGCCGGGGCGGAATGCCACGCCGACTGCCAGGGCACCCCTGGGCGCGCCCAGGCACTCACCCCCGGCGGATGAGACATATTCCAGCTGCCACCGACACCGGCAATGCGCATCTGCACGATTTCTGTGTCGCCGGACCCGTGGACCACCTCCACATCCCGCCAACTGGAAGGCACTGTGAGCATGAAGCCTTGTCTCGGGTCTTCATGGTTCGCTTCAATCCCCCTTCCCGTAACGAACGCAAGCTGTGGAAGCCTGAGGCTGAAAATACCCAGTTGCTTGCAACGGGCGGCCATCCACAGAGCGCAGACGCCCGCCTGGGGCGTTTTATTCTCAAACTGGTTGACCATCGGGTTGGATGGATCGGGAACGAACGTCGCCCGGATCTCCTGATCCGCAGCCTGTGCAGGCCATGAAAATACACTGGCTGCCAGCATCAGCGCGACGGATAGTTTTTTGCGTATGGGCATCACGTTACCTACTTTGTTATTCACCTGACCGAGGCCGACACGTACAGGTACTGGGCCGAGACGATTCAGCCGTTTACTTCCACAATCCTGTCAGACCCGCCTTCCACCACATGAAAGCGATACACGCGCCCGGCCTGTTTCTCGAAACTGAACACCCGCCCCGGGAAGATGTGGTTTTTGGTAGTGGGTGCACAATCGGTTCGATTGCTGGCCGAACAGTCCTTGAACTCATCCACCACCACCACCGTGTTGCCGGCGTTGCGCAAGGTGTAGTTGCGGCCACCGTTTTCGATCCGAGTGTCATAACGGCTGTCCTTGGGCCGCACGAAAAATACCGTGCCGTAGCCTGCCATCACCCGCACGCCGCCCGCGATCTTGTCCTCATAAGCCTTGCGCTCCTCTTCCGTGGCCAGAAACTCGTCGTCTTTCTCCGGCGCCACGGGCAGGTAGCGCACCCGGAAGTAACGCTCGCGGTCACGTTCGCCCATAAACACAAAACGCGTGTTCTGCATGCCGGTGGCCGGCACGATCAGGCGCGCCGGGCTGGCGATCAGAGCGTCCGACTGGTTCTTGATCGGGACTTCGTCATACGTGCCGTCAGGCTTGTAGAGCATCTCGGTCACGCTGATCTTGACGAAGGCGGTACTGGTGCCACCATTGAATATGCGCTTGAGGTAGTTGTTTTTATCGCCACTCAAGTAGTCGTAAAAATCCCCGACATGAATGGCCGGCCCGGCCTGGACATTGACGGCCCACAGGCAGCACACCAACACAGCAGATAGATATTTCATAAGCACCTCGCCAAATCGCTCGACATCACGGCCTCACCGCATCAAACAGCAGATGTACGCTGCCAAAGTATTCACCCGCCGTATAACCGCCCTCAGGCTCTACTGCGGCAATCTCCAACAACACCCGTTTACCGGCACGGGCTTCGGCTTCCGGCACCACCAGGGTTTCGTCCAGGCTCAACACCTGGCCGTTGAAGGTGACGTTCAACGCAATCGAACGAGGACCGTTGGACAGGACGGGCGCCTGGTTCAGGCGCGCCGCAATGCCGCCGCCGCTGTTCTTCACATCGAAGTGTTCACGTAGCGGTTTAAGGGTGCCCGGCACCAGTTGCCAGGCCATTTCCTGCTCACGCTCCAGAAATCCGGGGTTGATCGGCAGTACATAAAAGTCGCGGGTGGGAATGGTCACCGACACGTCGAAGACCTGCACTTCGCGAATGGCCAAGGCCTGGGCACTGAGCACCACCCCGGTCACCAACAGCAACATCCCCAGGACGACCTTGCGGAATTTGCCCGCATGGGCTCTCTCAATGACCATCAGCCTTTGACCTCATGTGTGTTTTTCTCGCCGCCCTCGATCAAGGTAAAGCGGTAGGTACGACCGGCCTGCTTGGTAAAGCTGAAATCGCGACCGGGCAGGATGTGGCTCTTGGTAGTGGGCTGGCAGTCCTGGGGTTCAGCGGTGGAGCAGTCCTTGAACTCATCGACTACTACCACGCTGTTGCCCGCGTTGCGCAACCCGTACTCGCCCTCACGCTCTTCGGTGCGCGTGTCAAACCGGGTGGTTTTGGGGCGCACGAAAAACACCGTGCCGAATCCCGCCAACACCGTGACGCCTGCCGACAGGCTGTTTTTGTAGGCCTCGCGATCGTCGCTGGAGACGCCAAACTCATCGTCTTTTTCGGGCATTACCGGCACGAAGCGCAGGCGAAAATAGCGTTCGCTTTCGCGCTCGCCCAGGTACAGCAAGCGGGTGCTCTGCATGCCATTGGCCGGTACGATCATGCGCGCCGGGGTGGCCATCAGACCGTCGCGGGCGGTGTTGTCGGCGTTGCTCTTAAGCTCCACTTCCTCAGACGTGCCGTCAGCGTTGTAGACAATTTCCATCACCGCGACCTTGATAAACGCCGTGCTGTCGCCGCCATTGAAGACGCGCTTGAGGTAGGTGGATTTATCGCCGTCGAGGTAGTCGTAGAACACCCCGACATTGATATTCGGCGCGGCCTGTGACAGCGGCAGCCAGCAGAGCGCGCACAGCGCGAATAGATGTTTCATGGACATATACCTCAAAGCTCCGAATCCCAAACGACCGTCACCTGCCCCGAATAGGTGGTGCCTCCCTGCGCCACCATCGTGTCGGCATGTTCTTTCTTGACCTCAAAATGCAGCGTTCCCGGGCGGTGATTGACGTAGAACCCTGGCTGGAACTCCTCGGTACCAGCACCGCTCAAGAGCAAAGGTTGACGATCAACGCCGGAGCCATCGGGACGAGTCAGGCCGTGGGGAAGGCTTACGCTGATATCCAGAGGGACCTTGTGGCCGTCACCGTTTTTCAAGGCGCAGGTGTCGCCGATTACACGCTCGCACTCCAACTGCATCTTGAAACGCGACGACACGTAGATGTGGAAAGTCTGATCGCGGAACAACCGCGCGGGTTTGCGGCCCTGGTTCAACCAGGTTTGCCAGCCGCCCTGAGGGACCAACTCAATACGATTACCGCCCGCAGGAAGCTCGACCTTAAGGGCGTGCTCCACGTCCAGAACGAAGTTGAGCGTTAATACGTTGTCGTCGGGCAACATGACGTCACCCATGTCGAAGTCCTGGCCAGGGCCGATCAGAAAAGTATGAGTCCCCTCATAAGTGCCCGATAACATACCCAGAGGGTTCGGTGTGATCAGTTCATAGGAAATACTCAAGTTCGAGTATTTGAAGTCAGGGAGGATGTGCGTAGGGCGCTTAAAGCAAACACCGGCGCCTGGAGGTACCCGCCAGAAAAACCCGTAATAGTAAGCGTTGCCATACCCTACGCCGCCGTATTGACACGGGGATGGAGCATTGACCCAGTTGCCCCCCTCCCATGTACCCTCATGCAGTGGCTGCGTCTGCTCATGGGCTCCGCCTATACCGCTGACCCGCAACAGAACCTGCTCTGTATGCCCCATCTCCCGATGCCTGACAGTCACTGCCGTTAACCAAGAAGGGACTTGGAACATCGGCCCGTTACGTATCTCGTCCAGAGGCTGAATCGGAACGACGGCGTTGAAGTTGATCGGAAAATTGATGCTGAACACCCCATTTTGACAATACGTCGGGTGATCACGGCAATACCCTCCAGGCGGCGTGGTGTTCTCAAACTGGTTCACCATCGGGTTGCCGGGATCCGGACGGAACACTGCCGTGATCTCTTCAGTAGCGCCTGGCGCCGACGAGCTGAACAACAGGGCCGCTGCCACGGCCACAACCTGACTAAACAGTGCGCTCATGGTTTTCATGCCGATGAATGGTCTCGTCATGACATTCAACCGGCGGTCTGAGCGTTAAGGGTGGAATCGGCCAAGGTGTCCGGCGTGCAGCGCAGATCACCAATCATCAGCACATTGTTTTCACTGGGCGCTTTGGACGGATCAAGACGGAACTGGCACAGCAACTGATTGTTGTGGCGCACCTCCAGGGTCGGCGAGCTGGCGTTCATCTCCAGGGAGAAGAAACCATCCACTTCACTCACCCCACGAGTGGCGTGGTTGATGACGTGATGGCCCTTGAGCGGTTTGCCCTGCGGGTCGACCAGGCGCCCGAGGACGGTCACGGTTTGCATCACGTTGACCTTGAGGTATTCCACCCCGCCCTTGTTCAGGTGGTAACTGACACGGTGCGGCTGGATCGAGGCCGAAGGCGCGTGGTTGCCCTCGAAGTCAAACGTCACCGCGCCACCCTTGTAGGCCGTGATCGGGATAAAATTGCGCCCAATCCGCAACGCGGTGCTGCCGCCACTGAAGTCATCGGCGCGCAGGGCGATGTCGTCGATATCGGTCTCGACGTCGACAATCATTCCTGCGCCGGTACCGGAATACTGGCTGGTGAGGACCATTTTCTGGCCGCCGAGGGCGAGGGTGCTCTCCAGGTTCAAGCCACCGCTCAGCTCATTATTGAACGACGATTGCTGCACAAACGCATCGCCCTGCAGGGCTTCGGTTTCAAAGCTGGCCATGCCCGACATGCCGATGCCGTAGGTGTCGGTAATTGCCGTGGCCGAGACGCTTTGCAGCAGGTGATCTTGCAGGTCTTTGCGATAGGTCACAGAGGCGTTGTTATCGCGTGAGCCGTCCCGGGCGGTGCGCGTCCCGAGGCTGGCGGACCACTGTTCACCCGGGCCGCCGAGCGCCAGGCTGACACTCAGATCGACGCCACGATTACGTTTGTCGCCAGTGCTGGCGCTGCCCGGCCGGTCATACAAGGACAAGCGCCAGTTGGCGTCGCTGCCAAACAGATGGGCGCGCTCGCTCCAGCCCAGGTCCAGGCCAACACCTTCTACGTTACCTTCGGTGTGGGACAGTCTGGCACTCACCGAACGCAAGTTACTGAGCCGGTGATTCAGGGAAATCGATGAGTTACTGGTCTGGCCGACAAACACATTCACCTGGCGAATGCGCGTGCCATCGGGCAGGTATTCGTAGGTGTTGCGTGTGTCCAGCCAACTGCGGGTATGGTTAAACACCACCGTACCGGCGCCATAGTTATAGAGCCCGTTGAGGTCGACACCGGTGCCGTAGTTGTCGGTCTGGTAGACGTTGGCGTACACGCTGGCGGAGCTGGCCAGCGTCCAGTCGATGGAGGTGCCGTATTGCATGCGGTCTTTAACCTGGCGCCCCGAAACGCCCAACACCACGCGCGGGTGGGCCAGGTAGTTGAGGGAGACGCCAGCGGTCGTGTCGCCACTGGACTGTTCATCCCAGTTGCTGAGCAACTTGCTTTCCTGGCCAGCAAATACGTTATAGCGCCAGCGGTCATCGTTGTTGCGCCAGTTGTTGGGCTTGTAGACCAATTCCTGGGTGGTGTTAGTGACCTGGCCGTCTTCTATCAGGCGCACTTCGACCTCATAGATCCCGCCGGGCAACGGACGTGTGTCCAGGTTCTGCAGGCCACTGGTGACGGGCTGGGTGTTGATCAACAGGCCATTGCGATAAATCTCCACCGAGCCCTGGCGGTTGGCGGTAATGGCAATTGGATAGATGCTGGCCTTGGGGTTGTTGATCATCAAGGTGTCGGAGCTGCCGTACATCACGCCGATGGCGGTGTCGGGGCTGGCGCCGAAGGTGCGCAGTTGCCGGGTGAGACCTTCGGCATTGGGTGTGAAATAACCCAGGCGCAAAAACTGGCCTTCCAGTTCGCGCTGGGTGTAGAGCGAGTACACCGCATGGTTGAGGGCGTCGTTGTCGGGGCCGCCGAGGCGCGAGAACTGCGCGTTCAACACCTGGCTCCAATTGCCCAGGCTGCTGCTGGCGTCAATCCCAAAACGCCCGCCCGTGTCCTGGCCCTGGCCGCCGTTAAGGTTCAGTTGGTTACGCACGATCAGGCCTGCGCTGCCCTCGTGGGGAAGCTCGTGGTAACGCCGGCTTTCGGTGTCGCGCTCGGCGTTCTCGGTCAGCAGTGAGACCAGAGATTTTTCCAGGTTGTAGTGCACGGCCAGCAACTGGTCGGGGCAATTACTCTCGCAGGTGCCCAGTGGCACTTGCTGCTTGAGGTACTCGGCCCAGCGCTCACGTTCATCGTCCTTGACCGGGCTTCCTTCATGGTCGTTAAACGAAAGAAGGGTCAGGGTGTCTTCACGAGACAAGACAATCATTGCCTCCCCTACGAACTCTTGGTCACGCTCAACTCGAACGGCCAGGGGCACATCGAAAAAGTGCTCTTCAAAGTCCGCCGGCAAACCCTTGGCCTGAGCCAGCAAACTGCGCGGTGTTGTGCCATCGGCCACTGGAGCAGCTAACGCACCCGCACAAAACAACAGGGCAAGCGCTGCCGCGATGGGAGTCATCGGGAACATGAACGGAATACTCTGAATACGGATTTTCAACACAATAAAGGCCGATCAACCGACAGGGACACTGCCTGTTGATCGGTAATCGCTACCCAATAAAACGACGCTTACGGGTCAACTTATTGCGCTCACAGGGTGACGCGAGGCTCGTGGTCGAAGACCACGGTGAAGTTGGTGGTGAAGAGACCCGCATCCGTGTAGGCAGGTTTGGCTGGAACAATAACCAAGTCAGCCTGGGTACCTGGAGTGGAACTGGCATCATCGACAACTTCCAGCGGCGAGCCGGTCAGGGTGACGCCGTTGAAGGATGTGGTCAGGGCAATGGACGCAGTGCCGTTGCTCAGGGAAGCTGGACCGCCTTCGATGTAAGCCTTGACCGAACCGTCGGTATTTTTTACCGCGTAGGTTTCGCGCAGGCTGCTCAGGTTACCGGTCACGGTGTTGTAGGTCATGGTCTCATCGCGACCGAAGTCCGGGTTGAGCGGTTGTGCGTGGAACTGTTTGGTAGGAATGGTTGCCTTGATGTTGATGACGCTGGTGGCTTCACCGGCGGCAAAGACGCTGGAAGAACCGAAGGCCAACATAACCAGTGGCAGTACGAAAGCAGTTTTCTTGAGCATTATCAGGTACCTGTATATCGCATTAATTGAGTTGAAAGCCCGATCAGCTTGCAACTTTCTCACGTATTTAAAGAGCACAGCTTTGCAAGATCCGACTGTGTCTTAAGACGCAGGCATATCTTCCACCGAATTAAAAACAAAGTAAGCCAGAGCCTTCTCCAAAGCATGTAGCCATAGGCCATATAGCCAGTAAGATAAAAACAAAAAAGCCAAACAATACCATCAGCACCTGTAATACATGTCCTACATAGACACTATAAACTCATGACTTTCGCGCGCTAAAAACCCGGACTGTCAGAAACGTATTACATGGCGATATAACGAGATTTAATTAAACATCTAATTAGAGTATTAACTCAATCTTTTAATCCTGGCTTAGTTTTTTAATAACTCGGTATGTTCGTCATTACCAGTCCGTCATCGCCTTTGGCAGCCGCCGAACCGCTCATCGGAGAAGGTCTTTACGCAGGATAAGATATATCTTAAGTTGTATCTTGATTTTTCAGAGAGCACGACTATGAAAGACCCTCATTCCCACCGCGCAACCGGTAGCGGCCGCGACATCTTTGACAAACGCTCCAGCCGCGAACGGGCCGAGCGTGGCCCGCGCGTCTTTGCGCCGGGTGATCTGAAATTGCTGCTACCGGCGCTGATCGCCGAAATGCCCTGCCACGGCTACGACCTGATCCGCCGGATCGAAACCCTGTTCGACGGCGCCTACAGCCCCAGCCCTGGGGTGATCTACCCCACCCTGACCTTTCTCGAAGAAAGCGAATTGATCACGGGCGACGCCGAGGGCGGGAAAAAACGCTACACAATCACCGATGCCGGTCGTCTCTTATTGAGTGAACAGGCGGTTGCCCTCGAAGGCATTCGCATGCGCATGGGTGTAAGCAAACGCTCGCTGCGCGGCCACGACCGGCCACCGGAAATCCACGAGGCGGTGCACAACCTGCGCCATGCCTTGCACTCGCACCACGGGCGCTGGAGCCCGGACGAAATCACGCGTGTCGCGGCGCTGCTCAACCGCACCGCGCAAGCCATTGCCGACGGGAAAGACCAATGAACACACAAGCCATTCACCGCGTGACCCACGACGTCAAACGCCGCCGCCTGCAAGTGCTGCGGGTGGTGGACATCACCCCGCGCATGCGCCGCATTACGTTGGGCGGCCCGGAGCTGGCGGGTTTTATCAGCCTGGGCAGCGATGATCACATCAAGCTGCTGTTCCCGCAGAACGCCGCCGAACAAGCGGCCCTGGAAAGCCCGACGTTCACCATCAAAGGCGACGGCCCGCAACCGGCGATGCGCGATTACACGCCACGGCGTCACGACCTGAGCATTGGCGAACTGGATATCGACTTCGTGTTGCACGGCGATGGCCCTGCATCCACCTGGGCCGAGCAGGCGCAAGTCGGCCAGCACCTGTATATCGGTGGGCCACGGGGTTCGATGATCGTGCCGGATATCTTCGACAGCTACCTGCTGATCGGCGATGAAACCGCCCTGCCCGCCATCGGCCGGCGCCTGGAAGAATTGCCCGCCGGGCGCAAGGTGCTGGCGGTGATCGAAATTGCCGATGCCGCAGAGCAGCAAGTGCTGCAGAGCGCGGCGGATGTCGAGATTATTTGGGTGGTGCGCGGCGAGGCCGACCTGCTCGAGGTCGTGCGCAACCTCACGCTGCCCGGCGGAAAGTTGTACAGCTTTGTCGCGACCGAAACCAAGCTGTCGCGCCAGGTGCGGCGGGTGTTGCTGGATATGCACAAGGTCAATGAGGAGTACCTCAAGGCCGCAGGCTACTGGCGTGCGGAAGGCAGCGAAGAAGATTAAACCTGAACTCGGTCAAAACTGTGGGAGGGGGCTTGCTCTCGATGGCGGTGGGTCAGTTAACACAACTCTATCTGACACACCGCCATCGGGAGCAAGCCCCCTCCCACATTGACTGTGCCCACTTTAAGTCGAGGGTGATTTGAGGCGGTTATCCAAGACCACCACTGCCAGCGCAATCAGCAAGAACCCCAGCAAAATCCCCCCAGCATTCACGAACACTTGCGGGTAACCCAGGCTGCCCACATCCATGAACGGGTATTGATACTGCCCCAGCAAATGCCCGCGCAACAGCACATAGGCGAAGTACACCAGGGGGTAAACCACCCACCCGGCAATGTGCTTGAGCCGCAAGGTGCCCTTGGGCACGCACCGCCACCAATAGATCAGAAACAGCACCGGCATCACGTCGTGCAGCAATTCATCGGCAATGAATTGAAAGCCCTCGGGGCTCCATAAGTGCCGCAGCAACAGGTTGTAGGCCAGGCTTACCACGACAATGCTCGCGGCAATACCACTGCTGATACCCGGCGCGAGGAAAAACCGCTTGCCGGCTGATTCGCGCTTGACCAGCCAATAGCTCAGCACCACGACGACCAAGGTATTGGTCAGTACCGTGAAAAAACTGAAGAAACTGATCAAGCCGCCCAGCAAGCTGGCACCGCTGGACCAGCGCGAATACAGAATCAGATATTGCTGAATCGCCAGCCCCACCCAACCGGCCAACGCGGCCGCTGTCACAAAACGCTTCACGGGCTCAGTCCAGCGGGCGTTTGGTGCGCATCAGCTTGACGTACAAGCCTTCGACTTTTTCCCGCGCCCATGGGGTCTTGCGCAGGAAGGTCAGGCTCGACTTGATGCTGGGATCGCTCTTGAAGCAGCGGATATCAATGCGTTCGGCCAGGCCTGCCCATTCGTAGTGTTCCACCAGGGTGGTGAGGACGTGTTGCAGGGTCACGCCGTGAAGTGGGTCGTTGCTTGTCGCGGTCATGCCGGGCCTTTTGCGAGAGAGAAAACACAGCCGCGCACCTTAGCGGACGGGGCGTACCGGTGGAAGCACTGCATTGAATATAGCCCGTCGGTAAAAGTTCCCCTTTTCAGCGAAAAAAGAGATGTTATATTGTAACTATACTTATCAAGATCCTGCCAAGGAATGTCCGATGTCGCTCTCCTGTCTCTGGCGCCTGTCGCCCCTCGCCGCCGCCCTGCTGATCTGCTCCGAAGCCCACGCCCTGGAACTGCCATCGCAAATCATCACCGGCAATCCCCTGGGCAGCGCGCAACTCGCCTCGCCCACCACCGTGCTGGAGGGCGACGACCTGACCCTGCAACAAAAAGGCAGCCTGGGCGAAACCCTGAACAAACAGCCGGGCGTATCGTCTTCGTACTTTGGCCCCGGTGCCAGCCGGCCGATCATTCGTGGCCAGGACGGTGACCGTATTCGCGTGCTGCGCAACGGCGTGGGCGCGCTGGATGCGTCGTCACTGTCCTATGACCACGCCGTGCCGCTGGACCCGATCAACGTCGAGCGCATTGAAATCGTGCGCGGCCCGGCGGCCCTGTTGTACGGCGGCAGCGCCATCGGCGGGGTGGTCAACACCTTCGACAACCGCATCCCCACCACAGCCATCGAGGGCATCCACGGTGCCGGTGAACTGCGCTACGGCGGTGCCGACACCACCCGCAGCAGCGCGGGCAAGCTGGAAGCCGGCGACGGCACCTTCGCCTTGCACCTGGACGCCAACGCGCGGGAGTTCAACGACCTGAAAATTCCAGGTGATGCGCGCAGCCGTCATGCACCCGAAACCGACGCAGGCCCCGGCAAAAACGGTCGCCTGGGCAACAGCGACGGGCGCCAGGATGGCGGCGCGGTGGGCGGGTCCTACACCTGGGACGATGGCTACGCGGGCCTGTCCTACAGCAACTACGACAGCAACTACGGCTCGCCCGCCGAGCAGGACGTGCGCATCCGCATGCAACAGGAGCACTACGCGTTCGCCTCCGAAATCCGCAACCTGCAAGGCCCGTTTACCTCGGTGAAAATCGACGCAGGCTACACCGACTACCAGCACCGCGAGATCGAAGGGGGCGAGACCGGCACCACCTTCAAGAACAAAGGCTATGAAGCCCGCGTGGAAGCCCGCCACCAGCCCATCGGGCCATTCGACGGCGTGGTCGGCGCGCAAGTGGCCCGCAACGAATTTTCGGCCCTGGGCGAAGAAGCCTTCGTGCCCCAGACCGATACCAACGCCGGCGCACTGTTCATTCTTGAGCAGATGCACGCCACCGAGCGCCTCACCCTCAGCCTCGGCGGGCGCCTGGAACATACCAGCGTTGACCCGGATGCCAAGGGCAATGCGCGCTTCGCCAATGCCGACAAGGCCAATGCCTTCACCGCAGGCAGCCTGTCGTCAGGCGCGGTCTACAGCCTGACGCCGATCTGGTCGTTGGCCGCCACCCTGGGCTACACCGAGCGCGCCCCGACGTTCTACGAGCTGTACGCCAATGGTGCGCATGTCGCCACCGGCACTTATGAATTGGGCGACGCCAACCTGTCGAAGGAAAAAGCCGTGTCCAGCGACCTGGCCCTGCGCTTTGACAATGGCACCCACAAGGGCAGCTTTGGCGTGTTCTACAGCCGCTTCTCCAACTACATCGGTTTGCTCGGCACTGGCCGTACATTGAACGACGAAGGTGAAGAGGACGCAGGCGGTATTCCCGAGTACACCTACTCCGGCGTACGCGCACGTTTCGCCGGCTTCGAAGCCCAGGATCACTGGAAACTTGGCGAAAGCGCCTACGGCAAGTTCGCCCTGGAGCTGTCGGGCGATTACACGCGTGCAACCAACCTGGACACCGGCGAAGCCCTGCCGCGCATTGCGCCGTTGCGCTTGAACAGCGGTTTGCTGTGGGAGCTGGATCGCTGGCAGGCGCGTATCGACGTAGAACATGCCGCCGGCCAAGGGCGCGTGCCGAGTAACGAAAGCGGCACCGATGGCTATACCACCCTCGGCGCGAGCGCGGGTTATCACTTCAATGTCGGCAGCAGCCAGTGGCTGGCGTTCGTCAATGGCGAAAACCTGACCAACCAGACCGTGCGCTACGCCAGCTCGATCCTGCGCGATATTGCGCCGGCGCCGGGGCGCAGCGTGCAAGTCGGCATCCGTACCACTTTCTAAACCGCGCCGAAAATCCCCTGTGGGAGGGGGCTTGCTCCCGATAGCGGTGCGCCAGTCGGCACATTAAATGACTGACCCACCGCCATCGGGAGCAAGCCCCCTCCCACACTGTTTTGCCGCGACACTGAGTCACTGTTACCAAATCTGAAATGATGCATCTTGCGATTCACCCTTTCTCTAAACGCCCCGCCGCATTATCCTTTGCAACAACCTGAAACGCTTCACCCCCCGGTCTGACCCCATTTGCCGAATCTTCCCTTCACGCAAAGACAGCGCTGTCTTAAATCGACCTGCGCCTGGGGGTTTATTGCCCGCCTGTGGATAACCCAGTTATCCACAGAAAAAACCCAAAATAACGCTGAACCAAGCCCGCGCCGAATCGTCATCTACAGTGAGTGAAGCACGGGCTTACATAATTCCAACGTAACGGAGAAACACACTATGAGCACTGATGGTGCCTCAAGCCCAAGCCGCCTGCTGCCCAGGTTGCTAGGCGTCTTGCTGCTGATCATGGGGCTGGCCTTGCTGGCCGGTGGGGTCAAGCTGAGCATGCTCGGCGGCTCGCTGTATTACCTGCTGGCCGGTATCGGCATCGCCTTGACCGGCGTTTTGCTGCTGGCCACCCGCCGCGCTGCGCTGGGCCTGTACGCACTGGTGCTGTTCGCCAGCACGGTGTGGGCGCTATGGGAAGTCGGCTTGGACTGGTGGCAGTTGGTGCCGCGCCTGGCCCTGCTGTTCGCCTTGGGCATCGTCATGTTGTTGCCATGGTTTCGCCGTCCGTTGCTGCGTGGTCAAGCCGCGCCGCTGGGCACCGGCGCCCTGAGCGTGGCCGTGGTGCTGGCGGGTGCTGCCGCCCTGGCCAGCCAATTCACCAACCCCGGTGAAATGGTCAAGACCGGCCAACTGGACCGCGATGCTGTGCCTGGCATGGCCAGCGCGGCGCCTGCCCAGGCCGATGGCGACTGGAACTCGTACGGCCGTTCGGCCTTTGGTGACCGTTACTCGCCACTGGCCCAGATCACGCCGGAAAACGCGCACAAGCTGGTGCCGGCCTGGACCTTCCGTACCGGTGATATTCCGGGCGCAGGCGATCCCGGTGAAACCACTGCGGAAAACACCCCGCTGAAAGTCAACGGCATGCTGTACGTGTGTACCCCGCACAGTCAGGTTATCGCCCTGGACCCGGACACCGGCAAGGAAATCTGGCGTTTCGACCCGAAGATCACCACCCAGGGTGCCGAGAACTTCAAGGGTTGGGCGCACATGACCTGCCGTGGCGTGTCGTATCACGATGACGCCGCCTACGCCTCCGAGCAGAGCCCGACTGGCAGCGCCAGCCCGGCCGCCGCGCCGACCGCCTGCCCGAAACGCATCTTCGTGCCGACTGCCGACACCCGCCTGATCGCCCTGAATGCCGACACCGGCAAGATGTGCGAAGACTTCGGTGACAAAGGCCAGGTCGACCTGCGTGCCAATATCGGCACCTTCGCCCCAGGCGGTTACTACTCCACTTCGCCACCGGCCGTGACCAAAAACCTGGTGGTGATCGGCGGTCACGTGACCGACAACGTCTCCACCGACGAGCCAAGCGGCGTGATCCGTGCGTTCGACGTGCACACCGGCAAGCTGGTGTGGAACTGGGACAGCGGCAACCCGGACGACACCACCCCGTTGGCCGAGGGCAAGACCTACACCCGCAACTCGCCGAACATGTGGTCCATGTTCGCCGTGGATGAAAAACTCGGCATGCTCTACCTGCCGATGGGCAACCAGATGCCCGACCAGTACGGCGGTGACCGTACCGATGACTCCGAAAAATACGCTGCCGGCCTGACCGCCCTGGACATCGACAGCGGCCACGTGAAGTGGACCTTCCAGTTCACCCACCACGACCTGTGGGACATGGACGTGGGCGGCCAGCCTTCGCTGATCGACATCAAGACCGCTGAAGGCGTCAAGCAAGCGGTGATGGCATCGACCAAGCAAGGCAGCATCTACGTGCTGGACCGCGCCACCGGCCAACCGGTGGTGCCCGTCAATGAAATCCCGGTACCACAGGGCGCCGTTGCCGGCGATCGCACCTCCCCTACCCAGCCCAAGTCCGACCTGAACTTCATGCCACCGCCGTTGAAAGAACGCGATATGTGGGGCGTGACACCGTTCGACCAGATGCTGTGCCGGATCGACTTCAAGTCGATGCGCTACGACGGCCCGTTCACGCCGCCGTCGCTGCAAGGCTCGATCGTCTACCCAGGTAACTTCGGCGTGTTCGACTGGGGCGGCATCTCGGTTGACCCAGTCCGCCAGATCGCTTTCGTGAACCCGAGCTACATGGCGTTCAAATCGAAACTGATCCCGGCCGCCGATATCGCCAAGCAAGGCCCACGTGTCAGCGAAACTCAAGGCGTACAGCCGAACAAAGGCGCGCCGTACGGTGTGATCCTCGAAGCGCTGCTCTCGCCGCTGGGCCTGCCATGCCAGGCGCCAGCCTGGGGTTACGTGGCGGCGGTCGACTTGACCACCCACCAAACCATCTGGATGCACAAGAACGGCACCGTGCGTGACAGCTCGCCGGTTCCGATCCCGCTGACCATGGGCGTGCCAAGCCTGGGCGGTACGTTCACCACTGCAGGTGGCGTAGCGTTCCTGAGCGGCACCCTCGACCAGTACCTGCGTGCCTACGACGTAAAAAACGGCAAGCAACTGTGGGAAGGCCGCCTGCCTGCAGGCGCGCAAACCACCCCGATGACCTACACCGGCAAGGACGGCAAGCAATACGTGCTGGTCATGGCCGGCGGTCACGGTTCCCTGGGCACCAAGCAGGGTGACTACGTGATGGCGTTCAAACTGCCGGATTAAGTAAACCCGGCGGTAAAACAAAGGCGGCTACCTGATGGGTAGCCGCCTTTTTTGTGCACGCCTGATAAGCCGTCGTGGGTTTTACACGCAACGTGCGCGCATGAAATCGCCCCAACGGCGCACCAGGTAGTTGTGCTCGTCCATCACCGAGTTCCACACCGCAATGTGCCCCATGCGCTGCTCATAGGAGCCGCCGTCGCGCACCTCGCCGATGTCGATCAATGGCAAGCCATCGCTGCCCGACAGCTCTTCACGCGCAGGCTTGCCGGCGTACCAGTAATCCCACTCCGCGCTGCTCAGATGATCGCGGGTACGCGCCGGGTTACCGATGTAGTAACCCTGGCGCGCCATCACCGCCCCCGGCCAGCCGGACAACCACCAATTCAAGTAGGCATAGGCCGCATCCAGCCCCGGCCCCTGGGCATGGCGCGACAACGACAAGCCGCCGAACCAGGCGCGATAGCCTTCGCGCGGCACGGCGAGCCGGTATTTCACCCCGGCACGGTGCAGGCGCATCAAGGTCGGCGACCACAGGCTCTGGATGTCGATGCTCGGGCTGAGCATCAATTGCGCGGCTTCTTCGTCGTCCGACCAGAACGCCGCAAAGTGCCCCTCCTTCTGCTTGCGCACCAGGATCTCGGCCAGCACATCGATCTCCTCAATGCTCATGTTGCCGATGTCCCGGAACTGCGCCAGCCCCGCACCCTGCACGGCGAGCGCGGCATCCAGGGCGCCGATGGCGGCATCGCTTTGCAGGGCGGTGCGTGCGCGCCACGCCGGGTCGAGCAGCCAGCCCCAGCTTTCGTTGCCGTGGCAGAAACCTTCGGGCAAACGCTCGGGGCGATAGGCAAAACTGTCGGCGTTGTGGGTCAGCGGCAGCATGCTGATGCGCTCGGTTACGCTGCTGCCGAGGCTGCCGTCGTGCTGCACGAACAGCCGCTCACTCGGCACGCTGCCACTGCCCAGGCGGTCGTTGGGCGACAGTCGACCACGCTTGGGCAGGTCGTTGATCTCATGCCACAGCGCGATGCGCCGCGTGTCGATCGGCTGGATCGCCCGCGCCGGCCACACAAAGTCGACGTTGTGGAACCACTGGTCGTACAGGTCGTAGCTGTCCGGCTGCATCACCGCGATACGCTGGGCTTGTTCCACATCATGCACCTGGTACACCAGGCGAATGCCCAGCTCCTGCTCGGCCCGCACGCGCAGGCATTCGAGCAAGGTCACGGAGGTGCCGAGCACGCGCAGTGTGATCATGCCGCGAACCGCCGCGCGAACACGTCGAAGGAACGGCGCAACAGCGCGGGGTCGAGGCCGCGCAGGATGAACACCAGGCGGGACTGGCGCTCAGTGCCTGGCCAGGCAGGCAAATGCACCGGGGCATGCAGGCAGTGCTGCACACCATGGATGACGATGGGGGCCGAGCTTGCGTTCACGTTGAGCAGTCCTTTGACGCGAAGGATTCGTTCGCCGTGGCATCTTAGCAGCATCGACAACCACACCCCGAACCCGACCCAGTCCAGCGGTTGCTCAAAGGTCAGGCAGCACACCTGCGCCGCGCCGTGGTTGGCCGTGACGGGTTGATGCAGTTGCCAGCGACTGACCTCGACGGCGGGCTCGGCGCCGCGCACACCCTCGCCGAGCAGCAGTTGATCGCCGCTGTGAATCGCCTGGGTATCGAGGATCAACGTACCGCCGTTGAGGGCGTGCAGATGCTCGCGCAGCGCGGCGCAATCGTCGACCAGGTCGGTCTTGCTCAGCAACAGCCGGTCGGCCGCCGCCACCTGGGCCAGCCACTCCGGGTGCAGGCGTTCCTGCAAGGCGGCATGGCTGGCATCGACCAGGGTGATCACCAGGCCGATATGAAAACGCCCGCGCAGTTGCACGTCATTGTTCAGCGTGGCGAGGATCGGCGCGGGGTCGGCCAGGCCGGTGGTTTCCAGGATCACCCGTTTGAAGGCCGGGATTTCCCCGCGTTCACGGCGTTGCAACAGGCCGAGCAGTGCGTCTTTCAACTCGCCGCGAATCGAGCAGCACACACAGCCGCTGGGCAGCAGGACGGTGTCTGGTGCGACTTCCTCCACCAGCAGATGGTCGATGCCGACATCGCCGAACTCATTGATCAGTAGCGCGGTGTCGCCCAGGCTTTCGCCCTGCAACAGGCGCTTGAGCAAGGTGGTTTTGCCGCTGCCGAGGAAACCGGTGATCACATTCAGAGCAATGCTCATATTTACCTCCGCCCCCTGTAGGAGCGAGCTTGCTCGCGAAAAACCCGAGAGCGCCAGGTACATCCAGACAACACGCGTTAGGGTTGACGTTTTTCGCGAGCAAGCTCGCTCCTACAGTGGGGTGTTTTCCAGGTGGTCAAGTAGACGCGGGTCAAGGGGGTCCAGCGGGCGGCCGAGCATGGTTTCGGCCGCCTGCCAGAGTTGATCCAGGCCGCTGGCCAGGGCCTGTTTGCCGGTCGCGCCGAGCAACAGGTACGACGCGCCCTGGAAATCCTCGACCTTGAGCCGAAACACCGCCAGCACCTGGTTGATCGCCGCGATCCGGCGCAGGCGCTCGCGTCGCCTGGGCAGTGCATCGCCCAAGGGGTCGCTCCAATGCACGTCTTCGCCGAGCAGGCCGCAGAGTCCGCACATGGCTAAGCCCCGCTCATGGCATGACATCGCCGGCGTTCGGGCCGAGGGTCTGGCCGACGAACAGGTTACCGCCCGGGGTACTGGCCAGCAGCACGGCGGTGGGCGCGACTTCGTCCGCCAGGCCGAACCGGCCCAGGGGCAGCTCGGCGGCCTTGGCGCGTTTCCAGCTGTCGCTGATGCCGCCCACCAGCGGGGTTTCGATCGGGCCTGGGGCGATGGCGTTGACCAGCACATTGTCCTTGGCCACTTCCAGGGCCAGGGACTTGGTGAAGCCGATCACCCCGGCCTTGGCCGCGGCGTAGTGGCAAAGCTCGGCACCGCCCTTGATGCCCAGTTGCGAGGCGACGTTGATGATCCGCCCCCAGCGCTGCGCGAGCATATGCGGCAAGGCGCGCTGGCTGGCGATGAACACGCTGGTGAGGTCGACCCGCAGCATGTCGTTCCACATCTCGAGGGAGAGATCGACGCAACGCGCCTGGGTCAGCATGCCGGCATTGTTGACCAGGATGTCGATCCCGCCGAAGTGCTCGACGCACCGGTCGACACTGGCCTGGGCGCCTTCGACGGTACCGACATCGGCCAGGCATTCGAACACCTCGGCACCCAGGTTGCGACAGGTGATCGCGACTTCGGCCAGGCTCGCGGCGTTGCGGTCGGCCAACACCAGGCGAGCGCCCTCGACCGCGTAAGCCTGGGCAATGGCGGCACCGATGCCGCTGCCGGCCCCGGTGATGACGGCGCGGCGATTGGTCAGTTGCTTCATACAAAAACTCCCGAAAAAACACAGTTCCCCTGTGGGAGGGGGCTTGCTCCCGATAGCAATGGCCCAGACAAAACATCAGTGACTGACCCACCGCTATCGGGAGCAAGCCCCCTCCCACATTTTTCGATTGAGTACATTCAGTCAGGCCAGCGCACGGTCAGGCCGCCGTCGATGACGATGCTTTGCCCGGTCAAATAACTCGATGCATCACTGGTCAAAAACTGCACCAGCGACGCCACTTCATCCGCCCGCCCTACCCGGCCCAGGGGGATTGCCTTGGCAGCCTTGGCCAACCCTTCAGGCCCCAGCGAATTCTTCGCATCCAATGACTGCGGCGTCTCGATCAACCCCGGGATCACCGCATTGCACCGAATGCCCTTGGCCGCCAATTCCACCGCCAGCGAACGACACAACCCCGGCACCCCGGCCTTGGCCGCCGCGTAATGGCTGTGCTCCTGCCAGCCATACACGCCGCCGGCAATCGAGGAAATTGCCACCAGCGCGCCGCCTTCGGTCATATGTCGGGTCGCCGCGCGGAAGGTGCGCATCACCCCCGTGAGGTCGACATTGAGCATCTCATCCCACAACGCATCGCTCATCTCCAGCAACGGCGCGCGACGCAACAAGCCGGCATTGGCCACCGCGTAATCGAGGCGCCCGAAGTGCTGCACCGCTTGCTCGGCCATGGCATCCACCGAGGCGCTGTCGCCCACGTCCAGCGCCAGCATCAGGCATTCGCCACCGGCTGCTTCCACCAGGGCAACCGTGCTTTGCGGGTCATGGGGATCGGCCGGGTAATACCCGCCCACCACCGCCACGCCGCTGCGCCCGTAGGCCACGGCAAGGGCTTGGCCGATGCCGCTGGCAGCACCGGTAATCAAGGCAACTTTACGGCTCATCGAGAACTCCTTACTGAACGGTTTCCGGACGCACATGGCGCGCGGCAAACATCAAGGCGCCGGACAGGAAGCACGGCAGCGCGCCGAACCACAGCGCGGCGGTCTGCCAGTCGCTGCCGGCGGACAACACCTGGGTGGCGCCAAACCCGGCCAATACGGCGCCGATCGGGCCCATGGCATGAATGATCGCGCCACCGGTGGCGCGGATGCTGGTGGGGAAACTTTCGCTGATGAAGAACAGCGCTGCCGAGTACGGCCCGATCAGGAAGAACAGGCCCAGGCTGTACAGCCCGACCACCATCGGCATGTTGCTCGGGCCGAACAACATCCCGGCGAATGCCAGGCCGCCGAGCATCCAGCCCAGGCCGATCACGTTGCGCCGCCCGATCTTGTCGCCCATCCAGCCGTGGCTGAGGTACCCGCAATAACCCACCAGGTTCGACAGCACGAGGATGATCAGCGAGTTCTCGAACGAGATGTGGTGCACGCTGACGATCACCGAGGTGCCCAGCACGCTGAACACCTGGATCGCCGCCCAGTTGAGCAACAGCGCGGCGCCGATCACCAGGGTGGCGCGCCGCGCCGGGCCCCGGAATGCGGCCTTGAGGCCGGCCTTGCTGTGTTCGTCATAATCCACGCCGTAGGTCACGGCGACGTTCTGCGCCTCGCTCACCGCACCGCGTTTACGCAGTTGGCTGATGCGCTGGTGAATCTGGAACTGCGGGCTCTCCTTGAGCTTGCGCGCCATGATCGCGATCACAATGGCCGGGATCGCGGCGAAGACGAAACAGCCCTGCCAGCCGATAATCGGCAGCAGCAGCGCGGTCAACCCCGCCGCGATCAAGGCCCCGACCGGCCAGCCGCCTTGTACCAGGCTGTAGATGAAGCCGCGACGCTTGGTCAGTTTCGGGTCTTGCGAGGCGCCGTACAGCTCACTCAGATACGTCGCATTGACGGTTTCCTCGGCATACCCCAAGCCACCCAGCGAGCGAATCAGGATCAGCGGCGACTTGCCCCACGCCCCGCCAATCGCGGTGAGCGCCGAGCACAGCGCGGAGCCGGCCACGGTCAGAATAATCCCCTGGCGGCGCCCCAGTTTATCGACGATGGGACCAATGGCGAACGCGACCACCGCCGTGCCCACCGCCACCCAGGTCGCGATTTGCGCCTGCTCCACTTCACCCCAGCCAAAGTGCCGGCCGATCTCCGGCAGCAAGGTGCCGAACAGGATGAAGTCATACACCGCGAACACCCAGGCGAAAAACGCGATCCAGGTGGCGAAGCGCACTTCCTGGGACGTCAGTTGCCGGGGTTTCCAGCCAGTCAGGTCAAGCTTGTTGTAGATAGACATGGAGCGCGCCTCGGGGTGGGGGTCAGGTGCGGGGTTGACGGCGGATAAAGTCGTCGGCGATTTCATCGAAGGTGACGAAGCGCACACCGGCATGGCTCTGGATGTGTTCGATCAGACGCTCAAGCATCAGCAGCACTTGCGGCCGGCCGGACACGTCGGGGTGGATGGTCATGGTGAACACCGCGTGTTCATGCTCGCGGTAGACCCAGTCGAACTGGTCGCGCCACATTTCTTCCAGGTGACGCGGGTTGACGAAGCCGTGGCTGTTGGGGGCTTTCTTGATGAACATCATTGGCGGCAGGTCGTCGAGGTACCAGTTGGCCGGGATTTCCACCAGGTCGGTTTCCTCGCCGCGCACCAGGGGTTTCATCCAGGTGTCGGGGTGCTGGCTGTAGTCGATCTTGGTCCAGCTGTCGCCCTTGCGCACGTAGTAAGGGTGAAAGTCGTTGTGCATCAGGCTGTGGTCGTACTTGATGCCTTTTTTCAGCAGCAGCTCGTTGGTGACTTTGCTGAATTCCCACCACGGCGCGACGTAGCCGGTGGGGCGCTTGCCGGTGACCTGGGTGATCAGTTCGATGGATTTATCGAGGACGATTTCTTCCTGCTCGGCGGTCATCGCGATGGGGTTTTCGTGACTGTAGCCGTGCACACCGATTTCGTGGCCGGCGTCGGCCACGGCCTTCATCTGCTCGGGGAAGGTTTCCATCGAGTGGCCGGGAATAAACCAGGTGGTGCGCAGGCCGTAGCGCTCGAACAATTTGAGCAGGCGCGGCGCGCCGACTTCACCGGCGAACAGGCCGCGAGAGATGTCGTCCGGCGAGTCTTCACCGCCGTAGGAACCGAGCCAGCCGGCGACGGCGTCAACGTCGACGCCAAATGCACAGAGAATGTCTTTAGCCATGGTGTGTCTCCTTAAGGGTTGAGTGCGGTTTCGACCGACAGCGCAGCCCTGAGCAGGCGCGCGTCTTCGCCACAAGGGGCGCTGAGCAGCAGCGCAGTGGGCAGGCCCAGGGCATCGCGGCCGCTGGGCAGGCTGACGCCCGGCATGTCGAGCAGGCTGCCGGGCATGGTCAGGCGCAGGGTCGCCAGGTTGGTGCTGACGAACAATTCGTCGTCGGCCTCCAGCGGCGCCAGCGCCGGGGCGACGTGGGCGACGGTTGGGGTGATCAGCAGAGCGCCGTCGAGGTCGTCGCTCAGTTGGTTCTGCAGACGCCTGCGGGCGTCAGTCAGGTGGATCAGTTGGCTGGCTGGCAAGCCGCGCGCGGCTTCGAGGCGGCGACGCACGCGGGGGTCGAGTTGCTCGGCGTCGGGGCTGTCGAGCAGGGCTTGGTGCAGGGCGAAGGCTTCGAAAGCGCCAAGCCAGCCGTGTTGCCGGATCAGGTCGAGGGCGGCCTGGAAGGCGGCGCAGGGGCGCAGGTCGATCAATGCGCCGGCAGCCTTGAGCTGGTCCACCGCGCGCAGCAGGTTATCGCGCACCGCCGGTTCAATGCCTTCCAGCGCGCCTTGCTCGAGCACGAACCGCTGGCCCTTCAGGCTGCGGGCGATATGGGTGTGCGCGCGGCCGTGGAGCAGGTCGTCGATGGCCAGGGCATCACGCACGCTGCGGGTCAGCGGGCCGAGGCTGTCGAGGCTGCGCGCCAATGGAAACACGCCGTCGCGGCTGTAGCGGCGGCAGCTACTGCGGTAGCCCACCACGCCATTCAGGGCGGCGGGAATGCGGATCGAGCCAGCGGTGTCGGTGCCCATGGCAATCGGCACGATCCCGGCCGCCACGGCCACGGCCGAACCCGATGACGAGCCGCCGGGAATCCGCGGCTGGTCGCTGCTGTTGGGGTTGTGGGGCGTGCCAAAATGCGGGTTCAGGCCCAGGCCCGAATACGCCAGCTCACTGAGGTTGGTCTTGCCCACGCTGACCATCCCGGCGCGGCACAACAGCCCCACGCTTGGCGCATCGAGCAAAGCGGCCGGCGCGTCGCGGCGATAAGCGGCGCCTGCGGTGGTGATGCTGCCGGCCACGTCAAACAAGTCCTTCCAGGCCAGGGGTACGCCGTCGAAAACACTCAGCGGCTGACCGGCACGCCAGCGCGCGGCGGACGCTTGCGCCTCACGCAGGGCACGCTCGGTGCACAGCGAGATGAACACGCTGGGCGCCGTGCTTGCGCGGGCAAGCGCTTGTTCGAGCACTTGCACCGGGTCGCTGCGACCGGTGGCGAACGCTTCGGCCATTGACGTGGCGTCTGACATGAAGATCACCCCATAAAACGTATATATTTATAAAATGTACGTTTTGTAGAGGCAGCTTTCGTGCCAGTCTCTTTATGTGTCCGCGCGTATTATTTCGGCTTTTCGTCAATATCCACGGGATAGAGGCTTTTGTAAGAAGCAAAATATTTCGAGATCAACGCTGGGTCTGCTCTTCAATTAAATAACGTATCTTTGATTAATAAATACATTTTGGTGCAAAAAAGTAACAGTCCTGCGCCAAAGGCCCCAAAAAAGTGCCACCGACGTGGCGCGGAGTGACAGGCCCATCTATGAGAGAATCCCCGGCCATCGTCACGCCCTAGCATTCATGACCCAGAGAAGCAGATGAAACCAGTGTCCGCCCCGGCATCCCGTTACGCGATGATTCACAAGGTGATGCGTGACGCAATCGTCAACGGCACCGCGCGCCACGGGCTTGTGCTGCTGGAGGCGCCGCTGGCCGAGCTGTTCGGCACCAGCCGCGTGCCGGTGCGCAAGGCGCTGGACTTGCTGCACGATGAGGGCCTGATCTGCCGCTTCAACGGCCGTGGCTACCTGATCAATCCCGAAGGCCTGGCCGTGGAGCCGCTGCGCCTGCCCCTGAGCCACGCGCACCTGGGCCTCAACGGCGACGACGAACTGGTGGACACCCGGCCCCTGGGCGAGCGGATCGTCGAAGAAATCGGCGCAGCACTGTCCACCTGCATCGCCTTTGGCCATTACCGCCTGGACGAACAAGCCGCCGCCGACCACTACGGCGTCAGCCGCGCCGTGGTCCGCGAAGCGCTGATGCGCCTGCGCGACCGTGGCCTGGTGGAGAAAGAGCCCTACTCCCAATGGTTGGCCGGGCCGTTGACCGCGCGGGAAGTCACCGAAGACTACGAACTGCGCGCCTGCCTGGAACCCGAGGCCTTGCGCCAGAGCGCGCCGGGCCTCGACCGGGAAGTCCTCGAAGCCATGTTGCAGCGGGTCACGGCGGCCCAGCAGAACCCGCAATGCAGCCTGGAAGCCATCGAGCAGATCGAAGAGGACTTGCACCAGCGCTGCCTGGCCGGCCTGCAGAACCGCAAGATCGCCGCGCTGATCCGCCAGGGCCAGAGCCCGATGATCATCAGTCGGATTTTCCATCGATTGCTGGGAATCGGCGCCGATCCGGCCATGCTCGCCGAACATCGCCTGATCCTGGAGCTTTTGCTCCACGGTGCCTTCGATGCCGCCGCGCTGAACCTGCGCGAGCACCTGCAACGGGCGCGGCAGCGAATGTTGCAGCGCTTGAAGGTGCTCTCGGTACTGCCCGAGCAGCCACTGCCGGCCTACCTCCACAAAATCAGCTGACCGCGTCGCTGCAGTAACTTTATGTAATATGTTCCTATCTCACCCCTACCATTGAAACCACCGCTGCCCTGCCCCATCTAAGCTGCATACTTCCTTATGCAGGTGCCCCATGAGCGACCAGCAAGACGTCCCTGATTACGACCTGAACGACTACGCCGACCCCGAAAACGCTGAAACTTCGTCCAACACCGGCCTGGCCCTGCCTGGGCAAAACCTGCCGGACAAGGTCTACATCATCCCGATCCACAACCGGCCGTTTTTCCCGGCGCAGGTGTTGCCGGTCATCGTCAATGAAGAACCCTGGGCCGAAACCCTGGAACTGGTGAGCAAATCCGATCACCATTCCCTCGCCCTGTTTTTCATGGATACACCGCCCGAAGACCCGCGCCACTTCGACACCTCTGCCCTGCCGCTGTACGGCACCCTGGTCAAGGTGCACCACGCCAGCCGCGAAAACGGCAAGCTGCAATTCGTGGCCCAGGGCCTGACGCGCGTGCGCATCAAGACCTGGCTCAAGCACCACCGCCCACCGTACCTGGTGGAGGTCGAATACCCGCACCAGCCGAGCGAGCCGACCGACGAGGTCAAGGCCTACGGCATGGCGCTGATCAATGCGATCAAGGAACTGCTGCCGCTCAACCCGCTGTACAGCGAAGAGCTGAAGAACTACCTCAACCGCTTCAGCCCCAACGACCCGTCACCGCTCACCGACTTCGCCGCTGCGCTGACCTCGGCCACCGGTAACGAGCTGCAGGAAGTGCTCGATTGCGTGCCCATGCTCAAGCGCATGGAAAAAGTTTTGCCGATGCTGCGCAAGGAAGTCGAAGTTGCGCGCCTGCAGAAAGAACTCTCCGCCGAAGTGAACCGCAAGATCGGCGAACATCAGCGCGAGTTCTTCCTCAAGGAACAGCTCAAGGTCATCCAGCAAGAGCTGGGCCTGACCAAGGACGACCGCAGCGCCGATGTCGAACAATTCGAGCAGCGACTGGTGGGCAAGACGCTGCCGGCCCAGGCGCAGAAACGTATCGATGAAGAACTCAACAAGCTGTCGATCCTCGAAACCGGCTCGCCGGAATACGCCGTCACCCGCAACTACCTGGACTGGGCCACCTCGGTACCGTGGGGCGTGTATGGCGAAGACAAACTCGACCTGAAACATGCGCGCAAGGTGTTGGATAAACATCATGCGGGCCTGGACGACATCAAGAGCCGCATCCTCGAGTTCCTCGCGGTAGGCGCCTATAAAGGTGAAGTCGCCGGTTCCATCGTGCTGCTGGTGGGCCCGCCGGGCGTGGGCAAGACCAGCGTCGGTAAATCCATCGCCGAGTCCCTGGGGCGGCCGTTCTACCGTTTCAGTGTCGGCGGCATGCGCGACGAGGCCGAGATAAAGGGCCACCGCCGCACCTACATCGGCGCGCTGCCGGGCAAGCTGGTGCAGGCGCTCAAGGATGTGGAGGTGATGAACCCGGTGATCATGCTCGACGAAATCGACAAGATGGGCCAGAGCTTCCAGGGCGACCCGGCCTCGGCGCTGCTGGAAACCCTCGATCCCGAGCAGAACGTCGAATTCCTCGACCACTACCTGGACCTGCGCCTGGACCTGTCCAAGGTGCTGTTCGTGTGCACCGCCAACACCCTGGACTCGATCCCCGGCCCGTTGCTCGACCGCATGGAAGTGATTCGCCTGTCGGGCTATATCACTGAAGAAAAAGTCGCCATCGCCAAGCGCCACCTGTGGCCCAAGCAGCTGGAAAAAGCCGGCGTGGCAAAAACCAGCCTGAGCATCAGTGATGGCGCCTTGCGTGCGTTGATCGATGGCTATGCGCGGGAAGCCGGCGTGCGTCAGTTGGAGAAACAACTGGGCAAACTGGTGCGCAAGGCAGTGGTCAAGCTGCTGGATGAGCCGGACTCGGTGATCAAGATCGGGAACAAGGACCTGGAAGCGTCCCTGGGCATGCCGGTGTTTCGCAATGAACAAGTGCTGTCGGGCACCGGCGTGATTACCGGCCTGGCCTGGACCAGCATGGGTGGCGCGACCTTGCCGATCGAAGCGACGCGCATCCACACGCTCAATCGCGGCTTCAAGCTCACCGGGCAACTGGGTGACGTGATGAAGGAATCCGCAGAAATCGCCTACAGCTTCATCAGCTCCAACCTGAAGTCGTTTGGCGGTGATCCGAAGTTCTTCGATGAAGCCTTCGTCCATTTGCACGTACCGGAAGGCGCCACGCCAAAAGACGGACCGAGTGCGGGCGTGACCATGGCCAGCGCGCTGCTGTCGCTGGCACGCAACCAGCCGCCGAAAAAAGGCGTGGCGATGACCGGCGAACTGACGTTGACCGGGCATGTGCTGCCGATTGGCGGCGTGCGTGAGAAGGTGATTGCGGCGCGGCGCCAGAAGATTCACGAGTTGATCTTGCCGGAGCCCAACCGTGGCAGCTTTGAAGAGCTGCCGGAGTACCTGAAAGAAGGCATGACGGTGCACTTTGCCAAGCGCTTTGCGGATGTGGCCAAAGTGTTGTTCTGACAGTTATGTAGTGCCTGAGCTGGCGCTATCGGGGGCAAGCCCCCTCCCACACTTTGATTTGTGAATGCCTTCAAGTGTGGGAGGGGGCTTGCTCCCGATGAGGCCAGACCTGCCAACACACCCCCCTCCTGTCACACCTTGTCTCATCTTCGGTTATGCTCGCCCTTCGTCGTGTACAACCGGAGCCCCCATGACCGTTGCCCGCCTGTTTCTCCCCTTGAGCCTTGCCCTGCTGGCCGCATGCGCCAGCGCGCCGAAGCAAAACATCAGCGTGGATGACCAGAGCGCCTGCCCGCTCCAGCTCACTTCCGGTCAGAACCTGATCCTCACCCTGCCCAGCAACCCCACCACCGGCTACCGCTGGGCCATCCAGGATTCCGCCGGCGGCGTGTTGCGGGCGCTGAGCCCGGAGGTGTACAGCAGCAGCGAATCCGGCGTGATTGGTGGCGGCGGCCAGTCCACCTGGCGTTTCCATGCCTTTACCGCCGGGCAAGGCCGTTTGCGCTTGACCTCCCAGCAACCATGGGAGCCGGAGGCCGAACCCGCCCAGACGTTCGACTGCGCCATTACGGTGAACTGACGGGCTGACCTTAGCCGCTGCCGGCCCTCGGCTTTCCATCAGACAACCCGCGCATCCGCGGGCCAAGTTGGCTAAAATGCCGGCCTTTCCTTCCTCGTCGCCGGAACAACCGTGAGCAAAGAACCCGATCGCCTATTCGCCCAGCCCCTGCCCCAGGTGCCGGACTTCGCCTTTAACGAAGACGTGGTGCGGGTGTTCCCGGACATGATCAAGCGCTCGGTGCCCGGTTACCCGACCATCGTTGAAAACCTCGGCGTGCTCGCCGCCCAGTTCGCCCAACCGGGCAGTGTGCTGTATGACCTGGGCTCGTCTCTGGGCGCCGTGACCCAGGCCCTGCGCCGCCATGTGCGTACCGACGGTTGCCGGGTAATCGCGGTGGATAACTCGACGGCGATGGTCGAACGCTGCCGCGAATACCTCAATGGCCAGGATTCGATGTTCCAGGAATTGCTGCCGGTGGAGGTGATCGAGGGCGATATCCTCGCCCTGCACTTCCAGCCGGCCTCGGTGGTCGCGCTGAACTTCACCCTGCAATTCATCGCCCCCGATGAACGCCTGGCGTTGCTCGGGCGCATCCGTCAGTCGCTGCTGCCGGGCGGTGCACTGATCCTCTCGGAAAAGCTGCGCTTCAACGATGCCCAGGAACAGGCGCTGCTGACCGACCTGCATATCGCGTTCAAACGCGCCAACGGCTACAGCGAGCTGGAAATCGCCCAGAAGCGCAGCGCCATCGAAAACGTCATGAAGCCCGACAGCCTCGAAGAACACCGCGAACGCCTGCTGGCGGCCGGGTTCTCGAAAGTCGTGCCGTGGTTCCAGTGTCTTAACTTTGCCTCGTTGATTGCCTTGCCATGATTGATTTGTCTCCCCTCGCCCGCCATCTGGTCGGCACTCCCTTGGCCGTGTGGGCCCAGGGCCTGCAAGCGCAGCTCGATAGCAAAATGGAAAAAGGCCATGGCGACCTGGAGCGCTGGCAAAGTGCATTGGACGCGCTGCCGAAGATCCAGCCCAGCCACGTCGACTTGCTCACAGGCCTGGTGTTGGACACTGAATGCGATGACGCCACCCGTGCGCAAATGCACACCGCACTGATGGGCCTGAGCCCGTGGCGCAAGGGGCCGTTCCACCTGTTCGGCGTGCATGTGGACACCGAATGGCGCTCGGACTGGAAGTGGTCGCGGGTGGCGCCGCACCTGGATTTGAACGGCAAGCGCATCCTCGATGTGGGCTGCGGCAACGGCTACTACATGTGGCGCATGCTCGGCGCCGGCGCCGACAGCGTGATTGGCGTCGACCCGAACTGGCTGTTTTTCTGCCAGTTCCAGGCGGTGCAGCGGTACCTGTCAGCACCCAGGGCCTGGCACCTGCCGTTCCCGTTCGAAGACCTGCCGGCGAACCTTGAAGGCTTCGACACGGTGTTTTCCATGGGCGTGTTCTATCACCGTCGTTCGCCGATCGAACATCTGCTGGCGCTGAAAGACACCCTGGTCAAGGGCGGCGAACTGGTACTGGAAACCCTGGTGGTGGAAGGCGACCAGCAACAAGTGCTGGTACCGGAAGACCGCTACGCGCAGATGCGTAACGTATGGTTCCTGCCCTCGGTCCCGGCATTGATGCTCTGGCTGCGCCGCGCTGGTTTCAGTGATGTGCGTTGCGTGGATGTGAGCGTGACCACGGTGGAGGAACAGCGTGGGACAGCTTGGATGAAATATCAGTCGCTGAGTGATTTTCTCGATTCAGAAGATCCCAGCAAGACGATTGAGGGGCTGCCGGCGCCGATGCGGGCGGTGATCATCGCCAGAAAGTAACCCGATCTCCCTGAAACAACATGGATCTAAATGTGGGAGGGGGCTTGCTCCCGATAGCAGTGTGTCAGTCAGCATGGTTGTAGCTGACCCACCGCCATCGGGAGCAAGCCCCCTCCCACATTTGATCTCCAGTGTTCTTTAGAGCGGTGGCTTGGCTCGGCGGGCCTTGAAGAACTCGCTCAATACCGTTCCACACTCTTCAGCCAGCACCCCACCCTCAAACAACACCCGATGGTTCAGAAAGCCCTGGGTAAAAAACTGCCCCTGGCTCTGCACAATCCCGGCCTTGGGCTCCAGCGCGCCATACACCACCCGTGCAACCCGCGAATGCACGATCAGGCCGGCGCACATGCTGCACGGCTCCAACGTCACATACAGCGTGCTGCGCACCAGGCGATAGTTGCTGATCGCTTGCGCAGCGGCGCGGATGGCGACCATCTCGGCATGCGCGCTGGGGTCATTGCCGCTGATCGGGCAGTTGAAACCGCGGCCAATGATCTCACCGTTTTGCACCAGGACCGCGCCCACCGGCACTTCACCCAGCGCCGCGCCCTGGGCGGCAAGTGCCAGGGCTTCGCGCATGAAGGTTTGGTCGCGGCTGCGGTCGATGATCGCCGGGCGAATCTGGCGCATCACACCACCTCGATGGCGGCCATCAAGCCGGTTTCCATATGGTCGATCACATGGCAGTGGAACATCCACACCCCCGGGTTATCCGCCACCAACGCCACGCGGGCGCGTTCGTTCTTGCCCAGCAGATAGGTGTCGGTGAAATACGGGATGACCTTGTGGCGGTTCGAGGCAATCACCTTGAAACTCATGCCGTGCAGGTGGATCGGGTGCTGGTACTGAGTCATGTTCTTCAATTCGAAAATATAGCTCTTGCCCTTCTCCAACTTGGCGATCGGGCGGTCGGCGCAGGTTTTGTCGGTGATGTCCCAGGCCTGGCCGTTGATCTGCCACAAGCTTGGTGGCTTGCCGTTGTCGAGGTTGACCGACACCGAGCCGACCCACTCGAAATTGAAGTTGAGTTTCTCTGCATTGGCCAGGTCCGGTTCGGCAACCGGGTTGGGCGGCAATGCGGGCGGCCATTCGCTCGGCGCGTCGGTATTGGCCACCGAGCGGAACGTACCCAGACGCACCGGGCCATTGCGGATCGACAGCTCTTCGCCTGCCGGCGGCGCCTTGATCGCCAGGCAAATACGCATGCCAGGGCCCAGCCAGTATTCCTTGCCCAGCGGGCGCGGCTCGATGGGGTTGCCGTCCAGCGCGTAGATCTGCGCTTCGACATCCGGGATGTTGAGGCGATAAGTCAGGGTGTTGTCGAGGTTGAGCAGGCGCACTCGGGTGATCTGCCCGGCCGGCAGGTCGATCACCGCCTGGGCCACGCCGTTGATGGTGGACAGACGCCCTGCCGTACCGCCACGCGCCGCCTCGCGGGGAATACTGAACGCCACGAAGGCGCCCTCTTCGTCCACGTGCCAGCTTTTCAGGCTGAGGGTGCGCTCGTGCTTGAAACCGGTGGGCTCGCGCTCTTCGATGATCAACGGCCCGACCAGGCCACGGCCGAGTTCTTCGCTGCTGTTCACATGGGGGTGGTACCAGTAGCTTCCGGCGTCGGGCACGCGGAACTTGTAATCGAAGTATTCCCCTGGCAATACCGGCAATTGCGAGACGTAGGGCACGCCGTCCATTTCCAGCGGCAGGCGGATGCCATGCCAGTGGATGGTGGTGGCGACCGGCAGGTGGTTGATAAAGCGCACCCGCAGCCATTCGCCCTGGCGTACGCGCAGCTCGGTGCCCGGCGCAGAGGGGCCGAACGCCCAGGCTTGGGTGGTGTGGCCCGGCACCAGCTCCACATCGAGCGGCGCGGCGATCAGTTGGTAGTCGCTTCCTGCGTTGGCATCGGCAACCTTGCCCAGCCAGTAGCGATAGGCGCCACCGGCGCCCACACCTACGACGGCCAGGCCAGCAAGGCCACCGAGGATCTGTCGACGGGAAAACGATTGGGACACAACAACCTCACGTATCTGTCGCAGGCCAGGGCCCGCAAAGGGCAGATACGATACACCTGCGCGGGCTAAACAGTAAGGGTTCGCATTGCCGCATGGTGCAATTCTACAATTCACTGGGGTCCCAATGTGGGAGGGGGCTTGCTCCCGATAGCAGGGTGTCAGTCAGTACATATATTGACTGATCCACCGCTATCGGGAGCAAGCCCCCTCCCACATTGGATTTGCATTGTTTTCTAGTGCTTGGCGGCGGCCAGAATCAGGGCTTTCATCTCGGCCACGGCGCCTTTGAACCCGACGAACAGCGCATGAGCCACCAGCGCGTGCCCGATGTTCAGTTCGTTGATGCCCTTGATCGCGGCCACGGCTTCGACGTTGTGGTAGTGCAGGCCATGGCCGGCGTTGACGATCAGGCCTTCAGTGAGGCCGCAGTTCACACCGTCGATGATGCGTTGCAGCTCCTCGGCCACTTCGGTCGGCGTGGTGGCATCGGCGTAGCGGCCGGTGTGCAGTTCGATCGCCGGCGCGCCGACGCGGCGCGAGGCTTCGATCTGGCGCTCGTCGGCGTCGATGAATAGCGACACTTCGCTGCCGATCTTCGACAGGCGCTCCACCGCTGCCTTGATCCGCACTTCCTGGCCGGCCACGTCGAGGCCGCCTTCGGTGGTCAGTTCCTGGCGGGTTTCCGGCACCAGGCAAATGTGCGCCGGGCGGATGCGCTCGGCGAACGCCATCATTTCTTCGGTGACGCCCATTTCGAAGTTCATGCGGGTCTGCAGCACGTCCTTGAGCAGCAGCACGTCGCGCTCCTGGATGTGGCGGCGGTCTTCGCGCAGGTGCACGGTGATGCCGTCGGCACCCGCTTCTTCGGCGTCCAGCGCAGCCTTGACCGGGTCAGGGTAACGGGTGCCCCGGGCCTGGCGCAGGGTGGCGACGTGGTCGATGTTGACGCCAAGAAGAATGCGATTGCTGGTGCTCACGGAAGCGCTCCTGAAAAGGGAAAGAATCGGTGCACAGCATACACGGGGATGTCAGGGCTTTCGAAACAACTCGCGACTGACCAGCGGCCGTCCGCCCAGGTGCACGGCCAGGGCCTGGCGCATCAGACGCTTGGCGGCGGACAAGGCGCCGGGGGCGGTCCAGTCCGCCTCACTCATGGCCAACAGTTCGGTGCCCTGGAACAGACCGGGTTGCAACAAGTACACACGCTCGAGGCCTGCGTCTACTTGCAGGCGGTACATGCCGTCGGCGGCGACGGGATCACCGTGCAGGTCGTTGTGCAGTTCAAAACCGTAGCCCAGGTCATCCAGCAGGCGCCATTCGAAGGCGCGCAGCAGCGGCTCCAGGGGACGGCCTTCAGCGAGGGCGAGCAAGGTGGCGGCGTAGTGATCGAAGACCGCCGGGTGCGGGTCTTCGGCGGGCAACAGGCGGATCAGCAGCTCATTGAGATAGAGCCCGCTGAACAGCGCATCGCCATTGAGCCAGGCAGAGGTGCCAACGCTTTCCAGGCGGCCCACGTTCTTCAACTCGCCCTTGCCGCGAAACTCCACGTCCAGCGCCACGAAGGGCCGCGCCAACGTACCGGCCTTGCCCCGCGCACTGCGCAAAACCGCGCGCAGGCGACCTTGAGGCGTGAGGAAGTCCACCAGCGCGCTGGTCTCACGGTAGGCGCGGCTGTGCAGGACGTAGGCGAGCTGGCTGGGGGGTGGGGTTGGGGACATGGGTTCTCGATCTTGAAAACAACATAAACCTAATGTGGGAGGGGGCTTGCTCCCGATGGCGGTGGGTCAGTTAACACATAAGTGACTGACAGACTGCCATCGGGAGCAAGCCCCCTCCCACATTTTTTTCCCTGCGGTGTGCTTACAGGTCGCCGTAACCGAGGGAGCGCAACGCACGCTCATCATCAGACCAGCCACCCTTAACCTTCACCCACAGGTTAAGCATGATCTTGGAGTCGAACAGCAATTCCATGTCCTTGCGCGCCTCGGTGCCGATGCGCTTGATGCGCTCGCCCTTGTCGCCAATGATGATTTTCTTCTGGCCGTCACGCTCAACGAGGATCAAGGCATGGATGTGCAGGGTTTTGCCCTGCTGCTTGAACTCTTCGATTTCAACGGTGATCTGGTACGGCAGCTCGGCGCCCATCTGGCGCATGATTTTCTCGCGCACCAGTTCGGCGGCAAGGAAGCGGCTACTGCGGTCGGTGATCTGGTCTTCCGGGAAGAAATGCTCGTTCTCCGGCAGGTAGCCGGCGATCACGCGTTCCAGGGCTTCGAGGTTGTGGCCGTGCTGCGCCGAGATCGGCATGATCTGGGCGTTTGGCAGTTGTTCCTGCAGCCAGCTCAGGTGCGGCATCAGCTCGGCTTTGTCTTCGATGCGGTCGGTCTTGTTCAGCGCGACGATCAAGGGGCCGGTGACGTACTGCACACGCTCGAGGACCATCTGGTCTTCGTCGGTCCACTTGGTGCGGTCAACCACGAAGATCACCACGTCGACGTCTTTCAACGCCGCCGAAGCGGTCTTGTTCATGTAGCGGTTAAGCGCCTTTTCGCCGCCTTTGTGCATGCCAGGGGTATCCACATAGACCGCTTGCACGTTGCCTTCGGTCTTGATGCCCAGCATGTTGTGGCGGGTGGTCTGCGGCTTGCGCGAGGTGATCGCGAGCTTCTGGCCGAGGATGTGGTTCAGCAGCGTGGACTTGCCCACGTTCGGGCGGCCGACGATGGCAACATAGCCACAGCGTGTTGCGGTTGAATCAGTCATGGCCATTCTCCACGCCCAGGGCAATCAGTGCTGCAGCGGCCGCTACCTGTTCGGCAATACGACGGCTCACACCCTGACCTCGGCTTTTTTCGTTCAGTAAGGTGATTTCACATTCCACGAAGAACACGCGGCAATGCGGCTCACCCTGGATATCCACCACTTCGTAGCGTGGCAGTTCGCAACCGCGCGATTGCAGGTATTCCTGCAGGCGAGTCTTGGGATCTTTGTTGGTGTCGACCAGCGTCAGGCTCTCGATTTCCGACGCCAACCAGGCGACCACGCGCTCCTTGGCCGTTTCCATCCCGGCATCGAGGTAGATCGCACCGATCAATGCTTCCAGGGCATCAGCCAGGATCGACTCGCGCCGGAAACCGCCGCTTTTCAATTCACCGGAGCCCAGCCGCAGGTACTCGCCCAGGCCGAAACCTCGGGCCAGCACGGCCAGGGTCTCGCCCTTCACAAGGCGTGCACGCAGGCGCGAAAGCTGGCCTTCACGGGCCTGGGGAAAACGCTCGAAGAGCGCCTCACCGGCGGCGAAGTTGAGGATGGCGTCACCGAGGAATTCCAGGCGCTCGTTATTGCGCCCTGCAAAGCTGCGGTGTGTGAGGGCAAGAACCATCAATTCCTGGTCCTTGAAGGTGTAGCCGAGCTGACGCTCGAGACGACTGAGAGAAACGGTCACGGTTTATCCATATCTAGTTGGTGGCACCGGCGGCCATCGACGATTGACGCAGTGTTCAAATTCAAATCCTGATGGGTGCTGCGGGGCAGCGGAAAATGTCCAAGCCCCAGAAAAGCATTCGGCGCTGTGTTCACAGCGCCGCTTGTATTACTTGATCAGCCCTACCCGCGAGAAGTTCGGCAGGTGGCTGAGCTTGGGTTCCGGCCAACTCATCCAGACCGCGAAGGCTTTGCCGACAATATTCTCGTCGGGCACCATGCCCAGCAGGTCCTTGGGAATACTGGGGTCGTCCCAGTAGCGGCTGTCATTGGAGTTGTCGCGGTTGTCGCCCATCATGAAATAGTGCCCGGCAGGCACTTTCCACTGACCATCGGGCATCGCGCGGTAGCGGCTCATTTCCTTGCGGATCTGGTGCTCGACCGTACCGAGTTTTTCCTGGTACAGCTCGGCGCTGCCCAAGGTATTCGGCTCGGCGCCCAGCAGTTTCTCGGCCACCGACTCACCGTTGACGAACAGGCGCTTGTCACTGGTGTAGCGGATAACGTCGCCCGGCAGGCCGACCACCCGCTTGATGTAGTTGACGTTCGGGTCGCTTGGGTAGCGGAACACCATCACATCACCGCGCTGGGGGTCACCGACTTCGATGACCTTCTTGTCGATCACCGGCAAGCGGATCCCGTAGGAAAACTTGTTCACCAGGATGAAGTCGCCCACGTCCAGGGTAGGTTTCATCGACCCCGACGGAATCTGGAACGGCTCCACCAGGAACGAACGCAGCACCAGCACGATGAACAACACCGGGAAGAACGACTTGCCGTATTCAACCAGCAAGGGCTCCTTGTTCAGCTTCTCGACCACCACCGCATCGGGCTGGCTGACGCTGCCCTGATAGGAGGCGATAGCCGCCCGCCGACGCGGGGCGAAGAACACCAGATCGAGCAACGCCAGGAGGCCGCAAACGGCGACGGCGATGACCAGCAACAGCGGGAAATTTAGTGACATAGGACCTAACTATCCAACCTGAGCACCGCAAGGAAGGCTTCTTGTGGAATTTCCACGTTGCCCACTTGCTTCATGCGTTTTTTACCGGCCTTTTGCTTCTCAAGCAGCTTGCGCTTACGGCTTACGTCACCGCCGTAGCATTTGGCCAGTACGTTCTTTCTGAGTGCCTTGACGGAGGTCCGCGCAATGATCTGCCCGCCGATGGCGGCCTGGATCGCGACGTCGAACATCTGGCGCGGAATCAGTTCTTTCATCTTCTCGGTCAACTGGCGACCTTTGTAGTGCGCATTGTCCTTGTGCACGATCAATGCCAGGGCATCGACCTTGTCGCCGTTGATCAGCACATCCAGTTTCACCAGATTAGCCGATTGGTAACGATCGAAATGGTAATCCAGCGAAGCATAGCCGCGGCTGGTGGATTTGAGACGGTCGAAGAAGTCCAGGACCACTTCGTTCATCGGCAAATCGTAGGTCACTTGCACCTGGGTACCGAGGAACAACATGTCGTGCTGCACGCCACGTTTTTCGATACACAGGGTGATGACGTTGCCCAGGTGTTCCTGCGGAACCAGGATATTGGCCCGCACGATCGGCTCGCGCATATCTTCGATGGAAGACAGATCTGGAAGCTTGGACGGGTTGTCGACGTAAATCGTTTCACCGGTTTTCAGCGCCAGCTCGAAAATAACCGTTGGCGCGGTGGTGATCAGGTCCAGGTCGTACTCGCGCTCCAGGCGCTCCTGGATGATCTCCATGTGCAGCATGCCCAGGAACCCGCAACGGAAACCGAAGCCCAGGGCGTCGGAGCTTTCCGGGGTGTACTGCAGGGACGAGTCGTTGAGGGTCAGCTTCTGCAGGGCTTCGCGGAAGTCTTCGAAGTCGTCGGAACTGACCGGGAACAGGCCGGCGTAGACCTGCGGCTGAATGCGCTTGAAGCCCGGCAGCACGTCGACATCGGGGGTTGAACTCAAGGTCAGGGTGTCACCTACCGGCGCGCCGTGAATGTCCTTGATACCCGCGATGATGAAGCCCACTTCGCCGGCTTTCAGGTCCGTGGTGGCCGTGTGCTTGGGGTTGAACACACCGACGCTGTCCACCAGGTGGATCTTGCCGGTGGATTTGACCAGGATCTTGTCGCCCTTCTTCACGCGGCCGTGGCGTACGCGCACCAGGGACACGACGCCCAGGTAGTTGTCGAACCAGGAATCGATGATCAACGCCTGCAGCGGATCTTCGTAGTTACCGGTAGGGGCCGGAATGGTCTTGACCAGGCGCTCGAGCACTTCGTCGACGCCAAGGCCGGTCTTGGCGCTGCACTCGACGGCGTCGGTGGCGTCAATGCCGATGATTTTCTCGATTTCTTCTTTTACGCGGTCCGGATCGGCCTGGGGCAGGTCGATCTTGTTCAGCACCGGCATGACCTCCAGGCCCTGCTCGATGGCGGTATAGCAGTTGGCTACGGACTGAGCCTCGACGCCCTGGCCGGCGTCGACCACCAGCAAGGCACCTTCACAGGCCGCCAGCGAGCGGCTGACTTCGTAGGTGAAGTCAACATGGCCGGGGGTGTCAATGAAGTTCAGCTGGTACTTGATACCGTCTTTGGCGGTGTAGTACAGGGTGACGCTATGGGCCTTGATGGTGATCCCGCGTTCACGCTCGAGGTCCATGGAGTCCAGGACCTGGGCTTCCATCTCACGCTCGGCAAGGCCGCCGCACATCTGGATGAATCGATCGGCCAGCGTCGACTTGCCATGGTCAATGTGGGCGATGATGGAGAAATTGCGGATATGACTCAAATCACTCACGGATCAACACTCAAAAAGGCTGCAGGCAGATTGCCCGCTGAAAAATAGCCGGGAATTGTACCTGATGCTCAGGCCAGACGTCATCTTTGCTGACCAGAACAAAAATGCCCCGCTGGGATAAGCGGGGCATTTTTTATGCATAAGCGCGCAATCAACCGGCTCGGCGCAACAACCAGAACCCGGCCACGGCGCAGATAAACGTCGGCACCAGCACTGCAAACAGCGGCGAGAAGCCAAATACCAGGCTCGACGGCCCCAGCAGGTCCTGGGCGATGCGGAAGGTGAAGCCCACCAGCACGCCGGTGAATACCCGCTGGCCGAGGGTCACGGAACGCAACGGGCCGAAGATAAAGGAGATCGCCATCAATACCAGCGCGGCGGTGACCACCGGCTGCAGCACCTTGACCCAGAACGCCAGCCAGTAGCGACCATTGTTCAGGCCCTGGTCCTTGAGGTAGTGGATGTAGCTCCACAGCCCCGAGATCGGCAGGGTTTCCGGGACCATGATCACGGTATTGAGCAGTTCCGGCTTGAGCGCGATGTCCCATGCCTGGGTGGGCTCATTGACCACTTCGGTACTGGCCTTGATGCCTTGGCCCACGTTATGGAAGAGCGTGGTGGTGACGTCGCTCAGTTGCCATTTTTCACCGTCATACTGCGCGCGCTTGGCGAAACTGGAGCTGAGCATGTGCCGCTCCTTGTCGAACGTGTAGCGCGTCACCCCGACCAACAGCCCACCTGGCTGCACGGCGTTGATGTGGATGAACTGGTCACCCTGGCGGTGCCACAGGCCGTGCTTGGAACTTTGCGCATCGCCCGAACCCTGGGCCAGGGCGCGATTGGCCTGGGCGGTGGCTTCGGACGGTGGCGCGACGTATTCGCCGATCAGCACGCTGCACGCCATCAGCAGCAGCATTGGCTTCATCACAGCCCAGACGATACGCCCGATGGACACGCCCGCCGCGCGCATGATGGTCAATTCGCTGTTGCTGGCCAGGGTGCCCAGGCCGATCAAGCAGCCGATCAGGCCGGCCATCGGCATCATGTCGTAGAGCCGGCGCGGCGCGGTCAGCGCCACGAAGCTCAGCACGTCGGTGACCGTGTAGGTATCGGTGACGTTGCCCACTTCGTCGATGAACGCAAACAGCGAGGCCAGGCCCAGGATGATGCCCAATACCGCCAGAATGGCGATCAGTACGCTGCTACCAATGTAGCGATCGAGCTTAGCCACGAGCCAACTCCTTCAGGCCACGACGGCTCTTCATTTTCAAACGGATAGGCTCCCAGTAGAGAAGCCCCAGGCCGATCACCAGGAAAATCCCGTGGACCCACCACAGGCCCAGGGCGGGCGGAATCTTGCCCTTTTCCAGGGAGCCACGGGCGGAAATCAGAATGGTCAGGTACGCCATATACAACAGGATCGCCGGCAGCAGCTTGAGAAAACGGCCCTGACGCGGGTTGACGCGCGACAGCGGCACGGCCATCAAGGTCACGATGAATACCAGCAGCGGCAGCGACAGGCGCCATTGCAGCTCGGCGATCGAGCGCAGCTCCTGACTACCGAACAGTGATGCGGTCGGGAGCGCATCGCGGTCGGTGACCTCGTCGCTGATCTCGGGTTTGGGCAGCATGACGCCGTAGGTGTCGTACTTGATCACACGGTAATCGGCCAACCCCGGGCTGCCATCGTAGCGATAGCCGTTGTCCAGGATCAGGTAGCGGCTGCCGTCGGGGCGCACTTCCTGGCGGCCGCCGTCGGCCACCAGGATCGAGATGCCCCGATCTTTCTGGTCCTTGCCGAGGTTTTTCTGGGAAATGAACACGCCGCTCAGGTTGGAACGGTCTTCGGTCATTTCTTCGGTATAGGTCACGCGCGTGCCGTCGTTGAGCGCCTGGAAGCGCCCGGGTTCGAGGGTGTCGAACTCGGTCATCGCGTCCTGCTTGTTCAGCAACAGCTGGAACTGCATGGCCCCCTGAGGCGCCAGGCTCAGGCTCAACCAAGCCACCAACAGGGCAACGCCGGCGGCCGGCACCATGGTCATGGCCAGCAGGCGCTGCTGGCTCATGCCGGTGGCCGACAGCACGGTCATCTCGCTTTCGAGATACAGCCGGCCATATGCCAGCAGGATGCCAAGGAACAGGCCGAGCGGCAGGATCAGTTGCAAGAAGCCCGGCAGGCGAAAGCCCATGATCAGGAACAAAGAGCCCGGATCCAGGGCGCCCGAGGCGGCCTGCGCAAGGAATTTGACGAAACGACCACTCATGATGATGACCAGCAATACCGCACTCACGGCACTCAGGGTCAACAGGACTTCGCGGGATAGATAACGGAAGACGATCAAACCAGACACTCCAGGGTTGTCAGGCTAAGGCGGCCAAACAAGCAAGCATACCGAGTCGACCCGTTTGCGCGGGCCGGCTAAAAAGATGGCGCATTATCCTGTGATTGACCGCGCCTGTCACTGCGCAACCTCATGCGCACGCACAAAGCGTGCTTCGAGGGTTGTCAGGCTCCGCCGGCGAGGTTCAAACTGCGGCCTTTGTCGCTGGCGGTTTACAAGGCTGCCACGCTTTAAAGCCTGGGTACACGTGCCAGGCTCACCGACCTTATAAGGGACCCGAAAATGGAATTGGTTGTAAAAAGCGTTAGCCCCGAAACGTTGAAAACCGCCACCCTCGTGGTCGCTGTCGGCGAAGGCCGCAAACTCGGCGTTGCCGCCAAGCAACTCGATGAACTGAGCGGCGGCGCCATCAGCGCCGTGCTCAAGCGCGGCGACCTGGCCGGCAAAGTCGGCCAGAGCCTGCTGTTGCAGAGCCTGCCGAACCTCAAGGCTGAGCGCGTATTGCTGGTGGGTGTGGGCAAGGACGCCGAACTGGGCGACCGTCCGTTCCGCAAGATCATCAGCGCCATCCTTACCACCCTTAAAGGCCTGGGCGGCAGCGATGCGGCACTGGCACTCGATGAAATCGTCGTAAAAGGCCGTGACAGCTACGGCAAGACCCGTCTGCTGGCCGAAAGCCTGGTGGACGGCGGCTACGTTTTCGACCAGTTCAAGAGCCAGAAAGCCGAACCCCGCGCGCTGAAAAAAATCACCCTGCTGACCATCAAGGCTGCCCAGGCTGAAGTCGAGCGCGCCGTCACTCATGCAACGGCTATCGCCAACGGCATGTCGTTCACCCGCGACCTGGGCAACCTGCCGCCGAACATCTGCCACCCAACCTTCCTCGGCGAACAGGCCAAGGCGCTGGGCAAAGAATTCAAGGGCCTCAAGGTCGAAGTGCTGGACGAGAAAAAGATCAAGGACCTGGGCATGGGCTCCTTCTATGCCGTGGGCCAGGGCAGCGACCAGCCGCCACGCCTGATCGTGATGCAGTACAACGGCGGCAAGAAGTCCGAGAAACCATACGCATTGGTCGGCAAAGGCATCACCTTCGACACCGGCGGCATCAGCCTCAAGCCGGGCGCCGGCATGGATGAGATGAAGTACGACATGGGCGGCGCCGCCAGCGTGTTCGGCACCCTGCGCGCCGTGCTGGAACTCAAGCTGCCGATCAACCTGGTGTGCATCCTGGCCTGCGCCGAGAACATGCCGAGCGGCGGTGCTGCCCGCCCAGGCGATATCGTCACGACAATGAGCGGCCAGACCGTGGAAATCCTCAACACCGACGCCGAAGGCCGCCTGGTGCTGTGCGACGCGCTGACCTACGCCGAACGCTTCAAGCCGCAGGCAGTGATCGACATCGCCACCTTGACCGGTGCCTGCGTGGTTGCCCTGGGCGCCCACACATCGGGCCTGCTGGGCAATAACGACGAGCTGATCGAGCAATTGCTCAGCGCCGGCAAGGCCGCCGACGACCGCGCCTGGCAACTGCCGCTGTTCGACGAGTACCAGGAGCAACTGGACAGCCCGTTCGCCGACATCGCCAATATTGGCGGGCCGAAAGCCGGCACCATCACCGCAGCGTGCTTCCTGTCGCGGTTTGCCAAGAACTTCAACTGGGCGCACCTGGACATCGCCGGTACGGCATGGACCAGCGGCGGCAAGGACAAGGGCGCCACTGGCCGTCCGGTCCCCCTGCTGACCCAGTACCTGCTGGACCGCGCCAAGGCCTGAAACTGAAGATCCCGGGCGGCTATTCATATAGCCGCCTCGGGCTCCAGGAACCGCAATGACCCAAGTCGATTTCTACATCCTGCCCAGCGCCGATCCTTCAGCGCGGCTGGACTTTGCCTGCAAGCTCACCGAAAAAGCCTGGCGCATGGGCCATCGCATCTACCTGCATTGCAGCGATGCCGCCCAACGCGAGGACCTCGATGCCCGCCTCTGGCGCTTCAAGGGCGAAAGCTTCGTGCCCCACGGCCCCGCCGAATCCGAACCCGACGGCTTGGTCGTGCTGGGTCTGGGCGACAGTTGCGGCGACCACCATGACCTGCTGGTCAACCTCGACCTGAAAGTGCCGGCCTTCGCCAAGGACTTCGCCCGTGTGGCGGAAGTGGTGGTGGAGGACCCGGCTATTCGTCAGGCCGCGCGGGAGAGTTTCCGTTTCTACCGCGAACAGGGCTATTCTCTGCAGGATCACCGGCTACAACGACTTTGAGTACATGATGGACACGCCCAACCCGATGAAAAAAGACGACCACTTGCTGGACGACCTCGAGTCCATCCGTCAGTTGCTCGGTGATGATGACCTGCAACCGCCGCTGTTGACCGAATCGGTCGAGGCCGGGGTACAGATTCCATTGTTGTCCGACATGGTCGACCACCAGCCGGCTGCGCCCAAGCCCGTGGCCACGCCGCCCGCTCCCGCCGCAGAAAAAGCGCCCGACGCATTGCTGCTGCACCTGGACAACGAACTGCGCGCCGCCGCGCAACTGATCATGCAAGACGTGATCGCCGACTTTGCCCCGCACATCGAAGCCGAGATCAAGCGGCGGATGGATGCGCGGATGGAGCGACTGCTGAGTCAGTACCAATCCTGAGCCAGACAAAGATCCAATGTGGGAGGGGGCTTGCTCCCGATAGCTGAGTGTCAGTCAGTGATGTTGTGACTGATCCACCGCTATCGGGAGCAAGCCCCCTCCCACATTTGCTGTACGCCAACTCGCCCTCCTCGCCCTGCCCCGTTATACTTGCCGGCTTTCCTGAATAAATGCCAACTAGGGTCCCGCCGCGCATGGATAAGACCTATCAGCCCCACGCTATCGAAACTTCCTGGTACAACACCTGGGAGTCCGAGAACTATTTCGCCCCACAAGGTGCGGGCGACTCGTACACCATCATGATCCCACCGCCGAACGTCACTGGCAGCCTGCACATGGGCCATGGCTTCAACAATGCGATCATGGATGCGTTGATCCGTTTCCGCCGCATGCAAGGCCGTAACACGCTGTGGCAGCCTGGCACCGACCACGCCGGCATCGCCACCCAGATGCTGGTGGAACGTCAACTGGAAGCCACCGGCCAAAGCCGTCACGACCTGGGCCGCGAGAAATTCCTGGAGAAAATCTGGGAATGGAAAGACCAGTCTGGCGGCAATATCAGCCGTCAGATCCGTCGCCTGGGTTCGTCCGTGGACTGGAGCCGCGAGCGTTTCACCATGGATGACGGCCTGTCGGAAGCCGTGAAGGAAGCCTTCGTGCGCTTGCATGAAGACGGCCTGATCTACCGCGGCAAGCGTCTGGTCAACTGGGACACCAAGTTGCACACGGCGATTTCCGACCTCGAAGTGGAAAACCACGACGAGAAAGGCTTCCTGTGGAACCTCAAGTATCCGCTGGCTGACGGCGCCAAGACCGCTGAAGGCAACGATTACCTGATCGTCGCCACCACCCGTCCGGAAACCATGCTCGGCGACGCCGCCGTCGCAGTTAACCCGAACGACGCGCGCTACCAGGCGCTGATCGGCAAGTTCGTCGAGTTGCCACTGGTTGGCCGCCGCATCCCGATCATCGCCGACGACTACTGCGACCCTGAATTCGGCACCGGCTGCGTGAAAATCACCCCGGCCCACGATTTCAACGACTACGAAGTCGGCAAGCGCCACAACCTGCCGCTGCTGAACATCTTCGACAAGAACGCCGCCGTATTGCCGGCCTGCCAGGTATTCAACCTGGACGGTACGCTGAACGAGAGCATCGACGGCAAGATCCCGGCCGAATACGCCGGCCTCGACCGTTTTGAAGCGCGCAAGCAGATCGTTGCCGCCTTCGACGCCGCCGGTTTGCTGGTGAGCGTGGACGACCACGGCCTGAAAGTGCCCAAGGGCGACCGTTCCGGCACGGTGATCGAGCCATGGTTGACCGACCAGTGGTACGTGTCGACCAAACCCCTGGCCGAGCCTGCGATTGCCGCCGTTGAAGACGGTCGCATCCAGTTCGTGCCCAAACAGTACGAGAACATGTACTTCTCGTGGATGCGCGACATCCAGGATTGGTGCATCAGCCGCCAGTTGTGGTGGGGCCACCGCATTCCGGCCTGGTATGACGAGTCGGGCAAGGTCTACGTAGGCCGCGACGAAGCCGAAGTGCGTGCCAAGCACCACCTCGGCGCCGACATCGCGCTGCAACAGGACAACGACGTACTGGACACCTGGTTCAGCTCCGGCCTGTGGACCTTCTCCACCCTGGGCTGGCCGCAGCAGACCGAGTTCCTGAAGAAGTTCCATTCCACCGACGTGCTGGTCACCGGTTTCGACATCATTTTCTTCTGGGTTGCCCGGATGATCATGCTGACCATGCATTTGGTGAAGAACGAAGACGGCACCCCGCAGGTACCGTTCAAGACCGTCTATGTGCACGGTCTGGTGCGCGATGGCCAGGGCCAGAAGATGTCCAAGTCCAAGGGTAACGTCCTGGACCCGCTGGACATCATCGACGGCATCGACCTGGAAACCCTGGTGCAGAAACGCACCTCGGGCCTGATGCAGCCGAAGCTGGCGAAAAAGATCGAAAAGCAGACCCGCGACGAGTTCGCCGACGGCATCGCCAGCTACGGCACCGACGCCCTGCGCTTCACGTTCTGCTCGCTGGCGTCCACCGGCCGCGACATCAAGTTCGACATGGGCCGCGTCGAAGGCTATCGCAACTTCTGCAACAAGATCTGGAACGCCGCGCGCTACGTGCTGGATAAAGGCGAAGACTGCGGCCAGAACGGCGAAGCCTTTGAGCTGAGCCTGGCCGACCGCTGGATCATTTCGCAGTTGCAGCGCACTGAAGCCGAAGTCACCCGCCAGCTCGACCAGTTCCGGTTCGACCTGGCCGCACAAGCCTTGTACGAGTTCATCTGGAACCAGTATTGCGACTGGTACCTGGAACTGTCCAAGCCAGTGCTGTGGGACGAAAACGCGCCGCTCGAGCGCCAGCGCGGCACCCGTCGCACCCTGGTGCGCGTGCTGGAAGTGGCGTTGCGCCTGGCGCATCCGTTCATGCCGTTCATCACCGAAGAAGTCTGGCAGCGCCTGGCGCCGCTGGCCGGTATCGAAGGCAAGACCATCATGCTGCAACCTTGGCCTGTGGCCAACGAAGCACGTATCGATGAGGCCGCCGAAAGCGATATCGAATGGCTCAAGACCTTGATGCTCGGCACGCGCAACATCCGCGCCGAGATGAATATCGGTCCGGGCAAGCCGCTGGCCGTGTTCGTCAAGAACGCCAGTGCCGAAGACCAGCGTCGCCTCAGCGAGAACGATGCGCTGCTCAAGAAGCTGGCGAAACTGGAGTCGATTACCGTATTGGCTGATGGCGCCGAAGCACCGCTGTCGGCGACCGCGCTGGTCGGCGACATGGAAGTACTGGTGCCGATGGCCGGCCTGATCGACAAGGGCGCGGAACTGGCCCGACTCGACAAGGAAATCGCCCGCCTGCAAGGCGAAGTGCAGCGAGTGGGCGGCAAGCTGTCCAACGCGGCCTTCGTCGACAAGGCGCCGGCCGAAGTGATCGACAAAGAACGCGCCAAGTTGGCCGAGGCTGAACAAGCCCTGGGCAAGCTGGCGGAACAACATGCACGGATTGCCAGCCTGTAAGGGCCAAACCGTGTGAAAAAAAAGAGACCTTCGGGTCTCTTTTTTTGTGCATGCGGTCAATGTGGGAGGGGGCTTGCTCCCGATGGCGGTGGGTCAGCTGGCAGATAAATGACTGACATACTGCCATCGGGAGCAAGCCCCCTCCCACATTTGAACGAGTTGGGCTCAGGATGTGTGACAATGCCCATCACTTTGAGCCAACACCAGAATCATCATGACCGCCCCCACTACGCCAAAACCTCCACGCAAGAAGCCTAAAACCGCAGCCACGGCCAAACCCGTCGCGCCGCGCAAAGAGGCTACCCTGCACCCGCGCAACCGCCACACCGGCCGTTACGACTTCCCGGCGCTGATCAAGACCACGCCGGAACTGGCGCAATTCGTGATCATCAACCCCTACGGCAAGGAAAGCATCGACTTCGCCAACCCGGACGCGGTGCGGGTGTTCAACCGGGCGCTGCTCAAGGCTTTCTATGGCATCCAGCACTGGGACATCCCGGCCGATTACCTGTGCCCGCCGGTGCCGGGGCGTGCCGACTACGTGCACTGCCTGGCCGACCTGCTGGCCAGCGTCAACGACGGCAAGATTCCGCGCGGTTCCATCGTCAAGGTGCTGGACATCGGCATGGGCGCCAATTGCGTCTACCCGCTGATTGGCTATATGGAGTACCGCTGGAACTTCCTGGGCTCGGAGGTCGATCCTATCGCCGTGGCCGCCGCCAAAGCCATCGTGCAGTCCAACGACCTGAGCAAAGTCATCCAGCTGCGCCTGCAACCCAATCCCAAGCATATCCTGCTGGGCCTGCTGGAACCTGCCGAGCGCTTTGACCTGACCATGTGCAACCCGCCGTTCCATGCCTCGATGGATGAAGCGACCAAGGGCAGCGAGCGTAAATGGCGCGCCTTGGGCAAGGCCGATCCCAAGCGCAAGTTGCCGGTGTTGAACTTCGGCGGCCAATCGGCCGAGCTGTGGTGCGAGGGCGGTGAAGCGCGTTTCGTCACGCAATTGATCGCTGAAAGTGCGCACTTTGCCCACAAGGTGTTGTGGTTCAGCACTCTGGTGTCAAAAGCGTCGAACCTGCCGGCGATCGAGACTGCGCTGAAAAAAGCCGGTGTGCTGGAAAGCCAGGTGGTGGAAATGTCCCAGGGGCAGAAGCAAAGCCGCTTTGTGGCCTGGACCTTCCAGACCAAGAACGAACAGCAGCTCTGGCGCCAGCGCTGGGTTCGCGACTGATATCGCAGGCAACAAAAAACCGTGCCCGGATCGCTCCGGTGCACGGTTTTTTTTACTGCGTCTTACTTGTTAACAGCGTCGGTCAGGCCTTTGGCCACAACCAGCTTGATAACTTTCTTGGCAGCGATTTCGATGGCAGCGCCAGTCGAAGGGTTACGGCCAGTACGGGCAGGACGCTCGGTCACTTTCAGTTTGCCAACGCCTGGCAGAGTGATTTCGCCGCCGTTTTCCAGCTGATCAGCAACAACCTGGCTCAGTTGGTCCAGCAGAGCGCGCACGGTAGTTTTCGGTGCGTCTACTGCTTCAGCCAGGTCGGCGATCAGTTGGTCTTTAGTAATAGCCATTGTGGTGTTCCTTCCCTATCAAATTCATATGGATTGCAGAGTGCAGTGTCAGCCGTCGAGCCCGACCTTCTTGGCCTGGCACCCCGGTTATAACCTCGGAGAACGGGGTTATAGATGCTTGAAACGGGGATTGGTTCGACCTGACAAATGCTGAATGCACGCTTAACGCCGAGACTTGGCGTAAGACCGGGCAAAACTAGCACAGAGACGGGGAAATATCCGCCTCAACATACCCATTTGGTCAGCTTTATCGCTCTAAACCGTGAAAAAAAGGCATATACCCGGTCGGACAACGTCCAAAACGCCCTTCCAGGCGCGTCTTGACCAATGGGTGCGGTACACTGGGCAACTTTTTGGGGAGGCTCACCGCTCCCCTTCAACCAGCCGAGAAGCCTATGCCGATCCGTCATTGCATCGTCCACCTGATCGACAAAAAACCCGACGGCACACCCGCAGTTCTGCATGCCCGTGACTCGGAGCTGTCCGAATCCGCCGCCATCGAGAACATGCTCGCCGACCTCAACGAGAGCTACAACGCCAAACAAGGCAAGGCCTGGGGTTTCTTCCATGCCGAGTCCGGCGCGCACCCGTTCAGCGGCTGGTTGAAGGACTACTTTGACGGTGGTCAGGATTTCACCGCGTTCAGCCGTACGGCGGTGGAGCATCTGCAGAAGCTGATGGAAGAGTCCAACCTGTCCACTGGCGGCCATGTGCTGTTTGCCCACTACCAGCAAGGCATGACCGACTACCTGGCTATCGCCCTGCTGCACCACAGCGAAGGTGTGGCGGTGACCGACGAGCTGGACGTGACCCCCTCGCGCCACCTGGACCTGGGCCAACTGCACCTGGCGGCGCGGATCAACGTATCCGAATGGCAGAACAACAAGCAGTCCAAGCAATACATCTCCTTTATCAAAGGCAAGAACGGCAAGAAGGTCTCGGAGTATTTCCGCGACTTTATCGGCTGCCAGGAAGGTGTCGACGGCCCGGGCGAAACCCGCACCCTGCTCAAGGCGTTCAGCGACTTCGTTGAAAGTGAAGACCTGCCTGACGAATCGGCCCGCGAGAAAACCAAGACCCTGGTGGACTACGCCAGCAGCCAGGCCAAGCTCGGCGAGCCCATGGGCCTGGAAGAACTGTCCGGTTTGATCGATGAAGATCGGCCCAAGGCGTTCTACGACCACATTCGCAACAAGGACTACGGCCTGTCGCCGGAAATCCCTGCCGACAAACGCACCCTCAACCAGTTCCGCCGTTTCACCGGCCGCGCCGAAGGCTTGTCCATCAGCTTTGAAGCGCACCTGCTGGGCGACAAGATCGAATACGACGAAGCCGCCGGCACCTTGATCATCAAGGGCCTGCCGACCCAACTGACCGATCAGCTCAAGCGCCGTAACTGATGCTTGGCGGCGTGCTCAAGAAAGTCCTGCTGGTGCTGCTGGTGGTCGTGGTGATTCAGAACTGGGGCAAGATCGAGCGGCTGTTCAACCCCTCGCAGGTGGTTTCGGAGCAGGAACGCGCCTCGGCGCGCGTGGTGCTCTACGCCACCGAGTGGTGCGGCTACTGCAAGCAGACCCGGCGTTTCCTGGACCAGAAAGGCATTCCTTACCAGGCCTTCGATATCGAGAAGGACGCCCAGGCGCGCAAGGCGTATGAAGCATTGGGCGGGGGCGGGATTCCGTTTGTCGACGTCAATGGCACGTTGATCCGCGATTACAACCCGGATGCGATCATGGCCGCGTTGAAGTAACACCCCCTCCCACATTGGTTTTGTGGTGAGGGCTTAGCGCACCACAATCATCCGGCCCAGCACTGTGTGCTGCTCAAAGCCCAGCACCGCTTGCAGGGCATTGAGCACCGCTAGCGGGTCCTTGCTTGGAAAGCTGCCGCTGACGCGTTTGGCGCCCATCTCGTCATTGAGCAACAGGATGCGGCCGGGATAATAGCGCGCCAAATCCTCGATCACCTCGGCCAGCGGCGCCTTGTAGTAATTGAGCCATCCATCGCGCCAGGCCAGGCGTGCTTCGCTGTCTACCGCATGCAGCGGCTCGGCTACACCCTCGGCGTAGGCTACTTGCTGGCCTGCCGTCAGAATTTGCTGCGGCGCCTGTTTGGAGGGCGTCACACCAACCCGACCGGACAACACGGTCACCTGTGCCCCCGCCGGTTGCAGGCGCACTTCGAACTGCGTGCCCAGCACCCGCGTTTCTCCGCTGCCCGCCTCGACCATAAACGGCTGGCCGGTGTGGACAACCTGGAAAAACCCGGCCCCTCGACGCAACTGGACATGCCGCTCGCCGTGGCTGAAATCCACGGCAATGGCGCTGTCGGCGTCGAGGGTAACGTGGGACTGATCGGCCAGGGTCACGGTCCGCACTTCCCCTGGCGCCGTCACGTAATCGGCGCCGAAGTCATCGACCCAGCGCGACGGTTGCCAACCGGCGCCCACCGCTACCATCAACAACACACAGGCGGCCGCGGCCAAGGCGCCAGACCAGCGCAACGTGCGCGAGCGCGTGGAACGGTTCATCACATTGAGATAGCCCTGCAACGCCTGCGCGTCTTCGTCGGCCAAGGTGCGTGCCGGTACTTCGCTCAACTCCCACAGCACCTGGGCCTGGGAATAGGCGTGGACATGGGCGGGGTCGGCCCGCAACCATTGGCTGAAGCTGGCTTGATCGCCACTGCTGGGCTGGTCGTGCAGCAGGCTCAGCCAGGCGAGCGCGGCCTGTTCCTGGGCAGGCGTGGGCGTCACGTTCACGGTGCTTTTCCTGGCGTGCGTGGGGGCGACGGTTCGCTCAGGCTCGCCTTGCAGGCTTGGAGGGCACGCATCATGTGTTTTTCCACAGCGCTTTGGGACACGCCCATCGCCTTGGCGATTTGCGCGTATTTGCGGCCGTGGATGCGGTTGAGCAGGAAAATCTGGCGAGTGCGCTCGGGCAAACTGCGCAAGGCGGCTTCGACATGACGCAAATCATTGCCCGCTTCGAGGGCCGCCTGGGGTTCGCAGCCCTGGTTGCCCTGCTGTTCCGGCAGCCAGCCTTCATTACTGCGCACGCGGGCGCCTTCGCTGCGCAAATGGTCGATGGCGATATTGCTGGCGCAGCGCAGCAGGTAGGTGCTGAGCTCTTCGACCTGCACCAGCGGGCGACGCCAGAAGCGCAGGAACAGGTCTTGCACCAGATCCGCCGCCGTGGCGCGGCAACCGACACGGCGGCTGACCAGCGCCTCCATCTGCGAACGCTGGGACAGGAACACCTGCAGGAAATGCGCCCGCCCACCGGCGGCGTCCGGGTGCGAACGGTCTTGAGGCTTCGGCGCAGGGCTGATCATCCTGGGCAACTCAGAACAGGCCGAACGCCGCGACCGGGCTGGCCAGCAGGCCTACGCCCGCGAGGCTCAACGCCAGCCGTGGCCGATACGGCAGCAGCAGCACCAGCAGCAAAGCACTGAGCATCAACACCGCGCACCACACCACCAATCCCTGGCCCCAGCCCATGGCGGCCACCGCCGGCCAGGGCGACAGCGCCAGCAGCGACCAACCGGCCGCACGCAACCCCAGACGCCGTAAAGGCGAGGGTTTGCTGCGCAGCAACTCGCCGTGATGGCGGTCGGTCGACAGGCACAGCGCGGTAAACCCGGCGTAGCACATGAGCAGCGCGAGCAGCATTCAGCTGGCCTCCTGTTTGAACGTCAATGCACCTGCGCGCGGCGCCTTGGGCTGCGTTGCGGTGCGGCGCTGCATCTTCCAGGCGGCCCAGCCCAGAAACAGGCCGCAGGCCAGGCACGTCAGGTCGAAGCCGGCCATGGCCCAGTCGCCACTCACCAGGGAAACGCCCAAATGGTGGGAAGTGGTCAGTGCATTGACCAGCGGGATGGCCACCAACAGCAGCGCGCCCACGCTCAATTGCTCGACCCACGCCGGGCGGCCGCGCCGCAACAGCGCGTGCAGCAGGCTCAGGGCCCAAGCGATAAAGAAGGCGCGCACTTCCCAGTCGGAACGCTCGGCGAAGCTCACCGGCAACAAACGGTTCGCCCAGAAGAACAGTGCGATGGCGATCACCAGGCCGGACATGCTGGCAATATTCAGCACCTCCACCAGGCGCAGCTCAAACGGCATCATGCCGGTTTTGGCGTGCTTGAACTGGCGCTTGCCGATCCAGATCACCAGCCCGGTACCGATCATCGCCGTGCCGGCCAGGCCACAGACAAAGTACAGCCAGCGCAGCATCGGGCCGGCGAAATGGCCCATGTGCAAACCGTAGAAACCGCCGCCGATGACCGCCGGCAACGACGGCTCGCCACTGGCCCGCAACAGTTCGCCCGTGGTGCCGCTGAACGATAGGCTGCTGCCGAAATCCTGCGCCACGCTGTCGGACCCGGCGCGGAACACATTCACCGCGGCGTTGACGTCACTCGGATTATTCACCGCCAAGCGTCCGACATGCCCACCCGCCCACTGTTGCTGCGCCTGCTGGTACATCGGCCACAATGCCAGCAAGGTGCCCGGCTGGCCGAGCGCCGGCGCGTTATCGGCACTGGGGAACACCTCATTGAAGAACGCACGGCTGTCGTTGCCATACGAAGCCATGATCGGCGCCGGCATCACCATGTTCATGAAAATCACCAGGCTGCTGTAGGTGATCATCAGGTGGAACGGCAACACCAGCACGCCCACCGCGTTGTGCCCGTCCAGCCAGGAACGCTGGCCTTTGCGCGGGCGGAAGGTGAAGAAGTCCTTGAAGATTTTCTTGTGGGTGATGATGCCGGTGATCAGCGCGACGAACATCACCATGGCGGCGATGGTCGACAGCCAGCGGCCCCACGGGTAAGGCATTTGCAGCTGGAAGTGGAAACGGTAGAAGAATTCGCCACCCATGCTTTCACGGGCTTGCACCGCTTGGCCGCTGACCGGGTCGAGGATTTTCCGGGTGAAATTGCCGCGCTTGCCGGGGTCGACCTTGTCTTGCCACATCACCGACAGGCCGGGGTCGCGGCGGGTGGGCAAGGTGATGAACCAGTGCGCGGCAGTGGGCGCCTGTTGCTGCAGATAGCGCTGCGCCACGGCGAGGCTGCGCGCGTCGTCCAACGGGTGGGCCTGCACTTCGGGCTGCATCCAGTGGGTTATTTCGTCCTTGAAATAAGCCAGGGTGCCGGTCAGGAAAATCGCGAACAGCAGCCAGCCGAAGATCAACCCCGCCCAGGTGTGCAGCCAGGCCATGGCTTGGCGAAAGCCTTCCTTCATGTGCGCGCCACCCAGAAACCGATGCCCGCCAGGGTGGCGAACAGCGCGCTTGGCAGCATCACCCCCGCCCAGGCACGCCATGCCGTGCGGCAGGCAAAACACCAGAGCACTGCCAGCAGGTAGAACACGAACGAACTCATCATGCCGGTGATCACCGCATCGGCGCGGGTCGTGGGCAGCCACAGTGCGAGGCAGATAGCGGCCAGGGAGGCCATCAGATAACCGCCGACCACCGCCGCCAGCACCCGGGAGGTGACGGCAAGGCGATAGGACGCGGGCAGTGGGGTTTTGCTGTTCATGCGACAGGCGCCAAGTTCATCAGCGCGCAATATTAATGATAAATATTCTCATAAGCAAAAGAGAACGGATGAATCACCGGCTTCGCGGATTGCCGAACCTCGTCCCCGCCCCTACAATGCGAACAATTCTTGTTCTCTAAAGCATGCCGATGCTGATGGAGTGATCCCGTTGCCACCGTCCCACACCGTCGAAGTTCTGTACAACGACCATCATCACTGGCTTACCGGCTGGTTGCGACGCAAGCTCGGCTGCCCGGAAAGCGCCGCCGACCTGGCCCAGGACACCTTCATCCGTGTACTCAGCGCACGGGAAGCGCCAACGCTGAACGAACCCCGCGCCTTTCTCACCACGGTCGCCAAGCGCGTGCTGTTCAACTTTTACCGTCGCCAGGACCTGGAACGCGCCTACCTCGATGCCCTGGCGCAACTGCCGGAGCAGGTGACGCCGTCTGAGGAAGACCGCGCCATCATCCTGCAAACCCTGGTGGAGCTGGACCAATTGCTCGACGGCCTGCCGGTCCAGGTCAAGCGCGCCTTCCTGCTGGCCCAGCTCGATGGCCTTACCTATGCGCAAATCGGTGCGCAGTTGGGTATCTCCATTGCCACGGTCAAACGCCATCTGCATAAAGCCGCCCTGCGCTGCTACTTCGCTCTATGAACATCTCGCCCACCGTTGCCGAACAAGCCGTGCACTGGTTGCTGCAAATGCAGCAAGGCACGCTCGACCCGCGCCAACAGGCCGCCTGGCAGCAATGGCTGGATGCGCACAGCGAGCACCAGCGCGCGTGGGACCACATCCAGCGCGTCAACCAGCGCCTGCGCGGCGTGCCTTCGCCCCTGGCGCACGCGGCGTTGAATGCACCGGCGTCCAACAGCCGGCGCCAGGCGCTGAAACTTCTGTTGCTCCTCGGCGCCGGTTCGGCGGCAGCCTGGAGCCTGCGCCAGCAGCGTATTCTGCCGCCGCTGACCGCCGACTACCGCAGCCCTGTCGGCCAGCGCCGCACCGTGCAGTTGGCCGACGGCAGCCAGTTGCAGCTCAACACCGGCAGCGCGGTGGATGTGCATGTCGATAGCCAGCAGCGACTGATCCGCCTGCTCGAAGGTGAAATCCTGCTGACCGCCCGCGCCGGTGCCACGCCGCTGCGCGTACTCACCAGCCAGGGTCTGCTCAGCAGCCAGGCGGCGCGCCTGAACGTGCGGCAGTTCAGCGACCATACTCAATTGGCGGTGCTCGACGGCCGGGTCGACGTGATGCCCAACCACTACAGCGGCCTGCCGCTGACCGTCGAGGCCGCGCATCAGGTCAATTACACCCGCAAAGGCTGGGACAGCCCTCGCCCCACTGACGCCAACAGCGGCGCTTGGGCAGACGGCATGCTGGTGGCTGCGCATATGCGCCTGGAGGATTTCCTCGGCGAACTGGGGCGCTACCGTCGCGGCCAGCTCAATTGCGACCCGCAGGTGGCAAACCTGTTGCTGTCAGGCAGCTATCCACTGGATGACAGCGAACGCATCCTCGACCTGCTGGAAGTCAGCCTGCCGGTCACCGTGCGACGCTTTACCCGCTACTGGGTGACGGTTCAGGCCCGCGCCTGAAATTATTCAGAAAAACAGTGAGCCGTTTTCCAGTCCTCGCGTGACAGAGAAGGAAAGCCACCTTGATCCTTCCTTCTCAGGACCGCCCTTCATGCCCCTGCAACCGACGCTTCTTGCCCGTTCCCTGCGCCAACTCCTCCTCGGCGCCAGCCTCAGCCTGACCGCGCTGCCCCCAGTGATGGCGGGCGAAGCCAAGGCCTATCACATCGCACCGACCAGCCTGGAAGCGGCCCTGAACCAGTTCGGCCGCGAAGCCGGGGTGCTGGTGTCTTTCGGCTCCGAGGTCACCGCCGGCCTGCAAAGCCCGGGCTTGTCGGGCACCTACAGCACCGCCGAAGGCCTGAATAAACTGTTGGAAGGCAGTGGCCTGCAAGCCCGTGCCGAGGGCGACAACGCCTACAGCCTGCAACCGGCCAGCGCCCCGGTGACCCTCGAGCTGCAGACCTCCAACGTGGTCGGCAACTGGCTCGGCGATGCAGCGCAGACCAACGTGTTCGAACACCCCGGCGCGCGCGATGTGATCCGCCGCGAAGCCTTCGAACGCCAGGGCGCGACCCAGGCCCGCGACGTGCTCAACCGCATCCCCGGCGTCAACGCCCCGGACAACAACGGCACCGGCAGCCACGACATGGCGCTGAACTTCGGTATTCGCGGGCTCAACCCACGCCTGGCGTCGCGCTCCACGGTATTGATGGACGGCATTCCCGTGCCTTTCGCACCATATGGCCAGCCGCAACTGTCATTCGCACCGATCAGCATGGGCAACATGGACGCGGTCGACGTGGTACGCGGCGGCGGCGCGGTGCGCTACGGCCCGCAAAACGTCGGCGGCATCGTCAACTTCGTGACCCGTGCGATCCCGGATGCGCCCACCGTCAAAGGCGGCCTGCAAACCGAAACCAGCCCGTCCTCCAGCCACGACGGCTTCAAGACCACCGGCAACCTGCTGGCCGGTGGCACCGCCGACAATGGCCTGGGCGGCGCGCTCCTGTACTCCGGCACCCGTGGCGGCGACTGGCGCGAAAACAGTGACACGCGCATCGACGACCTGATCCTCAAGGGCAAATACCAACTGGACGACGCCAACAGCTTCAACGCCATGGCGCAGTACTACGAAGGCCAGGCCGATATGCCCGGCGGCTTGAACGTCAAGGACTACAAGGCTGACCCGTACCAGTCGACCCGCCCCTACGATAAGTTCTGGGGCCGCCGTACGATGTTCAACTTAGGCTACCGCTACGAGCAGGACCGCCGTGAGTTCACGGTCAACAGCTTCTTCACCAAGACGCTGCGCAGCGGTTACCTCGACCAGGGCAACTTCCTCTCGCTGTCACCGCGCGAGTACTGGGTACGCGGCCTGGAAACCCGCTTCGCCCAAGGCTTCGACCTCGGCCCCACCACACACGAAGTCGGCGTCGGCTACCGCTACATCAATGAAGCCGGCCACGAGCTGCGCTACCGCACGCCGATTGCGGCCAACCAGCAAATCCCGACCACCGACAGCCGCAACGACCGCGACACGCGCGGCGGCACCGAGGCCAATGCGTTCTTCATCGACGACCGCATCGATATCGGCAAGTGGACCCTCACGCCGGGCATCCGCTACGAGATGATCAAGTCCCAGCAGACCAACAACCTGAGCAACGTCAATTACAAAGGCGACTACAACACTGCGCTGCCGGCGTTGAACGTGCTCTACCACCTCACCGACGACTGGAACCTCTATGCCAACACTGAAGGCTCGTTCGGCAGCGTGCAGTACAGCCAGATGCCCAACCGCGTGAGCAGCGGTGAAGTGAAACCGGAAAAAGCCCGCACCTGGGAGCTCGGTACGCGCTATGACAACGGCAGCCTGCGCGCGGAAATCGGTGCGTTCCTGATCAATTTCGACAACCAGTACGACAGCAACCAAACCAGTGACACCGTGATCGCACGCGGTGAAACGCGGCACCAGGGCATCGAGTCGAGCATCAACTATGCCCTCGACGGCTTGAATCCTGCGCTGGCCGGCTTCGATGTGTACGCCACCTATGCGTATGTCGACGCGACCATCCGCGAAGACGGCCCGAACAAAGGCAACCGCGTGCCCTTCTCGTCCAGGCACAAAGGCACCCTCGGCGTGGGTTACACCGAAGGCCCGTGGAAGCTCAACCTGGACAGCAGCTACCAGAGCAGCCAATTCGCCGACAACGCCAACACCCAGGCCGAAAGCGCCGACGGCGCGAATGGACGCATCCCCGGCTACATGCTGTTCAGCAGCCGCGCAGCGTATGACTTCGGCCCACAGCTGTCGGACTTGAACGTGGCGGTCGGCGTGAAGAATATCTTCAACAAGCAGTACTACACGCGCTCGTTCGACGATAACAACAAGGGCAAGTACGTGGGTGAGCCGCGCACGGTGTATGTGCAAACGTCTATCGCGTTCTGACTGCCTGCCTTTGTAGATCACAAAAAATCCAAATGTGGGAGGGGGCTTGCTCCCGATGGCGGAGTGTCAGTCGGCTTATCTATAGCTGACCCACCGCAATCGGGGGCAAGCCCCCTCCCACATTGTATCTGTGGTGTTATTCAAGCCCCGGACTGGTTCATCGACTTCAGCTCGATGGCCAGACCGAATCTCTAAGCGGTACTCGGTCAAATGTGGGAGGGGGCTTGCCCCCGATGGCGGTGGGTCAGTTAAAAATATACTGACTGACACTCTGCTATCGGGAGCAAGCCCCCTCCCACATTTGAGTCTCGGTGTGTCCGGGATTTCGGGTTCTAACTGCCCGCCAGGCAACTGGGGGTGGCCGCGACCAGGGCGTCGATGGCGCATCGGGTCTTGGCCGGCATGTGCGTCGCCGTCGGCCAGATCACATGGATGGGGGCCGGCTGTTCGCGGAAATCGGCCAGCACCGCCGCCAGTTGCCCGCGCAGCGCATAGTGGGCGATCAACCAACTCGGCAACCAGGCCAGCCCCACACCCGCGATGGCCGCATCGGCCACGGCCTGGAGGTCGTCCAACACCAAGGGCGTGACCAGGCGCGAGCGATGAGCGCTGTTAGTGCGGTAGGCAATGCCGCGATGAGCCGACAAGTCTTCAATACAGGCAATGGGGCCCGTGCGCTGCAAATACGCAGGCGACGCCGCCAGGCCCATGACCTGCTCGCCCAGGCGCCGCGCACTCAGGCGGTCGGTATCCGGTAGTGGGCCGATGCGCACGGCAAGATCGAAGCCTTCCTGCGACAGATCGGTCATGCGGTCGGAGAAACTGATATCGATCTCCAACTGTGGATAGCGATCCATCAAGCCCCACAGCGCAGGCGCGGCATAGTGGTGACCAAACGCCAGCGGCAAACTCGCGCGTAAGCGCCCGCGTGGCTGCTGACGGCCGCTTTCCAGCACCGACTCGGCCGCCTCCAGCTCTGCCAGCGCGCGCAGACAGTGCTCGTAATACGCCTGCCCATCCTCGGTCAGACGCTGGCGGCGCGTAGAGCGTTGCAATAGGCAAGTGCCCAACCGCGCTTCCAACCGCGCCAGGCCCTTGCCCACTGCCGAACGGGTGAGATTCAGCCGGTCGGCGGCTGCGCTCAGGCTGCCGCTCTCGACGATTTGCACAAACAGCTCGACGCCATCGAAACGTGGGGTGCTCATCATAGTTTGTCGCCCTGCATTCCCTTATCCATGGAAAAATCATCGCAAATAAAGCACCAGATTCCCGAGAGAATAATCCCTCCCACTCTCGAAAGGAACGTCGCATGCCACCCGCCGCCACGCTATCGGCCCTCAGCCCACCGCATGTCGCCAGAAACGGTCTGGCGCTCACCGCCGTGTGCCTTGTGGCCCTGATGTTCGGCCTGGAAATCTCTAGCGTGCCGGTCATCCTGCCCACCCTGGAGCGCGAACTGGGCACGGGGTTTCAAGATGCCCAATGGATCATGAATGCCTACACCCTGGCCTGCACCAGCGTGCTGATGGCAGCAGGCACCCTGGCCGATCGCTTTGGCCGTCGACGCGTGCTGGTGCTGTGCCTGTGGGTCTTCGGCCTGGCTTCGCTGGCCTGTGGCTTGGCCAACGACGCGTCGACGCTGATCGTGGCGCGTTTCGTCCAGGGCATCGGCGCCGGCGCGATGATGATCTGCCAGTTCGCGATACTGTCGCACTTGTTTCGGGAACCGGCGGCACGCGCCCGGGCATTCGCGATCTGGGGCGTGATTGCCGGCGTGGGCCTGGGGTTCGGGCCGATGGTCGGTGCGCTAATCCTGGCAGTCGCGGACTGGCGCTGGGTGTTTCTTGCGCATGTGCCTCTCACCCTGTTCACCTTGGTGCTGTTGCGCATCAGCGTGCATGAATCCCGCGACCCGGCCAGCCATCGTCTCGATATCGCTGGCATGCTGACCTTGACGCTGGCGGTGTTCGCCCTGGTGTACTTCATCACCCAGGGCGCCGAGCATGGCTTCACCACACCGGGCATGCTCGGCTGGGCGGGTTTGGCGCTGGTGGCGTTGCTGCTGTTCATCGTGGTTGAAAAGCGCAGCGCCCATCCGATGTTCGATTTTTCGGTGTTGCGCATCCAGCGCTTCACCGGTGCACTGATGGGCTCGATCGGCATGAACTTCAGCTTCTGGCCGTTCATGATCTACCTGCCGCTGTATTTCCAGGCCGGCCTGGGCTACGACACCCTGACCACCGGCGGCGCCCTGCTCGCCTACACCTTGCCCACCTTGCTGGTGCCGCCGCTGGCCGAGCGCCTGGCCCTGCGCTACGGCGCCGAACGCATCATACCCGTGGGCCTGGCGACGATGGGCACGGGGTTTCTGGCAATGGCCGCCGCCAATGGCGCCGCGCAGCCAAGCACGCTGCTGGTGCTGCTCAGTTGCGTGATCGCCGGCATCGGCCTGGCGCTGACCAACTCGCCTACCACCAACACCACTACGGGCGCCGTCTCGGCTGACCGCGCGGGCATGGCCTCAGGTATCGACTTCAGCGCACGGCTGATCACCCTGGCGCTCAACATCGCGTTGATGGGCCTGGTGCTGTTGCTGGGGATCAGCCATTACCTGGCCGAGGTCATGCCGCCAAGCACGGCAATAGATTGGCCGGCCCTCAGCCAGCACATCGCGGCGGGCAAGCTGGACGCGCCGGGATTGGCGTTCAACGAGGCCCAGGCGGCGCTGCGCAACGGCGCCGGCTGGGCCATGCTCTTTGCAGGGTTGGGTACTTGCGGGCTGGCGATGCTTAGCGGGTATTTCTTCAAACAGCGCCGTTGAACGAAAACGGGCCTGCATGCGCAGGCCCGTTTTCAATGGGGAGTGAAAAAAACTATCAGCCGTTGAATACGGCCCGTTCTTTTTCCAGAAACTCCTGTTCAAGCTCATCTTCATTGACTTTGGTGGTCGGCTGGTTTTTACCGGCAGCGCGGGGCTTGCCTTGCAGTTTGCCGAATAGATGTTCCAGCGCGTGGTCGAGCTTGGTGGCCGCGCCATCGATCGCTTGTTCCAGCGTATCGGCTTTATGGCAGACCGAAATCGCTTGATGGCCTTTTGGACGTGCCTCCAGACGGCAACTTAAATCGTGGGGACCGGGCTTGTCGCCGTTCTCATCCCGCAGGTAGACCTCGACACGGGTCAGGTCTTCTTCATAACGTTCGAGCGTGCTCTCAATGGTAGTACGTACCCACTCCTCCAGTCGGATGCTGCTTTCAATATGGTTATCGCTATTGACTTGGATTTGCATAGTTCTTCCCTTTTCAGCTAGCTCGCCAGAGATCACAAACTGCAACACCGGGGTGGTGAAACCATGACCTCCTGATTACACAATTGAGCACTCGCTGAAACAATTCAACCCCTTTGCAAAGATAAATCCTACATTACAAATTAACCCTGACGACAAGCAAAAACGCTGTTAGGGTGGGGAGTTAGTTACATCTTCTTACCCCTGAATATCCTCACAATTGCCCCGCTCCCATTGGGTGCAGTGCCCGGAAAATCCCCGCCTCCTCCACCAGCCAATCATGCACCGCACGCACGCCCGGATGGTTCAATGCGCCTGGCGCATACAGCAGCACGTAGCGTTTGTGGTTGGGCACGGCCAGGCCGAACGGCACGATCAGGCTGCCGCGTTCCAGTTCATCGTTGAGCAATGTGCGTCGCGCAATCGCGACGCCCATACCGGCAATGGCGGCCTCGATGGTCAGGTGGTTGCGGTTGAAGGTGTGCCCGCGGCGCACATCGGCGTCGTGGTAACCAATGGCATCCAGGTAAAACTCCCATTCGGCATACTCATAACTCCCACGCCAGGCGGTGATGTCGTGCAACAGCGGGAAATGCACCAGGTCCGCCGGCCCATGCAACGGCGGGCGCCCGCGTAGCAGGCTGGGGGCGCAGACCGGAAAGATCTGTTCGTCCAGCAGCGCTGTGGATAACAGGCCTGGGTAGCTACCGTCGTTCAGGTCGACGGCCAGGTCGAAGTCGCCCTCGTGCAGGGCGATGCTGCTGTCTTCGGCGACCAGGCGCAGTTGAATGTCTGGAAAGCGCTGCTGCAACCGTGGCAGACGCGGGGTCAGCCACTTGCCAAGAAACGACGGGATCGAACGCAGGCGCAAGGTGCCGCTGATCATCCCAGCGTCCAGGCGCTGTAATTCGGCGTCAATGCTGCCATAGGCCTCCCCCACCACCGCCGCAAGGCGTTGCCCTTCGGCGCTGAGCTCCACGCCCCTGGCGCGCCGATGAAACAGTCGAAAGCCCAGGCGCTCCTCCAACTGGCGAATCTGCTGGCTCACCGCCCCCGGCGTGATGTGCAGTTCTTCGGCGCAGCGGGTGAACGACAAGTGCCGTGCAGCGCATGAAAACACATGCAGCCAGCCATACGTCTGGCCATGAAGGGGGCGGGTCATAGCGTTTAGTCCTGCTAAAGAGTGTCTTAGGATAATTCGTTGGTCAGTGCTGATCCAGAGGCTCAGTATCGCGTCAATTCCGCCTGCTCTACAAAACATGGCAGCGATTTCTACTCCATTGCTTGTAAGGCTTTAGCATGGCTATCAGTGTTTTCGATCTATTCAAGGTGGGCATTGGCCCGTCCAGCTCCCATACCGTCGGCCCGATGCGCGCTGCGGCGACCTTTGCCCAGGCATTGATCGACCAGCGATTGCTCAGTGAAACCCGCCGCGTCGAAGTGCGTTTATACGGTTCGCTGTCAGCTACCGGCGTCGGCCACGCTACCGATCGCGCCTGTGTGATGGGCTTGATGGGAGAATGGCCGGATCGCATCGACCCCACCTCGATCAACGCGCGCATCCAGCAACTGCGCGAGTCCGGTCAACTGCTCCTCGCCGGCCAGCAGAACATTGCCTTCGACTGGCACACCGACCTGCTGCTGCTCGACGAAAGCCTGCCCTACCACCCCAACGCCATGTCCCTGCACGCCTATGGCGACAGCGGCCTGCTAAGCGAGCAAACCTATTATTCGGTGGGCGGTGGTTTCATCATCGAAGCTGCCGAAGCCGCGTCGGGCATTGCGCCGACCAGCGATGTGCAATTGCCCTACGAGTTTTCCAGCGCCGTCGAGCTGTTGGCCTTGTGCAACCAGCACGGCCTGCGGGTTTCGGAGTTGATGATGGCCAACGAACGAGCGTGGCGCAGCGACGCAGACATCCGCAGCGGCCTGCTGCATATCTGGTCGGTGATGCGCGAGTGTGTGGAACAAGGCCTGCGCGATGAAGGCATTCTGCCCGGTGGGCTGGATGTACCGCGTCGCGCTGCGAAATTGCACCGCAGCCTGTTGGAAATCGGCAAGCCCAACGTGATCACTTCGACCTTGTCAGCCATGGAGTGGGTCAACCTGTTCGCCCTCGCCGTCAACGAAGAAAACGCCGCAGGCGGGCGCATGGTCACCGCACCGACCAATGGCGCGGCAGGGATCATCCCGGCGGTGCTGCATTACTACATGAAGTTCAACGCCGACGCGTCCGATGACGACGTCGTCAATTTCTTTCTGGCCGCCGCCGCCGTCGGCATCCTCTGCAAGAAAAACGCCTCGATCTCCGGTGCCGAAGTCGGCTGCCAGGGCGAAGTCGGCTCGGCCTGCGCCATGGCCGCCGCCGGGCTGGCAGAGATCCTCGGCGCTACACCTGAGCAACTGGAAAACGCCGCCGAAATCGGCCTGGAACACAACCTCGGCCTGACCTGCGACCCGGTTGGCGGCCTCGTGCAGGTGCCGTGCATCGAGCGCAACGCCATCGCGGCGGTCAAAGCGATCAATGCCACCCAAATGGCCCTGCGCGGCGACGGCAAGCACTTTATTTCCCTCGACCGGGTGATTCGCACCATGCGCGATACCGGCGCCGACATGCATGACAAATACAAAGAAACGTCACGGGGCGGCCTGGCGGTCAGCTGGGTGGAGTGCTGACCGGGATGACTGCGCCGTCAGCGGTCGTTTTTTGCGTACTGCCCTGAAACGGATCACCGTTCCCAGCACAACCTGTATCAAATGTGGGAGGGGGCTTGCCCCCGATAGCGGTGTGTCAGCCAATAAATGCTCGGCTGGAAGACCGCTATCGGGGGCAAGCCCCCTCCCACATGAGTTGCTGATCGTCTGGCAGTGCGCTGTACGGCACGGCCCTTGCTGTACAGCCTCTGAGGAAAACGGACTTTGGCCGGTGGTCAGGCAACGCGAACTATTCCCGACACCGGTCGTCAATGACTGCATGTTCTTATCAGGCGGTAACGCACCATGGACAACCCTTTTCAGATCATCACCGACACCTTCAGCCCCCAATACCGCGTCAACCTGAGCATCCAGCGGCTGGACGGCAGCATCATGCTCACGCTCTCCGATGACAGCGGCGTAGTGGCCAAACGCATGATCAGCGCCGAACAACGCAACGACCCGCAACGGCTCAAGCGCCTGGTGCAGAGCATCCAGTTCGGCATCGCCATCGAGCAGGGTCACAGCGCCATGGAAATCCTCGCGGTGATGACCGATGGCGACAATCACAAGCTCTTGCAGCCACCGCCCACCCGTAGCCTGCCGTTCAGCGTCGGGCTTTAAAGCTCGCCCTTCTCGGTTTCCAGGCTCGCCTCGCCCTTACGACGCGGGCCTTCGACCTTCACCGACGGAAAGGCCGACGACGCGTAGCGCACCACTAGGATCGCGAAGGCCAGCAGCAGAATCCCACCGCACAGGTAGATAATGCCCACATCCGGCGGGTTGTGATGGGACACGTTGGAGATCAGCAGACGCGTCAGCGCGGTGATTGCCACGTAGATCAGGAAGCGCACCGGCATGTGGTTGGTCTTGAAATAGATCCCGACCATGGCGCCCAATTCCAGGTAGATGAACAGCAGCAAGATGTCATCGATCTTGATATGCCCGTTCTCCAGCATCCCGAGAAACTCCATCACCGCCGCCCAGGCAGTGACCGCCCCGATGGCGAACAGCGCCAGGTAGTGGAACGACTCCACAAACAGATTGCCCAGCGACTCGGCCAGCCCATGGACTTGTTGACGCAGCTTTTCGGCCCAGTTGATTTTCACGATGATGTTTCCTTAGGTCGGCTCGACCGGATAATGCGGGAGGGACGTGACGGTTGTTCTGCATGCAGAAAAAAGGCCAGCACGTGCATAAGATGATGGCTCGATGGCATGAGACACAGATTAATCAGGGCGCTCACCAGACCTAGAGCAAAGGGGCGAGCGTGCTCGCCACAATGAGCATTTGCGCTGTAGCAAACCCCCATTTCCCAACTACATTAAAAACCTACTATCCAAACCCCCGCGTTTGGCTTATGCTTTTCGCTGTATATAAATACAGTAGTCGCAAAAGACAACTATCGTGAAGGCATGTGAGGTGGTGAATGGCCGTCGAAGTGGTATACCGCAGCAGCCGAGATCTGGAGCGTTTGTTCATGGATAAAGCCGAAGCTGACCGTCATGACAAGATGCTTGAACTCGCTGAGTTGCTGGCAGAAGTGTTGCAAAAAGCCGTGCCGTCCTTGAGCGAGCAGCAGGTGGAGGAAGCCGGGATCTACATGGCGAAGAACCGCGATGTATTTGCCAAGGCGTTCAAGAGCCAGCCGGACGCGTTGTCCGAGTTGCTGAACGCGGCGGCGGAATAAAGCCCGAATTGAACAGGCCCTGAATCATGGATTCAGGGCCTTTTTAATGCCTGTTCATTGGTACAGCAGGCGCTCGGCGAGCTCATCCGCGACCCGTGCCGGGGAGCGTTTTTCGGCTTGGGCATGGGCGTAGACTTCGGTCAGGCGCTTGCCGATGTTGGACAGGTGCGCGGTGATGCTCGCCAGCTCGGCGCCGCTGTGTTTGAGCGCGACATAGATCAGGCCGCCGGAATTGATCACGTAGTCCGGGGCGTAGAGGATGCCGCGCCCTTCCAGTTGGTCGGCCACTTGCAGGTTGGTCAATTGCGCGCTGGCAGAGCCAGCCACGGCGGCGCAGCGCAGTTGGCCGACGCTCTGGCGATTGAACACCGCACCCAGGCCGCAAGGCGCGAGGATATCGCAGGGCGTGCTGAGCAAAGCGTCGTTGGCGATGGGGTGGGCACCCAATTGCTCCATGGCCAGTTGCACCTTGCCATGGTCGATGTCGCTGACCAACAGTTCGGCACCCGCCGCGTGCAGTTGTTCGGCCAGGGCGTAACCGACATTGCCCAGGCCCTGCACCGCCACGCGCAGGCCTTCGAGGTTGTCGCTGCCCAGGCGAGCCATGGCGGTGGCGCGGATGCCGGTGAACACGCCCATGGCCGCATGCGGTGCAGGGTCACCGGCGGCCGTGGTGCTGGTGACGAACCGGGTGTGTTGGGCGATGCAATCCATGTCGGCGACAGAGGTGCCGCTGTCGATGGCGGTAATGTAGCGCCCGCCCAGTTGCTCCACACAGCGACCGAAGGCTTCAAACAGGCTTGCGCGGCTCTCCACATGGGCGGGGCGCAGGATCACCGCCGTGCCGCCGCCCACCGGCAAGCCCGCCAAAGCGGCCTTGTAGCTCATGCCTTGAGCCAGGCGCGCGGCATCCGCCATGGCACTTTCATCATCGGGGTAGGCAAGATAGCGGCAGCCGCCCAGGGCCGGGCCCAGGCGGCTGTTATGAATGGCGATGATCGCCTTCAGCCCGCTCACCGGGTCGACGCTCAGGTGCAGCGATTCCAGGCGGGTGCTGTGCATGAGCGCAAACATCGTCGTGCTCCCGAATCACTTCTGGTAGTGGCCCAAGTATAGGCTGACAGCAGCAAACTGCTCGATCGCACTGGAATAAGCGTCCCCGTTTCGTGGGACTCGCGGCATAAGAGCGTGGGATATTTACTTAAGATGCTGGACGAAAATTCGCAGCAAGGCTAAAACGAGGGCATCCGCCGGAGAATGCAATGAATCCCCGCACAGCCTTTTTCGCCTGCCTGGACCGTTCACCCCCTGCGCTGTTCGAAGCCGCGCTGTGGATTGCGGCCGAGCATGACGCTGGCGTACAGCCACAGCTGATCCTGCAGGCGTTCGGCCTGCTGCACCAACAGGTCAGCCTGGGCATGCCCACGCTGCCGGCCGATGAACTGGGCCAGCCGCTGCTGCGCTGCATGAACGACCTTGGCTTTGCCCAGGATGACTTCACCCCGCTGCGCCCCGCCGCCGCGTTGCTGGACAAGGTATTGCAACGTAAACGCGGGCAACCCCTGGCCCTGGGCCTGATCGCGCTGGAGCTGGCACGGCGCCTGGAGATTCCCCTGGTCGGGGTGAATTTCCCCGGCCACTTCCTGCTGCGGGTACCCGGCGCCGATCACCTGCTGGACCCGTGCGGCGGTCGGCGGCTGTACCCCAACGACTGTCGCGAACTGCTGCACCGCCAGTACGGAGCCAATCTCAAACTGCAGGCAGAGCACCTGCACAGCGCCGATCCGCGCGCGATCCTGCAGCGGCTGTCACGTAACCTGCGCCAGCTGTACCTCGCCAACGACGAACCACTGGCCGCCCTGGCGGATGCCGAGCGTGTGCTCGAACTGGGCAATGCCAGCGCCGCCGACTACCTGGCGCGGGCCAGCCTGTATCAGCGCCTGGACTGCCCGAGCGCCGAGCGGTTTGACCTGGAACACGCGCTGATGCTCAGCGAAGACCCTATCCAGCGCCTGCGCCTGACCGAGCGGCTGGGGCACCTGCCGCCCAATTCCGTAGTGCATTAGGGCGCTTTGAGCAGGTCGCCCGGCGACGGCTTCATGGCTTCGCTCGTACCTGGCGACCGCACCTGAATAATCAACAGCGCCGCAATCACCGCCGGAATCGCACAGAAGAAGAAAATCTGCTGCACCGGAATATGCATCGCCAGCAGCAGGCTGCCGAACAACGGCCCCAGGATCGAGCCGAATCGCCCCACCCCCAATGCCCAGCCCGTACCGGTGGCGCGCACGTGCGCCGGGTAGAAATTACTGGCGAACGCATTGAGGGTCAGTTGCCCGCCGATGATGCAGAACCCGGCGGCAAACACGCACGCCACCAGGTAACGCGGATTGTCATGATTCAGGCCCAGCAGCACCGTGCACACCGCCGCCGCTGCCAGCACAGCGGACAACAGGCGCACTTTGCTTTTCAGCCGATCGGCGAACCAGGCCATGCCGATGGCGCCCACTGTGCCGGCAAACAGGAACATCGAGGTCACCAGGTTGGCCAGGTTCAGCGCCAGCCCGCTTTCGAGCAACAGCGACGGCAGCCAACTGATCATGAAATACAGCAGGATCAGGCTGACGAAAAAGGTCGCCCAGATCAGCACCGTGGGGCGCGCGTAGCCGTGACGGAACAGCTCCACCACGGTCAACCGGCTGCCCTGTTCCTGGCGATTCTGCGCATCGCTCGCCAGGGGCGCCCGCCAATCGGGCAACATGCGCGCCGTGACCTTGTGCAAGCGCGCGTAGGGCGGCGCATCGCGCAGCAGGCGCGGCAGGGATTCGGGCAACCGCCACACCAGGAACGGAAACAACAGCAGCGGCGTAACGCCGCCCGCCAGGAACACCGCCTGCCAACCAAAACCGTCGATAAACCCCGCCGCCACAAACCCACCGGCCGCGCCGCCGAACGAGAAGCCACAGGCTGCCAGGGTCACCATCAGGGTGCGCATGCGTGGCGGCGAATATTCCGACATCAAGGCCATGGCGCTGGGCATCGCGCCGCCCATGCCGATGCCGCAGATAAAGCGTGCGGCCATCAGCGTGGTCAGGGAGTTGGCGAACACCATCAATACCGTGAGGCTGGCGTAGATCAGCACACAGGCCAGCAGGATACGCCGCACACCGAACCGGTCCGCCAGTGGCGTCACCAGCAGCGAGCCCACTGTGAGGCCGAGCAGGTTGGCGCTGAACACCGGACCGAACGCGGCTTTTTCCAGGCCCCAGTCCTTGGCCAATGCCGGCACGACATAGCCGAGCACCTGGGCGTCGTAGCCATCGGTCACCAGTAGCAATGCCAGTAGCAGGAGAATCAACCACTGATAGCGCGACACCGGACGGGCGTCGAGTGCCGCGCGAAAGCTGGCAATCTGATTGTGCATCGCAAGGTACCTTTCATTATTTTTATTGGCTGGCGCTGATCAAAAACTGTGGGAGGGGGCTTGCTCCCGATGGCGGTGTGCCAGTCGACATATTCATAGCTGGCATACCGCTATCGGGGGCAAGCCCACTCCCACATTTTGTTTCTGTGCAAGTTATGGGAATTATGGTGTGTCAGGTTGATTGGCCGGGTGCGCCTGCACGAACGCCGGATGCTGCGCCGCCAGTGCGGCCACCCGCCCGATACGCGGGTACGCCGCCAATGGCACCTTGAAACGCTCGGCTGCATACAGCTGCGGGATCAGGAACGCATCGGCCATGCCCGGCTGTTCGCCAAAGCAGAACCCGTGATCGCCAATCAACTGCTCCACCGCCCCGAGCCCCTGGCTGATCCAATGCGCGATCCAATCGAGCAATTGCGCCTCATCATGGCCCCACTGGCGCAGCAGGTTCTGGGTGCTGGAGTTGTGCAACGGGTGAATGTCGCAGGCAATGATCGACGCCACGGCGCGTTCGTGGGCTCGGGCGGCAAGGTCCGTGGAAAGCAGCGGCACCTGTGGATAATATTCCTCCAGGTATTCGATGATCGGCAACGACTGGATCAACAGCTCGCCGTCATCGCAGCGCAAGGCCGGCACACGCCCTTGCGGATTGATCGCCAGGTACTCAGGCTGGCGATTGGCTCCGCCTGCCGGCACCAGCAGGTTGACCGGCACCGCCGTGAAATCCAGGCCCTTGAGTGCCAGGGCGATGCGCACCCGGTAGGACGCGGTCGAACGATAGTACGTATAGAGTTCCATCACCCCGCCCCCTCAGCGTGCGCCGACCACAGTGCCACGGCATTCGCCGAAACCGATGGAGGCAAAGCCTTCGCGGTTGCAGCGCGCACGCAGGATGATTTCATCGCCGTCTTCGAGGAATTTGCGCACCTCGCCGGAGGCCAGTTCAATCGGCTTTTTGCCGCCTTCGGTGATCTCCAGCAGGCTGCCGAACTGCCCCGGCTGCGGCCCCGACAACGTACCCGAACCAAACAGGTCACCAGCTTGCAACTGGCACCCGTTGACGCTGTGGTGCGCAACCATTTGCGCCACGGTCCAGTACATATGCTGGGTGTTGCTCAGGGTCAGGCGATGGGCCGGCAGGTTCTGTTCACGCATCGAAGCGGTGGTCAGCAGCACTTCCAATTCGATATCGAAGGCGCCCGCCTTTTGATCGCGAGGGTCCAGCAGGTACGGCAACGGCTGCGGATCGCCTTCGGGCCGCGGCGGTTGCGCCTTGCGGAACGGCTCCAACGCTTCGGCCGTGACTACCCAGGGCGAGATGCTGGTGATGAAGCTCTTGGATAGGAACGGCCCGAGCGGCTGGTATTCCCAGGCTTGGATATCGCGTGCCGACCAGTCGTTGAGCAGGCAGAAACCGGCGATATGTTCGGCCGCATCGCCGATGGCAATCGCGTCGCCCATGGTGTTGCCCTGGCCGATCCAGATGCCCAGTTCCAGTTCATAGTCCAGGCGCGCGCAAGGGCCGAAGGTGGGCTCGGCCTGGCCGGCCGGCAGGGTCTGGCCTTTGGGGCGGCGCACGTCCGTACCCGAGGGACGAATGGTCGAGGCACGGCCGTGATAGCCGATCGGCACGTACTTGTAGTTGGGCAACAGCGGGTTGTCGGGACGGAACAGTTTGCCGACGTTCTGCGCGTGTTCGATGCCGACGTAGAAGTCGGTGTAATCATTGATTTTGGCCGGCAGGTGCATCTGGCAATCGGCGGCACGGTGCAACACCTGCGCCTCGCGGGTTTGCAGCTTGCTGCCTTCGGCGAGCAGTTCCAGCAGGCGCTCGCGCAAAGCCACGCGTGGGCCGCGGCCGAGTTCGAAAAAGGCGTTCAACTGACCGCCTGCAGTCGCCTCGACGGCACGCCGCGCTTCACCGTCAAACTCATCCAGGGCGGCGTGCAGGTCAAGGATCGCGTCGCCAATCGCCACGCCACTGCGCGGCGCCGAGCCGTTGATGCTGAACACCCCCAGCGGCAGGTTCTGCAGGGGGAAATCCGCGTGACCGTTGGCGCAGGCGACCCAGCTGCGGGGTTGTGTGGGTTGAGTCATGGGTTATCTCCGATTCGGGTTGAAGGTGGCGGGCAGCGAAGCCCAGCACGCGTCATAAGCGGGTTGCAGTTGCGAGCATTCCAGGGCGAACTGGGTGGGGCGCAGCACCTGGCTGGTCTCGAACATGAATGCCATGGTGTTATCGATCTTGTGCGGCGCCAGATCCGCGTTGATCGCTTTGGTACAGGTCTCGCCGTCCGGGCCATGGGCGCTCATGCAGCTGTGCAGCGACGCACCGCCGGGCAGGAAGCCCTCGGCCTTGGCGTCGTAGGCACCCTGGATCAGGCCCATGTATTCGTTCATCAGGTTGCGGTGGAACCACGGCGGGCGGAAGGTGTTCTCGGCGACCATCCAGCGCGGCGGGAAGATCACGAAGTCGAGGTTGGCCAGGCCGTGCACGCTGGTGGGCGAGGTCAATACGGTGAAGATCGACGGGTCCGGGTGATCGAAACTCACCGTGCCGAGGGTGTTGAAGCGACGCAGGTCGTACTTGTACGGCACGTTATTGCCGTGCCAGGCGACCACGTTAAGCGGCGAATGGTCGAGCTCGCAGGCCCAGAGTTCGCCGAGGAATTTCTGTACCAGCGTGGTCGGCTGCTTGAGGTCTTCGTAGTGGGCGACCGGGCTGAGGAAATCGCGCGGATTGGCCAGGCCGTTGCTGCCGATGGGGCCCAGGTCCGGCAGGCGCAGCGGTGCGCCATGGTTTTCGGCGACGTAACCGCGCGCCTGGGCATCGAGCAGTTCGACGCGGAACTTGAGCCCGCGTGGCAGTACCACAATCTCCAGCGGCTCGACCTCCAGCACGCCGAGCTCCGTGGCGATCCGCAAACGGCCCTGTTCGGGCACGATCAACAGTTCGCCGTCGGCATTGAAGAACACGCGCTCCATTGAGCAGTTGGCGAGGTAAGTGTGAATGCTGATGCCTGACGGTTTTTGCGACCCGGCGTTGGCGACCATGCCTACGAGCCCGTCGATAAAGTCAGTCGGCTCGCCTGGGATGTCCAGCGGGTTCCAACGCAGCCGGTTCGGCGTCACCGCGCCCAGGGGCCCGCCGGCCAACTGCCGCTCCAATTTGCTAAAGGCCGGGTGGTTGGCCGATGGCTGGATGCGGTACAGCCAGGTACGCCGGGCTTCGCTGCGCGCCATGGTGAACGCGGTGCCGGAGAATAGTTCGGTATACAGCCCGTAGGGCGCTTTCTGCGGCGAGTTCTGGCCGACGGGCAGCGCGCCGGGCAGGGCTTCGCTGGCGAATTCATTGCCGAAGCCCGACAGGTATTCGAGGTTCATGGAGCATCCTCTGGGGGTCAGTTGTTTTTATCGTAATCCAGTTACGCTTAACGTAATTTGATCGCCATGGACCGTCAAGCTATAAAGACGCCCACTCATCTCTCGGATTCTCGCTCCCCCATGGAAAAGCCCCGCGACACCGGTAAACAGAAAGTCCGCTCGGCCGAAGTGGGCACCGATATCCTCAAGGCCCTGGCCGAACTGTCGCCGGCCACTTCACTGTCGCGCCTGGCCGAGCATGTGCAGATGCCGGCGAGCAAGGTCCATCGTTACCTGCAGGCGCTGATCGCCTCGGGCTTTGCTGAACAGAACGCCGCCACCAACCACTATGGCCTGGGGCGCGAAGCCTTGCGCGTAGGCTTGGCTGCGCTGGGCAGCATGGATGTGCTGAAAGTCGGCGCGATGCCCCTGGCGGAGCTGCGCGATGACTTGAATGAAACCTGCTTTCTGGCGGTGTGGGGCAACCAGGGCGCGACCGTGGTGCACATCGAACCGGCGGTGCGCGCGGTTACGGTGGTGACGCAACTGGGTTCAGTCTTGCCGCTGCTCAGTTCGTCCACCGGGCTGGTGTTCAGCGCCTATCTGCCGACTCGGGAAACCGTGGAATTGCGCGAGCGCGAAATCCAGGCCGGCACCGCCCATACCCTGGCGGACGACCAGGCCTACGCCATCACCTGCGAGCAGATCCGTCAGCGTGGCCTGCACTTTGTGCATGGTTTGCTGATGCCGGGGGTGGATGCGTTGTCGGCGCCGGTGTTCAACGCCGTGGGGCACGTGGCGGCGGTGATGACCGTGGTCGGCCCTACTTCGCTGTTCCACGCCGATGAAGACGGCCCGGCGGCGCAGCGCTTGCTGGCGGCGACCCGGGCCGTGAGTTGGCGTATGGGTTATCAGCCCTGAGTCAGTCGTGCCACTGCGCCAGAGCCACGGCCAGGCGGTTTTCCAGAGCATGGATGCTGGCGGTGTCGCTCAGGTAGTTATTGCTGATCATCGCAAACACCAGTCGCCGTCCTTGGGCATCTGTGAGGTAACCGCTCAGGGACGACACCCCGCTCATGGAACCGGTCTTGCCGTGCAGGTTGTTCTCGGCGGCCGTGGCGTGCAGCCGATAGCGCAAGCTGCCGCCGGTCATACGATCGCTGTTGCCGGCAATTGGCAATGCGTTGTACCAGGCATCGAACCACGGCTGTTTGCTTGCGGCCAGCAGCAGGTCGGTCAGGGTTTGCGACGACAGCAGGTTACGCCGTGACAGGCCCGAGCCGTCCACCTGGCTCAAGGTACTCGTATCCACCCCCTGTCGCTTGAGAAACCCGGCCACCGCCGCCACGCCCGCCGCCGCCGTGCCGCTGTTGGCGGTCTTGCGGCCCATGGCTTTGAGCAAGGCTTCGGACATGTTGTTGTTGGAGAGCTTGAGCAGCGGTGTGATCAATTCCTGCAAGGGCGCCGATCGATGCTCGACCAGCACGTTCGCCGTGGCCGGGCTCGCAGCACCGATCACCCGGCGCCCCATCACCTGGATGCATTGCCGCGCCAGCGCCTGCTCGAACAGGTTGGCCACCAGTTGCGTCGGCTCCCATACGCTGACCAGTTGCTCGCTCTGCCTGCCCGGCGCAACGGTGCCGCTGAGCTGCAACAGGTTGGTGCCATGCCGGCGGTTGACGCCATAGGTGTTGCCCGGCCCGCTGAGGGCGCGGTTGCTCAGTTGAAGGTAGTCGGTGGGCGGATAAATCTCGACCGTCACCGGCAGGCCGGTCCGCATCGGTGCCGTGGCCGTGACCAGCACGCTGCCGGCGTCGAAATCGGCGTTGGGCGCCACGGTCAGCGCCGAAATCTGCGCGCCGTAATAGGTTGTTTCATCATCCTGGGACCAATCGACCCCCAAGCGCTCAGCGTCGAACCAGGTGTCGTCGAACACCAGGTCGCCCTGGACCTGGCGGATGCCCTGGCTGGCCAATTGCGCCGCCAGGGCCTGGTAGTCGGCGAGCTGCAAGGTCGGGTCGCCGAGGCCGCGCAGGTACAGGTTGCCGGTCAGGCGTTCGCCCTGGCGCGTGCCGTCACTGAGCAGCTGCGTGGCGAAGCGGTATTGCGCGCCCAGCACATCCATCGCCGCCGTGGTGGTCAGCAGCTTGAGGTTGGAAGCCGGCACCAACCGCGTGCTCGGATTGTGTTGATACAGCATGTCGCCGCTGCGTACGTCGCGCACCGTCAGTGAAACCGTGGCGCCACGCAACGCCGGGTCGGCCAACAGTTGGTCGAGCGCCGCTGGGGTGGCGGGGTGTGAAACGCTGGCGCAGCCGCCCAGTAACAAGCTCAAGCCGACCAGCAGCGCGCTGGTGTGTAACCATCGTCCAAAGTGCATCAGTAGCGTTTTCCGTAGGCATCGAATGCCGGCAACGCTAACAGCTCAGGTGTCAATGTGGGAGGGTGCAATCCCCCTCCTCCCACAAAAAAGCAAATCCGGTCAGAAGGTAAGGGTGCTGGACACCGACACCTGCCGCGCATCACCGATGGACACGAACTGTGTGTTCACCGAAGAGGTGTAGTAAGTGCGGTCGAAAAGGTTTTTCACATTGAGCTGGAACTTGACCTTCTGCCCGTCGATTTTGGTGTCATAGCTGGCGAACGCATCGGCCACGGTATAGCTCGGCAATTCGAAGCTGTTGGCCGCATCCCCTGCCCGCTCGCCGACGTAGCGCGCACCGGCACCGACGCGCAGTTGATCGCCACCCAGCAGGCTGCCGAAGTCATACACGGCCGACAACGACGCGGTATTTTTCGCCACGTTTTGCAGGCGGTTGCCTTTGAGCGTCGGGTCGTCGGTGACCTCGGCATCGGTGTAGGCGTAACTGCCGATCAGGCTCCACTTATCGCTCAGCTGGCCGCTGGCATCCAGTTCCAGGCCACGGGAACGCACCTTGCCCGCCACGCTGTAGACCGAGGTCAACCCCTCGCCCACCTGCACCAGTACGTTGCGCTTATCGATGGTGAACAGCGCGGCGCTCGCGGTGATGCGCCCCGGCAGGTCAAACTTGGTACCCAGCTCCCAGGCCTTGGATTCTTCCGGCTGCAGGCTGCCGTCCAGCACCGTTTTGTTGGCCAACGGCGCGATGGTGGAGTTGGGTTTGAACGACTCGGTGTAGCTGCCGTAGAACGACAGTTCGTCGGTGTAGCGGTACACCAGCCCGGCACGCGGCACCCACTTCTGGCCGTTGCCGTCGGTGTTGGCAGTGAACGGCACGCCTTTACCGGCGTATTGGTCGTACATCTGGTAGCGCGCGCCGCCCACCAGGATCCACTGGTCGTTCAGGTGCAGGGCATCCTGGAAGAACAGCGAATCGCTGCGCAGAAGATCGGTCTGGTTGCTGTCCGGCGCGCTGACGTTAGAGCCCGCCACTTCATTGCCGTAGACCGGATCGTTGAAGTTGAAACTGCCACGTGGCGCCTGGCGAATCAGCTCGGCGCGGTGGATTTTGCGGTATTCATCGTCCAGCCCGAACACCAGGTCGTGCCGCATGCCGGCCACGTCGACCTTGCCTTCAAGGCTGGCGGTGGCGAAGCGGTCAGTGGTCAGCGCGCCCTGGGTGCCGTCCATGCTGCGGGTGAGGGTGCCGTTGGTGTTGACCTTGACCACGCGCACCTGGCTGGCGTCATAGGTTTCACGGTTCCAGCTGTAGCCGAAGCGGGCTTTCCAGTCGTCGTTCAGGTCGTGGTCGACGGTCAGGCGGTACAGGTCGGAGCGGCCTTCCATATCGTTGAACGGCTCATCCAGGCGGCGGGTCGCGGGGATGTTCAGCGGGTGATTGGTTTTTGGATCGATGGCCGTGCCGCGGTCGAACGGCGACAGAAACTCGCGGTGCTCATAGGCGAACACCACTTGGGTCGCGTAGCCATACCAACCCAGCGACGGCGCCACCAGGGTTTCACGGTGGGTGCCGTAGTTGCGCCAGTAGTCTTCGTCTTCATGGTCGACGATCAGGCGATAGGCCAGGCCGCTGTCGCCAATCGGGCCGGTGGTATCCAGGCTGCCGCCACTGCCATTCTTGCCGCTGCCGAAGGTCGAACCGCGCGCGGTCAAGGACGTGGACTGCACCAACTCGGGCTTTTTACTGACGATGTTGACCACGCCGCCCGGGTCCTGGATGCCGTACAGCAACGACGACGGCCCCTTGAGCACTTCCACGCGGTCGGCGGTGGAGTTCAACGCACGGCCCTGCACCACCGGCATGCCGTCCTTCATGATCGAGCCGTTGCGGTTGTCGCCGAAGCCGCGCAGCATCACCGCGTCCTGGGTGCTGCCGAGGGTGTTGGACTGGGTGATGCCGCTGATATTGCCCAGCGCGTCATCCAGGTTGCGCGGTTGTTGATCGCGCAAGACCTGGGCGGGTACCACGTTGACGGTTTGCGGGGTTTCCAGCAGCAGGCCCTGGGAGCGCATCACCGAGCTGGTCGGCGGCGGCTGGTAGCTGGTGCTGTCCTGGCCAGGGCTGGCAGCGCTGATGGTGGTGGCGCCGAGATTGACCGCGCCGTCGGCGGGCAGCGGTTCCAGCGCCAGGGTACGGGCGTCGATCTGGCGGAAGGTGAAGCCGGAGTTGCCCAGCAGGCGTTGCAGCGCCTGGGTCGCGCTCATCTGCCCGTTGAGCGCCGGGGCGTTGAGGCCGTAAGGCGCTTCATCGGTATAGATCACGCTGATCCCGGTGACCCGGCTGAAATCACTCAGCGCCTGGGGCAGTGGTTTGGCCGCCAGAGCAAACGTGAACTGGGCGCTTTGCTGTTCCTGCGCCTGTGCCACGGCCAAGGGCAGCAACGCCAGCGCCGAGACTGAAAATACCGAGGCTCCCAGCCATTGTTTGACCCTACCGCCCGCCGTCGATTTCATGCTGTGAGCACCCGTGTAAAAACGCTGTTAATGCGAATTGATCGCAGTTTCAAGCACTACACGGATGGGCGAGCGGTTTACCTCACCCTTGATTGCAAATATTTTGTTATGGCGCCTGATGGGAACCTGTCAGTCAGCCTGATGAACCACTGGTCGCCAGGCACTCCTTGGCGCTCTTCTTCAATTTCTTGATCAAGCGTTCCTGGCGCAGTGCTTCGCCTTTGCTCGCACATTGCTCGGTATACACCAGCGCAACGGCGGGGCTGGAGAGGAAAAACCGCGCGCCCTTGCCGCTCTGATGCGTGGCGAACCGGCGCACCGGGTCATTGCTGATGCCGCAATACAGCGAGCCATTAGCGGCGCGCACCAGGTAGACGAACCAGGGTTTGGATTCAGGCGTGTTCACGACGGGATTCGGCACTGTACAGAAGCACCCAGCTTATCAACGACCGGCCTGGAATGCCTTCAAACCTTTGCGCGCCTGGGCGCGTACGGCATTTTTCACCAAGGGCGTCCAGCCCAGTAACAGGCCCTTGGTGCCCAACGCCTGGCGCGACCAGCGCCACAGGTCGAAATGGTCGTGATGCTCGCAAATCCTGCCGTCACGAAACACGAAGCGCGCCTGAATATCGTTGACCACCGTATTGCCGGTCGCGCTGAACAGGTATGTCGCCACCCAGTGCGCGCTGCCCGCGTTGCCCTCGCTGCGCACGTTGTCAAAGGTCAGGGAAAAATCCTTGGCCCGAGTGGTGAGCATGCGCCACATGTCGCCGGCGTCCTGCCCGCGCAGTTCGCCGAAGGCCGGATCGCTGAACACCACGTCCTGGGTATAACAGGCGGCCATGGCTTCGGCATCCAGGCGCTGAAAGGCGCTATAGAACTCAGTGATCAGGGCGTTATGGGCATCACTCATGGGCAGTTTTCGCAGGATGAACAGGGATGCCGAACGATAGTCCGCGTAACACGAGAATGCCATTGCTTTCTACGGCACCATTCCCGTATCGCGCGCATAAGCAAACAAATCGACATCCGTCGAAATACTCAAACGTTGCATGGCCGTGCTTTTCTGCTTGCTGATGGTGGAAATACTGCGGTTGACCTGCGCCGCAATCTGGCTGACTGTCATGCCGCTGGCCAACATTCGCACCACCTCGCGCTCCTTGTCGGACAATTTAGGCTGCCCGGACTGGTCGCCCACCCCTGACTCCACCAACTGCAAGCGCAGGGATTCGCTGGTGAAGGTCTGGCCCGCACACACGGCCTTGATCGCCTGGGGCAACTCCTTGGCCGAAGCACTCTTGGCGACCAAGCCGCGCACACCATGGGAAAAAGCTGCACGCAAGATGGCGATGCTGGCGAACATCGTCACCACAATCACCGGCACCTGCGGATACTGGCGGTGCAGCAGGCCCAACAAACCGTAGCCATCGGCCTGCTGGCCACCTGGCATGGCGAAATCCGTGACCAGCACGTCGCACGGGGTTGTGCTCAACACGTCAAGCAACTGATCAGGACCGTCGGCCTCACCGACCACTGTGCATCTTCCATTCGCCTCGATCACGACCCTTTGCCCGATGCGAACAATAGGGTGATCGTCAGCAATAATTACTCGAAGCATAGGTACCCACGAATGATTGCAACTTGAATCAGCGCAAAATACCTCCGCCGGCAATCATCAACAACAGCTAACAAAGCGTCACTTGCAGCCACGCCCAATGTTCTGTACTAGCTAAATTTTTGCCTACAAAACAACAGGAAAACACCTACAGTCAAGCTCACTCGGAAACGAAAAGCCCTTGCAGGCGCGGATTCAGAGACGGGACAAGTATTCGAGATAAACGCACAAACGTGCCTGGAACAGCTCCAGTTGCACCGAGTGGGAAGCAACATCGCCGGACTGGACCTGCTCGATCAATTGCGTGGCAGTGGACTCAAGGTCGCTGCCGCCCAGAAATACCAGGCTACCCACCAGGCGATGCAGGCGCTCGGCAGCCAGTGAGGCGTTCAGCGTTGAACGGGCGTGGCGCAAGACGCGATAGTCTTCCCAGGCTTCCACCAGCAGGCCTTCGAGCAGTTGATCGACGATCGCGTCGCTGCCAAACGTCGCGACAAGCGTGGCGCGGGTTGGCCAGCCAGGGGCTGGGGCAGTCTCCTGGCCGGCTTGCGGAGCATCACTGCCAGGCAGCCAGTGCATCAGCACGGCGTGCAATTGTTCCAGGGTCAGTGGTTTGAGCAGCCAGGCATCCATGCCCGCTTCGCGACAGCGCCGGGGGGTATCGTTTTGCAGATTGGCGGTCAAGGCAATGATCGGTACTCGCCTCAATCCGTGGTCGTGCTCATGCTGGCGAATGGCGCTGGCCATGCTGTAACCATCCATAAACGGCATCTGACAATCGCAGATCACCAAATCAAAGGGCCGGCGGGTAAACGCCTTCAGCCCCATGAACCCATCGGCGGCCAATTCGTACCCCAGGCCCAGCTTCTGCAACATCCAGCCCAACAGCAGCCGGTAGGCTGAATGATCCTCCACCACCAGGATATTCATGTGCTGCCAATGAAGCGGGGGGACAACCGGCGGATCTGGTTTACGGCTCGCTCCTGGGGTTGAACCTTGCGGCGAAACCATCACTCCCTCTCCATGGCTATTGATCCAGCGGCAACCTGTGACACTGATGCAATCGCCATGAGGGCCCAGTGCAGGAATGATTGCCTAATCCTGTTGGGCGTTATCGACCAGAAACAGATAACCTTTTGAGTGATTGAAAGCCGATACAACAACTACGAAAAAGCCACCATCCACTGGCAGAGCACTGGAGTGGCGTGCCATGCAGGCACTGTCGAAAGTGTCTGCCTTCAGACTTTCTCGCTGGTGACGTTTACGTAGCGTGCACGACCGGCGCCAAGGCCCGCGATAATCGCGCCGAGTCCGATCACGGCGAAGATCCAACCGATCGCCGTCCAGCCGCCAGTCCAGTCATGCACCAGGCCGACCGCAAACGGGCCCATCGACGCGAGGGTGTAGCCAATGCCCTGGGCCATGCCTGACAGGTTGGCGGCGACATGGGAGTCCCGGGAGCGCAGCACGATCAAGGTCAGCGCCAGGCTGAAGGTACCGCCCTGCCCCAGGCCCAGCAGAATCGCCCAGCCCCACAGGCCATCCAGTGGCGCATACAGGCAACCGAACAGACCGCCGAGCGTCAGCAGCATCACCACCACGATTGCCAGGCGCTGGTCCTTGCCGCGTGTGGCCAGCCACGGCGCGGCCAGGGAACTGAACAACTGCAGGATGATCGAGCCCGACAGCGCCAGCCCGGCCTCGGTGGCGCTCAAGCCGCGACCGATCAGGATCGACGGCAACCAGCCGAACACGATGTAGGCCAGGGAGGATTGCAGGCCCATGTACACGGTGACCTGCCAGGCCAGCGGGTCGCGCAGCAAGCCCTTGACCCGGTAAGCCACCTGATGGGCGCTGTGTTTCTGGCCGACCTGGGGCAACCAGAACAGCGCCGCCACCAGGGCCGGGACCATCCAGAAGCCCAGGCCGATGGCCCAACTGCCCGCGAAATAATGGCTCAAGGGCACGGTCGCGCCAGCAGCCAGGGCCGCGCCCAGGCACAGGGCCATGGAGTAGACACCGGTCATGGCGCCGGCCTGCCTGGCGAAATCACGCTTGACGATGCCCGGCAGCAACACACCGATGATGCCGATGCTCGCACCGGCCAGCAGGCTACCGGCGAACAGCCCGAACTCCCCGAGAGAACTGCGCAGGATGATGCCGCCGGCGAGTGTCAGCAGAATCCCCAGGACCACGCGCTCGGCGCCAAAACGCCGGGCCAGGATCGGCGCCAGCGGCGCGAACAGCCCCAGGCACAGCACCGGCAAGGTGGTCAGCAAACCGGCCCTGGCCCCCGACAAACCCAGGCTGGCGGACACTTCGCTGAGCAGCGGCGACAGGCTCGACAACGCCGGGCGCAGGTTCAACGCCACCAGGACCAGGCCGAGCAGCAACAGCCACGGCCGGCTGACCACCGGCTCGTGCTGCTGGACCAGCTCGTCGTCGGCTTCGGCATCGATCAGCAGTTCTTCCAGTTCGGTTGCGCGTTGTTTGTTTGGGGCTTCAAGGTTCATTGATCAACTGCCGGCAGAGGGATTTGGCGCGTTCCGGGTCTTGGTGCTCCACGGCGTCGAGCAGGGCGACATGCAGGTCGAACACGGCCTGGCGACGCGGCGAGGTGTTCAGGGTCTGGCGCAGTTGGGCGCCGACGATGCTTGAAAAATAAAGGTACAGCTCGCTTAGGGCTGGGTTGTGCGCCGCGTCCACCAAGCATTGGTGGAACACCAGGTCGGCGCTGATGTAGGCCTCCAGTTCACCGTGATACAACGCGGCGCTGGCCTGGAGAGCTTGGCGTAGCGCGACGAGGTCGTCATCGCTACGGCGCAACGCCGCGAGCCCGATGGCTTCCACTTCGAGGATCTGCCGCGTTTCCTGCGCCTGTTCCAGCGAGCAATGGGACAACGCACGCATCGCCCCCAGCGGGTCGGTCATCGAACGCAAATAGCTGCCATCGCCCTGGCGGATTTCGATCAAGCCGGAAAACGCCAATACACGCATGGCCTCTCGTACGGTGTTGCGGCTGATGCCTAGCTCGGCGGAGAGCTCCGGTTCGGTGGGCAGGCGTTCGCCGATGGCCCATTTTCCTTCGGTTATGCGCCAACGCAACTGCTCCAGGGCTTGGTCCACCAGGGAGCGTTTGATCAACGGGGCGATGTCTGTCATGAGCTTTACGCTTTCGTCCAATCATAGGATGAATTTTCCTACAGCCTATTCGGAGTTGCCTACAAAGGCAAAGCACTAGGATTTTCAGGCAGGAAAAAGAACAGAATTTTCGATTGGTAAAATTACCCTCAGAGGGTAATTATTGGACTCAGGTGTCTTATGGAAAAGTACACACCTCATTACGATCTGGCGGTGATCAAGGCGGATGTCAGGCGGCTCGGAAAGCGGGCCTTTACGCTCGCGGCAAAGGAAACGGGTTGGCGTCTCGGCCTCGACATCCCTGAGATGCAAGAGGTCATTTTCGAATTGCAAAACAGGATGTTGTACAAATCAATGACCACCTATGCCGATCATCGGGTGTGGCAGGACGTGTATCACATCAATTCACACGGTCTGGAGATTTACATCAAGGTCACTTACTGCTCAGTCGGTAACCCTCCAGTGATCTCCTTTAAGAAGAAGAGCTCATGAGAACTCAACATTGCTTCATCTGCGGTGCACCCGACGCTATGACGCGCTTCGAAAACCGCAGCGAAACCCTGCGTGTCAACGGTATGGAGCGGCGTGTCGATAATTTGTCGGGTTGGGAATGCCAGCAGTGTGGGGACGGCATGCATGATCCTGACAGCGCTGAGCGCCACGGCGCGGCCGGTGATGAACTCGTCCACGCCGCACGGCAAATGATCGGCACCGAAATGAAACGCATCCGTCGCAAGCTGCATCTTACGCAAAAGGAAACGGTGGAGCTGCTATCCGGTGGCGGTCACAACGCTTTTTCACGCTACGAGCGCGGCGAGCTTCTGCCCTCCAAACCCTTGGTGCTGCTGATGCGGCTATTGGATCGATACCCGCACTTACTTGCCGATGCCAGAATATTGGCCGAAGGCGCTGACATGCGGGGCTTCACTCATACCGTGAACACAGGGCATAAGGCGCTCAAGGCCTCCTGAACAGACAAAAATAAACCCGGCCAGGCCGGGTTTATTTTTTCAAGCATCGATCAATGCAGAATCTGGCTCAAGAACAACTTGGTCCGATCGTTCTGCGGGTTGTCGAAGAAATCATTCGGCGCCGCCTGTTCTACGATCTCGCCCTTGTCCATGAAGATCACGCGATTGGCCACGGTGCGGGCAAAGCCCATTTCGTGGGTCACGCACAACATGGTCATGCCGTCTTCGGCCAAGCCGATCATGGTGTCGAGTACTTCTTTCACCATTTCCGGGTCGAGGGCCGAGGTCGGCTCATCGAACAGCATGATTTTCGGCTTCATGCACAGCGCGCGGGCAATCGCCACGCGCTGTTGCTGGCCGCCGGAAAGTTGCCCCGGAAACTTGTGGGCCTGCTCCGGAATGCGCACGCGCTCAAGGTAGTGCATGGCGATTTCTTCGGCCTTGCGCTTGGGCATCTTGCGCACCCACATCGGCGCCAGCGTGCAGTTCTGCAGGATGGTCAGGTGCGGGAACAGGTTGAAGTGCTGGAACACCATGCCGACCTCACGGCGGATCGCCTCGATCTGCTTGAGGTCGTTGGTCAATTCCACGCCATCGACCACGATGCGGCCCTGCTGGTGTTCTTCCAGACGGTTGAGGCAGCGGATGGTGGTGGATTTGCCCGAACCCGACGGGCCGCACAGCACGATACGCTCGCCCTGCTTGACGTTGAGGTTGATGTCTTTCAACACATGGAACTGGCCGTACCATTTGTTGACGCCCTGCATCTGGATAATGCCTTCAGGGCTCACAGGCTGTTTGATCGCTTCGCTCATCACATCAACTCCTAACGCTTGTGGCCTGTGTCGAGCTTGTGTTCCAAATGAATGGAATAGCGCGACATACCAAAACAGAAAATCCAGAACACCAGGGCGGCGAACACATAGCCTTCAGTGGCCATGCCCAGCCATTTCGGGTCGGCGGCAGCTTGCTTGACGCTGTTGAGCAGGTCGAACAGGCCGATAATGATCACAAGGCTTGTGTCCTTGAACAACGCGATAAACGTGTTGACGATGCCGGGGATCACCATCTTCAAGGCTTGCGGCAGGATCACCAGGCCCATCGAACGCCAGTAGCCGAGGCCCATCGCTGCGGCCGCTTCGTACTGGCCCTTGGGAATCGCCTGCAAACCCCCGCGCACCACTTCAGCCACATAGGCCGACTGGAACAGGATCACGCCGATCAACGCCCGCAGCAGCTTGTCGATACCCATGCCTTCGGGCAGGAACAACGGCAGCATCACCGAGGACATGAACAGCACGGTGATCAACGGCACGCCGCGCCAGAATTCGATGAAGGTCACGCAGACCACACGAATGGCCGGCATGTTCGAACGCCGCCCCAGCGCCAACATGATGCCCAGGGGCAAGGCGCCGGCGATGCCGACGGTGGCGATCACCAGGGTCAGCATCAGGCCGCCCCATTGGCTGGTCGCCACGTTGGTCAGGCCGAAGATCCCGCCATGCAGCAGGAAGAACGCGATGATCGGGTACAGCACCAGAAAGCTCAGGCCGTAGACCGCCTTGCGTTGAAAACGCGAGATGAACAACGGCGCCACGCCGACGATGGCCAGCCATACGGTGAGGTCCACGCGCCAGCGCAGGTCGCCGGGGTAGTAACCGTACATGAACTGCCCGAAGCGCTGTTGGATGAACACCCAGCAGGCGCCCTCCTTGGTGCAATCGGCGCGCGTGGTGCCGACCCAGTTGGCGTCGATGATCGCCCAGCTCAGAATCGGCGGCACCACCAGGTAGATCAGGTAGAACGCCAACAAGGTCAGCAGGGTATTGAGCCAACTGGAAAACAGGTTGGCGCGCATCCATGCCATCGGCCCGAAGACTTTGCTCGGCGGCGGCATATCAGGTTTGAACGTATGCGAACTCATGCAGGTTTCCTCACCGCTCGATCAGCGCAATGCGCTTGTTGTACCAGTTCATCAGCAGGGAAATGCTGATGCTGATCGCCAGGTACACGCTCATGGTGATGGCAATGACTTCGATGGCCTGGCCGGTCTGGTTGAGCACCGTGCCGGCAAACAGCGAAACCATTTCCGGGTAACCGATACCGGCGGCCAGCGAAGAGTTTTTCGCCAGGTTCAGGTATTGGCTGGTCAACGGCGGAATGATCACGCGCAACGCTTGCGGGATGATGACCTTGCGCAACGTCGGCCCGGGGCGCAGGCCCAGGGAACGCGCCGCTTCGGTCTGGCCGTGGCTGACGGACTTGATACCCGAGCGCACGATCTCCGCGATAAACGCCGCGGTATAAACCGTCAGCGCCAGGGTCAGTGCCAACAGTTCGGGAATCAACACCCAGCCGCCAACGAAGTTGAAGCCTTTGAGCTCCGGCATTTCCCAGTGCAGCGGCGCGCCGAAGATCAATGCGCACAACGCCGGGATCACAATGAACAACGCCAGGCCCACCCAGAATTTATGGAAAGGTACGCCGGTGGCTTCAAAGCGCTTGTTGGCCCAGCGCGCCATCAGCACGATTGCCGCAATCGCCACCACGACGCTGACCACAAACGGCCAGAAACCGTCAGCGGCAAGCGCTGCCGGCATATTCAGGCCACGACTGCTGACAAAAAAGGTATCGCCGAAGTTATGGCTGTTACGCGGCCCCGGCATGGTCAGGAACACCGCGAAGTACCAGAACAGGATCTGCAGCAGCGGCGGAATGTTGCGGAACACTTCCACATACACCGTCGCCAGCTTGTTGATCATCCAGTTCGGCGACAGACGCGCCACGCCAATGACGAACCCGAGCAGGGTCGCCAGGATCACGCCGATAAAGGTCACCAGCAGGGTGTTGAGCAAACCGATCACAAACACCCGGGCATAGCTGTCCGATTCGGTGTAGTCGATCAAATGCTGCGCGATGCCAAAGCCGGCACTGCGCTCAAGGAAGTCGAAACCCGAGGTAATACCCCGGTGCTGCAGGTTGGTCTGGGTGTTATTGAAGAGGTACCAGCCCAGCGAGACCACCGCCACTATCGTGATGATCTGGAAGAGCCACGCACGCACTTTGGGATCGCTGAAGCTGAGCTTCTGCTTGGGTGCGCCGATTTGATTTTGCATGAAGTGCCCCGGAAAGAATGGAACAGAACATCACCCGGCGGTTGGCCCACCGGGTGACAGAACCATCAGCGATCAGCGCACAGGAGGTGCGTATTGAATGCCGCCGGCGTTCCACAGGGCGTTCAGGCCACGGTCGATTTCCAGCGGGGTGCTCTTGCCCAGGTTGCGCTCGAACACTTCCCCGTAGTTACCGACTTGCTTGACGATCTGTACGACCCAGTCTTTCTTCACTTTCAGGTCTTTGCCGTATTCGCCGTCAGCACCGAGCAGACGCGCGACGTCCGGATTCTTGGTGGACTTGGCTTCAGCTTCGACGTTTTTCGACGTGATGCCGGCTTCTTCAGCGTTGAGCATGGCGTAGCCAACCCAGCGCACGATGGCCAGCCACTCGTCGTCGCCATTACGCACGACCGGGCCCAGCGGTTCCTTGGAAATCGTTTCCGGCAGGACCACGTAGTCCTTCGGCGCGGCCAGCTTGCTGCGCTGGGCGAACAGTTGGGACTTGTCGGAGGTCAGTACGTCGCAACGCCCGGATTCCAGCGACTTGGCGCTTTCATCGGAGGTGTCGAAGGTGATCGGGGTGTATTTGAGGTTGTTGCCACGGAAGTAGTCGGAAACGTTCAGCTCGGTGGTGGTACCGGCCTGGATGCAAATGGTTGCACCGTCCAGTTCCTTGGCGCTTTTCACGCCCAGCTTGTTGTTAACCAGGAAGCCAATGCCGTCGTAGTAGGTGATGAAGCCCGGGAATTTCAGGCCCATGCCCGCATCGCGGGAGCTGGTCATGGTGGTGTTGCGCGACAGGATGTCGACTTCGCCCGATTGAAGCGCGGTGAAACGCTCCTTGGCGTTCAACTGGCTGAACTTGACCTTGGTTGCGTCACCGAAAACGGCGGCGGCCACGGCGCGGCACACGTCAGCGTCGATCCCGAGGATCTTGCCGCTGGCATCCGGCACCGAGAAACCCGGCAGGCCGTCACTCACGCCACATTGCACGAAGCCTTTCTTCTGCACGGCATCCAGGGTGGCGCCAGCTTGGGCAAAACCACTGACACCCAATACAGCGGCCGCGGTCACGATGGCCAGAGTGGATTTCAATACCTTCATTCAAACCTCCAGTTGCTCTTGTTGTGTCGGAGCTCCAACCTCAGCGCACCCTTATGAGGCGATATCGACCCGTGTTGGCTTTTTTTGGGGTCGAGCAGCATGAGATTTTTGCGGTAATTCCAGTTGCTTTCCCACAAGCGGCAGTCACTGATAGTGTTACCGCCCTAGGAGAGTTCTGACATCGACCTACACATAGCAAGGCCCGTACCAGAGTGCTGGCTGAGCCGCTGATGGCGATGTTCAATGGCAAAAGATTCACCCTTGCGACATTCTCTTAACAGATCAACCTGTCGCGCACCGTTCCGACGCACTCAATCGGAGCGCCCGCACAGCTATGGAGCAGACATGACCGAACCCTTGATCCTTGAGCCCGCCAAGCCCGCAGATGCCTGTGTTATCTGGCTGCATGGCCTTGGCGCCGACCGCTACGACTTCTTGCCCGTAGCCGAAGCACTGCAGCAAACTTTACTGACCACCCGCTTCGTTTTGCCCCAGGCGCCCACCCGTGCGGTGACGATCAATGGTGGCTACGAGATGCCGAGTTGGTACGACATCAGGGCCATGAGCCCAGCCCGTTCCATCAGCCTGGAAGAACTGGAAGCGTCGACCACAATGGTCACGGATTTGATCGAGGCGCAGAAGAGAACCGGGATAGACGCTTCGCGGGTTTTCCTGGCGGGCTTTTCCCAGGGCGGCGCAGTGGTTTTCCACACTGCGTTTAAACAATGGCAGGGCCCGCTGGGTGGCGTGATCGCCCTCTCCACTTACGCGCCAACCTTCGACGATACGCTGGAATTATCCGCCAGCCAGCAACGCATCCCTGTCCTGTGCCTGCATGGCCAGTATGACGAGGTGGTGCAAAACGCCATGGGCCGCAGCGCCTACGAGCATTTAAAGCACCGTAGTGTCACCGTGACATGGCAGGAATACCCAATGGGCCACGAAGTGTTACCCGAAGAGATACGCGATATCCGCACCTGGCTGACCGAGCGCCTGCGCTGAAACCCGCGTTGATGTAGTTGTATGACAGACGCACTACGCCGCGCCCGATTCTTGCATTACACTGGCCGGCGTACATTCCTTAACCAATTAATGAGATGACCGTGCTCAAAGCACTCAAGAAAATGTTCGGCAAAAGCGAGGCTGAGCCGCTCGCGCCTGTTCCCAGTGCTCCCGCTCCCAAGCCCGGCAACCGCAATGACGGCAGGCAGCCCGAGCGGATCGCACCTGCCGCCGCACCGAAAACAGTCTCGGTGACGCCGCCCGAACAGGCCGAGCCCGCAGAGACCCTCGCCGCGCCTGTCGCCAAACCACGCCGCGAACGCGCGCCCAAGCCGCCCGTGACGCCGTGGAAACTCGAAGACTTCGTCGTCGAGCCCCAGGAAGGCAAAACCCGCTTCCATGACTTCAACCTGGCCCCGGAACTGATGCACGCCATCCAGGACCTGGGCTTCCCGTACTGCACGCCGATCCAGGCGCAGGTGCTGGGCTTTACCCTCGCCGGCAAAGATGCCATCGGCCGTGCCCAGACCGGCACCGGCAAGACCGCCGCGTTCCTGATCTCGATCATCACCCAGCTGCTGCAGACGCCGCCGCCGAAAGAGCGCTACATGGGCGAGCCGCGCGCGCTGATCATCGCCCCTACCCGGGAGCTGGTGGTGCAGATCGCCAAAGACGCTGCCGACTTGACCAAGTACACCGGCCTCAACGTGATGACGTTCGTCGGCGGCATGGACTTCGACAAACAGCTCAAGCACCTCGAGGCCCGTCATTGCGACATCCTCGTCGCGACCCCAGGCCGCCTGCTCGACTTCAACCAGCGCGGCGACGTGCACCTGGACATGGTCGAAGTGATGGTGCTGGACGAAGCCGACCGCATGCTCGACATGGGCTTCATCCCACAGGTGCGTCAGATCATTCGCCAGACCCCGCCAAAGGCCGAGCGCCAGACCCTGCTGTTCTCCGCGACCTTCACCGAAGACGTGATGAACCTCGCCAAGCAGTGGACCACCGACCCGTCCATCGTCGAAATCGAAGCACTCAACGTCGCCAGCGAAAACGTCGAACAACACATCTACGCCGTCGCCGGTGCCGACAAGTACAAGCTGCTCTACAACCTGATCAACGACAACGGTTGGGAGCGCGTGATGGTATTTGCCAACCGCAAGGACGAAGTGCGCCGCATCGAAGAGCGCCTGGTGCGTGATGGCGTCAACGCCGCGCAACTGTCGGGCGACGTGCCGCAGCACAAGCGCATCAAGACCCTGGAAGGCTTTCGCGAAGGCAAGATCCGCGTGCTGGTGGCCACCGATGTGGCGGGCCGCGGGATTCACATCGACGGCATCAGCCACGTGATCAACTTCACCCTGCCGGAAATGCCGGACGACTATGTGCACCGCATTGGCCGCACCGGCCGTGCGGGTGCGGCGGGCGTTTCGATCAGCTTTGCCGGGGAAGATGACTCGTATCAGCTGCCGTCGATCGAGACGCTGCTGGGGCGCAAGATCAGTTGCGAGACGCCACCGACGCATCTGTTGCGGGCTGTGGAACGTAAGCACCCGTAAGGAACATGCCCCTGTGGAGCGAACTCGCTCCACAGGGGCGCCACGCCGACAAATGCTGGCACTACCCCCGATACAATTCCCCCATGATGGGCTGGCGAACGCGCGACGCCTCGTCTCTGAATGCCTGGTAGTAGCCGGCAGTGCCGCTCGGCATATCGACCAACCGCCTAACAGCAGGTTGCGATTGGGGCTGGGTCGAATCAGCCCCGCCATCCCCGCCCCCCTGCGATGCGGGTGTGACCGGCGAGAAGAATCTACTTTCGATCGAGCGACCAAGGTTAGTAAACCTCAACACCGCCCGCGTAGCCCCGAAAGTCTGGCTGAATCGGGTGATGCCGGTTTTATCAGTGAACTTGTAGGTTAAGCCCACCATACGCTTGCCTGCGGCGGATAGCGCAGTGCCGATGGGTGCGTTTTTCAGTGTGCCGACACCTGAAAACTTTGCAGCAGCAGAACTGTAGGCCATATGCGCCGAGGTATAGGCCCCCGCCACACTCACTGCCAATGAGGCCAAAGAGAATCCGAAGGATGCCCAACCAAGATTTCGGATGTGGCCCGAACGGTCCCACCCCATGGCTTTGTCGACCTCGGCAATAGTCATCGCTGTGATACTCAGCGTCCCGTTTACCAGACCAAGCCCCGCCCCGACAGTAAGCGCTGTCTTGGAGGCAATAACCCACGCCGCTGCGGCTGCCGTAGCCGCAACGGCAGTCGCAGCGGCTGCGGCGCCCGCCCCGGCCAAAGTTCCGGTAGCGGCTGGCACCGCCACAGCCGTCGCCGTCGTTAGAGCCGCTGCGAGTCCCGTAGCCATAGACGCTGCCCCATACACCGCCACCGCTCCCGAAAGAGCAACTGCCCCAAACCCCAGTGTTACTACCGACAGCGCCAACGCAACGCCGGTCAACGTCCACTTCAACCAAGTTGGCAACAACCCGCTGGGGTCCATCAGGTTGATCGGGTTACCGGCACAATAGGCGTAGCTATTGATTCCCCCCTCATCAAATGGACTCAACGGATCGGGCTGCAAGAACATCATCAGGTCTGGGTCGTAGGCACGCTGCCCGTTGCCCAGGAAATACAGGTTGATCGCCGCATCCAGGCGCTGGCCGTTGAATGCAGGCAGTTGCAAATCGGCCATGGTGCGGGGTTTACCGTCATCCAGAGGGATCTGCGTATCACCATAAGGCGTGTAGTGGCGACCCACATGTGGCTGGCCCGGGGACGAAATCCCGCGGACGCTGCCGGCGGCATCGTTCATATGCAGTTGCGGGCCTTCCACCCCGCCAGTACGCGCCATCACTTGGTCCGCACCGTCGAAGTAGCGAATCTTCCTGCTGCCTTCAACCAGGGTATCAAGGCGGTCCCCGGCGTATGCCAGCATCACGGGCGGCTCATTGCTGCGGGCAGCGACGACCTGCCGGGCTTCGGCATCGTACCGATAGCTATAATTGAAGGCATTGGCCTGCACAGCAGTCAGTTGCTCGAAACCATCATAGGTATAGGCCTGGCCTGCAGGACTCGCCTGCAAGTTGCCGGCGGCATCATAGGCCGCTGTGAAACTCTGTACCGGAAGCGTGTGGGTCAGGCGGGTCAGTTGGGTGGGGTCGGCGCCGGTGAAAAAACGCTCGCACGTATCTTGGGTGCCATCGGCAAAAGTGGTCACTACCCGTGTGATGTTATTGAGGTTATTGAGGTTATCAAAGCTGAAGTCTTGCCCGGTGATGGCACGCCCCAGTCGATCCTTCGGATGTTCAAGGCCTTCACAGCGGTAGGTTCTAAGTCGCAGGTAGGCATCGTAGGCGAAGGTTTCACCGATCACCACCTGCGAACTTGCATTCCGGAGAAACCGAGTCGCCAACATACTGTTGGTGTGATAGGTGCTGCTCATCACCTGCAACAGCGCGCCGTTTTGCTCAAAGCGGCGCTCGGCTTCCCGCCCCAGCGAATCGTAGGACACCTTGGTAACGACTCGCGTATTGTCATAGGCGGTGGTCAGGCTATCGGGTCGGCCCAACGTATCGTAGGACTGTTCAATGACCATGGGTCCGGTGGTCATCCGGGAGAATCGTCCGTGGGTATCGTACTCAAGTAGGCTGCTCTGGCCATCGGCAGCCGTTTGATGAAGCAGGCGCCCTGCCGGGGAATAGCTGTACTGCGCGGTCAAGGTGGTGCCGCTGGCGGTTTGAACGTCCTTTTCGGTATGGCCGTTGGCATCCAGAAAGAACTCATGGATAAGGCCATTGGTCTCCGAACGGGTCAACGCTCCGTTAATCGGGTCATGCCGATAGGTGCTCACGGGGAGCCCTGTCATCTCAATCCGACTCGCTACATCCAACTCCTTGTCATAGGTCAGGCTCTGACGAACTCCACGGGGGGTCACCATGGCGATCGGCTCGATCCACCCCGCCTCATACTCCCAGGTCGTAGCCTGCCCCGTCCCTCGCGCCTGGCTGGTCATTCGGCCCAGGCTGTCGTAAGTGCGCGTCCCCAGCCGCCTGCCATCGACTGTAATCGCAGTGGCCAGTTCAGCGCTGGTACCTGGGGCATAGTCCGTTTTGCGCAGCCGCTGCGGGGTACCATCTACCGGTTTTTGAAGAACCGTCTGCAGTCGGCCAAACGTATCGTAGGCATATTCAGTACTGTTTTTGTTGACGTCCAGTACCGACAGGCATCGGCCCAGGCCATCGTAGGTGCGCGACTCCACTTCGACTTTATTATTATTGGCGTCCAGCCGTTCCACCTTTATCGGTTGGTTATGCGCATTGAAATAGCTCACCAGCCGCTCACCGCCTGCAACGCCTTCCTCTGTTTGATTCAGCAGCGGGTCGTACTCATTGATCTCGACGCTGCCATCAGAACGAGCCACACGGCTGGCATTGCCCCAACGGTTGTAGGAATGGGTGCTCTTCAGTGAAATCTGTCGGTCGGCCAGGTAATCGAAATTGACCGTCTCCACGGTTTGCCCAAGCGCGTCATACCGCCACGTTGCGGTGGCACGCTCCTGGTCCTGGTTCGGGCCAATCAGTTGAGCCTCGGATACCTGACGACCAGCGCCGTCGAAGTAGGTAATGGCCTTGTTACCTTGTGCATCCGTGGTGATCAGATGGGCCCGTTTAGCCTGCGTCGCAAAATGGTAGGCATAGCGTCGACTCGCTTGCAGTGGTTTTCCAGGGGAAACCGTTTCTTCCGTCAGCCGGCCGCTTATATCAAACGCCAAGGCGAGAGTGCTGCCACCGTCTCGCGCCATCGACAGCAGGCGTCGATTGAGCAGCGAAAGCGTGCGTACCGCCTCAAGCCACTGCCCCTCGCGCCCCGTCAGGCGTCGGGTTTCCACAAGATTGTCACCTGTAACGGTGTAACTGAAATCACTGACCAATACCTGCCCGTCGACCGTACTGATGCTGCTCTTCAGCCGGCCAGCCAACTCGCCGGGGGTTTCGTAGTAGCTTTGCTGCATCGAAAATACACCGGCCTGGCTGCTCGACTGCTGCAGAACAAAGTAACTGCTGCCCGTCTGCGGCACGCGGGTATGGGTGTACTCCGTGAGCACGGGTGCAGGCGTGCCTCCCACAGGTATGAGGCGCTCTTGCTTGAGGTAGCGCGGGAATAAATTATGAGGGTCAGCCGGGCACTTGCCGCTCTCGCCGGCAATCGGGTAATAGGTGTATTCGGTGCGAATCCCGGATGCCTCGGTGCGGCTTAGTTCGTTGCCGTAGTCGTCTGTCTCGATCTGCTGGATTTCTTCACGCGCCGTGCCACCGGCCACCAGTTCATAGCGCTTGGTGATGGTTTTCGGCAGTTGGAGGTTGGGGGGCTGGGCGGGGAACAGGCCGGGGACCACGTTATAGGCGATGGTAGTCTTGGCCCGCGTACCTTCACGCAATACCGATTCTTCGGTCAGCAGGTGGAACTTGTTGTAGGTGGTATAGGTAACGGTCAGCACGGCATTGTCATTTGCCGAGTCGATGACTTGCTCCTTAGTCCAATAGTCATAGGCGCCGCCAATCAGATACAGATTGTCCTCCCCTTCATGAAAACCAGCGGAATAGGGGAACCCGGTAAAATTTGTGCCAGAACTATAACTATAAGTCCGGATCATGGGAGGTTGATTGGCACCTGGGGTTTGCGTCCAACTGGACACCCGAGGGATGAACTGGTTATTGCCATATTGATGGCCGTTCTCGGTGTAGCTGATCCGTTCATCCCCGCCCATAGGCAGTTGCATCCGCTCGATCGCCACCAGGCCATTACGAAACGGTGTCCGGTAGGTAAATTGATAGGCCGCGATCTCAGGTGGGCCACTACGGTCATAAGGTGCGGTAACACTGGTGAGGCGAGCATTGGTCTGAGTAAACCGCATGCGCGCGTAACGACCACCCTCCACTCGCGCATCAGCCGTTTGCAGGGCTCCACTCGCATAGGTCAGCACCAGCAACTCTTCCTGCTTGTGATTGAGAACCCGCTCGAGAGCGCCGCCCGCGGCGTAGCGGAAGGTGAACACTTCACCATTTTCGAATCGTATGGAAGTGATCCGATAAGGGAGTGTGCTGCTGGTACGCTGCAAAACTTCGACAGTGCCATCCCGATAAATCACATGGAGTGTGGTTTCATCTGTGCGTCTTACTACCAGATCTTTAAGTTTTCGATCTTTGAACACCATCACGCCGCCAACTGAAGGCATACCTTGTGTTTTAAACTGCTCGCCGCTGAGCAAGGTAAGTTGGGCGTTGCTGAGATCAAACTGCGTATTACTCAGCCGCCAACCCAATCCATATGGCGTACTTTCAGAGCTGAGCATGGAGAATGACAAAACAATGCTGCGACTGACTTCAATAGGCCCTTGAGGGGAGAATTGCGCCAAACGGATCTGGCATCCATATTGACCTGTACGCGGATCGACTGAACCGCTTAAGTACGAGGAAAAATTAAATGCATTGGAATAGACATTCATGTCAAGCTCCTGCGCTCAAGAAAAATCACGGCAATTTAATCAGTTCTCATAATCCAACAACTCAATATTATTTCCACGTCGTTGCATCGTATATGCATGCATGCAACCATAATTATCCAGCAGGCGCCAAGGTGTTCTGGCGTCTCCCTCAGGCATGCCTTTCTTACCGGAAACCCACATCGCACGCATAATCGTATTTACTCGATTAAATGGCACTCTGTGAGTAGGATCTGGCAATGTTCTGTGAATATCATAAATCTTAGGATTTGCTCCAGGGATATCGTGCCCTATGACGACGCCAACCTTTCTATAATGCTTGTCAGCTCTATGAACGAAGGTTGTCTGAAAGTATATTCCCTCATCAAAGAGCCACATAGGTGAGTCCAGCCCCATTTGGGAGACAAACTTCAATCCCGGCGGTGGCAGCCAATACCAAACATCAATATCGGTATCCGTACTAAACTCCCAATAAGCATGATCCACAGTACGTACAAGATCAGCAACCCTTACTCGAAATGGTTGCCGAGGCGAAATATGCACCCAACTATCGAAATTGATTTCAGCATCAGAAAAGTTTGTAGTATAAACCTTGCCATCTATAACGATTCTGGCCATTAACCTTCTGGCCTCCATTGAGGCGCCCGTCTCTAAACGCATAAAACGATCAATTATCTCTATAGCATTCGGCAACCCCATTTTTTGCGTAATTTGCTCCTCTGCCTCATCCCCTTTTCCGCCTTCTACACTTCGATTCCACAGTCCGATCTCATATATATTTCGAGCTGTATCGCACGCCCACCCGGCAGGCAAAGGCTCATTCGCATTAGCCGAATACAGCGTGATCGTAGCACTGTCTTTCTCATCCGCCCGTGGCCGTACTTCCTCCCAAAGTCCATCAACTCCTTCCTGCTCCACACTGAGTTCAATAGAAACTTTGCATTGGTGGCGGCTATTGGCATATAGCGCATCAGTTGTATCCTGGCCATTGGTAAGGATGATTTTTAAGTGTCTAGGCCGCCGTTTCAATTGAACGGGTTCGACTGTCAGGCGGTTACCACCTTCAGCAGGCACAATCTTGAACGCATGAGTCGTTCCGAAATTATCTCGCAGGTACCATCTACTCTGTGTATCGCGCTGCGGAAGGTCCGGTATCGGAGTAGTAAGTTTAACGGCGCACATGACGCGACTATTCAATCGTCGAACAATCGGATTTACATTCGGATCGACTGACGGAAGATTCTGGTGGATCATATTCAAACGCAATTCTTCATCGGGTCGGTGTTTGAAGACGCCCCCTTTGAATATTCCCGCCAAACCATAAGACGTTTGAAAAAAAGTCCCTTCATTTGGTACCTGCAACGGCTCGACCAATCCATAACTATGAACAAAATACAAGCCGTTCACACCCTCCCAGTAGTACATATCCACATCAACGGCATACGCACTCAAAGCGTCGTAGTCAGTTATCAAGTCAAGTTCTGTAGAGAGCAATACGGGCGGCGCGACGGGAGCAATAAACACCGACGACTGAAAGTCAGTCGGGTATTCGGAATAGCTACGGGTGACGCCTTCGCCATCCAACATAATGGTTGCCATTAACTGTATAGGTTCAAGTGATGAAATCTCCTCGACGCGCACATATCGGCGGATAATTTCTATACGCGGATCAACAATAACACTATTTGGCCCAGGCCCGCCTGGTGCTTCCCCCGTGCGATTCCAAAGCCCTGAATCGTATTCATTTTTCTCGGTATCGAAGGCCCACCCGACCGCTTCACTTTGATCCACCGACATTAATACAGGTACGATTTTTATACTAGCGCGCTCGCTATCAGTTAACGCGACATTGTTCCATGAACCCAGCCTCCCTATAACCTCTTTTAAAACTTCAACAACAATTTCAACCTGATGATGCCCATTGGCATACAGCGCATCCGTATAGTCGGTACCGTCAGCAAACCTGACTTTAAAGTGTGAAAGTCTCATATTATTTGATTGTCTGATCATTTTACTCTCCAAAACTCAATATCAGCCGACGCACAGAGACTGGTCAAAATCAATTCGATTGAGAAACATCACACACTTAAATGCGGGGTGTTTAAGGAGATTAGAGATCAATAAAAAAACAAAGGTAACTGTCAGAATTGACAGTCAGATAGATCAAATCGAAATAGTTTAATAAGGCGTCATAATCGTAAACACCAGCGATGGCTACTTATTTATGCAAGCACCACCGACTGAAAGTCAGGCTTTCCAACGATCCGCCGCCACATGATCACTGTCCCGCCCTTCCACCCAGCGCGGCCCTTCACTGGTGTTTTCCTTCTTCCAGAACGGCGCGCGGGTCTTCAGGTAGTCCATCACAAATGCACAGGCATCGAATGCGGCCTGGCGGTGGGCGCTGGCGGCGGCTACAAAGACAATGGGCTCGCCGGGTTCCAGGGCACCGATGCGGTGCAGCACCTCCAATTTGAGCAGCGGCCAGCGTTGCTCGGCCTCGACGGCGATCTTGGCCAGGGCCTTTTCGGTCATGCCGGGATAATGCTCCAGGAACATCCCCGCCACTTCGCGGCCATCATTGAAATCGCGCACATAGCCAACAAAGCTCACCACCGCGCCCACGCCCACATTGGCCGCATGCATCGCGTTGACCTCGGCGCCGGGATCAAAGGCTTCGACCCGCACACGAATAGCCATGTTCAGCCTCCGGTCACGGGTGGGAAAAAGGCGACTTCATCACCGGCCTGCAACGGCTCGTCGAGGGAGCACAGCTCCTGATTGCGAGCACACATCAGGCTGGTTTCGTTGAGCACTTTAAAGTCCGGCTCAACCGCCAACGCTTGGCGCACGGCGTCGACCGTCGCGAAGTCGCCTTCCATCTCCAGCGAATCCAGGCCAATCGCTTCGCTGTAGCGCGCAAAAAACAATACGTTGATGCTCATGCCTGGTCCGCCTTGAAATGCCCGCTTTTACCGCCAAGCTTTTCCAGCAGGCGAATACTTTCGATGGTCATGCCCCGGTCCACGGCCTTGCACATGTCGTAGATCGTCAGCGCCGCGACGCTGGCGGCGGTCAGGGCCTCCATCTCCACGCCGGTCTGGCCGGAGAGTTTGCAGCGCGCCAGGATGTACACGGCATCGGCGCCGTCGGCACGCAGTTCGACCTTGACGCCGGTAAGCATCAGCGGGTGGCACAGAGGGATCAGGTCACTGGTTTTCTTTGCCGCCTGGATCCCGGCGATGCGGGCCACGGCGAACACGTCGCCCTTGGGGTGGGCGCCGTCGACAATCATTTGCAGGGTGCCGGGCAGCATGCGCACCCGCGCTTCGGCCACCGCTTCACGGAACGTCACGGCTTTGTCGGTGACGTCGACCATATGGGCGCGACCTTGGGAATCTAGATGAGTCAGCACAGGGATACTCCTGATCAGGAGCACTGATTGTAAACCTTGTAGGAGCGAGCTTGCTCGCGAAAAACCAGAGAACAACGCGGGGCAGCAGATGCCCCGCGTTATCGTTAACGTTCTTCGCGAGCACGCTCGCTCCTACAGGAATGGTTACAGATGCGACTCGGCGTATTCGGCCAGGATCGAACGTGGCACCCCTTGCAGCGCGATGTGCACGCCGTTCGGGAAGTCTTTGAAGCGTTCCGTCAGGTAGGTCAGCCCGGAGCTGGTCGCGGACAGGTAAGGGGTGTCGATCTGTGCCAGGTTGCCCAGGCACACCACTTTGGAACCGGCGCCGGCACGGGTGATGATGGTTTTCATCTGGTGCGGGGTGAGGTTCTGGCACTCATCGATCAGGATCAGGCTTTGCTGGAAGCTGCGGCCTCGGATGTAGTTGAGGGATTTGAACTGCAACGGCACTTTGCTGAGGATGTAGTCGACGCTGCCATGGGTGTTTTCGTCATCCATGTGCAAGGCTTCGAGGTTGTCGGTGATCGCCCCCAGCCACGGTTCCATTTTTTCCGCTTCGGTGCCGGGCAGGAAGCCGATTTCCTGGTCCAGGCCCTGCACGCTACGGGTGGCGATGATGCGGCGATAGCGCTTGGTCACCATGGTCTGCTCGATAGCAGCCGCCAGGGCCAGGATGGTTTTGCCGGAGCCGGCGGCGCCGGTCAGGTTGACCAGGTGGATGTCCGGGTCGAGCAGCGCGTACAGCGCCAGGCTCTGGTAGATATCGCGCGGTTTCAGGCCCCAGGCTTCCTGGTGCAACAGGGGTTCCTGATGCAGGTCGAGGATCAGCAGCTTGTCGACCTGGATCTCTTTGATCCAGCCCACGAAGCCCTGTTCGTCGACGATGAATTCATTGATATGCACGGCCGGCAGGTTGTCGATCAACTGCACCTGGTGCCAGGTGCGGCCATGGTCCTGGCGGGTTTCGACCTTGCTGACGCGGTCCCAGAACGAGCCGGTCATCATGTGATAACCGCGCGACAACATCGACACGTCGTCAACCAGTTGGTCGGTGCTGTAGTCCTCGGCCGCGATCCCACACGCTCGGGCCTTGAGGCGCATATTGATGTCTTTGGTCACCAGCACCACGCGCAGGTCCTTGTCGCGCGCGTGCAGGTCGATCAATTGGTTGATGATCTTGTTGTCGTTAAGGTTTTCCGGCAGCAGGCTGTTGGGCTCGTTGCGCTTGCTCATCAGGATCGACAGCAAACCCTTGGGCCCGCTTTTGCCGCGCTGGATCGGTACGCCGACTTCAACGTCCTCGGGCGAGGCTTCACCCAGGGTCTTGTCGATCAGGCGGATGGCCTGGCGGCATTCGGCGGCGACGCTGTGGTGGCCGCTTTTGAGTTTGTCGAGTTCCTCCAGCACGATCATCGGGATGGCGACATGGTGTTCTTCAAAGTTAAGCAGTGCGTTTGGATCGTGAATCAGTACGTTGGTATCAAGCACATAAAGGATTGGCTGGTCGGAAGAAGGGGTGCGTCCATGATCATCCATACTCGGTCACCTTTGTGGGAGCCAGTCGACGCAATACCTGGGCGGTGCTGCGCCTCGATTCGACCACCGACCGCAGCTTGAGTGACATCAAGTGCGGTGCCCACATGAGGAGTCTTGGAAGACGCCACCTGTGTTGCAGGGTTCGGCGATCTGACTTCGTAATACCGCAAAACCCATGACAGGAAAAAGCACTTTGACGCTTTTTTGAAGTTTATTTTTCAGGATGACGAATAGCACTAGCCGAGTGCCAGGCAGGCCGTTAAAGTCGGAAGTCCGCCTGCTGCGAAATGTCGCAGCAAATCACCCCGAAAATGCCTCTCGCCCAACAGGGCCGGGCATTTTCAGCGAAACGCCTCGCGGCACTCCTGCCAACCCAAGCCACTTTGCGCCGTTGCCTGCAACAGCAGCGGCAATGCCACCCGCGCCTTGTCCTGGGTGTCGTGAAACACAATCACCCCTTTGCGCCACAGCAGCATCAGCGTCAGCACCCGTTGCGCCGATTCCTCGGCCTTGAGCTTGCCCGGATCGTCCTGGGAGTCGATGTCCCATAACGCCACCTGCAGACCTTGCGCCTGAAAGAACCCCTGGCTGTCCGCACGGCGCTGCCCGTAAGGCGGCCGGAACAGCGGCACATAATTTTCCGGCAGCAGGTTCTGCACCAACGATGTGCTGCGGATGATTGAGTCTTGCCAGTCGACCCAATGGCTGTGGGAGCGATATTGCCAGCCCTGGCTGCCAACGCACTGGCCCTGGTACAGCGCCTGCACATCGGCGGCCGAGCTGCGTTCCACACGGGTTTGCAGGCTGCTGCCGAGGGCGAAGAAGGTGGCATTCATCTTTTGCTGGCGCAGGTAGTCGGCGAGCCAGTCGGTATTGCCACCGACCGGTGCCGGCCCGCCGTCGAAGGTCAACAGGAACATCCGGTCATTAAGCTCGTCACCATTGCGTTCATGATCACCGAAGCGCGCGACTTCGCTGCTGATCTGCGGCAACAACGCGGCCTTGCGCAGCAGTTCGTCCAGATAGCGCCCATGGAACTGCCGGCTGGGGGCGGCCCAGCCTATATAGAAAGAGTTGTCACTGACTTCGAATTTGCCGGCCTGCTCGCGCAGGTCGTCCATGTTTTCCACCAGGTAGCAGAACGAGGCGTCTTGCTCGCAGCTCTGCTGGGCAAACGTGTAGTTCTCCAGCAAACGTTGCCAGAGCTGGCGGCGCAGGTCGTCGATGGCCGCCAGGTTGATGTTTTTCAGCCCCAGGCGTTGCTTGAGCGCGGTTTCGTCCTGGGCTTCGCTGAGGATCAAGCCATGGGCAAACATCAGGATTTCTGCACGCGAGGCGACGTCGAACAGCGCCGGGCTGCCGAGTTTTTCCGGCCAGGTGGCGCGGTCGAGGCTGGCGACATCAACCGGCGCGGCCTGCACATTCAGGCACCACAGGCACGCCGTCACAAAAAGCGCTAATCGCACTTGGGGTCTCCCTCTCCAGAGTTGCCGGCCATCATAGCGGATCGCGCCTATCACCATCATAGGTGGAGTCAAACCGCCCCAACCCCTAGAATCGCGTCCACGCTACACGCCACGATTTCTGGAGCCAACTTCATGCTGATGGTGATTTCCCCCGCCAAGACCCTCGACTTCGAGTCAAAGCCGGTAACCCCGCGCTTCACCCAGCCGCAGTACCTCGACCATTCCCAAGAACTGATCGAGCAACTGCGCGAACTCAGCCCGGCGCAGATCAGTGAGTTGATGCACGTGTCCGACAAGATCGGTGGCCTCAACGCCGCCCGTTTCGGCAGCTGGACGCCCGCTTTCACGCCGGCCAATGCCAAACAGGCGCTGCTGGCGTTCAAGGGCGACGTATACACCGGCCTCAACGCCGAAACCTTCAGCGACGCCGACTTCAGCTATGCCCAGGATCACTTGCGCATGCTTTCCGGCCTGTACGGCCTGCTGCGCCCGCTGGACCTGATGATGCCGTATCGCCTGGAGATGGGCACCAAACTCGCCAACGGCCGTGGCAAGGACCTCTATGCCTTCTGGGGCACGCGCATCAGTGAGTGGCTCAATGAGGCGCTGGCCGAACAAGGTGACGATGTGCTGCTCAACCTGGCGTCCAACGAGTATTTCTCGGCGGTCAAGCGCACGGCCCTGAACGCACGGGTCATCAACACCGAGTTCAAGGACCTGAAGAACGGCCAGTACAAGATCATCAGCTTCTACGCGAAAAAAGCCCGGGGCATGATGAGCCGGTTTGTGATTCAAGAGCGGATCAACGACCCGGCCAGGCTCAAGCAGTTCGATGCGCAGGGTTATCGCTTCAATGCGGAGCAGTCCAAGCCGGACAACCTGGTGTTTTTGCGCGATCACGCACCGGAATAAGGCCAGCCAGGCACTGAGGACCAAATGTGGGAGGGGGCTTGCCCCCGATGGCTATGCAACAGTCACCTCTACAGGGACTGATACACCGCTATCGGGAGCAAGCCCCCTCCCACATTTTGATAGTATTCCAGACCGGCAAATCGTCATTTATTTGGCGTCAGAAAAACACCCAGACACAACTCTAACAAATTCTTCACTCGACACTCGTCGGTTTTTTTCGTAGTGGCACCACTTTTTTTAAACAGTAGTGGCACAAAACTATCTCAACGTGCCAACTCCCTACAACTACTGGCCTAAATAGCAAGTGCTATCACTATAGTACCAGTGCCATCTTTCCTAATATTTCAAAAAATTTCCGGAAACAGGATGAGCGGCCAGGAACTTCATCCTGAAGCACCGCTCATACCACCGGTAACGAAATTCTCTGCTGCTGTAAGAGATGACTTACATAACGACCAACGGAAGTAGTCAAGTTGTCACAGAACACTTTGACTCTATGGTCACAACATCAACTGATCGAGTTAAGGGTGGCGATAAGTACGCATTGCTATCCCCTACAGGCCAAGGCAGCGCATGACCTAAATGAGCCGTGCATGCACTCAAGGCATTGATAAAAAAGGCGTTTTGCCTACATCAAAACCTTGCGGCACCGGCGCCGGAGCCTTCCTCCAAGGGAGCCCGGCTGCATTTCAGGGCAAGCCCCAATAATAAGGCCTGGTCGCGCACAACTTGAGTGCAATAGTTAGTCACTCGTTATTCAACATGCCTGCACGCGGTAAGTCGGCGTCTATTCGCCCAACTTTCGCGGCATCAGTGACGCTTGCAAACATGAACTCCGGCCATCTAATGGCATGATTTAAATACAGAGGTAATTGCGATGCGCATCAGCATATTTGGTTTGGGTTACGTTGGCGCAGTGTGTGCCGGTTGCCTGTCTGCCCGTGGCCACGAAGTGGTCGGCGTAGACATCTCCAAGGAAAAGATCGACCTGATCAACGCCGGCAAATCGCCGATCGTTGAACCGGGTCTGGGCGAGCTGTTGAGCCAGGGTATCCAGACGGGCCGGCTGCGTGGCACTACCAACTTCGCCGAAGCCATTCGCGATACCGACTTGTCGATGATTTGCGTCGGCACGCCGAGCAAGAAAAACGGCGACTTGGAACTCAACTACATCGAATCGGTATGCCGCGAGATCGGCTTTGTCCTGCGTGACAAGACCACCCGCCACACCATCGTGGTGCGCAGCACCGTACTGCCCGGCACCGTGGCCAACGTGGTGATCCCGATCCTCGAAGACTGCTCCGGCAAAAAAGCCGGTGTCGACTTCGGCGTTGCGGTCAACCCGGAATTCCTGCGCGAATCCACCGCCATCGCAGACTACGACCAGCCGCCAATGACCGTTATCGGCGAATTCGACACAGCCTCCGGCGATGTCCTGCAGTCGCTGTACGAAGAACTCGACGCGCCGATCATCCGCAAGGACATCGCTGTCGCCGAGATGATCAAGTACACCTGCAACGTGTGGCACGCCACCAAAGTCACCTTCGCCAATGAAATCGGCAACATCGCCAAGGCCGTCGGCGTCGATGGCCGTGAAGTGATGGACGTGGTCTGCCAGGACAAGACCCTCAACCTGTCCCAGTACTACATGCGCCCAGGCTTCGCGTTCGGCGGCTCGTGCCTGCCAAAAGACGTGCGCGCCCTGACCTACCGCGCCGGTTCCCTGGACGTGGAAGCGCCGCTGCTCAACTCGCTGATGCGCAGTAACGAGTCCCAGGTGCAGAACGCCTTCGACATCGTTTCCAGCCACGACAAACGCAAAGTCGCCCTGCTGGGCCTGAGCTTCAAGGCCGGTACCGACGACCTGCGCGAAAGCCCATTGGTGGAACTGGCGGAAATGCTGATCGGCAAGGGTTACGACCTGAGCATCTACGACAGCAACGTCGAATACGCCCGCGTACACGGCGCGAACAAGGACTACATCGAAGGCAAGATCCCTCACGTGTCGTCCCTGCTCAACTCGGACTTCGACGAAGTGATCAACAACTCCGACGTGATCATCCTGGGTAACCGCGACGAGAAATTCCGTGCCCTGGCGCACAACGCCCCGGATGGCAAGCAAGTGGTCGACCTGGTGGGCTTCATGTCCAAGGCCACCAGCGTAAGCGGCCGTACCGAAGGTATTTGCTGGTAAGGAGCAGCGGTAAGTTTTAAGCGTCAAGCTGCAAGTTAGAAGCGATCGTTTTTCAGCTTGTAGCTTGCAGCTTGTGGCCCTACTCCCCCGTGACGGACACAAATATGCAACGGTTAAACCAAGCGACTGGCTGGCTATTTTTTCTGGGGTTTTTAGCGCTTCTAGCTCTGGCTCTGCCAGCCAGCACCTTCGATTCGCAATCGAAGAACTTTATTTTCCTGATTGGCGCCGTCGGTATCTGGCGCTACTCGATGGGTGCAACGCATTTCTTTCGCGGCATGCTGTTCCTCTACGTGGTCTACCCGCACCTGCGCCGCAAAGTGCGCAAGCTGGGCAAGGCCGCCGACCCATCCCATGTGTTCCTGATGGTCACCAGCTTTCGTATCGACGCGCTGACCACCGCGCAGGTCTACAGCTCGGTGATTCGCGAAGCCATCGAATGTGGCTTCCCCACCACCGTGGTCTGCTCGCTGGTGGAAATGTCCGATGAGCTGCTGGTCAAGAGCCTGTGGGAAAAACTCAACCCGCCGGATCACGTCAAGCTCGACTTCGTACGCATCGCCGGCACCGGCAAGCGTGACGGCCTGGCCTTCGGTTTTCGTGCCATCTCGCGCCACCTGCCGGATGACCGCGCCGTGGTGGCCGTGATCGATGGCGACACCGTGCTCGCCGAGGGCGTGGTGCGCAAGACCGTGCCGTGGTTCCAGCTGTTCGGCAATGTCGGCGGCCTGACCACCAACGAGTTCTGCGAAGTGCGCGGCGGCTACATCATGAGCGAATGGCACAAACTGCGCTTCGCCCAACGCCACATCAACATGTGCTCCATGGCCCTGTCCAAGCGCGTGCTGACCATGACCGGGCGGATGTCGGTGTTCCGCGCCAGCGTGGTGACCGACCCAGGCTTCATCGCCGACGTGGAAAGCGACTCGCTGCAACACTGGCGCCTGGGCCGCTTCAAGTTTCTGACCGGCGACGATAAATCCAGCTGGTTCAGCCTGATGCGCCTGGGCTACGACACCTTCTACGTGCCCGATGCCGCGATCAATACCGTGGAGCACCCGCCGGAAAAGAGCTTCATCAAGGCCAGCCGCAAACTGATGTTCCGCTGGTACGGCAATAACCTGCGCCAGAACTCTCGCGCCCTGGGCCTGGGTGTACGCCGCCTCGGTCTGTTCACCAGCGTGGTGCTGTTCGATCAGCGCGTGTCGATGTGGACCTCCCTGCTCGGCCTGACCGTGGCGATCATCGCCACCTTCAAGTACGGCGGCGCGTTCATCCTCGCGTACCTGCTGTGGATCGGCATCACCCGCCTGATTCTCACCCTGCTGCTGTCGTGCTCAGGCCACAAGATCGGCCCGGCCTACCCGCTGATTCTCTATTACAACCAGATCATGGGCGCGTTGGTGAAGATCTACGTGTTCTTCCGCCTTGATCAACAGTCCTGGACCCGCCAGGACACCAAACTGACCCGCGATTTGGCCAGCTTTCAACGTTGGTTCAACACCTGGTCGTCTCGGACCATGACCTTCTCCGCCGGCAGCATCTTCGTTGCCGTGTTGCTGATGATGGTCTGACCCTGCCAAGCCTGAATTAACTAGGAAATCGAACATTATGAACAGCCAAGTAAACGCCAACGTTGTCCACGAATCCGAAGCCCAGCGCCAGCACGCCCGGGTAAAAATCCCGGCCAAGCTGCGCTTTTTCAACAGCGACCGCACGCCGACCGAGGCCAAGGTCATCGACCTGTCCGCCGGCGGCCTGGCGTTCACCGCCACCCAGCCGCTCACCGTCGGCCAAGTGCATAAGGGTCGTCTGCAATTCGTCATCGATAACCTCGGCCTGGCGATGGACGTGGAGCTGCAGATTCGCTCCTACGACCGCCAGACCGGCCGCACCGGTTGCCAGTTCCAGAACCTCGATGCCCAGGACATTTCCACCCTGCGCCACCTGATCACCTCGCACCTGTCGGGCGACATCGTGACCATGGGCGACGTGCTCGCCACCCTGCAACGCGACAACTTCACCAAGGCGCGCAAGGTCAAGGACGGCGGCAGCGGCATGACCGCGTTCGGGCGCCTGCGCGCCGTGACGTTCAGCCTGGCGATCTTCCTGGTGGGCCTGGCGGCCTTCGGTTTTGTCTTCAAGTCGCTGTACGGCATGTACTTCGTCAGCCACGCCCAGGCCGGGCTTGTCAGCGTGCCGGGCATGAACGTGACCATGCCGCGCGACGGCACCGTGCAAAGCCTGCTCAAAGGTGACGCGGTAGCGGCCAAAGGCGCGCCACTGGCCACCTTCAGCACCAGCATGCTCGATGTGCTCAAGGGCCACCTGGACGAAGACCAACTGCAACCGGCCAAGGTCGAAGAGCTGTTCGGCAAGCAAATGACCGGCACCCTGACCTCGCCATGCGACTGCGTGGTCGCCCAGCAACTGGTCGCCGACGGCCAGTACGCCAGCAAGGGTGATGTGATCTTCCAACTGGTGCCACGCGGCAGCCAGGCCAATGTGGAAGCCCGCTTCAGCTATCGCCAGTTCGGTGATGTGCGCCCAGGCACGCCGGTGAGCTTCCAGGTCGCCGACGAAGAACAGGTACGCACCGGCACCATCGTCAGCAGCACCAGCCTGAACAGCGCCGACCTGTCTTCGGACATCCGCGTGCAGATCAAGCCTGACGCCCCGCTGGACAGCACCTACGCCGGCCGCCCGGTAGAAGTCACCAGCGACCGTGGCCCTTCGCTGAACTGGCTGATCGATAAAGCCATGGCTCACGGTCTGTAAGCGAGGACATGCCTGTGAACCCTATTTCAAGAACAACACAATCCCTGTGGGAGCGGGCTTGCTGTGGCGAGGGAGCTTGCTCCCGCTCGACAGCGCAGCTGGAGCCGGCTCTTGGGGGCGCTTCGCACCCCAGCGGGAGCAAGCTCCCTCGCCATAAACGCCGGTCCCACATGGGTTCGGTGGCGTTGCTGGCGATTGCGGTGAGCCTGGCCGGTTGTGCCGGCCTGCCTGACCAACGCCTGGCCAACGAAGCACTGAAACGCGGCGACACCGTCACCGCGCAACAGAATTACCAGCAACTGGCCGACCTGGGCTACAGCGAGGCCCAAGTAGGCCTGGCCGACATCCAGGTAGGCACCCGTGACCCGGCGCAAATCAAACAGGCCGAAGCCACTTACCGTGCTGCGGCGGACACCTCGCCCCGCGCCCAGGCACGCCTTGGCCGCCTGCTGGTGGCCAAGCCCGGCGCCACCGAAGCCGAGCACCACGAAGCCGAAAGCCTGCTGAAAAAAGCCTTTGCCAATGGCGAAGGCAACACCCTGATCCCGTTGGCGATGCTGTACCTGCAATACCCGCACAGCTTCCCCAACGTGAATGCCCAGCAGCAGATCAGCAAATGGCAAGCAGCGGGCTATCCAGAGGCCGGCCTGGCCCAGGTGCTGCTGTACCGCACCCAGGGCACCTACGACCAGCATCTGGATGATGTGGAGCGCATCTGCAAAGCCGCGCTGAACACTACCGATATCTGCTACGTCGAACTGGCCACGGTCTATCAGAAAAAAGCTCAGCCGGAACAACAGGCCGAACTGCTCAAGCAGATGGAAGCAGGCTACAGCCGTGGCACCGTCACCGCCCAACGTGTCGACAGCGTCGCCCGTGTGCTGGGCGATGCCACCCTCGGCACGCCGGACGAGAAAACCGCCCAGGCCCTGCTGGAAAAAATCGCCCCTGGCTACCCGGCATCCTGGGTCAGCCTGGCGCAACTGCTCTACGACTTCCCCGAACTGGGCGACGTCGACCAGATGATGAAGTACCTCGACAACGGCCGCGCCGCCGACCAGCCGCGCGCCGAATTGCTGCTGGGCAAGCTCTACTACGAAGGCAAGTGGGTGCCGGCCGACGCCAAGGCCGCCGAAGCCCATTTCGAAAAAGCCGTGGGCCGTGAAGTGGCCGCCGATTACTACCTCGGCCAGATCTACCGCCGTGGCTACCTGGGCAAGGTTTACCCGCAAAAAGCCCTGGACCATCTGCTGACCGCTGCGCGCAACGGCCAGAACAGCGCCGACTTCGCTATCGCCCAACTGTTTTCCCAAGGCAAGGGCACCAAGCCCGACCCGCTGAACGCCTATGTCTTCAGCCAGCTGGCCAAGGCCCAGGACACGCCAGAGGCCAATGAGCTGGCCACCCAGCTCGAAGCCCCGCTGACGCCTGAGCAACGCGCCGAAGGCCAACGCCTGGTGCAGCAGGAACTGGCCGCCCGCGGCACCCTGGCCCAAAGCACGCTGCAACTGCACGCCCTGCAAGAAGAAGACGGCGAGGAATCCCTATGAAGCTCAACCCATTCGTCAAGGCCGGCATCGGCCTGTCCTTCGCCCTGCTGTGGTCGTGCCCGACCCTGGCCGCGCTGACCGAAGCCAAGAACTTCGGCCTGGAAGTCAAAGCCACCGCGCAGTCCGAAGACGACCGCGACCTGGGTACCCAGAAAGGCGGCGACGTCAACGGCATCGGCCTCGACCTGCGCCCGTGGATCTACGCCGAAAGCGGCGCGTGGAGCGCCTACGCCATGGGCCAGGCGGTGGTGTCCAGCGACATCATCGAGACCGACACCCTGCAGCAGTCGGCGGATGACACCACCGAACAATCGAGCAACGACGACCGCAAGGCCAAGAAAAACTACCTGGCCCTGCGCGAGTTCTGGGTCGGCTACAGCGGCTTCACGCCCTACCCCGGCGAGCTCCTCAAGTTCGGTCGCCAGCGCCTGCGCAATGACGACGGCCAATGGCGCGACACCAATATCGAAGCGCTGAACTGGACCTTCGACACTACCCTGCTCAAGGCTAACGTCGGCGCCGCCGAGCGTTTCAGCGAATACCGCACCGACCTCAAGGAACTGTCGCCCAAGGACAAGGACCGCCAGCACTTCTACGCCGACGCCGCCTACCAGTGGACGCCGGGGCAGTGGATCGGCCTGCGCGGCCACCACACCCATGACGACGGCAAGCTCGACTACGCCGAACCGGGCGTGGCCAGCGACCCGTTGGACAAGCGCGAAAACGGCGACCTGACCTGGCTCGGCATCGAAGCCAACAGCGACGCCTATAACTGGCGCAACACCAACACCGTCAACTACTGGGCGAGCATCACCGGCATGCGTGGCGACCGCGACACGGTCAACGCGTTGAACGCCGACGGCACCCGCCCGACCAACGCCAAGCGCAACGATGACGTGAGCGGCTGGGCCACCGATATCGGCGTGCGTCTGCGTCTCGACCCGCAGTGGCAAGTGGGTGCGGCCTATTCGCGCGCCAGTGCCGAATACGAACAGAACGGCCTGCAAAGCAACCGTTCGAACTGGACCGGTACCCAGTCCCGCGTGCATCGCTTCGGCGAAGCGTTTCGCGGCGAAATGAACAACATGCAGTCCATGAGCCTGTTCGGTTCCTGGCAGCTGCGCGAGGACTACGACGCCAGCCTGGTGTACCACAAGTTCTGGCGCGTCGACGGCAACAAGCCGGTGGGCAGCAACGGCATCGATGCGGTGCAGAACAACACCGATGACGTGACCGGCGCGATCCTGTCCAGCACGTCCCTGCCCCTTGAAGATGGCAAGAAAGACCTGGGTCAGGAGATGGACCTGGTCGTCACCAAGTACTTCAAGAAAGGCCTGTTGCCGGCCGCGCTCAGCCAGTCGATCGACGAGCCGTCGGCGCTGGTGCGCCTGCGCGCCGGTGTGTTCAAACCGGGCGATGCCTATGGCAGCCAGGTCGACTCGTACATGCACCGCGCCTTTGTCGACGTGATCTGGAAATTCTGATGGGAGCCTGCGCAATGAATGCTCAAAGCCTACTCGTCGCGGCAATGCTGGTGGCCAGTGCCCCAGCGTTCGCCGATACGGCGGCCAAGGCGCCGACCATCGCCAAGGAACTGCAACAGGCCAAGACCTACACCATTTCCAGCCCGCCGACCGCGCCGCTGGAAATGGCCAAGCCGGCGCTGCCCGATCTGTCGGGCTACACCGCTGCGGCCATGGAAAAGAAAATCGTCAAGACCAAGGCGGGCAAGGTCAGCATCCGTCGCATGATGCAGGAAGACGCCCTCAAGGACTTTATCGGCGGCGATAACAAGATGGCCGAATGGGTGGTGCGCCAGCACGGCATTCCCCAGGCAATCTTCGTCGACGATGGCTACATGAACCTCAAGGACTTGCTGGGCAAGGTGCCCAAGCAGTACTTCAGCGAGACGTCGCCGGGTGTGTTCCTGGCCAAATTGCCAATCGTGGTCGGCCGTAAAGGCATCCTCGATATCGACAAACAGACCCAGGAATTGCGCCTGTCCCAGCAAGCCGGTTCGTTTCTGATCAACGACGGCCAACTGTTCGTGCGTGACACCAAGGTCACCGGCTGGGATGAAAAAACCAACGGCCCGGCACTGTTCAAGTCGCCCAAGGAATTCCGCCCGTTCCTGCTGGCCTGGGGCGGCACCGAGACCTACATTTCCAAGACCAAAATGGCCAGCTTCGGCTACGCCAACAGTAAGTCGTACGGGGTGAGTATTTCCCAGTACACGCCGAACATGGCCAAGGTGCTCAAGCGTCCTGAACCGACCGGCTGGATCATCGATTCCGAGTTCTCGGACATGTGGTACGGCTTCTACTGCTACGAAACCACGGGCTTTGTGATCAAGGGCAATACCTACAAAGACAACATCGTCTACGGCATCGACCCCCATGACCGTTCCCACGGCCTGATCATCGCCGACAACACCGTGTACGGCACCAAGAAGAAGCACGGCATCATCATTTCCCGGGAAGTGAACGACAGCTTCATCTTCAACAACCGCAGCTATGACAACAAGCTCTCGGGCCTGGTGATCGACCGTAACAGCGTCAACAACCTGATCGCCGACAACGAGATCTACCGCAACCACACCGACGGCATCACCCTCTATGAGAGCGGTGACAACCTGTTGTGGGGCAACAAGGTGATCAGCAACCGTCGCCACGGCATCCGCATACGTAACAGCGTGAACATCAAGCTGTACGAAAACACCGCCATGGCCAACGGCCTGACCGGTGTGTACGGCCACATCAAGGATCTGACCGACACCGACCGCGACATCGCCCTTGACCCGTTCGACGCCAAGGTCTCGCTGATCGTGGTGGGTGGTGAACTGGCGGGCAACGGCAGCGGGCCGTTGTCCATCGACTCGCCGCTGAGTATCGAGTTGTACCGCGTGTCGATGCTGGCGCCGACCAAATCCAGCGGCATCAGCTTCTCCGGCGTCCTTGGCGAGCGCCAGGAAGAGATTCTCGACCTGCTGGTACGCCAGCAGAAAGCCGTGCTGATCGACCCTGTCGAACGCCAGACCGAAATGCAGGACTGAGGATGACCCTTATGCACCCACACATGATCAAATTGCTGAGCCTCTCGGGTCTGACCCTCGGCCTGCTCGCGGCCAGCCAGGGCGTGCGCGCCGACGAGGTGAAAGCACCGACGTTCACCGCCGAGCCGTGCTGCAGCCTGTGCCCGGCGGCCCATGACGCGAAGAACTACACCACGCGCTACCAGCAGAACTTCACCACCCTGGTGCAAGCCCAGGGCGACTGGCTGTTCCGGACCCAGGAAGACCTGCGTACCGAATTCGACACCACCCCGGCCGGCTACAAGCGCATGCAGCAGTTGCACGATGCGTTCAAGAGCAAGGGCGTGGAACTGGTGGTGGTCTACCAGCCGACCCGTGGCCTGGTGAACCGCAACAAGCTCAACCCCGAGGAAAAGGCCAAGTACGATTTCGACAAGGCCCTGACCAACTACAAGACCATGCTCGGCCGTTTCGCCAAGATGGGCTACGTGGTGCCGGACCTCTCGCCGCTGACCAACGAGCAGTTGCCGGATGAACTGCCGGCCCACGACTTTTACTTTCGTGGCGACCAGCACTGGACCCCTTACGGCGCCCAGCGCACCGCGAAAATCGTGGCAGCCAAGGTCAAGCAGATGCCGCAATACGCGGAAATTCCCAAGCGCGAATTCGAGACCAAGCGCTCGGGCCGCATGGGCAAGACCGGCACCCTGCACAACATGGCCGGGCAGCTGTGCGGCACCAGCTATGCGATCCAGTACATGGACCAATTCACCACCGAGCCCAAGGGCGAAGCCGGTGACGGTGACCTGTTCAGCGATTCGGGCAACCCGCAGATCACCCTGGTGGGCACCAGCCACAGCGGCAAGAACTACAACTTCGCCGGCTTCCTGCAGGAGGAAATCGGTGCCGACATCCTCAACGTCGCCTTCCCCGGCGGTGGTCTGGAAGGCTCGATGATCCAGTACCTGGGCAGCGAAGAGTTCCAGAAAAACCCGCCAAAGATTCTGATCTGGGAATTCTCGCCGCTGTACCGTCTCGACCAGGAAACCATCTACCGCCAGATGATGGCGCTGCTCGACAACGGCTGTGAGGGCAAGACCGCACAGATGTCAGCCAGCACCACGCTCAAACCAGGCAAAAACGAACTGATGGTCAACAGCGCGAACAAAGACCTGCGCAACGCCAACCATCAGGTCGATATCCGCTTCGCCGATCCTTCGGTGAAAACCTTGCAAGCCACCCTCTGGTACATGAACGGGCGCCACGAGGACATCAAGATCGAAAAACCCGAGACATCCGATACAGACGGGCGTTTCGCCTTTGAATTGCGCACCGATGAAGACTGGGCCTCGCAGAACTTGCTGGCCGTGGAAGTGCAGGGCCCGGAAAAGGGTGCTGCGGCGCAGAAGGTCGAAGCGAAAATTTGCACACGCAACGTATTCCCAAGCGGTGGTCAGCAGACCGCCCAGCTCGGGAAGTGAGGTTACTTATGCAAAAGTTATTGCTGCCCACCCTGCTAGGCCTGGCGATGTTTGCCGGCTCCGTCAACGCCGCCGCACCCCTGCGGCCGCCTCAGGGCTATTTCGCACCGATCGAAGCGTTCAAGACCGGCGACTTCAAGGAAAACTGCGACGCCATGCCGACGCCCTACACCGGGCCTCTGCAATTTCGCAGCAAGTACGAAGGCTCCGACAAGGCGCGTTCGACCCTGAACGTGCAATCGGAACAGGCCTTTCGCGACAGCACCGCCGACATCACCAAGCTGGAAAAAGACACCAGCAAGCGCGTGATGCAGTTCATGCGCGACGGTCGTCCGCAGCAACTTGAATGCACGCTGAACTGGCTGGTGTCGTGGGCCAAGGCCGACGCCTTGATGTCCAAGGACTTCAACCACACCGGCAAGTCCATGCGCAAATGGGCGCTGGGCAGCATGGCCTCGGCCTATGTGCGCTTGAAATTCTCCGACTCGCACCCGCTGGCCAACCATCAGCAGGAATCGCAACTGATCGAGGCCTGGTTCAACAAGCTGGCCGATCAAGTGGTGAGCGACTGGGACAACCTGCCGCTGGAAAAAACCAACAACCACTCGTACTGGGCCGCCTGGTCGGTGATGGCAACGTCCATCGCCACTAACCGTCGCGACCTGTTCGATTGGGCTGTCAAGGAATACAAGGTCGGGGTGAACCAGGTCGACGACCAAGGCTTCCTGCCCAACGAACTGAAGCGTCAGCAACGGGCGTTGTCGTACCACAACTACGCCCTGCCGCCGCTGTCGATGATCGCAAGCTTTGCCCTGGTCAACGGTGTGGACCTGCGCCAGGAAAACAACAGTGCGCTCAAGCGCCTGGGCGACAAGGTACTGGCCGGGGTGAAAGACCCGGACATCTTCGAACAGAAGAACGGCAAGGAGCAGGACATGAAGGATTTGAAGCAGGCGATGAAATTCGCCTGGCTTGAGCCGTTCTGCACCCTCTACACCTGCGCCCCGGATGTGCTCGAACGCAAGCATGGCATGCAGCCATTCAAGACGTTCCGCCTGGGTGGTGACTTGACCAAGGTCTACGACCCGACGCACGAAAAAGGCAACAAAGGTTCCTGAGCGAACGCGGTAAAAAATGTGGGAGGGGGCTTGCCCCCGATGGCGGTGTATCAGTCGCCATCTGTGTTGAATGACACACCGCTATCGGGGGCAAGCCCCCTCCCACATTTGAAGCCGGTTCCTTCAGCGAGATTGCAATAAAACCTCCCGTTTTTTCCTGGGGGTTAGGGGGGCTCTGGCCCTTGACTGTTGGTTAAACATGGAGAGATCGGGATGGTTTTCTCGTCCAATGTGTTCCTGTTTCTGTTCTTGCCGATCTTTCTCGGCTTGTACTATTTGAGCGGGCAACGCTATCGCAACCTGCTGCTGCTGATTGCCAGCTATGTGTTCTACGCCTGGTGGCGAGTGGACTTCCTGGCTTTGTTCGCCGCAGTGACCCTGTGGAATTACTGGATCGGCCTCAAGGTCGGTGCCGCTGGTGTGCGCACCAAGCCGGCCCAACGCTGGCTGTTGCTCGGCGTGGCGGTCGACCTGTGCATCCTCGGCTACTTCAAGTACGCCAACTTCGGCGTCGACAGCATCAACGTGATGATGAAGTCGATGGGCCTGGAGCCGTTCATCCTCACCCACGTGCTGTTGCCGATTGGTATCTCGTTCTACATTTTCGAGTCCATCAGCTACATCATCGACGTGTACCGTGGCGATACGCCGGCGACGCGCAACCTGATCGACTTCGCGGCGTTCGTGGCGATCTTCCCGCACCTGATCGCAGGCCCCGTGTTGCGTTTTCGTGACCTGGCCGACCAGTTCAACAACCGCACCCACACCCTCGACAAGTTCTCCGAGGGCTGCACGCGGTTCATGCAGGGTTTCATCAAGAAGGTGTTTATCGCCGACACCCTGGCGGTAGTCGCGGACCACTGCTTCGCCCTGCAAAACCCGACCACGGGCGACGCCTGGCTCGGTGCGCTGGCCTACACCGCACAGTTGTATTTCGACTTCTCCGGCTACAGCGACATGGCGATCGGCCTGGGCTTGATGATGGGTTTCCGCTTCATGGAAAACTTCAAACAGCCGTACATCAGCCAGTCGATCACCGAGTTCTGGCGGCGCTGGCACATCAGCCTGTCGACCTGGCTGCGCGACTACCTGTACATCACCCTGGGCGGCAACCGTAAAGGTACGCTGACCACCTATCGCAACCTGTTCCTGACCATGCTGCTCGGTGGCCTGTGGCACGGTGCGAACATCACCTACATCGTGTGGGGTGCCTGGCACGGCATGTGGCTGGCGATTGAAAAAGCCATCGGCCTCAACACCGCGCCGCGCAGCTTCAATGTGCTGCGCTGGGCCTTCACCTTCCTGCTGGTGGTGATGGGCTGGGTGATCTTCCGTGCGGAAAACCTGCACGTCGCAGGCCGTATGTACGGTGCGATGTTCAGCTTTGGCGAATGGTCGCTGTCGGAACTCAACCGCGCCAGCCTCACCGGCCTGCAAGTGGCGACCCTGGTGGTGGCCTACGCAACGCTGGCGTTCTTCGGCCTGCGCGATTTCTACCGCAATCGCCCTGCCGACAAGACCAAGCCGAGCGATCCGAGCCTGATCAAGGCCGTACCGGGCGACAACCCCGGCAGCATCCACGAACCGGGCTTCACGGTGGGCCGTGACGCCGCCGTGCAACCGGCCTACTGGACCGCTGACTGGCCACGCTACGCCATGCGCGCCGCCGTGCTGCTGCTGTTCGTGGCGTCGATCCTGAAACTGTCGGCGCAGAGTTTCTCGCCGTTCCTTTACTTCCAATTCTGAGGGAGCCGACCATGACCCGTTCATTACGCGTCCTCTATATCGGCCTGTTCCTGGTGGTGCTGTTGGCACTGGGCGCCTGGTCGCTGCGCAGTTTCTTCGGTTTCAGCACCAATGCCGATGCCACTGTGCTCAACGGTCGCTGGACCAAAGCCGTCGAGACCCATTACGACGACGAGTTCCCGATCAAGCGCCTGGGCACCAACCTCTGGGCGGCGCTGGACTACAAGCTGTTCAATGAAGGCCGCCCTGGCGTAGTGCTGGGCCGCGATCATTGGTTGTACAGCGACGAGGAGTTCAACCCTGCCGTCAATGAAGACCAGAACCTGCAAGACAATTACGCGCTGGTCGAAGGCGTGCGCCAGAAGCTCAAGGCCCAGGGCATCCAACTGGTGATGGCGATCGTGCCGGCCAAGGTGCGCCTGTATCCGGAGCATCTGGGTGAAGTGAAACCGGCGAGCATTCACGCCAACCTGTACCAGGACTTCCACGCCCGTGTCGCGGCGGACAAGATCATCGCCCCGGACCTGCTCGGCCCGCTGCAACAGGCCAAGCTGGGCGGCAAGCAAGTGTTCCTGCGCACCGACACCCACTGGACCCCGGACGGTGCCGAAATCGCCGCCAAGCAACTGGCCAAGGCAATTACCGACAAGACTCCGCTCAGCGGCGAGCCGCAGCGCTTCGTTACCGAAGCGGAAAAGACCGAGCCGCATAAAGGCGACCTGCGTCTGTTCCTGCCGCTGGACCCGCTGTTCGAAAACCTGATGCCGCCTAAAGAGCCGCTGGAAAAACGCGTGACGCACCTGGCCCAAACCCAGGGCGACGACGCGCTGTTCAGCGACAGCGAAACCCCGGTGGCACTGGTCGGCACCAGCTACAGCGCCAACCCCAACTGGAACTTCGTCGGCGCCCTCAAGCAAGCCCTGGGCAGCGACGTGGTCAGCTACGCCGAAGACGGCCACGGCCCGATCCTGCCGATGCTCAGCTACCTGAAAAGTGATGACTTCAAGAACAGCCCGCCGCAGGTGCTGATCTGGGAGTTCCCTGAACGCTATCTGCCCGTCAATAACGAAATCGGTGATGCCGACCCGGCCTGGGTTGCGCAGCTTAAAGAAGCCGGTTCGCGCCAACAAAACATGGCACAGAACATCCCCGCTTTTAAAAATCAGAAATCCGAGACGCCCGACCGGGCGCAAAACTGAAAGAGAGGTAACTCACATGACTTTCACTACAACTCCTCGTCGTCTCGCCAAGACCCTGGCTATCGCTGCCGGCCTGAGCTTCGTATCGATGTCCGCCTTCGCCGGTGGTGACGCCGCGCTCTACGGCCCTACCGCGCCAAAAGGTTCGAGCTTCGTGCGCATCTACAACGCCAGCAACCAGGAAGTCAGCGCCACCGTTGGCAGCACCAACCTCAGTGACGTCGCACCGCTGGCCAGCAGCGACTTCAGCTTCATGCCCGGCGGCGACTACAGCGCCAAGGTCGGCAGCCAGACCGTGCCGGTCAAGCTTGCGGCCGATCACTACTACACCCTGGTCAACAACAGCAGCGGCCAGCCGCAACTGATCGAAGAGCCGCCGTTCAAGAACAAGCAGAAATCCCTGGTTCGCGTGCAGAACCTCAGCGACAAGGCCCTGACCCTGAAAACCGCCGATGGCAAGACCGACGTGGTCAAGTCGGTAGCCGCCAAAGGCCGTGGCGAACGTGAAATCAACCCGGTGAAGGTGAGCCTGGCGTTGTATGACGGCGACAAGAAGGTCGGCGATGTGAAGCCGGTTGCCCTGGAGCGCGGTGAAGCAGCGGTGCTGTACGTCACCGGTTCGGGTTCGAGCCTGTCGCCAGTCTGGGTGAAACGCCCGGTGTCGACCCGCTAACTATTTCCCGGACTGAACGCAATCTACTGTAGGAGCGGGCTTGCCCGCGAAGAACGTCAACGATGACGCAGCGCCTTTGGTTTATCGCGGTGCTCTCAGGTTTTTCGCGAGCAAGCTTGCTCCTACAGGGGATCAAGGCGCCGGTTCGGACACGAGACAAAAACAAGAGTGAAACGACAAACCTTCGTAGCTCTGACCCAAATTGATTCAAGGAGAAACACATGATCCCAGTAATCCTTTCCGGTGGTAGCGGCTCACGTCTTTGGCCGCTTTCCCGTAAACAGTTCCCAAAACAATTCCTGGCCCTGACCGGCGAGCACACGCTGTTCCAGCAAACCCTGGAGCGCTTGGTGTTCGAAGGCATGGACTCACCGATCGTGGTCTGCAACAAGGATCACCGCTTCATCGTCAACGAGCAGTTGAGCGCGCGCAAACTTGAATGCCAACGCATCCTGATGGAACCGTTCGGTCGCAACACCGCGCCGGCAGTGGCCCTGACCGCGATGATGCTGGTCAATGAAGGCCGTGACGAGTTGATGCTGGTGCTGCCCGCCGACCACGTCATCGACGACCAGAAAGCCCTGCAACGCGCCCTGGCCCTGGCCACCGTGGCGGCCGAGCGCGGCGAAATGGTGCTGTTCGGCGTACCGGCCACGCGCCCGGAAACCGGCTACGGCTACATCAAGTCCACCAACGATTCGCTGCTGCCCGAAGGCGTGAGCCGCGTACAGCAGTTCGTGGAAAAACCCGATGAAAAACGCGCGGTCGAGTTCGTCAAAAGCGGTGGCTACTTCTGGAACAGCGGCATGTTCCTGTTCCGCGCCAGCCGTTTCCTGGAAGAGCTGAAAAAGCACGACCCGGACATCTACGACACCTGCGTCCTGACCCTGGAGCGCAGCGAGCAGACCGCCGACACCGTGACGTTCGATGAAGCCACCTTCGCCTGCTGCCCGGACAACTCCATCGACTACGCCGTGATGGAAAAAACCCAACGCGCCTGTGTGGTACCCCTGAGCGCCGGTTGGAGCGATGTGGGTTGCTGGGCCTCGCTGTGGGCGGTCAACGATAAAGATGCCAACGGCAACGTGAGCAAGGGTGACGTGGTCATTCAGGACAGCCGCAACTGCATGGTGCATGGCAACGGCAAGCTGGTCTCGGTGATCGGCCTGGACAATATCGTGGTGGTGGAAACCAAGGACGCGATGATGATTGCCCACAAGGACAAGGTCCAGGGCGTCAAGCAGATGGTCGCCACCCTCAATGAGCAGGGGCGCAGCGAAACCCAGAACCACTGCGAAGTGTATCGTCCGTGGGGCTCCTACGATTCGGTGGACATGGGCGGGCGGTTCCAGGTCAAGCACATCTCGGTCAAGCCGGGCGCCTGCCTGTCACTGCAGATGCACCACCATCGCGCTGAACACTGGATCGTGGTCAGCGGCACCGCTGAAGTCACCTGTGACGACAACGTGTTCCTGCTGTGCGAGAACCAGTCCACTTACATCCCGATTGCCTCGGTGCACCGCCTGCGCAACCCGGGCAAGATCCCGTTGGAGATCATCGAAGTGCAATCGGGCAGCTACCTGGGCGAAGACGATATCGAGCGGTTCGAAGATATCTACGGCCGCTCGACGCCGATCGAACGTGGTGTTTCCGTGAAAACTATCGCGCAATAAAGGAGTCGTACAGAAAGCCCCCGCCCAGCCGGCTGCGTCCCCTATCCGCAGCCGGTCAGGCGGGGGCTTTTTAATGCAATGAATGTCCCACGGCGTCGCAGCTTGCAAACCCAAACTGTTGGCCGTGCAGTGCATCAAGATGCCGACCCAGGCAGCGGGCCCGCAGTTCAATAGCAGGCCACCATGGATTACTTGGCCCAGTTCCGCGGGGCAAAGGCATTGTAATCACCCGTCCCGTGATCCTTGCCAGCCTCTTTATAAGTGCCCTTGCCAATTTTTTCAGCCGTTTTGCCTCCCCATATCAAGGCCGTACCCACCGCTTTGGAGCTTGCACCACCTGATTTCGTCATGCTCTGTCCAACCACTTTTGCCATCCCCCCAGCCAGCGTCAAGGCAGCCCCTTTGGTTTGTTCCGAGTTCATCGAAAGCCTAGGGGAAACGTATGAACTGAGTTGGTCGCTGATACCTTGCATGACAGTCTGCCGCAAGCTCGTCAGCCCCAGGTTCTGCATACGCGGCAATGATGTTGAGCCGACCTCTGGATTGGGCGCTTGACTGATTGCTGCCGACACTGCGGGCGGTACCGGCGCCATAGGTGCGCTGAGGGAGGTCAACACGGGTGTGGCGATATTTGAGACGGTCATAAAAGCACCTGACTTCATGAATCTACGGTTGGGCACCTTCCTGGCTTTCAAGGACATTCCTTGTAAAGACTTCGTGGCAAAAGAGAGCGATGCAGTTCCTGCATCAGAGGGAACAGATACCTGCGCACGAGGGAAAGCAGCGCTGCACCATAGGCAATCGGCCCGCCCCCCGAGTAGGATGTTTTATCCCTATGCGAGGTTGTGTGTATGTTCTTTGGTGTGTTGCTGATCATCACCTGGCTGGTCCTGCTGCTGCGCTATCCGGCCAAGGCCCTGCCGGTGTCGCTGGCCGCTGCCGTCGGCCTGGGTTTGGTGGCCGTCTGGGTGGCGTGGCTCGACAACCGCGAAGCCGCGCAACTGGCCCGCCTGGAACTGCGCGTCAGCTACGCTGCGCAGGAATGCCCTGCCGACCGCCCATTGAAGCTGACGCTGAACAACGGCAACGATGTACCGCTGACCGAACTGCGCTGGCGTATCGCCGCCTACGCACCCGGCGACACCGTAAACCTGGCCGACAACGTGTACGCGGCCCCACGCTATCGCGGCCCCGGCGAATTGCAGGCCGGCGCCACCTGGGAAGACTGCCTGCCCGTCCCGCCGTTACGCCCCGGCTACCGCCCACAAACCCTGGAATTTCGCGCCGAGCACTTGCAAGGCAGCTTCTCGGACTGACAAAGGATTGATGCATGCCCAACGTACTGATCACCGGTTGCTCCAGCGGCATAGGCCGCGCCCTGGCTGATGCCTTCAAGTCCGCCGGCTTCGAGGTGTGGGCCAGCGCCCGGCGCACAGACGATGTCGCCGCCCTCGCCGCCGCCGGCTTCAACGCCGTACAGCTGGACGTCAACGATCCTGGCGCCTTGCAGCGCCTGGCCGAACAACTGAGCGAGCTCGATGTGCTGGTTAACAACGCCGGCTACGGCGCCATGGGCCCGCTGCTCGATGGCGGCACCGAGGCGATGCAACGCCAATTCGAGACCAACGTGTTTTCCATCGTCGGCGTTACGCAGGCGCTGTTTCCTGCCCTGCGGCGCGGCAGAGGGCTGGTCATCAATATCGGCAGCGTCTCCGGCGTGCTGGTCACACCCTTCGCCGGGGCCTACTGCGCGTCGAAAGCCGCCGTACATGCCTTGAGCGACGCCCTGCGCATGGAGCTGGCGCCGTTTGGCGTGCGCGTCATGGAGGTTCAACCCGGTGCGATCGATACACGCTTTGCAAAGAATGCCGGGGCCCAGGCCGAGCTGTTGATCAATGAACAGTCGCCGTGGTGGCCGTTGCGCGAGGGCATTCGTGCGCGCTCCCAGGCCTCGCAGGACAAGCCGACTTCGGCTGACCAATTTGCCGCCAAAGTACTCAAAGCCGCGCAACAGCCGACACCGCCACGCCTGCTGCGTGCGGGTAATGGCAGCCGGGCATTGCCGTTGATGGCAGCCCTGCTGCCCAAAGGATTATTGGAAACCGTGTTGAAAAAACGCTTTGGTTTGAATGGGAGTTTATAAATGATCGACTACAGCGACTTTTTCGAAGAAGTGATCCAAACCCACGTCGAAATCGAGCAATGGTTTGCCGGCGTCGCGCCCGAAGGTACCCTGCAGAGTCTGCTCGCGCGCTTCTCCCCCGAATTCAGCATGGTCGCGCCCGCCACGGGTACGCGGGTCAACACAGCCGGGGTAAATGCCCTGTTCACGCGCCTGGGTGGCATGCGGCCAGGGTTGAAAATCACCTTGAGCGAAATGACCGGCATCGACCGGCATGCGCGTGGCGCCACGGTGAGCTACCGCGAGCACCAAGTTGATGACAGCGGTACCCAGACTGATCGCCGCGCGACGGTAGTGTTCGAGAAGCAGGCCAGTGGTGCGCTGTTGTGGCGCCATTTGCATGAAACTTTTATCAAGGCCTGACTGGATTGAAGAATGTGGGAGGGGGCTTGCTCCCGATAGCGGAGTGCCAGCCACTGAATCCATGACTGAATTACCGCTATCGGGAGCAAGCCCCCTCCCACATTTTAGTTTTGCGCCTGGTTGACGATCACGGTGCAGGTGATGCCCGCCGCCAGCAGCACGCCTTCCGGCACTTCATCAATGTGAATCCGTACCGGCACGCGTTGGGCCAGCCTCACCCAGTTGAACGTAGGGTTCACATCGGCGATCAGCTCGCGGCTCTCGGGGTTGTCGCGGTCGTAGATGCCGCGCGAGATGCTTTCCACGTGGCCCTTGAGGGTCTCGCCACTCATTAACTGCAGGTCGGCTGTGTCGCCGACCTTCACGTGGGGCAGCTTGGTTTCTTCGAAGAAGCCGTAAACCCAGAACGAGTTCATATCCACCACGGCCATCTTCGCCTCGCCGATGCGCGCATAGTCGCCGCGGTGCACGTTGAGGTTGGTGACATAGCCGTCTACCGCCGCCACGACGTGGGTGCGTTTCAAATTGAGTTCAGCCGCTTCCAGTTGCGCCAGCGCGTGCTGGTAATCAGCCAGGGCCGAGTCGGCAATGTTGCTGGCGTCGTCGCGGTTTTCCCGGGAGATCACCAGCGCATCGAGGTCGGCGCGACGGTGTGCGTTGACCTTGCGCATTTCCCAGGTGGCTTTGCGCGACGCCACCAGCGACTGCGCCTGCTTAACCGCGATGCGGTAGTGCTCGGGGTCGATCTGCATCAGCAGGTCTCCCTTCTTCACCAACTGGTTATCACGCACCGGCACGTCCACCACTTCGCCAGTAACGTCGGCAGCGACGTTGATGATATCGGCGCGTACACGGCCGTCGCGGGTCCACGGCGTTTCCATGTAATGCACCCACAACGTGCGGCCAATCCAGATCGCCAACGCCAGCACCAGCAGGGTCGCGAGCAGGCTGAAAAACTTTTTCATCGGGGCATTCTCAACGGTAGACGCTCAGCGCCAGGGCGCCGAACAGGCAAACGAACAGGCTCAGGCGCAGCAACGCCGGGTGCCAGAAAAACCGGTACAGGTCGAACCCGGCCAGAAAACGGTCCAGGGCCCAGGCCAGCACAGCCGCGATCAGGAACATCAGGGTCATGCTCGGCATGTAGAGGCCGTGGAAGGCGATTTCACGGGGCATTCGAATGTCCTTTAAGGGCCGCCAGCGGCGATTGCGGGTCCAACAACGAGGTGCGGATAAAGTGCAGGTAGCTTTTCACGCGGCGCAGGGCCGAGGTGTCGAAGTGCGGCGCGAACGGTTCGTCTGTGGCCTGCACGCGGCTGATCGCATGGTCGACGGCGATCAGCCCGCGCTCCAGGTTGCTGGCGCTGGGCTGCAGGAACAGCCGCACCAGCGAGCGCCCCATCACGCGGATTGCCTGGCGCCAGGGCTGGGATTCGGCGTACGCCGGGTGCACCGGCAGGATCGCCTGTTCCTTGCGCAATTCGATGATCGCGTGGCCGACCTCCAGCACCACGAACATCCAACGCAACAGAGCGCGCTGCACCTGCGGCTGGCCGGCGGCGAGGCCATAGGCCTGGTGCAGCAGGTCACGGGTGCGGCTTTCGAAACTCGACGCCAGGCCCTTGAGCTTGCCGCTGATCGCGTACACCACTTGCTCGCGCAGGTCTTGCTCGAGGCGACGCCACAGCCAGCGGCTATTGGGCGGCAGGATGATTGCCCCGGCCGCCGCGCACACCAGCATGCCGATGACCATGGCGATGTAGTCGTTGATAAAGCTGTAAGGGTTGTAGAGCGTCAGGTTATCCGGCACCGAGCCGGTGCTGAAGAAGATCAGCAAGCCCACGCCGACCCCGGCGTACTGCGGGCGTGAGGCGAGAAAGGCGCCGAAAATGATCACCGGCGCCAGCATCACGCACAGCAGCGCGAAGCCATCGATCAAGGGAAACACGAAGAACATTTCGACGAAGCCCACCAGCGCACCAATCATGGTGCCGCAGGCCATCTGGAAGGCCATGCGCTTGGGATTGGGCGTGGCGGCGGACAGGCCGACGGTGGCGGCCGCGATCAAGGTCATGGTGGCGCCGCTGGGCCAGGCCGTGGCTACCCAATAACTGCCGAGGACGACTAGGATGAACGAGGCGCGTATCCCGGCCGCGGCGCAGGCCAGCCAGTTGGTTTTCGGCGTGTAGGCCTGGTCCCAGTCTTCCCGCGCGTGGCGGTGATCGGCCAGGGACGCATGGGTTTGCGCATAGTTGTGCAGGTCGTCGACGAAGCGGTACAGCAGCTCGTAGGCGGTATGAAAATCCAGTTGTTCGGCTTCGGTGGGAGCGCTTTGCTGGAAGCCGGCGCGCAGGCTGCGCACCTTGGCAGGCAAGCTGTCCTTATAGGCACTGAGCAAGTTGACCAACCGTGCCGCGTCGGGGCTGGTCAGCGCCTGGCCGGAAAACCCGTCGAGCACTTCGGCCAGGTCCTGCAGGCCGGGCTTGATCGCCGCCACCACATGATCGGCTTCGTCGGCGCGCAGCCGTGCCAGCAGCTGGTGCAAGGCGTTGAAGCGCGTGGTGATGCTCATGAACTCGCTGTTGAGGCGATTGAGACGACCGTTGCGCCTGCGCATGTGTGGGTCTTCGAACACGGTGACGCTGCGCAAACCTTCCAAGCCCACTGCCTCGGCGATAAAGCGCACGTTGGTACTTTCAAAGCCTTCACGCTGACTGCGACCGCGCAGACCGTCGGTGACGAACAGCGCGAACACCCCAAAGCGTTGATACAGCGCATTGCGCATCGCGGCGCTGGAGGTCTGCGGCAGTATCGCGGCGCTGACCAGCGTCGAGCAGAGAATGCCCAGGGAAATCTCCAGCACGCGCCACACCGCCGCCATAAAGGCGCCGTCCGGGTGGGCCAGCGCCGGCAAGCCGACCATCGCCGCCGTGTAGCCGGCGAGTACAAACCCGTAGGCGCGAAAGTTACGGTTACGCGTGGCGCCGGCGGTGCAGATGCCGACCCAAATGGCCAGGGCGCCGAGGAACAGTTCGGTGTTCTGCGCAAACAACGCGATCAGCAACACCATCACCGCCGACCCGGCCAAGGTGCCGAGAAAGCGGTAAAAACTCTTGGCGAATACCTGACCGCTCTGCGGTTGCATCACGATGAACACCGTGATCATCGCGGTGCGCGGCTGCGGCAGTTCCAGGCGCATCGCCAGCCACAGCGTGAGGAACGCAGCGAGCAGCACCTTGAAGATATACACCCAGGTCACGCCATCGCTACGCGCCCAGTCGAAAAAACCACGGCGCCACTCAAGGGCGTGCAGCCAGCGCAAAGGTGCAGGCAAGGGAATCATGGCCATCTACTCAGTGATCGAACACGGCCAGCGCCGCAGGGGGCTTGCCGGGGAGGGTCTTGTCGTTGCGCGGTACATCGTCGTCGGCACCGAGGCCACCGCCCAAGGCAGTCACCAGTTCGGCGTGAGCACTCAGGCGTGCGGCCTGTACGTGTTGCTCTATCTGCTGCTGGCGAAACAGCAGGGTCTGGGCATTCAGCACATTGAGGTAGTCGGTGAGGCCGCGTTGATAGGCGATGATCGCGATGTCGTAGGTTTTCTGCGCCGACGCCACCGATTGCGCGGCAAACGCCGCCTGTTTGTTCATGGACTCGCGACGGATCAGTTGGTCACTGATGCCCTTGAGCGCATTGACCAGGGTTTGGTTGTAATGCGCCACGGCGATGTCGTAACCGGCGCTGGCTTGCCCCAGTTGCGCACGCAGACGCCCACCGTCGAAGATCGGCAGGGTAATGGCCGGGCCGACGTTGTAATTGAATTTGCTGCCCGCAAGGAACTCCAGCATGCCGCCACCGGTGGCCATGAAACCGAGGCTGCCGACCAGATCGACGTTGGGGTAGAAACCTGCATGGGCGACATCGATGCCACGCGCCTGCGCCGCCACCTGCCAGCGACTGGCGACCACATCCGGTCGCTGGCCGAGCAATTGCGCAGGCAAATTCGAAGGTAGTTTCAACGCAGCGGCCAGCGACAGGCTGGGGCGCCGCAACCGGGCGCCCTCCCCCGGACCTTTGCCGGCCAGCGCCGCCAGCTGGTTGCGGCTCAGGGCGATTTCCTCATCGAGCGCGTCCAACTGACGGTGGGTTTCAGGCAGCGGGGTCTGTGCCTGGCTGACGTCGAAGTGCGTGCCGATCCCGGCGTCCAGGCGCTTGTTGGCCAGATCCAGCATCTGCTGTTGCTGGGCCAAGGTGGCCGCGACAATGTCGCGATCGGCGTAATGCAACGACAACTGGATGTAGGCCCGCACCACGTTGTTCTGCAGCTCGAGCTGGGCCTGGCGCGCTTGGGCTGCGCTCATATGGGCCAGGTCGACGGCACGCTCGGTGGCGTTACTTTCGCGGCCCCACAGGTCGAGTGCGTAACTCAAGCCCAGGGATGAATTGTTATCCCAGGTGTTCGCACCGCTCAATTCGCCGGGGCCGTAGAACTGATCCTTCGGCCAGTTGTGGCGTTTGAGGGTGGTGTCGCTGTCGATCTGCAGGGACTCGGCAGACTCCGCCAACCCGGCCATGGCGCGCGCTTCACGCACCCGTGCGGCGGCCATGGCCATACTCGGACTGTTTTGCGTGGCAAGTTCGACCCAGCGGTTCAGTTGCGGATCGCCGTAGGCCTGCCACCATCGGGCGGTGGGCCAGTGGGCGTCGCTGGCGGCGTTCTGGATCGCTTCGTCCGTGGCCAGCTCGTTGGCAATCAAGGATTGGCCCTGGGGGCCGATTCCTGCGGTTCCGATACAGCCGCTGATGGCGAGCGTAAAGGCCCAAACACTGAGAGTCTTCAGCTCTCTGCTGATGCGACGCGGCACGCTGACGAATTCCTGAGAGGGTGTTACGGGGAGAGGTGGCGCAATTCTAGGGCCCGCAATGGGCGCCGATAAGCTGTCATTCCTGTGAATCTTTGTTACCGTTAAGGCGATAATCCGTTGGTAGGGATCACTGGACGGCGCAACTTTCTGTCACAATTTGCCATCTCCCTTGAGAACACCCCATGGACACTTTGCAAAACATGCGCGCGTTCAGTTGCGTTGCAGAGGCCGGCAGCTTCACCGCCGCCGCCGCGCAGCTGGACACTACCACCGCCAACGTCTCGCGCGCGGTCTCAAACCTTGAGGCCCACCTGCAAACCCGCTTGCTCAACCGCACCACTCGCCGCATCGCGCTGACCGAGGCCGGTAAGCGCTATTTGCTGCGCTGCGAGCAGATCCTCGCCTACGTCGAGGAAGCCGAGGCGGAAGCCAGCGACGCCCATGCGCGTCCCGCCGGGCAATTGAAAGTGCACACCATGACCGGTATCGGCCAGCACTTCGTGATCGACGCGATTGCCCGCTACCGCCGCACCCATCCCGACGTGACCTTCGACCTGACGCTCGCCAACCGCGTGCCGGACCTGCTCGATGAGGGCTATGACGTGTCCATCGTGCTGGCCAGCGAACTGCCGGATTCCGGTTTCGTCTCGCAACGCCTGGGCATCACCTACAGCATCGCCTGCGCCTCGCCGGAATACGTCAAGGCCAAGGGTTGCGCACAAAGGCCCCAGGATTTGCTCAATCACGCCTGCCTGCGCCTGGTCAGCCCGGTGATCCAGCTGGATAAATGGACCTTCAACGGGCCCGAAGGCCAGGAAAGCGTTGCGGTGAACAGCTCGCCGTTTTTGGTCAACTCGGCCGACGCGATGAAAACCGCGATCACCAGCGGCATGGGCGTCGGCCTGCTGCCGGTGTATGCCGCGATAGAAGGTTTGCGTAACGGCACGCTGGTGCGGGTAATGCCCAACTACCGTTCCCAGGAGCTGAACCTGTACGCCATCTACCCGTCGCGCCAATACCTGGATGCGAAGATCAAGACCTGGGTGGAATACTTGCGCGGTTCGCTGCCGGAGATTCTCGCGGCTCATCAAGCGGAATTGGTGGCATACGAGTTGAGCGGCACCCTGAGCGGTGCGCGTTTGGCCAACTGATTCCTGGCAGACAATAAAGAACCTTGTTGGAGGGAGCTTGCCCTCCCACATGGGTTCAACGGGGTCCTGACAATATGTTAGGTTGCTTGGCATTCTTCCGTAGTCGATGAGCCCGCCTGCCATGAAAAAGACTGTCCTTGCCTTCAGCCGTGTCACCCCGCAAATGATCGAACGCCTGCAACAGGATTTCGAGGTGATTGCGCCCAACCCCAAGCAGGGGGACATCAACGCCCAATTCAACGAAGCCCTGCCCCACGCCCACGGTCTGATCGGCGTGGGCCGCAAGCTGGGCCGCGAACAGCTTGAAGGCGCGCGCCAGCTGGAGGTGGTGTCCAGTGTGTCGGTGGGCTACGACAACTACGATGTCGCCTACTTCAATGAGCGCGGGATCATGCTCACCAATACCCCCGACGTGCTCACCGAAAGCACCGCCGACCTGGCCTTCGCCCTGTTGATGAGCAGCGCACGCCGCGTGGCCGAACTGGACGCCTGGACCAAGGCCGGCCAATGGAAAGCCAGCGTTGGCGCCCCGTTGTTTGGCTGCGATGTACACGGCAAGACCCTGGGCATCGTCGGCATGGGCAATATCGGCGCGGCCGTGGCCCGGCGTGGGCGCCTGGGCTTCAATATGCCGATCCTGTACAGCGGCAACAGCCGCAAGAGCGCGCTGGAACAAGAGCTGGGCGCACAGTTTCGCAGCCTGGACCAGCTGCTGGCCGAGGCGGATTTCGTTTGCCTGGTGGTGCCGCTAAGCGACAAGACCCGTCACCTGATCAGCAGCCGGGAGCTGGCGCTGATGAAGTCCAGTGCGATCCTGATCAACATCTCCCGTGGCCCGGTAGTGGACGAGCCCGCGCTGATCCAGGCCTTGCAAACCCAGCGCATTCGTGGCGCCGGGCTGGATGTGTATGAAAAGGAACCGCTGGCCGAGTCGCCCCTGTTCCAGTTGAGCAATGCGGTGACGCTGCCGCATATCGGTTCGGCCACCCATGAAACCCGCGAAGCCATGGCCAACCGCGCGCTCGACAACCTGCGCAGCGCCCTGCTCGGCCAACGCCCGCAGGACCTGGTGAACCCACAGGTGTGGAAAGGCTGACACCCCGCCCTGTTGGAACCCGCTTGTTGTGGCGAGCGAGCTTGCTCGCGCTGGAGTGCGTAGCGCTCCCAGGCTTTTTGGGGCCGCTTCGCAGCCCAGCGGGAGCAAGCTCCCTCGCCACAGGTCACACCTTTAGTTTTTCGTGAGAGGGTCGATAACCTTCCATAGATCGCCACCCCTGATCCACAGAAGGTTTTTATGTCCACCACCAAAGCCCGCGCAGACTCACTTTCGCTTCTGCTCTTTACCTTGCGCAGCGGCAAGCTGATGGCGATCAACCTGCTGAAAGTCAGCGAAATCATCCCCTGCCCTCCGCTGACCAAGCTGCCGGAGTCGCACCCTCACGTCAAAGGCATCGCCACGTTGCGCGGTAACTCGTTGGCGGTGATCGACTTGAGCCGCGCCTTGGGCGAGATGCCGTTGCAGGACCCGAACGGTGGCTGCCTGATCGTCACCGATGTCAGCCGTTCCAAGCAGGGCTTGCATGTGCAGGCGGTGAGCAAGATCGTGCATTGCCTGACCACCGATATCCGCCCACCGCCCTATGGCTCCGGCGGCAATCGCGCATTCATCACCGGGGTGACCCAGGTGGAAGGCGGCCTGGTGCAGGTGCTGGATATCGAAAAAGTCATCCATGGCATCGCCCCGGCGCCGATAGAAGCCGCACCGACCGACCTGACCATGGAAGAAGCCGAAGTCCTCGGCCATGCACGCATCCTGGTGGTGGACGACAGCCAAGTGGCGCTGCAGCAATCGGTGCATACGCTGCGCAACCTCGGGCTGACCTGTCACACCGCGCGCAGCGCCAAGGAGGCCATTGATGTGCTGCTGGAGCTGCAAGGCACGGGCGAGCAAATCAATGTGGTGGTATCGGACATCGAAATGTCCGAGATGGACGGTTATGCCCTCACCCGCACGCTGCGCGAAACCCCGGACTTCCAGCAGCTCTACGTGCTGTTGCACACCTCCCTGGACAGCGCGATGAACAGTGAAAAAGCCCGCCTGGCCGGCGCCGATGCGGTGCTGACCAAGTTTTCCTCCCCCGAGCTGACCAAGTGCCTGGTGGTGGCTGCGCAAACCGTGGCGCAAAAGGGTTTGTGAGCCTTGGCTGAGTATTTCCAGCTGCTGCGACGCGAACTGACCGGCAGCCTGCCGGCACCGCAGTGGCCGGCCGCTACCCAGCTGGATCACTATCGCGATGAACTGGCCCCGGCGATTCACGCGGTATTGCGCATGACCCAGGATCAGGGCGGTGGCCGTGTCGCGGGCCTTGAGCAATGGCGCCGGCAATTCGTTGCCGATGCCGAGTTCGACCCCTCGTTGTGCCTGGTAGCCAGTAACGCCGAGGGCATTCTCGGCGTGGCGCAATGCTGGACCAGTGCCTTTATCAAGAACCTCTCGATACACCCCTGCGCCCAGGGCCAGGGGCTTGGCCGAGCGTTGCTGCTGCATGCCTTCCACGTTTTCAAGCAGCGTGGCGAACCCTATGTGGATCTCAAGGTGCTGGAGAGCAATCTGCGCGCGCGGCAGCTGTATGAAAGCGCAGGCATGCGGTTCGTCCTGCGCGACGTGGTTGAGGACTGACGTCACTGGCGCACAACTTGCTTCCAGAGAGCCCAAGCGGTGGATAGAGGTAAAAACCCGTCACCGCCCATGCTTGCCCTCTGACTTTGCCTGGTGACAGATCCGCCATGAACACTCACTTTTCCTGCGTAGGTTGTGGCAAATGCTGCTCCGATCACCACGTACCCCTGACCCTCGACGAAGCCCGGCAGTGGGCGGCGGACGGTGGCAATGTCATTGTTCTGGTAGAAGGTTTTCTCGCCAGCGGCCTGGGTTTGCCCCAGCAGCAGCGTGAACATGCCGAACGCCGTTCAGTGGTGGTGCCCAGCGGCAATACCCAGGCATTCGTGGCGATCACCTTTGCGGCCTACAACGCCGGGCGCTGTCGGAATCTTGACGAAGACAATCGCTGCGGCATCTACGAACGACGTCCGCTGGTGTGCCGGATCTATCCGATGGAGATCAATCCGCACATCCCGCTGAACCCGAGCGCCAAGGATTGCCCGCCGGAATCCTGGGAACAGGGGCCGGCGTTGATCGTGGGCGGGGAATTGATGGATGCTGAACTGGCTGAACTGATCCGCCGTTCACGCCAGGCCGACCGTGACGATGTGCAAACCAAGGAGGCCGTGTGTGCCTTGCTGGGGATTCGTACCACCGCACTCAAGGGCGACGGGTTCACGGCGTATTTGCCGGATATGAATGCGTTTGCCCAAGCCATTGCGTTGGCAACTGACCAGCCGATTACGGCCAACGAGTGGGTGTTTCACGTCTCCGGGATGGAGATTGCCGAACAACTGCTGGATGCCGGCGCGCAGATTGCTACCGAAGTGCCGGCCAATTACGCGTTTATCCCGTTGCGGGCGGCTTGAGGCTCGACGGGTTCACGGGCGCGGTGTCGAGGCGGTAGGGCTGGAGGATGCGCTGGTACTCGCCGTTCTGCTTGAGTTGCTCAAGGGCATGGTTGAGTTCGGTACGCAACACGGTATCGGTTTTGCGCAGTGCAATCGCGACACTGTTGCCCAACAGGTCAGACGATACCGGCGGGCCCATGAAATCGAAATCCATGCCTTCAGGCGTGTCGAGCAAGGCCTCTCGGATTTCCACCGCCCCCTGCAGCGTCGCATCGATCTCGCCCGCAACCAGGCCGCGCACCAGTTGGTCGTTGAGCCAGTAGCTCTCGATGATCACGCCAGCCGGCGCCCACTGCGACCGGGCAAAGGCTTCGCGATTGCTCCTGACCAACACCCCGACCCGCTTGCCCTTGAGTAACCGCTTGTGCGGGCTCAGGCCAGAGTTTCTGCGGGCCACCAGCCAGGTGGTGATCGGGTAGAGGTCATCGCTGAAATTGACTCTCTGTTGTCGACTCAAGGTCGGTGCCATCCCCATGATCGCGTCAAATTGCCGGGCATCGAGGGCGGGGAAGTTTTCCATGACGATCTGGTCGACCCAGGTGCAATGCACATTGAGCTGCACGCACAGGGCGTTACCCAATTCGATATTGAGCCCCACCAATTGCCCTTGCGGATTACGGCTTTGAAAGGGGGGAAAATGCGCCGCGACAGCGAAGCGGATTTCGCGTCGCGGCGGCTCGGCGGCGGCCACGGCCTCCACCGATAACAGGAGGGCAAGCGCCACACAGAGATGTATCAAAGCCACGGGAAACGTCCTTTTCCGGAGAGAGCTGCGTCGCCATGTCCCGATACAAATGATCAGGGCAAGGCGATGCTGCGCAAGCTTTCAAGAAACGGTCGCGGACCTACAATAAGAAATATCGACGCGAGCTGTAGGCAACTGCCTATACGGCGAATATGCGCATTACTCTCAACGTTTACCCATCGAACGACGCGTACCCGGCGGCGCCATGCCTGGCGTTTTGGTATGGCCATTCTTCGCGCCACCTTTGTACCAGGGCTGGGCGGCCTGCTTGGCCCCGGCCAGTTCACCCGGATTGAAAGGGAACTTGAACGCCGGGATTTCGGCTTTTTCAACGCCGTCGGCATCGACCGAATCGACGAGGTCGACCGCTTCAACGGCGGGTTGGATCGGGGAAGTCATGGGGTGCTCCGAGGTGCGCAAAAGATGAAGCGGGCCCGGCAAGCGGGCCACAGTGGCGCGCAGTATACCTGCGCGCCCCGGATCTTTAAGCGTCGTCGTACGAATGGTCGCCGCTTAACTGACAGCGCTGTCAGATAGCCGTCACTCTGCTGACCCGATCAAAAGGCTATAACGGTCATTCCACGTTTCCGATCCTTTGCCTGGCGCCACCTCTATGCCCACAAAACGAAACACGGCCCTGCTGGTGGGCGCCCTTCTGGTCCTGGCGCTGGCAGCCTGGACCTTGACTCGGCCCGCCAAGACCCGGCTGGCGGCACCCAGCGCTATTCCCGTGCGAGTGGTAAGCGTGGCGCAACAGGATGTCCCGCGGTTCGTCAGCGGCATTGGCACGGTGTTGTCGTTGCACAGCGTGGTGATCCGCCCGCAGATCGACGGCATCCTCACCCGCTTGCTGGTCAAGGAAGGCCAACGGGTGAAGGCCGGTGACTTGCTGGCAACCATCGATGACCGTTCGATCCGCGCCAGTCTCGACCAGGCCAAGGCGCAGTTGGGGGAAAGCCAGGCGCAGTTGCAAGTAGCGCAGGTCAACCTCAAACGCTACAAGGAACTGAGTATCGACGACGGCGTATCGAAGCAGACCTACGACCAGCAACAAGCCCTGGTGAACCAGCTCAAGGCCACCGCGCAGGGTAACCAGGCGGCGATTGATTCGGCTCAAGTACAACTTTCCTACACCCAGATTCGCTCTCCCGTCAGTGGTCGCGTGGGCATTCGCACGGTGGATGAAGGCAACTTCCTGCGCATGAGCGATACCCAAGGGTTGTTCTCGGTCACCCAGATCGACCCGATCGCGGTTGAGTTTTCCCTGCCGCAGCAGATGTTGCCGACCTTGCAAGGCCTGATCGCCGCCCCGCAAAAAGCCAGCGTCGATGCCTACCTGGGGGCCGATACCGACGGCCAGACCGGCGACCTGCTGGGGGAAGGCCACTTGAGCCTGATTGACAACCAGATCAGTTCCACCACCGGCACCCTGCGCGCCAAGGCCGAGTTCCCGAATGGCACACAGAAGCTGTGGCCGGGGCAACTGGTGACCATCAAGATCCAGACCGCCCTCGACAGGAACGCCTTGGTGGTGCCGCCGACGGTGGTGCAGCGTGGCCTGGACTCACATTTCGTGTACCGGCTCAACGGTGAGCAGGTGGAGGTGGTGCCCGTGCAAGTCACCTACCAGAACAGCGCGCTGAACATCATCAAGGGCGTGCAGGCCGGGGACGTGCTGGTCAGCGATGGCCAGTCGCGGCTCAAGGCGGGCGCCCAGGTGCAGGTGCTCAAGGAGCCGCCGCAGGTGATCCAGACCGTCGACGCCAAGGTGCAGCCATGAGCGGCAGCCGCTCGCCTTCGGCCTGGTGCGTCGATCACCCGGTCGCCACCCTGCTGCTGACCTTTGCCTTGGTGCTGCTGGGGATCATTGCCTTCCCCCGGCTGGCCGTTGCGCCACTGCCGGAAGCGGAATTTCCGACGATCCAGGTCACCGCCCAACTGCCCGGCGCCAGCCCGGACACCATGGCCTCATCGGTGGCGACGCCGCTCGAGGTGCAATTCAGCGCCATCCCCGGCATGACCCAGATGACCTCCAGCAGCGCCTTGGGCTCAAGCCTCTTGACCCTGCAATTCACTCTGGACAAAAGCATCGACACCGCCGCCCAGGAAGTGCAGGCCGCGATCAATACCGCCTCCGGCAAGCTGCCCAGCGATATGCCGAGCCTGCCGACCTGGAAGAAGGTCAACCCGGCCGACAGCCCGGTGCTGATCCTCAGCGTCAGCTCCGCGAGCATGCCGAGCACCGAACTGAGCGACTACGTGGAAACCCTGCTGGCGCGTCAGATCAGCCAGATCGACGGTGTCGGCCAGATCAACATCACCGGCCAGCAGCGCCCAGCGATTCGTGTGCAGGCCTCCCCCGACAAGCTCGCGGCAGTCGGCTTGACGCTCGCGGACATCCGCCTGACCATCCAGCAATCGAGCCTGAACCTGGCCAAAGGCGCGATCTATGGGGCCAACAGCGTGTCGACTCTGTCGACCAACGATCAACTGTTTCACCCCGACGAGTACGGTCAGTTGATCGTGTCCTACAAGAACGGTGCACCCGTGCAACTGCGGGATATCGCCAAAGTCGTCAACGGTTCGGAAAACGCCTACGTGCAGGCCTGGTCCGGCGATACGCCGGGGGTCAACCTGGTGATTTCGCGCCAGCCGGGGGCGAATATCGTCGACACGGTCGACCGCATCCAGCAAGCACTGCCGCGCCTGGAAGCCATGCTGCCGGCCTCGGTGCAGGTCAGTGTACTGACCGACCGCACCAAGACCATCCGCGCCTCGTTGCATGAAGTGGAAATGACCCTGCTGATCGCGATCCTGTTGGTGGTGGCGGTGATGGCGCTGTTCCTGCGCCAGCTGTCGGCGACGTTGATTGTGTCTGCCGTGCTCGGTGTGTCGCTGGTGGCCAGTTTCGCGCTGATGTATGTGATGGGCTTCAGCTTGAACAACCTGACCCTGGTCGCCATCGTGATTGCCGTGGGCTTTGTGGTGGACGATGCGATCGTGGTGGTGGAAAACATTCACCGTCACCTGGAGGCCGGCCTGGGTAAGCGCGAAGCCGCGATCAAAGGCTCCGGCGAAATCGGCTTTACCGTGGTGTCCATCAGCTTCTCGCTGGTGGCGGCGTTTATTCCACTGCTGTTCATGGGCGGCGTGGTCGGGCGGCTGTTCAAGGAATTTGCGCTGACGGCCACCTCGACCATCCTGATTTCGGTGGTGGTTTCGCTGACCCTGGCGCCCACCCTCGCCGCACTGTTCATGCGTGCGCCAACCCATCGCGCCCATGCCAAACCCACCTTCAGCGAGCGCCTGCTGGCCGGCTATGCGCGCAACCTGCGGCGTGCCCTGGCCCATCAACGCAGCATGGCGGCGATCTTCGTGGTGACCCTGGCCCTGGCCGTGGTCGGCTATGTGTTTATCCCCAAGGGCTTCTTCCCGGTGCAGGACACCGGTTTCGTGCTGGGCACCAGCGAGGCGGCAGCCGATGTGTCGTACCCGGACATGGTCGCCAAGCACAAGGCACTGGCCGACATCGTCAAGGCCGACCCGGCGGTGCAAGCCTTCTCCCACTCGGTGGGGGTAACCGGCAGCAACCAGACCATCGCCAACGGGCGCTTCTGGATCGCCTTGAAAGACCGGGGTGATCGCGATGTGTCGGCCAGCCAGTTCATCGACCGCATCCGCCCGCAACTGGCGAAGGTGCCGGGCATCGTCCTGTACCTGCGCGCCGGCCAGGATATCAACTTGAGCTCCGGCCCCAGCCGCGCCCAGTACCAATACGTACTCAAGAGCAACGACGGCCCGACCCTGAACACCTGGACTCAGCGCCTCACCGAAAAACTGCGCAGCAACCCGGCCTTTCGGGACCTGTCCAACGACCTGCAATTGGGCGGCAGCATCACCCACATCACCATCGACCGCCAGGCCGCGGCGCGTTTTGGCCTGACCGCCACCGACGTCGACCAGGCGCTGTACGACGCGTTCGGCCAGCGCCAGATCAACGAATACCAGACCGAGATCAACCAGTACCAGGTGGTGCTGGAGCTGGACCGCCAACAGCGCGGCAAGGCCGAGAGCCTGAACTATTTTTACCTGCGCTCGCCGCTGACCAACGAAATGGTGCCACTGTCGGCGCTGGCCAGGGTCGACCCACCGAGCGTGGGGCCGTTGTCCATCAGCCATGACGGCATGTTCCCGGCCGCCAACCTGTCGTTCAACCTGGCCCCCGGCGTGGCGCTGGGCGATGCGGTGATCATGCTCAACCAGGCCAAGAATGACATCGGCATGCCCAGTACGATCATCGGTAACTTCCAGGGCGCGGCCCAGGCTTTCCAGAGCTCGCTGGCCAGCCAGCCGTGGCTGATCCTCGCGGCACTGGTCGCGGTCTACATTATCCTGGGCGTGCTGTACGAGAGTTTCGTGCACCCGCTGACGATCATTTCCACCTTGCCTTCGGCGGGCCTGGGCGCGTTGGTCATGCTGTGGCTGCTGGGCCAGGACTTTTCGATCATGGCCTTGATCGGCCTGGTGCTGCTGATTGGCATCGTCAAGAAAAATGGCATCCTGATGATCGACTTCGCCCTGGAGGCCCAGCGCGTACGCGGCCTGGCGCCTGAGGACGCGATCTACGAAGCCTGCGTCACGCGGTTCCGGCCGATCATCATGACCACCCTCGCCGCCCTGCTTGGCGCGGTGCCGTTGATGCTCGGCTCAGGCCCTGGCGCGGAACTGCGCCAGCCACTGGGCATCGCCGTGGTCGGCGGCTTGCTGGTGAGCCAGGCGCTGACGCTGTTCACCACGCCGGTCATATACTTGTACCTTGAACGATTCTTCCACAGGCCCAAACCAGCGCTCGCGCTGGCGACCACACACTGAGGCCAAGGCCCCGCCCTGGAACAAATGGCTGATGCGCGTCCTGATTATTGAAGATGAAGAAAAAACCGCGGACTACCTGCACCGTGGCTTGACGGAGCAAGGCTACACCGTCGACGTGGCGCGCGAGGGCGTCGAGGGTTTGCACCTGGCGCTGGAGAACGACTACGCGGTGATCGTGCTCGACGTGATGCTGCCGGCGCTCGACGGGTTTGGCGTATTGCGTGCTTTACGCGCACGCAAACAGACACCGGTGATCATGCTCACCGCCCGCGAGCGCGTGGAAGACCGCATCCGTGGCCTGCGCGAAGGCGCCGACGACTACCTGGGCAAGCCGTTTTCCTTCCTGGAACTGGTGGCGCGCCTGCAGGCGTTGACCCGCCGCAGTGGCGGCCACGAGCCGGTGCAGGTGACGGTTGCCGACCTGTGGATCGACCTGATCAGCCGCAAGGCCAGTCGCAACGGTGTGCGCCTGGACCTGACCGCCAAGGAGTTCTCGTTGCTCAGCGTATTGGCGCGGCGCCAGGGCGAAATCCTGTCCAAGACGGCGATTGCCGAGATGGTCTGGGACATCAATTTCGACAGCGACGCCAACGTGGTCGAAGTGGCGATCAAGCGCCTGCGCGCCAAACTCGATGGGCCGTTCGAGCACAAGCTGCTGCACACCATTCGTGGCATGGGCTACGTGCTGGAGAACCGCAGTGCCGACTAACTCCATCGCCCTGCGCCTGAGCGGGATGTTCACCCTGGTGGCGCTGCTGATCTTCGTGCTGATCGGCGGCGCGCTGTACCAGCAAGTGGATCGCGGCCTGGGGTTGTTGCCGGGGGCCGAGCTGGATGCGCGCTACAGCGTGCTCGAATCCTCGGTGAACCGCTTCGGCACGCCCGAGCATTGGGTCAAGATCAAGGCCAAGCTCAAGCTGCTGGGGGAGGAAGACAAGCGCATTCGCTTCTGGGTGGTCAGCAGCGATCCAAGTTACGAATACGGTGAACCGGATGCGCAGATTCGCGCCTTTGCCCAGGGCCCGACCGGTAAACGCGACCTGCACCTGCCCGGCCACGATTACCCGTTCAAGGTGCTGGTGAGCCAGTTCGCCGCCAAGGACCAACGCCCACCGCTGCGCTTCATGATCGCCATCGACACCGAGAATTTCCGCGCCACCCAGCATCATCTGCTGGTAGCGCTGATCAGCCTGGCGCTGGTCGGCGTGGTGATGGCCTCGTTGCTGGGCTTCTGGGTGTCGCGCATCGGCCTCAAGCCACTGGAAAAACTTTCGGACGAAGCACAGAAACTCGCGCCGCCCAAACTCTCCGGGCGCCTGCAACTGTCACCGCTGCCGCCGGAACTGAGCCAGTTCGTCAACTCGTTCAACGCCACCCTCGACCGCGTCGAACTCGCCTACTCGCGCCTCGAATCCTTCAATGCCGACGTGGCCCATGAACTGCGCTCGCCGCTGACCAACCTGATCGGCCAGACCCAGGTCGCGCTGACCCGCGGGCGTTCGGCCGAGCATTATTTCGAGGTGCTGCAATCGAACCTGGAAGAGTTGGAACGGCTGCGCTCGATTATCAACGACATGCTGTTCCTCGCCAGTGCCGACCAGGGCAGCAAGGCTACCAAGCTGATTGAAAGCTCCCTGGCCGATGAAGTCGCCACCACCCTCGACTACCTGGATTTTATCTTCGAAGATGCCCAGGTTCAGGTGCGGGTACAGGGCGACGCCCAGGTGCATATCGAAAAAGCCCACCTGCGCCGCGCACTGATCAACCTGTTGAGCAATGCGGTGCAGCACACCGCGCCTGGGCAGGTCATCGACGTGAACATCGATATGCTGGAGCATCAGGTAACGATCGGCGTGACCAACCCCGGCGAGGTGATTGCCAGCGAGCACCTGCCTCGACTGTTCGAACGTTTCTATCGGGTGGATGCGTCGCGCAGCAACAGCGGGGCCAATCACGGGTTGGGGCTGGCTATCGTCAAGGCGATTGCGTTGATGCATGGAGGGGATGTGTTCGTGCGCAGCGAAGGCGGCGAAAATACCTTCGGCATCACCCTGCCCGTCTAACACGCCGCGATCAAAATGTGGGAGGGGGCTTGCTCCCGATGGCGGCGGGTCAGCTACAGATGAGCCGACTGACCCACCGCTATCGGGAGCAAGCCCCCTCCCACAATGGGTACCACCGGCAGCCAACTGTTACGATTTGGGCAACAGTCATTATCTTGTTACACTCTGTATCGCACCGCTCGCCTGCGTTACTTTGACGCATCGATGAGCGCGACGGTAAAGACAGCCGAACCCTCACCCGAATTTCCCTCGACTTATTTCCAGGGCTCTACACTGGGAATCTGTCTTAAAGCCGCTGACTTCAGCGGCTTTTTTTTTGCCGTAAAAAAGGCCAGGCACACCCCACGACACTGGCCGTTCATGATTGACCAAAGGAGCTCCACCGGTGAAGAACACGCTGACATTTACCCCGTTATTCCTCGCCATCGCAGCAACGATCACTCCCCTTGCCCATGGGGCAGACGCCACGCCCAACGAGGGTTTGGTCGAGGGTTCGCACCTCACGATCGACACCCGCAACTACTACATGAATCGCGACCGTCGCGACCTGCATACCGATGACAGCAAGGAATGGGGCCAGGGCTTTATCGGTACCTTCACCTCCGGCTACACCCAAGGCACCGTAGGCGTCGGCCTGGACCTAAACGCCATGCTCGGTCTCAAGCTCGACGGCGGCGGTGGCACCGACGGTTCCAGCATCCTTCCGTACGGCAGCGGCAACGGCAAGGCGCCCGGCACGTTCTCCACCGCTGGCGGCACCTTGAAACTGCGCGCGTTCGATACCGAGTTGAAGGCCGGCGACCTGTTCCTCAACAACCCGGTGATCGCCGGCGGCATGACCCGCATGCTGCCGCAGACGTTTCGCGGCGTGAGCCTGGCCAACCACAGCCTCGACGGCTGGATGTTCGAAGGCGGCCAGGCCAGCTTCACCAAGCTCTACAACCAGAGCGGCCACCGGCGCATCGGCACCAGCTACGGCGCATTGCCGGCCAACGCCGACGCCCAGCGCCTGAACTGGGCCGGTGTAGCGTTCAGCGGCATCCCCGGGTTGACCAGCAACCTGTACGCCGCTGAACTCAAGGACGTGTGGCACCAGTACTACTACGACCTCGAGTACACCTATGCACTGAACGACCTGGTCAGCCTGACCCCCGGCCTGCACTACTACCACACCCAGGACACCGGCCAGGCACTGCTGGGCGCTATCGACAACAACACCTACAGCCTGCATATGACCCTGGGCGTGGGCAACCACAGCGTTACCGCCGCCTACCAGCGGGTCAACGGCAACACGCCGTTCGACTACATTACCCAGGGTGACAGCGTGTACCTGGACAACTCCCAGCAATACTCGGACTTCAACGGCCCCAACGAGCGTTCGTGGAAGCTCAAGTATGCCTACGACTTCGCCGGTCTCGGCCTGCCCGGCCTGACATCCGCCGTGTCGTATATCAGCGGCAAGACCGACCTGACCACGGTAGACCCGAACAGCCGGGGCTACAGCAGCTGGTACAGCGCCGACGGCAAGAACGCCAGGCACTGGGAGCGCGATATCGACCTGAAATACGTGGTGCAGGGCGGCAAGGCCAAGGACCTGGCGGTACGCCTGCAATGGGCGACCAACCGTGGCGGCAATGGCTACTCGGCGGTGGATCGGGATGTGGATGAGTACCGCGTGATCGTGGACTACCCAATCAACGTGTTCTAACCACGATCTCACTGACAAAGAAGATCCAATGTGGGAGGGGGCTTGCCCCCCTCCCACATTTTGCTTCTGCGCCATTTCCAGAGTAGCTACTACGCTAAAGGCATCCTCAGAGCAGAAGTACGCCCGATGAGTTCAAGCCTTACCCGCCCTACCCGCCGCCCGGAACGCCTGCTGATCCTGAGCAGCACCCTCACGGTGTTGCTGATCGTGGGCATCGTCACCGCACTGTTGAATCGCGAACACGCCAACACCTTGCAGACCGCCAAGCGCACCGCCACTACCATTACCCAGTTGATTGATGCCGATGTGCTACGTAACGTCGAGCTCTATGACATGGCCCTCAAAGGCCTGATCGCCGCGACCGAGCGCACTGACCTGCAGGGCGTGTCCGCGAGCATCCGGCACCTGGTGCTGTTCGACCGCTCCGCCACAGCGCCGTACAAGGGCGACATCCTGTTGCTGGGCCCGAGCGGCGAGGTGATTGCCGACTCGTCCCTGCTCACGCCCAAGGCCGGCAACTTCGCCGACCGCGACTATTTCCAGGTTCATCGCGCCAATCCCGACATCGGGCTGTATATCAGTCGCCCGTTCAGGGCCCGCTGCGAATGCGATGACCCGTGGCGCATCGCATTCAGCCGCCGCGTTTCGTCGTCGGACGGGCGCTTCCTGGGTGTGGCTGTCGCCTCCATGCGTCTGTCGTACTTCCACCAACTGTTCAGCAGCCTGAATATCGGCAGCGACAGCACCATCAACCTGCTCAACCACCAAGGCATCCTGCTGGCGCAAGAGCCGTTGCTGGAAGTGGATATCATCAACAAGGACCTGAGCCAGCGGCCCAATGTGGCGCGCATGCTGCGCGAGCGAGACGGCACTTTCCGCAGCGTCTCCAGCCTCGACCAGCAGCCTCGGCTCTACAGTTTCTCGAACGTGGGCGATTTGCCGCTGATCGTCGCGGTGGCGTTGGCCAGCGACGAAGTGTTCGCGCCATGGCGACGGGCGGCGTGGCTGGTCAGTCTCGCGACGGGGGTGCTGTGCATTGGCCTGTTGTGGCTGACCTGGGCGCTGTGCATGGAGCTGCGACGGCGTCACCGGGCCGAGCAGGTGCTGTCAGAACTGGCAGGTACCGATGCCCTCACTGGCCTGGCCAACCGCCGCACTCTCGACGAACGCCTGCGCCTGGAATGGGACCGCGCGCAACGTTCAACCGAGCCGTTGACGGTGCTGATGATCGACGTGGACCACTTCAAGGCCTTCAACGATCGCCATGGCCACCAGGGCGGGGACGACGCACTGCGCACGGTGGCGCAGGTGATCGACAGCAATATCCGCCGCCCGGCCGACCTTGCCGCACGTTACGGCGGTGAAGAATTCGCGGTGGTGCTGCCCGATACCGACGCCAAGGGCGCGTGGGTGATCGCCGAGCATATCCGCAATGGTGTTGAGCACTTGCCACGGGCGGCATGGGACGAGCAGCCGATTACCGTGAGCATCGGCATGAGTACCTGGGAAAAGCGCAGCGGCCTGTCCCTAGAGGACTTGCTACTCAGGGCCGACCAGGCGTTGTATGAGGCCAAGCACAGTGGCCGCAATCGGACGATCAACGCCGGGACATAAAAAAAGGCCACCCGAAGGCAGCCTTTAAAACTAAAGAAGAGAGTTGTTACTTACACCGCCGCAACGGGACGCATGTAAGAGATCGGTGCGGTGCTGGCATCTTCGAAGGTCACGACTTCCCAAGCGTCTGTCTGCTCAATCAACTTGCGCAGCAGCTGGTTGTTAAGGGCGTGGCCCGACTTGAAGCCTTTGAACTCGCCTATCAGGCTATTGCCCAGCAGGTAGAGGTCACCGATTGCATCGAGGATCTTGTGCTTCACGAATTCGTCTTCATAGCGAAGGCCGTCTTCGTTCAGTACACCATCCGCGTCGACCACAATGGCGTTTTCAACGCTGCCGCCGAGTGCGAGGTTGTGCTTGCGCAGGTACTCGATGTCACTCATGAAACCAAAGGTACGGGCGCGGCTGACTTCTTTTACGAACGAAGTGCTGGAAAAATCCACGCTTGCACTTTGGATGCGGTCACGGAATACCGGGTGATCGAAATCGATCTCAAAGCTCACTTTAAAGCCTTCGAACGGGACGAAGGTGGCGCGCTTGTCGCCGTCTTCTACTGTCACTTCCCGCAGAATGCGAATGAACTTCTTGGCTGCGTCCTGTTCTTCCAGGCCGGCAGATTGAATCAGGAATACGAAGGGTCCAGCGCTGCCATCCATGATCGGGACTTCGGACGCGGAGAGCTCGACGTAGGCGTTATCGATGCCCAAACCGGCCATGGCCGAGAGCAAGTGCTCCACCGTGTCCACTTTGACGTCACCGTTGACCAATGTGGTCGACATAGTGGTTTCGCCAACGTTTTCCGCGCGAGCAGGTATCTGCACCACAGGGTCCAGGTCGGCACGCACAAACACGATGCCGGTGTCGACAGGTGCAGGCTTGAGGGTCAGGTATACCTTTTCCCCGGAGTGCAGACCTACACCTGTGGCACGAATAATATTCTTCAGGGTGCGTTGTTTAATCATGGCTTGGACCGCTTCAGCGCAAATTGCGAACTGGTATCAACAAAGGCTGGCGATAATAGCAGACCAGACCTTTGCTGAACACCAATCACCTTCATAGCCCTGATACATTCCATTAATCGGCCTGACGACGCAGGAATGCCGGGATGTCCAGGTAGTCCAGATCGTCTTGCGGATTCGGGCTACGGGACGCCGCAGCACCGGCCTGAGCCTGGTTGCGCATCACGGTCGGACGGTCCAGGTCACGGTAGTTCACCGACGGCAGTTCCTGGCGCGAAGGCGCTGGAGCGGCCGCCTGCTGGCTGGCGTGGCTGGTATGGACGGTATTGTCGATGACCTTTACAGGCTTCTCGATTTTTGCACCCAGGCCGGTCGCAACCACGGTCACGTGCAGTTCGTCGCGCATGTCCGGGTCGATAACGGTGCCGACCTTGACCATGGCGTGCTCGGACGCGAAGGCTTCGATGATGCTACCCACGTCGGAGTACTCACCCAGGGACAGGTCAGGACCTGCGGTGATATTCACCAGGATGCCGCGCGCACCTTGCAGGTTCACGTCTTCCAGCAGCGGGTTGCGAATGGCTGCTTCGGTGGCTTCGCGTGCACGGTTCGGACCGCTGGCGCAGCCGGTACCCATCATCGCCATGCCCATTTCGCTCATCACGGTACGCACGTCGGCAAAGTCGACGTTGATCATGCCGGGACGCTTGATGATGTCGGAGATACCGCGAACGGCACCGGCCAGTACATCGTCAGCCTTGGCGAACGCGGACAGCAGGCTGGCGTCCTTGCCCAGGATGGTCAGCAGTTTCTCGTTGGGAATGGTGATCAACGAGTCGACGCTTTCAGACAGCAGACGGATGCCTTCGTCGGCGATCTGCATGCGCTTGCGGCCTTCGAACGGGAACGGACGCGTCACAACAGCGACGGTCAGAATCCCCATTTCCTTGGCCACTTCGGCAATGATCGGCGCTGCACCGGTACCGGTACCGCCGCCCATGCCGGTGGTGATGAACACCATGTTGGTGCCTTGCAGCACTTCGGCAATACGCTCGCGGTCTTCCAGGGCGGCTTGACGGCCGACTTCCGGATTGGCGCCAGCGCCGAGGCCTTTGGTCACGGCTGTGCCCAATTGCAGGATGGTCCGCGCGCCGATGCTTTTCAGCGCCTGGGCATCAGTGTTGGCGCAGATGAATTCAACGCCTTCAATGTTGCTCTTGACCATATGGTTGACAGCGTTGCCGCCGCCACCGCCGACACCGATTACTTTGATAACCGGGCTAGCGGGGATGTTGTCTACGAGTTCAAACATGTTCCCTCTCCTTTCGTTTTCTCTAGTTTTTTCGCCTACTGCTTATTACGGGTGTTGCGGTGTCGCGGTAAATCTTCAGAAATTGCCTTTTACCCAAGCCTGCAGCCGCTCGAACAACGGCGCTTTCGCTTCGTCATCGCTGCGGTAGCTGTCACGGATGCTCGGGCCCGACAGGGAAATGCCATCGGTCTGCTTTTGCAGCCCGTACAACAGCAAGCCCACACCGGTGGAATAAATCGGGTTGCGCACCACGTCACCGAGGCCTTTGACGCCATGGGGCACGCCCAGGCGCACCGGCATGTGGAAGATCTCTTCGGCCAGTTCGACCGCGCCTTCCATTTTCGAGGTGCCACCGGTCAGCACGATGCCGGCCGGGATCAGATCTTCGTAGCCGCTGCGGCGCAGTTCGGCCTGGATCAGGGTGAACAGCTCGTCGTAGCGCGGCTCGACCACTTCGGCCAGGGCCTGGCGCGACAACTCGCGCGGTGGACGGTCGCCGACGCTTGGCACCTTGATGGTTTCACCGGCACCGGCCAGCTTGGCCAGGGCGCAGGCGTAGCGGATCTTGATTTCTTCGGCGTACTGGGTCGGTGTGCGCAACGCCATGGCGATGTCGTTGGTGACCTGGTCGCCGGCAATCGGGATCACGGCGGTGTGACGGATCGCACCCTCGGTGAAGATCGCGATATCGGTGGTGCCGCCGCCGATGTCCACCAGGCACACGCCCAGTTCTTTTTCGTCGTCGGTCAGCACCGAGTAGGCCGAAGCCAACTGCTCGAGAATGATGTCGTCGATTTCCAGGCCGCAGCGACGCACGCATTTTTCAATGTTCTGTGCGGCGTTGACGGCGCAGGTCACTACGTGGACCTTGGCTTCCAGACGCACGCCCGACATACCCAGTGGCTCGCGAACGCCCTCCTGGTTATCGATCACGTAGTCCTGGGGCAAGGTGTGCAACACGCGCTGGTCAGCCGGGATCGCCACGGCCTGGGCGGCGTCGAGGACGCGCTCAAGGTCGGCCGCACTGACTTCACGGTCGCGGATCGCCACGATGCCGTGGGAGTTCAGGCTGCGGATATGGTTGCCGGCCACGCCGACGAACGCCGAGTGAATCCGGCAACCGGCCATCAGCTGCGCTTCTTCGATGGCGCGCTGGATCGATTGCACGGTGGACTCGATGTTCACCACCACGCCCTTCTTCAGGCCCCGGGACGGATGCGTGCCAATACCGACGATTTCGATCGTGCCGTCTTCACCGACCTCGCCCACCAGCGCCACCACCTTGGAGGTGCCGATATCGAGACCGACGATCATTTTGCCGCTTTGCACGTTTGCCATGGGTCCTGCCTCTTCTTAATTCTTCGCGACAGCGGGTTGTGCTGCCGTGGGCGCTACCGGTACACGCCAACCGACGGCCAGGCCGTTGGCGTAACGCAGGTCGACGCTCGCAATGTTCGTAATCTGTTCTTTCAAGGTTTTTTCATAGATGGCAATAAAGCGGCGCATCTTTTCCACCAAGCGGTCGCGTCCCAGCAACAACTCGATGCCCGGGCCGGAACTGCCTGCCCCGGTCGTCAGAAACCAGCTGCCCCGCTCACGCAATTCCAGGCGTGCGATGGAGAAGCCCAGTGGCCGCAGCATCTGGCTCAAGGCCTGGTACTGCTGCATCACTTGCTGTTGCGCCCGCTGCGGCCCGAACAGCTGCGGCAGGTGCTCATAGTTCGCCACTTCACGGGGCGCAAATGCCTGCCCCTGGTTGTTCAACAGCGCACCATCGCCCCAACGGGCCACGGGCAGCTGTTCTTCCAGGCGGATCGTTACCTGGTCCGGCCATACGCGGCGGACTTCGGCATGGGCGATCCACGGCATCTGTTCCAGCTCCGCGCGCATGCCGGCCAGGTCAATGGTAAAGAAGCTCGCCGCCAGGAACGGGCTGATGCGCTGCTGTACCGCTTGCTGGCTGATGTAGCTCAAGTCGCCCTGCACGCTGATCTTGGTGATCGGCCGGTCGGCATACGGCAATAGGCGCTGCGCCCCTTCGTAGGTGCCAAAGCCCAGTACCACCAGCAACACCGGCCAGAACAGCGCCTTGATGAAACCAAAGTTGGCTTTGGGCAGGCGCGCCGACATCGGCTCTTTGGCCACCATGCGGCTGGCACCCCGTGGCACCGGCTTGCGGCTCGGTGCTTGTGGGGGCTGATGACGAAGCGATGCGCCTTTCATGTGCTTAGCCTCTTGGCTCAATGCTGTCGGCCAGGATCGCCAGCACCAACTGCTGGAAATCCAGACCGGCGGCACGGGCGGCCATTGGGACCAGGCTGTGGTCGGTCATCCCGGGTGCGGTGTTGACTTCCAGGAACCAGAAATTCCCCTGGTCATCCTGCATCACGTCTGCCCGCGCCCAACCGGCGATACCCAGCGCCTCACAGGCTTGCGCCGTGAGGTCCATCAATTGTTGTTCCCTGGTTGCGTCAAGGCCGCAGGGGATCCGGTACTGGGTATCGGAAGCCACGTACTTGGCGTCGTAATCGTAAAAAGTGTGGGGCGTGCCCAATGCGATAGGCGGCAATACCTGGCCACGCAGGGTGGCGATGGTGTACTCGGGACCCTGGATCCACTGTTCCACCAACACTTGCGAATCGTAGGTACTTGCCGCTTTCCATGCGTCGATCAATTCAGCGGCCGAGTTCACTTTGGCCATGCCGATACTGGAGCCTTCATGGGCAGGTTTGACGATCAAAGGCAGGCCCAGTTCCTTGGCTGCGCAAATACAATCGTCCTCGCTGCGCAACACGGCGTGACGTGGTGTGGGAATGCCCAGGCTGTGCCACACCTGCTTGGTGCGCAGCTTGTCCATCGCCAGTGCCGACGCCAGGATGCCGCTGCCGGTATAGGGGATGCCGGCGCACTCGAGCAGGCCCTGCATGCTGCCGTCTTCACCGCCACGGCCGTGAAGAATGATGAAGGCGCGGTCGATCTTTTCGGCCAGCAGGCGGGCGAGGAGATCATCGCCCACGTCGATACCGAAGGCGTTCACACCGGCGCTTTGCAGCGCTTCAAGCACCGCATTGCCAGACTTGAGCGACACTGCGCGCTCGGCGCTCTTGCCGCCGAACAGCACGGCAACGCGGCCGAAGTCGGCAGGCGCGACAGTGGAGAACAGGGAGGCGTAGTCAGTGATCATTTCGACTTCCCCTTTTCGGCAGCAAGCGCTTCTTTTACGAACAATGGGCTGGCCAGCAATTTAGGCGCAAGGCCACCGATATCACCGGCACCCTGGCACAGCAGAATGTCGCCGGCGCGCAGCAGCGGCTTGACGATCGGCGCCAGGTCGACGCCCCGCTCGATGTAGATCGGGTCCAACTGCCCGCGCTGACGGATGCTGTTGCACAGCTTGCGGCTGTCGGCGCCCGGAATCGGTTCTTCACCGGCCGGGTACACCTCCATCAGCAAGAGCACGTTGGCATCGGCCAATACATTGACGAAGTCGTCGTACAGGTCACGGGTGCGGCTGTAGCGGTGCGGCTGGTAGACCATCACCAGGCGACGCTCCGGCCAGCCACCGCGCACGGCCTTGATCACGGCGGCGACTTCGGTGGGGTGGTGACCGTAATCATCCACCAGCATCACCTCACCGCCTTCAACCGGCAGTTGGCCGTAGACCTGGAAGCGTCGGCCGACACCGGCAAAGCGCGACAGGCCTTCGACGATGGCTTCATCGCTGACGCCTTCATCGGTTGCGATGCAGATGGTCGCCAGGGAGTTCAGTACGTTGTGGTTGCCCGGCATGTTGACCGACACATCCAGCGGCTCGCGGTCGGGGCGCAGCACGGTGAAGAAGGTTTGCATGCCTTCCTGGCGGACATTGATCGCGCGCACGTCAGCGTCTTCGCTGAAGCCGTAGGTCACGGTAGGGCGCTTGACCTGCGGCAGAATCTCGCGCACCACCGGATCGTCCAGGCACACCACGGCCAACCCGTAGAACGGCAGGTTATGCAGGAAGTCGACGAAGGTCTTCTTCAATTTGTTGAAGTCACCGTCGTAGGTTGCCATGTGGTCTTCGTCGATGTTGGTGACGACGGCGACCAGCGGTTGCAGGTGCAGGAAGCTCGCGTCGCTTTCATCGGCTTCGGCGATCAGGTAGCGGCTGGTACCGAGCTGGGCATTGGTGCCGGCTGCATTCAGGCGGCCACCGATGACGAAGGTCGGGTCCAGGCCACCGGCGGCGAACACCGAGGCGATCAGGCTGGTAGTGGTGGTCTTGCCGTGGGTACCGGCGACGGCGATGCCGTGGCGGTAGCGCATCAGCTCGGCGAGCATCTCGGCACGCGGCACCACCGGAATACGGCGCTCGAGGGCGGTGGCCACTTCCGGGTTGGACGTGTTCACAGCGCTGGACACCACCAGCACATCCGCCTCGGCGGCGTTTTCGGCGCGGTGGCCGATGAAGATCTGCGCGCCAAAGGACTTCAGGCGCTCGGTGACCGGCGACTCTTTCAAGTCAGAGCCGGACACCTGATAGCCCAGGTTCAGCAATACTTCGGCAATCCCGCACATGCCCACGCCGCCGATGCCGACGAAGTGGATGCGACGGATGCGGCGCATTTCCGGTTGTGGCATGGCTTTCTGATTCTCAACCATGGGCCACCTCCAGGCAGATATCGACCACGGTGCGGGTTGCGTCAGGTTTGGCCAGGCGGCTTGCGGTGCTCGCCATGCTGTTGAGTCGTTCCGGTTGCATCAAAACCTCGGTCAGGCGTGCGGCCAAATCGGCGGCGCCAGTCGTTCTTTGCGGCAGCAGGAAGGCAGCGCCCTCCCCGGCCAAATATTCGGCGTTGCGGGTCTGGTGATCGTCGATTGCGTGGGGCAGAGGCACCAGCAACGACGGCAGACCGGCGGCAGCCAGTTCACTGACGGTCAGCGCACCAGCGCGACAGACCACCAGGTCGGCCCAGCCATAGGCGTGGGCCATGTCTTTGATGAAGGGCTGGACAGTCGCCTCGACACCGGCCTCGCGATAGCGCGTGGCGGTGACTTCATCGTGGTGCTTGCCGGCTTGGTGGAAGATCTCAGGCCGCAATTCCACAGGGAGTTGCGCCAGCGCCTCCGGCAGCAATTTGTTCAGCGGCTCGGCGCCCAGGCTTCCGCCGAGGATCAGCAGGTGCGCCTTGCGTCCGACCAGCGCCTGACGGGCGATGTCCATGAACAGCTCGGTGCGCACCGGGTTGCCGGTGGTACGGCGCTTGCTCGACGCGCTGAAGGTATTCGGGAAGGCTTCACACACCCGCGCGGCCAATGGCACCAGCAAGCGGTTGGCGGTACCGGCGACGGCGTTCTGTTCATGCACGATCATGGGGACACCGGCGAGTTTTGCCGCCACGCCGCCGGGGCCGGTCACATAACCGCCAAAGCCGAGCACACACACAGGCTGCAACTCACGGATGACCTGGCGTGCCTGCCATACCGCCTTGAGCAACACGAACGGCGCCTTGAGCAGCGACAATTTGCCCTTGCCACGCAAGCCCGTGACGTTGATCAGGTGCAGCGGCAAACCGGCGCTCGGCACCAGCTCGTTCTCGATGCCACGCGGCGTTCCCAACCAGTGCACGCTGTAGCCACGGTTCTGGAATTCGCGCGCGCAGGCCAGGGCCGGGAACACATGGCCCCCGGTGCCGCCAGCCATGATCAGCACGTTAGCGCCCATGGGTCGGCTCCTCGGCGAAGTCGCTTTCGCTGAACTCCATCTCTTCGCTGCCCAGGTGAGTGCGACTCTCCCATTCGATGCGTAGCAACAAGCCAAGGCAGGCGCAGCAAATCACCAACGAACTGCCGCCGTAACTGAGGAACGGCAAGGTCAGGCCCTTGGTCGGCAGCAGCCCGACGTTCACGCCGATATTGATCAGGAACTGGCCGATCCACAGGAACGACAAGCCGTACGCCACATAAGCGGCGAAATACTGTTTGGCCCTCTCGGCCCACAAGCCGATGTACATGCCGCGTACACATACGAACACGAACAGCGCGACGGTGCACAGCGAACCGACCACGCCCAGTTCCTCGGCCAGTACCGAGAACACGAAGTCGGTGTGCGCTTCGGGCAGATAGAACTGCTTCTGCACACTGTTGCCCAGGCCTACGCCCAGCCACTCGCCGCGACCGAAGGCAATCAGCGCCTGGGTCAACTGGTAGCCGGAACCGAACTGGTCGGACCAGGGGTCGGTAAAGGTAATCAGACGGGCCATCCGGTAGGGTTGCGCCTGCACCAGCACCGTCACGGCCGCGACCGCCAGCACCACCATCAAGGTGAAGCGAAACAGGCCGACGCCACCCAGGAACAGCATCGCGGCGGCGGCGCCCATCATTACCACGGTGGCGCCGAAGTCGGGCTCCATCAGCAGCAGACCGGCCATGGGCAGCAGCACGATGAATGGCTTGAAAAAGCCCATCCAGCTTTCGCGCACTTCTTTCTGACGGCGCACCAGGTAGCCGGCCAGGTAGATCACCACGAACACCTTGGCGATTTCCGAGGGTTGCACGTTGAAGGCACCGAAGCCGATCCAGCGCATCGAACCGTTCACCTCGCGGCCGATGCCGGGCAGGATCACCATCACCAGCAAGCCGAACGCCCCGATCAGCATCAGCCAACCCAGGCGCTGCCACGTAGCGATCGGGATCATCATGGTGACGATGCACGCGCCGAGGCCGATCACCAGGTACACCAAGTGACGGATCATCATGTACAGGGTGTTGCCCGACTGCACCGCAGCCACTTCGGAGGACGCCGAGGTGATCATCACCAGGCCCAGGCCGAGCAGCGCCAGGCAACCGGCGAGCATCGGGAAATCCAGGTCGATGCCGCGCCCGGTAATGATCGGCGACGGGTACGGCTTGATGATGTTTTTCAGGTTGAGGCTCATGCCAAAGCCTCCACGGCGCGGGCGAACAGCTGGCCGCGCTCTTCATAGTTCTTGAACATGTCGAAACTGGCGCAGGCTGGCGACAGCAGTACCGCATCACCCGGCTGGGCCAGGGCTTTGCACTGGGCGATCGCGTCGTCCAGGGAGGTAGCGCGCACTTGCGGCACCGCGTCGCCAAGGGCTGCGGCGATCAGGTTCGCATCACGGCCCATCAGCACCACCGCGCGGCAATGCGCAGCGACCGGTGCTTTAAGGTCCTTGAAGTCGGCACCTTTGCCGTCGCCACCGGCGATCAGCACCAGCTTGCCGTCGATATCGGCACCCAGGCCTTCGATGGCCGCCAGGGCAGCGCCGACGTTGGTGGCCTTGGAGTCGTTGTAATAGCTGACGCCGTCGAGGTCGCGCACCCACTGGCAGCGATGCTCAAGGCCGGCAAAGGTGCGCAGGCTGGCGAGCATAGCGTCGAAGGGCAGGCCCACCGCGTGGCCGAGCGCCAAGGCCGCCAGGGCGTTGGACTGGTTATGGGCGCCACGAATTTTCAACTCGCGCACCGGCATCAGGTTCTGGAATTCGAAGGCCAGGTATTTCTCGCCGTTCTCTTCGCGGATGCCAAAGGCTTTGAAATCAGGCTTGCTCAGGCCGAAGGTCCAGCAAGGCATGCCTTCGCCTATCAGTGGGCGGCTCAAGGCATCCTGGCGGTTGACCACAAACTGCTTGGCGCCCCGGAAGATACGATGCTTGGCCAGGTGATAGGCCGGCAGGCCGCTGTAGCGGTCCATATGGTCTTCGCTGACGTTCAACACGGTCGCCACTTCGGCACCGAGGTCATGGGTGGTTTCCAGCTGGAAGCTCGACAACTCCATCACGTACAACTCGACGTCGTCGCTGAGCAGGTCCAGCGCCGGCACCCCAAGGTTGCCGCCCACCGCCACGCGCTTGCCGGCAGCCTTCGCCATTTCGCCGACCAGGGTGGTCACGGTGCTTTTCGCGTTGGAACCGCTGATCGCCACGATTGGTGCCTTGGCGTGACGCGCAAACAGGTCGATGTCGCCGGACAGCTTCACGCCACGCGCCGCTGCCGCTTGCAGGGCCGGTGTGGCCAACGCCAGGCCGGGGCTCACGTAAAGCTCATCGGCGCGGCACAGAAATTCGACGTCCAATTCGCCACAACGCACTTCCACGTGCGGGTAATCACGGCGCAGCGTGACCAGCTCCGGTGGATTTTCCCGCGTGTCGGCCACGGCAAACGACGTGCCCCGGTTCGCCAGGAAGCGAACCAGGGACATGCCGCTCTTGCCGAGGCCGACAACGATGCGGAAGTGGTCTGAAGCGATCAGGGACACTCGTTTCTACCTCAGTTTCAGGGTGGCAAGGCCGACCAGTACCAGAATCACGGTGATGATCCAGAAACGGACGATCACGCGTGGCTCGGGCCAGCCCTTGAGTTCAAAGTGGTGGTGGATCGGCGCCATTCGGAATACACGGCGCCCGGTCAATTTGAAGGAAGCCACCTGGATGACCACCGACAGGGTTTCCATCACGAACACACCGCCCATGATGAACAGCACGATTTCCTGGCGCACGATCACCGCGATGGTGCCCAGCGCCGCGCCCAGCGCCAGTGCGCCGACGTCGCCCATGAAGACTTGGGCCGGGTAGGTGTTGAACCACAGGAAGCCCAGGCCGGCGCCGATCAGCGCGCCGCAGAACACAATCAGCTCACCCGCACCCGGTACGTAGGGAATCAGCAGGTACTCGGCGAACTTCACGTTACCCGACAGGTAGCAGAAAATGCCGAGCGCGCCGCCGACCATCACCGTCGGCATGATCGCCAGGCCGTCGAGGCCATCAGTCAGGTTCACCGCATTGCTCGAGCCGACGATCACGAAATAGGTCAGCACCACGAAGCCGATGCCCAGTGGAATGCTGGCGTCCTTGAGCATCGGGATGATCAAAGTGGTTTCCACAGCGCTTGGTGCGGTGGTGTACAGGAAGATCGCCGCCGCCAGGCCGAATACCGACTGCCAGAAGTACTTCCAGCGGCTCGGCAGCCCCTTGGAATTCTTCTCGATCACTTTACGGTAGTCATCCACCCAGCCGATGGCGCCGAACAGCAGGGTCACCAGCAGCACCACCCACACGTAGCGGTTGTGCAGGTCAGCCCAGAGCACGGTGCTGACGCCGATGGACGACAGGATCAACGCGCCGCCCATGGTCGGGGTGCCGGACTTGGACAGATGCGACTGCGGGCCGTCATTGCGAACCGATTGACCAATTTGCAGGTTCTGCAGGGTGCGGATCATCCACGGCCCCAGAAACAGCGACAAACACAGCGCGGTCAGCACACCCAGGATCCCGCGCAGGGTCAGGTACTGAAAGACCGCGAAGCCTTTGTGGAACTGTTGCAGATACTCAGCCAGCAGCAGCAGCATTAATGTTTCTCCGTACTTGAGCCACACAAGGCTGCGACGACGTTTTCCATCACCGCGCTGCGCGATCCCTTGATCAAAATGGTTGTGTGTGTGTCGCGTTCAGCCGCAGCCAACGCCTGGATCAATTCGCCCTGGGTCGCAAAGTGCCGCGCACCGGGGCCGAAGGCGTTTACCGCGTGCGCCATGTTCGGGCCGACGGCGTAGAACGCGTCGACTTTATCGGCGGCATAGGCGCCGACTTCGCGGTGCCCTTGTTCAGCCCACTCGCCCAATTCGCCGATGTCGCCGAGTACCAGCACCTTGCGGCCATCAAAGCCTCTGAGCAGATCCACGGCGGCGTTCACGGACGACGGGTTGGCGTTGTAAGTGTCATCGATCACGCGCATGCCGTTGGTGGCCAATTGCGCGACGGTGCGTCCTTTGACCGGCTGCACTGCGCCCAAGCCTGTGGCGATGCCGAACAACGACACACCCAAGGCATGGGCGGCAGCGGCAGCGGCCAAGGCGTTAGCAACGTTATGGTTGCCCAGCAGGTTCAGTTGCACGTGTTCACTGCCTTGCGGCGTGTGCAAGGTGAAGGACGGGCAACCACGCGCATCGACGGTGATGTCGCTGGCATGAAAATCGGCTGCGGCGTTGTGCACCGCAAAGGTCAGCACCTTGCGACCGGCCGCGCGTACGCGCCAGGTCTCGAAAGCCTTGTCGTCAAGATTCAGTACAGCGGTGCCCGAAGCGTCGAGGCCTTCGAGAATTTCACCCTTGGCTTCGACGATCTTTTCCGGGCCACCGAATTCACCGACGTGGGCGGTACCGGCATTGTTGATAACCGCGACATGGGGCTTGGTCAGCGCCACGGTGTAGGCAATCTCACCGACGCGTGAAGCGCCCAGCTCGATGACTGCCGCCGTGTGTTCCGGGGCCAGTTCGAGCAGGGTCAGCGGTGCGCCGAAATCATTGTTCAGGTTGCCCCGGGTGGCGAGTACCGGCCCGCGCGTGCGCAGTACGCCGGCCAACAGTTCCTTGACGGTGGTCTTGCCACTGGAGCCGGTGATCGCGGCAATCGGCTTGTCGAACGCGGCACGGTTCAGCGCGCCCAATTGGCCCAAGGCCAAGCGGGTATCGGCGACCAGCAACTGTGGCAACGTCGCGTGCGCCACTTCACGTTGCACCAGGGCACCCACGGCGCCTTTGGCGGCGACGTCGTTCAGGTAGTCGTGACCGTCAAACCGCGGGCCTGTGAGTGCGATGAACAGCTGGCCGGGCTGGATGTTGCGACTGTCGATACTGACGCCGTCGAACGTGCAATCGCTCGACAGCACCCGGGCGGACAACGCCTGGGCCAGTTCGCTGAAGGTCATCGGCTTAAGCATGGGCGACCTCCCAGGCGGTCAGGGCGTGACCCGCTTCGACCAGATCGGAGAAGGCATGGCGCTCGCCATTGATTTCCTGGTAATCCTCATGCCCCTTGCCGGCCAGCACCACCACGTCATCCGCGCTGGCACTGGCGATCAATTGGGCAATGGCTGCGCCGCGACCCGCCACGAACGTGACGCTGGCAGTGTCTTTGAAGCCTTCGCGTATATCGTCGAAAATCCGGCTGGGGTCTTCGCTGCGCGGATTGTCGTCGGTCACCAGCACGCCGTCGGCCAGGCGCTCGACAATCTCGGCCATCAACGGGCGCTTGCCGCGATCACGGTCGCCGCCGCAGCCGAACAGGCACAACAGCTTGCCCTTGGCGTGCGGGCGCAGGGCCAGCAGGACTTTTTCCAGTGCATCAGGGGTGTGGGCATAATCGACCACCACCAACGGTTGCGTACCGCCACCCAGGCGCTGCATGCGGCCGGCCGGGCCTTCCAGTTTGGGCAGTACTTTCAGAATTTCGTCGAGGGCGTAATCCAGGCCGAGCAAGGCGCCGATGGCTGCCAATACGTTGCTCAGGTTGAAACGCCCGAGCAGCGTGCTGCGCAAATGGTGCTCGCCTTGTGGCGTTACCAGGGTGGCGCGCACGCCCTCGTCGCTGAACTGGGCTTCGCGGCAGTACAGGTACGCACGAGTGTCTTCCAGGCTATAGCTGATCAAGCGCGCTTCGCTGTCTTGAGCTGCCAGTTGGCGACCGAAGGCATCATCCAGGTTCACTACCCGGCACTTCAGGTGATTCCAGGCGAACAGCTTGGCCTTGGCCGCTGCATACGCGTCCATGGTGCCGTGGTAATCGAGGTGGTCGCGGGACAGGTTGGTCATCACCGCCACGTCAAACGCCAGGGCCGTGACACGGCCCTGGTCGAGACCATGGGACGACACTTCCATGGCAACCGCCTTGGCGCCGGCTTTTTTCAGGTCAGCCAGGGTCGCCTGCACGGCAATCGGATTCGGCGTGGTGTGCAGGCCGCTTTGCAGCGCACCATAGAAGCCGGTGCCCAGGGTACCGACGATGCCGCAGTGCTGACCCAGCAGGTCCAGGGCCTGGGCAACCAGTTGAGTCACGCTGGTCTTGCCGTTGGTGCCGGTCACGCCCACCAGGTTCAGGTGGCGGCTCGGTTCACCGTAGAAGCGCCCGGCAATGTCGGACAACTGCGCGGCCAAGCCCTTGACTGGAATCAACGGCACATCGGTGATCGGCAGCACAGTAGCGCCTTCCACTTCATAAGCAACAGCGGCAGCACCACGTTGCAGGGCGTCGGCAATATGCGCACGGCCATCGAACTTGCCACCGGGCACGGCCAGGAACAGGTCACCGGCGCGCACATTGCGGCTGTCCAGGCTCAACTCGCGAATCAGCAGATCGCGGCCGGCATGGGCAAAAATCTTGTTCAGGCTAAGAGACATCAGCCGCGCCCTCCATTGGCTTTTACAGCAGCGGCCGGGGGTGCGGCGTTCGCTTGCTGGGTTGGCGCAAGATTGTCCGGCGTGATGTTCATCAGGCGCAGGGTGCCGGACATCACTTTGCTGAACACCGGCGCCGAGACCAGGCCACCGAAGTAACCGGCCTTGCTCGGTTCATCGATCACTACGACGATGGCGTAGCGCGGGTCGCTCATCGGGCCGAAACCGGCGAACAATGAGCGGTAGGAGTTTTCCGCATAACCCTTGGTGCCCACCGAGGTTTTACGCGCGGTACCGGACTTGCCGGCCACGTGATAGGCCGGCACTTGGGCGCGGAATACGCCACGCGGCGCCTCGATCACTTGTTGCAGCATGCCTTGCATGGTCTTGGCGACTTTTTCCGGGATCACCTGGGTGGCTTTCGGCGCTTCGTCCACGTGAATCAGGCTCAGCGGAACCATTCGGCCATTATTCGCCAATACCGAGAAAGCATGGGCCAGTTGGATCGCGGTCACCGACAGGCCGTAGCCGTACGACAGCGTGGCGGTCTCGGCCTTTTTCCAGTCGCGGTAGTTCGGCAGGTTGCCGACGCGCTCACCTGGGAAATCGAGCCCGGTGGGCTGGCCCAGGCCGATCTTCTGCGCGAGGTGGTAGATGGTTTCGCCACCGATATCGAAGGCGACCTTACTCATCCCTACGTTACTGGAGTTGATCAGGATGCCTGTCAGATCCAGCACCGGGCCCTCGGTGCGCGACACGTCGCGGATGGTGTATTTGCCCAACTGCAAAGTGCCTGGATACACCTCGACCTTGTCGCTGGGCTTCCAGCGTCCGGTTTCCAGGGCGGCACTCATGGAGATGGCTTTCATGGTCGAACCCGGCTCGAACACGTCGATCATTGCGCGGTTGCGCATCATCGCCGGTTGCAGGTTGCGACGATTGTTCGGGTTGTAGGTCGGCTGGTTGACCATGGCGAGAATTTCGCCGGTCTTCACGTCCATGATCACCAGGCTGCCGGCTTTGGCGCCGTTCTCGATGATCGCGTTACGCAGTTCGCGGTTGGCCAGGTACTGCAGGCGCAAGTCGATCGACAACGCCAAGGGCTTACCGGCCTTGGCGTTCTTGGTGACCTGAACATCTTTGATCAGTCTGCCGCGCCGGTCCTTGATGACCTGGCGCTTGCCGGGAACGCCGGCCAGCCATTCGTCGTAGGCCAGCTCGACACCTTCGCGGCCATGGTCGTCGATATCGGTAAAGCCGACCATGTGCGCGGTGGTTTCACCGGCCGGGTAGAAACGACGAAATTCCTCGATGCCATAGACACCCGGAATTTTCAGGTCGAGCACTTGCTGGCCCTGCTCCGGGGTGAGCCCGCGAACCAGATAGATAAATTCTTTATTGGCCTGGGCTTCCAGGCGCTCGGTCAGCGCTTTGCGGTCTTGCCCCAAGGCAGCGGCGAGTTCGGGCCACTTGTCCTTGGCCACCTGCAGTTCCTTGGCGTTGGCCCACAAGGTGGTCACCGGGGTACTCACGGCCAGAGGCTCGCCGTTGCGGTCGGTAATCAGGCCGCGGTGCGCAGGAATCGGAATATGCCGCAGGCTACGGGCATCGCCCTGGCCGATCAGGAAGTCACGGTCGACGACCTGCAGGTCGAATATCCGCCAGACGATCGCACCCACCATCAATGCCAGCAAGCCGAGCATCAGGCGGAAGCGCCATGGATAGAGTGCGCCTTCAAGTTTCATCATGGCGCCACCATGCGTACGTCGGCCGCGCCCGGAATGTGCATTTTCAGTTGTTCGGTGGCCAGCACTTCGATACGGCTATGGGCCGTCCACGTACTCTGCTCCAGGATCAACCGGCCCCATTCCGCCTGCGCCTTGTCGCGCACGCTCAACTCCCCATAGAGGGTATTGAGCAATTGACGATTCCAGTGCGCGCTGTAGGACACCGCAATCGCGGACACCAGCACGCCGATAAACAGCAGCAACATAAAGAAGCTGCCGCCCGGCAGGGGTTTGGCGAAAAGCTTGCTCACCGCAACTTCTCCGCGACGCGCATGACGGCGCTGCGCGAACGTGGGTTGGCCTTGAGTTCGGCTTCGGAGGCGAACTGCGCTTTGCCATGGACTTTGATTTTCGGCACAAAGGCTTCGAAACGCACCGGCAGATTGCGCGGCAGGTTGTCGGACTCGCCCTTGACCAGACGCCGCATGAACAGTTTGACGATACGGTCTTCCAGGGAATGGAAACTGATCACCACCAGGCGACCGCCCACTTCTAACGCGTCCAGGGCGGCCTCGAGGCCAGCCTCCAGATCGCCCAATTCGTTGTTGACGTGAATGCGCAGGCCCTGGAACGCACGGGTCGCCGGGTTTTTGCCCTTCTCCCATGCGGGGTTGGCGACCTTCAGCACTTCGGCCAGGTCAGCGGTGCGTTCGAACGGCTGGATTTCGCGGCGCTCGACCACAGCGCGGGCCATGCGACCGGCGAAGCGTTCTTCGCCGTACTCCTTGAACACCCGGGCAATTTCTTCCACCGGCGCGGTGGCGATGAACTGCGCGGCGCTGACGCCACGGGTAGGGTCCATGCGCATGTCGAGGGGGCCATCGTTCATGAAGCTGAAGCCGCGCTCCGGGTCATCGAGCTGCGGCGAAGACACGCCCAGGTCGAGCAGAATCCCGGCCACCTTGCCCGCCATACCGCGCTCGGCGACTTCGGCGCCCAGCTCGGCAAAGCTGCGCTGCACAACGACAAAGCGGCCGTCTTCGGCCGCTAGCGCTTGCCCGGTGGCAATCGCTTGAGGGTCTTTGTCGAACCCGAGGAGTTTACCGTTGGGCCCGAGCTGGCTGAGTATCAACCGACTGTGCCCGCCCCTGCCGAAGGTGCCATCCAAATAGCAGCCATCCGCGCGTACGGCGAGAGCCTCAACGGCTTCGTCAAGCAGTACGGTGATGTGGTTAAAGCCGCTATCAATAGTCACAGGATCAAATCACGCAGTTCATCAGGCATGGCGCCCGGTTGTTGAATAGCAGCCAGGTCAGCTGCAGAAACAGCATCCCAGGCATCTTCGTCCCACAATTGGAACTTGTTCAGTTGGCCTACCAGCATTGCGCGCTTGTCGAGCCTGGCGTATTCGCGCAAACGCGGCGGCACCAGGAAACGACCGCTGCCATCGAGTTCAAGGTCGACGGCATTACCGATCAGCAAACGCTGCAGGCGGCGGTTTTCTTCACGCAATGAAGGCAGAGCGCGCAACTTGGTTTCGATCAACTCCCACTCATCGAGTGGGTACACACACAAACAAGGGTCAACCGCGTCAATCGTGATGATTAACTGCCCCGAACTTCGCGAAATGAGCTCGTCACGATACCGGCTCGGCATGGCGAGACGGCCTTTTGCATCGAGACTGATAGCATTAGCTCCGCGAAACACAGGTGCGTTTCTCCAAATTTTAGCGTTTTACGTTCAAAAAACCCACTTTGTGCCACTTTCCGCCACTTGCGCACACTATAGGAATGCGCCCACCACACCGTCAAGGCGCGGATACAAGGAAAAGCCTTACAGAACGGAGATTTACGAGCGTAACGGGAGGAGAAACCCGAGTTCAGCGTGGTTTTTGACTCAACAAGCACAAATAACTCAAAGCGCTATGGCTCAGAGTTAAAGTAATTTATTAAGAGTAAGATTTTTTTGGTATTACGAAGACGCATCTGCCAATGATTTGGCAGGGAGGGATTCTTGCGTTACTACCGGGTTTTCTGCCCGAGGTTCAGGCAGAAGGAAAAAAGGTGGAGAGTCGATCTGTAAGCCGGGTTCTGTCTTGAACAGTCATTCGTCTACGATGGCCATCACTGGACATCTTTAGCAACCTACCCGGTCCCAGCGCGGGCCACGCCTTGGGACCCTATTTGGTCTTGCTCCAAGTGGGGTTTACCTAGCCACGAACTGTTGCCAGTCGTGCGGTGCGCTCTTACCGCACCTTTTCACCCTTACCGGCACCGAAGTGCTTAGGCGGTTATTTTCTGTGGCACTTTCCGTAGGCTCACGCCTCCCAGGCATTACCTGGCACTTCGCCCTATGGAGCCCGGACTTTCCTCCCCCCCTAATTTTCATAGAAGGCAGCGACTGTCCAATCGACTCTCCGCCGCGCAGGTTAACGGCACGACGGCCTCAGGACAAGTATTAAAAGTGCAGCATTGCCATCACCTTCAGACGAAACACCGGCCCGGCCCCGGAACTATTCGGCTTTCTGTTTATCCAGCGCCGCCTGATACAACACATTCTTGCGCACCCCGGTAATTTCTGCGGCGAGGGCGGCAGCCCGCTTGAGCGGCATCTCCTTGAGCAGCAAATCGAGGATGCGCATGGCTTCGCTACCGACTGCATCTTCATCCTCTGGAGCCGTCCAGCCGGCCACCAGCACCACGCATTCTCCGCGCTGCTGATTGCTGTCGCCTTCGACAAACCCGCGCAGCTCTTCCAGCGGCAGGCCCTTGAGGGTTTCGAAGGTCTTGGTCAATTCGCGAGCCAGCAGCGCCAGGCGCGCGCCGCCGAACACCAGCTCCATGTCCTGCAGGCACTCCAGGATGCGGTGCGGGGCTTCGTAGAAAATCAAGGTGCGCGGCTCTTCCTTCAGCGCCTGCAAGCGCGCGCGACGCCCTACCGTCTTGGCGGGCAGGAAGCCTTCGAAGATAAAGCGGTCCGACGGCAAGCCGGCTGCAGATAATGCTGCAATCAGCGCGCACGCACCTGGAACAGGCACTACATTGATACCAGCGGCGCGCGCCTGGCGCACCAGATGGTAGCCCGGGTCGGAAATCAGCGGCGTGCCCGCATCGGAGATCAGCGCAACATCATCACCTGCCAGCAAACGGGTGATAAAACGGCTGCCCTCCTCGCGCTCGTTGTGTTCATGGCAGGCCGCCAGTGGCGTGGGGATTCCAAAATGCTGCATCAACCGTTGGGAGTGTCGCGTGTCTTCCGCCGCGATCAATTTAACCTCGCGCAACACTTTCAATGCCCGGGCACTGATGTCGTCCAGGTTGCCAATGGGCGTCGCCACGACAAAAAGCGAGCCTGCAGTGGAATTCAAAGGACCTGGAGCAGTCAAAACGCACACCTCGATGGTTGGCAAAAGCCACATTGTAGCGCGTCAACGCGCTGAAAATATGCCGTCACGGCGGATGTCGTTTCAGCCATTGTTAGTAAAACGCAACAATTGCACGACCTAAATCCACGGTTTCACGCCACGAACATCGCGCCTGGGCCAGTGCTTGGGTACACTTCCACGCTAATTTGATCGGTATCAGGAACACTTACATGATCGCTTGCCTGCGGCTGCTCTCCGCCCTCTGCCTCGCTGCCTTGCTGGCCGCTTGCGCCAGCTCGCCCTCGTCCAGCCTTGGCGACCTACCACGCACGCCCGACGCCAGTATCGAGCAACTGCTCGAACAGGCCACGGCTGCCAAGACGCCAGAAAAGGCCGCATTGCTGCGCCTGAGTGCGGCTGACCTGGCCTACCAGCAGAACAACCCTGGCCGTTCCTCGCAGATTCTTGCGCAGGTGCCCCTGGATGTCCTGAGGCCAGCCGCGCAAGTGTTTGCCAGCACCCTGGCCGCCGAGCTGGCGATGACCCGCAACCAGCCCAAGGCTGCATTGACGGCGCTGAACCACCCCAGCCTGCAAAGCCTGAAGGAGCTGCCGGTCGATCAACAAGTGCGCACCGGCACCGTGCATGCCCGCGCCTATGAAGCCGACGGCCAGACCCTGGCGGCAGCGCGGGAGCGTGTCGCCATGGCGCCGCTGCTCACCGGTGACGCCGCCAACAGCAACCACGAAGCGATCTGGGTGTTGATTGCCGCTCTGCCCGCCGAACAGTTGCAAGCCACTGGCAACCCGACGCTGGACGGCTGGATCACCCTGGCCCAGGCGGTCAAGGGCGCCGGCACGCTGGAGCAGCAACAAACCGCCATCGATACCTGGCGCGCACGCAACCCGGGCCATCCGGCGGCCGTGCAATTGCCAACGCCCTTGACCAAACTCAAGGAGCTGGCCAGCCAGCCCCTGACCAAGATCGCCCTGCTGCTGCCGCAGGAAGGCGCCCTGGCGTCGGTCGGCAAGGCATTGCGTGAAGGCTTCATGGCCGCTCACTACCAGGCCGAACAGGCCGGGCAGAAGCCGCCGGTGATTGAGTTCTACGACAGCTCGCGCCTGACCTCCATCGACGACTTCTACGCCAAGGCCCAGGCCGCCGGCGTGCAGCTGGTGGTTGGCCCGCTGGAAAAACCGCTGGTCAAACAGCTCAGTGCACGCCCGCAATTGCCGATCACCACCCTGGCGCTGAACTACAGCGAAGGCGATCAAGCCCCGGCGCAGTTGTTCCAGTTCGGCCTGGCCGCTGAAGACGAAGCCCGTGAAGTGTCGCGCCGCGCCCGTGCCGACGGCCTGCATCGCGCCGCCGCCATGGTGCCCCGTGGCGAATGGGGCGAGCGTGTCTACAAGGCCTTCCGCCAGGATTGGGAAGCCAACGGTGGCACCGTCATGGGCGTCGAATATGTCGACCAGCCTGTGGCCCTGGCCCAGCAGATCGCCGACCTCTTCCAACTGCGCAAAAGCGAAGGCCGCGCCAAGAGCCTGCAAGACACCGTCGGCACTGACGTTGCCGCCCAGCCTTCGCGTCGCCAGGACATCGAGTTCATCTTCCTGGCCGTCACCCCGCAACTGGCCCAGCAGATCAAGCCGACCCTGAACTTCCAGTACGCCGGTGATGTGCCCGTCTACGCGACGTCCCACGTCTTCAGCGCCAGTGGCGACCGCAACCAGTACCTGGACATGACCAACGTGATGTTCTGCGAAACCCCTTGGTTGCTCAACACCACCGACCCGTTGCGCAACCAGGTCGCCGCACAATGGCCGCAGGCCAATGGCAGCCTGGGTCGCCTGTATGCGATGGGCGTCGATGCCTATCGCCTGGCGCCACGCCTGGGCCAGCTCAAGGCGTTGCCGGACACCCGTGTCGACGGCCTCTCCGGTAACCTGGGCATCAGCGCCAACCAGCGCGTTGACCGCCAGATGCCGTGGGCGAAGTTCGTCGGCGGCGAGGTCCAGCGCCTGCCGGATACCCCGCGCTGATGCCCGAGCGGTCCAGCGCACAAAGCGGCAAGGATGCCGAACGCTACGCGCTGAACTATCTGCAACAACAGGGTCTGCGCCTTCTGGCGCAGAACTGGTTATGTAAACGCGGTGAGCTGGATCTGGTCATGCTTGACGGCGATACAGTAGTATTCGTCGAAGTCCGCTACAGAAAACACGCACAATGGGGTGGCGCGCTCGCCAGTATCGATGGGCGCAAGCGTCAAAAGCTGATACTCGCCGCGCAGTTTTTCCTGCACAAAGAGCATCGCTGGGCCGATAGCCCCTGCCGTTTCGATGTGGTTGCCATGGAAAGCACACCGTCGGGCCCAGCTGACCTGAATTGGCTCAAAGATGCCTTCGACAGCTGACTCACCCGGCACCTTCACCCCACACTTTTGCTCTTTGCTTTGCGGGCTGCACATTTCTGTGCCAAACAGCCGCGCTCATTAAGGTCACACAGATGGACATGCAATCCCGAATTCGCCAGCTTTTCCAGGCCAGCATCGACACCAAGCAACAGGCGATGGACGTACTTGCACCGCACATCGAGCAAGCCAGTCAGGTCATGGTCAACGCCTTGCTCAACGAAGGCAAAATGCTTTCGTGCGGTAACGGCGGCTCGGCCGGTGACGCCCAGCATTTCTCCTCCGAGCTGCTCAACCGCTTTGAGCGCGAGCGCCCGAGCCTGCCGGCGATTGCACTGACCACCGATTCGTCGACCATCACCTCGATCGCCAACGATTACAGCTACAACGAAATTTTTTCCAAACAGATCCGCGCCCTCGGCCAGCCGGGCGATGTGTTGCTGGCGATTTCCACCAGTGGCAACTCGGCGAACATCATTCAAGCGATCCAGGCCGCACATGATCGCGAAATGATTGTCGTAGCATTAACCGGGCGCGATGGCGGCGGCATGGCCTCGTTGCTGCTGCCTGAGGACGTGGAGATTCGCGTTCCGGCCAATGTCACTGCACGCATTCAAGAAGTCCACCTGCTGGCGATCCACTGCCTGTGCGATCTGATCGACAGCCAACTGTTCGGGAGTGAAGAATGACCGTTAATCGCCTCAGCCTTTTGGCCATCACGCTGTGCCTCGCCATCAGCGGCTGCAGCACGGCAATCACCGCTACACGGGACACCCCCATCCAGGACGACCGGGGCACGCGCACTTTCGGCAGCACCATCGATGACTCGCTGATCGAAACCAAGGTCAAGGTCAACGTCGCCAAAGCGGCCACGGACCTGGGCAACGGCGCATCACGCATCGTGGTCACCAGCTTCAACGGCGTCGTGCTGCTGGCCGGGCAAACCCCGCGCGCCGAACTCAAGGCCCAGGCTGAACAGGCCGCCTCGGCGGTGCAACGGGTCAAGAAGGTGCACAACGAACTGCAGGTCATGGACCCGATCACGCTGCTGGCCATCAGCAACGATGCCTTGCTGACCACCAAGATCAAGGCGCAGATGCTCACCGACAGCGCCGTTCCGGGCTCGCGCATCAAGATCGTCACCGACAACGGTATCGTCTACATGATGGGCCTGTTGACCCAGGCTGAAGCCACTCGCGCGGCCAACCTGGTACAGGGTGTGTCCGGTGTGCAGAAAATCGTCAAGGTGTTCGAATACATCGACTGATGTAACCGCAAGTCAAAAAAAAGGGCGCCGTGCAGTCAATGCACGGCGCCCTTTTTTGTGGCGGTTGTTTACTGGTATTGCGAGTACGGGTTGCCCTGGAACTGGTTGTTCTGTTGTGGCGCCTGTTGCTGGGCGCCCGGCTGGCCGTATTGCTGGCCTGGGATCGGGCCAAGGTTCACTTCTACGCGACGGTTTTGGGCACGGCCGTTGACGTCAGCGTTACTGGCGATCGGATTATCCGGGCCGGCGCCGCGTGCGCTCAGGTTGGCGGCACTGACGCCCTGAGAGGTCAGGTAGTTGGCCACGCTCTGTGCACGGCGCTGGGAAAGGTCCATATTCAACTGACGGCTGCCGGTGCTGTCGGTGTAGCCAACGATCTGGATGGTGTTCTGGTTGAACTGCTTGAGGGAATTGGCCAGGTTGTTCAGCGGCTGGTAGAAGCTGCTGGAGATGGCGTCGGAGTTGGTGGCGAAGGTGATATTGCCGGGCATGATCAGCTTGATCTGGTCACCCTGGCGCTGCACTTCAACTCCGGTATTGGCCATGCTTTCGCGCAGTTTTTTCTCTTGCTGGTCGGCGTAGTAGCCATAGCCGGCGGCGCCGGCCCCCGCAACGACTGCGCCGATCAGCGCGCCCTTGCCACGGTTGTTATGGTCGATGGCCGCACCGGCCAATGCCCCGGCCAGCGCGCCGAGGCCGCCGTACTTGGCGGTCTTGCTCATGCCGCTTTCGGAACCATTGCCGGCCTGTCCCTGGCTGCCGTCATAAGGGTTGGGTGAAGCGCAGCCGGACAACAGGGCTACGGCGGTGGCGACAACAAGCAGACGACGCGGAGTGAACATGAAGGAAGCTCCTACTTTTGCATTCTGTGATGCAGAGGACATGGGCAACGGACCTGTGCGGGGTTTGGAACATGGCAAGCGGTAAAAATTCCGTGAGCGCGGCCCTTGCAGGATAAAAAAGCCAGCCACTCTGGGCGCTACGTAGACCGTAGCAGACACCGGCTGAACACTAGCTGGGGTTTTGTTGCAACGCTTGTTAGACGCTACTGCCAGCCGGCAATCGCTTGGCACATAAACACCAGAACTGATCGAGCCCGCCGTATGTTTAAGAAGGGTTAATGTTCAGTCCATAAACTTTGAATCTATGACGTTTGTCGTTAATGGTCTGCTATAGATATCGAGCTTCAAAAAGACGTACGCAAATGTCGACGATCCGAAACGAAGATATCGATCGGGTGACCGCCGCACTAGAACGCGCCGCTGATTAATATCCCTCTGGCTATCAGACTGTCGATTCCACAAGGAAAGAACCCATGTCTTCACCATCGTCCGCGAGCCACGCAACTGGCAACGGGCTATTCGGCCTGTTTTGCCTGGGCAGCTATCTACTATCCCTGTCCTACGGCACTACGTTCTTATTGGCCATGAAGCTGCGGGACAGCGGCGGCAGTGAGTCCGACGCCGGTACGATTATCTCGGTTGCGATGCTCAGCACGTTCCTGGCAGTCATATTTTCAGGCCACTTGACCGATCTGATCGGTGCTCCCAGAGCCATCGCAGCGGGTGCTGTGCTGCTGGCAGCGGCTTGCCTGGGCTTCGCGACCGTGCCAGCTTTCGGCGTGGCACTGCTGGCCAGCGGCTTGATCCTGGGGTTTGGATGGGGCGTTTTCTACACCCTTGGGCCGATCATTGTGGCGATGATCATAGAGCCCGCCCGGCGCGTGAAGTATTTTGCGTTGCTGTCGGGCAGCATGATGAGTGGCATCGGCACGGGGCCGCTGGTCGGGCGAGCCGCCGAGGCGCTGGGCCATTCGGTGAAGTCCGCATTTATCGTCGCCGCCATTGCCAGCCTGGCTGGAGGGGCATTGTTTTTCCTGCTCGCCCCTAACATCAAGCAGCAGCAAGCACGTCTTGGGCCGGTGACAGTGTGCAGGATCAGCGCCCGGGCAGCACAGGCGGTGCTTGGTTCCAAGGCGGTATTTGCCATCATCATGGTCGGCCTCGGCGGCGCAATCTTCGGCGGGCTTTCGAGCTTCCAAACCTCCTATGCCGCGCTTAACCATCTCGATTATTCCCTGTTTTTCCTGGGTTTCATGAGCGCGGCGATCTCCTGTCGCCTGCTGGTCGCGGGGTATATCGTCAAGCGCGATCCCTACCTGATGTCGAGCCTGTTAAGTGCGCTGATGGTGATTTCGGTATTGATGTTCACCTTCTTCGTACACTCTTCGGCGGCGTATTTGCTGGCCGCCATTGTGCTCGGGGTAGGTTACGGGCTGACTTACTCTGTAATAAACGGGCTGGCAGCCAATGAAGCCCCCGCGGGCCAGACCGCGCAATCATTGGTTTTATTCAGTCTTTCCTACTTTGTCGGCGTGTTCGGCTTTCCATTATTGGCCGGTAAAATAATCGTCAACCATGGCATGTCGACGTTGCTCTCTATCATCCTGGTTGTCGCCTTGTGCAACTGGTCGATCACGTTGGCGCGTCTGATATGGCGACGCACAATGCTTGGCGCAACAGCGTAACCGTCAATGCCTTACAGAAAGGAGAGGATGCCGAGTAATAGGTAAAACGGTGGCATCGGCTGCTAAGCTACGCAAACGCGATTGGCTCTCCGGCAACGGCCAGCACCCTAGCCAGTCGCTTTTGGAGCGGCCCTATGGCGAATCAACAGATCATCTGCGAACACTGCGACTGCGTGTACCAGAAAGTCACGCTCGCCAAACATCAGAAAGCCCTGTGCCTGCGCTGCGAGGGAGTGCTGCAGCGCTATAACGGCCTGTCGGTGCAACAGCGCCTCGCGTTGACGCTCACCGCCGCGGTGTTGTGGGCGTTCGCCAATTTCTATCCGGTGATGAGCATCAGCCTGCAGGGCCTGAAGAACAGCGCGACACTCTGGGATTCGGTAATTGCGCTGAGCCTGGGCCCGATCACGTTCATCGCGTTGGTGGCGGCGATTTCCATGATCATCGCGCCAGTGTTTCAGCTGCTGCTGCTGATCTGGGTATTGAGTTTTGCCCTCTCCGGCAGGCGCTCGCCGGCCTTCAAGCTGTGCATGCGCTGGCTGGAAGCCCTCAGGCCCTGGAGCATGCTGGAGGTGTGCCTGTTGGGCGCGATGGTGGCGGTCTTCAAGCTGGCCGGCATGCTCGATGTGATACCCGGCATCGGCCTGTTCGCGCTGGCCGCCCTCAGTCTTTTGCTGATCCGCATCGCCGGGCGCGATGTGCGTGACCTGTGGGACACCCTATGAATTCACCGCCCACCGCCCGCGAACTCAACCTGTGCCTGTGCCACACCTGCGGCCAGCCGTGCGACATGCGCAGCGAACCCACCGAGTGTGAGCGCTGCGGCGCCCCGTTGCACCGGCGCAAGGTTCAGTCCCTGACCCGCACCTGGGCCTACCTGCTCACGGCACTGGCATTCTATGTGCCGGCGAACATATTGCCGGTGATGAACACCACCATGCTCGGCTCCGGGGCGGACAGCACCATCATGAGCGGCGTGCTGGAATTCTGGCAACATGGCGCCTGGGACATTGCGCTGATCATTTTCATCGCCAGCATTGCCGTGCCGGGCATCAAGTTCGTATCCCTGGGGCTGCTGCTGATCACGGTGCAGCGCAATAGCCAGTGGGCGCGCAAGGAGCGCTCGAAGCTGTTCCGGTTTATCGAGCTGATCGGCTATTGGTCGATGCTGGATGTGATCGTGGTGGCACTGGTGGCCGCGCTGGTGAAGTTCCAGGCCCTGGGCGACATCGAGCCGCGCCTGGGCATTCTGTTTTTTGGGCTGGTGGTCGTGTTCACGATGCTCGCGGCCATGAGTTTCGATCCCCGGCTGATCTGGGAAAATCCACACAATGAGGAGACCTCGGATGAGCTCATCCAAGGCTGATGCTGACACCCCTGCGGGAACACCCGTAATCAAGACGCGTCGCTTCAGCGTTTCGCTGGTTTGGATCGTGCCGATTGTCGCCGTGCTGGTGGGTATCTCCCTGGTGGTCCATAGCGTGCTGCAACAGGGCCCGACCATCACCCTCAACTTCAAGACCGGCAGCGGGCTGGTCGCCAACAAGACCGAGGTCAAGTACCGCAACGTGGTCATCGGCCAGGTCACCGGCGTTGCCTTGAGCGATGACCAGAAAAGCGTCAACGCCACCGTCGAGCTGGCCAAGCAGGCGGAGAGCTTCACCCGCGAAGACTCGAAGTTCTGGGTGGTGCGCCCGCGCATCGGCGCCGGCGGTGTGTCCGGCATCGACACCTTGCTCTCCGGCGACTACATCGGTGCCGATATTGGCCAGTCCGACACCCGTGCCAAACAGTTCAAAGGCCTGGAAAACCCGCCGCCCATCACCTATGGCGAGCCAGGCAAACGCTTCACCCTGCATACCCAGGGCCTGGGGTCGCTGGATATCGGCTCGCCGGTCTATTACCGCAAGATCCCGGTCGGCCAGGTCGTTGCCTATGAATTGGACAGCGAGGGCAAGGGCGTGAATATCGAGGTATTCGTGCATGCGCCCAATGACGCGTACGTCACCGAGAACACGCGCTTCTGGAACGCCAGCGGTGTCGACCTCAGCGTCGGCGCCAATGGCTTCGCGCTGAAGACCGAATCGTTGTCGTCCATGTTGATGGGCGGCGTCTCCTTCCAGGCACCGCCCTACAACCCCAACGACAAGCCCGCCGAGGAAAACCGCAACTTTGAACTGTTCGAAGACCAGCAAAGCGCCCTCGCCCCGCCCAATGGCAAGGGGCAGTACATGGTGCTGCGCTTCGATCAGGCCCTGCGCGGGCTGAAGGTCGATGCACCGGTAGAATTCCTCGGCGTCGAGTTTGGCAAAGTGGTCTCGATCAACCTGGATTTCGATGCCAAAAAGCGCAGCTTCCCGGTCAACGTCGGCATCGTGATCTATCCGCAACTGCTCGGCCAGGCGCACACCAAGCTGCTCAAGGCGATGAACAATAACCCTGACGATGAAGCGGCCGGCGTGCGCCTGATCGGCAGCTTCATCGAAAACGGCCTGCGCGCCCAGGCGCGCAGCGGCAACCTGCTGACCGGCCAGCTGTACATCGCCCTGGACTTCTACCCCAAGGCCGAGAAAGTCGCGTTTGACCCGAACCAGCGCCCCGTGGGCATCCCGACCCTTCCCGGCAACCTGGAACAACTGCAAGAGAAATTCGAAGGCATCGTCAACAAGATCAGCCAACTGCCGGTCGAGCGTATCGCCGGCAATCTCGATGCCAGCCTGGTCGAGCTGCGCAAGGGCCTGGCGCAATTCAATGCCAAGACCTTGCCCGGTGTGCAGACGACCCTGGGCGACGTGAGCAAGACCCTGCAGTCGGCCAGTTCCACCCTGGCCGAAGACTCGCCGCAGCGCGAACAACTGACCCAGACCCTGGATGAACTGGCGCGCATGTCGCGCTCCTTGCGCGAGCTTTCGGATTACCTTGGCCGGCACCCGGAGTCGCTGATTCGCGGTCGCGCCGATAATGCCGCGCCCCTGGACCTGCAAGGGCCACCCCGCAAATGACCATTGGAGCCGCCATGACAGTGCCGTTGAAAATCACCCTGGTGACCGCCCTGCTGTTGCTCGCGGCATGCCGCAGCGAGCCGATTGCATTCCATACCTTGACCCCGGCGCACCTGAATAACGCCACACGGGCGGATGCCGATTCAGTCCGCATTGAAAGCATCAGCGTGCCGCCCCAAGTCGACCGCGCACAGATCGTGATCCGCCAGGGCGACAGCGGCCTGGCGATCCTGGAAACCCAGTGGTGGGCCGCCACCCTCGCCGATGAGCTGAGGAGCGCGCTGGTCGACCAGTTGGCCGGCGGCGATGCCCGGCAAGCCGTGTCATTGCGCGTGGAAGTGCAGCGCTTCGATTCGGTGCCTGGGCAATACGCGCTGCTCGATGTGCGTTGGCGTCTCAGGCCGGCTGGCGGCGGTGATCGCCCTGCGCTGACCTGCCGCTCGACCTTGCAGTCACCGGCAGGCCCGAGCATCGATGACGTGGTGGTGGCGCACCAGAACAACCTCAAGCGCTTCGCCGCGCTGATCAACCGCGCCGCAGGCTCGTCCCTGAAGCAGTGCCCGAGCGCGCAATGAACGGTGGCGCAATCAGCCCAGCAAGCCCATCGACTTGGCCCGCGCCACCGCCTGGGTGCGGCGCTCCACGCCCAGCTTGCTGTTGATATGGCTGGCGTGGGTTTTTACTGTGTGCAGGGAAATGAACAACTGATTGCTGATCTCCTGGTTTGAACAGCCTTGGGCGATCAACTGCAGGACCGCCAGCTCCCGCGTACTCAGGGTTTCATGGTGAGGCGCGACCGCGACCACGGCGCTTGCCGGTAGCAGCGCCAGCAATGCCTGGTGCAACGGCTGATGGGGCGGCTTGCCCAACTGCTCGCGCAGCCAATCCGGATAGTCCTCCAGCAACCGCTGGAACGGTTGCAACGCGCCGCCCGCGCCGGCTTCAAGTGCGCGGGCCAATACCGGCCTGGCCTTGGCTTCCTGGCCACACGCCAGCAGCACCTGGGCCTGTTGGGTCAGCGCCATCAGGGCGATCATCTGGCGGCCACTGCCGAGCGCCTGTTGCGCCAGGTCCTCAAGCCGTTGCAATGCCCTATCGGGCTGATGGCGAATAGCGTCCAGCGCGGCCTGTTGCAGCTCCACATGTTGTGGCAAGTGCGGATGAAACTCCGGTGCGGCGGCCGCCTGCTCGCCCGTGTAGGTCTGACCCAACCGCGTCAGCCAGGCATCGGCCAGGTCGGTACGGTCCTGGGCCAGCCACAACTCGCATTTGATCAGGGTGATCATCGCCAGGTAGTAGATCGGCGGCACGTCCCAGATATGCATCAAGCGCTCAGCCTCGGCCAACTCGGCAAAGGCAGCAGAGAAATCGCCTCGCCGCCCTTCGAAGCTGGCGATCACGCAATGTCCGATCAGCACACTGATATCCCGGCAGGCACGGGCTTCGGTCAGGCCGGCACGCAAACGCGCAAGCCCGGCTTCGGGCTGGTAACGCAGCAGCAGCAGGTAGCCTTCATACAACGACAACCGTGCGCGTACGGCGTACAGCCGCTGGGGTGCCAGCCCCTGCAGGCGCAGCAGGCCCTGGCGCACTTCGTCCAGGGCGCGCAGGATCTCGCCCCGCGCCTGCAGCACCCGCGCCCGGTCGTAATGGGCCAAGGCTTCAAACAGCGGGTTGCCGACGCGCTGCGCCAGTTCCAGGGATTCGCGGTTCAGGCCACGAGCGCGCCACAGATCGGCATCGACGATCGCCAGGTTGGAGAGGGTCGACAGGCACATCAAACGCTGACCGTAACGCTTGTGCGGCAGGCTCTCCAGCGCCTCGTTGCAATAGCGCTGGGTCAATTCGCGGTCCCCTCGCCCACGGGCGATGATCCCGCTCAGTGCCAGCCATTGGGCCAGCATGGATTTTTGCGCGGTGGCCGACGGCGCCGGCAGGAAGCGACTGAGGTAGCCGGACAGCTCCTGCGCCGCATCCAACTGGCACGCCAGCCCCAGCGCCCAGCTGTACAGCACGATCAAGCGCGGGGTGCTGATCAACAGGCTGTCGGGCAAGTCCATCTTCCAGCGCAGCAGCATGCCGACATTCTGCTCGGCCAGCAGCTGTTCTTCGGAGAGGTTCTGCACCAGGTTCGCCGCCACATCCAGGTGCCCGGCCCGCAGCGCCTGCTCCACCGCCTCATCGATCAGGCCCTGGGCGTTGAACCAGCGACAGGCGCGCAGGTGCAGACTGGCCAACGGTAACGTGGCGCTCTTTTCGCGGCGGGCGCGCAACAGGTCGGAAAACAAATGGTGATAACGGTACCAGTGACCGTGTTCATCCAGCGGCACCAGGAACACCTGATGGGCCTGCAGGTAGCGCAGGATTTCCGGGCTGTCATGGGCCTCGCGGACCGCGTCGCACAGCTCGCTGCAAAAGCGCTCCTGGGGTGCGGTGTCGTAGAGGAACGCTTGCACCTCCGCAGGCAGGCAGTCGATGACCTCTTCCAGCAAGTAATCGCGAATCAGCCCTTCGCCACCGTTCAGGCCCTGCGGCAGGGCGCCGTCATTGCCGGCTTCGGAAGCGGCCAGCAGCCAGAAGCGCAGGCCGGCGACCCAGCCCTCGCTGCGGCGAATCAGGTTTTCCAGGGCCTCGCCACGTAACGAACTGCTGTGCCGGTCCAGCACGGCCAGGGATTCGTCATGGGTCAGGCGCAGGTCTTGCTCATGCAATTCCAACAGGTGCCGCGACAGGCGCAGGCGCGCCAGGTGCCAATCCGGGCGCTGGCGGCTGGTGACCAGCACCACCAGGCCGTCGGGCAAATGATTGAGGAAAAACTGCAGGCAACGGTCCAGCACCGGCCCCTGGGCCAGGTGGTAGTCATCCAGCACCAGCAACAGCGGCGCCTGGACGCACAGGTGCACCGTCAGCTCATCGAGCAGGCCGTCGAGCCATTCTTCAAAGGCAAAGGGTTGGTGACGCTGACGCATTTTCAGCAGGCCCAGGGACTGGGCGCCGAGTTGCGGGAAGTACTGGCGCAAGCCTTCGAGCAGGCGCTCGAGAAAACGGCCAGGGTCACTGTCCCGTGGGCTCAGGCCCAGCCACAGGTTTTGCCAGTGGGTGGGCAGGCTCTGGCAAAACTCCACCGCCAGGGAACTCTTGCCAAACCCCGCCGGCGCGCTGACCAGCAACAGTCGCCCTTCCAGGCCGGCGCCCAAGCGTTCGCACAGGCGTGGACGCAGCACGTAGCCATCAGGCAGCGGCGGCCTGTAGAAACGGCCTTCCAGGGTCGGAATCACCGCGCTGGCAGGCCCTTGGATTCGGGACAGATCAGTCATCGCCGGGCTCTTGTGGAAGGCTGTTGTCGGCATTGCAGATGTCCGCAGACTAGCGGTAAAAGCGGCGGGATTGTAGACCTTTGCAACAAATGCCTGAAAAAGAACTGCGACAAAAAATATCCCACAAAACACCCCAAACAAAAATGTGGGAGGGGGCTTGCCCCCGATGGCGGCGGATCAGTCAATGTATTTATCGACTGTCAGACCGCTATCGGGGGCAAGCCCCCTCCCACAGGGGTATCAACATAGGTTCAGGTTAGCGCACGCCATCCTGGCGCAGGGCCGCTGGGGTGAAGTCGCTGGTGGTGGCGGTGAAGCCGAAGTCATAGGCCTGTTTCTCTTCGTTCTTCATGCCCAGGGCCAGGTAGCGGCCGGACTGCAGGTCGTAGAGGGTTTCCAGGGCGTACCACGGCACTTGCTTGTCGTAGTAGTTCTCGGCATGGGCTTCGGCGACGCGCCACAGTTGGCCACGGCCGTCGTAGTGGTCGATCACCGCCGCTTGCCAGGTGTCTTCGTCGATGAAGAAGTCACGCTTGGCGTAGATGTGGCGCTGGCCTTCCTTCAAGGTCGCGACCACATGCCAGACGCGGCGCAACTCATAGCGCGCCAGGTCCTGGTTGATATGGCCGGCCTTGATGATGTCGGCGTACTTGAGCTTCGGATCATCGATCTTGTAGCTGTTGGAGGCGATGTAGATTTCCTTCTTGCCTTCCAGTTTCCAGTCGTAGCGGTCCGGCGCGCCGTTGTACATGTCGAGGTTGTCGGAGGTACGCAGGCCGTCGGCGGCAGTCCCCGGCCCGTCATAGGACACTTGCGGTGCCCGGCGCACACGGCGCTGGCCGGCGTTGTAGACCCACGCCGAACGCGGCTCCTTCACCTGGTCGAGGGTTTCGTGCACCAGCAGTACACCACCGGCCAGGCGCGCCGGCGCGGTGACTTGCTGCTTGAAGTAGAACAGCACGTTGCCTGGGTTTTTCGGGTCGAAGTCCTTCATCTTGTCGCGGAACACGAACTGGTCGCGGAAGTACACCAGGCTGTAGGAACCGTTGGTTTGCGGTGTGGCCTGGGTGACCAGGCGGGTGACGCTGCCGCCGCGATAACGGGTGATGTGGTTCCAGATGACCTCCACGCCGCTTTTCGGAATCGGGAACGGCACGGCCGTCTCGAAGTTTTCCAGGCCGTTGCCGCCAGACACCAGGTTGGTGGTGGTGGCGTTTTTCTTGATCGCAGCGAATACCTCCGCCGGCACCGTGGCGCCACGATGGGTCGGATAGACCGGTATCTTGAACGAGTCCGGGTAACGCTTGAACATCGCGTACTGCCCCGGCGCCAGCTTGTCTTTGTATTGCTCGACGTTTTGCGCGGTGATGGTGAACTGCGGTTGTTCACTGGCATAAGGGTTGGCCAGGAAGCCTTTGGCATCCACGGCGCCGGCGTTGGTCGGCATCGGCGTCCATTTCGGGATGGTGCCGGCCGCGTTACCGGCCATTTCGGCGCCCATCGGGGTCAGGCTGGTGCCGAGCTTGGCCGCTTCATCGGCCGAGACCGCCGCCATGACGTTGCTCGCCAGGATCGACAGCCCAAGCACACCCACGTGCAACAGACTTTTAGTTATTTTCATACTCTGGTCTTCCTGAATACATGCCACTTGAAAAGAGTGTGCTTAGAAGTTGGCGCCAAAGCTCAACGCGACAAAGTCACGGTCATCCACGGTGCTGAACTTGCCACCAAAGAAGTTGGTGTAGGCCAGGCTCGCGGTGTAGGTGTTCTGGTATTCGGCATCCAGGCCCAGACTGACCGCCTTGCGGCCTTCTTCGAAGTTGGCGCCAGGGCCCGGCGAATAACCTTTGACGTCATGGGACCAGACCACGTTGGGCTTGAGGTTGACGCCAGCGAACACGTCCGGGTATTCCCAGATGGCACGGGCGCGATAACCCCAGGAGGTGGCGGTGGTGTAGCCGTCGTTGTTGCAGTTGGTGTTCAGGCCAGCCGCGTTGGGCAAGCCGGCGCCGTTGGCGGTGGAGTTGTTAAGCGCGTTGCAGAACCCACCTGGCAAGGTGCCGGGACCGAAGACCGGGTCGCGGCCGTAGCGGGCCTGGGATTTGCTTTCCAGGCCACCCACATGGGTCACGCCGATTTCACCGACGGTGGTCAGGCGGCTGGCGCCCATTACCTGGTCGAAGAAGTGCGTGAAAGTGGTCTGGAACTGGGTCACTTCCTTGCGGTTGTAACCGTGCAGGTCCTGGCCTGGCGAGCCCTTGAGCACCGACGCATTGCCAAAGCCCGGGATCGGCGTGACACCGGCATACAGGATGTCGGTGGTGCTCAACTGCACCGGCGCATTCGGACGGTAGCTCAACTCACCGCTCCAGGCGGTGCCGGTAGGCAGGGTGGTGGAGAAGCTCAAACCGTAGAGGCGGATATCTTCCGGGTACTCGACGAAGTAGTTGGAGCTGCCCGCCACGATCAGCGGCCGCAGGGCGCCCAGCGGACCCAGTGGACGGGTGTAGGCCGACGACGGCGCGCCCTGTGCACTGAAGATCGGCGCACGGCTGTGGTAGTTCATGAAGTAGGCGCCGAATTCGGTATCCAGCGGCTCGAAGTTGTAGTGCATGGCCATGCCGAACTGGCCGCTGTCGCGGGCATCGCGGTCCGGGCCACGGCGCACGAGTACGCCTTCGCTGTTCACGTCCACACCCAGGGCGCCCAACGTCGGCAATGCTGCGCCGGGGATGGTCGAGCGCTTGTTCAGTACCCGCAGGTTATTGCTGCAGCCATCGGAAATCACGTCTGGCTGGGAGAAGAAGGTGCCGCAGTTATCGGTGACGGTCTGGTCCCATTCCAGCTGATAGAACGCCTCGGCCGACAGGTTGTCGGTGAGCGTCTGGGACACGTAGAACATGTTGACCGGAATCAAGCCTTCCTTGATCTCGGCCCCTGGACGACGAAACGCCGACACGTCGATCGGGTTGATGGAGTTGATACCGCCGCCAATGAAGGTGCTTTCGCCCCAGCTCACCACCTGCTTGCCAAACCGCACGGAACCCGGCGCGTCGGCGATCGAGTAGTTGTGGTAGACGAACGCATCGAGGATCTGCCCGCCCGACGACTTGGCGCCTTCCTTGCGGTTGTTGTCGCTGATGTCCTTGAACAGACGGCTTTCGTCCTTGAGCTCAAAGTCGTACCAGTACTTGCCACGCACAAACACACCGGTGTCGCCGTACTTCAGTTCCAGGTCGTGGATGCCCTTGAAGATCTTCGAGAACGTTTCTCCGCGCTTGAAGTTCAGGTGCCCGTCATCGGAGGTCTGGGACAAGCCCTTGCCGCCGTTGTTGGCGCCGATCAGGTCGCGATTGGCCTTGGACGTGCTCCAACTGGCGCCTACCGACAGGGATGAGTCAAAACTCCCCTCGATTTCACCGATGTTGAAACTGACGCCGAATGCGGGCCCGGCGAGCGTAGAAGCGAGACTGACGGCCAGGGGCAGTCGTGCCCGGCGCCAGAACTGGTTTACTGAGGTCATCGACGCTACTCCATGTGCATTTTATTGTTATGGCAGTGAGCTCTTTCGGAAGATGCATGTAACGGCCGGGATACAACGATTCCAATGCCGAGCGACAACCGGGCGACCCTCGCCCGAAGCGCAACATCCACGAAAAACTCTGGAAGGGACTATAGCCAGCAGGGGGTAGTGCTTGATCCCTCTAAAGTGTGATTTGCATCACCAACCCGTCTGCCACGACCCTTTCGCCACGCCGACGAAGGTCGACGCGGCAAGGATGGCTGAAATTCGGCAAATCACAAGTAAAGGCTTGAGATAGAGCAGCGCGCGCCCGAACGGGCGCGGCGAGCGCTGTCAGAGGGTCGACAGGAACGTGCTGTTGTTGGCCTGCCATTGGATGATGTCGATACGGATACGTTTTTTGTCGAGCTTGCCGACGCTGGTCTTGGGAATTTCAGTAACAACGGCGATCTGGCTCGGAATCGCCCACTTGCTCAAGTGGCCCAATTCAACGAACGGCTTGAGGTGTTCCTTGAGCTCACGGGCGCCTATCACATGGCCATCACGCAGCACCAACAGGGCAAACGGGCGCTCGCCCCACTGCGGGTCGGCAATGCCCACCACCGCTACTTCGCGTACCGCCGGGTGACGGCTGACCAGGTCTTCCAGGGCCAGCGAGGAGATCCATTCGCCACCGGTCTTGATCACGTCCTTGATGCGGTCACGGATATCGATCACGCCGAACGCGTCCAGGGTGGCGACATCACCGGTGTGCATCCAGCCACCGGCCCACAGCTCGGCGCCCTTTTGCGGCTCGTTGTAATAGCCTTCGGTGAGCCAGGGCGCACGCAGTACCAGTTCGCCCTGGGATTCGCCGTCGGCCGGCAGAAAGTTGCCGTCGGTGTCCATGATCGCCGCTTCGACCAACGGGCCGGGCACGCCAGCCTTGATGCGGTAGGTGGTGCGTTCATCTTCGCTGCCGGCCATCAGCTCGGCATTGAGGTGGGCACAGGACACCAGCGGCCCGGTCTCGGACATCCCGTACGCGGCCGTCAATTGAATGCCACGGGCCTTGGCGGCTTCGTACAGCGAACGGTTGAGCGCGCTGCCGCCGATGACGATTTTCCAACCGCCGAAATCCACGCCCTGGGCGGCCTTGGCATTGAGCACCATTTGCAGGATGGTCGGCACGCAGTGCGAAAAAGTGACCTTTTCCTGGCGCCACAGCGCCACCAGGTATTCGGGGTCGTAGCGGCCGGGATAGACCTGCTTCAGGCCGAGCATGGTCGCCACATACGGCAGGCCCCAGGCGTGTACGTGGAACATCGGCGTGATCGGCATGTACACGTCGTTGGTGCCGAGCAAACGCACGCTGTCGACGCTGCCCATGATGGTCGCCACGCCGATGGTGTGCAGCACCAGTTGACGGTGGGTGAAATACACGCCCTTGGGATTGCCGGTGGTACCGGTGGTGTAGAAGGTGGTGGCAACGGAATTCTCGTCGAAATCCTCGAAGGTGTACTTCGGGCTCGCCGCAGCCAGCAGGGTTTCGTACTCGCCCACCAGGTTGGGCAGGTCGGCGGTCTTGCTGTCGTCGTCGGTGATCAGCAAGGTCTTGTCGACGCTGGTGAGTTGCCCGGCGATGGCCTGGTAAAGCCCCACGAACTCGCTGTTGACCAGCACGAAGCGGTCTTCGGCATGGTTCATGGTGTAGAGGATCTGTTCCGGCGACAGGCGCACGTTGATGGTGTGGATCACCGCGCCGATCATCGGGATGGCGAACATGCATTCCAGGTAGCGATGGCTGTCCCAGTCCATCACCGCCACCGTGTCACCGGCTTTGACCCCGGCTTCGGTCAGTACATTGGCCAGGCGCGCGACACGCTCGATCAAGGTCGGGTAGGTGTAGCGCAGTTTGTCGCGGTAGATGATTTCCCGGGTCTTTTCGTAACGGGTCCCGGACATCAACAGGCGTTTGATCAACAGCGGGTACTGGTAAGCGCCTTCGGCGGGGGGAATGACACGGGTCTGCAACATACGAATCCCTTTTATGACTGCGCGGTCTTGGCGTGAAGACCTGCACTGTAGAGACGTTATGTTTCAACCAAATCAGCCAAAGGAATGATTTGCAGGGCCCAGTAAATGCTAGCTTTGCGCCATCATTCTGGATTCATGAAGATCAAATGTGGGAGGGGGCTTGCTCCCGATAGCGGTGTGTCAGCCAAGTATTCATCAGCTGATCCACCGCTATCGGGAGCAAGCCCCCTCCCACACAGATCAGGTTTACTTCATGCTGGTAAACGCCAGCTTCACACCAATCGCAATCAGCACCGCGCCCATGGTGCGATCAAACCAATGCCCCATCTTCGCAAACCCGGCGCGCACGCGCTGCTGACTGAACAGCATGGCCACCAGGCAAAACCACAGCGCCGTCGCCACCGCCAGATACACGCCATAACCGGCCTGCACCGCCAACGGTGTGTGCGGGTTGATCACCACCGTGAACAGCGACAGGAAAAACAGCGTGGCCTTGGGGTTCAGGCCGTTGGTCACAAAACCCGCCGTGAACGCGCCGCGTGGGGTGCGCTCGCCTGCCTCGCGATGCAGTTCGCCATCGGCCACGGGCTTGGCCGGCTGCGCGCGCAGCGCCTTGAAGCCGATATACAGCAGGTAGGCCGCTGCCGCCCATTTCAGCGCATTGAACAGCACGATGGACTGGGACACGATCAAGCCGATGCCCAGCAGCGAGTAACCGACATGCAGAAAAATCGCCGAACCGACGCCCAGCGCGGTCCAGGTACCGGCGCGCCGACCGTGGGTCACGCTTTCGCGCACCACTACGGCGAAGTCCGGCCCGGGACTGGCCACCGCCAACAGGTGAATCAAAGCTACGGTTAAAAACTCGGCGACGTACATGCGCGCTCCCTGAAGTAACGGATTATTTCATCTGATAGGCTCAGCAGATTACGCCTTCGAACCTCGTCGCAAAAGGTACAGTTGATCATGAACAATCGCCGCGCCGTCTTCCTCGATCACCCCTCCCTGGACCTCGGCGACCTCGACCTCAGCGGGCTGCGCGACTGCTTCGGCGAGCTGCAGCTGTTCGAGCAGACCACGCCGCAGAATGTGCTCGAACGCTTGCAGGGCGTTCACGTCGCCATCAGCAACAAAATCCCGCTCAACGCCGAGACCCTGGCGGCCTGCCCTGACCTCAAGCTGATCCTGGTGTCGGCCACCGGCACCAACAACGTCGACCTCGACGCCGCCCGTGCCCAAGGCATCATCGTGAGTAACTGCCAGGGCTACGGCACGCCGTCGGTGGCCCAGCACACACTCATGCTGCTGCTCAACCTCGCCACGCGCCTGAACGACTATCAACGGGATGTGGCCGCGGGCAAATGGCAGCAGGCCAGGCAGTTCTGCCTGCTGGACTACCCGATTGTCGAGCTGGAAGGCAAAACCCTCGGCCTGCTCGGGCATGGCGAGCTGGGCAGTGCCGTGGCGCGCCTGGCCGAAGCCTTCGGCATGCGCGTGGTGCTCGGCGCGATTCCCGGGCGCCCTGCTCGTGCCGACCGCGTACCGCTGGATGAACTGCTGGCGCAGGTCGATGCACTGACGTTGCACTGCCCGCTCAACGAGCACACCCGCGACTTTATCGGCGCACGCGAACTGGCGCTGCTCAAGCCCGGCGCGTTTGTCGTCAACACTGCACGCGGTGGCTTGATCAACGAACAGGCGCTGGCCGATGCGCTGCGCAGCGGGCACCTGGGCGGTGCAGCCACGGATGTGCTGAGTGTCGAGCCTCCGGTCCAGGGCAACCCGCTGCTGGCCGGTGACATTCCTCGGCTGATCGTCACGCCCCATAACGCCTGGGGCAGCCGTGAAGCGCGGCAACGAATCGTCGGGCAATTGCGCGAAAACGCCCTGGGCTTTTTCAACGGTGCCCCGCTTCGCGTCGTCAGTTGATAAACTGCGCCCCTTTTCAAGGAGCAGACCATGGATCCGCGCAGTGAAGTACTGCTTCGCCAGGCCGAACTTTTTCAAGGCAACCTGCTGCTGGTCGGTTTGCCGGCCGACGATTTGCTCGGGCGCCTGCCCAATGCCCATGGCTGGTGCTGGCATGCCGGCGACCAGGCGGCGCTTGCGGCGCGTTTTCCCGAGCGCAGCCAGTTCGGCGTGAGCGTGCCCGAGCGCGCATTCGATGCGGCGGTGATTTTCCTGCCCAAGTCCAAAGACCTCACCGACTACCTGCTCAACGCCGTGGCCGCGCGCCTGCCAGGCGCCGAGCTGTTTTTGGTGGGCGAGAAAAAAGCCGGTATCGAAAGCGCCGCCAAGCAGATGATTCCCTTCGGCAAACCGCGCAAACTGGATAACGCGCGGCATTGTCAGCTTTGGCAGGTCACGGTGGGCAACGCGCCGCAAGCGCTTGAACTGGATAGCCTGGCGCAGACTTTCGAGGTACCGCTGGTGGATGGGCCGCTGAAGGTAGTGAGCCTGCCGGGCGTGTTCAGCCATGGGCGCCTGGACCGGGGCACCGGACTGTTGCTGGCGCACCTGGACAAGCTGCCCAGCGGGCATTTGCTCGACTTTGGTTGCGGCGCCGGCGTATTGGGGGCAGCGGTAAAACGTCGCTACCCGCATAACACCGTGACGCTGCTCGATGTAGACGCCTTCGCCGCCGCCAGCAGTCGCCTGACCCTGGCTGCCAATGGTCTGGACGCCGAAGTGTTGACCGGTGACGGCATCGACGCCGCGCCGATGGGCTTGAACGCGATTTTGAGCAACCCACCGTTCCATGTCGGGGTGCACACCGATTACTTCGCTACGGAAAATTTGCTGCGAAAAGCAGCAAAACATCTGGCAAAAGGCGGCGAACTGCGCCTGGTCGCCAACAGCTTCCTGAAGTACCAGCCGCTGATCGAAGAGCATTTGGGCATCTGCGCAGTCAAAGCCGAAGGCAATGGTTTTCGCATCTACCGGGCCAAGCGTCCCTGACGGGCGTTTGAAAAAGAAGGCTTGCCGAATGGGTTTTGCCTAGGCAGAATCCGCTCCGTCCTAGGGGAGTAGTCTCCCACGAGCCCACGCTCGTCCGGCATACGTCAACATACTTGGTCAGCAGACCATGGCGTATGCGACCCAGGAGTCCGCACAGACGGACCGGGGTTTGACAAGACCTATGACACGCACACCTTACCCGGGGCGGGAAGGCTGTACGTGTCATAGCCGTGTCGACCCGCCCCTGGAAACCTACCTGATGCTGGATTCACTGCTCGTTCCTACCGCAATCGTTGCCCTGGCCGAAATCGGCGACAAGACGCAACTGCTCGCGCTCATTCTCGCTGCTCGCTTTCGCAAGCCCTGGCCCATCATCGCCGGCATCGTCGCCGCGACCCTGGCCAACCATGCGGCGGCCGGTGCGGTAGGCGCCTGGTTCGGGAGTTTCTTCTCCGATGCGGTACTGCACTGGATTCTCGCGGCCAGCTTCTGCGCCACGGCGCTGTGGACACTGGTGCCGGACAAACTCGACGATGATGAAGCCAGCACCACGCGCAAGTTCGGGCCATTCCTGACCACGCTGATTGCGTTCTTCATTGCGGAAATCGGCGACAAGACCCAGATCGCCACGGTGATGCTGGCCGCGCAATACCCGGAACTATGGCTGGTGATTATCGGCACTACGCTGGGGATGTTGATTGCCAACGTGCCGGTGGTGCTGGCGGGGAATTTTGCGGCGGAGAAGCTGCCGTTGACGTTGATTCGTCGATTGGCGGCAACGGCGTTTTTCGTACTGGCGATTGTGGCGGTGTACAAGGCCATGCAAAGCAGTGGGTGGATTTAGCTAAAAGCTGCAAGCTGCAAGTTAAAAGCTGCAAGAAGAAGCATTGCTTTTTCTTACAGCTTGAAGCTTGCCACTTGCAGCTCAAGCCCTAGGACTTCTTGGCCTGTTGGTACAGCGGCATCACCTTCGGAATCGCCGCCTGCAACGAGGCGATTCGGCTGTCGGACGCCGGGTGCGTGCTCATGAACTCCGGCGGCGCGCCTTCCGAGGCCTTGGCCATCTTGTTCCACAGCGTGATGGCGGCGTTCGGGTTGTAGCCGGCGCGGGCGGCCAGCTCCAGGCCGATCAGGTCGGCTTCGTTCTCATTGCTGCGGCTGTTGGGCAAGGTCATGCCATAGTTGGCCACGGTATCGGCCAGCGCCAGGCTGTCCTGGCCCAGGCCGAACAATGCACCGGCGCCCTGCTTGGCCATCTCGATGCCGTAGGCCTTGGACATGGCTTCGCGGCCGTGTTCACGCAAGGCGTGGGCGATTTCATGACCCATCACAGCAGCCAGTTCGTCATCGGTGAGCTTGAGGTTGTCGATCAACGCGCTGTACACCAGGATCTTGCCGCCCGGCCCGCAGTTGGCGTTCATCTCATCGCTCTTGATCAGGTTCACTTCCCACTTCCATTGCGCCGCATCCGGGCGGAAGGTCGGTGCCTGGGCGATCAGGCGGTTGGCAATGGCCTGCACGCGCTTGGCGTTGGCGCTGGTCTTGTCCAACACGCCTTTGCCGCTCGCCTCACCCAGGGTCTGCTGGTAGGACTGGGCGTACATCTGGTCGACTTCCTGGCTCGACAGCATGCTGAACATGTACTGCTTGCGCTCAACCCCAACCGCGCCGCCGCTGGTGGTGTTGACCGACTGACACCCGGCCAGCAGCATCGCTGCCACCAACCCGCTTACCGCCAATGACTTCTTCATGAACACGCTCCCTGGAAACATGGCGCGTATCGTAGGCGGACATTTGTATCGGCGCCAGATACATCAGACATTTAACCGCTGAATGTCGACGGTCAAGCCGGGGTCAGGCACTCCGGCCCATTGAGCTTGGGATCGTTGACCATATTGGCCAGGACCCGCTCGCGCAAAGCGGCGGGCTCACTGGCCAGAAGACCTTGCAGCACCGCCAGCGGTGTCGCGGGGTCCAGCCAGGCGGCCTGCCCTGCTTCATCCAGGATCAACGGCCGGCGCTGAGCCTGCGCCGCCTGAGTGACCACCGCCGTACTCAACCACACCTGCTCCTGCACCGGATACGCTTCCCAGATCGCCGCGAAAAACAACGTGGATCCCTCCCCCGGCGTGAGCCAGTACGGGCGTTTGCGCTGGGTGCCGCGCCATTCGTAAAACCCGTTGGCCGGCAGCAGGCAACGGCGTTGGCGAAACGCTTCGCGAAACATCGGTTGCTCGGCCAGGGTTTCGGCGCGGGCATGGGCCGGCGTGCGGGACAGGTCGGTGAGCCAGGGCGGCGTCAGGCCCCACCGTGCACGCGCCAGGGTGAGCTGGCCGTCGAGGGCGCGCTGGATCAGCACCGAATCATTGGGGGAAATATTCCACTGGGCCTGCTGGTCGGCCGGAAACCCCGGCAAGGCAGCAAAAGCGGGGGTCCAGCGAAACAGGGCATAACGTCCACACATGGGGCAACACGACTCTTGGGGTAAACCGACCGACAGCCTAACAGACCAATACGTCGGGGAAGCTGTCGGGTTCGTCGCCGGGCAAGGGTTGCGCGGCGTTATAGGCGGTAATGAGTTCGCGGGCGTAGGCGGCCTGATCATTGTCGACCTCCAGCCCCAGCAAGCCGAAGATCGGCAGTTCGCCCGTGCCACCGAGCAAATGGCGCCCCACCAGGTGCGCCTCGATGCCTTCGCTGGCGAGCATCTGTTGCAGCAGCTCGCCTTCCATGAGGTTTTCCGGTTCGTAGATTCGCTGCATCGCGTTACCTGTTGTTTATTCGTTCTCGCTGCGGGTCTCGAGCATCCACTCGTCGTCATGCACCTGCAGGTTGAAACTGATCGGCCTGCAGCACACCTGACAGTCCTCGATGTAAACCTGATCACCGCCGGACAAGTCCACCGTCGTTTCGACCGTTTCACCACAATAAGGACAATCGTACAGCGCATTTTCCAGCATCGCGGTCTCCTGAGTGACTTGTGCGTATAATCGCCGGTCTATTTACAGGGTTATATTTCGGCTGAGCCCATTACTCAGGCCGCACCCTGGTATTTCTTCTACTTACCCTAGCCGTTTCTAACAAGAGAGCATGATGGGCGAATTCGATACCATCCGACCTTACAACGACAGCGAAGTCCCGGCAGTGCTGGACCGGCTGTTCCGTGACAAGGCCTTTCTGGACATCCTGACCCACTTCCGCTTCCCGCGCTTCGCTGGTGCGCTGGGCTGGCTGCTCAAGCCGATGATCGCACGCAAACTGCGCCGTGAATTCGCCGGTGTCACCACCGTGGCGACGCTGCAGGATAAAGTCGAGTATTACGTCGACCATACCATCGACCGCGCGACTGACGGCGTCACCTATACCGGCGTCGAGCAATTGAAATCCGGCAGCGCCTACCTGTTCCTGGCCAACCACCGCGACATCGTGATGGACCCGGCCTTCGTCAACTACGCCGTCTACCATGCCGGCCTGCCGACGCCGCGCATCGCCATCGGCGACAACCTGCTGCAAAAGCCGTTTGTCAGCGACCTGATGCGCTTGAACAAGAGCTTCATCGTGCACCGCTCGATCACCGGGCGAAAGGAAAAGATGGCGGCCTACCAGTTGCTGTCGGCCTACATCAACCATTCGATCCGCAACGACTGCCAGTCGATCTGGATCGCCCAGGCCGAAGGTCGGGCCAAGGATGGGGATGACCGCACCGAATCGGCGATCCTCAAGATGTTCCACGTAAGCCGCAAGGACGAGCCGTTCGCCGAAGTCATCCAGTCGTTGAATCTGACGCCGGTGTCGATCAGCTATGAGTACGATCCGTGCGACGCCGCCAAGGCCCGCGAATTGTATATCCGCGCCACCACCGGCACCTACTGCAAGGCGCCGGGCGAGGATGACGTCAGTATTGCGCTGGGCATCACCGGCTACAAAGGCCGGGTGCACGTGAACTTCGCGCCGCCAATTACCGAGCGCTTCGAAGACACCAAGCTGCTGGCTGCCGAAATGGACCGGCAGATCCTGGGCGGTTATCGGTTGTTCCCGGTGCACTACCTGGCGTATGCCCAATGGAACGATGCCGACCCACAGCTTGAAGTGCCCGAGGCCGCAGACGTATTCCCGGCCGATGAGCTGGCCAAGGCGAAGGCGGAGTGGGAGCGGCGCTTGCACGAATGCCCGTCCGAGCACCGCCCGTACTTGGTGACGCAATATGCGACGCCGGTGCGCAATCAGTATCGGGTGAAGGCGGGGATCCCGTTGTAAACACCGATCCAAAAATGTGGGAGGGGGCTTGCTCCCGATTACGGTGTGTCAGTGCAGGTATTTGCAACTGACCCACCGCTATCGGGAGCAAGCCCCCTCCCACATTTGTTTGGCGGCGTATTTACAAATGGGTACTGAGCCAGGACAACACCAGCGCCACCCCCAGGCCCGCAAACCCGACGCGGTAAGCCTGGCGATAGGCCCGTTCGGTGCGCGTATCCAGGAACAGCATCGGTTGGTCGATGGCCCGCTCTTCGCTGCGCAACGCGAGGTCGGCCATCGCACGTTGCGCGCGCAGGCGGGTCAGGAACAGCACTACGGCGCCCGAGCAGGCAATCAATAGGGCTACAGCATTGATGAGCAGCGCGGGCAACGCCATCGCAAACCTCGGCGAAACAGTATTCGGGTATCGGTCCAGCTACAAACCTGAACGATAGTGGCTTCCTGCGCCGTTACTGCTCCCTCCCCGTTGACGGCTAATGTATCCAGTAATTTACAGCGTCACCTGAACGTCACCTTAACAAGCCACTCTGATGCCCTTCGACGTGAGGTGCTTGTCATGCTGCATGCGCAAAACCAGGACCGGCTGTATCTGATTGCCCCAAGCGATGAACAGGAGGCGTTGGTCGGCGGCCTTGCGTTCAACGTCCAGGACCGCCACTGGCTGGTGTATTGCGCCCTCGCCGGGCAGGTGCATGCCGACCTGCCGGAGCTGGATTTACTCACTGGCGTGAGCATGTTGGATTTTTATGTCGACACGGCCGCGTGAAAGCGCCAGGCGTAAAAAAACCGGGCTCAGCGATGAGCCCGGTTTTTTTTGAACAGCTTATTGCGAACTGAGCAACTGGCCGATGCTTGGGTCTTTGAACAGTCGGGTCAAGGCATCGCTGAGCACATCGCTGACCAGCTTGGTGTTTGTTTCCTGGTTCGGCGACATGCCGAAACGCTGGTTGAGCGATGCGGCGTAGCGGCCGCTGTAGCGACGCGTACCGGCGCTGACGTCGGACTTGAAGGTCGCGCCGATGGACGCTTCGGTCACATACAGGCCTTCCTTGGGCGACTGGTATTTCAGTTCGGCCAGAGTGACGGTCAGTTGCGGCGCACCCGGCGTGTTGGTCGGCGTAAAGCCCAACAAGCGCACAGCGGCTTCAGCCTGGGCCTGCAGCTTGGGCAGCACGTCCTCGCCGGTCACCGAAATCAGCGCGGTCTCCGGGTACAGGCCGCCACGCGAACCCAGCGTAGGTGACGGACGGCCATCTACCACACGCACCGACACCGGCTGGCCGTGACCGACCGGGGCCAACTGCGCCGTGACTTTGGGTTGCGGGCTGAGTTGTTGCGGGCTGTTGGCGCAGCCAACCAAAGCCAAACTGGTCACAGTAATCAAACCGAACAACAGGCGTTGCAACATACTCATTTCTCCAGGACTAGGCGCACACAGGCCGCCAGTATAACGGTGCTCGCGCTTCACTCACCAGCGATCCTGAACCGCAGCTGAAGGCATGGGGAAAATTACAATTTCACATAAAAGCGTCATTCCAATGTCATGGCAGACTGAGAACCTTCAAGCATGTAACGCAACCGGTACATCGTCATGCGCCTTCTCAAGTCATTGTTCTTCTCCCACGCCCGCCATCGCCACTTCGCCCTGCTCGACGCCCACGGCCATTGCCTGGCGTTCAAGCAATGCAGCTTGCCGCCCGTCGGTGAAGGCTGGGTGGAAGTTGCAGAGACACACCTGGGCTGGATGCACCGCCCGCTGCCGGCCAGTGCACGAGTCAGCCCTGAGTTTGTACGCGCATCTTCGCGACAAGCGTTGGCCTCCTGACCAGCGCACTAATAAAAGTCATAAAACACGCCCATTTCTCCGGCGTTCTTCGCTACAATCTCCCCCCGATTATAAGGACGTCTCCTGATCGGGCCCCGCAGCATCGTTATTGCCTCGGCATTAACCTCCCAATTGCCCACAGAGAGCCGCCCACACAGATCGAGTGAAGCTGGCGTGCTTGCTGTTTCCTTTGCAAATCACCCGTCTTTATCGAATCTGCCAGAGCTGCCATCGCGCTCGGCCACTTAAGTTTGTTGCCCGTTTCACGGGCCAGGTGCCAGGCTGGGCAGCCCTTTTTTGAGGTTCACGTCTTCAAAAGAGCGTGAAAAAACGGGTTTTCACAACTTCACAAGAGTGTGGCGAGCAAATGAATAGTTTGGCGTTTGTACAAGCACCATCAGCGTCTGGAACAGCCCAACACAGGATCGAGTACTCCTCAACAACCGGAGCTTGAGCCTGTCCGCTACGGATTGGTTGCACGAATCGCACGCTTTGACCATAAGTCGAATTGCCACAGGCGCCCATGAGTGCGTTCATAGGCAGATTAGCCGGGCAGGAAGCGTGCGCTGAAGTTGCAAAGAATTGCGAAACGGACATGGCGATCCTGGCCATGGGTAACCTGGGGCAACACGTGAACCGCCCCGTCACTCCTGGCAGCCATGCCGTCAATTTGGTGCTGCAGATTTTGGAGACGCGTTAAATGGCGCATAACGAAGCAGTCGACGTAGTTCTGGTAGGGGCCGGCATCATGAGTGCCACTCTGGCCGTACTGCTCAAGGAGCTCGACCCCGGCCTCAAGCTGGAAGTCGTTGAGCTGATGGATTCGGGTGCCGCGGAGAGTTCCAACCCGTGGAACAACGCCGGTACCGGCCACGCCGGGCTGTGTGAGCTGAACTACACGCCGCAGGCCGCCGATGGCTCCATCGACATCAAGAAAGCCGTGCACATCAACACCCAGTTCGAGGTGTCGAAACAGTTCTGGGCGTACCTGACCAAAAAAGGCACCTTTGGCTCGTCCAAATCCTTTATCAGCCCGGTCCCGCACCTGAGTTTCGTGCAGGGCGAAAACGGCGTTGCCTTCCTCAAGAAGCGTTTTGAAACCCTCAGCCAGCACCATGCGTTTTCGGACATGCACTACACCGAAGACCGCAGCGAGATGGCCGAGTGGATGCCGCTGATGATGCCGGGCCGCCCGCTGGACGAAAAAATCGCCGCGACCCGCGTGATGAACGGGACTGACGTCAACTTCGGCGCCCTGACCAACCAACTGCTCAGCCACCTGACCAGTTCGGCGGACGCCCAGGTCAAGTACTGCAAGCGCGTCACCGGCCTCAAGCGCAATGGTGCCGGCTGGACCGTCAGCATCAAGGACGTCAACAGCGGCAACAGCCGCGACGTGGATGCCAAGTTCGTCTTCCTCGGCGCCGGCGGTGCGGCGTTGCCGCTGCTGCAGGCGTCGGGAATCGAAGAAAGCAAAGGCTTCGGCGGTTTCCCGGTCAGCGGCCAGTGGCTGCGTTGCGACAACCCGGAAGTGGTCAGGCAGCATCAGGCCAAGGTCTATAGCCAGGCCGCCGTGGGCTCGCCACCGATGTCCGTACCGCACCTGGATACCCGCGTGGTGGATGGCAAGAAGTCCCTGCTGTTCGGGCCATACGCCGGGTTCACCACCAAATTCCTCAAGCACGGCTCGTTCCTGGACCTGCCGATGTCGATTCGTGCCGGCAACATCGGCCCGATGCTCGCCGTGGCGCGCGACAACATGGACCTGACCAAGTACCTGGTCAGCGAAGTGCGCCAGTCCATGGAGCAGCGCCTGGAATCCCTGCGCCGCTTCTACCCCGAGGCGAAAGCCGAAGACTGGCGCCTGGAAGTGGCCGGCCAGCGGGTACAGATCATCAAGAAAGACCCGAAGAAAGGCGGCGTGCTGCAATTCGGCACCGAGCTGGTGGCGGCCAAGGATGGTTCGCTGGCGGCGCTGCTGGGCGCCTCGCCGGGCGCTTCGGTGACAGTGTCGATCATGCTTGACCTGATCGAGCGCTGCTTCCCGGAGAAAGCCAAGGGCGAATGGGCGACCAAGCTGCACGAGATCTTCCCGGCGCGCGAGAAAGTGCTGGAGACGGATGCCGAGCTGTATCGCAAGATCAATACGCAAAACAACATCAGCCTGGAGCTGGTGGATCCTGTAGGAGCGAGCTCGCTCGCGGAAAACGATAACGATAACGCAGCGCATCTGGTTTGACGCGGCGCTCTCAGGTTCTTCGCGAGCAAGCTCGCTCCTGCCGTTAAAAGCGAAACGCCCCGGACTCTTATGAGGTCGGGGCGTTTTTTATGGCTCGGATAATCAGCTGCGGGCTTTGTCGATCAGCTCGATGTACTCGGCGGCGTTGCGCTGGTCCTTGATCAGCTCGACAAAGGTCTGGCCATGCTCATCCTTGCCATCCAGGTCCAGACCAGCTTCCTTGAAGAAGCCCAGGAAGCGCTCGAAGTCGTCGATACGCAGGCCGCGATAGGCCTTGATCAGTTTGTGCAGGGACGGAGACGTCGCATCGACCGGCTCGAAGTCCAGGAACAATTTGATCTGGTCGTCGCCGATCTCGTCACCGATCACCTGTTTTTTATCTTTACGCATTACCGACTCCAGCCTGCAGACATTGATACGGGGGTTGAAGTCTACCTGTGGTGCACAGGCTTCGAAAGCGCTGAAGAGCCGGTGTTCTGGCTACAGCAGCACTGCAGCTCAGTCGAACTGGGCGAGCATCCAGCGTTGGTAGTCAGCCACACCGGCATCGCCCTCGCGGGGCGCCCAATCGGCCAACTCACCCTCGCCCACCGGTCGATAGGGCCCGGCCTTGCACTCGAACATCACCGTATCGGGCTCCAGCACGACCAGGCCATGGAACACGCCCGGCGGCAGGTCGACGCCCGCGCACTCGCCCCCTGCCTGCATCACGCGTTTGGTGATGACCTCACCGGTGTCGCTGAATATCAGCAGGCCCAGTCGCCCCTGGAGCACCAGCAAGGTTTCCGCCTTGTCCGCGCTCAGGTGCCGATGCGGCGGTACATAGGTACTCGGCTGCAGGGCCACGGCGAGGCGATGACACGGCTCTTCCATCTGGTGGAAATTGTGATGGTGCCGGCCACGGGGGCTGGCGCCCGCTTTCTCGGCCAACTCTGCAAATAACGTCTGATCAAGAAAGCGGGCCATCGATTACATTCCTTTAACCGCGTAGATGCCATTGGCGTTGCGCCAGTAGCCCTTGTAGTCCATGCCATAACCGAAGATATAGCGGTCGATGCACGGCAGCCCGACAAAATCGGCTTTGAGCTCAGGGCGCGCCTTGCGGTCGTGGTCTTTGTCGATCAGCACGGCGGTGTGCACTTTGCGCGCGCCGGCATGCTTGCAGAAGTCGATGATCGCGCCCAGGGTGTGCCCTTCGTCGAGGATGTCATCGATGATCAGCACGTCACGGTCGATAAACGAAACTTCCGGCTTGGCCTTCCAGAACAGATCGCCGCCACTGGTTTCGTTGCGATAGCGGGTAGCGTGCAGATAAGAGGCTTCCAGCGGGAATTGCAGGTGCGTGAGCAATTTGCCGGCGAAGATCAGGCCACCGTTCATCACGCAGAACACTACCGGGTTGGTGTCGGCCATTTCGCGGGTGATGTGCGCGCCGACCTTGGCGATCGCTGCTTCGACTTGCGCTTCGGTGTACAGGCAGTCAGCCTCGTGCATGATTTGACGGATATGCTCGAGATCAGCGGACATGGCGCTCTCCAAGGGGTGCTGTGGCAAGAAAAGCGGGCGAAGTTACGCTTCTACTGCGCTCCAATCAAGCCTTTATGGACTAACGTACTTGATGTCTATAGGACAACACCCTCGGATAGATTAATCTAGGCCGGTTTTTTTGCCCGCCGCCGGAGCCTTTCCCATGCCCACTCGCGAGATCCGCCACCCGCTGATCCGACACAAACTCGGCCTTATGCGCCGTGCCGACATCAGCACGAAGAATTTCCGTGAGCTTGCTCAGGAAGTTGGAGCGCTGCTCACTTACGAAGCCACCAAGGACTTACCCTTGGAAACCTACGAGATCCCCGGTTGGGCCGGTCCCGTACAGGTCGAGAAAATTGCCGGTAAGAAAATTACCGTGGTACCGATCCTTCGCGCCGGTATCGGCATGCTCGAAGGCGTGCTCAGCCTGATCCCGGGCGCCAAGGTCAGCGCCGTCGGCGTGGCCCGCAACGAAGAAACGTTGCAGGCCCACACGTACCTGGAAAAACTCGTTCCGGAAATCAACGAACGCCTGGCCATGATCATCGACCCGATGCTCGCCACCGGCAGTTCCATGGTCGCCACCATCGACCTGTTGAAAAGAGCCGGCTGCAAGGACATCCGCGCCATGGTGCTGGTCGCCGCGCCCGAAGGCATTGCCGCCGTCGAGAAAGCGCACCCTGACGTACAGATCTACACCGCCTCCATCGACGAGCGCCTGAATGAACACGGCTACATCATCCCAGGCCTGGGCGATGCCGGTGACAAGATCTTCGGCACCAAGCAGAAGGACGCGTGAGCATGCAGGATGAATTCAACGACCCGCTTTGGCGCCAGATCCTGTCTGGCGCACAAATGCTCTTCGTAGCATTTGGCGCGCTGGTGTTGATGCCGCTGATCACAGGCCTTGATCCAAACGTCGCACTGTTCACCGCAGGCTTAGGCACGTTGCTGTTCCAGGTGGTGACCGGGCGGCAGGTGCCGGTGTTCCTGGCCTCGAGCTTTGCATTCATCACCCCGATCATTCTCGCCAAGGGCCAATTCGGCCTGGCAGCGACCATGGGCGGGGTGATGGCGGCGGGTTTCGTCTATACCTTCCTGGGCCTTGCCGTGAAGGTCAAAGGCACCGGTTTCATCGACCGACTGCTGCCGCCGGTAGTGATCGGCCCGGTGATTATTTCCATCGGCCTGGCCATGGCGCCGATTGCCGCCAATATGGCGATGGGCAAGTCCGGCGACGGCGCCGAGCTGATCCACTACCAGACGGCCATGCTGATCTCGATGCCTGCGCTGCTGACCACCTTGATCGTGGCGGTGTTCGGCAAGGGCATCTTCCGCCTGGTGCCGATCATCTCCGGCGTACTGGTGGGGTTTGCCATGTCGTTCTACTTCGGCGTAGTCGACACGGCGAAGATCGCCGCCGCACCGTGGTTCGCCCTGCCCCACTTCACCGCGCCGGAGTTCAACTGGCAGGCGATCCTGTTTATCGTGCCGGTGGCCCTGGCCCCTGCGATCGAACATATCGGTGGCGTGATAGCGGTCGGCAGCGTGACCGGTCGCGACTACCTGAAGAAGCCCGGCCTGCACCGCACGTTGCTGGGTGACGGGATTGCCACGACGGCCGCCGGCCTGTTTGGCGGCCCGCCCAATACCACCTACGCCGAAGTGACGGGCGCGGTGATGCTGACCAAGAACTACAACCCGAAAATCATGACCTGGGCCGCGGTGTTTGCCATCAGCCTGGCGTTCATCGGCAAGTTCGGCGCGCTGCTGCAGAGCATTCCGGTGCCAGTGATGGGCGGAATTCTGTGCCTGCTGTTCGGCTCGATTGCGGCGGTGGGGATGAATACGCTGATTCGCCACAGGATCGACCTGGGTGAAGCGCGCAACCTGGTGATTGTATCGGTGACGCTGGTGTTCGGGATTGGCGGTGTACTGGTGGGTACCGGCACCGGCCCGGACGATTTCGGCCTCAAGGGCATCGCCTTGTGCGCGGTGGTAGCGATTGGCTTGAACCTGCTGCTGCCGGGCAATGATGGTTGGAAGCACAAGAAGCCTGACGAACCGCTGCTCTAACTAAATGTGGGAGGGGGCTTGCCCCCGATAGCGGAGTGTCAGTCACTGATGTATTGACTGAGACACTGCCATCGGGAGCAAGCCCCCTCCCACATTTTTTGATCTTCAGTGTGGCTTAGAGCTCGCCGAGCCCATCGATCAGCGCCTGGTTCTGCTCCGGCGTCCCGATGCTGATCCGCAGGAACTGGGCAATCCGCTCCTGCTTGAAGTGCCGCACGATCACCCCTTGCTCACGCAATTTGGCCGCCAGGCCCGCCGCATCATGCCGTGGGTGGCGCGCAAAGATGAAGTTGGCTGCCGAAGGCAACACTTCAAACCCCTTGGCCTGCAACTGGCCGGTGAGTTTTTCACGGCTGTCTATCACCCACCCGCAGGTCTTCTCAAAGTATTCACGGTCCTCAAACGCCACGGCAGCGCCGACAATCGCCAGGCGATCCAGCGGGTAGGAGTTGAAGCTGTTCTTGACCCGCTCCAACGCTTCGATCAGCTCCGGATGTCCCACCGCCAGGCCAACCCGCAGGCCCGCCAGCGAGCGCGACTTGGACAATGTCTGGGTCACCAGCAGGTTCGGGTAATGATCCACCAGGGTGATCGCAGTTTCGCCACCGAAGTCGATATAAGCCTCGTCCACAACCACGACTGATTCCGGGTTGGCCTTGAGAATTTGCTCCACAGCGTCCAGCGCCAGCAGGCAACCGGTTGGCGCGTTCGGGTTGGGGAAGATGATCCCACCATTGGGCTTGGCGTAATCCGCCACGTTGATCTGGAACTGTTCGTCCAGCGGCACAGGATCAGACTTGATGCCATAAAGACCGCAGTAAACCGGATAGAAGCTGTAGCTGATATCCGGGAACAAAAGCGGCAACTCGTGCTGGAACAGGCCGTGAAAGATATGCGCCAGGACTTCGTCGGAGCCATTACCAAGGAACACCTTGTTCGCCTCGACGCCGTAATACTTCGCCACCGCTTGCTTGAGTCGGTCACTGTTGGGGTCCGAGTACAAACGCAGGTCGTCGTTCAACTCGGCCCGCATGGCCTCTAACGCCTTGGGCGAAGGGCCATAGGGGTTTTCGTTAGTATTGAGCTTGATCAGCTTGGTCAGCTTTGGCTGCTCGCCGGGCACGTAAGGCACCAGGTCCTTGACGAAAGGGCTCCAGAATTTGCTCATGCCTTACTCTCCCTTGAGGATGCGATATTCAGCGCTGCGCGCGTGGGCGCTCAGCGATTCGCCACGGGCCAGCACCGAGGCGGTCTTGCCCAATTCGGACGCGCCCTGGGGCGAACAGAAGATGATCGATGAACGCTTCTGGAAGTCATACACCCCCAGCGGCGACGAAAAACGCGCGGTGCCGGAGGTCGGCAATACGTGGTTCGGACCTGCACAGTAGTCGCCCAGGGCTTCGCTGGTGTGGCGCCCCATGAAGATCGCGCCGGCATGACGGATCGACGGCAACCAAGCCTGTGGGTCCGCTACGGACAGCTCAAGGTGCTCCGGCGCGATACGGTTGGCCACTTCGATGGCTTGCTCCATGTCGCTGACCAGAATCAGTGCGCCACGGCCATTGATCGATTTCTCGATGATCTCGGCGCGCTCCATGGTCGGCAACAACTTGTTGATGCTGGCGGCGACCTGATCGAGGAACGCGGCGTCGGGGCTGACCAGGATTGCCTGGGCGTCTTCGTCGTGCTCGGCCTGGGAGAACAGGTCCATGGCGATCCAGTCCGGGTCGGTCTGGCCGTCACACACCACCAGGATTTCCGAGGGGCCGGCGATCATGTCGATACCGACCTGGCCAAACACATGGCGCTTGGCGGTGGCGACGTAGATATTGCCAGGCCCCACCACTTTGTCGACCTTCGGTACGCTTTCGGTGCCATAGGCCAACGCGGCAACCGCTTGGGCGCCACCGATGGTGAACACGCGGTCGACGCCGGCAATGCAGGCGGCAGCCAGCACCAGCTCGTTGATTTCACCACGCGGGGTCGGCACCACCATGACCACTTCGGTCACGCCTGCCACTTTGGCCGGAATCGCGTTCATCAACACCGACGACGGGTACGAGGCCTTGCCGCCCGGCACGTACAGGCCGGCGCGGTCCAGCGGCGTGACCTTCTGGCCCAGTACGGTGCCGTCGGCCTCGGTGTAGCTCCAGGAATCCTGTTTCTGTTTTTCGTGATAGCTGCGCACCCGCGCCGCCGCCACTTCCAGGGCTTCACGCTGGGGCGCGGTGATGCGCGTCAGGGCCAGTTCCAGGCGTTCACGGGGCAGAATCAGGTCCGCCATGGACTTGACGTCCAGGCCGTCGAACTGACGGGTGAAATCCACCAGTGCCGCATCGCCGCGCTCGCGCACGGCTTTGATGATCTCGAGCACCCGCTGGTTGACCGAGTCATCGGACACGCTTTCCCAGCTCAGCAGATGATCCAGATGATCGGCGAAATCCGGGTCGGCAGCGTTGAGTCGGGCAATTGCAGTGGACGTGGTCATAGCGAGGGCCTCAATAGATTGGCAAAAACTCAGGCGCCCTAAACTACCGTTCGCTCCGCTTGGGCACCTGAGAATTCTGGCTATGAGGCGGATAGACGGGCGCAGCCTTTGGGCTACGCGGGTGAGTCAACCGCGGTGTCGAGACTCCACTGCCGTGCGCAGGGTGTCGATCAACGCTTGGATACGGGCGTGCTGCATTTTCATCGACGCTTTGTTGACGATCAGGCGCGAGCTGATGTCGGCAATGAAATCCTGTGGCTCCAACCCGTTGGCGCGCAGGGTGTTGCCCGTGTCGACCACGTCGATGATCTTGTCGGCCAGGCCGATCAGCGGCGCCAGCTCCATCGAGCCGTAAAGCTTGATGATATCGACCTGACGGCCTTGTTCGGCGTAGTAGCGTTTGGCGACGTTGACGAACTTAGTCGCCACCCGCAGGCGGCCCTTGGGCTCGACATCGCCGACACGGCCGGCGGTCATCAGTTTGCACAGCGCGATCCGCAGGTCCAGGGGCTCGTAGAGACCCTGGCCGCCGTATTCCATCAGCACGTCCTTACCGGCCACACCGAGGTCGGCGGCGCCATGTTCAACGTAGGTCGGCACGTCGGTAGCCCGCACGATCAGCAGGCGAACATCGTCCTGGGTCGTGGGGATGATCAGCTTGCGGCTCTTGTCCGGATTCTCGGTCGGCACGATGCCCGCTTCAGCCAGAAGCGGCAACGTGTCGTCAAGGATGCGGCCCTTGGACAGTGCGATGGTCAACATGGGAAATGTCAGTCCTTCATCAGGCTATTGCTGTCCGGTCGCAAACGGCGCCAGACACAGATCGAGGCCCTTACAGCCTCGATTTGAAACAAACCAGTGTGTGTAGGAGCGAGCTTGCTCGCGAAGAACTCATGGGCACCGCGTTGATTCTGGATAAACGCGTTATCGTTGACGTTTTTCGCGAGCAAGCTCGCTCCTACAGAACGTCGGGGGTTAGCCCGGCACGCGGCGGATTTTAGCGCCGAGCATCTGCAGCTTTTCTTCGATGCACTCGTAGCCACGGTCTATGTGGTAGATGCGGTCAATCAGCGTATCGCCTTCGGCGCAGAGTGCCGAGATCACCAGGCTGGCCGAAGCACGCAGGTCGGTCGCCATCACTGGCGCGCCTTTGAGCTTGTCGATGCCGGTAACGATGGCGGTGTTGCCCTCGACCTGGATCTTGGCGCCCATGCGGTGCAGTTCGTACACATGCATGAAACGGTTTTCGAAGATGGTCTCGATCACGGCGCCGGTGCCTTCAGCGATCGCGTTCAGGGAAATGAACTGCGCCTGCATGTCGGTCGGGAATGCCGGGTACGGAGCGGTACGCACGTTGACGGCTTTTGGCCGCTTGCCGTGCATGTTCAGCTCGATCCAGTCTTCACCGGTGGTGATTTCTGCGCCGGCTTCCTTGAGTTTTTCCAGGACGGCTTCGAGGATGGTCGGATCGGTGTCCTTGACCTTCACGCGGCCACCGGTAACGGCAGCGGCGACGAGGTAGGTGCCGGTCTCGATACGGTCCGGCATGACTTTGTAGGTAGCGGTGTGCAGACGCTCTACACCATCAATAGTGATGGTGTCGGTGCCAGCGCCGGAAACCTTCGCGCCCATGGCGTTGAGGAAGTTGGCCAGGTCGACCACTTCGGGCTCGCGCGCGGCGTTTTGCAGGACACTGCGGCCATTGGCCAGGGCAGCGGCCATCATAATGTTCTCGGTACCGGTCACGCTGACGGTATCGAAGAAGAAGTTCGCGCCACGCAAGCCGCCTTCCGGCGCCTTGGCCTTGATATAGCCGCCTTCCACGTCGATGACCGCGCCCATGGCTTCAAGGCCACGGATGTGCAGGTCGACCGGACGCGAACCAATGGCGCAACCGCCAGGCAGGGCCACTTCGGCTTCACCGAAACGCGCGACCATCGGGCCAAGCACCAGGATCGACGCACGCATGGTTTTCACCAGCTCGTACGGGGCAATCAGGGTCTTGATGGTGCGTGGGTCGATTTCGACAGACAACTTCTCGTCGATCACCGGCTCGATGCCCATGCGACCGAACAGCTCGATCATCGTGGTGATGTCGTGCAGGTGCGGCAGGTTGGCCACCGTGACAGGGCCGTCGCACAGCAGGGTCGCTGCCAGGATCGGCAAGGCGGAGTTTTTCGCACCGGAAATGCGGATCTCGCCATCGAGGCGGGCACCGCCGGTAATAATCAATTTATCCATAAGAATCTCGACGCCTTGGGGGCTCAGGTGCGCTCGGCCCAGGCCGCGCGGCTGAAAAATTTCATAGTGACCGCATGGATGCTGCCATCGGTGATCCATGGGTTCAAATGGGCATAGATCTGCTGCTGACGCTTGACCGGGCTCAATGCCGCCAGTTCATCGCTGATCACGTTCAGCTGGAAATTGCAGCCTTCGCCTTCAACTTCTACAGCCGTGTCCGGCAGCTTTCCTTCAAGGAAGCTCTTAACTTCTAGGGCCTGCATGCTCAACCTCTATCGGCGCCCAGTGCGCACGGGTCGCACATCATACAAAAAAAGCCCCGCGCCTGCGAACCCCGCATAGCAGGACTCTGACGGAGGGCTTCTCTGATAAATGTGTATTACGGGTGTGCCAACAGCTCGGTCAAGCCGGAAACCTCGGCGATCTCGCGCATGTCTTCAGGCAACGCACGGAGACTGACCGGCTTTTTTACCGCAGCGGCATCGCGCATGAAGCACAACAGCAACGACAAACCGACGCTGCTGGACTTGGTTACCGCCGAGCAATCCAGCACCAGCGCGGGCGCAGTGCTGGCCTTGATCAGTGCCTGGCCCTGCTTGCGCAGGTCAGGCCCGGTGCGGTAATCGAGCACGCCGCTGAGGAACAGCTCGCCGGCATCGCCGATACGAACAGCCGACTCGGTCATGGCGCTGGTTTCCCGGCTTCCTTATCGGAAGTTTCCTTGGCCTTGGCCACTTCGCCGGCCCAACCATTGATGGTCTTGTCCAGGTCGTTGCCATTGCGCTGCATCGCGTCGGCGAACTGGTCACGGAACAGCTTGCCGATATTGATGCCGTTGATGATCACGTTGCGCAGCTTCCACTCGCCGCTGACCTTCTCCAGCGTGTACTGCACAGGGTACACGGCGCCATTGGTACCTTTGACGGTCATGTTGACGCTGGTGCGATCACCCGACTCATCACCGGCCGGAGCAACGGTAATCCCCTGGTTGTTGTACTCAAGCAAGGCGTTACCGTAGAACTGGAACAGGCCGCGCTTGAAGTTCTCCTGGAAACGCTGCATCTGCGCGGGTGTGGCCTTGCGCGAATACTTGACGGTCATGATGCTTTTGGAGATGCCTTCGGCATCCACCACCGGACCGACAATGGTATTGAGCGCGTTGTAGAACTGGCTCGGGTCTTGTTTGTACTTTTCCTTGTTGGCCGACAGGTCAGCCAACATTTTGTTGGTGGTGTCCTGCACCAGTTCGTGGGCAGAACCGGCTGCGTTGGCCATCAACGGCAGCGCTGCAAGCAGAACCAGAAGGCCACGTCGCAAGGTAGAGAGCATGAACAGATTCCTCATTTGGCGTCTTTATTGACCGTGTTGAGCAGGAATTTACCGATCAGGTCTTCAAGCACCAACGACGACTGTGTGTCGTGGATGGTCGAGCCATCCTTGAGCAGAGCTGTTTCCCCGCCCACGCTGACACCGATGTACTTCTCGCCCAGCAGGCCCGCAGTGAGGATAGATGCCGTGGAGTCAGTCGGCAGATTATCTACCTTCTTGTCCAACTGCATCGTCACTCGGCCGGTGAAGCTGTCGCGGTCCAGATCGATTGCCGTGACCTTGCCGATGGTCACACCGGCCATGGTCACTTTAGCTCTGACCGTCAAACCGGCGATATTGTCGAAGTACGCATAAAGTTTATATGTGTCGGCGGTGGGGCTGGCCGACAGGCCACTGACCCGCAGGGCCAGCAACAGTAAAGCCAGGATGCCAGCCAGCAAGAAAAGGCCGACACCGATCTCCACAGTGCGGTTTTGCATCAGAAATCTCCAAACATCAAGGCGGTCAAAATGAAGTCAAGGCCCAGTACCGCCAGCGAGGCGTATACAACGGTCTTGGTGGTGGCGCGACTGATCCCTTCTGAAGTGGGCTCACAGTCATAGCCTTGGAATACGGCGATCCAGGTCACTACAAAGGCGAAGACGATGCTCTTTATGATGCCGTTGAGCACGTCACCCGTGAAGGTCACGCTGTTTTGCATGTTGGCCCAGTAGGAACCGTCGTAGACGCCCAACCAGTCCACCGCCACCCACGAACCGCCCCAGATCCCGACCACGCTGAAGATCATTGCCAGCAGCGGAAGGGAAATGAAGCCGGCCCACAGGCGCGGGGCAACAATGTACTTGAGCGGGTCCACGCCGATCATTTCCAGGCTGGACAGCTGTTCGGTGGACTTCATGTTACCGATTTCGGCGGTCAACGCAGAACCTGCACGCCCGGCGAACAGCAACGCGGTGACCACCGGCCCCAGTTCACGCAACAGCGTCAGGGCAACCATCTGCCCTACCGCCTGCTCTGAACCGTAGCTGGACAGAATGTTGAAGCCTTGCAGCGCCAGCACCATGCCGATGAACATCCCGGAGACCACGATGATCACCAGGGACATCACGCCGACCGCATGCAGTTGCTTGAGCAGCAAGCCAAAGCCGCCGCCGATGCCGCCGCGGCCGAGCAAGGCGTGAAACAGGAAAATAGTCGAACGCCCGAGGACTTCGACGATGTCGATGCCCGAGCGACCGAAAAGGCGAACCTTTTCGATAAGAGATGTCTTGCGCATCAGCGCTTCCCCAGAAGATCTGCGCGGTAGTCCGCTGCCGGAAAGTGAAAAGGCACCGGGCCATCAGGATCGCCGGTCATGAATTGGCGAATGCGCGGGTTATCGGCGTTCATCAGCTCTTCTGGCGTCCCCTGCCCCAGCACCTGGCCATCACCCACTACATAGAGGTAGTCAGCGATGCTCGCGGTTTCGGCCAGGTCGTGAGACACCACGATGCTGGTGATGCCCAAGGCATCGTTGAGCAGACGGATCAGGCGCACCAGTACGCCCATGGCGATAGGGTCCTGGCCCACGAAAGGCTCGTCATACATGAGGATCTGCGGGTCGAGGGCGATGGCTCGCGCCAGGGCGACACGACGCTTCATGCCACCGGACAATTCGTCAGGCATCAGGTCGATGGCCCCGCGAAGCCCTACGGCCTGCAGCTTGAGCAACACAATGTCACGAATCATCTCGTCGGACAGCTGGGTATGCACCCGCAGCGGGAACGCTACGTTTTCGAAAACATCGAGGTCGGTAAACAGCGCACCGCTCTGGAACAGTACCCCCATGTGCTTGCGCGCATCGAACAGATCGCTGCGCGACAGCGTCGGCAGGTTCTGGCCGTTGACCCACACTTCGCCGGCACTGGGGCGCAATTGCATGCCCATCAGGCGCAACAAGGTGGTCTTGCCGCAACCGGAAGGCCCCATGATGCCCGTGACTTTTCCGCGAGGAATGCGAATATCGACGTTATTGAAGATGCTGCGCGTACCGCGCTTGAAGGAAAGGCCCTTCAGCTCGACCGCGTAGGCGTTATCGGCACTCATCTAATCTCCTTGGGATGCAGCCTTTCACTCAGACACCATGTATGCGACTTTGGTTTGCAACGGATGTGCAATAGTTACGCCATGGGTTGGGCGGACCGAACTGGCCGCGAACTATATCACTGCTGGTGCGGAGCCCCAAGGCCGGAACAGCGCTTGTTCAGATTCAGCACAGCAAAAAACGTTGCCAGCGATGTTATTCAGACGAATCCTGGAGACGCTCAGAATAAAGCCTGACGAACTTATGTGAGCGAATCGATCATTACCGCTATAATCGCCGACTTTTCGTCAGGCTATACGACTTCAGACATGAGCCAATCCAGCGACCTCATCCAATCCGCACAACGCACCATCCGCCTCGAGCTGGAAGCCGTAGAAGGTTTGCTGGCGCATATCGACGCAGATTTCGTACGCGCCTGCGAGATGATTCTGGCCAGCAAAGGCCGCGTTGTCGTGGTTGGCATGGGCAAGTCCGGCCACGTCGGCAACAAGATCGCCGCTACGCTGGCCAGCACCGGAACCACAGCGTTCTTCGTGCACCCGGCCGAAGCCAGCCATGGTGATATGGGCATGATTACCAAGGATGACGTGATTCTGGCATTGTCCAACTCCGGTACCACCAACGAGATCGTCACCCTGCTGCCGCTGATCAAGCGCCTGGGCATCAAGATGATCAGCGTCACCGGCAACCCGGAATCGACACTGGCCAAGGCCGCCGAAGTGAACTTGAACGTTCATGTCGCCCATGAAGCCTGTCCGCTGAACCTGGCGCCCACCTCGTCGACGACTGCGGCACTGGTCATGGGCGACGCGCTGGCGGTGGCGCTGCTTGAGGCTCGTGGGTTCACCGCTGAAGATTTCGCATTTTCGCACCCCGGTGGCGCCCTGGGCCGTCGCTTGCTGTTGAAAGTGGAAAACGTCATGCATGCGGGCGATGAACTGCCCCACGTGCAACGCGGCACCTTGCTCAAGGACGCGTTGATGGAAATGACCCGCAAGGGCCTGGGCATGACCGTGATCCTGGAAGCCGATGGCCGACTGGCCGGCGTGTTCACCGACGGCGATTTGCGGCGCACCCTGGACCGGACCATCGACATCCATACCGCAACCATCGATGCTGTGATGACGCCCCACGGCAAGACCGCGCGCCCCGAGATGCTGGCAGCCGAAGCCCTGAAGATCATGGAAGACCACAAGATCGGCGCGCTGGTGGTGGTCGATGACCACGACCACCCTATCGGCGCCCTGAACATGCACGACTTGTTGCGTGCAGGAGTGATGTAAATGACCAGCGACCTGTTGCAACGCGGTAAAAACATCAAGTTGGCGATATTCGACGTCGATGGTGTGCTGACCGATGGCCGCCTGTACTTTCTCGAAGACGGCAGCGAATTCAAGACGTTCAACACCCTCGACGGCCAGGGCATCAAGATGTTGATGGCGGCAGGCGTGCAAACAGCGATTATCAGCGGTCGAAAGACCCCCGTTGTGGAACGTCGCGCACAAAACCTCGGGATTCCTCACCTGTATCAAGGCCGCGAGGATAAACTGGTGGTGCTGGACGAGCTTCTTGGCCAACTCAACCTAAGCTATGAACAAGTCGCCTATCTGGGTGACGATCTGCCTGACCTGCCGGTGATCCGTCGGGTAGGCCTGGGCATGGCCGTCGCCAATGCCGCAGCGTTTGTGCGTGAACACGCCCATGGCATTACCGCCGCCCGCGGTGGCGAAGGTGCCGCCCGCGAGTTCTGCGAGTTGATCCTGCGTGCCCAGGGCAGTCTTGAAGCGGCCCACGCCGCCTACTTATAGAGCGTTATATGCTGAGCAAAAAGATTCGCAACTTCCTGCTATTCGGAGCCATCGCCGCGCTGTTGCTCGCGGTGGGCTACTGGAATATCAGCCCGGAGCGCTTTCTCGACAAGCCTGTCGTGCAGGTTGATGAAAGTGTCATCGACAACTTCGCCACCAACACCCATACCGTGCAGTTCCTGCCCGATGGCAAGGTGCAGTACGAGTTGGTCTCCGACAAGGTCGAGCGCTTGAAAGCCTCGGAAGTCAGCCTGCTGACCAACCCGGACTTGAACATGTACCGTGGCACCGAACTGCCGTGGCACGTCACCAGCCTGCGTGGCGAGGTCAATCCGGACGGCACCGAAATCGAACTGATCGACTCGGTGCGCGTCGCACGTACAGACGCGCAGAACCGCGACACCATTATTACCAGCAGTCGCATGACGGTATTCCCACAACAGCAATATGCGCAGACCGAGCAAGACGTTAGAATCGACGGCGCTGGCGGTGTATCGACCGGCAAGGGAATGAAAGCGTATTTGAAAGAAAGCAGGATACACCTGCTATCGAACGTAAGAGGACAGTATGAGGCTCGTTAAAACCCTCCCTATTTTGCTCGGTCTGGGCGCAGCACTGGGAAGCGTGAGCGCCTGGGCTCTGCCGAACGATAGCCAGCAACCGATCCACATCTCGGCCGACGATGCGCAGCTGGATGACAAGCAAGGCGTCGCGACCTACACCGGTGGCGTGATCATCACCCAAGGCTCGATGAAGATCACCGGTAATACGGTGACCCTGACTCGCACCCAGGCTGGCGATATCGACGTCGTGACCTCGGTGGGCAACCTGGCTTACTTCGAGCAGAAGCAAAAGGCAGAAGACCCAGGGCCGATGAAAGGCTACGGCAAGACTATCCAATACCATGCCCAGCAAAATCGCATCGTATTGATCGACCAGGCCAAGGTGCTGAGTGCCGACGGTAACTCCACCGAAGGCGAGAAGATCGTCTACAACACCCAGACCCAGGTCGCCCAGGCGGGTCGCGCCAATGGCAACAAGGTCACCGCGCCTCGCCCACGGATCGACATGGTCATCCAGCCGAAGAAGAAGGCCGAGTAATGGCAACCCTGAAAGCCCAGCATCTGGCCAAGGCCTATAAAAGCCGTCAGGTGGTACGCGATGTGAGCCTGTCGATCGACAGCGGCCAGATCGTCGGCCTGCTCGGCCCCAACGGCGCCGGCAAGACCACTTGCTTCTATATGATCGTCGGGCTGGTCCAGGCGGACCAGGGGCGTGTATTGATCGATGACCTGGACGTCAGCCACCAGCCGATGCACGGCCGTGCGCGTGCAGGTATCGGCTATCTTCCGCAGGAGGCGTCGATCTTCCGCAAACTGTCGGTAGCCGACAACATCATGGCAATCCTCGAGACCCGCAAGGAACTCGACCGCGACGGCCGCCGCAAGGAACTGGAAAGCCTGTTGCAGGAGTTCCACATCAACCACATTCGCGACAACCTCGGCATGAGCTTGTCCGGCGGTGAGCGTCGCCGCGTGGAGATCGCCCGCGCCCTGGCGACCGCTCCTAAATTCATCTTGCTGGACGAACCGTTCGCTGGCGTTGATCCGATTTCGGTGGGCGATATCAAGCAGATCATCCATCACCTCAAGGCCAAGGGCATCGGTGTGCTGATCACCGACCACAACGTCCGTGAAACCCTCGATATCTGCGAAACCGCTTATATCGTCAACGATGGGCAGCTGATTGCCGAAGGTGATTCCGCGACTATCCTGGCCAACGAGCTGGTGAAAGAAGTTTATCTGGGTCACGAGTTCCGCCTGTAAACACGGTGATATCGGGCCATTTGCGAGCGCGCGAGCGAGTCAATAAAAAACTCAGCTTTTTTATTGTTACCGCGCTCTAGGCAAAGGCCCCGATATCAGGCATATAATTTGCTTATGTTTGGCGCTCACGCGCCCTGTCGTGGATGGCGCATTGCGCCGGCGAATAAGGTGTTAAGCCCCTGCCATGAAACCATCGCTAGTCCTGAGAATGGGCCAGCAGCTGACGATGACACCGCAGCTGCAACAGGCCATCCGCCTGCTCCAATTGTCGACCCTGGACCTGCAACAGGAAATCCAGGAGGCCCTGGAGTCCAATCCGATGCTCGAACGCCAGGAAGAAGGCGACGACTTCGACAACACCGACCCCTTGGCCGACAATATCGAGCAAAAGCCCAATCCTGATGTACAGGAACCGTCCTATCAGGAAACCGCACCTACGGTGGACAACCTCGAGGACGGCGAATGGAACGAACGCATTCCCAACGAGCTTCCGGTGGACACCGCATGGGAAGACGTCTACCAGACCAGCGCCAGCAGCCTGCCCAGCAATGACGATGACGAATGGGACTTCACCACCCGTACGTCGGTCGGCGAGAGCCTGCAGAGCCACCTGCTGTGGCAGCTGAACCTGGCGCCGATGTCCGACACCGATCGCTTGATCGCCGTCACCCTGATCGACTGCATCAATAACCAGGGTTATCTGGACGAAACGCTCGAAGAAATTCTTGAGGCCTTCAACCCGGAGCTGGATATCGAACTGGACGAGATCGAAGCCGTCCTGCACCGTATCCAGCAATTCGAACCCGCCGGCATTGGCGCCCGTACGCTCAGCGAGTGCCTGCTGCTGCAATTGCGCCAGCTACCGGCCAAAACCCCGTGGCTCGCTGAAGCCAAGCGCCTGGTCAGCGACTACATCGACCTGCTCGGCAGCCGCGACTACAGCCAGCTGATGCGCCGCATGAAGCTCAAGGAAGACGAGCTGCGCCAGGTTATCGAGCTGGTTCAGAGCCTCAATCCTCGCCCGGGCTCGCAGATCGAGTCCAGCGAAGCCGAATATGTCGTGCCTGATGTAATCGTGCGCAAGGACAACGAACGCTGGTTGGTGGAACTGAACCAGGAGTCGGTGCCACGTCTGCGGGTCAACCCGCAATACGCCGGCTTCGTGCGCCGCGCCGATACCAGCGCCGACAACACCTTCATGCGCAACCAGCTGCAGGAAGCACGCTGGTTCATCAAGAGCCTGCAAAGCCGCAACGAAACCCTGATGAAAGTGGCCACCCAGATCGTCGAGCACCAGCGCGGCTTCCTGGAATATGGCGACGAGGCAATGAAGCCCTTGGTACTGCACGACATCGCTGAAGCGGTCGGCATGCACGAATCGACGATTTCACGGGTGACCACGCAAAAATTCATGCATACCCCACGGGGTATTTATGAGCTGAAATACTTTTTCTCCAGCCATGTAAGCACCTCCGAAGGCGGCGAATGCTCGTCCACGGCGATCCGCGCGATCATCAAAAAACTGGTTGCCGCGGAAAATCAGAAAAAGCCGTTGAGTGACAGCAAGATCGCTGGTTTACTGGAGGCACAAGGCATTCAGGTCGCCCGTCGAACCGTCGCCAAGTACCGCGAGTCTCTCGGGATCGCGCCTTCCAGCGAGCGAAAGCGTTTGATGTGACGGGCGGGGCACAGCGTTCCAGTGGCAGGCGCTTTTCGCCTGCCGCTTTATGCACTGGCAACGAAGGAGAAGCTGTATGCAAGTCAACATCAGTGGACACCATGTAGAAGTCACCCCACCCATGCGCGAATACGTCGAACAGAAGCTGAAAAAGCTTGAAGGACATTTCGACAAGATCACCAACGTGCAGGTCATCATGAAGGTCGATAAGCTTCAGCAGAAAATTGAAGCGACCCTGCAGATACCCGGTGGCGAAGTGGTTGCTAACGCCGAGCATGAAGACATGTATGCATCGATCGACTTGCTCACCGACAAGCTTGACCGCCAACTCAAAAAGCATAAGGAAAAGAATCTGCACCTGATGCAAGGTACAGGTCGTTAACTCTCCCCCCATGATCCGACTTGAAACCATCCTGACCCCCGGCCGTTCCCTCGTGAACGTGCCGGGCGGCAGCAAGAAAAAAGCCCTCGAACAAATTGCCAACCTGATCAGCAGCCAAGTGCCTGACCTGGAGATGCAAGATGTCTTCGAGGCTCTGATCGCCCGTGAAAAACTTGGCTCGACCGGTTTTGGCAACGGCATCGCCATCCCCCACTGCCGCCTCAAAGGCTGCACAACACCGGTCAGCGCCCTGCTGCACCTGGATCACCCCATCGATTTCGATGCCATCGACGGCGCTCCGGTCGACCTGCTGTTCGTTCTGCTGGTCCCACAAGCTGCCACCGATGCGCACCTGGAACTGCTCCGGCAGATCGCCAGCATGCTCGACCGCAAAGAAGTACGCGAAAAACTGCGCAGTGCCAAAAGTAATGAGGCGTTGTATCAGGTCGTCCTGGATGAGCAAAGCGGGCAATAATCATGCGTTTGATCATCGTCAGCGGCCGCTCCGGCTCGGGTAAGAGCACTGCCCTCAATGTGCTTGAAGACAGCGGCTTCTATTGCATCGACAACCTGCCCGCCGGGCTGCTGCCGGAATTGGCCGAGCGCGCCCTGATCCACACCGAACTAGCGCAACCGCTGGTGGCCGTGTCGATCGACGCCCGCAACCTGCCCAGCCATCTGTCGCGTTTCCCCGAGCTGCTTGAGGAAGTGCGCGCCAAGCATATTCATTGCGACGTACTGTACCTGGATGCCGACGAAGAAACCCTGCTCAAGCGTTTCTCCGAAACCCGTCGACGCCACCCGCTCAGCAGCGCCAACCGCTCGCTGGCGGAAGCCATCCAGGACGAGACCAAGCTGCTGGGGCCGATCATCGATCTGGCCGACCTCAAGATCAACACCACCAACCTGAACCTGTACCAGCTGCGCGATGCGATCAAACTGCGATTGCTGAACCAGCCGGAGCCTGGCACGGCGTTTCTGGTCGAATCGTTTGGTTTCAAGCGTGGCATGCCGGTGGACGCCGACCTGGTGTTCGACGTGCGCTGCCTGCCCAATCCTTATTGGAAGCCGGAGTTGCGCGATCAGTCCGGGCTCGATCAGCCCGTGATCGACTATCTGGCGGCACAAGCGGATGTGGAAGAGATGTTCCAGGACATCTCCACCTACCTGCTCAAATGGCTGCCGCGCTTTGCCGCGAGCAATCGCGCCTATGTCACCATTGCCATTGGCTGCACCGGTGGCCACCACCGCTCCGTCTACCTGACGGAGCGGCTCGGCCAGGTGCTGCAACAAACCCTCAAGAATGTCCAGGTTCGCCACCGCGACCTTAGCTGAAAGGAACACCACTGCGATGCCGGCTCGGGAAATTGAAATCATCAACAAGCTGGGTTTGCACGCCCGGGCCTCAGCCAAGTTTGTCGGCGTTGCCGGGCAGTTCCCCTGCCAGATACGCGCCGGGCGCACGCCGGAAACGATGGTCGACGGTAAAAGCATCATGGCGATGATGATGCTTGCCGCAGGCAAAGGTACCAAAATCCACCTGAAAACCGAGGGTGAGCAGGAGCACGAAGCGATGGAAGCATTGGTGGCGTTGATCAATAACTACTTTGATGAAGGCGAATAAGCTCTTCCCTCCATCAGAGTAAGCCTTACCCTAACGCCGTATCCATCACCATCATCAAGCAGAACCCGATGCACAACCCCAGGCTGGCGAGCTTATCGTGACCGTTTCGGCGTGACTCGGGGATAACCTCATGGGTCACCACCAACAGCATCGCGCCAGCAGCCAGCGCCAGCCCCAGGGGCAACAGCACTTCGGCAAGGCTCACCAGCCACGCGCACAGCACTGCGAAGACCGGCTCGACCAAACCGGACGCAGCACCGATCAGGAACGCCTTGATCCGCGACATTCCCGCCCCAGCCAATACCAACGCGATCACCAGGCCTTCCGGTACGTCCTGCAGGGCAATGCCCATGGCGAGGCTGTCTGCATCCGCCATGCCGCCACCCGCAGAGACCCCCACGGCCATGCCTTCCGGAATGTTGTGGGCAATGATGGCAAACACAAACAGCCAGATACGCGGCGGGATAACCGGCTTATCCGGGGTGCCCACCAGCATTTCCGGGCTGGCGCCGGAAACCTTGCGGTCTACAAGATACAGCCCGAATGCACCCAGCATGATGCCGAAGCTGATCAAGCCAGCCGCGCCCCAGGGCGACAATCCCAGGCTCTCAGCGGCGGCAATGCCCGGCACGACCAGCGAAAAGGCAGTCGCCGCCAGCATTACCCCCGCCCCAAACCCCAGCAAGGTATCGCTCAGCGCCGCTGGCATTCTGCGGATCACCAGCACCGGCACCGCGCCCAGGGCGGTGCCGAGTGCGCAGATCGCCCCGCCCTGCAAGGCGCGCAAGATGCGCGGCTCCAGGTCGAGCCAGGCCAGCCCATGGGCCACCAGTAAGGCCGTACCGACTAATACAAGCAGGGAGCCTAACGCGTAGCGAAATAATCGCACGCTGCTAATCGCCAGTGTTTCAGTACCCATAGTCGGCCTTAGATCTTGTTATAGGGTGAATATCAGGCCAAAGCGGCCTGGTAGCGCGCGGCAACCTCCGGCCAATTGATGACGCTATAGAATGCATTGATGTACTCCGGTCGTCGGTTTTGATACAGCAGGTAATAAGCGTGCTCCCAAACGTCCAAACCGAGGATCGGCGTGTTGCCGCTCATCAGCGGGCTGTCCTGGTTGCCGCTGCTTTCCACCACCAAGGTCTTTTGCGGGGTGACGCTCAACCAGGCCCAGCCGCTGCCGAAACGGGTCAACGCCGCTTTGGTAAAGGCCTCCTTGAAACTGTCGAAGCCACCCAGTTGCTCGTCGATCGCCTTGCCCAGTTCCCCCTCAGGTTTTCCGCTACCTGTGGGCGACATGACCGCCCAGAACAGCGAATGGTTGGCATGCCCGCCTCCTTGATTGACCACGGCAGCGCGTAATTGCTCCGGTAATTTTTCAACGCTGGAAACCAGCTTCTCCACCGGCCAGCCTGCGAACTCGGTGCCCTCGACCGCAGCATTAAGGTTATTGATGTAGGTCTGGTGATGCTTGGTGTAGTGAATTTCCATGGTTTGCGCATCGATATGGGGTTCAAGGGCGTCGTAGGCGTAAGGCAAAGCCGGCAGGGTGTAGGTCATATCAATGTGCTCCATAGTGAGAGGGGGTCGGTTGCGACGCGGCACCGCCCAGCAAGCGATGGGTGCGCGGGTACTCGCCGTGATCGCTGATGAAATTCAACAGTTCAACATAGGTTTTACTGCTCTGGCGCAACGCTGCCTCGCGCAACTGCGGACTGAGCCGCGCGTCCTGCATGGTCTGCAGCAGGCGCTGGTGAATGGCGCAGAGGTATTCCGCGCTTTCCTCAGGCTGGTTCAGGCGCAGGTGCAGGTCTGCCAGGTTGTGATGGGAAATGACGCAAGCCGCCACGGCTTCGTCGGCATCCGCCCAGCGTTCGAACAACACCTGGGCGAGGGCCAGGGCTTGCAAGTAGGCCTCGCGGGCGTCTACCAGCTCGCCCGCCATAAAGCAGCGATTGGCCCGTTCGATCGTGCGTTTCCAGTGCTCCATGGTGAGCCTCCAAAGCAGGGTCGGTGATTACACGCCGCCGGCCGTGAGCTTTTCCGGGTCCAGCAGGACTTCCAGTTGGCTGCGCGGCAAGTCGGTGTGTTCGAGGGCGACATCGATCACCGGACGACCCTGCTGATAAGCCTGCTTGGCGATTTCAGCGGCCTTTTGGTAACCAATGATCGGATTGAGGGCAGTGACCAGGATCGGGTTGCGCGACAACGCCTCCTTGAGCTTGGCTTCGTTGACCTTGAAGCTGGCAATGGCCTTGTCCGCCAGCAAACGACTGGCGTTGGCCAGCAACTCCAGGCTACTGAGCAGGTTCTGGGCGATGATCGGCAGCATCACGTTCAGCTCGAAGTTGCCCGATTGGCCGGCGACGGTGATCACCGTGTCGTTGCCGATGACCTGGGCAGCCACCATGGCCGTGGCTTCCGGGATTACCGGATTGACCTTGCCCGGCATGATCGACGACCCCGGCTGCAGACCTTCCAGCTCGATTTCGCCGAGGCCGGCCAACGGGCCGGAGTTCATCCAGCGCAGGTCATTGGCGATCTTCATCAGCGATACAGCGGTGGCTTTCAACTGGCCGGAGACGGCGACGGCGGTGTCCTGGGAGCCAATCAACGCAAACAGGTTCTTGCCCGGCGTGAACGTCACCTGGGTCAGCTGGCTCAGGTGCTGGCTGAAACGTGCGGCAAACTCAGGGTGTGCGTTGATGCCGGTGCCGACCGCCGTGCCACCCTGGGCCAGCGCCTGCAGCGCCGGCAGCAGGTCTTGCAGGTGGCCGACATTGGCCTTGAGCTGCTGCGCCCAGCCATTGAGCACTTGGCTCATGCGCACCGGCATGGCATCCATCAAGTGAGTACGACCGGTCTTGATAAACGGGTGGACCGCTTCGGCCTTTTGCTCGATCACCTGCACCAGGTGCAGCAAGGCCGGCAGTGTTTGCTCGTGCAGCACCAGCGCGGCGCTGACATGAATGGTGGTCGGGATGATGTCGTTGCTGCTTTGTCCGCAGTTGACGTGGTCATTGGGGTTTACCACCTCGCCCAGCAACCGGCTGGCCAGGGTCGCAATCACTTCGTTGGCATTCATGTTGGAGCTGGTGCCGGAGCCGGTCTGGAAGATATCCACCGGAAAGTGCTGCATGTAGTCGCCTTCCAGCAAGCCTTGGGCAGCATCGACAATCGCCTTGCCCTGCCCTTCGCTGATTTGCTTGAGGTCGACGTTGGCCCTGGCGGCAGCGGCCTTGGCCAGGATAAGCGCGCGAATGAACTGCGCAGGCATGCGCTGATGGCTGATCGGAAAGTTGTTCACCGCGCGCTGGGTTTGCGCACCGTACAAGGCCTCGGCGGGGACTTGCAGTTCGCCCATGCTGTCGCGTTCGATACGGGTGTTACTCATCATCAGATCCTTGCACCAAGTCGGCGTGAGAGAGGGATGGCAGCAATTGGCAGGTCGCCAATTGCCAGGCGAAGGCCTGCCAGCGCTTGAGGCGGCAGGCACAGTGGGAGAGTTTTTCCAGGTCACGCAGCGGGCGCCAAGCCTGGTCCAGACACGAGGAGCGCCAATGCCAGGGCAGCGCGATATCGTTGGCGGTGTCGATGAGCAATCGAAATGACGTTTCGGCGATCGTCCACGGGTGGGTCGCGGTGCAACACGCCAGGTATCGTCCCTCATTGAGGTAATGTTCGATCAGGCGAGGTTCATTGGGGTCGAGGCCGCAGCGAATCTGACGACTCATCCACCGCCAACTTTCCAGGTACGGGTCCTCATGCAAGACAGAACTCATGATCCACACTCATCCAGTAATGATATTCATTATTAAATGATATTAAGAATCAAAACAAGAACAGCCGATTAATCCTCTCTGCCAGCGGCACAAAAAAAGGCGCGCCATCATCGATATGGCGCGCCTTTTTGGTGAAACGTTGCAGGTCAGCTACCGGCGACAGTCATCCGTTCGATCAACACGGAGCCCGTGCGGATATTACTGCGCAGCTCCAGGTCGTTACCCACGGCCACGATCTGCTTGAACATATCGCGCATGTTGCCGGCGATCGTCACTTCCTGGACGGCGAACTGAATCTCACCGTTTTCCACCCAGAACCCGGCCGCGCCACGGGAATAGTCACCCGTCACCATGTTCAGCCCTTGGCCCATCAATTCGGTCACCAGCAGGCCGCGTCCCATGCGACGCAACAGCGCCGCCTGGTCTTCATCGCCATGGGTGACGAACAGGTTGTGAACGCCGCCGGAGTTGGCGGTGCTTGGCAGGCCAAGCTTGCGGCCAGCGTAGGTGCCCAATACATAAGACACCAGCTCGCCCTTCTCAACGAACGGCTTGGCATACGTGGCCAGGCCGTCGCCGTCGAACGAGGCGCTGCCCATGGCGCGCATCAGGTGCGGGCGCTCGTCGATGGTCAACCACTCCGGGAACAGCTTCTGGCCGATCGCGCCTTCGAGGAATGAAGATTTGCGATACAGGTTGCCGCCGGAAATCGCCCCAAGAAAACTACCGAACAAACCACCGGCCAATTCGGCGGAAAACAGTACCGGCACTTCGCACGTGGGCACCGGGCGTGCGCCCAAGCGGCTGGCTGCACGCTGCGCTGCACGCTGACCAATGCTTACCGGGTCGGCCAGCAACTCGCCTTGACGGCTCACGTCGTACCAGTAATCACGCTGCATCTGGCCGCCGGCTTCGGCGATCATGACGCAACTCAGGCTGTGACGCGTGGACGCATAGCCACCGATAAAACCATGGCTGTTACCGTAGACACGGCAGCCCTGGTGGGTACTCAGCGTGGTGCCGTCGGCGTTCTTGATACGCGCATCGGCGTCGAACGCCGCTGCTTCGCAGGTCAGCGCCTGTTCGATGGCTTGCTCAGGCGTGATATCCCAGGCGTGGAACAGGTCGAAATCCTGCAGGTCCTTGGCCATCAACGCTTTGTCGGCCAAGCCCGAGCTTTCATCCTCAGAGGTGTGCTTGGCGATTGCCAACGCGGCGGCAACGGTCTCGCGGATCGCCTCCGGGCCACTGGCCGAGGTACTGGCCGAACCTTTGCGCTGGCCCACATACAAGGTAATCCCAAACCCTTGGTCGCGATTGAATTCTACGGTCTCCACTTCCCGCTGACGCACCGAAGTCGACAGTCCCTGCTCCAGTGACACCGCTACCTCACAGGCGCTGGCCCCCTGGCGCTTGGCTTCGGCAAGAATCTGCTCGACTTGTTCCTGCAGTGCCGGTAACGCTTGCGGACCGACGCTTTGGGCTGCACTCATGGTTTTCTCCACTCAAATTCTGCTCTCGGTTAAGGCCATCGAGCGACCGGGCCGGACAAGCGGCCCCCGACTGGTTATCATGGCGGCGTTTCTTTGCGGACTGCCACCATGGTTGATTCTTACGACGACTCCCTCGATGGGGAGAAAAGCAAAACCCAGGTCAAACGTGAGCTGCATGCTCTGGTTGACCTTGGCGAGCGCCTTACAACGCTCAAAAAGGACTTGATTGCAAAACTGCCACTGACCGACGAAATGCGTCGGGCCTTGGCCGATGCGCCTAAGCACACCGCGAATATCGCGCGCAAACGGCACATCATGTTTATCGGCAAGCTGATGCGCGATCAGGATACTGACGCCATTCTGGCCTTGCTCGATCAAACCGATGCCTCCACTCGCCAGTACAACGAACGCTTCCATAACCTGGAGCGTTGGCGTGACCGCCTGATCGAGGGCGATGACGCCGTGCTGGAAAAATTCGTATTGGACTATCCGGAAGCGGACCGCCAGCAATTGCGCTCCCTTATCCGTCAAGCCCAACATGAAATGGCGCATAACAAGGCGCCGGCCACCAGCCGTAAAATCTTCAAATACATCCGTGAGCTGGACGAGACTCAACGCGGCCTGCGCTGATCCTCTTCCCCGGGTGGCGACCTTCGCCACCCGAAGCTTGCGGGCTTACGAGCCCGTGCCACCCACGGTTATCGCATCGATTTTCAAGGTTGGCTGGCCCACGCCCACCGGCACCGACTGCCCATCCTTCCCGCACGTGCCCACGCCGCTGTCCAGCGACAGGTCGTTACCGACCATCGACACCTTGCTCATGGCCTCCGGCCCATTACCAATCAACGTCGCACCCTTGACCGGTGCGGTAATCTTGCCGTCTTCGATCAAGTACGCCTCGCTGGTGGAAAACACGAACTTGCCGCTGGTGATATCCACCTGCCCGCCACCGAGGTTGGCGCAATAGATGCCGCGCTTCACCGACGCAATGATTTCTGCCGGATCGCTTTGGCCACCGAGCATGTAGGTGTTGGTCATGCGGGGCATGGGCAGGTGGGCATAGGATTCGCGGCGACCGTTGCCGGTGCGCGCCACGCCCATCAGGCGGGCGTTGAGCTTGTCTTGCATATAGCCCTTGAGTACGCCGTTTTCGATCAGGGTGGTGCACTCCGTGGGCGTGCCCTCGTCATCCACACTCAACGAACCCCGGCGACCGGCCAAGGTGCCATCATCGACAATGGTGCACAGCTTGGACGCAACCATCTCGCCCATGCGCCCGCTGTAGGCGGAACTGCCCTTGCGGTTGAAGTCGCCTTCCAGCCCATGGCCCACGGCTTCGTGCAGCAGCACACCGGACCAACCCGAACCCAGCACCACCGGCAAGGTACCGGCCGGCGCCGGAATCGCTTCCAGGTTGACCAGTGCCTGGCGCAAGGCTTCACGGGCATAACCCATGGCGCGGTCCTCGGCGAGGAAATAACGGTAATCGGTGCGCCCGCCACCGCCATGGCCGCCGCGCTCGCGGCGGCCGTTCTGCTCGACGATCACACTCACGTTAAAACGCACCAGTGGCCGCACATCTGCCGCCAGCCCGCCGTCGGTAGACGCGACGAGGATGCGCTCCCACACGCCGGCCATGCTCACGGTGACCTGCTGGATGCGCGGGTCCAGGGCGCGGGTCGCCGCGTCGACTCGTTTGAGCAACTCGACCTTCTCCGCGCGGCTGATCACTTCCAGCGGATTATCCGGCGCGTACAACTGCGCCACGTCCTGGGTGCTGAACGCCTGCACCGTGCCGTTCTGGCCGGCGCGGGAAATCGAACGGGCCGCACGCGCAGCCAGGCCCAGGGCCTCCAACGTAATGGCATTGCTGTAAGCAAAACCGGTTTTTTCCCCGGATTGCGCGCGAACGCCTACACCCTGATCAAGGTTGAAACTGCCTTCCTTGACGATGCCGTCTTCCAACGCCCAGGACTCGGAAATCTGCCCTTGGAAATACAGGTCGGCCGCGTCGATGCCGGGTCCGGCCAGATCGCCCAGCACGGTTTGCAGACTTTCGATGGTCACGCCACCGGGTGCCAGGAGATGTTCACTGACTGAGGACAACAACTCGCTCATAGGTTTGGCCTTAAATTCATCGTTCTGAAGCAGGTCGCTGTGCGCCCTGCGAGAAAAAGCGCCGGTGATTGACCACCGGCATGCGCGCCCGTATCGACGCCTGTTCTTTGCTGTCGCGTTCGGCCACCAACACCGCTTCGCCTTGATCCTGTTGGGCCAACACCCGCCCCCAGGGGTCGATAATTGCCGCGTGCCCGTGGGTTTCCCGTGGCCCCGGGTGCACACCGCCCTGGGCAGCCGCCAGCAGGTAACACTGGGTTTCGATGGCCCGTGCACGAATCAGCACATCCCAATGCGCGGCCCCGGTCACCGCCGTAAACGCCGAGGGCGCGCTGATCAACTCAGCCCCCGCCGCGCGCAGCTCACTGTACAGCTCGGGGAAGCGCAGGTCATAGCACACCGTCAGCCCCAGGCGCCCCACCGGCGTATCCGCCACCACCACGTTGCTTCCGAAAGCATAGTCGTCGGATTCGCGATAACGACCCCGGGCATCCGCCACATCCACATCGAACAAATGCAGCTTGTCGTAGCGAGCGACGATTTCACCGCGGTCATCGATCAACAGCGAACAGGCGTTGGGCTTGGCGTTCGGTTGGTCCTTGGGTGGCAACGGTAGTGTGCCGGCCACTATCCATAAGGTGAGGTCGCGGGCGGCCTGTTTCAACCATGGCAGGATCGGGCCTTCATCCAGGGCCTCGGCCCGACCAATGTCAGCCATGTCACGGCGGCCCATGGCGGCGAAGTTTTCCGGCAGTACCGCAAGCCTGGCGCCATCCGCCGCCGCGCGTTCCAGCAGGCGGCGAGCCTGGGCCAGGTTCGCCAGCACGTCACTCTGGCTGACCATTTGAATTACCGCAAAGGACATGGGCCGACACTCCGTAAAGGGCATGGGGCCATGCTACTCCACAGCCTCTCAGTTTGGCTTTTCAAATGGCTTGTCGAAGGTGATTTTCGGGTCTTTCCACGGGCCTTGCACGGTGTACTGCACGCTGGCGAAGCGCGACACCCGGTCACCGATCAGCTTGTCGATCAGAAACAATGCGCCGCCAATGGCCGGCGCGCCGACAATCAACGCCGCGATAGGCAGGTTGTTGGTGACCGGCAGCGTCACCAGCAACTTGGCATCGACGCGATCCGCCACCAGATCCAGGGTGCCGTTCAGCTCAAGGTTGGTGGACGGCCCGGTCATGGTGATGGGCTCACGGGTCACGAACACGCCGTTACTGGCTGCGAGCAAGCCCTTGACCCGGTCATAGCTCAGGCCCTTGCCGAGCAAGTCGGAAAAATCCAGGCGCAAACGGCGGCCGATGGAGTTGAAGTTAAGCAGGCCGAACACCCGCAATGCCTGGGCACCACCTTCCACTTCCACGAACTGGCCTTTACGGAACGCTGCGTCCAGGCTACCGGAGAACCGCTTGGGCCCGACCCACGCGGGCGAACCGGGCCAACGGCCATCCACGTCCAGATGGAAGTCCTCGCTGGTCACCGTAGGCGCAAAGCCCCAGCCTTTGAGCACGTCGGCGATGTTCTTGCCGTCCAGTCGCCCTTTGTACCAACTGCTGCTGGCCCCCGGCGCGCCTTCCCAACCACCGGCGCCGTTGAGTTGCATGCCCTTGAGGCCCAGGTCCAGGCTGTTGAAGGCCAGGCCCTTGGCGGTCGGCCGGACTTTCAGCGACCAGGCGCCCACCAGGTCTGGGCCCTGGAACAGTTGATCGATGGCGATATCCAATGCCGGAATATCCTTGGGGTCGACATCGGCCAACGGGTCCGGCGCGTTCTCGTCCGCCTGTACGGTCGGGTCGACCGCAGGCAGCTTCACGTACTGCAGATTGATTGCGATAGGTGCGCCCTTCGCGTCCGGCAGGTTGACCGTGCCCTTGGCTTGCTGGCTGTCGAACTGCAGGCCCCAGGCCACGGGCTTGCGATCCAGTTGCAGTTTGACCTGATCGAACTGAGTACCAAACCCAGTCAGCTTGCCTACCTTGAAATCAGCGCCACTGAGCAGTTGCTTGGCATTGCCGCCCGGATCGTTACCGGCGTAGCGGTTGGCGAGTTGTTTCCACGGGTCGATGTCCAGCTCCGAAAGCACCCCGCGAATGCGCAGGCCCTTGGCGCCGGGCAACACCGCGTCGCCATCGCCGAGGAACAATTCGCCGCGGCCCTCATTGAAGTTGTCCGGCGGTGCCGCAAACGTGAAGTTCGCCAGCTCACCGTAGTCAAACCAGTAACGCCGTTCATCGCCCTGCAAGGTCATGCGGAACGTGCTGTCACGGCCCTGGCTCGCCGGCATGCCAAACGGCGCCGGCAGGTCCACTGCGACGCCCTTGAGGTTGGAGTTGACCATCAACTGGCTGTCCGCGCCGTCCAGGATCACCTGCAACTGGTACGGAATATCGCCGGACACCGGCAGCGGCTGGCTGATTTTCAACCAGTCGGTGAGCCGCTTGACCGTCACCTGCCCCTTGGCGGTAACGCGGGTGTTGATATTGCCGGGTGTGCCCTCGGCAAAAATCTGCGCGGTGATCGGACGGTCGAACGCCTGGGCCGAAATATTCTGGCCGCTCAGGCCCTTGGCGCTGTCGAAACGGAAGTCACCCTTGAGCTGGGTCAGGTCCAGGGTGGGCTCCGCCAGTTGCAGGCGCGCCTTGTCGGTCTTGAAGTCGACCACGATCTTAGGCTCGGTGCCCTTGGCCAGGGGCACGTCCAGGTCCAGACTGCCTTGCAGGTTGCCCTCGCCCTTCCAGCCCGCAAAGGTGGATGCGGTACCGATGGGGGCTTCCTGAAGGATTTTCAAACCGTCGCCCAAACCACCGGAAAATCCGCCGGTGAGCAGCAGGTGGCTGTCCTTGCCGGCCGGCGCGTGGGGGATATTGACGTAGACGTCCTTGACCTGGGTATCGAGCAGTTGGCCCTTGCTGGCCAGGATACGCACGCCGCTTTCCTCGACGAACACCTCGCCATTGACCTTGTTCACATGGGGCCAACCCGGCTGGAAGGCCAGCTCGGCATCATGCACCTTGAAGAACAGGCTGATATTGCGCGAAGCCGGCACCGCGTTGTGGCTCAAGGAGCCCTGGTACTGGAAAAAACCTTCGTCTACCGCGCCTTTGAGGATCGCCGTGCGCAACCATTCATCCAGCGCCGGGCTCAACACTGCCGGTAGATACTTGGGGGTAAAACGACCATCGCCATCGACCATGCCGACCCGCAGGTCCATGTAGTCCTCCTGGCTATGGTCGAAATGCAGGCGAATCAGGAAATCCGCCGCGACCTTGCCTTCCTCCCCCAACACCTTGATATACGGCGCGATCAGGGTGAAGCCCTGCTTGTCCAACGTCCAGGTCAGGCGCGCATTAGCCTGGATGTATTGCCATGGCTTGGCGAAGATCGGGAACAGGTGCAGGGAGAAGTCCTTGCTGTCCATGCGCAACTCGCCATGGCCCAGGTCGCCGCTGATGCTGCCGGACACATTGCGCGCAGCCGGCGCGCCGAAGTACGCGTCAAAACCGACACGCTCGAGGTTGGCGGCAAAACTGACTTTTTGATCGGTGGTGTCCTGGGGGCGAAAGTCCACCAGCACATTGCGCAACAAGCCGGTGGCTTTCAGGTGCTCGACAGCCTTGGCGAACCCTTCCGGCAGCGGCGCCAGGGCATTGAGTAATGGCGTAATGGGGATCAGGTCGAGCCGATCGGCCTGAAGCTTCCACACTTCCTGGGCGTCATCGGTGGCCAGACTCTGCTGCAGTTGCATGCGCGATTCCCAACGGGTTTCGCCGATGTTCATCGCCAGCGAATCCAACAGCACCTTGAGGCCGCTGTCGCTGCGTTGCACATACGCGGTCAGGGCCAGGTTTTCGATATGCACCGGCTGGCGCTCGGCGTAGCTGCCCTTTACCTGCGGCGAATTGAGGCGCACCACCGCGCTTTGCACGGTGCCATTGGCCCAGTTGAGCCAGAACTCACCGCCGGCCTTGAGCTGGGTGAGCTTCCATTGTTGGGTCAGCCGGCTCGGAATCCACTTGGCCCAGTCGCTTTGAGGCAGGCTCAGGTAGGCCTCGACCTCGGCGTCTTTCCATTGGCTGGCGCGTATGCGGCTGCGCAGGCTCAGGGCGAGCGGTTGGCCGTCGGGTAGCGTCAGGCGTGCGTCCAGGCGTTGCCGGGCCATACCGGTGTGCAGGCTCAGGCCCACATACGTCACGGTCACCGGCGCCCGGTCGAACGGTTGCAAGGTCACTTGGCTGTCGAGCACCGAGACGCGCTTGACCATTTGCATACGGGTGAGCAGTTGTTGCGGGTCCAGTGACGGGGTGTCCTGTAACGGCAAGCCCTGCAGCGCCCAGCGACCGTCCTTGTCTTCCTTGACGCTCAGCTGCACGCCGCTGACTTGCAGATGGGCGATGCGTACTTCACGGGCCGTCAGGCTGGCCCAGAGGTCGGGCACCACCTCGACCTGGTCCAGGCGCAACGCGCTGCTACCCTCGCCGACCATCACGTCGTGGGCCAGCAATACCGGCGCAAAGCCACTCCAACGGCCTTCGAGGCTACCGATATGCACCGGCATCTGCACCGCAGTCTGGGCCTTGGTTTCGACTTCAGCGCGGTATTCGGCCACCAGCGGGGTCAATTCACGCCCCAGGCTCACGTACACCGCAGCCAATACCAGCAGCAAGGCACACAGGCCCAGCCCCCAACGGGTCAATGCGGCAAAAAAGCGTATCAGACGCTCCATGTCAGGCGACCCTCAAGCGGTAGTCGGACGACAGATCATTGCCTGTCGGTCTCGGAAAAGAAAAACGAATGGGGATCAGAGCAGCACCACGTCGTATTGTTCCTGGGAATACATGGTTTCAACCTGAAAACGAATAGTGCGCCCAATAAACCCCTCCAGTTCGGCGACGTTGCCCGACTCTTCGTCGAGCAGGCGATCGACCACTTTCTGGTTGGCGAGCACTCTATAACCTTCGGCCTGATAGGCGCGTGCCTCCCGTAGGATTTCACGGAAAATTTCGTAGCAGACCGTTTCCGGGGTTTTCAATTTACCCCGGCCTTGGCAACTGCTGCAGGGTTCGCACAGCACTTGCTCAAGGCTCTCGCGGGTGCGCTTGCGGGTCATCTGCACCAGGCCCAGCTCAGTGATGCCGATGATGTTGGTCTTGGCGTGATCGCGTTCCAGCTGTTTTTCGAGGGTGCGCAGTACCTGGCGTTGGTGCTCTGCGTCTTCCATGTCGATGAAGTCGATGATGATGATGCCGCCCAGGTTACGCAGGCGCAGTTGGCGCGCAATCGCCGTGGCAGCTTCAAGGTTGGTCTTGAAGATGGTCTCTTCGAGGTTGCGGTGCCCCACGAACGCGCCCGTGTTGACGTCAATGGTGGTCATGGCTTCTGCCGGGTCCACCACCAGGTAGCCACCGGACTTGAGCGGGACCTTGCGCTCCAGGGCTTTCTGGATTTCGTCTTCGACGCCATACAGGTCGAAGATCGGTCGCTCGCCCGGATAATGCTCGAGGCGGTCGGCAATTTCCGGCATCAGCTCGGCGACAAATTGCGTGGTGCGCTGGAAGGTTTCCCGCGAGTCGATGCGAATTTTCTCAATTTTCGGGCTGACCAGATCGCGCAAGGTACGCAACGCCAGGCCAAGGTCTTCATAGATGACACTTGGCGCGCCAATGGTTTGAATCTGCGCCGCGATCTGGTCCCACAGACGCCGCAGGTAGCGGATATCCATCAGGATTTCATCGGCGCCCGCGCCCTCGGCGGCGGTGCGCAGGATAAAACCACCGGCTTCCTTGATGCCCTCGGCGGCTACACAGTCGCTGACCACCTTCTTCAGGCGCTCGCGTTCGGCCTCATCCTCGATCTTGAGGGAAATACCGACATGGGCGGTGCGCGGCATATACACCAGGTACCGCGACGGAATCGACAGCTGGGTAGTCAGCCGGGCGCCCTTGGAACCGATGGGGTCCTTGGTGACCTGCACCACCAGGCTCTGCCCTTCGTGCACCAGAGCGCTGATGCTTTCCACCGCCGGGCCTTCACGCAGGGAGATTTCCGAAGCATGAATGAAGGCGGCGCGGTCCAGGCCGATGTCGACGAACGCCGCCTGCATGCCCGGCAATACGCGCACCACCTTGCCTTTATAGATGTTGCCGACGATCCCGCGCTTCTGGGTGCGCTCCACATGCACTTCTTGCAGAACACCGTTCTCTACCACCGCCACGCGCGATTCCATCGGCGTGATATTGATCAGAATCTCTTCACTCATGGCTGGGTCTCGTTCAGGCGTTTTCACAATAGTGACCGATCGCTTATGGCTTGGCGCGCAAGTAGAGGCGTTCAGCGCGCGGTAAGGTTTTGCCAACAGGGTATGCCGAATTGGCCGAGCAGTTGCGCGGTTTCGCACACCGGCAGGCCGACTACGGCGGAATAGCTGCCATTGAGTCCGCTCACGAACACCGAGCCCAGCCCCTGGATAGCATAGCCGCCGGCTTTGTCCTGGGGTTCGCCACTGTGCCAGTAGGTCGTAGCCTCCTGGACAGAAATCTCACGAAACCCCACGCGACTGCTTACACAGCGGGTTTCACAGCGCTGGCCGTCGGTAACGGCGATGGCCGTGAGGACTTCATGCTCGCGCCCCGCCAAGGCCATCAACATTGCCAAGGCATCGGCCTGATCCACCGGCTTGCCAAGAATCCTGCCATCCACGATCACAGCGGTATCGGCACCCAACACGCAGATGCCTGCGCTGTGCTCGAGCGCAGCCAGACCCGTCGCTGCCTTGCTTCGAGCCAGGCGCTCGACATAGGCGACGGGGGTTTCGTCAATAAGAGGCGTTTCATCGATGGCGGCGCTGACCACGGTGAAAGGCACACCGATCTGGGTCAACAACTCACGTCGCCGCGGGGAACCCGAGGCCAGATAAAGCACATTCATTGCAGACTCTCCCTGTAGGGTTCGGTAACCAGGCAGAGCCTCGCAATCCGTCAATTGATTTTGTAGCGACGACGTAGCCCGCGCAGGCCAAAGCTGACCCAAGGCCATAGCAATGCACTGACCAGGGCCGGCAATACCAGCGCGAGAGTAGGCTGGCGATTGCCGGTCAGGGCGCTGAGCCAGAGCTGAACCAACTGCGCCAGGCCGAAGATCACCAGGATCACCAGGCACTGCTGCCACATCGGGAACATGCGCAAGCGCTGCTGCAACGACAGCACCAGGAAGGTGATCAGGGTGAGGATCAACGCATTCTGGCCGAGCAAGGTGCCATAGAGCACATCTTCCGCCAAGCCCAGGCACATCGCCGTGACCATGCCTACCTTGTGCGGCAGGTTCAACGACCAGAATGCCAGCAGCAGCGCCAGCCACAGCGGGCGCAGGATTTCCATGAATTGCGGCAGCGGTGAAACGCTGAGCAACAGGCCGATGGCGAACGTCAGCCAGACAATCCAGCCATTGCGCGAATGAGTACTGGCCATTATTGCTCCCTCTGCCGCGTGGTGGCCGGGGCGGTTGTCGCCGCCGGTTTCGCCGGGCGCGCGCTGTGTGCAGCGGGCTTGGCCGGTGTGGCGACGGGGGGTGCGGTTGCGGGTACGGCCGCAGGCGCCGGTGGCCCCACGAACGCCGGTTTCGGCACGGTGGCGGGAATCACAGGCGCGGTGCCGTTCTGCTTGTCTTCCGCTTCCTGGGCCTGCGCGGCGTCATTGGCGCGTTCTTCCGGGGTGCGGTTGTCGCTGAACACCAGCAGCAGATAGCGGCTGCGGTTCAGCGCGGCGGTCGGTACGGCACGCACAATGGCAAACGGCTGGCCGGAATCGTGGATGACCTCCTTGACCGTCGCCACCGGGTAGCCCGCCGGGAAGCGCTGACCCAGGCCGGAGCTGACCAGCAGGTCGCCTTCCTTGATGTCAGCGGTATCGGCCACGTGCCGCAACTCCAGGCGTTCCGGGTTACCGGTGCCGCTGGCAATCGCGCGCAAACCGTTGCGATTGACCTGCACCGGAATGCTGTGGGTGGTGTCGGTCAGCAGCAAGACGCGTGAGGTGTAGGGCATCAATTCAACCACCTGGCCCATCAGGCCACGGGCATCGAGCACCGGCTGGCCGAGGACCACGCCGTCGCGCTCACCCTTGTTGATGATGATGCGATGGGTAAAGGGGTTGGGGTCCATGCCGATCAACTCGGCCACTTCGACCTTTTCGTTGACCAATGCCGAAGAGTTGAGCAACTCGCGCAGCCGCACGTTCTGCTCGGTAAGGGCCGCGAGCTTTTGCATGCGGCCCTGCAACAGCAGGTTTTCGGTCTTGAGTTTTTCGTTCTCGGCAATCAGCTCGGTGCGGCTGCCGAATTGGCTGGCCACGCCCTGGTAGAGACGTTGCGGCAGGTCGGTGATCCAGTAAGTCTGCATCAACACCAGCGACATCTGGCTACGCACAGGCTTGAGCAGCGCAAAACGGGCGTCGACCACCATCAGCGCGACCGAAAGCACGGTCAGCACCAACAAGCGCACGCCCAATGAGGGGCCTTTGGCGAAGAGCGGTTTAATAGGCCGCTCCTCCCAGGCAAATGTTCTCTTTATTCATACGGCATCAAACCGGCCTGGATGCAGATTGAAGAAGATAAACGCCAGCAGGCAGCACTGCAAAGTGCTGCCTGCTGACCGAGCATGAACCATCCAGGCAAGCTTATTCGCTGGAGAGCAGGTCCATGGTGTGTTTATCCATCATTTCCAGTGCACGACCACCGCCACGCGCCACGCAGGTCAGCGGGTCCTCGGCGACGATCACCGGCAGGCCGGTTTCCTGGGCCAGCAACTTGTCGAGGTCGCGCAGCAAGGCGCCACCACCGGTCAGTACCAGGCCACGCTCGGCGATATCGGAAGCCAGCTCCGGCGGCGACTGCTCCAGGGCGCTCTTCACCGCCTGAACGATGGTGGCCAGGGACTCTTGCAGAGCCTCCAGCACTTCATTGGAGTTCAGGGTGAACGCACGTGGCACGCCTTCGGCCAGGTTGCGGCCGCGAACATCAACCTCGCGAACTTCGCCGCCCGGGTAAGCGGTGCCGATTTCCTGCTTGATGCGCTCGGCGGTGGATTCGCCGATCAGGCTGCCGTAGTTACGACGCACATAGGTGATGATCGCTTCGTCGAAGCGGTCGCCGCCGACACGCACGGATTCGGCATACACCACACCGTTCAGGGAAATCAGGGCGATCTCGGTGGTACCACCACCGATATCCACCACCATCGAACCGCGGGCTTCTTCAACCGGCAGGCCGGCGCCGATTGCGGCGGCCATCGGCTCTTCGATCAGGAACACCTCGCGGGCACCGGCACCAAGGGCCGATTCACGGATGGCACGACGCTCCACCTGGGTGGACTTGCACGGCACGCAGATCAGCACACGAGGGCTGGGCTGCAGGAAACTGTTTTCGTGAACCTTGTTGATGAAGTACTGCAGCATCTTCTCGCAGACGCTGAAGTCGGCGATCACGCCGTCTTTCATCGGACGAATGGCAGCAATATTGCCTGGTGTTCGGCCGAGCATCCGCTTGGCCTCGGTGCCAACGGCAACGACACTTTTCTGATTACCATGGGTCCGAATGGCCACAACCGATGGCTCATTCAGGACGATACCGCGCTCGCGCACGTAAATAAGGGTGTTGGCAGTGCCCAGGTCAATGGAAAGATCGCTGGAAAACATGCCACGCAGTTTCTTGAACATGGGAAAGGGACCCTAGGCAACGCGTGGGTAAAAAAGTGCGGCAAACTCTAACAACGACAGGGATTTTGGGCAAGGCGCCAATGTGCTAAATTGGCCGACTTTCTGTGCACCAACCCCCACAATCGCGGCCTTATGACCGTAGAAATGCGGTAGTGTTCCGACAATCTAACACACGGACGCCTTCCGTTCTGTTTTCCACTGGAGAATCCCATGGCGCTTGAACGCTCCGACGTGGAAAAAATCGCGCATCTGGCCTCGCTTGGCCTCAATGACGCCGATCTTCCACAGACCACCGCAGCCCTGAACAGCATTCTCGGGCTGGTTGACCAAATGCAGGCCGTCGACACCGACGGCATCGAGCCCCTGGCTCACCCGCTGGAAGCCAGTCAGCGCCTGCGCGCAGACGTCGTGACCGAGCGCAATAACCGCGAGGCCTACCAGTCCATCGCACCAGCGGTCGAAAACGGCCTGTACCTGGTTCCGAAAGTCATCGACTAAAGGGAAAGAGCCTTTCATGCATCACATGACTCTGGCCGAGATCGCCCGCGGTCTCGCCGACAAAACGTTTTCTTCCGAAGAGCTGACCAAGACCCTCCTGGCGCGCATCGCCGCGCTGGATCCCAAGGTCAACAGCTTCATCAGCCTCACCGAAGAGCTGGCCCTGAGCCAGGCCAAGGCCGCCGACGTGCGTCGCGCCAACGGTGAGAACGGCGCGCTGCTGGGCGCCCCGATCGCCCACAAAGACCTGTTCTGCACCCAGGGCATTCGCACCAGTTGCGGCTCGAAGATGCTCGACAACTTCAAGGCGCCCTACGACGCCACCGTGGTCTCCAAGCTGGCCACCGCCGGGGCCGTGACCCTGGGCAAGACCAACATGGACGAATTCGCCATGGGTTCGGCCAACGAATCGAGCTACTACGGCGCGGTGAAAAACCCGTGGAACCTGGACCACGTACCCGGCGGTTCGTCCGGTGGGTCGGCCGCCGCCGTTGCCGCGCGCTTCCTGCCGGCCGCCACGGCCACCGACACCGGTGGCTCGATCCGCCAACCGGCAGCCTTCACCAACCTCACCGGTTTGAAGCCGACGTACGGTCGCGTGTCCCGCTGGGGCATGATCGCCTACGCGTCGAGTCTCGATCAGGGCGGACCTCTGGCCCGCACGGCTGAAGACTGCGCAATATTGTTACAAGGTATGGCCGGCTTCGATAAACAGGACTCCACCAGCATCGATGAGCCGGTGCCGGACTACAGCGCCAGCCTGAATACGTCGCTCAAGGGCCTGCGCATCGGCGTGCCGAAGGAATACTTCAGCGCCGGTCTCGACCCACGTATCGCCGACTTGGTGCACAACAGCATCAAGGAGCTGGAAAAGCTCGGCGCCGTGATCAAGGACATCAGCCTGCCGAACAACCAGCACGCGATTCCTGCCTACTACGTGATCGCCCCGGCTGAAGCGTCCTCCAACCTGTCGCGTTTCGACGGTGTGCGCTTCGGCTATCGCTGCGAAAACCCGAAAGACCTCACCGACCTGTACAAGCGCTCCCGTGGCGAAGGCTTCGGCGTGGAAGTACAACGCCGGATCATGGTCGGTGCCTACGCCCTGTCGGCTGGCTACTACGACGCGTACTACCTCAAGGCGCAGAAGATCCGCCGCCTGATCAAGAACGACTTCATGGCCGCCTTTGAAGAAGTCGACGTGATCCTCGGCCCAACCACGCCGAACCCGGCCTGGAAGATCGGCGCCAAGACCGGCGACCCGATCGCCGAGTACCTGGAAGACCTCTACACCATCACCGCCAACCTCGCGGGCTTGCCGGGCTTGTCCATGCCCGCCGGCTTCGTCGATGGCCTGCCGGTCGGCGTGCAATTGCTCGCCCCGTATTTCCAGGAAGGCCGCCTGCTCAATGTGGCGCACCAGTACCAGTTGAACACCGACTGGCACACCCGCACCCCTACCGGCTTCTGAGGAGAACACTATGCAATGGGAAGTTGTGATCGGGCTGGAGATTCATACCCAGCTCGCCACCCAATCGAAGATTTTCTCCGGTAGCGCCACCACGTTCGGCGCAGAGCCCAACACCCAGGCCAGCCTGGTCGACCTGGGCATGCCCGGCGTGCTGCCGGTGCTGAACCAGGAAGCGGTGCGCATGGCGGTGATGTTCGGCCTGGCGATTGACGCCCAGATCGGCCAGCACAACGTGTTCGCGCGCAAGAACTACTTCTACCCGGACCTGCCCAAGGGCTACCAGATCAGCCAGATGGAACTGCCGATCGTCGGCAAGGGCTACCTGGACATCCCGCTGGAAGACGGCACCATCAAACGTGTCGGCGTGACCCGTGCGCACCTTGAAGAAGACGCCGGCAAGAGCCTGCACGAAGAATTCCCCGGCGCCACCGGTATCGACCTGAACCGTGCCGGCACGCCGTTGCTGGAGATCGTCTCCGAGCCGGACATGCGCAGCGCCAAGGAAGCCGTGGCCTACGTCAAGACGATCCATGCGCTGGTGCGCTACCTGGGCATCTGCGACGGCAACATGGCTGAAGGTTCGCTGCGTTGCGACTGCAACGTGTCGATCCGCCCCAAGGGCCAGGTCGAGTTCGGCACCCGCTGCGAGATCAAGAACGTCAACTCGTTCCGCTTCATCGAGAAGGCGATCAACAGCGAAGTGCGTCGCCAGATCGAACTGATCGAGGACGGCGGCAAGGTGATCCAGCAAACGCGCCTGTACGACCCGAACAAAGACGAAACCCGCGCCATGCGCAGCAAGGAGGAAGCCAACGACTACCGTTACTTCCCCGATCCGGACCTGCTGCCGGTGGTGCTGGAGGACTCGTTCCTCAACGATATCCGCGCCACCCTGCCGGAACTGCCACAGCAAAAACGCGAACGTTTCCAGGCGCAGTTCGGCCTGTCGGTCTACGATGCCAGCGTCTTGGCGTCCAGCCGTGAGCAAGCCAACTACTTCGAAAAGGTCGTGAGCATTGCCGGCGACGCCAAGCTGGCGGCCAACTGGGTGATGGTCGAACTGGGCAGCCTGTTGAACAAACAGGGCCTGGAAATCGACGAAGCACCGGTGAGCGCCGAACAACTGGGCGGCATGCTGCTGCGCATCAAGGACAACACCATCTCCGGCAAAATCGCCAAGACCGTGTTCGAAGCGATGGCCGCAGGTGAAGGCAGTGCCGATGACATCATCGAGAAGCGTGGCCTCAAGCAAGTCACCGACAGCGGCGCTATTTCGGCCGTGCTCGATGAAATGCTCGCGGCGAACGCCGAGCAGGTCGAACAATATCGCGCGGCTGACGAAGCCAAGCGCGGCAAGATGTTCGGCTTCTTCGTCGGCCAGGCGATGAAAGCGTCCAAGGGCAAAGCCAACCCGCAACAGGTCAACGAACTGCTCAAAAGCAAGCTTGAGGGCTGATAGCGGTGAAGGAGCCGAGTGAGTGTTCATGCTCGACTCGGACCTCCTGTGGGAGGGGGCTTGCTCCCGATAGCGGTGATTCAGTCAACACACCAGTGACTGGCCCACCGCTATCGGGAGCGAGCCCCCTCCCACATTTGATACGGGAATACCTGGAATGAAGCGTCTACTCGGCCTCCTGGCTGTCTTTTCCCTGCTGACCGGTTGCGCCAGCGGCCTCATCGATCCCAACGGCTATGACGAAACCGGCACCGCCTCCTATTACGGCGCCAAGCACCATGGCAAACGCACCGCCAGCGGTGAAGCGTTCAACCAGAACGGCCTGACCGCCGCCCACCGGCGCTTGCCCTTCGGTACCCAGGTCAAGGTGACCAACCTCGACAACAACCGCTCTGTGGTGGTGCGTATCAATGATCGCGGCCCCCATACCCGTGGACGTCTGATCGACCTTTCACGCAAGGCCGCCGAGCAACTGCGTATGCTCGGCAGCGGCACCGCGCGGGTTCGTTTGCAAGCCCTGAACAACTGATCGAGGCAGCCTTGAGCATTTTTGGATTGAACGCCCTCTCACCCTGGAGCCTGCTGGAACTGGTCAGCGGCTTGCTGCTGTTGATCGTCGGCGCTGAAATCCTGGTGCGGGCCGCAGTGCGCCTGGCCGCCAGCCTCAAGGTGCGGCCGTTGATCATCGGCCTGAGCATCGTGGCCTTCGGCAGCAGCGCGCCACAGATGGCCATCAGCCTGCAGGCCACCCTGGCCGGCAACACCGATATTGCCGTGGGCAGCGTGATCGGCAGCAGCATCTTCAATATCCTCGTCACCCTGGGCCTGTCCGCGCTGATCATTCCGTTACGGGTGTCGCGCCATTTGGTGCGTCTGGATATTCCGGTGATGATCGTCGCCGGCCTGCTGGTGTTCGTCCTGGCTGCCAACGAGGCTCTGACGCCGTTCGACGGCCTGCTGCTGCTGGTTGCGCTGTTGGCCTACCTCGGCGTGCTGCACTACCAGACGCGCCACTCGCGTCGTCCACGCACGCTGGCCAGCATGACCAAGGCACCCTGGCTGAGCAGCGTGCTGTTGATGCTCGGCGGGTTGCTGGTGCTGGTGCTGGCCGGGCATTTGCTGCTGGGTGCGGCCGTGGAGGTGGCGGGCGATTTGGGCTTGTCGGAGCGCGTCATCGGCCTGACGCTGATCGGCGTTGGCACTTCGCTGCCCTGCCTCGCCACCTCGTTGATTGCCGCCCTGCGTGGCGAGCGCGAGATTGCCGTGGGCAATGTGATCGGCAGCAACCTGTTCAACCTGCTGGGCGTGCTGGGCTTCACCGCCCTGGTGGCGCCTGCGCCGCTGTCGGTCTCGCCCAACGCGCTGGACTTCGACCTGCCGGTCATGCTCGGCGCCATCGTCCTGTGCCTGCCGGTGTTCTATACCGGCTACCGCGTCACGCGGGCCGAAGGGCTGGTGTTGCTGGGGCTGTACCTTGCGTATGGGCTGCATGTGATGGCATTTACTACCGGCATGCCGCTGGCCACCCAACTTGAACAATTGATGCTGTTTTACGTCTTGCCGGCGCTGGTGGTGGTGCTGTTGTTCACGTCGCTGCGCGCCTGGCACCGTCAACACAAGAGGGAATCGCAATGACCGGTCAGAAAAAACCAGGGGTTGAAATGCGTCGCCAGGTGATGGGCGACGCATTCGTCGACCGTGCCCTGGGCAATGCCACCGAGTTCAGCCAGCCGCTGCAGGACTTCGTCAATGAACACGCCTGGGGCAGTGTGTGGAATCGCGAGGGCTTGCCGCTCAAGACGCGCAGCCTGATCACCCTCGCCGCCCTGACCGCGCTCAAATGCCCGCAGGAGCTCAAGGGCCATGTGCGCGGCGCGTTGAACAACGGCTGTACGGTTGAAGAGATCCGCGAAGCGCTGCTGCATTGCGCGGTGTATGCCGGCGTACCGGCGGCCATCGATGCGTTTCGCGCGGCGCAGGAAGTGATTGAGGCGTATCAGGCGGACCAGCCGTAACGGTCAGATCCAGCCGCCCGCCTGCAATACAAAGATGCCGATGTTCGTGGTCACCGCCGCCATCAGGGTGGTGATCACGATAATCGCCGCCGCCAGCTCATGATTACCCTCGGCCGCCCGGGCCATCACGAAGCTCGCCGCCGCCGTTGGCGCGCCGAAGTACAGAAACAGAATCCCCAATTCCGGCCCACGGAACCCCAGCAGCCACGCGCCCCCTGTGGCGATCACCGGCAGCCAGACCATCTTCATCAGGCTCGCGCTCAATGCCATCTTGCCGCTCTTGCGCAGCGCCGCCAGGGACAGGGTGCCGCCAATGCAGATCAACGCCAACGGCAAGGTGGTGTCGGCCAGGTACTGCAGGGATTTTTCCAGCCATCCGGGCAGGCCGATTTGGAAATAGGCGAACGGCGCCGCGACGAACACGCTGATGATCAGCGGGTTGGCCACCACACTCTTGAAGATACTCCACGGGTCGGACTTGATCACCGGGCTGTATACCGCCAGCACAATGGTCGACAGGGTGTTGTAGAACAGGATCACCAGTGCCGCGAGGATCGCTCCGAGGGAGATACCGTAGTCGCCGTACATGCTGGCAGCCAGCGCCAGGCCGATCACCCCGTTATTGCCACGAAACGCGCCCTGGGTGTAGATGCCCCGGTCTTCGCGCTTGCAGCGCAGAATCGCCCAGCCCCACGCCATGGCAAAGCTCACCAGCGTGGCCACGGCAAAATAGATCAGCAAACCCGGCTTGAGCGCTGAATGCAGGTCGGCATGCAGGATGCCGAGAAACAACAGCGCCGGCATGGTGACGTTGAACACCAGGGATGAGGCGGTATGGATAAAGTTGTCGTTGATCCAGTTGATACGCTTGAGCAGCACCCCGAGGAACAGCATGGCGAACACCGGCGCGGTGATGGTGAGCGTCGTAAGAAAAATGGCGAGCATGCTGTATTAGCCTTGAGTCCTGTTATCAGGGAGTCGTAATAATAAAGCACTGGGGTGCGCGGCTGACATTTCATTTAACAATAGGCCTGAAAATAAAATCCAGGATCGGAGAACTGCATCCATTTGTAGGATGTAACTCAGAGTTCTTGGCTAAGCTCAGCCCATCCCACAAAACGCTACACAAGCCCCTACACACTGATAAGAATCCGCGCCTCTGCATTATCGACATCTCCCCTGAAAATCCTCCCTGTAACATTTTAATTATCCGGTAGCGAACCATCATGTGTTCGAAACACAAGGGGTGACTATGCGTAGATCCTTCAGTCAATTGCACAATGTGCATATCAGGAGCTGGGACGATCAGGACATTGAAGGCTATGCCGACCTGCTCGCTGATCCGGAGGCAATGAAGTTCATTTCGGCCGGCACTACACGGGGCAGAGACGCCGCCGCCAATGAAATTTCGGTATTCACAAAAGAACTTATCGATCAGGACTGGTCACGCTGGGCTGTAAGCCTGGGCGTGGAAGGATCATTTATCGGTTATGCAGGATTCGCAAAAAAAGAATATGGCATCAACTTTGGCAACCGTTTCCTCAGGAAATACTGGGGCACGCCCTACCCCTTTATTGCGATTCATCTGGCGCTCGAATACGGTTTCCAGCAACTGGGATTTGAGCAGGTCTACACGCTTACCAATATCCACCATCACCGTGCGCTAGAAATGAACAAAGCATTTTTGCACATGCCCGCAGTGGCGGGAGAAGTCATAGATACCGCCTATGGTCCTCACATAAAAATTGATCTTACACGTGAGCGGTTCCAGGAAATAAGCCTGGCAAATCTCGAGCGAATCACACGGTTCTCGCGCCGCATGAAAAAGCCTGAACACACCCAGTCCGCTTAACGAAAATCACCATTGAGTATTCGCGCCCTTGAAAACACAACCGGCTCCCGCTTGCCCTTTGCAATCCGTAGCGGACCTCTGTAGTCGAGAAACCTGGGCTTATCCTAGTTTCCCCAGGCAACTGTATATGGTCTTCGGCTACATGCTGGCCGTCCTTCGCATGTTCTTGATAGTTGTACTAAGCCTGTTAGCCTGGCCATTTCCACTTGCCGTCAAGCGCGTCATATACCGAGGTATTCTCTGGATAATGGGCCTGAGGGTCAGGTGCGCACTTTCACCGCGACAAATCGCAACACTGACCGACGGTTGTGTGGTGGCCGCCAATCACGTAAGCGTTATTGATCCGTTCGCCATACTGGCGATGCCTGGCGCAACACTTGTGGCCTCGAGCGGCTACAACAGGGTTATCAGCGTCACTGCATTCCTTTTGATCAAGTGCGCGGGTGGCCGCGTCTGGAACGGCGCGGATAAAAAGACGTTTTCACGTAACCTGCGTAGTTTGCGAGACGCCCCCCAAGGCACCGCCCTTTACACCAATCCCGAAGCAACCATCAACAATGGCCGTGGCTTGTATCGCTTCCGCCCCGGGCTGCTAAGCCGCGGGTTGCCTGTGGTGCCACTTGCGGGACGCTTGATCCTGCCCTTTGGCCTGGTGGCGAGCCCGCTTCATGCGTCAGGTCTGGCGTGCTTCCTGCGCCTGCTGGCTATGCCTTGGATGACCGTCGAAATGACCTACCTGGAACCGCTGGAGCGCAATGAACACCAAAGCGGCCAGGCATTTTCGGACTTGATACAAGCACGTATCGCCGAGCACCTGGGCATCGCAGCAACCCAGTGGACCCGAGAAGACAAACACCACTACCGTCGCACAGATGCGCAGGCACACCCATGACAACGAACCGCGACACCCATGTCATTTTCGACTTCGACCAAACCCTGGTGAACCACGAAAGCACCCTGGAGATCGTCAAGTCGGCCATTGGCGAAAGCCCGAACGCCCAGCCAATGCTGGAGCAACTGCAACTGATCACGCCCAAGGCGTTGACGGGCAAGGCCAGCTTCTGGGAAATGCTGTGCGTGATGAAAATGATCCCGTATATCCGCAGGCATCATATTCAACGCTATGTCGATACCATCATTGGCAGCCTCGACCCGTCCCTGGAGCAGACAGTGCACAACCTGCAACGCGAGGGCACGCACGTGTACATCCTCTCCGGAGGGTACACGGAGTGCATTACCCCAATTGCTCGATCACTGAACATCCAAGCCGATAATGTCATCGCCAACCGTCTTTTCTGGGCCGGTTCGCGCGCAATGTGCCCCAGGCCATCACCGTTGATAAACCCCGGCAGAGGGAAAAGTATCATCGTGCAGCGATGGCGCAAGGAAGGCCGGCTGACGGGTCGAGCCCTGATAGTCGGAGACGCCAGATCCGACTATCAGGTGTATGCCGATGGTTGGGTCGACGGTTTCGTTTGCGCCGACTATTACACCAGGCAGCCGATGCCCGAGATGTCCGGGCACATCCTTCGAGCTGAGGCGCCCATACAGGTTCACGCGCACATCCAGACGTTGATGAACGAGCGTTGCTGACGGAAACGACAGCCCTAGGTGATTGGCGCGGGGTTGAACAAGGTGATGTCGTTATGCAGCTTGTGCCGCTCCGCCCACGTCTGCTTCTTGCCGCTGGCCACATCCAAGTAGAAGTGAAACAGCTCCCAGCCCAGCTCCTCGATGCTCGCGCGCCCGGTGGCGATGCGCCCGGCGTCGATATCGATCAGGTCCGGCCAGCGCTGGGCCAGTTCGGTGCGTGTCGACACCTTGACCACCGGTGCCATCGCCAAGCCGTAAGGTGTGCCGCGCCCGGTGGTGAACACATGCAGGTTCATGCCCGCCGCCAGTTGCAAGGTGCCGCACACAAAGTCACTGGCCGGGGTCGCGCAGAAAATCAGGCCCTTGCCCTTGACGCGCTCGCCTGGGCCGAGCACGCCGTTGATCGCGCTGCTGCCGGATTTGACGATGGAGCCCAACGACTTCTCGACGATATTCGACAGCCCGCCCTTCTTGTTGCCCGGCGTGGTATTGGCGCTGCGATCCGCCTCGCCCTTGGCCAGGTAACGGTCGTACCAGTCCATTTCCCTGACCAGCTCCTGGGCAACTTCCTTGCTCTGCGCCCGAGACGTCAGCAGGTAAATAGCGTCACGGACTTCCGTCACTTCGGAAAACATCACCGTGGCCCCGGCACGCAACAACAGGTCTGACGCATACCCCAGCGCCGGATTGGCGGTAATGCCGGAAAAAGCATCACTGCCGCCGCATTGCATGCCCAGGATCAGCTCGGACGCGGGCACCGTTTCGCGGCGGCGCTGGTCGAGCTTTTTCAAGCGGACCTCGGCCAGCGCCATGATCTGCTCGATCATCTCGGTAAAGCCGTGGCTGGAATCCTGCAACCGGTACAACCAAGGCTCGCTCAGGTCGACGGAGCTGTCGTTGTCGTGCATCACTTGCCCGGCCTGCAATTTCTCGCAGCCCAGGCTGATCACCAGGGCTTCGCCGCCCAGGTTCGGGTTGCGCGCCAGGTTGCGCACGGTACGGATCGGGATGTAGGCATCCGTGGCCGTGATCGCCACGCCGCAGCCGTAGCTATGGGTCAGCGCCACCACGTCATCGACGTGCGGGTACTTGGGCAGCAATTCATCCTTGATGCGCTTGACGGCATGGTCCAGCACGCCGGTCACGCACTGCACCGTGGTGGTGATACCGAGGATATTGCGCGTGCCCACAGTGCCATCGGCATTGCGGTAGCCTTCGAAGGTAAAACCCTCCAGCGGCGCCTGGGTTCCGGGCACCTCGGTGGACAACGGCAGGCTGTCCAGCGGCGGCGCGGTGGGCATGCGCAACTGGTCTTCCTGCACCCAGCTGCCACGCGGGATCGGCGCCAGCGCGTAGCCAATGGTCTGGCCATAGCGAATGATCTGGCCGCCTTCGGGAATGTCTTCCAGGGTTACCTTGTGGCTCTGCGGGATGAACTCCACAGTAACCAGGCCATCCGGGAATTCGGTGCCGGCCGGGACGCCCTGGTCGTTCACCACGATCACTACATTGTCGCGCTCGTGCAAACGAATCGAGCGCGGCGAGTCGGCATGTTCAATCAACTGCATCACACGAACCTCAGGAATGCACTTCGGTTAGGTTGGTCAACTCAGGGCCCCTGGCTGGCGGCTCTTTGAGTACTACACGCTTGATCGGGCCGACGATGACCAGGTAGCTGAACACCGCCACCAGCGCGTTGGCGCCGACGAACACCAGCGCCCACTTGAACGAACCGGTGGTGGCGATGATGTAGCCGATGACAATCGGCGTGGTGATCGACGCCAGGTTACCGAAGGTGTTGAACAAGCCGCCACTGAGGCCGGCGATTTGTTTCGGCGAGGTGTCAGACACCACCGCCCAGCCCAGTGCGCCAACGCCCTTGCCGAAGAAGGCCAGGGCCATGAAGCCCACCACCATCCATTCAACGTCGACGTAGTTACACGCAATGATGCTGCTGGACACCAGCAGGCCGGCAATGATCGGCGCCTTGCGAGCGAAGGTCAGGGAATGGCCCTTGCGCAGCAGGTAGTCGGAAATCACCCCACCCAGTACGCCGCCGATAAACCCGCAGATGGCCGGCAGCGAGGCGATGAAACCCGCCTTGAGGATGGTCATGCCCCGATCTTGCACCAGGTAAACGGGGAACCAGGTCAGGAAGAAGTAGGTGATGCCGTTGATGCAATACTGGCCCAGGTACACGCCCAGCATCATGCGGTTGGTCAGCAACTGGCGGATATAATCCCACTTCGGTCCGTCAGTTTTCTTATCCTTGCCCTTGTCTTGGTCCATATCGACCATCGCGCCGTTGGCCGCGATGTAATCGAGCTCGGCTGTGTTGATCATCGGGTGCTGGCGCGGGCTGTGGATAACTTTCAGCCAGATCAGCGAGAACACGATGCCAATCACGCCCATCACGATAAACACGTGCTGCCAGCCGAAGCGGTAGACGATCCAGCCCATCAGCGGTGCAAACAACACCGTGGCGAAGTACTGCGCCGAGTTGAAGATCGCCGAGGCCGTACCGCGTTCGGCCGTGGGGAACCAGGCCGCCACAATCCGTGCGTTACCCGGGAAGGATGGCGCTTCGGCCAGGCCCACCATGAAGCGCAGCATGAACAGCGCAACCACGGCCGTGGAGATACCGAACTCACCGACGTAGCCTTGCAGCACGGTGAACAGTGACCAGGTGAAGATGCTCAGGGCATAGACTTTTTTCGAGCCGAACCGGTCCAGCAGCCAGCCACCGGGGATTTGCCCGGCGACATAGGCCCAACCGAATGCAGAGAAGATGTAACCGAGGGTGACCGCGTCGATGCCGAGGTCTTTTTGCAGGCTGGAGCCCGCGATGGCGATGGTGGCCCGGTCGGCGTAGTTGATCGTGGTCACCAGGAACAGCATGAGCAGGATCAAATAACGGACGTGGGTCGGCTTGGTCGCTTGCATGTAGAAGTACTCCCACTAATTATTTTTTTTGCGGGTAATGTTTTTCTGTTGTGTGTTGTGGGGCCAGGTAGGCGCCAGGCCCCACAGGTGTTGCGTATTACGAACCGATGTAGCTGGTTTTCACCACGGTGTAGAACTCTTGCGCATAGCGACCTTGCTCACGCGAACCGTAGGACGACCCCTTACGGCCACCGAACGGAACGTGGTAATCCACGCCAGCGGTGGGCAAATTGACCATGACCATGCCGGCCTGGGAATGACGCTTGAAGTGGTTGGCGTACTTCAACGACGTAGTGGCAATGCCCGCCGACAAACCGAATTCGGTGTCGTTGGCCATGGCCAGCGCCGCCTCGTAGTCGGCCACGCGCACCACGTTGGCCACTGGGCCGAAGATTTCTTCACGGCTGATGCGCATGGCGGCTTCGCTGTCGGCAAACAGCGTCGGCGCCAGGTAGTAGCCTTCGGTATCGCAGGTCACCAGACCGCCACCGCTGACCAGCCGCGCACCTTCGCTCTGGCCGATGTCGATGTACTTCATGTCCTGGTCCAACTGGGCCTGGGAGACCACCGGGCCGATGTCGGTACCGCTGTTGAGTGCGTGGCCGACTTTGATCGACTTCATGCGCTCGGCCATGGCCGCGACGAACTGGTCGTGGATGCCGGCGGTGACGATCAGGCGGCTGGATGCAGTGCAACGCTGGCCGGTGGAGTAGAACGCGCTCTGCACCGACAGCTCGACTGCCTGCTTGAGGTCGGCGTCGTCGAGAATGATCTGCGGGTTCTTGCCGCCCATTTCCAACTGCACCTTGGCCTGGCGCGACACGCAACTGACGGCGATCTGACGGCCCACGCCCACCGAACCGGTGAAGCTGATGCCGTCGACTTTCGGGCTGTTGACCAACACATCGCCCACAACGCGGCCGCTGCCCATCACCAGGTTGAACACCCCGGCAGGGAAACCGGCGCGGGAAATGATGTCGGCCAGGGCCCAGGCACAGCCGGGCACCAGTTCGGCCGGCTTGATCACCACACAGTTGCCATAGGCCAGGGCCGGGGCGATTTTCCAGGCCGGGATGGCGATCGGGAAGTTCCAGGGGGTGATCAAGCCGACCACGCCAAGGGCTTCACGGGTAACTTCTACATTGACGCCCGGGCGCACCGACGGCACGTAGTCGCCGGACAGGCGCAGGCATTCACCGGCGAAGAATTTGAAGATGTTACCGGCGCGGGTCACCTCACCGATGGCTTCGGGCAGGGTCTTGCCCTCTTCCCGGGCCAGCAGGGTGCCAAGCTCTTCACGGCGGGCGAGGATTTCGCTGCCGACTTTGTCCAGCGCATCATGGCGCGCCTGGATGCCGGAGGTGGACCAGGCCGGAAATGCGGCGCGGGCGGCCTCGATAGCGGCGTTGACTTGGGCGACGTCGGCCTTGGCGTATTCGCCAATCACATCGGAAAGGTCCGACGGGTTGATATTGGTGCAGTAGTCGGTGCCGGTAACCCATTCACCGTTGATGTAGTTCTCGAAACGTTTTGCTTGGGACACGAATCTTCTCCTGACGCAAAAGGCCGCTGATTGCTCAGCGGCCTTGTTGATAAGTTATTGCGCGCCTTGCTTGTCGATCAGCGCGGCCAGGGCTTCGTATTCTTCCGGCAGCAGGTCGGTCAGCGGGGTGCGCACCGGGCCGGCGTCATAGCCGGCGATTTTCGCACCCGCCTTGACGATGCTCACGGCGTAACCGGCCTTGCGGTTACGGATGTCCAGGTAGGGCAGGAAGAAATCGTCGATGATCCGGGAGACAGTGGCGTGATCATCCTTGGCGATCGCGTGGTAGAAATCCATCGCGGTTTTCGGGATGAAGTTGAACACCGCCGAGGAGTACACCGGCACGCCCAGGGCCTTGTAGGCAGCGGCGTAAACCTCTGCGGTCGGCAGACCGCCGAGGTAGCTGAAACGGTCGCCGAGACGACGGCGGATCGACACCATCAACTCGATGTCACCCAGGCCATCCTTGTAGCCGATCAGGTTCGGGCAACGCTCGGCGAGGCGCTCGAGCAGCGGCGCGGTCAAGCGGCAGACATTGCGGTTGTACACCACCACGCCGATCTTGACCGATTTGCACACCGCTTCAACGTGGGCGGCAACCCCGTCCTGGCTGGCTTCAGTCAGGTAGTGCGGCAGCAGCAGCAAGCCCTTGGCACCCAGGCGCTCGGCCTCTTGAGCGTATTCGATGGCCTGACGGGTCGCGCCGCCGACACCGGCAAGAATCGGCACGCTGGTGGCGCAGGTATCAACAGCGGTCTTCACAACCTGGGAATATTCGCTGGCGGCCAGGGAGAAAAACTCACCGGTGCCGCCCGCAGCGAACAGCGCGGTGGCACCGTATGGGGCAAGCCATTCCAGACGCTTGATATAGCCCGCCTGGTGAAAGTCACCCTGGGCGTTGAAATCGGTCACCGGAAAAGACAGCAGACCGTGGGAGAGGATGGACTTCAGTTCTTGTGGATTCATTATTCGAACACCCTGGGTAAAGACTTTCTGTCGAAAGGTTATTGTTGGTTTTGGTGATGTCGTACGTCATCGTACAACTATAAAAAGATTCGTCAACTGCAAATCGTCAGTGTTCACCTCAAGCTTGCCGATGAAGCAGAGTTCTTGATCTACGGGTTTTTCCTCAACTCTCGGCCTGACTGTATATGCACACAGCCAACTAGAACGATGTCTTACGACATAGCGCGGCCTTGCAACAGGCGGTGGCCGCTCATCAAACCGGTACCGACCAGGCATTGGAAATGGCGTACGCCATGAATTGCGCCGCAACGATGTGAATGATCTGAACGACAAGCTGGACAGATGATAGGGGGCGGTGGAGTACGCACGAGTTACTCAAGGATGACAAAACCGGCACGCCTCTTCCGTCGCTGGGCAGGACCATGGCCGTGCTTGATACCGCTCGTCAGAACTGTGAATTCTGACAGTACCCTCCCCACCCTCAGGCCCCCTAACGTGGTCAAGCCCACGTGCACTTGCAGGGAGCATAGGCAACGTGCGGGCACTACCCTATTTTGTTCCTGCTCAATGAGGCTTGATCATGACAACTAAAATCCCGGTCAAATTCAAAGGCACCAAGAAAAATAGCACTGCGAACATTAGTATTGAGGAATTACCGAACAAAGGTGATTTTCTGAATCTGGATGGGCAGGTTTGGGAAGTACTGAAAAAGACGTTCGTTTATGACGCTGATGGCAGCGTTACAGGAATAGAATTCGATCTAGCCTGAACACGTCAGCTCACCCACGCTGCGCCTCTGCCTCTTCATGGGCATGGCGCAGCCGCTCCCGACTATTCGTCAAATGCAAACGCATCGCCGCACGCGCCGCATCCGAATCCTGGCGCGCGATCGCCTCATAAATCTCTTCATGCTCGCGACTCAGGCGCCCCATGTAATGCTGCTGGTCATCATGGGCCAGACGCGCCGAATTCAGGCGGGTACGCGGAATGATGCTGGTGCCCAGGTGGGTCATGATGTCGGTGAAATAACGGTTGCCGGTGGACAGCGCTATTTCCAGGTGGAACGCAAAGTCTGACGCCACCGCATCACCCGCATGGGCCGCGCTTTCATTCAAGGCATCGAGGGCCGCACGCATCGCCGCCAGCTGCTCGTCACTGCGGCGCAAGGCAGCCAGGCCTGCCGATTCCACTTCCAGGCTGATCCGCAACTCCAGAATCGCCAACACATCGCGCAACGTCACCACGGTGGCCGGATCGATCCGGAAACCGCTCGGGCTTGGCGTGTCCAATACAAACGTACCGATGCCGTGACGCGTCTCCACCTGCCCCGCCGCCTGCAAGCGCGAGATGGCCTCGCGCACCACGGTACGACTCACACCATGGGCATCCATGATCGCCGACTCAGTGGGCAGCTTGTCGCCACGCTTGAGCTGGCCGTCGCGGATTTGTTCGGACAACACCGTGACCAATTCCTGGGCAAGGCTGCGGCGCTTGCGGGGCAGACGTGGGGCGGCGTTGGCGTTTTCCATGATGGATCATCTTTCTCGGCGAACTGAAGACGCATCATAGCCCATGGCGGTTGTACGATCACCGTTCCTATCGAGACTTTCACTTCTGCGCGGCAGGCAAAAAAATGCCCCAGCAACCGCCGAGGCATTTTTCAGGCTCGCCCGAAGGCAACAGCCGCTTACTTCACTACTTTCAAGCTCGGCCGGCCCGTAGGGCGCGGTGGCTCGTTATCGGGTGGCGGCACATCATCGCCGCCTTCGCCTTCGATCGTTTCGTCATCCTCGAAAGGCGACTCCAGATCGAACACCATGCCTTGGCCATTCTCACGGGCATAAATCCCGAGGATGGCGCCAATCGGCACAAACAGCGTATGCGGCACGCCGCCGAAACGCCCTTCGAAGCTGACCGCTTCGTTGTCCATGTGCAGGTGGCGCACGGCACTGGGCGATACGTTCAATACAATCTGTCCGTCACTGGCAAAACCCTGCGGAACCTGCACCGCAGGAAATTCGGAATTGACCAGCATGTGCGGGGTGCAATCGTTGTCCACAATCCACTCATAGAGCGCGCGGACCAGGTAGGGTCGACTGGAGTTCATCAGCGGCTCCTTAAGCCTTAGCGCATATCGCGTTCGACACCAGACAGACTCGCCTGGAAAGCCTCACGCGCAAACTGGCGCTCCATGTAATCAAGCAGCGGCTTGGCAGGCCGCGGCAGTTCAATGCCCATAATCGGCAAGCGCCAGAGTATGGGTAATAGGCAGCAATCCACCAAGCTTTGTTCCTCACTGAGGAAAAAAGGCTTGTCGGCGAACAGCGGCGAAACGCCGGTCAGGCTTTCGCGCAATTCCTTGCGCGCCACGACACGGGCCGGCTCTTTGCTGCGTGAATCCAGAATCACATCCACCAGCCGGCACCAGTCACGCTGGATCCGATGGATCAGCAGGCGGCTGTTGGCACGCGCCACCGGGTACACCGGCAGCAAAGGCGGATGCGGGTAACGCTCATCCAAGTATTCCATCACCACGGTTGACTCCCACAACGCCAGGTCACGATCGACCAGGGTGGGCAAGCTGCCGTAAGGGTTCACTTCGATCAGTTTCGGCGGCTGACGGCCCGCTTCCACACTGATGATCTCGGCGCTGACACCCTTCTCTGCGAGCACGATGCGTACTCGGTGGGAATAGTGGTCGGCGGGGTCGGAGTAACAGGCCAACCGGTTGGTCACGCCCATGGCGGTCCTCCTCGCTTGTTGAAATTATCGAAAGCTCAAAAACGAGCGCGCCCAGGGAGCATCTCTGTAACGTCTGGAACAACCGACGCTACGTGTTCAGAGATGCCGCTGGGCGCGCAAGATTAACAGCAATTGCTTACGGTTGGATCAATGCACATCCTTCCAGTACTCGCGTTTGAGCAGATAGGCGAATACGAAGAAGAAAGCCAGGTACAGCAAGACGTAGGTACCGATGCGCTGGTGCTGCAGCTTGACCGGGTTGGCCGAGTAGGCCAGGAAAGTCACCAGGTTCTTGACCTTCTCGTCGAACTGCTCTTCATTCAGCGTACCGGTCTTGGGCACGATGGTCAGTTGATCGCACGCCTCATGGGTCAGCGGCGTGCCGGTCAACGGATCATATTGCTTCTTGCCGTCTTCAACGACCTGGACTTGCTTGCATCCTACCACTTGGCGCCCCTGCAGGCCGACCAGAACGTTAGGCATGCCGACGTTCGGGAACACTTTGTTGTTCACGCCCCAAGGCCGGGCGGGGTCTTCGTAGAAGGATTTGAGGTAGCCATAGAGCCAGTCGGTGCCACGTACACGCGCCACCAGGGTCAGGTCGGGCGGTGCTGCGCCGAACCAAGCCTTGGCGTCTGCCGGTTTCATGCCGATGTTCATGTGGTCGCCGATCTTGGCTCCGGTGAACACCAGTTTCTCCAGCATCAACTCATGGGGGATGCCCAAGTCATCGGCAACCCGCTCGTAGCGCTGGAACTTGGCGCTGTGGCAGCCCATGCAGTAGTTGGCAAAGGTACGTGCACCATCTTGCAAAGCGGCTTTATCGGCGACATCGATGTCGACTTTTTCCAGTTCCGCGCCATGCTCGGCAGCCAAAGACAGAAGCGGCAGGGCCGCAAACACTAATGCAACAAATAATTTTTTCATCAGCCAGTCACCCTTTCCGGAACCGGTTTGGTCTTCTCGAGCCGGGTGTAGAACGGCATCAGAATGAAGTAGGCGAAGTACAGGAAGGTGCAGACCTGCGACAGCAACGTGCGCTCAGGGGTCGGCGCCAATACGCCCAGCACGCCCAGGATCATGAATGCAATGCAGAACACCCACAGCCAGATCTTGCTCAGCCAGCCCTTGTAGCGCATGGACTTGACCGGACTGCGATCCAGCCACGGCAGCACGAACAGCACCGCGATCGCCGCGCCCATGGCGATCACGCCCATGAGTTTGTCGGGGATCGCCCGCAGGATTGCGTAGAACGGCGTGAAGTACCAGACCGGGGCAATGTGCTCGGGCGTCTTGAACGCGTTGGCTTGTTCGAAGTTAGGCTTCTCGAGGAAATAACCACCCATCTCCGGGAAAAAGAACACGATCGAGCAGAACACGAACAGGAACACGACCACGCCGACAATGTCTTTCACGGTGTAATAAGGGTGGAATGGAATGCCATCGAGCGGGATGCCGTTCTCGTCCTTATGCTTCTTGATATCCACGCCATCCGGGTTGTTGGAACCCACTTCATGCAGCGCCAGGATGTGCAGCACCACCAGGCCCAGGATCACGATCGGCAAGGCGACAACGTGCAAGGCAAAGAAGCGGTTCAGGGTGATGCCGGAGATCAGGTAGTCGCCACGAATCCACTGGGTCAGGTCGTTGCCGATCACCGGGATCGCCCCGAACAGCGAGATGATCACCTGGGCGCCCCAGTACGACATCTGGCCCCACGGCAGCAGATAGCCCATGAACGCTTCGGCCATCAGCGCCAGGTAGATCAGCATGCCGAACACCCACACCAGTTCGCGCGGCTTCTGGTAGGAGCCGTAGAGCAAGCCACGGAACATGTGCAGGTAGACGACGATGAAGAACGCCGACGCGCCGGTGGAGTGCAGCAGGCGCAGGATCGAGCCGTACTCGACGTCACGCATGATGTATTCGACGGAGGCGAACGCCTCTTCCGCAGACGGCGTGTAGCTCATCGTCAACCACACACCGGTGACGATCTGGTTGACCAGCACCAGCAGTGCCAGGGAGCCGAAGAAGTAGAAGAAGTTGAAGTTTTTTGGCGCGTAATATTTGCTGAGATGGTCTTCCCACATTTTGGTGGCGGGGAAACGCGCATCTACCCAATCCATGAACTTGCTCATCACGCGTTCTCCTTATCGAGGCCAATGACAATGAGGTCGTCAGTTTCGTAGGTGTGCGGAGGAACCGGCAGGTTCAGGGGCGCAGGCTGAGACTTGTAGACACGGCCGGCAAGGTCGTAATGGGAACCGTGACACGGGCAGAAATAACCGCCGACCCAGTCCTTGCCCAAGTCGACAGGGGCGACTTCCGGGCGAAAGGTGGGTGAGCAACCCAGGTGGGTACACAGACCTACCAGCAACAGAATCTCTGGCTTGATCGAACGCACTTCGTTCTTGGCGTAGGCGGGCTGGTCGGAATTCTCGGATTTAGGGTCAGACAACTGGCCTTCGATCTTTTTCAGATTCCCCAGGATTTCCTCGGTACGACGAACAATGAATACCGGCTGGCCGCGCCATTCAGCAATCATCTGCTGCCCTGGCTCGATCTTGCTGACATTCACCTTCACCGGTGCACCTGCGGCTTTCGCCTTGGCACTGGGAAACCATGACCCCACGAACGGGACCGCAGCCCCCACCGCTCCTGCAGCACCCACCACGGATGTGGCTGCTACCAAGAAGCGACGCCGGCCTGCATTCACGCCGTCATTGCTCATTCAGTCCTCTCCCATCAGCTTTTTGGCCTGTTAAATCAGGCGTCTACTAAGTGTTGAATCTTTACTTATAAAAATTTTGACGGATGGTAATGAAAAGCCCCACGGATGACAAGGGAATTGCCCAGGCCACCACCCCCAGGCCTTGTAGTATAGGGGGTCTATGGATGTGGCAAGTTGTCACGGCGAAAAATGTGCATAAATCGCAGGCAATAAAAAACGCCCAGCTCCGTGAGGAGGCTGGGCGTTTTTGTGGAACGTAAAGCGAATTAACGCTTCGAGTACTGCGGACGCTTACGCGCTTTACGCAGACCGACTTTCTTACGTTCAACTTCACGAGCATCGCGAGTAACGAAGCCAGCTTTGCGCAGAGCGCCACGCAGGGTTTCGTCGTACTGCATCAGAGCGCGAGTGATACCGTGGCGGATTGCGCCAGCTTGACCACTTACACCGCCACCGATAACGGTGACGTAGATGTCGAACTTTTCAACAGTCTCGGTCAGTTCCAGCGGCTGACGAACTACCATGCGGGCAGTTTCGCGGCCGAAGAAATTTTCCAGAGTGCGGTTGTTGATCGAGATGTTACCAGTGCCCGGACGCAGGAAAACGCGTGCGGTTGCGGTTTTGCGACGGCCAGTGCCGTAATTTTGAGTCGCCGACATAATGAACTATTCCGTTAAAACTTCAGTTCTTGGGGCTGCTGAGCAGCATGAGGGTGTACAGCGCCCGCATAGACTTTCAGCTTGCGAAACATATCGCGACCCAGTGGGCCCTTAGGCAGCATGCCTTTGACCGCGATTTCGATCGGGGCTTCAGGCTTCTTGGAGATCAGGCCTTCAAAGTTGGAAGACTTGATACCGCCTGGGAAACCGGAGTGACGGTAGTACATTTTGTCTTGCGCTTTGTTGCCGGTAACACGTACCTGCTCAGCGTTGATGATGACAATGTAGTCACCGGTATCAACGTGCGGGGTGTATTCAGGCTTGTGCTTGCCACGCAGACGGCTGGCGACTTCAGTGGCCAGACGACCCAGGGTCTGACCAGCGGCGTCGACGACAAACCAGTCGCGCTGAACTGTTTCCGGTTTTGCAGTAAAAGTTGTCATTCTTTAATAGCCTCAGGGGCCGCCCTGTAAATTAGACGGCGGATCTTACTGAATAGTGCGTACTTTGACAAGGTCAAAGGCAGCCGGATACAGACGCTATCGGGGGCTCGGGTCAGCGCGTCCGTTCAACGGCAAGATTCTTCGGCAGACGGCGCATCACTTCCACTGCAGAAAGAGGTGGGCAATTATGCAGATTGCGAAAAAAAATTCAACCTGCTTTTATGAATGTTTTCCCCTGAAGGAGTACCCGATGGATTATCGACAGCTGGGCCGGACCGATCTGAACGTAAGCGCGATTGCCTTGGGCACCATGACCTGGGGCGAGCAGAACAGCGAGCCAGAGGCCTTCGCACAGATCGAACGGGCCAAGGCCGCGGGCATCAACTTCCTCGACACGGCAGAAATGTACCCGGTACCGCCCAAGGCCGAGACCTACGCCACCACCGAGCGTTATATCGGTAATTACTTCAAGAGCCGTGGCGATCGCGCCGACTGGATCCTCGCCAGCAAGATCGCCGGTCCCGGCAACACCATCGACTATATCCGCGATGGCTACCTGCGCCACAACCGCAAGCATATCGTGGACGCCCTCGACGCCAGCCTCAAACGCCTGCAGACCGACTGGATCGACCTCTATCAGTTGCACTGGCCGGAGCGCAGTACCAATTTCTTTGGCCAGTTGAGCTACAAACACAAGGACGAAGACGACCTCACCCCACTGGAGGAAACCCTGGAAGCGCTGGATGAGCAGGTCAAGGCCGGCAAGATCCGCCACATTGGCCTGTCCAACGAAACCCCGTGGGGCACCATGAAATTCCTGGCCCTGGCCGAAGCCCGTGGCTGGACCCGCGCGGTGTCGATCCAGAACCCCTACAACCTGCTTAACCGCAGCTTTGAAGTGGGCCTGGCTGAAATTGCCATCCGCGAACAATGCGGTTTGCTGGCCTACTCGCCACTGGCATTCGGCATGCTCAGCGGCAAGTACGAAGGCGGTGCGCGCCCGGCCAAGGCGCGTCTGACGGAGTACAGCCGTTTCAGTCGTTATTTCAACCCACAGTCGGAAGCGGCGTGCAGCCGTTATGTGACACTGGCGCGGGAGCATGGGCTGGACCCGGCGCAGATGGCGTTGGCGTTTGTGACGCAACAGCCGTTTGTGACCAGCAATATTATCGGGGCCACGAGCCTGGAGCAGCTGGACAGCAACATTGCCAGTGCCGACCTGAAGCTGTCCAAAGAGGTGCTGGAAGGGATTGAGGCGATTCAGAAGGATCATCCGAATCCGGCGCCGTGATTGATCTTTAGACCGCTATCGGGAGCAAGCCCCCTCCCACACTTGGAATGCATTCCAATGTGGGAGGGGGCTTGAACTGGCCTAATGATCCCGGACACCTCTTAAGGGCGATATGATTCGCCCAATCAGGAGGTTCCATGCAACAGCGAAAGACCTACACCCACGAGTTCAAGCAACGTGCTGCAAGCATGGTTCTTGATGATAACTGCTCAGTTCCCGACGTCTGTGCATCGATGGACGTTGGCCCTACGGCTCTGCGCCGCTGGGTTGATCAGGTTCGTAAAGAGCGTCACAAAGGGCAGCCAGTGGCAGGTACCAAGGCTATCAGCGACGAACAGCGAGAGCTTCAACAGCTACGAGCCAAGGTCAAGCGCCTGGAGAGTGAGGCTGAAATCTTAAAAAAGGCTACGGCTCTCTTGATGTCGGATCCCGATCGTTTTTCCTGATCGAGGAACTGAGGGAGTCGAGTTCATATCCGACCAGCCTGCTTTGCAGTGCGCTAGGCGTTTCCCGCAGCGCGTTTTATGACTGGCTTAAGCGTCGCTCAGCGCCAAATACCAAGCGTGACGCGCTTAGAGCAAAAGTCGTGCAACTGCATGTCGAAAGCCGAGAAAGCGCAGGTGCACGGATGATCTCTCAGCACTTGAAGGCCCAGCAGATCAAGGTAGGTCGGCATCTGGCCGGAAAACTTATGGCGGAGGCAAATCTGGCCAGCAGACAGCGCCGCCGCCATCAATATCGCTCTAGAGGCGTTGAAGCATTTGTGGCCAAGAACCTGCTTGAGCGTAACTTCGAGCCAACCGCAATTAATCAAGTCTGGTGCGGCGACGTTACCAGCCTAATGGTTGGGAAACGCTGGTATCACTTGGCAGTGGTCATTGATCTGTTCGCCCGCCGAATCGTTGGCTGGGCGTTTTCTCTGATCAATGACGCCAACCTGGTTAGCAAGGCGCTGAGAATGGCGGTGGAGGTTCGAGGCAAACATGCAGGCTTGATGTTTCATTCGGATCAAGGCTGCCAATACACCAGCCAGCTCTTTCAGTCCGCGTTGCTGGAGTATGGGATAACCCAAAGCATGAGCCGCAGAGGGCAGTGCTGGGACAATGCACCAACAGAGCGTTTCTTTGGGACGCTCAAATCAGAGTGGGTGCCCACCAAGGGCTATATGACAGTTGAAGAAGCCAAGCAGGATATGACCAGCTTCTTCATGCGATACAACCGAATCAGGCTCCACAGCTACAACAACTACCTGTCGCCAATAGCCATGGAGCAGGAGGCGGCTTGATCACCGTAATCGGTGTCCGGAAAAACTTGACCAGAACAGCTTGCCCCCGATAGGGCCCTCACAAACAACACAGCACTCAAAGCGCCCGCGCAATAATCTCCTTCATGATCTCATTGGTCCCCGCATAAATCCGCTGCACCCGCGCGTCGGCCCACGCGCGGGCTATCGGGTATTCCCACATGAAGCCGTACCCGCCGTGCAGTTGCACGCACTCATCGAGCACCTTGCATTGCAGGTCCGTGGCCCAATACTTGGCCATCGCCGCCGTGGGCACATCCAGCTTGCCTTCCAGGTGCAGCGCCAGGCATTTGTCCACGAACACGCGGCCGATCTGAATCTCGGTGGCCATCTCTGCCAGCTTGAAGCGGGTGTTTTGAAAGTCGGCTATCGCCTTGCCAAACGCCTTGCGCTCGCGGGTGTAATCCAGCGTCCACTGCAACGCCGCCTCGGCTGACGACAGCGCACCAATCGCCACCGTCAGCCGTTCCTGGGGCAACTCCTGCATCAAATATGCGAAGCCCATGCCGGCCTGGCCCAGCAGGTTTTCCTTGGGCACACGCACGTCCTGGAAGAACAACTCCGAGGTGTCCTGGGCCTTCATGCCGACCTTCTCCAGGCGCTTGCCCTTATCGAAGCCCGGCGTGTCGGCCTCGACCAGGAACAGGCTGGTGCCCTTGGCGCCGGCCTTGGGGTCGGTCTTGGCCACCACGATTACCAGCTCGGCCAGGTAGCCGTTGGTGATGAACGTCTTGGAGCCGTTGATCACATAGTCATCACCGTCCAACACAGCCGTTGTCTTCACCCCTTGCAGGTCGGAACCGGCCCCAGGCTCGGTCATGGCAATGGCCGTGACCATCTCGCCGGAGATCAACTTGGGCAGGTACTTGTGCTTCAACGCCTCACTGCCGTAATGCAGGATGTACGGCGCAACAATGTCCGAATGCAGGGAAAAGCCAATGCCGGTCAAGCCCAGGCGGCTGATCTCTTCGATCACGACCGCGCTGTAAAGGAAATCCGCGCCCAGCCCACCGTATGCTTCCGGCACGTGCGAACACAGCATCCCCGCCTCCCCCGCCTTGTTCCAGAGGTTGCGGTCGATGTAACCCTGTTTCTCCCATTGCCCATGGAATGGCGCGGCGTCTTTTTCGAGGAAGGTACGCACGCTTTCGCGGAAAAGTTCGTGCTCCGGGCTAAATAAGGTTCTGGGAATCATGGCTCACCTGTGAGGATTGTCGGACAAGGACGGGCTCACAGAGCCTATGCCGCGAATGCGTCACGGGACACTGGACACATGCGACAAAAAATAAGACGATCCAGCCGTCTGGTGACCACTTTCCCCTATAAGAATAAATGAAATTATGTCTAACCAAATCTCCACGCCCTTGCGGCGCGTCAGCATCCTGGCCGTCGATCGGGTCTTCGCTTCAACCCTCATGCAAGCCAAGGATTTCTTCCATCTCGCCAGCCTGCGGTATGGCAAGCAACAGGGCCTGGGCCTGACGCCCGCATTCGAGACGCGCCTGGTCAGCCCCGACGGGCAATCGGTACGCAGCTTCAGCAATGTGATCATGCCGGTGGACGGCGGCCTGGAAGATGCCGACATCATCGTGCTGCCCGCCTTCTGGGACGACTTCGAGGCCTTGTGCACCCGCTACCCACAGGTACTGCCCTGGCTGCGCGAACAGCACGCACGCGGCGCCGTGCTGTGCGGGGAAGCTACCGGTGTGTTCTGGCTGGCCGAAGCAGGCCTGCTCGATGGCAAGGAAGCGACCACCTATTGGCGCTTCTTCACCGCCTTCAGCGAACGCTTCCCCAAGGTGCAGCTCAACCAGGACAAGCACCTGACCGACGCCGATAACCTGTATTGCGCCGGCGGCACCACCTCCGCCTGCGACCTCTACATTTATTTGATCGAACGCTTCTGCGGCGCCAACATCGCCCAGGCCGTGGCCCGCGACATCCTGTATGAAGTGCAGCGCAGCTACTCGCCAGGGCGTATCGGTTTTGGCGGGCAGAAGCTGCACCAGGATGTGATCATCCTGCAGATCCAGCATTGGCTCGAAGAACACTTCGCCGACAAGTTCCGCTTTGAAGACGTCGCCCGGGAGCACGGCATGAGCATCCGCAACTTCATGCGACGCTTCCAGACCGCCACCGGCGACAAGCCGCTGCATTATCTGCAACGCCTGCGCATCGAGACGGCCAAGGGCCTGCTGTCGGGCAGCCGCAAGAGCATCAAGACCATCAGCTATGAGGTGGGTTATGACGATGCGAGTTTCTTTGCGAGACTTTTCAGGCAGCACACTGAGTTGTCACCGAACCAATATCGCCAACAATTCCAGCAGGCCGCGTAAGCAGGGATTCATACAGGACAAATGTGGGAGGGGGCTTGCCCCCGATTGCGGTGTATCAGTGCCAGATTTACTGACTGACACACTGCTATCGGGGGCAAGCCCCCTCCCACATTTACTGTGTAGGTCTTAGGGCTTGTGGCCGCGCGACAGGAATTCGTGGGACTGCATTTCCAGCAAACGACTCAAGGTGCGTTGGAATTCGAAGTTCAAGCGCCCCCCCGTGTAGAGGTCCTTGAGCTCGACTTCCGCCGAGATGATCAGCTTGACGTTACGGTCGTAGAACTCGTCGACCATGTTGATAAAACGCCGCGCGATGTCGTCGGTGGTCACGCCCATCTGTTCCACACCGCTCAAGATCACCGCATGGAAGATCTTGCCCAATTCGATGTAGTCGTTCTGGCTACGCGGGCCGTCGCACAGTTGGCGGAATTCGAACCAGGCCACGTCATCGCAGGTACGCAAGGCGATGATTTCGCGGTTTTCGATCATCAACTTGTCGTTTTCCACGGCCTGGGTGCATTCCGGCGTCAACGCGCGGAAGCTTTTCTTCAGGCTTTCGTGGGCCGCCTCATTGAGCGGGAAGTGGAACAGCTCCGCTTGCTCGAGGTGACGCAAACGATAGTCGACGCCGCTGTCGACGTTGACGATATCGGTGTGCTGCTTGATCAACGCAATGGCCGGCAGGAAGCGTGCGCGCTGCAGGCCATCCTTGTAGAGGCCATCGGGCACGATGTTTGAGGTGGCGACCAGGGTCACGCCGTTCTTGAACAGCTCTTCCATCAAGGTGCCGAGGATCATGGCATCGGTGATGTCGGAGACGAAGAACTCATCGAAGCAGATCACCCGCGCTTCGTCGGAGAAACGCTTGGCGATGATCGTCAGCGGGTTCTTCTCCCCCGGCAGGGTCTTCATCTCTTCGTGCACGCGCTTCATGAAGCGGTGGAAGTGGGTGCGGACCTTTTCCTTGAACGGCAGCGCTTCGAAGAAGGTGTCCACCAGGTAGGTCTTGCCCCGGCCGACGCCACCCCAGAAGTACAGGCCCTTGACCGGCGTGCGGTCTTTCTTGCCAAACAGCTTGCTGAGCATGCCCTGCTTGCTTTGCGAAGCCGCGACCAGGTCTTCGTACAGGCGCTGCAAATGACGCACCGCATTTTCCTGGGCCGCGTCATGGAAGAAGTCAGGGCGTTTCAGATCAGCTTGATATCGTTCTAGGGGCGTCATAATTTCGTTAGCAAGGCAACAAAAACGGGCCGTCACTGTAACGACGGCCCTGGATAATGGCAATCAACCCTTGGTCGGGTTAATCCTCGGAGGGGGTCAGCGCGACGCGCAAGGCGGCGATGGCGGCGTCACGGGACGCGCTGTCGGCGAACTCGGCGCTGTCGGCCACGGCCGCGTCGCCCAGCCATACGCTGAAGCCCAGAGCTTGGGTGCGTATGTCCAAGGTACCGCCGCTTTGCAATTGCTTGGTCACCGCGCCCGCCGCCTTGCCGTCGGCGAAGGTGCGCGACAGCAGCAGTTGCTCGCCGTCGGCGGCCAACAGGCGGAAGCGGAAGCTGCCGTCGTCTTCACGAAAGCTCACGAAGCGCGCGGCCTTCACCGCCTTTTTCTTGGGGGCAACCGGCGCCGCAGTCTGGTTGACGAACGAACGCAAGCCCACCGCTTCGCGCAGCTCGGCGAGGAATGGTGCCGCCACGGCACGGGCCTTCTTGGCGCCGACCAGCAGCAGATCTTCCATGTCTGACGGGCGCAACATCAGTTGGTGGTAACGCTCACGCGCTTCACCCAATTGCCCATCCAGCAACTGGAACAGACGATTCTTCGCCTCACCCCAGCCCAGGCCTTGCAGCAGTTCACTGCGCAGCTCTTGCTCCTGGGCCTTGCTCGCAAATGCCTGGTACAGGGTGAACAGGTGGGAAGTGTCCGGGTCCTTCGCCTCGCCGGGCGCGCGCGAGTCGGTGACGATCCGCGAGATCGCCTCCTTCATGTCCTTGGCGCTGGTGAACAACGGGATGGTGTTGTCATAGCTCTTGGACATCTTGCGGCCATCCAGGCCCGGCAAGGTGGCGACGCTTTCTTCGATCAACGCCTCGGGCATGGTGAAGAATTCTTTACCGTTGCCGAACAGGTGGTTGAAACGCTGGCCGATATCACGGGCCATTTCCACGTGCTGGATCTGGTCACGACCCACCGGCACCTTGTGCGCGTTGAACATCAGGATGTCCGCTGCCATTAGCACCGGATAGCTGTACAGACCCATAGTGATGCCCGCATCCGGGTCTTCGCCGCCCTCTACGTTTTTGTCCACCGAGGCCTTGTAGGCATGGGCACGGTTGAGCAGGCCCTTGGCGGCCACGCAGGTCAGCAGCCAGGTCAGCTCGGGAATCTCGGGGATGTCGGACTGGCGATAGAACGTCACCCGGTTCACATCCAGGCCACCGGCCAGCCAGGTCGCGGCGATTTCCATACGCGAGCGCTGGATGCGCTGCGGGTCATCGCATTTGATCAGGGCGTGGTAGTCGGCCAGGAAGTAGAAGGAATCGGCATTGGCGTCCTGGCTGGCAAGGATCGCCGGGCGGATCGCACCGGCGTAGTTGCCCAGGTGCGGCGTGCCGGTGGTGGTGATGCCGGTGAGGATACGGGTACGCGTCGTCATGGGTAATCGCTTATCAGACTGCTATCAATTCGAGAGGCGCGGCAGCACCAGATCCTTCAGATCGGTGAGCTTGCCGTGAAAAAAGTGTCCGCATTCTGCCACTTTCAGCAGCTCATGGGGGCGTTTCAGGGCGCTAGACCAGTCGTAGACGACTTGCGGGTCGACCACTTCGTCGGTTTCCGGCTGGATTAGCGTCAACGGGCAATCATGTGGCAGCACATCCGTGTCACGCAGGCGCATCACTGCGGCAGCCACCATGAACAGGTGCGCCAGCTTCTCGCCCTTGGCTTCCAGGCGCCCGCCGAGGCTGGCGGCCACATAGCCACCGAAGGAAAAGCCCAGCAGGGTGAGCGGTAGATCAGGGTGTTTTTCCCGCAGCCACGTGGCGGCCGCTTCGGCATCGTCAACTTCACCGCTGGCCATGTCATGACTACCGGCACTCGCGCCGACGCCACGATAATTGAAACGCAACGTAATCAAGCCGGCGTCGCGGGCGGTGCGTTGCAGGGTCGAGACAACTTTATTGAGCATGGTCCCACCCTGCACCGGGTTAGGGTGGCAGATCAGCGCCAGGCCGCGTGGGGCGGGGTGATCCAGGTACAGGGCTTCCAATTGACCCACCGGGCCATCGATCAAAACGGGGGTTTCACGCATGAGCAAGGATGAACTCCGTGACCTCTCAAGGGGTCGACTCGTCTAGCTAAAAGTCTGTGCATGGCATCATTGCGAGCTTAATCGCGGTATACAGCGCAGGTTTGAGCCGTTAACGTAAAGCAAAGCCGTTTATAGAGGAAGGACTCGTGGAACACTCGCTCTTAGTTTGGTTGTTGCCGACTCTTGCCCTGGTTGCCGGTGTCGCCATTGGATTCCTGGTTGCTCGCCTGCTGCCGAATGCCGCGCCTAACCGCACGCAGCGTCAGCTGGATGACATTCAGGAACGTTTTGACAGTTATCAGAACGAGGTTGTTACCCACTTCAACAGCACCGCGACCCTGGTCAAGAAGCTCACCCAGAGCTACCAGGAAGTACAGGATCATCTCGCCGATGGCGCTAACCGCCTGGCCCTCGACGACATCACCCGCCAGCGCCTGCTGGCCGCGTTGCATTCCGATGCACCGCAGACCCCACGGGAACGCCTGACCCCGCCCCGGGAAAATCAGGAACCGCCACGGGACTACGCGCCAAAAACGCCGGACGCCCCAGGCATGCTGGATGAGCATTACGGCTTGAAGAAGTAAGTTAGCTTCCTGCAACACAAAGCCCGGCTGATCGATGATCAGCCGGGCTTTTTATTGGGCCTCAATTTTCCTGACAATGCAGATCCAATGTGGGAGGGGGCTTGCCCCCGATTCCGGTGGATCAGCCAATGCATCTGTGACTGACAGACCGCCATCGGGGGCAAGCCCCCTCCCACATTGACCGAGCCCCGCCTCAGGACACTGTCTGTTCCTGCAACCGCCCGCCCTCGATCCGCACATGCCGCCCATGGAAGCGCTTGAGGCTGCTGCGATGACCAACGCTGACGATGCTCAACCCCGGCAGTTCATCGATCAACGCCTGATACAGCGTCGCTTCATCCTCTTCGTCCATGGCCGAGGTGGCTTCGTCCATGTACAGCCATTGCGGCGCGAACAACAAGGCGCGGGCAAAGGCCAGGCGCTGCTGCTCGCCCGGCGAGAGCATGCGCTGCCAGTGGTTGGCTTCATCCAGACGGCTGACCAGATGCGGCAGGCGGCAGGTTTCCAGTACCTGTGCATAACGTTGCGCAGGGTAGGCGCTGTCCTCTTGTGGATAACTCAACACTGCCTTCAACGTGCCAATCGGTAAATAAGGCTTCTGCGGCAAAAACAGATAACGCGTCGCCGGCAGGCGAATGCTGCCATGCCCTGCTGGCCACAAATGGCCCATTGCGCGCAGCAGCGTACTTTTACCGCTGCCGGAACGCCCACTGAGCATCACGCGCTGACCCGGCTCCACGATCATGTCGGCGTCGGTAAGCAAGTGACGACCATCGGCCAGGTCCATGCCCAGATTCTTGATCACCAGGTGTTCGCCTTCAGGGCGCACATCGATGGCCGGGGCGCGCTCCTCGTTGTCGCTCATGGCCTGCTGGAAACTCAGCAGACGGTCGCTGGTGGCACGCCACGCCGCCAGTTCCGAGTAGGCGTTGATGAACCAACTGAAGTTTTCCTGCACATTGCCAAACGCCGAGTTGATTTGCATCAGCTCGCCCAGTTCGATCTTGCCGGTGAAGTAGCGCGGCGCGGCGACGATAAATGGAAAGATAATCGCTATCTGGCTGTAGCCGGCGGTGAAGAAGGTCAGGCGCTTGGACACTTTCATGATGTCCCAGAAGTTGTGCCAGACCTTGCCGAAGCGCGAGCTCAGGCGCTGCTTTTCATTCGGCTCGCCGTTATAGAGGGCGATGCTTTCGGCATTTTCACGCACCCGCACCATGGAGAAACGCAGGTCCGCTTCGAAGCGCTGTTGCTGGTTGTTCAAGCCGATCAAGCGTCGCCCGATCAGGTGCGTCAGCCAACTGCCCAAGGCGGCATACAGCAGCGCACACCAGAACATGTAGCCGGGAATGGTGATGCCAAACACTTCGATGCTGCCCGACACGCCCCACAGGATGATCGAGAACGACACCAGGCTGACCACGTTGCGCAGCAGTCCCAGGCCCAGGCTCAAGGTGCTGGTGGTAAAGGTATTGAGGTCTTCGGAGATCCGCTGGTCCGGGTTATCGGTGTAGCCGCCCTGCTCCAGCTGGTAGTAGTTCTTGTGGGCAAGCCAGCGCGCGAAGTGCTTTTCGGTCAGCCAGGCACGCCAGCGGATGGTGAGCATCTGGGTCAGGTACAAGCGATACACCGCGCCGAGGATCGCCACGGCCGCGATGCCGCCGAAGTAACCGATCAATTGCCAGAAGGCGGCCGTGTCCTTCTTTTCCAGGGCGTTGTAGAAATCCTTGTACCAGTGGTTGATCCACACCGAGATCGCCACGCTGAACAGCGACAAACCAATCACGGCAGCCAGCAGCAACCAGGCCCGGCCCTTCTCTTCACTGCGCCAATACGGCGTGATCATCGCCCAGGTTCGGCGGAAGAATTGCCCACGCACCGCATCATTGACCGCGGAGTATTCAGCGTTCTGATTCATCGTTCAGGCTCGGTAGGAAATTATGACAGGCGTTTGAACCGATCATAGGCGATCGGTTCACGGCTCCGTGCAGCCTGAGGCAGATTGTTCAGTCTTCGTTCAGCGCCGTACCGGGCGTTTCTGCAGTTTGCGCTGCAACGTACGACGGTGCATGCCCAGGGCGCGAGCAGTGGCGGAGATGTTGCCTTCGTGCTCGGTCAGTACGCGCTGGATGTGTTCCCACTGCAGGCGGTCGACCGACATGGGGTTTTCCGGCACCAGGGTGTCGAGGTCGGCGTGCTCGGAAAGCAGCGCGGCGAGCACGTCATCGGCATCCGCCGGCTTGCACAGGTAATTGCACGCGCCACGCTTGATCGCTTCGACGGCAGTGGCGATGCTGGAATAACCGGTGAGGATCACCACGCGCATTTCCGGGTCGAGTTCGAGCAGCTTGGGCAACAGCACCAGGCCTGAGTCGCCGTCCATCTTCAGGTCGAGCGCGGCGTAGTCCGGTAGGTCCGCCTGAGCGATGGCCAGGCCTTCTTCGGCTGAGCCCGCAGTGCTGACGCGAAAACCGCGACGGCTCATGGCGCGGGCCATCACGCGGGTAAAGGTGGCGTCATCATCTACCAGCAACAGATGCGGCAGTTCTTCGCCTTCGACTTGGATCTCGTCACTCATCGATATCTCCTCGTGCGACACGGGGCAGGCGCAGCTCGGTGAGCGTGCCACCTTCCTCATGACTATAGAGCTTCACTGAGCCGCCCGCGCGGGTCACGCTGGCCTTGCTCAAAAACAGGCCGAGGCCGAAGCCTTTGCCCTTGGTGGTAAAGAACGGTTTGCCGATTTGCTCGGCAATGGCCAGCGGCACACCCGCGCCGTGGTCACGAATGCTGATGGTGACGTTTTCCGCGTCCCAGTCCAACTGCACGCCCAGGCCTTCGGGGCAGGCGTCGGCCGCATTGTTCAGCAGGTTGAGCAAGGCCTGGGTGAGGTCCGGCGGCGGCGCCATGCGTGGCACGCTGCCCTGGCCCAACAGGCTGAACCGGTAACTGGCTTCGGGACGCATCAGGTGCCAACGGTTCAGCGCTTCGTCGAGCCACTGGGTGACATCCTGCATTTCTACCGCCAGGCGTCGATTGGCTTCGGCGGCGCGTACCAGTTGCTGCAGGGTCAATTTGCACTGCTTGACCTGTTCCTGCAGCACGCTGAGGTCATCCTGCAACGCCGGGTCGTGATGGTCCTGGGTCATCTCCTTGAGCAGCACGCTCATGGTCGCCAGCGGCGTGCCCAACTCGTGGGCGGCACCCGCGGCCTGCGTGGCGACGGCCAGCAATTGCTGGTCGCGCAGGCCTTCTTCACGGCGAATTGCGCGCAGTTCTTCCTGGCGGCGCAACTCTTCGGCCATGCGCGCGGCAAAAAAGGTGATCACGGCGGCGGACAGCGCGAAGCTCAGCCACATCCCGTAGATCTGCAGGTTTTCCCGGGCGATGGGAAACGTCTGCAAAGGATAGAACTGCGCCAGCAGCAAGGTGTACAGCGTCAACGCGATGCCCGACAGCACCACCGAATAGCGCCACGGCAACGTCACGGCGGCAATGGTCAGTGGCACCAGGTAATAAGAAACGAACGGGTTGGTGGAACCGCCGGAGAAATACAGCAACACACTGTGGATAAACAGGTCGCACGCCAACTGCAGGGCATATTCCAATTCGGTGACCGGCCATGTGGTGCGCAACCGAATCGCGGTAAACGCACACAACACGGTGGAGAAGCCGAGGGTCACCGCCAGTTGCAGCCAGGGCAGCGGCAACAGGTCGAACCAATAGGCGAGCCCGACGGAACCCGCCTGTGCGGCCAAGACCAGGGTGCGAATGAACGTCAGGCGCCAGAGGTTCTGGCGGGTGGCGGAAGTCAGTTTTACGGCGGCGAGCATGAGCTCTCCCGATGAGCGCTGCAGGCGGATCGGCACGAGTATAAACGAAGCAGACCGCCTGGCACGGCGCGTGTGGCTCTTTGACGCAGGCGCGCAGATGACCGCTCGTCGGGGCTACTGCAAGATGTAGGGAATATGTAAACCCGAAGAACCCGATGCCACCGTCTACAGTCATACCGAACACGACAATCCCAAGGAGCTTTCATGTCTCGTTTCACTCGCAGTGCAGCGGTTCTCACCCTCGGCGCCAGCGCCCTGGCCAGCCTGCCGGCCATGGCCGCCGATGAACTGCATTACAACCAGATCTCGCTGCGCGCCGAAGTCAGCCAGGAAGTGGCACGCGACAAGATGATCGTCACCCTCTACACCGAAGCGCAAAACGCCGACCCGGCCAAGCTTGCCGCTGAAATCACCACCACCATGAACCAGGCGCTGGGCCAGGCTCGCGAAGTCAAGGCCGTGACCCTGCGCCAGGGCAGCCGCAACAGCTACCCGATCTACGACAGCAAGAACCAGAAAATCACCGGCTGGCGCGAACGCGCCGAACTGCGCCTGGAAAGCGCGGACTTCCCGGCGCTGTCCAAGCTCACCGGCGAGCTGTTGAACACCCTGAAAATGGACAACATGGACTTCGCCATCGCTGACAACACGCGCAAGGCCAGCGAAGACGCACTGCTCAAGGACGCGGTTGCCGCATTCAAGGCCCGCGCGCAACTGGCCACCGATGCGCTGGGCGGCAAGGGTTACAAGATCGTCAACCTGAACTTCAACACCAACGGCTATCCGATGCCTTACGCGCGCGGTGGCATGATGATGAAAGCGGCCATGGCCGATTCAGCACCCACGCCTGAAGTGGAGGCCGGCACCAGTCAAGTCAACATGAGCGCAGACGGTGTCATTGAAGTTTTGCAATAAGTTTTCGACATACCAACAGGGCGTAATCCTTTAAGGGTTACGCCTTTTTTATTGCCGCCTACGGAACACCAGAACCGTTACGACAAACTCAAAGGCTTTAGACTACAGTTACTTTCCTCCAACTCCCCCGTTACACCCTAGAGACTTCTCGTTAAAAACCCTCGATATAAGCTCGGAACTTAAGCCCCCTCATTACCCACCCACTGTAGCGTCCACGACTACCTTGAAACAGAGCATCGAACAACCATCCAACTAACACACATCCCAACCACAGAACATTGCGCAGATCGATTCTTTTGTTTTTCGGTCAACGGCGATTATTAATCCAATCATTAATGTGAGTTGATCATGAATATAGCGGCGTCTCTCGTTCCCACGCCTACCCCCTTCCCCACACCGCCCACGAACAATCGTCAGCGACGGGGGATAGATGACTCCCACACAGCGCAAAAAAGGGCACTGGAAGAAAGGGTAGACTCACCCCCTCCTAAGAATTCGCTCGGACTGTATGCAGTTCCAGCACCGACACCCGAGCATGAGCTTGATACTTCCAAGACCGTCATCTACGGTTCAGTCAACGTTATTCCGCCAACGGCGAACTATACGCAGCACGAACGCGAGCAGCGTATCCAAGCCTACGCCGATCGTGTCGCCACGCAAATCAAGCACATCGAAAGCGGCAGCGACGGTGAGCGCAATACCAGGTTCCAGCAAACTCGCCCGTTCCTCGAACCTGCCGGTTACTTCAGCGGTGGGTTGTTGGCAGTTGGCTACGACCCCACGAGAAAGTCACGATCACCTTCTACTCCTATGTAGGAATGGGCACACCCCAGGAGGAAACCGGTAGGGACGTACGCACCTACTTTGCCTGGGAGATTGCCGCCGGAGCATTTGCCCATGACAAGGTGCCAAGGGGTGGCCCGCTGAACTTCCAGGGTATGCAAATCAGTGCGCAAGACAAAAACAAAATCGACGAACTGGAAGTGCTGGGCAGCCATTTGCAAGATCATTGGGAACATGATGTCGCCGCCCCCCTGCGCGACGCCTCGGGAGCACTTGCAAAACGCTCGGGCGAAGCAGACGCCTATGTGTTGCAGGGAACATTGCAAAGTCTACGTAACGACAAACACAGTTATGAACGTTTGACCCCTGCCGCTCAGGCTGCCATTACTCGCACACTGGAAAACCATGGGAACGCCGTCATTCCGAACCTATACGGCTATCCATTGGCCGGGTATGCCTTTATTCCCTACATCAATTACCACGGTGATTACGATCACCGCCCCAACAAAGGCCTGATGATCGATTTGAAGAACGGCACCGTCAGTGAAATAGACGGAGATGACAACTTCGCCAACTGGGCTAAACATAACCATGCCCAATTACTCAACCGTTTCAACGCCCGCGATAGGCAAGGCGGTCACGACGCTCACTGGGTAAGCGCCGGTTACGTACTCAACGCTTTGATTCTAGACAAGCATTCCACGTTTCCGGGGAGAAAGGGGCCCCTCTCGGATAAGGCCGTGCCGGTCCGAGAATTATTCAATTACGCACAATCGCGCGACAGCGATTACTACCTGAAATTCGGTGACCTCAAAAACGGCATTGCCCCTCACTATCAGGCGATGAATGCGAAAAATGCATTGTGGGCAGACCAAACCGAGGTATTTGGCGCCTCTCAGCAACACTGGAAAGAAGCAAAAGAGTTTTGGGGCAACACCTTCGGTTACTTACCTATCGTTGGCAATGCAGGCAATATCGTTTTCGGCGTGCACGATGGCCTCTATGGCCAGACCGCAGAGGATCGGGTTGGCGGCAATGCCGCGGCAGTCATATCCGGCCTGCAACTGGCGCACGAACTTGCACCCATTGGAGTGCACGGGGCAGAAGCACCGCCGGCGAACTTCTCTAATGGCGCGCATTACAGGTGGCAGTCTGATGAGCAAACACATCAGTTGGAATTAGTGCGGGTGAGCAAAGCTTCAAATCAGGCAGACCCCGTCGATGCGGGGCTAATGCCGTCGCCAGACAACGACACCCTGTCCACACCCCACTTGACCGACGAAAAAATCGCCACACTCAGAAAATTGATTCCACGCCAGGATTCGTCGAGCATTGATGAGTTATTCGCCGATAAAAACAATTTCAGTACCCTGGATGGGAAAATAAGCCAACTCAAGGAAATCGATGAGCAACTCTACACCTTTGTAGATAGCACCAAGCTGGGCAAGGACACTCGTTTGAACATACTGGTGCATGGCCTATCCGACCCCACCACAGGTATCGCTAAAGTTATATATGACGGGGAACTTAATACGCCACAAGATTTACTCGACACCTTACGTTTTCAAGGCATTAACCCACAAGACTATGGAAACATTCGCCTTCTATCATGCGGCTCTGCAGATGGCGGCACCGCTTCGTTTGCCGCCGAGTTCCAGCGACTCATAGATCGCCCCGTAAAAGGTTATAAAGGCACGGTAACGGTGGGCGTGACGCCGGAAGCAATAAAGCGCTTCACCGACACAATTGAAAACCACTACGTAAACCAAGCCAATCAAAAAAACATCACGATGACGGACAGCCTCAGAAATGACATCAGACTTCTCGCCGAACGCGATGTTAATGAAGATGTAATGAAGCACTTCAGAACCTTGAAGAAAAACCCATACTGGAACCCTTGGAAGTGGTGGACCTTTGAATACAAGCCCGTTCGCTTCGACCAACGTAGCGCATCACGATGATGGTCGTGCCTCTTTCCATGTATACCCTTACATCGTCAAACTTTCGCTTTCCGTGCAATTTTTCATAAGCTGACCCTAAGCGCCTGACTAATACAAGTGCGCTGTCTGAACCGTGCAGACGGCAATTTAATCTATCGTCACTCCCACATTGACGACAACCTCGGTTATCTTCGTTTGAATTCGGGCAGCGCTTTATGTCTGTCACTTCAGGGGGCATCATGGAAAGAGTCATCTTCAAACCGCTACTTCTCGCCGTAGGCGTTCTGGCCTTCACGCCACTGGCCCAGGCGGCCACCACCCTGGTCTACTGCTCCGAAGCCAGCCCCGCCGGCTTCGACCCCAGCCAATACACCAGCGGCACCGAGTTCGACGCCTCCGCCGAAACCGTGTTCAACCGCCTCACCCAGTTCAAGCGCGGCGGTACCGAAGTCGAGCCCGGCCTCGCCACCCGCTGGGAGGTGTCCGCAGACGGTCTCACCTATACCTTCCACCTGCGGGACGGCGTCAAGTTCCACACCACCGACTTCTTCAGCCCCACCCGCGACTTCAACGCCGATGACGTGGTGTTTACCTTCAACCGCCTGCTGGATGCCGAGAGCCCGTTTCGCAAGGCCTACCCCTCAGAATCGCCCTACTTCACCGACATGGGCTTGAACACCACGATCAAGAGTCTCGACAAACTCGACGAACACACCGTGCGCTTCAACCTGAACAACGTTGATGCATCGTTCGTGCAGAACCTGGCGATGAGTTTCGCTTCGGTGCAATCGGCCGAATATGCCGCCCAGCTCTTGAAACAGGGCAAGGCCGAGGACATCAATCAGAAACCGGTCGGCACCGGCCCGTTCGTGTTCAAGCGCTATCAGAAAGACTCGCAGATCCGCTACGCTGCCAATAAGCACTACTGGAAACCCGAGGACGTGAAGCTCGACAACCTGGTATTCGCCATCACCCCTGACGCCGCCGCGCGCGTGCAGAAACTCAAGGCGGGTGAATGTCAGGTCAGCGGCTACCCGCGCCCGTCCGACATCGAGGTGATCAAGCAGGACCCAAACCTGCGCGTGCAGCAGCAGGCCGGCTTCAATTTGGGTTTCCTGGCGTACAACGTCACCCACCCGCCGCTGGACCAACTCAAGGTGCGCCAGGCGCTGGATATGGCCATCGACAAACCGGCCATCATCAAGGCCGTTTACCAAAGCGCCGGGCAATTGGCGCAGAACGCTCTCCCTCCCGCGCAGTGGTCTTATGACCCGACGATCAAGGACGCCCCCTACGACCCGGCCAAGGCCCGGGCGCTACTAAAAGAAGCAGGGGTTGCACCAGGTACCACCATCAACCTGTGGGCAATGACCGTGCAACGCGCTTCCAACCCGAACGCGCGCATGTCGGCACAAATGATCCAGCAGGATTGGGCCAAGGTCGGCATCAAGGCCAACATCGTCAGCTATGAGTGGGGCGAATACATCAAGCGCGCCAAAAATGGCGAGCATGACGCCATGATCTACGGCTGGACCGGCGATAACGGCGACCCGGATAACTGGCTCGGCGTGCTCTACAGTTGTGCCGCGGTCAAGGGCAGCAATTACGCCAAATGGTGTAACCCGGCCTATGACAAGCTGGTGCAGCAGGCCAAGGTCAGCAACGACCGCGAGCAGCGCATCAAGTGGTATCAGCAGGCTCAACAAATCCTTAAGGAACAAGTACCTATAACGCCTATTGCGAACTCGACAGTTTTCCAGCCGCTGCGCAAGGAAGTTCGCGATTTCAAGATCAGCCCCTTTGGGCTGACACCCTTCTATGGCGTGAGTCTAGATAAGTAACAACAACGCCCCAACCGAGTGCACTAGACACGTCGGTTGGGCCTTTTCGGTGCGCGCGGCGCACCGAAAAAACCCGCCAAATAGATGCATTTATGTCGAAACTTTCATAAATGCGACATTCTTGTACGCCCGTCCCACTGTTTGGCGCTTGCAACCGTTCAACATCTTGCAATGGGTATGGCGCCTGCATAAGTATCCGCAGGCCGACTCACGAGGTCGCCCTCACCACCAAAAATGACAACAAATCATGAGGCCAACATGCTTAAACACGCAGTCCTTCCGTTCTTAGTGAGCGCTGGCCTTATGGCCGCAGCCCCGTTTGCCCAAGCGGCAACTAACCTGGTGTTCTGCTCCGAAGGGAGCCCGGCCGGTTTTGACCCAGGCCAGTACACCACCGGAACAGACTTCGATGCCTCGGCCGAAACCATGTTCAACCGCCTGAGCCAGTTCGAACGTGGCGGCACCGCCGTGATTCCTGGCCTTGCTACCAGCTGGGACGTGTCCCCGGACGGCCTGACGTATACCTTCCACCTTCGGGAAGGCGTCAAGTTCCACACCACCCCGTATTTCAAGCCGACGCGTGAATTCAATGCCGATGACGTGCTCTTCACGTTCAACCGCATGATCAACAAGGACGACCCGTTCCGCAAAGCCTACCCCACTGAGTTCCCGTACTTCTCCGACATGGAGATGGACAAGAACATCAAGAACATCGAAAAAGTCGATGACCACACCGTCAAGTTCACCCTTGGCACCGTGGACGCCGCCTTCATCCAGAACCTGGCGATGAGCTTCGCCTCGATCCAGTCGGCCGAATACGCCGCCCAGCTGTTGAAGGAAGGCAAGGCCAGCGACATCAACCAGAAGCCAATCGGCACTGGCCCGTTCGTGTTCAAGAGCTACCAGAAAGACTCCAATATTCGCTTCACCGGCAACAAGGAATACTGGAAGCCTGAAGACGTCAAGATCGACAACCTGATCTTCGCAATCTCCACGGACCCATCGGTCCGCATCCAGAAACTGAAGAAGAACGAGTGCCAGATCACGGCCTATCCTCGCCCGGCGGACATCAAGCCACTGGAAGCGGACAAGGACATGAAAATGCCGCACCAGGCCGGTTTCAACCTGGGTTACATCGCCTACAACGTGATGCCTGTGCTTAAAGGCCAGACCACGCCGAACCCATTGGCTGACCTGCGGGTTCGCCAGGCGCTGGACATGGCGGTGAACAAGCAGCAGATCATCGACTCCGTGTACCAGGGCGCTGGCCAACTGGCCGTCAACGCCATGCCGCCAACCCAGTGGTCGTATGACACCACTATCAAGGATGCCAAGTACGACCCGGCAAAAGCCAGGGAACTGCTCAAGGAAGCCGGCATCAAGGAAGGCACCGAGATCACCCTGTGGGCCATGCCAGTACAGCGTCCGTACAACCCGAACGCCAAGCTGATGGCCGAGATGCTGCAGAGCGACTGGAAACAGATCGGCCTGAAGGTCAACATCGTCAGCTACGAGTGGGGCGAGTACATCAAGCGTTCCAAAGGTGGTGAGAACCAGGCCATGATCATTGGCTGGAGCGGCGACAATGGTGATCCGGACAACTGGCTGGGCACGCTGTTTTCATCCCCGGCATTGAACGGCAACAACTTCTCCAAGTTCGTCAACAAAGACTACGACGCCCTGATCAGCCAGGCCAAGGCGACCACAGACGTTGCCAAGCGCACCGAACTGTACAAACAGGCGCAACAACTGCTTAAACGTGAACTGCCTTACACACCTATCGCGCACTCGACGGTGTATCAACCCATGCGCAACACCGTGCAGGACTTCAAGATCAGCCCGTTTGGCTTGAACTCCTTCTATGGCGTCAGCGTAAGCGGCAAGTAAGGATCGATAGCGGCGACGCTCATAACGTCGCCGTTATTACATCTGCCAGGCCCGTAGGAAACAGACCACACCCGCAAGCGTTGCCGCCTTACAGCAATGAACTGCGCTTCGTGCCTCCGTTGCCTACAGGGTCAATCCGATTTGGCGCATTTACTGTGAAGTCCGCGACCCATAACGTCGTAGGACTACAGAGGTACCAATTTGGGAAAGGCACTTACCGCATGTGGGACCAGTGATGTCCCCTTGGCTACAGGCCTGAGGGATTGCTCGCTGTTGATAACTACACACAAGGATCGGAATCGTCATGCGCCATACCACCGTTCTATCCGCAATGTTTGCCGCCAGCCTGCTGGCTGTGGCCACCACGGCTCAGGCCGCCGAAAAGAAGAGCCTGGTGTTCTGCTCCGAGGGCAGCCCGGCGGGCTTTGACACGGCGCAATACACCACCGCCACCGACAACGATGCCGCTGAGCCGTTATACAACCGCCTGGTCGAGTTCGAAAAAGGTGCAACTGACGTAGTGCCTGGGCTGGCAACCAAGTGGGATATTTCCGAAGACGGGCTGACCTACACCTTTCATCTGCGCGAAGGCGTGAAGTTCCACAGCAACAAGGAGTTCAAGCCGACGCGCGACTTCAATGCCGACGACGTGCTGTTCACGTTCAACCGCATGCTTGACCCTGACCACCCGTTCCGCAAGGCCTACCCTACCGAGTTTCCGTACTTCAACGGCATGAGCCTGAACAAGAACATTGCCAAGGTTGAAAAAACCGACCCGCACACCGTGGTGATCACCCTGAATACGGTGGATGCCGCGTTCGTGCAAAACATCGCCATGAGCTTCGCCGCAATCCTCTCGGCCGAGTATGCCGAGCAATTGCTCAAGGAAGGCAAACCCAGCGATATCAACCAGAAGCCCATCGGCACTGGCCCGTTCGTGTTCCAGCGTTACCAGAAAGACTCGCAGATTCGCTATGTGGCCAACAAACAGTATTGGGACCCCAGCAAGGTCAAGCTCGACCAGTTGATCTTCGCCATCAATACCGACGCCTCGGTGCGCGTGCAGAAGCTCAAGGCCGGCGAATGCCAGGTCACCCTGCACCCGCGTCCCGCTGACGTCGACGCGCTCAAGGCCGACCCGAACCTGCAACTGCTGACCAAGCCCGGCTTCAACCTTGGCTACATCGCCTACAACGTGCGCCACAAACCCTTCGACCAGCTCGAAGTGCGCCAGGCGCTGGACATGGCGGTGAACAAGCAGAGCATCCTCAACGCGGTGTACCAGGGCGCCGGGCAACTGGCGGTCAACGCCATGCCGCCGACCCAGTGGTCCTACGACGACAGCATCAAGGACGCCGCCTACAACCCGGAAAAAGCCAAGGAACTGCTCAAGGCCGCCGGCGTGAAGGAAGGCACTGAGATCACCCTGTGGGCGATGCCGGTGCAACGGCCGTACAACCCCAACGCCAAGCTGATGGCGGAAATGTTGCAGAACGATTGGGCCAAGATCGGCCTGAAAGTGAAAATCGTCAGCTACGAATGGGGCGAATACATCAAGCGCACCAAGAACGGTGAGCACGATGTCAGCCTGATCGGCTGGACCGGTGACAACGGTGACCCGGACAACTGGCTGGGTACCCTCTACAGCTGCGACGCCATCGGCGGGAACAACTACTCGATGTGGTGTGACCCGGCGTACGACAAGCTGGTCAAGCAAGCCAAGGTCGTGACCGACCGCGAACAAAGGACTGTTCTGTACAAACAGGCGCAGCAACTGCTCAAGCAGCAGGTGCCGATCACGCCAATCGCCCACTCGACGGTCAACCAGCCGTTAAGCGCCAAAGTCGAAGGCTTCAAGGTGAGCCCCTTCGGCCGCAACGTGTTCTCGGGCGTCAGTATCACCCCATAAGAAAAAATAACCGGATGGCGAAGGGCCAAGCGGCCCTTCGGCAAACGTGCAGCCTTTTGTTGGGATTTTTCCTACGCCAAACGTTTGCAATAGCTTGAACGAGTTACACACCCAATAGCCGGTTCACCTAAAAAGACCGGCATAAAAAGAGAACCAAAGGAGCTTCACCCATGAAACTGAGCAGCAAAGCGCTTCTGGCCTTGGCCATCAGCAGTATCACGGCCACCGCCTACGCTGAAACGCAGAGCCAGGACTTCGTTCCTACCACCCTGGCCGGCACCAGCGCGCAAAGCGAGGCCAAAGGCTTTATCGAAGATTTCAGCCTGGGCGGTACCACGCGTAACTGGTACTCCCATGAAAGCAAATACCGTGGGGGCACCTTCTCTTACCAGAAGCACGGCGAAACCCGTACCGACCGCAACCGTACCAACTGGGTACAGGGCACCATCCTCAACGCCAGCTCGGGTTTCACCCAGGGCACTGTAGGCGTGAAGACCGAAGTGGCGGTGTACAACGCGCTGGTCCTGGACCGCAGCAAGCGTGACATCAAAGGCGGCTCCAACCGCACCCTGGCCGATTCCAACGGTGATGCCGTCGACCAGTGGAGCAAACTGGGTCTGGCCAACGTGCAGTTCCGCGTGTCCAACACCACCTTGACCGCCGGTCGCCAGAACTTCAGCAGCGGCATCGTCGACACCATCGGCAACCGTGCGCTGCCTTCGAGCTTCCAGGGTGTGAGCTTCAACAGCGAAGAGTTCAGCAACCTGTCGTTCCAGGGCGGTATCTTCGACCGCGTTTCGCCGCGTACCGAACAGAGCCTGTCGAAATTCCGCAGTGAATACGGCAATGGCGCAGAAACCGACAAAGTGTCGACCCTGGGTGTGAACTACCAGCCGCTGAAAAGCCTGAAGACCAGCTTCTTCGCCGCCAACGTGAAGGACTTCTGGAACCAGTACTACTTCGGTGCTACCCACGAATTGGGCGACGCCAAGCAACTGGGCCTGACCACCGGCTTCAACTACTACAAGACTGTCGATGAAGGCAAAAAAGAGATGGGGGAAATCGACAACGATACCTTCTCCCTGTCCCTGGGCCTGACTCACCAGGCACACAGCCTGACCTTCGGCTACCAGCAAGTGAACGGTAACGAGTACTTCGACTACCTGCACGAAACCAACGGCATTTACTTGGCCAACTCCCTGACCTCGGACTTCAACGGCCCGAACGAGAAGTCCTTCCAGATCGCCTACGCCATCAACATGGCCGAATACGGCGTGCCAGGCCTGAAGTTCAACGCCTACTCGGCGCGCGGCTGGGGCATCGACGGCACCCACTACACCGGCAACAACGGCCGGGCCAAGTTCGCCTACGACGGCATCCAGTCCCAGGACGGCGAGAAGCACCAGGAATACGGTGTAGGCGCTTCTTATGCCCTGCAAAGCGGCCCACTCAAAGCCACTACCGTGCGCGCAACCTATGTTGAGCACCGTGGCAGCGAGTTCCAGTCCGACGGCAGCATCAAAGAGTTCCGTCTGGTCACCACCATTCCGTTCAACATTCTTTAATTAGCGCCAGGCAGGCGGTGGGCTCAGGACGAGCCCGCCGCCTACGCGTTTCTGGCTCCATCGATTGCAGAGGGCTCTGAATGAAAATGCTCCCGTTACAAGCTGCCATGGCCGCTGCGCTGCTGAGCGTGGCGATCGGCGTATCGGCCAAACCGCTGGTGGTCTGCACCGAAGCCAGCCCGGAAGGTTTTGACCCGGTCCTGTATACCACCGCCGTGACCGCTGACGCCGCTGCGGAAACCATGTTCAACCGCCTGGTGGACTTCAAGCCCGGCACCACCGAAGTCGTTCCCGCGCTGGCCAAAGACCTGCCCGAGATCAGCGCCGATGGCCTGACCTACACCTTTCACCTGCGTGACGACATCAAGTTCCACACCACCGACTATTTCAAACCCACGCGCAACCTGAACGCCGACGACGTGCTTTGGAGTTTCCAGCGTCAGCTGGACCCGAATCACCCTTGGCATAAAAAGTCCCTCGTGGGCTACCCGTATTTCGAAAGCATGGGCTTCAAGGAACTGCTCAAGAGCGTAGAGAAGACCGATGACCACACCGTCGTCTTTACCCTGACCCGTCCTGAAGCACCCTTCCTGGCCGACCTGGGCATGGCATTCTCTTCAATCCATTCGAAGGAATACGCCGACCAGTTGCTCAAGTCCGGCAAGACCGAAGACCTCAACGCCAAGCCCATCGGCACTGGCCCGTTCATCTTCACCCGGTATCAGAAAGACGCCCAGGCGCGCTTCAAGGCCAACCCCGACTACTTCCGTGGCAAACCGGCAGTCGACCCGCTGATCCTGGCGATCAGCACCGATAACAACGTGCGCCTGCAGAAGCTCAAGGCCAATGAATGCCAGATCGCGCTGTTCCCCAAGCCGGATGACATTCCAAGCATCAAGAAAGACCCAAACCTGAAAGTCGATGAACTGGCGGCGATGACCACCAGTTACACCGCGTTGAACACGACCCACAAATACATGAGCGATGCGCGGGTGCGTCACGCGATCAACATCGCGTTCGATAAGGCCGGCTACACCGAAGCGCTGTTCGGCAAAGGCAATGCGGTGGTGGGGACTGGTCCTTATCCGCCGACCTTGCTGGGTTTCAGCGACAAACTGAAGAATCCGCCTCGCGATCTGGACAAGGCCCGCGCCCTGCTCAAGGAAGCCGGCGTGCCGGAAGGCACCGAATTCACCCTGTTCACCCGTAACGGCGGCGGCCCGACCAACCCCAACCCGATGCTTGGTGCCCAGCGCATGCAGGCGGATCTGGCGCAGATCGGCCTGAAGGTGAATATCAAAGTCATGGAATGGGGCGAGATGCTCAAGCGCGCTAAAAACGGCGAGCACGATATGGTTTCGGCTGGCTGGGTCGGTGATAACGGCGACCCTGACAACTTCCTGACGCCAAACCTGAGTTGCGATGCAGCGAAAAACGGCGAAAACTACGCGCGCTGGTGTAACAAAGAGTTTCAGGACTTGATCGACAAAGCGCGCGCCACCGCTGAACCCGCCCAGCGCGCCGCACTCTATGAACAAGCCCAGGACGTTTTCGACAAGGACCAACCATGGCTTCCCATGGCTTATCCGAAACTGTTCACCGCCATGCGCAAGAACGTAGAAGGCTTCACCCAAAGCCCTCTGGGGACTAATAACTTCGCCACCACCCAGGTGAAGTAAATAAGAAAAACGCTCGGCGCCGTCGACCCTGACGGCGCCGAACCTGCCTAACCGGCTGATTGAGGTACACACCAAGATGTTTAGTTTTATTGCCCGCCGACTGGGGTTATTGATCCCCACGTTCTTCGGCATCACGTTGCTGACCTTTGCGTTGATTCGCATGATTCCAGGCGACCCCGTAGAAGTCATGATGGGCGAGCGGCGGGTTGACCCCGAAATGCATGCCCAGGCAATGGAGCGCCTTGGCCTTAACAAGCCGCTGTATGCGCAATATCTGGATTACGTCGGCAAGCTCGCCCAGGGCGACCTTGGCGAATCGCTGCGTACCCGCACCAGCGTGTGGACCGAGTTCACCGCACTCTTTCCGGCGACCCTGGAACTGTCCATCGCCGCCCTGTTGTTCGCCGGTATCCTGGGCCTGTTGGCCGGGGTGATCGCGGCCTTGAAACGAGGATCCCTGTTCGACCATGGGGTGATGGGCATCTCCCTGGCGGGATATTCGATGCCGATCTTCTGGTGGGGCCTGATCCTGATCATGTTCTTCTCGGTGAGCCTGGGCTGGACCCCGGTTTCCGGGCGTATCGACCTGCTCTACGACATCGAGCCGCGCACCGGCTTCATGCTCATCGACACCCTGCTGGCCGACGAGCCGGACGCGTTCTGGGACGCACTGCACCACCTGATCCTGCCGGCCATCGTGCTGGGCACCATCCCGCTGGCGGTGATTGCGCGGATGACCCGCTCGTCGATGCTCGAAGTGCTGCGCGAAGACTACATCCGTACCGCCAAGGCCAAGGGCCTGTCGCCGGCGCGCGTGGTGTTCGTGCACGGCCTGCGCAATGCGCTGATCCCGGTATTGACCGTGGTCGGCCTGCAAGTCGGCACGTTGCTGGCCGGTGCGGTACTGACCGAAACCATCTTCTCGTGGCCCGGCATCGGCAAATGGCTGATCGAAGCCATTGGCGCGCGGGACTACCCGGTGGTGCAAAACGGCATTCTGTTGATCGCCTGCCTGGTGATCCTGGTGAACTTCGTGGTGGACATCCTCTACGGCTTCGCCAACCCACGCATCCGTCACCAGCGCTGAGATCATGACCATGACTACCTCTACTCCAGTGTCAGCAGTCGATCAGAGCCTGCTGTACCCGTCTCCGTACAAAGAATTCTGGCAAGCCTTCTCCAAGAACAAAGGCGCAGTTGCCGGCCTGCTGTTCATGTTGCTGATCGTGTTCTGCGCGATCTTCGCCCCTTGGGTTGCACCGCATAACCCGAGCGAGCAATACCGCGACTTCCTGCTCACCCCGCCATCATGGCTGGAAGGCGGGCAGATCCAGTTCCTGCTGGGCACCGATGAACTGGGCCGGGATTTGCTCTCGCGCCTGATCCAGGGTTCGCGCCTGTCGCTGTTGATCGGCTTGTCCTCCGTGGTGATGTCGCTGATCCCGGGCATCCTGCTCGGCCTGTTCGCCGGGTTCTTCCCGCGCCTGCTGGGCCCGACCATCATGCGCTTGATGGACATCATGCTGGCCCTGCCGTCGCTGCTGCTGGCCGTGGCGATTGTCGCCATCCTCGGCCCTGGCCTGATCAACACCGTGATCGCCATCGCCATTGTGTCGCTGCCGTCCTACGTGCGTCTGACCCGCGCCGCAGTGATGGGCGAACTGAACCGCGACTACGTGACCGCCGCGCGCCTGGCCGGTGCCGGCCTGCCCCGCCTGATGTTTATCACCGTGCTGCCCAACTGCATGGCGCCGCTGATCGTGCAGGCCACCTTGAGTTTCTCGTCGGCGATCCTCGATGCCGCCGCCCTGGGCTTCCTCGGCCTTGGCGTACAACCGCCAACTCCGGAGTGGGGCACCATGCTGGCATCGGCCCGCGACTATATCGAACGCGCCTGGTGGGTCGTGAGCTTGCCGGGCTTGACCATTTTGCTCAGCGTGCTGGCAATCAACTTGATGGGTGACGGCCTGCGCGACGCGCTGGACCCGAAACTCAAGAACGCCGCCTGAGGAGATTCCCATGTCACTGTTAGAAATCAAGAATCTCAACGTTCGCTTCGGCGACGAGACCGCCGTGCCAGTGGTCGATGGCCTCGACATTACCGTCGACAAAGGCGAAGTCCTGGCCATCGTTGGCGAGTCGGGCTCGGGTAAATCCGTGACCATGATGGCGCTGATGGGCCTGATCGAGCACCCCGGCATCGTCACCGCCGATGCCCTGAACTTCGACGGCAAAGACATGCTCAAGCTGAGCAACCGTCAGCGTCGCCAGATCGTCGGCAAAGACCTGGCGATGGTGTTCCAGGACCCGATGACTGCGCTGAACCCCAGCTACACCGTGGGCTTCCAGATTGAAGAAGTGCTGCGCCTGCACCTGAAAATGTCTGGCAAGCAAGCGCGCAAGCGCGCCATCGAACTGTTGGAAAAAGTGGAAATCCCTGGCGCTTCCAGCCGTATGGATGCCTACCCGCACCAGCTGTCCGGCGGTATGAGCCAGCGCGTGGCCATCGCCATGGCGATTGCCGGCGAGCCGAAACTGCTGATCGCCGACGAACCGACCACCGCGTTGGACGTCACGATTCAAGCGCAGATCATGGACCTGCTGCTGGCCCTGCAGAAAGAGCAGAACATGGGCCTGGTGCTGATCACTCACGACCTCGCGGTGGTAGCTGAAACCGCCCAGCGCGTGTGCGTGATGTATGCCGGCCAGGCCGTTGAAGTCGGCCAGGTCCCGCAACTGTTCGACATCCCGGCGCATCCGTACAGCGAAGCGCTGCTCAAGGCAATCCCGGAGCACAGCCTCGGCGCCACACGCCTGGCCACGTTGCCGGGTATCGTGCCCGGCCGTTACGACCGCCCGCAAGGTTGCCTGCTGTCGCCGCGCTGCCCGTATGTGCGTGAGAACTGCCGTACCGAGCGCCCTGCGCTTGACCCGAAAACCAACAGCCTTGCGCGCTGCTTCTACCCCTTGAACCAGGAGGTGGCGTAATGGCCGTCGTTCTTACCGCCCGCGACCTGACCCGTCACTACGAAGTGTCCCGTGGCCTGTTCAAGGGCCACGCTACGGTGCGTGCCCTCAATGGTGTGTCTTTCGAACTGGAAGCCGGCAAGACCCTCGCGGTCGTGGGCGAGTCGGGTTGCGGCAAGTCCACCCTGGCCCGCGCCCTCACGCTGATCGAAGAGCCGTCATCCGGCTCCCTTAAAATCGCCGGCCAGGAAGTGGCCGGCGCCGACAAGGCCCAGCGCAAGCAGTTGCGCAAAGACGTACAGATGGTGTTCCAGAGCCCGTACGCGTCGTTGAACCCACGGCAGAAAGTCGGTGATCAGCTCGGCGAGCCGCTGCTGATCAACACTAACCTGTCCGCCGCCGAACGCCGCGAGAAAGTGCAGGCGATGATGAAGCAAGTGGGCCTGCGCCCTGAGCATTATCAGCGCTACCCGCACATGTTCTCCGGTGGCCAGCGCCAGCGGATCGCCCTGGCCCGGGCGATGATGCTGCAACCAAAAGTGCTGGTGGCGGATGAACCGACCTCGGCACTGGACGTGTCGATCCAGGCCCAGGTGCTCAACCTGTTCATGGACCTGCAGCAGGAATTCAACACGGCCTACGTGTTCATCTCCCACAACCTCGCGGTGGTGCAGCACGTTGCCGATGACGTGATGGTGATGTACCTCGGCCGCCCGGTGGAAGTGGGGCCCAAGGAAGACATCTACGCCCGCCCCCTGCACCCGTACACCCAGGCGCTGCTGTCGGCCACGCCGACCATCCACCCGGACCCGAACAAGCCCAAGATCAAGATCGTCGGCGAGCTACCCAACCCGCTGAACCCGCCTTCCGGCTGCGCCTTTCACAAGCGCTGCCCGTACGCGACAGCGCGGTGCAGCACCGAGGAGCCGCTGTTGCGGCCGTTGGATAACCGCCAGGTGGCTTGCCACTATGCGGAGCAATTCGTGGCCTGACGATCGTTCCCACGCTCCGCGTGGGAACGATCAAAGTCTGAGTTCTACAGCCCTTCCCGCCAGGTTGCGCATCAGCCGGGCGGGAGGGGCTTCTTTTTGCGCACGGCCTATGTCTGGCTGTCGCCTTCGTCCGAATCGTCGCGGTAGTTTCCACCCAAACAATTACAAACTTCCCACACGACTTCCACGCTCTAACTTCAAGCCAAAAAGAAAACTTCTTAAATATGTAACAGCAACTAAAAAACAAAGATAATGCGCTTCTAATTCCATAAAGCCTGATTAAGAATGCCCGACTCTCATCATTAACAAACGGGCTATCTCATCACTGTCATCCGCGAAAAATGCTCTATCTCCAAATCCTTGGAAACCCTTCTTAACGACATCTATGCCGATGATGAGGTTTCAATGGCCGAATACAAGACCCTCCAAGCCGAAGCCGACCTTCGCTGGCAGAAGGTCATTGACGAATTAGGGCCAAACAACACGCTTAAATCGTTTCAGAACTCGATGGATATCTCCATGCATTTGCTGTACCTGAGCGCAGAGTATGCTGCATCGCAGGAAGTTACAGACCTGGGGGAAGCCTATGTAAAAGATGCGATGTATGCACAAGTTGAATACATCCAGGCGGGCACCCAACTGGCATTGAAACTGTTGCGAGTGGGGCAAAACCACCCGTAACTAACCGTCATTTCCTAAATACAAAAAAGGGCGAAGCCATGACAGCTTCGCCCTTTTGTATGCCTCATCAGGAATTGCGGTCACCCTCAGGGGCATCAGGTTTCGCCGTCGTCGAAGGTCACACTGTCTTCCCCTTCATTGATGGGGTTTTCCGGATCCCTGACGTCTGTGGGCTGGGGCTGCGGTTTCCAACTGCCCGAGTTGACCTCGTTCTGCTTTTTCTTGGTGACCGGGCCGGTGTCTTTCCACTGGGGCGCCCCGGCGTCGGCCAACGCCGGAAGGGCCGTCACTCCCAGGATGGCCAGCAACACCAAAGGGATGACACGTTGAGCATTTCGCACGGTAGTCTCCTTTACAGTCGGTGGGTAAACGCTAGACCCGAAGCCGGGTTCTCGCCAATTCATGGCGTTATGAAGATCCAAATGCGGGAGGGGGCAAGCCCTCAATACTGTAGGAGCGAGCTTGCTCGCGAAGAACTCAGGGCCCCCGCGTTTATCCAGAATGAACGCGTTGCCTGGACGTTTTTCGCGAGCAAGCTCGCTCCTACAGTGTGCCCCCTCCCATATTTTGGCTTTGCAGCAGGCATAAAAAAGGGCGAAGCCATCACAGCTTCGCCCTGTTCTTTACCGCTCAGCCCTTAATGATGCTCGCGAGTCGCCCGGAATTTCACATCCGGCCAGCGCTCTTCCATCAGCGCCAGGTTGACCCGGGTCGGCGCCAGGTAAGTCAGGTGACCACCGCCGTCGATCGCCAGGTTTTCCACCGCTTTGTTGGAAAACTCTTCCAACTTCTTCTTATCGCTGCAATCGATCCAGCGCGCGGAGTACACGGTGATCGGCTCGTAGGAGCACTCGACCTTGTATTCCTCTTTCAGGCGGCTGGCGACCACGTCGAACTGCAGCACACCCACGGCGCCGAGGATGATGTCGTTGCTGCGCTCGGGGAAGAACACCTGGGTGGCGCCTTCTTCGGCGAGTTGCTGCAAACCTTGGCGCAGCTGCTTGGATTTCAGCGGATCGCGCAGGCGTACGCGGCGGAACAGTTCCGGGGCGAAGTGCGGGATACCGGTAAAGCCCAGTGCTTCGCCTTCAGTGAAGGTGTCGCCAATCTGGATGGTGCCGTGGTTGTGCAAGCCGATGATGTCGCCGGCGTAGGCTTCTTCGAGTTGTTCACGCTCGGAGGAGAAGAACGTCAGGGCGTCGCCGATGCGCACGTCCTTGCCGGTGCGCACGTGGCGCATCTTCATGCCTTTTTCGTAGCGGCCGGAGCAGATACGCATGAAGGCGATGCGGTCGCGGTGTTTGGGGTCCATGTTCGCCTGGATCTTGAACACGAAGCCGGTGAATTTTTCTTCCACCGGTTCCACGGTGCGCTCGTTGGCGACACGGGCGAGGGGCTTCGGTGCCCAATCCACCACGGCGTCGAGTACGTGGTCGACACCGAAGTTGCCCAAGGCGGTACCGAAGAACACCGGGGTCAGTTGGCCGTCGAGGAACTCCTGCTGGTTGAACTCATGGCACGCGCCCTGCACCAATTCGAGCTGGTCGACAAAGCGGTCGTACTCGTCGCCCAGGTGGGCGCGGGCTTCGTCGGAGTCGAGCTTTTCGATGATTTTCACATCGGTGCGCTCATGACCATGGCCGGCGGTGTAGACAATGATGTAGTCGTCGGCCAGGTGGTACACGCCCTTGAAGTCGCGGTAGCAACCAATCGGCCAGGTGATCGGCGCAGCCTTGATCTTCAGGACGGCTTCGATTTCATCCAGCAGCTCGATGGGGTCACGAATATCGCGGTCGAGTTTGTTGATGAAGCTGACAATCGGCGTGTCGCGCAAACGGCACACATCCATCAACGCGATGGTGCGTGGCTCGACGCCTTTACCGCCGTCGAGGACCATCAGCGCCGAGTCCACCGCAGTGAGGGTGCGGTAGGTGTCTTCGGAAAAGTCTTCGTGGCCCGGGGTGTCGAGCAGGTTGACCATGTGGTCGCGATACGGGAACTGCATGACCGACGTGGTAATGGAAATACCCCGTTGCTTCTCCATCTCCATCCAGTCGGATGTCGCATGGCGGTCGGATTTGCGGGATTTCACCGTGCCGGCCACCGCGATTGCCTTGCCCATCAGCAGGAGCTTTTCGGTGATGGTGGTTTTACCGGCATCGGGGTGGGAAATAATAGCGAAAGTGCGGCGTTTCGCGACTTCGGCGGCCTGGTGGGTCATGGGAAATCGCCTGGCAGGTGAGTCAAAAAAGGGCGGCGAGTATAGCGCAAACCCAGGGTTACAGACCACCGTTGAGCCCATTGGGGGTGGCTAAATGCTCCCAAGTGTGGAACCTTTTAAAAGGTAGAGACGTCCACTCCCCTGCTATCGCACTCGGAACAGGGGCTGAAAAATCAGCAAGTTAGCCTGACGAGGCTGCGCTCATGGCTCGATCGCATACTGCGTTGCCAGTATCGGCGAGCTGCTTTTCGCGAACTCATTCAGAGGCAGCCAGCCATGGCATTGCCACCGGAGAATGTGTTCGCCGACAAAAGAAAAAAAGGAGTCCGCCTGTGGCTATTCGCTATGGCAAAGGGCTGATAGGAGGTGCGGTTGTCGTCGCGCTCCTGGCCCTGCTGGTCCACTGGATCGGCATCAACACGATCGAACTGTACCGCGACGATTTGTTGTTTTACCTGCAAGCTCATCTGATTCTGGTTTTAGTTTCCATGCTGGCCGCCCTGATTGTGGGCCTCCCCGCCGGCATCCTGCTCAGTCGACCGAACATGGTCGGGCGTGCAGAACGCTTCATGCAGATCTTCAACATCGGCAACACCGTCCCTCCCCTGGCCGTACTGGCCATCGCCCTCGGCGTCCTCGGCATCGGCAGCGGCCCGGCCATTTTCGCGCTGTTCCTCGCCTCCCTCCTGCCCATCGTGCGCAACACGTACGAAGGCCTGAAAAACGTTCAAGACTCGCTGAAAGAAGCCGCCACCGGTATCGGCATGACGCCACGCCAGGTGCTGTTTCGCGTGGAGTTGCCCAACGCCGTGCCGATCATCATCGGTGGCGTGCGTGTGGCCCTGGCGATCAACGTCGGCACCGCACCGCTGGCGTTCCTGATCGGCGCCAACAGCCTGGGCAGCCTGATCTTCCCCGGCATCGCCCTGAACAACCAGCCGCAACTGCTGCTCGGTGCCGCATGCACCGCACTGCTGGCATTGCTGCTCGACGGCCTGGTGACCATGGCCAGCCGCCTCTGGCTGGAACGCGGGTTGCGTCCGTCTTAAGGCTTGGCAAAGGAAATCACATGAAAAAACTGACCTTGATATTGAGCTGCGTCCTGCTGTTTGCAGGTTTTGCGCAAGCCGCTGAAAAACCGGTAATCCGCATCGGCGCACGGGTGTTCACCGAACAGACCCTGCTCGCCGAAATCACCTCCCAGTACCTGCGCATCAAGGGCTACGACGCCCGCGTGACCGGTGGCCTGGGCAGTAACCTGGCGCGCAGCGCCCAGGAAAGCGGGCAACTGGACCTGATCTGGGAATACACCGGCGTGTCGCTGGTGGCGTACAACCACATCGACGAGAAACTCGACAGCGCTCAGTCCTACGCTCGCGTGAAGGAACTCGACGCAAAAAAAGGCCTGGTCTGGCTCTCGCCGTCGCGCTTCAGCAACACCTACGCCCTGGCGTTGCCGGAGAAAGTCGCCAAGGAACATCCCGAAATCAACAGCATCAGTGACCTCACCCACGCCATGGCCGCAGACACCCGGGAACACCGCCTGGTCGCCCTGGACACCGAGTTCGCCAACCGCTCCGACGGCCTGGCCGGCATGGTCAAGCTGTACGACATGAACCTCACGCGCAAAAACACCCGGCAGATGGACGCCGGGCTGGTCTACACCGCGCTGCGCAATGGCCAGGTGTTTGCCGGCCTGGTCTACACCACCGACGGTCGCCTGAATGCCTTCAAACTGAAGCTGCTCGAAGACGACAAGCACTACTTCCCGGACTACACCGCCGCCCCGGTGATCCGCCAGGAATATCTCGACCAGCACCCGCAACTGGCGGCCGAGCTCAAGCCACTGGCCGCGCTGTTCGACGACGCAACCATGCGCCAGCTGAATGCGCGGGTCGACGTCGACCATGAAAGCCCGTCCGCTGTTGCCGCAGATTTCCTGCGCCAGCATCCGATCAATCAATAAGAGGAAAAGACATGGAATTTCTCAACGCCTTTTCCCACCTTGATTGGGCCCAAGTCCTGCAACTGACCTGGCAGCACATCACCCTGGTCGGCGTCGCGGTTGTCCTCGCGATCTTGATCGGCGTGCCCCTGGGCATCCTGATGACGCGCTTCCCGACCCTGGCCGGCCCGCTGCAGGCCAGCGCCACGGTGCTGCTGACCGTACCGTCCATCGCGCTGTTCGGCCTGCTGCTGCCGTTCTACTCCAAGTTCGGCCAGGGCCTGGGGCCGATGCCGGCGATCACCGCCGTGTTCCTCTACTCCCTGTTGCCAATTATGCGTAACACCTACCTGGCGCTCACCGGTGTCGAACCGGGCATTCGCGAGGCCGCCAAAGGCATCGGCATGACCTTCGCCCAGCGCCTGCGCATGGTCGAGCTGCCGATTGCCGTGCCGGTGATCCTCGCCGGTGTGCGCACCGCCGTGGTGATGAACATCGGCGTGATGACCATCGCCGCCACCATCGGTGCCGGCGGCCTGGGTGTACTTATTCTGGCTTCCATCAGCCGCAGCGACATGTCGATGCTGATCGTCGGCGCCGTGCTGGTCAGTCTCCTGGCCATCTTCGCCGACCTGCTCTTGCAATGGCTGCAACGCTCGCTGACTCCAAAAGGATTGCTCAAATGATCGAACTTCAAAATCTGTCCAAGACTTTTCAAAGCAACGGCAAGACTGTCACCGCCGTCAACGATGTCAGCCTGACCGTCAACGAAGGCGAAATTTGTGTGTTCCTCGGCCCGTCGGGCTGTGGCAAGAGCACCACGCTGAAAATGATCAACCGCCTGATCAAGCCCACCTCGGGCAAGATCCTGATCAACGGCGAAGACACCACCGACCTCGATGAAGTGACCCTGCGGCGCAATATCGGCTACGTGATCCAGCAGATCGGCCTGTTCCCGAACATGACCATCGAAGAAAACATCGTGGTGGTGCCCAAGCTGCTCGGCTGGGACAAACAGAAATGCCACGACCGCGCCCGCGAGTTGATGAGCATGATCAAGCTGGAGCCCAAGCAGTACCTGCATCGCTATCCGCGTGAATTGTCGGGCGGGCAGCAACAGCGCATCGGCGTGATCCGCGCCCTGGCGGCGGATGCACCGTTGCTGCTGATGGATGAACCGTTCGGCGCGGTCGACCCGATCAACCGCGAGATGATCCAGAATGAGTTCTTCGAGATGCAGCGTGCGCTGAACAAGACCGTGATCATGGTCAGCCACGACATCGACGAGGCCATCAAGCTGGGGGATAAGATTGCGATCTTCCGCGCCGGCAAGCTGCTGCAGATCGACCATCCCGATACGCTGCTGGCGCACCCGGCGGACGAGTTCGTGAGCAATTTCGTCGGCCAGGACAGTACCCTCAAGCGCCTGCTGCTGGTGAAGGCCGAAGATGCCGCGGACAACGCGCCGTCGGTGAGCCCGGAAACGCCGGTGGCCGATGCACTGGAGCTGATGGACGAGCACGACCGCCGCTATGTGGTGGTCACCTGCGCCGAGAATAAGGCGCTGGGCTATGTACGCCGTCGCGACTTGCACCGTCAGACCGGTACCTGCGGCCAGTACCTGCGCGAATTCAACGCCACCGCCGCGTATGACGAGCACTTGCGCATCCTGCTGTCGCGGATGTACGAGTTCAACCGTTCGTGGTTGCCGGTGATGGATGCGGAGCGGGTGTTTTTGGGTGAGGTGACGCAGGAGTCGATTGCCGAGTACCTGAGTTCCGGTAAGTCGCGTGGGGGCAAGACCAGTATCGTTTCGCCTGCAGAGACCGCACTGGCCTGACACAACGCGGTAAAAAATGTGGGAGGGGGCTTGCTCCCGATGAGGGTGGGTCAGTTGATAAATGTGTAACTGACACACCGCCATCGGGAGCAAGCCCCCTCCCACATTGGCTCTGCAGGGTGTCAGGGAAATGCACTCAATTCGCCCATCCGGGGAACATCAATCCGTCACACCGGTCGGTTACATAGTAGCTGCACGGGGTCGCGCGACGAACGCGTGCAAAAACGCGACATTTTTAGTTGATCTCAAGCCCCTCACGCCCTAAAGTTCGCGCCGAACGTCCATGCTGGAAACGATCCATCCGGCTCAAGTACTGACGACGAGACAGCAAGGCCAAGGGAAGCGTATCCCATGGCCTTTTTGCTTTCGGCGACATGCCTTGGGAAGTAGGCGAACCAAAGTGGGGATACGGAGGACGTTCAGTTGCACCCATTGATTACTACAGTTTGCCCTTAGGAGTTCCCAGCATGTCGATCAACGTCGAAGACTATTTCGCGCGCGCCACGTTTGACAAAATGAAGGCGTTCGCCGACAAGCAAGAAACCCCGTTCGTGGTGATCGACACCGCGATGATCAGCCAGGCCTACGATGACCTGCGCGCCGGTTTCGAATTCGCCAAGGTGTACTACGCGGTCAAGGCCAACCCGGCCGTCGAGATCATCGACCTGTTGAAAGACAAGGGTTCGAGCTTCGATATCGCGTCGATCTACGAGCTGGACAAGGTCATGGACCGCGGCGTCAGCGCCGACCGTATCAGCTACGGCAACACCATCAAGAAATCCAAGGACATTCGCTACTTCTATGAGAAAGGCGTGCGCCTGTTCTCCACCGACTCCGAAGCCGACCTGCGCAACATCGCCAAGGCCGCGCCGGGCTCGAAAGTCTATGTGCGTATCCTCACCGAAGGCTCCACCACGGCTGACTGGCCGTTGTCGCGCAAGTTCGGCTGCCAGACCGACATGGCCATGGACCTGCTGATCCTAGCCCGCGACCTGGGCTTGGTGCCTTACGGCATCTCGTTCCACGTCGGCTCGCAGCAGCGCGACATCAGCGTATGGGATGCGGCGATCGCCAAGGTCAAAGTGATCTTCGAACGCTTGAAGGAAGAAGACGGCATTCATCTGAAGCTGATCAACATGGGCGGCGGCTTCCCGGCCAACTACATCACCCGCACCAACAGCCTGGAAACCTACGCCGAGGAAATCATCCGTTTCCTCAAGGAAGACTTTGGTGATGAGCTGCCGGAAATCATCCTCGAACCCGGCCGCTCGTTGATCGCCAACGCCGGCATCCTGGTCAGTGAAGTGGTGCTGGTGGCGCGTAAATCGCGCACCGCCGTCGAGCGTTGGGTGTACACGGACGTGGGCAAATTCTCCGGCCTGATCGAAACCATGGACGAAGCCATCAAGTTCCCGATCTGGACCGAGAAAAAAGGCGAGATGGAAGAAGTGGTCATCGCCGGCCCCACCTGCGACAGCGCCGACATCATGTACGAAAACTACAAGTACGGCCTGCCGCTGAACCTGGCCATTGGTGACCGCATGTACTGGCTGTCGACCGGTGCCTATACCACCAGCTACAGCGCAGTTGAGTTCAATGGGTTTCCGCCGTTGAAGTCGTTTTACGTGTAAGCACGCTGCGTATAAAAAACCCATGACGTGTCATGGGTTTTTTTATGGCTGTCAGGTGGAATGTCGCGCATTGCGTCAGGCAGATAGCTCACGCAGCGCTGCCGTCGCCAGAAAACCTGACCGCGACGCATACCGATGATCCTTCAGCACCCGCTCGTCAATGCGCAACAGCAACTGTTCCGGCAAGGAAGCGTTGAAACGGACTGACTTGCCCAGATAAGGCGTGAGATCAAAGTCGACTATCGCCCATACACCGCCGACAAAATCCGGATTATCCAAATGTGCATCGACCTCCAGCGCCTGGGGGAGCGCTTCCTGATCGGCAACCAATCCTTCCAGATGCAGCGCGATTGCCTCACGCACATTGTCCAGCGCTTCGGAAAAAGATCCTCCGGCCGAGAAACATCCCGGAATATCCGGAACCGTCACGCTGTAATCCGAATCAGCATCTTTATGGACTACCACGGGAAATTTCATTGTTCCTCCTCTGAATGAGCGTCTCGGAACTCATTCAACTCATCAATCGGGGCCATCATTTCAGGCCTGCCGATCTGAAAATACTATGCAGAGTGCCCTTTGCAAGTTCTGACTTGGGATGAGGGTGAGCTAAGAGAGATTGGCAGCGCGTTGTCGAAAGGCTTCAGCCATCGCGCGAATCTGTGGATGGTTGGCCGCTGCCAGCGTCTGGTGTGCTATCCGTAAGAACTTGAGATTCCCGCCTGCCAGCGCCTTGTACAACCACTCCAGTGCCGCTTCGATTCGGCCACTATCCGCCAACACCGCCGCATAACTGAACTGCCCACGAAAATCCCCGGCTTCGGCTGAACGCCGGTACCACTCAACGGCCGCTTCAAAATCCCTCGGGCAATACTGCCCGTCTTCCAGATAACGCCCCACCAGGTTCATCGACTTGGCATGGCCCTGCTCTGCCGCCTGGCGATAAAGCATCAGCGCTTGGGCCTGATCTTGCACAACGCCACGACCGGTCGCCAATAGGTTGGCATAGTTGTACTGCCCCCAATCCAGCCCGGCCTCTGCTGCCAACCGGTATTCACGCGCAGCCGCCGCCTCATCCACCGTGCAACCCCAACCATGCTCCAGACACCGCCCAATCATATTGCGCGCCATCAAATGCCCGCCCTGGGCGGCAATCCGGAACCAGCGCAACGCCAGTGTTTCATCGCGTGCGATGCCGCGTCCTTCCAGCAGGATCTGCCCGAGCAAGGCCTGGGCATCGACCACGCCTTCCCTGGCCGCGATCAGGATCGCCTGGGCCGCGCGCACCGGGGAATCATCAAGCATCGATTGCAGCTGCTCGACGTTGAGCACTTCCTGGCGACGCAATAAAAAGCCCATCTCAGACCTCGACCCAACGACGCAGCAGGTTGTGATAGGTGCCGGTGAGCTGGATCAGCGCCGGGTGATCGGGCACGTCGCGGCTCAGTTGCTGGATGGCGCCGTCCATTTCGAACAGCAGGGTGCGCTGGCTGTCTTCGCGCACCAGGCTCTGGGTCCAGAAAAACGAGGCGTAGCGCGCGCCGCGTGTCACCGCGTTGACCTTGTGCAGGCTGGAGCCGGGGTACAGCACCATATCGCCGGCGGGAAGCTTGACGCGCTGCAGGCCGAAGGTGTCCTGGATTTCCAGCTCGCCGCCGTCGTAGTCGTCGGGGTCGCTGAAGAACAGCGTGGACGACAGGTCAGTGCGCACGCGTTCGTGACTGCCTTTGGGTTGGCGCACGGCGTTGTCGATATGGAAGTCGAAACTGCCACCGGCGGTGTAACAGTTGAGCAACGGCGGAAACACCTTGTGCGGTAACGCCGCCGACATAAACAGCGGGTTGCTCCATAAGCGCTCCAGCATCGCCGCGCCGATTTCCTTGGCCAACGGGTGGCCTTCGGGCAATTGCAGGTTGTGCTTGGCCTTGGCGGATTGATGGCCGGCGGTGACTTTGCCGTCGGCCCATTCGGCCTCCTCCAGGGCTTGGCGAATGCGCTGCACTTCCTCGCGCGAGAACAAGCCGGGAATATGCAGCAACATGGGGCAATACCTGCGATCAGAGGGGTGCCAATGGTATTGATTCTTATCCTCTGTGTAAAACGTCGAGACGAACGAGTCAGTAAAAACCGTAAGCAAAAAGTGTAAAGAATGTAAATTCGATGCGAATAGCAATGTATCGCAATTGATAGAAAGTCTTGTTAGCCCTATATTCCGCGACCTCACATCCTTGGGGAAAGGACACGTCATGTCGCGCATCACACCAACAACCACCGCCAGTTCACCACGCATGCTGGCTTCGGCCATCGGCGTAGCCCTCAGCGCCAGCTCTGCCGCCCACTTGGCGCAGGCGGCTGAGAACACCGAACAACAAGGCGAGCGCAACCCTATCTCCCTCGGCGCCACCAACATTACCGGTCAGGAGCAGGTCACCCCTTCCTATCAGGTAGAAAAAGCCGCTTCACAGAAATACACCGCACCGCTGGTAGACACACCGCGCTCGGTCACCGTGGTCCCGCAGCAAGTGCTCAAAGACACTGCCGCCACCTCGCTGCAGGATGCCCTGCGCACCGTACCGGGGATTACTTTTGGCGCCGGTGAAGGCGGCAACCCCCAGGGCGACCGTCCGTTCATCCGTGGTTTCGACGCCCAAGGCGACACCTACCTGGACGGCGTGCGCGATACCGGCGGCCAGAGCCGGGAGATCTTCGACATTGAATCCATCGAAGTCAGCAAGGGCCCGAACTCGTCCTTCGGCGGTCGCGGCTCAGCCGGGGGCAGCCTCAACCTTGTGAGCAAAACCCCACAAGCGCGGGACTTCACTAACGGCGGCTTCACCTACGGTTCCGACCAGACCCGCCGCTACGTGCTCGACGTGAACCGCCAGTTCCTCGACGACAGCGCGGCATTTCGCCTGAACCTGATGAGCCACGAACAAAACGTGGCCGGCCGCGATGCGATCAATTACGACCGCTGGGGTGTGGCGCCTTCGCTGACCTTTGGCCTGGGCACACCGACCCGCGTCAACCTCAGCTACTACCACATGGAAAGCGACGACCTGCCGGATTCGGGAATGCCGTATGGCTACGGTTCGTCGACCGCCACCGCCCACGTGCATGACAAGCCCAACGACGGCGGCGACAGCAACAACTTCTATGGTTTGAAGAGCCGTGACTTCCGCAAGACCCGCGCCGACATCAGCACGTTCTCCATCGAGCATGACCTGAACGACAACATGACGCTGAAGAACACCCTGCGCCACGGCAGCACCGGCCAGGACTATGTGCTCACCCAGCCGGATGACAGCAAGCTCAACGTCAACAAGTTCGGCACTGTCTGGCGCCGGGCCAACAGCCGCGTGTCCACCACCACCACGACCACCAACCAGACCGACCTGTTCGGCAGCTTCCAGGCGCTGGGCTTCAAGAACACCTACTCCACCGGCCTGGAATTCACCGGTGAAGAAACCCGTGTCAGCGGCTACACCGTCAGCCCCAACGCCAACCCGGTGTGCACCGTGGCCAAGGGCAGCCTGGGTGGCCAGTGCACCTCGCTGAGCAACCCGAACCCGGACGATGCCTGGAACGGCAGCGTCGCGCGCAACTACAACGGCACCAACACCAAGGCCACCAGCCGCGCGGCCTACGTGTTCGACACCATCGAGCTGGATCCGAAATGGCTGCTGAACGTGGGCCTGCGCTACGATACGTTCGATACCGAAGCCAACACCAACGCCACCACCGGGCGCAGCAAAATCAAGGATGACAGCCAGTTCTTCAACTGGCAGGCGGGCCTGGTATGGAAGCCGCTGGACAATGGCAGTATCTACGCTTCCTACGCGACGTCGGCCACGCCGGCCGGTGGCCTGGTGGGTGAAGGCGCCGATGGCAACCCGCTGTCAGCCGGTGCCGCCATCAGCGACCTGCAGCCGGAAGAGACGGTCAACTACGAGCTGGGCACCAAGTGGGACCTGTTCCACGACCGCCTCTCCCTGACCGCCGCCGTGTTCCGTACCGAGAAGAAAAACACCCGCGTCCTGGTCGATGCCCTCACCTACGAGAACGCCGGCGAATCACGGGTCGACGGCGTCGAGTTGTCCGCCAGCGGCAAGCTGACCGAGCACTGGCAAGTGTTCGCCGGGTACACCTACCTGGACAGCGAACTGGTCAAGTCCGGCCTCAACGGGCGTAACGGCGTGGTGAGCGCCGGTTCCAACACCGGCAACCAGATGCCCAACACGCCGAAGAACTCGTTCAGTCTGTGGACCACCTACGACATCACGCCCAAGCTGACCGTCGGCGGCGGCGCCTTCTATGTCGACGAGGTTTACGGCGATGCAGGCAACACCGTGTACGTGCCGTCCTACACCCGCTACGACGCCATGGCCAGCTACAAGTTGACTAAAAACGTCGACCTGCAATTGAACGTGCAGAACCTGACCGACAAAACTTATTACGACAAGGCTTACGCCTCGCACTTCGCCAACCAGGCGGCCGGTCGTACGGCGTTGCTGACCACCAGCTTCCACTTCTAAGCGCAAGCGCGCCAGGACTTGAGCCCCACGCATCGGATGCGTGGGGCTTTTGCATGCTAAACAGAATATTTCTCGATAAGCCACGGCATAATGCGCGCCGTGACATTCATAACCAGTTGAGCGAGGCGGTCCGACGTGTTGAAGAAAACCCTGTTCCAGTTGCACTGGTTCTTCGGCATCACTGCCGGGCTGGTGCTGGCCTTGATGGGGATCACCGGGGCTGCGTACTCCTTCCAGGATGAAATACTGCGGGCGCTGAACCCGCAGGTCTTGCATGTTGAAAAACGCGAAGCCGGGGTGCTGCCGCCCGCCGAACTGGTGCGCAAGCTGGAAGCCACCGAAGGCAAGGCCGTGGCGATGCTCTGGGTGGAGCGCGACAGCGGCAATGCCGGGCGCGTGTCCTTCACCCCGCCACCGGGCGAGCGCCGGGGCCCGCTACGCTACTTCGACCCATATACCGGCGACTACCTGGGCGACGCCGTCGGCCAGGATGTATTCGGCTTCATCCTGCAGTTGCACCGCTTCCTGGCGATAGGCGACATCGGGCGCACGATCACTGGCGCCTGCACCCTGATCCTGCTGTTCTTCTGCCTCTCCGGCCTGTACCTGCGCTGGCCGCGCCAGGTGAAGAACTGGCGCGTGTGGTTGACCCTGGACTGGCGTAAAAAGGGCCGCAGCTTCAATTGGGACCTGCACTCGGTGTTCGGCACCTGGTGCCTGCTGTTTTATCTGCTGGCGGCACTGACCGGGCTGTATTGGTCGTACGACTGGTACAACCGTGGCGTGACCCAACTGCTGTCCGACGCGCCGCAGAACGAGCGCACGCTCAAGCGCGGCCCGCCGCCGGCTGGCCCTGCGCCCGTGGCCAGCTACGTGACCAACTATGAAGCCATCTGGAGCAGCATCTACAGCAACGCGGGGCCTGGCTTGAGCGCCTACAACATCCGTCTGCCGGCCGTCGCCGGGCAACCGGCCACCGTGTATTACCTGCTGGAAGACTCGCCCCACGACCGTGCGCTGAACCAGATCAACCTGGACCCGGCCACCGGCGAGGTCAAATCCCATGAGCGCTACGCCAGCAAAAGTTATAAGTCGCAGTTGTTGACCAGCGTTTATGCCTTGCACACCGGCAGCTATTGGGGGCTGGCAGGACGGATCGTGCTCACCCTGAGCGCGTTGTGCATGCCGCTGTTCTTCGTTACCGGCTGGTTGCTGTACCTAGACCGGCGCCGAAAAAAACGCCAGGTAAGGGACGCACGCAAGGGTCTTGACGCCCACTCCAGCGATGCCCCGGCCTGGTTGATCGGCTTCGCCAGCCAGAGCGGTTTCGCCGAACAATTGGCCTGGCAGACGGCCGGGCAATTGCAGGCGGCAGGTCTGCCGGTGAAGGTGCAGCCCTTGGGCACGCTTAGCCAGCACGACCTGAGCCAGTCGGAAAATGCCTTGTTCGTGGTCAGCACGTTCGGCGACGGCGAAGCCCCCGACAGCGCCCGTGGCTTCGAACGCAGCGTGCTCGGCCAGGACGTGTCCCTCAAGGGCTTGAACTACTCGGTGCTGGCCCTGGGTGACCGGCAATATGAACACTTCTGCGGCTTTGCCCGGCGCCTGCATTTCTGGTTGACCCACCAGGGCGGCAACCCGCTGTTTGCGCCGGTGGAAGTCGACAGCGGCGATACCGAGGCCTTGCTGACCTGGCAACAGCAGCTCGGCCAGCTCACCGGCCACACGCCGGCAGCGGCCTGGCAGACCGCCCAGTTCGAACACTGGACCCTGCGCCAACGCACCCTGCTCAACCCTGGCAGCGTCGGCGCGCCCGTCTACCTGCTCGGCCTCACACCGCCCTCGCCCCTCAGTTGGCAGGCCGGTGACCTGGTGGAAATCCTGCCGCGCAATAGCCCGCGAGCCGTTGAGCACTTCCTGGAAGGGCTGGGCCTGGCCGGCAGCGATGGCGTGCTGATTGAAGGCCTGGCGCAAACGCTCAACCAGGCCCTGGCCACGCGCCAACTGCCGGATAACCGCACCCATCTGGTCGGCCTGCATGCCCAGGCACTGGTCGATGCGCTGATACCGCTGGGCCTGCGTGAATACTCGATCGCCTCGATTGCCAGCGACGGAGTGCTGGAGCTGATCGTGCGCCAGGAACGCCACCCGGACGGCAGCCTGGGCCTGGGTTCCGGCTGGCTGACTGAACACGCCGCCATTGGCGCGGGCATCAGCCTGCGCCTGCGCCGCAACAGCGGTTTCCACCCGCCCGAAGCGCCGGTGCCGCTGATCCTGCTGGGCAACGGCACGGGCCTGGCCGGCCTGCGCAGCTTGCTCAAGGCGCGCATTGCCGACGGTCAGCAGCGTAACTGGCTGCTGTTCGGCGAACGCCATATCGCCCACGACTACATGTGCCAGGCAGAACTGCAAGGCTGGCTGGCCAGTGGTGACCTGACCCTGCTGGACCTGGCGTTTTCGCGGGACCAGGAGGAGAAAATCTACGTGCAGGATCGCCTGCGTGAATCGGCGGACGTGTTGCGCAAATGGCTGGCCGAGGGCGCAGCGATTTATGTGTGCGGCAGCTTGCAGGGGATGGCGACGGGGGTGGATCAGGCGCTGGTGGATATCCTCGGCAGTGAAACGGTGGAGCGCTTGATCGAGCAAGGCCGCTATCGCCGGGATGTGTACTGATCCCTCACAGACACTGAAGATCAAATGTGGGAGGGGGAAGGCTTTTTGTAGGAGCGAGCTTGCTCGCGAAAAACTCACAGGCACCGTGTTCATTCAGAAAACACGCGTTATCGTTGACGTTTTTCGCGAGCAAGCTCGCTCCTACAGATTGGCATTAGGGCAAGCCCCCTCCCATAGTTTTCAGACGGGTTGCAGTTTTTGCTCAAACACCGAGACGCCATCGAGATCGCGCAAAATCACCGTCAACTCCGCCGTCTGCCCATCAATCTGCACCTCGCCAAAAAACTGAAACCCGGCAAACGGCGAGGTGTTTTGCGCAGGCGGTACCTTCTCGAACACCACCTCTGGCCCAAAGGTCTTATCCAACGGATTCGGCCCGAAGCTGCCTGCATTCAACGGCCCTGCGACAAACTCCCAGAACGGTTCGAAATCCTGGAACGCCGCCCGATCCGGGTGGTAGTGATGCGCGGCGCAATAGTGCACATCAGCGGTCAGCCACACGTGGTTGCGCACTTGGTGTGCGCGCAGGAATCCCAGCAGCTCGGCAATTTCCAGCTCACGCCCCTGGGCCGGGCCGGGGTCACCGTTGGCGATCGCTTCCCAGCGCGGCACGCCAGGGCTGACCTCACCGTCCGGCACACCGAGGCCGATGGGCATGTCGGCCGCGACCACTTTCCACTGCGCCTGGGAGGCCTTGAGTTCGCGCTTGAGCCAGTCCAACTGTTCGCGCCCCAGGAAGGGCTTTGCGCCGCCCAGGTTGTCGTCGTTGGGGCCGCGATAGCTGCGCATGTCCAGCACGAACACATCCAGCAGTGGCCCATAGCTGAGCTTGCGATAAATCCGCCCGCCGCCGTCGGCGCTTTGCCGGCGCATCGGTGAATATTCCAGCCAGGCCTGGCGCGCACGGCCGACCAGGGTATTGATGTCGCGGGTCTGGTAGCGCTCGTCCAACTGTTTGCTTGATGACCAGTTGTTGATCACCTCGTGGTCGTCCCACTGCCAGATCTGCGGCACCTCGGCATTGAAGCGCCGCACGTTTTCATCCAGCAGGTTGTAGCGGTAATTGCCGCGATATTCTTCGAGGGTTTCGGCGACCTTGCTCTTGGCTTCGGTGGTGATATTGCGCCAGATGCGCCCGCCCTCAGTGGCCAGTTGCGCCGGCACCGGGCCGTCGGCGTAGATGGTGTCGCCGCTGTGGATAAAGAAGTCCGGCAGGCGCAGGCGCATGGCTTCGTAGATGCGCATGCCGCCGATGTCCGGGTTGATACCGAAACCCTGGCCGACGGTGTCGCCGCTCCACACAAAGCGGATGTCGCGACGCTGTTGCGGCACGCTGCGCAAGTGGCCGAACCACGGCTCGCTGGCGATGCCGGTCTGGGCGTCTTCGAAATGCACGCGGTAGAAAATCGCCTGGTCGGCGGGCAGCCCGGTGAGTTCAACGCGGGCCGTAAAATCGCTGCGGTTATCGGCCAGGGGCGAGACGAACCGGCGTGGGTTGCTGAACACACTGCGGGTGTCCCACTCCACCACCATCCGCGCCGGGCGGTCGCTGCGGCTCCAGATCATCGCGCGGTCGCCCAGCAGGTCACCGGACTGCACGCCATCGGTGAGCAGCGGACGGTCCTTTACCGACGCAATCACCGCCGGCGCCAGTCCCGGCAACAACAGGCCGGCCCCGACAGCTTGCATCACGCGGCGACGGCCGAGATCGAAGTGGCTCATGCAGGTGCCCTCTTGAGTATCAAAAGGCCAACTTAAGCATGGGCGGATGAAGCAGATATGACACCGCCCTCACAGACACTGAAGATCAAATGTGGGAGGGGGCTTGCCCCCGATGGCAGTGTGTCAGCTACCAATAGACTGGCTGACACACCGCTATCGGGGGCAAGCCCCCTCCCACATTTTCAAACCTCATCAGCCCTTGGCAGCAGTGACCGTCAGTTCCGCCGCTTCCGGCCGCTTGATCAGCGCATACACCAACCCGGTCAGCACACTGCCGGCCACAATCGCCAGCAGGTATAGCAACGCATGATTCATCGCGTTCGGAATCACCAGCACAAACAAGCCGCCGTGGGGCGCAGCCAGTTTGCAACCGAAGTACATCGACAGCGCCCCTGTCAGCGCGCCGCCGGCAATGCTGGCCGGGATCACCCGCAACGGGTCTTTGGCCGCAAACGGGATGGCCCCTTCCGAGATAAAGCACAGGCCGAGAATCATCGCGGCCTTGCCGGCTTCGCGCTCAGTCTGGGCGAACTTGCGCCGGGCCAGGAAGGTCGCGATGCCCATGCCAATCGGTGGCACCATGCCGGCCGCCATGGTCGCGGCCATCGGCGCGCCGCTCGACGCCGCCAGCAGGCCGACGGAAAACGCATACGCCGCCTTGTTGATCGGCCCGCCCAGATCGACACACATCATGCCGCCCAACAGGATGCCCAACAGCACCGCGTTGGTGGTGCCCATGGTGCTGAGAAAATCCGTCAGCCCGGTCAGCAAGCGTGCCACCGGAGGGCCGACCAGATAGATCATCGCAAGGCCAGTGAACAGGCTTGCCAGCAACGGGATGATCAGGATCGGCTTGAGGGCCTCCAGGCTTTGCGGCAAGCGCACCGCGCGTGAGATCAGCTTGACGCTGTAGCCGGCGAGGAAACCGGCGAAGATCCCGCCAATGAAGCCAGCGCCCAGGGTGCCCGCGAGCAACCCGCCGATCATGCCCGGCGCCAGGCCGGGGCGATCGGCGATCGAGTAGGCGATGTAGCCCGCCAGCAACGGCACCATCAGCATGAACGCCTGGTCGCCGACGGTTTTGAGTGCCGCCGCCAGGGTGCCCTTCTCCTCAAAGGCGTGGATGCCGAACACGAAGGACAAGGCGATCAACAGGCCGCCCGCCACCACCATCGGCAACATGAACGACACACCGGTGAGCAGGTGTTTGTACACGCCGGTTTTTTCCGACTTGGCCACCGCACCGCTGGCCGCGCTTTCCACCGCGCCCTCGGCCAGCGCCTTGTTGAGCGTGGCTTCCGATTGCTTGAGGGCAATGCCGGTGCCGCAGCGGTAGATCTTCTTGCCGGCGAAGCGCTCGGTGGCGACTTCGATATCCGCCGCCAGCAGCACCACGTCGGCGTTGGCGATGGCCTCAGGCGTCAATGGCGTGCGCGCACCCACCGAGCCCTGGGTCTCGACCTGCAACTCGTAGCCCAGGCGCTTGGCGGTCTGCTGCAAGGCCTCGGCAGCCATGAACGTATGGGCCACACCGGTGGGGCAGGCGGTAATCGCGACAATGCGCGGGACATTCCCGACCGGCGCCTCGGTCGCCACATACACCTGCGCCTCCTCGGCGCCCCGGCGCAGCACCGCGTCGACATCCGCCAACGCCTGGGCCGGCGTGCTCTGGAACACGCGCTTGCCGACAAAGCGCTGCATATCCACCGGGGTGCTGCTGACCAGCAACACCCACTCGGCGTCATCGAGGGTCGCCTGGGACAGCTGGCTGTCCGGGCGTTGCACGTCCACCACTTCGACACTGGTGCTCCAGCCCTGGCGCTGTGCGGCGGCGTCCAGCAAGCGGGCGCACAGCACACTGGTGACCATGCCGTTCGGGCAGGCGGTAACAATGGCTAACTTCATCACAAACCCTCTTATTGTTCTGTCAGCGCGTGTACATCGACACCGCTTTCAAGGCGCGCCAACTGCGCGTCATCGCTGATGCCGAAACCGATTTGCGTCACCGCCATCGCGGCAATCGCCGTGGCGCGGCGCAGGGTCTGCTCGGGCGCTTCGTCGCGCAGCAGGCCGTGGAGCATGCCCGCCAGCAGCGAATCGCCGGCGCCTACGGTGCTGGCGACCGTCACCTTGGGCGGCGTGGCATGCAGGGCCGCGCCCGCGCTGTACCAGTTCACGCCGGCAGCACCGTCCGAGACCACCACATGCTCCACACCCTGCTGATGCAGCTGGCGGATGGCATCGGTGGCGTTGTCCAGCGCTTCGGCGAGCTCTTCAGTATTGGGTTTGACCATCCATGGGCCTGCCTTCAACCCGGCGCGCAAGGCTTCGCCGCTGGTGTCCAGGGCTACTTTCAAACCGAGGCCTTTCAATTGCTCGAGCATGTGCTGAAACCAATGGGCGGTAACGCCACGCGGCAAGCTGCCGGCCACTACCACCGCGTCGAAGCCTGGCGCGATCCGAGCCAGTTTTTCGAGCAGCGCGTTCTGCGCCTGCACTGACACCTCAGGCCCCGGTGCGTTGATATCGGTGACGCGGCCATCGTGCTCGGCAATCTTGATGTTGCTGCGGGTGTCACCGGGCACGCGAACAAACGCGTCGGTAAAGCCACGTTGTGCAATCAGCGCCTCGAAGGCCTGCGGGTTGCCCTCACCCAGGAAGCCGCTCACGGTCAGCTCATGGCCCAGATCGGCCAGCACCTGCGCCACGTTCACGCCCTTGCCGGCGGCATGGGTGAGCAGGGTTTCACTGCGATTGACTGCGCCGGGCGCCAGGTGCGCCAAGCGCACCGTCAGGTCCAACGCCGGGTTCAGCGTCAGGGTCAGAATCTTTGCCATCTACACGGCCTCCACAAGGGCACGCACTTCGGCGGGCGAACCCACCGCCAGTGCTTTTTGCGCCAGGCCCTGGGCCTCGCTCAAGCTGAATTCGCGCACGCGCGCCTTCACTTCGGGAATGCTGCGCGCCGACACGCTCAACTCATCCACCCCCAAGCCGACCAACACCGGCACCGCCAGCGGGTCGGCCGCCAACTCGCCGCACACACCGACCCACTTGCCATGGGCATGGGCGGCGCGCACGGTGATGTCGATCAATTGCAGGACAGCCGGGTGCAGGCCATCGGCCTGGGCCGACAAGGTCGGGTGGCCACGGTCGATGGCCAGGGTGTATTGGGTCAGGTCGTTGGTGCCGACGCTGAAAAAGTCGACTTCCTTGGCGAGTACCGGCGCCAGCAGCGCGGCCGACGGCACTTCGATCATGATCCCCAGTTGCAGGTCGGCCACCGGGATTTCCAGGCGCAGGCGCTCGGTCATATCCCGGGCGGCGCGCCATTCGTCCACGCTGCCGACCATGGGAAACATGATGCGCAACGGCCGGTTGTCCGCCGAGCGTAACAATGCACGTAATTGCGCTTCCATGATCTGCGGGCGCTGCAAGGTCAAGCGAATACCGCGCACACCGAGGAAGGGGTTTTCTTCTTCGGCAATCGGCCAGTACGGCAGCGGTTTATCGCCGCCCACGTCGAGGGTCCGCACCACCAGCGGACGCCCGTCGAGGCCGTCGAGCACGCGACGGTATTCGGCTTCCTGGGTGGCCTCGTCCGGCGCTTGCGGGTGGGCCATGAAAATCAGCTCAGTGCGCAACAGCCCGATGCCCTCGGCGCCCTGTTCCACCGCAGCGGCAACCCCGGCGCTTTCGCCGATATTGGCGAACACTTCCACCGCGTGGCCGTCGCGGGTCAGCGCCGGTTCATGGCGTTGCGCCGAGGCGGCTTGCAGGCGTTGTTCGCGGGTGTCGCGCTCGACTGTCGCGCGCTGCAGGGTGGCGGTGTCGGGGTCGACGTGCAGGCGGCCGCGCTGGCCGTCGAGCAATAAAGGCGTGCCGGCGTTGAGCAGCAACACCGCCGCCCCGGCGCCGACCAGCGCAGGAATGCCCAGAGCACGGGCGACGATGGCGCTGTGGGCCGTGGCACCACCACGGGCGGTGAGGATGCCGGCGACACGGGCCGGGTCCAGGCGCGCGACGTCCGAAGGGCCGACTTCGTCCATTACCAGAATGTAGGGTTCATTGGGTTCCTGAGCGGTATCGACGCCGCACAGCTGCGCCAATACGCGACGACCGATATCGCGCAGGTCAGCGGCGCGTTCGGCGAGCAAGGCGTCCTGCAACGATTCCTGCTGCTTGGCGGCGGCTTCAATCACGCTCATCCACGCGGCTTCGGCGCTTTCGCCTTGCTTGAGACGGGTGTCGACTTCGTCGGTGAGTTCCGGGTCGTCGAGCATTTCCTGGTGGGTGATGAAGATCTCGCGGATGGCCTTGGATTGGCTGCGCTCGATCAGGCCTTCGATATCGCGGCGCACATCACTCAGCGCGCTGTGCAGACGCTGGCGCTCAACGGCGCAGGTTTCACCGCGCAACGGGTAGTCGAACACCTGTTGCACCTGGATATGCGCGGGCCCGATGGCGATACCGGGCGCGGCGGCAATTGCCTGGATCTGGCTGCCGGGCAGCGGCGCGCTGATGACCGGTTCGATATCGGCAGTGACGGGCTGGGCGCTGACCGTCGGCAACGGCTCGACTTCTTCGCCCAGGCCTTCTTCAATGGCAGCCAACAGCGCCGGCAGCGCATCGCCCGCGATCGTCGGCTCGGCGACAAATTCCAGCACCTGGCCACGCCGCGCGCCGAGGCTCAACAATTTGCTCAGGCTTTTTACCGATACGGCGCCGACCGGGCCGTCGACAATGCGCACGCGGATATCGCCGTCAAACTGTTTGGCCAGTTGGGCGAGGATCTTCGCCGGACGCGCGTGCAGGCCGTGGGCGTTGGCCAGGGTGACGCGGGCGCTGGGCCAGTCGGGCGGCAGCTCGCCACCCAGCACTTCAAGCACGGCACGACTGCTGGTGGCGCGGCCCAATTCCTGGCCGCGCCCTTCGATCAGCAAGGCGCACAAGCGCTCGAGCAGCGCCTGATGCGCTTCGCCCAGGCTGGCCAGGCAGAATAGGCCATTAAGCGGCTGGCCCAGGTAGCGCATGGGTTTATCCGGCGTGACGAATGCCAGGCCTGGGCGCTTGACCGTCTGTTCGCTGTGCAGCCACCACAGGCCATCCCCCAGGGGCAGCGCATCGACTTGCTGCAACACGGCGGCAAAGCCGTTGCTCACGCAATCGGCCTGGCGCAACAGGCGCGCGCCGCGCCACACCAATTCCTCGAAATCATCGGCCGATACGCCCAGGCTGATCATCTGTGCATCCAGCGCCAGTTCCTGCGGCGCGCCTTGCAACAACTTCAGCAAGGCCTCGGCGGAACCGGCACGGCGCAACGCTTGGCCGAGGTCGGTTTCACCCAGGGCGCGAGTGAGCAGTTGCAGCAGGCGCAAGTGTTCATCGGATTTGGCGGCGATGCCGATGGCCAGGTAGACGACCTGGCCATCGCCCCAGTCCACGCCTTCGGGAAACTGCAACAGACGCACGCCGGTGGAAAACACCTGATCGCGGGTTTCCGGGGTGCCGTGGGGAATGGCAATGCCTTGGCCGAGAAAGGTCGAGCCTTGGGCTTCACGGGCTTGTAAGCCACTGAGATAACCTTCGGCGACCAAGCCATCGGCCACCAGTTTTTCAGCGAGCAGGTGCAAGGCAGCAGATTTATCCACCGCCACCCGGCCCATGGATATCTGCTCTACAGTGAGCTCGAGCATGCCGTTCTCCTAGTTAGTGCGAGGTGCGCACTAGGTATTGTTTTGAATAAATCAGCTTAGCGGTGTTCGGAAACAACTGACTGAGCAGTCAATTGGCAGTAGCTACTCAGTGGCGAACATCGTAAAAATACGCTTGCTGAAACGTTTAATCTAGAATTTATGGCAGATTACGCGTTAATTGCGCAAGCTTGAAGGGCCACTCGGCGCCTGCTGTGGGACATTGGTCGCAGGCTGGAATCGGTTAGGATTGAACAAAATGTCGGGGCACGCTCTAAAAAACAAGGAAATCCCGGTTTGAAACTCAGTGATATCGCACGTCTGGCCGGTGTGTCCGTGACCACAGCCAGCTATGTCATCAATGGCAAGGCCGAACAACAGCGCATCAGTCACGCGACTGTCGAGCGAGTGCGGGCCGTGGTCCAGGCCCATGGTTTTACGCCTAACCCACAAGCCGCCGGATTGCGCAGCCGGCACACACGCACCTTGGGCTTTATCCTGCCGGATCTGGAAAACCCCAGTTACGCACGTATTGCCAAGTTGCTTGAACAGGGGGCGCGGGCGCGGGGCTATCAATTGCTGATCGCCAGCTCCGATGACGAAGCCGACAGCGAGCGCCAACTGCTGCAACTGTTCCGCGCGCGGCGTTGCGATGCGTTGTTCGTCGCCAGCTGCTTGCCAGCCAGCGATGATAGCTACCGCGAACTGCAAGCCAAAGGCTTGCCGGTGATCGCCATCGACCGGGTCATGGAGCCCAGCGAGTTTTGCTCGGTGGTCAGCGATGACCGCCAAGCCTGCCAGCAACTCACCAGCAGCCTGCTGCAACCGTTGCCCAAGCAAATCGCGCTGATCGGCGCGCGCCCGGAGCTGAGCATCAGCCAGGAACGTGCCGCAGGCTTCCGTGAAGCCCTGCACGGTTTTACTGGTGAGGTGATCATCGAACAGGGCGAAGCCTTCAGCCGAGACTGCGGGCGACAGCTGATGGAGCAATTACTGCAACGCCTGGGGCACTTGCCTGACGCCCTGGTGACCACGTCCTACGTACTGCTGCAAGGCGTGTTCGATGCGCTGCACGACGTTCCACTCAAATCGCGGCCACTGCGCCTGGGCACCTTCGGCGATACTCAGTTGCTGGACTTCCTGCCGCTGCCGGTCAATGCCATGGCCCAGCAGCATCAACTGATCGCCGACACCGCCCTGCGCCTGGCTCTGGCCGCCATTGAAGAAGAACACTACCAGCCCGGCGTGCACGGGATCAGCCGCACCTTCAAGCAGCGCATTCACGAGGCCTGAGCGTGGAGCTGATCGACACCCACACCCACCTGGATTTTGCGGACTTCGATGGCGATCGTCACGAAGTCCTCGCCCGCAGCCGCGATCAGGGTGTGAGGCGCATGGTGCTGCTCGGTGTTTATCAGAAAAATTGGCAAAGGTTGTGGGATCTGGTGCTGGAGGATGAAGGCTTGTTCGCCGCCTTCGGCCTGCACCCGGTGTATCTCGATGAGCATCGCCCCGCCGACCTTTTGGAGTTGGGCGACTGGCTGACGCGACTGCAGGGCCATCGGCAGCTCTGTGCCGTGGGTGAAATCGGCCTGGATTATTTTCTGGAGCACCTGGACCGCGAGCGCCAGCAAGCGCTGTTTGAGGCCCAGCTGCAATTGGCGGTGGACGTTCAACTGCCGGCCTTGCTGCATGTACGCCGCAGTCACGCGGCAGTGATCGCCACGCTCAAGCGCATCCGCCTACCGCGTGGCGGCATCATTCATGCGTTCGCCGGCAGCCAGGAAGAAGCCCGCGAGTACATCAAGCTCGGCTTCAAGCTCGGCTTGGGCGGCGCCGCCACCTGGCCGCAGGCCCTGCGCATGCACCGGGTGCTGGCCCAATTGCCCCTGGAAGCCGTGGTGCTGGAGACCGACGCCCCGGATATGGCCCCGGCCATGTATCCGGGCCAGCGCAACAGCCCGGAGCACTTGCCGGCTATCTGCCACGCCCTGGCCGAACGGATGGGTATCAGCGCTTCACGGCTGGCTGAGGCGAGCACACGCAACGCGCGCGAAGTGTTCAATTGGTAGCGGGCTGACGGCTTGCAGGTTCAAGGTCATCATTTGTCGATGACGGGCGTAGCGCAGCACCAGGCAATGGATCAACAGCGTCGTCAGGGAAATATTGAACTGCCCGATCACCGTGAGTAGCCCCAGCCATTCGGCAAACAGCGCCGCCAGCAGGGTCGCGCACGTCAGCATGATCATGCTCGGCCGCACCAGCGCCCATTGGTCCAGGGCGCGGAATTGACTCAGCTGTTTCTGGCAACACCGCTGCAGGCACGCGTGGCAATACGTACAGACAAAGGGTTCGTCGATGGCAATGGCGTTCAGTCACGCCAGACAGCATCAATTCCTACACGCGAAACGCGCCAATCAATTGCTTCAATTGCGTCACCTGCAGCGACAACTGGCGGCTGGCCGCTTCGGTCTGGTCGGCGCCCTGCGCCGCGTGTTCGCCCGCGCGATGAATGGCGACGATATTCTGATCGATATCATGGGCGACGGCCGTTTGCTGCTCCACGGCGGCGGCGATCTGCTGGTTCTGATCGACGATCATTCCTACCGCACCAAGGATGTTTTCCAAAGCCTGCTGGACTTTTTCCGACTGCCCCACCGTGCCACTGGCCGTGTCATGGCTGGCGCCCATGGCCTTGACCGCTGCGCCGACGCCGCTGTGCAGGCGCCCGATCATCTGCTCGATTTCTTCGGTGGACTGCTGGGTACGCTGGGCCAGCGTGCGCACCTCATCGGCCACCACCGCAAAACCACGCCCCTGCTCACCCGCGCGCGCGGCCTCGATAGCCGCGTTGAGCGCCAGCAAGTTGGTTTGCGCGGCGATGCTTTTGATGACTTCCAGGACGCTGCTGATGGCCTGGCTGTCGGCCGCCAACTGGTTGATCACCCGCACCGACTCATCGATCTCCGTGGCTAGGCGCGCGATGCTGCCTTGCTGGGATTGCACCAGCCCACGGCCGCTGACGGTTTCATCGTTGACACTGCGGGCGCTGCCGACGGCGGCTGCGGCGCTGCGCGCGACCTCCTGCGCGGTGGATGACATCTGGTTCATCGCGGTTGCCACTTGCTCGATCTGGCTGCGCTGGCCGGCCACTGCCTGGTTGCTCTGCGCCGACACCGTTTGTACCTGCCCGGCTTGCAACTCGACCTGGGCGACTGTGTGCCCGACGCGTTCGATCAAATCGTGGATCTTGGCCACGGTGCCATTGAATACCTGGCCCAGGTCCCCCAGCTCATCGCGACTGTCGGCAACGAAGGTGACCGTCATATCGCCCGCCGCCACCTTGTCCATCATCGCCCCGAGGCTGTGCAAGGTCATGCGCGTGGAAGCATAGAAGCCCGCATATAAATAGAAAATCAGCGCAAACACCGCCGCCAGCGCCGTGACCAGCAGCGCCATGTGCACACGCTTTTGTGCCAGGCGTTGCTCCAGTTGCTGCTGGAGGAATGCCAGGGTGGCGTCATTCAGTTGATAGGTCTTGGCCATCAGTTGGCTGACGCCGTCGTAAAAGCCCTGCCACGGTGTGTCGAGGGTTTCAGCCACCACCACCTGTTCTTCGAACAACTCCGCGCCCTGCTTGAGGCTGGCCCGGCTGGCCTGCGCCGCAGTGTCGAGTGCCGCCTGCGCGGCATGGCTGGCGCCGAGCGCATCCTGCAGCTTCAAGGCATATTCGCCCTGGAGTTTTTCCAGCTGCTGCAGCAGTTCGTCGAAGCGTGTGCTGGAGGATGAATTGATAAAGCCCTGGCCGAGGGAATACGCGCCCATCGCCCGGCCCTCCCCCAGCAGCTGAGTGACTTGTGGAGTGACGGCGGTGATCAGGTCGCTGAGCTGGCGCAGATCGCTCTGGGGATCACGGCTCAAGCCGGATTGACTGGCGATGATCTGGCTGAGTATCTGGGCCTGGTTGAGCAATTTGCCGATCAACGCACTTTTGTTGAGCAGTGAGGTTTCCTGTTGCTGAGCCTTGAACGCGGCAATCAGTTCGTCACGCTTGGTGTCGAAGGCCGCAACCTGCTCAGGCTGGGTAGCCATCGCGCTGAGCCCCTGCACACGGCTGAGCACGCTCTGCTCCACGGCAGCGATCCTGGCTTCCAGGTCGCCGGCCTTGCCGGACTGACCGAGGGTCGTATTGATCTGCACCTGGTTATTGAGCGCTTCCAGCTCGCGACGCACCATCAGGCTGCTGCCGAGTAGATCGAGGCTTTGCAGTTCGATGCGGGTGCCCTGGAATTCAGCCCAGGCGTCACGCACCAGAAAGTAATTGGTCGCCAGCATCGGCAGCAGGAACAGCACGCTGATCAGACTGAATTTCATGCCGAAACTCAGGCGATTCATCAATGCGACGGCGGGATAGAGCAAGCGCTTCACGGGTGATCCCCCTTTCTTTTATTTTTATTGAGGCGCAGGGCGGCGGCAGATAGCCACTATTTGGCGCTCTGTCTGTATAGCTCAATTTGAAAGGGAGTTTTGTAACGTAAGGTTAACGGCAGGGGGTTAACCCCTGCCGAGTGGCTCAGGGCAACACGGTCCAGATGGCAAACCCGGCATACCAAAGCACCGCCGCACGCAGCAGCAGTTCCCACAGGCGATCAAGGCTGTTGATGCCCTCGGCGCCCACCGCTGGCGGCGGTATTTCTGCGGCGGCCAGGCCGACTTTTTCCACCAACTGTGCTGCGCTGATATCCCAGTTCAGCAGTTCGTGGAGCATCACCCGACTGACCCCGACGAAATTGCCCACCAGGGCAAAGCTCGCCGCCAGCAGGCGCACCGGCAGCCAGTCGAAGGCATGACGCAATTGCGTGGCGCGCTCGGCCACCAGCGGGTTCCGGCTGTACTCACTAGCCAGCGCCAGCAGGCGGTAGGCCAGAGCGGCCACCGGGCCCAGCAGGAAATACCAGAAAATCACTGCGAAAAAGCTTTGGTAGGCCTGCCACAGCAAATAGCCCTGAACCCGCTCGAGCAACTGCGCGCCGTTGTCGGCACCCAGCGTCAGGTCACGTTCGGCCACATGCTCGGCGGCTTGCAGATCGCCCCGCCGCCAGGCATCACGAAACGGCCCCAAAGCGGCCAGCAGATCGCCACGGCCCAGGCTATAGATCACCACCAGGACGTGCACCGGCAACGCCAACAAGCCATAGGCCACAGGTTCCAGCACCAGCAGCAACAAGCCCAGCAACGCTACGGGCAGCACCACCAACACCAGCAGGATCAGCCAGGGCCGCGTCCCCATGCGCGGGCTCGACTCAAGCTTGGCCAGCTCACGCAGCCAGCCGCCGTCGCGCTGCAACCGCTGGCGCAAGGCCGAGAACTTCTCGATCCACACCGCCAGCACCAGCACCAGAAAACTCATTGTTTATGTCCTCCATCCTGCAGCGCGCCGCGAAAGCGCATCCAATCAAAAGCCGGGCCCGGGTCGGTTTTGCGGCCGGGGGCGATGTCGCTGTGACCGCAGATACGTTGGGCAGTGATCCCAGGGTAGGCTGCGAGCAACTGGCGCGTCAGGTCAATCAGCGCCGCGTACTGGGCATCGGTGAACGGCAGCTCGTCGGTGCCTTCCAGCTCGACCCCCAGGGAGAAATCATTACACACCTCACGCCCGTCAAAGCTGGACACGCCTGCATGCCAGGCCCGGTCGCGGCATGCGACAAATTGCGTGACCGTGCCGTCACGCTCAATCAGAAAATGTGCAGACACCCGTAGGCTGGCAATGCCTTCAAAGTAGGGGTGTTCCGAGACATCCAGGCGATTCTGGAAAAACTCCTGCACTTTGCCCGTGGCGAACTGCGCCGGGGGCAGGCTGATGTTATGTATCACCAACAGCGATATCTCGCCTGCCGGGCGCTCGTTGAAGTTGGGCGAAGGGCAATGGCGAATGCCCTCGAACCAACCGCTGACGGGGTCCAACTGCATACAGGCTCCTTGAATGAGACGAAGTGTTACCAGTATGCCGCGTTCCGCCCTGCCGTTGCGATCACTTGCCGCGATTGAGTTGACGCAGGCTGCCTACCACCGCAGCCAGCGCGCGCTCGAACAGCAAACCCTCGTCCAGGCTGCGCAGGGCGCCCTGCTTGAACGCCATGGCCAATTGGCCGGCGGTTTGCTCCAGCACTTTGAGCCCCGTACGACTGACGAAAATGTAACGATTAGTTGGCGCCATGATCGCGGTGAGCTTGCACCGCAACGCGGTGTCCGGGCCCTGCTGGAACTCCACCCAACCGCCGATCCGTAACTGGTGAACCTTGAGCAGGTCCGGGTCATCGTCGGGCAGGTCTTCCAAGGCGTCCGACAACTGGCTGCCGAGAACCAAGGGCTCGCGGACTTCAATCAGCCTGTTGTCGCCCTCGCCTTCGCAGGCCTGAACGTGAAAGGCCTGCAAGCGCAAAAAGAATTCACGCGTACTGAAAGGATCGAACGCCGCACCGGCCAACCCGTCGCGTAATGCCTTGAGCAACCCTGGCAATTGCTCGAGCAAATGCCGGCCGGCCTCGGTGTCTTCGCGCAGGCCGACGCTCCAGATCAAGTCGTCCATGGTGCGTAGTTCGGTCTGCCATTGCACCGATTGTTCGCCATGTTTGAGAGTGGCCAGCAACAGCACCTGGCTCCAGGTTTGCTGTAGGAATTGCACCACGAACGGCGGCAAGGCCTTGCCCAACAATCGCCGGTTGAGCGCCTGGGCCACACGCTGGCGGGCCACCTCGGTACGCAGGCGCCCTTGCTCGACGTCACGGGTGTGCTGTTCGAGCAACTCGCTGCGCTGGCGCTCTTCTTCAATGAATGTGCTCAATTGCGTCAACAACTGCGAAAAAATCGCCGGGTCGTCAACGAACTCAGTCAACAGGCGCTGGATGACCTGTTCGATACGCAGGTACAGGCTGTCGTTCTGATCGCCATTCTGCGGGCTGTAGCCCAGGGCGGCACTGGCGATCTCGTTGAGCAAGCAGCGAGCCGGATGCCCGGCGCAGCTGAACAGGCTCTTGTCCAGCACGGCGACTTTCAATATCGGGATCTGCAGGCGCGCGATCAGGGCCTTGAAGGCGTGGGGCAGGCTGCGGTCATTGAGGATGAACTCAAACAGCAGGGCGACGAGGTTGATCACATCCTCGTCCGCCGTCTCCACCACCCGCGACTTGCCGCTCTTGACGCTGACTCGGGTCAGCAACTGTTCGAGCTGGTTGCGCAGGTCGAAGTCGTCCTCCGCCGCAGGCTCCGGTACATATTGTTGCAAATGCGAAAGCAGGCGCAGCAGGTCGCGGGTGGCGATGGGTTGCGGTTGCGCAGTGGCTTCAAGCGTTGGCGCTACGCTACCGCGCACCCCAACCAGCAGGGCTTGCAGCGCGGCAAAGGCTTGTTGGCCGCTTTCGTCGCACGGCGGTTCGGCAGCCGGCACACGGGCCTGGTATTGAAGCTCACGCGCCGCACGCCCACCGGCACGACGGGACGGCACGCTCTTGAGTTCAGGCAGCACCCCGGTGGCGACCAGCAATTGATTGGCGTCGCCATAGAGTTGGTCGGCATCGCTGAGTACATATTTCTCGAACAGCTTGAGCATGATCAGCTTGACCCGGATCTCCACCCCCAGGCTGCGGCCCGCCTGCAGAAAAAACTGACAAAGCCGTGCCGGGCCCAGGGGGTTCTCCTGATCGCTCATGCACCTGCCCAACACCTCACTCAACCGCGCGCTCAATTGCCCGAGCGCCAAGCCGTCACGGTGTTGCACGCGACCGAGCATCGCCTCCAGCGCCACGGCTTTTTCCCGCGCATCCGCCCGCGTACCGCTGGTCACCTCGTAGGACACCACCGGCACCGGATGCAACCCGACGCTATCGGCCTGGCCCAGGTTGGCGAAGGCCGCAAACAGCTGCTCCATGAACACGCGCTCGAAGTTCTTGCGCTTGAGGCGCAGGTCGCGCATGGCCTCGAAGAAAATATGCTGGTCGACGGTGCTACGGGCCTTGTCGGCCATTTCGAACAATGTGTCGTCGGCGTTATCGAACAGTTCCTGCAACCCCTGCTGCAGGTGTTGCGCGGCTTTGTCACGCACCTGCAACACCACCACCGGCAGGCGTGCGAGCGGCGATGGCGTGGCTTGAGCCTGCTTGATCGGCACCACCTTCCCGTCATTGTGCATCCTGGCCTCCTGAAACGGCGGGTGTTGAGATGGGCAAGGAACGCAGGCAAGCCCTCTGGGGGCGCTGCCAATACCTGGTCACCATCAGGACGTCAAAGCTATGACGCCAATTGCAAGGCGCGAGATTATCTGGCAAATGAGGGCGGTTGCGCCAGCAAACTCTGCCCCTGTGCGCTAAATGACTGACCAGCCTGGGTTCCAATCCACACAACCCCTATAATCGCGACACTTTGTTTGTGGAGCCTGTTATGCCGAATCTGCGTCTTGCTGACCTCACCGCCGAAATCGAAGCCAACGTGCGTCGCGCACTGCTGGAAGACATCGGCAGTGGCGATATCACCGCACAGCTGATCCCGGCCGAACGGCTGGCCAAGGCCACGATCATTACCCGCGATGCCGCCGTTATCGCCGGTACCGCCTGGGTGGATACGGTATTCCGCCAACTGGACCCGCGCGTCGCGGTGCATTGGCAGGTCGCCGATGGTGAGCGTGTCAGCCCCAACCAGCCGCTGTTTCACCTTGAAGGCCCGGCGCGTTCGCTGCTCACCGGCGAACGCAGTGCGCTGAACTTCCTGCAGATGCTGTCCGGCGTCGCCACCCGCGCCCGATACCTGGCGGATTTCGTCGCCAGCACCCAGGTCAAGCTGCTGGACACCCGCAAGACCCTGCCGGGCCTGCGCCTGGCACAGAAATACGCGGTCACCTGCGGCGGTTGCCACAATCATCGCATCGGGTTGTATGACGCTTTCCTGATCAAGGAAAACCATATCGCCGCCTGCGGAGGCATTGCCCAGGCAATTGGCGCCGCCCACAGGATTGCGCCGGGCAAACCGGTGGAAATCGAAGTGGAGAGTCTTGAGGAGTTGCGCGAAGCCTTGGCGGCGGGCGCCGACATCATCATGCTGGATGAGCTGAGCCTGGACGACATGCGCGAAGCCGTGCGGCTGAACGCGGGCAAGGCCAAGCTGGAAGCCAGCGGCGGGATCAATGAAAGCACCCTGCTGCCCATCGCCGAGACCGGCGTGGACTACATTTCCATTGGTGCGATGACCAAGGATGTGAAGGCGGTGGATTTGTCGATGCGGTTGAGTATCTAAAGCGCCCTGACTGTAGGAGCGAGCTTGCTCGCGAAAAACTCAAAGGCACCGCGTGCATTCAGAGTTCACGCGGTATCGTTAACGTTTTTAGCGAGCAAGCTCGCTCCTACAGGCTGCCTTCAAACTACGAGATTGTTCATCTCGCAGTACTCTTCCCATTCGACGCCCAGCACTTCGGCGGCCTCCTTGTGCAATACAAGGCGTGTGGCTTCGAACTCTTCCGGTGTAGAGGTGTATTTGAGGGTCAGTTCCCAGGGCTGGAGGCCCTGGCTTTCTGCCTCGTCCTCGAATGCCCACTGGACCTGATCACGCTGGTCATCCGCGCTCAGGTCCTTGATCTCTTCTTTAAGCTGCGGCGTTGCCTCGAGGTATTTGTCGAGGGCTGCTTGGTGCCGAACTTCCTGGGTCATCTCAGTCGTGGTCATGTCGTTCTCTTAGATCGAGGAATGGGGATGCATCTGGGTCATCAAGGTTGCGCAGATACAAAAGAGTGGGCGCGAATACCCGCTCGTCTGGCCTTCAGAACCATTCTGGGATCATCTGAAAACATTGCCTTTGAAACAGTGCTGCCTTGGTGCCCGAGACAGGAATCGAACCTGCGACCTTCGCGTTACGAGTGCGCTGCTCTACCGGCTGAGCTACACGGGCGGTGGGCTAAAGCTAGCACCGCATTGAACATGCGGCAACCGGCTCGCTCACCGCCCGGTCGCCGTCATGCTCCGTTGGCGCCACAGCCCTTGGCGACGTATTGCGCATCGGCCGTGGTTACACAGGTCCAGCCGGTGCTGGCGCTGCGCGTCAAGGTGATGGTCTTGCCCTGCACGGGCGCAGGCGCATCAAGGATTTCACAGCTGATGGAGCCGCTACCCGTCGCAACATCGCCTGTCACGTCGATCTTGCAATTGGCGGTGGGACTGTTGCCGCCGATCAGATCAAGCTTGGGCACCGTGCCTTGGTTGATGACATCCTCGTAGCCGGCCTTCAACGCGCTGATTTCCGCCAACCCCGCCGTGAACTTGGCCTTGGCCTGGTGCTTGGTGTACATGGGCAAGCCAATCGTGGCCAAAATGCCGATGATCGCCACGACGATCAACAATTCGATCAAGGTAAAGCCTTTCTGACGCATCACTTTCACTCTCCAGAATAGAACCATGACAAGGCGCGTCCTGCGCCCCGTATTGTGCAGCGGCGCCAGTGTACTCATCCCTGCGTGGCCCATCGCGTACCAGACGCACAATCTGACATTTTATCGGCCAACGCCAGCCTGGCCTGCATCCGCCCTCTGACTAAGCTGTAAATTCTCAACCTGCATGTGCGAAGGCGACATGAACGACACCTCAACGGTCTACACCTGGCAAGGCATCAACCGCAAAGGCCGCCGGGTGAGCGGACAAACCACGGGGCATGACCTGGCGCTGATCAAGGCGCAACTGCGCCAGCAAGGCATCTGCCCCGAGCGTGTGCGCAGGAAATCGTCGGGCCTGCCAAGCCTGGCTCCGCCGATTCAACCCGCAGACATTGCCTTGTTCACCCGCCAGTTGGCGACGCTATTGAAGGCTGGCATCCCCTTGTTGCAAGCCTTCGACATCATCCGCGAGGGCGTCGAGAACCGAGCGCTGCGCGAGTTGGTCGAGGGTTTGAAACAACACGTCGCCGCCGGTAACAGCCTGGCCAGCACGCTGCGCCAATACCCCCGTTATTTCGATGAGCTGTACTGCCACCTGATTGCCGCCGGTGAACAGGCAGGTGCCCTGGAAACGCTGCTGGAGCGAGTGGCCATTCATCTGGAAAAAAGCCAACGGCTCAAGACCAGAATCAAGAAAGCCATGACCTACCCTCTCGCCGTACTGGTGGTGGCCAGCCTGGTCAGCGCAGTGTTGCTGATGCAGGTAGTGCCGCAATTCCAGAACCTGTTCGCCGGGGTCGACAGCCCGCTGCCCGGTTTTACCCTGGGGGTCATCGCCCTCTCCGACTTTCTGCGACAGGCCTGGTGGATGCTGGCGCTGAGCCTGGGCGTGGCAATAGGCGCCTGGCGCCACGCCTACCGTGTTTCGCCGGGTTTTCGCCACGGGCTGGAGGCGGGTTTGTTGAAAATCCCCCTGGCAGGCAAACTGTTGAACAAAGCGGCCGTCGCCCGCTACGCCCGCACGCTTTCAACCACCTTTGCGGCAGGTGTTCCCCTGGTGCAGGCACTGGGCTCAGTGGCCGGCGCCGTCGGTAACGGCCCTTTCAAACAGGCAATCGAACATATGCGCCACGATGTATCAACGGGTATGCAGTTGAATCAATCCATGGCCGCCAGCGGGCTGTTTCCCGGCATGGCGATCCAGATGACAGCAATCGGCGAAGAGTCCGGCACGCTGGACCGCATGCTGGACAAGGTCGCGAGCCATTACGAGGCCGACGTAGAAACCCTCGTCGATAACCTTACCAGCCTGATGGAACCACTGATTATGGTCGTGCTGGGGAGCATTGTCGGTGCATTGGTGATTGCGATGTACCTGCCGGTGTTTCAATTAGGGTCGGCATTTTGAGTGCGTTGCTGGGCGAGCAGCCCTGGGTGTTTGTGGGCGTGGCGCTGCTGCTGGGCCTGATCGTTGGCAGTTTCCTCAATGTGCTGGTCTGGCGCCTGCCCAAAATGCTCGAGCGGGAATGGCGCGCCCAAGCCCATGAAATTCTCGGCCTGCCCGTCGTACCGGCGGGGCCGGTCTATAACCTCATGCACCCCGGCTCGTGCTGCCCGCGCTGCGACCAGCGGATTCGCCCCTGGGAAAACATCCCCCTGCTCAGCTACCTGATGCTCAAGGGGCGTTGCAGCCATTGCCATGCAACCATCGGCGCACGTTACCCCTTCACCGAACTGGCATGCGCGCTGATCAGCGCCACTGTTGCCTGGCACTTCGGTTTCAGCTGGCAGGCGGGCGCGGTGCTGCTGCTGAGTTGGGGGTTGCTGGGCATGAGCCTGATCGACGTGGATCACCAGTTGCTGCCGGATGCATTGGTGCTGCCACTGCTATGGCTGGGGCTTATGGTCAACAGTGCGGGCCTGCTGGCGACACTGCCCGATGCGTTATGGGGCGCGGTGTTTGGGTACATGAGCCTGTGGAGCGTGTTCTGGCTGTTCAAGCTGGTCACCGGCAAGGATGGCATGGGCCATGGTGACTTCAAGCTACTCGCATTGTTGGGAGCCTGGGGTGGCTGGCAGATCCTGCCGATGACGCTGTTGATGGCATCACTGCTCGGCGTGTTCGTCGGCGTGCTGCTGATGCGCTGGCGCAAGACCGGAGCGTCGGTGCCGATGCCATTTGGCCCCTGCCTGGCAATTGCCGGCTGGATTGCATTGCTCTGGGGTGGTCAAATAACCGACTTCTATTTGCAGTCTGTCGGTTTCAGATGACCACTCCTGTTGCAACACCCTGGATTCTCGGCCTTACGGGCGGGATCGGCAGCGGTAAAAGCGCTGCGGCCGAACACTTCACCAAGTTGGGTGTCGACCTGATCGACGCCGATCATGCCGCCCGCTGGGTGGTTGAGCCCGGCCGGCCGGCGCTGGCGCGCATTGCCGAACATTTCGGCAGCGGCGTGCTGCAGCCGGACGGCCAGCTGGACCGCGCCACGTTGCGAAAATTGATTTTCGACGTACCCGCCGAACGTCTCTGGCTGGAAGCCTTGTTGCATCCGCTGATCGCCGAAGAGATTCGCGACCACCTGGCGCGCGCCCGATCACCCTACGCGATTCTGGTCTCACCGCTGCTGATCGAATCCGGCCAGTACAGCATGACCCAACGGATCCTGGTGATCGACGTGCCGCAATCCCTGCAGATTCAGCGTACCCTGCAGCGCGACGGCATCAGCGAGCAACAGGTGCAGGCCATTCTCAAGGCTCAGTCGAGCCGCGAAGACCGCCTGAACCATGCCGATGACGTATTGGTCAATGACCAGGACCTTGCCTGGCTGCACGGCGAGGTCGAGCGACTGCACCACTTTTATCTCACTTTGCGTGGAGGCCGATCATGAGCCAACCCTTGACCGTCGATTGCCCAACCTGCGGCGCCCCCGTGGAATGGAAACCCGACAACCTCAACCGGCCGTTCTGCTCGGACCGTTGCAAACTCATCGACTTGGGCGCCTGGGCTGCTGAAGAACATAAGATCCCGGTGGCCCCTGACGCCGAAGACGAGTTGTTTTCCGAAGACCTGCCGCCGCGCCACTAAGGCCGCATAAAGGCGTATTCCTGCTGGTCGTCGAGGTTTTCCGCAAGGTATTGCAACTCGTCGGCCAGGTCTTCAAAGCTGCGCACGCCCTTGCTCTGCTCCACCACCGCGCTGAGCATGGCGCGCAGGGTCAGGCCCGGATCAAACCCGATTTCCTGTGCGGCATCCTGGCTCCTGCGCAACTCCTGCCGTGCCCATTCGTACACACTCATGATTCGTGCTCCTGAAATTTCGACGAGCATGGGCCCGTGCGGCCATCCGGTGTTTGATCTGGATCAACCCCGCGAATCGTCATCCTTCCACGGAGCCGAGAGATAGCGGGTGCGGTTGAACGTCTCCAGCCATTCAGGGCAGAACACCACCAGGGCACTGATCACCATGCCGTTGATAAACGCTTCGGGAAAGATGATCAGCCACAGGTAGCCTACAAAGTCTTCCAGCCATTCCGGCATCGCAAATCGTCCATCGAACCATAGCAGCCCCAAGCCGGCCAACAGGCAGAGCAACGCCGACAAGGCGGCAGCCAAAAAACCGGAACAGAAGATGTACACGAAAGGGTTTCGCGGTTGCGCCCGCTCTACCAGCGCCGCACAGGTTTCGGTCACCAGCACCGGCAGCCCAATCAACAGCAGGCCGTTCACACCGACTGCGGCGAAATCCTGACGCCCCAGCCATACCAAACCCAACTGCGCGGCACACCCACCCACGATCGCCAACGGCCAGTCCAGCAACAAGGTCACGGCGGTCATGCCGATAAAATGGTAAGACACCCCCGTATCGAAATCCCGCCGCACCAGCCATAACATGAACAGCGCGAACACCGTGCCGAACAGCAAATGCTGGCGCCGTCGGTCGGCAAACAACTCAACCCAAGGCGCACGCAAGATCGCCCAGACCACCAGCGGGGCATACAACAGCCAGCCGATGCCAAGGGTCTGCGGCGTCAGTACCGCCGCGCCGATCACCGTTTCACCTGCCTAGCCGCCTCATGGCCCGTCATGGGCCTGGCCGCGTTGATCGTAAACATGAACGCCTCGTTTCCAGAGTCGCTGCCGGATGGTCAGATTACATCGCCAGGTTACAGGGTAGCCAGCTGTAAGGCTGAGCAACGCTGGGCCCGCAACGAGTCTTCCTGCGGTCATCATTTGAACGCTAAGCTACGCCTATGGATGACTCAGATTATTTGCGCCTGCTCACCGTAGCAGCCGAACAAGCCAACGCGTTCCTGTCCAATGCCCGCAAATGGGAGCGTGAGCGTTGGGTCTGCCAGCGCCTGCTGCAAGGCTTGAACGTGCCCTATCGCGCCGAGGAGTTCCACGCCGCCGGCCAGGAGCCGCCGGACGTGCTGTTTCGCGACGCCAGTTTCGAGGTGTTCTTTGTATTGGACGAAGGCCGCCGCCTGAACGACGAATGGCGCGACGAATTGCTGCGCCGACGCAGCGCCTTTTCCTTGAGCCAGCTGGTGCGCCGCGAAGCCAAGCCAAGGCGCATCCCTGCCCATGAGTTCCTGCTGCGCCTGGCCCCGACCCTGCGCAAAAAAGCGCACAACTACAAGGAACGCGGAATGGACCTGGGGGAACTGGACCTCATCGCCTTCACCAGCCTCAAGCGCGAAGTGCTGGACCTTAACAGCCACTTCCCACCGCCTACCGAATATCTGCGCCAGGGCTGGCGCTCGCTGTCGCTGGTGGGGCCAACCTTTGCGCGGGTACTGTTCGCACATCCGGACGCGCCGGATTTCTTGCGCAACAACCTGGGCCGCAGCATAGTGTTCGATGTGGGCATCAGCCTCTGATGCCCCGGCTGTAACGTGGCGCCCTTTTGCAACGTCTACCTGACGAGGCCTTTATGACCAGCCGCCTGAAACCCGATGACCAACAGCATGTCGAAGAGTACCTGCAACTCTCCCAGCACAGAGTCGAGCGCAAGCCTTTCAGGCCGTGGCTGCTCCTTGGTGTGGTGCTGGTGGTGGTGATCGGGCTCGGCTTGCTGAGCCGCCTTTTGAGTTACCTGACGCTATGAGCTGCCTGGCGCTCGCGGGGGTAACTGCTCCGATTTCTTTTAGCCTTGCGAGATATCCCCATGACCCATCGTATTATTGTCGTCGGCGGCGGTGCCGGCGGCCTGGAGCTAGCGACCCGCCTGGGTAAGACTCTGGGCAAACGCGGCAAAGCCAGCATCACGCTGGTGGACGCCAACCTGACGCATATCTGGAAACCGCTGCTGCACGAAGTCGCGGCCGGCTCGCTGAACTCTTCGGAAGATGAACTCAATTACGTCGCCCAGGCGAAATGGAACCACTTCGAGTTCCAGCTGGGGCGTATGAGCGGGCTTGACCGTGAACAGAAGAAAATCCAACTGGCCGCCACCCTCGACGAAGAAGGCCGGGAGCTGGTACCTGCGCGCGTACTGAGCTACGACAGCCTGGTGATTGCAGTGGGCAGCACCACTAACGATTTCGGCACCGAGGGCGCGGCGCAGCATTGCCTGTTCCTCGACACCCGCAAGCAGGCCGAGCGCTTCCATCAGCGGTTGCTCAACCATTACCTGCGTGCCCACGCCGGGCAAACTGACACCATTGAACAGATCAGCGTCGCCATCGTCGGCGCCGGCGCCACCGGCGTCGAACTGGCCGCCGAACTGCATAACGCAGCCCATGAGCTGGCAGCGTACGGCCTGGACCGTATCAAGCCGGAAAACATGCACATCACCCTGATCGAAGCAGGCCCTCGGGTATTGCCCGCGCTGCCGGAGCGGATTGGCGGGCCTGTGCATAAAACCCTGGAAAAACTTGGGGTGACCGTGCTGACCAACTCGGCCGTCAGCGAAGTGACCGCCGACGCGCTGATCACCAGCAGCGGCCAAGTGATCCCGGCCAGCCTCAAAGTGTGGGCCGCCGGGATTCGCGCACCGGGTTTTCTCAAGGACCTCGATGGCCTGGAGACCAACCGCATCAACCAACTGCAGGTGCTGCCGACGCTACAGACCACCCGCGACGAAAACATCTTTGCCTTTGGCGATTGCGCCGCCTGCCCACAGCCCGGCACCGACCGTAATGTGCCGCCGCGCGCGCAGGCCGCTCACCAGCAGGCCTCATTGCTCGCCAAATCGCTGAAGCTGCGGATTGAAGGCAAGGAGCTGCCGACCTACAAGTACACCGACTACGGCTCGCTGATCTCGCTGTCGCGATTCTCCGCCGTGGGCAACTTGATGGGCAACCTGACCGGCAGTGTGATGCTGGAGGGCTGGCTGGCGCGGATGTTCTACGTGTCGCTGTACCGTATGCACCAGATGGCGCTGTATGGCTTTTTCCGCACGGCGATGCTGATGCTGGGCAGCAAGATCGGTCGGGGGACTGAGCCGCGTCTGAAACTGCACTGAGACATGTGGGAGGGGGCTTGCTCCCGATAGCGGTGGGTCAGGTAAAAATACTTAACTGACCACCGCTATCGGGAGCAAGCCCCCTCCCACATTGGTGCTGTGTTGAACTTGAGATAATTTTCAGACAAAAAAAATCCCCGTATCTTTCGATACGAGGATTTTTAATATGGTCGGGGTAGGGGGATTCGAACTCCCGACATCCTGCTCCCAAAGCAGGCGCGCTACCGGACTGCGCTATACCCCGGTAATAAAAAGGCGACCTTTCAGTCGCCTTCTTCGATCAGTGCTTTTGGCCTCTGATCTTAAGATCTGATTCCAGCGTTAACTGGTCTCAAAAATGGTGGGTCGTGTGGGATTCGAACCTACGACCAATTGGTTAAAAGCCAACTGCTCTACCAACTGAGCTAACGACCCAAATATGGTCGGGGTAGGGGGATTCGAACTCCCGACATCCTGCTCCCAAAGCAGGCGCGCTACCGGACTGCGCTATACCCCGGTTTGAAATTGGCTCCGTGACCAGGACTCGAACCTGGGACCCAATGATTAACAGTCATTTGCTCTACCGACTGAGCTATCACGGAACTACATATTTCAAAGTGCAACTTTTACTACGGTAAAACCTTCTCTTCGACCCTGTCCGTATCGCTACGTTAGCGTCTCTGAGGCGCGCTATTCTACAATCTTAAAAACCCCTGTCAACCCTTTAAATTGCTTTTAAGACAATGATTTGCGCTTCTTTCTGATTTCTTCTTGGGGAGAAGAAACCCGTGGGCTGACGTTGCTGCGGGGCGCACTTTACAAGCCTTTGCCTTACAGTTCAACGCCCTATCGAAAAAAAAGGCCCCGCAATGCGGGGCCTCCTCTTACAGCACTGGCTGCCGGGCTTAATGGAAGACGATTTCGTCGTTCTCCACCGTCGCCTTGACGGGGGTGCCGGGCATAAAGCTGCCCGACAGGATCAGCTGCGCCAGCGGGTTTTCAATCCAGCGCTGGATCGCACGCTTCAACGGCCGTGCGCCATACACCGGGTCGTAACCCACCGCGATCAGCTTGTCCAACGCCTCACTGCTCAGCTCCAGCGCCAGTTCGCGCTCGGCCAGGCGTGCCCGCAGGCGTCCCAACTGGATCTCGGTGATACCGGCAATCTGATCCCGGGCCAAAGGCTCGAAGATCACCACTTCATCCACCCGGTTGATAAATTCCGGGCGGAAGTGCGAGGTCAGCGCATCCATCACCGCTGCCCGCTGGGCCTCGCGATCGCCCACCAACTCCTGGATCTGCGCCGAGCCCAGGTTAGAGGTCATCACAATCACCGTGTTGCGGAAATCCACTGTACGGCCGTGGCTGTCGGTCAGGCGGCCGTCCTCGAGCACTTGCAACAGGATGTTGAACACATCCGGGTGCGCCTTCTCGACCTCGTCCAGCAAGATCACCGAGTAAGGCTTACGCCGCACGGCCTCGGTCAGGTAACCGCCCTCCTCGTAGCCCACATAGCCTGGTGGGGCGCCGATCAGGCGCGCCACCGAGTGTTTCTCCATGAACTCGGACATGTCGATGCGCACCATCGCCTCTTCAGTATCGAAGAGGAATTCGGCCAAGGCCTTGCACAGCTCGGTCTTACCCACGCCGGTCGGGCCGAGGAACATGAACGAACCACTTGGGCGATTCGGGTCGGACAACCCGGCGCGGGTACGCCGCACCGCATTGGACACCGCCACCACGGCCTCTTCCTGGCCAATAACGCGCTGGTGCAACAGGCTTTCCATCTTCAGCAGCTTGTCGCGTTCGCCCTCAAGCATCTTCGACACAGGAATGCCGGTCCACTTGGAGACCACCTCGGCTATTTCTTCCTCGGTCACCTTGCTGCGCAGCAACTGGTTCTCACTGTGCCCGTGCTGGTCGACCATCTGCAGGCTGCGTTCCAAGTCCGGGATCACCCCATACTGCAGCTCGGCCATGCGGTTCAGGTCGCCCTTGCGGCGCGCGGCTTCCAGCTCCTGGCGCGACTGCTCGATCTTCTGCTGGATCTGCGCCGAACCCTGCACTTCGGCTTTTTCCGAGGTCCAGATTTCTTCGAGGTCCGAATACTCCCGCTCCAGGCGGACAATTTCTTCCTGGAGTTTTTCCAGACGTTTCTTCGCCGCCTCATCCTCTTCTTTCTTCAGCGCCTGGGATTCGACTTTCAGTTGAATCAGGCGGCGATCCAGGCGGTCGAGCACTTCCGGCTTGGAGTCGATTTCCATGCGAATCCGGCTGGCCGCTTCGTCGATCAAATCGATGGCCTTGTCGGGCAATTGACGATCGGTGATATAGCGATGGCTCAACTTGGCCGCCGCAATGATCGCGCCGTCAGTGATCGCGACTTTATGGTGGACTTCATAGCGCTCTTTCAGGCCACGCAGGATGGCGATGGTGTCCTCTTCACTGGGTTCTTCCACAAGCACTTTCTGGAAACGCCGCTCCAGAGCCGCGTCCTTTTCAATGTACTGACGGTATTCGTTGAGCGTGGTGGCACCGACGCAATGCAACTCGCCTCGCGCCAGGGCAGGCTTGAGCATATTGCCGGCATCCATGGAGCCCTCGCCTTTACCGGCGCCGACCATGGTGTGCAGTTCGTCGATAAATAGAATGATCTGCCCTTCCTGCTTGGACAATTCATTGAGCAGGGATTTGAGGCGCTCTTCGAACTCGCCACGGAACTTGGCGCCGGCGATCAGCGAGCCCATGTCCAGGGACAGCAGGCGCTTGCCTTTCAGGCCGTCCGGCACTTCGCCATTGATGATGCGCTGGGCCAGGCCTTCGGCGATGGCGGTTTTACCCACGCCAGGCTCACCGATCAGTACGGGGTTGTTCTTGGTACGGCGTTGCAGCACCTGGATGGTGCGCCGAATTTCGTCGTCACGGCCGATGACCGGGTCAAGCTTGCCCTCTTCGGCGCGCTTGGTCAGGTCAACGGTGTATTTATCCAGGGCTTGGCGCGACTCCTCGTGGTTGGGGTCATTCACCGCCTCGCCGCCGCGCAGATTGTTGATGGCGTTTTCCAGGGCTTTCTTGCTCACACCCTGGCCCAGCAACAATTTGCCGAGCTTGCTGTTGTCGTCCATGGCGGCGAGCAGCACGAGCTCGCTGGAGATGAACTGGTCACCTTTCTGTTGGGCCAAGCGGTCAGCCTGGTTCAGCAGGCGCGCCAAATCCTGCGACATATTCACGTCGCCGGTAGGATTCTGGATTTTCGGCAGTTGGTCGAGCTCTTTGCTCAGTTCCTTGCGCAGGCTGTTAATGTCAAAGCCCACCTGCATCAACAAGGGCTTGATAGAACCACCTTGTTGCTCCAGGAGCGCCTGCATCAAGTGCGCAGGTTCAATTGCCGGGTGGTCGAGACCGACCGCCAGGGATTGGGAGTCCGATAAGGCCAACTGCAATTTGCTGGTTAAACGATCAATACGCATAAGTCACCTTCCTTTTGAGCAGGCCGGAGCTGTAGAAACATCCTAAATGAAGAAACCTGCCAGATACCCCTATAGATGGGGTGGATTCTGGGGGATTCAAGCAGCGGATGGTTGATACAGATCAGGACAGTCTAGCGTTCGAGCCAGATAAGGGAGGCGAATCGGCCCGTGCGTGGGCTGCGGCGATAGGAAAAGAAGCGCGGGTCGGTCACGGTGCACAAACCGCCACCATACACAGCGGTAACGCCCCGTGCTGCCAGGCGCAGACGAGCAAGCTGATAGATATCGGCCATAAACTTGCCGGGATTACGGCTGGGCACGAAGGCTTGGGCAGTCGCGGGCAGTTGTTGCATGAAGGCTTCACGCACCTCGGGGCCGACCTCAAAGGCCTGCGGACCAATGGCCGGGCCGAGCCAGACCAGCACGTCGGCGGGGTCGCAACCCAGGCTGTCGAAGGTAGCCTCCAGCACCCCGGCCGCGAGCCCACGCCAACCGGCATGCGCCGCCGCCACACGGGTGCCCGCTCGATTGCAGAACAATGCAGGCAGGCAATCGGCCGTCATCGCGGTGCAGGCGATACCAGGGGTGCTGGTCCAACTGCCATCCGCTTCGGCGATACGGCCCGGATCGGCCTCGACCACAGTGGTGCCGTGGACTTGACGCAACCAGGCCGGCTGGATACCGAAGGCATCGGTAAGACGGCGACGATTTTCCAGGACGGCCTCAAGGCTGTCCTCGACATGATCGCCCAGGTTGAGGCTGTCGAACGGCGCCACACTGACGCCGCCCGCACAGGTAGTGACGCAGGCTTTGACCTGAGACGGCGCGGGCCAGTCAGGTATCAGCCAGTCACTCATCCGATAAACGCCTCGCGATCCTGCTTGAGCAGCGACAACAACCAGACCAGATCGTCTGGAAGCGGCGATTCCCAGCTCATGCGCTTACCGCTCGTCGGATGATCCAGTTCCAGGAAGCGTGCATGCAGCGCCTGGCGCGGGAACGTCTTGAGCGATTCAACCATGGTCTGGCTGGCCGCCGGCGGAATGCGGAAGCGACCACCGTAGGCCGGATCACCGACCAACGGGAAGTTGATGTGGGCCATGTGCACGCGGATCTGGTGGGTACGACCGGTTTCCAGCTTGACCCGCACGTGCGTGTGGGAACGGAAACGCTCCAGCACGCGATAGTGGCTGACGGCCTGCTTGCCGCCCTCCATCACCGCCATGCGCTGGCGCTGCTGGCCGTGACGACCGATTGGGGCGTTGATCTTGCCCCCGGCCACCACGACGCCGATCACGATGCACTCGTAGATCCGGCTGACGCTGCGACTCTGCAATTGAGTAACCAGTTGCGTCTGCGCCTGAATGGTCTTGGCCACCACCATCAGGCCGGTGGTGTCCTTGTCCAGACGGTGCACGATGCCGCAGCGCGGCACATTGATGATGTCCGGTACGTGGTGCAACAGGGCATTGAGCAAGGTGCCATCAGCGTGCCCGGCAGCCGGGTGAACCACCAGGCCTGCGGGTTTGTTGATGACCAGGATGTCGTCGTCTTCATAGACGATATCCAGCTCGATGTCCTGGGCGACCCATTCTCCCTGGGCTTCCTGCTCGGCAGTTAGCTCAAGAATCGCACCGCCATGCACTATGTCTCGCGGGCGGATAACCGCTCCATCCACAGTCAGGCGGCCGTCTTTGATCCAGGCGGAAAGGCGCGAGCGCGAGTGCTCAGCGAATAATTGTGCGGCGACTTGATCGAGGCGTTGGCCGCCCAATTCGGACGGCACCTCTGCGCGAAGTTCAATTTTATCGGACATGCTCAGACTAGGCGTGGCACAGCCTTTGGTTTCGGCTGCGCGCTTGTGGTTAAATACGGCGTCTTTTGCCCCGAGGCTTTCAACGGGGCGCTCATCATAACAGGACGGCCCCGCCCAAGACAGCGGCCGTCATAGGGACGCAAGCCGCCATGCAAGTGAAACACCTGCTGCTGATCGCCATCCTCGCCATGACTGCTGCTTGCTCGTCAACCAAGGAGGTCGTCGACGAAAACCTGAGCGAAGTCGAGCTGTACCAGCAAGCTCAGACAGACCTGGACAATAATAGCTACACCAGCGCCACAGCGAAGCTGAAGGCCCTGGAGTCGCGCTATCCGTTCGGACGCTATGCCGACCAGGCCCAGCTCGAGCTGATCTACGCCAACTATAAAAACGCCGAGCCGGAAGCTGCCAAGTCCGCTGCCGAGCGTTTTATCCGCCTGCACCCGCAGCATCCGAACGTTGACTACGCCTACTACATGAAGGGCCTGACCTCGTTCGACCAGGACGTCGGCTTGCTGGCGCGCTTCCTGCCGCTGGACATGACCAAGCGTGACCCGGGCGCTGCCCGCGACTCCTACAACGAGTTCGCCCAGCTGACCAGCCGCTACCCGAACAGCCGCTACGCGCCGGACGCCAAGCAGCGCATGATCTACCTGCGCAACCTGCTGGCTTCCTACGAGATCCACGTGGCCCACTACTACCTGACCCGTCAGGCGTACGTGGCCGCCGCCAACCGTGGCCGCTACGTGGTGGAGAACTTCCAGGAAACCCCTTCGGTGGGCGACGGCCTGGCCGTGATGACCGAGGCTTACCAGCGCCTGCACCTGGACGAACTGGCAGGCACCAGCCTGGAAACCCTCAAGCTCAACTACCCGGACCACCCAAGCCTGAAAGACGGCCAGTTCGTGCCTCAGGTTGACGAAGCCGACAACCGTTCGTGGCTGAGCAAGTACACCCTGGGCCTGATCGAGTCCCGTCCACCGCTGCCACCGGGTGAAACACGCGCCAACCAGGACGTGATCAAGCAGTACCAGGACGCCAAGGACGCGATTCCTTCGGATCTCAAGCCGCACGACGAGAACGGCGACGTGATCGAAGAGGAAGAGCCGCAAGCCCTGGGCAACAACCAGGACCGCTCGTGGTTCAGCTACATGACCTTCGGTGTGTTCGACTGACCGTTCGACGCAACGCAAAAGGGAGCTCTCAGGAGCTCCCTTTTTCATGGGCGAGTATTTATTGCGCTGTGCGCCCATGGCGACCTTGGCTAAACTGGCGCATTCCTCATTGAGAAACTGCCCATCGTGCTTCGTCTATTGTTCTGGATCGCCGTCATTGCCGCTGCGGTATGGCTCTGGCGCAAATTTAAAAGCCCAGCGGCCGGCCAATCCCGTACCGGCGAACCCAATGCCTCAATGATGGTGCGTTGCGCCCACTGCGGCGTGCATGTGCCGCAGGATCGTGCGCTGAGCTCGGGCCAGCAATGGTATTGCACCCAGGCACACCTGCAGCAAGGGCCGAAGTCTATCCAGCGTTGAGTCGACCGGCGGGCGCGTAAGGTGCCGGGTCGATGATCGGCGCATGCCCCAGCAACAAGTCGGCAAACAACTGGCAGGACGCCGGGGCAAGCACCAGGCCGTTGCGGTAGTGCCCGCAATTGAGCCACAGGCCTTTGAAGCCGGGCACCTCGCCGATATAAGGGATGCCTTCCGGCGAGCCGGGCCGCAACCCCGCCCAATGCCCCACCACCTCGGCGTCCGCCAGGGCGGGAAGCAGTTCCACCGCAGAAGCCTTGAGACTTTCCAGTGCGGTTTCGGTCGGCGTTTTATCGAACCCCTCATGCTCCAGGGTGCTGCCAATCAGAATGTGCCCATCCCGTCGCGGGATCGCATAGCGTCCTTTGGCCAGGACCATACTCGATAAAAAATCAGGCGCGCATTTGTAGAGGATCATCTGGCCCTTTACCGGCTCCACGGGCAGCGCCAAGCCCAGTTTTCCCAGCAACGCCCCGCTCCAGGCACCGGCCGCAAGCACCACCTGATCACCCGTGATGACGCCAGCAGACGTATTCACGCCCACCACAGTGCCGCCTTCCACAATAAATCCAGCGACCTCGCACTGCTCGTGAATCGTCACACCGGGCAGCGCCGACAACGCCACCTTGAGGGATTTGACCAGGCGCGGATTGCGCACATTGGCTACGTCGGCCATGTAGATCGCCCGCGAATAACCGCCGCCCAGCACCGGGACCGCGTCATGGGCGGCCGACACGTCCACTTTGCTCAAGGGCCGGCCTTCACGCGCAGCCCAGGCCAGAGCCTCGGCTTCGTCATCCAGGTCGAGCCAATACAGGCCCGTGGTGTGAACCTCAGGATCAAGCCCGGTCGCGGCGAACAGCCGTTGCGCCAGTTGCGGGTAGAAATCCTGGGACCAGTGGGCTAAAGCGGTCACCGCCGGACTATAGCGCCACGGATACAACGGCGAAACAATTCCGCCGCCGGCCCAGGATGATTCCTGCCCAAGCCCGGCGCGCTCCAGCAATATGACCGCCAGCCCCCTGTTCGCCAGGTTGTATGCCGTCAACAAGCCAATCACTCCGCCGCCGACAATCACTACTCGCTGTTGCTTAGCCATCATTTGATCCAGCCGATAAAAAGGTAAAAGCGCGCCCGGCGCCCATTCATCCAGCACTCTCATCACTGCCCCCAGCATGCCTTGAGCGGCATCTCTGGCGCCGCTCCCGGATTGCTCCGCATGCCGGTGCTGGTCAAGCTGAACCGGCCACAGGCGTCGTCCGCCATGACAGAGCCCGTGGCAGGCGTGGCCAGCAAGGCAAAGTCCTGAGGGTTCAAGACTGAGCTGATTCTATAGTGATCGTTGCCTGTACTGACGCCGCTTGCATCAATATAAGTGCCGTTGCGCGTGTAAAAACGCTCCAGGTACTGAGCTTGCTCGGCCAGCAGCGCGACGATCTGCACCCGGTGGACCTTTTTCACCTGGACGGTATATGCGGGGTAAGCGATTCCGCCCAGCAACGCAATGATCGCCACGGCGATCAATAATTCGATCAGGGTAAAGCCCTGGCTATCCATGCCCATTCGATTGCTCCTTATTGAAGTTGCCGCCATAAGACTCGCCGAAACCGTTCGCCGTCGCCCTCCTCCACCCGCGCATACACAGCCTCCAGCACGGTGCGCGATCGGCCACCAAGCCCGACGGCCGTCACGCGGAAGAGCGCGGCTGGGGCATACGGCGGCAAATGTGTCTGGCCCGAACCCACGCCCAGGGATTGAACGCCATACACCCCGTCCTTGAACGCCACCCACGTCACCGCCGAGACCGGATTGTGTCCGGCGCCCACCACCGATGAAGCTTCATCGGGCGGCGCGCAACTGATGATCGACTGGCAAACCGGCATCACCTGCCCGCCCCTGCGCACCGCCGACTCCCCCAGCCGCAGGCCACTTTCAGCCGTCTGGAACGATTGATTACGCTGCCACAGGCTATTAGCCGCCTTCTGCTGAGCGAGCGCGCCCTGCATCGACGACAACCCCACCAGTGACAACAACAGCAGAAATACCAGGCTGATCAGCAATACCATCCCCGCCTGCCGCACCTGGCTACACCGCATCATTGTCATCGCCCTAATCCAGCCGGTTGCGCAGTGCCGCCACGACGGCGTAGGCCTGGTCTTTCACCCGCCCGGTGGGGTCTTGCAGGGTCATGAGGATGCGCACGCTGCGTATCAACGATGCGTCGGCCGGGTGGCTGTCGTAACGCACCACGCCGGTCGATTCAGGCCTGGCCGCCACACCAAAACTGATCTCGAAGGCCCGTACGTTATCCATCAGTACGGCTTTGGCCGGAGCTGACGGGGTACTGATCTTCAACTGACCCGTCTCATAGGTGTAGGTGAGCTCGCGTATAGCGAAACGAATCTGCCCGGGCGCAATCCCAGACGGCGTCCCGGTATAGGCCTGGGCGGCCTCTTTGCAGTCGGATACCACCGTCCAGTCAGGCTTGCCTGTACTGTTGCTGGCATTGGCGGTCACCAGAGTCAGTGACTTTGCGCTTGCCGAAGCTTCCCAGCCAATCGGCCGATCAAAGGCCGCCGGGGCGTTGTCGATAAAAGCCGTGGCCAGACACCCCAGCATGCCCGTCTGGCGAATATCCTGAGTCATCTTGCTCAGGACGAACCGCGCATCGTCCTGCAGCACCATGGCGGCCTGCTGGCTGGCCTGGGTCAACCGCGAACCGATCAGCACCTGGCTCGCCCCGAGCACTACCACCAGCCCGACGGCCAGCGCCAGCAGCAACTCCACCAGCCCGAAACCTCGCGCAGGACGGATCATTGCAACCGCCCTTGCCCATTGGCGATCCGACTGGTCAGGGTGAAGGTTTGCCGCTCACCCAGTCTGCTCCTGACATCCTCCCAACTGATGCTGACAGTGACCTCATCGCCGCTGGCCGCTATCGCACCCTTGGCGTCCTTGCCGGCAAAACCAGTGATATTGGCCTCGAAGTCACGCAGGTCCAGGTCACGCACGCTGGTAGCCGAGGTGCTGCCGGTGCGAGCCTGGGAGTAATCGACAGCGGCGTTGGCGCGAATACGGTCGAGCATGTCGTAGGCAATAAAACTGGCTTGGCTGGTCATCCTTGCGCTGTCGGTGGTCTTGAGCGCGTTGAGCTGGATCGCCGCGGCCCCCAGCAGTCCGAGCGCCAGGACCAGCACCGCGACCAGCACCTCGATCAGCGTCATGCCGGATTGGTGCCGATAAAAAGCGCGTAGAGAAAATGTATTCCGGCAGAAAGGCATACCGTCGTCATCCATGTCGAAGGCCTTAGGAAAACAGGAAAAACCTGCTGTGTGCCCCAAGCCTAGCGTCGGTTTTCGGCCGCTGCCGCTACCGGAACAAAGGGAAATACATTGGACGTAAAGGCCATCATTCAGCACCAGGGACCAAGCGCTATACCTATGCCTGCCACTTGACGATCACTCGCATCCACGGAGGGAGCACACATGACACAACGAGGTTTCACCCTGATCGAATTACTGCTGGGATTGATCGTGACGGGTGTTCTGGCGCAACTGGCCATACCCAACTTCAAAGGTTTGCTGGAATCGCAGCAGCGACAAAGCGTGGCCCAGGCACTGGCCGACGGGCTGCGTTACGCGCGCACCGAGGCGATTGCACGCAATCGTGCGGTGGTGATCCATGCGCGGGATGAAGACTGGAGCCAAGGATGGCGGGTGATACTGGATATCAATGGGCGCGGCCACCTGGACGACGATAATCCGGTGCTACTGGAGCGACAGGACAGCGGGCAAGTACCGGTTGCCGGCAATGGCCCGGTCAGCAGCCAGGTGCGTTTCAGCGGTTTGGGGGAGCCGGTGTTTGCGGGCGGGGGATTTCGTGCCGGCACCGTGCATGTGTGCGACACACAACAGGCCCAGAGCCTGTATCAGGTCGTGCTCGCTCCCAGCGGGCGTATCAGCCTGCGCAGTGACAAGACCGAGCAGGCGCTATGCCGAGGTTAACCCAGCCGCCAGGGGTTCAGAGCAGCGAGCGAACCCGTAATTCTTTGGGCATTGAAAACGTAATGTTTTCTTCCCGGCCCGCCAATTCGTCGGCGCCGGTGGCACCCCAGGCGTGCAATTGCTGGATCACGCCGCGCACCAAAACTTCCGGGGCCGAGGCGCCTGCCGTAATGCCGATGCGCTCTACGCCGTCGAACCAGCTACGCTGCATGTCCTCGGCGCCGTCGATCAGGTACGCCGGCGTCGCCATGCGCTCAGCCAACTCGCGCAAACGGTTGGAGTTGGAGCTGTTGGGGCTGCCGACCACCAGCACCACATCACACTCATCGGCCAGCTGCTTGACTGCATCCTGGCGGTTTTGCGTGGCGTAGCAGATGTCGTCCTTGCGCGGGCCGCCGATGGCCGGGAATCGCGTGCGCAGGGCGTCGATAACGCGGCTGGTATCGTCCATGGACAAGGTGGTCTGGGTGACGAAGGCCAAGCGTTCAGGGTTTTGCACCTGCAAGCTGGCAACGTCTTTTTCGTCTTCTACCAGGTAGATCGCGCCGCCATTACTGGAGTCATACTGGCCCATGGTGCCTTCGACCTCCGGATGGCCGGCGTGGCCGATCAGGATGCATTCGCGGCCATCACGGCTGTAGCGCGCCACCTCAATGTGCACCTTGGTCACCAGCGGGCACGTGGCGTCGAACACTTTCAGGCCACGGCCAGCCGCTTCGGTGCGCACGGCCTGGGACACGCCATGGGCACTGAAGATAACGATGACATCATCGGGCACCTGGTCGAGCTCTTCGACGAAGATGGCTCCGCGAGCACGCAGGTCTTCGACCACGAACTTGTTGTGGACGACTTCATGCCGCACATAAATCGGCGGGCCGAAGACTTCCAGGGCGCGGTTGACGATTTCGATCGCCCGGTCCACGCCGGCGCAGAAGCCACGGGGGTTGGCGAGTTTGATTTGCATGCTGTGCCTCGTGTCTTGCAGCCACTTTGGGCCAGGTTTGTGCTGACCTAAAGGACAATGGGGATCAAAGGTGGGAGGGGGTAAGCCCTAATGCCAGTCAGTTAAGCGTACACCACCGTCTGTAGGAGCGAGCTTGCTCGCGAAAAACTCACAGGCACCGCGTTTATTCAGGAAGCACGCGTTATCGTTGACGTTTTTCGCGAGCAAGCTCGCTCCTACAAAAAGCCTTAACTGACTGGCATTAGGGCAAGCCCCCTCCCACATTTTAGACCAGCGCCTTGACGTTGATGATCTCGACGTCGAAGGTCAGTGTCTTGCCGGCCAACGGGTGGTTGAAGTCGATGGTCACTTGCGCGTCATCGAAGGCTTTGACCACGCCGGGCAATTCCGTATTCGCCGCATCATTGAAGATCACCAGCAGGCCTTCCGACAGGTCCATGCCTTCGAACTGCGAACGCGGGATGATCTGCACGTTTTGCGGGTTGGGCTGGCCAAAGGCATTTTCTGGCGGGATCTGCAGGTTGCGCTTATCGCCAGCCTTGAATCCGAACAGCGCCGTTTCAAAACCCGGCAACAGGTTGCCATCGCCGACCTTGAAGGTCGCCGGGGCTTTATCGAAAGTGCTGTCGACCGTGTCGCCATTCTCCAGGCGCAATGCAAAGTGCAAAGTGACTTCCGTGTTCTGGCCGATGCGTTGCTCAGCCAATACCTGATCAGTCATTGACGGTCTCTCCGGTTTTTTTGCTCTTGAACATATCCAGCGCCAGCATGATTGCACCAACGGTGATGGCGCTGTCGGCGAAGTTGAACGCCGGGAAATAATGGCGGTTCTGCCAGTGCACCAGGATGAAGTCGATCACATGGCCCAGGGCAATGCGGTCGTACAGGTTGCCCAGCGCGCCGCCCAGCACCAGGGCGAGAGCGATGGCCAACCAGGTGTCATCACGGCCCAGGCGCTTGAGCCAGACCACCAGCACCGCACTGACCACCACGGCGATCAGTGCGAACAACCAGCGCTGCCAGCCGCCGCCATCGGCGAGGAAGCTGAAGGCCGCGCCGGTGTTGTAGGCCAGGGTCCAGCTGAAGTAATCCGGAATCACCACGATTTGCTGGAACATTTCCAGGGTGCCTTCGAAATGAGCCTTGCTGACCTGGTCGATGACCAGGACCAGCACGCTCAGTACGAGCCAGCCAAGACGTCCGAAACGGCTGGCGTCAGGCATGTTTTTACTAGGCATAGTGGCGAACCTCGCCTTCACCGCTGATGTTATCCACGCAACGACCGCAGATTTCCGGATGCTCCGGGTTCACGCCGACATCTTCACGGCAGTGCCAGCAACGCGCGCATTTAGGGAACGCCGACTTGACCACTTTGAGCTTCAGGCCCGGTACATCAGTCGCCACGGCGTCTGCCGGAGCCTGGGCGAATGGCGCCAGGCTGGCGGTGGAGGTGATCAACACAAAGCGCAGTTCGTTGCTCAGCTTGGCCAGGTCGGCGGTCAGGCCGTCCTCGGCAAACAGGGTGACTTCGGCTTGCAGGTTGCCACCCACGGCCTTGGCCGCGCGCTGCACTTCCAGCTCCTTGTTCACCGCAACCTTCACGGCCATCACGCCTTCCCAGTACGCACGACCCAGTTCGAAGTCGGCCGGCAGTTCGGTCAGGCCTTCGTACCAGGTATTGAGCATGACGGACTCGTTACGCTCGCCCGGCAGGTATTCCCACAGCTCGTCGGCGGTGAACGCCAGGATCGGTGCGATCCAGCGCACCAGCGCTTCGCTGATGTGGTAGAGCGCGGTCTGCGCCGAGCGGCGCGCCTTGCTGTTGGCGCCGGTGGTGTACTGGCGGTCCTTGATGATGTCGAGGTAGAACCCACCCAGCTCCTGCACGCAGAAGTTGTGGATCTTCGAATAGACGTTCCAGAAGCGGTACTCGCCGTAATGCTCCTGCAACTCGCGTTGCAACAGCAGGGTACGGTCCACGGCCCAACGGTCGAGGGCGAGCATGTCTTCGGCCGGCAGCAGGTCGGTGGCCGGGTTGAAGCCGGTCAGGTTCGACAGCAGGAAGCGTGCGGTATTGCGGATGCGACGGTAGGCATCGGCGCTGCGGGCCAGGATCTGGTCCGACACGGCGATCTCGCCCGAGTAATCGGTCGACGCTACCCACAGGCGCATGATGTCGGCACCCAGGGTGTCGTTGATCTTTTTCGGCTCGATCACGTTCTTCAGCGACTTGGACATCTTGCGACCGTTTTCGTCGACGGTGAAGCCGTGGGTCAGCAGTTCGCGGTACGGCGCATGGCCGTCGATGGCGCAGCCGGTCAGCAGCGAAGAGTGGAACCAGCCACGGTGCTGGTCGGAACCTTCCAGGTACAGGTCGGCACGCGGGCCGCTGTCGTGGCCCATCGGGTGCGAGCCTCGCAGTACGTGCCAGTGGGTGGTACCGGAGTCGAACCACACGTCGAGGGTGTCGCTGATCTTGTCGTACTGCGGCGCTTCATCGCCCAGCAGCTCGGCGGCGTCCAGCTTGAACCAGGCTTCGATGCCTTCCTGTTCAATGCGCTGGGCCACTTCTTCCATCAGCTCGACGGTGCGCGGGTGCAGTTCGCCGCTTTCCTTGTTCAGGAAGAACGGGATCGGCACGCCCCAGTTACGCTGGCGGGAGATGCACCAGTCCGGACGGTTGGCGATCATCGAGTGCAGGCGCGCCTGGCCCCAGGCCGGGACGAACTGGGTGTCTTCGATGGCTTTGAGCGAGCGTATGCGCAGGGTTTCGCCGCTGGCCGGCTCTTTGTCCATGCCGATAAACCACTGCGCGGTGGCGCGGTAGATCAACGGGGTCTTGTGGCGCCAGCAGTGCATGTAGCTGTGCTTGATGGTGTCGGCCTGCATCAGCGCGCCGACTTCACGCAGCTTGTCGATGATCGGCTGGTCGGCCTTGAAGACGAACTGCCCGCCGAAGAACTCCAGCGACGGCACATACACGCCGTTGCTCTGTACCGGGTTGATGATGTCGTCGTTGACCATGCCGTACTTCTTGCAGGTCACGAAGTCGTCCACGCCATAGGCAGGCGAGCAGTGAACGATGCCCGTGCCCGAACCCAGCTCGACGTAGTCAGCCATATATACCGGCGACAGGCGGTCATAGAACGGATGACGGAAGTTGATCAGTTCCAGCGCGGAGCCGGTGGTGGTGGCGATCACCGAACCTTGCAGCTCGTAGCGCGCCAGGCACGACTCGACCATTTCTTCGGCCAGCACCAACAGGCGATCGCCAACATCGACCAGCGCGTAGGTGAACTCCGGGTGCACGTTCAGTGCCTGGTTGGCGGGGATGGTCCATGGCGTGGTGGTCCAGATCACGATGGCAGCGGGCTTGGCCAGCGATGCCAGGCCAAAGGCCTCGGCCAGCTTGGCGTCGTCGGCGATCGGGAAGGCCACGTCGATGGTCGAGGATTTCTTTTCCTCGTACTCGACTTCCGCCTCGGCCAGCGCCGAGCCGCAGTCGAAGCACCAGTTCACGGGCTTGAGGCCCTTGAACACGAAGCCGCCCTTGACGATTTCGGCCAAGGCGCGGATTTCACCGGCCTCGTTCTTGAAGTTCATGGTTTTGTACGGATTGTCCCACTCGGCCAGCACACCCAGACGGATGAACTCGGACTTCTGCCCTTCGATCTGCTCGGTGGCGTAGGCACGGCACAGTTCGCGGGTTTTATCCGCGCCCAGGTTCTTGCCGTAGGTCACTTCGACTTTGTGCTCGATCGGCAGGCCGTGGCAGTCCCAACCCGGGACATACGGTGCGTCGAAGCCCGACAGGGTTTTCGAACGCAGGATCATGTCCTTGAGAATCTTGTTCAGCGCATGACCGATGTGAATCGTGCCGTTGGCATAAGGAGGGCCGTCGTGCAGGACGAATTTCGGACGATCCTTGCCAATTTCGCGCAACTTTCCGTACAGGCCAATACTGTCCCAGCGCTGCAGGATCTGCGGTTCGCGCTGTGGCAGGCCGGCCTTCATTGGGAAGGCGGTGTCCGGAAGGTTTAGCGTGGCTTTATAGTCGGTCATTTAAGGCTCTTCGGTTAGCGATGGGCGCTAGGTGCGGCTAGTGCACGGGCGGCGGCGACATCCGCATTGATCGCCGTTTTCAACGCCTCAAGGGAGGCGAAACGCTGCTCTTCACGCAGCTTCTGGTGGAAAACCACCGTTAAACGCCGGTCGTATAAATCAACGGCAAAATCCAGAAGATGAACTTCCAGGTGGGCCTTGCCATCACCTGCAACCGTGGGCCTGACGCCTATGTTGGCGACTCCCGGCCACGATTGGCCATCGATGTCGACGCTCACCAGGTAAACCCCGGTGAGTGGCACACGACGGCGCTTGAGTTGCACGTTGGCGGTTGGCGTGCCTAGTTGGCGCGCCAGCTTCTGGCCGTGCAATACCCGCCCGGCGATGCGGAACGGGCGACCGAGCAAACGCTCGGCCAAGGCGAAGTCGGCAGCGGCCAGGGCGTTACGCACCTGGGTACTGCTCACGCGCAGGCCGTCCAGTTCGACGGTTTGCGCGGCTTCGACGGTAAACCCCTGGTTGACGCCGGCGTGTTGCAGGAAATCGAAATCTCCGACGCGGTCGCAACCAAAACGGAAGTCGTCGCCGACTTCCAAATGCTGTACGCCCAGGCCATCGACGAGGATGCGGTCGACGAACTCAGCGGCGCTCAGGCTTTGCAAACGCTGGTTGAAGGCCAGGCAGAGCACGCGGTCGACGCCTTCTTCAGCCAGCAGTTGCAGCTTGTCCCGCAGGCGGGCCAGACGGGCCGGCGCGGTCTCGGGAGTGAAATATTCCCGCGGCTGCGGCTCAAAAATCACCACGCAGCTGGGCACGCCCAACTCGACCGCACGCTCGCGCAGCCTGGCCAGGATAGCCTGGTGGCCACGGTGAACACCGTCAAAGTTGCCAATAGTGGCGACGCAGCCCCGATGCTCGGGGCGCAGGTTGTGGAGACCTCGAACCAGCTGCATAACGCGCTTCTTGCTCATAAAGTGGTCGATTATAACCACACCCGGCCCCGGACGACAGGCAACAGCACAGGCCAAATGGATCGATTCGATAAAACAGCCGTTTTATCGGGGCAAACTGTCTACCCCAGGGACTTGCGATTGAAATCGCGCAGGCGGAAACCCTGCAGCAGCAACATCCCGAAGTACACCATCACGCCCGCCACCACCAGCACGCCAAGGCGCATGAAGCGCTCCAGCATATGGCCCTGGTCCCAGGCCGGCATGACATGCATCAGGCCCAGCAACACGGCGGACATCGCGGCGACCGCCACGAGCAGCTTGAGGGTGAACCCCCCCAGCCTGGCTGCGGCTGGTACATCTGTTGTTTGCGCAGTTGATAAAACAGCAGGCCGGCATTGATGCACGCACCGGCGCTGATCGCCAACGCCAGGCCGGCATGGGCCAGCGGGCCGATAAATACCAGGTTGAGCAGTTGCGTGACGATCAGCGTGAAAATCGCGATCTTCACCGGCGTGCGGATGTTTTGCTGGGCATAGAAGCCCGGCGCCAGCACCTTGATCACGATAATACCGAGCAAGCCGACGGAGTAAGCCACCAGCGCGTGCTGGGTCATCAAGGCGTCATGGGCGTCGAACTGGCCGTATTGAAACAGCGAGACCGTCAAGGGCTCAGCCAGGATTCCCAAGGCCAGGGCGCAGGGCAACACCAGCAAGAAGCACAGGCGCAGGCCCCAGTCGAGAATGCGCGAATACTCCTGACGGTCCTTGCTTGCGTAGGTGCGCGCCAGGGTCGGCAGCAGAATTGTCCCCAAGGCCACCCCGAGTACGCCGGACGGCAATTCCATCAGGCGGTCGGCGTAGTACATCCACGACACCGAGCCGGATACCAGCAGCGAAGCGAACGCCGTGTTGATGATCAGGGAAATCTGACTGACCGACACCCCGAGGATTGCTGGCAACATATTGCGCATCACACGCCAGACGCCGGTGTCCTTGAGGTTCAGGCGCGGCAGCACGAGCATGCCGATTTTTTTCAGATGCGGCAGTTGGTAGAGCAACTGTGCCAGGCCGCCGGCCAGGACTGCCCAGCCGAGGGCCATCACCGGTGGGTCGAAGTACGGTGTGAGGAACAGCGCGAAAATAATCATGCTGACGTTGAGCAGCGTCGGCACGAAGGCCGGCACCGAGAAACGATTCCAGGTATTGAGGATCGCCCCGGCGAGGGATGACAGCGAGATCAGCACTATATAAGGAAAGGTCACGCGCAGCAGGTCGGTGGTCAGCGCGAACTTTTCCGGGGTGTTGGCAAAGCCCGGCGCCGTGGCCCAGATCACCCAGGGCGCGGCGAGTATGCCGACCAGGGTCACCAGCATCAGCACCAGGGTCAGCAGGCCAGAGACGTAGGCGATGAACGTGCGGGTTGCCTCCTCGCCCTGCTGGGTCTTGTATTCGGCCAGGATCGGCACAAAGGCCTGGGAGAACGCGCCTTCGGCGAAAATTCTGCGCAGCAGGTTGGGCAATTTAAAGGCAATAAAGAAGGCGTCCGTGGCCATACTGGCGCCAAAAATGCGCGCCAGCAGGGTGTCACGCACAAACCCCAAAACCCGGGAGATCATCGTGATAGAGCTGACGGCAGCCAACGATTTGAGCAGATTCATTGAAAGAGTTTGCGCCTATAGATAAAGAGCAGGCGAACAAAGCGCCTACTTATGCGATACTGCGCGCCTGCAACAGCACAGAGCCAAAGCTCGCGAGTTTACAGGTCAAGCGCCGGAAATAAATCACCCGCCTCTTCAGATCGACCACTCAGCAGTTCGCATCAGCCGCCCTTGACAACCCATCAAGTCATCGGCATGATTCGCGGCCTATTTTGTTTGCTATTTCCTAAAAAGTCTTTCGAGGAGCTCGACGGTGGCCAACACACCTTCCGCCAAAAAACGTGCAAAACAGGCTGAGAAGCGTCGCAGCCACAACGCCAGCCTGCGTTCCATGGTTCGTACCTACATCAAGAATGTAGTTAAAGCCATCGACACCAAAGACGCTGAAAAAGCTCAAGCTGCTTACGTTCTGGCCGTGCCAGTTATCGACCGTATGGCCGATAAAGGCATCATCCACAAGAACAAGGCCGCTCGTCATAAGAGCCGCCTGAATGGCCACATCAAGGCTCTGAGCGTTCCTGCTGCAGCCTAAGTGGTAACAACTGCTACGCAGCCCAGGTTGCGAATCAGTTAAGAAATGCCCCGTACCGAAAGGTGCGGGGCATTTTTGTTTTCTGGAGTGCATAAATCAAAATGTGGGAGGGGGCTTGCTCCCGATGGCTGAGGGTCTGCCACTGCATCTAGTGACTGATCCACCGCTATCGGGAGCAAGCCCCCTCCCACATTTGAATAGTGGTGCATTTTCAACCGCGCAAAAAAAACGCCCCGAACCAGTCGGGGCGTTTTTGCTACCGCTTGATCAAACCACAATCAATGGTGATGACCGCCTTCACCGTGGACGTGACCGTGAGCCACTTCTTCCTGGGAAGCGTCGCGGATGGCAACGATCTTCACTTGGAAGTTCAGGCGCTGGCCAGCCAGCGGGTGGTTGCCGTCAACGGTCACGTCGTCACCGTCCAGGTCGCGGATGGTCACGATCTGCATTTGGCCGTCCGGGGCGGAAGCGTGGAACTGCATGCCCACTTCCAGCTCATCAACACCTTCGAACATGCTGCGGCTCAAGGTGCTGACCAGTTCTGCGGAGTATTCGCCGTAGGCATCCTCAGGTTCTACGGCAACGGTCAGTTCATCACCAACTGCCTTGCCTTCCAGAGCCTTTTCCAGGCCTGGGATAATGTTACCCGCGCCTTGCAGGTAGACCAGCGGCGCGCCGCCGGCGGAGCTGTCGATGACCTCACCAGCGTCGTTGGTCAGGGTATAGTCGATGGAGACAGCCTTGTTAGCGGCGATCGTCATGGGGCGAGACCTTTTGCATAAGAATGAAGAACGGACAAGTCTAAACAAGGATTTGCCCGAAAGCGAACAGAACCCGGACAGACGGGGCCGACCAACGGTCTCGACGATCAGCGGATTCCACCAGGACGACGACCTGCACTGGGTCGTCGAGCTGTCCTGCGGCCACACCCAGCATCTGCGCCACCAGCCGCCATGGCAGTCGCGCGCCTGGGTGCTCGACCCCGCGCAGCGCCTTGAAAAAATTGGCCAGCCCTTTGCGTGCGGCTGGTGTGCGCAACACCCCGAATAACGATAACCTTGGCGCCTGATTCGCGGTAGGCACTCACGCATAGAGTGCCACCCCAGCCATGCACCTCCAGAGAATTCGCATGCAGACTTTTTTTATCGCGCCCACCGATTTTGGTGTGGGTCTGACCTCCATCAGCCTTGGGCTGGTGCGTACCCTGGAACGGGCCGGGCTGAAAGTCGGTTTCTTCAAACCGATTGCCCAGCCACACCCTGGCGATACCGGCCCCGAGCGTTCTACCGAACTGGTGGCGCGCACCCACGGCCTGAAGCCGCCGCAACCCCTGGGCCTGGCCCATGTTGAGCGCATGCTCGGCGACGGCCAGCTCGATGAGTTGCTCGAAGAAATCATCACGCTGTACCAGCAAGCCGCCGTGGGCAAGGACGTGCTGATCGTCGAAGGCATGGTGCCGACCCGCAGCGCCAGCTATGCGGCACGGGTCAACCTGCACCTGGCCAAGAGCCTGGATGCCGAAGTGATCCTGGTCTCGGCCCCGGAAAATGAAGTGCTCACCGAACTGTCCGGCCGCGTGGAATTGCAGGCGCAACTGTTCGGCGGCCCGAAAGACCCGAAAGTGCTGGGCGTGATCCTCAACAAGGTGCGCACCGACGAAAGCATGGAGGCCTTCTCGGCGCGCCTCAAAGAGCACTCGCCGTTATTGCGCAGCGGTGATTTCCGCCTGCTCGGTTGCATCCCCTACCAGCCCGAACTCAACGCGCCGCGTACCCGCGACGTGGCCGACCTGATGGGCGCGCAGATCCTCAATGCCGGCGACTATGAAACCCGGCGCATGACCAAGATCATTATCTGCGCGCGCACCATGCGCAACACCGTGGAGCTGCTCAAGCCCGGCGTGCTGGTGGTGACGCCGGGCGATCGCGACGACATCATCCTCGCCGTCAGCCTGGCCGCGATCAACGGCGTACCGCTGGCCGGCCTGTTGCTGACCAGCGACACCCTGCCCGACCCGCGCATCATGGATTTGTGCCGTGGCGCGTTCCAGGCCGGGTTGCCGGTACTGTCGGTGAGCACCGGTTCCTACGACACCGCCAACCAGCTCAACAGCCTCAACAAGGAAATCCCCATCGATGACCGCGAGCGCGCGGAGATCATCACCGACTTCGTCGCCAGCCACCTCGATGCGCGCTGGCTGCACCAACGCTGCGGCACCCCACGGGAGATGCGCTTGTCACCGGCGGTCTTTCGCTACCAGTTGATCCAGCGCGCCCAGGCCGCCAACAAGCGCATCGTGCTGCCCGAAGGCAGCGAGCCGCTGACCGTGCAGGCCGCCGCGATCTGCCAGGCCCGCGGCATCGCCCGCTGTGTGCTGCTGGCCAAGCCGGCGGACGTGGAAGCGGTGGCGCGGGCTCAGGGCATCGAACTGCCGGAAGGCCTGGAGATACTTGACCCGGACCTGATCCGCCAGCGCTACGTCGAACCGATGGTTGCACTGCGCAAGAGCAAGAGCCTGAACGCGCCAATGGCCGAGCAGCAACTGGAAGACACCGTGGTGATCGCCACCATGATGCTGGCCCTGGACGAGGTGGACGGCCTGGTGTCCGGGGTGGTCCACTCCACCGCCAACACCATCCGCCCGGCCCTGCAGCTGATTAAAACGGCGCCGGGCTGCACCCTGGTGTCGTCGGTGTTCTTCATGCTGTTCCCCGAGCAGGTGCTGGTGTATGGCGACTGCGTGATGAACCCGCACCCAAGCGCTGCGGAGCTGGCGGAGATCGCCCTGCAAAGCGCCGATTCGGCCGCCGCTTTCGGCATCGTCCCGCGTGTGGCGATGATCAGTTATTCCAGCGGCGACTCGGCCAGCGGTGAGGAAGTGGAAAAAGTCCGCGAAGCCACCCTGCTCGCCCACGAGCAACAGAGCTCGTTGCTGATCGATGGCCCGTTGCAATACGATGCAGCCGCCAACGAAAGCGTGGCCCGGCAACTGGCCCCCAACAGCCAGGTCGCCGGCAAGGCTACGGTGTTCGTGTTTCCCGACCTGAATACCGGCAACACCACCTACAAAGCCGTGCAACGCAGCGCCGATTGCGTAAGCCTGGGGCCGATGCTCCAGGGCCTGCGCAAACCGGTCAACGACCTGCCGCGCGGCGCCCAGGTGGACGACATCGTGTACACCATCGCCCTGACCGCGATCCAAGCCGCCAACCGACCTATGGATATCTAAATGCTGGATTTTCTACCTGCCGCCGTACGCGGAGTAATCGCGTCCCTGCTGTTGGCGCTGAACACAATCCTGCTGTGCTCGTTCCTGTTTATCGTGGCGCTGTTCAAGGCCCTGCCGTTCGCCAAGCGCATGAGCGAAGGCTTGATGAACCACACGCACGAAGCCTGGGTCAGCAACAACAAGGGCTGGATGAACCTGGTACGGCGCACCCGCTGGCACTTGAGCGGCCTTGAAGGCCTGGACTATCAACACTCGTACCTGGTCACCAGCAACCACCAGAGCTGGGTCGACATCATGGTGCTGCAATACGTGCTCAATCGACGCATTCGCCCGCTGAAGTTCTTCCTCAAGCAGGAGCTGATCTGGGTGCCGGTGATTGGTTTGGCGTGGTGGGCGCTGGGCTTTCCGTTCATGAAGCGCTATAGCAAGGCATACCTGGAAAAACACCCGGAAAAGAAAGGCAAGGACCTGGAAACCACCCGCAAGACCTGTGCGAAGTTTCGCGACAACCCGGTGGGGATTTTCAACTTTGCCGAGGGCACACGATTTACACCGGGCAAGCATGCACAGCAGAACTCGCCGTTTCGCTATTTGCTCAAACCCAAGGCCGGAGGGATTGCGTTCGTGCTGGATGCCATGGGTGAGCAGTTGAAGTCGCTGGTCAACGTGACCATTCACTACCCTGGCGGGCGTCCTGGTTACTGGGATTTGCTGTGCGGGAATGTGAAGGATGTGGTGGTGCAGTTTGAAGAGGTGCAGATTCCGGTCGAGTTTATCGGCAAGAATTATGAGCAGGATGGGGAGTATCGGTTGGCGTTCCAGGGCTGGATCAACCGGTTGTGGGAAGAGAAGGATGTGTTGCTGGACAAGCTTCACACAGAATTTCCTGGCAAAAGGTGATCACCCTGTGGGAGGGGGCTTGCTCCCGATGGCGGCGTGTCAGTCAGTACAGCTGTTACTGATCCACCGCTATCGGGAGCAAGCCCCCTCCCACATTTGACTGCGCTGTTTTCAAAGCCCCATAAAAAACCCGCCAACATGGCGGGCTTTTTTGTGCGCGTGACGCTTAGATCGCGCCGCGCTGACGCAACAACTCCAGCACTTGCTTGACGCTGTCTTCCAGCGACAACGCCTGGGTGTCGATCACCAGATCAGCATTCAACGGCACGTCATACGGGAAGGATTCACCGGGGATGTTATCCCCACCCGCCGCGTACAGCCCTTGGGGATCACGCTCGGCACACACCTGCGGCGACGCCTGCACGTACACGGTCAGCAAACGATCGCTGCCGATCAGCACCTTGGCCTGTTCGCGGCCTTCGGCATCCGGGGCGACGAACGCGGCCAGGGTCAGCAGGCCGGCTTCGTTGAACTGGCGCGCCACGTGAGCGGCACGGCGCCAGTTCTCGGTACGCCCGGCGCGGTCCTGCGGCAGACCTTTGTTGAGGTCGTGACGCAAGTTCTGGCCATCCAGCACAAACACCGCACGCCCCATGTCGAACAGCCTGCGCTCGACCGCATACGCCAAGGTGCTCTTACCGGCGCCGGACAGGCCGCTGAACAGCACGGTGGCCGGTTGCTGGCCGAAACGCAAGGCGCGTTCCTCGGTGGCGACATGGGCCAACTTGCCGTGCTGCGCCGCGCTGCCATGGGTGACTGGCGGGGCGATGATCATGCCCGCCGCGACGGTGCCATTGGTCAAGCGGTCGATGACGATAAACGCGCCAGTGGTGCGGTTGCTGTCGTAACCGTCCAACGCAATAGCCGCGTCGAGGCTGACCTTGACCCGGCCAATCTCGTTCAACTGCAGCGAACTCGCCGGGCCTTCGGCCAGGGTGTTCACGTCCACGCGGTGCACAATGCTGGTGATGGAGCCCGGCACATAGCTGGTGGCGCGCTTGATGTCGTACTTCTTGCCCGGCAGCATCGGTTCTTCGGCCATCCAAACCAGCATGGCGTCGAAGGCGTCGGTCACTTGCGGCACGTTGTCGGCATGCACCAGCAGGTCGCCACGGGAGATGTCGATCTCGTCTTCCATGGTCAGGGTCACGGCCTGGCCCGGGCCCGCCTGTTCCAGCTCGCCCTCGAAGGTGACGATGGATTTGACGCGGCTGCTCTTGCCAGACGGCAGCACCACGACGTCGTCGCCCTTGTGCACGATGCCGCTGGCCAGGGTGCCCGCGAAACCTCGGAAGTTCAGGTTCGGACGGTTGACGTACTGCACCGGGAAACGCAGGTCGGTGTAGTTGCGGTCGTTGGCGATCTCGACGGTCTCGAGAATCTCCATCAGCGACTGCCCGGTGTACCACGGCGAACGCTCGCTCCTGTTCACCACGTTGTCGCCCTTGAGCGCCGACATCGGCACGAAGGCCAGGGTGCTCGGCTTGAACGCGATACCGTCGGCGAACTTCAGGTAATCGGCCTTGATCGACTCGAATACGCTCTGGTCAAAGCCATTGATGTCCATCTTGTTGACGGCCACCACGATGTGTTTGATGCCCAGCAACGAGGCGATGAAGCTGTGGCGACGGGTCTGGGTCTGCACGCCGTAGCGCGCGTCGATCAGGATAATCGCCAGGTCACAGGTGGACGCACCGGTGGCCATGTTGCGGGTGTACTGCTCATGGCCTGGGGTATCGGCAATGATGAATTTGCGCTTGGCGGTGGAGAAGTAGCGGTAGGCGACATCGATGGTGATGCCCTGCTCACGCTCGGCCTGCAGGCCGTCAACGAGCAGCGCCAGGTCGATGTCGTCACCGGTGGTGCCGGACTTCTTCGAATCGCGGGTGATGGCTTCCAGGTGATCTTCGTAGATCATCTTGGAGTCGTGCAGCAGGCGCCCGATCAGGGTGCTCTTGCCGTCATCGACGTTGCCGCAGGTCAGGAAGCGCAACATTTCCTTGCGCTCGTGCTGGCCCAGGTAGGCGAGGATGTCCTCGCTGATCAAATCAGATACGTGCGACATGACAACCCCTTAGAAATAACCCTGACGTTTTTTATCTTCCATGGAGCCGGCGCCATCATGGTCGATGACCCGGCCCTGGCGCTCGGAAGTTCGCGTCAGGAGCATTTCCTGAATGATGTCCGTCAGCGTTTCGGCTTCGGACTCCACCGCGCCCGTCAACGGGTAGCAGCCAAGGGTGCGGAAACGGACTTTCTTTTTGACGATACGGGCTTTGTCTTCGTCGGACAGGTGCTCGAGGATGCGGTCGTCGTCGATCATGATCAACGTGCCGTTCTTCTCGATCACGTCGCGCTCGGCGGCGAAGTAAAGCGGCACGATCGGGATGCCTTCCAAGTAGATGTACTGCCAGATGTCCAGCTCGGTCCAGTTGGACAGCGGGAATACGCGGATCGATTCGCCCTTGTTGACGTTGCCGTTATAGACGTTCCACAGCTCCGGGCGCTGGTTTTTCGGGTCCCAGCGGTGCTTGCTGTCGCGGAACGAGTACACGCGCTCTTTGGCGCGGGATTTCTCTTCATCGCGACGGGCGCCGCCGAAGGCTGCGTCGAAACCATGCTTGTCCAGGGCCTGCTTGAGGCCTTCGGTCTTCATGATGTCGGTGTGCTTGGCGCTGCCGTGGGTAAACGGGTTGATGTTCTGCGCCACGCCATCGGGATTGATGTGGGTGATCAGGTCCAGGCCCAGTTCCTCGACCATTTTGTCGCGGAACTTGTACATTTCCTGGAATTTCCAGCGGGTGTCGACGTGCATTACCGGAAACGGCAATTTGCCCGGGAAGAAGGCCTTGCGGGCCAGATGCAGCATCACGGCGGAGTCTTTACCGATCGAGTAGAGCATCACCGGGTTATCGAACTCGGCGGCGACCTCGCGGATAATGTGGATGCTTTCCGCCTCCAGCTGTTTCAGATGCGTCAGTTTGTCGACCATGGCTACTCACGGAAAAACGATCGTGTGGACGGCCAGCGGGCCGTGTTCGAGCGGGGCATGCTAGCACAGCACCTGCTTCTATTCAGGGCGCCAACTAGATCGAAACGGTATATGAATATACCCCCAAGTTTGGCCTGAAATTCGGTCAAGTGTGGGAGGGGGCTTGCTCCCGATAGCGGTATGTCAGGCAATCCATCTGTTACTGATCCACCGCTATCGGGAGCAAGCCCCCTCCCACATTTGCCTCGGCTGTGTGGCTTAGATCGGGTTCGGGCAATCGATGAAGATATGCTCCAAGGCAAAGCGTCGTGCCAGGTAATCCCCCAACGCCTGCACGCCATAGCGCTCGGTGGCGTGATGGCCGGCGGCGATGAAACTGATGTCGTTTTCCCGCGCGCTGTGGAAGGTCTGTTCCGAGGCTTCGCCGCTCAGGTACAAGTCGACACCGGCAGCCACTGCCTGGTCGATATACCCCTGGCCGCCCCCGGTGCACCAGCCGACGCGGCGGATCATTTCACTGCCTTCGATCAGCAGCGGCTCTCGGCCCATCACGTCCTGCACACGACGGGCGAAGTCACGCGGCGACAGCGGCTCGGCGAGCGAGCCGACCAGGCCGACGACCTTGGGGTTGCCTGGGTCCAGCGGGCCTTCGACGGTGATGTCCAGTTGCTTGGCAAGCTGCACGTTGTTGCCGACGTCAGGGTGCAGGTCCAGGGGCAGGTGGTAGGCCAGCAGGCTGATGTCATGCTTGAGCAAGGTTTTCAGGCGACGCTGCTTCATGCCGGTGATGCAGGGGTTTTCGCCCTTCCAGAAATACCCGTGGTGCACCAGGATCAGGTCGGCCCGCGCTTCGACGGCGGCGTCCAGCAGGGCTTGGCTGGCGGTGACGCCGCTGACGATGCGCATCACCTGCGGCCGGCCCTCCACTTGCAGGCCGTTGGGGCAATAATCGGCGATTTTCAAGCTGCCAAGGTAGCGGTCCGCTTCCTCGACGAGGGTGGTAAGGGGGACGGCCATAAAAGACTCCTAAATATCCCGTTCGCTGGCGTCGCAGCCTCGTATAATGCGCGTCATTATGGGCGCTCCCGCGCCCCCTGCAACCTGTCAGGACTTACTTGATGCTCAAGGCGCTGCGTTTTTTTGGATGGCCATTGCTGGCTGGCGTGCTGATCGCGATGCTGATCATTCAGCGTTATCCACAGTGGGTTGGCCTTCCCAGCCTTGATGTGAACCTGCAACAGGCCCCGCAAACCAGCACCGTGGTGCAAGGCCCGGTGACCTATGCGGACGCCGTGACCATCGCCGCCCCTGCCGTGGTCAACCTGTACACCACCAAGGTCATCAACAAGCCGGCGCATCCGTTGTTCGAAGACCCGCAGTTCCGCCGCTACTTCGGTGACAACGGGCCCAAGCAACGCCGCATGGAATCGAGCCTCGGTTCCGGGGTGATCATGAGCCCCGAAGGCTACATCCTCACCAACAATCACGTGACCACCGGCGCCGACCAGATCGTGGTGGCCCTGCGTGATGGCCGCGAGACCCTGGCCCGCGTGGTGGGCAGCGATCCGGAAACCGATCTTGCGGTACTGAAAATCGACCTGACGAACCTGCCCTCGATCACCCTCGGCCGCTCCGATGGCCTGCGCGTAGGTGACGTGGCGCTGGCCATCGGCAACCCGTTCGGCGTCGGCCAGACGGTGACCATGGGCATCATCAGCGCCACCGGGCGTAACCAGTTGGGCCTTAACAGCTACGAAGACTTCATCCAGACCGACGCGGCGATCAACCCCGGCAACTCCGGCGGCGCGCTGGTGGATGCCAATGGCAACCTCACGGGTATCAACACGGCGATTTTCTCCAAGTCCGGCGGTTCCCAGGGCATCGGTTTTGCGATCCCGGTGAAACTGGCGATGGAGGTGATGAAGTCGATCATCGAGCACGGCCAGGTGATTCGCGGCTGGCTGGGCATTGAAGTGCAACCCTTGACCAAGGAACTGGCCGAGTCGTTCGGCCTGACCGGGCGCCCTGGCATCGTGGTCGCGGGGATCTTCCGCGACGGTCCGGCGCAGAAAGCCGGCCTGCAATTGGGCGATGTGATCCTCAGCATCGACGGCGCTCCGGCCGGTGATGGCCGCAAGTCGATGAACCAGGTGGCGCGGATCAAGCCGACCGATAAGGTGGCGATCCAGGTGATGCGCAACGGCAAGGAAATCAAGCTGTCGGCGGAAATCGGCCTGCGCCCACCACCGGCCACGGCGCCCGTAAAAGAAGAGGAATAAGCGACATCGCCCAGGTGCCCGCTCGAGGGCACCTGCAAGATGATATTACATAACAATTCACCACATTAGACATGTTATATTGTTTCAACATTGCCATTGGAACGCTCTATCATGCCGTCTCAAAAGTTTGCGCCCCTGGCCGGCCTGGCCCTGGGCTTGCTGCTGGACCCCGCCTACGCCGAAGAAAACACCCTGGAATTGGACACCATCAGCGTTACCACCGACGCTTATGAGTCGGCGACCAGCCCGGTGCAGGGCTACCGCGCGACCCGCTCCGCCAGTGCCACCAAGACCGACACCGCCCTGCGCGACATCCCGCAATCGATCAGCGTGATTCCCGCCACGGTGCTCAAGGACCTGGGCAGTACCAGCGTGGAACGCGCTTTAGAGTTTGCGGGCGGCGTCTCCAAACAGAACAACTTCGGCGGCCTGACCCTTTACGAATACAGCGTACGCGGCTTCACCACCTCGGAGTTCTATCAGGATGGCTTCAGTGCCAACCGCGGCTACCCGAGCACCCCGGACGCCGCGAATATCGAGCGCATCGAAGTGCTCAAGGGGCCTGCCGCCAGTTTGTATGGGCGTGGCGATCCGGGCGGCACGGTAAATATCGTCACCAAGAAGCCCCAGCCGGAAGCCTTCACGACCCTGCAAACCAGTGCCGGCAGTTGGGACCGCTATCGCACCGCCCTCGACGTCAACACACCGCTGGACGCCGAGGGCAATGTGCTGTCACGGGTCAATCTGGCAGTGGAAGACAACCACAGCTTCCGTGATCACGTCGAGAGTAAGCGCGTGTTCGTCGCGCCTTCGTTCAGCTGGCAACTGAACCCGGACACCAGCCTGTTGGTGGAAAGCGAATTCGTGCGCCACAGCTCGACCTTCGATCGCGGCATCGTCGACGCACCTGGGGTATCACGCTCCACCTTCCTCGGCGAACCCAACGACGGCGACATCGACAACCACAACAATCGCATCCAGGCCACCCTGGAACATCACCTCAACGGCGCCTGGACACTGCGCCTGGCCAGCCACTACAAACAAGGCAGCCTGTGGGGCGATGCGTCGGAAAGCCGTGCGCTGAACTCAGACGGCCACAGCGTCAATCGCCGCTACCGCGAGCGCTCCACCGGCTGGCACGACAGCATCACCCAGCTGGAACTGCGCGGCCTGTTCGACGTGGGCAGTTGGCAGCATGAACTGCTGGTGGGCACCGAATACGAGGATTATCGCAAGCAGGAACGCGTGACCGCTACCGACGGCAGCTACCCCATCGACCTCTACAACCCGGTCTACGGCCAGCCCAAACCCAACGGCAAACGCTCCGGCACCGACTTCTTCGAGCAAACCAAAAGCCACGCATTGAATCTGCAAGACCAGATCATCTTCACCGACCGCCTGCGCGGCATGATTGGCACGCGCTTTGAGCATTTCGAACAAACGGTCGACGACTTCACCCGTAACGCCCCACCCAGCCGGCAAACCCACGACGCACTCACCCAGCGCGCCGGCCTGCTTTACCAGCTCACGCCCGAAATCGGCGTGTTCGCCAACGCCTCGACCTCGTTCAAACCCAACAGTGGCCTGGACGCCACTGGCAAAACCTTCAAACCCGAAGAGGGCGTGGGTTATGAAGTTGGAGTCAAGACCGAGCTGTTCGACGACCGCCTCAGCGCCACCCTCGCCGCCTTCCATATCGAAAAGGAAAACGTGCTGACCCTGGACCCGGCGACCAACACCAACCGCGCCATGGGCAAGGCGCGCAGCCAGGGGTTCGATCTGCAACTGACCGGGCAAGTCACCGACGCCATCCGCGTGATCGGCGCTTTCGCCTACATCGACGCCGAAGTGACCAAGGGTGATAACACCATTCCAGCGGGCAGCCGCATCCTCGGCGTGGCCAAGCGCAGCGGCAGTCTGTTGGGGGTGTATGAGTTCCAGGACGGCGCGTTACGCGGTTCGGACCTGGGGGCGGCGTTTACCTATGTCGGTGATCGCTCCGGTGAAGCGGGCACAGGTTTCGAACTGCCCGCCTATCACACCGTCGATCTGCTCGCGCATTACAAGGCAACGGAAAATGTCACCGTGGGCCTGAACCTCAACAACCTGTTCGATGAGCACTATTACGAGCGGTCCTACAGCAGCTACTGGGTCAACCCCGGTGAGCCGCGCAACCTCACGCTCAGCCTGACGCTTAATCTCTAAACGGGCGCAGAACTAAATGTGGGAGGGGGCTTGCCCCCGATGGCAGTGTGTCAGTCTCAACTTTCCTGACTGATGCACCGCTATCGGGGCAAGCCCCCTCCCACATTTGGCTATTCGCACGGCTTAATTACAGTGAAACAGGCGCCCGTTCACACAAGGTATTAAGCGCCGCAGCCCATTGCGGGTCATCATTCAGGCAGGGCACCAACACCAACTCCTCGCCCCCCGCCTCACGGAATTGCTCCCGCCCGCGATCACCGATTTCCTCCAGGGTCTCGATGCAATCGGCGACAAACGCCGGGCACATCACCAGCAGTTTTTTCACGCCTTGTTGCGCTAACGCCTCGAGACGCGCCTCGGTATAGGGTTCGATCCACTTGGCGCGGCCCAGGCGGGATTGGAACGCCACCGACCACTTGCCGTCCGGCAACCCCAGCCGCGTGGCCACATCCCGGGCGACGCTGAAACACTGCGCGCGATAGCAGGTGGCAAGCACCTCAGGAGACGCGTTCCTGCAGCAGTCAGCGTCTTTGAAGCAATGCTGGCCCGTGGGGTCGAGCTTGGTCAGGTGACGCTCAGGCAAGCCGTGGAAACTCAACAGCAGGTGGTCGTAATCCTGTTCTACATACGGGCGCACACTCGCCGCCAAGGTATCGAGGTACTCAGGCTGATCGTAGAACGGCTGCAGGATCGAGAATTGCACCTTGAGTTTCTTGTCGCGCACCACGCGCCTGGCTTCCTCGATCACCGTGGTCACGGTGCTGTCGGCAAACTGCGGGTACAGCGGCGCCAGGGTCACTTTCTGGATGCCTTGGGCGGCCAGGCGTGTCAGCACCGTTTCAAGCGAAGGCTCGCCATAACGCATCGCCAGTTCCACCGGGCCCTGGGTCCATTGCGTGGTCATCTGCTGCTGCAGGCGACGGCTGAGGACCACCAGCGGCGAGCCCTCCTCCCACCAGATGGACGCATAGGCATGCGCCGACTGCTCGGGACGCTTGATCAGGATCAGCGACACCAGCAGGCGGCGCACCGGCCACGGCAGGTCGATCACATAAGGGTCCATCAGGAACTGATTGAGGTAGCTGCGCACATCGGCCACCGAAGTGGAGGCCGGTGAGCCCAGGTTGACCAGTAACAACGCGTGATCCGTCATGCAACATCCTATCTCTAGAGGCGGCTGGACAAGTCGTCCAGGGCCGCACGCAACTCAGTGAACTGGAAAGTGAAACCCGCCGCCAGCAGCCGCTCAGGCAGGGCCTTTTGCCCGCCCAGCAACAAGCCCGACAACTCGCCCAAGCCGACCTTCAATGCAAAGGCCGGCATCGGCATGAACGCCGGGCGGTGCAGCACCTGGCCCAACGTCTGGGCAAATTCGCGATTACGCACCGGGTGTGGCGCGCAGGCATTATAAGGACCGCTGGCGTCAGCCTTGTGCAGAAGAAAATCAATCAGGGCGATTTGATCCTGGATATGCACCCACGGCATCCATTGCCGACCATTGCCGATCGGCCCGCCCAGCGCCAGTTTGAACGGCAGCAGCAGGCGCGACAAAAAGCCGCCCTCGGCCGCCAGCACCAGGCCGGTACGCACCAGCACCACACGAATGCCCAGGGCCTCGGCCCGCACGGCGGTTTCTTCCCAGGCGATACACAACTGGCTGGGGAAATCGTCTTGCACCGGGCCGCACGCTTCAGTCAGTTCGCGCTCGCCGCCGTCGCCATACCAACCCACGGCAGACCCGGAGATCAGCACCGCCGGTTTTTGCTCGAGGCCTTCCAGCCATGCCAGCAGGCTTTCGGTCAGACTGATGCGGCTGCTCCACAGCAAAGCCTTGCGTTTGTGGGTCCAGGGACGGTCGGCGATGGGCGCACCGGCGAGGTTGACCACCGCATCGACGCCGCCGATCACGTCCTGCAAGCGCCCGACACCCGCCACTTGCGCGCCGCAGACCCGCGCAACGGCATCGGGTTTGCGGCTCAACACGGTCAAGCGATGGCCCTGGGCAAGCCAGTGCCGGCACAGTTGACGGCCGATCAAACCGGTACCGCCGGTCAGCAAAATATGCATGGGACGCTCCTCATGTAACGTTCGCCGCCGCTCACTGGTCTATTTTATAAGCAGGGATCAATTTAATAATCGAGCGTGGCGGCCATTCAGGCCTTAGCTTAACCATAGGTCACGCCACACAATCAGGCACGCCAAAACTTATACCAAAAAACAATATTGTACAGCTATTGGTGTCGGCGTAGTCTGTACCCAACGGTAAAACGAGGCCTCCCATGACTGTCCCCATTGCGATCATCGGTACCGGCATTGCCGGTCTCTCCGCCGCCCGAGCGTTACGAGACGCGGGGCACGTTGTACAACTCTTCGATAAAAGCCGCGGCAGCGGCGGCCGTATGTCCAGCAAGCGCAGCGATGCCGGTGCCCTGGACATGGGCGCACAGTACTTCACCGCGCGTGATCGGCGCTTCGTCAACGAAGTGCAGCGCTGGCAAAGCCATGGCTGGGCGCAACAGTGGAAGCCCCAGCTGTACAACTTCAAGTCCGGCCAACTGACACCCTCCCCCGATGAACAGATCCGCTGGGTCGGTACACCGCGCATGAGCGCCATTACCCGCGCCCTGCTCGATGATCTGCCGGTGGAATTCGGTTGCCGCATCACCGAGGTGTTCCAGGGCACCCAGCACTGGAACCTGCTCGACGCCGATGGCGGCCATCACGGCCCGTTCAGCCATGTGATCATCGCCACGCCGGCGCCCCAGGCTACCACCCTGCTGGCCGCCGCACCGAAACTGGCGAGCGTCGTGGCCGGGGTGAAAATGGACCCGACCTGGGCCATCGCCCTGGCCTTCGATAAGCCTCTGGATACGCCGATGGAAGGCTGCTTCGTGCAGGACAGCGCCCTCGACTGGCTGGCGCGCAACCGCAGCAAACCAGGGCGTGACGTTACCGTCGACACCTGGGTGCTGCATGCCACCAGCACCTGGAGCAAGGCGCACCTGGACCTGCCCAAAGAGGCCGTGATCGAACACTTGCACGGCGCCTTCGCCGAGTTGCTGCATTGCACTATGCCCGCGCCCTCATTCAGCCTGGCACACCGCTGGCTCTACGCCCGACCGTCCAGCAGTCATGAATTCGGCGTGCTGGCCGATGCCGACCTGGGCCTGTTCGTCTGCGGCGACTGGTGTTTGTCGGGGCGTGTCGAAGGCGCCTGGCTCAGCGGCCAGGAAGCGGCGCGACGATTGATCGAGCACCTGCAATGAATCGCATCAACCCGGCCAAATTGCTATTGTCAAAATGGACAGCTGCCTTGCCGAAAAACAAGGAAAAACACTTCCTCGTCACCGAACTGTTTCGTGACGAGGAAGGCACCGTGCTGGAGATCGAGCTGCAAGCGGTGATGACCCGACGAACCGAGCGCGTTGGCTGGCAAACATTGCAGAATACGGATAGCTGGAAAATGGGATGGCAGTAAGCCCTGCGAAAAAACCTGTACAAAATAATTGACTTGTACAAGATCAAATCTATGATGAAATTAGTTGTACAGTAATTCGCACCTGTACAGGAATTTCACAGAGGTTTGCCCATGCCCCATTCCGTGAAACCCAAGATCGGCATCAGTGCCTGCCTGCTGGGCGAGAACGTGCGTTTCAACGGCGGGCATAAACAATCTCTATTGTGCAGCCAGACCCTGGCCGACCACTTCGACTACGTGCCGCTGTGCCCTGAAGTCGCAATCGGCCTGGGTATCCCCCGCGAAACCATTCGCCTGGTCGGCGACGCAGTCAATCCCCAGGCCGTGGGCACCGTCCACCGCGAACTCAACGTGACCCAGCCACTGGATGAATACGGGCAGGCGATGGCGCGTGAACATACCGACCTGTGCGGCTACATCTTTATGCAGAAATCGCCGTCCTGTGGCCTGGAGCGGGTCAAGGTTTACCGTGAGAACGGCGCCCCGGTGGATGGCGGCGCGCGCGGTATCTACGCCCAGGCATTCTGCGCGCGCCATCCCAACTTGCCGGTGGAAGAAGACGGTCGTCTGAATGACCCGGTATTGCGAGAAAATTTCCTCACCCGCGTGTTCGTCTACGCCAGCTGGCAGCAACTGCTCGCTGATGGCCTGACGCGTCATCGCCTGCTGGCCTTTCACTCGCGCTACAAATACTTGCTGATGGCCCACAGCCCGGCGCACTACAAAAGCCTCGGCCAGTTGCTCGGCACCATGGGCAAGGATGACAACCTCGACGAGTTGGCCACCTGCTACTTCTGCGAACTGATGACGGGCCTTAAGAGGTGCGCCACCCGCGGTACCCACACCAATGTGCTGCAACACATCAGCGGCTATCTCAAGGCGTCGATCAGCGCCGACGACAAGCAGGAAATGCAAACCGTCATCGGCCAATACCGCCAAGGCATCGTGCCTCTGGTGGTACCGCTTACCCTGCTCAAGCATCACTTTCGTCAACACCCGGACCGCTACATTGCGCAGCAGGCCTACCTGCAACCGCACCCGGAAAATCTCAGCCTGCGTAATGCGATCTAAGCCATGAACGTTGCCCTGCAAGACGAAACCGGCGAAGACATCGCCCAAGCCCTGAAAAATGGCTGGTTACCGATCCGCGAGGTGGCGCGCCAGACCGGCGTCAACGCCGTGACTCTGCGCGCCTGGGAACGCCGCTACGGCCTGATCGTGCCCCAGCGCACGCCCAAAGGGCACCGGTTGTTCAGCGCCGAACATGTGCAGCGCATCCACGCCATCCTCACCTGGCTCAATCGGGGCGTGCCGGTCAGCCAGGTAAAAGGCCTGATCGACTCCGCCCAGGCCAACCCCGAGCCGATGGAAAACGAATGGCACGCCCTGCGCCAAACCTTGGTCAATGCCATTGGCGAATTGGCTGAACGTCGGGTCGACGATGCCTTCAACCAAGCCATGGCGCTCTACCCACCACGTACCTTGTGCGAGCAGTTGATGCTGCCGCTGCTCAGCGAGCTTGAACAAAAATGGCAGGGTCAATTCGGCGCGCAGATGGAGCGGGTGTTTTTCCTGTCCTGGCTGCGCAGCAAGTTTGGCGCGCGGATCTACCACAACAATCGTCAACTCCACGGCACTCCGTTGCTGCTGGTCAATCATTCCGACTTGCCCCTGGAACCGCACTTGTGGCTCAGCGCCTGGCTGGCCAGCAGCGCCGACTGCCCGGTGGAAGTGTTCGATTGGCCGCTGCCCGCCGGCGAACTGGCCCTGGCGGTAGAACACCTGCAACCGCGCGCGGTGCTGCTGTATTCAAGCAAAGCGCTGCAGGTCCCGGCACTCACCAAACTGCTGGCCGGCGTTGGTTGCCCGATACTGATTGCCGGCCCCACGGTGTGCATCCACCACGCCGAGTTGGCCGCACTCACCCATGACCTCCCCGACGTGTTCGTCGCCGAAGACCCGTTGTCGGCCCATCAGATATTGCTCCAGCGTGGAATTGTCTAAATGCACTTGATCTGGCTGCGCACCGACCTGCGCCTTCACGACAACACCGCCCTGGCTGCCGCAAGCCAGAGAGGCCCGGTCGCGGCGGTTTACCTGATCACGCCGCAACAATGGCTGGCCCACGATGACGCGCCCTGCAAGGTCGACTTCTGGCTGCGCAACCTCCAGGCACTGAGCCAGGCGCTGGCAGCCCTGAACATCCCGCTGTTGATCCGTCACGCCGACACCTGGGACCAGGCGCCCGGCGTATTGAGCCAGCTGTGTCGGGAGCTCAAGGTGCAATCGGTGCACGTCAACGACGAATACGGTATCCACGAGAGCCGCCGCGACGCCGCCGTGGCCCAGGCGTTGGAAGCCCAGGGCGTGACCTTCCACCATTACCTGGACCAGCTGTTTTTCCAGCCGGGCAGCGTGTTGACCCAGTCCGGCACTTACTTCCAGGTGTTCAGCCAGTTCCGCAAAGTCTGTTACACCCGCCTGCACAGCGCCTTGCCGCGCCTGGTGGCAAGCCCCAAGGCCCAGGCCAGGCTCGACGTGAAAAGCGACGTCATCCCCACCCGCGTTGAAGGGTTCGCGCCACCCAGTGAAACCTTGCGCGCCCTGTGGCCCGCCGGTGAAGACGAAGCGCGCCGCCGCCTCGACGCTTTTGCAGACGAGCAAATCAACTATTACAAAGACGAGCGCGACTTCCCCGCCAAGCCCGGCACCAGCCAGCTGTCCGCCTACCTGGCCGCCGGAGTCGTGTCGCCACGCCAGTGCCTGCACGCGGCGTTGCAGTCCAACCAGGGCGAGTTCGAAAGCGGCGACATCGGCACGATTACCTGGATCAACGAACTGCTGTGGCGTGAGTTCTACAAACACATCCTGGTGGGTTATCCACGGGTCTCGCGCCATCGTGCGTTCCGCCCCGAAACCGAAGCCGTGGCTTGGCGCAACGCGCCCGAGGACCTGGCCGCCTGGCAGCAAGCGCGCACCGGTTTGCCGATTATCGACGCGGCCATGCGCCAACTGCTGGAAACCGGCTGGATGCACAACCGCCTGCGCATGGTGGTGGCGATGTTCCTGACCAAGAATCTGCTGATCGACTGGCGCGAGGGTGAGCGCTTCTTCATGCGGCACCTGATCGACGGCGACTTGGCGGCCAACAACGGCGGCTGGCAGTGGAGTTCGTCGACGGGCACCGATTCGGCGCCGTATTTCCGGATTTTCAGCCCGTTGAGCCAGTCGGAAAAATTCGACAGCGAAGGCCTGTTCATCAAGCACTGGCTGCCGGAGCTGGCCGCGCTGAACAAGAAGGACGTGCACAACCCGCAAGCCGCCGGCGGTTTGTTCGGCATCGCCGATTACCCGCGCGCCATTGTCGACCTGAAACACTCCCGCGAGCGCGCCCTTGCCGCCTTTCGCAGCCTGCCCACGCGTCCAGAGAGGAGAATGGGATGAGCCTGACACCGCCCCGTCGTTATTGGTTGACCGGCGCCAGCAGTGGCATCGGCGCCGCGCTGGCCGTGGAGTTGCTCAACAGCGGCGCCCATGTGGCGCTCAGCTCGCGCACCAAAGGCCCGTTGGCAGCACTCGCCCAGCGTTATCCGGGGCAGGTGCTGGTGGTGGCCGGCGACTTGACCAACAGCCAGACCGTACGCGAGATCGGTGAACGAATCGGCGAAGTTTGGGGCTCGCTGGATACGGTGATCCTCAACGCCGGCACATGTGAGTACGTCGACGCCCGGCAGTTCGATGCGTCGATTGTCGAACACGTGGTGCGCACCAACCTGCTGGCCAGCAGTTATTGCATCGAAGCCGCGCTGCCGCTGTTGCGTGCCGGGCGTACGCCACACCTGGTGGGCGTGGCCAGCGCCGTGACCTACCTGCCCATGCCACGTGCCGAAGCCTACGGTGCCTCGAAAGCGGGGCTGCGCTACTTGTTCGAATCCCTGCGCATCAGCCTGTCGCCCGAGAACATCGACGTCACGGTGATCAGCCCGGGGTTTGTCGACACTCCACTGACCGAACGCAATGATTTCCCCATGCCGTTGAGCTGGTCGGCCGACAAGGCGGCGAAGCATATCTTCGCCAAACTGGAAAAGCGCCCGCTGGAGATCGCCTTTCCGGCCATGTTCATCGCCACCTTGTGGCCGCTGTCGAAGCTGCCGAACCGGGCCCAATTGATCATCGGCAAACGCATGTTGCGCAGCCCGCCGCCGCACAAGGACGACCTGTGAAGATCGCCATTATCGGCAGCGGTATCGCCGGGCTGACCAGCGCCTACCTGCTCAGCCGGCGCCACGACATCACGCTGTTCGAGGCGGGTGACTGCCTCGGCGGGCATACCCATACGGCCAACGTGACGGTCGAAGGCCAATGCTATGCGGTGGACACCGGCTTTATTGTGTTCAACGACTGGACCTATCCCAATTTCATCCGCCTGCTGGGGCAGATCGGCGTCAGGTTCAAACCCACCGAGATGAGTTTCTCGGTGTGCGACCCGAGCGCGGGGTTCGAATACAACGGCAATAACCTCAACAGCCTGTTTGCCCAGCGTAGCAACATGCTGTCGCCAGGCTTCTGGGGCATGCTGCGCGATATTCTGCGCTTCAATCGCCAGGCGCCGCAGGACCTGCAAGCGCAGCGCATCAGCGCCGACATGACCCTGGGTGATTATCTCGACGCCGGTGGTTATGGCCCGCGCTTTATTCGCCACTACATCGTGCCGATGGGCGCGGCGATCTGGTCGATGTCTCTGGCCGACATGCTCAAGTTCCCCTTGCAGTTCTTCGTGCGTTTCTTCAAGAACCACGGTTTGCTGTCGGTGAGCAATCGCCCGCAATGGTGCGTGATCGAAGGCGGCTCCAGCTGTTATATCGAACCGCTGGCCCGCAGTTTCCGCGATCACGTGCGCCTCAACTGCCCTGTGCATAACGTGCAACGCACCGACGACGGCGTGGTTATCCACAGCGCGGCCGGCAGCGAGACGTTCGATCGCGTGGTCTTCGCCTGCCACAGCGACCAGGCCCTGGCATTGCTCGCCGACCCCAGCCTGGCCGAACAGCAAATCCTTGGCGCCCTGCCCTATGCCGACAACGACGTGGTGCTGCACACCGACACGCGACTGCTGCCCGACCGCAAGCTGGCCTGGGCCAGTTGGAATTACCGGCTGAGCGGCAGTCAGCAGCATCAGGCCGCTGTCACCTACGACATGAACATCCTGCAAGGCATCGACAGCGCCACCACCTTTTGCGTGAGCCTCAACCAGACGTCGATGATCGATCCGCTGAAGATCCTGGCGCGCTACACCTATGCTCATCCGCAATACAGCCTGGCAGCGGTGGCCGCGCAGGCGCGCTGGGAAGAATTGCATGGCGCGCGCAACACGTTCTACTGCGGCGCCTACTGGGCCAACGGTTTCCACGAAGACGGCGTGGTCAGCGCCCTGCGCGTGGCCCAGGCCTTTGGGGAAACCCTGTGAACAGCGCCCTGTACAGCGGCTGGATCGCCCATCGTCGGTTTACGCCCAAGGCCCATGCCTTTCGCTACCGCATCGGCCTGCTGTACCTGGACCTCAGCGAAGAGGACGCGGTCCTCGCGCTGTCCCCCTGGCCGGCGGGAGCCGCCTGGCGCCGTTCGGCTTTCGCCAGCAGGATTACCTGCGCCAATTCACGCGCCACGGTATGAGCTTGAGCGACGCGGTGCGCCAGGAAGTCGGCCAGGCCCTGGGGCGCACCCCGCAGGGCGCTATCTGCCTTCTGACCCAGGCCCGCAGTTGGGGCCTGGCGTTCAACCCGGTGAGTTTCTTCTATTGCTTCGAGGCCGACGGGCAACTGGCGGCGATCCTGTGTGAAGTCACCAACACCCCCTGGCGCGAGCGCTATCACTACGTTTTGCCGGCCCAGGCACTGGGCGCCGATGAGCATCAGCACTTCGCCGTGGCCAAGGCGTTCCATGTGTCGCCCTTCCTGCCGCGCGACCTGGAATACCGCATGAGCTTCAGCCCGCCGGCCGCCCGGCTCGGCGTGCACATGGCCGATTGGCAAGGCGCGCATAAAGTCTTCGACGCCACCTTGAGCCTGCAAAAAGAGGCCTTGAACCGCGCCAGCCTGCATCGCTATCTATGGCGCTTTCCCTGGATGACCGCCAAAATTTGCCTCGCGATCTACTGGCAGGCCCTGCGCCTGCTGCTCAAACGCACACCGATTTTCCCCCACCGAGCCGCCGATGGCGTCTCCAGCACCGCAGTCGGGTATACCAAGGACCGCCGCCATGAAATCCCCTAGCTTATCGGTCAAGACCAATCGCCTGAACGTCAACGGCATCAGCGCTGCGCTATTGCGCAAAGGCGTGTTGCGCCAACTCAGCCAATTGCGCCATGGGCAATTGGTGATCGTCGAGGACGGCGAGCGACAAGTGTTCGGCGCACGGGAAGCGCACCTGCTGGGGGAAATCCAGATCCTGGATTCGGCGGCGTGGGGCCTGGTGGCCGCCAACGGCTCTATCGGCGCCGGCGAGGCATTTATCCACGGTTATTGGAGCAGCCCGGACCTGACCGCCGTGGTGCGGGTGATGGTCAGCAACCTCGACGTGCTTGATGCGATGGAAGGTGGCCTGGCCCGCCTGGCGCGGCCGTTCACCCAGGGCCTGCACTGGCTCAACCGCAACACACGCAAGGGCTCGCAGAAAAACATCGCGGCCCATTACGACCTGGGCAACGACCTGTTCGAGGCGTTTCTCGACCCGACCATGATGTATTCGGCAGCGCAATTTCTCAGCGCCGACGACACCCTGGAACAAGCGCAACTGAACAAGCTGGAACGCATCTGCCAGAAACTGTCGCTCAAGCCCACTGATCACCTGCTGGAAATCGGCACCGGCTGGGGCAGCATGGCGCTGTACGCGGCGCAGCATTACGGTTGCAGGGTCACCACGACCACCCTGTCCAAAGAGCAGTTTGCCTACACCGCGCAGCGCATCGCGGCGGCGGGCCTGCACAGTCAGGTGACGGTGCTGCTGCAGGACTACCGCGACCTCACGGGTGAGTACGACAAGCTGGTGTCCATCGAAATGATCGAAGCGGTAGGCCATCGCTTCCTGCCCACGTATTTCAAGCAGTGTGCGCATTTGCTCAAACCCGACGGCCTGATGCTGCTGCAAGCCATCACCATCCGCGAACAACGCTTTGAGCAGGCCAAGCACAGCGTCGACTTCATTCAACGCTACATCTTTCCCGGCGGCGCCCTGCCCAGTGTGCAGAACATGCTGCAGATCGTCTGCCGCGACACCGACATGAACCTGCTGCACATGGAAGATTTCGGCCTGCACTACGCACGAACCCTGCGCCTGTGGCATGAGAACTTTCGCCGTGCCCATGGCCGCCTCGCGGAGCTTGGCTACGACGAGTACTTCCTGCGCTTGTGGGAGTTCTACCTGTGCTACTGCGAGGGCGGCTTCATGGAGCGCACGATTGGCACCGCGCAGTTACTGCTGGCCAAGCCAGCGGCAATCAACCCGCCGTTGCTCGGGCGCTTCAGTGCTTAAATCCCTGGCGAATGCCGCGTTGTTCCAATGCGGCTGGTTTGCCTGTGTGCTCGGCGGCGACAGCCTGTGGTTGCTGGTGGGGTTGGCGGTACTGGTGATCAACCTGCTGTGGATAAGCCCGCTGGCGGATGACGGGGTGTTGATCATCGGCGTGACGCTCGCCGGCACGCTGCTCGACACGCTGTTGCGCACCCTGGGGGTATTCCACTTCAGCGAACCGGGGCCGTTGATTCCGTTCTGGTTGATGCTGCTGTGGGCATTACTGGCCACCACCCTGCGCCATTGCCTGGCCTGGAGCGCCCGGCCCTGGTGGCGTGCCGCCCTGTTGGGCGCGGTGGGTGGGCCGTTGTCGTATTACGCCGGCAGCCAATTGGCTGGCGTGCAGTTTGGCTATGGACTGGGGCCGACAATGGCCGGGCTGGCGGTACTTTGGGCCGCAGTGTTTGTCGGCATGCAGCGGCTGGCTCACTGACGTCCGTCGCGCATTCCTACACCCATGGCCTGCTTGGCTTACACTGCGCGCCTATGACCAACATCCCTCACACTCAAATCACCGAACCCGCCGTCACCTGCTCGACGTGTGCGGCCTGCTGTTGCCAGTTGGAGGTCATGCTGATCACCGACACCGGCGTGCCGCAGCGCTATATCGATACCGACGACTGGGGCGGCGAAGTGATGCTGCGCCTGGATGACGGCTGGTGTGCGGCGCTGGACCGGAACACTATGATGTGCACGATCTATGAGCTTCGGCCGTTGATATGCCGGGAATTCGAGATGGGGGCGCCGGAGTGCCTGGAAGAGCGTGCAGGTATTGCTACGGTCTATCGCTGATACTCAAATGAGTGCGAATCCAAATGTGAGAGGGGGCTTGCTCCCGATAGCGGCCTGTCAGTCAAATTAAGAGTGACTGACATGACGCTATCGGGAGCAAGCCCCCTCCCACATGGATTTGCTGTGTCTTTACAACGGCATGGTGTAGTGCAGCGCGTAGCTCTCTACCCCATCGTTGTTGCTGCTGATCCCGGCGTTGGAATAATGCGTGGCGCGAATGCCCACTTCATGCCCGCCGGCAAACCGCAGGCCGAAACCCAGGCGGTCTTCGAACTGGAAGGACTGGCCGATGTTGTTGTCTTCCAGTTGGGTGCGGGAGAACAACGCCACGCCGATCCCGGCCTCGATGTAGGGTTTGACCGACTCGCCGGCAAACTCATACACAAACACCGGCGAGAACGACAGGCTGCTGGCGCCTGCACGGTCATCACCTTCCCAATACGTGTAAGCGCCGCTCCAGTAGCCTGTCAGGCGACCGACATTGCTCTGCATCCAGCTTTTGTCCCAATCCGAGGTCAGGCCCAGACGGTAGGTCAGCGTTGAATCGCTGGTGCTGCCCAGCCCGAACTCCAGGCCGGCGGCCTGGGTGGTAATAGAGTGTCCCACCATCACAGCCGCAATAGCAGCCATACAGAACAAGCGCTTCATAGAAACTACCTTTGCGAACGAAGTTGTTGGTTATTTACAGGCCATCTCGCTATAGAAGCTGACGTAGAGCCAGAAGTTCAGCGAGATTTCACGAAATTTTCACGAGGCGAAGCTTCGCACAACTCCAGGATGTTTCCAAAGTGTCGGTAGGATATTTCTTAGGTGATACACATCGCCGCTGGTCCAGAACTGCGCAGGCAGCGGTGAAGAGGCCGATGCGCCGCTGGCCAGCAAGCCGCGTTCGCCCAGTAAGCGCTTGAGCTGGCGCGCGACGGCGGCGCCGGTGTCGATCAGGATGATGCTCGGGGGCAGCATCTGCGCCAGCAGTGGCTTGAGGAAAGGGTAGTGGGTACAGCCGAGGATGATGGTATCGCAGCCAGCGCTGAGCAGCGGTTCGAGGTAGCCCTGCAATAACTGGCGCAGCGCCGGGCTGTTCAGATCGCCGGTTTCAATCAGCTCTACCAGGCCCGGACAGGGTTGGGTAATCACCCGCACGTCGGTGGCGAAGCGGTCGAGCAAGGCGGCGAACTTGGCGCTTTGCAGGGTGCCGGTGGTGGCCAGCACGCCGACCACCCCGCTGCGCGTCGCGGCAGCCGCCGGTTTTACCGCAGGTTCCATGCCCACCAGGGCCACTCGGGGTAGTCCTGGCGCAAATCGGCAACAGCGGCGACCGTCGCGGTGTTACAGGCGATCACAAACGCCTTGGCGCCCTGCCCGCGAAAGAACTCGGCGACCCGGCGCGAGCGTTCGCGGATGAAGGCCGGGGTTTTCTCGCCATAGGGGATGTGCCCGCAATCGGCCACGTACAACAGTGACTCCTGGGGTAACAACTGCTGGATTTCCTCCAGTACCGACAAGCCGCCGACCCCGGAATCGAACACACCGATGGGCGCGTCGTTAACCATGTTGCGTCCCGCACACGCTGCAACCAGGGTCGCGTTTGACGCGCAACTCACGAAAGCGCGTGGTCAACGCGTCGATCAGCAACAAGCGCCCCACCAACGGTTCGCCGAACCCGGCCAGCAGCTTCAACGCTTCCAACGCTTGCAGGCTGCCGACCAGCCCCACCAGAGGGCCGACCACGCCGGCTTCGCTGCAGGTCAGTTCGGTGTCGCTGCCATGCCCGTATAAGCAGTGGTAGCACGGGCTTTCGGGGCGACGTGGGTCGAAGACCGACAATTGCCCTTCAAGGCGAATCGCCGCGCCGCTGATCAACGGTTTGCCGGCCATGACACAGGCCGCGTTGACCGCTTCGCGGGTGGAAAAGTTGTCGCTGCAATCGAGCACCACGTCGACGGCGCCGACCGCTGCCGCCAATGAATCGGCATCCAGCGCGGCGCGATGGGCGAGCAGCGCGACCTCGGGGTTGAGGGCGCTCAGCCGCCCCATGGCCGAATCGACCTTGGTCTGCCCCACGCTGTCGCTGTCGTGGATGATCTGGCGCTGCAGGTTGGTCAGGTCGACCGTGTCGAAATCCGCCAGATGCAACTCACCTACGCCAGCGGCGGCCAGGTACAGTGCAACCGGCGCACCCAGCCCGCCCAGGCCGACGATCAGGGCGCGGCTGTTTTTCAAGCGCAACTGGCCGTCGATGTCCACATGCTGCAACAGAATCTGTCGGCTGTAGCGCAACAGCTCCTGGTCGCTCAGCACGGGCGACGTCCCAAGGTGATGCGTTCATGGCCGCCGAGGTCAATGCGGCTGTGCACCTCTTCAAAGCCTTCACTGAGCAACAGCTCGCGCACGGCCGAAGCCTGGTCGTAACCATGCTCCAGTAACAGGCGGCCACCGGCATTCAAGTGAGCCGGGGCCTGTTTGATGATCAGGCGCAGGTCGTCCAGCCCGTCGTCGCCGGCCACCAGCGCACTGGCCGGCTCAAAGCGCACATCGCCGGCTGCCAGGTGTGGATCGTTGGCGGCGATATACGGCGGGTTGCTGATGATCAGGTCATAGGTGTGGCCTTGCAACGCGCCGAACCAATGGCTAGTGAGCACCACGGCGTTATTGAGGTGCAACCGCTGGCGATTGCGCTCGGCCAAAGCCACCGCTTCAAGCACGCGGTCGACGGCCGTGACCTGCCACATCGGCCGTTCGCTGGCCAGGGCCAGGGCGATGGCGCCGCTGCCGGTGCCCAAATCCAGGACCTGCGCGGGCGTGGCCGGCAACAATTCCAGGGCGGTTTCCACCAGCAGTTCAGTATCCGGACGCGGAATCAGCGTGTGAGGGGCGACCTCCAGGTCCAGCTTCCAGAAGCCTTGCTGGCCGAGGATATAGGCCACCGGCTCACCGCCGCGACGGCGTTGCAGGTAGCCGGCAAAGGCCAGGGCGTGCTCGCTGCTGACGATCTTTTCCGGCCAGGTGTGCAGGTAGCTGCGGGACTTGCCCAACGCAGCGGCCAGCAGCAATTCGGCATCCAGGCGCGCGGTGGGCGAGTCGGGCAGGTCGGCGGCGCGCAACAGGCTGGCAATGATGGTCATTTATTCACCTATCGCCGCCAATTGATCGGCTTGGTATTCGGCGAGCAGCGGCTCGATCACGGCATCGACGCCACCGGCGAGAATTTCATCCAGGGAATACAGGGTGAGGTTGACCCGGTGGTCGGTGACCCGGCCCTGGGCAAAGTTATAGGTGCGGATGCGCTCGGAGCGGTCGCCCGACCCCACCAGCAGCTTGCGCTCGCTGGCAATCGCGTTGGCGGCGGCGCTGGTCTGCTGGTCATTAAGCTTGGCCGACAGCCAGGACATCGCCCGCGCACGGTTCTTGTGCTGGGAACGTTCTTCCTGGCATTCCACCACAATGCCGGACGGCAAGTGAGTGATGCGGATCGCCGAGTCGGTCTTGTTGACGTGCTGGCCGCCCGCGCCCGACGAGCGGTAGGTGTCGACGCGCAAGTCCGCCGGGTTGATCTCGATCGCTTCCTGCTCGTCCGGCTCGGGCAACACGGCCACAGTGCACGCCGAGGTATGGATACGGCCCTGGGACTCAGTGGCAGGAACACGCTGCACACGGTGCACGCCGGATTCGAACTTCAGCTTGCCGTAGACGTTATCGCCCTCGACCCGCGCGATGACTTCTTTATAGCCGCCGTGCTCACCTTCGTTCTCGGAGAGGATTTCCACGCGCCAGCCGCGGCGCTCGGCGTAACGCGAGTACATGCGGAACAGGTCGCCGGAGAAAATCGCCGCCTCGTCGCCACCGGTGCCGGCGCGGATTTCGAGGAACACGTTGCGCCCGTCGTTAGGGTCTTTAGGCAGCAACATGCGTTGCAAGTCGCCTTCCAGCTCGACGAGCTTTTCCTTGGCCTCGCGCACTTCTTCCACGGCCATTTCGCGCATGTCCGGGTCGCTGTCTTTGAGCAGCGCCTGGGCGCTCTCGAGGTCGGCCTGCACTTTGAGCAGGTTTTTGTAGGTGGCCACGATGGGCTCGACTTCGGCGTATTCCTTGGAATAGGCACGGAACTTGGTTTGATCGGCAATGATCTCGCCATCGCCGAGCAAGGCGGTCAGTTCTTCGAAACGGTCCTGGAGCACATCCAGTTTATTGAGCAGTGACGCTTTCATTGCGGTTTTTTATCCGAAGAGCTGTCTGACGCGCCCTCACCGAGGGCAAAGAGTTCCTGAGCCATGGCCAGCGCATCGAGGCGGCCTTCGGCAGTCAATTTTTTAAGCTGTACGCTGGGGGCGTGGAGCAGCTTGTTGGTCAGGCCACGGGCCAGCTGCATCAACACGTCTTCGGCGCTGCTGCCGTTGGCCAACAAACGCTGGGCCTTGATCAGCTCCTCATCGCGCAGGCGTTCGCCCTGCTGACGATACGCCTTGAGCACATCCACCGCCGCCAGTTCGCGCAGGCGCACCATGAAATCTTCAGCGCCGGTGCTGACCATTTCCTCGGCAGCCTGGGCGGCGCCCTGACGACTCTTGAGGTTTTCGGCGACCACTTCGTGCAGATCATCGACGCTGTAGAGGTAAACGTCGTCCAACTCGCCGACTTCTGGTTCGATATCCCGGGGAACGGCGATATCCACCATAAAGATCGGTTTGTGCTTGCGCAGCTTCAACGCGCTCTCGACCGCGCCTTTGCCCAGGATCGGCAACTGACTGGCGGTGGAGCTGATGACGATGTCGCTGCGCACCAGCTCAGCCGGGATGTCCGACAGCAGCACGGCATGCGCACCGAACTGCTCGGCGAGGATGCTGGCGCGCTCAAGGGTGCGGTTGGCCACCACAATGCGCTTCACACCCAGTTCGTGCAGGTGACGCGCGACCAGGGTAATGGTTTCGCCGGCACCGATCAGCAACGCCTGGCTGCGCTGCAAGTCGCTGAAAATCTGCTTGGCCAGGCTGACGGCGGCAAACGCCACGGAAACCGGGTTCTCGCCAATGGCTGTGTCGGTGCGCACCTGCTTGGCGGAATTGAAGGTGGCCTGGAACAGGCGGCCCAGCAGCGGGCCGACAGTGCCGGCCTCGCGAGCCACGGCATAGGCTGACTTCATCTGGCCAAGAATCTGCGGTTCGCCCAACACCAGCGAATCGAGACCGGCCGCCACGCGCATCATGTGACGAACGGCCGCATCGTCTTCGTGCACGTAGGCACTGGCGCGCAGGTCATCGAGGCTCAAATGGTGGTAATCGGCCAGCCAGCGCAGCACGACATCGGCAGACAGGTGTTCCTGCTCTATATAAAGCTCACTGCGATTGCAGGTCGAAAGGATTGCAGCTTCGCGGCTGTCGGTAAGCCGGCAGAGCTGCTGCAAGGCCTCAACCAACTGCTCTGGCGTAAACGCTACGCGCTCGCGCACGTCTACCGAGGCAGTCTTGTGGTTAATACCGAGTGCGAGAAAGGCCATTCACTATCGCTGATGATGTCGGGAAGCCGACAATTGTCCTACTTCGAAAGATCCAGAACAACCACCGTCGTCTATTGTCCCTATACGTTGTGCCTATAAAGGCATCCATTGAGACTCGGTTATGTTTGGCCGAAGGCTTGTGTCATGATGATCCGACCGCAGGTTAGTCGTCCTCTTCCTATATGAATAGATCTTCCGCGTTGCTCCTTGCTTTTGTCTTCCTCAGCGGCTGCCAGGCCATGGCACCCGTGTCGCCGGACGCTACAGCGCCGGTGGAAGACAGCACCCCCGCCCCTGAAAAGCCCAAGGTTTATTCCTCGTTCAGCGAAGAAACGGTCTACAGCCTGTTGACCGCAGAACTGGCCGGCCAGCGTAATCGCTTCGATATTGCCCTGGATAACTACGTGACCCAGGCCATCAATACCCAGGACCCCGGTATCTCGGAACGCGCGTTTCGCATCGCCGAGTACCTGGGCGCCGACCAGGCTGCGCTGGACGCCTCGCTGATCTGGGCAAAAAACGCCCCGGACGACCTGGAAGCCCAACGGGCGGCAGCTGTGCAGCTGGCACGCGCCGGGCGCTATGACGATTCCATGGTCTATATGGAAAAAGTTCTGCAGGGCAAAGGCGACACGCATTTTGACTTTCTTGCGCTGTCAGCCGCCGATACCGATCAGGACACGCGCAATGGCCTGATGAAGAGCTTCGACCGCCTGCTGCAAAAACACCCGAAGAACAGCCAGCTGATTTTTGGCAAAGCCTTGCTGCTGCAGCAGGACGATGAAGCCGACGCCGCCCTCAAGCTGCTGGAGCAGAACCCGCCGGAAGACGGTGAGATTGCACCGATCCTGCTACGCGCCCGCCTGCTGCAGAACCTCAACCGCGGCAAGGAAGCGATTCCACTGCTGGAAAAAAGCATCAAGAAATATCCGGACGACAAGCGCCTGCGCCTGACTTACGCGCGGATGCTGGTTGAGCAGGACCGCATGGAAGACGCCAAGGTGCAGTTCGCCAATCTGGTCCAGCAATACCCGGACGATGACGAACTGCGTTATTCCCTCGCGCTGGTGTGCCTGGAAGCCAAGGCCTGGGATGAGGCCAAGGGTTATCTTGAAGAGCTGGTCGCGCGCGAAAGCCATGTGGACTCGGCGCACCTGAACCTGGGCCGCATCGCTGAAGAACGCAACGACCCGCAAGCGGCCTTGCTTGAGTACGCCCAGGTCGGCCCGGGCAATGATTACCTGCCGGCCCAGTTGCGCCAGGCCGATATTCTGATGAGCAACGGTCGTACCGACGAAGCGGAGAAACGCCTGGCCGCGGCTCGCGATGCCGAACCGGACTACGCGATCCAGTTGTATCTGATCCAAGCCGAGACTTTGTCGGCCAATAACCAGGGCGAACGCGCCTGGAAGTTGTTGCAACAAGCGTTGCTGCAATACCCCGACGACCTCAACCTGCTCTACACCCGCGCCATGCAGGCAGAAAAACGCAACGACCTGGCGCAGATGGAGAAAGACCTGCGCCTGATCATCAAGCGCGACCCGGACAACGCCATGGCCCTCAACGCCCTGGGCTACACCTTGTCCGACCGCACAACGCGCTACGCCGAAGCCAAGGTGCTGATCGAACAGGCCCACAAGCTCAACCCGGAAGACCCGGCCGTGCTCGACAGCCTGGGCTGGGTCAACTATCGCCTGGGCAACCTCGACGAGGCCGAGCGCCTGCTGCGCCAGGCGCTGGAGCGCTTCCCCGACCAGGAGGTAGCCGCCCACCTGGGCGAAGTGCTGTGGGCCAACGGCAAGCAACGCGAAGCGCGACAAATCTGGGAAAAATTCCTCAAGGAACAACCCGAAAGCCCCATCCTGCGCGGCACCATCAAGCGCCTGACCGGATCCGAGACCCTATAAGCTTATGTTCTTGCGCCACGTTATCGTTTTCAGTTTCATCGCCCTGCTCGCCGGTTGCGCGGGCGTAGGCAACCGCGAATCCGTTGAAGGCCAGGGCAACCCGGCACAATGGCAACAGCACAAGGACCAGCTCAGCAGCATTGACGGCTGGCAGATCGAAGGCAAGGTCGGGGTGCGCGCACCGAAAGATTCCGGCAGCGGCACCTTGTTCTGGCTGCAACGCCAGGATTACTACGATATTCGTCTTTCAGGCCCGCTGGGTCGCGGTGCCGCGCGCCTGACCGGTCGACCGGGGCAAGTCAGCCTTGAAGTGGCCAACCAGGGCCGCTACGAAGCGACCTCGCCGGAAGAACTGCTGGAGCAGCAGATCGGCTGGAAGCTGCCCGTCTCGCACCTGGTGTGGTGGGTGCGCGGCTTGCCGGCACCGGAAAGCAAAAGCCGACTGAGCCTCAATGGCGACAGTCGCCTGGCCTCCCTTGAGCAGGACGGCTGGCAGGTCGAGTACCTGAGCTATGTGCAGCAGAACGGCTACTGGCTGCCCGAGCGCATCAAACTGCACGGCACCGACCTTGACGTCACGCTTGTGATCAAGGACTGGCAACCGCGTAAATTGGGGCAATAACGTGACTGTCGCAAAACTCACGCTGCCCTCTCCCGCCAAACTCAACCTGATGCTGCACATCCTGGGCCGCCGTGAAGACGGCTACCACGAGTTGCAGACGCTGTTTCAATTTCTCGACTACGGCGATGAGCTGACCTTCGCCGTGCGTGACGATGGCGTGATCAAGCTGCACACCGCGTTCGAAGGCGTGCCCCACGACAGCAACCTGATCGTGAAGGCCGCGAAGAAACTTCAGCAGCAATCCGGCTGCCCACTCGGCATCGATATCTGGATCGATAAGATCCTGCCCATGGGCGGCGGTATCGGTGGTGGCAGTTCAAATGCCGCGACCACCCTGCTCGGCCTCAACCACTTGTGGCAACTGGGCTGGGGCCTTGATCGCCTGGCCGTACTAGGCCTCACACTCGGCGCCGACGTCCCGGTTTTCGTGCATGGGCATGCCGCATTTGCCGAGGGCGTGGGGGAGAAACTGACCCCCGTGGAGCCCGAAGAGCCGTGGTATCTTGTGCTGGTGCCGCAAGTATCTGTAAGTACAGCAGAAATTTTTTCAGATCCGTTGTTGACACGTAACTCTTCTCCCATTAAAGTGCGCCCCGTTCCCAAGGGAAACAGTCGAAATGACTGCTTACCGGTTGTAGCAAGGCGTTATCCAGAAGTACGTAACGCTTTGAATTTGTTAGGTAAATTTACCGAAGCAAAATTAACCGGAACTGGAAGTTGTGTGTTTGGGGGCTTCCCAAGCAAAGCTGAAGCTGATAAAGTCTCGGCCCTTCTTACAGAGACCCTTACAGGGTTTGTAGCAAAAGGAAGCAACGTTTCGATGTTGCATCGCAAGCTGCAAAATCTGCTCTAAAAGGAATCGAGTGTTAGGCACTCGTTGCAACAGATACAGGGGCGTCGCCAAGCGGTAAGGCAGCAGGTTTTGATCCTGCCATGCGTTGGTTCGAATCCAGCCGCCCCTGCCATTTTCTAATACTCATCCAGGTTACCCTCAGCCTCTAGGTACTGCGCGTGTCCAAGATGATGGTCTTTACGGGGAATGCCAACCCCGATCTGGCTCGACGTGTCGTACGTCAGCTGCATATCCCTCTCGGTGACATCTCTGTCGGTAAATTCTCCGACGGCGAAATTACTGCCGAGATCAATGAAAACGTTCGCGGTAAAGACGTCTTCATTATTCAGCCGACCTGCGCTCCGACCAACGATAACCTGATGGAACTCGTCGTGATGGCTGATGCCTTCCGCCGCTCCTCAGCGACTCGAATCACAGCTGTAATCCCTTATTTTGGTTATGCCCGTCAGGATCGCCGTCCGCGCTCCGCACGTGTGGCCATCAGCGCGAAAGTCGTTGCTGACATGCTGACCGTGGTAGGTATCGACCGTGTTCTCACGGTTGACCTGCACGCTGACCAAATCCAGGGGTTCTTCGATATTCCAGTAGATAACATCTACGGCTCCCCCGTCCTGGTGGATGACATCGAAGACCAACGCTTTGAAAACCTGATGATCGTGTCCCCGGACATTGGTGGCGTCGTGCGTGCACGGGCTGTCGCCAAATCCCTGGGCGTGGACCTCGGTATCATCGACAAACGCCGCGAGAAAGCCAATCACTCTGAAGTGATGCATATCATCGGTGATGTCGAAGGGCGTACCTGTATTCTGGTTGATGACATGGTCGACACCGCCGGCACCCTGTGCCACGCGGCGAAAGCCTTGAAAGAGCACGGTGCCGCAAAAGTCTTCGCCTACTGCACACACCCTGTGCTGTCGGGCCGAGCGATCGAGAACATCGAGAACTCCATGCTGGACGAACTGGTGGTGACCAACACCATCCCGTTGTCCGCTGCAGCTCAAGCCTGTTCGCGTATCCGTCAACTGGATATCGCACCGGTAGTTGCCGAAGCGGTTCGCCGCATCAGCAACGAAGAATCGATCAGCGCGATGTTCCGCTAAGGGTCAAACCTGCGGACCATTTCACTGACGAAAAGCGCCCCGCCCCAGCATTCCGCTGGGGCGGGGCTTTTTTGCCCATATCGCCTTTAGCGCTGGTCGCAAACGCTGGGGCGAATGTGGTTATTTTGGAGATACAACATGAACGATTTTACTCTGAATGCTGAAGTGCGTTCCGACCTGGGGAAAGGTGCGAGCCGCCGCCTGCGTCGTCTCGCAAGCCTGGTTCCAGCTGTAGTTTACGGTGGCGACAAAGCCCCTGAATCCATCAGCATGCTGGCTAAAGAAGTTGCCAAACTGCTCGAAAACGATGCTGCCTACAGCCACGTTATCGAACTGAACGTTGGTGGCACCAAGCAGAACGTGATCATCAAAGCCCTGCAACGTCACCCGGCCAAAGGCCACGTGCTGCATGCTGACTTTGTACGCGTTATTGCCGGCCAGAAACTGACCGCCATCGTTCCAGTGCACTTTGTTGGTGAAGAAGCTCCGGTCAAGAAAGGTGGCGTTGTTTCCCACACTACTACCGAGCTGGAAGTAAGCTGCCTGCCGAAAGACCTGCCTGAGTTCATCGAAGTCGACCTGTCGGCTGCTGAAATCGGCACCATCATTCACCTGTCCGACCTCAAGGCCCCTAAAGGCGTTGAGTTCGTTGCACTGGCTCACAACGACGACAAGGCTGTTGCCAACGTCCACGCGCCACGTGTTGTAGCAGAAGATGAAGCAGGCGAAACCGCTGCCGAGTAATGCTCTGTGCAGCGTCGGAGCTTGAGGAAACATCGCGGACCGAAACGTAGCGAGAAAGCGGGCGATAACGCGAAGTTTATCTCTGGATAAGTGAGCTCCTGTCGTCCACTTTCGCCGCACGTTGGCTGCGGCGATGTTATCCACAACTCCAAAGGAAGGGCCCCTGTCGTGACCGCCATTAAACTGATCGTTGGCCTGGGAAATCCAGGCGCCGAATACGAACAGACCCGGCATAACGCGGGGGCCCTTTTTGTTGAGCGCATCGCCCACGCCCAAGGCATCAACCTTGTGGCCGATCGCAAATATTTTGGCCTGACCGGGCGCTTCTCGCACCAGGGTCAGGATGTTCGTCTGCTGATTCCCACCACCTACATGAACCGCAGCGGCCAGGCTGTCGCGGCGCTTGCGGGGTTCTTCCGGATCAAACCCGAGGAAATCCTAGTGGCCCATGACGAACTGGACCTGCCACCCGGCGTTGCCAAGCTCAAGCTGGGCGGCGGGCATGGCGGGCACAATGGCTTGCGCGACATCATCGCGCAGTTGGGTAATCAGAATAATTTCTACCGTCTGCGGCTCGGCATTGGCCACCCAGGCGTTGCCAGTATGGTTTCAAATTTCGTCCTGGGTCGTGCGCCACGCGCCGAACAGGAAAAACTCGATGCCAGCATCGACTTTGCCCTCGGCGTGCTGCCGGATATCTTCGCCGGTGAATGGAACCGTGCGATGAAAAACCTGCACAGCCAGAAGGCCTGACTTTTACCGAGGGGAAACACCATGGGATTCAATTGCGGCATCGTCGGCCTGCCCAACGTCGGCAAATCCACCCTGTTCAACGCCCTGACCAAGTCCGGTATTGCAGCGGAGAACTTCCCCTTCTGTACCATCGAGCCCAACAGCGGCATCGTGGCCATGCCCGACCCACGCCTGGCTGCATTGGCGGCCATCGTCAATCCCAAGCGCATCCTGCCGACTACCATGGAATTCGTCGACATCGCCGGCCTGGTAGCGGGCGCCTCGAAAGGTGAAGGCCTGGGCAACAAGTTCCTGGCCAACATCCGTGAGACCGATGCCATCGCCCACGTGGTCCGCTGCTTTGAAGACGAGAACGTGATTCACGTCTCCAACAGCGTTGACCCCAAGCGTGACATCGAGATCATCGACCTGGAACTGATCTTCGCCGACCTCGACAGCTGCGAGAAACAACTGCAGAAAGTCGCGCGCAACGCCAAGGGCGGTGACAAGGACGCAGTAGTCCAGAAAGGCCTGCTGGAGCAGTTGATCGCTCACTTCACCGAAGGCAAGCCGGCGCGCAGCCTCATGAAGAACATGAGCACCGACGAAAAAGCCGTGATCAAGGGTTTCCACCTGCTCACCACCAAGCCTGTGATGTACATCGCCAACGTCGCTGAAGACGGCTTTGAGAACAACCCGCTGCTGGACGTGGTCAAGGCCATCGCCGACGAAGAAGGCGCGATCGTGGTCCCCGTGTGCAACAAGATCGAAGCGGAAATCGCAGAGCTGGATGACGGCGAAGAAAAAGACATGTTCCTCGAGGCCCTCGGCCTGGAAGAGCCTGGTCTGAACCGCGTGATCCGCGCCGGCTACGAAATGCTGCACCTGCAGACCTACTTCACCGCCGGTGTCGAAGAAGTCCGTGCCTGGACCGTCAAGGTTGGCGCTACCGCGCCACAGGCCGCCGGCGTGATCCACACCGACTTCGAAAAAGGCTTTATCCGCGCTGAAGTGATCGCCTACAACGACTTCATCCAGTACAAGGGCGAAGCCGGTGCCAAGGAGGCCGGTAAGTGGCGTCTGGAAGGTAAGGAATACATCGTCAAGGATGGTGATGTGATGCACTTCCGTTTCAACGTGTAAGAATTGCCTGCGGTTTTTGACGCCGCAAAAATGAGCCGATGCATTGCATCGGCTTTTTTGTGGGCGTTAGAGCGCCGCGCAAATAAAATACCTCCTATGAAGAAACACACTTTGCAAGCATGACATCTGCTGATACGTTTTAACTTCAAACGCTCGCCGCACATTAACCGTTATCCCTCGTTAAAAAACTCGCCATTTAAAATTAATCGCTATTAATACAGGATTTCTCTTACACCCAACTTGCCTGACACTTCCAATCTTCACTTGAAATCCTTTATCGCTTGAGCATTCATACTTTTCATTTTGTCTGCTGCTTTAACAGGATCATGACAAGCCAAAAAAATCCTGTTTAACTAACGCTAATGGAGACAGCCCTTATCGAGTGGCTACCGCAATGGACCAAAGCATTTATGTCGACGCTCAGTCAGAATAAACCTATAACAGATATAACTTTTTCTGATTGCCCGAACATCGAAACGACTGTTAACAGCACAGCCGCTCTCGATATAGATATTCTGTTGATGGGAGAAACAGGCACCGGTAAAGATACATTGGCACAACGTATTCACCACCTGTCACGCCGCAAAGGAAACTTCGTTGCGGTCAACTGTGCGGCCATCCCGGAAAGCCTTGCCGAAAGCCAGTTGTTCGGCGTCAACAGCGGCGCCTACACGGGCGCCATGCAATCTCGAGCCGGATTCGTTGAAGCGGCACACTTGGGCACCTTATACCTCGATGAAATCGACAGCATGCCACTGACGTTGCAAGCCAAGCTGCTACGGGTATTGGAGTCTCGCGGGGTGGAGCGTTTAGGCTCGACCCGATTCATACCCGTGGACATGCGAGTGATCGCCTCTGCTCAGCACGCGCTGCACGACATGGTCGAGCAAGGTACCTTCCGGCGAGACCTGTACTTTCGCTTGAATGTTGTCAGCATTCATCTTCCGGCTTTACGGGAGCGGCGAGAGCGAATTATACCGATGTTCCTCGACATGATTGAGCATGAGGCTGAGCACTTCAAACTCCCTGCTCCGCCCCGTCCCGGCAAGTGGTTGTTACAACAGTTGCTGTGTCATTCCTGGAAGGGCAATGTGCGCGAGTTACGTTCTACGGCGAAGCGTTTTGTACTGGGTCTGCCACCGCTCTCAGCAACGGTGATAACGCGCCAGGAACGGGAAATGAGCCTGAAGGCCCGCTTGCATCAGATGGAGAAATCGCTGATTGAGGAGTCTCTTCGTCAAAACGACCGCTGTGTCGACAGGGTGGCGATAGAACTAGGAGTAGCCAAAAGAACGCTCTACCACCGGATGAAGCATCTGGGCGTTTCGCTGAGCTGAGAATCGCCACGACCTATACCGCTATCAACTTACATTTTTTGAAACATTCCGCTCGGTACCCCATGGAACGCAAAAATCTCTTGAACCACTTAAATGATGGAAAGGCACTACGGTTATACAAACATTTTTTAGCGTATTGCTGACCCCAGTAAAAATAACGTTATCTACGGAGAAAATGATATGACTATTCCTAGTGGATCTTCCTATTCACCTTATGCGGGCGGTTTTGGCGCTGGCGGTGGCGGTATGTCTGCGCAGGATGCCGACGCTGGCTTGGAAGCCTCTGAACGAAAGAAACGCGCAGACGGTGTAAAAAACGCGTTCAAAGCGGCAGAGAACGCCAATACCAGTGGTATCAAATCGGCTGTCGACGCCCTGCGTTTGTAACCGCCTGAACGTATCTGGCCTTTCCGGCAGCCTCTGCCGGGAGGGCCATTTAAGTGCAGACTCCATTACCGACTATCAACACCGCATTGGCAACTACTCAACCACGGGGCTGCATGATGATAGAAGTTATAAAGCCTGCTGACGCCAGACTGCCGGGCGTCTACAGAACAGAAGAAGTGTTCGCCTCAAGCACAGATGTGAACTTTTTCAATTCGGCCATGACGCCATCTGCCTATACGAGCCCGACAGTTGATCAGCCAACGCCAAAAAACCTGTTGACCGACACCGCAGGCAAGCTAACCGGCGTAACTGAACGTATGTCCAAAAGTTTGCGTGCACTTGGCAGCACAGACAAACTTGACGAGGCCCGAAAATACCCAAGCCAACTCTCCGACGCATTATTGCTTCAGCTAATGTTGACGAAGTGTGTTGGTAAAACCGCGCAGTGCATTGATAAAATCAGCAACCTCCAGTAGGTCAACATGACGCGCACGTTGTTTACTGCATTAACCCTGTCTTTCACACTCATGCTAAGTGGCTGCAGTGAACGTGTCGAACTCCACCGGCAATTAACGGAACAAGAGGCCAACGAAGTTGTAGCAGAGCTGGCGGACAAACATATTCGTGCGAGTAAGGTTCCCGCCAAAGACGGCGTTGTCGTGGTAGTCAATGCCATCGATATTGCAAGGGCCGTACGAACGCTGGAGGCCGTTGGACTACCTCGGGCAGCACGCGCTACGTTGGGCGACACTTTTCGTAAGGAAGGCGTCATCTCGACGCCGCTGGAAGAACGAGCACGCTACATCTACGCCCTGTCCCAGGAGTTGGAAACCACCTTATCGAACATTGATGGGGTCATCGTGGCCAGGGTCCATGTGGTACTGCCTGAGCGAGTGGCGCCGGGCGAGCCTGTCCAACCGGCCTCCGCATCGGTGTTTATCAAACATGATCCGCGGCTTGACCCCGACAATATCAGGGCCCGTGTGCGCAGGCTGGTTGCCAGTAGCATACCCGGCATGGCCACGGCGCTCGACAATCCGCAGAAACTGACCGTGGTATTCGTGCCGGCGACAGCTTATACGGAACAACAAAGCCTGGTTTACTTCGGGCCGTTTCTGGTCCCAGGCGACGACCTCGGTTTTTGGCGGGCCAGCGTGACGGTCTCGCTACTGGTCCTGGCGCTTATGGTGTCGGCCACCCTGTTCTGGCAGAAGCGAAAACAGCGAGCCACGCCCGAACCTGTCTTGCACGCTCAAACGCACGCGCGGTCCCCTGACATGCCCGCTCATTCAAACAATGAGTAACCTCGCATGGGCCCGATGGTGGGCAGCCCCCTGGTTGTATGCGCACGCAGACTGGAAAAGCACGCATACCCATGCGGCGCTTGTAGACATTCATCGCCGCGGGCTAGTCGCAACGGGTACACATTACGGTATTACTCCCTGCCTGCCGACAATGCCTGACCCCGCCTTACTCCAATTGGCAATTGCCTCATGCGAGCAACTTGAGCTGGGGCTGGCACTGATCGACGGTATCTGCCGGCCCAGCTACGCAGCAGCATTGGATGAGCACCATCTTCTGTGGTGTAACAGCCTGTCCAAGGCGCTATGCCTGGATATCGTGCAACCGGATAAGGATCCGTTGCAGTTGTTGCGCGCCTGGATCCCACCTGCGGCCTGGCAACGGCTAAGGCTACGCTTTGCACGCCGACGCGTGCTTGATCTGGAAGAAATGCCACTGGCGCTCAATGGATCGTACAGTCGGCTCGATACCCTCTGGCACGCCGTGGTGTGGCGTATAGGCACGCTGAACCTTAATAGCAGCGCTTGCGAGTCATGGCCGCAGCCGCAAGGAGATTAACGATGCTATGTCGACGTACGATCAACTCGCCTGGCGCTACGCCGCCTCTCCCGGGAAGCCTGATTTCCGGTGAAACCCTGGCCAGTTATACCCAGGCCAGTGATGTGATAGAGCAGGCAAAGGCTGGTGCCAAACAATTGCTGAGGGAGGCACACGAACAACGGGAACACTTGCTTGAACAAGCAGGGTTTGAAATATGGCAGCGTGCCGATGCCCAACTCAAACGCTGGGAAGCAGAGCGCCAGGTCCTCTGTGAAAACCTCGAACGATGCGCCACTTCAATTGCCAACCAGGCTATTCACCTTTTGCTTGAGCAAACGTCCCCACCTCAACGTATCGGAGCCCTGATCAAGCAGTTGCTGGCGTGCCAAATCCCTGCAATCAAGGCGACATTACTTTGTAATCCACATGATCTCGAAACGGTGAGGCGATGCCTAGACAGCAGCGGTAGCCATCACTGGTCGCTGCGCGCAGCAAACTCGCTCGAGCCTCAAACGCTGTTATTGAATACCGATGAGGGAGATTTCCGGATTGACTGGATCTCTATGGTCAAGGCCGTCATGAGCAACGATGTAAGCCCTTCGCCAACGGACGACGGGGACATATTTCTTAACATATAAGACGCAACACATGGAACCATTTCGAAATAAAAGCCATAAAGGGTTACACACCCAGAAAGGCACCTCACATGAACTTTTTCGACAGCCTTAGAGATAGACTTGTCAGAGACGCAAAACACGTTAAACGTGAGGTCGACTCTGCAGTAAACAATTACTCCGGGTCAGAGCAGGACGCGGACTTGTTTTATGACCTTGTGGTAAAACATCGCAAGTCTGAATACCTCATCAATGAACAAACCCGCGTAAAGTTCATGCTAATGAAGTCCGCTCTGGACAGTGCCCAGTAACATGAAAGAGCTACTTGCCGAGTGTTTGAGAAGTGACGGCGCAGAGTTGAGGTTATTTGAAAACGACGACGAAATCGTCTTGCGTCACTGTCCGGACACTCTTCTGCTAAGTGTCCAGCTGACCCAACAACTCCCGAATAAATCAGTGCTGATGATGTGGATGCGACTGGGCGCAATAAGCCTGCATCACTTCCAGGGTGCTCTCGCTCAACACCCAACCAGCGGTGAACTCTGGCTGGTTCATTGCCTGCATAAGCCCTACGGCGAACAGCCTCTGCAACGCTGTATAGAGTCCCTGCTCAACCAACGCGATACCTGGCGGGCAACCTTTGCACGCCTGAACAAGCCGACCCATCCGCTCAGCCCCACCTCGCTACGTTCGTTGTCGCACTAATCAGGGAAACACCTATGTATAAGAACCTCTTCAAGCGCAACAGCTTGCGCGTTAACCCGCCTGAGACTTCGTCCAGACGTGCCCACTTCAGGTGCCTGATCGCGCTCGCCGGTTTGCTCGCTCCGGTGCTCAGCGCCTTTGCTGCCATCCCTCCCGAGTGGAAAAACACCGCCTACGCCTATGAGGCCGAACACAAGCCTCTGCGCGAAGTGCTCGAGGACTTCGCCCAGACCTTCGGCACGCAACTGCAAATCGAGGGCCTGCTGGAGGGCGACGTCAATGGCAAGATCCGAGCGAACACACCGCAGTCGCTGCTGGACAGACTGGGCGTCGAACACCGCTTCCAGTGGTACATGTACAACAACACACTGTTTATCAGCACACTGGACCAACAAGAGTCCGCGCGCCTGGAAGTCTCTTCCGAGACGGTGTCCGACCTCAAGCAGGCGCTAACTGATATCGGTCTGCTCGACAGTCGCTTCGGCTGGGGCGAGTTGCCGGAAGACGGCATCGTTCTGGTATCCGGCCCCAAAAGCTACATCGAACAGATCAAGCAATTCAGCAGCCAGCGTCGCTCTGCGGATGAAAAACAGAGCGTGCTGACGTTCCCGCTGAAATTCGCCAATGCCGCAGACCGCCAGATAGAGTATCGCAGCGAAAAAATCGTTATCCCTGGCGTTGCCAGCATGCTGCGCGGGCTATTGGAGCCGCGCTCTGGCACGACGCTTTCCGGGCTGGCCCAACGTTCCCCGTCCCAGTCCCAGCCCGCACCTGTCACGCCCAGCTTTGCGCGCCTGGGCAACCCGCTGCTGGGGCAAATGCTCAGTGCACCTGCTTCCCCGGATGCCGGCATGTCGATTACGCCTCGGGCGCCAGTGGGCACCAGCCGGATCCGCGTCGAGGCGGATGTGCGTAACAACGCCATCCTGATTTATGACTTGCCGGAGCGACAAGCGATGTATCGCGAGTTGATCAGCCAACTGGATGTCGCGCGCAAGCTGGTGGAAATCGATGCAATCATCCTCGACATCGAGCGCACGCAATTAAATGAATTCGGTATCAAGTGGGGCTTTCAGAACAGTCGCTTCCGTGGCGGCGTCAACATGGCGCCCGGTACCGCTTCCCAACTATCGATCGGACGCCTTGATCGCTTCTATGCCGATATCCGCGCGCTGGAATCCCGCGGGCTGGCAACCATGGTCTCCAATCCCTCGGTGCTGACCCTGGAAAACCAACCGGCGATCATTGACTTCAACCGTACTCAATACCTGACTGCCGGCACCAGAAACGCGACGATCCTGCCCATCACCGTGGGCACCAGCTTCCAGGTGGTTCCCCGGGTGATCACCAGCCGGGGCGGTCATCAGATCCATCTGGCGATAGACATCGAAGACGGTAATTTTGACGAGTCCAATCCAGACCGCATCGGCCCGGATGTACGCCGAGGCAAGGTCAGCACCCAAGCCGTGATGGCAGAAAAGCGCTCGTTGGTGGTGGGCGGGTTCCACGTTACCGAAAGCAGCGATAAACAAAACAAGGTCCCCGTGCTGGGGAACATACCGTTACTGGGCAAGGCGCTGTTCTCCTCGACCGAACGGCAGAATAACCGGCGTGAACGGCTGTTCATCCTGACCCCGCGAGTGATCGGCGATCAGTCTGATCCTTCGCGCTTTTTGCCTCAGGACGATCAGGTCGAACTGCAAGCTGCGCTCAAGCCATTGGCGCGGCGCTACGCCCCCCATCAGCCGGTGATTAACCGCAGCGATATCACCAGCACCCTGGCGCACCTGGTCAGCGGCGAAGTGCCCAAGGCGTTCAAGGCCGAACCTATGCCGCTGGGGCTGAACACGTTGTGCAGCACCCGCGACTTGCTGGCGCTGAATACTGAGCGCAGCCAATGGTATGCAGGCCCGCACTACAACGTGGCGGTGGTGGTACTGCGCAATCAGTTCAAGCGCAATGTGCGCATCGATGAGAAGGAATGCAGCAATTCGCAAACGCTGGCGGTCACCGTCTGGCCGCGTGCCTGGCTCAAGCCTGGTGAAGAAGCCGAAGTGTTTATCGCCATACGCCCTGTCATCAAGGATGAACATCTGAGTGTGCCACGCCCTTCCCTGATCGCCCCACTCCCAACCCGGACACCTACACCATGAACCACAAACTGATGCATGCCGCGCTAATGGCTGCCGTACTGCTTGTTACCGGTTGCACACCGACCTGCAAAGGCGACTCCTGCTCACGTCCGCAATCGAGCAAAGACAAGATGGTGGTCTGGTGGCCCCCGCAGATGCGCGTCGAACCTGGCCCGGCCGGGGAGCGCTCGGACTATCAGACCGTGTCCTTGGAGCGATGAGCGTGGAGGCAGGCGCCCCTGTGAACCGCCAGATGCTCATTGACGACCTGGTGAGCGGCCGTCCCGCTCATCAGCAGTTGTGCAGGGGGATTACATTGCGCTCGTGCGATGCGGGCACACGCAAGGGCGTAGCCTTACACATTGCAGGCATGGCCCTGCAAGCTGGGCAGTTGGAACAAGTATTGGAGCGTCGTTTCCAACAGGCGCTGGCGTTTGACGGCTGTTACCTCTATGTGGACAAACAGGGCGCGCTGGTTATCTGGCACGCCCTGCCCGCACACCCCCAGGCGCTGGACAAAATCCTCAGCCGGATGCTGTCTCTGGCCAACTTGCACGCTCTGGACCTTTCGGTCATACGCTGATCAGCGCTGCTCGAGCTCCGGCAATGTAAGGGTTTCACGCTTGGCCTCATCGTCAAGCTCACGCAAGGTACGGTAGATCAATGCCACGGCCTGCAACGTCTCTCGAGGAATCGGCGCCCCGAGCTTTTTCTCGTAAATCGTGCGGGCCAGCCATACGCATTGAATGACCGGAACATCAGCTGCCTTGGCGCGATCGATCAGTTTGCGCGCCTGCGCATCCGTGCCCTTGGCCACCAACTGCGGCAACGGCGTCTTGCCGCGACGGTAATACAGGGCGACGGCAAAGTGGGTCGGGTTGACGACCAACATGTCCGACTCTTCCAGCTTGGGCAACTTGACCTTGGGTTCCTCCTGCGCCAACTGATACGCCAACGAGCGGCGCTGCCCCTTGACGTGCGGGTCACCCTCCATGTCCTTGTATTCCTTGACCACTTCGACCTGAGTCATGCGCATGCGCTTGGCGAAGAAGTACTTTTGCAGGGTCAGGTCGGTCAGTGCCAACACCAACAGCAATCCGAGACAGGCATGGAGCAGATAGCGGAACAGCGCAATCAGCGCCAGCAGGTAGCTTTGCAGATCGCTGTTGGCCAGATTAATCAGCGTGCCCAAAGAGGGCCAGACCACCAGATACACAATCAGGCCCAGGAGAAACGCTTTGGCCACGCTCATCAGCAGGTTCATCACCGACTGGGCGGAGAACATTTGCTTGAGTTGGCTCATGGGATTGACCCGATTGAAATCGAGCTTGAGTGCTTCCGGGGCGAACAGAAACCCGACTTGCAACCAACTGCTGATCAGCTTCGTGGCAATCGCCACCCCAACCATCAATAAGGCGAACGATAGAAACACCACCACCCCATCGAACAGCACTTCTTCCAGCGCTCGCACGAAGGGCTGATTCATGCGTGAAATCGGTAGCACCATCAATTGTTCGAAACGTTGCAAACTGCTTTGGGCGGAATACAGCGCGATTTCGCTGATGGCGGTCAGCGCCAGCAACTTGCCTACATCCTGGCTCTGGGAGACTTGGCCTTTCTTACGCTGGTCACGCAGCTTTTTAGCGGAGGCGGGGTGTTTTTTCTCTCCCGAGTCGCTCATGGCATCGCCACCTTGAACAGCAGCCCAAGGGAATGCTTGAGGTCACCCAGCAAACTCATACGCCCGACGATCAGATCCTGCAATAACGCAAAATACAGCAAGAGGATACCGATACCCGCGAGGCTCTTGAGTGGCGGAGCCAGTGTGCTCACCTGCAACTGCTGACTGTAAACACCCAGCAGTGCGATGCCGAACTCCAGCAACAGCAGCACGCCGATAAAGGGCGCCGCGTAGAGCATCATATGGGTGAACGTATCCCCGAGCAGCGCGATGAATACGCTGAACCCATTGGGCCCCGGCAGCGGGAACCACACCGTCGGCGGCCAGATCACGTAGCTGTCCCAGATCACCTGGGTCAGTGCGCCAAGCCCCAGGGTGACCATCAACAGAAAAATCGCCAACTGCTTGAGCATATGCCCGATGGGCGTTGCGTCCGGGCCCAGCGACGGGTTGAGCTGGCCCCCGGCCAACGCGCCTCGCTGGTTATCCAGCAGCGCGCCCACCGACTCGAACATCCAGAACGGCATCGACAGCAACACGCCCAGCACTACCCCAAGGGCCAACTCCTTGAACGCCAAGGCGGCGAGCATGAGGCCCGAGTAATCCAACCCCTCCAACGCTGCATGGATACCCGGCGCGGGGATCAATGCCATGACCATCACAATCGTGTGCCGGGGCATGCCACGAATATGTTGAAAACAGAATGCAGCGACCAGAAAGGCACAGGGATAAATGCGCGCCATGGCAATCACCAGGCTTGGCAGGTATTCAAGATACAGCAGCACAGAAGCAACCTCAGTGGAGGGCCGAACGGCCGATCATGTCGAACGTCAGGTTGATCAGTTGGATCAACTCCACGCCGATCCAGCGTCCGGTCATGATCAGGGTGACACCCACCGCCACCAGCTTGATGCCAAACGGCAGCGTCTGATCCTGCACCTGCATCAGCGCCTGAGCCAGCGAGGTCAGCACGCCCACCACCACAGCCACGATCAGCGGCGGTGCGGTCAATACCACGACCAGTAACATGCCCTGCTTGAACAATACGATCGGTTCCATATTCAGCTCAGAGATAAGAAAGGAACAGGCTGTCGAGCAGCCGCGACCAGCCGGACACCATTACAAACAGCAGCAATTTGAGCGGCAGGGAAATGGTCATGGGTGAAACCATTTGCATGCCCAGCGCCAATAAGAGGTTGGAGACAATCAGGTCAATCACGATAAAGGGGATGTAGATCAGAAACCCGATCTCGAACCCCGCCTGCAGTTGCGACAATACATAGGCGGGAATCAGCAGGATCAGGTCTTCACGCTGCACCTCCTGCGCCATCTGCGCGGGCCAGAGGCGGTGGGTATTCTCCAACAGATGGGTGAGCACGTCGGGATCGAGATTGCGCAGCATGAATGCACGCAACGGCTTGATGGCCTCTGCGCCTGTCTGCAGCACCCCCTGCACGCTGCTCGTGTCCAGCGGAGAAATCTTGAGGGTTTCTGCGATCTGGTAGCCCACCGGCGCCATGATGAACAGTGTCGCGGCCAATGCGATGCCGTTGATAGCCATGCTCGGCGGCACTTGCTGCACGCCGATGGCATTGCGGGTAATCATCAGCACAATCACGATTTTCAAAAACGATGTGCAGATAATCAACAGCATCGGCATCAGCGTCAGCGTGGCAATAAACAGTGCGAGAACGAGGGGGTCCAGCCCCTGAACTGTCATCGACCGAAAAGCACGCGGGACAGCTGCAACCCCAAGCGGCCATCGACTTCCACCAGTTGGCCCTGCCCAATGGGACGGTCGCCGTAGTACAGGCCTGCCAGGCCAGGCGCGTAACCGGTAATGCCCAGCACCGAGCCGGGCCCCAGATTGCGCAACTCGCCCAGCGTGAGGTTCAGCGTGCCGCAGCGAACATTCAGCGCCATGCTCAACTCATCGAATGGCTCGTGGCCAAAGATATCCACCACAGGTTCATCCTGCGCATCCTCGGAGTAGGCGTGCGCCGCAAAATTCTCGTCCACAGACATGTCCTCGATAGAAGAAAGGGTCAGGCACAGAGTCCCGTTTTCATCGTCAATACTGCCCCGCAGCCGATGCCTGCCAACCTGCATATAACCGCTGCCCTGCGCCTGGAACAGCGCGAGCTCGGGGACCAGCACATCACCGGCGCGCAGGCCGCGTACCTGTGCAATGGTCAGGCGCATGCGTCCCAGGGTGACGGCAATCGCCAGTTGAAACTGCCCCGGCAGCGGTGCAGCGACAGAGCGCCATGGGGCGGCCTCGCACAACGCGAGGAAGCTTCCAGCGCTCAGCCACAGGTAGCCCATGACCCGTGAGGCGCCCAGGGACACGCTGAGCCGGCAACCGAACCCCTCGGGCCGATCCGTCTCCAGCAGCCGCATATAGCCGAACAGATCACGTATCTGGGGGCTCAAGTAGTGCTGAAACAATGCCCAGAACCAGGAGTCCGGATCGTTGCCGGCCTGGGCCAACGTCACCGGGCACTCACCCATCAAGCTCAATTGCGGCCCCGGTTCGCTGAACGCCAATACCCCACTGGTGGTTTCAAAGCACAGCGACTGAGCGCCAACCGGCTCAGTGCCAGGCTCCAGGCGTAATTCACCGCGCTGTTCGGCCACCTGGAACGGCATGTGCAACCCACGCCCCAGCCGTCGCCGGGCAGCCACTGCATCAGCCCTCACAGTGCGCAAGGCCAGAGAGGGCAACATCATGCCGGCGCCGAATTCGCCACGCACAGCGCCACCGGTAACGCCAGGCTCGCGGCGAGCCTGTGCTCACATTGGTGCCGTACGCCGTAGAGCCAGCGCGCTGTTGCGTCCTGCTGCGCCTCAAGCTCGATATTCCACCCCGCCCCTTCTCGACGAATACGGGCATTGATCCGCCCCAGGCGTGGCAAGTACATGGCCACCGTCAGCGGCCACGTCGAGCCGCTTTGCAGCCGAGGTATCAACTGCTCCGACAACGCCTCGACCATGGCGAGATCGCCGCCGGCCCGGGTTCCGGGCTGTGACGCGCTACGGCCCGAATCCTGTTCGTCATCACCGAACAATTGGCTAAAGAGCTGCCGTTGCTCCCAAGGCACTGGGGCGCTTACCTCGTGGACACGCTCCTCGCGAAGGTCGCGTCGGCGTTGGCGTTCAGGCGTGTTGGCTGAAATAGCGTTCATAGCGGTTCCTGCGTGAGTAAATTGGCCAATTCCTGCAGTTTTTCTACTTGGCGAAGGCACTGGGTGACGTGCTTCTGCGCGATACCTACCTCCACCTCACGCTGTTCCTGCTGCCCTTGCAGCTGTTGCACCTGGCCTTCTTCACGCCGGGTACCGGCAGACAGGCTTTGTTCCTTGCGATTCCACGAGTTCAGCGCCTGAACGCTCACAACCTGCCCCTGGTGCTCGCTCAACAGTTGTGCACATTGGCGTTGCTCTTCCTGACGGGTTTTCTCCAGCAGGTCTTGGGCCTGCTGGATGTGCGCCACCAATGCCTGCTGCGATCGTTTGGCCTCGCGCAGCGCACGTTCGGCACGATCGGCCCGGTACCGACGCAACCGCCGCAGGGTTTCGATCTCACCGGGTAACGTTTCAGAATGGGACATAGGCAGTCAGCTCCGTCAGTTGGTCCATCGTCGTGTCGATCGCAGAAGGCTCACGCAAGTCTTGGCGCAGGAAGCTATCCACCGCCTGGCGGCTGCTTACCGCCATGTCGGTCAGGGCATCATTGCCTGCCTGGTACTCACCCAGCTTGAGCATCAGCTCGATCTGCTGGTAGGCCGACAACAGGCGCCGCAATGCCGTACCGGCCTGGATATGCCTGGGCTCGCAGACATTGGTCAAAATCCGCGACAGGCTGGCCAGCACGTCCACGGCCGGATAATGGCCGCGCTCGGCCAACTTGCGTGACAGCACGATATGGCCGTCCAGCAGCGAGCGAACTTCGTCGGCCACCGGGTCATTCATCGAGTCCTGCTCGATCAACACCGTGTAGATGGCCGTGATCACGCCGTCACGCGTCAACCCCGCCCGTTCCACCAGGCGCGGCAACAGGCTGTACACCGAAGGCGGCAGACCGCCCCGCCCCAGCGGCTCGCCGGCAGCCAGGCCGATTTCACGCTGGGCTCGCGCAAAACGCGTCAAGGAGTCGATCAACAAAAGCACGCGTTTGCCCTTGCGCCGGAAACCTTCGGCGAGCGCCGTCGCGGTGAAGGCGGCGCGGGCGCGCTCCATGCTGGAACGGTCAGAGGTGGAGCACACCAGCACCGCCTTGGCCCGCAGTTGGTCATCCAGTTCATGGTCAAGAAACTCGCGTAACTCTCGGCCCCGTTCACCGATCAAACCGAACACGATCACATCGCAGTCCACGTTACGGGCGATCTCGGCCAACAAAGTGGTCTTGCCACAGCCTGCCCCCGCAAACAGCCCGACGCGCTGGCCTTCTCCCAGCGTCATCAGGCCGTCGATCGAACGCACCCCCGTGGCCAATGCGCGGTTGATGCGCGGCCGCTCCGTGGGTAACGGCGCCTCGCACAACACCGGGGTTGCGTCGGGCGTATCCGCTTCGGCGAACGCACTGGGACCGTTGCCGGCAATCGGCCGGCCGAAACCGTCCAGCACCTGGCCCAGCAGGTCATCACCCACCCGTACCCTGTGCGGCACACCAAGACGCTCCACGCTGGCGCCCACGCTCACGCCTTCCAGATTCCCCAGGGCACTGAGCACCGCATCCTGCTGATCGAAGCCAATGATTTCGGCGAGCATGTAATCGCCCGGTTGCTTTTCAACCTGGCACAGGTCGCCGATGCGCGCCTGGGGCAGCCGGCACTGCATCAGCATGCCGTTGACGCGCTGTATGCGACCGCGCATCGTGACCGGCGCAAAGCTGTCCAACGCCGCCGACTGACTGCGTTGCCAAGCCTCGAGACGCTCTTGCCACGCGCCGCTCACCAACGCACCTCATAGCGCTGCGCACCGTCGAACACCACCTTGCTGTTATCGATCAGCACCAGGCGCAGGCCATTGACTTCGTCGCCCACGAACAACCGAGTGCCCTCTTCCAGCACAACGTGGCCGTTCGGTCCGCTGATGATCTGCACGATCTTGAACGGCAGCGCTCCGTCACGCGTGCGTACGCGGCTGATCACCGGCACAGCGGTTTCGAACTGCCCGGCAAAGCGGTCGAGCATGCGCGCGACCAAGTCCGCCTCTTCCTGGGAAACATCACCGCTCAGGGAAATCTGCCCATTGATGACTTGCAAGCTGACCCGTGAAGTCAGTTCCCGCTCGCCGAGCATCTTCAGCAATTGCTGGCGCACCTCAAAGGGCGAGCCCAGTTCGGGCTTCTGAACCACTACCGGCATCAGCGATGCCTGGGCCTTGCGCTCGCCACTAAAGATGATGCCGGCTGCCGCAATGAGCACGGCGAACGCAAGTACCAGGCTAAGCAAACGCTTTTGTTGGGACGATGGAATTGATGACAGTTTCAACGCGAGCGGCGCCTGCTCCGCAGGCTCAGGCGCCGCAGGTGCAGGCGCGGGTGCCTGTGGCCAGGGCTGATCGGCAGGGCTGACGCACAAGCGAACGGGGCCGATCAAAAAGACCGTGTTCAGCGCAAGCTCGCCGATCTGCGCCAGCACTTGCCCATCGCTGTTTTTAAGCAGCCCCGCCTCGGCCTGCACCGACCACCGGCCATCGGCCAAGCGCAAACGTGCGTGATGCTCGGCAACCCCGGGATCGTTCAACAGAAGATCAGCGTCCGAATTGGCACCCACGCCCCACTGCTCACCAAACAACGGCAGCGCGGCGCCTTGATGCATACCATCCAGCACCCGCAGCTCGAACATCATGGGGCCACCCTCGATCCGGATAAAAATAACGCGCTCATGCCGCCGCCCCACGCATTGGTTCGTCCTGGCCCAGGTCGAAACGGCCCAATACCTTGACCTTGGAGTTGCTCCCCAACTCGGCAAAAGACATCACCGGCACATGGTTGAACTCATCCAGCAAAAGCGCCCGTAACGGGCTGCGCAGATCCTGGGCAACCAGCAGCACGCTCTTGGTTTTCGGCCTTAGCACAAAGGCCTGGTTGAGCAGCCCGACCAAGGCTGCACTGCTGTCGTTATCGAGGGCGAAAAACACCCCGCTCTGGGTTTGGCGCAACGCTTCGCGCAGGATGTTCTCGGTCTGTGGCGACAGGAGCCACGCATGCAGGCCATCGGCTTCGCTGTACTGGTGAAAAATCTGCGACTTGAGGGCGATCCGTGCGTAATCGGCCAGGGCATCCGGTTCACGCTCATGCTGGCCGTACTCGATCAATGACTCGACGATCAAACGTACGGCGCGCAATGGCACACCCTCACTCGCCAGGCGCTGCAGCACCGACGAAAAGCGCGAAAGCGGCATGATGCGCTGCAGCTCCTGCACCAGCTCCGGCTGGTTGTGTTCAAGCCAACTGAGGATCGACTTGCATTCCTGGATGCCGAGAAACCGCGGTCCGCTCAGCAACATCGCCCGCTTCATCCGTTCGATGATCAGGCTCTGGGCGCTGAAACGCTCAATCTGGGGGTCATCGAGCAATGGATCATCAGGGTCGAGCCACAGCCAGTCCGCTTCGTCCCGCTCGGCCAGGCCTCTATCGCCGCTGTCCGGGGGCTGCGCCAAGGAGGCGTATTCAACCGCAACACGGTCGCTGAGGGTCGCCGTCACGGTCGGAACTTCATGCACGCAAAAGCGCATCTCGTCGACGGCCAGCGCCTCACTGAACTCGGCTTCGAACGGGGGTAGCGTCAGTCCGATATTGGCGACCAGCGCATTTCGGGCCTGACGAATTTTTTGCACGATGTCGATGACCTCAGGGGCCCCGTACATCTGGCTGTTGAATTGCAGCAGATACGGCCGTGACGGGTCGAAGCCGCGCAGGTCTTCACTGCCGTTCTCTTCCGGACGGACCGCTTTTTCGTCCGACGCCGCCGGGGAGTCCTCGCGCTGACGCTGGCGCATGAGGTAGTACCCCAGGGAGCCGGTCATCAGCGAAATCAGAATGAACACCACGGTAGGCATGCCGGGAAGCGTGGCGAAGGCCAACATGCCCACCGACGCGATCATCCAGCTCTTGGGTTCGCTGGTCATCTGCCGGGCAATTTCGGCGCCCATGTTCGTGACGCCCTTGCGCCCGTCCGGCGCCACCCGGGTAATGATCATGCCTGCCGTCAGGGAGATCAGCAGCGCGGGAATCTGTGCGATCAGGCCGTCGCCGATCGTCAGTACCGAATACAGCGCCATCGACTCGCCCGCGCTCATCCCGTGCTGGAACATGCCGGTAGAAAAGCCTCCCAGCAGGTTAATGACCACGATGATCAGCCCGGCAACGGCATCGCCCTTGACGAACTTCATGGCCCCGTCCATCGCCCCGAACAGCTGGCTTTCGCGGGATAACTGCTCACGTTTGTCCCGAGCCTGCATACCGTCGATCAACCCGGCGCGCAGGTCACTGTCGATCGACATCTGCTTGCCCGGCATCGCATCCAGACTGAAGCGGGCAGCCACTTCGGCGACCCGCTCCGAACCTTTGGTGATCACCAGGAAGTTGACGATGGTCAGGATCATGAAGATCACCAGCCCCACCGCCAGGTTGCCGCCCACCACGAAATTACCGAACGCTTCCACAATATCGCCCGCGTCCTGCTCCAGCAGAATCAAGCGTGTGGTGGCAATCGACAGGGCCAGGCGAAACATGGTGGTCAACAGCAGGATCGATGGAAACGACGAGAACGCCAACGGCCCCGGCAAGTACAGCGCCAGTACGATCAACAAGCAGGAAATACAGATGTTCAACGCGATCAGGATGTCCACCAGCCAAGTGGGCAGCGGCACGATAAAGATAAACACAATGGCCAGGACCACCACCGCGCCGAGCACTTCGGCACGCCGCGCCACCTTGAGCAGCACGCCATTGACCGATGACAGCAGTGTCACCCGGACGTCCTCGTTTCGCCGGAAAACGTCTGATGGCCGCGCTCTTCGCGCGCCCACTCAACCATGACGTCCTTGAACGCTTTCACGGCAGAAGCCTGGGATTGCGCATCAAGCCACCAGGCCTTGGGCAGACTTTTTACTTCCGTGGCCAATTCATTAAGCGAGCGCAGACGAGCGGCAAGCAGCGTCCCCCCAAACTCACTGGCCAGCCTTTGCACCTCGGCCGCATCGATACCGGTACTGGCATAACCCAGAAAACGCTGCAATAAATCCACCGCCTCCAGATCGACGTTCAGGCGCCGGATCAACGCATCACAGTTGCCCAGCACCGAGCGCAATTGACGACACTGCGCCAACCCCTTAAGCAGCAGGTGCAATTTTTCCGTGGGCACCGACTGGGTGTGCGCCGCGATATCGCCATTCAGCGCCTGAGTCATCAGGTCGACGCCTTTGGAAAACGCCGTTAAGCCGTACATCTTCAACAGCGTCTGCAGCATCAACGCCAAGGATTGGCGAACGACCACGGAAGCGTAATAAAGCGTACGCACGTCCTGACGCTCCTGCGGGTCAGCGCTGGCCTCTTTCAATGCCAAGGCGATATTCAGGCCTGCCTGGATGTGCCCACCGAAATCCTGCCTCAGCGCTTTCAAGGCCCCGCGCGCCAGGCCCTCTTCTACTGTCAGCCCATTGGTTTGCGCTTCGTTGGCGATGAATTGAAGCACCACGAAGGCACGCGCGGGGTCACCCCCGGCATGGCTTACCAATTTTTCGACAGTGGGCTTGCGCAGCAACTCGAACCGAAGCCGACGAACAACAGTTTCCAGCGTGGCCAGGCCGGGGTGACCCAGTTGTTCATAGAGCTGCACGAATTCTGCGACAGGCGAAACTTTTGTGCCAATGGATCGCCGGCCCAGGGCCTGTGCGTTGAGTGCCACTTCTTCGCTGAAAATCTGCGCGATGTCATCTAAGCCCTGCGAACGGATTGGCACATCGACAGTGCTCACACTGGTTTTGTCCGCAGGTTGGATCTGCTGCACATCGTTGAAGGATTCGACTTTCATGGGCGGGCCAGAATGGGAAGTTTGTGTCCCTATGTGGCAAGCCGCTGCGGTTCAGTTCCATCAAAACATTTCACGGCGAGGGGTATGAAAATACCCGCACACCCAGATCGTCTTCTTTGCAAGTTACGGCACAAAAAACCCCTAACAAAAAATATATATCTATATAAATCAATAATTTGTGTGTTTTTCCTATTTGGCACAGCCGGTGCAAAAGGGGTCCCTATCGAAACCATTTCGATCGAGCCTTCCCGGAGGAAAAACAACATGAAAATACCTATTGGCGATCTAGTTCACCTCGTCGGCAATTCGCCTCAGTTCATGGTCCAGCTGACGGACGACCAGCAAAAAAAACTGCGACGCTTCATTCATAAACGCGTGCTCAACCCTGAAGATGCTGACGATCTGCTGCAATTGACTTACCTGGAAGCATGGCGCAACAGAGAGCGTTTCAGCGGGCAGGCCACACTCAGCACCTGGATGTGCGGAATTGCGCAGAATTTGATCCGCAACCACTTCAGGCGCATGTATGCCAAACCGGTGCATTGCGAGTTCGATGAATCGTTGTGGCATGGCCAGGAAGAACACAACAGCCTGGACTGGGAGTTTGAAGTCAACCGACGGCTTGAAAAGACCCTGAACGCCATCGACCACCTGCCGATAGAAATGCGCAAAACGCTTTACGCTTCGCTCGAGACCGATGGTAGCTATCAGGACACCGCCGATGCGTTGGACATCCCCATCGGCACGGTACGCTCACGTTTGTCGCGAGCGCGCGAACAGCTCAAACGCGTGACGCGCAACCCGTTGCCGTAAGTCTCGCCACAGCAACACCGTTGGGCGAAAAGGATATCTGCCCAACGCGATTGACGCTTGATGGGCGCGACAGCACGAGAATCGCAGCCTGAAGAGCCCCCCGCCGCTCGTCGCCAATCAGCCTGTTTTTCGTTAAACAGTTGAAAGCGTAGAAAAAACTTAACAAAACCTCTTGACGCATTCCCGTTCTACGCGAATAATGCGCGCCACTTGGCTACATAGCTCAGTTGGTTAGAGCATAGCATTCATAATGCTGGGGTCCGGGGTTCAAGTCCCTGTGTAGCCACCAAGTACTAAAAACGGCTTACCGAAAGGTAGGCCGTTTTTTTATGCCCGCTGTTTACCTTTCAGGCGGTGGAAGCCGGCGTCCTTATGCGCAGGTCCCCCAGGTCAATCGTCAGGTCATGGCCAGGCAGGCTGCTCAGCGTATCGTTCAAGTTCATCCGCAGCGGTTTATCCGCATCCACCCCGTACTCGAAGTCGACGTTGACCTGTTTTTGCGTATAGCTGATGGCCGCGCTGCTGGAAAAACTCAGATTCATCATGGCTGGCACCGACATGCCATGGGACTGGCTCGCGGTGTAGCTCATGCTCATGCTTTTGACGCGCAGGTTGTTCGGATCTCCCAGTGCCCGCTTGATCAGCGGCTCGGTATCCGCGCCCGCAAGCAGGCTGCGCTCGATGGTGCGTAGAACCTCTGGCTTGAGTTCCATGCCAAGCCTCACTGAAGTCCCTTCACCACGCTGCAGTTGACCGATCACCTGGGCAAACTGCGGGTCATCCTTGAGCCACTGTTCGATGGCGGCCTTGTTGGCCGGCGCGACATCGTCCAACCAGTCATGCCGCCCGTTATCGCGTAACCCCACGCGCGTGATGGAGGACTCGACCGATGCCAACTGCTGCAGCCCCTTGTTCATCAAGTCTTGTTGGGTCATCAACGTGTCCAGCGACTGACTGATGGCGTAATAAGCGTCCGGCTTTGTCGCCAACGCCGGATGAGTGGAAAGAAACTGCTGCAACTTGGCCAGTTGTTCTTTTGGGGAGCCCTGCGCGCCCAACGGGTCAGCGGCGGCCAAGTCCCGTTTGAACTGGGGGGAATACAGTGACAGGCTGCTGTGAATATCGTCGACCTGAGATTGAGTCACTGGCTGCGGCGGCTTGAAAGAAAAGCTGAAGGCCTGTGACTGCCCACGGTCAAATTTCACCATGACCGATACGTCCGCCGAGGCCGCAACCACCGTTGCCGGCCCGCTGGCCCCGGCACTACCCGCCAACGCCAACGTACTGATCGGCACAAAGTTGGCCCCAGCACCGCCCTGCCTCAGCCACTGCGCGCTGCTTGCCTGGTCACGGCTGGTGCCCGTCGCAGAGCGCGTGGTGGCTTGGCTTTTATCCGTGTGCGCAAGGTTAAGGTTACCCATCACTCCAATCCCGGCGCGTATCACTGAATCCAACTCGGCGATGTCTTCCTGCGGGCTGTACATCAAACGCAATTGCGCGAGCCCATCCAGGTTAACGTCAGCACTGAGTTTCGAGCTTTCGCCAACTGCGCCTTTTTCTCCCAGCGCCAATAAGTCGTGGAAGCCCCCGGACTGCCCCATCAGTATCGACATCATCTTGCCGAAGTCCGACTCCTTCACATCGAAACTGATGTTCGATCCAGTGTTCTTCACAACAGCGGCCGTCAACTCACCGGCAACCCTCAGGCCGGGCCCCACTGCACCGTCCCCGCGACCTAACGTCGCCCCCGTGGCCACGGAGCCGGCCAGGCGCCGCATATCGTCGCGGCTGATCTGGACCCTGGCTCCCTTGTCGGTACGGGTGATACTCACACCGTGCGTATGAGACTTGGAGGCTCCCAGAAAAAACTCTACGGCTGGCGCAGGTTTTATACCGGTCACCATCAGCCCCAGGCTTTCGCCCTGGGTTCGGCTGGGGTTAAGGGTTTGACCACTTTCCATCTGCTGCACTTGCTGTGTCATTGCCTGCGTAATGGACGCATCGGCGGGCAACCCCAGCAGGCGCGAAAGGTGCCAATGCAAGGCAGACCCCGGCGTGCCAAGGTCCTTGGCCAATAGCTTGAAATTGTCATACAGGGATTCCGCCTGGCTATAACTGGCGACTTTCTGGCTGGCCAGTTTATGGACAGGGCTGTCATCAAACCCTTTCATCACAGTGCCCACAGACGCTTCGATTCTTTTCAAGGCACTGGGGCTGTGGCCAGTAGTGCTGTCGAGTTCCTTGGCCAAGTCGTTTAGTTGCTTGAGCGTATTGGCATGGTGAATAAGGTCGCCCTCGACGATGGCCGCAGGGTGGTCGAGATCGCGTTTACGCTCAGGTTTCCACTTGGGCAACGTCAAGCCTTGACCTTCGAAGTTGGCCAGCAGGCCTGCCGTTGAAGGCTCCGATGAAGGCGCAACCCGTTTGAATGCCTCATGCAGTTGGTGCAGCGTCGACTCAGGGCTCGTCAGCGCTCGGCTCAGCGTGGGCCGTGGGTCAAACGCCAGCCCGTGCACGTCTCCTAACAGGCGGGCGCTTGACTGGCTGCTTTCTGTTACCTGCGTCAACGCCTGGCTGATTCGCATGGCCAATGCCTGGCGCGGCCCGGGCTCGCACAGGGCGGCGAGACGCGCATTCAGGTCAGCGGCAACCGGCTTGCTCTTGGAAAGCGATGCGAGCTGCTGGTGCAGTTGCTTATCGTCAGCATAAACGTGCTCCAGCCCCCGGCGCCCGTTTACGTGATGTTGAATGGATTTGCCTTTCTCACTGATGGCTTCCAGAGGATGAAAGTGCGCATTGAGTCCCTGGAAAAAATTGCGCTGGAGCGGCACGCCTTCACGGGTTTGCCCCACGACCGTGCTTGTAGCCGTCAGCCCGCCTCCTGCCATCGGCTTGCGCATCTGCGCGGCCGATAACGTATCGGCCAATGAGGGCCGCTGCACCGCCACTGCCAACGGCCCCCACGCCATTGCGCCCAAGGCCGCCTTATCGAGTCGATGGAACTGTTTATCCCATCCGCCAACCAGATGCTTATCAGCCCCCATCCGCAAGGAATCCAGCGATTGGCCCTGTGGTAATTCAATCTGGGTCCAGCTTGGCGCGGCACCGTCGCGGCCCTGCCAGGCGTGGTAATCCGCCTTGAACAATTCGCCTGACTGGGTGTGTGCATAAAGACTTGCTTCATGATCGAGCGCCAGGGTTTGTATGGCGAGCGCGGGGGAAAGCCGTAACGGGTTGACCACCCCATCCACGCAGGCTTGGAGCTGATGGTTTTTATCGACGGTTACAAAGTTGCGACCGTCAGCGATAGCGAATCCAGTGACAGGGCGCTGAGGATCCCCCGCCAGCACCTCGTCAAGTGACACTTGAGGACGCGGCTTGGGCAGTGCGCTCAATTCATGGCTGGCCCCTTCGAAGACAGGGTCACGCACCTTTTGCAGGGTCACCGCTTTGAGCTGCCCTTCCTGCAGCACATAGGCACGTCCGTCCAGCCCTCGCTCCAGCTGTGTGACGCCCTGCAGCCCCGAGTGATCCCAACGTTGCGCAGCCGCGTCCCAGCTCAACAACGCGCCTGCGTCAAACGCAACCTTGCCGCGAGGGCCCAGGTCGACTGCGGTCGTCAGCGCCTGCTGACTGGGCAACGGCAGACCTTTCTCGATGCCCTTGACCCACACATCGCTCAGGTTCCACTGAGGGCGCAGCCCGCTTGCGTTATCCACGGGGACGCTGTGCAGTTGCTGCCGGGCATCGCGAACCTGGGCATTGAGCTGCCCGGCATCATCATGGAAGAAGCCTTCGACACGCACAGCGCCCTTTAGCGCCTGCTCCAATGATTCGAGCGATTGCGCAGCCATCGGCAACACGCCGTCCCGAGCCATGCGCACATCCGCGCGCAGCAGTTCGCCGTCGACCGTGGCCCCATACAGCGTACTGCCGGCCAAACCGATTCGGACAAGTTGTACAGGCGCGCCGGTTTCATCAACCGGGCGTACATCCGCCGCCCCGGCACCTTGAATCTGCACCACCGGCGCACCCTGAACCTGACTCAATACAACCGAGCTGCGCCCTTGCGCGCTGCTGTCCAGCGCCCCCTGGGGTGTTTTCGACAAGTGCCCCTCACCGGTCAGCCCAATACGGCTGTAGGCCTGGTTGTCGGGGTCGGGCAACCACGCCAGGGTGAGAGGTTCGAAGCGATACAAGCGCTGTTCGTCCAGACGAAACTGCTTGCCGTCGACCGTCGTCTGTACACCGCTGACGCTTGCCAAATGCCCGCGACCAGGGCTGTCAAATGACGAAACGCCCCCGTCGCCGCCGACAGGATCGGGCACGCTGCTTTTGAATACCGCCGCGACAGCGGGCGTAGACTGAATATGAAACAGGTAATCTCGCCCATCCCTGACACGCAAGGTGCCTGCGGCGCTGGCGCCATCGGCGACAAAGTGTTTGGTTGGCGCGTTGAGATGAAGAGCGATATCGCGTGCCACCCCGGTCGTGTCAGGTTCCAGCTGTCCGTCCTTGAGGCGGATATCGAACAGCATTGAGGCGGGGGTCAACGATTGATAGCGGGGTGACTGCTGGGTGGGCACCGCAGCCTTGCCGGGTGTGGAGGAGTGGTCGATAACACTGAGCTGCGCGTGGAGAAAATTGTCTAGTCTTCTGTGCATAACTGGCTCCAGAAATAGCTTAATACCAGTAATGCTGTGAGCGTTTACGTGGCTTTGGTTCCAGCGTCGCGGAATAAAACCAGGCCTCGACGGACTCAGCCAGAAAAAACAGCCCGCCCGTCCCTCCCCGTCTTTAGTGCGTTAAAGTCTGCCGACAGGAAGACCAGATCATTCTCAAGATGAACGGAGTTCAGCGCGTGCTTTTTATTTCCCGCCGTCAACTGGCAATAGTTGCCACCACCCTCGCCCTGGCCGGCTGCCACACCGCAATCAATGAATCACCGCCCGCCCCGGAGCTGGGTTCGGGCTATCGCACCGACCTCACCCCCCGCCACGCCGAACGTCATATGGCCGCCGCCGCCAACCCGCTGGCCGCCCAAGCCGGGCGCGAAATGTTGCGCCAGGGCGGCTCGGCAATCGATGCGGCGATCGCCATGCAAGCGGTGCTGACGCTGGTGGAACCGCAGTCCTCCGGCATCGGCGGAGGCGCCTTTATCATGCTGTGGGACGGCGCAAACGTGCACGCCTATGATGGCCGTGAAACCGCCCCGGCCGGGGCGACAGAGCGGCTATTCCTGAACGCCGACGGTACGCCGATGGCATTCACCGATGCGCAGATTGGCGGGCGCTCGGTGGGCACGCCTGGGGTATTGCGGGCCCTGGAAATGGCGCACAAGCAGCACGGCCATCTGCAATGGGCCAAGCTGTTCGAACCGGCGATTCGTTTGTCCGAACAGGGTTTCGCGATTTCCCCGCGCTTGCACAGCTTGATCGCGGCCGACCGCTTTATCGCGCAATCGCCGGACATGGCCGCTTACTTTCTGAACGCCGATGGGTCGCCAAAAGCCACCGGCACGCTGTTGAAGAATCCGGCGCTGGCGAAGGTGTTCAAACGCATCGCCAAGGAAGGGCCGGATGCGCTGTATCACGGCCCGATTGCCGATGAGATCGCGCGCAAGGTGCAAGGCAATCGCAATGCTGGCAGCCTGACTCAGGCCGACCTTACGGGCTACGCCGCCAAGCAACGCACACCGCTGTGTACCGACTACAAACACTGGAAGGTGTGTGGCATGCCGCCGCCATCGTCGGGTGGGATCGCCGTTGCGCAAATCCTCGGGACGTTGCAAGCGTTGGAGACCCGCGATCCACGCCTGGCCATCGCGCCGATGACGCCAATCCGGAGCACCTCGCCCGCCGGGCTTGAACCGACGCCCGAGGCCGTGCACCTGATCGCTGAAGCCGGGCGCCTGGCCTTCGCTGACCGTGCACTTTACGTGGCCGATGCGGACTTTACGCCGGTGCCGGTCGCAGGTCTCATCGCCCCCGATTACCTGGCCCACCGCGCCGCACTGATCGGTGAACGCAGCATGGGCGTGGCCAAGCCAGGCCAACCGGCGGGCATCCGGGTAGCCTACGCGCCAGACCGTTCGCCGCTGCGCATCTCCACCTCACAAGTGGTGGCCGTGGATGACCAGGGCGGCGCCGTTTCGATGACCACCACAGTGGAAGCAGCGTTCGGCTCCCACGTGATGGTGCAGGGCTTTTTGCTCAATAACCAGATGACCGACTTCTCGTTCATTGCCCAAGAAAACGGCCAGCCCGTCGCCAACCGCGTGCAGCCCGGCAAGCGTCCGCGTTCGGCCATGGCGCCGACGCTGGTGTTCGATCGTCAGAGCGGTGAATTGCTGGCCACGGTGGGTTCGCCGGGCGGCTCGCAGATCATCGAGTACGTGAGCAAATCACTGGTGGCCATGCTCGATTGGAAACTCGACCCGCAAGCTGCGATCAGCCTGCCCAATTTCGGTAGCCGCAACGGCGCCACCGAACTGGAAGCCGGGTTGTTCAGCCCGGGCGTGAAGCAGGCATTGAAGAGCAAGGGCCATGCGCTGAGCGAGATCGATATGACCAGCGGCGTCCAGGCGATCGTTCGCACACGGGATGCTCAGGGCAAGGTGTCACTCAGCGGTGGTGCAGACCCACGGCGCGAAGGCGAAGCACTGGGCGATTGACCCGCCCTGTGTGGCGCGACGAGTTGAAAGCAAGGCTTCCTGCCAAGGCTCGCCAGCCTCTGCACGATCGTACAAGACCCCGGCAGACAAGGCATACAGACTGGGTTAACGTGTTTCCACCTCCTTTTGTGACAAGTCACCATGGGCAACCCTACCCACACCCTCGACTGGCTGCACCGCGCCCCGCACGCCAGCGGCCTGGACCGTATCGAGGCGTACTTTGCCGGTTTTGCGTTCGACCCCCATCGCCATGACACTTACGCCATCGGCCGCACGTTGTTCGGCGTGCAGAGTTTTCATTATCGCGGCGGCATGACCCACAGCTTGCCCGGCACCACCATGGTCATTCACCCCGATGAAGTCCATGACGGCCGCGCTGGCAGCACGGAAGGCTTCAAATACCGGATGATTTATGTGCAGCCGGCGCTGATCCAGCAGATCCTCGGCGGTAAGCCGTTGCCCTTCATACCCGGCGGTGTGTCCACCGACCCTCGGCTGCATCGCGCCAGCGAGGTGTTGCTGCAAAGCCTGGATTGCCCGATCGACCCGATGCAGGAGCAGGACGCGATGTTCGACCTGGCCCAGGCGCTGAGCGAGGCTTGCGGCGCAATCGCCAACCGCAAATCCTTTGACTACATCGCCGCTGAGCGCGCCCGGGAATTTATCCACAGCGCCCTGGGCCGCAGCATCACCCTGGATGAAATGGCCGAGCATGCCGAGCGCGACCGCTGGGCATTGTCGCGGGATTTCCGCTTGCTGTTCGGCACCAGCCCCTACCGCTACCTGACCATGCGTCGCTTGGACCTGGTGCGCCAATTGTTGGCCCAGGGCCTGCCACTGGTGGATGCGGCAATGACCGCCGGCTTCACCGACCAAAGCCACATGACCCGGCAATTTCGCAGCGCCTACGGCATGCCGCCGTCGCGGTGGGTGAAGATGCTAGGGCGCTGATCCAAGACTTGGAATGCATTCAAATGTGGAAGGGGGCTTGCTCCCGATGGCGGTGTATCAGCGACAGATAGGCTGGCTGACGCACCGCTATCGGGAGCAAGCCCCCTCCCACATTTGAGTGCTGTTGTGTTCAAAACCGCGTACGGCGTTGGCGCCGGCTTTGAGAGAGAAAACCTAATCAGTCAGTTCGTCAGTTGGTTGGCAAATTGCCCGACGGCGCTCACCACTTTTTGCGCGCCATCCTGAATCTCCACGATCACCGTGCCCGCTTCCGCCGCCAGCGCCAGGCCTTGCTCGGCTTGCTGGCGGCCGCCGACCATCAAGGCTACTGCGTCGCGGGCCATGTCCTGGTTCTGACGCACGACGCCAACTATTTCTTCGGTGGCTTTGCTGGTCCGAGAAGCCAATTGCCGCACCTCATCGGCCACCACCGCAAAGCCACGTCCCTGCTCACCGGCCCGCGCAGCTTCAATGGCCGCGTTGAGCGCCAGCAGGTTGGTCTGCTCGGCGATGCCGCTGATGGTCTTGACGATGCTGCCGATCACCTGGGACTGGGCGTTCAACGCCTCGATACCTTCGCCGGCCCGCTGCATATGCTCGGCCAGATCACGCATTACCTCCACCGCCTGAGTCACCACGGTGGTGCCGCGCTGGGCGCTGTCATCGGTTTGCCGGGAGGTGCTGTAGGCAATGTTGGCAGCCTCGGCCACCGCAAGCTCGCGGTTGACCTGGTCGGTGATCACCGTGGCGAACTTGACCACTTTGTACAGCCGCTCATTGGCGTCAGCCACCGGGTTATAGGTGGCTTCCAACCACACCAGGCGGCCATGACTGTCCACGCGTTTGAAGCGCGCCGCGACGAACTCACCGGCGTTCAGGCGCTTCCAGAATTGTTGATACTCAGGGCTGTTGTATTCCTGTGGCTCACAGAACATACGGTGATGTTTACCCTGGATCTGCGCCAGGCTGTAACCCATGGCGTTGAGGAAGCGGTCGTTGGCGGTGAGCACCTGCCCGTCCAGGTCGAACTCGATCAATGCGGTGGAGCGCATCAGCGCGGTGATCAGGTTTTCATGTTCACGCGAACTCTCGATGGTGCGCGTGAGGTCGCTGGAATACATCGCAAAATGCAGAAGACGCCCGTCCGAACTGCGCACCGGCTGTAGGATCGAGCGTAGCCACGCCTCTTTGCCGCTACCGCGCATCAAGCGCACGGCTCCCGCGAAGTGTTCGCCACGCGCCAGCGCATGCTTGAAGCGCAACTGGAACTCGTTCTGGCGGATGTGGGCCGGCGTCAGGTCTTCAATCGGCCGCCCCACAATCTCGCCCAACGGGTAGGCCAGTTCCCGCAGAAAGTTGGCATTCGCCCACTCCACCCGCCCATCAGGACCGAGCGTCAGACACAGCATTTCGTTTTCCAGGCTCTCTTTAACCTGGAGCAAGCTCGACAATTCTTCGCGAAGAGCCGACAGCTCCTGCTTCAGGCGGGTATTGAACATGGGGCACCGATAGGCAAATAAGGTGGGCGTCCTAACCTGCATCGGCGCTGCCGGGGTTTTCTGAAGAGCGCTTGAGCCCTGGGCCGAACTATATTCTCAACCGCCATTGTTACGGCATACGCCCATGACCTGATATTCCAGGGTATTGAGCTTGCCGCTGGAGTCTTCATAGGTCATGCGCGACGGCACGGCGTTGCACGAGCGGATCGGCGGCGTCACGTTGACGACCTTGGCAATGTCCAGATCCATGCCATAGCGGTACGCCTGGACCTCAGGCACCGGCTTGCCTTTTTTGACGGCGTAGGCGGCCATGGCTTTTTCATTGCGCTCCATCATCAGGGCAAAGGTGCGATCCCCACCCCCTTCGGCCAGTGCGCCAAATGATAAGACTACGGTTAACACACCCAAGCCTAATTTATAAAAGTTCATCACAGGTTCCTCGACTGGAAAGTTCAGTGTCGAGAGTAACCAGTGAACCCTGACGCCAGGTTCACCAGAACATTACTTATTTGTTAGATGGCCGTTAGTTTCCAAAATTGTAATGTGCAAGCCATGCAGTTGTTATCCGCCATTTGCAACTATCAGCCAGGGCCAGATCAATAAAAACGCCCGCCTCTATAAGAAGCCGATAACTGCCATCACCGAGGAGCGCATCATGAGCATTCGTCATTACACCCTTCCCTTTTCACTGATGGCTGCACTGCCCATGGCCGCCATGGCGGTGGAGGACAAGCCCGAGGGTTTTATCGAGGGCAGCCGCATCAACGTGCTGGCACGCAATTTCTACTTCAACCGCGATGACCGCAAAGGCCAGTCCAGCCCCACTGGCAATGGTTACTCCGAAGCCTGGGCCCAGGGCTTTATTGGCAAATTCGAATCCGGTTTTACCCAGGGCACCGTGGGTTTTGGCCTGGACGCGTTCGCCATGTACGGCCTGACGCTTGACTCGGGTAGCGGCCGCAGCGGCGGCAAAGGCTCGTTCGGCGTGCTGCCGGTGAACAGCGACAACCAGCCGGAAAACAGCTACAGCAAAATCGGCGGCGCGGCGAAACTGCGCGTGTTGGACACGGTGATCAAGGCCGGCGACGTGTTCCCACTCACCCCAGTGGTGGCCTACGGCGACTCTCGCCTGTTGCCCGAAAGCTTTCGCGGCGTCACCCTGCAAAACACCAGCCTGGAAGGCTTGAGCCTGCAAGGCGGGCGCCTGAGCGGCATGAGCCAGCCCAGTGAAAGCGGCATGAACAAAGGCTTTGCCACCTTCTATGCGGGCAGGGTCGACTCGCCCTGGATCGCCTATTTCGGCGGTGACTACCAGCACAACAGCCATCTGGGCTTTAGCCTGTACAGCAGCCGCTTGAAGGACGCCTGGGACCAGTACTACTTCGGCAGCAACGCCAATTACGCGCTGACCGACGACGTGTCGCTGTTCGGCGACTTCAACTATTACAAGGCGGTGGACGAAGGCCAGAAACGGCTCGGCGAGTTCGACAACAACATCTGGAGCGCCAGGCTCGGGGTCAAGGTCGGCGCCCACAGCTTGGCCGTGTCGCACCAGCGCAACAACGGCGACGATGATTTTGATTACCTGCGCCAGTCAGACTCGATCTTCCTCAATAACTCGATCCAGTACAGCGACTTCAACGCGCCCAAGGAGCGCTCATGGATGGTGCGCTACGACCTGGACATGCAGGCGTTCGGCATTCCCGGCCTGTCATTCATGACGCGCTACGGCAAAGGCACCGGCGCCGACTATAGCAACGCCAATGCCGTGTATATGCGCCGCGATGCAGCGGGTAACCCGTTGACCGATCAACGCCGTTGGGAACGGGATATCGAGGCCAAGTACGTGGTGCAAAGTGGGCGTTTGAAGGATTTGTCCTTGCGCTTGCGCCAGGCCACCGTGCGCTCCAGTGCGTTCGAGTCAGACCTGGAAGAAGTTCGTCTGATTGCCGAATACCCATTGGTCGTGCTGTAGCCCTTACATTCGCTCGCGATTAACTAACATCTGTTCACAAATAGCCAGTTATCAAAATTGTAATATTGGCCTCAGCTTCTCGTTAAGTGGAACTTTCTATACTCGCTTCGACTTATTCACCCGAGCACATTCATCTCTGAAGCTTTTGTGTAGCTCCTTTGGAAAGAGATGAATTTTTAACGCCCCGCTTGGGGCGTTTTTTTTGCCTGCGGCGCGGTGCGACCGACGGTCGCAGTTGACCCTAGAGTTACTTCAGCCTTCAGACTTTTCCCACTTCCCAAACCGCCGCCATAGGGACATGGGCGCCTTCTCTCCCCTAATTCAAGAGGTAACCCCCATGCGTATTCTTGTGGTTGAAGACGAGCAGAAAACCGCCGACTACCTGCAACAGGGCCTGAACGAAAGTGGCTACGTGGTCGACTGCGCCGCTAATGGCGTCGACGGCCTGCACCTGGCCGGGCAACACGCCTATGAACTGGTGATTCTGGACGTCAACCTGCCGGGCAAGGATGGCTGGCAAGTACTGGAAGAACTGCGCCGCGACGGCACCCAGCGCGTGATGATGCTCACCGCCCGTGGCCGGCTGGCTGACAAGATAAAGGGCCTGGACATGGGCGCCGACGATTACCTGGTCAAGCCGTTCGAGTTTCCCGAACTGCTGGCACGGGTGCGCACCCTGATGCGCCGCAGCGAGCACATTCCACAGCCGGAAGTGTTCCGCGTCTCGAACCTGGAGCTGGACCCGCGCCGCCACCGCGCTTATCGCGGCACGCGGCGCATCGACCTGACCACCAAGGAGTTCGCGCTGTTGCAAGTGCTGATGCGCCAGGCCGGCGAAGTTCTGACCCGCACACAGATTATTTCCCTGGTCTGGGACATGAATTTCGACTGCGACACCAACGTGGTCGAAGTCTCCATCAGCCGCCTGCGCGCCAAGGTGGATGACCAGAGCGAGGTCAAGCTGATCCACACCATTCGCGGCGTGGGCTACGTGCTGGAAGCGCGCCCATGAAGACCGGCAGCCTGTCGATGCGCCTGGGCTTGACGGTCAGCCTGATGGGCGCGGGCCTGGTGTTGCTGCTGGCGACTCTGGCCTACCTGGCCCTCACCCATGAGCTGGAAAAACTCGCGCGCAAAAACCTGGAAAGCAAAATGGAACAGATCCAGCACAGCCTGGCCCTGGGCCTGGACGCCCATGCCATTCGCGGCCGCCCACACTCGCTGATGGACCTGGTGATCGGCCATGACAACTTCCACCTGACCATCGTCGGCACCGCGCCCGACAACAGCGTGCTGCTGAACGTCGGCAGCAAGCCCCAGGAACCGCTGCTCACCGACTTCAAACCACGGGAAACCCTGGGTTACCTCAATTGGGTCGACAGCTACGGCAACCAGGTACTCAGTGCTTCCAGCCTGATGCGCCTGGCCAGCGGTGAACGTGTGCGGGTGCTGCTGTCTCTGGACCGCATGGACGACCAGGCATTGCTCAGTGCCTACCTGCGCGCCACGCTGATCGCGCTGCCGCTACTGCTGATACTGATTGGCATGGGCGCCTGGTGGCTGGTGCAACGGGGCCTGGCGCCGTTGAAGCAGTTCAGCCAGGTGGCGGCGAAAGTCACCACCGAAGACCTCACCCATCGCTTGTCCGTGGACAACCTGCCCCACGAACTCGGTGAACTGGCCCACGGCATCAACGTGATGCTCGACCGCCTGGATGCCGGGGTGCAGCAACTCTCGCAATTCTCCGATGACCTGGCCCACGAACTGCGCGCGCCCTTGACCAACCTGATGGGCAAGGCCCAGTTGACCCTGTCGCGCCAGCGCCCGCCGCAGGAATACAAGGCGGTGCTGGAATCCAACACCGAAGAACTCGAACGCCTGGCGCGGATTGTCAGCGACATGCTGTTTCTAGCGCAGGTCAGCCACCCGGCGGCACGGGCCTCATTCACCGATGTGTCCCTGGCGCAGGAAGCCCAGCGCGTGATGGAGTTGTTTGCCCTGAGTGCCGAAGACAAACACATCACCCTGAGCCTGCGCGGCGATGCCTGGGTGACGGGCGATCGGCTGATGATCCAGCGGGCGATTTCCAACTTGTTGTCCAATGCCATTCGCCACACACCCGAGGCCTCTACCGTGTTGCTGTTGGTGGAGACCTACGAGCAGAGCGTATCGCTGTCGGTGGGCAACCCGGGGCGAGGCATTGAAGCGCACCACCTGCCGCACCTGTTCGAACGCTTCTACCGCGCCGACAGCAGCCGTACCCGTGCCGAGGGCGGCACCGGGCTGGGGCTGGCCATCGTGAAATCGATCATGCATTTGCATCAGGGGCACGCTCATGTCACCAGCCAGCCTGGGCGTTTTACGCGGTTCAGCCTGGTGTTTCCCCAGACTCTGGAAGCACCGTTGGCCCCCTGTGGGAGCGGACTTGCCCGCGAAGGCGGTGTATCAGTCAGTACAGGTATCGACTGACCCGGCGCATTCGCGAGCAAGCCCGCTCCCACAGGGGGGTTGCGGCGTTTTCACGGTTGTCAGGCGGTCTCTTCATCGCGGCGATGAGCCCACTGATACAACGCCGGCAGCACCAGCAAGGTCAGCAAGGTCGAAGAAATAATCCCGCCAATCACCACCGTCGCCAATGGGCGCTGCACTTCGGCGCCGGTGCCGGTGGCGAGTGCCATGGGGATAAATCCGAGGGATGCCACCAGCGCGGTCATCAACACCGGCCGCAGACGGGTCAACGCGCCTTCGTGGATCGCCACCGATAATGAGCGACCTTCCTCGCGCAGGTTTCGGATGAAGGCGATCATCACCAGGCCATTAAGCACCGCCACGCCCGACAAGGCGATAAAGCCCACCCCCGCTGAAATCGACAACGGAATATCGCGCAGCCACAAGGCCATGATCCCGCCGGTGAGCGCGAAGGGGATGCCGGTAAACACCAGCAGGCCGTCCTTGAGGTTGTTGAACATCATGAACAGCAACCCGAACACCAACAGCAAGGCCACCGGCACCACGATGCGCAAGCGTTCAGAAGCCTCCTTCAACTGTTCGAACTGGCCGCCCCAAGTGGTCCAGTAACCGGCAGGGACTTTCACCTGGGTGGTGATGGCGGCTTCGGCCTCTTCGACAAACGAGCCGATATCGCGACCACGTACGTTGGCGCTGACGATCACCAGGCGCTTGCCGTTTTCGCGACTGATCTGGTTGGGGCCCAGCACCAGGTCGAGGCTGGCAACCTGGGACAAGGCGATGAAGCCCAACTGCCCCGAGGTACTACTCGCCAGCGCCGGCACCGGGATCAACAGGCGTGACAAGCCGTCGATATCGGTGCGCAACGTGTCGGACAAGCGCACCACCATATCAAAACGCCGATCGCCCTCGTACAGCGTACCTGCCTGGCGCCCACCGACAGCGACCGCGATGGTGTCCTGCACATCGCCCACATTCAGGCCAAAGCGGGCGGCTTTGTCGCGGTCAATATTGATGGTCAGCACCGGCAGGCCGGAGGTCTGTTCCACCTTCACTTCCGAGGCGCCATTGAGCTTCTGCAAGGTCTCGGCGATTTCCCCGGCAGTCTGGTTGAGCACCGCCATATCGTCGCCAAACACCTTCACTGCCACGTCGCTGCGCACCCCGGAAATCAGCTCGTTGAAACGCAACTGGATCGGCTGTGACAGCTCATACACGCTGCCTGGCACAATCGCGCTGGCCCGCTGGATATCAGCGATGATGGCCTCGCGGGACTTCTTCGGGTCTGGCCATTGGTCCTTGGGCTTGAGCATCACGTAGCTGTCGGAGATATTCGGCGGCATTGGGTCGGAGGCGATTTCCGCCGTACCGGTACGCGCAAACACCCGCTCGATTTCCGGTACTTGGGCCAGCAAGGTTTTTTCCAGTTGCTGCTGCATCTGCACCGACTGGGTCAGGCTGGTACCGGGCACACGTAGTGCCTGTTGGGCAAAGTCGCCTTCGCTGAGGCTGGGGATAAATTCACTGCCCATACGGCTGGCGACCAGGCCCGAGGCAACGATGGTCAGTGCAGCCAGGCCGAACACCAGGGGCCGACGCATCATCACCCAGTTGAGCACCGGGTCATACACCCGGCGCGCACTGCGCATGACGAAGTTTTCTTCTTCCTTGACCTTGCCGGTGACGAACAACGCAATCGCCGCCGGTACGAAGGTCACCGACAAAATCATCGCGCCGAGCAAGGCAATCACCACCGTGAAGGCCATGGGGTGGAACATCTTCCCGGCCACGCCCGTGAGAGCGAAGATCGGCAGGTACACCACCATGATGATCAACTGCCCGAAGATCAGCGCGCGCCGCGCCTCCTTGGCGGCGGCGAACACTTCGTGCAGGCGTTCACTGCGGGTCAGCAACCGGCCGTGGCGCTGCTGCGCGTGCGCCAGGCGGCGGATGGCGTTCTCGACGATCACCACCGCGCCGTCAACGATAATCCCGAAGTCCAGCGCGCCCAGGCTCATCAGGTTGGCGCTGACTTTGTTGGTGAACATGCCTGTGAAGGTGAACAGCATCGCCAGCGGAATCACCATCGCCGTGATCAGCGCCGCACGGATGTTGCCCAAAAACAGGAACAACACCGCCACCACCAGCAATGCACCTTCGAAGAGGTTTTTCTTCACGGTGGCGATGGCTTTTTCCACCAGGTTGGTGCGGTCGTAAACAGTGACCGCCACCACGCCTTCGGGCAGCGAGCGGTTGATCTCCTCAAGCTTTTTCGCCACCGCCTGGGACACACTGCGGCTGTTCTCACCGATCAACATGAACACCGTGCCCAGCACCACTTCACGACCATTCTCCGTGGCGGCGCCGGTACGCAGCTCACGACCAATGTCGACCTGGGCCACATTGCGCACGCGGATCGGCGTGCCGTCCGAGGTGGTGATGACAATGTTGGCGATGTCGTCGATTGACGCCACCTGGCCCGGCGCGCGGATCAACAACTGTTCGCCGCTGCGCTCGATGTAACCGGCGCCGACGTTGGCGTTGTTGCGCTCCAGCGCCGTGACCAGATCGTTGAGGGTCAGGTTGTAAGCGGCCAGGCGCTTGGGGTCTGGCGCAATCTGGTATTCCTTGGCGAAGCCGCCGATGGTATTGATCTCGGCCACGCCTGGCACGTTGCGCAGCTGCGGTTTGATGATCCAGTCCTGGATCACCCGCAGGTCGGTGGGGGTGTAAGGCGTACCGTCCTCTTTGCGCACACCGTCCTTGGCTTCGACGGTCCATAGGAAAATTTCCCCAAGGCCAGTGGAAATCGGCCCCATCGCGGTTTCGATGCCGTCGGGCAATTGCTCGCGCGCCACTTGCAGACGCTCGTTGACCAATTGGCGGGCAAAGAACAGGTCGGTGCCGTCCTTGAAAATCACCGTAACCTGGGACAAACCGGAACGCGACAATGAACGCGTCTGCTGCAGGCCCGGCAGGCCGGCCATGGCGGTTTCGATGGGAAAGGTGACACGTTGCTCGGTTTCCAGCGGCGAAAAACCGGCCGCCGCCGAGTTGATCTGCACCTGTACGTTGGTGATGTCAGGCACCGCGTCGATGGGCAGTTTCTGATAGCTGGCGATGCCGATACCGGCCATCAACAGCACCGCCAGCAACACGATGATGCGCTGCTCGATGGCGAATTGGATAAGGCGCTCAAACATGGGAATCACTCGCAGGATCAATGGGCGTGTTCGGCCGAGCCTTTGCCCAGTTCGGACTTGAGGATGAAGCTGCCAGCCGTCGCCACCTGCGCGCCGGCCTCCAGGCCTTTACGCACTTCGACGTAGCCGTTTTCACTGACGCCCAGTTCAAGATGGCGGGTGATAAAGCCGTCCGCCGTGCGCACAAACACCGAGGGTTTGTCCTCGACGGTCTGGATAGCGGTTTGCGGCACGGTCACCTTAGCCTGGTAGGTATCGGTGGCCACTTGCACGGCGACGAACAAGCCCGGGCGCCAGGCGTCGTCAGGGTTGGGAACCGTCACCCGCACGGTAGCGGTGCGCGTCTGCTCACCGAGCAAGTTGCCCACATAGGCCACGGTACCCAGCACTTCGGTGCCCATTTCCGTCGAGCTGACTTTTACCGGTTTGCCCACGCGAACCTTGTTCAAGTCTTTGGGAAATACACCGAAGGTGACCCACACCTGGGACAGATCCGAGAGGGTGAAGGCATTGCTGGTTTCACTGACCACCTCGCCCACCCCCAGATGTTTTTCCACCACCACACCGGCGAAGGGCGCACGCAGTTCATAACGATTGCCGCCGGCCAATACGGCGCTGCCGCTGAGGGCAGTCATTTTTTGCCGCGCATTGTTCAGGGCGATTTCAGCTTCTTGCAGGGTTTGCCGCGCCAGCAAGTAATCCTGTTCGGCAGAGATTTTGTCCTGCCACAATTGACGCTCGCGCTGGAAGGTAGTGCGCGCCAGTTCGACCCGGCGCTCGCTGGCAGCCAATTCGCTGCGCTGGTCGGAAATCTGCTGGCTGGCGATCACCGCCAACAGTTCACCCTTCTTCACCGACTGGCCCAGGTTGACCTTCACCGCCTCTACCACGCCCGCTGCGCGGGGCACGATGTGGGAGGTACGGTCTTCATCAAAACGCACCTCGCCCGGCAGCGTCAGCACGGTGCTGATGGCGCGCGGTTGCGCCTGGGCCAACTGGATGCCGGCGGCTTGAATCTGCTGCTCGGTGAGTTCGAGCTTGCCTTCTTCTTCCTCGGCGTGGGCGAAGCCCGACAGCATCAGGCCCAGGGCGACGGCGAGCGCCATGCCATGTTTTTTATTCATCAGGAGACTCCAGGAAAAATCAAAAGCGGGCGAGGTCGCCGTAAATGCGTTCGATGCGTACCCAGGCCTCGGTGGCCTGGGCGGTGGCAGCAAGGTATTGGGTACGGGCCGCGATCAAGGTGCGCTGGGCGTCGAGCACGTCGAGGAAGTTGAACTTGCCCATCTCGAAGCCACGAGTGGCGCTGTCTACCGCACTTTGTGCGGCGGGCAGGATCTGCTGGTTGAACGCGCGCACTTCGGTATTCGCGGTTTGCCACAGGTCCAGGGCCTGGCGGGTTTCGGTGCGCAGGCGCAGCTCGGCGGCATTGCGCAGGTCGCGGGCCTGGTCGGCGCGTCGAGTGGCCGCGAGGATGTTGCCCTGGTTGCGGTTGAACAACGGGATCGGCATCGACACGCCCACCAGGTTCACCCGCTCGCGCACGCTGGCGTCGTATTGGCTGCCGATGGACACATCCAGGTCCGGAATGCGCTGGGCTTTTTCCAGGCCCACGCTGGCTTCGTTCTGCACAATGTTGAGTTCGGCCAGGCGCAGTTCGGCGGTCTGCTCAAGGCGTGCCAACAATGGCGCGGCGGCGGGTAACGCCGGTACGGAAGTGCTTGGCGTAGCGACGGCCTGGAAGTCGGTGGCGGCGCTGCCGGTGCTGGTGGCCAGGCGACGGTGGGCGTCAGTGAGGCCGATCTGTGCGCGGTTCAATTCCAGGCGGATTTCCGACACCTGCACCTGGGCGCGGGTGGCTTCCACTGGTGACGACTTGCCAGCGGTGACGCGCCCGTTGGCGACCACCAGGCCGCGTTCGGCAAGCGTCATGGAGCGTTGCGCCAGGTCGAGGCGTTCCTGGGCACGCAGGGCGCCGTAATAGCTGTCGATGACCTCGGCGCGCAACAGGTTGCGACGCTGCTCCAGGGTCAGCGCGGCGGCATCCTGGGCGCGGGTGGCCACTTCGATACGCGCACCGCGCTTGCCGCCCAGTTCCAGGGTCTGGCTGAGTTTGATGCTGGTAATGCGGCTGTTGCGGCGAGTGTCTTCGGCGTCCCAGGAGGCCACCGGATTGGGGATCAAGCCGGCCTGTTGGCGGCCGCCTTCAGCGATGTCAATTTCCCATTGTGCGGCCGCCAGATCCGGGTTGTTGGCGAAGGCGGTTTGCAAGGCTGCATCGAGGGTGAGGGGTTGTGCCTGGGCGGCGTTTGCGGATATCCACAATGCCAATGCCGCCGCCCCCAACAGTGTTCTAACAAAAATTGCCATAACGAGAGTTCCACGCCCATGAAGTCGCTGAGGTTTCCCAGCGGGGGCAATGTAGCTTTCGGTACTTATCAGGGGCGTGGGCGAAAGATTACAAATCCGTTAGCCAGGCTCAGGCATGCACTTCGTCGTGAGCGTCATGTTGAAAACCCTCGCCTTCGACCTGGATCGTGGCGTGAGAAATATCGAATTGTTCGTGCAGTAACTCCGTCACTCGGCTGAGGATCTGTTGCTCAGTGCCCTGGGACGCATCCGCGACCAGATGCGTACTCAGCACGTTCTTGCCACTGGTGAGGGCCCAGATGTGCAGGTCGTGCACGTCCCTGATCCCAGGCACGCTGCGGATGGCCTGCTCCACCTGCTCGATGTCCACACCCTCCGGCACACCTTACAGCAGGATATTCATGCTCGCCTTGAGCAACGTCCAGGTGCGCGGCAATACCCAAAAGCCGATGGCGGCCGCGACCACGGAGTCAACCCAACCCCAGCCAGTGAACATGATCACCAGCGCGGCAATGATCACGCCGACGGAGCCCAGCATGTCGCTCCAGACTTCCAGGTAGGCGCCCTTGACGTTAAGGCTCTCGCCACTGGCAGCGCTGAGCAGGCGCATGGAGATCAGGTTGACCACCAGCCCCAGCAGCGCAATCACCAGCATGCCGGTGGACTGGATTTCGGCGGGCGCCTGCAGCCGCTGGTAAGCCTCGTACAAGATGTAGAACGCCACGGCGAACAGCAGTAATGCATTGAAGGCGGCCGCCAGGATCTCGAACCGCGCATAACCGAAGGTGCGCTTGCGGTCTGCCGGGCGCTTGGCGACCTGGATCGCCACCAGGGAAATCGCCAGGGCCAGGGCGTCGGTCATCATGTGCGCAGCATCGGACAACAGCGCCAGGCTGCCGGTGACAAAGGCGCCGATGACCTCGGCCAGCATGAAGCTGCCGGTCAGCCCCAGGGCGATCCATAACTTGCGTTCGTGGCCGGCGCGTACTTGGGCGTGGCTGTGTCCTGCACTCATGAAATGTCCTCGTGGGTTGGGATGGGGCGGATCATAGAGCTATAGGCCAGTTCCACTGGCATGGTTTGCAAAATTGTCATCTGAGCGCCAGAGCATCGTTAGCTTCGGGAGCACCAAAATCGTTCATGCACGCGTTAGGGGAGCACTATCAGGTATGCTTTTCAGGCTGAAACAAAAAGAAACATATTAGCCAACCTGTTCGATAAGGAGTCCCGTTTTGGAGTTATCGACTGCCGCGTGGATGGTTCACGACACCCGCCTGATCGGCTGCGTGCTGCTGGCCATCGCCAGCATCATTGTGCTGATCAGCGCGACCAAATTGCCGCCGTTTCTGTCGATCCTGATTGGCACTTTTATCGCCGGGGTGGGCGCCGGGTTGCCACCGGAAGAAGTGGCCAAGGCGTTCAGCAAAGGCGCCGGGGCGATCCTGGGTGAAGCCGGGATCATCATCGCCCTGGGCGCGATGCTCGGCGCGCTGATGGCCGAATCCGGCGCGGCCGACCGAATCGCCACGACCTTGCTCGGGTTGGGCAAGGGCAAGTCGTTGCCGTGGGTGATGGCCCTGGTCGCCATGGTGATCGGCCTGCCGCTGTTTTTCGAAGTGGGCCTGGTGATGATGGTGCCGATCATCTTCGTGATGGCCAAGCGCTCGAACCAGCCGCTGCTGAAAATCGCCATTCCCGCGCTGGCGGGCATGACCACCCTGCACGCGTTGATGCCACCGCATCCGGGGCCGCTGATTGCCGTGGGCGCGCTGCATGCCGACCTGGGCCTGACCATGTTGCTCGGCTTATGCCTGGCGGTGCCGGCGGTGATCCTGGCCGGCCCGCTTTACGGTAACTGGCTGTCCAAGCGCCTGCATGTGGAAGAACCGGCCGAGATCGGCGCGCTGTTCAGCGCACCGCCCAAGGCGCCGCGCCAGCCGAGCTTTGGCGTGTCATTGCTGATCATCCTGTTACCGGTGATTTTGATGCTCGGCAGCACCCTGGCCAAAGTCGCGTTGCCCCCGGAAAGCAGCGTCGGCCTGGTGCTGAAATTTCTCGGTGAACCGCTGATCGCCCTCGGCCTGGCGGTGATCGCCGCAGTGATCTGCCTGGGCTGGGCCGCCGGCATGCCGCGCGCCGACGTCGGCAATACCCTGCGTAAAGCCCTCGCGCCCATCGCCGTGTTGCTGCTGACCATCGGCGCGGGGGCGGCCTCAAGCAAACGCTGCTCGACGCCGGCGTGAGCCAGACCATCAGCAAGGTCGCTGAAGGCGCGCACATGCCGTATCTGTTGCTGGCCTGGTTGATCGCCGTGGCGCTGCGCCAGGCCACCGGCTCGGCCACCGTCGCCACTACCACCACGGCGGGCATCCTCGCGCCGATGATGGCCGGGCTCGCAGCGACCCAGAGTTCATTGGTGGCACTGGCGATTGGCGCAGGCTCGGTGTTCTTCTGCCACGTCAATGACGCCGGATTCTGGATGGTGCGCGAGTACTTCGGTTTGCAGCTCAAGCAGACGATTTGGGTGTGGTCGGTGCTGCAGACGATTGTGTCGGTGGTCGGGCTGGTCGGCACGTTGCTGCTCTGGCACTTCCTGACCTGAAGCTCAGCCCGCCAAGGTGTGGCGCTTGCCGAACAGCGCCACGCTCCCCACTCCCACCGCCCCCATCACCACGCAATAGCCCACGCAAATCCACGGACTAGAGGGCATCAACGCAATCAATATCAGCGGCGTAGTACTCGCCCACAGCGCATAGGCGATGTTGTAGGTGAAGGAAATTCCCGATACGCGCACATGCGCCGGAAACAGTCCGACCATCACCGACGGCACCGCGCCCACCACCCCGCAGCTCAAGCCGGCCACGGCATACGCCGCGCCCAGCCAGATACCGCCGTTGATCAGGCTGGCATACAGGATAAACACCCCCACCGGCAACAGCAGGCTGTAGACCAGCACTGCGCGCCAGGCGCCAATGCGGTCGACCAGCAGGCCCGCCAGCACGCAGCCGATGTTGAGGAACACAATCCCCAACGCACTCAAGGCGAAGGTGTGGCTGGGGCTCATGCCGAAGGTTTTCTGCATCATGGTCGGGGTGATGACAACGAGGACCACCACCGCCGACGTGAGCACACAGGTGAGGATCATCGCCGGCAGCAACACCGCGCGGTGGTCGCGCAATACGGTGCGCAGCGGCAGTTCGGCAGCGGCCTGGCGGCGGGCCTGCATTTCGAGGAACACCGGGGTTTCGCTGAGCCAGCGGCGCAGCCATACGCCAATCACGCCGAATACGCCGCCGAGCAGGAAGGGCAAGCGCCAGGCGTAGTCGAGAATCTCGGCCGGGGTGAAGACCTGTGCAAGCAGCGTGGCGGTAAGTGCGCCGAGCAAGTAGCCGAACGTCAGGCCGGCTTGCAGAAAACCCAGGGCATAACCGCGATGGCTGCGCGGGGCGTGTTCAGCGACGAAGGTCCAGGCGCTGGGCACTTCACCGCCCACCGCGGCGCCTTGTAATACACGCAGCGCCAGCAGGATCAGCGGTGCGAAATAGCCGATTTGCGCGTAGGTCGGCATGATGCCGATCAGCAGGCAGGGCAAGGCCATCATCAGGATGCTCAGGCTGAACACGCGCTTGCGTCCCAGGTGATCGGCAAAGTGCGCCATCAGAATGCCACCCAGCGGGCGGGCGAGGTAGCCGGTGACGAAGATGCCAAAGCTTTGCAGCAGGCGTAGCCACTCGGGCATTTCCGGGGGGAAAAACAGTTGGCTGAGGGTCAGCGCGAAGAACACGAAGATAATGAAGTCGTAGATTTCCAAGGCGCCACCGAGGGCGGCCAGGCCCAGGGTTTTGTAGTCGGAGCGGGAAAAACGCTGCGCCTGTGACGAAAAGGTGGCAGTCATGTACGGGCTCGGCAGACAAACAAAATGGCGTGCAGGTTATGAGTTGAACCGGATGATGGCAATCGCGACGGATATATTTGTTTTACTCATTGATCAATGAAGATAACTACATTCCCAAATCAATGACCTTGGAGGAACATGCCGAAAAACTGCCATCCCCATAATAAATACAAGAGGAAAGACTCGTGGCCGATGCTATCGAAGAAAGCCGCTATGCCCGATTTGCCTTGCGTTGCTCCAACTTCGCCGAGCGCTGGTTCCCGGACTCCTGGGTGTTCGCCGCCCTCGCCGTGATCATCGTTGCCGTGGCGACCCTGGGCATGGGCGCTGCGCCCAGCGAAGCCGCCAAAGCCTTTGGTGACGGGTTCTGGAGCCTGATTCCGTTCACCATGCAGATGGCCTTTGTAGTGATTGGCGGTTATGTGGTCGCCAGTTCGCCGCCTGCGGTAAAGCTGATTGACCGCCTGGCGCGCATCCCGAAGAACGGCCGCTCGGCAGTGGCCTGGGTCGCGTTGATTTCCATGGTGGCCTCCTTGCTCAACTGGGGCCTGTCCCTGGTGTTCGGCGGTTTGCTGGTGCGTGCGCTGGCCCGTCGCACGGACTTGCGCATGGACTACCGCGCCGCTGGCGCTGCGGCCTACCTGGGCCTGGGTGCCGTATGGGCGCTGGGGTTGTCGTCATCGGCCGCGCAGTTGCAGGCCAACCCGGCCAGTTTGCCGCCGTCGATCCTGGCGATCACCGGGATGATCCCATTTACCGAGACCATCTTCCTGTGGCAATCCGGCGTGCTGTTGCTGGCGCTGATCATCGTGTCGCTGATCATCGCCTACGCCACCGCGCCGGGCCCGAACAGTGCGCGGGATGCCAAGGCCTGCGGTGTCGACCCGGCATTCAACCTGCCCAAGCCGCAGGCGCCGACCCGACCCGGCGAATGGCTGGAGCACAGCCCGTTGCTGACTATTCTGCTGGCGCTGCTGGCGGCCGGTTGGTTGTTCCACGAGTTCTCGACCAAACCGGCGATCAGCGCCATCTCGGGGCTCAACACCTATAACTTCCTGTTCATCATGGTCGGCGCGCTCCTGCACTGGCGCCCGCGCAGCTTCCTCGATGCCGTGGCCCGCGCCGTGCCGACCACCACGGGCGTGCTGATCCAGTTCCCGCTGTACGGCTCGATCGCGGCGCTGATGACCGTGGTCAAAGGCGGCGACGGCCAGACCCTGGCGCACCATATTTCGCTGTTCTTCACCTCCATCGCGTCCCACGACACCTACGCCCTGCTGATGGGCGTGTACTCGGCGGTGCTGGGCTTCTTCATCCCCTCCGGCGGCGGCAAGTGGATCATCGAAGCGCCTTACGTGATGCAAGTGGCCAATGACCTGCAATATCACCTGGGCTGGGCGGTACAGATCTACAACGCGGCCGAAGCGCTGCCGAACTTGATCAACCCGTTCTATATGCTGCCGTTGCTGGGCGTGTTGGGGCTGAAGGCGCGGGACTTGATCGGGTTTTCGTTCGTGCAATTGCTGGTGCACACGCCGTTGGTGTTGTTCTTGCTGTGGGCGTTGGGGACGACGTTGACGTATTTGCCGCCGGTGATGCCGTAAATAGCGGCAGACCGTACCTGCTATTACAGTAGGTACGGTCATTCAGTGGGGGGAAGGCGCTCCAGCAAATCGGGCAATGCGCTTTGTATCGTGTCCCAAACGACATCGAAGTTGATATCGAAGTAACCGTGAGCAATTCGATTGCGCATCGCGCGCATATTGCGCCAGGGAATGTATGAATGTTCTGTAGCGAAGTCGGGGTGCCGGTCCATGATTTTCGTCGACGCCTCACCAATGATGATCAGGCTCATGACCACTGCTTGTTGCGTTCGCCTGTCCTCCAAGAACTCTTCTTTGCTTAACCCCTCAACAAAGGTAATCGCGTCAGTGCAAGCTTGCTTGATGTGTTCCAGATAATCCCCAAGGCGATTTTCCGTCATACCGGACGAGCCTCAGCCAACACCTTCGCGCGAAACTTCAAAGGCAAATCACCAGGGGTCAGCAGATCCACATTGACGCCCAGCAAGCTTTCAAGCTCTACCTGCAACCCACCGAGGTCAAAAAGCGTCGTTCCCGGCGGCGCGTCGACAAGCAAGTCCAGGTCACTGCCTTCGTGATCGGTCCCCAGTAATACAGACCCAAACACTCTCGGATTTGATATACGAAAACGCCCGACCACTTCTCTAACAGCGGCTCGTTGTAGATCAAGTGCAATTGAAGGTTTCACGGTTCACCTCGCGGCCTGCATCAAGAGGCCAGTCTAGCAGCGCTTATGCGGTGTAGACACGGCCCACTCATCATAGGCCTGTCTTTGTTCCGTCACATTCCATTGCTACCGTCCTGCGAAACATCTTGCAACACCTCCCCAAGGACTCCCGCGCAATGAGTGACGAGCACGTAGACCGCCCCTCCACCGATTCCGTAAGCCAACCGCCGGTCGACACCAGTCGTCGGCGCTTCCTGGGGGGCGCGGCGGTACTGGGGGTGGGCGCGACCTTGAGTGCGTGCGGTAATACCGGCGAAGCACCGGGAAAACCGATGCCGCGCCCACTCACCTCGCAGGAGCTGGATAAAGCCTTGCGCGACAATGTGAAAACCGTCGTGGTGATCTACGCCGAGAACCGCAGCTTCAACAATCTGTTTGCAGACTTCCCCGGGCTGGAGAAACCTCTCTCGGCGCTTTCGGTGGCTGACGTTCAACAACGCGATCGCGATGGCAGCGTATTGACCACCCTCCCCCCGACCTGGGGCGGCGTGTTGCAGGTGGGCCCGCAAAGCGTGGATGGCGTGACCTACCCGAGCGCCGTGCAATTCCAGGAGAACCTGCCCAACGCCCCGTTCGCCCTCAAGGGCCCGGATGCGCAGGACTTGCCGCTGAGCCTGGTGACCCGCGACTTGTGGCATGTGTTCTACCAGAACCAGATGCAGATCAACGGCGGCAAGAATGACGGTTTCGTTGCCTGGGGCGATTCCGGTGGCCTGGTGATGGGCCATTACGCCCAGAGCCGCTATTCCCTGCGCCTGTGGGACGTGGCCAAGGAGTTTGTGCTGTGCGATAACTTTTTCCAGGGTGCGTTTGGTGGCTCGTTCCTCAACCATCAGTACCTGATCAGCGCCACGGCACCGATCTATCCGAATGCCGCGCAATCGGTGGCCAAGGCGCAGATCGCCACGCTGCAAAGCGATGACCCCGCCGACACGCGCCTCAAGCCCCTGGACACCTCGCCGGCCAGCGCCATGGCCGGTCCGCCGCAGTTCGGCCCCAGCGCCTTGACGCCGGACGGTTATGCCGTCAACACGCTGGCTCCGCCCTACTGGCCAACCTGGATCCGCGACCCGCAGAACCCGGACTACGCCAAACCGGACCTGCCCAATGTGCTGGTGCCGCAAACCCATGAACACATTGGCGACAAGCTCTCGAAAAAGAACATCGACTGGGCCTGGTACGCCGGCGCCTGGCAAGCCACCCTGGAGCAATTCAAGGACTCGGGCGGTATCCCCAAGATTCCGAACTTCCAGTACCACCATCAGCCGTTCAATTACTTCAAGCAGCAGGGCCCCGAGAACCGTGCCGAGCGCGACAAACGCCTGCGCGACGGCGGGTTGGGCGATGAGTCGAGCACCAACAGGTTCTTCGCCGACGCCCAAGCGGGCAAGCTGCCCGCCGTAACCTTCTACAAGCCCCAGGGCAACCTGAACATGCACGCCGGCTATGCCGATGTGGCCTCGGGCGACCGCCATATCGTCCGCGCCTTGAAGCTGCTGCAGGAAAGCCCGCAGTGGAACAACATGGTGGTGCTCGTGACCGTCGATGAGAACGGCGGCTGGTGGGACCACGTGGCACCGCCCAAGGGCGATCGCTGGGGTCCGGGCACACGGGTTCCGGCCCTGGTGGTGTCGCCGTTCGCACGCAAAGGCACGGTTGACCACACGCTCTACGACACCGCGTCGATCCTGCGCTTGATCACCCGCGTGTTTCAGCTGGAGACCCTGGACGGCCTCAAGCAAAGGGATGCCGCAATGATCGCCCGCGGCCAGAAACCCATGGGGGATTTGAGCAATACCTTGCAGTTCAGCGTGTAGGTTCACTTATCCAATCGCGACACACGCGGCGATTTAGCACGCGGTTTTCCTGGTCAGCCGCTACTGTGTGAGGGTGGGCTTTCATCCCGCGCAGACGGGCTTTCGCTGACAAGGAACCAATTATGTTCAAACCGACCAGGCTGTGCTTGACCCTGGCTGCGCTGCTGGCCAGTGCGGTCGTACAGGCCGACATCGAAGTGCCGTTGGGCAGTACACAGCGTGTCACCCAGTTGTTCGCGTTTCCCAATAACTGCAACGTGATCTGTTTTCGGCCCTGGACGCTGGAACAGACCGCCGAGCACTATTTGAACCAGAGCCTGCAACGTGACGGCTACAGCCGCGCCAAGGTCAGCGTCAAGGTGCATGACGGCCAGGTCGCGGCAACCTTCAGCGGCGTGCCGGACGGTTACGGCCAGCCCCTGACCACGCTGCTCGATACCGCAGACCTGGCTTACCAAGGTGCCAGCCAGCTCAACAGCGACGGCAAGTGGGCCTATAACTGGTACTTGTTCCTGCCGCTGGGCATGGCCCTGGAAAACCGCAAAAGCATCGAGCTGCTGCACTTTCCGCCAGATTATTCGCTAACCCAGGCCCAGGATTACCTGGAGTCGGCCACCACCGACCGCTGGGCGACTTTGCTCACCAGCAATGGCATTCCTGCCAGCGAAACGCCGGCCTATCAGACCATCATCGATATCGCTCCCATCGCCGCGCCGTCCAATGCGGGTAAAGACCTGGAAGCCATCTACGGCTACTTCACCGACTACCAGACCCGCATGGTCAAGGAGCTGAGCCTGCGCCCCAGCGATTCGTTGCCGATGGTGGCCTTCGGCGCGCCGGTGCGCAGTTGGATCAAGCAACAATACGGGCAAACGGTGGCAGTGCTGGGCCTGGCGCAGATCAACCCGGAGCCGGGCAGGCCGGTCTCGGTGCTCGGCGCCAACCACCCAAGCTACATCTGGTACGCCGCCAGCCCGGACACGTATGACGGCAATGAGCAGAAGGCCGATGAGGCCGGCTTGAAAGTGATGGGCCAGGATCTGAGCGCAGCCTGCTGGCAAGCCGGCATGGGCCAGAAACCCGCCAGCGACGCGAATGTATTGCTCAAGGCATGCATGAACACCTGGCAGGTCACGCGCAAGGAGCAGACCTGTGAACTGTTTTACACCTCGGTGCGCAACCTGAGCCCGGAGCAGGCCAACGCCAAATGCGCCACGCCCACCATCAAGGCCCAGCTGAAGCAGCTGCGCAGTGCAGCCCCGGCCCCCACCCTCGCGCCGCCCGCGCTATGAGGAGCACCCAGGATTTCTACTGTCAGATTTGACAGTAGAAATCGGCTCTGACTTCGGTGAGTCTTGCGCGGCGCCCATTTGCGCGAGCGTAAACGGACTTAGACTTCGCCCAACGGCCGCAGGCGGTACTGCGGCGGCAGTTGCTCGAAGCCACTGATGGTGGTGTTCAAGCTCTTCCAGCGGCCGTCCTTGATGCCATAGATGCAGCCATGGATCGACAGGCTCTGCCCGCGGTGCCAGGCGTTTTGCACTATGCTGGTATGGCCGACGTTGGCCACCTGCTGAATCACGTTCAACTCGCACATGCGGTCGACGCGCTCTTCTTCGGTAGACAACTGGGCCAACACGTCGCGGTTTTCGTAGTAGAGATCACGAATGGTGCGCAGCCAGCCGTCGATCAAGCCGAACTGACGGTCCTGCATCGCGGCGCGCACGCCGCCGCAGCCATAGTGGCCGGTGACGAGGATATGTTTGACCTTGAGCACATCGACTGCGTACTGGATCACCGACAGGCAATTGAGGTCGGTGTGCAGCACCACGTTGGCCACGTTGCGGTGCACGAACAGATCACCGGGCAACATGCCGACGATCTCGTTGGCCGGTACACGCGCATCGGAGCAGCCGATCCACAGGTATTCCGGGGTTTGCTGGCGGGCGAGCTTGGCGAAGAATTCGGGATCTTCCTGTTTGATCGCATCCGCCCAGCGTTCGTTGTTGTCTAGCAGGTCTTGTAGTTCGTTCATCAGGGAAAGCCTCAGGAATGATGCGCAGTTTTGTGACTGACAAGCCTTCGTCCAGGTCACGCCTTGCGCAAATTAGCTTGAATCTTTGCGGCGCAAAGCCTGTCCACACACTATAAGCCCCACAGTATGAGGATTGGCCATGACTGAATCACGACGTCCCTACGGCGCTACGCAGCCCGAACCCATTGATGATAACGAAGACCGCATGGGTTCGATGCGCGAGCTGGATTTTGATGAAGAAGACCAGACAGCGGAAATCGGCGACGAAATACCCCGCGGCGAACGTGAGCACCTGATGCCCGACGAACGGGTACGCGAGGCCGGGCTGACGGGGGCTTCGACGGATGACCATGAGTCGACCGATGATGACATGAGCCCCGAAACGCTGATCCATGAGGATGGCGCGCGGGATGCACGGGAGGAAGGTGAAGATAGCCCGGCGGATTATGACTTGAGTGTCGTCGATGAAGATGAGATTGGCGGTGGGAATGGGTTGGATGAGGCCGAATTGGCCGATCTGGACCCGCTCAACGGCAAGCGCTGACCCAACTCGGGTCAAAATGTGGGAGGGGGCTTGCCCCCGATAGCGGTTTGTCAGTCAACTCATGTATTGGCTGAACCACTGCCATCGGGGGCAAGCCCCTCCCACATGGATTTCGGTGTTTAGTCGACCAGGGTGCAGGCCATCACGACTGCGTCTTCGCGGCCGCCCACGGCTGGGTAGTAATCGCGACGACGGCCAATTTCGTTGAAGCCGTAGCGCTCATACAGGCGGAACGCCCCGGTATTGCTATCACGCACTTCCAGGAAACACTCACGAGCATTGGCCGCATACGCGCGGGACATCAGATGCTCCAGCAGTGCCAAGCCCAAACCTCGGCCCTGATTCTCCGGCTTCACGGTGATATTGAGCAGATGCGCCTCATCGAGGATGATCTGCACCACGCCATGGCCAACCTGTTGCTCACCTTCGAACATCAGCCAGATCTGGTACTTGCCCAGCCCGTCGAGAAAGATGCCACGGGTCCAGGGGTGGCTGAACGCCGCGTATTCGATCTTCAGCACGGCATCGAGGTCTGCCTCGGTCATCGGGCGGAAGGATAAAGCCTCACTCATCGGTTGTTTTCCAGCGCGCCATCAGCCGGCGCATGGCTTGCCAGATATCAGCCTTACGCTGTGGCTCTTCCATTAATAATTCCAGGCCCGGCAGGGCCCATACCGAACCCAAGCCTTCAACCTGCAGTTCGCGGTACCAGGCTTCGGCGTCCGCCTCACCGGCAAAGCGCACGGCGGGCAAGCCGATCAGCCACAGGCAGACGCACGGTTCGTCTTCCAGGCGTGCCGCAACAAAACTCTGTACAAAATCCCGCGCGGCGTCCGGGCCCTGGTCCATGGTGCCGCGCACCAGCAGTGGCCAGCGCACCGGGTCGCCGACAATTTGCGGGCTGTCGGGCAGGCCGGCGGCGCGCAGCATGTCCTTGAGCAGCAGGTAGGCCGGGTCGCGCGACTGGAAACGTTCGCCGGTGGGCAATTCCACCAGCAGCAGGCAACGCCCGGCGCGCAGCAGTTGCAGGGCAAAGCGTGGCGTCGGCACGACCGGGGCCTTGGCCACCGGGGCAGTGTCTTCGGCGACCACTGCCTTGACCACCGGTGACGGGCGCGGCACCTCGATCTTCGCGCGCTCCACCGTCGGCCGCGTTTCGGGCACAGGCTTGATGACCGCCACCGGCGCGGCGGCTTCCTCGCCTGACGGCGCGAACGCTTCATAGGGCTCCGGCGCCTGCAACAGCTCGGGCCGCGACGGCGCGGCAAACGGCAGTTCGGTGCGGGGCAGCCAGTTGACCACCTGCATGGCGCTCAAGTAAGCGCGACGTCGGGACTCGGTAAGCACAGCTCAGCCACTTGTGGATAACTAAAGAGCGGGGATTCTACCGCTGTTCGGCAACAATCGCCCACTGCACACTGACCGGCTGTGGATAAATCCCGCGCCCGATGCAGTACAATCGCGACTTTTAATCGCCAACCAGCCGGCCTTTCCCATGATCGAACCCAAGCGCGTCCTGCGCGCCCTCGCCGAACACTGGGCCTTACTTGAGCCACTGTGCGAACACTTCGACCAAGGCACCCTGAGCCTGGGCGAACTGCGCGCGCAACTGGCCGCCCAACAATTGGACAGCACGCCCCAGGACATCACCAGTCTGCTGGACGTGTGGATTCGCCTGGATATCCTGGTGCCTGTGGCCAAGAGCCCGAACCGTTTCGAGCTCAACGCGCAGATCCACGACTTCCTGGCGTATCTTCGCAAGGAGCACCGGCTTGGCCTGTGCCTGGAAATCGAAGCCTACCTGCGTCACCTCGAGCGCCTGGCCGGTTATATCCAGGACGCTTTCGACATCCGTGACGGCCACGACCTGGCCCGCCAACTGCGCCTGCTGGATATGCGCGTGCGCGACGTGCTGAAAAAACTCGCCAACGACGAACAAGCCCTCGCTGCCGTTGCCGACCGCGCCAAGACCAGCGACCGGCAGATCCCGTTGCGTCAGCGTTACGCCGAAGTATTGGCGACCTGGGACGAATACGTCGAGCCGATGATCCAACTGGTGAACGCCGACGGCGCGTTCGAGCAAGGCGTGCGCAAGGTGGAGAATGTGCTGCTGCGCATGCTCACCGAGCAGCAGCGTCTGGGCCACCTGGTGGACGACGACATGCTGCTGCGCACCCACGCGCGCATCCTCGAGATGCAGACCAGCGCCCAGCTGACCCTGCGCCATGCGCGCGAGCTGTTGCTGCCGCTGCGCGAAGAGGCACGCCGGCACAACGCGGTGACCCGTGGCGCGGCGCTGGCCCTGTCGGCGATCCGCCGCAAAGGCCTGGACGCGGTGCCGCAAGCGGCAATGCCGATGTTCAGCCGGCCGCAAAGCACCTTCCTGGGCAGTGCCAGCCAGGTCGAGGCGTATGTGTATGCCCTGGCGAATTTCGAGCCGAAACCGGCGCGTTTCCCCAAGGCGCACAAAACCCACAAGGGCGAAGCCCCGCGCGCACCGCGAACGGTCAAGGAAATGCTCGAGCGCTGCGAAGACGCACTGCCGATGCCGGACCTGATGACCTGGCTGCTGGAGCAGGAGCCGAACGGCGCGACCGACGAATTGTTGTACTGGTTCTCGCGGCTCTCGCGGGAAAAACGCTTCAAGCGCGAGCGCCTGGAACGCCGCGATTACCACACCCACGAGCACCAGGTCAGCCTGCGCTCCTTCGCCCTGCTCCCGGCCAGCTCTGACGCGGCCGAGCACTCTGCGAGCATCCCAAATGCATCTTGATCTATCCGAACTGTCCCAGCTGGCGCCGATCTTTCGCGAGCTGTTCAAGGGCTACCACGTCAGCCGCCGCGACCCGGAGCTGTACGCACAACTGTCGAATTTCCAGGACCAGTACCGCACGCTGTTCAAGGCCCTGGGCTTTGAGCTGGTCTGCGATACCCGTGGCTTCTACTACTTCGTGCCGGACTCCGCGATTGCCAGCGCGCAGGTAAACAAGACCGCCCAGCGCCTGGCGTTGTTCACCTTCATTCTCGTCGAACACCTGGCCGACCAGGGCCGCGACCCGGTTGCCGTGCTTGACGGCGGCAGCCTGGGCCGCGATGAACTGCCGTCGTTGCTGGAGAAATACCGCGACCTGTTTATCCAGGCCGAAGTGCAGACCCAGGAAGAACTCGAAGAAAAAATCATGCGCCGCATGACTCAGCTGGGTTTCGCAAGCGAAGACAACGGCATCTATCGCTTCCTGCCGCCGATGCATCGTTTCCTTGATGTGTGCCTGTCGGTGCAGCAAGACCGCGACCTCGCCGCCAGTGTGCACAGCGTCTTGCCGTTGCCGGCGCCGGTGATCATCGACGAAGACAGCGATGAAAAACTGCTGAAGACCGATGACCCGCTGGACTTGAGTGACTTCGCCGAAGACAGCGAAGAAGACGCCCTCGCCCGCGCCATTGCCGAAGAACAGGAGACCGACGCATGAGTAAGGAACGCTACGGCATACGCCGCTTCGCCCTGTTGAATACCGCCGGCTACAGCCTGGGTTTATTCCCGCTGGAAGAACCGTTGTCGGTGTATGGCGCGAACAACCTGGGTAAATCCGCGTCGATCAACGCCTTGCAGTTCCCGATCCTGGCGCGCATGTCGGACATGAGTTTCGGCAAGTACACCCTGGAGCAATCGCGGCGCTTCTACTTTGCCACCGACACCAGCTACATCCTCGTGGAAGTCTCGCTGCCCCACGGCCCGCATGTGATTGGCGTGGTCGGGCGCGGCCCGGGCGGTGGTTTCGGTCATCAGTTCTTCGCCTATGCCGGCAAGCTGGACCTGGCCCACTATCAGAAAAACGACACCTGCCTGCGCCAGAAAGAGCTGTTCACCAACCTTGAGCGCGAAGGCCTGAAGGCCTATGAACTCAAGCCCGACGAACTGCGGCGCCTGTTGGTGGGCGGCCACACCTCGATCCCGCTGGACCTGACGCTGATCCCACTGCGCTCCACCAGCGAACAGAGCCTCAAGACGTTCCGCGCGTTGTTCATCAACCTGCTGCACATGCGCGAAATCACCGCGGCCAAGCTCAAGCAATTGTTCCTGGATGCGTTTGAACACAGCCTGCGCTCCGGCAGCGTCGATTACATCGCCGCGTGCGAAGAAGCCTTCCGCGATGTACGGCGCATGGAGCAGGACTACAACTCCCTGGTGGCCGCCGGGCCGTTGGTCGAAGCACTCGCCAATGGCGTGAAACAGCGCGACATTTTGCGCGGCAAATTGCATCGCCTGTCGCCGTTGCTCGATTCGCTGTTGGGCACCTGGTCGGATTACGCCAGTGCGCGCAAGGAAGAGCTGACGATCCAGGCCGAACACTATCGCAACGAGCAGGATGCGCTGCAGAACGACCAGCGTGGCGGCACCCAGGAGCTGATGCGCCTGGAGCGCGAGATCAGTGGCATCCAACGCTGGTTGGGCGAGTTGTCGGTGCTCAAGCATCGCTTCGCGCTGGTCGATGATGTGCGGGTGCTGGAGCAGCAACTGCTCGCGGCCAAGGACGCCCACGACGAATTGGCGGGTGCGCTGGCGCAGTCGCGTCAGTTCAGCGCCGAGGACCTGGACGAGCGTCTGCGCGACCTGGAAAAACGCTTGAAGTCGGTCAAGCAGCAGCTTGATCACGCGGACAACAACAGCTACGCCAAGCTGCGCGAAGAATTCTCGCAGCAGGATGTCGAGCGCTTGATGCGCCTGTTCAACAGCGCGTTGTTCAGCCTGCCTCTGGGTGAACATGGCATCACGCTGGATGAGCAAGGCCAGTGGGTCAAATCCCTGGAACAGATCCTCGATGGTTTCAAGGGCGAGCGTTTCGAAGTGCCGGGGCTGTCCATCGACATCTCGCACATCGAACCACCGGCTTTGCAGGCCCTGGCGGATCGCGCGGCGTTGCGCGACCAGAAAGAGCGCCTGGAAAAAGAACTCAAGCAACTGAAAACCCAACATGCGGTCGCTTCCGACCGAGCGGCGAGCAAGACCCAGACCGAAGCGCTGTACCAGCAGGTATTGGACGCGCAGAAGGCGCTGGAAGATTTCCGCCGCACCCAGACCCTGAGCGCGGAGGAAGGCGAGAAGCTGGAAAATCTCGCGCAGATGGAAGCGGCCCAGGACGAACTGAAGCGCTCCAGCGATGCGTTCACCGAGCGCGTCCAGCAGCTGTCGGCCAAGCTGCAATTGGTCGGTCGCCAGATCGGCGATATGGAAGCCAAGCAGCGTACGCTGGACGACGCGTTGCGCCGGCGCCAGTTATTGCCGGCGGACCTGCCGTTCGGCACGCCGTTCATGGACCCGGTCGACGATTCCATGGACAACCTGCTGCCGCTGCTCAACGACTATCAGGACAGCTGGCAAGGCTTGCTGCGTGCCGATGGCCAGATCGAAGCGCTGTATGCGCAGGTGCGCCTCAAGGGCGTGGCCAAGTTCGACAGCGAGGACGACATGGAGCGGCGTCTGCAACTGCTGATCAACGCCTATGCGCACCGTACCGATGAGGCGTTGACCCTGGGCAAGGCGCGCCGCGCGGCCGTCACCGATATTGCGCGGACCTTGCGCAATATCCGTAGCGACTACGACAGCCTGGAGCACCAACTGGCGTTGTTCAACCGCGAAATCAACAAGCGCCAGGTCTCCAACCTGCAGAGCTTTCGCATCGTGCTGGCGCCGAACAAGGAAGCCCTCAAGCATATCGACCAGATCATCCACAGTGCCGGTCAGTATGAGGAAGGCGAAACGTTGTCGGTGTTCGACCTCAGCCAGAGCGCCGAGCAGGACAACAAGAACGAAGAAGCCAAGGAATACCTGGCCCGCCTCGTGGCGGCCAACCATAACCAACTGGGCCTCAAGGACCTGTTCGAGCTGGCGTTCGAGATCACCAAGGTAAACGGCCAGCCGGTAATTCATACCGACATCGACGGCGCCGCGTCCAACGGCACCACCATGACCATCAAGGCGCTGACCAACATGTACTTGTTGCTGCACTTGATGGACCGCGACCAGGCCGGTCGCGTGCGCCTGCCGTACTACCTCGACGAGGCGGCGGATATCGATGAGAAGAACCAGGCAGCGTTGCTGGAAACCAGCCTGCAGTTGGGCTTCGTGCCGATCCTGGCCAGCGTGAAGCCGCAGGTGTCTGCCCAGGTAGCGATCGACCTGGAAGGCGGCAGCGGGCCGAACGGGATCTACATTGATGAGGCGGACTGGAAATATATCCGTCGTCACGATGCGGTGAAGGCCACGCTGAACGTGCAGGCGGACGAGCCGGAGCTGGATGCCGTCTGACGTGTAGCGCTGAAAGGCAAAAAGGCCGCGATCGTTTGGATCGCGGCCTTTTTTGTGGGTTTTGCAGTGATTTTTAAGGCCTCATCGGGGGCAAGCCCCCTCCCACACTTGAATGTATTCACACATCGGAACGTGGGAGGGGGCTTGCTCCCGATAGCCGCGCCTCGGTCTACTTGCCGAGTGGAATCTTCGGCGCCCAGGTCAGCCACTCATCCTCAAACTTGTCGAACAGTGCAAAGGTCTGCTGCGGCCGTGCCGGGTTACCCATGCGTTCGCCTTCAGGCGTGGCAAAGGCGATACCGCCGGCAACCAACGTCTCCAGGGACTCGGTACGCACCGTCGCGCCCTTGAACAAGCCGAAGTCGAGCCCGAAGCCGCTGGCGTTCCAGAAGCGACTGCCACTGCGTACCAACGGCGCGTATTTGGGCTCGATCAGGATGTGCACCAGGACACGGTCGGCGGTCTGTCCCAGCTCATAGCCGGTAACTTTGCCCACGGTGACTTCACGGTAGGTGACGGGCACGCCTTCCTTGAGCGAACCACGGCGTGCGGCGCTGAGTGTCAGGCTCAGGCCGGCCTGCTGACGGGCGGTTTCAGGCGGTTGGGCAAGGGCGACAAAGCTCTTCTGCGCGCCGGCGTTTTTCGCGGCCGGTTGCACTTCGATGTATTGACCGGTGACCAGGGTTTCCAGATTTGCTGTCTTCATCAGGCCCAACTCCGGCTTGACCACCCAGAACTGGCTGCCAACCCGCGCAATACGGTCCGCAACCTGGGTGATACGCGCCTTGAGCAGCACCGATTGCATGTCGGCACTCAGGTCCACGCTCTCGAGCTTGCCCACTTCCAGGCCTTTGAAGCGCACCGGCGTGCCTGGGCTCAAGCCGTCGGCGCGATCGACCTTGATGGTGACCAGGGTGCCATGTTGATTGGCAGCCTCACGATCGGCAAACAAGCGGAAACGGGGGATGCGTCGTTTCAGCGGCACATTCGGTTCCGGCGTTTCGAAGGCGATGCCGCCGGCCATCAGACTGGCCAGGGATTCACTTTTCACCTGGATACCACCGGTAAGCCCGCCGGTGAGGGTGACACCGCTGGCATTCCAGAAACGTGTCGAACCGTTGACCAGGCTTTCATACTCTTTCTCGATATGAACGCCGATCACCAATTGCTTTTTCTTGTGTGAAAACTGGTAGCTCTGTACCGAACCGACTTTGACCTGCTTGTACAGAATCGGGCTGCCGACATCCAGCGAGCCGAGGTTGTCGGTGAGCAACACCATGTGCAGGCCTGGGGAGCGCAGATCCAACGGTGGCGCCTTGGCGCGCGCCACGTATTCACGTTGTGGCGGGGTGCCTTTGTCGCCGGGGCGGATGGCGATGTAGTTACCTTTGACCAAGGCCTCCAGCCCGGTAATGCCGGCCAGGGAGATGGACGGCTTGACCACCCAGAATTGCGTGTCCTGAACCAGGTAGTCTTCGGCCAATGGGTCAAGGGTCAATTCAGCGCTGGCGCTGGTCAGGTCCGGGTCGATCTTCAGGGTTTTCAGGCTGCCGACCTGGATACCTTTGTACATCACAGGAGTGCGACCAGCCTGCAGGCCTTCGAAATCGGTGAGTTTGACCTTGACCTTGATGCCCGCGGCGGCGGCGTCGAAATCCTCGTACAAGCGAAAAGGCAGGCTCGGGTCGGTTGGCGGGCTGTCTTTGCGGTTTTCCGGGGTGGCGAAGGCAATACCACCGGCGACGATACTGGAGAGGGATTCACTGCGCACCTTCACACCGGACAGATTGGCGTCGATGCTGATGCCGCTGGCATTCCAGAAACGCGTGTGTTTGCGCACCAGGTTGGCGTAGGTCGGTTCGATATAAACCTTGATCTCGACAGTGCTCTGGTCTTCAGACAACAAGTAACTTTTGACCTGACCCACCTGGATCTGCTTGTAGAACACCGGGCTGCCACGGTTCAGCGAACCCAAGCGATCAGCCTTGAGGGTCAGGTGCAGGCCGGGCTTGGCGTCGGATAACGGCGGCTCCTCGGAAAGCGCCTTGAATTTGCGGGTGGGCTCACCATCCCCCGGGCTTGCGGCGATGTAGTTGCCCGAGACCAGGGTTTCCAGGCCGGTGATGCCGGCGAGGCTGACGCTGGGCTTGACCAGCCAGAAGCGGGTGTTGGTCTTGAGGTATTGTTCGACGTCCTTGTTCATCTCGATGGTGGCAATCACCCCGCGATTGCTGCCTTCGTCATCCAGCGCCAAGGCCTTGACCTTGCCCACCGTCATGCCTTTGTAGACCACTTCGGTCTTGTTGACTTGAATGCCTTCGCCGCTTTCAAAGCGGACCTGAATCTCGATACCTTGCTGGGAGTAGGCACGCCACCCCAGCCAGCCACCGATGATCAGGGCGATCAGGGGCAACACCCAGATGGCCGACCAGTTAGACGCAGGGCGGGTTTTAGCTTTAGGCAAATCACTCATGGTCGTCATCCGACTCCGTGTTATCCCAAATCAGTCGGGGATCGAAGGTTACTGCGGCAAACATCGTCAAGATCACCACACTGGCAAACGCTGCAGCGCCGAGATTGGCTTCGACACTGGCAAGTCGCCCAAAGTTTACGACCGCCACCAGAATGGCGATCACGAAGATATCCAGCATGGACCAGCGACCGATGAATTCGATAAAGCGGTACATGATAATGCGTTGTTGCGCAGACAGCGGTTGCCGGCGCTGCACCGAAAACAGCAGCAGGCCGATACCCACAAGCTTGAACGTCGGCACCAGGATACTGGCGATGAACACCACGGCGGCAATCGGAAACATGCCGTGCTGTACCAGCTGGATCACGCCGGACATGATGGTGCTCGGGTCGCCTTGGCCGAGAGAGTTGACGGTCATGATCGGCAGCAGGTTGGCCGGGATGTACAGGATCGCCGCAGTCACCAGCAGTGCCCAGGTGCGTATGAGGCTATTGGGACGACGCGGGTGGATCAGCGCACCGCAACGGGTGCAGAGTTGCTCATCGGCATCGGCTTGCTGCTTGTTCAACTCATGGCATTCGGTACAAATCAGAATGCCTGCATCAATTGCCCGCATGGTCATCCTCTCCTGACAGCGCTTGCCAGATCTGGTGGGGTGACATCACCACCTCGAGCAGAATCTGAACCATTAACAGACTTACAAAGCAAACCAGACCCAAGCCAAGCGTAATGGAGGCCATGTCAGCCAGCTTCACAAGTGCCACCAGCACGCCCATCAAGTAGACCTCCAGCATTCCCCAATCTTTCATATGGTGGTAGATGCGGTAGAACAGCAGTCCATAACTGCGACCGATGTTCCAGCGGATGCTGAGCAGCACAGCCAGCTGGCACACCAACTTGAGCAGGGGGATGCCCATGCTGCACAGGAAAACCACGACGGCAACGCCTTGCATTCCGGTGTTGAACAGGCCGACTACGCCGGTCCACACGGTGTCCTCCGAGGACTGCCCGAGTAGATTGAGCTGCATGATGGGTAAAAAATTCGCGGGGATATACAGCAGCAGTGCTGCCAGCACCAAGGCAAGGCTGCGCTCGACGACATTGTGACGGTGAGCGTAGAGCTCGTAACCGCAACGTGGGCATTCAGCCTTCTCACCGAGGGCGAGCGAGGGTTTGCGCATCAGCAGGTCGCACTCATGGCATGCCACCAAGTCGTCCAGGGGTAAGTCCGACACCTCAAGGGCATCAACCGGATCGGGCATAAATAGGGCTCGGGCTCTAAAAAAGGTTAGGTGCCTATTCTAGTGGTCTGGTTCAGAAATAACTGTGCAAATTTGTCGGAGGTGGTGAGGGAGTGTTGGCACTTTTCGACCGCCCAAAACAAAACCCCATCTGCTTTCGCAAATGGGGTTTCGGAATTTAATCTTGACGATGACCTACTCTCACATGGGGAAACCCCACACTACCATCGGCGATGCATCGTTTCACTACTGAGTTCGGGATGGGATCAGGTGGTTCCAATGCTCTATGGTCGTCAAGAAATTCGGGTACTGAGTCGTGGCCATGTGGCCTCGCTTCAGCAAATTGGGTATGCGATAGGTTTCGGTGTTTTGCGAGCCTCGAACTTTCGGTTCATTGCGTCTTCACACACCGCAATCTGGTTGCTCTGGATTAAAGAGCCGACGCAAATTGCTTGGGTGTTATATGGTCAAGCCTCACGGGCAATTAGTATTGGTTAGCTCAACGCCTCACAGCGCTTACACACCCAACCTATCAACGTCGTAGTCTTCGACGGCCCTTCAGGGGACTCAAGGTCCCAGTGAGATCTCATCTTGAGGCTAGTTTCCCGCTTAGATGCTTTCAGCGGTTATCTATTCCGAACATAGCTACCCGGCAATGCCACTGGCGTGACAACCGGAACACCAGAGGTTCGTCCACTCCGGTCCTCTCGTACTAGGAGCAGCCCCTCTCAAATCTCAAACGTCCACGGCAGATAGGGACCGAACTGTCTCACGACGTTCTAAACCCAGCTCGCGTACCACTTTAAATGGCGAACAGCCATACCCTTGGGACCGGCTTCAGCCCCAGGATGTGATGAGCCGACATCGAGGTGCCAAACACCGCCGTCGATATGAACTCTTGGGCGGTATCAGCCTGTTATCCCCGGAGTACCTTTTATCCGTTGAGCGATGGCCCTTCCATACAGAACCACCGGATCACTAAGACCTACTTTCGTACCTGCTCGACGTGTCTGTCTCGCAGTCAAGCGCGCTTTTGCCTTTATACTCTACGACCGATTTCCGACCGGTCTGAGCGCACCTTCGTACTCCTCCGTTACTCTTTAGGAGGAGACCGCCCCAGTCAAACTACCCACCATACACTGTCCTCGATCCGGATAACGGACCTGAGTTAGAACCTCAAAGTTGCCAGGGTGGTATTTCAAGGTTGGCTCCACGCGAACTGGCGTCCACGCTTCAAAGCCTCCCACCTATCCTACACAAGCAAATTCAAAGTCCAGTGCAAAGCTATAGTAAAGGTTCACGGGGTCTTTCCGTCTAGCCGCGGATACACTGCATCTTCACAGCGATTTCAATTTCACTGAGTCTCGGGTGGAGACAGCGCCGCCATCGTTACGCCATTCGTGCAGGTCGGAACTTACCCGACAAGGAATTTCGCTACCTTAGGACCGTTATAGTTACGGCCGCCGTTTACCGGGGCTTCGATCAAGAGCTTCGCGTTAGCTAACCCCATCAATTAACCTTCCGGCACCGGGCAGGCGTCACACCCTATACGTCCACTTTCGTGTTTGCAGAGTGCTGTGTTTTTAATAAACAGTCGCAGCGGCCTGGTATCTTCGACCGGCATGAGCTTACGGAGCAAGTCCTTCACCCTCACCGGCGCACCTTCTCCCGAAGTTACGGTGCCATTTTGCCTAGTTCCTTCACCCGAGTTCTCTCAAGCGCCTTGGTATTCTCTACCCAACCACCTGTGTCGGTTTGGGGTACGGTTCCTGGTTACCTGAAGCTTAGAAGCTTTTCTTGGAAGCATGGCATCAACCACTTCGTCGTCTAAAAGACAACTCGTCATCAGCTCTCGGCCTTAAGATCCCGGATTTACCTAAGATCTCAGCCTACCACCTTAAACTTGGACAACCAACGCCAAGCTGGCCTAGCCTTCTCCGTCCCTCCATCGCAATAACCAGAAGTACAGGAATATTAACCTGTTTTCCATCGACTACGCTTTTCAGCCTCGCCTTAGGGACCGACTAACCCTGCGTCGATTAACGTTGCGCAGGAAACCTTGGTCTTTCGGCGTGGGTGTTTTTCACACCCATTGTCGTTACTCATGTCAGCATTCGCACTTCTGATACCTCCAGCAAGCTTCTCAACTCACCTTCACAGGCTTACAGAACGCTCCTCTACCGCATCACTTACGTGATACCCGTAGCTTCGGTGTATGGTTTGAGCCCCGTTACATCTTCCGCGCAGGCCGACTCGACTAGTGAGCTATTACGCTTTCTTTAAAGGGTGGCTGCTTCTAAGCCAACCTCCTAGCTGTCTAAGCCTTCCCACATCGTTTCCCACTTAACCATAACTTTGGGACCTTAGCTGACGGTCTGGGTTGTTTCCCTTTTCACGACGGACGTTAGCACCCGCCGTGTGTCTCCCATGCTCGGCACTTGTAGGTATTCGGAGTTTGCATCGGTTTGGTAAGTCGGGATGACCCCCTAGCCGAAACAGTGCTCTACCCCCTACAGTGATACATGAGGCGCTACCTAAATAGCTTTCGAGGAGAACCAGCTATCTCCGAGCTTGATTAGCCTTTCACTCCGATCCACAGGTCATCCGCTAACTTTTCAACGGTAGTCGGTTCGGTCCTCCAGTTAGTGTTACCCAACCTTCAACCTGCCCATGGATAGATCGCCCGGTTTCGGGTCTATTCCCAGCGACTAGACGCCCTATTAAGACTCGCTTTCGCTACGCCTCCCCTATTCGGTTAAGCTCGCCACTGAAAATAAGTCGCTGACCCATTATACAAAAGGTACGCAGTCACCTAACAAAGTAGGCTCCCACTGCTTGTACGCATACGGTTTCAGGATCTATTTCACTCCCCTCTCCGGGGTTCTTTTCGCCTTTCCCTCACGGTACTAGTTCACTATCGGTCAGTCAGTAGTATTTAGCCTTGGAGGATGGTCCCCCCATATTCAGACAAAGTTTCTCGTGCTCCGTCCTACTCGATTTCATGACTAAGAGATTTTCGCGTACAGGGCTATCACCCACTATGGCCGCACTTTCCAGAGCGTTCCGCTAATCTCAAAGCCACTTAAGGGCTAGTCCCCGTTCGCTCGCCACTACTAAGGGAATCTCGGTTGATTTCTTTTCCTCAGGGTACTTAGATGTTTCAGTTCCCCTGGTTCGCTCCATACACCTATGTATTCAGTGTAAGGTAACCATCTTATGATGGCTGGGTTCCCCCATTCAGACATCTCCGGATCAAAGTCTGTTTGCCGACTCCCCGAAGCTTTTCGCAGGCTACCACGTCTTTCATCGCCTCTGACTGCCAAGGCATCCACCGTATGCGCTTCTTCACTTGACCATATAACCCCAAGCAATCTGGTTATACTGTGAAGACAACATTCGCCGAAAATTCGATCATACTCAATTAAGAGCGACTCACAAATTTTACCTTAGCCTGAGCCGTTACCAGTGAAAGTAACGTTCAGTCTATCTTTCTATCACATACCCAAATTTTTAAAGAACGAACTAGTCAAAGACTAGAAATCAACATTCACCATCACAACAATGGAATGCTCATTTCTAAGCTTTCTACAAACAGAAGCAGTAGTGGTGGAGCCAAACGGGATCGAACCGTTGACCTCCTGCGTGCAAGGCAGGCGCTCTCCCAGCTGAGCTATGGCCCCGTATTTCTACAGGCGTTTCCCACACAAAATTGGTGGGTCTGGGCAGATTCGAACTGCCGACCTCACCCTTATCAGGGGTGCGCTCTAACCAACTGAGCTACAGACCCAATTTCGGGCTGCTTCTTTTCGTCTTCTTCAATGAATCAAGCAATTCGTGTGGGAACTTATGGAGCAGCTGATGTCGTCGATTAAGGAGGTGATCCAGCCGCAGGTTCCCCTACGGCTACCTTGTTACGACTTCACCCCAGTCATGAATCACACCGTGGTAACCGTCCTCCCGAAGGTTAGACTAGCTACTTCTGGTGCAACCCACTCCCATGGTGTGACGGGCGGTGTGTACAAGGCCCGGGAACGTATTCACCGCGACATTCTGATTCGCGATTACTAGCGATTCCGACTTCACGCAGTCGAGTTGCAGACTGCGATCCGGACTACGATCGGTTTTCTGGGATTAGCTCCACCTCGCGGCTTGGCAACCCTCTGTACCGACCATTGTAGCACGTGTGTAGCCCAGGCCGTAAGGGCCATGATGACTTGACGTCATCCCCACCTTCCTCCGGTTTGTCACCGGCAGTCTCCTTAGAGTGCCCACCATAACGTGCTGGTAACTAAGGACAAGGGTTGCGCTCGTTACGGGACTTAACCCAACATCTCACGACACGAGCTGACGACAGCCATGCAGCACCTGTCTCAATGTTCCCGAAGGCACCAATCCATCTCTGGAAAGTTCATTGGATGTCAAGGCCTGGTAAGGTTCTTCGCGTTGCTTCGAATTAAACCACATGCTCCACCGCTTGTGCGGGCCCCCGTCAATTCATTTGAGTTTTAACCTTGCGGCCGTACTCCCCAGGCGGTCAACTTAATGCGTTAGCTGCGCCACTAAGAGCTCAAGGCTCCCAACGGCTAGTTGACATCGTTTACGGCGTGGACTACCAGGGTATCTAATCCTGTTTGCTCCCCACGCTTTCGCACCTCAGTGTCAGTGTTGGTCCAGGTGGTCGCCTTCGCCACTGGTGTTCCTTCCTATATCTACGCATTTCACCGCTACACAGGAAATTCCACCACCCTCTACCACACTCTAGTCAGTCAGTTTTGAATGCAGTTCCCAGGTTGAGCCCGGGGATTTCACATCCAACTTAACAAACCACCTACGCGCGCTTTACGCCCAGTAATTCCGATTAACGCTTGCACCCTCTGTATTACCGCGGCTGCTGGCACAGAGTTAGCCGGTGCTTATTCTGTCGGTAACGTCAAAACAATCACGTATTAGGTAACTGCCCTTCCTCCCAACTTAAAGTGCTTTACAATCCGAAGACCTTCTTCACACACGCGGCATGGCTGGATCAGGCTTTCGCCCATTGTCCAATATTCCCCACTGCTGCCTCCCGTAGGAGTCTGGACCGTGTCTCAGTTCCAGTGTGACTGATCATCCTCTCAGACCAGTTACGGATCGTCGCCTTGGTGAGCCATTACCTCACCAACTAGCTAATCCGACCTAGGCTCATCTGATAGCGCAAGGCCCGAAGGTCCCCTGCTTTCTCCCGTAGGACGTATGCGGTATTAGCGTCCGTTTCCGAACGTTATCCCCCACTACCAGGCAGATTCCTAGGCATTACTCACCCGTCCGCCGCTCTCAAGAGAAGCAAGCTTCTCTCTACCGCTCGACTTGCATGTGTTAGGCCTGCCGCCAGCGTTCAATCTGAGCCATGATCAAACTCTTCAGTTCAAACATCTTTGGGTTTTTAAGAAACCCTAAACTTGGCTCAGCAATCGTTGGTTACATCTTTGATTTCTCGCGGAGTAACTTGTGATGCTGATAATCTTGTTGACTATCAGTCTGACTCCACAAGCACCCACACGAATTGCTTGATTCAGTTGTTAAAGAGCGGTTGGTTAAGAGCTATTCGTCTCAACCGAGGCGCGCATTCTACAGCAGCCTCATTTGCTGTCAAGCGGTTATTTTCAGAAGTTTTCGAAGATTTCTTCAACAACTTCAACCACTTGCGCTTGCGATCTCTCGTAAGCGGGAGGCGAATTCTACAGCGTTACACGCTGCTGTCAACACCTCTTTTTCAACTTCCTTTTGGCTTCGATGGACTGAAGCAACCTGCTGCCGAAAACTACTTAACTAGTTGTTTACCAAGGAGTTTTCCGTTTCGACTGCGCCGGAAGTGGGGCGAATTATAGGCGCACAGAATCTGCCGTCAACCTTCTTTTTCACATTTCTGTCATATAGGTCAAAAAGCCCAGAAAACGCAAAGGTCGGCCCCAAGGGGCCGGCCTTCTATTCACCCACCTTACAGGCTCGGAAAAGCGAACTGCGATGCCTCATGGCTGGCCCGCTGCGGCCAACGCTGAGTGATCGCCTTGCGGCGGGTATAGAACCGCACCCCATCCGGCCCATAGGCGTGCAAGTCGCCAAACAGCGAACGCTTCCAGCCACCGAAGCTGTGATAAGCCACCGGCACCGGCAGCGGAACGTTAACCCCCACCATGCCCACTTCAATTTCATCACAGAACAGACGCGCCGCCTCACCGTCACGGGTGAAGATGCAGGTGCCGTTGCCGTATTCATGATCGTTGATCAATTGCATCGCCGCTTCCAGGCTGTCCACCCGCACCACGCACAACACCGGCCCGAAGATCTCTTCTTTATAGATACGCATCTCGGGGGTCACGCGATCAAACAGGCTGCCACCGAGGAAGAACCCATGTTCATGCCCGGCAACGCTCAAGCCGCGACCATCGACGACCAACTCGGCCCCCGCCGACACACCGTCCTCTATATAGCCGCTGACCTTGTCCCGCGCCTGCCCCGTCACCAGTGGCCCCATATCCAAGCCACAGGTGGTGCCCGCGCCGATCTTCAACGCCTTGACCTGCGGCACCAGCTTGGCGATCAACGCATCCGCCACCTGGTCACCCACACACACCGCCACCGAGATCGCCATGCAACGCTCGCCGCAGGAACCATATGCCGCGCCCATCAAGGCGCTGACGGCGTTATCCAGATCCGCGTCCGGCATCAGCACCGCGTGGTTCTTCGCCCCGCCCAGTGCCTGCACGCGCTTACCGCGTTTGGTCGCTTCGGCATAGATGTATTCGGCAATCGGCGTCGATCCTACAAAGCTAAGCGCCTTTACCTCGGGCGCTTCGATCAAAGCGTCCACTGCCCCCTTGTCACCGTGCACCACGCTCAGCACACCTTTAGGCAGACCCGCTTCCTGCAACAATTGCGCGATCAACAACGTTGAACTCGGGTCACGCTCCGACGGTTTGAGAATGAAACAGTTACCGCACACAATCGCCAGCGGATACATCCACAACGGCACCATCGCCGGGAAGTTGAACGGCGTAATCCCCGCCACCACGCCCAGCGGCTGAAAATCCGACCAGGCATCAATGTTCGGCCCCACGTTGCGGCTGTATTCACCCTTGAGAATTTCCGGCGCCGAGCACGCGTACTCCACATTCTCGATGCCACGCTTCAACTCACCGGCGGCATCCTCCAACGTCTTGCCGTGCTCTTCGCTGATCAACTGCGAAATACGCGCTTCGTTCTGCTCCAGCAACTGCTTGAAACGAAACATCACCTGCGCCCGTTTGGCCGGCGGCGTATTACGCCAGGCCGGGAACGCCGCCTTGGCCGCGTCGATCGCCTGTTGAATGGTTTCGCGACTGGCCAACGGCACTTGGTGAATCACCTGGCCAGTAGACGGGTTGTACACGTCGGCACTGCGACCGCTGTCGTTGACCAATTCACCGTTGATCAAATGCTGGATAAGGCTCATGCAGGGCTCCTGAAAAGTTGTTCTATATAGAAGGAGAAATCAGTCGATCTTGTTCAACACTTCACCGACCGCATCGAACAGGCGATCCAAGTCCTGCGGCTTGCTGTTGAAGGTTGGCCCGAACTGCAGGGTGTCACCACCGAAGCGCACATAGAAACCGGCTTTCCACAGCGCCATGCCGGCCTCGAACGGGCGCACGATCGCATCGCCGTCACGCGGGGCAATCTGGATGGCTCCGGCCAGGCCGTAGTTACGGATATCAACCACATTCTTGCTGCCCTTCAAGCCATGCAGCGCATTCTCAAAATGCGGTGCGACTTCGGCTACGCTCTGCACGAGGTTTTCCTTCTGCAGCAGGTCGAGTGCCGCGAGGCCGGCCGCGCAGGCCACCGGGTGCGCCGAATAGGTGTAGCCGTGGGGGAATTCCACCGCGTACTCGGGCGTCGCCTGGTTCATGAAGGTCTGATAGATCTCGCTGCTGGCAATCACCGCGCCCATGGGAATCGCGCCGTTGGTGACTTGCTTGGCGATGCACATCAGGTCCGGGGTCACGCCAAAACTGTCGGCGCCGAACATCGAACCGGTACGGCCGAAACCGGTGATCACTTCGTCGAACACCAACAGGATGTTGTGCTGATCGCAGATTTCACGCAGGCGCTTGAGATAACCCTGTGGCGGCACCAGCACGCCTGCAGAACCGGCCATTGGCTCGACGAACACCGCAGCAATGTTCGAAGCATCATGCAGCTCGATCAGCTTGAGCAACTCATCGGCCAACGCGATACCGCCCAGCTCCGGCATGCCACGGGAGAACGCATTGCTCGCCAGCAAGGTATGCGGCAGATGGTCAACGTCCATCATCGCCTGGCCAAACAGCTTACGGTTACCGTTGACGCCGCCAAGGCTGGTGCCGGCAATGTTCACCCCGTGGTACCCACGGGCGCGGCCGATCATTTTGGTCTTGGTGGCCTGGCCCTTCAGGCGCCAGTAGGCACGCACCATCTTCACGGCGGTATCGGCGCACTCGGAGCCGGAGTCGGTGAAGAACACATGGTTGAGGTTGCCAGGGGTCAGGTCGGTAATCTTTTCCGCCAGTTGAAAGGACAGCGGATGACCGTATTGGAAGCCCGGAGAGTAGTCCAGGGTGCCCAACTGCCGGGCCACCGCTTCCTGGATTTCCTTGCGCGTATGCCCGGCGCCGCACGTCCAAAGGCCCGACAGCGAGTCGTAGACCTTGCGCCCCTTGTCATCGGTCAACCAGCTGCCTTCGGCGGCCACGATCAGGCGCGGATCGCGCTGAAAGTTACGGTTGGCGGTATAAGGCATCCAGTGAGCATCCAGCTTGAGTTGGCTGGCCAGGGACGATGGGGCGTTTTCCGGCATGTTCATCAGCAAAACCTCGCAAGGCAAAAGGCAGCGTCGGGATTGAAAAAGCGTTGTTGCAGCTAAATTGACACGGGGATAAAGTCGGTGAAATTCAACTCTTCTAACCTTCAGTCAGGACTTCACTAAACTATGAGCCGTCGTCCCGACCCCCTGGCCCAGGTCAGCGACTTTGATATCCGCCTGCTGCGCATCTTTCGCAGCGTGGTGGAATGCGGCGGCTTTTCGGCGGCGGAAACCGTACTGGGGATTGGTCGCTCGGCCATCAGCCAGCAAATGAGCGACTTGGAACAGCGCCTCGGGCTGAGGCTCTGTCAACGCGGCCGCGCCGGATTCTCATTGACTGAAGAAGGCCGTGAGGTTTATCAGTCGGCCCTGCAACTGTTGAGTGCCCTGGAAAGTTTTCGCACCGAGGTCAACGGCCTGCACCAGCACTTGCGCGGGGAGCTGATCATCGGCCTCACCGACAACCTCGTCACCCTGCCCCATATGCGCATTACCCACGCCTTGGCGCAGTTGAAGGAGCGCGGCCCGGACGTGCAGATCCAGATCCGCATGATCGCCCCCAATGAGGTGGAGCAAGGTGTGCTTGACGGCCGTCTGCACGTTGGCGTGGTGCCCCAGGCCAGCGCGTTGTCCGGCCTGGAGTACCAACCGCTGTACAGCGAGCGCTCGCTGCTCTATTGCGCGGTCGGCCATCCGCTGTTTTACGCCGACGACAAGCAACTGGACGACGCGCGCCTCGACGGCCAGGACGCCATCGCCCCGACCTTCCGCCTGCCCGCCGAGATCCAGGCCCACTACCAGGCGCTCAATTGCACGGCCAGTGCTTCGGATCGCGAAGGCATGGCATTCCTGATCCTCACCGGCCGCTATATAGGCTACCTGCCCGATCACTACGCCAGCCTGTGGGTACAACAAGGCCGACTCCGCGCGTTGAAATCGGCTACACGATTTTACGATTTAAGCCTGGCATCGGTCACGCGCAAGGGCCGTCGCCCCCATTTGGTGCTGGAAAGCTTCCTGGAAAGCCTGGCCGCAACGCGCTGATTCGGGCCCCACCCAAAAAGCTGAGCAGGTGGACAGTTTTTTGCAAGGCACAAGGACCTTGAACCGTCCGCCCGAGTTGACTCGCCATGCCACCAGAATCCTCCAGCCCCAACGACCTGATCTACGGCCTCGATGACCGTCCGAAACCACTGCCCGCCCTGCTGGCTGCCCTGCAACATGTGCTGGCCGCGTTTGTCGGCATCATCACCCCGCCACTGATCATCGGTTCCACCCTGGGCCTCACCGCGCACCTGCCCTACTTGATCAGCATGGCGCTGATGGTCTCCGGCGTCGGCACGTTCATCCAGGCGCGCAGGCCGTTCGGTATCGGCGCCGGGATGATTTGCCTGCAAGGCACCAGCTTTGCCTTCCTGGGTGCGGTGTTGTCCGCCGGTTTTCTGGTCAAGCAACGCGGCGGCAGCCCTGAGGACATCCTGGCGATGATCTTCGGCGTGTGCTTTTTCGGCGCCTTGGTGCAAATCGTGCTGAGCCGCTGTATCGGCCAACTGCGCCGGGTCATCACGCCCCTGGTGACCGGGATCGTGATTACACTGATCGGTATCAGCCTGATAAAAGTCGGCATCACCGATCTCGGCGGCGGCTTCAACGCTCCCGACTTCGGCGCCCCCACCAACCTGGCCCTGGGCCTGTTCGTGGTATTGACGATCATCCTGCTCAACCGCTCGAACACGCCCTGGGTACGCCTCTCGGCCATCATCATCGGCCTGGCCCTCGGCAGCCTGGCCGCCTGGTTCAGCGGCAAGCTGGTGCCCCACGCCTTGCCCGACTTGCCTCTGATCAGCCTGCCTACGCCGTTTCGCTTTGGTTTCAACTTCGACTGGAGCGCCTTCCTGCCAATCGCGCTGATTTATCTGATCAGCAGTATCGAAACCGTTGGTGACCTTACGGCCAACTGCATGATCGCCCGCCAGCCCATCAGCGGTGCATCTTATATAAGCCGACTCAAAGGCGGCGTGCTGGGTGATGGGGTCAGTTGCATGATCGCCGCGACGTTCAGCGCCTTCCCCAATACCACCTTTGCGCAAAACAACGGGGTGATCCAACTCACCGGCGTGGCCAGCCGTTACGTCGGCTTGTACATCGGCGCCGTGTTGATTTGTCTCGGGTTGTTTCCCATGATCGGCGCGGTATTGCAGCAAATCCCCAAACCGGTGCTGGGCGGCGCGACCCTGGTGATGTTCGGCAGCGTCGCTGCGGCCGGTGTGCGAATTCTTGCGCAGGCGCCGCTGGATAGACGCAGCATGCTGATCATCGCCACCTCGTTCGGGGTCGGCTTGGGTATCGCCGCCCAACCCAACTTGCTGCACTTGATGCCAACCCTGGTGCAGAACCTGTTCGACTCCGCCATCACCAGCGGCGGCCTGACCGCCATTGTGTTGTGCCTGCTATTGCCCGAGGCCAAAACCACCGGTGCCGTCGCAAACCACACGCCCGAGAGTGACTCCCTGGAATCGCTTTGACGGTTTTATTGCATCAACACTTGTCTGAGGCTTGAGGGTGGGTTATCTGTGCACACGTCGCCTCTATCGATCAGCACGGAAACCTCCATGAGCCTCGAAGTTCCTGCCCACAGCAACCACGCCGGTAAACCCGCCAGCCGCATTCGGCAAAAGAACGAACAAGCGATTCTCCAGGCTGCTGAAGATGAGTTCGCGCGCCACGGCTACAAGGGCACCAGCATGAACACCATCGCTGCCAGTGCCGGGCTGCCCAAAGCCAACTTGCATTATTACTTCACCAACAAGCTTGGCCTGTACATTGCGGTGCTCAGCAATATTCTCGAATTGTGGGACAGCACGTTCAACGCGCTGACCGCCGAGGACGACCCGGCCGTAGCCCTTTCCCGTTACATCCGCACCAAGATGGAATTCTCACGACGCCAGCCACAGGCCTCGCGAATCTTCGCCATGGAGATCATCAGCGGCGGCGAATGCCTTACCGAATATTTCAGCCAGGACTACCGCGCCTGGTTCAGTGGCCGTGCGGCTGTGTTCCAGGCCTGGATCGATGCCGGCAAGATGGACCCCATCGACCCGGTACACCTGATCTTCCTGCTGTGGGGCAGCACCCAGCACTACGCCGACTTCGCCACCCAGATCTGCCGCGTCACGGGGCGCACCAAGCTGACCAAGCAGGATATGGAAGACGCCGGCACCAACCTGATCCACATCATTCTCAAAGGCTGTGGCATCAAGCCGGCCCAATAAACGAAGCGACTTATGCCATTCACGCTGACAGGCCTTAGCGAATTTCGTGAAGAAATCCGCAAAAGCCGCTTTATCACCCTGGCGGCGCCCATTACCAGCCCGCAAGACGCCCAGGCGTTTTTCGAGCAGCACAGCGACCTAAACGCAACACACAACTGCTGGGCCTGGAAACTGGCCGACCAATACCGCAGCAACGACGACGGCGAACCCGGTGGCACCGCCGGGCGGCCAATCCTCGCGGCCATCGAAGCCCAGGGTTTCGATCAGGTCGCGGTGCTGGTGATTCGCTGGTACGGCGGCATTCAACTAGGCACCGGCGGGCTGGCCCGGGCCTATGGCGGTGGCGCCAACAAGTGCCTGCAGAATGCCGAGCGCATCGAGCTGATCAGCCGCATACCCTTGCGCTGCGCCTGTGCATTCGCCGAGCTGAACCTGGTAAAACTGCGCGTTGCCGACCTTGGTGGATTGGTGGTGGAGGAAACCTTCACCGCCAACGGTGTCGAACTGCAACTGGCCTTAGGCGAAGAGCAGGTCGATACCCTGCAGGCCCAACTGGCCGACCTGAGCCGTGGACGTATCCTGCTGCAACGCTGAAAGCTGTTACTGTTATTTGCTGAACTCCCTGAACCGCGACTCTAAAAGGAAGCTTTTCATGCCTACGCCAAAAACCGCACTGATCATCGGCGCCTCGCGCGGGCTGGGCCTTGGCCTGGTCAAGCAACTGCTCCAGGACGGCTGGGACGTGACCGCCACCGTGCGCGACCCGAACAAGGCTGACGCCCTGAAAGCCGTGGGCCCGGTGCAGATCGAGAAACTCGACATGGACGATCAGCAAGCCGTGATCGCCCTGGCCCAGCGCCTGAAAGACCGCACCTTCGACCTGCTGTTCGTCAACGCCGGCGTCAAGGGCCCGGCGAACCAGGAACCTGGCCACGCGACCCTGGCGGAAGTCGGCCAACTGTTTTTCACTAACGCCGTGGCCCCGATCAACCTGGCCCAGCGTTTTATCGGGCAGATCCGCAAGGACACCGGCGTGCTGGCCTTCATGAGTTCGGTGCTCGGCAGCGTCACCATTCCTGATGGTTCGGACATGGCGTTGTACAAAGCCAGCAAGGCGGCGCTCAACTCCATGACCAACAGCTTTGTCACCCAACTGGGCGAACACAAGCCGACGGTGTTATCGCTGCACCCAGGCTGGGTGAAAACCGACATGGGCGGCGAAAATGCACACATCGACGTCGAAACCAGCGTGCGCGGCCTGGTGGACCAGGTGAACGCCTACACCGGCAAAGGCGGTCATCATTTCGTGGACTACAAGGGCGATACCATCGCCTGGTAGATACACCGATTAACCTGTGGGAGGGGGCTTGCTCCCGATAGCGGTATTTCAGTCATATATAAGTTGGCTGATCCACCGCTATCGGGAGCAAGCCCCCTCCCACACTGACCGCGTCCGCTTGCCTGCATGTGGACCAACACGTAATCTAGCCACCTCGCCCTCCCCGGCGACCCTGGATCAGCAGACAGGGCAACACTGAGCTGGCAAACCTGAACCCATCATTCAGAGGAGCCGGCCAATGCCTGCGACCCGTATCTGGTTAAAAACCCCCCTCGCTATTTTCACTGCCAATGGCCTCGATGCCCGTGGCGGCCTGGTGCTGCAAGACGGTGTCATCACCGAAGTGCTGGCCCAGGGGCAAGAACCCGCGCAACCCTGTGCGCAGGTGTTCGATGCCCGCGAGCACGTGGTTCTGCCCGGGCTGATCAACACCCACCATCACTTCTATCAAACCCTGACCCGCGCCTGGGCGCCGGTGGTCAACCAGCCGCTGTTTCCCTGGCTGAAAACCCTGTATCCGGTCTGGGCCCGACTGACGCCGGAAAAACTCGCCCTGGCGTCGAAGGTGGCACTCGCCGAACTGCTGCTCTCCGGCTGCACCACAGCGGCAGACCACCACTACCTGTTCCCCGACGGTTTGGAAAACGCCATCGATGTGCAGGTCGACAGCGTGCGTGAACTGGGCATGCGCGCCATGCTCACCCGCGGTTCCATGAGCCTGGGCGAAGCCGAGGGTGGCCTGCCGCCGCAGCAGACCGTGCAACAAGGCCAAGTGATCCTCGACGACAGCCAGCGCCTGATCCGCCAATACCACGAGCGCGGCGACGGTGCGCAGATCCAGATTGCCCTCGCACCCTGCTCGCCGTTTTCCGTCACCCCGGAGATCATGCAAGCCAGCGCCGAACTGGCCCACAGCCTCGACGTGCGCCTGCACACGCACCTGGCGGAAACCCTCGACGAGGAAGACTTCTGCCTGCAGCGTTTCGGCCTGCGTACTGTGGATTATCTGGACAGCGTCGGCTGGCTTGGCCCGCGCACCTGGCTGGCCCATGGCATTCATTTCAATCCGGATGAAATCGCCCGCCTGGGCGCTGCCGGCACGGGCATCTGCCACTGCCCAAGCTCGAATATGCGCCTGGCCTCCGGTATCTGCCCGACCCTTGACCTGCTCGCCGCCGGTGCGCCCATCGGCCTGGGCGTGGACGGCTCCGCCTCCAACGACGCCTCGAACATGATCCTCGAAACCCGCCAGGCCTTGTACATCCAGCGTCTGCGTTACGGGGCAGAAAAAATCACGCCCGAAGGTGTATTGGGCTGGGCGACCAAAGGCTCGGCGCAGCTACTGGGGCGTACAGATATTGGTGAACTGGCCGTAGGCAAACAGGCTGACTTGGCGCTGTTCAAACTCGATGAGCTGCGCTTCTCCGGCAGCCATGATCCGATTTCCGCACTGCTGCTGTGCGGCGCAGATCGGGCGGACCGGGTGATGATCGGCGGCAAGTGGCGGGTCATTGATGGGCAGGTGGAAGGCCTGGACCTGAAAGGCCTGATCGCCGATCACAGCCAGGCGGCGCGCCAGCTGATCGCCGGAAACTAAGCCAAACGAAGTTCAACATGTGGGAGGGGGCTTGCCCCGATAGCGGTGGGTCAGCCAATACATGTATTGACCGACACTCCGTCATCGGGGGCAAGCCCCCTCCCACATTTGGCTCTATGGTGTTCTTGAAGCCGGCTACAGTCCCAGCAACGACAACATGATAAACGTCGCAAACAACACAAAATGCGTCATCCCTTCAATGGCATTGGTTTCACCATCATTGAGGTTGATCGCGCTGACGATCAGCGTAATAAACACCATCACCGTCTGTACCGGCGTCATTGCCATCTGGAACGGCTGGCCGCTGTAGAGCGCCATCGCTTCCATGACCGGCACCGTCAGAATCACCGTCGACAACGAGGCACCCAGTGCGATGTTCACCACCGACTGCATGCGGTTGGCCAAGGCAGCGCGCAATGCGGTGAGGATTTCCGGCGCGGCGGAAATAGCCGCCACTACAATCGCGGTGATCACCGGTGGGGCGCCCGTGCCTTCCAGGCCCAGGTCGAGGGTCTTGGACATGACCTCGGCCAACGCGCCAATCACAATCACGCCAAACACCAGGGTGCCGATCGAGAACGCGAGGTTCACGGGCGGCGCTTGCTCGTCTTCCGGCAATTTCTTGCGGCGTTTTTCCGGGTAGCTGTAGCTGAAGAAATAACTGTGGGGGCCGACCTGCATTCTCAGGAACAAGGTGTAGAGCACCACCATCGCGCCGATGGTGAAGGCCGAGTAAATTTTCCAGTCGGCCTCGGGGATAAATTCCGGCACGACCATCGACACGCCCATGGCGGTGAGGATCATCACGCTGTAGGTGCGCGCAGAATCATCGTTGTAGGACTGCTCGCCATGCTTGATGCCGCCCATCAGCGCGGCCAGGCCGAGGATGCCGTTGATATCGAGCATCACCGCCGAATAGATGGTGTCGCGCACCAGTGTGGGTGAAGGCTCGTTGCTCATCATGATGGCCAGGATCACCACCTCCACCAGCACGGCCGCCAAGGTCAGGATCATGGTGCCGTAAGGGTCGCCGACCTTTTCCGCCAGTTGTTCGGCATGATGGGCCACACGCATCGATGCCATCACGATAAACGCGATCAACCCGAGGCCCGCGAGCAACGCCACAATCTGCCCGCTGTGGAGCATCCAGTGTTCCAGCGGGTAGGCGGCAATGGCGGCAATCAGCGCCAGCAGCATGAATTTTTCTTGCTTGAGGGAAGTGAGCATGGGAGGCCTTTATGTGCAGCAGATCAGTCATCGTTGGGGTACAGACTGCGCCCAGCCGCTAACGTTTCGTTACACCTTAGTTCACGCCGCTCTTGCGCGAAAAAATCGAATACTCTCCTGCTGGTCAGGTTTTGCCGATTATTTCGGCCATGGCCTGTAGAATGCCGCCATTGCACCTGATGAGATTTTTAGACATGTACGATTGGCTCAACGCCCTGCCCAAGGCTGAACTGCACCTGCACCTGGAAGGCTCGCTGGAGCCCGAGCTGCTGTTCGCCCTGGCCGAACGCAACAAGATTGCACTGCCGTGGAACGACGTCGAAACCCTGCGCAAGGCTTACGCGTTCAATAACCTGCAAGAGTTTCTCGACCTGTACTACAAAGGCGCCGATGTGCTGCGCACGTCCCAGGATTTCTACGACCTGACCTGGGCCTACCTGCTGCGCTGCAAAGCCCAGAACGTGATCCACACCGAACCCTTCTTCGACCCGCAAACCCACACCGACCGTGGCGTGCCGTTCGAAGTGGTGCTCAACGGCATCGCTGCCGCCCTCAAAGACGGCGAGCAGCAACTGGGTATCACCAGCGGCCTGATCTTAAGCTTCCTGCGCCACCTGAGCGAAGCCGAAGCCGAGAAAACCCTCGACCAGGCGCTGCCCTTCCGTGACGCGTTCGTCGCAGTGGGCCTGGACAGTTCAGAAATGGGTCACCCGCCGAGCAAGTTCCAGCGTGTGTTCGACCGCGCCCGTCACGAAGGCTTCCTCACCGTGGCCCACGCCGGCGAAGAAGGCCCGCCCGAGTACATCTGGGAAGCCATCGACCTGCTGAAAATCCAGCGTATCGACCATGGCGTGCGCGCCATCGAAGACGAGCGCCTGATGCAGCGCATCATCGACGAGCAGATCCCGCTGACCGTGTGCCCACTGTCCAACACCAAGCTGTGCGTATTCGACGACATGGCTCAGCACAACATCCTCGACATGCTCGAGCGTGGCGTGAAGGTCACCGTGAACTCGGACGATCCGGCCTACTTCGGCGGTTATGTCACCGAGAACTTCCACGCGCTGTACACCTCCCTGGGCATGACCCAGGACCAGGCCAAGCGCCTGGCGCAGAACAGCCTGGATGCGCGACTGGTAAAGCCATAACTGAATAAACGCAGTCCAGACATGTGGGAGGGGGCTTGCCCCCGATTGCGGTATGTCAGCCAGCTTATTTGTAGCTGACCCACCGCCATCGGGGGCAAGCCCCCTCCCACATGGTTTTTGCGGTAACCCTAGATTTCGGTGAGTTCTTCCAACGTCTTGCCCTTGGTCTCCATCCCGAACACCCACACCACCAGCGCCGCCACCGCGAAACACAGCGCGCCCAAGGCGAATACCCCGCCCTGCCCGGTAATCGGAAACACCAGCCCGGTCACCAGTGGCCCCAGCAACGACCCCACCCGCCCAATCGCCGAAGCGAAGCCGGACCCGGTCGCACGCGCCGAGGTGGGATATAGCTCGGGCGTATAGGTGTACAACACCGCCCACATGCCAAATAGAAAGAACTGCATCAACAAGCCGGACGTAATCAGCAGCCCGACGTTGCCGCCAAACACCGCACTCTGCCCATACAAAAATGCCATCACCCCGCCACCGAGCAACGTCACCACGCACACCGGTTTACGCCCCCAACGCTCGACCAGCCACGCGGCCATGAGGAAGCCCGGAATTCCGCCCAGGGAAATGATCACCGTGTAATACACCGATTGCGTCACGGCAAAGCCTGACTGCTGCAACAACGCACTCAACCACGAGGTGAGTCCGTAGAAGCCGAGCAGGGCAAAGAACCACACGCTCCAGATCATCAAAGTGCGTTGACGGTACTGCGCCGACCACAATTGCTGGAAGGCCGAGAAGAACGTGCCTGGGGTACTCGCCACTCGCGGCAGGGCCACCGGCTCAGGTAAGTCGGCGCGCCCGAGGGAGTCGCGCACCTTTTGCTCGATGCCAAGCAATACCTTGTCCGCCGCCTCATGGCGCCCGGCCTGTTCCAGCCAACGCGGCGATTCCGGAATGAAAAACCGGATGGCCAGCACAAATACCGCCGGCACCGCCAACACCAGAAAGATGTCGCGCCAGCCCACCACCGGCAGCAGGAAATATGACAGCACCCCGGCGGCGACAAACCCCAGCGGCCAGAAACCATCCATCAACGCGATATACCGCCCGCGTCGCTTTGCCGGAATCAGCTCCGACAACATCGATTGTGCAATGGGAAATTCCATGCCCATGCCTATGCCCAGCAAGATGCGAAACAGCGTCAGCGTCTCGACCGTCTGCGCCGTGGAGCACAGGTAGCTGGCGACGCCCCACAACACGATGCTCCACTGAAACACCGGCTTGCGCCCGAAGCGGTCCGCGAGCATCCCCGAGAGCGACGCACCGATCACCATGCCGAAAAAGCTCGAACTGGCGAGTAACCCGGCTTGGGCCGTACTCAGGCCAAACTCGGCTTTGATCGAGCCCAATAGAAACGTCATCATTGCCAGGTCCATGGAGTCGAAGAAAAACGCCAGGGCAATGATGATGAAAATGATTCGGTGGTAACCACTGATGGGCAACCGTTCCAGCCGCTCTGCTGCGCTATAGCCTTGCGTACCCATGCCGCCGCCCCCTGTCTGAAAAGTCCCCCAAAGAGTGTGCGGCATCGTCTGCCCTAGCGTTTGCTGGATGCGACCTGACCGAAACCAGGAGCGACGCGCCTACGCTGTGGCCAGCCGGTTGATCTCCGCAAGCCCGGCGTCGCTGACCGCCAAGGCCCGGGATTCATCGATCGCACTGACCCAGTTCGACTGCAGGAACAGTTGCAACAACCCCGCGCCGAGCGCACCGCCCACATGCGGTTGCTGTTGGCTCCAGTCGAAACAGTCACACACCAACGGCGACGAGAAGGCCTGGACAAAAATACCCAGGCTCGCCAAATGCTGGGTGCCCTTGACCGTGACTTCGGTACGTTGTTCGTAGCGCTGGATCCACCCTGCCTCCATCATCCGCTGGTACAGGCCGGCCGCCAGTTCACCGCCGAGGTGGTCCTGGCACACACGGGCGCGACGCAACAGCGGCGGTACCCGCAACGCCGCTGGCTGAGTATCCGGCGTGCTGCGCCCTACGCTGGCCATGGTGGTCGTCGCCAGGGCATCGATGGCGGCGCTGACGTCCGCAGCCGCCACACGAAACAGACGCTTGCCCCGTCGCGCTTCGACCCGCAGCAAGCCGCTGCCGGTCAACCGCGCCAAATGGGCATTGGCCGACGCCGCCGACAAACCGGCGCACGTCGCCAACTCCTCTGAAGATTTTGCCGAACCGTCCATCAATGCCCACAGCATTGCGGTGCGCTTGGGCTCGGCAAGCAAGCTGGCGATATGACTGATGCATGGTGCCTGTTCCATCTCTCGACTCCCTGTTGACGCGTTTTTCTGCTGCGGTTGGCGCCAAAGTATAGGGGCCAAAACAGCCGGTTCCATGGCGTCTTACAGCCTGGACAGGGACAGCACTTGAGCGAAAGTTCCTGCTTTTCTGCCGGCCATTACTTAGCCGCGAATCGCTCCGACCGTTGCGCCGTCAATGTCGCACAACGGGATACGAGCATCTCCCGCAGCAGGTTGACGGGTTTGCTCAACTGCGCTCGATGCGCGCACAGCAGGTTAAGCGGCGTGCGCTCACCGCGCAGCTCCGGCAGGATCAAGCGCAAACGCCCAGCCACGACGTCGGTACTCACATCCAGCCAGGATTTATAGGCAATGCCTACACCCGCCACCGCCCAGCGGCGCACCACGTCGGCGTCGTCACTGACCCGATCCCCTGAGACGGTCAGGCCGACCTCGCGCTTGCCATCAAAAAAACGCCAGTGGTCATGCACACGACCGGCGAGCATATAGAGCAAGCAATTATGCTGGGCCAGTTGTTCAAGGTGTCGCGGCTCGCCATGGCGGGCCAGATAACTGGGTGCTGCGCACAGCACCCGCACATTTTCCGGGGCGATGGGCAGCGCCACCAGGCTTGAATCCTCGGGTTCGCCATAGCGCAAAGCGATGTCTACCGGTTGCCGGAACAGGTCGGCTATGCGATCACCCAGCAACAGGCGCACGCTCAGTTGCGGGTATTCACGCTGGAAATCATCCAGCCAGGGCAACAGCTGATTGCGCCCGAAATCCGAAGGCGCCGACAGTTGCAGCAGGCCGCTCACATGGTCCTGCCCACTGGCCAACAAGCGCCGCCCTTCATCCAGTGGACTCAACGCGGCGCGGGCGTAGGTGAGAAAACCTTCGCCCTCGGCGGTCAAGCGCAGGCTGCGAGTGGAGCGTGCCAGCAAGCGCGTGCCCAGTTGCTGCTCTATACGCTTCAACGCGGCGCTGGCCACTGCCGGGGACAGGTCCATCACCCGCGCGGCTGCGGACAAACTGCCCAGGTCCGCCGCCCGCACAAACAACTGCAAATCATCAAAGCGAAGCATGCATTCCCGCCAATTATCAATTTTTTATTGAAACAGAACGCTGTTTTATCGGCTTTTATCTGCATTGGAAATAGCCAATCATCTGGACACGCCGTTCCTTTTCGACCAGGAGTTGAGTATGTCCACTGCTTTTAACGTCATCGCCACGCTGATCGCCAAGCCTGGCCAACAAGCCACTCTGGAAACCCTGCTACGCGGCCTGCTCGAACCGACCCGCCTGGAACCTGGCTGTGAGCAGTACGACCTGCATCAGGATCTGCAACATCCCGAGACGTTCTACATGCTCGAGCGCTGGAGCGATGAGGCGGCCCTGGCCGACCACGATCAGAGCGCGCATATCCAGAGCTTCCGGGCCCAGGCCGCCGAGGTGATTGAACACTTCGACCTCAAGCGCCTGAAGTTTCTCGCCTGACCACCAACCCTTTACCCGGAGAAAACATGAAAGCCATCGCCTACTACAGCTGCCTGCCCATCAGCGACACGAACGCCCTGCAAGACATCGAACTGCCCGAACCCGTGGCCGGGCCGCGCGAACTGTTGGTGGAAGTCAAAGCCATCTCGGTCAACCCGGTGGACACCAAGGTGCGCCAGAACGTCGCCCCGGAACACGGCGCCGCCAAGGTGCTCGGCTGGGACGTGGCCGGTGTGGTCAAGGCGGTCGGCAGCGAAGTCACGTTGTTCAAGGCCGGTGACAAGGTGTTCTACGCCGGCTCCCTGGTGCGCCCAGGCGGCAACAGCCAATTGCACACCGTGGATGAACGCATCGTCGGCCATATGCCACAGACCCTGGGTTTTGCCGAAGCCGCCGCGCTGCCGTTGACCGCCATCACGGCCTGGGAGCTGCTGTTCGAACGCCTGCAAGTCCCCGAGGGCAAGGCGGACCTGGGCCAGAGCCTGCTGATCGTCGGCGCAGCGGGCGGCGTGGGTTCGATCCTGACCCAGTTGGCCAGACAGCTCACTGCACTGAAGGTCATCGGCACCGCCTCGCGCCCGGAGACTCAAGAATGGGCCAAGGCCCTCGGCGCCGACCTGGTGATCGACCATAGCCAGCCGCTGAGCGAAGCGCTGAAACACGCCGGCCACCCGCACGTGACCCACGTCGCCAGCCTGACCCAGACCGACCATCACCTCGACCAACTGGTGGAAGCCCTGCAGCCCCAAGGCAAGCTGGCGCTGATCGATGACCCCAAGGCGCTGGACGTCAGCAAGCTCAAGCGCAAGAGCCTGTCGCTGCATTGGGAGTTCATGTACACCCGCTCGATGTTCGAGACACCGGACATGATCGAGCAGCATCACCTGCTCAACCGCGTGGCCACGCTGATCGACGCCGGCACCCTGAAAACCACTGTAGGCGAGCACTTCGGCGTGATCAATGCGGCGAACCTGCGGCGCGCCCACGCGCTGCTGGAAAGCGGCAAGGCCAAGGGCAAGATCGTTTTAGAAGGGTTCTAGAAAACGGCTATCAGTGTCGTCTGTCACTGATGTAGGTAATGGACGACACCATTAGTCCGAGAGTTGACGTTTGTCATATTTGTGCGCGCATACGGGTTTATATTGGCCGCCTTTGCCACGATTCTTTTACGTGAGGAAGTCAGCAATGAAGATCCTGATAAAAGCGTTAGCAAAATCGCAGTGGGAGGTCCGCCTGGACCAGAAGTCGATTATTTTCCACACCGAAGCCGAGGCCCGTGCTTTCGCCGACACCTTGCAAGCCCGCATCCAGGCTCCCCACCGTTTCCCACTCAGCCAGCAACGCGCCGCCGCTGGCTGATCGGCTCTTCAGATCAGACCTGCGCCTGCGCGGCCCTGGCCCGTTGCAGGCGCTGGGTCGACATCGCTATCGTCACCGCCAGCACACCGCACAGGCTGATCACCATCGCCATCGGCATCGCCGTGCCGTCATGCAACGCGCCAACTAACGATGCCGCCCCCGCCGCCACGCCGAACTGAATGCAACCGAGCAATGCCGACGCGCTGCCGGCACGGGCGCCTTGCCCGTTCATGGCGCACGCCGAGGTGTTAGGCAAAATGCAGCCCAGGCTGGCGATGCAGATGAACAGCGGCACCAGCAACGGCCACAGGGCTTCGGTGCGCAGCGCTGCAATGCCCAGCAGGGCCAACGCCGCCGCTACATAAACCCACACCGTACGCGAGAGCAAAAACGCCGGGCCGCGCTTGGCCAGTAGCCGCGCATTCAACTGCGCCACCAGGATAAACCCGGCGGCGTTGGAGCCAAACAGCCAGCCGTAATGCTCGGCGGGTACGCCATACAGCTTGATGAACACAAACGGCGAACCGGCAATGTAGGCAAACATCCCGGCAATCGAGATGCCGCCGGTCAAGGCGTAGCCGAGGTAAACCCGGTCTGACAACAGCGCGCCGTAGCGGCGCAGCGAGCCGGACAACGGCTGGCGCGGCTGATGCGCCGGAAACGTTTCCGGCAAGCCCACCGCCACCGCAACCGCCGCCATCACGCTGAACAGCGACAGCGCCAGGAAAATCGACTGCCAGCCCCACACGCCTACCATTATCCCGCCCGCCAGCGGTGCGAGAATCGGCGCCAGGCCGGTCACCAACATCAGTTGCGAATACACCTTGGCCGAGCCCACGGCATCGCATTTGTCACTCACCACCGCCCGTGAGATCACCATGCCCGCGCAACCGCCGAGGGCCTGCACGAAGCGCGCGCCGATCAGCCATTCCAGGGAGGGCGCGTACGCACAGGCGAAGGACGCAAGGGTAAACAGCGTGACGCCGCTGAGCAGCGGCACGCGCCGGCCAAAGCGGTCGGCCAAGGGGCCGTAGATCAATTGGCCGATGGCCAGCCCACCGAAATACACCGCCAGGGTCAACTGGATGTGTTTTTCATCGGTTGCAAAAGCGGCTGCCATCGCCGGGAAACCCGGCAGGTAAAAATCGATCGCCAACGGCGCGAAGGCGCTCAAGGCGCCCAGGATCAGAATTATGCGGAGGTTCATCAGACACCCAAGTGAGTCGGCAGCCCGACAGTCTAGCCGCGCTTGGGCGTCTTGAACATTAAGATAGCTCGCTAACTATCGAGAATCAGACGACTGTGTAGCCTTCTTCCTTGATCAGGCCCGCGATCGCTTCACGGTCCAGTTTGCTTTGGACACTGACTTGCTTGGCCGCAAGGTCCACCGTGACCTCGGCATCTGCATCCTGGCTGCGCACCGCCTGGGTCACCGCACGAACGCAATGGCCGCAGGTCATTCCTTGCACCTTGAATACTTGCATGACATGTCTCCTTTGATGAGGTTGAACGCAGTCTCGACCTTGCCATGATGGCAAGGTCAAGTTTCAGAAAACTCGGCCGGGCTGGTATTCGGTGGCGACGTCGGCCAAGCTTCACCTTCAATAGAAGTGAACCACGGAGCATTCGCCATGCGCTGGTCGATTTTTGCCCTTGCCGGCCTGATGAGTTTTTCTGCCGTTGCGCCCGCCGCTGAAGACTATGCGGTGCTGATCATTTCCCGCGAGCGCCTGGAAGTGCCGACCAACTGTGAGATCGGCCTCTACATTCAGGACCAACTGGCCGGGCGCCTGTTCCAGGAACAAGCCACCTCCTTCAATTTGCCGCCGGGCGATGTGTCATTGCGCCTCAAGCTGCTGCCGGGCCAGACACCGGGCTGCTTGCCGGGCATGCTGGCACCGCCGGCACAGAACATCACACTCAAGGCCGGCGATGTACGCAAACTGCGTATCGCCCAAGGCCCGGACGGTATGTACCTCAAAGCCGCCACGCTGGAATACTGAAGCCGCAGATCGTCCCCACGCTCCGCGTGGGAACGCCTCATGGGACGCTGCGCGTCCCGCGTACAAGCCTTTGATTCGGCGCAAGGGTGACGCGGAGCGTCATGGGGATGCATTCCCACGCAGAGCGTGGGAACGATCGCGCTTGACCTTCCCCACAGGTCAAGGTTGATCCTAGGAGCATCGTCTTCTGGAGGACTGCCCCATGAATGGACCCACCACGTTTGACCTGCCCATCAGCGGTATGACCTGCGCCAGTTGCGCCGGCCGTGTGGAGCGTGCGCTGGGCAAGGTGCCGGGGGTGCAACGGGTCAGCGTCAACCTGGCCAACGAACGCGCCCACATTGAAGTACTCGGCCAGATGGCCCCCGACGTACTGATCGCCGCGGTGGAAAAAGCCGGCTACGGCGCGACCCTGCCCCAGAGCGCAACCGCCACCCAGGCCAGTCAAGCCCAGCGCCTGCAACGCGAACGCTGGTCGCTGATGCTCGCGATCGTGCTGGCGTTGCCCCTGATACTGCCGATGCTGGTGGAACCCTTCGGCCTGCACTGGATGCTCCCCGCCTGGGTTCAGTTCGCGCTGGCGACGCCGGTGCAATTGATCCTCGGTGCGCGTTTCTACAGTGCGGCGTGGAAAGCCGTGCGCGCCGGTGCGGGCAATATGGACCTGTTGGTGGCGATCGGCACCAGCGCCGGTTACGGCTTGAGCGTCTATCAATGGCTCACCCAACCCGCTCCGCACTTGTACTTCGAAGCCTCGGCCGTGGTGATCGCCCTGGTGCTGCTGGGCAAATACCTGGAGAGCCGCGCCAAGCGCCAAACCGCCAGCGCCATACGCGCCCTCGAAGCCTTGCGCCCCGAGCGGGCGGTCCGCGTGCTGGAGGGGCGCGAGGAAGAGGTCGCCATCAACACGCTTACGCTCGGTGACCTGGTGCTGGTCAAGCCAGGCGAACGTTTTCCGGTGGATGGCGAAGTGGTCAACGGCCAAAGCCATGCCGACGAAGCACTGATCAGCGGCGAAAGCCTGCCGGTGCCGAAGCGGCCCGGCGATACGGTTACTGGCGGCGCGATCAACGGTGAAGGCCGCCTGTTGGTGCGTACCCGGGCCCTGGGCGCGGAAAGCGTGCTGGCACGGATCATCCGCCTGGTCGAAGACGCCCAGGCCGCCAAGGCACCGATCCAGAAACTGGTGGATAAAGTCAGCCAGGTATTCGTTCCGGCCGTGCTGGTACTGGCATTGCTCACCCTGGCGGGCTGGTGGCTGTACGGTGCCCCACTGGAGAGCGCAATCATCAATGCGGTGGCGGTACTGGTGATCGCCTGCCCTTGTGCCCTCGGCCTGGCGACGCCGACGGCGATCATGGCCGGCACCGGCGTCGCCGCGCGCCATGGCATTCTGATCAAGGATGCCGAAGTCCTGGAGCATGCCCATGGGGTGAGCGCCGTAGTCTTCGATAAAACCGGCACCCTCACTTCGGGCACGCCGAAAATCACCCATTTGGCGGCGCTGGATGGCAACGAATCGTTACTGCTGCAACAGGCGGGGGCCTTGCAGCGCGGCAGCGAGCACCCGCTGGCCAAGGCCGTGCTGGACGCTTGTGACGAACGGCGGCTGAGCGTGGCCGATGTCAGCGCCAGCCAGTCCCTGACTGGGCGCGGCATCGCCGGAACCCTTGATGGCCGGCCATTGGCCCTGGGCAATCGGCGTCTGTTGGAAGAGGCCGGCCTCAGCGCGGGCCAGTTGAGTCAGCGCGCGACGGCATGGGAAGCCGAGGGGCGTACCTTGTCCTGGCTGATCGAGCAAGGCGCAAGCCCTCGCGTGCTGGGGCTGTTCGCATTCGGCGACACGCTCAAGCCCGGCGCGCTGCAGGCCGTGCAGCAACTCAAGGCGCAGCACATCAGCAGCCACCTGCTTACCGGCGACAATCGCGGCAGCGCGCGGGTGGTTGCAGAGGCGCTGGGTATCGACGATGTACACGCCGAAGTGCTGCCCGCCGACAAAGCCGCCACCGTGACCGCACTGAAAAAAACCGGCGTGGTGGCCATGGTCGGCGACGGCATCAACGACGCACCGGCCCTGGCCGCCGCCGATATCGGCATCGCCATGGGCGGCGGCACCGACGTGGCCATGCACGCCGCCGGCATCACGCTGATGCGCGGCGACCCGCGCCTGGTGCCGGCCGCTCTGGAGATCATCCGCAAGACCTACGCGAAAATCCGCCAGAACCTGTTCTGGGCCTTTGTGTATAACGTGATCGGCATTCCCCTGGCCGCCTTCGGCCTGCTCAACCCGGTGCTGGCAGGTGCGGCGATGGCGTTGTCCAGCGTCAGTGTGGTGAGCAATGCGTTGCTGTTGAAAACCTGGAAACCCAAGGACTTGGAGGATCAACGCCCATGAATATCGGCCAAGCCGCTCGCCAGAGCGGGCTGAGCGCGAAGATGATTCGCTACTACGAATCCATCGGTCTGCTCAAGGCAGCCCACCGCACCGACAGCGGTTATCGCATCTATGGCGCCGACGACCTGCACACCCTGGCGTTCATCAAACGCTCGCGCGACCTGGGGTTTTCACTGGAAGAGGTCGGCAAACTGCTGACCTTGTGGCAGGACCGACAACGGGCCAGCGCCGACGTGAAAGCCCTGGCGCGTCAGCATATCGATGAGCTGAATCAAAAAATCCGCGAGTTGGCGCAACTGCGCGACACGTTGCAAGACCTGGTGGAGCACTGCCAAGGCGACCACCGACCGGATTGCCCGATCCTCAAGGAATTGGCCTCCGGCAGTTGCTGCAACTGATGTTCCAACTGACTCAACACACAACCAAATGTGGGAGGGGGCTTGCCCCCGATGGCGGTGTATCAGTCACTGTAAATATTGACTGAACCACCGCTATCGGGAGCAAGCCCCCTCCCACACTTAGATCTCCATGCGCCGGGAGATCACCGCGCCCAAGACGTCCGGAAGCCGCCGCACCTGATTCTCCAACTGACTCAACACACAACCAAATGTGGGAGGGGGCTTGCTCCCGATGGCGGTGCATCAGTCACTGTAAATGTTGACTGAACCACCGCTATCGGGGGCAAGCCCCCTCCCACACTTCGATCTCCATGCGCCGGGAGATCACCGCGTCCAAGACGTCCGGAAGCCGCCGCACCTGATGCTCCAACTGACTCAACACACAACCAAATGTGGGAGGGGGCTTGCTCCCGATGGCGGTGCATCAGTCACTGTAAATATTGACTGAACCACCGCTATCGGGAGCAAGCCCCCTCCCACACTTCGATCTCCATGTGCCGGGAGATCACTGCATCCAAGGCGGCGGCGGTTCTTCGGCGGTCTTGGTGGGTGGGGCATCATCTGCCGCGCGATTCGCTTGCTTGCGCTCTTCATCCAGCCGCGCCGCTTCGATCTCGCGGATCACCCCACCTACGTCCGCCAGTTCTTCCGGCTCGTCGAACTCACCGGTCAAGATGCTGGCTGGGTGCAGGATACCGGCTTCATACAGCGCCCACATTTCCTTGGCGTACTTGGTCTTCTTCAGCTCCGGGGCAAAGCGCCCGAAGTAGGAAGCCATGTTGCCCACATCCCGCTCCAGCATGCTGAATGCGTGGTTGTTGCCCGCCGCATCCACCGCCTGGGGCAGGTCGATGATCACCGGGCCCGTTGGCGTGAGCAGTACGTTGAACTCGGACAGGTCACCGTGCACCAGCCCGGTACACAGCATCAGCACGATCTGGGAAATCAGGAAGGCGTGGTATTCACGCGCCTGGTCCGGCTCCAAGGTCACGTCGTTCAGGCGTGGCGCCGCATCGCCATACTCGTCGGCGACCAGTTCCATCAACAGCACGCCTTCAAGAAAGTCGTACGGCTTGGGCACGCGAACGCCCGCACCGGCCAGGCGGAACAACGCCGCTACTTCGGCGTTCTGCCAGGCATCTTCGGTTTCTTTCTTACCGAACTTGGAGCCCTTGGCCATGGCCCGGGCCTGGCGGCTGTTACGGACCTTACGGCCTTCCTGGTATTCGGACGCCTGACGAAAGCTTCGTTTATTCGCCTCCTTGTAAACCTTGGCGCAACGCAATTCGTTGCCGCAGCGCACCACATAAACAGCTGCTTCTTTACCACTCATCAGTGGGCGCAGCACTTCGTCGACCAGACCGTCTTCGATCAGGGGTTCAATGCGTTTAGGAGTCTTCATCAGCTTTTATTGTGGGTCCTGTATTACCAAACACGCGTGTGGCACTCGTTATACGGCAATCGGCGCGCCGGTGGGAGAGGCTACCGACCTCTGGCCCACGAAGAATGCATTCAATATGCCAATTTTGCCCGGCAATCAACGTTCGATAATCGCCGTCACACCCTGCCCCCCCGCCGCACAGATCGAAATCAGCCCACGCCCTTTCCCTGCTGCATCCAACAACTTGGCCAGGTTGGCGACGATGCGCCCGCCGGTCGCGGCAAACGGGTGCCCGGCGGCCAGTGAGCTGCCCTTGACGTTCAGACGGCTGCGGTCGATGGCGCCCAGCGGCGCATCCAGGCCCAGGCACGTGCGGCAATAGTCGGCATCTTCCCAGGCGTTGAGCGTGCACAACACCTGGGCGGCGAATGCTTCGTGGATCTCGTAGTAATCGAAGTCCTGCAGCGTCAGACCGTTCCTGGCCAACAAACGCGGTACGGCGTATACCGGCGCCATCAGCAGGCCTTCGGCACCGTGGACGAAATCCACCGCCGCCGCTTCGCCATCGCGCAGGTACGCAAGGATCGGCAAGCCGCGCTCCTTGGCCCAGGCTTCACTGCCCAGCAGCACCAGCGAGGCGCCGTCTGTCAGCGGCGTCGAGTTGCCGGCGGTGAGCGTGCCCTTTTCACTGCGCTCGAAAGCAGGCTTGAGCGCGGCGAGTTTTTCCAGGGTCAGGTCAGGACGCAGGTTGTTGTCGCGGGTCAGCCCCAGAAACGGCGTCAGCAAATCGTTGTGCCAGCCCTCGGCGTAGGCGGCGGCCATTTTCTGGTGGCTCTCCAGGGCAAGTTGGTCCTGCTCGGCGCGGGGGATCTGCCAGGTCTGCGCCATCAGCTCGCAGTGCTGGCCCATGGACAAGCCGGTGCGCGGCTCACCGTTGCGCGGCAGTTCCGGCTTGAGGTGCTGCGGACGAAGTTGTAACAAAACTTTTAGCTTATCCACCATGGACTTGCTGCGGTTGGCCTGCAGCAAAATCTTGCGCAGGCCTTCATTGACGCCGATCGGCGCATCGGAGGTGGTGTCCACCCCGCCGGCAATACCGCATTCGATCTGGCCCAGGGCAATCTTGTTGGCCACCAGCAATGCCGCCTCCAAGCCGGTGCCGCAGGCCTGCTGCACGTCGTAGGCCGGGGTTTGCGGTGACAGGCGCGAGCCGAGCACGCATTCGCGGGTGAGGTTGAAATCGCGGGAATGCTTGAGCACCGCGCCAGCGGCCACCTCGCCGAGGCGCAGGCCGTGCAGGTTGAAACGTTCGATCAGGCCTTCCAGGGCAGCGGTAAGCATCGCCTGGTTACTTGCCGTGGCGTAAGGGCCGTTGGAGCGGGCGAAAGGAATGCGATTACCGCCAATGATCGCCACACGGCGCAATTGAGTCATGGAAAGCTCCCTCTGTCTGCTATGGGCGTGATCAGTGAGCCTAGTCGAACGACTGCTACCCTGGGATGGTCAACCTTTTGAACCCCAGTCTTCGGAGAGCGTTCCATGTCAGACCGTTATATCGACTTCGCCAACTCCAGCCTCGGCCATCGCCTGGTCGCCGCCCTTGGCCTGCCGTCGCCGGTACGCCTGGAACGCTGGCAAGCCGGGCGCCTGCGCCCGGTGGAAGGTGCACTGCTGCTGGGCGGTGGCGCGCTGGTGACTAAAGTGTTGCCGTTTGCCAACAAACTCACCGATGCCGTCTACAGCTACGGTGCCGAAGCGCTGGATGCGCCGGCGTGGATTCCAGGCCACGGTCCCAAGCTCAAGGCCGTGGTCTTCGACGCCAGCGCCTTGCAGCACACCGATCAACTCAAGCAGCTACGTGAATTTTTCCAGCCACTGCTGAAAAACCTCGCTCACAGCGCCCACCTGGTGATCCTTGGCCGCGCGCCGGAAAGCCTCAGTGACCCGTTCGCCGCCAGCGCCCAGCGCGCCCTGGAAGGGTTCAGCCGTTCCCTGGCCAAGGAACTGCGCAGCGGCGGCGTGCTGCAGTTGCTGCAGGTGGACGAGGGTGCCGAAGACCAGTTGGAAGGCGCACTACGGTTTTTCCTGTCGCCCAAAAGCGCCTATATCTCCGGGCAGGTGATTCGCCTGCAGGCCTGCGCCACGCCGGTCGAAGACTGGACACGCCCGTTGGCCGGGCGCAAAGCCCTGGTGACCGGCGCTGCGCGTGGTATTGGAGCATCTATCGCCGAAACCCTGGCCCGCGATGGCGCCGAGGTGATCCTGCTGGATGTGCCCCAAGCCAAGGCCGACCTCGACGCCCTGGCCGCACGCTTGAGCGCACGCACGCTCACCCTGGATATCTGCGCCGAAGACGCCGCCGGCCAGTTGATCGAACACCTGCCCGATGGCCTCGATATTCTGGTGCACAACGCCGGCATCACCCGCGACAAAACCCTGGCCAACATGACCCCGGAATATTGGGACGCGGTGCTGGCGGTCAATCTCAATGCGCCGCAGGTGCTGACCAAGGCGCTGCTCGACAGCGGCACCCTGCGCGACAATGCCCGCGTGGTGCTGCTGGCTTCCATCAGCGGCATTGCCGGCAATCGCGGGCAAACCAACTATGCGGCGAGCAAGGCCGGGCTGATCGGTTTGGCCCAGGCATGGGCACCGCTGCTGCAAACGCGCGGGATCAGCATCAATGCGGTCGCTCCCGGTTTTATCGAAACCCAGATGACCGCGCATATTCCGTTTGCCCTGCGTGAGGCCGGACGACGCATGAGTTCCCTGGGCCAGGGCGGTGTGCCGCAGGACGTGGCCGAAGCCGTCGCCTGGCTGAGCCAGCCGGGTTCGGGCGCCGTCAGCGGCCAGGCGCTGCGGGTGTGTGGGCAAAGTCTTCTGGGAGCGTGAATATGCAATGGCAGACACTGGACAGCACGCCGTATCTACCGCCGCTGTACTGGCGTGCGGCGCTCAAGCGCAAGATCACCGGCAGCGCACTGCCCGAGCACGGCCTGCGCTGCCAGGTTCGCGTCGACCCCAGGGCTGTGGCGGCGTACCGCAAGGTTTGCGGCTTCGCTGACAGCCCGATGCTGCCGGCGACCTATCCGCATATCCTCGCGTTCGGCCTGCAGATGCAGCTGTTGACCGACAAAGCGTTCCCGTTTCCGTTGCTGGGGTTGATCCACCTGAGCAACCGTATCCGCCTGCATCGGCCCCTGGGCAGTGTGAGTGAGCTGACGGTCGGGGTGTATGCGTGCGACCTCAAGCCCCATGCCAAAGGCGCGACCTTCGATGTGGTGACCGTGGTCGAGGATGCCCTTGGGCTGCTCTGGGAAGCTGAAAGCACGATGCTATGCCGGGGCGTAAAGCTTGAGGGCGAGGCCGAGGAACGCACGTTGGTGATTGACCCTGCCCTCACCGAGCTCACGCGCTGGAAAGCCCCTGCCGATATCGGTCGCCGTTATGCCCGCGTGTCCGGCGATTACAATCCGATTCATCTCAGCGCAGTGACGGCCAAGCTATTCGGCTTTCCCCAGGGGATTGCCCACGGGTTGTGGAACAAGGCCCGCACATTGGCGGCCATGGGCGCGCAACTGCCGGTGGCCAATGTCGAAATCGCCGTTGAATTCAAGAAACCCGTACGCCTGCCCAGCGAGGTGATCGTGATGACCAGCGAAGCCGGTTCAACTGGCGAGTTAGTGTTGAACGGCGCGGGAGATATCCAGCATATGCTCGGGACGTGGCGACCGATTGCCTGAGAGACACTGATTAATTGTATATATACACCTTAAGTTATAGCGGACCCGACCGGGTCCGCTACTGCATTCAACCCTTTGATTTACAAGCAACAGGCAGCCAGCATTATCTGAATTTATAACGTTCGTATTAGTGCTTAAGACGAACAAGACCTTATGTATATAAATCGTTAATACCAAGTTGAGATTGCGAGAAAACCGGCCCGGGTCTGTGATAACCACACGGACAAACGTATCGCTAGCCAAAGAAATAGCGAAAGTTTGAAACAACCAAGGTTGTACCAGGTGCAAGGAACTCAATCATGAAAACTCAAGTAGTGTTTTGGAAAGCAAGTACCGCGCTGGCGTTGATTCTGGCCATGAGCCTCGGCGGCTGCAGCAGCGGTGGTGGCGGGCATAAATCAAACGTGGCGGCGTCTTCGCCGGATGCTGGTGCAGGTGCTGGTGGCGGCACGGGTGGTGGAACGGGTGGCGGTACTGGCGGTGGCACTGGCGATGGCACCGGTGGCGGAACCGGCGGTGGAACTGGCGGGGGCACTGGTGGCGGCACTGGCGGCGGTACCGGCGATGGCACCGGTGGCGGCACTGGCGGCGGTACCGGCGATGGCACCGGTGGGGGCACTGGTGGCGGAACCGGCGGTGGCACTGGCGGCGGCACTGGTGGCGGAACCGGCGGCGGCACTGGTGGCGGCACTGGTGGCGGAACCGGCGGGGGCACTGGTGGCGGAACCGGCGGCGGTACCGGCGGAGGCACCGGCGGCGGCACCGGTTCGACAACCACCCCACTCGTCACTGGCCAGATCGCCGGCACCCTCGGCACCACCGTGGGCAATGTAGGCGCAGCGGTGGGTGACCTCGGTTCGACCTTGAACGGTGTCCCAATCGTCGGCACAACCGCTGGCGGCCTGGTCACTTCGGCCGGCACCGCCGTGACCAGCATCGGCACTGGCGTGACGGCGGGCCTGGGCTCCCTGGGCACCAACAGCAACTCCCTGGGCATCACGGTCGCGGGCGTTGGCACTGGCGTCGCTGACTTGGGCGGCGGCCTGTCGACCACCGGCAGATCGCTGTCGACTACGCTCGGCGGGGTTCCCGTCGTCGGCGGCTTGACCGGCGGCGTGGGCGGTGCAGTCGGTGGCGTAGTGGATAAAGTGGGCACCACGGTGACCATGCTCGGCGATACCCTCAGCACGGCCAGCACCACCGGCCCATTGGGTTCCCTGACCGGCACCCTGGGCGGCAAAGTGCTGGTGCCGGTGGTGTCACTGGTAGAAAACACCACCGGCAACCTGGGCAACGCAACCGGCCTGGGTGCGCCCGTCAGCGGCCTGGTGGATAAACTGGGCGCCACCGTCACCGGCCTCGGCACTCAAGTCGCCAGCACCGGCGGCGCAGGCAACCCTGTGACCACGATTGTCGGCAGCGTGCTGACAGGCGTAGGCGGCACACTCGACAAGTCCGGCGGCTACGTCGCGCCAACCGGCGGTACCGCAGCACCCGGCATACCGGAACTGGTCGGCGGCCTGGTGAGCAACGTCGGGACCGGCCTGAACGTCGGCAACACCAACGGCACGGTCAGTGCAGCCGGTGTGACCGGCGGCGCATTGGGCAACACCGTTGCCTCCGTGGGTACCGTGCTCGGTGGCACGGGTGTCGCCAACACGGCCGCCAGTGCACCGGTCGCAACGGTTGCAGCCAACGTAGGCGCTGCGCTGAACCCAGTAACATCGGGCGTCACCGCACTGACGCAAAACATCGGCACCACCACCGGCGTCGGTACTCCGGTCAACGGCCTGGTGACCCAAGTCGGCGGCGCCGTCAGCAGCCTGGGCACTAACCTCACCACCGCCAACGCCAACCCGGTCACCACGACCCTGGGCACTACGGTAACCGCCGTCGGCAATACTGTCAGCTCGGTCGGTGGGCTGGTCACAGGCGGCACCGGCGGTACCAGCGGTGGCCTGCTCGGCGGTCTGAATATTGGCGCCACAGCCCCCGCCACAGGCACCGCACCCACCACTGGCGGCACGGCAACAACGGGAGGTCTGGGCGGCTTGCTGAACGGCCTGAGCGGCAAATAGAAATGCACCTGGCCGATTAGACGGCCTCCCCTACAGCGCCTACGCTTGGTTGAGACGGGAGACCCTGACTAAGTCTCTCGTCTTTTTTATGGGCTGCTGCTGGATGTAGACACTCAGCGCCCTCCCGAACCGCGCCCCAGAGCGCGGCGGGCCCCAAACGCTGCTGCAATTGACCATGGAGTGTCCTATGCGCGTGTTGACCCCGTTGTTATTGCTTACCCTCAGCACCTATGCCCAGGCCGAGGCCCTTCCCAGCTTCCTCAACAGCAACGACACCATCCGCACCCTGCCGGTCCCCAACCTGCCCGCCGACGCCTATCGACCGGCCACGCCGCAAACCCAGGTGCCAGAAACGCCACCCACTGCGGGCCAGCCGTTGTTGATGGACACCAAGGTCACCATTGGCAAGCTGCAGATCGAAGGCGGCACGGTCTACCCGCTCACCGAGACGGCCCAGGTCTACGCGCCGTTGATTGGCCATGAGACCAACCTCGCGCAGCTGATCGAGGCCACCCGTGGCATCACCCGTCGCTACCAGCAGGACGGCTACCTGTTGTCCTACGCGTTTCTGCCGCAGCAGACCTTCGAAAACGGCTTGGTCCGCGTGGTGCTGGTAGAAGGCTACATCAAGGACTATCAACAAACCGGCGACATCGGTTCGGTGTCGGCCTACGTCGACAAACTCGCGCAAAAACTCCTGGCCGAACGCCCGCTCACGCGCAAGACCTTCGAACGCTACACCACGCTGATGAGCCGCATCCCCGGCCTCACCGTACAGGCACAAGTGCCGCCGCCGGGCACCACCGATGGCGCCACGCACATGCAGATCCAGGCCAGCCGCAAACCCTTCACCACCAGCATGAGCCTGGCGCAGAAAAGCCGTGGCGGCACCCAGGCGTTACTCAGCGCAACCAGTAACGCTCAAACTTCAATGGGCGAACAGCTCAGCCTCAGCGGCCTGTTCCCACCCGGCGAGGACAAAGAGCACTACTACCGCGTGGACTACAACCAGTTCATCAATACCGAGGGCACCCAACTGGCACTCGCCGCCGAGCGTTATCGCGCCGACCCCAGCAGCAGCGTGCAATTGGACGGCGGCTTCGAACTCAAGCCACACCAGTCGATCGATCGCTACTCCATCGGCCTGAGCCACCCCTTCATTGCCTCACCCACCGAGTCGCTCACCCTGGGCACGCGTCTGTACGCGGTGGACCAGACCACCCGCTATAAACTGGTGGGCTACCCGCTGCGCTTCGATATCGAATCCAACCTGCGCGCCCTGGCCTTCGAGGGTGACTGGCGCAAGGCCGACGCCAGGCAGTTACGCATCCTCAGCGGCGGCTTGTATCAAGGTATCGACGGTCTGGGCGCCAAGGCCCGCAGCGACCTGGACGTGGCCAGACCCGATCTCGATTTCTTCCGCCTGCGCCTGTCCGGCGTGCAGAGCGACAAGTTCTTCGACAACTGGCAAGGCGTGCTCTCAAGCGCGCTCTACTGGAGCAACAACACCCTGCCCGACAGCGAGCGGGCCACGTTTGGCGGGCAGAACTTCGGCCGTGGCTACCCCGATGACCAAGGCTCGGGCGACAAGGGCTGGGGCGTGGCGTATGAGGTCAACTACAGTTTCAACCGGGCCGGCGATTGGGTGAAGGTGCTGCAACCCTACGTGGTACTGGACCGCGCCAAGGCCTGGTTCAACGAACTGCCGGTCAAGGCCAGCGACATGTCCTCGGCGGCGGTGGGTCTGCGCTTTGGCGATAACAAGTACTACAACATCGCCCTGGAAGCCGCCAAGCCGATGTCGGACATCGCCCTGGACAGCTTCAACCGGCGGCCGCGGTATACGTTGAGTTTCAGTTATCAGCTCTGAAGCCCATCCCTGTAGCAGCGAGCTTGCTCGCGAAGAACGCCAAGGCGACGCGGGGCGCCAGGATGCCCGCGTCATCGTTAACGTTCTTCGCGAGCAAGCTCGCTCCTACAGTTGGCGAATGGTTTTGGGAAACAAACTGTTCAACGTATCGAGCAGCCGCGCGAGGTAGATGGGCTTGCGAAACAGGTCAAGCACCTGCAGGCGCAGCATGTCGCTGACGTCATCCATTTCCGCATGCCCCGACATGACGATCACGGGCAGGTGCGAGCGGGAGGTGTGTTCGCGCAGACGCTTGATCAAGGAGATACCGCTTTCCTCAGGCATGCGCAGGTCGGTGATGACCAGGGCAATATCGGGGTGCAAGGTGAGTTCCTGCAGCGCGAACGTCACGGAGGTGGCGGTAAAGCAAACGAAGCCCTCGTGCTCCAGCGACTCCGCCAGTTCAACGAGGGCATCTTCTTCGTCGTCCACCAACAGGATTTGTTGGCGGGGAGAGACAGCAGCATTCATGAGCACGACCTGATCAATCAACAACGGCAACTCATGGGGAAATGGCAGTACCGATCCGGGTAAAGAAGGCCGTAATCTGAGGCCCCAGCGTCGTTCCGGCGGCGAGTACCACCAGCGCGACAATCGCCACCAGTATGAGGTACTCGATGGCTGTCGCACCGTCTTTACGATGAAACAGCAATTGGAGTTGAACGTGAAGCTTCATCAGCAGAGCAAGGACCATAACACTTCTCCTCAGGCGACCAAGCGCCGTATCCCAATACCGCACAGTGATTGCGATGTGCCATCCAAAGCATTGACAACAAAGCCCAGCCTTACAACTGTAAGAACTGATTAGTCCTAAAGTAGTAGTTGCACTTCTGACGCCGTAAATGTGTGTTTTTAAAGGACACGTTCTGCTCCCTGAAGAAAACTTTCTCTCAGTAATGGCATTTTGTCCTAGCTCAACTACCGTCAAATAGCGAAATAGTTAGTCACCGTTCAGCCGGGTTGCGGAAGTAGCCTGTTGGACAGACGGGCGGTGGTGCAACGGGAAAAGGGGAGCCGTCATGAACACGCGTCTAAGCATGGTACTGGCCGCTGTGTTGTTGGTCGGTGCGCTGTTTGCCGGTTATTGGGGGTTGGTCCTCAGCCGTGAGCCGGCTCCAGCGCCACCGCCACCCCAGGCTGCTCCTGTCGAAAAAGCCGTTGCCGTGGTGGAAGAACAGACCCGCCAATCGGTGGTCGTGCTGGCCCACGATGTGCCGCCCTTCGTTGCCTTGAATGCCGCTGATCTGAGCGTCGAAAAACTGCACACGGCACCGGCCGGCAGCATGAGCCGTATCGACCAGGCGGTTGGCCGTACCCCGTGGCGGGCGCTCGGCGCGGGCACCTGGCTGAACGAGGAAAGCTTCACACCTGGCGGGCCGCTGGCGCGGATGATCCGCGCCGATGAACGCGCCCTGGCCGTCGCCGTCGATGAAGTGATTGGCGCCGCCGGCCAGTTGAGCCCTGGCGACTATGTGGACGTGCTGCTGTACCTGCGCCAGGACGCAGCCAACCTTGAACAATCGGCCCAAGTGGTCGTCCCCGCCATGCGCCTGCTCAGCGTCGGCGACCAGATGGGCCTGACCAACGACGGCAATCCCGCCTCCCCTCCCGCGCTCACCGCCGAAGAGAAAGCCCAACGCCATGCGCCCTCGCGCACGGTGGTGCTGGCCGTGCCCGAGCAATTGCTGAGCCGGCTGATGCTCGCCACCCAGGCCGGCACCTTGCGCCTGGCCGTGCGCAGCGCCGACGAACACCTGTTGAGCCACTACTGGGCCGGCGCAGGCGACGCGCCGGGCAATCTGCAGAACGCCAACCGCGACCTCTATCAGTTCACCCAGCTGGCCTTTGCCCAAGCCCCCAGGAAAGTGGCCCAGAGCAGCGTCCCGCGCCGTGCTGGCGTCGAGGTGATACGCGGCAATCAAGCAACTCAACAAACCCCCGACTGAACAAGGATGCTGTGCATGAACCGACGTTTCATACCGGTGTTCACGCTGAGAATTACCTGTGCGTTGCTGCTGTCGCACCTGTCCATCGGGCTGGCCATGGCGGCTGCGAGCAATTGCGCGAACCTGGCTCAACTGCCCGCCGCGTTGTCGGTGGGCGAGGGCCTGCAACAGGAACTGCAATCGTCGGTGGCGATCACGCGCCTGGCCATTGGCGATCCGAAAATCGCCGACGTTCATCTCAATGGCGACCGGGGTTTCCTGCTGACCGGGGTCGGCCCCGGCACCACCAGCCTGATGGTGTGGACCGCCTGTTCGACCACCCCGCGCCAGAGCATGGTGTTCGTCAAGGGCAAGGCCAATACCGCCCTGACCAGTCTTTCGCTGTCGCCCGCCGATGATCCTTTGTTGCCCAGCCAGGTACAGACCGATATCCGCTTCGTCGAAGTCAGCCGCACCAAACTCAAGGAGGCCAGCACCAAGATCCTGGGCATCGGCAACAATTTCTTCCTCGGCAGCCCCAACTTGCTGTCCCCCACGCCCGGCACGTTCAAGCTGCCGGTGAGCACCGACAACTTCAACATCGGTTTTGGCGGCGGCCGCGTCTCGGCGATGATCAACGCCCTGGAAAGCAGCGGCTTTGCCTACACCCTCGCGCGGCCAAGCCTGGTGGCCATGAGCGGGCAAAGCGCAACCTTCCTCGCCGGCGGCGAAATACCGGTGCCGGTGCCGAGCAGCGGGAGCGATACCATCTCGATCGAATACAAGGAATTCGGCATTCGCCTGACCCTCACCCCGACCGTGATCGACCGCAACCGCATTTCCCTCAAGGTGGCGCCGGAGGTCAGTGAGCTGGATTACACCAACGCGGTGGTCATCGAAAACATCCGCGTGCCGGCCCTGACCATTCGCCGCACCGATACCAGCGTGTCCCTGGCCGATGGCGAAAGCTTTGTGATCAGCGGCCTGATCAGCAGCAACACCACCACCAGCATCGCCAAGTTCCCAGGCCTGGGTGACATCCCGATCCTGGGGGCGTTCTTTCGCGACTCGTCGGTCCAGCGCGAGGACAAGGAACTGCTGATGATCGTCACGCCGCACCTGGTGCAACCGCTGGCGGCCAATGCCCGACTGCCGGCGCTGCCCGGTGAGAAAATGCGCAACTACGATCCGAACTGGTATCGCCTGTTCTTCCTCGAAAACGGTAATTTTGACCGCCTCAACGGGTTGTCCCAATGAGCGATCACCTGAGCCAGACCTTCCTGGCAATCACCCGTAATACCACCGACCTGGAATGGTTGCAGGGCGCGTTGGCGCCCCTCGGCCAAGTGGTCAGCGCCGGCAGCGGCACCCTCGATGAGCTGCTGGCCCTGGTCGATGTGACCTTCGCCAACCTGGTGTTCATCGGCCTCAACCGCGAGCACCTGGTGGCCCAGAGCGCGCTGATCGAAGGCGCACTGGAAGCCAAGCCGATGCTGGCGATCGTCGCCCTCGGCGACGGCATGGACAACCAGTTGGTGCTCAATGCGATGCGTGCCGGGGCGCGGGACTTCGTCGCCTACGGTTCGCGCTCCAGCGAAGTCGCCGGGCTGGTGCGCCGCCTGAGCAAGCGCCTGCCTGCGGTCACCACTCACACCCATCTGGGCGGCCTCTCGGTGCTGTACGGCACCCAGGGCACTTCCGACGGCGCGCTGCTCAGCAGCCATCTGGCGCTGGTGGTGCAAAAGAGCGGCCAGCAGACGCTGTTGCTCGACCTCGGCCTGCCACGCGGTGACAGCCTGGCGCTGCTGGGCCTGGAAAGCTCGTTCAACTTCGGCGATGCCCTGCGCCACCTGAGGCGGCTGGACGCGACCCTGATCAACAGCGCCTTTACCTCAGCCGAAGACGGCCTGCGCATGCTTGCCTACGCTCCCAACGATGAGTTGCTGGAGCACACCAGCGCCGCCGAGCTGTACATGTTGCTCAGCGCACTGCGCCAGCACTTCCAGCACATTGTGGTGAACCTGGTCGGCCAGCCGGACAGCGACGCCCTGCGCACCTTTGTCAGCCATTGCGACAAGCTGCTGTGGTGCACCGACCAGAACGTGCTGGACTGCCGGCGCAACCTGGCGGTGCTGAACCATTGGCGCGAAAAAGGCATGAAGCTCGAACACGCCAAGCTCTTGATCGATGGCTACCTCAAAGGCTGCGCGCCTGACGCCGAAGCGCTCGGCAAAAGCTTCGGCCTGGAAGTGATTGCGGTGTTGCCACTGAGCGCGGAGCTACGGCTGAACGCCAAGAACCAAGGGCAAACCCTGTTTGCGCTGGCGCCGCGCGAAGCCCTGACGCAAGGGCTCAAAACCCTCGGCGAGCGCCTGGCGAAACGCTCGCAGGACCCCACCGGAAAACCGCCCAGCCGTTGGCTGGAGCGTTTGCTGGGAGCCGCTAAATGAGCAGTGAAAAACTCTTCGGCGCACCCGCACGCGGCGTGGCTGGCAACACCGATCACGACGGTTTGAAGCTGGTGCTGCATCGCTACATCATCGATGCCATCGAAGAATCGGGGCTGAACCTGCTGGAAGGCTCACGCCAGTCCCTGGCGCAATTTGTCATCGACAAAGTGGCCGAGTACATCAACCGCATGCACCTGGCGATTTCACGCTACGAGATGGAGCGCCTGGCCGAAGAAATCGTCGACGAACTGACCGGCTTCGGCCCGCTGGAGGTGTTGCTGCGCGATGCGTCCGTCACCGAAATCCTGGTCAATGGCCCGCACCGGGTGTTTATCGAACGTGACGGCTTGCTGCATCAGAGCGACCTGCGCTTTATCGACGCCCACCATGTGGAGCGCGTCATGCAACGCATTCTCGCACCGCTGGGGCGGCGCCTGGATGAGTCGTCGCCGATGGTCGATGCGCGCTTGCCCGATGGCAGCCGGGTCAATGCGATCATCCCGCCGATTGCCCTGGACGGGCCGTGTCTGTCGATCCGAAAGTTTCGCAAGGATATGCTCAAAAGCAGCGATCTGGTGGCCATGCAGACCATCGACCAGAACATCTTCGACTTCTTCCAGGAAGCGGTAGGCAAGCGCTGCAATATTCTCATCAGCGGCGGGACCGGCACCGGTAAAACCACACTGCTGAACATCCTCAGCCAGTTGATCAACCCCCATGAACGCCTGGTCACCATCGAAGACGTAGCCGAATTGCAATTGGGCCATCCCCATGTGGTGCGCCTGGAAACCCGCCCGCCGAATGCCGAAGGGCACGGCGAGGTCAAGGCCAGCGACCTGATCCGCAACGCCTTGCGGATGCGCCCCGACCGCATCATTCTCGGCGAGATTCGCGGGGTGGAAGTGCTCGATGTACTAACCGCCATGAACACCGGCCATGACGGTTCCATGAGTACCGTGCACGCCAACAATGCCGCCGACGCCCTACTGCGCCTGGAAACCCTGGTGGGCCTGACCGGCCGCATGATCGCAGAAAAGACCCTGCGGCAAATGATCTGCGCGGCGCTGGATGTGGTGGTCCAACTGACCCGCCTGCCGGACGGACGTCGTTGCGTCAGCGAAGTGGTCGAGGTGGTGGGCATCCGCGAAGACGTGTACGTGACCAACACCCTGTTTCGCCATGACCGGCGCACCGGCTTCGGCTTCGTGCGTGAAGCGCTCCACCCGGCCGGCGACAAACTGCGCCGCGAACCGGTATAGCCTTGAGGGGGAATCAAGCATGACCGGGGCCATCCTGCTACTCATCTGCCTGATCCTGATCGGCCTGTCGATCCGCTCGTTCCAGCATGGCTTGCGCCGTGCCCAGACCGAACGCGTGCTGGGCCGCCTCGCCGAAGGCCAGCCGCAGCTCGCCGAAGAAAACGACTCGTGGAATCGCGTGGAACGCATGTTCCTGCGCGCAGGCCTGGGCAAACCCAGCGACAGCCTGGGGCTGTGGCTGACGGTGTGGGGCCTGGGCGCGGTGCTCGGGTTGATCGTCGTCAGCTGGGTCGGCCTGCTGGTGATGCTGGTGCTGCCGCCGGTGCTGTTGCGCCTGTACATCGCCTGGCGTTATCAACGCCGCATCACGCGCATGATCGAACAGCTGCCGCAATTGCTCGACCACACCGTGCGCAGCCTCAAGGCCGGACGCACCCTGGCCGATGCGGTGCTGGGCGGAATCGACGTGGCCGAAGACCCGCTGAAAAACGCCATGGGCCGGATCCAGCGCAACGTGCAACTGGGGGTCAGCCTGCCGGAGTCCGCCCACGACTTCGCCGAATTCTATGAGCGCGACGAGTTGCGCTTGTTCGCCCTGGGCTTGAAGGTCAATCACCGTTACGGCGGCAATGCCAGCGAGCTGTTGGAAAACCTGATCAAGATGATCCGCGAGCGTGAGCAAGCCGCGCGCCAGTTGCGCGCCCTGACCGGCGAAACCCGGGTGACCGCCTACGTGCTCACCGCGCTGCCCATTTCCATGGTGGGCTATTTCCTGGCGGTCAACCCAGCCTACCTGATGACCATGTGGAACGACGGCACCGGCCGCATGCTGTTATTCGTGGCCCTGGGTATGCAGGTGCTCGGCTGCTTCGCCCTGTGGCGCATGTTGCGGAGCGTATGAGATGGCTATTTCGCTGCTGATCAGCGCCGTGTTATTGCTGGCCGCCCTGGCGCTGGTCCTGGCCAATCTGGTCAAACATCGGCGTGGTCAGCGTTTGGTTGCGCAACGCCTGCAGGGCCAGTTGGGCCGCGAACACCGCCTCGGGGCGATGATGCGCCAGCTGGGCAACAGCCCCCTCGCGCAACGTTCGGTCAGCCTCGACAACGAAACCCAGACGCTGCTCAACCGTATAGGTTGGCGCACCGCCAGCCAGCGCTCGATGTTCGCCGCCTTCCAGATCGGCACGCCGGTGCTGCTGTTGGTCGTGGCCCTGATCGCTCAGCCGTTGCTGTTTCCTAAAACTGGCTCGCCGTGGCTGCTGCCCCTGATTGCGCTGGGCGTCGGCTACCTGTTGCCCAAGCGCATCCTGGCCAGCGTGGCCAAGGCGCGTCAGCTGCGGATCTCCCAGGAAGTCTCGACCTTCATTCCGCTACTGCGGATCCTGTTCGAATCGGGCATGGCGGTCGAACAGGCGTTGCGCGTGTTGAGCCTCGAAGCGCAGCACCTGCTGCCGGCGCTGACCCATGAACTGCGGCTGATTCTGAACCGGGTCGACTCCGGGCTGGAACTCAGTGAAGAACTGGGCACGACCGCGAGGCTGCTGGCCGTGGATGAGTTCACCGACACCTGCATCATCCTCCAGCAACTGATCCAGCAAGGCGGCGGTGCGATGAAGTCATTGCTGGCGCTCAAGCAATTGCTCGACGACCGACGCCTGACACGCATCCAGGAATTCGTATCGAAGATGTCGGCGAAAATGTCGGTGGTGATGATGGTGTTTTTGTTTCCCGCCTTGCTGATCGTGCTCGGGGGCCGGCCTTCATCGGTATCACCCGGGCATTGAGTAACCTATGAGGAGCGCCCGATGAAAGCCTTGATAGCCGCTTTGAGCCTGTTGCTACTGGGAGGGTGCGCCACCAATGGCCAAACCCCATGGGCCGCCCTGACCGCCCCCGGCAGTTGCCCCAAGCCTGGCGCCGAACACGAGTTGTCGTTGAGCCTGGCCGATGAAATGGCCAACGACGGCAAACTGCACGCCAGCCTGGCCAACCTGCAGAGTTTGCCGGCCGGTCTGCCCCAGGTTCGTCTGCGCCAGGCCAAGGCTTATCGCTTGCTCGGGCGCAACGAGGCGGAGCCGCTGTACCGCAGCCTGCTCGGCACCTGCATGGCTGCCGAAGGTGAGCACGGCCTGGGGCAACTGGCTTCGGCCAAAGGCGACAACGCCCAGGCCATGGCCCACTTGCAGCGCGCGGCGCGGCTGGCGCCCACCGACGAGAAAATCCGCAATGACCTGGGCGTGGTGTACCTCAACCAACTGCGCCTGGACGACGCGCGGTTTGAATTCATGACCGCCATGGAACTCAAGCAAAGCGACCCACTGGCCGCGATCAACCTGGTGACGCTGCTGATCTATCAAGACAACTGGAAGCAGGCCGCGCAGGTGGTCAGCCAGATGGGCCTGGGGCCCGAACAAGTCACCGAAGCCCAGGCCCGCGCCGAAAAACTCAAGGCTTCAAGCGCGACCGCCGCCAAGGCCAAGGACCAGATCGCCAGAGTCAGCGACGCCAACAGCAACCCGAGGAATTGATGATGAAACTGCCTTATCTCGCAAGCCTGGCCGTGCTGGCCTTGCCGCTCGGTGTCATGGCCATCGAGCCCGGCCCCTCTTCGCCGCAGCAGGCCGCCACGGAGAACTGGCTGGCGTTGCAGGTCAGCGGGACAGCCGCGTCAGCGACGCCACAGTCAGCATCCGCCACCGAACGCGACGTGGCCGCCCAGCGCTGGGTGGACAGTTTCAAGCATGAGATTCCAGAGTTTTTCGAGCAGAAGATCGGCGGCAAAACCCAAGGGGACAACTGAGCGGTGAGCGTGCCCACGCTCCCGCGTGTAGCCCGTGACGCTCTGCGTCAGCTGTGCGCATTACCGCGGTGGGCGCGACGCGGAGCGTCGCAGGAGGCATTCCCACGCAGAGCATGGGAACCGTCACTCAGTGAGCCGTCACCCGCTGGCGCAGCGTCGAATTACTCGGCGATAACGCCAACGCCAACTGTGTACGGTTATGCATATGGGTCAGCCGCAGCACCTGCGACACATACAGCTTGACGGTGTTCTCCGTGATGCCCAGCTCGCAGGCTATCTGATAGTTGGTCTGCCCTTTGCCAACCAGCCTGGCTACATCCAGCTGACGCGGTGACAGCTGGTTGAAGATCGCCGGAATTTCCACCGGCCCGGTTTCTTCTGTCGTGGCCTCTTCACCCTTAGGATTGCGGCGCACTTTATCAAGGTCCTGGTACAGGTCGTTGATCGACTCGGATAGAAATTGCAGCTTCTGGTTCAGGTTCCCCAGTTGCAGGTCGTTCTTGCGCTCTTGCAAAGCGGCTAGCTGGCGCTGCAAACCTTCGAGCAACTCGTCCAGATTGATCGGCTTCTGATAGTAGTCCGCGATCCCGGCGCGCAGGGCCTTGATCACGTCCTGTTTGTCGGCGCGCCCGGTCAGCATGATCGCCTCGAAGACCCGCTGCCGGCCGGCCACTTTTTGCAGGGCCTGGACCAGTTCGATGCCATCCATCTCCGGCATATGCAGGTCACACAGCACCAGGCCGATCTCGGTGTCTTCGCTGAAACGTGTCAAGGCTTGCTGGCTGGACTCACACGGCACACAACGCAACCCGCTGCTTTCAAGAAATTCGCAAAGCTCTTCCACGATCAACGGCTGATCGTCGACCACAAGCACTTTTACCGCAGAATTAAGCTTGTCCACACGCTACTCCATGCCTGGCAGCCAAAAGATTGACCCATCCTTAACCACGAATATTCCTATACAACGCTTGATTAAACGTAGACGTACTTTCCAACTATGTACATAGCGTTAATCCCTTCCGACGTTCAATGGATCCAAAACCAGACAAGCGCAAATCCCACCAGCAAAAACGGCGCAAATGGCAGTTTTTTTGACGGTGCGGGCGCAAGGTGCCCCAGGCAAGCCGCAAGCCGTTGACTCATAAGCGGCCAGAGCCTTGGCGCCAGCAACAGCCACAGCCCGCTCGCCACGGCTGCGCCGATAAACGCGCCCAACAAATACTCGGCATCCGACGCCAGGGCCAAGGCCGCGAGCAGCTTCACATCCCCAGCGCCAAGACGGCCCAAGGCGTACCCCGGCAAGGTCAACAGCAGCGCCAGAATAAACGCCCACAGACCTTGGCCGACGGGGGCACCGAGCCAGGTGCTGCCGGTCCAGAACAGGTAGATCCCCGCCAACGCCGCAACGCCCAGCGTCAGGCGATTGGCGAGCAAGCGCTGCCGCGTGTCCTGCACCGCGCAAAGCCCCAACCACAACAGCACCACCGCACCCTGGATCACCTAAAAAACATCCCTTTTCGCCGATTGATTCTATGCTGATATCAAGTAGTAGCCGTCAGGGTAGACGCGGTGATGAAAACTAGCCTCCCCAACAAACAGAAAGGCACGGCCGCGATTGAGTTCGTCGCGGTGTTCGTGATGTTCTTCGCCGTGTTCTATGGCATGGTCAGCTACAGCCTGCCGCTGTTGTTATTGCAGTCGTTCAACCAGGCCACCGCTGAGGCCGTGCGCCTGAGCGTGGGGCTGGACCCGGCCATGCCGGGCTACAGCGCTGCGGTACAAAGCACCGCCAAGAGCGCGATCAGCGAACGCCTGCGCTGGATCCCCAACGCCTATAACTTCAACGCGGCGACGCAGGTCAGCACCACCTTCGTAGGTGGTCTGCTGAAGGTGCAGATCAACTACCCCTCGGCCAATCTGCAGGCGGTGATGCCGTTCATTGTGCTGCCCGGCATTGGCAGCGTGCCGCAGTTGCCGGTGACGCTGCAGGCCCAGTCGAGCCTGCAATTTTGACCTCCGGGGACAAACTGTTCGGGCGCCTGCTCGGCCGGGGCGGCGCGCTGGCGATCGCGCCTGCGGCGGCGCCCTCGGCCGGTTTGCAGGTGCTGTTGGATGCCCAAGGTCGAGTGCTCGATATCAGCGGCACACTGCGCTCACACCTGGCGCCCTTTGCCGCAGGGACGCCGTTGCACGCCTTGCTGTGGGCCCATAGCGCCCTGGCGGTGGAGGGCGTTCCCGCTGACTGGCAGCGCCATAGCCTTGACCTGGATTTCCAGGGCAGCGCCGGGCAGGTGCTGCACACCCGTGGCACCCTTGAGCCTGACGACCAGGGCTGGCGCCTGCATGCGGTGGATATCGGCGATTTGCTTGACGGGCGGCAACTGGCCGAGCAGCGCGAACAGAATCAGCAATTGGCCAGCCAGGTCAGCGAGCAACTGCGCGTGTGCAGCCTCAGCCGCCTGCCCGATGTGTTCAACGAACAACTGTGCAGTGTGGCGCAGCGCTGGAAGATCCCCTGTATCGCCCTGGCGCTGCTTGATCAAGAGGACCAGGGCTGGATGATCTACAGCCAATACGCCCAGCATGACGCGCCGCTGTTCTGGCACCCCGGCCAACGCCTCGGGACCTGCCTGGACAGCCTCAACGGCACCACCCCATTGAGCCTGCAGGCCCTTTACGGGCGCGGTGAACACCCACGCTTGCACAGCGTGTTTGGCAATGCCGATGGGTTCCTCGTGCCTTACCGCGATAGCCAGGGCGTCGCCGCGTGGTTGCTGTGCGGGGCCTACAGCGGTGAACCCGACACCCGCGAGCGTGACTGGCTGAACCTCGCCGCCGCCCTCGCCGCCCCGCTGCTCAGCCGCCTGCGCGAACACCGTCATCATCTGCAACTGGAGCGCCAGGAAGCCCTGCAGGGCTTGCTGGGCACCGGCTGGTGGGAGTTGCTGCCCGCCAGCGACGAGATACAGCTGGCGCCGAAATTGTTGCGCAACCTGGGCCCCGAAGACGGCCCGACCCGGCAAGCCCTGGAAACCTGGCTCAACCTCATCCACCCCGCTGATCGCGAGGAATTGCACAGCCGCCTGCGTGACCTGCAAGCCCTCGGCAAACCCTTGCTCGCCAGCGTACGCCTCAACCGTGGCGACAGCGACCAGCCGCCCACCTGGTACCGCGTGCAGGGCCAGGTGCTGGGCGTGGGTGAGCAGCGCCGCTGGATCGGCTTCATGCTCGACATCAGCGACATCAAAAACCAGCAACTGCAAGCCGACGCCGCCCATGCGCGCCTGGACAACCTGATCGCCAGTTCGCCGGCGGTGATCTACGTGCAGCGCTACGTGAACGGTGCCTTGCAGCCGGTGTTTTTCAGCGACAGCCTGCTGCCGCTGCTGGGCCGCACCCTCGCCGAATGCAGCCACGACAGCCTGGTGCAATGGGTCCACCCGCAAGACCGTGACCTGTATTTTAAGCGCACGCGCCAACTATTGCGCGAAGGCAGCGTGCGCAGTCGCTATCGGGTCCAGGATAAACAGGGCGACTACCACTGGCTGCTCGACGAGGCCAAGCTGCTGCGCGACGACCTCGGCCTGCCGGTGGAGGCGGTCGGGCTGTGGCTGGACGTCACCGAAGCCACGTTGGCCGCGCAACAGGTCAAGGCCAGCGAAGAGCGCTACCGCATCCTGGTGGAAGACTCCCCGGCGATGATCTGCCGCTACCGCCCGGACCTGACCCTGACCTTTGGCAACACGCCCCTGGCCAATTACCTGGAATGCCGAGCCGGGCAATTGCCGGGACTGAACCTGGGGCACTGGCTGTCGGCCGAGCAACACGCAGCCTTTGTGCTGCGCATCCAGCAGCTGACCCCGGAATTTCCCGTGAGCACGGCGGAAATCAGCCTGCAACTGCCGGGGCGCGAGCATGCCTGGTGGGTGTGGTCGGACCGTGGCGTGTTCGATGAGCACGGCCATCTGGTCGAAGTGCAGGCCGTGGGCCGCGACAACACCGAAGTGCGACGCTCCCAGCAGCAGCTGACGCAAAGCGCGAAAATGGCCACCCTCGGCGAAATGGCCACCGGCCTGGCCCATGAGATCAACCAGCCGCTGAACGTGATGCGCATGGCCGTCGTCAACGTGCTCAAGCGCCTGGGCAATGGCGACGTGCAGGTCGACTACCTGACGGAAAAACTCCAGCGCATTGACGCGCAGGTACAACGCGCGGCGCGGGTGGTGGACCATATGCGCGTGTTCGGCCGCCGCTCGGAAGTCGAACAGCAACCCTTCGACCCGGCGCACGCGGTGGAAGGCACCCTGTCGCTGCTCAGCGAAGGCCTGCGCGGCAAAGGCGTGGAGGTCAAACTGACCCAGGCGGACAGTTCGGTGCAGGTCACAGGTTACGCCGACCAGCTGGAACAAGTGCTGATCAACCTGATGGTCAATGCCCGCGATGCGCTGTTGAGCCTGAAGCAAAAGCACCCGGACCTGCGCCCCTGGATCGCCGTGCACACCGAACACGACAGCCGCCACGTACGCATCTGGGTCGAAGATAACGGCGGTGGCATTGACCCGCGTTTGCTGGAACGCATCTTCGAGCCGTTCTTCACCACCAAGCCGATTGGCGTGGGCACCGGGCTGGGCTTGTCGGTGAGCTACGGCATCGTCGAAAACATGGGCGGACGCCTCAGCGTCAGCAACGGCGAGCACGGCGCGCGGTTTTGCGTGGAACTGCCCAGGGCCAGCGACGTTTAAATCACCAGGTAAGCTTCGCCGGCCTGGCCGCAGCTCAGGTTGGCGCCCACGGTCACGCTTGCCAGGCTGATGCCCAGGCTGTTCAACAGGTTATTGAGGATTGGGTTGAGCAATGGGCCCAGGGCGTTATTCAACACGGGCGTCACAAGGGTGGAGACGCCGCTGAGCAGCGACACCGTGCTTGCGATCACGCTTCCCAAAGGGTTGCTCCCCACGGGTCGATAAGCCGTGATGCCGACACCATTGAGCGCGGCGGAAAGGCCACTCACCAAATTTGCAGCCGGCACAGCCGACTGATAACTGGGCGCAAGCCCCATATCAGGCGGTGTGGCGAACGGCGTAGTGCTGGAAAACACCAGGTTCTGCTCACTGTTGCTCCCCGCCACAGTGTTCTGTACATGGATCGCTACGCCGCCGCCGGCAAACGCCACACGCGGGTCACAACTGCCGATGCCAAGGATCTTGTGGCAGGTCTTGATGCCGATATCGACCAGCGGCAGCGGCGCCACGCTCATCGGCTGGGTGGACGAAAATGCGTTGTTGATGTTGCCGACATTCAGCGACGCGATCGAGCCGGTGGTGTGGGCGGTCAGGCTCTTGGTGCCCGCGCTGCCCGTCGGGCAGGTGTAGCCGGTGACATAAGTGCTGGCGCCGCCGGCATCCAGCACGATCTTGAGCGGCACGTTACCCGGCACCGCAATGATGTCCAGTTGTTGGCAACCGGCGCCCAGCAGGCAAAATGCCGAGTTGATCGTGGTCACCAGGTTCAGGCTCAGCAGGCCGTTGAGCACCGGCGTCAGCGGCCCCACCAGGTCATTCACCGCCGTGGTCAAGCCGGCCACGCTGTTGAGCACCGGCAAGCTCACCGTTATCTGCGTGCGCAGTTGCGCAGTGCGCACAAAAATCCTGTTCGGGCCCAATGGGTTGGCCGCCGCGAGCATCGGATTGCCAATGGCCGACAGCTGCGGCGGCTCGATCACTTTGACCTGCGTGGTGACATTGGCCAGCCCTAACACGTTGATGGGCAAGGTCGCCGCCGCCCCGCTCTGGCTGCCGGCCAGCTGCACCACGCCCTGGACCAGTTGGAACACCTGCAGGTTGGCGTTCAGCGCAGCAGCGGTGGTGCCGGTCTGCACCTGCAGGATTGTGCCGACGGTCAGCGGCACCGGGTTGGTCGCCGCGACCTTGATAATGCCCAGCGCACTCACGGCATTTGCCGTCAACGGGTTGTTACCCAGCACGCTGATGGCGGCTTGGAGCAACTGCGAGGCGGTCACCGTGGTGTTGAGCAACTGGGTGTAGTCACCGGCGGTCACGTGCAGGTCGAGGGCCAACTGGTCGAGGTAGCTGAGCATATTGATGTCGCTGTTAAGCAAGCCATTCCAGCCCAGCACCGACACATTGACCGCGCCGCCAAGCAGCCCGCTGAACAATGCGTTCAACCAGCTGGCGCTGGCGGTATCGACGTTGGTCAGGGTGCTTTTGATGCTCAACTGGGCCATCGGTGGCGTGGGCTTCGCCGCCACGGCCTTCGCGGTCAATTGGGTATTGAGACTGACCGGGGTACCGGAGAACAACGACCACACGCCACCGGCAACACTGGTGGTGACGGTTTTGCTGACCACCACTTCGATCGCCGCCGCCACTGCGGGGTTGGCCGCGAACACGCGTTGGCCGGACGCGCCGGTGGTCACGGCGCCACAACGGGTGACCAAGGTATTGCCGTTACCCACCACGAATTGATTACGAGCCACGCTTTGCGCCGCATACGCCGCTGCGCTCAGGCCGGCCGCGCAAGTGCCGTCGCGGCTGACAGCTTCCAGCGCTGCCGTGTCCGCCACCCCTTGCAGCCTGCGCTTTTCCAGGTAAAGCCGTCCGCTGTCGACCGCCAGCAACGTGAACGCCAACACCACTGCCAACACACCGACCGCCATCAAGCCGATGGCGCCGCGTTGCTTGCCATGAAGTCGGGGAGACATCGAGCACTCCTGTGCCGGCGAGTTGCCGTGCGCTTACTCTCCTTAGGGTATCGATAAGTGTAGACGCGCTGCCGGCGCAGCGCTGCTAAAGGGCAGGATCAGCGCGGCGGGTAGTTAGCGAGGATTTTGCTCACGGTGTTGCGAATGGCCGCGCTGCGGTCCTGAGGGTTCGGCGAGCTGGCCATGATTTGTTCGTCACTGCCACGCCACACCAGCTTGCCGTCCTTGCCGTCGAGCAGGTCGATCTGCAGGGTCGCCACCTTGTAAGTGATGTTGCGCGTTTCGTTGTACATCGGCGCGCCCCAGTAGCCGTTCCATGGCCCGCCCCAGGCACCGCCGTAGTTGGTGGAGACCTGCTGCTGGCGGTCTTCGACGATCAGGTAGGCCTGCACATTCAGGTCAGCCTTGATGCCGGGCGCTGCTGGGCGCAGGCCGCGCTGGTCAAGCTGCTCGCCCACGGCCTGGCGGATACGTTGCTCGGTGAGGTCGCTCTTGATGCGCGGGTCATCCGGGCGGTATTGCAGCGCCGGCTCCTTCCAGGCCCAGTGACGGTAGGCGGCAAAGTCGCGGCTGGCGTCAAAATCGTGGTTGACCTGGTTGCTCTGGCAACCGCCCAGCAGCAGCACAACGGCAAGCGTAGCGATACGACGAAACATGATGGCTCTCCAACGTTCGGTCCAGGCGTTAAATGAGAATAGCGGTTAACGCGGAGGATACGCCGTCAGTGCCTTCTGCACCGCCTGGCGCAGCGCATCCGCACGCTCGCTGAGGCTGCCCTGGCTGCCCGTTTCCGCACTGGCGCTCCACACCGGCTGGCCGCTGCGGGCATCGAACAGGTTGACCCGCACCACCACGACCTGCACTTCATAGGTACGCACCATCGGCACCGAGTTGTACATGCCGTAACCATTGCCATAGCGGTTGTAGCCGCCATAGCCGTAGCCATAGTCATCCTGGACTTGCCGCAGGCGTTTCTCCAGGCGCACATCGGCGCTGACCAACAGGTCGGGCGCGCGATTGTCGTGCAACGGGCGCAGGCCGCGCTGGTCCAGTGCGTCGCTGACCGCTTCGGCCACCTGGGCCGAATCCGCCCACGCGGTGCCGGCCGGCAACTGGCCGTTACGCCAGGCCCAATTGCGGTAGGCACCATAGTCGCGCACCGGCGCCGGGTAGGCACTGGCATCGAAGGTCGTGGCCGCTTGCGCCGGGGCCGGCGGCATCGGCGCCGAAGCGGCCACATAAGGGTTAGGGCTGGAACAGGCACCTAAGCCGAGAGACAACAGGAGCAAACCGAGACGACGCATTTCGACCTCCGCAGACTGGGCCGCTTAAACCGGACGGCACACCCAGTGCAAATAACGCCCAAGTCCGGCAAAGCTTGGGTGACGACGGTGAGCGAGCTCCATCTCGAGCAAATCCTGCAGATCGGCGCGCGCCTGGAATTCCACCGGCATATAGTCGTGGAACACGCGCACGCCACTTTGGCTTTCGACCTGCCAGAGCCCTTCGAGTTGCGCCGCCAATTCCCGCGGGTCCAGCGGCTGCTGCGGTGTGAGGCTCTGCTTTTCGCCGGCCATATCGTTCTTGCGCATCTTGCGAAAGTGGCCCTTGAGCAGGTTGCGGTAGATCAGCGCGTCGCGGTTGTAAAACGCCAGGGACAGCCAGCCGCCAGGCAATGTCAATTGGTGCAGCACCGGCAGGATCGCATGGGGTTCGGCCAGCCATTCCAGTACCGCGTGGCACAGCACCAGGTCGTAGGGCTCGGTGAGTTGGCCGAGCAGGTCTTGCCAGGGCGCGTGGATGAACGTGGCGTTCTGCCCGGCATCGGCGAAACGCTGGCGTGCGCCTTCGAGCATGGGCTCGGCGGGCTCGGCCAGGGTCACCTGATGGCCGCGTTCTGCCAACCACAGCGACATATGCCCCAACCCCGCGCCGATATCCAGTACGCGCAACGGGCGGTCCGGCAAAGCTTCGGTAAGATCGGCCTGCAGCACCGCCAGGCGAATCGCGCCCTTGGCGCCGCCATAGATTTTTTCGGCGAAGCGCGCGGCCAACTGGTCGAAATGCCGATCACTCATGGGCAAACCGCCGCTCGCTGTCGGCCAGTTTGGCGCGCACCACCTCGTTCATGTCCAGGCCCAGCTCACTGCACAGCAACAGCAGGTACAGCACGATGTCGCCGACTTCCTGGCCGGCGTGAGCCAGCTTATCGGCGGGCAATTGGCGCGACTGGTCTTCGCTCAGCCACTGGAAGATCTCCACCAGTTCGGCCATTTCCACACTGGCGGCCATGGCCAGGTTTTTCGGGCTGTGGAACTGCTTCCAATCGTTGGTATCGCGGATGCGGTGCAGGCGTTCGGTGAGGTGTTCGAGGTTCATTGGGGGCTCCTGAATGGGTATAGCTTCAGGGGGATGGGGAGCGAAGGCAAGTGAATAGGGGTAGTGGGCTTGAGGACGCCATCGGGGGCAAGCCCCCTCCCACACTGGAATGTGTTCACAAATCAAATGTGGGAGGGGGCTTGCCCCCGATGAGGCCCCTAATCCACAACACTGAACTCAAGCCTGGCGGTCTGCCCGGCTTCATCCAGAACACTGAGCTGATAACGCCCCAGCCGCTCGAAACTGGCATTGATACTGTCCTGATTGGCGCTATCCCCCAACGGCGCGCCATTCACAAACCACCACCGCCGCCCGCTACCGCCCAAGGCGGAAATTTTCAGGCGCAAGGCCTGCTGACTGTTGGCGGGCAGACGCAGTTGATCGCCCTCGCGCACGCCCACAATGGACAACGGCGAAGCGGCGGCCAGGGCCGGCGGCGGGCAATCCGGGTCGGCTGCCGGGATGCGCGCTTCGCGTCGCTCCGCCCTGGGCAACCAAGGCTCCAGCGGCGCCGGCCACAGGGCGATATTGGTCGCTTCTGCGCCGGGGCAATGGGCATCCACCCGTAACCCCTTGGCGTTGACCCAAAGGTTTTCCATCAACCCCACGCTCAGGGGTTGGTCCAGCGCCTGCAAGGTCGGCGGCGTGGTGTTGTCCAGGGTCCAGGCAAAGCGCTGGCGACGGCAATTGGGATCGTTGCGGCTCATCGGCTGGCCCAGCGGCCAACAAATCGCCGCCACGCCGACATTGGCCGGCACCGGCTTGACCGCTGCGCTGATGCCGCGCTGGCTGTCGCGGTTGGCCAGCACGTCATGCACCTGCAACATCAATGGCGCCGCAGACGCCAGGCCAAACTGCCCTGGTACCGGCGTGCCGTCCGGTCGGCCGATCCAGACGCCGATCAGGTAACGCGGGCCCACGCCAATCGCCCAGGCATCGCGAAAGCCATAGCTGGTGCCGGTTTTCCAGGCCAGCGTCGGGCGTTGCACGAGTTCGGCACGTGGGTCGCGGTCGGGGCGCGCCTGGCCGCTGAGAATACGCCGCACGATCCAGGCCGCTCCCGGCGACAGTAACGGCCGCTCCCTCAACGCGTCATCCGGCTGCAAGCGCAGGGTGGCGCTCTTACCGTCGCGGGCGAACGCACTGTAGCCGCTGACCAGGTCTTCCAGGCGGCTGCCCGCGCCGCCCAGGATCAGCGCCAGGTTCGGTTCGGCCAACGCCGGCAACGCCAGCGGCATGCCGCCGATGCGCATCTGCGCGGCGAAGCGTTTCGGCCCGTAGGCTTCCAGCAATTGCACTGCCGGCAGGTTCAGCGAGCTGGACAGCGCCGTACTCGCCGGCACCGCCCCGGTAAAGCCCATGGAGAAATTGCCCGGCCGGTAATCGCCGTAACGTCGCGGCACGTCCTGCAGCAGGGATTCGGAATGAATCAAGCCATCGTCCAGTGCCATGCCATAGAGAAAGGGTTTCAAGGTGGAACCGGGCGAGCGCAGCGCGCTGATCATGTCCACATGCCCATAGCGCTTGGCGTCATTGATATCCACCGAGCCGAGGTAGGCACGCACGGCCATGGTCTCCTCCTCGACCACCAGGATCGCAGCGGAGGTATGTTCGGGCAAACGTGCGCGCCAGCCCAACAGCAGGTCTTCCAGACGGCGCTGCAACGTGGCATCCACCGTGGTGCGGATCAGCGGCGGGCTGTCGGGACGGTTCAAGCGCCGCGCGAGCAACGGCGCCAGGCTCGGTTCCAGGCGCGGCGCGAGCAGCAGCGGTTCTTCCAGCGCCTCGTCCACCGCCGATTGCGGCCATACCTGGAACTCGGCGAGCCGGCGCAGCACTTTATCGCGGGCCTGCTGAGCGCGCTGCGGGTGACGGTCCGGGCGCAAGCGGCTCGGTGCCTGGGGCAATACCGCGAGCAGGGCCGCTTCGGCGTGGGTCAATTGCGCCGGGGATTTACCCAGATAAGCCCAGCTGGCCGCCGCCACGCCCTGCAACGTGCCGCCGAACGGCGCGCGGTTCAAGTACAGGTTGAGGATCTGCTCTTTGGACAGGTGCCACTCCAACTGCGCGGTACGCCACAGCTGACGCAACTTGCCGAGGAAGGTGCGCGAATGCGGATCGAGCAAACGCGCCACTTGCATCGATAACGTACTGCCGCCCGACACCACCCGTGCGCCGGTCAGGTTTTGCCACGTCGCCCGCGCCAATGCCAACGGATTTACCCCGGGGTGCCGATAGAACCACCGATCTTCGTAGGTCAGCAACGCGTCCAGGTAATACGGCGAGACTTCGCTGGTTTGCACTGGATAGCGCCACACGCCATTAGCATCGGCAAAGCGCCACAACGGCGTGCCATCCTCGGCCAACACCACCCGCGCCAGGTCGTCCTGGGGCAACGGCAAGGGCCAGATACGGTCGGCCAGCCATAGCAGGGCAATCGCCAACAACAGGCTCACCAGTGTCCAGCGGGCAACAAAACGCAAATTCAAGCGGGCAAACCTCTATGCTTGTAGGGAACTCGCCTGTCGCTACAACGACCAAAGGCACAGTTACGCCCACCTTCTTATCAGGACACGCACATGCAGGTAGAAAGCTTTTTCGAGTGGTTGGGCCAGGCGCTCGGCTCCGTCATCCGCTTTATCGTCGACGGTCTGAGCGGCTTGTTCGGAGCCCTGACCCACGCCGGCGGCAACTTTATCGATGGCTTGTCGCGCACCCTGGGCATGGACACCTCGATCATCAGCATCCTTACCCTGATCGTCGGGCTGTTGCTGCTGTACTCGGCCGTGCGGGCGTTCATGCGCGCGTCGGTCATCATGGGGATTATCTGGTTGATCCTGGGGTTGTGGCTGCTCAGTTGGGTTGTGCACTAGATCCAAGAATGTCCCCAATCCCATGTGGGAGGGGGCTTGCTCCCGATAGCAGTGTTTCAGTCAATGCATCCGGCAACTGACACACCGCCATCGGGGGCAAGCCCCCTCCCACAATAGTCCCCATTTCAACTTCAGCGATCAGCGGCCCTTGATCACCATATCTGCCGGGGTTTCGCCCACCGCCTGCCAGTTCGGCCGGTACATCGACTCCACCTGCGGCGGCGGCACGCGGTAGGTGCCCGGCGTTACAGCCCGCGCCAGATAGAGCAAGTGCGTCGTCCCATAGCCATCCAGATTCATCGCCGCCACATAACGGTCATCACGAAACTCCTGATGCTTGAGCGAGGCGTTCTGCATCGATTCGCGCCATTCCTTCACCTGGCTGCTGGCGTTCTCCAGGCTGGCCGCGCTTTGCGCCAGGTTCTGGTTTTCCAGTTCCAGGCCGGCCGGTAGCAGGTCGACCACCAGGGCGTCCGGCACCCGTTGTTTGGCGCTGACCGCCAAGTGCACCAACACCAAATCACCGCTGTTAAGGCTGTGCAGGTTCAGCGGCTGGCCGTTCATGCCCAGGTATTCGCGACGGATGCTCAGATTCTCGCCGCCCGCTGCCGGTGGCACTTGTGGATAACCGGAAAGGGTCAGTTGCTGGTACACCGGCGTTTCGCCCTGGTTGCTCAGGGTCAAGTCGCTGGACAGCAGCTTGTCATCCAGTTGCAGCGTCGATTGCTGATTGTTCAGTTCGCGCACCGCGCCACTGCCGGTCAGCGACACCTGCCAGCTCGCCTCTGGCTGGGCGAGCCCAAGGCGCCCGGCGAGGAATAACGAGTTACGCTCCTGGGTCGACAGATACGGGCTGGCCGCCAACTGGTCCGCCAGGGTAAACAAACGTTCCTCGCGCTTGCCCTTGGCCAGGTCATTTTCTTCCAGCAAGGCCAGGATCATCGCCTGGTCGCGCAATGGGCTGCCGTAGTCGGCCAACCATTCCTTGGCGCTGCGCTGCGCCGCCAGGCCCGCGAGCAACGCCTGGTCCGCACGCGGCTGGTCGCCCATTTTCTGCAGGGCGATGGCCAGCTGCACCAGCGGCAAGCCGGAACGCGCATCGCTGCGGCGTTCGAAGATGCTGCGCAAGGCCCCCAGCGGCGCCTGCTGACTGCGCGCCAGGACCATGCCGGCGTAGGCCTGCACGGCGAAACGGGTGTGGTCGGCGTTGTCGCTATAGTCGACTTCGATCAGGTTGCGCTCCTGCACGTAGCGCAGCAGACGCTCACTGGCTTTCTTCAGCGCCTCGGGCGGTACGGCAAAACCCTGGTCGCGCGCGCGCAGCAGGAAGTCGGTGACGTAGGCGGTCAGCCAATATTCTTCCTCGCCGTCCGCGCCCCACAAACCGAAGCTGCCGTTGTAGCGCTGCATGCCCAACAGGCGTTCGATGCCCAGCTCGATCTTGCGTTTACGCTCGGCATCCGGCTCGCCCTTGATACTCAGGCGTTTGAGCAGCGCGTCGTCGGCATAGAGCGAGGGGTACAGACCGCTGGCGGTTTGTTCCAGGCAGCCGTAGGGGTAAGCCTTGAGCGCACTGATCTGCGCGCCGAGGTTCAACGGCGGCCGGCTGGACAGGCTCAACAACGCCTCGCGTCCCGAGCTGTCGAACTGCTCCAGGGTGCCTGCCGGCAAGCTCCACGGCTGGTCCTTGAGCACGGCGCGGTAATGCTTGAGCAACGCCGGGTAAGCAGGGCGCACGCCCAGGGTCCATTCACGGCTGAACGGCGGCAGGTTTTCACCGGGCAGGTCCAGGCCATTGACCGTGACCTTAACTTTGCCTTGCCCCAGACCGCCCCAGGCTTTTACCGGGATACGCAGGGTGGTGCGCTGGCCTTGCTTGAGTTCGACGGTTTGCGCGCCAGTGTTGACCAACTCCAACTGCCCTTCGGCACTCAGTTGCACGTCAAGCTTCTGCGCCTTGCCCGAGAGGTTGGACAGGTCCAGCGCCAGGGTGGTCTGGTCACCCCCGGCCAGGAAGCGCGGCGCCGACAGCTCGGCGATCAGCGGCGCGGCGATGACCGTCTTGGCTTCGGCCATGCCATAGCGATCATCGCTCCAGGCCTGGGCCATCAGGCGCAGTTCGCCGTTGAAATCCGGAATATTGACGCTGACTTCACCCTCGCCCTTTTCGTTGAGGGTGACCGGCGCGCTTTGCAGGGCGACGATGGTCACGCTGGTGTCCGGGCGCTTGCCACCCTTGGCCAGTGCCGCATCGCCACCGAACGCCAGGCTGGCCAGGCGGCCCTGCCCGGCTTCGATCAACTGGCCGTAGATGTCGAACTGGTCCACGCCGTAGGCCTTGCGGCCGAACAGGCTGGCGTACGGATCGGGTGTGGGGTATTCGGTGATATTGAGAATGCCCACGTCCACCGCGGCCACCAGCACATGCACCTGCTTGGGCACACTGCCGTCGGCATTCCTGGCGGCGATCTTCACCGTCAGCGGTTGTTTGGGGCGCATTTTTTCCGGCGCGGTCAGCGTGAGGCCAAGCTTGCGCTGGGTACGATCCAACGGCAGGTGCAGCAGGCCCACCGCGCGTTTGGGGGTGATATTGGCTTTGCGCTCGCCTGGACGGATTACCAGTGCGCTCACGTACAGATCATGCCGCGACCATTTCGGGTCGAGCTTCACGGCGAAGCTCTTGCCTTCGGCCGGCACGTCGATTTCCTGCCACCACAACGGCCCTTCGGCAGACTCCACCAGCAAGTAGCCTTTGCCGGCAGCCGGCGGGGTGACGGTGACATTGGCGGTGTCGCCATCGCCATAGGCGGGTTTATCCAGCGCCAGCTTGACCTGGTCGGGGCGCACGGCGCCGCCTTCGGTGTTGTCCTGGGCCTGGTAGCCGGCCCAGAAGCGCAGGCTGCTGATCAGGCCGGTCTGCGGGTCTTCGACCTCCACGCGATAAGGGCCCCACTCCACCTGGAAGCTGACCTTGGCGGTATCTCCAGCCTTGATGTCGAGGGTCTGTTCGTCGAGGTTGAGGAATTTCTCGTTGTAGTGATAGCTCCAGCCGTCACTGTCGGAATAGTTCCAGTAGTAGTCACGGCGCTCACGCACCAGACGCACCTTGAGGTTCTGCGCGGCGAGTTTCTGCCCGTCCTGGTTAGCCACCACGACTTCGAATTCCGCCGGGCCGTCGCCATTGGTTTCAGTGCCGTCAAATAGCCCGCGCAGGCCCGGCAATTGCTCGGCCGGCCAGATCGGCTGCACCAGGCGCCGGGTGATCGGCCGCCCGCCCGACTCTTGCAGGCTGGCTTGCACGATCAGTTGCAGCGGCGACTTGGCCTCGGCCCATTTGCTTTCCAGGGTCAGTTCTTCCTGGCCCTTGGCGTCGAGCGTGCTCTCGTCCAGTTCGAAATCCTGGCTCAGCTCTTCTTCGGTGACCGAACCGAACTGGAAGCCCGGCAGGGCTTTGACCGCCTCACGCAGCGGGCGCACATAAACCTGCCCACTGACCCGGTTGCCCGAGGCCGGCGCGCCGTACAGATAACGGCCGTTGACCTGGATGACCGGGTCATCCGCCGGGCTCAGTGCGGTGTCACTGCCCTTGAGTTCCAGCGCCAGGCGCTCGGGCAGGAAGTCTTCAACGAGGAACTCATACAGCTGCGGCTTGCCATCGCCCAAGTCGAACACCAACTGCCAACGCCCGGTCGGTGCTTCGCCGGCCAGTTGCAGCGCATATTGATAGAGGCCGGAAGCGTCGGCGTCCCACACGAACTTGCGGCTGACCTGCTCATCGGGGCGGCGCACTTCGACGCTTACCGGTTGCGGCTTGACGACGTTGCCGTCCTTGTCGCGCAACAGCGCGTTGAGCAGCACGGTTTCACCGGGACGGTACAAATCACGCGGACCGAACACAAAAAACTGCAGCGGATGGGATGGCTGGCCAGCGATGTCGAACTCGGCCAGGTCCAGCGCGGCGCTGTCGAGGCGCAATAAGCTGGTCTGTTCGCCTTGTTTGGCCAGCAGCACCTGGGCTTTTTTCGGCAGCGGCAACTCGGCGTGGCCACCGTCTTCGGTCTTGCCCTGGCCGAGCACACGGCCTTCGGCATCGAGAATTTCCAGCTCGACGCCGTTCAGCGCCTTGCCACCTTCCAGCGCCTGGGTAAACACATCCAGGCGATTGGCGTAGCGGTGCACCGACAGGCCGATATCGCTCAAGGTGAACAACGTGGCCGGTTGCGAATAATTGTAGGTGCCTGAGGCGCGCATCACCGCCAAGTACACACCGGGCTGCTGCAATTGCTTGAGGCCGGCAATCGGCAGCAACAGGGTTTCCCGGGTGTTGCGCGCCGGGTTCAAGTCGAAACGCCCGCCGTAGACCAGATCGGCCATCGGCAGCAATTCGCGGGACTCGTAACTTTGCAGGCTGGTATTGCGCCCCCACTGCGCGAGGAACGACGGCAGGGACTCGGGCTTGATGCGGAAGAATTCGATGTCAATCTTGTCGACGTTCAGCGCGATCACCGGCAAGCCTTCGGCCAGGCGCGTGGGCAACAACGTGCCACGGCTGGCGAAGCCGACGGTGGCTTGCAGGTCACGGGTTTCCAGGCGGGCGCTGTACTCGGCGGGCAGCAGGTTGTTATTCACCGCTCTGACACCGGGGTCCACCGTGAGCACCAGCTTGCGCTGCGGCTCCAGGTGACGCAGGCGCAATTCCATCAAGTTGTCGGAGAGTTCCCAGGCGCCATCGACCTTGCCCGAGGTGCTGTCCACCAGATGGACTTTGTCGGCGAACTTCTGATCAGGGTCCAGGGGAATGGAGAAACTCACCGACAAGGTGCTGGCCCCATCCAACTGCACCTCGGACACGTCCACCACACTCAACTCGCGCCCGGCGTAGCGCTGCTTCAACGCCGCCACATCCACTGCCGCCTTGGCCGGCTTGGGCGCCACGCTCGCCGCTGGGGCGGAGGGCGCAGACGGTTTATCGGAAGAATCGCAGGCGCTCAGCAGGGCCAGCGCGCAGGCCAGGAACAATCCTTTGTTAAGCATGGGGCACTCGTCGTCAGAGGAAACCGGGGGTGAACTATATATCAGCGCCGGCCAAGCCGTTGTGGCGCCGGTCACATTGACCGACGGAGGGTGGGCCAAGCCCAATCCCACAGTCAATGGAGATCAAAAAATGTGGGAGGGGGCTTGCCCCCGATGGCGGTGGGTCAGGCACAGATTCATCCACTGAGATACCGCATTCGGGGGCAAGCCCCCTCCCACATTGGCACTGCGGTGTGCTGGGTGGCCGGGTACAATGCCGCTCCACCAAGGAGCCTTCATGACCACCCTGCTCGCCGACTGGCGCCACCGCCCCACCCATCGTCGTGTCTGGGCCCTGGCCGCGCCGATGATCCTGTCGAATATCTCCGTGCCGCTGGTAGCCCTGGTCGACAGCATGGTCATCGGCCACCTGCCCCACGCTCACCAACTGGGCGCCGTGGCCGTCGGGGCCAGCCTGTATACCTTCCTCGCCTGGGCCATGGGTTTCCTGCGCATGGGCTCCACCGGCTTCGCCGCCCAGGCTGCCGGGCGTAATGACGGCGCGGCCTTGCGCCAGATCCTGCTGCAGGGTTTGTTGCTGGCGCTGGGGTTGGCGATGTTGCTGGGAACCGTCGGCATTCCGCTGAGCCATCTGGCCCTGGAGTGGATGCAGCCCTCCGCCGAACTGAAACAGCTGACCCGCGAGTTCTTCCATACGCGCCTGTTTGGTTTGCCTGCCGCACTGGCCACTTATGCTCTGGTCGGCTGGTTCCTCGGCACCCAGAACGCCCGTGCGCCGCTGGCGATTCTGCTGACCACCAACCTGGTCAATATCGCGCTGAACCTGTGGTTCGTACTCGGCCTGGACTGGGGCGTGGTCGGTTCGGCCCGCGCCTCGGTGATCGCCGAGTGGACCGGCGCCCTGCTCGGCCTGGCCCTCACGCAAAAAGCCCTGCGCGCCTACCCTGGGCATATCGCCTGGGGCGCATTGAAACTGTGGGAAAGCTGGCGCCCGCTGCTGGCGGTGAACCGCGACATCTTTATCCGCAGCCTGGCGTTGCAGTCGGTGTTTTTCATGATCACGGTACAAGGCGCGCGCCTGGGCGATGCCACCGTGGCCGCCAATGCGCTGTTGCTCAACGGCCTGCTGCTGACCGCTCACGCTTTGGACGGCCTGGCCCACGCGGTGGAAGCCTTGTGCGGCCACGCCATCGGTGCGCATGATCGCCAGGCGTTGAGACGTTCATTGGTGGTGGCCTGTGGCTGGTCATTGATCGCCAGCCTGGGCTTCGCATTGCTCTTTACCTTCGGCGGCCATGTGTTTATCGCCATGCAGACCGATATCCCCAGCGTGCGCGAAACCGCCGATATCTACCTGCCCTACCTTGCGGTATTGCCGTTGATTGCGGTGTGGAGTTATTTACTGGATGGGCTGTTTATCGGCGCAACGCGGGCGCGGGAAATGCGCAATGGGATGTTGCTGACGGTGCTGTTGGTGCTGCCGCTCGCCTGGGCACTGCAGGGGTTGGGCAACCACGGGTTGTGGATAACCTTCCTGGTGTTCATGGCGGTGCGCAGTTTGACGCTGTGGGCGATTGCGTGGCGGTTGAATCGGCAAGGACTGTGGCTGGGCGCCAACTGAAGAAATGCAAACCAAATGTGGGAGGGGGCTTGCTCCCGATTGCGGCGTGTCAGCCACTAATGTTCTGACTGATCCACTGCTATCGGGGCAAGCCCCCTCCCACATTTTTAGAGCTGTATCAGTTGCTATTACGAGGACAGGTACGACGACCGCGTCAGGCCCAGGCGCAGCGCATCGAGGAACTGGGTGCGCTCCGACGCACTGATCTTCGCGCTGGCGCATTTGTCACGGTAATGCGTCATCAACTCTTCCGGCGACAAGTGCACATAGCGCAGCATGTCTTCGATGGTGTCGTGGGTCTCGATCCCGGCGCTGTACACCGAACCGTCTTCACGCTGGTAGATGTTCACCGAGTCGGTGTCGCCGAACAGGTTGTGCATGTCACCGAGGATTTCCTGGTAAGCCCCCACCAGGAAAATACCCAGCAGGTAGTCTTCGCCCTCGTTCAGGGCATGTACCGGCAGGCTGGTCTCGATGCTCTGCTCGTCGACGTACTGCTTGATCTTGCCGTCGGAGTCGCAGGTCAGGTCTTGCAGCACGGCGCGGCGCAGCGGCTCTTCGTCCAGGCGATGCAGCGGCAGGATCGGCAGTACCTGGCCGATGGCCCAGGTGTCCGGCAGGCTCTGGAACACCGAGAAGTTGCAGATGTACTTGTCGGCCAACTTGTCGTTGAGTTCGTCCAGCACCTGGCGATGCGAGCGCTGGCGGGCTTTCAACGAATTGTGCAAGCGGCGGCACACGGCGAAGTAGCACTGTTCGGCCAGGGCTTTCTCGGCCAGGGTCAGTTTGCCGTCGGCATACTGGGTGGCCACGTCGCTCATGTAGTGGGTGGCGCGCCAGTAGGTTTCGGTGACCATCTCGATATCGGTCGGGCCGAGCAGGTCCACCAGCCATTGCACGGTTTCGGGCAGGCTTTCCTTGTTTTCGATGGTCGGGATTTCGTCGTTGTGTTTCTCGACGTCGGTCACCTGCACCACCAGCATGGCGTGGTGGGCGGTCAGGGAACGGCCGCTTTCGGAGAAGATGTGCGGGTGCGGCAGGCTCTGCGCGTCGCAGAATTCCTTGAGCATGCCCACCACCACGCCGGCGTAGTCGTCCATGTCGTAGTTGATCGAGCTGGCGTTACGCGAGTGGGTACCGTCGTAGTCCACGCCCAGGCCACCGCCTACGTCGATGTGGTCCACCGGCAGGCCGAGGTTGCGCAGTTCGCCGTAGTAACGAATGGCTTCCTTGAACCCGTGCTGGTAGTCGGCCAGGTTGGCGATCTGCGAGCCCATGTGGAAGTGCAGCAGGCGGATGCCCTGGTCCAGGCCCGCCGCGCGGAAACGCTCGACCACCGACAGCAGTTGCGCCGCCGACAACCCGAACTTGGACTTTTCACCGCCGGTGTCAGCCCACTTGCTCGAAGCCAGCGACGACAGACGCACACGCAAGCCGACCTGTGGCTTGACCTTGAGGCTGGCAGCCTCTTCGATCACCAGCCCTACTTCGGATTCTTTCTCGATCACGATAAACACGTTGTGGCCGAGCTTCTGGCCCATCAGCGCCAGGCGGATGAACTCACGGTCCTTGTAACCGTTGCAGACGATGGTGCCGCCCTTCGGCGCCAGGGCCAATACGGCCAGCAGCTCAGGCTTGGAGCCGGCTTCCAGGCCGATGGAGACGTTCTGGGTGGCGATGATGTTCTCGATCACCGCTTCCTGCTGGTTCACCTTGATCGGGTACAGCGCGGTGTATTGGCTCTGGTATTCCAGGCGCTCGATGTTCGAATCGAAGGCACCGGTGAGCTGGCGGACACGGTCTTGCAGGATATCGGGGAAGCGCACCAGCAGCGGCAACGACAGGCCGCTTTTGCGCAGCGCGTCGACTTGCTCGTACAGATCGACGGGCGTGCTGTTCGGACCGTTCGGACGGACTTCTACGCGACCGGCTTCATTGATCGCGAAATAACCGGCCCCCCAATGGCGAATCCCATAAACGCTGCGGCTGTCCGCAACTGTCCATTGGCTGCCATCGTCTTTGCGTGTGCGTCGTACGGACATCGAAGTCCCCTATAAATGAAGGCGAAGGCGCCACCTCAAGCGGAGGCTGGCGCAGTCTAAAGAATGAAAATGACGATTTGCCTGTGAGGGAGGTAGACCTCGCTTGCAGGACAGAGTTTAGACACAGGTTGGGAAGAGGCTTTCAGCCGCCGGACTTCTTGGCCTTGTAACCGAGCTTGATCAACTCGGCCAACAGCAGTTCGACGTGATCGCCCTGGATTTCGATGACCCCGTCTTTCAACGCGCCACCGGTGCCGCAGCGCTTTTTCAGCGCGGTGGCAAGCTCCTTGAGCGCCTCTTCGGCCAGCGGCACGCCGGTGATGGTGGTCACCGTCTTGCCGCCTCGGCCTTTGCTCTCGCGGCGTACGCGGGCAATGCCGTCGCCTTCGGGAATCAGGGTGTGTTTGCAGGTGCACGAGTCCACGGGCTGACGACAGTCCGGGCAGTGTCGACCTGCGTCGGTGGAAAATACCAGGCCACCCAGGGCGGCGAAGGATGCGGCTTTCTTGGCCACCGGCAATCCTCTAGGGGATGAAAAGTGGCGCAGTGTAACGGCAAAAAGCTAAGTTGCTAAGGGCCAAATGGCGCCATTTCATGCAACTTTAGCGACGCAACGCCAGATAGCGCCGCAGGCCCTCTTGAGCGTCCGGGCAGTAAGACTTGTGTTTCGCCTCGCTCAACACCGTTTCAATCGGCAGGAAGCGCGCTTCCATGACTTCTTCGGGCTGCAGGCACAGTGGCCCGTCCCATACCGCAGAGTAGGAGGTGCACCAAAGCCTGCTGTCGCCGTCTTCGAAATAGAAATGGTCATGTTTGGCCAATTCCACGCCGCTGACGCCGAGTTCTTCTGCAAGCTCACGAGCCGCCGAATCGGCATAGGTTTCCCCTGCCGCGACCATCCCGCCCGCAGCCGTGTCCCAGAACCCCGGGTACAGCGCTTTGCTCAGGGTGCGCCGATGCACGCACAACTCACCCTTGGTATTGAACAGGAATATGAAGGTGCAACGGCCGATCAAGCCGCGCCGGCGAAGGTCGGACCTGACCAGGTGGCCGAGCAGGTTGTCCTGCTCGTCGACCCAGCAGATCAGTTCAGCATCGGAGGCCTCGCGGTGGGCGGCCTCCCTTTGAGTAGCGTCCATCATCAACCCTGGTTGAGGAGCTGACGCAAGTCGATCACTGCAGCGTTGGCCCGGGAAATGTAGTTGGCCATTACCAGCGAATGGTTCGCCAGTACGCCGAAACCACTGCCATTGAGAATCATCGGACTCCACACCGGTTCCTGCGAGGCCTCAAGCTCACGAATGATCTGGCGCACGCTGACGGTGGCGTTTTTCTTGGCCAGCACGTCGGCAAAATCGACTTCGATGGCGCGCAGCAGGTGGGACAGTGCCCACGCCTGGCCACGGGCCTCGTAGAACACGTTGTCGATCTGCATCCAGGGGGTTTCCACCACTTCCTCATCGACCTGCGGCACTTCGCCCGGCGCCAGCGCTTCGGTTTTCAACGCGGTGTTCAGCTTGACCCGGCCCACGCTGGCCGACAGGCGTTGCGACAGCGAACCCAGGCGGGTGGCGACATCGCCCAGCCAGTTGTTCAGGTTGTCGGCGCGGGAATAGAACAGCGCGCCCTTCTGGTTCGGGTCGGACAGGCGTGCTTCGTAGCGGTTCAGGGAGTTGATGCCTTCCTGGTATTCCGACTCGCTGGACGGCAGCACCCAGCTCTTGTTGTCGAAGTTGAAACGTGGCTCGGCCTTGGCCAGGTCAGCGTCTTCAGCCGACTGCGACTGGGAACGGGCGAAGTCTTTGCGCAGGGCACGGGTCAGGTCACGCACCTGCACCAGCACGCCGTACTCCCAGCTGGGCATGTTGTCCATCCACAGGCCTGGCGGGAAACGGTCGTTGGAAATGTAGCCACCGGGCTTGTTCAGCAAGGTGCCGACCACGGTTTTCAGGGTTTCGACGGTGGTGTAGCCGATCACCATCTGCTTGCCTTCCTTCTCGGCGGCCAGCTGGGCGTTTTGCTGGACCGGGAACAACGCCGGTTCCTGACTCCAATACCAACCCAGGCCACCGGCGACCAGCAAGTACAAGCAGATCACGCTGAGCAAGGCGCGGCTCATCAGCAGGTTGCGAACGTAGCTGCGGTTGGCCGACTTGGGCTCAGGGGCGGGGCCTTTGGCACTGCCTTCGCGGTTTTTCCAGTCCAGCATGGCGATATCCTTTCAATCACTTGAGTTCATGCACATCAATTGTCCGGGTGCGGTCAAACATTCCGACCACAACCCTACCCCATCGTGCCCATCGGTGCGGGCTTTTAAACCAAATTGGCGCATACCGAAGGTTGGACTATAAAGGATGCACGCTTTTTACACAGCGCGACCACGAGGTCAAAAAATGAATACCGCAGACACGTACTTAATTGACGTATGACACTCATTCGTCAGAAAAGAGATGCTAGCATAGAGCCATCAGTCGACCTCAGCATGCACCCGCACAGTAGTCAGGATATGACCGAGTCAGAAGACCCCAGCCGCGAGCGTCTCAAGCAGCACTTTGCCCAGCGGGTAATTCATCAGGCACGTCAAATTCTTGAGATCTGGCAACGCCTGCAGCGTAGCGAATGGTCCAACGCGGATTTCTCCGAGCTCAATGAAGCCAATCTGCGCCTGCAGCGCTTTGCCGAGCGCTTCGAACAGCCCGAACACCGCCAACTGGCCCAGCACATTGGCGAGTCCCTCAAAGCGGTGGATGAAAACCGCGGGCGCCTGAGCAGCCAATTGATCACCGAGCTCAATCGCTTGATGCAGCGCTTATCGCGCACCGGGTTGCGCCAGGGCGATCAGTTGGAACAAACCCTGCTGCCGCCGATGCGCAAGCCGATCTACGTGATGCTGGCCGACCATAACCGCGCCGAGCGCCTGGCCAAGCAGTTGGAATTCTTCGGCATGAGCGCCCAGTCCCTGGACAGCGTCGCAGCCTTTCGCGCCGCCATGGCCGAGCGCCTGCCGTCGGCCATCGTGATGGACGTGGATTTCTGCGGCACCGGCCTGGGCCTGAAACTGGCTGCCGAAGCCCAGGAAGGCCTGGAGCAAAAGCTGCCGCTGCTGTTTTTCAGCCTGCATGAAACCGACACCCCGACCCGTCTGGCCGCCGTGCGCGCCGGCGGCGAAGAATTCCTGACCGGCACGCTGGAGGCCTCGAGCCTGCTGGAAAAGATCGAAGTGCTGACCTGCGTGGCTCAATATGAGCCGTATAAAGTGCTGATCATTGACGACTCCCGCGCCCAGGCGTTGCATACCGAGCGCCTGCTCAACAGCGCCGGCATCGTCACCCGCACGTTGATCGAGCCGATCCGGGCCATGGCCGAACTGGCCGACTTCCAGCCCGACCTGATCATCCTCGACATGTACATGCCCGCCTGCACCGGCACCGAGCTGGCCAAGGTGATTCGTCACAACGACCGTTATGTCAGCGTACCGATCATCTACCTGTCGGCCGAAGACGATCTGGACAAACAGCTGGATGCGATGAGCGAAGGCGGTGACGATTTCCTGACCAAGCCGATCAAACCGCGCCACCTGATCACCACCGTGCGCAACCGCGCGGCGCGTGCGCGCAATTTGAAAGCGCGGATGGTGCGCGACAGCCTGACCGGGCTGTACAACCACACGCATATCCTGCAACTGCTCGAAGACTGCAGCTTCCGCGCCCGCCGCGAGAACAAGCCGCTGAGCTTTGCCATGCTCGATATCGACCACTTCAAGCGGGTCAACGACAGCCACGGTCACCCCATGGGCGACCGCGTGATCAAAAGCCTGGCGTTGTTTCTCAAGCAGCGTTTGCGCAAAAGCGACTATATCGGCCGCTATGGCGGTGAGGAATTCGCCATTGTGATGCCCGACACCGACCTCGAATCGGCCTGCAAAGTGCTGGACGAGATTCGTGGGCGTTTTGCGGAAATCCACTACCCGGCCCAACCCCAGGATTTATGGTGCACCTTCAGCGCCGGGCTGGTGGAATTGTGCGACGGTTCCGACAGCCTGACGATGGCCGCCCAGGCCGATGAGGCGCTGTACCGCGCCAAGCATGCCGGACGTAACCGCGTGCAAGCCGCTCGCACATCAAAGCAAAGTGCCATCTTTTCACCGGAATCCACTGATTCGGTCATAACTTTGTAATGTAAACGCAATAACTTCAGGCACTTATCTTTTGCTGTCGGTTGAAACCACGCATGCGCCTGAAGCTGCTGACCAATCTCAATACCCTTTTGTTGGTGGCCGTGTGCCTCGCACTCGGAGCGACGCTCTGGTGGTCGCAACGAGCACTGGAGCGCCCGTACCTGTTGATGGAGCGCTATCTGGGGCTGTCCCAGGCCTTTGAGAACCAGGCCGCACGCAATATCGACGACTACCTGGCCAGCGGCGATGCCCTGCGCTTGAGCAGCGCCGGCCAGAGCCTGGAAAGCCTGCTGCAGCAGCTCGATTCATTGCCGCCCGAGTTGGCGCAGAACCTGCGGCCCAGCCTCACGGAGCTAGACACCTTCAGCAAAACCGACCTGCTCGCCGCCGGCAAACTGGCCGGCGACCCGCAAGCGCTGTTATTGCAGGCCGAACGCGAGCTGGGGGCGAACCTGGAGCAACTGAGCCAGTACGCCAGCGCCGTGAATGCCCCGGACGCGGCGCGCTATCTGCCGCCACTGCTGGCCGCCTCGCAACACTTGGGCAAGCTGTCCTTGGCCCGGGACAAACTGGTGAGCAGCGGTCGCGCCGAATTGGCCGATGATGTCGAGCGTGAAATCGCCAACATTCGTACCCAGGCCGACCTGTTGGCCCAGCTGCCTTTGCTCGGGGTGAAGGCCAGCGCCGAATCCAGCAGCGACGATTTTTCCGCGTTGATGGGCTTGGAAAACGCTGAAAAAACCGAAGCCCAGGACACCGGCGTCGACCTCAAACGTGAACTCAACAGCCTGTTGACCCGCTACCCCGCCGAACTCAAGCGCACCCGCGAACAGATCCAGCAACGTACCGACCTCGCCGCCGCCACACACATCAAGATCACCCGCGTGCGACAAGCCATCGCCGGCCTGGAGCCGGTGGTGCGCGCACAGCACGCCAACATCCAGGGCGAAGTGCGCCTGATGCAGGGGCTGATGATTGGCCTGATCCTGCTGATCGCACTGTTGATCGATACCCTGCAACGCCGTCTGGCACGGGTGCTGACTCACCTCGCCCCGGCGCTGTCCACCTGGGCCGAAGGCAACTTCAGCCAGCCGATCGCCTTGGGCAGGACCAATCGCGAACTGCACGACATCGAAGCCTCGCTGAACCGCCTGCGCGCTTATCTGGTGGACCTCGTCGGCACGATCCGCGGCAATGCCGAAGAAGTCGCCGGCAGCAGCCGCACCCTGGCCGAACTGAGCAGCGGTTTGCACGACGGCGCCGAACGCCAGGCCGGGGACACCGCGCAGATTCGTGACTCCCTGGGCGAACTGGAGGCGACCATCCAGCAAGTGGCGGGTGATGCCAGCCAGGCTGCAGGCGCGAGTCGCAGTGCCGGCGTCGCCGTGGAACAAGGCCAGCGGGTGATCGGCCTGAGCCTGGCCGGGTTGCATGCCCTGGTGGGTGAAGTGCAGCAAAATGCGCAAATGATCGAGAAACTCGCCGCAGAGTCCGCGACCATCGGCGGTGTACTCACGGTGATCCGCTCGATCGCCGAGCAGACCAACCTGCTGGCGCTCAACGCGGCGATCGAAGCGGCCCGCGCCGGTGAGGCCGGGCGCGGTTTTGCCGTGGTCGCCGATGAAGTGCGCTCCCTGGCCCAGCGTACCGCCGGCGCCACCGCCGAAATCCAGGGCCTGATCGCCGGCCTGCAAACCGCCGCCCACCAATCGGTACAAGGCATGCGGGCACAGGTCGAACACGCCGAAGCCACCGCCGAGCAAGCCCAGGCCGCCGATGGCGCGCTGGATGAAATCGTCGGGGCGATCCAGACCATCTCCGCGACCGCCGTGCGCATCGCTGACGTGACAGCACAGCAAAGCGGGGCCGTGAGTGAGATTCGCGACAACAGCGAAAGAATTCACCAACTGGGTGAAGACAACCTGCGGCGTATCGGCCAGGGACGCAGCCAGGGCGAGCATCTACTGGTGCTGGGTGGGCAGCTCAATACGGCTGTGAAAGCCTTCCGGGTCTGACCCGATCCCGCGCCCTATGAAGAACAAATGTGGGAGGGGCTTGCCCCCGATTGCGGTAGCTCAGTTACAGATGTCGAGACTGACACACTGCTATCGGGGGCAAGCCCCCTCCCACATTGATCTCCCACATGTTCTCGATTGCATTGCCAATGACCAGATCCTGAGCCACAGTCACAAATTTCGCGCAATCCTCGCTAATCGTGCTGGCTACTGCATAGAACTGGACAGTCACAAAGGCTTTGCGGCATAGTCGCCGGGTTCTGTCGTACCCCACCAATAACAAGGAACAGCCGATGGCGACCTTACTGGTTCTTCACGGACCCAACCTGAACCTGCTCGGCACCCGTGAACCGGGCGTCTACGGGGCAGTGACCCTGGATCAGATCAACCTCGATCTGGAACAGCGGGCCCGTGTCGCCGGCCACCATTTGCTCTACCTGCAAAGCAATGCCGAGTATGAATTGATTGATCGCATCCATGCCGCGCGTGGCGAAGGCGTGGATTTCATTCTGATCAATCCCGCCGCTTTTACGCACACAAGCGTTGCATTACGTGACGCGCTGCTGGCGGTGAGCATCCCATTCATCGAAGTGCATTTGTCGAACGTGCACAAACGCGAAGCTTTCCGCCATCACTCTTACTTCTCCGATGTAGCGGTAGGAGTGATCTGCGGCCTTGGCGCCAGCGGTTACCGACTGGCCCTGGAGGCCGCCCTGGAACACGTTGAAGAACAGGCTAAACGCCCCTGACCGACCCTTGGGAGTTGATGATTCATGGATATCCGTAAAGTTAAGAAACTGATCGAACTGCTGGAAGAATCCGGTATCGACGAGCTGGAAATCAAGGAAGGCGAAGAGTCCGTACGGATCAGCCGTCACAGCAAGACCCCGGCTCAACAGTTCTACGCGCCACAGATGCAAGCACCGGCTCCCGCCGCTGCCGCACCTGCCGCCGCTCCAGCCGCCGCCGCGCCTGCGGCGCCAGCAGCCCCTGAGCTGAACGGTTTCGTGGTCAAGTCGCCAATGGTCGGTACTTTCTACCGCACCCCGGCACCGACCTCGCCAGCCTTCGTTGAAGTGGGCAAGACCGTGAAAGTGGGCGACACCATCTGCATCGTTGAAGCGATGAAGATGATGAACCACATCACGGCTGAAAAAGCCGGCGTCATCGAATCCATCCTGGTAGAAAACGGTCAGCCGGTTGAGTACGACCAGCCGCTGTTCACCATCGTTTGAACCGCGGAGCGCCTTCGATGTTGAAACCTGCGAAGAAACTGCAAAAAGTCCTGATCGCCAACCGCGGCGAGATCGCGCTGCGTATCCTGCGCGCCTGTAAGGAAGAGGGCATCAAGACCGTCGCTGTTTACTCGACGGCCGATACCGAATTGATGCACGTGAAACTGGCGGACGAGAGCATCTGCATCGGCCCGCCCCTGGCGACCAACTCGTACCTGAAAGTCTCGAACATCATCGCTGCCGCCGAAGTGACCGGCGCCGATGGCATTCACCCAGGCTACGGTTTCCTCGCGGAAAACGCCGATTTCGCCGAACAGGTGGAAAAATCCGGGTTTGCCTTCATCGGCCCGAAAGCCGAAACCATTCGCCTGATGGGCGACAAGGTCTCGGCCAAGGACGCCATGATCGCGGCCGGCGTGCCTACCGTTCCCGGCTCCGACGGCCCGCTGCCGGAAGATGAGGAAACCGCTCTGCGCATTGGCCGTGAAGTCGGCTACCCGGTGATCATCAAGGCCGCCGGTGGCGGTGGTGGTCGCGGCATGCGCGTGGTGCACAAGGAAGAAGAACTGATCGAAGCCGCCAAGCAGACCCGCTCCGAAGCGGCTGCCTGGTTCGGCAACCCGATGGTCTACCTGGAGAAGTACCTGACCAACCCACGTCACGTGGAAGTGCAGGTACTGTCCGACGGCCAGGGCCATGCGATCCACCTGGGCGACCGCGATTGCTCGCTGCAGCGTCGTCACCAGAAGGTATTGGAAGAAGCCCCGGCACCGGGCCTGGACGAGAAAGCTCGCCAGGAAGTCCTGGCGCGCTGCGTCAAGGCGTGCATCGACATCAACTACCGTGGCGCCGGTACTTTCGAGTTCCTCTACGAGAACGGCCGTTTCTACTTCATCGAGATGAACACTCGCGTGCAGGTAGAGCACCCGGTGTCGGAGATGGTCACCGGTATCGACATCGTCAAGGAGATGCTCAGCATCGCCGCCGGCAACGTGCTGTCCTTCACCCAGGACGACGTGAAGATCCATGGCCACTCCCTGGAATGCCGGATCAACGCCGAAGACCCGCAAACCTTTATGCCGAGCCCTGGGCTGGTCAAGCATTTCCACGCGCCCGGCGGCAACGGCGTACGCGTAGATTCGCACCTGTACAGCGGCTACAAGGTTCCGTCCAACTACGACTCGCTGATCGGCAAGCTGATCACCTGGGGCGCGACTCGCGATGAGGCCATGGCCCGCATGCGCAACGCCCTGGACGAAATCGTGGTCGACGGCATCAAGACCAACATCCCGCTGCATCGGGACCTGGTGCGTGATGAAGGCTTCTGCGAAGGTGGTGTGAACATTCACTACCTGGAACACAAGCTGGCCAACCAGTAAGTGCTCCACCCAACATAGCCGCCTTCGGGCGGCTTTGTTGTTTCTGGAACTCCGATTTCCAGGATGTACACAGTTCAAATGTGGGAGGGGGCTTGCTCCCGATGGCGGTGGCTCAGTTACAGATGTTGAGACTGACACACCGCTATCGGGGGCAAGCCCCCTCCCACATTTGGTCGGCGTTCAGTCAGTAATGTCGTCTTCTGCACGCCGCTCGCGTAAACTTGCGCGCTTTCGCAGCCCCATCCCGCTGCACACTCATTTTTTCAAAGGTGCCCGCCATGCCTTGGCTGCAAGTCCGTCTCGCCATCAGCCCAGAACAAGCCGAAACCTACGAAGACGCTTTCCTCGAAGTCGGCGCCGTGTCGGTGACCTTCATGGACGCTGAAGACCAGCCGATCTTCGAACCGGAACTCAACACCACCCCGCTGTGGTCCCACACCCACTTGCTGGCCCTGTTCGAAGACGGTACCGAGGCCGCCAGCGTGCTGGCCCATCTGGAATTGCTCACCGGCACCCCGCTGCCGGAGCATCACAGCGAAGTGATCGAAGACCAGGATTGGGAACGCAGCTGGATGGACAACTTCCAGCCCATGCGTTTCGGCCAGCGCCTGTGGATCGTACCCAGCTGGCACGCCGCCCCCGAGCCGGATGCCGTCAACCTGCTGCTGGACCCGGGCCTGGCGTTCGGCACCGGCACTCACCCCACCACCGCGCTGTGCCTGGAATGGCTGGACGGCCAGGACCTGAGCGACTGCAACGTGCTCGACTTCGGCTGCGGCTCGGGGATCCTGGCCATCGCCGCGCTGCTTCTAGGCGCCAAGCAGGCCGTGGGCACCGATATCGACGTGCAGGCCCTGGAAGCTTCCCGCGATAACGCCGGGCGCAACCACATTCCCGAAGGCAAGTTCCCACTCTATTTGCCTGAGGATTTGCCCCAGGTACAGGCCGATGTGCTGGTCGCCAACATCCTCGCCGGGCCGTTGGTGTCGCTGGCGCCGCAGTTGTCGAACCTGGTCAAGCCAGGCGGGCGCCTGGCACTGTCGGGCATTCTCGCCGAGCAAGGTGAAGAGGTCGCCGCCGCCTACGCCAGGGATTTCGAGCTGGACCCCATCGCCAACCGTGACGGCTGGGTACGCATCAGCGGTCGTCGGCGCTAGAATGAGCGCTTGTCTGAATCGGATGGCCGCATGAGCGACAGTTTCGTCACCCAGTGCCCGCATTGCCAAGCACGCTTTCGCGTCAACCACGCTCAATTGAGCGTGGCCCGTGGCGTGGTGCGCTGCGGCTCCTGCCTGCAGGTGTTCAACGCCGCGCGCCAGTTGCTGGAGCAGCGGGCCTCGGTGCCGGCAGCGCAACCTGAACAGTCTGGCGCTGATGAACCCTCGCCTGAGCCGCCGCGCGCAATCAGCCAGAAACAGTGGACAGCCCAAGAGCTGGACCTGGACAACCTGGACCTGGACGAGGAACTGGCCAAGCTCGAGCGCCGCGAAATTCAGCACACCCAGCCCGTCGGCGCGGACCGCCGCCAGCCCGGTGCCGAGCGTCGGCACAAGGAAGATGCCCTCAGCGCCAGCCGCAATACAGTCAAGGCCGAGGAAGAAAAGTGGGCCGCCAGCCTGTTCAGCGAGCCGCCGCAAGAGCGCGTCCTGCCCGCCGAAGCCGAGCCGGAGCCGAGCGAGCGCACCGAGCCGTCCCTGTCGTTTCACCGCGACGATCTCGACGACGACGAACCGCCACTTCGCTCGACCCCGGACGACGATCCCGATCCACCCTTCACGCCCCTGACGCCAGCGGCGCAAGCCACCGACGACCGCCCCCACGCCCGGCGCAAGCGCGCGCGTGCCGAGGCCAATGTCGACGAGGTGTTCCAGGACCTGGAGGACGACCCGCTGCACCTGTATGCGCAGAAGCGTCCGTCAGGCCTGGGCCGCCGCCTGACCTGGATCGTGCTGGTACTGCTCGCCGCCGCCGGCCTGGCGGGCCAGTACATTGCCTACCAATTCGACGAACTGGCCCGCCAGGACGCCTATCGTCCGTGGTTCCAGCAACTGTGCCCGAAATTGGGCTGCACCGTGCCATCACGGGTCGACATCGCCCACATCAAGAGCAGCAACCTGGTGGTGCGCAGCCATCCGGAGTTCGCCGGGGCGCTGGTGGTGGATGCGATCATCTACAACCGCGCGACCTTCTCCCAGCCCTTTCCGCAGTTGGAACTGCGCTTTGCCGACCTAAACGGCGGCCTGATCGCCAGTCGGCGCTTCAAGCCGGCCGAGTACCTCAGCGGCGAGTTGGCCGGGGTCAGCGAAATGCCGTCGCAGACACCGATCCACATCTCCCTGGACATCCTTGACCCCGGCAGCAAAGCGGTGAACTACAGCCTGAGCTTCCATTCGCCCGAGTGAAGCTGCGCCAGTACCGAGGTTTGACGGCGGTTTATTGACTGCGCCGACGTCAACCAAACCGCTGGCGATAAAAAAATAACTGTTCAGATTTTATCCAATTCAGCCTTTATCCAGTCATCGAGAGCGGGTATCATGCCAACCCTTTTTCGAACTCTAATGATCCGGCCCCACAACAGGGAAGTCCTATGTCGGCGGTACGCATCGGCCCATATACATTGCACAACGGCTTGATCCTCGCCCCAATGGCGGGCGTCACGGACCAGCCCTTTCGTCAGCTCTGCAAACGTTTGGGCGCGGGTCTAGTAGTCTCTGAAATGGTCACCAGCGACATGAGTTTGTGGAACACCCGCAAGTCGCGGATGCGCATGATCCACGAAGGTGATCCCGAGCCACGCTCGGTGCAGATCGCCGGGGGTGATGCGCAGATGCTGGCGGATGCGGCTCGGGCCAATGTGGAGCTGGGCGCGCAGATCATTGATATCAACATGGGCTGCCCGGCCAAGAAGGTCTGCAACAAGGCCGCAGGCTCCGCCCTGTTGAAAGATGAGCAGTTGGTTGCCGAGATCCTGCAGGCCGTTGTCGCCGCAGTCGATGTGCCGGTGACCCTGAAGATTCGGACCGGCTGGGACCGGGACAACAAGAATGGCCTGACGGTGGCGAAGATCGCCGAACAGGCAGGTATTGCAGCGCTGGCGGTGCATGGCCGCACCCGCGCCGACCTTTACACCGGGGAAGCCGAGTACGACACCATCGCCGCAATCAAGCAGGCGGTGTCGATGCCGGTGTTTGCCAATGGCGATATCGATTCAGCCGAGAAAGCCCGGCGCGTGCTGCACGCAACCGGTGCCGACGGCGTGTTGATCGGCCGGGCCGCCCAGGGGCGGCCATGGATTTTCCGTGAGATCGAGCATTTCCTGCGTACCGGCAACGTGTTGCCGGCACCGGGACTGACCGAGGTGGAACGTATTCTGCTAGAGCATCTGGCCGCCCTGCACACCTTCTATGGGGATGTGATGGGCGTACGCATTGCTCGCAAGCATGTCGGCTGGTACCTCGCCACCTTGCCGGGCGCCAGGGAATTTCGCGCTCAGTTCAACCGTTTGGATGAAACGCAGGCACAGGTCGCCACCGTTCGTGAGTTCTTCGCCGAACGTGACAAGAGCCTGGGAACAGGGGATGGAGAAGGGGTGGCCGCATGACGATGATGACCGAGACTTTAGTGAGTGGAACAGCACCCGTGAGCGACAACGTCAATTTGAAACAGCACCTCAACACGCCGAGCGAAGAAGGCCAGACCCTTCGCGGGAGTGTCGAGAAGGCGCTGCACAATTATTTCGCCCACCTCGAAGGCGCTTCCGTCACGGACGTGTACAACCTGGTGCTCTCCGAAGTCGAGGCGCCCCTGCTCGAAAGCGTGATGAACTACGTCAAGGGCAACCAGACCAAAGCCAGTGAGCTGCTGGGCCTCAACCGGGGCACGTTGCGCAAAAAGCTCAAGCAATACGATTTGCTGTAAGCATTCAATCAAACCAGAAAGGCGCCCGCGTAAAAACGGTCGCCTTTTTTGCTGACTCCTTTGCTTTTGATGGAAATTGAGATGACCGACCAGACTACCCGCCTGCCGATCCGCCGCGCCTTGATCAGTGTTTCCGACAAGACCGGGATCCTCGAATTTGCCCGGAGCTTGCAGCTCCTTGGCGTGGAAATCCTCTCCACGGGCGGGACCTTCAAACTGCTGCAGGACAACGGCGTGGCCGCAGTAGAAGTCGCGGACTACACCGGTTTCGCGGAAATGATGGACGGTCGGGTCAAGACTCTGCACCCGAAAATCCACGGCGGCATCCTTGGCCGTCGCGGCATCGACGACGCCATCATGAACGAGCACGGCATCAAGCCGATCGATCTGGTGGCGGTTAACCTCTACCCGTTCGAAGCTACCATCAACAAGCCAGGCTGCGACCTGCCGACCGCCATCGAAAACATCGATATCGGCGGCCCGACCATGGTTCGCTCGGCCGCCAAGAACCACAAAGACGTGGCCATCGTGGTCAACGCCAGCGACTACACCCAAGTGCTCGACAGCCTCAAAGCCGGTGGCCTGACCTACGCCCAGCGGTTTGACCTGATGCTCAAGGCGTTCGAACACACCGCCGCCTACGACGGCATGATCGCCAACTACATGGGCACCGTGAACCAGGCCGCCGACGTCCTGAGCACCGAAGGCCGCAGCCAGTTCCCACGCACCTTCAACAGCCAGTTCATCAAGGCCCAGGAAATGCGCTACGGCGAGAACCCGCACCAGAGCGCGGCGTTCTACGTTGAGGCCAAGCCAGCCGAAGTCGGCATCGCCACCGCCACCCAGTTGCAAGGCAAGGAACTGTCCTACAACAACGTGGCCGACACTGACGCCGCGCTGGAGTGCGTGAAGAGCTTCGTCAAGCCGGCCTGCGTGATCGTCAAGCACGCCAACCCGTGCGGCGTGGCCGTGAGCCCGGACGCTGAAGGCGGGATCCGCCAGGCGTACGAACTGGCCTACGCCACCGACACCGAATCGGCATTCGGCGGCATCATTGCCTTCAACCGTGAACTGGATGCCGAGACGGCCAAGGCCATCGTCGAGCGTCAGTTCGTCGAAGTGATCATTGCGCCAAGCGTCTGTGAAGAAGCCCGCGCCATCGTCGCCGCCAAGGCCAACGTGCGCCTGCTGGCCTGCGGCGAATGGTCGGCTGAACGCGCCGCCGCCTGGGACTACAAGCGCGTCAATGGCGGCTTGCTGGTGCAGAGCCGCGACATCGGCATGGTCGGCAGCCAGGACCTTAAAGTCGTGACCAAACGCGCGCCGACCGAGCAGGAGATCAACGACCTGATCTTCGCCTGGAAAGTCGCCAAGTACGTTAAGTCCAACGCCATCGTCTACGCCAAGAATCGCCAGACCATCGGTGTCGGCGCCGGCCAGATGAGCCGCGTGAACTCGGCACGTATCGCTGCGATCAAGGCCGAACACGCCGGCTTGCAGGTAGCCGGCTCGGTAATGGCTTCCGATGCGTTCTTCCCGTTCCGTGACGGTCTGGATAACGCCGCGAAAGCCGGTGTGACCGCCGTGATCCAACCGGGCGGTTCGATGCGCGATGCTGAAGTCATCGCTGCTGCCGACGAAGCTGGCATCGCCATGGTCTTCACTGGCATGCGCCACTTCCGCCACTGATCCAATGTGGGAGGGGGCTTGCCCCCGATTACGGTGGATCAGATCCAAATGTTCTGACTGACACACCGCCATCGGGAGCAAGCCCCCTCCCACATGAAGCGCTCCAGCAGCGCCTACAGAATTTGAGGTTTTTGAAATGAATGTTTTGATCATTGGCAGCGGTGGCCGTGAACACGCCCTGGCCTGGAAAGTTGCCCAGGACCCACGCGTCCAGAAAGTTTTCGTTGCACCGGGTAACGCCGGTACCGCCATTGAAGCCAAGTGCGAGAACGTCGCTATCGACGTGCTGGCGCTTGAGCAACTGGCAGATTTCGCCGAGAAAAACGTCTCCCTGACCATCGTCGGCCCGGAAGTGCCGCTGGTGGCCGGCGTTGTCGACCTGTTTCGCAGCCGTGGCCTGGATTGCTTCGGGCCGACCGCCGGCGCCGCTCAATTGGAAGGTTCGAAAGCTTTCACCAAGGATTTCCTGGCGCGCCACAAGATCCCGACTGCCGACTACCAGAACTTCACCGAGATCGAGCCGGCCCTGGCTTACCTGCGTGAAAAAGGCGCGCCGATCGTGATCAAGGCCGACGGCCTCGCTGCGGGTAAAGGCGTGATCGTCGCCATGACCCTGCAGGAAGCCGAGGACGCCGTGCGCGACATGCTCGCCGGCAACGCCTTTGGTGACGCCGGTTCGCGCGTGGTAATCGAAGAATTCCTCGACGGCGAAGAAGCCAGCTTCATCGTGATGGTCGACGGCAAGAACGTACTGCCAATGGCCACCAGCCAGGACCACAAGCGCGTCGGCAACGGCGACAGCGGCCCGAACACCGGCGGCATGGGGGCTTACTCCCCGGCGCCGGTGGTCACCGCCGATGTGCACCAGCGCGTCATGGACTTGGTGATCTGGCCGACCGTGCGCGGCATGGCCGACGAAGGCAACGTCTACACCGGCTTCCTCTATGCCGGCCTGATGATCGACAAAGCCGGTAACCCGAAAGTCATCGAGTTCAACTGCCGCTTTGGCGACCCGGAAACCCAGCCGGTGATGCTGCGCCTGCAGTCGAGCCTGGTGCTGCTGGTGGAAGCCGCGCTGGCCCAGGCCCTGGACAAGGTCGAAGCCCAGTGGGACCCACGCCCGAGCGTCGGTATCGTGCTGGCGGCCGGTGGCTACCCTGCCGATTACGCCAAGGGCGATGTGATCGAGGGCCTGGAGGCGGCGGCAGCGCTGGAAGGCAAGGTGTTCCATGCTGGCACTGCGCTGAAGGACGGCCAGGTCGTCACCGCCGGTGGCCGCGTGCTGTGCGCCACCGCGATGGGCGCCAGTGTCGACGCCGCGCAGCAACAGGCGTACAAACTGGCCGCGAAAATCGACTGGAAAGGCTGCTTCTATCGCACAGACATCGGTTACCGCGCCATTGCCCGTGAACGTGGCGAGAGCAACTGAGTAGCTATCCGTTCGGGTAGGTAAGGGCCTCTGGCCCTTGCCGTACTCATGCCCCCCGCGCATAGTTAACCCGTGCATTCACCTACGAAGGGACTTCGCCTTGCGCTGGCTCAGGATCGCCTTAGCTTTTACAGTCAGCCTGCTGACCTTGCTCTGCCTGGCCCCGGCTCAAGCCGCTGCGCAAGGCAGTGGTTGGGCAGTATTGCTCGATGAGCAGGCCGACCTGCAACTGAGCGATATCCGCTCCGCCCGCTACACCAATCAATTCAGCCCCATCGAACTGGACCGGATTACCGCCGCGCAGCCAGACGGTGCGTTGTGGGTACGCTTCAAGCTGCAACCCGGCAAGCATGAACAAGTGCTGCGGGTGTTCGCGCCGGACCTGTCGCACCTGAGCCTGTATGTGTTGGACGGCGATACCCTGGTGGAACAGCAGACCACCGGCACGCGCCAGCCCCAGGCCGAGCGCCCGCTGCCGAGCAGTGACTTCATGCTCCCGATGCCGCAGAGCCAGCGCCCGCTCGAGGTGTACCTGCGCCTGGTGTCGGAGCACGAGCTACGCCCTTACATCACCCTGGAACCCGCCGTACTGGCCGCCGCCAATCAGAACCAGACGCTGCTCTATGGCCTGTTGTTCGGCGTGCTGCTGATGCTGATCCTGCATAACCTCACACGCTTCGCCTACCACCGCTCGCGCAGCAGCCTGTGGCTGGCGGCCTGCGAAGTGCTGTTGATGCTCAGCCTGGCGCTGTTGCTCAACGTGGTGGGGCCATGGCTGCCGAACTGGCATGCGATCCAGACCCCTGGCGCCTACCTCGCGCTGCTGCTGACCGCGCCGTGCGGGCTGATGTTTGCCTATCGTTTCTTCATGCCCCTGGGCCCACACCCGCTGAACAAACTGTTGATGGCCGACATCTTGTTGATCGTGCTGTGTGGCCTGCTGCTGTTGTTCGTCAACACCTTGCCGCTGAACATCATCACCTATGCCCTGGTCGCGCTGGCCGGCCTGAGCATGCTGTTTGTCTCGGCCTATCACTGGCAAAGAGGCTATCGCCCGGCGCGCCTGTTCGTGGCCGGCATGGTGGTGTTCAACATCGGCACGCTGATCATTCTGCCCGCCCTGCTCGGCCTCACGCTGGTGGCGCCGCAAGGCCTGATCGTGACCCTGCTCACGTTTATCTGCCTCAGCGGCCTGTTGATGAGCCTGGCCCTCGGCGAGCGCCAGCGCGCCATTGTCGAAACCCGCTTCAGCCTCAGCCGCGACCTGGCCGCCAGCAACGCCGAAATTGCCGCCAAGGCCGAATTCCTGGCGAAGATCAGCCACGAAATCCGCACCCCCATGAATGGCGTGCTGGGCATGACCGAGTTGCTGCTGGGCACGCCGTTGTCGGTGAAACAACGCGACTATGTGCAGACCATCCACAGCGCCGGCAACGAGTTACTCACGCTGATCAACGAAATCCTCGACATCTCCAAGCTCGAGTCGGGACAGATCGAACTCGATGATGTGCAGTTCGACCTCAACGCGCTGATCGACGACTGCCTGAGCATCTTCCGCGCCAAGGCCGAGCAGCAGAATGTCGAGCTGATCAGTTTCATCCAGCCCCAGGTGCCGCGCGTGATCAGCGGTGATCCGACACGCCTGCGCCAGGCGTTGCTGAGCCTGCTGGAAAACGCCCTGCACAAAACCGACGAGGGCGAAGTGCTGATCGTCGTGGCCCTCGACGAACGCAGCACCAAGCCACGCCTGCGCATCGCGGTACAAGACAGCGGCGTGCCGATGGAAGCCGCCGAACGCGACGCCCTGCTGCACAGCGAACTGCACAGCAAGAACTTCCTCTCGGCGACACGCTTGAGCGGCCACCTGGGCCTGGTTATCGCACGCCAGTTGATCCTGTTGATGAACGGCGAGTTCGGTATAAAGAGCGGCAGTCACCAAGGCAGCACGCTGTGGCTGACCCTGCCGCTGGACCCGGAACGCTTGGAGCATCCGACCTCCGATCTCGACGGCCCGCTCAAGGACGCACGCGTACTGGTGGTGGACGACAACGACACCTGCCGCAAGGTGCTGTTGCAGCAATGCTCGGCCTGGGGCCTGAACGTCAGCGCCGTGGCTTCCGGCAAAGAGGCCCTGGCCCTGCTGCGTACCAAGGCGCACCTGCGCGATTACTTCGACGTGGTACTCCTGGACCAGAACATGCCCGGCATGACCGGCATGCAACTGGCGGCGAAGATCAAGGAAGACCCGAGCCTGAACCACGATATCCTGCTGATCATGCTCACGGGCATCAGCAACGCGCCGAGCAAGATCATCGCGCGCAACTGCGGGATCAAACGCATCCTGGCCAAACCGGTGGCCGGCTATACGCTCAAGACCACCCTGGCCGACGAACTGGCCCAACGCAGCAAAGGCGTGACCCACCCTCGCCCCGCGCCAGCCGCCCCGGCAGTGATTACGGTGCCCAGCGACTTCCGCATCCTGGTGGCCGAAGACAACAGCATCTCAACTAAAGTGATACGTGGCATGCTCGGCAAGCTCAACCTCAACCCGGACACCGCCAGCAACGGCGAAGAAGCGCTGGAGGCGATGAAAGCCCAGCGTTATGACCTGGTGTTGATGGACTGTGAAATGCCGATCCTCGATGGTTTCTCCGCCACCCAGCAACTGCGCGCGTGGGAAGTCAGCCACCAACGCGTACGCACGCCGGTGGTGGCCCTGACCGCGCACATTCTTTCGGAACACAAGGAACGTGCGCGCCAGGCCGGGATGGATGGGCATATGGCCAAGCCGGTGGAGCTGTCGCAGTTGCGTGAATTGGTGGAATTCTGGGTGGCGCAGCGCCAACAACGGCCAGAGCACGCGCCCTCCTGACTTGAAACGCAATCAAATGTGGGAGGGGGGCTTGCCCACGATGGCCATAGGTATCTACACAACTTTGGCGTGGCCCTGAACCTGTGGCGTGGGAGCTTGCTCCCGTGGCGGCCTGCCGACCTATAGCTATCTGACTGATGCCGCGCGATCCAAATGTGGGAGGGGGCTTGCCCCCGATGGCCATAGGTATCTACACAGCTTTTGGCGTGGCCTTGAACCTGTGGCGAGGGCGCGTGCTCCCGTGGCGGCCTGCCGGCCAATAGCTATCTGACTGATGCCGCGCGATCCAAATGTGGGAGGGGGCTTGCCCCCGATGGCGGCCTGACAGCCGACCAGGATGTTGGATCAGGGCGAGTACATATCCGTTGCTGCGGTAACGGCTGCTATGGGTTCCGCCCTTACGGCGGCTCACTTTTGAAAAGCGTGTACGGACCGGACACATGGTTGACGGGTGTGCGGGGACATGGTGGACACTTTGCGGCGAGCCAACTTCGTCGGAAAGCCATCATGCCTTGGACTACGAGAGACGCCATGAGCCTGAAAGAAGAGTTCGTTGCCTTAGCACGGCAACCCGGCAGCAACAAACGTGAGTTGTGTCGACGATTCGGTATCAGCCCACAAACAGCGTACAAGTGGCTCAAACGCTACGAGGCGCTGGGTCAGCCTGGTCTGCAAGAGAAATCCCGCAGGCCAGCGACCAGCCCTAAACTGACTCAGACGGCTTTGGAAGCCCAAATCATCGCACTTAGACAGGCCCATCCAGCATGGGGTGGACGCACCATTAGTAGCCTGTTGGAAAAGCGCATTGCTCCCAGCACCGTCACCAATGTCTTGCACCGCCATGGCCTGATTCAACCGCCTCAGAAGGAACATACGGCGACGTTGCGATTTGAACACGACGCGCCTAATGATCTGTGGCAGATGGATTTCAAAGGACATTTCGCACTGCAACAAGGTCGATGCCACCCCCTGACTCTGTTGGATGACCACTCCCGGTTCAGCCTAGCCATTGATGCCTGTGATAACGAACGGGGAGCCACGGTGAAGGAGAAGATGATCGAGGTTTTCCAGCGCTATGGCTTGCCAGTTCGGATCAACGTTGATAACGGCGCTCCCTGGGGCTCGCCACGCAATCCGGGTGAAGTTTCAGAACTGAGTATCTGGCTGATTCGCCTGGGAATTCGGATCAGCTTCAGCCGTCCTCGCCATCCTCAAACCAATGGGAAGATCGAACGTTTCCACCGCTCGCTCAAAGCAGAAGTGCTTGATGGGCGTTATTTTTCCACACTGATGGAGGCTCAATCGGCTTTTGATCAATGGCGTGAGATTTATAACCTGCAGCGCCCTCATCAGGCGCTGGGTTACAAGGTGCCTATGGACCGCTATCGGAGCAGTCCCTGGGCGTATCCACAGCAACTGTCGGAATTTGAATATGGCCCAGATGATGTGTTGGCTAAGGTTTATGACAGTCGATTTCGCTTTCAGAAACGCTACTTCAGCATCGCCAAAGGTCTGCGTGGACAACACATCGCAATACGTCCTAACGCTGAGAGAGATGGCTTATTTGACGTCTACTTCTGTCATCAATTTCTACGGACCTTCGACGTGAATAACCCTGACTACGGGGCATAATGTGTCCACTATGTCCCCGCACAGGTGTCAACCATGTGTCCGGTCCGTACAAAAAGCGCAAAAGTAAGCAAAACGCTCTTGCCCCACCACTCGGCACCTCGCCCCGGCTCGGTGTGCCCGTAATCCGACAGTGATTTGGGGGGCCGCCGCCCCGCGCCATCCATGGCGCGGGGCGGCTAAACCGGCATCCCTGCCGGTTTACCCCCCAAATCAATGTCGAATTCCGGCCAGCGTGGTTTAACGGGGCGCCTAGATCAAGAGCAAGATCAAGAGCGACTCGCTTCGCATCGTGGTTACCGTTGGCTGCTACAAGGTTGTGTAGATACCTATGCCGCGATGAGGCTCTAAAGCCGGCCGCTACTACTGTGCTCGAGCCTCGCCGCATCCATCAACCATTCGATCTATCAGTAACTGCACTCCCTCGACCATTCGACAAAGCCCTAACACCACACTGCGCTGTGGACCATCGACTTCAAAGGCTAGGTGGGTCGCGATGGCATTGATGGATTCTAGATCCTGAGAGGCGTTGACCAGCAGGGTTTCGTTGTCGAGGTCAGGACGGAGGATGAAGAGCAGGTTTGAATCTGAAGGAGGGTTTGGACTGTCTTTGATCATGATGTAGCTCCTGGAGAATTAAGGGCTACCACCAAGTTTTTCTCACGAACTGTGGGTGGCAACTGTACGCGGAGTGAGAAAACCAAGTCTCCAGGAACTCGGCCACGCCGAAGCGTGCCCGCGCACAGCCGCCATAACAGCGGGCATAGAAAAGCGCCTGCACTGTATATGGTGGGCGCTTTTGCGCCAATGGAGTAGTTCGGATTTCTCACGTCCGGCCGCTGAATTGGCAGCGGCTGGCGAAGACTATTGATGCCCGTTCCGACCAGCAACCCGAAAGAACTGTAGGAAACATCTCATCATTATGCAGTGACGTGAGGCATGTCCTACTCCTTCGTACGAATTCTCTTTTGTTCCTTGCTCCGCTCATCATTCTGACCTTCTGGTGTTAGGTTCCGCTGCGCAAGCCCCTAATGCAGAGGAAGCATGCAATGGCGAACCCTATGCCGCCACCCGGCGTATCACTTGATGAAAATATGGCCACCGCGTTCCACAAAAAGAATGTGCTAAAGGCTGGCTCAGCGTTTATGTACTCTTGGTTTTATACTCAGGTCCGTAATCGCGGACCTTGGGATTACAAGCAAATATCCATTGAATATGAAGCTTTTGGAAACTTCCATTATGGTGCGGTAGGGATTGCTGGCGGTTTTAGCGAGAACGTGCTTTTGCGCGCAGCGGGCCTTGCTCAAAACAGCGCCGGTACGGACAAAGACGAATTTGGTCGTTGGTGGGGGAATGCACCATTCGGCGATGATCCTGTCGACCAATATTGGATCAAGGAAGGAATCAGGTATGCCAGATTCAGGAACTACTAAAAAGTCGCTTTATTCTATTGTTACCACGATCCTGCTGGCGCTGTGCTTGGTGTATATCGGCGGCGGCTGGCTTCTTTCGCCAGGTCGCCCGAAATTGACAGAGGTTGTACTCCGCACGCCTCTGAGCAGTGATGCTTCGGTCTACGGCGTGAAGGATGATCGTGGAGGGGCAACTGTTCCGTTCACTTACCGATACTACGTCTACCGCACCTTGGGGGCTGATCGAGAAATATTGTCTGCTTTGGAAGGTGCCAGTCCATTTCTGATTACGCGTGATGCATCGGCAAAGGTTGAAGTGCAAGGCCAAACGATCACTGTCTCGGTGGCGGGAGATGTATCGGACTATCACAGCCGTACGCTGTATCGACATGCCAATGGCAGTGACTACACAGCGGTGACTGTTTTTCTTGAAAGTCGGCCGAGTATGAACGATTGATAGGTTGGGCTTAAGTCGCGGTGGGTCAGTGAGTAATATCTGGCTGGTATACCGCAATCGGGAGCAAGCCCCCTCCCACATTTGTTCTATGTCGCCTGATAGACTCTGCCAACTTTCCTCTGCCGCGAGCCGCCCCTCATGCTCCATGTGTTGTTCAGCGTTTACCTGAAGATGCTGGTGCTCTATAGCCCGTTCTTTGTGCTGTCCTGCTTTATCAGCCTGACCCGTGGTTATTCCAGCAAGGAGCGGCGGCGCCTGGCGTGGAAAGTCGCGCTGGCGACGCTGGTGTCGAGCGTGCTGCTGTACCTGTTCGGCCGGGTGATTTTCAGTGTGTTCGGCATCACCGTGGATGCCTTTCGCATCGGTGCCGGCAGCGTGCTGTTTATCTCCGCCCTGGGCATGGCCCAGGGCAAGTCGGCGGTGCAGACCGATAACGTGCAGCAGGACGTGACCATCGTACCGCTGACCATCCCGCTGACGGTCGGCCCCGGCACCATCGGCGCGCTGCTGGTGATGGGGGTAAGCCAGCCCCACTGGGACGACAAGCTCACCGCCATCCTCAGCATCGCCCTGGCCAGCCTTACCGTGGGCGTGGTGCTGTACCTGTCCAATCGGATCGAACGAATTCTCGGCGACCAGGGCTTGCAGATTGTCAGCCGGTTGATGGGGTTGTTCGTGTGTGCCCTGGCCGCGCAAATTATCTTTACCGGGGTGCGCGGTTATCTGGTGACCTAGATCCGGTATTTGGCAATGGCCGACTGCACCTTGTCACCCGCGCTGTCACGCATCAGTTGAAGGGTCTTCTCGTTGACCACCGAGGTATTCAGCACCAGGCAGGTCTGCCCGCTGAAGGCCTCGAACGATGAGCTGTCCCATTCAAGGAACGGCAAACCCACCTGTTTACTCACGCCATGGCTGCTGTAGGTCACCAGCACCATCATCACTTCGCCATTGGTTTGCGCGCAGGACGCCACGCCAAAGTCACCGCCCTGGTGCACGCTGCAGTTGCGCTTGAACAAATCGAACGACGCCGGCTGTTGCTTCAAGGCTTCCAGCGCATCCGCGGCCAGTTTCGGCAGCAGGCTGAGCAGCGGCCCCGACAACGACATCGACGCGAGCATCGCGCCGATGATATTCAATGCCGCCAGTTGCACCGTCAGCCCCTCGCCGACGCGTGAGACTCGCTCAAAACTGCTGCGCAACGGCAACCAGCCGAGGCTGACCATCACCTTGATAAATTCGTCGTACCAGGCCTCGGTGCCCCGATGAACCTTCAATACATCGCTCACATAACTGCTGGCCAACAGGTAGCTTTTGCGGATGTACTCGCGGTTAAGCCCGGACAGTCCCTCGGCGAAAGAAATCACGCCGTTGTTGACCACCGCCGCATTGCAGTCATCTTCGGTGTCCAGTGGTAAAGCCGCGTGCGTGCCTGGCGCACCCGGCAATTTGTAGGCGGCAATCAACTTGCGCCTTTTGGTACTGTTGATCCTTCTGTGATGTCGCTCCATTTCCAATTCTCCACGTACACCCCGACTCGGGGCTTGTAACCACACTAGTCCACTGACCGACGGGCTTTCCAGGCGACAAACATCCCTTGGCGCGGCTCGGCCAAGCGCGCCGTCCAGCAATAGCGCGGCATGCACGAAGGGCTTCATGGTTTCGCCGTGAAAAAAAGAAAAAGCCCCGGATGACTACAGGAAAGTCCTTGAGTCATTCGGAGCTTTCGGACCACCGCCGAGGCGTTTTCAGGAGACGGGTTTACCGCCGTACCAGCGCGGTGTGTACACCCACTCCCCGCCGCCGGCACGCGCAAAGGTGCAGGTGGTGGACGAGCCAACCAGCACCATGGTGCGCATATCCACCTGGTCCGGGGTGAGCTGGCCCAGCGTGGTGACGCGCAGCGTCTGGCCGGGGCGACCGATATCACGGCCCAGTACCACCGGTGTTTCAGGCGTGCGGTGCTGGGCGACGATCTCCAGCGCACGCCCCAGTTGCCACGGGCGCGCACGGGAAATCGGGTTGTAGAACGCCAGCGCCAGGTCGGCCTGGGACGCGAGGTCCAGACGCTTTTCGATGATCGACCAGGGCTTGAGGTTATCCGACAGCGACATCACACAGAAATCATGCCCCAGCGGCGCGCCCGCCTGGGCAGCGGTGGCCAGGGAAGCCGAGACGCCAGGCAGGATCTGCAGGTCGACCTGATGCCAGGCCGGGTCGCTGGACTCATGCAACGCCTCGATCACCGCAGCGGCCATGGCGAATACACCGGGGTCGCCAGACGACACCACCACCACCGAGCGCCCTTGGGCGGCCAGTTCGAAGGCGTGACGTGCGCGTTGCATTTCTTCGCGGTTGTCCGTGCAATGCTGCACCTGGTCGTCACGGAACGGCCCGGCCATGCGCACGTAGGTTTCGTAGCCCAGCACATCGGTGCAGCGCGCCAACTCGGCCTTGACGGCCGGCACCATCAAGTCAGCGGCGCCAGGGCCAAGGCCGATCACGGCGAGACGGCCACGCGGGCGGCCAACCTGTGACACATCCACCGGCTGCTCGGCCACGCTGAGGGTGATGTCCGCGTGCGGCTCAAGCTTGGCAAAGCGCAGCGGCACACCCAGCTCCGACGCGGCCTCATGCAACGAGGCTTCGGCCATCTGCGTGTCGCTCGCCAGCAGGCACGCCAGCGCTTGCACGGCAACGCCCGCCTCCTGCAAGGCCGTGCGCACACGTGCCGCCAGGTGCGCACCGGGCTTGCAGGTGACGCACACCGTCTTCGGGTAGATCAGCAATTCGTTGGCGGCAGGCGTACGCTCGGCACTGCCCACATGAATCGCCAGGCGGGCCTGTGGATCCTGCGGCAAATTGGCCTGCTCCAGCCAGGGCGCCGCGCCTTCGATGCGCACGCTTTCACCGGCCAGCAGGTCCGAGACGAAGCGCTTGCCCAGCTCCAGGTCCGCCAGCTCGTAACCCTTGGGCGGGTTGAGCAGGCAGGTGCCGAACCGCAACTCGCCGCTGGTGGTGATCGCCGCTGCCACGCCCAATGCGGCGGCAATCTCGCGCGCCATCACATTCACGCCGCCCAGGCCACCCAGCAGCGGCACCACGGCGCTGCCGTCTTCGGCGACGGCCAGCACGGCCGGCTCCTCGCCTTTTTCGAGCAAGAGCGGCGCGAGGGTACGGATCACAATGCCGGCGGCGCACAGCGCAATCAGCGGCGTGCCTTGCTGGTAGAGCTGGCGCAGGGTGGCGCCGAATTCGCTGTAGCGTTGGTCTGCCCCCTCAACCCGACCATCCAGGCCATGGATCAGCGCAGCCGGGTAAAGTTGCTGGATCCTGCGCGCGGTCGCCAGGCTGCCCTGGCCCAGAATGACAATCGCCGGGCTCATCAACCTTGCCACCGTTCACCGGGCACGATGATCAACGAGAAATACGGCGACGACATCGGCTCCACCTGATCCAGCGGCACGATTTTCTGATTGGCCATGGTGGCGCGCTCCACGTACAGCGCGCGCCCGGCCAGACCGAGTTCTTCCAATACCTGGCGCACCTTGGGAAAGTTGCGCCCCAGCTTCATGATCACCGCCGCATCCGCGTCCGCCAGTCGGCGCTTGAGGTCATCGTGGGGCAACACGCCAGAGAGCACCGACAGGCTCTGATTGCGATACACCAGCGGCGCGCCCAATACCGAAGCACCGCCCAGCATCGAACACACGCCCGGGATGACCTGCGCCTCATAGCGTTCGGCGAGGCGGTCATGCAGGTACATATAAGAGCCGTAGAAGAACGGGTCGCCTTCGCAGATCACCGCCACATCGCGGCCGGCATCCAGATGCGCGGCCACGGCGACGCTGGCCGTGTCGTAGAAATCGCTGATCACCTGCTCATAGGACAGCGGCGCCGGCAGCGCCTCGGTGGTCACCGGGTACACCAGCGGCATCAGGGTTTGCTGGGGCACCAGGTGGTCTTCGATGATGCCGAAGGCATTGCCCTTCTTGCCCTTGGCCACGAAGTACGCCACCACCGGCGATTCGCGCAGCAGGCGCAGGGCCTTGAGGGTGATCAGTTCCGGGTCACCGGGCCCTACGCCCAGGCCGATCAGACGTCCGCGTGCAGGCATTATTCAACCTCCGTGGCGAGCGCATTGACGGCGGCGGCGGCCATGGCGCTACCACCCAGGCGGCCCTGCATGATCACGAACGGCACGCCACGGCTATCGGCGGCGAGCATCGCCTTGGATTCGGCGGCACCGACAAAACCTACCGGAAAACCGAGGATCAACGCCGGTTTCGGCGCGCCGGCGTCGAGCATTTCCAACAGGTAGAACAGGGCGGTCGGTGCGTTGCCGATCACCACCACGCTGCCGGCCAAATGCGGGCGCCAGAGTTCCAGGGCAGCGGCGGAGCGTGTGTTGCCAAGCTCGCGCGCCAGCTCCGGCACGCTGTCGTCACGCAGGGTGCAGATCACCTTGTTGTTGGCCGGCAGGCGCGCACGGGTCACGCCTTCGGAGACCATCCGCGCATCGCATAAAATCGGTGCGCCCGCCGCCAGCGCGTCGCGCCCGGCCTTGCCTGCGCCGTCGGAAAATTGCAGGCCGTCGATGGCCTCGACCATGCCGCATGCATGAATCACCCGCACCGCGAGTTTCTCCAGATCCGCCGGGATACGCGCCAGGTTGGCCTCCGCGCGAATAATGGCGAAGGAGTTGCGATAGATCTCCTGACCGTCGCGGATGTAATCAATCATCGGTGTTGCTCCGTGGGCGAGCGCGCAGCAAGGCGCCCGCCGCGTCAATAGAAAGAGTGCGCGCGTGCAGCCGGCCAAAACCTGGATGAGCAGCGTCGCGAAAATAGAGGTCGTAGTGGCCGGGGCTCACCGCCAGCAAGGTGACCGGCGCGGTGTGTGCGGCGGCGCAGGAGCGCGGGCAGCCGGACAAGTGAACGTCGTGACCCGGTTGCAGGGCGGCCAATTGCACGGCGTCGGCCTTGGTATCCGACAAGCCTTTGCCGCAGCCGCTGGAACCGGTGCAGGCGATCATCCGCGCCAGGGGCTGGTCGGCTGCGCAGAGAAAGCCCAGTTGCGCCAACTGCTCGGTCACCACGCCTGGCTGTGTGAGGTTAGGCAGCAGCACGCCCTGCCAAGGGGTGAACCGCAAGGTGGCGTCGCCATACTCGCAGGCCAGCTGTGCAGCGCCCTTGAGCATCGCCGAGTCCAGGCGGCCCAATGGCGCGACGGCGGTGACATAGAACCGGCCTTGCTGGCGCTGTGGATAACTGCCCGGATGGCCTGACGCGCTGCTGGCCGGGCGGTTGAAGCCATCCGCCGGCAGTAGCGGCAGGCCCAGGCGGCTCAGTAAGTTATCTACAACCAGCTGGCGCATGCGCGTTTGTTCCGGCGTGGCCAGGTCGAGAAAGGCTTCGAGCACGGCCACCACCAGGGCATGGCCTTGGTCCAGGCGCACAGCGGCCAACGGTGCATTCAGCCCAGGACAGCCGGCCATGCCGAACGCGAGCAGGGTTTCACCCGCCTGTTCGAAGGCCGACAGCCACAGATCATGATGATGTTCGAGCATCGCCAAGGCCTCGAAGCCATCCAGCTGCACGGCGAATTTGGCCGACAGCTCATGAAAGCGTGGATGGTTTTCCAGGGTGGCGAGGATCTGCCCGGCCAGTGGGCGCGTGTCGAACAGCATCTGCGGGTCGATGCCGGCGCTGGGGCTGAGCATCAGGTTGCGCACGTCATCACCGCCCGCATTGCTCGGGCCGAGGCCTGCCGCCAGCAACATCGCGATCAAGGCCTCCTGCTCGGCGCCGATCCCGCGAATCTGCAGGTTGGCGCGGTTGGTCGCCTCGATCACCCCGCCTGCGTACGCCTGGGCAGCGTCCGCCACGGCGTTGGCTTGGGCCGCGGTGATCGAGCCACCGGCCAGTTTGATCCGACAAATACCGCCGTCCAGCGCCTGGACGATGCGCAACAACCCCGGACAAGCCGAGGGGCGCAAGGTATTCAGAGCGGGCGTTGGGTTCACGGGGCTTCCGGTTGACGGGTAAAGGCGCGGTATTATGCCTGCTTTGTCCGACGGCATGAAAAGCCTGCCCGTCGGATGTCGTTCAAGGAATTGATATGTCGCCCTGGCTGACGGTAGTAGGCATCGGTGAAGACGGCTTCAAGGGCCTGGGAAGAAACGCCCGGCACGCCTTGCTGCGCGCCACGCGGATTATAGGGGCGCAGCGCCAGTTGGACCTGTTGCCGGTGTGCATTCGCGGTGAGCGCGAGTTGTGGCCGAGCCCGTTCTCCCTGGAACCGGTACTGGCGCGGCGCGGTACGCCTGTGTGTGTGCTCGCCAGCGGCGACCCGATGTTTTATGGCGTGGGCGCAAGTCTGGCGCGACAGATTGCGGCGCAAGAGTTGCTGATTGTGCCCGCGCCGTCGTCGGTATCCCTTGCAGCCGCGCGTTTGGGCTGGCCGTTACAGGACGTGGTGACGTTATCCGTGGTGGCGCGGCCCGTCGCGGCAATCAACGCGCATCTGGCCAGCGGTGTGCGCGTGTTAGTGCTGAGTAATGACGGTGGCAGCCCTGCGTTGATCGCTGCTGTGTTGACCGAGGCCGGGTTCGGGCCGAGCCGATTGAGCGTGTTTGAACACTTGGGCGGGGCGAATGAGCGACGTATCGACGGCCTGGCCGAGGATTGGCAGCACCACTCGGCCGCCGATCTGAACCTGGTCGCCATCGAGTGCCTGGCCTCGCCCGACACGCCACGCCTGTCGCGCCTGGCAGGCCTGCCGGATAGCGCCTTTAAGCACGACGGCCAACTGACCAAGCGCGATGTGCGCGCCATGACCCTCGCGCGCCTGGCCCCATGCCTGGCGAGCTGCTGTGGGACGTGGGCGCAGGCAGCGGTTCCATCAGTATCGAATGGATGCGCACTCATCCCAGTTGCCGCGCACTGGCGATTGAAGCCGACGCAGGCCGCCAAGACTTGATCGAACACAATCGCGACGCCCTCGGCGTGCCCGGCCTGCACCTGGTACGCGGCACCGCCCCGGACGCTTTGCATGGCCTGCCGACACCCGACGCCATCTTCATCGGCGGCGGCGTCACCCGCGACGGCGTGCTCGACAGTTGCTGGCAACAGCTGCGCCCCGGTGGTCGACTCGTCGCCAACGCCGTAACCCTGCAAAGTGAAATGACCCTGATGAACTGGCGCGCGGAGCACGGCGGCGAACTGACGCGCGTCCATGTGGCCCAGGCGCAGCCGCTGGGAGAGTTCGATACCTGGCGCCAGGCGCTGCCGATTACCTTGCTGGAAGTGGTCAAGCCGCTATGAAAAGGATTCTGCTGCTGGGTGGCGTGACCGAAGCGCTGGCCATCGCGCGGACGTTAGGGCCGGAACATATCTACAGCCTGGCGGGCGTGGGACGTGTGCCGACCGATCTCACCTGCCAAGTGCGGGTCGGCGGTTACGGTGGCGCTGAGGGCTTGGCGCAGTTTGTTCGGGATGCGGGGATCAGTCTGATCCTCGATGCGACCCATCCATACGCGGCGCAGATCAGCCAGAACGCGGCACAGGCGGCGCAGTTGTGCGGTGTCCCCTGCTGGGCGTTGCGCCGACCAGCGTGGCAGCCGCAGGCCGGTGACGATTGGCGTGAGGTCAGTGATTGGGCCGAGCTGATCGAAGCACTCAAACCGTTCAATCGTCCCCTCTTCACCTTGGGTCGCGAACCGTTGCAGCACCTCGACGAAATCCCCGCCAACCAATTCTGGACGCTGCGCGCGCTGGATGTGTATCCGGGCAATGATCGCTGTGAAGTGATTGGCGCACGCGGTCCGTTCCTGCTTGAAGACGAACGTGCGCTGTTTGAACGACGCGGGATTGATGTGCTGATCAGCAAGAACAGTGGCAGCACAGCCACCGAGCCGAAGCTGGAAGTGGCGCGGGAACGCGGGGTGCCGGTGTTGGTGTTGAAGCGGCCGGTGTTGTTGGCGGTGGACAGGGAGCTTTTGTCGCCCGCGGAAACAATCGATTCGTTGGCAGATTTCATTCGATAGATCAGGATCATCCGCCACCTTTATCCAATCTATTGTTGCTACAAGGGACGGCGATGAACCCACAACACGAAGTGCTAAACTCCAGGAACAGTTCAAGCCAGACCCAAGGATATTCAGGAGCTGACATGATAGAAGTTAAAGAAGCCGTCCAAGTTGCCAAGGCAGCCGCAAACGACTTTCTCGGACAAGAGACAGCCCTACAAGACCTGATGCTCGAGGAAGTAGAGTTAAATCCAGATAATAAAACCTGGGCAATTACACTGGGCTTCAATGTTCCCAACCCCAATCAATATGAACGGCTAGGTGCATCTCTAGCGGGACACATGTATGCACGAAAATACAAAACATTCATCATTGACTCGGAGACTGGCGAGTTCCGCTCCATGAAGATTCGCGAAGTATGATAGAGGCCTATATCAAGCAATATCGAAGAAAAGGACTCATCGTTGACACTAATTTGTTACTCCTGGCCCTGATAGGCGGAACGTCCAGCATCGTAGCGTTCAAGAGAACACGCGGCTACAGCGATGACGACTATCAACTTCTACTCAAAGTGATTGATCAGTTCGAAAAACTTGTTGCAACCCCTCACATACTCGCTGAAGTCAGCAACCTTACAAACGGACTTCATGGAAGCAAGCTGCGCGATTTTTATTCAACATTAAAAAATTCACTGTCAACAATAATCGAGATTCATAATCCAGCCTTGGATATAAGTCGTGATTATGAGCTATCGCCCTACGGTCTTACCGACGTCGGCATTGTTGCCGCAGCAAAAGATAATTATCTGGTTTTGACTGATGATCTCAGGGTCGCAGGGTTTGCTCATCAGCACTGCGTAGATGTCGTTAATTTCAATCATATACGGGAAGCCAGCTGGGAGGTCTGATACCTGCCACACGATCATTCCCACGCTTAAGCGCAGGAACGATCGCTCATCGAACTTGTTAACGACTTGCAGCCTGCCCTACACCTTCGTGCACCCTGTCAGCAAGCAATTGCGCCAGCTCGATCAACTGCGCAACGCCCAGCAATTCCTCGCGTGGTGCGCCTTCCAGGTTAAAGGCAATGTCGCAACTCAGCGCATTGGCCGAGGCGAGTGTTTCGCTGAGGTTGACCAGCAGGTCTTCGGTGCTGACTCCATCGACCACGGTGAACAGCCGGATGGGGGGATTTGGGGTGGGTTTGATCATTGTGAAGCTCCTTAATCTAAGTGGAGCTGCCAACTAATCGCCGCGACGCGATGGGGGTGGCAGCTGTGCGCAGGTTCGCGGACCGGAGATTAAGGAAGCCGGCATACCCGAAGGTATCCCGCGCACAGCCACCATAGCGCCGCACAGTAGACGATAAAAAAGCGTCAACTGAAAGGAGGCAATGCTTAATCAATCCGAGCCGCGACGCCCGACCGCTGAGTTTGCAGCGGTGTACGGAGACTAGAGATTGAGTTTCCTACCGGCAACCTCAAAGAGTTGTCGGAGATTTCTGTTTGATCGTTCCCACGCTCCGCGTGGCAACGCATCCCGTGACGCTCCGCGTCACAATTACTAGAGCAGACGCAGAGCGTCCTGGGCGGCATTCCCATGCAGAGCGTGGGAACGATCGAATCTGGTAGCGAGGAATAAATCATGAGCGAGTCCTTTACCCGCTTCGACGCGGCAAAATATTTGAATACACCTTTGGAGATGGCCGCATATCTGGAGACCTGCTTCGAAGATGATGCGGGTGATGGTCTTTTGATTCGTACTGCTCTCAACGACATCGCCCGCGCCCAAGGCATGACGCAGGTAGCCCGCGATGCCGGCCTCGGACGAGAAAGTCTGTACAAAGCCCTCTCCAGCACTGGCAATCCCGAGTTCGCGACTGTCATGAAAGTAATGAAGGCCTTGGGTCTCAAGCTTCACGTCACAGCAATCTGATAGCACTGCGACATCCAACCACATTTCCCTTTTTTACTTGATCGTTCCCACGCTCCGCGTGGGAAATGCATCTTGTGACGCTCCCACGTTGCGACTTGAAAACGGACGCAGAGCGTCCAAAGCCACCGATATTGGCTCAAGTAGACAACTCCTGTCGCCTGAAGAAACACTCAGCTCGTTGGCAAATTTCATTTGATAAGTCAGGATCGCTCGCTTGCTTGATCAGTAACCTATTTGTTACCTTCAGGACGGCTAATGATTGAGATTGAAGAATACCGACGCGCTAACGAATCCAGTCCGTTCGATGAGTGGTTTTCATCTTTGAGTGTCCCAGCGGCAGCTCGAGTTTCAACCGCTTTGGTTCGACTTGAAACGGGCAACACCAGCAACATCAAGTGGTTCGATGGGCTAGGCGAATACCGCATCGATTGGGGACCAGGCCTGCGAATCTATCTGATACAAGAAGGCCACCGATTAATCATCCTGTTCGGGGGTGGCGACAAGTCCAGTCAAAAACGCGATATCAAAGTCGTAAAGTCGCTGATCAATGAGCATCAGCGTGGCAAGAAATTGAAACAAAAGAGGTAACCAACATGGCGCTTACCCGCAGCTACAAACACACCATCGCCGAACGTGCTCAGCGCGACCCTGAATTTGCCCAAGCGCTCCTTGATGAGGCCGCTACGCTGTTTCTCAATGGTGAGCCGGAAATTTCGCGCGTGATTCTACGTGATTTGGTCAACGCCACAGTGGGCTTTGAAGGCCTGGCGAAAGAAACCGCCAAACCGAGTAAAAGCCTGCACCGGATGCTGTCAGCCGGCGGCAATCCTAGTATGGATAACCTCGCGGCGATTTTTGCAGTGATTAGAAAAGCCTTAGGTGTCGATATGCAGGTCCACGGAGTTCCCATTGCATAAACGTCCAACGAGATTTGATCGTTGCCACGCTCCGCGTGGCAACGCATCCCGTGACGCTGCGCGTCACAATTACTAGAGCAGACGCAGAGCGTCCTGGGCTGCATTCCCACGCAGAGCGTGGGAACAATCGAATCCAAATGTGGGAGGGGGCTTGCCCCCGATGGGTACGTGTCAGCCGTACATGGGCTGACTGACACTCAGCTATCGGGGGCAAGCCCCCTCCCACACTGGACCTGTGTTGCCTTGTTGATCGGCACTCCCTCGATTCCCCGTCTATCCTCAAACCCGGCACTGCGACACCAAACCACACCGCCCCTTTTTACTTATCCCCCCGATCAGGCTAAATACCCGCCTGATCGTTTAACCCTACGGATTATCCGCCATGGCCCGTCAACGCTTTGCAATTGCCTGGATCGCCTGCCTTGCAGTGCTGTTCAATGCGTTTGCCATGCCGCTGGCCGGTGCGATGCAGCAGGTGGATGACCCGGTCAAGCGGTTGATGTGGGGCAGTTTCTGTTCGTCCAACGGCGCCAGCCTGCAGACGCTCGCCCTAGGCTCGCTGGAGGTTCCGGCGGCGCCGGATGATCACTCTGCCATGCAGCATTGCTGGTGTTGCTCAGGTTCGGCGTCGTGGGTGGCGTTGCCGGGGCATGTGCCGCAATTGTATGTCACACGATTCGAAGCACTGCGCAGCCTGCCCGCGCCTGCCTTGCAAAACCCCACGCCACGCCAGCAATGGCCGAGCCTCAACCCCCGCGCCTCTCCAACGGTCTGATCTGCTTCGCAAGTGAACTGCGTTTAGAACTGTTCTGGAGAACTGCCATGCTCAAATCTTCCCTGCTTCTGGCGGCGTTGCTGCTGCCGGTGTTCAGTGCCGCCAATGCCGATGACTACAAGGTCGGCGACCTGTTGGTCAGCGATCCCTGGTCCCAGGAATTGCCGCCGAATGCGCCCACCGTCGCAGCGTACTTCGTGATTCATAACAGCGGCGCTTCCCCGGACCGCCTGCTCAGCGTCGAAACCAGCGTCGCCGAAAAAGCCGAGTTGCACGAGCATGTGATGCAAGGCGACCTGATGAAGATGCGCGAAGTGCCCAGCGTCGCCGTGCCGGCCAAGGGCGAGCTGACCTTCGCGCCGATGGCTTACCACGTCATGCTGCTGGGCCTCAAAGACCGCAGCCTGTTGGCCGACGGCAAGCAGTTCCCGCTGACCCTGACCTTTGAAAAGGCCGGCAAGGTCGACGTGAACGTATCGGTGCAGAAAACGCCGCCGGTGGCCGCCCACGCGCATCAGCACGCCCAATAGGCTGACCTCGATGGGCGCCTCTCGCGCCAGGTTGTCTCCACGCCCGCGCTTGATGCGTGGCAGTTGGATCAGCCTGTTCGCCATGCTGATGATCTTTATCGGCCCGCTGATTTCCCAAGCGATGCCGATGGATCATCACGCCGGTATGTCGATGGACATGCCGAGCTGCCATGGCGAGCCCAAGCCCACCAAGGCCCCCGACGAGCACCACGTACTCTGGGAAAAGTGCGGCTATTGCAGCCTGCTCTTCAGTTGCCCGGCCCTGCCCGGCGGCGTGTCCTTCATCGCCCTCGACGCCCCGCCGCCCGCCAACGCCCTTCCCCCCGCCCCGCGCCTGGGCCATGCCCGGCAAAGCATCTTCCCCGGCGCCCGCAGTCGTGCGCCGCCCATCGCCTCGTAAGCCCCACATCGCGTTACTTCACACCGGCCGACTTTTAACAGACAGCCGCAGGCTGCTGGCCGTGTCGTTTACGATTGATTGATGGAATTTTTCATGTCCAGGTTTCCTGTCGACACCCGTTTGGGGGTTGCCCCTGTTTTTGCCGTACTGTGCGGCGCACTGCTTGCTTCGCAGGCCCACGCGGAGGAACACGAGTTGAGCCCCACGGTGATCACCGCGATCGCCCCCAGCTCGCCACTCACCGTTGTCACCAACCCGAAAGACCCACGCCAGCCGGTACCCGCCAGTGATGGAGGCGACTACCTCAAGACCATCCCCGGCTTCGCCCTGGTACGCAACGGCGGCACCAATGGCGACCCGGTGCTGCGCGGCATGTTCGGCTCGCGCCTGAATATCCTCACCAACGGTGGCATGATGCTCGGCGCCTGCCCCGGCCGGATGGATGCGCCCACCTCGTACATCTCGCCGGAAACCTACGACAAGCTCACCGTGATCAAGGGCCCGCAAACCGTGCTGTGGGGCCCCGGTGCGTCAGCCGGCACCGTGCTGTTCGAGCGTGAGCCGGAACACTTCGGCGAGCTGGGCACGCGGCTCAACGCCAGCGTATTGGCCGGTTCCAACGGCCGTTTCGACAAGGTCATCGATGCCGCTGCCGGCGGGCCGCTGGGCTATGTGCGGGTGATCGGCAACCAGGCCCACGCCGACGATTACAAGGACGGCAACAACGACACGGTCGCGTCGCGCTATGACAAATGGAACGGCGACGTCGCTGTCGGCTTCACCCCCGACGCGGATACGCTGCTCGAGCTCACCGCCGGCCGTGGCGACGGCGAGGCACGTTACGCCGGACGCGGCATGGACGGGTCGCAGTTCCTGCGCGAAAGCCTGGGGCTGCGCTTCGAGAAGTCCAACCTCGGCGAGGTGCTGGATAAGCTTGAGGCCCAGGTCTACTACAACTACGCCGACCACGTGATGGACAACTACAGTCTGCGCGTACCGTCCGGCACCGGCATGATGGCCGGGCCCATGGCCTCCAACGTCGACCGCCGCACCCTCGGTGCAAGGGTCAAGGCCACGTGGCGCTGGGCCGATGTGCAGTTGATCGGCGGCCTGGACGCGCAGACCAACGAACACCGCGCGCGCAGCAGCATGGGCGTCGACACCTACAAGGACCTGCCGCGCGACAAGGACGCCAACTTCCACAACTACGGCGTATTTGGCGAGCTGACCTGGTACGCCGCCGACCGCGACCGCCTGATCACCGGCGCACGCCTGGACCGCGCCTCGGCCAAGGACTTTCGCCAACGCACGGGCTCGGGAATGATGTCGCGCCCCAACCCGACCGCTGGCGACACCCGCGCCGATACCTTGCCGTCCGGCTTTGTGCGCTACGAGCACGACCTGGCGGACACCCCCACCACGCTGTATGCCGGCGTGGGTCACGCCGAACGCTTCCCGGATTACTGGGAGCTGTTTTCCCCCAACACCGGCGCGCTCGGCTCGGCCAATGCCTTTGACGGCGTAAAGCCCGAGAAGACCACCCAGCTGGATGTCGGCGCGCAATACAAAACCGCCGACCTGCAAGCCTGGGCCTCGGCTTACGTCGGCCAGGTGCGCGACTTCATCCTGTTCGACTACCGGCCCGGCATGATGGGCACCACCTCCCAGGCGCGCAATGTCGACGCGCGCATCATGGGCGGTGAACTGGGTGCGGCCTACACACTGACGCAACACTGGAAAGCCGACGCCAGCCTCGCCTACGCCTGGGGCAAGAACAGCAGCGACGGCAAGGCACTGCCACAGATGCCGCCGCTGGATGCGCGCCTGGGCCTGACCTACAGCGAAGATGACTGGAGCGCCGGGGCCTTGTGGCGCGTGGTCGCGGCGCAAAACCGTATCGACCCGAACAAGGGCAATGTGGTCGGCAAGGACTTCGACAAGAGCGGCGGCTTTGGTGTGTTCTCACTGAATGCGGCGTACCGCATCAATAAAAACTTCAAGGTCAGTACTGGTGTCGACAATCTGTTCGGCAAGGCTTATGCCGAGCATTTGAACCTGGCGGGGAATGCCGGGTTCGGCTACCCGGCCAGCGACCCGCAAGCCATCAAGGAGCCGGGGCGAACCCTCTGGACCAAGGTGGATATGAGCTTCTAAAAGCATCGGGGGCAAGCCCCCTCCCACATTGATCAGGTTCACAGATTGAGCCTTGTGAACACAGTCAAGTGTGGGAGGGGGCTTGCCCCCGATGGCGGTGTAACTGACATAAATAAACCAAAGCCTTGCGGAGCCCTCGATGACCACTCAAAAAATCTCCTTCTACAACCTGGCCTGGCGCTGGCACTTCTACGCCGGGCTCTTCGTCGCCCCCTTCATGGTGCTGCTGGCCCTGACCGGCATCATCTACCTGTTCAAACCCCAGCTCGATCCCCTGATGTACGGCGACCTGCTCAAAGTACCCGCCGCCGCGCAGGCACTGAGCGCCGACGCGCAACTGCAACGGGCCAAGGCCGCTTACCCCCAGGCCGCGATCAGCAAATACCTGCCGCCCGCCGATGCCACCGCCAGCGCGCAGTTCGTGATGCAACACCAAGGCCGCGAAATCACTGTATTCGTTGACCCGTATCGCGGCACCGTGCTCGGTGAGCAGGACGCCAAGAACAACCTGCAAGCCATCGCCCGCGCCCTGCATGGCGAGCTGATGATCGGCACCACGGGCGATCGTCTGATTGAACTCGCTGCCGGTTGGGGCGTGATGCTGGTGGTGTCCGGCCTGTACCTGTGGTGGCCGCGCGGTCAGTCATCGGCGGGTGTGTTATGGCCACGCCTGGGCAGCCGAGGGCGGTTGTTCTGGCGCGACCTGCACGCCGTCGCCGGTTTCTGGGGCGCGGCATTTCTGCTGGTGATGCTGCTCAGCGGCATGACCTGGACCGGGTTCTGGGGCAAGCAATACGCCGACCTGTGGAACACCTTCCCGGCGGCGATGTGGAACAACGTGCCGCAATCGGACCAGCAGGCGCGCACGCTCAATACCGCCAGCCAGCAGACCGTGCCCTGGGCCATGGAAAACACGCCGATGCCGATGTCGGGCGATCACGCCGAACACATGAACCACGGCGCCATGCATGCAGGCCCCGCCGCGCCCAGCGTCAGCCTGCAACAGGTGGTCGACCTGGCCACGGCGCGCAAGGTCGAGCCCGGCTACAGCATCACCTTCCCCACCACGGCCACGGGCGTGTTCACGGTCGCGGTGTTCGCCGACGACCCACGCAACGACGCCACACTGCATGTGGACCAGTACACCGGCAAGGTGCTCGCCGACGTGCGCTGGGCAGATTACAACGGCGTCGCACGCGCCACCGAAACCGGCGTGATGTTGCACGAAGGCAAGATGTTCGGCTGGGTCAACCAACTGATCGTGCTGGTGATCTGCCTGATGATCCTGCTCAGCGCGGTGAGTGGCGTGGTGATCTGGTGGAAGCGTCGGCCGCAGGGTGGGCTGGGTGTGCCGCCCCTGCGTCATGATTTGCCCAGATGGAAAACTGCCATGGCGATCATGCTCGGCCTGGCAATCATTTTCCCGTTGGTGGGCGCTTCGCTGATCGTCGTGTGGGTGCTGGACCGACTGCTCCTGTCACGGGTCAGCGTCACCGCTTAGTAGTGGATTGCGCAACGCCCTGTTTTGAAGCTTGCCGTGCACTCCACAACGGAATGTGGCGCCATGCTGGTGCGCCACTGTGCCTGAGCGCCTCCCGAACCCGCCTGTAATCCTGTGCCTCGCGTAGCAGGCACAGCCCTTGCAAAGTCGTGTGTATCTGCCCAACAAAAACTATCGGTTTTACGGAGATCGCACCATGAAGCGTCGCAGCTTGATCAAGGCTTTCACTTTGTCGGCATCCATTGCCGCCATGGGCATGACCTGGACCCTCCAGGCCGCCGAGACCATCAAGGTCGGCATCCTGCACTCGTTGTCCGGGACCATGGCGATCTCCGAAACCTCGCTCAAGGACATGGCGCTGATGACCATCGACGAGATCAACGCCAAGGGCGGTGTGAACGGCAAGATGCTTGAGCCGGTGGTGGTCGACCCCGCGTCCAACTGGCCGCTGTTCGCCGAGAAAGGCCGCCAGTTGCTGACCCAGGACAAGGTCGCCGTGGTGTTCGGTTGCTGGACCTCGGTGTCGCGCAAATCGGTCTTGCCGGTGTTCGAAGAGCTCAATGGCCTGTTGTTCTACCCGGTGCAATACGAAGGCGAAGAGATGTCGCCGAATGTGTTCTACACCGGCGCGGCGCCGAACCAGCAGGCGATCCCGGCGGTGGAATACCTGATGAGCGAAGAAGGCGGTGGCGCCAAGCGCTTCTTCCTGCTGGGCACCGACTATGTGTACCCGCGCACCACCAACAAGATCCTGCGCTCGTTCCTGCATTCCAAAGGCGTGGCGGACAAAGACATCGAAGAGGTCTACACCCCGTTCGGCCACAGCGATTACCAGACCATCGTCGCCAACATCAAGAAATTCTCCGCCGGCGGCAAGACCGCAGTGATTTCCACCGTGAACGGCGACTCCAACGTGCCGTTCTACAAGGAACTGGCCAACCAGGGCCTGAAGGCGACCGATGTACCGGTGGTGGCGTTCTCCGTGGGTGAAGAGGAGCTGCGCGGCATCGACACCAAGCCACTGGTGGGCAACCTCGCGGCCTGGAACTACTTCCAGTCGGTGGAGAACCCGGTGAACCAGAAGTTCGTGGCTGACTGGAAAGCCTACGCCAAGAAACACAACCTGCCAGGCGCAGACAAGGCCGTGACCAACGACCCGATGGAAGCCACCTACGTGGGCATCCACATGTGGGCGCAGGCGGCGCAGAAGGCCAACTCCACCGACGTCGACAAAGTGCGTGAAGCCCTGGCCGGCCAGACCTTCGCCGCTCCGTCCGGCTTCACCCTGACCATGGACAAGACCAACCACCACCTGCACAAGCCGGTGATGATCGGCGAAATCCAGGCTGACGGGCAGTTCTCGGTGGTGTGGCAGACCAATGAGCCGATTCGAGCACAACCGTGGAGCCCTTACATTCCGGGCAATGAAAAAAAGCCGGACTACGCCGTGAAGAGTAACTAAAGCCCCACCACAGGCCAAATGTGGGAGGGGGCTTGCTCCCTCCCACACTGTCCGTGCATGACTAGGACACTTGTTTATGCCCGCTGCCCTCAATCGCTATTTCCTCGCCTTGCTGCTGTGGCTGCCTTTGGCCGCACACGCCAGCGACGCCGAAGACTTCATCAACGCCAACCCGGCGCAGCAAGCCAAGCTCCTTCAGGACTGGGCCGCCCAGCCAGACCCGGCGCGCATCGAACTGGTGGACGCCCTGCAACAAGGCCAACTCACCGTCAACGGTGAAACCAAGACCGTACGTCTGAACAACCGCCTGCGCGGCCTGATCGAGAATGTACAGGCCAGCCAGCGACTGCTTGCGGCCGATCCCAAGGTACGCCTTGATGCGGCGCGCACCTTGCAAAAAGCGCGGTGCCGGCCCAGCTTAAATTCCTCGACCAACGGCTCGCCACCGAGCCCGATGAGCAAGTGCACAGCGCCCTCAGCCTGGCCCTGGCCAACCTGCAACTGGTCGACAGCGACCCGGTGGTGCGCCTGGCCGCCGTGCGCTTGCTCGGCAGCACGGGCGATCCGCTGGCCCGCACTCGCCTCGAAGCCTTGCTCGCGCCCGGCGTCGAAACCGAAGCCACCGTGCACACCGCCGCCGAAACCAGCCTGGCTCAGGTCAAACGCAAATTGATGATCGGGGAGATCCTTGGTCAAGCCTTCAGCGGCATGTCGCTGGGCTCGATTCTGCTGCTCGCGGCCCTGGGCTTGGCGATCACCTTCGGCCTGCTGGGGGTGATCAATATGGCCCACGGCGAGATGCTGATGCTCGGCGCCTATTCCACCTATGTCGTGCAGCTGCTGATGCAGCGCTACGTGCCCCAGGCCATCGAGTTCTACCCGCTGATCGCGCTGCCGGTGGCGTTTTTTGTCACTGCCGCCATCGGCATGGCGCTGGAGCGTACGGTGATTCGTCACCTGTATGGCCGCCCGCTGGAAACCCTGCTCGCCACCTGGGGCATCAGCCTGATGCTGATCCAACTGGTGCGGTTGGTGTTCGGCGCACAGAACGTCGAAGTGTCCAACCCCGCCTGGCTGTCCGGGGGCATTCAGGTGCTGCCCAACCTGGTGCTGCCGTACAACCGCCTGGTGATCATTGCCTTTGCGCTGTTCGTGGTGGTGCTGACCTGGCTGTTGCTGAACAAGACGCGCCTGGGTCTCAACGTGCGCGCCGTCACCCAGAACCGCAACATGGCCGCCTGCTGCGGTGTGCCGACCGGGCGGGTAGACATGCTCGCCTTTGGCTTGGGGTCCGGCATCGCGGGGCTGGGCGGCGTCGCCCTGAGCCAGATCGGCAACGTCGGCCCGGACCTGGGCCAGAGCTACATCATCGACTCGTTCCTGGTGGTGGTGCTCGGCGGTGTGGGCCAGCTCGCCGGCAGCGTCACGGCGGCCTTCGGCCTGGGCATCGCCAACAAGATTCTTGAACCGCAGATCGGCGCCGTGCTCGGCAAGATCCTGATCCTCGCGCTGATCATTCTGTTTATCCAGAAACGCCCGCAAGGACTCTTCGCACTGAAAGGACGGGTGATCGACTGATGAACCAGCCATTGATGCTTACGGCAGCACAGAAAGCCGGCCCCAAGGTGACGATCACCGTCGGCGCGATCCTGCTCGCGGTGCTGCTGGCGCTGCCGTTGCTGTCGCTGTTGCCGGCGGAAAACGCCTTTCATATCTCCGCCTACACCTTGACGCTGGTGGGCAAGATCCTCTGCTATGCCATCGTCGCCCTGGCGCTCGACCTGGTGTGGGGCTACGCCGGGATGTTGTCCCTGGGCCACGGTCTGTTCTTCGCCCTGGGCGGTTATGCGATGGGCATGTACCTGATGCGCCAGGCGTCCGGCGATGCGCTGCCGGCGTTCATGACCTTCTTGTCGTGGACTGAATTGCCCTGGTACTGGGCGGGCACCCAACACTTCTGGTGGGCGCTGTGCCTGGCGGTGCTGGCGCCGGGGTTGCTGGCCCTGGCGTTCGGCTTCTTCGCCTTCCGCTCGCGGATCAAGGGCGTGTATTTCTCGATCATGACCCAGGCCCTGACCTTTGCCGGCATGCTGCTGTTCTTTCGCAACGAGACCGGGTTCGGCGGCAACAACGGCTTTACCAATTTCCGCAGCATCTTGGGCTTCGGCATCACCGAGCCGGGCACGCGGGCGGTGTTGTTCGTGGCCACGGTGCTGCTGCTGGTGACGAGCCTGTACCTCGGTTGGCGCCTGGCCCGCAGCAAGTTCGGCCGGGTGCTCACCGCCTTGCGTGATGCGGAAAACCGTCTGATGTTCTGCGGCTATGACCCGCGCGGCTTCAAGCTGTTCGTGTGGGTATTGAGCGCAGTGTTGTGCGGCTTGGCGGGGGCGTTGTATGTGCCGCAAGTGGGCATCATCAACCCCAGCGAAATGTCGCCGACCAACTCCATCGAAGCCGCCGTGTGGGTGGCGCTTGGCGGGCGTGGCACCTTGATCGGCCCGTTGCTCGGCGCCGGCGTGGTCAATGGTATGAAGAGCTGGTTCACCGTGGCCTTTCCGGAATATTGGCTGTTCTTCCTCGGGGCGTTGTTCATTCTCGTCACCCTGTACCTGCCCAAGGGCGTTATCGGCCTGCTGAAGAAATGAGGAACGTCATGCTTGAACCTATTTTCGACGCGGGCAGCGGCCGCGAGGCCATCGGCATCGGCCAGGCTGCGGGCAAGGGCCTGAACACCCGCCACGGCACCATCCTGACCCTGGAAGACATCAGCGTCAGCTTCGATGGCTTCAAGGCCTTGAACGACCTCAACCTGTACATCGGCGTCGGCGAGCTGCGCTGCATCATCGGCCCCAACGGCGCAGGCAAAACCACGCTGATGGATGTGATCACCGGCAAGACCCGGCCCAGCCACGGCAAGGCCTGGTTCGGCGAAACCCTGGACCTGACCGGCATGAGCGAAGTGCAGATCGCCCAGGCGGGTATCGGCCGCAAGTTCCAGAAGCCCACGGTGTTCGAAGCCCTCACGGTGTTCGAAAACCTCGAGCTGGCGCAGAAGACCGACAAGTCCGTCTGGGCCAGCCTGCGCGCGCGCTTGAGCGGCGAGCAGAAAGACCGCATCGACGAAGTGCTCGACACCATCCGCCTCACGGCCTCGGCGCAGCGCCCGGCCGGGTTGCTGTCCCACGGGCAGAAGCAGTTCCTGGAGATCGGCATGCTGCTGATGCAGGACCCGCAACTGTTGCTGCTTGACGAACCGGTGGCGGGCATGACCGATGCCGAAACCGAATTCACCGCCGAACTGTTCAAGGGCTTGGCGGGCAAGCATTCGTTGATGGTGGTGGAGCATGACATGGGCTTTGTCGGCTCGATTGCCGACCACGTCACCGTGTTGCACCAGGGCAGCGTGTTGGCCGAGGGGTCGCTGGAACAGGTGCAGGAAAATGAGCGGGTGATCGAAGTCTACCTCGGTCGCTAAGGTGGTTGATCGTTCCCACGCTCCGCGTGGGAATGCCGCCCCGGACGCTCCGCGTCCTTTCATCAGGAGGTTTGAGAATGCTGCAAGTCGACAAGCTGCACCAGTACTACGGCGGTAGCCATATCCTGCGCGGTCTGTCGTTTGACGTGCAGATCGGCGAAGTCACCTGCCTGCTCGGGCGTAATGGCGTGGGCAAGACCACCCTGCTCAAATGCCTGATGGGCCTGCTGCCGGCCAAGGAAGGCGCGGTGAACTGGGAGGGCAAGCCGATCACCGGGTTCAAGCCGCATCAGCGCGTACATGCTGGCATTGCCTACGTGCCCCAGGGCCGGGAAATTTTCGGCCGGCTGACGGTGGAAGAAAACCTGCTGATGGGCCTTTCGCGCTTCCCCGGTGCCCAAGCCAAGGAAGTGCCGGCCTTTATCTACGAGCTGTTCCCGGTGTTGCTGCAGATGAAGCACCGGCGCGGAGGGGATTTGTCCGGCGGCCAGCAGCAACAGTTGGCCATCGGCCGCGCCTTGGTGAGTCGCCCGCGGTTGTTGATTCTCGATGAGCCCACCGAAGGCATTCAGCCCTCGGTGATCAAGGAAATCGGCGCGGTGATCAAGAAACTCGCGGCACGCGGTGACATGGCGATTCTCTTGGTGGAGCAGTTCTACGACTTCGCCGCTGAACTGGCCGACCAGTACCTGGTGATGTCCCGTGGCGAAATCGTGCAGCAGGGCCGGGGGGAAAATATGCAAAGCGAGGGTGTACGCGGACTGGTAACCATCTAATCTGTAGCGTCCTAACGATAAGCACAAAACCATGAACCTCCCCGTCACCCCTGCCCTGTTCACCCCCAGCTGGCGCGCCGAGCTGGAATTGGGCTATGCGCGTTTCGGCGACACCACACGCCCGGTGCTGCGCCGTCACCTCGGCCCGCTGCGCGTGCAAAAACACCTGTACGCCGAAGGCCCCGAGGTGTGCCAGCACATCATCGTGCACCCGCCCGGCGGCATTGCCGGCGGTGATCGACTCGATATCAGCGCACAGGTTGCCCAAGGCGCCTGGGCGCAATTGACCAGCCCCGGCGCGGCCAAGTGGTACCGCGCCAGCGGCCCGGCGTTTCAGCAGTTGAATTTGCGCGTGGAGGCCGGCGCGACCCTGGAATGGCTGCCCCAGGAAACCATCGTATTCAGCGCCGCCCAGGCCGAACTCAGCACGCGCATCGACCTGCACGGCGATGCGCGGTTGTTCTACTGGGACGTGGTCGCCCTCGGGCGCCCGGCCAGCGGCGAACGGTTCGACCTCGGCCACTTTCAATCGCACCTTGATATCCGTCGCGACGGCCAGTTGCTCTGGCATGAGCGCCAGCGCATTGTGGGCGGCGATGGGCTGCTGGATTCGCCTATCGGGCTGGATGGGCAACCGGTGTTTGCCACACTGCTGGTGACCGGTGAAATCGATGCTCAATTGCTCGAACACTGCCGTTCACTGCCCAACGCGGTGCGCGGCGATTTGACCCAACTGCCCGGTTTGCTGGTTGCGCGCTGCCTGGCCAGCGAAGCGCTGCTGGCGCGGGGATGGTTGATTGAATTATGGAAACTGTTGCGCCCCGCCGTATTGGGCCGCGAAGCGGTATCACCCAGAATCTGGAGCACATGAAGATCACATGTGGGAGGGGGCTTGCCCCCGATAGCGGAGTGTCAGGCAATGCATTTGTCACTGAACCACCGCCATCGGGGGCAAGCCCCCTCCCACACTTGATCTTCATTGTATTTATGAATGTATTTCACGACGGACTGAACCATGGATTTGACCCCACGGGAAAAAGACAAACTGCTGATCTTCACCGCCGGCCTGGTAGCCGAACGCCGCCTGGCGCGTGGGGTGAAGCTCAACTACCCGGAAACCATCGCCTATATTTCCGCCGCGCTGATGGAAGGCGCCCGCGATGGCCGCACTGTGGCCGACCTGATGCACTACGGCACGACCTTGCTCAGCCGTGAACAAGTGATGGAAGGCATTCCGGAAATGATCCCGGACATCCAGGTCGAAGCCACCTTCCCGGACGGCACCAAGCTGGTCACCGTTCATCAACCCATTGCGTGAGGCGCGGCAATGATTCGTGATGCTACCGAGCAAGACCTGCCGGCAATCCGCGATATCTACAACGACGCAGTGTTGAACACCACGGCGATCTGGAACGAACAGCCGGTCGACCTGGCTAACCGCCAGGCGTGGTTCAGCGCCCGCCAGGCCCAGGGCTATCCGATCCTGGTGGCGGTGGAAAACGCCGAAGTCACCGGCTACGCCTCGTTCGGCGACTGGCGGCCTTTCGAAGGCTTTCGCTACAGCGTCGAGCACTCGGTGTACGTGCGCAACGACCAGCGCGGCAAGGGCCTCGGCCCGCGCTTGCTGCAGGCCCTGATCGAACGCGCGCGCAGCGGCGGCAAACAGGTAATGGTGGCGGCCATCGAAAGCGGCAATCTGGCCTCGATCCACCTGCATGAACGCCTGGGTTTCATCACCACCGGGCAGATGCCGCAAGTGGGTATCAAGTTCGGCCGCTGGCTCGACCTGACCTTTATGCAACTGGCCTTGAACCCGGGCGCCGAACCGCCCAAGGAGTGAGATCGATGAGCGCTGCGCAACTGCGTCGAGTCAATGCTGAAAGCTTTGCCCATTACCGCCTCGGCTTGATCGAGCTGTTGCTGGACGCGGTCCGACATGGCGCCTCGGTGGGCTTCATGGCCGACTTCGATGAGACCCAGGCCCGCGCCTACCTGACCGGTGTGCAAGCCGGCATCGAAGACGCCAGCCTGTTGCTGTGGGTAGTGGTGCGCGATGAGCAGGTGGTCGCCAGCGTGCAGTTGGCCCTGTGCCAGAAAGCCAATGGCCTGAACCGTGCCGAGGTGCAGAAGCTGCTGGTGCACAGCAATGCGCGGCGCCACGGCCTGGGGCAGCAATTGATGAATGCCCTGGAACTCGCCGCACGCCAGCACAAGCGCGGCTTGCTCTACCTCGACACCGAAGCCGGCTCCGGCGCCGAGGCCTTCTACCAGTCGCTGCGCTACACCAAGGTCGGCGAATTGCCCGACTACTGCCAAAGCCCGGACGGGCGCTACAGCCCGACCGCCATTTACTTCAAGACCCTGGGGCAACCTGCATGATTCCTGGCGAATTCCAGATCCAGCCTGGCGAGATCGAACTGAACGTGGGCCGGCGCACCATCAGCCTGAGCGTGGCCAACAGCGGCGACCGACCGATTCAGGTGGGCTCGCATTATCATTTTTTCGAGACCAATGATGCGCTGACCTTCGACCGCGCCGCGAGCCGTGGCATGCGCCTGAATATTCCGGCGGGCACGGCGGTGCGGTTTGAGCCGGGGCAGAGTCGGGAGGTCGAGCTGGTGGACTTGAGCGGTGGGCGCCGGGTGTTTGGGTTTGCCGGTCGGATCATGGGCGACCTTTAGGGCCTCATCGGGGGCAAGTCGAATCGTCGCACCGCCCCTCCCACATTTTGACGGTGTTCACAAATCAAAGGTGGGAGGGGGCTTGCCCCCGATAGCGATCTCACATTCAACACATTTCTATCAGGGCAACCACACATGAAAATCACCCGCCAAGCCTACGCCGACATGTACGGCCCCACCGTTGGCGACAAGGTCCGCCTGGCCGACACCGAGTTGTTCGTCGAAGTGGAGCAGGACTTCACCGTGTATGGCGAAGAAGTGAAATTCGGCGGTGGCAAGGTGATCCGTGACGGTCAGGGCCAAAGCCAGTTGCTCGCCCATGAAGTGGTCGACACCCTGATCACCAACGCGCTGATCATCGACCACTGGGGCATCGTCAAGGCCGACGTGGGTCTCAAGAACGGCCGCATCCACGCCATTGGCAAAGCCGGCAATCCCGACATCCAGCCCGGCGTGACCATGGCCATCGGCGCCAGCACCGAAGTGATCGCCGGCGAAGGCATGATCCTCACCGCCGGCGGTATCGACTCCCATGTGCATTTCATCTGCCCGCAGCAGATCGAAGAGGCGCTGACCAGTGGCGTCACCACCATGATCGGCGGCGGCACGGGACCTGCCACCGGCACCAACGCGACCACCTGCACCTCAGGGCCTTGGCACCTGGCGCGCATGCTGCAGGCCAGTGATTCGTTCCCGATGAACATCGGTTTTACCGGCAAGGGCAACGCAAGCCTGCCCGAGCCGTTGATCGAACAGGTCAAGGCCGGCGCCATTGGCTTGAAGCTGCACGAAGACTGGGGCACCACGCCCGCCAGCATCGATAACTGCCTGAGCGTCGCCGATGAATACGACGTGCAGGTGGCAATCCACAGCGACACCCTCAACGAATCCGGCTTCGTCGAAACCACCCTCGCCGCGCTCAAGGGCCGCACCATTCACACCTACCACACCGAAGGGGCCGGTGGCGGGCATGCACCGGACATCATCAAGGCCTGCGGCTTGCCGAACGTGCTGCCCAGCTCCACCAACCCGACGCGGCCGTTCACCCGCAACACCATCGACGAACACCTGGACATGTTGATGGTCTGCCATCACCTGGACCCGAGCATCGCCGAAGACGTGGCCTTCGCCGAAAGCCGCATCCGCCGCGAGACCATTGCCGCCGAAGATATCCTGCACGACCTCGGCGCGTTCTCGATGATCAGCTCCGACAGCCAGGCCATGGGCCGCGTCGGCGAAGTGATCACGCGCACCTGGCAGACCGCCGACAAGATGAAAAAACAGCGCGGCGCCCTGCCCGGTGATGGCCCGGGCAACGACAACTTTCGCGCCAAGCGCTATATCGCCAAGTACACCATCAACCCGGCGATCACCCATGGCATCAGCCATATCGTCGGTTCCATCGAAGTCGGCAAATGGGCCGATCTGGTGCTGTGGCGCCCGGCGTTCTTCGGGATCAAGCCCACGCTGATCCTCAAGGGTGGCGCGATTGCGTCGAGCCTGATGGGCGATGCCAACGCTTCGATTCCCACCCCGCAGCCAGTGCATTACCGGCCGATGTTCGCCAGCTTCGGCAGCTCACTGCATGCCACCAGCCTGACCTTTATCAGCCAGGCCGCGCAGGAGGCCGGCCTGCCCGAGGCCCTGGGTTTGAAAAAGCAGATTGCGGTGGTCAAGGGCTGCCGTGATGTGCAGAAGACCGACCTGATCCATAACGATTACCTGCCGGATATCGAAGTGGATCCGCAGACGTATCAGGTCAAGGCCGATGGCGTATTGCTGTGGTGTGAACCGGCGGATGTGTTGCCGATGGCGCAGCGATATTTCCTGTTCTGACAACCGCCTCACTGTAGGAGCGAGCTTGCTCGCGAAACACTCAAGGACGCCGCGTTTATTCAGGTTGTACGCGTTATCGTTGACGTTCTTCGCGAGCAAGCTCGCTCCTACAGTAAGGCCGCTTAGAAGTTCTCGCGCGGATTGAAGTTGGCTTTCTTGGCCAGCTCCTGCCACAACGCTTTCACCTCGTCGCTACCTGCCGGCGGCATCACCGCCTTGAGCTGCACGAACAGGAAACCTCGCTGGCCAGCCTTGTTCAGTAGCCCATGGCCCTTGGCGCGCATGCGCTGGCCGTTCTGGCTGCCGGCGGGCACCTTGAGGTTGATCTTGCCGGTCAGCGTAGGCACCGGGACTTCCGTGCCCAGCGCCAATTCCCACGGCGCCAGCGGCAGGTTGATCACCAGGTTTTCGCCATCCACTTCAAACTTGGCATGCGGCGCGAACTTGATGATCAGGTACAGATCACCGTTGGCACCGCCGCCAATACCGGGCGCGCCCTGGGCCTTGAGGCGGATGCGTTCACCGTCGGCCACACCGGCCGGGATCTTCACGTTCAGGCTCTTGACCGTATTGCTCACGTGCCGGCCCGAAGCATCGTACTGAGGCACCTGGAAGCTGATCTGCTTGGACTCGGTGGACAGCGTCTCCTCAAGGGACACCGACAGCTGCATCTCCACGTCCTGGCCCTTGCGCCCGGCAGGGCGGCGCTGGCCGCCGCCGAACCCGTCACTGCGCGAGCCGAAGATCGAGCTGAAGAAGTCCGAGAAATCCTCAGTGCCCGCGCCACCGCCAAAACCGCCACGGCTCTGCCAGCCAGGTGGCCCCTGGAACGGCTGACCGTGCTGGCCATATTTGCGCAGCTCGTCGTACTCGGCACGCTTGTCGGCGCTCTTGAGGGCTTCATAGGCTTCGGACGCGTCCTTGAACTTGGCTTCGGCGTCTTTTTCCTTGCTGACGTCCGGGTGATATTTGCGCGCGAGCTTGCGATAGGCGGCTTTGATTTCCTTGTCGTCGGCGCTCGGCTCGACACCCAGAATCTTGTAGTAGTCTTTGAAATCCATCGGTGGTTCACCATCCTTAAACGAGATCGCACAGCCCGGACACAAGGTGCGCTGGTTTGCACGTGTTGAGTCTTGCGGCCTGGGGTGCGTCGGAGTTTTACAGGCACTTGCCGTATGCACCAGATGTGGGGGCGAATCACGCGCTTTCAAGCGCTATTTAACGGATGGTCGGCCTACGCATCCGGCGTCGACTGGCATACACTGCGCGGCCGTTTTGCAACCGGAACCCGATCGACATGAAAAACCCATCCCCAGCCCGTGCCTGCGGCATCGACTTCGGCACGTCCAACTCCACCGTCGGCTGGATCCGCCCCGGCGAGGAGACGCTTATCGCGCTGGAGGACGACAAGATCACCCTGCCGTCGGTGGTGTTCTTCAACTTCGAGGAGCGCCGCCCGGTATACGGTCGCCTGGCGCTGCACGAATACCTGGAGAACTACGAAGGCCGCTTGATGCGCTCGCTCAAGAGCCTGCTGGGTTCCAAGCTGATCAAGCACGACACCAGCGTATTGGGCACGGCGATGCCGTTCACCGACCTGCTGGCGCTGTTCATCGGCCAGCTCAAGAGCCGCGCCGAAGCCACCGCCGGCCGCGAGTTCGAAGAAGTGGTGCTGGGGCGCCCGGTGTTTTTCGTCGATGACGACCCGATGGCCGACCAGGAAGCGGAAAACACCCTGGTCGACGTGGCCCGCAAGATCGGCTTCAAGGACATCTCGTTCCAGTACGAACCGATTGCCGCCGCGTTCGACTATGAGTCGACCATCGAAAAAGAAGAGCTGGTGCTGATCGTCGACATCGGCGGCGGTACCTCCGACTTCTCCCTGGTGCGCCTGTCACCGGACCGTCGTCATAACGACAACCGCCAGAGCGACATCCTCGCCACCGGTGGCGTACACATCGGCGGTACCGACTTCGACAAGCAGCTCAGCCTGCAAGGCATGATGCCGCTGTTCGGCTACGGCAGCCGCATGAAAAGCGGCGCCTATATGCCGACCAGCCACCACATGAACCTGGCTACCTGGCACACCATCAACTCGGTGTACTCGCAGAAATCCCAGCTGGCCCTGAGCAGCATGCGCTACGACATCGAAGACACCGGCGGCATCGACCGCCTGTTCAAGCTGATCGAACAGCGTGCCGGGCACTGGCTGGCGATGGAAGTGGAAGAGACCAAGATCCAGCTGACCCATGAAGACAGCCGCCTGGTGTTGCTGGACCGGGTTGAGCCTGGCTTGAGCGTGGAACTGAGCCGCAACCTGTTTGAATCGGCCATCGATGGCCTGCTCGAGCGCGTGCGCAACAGCGTGACCCAACTGCTCAACGACGCCTCGGTGGATGTGGCCCAGGTGGACACGGTGTTCTTCACCGGTGGTTCCAGCGGGATCCCGGCACTGCGCCACAGCATCTCGGCGATGCTGCCGAATGCGCGGCATGTGGAAGGTAATATCTTTGGCAGTATCGGCAGTGGATTGGCGATTGAGGCCAGCAAACGTTACGGCAACTGAGTTGTAACTTGAATCTGCGGCGCCCCCATCGGGAGCAAGCCCCCTCCCACCTTTGATTTGTGAACACGGTCAAAATGTGGAGGGGGCTTGCTCCCGATGGCGTCAGCCCAGGCAACACAAAACCTAAACCATCCCACCCAGCTTCAGCTCACTCTTCAAATACGCATAATAAATCGGCCCCGCCACCACCCCCGGCAACCCAAATGCCGCTTCAAACACTAACATCGCCAGCAGCAACTCCCACGACTTGGCACTGATCTGCCCGCCGACGATGCGCGCGTTGAGGAAGTACTCGACCTTGTGAATCACGATCAAATACCCCAGCGCCGCCACGGCGACCCAAATCGACAGCGACAACGCGACGATGGTGATCAGGGTGTTGGACATCAGGTTGCCGATCACCGGCAGCAGGCCGAGCAGGAAGGTCAGCACGATCAGGGTTTTGGTCAGGGGCAGGTGAATGCCGCACAGCGGCAGCACCACGGCGAGGAACACGGCGGTGAAGGCGGTGTTGAGCGCGGCGATCTTGATCTGGGCGAAGACGATGTTGCGAAACGCCTGGACCAACAGGTGCAGGCGGTCGAACAACGCGGCGGCCAGGGGTTTGCGCTTGGTCAGGTCGGGCACGCGCTGCAGGGCGATGATCGCGCCGAGCACCATGCCGATCAGCAAGGTGACGAACATGTGGGCCGCGTCTTTGCCGACCAGTTGCAGTTCGCTCAGGTGTTTGCTCAGCCAGTCGCCGATGGCCACGCGGAATTCGGCGGCGCTGGCGGGCAGATAGGCATCGATGGACGGCGGTAACTGGCCGCGTGCGCGGTCGACCACGTGCATGAATTTATCCAGCGAGGCGCCGGGGTTTTCCGCTTCGTGCAGCAGGAAGCTGATCGCGCCGGCGAAGATCAGCGTGAGCACGCTGACGATCAAGGTACCCAGCAAGGCCACCGCCAGCCAGCGCGCACGCCGCCCTTCGATCAGCCGCTGCAGTTGGGGCGTAAGCATGTTGACCAGTTCATAGACCAACAGGCCAGCCAGCAGGCTGGGCAGCAGTTTCAGCGGCAGCACCAGCAGCAACCCGCCGAAAATGATGATGTAGCTGGACAGCAACAACACATGACGCTGAGAAAACGTTGGCATACAGCCTCAAAACGAACGGCGTTAAAGGATGTGCAGGAGCGAGCTTGCTCGCGAAGGTCGCCAACGATAACGCGTTTATTCTGAATAAACGCGGGGGTAATTGAGTTCTTCGCGAGCAAGCTCGCTCCTACAGGGGGGCTGTGTACGAGTGTCGCAGCCTTCTATGGCCTGGGGCTATCAATTCTTCAGGCAGGTACTCATGAAGGTCTTGCGCGCATCACCGGCCAACGCCTTGGTTTTCGCCGACGCGTTGCAATCCTTCATCTTCTGCTGCTGCGGGGTCAGGGTCTTAGCGTCATTGGCCGCCGGGGCCGACAGGCAGGTCTTCATGAAGGCCTTGCGCTCGTCGCCCTTGAGGGTCTTGGTAGAGGCTTCGGCATTGCAGGTGGTCATTTTGTTTTGCTGGGCGGTGGCGGCAAAACCTTGGGAACACAGCAGCAGGCTCATCATGATCAACGGAATACGCAGCATCTTCATGGAGTTTTCTCCCGGTTACCGTGCCGAAGGGCGCGGCCTACAGCGCAGTGTAGTCAAAACTCGTTACAACTTCACCGGCCATGGATATTCCAGTCGCCGCGATGCCAGTACATGGAGTGCTCATGACACATCCGGTAAATCCGATAAAACTTTTCGCCCTTTCCGCGACTCACAACCTGGAGCGATCACGCCGGCAGAGCGTGGCGTAAAACCGGATTAGCCCCAGGAGATTGAGATGACTGAAGCACACTTGACTGACGTTGCGACCCTGCGCAGCCGCGCCCGCCAGAACGTCGAAAACGGTGCCGTGACCGAAGGCTATGGTGCCGACCGCGAAGAAATCATCCGCCTGCTCAACGAAGCGCTGGCCACAGAGCTGGTCTGCGTGTTGCGCTACAAGCGTCATTACTTCATGGCCAGCGGCCTGAAAGCCAGCGTCGCCGCCGACGAGTTCCTGGAGCACGCCACCCAGGAAGCCGAACACGCCGACAAACTCGCCGAACGCATCGTGCAACTGGGCGGCGAGCCGGAGTTCAACCCCGACCTGTTGTCGAAGAATTCCCACGCCCAATACGTGGCGGGCAATTCGCTGAAGGAAATGGTCTACGAAGACCTGGTGGCCGAGCGCATCGCGGTGGACAGCTACCGCGAGATCATTCAGTACATCGGCGATAAAGACCCGACTACCCGTCGCATCTTCGAAGAGATCCTGGCCCAGGAAGAAGAACACGCCGATGACATGGCGGATATTCTGCAGGGTCTGTAACCCGTAACACCGCAATACCACTGTGGGAGGGGGCTTGCTCCCGATAGCATTGTTTCAGTCAAAGATTGATTGGCTGATACACCGCTATCGGGAGCAAGCCCCCTCCCACATTTCGTTATTACTTCACGGTTTTCGGCGCCTTGCCTTCTCGCATCTGTTGCAGCAACGGTGCGCACGCATTCGGCTCGCCGCCACTTGGGGCGACCAGTGCAAGCAACCCGGCAGCCGGGCCGGCGATCACACCCAGGGCGACCATGCCCGCGCCGCGCAGCGCCAGGGGGATGGCTTTCACCCCGGCATTGGGCTTGATGAACGGCCCGTTCACATATAACGGCGAGCGCAGGGAGAACAGACGAAAGCCCTTGGACTCCGGCGTAATGGTCAGGTCCAACTGCTCGGTCGCCATATTCGCTGTGCCATCGACGTAGATGATCGCGTTCTCGGTATCGAACACAAACAAGCGTGTCGTCGCCAAACCGGTCTTGATGCCGAAGTCCGCCGCCGCGCAGTTGATCTTCACTTCCTTGTCGCCAAACAGGCGCCCCACCACGTAGTTGCCCACGTTAAGGCCAGCGATTTCCATCAGGCCACGGCTGATGGCGCCGTCGTTGATCAGCATCTTCAAGTCACCGTTGGCCGTGCCCAGCAGTGCTGCCACGGAGTTGCCGCGCCCGGCAATATCGGCGTCGCCGTTGAGTTCACCAAAGCTGGTTTTCATCGGTTCAAAGGTCGGGAACAGCTGTTTGAGCTTGAAGTTACGCGCCGTGAGTTTCGCGCGGCCCTCCATCGGCGTGGTGCGCCCGTTCAAGCGGATCTGCGCATCGAGCTTGCCGCCGGCCACGCCGAAGCGCAGGGGCTCGAGGCTCAGCTCACCATCATTGAGCACCAGGTGCGTATAGAGGTCGGTGAAAGGCAGGTCGGCGCTGTGCACAATGCGTTTGCCGGTGAATTCCACATCGGCATCCATCTCGCGCCAGCGCTCGGTGCGGAATTCTTCAACCGGTAAGACTTTGGTCGCCGGTTGTTTGCTTTCGCCGCCACGGGCTTTTTGCTTGGCGTTGGAGTCGGCACCGATCAAGGGTGCCAGGTCATCCATCAGCAGCTGGTTGGACACCAGTGCGCCGCTGAGCTTGGGCCGTGGCTGGCTCGCAACGTAGGCCAGGTTGCCGTGGATGTCGCTGTTGCCGATCTTGCCGTTGAAGTTTTCATAACGAAATGAAGCGCCGCTGCCTTCGTGCAGCTTGGCGATCAAATGGCCGTCGGTTGAATACGCCGGCGAATCGGGCAATGTCACGCCGGTCAACGGGTAGAGGTTGCCGAGGCTGCTGCCCGACAGCTTCAGGCGCAGGTCGAGGGCACCGAGGTTGAGCGGGTCGGTCAGGGTGCCGGCCAGGGCGATGCTGGTGTCGGCTATCTTGACCTGGGCCTGCAGCGGGAACGGCTTGGCCGCGTCCTGCAAGGCGAGCAACCCGCCGATCTTGCCGGTGCCGGCGAGCGCCTGGCCATGGTATTGGCCTTTGACCTTGAGGCCGAACGCATAGTCCTGCGGCGCCGAGCCTTTCTCCAAGACCTTTTTGGCATCGGCGTCACCGACGATTTCACCGAAGGGAATCGGTTTGCCCAGCGGGTCGATGATCACATCGAGGCGGGTCTTGAGGGTCTGGTCGTCGAGGGTGACGTGGCCCTTGTCGAAGCCGATGGCGCCGATGTCCACCACCCAGCTGGAAGGCTCGGCGTCGGGGTCCTTGGGGTCGAACTTGAAGGTCCAGTTGGCCCGGCCGTCCGCCAGGCGCTGCAGGTCGGCGCTCGGTTCGGTGAGGTCGATACGCGGGATCACCACACGTTGTGCCAGCAAGGCCAATGGCGAAATACGCAACTCGACTTTCTTCAGCGTGACCATCTGCGGCTGCTTGGACCAGTCGGGGTTGCCCAGGCTCAGGTCTTCGGCAATCACATGGGGCCACGGCACCCATGCGCGCCAGCCGCCTTCGTCGGGCTCACGCTGCCACACCACCGCCAAGTTGCCATTGATGGCGAACGGGCGGTGCAACTCTTCGGAGACCTTGGCATTGAGGGGGGGCTTGATGCGGTTCCAGTCGAAGAACACCAGGACCAATACCGCGATGGCAATCAACAGAACGAAGCTGGCGCAGCTCCAAGCGACAATTTTTCGAGTGCGCGTCATTGCACAGGGCTCCTGAATACGACTGGCTGGGCAACAGCCTTTGACACAGCTTATAGGACTACGACTGGCAAAGTGCCTGGGGGTTTAACGCAACGGCCGATTTAGCCGAAAAAACCGATTTTCCTGATCAATCCGACAAGGTTGATCATCAACGACGCACCATTGTTACCCAGGTTCGTGTCGAAAATACCCACCCCGGTGCAAAACCGCGTGCTTGAGAGGCGCGTTCTAGAGCCTCCCGTGGGAACAATCAATTCTGTTGATTATTACCATTGTCTTTATGAACTTTTATATCGACTTATCAAGAGTAGCATTAGCCCTGTACCCACTTTATCGCCCTCCCAAGGAGCAACCCTCATGAAACGCCAAGTACTCGCTACCGTCCTGTTATCCATCCTGGCTACCAGTGCCTTTGCCCTGCCAGCCGCCGAACAGGCCACCCCACAGAACAAAGCCCAAGCCGTGCAGTCCAGCCAGACCCTGGCGCGCAGCGGTTCGCAAGAAGACGAAAACCGTGACTACGCCAAAGGCGCTGTCGCTGAAAACGGTTCGGAACAGGCCAACAAACGCGCCTACACCGAAGGCCTGACCGAAGGTGGCAACGACCGCCTGCAAGAAAAAGGTCTGGTAGAAGGCGGTGCTGAACAAGCCAATGATCGCGCCTACACCCAAGGTCTTGCTGAAGGCGGTGCCGACCGTCTGGAAGAACTGCATCAAGCACAGAGCTAAGCCCATGGTGGCCCATAAAAAAGCCCGGTCTGTCGATCGGGCTTTCGCTTTTATATAGACCGCGTCACGTCTCGCCCCCGCCAAGTTCGACGCCGGCAAAGCGGTTTTGCTAGAGTGCGTCGCTGTACTCGCCGACAAAGCCCATCCGCTCATGCTGCCCCGCGCCGAACAGAAGCAACAGACCCGCCTCGCCTTGATGGACGCTGCCCGCCATCTGATGGAGTGTGGCCGTGGGTTCGGCAGCCTGAGCCTGCGCGAAGTGGCCAAGACAGCGGGTATCGTACCCACCGGGTTCTATCGCCATTTCGCCGACATGGACGAGCTTGGGCTCGTATTGGTCAGTGAAGTCGGCCAGACCTTCCGCGCCACGATTCGCCTGGTGCGTCACAACGAATTCGTAATGGGCGGGATCATCGATGCGTCCGTGCGGATCTTTCTCGATGTGGTCTCGGCCAACCGTTCCCAATTCCTGTTCCTGGCCCGCGAACAATATGGCGGTTGCCTGGCGGTGCGCCAAGCCATCGGCGCCCTGCGCGAAGACATCACCCGCGACCTGGCGGCCGACCTCACGCTGATGCCCAAGCTGCAACACCTGGATGCCGAAGGTTTGCACGTAATGGCCGACCTCATCGTCAAAAGTGTGTTCGCCACCCTGCCCGATATCATCGACCCACCCGCCCACGCGTTGCCTGCCCATCTCACGCCCCAGGCGAAGATCACCCAGCAATTGCGCTTCATCTTTATCGGCCTCAAGCATTGGCAAGGCCTGGGCAGTACCGAGTAATGCCTCAGCCGGCCGTATGAAAGCGCTTGGCCGTGGTGTAGTTCTTGCTCCAATAGGTATTGCTCAACGAATCGATACGCACATTCTTGCCGGTACGCGGTGAATGGATGAATTTGCCTTCGCCGATATACAGCCCAACGTGACTCACCCGCCCCTGCCCGTTGCCTTTGAAAAAGACCGCGTCGCCCGGCTTCAACGCAGTGCGCTTGATGGTCGCGGCGGTGGAACGGTGCATCGCAGCCGTGGTGCGCGGAAGCTGAATATTCGCTTCGGTCTTGAACAGATAGACCAGGAAACTGCTGCAATCGAACCCTTGCTCGGTAGACGTACCGCCCCACTTGTAGGGTGTGCCGAGCAATTGATGGGCCCGGTCGATCACATCGTCGACCGAGGACGATGCGGGCTTGGAAACAAAGGTGGGCGGCTGTTGAAGAGTGGCCGAGGCTGATGAGATAAGGCACGACAGGCTGACAATGACGGAACAGATAAGTGACTTGAACATGATGAACATCGCAGTGAATTAAACACGGCGCGAATCTTAAACAACCCCCGTGTAACTCCACGAAGGCCGATTCCCGTGACCTTGTGGGAAAAATCCTTAAAAACGCCACGAAGAATTGGATGAAAGAAGTTTCATGCAACACATGGAGGTTCACCACGCAAAATGCCCTTTTACGGTGCTAAAGCCCGCTCAAGCGCACCAAATTGCCACACAGATGCACTCAGCGAGTGCCCTGCCTTGTGGCGCTCGCGCCCTGCTGACAGGAAATTCCTACGCGCCTGCCGGGTTGGCAAGCCCCTTGCTCTAGCTCCCTTATCGCTCATAGCCGGAAGCTTTCTGATGCTGGTGATCCACCGCCGAATCGCCCCGCAAGCCCTCTGGGCCGCCGAACTGCTGCTGAACTTCGAAGCCCGCAGCAAAAGCCGCCTGCGCTGTTTCAGTGCCGAGGGTGAAGACGTCGGCCTGTTTCTGGAGCGCGGGCAACCGCCGCTGCATGATGGCGAATTCCTACAAGCTGAAGACGGACGCGTCGTACGTGTCTGCGCGCGCCCTGAACAACTGCTGCATGTCACCTGCCGCAACGCGTTTGAACTGACCCGCGCCGCCTATCACCTGGGCAACCGGCATGTGGCCCTGCAGGTCGGCGATGGCTGGCTGCGCCTGCTCGATGACTACGTGCTCAAGGCCATGCTTGAGCAGCTGGGCGCCGACGTGCAGACCATCGAGGCGCCCTTCCAGCCTGAACACGGGGCCTACGGCGGTGGCCATCATCATTCGCGGCATGGCGATGAAGCGTTCAACTACGCGCCCAAACTGCATCAGTTCGGCGTGCGTCTATGAACCCAGCCTGGGCGCTGTTGCGCCTGGCCAGTCCGCAGTTGCCGATTGGTGGCTACAGCTATTCCCAGGGCCTGGAAATGGCCGTGGACAACGGCCGCGTCAACGATGCCGCCAGCGCGCGGCGCTGGATCAGTGATCAATTGCTGCTCAACCTCGCGCGTTTCGAAGCGCCGTTGCTGCTCGCCCATTGCGGCGCGGCCACAGAACAGGCGTGGCCACGCCTGGCGCAGCTGTGTGAAGAACACCGTGCCAGCCGCGAAACCCGCGAGCTGTATCAGGAGAGCCGGCAGATGGGCTACTCCCTGCAGCAACTGCTCAATGGCTTGCCGGAACTGGACGCCGCCGCCCGCGACTTTCTTGCCCAACACCCTGAACCCCATCTCGCCCTCGGCTGGGCGCTGGCCGCGCGGGCCTGGGCAATCAGCCCCGAAGACGCGCTCGCCGCCTGGCTATGGAGCTGGCTGGAAAATCAACTGGCCGTGCTGATGAAAACCCTGCCCCTGGGCCAGCAAGCCGCGCAGCGTCTGACCAGCGAGCTGCTGCCGCTGCTGCAACAGGCCCAGCAGCATGCCGACCGCATCGAACCCGATCATCTGGGCAGCGCCGCCTTTGGCCTGTCTTTGGCGTGCATGGCTCATGAACGCCAGTACAGCCGCCTGTTCCGTTCCTGAGACCGTTTTTGGAGAACCTGACATGAACACACAACCCCTGCGCGTCGGCATCGGCGGCCCGGTAGGCTCCGGCAAGACGGCCCTGACCCTGGCCCTGTGCCTGGCGCTGCGCGAGCGCTACAACCTGGCGGTGGTCACCAACGACATCTACACCCGCGAAGACGCCGATTTCCTGGTGCGCAACCAGGCCCTGGCGCCGGAGCGCATCATCGGCGTGGAAACCGGTGGCTGCCCGCACACAGCTATCCGCGAAGATGCCTCGATCAACCTGGAGGCGGTGGACCAACTCAACCGGCGTTTTCCCGGCCTGGACCTGATTCTGGTGGAGTCCGGCGGCGACAACCTGTCGGCGACGTTCAGCCCCGAGCTGTCAGACCTGACCATCTATGTGATCGATGTGTCCGCCGGCGACAAACTCCCGCGCAAGGGCGGGCCCGGTATTTGCAAATCCGACCTGCTGGTGATCAACAAGATCGACCTCGCGCCGCTGGTGGGTGCCTCGCTGGAGTTGATGAACAGCGACACCCAACGCATGCGCAATGGCAAACCCTTTGTGTTCAGCAACCAGAAAACCGGCGTCGGCCTGGATGAAATCGTCGCCTTTATCGAACGCCAAGGCCTGCTGACCGCTGCCTGATCCCCCTACGGAGCGTGTGTATGAACCTCAAGAAACTGTTCGCCGCCGCCATGTTGCTGCTGGCCCCCGCCCTCGCGTTTGCTCACCCGGGTCACGGCGACAATGGCCTGGTTGCCGGCATCAGCCACCCCCTGGGCGGTCTCGATCACTTGCTGGCCATGGTTGCGGTCGGGCTGTGGGCGGCGCAGCAAAAAGGCAATGCACGCTGGGCCCTGCCTTGCGCCTTCGTCGGCACCATGTTGATTGGCGGCATGCTGGGGTTTGAAGGCCTGCAATTGCCGGCGCTGGAAAGCGGGATTGCCGCCTCGGTGCTGGCGCTGGGCCTGGCGGTGGCGCTGGCGGTACGGCCGCCGTTGTTCGTGGCGGTGGCGGCAACGGCGTTGTTTGCGCTGTTTCACGGCGTGGCCCATGGTTTGGAGCTGCCGGACATGTCCAGCCCCTGGGCGTATGCGGCGGGGTTCGTCGGCGCAACTGCGGCGTTGCACGCGGCGGGCTATGCGGTGGTACGTTTGCTGCCAGCGGCGGCGGCACCGTTGGTGCGGGTGGCCGGGGCTGCGTCGGCGGCGACTGGGGTCTGGTTGTTGGCGGGCTGATCTTCAGCGCTGCTGAGGGCCTCATCGGGGGCAAGCCCCCTCCCACATTTGAATGTATTCACAAATTAAAATGTGGGAGGGGGCTTGCTCCCGATAGCGGTGCCACAGACAACACAGTTCCCAAGCCTGATACCATGCGCGCCACACCCCTGCCGTGACGACGCCAGCCGATGCCCCAACCTCTTTTGAATTCCGTGCTCACGCACTTCCACGACCTGATCGTGCCGCTCTGGCAGGGCCCGGGCTGGAATGCCGACCTGGCGCTGCCGTACGAGGCACTGGACGCCGATCACCAGCCGTTACCCCCACAACGCTACCGCGCCATGGCCTGCGCCCGGCAGTTGTACCTGTTCGCCAGCCTGATCGGCGAACCCGGTGCAGCCTTTGCAGAGGAGCGCGCCGCCACCCTGTTCCGCTCCTTGCAAAGGCACTTCCACGACGCCGAACACGGCGGCTGGTTCTACAGCATCGACCCGGCCGGGCAGCCGCTGGATAAACGCAAAGACCTCTATACCCACGCCTTCATCATCTTTGCCTGCGCCCATTACTGGGCCAAGGTGCGTGAACCATTGGTGGAATCGGTGCTCAATGCCGCGCTTGCCGTGGTCGCCGAACGCTTCGCCAGCGGCGACGGCCTCTACGAAGCGGTGCTCGAGCGCAACTGGTCAAGCCTCAAGTCGGGCCCCTTGCAGAACCCGCTGATGCACCTGGCCGAAGGCTTTCTCGCCACACTGGCGGTGCGTGACGATTCCCTCACGCGTGACGCATTGCTGGACTTGGCCGGCGCCCTGCAAAAGCGCTTTATCGACCGCCAGCACGGCGTGATGATGGAAAAACCCCTGGGCGCTGTGGATAACTGGTTCGAGCCAGGGCATCAGTTCGAGTGGTTCTTTTTGCTCGAGTCGTCAGAGGTGCTGCGCGGTACAGCGCTGCATGCCTCACTGACACGAGCGTTTGCCTATGCTGAGCAAAAGGGTGTGGATAGGTTAAGCGGTGCGGTCAGCGGCATGCTTGCCCTGGACGGCAGCGTGCGCGACGCTACTCAACGTATCTGGGCGCAGGCTGAATACCTGCGGGCGTTGACCTTGCGGCCCGGCAGCGAAACGGTGGTGCAACGCCAGTTGCTGGCGCTGCAGAACAACTTCCTGCACGACAAGGGCTGGCATGAATGCCTGGATGCCCAGGGTGCGGTGAGCCGACGGGACATGCCCTCGACCACGCCTTACCATTTGGCTACTTGCTATCAGGGGCTGATTCAGCATTTGGGCTGACCTTCAGGCCTCATCGGGAGCAAGCCCCCTCCCACATTTGAATGTATTCACAAATCAAAGTGTGGGAGGGGGCTTGCTCCCGATAGCCTTACCTCGGTCTGACTGACTTCACGCAATCCACTTGCGATCCCCAGTAAAACTGATCGTCAACCAGCGCGCCGCATCCGGCGTGCCTAGCCCTGTGGATATCTCCTCGCGCAGCAGGTCGAGGGTCGCGACGTTATCCACCGGGTAATCCGCCGGCAACACCACATGGATTTCGATGAACCGCGCCCGCCCGTGCTTTTGCACATAGGACACGTAGTCATCGAAACCATGCCTGGCCTTGGCCGCGTCCATCACTTCGCGCACGGTGTCGTCCAAATGATCCGGGGCAATCCCCAGCACCTCACGCAACGCCGGGCGCAGGATCTTGAAGGCCGGCGCCAGCATGCTCAGGGCCAACAGGATCAGGATCAGCGGGTCGACATACACCGCCCACTCGCCATACCCCTGGGACTTGAGCAACAGCGCCGCCAGAAAGCTGATCAACAGGCCCACCGACAGCATTGCGTCCACCAGCCAACTGATATTGTCGAACTGGATCAACGAGGATTTCAGCGCGCGATTGCGGTAGCGCACATAGAAGAAGTAGGCGAACTCCACCACGGTAAATACCGCCGCATAAATGATCACCAGCCCCAACTCGATCTCGCGCCCGCCGTTGATGATGCCGAACACGCCGTTGAGAAACGCATAGATGGCGATCAACAGCAGAAAGCTGCCTTCGATCAACAGCACCATAGGCTCCAGGTGCCAGTAGCCGAACTGGAACCGCTCGTTGCTTTTCTTGGCGATCAGCTTGGCCGTGATCAGCATCAACACCTTGATGGCGGTGGCGATCAGCGAGAAAAAGCCGTCGAACAGAATGGATTGGGCGCCGGATATCACACCCGTGACAATCCCGGCGATCGCAACTGCGAACATCAGGATGGTCGATTGTTTGAGCAGTGCCTGCTCACCTCGGTTACTCACATTTCCTCCCGTCAAAACCTTTAAACCGCACAGTGCGGAGGGTCTTCAGGCGTGGAGTGTACCTTATGCCCTGTTTTTGGCAGATTTGACGTCATCGGGGGCAAGCCCCCTCCCACACTTGGCTATGTGAACCCGATCCAATGTGGGAGGGGGCTTGCCCCCGATGCAGGCGACTCGGTGTTAAGCCTTACTTGGCCCCGCGCTCAATCGCAAACCCAGCCCAGGTCTGGCTCACCGGCATCAGCTCCAAGCGGTTGATATTCACGTGCGCCGGCGTATTCAGCACCCAGAAGATCGTGTCGGCAATATCCTGCGGCTGGATCGGCTCGGCGCCCGCGTAGGTCGCGTCATAACGCGCCTGATCACCACCGAAACGCACCAGGGAAAATTCGCTCTCGCACAAGCCCGGCTCGATGTTGGTCACCCGCACACCGGTGCCTTGCAGATCGCAGCGCAGGTTCAGCGAGAACTGCTTCACGAACGCCTTGGACCCGCCATACACATGGCTGCCCGGGTAAGGGTAGTTACCGGCGATGGAACCCAGGTTGATGATCCCGGCACCACGGCCATGGGCGATCAGGCGCGGCAGCAGCAGGTTGGTGGTGGTCAGCAACCCTTTGATATTGGTGTCGACCATGGTTTCCCAATCGTCGAGGTTGCACTTGGGCGCAGGGTCGGTGCCCACGGCCAGGCCGGCGTTGTTGATCAGCCCGCGCAACGTGGCGAACGATGGCGGCAAATTGGCGATGGCGTCTTCCATGCCTTTGCGATCACGCACGTCCACCACCAGGCCATGCACTTCGGTTTGCTTGGAAAGTTCTTCGACCAGCGCATTCAAGCGCTCGGCACGCCGACCGGTGAGCACCAGTTTCCAGCCAGCTTCGGCAAAACGGCGGGCACAGGCTTCACCGAAACCTGAAGTGGCGCCAGTAATAAACAGCGTGTCGGACATGGTGGTCTCCTTGCGGGCAACGGGAAAAGTTGCCAGCAGAATGCCCTTACGCTGCCCTCGCGGCAACCGCTAAGCGCGCACCTTCATACTCGCCTGATCATTTTTTAACCACGTTTGGCAGAGCTATGCAGATCAAGGCCTGCAGCCACATACGCGCAGGTTATCCACAACTGCGCCCACAGTCTTTGGGGGCAAGTGCAAATCGCCTTGAGCCGCGTTATACAAGGCCTGCAGGAGCTTTTAGAAAGTTTTTTGCTTGACCTGGACAGAGGCGTATGTAGGCGTTTTCCCCGGTGAACATCTAGACGATGGCTCCAGGCCAGTCAATCCGGCCTCTGCGGCAGTCTTTCCAGAGTTTAGTCACAGACTTATCCACAGGCTGGAGTGACACGCAACGGTCATATACCTGTGTCTTTAAACAGGTTGACAAACCCCTCGAAGGGTCCCGAAAAAGTGGCTGGTCAAATACTAACCACACCGCTGCAAGCCACGGTTTCAGAGGCTTTCAGCCAGCTACTCCCACCTTACCCACAGCCGGTTCCACAGCGGATGGGGACAAGTCAAAACTGTGACAAAACAGGGATTTGCGGCGGCTATATGTCGCGCTTTGGAGGGGGGCTGAATTTGTTTTCCACAATTTGGTGCAGGCCTTGTGGATCACACAAAACAATGTGGGAGGGGGCTTGCTCCCGATAGCGTTTTGTCAGTCAGCACATCTGAAACTGACACTCCGCTATCGGGAGCAAGCCCCCTCCCACAGGGTACCGCGCAGTCAGTGACCGCCCAGGTAGGCGTTGCGCACTTCCTCATTCACCAGCAGTTCCTTGCCCGTACCGGTCAGGCGAATCTCGCCGTTGACCATGACATAGGCGCGGTCCGACAAGCGCAGGGCGTGGTTGGCGTTCTGCTCCACCAGGAAGATGGTCATCCCGGTGGAGGCCAGCTCGCGCAGGGTGGAAAAGATCTGCTTCACCACGATCGGCGCCAGGCCCAGGCTGGGCTCATCGAGCAGCAACAGCTTGGGCCGGCTCATCAGCGCGCGGGCGATGGCGAGCATTTGCTGCTCGCCACCGGACATGGTCATCGCGCGCTGGTTACGCCGCTCCTTGAGCCGTGGAAACAGCTCGAACATGCGCTGCATGTCTTCCTGCGCGAACTTGTCGCCAATGGGGATGGTGCCCATCAGCAGGTTTTCCTCGACGGTCATGTCGGGGAATACCCGCCGCCCTTCCGGCGATTGAGCGATGCCGTTGGAGGCGATGTAGTGGGACGACTTGTGGGTAATGTCCACGCCGTTGTAGAGAATCTGCCCCGACTCGGCCCGTGGCTGGCCGAAGATCGACATCAGCAGCGTGGATTTGCCCGCGCCATTGGAGCCGATCAGGCTCACGGTTTCGCCTTCGTTGATGTACAGCGAGACTTTTTTCAGGGCCTGGATCGGGCCGTAGAACACGTCCAGGTCCTTCATTTCGAGGATAGGCCCGTTCATACGAGTTCCTCTTCGTCTGCGCCCAGGTAGGCGGCGATCACTTTCGGGTCGTTGCGGATCGCGTCCGGCCCGCCTTCGGCGATCACGTTGCCGTGGTCCAGCACCACGATGTGGTCGGAAATACTCATCACCATGCCCATGTCGTGTTCGATCAGCACCACTGTGAGGTCGTGTTCGTCGCGCAGCAGGCGAATCATCGCGCTGAGGGCTTCGGTTTCCTGAGGGTTGAGGCCCGCCGCCGGTTCATCCAGGCAGATGATCTGCGGCCGCGTGCACATCGCGCGGGCGATTTCCAGGCGGCGCTGCTGGCCGTAGGAAAGCTCGCCGGCGAGGCGGTTGGCGCAGTCCACCAGATCGACCACTTCCAGCCAGTAGAAGGCATGGTCGAGGGCATCGCTTTCAGCTTTGCGGTAGCCCTTGGTATTGAGAATACCCGCGAGCATGTTGCGGTTGACCCACATGTGCTGGGCCACCAGCAGGTTTTCCAGCACCGACATTTCCTTGAACAGGCGAATGTTCTGGAAGGTCCGCGCCAGGCCCGCGCGGTTCACCAAGTGGGTGCCGCCGAACATCTTGTAGTACACCCGGCTGAGGAAGCTTTTCGGCGAGACGAAATCGGTGGCCTGGAAGCGCTCACCCAATAACTGGATCACATTGGTCTGCTTGCCACGCACGTTGAGTTCGATCTTGCCGCCACTGGCCTTGTAGAAACCGGTGAGGCAGTTGAACACGGTGGTCTTGCCGGCGCCGTTGGGGCCGATCAGGGCAAAGATCGAGTTGCGCTTCACCTTGAGGCTCACATCGCTCAAGGCCTTGATGCCACCGAAGTGCATCATCAGGTGTTCAACGGAAAGGACGACTTCCTTGCTCATGGCGCCACTCCTTTACGTGGTGTTACACCGGTACGGCTGATGCGGATCAAGCCGCGCGGTCGCCAGATCATCATCACCACCATCAACACGCCAAACAGCAGCACGCGGTATTCAGAGAAGCTGCGCAGCAGTTCCGGGGCAACGGTCAACACGAACGCCGCGATCACCACACCGACCGTCGAGCCCATGCCGCCCAGGACCACGATGGCCAGGATCAACGCCGACTCGAAGAAAGTAAACGACGACGGGTTGACGAAGCCCTGGTAGCTGGCAAAGAACACCCCGGCCAAACCGGCCGTGGAGGCGCCGATGGTGAACGCCGAGAGCTTGACCAGTACGTGGTTCAGGCCCATGGAGCGACAGGCGATTTCATCTTCGCGCAGGGCTTCCCAGGCACGCCCGACCGGCATGCGGGTCAGGCGATGCTTGATGTACAGCACGGCCAGCACCACCAGGAACAGCACGATGTAGATGAACATGAACTTGATATTGGGGTTGTAATCGATGCCGAAGAACTCGTGGAAGGGGATGCCGCCGTCCTTGGCTCGCTTGCCGAACTCCAGGCCGAGGAAGGTCGGCGAAGGCACCGGCATGCCGTTCGGGCCACCGGTGAACGACAGCCAGTTGTTGAGCACCAGGCGAATGATTTCACCGAAGCCCAGGGTCACGATGGCCAGGTAGTCACCATGCATTCGCAATACCGGAAAGCCGAGTATGCATCCCGCCAACGCCGCCGCGATGGCGGCCAGCGGCAGCACCGTCCAGAAACCCAGGCCGAGGTATTGGTAACCCAGCGCCAGGCCGTAGGCGCCGATGGCGTAGAACGCCACATAACCCAGGTCGAGCAGACCGGCCAGGCCCACCACGATGTTCAGGCCCAGGCCGAGCAATACGTAGATCAGCCCGAGGATCACCACGGTCAGCAGGTACTTGTTGGCAAAGATCGGAAACACGATGGCGATCACGATCAGCGCCGGAATGATCCAGCGCAGCCGCGACTTGTAGTCCGGCGCCCGCACGTGCACGCCGGAGCCGCTGCTTTCGAAACCCTGCAGGATCTTCACGCCCTTGGGGGTTTGCAGGAACAGGCTGAGGGCAAAGCGCCCGGCCATCACGATGGCGACCAACGTGGCCACGCGCGCCGGTTCCAGGTTGAAGCTGTAGCCGTCGAGCACCACGCCGACGATCGGGCCGAACACGATCAGCGAAATCAGCCCGGCGAGGACCGTATCGACCACACTTTTCTTGATATCGATAGATTTGGCAGCAGACATGTTTACACCTTCGCCACGAGTGGGCGACCAAGCAGGCCCTGGGGACGGAAAATCAGAATCACCACCAGCAGGGAGAAACTGAACACGTCTTTGTAGTCGGAGTTGATCAACCCCGAGAACAGCGACTCGGAGATACCGAGGATGATCCCGCCCAGCATCGCCCCAGGCAGGGAGCCGATGCCGCCGAGTACCGCTGCGGTAAACGCCTTGATGCCGATGATGAAGCCGGCGTAGAAGTCGAAGGTGCCGTAATTGAGGGTGATCAGCACGCCGGCCAGGGCGGCCATGGCGGCGCCGATGACGAATACGTAGGAGATCACACGGTCGGTGTTGATGCCAAGGATCGAGGCCATCTTGCGGTCTTGCTGGGTGGCGCGGCACATGCGGCCGAGCTTGGTGTATTTGATGATGTAGGTAAGCAACGCCATGCCGGCGAATGCCGCCACGAGGATGAACACTTTGGTGTAGGTGAGTTGCACGAACCCGGTGCCGATATCGACGCGCCAGGCGCCGGCCAGCAGGGTGGGAATGCCTTGTTGCTTGGCGCCCTGGGCGATCTGCGCGTAGTTCTGCAGGATCAGCGAGATACCGATGGCGCTGATCAGCGGAGCCAGTCGGGTGGAGTTGCGCAGCGGTTTGTAGGCGACACGTTCGATGACCCAACCGTACACGCCGGTGACGACGACGGTGAAGACCAAAGTGCCGAGAATGAGCAGCGGGAAGGATTCGATGCCGAAGTAAGCCAGCAGTGCCAGACTGATCGCCGCGAGGTAAGCGGAAATCATATAAACCTCGCCGTGGGCGAAGTTGATCATGCCAATGATGCCATAGACCATTGTGTAGCCGATGGCGATCAGGCCATAGACCGACCCGAGGGTCAGGCCGTTGACCAGTTGCTGCAGGAAAATACCATCCATAACGCAATCTCACGCGGTGAGAACCTGCACACCGGTGGGTGTGCGGTTCTTCTGGAGGAAAAGACAGATCTTGATAACAGCACGGTCTCCTGTGGGAGGGGGCTTGCTCCCGATTGCGGTGTGCCAGTCAATAGATTTGAACCTGATCCACCGCTATCGGGAGCAAGCCCCCTCCCACATTGGGACTGTGGTGCAGAGCCTTACTTCTGCTTTTCCAGCTGGTGGTATTTACCGTCTTTGTCCCACTGGTAAACCACATAGTCGGAGATTTTCAGGTCGCCCTTGGTATCCCAGGCCTTTTCGCCCATGACGGTTTTAACCGGGTGAGCCTTCAGCCACTTGGCTGCGTCCTCGCCCTTGTTCGACTTGGCGCCGTTGAAGCCGGCGGCCAGGGCCTGGATCGAGGCGTAGGCGTACAGGGTGTAGCCTTCAGGCTCGGTGCCGTTTTTACGGAACTGCTCCACCACCGCCTTGCTGTCCGGCAACAGGCGCGGGTCGGCGCCGAAGGTCATGTAGACGCCGTCCACGTACTGCGCACCACCGGCGGTCGCCACCAGTTCGTCGGTCACGATGCCGTCGTCGGACATGAACTTGACGTCTTTCAAGCCGGCTTCACGGATCTGGCGAACCAGCGGGCCGGCTTCCGGGTGCAGGCCGCCGAAGTACACGACGTCGGCGCCCAGGGAGCGGATCTTGGTGACCAGGGCGCTGAAATCTTTCTCGCCACGGGTCAGGCCTTCCTCCAGCACCGGCTTCACGCCGCGCTTGGTCAACTGGGCTGCGGTGGCGTCGGCCAGGCCCTTGCCGTAGGTGTCTTTGTCGTTGATGACCGCGACTTTCTTGCCCTTGAGCACGTCGACGATGTAGTCGCCGGCGACGATGCCTTGTTGGTCGTCACGCCCGCACATGCGGAACATGGCGCCCAGGCCGCGCTCGGTCACCTGTGGGTTGGTGGAGCCTGGGGTGATTGCGATGATGCCCGCTTCGTCATACACCTCGGAGGCCGGGATGGTGTTGGAGGAGCAGAAGTGCCCGACCACGCCGATCACTTTGTCCTGGTCGGCCAGGCGGTTGGCCACGGCCACCGCTTGTTTCGGCTCGCAGGCGTCATCCCCGGCCACCAGCACGATTTTCTCGCCGTTGACGCCACCCGCCTTGTTGACCTCATCGGCTGCCGCCTGGGCACCCTTCATGTACTGCTCACCGAAAGCGGCGTTGGCACCCGTCATCGGGCCTGCCACGCCAATTTTCACATCAGCTTGAACAAACGTAGAAACACCCAGCGCCGCTGCAACGGCGAGGGCCAGAAAACCTTTCTTGTAAAACGTCTGGGACATGAGTGGTGCTCCGATATTTTTGATTTTTGGCACGACAACTTGCATTCAAACTTTTCACTGAAAGCTCAGAGCAAGCCGCGTGCCATTACTTTTTTATTCTTCAAAAAGACACGGTGTCATTGTTATTGCTGGCGTTTCGAGTCCTTTCGCCAGGACGTGCAACCGTCTAGCTCCGACAGGTGCAACCGGCACACCAAAAAAGTACAACCCCGAACGGTGGCACCTGCAACCGGAGGGATAAACGACAGCTCCACTACTTGTAACCAGCTGCGTAACGGAACTGCACATTTACAGTGCGCGATTGCTACGACTTGCACCAATACAGATGGGTAGCCGGCTAAGAAAATGCCGGCTTCCGCGCGCTATTTCGCGGATCAGATCACGATCCGCAGACATTGCCCGGCGTGATACAGCGAGAATCCCGCTTCATACAGGCAACTGCGCAGGCCTGCGCCCGCCAGCGGCTGCATCGGTGTAAAGGGAATCGGCAGCGCCTGGGGATTCTGGTGACACAAATAGTCGGCAAACGCTTTACCGACCACGCTGCCGGTGGTCACTCCACGCCCGTTATAGCCGGTGACCGCCACCAGCCCCGGCGCCGGCTCGAACAAACGCATCAAATGGTCGGGTGTAAAGGCAATGCAGCCGGTCCAGGTGTATTCCCACTGCACCGATTTGAGATACGGGAAGTAGTGCTGCTGCACCCGATCGGCCCACGCCTTGAGGAACCAGGCCGGCTTCTGGTTGCCGTTGCCCAGGCTGCCGAGCAACAGGCGGCCATCGGCATCGCGGCGGATGCTGCTCAGCACCTGGCGCGTATCCCATGAACCCTGGCCACCCGGCAGGATGCGTGTGGCGGCGTCATCGGTGAGCGGTGCCGACGCAACCTGATAGTAATAACCGGGGAAGAAATTGCGGCGCAGCTCGGTCCATTCGCCTTCGGTGTAGGCATTGGAAGCGATCACCACCTGTGCGGCCCGCACCGCACCCTGGGCGGTCTGCACCAGCCAGTCTGCGCCCTGGCGCTCAAGCTGGGTGACCGGGGAATGATCGAATAACTGCCCGCCCAACCCAACGGCCGCATTCGCCAGGCCGCTGGTGTAGGCCATCGGGTTCAAGGTGCCGGCGCGTCGGTCCAGCAACGCGGCGGCGATTTTCGTGGTGCCGGTGGCCTGCTCGCACGCCTGCCCGGTCAGCAACTCGACCGGCGCACCGCGGCGCTTCCATTGCGCTTCGCGGCTGCGCAAGTCCGCCTCGCCACGGGCGTTGTGCGCCATGTGCAAAGTGCCCTCGCGGCGCAGTTGGCAATCGATGGCGTATTTGTCGATCAGGCCGAACACCAGCGACGGCGCGGCGCCCAACATGCGGTTGAGCTGACTGCCCACGGCTTCGCCGAAACCGGCTTCGATCTCGTCCGGCGGGATCCACATGCCGGCGTTGACCAGCCCGACGTTGCGCCCCGAACCGCCATGTCCGGTGCGGTGAGCCTCCAGCACCGCGACGCTTTTACCCTGTTCCAGCAAGTGAATGGCCGCCGACAAACCGGTGATGCCGGCACCGATCACGCACACATCCACCTTGATTTCGCCTTTGAGCGCAGCGCGATCCGGCCGGCTCGGGGTGAGGTGTTCCCACAAACATGTTTCGCGTAATGCCATTGCCAGACTCCGGGATGAAACCTAACAAACAACGATTATTTTGACGTGCAAACCCAATCAACTGTGGGAGGGGGCTTGCCCCCGATGGCGGCGTGTCAGCCAACCGTTGCACAGCTGATCCACCGCTATCGGGGGCAAGCCCCCTCCCACATTGATCTCACTGCGGCTTCAGTCGAAGGTGATGCCCTGAGCCAGCGGCAACTCCAGCGAGTAGTTCACGGTATTGGTCTGGCGCCGCATATACCCGCGCCACGCATCCGAGCCCGACTCACGCCCGCCGCCCGTCTCCTTCTCACCGCCAAACGCACCACCGATTTCCGCGCCACTCGGGCCGATGTTGACGTTGGCAATCCCGCAGTCACTGCCCACTGCCGACATGAACTGCTCGGCTTCGCGCACATCGGTCGTGAAGATGCATGACGACAACCCTTGTGGCACCGCGTTGTTCAGGCGCAGGGCCTCGGCGAAGTCGGTGTAACCGATCACATACAGAATCGGCGCGAAGGTCTCGGTGCACACCACATCGCTCTGCTCGGGCATTTCCACAATCGCCGGCGACACGTAGTAGGCGTTGGGGAACTGGTCTTCGAGCTGGCGCTTGCCGCCGAACACCTTGCCGCCCTCGCTCAGAGCTTGCTCCAGGGCGTCCTGCATGTTGTCGAAGCCATGCTTGTCGATCAGCGGGCCAATCAGGTTGCCTTCCAGCGGGTGGCCGATGCGCACCTTGGCGTAGGCGGCCTTGAGACGGGTGACGATGTCGGCCTTGACCGATTCATGGGCGATCAGCCGGCGCAGGGTGGTGCACCGCTGGCCGGCGGTGCCGACCGCACTGAATAGGATGGCGCGCACGGCCATGTCCAGGTCAGCACTGGGGCTGAGGATCATCGCATTGTTGCCGCCCAGTTCGAGAATGCTGCGGGCAAAGCGCGCGGCGACTTTCGGCGCCACTTCGCGGCCCATGCGGGTGCTGCCGGTGGCGCTGATCAGCGCCACACGCGGGTCATCCACCAGCGCGGCGCCGGCATCGCGGCCGCCGATAATCACTTGGCTGAGGTACTGCGGTGCATCCTTGAAGTTCTTCAACACCCGTTCGAACAGCGCCTGGCAGGCCAGCGCGGTGAGCGGGGTCTTTTCCGACGGCTTCCAGATCACCGCATTGCCGCACACCAGCGCCAGCGTGGTGTTCCACGCCCACACGGCCACCGGGAAGTTGAACGCGCTGATCACGCCGACCACGCCCAGCGGGTGCCAGGTTTCACGCATATGGTGGCCGGGACGCTCGGAGGCGATGGTCAAGCCGTAGAGTTGGCGCGACAAGCCGACGGCGAAGTCGCAGATGTCGATCATTTCCTGCACTTCCCCCAGGCCTTCCTGGGTGATCTTGCCGGCTTCCCAAGAGACCAGCTCGCCAAGGTCGGCCTTGTATTGGCGCAACATGTCGCCCAACTGACGCACCAGCTCGCCGCGTCGCGGGGCCGGCACGTTGCGCCAGGCGTCGAATGCATGCTCGGCGCGACTGACCTGCTGCTCCACCTCGGCGGCGCCTTCCCAGTGCACACTGCCGATACGGCTGCCATCGATCGGCGAATGCACGGGCTGGGTACCCGCCTGGTACAGCGCCGGGTTTACCCCTAGACGGTCAAGCAATGCGGCAACCATGGGTCACTCCTTCAAACAAAAGCAGAAAAATGTGCGCCGCAACCGGCGCGGCGTTCCAGGCCTCATTTGTAGCTGGCCCAAGACTTGCCAACAAACGACGATTAGGCGAGATATCATTCCGTTTATTCATGCAAAGAATAAAAAGAGGCATGCCGTGCTGAACAAAAGACATTTGCCTTCGATCACCGCCCTGCAGTGTTTCGAAGCCGCCACCCGCCACCTGAGCTTTACCCGCGCCGCCGAGGAACTGAACCTCACCCAAAGCGCGGTGAGCAAACAGGTGGCGCAGCTGGAAGAGTTGCTGCAACACCTGCTGTTTCGCCGGGTGCGGCGCCGCTTGCAGATGACCCCGGCGGGCGATCTGTACCTGGTGGAAGTGCGCAAGATCCTCACCCAGGTGGAGATGTCTACCCACTACCTGCGTTCCTACGGCGGCGAAACCGAAGTACTGCGCGTGTCCACGCCCTACACCTTCGGGGCGCGCTGGCTGGTGCCGCGCCTCAAGGGCTGGCGCCTGCGCCACCCGCAGATTCATTTGGACCTGTGCAACGAACAGGAACCGGACGAACTGCTGCAAGGCAAGGCCGACATGGCGTTCTACTTCGGCCAGGGTTCACGCCCCGGCACCGAGAGCTTGAAGCTGTTCAGCGAAGAACTCATCCCCGTGTGCTCCCCGGAGAGCCTGCCGACAGCGCCGTTCACCGACCCCACCCAACTGAGCGAGCTGGTGCTGCTGCAAAACGCCTCACGCCCCCAGGGCTGGCATGACTGGTTCGCCAGCCAGGGTTTTCACACCGAGCACAGTTATCACGGGCCGCGCTTTGACACCTTCTATATGTGCATTCGCGCGGCGCAAGTCGGCTGCGGCGTGGCGCTGCTGCCGCGCTTTCTGGTGGAAGAGGAACTGGCCGACGGCAAGCTGGTGATTCCCTGGCAGCATGCAATGCCCAGCCAGGATGCGTATTACCTCTCCTATCCGGAGCATTCGGCGGAGGTGCCCAAGGTGCGCGAATTCGTGAAGTGGATGATGGAGCAAGTTGTGTAGTGCCTGAAATACCGCTATCGGGAGCAAGCCCCCTCCCACAGGTTGGAATGCATTTCAAAATGTGGGAGGGGGCTTGCCCCCGATGGCGCCAGTGGCCTTGGCAAAAAAATCACTGGCAAACCGACCCAGGTCTATGCGCCACTAGCCCCCTTCCTCAATTGAGCGTAAAGGCCGGCGCCCCTCGCCGACCCGTCTGGAGATTCCCGTTATGAGCGAGAGTGTGTTTGCCGATCGCATCGTGCAGAACCTGCTCGACACCGACTTCTACAAGCTGACCATGATGCAGGCGGTGCTGCACAACTACCCGAACGTGGAAGTTGAATGGGAGTTCCGTTGCCGCAACAGCGAAGACCTGCGCCCTTACCTGGCGGAGATCCGCCACCAGATCGAGCGCCTCGCCGAGCTGAGCCTGAGCCCGGACCAATTGGGTTTCCTGGAGCGCATCAGCTTCATGAAGCCGGATTTCTTGCGTTTTCTCGGGCTGTTCCGCTTCAACCTGCGCTACGTGCAGACCGGTATCGAGAACGGCGAGCTGTTTATCCGCCTGCGCGGGCCGTGGCTGCATGTGATCCTGTTTGAAGTGCCGATGCTGGCCATCGTCAGCGAAGTGCGTAACCGCTACCGCTACCAGACCGTGATCCTGGAACAGGCCCGCGAGCAGCTGTACCGCAAGTTCGACTGGCTGACCGCCAACGCCAGCAGCGATGAGCTGTCCGAGTTGCAAGTGGCCGACTTCGGCACGCGTCGGCGCTTCTCGTACCGGGTGCAGGAGGAAGTAGTCAGCGTGCTCAAGCACGACTTCCCCGGGCGTTTTGTCGGCACCAGCAACGTGCACCTGGCCCGCGAGTTCGATATGAAACCGTTGGGCACCATGGCCCATGAGTGGATCATGGCCCACCAACAACTCGGCCCGCGCCTGATCGACAGCCAGATCGCCGCCCTCGATTGCTGGGTCCGCGAATACCGTGGCCTGCTGGGCATCGCCCTGACCGATTGCATCACCACCGATGCATTCCTCGGCGACTTCGATTTGTACTTCGCCAAGCTGTTCGATGGCCTGCGCCACGACTCCGGCGACCCGGTGCAGTGGGCGGAAAAAGCCATCGCCCACTATCACAAGCTCGGCATCGAGCCGATGAGCAAGACCCTGGTGTTCTCCGACAGCCTGACGCTGCCCAAGGCCCTGGAGATTTTCCGTGCGCTGCGCGGTCGGATCAATGTGAGCTTTGGCATCGGCACCAACCTGACCTGCGATATTCCAGGGGTGGAACCGATGAGCATCGTGCTTAAAATGACCGCCTGCAATGGCCAGCCCGTCGCGAAGATTTCCGATGAAGCGGGCAAGACCCACTGCACCGACCCCAATTTCGTCGCCTATTTGCGTCACGTTTTCAAAGTACCTGCCCTATCCAGCAAGGAGTGAATCATGCAAGCCGTACAGCGTGAGATTGCGCAGCAGCTCAAGGTGCAAGCGCCGTTCAAAGACCAGGCCGCCCTTGAGGCAGAAGTCGCCAGGCGCGTGGCTTTTATCCAGGACTGCCTGCGTAATTCCGGGCTCAAGTCGTTGGTACTGGGCATCAGTGGCGGTGTCGACTCCCTGACCGCAGGCCTCTTGGCCCAGCGCGCCGTGCAGGAACTGCGCTCCAGCAGCGGCGACGAGGCCTTTCGGTTTATCGCCGTGCGCCTGCCCTACGAAACCCAGTTCGACGAACTCGAAGCCCAGGCGTCGGTGGACTTCATCGAACCGGACGAGCGCCATACCGTCAACATCGGCCCGGCGGTCAAAGCCCTGGCCAATGAAGTGGCGGCGTTCGAGGGCAAACCGGTGGCCTCCCGCGACTTCGTGCTGGGCAACACCAAGGCGCGCATGCGTATGGTCGCGCAGTACACCATCGCAGGCGCGGCCGGTGGGCTGGTGATCGGTACCGACCATGCGGCGGAAGCGGTGATGGGCTTTTTCACCAAGTTCGGTGACGGCGCCTGCGACCTGGCGCCGCTGAGCGGGCTGGTGAAAAACCAGGTGCGGGCGATTGCGCGGCATTTCGGCGCGCCGGAGTCGTTGGTGGAGAAAGTGCCGACCGCCGACCTGGAAGACCTGTCGCCCGGCAAACCGGACGAAGCGTCACATGGCGTGACCTATGCCGAGATCGATGCGTTCCTGCACGGCGAGCCGGTGCGGGAGGAGGCGTTCAGGATTATTTGCGAGACTTACCGCAAGACTGAGCACAAGCGGGTGATGCCGTTTGCGCCTTGAGATGAGGCAGGTAGTGTTGCGTTGATTGTCAGACCGCTATCGGGGGCAAGCCCCCTCCCACACTTGATTTGTGAATACATTCAAATGTGGGAGGGGGCTTGCCCCCGATGAACGATAACGCGGTCTTATTTGAGGACCACAGTACCCTTCATCATCGAGATGTGGCCTGGGAACGAGCAGAAAAACGCGTAATCCGTACCTGCGGCCAGTTTGGACACATCGAAGGTCACCGAATCTTTCTCGCCGGCACCAATGATTTTGGTGTGGGCAATGATGCGGTCGTCATCGGCTTTCAGGTAGTCCTTGTCAATACCTGCGGCCATACCGTCGGTGGCAACGGGCTGCATGTTGGCGGCGCTGGTCAGCACCCAGTTATGGCCCATGACGTTTTTCGGCAGGCTGCCAGAGTGAGTCAGCTCAACGGTGAACTGCTTGCAGCTCTTGTCGATGGTGATTTCTTTGGTGTTGAACGACATCTGGTCGGTGGAGTCGACAGTGACCTTGCACTCTGCGGCAAGCAACTGGCCGCTAGCCAGAGTCAGCAGGGAAACAGCAACGAGTTTGGCGAACATGTGAATCTCCAAGGCAGGGTTGAATAACGCGTATTGCGACAAGGGTGCCTCATTCAGGCGTGAGTTCTTATGATCTGCATCAACAGATTGTATACAACTTTAGGCTATCAGACTGATCAACACAATCTACCAGCCAACCTCGCCGCAACTGAATATGATCGGCCCATCACCCTTGGAGCCTGAGCCATGCACCTCAATCAACTGTTCAACGGCCTGCTGGCCGCTTACGCCAGCGGTAAGTGAAGGCCAAGCGCGCTGCTAAGCTGCTACCATAGCGACCCAAGGCAGCCGCGCGCCGCCCACCCTCACCTTCGTACCCTAGAGGATCGCCCATGGCCAAACCTAATTACTCCTTCGCCAAACGTCAGAGAGACTTGGCCAAGGAACAGAAGAAAGAGGAAAAGCTGCAACGCAAGAAAGCCGCTGCAGATGAAGAAGCTGGTGCACTGAACCCGGATGCGGAAGGTGAAGTGGCAGCAGACGAGACTGAAACACCGAAAGACCCGGCTGAATAATTGATCGTTCCCACGCTCTGCGTGGGAATGCAGCCTTGGACGTTTCGCGTCCCGGCGCACAGTGACGCTGAGCTTCACCGCAGGCGTTCCCACGCAGAGCGTGGGAACGATCCCGTTACATCAGCGGCATCACCGTCACCCGCACCTCCGGGTCATGGCTCCCTCCTCCCAGGATCACCCCTCGCAACGGCGACACATCGGAAAAATCCCGGCCCCACGCCAGGGTGATGTGCTCCAGCGCCGGCTGCACATTATTCGTTGGATCGAAGTCTACCCAGCCCGACTCCGGGCAGAACACTGACACCCATGCATGCGACGCATCGGCGCCGATCAGCCGTGGCTGGCCGGGCGGTGGCTGGGTCAGCAGGTAGCCGCTGATATAGCGTGCCGCCAGCCCCCGCGAGCGCAGGCAGGCGAGCATCAGGTGGGCGAAGTCCTGGCACACGCCGCGACGGCGTTCCAGTACTTCCACCAGCGGCGTGGCGACTTGCGTGGCTTCGGCATCAAAGGTGAATTCGCTGAAGATCTTGTGCATTAATGCCTGCACGCCTATCAACAAGGGCGCGCCAGGCGGGAAGCAGCTTTCGGAGAATTCGACGAAGGTTTTTTTCAAATGCACGTAAGGCGATTCGAAGCGATAGCGGCAGGCTTCGATCACCTCCAGCGACAGCGGTTGGCTGCTGTAGGTGAGGCTGTCACGGGTGCGGTCCCACGGCGGCGATTGCCAAAAGTCCAACGCGGGTCGCGCCAGCACTTCCACGGTCAGCCCTGCATTGACCAACAGTTCATCATGGGGCCGCTCGAACGCCAGGCGCGTGATCGGGTTGCCGAACACGTCCAGTTCATCGCGGCGTGAAGAGGGCTGCGGGCTGATATCCAGGGTTTGCCAGGTGCAGCGTTGCCACGCACAGGGCCGTGGCCATAAATGCGCCAGCTGCTGGGCCAGGGACACCGGACTGTCGTAGTGATAATGGGTGTCATGGAAAATCTGGTAGCGCGCACTCATCACACCGACACCGTTTGCTGGCTGACATCATCCACATGGGCAAAGTGACGCAAGGCCAGGCGATCCGACACTTGCCCACTCTCATCGGCCACCGCTTGCAGCAGGTCGGCCAGGCCATCCAACGCGGCACGCACGCTGGATTCGCCGAACAGCGGGTTCTCCAGGCACCCCAGGTCAAAGCGCGCCAACTGCTCCACCAACGGCCCCAGGCCGGTTTCCCGTGGTACGCCGAAATCATCGTTCAAGCGCCGCAAGGTACGGCTCACCAGTTTCAGCTGGAACAGCACCGCATGGGGGTTCTGCTCGTCGAGCAACAGCAGGTCGAGCACCGGAATCAGTTGCGGCACTGCCAGGTAACGCGAGCGATAGGTGATGCTGCTGTTGCCCAGCTCCAGCAACCACTCCAACCCCGCCTGATCGAATACCGCCACACCGCGCAGGAACGCGGCAAGGCTGCTGCTGAGAAACTGCAGGCGCTCGATACGCCGGCCCATCATCAAGAAGCGCCAGCCTTCATCGCGGGTCATATCGTCCAAGGCAAACCCCGACAGCGCCGCCAGGGACATCACCAAGCGGTTGAGGAAATCCAGCAACTCGCCGAAGTCCGGGGTTTCGCTCTCCAATTGCAGGGCTTCGCGTTGCAGCTCCACCAGGGCCTGCCAGTTTTCCCGGGACAACTTGCCGCGCACCTGGGACGCCGCCCACTGCAAACGCTGCAAATTGGCGCGCAGGCTCGACGGCCAATCATCGCCGAGCAACGCGGCCAGCAAGCGTTCGGGAAGCGCCCCTTCATCCGGCAACAATCGCAGGCTCTCACCCAGCTCCACCGCCGCCTGCAGCGCCAACGGATCGTCACCGTCGACATAGCGCGCCAGCACGATGCGCAACCAGCGCGCGCTGTCATCGCAGCGCTCGCAATAACGGCCAAACCAAAACAGGTTTTCCACCACGCGTGACGGCAGATACGGATCGCGGCGCACCAGGTCGTGTGCGCCGATCGCGCGCTGGGCGCGCCATTGCTCGCCACCGGGGGCACGTTCGCCGAGTACCCAGGTGTCCTTGCTCGCACCGCCGCGCTGCATCGACACCACTTCGGCGTCGGCGTCGGCGGCCACGCGGGTCAAGCCGCCGGGCAGTACGCGGTAGCCGTCGTCACTGGCCACGGCGTACACGCGCATGCCGATGGCACGATGTTGCAAGTGGTCATCCACGGTGTGCCACACCGGCGCCTGGGACAGCTGCGCCAACTCCTGGGCAACGTAGGCGTAGGGCCGCGCGCGCATGCGCTCGGCCAGGGCCTGGCGTTGTTCGGCGTTCAGGTCGCGCCCGAATACCGGGGCGAAACTCTGCGAGGGGAACGCCGGTTTGATCAGCAACTGCGGCAGCTTTTCCAGCGCCTCGGCCAGCACCGGCGCCTCACCGCACCACCAGGTGGCGATGGACGGCAGGATCAGTTGTTCACCAAATAAAAACTCGTTGATCTTCGGCAGGAAACCGAGCAGCCCCGGCGACTCCAGCACGCCGCTGCCCAGGGCATTGGCCACCAGCACATTGCCTTGGCGTACGGCATCGAGCAGGCCGGGTACGCCGAGGGCCGAATCGGTGCGCAGCTCCAAGGGGTCGCAGAAGTCGTCGTCCAGGCGACGCATGATCGCGTTTACGCGGCGCAGGCCACTGAGGGTCTTGAGGAACACCGTGCTGTCTCGCACGGTGAGGTCGCCGCCTTCCACCAGCGGGTAACCGAGCTGACGGGCGAGGTAGAGATGTTCGAAATAGCTTTCGTTGAAGCGCCCCGGCGTGAGCAGCACGATCAGCGGCGGCTGGTCATCGCCGGGCGCCTGGCGGGCCAAGGTGTCCTGGAGGGTGCGGAAGAAACCGGTGAGGTGTTGCACCTGCAGGTCACGGTACAAATCCGGGAAGGCGCGGGACACGATGGTACGGTTTTCCAGGGCATAACCGGCGCCCGACGGGGCTTGGGTTCGGTCGGCGGTCACCCACCAGCGACCATCCGGCGTGCGGGCCAGGTCCACGGCGAACAGGTGCAGAAAGGTCCCGTCCGGCGGCTGGATACCCTGGCACGGCCAGAGAAAGTTGTTGTGACCAAAAACCAGCTCGGCGGGCAGCAGGCCTTCTTTGATCAGGCGCTGCGGGCCATAGAGGTCGGCGAGAACGGCATTGAGCAGACGCGCCCGCTGGGCGATGCCGGCCGACAGGTGCTGCCACTCGTCAGCGGCCAGCACGTGGGGCACCAGGTCCAGTTCCCATGGGCGATCGGCGCCCTTGGGGTCGGCGTAGACGTTGTAGGTCACGCCGTTTTCCTGAATCTGCCGGGTCAGCAATGCCTGGCGCTGGGCCAGCTGGGCCGGCGTGCTGCGTTGCAGGTGGTCGAGCAGGCGCTGCCAATGGGCCCGCACTGCGCCGCTGTCATCCAGCAGTTCGTGATAGGTGCCTGGGGTCAGGGGGTAACGGTCGAGCAAATCGGACATGGAACGCTCGGCAGAGGCAAGGGAAGTCAGGTTAACTCAACAAACACTGCAAATCCCCTGTGGGAGGGGGCTTGCTCCCGATGGCGGTGAATCAGTCAACTCATGTATCGGCTGATGCTGCGCCATCGGGAGCAAGCCCCCTCCCACATTTGGATCGCATTCAATCATTTTTATTGGGGAAGCGGCGTAAATCCAGGGTCATTGGCAATTCATCGTTCACCACTACAGTTGGCACATCCAGCTTGCCTGGACTATGCCCCAAGCGGAAAAACCGCGCCATCCGCCGGCTCTCGGCTTCATTGGCATTTACCGGCAGGCTGTCGTAATTGCGCCCGCCCGGATGGGCCACATGATACTGGCAGCCGCCCAGCGAACGCTGCATCCAGGTGTCCAGCAGGTCGAACACCAGCGGCGCATGTACGGCGATGGTCGGTTGCAGGCAGTTGGACGGTTGCCAGGCGCGGTAACGCACGCCGGCGACGAACTCGCCGATGCGGCCGGTGGGCTGCAGCGGTACCGGGATGCCATTGCAGGTCAGCAGATAGCGTTGCGGCGGCAAGCCGCTCAATTTCACCTGCAGGCGTTCCAGGGACGAATCCACATACCGTACCGTGCCGCCCACCGCGCCCTCCTCGCCCAGCACATGCCAGGGTTCCAGGGCCTGGCGCAGTTCCAGCTCGATACCACTGACGGCATAGTCGCCGACCTTGGGGAAACGGAATTCCAGGTGCGCGGCAAACCACTCGGCGCGCAGCGGATAACCGGCGGCGTTGAGCTCGACGATCACATCCGCGAAATCCTGTTCGATAAAGTGCGGCAGCAAATAGCGGTCATGCAGTTCGGTGCCCCAGCGCGCCAGCTTCGGTGGCGCGTAAGGTTCACGCCAGAAACGCGCGACCAGCGCCCGCAACAGCAACTGCTGGGTGAGGCTCATGCGCGCATGGGGCGGCATTTCAAATGCGCGCAGTTCCAGCAAGCCCAGACGACCGGTGGCGCCGTCGGGGGAATAGAGCTTGTCGATGCAGAACTCGGCACGATGGGTATTGCCCGTGACATCGATCAGCAGGTTGCGCAGCAGCCGGTCGACCAGCCAGGGCGGGCATTCTTCGCCCGGCGCGGGCATTTGCGCAAAGGCGATTTCCAGCTCATACAGTGCGTCGTTGCGCGCTTCATCCACCCGGGGTGCCTGGGACGTCGGGCCGATAAACAGGCCGGAAAACAGATAGGACAGCGATGGATGGTTGTGCCAGTAACTGATCAGGCTGCGCAGCAGGTCGGGCCGGCGCAGGAACGGTGAGTCCTTGGGTGTCGCGCCGCCCAACACGAAATGGTTGCCGCCGCCGGTGCCGGTGTGGCGGCCGTCGATCATGAATTTCTCGGTGGTCAGGCGGGTTTGCCGCGCTTCTTCGTAGAGAAATTCGGTGCGCTCCACCAACTCGTCCCAGGTGGCGGACGGCTGCACGTTGACCTCGATCACGCCAGGGTCCGGCGTGACGCGAAAGTTGCTCAGGCGCGTATCGGCCGGCGGCTCATAGCCTTCCAGCAACACCGGACATTGCAGTTCTTCGGCGGTGGCCTCGATGGCCGTCACCAGCTCCAGATAGTCTTCCACGCGCTCCAGCGGCGGCATGAAGAGATAGAGGCGCCCTTCCCGTGCTTCGGCACACAGCGCGGTGCGGGTCAGCCAGTCGGCGGATTCATCCAGCTGTGGCACACGCTCTTCACTCGGCGCGGGCTCGCCATGGCTTTGCAATTGCGCGGTGGTCGGCAGTTGCGGTTGATCCTGATTCGGGTCGGTCGGATGCACGAACGGATATTCCGCCGCCGTCACCCAGGGCTGCGAGGCCAACGGCAGTCGATAACCCAACGGCGAATCGCCGGGCACCAGGCGACAGTGATCGTCGCGCAGGTACCAGCGCCCGCTCTGCCAGCGATCATTGGCGGCAGTGCGCGCCAGCGGCAGCACCTGGCCGATGATTTTATCCAAGCCTTGGCCGAAGACTTTGCGCAGGCGTTCGCGCTCCAGATCGTCACTCAGGCGCGGGTCCTGGGCGCTGACGTTTTGCGGTAGCGCGCCTTCGCGCCACAGGTAGTAGAAGTTGTCTTCGAACGCCGGAAACACAAAGCGCGCCGGCAACTTGAGGCGTTCGGCGACGCTGGCCAGGAAGCGCCCGGCCATCACGCCATCCGCACCATAGTCTGCTTGCTCATCGGCGATCAGCGCACTGTTGTGCCAGATCGGCACCCCATCGCGGCGCCAGTAGCAGTTGAGCGACCAGCGCGGCAATTGCTCGCCGGGGTACCACTTGCCCTGGCCGAAGTGCACCAGGCCCTGGGGCGCGTAGTGCTTGCGCAGGCGTTGGAACAGCTCGGCGGACAGGCGACGTTTGTCCGGCCCCAGGGCAGCGGTGTTCCACTCGGCGCCGTCGGGGTCGTCGATGGAGACGAACGTCGGTTCGCCGCCCATGGTCAGGCGCACATCGTCCCGGAGCAGGTCACCATCGATCTGCCGACCCAGGGCCTGGATCGCCAGCCATTGATCTTCGGTGTAGGGCTTGGTGACCCTCGGGGCCTCCCAAATCCGCTCTACCGACATTTCGTGGGTGAATTCGCACTCGCACGGTCCCACCAGCCCACTGATTGGTGCGGCGGACGACGGATCTGGACTACAGGCCAACGGGATATGCCCCTCACCGGCGAACAGCCCGGAGGTGGCATCCAGGCCGATCCAGCCAGCGCCGGGCAAATACACCTCGCACCAGGCGTGCAGGTCGGTGAAGTCCACTTCGGTACCGGAGGGGCCGTCCAGGGACTTGACGTCGGCGGTGAGCTGGATCAGGTAGCCAGAGACAAACCGCGCCGCCAGCCCCAGGTTGCGCAGCAGTTGCACCAGCAGCCAGGCCGAATCGCGGCACGAGCCCGAGGCGTTTTCCAGGGTGAATTCCGGGGTTTGTACGCCCGGTTCCATGCGGATCAGGTAGCCGATATCGGCGGCCAGGCGTTGGTTGAGCCCGACCAGGAAATCCACGGCCGGCAACGGTGTGCGGTCTATACCGGCCAGGTAGGCGGCAAACTTCGGCGTCAGCGGCAAGGTTTCCAGGTAGGGCGCCAGCTCGCGCTGCTCATCGGCGGCGTAGCTGAAAGGGATGTTCTCGGCGTAGGGCTCGAGGAAAAAGTCGAAAGGGTTGAATACCGCCATCTCGGCGACCAGGTCGACTTCGATGCGCAGCTGGTCAGTCTTTTCCGGAAACACCAGGCGCGCCAGGTAGTTGCCCTGGGGGTCCTGCTGCCAGTTGATGAAATGCTGCTCGGGCAGCACTTTCAGCGCGTAGGACAAAATCCGCGTGCGGCTGTGGGCAGCCGGGCGCAAGCGCACAATCTGCGGGCCGAGTTCGACAGCGCGGTCGTAGCGGTAATGCGTAACGTGGTGCAACGCGACATGAATCGACACGGCGGCCTCCTGCGAGCCAGGGCATGGGCACAACGCGCGCAAGACTTATGCCAGAGCGGCAGTCATTGCACTTTATCGTGGGCCCCGGTGCAGTACAGCACCAAAACGACGCCATCGTACGTGCCGTGGTGCAACCGCCGCACATATTTGTGGCGAACCCTTGGAGGGAGGTGGCGAATCTACCCAGTCATGGGGCCTTGTGCCTGGCGCCGAGGGCTTGGCGCAGGTGGCGAATTTCAACGAGTTTGGCGCGCATCTCGCGCTGCCCCTTGCTGTTGAGTATCAGCAGCCCGAACAGTGGAAAAACCAGCGCCAACCCATAAAGAACACGATGAGGGCCGTATTGGATCATCGGCAACACAAACAGCAGGCAGGCGACGTAGATACCGACCATCACCCATGTCCAAGCGGGCTTACCGCGCAAGATCATAAAGTTGCTATGCACCGTCAGCAGCGTGAACACCGCCCCGGCCAGCATGATCTTGAGCCCGACTTGAGCAAGGGGCGCATCATCAAAATAGGTGACGAACGCCAGCGCCACGGCCAACGCCAATGAAAAATACGCCGCAAATACGCCGCCCAGAAACGTCAGAAAGTAATGCCTGAAAAAGTCCCGGAGCGTCATCAATTCGCCCATTCTTTTACTTCCTCGTACAGCCCGATCGCGATGGTATTGACGTTTCCGGAGTAGGCGCTCCCGCCGAACCCTACGACTGCGCTCAGGGCGTCCTTGATCTGGGTCGTTGTGCCGTGCTTGAGCTGCGTAGGGGTGAAACGCTTGGTGAGTTCACCCGACGCCTGCCTCAACTTGAGCATCTTCGCGGTCAAGCTGGGATGGTTGATGCTCAGCAGCTCTTTCGTCAGCCTGGCTCTTTCCTGCCGGTTCAAACCGCGAAGCACATCCCGCAGGCTCTTGCCCGTCGAGGCTTTGGCGGCCCTGACCAGCTTGATCGTCGTCAGGGTCGAAGCGCCCACGCCGACCAGCGACGCTGCGTCGAGCACAATGGAAGCATTCTGGTACCAGCCTTCACTGTCGAGCCAATCGTTGACCTCGGGCTTGGCCACCTCAAGCGTCGTGCGGGCAAGGCCATTGATGCATTGCAGCGAACTCGCGCCCGCCGCCGCGTACCCTATCACCACAACGACGGAACTGGCGCCCGCACTGAACGGCACCAGGAGAGTACCGCTGGCAATCGCAGCCCAACTGATGACAGCGCCCAGACAAGAGATCCCGGTGTTCACAGCCTCGCCGATCAGCCTGGACTCTCTGGGGTTGCTCGTCACATGTTGAGCGAATTGTGTGGGTGCAACGTATTTCTGCGCCTCCCGCAGGATGATGCGCTTGGGCTGGATGCTGCAGATGGGCTTGAATTCGCGCAGGGTAATGACGTTGAAGTCAGCGTCGATGTAGACGACGCCTGCGCCAACGATGCCTGGGTCGGCGTCGATGGCCGCGAACAGGCGCGGCAGGTTGATCTGGCTTTCAATACGCTGGCGCGCCATGAACTGGGAGCGGTTGGAGTCCATGCCGATGGTGAGCAGGGGGTTGCTCATGAAGGTGCTCTTCCTTGAAGGGGGTGACTGGACTGACGCTATCGGGAGCAAGCCCCCTCCCACACTTGGATGTGTGAATACATTCAAAATGTGGGAGGGGGCTTGCTCCCGATAGCGCTTCAATGGCCGCCACCTTACCAAACAGGCTCACCACCGGCCAGAAAGCTAAACGCCAGCACTAGGCTGGCGTTTGGCATTTCAAGCCGCAATCAACGCGGCACAACCGGCTTACGCGCAGGCTTGCCGCCTTTGCCCTTCGCCGCATCGGTACGTTCCTTCGCCGCCTGCTTGTTTCGCGCCTGGGCCGCTGCCTTGGCTTGTTCACGCTTGTCCCACGGGTTGCTGCCGTCGCTGCCACGGGGTGGCAGGCCGGTGTGCTGGGTGAGGATTTTGGTGGTGGTTTCCTTGGCGACCTTATGGCTGCCGGCCGGCGTCGAGTTCTTGCGACGGGCGCTCTGGTAGCTGTCGGTGGACGGCTGGTGCAGCGGGATCAGTTGGTCCTTGCCCGGCCCGATCAGGTCGGCGCGGCCCATGCGGGTCAGCGCTTCACGCAGCATCGGCCAGCCTTTCGGGTCGTGGTAGCGCAGGAACGCCTTGTGCAGACGGCGCTGCTCCTCGCTCTTGACGATGGTCACCGCGTCGCTCTTGTAGGTGACCTTGCGCAGCGGGTTCTTGCCCGAGTGGTACATCGCGGTAGCGGTGGCCATCGGCGACGGGTAGAACGCCTGCACCTGGTCGGCGCGGAAGCCGTTGCCCTTGAGCCACAGGGCCAGGTTCATCATGTCTTCATCGGTGGTGCCGGGGTGGGCGGCGATGAAGTACGGGATCAGGTACTGCTCCTTACCCGCTTCCTTGGTGTACTTCTCGAACATGCGCTTGAACTTGTCATAGCTGCCGATGCCCGGTTTCATCATCTGGTTGAGCGGACCTTCCTCGGTGTGCTCCGGGGCGATCTTCAGGTAGCCGCCAACGTGGTGGGTAACCAGCTCTTTCACATATTCCGGCGACTCGACGGCCAGGTCATAGCGCAGGCCGGAGGCAATCAGGATCTTCTTCACACCCGGCAACGCACGGGCGCTGCGGTACAGCTGGATCAAGGAGGAGTGGTCGGTGTTCAGGTTCGGGCAGATGCCGGGGAACACGCACGACGGCTTGCGGCACGCGGATTCGATTTCCGGGCTCTTGCAGGCGATGCGGTACATGTTCGCGGTCGGGCCGCCGAGGTCGGAAATCACCCCGGTAAAGCCCGGCACCTTGTCGCGGATCTCTTCGATCTCGCGAATGATCGACTCTTCGGAACGGTTCTGGATGATGCGGCCTTCGTGCTCGGTGATCGAGCAGAAGGTGCAGCCGCCGAAGCAGCCACGCATGATGTTCACCGAGAAACGGATCATGTCGTAGGCCGGAATCTTCTCCTTGCCATACGCCGGATGCGGTACGCGGGCGTACGGCATGCCGAACACGTAGTCCATTTCTTCAGTGGTCATGGGAATGGGCGGCGGGTTGAACCACACGTCCACTTCACCGTGCTTCTGCACCAGGGCGCGGGCGTTGCCTGGGTTGGTTTCCAGGTGCAACACGCGGTTGGCGTGAGCATAGAGCACCGCGTCGCCACGGACTTTTTCCACCGACGGCAGGCGGATCACGGTCTTGTCGCGGGTCATGCGCGGGCTGGCCAGGATCTGCACGACCTTGGCTTCTTCCGGATCGTCGACAGGGCCTTTCTCTTGCTCGATAGCGCAAGCCTGGGTGTCCTGGGTATTGACGTACGGGTTGATGATCTTGTCGACCTTGCCCGGACGGTCGATGCGCGTGGAGTCCACTTCGTACCAGCCGGCCGGAGTATCACGACGAATGAACGCGGTGCCGCGCACATCGGTGATGTCTTCGATCTTGTGGCCCCACGACAGGCGCTGGGCGACTTCGACAATGGCCCGCTCGGCGTTGCCGTACAGCAGGATATCGGCGGTGGCGTCGATCAGGATCGAGTTGCGCACGCGGTCCTGCCAGTAGTCATAGTGAGCGATGCGGCGCAGGGAGGCCTCAATGCCGCCGAGCACGATCGGCACGTTCTTGTAGGCTTCCTTGCAGCGCTGGCTGTACACCAGGCTGGCGCGGTCCGGGCGTTTGCCGGCCATGCCGCCTGGGGTGTAGGCGTCGTCGGAACGGATTTTCTTGTCGGCGGTGTAGCGGTTGATCATCGAGTCCATGTTGCCGGCCGCGACGCCGAAAAACAGGTTCGGCTCGCCGAGCTTCATGAAGTCGTCTTTGGACTGCCAGTTCGGCTGGGCAATGATCCCGACGCGAAAGCCCTGGGACTCCAGCAGCCGGCCGATGATCGCCATGCCGAACGACGGATGGTCAACGTAGGCATCACCGGTGACGATGATAATGTCGCATGAATCCCAGCCAAGCTGATCCATCTCCTCCCTGCTCATCGGCAGGAATGGCGCAGGACCGAAACATTCGGCCCAGTACTTGGGATAGTCAAATAACGGCTTGGCTGTTTGCATGACGGTGACCGGTGTTGAGATGAAAAATCGCGGGCGCGGAATATAGCACAAATTTTGACCAATTCCGACGATGGCGGTCGGCTTTTAAGCCATAGGCTCGCGGGCCCGCAAACTAATCTCCTTTATAAAAGGCACTGGGGCTAATCCGTTAACCGTTGATCGAAAATTCCATGGGTAATCTGCGGCAGGTCAATCATCACTCCGGATGGCCTAGCCCATGAGCAGTCCCTTGCCACAATCGCCCCACAAGGCATTCATCAAATCCAACTTACCGGCCTGGCTGACCCAGGCGCCGACTTCGCAGCTCGCCGATTTTCGCCGCGACCTGATCAGCAGCAATCAGGCCAGGCACGACCTCAAGGCCCTGATGGATGAACTGCAGAACCCCGAGGAGTTTGCCCGGCCTTTGTTACGCCAGACCCTGCGAACCGAGTTTTTCGGTTTGCAGGACGACGAGAACGCCATCTTGTCCCGTGAATGGAAAAACCATCATCTGCTGGGCCTGATCCGTACACACGCCCGCACCACCCGGCAGACGCTGCTGGAAGCGGCCCTGCAGAATTTCGAAGCGACCGAAGCCGAGACCGGCGGCATGGAAACCGGCACCGCCATTTACAATCCCGGCCCCACCGGCGAAGTGCTGAGCATTATTGCTGCGACACGCTTCGCCAGCGTCTGCCGCAACCTGGATATCGGCAGCCAGTACCTCGCGCATATCGATAACGTGCTTGAACCCGCGCCCAACTCCGGCACGTCCCGTACCGCCGCCGAGGTCATGCAACTCTTGTCCAGTCAAGAGCAGCTTGCCTTTGGGGTCGCACTGCATATCGCCTACCTGCAGAAGGCGTTCACCACCTGGCAGTTTCTGCAGCTGCGCAGCCTCCAGACCACTGGAAATAACATCGACATACGGTGCAGCCTTTTGACCCTCCAGGATGTTGTTCTGCCCAATGTCATGGTGATTCAGGCGTCGGCGATCGGGCTGCCGATGGTTCTCTACACGCCCCAGGACCCCAGCGCGGCGTTTCGCCTGCATCCAACCTGGGAGGATCTCCACCACGGCCTGGCCGAACGCCTGGAACAGCCGCAATACCTGGCTTTTTTCACTCGTCTGGTACCGCTGCAACATCAGGGCAGCCCATTGAAGCTGGCCCCCGACCGTCGCCGAATGCGCGCCCGAACCTGGAGAGCAGGCTCAACCTGACCCCGGTCCGTACGCATGTGTTTCAGGACATGGCTACGCAACGCATCATCCAGATCAGGAATGACGCGCGCATCCTGGCCGTGCCCACTGCCGATGTCGACCTGATGAGCCGGCAAAAGCGTCTGCAGGGCTATCTGGAACTGGGTAAGTCACTGTTGTTTTTTGCTGCGTCATTTATTCCAATCGTCGGTGAAGTGCTGTTGGCCGTCAGCGCCTTGCAGCTGCTCAATACCGTCTATGAGGGCTTCGCCGCCTGGAGCCGCGGCGATAGCGAAGAGGCCTTGAACGATTTTCTCGACGCGGTGGACGACGTCGCGATGGCAGTTGCCACCGCAGGCGTGATCAAGACCGCCGGCTTCGGTGTAAAACTGCTGAAAGTGCATGTGGCCAACAAGGGCTTGCGCCTGTGGAACCCCGACCTGACCCCCTATCGGCATCCCAAAGTGCTGCCCGACAGCCTGGTCGCGGATAAACAGGGTTTGTATGAACACGCGCAGCGGTATTACCTGAAGCTCGATGATCAGGTTCATGCCTTGCAACGGGCGCCCGATAGCCAGCAATGGCAGTTGTCCCACCCCACCGACCCCGACGCCTACGCGCCGCCCGTGCGGGGCAACTCTGTCGGCGGATGGCGCGTCGAGCATGAGACCCCCGCCGACTGGGACGACCTCAAGCTGATCCAACGCCTGGGCCCTGACGGGGCCACGATCAAACAGCCCGCCGTTGAGCCGATCCTCCTGCTCGGCGGCATGGACAGCGCCGGCCTGCGCGAGCTCCATCAGGACATGCTGAGGCCGCCGCCGTTGCTGCGGGACACGATCAAGCACTTCAACCTGGACCAGGAGATCGCCGACTTCAACCTCGATCGCGCCGAAGGCACCACGGTCACACCGCAGTCCCCCTTCATCCAGTTCCACCTGGTGTGTGCATTGCCGGAATGGCCTGCGACCCGGCGGCTGAAAATCGTCGACGAACGGCAACAGATACTGATCAGCCACGGTAACGGCGCCAACGCGATCGAGGTGAGCGCTTCACGCTTCAGAAAAGGCGAACTGCTGCATGCACTGGAGGAGCAGATGCCGCGGGCAGAATTCAATCAACTGCTACCTGCGCTGTACATCGACTATTTCACCCCGGTCGAAAACCTTGCCTCGCGCCTGCTGGAAAGCGTTCCGGCACAACGCCAGCGCCTGTTTTCGTTGCTCGATAGCCACGGCGAGCAACCCCTTAGCCAGGTTGAACAGGACCTTCGCCCAACCATGCCCGAACTGTCCAAGCGTCACCTTGAAGAAATGGAAACCACCCTCAGCCCGCAGGAACGGCAACGCCTGCACCAGGAGAAAAAACTGCCGTCAACACAAGAGTGGGAAGCCACCCAATACCGCGACGTGGCGCGCAGCGCACGCATCCACAAAGGCATTTTTCTCGATTCGATGAGCAGTAACGAGAGCGTGCCACTGGTGCTGCACGCTCTGGGACAGTTGCCAGGCTGGCCAGGCGCACGCCGCATCGAAGTGTACGAGAATGATAACAGCGGCCCGCTGCTGGGACATATTGGCAGCGAACAGGACAGTGCGCGTCACATCCTGATCCGCCAGGGCGAGCAGTACGCCGTGCAGGACGCCGAGGCGACAGAGCTGCATGCACCGAGCACGCTGTTCAGCGCGCTGGAACATACGCTGACCGAGGCCGAGCGCAGCGCGCTTTTGCGTGAGTCGAATGCAGGTACGCTCAAACAAGCCATCCACCAGCATAGCCTGGCAATGATCGCCAAACCGCCGCTGCCGCCGCTCGCCAGGCTAGCCCCAACGGCGCCAGTGCAGGCCCTCGGGATTGCGCTTGATCCACTGTTCGCCACGCAAACCGCCCCGGCAGGCCTGACGCTGCGCGCTGATGGTATCCATCAGTCAGCCCCGCTGCCCAACGGTGGCTATCACTATTACGTCCTGGAGGGCGGGAACTACTTTCAGGTCAAAGCCGAAGGGCAGAAATGGCGACTGATCGATGCCCGCAGCCCGTTCAGGGCTTACCGGCCCTACCTGCGCGCAAAAACCTCCGGTGGCTGGGATATCGATCCGAGCAGCCAGGGGTTGATGGGTGGCATGCAAGCGGCGGCTTTGCCGTCGGGAGAGCCGATGGAGCTTAGCGACGAGTTTGAGTCGGCGCACTCATCCAGCGAATACGACTCAGCAGAAGAAGGCACGGTCAACAGCCTGTATACGCCGACGGAGATGGAGGCCATGCGGTCCACACGAAGCTATCAACACAGCCAGAACTATCGACGCATTTATGATCGCGCCAACAATGGCCGCTACCCCCTGCGCGATTTAACCGGTCGCCCATTGCGGATCAGAAGCATACAAATCCGCAGCAAATCGCTCACGTCCGATCAAACTTTCAGCAAGGAGCTGATCCTGCCTTTTTTGCAGTGGGAAGGGTATGAACGGGTTGCACGCCTCTATGAAGACAAACTAGAAGTGACACCCTTCACCGCGGCCCACCAAAAGTGTGTGCAGGAGGCAGTGATGATCGGCGAGCAGACCGTCATAAGCAGGAAGCCGCTGATAAAAGGTGAGGCGCTCGGCGTCTATGGCGGGGAACTGGTGCCGTATTATGTGGCGGCTTATCGGCAGGATCCCTATTTGATCGATGTCAAACCTTTTGAACCCATTCCCGCTGCACCACAGCCGGTCATTTTGTCGGGTGACAACGTACTTTCGCGAATAAATACGATTTTTGAGTACGAAGCAAATCTGCCGATCAGGCAGGCATCCACGGGCTATAACTTAGAGGTTGCGCGGTTCAACGTCACGACACAGATTGCTGAGCAACCCAGGGACAACTTTTTCCTCAGTGCATTCTTTGCCAGTGAAGATATCCCTGCCGGTACCGAGTTGCGCTGGAACTACCAATACAACGAGCCCACGGTGAGAGCGCTGTTCGGTGCGCTCCCTCAGGCAAACGCCTGAAGCCGATTACTCATCGTCATCGAAGTTGTAACTGCCCGGCGCGAGGTTCTCGAAGCGTGTGTACTTACCGATGAACGCCAGGCGGATAAAGCCGATCGGCCCGTTCCGCTGCTTGCCGATGATGATTTCGGCAATGCCTTTGTGCTCGGTTTCGGGGTGATACACCTCGTCGCGGTACACGAACATGATCACGTCGGCATCCTGCTCGATCGCGCCGGATTCACGCAAGTCGGAGTTCACCGGACGTTTGTTGGGACGTTGTTCCAGGGAACGGTTGAGCTGGGACAGCGCCACCACCGGGCAGTTGAATTCCTTGGCCAGGGCCTTGAGGGACCGAGAGATTTCGGAAATCTCGTTGGTGCGGTTGTCGCCGCTGGAACCCGGAATCTGCATCAACTGCAGGTAGTCGATCATGATCAACGCAATGTCGCCGTGTTCACGCACCAGGCGACGGGTGCGCGCGCGCATTTCGGACGGGCTGATACCGGCAGTGTCATCGATGAACAGCTTACGGTCGTTGAGCAGGTTGACCGCCGAGGTCAGGCGCGGCCAATCGTCATCCTCGAGTTGGCCGGAACGCACTTTGGTCTGGTCGATACGGCCGAGTGACGAAAGCATACGCATGATCAGCGATTCGCCTGGCATCTCGAGGGAGTACACCAGCACCGCCTTGTCACTGCGCAGTACGGCGTTTTCCACCAGGTTCATCGCAAAGGTGGTCTTGCCCATCGACGGACGGCCGGCCACGATGATCAAGTCGGACGGCTGCAGGCCGCTGGTCTTCTCGTCGAGGTCGGTGTAGCCGGTGGAAATACCGGTAATCGCGGCATCGGTGTTGAACAAGGTGTCGATGCGGTCGATGGCCTTGGTCAGCAGGTCGTTGACGCTGACCGGGCCGCCGGTTTTCGGGCGGGCTTCGGCGATCTGGAAGATCTGGCGCTCGGCTTCGTCGAGGATCTCGGCGGCGGTGCGGCCTTCAGGGTTGAAGGCGCTGTCGGCGATTTCGGTGCTGATGCCGATCAACTGGCGCAGGGTGGCGCGCTCGCGGACGATCTGCGCATAGGCCTTGATGTTGGCGACGGACGGCGTATTTTTCGCCAGTTCGCCGAGGTAACCCAGGCCGCCGACTTGGGAGGTCTGGCCTTCCTTGTCCAGTTGCTCGGCCAGGGTCACCACGTCGATCGGTGAGTTCTGGTCGGCCAGCTTGGCGATAGCACGGAAGATCAGGCGGTGGTCATGACGATAGAAATCCCCGTCCGAGACTTGATCCAGCACGCGTTCCCAGGCGTTGTTGTCCAGCATCAAGCCACCGAGCACGGCCTGTTCGGCCTCGATGGAATGCGGCGGCACCTTCAGGGCAGCGGTTTGCAGATCGTATTGCTCAGGAGCGGAGATTTCGTTCATGGCCACTTGGAATTTAGGGGTGTGTAGAAAAACAAAAGGCACGACCTGTAAACAGGATCGTGCCCGATGTTAACCGGCTGACACGCGAGGTGCCAGTCAGTTAGGTGCGGCTTAAGCTGCTACCACGACAACGCGTACGGTGGCTTCAACTTCGGCGTGCAGGTGCACGGCTACGTCGAATTCGCCTACGTTGCGGATGGTGCCGTTCGGCAGACGAACTTCGCTCTTCTGCACTTCAACGCCGGAGGCGGTCAGTGCATCAGCGATGTCGTGGGTGCCGATCGAACCGAACAGCTTGCCTTCGTCACCGGCGGTGGCAGTGATAGTCACTTCCAGCTCAGCCAGTTGGGCAGCGCGAGTTTCGGCCGAAGCTTTTTTGTCTGCTGCTGCTTTTTCCAGCTCAGCACGACGCTCTTCAAACGCAGCCAGGTTGGCAGCGGTTGCAGCGGTGGCTTTGCCGTATGGCAGCAGGTAGTTACGACCGTAACCGGCCTTAACGTTCACTTTGTCGCCCAGGTTGCCCAGGTTGGCGACTTTTTCCAGAAGGATCAGTTGCATGTGAAAATCCTCTAACTTTTAACCTTCACCGTTCGCGCTATCGGCATCTTTCGACGCCAGACGTCCGCGAAAATCAATCAGGCCGTCGACAATGGCCAAAACCACGAGTAACGGATAGATCAGCTGCATGAACAGCAACAGCGTGACGTACAACCCCACCAGCCAGAACCTGGCCAGGCGCTTGCGCGCAACCAGCCCATGAATCAGGGCCAGCCCGGCAAACACCAGCGGTACGCTGCAAATCGGCGCCAACAAGGCCATCTGTGGACCGAAGTTCGGCCCGACAACCATGCACGCCAGCAGCAACATCGCCGGCCCCGCAGGAATTCTGATACTGCGAAACTCGCGACCAAAACCACCCGGGTTGTACAACAACGCCTGCCAATAACGCCCAAGAATCAGGCTCAGCACGCTGACAACCTGCAACAAAGCCGCAATCAGACCGGTCAGGACCGGCGCAATCAGTGATGCAAACCGCGCTCGCTCATCTACCGACAACTGCTGGTAGAGATCCCCGAGGGCCAGCGGCAGGATCTTGACGATTTCCTGCGCCAGCGCCTCGATTTGCGGGCGGAAAGCCGCGCCAAGCATCACTGAGTACACCAACCCCAATGCCACGCTGACCAGCAGCGTGCGGACCCAGGACTCACTTGCGCGTAAAACCAACGCAAGGCTCGATGACCCCAGCAGTACCAGAAGTACCCGTGGATCACCCATTTGCAGCCACCAGATCAAGGCCGGCAACAAACCCAGGGCAAGAACGCCAAGGGCGTCCTTCAAACCGCGCCGCAGGAGCACGAGGCAACCTGCGGCAGCACCCAACCAATAAAGCAACGGCAATGCCGCACAGCCAGCCACTACCAGAGTGGCCTGCATACGACCGCGCATGATGAACTCAGCTAAGGCGCGCATGCATTCAATCCCTTACTACTTGTCGACTGCCCGGTCTCAGCGGCCGTGGCTGTCGGTGTAGGCCAGCAGGGCCAGGAAGCGGGCGCGCTTGATAGCGGTGGCCAGCTGACGCTGATAACGTGCTTTGGTACCGGTGATACGGCTTGGAACGATTTTGCCGGTCTCGGATACGTAGGCTTTCAGAGTGTTGAGATCTTTGTAATCGATCTCTTTCACGTCTTCAGCGGTGAAGCGGCAGAATTTACGACGACGGAAGAAACGTGCCATTTGATAGGCTCCTTAAAAGGTCCGTGGATTACTCGTCAGCGTTATCGCTGTTGTCGCTGTCATCACTATCAGCGCTATCAGCGCCTTCGTGCTCAGGACGGTCGCGACGCTCACGGCGCTCACTGCGGTTTTCTTCAGCCTTGAGCATCTCGGATTGGCCGGTAACGGCTTCTTCGCGACGGATGACCAGGTTACGGATCACTGCATCGTTGTAGCGGAAGTTGTCTTCCAGCTCGGCCAGGGCCTTGCCAGTGCATTCAACGTTCAGCATCACGTAGTGAGCCTTGTGAACATTGTTGATTGCGTAGGCCAGTTGACGACGGCCCCAATCTTCCAGACGGTGGATTTTGCCGCCGTCTTCTTCGATCAGCTTGGTGTAACGCTCAACCATGCCGCCGACTTGCTCGCTTTGATCCGGGTGGACCAAAAAGATGATTTCGTAATGACGCATGAATGCTCCTTACGGGTTGTAGCCTGCCGCTCAAAAACGGTCAGACAAGGAGTGAATGACACTTATGGATCTTGCCGCAGGGGAGGCACATGCGTGCCTGCCAGGTGGGCAAGGGGCGCAATTGTAGAGAAGGGGAAGGAGCGGCGCAAGGTGATTGGTGATTATTTGAACAATCCCCCAAACACCACAAAAACAAATGTGGGAGGGGGCTTGCTCCCGATGCGGTGGGTCAGTCACATAATTTGTAACTGATCTACCGCTATCGGGAGCAAGCCCCCTCCCACATGTTGATCCAGGCTAGGCCCAGCTTACTTCTTGGGCTTGGCCTTCGCCTTCGCACCGCGCTGGCGCTGGGCTTCGAACAGGCACACGCCCGTCGCCACCGACACGTTCAGGCTGCTGACGCTACCGGCCATCGGCAAGTGCACCAGGTAATCGCAATGCTCACGGGTCAAGCGACGCATGCCCTTGCCTTCGGCGCCCATGATCAGGATGGTCGGGCCGGTGAGGTCCTGGTCATAGATGCTGACATCAGCCTCCCCCGCCGTGCCGACAATCCACAAGCCGCGCTGCTGGAGCTTTTCCAGGGTGCGCGCCAGGTTGGTCACGGCCACCAGCGGAATCACTTCCGCCGCGCCGCAGGCGACTTTACGCACGACCGGCGTGAGGGTCGCCGACTTGTCTTTAGGCACGATCACCGCCAGCGCGCCGGCGGCATCCGCCGAACGCAGGCAGGCGCCGAGGTTGTGCGGGTCGGTCACGCCGTCCAGCACCAGCAGCAACGGCGCGCCTTCGGTACGGTCGAGCAGCTCGTCGAGCATGGCCTCGCCCCACACTTGGCTAGGGCTGACGTCGGCAACCACGCCTTGGTGAACGCCTTCTACCCATACGTCCATTTCACGGCGTTCAGCCTGGCCGATGGCAACCTTGTTCTGGTTGGCCAACTCGACCAGCGCCTGCACGCGTGGCTCGCTGCGACCTTCCGCCAACCACACTTGCTTGACGCGCTTGGGGTGGTGACGCAGCAGTGCTTCTACGGCATGCACGCCGTAGATTTTTTCCAGACTCATGGCTTGGCCTTAGGTTTGCGCGACCCGCCGCTTTTCGCGGGGGCCGAACCCGCTTTGGGCGGGCCTTTACGGTGTTTACTGAGTTTGCTCGAGGGTTTTTCCGCCCCTTGGGACTTTCCCCCAGACGCCGCTTTACCACCGCTTTTGGCTTCGTTGAGCAACTGCTGCTTCAATTCGCGACTCTTGCGCAGCTCGGCATTTTTCGCCGCAGCGTCGCTTGGGCGATAGGCTTCCGGGGCCTTTTCCTTGGCCGAAGAACGACGACCAGCCTTGGCCGGCGCAGGCTCGGCGGCCGCCGCTTTTGCAGGAGCCCCTTTGCCTTTGCTGGCCGGCGTGGTGGTTTCGCCGCCACGCTTTTTGCGACCCGCAGGCTCGGCCGGCTTGTCAGGCATACCGAAGTCGATCTTGCGTTCGTCGAGGTCGACGCGCATGACCTGCACTTCTACCGTGTCACCCAGGCGGAAACTGCGCCCGGTGCGCTCGCCCGCCAGGCGGTGATGCACAGGGTCGAAGTGGTAGTAGTCACCCGGCAAGGCGGTGACGTGCACCAGGCCCTCGACGTAGATGTCGGTCAGCTCGACGAACAGGCCGAAACCGGTCACGGCGGTGATCACACCCGGGAACGACTCGCCCACGCGATCCTTCATGAATTCGCACTTGAGCCAATTCACCACATCGCGGGTGGCTTCATCGGCGCGGCGCTCGCTCATGGAGCACTGCTCGCCCAACTGTTCCAGGGCCGCTTCGTCGTACGGATAGATCCGTGCCTTCGGAATGGTCATGGCGCCGGCGCGCTTGACGTGCGGGGTGTTCTGCTTGGAATGGATCACGCTGCGGATCGCGCGGTGCGTGAGCAGGTCCGGGTAACGACGGATCGGCGAGGTGAAGTGGGTGTACGCCTCGTAATTCAGGCCGAAGTGGCCCTGGTTATCGGCGCTGTACACCGCCTGGCTCAACGAACGCAGCATGACGGTCTGGATCACGTGGTAATCCGGACGGTCCTTGATGCTGGCCAACAGAGCCTGGTAGTCCTTCGGCGTCGGGCCGTCCTTGCCTTTGTGCAGGGACAGGCCGAGCTCACCGAGGAAGGCGCGCAGTTTTTCCAGGCGCTCCGGCGGCGGGCCGTCGTGCACCCGGTACAGCGCTGGAATCTCGTGCTTTTTCAGGAATTCAGCGGTGGCAACGTTGGCGGCCAGCATGCATTCCTCGATCAGCTTGTGCGCGTCGTTACGCGTCGTTGGGGTGATCGCGGCGATCTTGCGCTCGGAACCGAAGACAATCCGGGTTTCCTGGGTTTCAAAATCGATCGCGCCACGCACATGACGGGCACCCAGCAACACTTTGTACAACGAGTACAGCTGCTTGAGGTGCGGCACCACGTCGGCGTACTCGGTACGCAGGGCTTTGGCTTCGCTGGTCTTCGGCGTTTCCAGGATGGTGCTGACCTTGTTGTAGGTCAGGCGCGCCTGGGAATGGATCACCGCTTCGTAGAACTGGTAGTCGGTCATTTCGCCGGTTTTCGAGATGGTCATCTCGCACACCATGGCCAAACGGTCGACTTTCGGGTTCAGGGAGCACAGGCCGTTGGACAGCTGCTCGGGCAGCATCGGGATCACGCGCTCAGGGAAGTACACGGAGTTGCCGCGCACCTGGGCTTCGTTATCCAGGGCCGAACCGATCTTCACGTAGCTGGACACATCGGCAATCGCGACGTACAACTTCCAGCCGCCGGAGAACAGGCGCAGTTTGCCAGGCTTGGCTTCGCAGTAGACCGCATCGTCGAAGTCGCGGGCGTCTTCGCCGTCGATGGTGACGAACGGCAGATGGCGCAGGTCGATGCGCTTCTCTTTGTCCTTGTCTTCGACTTCCGGCTTGAGCTTGGCGGCTTCCTTGAGCACAGCGTCGGGCCAGACGTGAGGAATATCGTAGGTGCGCAGCGCGACGTCGATTTCCATGCCCGGCGCCATGTAGTTGCCGACCACTTCAACGATGTCGCCCTGGGGCTGGAAGCGCGCAGTTGGCCAGTGGGTGATTTTCACCTCGACAAACTGGCCGACCTTGGCGGCGCCATTGCGGCCCGGGGTGATCAGCACTTCCTGCTGGACCTTCGGGTTATCCGGCACGACGAAGCCGATACCGCCTTCTTCGAAGTAACGGCCGACGATGGACTCGTGGGCACGGGACACCACTTCGACGATCACGCCTTCACGACGACCACGACGGTCCAGGCCGGAAACACGTGCCAGGGCGCGGTCGCCGTCGAACACCAGGCGCATTTGCGCGGGGCTCATGAACAGGTCGTCGCTGCCATCATCCGGGATCAGGAAGCCGAAGCCGTCCCGGTGGCCGGCGATGCGGCCGAGGATCAGGTCGAGCTTGTCGACCGGCGCATAGGTGCCACGGCGGGTGTAGATCAGCTGAGCGTCGCGCTCCATCGCACGCAAACGGCGGCGCAGGGCTTCGAGCTGGTCTTCGGTGGTCAGACCGAATTCTTCAACCAGCTGCTCACGGCTAGCAGGCGAACCACGATCGGCGAGGTGCGCCAGGATCAGTTCGCGGCTAGGAATAGGGTTTTCATATTTTTCCGCTTCACGAGCGGCCTCGGGATCGAGGGACTGCCAATCGGCCATTAGAGAGTTTTCACCTTGTCTATATGCGGGTTAGTTTGGCATACGCGTATTGAAACGGGAAATTTCAGGCATCAACAAGTGTTTAAAAGCCCTTTGTAGCCCACCGACGCATACCTTGCACGACCATTGAGGGAATTTTCCAGGCTTTTTTCATACCGGGGGTTTACAGCTGAAAAAGGGCTCCGTATAGTGCGCGCCATCGACGACGGCAACGTTGCTTGATAATGCCCAGGTGGTGAAATTGGTAGACACGCCAGCTTCAGGTGCTGGTGATCGCAAGGTCGTGGAAGTTCGAGTCTTCTCCTGGGCACCAAATTCAGATCAAACCCGCGAAAGCGGGTTTTTTCGTTTCAGGTCTTTGATTCTTAACGTAAAACCTGATTTATTTTTTTGAATCAGGGGTTTACAGATCAAAAAGCCCGCCGTATAGTTCGCCCCATCAACGGCGGCAACGTTGCTTGATAATGCCCAGGTGGTGAAATTGGTAGACACGCCAGCTTCAGGTGCTGGTGATCGCAAGGTCGTGGAAGTTCGAGTCTTCTCCTGGGCACCAAATTCAGATCAAACCCGCGAAAGCGGGTTTTTTCGTTTCTGGGGTTTAAAACTTGGTGGTGGGGCCTGCTCATGCGCACTTGAGAAGGTTTATCGTTTATCCTTGTAAGAATTTGTAGCTTACAAGTGAGGAAAACCCCGGATGATGATCCGCGATACCCGTCTCAAGACCTCCCTTCTGCGTGGCCTGACCATCACTCTGCTCGGCCTGACCCTGCTCTCGCCCGCCGCCCATAGCGCCGAAAAGATCTCCCTGACCCTGTACAACGGCCAGCACAAGGAAGTCGGCGATGAACTCGCCAAAGCCTTCGAAGCCAAGACCGGCATTCACGTCAATGTACGCAAAGGCAGCAGCAATCAACTGGCCAGCCAAATCGTCGAAGAAGGCGACCGCTCGCCTGCCGACGTGATCTACACCGAAGAATCGCCGCCGCTGAACAAGCTGGGCGAGCAAGGCCTGCTGGCCAGGATCGACGCCAGCACCCTCGATGTATTGCCCAAAGACTACGTCGGCAGTAACGGTGACTGGATGGGCGTGACCGCACGCACCCGCGTAGTCGCCTTCAACCCCAAGCTGATTGCCGAAAAAGACCTGCCCAAATCGGTACTGGATTTCGCCGGTCCCGAGTGGCAAGGCAAGGTTGGCTTCGTGCCCACCAGCGGTGCGTTCCAGGAACAGGCGGTGGCGATCATCAAGCTGCACGGGCGTGAAGCCGCAGAAGAATGGCTGACCGGCCTGCGCGCATTCGGCAAGGTGTACAGCAACAATATGGTTGCGCTCAAAGCCGTGGAAAACGGCGAAGTGGCTACGGTACTGGTGAACAACTATTACTGGTTTGCCCTGAAAAAAGAGAAAACCAACCTCGACTCCCAATTGCACTACTTCACCGACGGCGATGCGGGCGGTCTGATTACCGTGTCTTCGGCTGCAGCGCTGAAATCCAGCAAACACCCCAAGGAAGCCCAGCAACTGCTGGCGTTCATGGCCAGTGAAGAAGGCCAGCGCGTGATCACCAACACTTCGGCTGAATACCCGCTGCGCAAAGGCATGCAGTCCAATCGTGGCCTCAAGCCTTTCAACGAACTGCAGCCGCCGAAAGTCACCCCCGCCGACCTGGGCAATGCCGAAGAAGCCCTGGACCTGGAACGTGACGTTGGCTTGAACTGATGAACCCATCGCTCAGCGCCGCAGGTTTTCGCCCGCGGCGCAAACGCCCTTCGATCTGGCTGCTGTTGCCGGTGCTATTCCTGGTAGGCCTGAGCCTGTTGCCGCTGGCCTATGTCGGGCTCAAGACCTGGCAGGCTGGCTGGGCGCAGGCGGTGCATCTGCTGTGGCGACCTTATGTCTTCGGGCTGCTGCGCAACACCCTGGCGCTGATGGTGGGCGTGACGGTGGTGTGCGGCGTGGTCGGCCTGTCCCTGGCCTGGTTGCTGGAGCGCAGCAACCTGCCTGGGCGACGCCTCTGGGGAGTGGTCCTGTGTCTACCGTTTGCGGTGCCGGCGTTTGTCAGCAGCTTCACCTGGGTGTCGCTGAGCGCCAACTTCGAAGGCCTCGGCGGCGCGATCCTGGTGATGAGCCTGTCCAAATACCCGCTGGTGTTTTTGCCGGTGGCCGCGACACTGCGCAATCTTGATCCCGCCCTGGAAGAATCAGCGCGCACCCTGGGACTGAATCGCTGGGGCGTGTTTCGACGCATCACCTTGCCGCTGCTGTGGCCCTCGCTGGTGGCGGGCGCTCTGCTGATTGCGCTGCACATGCTGGTGGAATTCGGCGCTTTGTCGATCATCGGCTTGCAGACCTTCACGACCGCGATCTATCAGCAATTCGAACTGGAGTTCAGCAACGCCAATGCGGCGATGCTCTCGGCGGTGCTGCTGGCGATGTGCCTGACCCTGTTGTGGCTGGAATTGCGCATGCGTGGCAAGGGCCGCCATGTGCGTATCGGCCAGGGCGCGGCGCGGCATGCCGAACAGGTGAAATTGGGCAAGTGGGCGCCGCTCTGTCAGCTGTATTGCCTGGCGCTGGCAGTCATCGGCAGCGGCATTCCGCTGGGGATGCTGGGCTATTGGCTGGCCGTGGGCTCATCGGCGGCGTTTCCGGTGGCCGAGATCAGTGAAGCGTTGTTATCGTCCCTGGCGCTGTCCCTGGGTGGCGCAGCGGTGTGCCTGGCGTTGGCGGTGCCGGTAGGCTTGCTGGTGGTGCGCTATAAAGGCCGACTGGCGATCTGGGCTGAACGCCTGCCCTACCTGCTGCACGCCCTGCCCGGCCTGGTGATTGCACTGACCCTGGTGTATTTCGCCCTGCATTACGTGCCGGCGTTGTATCAAACGTCGGCGCTGCTGCTGATCGCCTACGCGCTGTTGTTTCTGCCGCTGGCCCAGGCGCCGATACGCACGGCATTGAACAAGGCCGCGCCCCAGCTGGAAGAGGCAGCGCGGACGCTGGGGGCATCGCCCTTCAGTGCGTTTTGCCGGGTGACACTGCCGATTATCTTCCCGGCACTGGGCGCGGCGTTTGCCCTGGTGTTTCTGGATGCGATGAAGGAATTGACGGCGACCTTGCTGCTGAGTCCGACCGGGCTGAATACCTTGGCGACTGCCGTGTGGGCGCATACGTCGAATGTGGAGTTTGCGGCGGCTGCGCCTTATGCGGCGTTGTTGATCCTGGTGTCGGGGTTGCCGGTTTATTTGCTGACGACGCGGATGTATTTGAGCCGTTGAGATTGCTATCGGGGGCAAGCCCCCTCCCACATTGGAACGCATTCCAAATGTGGGAGGGGGCTTGCCCCCGATGAGGCCAGAACAGGCAACACTAAGCTCGGAACTGCCCCAAACTCGCCTTCAACTGCGCCGCCAACCCGTCCAGCACCTTGCCACTGGCCGTGGTTTCCACCACCGCCTGCGCCGCACGCTCGGCCTGGGCGTGGATCACCTCGACCCGCCCACGCACCGCATGCGCACCCTGTGCCTGGTGCTCGGCCGCGCGTGTCGCCAGGCCGATTGCCGCGTGCACCTGCTCCACCGAAGCCTGCACCGTCTGCTGCAAACGCACGCTCTCGCGCAGTACCAGCAAGCCCTCACTGGCTTGGCGCCCGGCTTTGCCGATGGTGTCCACCGCCTCACGCGCGCCCTGCTGCAACGCCACGATATGCGCCTGGATATCACCGGTGGAGCTTTGGGTTTTACTGGCCAGTGCGCGCACTTCGTCTGCAACCACCGCAAAACCGCGCCCCGTTTCACCGGCGCGTGCCGCTTCGATGGCGGCGTTCAGGGCGAGCAGGTTGGTTTGCTCGGCGATCCCATGGATCACCGTCAGCACCACTTCAATCTGCTCACTCTGTTGGGCCAGGCGCTCAATGACCTGGGACCCCGCCTGCACCTGCCCCGCCAACGCTTCGATCAAACTGCCAACTTCGGCCGACGTGCGTGAGTTCTCATCCGTCGCGTGGCGAATCTCCACCACCTGTTGCAGCGCCGCCTGCATGGCATGGCTTTCGGCCTGGGCCTCATCGGCCATTTGCGACAGTGCGCGCAGGCTCTCGGCGACTTCATCACGCTGCAAACCGGCAGCCTTGTCGGCGCCCGCATTGCGCAAGGTCATCGCACCGATTTCCACACCGGTGCGCTGGGCCACCTCCCCCGCTTCGCGCACGATGGGCTGCAACTTATCCACAAAGCGATTGACCGCCGAAGCCATGTCGCCGATCTCATCCTTGCTGCTGATTTGCACCCGCTTGGTAAGGTCGCCCTCGCCCGCCGCCAAATCATCCATGGCAACGATCAGCAGCTTCAAGCGGTTGACGACGCGGCGACCGAGCACGATGGCGATCAGCAGTAATACGCCAAGACCGACCAGCGCCAAGCCCATGCCGATGCGCCAGCGCAGGGTACCGGCAGCCTCTTGAACCGCGCTGGTGGTGTTGGCGGTCATCTGGGTGGCCGTGGCTTGCGCTGATTGCAGGCGCGCGCCCATGGCCGCAGCGCTATCCGCCGCTGCGCCTTTGAGGCTGTCACCGACCAGTTGATCACCGCTGGCAATCAGCGCGGCAAAACGCTTGTCCAGCGCTTGCAGATCGGCCTCGACCGACGCGGTGGAAACCCCCATGCGGACCTTGCCGATCTCCACGCCGTTGGGGCTGATCGATGCTTCGACGTAATACACCGCAGGATCAGTCTTGGCCGCGTCCAGCACTTTATCCAGGGCCCGCTCCCCCGCGCCCTTTGCCAACAGGGCCTGGTTGATCGGGTTTTCACGGTTCAGGTAACGGGTCAGGTGCTCGCCCGCCGCGTCGTCATACACCACGAACAACACGTTGGGATTGCGCTGCGCACGCCGGGCGAACTCCGACAAGGTCGGCACATCGCTGTCCCACATGGCTCGCGGCGCCACCGACGCCAGCAACTGGGCCATGTCATTGGCAGAGTCCTGCAAGTCTTTTTCCAGGGTCGCACGCAATTGCTTCTGCTCTTGCTGAAGGCGCGTGGAAAGCCCTGCGGTCAGGCGCTGACGGGTGCTGGTGGACAAACTGTCCAGGCTGGACGTGACTTCCTTGCCGGCCTGGGCCAATTCGCCGGACAGTTTCTGGCTGTCGATGCCCAGGCGATTACCCAAATCTGCCTCCAGGGCGGTGACTGTGCTCCGCGTCAGCGCGACGGCCACCAGCACTTGCACCAAAAGAGCGATACCTAGGGTAACGAACACTGGTCGTAACAGACGACTTTGTAACAACGAGAGAACGGCAGACACTGGGAATCCCTCCACCACGGATGCCATTAAATTGATAGCACCTCGGAAAGAAGGAAACACAGCAAGGGTCGTGCCGCTTGCCAGACACAAACGACAAAGGGCTCCCGAAGGAGCCCTTTGCTTTTTACATCAACAGCTTATTAAGCGAACGGATGACGCAGAACGATGGTCTCGTTGCGGTCCGGGCCCGTCGAAATAATGTCGATCGGCGCGCCAATCAGCTCTTCAACGCGCTTGATGTAAGCACGGGCATTGGCTGGCAGCTCTTCCAGGGTCTTGGCGCCCACGGTCGACTCGGTCCAGCCCGGCACTTCTTCGTACACAGGCTGCAGGCCCACGTAGCTGTCGGCGTCCGTTGGAGCGACGTCATTACCTGCGGCGTCTTTGTAACCGGTGCAGATGTTGATCGCTTCCAGACCGTCGAGTACGTCCAGCTTGGTCAGGCAGATGCCCGAGATGCTGTTCACATCGATAGCGCGACGCAGGATAACGGCGTCGAACCAGCCACAACGACGGGCACGGCCGGTGGTTGCGCCGAACTCGTGGCCTTGCTTGGCCAGGTGCGCGCCGACTTCGTCGAACAGCTCAGTCGGGAACGGGCCAGAACCTACACGGGTGGTGTAAGCCTTGGTGATGCCCAGGATGTAGTCCAGGAACATCGGGCCAACGCCCGAACCAGTAGCAACGCCGCCAGCGGTGGTGTTGGAACTGGTCACGTACGGGTAGGTGCCGTGGTCGATGTCGAGCAACGAACCCTGGGCGCCTTCGAACATGATGTCTTTGCCGGCGCGACGCAGGTCGTGCAGCTCGGCCGTGACATCCAGCATCAGCGGCTTGAGCAGCTCAGCGTATTCCTTGCACTCGGCCAGCGTCTTTTCGAACTCGATGGCCGGTTCTTTGTAGTAACCCACCAGCATGAAGTTGTGGTAATCCACCAGTTCACGCAGCTTGTCTTCAAAGCGCGGCATGTTGAGCAGGTCGCCCACACGCAGGCCACGGCGCGCTACCTTGTCTTCGTAGGCCGGGCCGATGCCGCGACCGGTGGTGCCGATCTTCAGCTCGCCACGGGCCTTTTCACGGGCCTGGTCCAGCGCCACGTGGAAGGACAGGATCAGCGGGCAGGACGGGCTGATACGCAGGCGCTCACGCACCGGTACGCCTTTCTCTTCCAGCTTGGTGATCTCGCGCAACAGGGCGTCCGGTGCAACCACCACGCCGTTGCCGATCAGGCACTGCACGCCTTCGCGCAGTACGCCCGACGGGATCAGGTGCAAGACGGTTTTTTCGCCATCGATGACCAGGGTGTGACCCGCGTTGTGGCCACCTTGGTAGCGCACTACGGCGGCAGCATGTTCGGTCAGCAGATCAACGATCTTGCCTTTGCCCTCATCACCCCATTGGGTGCCCAGGACTACGACATTCTTACCCATAACACTTGTCCTCATTCGCGCAAACTTGGTGCCGGCGATGGCCGGCAGGAAAACTCAAGAAGCCAGTGGCGATACTTGCCAAAGCCCGTTCTGCTGAATCAATTGCCGGTCGCAGTCCGCTTCACGGGCGGCGGCCAATGGCTGCCCAGGCAAGGCCTGGACGACACGCTGACCCTCACTGCGCAACTGGCAAACCTGCTGCCAGAGTGCCGCGTCCGTACTGTCGGGCATCCAGATGCCACCAGACGGCAGCTCGACCTCAGCACGCCCCAGGGTCACCAGGGTTTTCAAATCGGTGGAAAAGCCAGTGGCCGGACGGGCGCGACCGAAGTCGGCGCCGATATCGTCGTAGCGACCGCCCTGGGCGATGGCCTGGCCAACACCCGGAACGAACACCGCGAACACCACACCGGTGTGGTAGTGGTAGCCGCGCAACTCGCCCAGGTCAAAATACAGCGGCAACTGCGGGAAGCGCGCCGACAACTGCTCGGCAATCGCCAGCACATCGTCCAGAGCCGCCAGCACCGGCGCTGGCGCATTGGCCAGGCGTTCACGTGCAGCCACCAGCACTTCACGGCCGCCGCACAGGTTGACCAACGCGCGCAACATCTGCGCGAGGTCAGCCGGCACGCCTTCGGTGAGGGCGATCACTTCGTCAATCGCCTTGCGTTGCAGGGCGTCGAACAGTTGTTGCTCGGCTTCACCGGACAAACCAGCGGCACGAGCGAGGCCACGGTAGATACCGACGTGGCCCAGGTCCATGTGCACGTCCGGCACATCAGCCAGTTGCAGCATGGCCAGCATCAGGCTGATCACCTCGACGTCGCTGCTCGGGCTCGCATCGCCATACAGCTCGGCGCCCAACTGGATCGGGCTGCGGGACGATGACAAGGCTCGCGGCTGGGCGTGCAGCACGCTGCCGGCGTAGCACAGGCGGCTCGGGCCCTCGCGGCGCAGGGTGTGCGCATCGATACGCGCCACTTGCGGCGTGATGTCGGCACGGAACCCCATCTGCCGGCCCGATTGTGGGTCGATAACCTTGAAGGTGCGCAGATCCAGGTCCTGGCCCGCGCCGGTCAGCAGGGATTCCAGGTACTCGATATGGGGAGTCACGACAAACTCGTAACCCCAGCTCTGGAACAGATCCAACACCTGGCGACGCGCTATTTCAATGCGCGCAGCTTCTGGTGGCAGTACTTCTTCGATGCCATCTGGCAGCAGCCAGCGGTCTACCGTTGCCATTACGCCATTCCCCTATGATCCGGGCGGCCAGCCCTCGGCCGAGCCTTGAGTGAAGCAGAAAATACCCGCCGCCTGCATAAACCACGCGCAAGAGCGACGTGACGAACGACCTGTAACCGGCCTCGTCGGGCACTTTCCTCGAAAAACCTGTCACGCCTGCCGAATCGAACATGCAGACGCAAAAAAGCCGGGAATTTCCCGGCTGCCGCATCATACACCCGTTTTCTGAAAGGATCACCCCGCCAGGCATTTTAGCCGCCCGACGGAGTGGTCCTGCAGAATCACAGGCCTGTTACTTGGACTTTTCCAGGTAGCGGAAGAAGTCGCTGCTTGGGTCCAGCACTAGCACGTCGGTCTTGTTCGCGAAGCTTTCACGGTAGGCACGCAGGCTACGGTAGAACGCGTAGAACTCCTGGTCCTGGCCGTAAGCCTTGGCGTAGATCGCCGCGGCTTGAGCATCACCATCACCACGGGCCTCTTCAGACTCGCGATAGGCTTCTGCCAGCAGTACACGGCGCTGACGATCGGCATCCGCACGGATACCTTCGGCCAGCTCGTTACCCTTGGCGCGGTGCTCACGGGCCTCACGCTCACGCTCGGTGCTCATGCGCTCGAACACGCTGCGGTTCACTTCCTTGGGCAGGTCAATGGCCTTGACCCGCACATCGACCACTTCGATACCCAGCTCTTTCTCCGCCATGGTGTTCAGCGAACGGGTGATGTCAGCCATCAGCGCATCACGCTCACCGGATACCACCTCATGCAGGGTGCGTTTACCAAACTGGTCGCGCAGGCCCGATTCCAGACGGCGCGACAAACGCTCGTCGGCAATCTGCTTGAGGCCGGAAGTCGCGGTGTAGAAGCGCTCGGCGTCCTTGACGCGCCACTTGGCGTAGGCGTCAACCATCACGGCTTTCTTTTCCAAGGTCAAGAAGCGCTGTGTCGGTGCATCCAGGGTCATCAGGCGAGCGTCGAACTTGCGCACTTGGTTGACGTAGGGGACTTTCACATGCAGGCCCGGCTGGACATCCGCCTGGACCACGCGACCGAATTGCAGCAGCACCGCACGCTCGGTTTGAGCCACGATGTAGAAGCAGTTCCAGGCAGCGATGACCACGACGACGCCCACAATCAGGGCGGTCAGCGATTTATTGCTCATCAACGGCTCTCCCTGGTACGTGTTTGCTGTTGCAGCAAGTCAGCGGCCGCACGGGCGCTCGCTTCGTTGGCAGCGGCATTCGAACCGGTGGACGGCGCGCTGGCGCCGCTACGGCCACCTTCGATCATCTTGTCCAGCGGCAGGTACAGCAGGTTGTTCTGCCCACCCTTGCTGCCGGTCACGAGAACCTTGCTCGTATTGCTGAAGACTTCCTGCATGGTGTCCAGGTACAGACGCTCACGGGTCACTTCAGGTGCCTTGCGGTACTCGGCAACCAGTTTGGTAAAGCGGTCTGCCTCACCCTTGGCACGGGAGACCACTTCGTCGCGGTAGCCGTTGGCATCTTCAAGGATGCGCTGGGCTTGACCACGGGCTTCCGGCACCACGCCATTGGCGTAGGTTTCAGCCTGGTTGCGCGAACGCTGCTCGTCTTCACGGGCACGGATCACGTCGTCAAAGGCTTCCTGCACTTCACGCGGTGCGGCAGCGCTCTGTACGTTGACCTGGGTGACCGTGATACCGGTGCGATAGGTATCGAGGAACCGTTGCAGGCGCTCCTTGATTTCGCTGGCCATCAATTCACGCCCTTCGGTCAGCACCTGGTCCATGGCGGTGGAACCCACCACATGGCGCAAGGCACTTTCGGTTGCGTGTTGCAGGCTGATTTCCGGCTGGTCGACGTTCAGCACGAAGTCCTGCAGGTTGGTGATCTTGTACTGCACGGTCAGCGGCACTTCGACGATGTTCTCGTCTTCGGTCAGCATCTGGCCCTGCTTGGTGTAGGCACGCTCACGCGTGACGTTCTCCATGTACTTCTTGTCGATCGGCGGGAAATAGATGTTCAGGCCTGGCCCGACAGTCTCGTAGTACTTGCCGAAGCGCAGCACCACAGCTTGCTCCTGCTCGTCCACTACATAGACCGCGCTGTACAGCCAGACGGCCGCAAGCACGACAAGACCCAGGCCCAGCAGGCCATAGCCACCGCCCTTGCTCGTGCGACCACCCTCGTCACCACCACGTTTTTTTCCACCACCGAACAACCCATTCAGGCTTTCCTGCAGCTTTCGGAAGGCCTCGTCGAGATCCGGTGGCCCCTTGCGGTCGCCATTATTGCGGCGCTTACCACCCCAAGGATCCTGATTATTCGAGTTGCCACCCGGCTCATTCCAAGCCATAGCGCTCTCCATCTGATAAAGCAAAGACGCACCCACGGCGCGCCGACCAATGCTACAGAATGCCTGCCACTGCGGCACAACCGCTTTCTCAGGCTTTTATTGCAAAGTGTGTTGCTCGATGAACTCTGCCGGTACGACACCCTCGCGACTGACCAGTCGATTGAGCTCCGAGCGCGGCAATCGAACGTCCAGCAAGCTGACACCTTCTTCGTCGTGTTCTTCTTTCTGTACCGCGCCCAGCTCGAAAAACTGTGCACGCAGTCGAGCAAAACGCTGCGGCAAGCGCAAGGTGCCCACGAACAAATCGCTGCCGAGCAACTCGGCAATGGCTTGTTCCAGCAGCTCCAGGCCACTCCCATCACGCGCCGACAGCCAGACCCGCTGGGGCTTGCCGTTCTCGTCGCGCTGGATTTGTGGCTCAACGCCTTCAAGCAGATCGAGTTTGTTATAGACCTCGAGGATCGGCAAGTCCTGTGCACCAATCTCGCCCAGCACTACCATCACCTGCTCGATCTGCAGCATGCGATCCGGTTCAGCCGCATCGATTACGTGCAACAGCAGGTCGGAATTGCTCGACTCTTCGAGCGTAGACCGAAATGCCTCGACCAGCTTGTGCGGCAAGTGCCGGATGAAACCCACGGTATCGGCCAGGACGATCGGCCCCAGGTCGCCGATATCCAGGCGGCGCAGGGTCGGGTCGAGCGTGGCGAACAGTTGGTCTGCCGCGTACACGTCCGATTTCGTCACGTTGTTGAAGAGTGTGGATTTGCCGGCGTTGGTGTACCCCACCAGGGACACGGTAGGGATATCCGCACGCGAACGGCCTCGACGCGATTGCTCGCGCTGGCTGCGCACTTTCTCCAGGCGCCCCTTGATCTGGCGCAGGCGAACCCGCAACAGGCGTCGGTCGGTTTCCAGCTGGGTTTCACCCGGGCCACGCATGCCGATGCCGCCGCCCTGGCGCTCAAGGTGAGTCCAGCCGCGCACCAGGCGGGTGCTCATGTGGTCAAGCTGGGCCAGTTCGACCTGCAGTTTGCCTTCATGGGTACGCGCGCGTTGGGCGAAGATATCGAGAATCAGACCGGTGCGGTCGATTACGCGACACTCGAAGACACGTTCGAGGTTACGTTCCTGACTGGGCGTGAGGGTGTGATTGAAGATCACCAGATCGGCTTCTTCAGCGTGGACCAGGTCGCGCAATTCCTCGACCTTGCCGCTGCCGATCAGGTATTTGGCGGTTGGCCGATGACGCGGCACGTTAAAAAACGCAACGGTCTCGGCGCCGGCCGAATTTGCCAACTCCTGAAACTCCTGCGGATCTTCGCGCGCCTCAGGGTCCTGTCCATCCAAGTGAACGAGGATCACTCGCTCACCACCACCGTGGCGCTCAAAGAACAAAGGAGACTCCTATCAGGCGTTACCTGGCTCAGCGTCAGCTGCTTCATCACCTGCTGCGCTAGGCAGACGGATTGGACGAACAGGGACGACTGTCGAGATAGCGTGTTTGTAAACCATCTGGCTGACGGTGTTTTTCAGCAGGATCACGAACTGGTCGAACGACTCGATCGTACCTTGCAACTTGATACCGTTGACCAGATAGATGGAAACCCCCACTTTCTCTTTACGTAAAGTATTCAAGTAAGGGTCTTGTAGCGAATGCCCTTTTGACATGTGCCGCACTCCTTTAAGGATCAATAATAAAAATCGGAAAATAAATAGCTCATGGCCGTCACACCCCCAAGGATAGACGGCAATTGCAAGGACTCAGCTCAATATGGAGACCGTTCCCAAGTATTTCAAGGCGCGTGACAGATTGTCGCTGTCCAGGCTGTCCAACCAGTGCAAATCGCTCCAGCTGCGCAGCCAGGTGAACTGGCGCTTCGCCAATTGGCGCGTGGCAATGATGCCGCGCTCCTGCATTTCGGCTGACGTCAGCTTGCCATCCAGATGATCCCAGACTTGGCGGTAGCCTACAGCACGTATCGAAGGCAATCCTGGATGCAGATCACCTCGGGAACGCAGTGCTACGACCTCCTCCACAAACCCCTGTTCCAACATAATTGTGAATCTTTGCGCAATTCGTTCATGCAGCACCTGGCGATTTGCCGGAGCGATGGCCAGATTCGCCACAGTATAGGGCAATTGTGACTGACCAGATGCGCCTGCATCAGCACTTTGCGCAGTTTGTTTCAGCCTGTGTTCAGTCATGGTCTGGCCGCTGACGCGCCAGACTTCCAGCGCACGGGTAAGCCGCTGGGGGTCGTTGGGATGGATACGCGCCGCAGACACCGGGTCTACCGCCGCCAGTTGGTCGTGCAGGGCCTGCCAGCCGAGGCGCGCGGCTTGATCTTCAAGCTCGGCGCGCACCTGGGCGTCAGCGGGCGGCATGTCCGCCAGGCCCTCCTGCAGAGCCTTGTAATACAGCATCGTGCCGCCGACCAGCAGCGGGATGTTGCCCCGCGCGGTGATTTCAGCCATGGCGGCCAGGGCGTCGGTACGGAAGTCTGCGGCCGAATAGCTTTCGGACGGGTCGATAATGTCGATCAACCGATGCGGATGCCGGGCCAACAGCTCTTTCGAAGGCTTGGCCGTGCCGATGTCCATGCCCCGGTAAACCAGGGCAGAGTCGACGCTGATCAGCTCGCACGGCAAGACCTTGGTCAGTTCGATGGCCAGGTCGGTCTTGCCCGCGGCCGTCGGGCCCATCAGGAAGATCGCGGGGGGCAAGGCACTCATCAGCGACCGCGCAGGAACAGTTTGTCCAGATCATCCAGGCCCATCTGGGTCCAGGTCGGCCGGCCATGGTTGCATTGGCCACTGCGCTCGGTGTTTTCCATGTCGCGCAGCAGGCCGTTCATTTCCGGCAGGGCCAGTCGGCGGTTGGCGCGGATGGCACCGTGGCAGGCCATGGTGCCGAGCAGTTCGTTGATATGCGCCTGGATACGGTCGCTGGTGCCGTATTCCATCAGGTCCGCCAGTACGTCGGACACCAGGCGATTGGCCTCAGCCTGCTTGAGCAGCGCGGGAATCTGACGGATCGCCAGGGTCTCCGGGCCCAGGCGTTGCAGTTCGAAGCCCAGCTTCTGGAACACGCCGTGGTGTTCCTCGGCACAATCGGCTTCCCGCTGGCTGACTGCCAGGGATTCCGGCACCAGCAGCGGCTGGCCGCTGAGCCCTTCACTGGCCATGGCGATCTTCAGGCGCTCGTACATGATCCGCTCGTGGGCGGCGTGCATGTCCACCAGCACCAGGCCGTGGGCGTTTTCCGCAAGGATGTAGATGCCCTTGAGTTGCGCCAGCGCGTAGCCCAGCGGCGGAATATCACCGCCGCCCTCGGGCAAGGCAACCGTGCCCGGTTCGGCACCCGGCAACGGCGCGAAGAATTCACGGTAAGCCGCCTGGGCCTCAGCCACCGGCACGGTCGATTGCGGCCGTGGCGTGTATTGATATTGATACCCTGCGCCGGCTCCCGAATTGGGCGCGGTGTAATTCGGCTGCGGCTGCGATGATTGCAGCAGGTTGCCAGCGAGGCTCATTTCGCCCTGGGGACCGAACTCGCCAGCCTCGGGGCCGCTCGGGCGGACCACCGCCGTTACGATTGGCGCGGATAACTGGTCATCCGGGCGCACATCACCCAAGGCACGGTGCAAGGTGCCGTACAAGAAGTCATGCACCATGCGCCCGTCACGGAAGCGCACTTCGTGCTTGGTCGGGTGCACATTGACGTCGACCACCGAGGGGTCGACCTCGAAAAACAGCACAAACGTCGGATGCCGACCGTTGAACAATACGTCGCGGTACGCCTGGCGAACCGCATGGGCCACCAGTTTGTCGCGCACCGCACGGCCGTTGACGAAGAAATACTGCAAATCGGCCTGACTGCGGGAGAAGGTCGGCAAACCAACCCAGCCCCATAGGCGCAAGCCATTGCGTTCGATTTCAATCGGCAGCGCCTGCTCCAGGAACCCGGCACCGCACACGGCCGCCACTCGTCGAGCGCGCGCGGCGTCGTCATTGGCTTCGTGCAGGCTGAGGATGGTCTTGCCGTTGTGGCGCAGATGGAACGCCACATCGAAGCGCGCCAGGGCCAGGCGCTTGATCACTTCCTGCAGGTGGTCGAATTCGGTTTTCTCGGCCTTGAGGAATTTGCGCCGCGCCGGGGTGTTGAAGAACAGGTCGCGCACTTCCACCGAGGTGCCCACCGGATGGGCCGCCGGCTGGACCCGAGGCGCCATGTCGCGGCCTTCGGTTTCCACTTGCCAGGCCTGTTCGGCGCCGCGCGTGCGGGACGTCAGGGTCAGGCGGGCCACGGAGCTGATGGAGGCCAGGGCCTCACCGCGAAAGCCCAGGCTCATGACCCTTTCAAGGTCTTCCAGGTCGCGAATCTTGCTGGTGGCGTGACGGGCCAGGGCCAGCGGCAGGTCATCCGAAGAGATGCCGCTGCCATCGTCACGTACCCGCAGCAGCTTGACGCCGCCTTGCTCCACGTCTACGTCGATGCGCTTGGCGCCGGAATCGATGCTGTTTTCCAGCAGCTCCTTGATCACCGACGCCGGGCGCTCGACCACCTCACCTGCGGCGATCTGGTTAGCCAGGCGCGGGCTGAGCAGTTCGATGCGCGAGCCACTATTCAACACAGATTCGCTCATTACTGCGCCGCCAATTCGGTGCCAGGAATGGTCAACACCTGGCCAATTTTCAACTCGTCGGTTTTCAGGTTGTTGGCGCTGCGCAAGGCGGCGGGCGTGACCTGGAAACGTACGGCCAGCATCGCCACGGTGTCGCCAGGCTGCACGCGGTGGTCACGCGGGCCCTGGGCAATTTTGCCGGAGTCACGCAACCAGGCGATGTAAGTGCCCGGTGGCGGGTTCTGTTGGAAGAACTGGCGCACGCCGGCGCTGATCGAGCGCGCCAACGCTTGCTGGTGGCTGGCACTGGCCAGTTTCGAGGCCTCGTTGGCGTTGGAAATGAAGCCGGTTTCGACCAGGATCGACGGGATGTCCGGCGACTTCAACACCATGAACCCGGCCTGCTCCACGCGTTGCTTGTGCAGCGACGTGACCCGGCCGATGTTACTCAGGACTTTCTGGCCGACGTTCAGGCTGGAGGTCAGCGAGGCGGTCATCGACAAGTCGAGCAGTACGCCGGCGAGCATTTTGTCCTTGTCATCGAGGGAGACGTTGCCGGCCCCGCCGATCAAGTCGGAACGGTTTTCGCTGTCGGCCAGCCAACGGGCGGTCTCGGACGTGGCGCCACGATCGGACAAGGCAAACACCGACGCACCGAACGCCGCGGAGGAAGGGGCGGCGTCGGCGTGGATCGATACGAACAGGTCCGCGCCCTTCTTGCGGGCGATTTCGGTACGCCCGCGCAACGGGATGAAATAGTCGCCGGTACGGGTCAGTTCGGCGCGATAGCCTTTCATGCCGTTGACCTGGCGTTGCAGTTCGCGGGCGATGGCCAGCACCACGTCTTTTTCATGTTGGCCGCGCGAGCCGGACGCGCCCGGGTCTTCGCCACCGTGGCCGGCATCGATCACCACGATAATGTCGCGCTTGCCTGCCGGAGCGGGCGGCGGCGGTGGCAGCTTGACCTGCGGCTGCGAGGGGTTGACCGGCACCGCCGGCACCGTTGCCACGCTGGGCGTCGGCGCAGGCGGTGGTGCGGCATCGGCGGGGTTGTCGAACAGGTCGACCACCAGGCGGTTGCCATATTGGGCGTTGGGCGCCAGTGAGAAGCTTTTGGGGGTGACCGCTTTTTTCAGGTCGATGACCACGCGCAAATCGGTCGGCGTGCGCTGGGCCGAACGCATCATCGTAATCGGGGTGTTGGCGGTGGAGACTTTCAGCGGCGCGGCCAGGGTCGCACCGTTGATGTCGATCACCAGGCGATCGGGCGCCGTGAGGGTAAAGACGCTGTGCTGGACCGGGCCCGACAGGTCGAACACCAGTCGCGTGTTATCCGGCGCTCGCCACAGGCGGACACTCTTGACCTGTGAAGCAGCCACAGCATTGACAGTCATTGCCGCAAGCAACACCCCCACGACAGCAACCAACGCGCGAAAGCGCATACCTAACCCCACCAATTATTTGAATTCCAATGCCAGAGCATCACGCCACGCTTCACCGCGCGGGCTCTGGGGCAACAACTTCAGCTGACGTCCGTGCTCGTGCGGCGTAATGGTAATGGTCATGTCAGGCTTTGGCAAAAAGCCTGTGCCTTTATCTGGCCACTCGATCAGGCACAGCGCGTCTTCGTCGAAGTAATCACGAATGCCCATGAACTCCAGCTCTTCAGGGTCGACCAGGCGATAGAGGTCGAAGTGGAAGGCACGCACCTCACCGATCTCGTAGGGTTCGACCAGGGTGAACGTCGGGCTTTTTACCGCACCGGTATGGCCCAACCCGCGAATGATGCCCCGGGACAGCGTAGTCTTGCCCGCCCCCAGGTCACCTTCGAGAAAGACCAGCCCCGCCCCGCCCGTCACCCGTGCAATAGCGTGACCGAACGCGACCATTGCGTCTTCATCGGCCAGGAAAAGATTTACTTCAGGCACGGCGACTGCTCCTCCAGCAATTGACGAATGGCAGGTATCAGGTCGCTCGCTGCCAGCCCGCGCCCGAAGGTGCCCTGGCGATCCCCTGCCGTGGCGTGCAACCACACGGCCAGGCAACCTGCCTCATACGCCGGCATGCCCTGGGCGAGCAACGCGCCCACCAGGCCAGCCAATACGTCACCGAGCCCCGCCGTCGCCATGGCGGGATGGCCTTGGTCACAACGTGAAACGCGCCCGTCCGGGCTTGCAATCAAACTGCCAGCACCCTTGAGGATAGCCACTGCGTCGAATTTACGGCTCAACGCGCGCGCCACCTTAAGGCGGTCGGCCTGAACCTCGGCTGTCGAAATGCCCAGCAGCCGCGCGGCTTCGCCTGGATGCGGAGTGATCACGCAGTTGGCAGGCAGGCTGACGCTGCCGGTCGCCAATTGATTCAAGGCATCGGCGTCCCAGACTTGCGGCAGGTGCGCGTTGGCGGCGACGGACAGCAGGCTTTTACCCCAGGACGCGTCACCGAGACCGGGGCCGATCACAATGACCGAGATTTTTTCCAGCAAGCCCATCAGTTGATTGGCCGAACTCACGCCTACGGTCATCACTTCCGGCAAGCGCGCCAGCGCGGCGGGAACATGCTCCACGCGGGTCGCCAGGGACACCATGCCGGCGCCACTGCGCAACGCGCTGTCGGCACTGAGCAGCGCGGCGCCGCCAAAGCCTCGGTCGCCGCCAATCACCAATAGATGGCCAAACTGCCCTTTATGGGCGTCCAGGGAGCGCGCAGCCAGTTGCGGCAAGTGGCCGGGCAACAGCGGCTGCACGTCGGTTATTTCGTGTTTTGTCTGAGGCATGCGTCTTCAAGCTCCGATGTCTGGCAGAATTATACGCATCTAACCTGTGGTTTCCCGTGTCTCATGCCCGCTATTACCTCCGATCTGCCCGCCCTCGCCCAATCGATCAAAGCCTGGGGCCGCGAGCTGGGTTTCCAACAAGTCGGCATCAGCGGCCTCGACCTGGCTGAGCATGAACAGCACCTGCAACGCTGGCTCGACGCGGGCTACCACGGCGAGATGGACTACATGGGCGCCCATGGCAGCAAACGCTCCCACCCCGAAGAACTGGTGCCCGGCACCTTGCGCGTGGTGTCACTGCGCATGGACTACCTGCCCGGCGACACGCAAATGGCACAGCTACTGGCCGAGCCGGAAAAAGCCTATGTCTCGCGTTACGCCCTGGGCCGCGACTATCACAAGCTGATCCGCAAGCGCGTGCAGCAACTGGCCGACCGTATCCAGGCGCAGATCGGGCCGTTCGGCTTTCGAGCCTTTGTCGACAGCGCACCCGTACTGGAAAAAGCCATCGCCGAACAGGCCGGCCTCGGCTGGATCGGCAAGAACACCCTGGTACTCAATCGCAAGGCCGGCAGCTATTTCTTCCTGAGCGAACTGTTTGTCGATTTGCCGTTACCGGTCGACCCACCCCATACCACCGAGCACTGTGGCCGCTGTACGGCGTGCCTGGACATCTGCCCCACCAACGCGTTCGTCGGCCCTTATGTGCTGGATGCCCGACGCTGCATTTCCTACCTGACCATCGAGCTCAAAAGCGCCATTCCCGAGGACCTGCGCCCACTGATCGGCAATCGGGTATTTGGCTGCGATGACTGTCAGATCGTTTGCCCGTGGAATCGTTTCGCCCGACCCACTGGCGAAAGCGATTTCAAGCCACGGCACAATCTGGATAACGCGACCCTGGCCGAACTGTTTATGTGGGACGAGGATAAATTCCTCAGCAGCACCGAGGGCTCACCCTTGCGCCGGGCCGGATACGAGCGCTGGCTGCGCAACCTGGCGGTGGGCCTGGGTAACGCACCCTCGAGCATTCCGGTGTTGGAAGCCTTGAAGGCGCGGCGCGACTACCCGTCGGAACTGGTGCGTGAGCATGTGCAATGGGCGCTGAACCAGCACGCCGCCCGCTAGTGGACGTCGTCGTTATAGACGAACTTGGGCATTTCCCAATGAAACCGGATCGCCAGCAGGCGCAGTAGAAAGCCGCTGAACAAGGTCAGCAGGATCGCCTGTTCGCTGGGCAATTCCAGATACAGGCACAGCAAGTAAAACCAGGCAGCGAGGAACGACACGCTGGCGTACAGCTCACGGCGGAAGATCAGCGGGATGTCGTTACAGAAGATGTCCCGCAGGATGCCGCCGAATACGCCGGTGATTACGCCACTGACCGACGCGACCAACATGCCATGCCCCATTTCCAGGGCGGTCATGCAGCCGATCAAGGTGAACGCCACCAACCCCACGGCATCCAGCGCCAGGAACAGCGAGCGCAGATGGCGCATCAACGGTGCGATAAAGATAGTCACCAGCGCGGCGACGGAAGTCAGCACCAGGTATTCAGGGTGCTTGACCCAGGTCAGCGGGTAATGCCCCAGCAACATATCGCGCACAGAACCGCCACCCAGCGCCGTCACGCACGCGATCAGCACCACGCCAAACCAGTCCATGCCGCGCCGGCCGGCGGACAAGGCACCCGTCATGGCTTCGGCGGTGATGGCGATGAGGTAGAGCATCAGCAGCATGATGGCGATCCTTGCAGAGAGGCCGGCAGTCTAATCATTTGCTGATGGCACCAAAAGGGGGCGCTTGGCGATAAACCGAGTCGCCGGCTATCGGGGGCAAGCCCCCTCCCACATTGGGACGCAGAGCGTCCTGGGCTGCATTCCCACGCGGAGCGTGGGAACGATCCAAGGCGGAAGGTCTTCAAGCCTTGATGAAATGCTTGCGGTAATGCTGCAACTCGGCGATCGACTCGCGAATATCATCCAGCGCCAGGTGCGTGCTGCCTTTGTGGAAGCTGTCTTTGACCTCCGGCGCCCAGCGTGCAGCCAGCTCTTTCAAGGTGGACACGTCCAGGTTGCGATAATGGAAGTAGCTCTCCAGCGCCTTCATATGCGTATAAAGGAAGCGACGGTCCTGGCAGATACTGTTACCGCAGATCGGCGACTTGCCCTTGGGCACCCATTTTTCCAGGAACGCGATGGTTTCGGCTTCGGCTTCGGCCATGCTGATGCGGCTGTCGCGTACACGCTGGGTCAGGCCGGAGTTGCCGTGGGTGCGGGTATTCCATTCGTCCATGGTGGCGAGCACGGCGTCGCTGTGATGGATGGCGATCACCGGACCTTCGGCCAAGGTGTTGAGGTTGCTGTCGGTGACGATCGTTGCCATCTCGATGATGACGTCGGTGTCGGGGTTCAGACCGGTCATTTCCAGATCGATCCAAATCAGGTTCTGTGGGTTTTGCATGGCTTGATTCTCTTGGCACCTTGGCGTAGCCAGGCAGTTTAGCAGGCGGCGCCGTGCTAGACTCGCGACCGTTTCACCCAACTTTTGCATTATCGACACGGAACACCAATGGCCAAACGCCAGCTCAATCGTCGCCAAAACTGGCGCATCGAAAAGATTCAAGGTGAACGCGCAGCGCGCGCCGCCAAACGAGAGTCCTCCGCCGTGGAAGCGCTTGAGGGCGGCGACCTGGGTCCCGAACAAACGGGCCTGGTGATCGCGCACTTCGGCGTACAGGTCGAAGTCGAGGCGCTGGAAGGCGAGCTCGCCGGCTCGGTATCCCGCTGCCATTTGCGCGCCAACCTGCCTGCGCTGGTGACCGGCGACAAGGTCGTCTGGCGTGCCGGCAACCAGGGCATCGGCGTGATCGTCGCCCAGTTGCCCCGCAGCACCGAGCTGCGCCGCCCCGACAGCCGCGGCCAGCTCAAGCCGGTGGCGGCCAACGTCGACATGATCGTGATTGTGTTCGCGCCGCTGCCCGAGCCCCACGCCAACCTGATCGACCGCTATCTGGTCGCTGCCGAGCATGCCGGTATCCGCCCACTGCTGCTGCTGAACAAATTCGACTTGATCGACGAGCAGAACGCGCCGGCGCTTAACGCATTACTGGCGGTCTACCGCACCCTGGGTTATCCGGTACTGGAAGTCTCGGCACACCATGGCAACGGCATGGAACAGTTGCAACAGCAGTTGGACGGGCGTATCAGCGTGTTTGTCGGCCAGTCCGGCGTGGGCAAGTCATCGCTGGTCAACAGCCTGCTGCCGGAAGTCGACACCCGTGTCGGCCCGCTGTCGGAGCTGTCCGGCCAAGGCACGCACACCACCACCACCGCACGGCTATTTCACTTCCCCGGTGGCGGCGAGCTGATCGACTCCCCAGGCATTCGTGAATTCGGCCTCGGTCATGTCAGCCGCAGCGACGTGGAAGCAGGCTTCATCGAGTTCAACGACCTGATCGGCACCTGCCGCTTCCGCGACTGCAAACACGACCGCGAACCGGGCTGTGCATTGCTCAAGGCCCTGGAAGATGGCCGCGTGCAGCAGCAACGGATGAATAGCTATCGGTCGATTATTGCGAGTTTGCCTGAGAGCAGTTACTGACGGTCAACGTCTTGATACATATAAATCAGGACGCCGATCCTCATAATCCATTGATTTAATAGGTGCAGGCATCAAGAATTCAGGCCAACTCGGTGGCTTACAAACACAAGCTGGCTTGTATTCGGATTTTCTGATGCCCATAATTGCTCCGTCACCAGCGAAAGCTGGCAGGAGTCTGGATCCTTTTCGGAGTTGATCCAGCGGCGCAGAAGGGGCGAAGCAAGCTCCGCTGCGTGTCGAATGAAGCCGCCTCCGGGCGGCTTTGCTTTTTGTGGGGAATTAACATTTGGCTCTCTACTATCACCCCAAACAGGGCGATGTACTGCTGTGCGACTTCACGCGGGGCTTTGTGGCTCCGGAGATGCTGAAGATCCGTAAGGTCGTAGTGATATCCCCAACCTCTACGCACAATCGCAAACTGTGCACCGTGGTGCCGATTTCCTCTACTGCACCAGATATCCGGCACGACTGGCACCATCTGCTACGCGCCAACCCACTTCAATCCGACGGTTACAAAGAGCTGTGGGTAAAGTGCGACATGATTTACACCGTCAGCTTCGAACGCCTCGACAAACTGCACAGAAAGACCCGCTCCAAGGGTCGAGAGTACTTCGTACCGCGCCTGTGCGCGGATGATATGCGGGGCGTAATCGGTGGCGTCAAAGCGTACCTGCCACTCTGACCGCAAATGAAAACGCCCCGGCTGATCGGGGCGTTTTCATTTCTGGCTTATAGAGACCGCTTACGGCGCAGGCACAGGCGCCGTCGGGTCCTTCACGCCGCCATCATCAAACAGGTTCAGCTTCTGGCGCAGTTCATGGGCTGGCAGCGGCTCCTGCCCTGGCGGGAGCGCGTTCGGGTCCGCCGGCACTTCACCGGGGGCGCCTTCACCCTGAGCCGGCTGTGGCGGTGGCGGTTGATCGCCCTCGATCGCACGCTGGGCCTTTTTGGTCAGCACAACGATGTCGATCCGACGGTTGATCGGGTTGAACGGTTCCTTGGGGTCAAACAGCTGCGATGACGCAAAGCCCACCACCCGCGCCACTTGCGGGTCCGGGTAGCTGCCAGCCACCAGCGCACGGCGGGCGGCGTTGGCGCGGTTGGCCGAGAGCTCCCAGTTGCCGAAGTCGCCCTGCCCCGCGTAGGGCTTGGCATCGGTGTGGCCGCTGATACTGATCTTGTTCGGCACCGCCTTGATGGTGTCGGCCATGGCCAGCAGGATGTCTTCGAAGTACGGCTTCAAGCGTGCGCTGCCGGAATCGAACATCGGCCGGTTGGCCGCGTCGGTGATCTGGATGCGCAAGCCTTCCGGGGTGATCTCGAAGGAAATCTGATCCTTGAACTTCAGCAGTTGCGGGTTTTCCTCAACCTTGGTCTGCAGCTCCTGCAACAACAGCTCGAGGCGTTCTTTCTCAACCTGTTCGGCCATGGTTTCGACCTTATCGCGCTCGATCGGGATTTTTTCCTGGGGCGATTCGGTCTGCACTTCCGGGTTGATGGTGCGCTCAGGCGCCAACTGCGGCGAGCCACCCAGGTCGATCACGAAGGGCGTGCCACTTTCCGAAAAACCAATCGGGTCCTTGAAGTAACCCGCGATGGCGATCTTCTGTTCAGGGGTAGCGGTGGACATCAGCCACAGCACCAGGAAGAACGCCATCATTGCCGTCGCGAAGTCGGCAAAGGCGATTTTCCAGGCGCCGCCATGGTGCCCCGCTGCGAAGCGCTTGACGCGCTTGATGATGATCGGCTGGTTGTTTTCCATGGCTTAGCGACCGCGAACCGCTTGTTCCAGCTCGGCGAAACTTGGGCGATGTTTCGGGTACAGCACTTTGCGTCCGAACTCTACCGCCAGCGACGGCGGCATGCCGGATGCCGAAGCCACGAGGCACGCTTTGATCGCTTCGTAGAGGTTGATCTCTTCCTTGGCATCGTGGGCCAGCGACGTGGCGAGCGGGCCGAAGAAACCGTAGGCCGCGAGAATACCGAAGAAGGTACCGACCAACGCCGCGCCGACGTGCATGCCGATGGCCGCCTGGTCGCCCTCGCCCAGGGAGGCCATGGTCACCACGATACCCAGCACCGCCGCGACGATACCGAAACCGGGCATGCCGTCGGCAATGCCAGTCACCGCGTGGGAAGGATGCTCCAGCTCTTCCTTGAGGCTGAACAGCTCCATGTCGAACAAGCCTTCGAGCTCATGGGGGGCCATGTTGCCGGAGGACATGATGCGCAGGTAATCGCAGATATACGCGGTCATGCGCTCGTCTTTGAGCACGGCCGGGTATTTGGCGAAGATCGGGCTGGCGGCGGCGTCTTCGATGTCTCCTTCAATCGCCATCATGCCTTCGCGGCGGCTCTTGTTGAGGATCTCGTAGACCAGCCCCAGCACTTCCAGATAGAACGTGTGCGAGAAGCGCGAGCTGAACATGCCCAGCGACTTCTTGATCACATGCATGGTCATGTAGCCGGGGTTGGCCTGGAGGAAGGCGCCAAAGGCGGCGCCACCGATGATCATCACTTCGAACGGCTGGATCAGCGCGGCGATTTTACCGTGGGACAGGACGTACCCACCGAGCACACTTGCGAGGACGACAATGATGCCGATAATTTTAGCCATAGGGGATCTGTACTTGCGCCGTCGGGTTCATGGACATAGTGGGTGCAGCTGGAAAACTCTTGTTCTACTTATCGGCAAAACTGCGCCAGACTATAGCCCGTTAAGGCGAAAAGCCAATTCAGCCCGTTCCGGGCGTGTTGAACACAAGTGACGATCGCGCCCCAATCATGGCTAATGAAACGACAGTTCCAACTGCAAAACCCGCCACACTCGCCGCCTGGATCAAATGCCTGGACGACGTGCTGCTGCCCGTTCCCCAGGCCAGCCACGAGCGTGTGTGCAAAGCCATCCGCGACAGCCGCAGCTCGTTAAGGGACATTGCCGAGCTGATGCAGGACAGCCCGGCCCTGGTGCTCAGCGTGATGCGCGAGGCCAACAGCCACACTCACGGCAGCCTGGCGGAACCGGCGGAAAACCTCGAAGTGGCGCTCAACCGCCTCGGTCTCAAGCGCGCCGAAGAACTGCTGGCGCGCCTGCCTTCGGTGCCGGTCCTTGAAATTCCCGTAGCGCTGCGCCAGCTGCTGCTGATCAGCCAGCATGCCTCGCAACAGGCCAACGGCTTGTTCGGCAACCGCCTGGCGCGTCTGTGGCAGGACATTCATTGGGGCAGCCTGTTGTTTCTGTCACCGTTGTGGCCGATGGCCGTCGCCTACCTCAAGCTCTTGGAAGAATGGGAACTGCGGGTGATCCACAAAGGCGAGTCGGCGCGCCAGGTCGAGCAGCAATTGTTCGGCGTGCGCCTGCTGGACCTGTGCCTTGCTTTGACGGCAGCCTGGCACCTGCCGATCTGGGTGTCCCAGGGGTATCACCTGCTGCTGGGCGAGCGTCGCCTGCTAGTCAAGGCCTTGCGTATCGCCCGCGAAGACGACCCTCTGCGCCACCAGCAATTACTCGATGCCGACCCCAACCTGCGCCGCTGGCTGAACCAGCCGGCCAACACCGTACTGCTGGCCAACGGCCTGGCGATGTCGGCGCAGGAGTCCTGGACCTGCCCGCACACCGAGCGCTGGCAACACCTCACTGCGCTGTACCTGCAGGAACCACTGGGCGATGTGCAGCAGCAGGTGCACCAACAAGCGGTGACCAGCGCCCGCAGCACCTTGATGCCTGACCTCTGGCACCCGGCGCTGTCGCTGATCTGGCCGTGGCATGTGCAAAAAGTCCATCGTGGCCTGTTGCCCGCGCCGCCGCCCACGGCCGAAGCACTGGCATTGTGGCGCAGCCGCTGCACGGAGCTGCTGGTCGAGCCGAGCCGCTTTGCCAATGCGATGCACCTGACCACTTGCGCCAAGGAAGCCCTGGTCGCCAGCGGCATGCAACGCGTATTGCTGTTCATGGCGGACCGCGCCTTGAGCACCTTGCGTGTGCATCAGGCCGACGGCTTGCCCAGGGACGCTGCCAACCTGAGCCTGGATGTGGTCAACAGTACATTGCTGCAACGCCTGCTGGAAAAGTCCGCCCAGGTGCGTCTCAGCCCTGACAACCATGCGCAGTTCTCCGCCCTGCTGCCACCGATCCTGCGGCGCCTGTTTACCGGCGAGCACCTGCTGTTGCGCTCGCTGAGCTGCAATGGCCGCGTGGTGATGCTGATGGTGGCGGACCAGGGTGGTGGGCCGTTCTCGGAAACCACTGTGCAAGCCTTTGGTAAAACCGCGCAATGCATCGAAAAGGCCCTGCACAGCTTTACCAACCGCAGCGCCTGATGCTTGCGCTACAATCGCCCTCCTTTATCGCCAACATTTGTGCCCAGGAGACCTCACATGCCTGACTTCTCTGGCTTGCCGCTGGTGATCGAATCCAGCGACCTGCAAGGTCGCCTGGATGCCGACCACCTGATTCTGGTGGACCTCACCAGTGCCGCCCGCTACGCCGAAGGGCATATCCCCGGCGCGCATTTCGTTGACCCCAAGCGCACCCAATTGGGCCAGCCACCAGCGCCAGGCCTGCTGCCGCACAAGGCCGACCTGGAAAAGCTGTTCGGCGAGCTGGGCCACACCCCCGACGCCACCTATGTGGTCTACGACGACGAGGGCGGCGGCTGGGCCGGTCGTTTTATCTGGATGCTCGATGTCATCGGCCACCAGAAATACCACTACCTCGACGGCGGCCTTCTGGCGTGGCTGGAAGAAAAGCATCCGGTTTCCACCGAGGTGCCCGCGCCAGCCGGCGGCCCGGTCAGCCTTACGCTGCACGACGGCCCCACCGCCACCCGCGAATACCTGCAAAGCCGGCTCGGCGCAGCCGACCTGGGTATCTGGGACGCACGCGGCCCGCTGGAGTATTCCGGCGAAAAAGTGCTCGCGGCCAAAGCCGGGCACATTCCCGGCGCGGTGAACTTCGAATGGACCGCTGGCATGGACAAGGCGCGCAGCCTGCGCATCCGCCGCGACATGCCGCAAATCCTCGAAGACCTCGGGCTGACCCGCGATAAAGAAATCATCACCCACTGCCAGACCCACCACCGCTCTGGCTTCACCTACCTGGTGGCCAAGGCGCTCGGTTATCCGCGAGTCAAAGGTTATGCCGGTTCCTGGGGCGAATGGGGCAACCACCCCGACACCCCCGTCGAGATTTGAAGCTTAAGGACACTTAATGAAAAAGCAGTTGTTTATCCTCAGTCAGTACTTGCTGCCGCACCACCTGCTGTCGCGCTTGGCCGGCTGCATTGCCGAGTGCCGCGTGCGCTGGTTCAAGAACGCCTTCACCCGTTGGTTCGCCAAGCGTTACCAGGTGGACATGTCCCAGGCACTGGTTGAAGACGTGACCGCCTACGAGCATTTCAACGCCTTCTTTACCCGCGCATTGAAAGACGGTGCGCGCCCGCTGGACCCGACCCCCGGCGCCGTACTGAGCCCGGCCGATGGTGCGGTCAGCCAGCTCGGCCCGATAGAACATGGCCGTGTGTTCCAGGCCAAGGGCCACAGTTTCAGCGTGCTGGAATTGCTCGGCGGCGACGCAGCGCTGGCGGCGCCGTTCATGGGCGGTGACTTCGCCACTATCTACTTGTCGCCAAAGGATTATCACCGCGTGCATATGCCACTGGCCGGTACCTTGCGCGAGATGGTCTATGTGCCGGGGCGGATTTTCTCGGTGAACCAGACCACCGCCGAGAACGTGCCGGAACTGTTTGCGCGTAACGAGCGGGTTGTCTGCCTGTTCGACACCGAACGCGGCCCGATGGCCGTAGTGTTGGTGGGCGCGATGATCGTAGCCTCGATTGAGACGGTGTGGGCCGGGCTGGTAACACCACCGAAACGCGAGCTGAAAACCTTCCGCTATGACGAAGCTGCTCGCGCACCGATTCACCTGGAGAAAGGTGCGGAGTTGGGTCGCTTCAAGTTGGGTTCTACCGCGATTGTGCTGTTCGGGCCGGGCCAAGTGCAGTGGGCGCAGGAACTGGCGGCGGGCTCGCCGGTGCAGATGGGCCAGGGTATCGGCTCACCTAAAGCCTGATGATCGTTCCCACGCTCTGCGTGGGAATGCAGCGCAGGGCGCTCTGCGCCCCCAAAGCCTGACGCAGAGCGTCACAGAAGGCATTCCCACGCGGAGCGTGGGAATGATCTGTCGAGTTAGAGCTGACCGTCGCGATCGCGCAAGCCCAGCAGATACAGCACCCCATCCAACCCCAAGGTCGAAATCGCCTGCTTGGCCGATTGCTTGACCAATGGCTTGGCGCGGAACGCCACACCCAACCCGGCAATCGCCAGCATCGGCAAATCGTTCGCGCCGTCGCCGACCGCAATGGTCTGCTCCAGGCGCAGGCCTTCCTTATGCGCCAATTCCTTGAGCAGGTCCGCCTTGCGTTGTGCATCGACAATCGGCTCCACCGCCACGCCGGTCACTTTGCCATCCACCACTTCCAGCTCGTTGGCGAATACATAGTCAATGCCCAGCTTGGCCTGCAACTGCTTGGCGAAATAGGTGAAGCCACCAGACAGGATGGCCGTCTTGTAGCCCAGGCGCTTGAGCTCGGCGAACAGGGTTTCGGCGCCTTCGGTCAGACGCAGGGACGCGCCGATTGAATCGAGCACGCTCACATCCAGGCCCTTGAGCAACGCCAGGCGCTCCTTGAAGCTGGCGCGAAAATCCAGCTCGCCGGCCATCGCGCGCTCGGTAATGGCCGAGACTTGCTCGCCCACACCGGCGGCCTTGGCAAGTTCGTCGATGACTTCGGCTTCGATCAGCGTGGAGTCCATGTCGAACACCGCCAGGCGACGGTTGCGCCGGAACAGCGAATCTTCCTGGAAGGCGATGTCGACATTCAGCTCCTGGGCCACGCTCAGGAATTCAGCGCGCAGCGCCTGCGCATCGGCCGGCTCACCCCGCACGGAGAACTCGATGCAGCCCTTGCCTTTGTCTGCGGGCGTGTCCAAAGGCATACGCCCCGACAGACGGTCGATATGGTCGATGTTCAAGCCGTAGTGCGCGGTGATCGAACTGACGCGCTGCAACTGTTCGGCCGTGACCTTGCGGGTGAGCAACGTCACGATATGGCGTTTTTTGCCCTGGCCTTCGACCCAATGCTGGTAATCGGCTTCGGAAACCGGCGTGAAACGCACCTGCTGATCCAGCTTGTAGGCCGTAAACAGGATGTCCTTGAGTACCGACGAGGCCTGCTCGTTGCTGGGGATTTCCACCAGGATGCCGAACGACAGGGTGTCGTGGATCACCGCCTGGCCGATGTCGAGAATGTTCACACCACCCTGGGCCAGAACGCCGGTAATGGCAGCGGTGAGACCCGGTCGGTCAAGACCTGTGATGTTGATCAGGACAATTTCGCGCAAAGCGCACCCCCAGGCTGGAAAAAAACCGCATTCTACCCACTTTCAGTGACCATCGGGCACAGCCAGCGCTTTGCCGGTCATGGGCCTGTCGCTATACTGCGCGTCAACTTCACGGACCAAGAGCCGAGCGCAAGTGAACCGGCCCACGCCAGTAAAAACCGATAACTTCTTCCTGCTGATCTTCCGGGCACTGCGCCACCGCCGTGTACCGATCGCATTACGCATCGCCAGCCATAACGTGATCCTGGTCGCTCTGGCCCTGGTGATCTACGCCTGCGTGATGGGTTTGCAGTTCAAACAGGCCATGCACGAGCAAGCCGACGCCCTGGGCGAAAGCCTGACCACCCAGACCGCCACCTCGGCGACTGAGTTGTTGGTGTCCAACGACATCCTCAGCCTCAACGTACTGCTCAACAACCTGACCAAGAACCCGCTGGTGGCCCACGCCGCCATCTATAGCGTGGACAACCGGATCATGGCCGAAGCCGGGCAGCGCCCGAAAAACGGCCTGTTGGGCGAAGCCGAGGGCCTGTATCAGAGCAATATCACGTTTCAGGATGTAAAAGCCGGCCAATTGCGCATCAGCCTGGACATGCAACAATTCCAGCAGCCGATGACCATCAGCCTGCAGAGCATGGGCATCTTGAGCGCGATCCTGCTGGCCCTCGCCCTGGCGTTGAGCCTGCGCCTGGGACGGCATATCTCCACGCCGTTGATGCAACTGCGCATCTGGCTGCGCGATATCGACGAACACACTCCGGCCACCGACCGCCAGGACGAAATCGGCGACCTGGCGCGTCAGCTGCATGCCAGCTTCGCCCCGGAGCCGACCGTGCCTGAGGTCGAACCCGAACCCGAGTACGACGACGCCGACTACACCGACGAGCCTGAGTTTGAAGTGCGCGACCTGCGCGATCCAGGCTTCGACGAAAGCGCTCCGGTGGCGGGCTTGAAGCCTGCGCCGCGGCATGTGGTCAAGGCCGAAGAAGACGAGCTGGACGACGAAGACCCGTTCGCCGACCTGCGCGATACCGCCGAAGCCGCTCCCGTCGTAACGCCCAAATCGCTTCCCGCCAAAAGCAACGAACCTCAGTACAGCGCCGTACTCGCCGTACAACTGGGTGCCCAGGACCAACTGCGCCGCCTGCCCCGCGCTCGCTTGACGGAACTGCTGGAACGCTACCGCGACTGTCTCGACCAGGCCGCCTCGCTCTACCAGAGCGAACTGCACACCCTGAACGACGGCAGCACGCTGATGCTGTTCCACAGCGAAGACAGCGGCGAGGACTACCTGACCAACGCCATCTGCTGCGGCGAGTTGCTGCGCGCCCTGGGTCATGCTTTGCAGATTGAAGTGGCCGACAGCGGCATCACGTTGCAACTGCAGCTCGGCTTGACAGTGGGTGATGACCTGTTCGGCATCAGCCAGATCGACCTGCTGCTGACCGAGATCGCCCAGGATGCCCTGGCCTTGTCGCAACACAGCCGCAACCTGCTGCTGGTGGAGCGCAAGATCAGTGAAGACACGCTGATCCGCCAACGTGCACGCATCCGCCCGATAGCCAGCCCTGAGGGTGCCAGCTGCGTGGAGCGCTTGATGGAGCCCTACCCGTCGATGCTGGAACGGCAGCTGGCGCGGATGCATGAGACCCGCACAAAGACATAAGGCACGCAATTGCTCCCTGTGGGAGGGGGCTTGCCCCCGATAGCGGAGTGTCAGTCAGCACATCACTCACTGAACCACCGCCATCGGGGGCAAGCCCCCTCCCACATTTGACTGCGCCATGGCTTCTATTTTCAGATACAAAAAGGCCCGCTTACTCAGCGGGCCTTTTGTTTGTCTGCCATTCAGATCAAAACCTGAACACTTCCAAATCCGTACGAATCGGTGTCGCCATCGGCATCTTGGGCTTTTCCGGCGCTGAGGGCTTGGCCTGTGCCGGCGCCTGCTTGCGCGGGGCTTCGGCAATTGGCGGCTGGTTGGCCAACGGCTTGAGCGCTACCGACAACTGTTGCGCCAAGTGCTGCAACAATACGCCCTGGGCCTGGACCTGGGACGCCGTGGTGCCGCTATGTTCTTCCTGCAGGTGCACGATACGGTTGTCCCGCACCTGGCCGCGACGGTCGATCAGGCGCCACTGTGCATCCAGGATCGCCGGTTGCGAGGTACCGGAGTCAAGCCGCGTGATCGTCAGCAGCACCTGCACATCCGGGGTAAACCCGGATGGCCCCGGCGCCAGGACTACGCGCTGGCTGTCCAACTGGCCGGCCACCTGACGCAACATCAATTGATTGATATCGGAGGACAGGCTGCCCGCCCAGCGACCATCGGTGGAACCTTGCAGGCTGCCGTCGTTCTGACGTTGCAGCAGGGTTTCGCGTTGCAGGTAATCGGCAACGATTACCGGCCCCAGCAGAACGGCCATGCCGGCGGTTTGTGCTGGCTGAGCCGGACTTCCGCTGTCCAGCTGGTACAGCGACACCGGCTGGTGCGTGCTGCAACCCGCCAGCCCTAACAGGCCAGCGAGCATCAAAAATAGAGGAAGGCGTGGAGCAGTCATCATCCCATCCAGGTGGCTGCCGCACGGCGAACCACAATGTAATACTAAAAATAACCTAAATACGCTCGGCCACGCCGGCGCTGGAAAGGCCATATCATCCGTGAATATGCGCCATGACTCCAGCGCCAAAGCGTCGATCTACGCGTTAAATCGTAGATCGAGGCCTCTAGTACGCCTTAAGCAGGCGTTTCTACCAACAAAGCATCCACTCTCTGGAAGCCGCGAGGCAGTTTGTTACCGCGTCGACCGCGCTCGCCCTTGTAGTGTTCAAGGTCGTCGGGGCGCAAGGACAACGTGCGCTTGCCGGCCTGGAGCACCAGGGTTGAGCCTTCCGGGATGACGGCGATGTCGGTCACGTACTCTTCGCGACTGGCCACCCGCTCTCCAGGGATACCGATGATCTTGTTGCCCTTGCCCTTGCCCAACTGCGGCAGGTCGCTGATCTTGAACACCAGCAAACGCCCTTCGGTGGTCACCGAGGCCAGCCAGTTATGCTCGCGATCCTCCACCGGTCGCGGCAGGATCACCTTGGCGTTGTTCGGCAGGCTCAACAACGCCTTGCCCGCCTTGTTCTTGGCCTGCAGGTCTTCACCCTTGACCACGAAACCATAGCCGGCGTCGGACGCGATGACGTACAGCGAATCATCGTCCGGCAACAGCACGCACTCGAAATTCGCCCCCGGCGGCGGCGTGAGGCGCCCGGTCAGCGGCTCGCCCTGCCCGCGCGCTGAGGGCAGGGTATGGGCCGGCACCGAATAACTGCGCCCGGTCGAGTCGATAAACACCGCAAATTGGTTGGAACGCCCAGCCGCCGCAGTCTTGAAGCCATCACCGGCCTTGTACGACAGGCCGGTGGCATCAATATCATGCCCTTTGGCGGAACGAACCCAACCCTTTTCCGACAGAACGACGGTAATTTTCTCGTTAGGCAACAGCTCGGTTTCTGTCAGAGCTTTCGCTTCTGCGCGCTCGACAATCGGCGAGCGGCGGTCATCGCCGTAGGTTTCGGCGTCTTTGATCAGTTCACTGCGCACCAGCTTCTTGAGCTTGGCTTCGCTGCCCAGCAGCGCCTGCAGCTTGGCTTGCTCCTTGAGCAGCGCGTCCTGCTCGTCGCGCAGCTTCATTTCTTCCAGGCGTGCCAACTGGCGCAAGCGGGTGTCGAGGATGTAGTCAGCCTGGATTTCGCTCAGCTCGAAGCGCGCGATCAGCTCGGCCTTCGGGTGCTCGGCGGTACGGATGATATGGATCACTTCATCCAGGTTGAGGTAGGCAATCAGCAAGCCGTCCAACAGGTGCAAGCGGCGCTCGACCTTGTCCAGGCGAAATTGCAGGCGGCGGCGCACGGTCTGCACGCGGAACTCCAGCCATTCCACCAGCAAATTGCGCAGGTTTTTGAGCTGTGGCTTGCCGTCCAGGCCGATGATGTTGACGTTGACCCGGTAGCTGGACTCAAGGTCGGTGCTGGCAAACAAATGCTGCATCAGCACTTCATGATCAACCCGGCTATTGGTCGGGATGATCACGATGCGGCAAGGGTTTTCGTGGTCGGACTCATCGCGCAGGTCGGCGACTTGCGGCAATTTCGACGGTTTTGCCTGCATCAACGCGGCAATCTGCTCCAGCACCTTGGCGCCGGATACCTGATGCGGCAACGCGGTGACAATAATGTCGCCGTCTTCGACGTGGTACACCGCGCGCATGCGCACCGAGCCCTTGCCGGTTTCGTACATCTTCAGCAGGTCGGCGCGCGGCGTGATGATTTCCGCCTCGGTCGGGTAGTCCGGGCCCTGGATATGCTCGCACAGCTGCTCGACCGTGGCTTTTGGCTCATCCAACAGGCGCACGCAGGCCGTGGCGACTTCGCGCAGGTTGTGCGGCGGCACGTCGGTGGCCATGCCAACCGCGATGCCGGTGGTGCCATTTAGCAGGATGTTCGGCAAACGTGCCGGCAATACCAGGGGTTCGTCGAGGGTGCCGTCAAAGTTCGGCCCCCAGTTAGCGGTGCCCTGGCCCAGCTCGCTGAGCAGTACTTCCGAGTAGCGCGACAGGCGCGCCTCGGTATAACGCATGGCGGCGAAGGACTTGGGATCATCCGGCGCACCCCAGTTACCCTGGCCATCGACCAGGGTGTAGCGGTAGCTGAACGGCTGGGCCATCAGCACCATGGCTTCATAGCACGCCGAATCGCCGTGGGGGTGGAACTTACCGAGCACGTCACCGACGGTACGCGCCGACTTCTTGTGCTTGGAATCGGCGTCCAGGCCCAACTCACTCATGGCGTAGATAATGCGCCGTTGTACCGGCTTCAGGCCGTCGCCGATATGCGGCAGGGCACGGTCCATGATCACGTACATGGAGTAGTTGAGGTAGGCATTTTCGGTGAAGTCAGCCAGCGATCGGCGTTCTACGCCATCTAAGCTGTCTGCGAGGATGTCACTCATGCGGGCCTCATCATGGGGTAAGGCGCAACGGAATTGCCGCTGCGCTGATTCAATTCAAATTCGTGACGACTCATGGCTGGGCACTCCAGCCACCGGCCGGGGCGGCGAAACGATAGACCACCGGGCGCTTTTCACCATCGGCACGCGCGCCGAAATTATTGTCGATGCCAATCCAGGCACCGTCGGCGTCCACCACCAGGGCTTCGGCCAGGCCGTAAGGCTGGGGGTAACGCCGCTCGGGCCTCAGGGTTTCGTCGGCAAACGACCAGCACAGCTCAACCTTGGCCGTCACCGTATCGCGCCGGCAAATCTGGAACGCATTACGCTCCAGGGTAAACAGCTTGCCGTTGAACAGCGCCAGGTCGGCAAAGTCCTTCGACACCGCCTTGGCGTTGGGGAACTGCGCCGGCTGCACTTCCAGGCCGGCCTCGCTCAACACCACGCAAGCACCGTCGCAATCCCACACGCTCTGCCCGCGCTTGATCGAAACCAGGCCGCGGCGCTCACGCTCGGCCGCCAGCCAGATCCGATCGCCCTGCGGGTTCACCGTCAGGCCCTCGAACAACGCATTGAAGTGCAGCAACATGCCACTGGCCCGGGCTTCGCGCACCATGCCTGGGGCAATTTTCAGCCACTCGGGATCGCCTGCTACCGGCACCTGCAACACCGCCGCGTGAGCTTCGCTGACGATGTAGCGGTTGCCTGCGGCATCACAGCTGATGCCTTCGAAATCCAGGTCGCCACCGCGAACGAACGAAGCCGCCTTGGTGCGCGAGCGCAAACCCCACGGCAGGCCGGATTCGGGCACGGGGGGTACGTCGATCGCCACCACTTCAGCGGTCCAGGTCGGCGCGCGGGTGTCCAGGCGATAAATCTGCTCATCATCACGGTCCGACACGGTCCACAATTGCTCGCCACATAGCGCCAGGCCCGACAGGTTCCCGCCGCGCATGCCGTCTACCGGATGTTCCGACACCAGCTTGAGCTCAGCCACGGGCGCGGCAACCACAGCGGTGGTCGCCAACCCGCACACCATCAGGATCGCCAGGGCGACGCCTGTGCGCATCAGCCCAGAACCTCGGCCAGGTTGCCTTTGGATTCGAGCCAGGCTTTGCGATCCGGTGCGCGCTTTTTCGCCAGCAGCATGTCCATCATTTCCGACGTGCCGGCGAAGTCTTCCAGGGTCAACTGCACCAGGCGCCGGGTGTTCGGGTCCATGGTGGTTTCGCGCAGCTGCGGCGGGTTCATTTCACCCAGGCCCTTGAATCGCGTGACCTGTGGCTTGCCGCGTTTCTTCTCGGCCACCAGGCGGTCGAGAATGCCATCGCGCTCGGCTTCGTCCAGGGCGTAGAAAATCTCCTTGCCCAGGTCGATCCGGTACAGCGGTGGCATGGCGACGTAGACGTGACCGGCATCCACCAACGGGCGGAAGTGCTGCACGAACAACGCACACAGCAGGGTTGCGATGTGCAGGCCGTCGGAGTCGGCGTCAGCGAGGATGCAGATCTTGCCGTAGCGCAACTGGCTGATGTCCGCCGCGCCCGGGTCGACGCCGATGGCCACGGCAATGTTGTGCACTTCCTGGCTGGCCAGGACTTCGCTGCCGTCGACTTCCCAGGTGTTGAGGATCTTGCCGCGCAACGGCAGGATCGCCTGGAACTCCTTGTCCCGCGCTTGCTTGGCGGAACCACCGGCGGAATCACCTTCCACCAGGAACAGCTCGGAACGCATCGGGTCCTGCCCGGCGCAATCGGCCAGCTTGCCAGGCAATGCCGGGCCCTGAGTGATGCGCTTGCGCTCGACCTTCTTGCTGGCCTTGAGGCGACGACCGGCATTGTTGATCGCCAGTTCCGCCAGGGCCAGGCCCAGCTCCGGGTGTTCGTTGAGCCAAAGGCTGAAGGCATCCTTGACCACACCGGAGACAAACGCCGCCGCCTCGCGGGACGACAGACGCTCCTTGGTCTGGCCGGAGAATTGCGGCTCCTGCATTTTCATCGAAAGCACGAAGGCGATGCGCTCCCACACGTCTTCCGGCGCCAGCTTCACGCCGCGTGGCAGCAGGCTGCGGTATTCGCAGAATTCACGCATGGCATCCAGCAGGCCCTGGCGCAAGCCATTGACGTGGGTGCCGCCCTGGGCAGTGGGGATCAGGTTGACGTAGCTTTCCTGCACGCTGTCGCCGCCTTCGGGCAACCACAACAGCGCCCAGTCGACGGCTTCCTTGTTACCGGCCAGGCTGCCGCAGAACGGCGCGTTGGGCAGACGCTCGAAGTCGCTGACGGAGTCTTCCAGGTAGGAGCGCAGGCCGTCTTCGTAGTGCCACTCGACCTTCTCGCCCGTGCCTTTGTCTTCAAAGCTCACCAGCAGGCCCGGGCACAGCACGGCCTTGGCCTTGAGCACGTGCTTGAGGCGGCTGATGGAGAATTTCGGCGAATCGAAGTATTTCGGGTCCGGCGCGAAGTACACGCTGGTGCCGGTATTGCGCTTGCCAACGGTGCCGATCACCTGCAGGTCGGTGGCTTTGTAGCCATCGGCGAAGGTCATCTCGTACTCGTTGCCGTCGCGCTTGACCTTGACCCGGACGTGGTTCGACAGCGCGTTGACCACCGAAATACCCACGCCGTGCAGGCCGCCGGAGAACTGGTAGTTCTTGTTGGAGAACTTGCCGCCGGCGTGCAGCTTGGTAAGGATCAGCTCGACGCCCGACACGCCCTCCTCGGGGTGGATGTCCACCGGCATGCCGCGACCGTCATCGGACACTTCCAGGGAGTGATCGGCGTGGAGAATGACCTGCACCGACTTGGCGTGGCCGGCCAGGGCTTCGTCAACGCTGTTGTCGATGACTTCCTGGGCGAGGTGGTTCGGCCGACTGGTGTCGGTGTACATGCCGGGGCGTTTGCGCACCGGGTCGAGGCCCGAGAGGACTTCGATGGCGTCGGCGTTATAAGAGCTAGCGCTGGGAGTGGCCATGGGGTCTCGTCGTGAGTCGTTCGATTAAAAAGTGACCCGCGATTTTTACAGTGACGAAAAATCGAAGGATTGATACTGATCTGCGCCAATGCCGGCAAAGCTCAACAGTGCCGGCAATTGCTGGGCGAACCCTTGGTAACCATGGTCGCCACCGGCCTGGATGCGCAAGGCACAGGCCCGGTAATACTGCTGGGCCAGGCGATAATCCAGGGTTTCATCCCCAGTCTGCAACCACACCTGATAACGCGCGGCGTCTTGAGGAGCCGGCACTTCCAGCTCGGCCAATGCCGTGACGTGGTCGTGGGTCAATTCCCAGGTTTCATCGGTGTAGAGGTTCTTCTGGGTGCCCAGATAACCGTCAAACATCCGATGGGGGCTGACCGCCGGGTTGACCAGCAACGCCTTGAGGCCATGGCGTTCGGCAAGATGGGTTGCATAGTAGCCGCCGAGTGAGCTTCCCACCAGCAGTGGCCGACCCAGTTGCGCGATGGCTTCCTCCAATTGAGGAATCGCCTGACGCGGATGGTGATGCAGGGCCGGTACACGCAACTGGTCGGCCAGGCCGAGGCTGTCCATCACGGTCATCAACTGGCTGGCCTTGTTGGACGCCGGTGCGCTGTTGAAACCGTGGATATACAAGATTGCGGACATGCCGGGCTCTCCATGCTTGCGCCAAAGAGGCGCAGTTTACAGGTAACAGCGGGGTCGTGGGTGCAGCCCATCGCCGCTGGCGTTACTATCCGTTCCACGACCCTTAAGCACCTGATCGGTTGCAAACTGCTCACTTTTTGATCAGCGCACCCTTTCTTCATTGCTTGTGGAATTCGCCAGTACTGGCGGCGCGTTAAATAGGTCGCCGAGCGGGAAAACAGCATGCAACTGGAATGGCTTGAGGACTTTATTGAACTGACCCGCACCCGCAGCCTGTCGCGCGCGGCGGAAAATCGGTGCGTCACGCACCCCGCGTTCGGGCGACGTATCCGGGCGCTGGAAGAATGGGTCGGCACGCCATTGATCGAACGTACACAACCGGTGTCATTGACCCCTTGCGGCGCGCTGTTTCTGGATGCTGCAACCCAATCGCTGGAACTGCTGACCGCCGTCAGAGCGCAATTCAAAGGTGGCCCCCTGAGCCGCGATGAACCCGTGCGTATCGCCACCGGGCGAACCCTGGCCTGTGACTTCTTCCCCGACTGGTACGAGTCGCTGCACCCGCAATTGGGCAGTTTTGCGGTGTCACTGCTCACCAGCGGTGCGCAAGAGGCCATCAGCCGGCTGTCGGCTGGCGAAGTCGATCTGCTGCTGAGCTTTTCCAGCCCGCTGACCCAGTCATTGATCGACCCGCAGCGTTTTGACTCTCGAGTGCTGGCAAAGGAGCAATTGCTACCGGTCAGTGCGCCGGACGCTCAGGGCCAACCGCGCCAGCAGATAGCCGCAGGCAGTAACGCCCTCTCCATTCCCTGGCTGGCCTTTTCACCCTCCCTTGCGCTGCGCGGCGTGCTGGCGCAGCACCTGGAGCGACTGCCACAGCGCCTGGCGTTGCGGATGGTTTACCAGGCCGATTCCTATGATGCGATTCTGGAAATGGCCAAGCGTGGCAAGGGCCTTGCGTGGTTACCGCAGATGGTCGTCAACGATGCGCTGGCGTCGGGCGAACTGCTGATTGCAGGCGGCGCCGAGTTTTGCGTCAGCTTCGACGTCTCGCTGCATCGGTTACGCGATAACCAGAGCGAGATGGTGATGAAGATATGGGAAGCGTTGGCAGCGTTTGAAACGCTGCCGCCCTCCTCATAACCGCCCGTTTTTTCCGCTTCACCACCGCTACCAGCCACGGCTGGCCTGGCCCGTGCCAAAACAGCTCAAACCTGTGCCAAATCAGCAATTGCCGCTACACCGCTATTGATTCACTTTCATCCGGGCTTTCACCCATAACAATTAACGCTTTCGATCTCGCCAGGCCGCGTAGCAGCTTGGGCGAATCCGAATGCCAAACGTGAAATACACCCGGGGCACACCCATGACCGCTCAATCACCCGTCTTACCCTCGGCAACGACCCCAGCCCGACGAGGCCCATGGAAGGAAATCATCGCTGCCAGTTTCGGCAATGCGCTGGAGTTCTATGATTTGTTGATCTACGGCTATTTTGCAGTCGTCATCGGCAAACAGTTTTTCCCCTCCGATAACGAAACCACCTCACTGTTGCTGGCCGTGGGCTCATTCGGCATTTCCTTTCTGATGCGTCCGCTGGGCGCCATTGTGTTGGGTTCCTATACCGACAAAGCCGGGCGAAAGGCCTCGCTGACACTGTCGATCATGATCATGTTGCTCGGCACCGCAATAATCACTTTCGCACCCACCTATGAACAGATTGGCTTGGCCGCGCCGCTGTTAATCATCGTTGCGCGCATGCTTCAGGGGTTCTCCACAGGCGGTGAGTTCGGCGCCGCGACGGCGTTTATGGTCGAACACGCAGACGCCAGGCGCCGGGGCTTCTTTGCCAGCTGGCAACTGTCCACCCAAGGGCTGGCAACCGTTCTGGCAGCGGGGGTCAGCGCGATCCTCAGTTATGTACTGTCGGATGTGCAGTTGAACGAATGGGGCTGGCGCGTCGCATTCGGTTTCGGCCTGCTGATCGGGCCGGTGGGCTATTACATTCGTACACAAATCGATGAAACCCCGGACTTCAAGAAAACGCTGGTCAGCAGCACGGCCAAAACCCCGCTGCGAGATGTCTTGATCAAGGGGCATGTCAGCCTGCTGCTGGCTATTGGTGTAGTGGCCGGTGCGACCGCATTCAATTATGTCCATAAGTTGTACATGCCGATCTACGCGTTCAAGCAACTGAACATCGCCGCCACATCTTCTTACCTCGGGGCGCTGATGACGGGCGTGACGTTAATGCTGATGGCGCCGGTATTTGGCGGGCTTTCCGACCGCTACGGACGATACCGGGTACTGACCATTGCGCTGTTGATTACCGGGTTTTCGTCTTACCCGATGTTCGTGCTGCTCAACACCTTCCCCAGCTTCACCACACTGCTGATCGTGCAAGCCCTTGTTGGCTTGTTGATCGCAGCCTGCCTGGGGCCGATTCCAGCGATGCTTTCCGACATTTTCCCGACCAGCATTCGCGGCACGGGCCTGGCGCTGAGCTACAACTTTTCCGTCACCCTGTTTGGTGGTTTTGCGCCATTGATCGTGACCGCGTTGATCGAAGCCAGCGGCAGCAAGCTCGCACCGAGCTTTTACGTGATGGGGACCATCTTGATCAGTGTCGTGTCGATCGTCTGCCTCGGCCGGCGTATGCGCGGTACGCAACCTTCGGCCAGTTGAGCCGAGCACTTATGAAAGCCAGCTTCCCATGATTGTCGCGTCCTATCTGGCGACACGTCGAAACGTTGGTCTATCGGAGACAGAAATGAGAACCTTAGAGCAAGTGCGTGCATCCCTGAAGCCATATCCGGTTGAGGTTAACTTCCCCGACCTCAGCCCATGGAAAAACGGTAATGGCGGGATCGACTACGTTTACAGCTTCGACAGCGGCGAACCGGGGCCGCATGTTTTGATCATGGCATTGACCCATGGGAATGAAGTCAGCGGAGCCATCGCGGTAGACACCCTGTTACGCAGCGGTATACGCCCGCGCAAGGGCCGCTTGTCACTGGCGTTCGGCAACGTTGAGGCCTATCAACGCTTCGACCCGCAAAACATCGACGCGTCCCGCTTCATTGACGAGGACATGAACCGTGTCTGGCTGCCATCCGCATTGGACGGCGAGCGAGAGTCTGTCGAGTTGTGCCGCGCCCGTGAGCTGCGACCGCTGATCGACGACGTCGATTTTCTGCTCGATATCCATTCAATGCACGAAGAGTCCCCCCCCCTGATGATGTGCGGGGCGTGCGCCAAAGGCCTGGCATTTGCAAAATCGTTGGGTGTACCGGCCACCGTCGTCGCCGACGCCGGCCACGCCAATGGTCGACGCATGCGTGACTACGGCGGGTTTGGTGACGCCAAAAGCACCAAAAACGCGCTGCTGATCGAAACAGGTCAGCACTTTTCAAAAAAGAGCGAACACGTCGCCCTCGATATAGCCGCTCGTTTCCTGGTGGCGACTGAAACCGTCGCCGGGGCCGACGTTTCGAGATTTCTAAGCCGGGAACAGCCCGTTGCCCAGCACTGTTTGCAGGTCACCGATCCGGTGATCGCGAACAGCATGGACTTCAGTTTTACCGATGATTTCCGTGGCCTGGAACGGATCGCTCACGCGGGAACAGTGATCGCCCGAGACGCCGAACGCGAAATCCTCACGCCGTATGACAACTGCGTGCTGATCCAACCCTCGCTGCGGCACTTGGGGCAAGGCGTTACCGTGGTCAGGTTGGCGAAGGCGCTGGACCTATAGCCGCGCCGTCGGTGGTCAATAGCCGTTGCTGCCGTAGTCCACCTGGAACGCGAAGCCTTGGAGCCTTTCTACGCCGGTATCCAACCGCCCGTCGGCATGCAGGCGCAGCCAGCGATAGCCCGGCGCTTGCTCGCTGACCTTGAAGTCCTCACTGCCGGGTGCGAACTGGAGGCACGTGGACGGCGAAGCCAGCAGGCGTACACCGTTGCGCTCGCGGTCGATTTCCTGGTGCACATGGCCCCAGAGCACCGCCTTGACCTGCGGGAAGCGGTCGAGCACGGCAAACAACGCATCGGGGTTGCGCAGGCCGATAGGCTCCATCCAGGCACAGCCGATCGACATCGGGTGATGATGGAAGCACACCAGATGATGCCGGTTCGGCGCTTCGCTCAAGGCCTGGGCGAGTAATTGCAGTTGCTGGTCTTGCAGGTAGCCGGGCACGGAGCCGGGTACGGCGGAGTCCAGCAGGATGATGCGCCAATTGCCGACATCGACCACCGGCTCCAGCAGGTCGCTGTGCACGGCAGCCTGGGCCATGATCTGCGGCTCATCGTGGTTGCCGGGAATCCAGCGCGCGGGAGCACCTATCGGCGCAGTCATATCGCGAAATTGCTGGTATGACGCCAGCGTGCCGTCCTGGGACAGATCCCCGGTGGCCAGCACCAGATCGATAGACGGCTGTTGTTCGCGGACCAATTCGATCACCCGCTGCAGGCTCTCGCGGGTATTCATACCCAGCAGCGTACTGTCGGCCTCGGCAAACAGATGGCTGTCGGTCAGCTGCACCAGCAGCACAGCGTCAGGGTTCACGGCGGATACGCTCGGCAAGGCGCTCTCCCTAGCAATCACAGGAATAGATAGTTGGGGCAATTATGCTGGGGCAGGACACAAAGAGGAAACCTGGACAAACGGACACCGTTCACATCTACCGCACGACTTCGAACTCATGGCCCAAGGCCAGGCAGTGGCTCAACCATTCGCCAAGGAACACATTGAGCTGGGCTTTCTCGTCGGGCTGGTGCATGAACACATTCGGGTAAGGATAGATGCTGCGAAAGCGCCGTGCATGTTCGGCGCTGATCACTTCGGCCATGCGCGCATCGTGGTACACCTGCACTTCCAGCTCCGGCACCGGCAGCCACGGCAGGCTGTGTTCCTGGCGCACGCGCAGGGTGGTGGTGTACGGGCAATTGACGATGACTTCCAGGGCCAGCACGCCGAGCATCTGGTCGCCGTGGGTCACGGCAATGCGCCGCGCCTCGGGCGCGTGGCGCATGTCGGGCAGCAGGCGCATCAGCCGCGCGTAGTTGGCCTCGCACGCGGCTTGCAGCCCGATCAGGTCGACCCGATAACGTTCCCGTGCCTTTACTGCCATAACCCCCTCACTTCCGCGCGATTAAGCGCAAGCCATTGCAGGGCGATAATGCTGGCTGCGTTGGAAATCTTACCGTCGCGTACCGCCTGCAAGGCATCTTCGAATGCCCAGGTGGTGACGCGGATGTCTTCTGCCTCTTCTTCCAATCCATGGATACCACCGGCCTGGGAGCTGTCGCAACGGCCCAGGTACAAGTGGACAAATTCGGTGCTGCCGCCAGGCGAGGGGAAATACTTGGTGATCGGCCACAGCGCGGAGAACGTCAGCCCAGCTTCCTCCTCGGCTTCGCGGTGTGCAACCTCCTCCGGCTGCTCGTCCTTGTCGATCAGGCCGGCGACCATTTCCACCAGCCAGGGGTTGTCGGTGCGGCCCATGGCGCCCACGCGGAACTGCTCGATCAGCACCACTTCATCGCGCTGCGGGTCGTAGGGCAGCACGCACACCGCATCATGGCGCACGAAGACTTCACGATTGATCACGCGGCTCATGCCGCCGTCGAACTTCTCGTGGCGCAACTGCACGCGATCGAGCTGGTAGAAGCCCTTGTAGGCAGAGTCGCGCTGAACAATCTCGATTTTATTCGGCGTCGACTTCGTAAAATCCGTCATATCCTTCCTCGTCATAAGCCGTGCAATGGGCGCCATCCTAACGCGCCCATGCAGGTTGGCGCAGCCCCTTTCCGGTTGCCGGGATAGACGGCGGGCGTCAAACTCACTCTAATCAGTCTAGTGGCGAACTGGCGGTCCTGTTGGCAGTCCAAGCGCTACTCTTTTCGCTTTCCATCGATTTACGAAGGACACACATGTCGCTTTTAAAAATCGCCTCCGTGGCTTGTATTGCCTTGACCCTGGGTGCCTGCCAGAGCCTGTTCCAACCCAGCCAGCTCAAGCCGCTGGACGTTACCACCGACAAGTCGGAGCAAACCAGGCCCGGCTGCGGCAGCCCTGATTGCCCGCTGGTGAACATCGATACCGTGCATTTCCCCGCCGACCCGCAACTCGACAGCCTGGTGGAGCAGCGCTTGCTGCAAATGACCCGCACCAGCCCCGGCGCCAGCGTTCCGGCAACCCTGAATGCCTACCGGGACAAGTTCCTGCGCGAATCCCCCGACCGCCACAGCATGTATTTGCAGGCCAAGGTACGCGAGCAGCATGACGCCCTGGTGATCGTCGAAGTGTCCAGCTACCTGGACACCGGCGTGGCCCACGGTGAGCCTGGCCGCGGGTTCATCAACTATTCACGTGTGCTGCATAAAGAGCTGGGCCTGGCCGACATGCTGTTGCCCGGCCAGGAGCAGGCCTTCTGGAATACGGCAAAAGTTGCCCATAACAGTTGGTTGATCAATACCAAAATGGACCGCGATCCGGAGTTCGTGAAGAACTGGCCGTTCCAGAAAACCCCGAACGTGGCCTTGACCAGTGGCGGCGTGGTGCTCAAGTACAACGTGAGCACCATCGCCCCGTATGCACAGGGGTTGATCGAAATCACCATCCCCTATGCGCGCCTGACCGGTGTGATCAAGCCTGAACTGATGCCCGCGCGCCACTGACCGCCCGCCCCAGGATGAACTGCAGCAGCCCCGCCAGCAGCAATGCCGGCAGGGTTGCGCCGATATCCGGATAGAGGTTGGCCAGCACATGATAGGTAGCGATGCCGCCCAGCCAGGCCACCAGCGCTGGCCAGTGCAGCTGGGTCACCGCGCCCTGGCGCCGATGGCGCAGGATGAAGTGATCCACCAGTACCACGCCGAACAGTGGCGCAAATACTGAACCGATCAGCAACAGGAAGTTCTGGTATTGCGCCAAGGGCGCAAAGCAGGCAATCAGGGTGCAAAGCACACCGATAGCCAACGCCAGGTGCTCGACCTTCAAGCGCAGCAGAATACCGCTCGACACCGCTGCCGAGTGAATATCGGCAAACGCGTTTTCCGACTCGTCCAGCAGGATCAGCAACAGCGGAATACCCAGGCCGGCGCCGGCCAGGGCCAGCAGCAATGCATTGACCTCACCGCTTGGCGCAAATGCCAGGGTGTAGGCCACCCCCAGGCTCATCAGCCAGAAATTACCCACAAAGAACCCCAGCGCAGTGCCGCCGAACACGCTTTTGGCGCGCTTGCCGAAGCGTGAGTAGTCGGCAATCAACGGCAGCCAGGACAGCGGCATGGCGATGGCAATGTCGAAGCCCACCGCAAACGGCATCGAGCCATCACCGGCCTGGGCCCACAGGGCAGCGAGGTCGGCCTTGACGAACAGGTTCCAGGTCAGCCACAGGCAGGCCGCAAGCAGCAGCCAGATACCCCATTTGCGCAGGACCTGGCGCACGAAGGTCAGCGGGCCGCTCACCGCCAGCAAGGTGGCAAGGCCGCCGAAGAACAGCGTCCACAGCAAGGGGCTCGCCAGCAGGCTGCCTTCGCTGAACGCTCTTGTGCCCAGCAGACTGGCGGCATCGCGCATCACGATGATTTCGAACGAGCCCCAGCCAATCAATTGCAACAGGTTCAACAGCGCCGGCAGGCTGGCGCCCTTGGCACCGAGGCTGAGCTTGAGTGCGGCCATGGCGGACAAGCCGGTGTCGCTGCCGATCACACCGACGGATGCCAGCAACAGCACGCCCACCAGGGTGCCAAGGAAGATGGCCAACAATGAGCCGGACAAACCCAGGCCCGGCGCCAACAGCGCGCCGGTTTGCAGGACCATCAGGCCGATGCCGAGGGAGAACCACAGGGAGAACAGGTCGCGGGCGCCGAAGACGCGCTTGTCGGTGGGCACCGCGATGTCGGGGGAGTAGGTACTCGGTTGAATGTTCAAGGGGGTATCTCTGAGGGGCTGATCGTTCCCACGCTCTGCGTGGGAATGCCGCTTTGGACGCTCTGCGTCCGCCTTTGTGACGCGGAGCGTCACGGGATGCATTCCCACGCGGAGCGTGGGAACGATCATGGGTTTCAGACTTTTTTGTACAGCTGACTGCCTTCCTGCTTGAACCGCTCCGCCTGCTCTGCCAGGCCCTTGGCCACGTCCACATCCACCGCTTCAATGCGCTGGTTAGCGGCGTACTCACGCACTTCCTGGGTAATCTTCATCGAGCAGAATTTCGGCCCGCACATCGAGCAGAAATGCGCGACCTTGGCCGAATCCTTCGGCAGGGTTTCGTCGTGATAGGAACGCGCGGTGTCCGGGTCCAGGCCGAGGTTGAACTGGTCTTCCCAGCGGAACTCGAAGCGTGCCTTGCTCAGCGCGTTGTCGCGTATCTGCGCACCCGGATGGCCCTTGGCAAGGTCGGCAGCATGCGCCGCGATCTTGTAGGTAATGATGCCGGTCTTCACGTCATCCTTGTTCGGCAAGCCCAGGTGTTCCTTGGGCGTGACGTAGCAGAGCATGGCGCAGCCGAACCAGCCGATCATCGCCGCGCCGATACCGGAGGTGATGTGGTCATAGCCTGGCGCAATATCGGTGGTCAGCGGCCCGAGGGTGTAGAACGGCGCTTCGTCGCAGCACTCCAGCTGCTTGTCCATGTTTTCCTTGATCAACTGCATCGGCACGTGGCCCGGGCCTTCGATCATGGTTTGCACGTCGTGCTTCCAGGCGATCTTGGTCAGCTCGCCAAGGGTTTCCAGTTCACCGAATTGCGCGGCGTCGTTGGCGTCGGCGATCGAGCCAGGGCGCAGGCCGTCGCCTAGGGAGAAGCTGACGTCATAGGCCTTCATGATTTCGCAGATCTCGTCGAAATGCGTGTAGGTGAAGTTCTCTTTGTGGTGGGCCAGGCACCACTTGGCCATGATCGAGCCGCCACGGGACACAATGCCGGTGACGCGCTTGGCGGTCAGCGGTACGTAGCGCAACAACACGCCGGCGTGGATGGTGAAGTAGTCGACGCCCTGCTCGGCCTGTTCGATCAAGGTGTCACGGAACAGCTCCCAGGTCAGGTCTTCGGCGGCGCCGCCGACTTTTTCCAGGGCCTGGTAGATAGGCACAGTACCGATCGGCACCGGCGAGTTGCGGATGATCCACTCGCGGGTTTCGTGGATGTGCTTGCCGGTGGACAGGTCCATCACCGTGTCCGAACCCCAGCGAATACCCCAGGTCAGTTTCGCCACTTCTTCTTCAATGGACGAGCCCAGCGCGCTGTTGCCGATGTTGCCGTTGATCTTCACCAGGAAGTTACGGCCGATGATCATCGGTTCCAATTCGGTGTGGTTGATGTTGGCCGGAATTATCGCGCGGCCACGGGCGATTTCTTCACGCACAAATTCAGGGGTGATGATTTTCGGCACGCTGGCGCCGAAGCTGTGGCCGGCGTGCTGCTGGTCAAGCAAGCCACCGGCGCGGGCTTCTTCAAGCTTCATGTTTTCGCGGATGGCAACGTATTCCATCTCGGCGGTGATGATGCCCTTGCGCGCGTAGTGCATCTGCGTGACGTTAGCCCCGGCCTTGGCGCGGCGCGGGTTCTTTACATGGGCGAAACGCAGGGCAGTCAACTCGGCATCGCTCAGGCGCTGTTGACCGAAGTGCGAACTCAGGCCCGACAGGCGCTCGGTGTCGCCACGGGATTCGATCCAGGGCGAGCGCACATCGCCCAAGCCTTTGCGCACGTCGATGATCACGTTGGGGTCGGTGTACGGACCGGAGGTGTCGTAGACCACCACGGGCGCGTTGATTTCGCCGCCGAAATCGGTGGGCGTCACATCCAGGCTGACCTCGCGCATCGGCACACGAATGTCCGGGCGAGTGCCTTGTACGTAGATTTTCTGCGAGCGGGTAAACGGCTGCACGGAGCCGGAGTCGACCTTGGCCGATTCACTCAGGTGCACGGTGTTTTTCAGCTTTGTACTTTTTATTTCTGTGCTCATCACGGGCTCTCCAACTCTCCAGGCGGTGGATGTTTGTCGGAGCGAACCTGTGACGGACGGAGGCACTGGAACCAGTGCTGTGCTTGGCGCACGAGGGCTGTTCGATTGTCGAACAACATCCCGGACGAAGCACAAGAGGACTCGCCGGGTGACGAGAAATCTTGTTCCCTACGCAGGCGCTAACCTGATCAGGTTCAACGGGATCCGGTATTTACCGATCTCAGCCTTCCAACAAGGCACCCCGACAAGAACGCGGCCAGTCTAGACCATGGCGTGGGCAAATTGCCAATGGCGCCGCATTGGGCACGATAAATGGCGTGATTGCAGGATTGTTGTGCCGCGGTCCGGCCACTACACTCCGGAGCTGCCTCAAGGCTTGACGCTCCAGTTGGGTCACCGTAGCCTTGGCTAACAAATTATCATCGTAATATTTACTCAGGGATCGACTCATGCTGCGCAAACTTTCACTGGCAGTTGCCGTGTCTTGTGCGACCCACACAATGGTCTGGGCAGCTGAAGCGCCCTTGTCTGCCAGGACCGACCTGGTCAGCGTCTATCAGGAAGCGGTGGACAACAACGCTGATCTGGCCGCCGCACGCGCCCAGTACGGCGCGCAGAAAGAAGTGGTGCCCCAGGCCCGCGCCGGGTTGCTGCCGAACCTGACCGGCGGCGCTGATATCAACAACGTACGCACCCAGATCGACACGCCGGCCGCCACCGCCAATCGCGATGCGCACTCCTGGCGTGCAACCCTGAGCCAGCCGCTGTTCCGTGCCGACCGCTGGTTCCAGTTGCAAGCTGCCGAAGCCACCAACGAGCAGGCGGCGCTGCAGCTCTCGGCGACCGAACAGAACCTGATCCTGCAGAGCGCCGAAAGCTACTTCGCCGTGCTGCGCGCCCAAGACAACCTGGCCTCGACCAAGGCCGAAGAAAATGCCTTCAAGCGTCAGTTGGACCAGTCCAATGAACGCTTCGATGTGGGCCTGTCGGACAAGACCGACGTGCTGCAATCCCAGGCCAGCTATGACACGGCACGGGCCAACCGTATCCTCGCCCAGCGCCAGGTGGAAGACGCCTTCGAGGCGCTGATCACCCTGACCAATCGCCAATACAATTCGATCCAGGGCATTGTCCATACGCTGCCGGTGTTGCCGCCGCTGCCGAACGACGCCAAGGCCTGGGTCGAAACCGCCGGCCGCCAGAACCTGAACTTGCTGGCCAGCAACTACGCCGTCACCGCCGCCGAAGAAACCCTCAAGCAGCGCAAGGCGGGCCACGCGCCGACCCTGGACGCGGTGGCGCAGTACGAAAAAGGCGATAACGATGCCCTGGGTTTCAGCAACCCGAATGCGTTCGGTACGCCCTATCGCGGTGACGTCGAACAGCGCACCATCGGCCTGCGCCTGAACATTCCGATCTACAGCGGCGGCCTGACCAGCTCCCAGGTCCGTGAGTCCTACTCGCGCCTGGGCCAGACCGAACAGCAACGCGAAGGCCTGCGCCGCCAGGTCGTGGAAAACACCCGCAACCTGCACCGCGCGGTGAATACCGACGTGGAGCAGGTACAGGCGCGCCGCCAGTCGATCATCTCCAACCAGAGTGCGGTGGAAGCCACGGAAATCGGCTATCAGGTGGGCACGCGCAATATCGTCGACGTGCTCGACGCCCAGCGCCAGCTCTATGCGTCGGTGCGCAATTACAACAATAGCCGCTACGACTACATCCTCGACAACCTGCGCTTGAAGCAGGCTGCGGGCACGTTGAACCCAGGGGATCTGCAGGACCTGACGCGCTACCTCAAGGCCGACTACAACCCGGACAAGGACTTCCTGCCACCGGACCTGGCCAAAGCCGCCGCCGAGCAATTGAAGGCCCGCCCAGGTTCTTGAGAACACTGCAAAACCAATGTGGGAGGGGGCTTGCTCTCGATGAGGGAGTGTCAGTCAAAACTACTTGAGCTGACAGACCGCTATCGGGAGCAAGCCCCCTCCCACAGTTGGTTCAGTGTTGATTCAGTGATTTATCAGTCTGTCCAGCCCATCCAGCAAGCGCTTAAGCGCGCCCTGGTTGGCCTGCATCACCTTCAACCCCGCCTCTGCCATCCTGCGCGCATCCTGTGGCAACTCGAACAGCTGCCGCACCGCCTCGGCCAAGCCTTCTGCATCATCCACCTCACGCAACGCCCCGGCGTCGCGCATCATCGCGGTGATTTCCAGGAAGTTGAACAGGTGCGGCCCCATGATCACCGGCTTGCCCAGCGCGGCCGGCTCCAGCGGGTTGTGCCCACCGGTCGGGACCAGGCTGCCGCCGACAAAGGCGCTGTCGGCCAAGGCGTAGAGAAACAGCAACTCGCCCATGGTGTCGCCGAGCAACACTGAGGTGTTTGCGGTGACCGGCTCGCCACTGGAACGACGTACCGTGGCAAAGCCCTGCTGCACGCAACGCTCAAAGGCCGGGTCAAAGCGTTCCTGGTGACGCGGTACCAGGATCAGCAAGGCATTGGGATAGCTGGCGAGCAATTGGCGATGGGCCGCAAGCACGACTTCGTCTTCACCTTCGTGGGTGCTGGCGGCGATCCACACCGGCCGCTCGCCGGCACCCCATTGTTCGCGCAGGGCGGCGGCGCGGGCCGGCAGTTGCGGGTCGACGGTCAGGTCGAACTTGATCGAGCCGGTGACTTCAACGGTTTCAGGACGCGCGCCGAGGCTGCGAAAGCGTTCGGCCTCGGTCTCGGTCTGCACCGCAATCAAGTTCATTTGCGCCAGCATCGGCGCGGTCAGCCTGGCAAACCGGGCGTAGCCCTTGGCCGAGCGCGCCGACAACCGCGCATTGGCCAGGGCCACCGGAATACCGCGCTGGGCGCAGGCGTGAATATGGTTAGGCCACAACTCGGTCTCCATGATCACCGCGAGCCTAGGCTGTACCCGGTCGAGGAAACGCTTGGCGGCGCAGGGCAAGTCGTACGGCAGATAACAATGTTGAATGCGCGGCTCATTGGCGAACAGCGCCTGGATGCGCTCGGAACCGGTGGGCGTCATGCAGGTGACGGTCATCGGCAACTGTGGATAACGCTCCAGCAGGGCGCGGATCATCGGCGCGGCGGCAATGCTTTCGCCCACCGACACCGCATGCACCCAGATGCCGCCGGGCTGCATCACCGGCAAGCCATAGGAAAACCGCTCGCCCACGCGCTTGGCATAGGCCGGCGCCTTGCGCGCGCGCAACCATAGACGTAAAGCCACCAACGGCAGCGCGAGGTAAAACAGACAGCTGTAGAGAGTTCTATTCATGGCGGCGGAGTTTATCGGCTTTTTCAGTCGATCGCCTGCAGGCACTCGGCAAAACGTTCCGCCAAAAAACGCGCGGCGGGCCCAAGGGGCTCATCGCGGCGCCACACCAGTTCAACCACCAGCGCCGGCGGGGTCCATTCGCTGTCCAGTTCAACCATCTGTTGCTGGTAGGTCGGGTATTGCACGATATGCCGTGGCAACCACGCCCAACCAAGGCCGCTCATCAGCCATTCGGCCAATACGTAGAAGCTGTCGGCCCGCCACACCAGCGGGCTGGCGGCTTCACTGCCGGGGTAGACGCTGGTCTGGGTCGACATCAGCAACTGGCGAAACTGCGCCAGTCGTTGGCAATCCACGTACTTTTCCGTGGCCAATGGGTGATTCACTCCACACACCGTGACCATTTCCACACTGCCCACCACCCGCCGTTCGAGGGCTTCGGGGATCTGGTCGTGGTAGAACAACAGGCCCAGGTCGGCCTGGCGTTCCACCAACTTGCGCGCCACATCGCCCTGAGCGGCGCTGGACAGCTGCACTTCAAGCAACGGATAGCGCACGGCCAGCGCTTCCAAGCTGTCGAGCACCGGCTGGAACAACATCGCCTCGTCCTGGGCCAGGCGCAGGCACGCTTCCTCGCCACGGGTCAACGACAACGCCCGTCCCGTCAGGCGCTCGCACTGGCGCAGCACTTCACGCGCCTCCTCCAGCAACACACCGCCGGCTTCAGTCAGGCGCGGCTGGCGGCCGCTGCTACGCTCGAACAGGCTGACGCCGAGGTCCGCCTCCAGCATCGCAATAGCGTTGCTGATGGCCGATTGCGCCTTGCGTTGCCCGCGCGCCACGGCAGAGAACGAACGCTGCTCGGCTACGCTGACAAACAGGCGCATCTGTTCCAGATCCCACTGCACGCTCATGGCTGAACCTATCTTGAATTCGGATAGGTAATGACTTTACCCCATCTGTTGAACCTCTAGAATGCCGACCTTATCAAACGAGCTTCACCTTGAGGAACGCACCATGAACGCCGCCTACTGTTACCTGGCCATCGCCATCTGCTCGGAAGTGATCGCAACCGTTTCCATGAAAGCCATCAAGGGCTGGAGCACGCCGATTCCGCTGTTGCTGGTGATCGTCGGTTACGGCGTGGCGTTCTGGATGCTCACGCTGGTGGTGCGCACGGTGCCGGTGGGCGTGGCTTATGCCGTCTGGGCGGGGATGGGCATCGTGATGGTCAGCGTTGCAGCGCTGTTCATCTACGGGCAGAAGCTGGACATCCCGGCCATGCTGGGGATGGGCCTGATTGTGCTGGGCGTAGTGGTGATTCAGCTGTTCTCGAAAACCGCCGGTCACTGACCACCACTCAACAGCCTGTATACTGCGCCTCTTGTCTTGAACATTGAGGTCGCCGATGCCATCCGTTATTTCCACCGACGTTCTGATTGTCGGCGCCGGGGTTGCCGGCCTCTGGCTCAATGCGCGCCTGCGCCGCCAGGGGTTTTCCACGGTGCTGGTGGAAAGCGCGACCCTGGGTGGCGGGCAAAGTGTGAAGTCCCAGGGAATCATCCACGGCGGTGCGAAATACGCCCTGCACGGCGCCCTCACCGGCGCCTCCGAAGCGATTGCCGACATGCCGCGCCGCTGGCGTGAAGCCCTGGCCGGCACTGGCGAGCTGGACCTGTCCGGCGTGCGCCTGCTCTCCGAAGCCCACTACCTGTGGTCCCCCGGCACCCTCGCCGGTAATCTCACCAGCTTTTTCGCCAGCAAGGCCGTGCGTGGTCGCGTCGATCAGGTCAAGGGCGACGAACTACCCCCGGCGCTGCAAGATCGCCGCTTCAAGGGCAAAGTCTATCGCCTGGCGGAGTTGGTAGTGGACGTGCCGAGCCTGATTGAACGCCTGGCGCACCTGGCCGGTGACGGTTTGTTCGCAGGCCGGCAGATCGAACCGCTGCTCGACGGCGACACGCTGGTCGGCTTGAAGGTTGATGGCCGCGACGTTCGCGCCCAGCGCATTGTATTGAGCGCCGGCGCCGGTACGGCAGAGCTGCTGGCGGCCCTGGGCTTGAGCCAGCCGGCGATGCAAACCCGCCCGCTGCACATGATCATCGCCAAAGGCCCGGGCCTCAAGCCGTTGTATGCCCACTGCCTGGGCGGCGGCACCAAGCCGCGCCTGACCGTGACCACCCACCCGGCCGCCGACGGTCGCTGGGTGTGGTACATCGGTGGCGATATCGCCGAGGCCGACGGCGTGGCACGCACGCCGCAAGAGCAGATCGCCACCGCCCAGAAAGAGCTTGCCCAGTTGTTGCCGTGGATCGACATGAGCCAGACCCAGTGGGCCACCCTGCGCGTCAACCGCGCCGAGCCACTGCAATCGGGCCTGACCCGTCCCGACAATGCCTTCGTTGCCGAACAGGGTCGCCTGTTGGTGGGCTGGCCGACCAAGCTGGCCCTGGCACCGGACTTCGCCGACCGCGTGATCAACAGCCTGGAACGCGATGGCATCCGCCCAAGCGCCAGCGCCCCCCTGCCCGAGCTGCCAAAGCCGGCTATTGGCCAACCCGCCTGGGAGCAACTGTTGCCATGAGCCTGCCAACCCTGCACGACCTGCATCGCCCCCTGGGCAGCACCGGCTTGCTGGTGTCGCCGCTGGGCCTGGGCACCGTCAAGCTGGGCCGCGACCAAGGGGTGAAATATCCCAGCGGCTTCAAGATTCCAGATGACGACGAGGCGCGGATGTTGCTGCGCCAGGCGCGCCAGCTGGGCATCAACCTGATCGACACCGCGCCCGCCTACGGCCGCAGCGAAGAGCGCCTCGGGCCTCTGCTGCGCGGCCAGCGCAAGGATTGGGTGATCGTCAGCAAGGTCGGTGAGGAATTCGAAGCGGGCGTTTCCCGCCACGATTTCAGCGCTGCCCATACGCGGATGTCGATCGAGCGCAGCCTGAAAAGACTTGAAACGGATTTTATCGACCTGGTGCTGGTGCACTCCGACGGTAACGACTTGCATATCCTCAATGAGTGCGAGGTGTACCAGACCCTGGCGGCGCTGAAAAAAGAGGGCAAGATTCGCGGTTTCGGCTTCTCCGGCAAGACCGTTGAAGGCGGCGTGAAGGCGCTGGAACAGGGTGATTGCGCAATGGTCACTTACAATTTGAACGAGCAAGCTGAAAAAGCCGTCATTGAATACGCGGCGGCCCATGGCAAGGGCATCCTGGTGAAAAAAGCCCTGGCCAGCGGCCACGTGTGCCTGGAGCCTGGAATGGATCCAATTCAGGCCAGTTTCATGTTGTTGTTTGCGCAAACGGGCGTCGCCAGTGCTATTGTCGGGACCATTAATCCGCTGCACCTGGCCCATAACGTGGCAACCGCTGCCCGAGTCATCCGTCAACTCTGATGCCGCCCACGCGGCCGACCCCGTCGCAAAAAGGAGCCGACATGCCGCGTACGCTCATAAGAAAGAACCCCAGCAACTTCAAGACACTGCCGCTGCACGTAGAAGCCACACCCGAAGGCCTGAGCTACCAGAGCGTCGGCATGCCGCTCAACTTCGCCCAGACCCTGCAACGGCGCAAGCCGGTCGAGGTGCCGGACGCCGAACGCTTCACCCTGGAGCTGGCGAACCTCGGCGTCTCGGTGCGCCTGACGCTGCACTGGCAAAACAAGGATTACTGGGTTCTGGTGCGCCAGCGGCGCCAGGATCGCGGCGATGTGGTGCTCAAGCTGATCTCCGGCTACGTCCCGGCCCATGAACTGAACCTGCCGCTGCATACCGCCATCCAGGAAATTGCCGAAGAGTGCTTGCTGGAAACTCCGGAAGGCTGGCTCGGCGGGCGCTTCAACGACACGTGGCTGCCGGCGCCCTACTCCGCCGCGCTGCATTACCGTGAAGCGTTGCCGTTTCGCCTGAGCCCGCTGTCCGGCGCCGCGCGCCCGGTGCGCTGTGCGACCACCCAATTGATCGAGCGCCCACGGGCCTATGTGCACCTGCCGACGGCGTCACTGCAGCTGATTTACGATCTGCGCCTGGAAGTGCCGAAAGAGGCCAAGTCGCTGAGCCTGTTTCATGTGGATGAGCGCCTGGAAGGTGACCAACTGGTGGCGCGCCTGGATCGACAGCGTCCGGATCTGTACTTGATGCCGCTCAAAGACGGCGAGCCGCTGGCCGAGCTGTACACGGTCAAGAAAGATCAGTTGTACCCGGCGAGCACGCGTGGTCTGTACCTGGCCGAAAGCTTCGCCCAGCAGGAGGGCTGGCTGGTGCGTGATGAGCGGATTCGCTGGAAGGACTGGCTGCGCCAGCAAGGCCTGGCAGAACCGGAAAAAGAGTCGAAGCTTAAGCGCTTGACCGGCAAGGCGCAGCAGATGCTGCGCAAGATCGTGCCGAAAAAAAAAGCCAGGGACTGAAGCGTTAATGCTATCGCTAAGGAGCAAGCCGGACGGCTCTACCCACCCAGCTCCTACATGGAGAGACGTCAGCCGTTCAACAAACGCTCCAGGCCAACCTTCAAGAGAGTAGGCTCAGGCGGCTTGAAACTGGCCAGCAACCTTTGGTTATTCGCCCTTGAATGCCGAATGTCTCCGGGGCGCGCCGGCTCGTACGTCACAGCAGGCAACGAGCCCAGCGCCTCTTCCAACGCGTGCAGGACCTGCTTGAGGGTGGTGGTGCGGTTCCAGCCGACGTTAATAGCCCCAAAGGGTGCGCCTGGCGCTTCGACGGCTTGCACCAGTACCTCGACCAAGTCTTCAACGTACATGAAATCGCGGGTCTGCTCACCGTCGCCGAACACCGAAATAGGCAAACCTCGTTGGGCACGCTCGCTAAAAATGCTGATCACGCCAGAGTACGGTGATGACGGATCCTGGCGTGGTCCGAAAATATTGAAAAAGCGAAAAATCACCGGTTCCAGGCCATGCTGACGGCGATAGAAATCAAAGTAGAACTCACCTGCCAACTTGTCCGAAGCATAAGGTGTCAACGGAGCTTTAGCAGTCTCCTCTTCAATCGAAGCACCTTCCCCATTGTTGCCATACACAGCTGCGCTGGAAGCAAATACCACACGCTTTACGCCGGCCTTGCGCATGCCTTCGCAGACATTCAAGGTACCTACGAAATTGCTCTGATGCGTGCCGACTGGATCATCCACTGATGCTTGTACCGAAGCTACCGCCGCCAAGTGCACCACCGCCGTCACGCCTACAGCGGCCCGCTCCACCTCTTCGGCATTGGCGACGTCACCTTCAATTAGATCGACTCGCCGGTTATCGAGCGGCAAATTGCTTCGCTTGCCCGTGGATAGGTTATCCAGCACGCGCACCCAATAGCCTCTCGCAAGCAGCGCATCAACCAAATGCGAACCGATAAAGCCAGCGCCACCGGTGATCAGAACCCACTTTTTAGTATCAATCATTATTACGGATCTTCTCGACGATAGCTGTGGTCGAGCTGTTTTCCACCAGCCCCAACACTTTGACCGTGCCACCGTAGGCGCTGACGATGTCCGCACCCACTACCTGGTCGACGGAATAGTCACCACCCTTGACCAGCACGTCTGGCTTGACTTGGGCCAACAGGTTTTCCGGGGTGCCTTCAGAAAAGCTGATCACCCAGTCCACCGCACCCAAACCCGCCAGTACCGCCATGCGCCGGTCGACGCTATTGATCGGGCGGCCAGGGCCTTTTAAGCGACTGACGGACGCGTCATCGTTGACCGCGACGATCAGGCGATCGCCCTGGGCGCTCGCTTGCTCAAGATAAGTCACATGGCCGGCGTGCAGGATGTCGAAGCAACCGTTGGTGAAGACAATGCTTTCGTTATGGGCGCGAGCGTCGTCAATCGCCAACAGCAATTGCTCGAGCCCCAGCACCCCGCGTTCCGAGCCTTCGGAGCGCTGGATGGCGCGGCGCAACTCGGGTGCGCTGATGGCAGCGGTGCCCAGCTTGCCAACCACGATGCCCGCCGCCAGGTTGGCCAGGGCCACGGCGTGGGGCAGCTCCTCACCCGCGGCGATGGACGCGGCCAGGGTGGAAATCACCGTGTCACCGGCGCCGGTGACGTCGAACACTTCCCGCGCACGCGCCGGCAGGTGCATCGCCGGATGGCCTGGACGCAGCAGGGTCATGCCGTGCTCGCCACGGGTCACCAGCAGGGCGCCGAGCTCAAGATCGGCCATCAGCGCCGCGCCCTTGCTCACCAGCTCGTGCTCATCGGCGCAACCACCGACGACGGCTTCGAACTCGCTGAGGTTTGGCGTGATCAGGCTGGCGCCGCGATAAATCGAGAAGTCCTTGCCCTTGGGATCGGCCAGCACCGGAATGTTGCGGGCCTTGGCGGCCTGGATCAGCACCTGGTGGTTCTTCAAGGCGCCTTTGCCGTAGTCAGACAACACCAGCACCTTGATGCCTTCGAGCAACTCCTCTACCTGGCTATTGAGGGCCAGGGCGTCGGTGGCGAAGGGTTCTTCGAAATCGATGCGCAGCAATTGCTGGTGACGGCTCATGACTCGCAGCTTGACGATGGTCGGCTGATGAGCGATGCGCTGGAATAATGCGCGCACGCCCGCCCCGCGCAGGCTGTTGGCCAGGCTGTCGGCCGCTTCGTCGTCACCGGTCACACCCACCAGAGAGGCCGGGGCGCCGAGCGCGGCAATATTGAGGGCGACGTTGGCAGCGCCACCTGGACGGTCTTCGATTTGCTCGACCTTGACGACCGGTACCGGCGCCTCAGGGGAAATCCGTGAGGTACCACCATGCCAGTAACGGTCGAGCATGACATCGCCGACCACCAAGACAGGGGCTTGATTGAATCGCGGCATGGACAACTTCATGGAGCAACCCACATACAAAATGAACAGGGGCGCGATATTAGCACAGGGTTTGCGCTGGCTTGCGACTGGCGCGACGCCGAATATAGCGCAGGGCAAATGTGGGAGGGGGCTTGCCCCCGATGGCGCTGTATCAGCCAGCACTTCTGCAAGCTGACACTTCGCTATCGGGGGCAAGCCCCTCCCACAGTAGATGTGTGCGTATTTCAGATCAGGTGATATCGGCCGGTACCGGCGCATCCAGGCCCATGGCATGCAGGCGGGCGTAATAGCCGTTCTGCGCCAACAGTTCGCCGTGGGTGCCGCGCTCGACGATCCGACCGTCGTCCATCACCAGGATCAGGTCAGCCTTTTCGATGGTGGACAAGCGGTGTGCGATCACCAGCGTCGTGCGGCCCTGCATGACCTTGTCCAGCGCGGCCTGGATATGCCGCTCGGACTCGGTGTCGAGGGCCGAGGTGGCTTCGTCGAGAATCAACACAGGCGCATTCTTGAGCAGGGCACGGGCGATCGCCAGGCGCTGGCGTTGGCCGCCGGACAACAGCACGCCGTTCTCGCCGACCTGGGTATCGAAGCCCTTGGGCAACTGGTCGATGAAGTCCCTGGCGTTGGCATCTGCCGCCGCCGCCTCGACGTCTTCGCGGGGCGCGCCGGCCAGGTCACCGTAGGCGATATTGTTGGTCACGGTGTCGCTGAACAGGGTCACGTGCTGGGTCACCTGGGCAATGTGCTTGCGCAGGTTGAGCAGCTTGTAGTCTTCGATCTCGATGCCATCGAGCAGGATTTCACCGCTTTCATGGTGATAGAACCGCGGGATCAGGCTGGCCAGGGTCGACTTGCCACTGCCCGAGCGCCCCACCAGGGCGATCATCTGCCCAGGCTCGGCGGTAAAGCTGATGTCCTTGAGCACATGGCGCTCGGTGCCGGGGTAGGTGAAGTTCAGGTTGCGCACTTCCAGGCGACCGCTGACTTTTTCACGCTCGAGGGTGCCGTGGTCGACCTCCACCTCTTCGTCCAGCTGTTCGAAAATGCTTTCGGCACCGGCCACGCCTTTCTGGATAGTCGAGCTGACTTCCGACAGTTGGCGGATCGGTTTGGGCAACAAACCGGCCAAGGTGATGTAGGCCACCATGTCACCGGCCGACGCATCGCCTCGCAGGTACAGCACCAGGAACATCAGCACTGCCATCGCGGAGTAGATCACCAGTTGCAGCGCCGGCGTGTAGATTGCCCCGGTGCGGGTCATGCGCAATTGCTTGTTGGTGTTGCTCTGGCTGGCCTTGAAGAATCTTTTTTCTTCGTAGACCTCGCCGCCGAAGCTGCGTACCACGCGGTAGCCCTGGATGGTTTCCGAGGCGACGTGGGTGACGTCACCCATGGCCACCTGGATCTTCTTGCTCTGCTTGCGGAATTTCTTGCTGGCCGTGCTGACCATGACCGCAATCAACGGCAGGATGGCGATCATCACCAGCGTCAGGCGCCAGTTCATGAACAGCAGCGAGGCGAACAGGAATATCACTGTCATGCCTTCGCGGATCACCACCTTGATGGCATCGGTTGCCGCCCCCGTGACCATGGTCACGTTGAAGGTGATGCGGGAAATCAGGTGGCCGGAGTTATGGTTGTCGAAGTAACGGTTTGGCAGCGTCAGCAGGTTGTTGAACAACTGCACGCGCAAATCGTGGACCAGCCCCAGGGAGACCTTGGCCAACAGGTAGTTGCCCAGGAACGAACCCAGGCCTTGCCAGGCCGCGATCAGAATGATCAGCAGCGGCACCGCCTGCAGCAGCTGCAGGTCGCGCAGGAAAGGCACCGTCGGGAACAGCACGGCTTCGGGGTTGGACAGGCCGTCGACGAAGTATTTGAGGATGTAACCCAGCATCGGTTGGGTCGACGCGAAAATCAGAAATCCAAGGATACTCAACGCGAACAAGCCCATATAAGGCTTAACGTAACTGAGCAGGCGGAAGTATATTTTCAAGCTCGAAGGGCTTGCGCTCGGACTGGAGTCGGTCATATCACGCGGCGTTTTGAAAAAGGAGGCTGACTTTAGCACAGCTTCTCTGTTGTACTTGCACCCCGTGTAACCCGCGGCCCGGTTGGACTCGACCGGCGACACTACTTAGCCACTAGCTTAAGATAGTCGGCTTTCTCTATCTGGAATGGCTCTACTTTATGCACTCCAAGCGCCTTATCTATGGCTCAAATCGCGTTTTCGACTTCCTGGTTCTATGGATTTTGCCTGTTGGCTTGCTGCTGCTCTTGAGTGCACTGTTCTTCGTCGGCAACCGTAACGTACTGCACCGGGTTTTCTACATCCTGTTCAGCGTGCCCACCTTGTTCCTGTTGTGCATGCGTCCCAAGGAACTTAAGGATTTGTTGCGCGAGCCTATTGCCCTCGCGTTCCTGTTGTTTTCTGCCTGGGCCTTGACGAGCCTGCTCTGGAGCCCGGAGCCCAGTACCGACACCGACCTGTTCAAACGCCCGCTGAACACATTCATGCTGTTTGGTGGCTGCGGGCTGTTGCTGCATTATCGCAATGAACTGTTCAAACCGATCTTCTTTAGTGCCGCTGCCATTGCGCTAGTGGTAAGCCTGTGGAACCTGGTGGCGTTCGCCAAGGGATTCCAACCCGGCATGCGCATGATCGGCGGTCTTGGCGCCCTCGACAACCCGTTGCTCAGCTCGCACCTTTTTGGTTTTTTCACGGTTTATTGGCTATACACTTGCATGACCACCCAGCGACAGAAGGTATTATGGTTCAGCGTACCAGCCCTTGCGATCATGGCCACGGCCGTGCTGGCGACCGGTTCACGCACGCCGCTTGTAGCACTGACGCTTGCCATCCTGTGGATGAGCTTTCTCAGCCGTAACCGGCGCTCGGCACTGCTTCTCAGCGGCATGATCCTGGGTGCTGTCGCGCTCCTGGTGTTTTACCCTGAATCGATCACAGAACGAGGCAGCTCGTTCCGCCTTGAGCTGTGGCGCATGTCGTTGCACCTAATCGCAGAGCATCCGTGGATCGGTCATAGTTACGATTCCGAGCTGTATCTGACTCTGGCAGTTGGCGACCAACTTCGCGAGCCCCACAGCTTCTCCCTCGGCGTGCTCTATTACGTCGGTATCATTGGCTTCATCCCGTGGGCCTTCATGCTCGGGTGGGGCCTGTATAAAGGTCTGAAAGAGCGCGCACAGCCGCTGTTCATCCTTGCATCGTCCTTGCTGGCCTACGGCATCGGTGCCGGCCTGACTGAAGGCGGCGGCATCCTGTCGCGACCCAAGGAGCATTGGTTCCTGCTGTGGATCCCGCTGGCAATCATTGCCGGCCTGAGCGTCGCCCAGCGCCACCGCAGCCTGCTGCGCATGCCTGTGCAATCGATCAAGCCTCAGGCATTCGACCAGCTGTGCAGCAATGCCCATGTAATCGAAGCCGATGGCCTCGGGCCAAAAGTCCTGCGCCTGGAAGATGGCAGCTTCCTCAAGCTGTTCCGCCCACGCCGCTGGTACACCTCCGGTAGCTTCAACCCGTATTCAGAGCGCTTTGCCAGCAACAGCGAGCAATTGCGCACCCTGGGCATCCCCGCACCACACATCCTCGGGCTCTACTCCCTGCCCGATGCCAGCAGCGCCGTGGCCTACACGCCCCTGCCCGGCCTGACCCTGCGCCAGGCCCTGCAAAGCCTGGACAGCAGCCTGCGCGAATCGCTGGTCGAGCGTTTTGGTCGGTTCATGGCGCAATTGCATGAGCGCGGCGTGTACTTCCGTTCGCTGCACCTGGGCAACGTGTTGCTGATGGACGACGGTGAGTTCGGCCTGATTGACGTCGCCGACCTGCGCATCTTCCCGTCGCCCCTGCGCTACGCATTGCGCCAGCGTAATTTGCGCCACATGCAGCGCTATCCGCAGGACCGCAACTGGCTGTTCGAAACGCACTTCGAGCAGCTGGTGAAGGGCTACGCAACGGTTGCGAGCCCAACGGCCACTGCGAAAATTCGCGAGCAGGTACGCAGCCTGGCCCATTCAGGTGATAAGCACCTGTAGGCGCGAGCTTGCTCGCGAAGATCGTCAACGATAACGCGGGCATTCAGACTGCCCGCAGTGTCCTCGGGTTTTTCGCGAGCAAGCTTGCTCTACAGGGGGAGCGCCTCAGCTTTTGAGCGGTGCCAGGTAGAGCCGCACCAACCCGCGCAAGGTTTTGCGGCCCCAGAACTTCAGTGGAATCTGCTTGAGAATCTCGCGCGCCAACGGCCGGTCGCGCTGGGCGGTCTTTAAGAACATCGAGTTCAGGAAGTTGTAGCGCACTGCGTCATAGGCCGGGTGGTCGCTGAACTTGGCGTAGGTCTTGAGGATGTTCTGGATCATGTAGCGGTGGTTCTTGTAGGTGTTGCTGCCGTGCTGCCGATACTGCGCCATCACCACGTCAAGGGCGTCGATGGTGTAGCCAGCCGCCGTGATCTTCAATTGGATCAGCAGGTCCTCGAGGGGAATCTGCGGGTCGAAACCGCCGACCTCCTCCAGCACGTCCCGACGAATCAGCATGGTGGGCGCCGGTGGGAACGGCTTGCGGTCCATGAACATGTCGTCAAAATCGAGACTGCGAAACGGCACATCGCGACGTTGCTTCTTCTCCGGGTGCAGGTTGCCATCGCCATCGATCAGCTCGATGTTGCCGGCGCACATGCCCACCTTCGGCTTGCCCTCCATATACGCCACCTGAGTGGCGATACGGTCCGGCAGCATGATGTCATCCGAACCGAACGGTGCGATCAGGCTGCCCTTGGCGCGAGCGATCGCGCCGTTGAGGGTGGCGCTGAGGCCCTGATTCTGTTGCACCTGAAAATCAAAACCGTGTTCGGCCTGCAAGCGCCGGATGCGCTCGACGCTGTCATCCTTGGAACCATCGTCCACCACCAACAACTCGATATGGGGGTAGGTCTGCCCCAACACGCTGAGGATGCTCTGCTCGATGTACCGGGCATGGTTATAGGAAGCAATGATCACCGAGACCAGGGGTTGCTGCTGATTCATGCTCTACCTACTTCACGCAAACCGGTTTCAATCAGGGCCAGGTACTTGTGCTTGAACTCGTCGAGGGTGTGGTTGGCTTCCAGATAGCGGAACACCTCTTCACCCTTGGCGCGCAGCTGCTCATCGCTCAGCGCCAGATAGGTATCCAGGGCCTCGGCCAATTGCTCGACGTTGCCTGGGTCATGGGACAAGCCGCCCGCGCCCTGCACCAGGGGCAGCATCGCAGGGCCGTTGGACGCGATCACCGGCAAGTGGCCGCTCATGCCTTCCAGCAGCGCAAGGCCCAGGCCTTCGAACAGCGATGGCATGGTCCAGATGTCGAAACCGCGCACGTACTTCATGCCGTCCTCGCGAAAGCCCAGCAAATGCGCACGGCCCGTCAGGCCCAGGCGCTCGATGTCGGCGCGCAGATCGGCTTCGGCACGCCCGGAACCAATGATGCCCACCTGCGCCTCAGGGTATTTGTCCTTGAGGGTGGCAAAGGCTTGCAGCAAATGGGTGTGGCCCTTGATCGGCACCAGGCGGCCGAGGGCGCCGACCATGCGTGCGTCCATCGGCAGGCCCAGAGCTTGGCGGGCATCCTCGCGGGACAGCTGCAAAGCCTCTGCCTGGGGAATATCGATCGCGTTGGTCACATAGGTCGTGTTCTCACGGGTGAACCCGCAGTTGAGGTCCACCAGGTAATCCTTCACCGCCTCTGACACACCGACGAACCGCCAGGCGGGGCTGACCCAACGCCGGGTCTGGCGCCGGCGATAGCCACGGGCATACTCGCCGAAACCGTGGGAGATGCCGATGCACAACGGGATCTTCAGCCAACGGTTGAGCGACAGCATCATGTTCACCGATTTGAAGCGGTTACAGATGACCACGTCGAATTTCTGCTCGCGGCAATACTTGTAGATCTGCCACATGGCGCCAAAGCGGATGCCCTTGAGGGACTTCTCCGGCAACTCGAAATAGTGGGAGTGCTCGGCCACGCTCAAGGGCTGGCCTGGCTGCGGACGCCCACTGAGAAAACCGGAGGTCACCTCGAAACGCTCAACCGGCAGGGATTTGACGATCTGCTCACCCAGGTCGGCGAAATCATGGGTCTTGACGTTGTAGTCCGGCTGTAACTGCAAAACCTTGAAACGCGGCTTCATAACTCTCCATGCAGCGATCTGGCTACGGGCGCACGGCCCGGTAAAAAACAGCGACAGGCCCATGCCGGCCTGCCTTCGATAGGGTCTCAGTCCTGCTTAAGGACCCACAACAGCTCGTGACGACGCACGGCCTTGCGAAAGAATTCGTTCTCGCCATAAGGCGATGGACTACGGCCCGCCAGCACCTGCTGCAACCACTTGCGCACGCGACGCTTGAACGGCGCTCGCGGCTGCAGGTCATGCATCATGCCCAGCGCCATGGCCTTGTCCTGCTGCTGGCGCAAGGTCAGGGTAAAACTGCACGGGACCAGCGCTACGGCGGCATCGAAATGCGGCGGCAGCGCCACCCCGGCCCCGGAATCGCCCATCGGCCAGCGGTCATTATCATGCAGGTGATTGGCGTAGCCGAGCAATGTGTCGGGCTGCCACGCCAGGCCCTGCAACGCTTCAAGCACCGCCGCATGAGCGCAGATATGGTCGGCGTGCGGGTCGAGCAACGGCGTGGGCAACACGATCACCTGAGGCTGCGCCTTGAGCAGCAGTGCGCGCAGGTCGGCGATCAGGTTGTGCCAGGTCGGCGCGCCGTCTACATCCCCGGGCAAAGCAAAGCTATTGAATTGACGGAACAGTCGCGTATCGGCCAGGTCGGCTTCGCGCGAAGCCTGAGGCTGATCCGGCGCGGCCTGCATGGCCTGCAATTGCATGCAGAAATAACCCAGTTGCACGCACTGCGCCTCGGGTACACCGGCCCAACGCGGCACGGCAACGCTGTCCCAGGCGCGCAGGCGGCCTTTGAGCCGCGCCGCCTCAGCCTTGGGCAAACCCATGTGCTGGTAATGCTCGGCTTCGATTTCGCCGGCGGTCAGGGTCACGATCCAACTTTGTGTCGCCTGGCTGTAAAGGCTGAACGCGGCCAGCTCGGCATCGTCGGCGTGGGGGGCGATCACCATTACGCGTTGCTGGCGATAGTCGGGTTGGCGAAAACGCCATAGCGTCGGCTGGCCCTCGATCCGGCAAAAACGTCCGCGCAAGACGATATTGCCCGCCGCAAGTGCTTCAGTGGCGCCGGTCAGGTTGAGATAACGCCGCCCGGCGACACCCCGTTCGAAGACTTGCCGGTCCGGTGTTTCCAGGCCCAGCACGTCCAACGCCGGGTCGAGGAAGCGCCCTAGCCATGAGCTTTTCAACTCAACCCCGACGATCAGGGTTTCATCGGCCGCCAACGGCGCTTCCAGCAATAGCCGTCCTGCCTCCAGACGCAAACCGGGCTGTTCGCTGCCGGCCGGGAAGGCGTACTCATAAGGGTCTTTTGGCGAGTAGAACAGGTGGTCGGCAAACCAGGCTTCATGGGCTGCCCACAGCAGCACCGCGAGGATCGGCGGCAGCCACCAGGCCACCAGCACACCGGTCGCGATCAGTACCAGCAAGCCGATTAACAGCGCAATGCGTTTGTTGCGCCGATGGCGCTTGAGCAACTGCTGTTTGCGGCTCATACGCTGAACACCGGCACCGGGTTGCACCAGCGCTCCTTGTATTCGCGGTCGGCGCGCCCGAAGGAAAAGCGCAGCGACTTGTGGGCCGCCCGCGCCTGCTCCCAGGCACTTTGGGTATTAAGGAAACTCAACACGCTGCCGGGGCTGAACGCGCGAGTTTCAGGGTCGACACCGCCGTTGACGTATTCGGCGCTGAACCATTCGCGGGACTGCACCTGATACACCAACTGCACAGCGATTGCGGCGTCGTTGAGAAACAGCACCGAGCCGAACAGAAACTCCTTGAGCAGCTCCAGCACCTCGGCCAAGCGCGCCGCGCCGGCCGCCGGGAAACCCCAGCGGCGCTGGAACAGGTCGCAATAAATCGCCGCCAGTTCCACGCTGGAAAACTCGTTGACCGCCCGCACCACACCGCCCGCTTCTTCCAGCAAACGCAATTCACGCCGCTGGTTGTAGCGAAACTTTTTCGAGAGTTCTTCAGGGGTGCGCGCCATGGCCAATTGCTCGGCCTGGGGCTTGAGGGTACTGATGCGCCCTTCGTTCAGCGCTGACAGGTAACGCCCACGGTGGCGCAACGGTACCTGCGCATCGGCGGCAATCGGCAGGATGAGCTCGGCATTGCCCAGATCAAACAGGCCCTTCCTGCCGGTGCGCTTGAGTACGTCCTTGGACAGGGCCAGGTCGCGCCCCCAGGTGGCAATCGCCCCCTTGAGTTCGCCGTCCTGCTCCCAACCCAGGTAGCGCACCGGAAGCTGCGCCAGGCCGGCCAAGCGTTCGATGACCTGCGGATGGGTCGCCACACTGCCGCCGTAACGCTGCCAGGCCTGGGCGTAAACCTCGGCCTCGACAGGCGTCCAGCCACGTTCACGCCAGCCCCGCAAGCGGTTCAGCATTTAAACCACGGCGTCATAGGGGTCCACGCCATCCTTGACCACCAGGATGTCTTCCATGATCAGGTACTGCAGGTCGGAGCCGAAGAACATGTTCAGTGCGTCGGTTGGCGAGCAGATCATCGCTTCGCCACGACGGTTGAGCGAAGTGTTCAGGGACACGCCATTGCCGGTCAGGACTTCCAGCTCTTTCATCATGTCGTAGTAGCGCGGGTTGTATTCGCGCTTGAGCACCTGGGCACGGGAGGTGCCGTCTTCATGCACCACCTCCGGCACGCGGGTTTTCCATTCTTCCGAGACTTCAAAGGTGAAGGTCATGAACGGCGCCGGATGATCGACCTTGATCATCTGCGGGGCCACGGTGTCGAGCATCGACGGGCAGAAAGGCCTCCAGCGCTCGCGGAACTTGATCTGGTGGTTGATACGGTCGGCCACGCCGGTGGCGCTGGGGCAACCGATGATCGAGCGACCGCCCAGGGCACGCGGGCCGAACTCCATGCGGCCTTGGAACCAGGCCACCGGGTTGCCATCGACCATGATTTTGGCGATACGCTTGGGCATGTTTTCGATCTTGCGCCAGTTCGGCTTGCTCGCGTGCTTGGCGCACGCCGCGATGACGTCTTCGTTGCTATAGGACGGGCCGAGATAGACGTGCTCCATCTTCTCCACCGGCACACCACGGGCGTGGGAGACATAGGCGGCCGCACCCACGGCAGTGCCGGCATCGCCGGACGCCGGCTGCACGAACAGCTCTTTGACGTCATCGCGGGCAATGATTTTCTGGTTCAGCTTTACGTTCAGCGCACAGCCGCCGGCAAAGGCCAGCTTGCCGGTGTCCTTGAGGATGTCGCCCAGGTAATGGTCGATCATCTGCAATGCCAGTTTCTCGAACAGTGCCTGCATGCTGGCCGCGTAGTGGATGTACGGCTCGTCGGCAATATCGCCTTCGCGCTTGGGGCCCAGCCACTCGATCAGTTTTGGCGAGAAGTAGAACCCCTTGCCCTTCTCTTTATAGCGACGCAAGCCGATGACGTTGGCGTAATCGGTGTTGATCACCAACTCGCCATTTTCAAAGGAGGCCAGGCGCGAGAAATCGTATTTGCTGGCATCGCCATAAGGCGCCATGCCCATGACCTTGAACTCACCGTCGAGCATCTCGAAACCGAGGAACTCGGTGATCGCGCCGTAGAGGCCGCCCAGGGAGTCCGGATCGTAGAATTCCTTGATCTTGTGGATCTTGCCGTTTTCGCCGTAACCAAAGAACGTGGTGGCGTATTCACCTTTGCCGTCGATGCCCAGGATCGCGGTTTTTTCCTGGAAGCCGGAGCAGTGGTAGGCACTGGAGGCGTGGGCCAGGTGGTGTTCAACCGGTTCGATCTTGATTTTCTTCGGATCAAAGCCCAGTTGCTCCAGGCACCAGACGATCTTGTTGCGATAGCGCTTGTAGCGGCGGTTGCCCATCAGGATCGCGTCGAGCGCGCGGTCCGGGGCGTACCAGTAACGCTTGGCATAGTGCCAGCGCGCTTCGCCGAACAAGCTGATCGGAGCGAACGGAATAGCCACCACGTCAACGTCGGAAGGCTTGATGCCCGCTTGCTCCAGGCAGAACTTCGCCGACTCGTAGGGCATGCGGTTCTTTGCATGTTTGTCGCGTACGAAGCGCTCTTCTTCGGCGGCCGCGATCAGCTTGCCATCGATATACAGGGCTGCGGAAGGATCATGGCTAAGGGCGCCGGACAGGCCAAGAATCGTCAATGCCACTGGGGTCTAGCCTCTTTTAGTCTGCATGCAGGCGGGTCGCGCCTGAAAAAAGTGTGCCTCCCGCACGGGCGGGAAACAGCTAAAGGGCGGGATTATAGCTTAAAAGCACTAGGAAGCTGTTAGCGCCAAGGGCTAGCGAAGCTCAAGGTTACCGTCGGCGTTTTGCCGGTAGAGGGTATAGGGCAGGACGAACGTATCCAGCACTCCGGAGAGGGGCACATCGAGAATGGCCCACGGAATACCGTTCAGCGAGAGTCCGCCTGCGGAACTGGGCGGCCCGTGCAGGACACACAGGTCATACGCCACGCCGCTGTAGATGCGTGAAACAGACTGGCAATAGGTTTTCTTGCCCCTGAGCTCCCGAACAGTGACGTCATCACCTCGCAGCACAGTGGTCGCGGTACCGCAGCCGCCCAGCAGCAAAGATATTCCCAGCAGCACCGATAACCGCACGATAAGCGTCCACATATTTGCTTCTTCTTTCTTATTGAGAGGACCGAAAATCTAGCACCCTAGAGCCGCCGACTCAGGTTTCCATAGCCGCTGCCTAGCGTAGGAAACCTCTCATTCGGCCCAACGGCAAGGAACTCGGCAATTCCCAGGCTGAATCGTTAAACTCGCGATATTTGCACCCGCGCACTGTGTCGGGTGGCGCCACGGACCTGACCTGTTCATGAACTCATCTACCCCCGCTTGCCTGGCCCTGCTCCTGGGCCTGGTCAATACCGCCCAGGCTGACGATGCGCCGCTGATCCTCGACCCCAGCGTGGTCACCGGTGCGCGCAGCGCCAGCCCCACCTTTGACCTGCCCTACTCGGTCGACGGCATCAGCCGCGAACAGATCAGCGACGGCCAACTCGGCATCAACGCCTCCGAAGCCTTGTCCCGTGTGCCCGGCCTGGTGGTGCAGAACCGCCAGAACTACGCGCAGGACCTGCAAATCTCCTCCCGTGGCTTTGGCGCCCGTTCAGCCTTCGGCGTGCGCGGCATCAAGCTGCTGGCCGACGGGATTCCCGCCAGCACCCCGGACGGCCAGGGCCAGGCGGCAACCTTCAACCTCGACACCGCCGAACGCGTTGAAGTACTGCGCGGCCCCGCCGCGACGCTGTATGGCAGCAACGCCGGCGGGGTGATCCAGATGTTCTCCCGCGACGGCGAGGGCCCACCGCGCATCGGTGCCGAAACCCTGGTCGGCAGCGACGGGCTGAACAAAAACCATCTCACCGCCGAAGGTGCGGCCAACGGCGCCGGCTTCGTGCTCGACGCCTCGCGCATGGACACCGACGGCTATCGCGACCACAGCAGTGCGCGCCGCGACCAGACGTTCGCCAAGCTCAATTTCCAACCGGATGACGACAGCAAGCTGGCGTTGATCTACAGCAGCCTGGAACAGAATGGCACCCAAGATCCGCTGGGGCAGACCTTGGCGGCATACAAGGCTGATCCACGTTCGGTGAGTGCCAATGCGCTGACCTACAACACACGTAAAAGTATCGATCATCAGCAATTGGGCATGAATTACGAACGGTACTTTGGCGAGGCGACCTTGCAGGTCAACGCCTACACCGGGCGGCGCAGCGTGATTCAATACCTGTCGATCCCCAAGGGCACGCCCGCGAACGAGCGTGGCGGTGGCGTCGTGCAATTCGACCGCAAGTTCTACGGTGGCAGCGTGCGCTGGATGCAGCCCATCGAACGCGCGCCGGGCGAGTTGATGATCATCACCGGCCTGGACTTCGACCAGAGCGAAGACAGCCGCCACGGCTATCAGAACTACAGCGGCAACACCCTGGGCGTGAAAGGCGAGTTACGCCGCGACGAAATCGACACCGCTCGCAGCCTCGATCCCTATATCCAGGCCAACTGGGCCCTCGACCGCTGGACCCTGCAAGCCGGCATCCGCCATAGCACCATGCAGATGGACGTCGACGATCAGTTCCTGAGCAATGGCGACGCCAGCGGCAACAAGACCTACCAGAAGAACACCCCGTCGATGAGCGTGATGTACGCGTTCACGCCCGACCTGCACGGTTACATCAGCGCAGGCAAAGGCTTCGAAACCCCCACCCAGGCCGAGCTGGCCTATGCACCAGGCAATGTCGAAGGCTTCAACTTTGGCTTGAAGCCGTCTGAAAGCACGCAATACGAAATAGGCCTGAAGGCTCAACTGGCCAACACCCGCGTCAACGCCGCCGTGTTCCAGATCACCACTGAAGACGAACTGGTCGTGCAGCAATCCATCGGTGGCCGCACCAGCTACCAGAACGCTGGCCGAACCTTGCGTCGCGGCTTCGAACTGGGCGTGGAAAGCCAACTCAGCGAGCACTGGAGCACCAGCCTCGCCTATACACGCCTGCAAGCGACCTACGACAGCGCCTTTGCCAGCGGCGCGAATACCATCGACAAAGGCAACTACCTACCCGGCGTGCCGCAAACCACGCTGTTCACCGAACTGAACTGGAAACCGCGCGACTGGGTCAGTACCGCCCTCGAAGGCATGTACCGCAGCAAAGTCTACGTCGAAGACACCAACCGCCAACACGCCGCACCGGGCTACAGCGTATTCAACTGGCGCGCGCGGTTCGAGCAAAAGGCAGAGCACTGGACCTTTCACCAGACCTTGCGCCTGGATAACTTGCTGGATCGTCAGTACGTGGGATCGGTGATCGTGGGGGACGGCAATGGTCGCTACTACGAAGCGGCGCCGGGGCGGTCATGGTATGCGGGGGCGGGGGCGGAGTATCAGTTCTGAACGCAGCGCCTGGGCGGGCCTATCGGGGGCAAGCCCCCTCCCACACTGACTGTGCTCACCTTTTCAAATGTGTAAATACAGTCAAATGTGGGAGGGGGCTTGCCCCCGATAGGGCCGAAGGCCCGCTTCAACCGGCGGCGCTGACCTCTTTAGGCAAACGCTGATCAATCACCTGATACAACGCACTGCCCTGCGGCCAATTACGCATGAACCGCGCACGATCCTTGGCATACGCCGCAGCGAAGCTGGCAGCAGAACTGTGTTGGCACATGGCATCCAGGTCGATCATCGCCCAGCGGCCTTCGCTCCAGAACAGGTTGTGGCCTTTGAAGTCTCCATGGCTGATGCGTTCGCGGATCAACTCGGCGAACAACCGGTCCAGCGCCAGCAGCTCATCTTCAGGCGCATCGCCGTTTTCAACATAGGGCGCAAAACGCTCGATAATGTCGGGTCCGGGCAGGTATTCAGTGACCAGATACGCACGGCTGCGCAACCAGAAAAAGCGCTTCTCCAACACCGCCAGCGGCTTGGGCGTGGCGATGCCAAGGAATGCCAGGCGATTGCCTTCGCGCCAGGAATGCCAGGCACGGCTGGGGCGCCAGAAGCGTTTGAGCCAGTGGGCGAAACCCTTGATGTTGTAGCGTTTGATCACCAGGGGCCGGCCGGCCACTTCGACCTTGGCCACGCTCGCCGCGCCACCGGTCTTGTACAGATGGCCCTGGTCGAGCAGCGCATCGGCCTGCTCCAGCACGGGCAGCATGGCCGCCTCTTCTTCACGCCGAATCGCGCGCAGGCCGAAGGCCCCGGGCACCACGCTGAACAGCGTGCAGTCGCGACCGACCTTGTTCAGATAGTCCTTCAAGCGCCAGGCGCTGACTTTGCGCACCTGCTTTTCGAGCGCTTCCAGAGGCAAGGCGTGTTCGCCGTTTGCCAGCAGGTAGTACACCAGCAATTCTTCGGTAAACGGCTCGAGGTTTTTCGGCAACTGGGCAAAGAACACCCCGAGGTTTTCCAGCACCCGATTGCGCGACAGCGGCTTGCCCGCCTCTTCGACACGGATTCCGGCACCATCGATCAAATACAGTTTGCCGTCCTGGCGCAGCAAGTTGTCCAGGTGCAGGTCTTCCTGCCACAGCCCTTTGGCATGCATCTGCGCAATCGCGCCGAGCGCTTCGGCGAGCACAGCGGTTTGTTCGTCGGCCAAGGGCGGCAAGCCTTCGACAGCGAGCCAGGCGTCTCCCAGGCTGTGGGCGCCTTCGAGAAACTCGAACAGCAGCCAGCCCCCCTCACCTTCCTGCAAACCGTCGGCGAGCAGCAGCGGTGTGGTCAAGCCTTGCTCGGCCAACAACCGCACACCACTGAGTTCACGTTGGAAATGCCGCGCCGCCTTGCTGCCCACCAACAACTTGGCCAGCACCGGGCGACCGCGCCACACGGCGGCGCCGACGTAGCGCTGCCCCGGCAAAACCCGCAACAGGCTGAGCAGCTGCAGTTGCCCCGGACCTGCCGCATCCGCCAGATCAAGGGTCAGCGGCAGGCGGGGTGTACGACCGGCATTTTTCAGCTCGGACAAACGCATCAGCGGTTCTCCTTGTGGCTGCGGCGCGCCGTCAGGCGCTGGTGCCAGGTAGACACCGATGCGCTGTCTTCGGGCTGCTCAAGGTAAGCCGCCAACAGCTGTCGCACCTGGGCGTCGGTCCACTGCGGTGCACGGCGCAGCAGCGGTTCCAGGTCCTTGACCCGGTCACGCCAGCCGAACAGCAGCGGGCGGGTTTTTTCCAGGTCGATCAGTTGCGCGGCATAACTGTCGCCACGGCCCTGCAGGAAAATATGCTTGGGGTAAAAGCAGCCGTGCACCTGGCCCACGCTGTGCAAATGCCGCGCAAGCTTGCCGCAGGCCAGGAGGATCGCGTGCTGCTGGGCGTCGCTCAGTTGCGTCCATTGCTCCAGCAACGAGTCAAGGTCGTTCCAGCCGTCCAGGGCACGGGTGAGCAGCATCGCACGGCGCTCGCCCGCAACCTTGCGCTCGCCGAAAAAGGCTGCCTGCAAGGCCGGGATACCCAGCTTTCGGTACAGGCTGATATTGCGAAACTCGCGGGCAAAACTCGGTTCGCCAAACGGCCGGTGCAAGGTGCGCGTCAGGTAGTTGCTCTGGCGCTTGAGGTAGTAACCCTGACCTTCAAGCTCCAGGCGATACACGCTGCTCCAGCCGTCGCCGCTGGTGTTCGGCTCGTCCACCGCGTCCAGTTGCCGGGCCCACAGCGCGTCGAAGCTAGCCAGGCCGTTGCGCTCAAGCAGAGCGCGGTCTTCGGCCGCCAGGAAGTCACTCATTCACGTCCCTCGAAAAACTTCACCACATGGCGAATTCGTTGTTTGTCCGACGTCTTCAGGTGCGTGCGTTGGCGGTATTGCATGTAGAAACGCAGGCGCTGGGTGGCCGACAGATGATACTTGGCGACCTTGTCCAGGCAGGCCAGGTCTTTGGTAATGCGGTACTTGAGCCAGAAACCGCGCCAGAAATCGCCGTTGGGGCAGTCGATCAGGTACAAGGTGCGCTGGTCGTCGACCAGCAGGTTGCGCCACTTCAAGTCGTTATGAGTAAAGCGGTGATCGTGCATGGTGCGCGTGTATTCGGCGAGCTGGCGGCTGATCGCATCAACCCACGTGGGGTCTTTGAGGCGCGGATCGTTGCGCTCAGCCAACGCCGACAGGTCTTCAGTCTTGGGCAGCTCACGGGTGATCATCGCGCCACGGTCGTAGGCCAATCCGCTACGTTGCAGGCCCCAGGCGATGACCTCGGCGGTGGGAATGCCCCACTTGGCAAAGCGCTTGAGGTTCTGCCACTCGGACTTGACCCGCGGCTTGCCCAGGTAGCGGCGCAGGCCTTTGCCAGCCCCGACATAGCGCTTGACGTAATAATTGACCCCGCCGCGCTCCACCCGAATTACTTCCGACAGTGGGTCGCGGGTCAGGCGCTCGCCTTGCAGGGCAAACACCGCTTCCAGGCTTCCGAAGTCGTCCGCGAGGGCGGCGTAGGCAGGTTCCAGATTCCAACCCGCCATCAGAGCGCATCCCCGTAGCGCTGCTTGCGCGCATAGAGCTTGGCGGCCATGCGTTCCAGTTCGCGCAACAGCGCGGTTTGCTCGGCGAAGATCTGGCGCAGCGGCTGCTGAAAGTAATGCTTGAGAAAGCGCAGTTTGTCGCGCTGGGTCAGGCCGATTTCCAGGGCAGAGTAATACAGCCCGGCAAGGTCTTTGTTGCGCCAGCGCACGGGGATCGTCGCACGCACCTGGGCGCGGTGCAGGTCGATCACCGACAGCTTGAGGGTGTCGACCGCAATCGGCCGGTCGGTGTGCAGCAAGAAATGGCAGAGATAGCAATCGCGATGATTGACGCCGCCCCGGTGCATCGCCCCGACGGTGTTCGCCAACTCGACGGTCAAAGCGTGCTTGATCGCTGGCACGGGCGGCTGCTTGACCCAATCGAGGGTCAGGTCTTCCAGGCTGATGATCGGCGTCAACTCTTGCGTGATGATGAACGAATGCTGGTCGGCCGGGTTGCTGCCTTTTTCGCCAAAGGCCACCGCCGTCATGGTCGGCACGCCCAGTTCCTGCAAGCGCTGGATCGCCAGCCACTCCTGGCCTGCGCCCAGCACCGGCAATTTGGCGGTGACCAGGTTCTTGAGGATTTCGCCCCAGCCGATGCCACGGTGGATCTTCACGAAATAGGGTTGGCCCTGCACCACCGTACGCAACGTACGGCGAGCGGCCAGCTCGCGGAACACCTGGCCTTGCAGCTTCTCTACCTCGGCGAACGCATCGCGTCCGGCCCAGAGGGTATTGAAGGGTTCGGCAAGAATCAACTTCATCGGTTTGGCTCCGCCAGAATCAGGTCCGCAGCGTACTGCGGCATGCTAAACAGGTCGGCCGTCTCAGCGAAGGCCAGACCATTGCGACTCCAGGTCGCGCGCGCGTGTGGATCTTCGAGCATATCCACCAGGTACTGGTTGAGCTGGGCCTGTTCGAACGGCTCGTCCAACACCCGGCCGCTCTGGGCCTTGTCGATGTAGAACGCGTAGCCGCAGACCCGGCTCACCAGTACCGGGAGGCCGGCGACCACCGCTTCGACCAGCACCATGCCGGCCGCCTCGTTATAGGCAGGGTGAATCAACAGGTCCGCCCCGAGCAGGAAGCGCGGGATATCGTTGCGGCCCTTGAAGAACTGCACCTGGTCGCCCAGGCCCAGCGTGGCGCTCTGCAATTGGAAGACTTTGGGGTCGTCCTGGCCGATTACAAACAGGCGGGTGCGTTTCTTCAGTTTGGACGGCAATGCGGCGACGGCCTTGAGGCTGCGGTCGACGCCCTTGGTCTTGAAGCCCGAACCGATCTGCACCAGCAGCAAATCATCCTCGGCCAAGCCGAACTCACGGCGAAACTCAGCGCGGATGTCGGCGGCGTTCGGCGGTGCGCGCCGGTCACGGGCGATGCCCGGCGGCAGCAGGTGGAACCGCTCGGGCTGGGTGCCGTAATACTGGCTGAACAGTTGCTGTTGATGCTCGGACAGCACCATGATCTGGGTCTTGGCGTTTTTATCGAACACCGCACGCTCGTATTCGGCAAAGTGCTTGTAGCGCCCGAACCAGCGGTACATCGGGTTGCGCAGTGTCTGGGCCTTGTCTTCGAACACGCCGTCGGCGGCGAAGTACAGGTCGAGCCCCGGCATCTTGTTGAAGCCCACCACGCGGTCCACCGGGCGCCTGGCCAGGTCGGCCCGGATCCAGGCGTAGAGCTTTTCGTTGCGGCGATGGTTCACCAGCGCCTTGACCGGCGCCACCAGCACTTCGAAGCCGGGCGGGATATCGCCTTCCCAGATCAGCGTATAGACACGAATCTGATGGCCGCGCTGCTGGCATTCCAGGGCGATGCGCATGAAGTCGCGCTGCAACCCACCGAAGGGAAAGTATTTGTACAGTACGAAAGCCAGTTGCATCAGTGCTGCTCCTCAGCCAGTAACAACGCGCTCAGTCGGCTTGCTACGCGCTCAGGATTCAGGCGCGTGAAGCACAGGGGCGACTCGCGCGTGATGTCGAACCGCCGCAGGTCATCGGCGGTGGGTTGGTAGGTGCAGTGCTTTTGCAGGCACGGCGCACACGGCCAGTCGCTGGCCAAGTGGACCTGGCCTTTGCCGTAGGCGCCGGTGAGACCCGGATTGGTCGGCCCGAACAGCGAAATGGTCGGCACATCCAGCGCCGCCGCCAAGTGGCCGAGGCCGGTGTCCACCGCCACACAGGCGCGGGCACTGGCCAATACACGGGCCACGCCCGCCAGGTTCAGTTTTGGCAGCACTTCGGCGTTGGGCAAGCCCTGGGCCAGGCGCTCGGCGCGGGCTTTTTCGGCGGCGTTGCCCCACGGCAACTTCACGTCCACGCCCAGGCGGGCCATGCGTTCGGCCAGTTCGCGCCAGTAGGCTTCGGGCCAGTGCTTGGTGTCCCAGGTGGTGCCGTGCAGCAGCAGCACGAAGGGTTTCTTCGGCGGCAGGCCAAGCAGTTTCTCGACGCTCAAGCCGTAGTCGCCCAGGCCCTTGGGCAGGTCATAGCCCAGCGCCACGGCAAACAATTGGCGCAACCGCTCCACCGCATGTTGCCCACGGGCCACGGCCAGGCGTCGGGAATAAAAACGCGCCGCCAGGGGCTCGCGGGCCGAGGTTTTATCGAAGCCGGCGACCGGCGCCCGCACGTAGCGGGTCAGCCAGGCGCTTTTCAGCAGGCCCTGGGCATCGATCACCAGGTCATACTTGGTCGACTGCACGGCCTGTTTGAAACGCCGCCATTCGCCGCTCTTGATGGTGTGCCAGAGGTTCTTGCGCCAGCGACGAATCGCCACCGGGATCACCTTGTCCACCGCCGGGTGCCAAGTCGGAATTTCGGCGAAGCCTTCTTCCACCACCCAATCGAAACGGATGCCGGGGATCGCCCGCGCCGCGTCGGTGAGTGCCGGCAAGGCATGGATCACGTCGCCCAGGGATGAGGTCTTGATTACCAGTACCCGCAACTCAGTGAACCTCGACCACGTCGCCCTGCAACCGCTGCAAGGCATCGGTTACCGGCTGCGGCAGTAATTGGCGCAGGCAGTTGTAGTGACCGAAACGGCAGGTGCGCTCAAAACAGGGGCTGCAATCCAGGCCCAGGCGCACCACTTCGACCTGGTCGGCCAAGGGCGGAGTGAACCCAGGGGACGTCGAGCCGTACACCGCCACCAACGGACGATTCAGCGCCGCAGCGACGTGCATCAGGCCGGAGTCGTTGGACACCACCGCGTCGGCACACGACAGCAAGTCGATGGCCTCGGCCAGGGACGTCTCGCCACTGAGGTTCACCGCCTCTTCGCGCAGGCCCGGAATCAGGCGCTGGCGAATATCTTCACCCACCGAGTGATCGTTTTTCGAGCCAAACAGCCACACCTGCCAGCCTTCGCGGATCTTGGTCTCGGCGACCTTGGCGTAGTGTTCCGACGGCCAGCGCTTGGACTCGCCGAACTCGGCGCCCGGGCACAGGGCCAATACCGGACGGTCCAGCGCCAGGCCGAACTTGGCCAGCGCCGCATCGCGGGTCAGCGGGTCGATCTGCAAGCTGGGGCGCGGATACGGCGTGGGCAGCTCGGCGCCGGGTTCGTAGGCCAGGGCCATGAAACGCTCGATCATCAACGGGTAGCGCGCCTTGTCCAGGGTGCGTACATCGTTAAGCAGCACATAGCGAAACTCGCCGCGCCAGCCGGTACGCTTGGGAATACCTGCAAAAAACGGCACCAGCGCCGACTTCAGCGAGTTGGGCAACAGGATCGCCTGGTCGTACTGGCCGGCCATGGCTTTGCCGATGCGCCGGCGGGTCGCCAATTCCAGCGCGCCATGGCCGAGCGGAAAGCTCAAGGCCTTGCGCACCTGGGGCATGCGCTCGAGGATCGGCCGGCTCCACTCGGGGGCGAGCACGTCGATCTGGCAGTCCGGATAGCGCAGCCGCAGGCACTGGAACAGTGTCTGTGCCATCACCATGTCACCGACCCAACTGGGCCCAACGATCAGAATATTCATGTAGTTTCCACAAACGATGCGGGGAGGCTTATGCCTCCCCGCCCTAATAGTGTTTCAGCTCAAACCGAGCGCCTGCCAGATTCGCATCACCTGGCGCCGCTCGTCTGCAAATTGGTCCCCGGCCACCGTGCCCGCCTCGTTCTGCAAGGCTTGGCGGTGCGCGGCGGAGCGGTACGCCTTATACACCTCCCGCAACAAATGGGCATCGGCGGCAGGCATCAGCCCGACCTGCTCCAGGCCTTCCAGAATGCGGATATTGTCGGTGTAGCGCAGCAACGATGGATGTTGCGCAGACCACGCCAAAGCGGCGTATTGCACCATAAATTCAATATCGACGATACCTCCGGCGTCCTGCTTGAGGTCGAACAGCGCCGTGGCTTCGAAGGCATTGGCGCCCATACCGGCCGCTGTGCTCCTGGTCCCCAGGTTGTCACGCATCTTGGCGCGCATCTCGCTGACCTCCTGGCGCAGCTTCGCCAAGTCCCGTTCGCGCCCCAATACCTTGGCGCGGACCTGCTCGAAGGCTTGGCCCACATCCTGGCTGCCGACCAACACCCGCGCGCGAATCAGCGCCTGATGTTCCCAGGTCCAGGCTTCATTTTGTTGATAGCGGTCGAACGCGCCCAGTGAACTCACCAGCAACCCGGATGCACCTGAAGGTCGCAGGCGCATGTCCACCTCATACAGCTGGCCGGAGTTGGTCTGGGTGGTCAGCAGGTGAATGATGCGCTGGCCCAGGCGCGTGAAGAACTGCGCACCGTCGATCGGCTTGGCGCCGTCAGTCTCGGCCTGCGGGTCGCCATCATGGATAAACACCAGGTCCAGGTCCGAACCATGCCCCAATTCGATACCGCCGACTTTCCCATAACCGACAATGATAAACCCAGGATCGCACAGGCTGCCGTCCAGCCGTTGCGGCGAGCCATGACGGGCAACGGTCTGGCGCCAGGCCAGGGCCAGCACTTGCTCGAGAATGGCTTCGGCCAGCCAGGTGAGGTAGTCGCTGACTTTCATCAATGGCAGGCTGCCGGCGATTTCCGACGCGGCCACCCGCAGACGGTGCGCCAGCTTGAAATGGCGCAAGGCTTCCATCTGCTGCTCGAGGTCGTCTTCGGGAATACGCGTAAGGCGCTCGCGCAACTCGGCGGCCAGCTCCGGCGCCAACGGCGGCTTGAACAGGCGCCCTTCGTTGAGCAGTTCATCGAGCAACAGCGGGAAACGGGTGATCTGCTCGGCGATCCACGGGCTCGCGGCGCACAGGGTCAGCAGACGGCGCAGGGCGTCGGGGTTTTCAGTGAGCAGCACCAGGTAAGCCGAACGGCGGGCGACCGCCTCGACCAGCGGTAATACGCGCTCCAATACCAGGTCCGGGTTGGCGTGTTCGACCGCCTGGGCCAGCAAGCGCGGAATAAACGCATCCAGTCGTTCGCGACCGAGGCGCTGCATCGCGCGCAGCTGCGGACTGCCGCGCAAGCCAGCCAGGGCCTTGAGGGCCTTGGGCGCATCGGTGAAGCCGCCTTCGCTCAACTGGCGGCAGGCAGCGTCGTCATCCTGGGATTCTTCCCACAGCGGCAACCATTCCCCGCCGACGACCAGCTCGCTTTCTGCGCCCTCTTCTTCATCAGGGTCGGCAATCACTTGGCGGAAGTGCCAATCCACCCGCCCACGCCAATACATCAGGCGTTCGTGGAACGCGGCCCAGTCGGCAAAACCGAGCATGAAGGCAATACGCGCCTGATCTTCCGGGCTGTCGGGGAGCATCTGGGTCTGGCGGTCGGCAATCGCCTGGATCGCGTGTTCGGTGTAGCGCAAAAACTCGTAGCCATTGCGCAACTCACTGATCACGGCGGCCGGCAAGTAACCCTGGCCCTCCAGGGTGCCCAGCACATTCAATAGCGGACGTTGCTGCAGGCTGAGATCGCGGCCACCGTGGATCAGCTGGAACGCCTGGGCGATAAATTCCACCTCACGAATACCGCCCGAACCCAGCTTGATGTTCTCGGCCATGCCCTTGCGTCGCACCTCCTGCTGGATCAGCTGCTTCATGGTGCGCAGCGCTTCGATGGCCGAAAAGTCCAGGTAACGGCGATAGACGAACGGGCGCAGCATGTCGAGCAACTGCGCGCCGGCCAGTTGGTCACCGGCGACGACGCGGGCCTTGATCATGGCGTAACGCTCCCAATCACGGCCCTGGTCCTGGTAGTACTGCTCCAGCGCATTGAAGCTGAGTACCAGCGCGCCGGCCGAACCGTAGGGGCGCAGGCGCATGTCGACGCGGAACACGAAACCGTCGACTGTCATCGGGTCGAGGGCCTTGATCAATTTTTGGCCAAGCCGAATGAAAAACTCCTGGTTATCCAGGGAGCGCTTGACCCCCACCGTTTCGCCGCCTTCTGGGTAGGCGAAGATCAGGTCGATATCCGACGACAGGTTAAGCTCCACCGCCCCGAGCTTGCCCATGCCAAGGATGACCATGTGCTGCGCTTCGCCGCTGCGCCGCCCGGTTGGCGTGCCGAACTGCACGCAATGGCGTTGGTACAGCCATTGGTAGGCCTGGTCGATGCAGGCGTCGGCCATGTCGGAGAGGTCGCGGCAGGTTTGCACCAGATCCGCCTGTCGGGTCAGGTCGCGCCAGATGATGCGCACCTGCTGGCGCGTACGCTGGCGCCGCAGCACACGGCCGAGTTCGTCTTCTGTTTCGGCCTGTTGCACGGCACCGGCAATCTGCCCGCACAGCTCACCCGGCGCAAACCCCCGGTCCAGCTCGCCCCAGGCCACCAATTCAAGCAACATCAAAGGGTCACGCACGCTCTGTTCAATGACAAAATCACTGGCGGCGCACACCCGCGCGAACTCGGCCCACCGTTGCGGCGTCCAGCCAGAAAGGCCATGATCGTCATCCAGCGCGGCCACCGCGTCACGAAATGACTGCTCGGCCCGGCTGGCGTAAGGCAAGAGAATGGCCGGCAGTTCGGCCAGCGTTGGAAGGCTCATGGTCTATCCTTGATCGGCGTGTAATTGGCGTGTAGTTGTGAACGCGAGAGCCATGCTCGATGAAGGACTGTCGAACAAAAGTTAGAAATAGCTGAAATTAAATTAATCTTGGCAGGCAACATCAAACTTTCACCTTTTCTTGTTCGCAATAGACCAACAATAACGATTATGCTCACCAGCCAGACCGAGCCATACGCTCAGTCTTGTGTAGTTTTACTACTCGTATATACATTCGAAAGGCTGAAATGGCCGACGATTTGTAGTAAAACTACAGGACGCCGAAGCAACCTTCGGCCATCCAAGAATTTATGTCGTCTGCCCACAAGGCCAGTCGCAAACTTCAGGCAACCGATTCTGGTAGCCTTTCCGCCCTGGAGCAAGCCATGCAAGACCTCGATCCCGTCGAAACCCAGGAATGGCTGGACGCCCTGGAATCGGTTCTCGACAAAGAAGGCGAAGACCGTGCTCACTACCTGATGACCCGTATGGGCGAACTCGCGACCCGCAGCGGCTCGCAATTGCCTTACGCCATCACCACGCCATACCGCAACACCATCCCCGTTACCCACGAAGCACGCATGCCTGGCGACCTGTTCATGGAACGCCGCATTCGCTCGCTGGTACGTTGGAACGCCATGGCGATGGTAATGCGCACGAACTTGAAGGATTCGGACCTGGGCGGTCACATCTCCAGCTTCGCCTCCAGCGCAACCCTTTACGACATCGGCTTCAACTACTTCTTCCAGGCCCCGACCGACGAACACGGCGGCGACCTGATCTACTTCCAGGGCCACACCTCGCCAGGCGTCTACGCCCGTGCGTTCATGGAAGGTCGCATCACCGAAGAGCAAATGAACAACTTCCGCCAGGAAGTCGACGGTCAGGGCCTGTCGTCCTACCCGCACCCTTGGCTGATGCCTGATTTCTGGCAGTTCCCAACCGTATCCATGGGCCTGGGCCCGATCCAGGCGATCTACCAGGCACGTTTCATGAAGTACCTGGAAGCCCGTGGCTTCATTCCTGAAGGCAAGCAGAAAGTCTGGTGCTTCCTGGGTGACGGCGAGTGCGACGAGCCGGAATCCCTGGGCGCCATCTCCCTGGCCGGCCGCGAGAAGCTGGACAACCTGATCTTCGTCATCAACTGCAACCTGCAGCGCCTCGACGGCCCGGTTCGCGGCAATGGCAAGATCATCCAGGAACTTGAAGGCGTGTTCCGCGGTGCGCATTGGAACGTGACCAAAGTCATCTGGGGCCGTTTCTGGGACCCACTGCTGGCCAAGGACGTCGACGGTATCCTGCAACGTCGCATGGACGAAGTCATCGACGGCGAGTACCAGAACTACAAGGCCAAAGACGGCGCATTCGTGCGTGAGCACTTCTTCAACACGCCTGAACTCAAGGCGATGGTTGCCGACCTGTCCGACGACGAGATCTGGAAACTCAACCGTGGCGGCCACGACCCGTACAAGGTCTACGCGGCGTACCACGAGGCGGTCAACCACAAAGAGCAACCAACCGTCATCCTGGCCAAGACCATCAAGGGTTATGGCACCGGTGCCGGCGAAGCGAAGAACACCGCGCACAACACCAAGAAAGTCGACGTTGACAGCCTGAAGTTGTTCCGCGACCGCTTCGACATCCCGGTCAAGGACGAAGAGCTGGAGAACCTGCCGTTCTTCAAGCCTGAGCCGAACAGCGCCGAAGCCCGCTATCTCAGCGAGCGTCGCACTGCACTGGGCGGTTTCGTACCGCAACGCCGCGCCAAGAGCATGAGCATCCCGACGCCGCCACTCGATACCCTCAAGGCTATCCTGGACGGCTCGGGCGACCGCGAAATCTCCACCACCATGACCTTCGTGCGGATCCTCGCGCAGCTGGTCAAGGACAAGGAAATCGGCTCGCGTATCGTGCCGATTATCCCGGACGAGGCCCGTACCTTCGGTATGGAAGGCATGTTCCGTCAGTTGGGCATCTACTCCTCCGTCGGCCAGCTCTACGAGCCAGTCGATAAAGACCAGGTGATGTTCTACAAGGAAGACAAGAAGGGCCAGATCCTCGAAGAAGGCATCAACGAAGCGGGCGCCATGAGCTCCTTCATCGCTGCCGGTACTTCGTACTCCAGCCACAACCAGCCGATGCTGCCGTTCTACATCTTCTACTCGATGTTCGGCTTCCAGCGCATTGGCGACCTGGCTTGGGCCGCAGGCGACAGCCGTACCCGTGGCTTCCTGATCGGCGGTACCGCCGGTCGCACCACGCTCAACGGCGAAGGCCTGCAACACGAAGACGGTCACAGCCACATCCTGGCTGCCACCATCCCGAACTGCCGCACCTTTGATCCAACCTACGGCTATGAGCTGGCGGTGATCATCCAGGACGGCATGAAGAAGATGACCGAAGAGCAGCAGGACGTTTTCTACTACATCACCGTGATGAACGAGTCCTACCAGCAGCCAGCCATGCCGGCTGGCGTGGAAGAAGGCATCATCAAGGGCATGTACCTGCTCGAAGAAGACACCAAGGAAGCGGCGCACCACGTACAGCTGATGGGCTCCGGCACCATCCTGCGCGAAGTGCGTGAAGCGGCGAAGATCCTGCGTGACGAGTTCAACGTCGGCGCCGACGTGTGGAGCGTTACCAGCTTCAACGAACTGCGTCGCGACGGCCTGGCCGTGGAACGCAGCAACCGCCTGCACCCGGGCCAGAAGCCTGCACTGAGCTACGTCGAAGAGTGCCTGGCCGGCCGTAAAGGTCCAGTCATCGCCTCTACCGACTACATGAAACTGTTTGCTGAACAAATTCGCCAGTGGGTCCCGTCCAAGGAATTCAAAGTCCTGGGCACCGACGGTTTCGGCCGCAGTGACAGCCGCAAGAAGCTGCGTCACTTCTTCGAAGTCGACCGTCACTTCGTGGTGTTGGCAGCCCTGGAAGCCTTGGCTGACCGTGGTGAGATCGAACCCAAGGTGGTGGCTGACGCCATCGTCAAGTTCGGGATCAACCCGGAAAAACGCAACCCACTGGACTGCTGAGGAGATTTTTTGTGAGCGAACTCATTCGCGTACCTGACATCGGCAGCGGTGAAGGTGAAGTAATCGAGCTGTTTGTGAAGGTTGGCGACACCGTCGAAGCCGACCAGAGCATCCTGACCCTGGAGTCGGACAAGGCGAGCATGGAAATCCCTGCTCCCAAGGCCGGCGTGGTCAAAAGCCTGAAAGTGAAGCTGGGCGACCGCCTGAAAGAAGGCGACGAACTGCTGGAGCTGGAAATCGAAGGTGCCGCTGATGCGGCCCCTGCGGCGGCTCCTGCTGCCGCTGCACCTGCGCCGGCTGCTGAAAAGCCTGCTGCTGCCGAGGCTGCTCCAGCCCCGGCCGCTGCACCTGCCGCCGCCACCGTCCAGGACATCCACGTTCCGGACATCGGCTCGTCGGGCAAGGCCAAGATCATCGAGCTGCTGGTCAAGGTCGGCGACACCGTCGAAGCCGACCAGTCGCTGATCACCCTGGAGTCCGACAAGGCCTCCATGGAAATCCCATCGCCGGCTGCAGGCGTGGTGGAAAGCATCGGGGTCAAGCTGGAAGACGAAGTCGGCACTGGCGATTTCATCCTCAAGCTGAAAGTACAAGGCGCTGCGCCTGCTGCTGCTCCAGCACCTGCCGCCGCTCCGGCTGCGGCCAAGGCTGAAGCGGCTCCGGCCGCTGCTGCTCCTGCCCCGGCTGCAAAAGCCGAAGCTGCACCGGCTCCTGCCGCCGCGCCTGCGCCAAGCGGTGCCAAGGTTCATGCCGGCCCTGCCGTGCGTCAGCTGGCCCGTGAGTTCGGTGTCGAGCTGGGCGCCGTCTCGGCCAGCGGCCCTCACGGCCGTGTGCTGAAGGAAGACGTGCAGGCTTACGTCAAGGCCATGATGCAGAAAGCCAAGGAAGCGCCAGCTGCCGGCGGCGCTACCGGTGGCTCGGGCATTCCGCCGATCCGCACCGTGGATTTCAGCCGTTTTGGCGAAATCGAAGAAGTGCCGATGACCCGCCTGATGCAAATCGGCGCGGCAGGTCTGCACGCGAGCTGGCTGAACATCCCGCACGTGACTCAGTTCGACCAGGCCGATATCACCGACCTGGAAGCTTTCCGCGTTGCGCAGAAAGCGGTGGCCGAGAAGGCCGGCGTGAAACTGACCGTGTTGCCTCTGCTGCTCAAGGCTTGTGCGCACCTGCTCAAGGAACTGCCGGACTTCAACAGCTCGCTGGCGCCAAGCGGCAAGGCGATCATTCGCAAGAAGTACGTGCACATCGGCTTCGCGGTAGACACGCCTGACGGCCTGCTGGTACCGGTCATCAAGAACGTCGACCAGAAGAGCCTGCTGCAACTGGCTGCCGAGGCTGCTGCGTTGGCCGCCAAGGCCCGCGACAAGAAGCTCACCCCGGACGACATGCAGGGCGCGTGCTTCACCATCTCCAGCCTCGGGCATATTGGCGGTACTGGCTTCACGCCAATCGTCAACGCGCCGGAAGTGGCGATCCTGGGTGTGTCCAAGGCAACTATCCAGCCAGTCTGGGACGGTAAAGCGTTCCAGCCCAAGCTGATGCTGCCACTGTCGCTGTCCTACGATCACCGCGTGATCAACGGCGCGGCGGCGGCACGCTTCACCCAGCGCCTGAGCCAGCTGCTGAACGACATCCGCACCATCCTGCTGTAAGCCGCAGCGGCCTCCCCTGAGCGGGAGGCCTTTGCCGCACCGATTTCCGAGCGCCACGCTCGTACCTCAACCCCGCCACTTGGCGGGGCTTTTTTTGCCCGTTTGTTGTATACATAGGACAGGCTTGTACACCTTCCGTCACTTCGACTGCAGAAACGCCCTGCGTGGCCGATAACAGGGTTATAGCACTTAGCCTTCATCCTCTCTTGTCAGTGCGTGCCGCATGATGCAACCTTGCCGCAGGCAACAGTAAAGAGGGCGTGAGCCCGGCGCCGTGCGCATTTTTCCAAGCGAGTTTCCCCCATGAAAAGCCAACCCGATGTCGCCCGAACGGCGGCCGAGGTAGTGACGCAATTACCGGTGCCTTCGCGCCTCGGTATGCTGCGTTTCGAGCGGCTTAATGAGGCAAGCTGGGCGCTGCTCTACCTCGACCCCAATTGCGAGCGCCAATTCGGCCTGCCGGCGGTCGAGCTCTGTGCCCTGATCGGCACGCCGTACGCCAGCCTGATGGAGCCCCAGGCACGCTATCAACTGCACGACGCGATCCAGCAGCAACTGAGCCTCAGCCCCCACTACCTGGTGCGCTACACCCTGCACACCAACGATGGCCCGCTGAGCCTGCTGGAAATGGGCGAGGCCTACAAACAACACAATCGCCACCTGCTGCGCGGCTACCTGATGGTGGTTGATGGCCTGTTCAGCGAAATTCCCGCCACGGTGCCGACCGCCGACCTGGAGAACCAGAACAGCCGCCTGCAAATCGCCCTGGAACTCAACCAGCGCGCGCAACAGGAACAGCTGCAGCACCTGGAGCGGGTACGCGCCCAGCAGGAGTTGATCCTGCTGCTGGCCCGCCAACGCTACACCACGCCCAATTCGCTGCAAGAAGCCGCCGAACTGATCACCCGCAGCGCCTGCGACATTTACCAGATCGATTGCGCCAGCATCTGGAACCTGGAAGGCCAGCGCCTGGTGCCGATTTCGGCCTATCACCGCGCCGATCAGCAATACCATGTGCCTGAAGCGATTGACGCCAGTTGCTTCCCCGATTACCTCGAAGCCCTGCACAGCAGCCGCGCGATCGATGCCACCAATGCCTTGCGCGACCCGCGTACGCGGGAAATGGCCGAAAGCCTGTTCGCCAAGGATATCCACGCCATGCTCGACGCGAGCATCCGGGTGGATGGCCAGGTCGTTGGCGTGCTGTGCCTGGAGCAAAGCGGCAGTTCGCGTGCCTGGCAGTCCGATGAAATCGCCTTTGCCGGCGAGTTGGCGGACCAGTTCGCCCAGGTCATCAACAACCACAACCGCCGCACCGCCACCAGCGCTCTGCACCTGTTCCAGCGTGCCGTGGAACAAAGTGCCAACGCCTTTCTGCTGGTCAATTGCGATGGCGTGGTGGAGTACGTCAACCCAAGTTTTACCGCGATCACCCAATACAGCGCCGAAGAGGTGCACGGCCACCGCCTGGCGCAGTTGCCGGCCCTGGAGAACCTCAGCGAGTTGCTGTTCGATGCGCCGTCGAGCTTGGCCAAGAGCAACAGCTGGCAAGGTGAATTCAAAAGCCGACGCAAAAACCTCGAACCCTACTGGGGCCAGCTGTCGATCTCCAAGGTGTATGGCGACAACCGCGAGTTGACCCACTACATCGGCATCTACGAAGACATTACCCAGACCAAGCTGGCGCAACAGCGCATCGAACGCCTGGCCTACACCGACAACCTGACCAACCTGGGCAACCGCCCGGCCTTCATCCGCAACCTCGACGAGCGCTTTGCCCGCGACAGCGACAGCCCGATCAGCCTGCTTTTGGTGGACATCGACAACTTCAAGCGCATCAACGACAGCCTCGGGCACCAGACCGGGGACAAGCTGCTGATCAGCCTGGCCCGTCGTCTACGCAACAGCCTGAGCAGCGGCGGCAGCCTGGCGCGCTTTGCCAGTAACGAGTTTGCGGTGCTGCTCGATGATGCCGACCTGGAGACCGGCCAGCAGGTCGCCAGCCAGTTGCTGGCCACCCTCGACAAGCCGATGTTCGTCGACAACCAATTGATCAGCGTGACCGGCTCCGTAGGCCTGGCCTGCGCACCGCTGCACGGCCGCGACCCGCAGACCCTGATGCGCAACGCCGGTTTGGCCCTGCACAAGGCCAAGGCCAACGGCAAACACCAGGTGCAGGTGTTTACCGAAGCCCTGAATGCCGAAGCGAGCTACAAACTGTTCGTGGAAAACAACCTGCGCCGCGCCCTGACCCAGAACGAGCTGGATGTGTTCTACCAGCCCAAGCTGTGCCTGCGCAGCGGCCGCCTGCTGGGTATGGAAGCGTTGTTGCGCTGGAACCACCCTGAAAAGGGCATGATCCGCCCCGACCAGTTCATCAGCGTGGCCGAAGAGACCGGCTTGATCATCCCCATCGGCAAATGGATCGCGCGCCAGGCGTGCCGCATGAGTCGGCAGTTGACGGCAGCGGGGCTGGGGAATCTGCAGGTGGCAATCAACCTGTCGCCCAAGCAGTTTTCCGACCCGGACCTGGTGGCCTCGATCGCCACGATTCTCAAGGAAGAACAGCTGCCGGCCAATCTGCTGGAGCTGGAGCTGACCGAAGGCCTGCTGCTGGAGGCCACCGAAGACACGCGCCTGCAACTGGACCAACTGAAGAGCTTTGGCCTGACCCTGGCCATGGACGACTTCGGCACCGGTTATTCGTCGCTGAGCTACTTGAAAAAATTCCCCATCGACATCATTAAGATCGACCGGAGCTTTATCCACGAAATCCCGGATAACCAGGACGACATGGAAATCACCTCGGCGGTCATCGCCATGGCCCACAACCTCAAGCTCAAGGTGGTAGCCGAAGGCATCGAGACCGCCGCGCAATTGGCGTTCCTGCGCCGGCATCGGTGCGACGTGGGCCAGGGCTACCTGTTCGACCGGCCAATCCCCGGCGCAGAGCTGCTGGAGAAGCTTAAACGCTACCCACGCGGGCCAATCGCCTGACAGCGCTGTAACACTCGGGCACACTGGCTGTCTGACCATTTACTGCTAATCAACCTGACGAGAGGACTGATCATGGTCTTGCGCTCGGAAATTCTGGTGAACAAAAACGTGCTGCCTACTCAAGAACAAGCTCTGCCTGGCCGTGAAACCCCGATGAACCTGCCGCAGACGCATTTCGTCAACGGCAACCCGCTGCTGGGCCCGTTTACCGACGACGTCGGTTTTGCGATCTTCGGCCTCGGCTGCTTCTGGGGCGCGGAACGCAAATTCTGGGAGCGCGATGGCGTGGTCAGCACCGTGGTCGGCTACGCCGGCGGCTTCACGCCGAACCCGACCTACGAAGAAGTCTGCTCAGGCCTGACCGGCCACAGCGAAGTCGTGCTAGTGGTGTATGACCAGGCCAAAGTGAAATACGAAGACTTGTTGAAGATGTTCTGGGAACTGCACAACCCGACCCAGGGCATGCGCCAGGGCAACGATATCGGCAGCCAATACCGCTCGGTAATCTATGCCACCACGCCGGAGCAACTGGCGGCGGCCAAAGCCAGTGCCCAGGCTTATCAGCAAGAGCTGACCAAGGCCGGCCTGGGCGAGATCACCACCGAAATCGACGAAGCGCCGACGGTGTACTTCGCCGAGGCGTATCACCAGCAGTACCTGGCGAAGAACCCCCAGGGTTATTGCGGCATCGGCGGCACCGGCGTGACCTGCCCGATATAAAGGGGCAACACAGCTCAAAATGTGGGAGGGGGCTTGCCCCGATTGCGGTGTATCAGTGACAGATGTACTGACTGACACTCCGCTATCGGGGGCAAGCCCCCTCCCACACTGGTTTTGTGTCTGGCTTGAGATAAAGCTATTCAGCGATGAGCCAATCCATCTGCCACCCGCCCTGGGTCTGGCCCAGTTGCCTGGACAGCCACGGCAGCAATTCACGCAGCTCCTCTTCCAGGCCCCACGGCGGGTTGGCAATTGCCAGGCCTGAGCCGGTCAGGGTGTTGGGCGTGTCCAGCGGATGCACCAGCAGCTCTACGCGCAACAGTTTCGGCGCACCGGTGCCGGCCAGGTCCTGGTAGAAGCGGCGCAACATGCGCGGGTCTTTCACCGGGTACCAGATTGCCGCGACCGTCTGGCGCATGCGGCTGACGGCTTCCTTGAGGGACGCCGCGCAACGCTGCATTTCATCGAGCTTTTCAAACGGCGGGTCGATCAGCATCAGCGCGCGTTTTTCCGGCACCGGCAACAAGGCGCGCGGTACGTGCCAGCCTTCGCCCAGGTGCACCTTGACCCGACGATCACCCTTCATGTTGTCCTTGAGCAGCACGCCGTCTTCCGGGTGCTTTTCGTTGAGCAGTACACGGTCCTGGGGACGCGTCAGGCGCCGCGCCAGTTCCGGCGAACCTGGGTAGTAGCGCAACTGGCCATCCGGGTTCATTTCGTGCAGCACGCGCATGTAATCAGCAGTGAGCGGCGGCAGGTCGTCTGCGCCCCACAGGCGGGCGATGCCTTCCAGGTATTCACCGGTGCGGTTGGCCTGGTCACCCTGCAGGTCGTACAGGCCAATGCCGGCGTGGGTATCGAGGTAGGCGAACGGCTGCTCCTTGCGCGACATCAAGGCGATGAGGCGGGTCAAGGTCAGGTGTTTGAAGACATCGGCGTGGTTGCCGGCGTGAAAGGCGTGACGATAATTCATGGTTGCTCCTGCGCAGGGGGCGAAGTTTACCTTCTACCGGCGCAAAGGTGCAGGGCCGCATGGCGGCTGATGTTTTTGTTAACTCAACTGCGCAGCGAGGTAATCGGCCAGCGCTGCATGGTTGACTCCCGGCCTTCGCGCGAGCCAGGTGAGCTTGTGCCGCAACGTGCTCGGCGTGAAGGCGGCATACAGATCGGGACGCTGCTCCTGCAACCATTGCAGCAGATTGTCGACAAGTACCTGCGGCGACTGCTCAGCCAGGTGCTCGAGCAATGGCGCAGGCACTCGCCACCAGGGCCAGGTTTTCGCGGGTGTCACCGGGCCAGTCGCCACTGTCAGCGGCTGGCCATTGATCAGATAACGTCCAAACACCGGCAAGACCTTCCCCGCCTCGTCACCCAATTGCTGCCACATCGGCTGAAACTGAGCGCCATCCCAGAAGCGTAGGAACACCGCCTGGTCATTGGGCATGAACACCTTGGTCAAGCTTTGCAGATGGGCAACCACGGTTTCCAACGGGCTGGAGGATACCGCCAGCCAACCCCAATCCATGGCTTGCACAGTGGCGACCCAATCGAGAAATGCGCTGCCCGACTCGACGATGCCCACGTAAGGCATCACCTCATCCCAAGCGTCGTAGGCCGTGCCGGCCCAGATCGCGTGCGGCGCCGGCCCTGCCGTCATGGCTTGCCAGGCGGCGAGTGGCTTGGCGTCACTGGTAGTGCCTAGCACGGCAAAGACTCGCTCACCGGCAAGCAGCGGGAACTGCGCCAGCCAGGTGCTGGGGTCCATGGGCGTCTGCATCAAGGAACACTCCGTGCATGCTCGGGGATACTGCACTGCCCGTCACGGCAGCGTTCGCACTCTTCACAAAAAGGCGCGCTGCGTTTCAGGCTCTCAATCTGCACAGGGCTCAGAGGGAGCGGGACCGCCGCCAGTGCTGCCTCCTTCAAGCCCGGCTTCAACGGCGCCGCCGCAGGGGCTGGCGCCCCGCCAAGCTGGATCGGCACGCTGCTGAAAATACCGCCCGCCGACAGCGTGATCGACTGCCCTCCCGCCTGAATCGTAACGCTGGCTCCCGCGTCGATAACAATGCTTTGCCCGGCCGCCAACTGAAGGGTGCGACCGGCACGCATGTGCTGAGAACCGCCGACCACCAGGTGGTCATCCTGCTTGAGTTCCGTCAGGCGGTTGCCATGGGTAATGCGCTGCTCTTCGCCCTGCAACTCATGGTGCGATTCGCCGCCCACCCTCACCCGGCGCTGGTTATCGACCTGCACCTGTTGGTCATGCAATACATGCTGGGTCCAGTCGCGCTGAGCGCGCAGGTAGATTTCCTCGGCGCCCTTGCGGTCTTCGATGCGCAGTTCGTTGTAGCCTCCGCCACCAGGGCTGCTCTGGCTGCGAAAAATACTGCGGGTCTTGTCCGCCGGCAGGTCGAGGGGCAAACGATTCGCCGCGTTGGGCAGGCAACCCATGACCAGCGGCATGTCCATGTCGCCATCGACGAAACCCACCAGTACCTCCATGCCGACTCGCGGGATCAGCACCGCCCCATAACGGTCATGGGCCCAGCCGCTCGCCACGCGCAGCCAACAGCTGGAATGATCGTTGTGCTCACCGTCGCGGTCCCAGGCCATCTGCACTTTGACACGACCGTACTCGTCGCAATGGATTTCACTGTCGACAGGCCCGGTGACCACCGCGTTCTGGTAGCTGGATAGGTGCGGCCGGGGCGTGATCAGAGGCGTTCGAAACGGCACATCCCAGGGCGTCACTACAAAATCGTTGCTGTAACCCGCAGGCAAGTCATCCCTATAGGTGTCAGGCGCAGACTCTTCCAACACTTGCGATTGTTGCCCCGTGTGGTGCAACTGGGTAACCAGCCACAGGTCATTCCACTCCTGACGCGGGTGGCCAGCCATCTTCAGAAACCGCCCAGTGCCCAAGGCCGGCTGATCGCTGATGCCGCTGGCTTGGCGAAAGTCGCTGCGATGACGCTCCAACACACGCTGTGCCAGGTACTTGCCATGCGCACGATCGGTAAAGTTTCCAGGGTAACGTTGCTCGTCCAGGGGCAGGTGCTGCCCGCTGGAGGCCGTGCTTTCCAACACCAGGCTGGGCTTTTTGAAGTCGTAGGCCCGCAGGTTCACGCCGGCGGTACGGGTTTTCAGCCGCAGGATAAAGCGCTTTATCGCAGGGGCCTCGGCCACCATCCCGGAACCGGCCAGGTAGGGGGTGACCTGGTCCGGCTGGCCAAACACACTCTGGTCATCGCCAAACACCAACAGGTGACGCTCGGGACTGTGCTGAAAGTGATAGTGAATGCCCGACTCAACGCACAAGCGCTGGATGAACTGCAGATCGGTTTCGTCGAACTGAACACAGTACTCACGCTCGGGATATTTTCCGCTCAGGCGGAACTCGAAGGTATCACCCTGAATGTCCTGGGCCTCCAACACCCGAGCAATGATCTGCGGCACGGTTTTCTGCTGAAAGATCCTCTGGTGAGTGCTGTGCTCCAGATAGGCCAACTGCGGCACCAGGGTGATCTGGTAACGGGTAAGCCGCTTGCCCGAATCGCCTTGCGCGACCCGGTAAACTCGGCCATGGATACCGTGGCCCTGAGCGTCAAACCCGAGGAACGCCTGACGGTGCAGCAGGCCATCGAGGTCCAGATCGGGTCGCTCGCTCACCAACTCAAGGTCAAAGCGAAAGGGCAGGCTGATAAATTCGTCGCCCATGAACCCATGAACCTTGAGATCATAAGGCTCCCCGTCCAGGGTCAGGTTAAAGGCACTTTGATTGGCAGGAGCGAACATCCGGTGTTTCTCTGCGAAGGGTGGGTGAGCGATTCTGCCTCAGCCGTTTGCCGAGTCGAGCGCTGTGCCGGCAAATAAGTAACGTCCTACATCGACAGTGCCGAAATCCTGCGCAGGGCTTTTTTTCTTCATAAAAAAAGGCCCAGCATCCATAGGACGTGGGCCTTCTTTTCGAATACCAGGCGATCAACGCCCGGCTGTATTACTTGTTGAGGTTGTAGTCTTTTTCCGCAGCATCAAAGCGCTCGACCATACCGGCAGTCGGGGCACCCATCTTGCTCACGAAGTAGATCGCCAGGCTGGCGAAGATGAAGCCTGGGATGATTTCGTACAGGCCCAGCACTTCGAAGTGCTTCCACACGATTACGGTGATCGCGCCGACCAGGATGCCGGCCAGTGCGCCGTTGCGGGTCATGTTTTTCCAGATCACCGAGATCAGCACCACAGGCCCGAACGCGGCGCCGAAACCGGCCCAGGCGTAGCTGACCAGGCCCAGTACACGGTTTTCCGGGTTGGCGGCCAGGGCGATGGCGATCAAGGCCACCACCAGCACCATGATCCGACCGACCCACACCAGCTCAAGCTGGGACGCGCCCTTGCGCAGGAATGCCTTGTAGAAATCTTCGGTCAGGGCGCTGGAGCACACCAGCAATTGGCAGCTCAGGGTACTCATGACAGCCGCCAGGATGGCCGACAGCAATACACCGGCAATCCATGGGTTGAACAGGATCTTGGCCAGTTCGATAAACACGCGCTCAGGGTTTTCGGTCACGGGACCGGCCACCTCAGGATGCGCCGAGAAATAAGCGATGCCGAAGAAGCCCACCGCCACGGTGCCGCACAGGCACAGGATCATCCAGGTCATGGAGATGCGACGCGCTTTGGCAATCGACTTCACCGAATCCGCCGCCATGAACCGCGCGAGGATGTGCGGCTGGCCGAAGTAACCCAGGCCCCAGCCCATCAGCGAGATCACTCCGATGAAAGTGGTGTTTTTCAGCATGTCGAAGCTGGTCGGGTCCTTGGCTTCGATGGCCAGGAAGGTGGTGTCCACGCCGCCGGTCGCCAGCAGTACGATGATTGGCGTCAGGATCAACGCGAAGATCATCAGTGTGGCTTGTACGGTGTCGGTCCAGCTGACAGCCAGGAAACCGCCGATAAAGGTATAGGCGATGGTCGCCGCAGCACCGGCCCACAGCGCAGTCTCGTAGGACATGCCGAAGGTGCTTTCGAACAGACGGGCACCGGCCACGATGCCGGAGGCGCAGTAAATGGTGAAAAACACCAGGATTACCACAGCGGAGATGATCCGCAGCAGCCCGCTTTTATCTTCAAAGCGGCTGGAGAAGTAATCCGGCAGGGTCAGGGCGTCGCCGTTGTGTTCGGTCTGCACGCGCAGGCGGCCGGCCACGAACAGCCAGTTAAGGTAGGCACCGACGATCAGGCCGATAGCAATCCAGCTTTCCGACAAGCCCGACATGTAGATCGCGCCCGGCAGGCCCATCAACAACCAGCCGCTCATATCGGAAGCGCCGGCGGACAAAGCGGTCACCACGCTACCGAGGCTGCGGCCGCCCAGGATGTAATCGGAAAGGTTATTGGTGGAGCGATAGGCCATCAAGCCGATCAGTACCATTGCTGCGATGTAGATCACGAACGTGATCAGGGTGGGATTACTAACGCTCATAGAAGTGACGCCCTGGCTTTGTTTTTATGTAGCGACGGTCTGTCAGCCCGCTACCGGTGGTTAACCGGTAAACGATGCTGCCTGCCGCGCATTTATGACTGGCGTTTCCCCAGGAAAGCCGCCAGCCGATGAACCGACCTGTGGAAGTGGTTGCACCTTGGTGCGCGAATGCTATTCAACAAAGCAAATAAGGTGCAACCAGTTTCTCGCGAATAAGTTGCACCTACGCGGATTTCAGGACAAACACCGGTTTTTTGCTCCTTTTCGGAGCAAGAACAATCCATCTCAGAAGCAAATGCACCAACAAGAAGTCAATTCGAGAGAAGGCCGGATTTTTCCGATCAACCGTCGGAAATTTCCTGAATAAAAAGGGTTGCACCCGGTTGCACCTCTTCATGGGCGAGGCTAATCTTGCCGCCAGCAGATGCCACTCGGTAGTGGCACCCATGAGGATAAGAAAATGGCTACGACCACCCTTGGGGTCAAACTCGACGACCCGACCCGCGAGCGCCTGAAGGCTGCCGCGTCCTCCATTGATCGCACGCCGCACTGGCTGATCAAACAGGCAATTTTCAATTACCTGGAGAAACTCGAGGGTGGTGCAACCCTTTCCGAGCTCAACGGCTCGGGCAGCAAGGATGCCGACGACGCTGGCGAAGTCCAGCATGACCACGCCCACCAGTGCTTCCTTGAGTTCGCCGAGAGCATCCTGCCGCAATCGGTACTGCGCGCCTCGATCACCGCCGCTTACCGTCGCCCCGAGCCGGAAGTGGTGCCGATGTTGATCGAGCAGGCGCGCCTGCCGGTAGAGATGGCCGAAGCCACCAACAAGCTGGCCGCCACGATTGCGGAAAAATTGCGCAACCAGAAAAGCGCTGGCGGCCGTGCCGGTATCGTTCAGGGCCTGCTGCAGGAATTTTCCCTGTCGTCCCAGGAAGGCGTGGCGCTGATGTGCCTGGCCGAAGCGCTGCTGCGCATCCCCGACAAAGGCACGCGCGATGCGCTGATTCGCGACAAGATCAGCACCGGCAACTGGCACCCCCACCTGGGCAACAGCCCGTCGCTGTTCGTCAATGCTGCTACCTGGGGCCTGCTGTTGACCGGCAAACTGGTCGCGACCCATAACGAAGCAGGCTTGACCTCGTCCCTGAGCCGCATCATCGGCAAAAGCGGCGAGCCGATGATCCGCAAGGGCGTCGACATGGCCATGCGCCTGATGGGTGAACAGTTCGTCACCGGCGAGACCATCGCCGAAGCCCTGGCCAACGCGAGCAAGTTCGAAGCCAAGGGTTTCCGCTATTCCTACGACATGCTCGGGGAAGCCGCCCTCACCGAACACGACGCCCAGAAGTACCTGGCTTCGTACGAACAAGCCATTCACTCCATCGGCAAAGCGTCCCACGGCCGTGGGATCTATGAAGGCCCAGGCATCTCCATCAAGCTCTCCGCCCTGCACCCGCGTTACAGCCGCGCGCAGTACGAGCGGGTGATGGACGAACTGTACCCGCGCCTGTTGTCGCTGACCCTGTTGGCCAAGCAATACGACATCGGCCTGAACATCGATGCCGAAGAAGCCGACCGCCTCGAGTTGTCCCTGGACCTGCTCGAGCGCCTGTGCTTCGAGCCGCAACTGACCGGCTGGAACGGTATCGGTTTCGTGATCCAGGCCTACCAGAAGCGTTGCCCCTACGTGATCGACTACGTCATCGACCTGGCCCGCCGCAGCCGCCACCGCCTGATGATCCGCCTGGTCAAAGGCGCGTACTGGGACAGCGAAATCAAGCGCGCCCAGGTCGAGGGCCTGGAAGGCTACCCGGTGTACACCCGCAAGGTGTACACCGACGTTTCCTACATTGCCTGCGCACGCAAACTGCTGTCGGTGCCGGAAGCCATCTACCCGCAGTTCGCCACGCACAACGCCCATACGCTGTCGGCCATCTATCACATTGCCGGTCAGAACTATTACCCCGGCCAGTACGAGTTCCAATGCCTGCACGGCATGGGTGAACCGCTGTACGAACAAGTGGTGGGCAAAGTTTCCGAAGGCAAGCTGAACCGTCCGTGCCGCGTGTACGCACCGGTCGGCACTCACGAAACACTGCTGGCGTACCTGGTACGTCGCTTGCTGGAAAACGGTGCGAACACCTCGTTCGTCAACCGCATCGCCGATCACTCCATCTCGATTCAGGAGCTGGTAGCCGATCCAGTGGCGAACATCGAGCAGATGGCGACGGCGGAAGGCGGCTTCGGCCTGCCGCACCCGCGTATCCCGCTGCCGCGTGACCTGTACGGCAGCGACCGCGCCAACTCGGCCGGTATCGACCTGGCCAACGAGCATCGCCTGGCATCTTTGTCCTGCGCCCTGCTGGCCACCGCCCACAACGACTGGAAAGCCGCGCCGATGCTCGGTTGCGCCGCCAGCGAACAACCGGCTGCAGCGGTGCTGAACCCGTCCGACGTGCGCGATGTGGTCGGTCACGTTCAGGAGGCCACCGTCGAAGACGTCGACAACGCCATCCAGTGCGCCATCAGCGCCGCGCCGATCTGGCAGGCCACTCCGCCCGCCGAACGCGCCGCGATCCTGGAGCGCGCCGCCGACCTGATGGAAGGCGAGATTCAGCCATTGATGGGCCTGCTGGCCCGTGAAGCCGGCAAGACCTTCGCCAACGCTATCGCTGAAGTGCGCGAAGCCGTGGACTTCCTGCGCTACTACGCGGTGCAGGCGCGTAACGATTTCACCAACGACGCCCACCGCCCATTGGGTCCGGTGGTGTGCATCAGCCCCTGGAACTTCCCGCTGGCGATCTTCAGCGGCCAGGTCGCGGCGGCATTGGCTGCCGGTAACCCGGTGCTGGCCAAACCGGCCGAACAAACCCCGCTGGTCGCCGCCCAGGCCGTGCGCATTCTGCTCGAAGCCGGTATTCCGCAAGGCGTGCTGCAATTGCTGCCGGGCCAGGGCGAAAGTGTCGGTGCCCGCCTGGTCGGTGATGATCGTGTCAAAGGCGTGATGTTCACCGGCTCCACCGAGGTTGCACGCTTGCTGCAACGCAATGTCGCCGGTCGCCTGGATGCCCAGGGCCGTCCGATTCCGCTGATCGCCGAAACCGGTGGCCAGAACGCGATGATCGTGGATTCCTCGGCGCTCACCGAACAAGTGGTGATTGACGTGGTGTCGTCGGCCTTCGACAGCGCCGGCCAACGATGCTCGGCCCTGCGCGTGTTGTGCCTGCAGGAAGATTCGGCAGACCGTGTCATCGAAATGCTCAAGGGCGCCATGGCGGAATGCCGCCTGGGCAACCCGGAACGCCTGTCGGTGGATATCGGCCCGGTGATCGACGCCGAAGCCAAGGCTGGTATCGAGAAACACATCCAGGCCATGCGCGACAAAGGCCGCAACGTTTACCAGGTGGCGATTGCCGATGGCGAAGAGATCAAGCGTGGCACCTTCGTGATGCCTACCCTGATCGAGCTGGAAAGCTTCGACGAGCTGCAGCGCGAAATCTTCGGCCCGGTGCTGCACGTGGTGCGCTACAAGCGCAAAGAGATCGACCAGCTCATCGGCCAGATCAATGCCTCCGGCTACGGCCTGACCCTGGGCGTGCACACCCGCATCGACGAGACCATCGCCAAGGTAATCGACAACGTCAATGCCGGTAACGTCTACGTCAACCGTAACATCGTGGGTGCCGTGGTGGGCGTGCAGCCGTTCGGCGGCGAAGGCCTGTCGGGTACCGGCCCGAAAGCCGGTGGCCCGCTGTACCTGTACCGCCTGCTGTCGACTCGTCCTACCGATGCGATCGAGCAATCCTTCGTACGTGGCGACGCATTGACCGCACCGGACCTGCGCCTGCGCGACGCCATGAGCCAACCGCTGACCGCGTTGAAAACCTGGGCCGACAGCCACAACTTCAGCGAACTGAGCGCCCTGTGCAGCCAATTCGCCGCCCAGTCGCAAAGCGGTATCACTCGCCAACTGGCCGGCCCGACCGGCGAGCGCAACAGCTATGCGATCCTGCCGCGTGAACACGTGCTGTGCCTGGCGGAAGTGGAAGGTGACCTGCTGACCCAACTCGCTGCGGTATTGGCGGTAGGCGGTTCTGCGGTATGGCCGGAAACCGAGCTGACCAAGGCCGTGTTCCCACGCCTGCCGAAGGATATTCAGGCGAAGATCAAGCGCGTGGCCGACTGGACCAAGGACGACGTGGGGTTCGACGCTGTGCTGCATCACGGTGATTCCGACCAACTGCGTGCGGTGTGCCAGCAAGTGGCGCAGCGCGGTGGGGCGATTGTTGGGGTGCATGGTTTGTCCCAGGGCGAGACATCCATTGCCCTGGAGCGGTTGGTGATCGAGCGGGCGTTGAGCGTTAACACGGCTGCTGCAGGTGGTAACGCCAGCCTGATGACCATCGGTTAAACGCGGTAAAAAAAATGTGGGAGGGGGCTGATCGTTCCCACGCTCCGCGTGGGAATGCAGCTCAAGGACGCTCTGCGTCCAGAAGCGTGACGCGGAGCGTCAAGAGAGGCGTTTCCACGCAGAGCGTGGGAACGATCTTATGGATCAGCCAGCTTATGTTTGGCTGACACACCGCTATCGGGAGCAAGCCCCTCCCACATTTGATTGCATTTCAATTCCCTCTCTCCGAGTTCTGCTCCTCCATCACCCAGATCAATCTTGCTATCCAGCCTCTATTCGCGCACTTAGACTCACGGCAATTCCTCAAAGGTAAGCCGCCATGTCCGAGACGCTGCTCAGTTCCCGCAATCTGGCTTTCGAGCTGTATGAAGTCCTCGATGCCGAGGGCCTGACCCAGCGCGAGCGGTTTGCCGAGCACAATCGCGAAACCTTCGACGCCGCCATCAGCACAGCGCGCAACATTGCCGAAAAGTACTTCGCGCCTCACAACCGCAAGAACGATGAAAACGAACCGCGCTACGAAGACGGTAAGGCGATTCTGATTCCGGAAGTGAAACCGGCGGTAGATGCCTTCCTGGAAGCCGGTTTCCTCAATGCCGCCCGCAGCTTCGAAGCCGGCGGCATGCAGTTGCCGACCCTGCTGTCCCAGGCCTGCTTCGCTCACTTCCAATCCGCCAACGCGGCATCAACGTCCTACCCGTTCCTGACCATGGGCGCCGCCAACCTGATCGAAAGTTTCGGCACCGAGGAGCAGAAACAACGCTTCCTGCAACCGATGATCGAAGGACGCTTCTTCGGCACCATGGCCTTGACCGAGCCGCACGCTGGCTCATCCCTGTCGGATATTCGTACCCGCGCGGAGCTTGCGGCTGACGGCAGCTATCGGCTGAAGGGCAACAAGATCTTCATCTCCGGTGGCGACCACCCGCTGTCGGAAAACATCGTGCATATGGTGCTGGCCAAGCTGCCCGACGCACCGGCCGGAGTGAAGGGCATTTCGTTGTTTATCGTGCCCAAATTCCTGGTCAACGCTGACGGCAGCCTGGGCGAGCGCAACGATGTACTGCTGGCCGGGCTGTTTCACAAGATGGGCTGGCGCGGCACGACGTCCACAGCACTCAATTTTGGCGATAACGGCAACTGTGTCGGCTATCTGGTGGGCAAGCCGCACCAGGGCCTGAGTTGCATGTTCCAGATGATGAACGAAGCACGGATCGGCGTCGGCATGGGCGCGGTGATGCTCGGTTACGCGGGCTATCTCTACTCGTTGGAGTACGCTCGCGAACGTCCGCAAGGCCGCCTGCCGGACAGCAAAGACCCGAGCACCGCGCCGGTGTCGATCATCCAGCACGCCGATATCAAACGTATGCTGCTGACCCAAAAAGCCTACGTGGAAGGCGCCTTCGACCTGGGCCTGTACGCCGCACGCCTGTTCGACGACACCACCACCCTGCCAAGCGAAACCGAACGCAAACAAGCCCACGAGTTGCTGGACCTGCTGACCCCCATCGTCAAATCCTGGCCGTCGGAGTTCTGCCTCAAGGCCAACGAACTGGCGATCCAGATTCTCGGCGGCCATGGCTATACCCGCGAGTACCCGGTCGAGCAGTACTACCGCGATAACCGCCTGAATCCGATCCACGAAGGCACCCATGGCATCCAGTCCCTGGACCTGCTTGGGCGTAAGTTGGCGCAGAACGGCGGTGCCGGGCTCAAGCAATTGATTCGACTGATCGCCGAGACAGGTGCTCGGGCGCAGCCATACCCATCGCTCACCGCACTAAGGGAACCGCTGGAGCAATTGGTCAACCGCCTGCAAAGCGTGACTCTCGGCCTGCTGAGCGATCTCGCCCAGGGCAAGGTCAACAGCAGCCTGGCGAACTCGGCGCTGTACCTGAAAGTGTTCGGGCACACGGTGATTGGCTGGCGCTGGCTGGAACAGGCGATTCGCGCCGAAGAAGGGCTGGCCAAGGGCAACGCGGCCGATGTGGCCTTCTATAAAGGCAAGCTCCAGGCCGCCCGGTACTTCCTGACCTGGGAAGTACCAAGCTGCCATCATGAACTGGCGATTCTGGAGGCACGCGACGATACGTGCCTGGGGATGCAGGATGCGTGGTTCTAAGGCTGGATCGCCTTGGAAATCACCTCGACCGTGGCGCTGACTTGCTCTTGGTAACGGTCGAGTTCCTGTTGGTGAGCCTGCTGCATTTCGATCTGCTCGGCGCACAGGTTCAGCGCGGCCAATACCAATAATTTGTCACCAATGAGGGTCGGGTACTTTTTCTTGGTCGTGGCCAGGGAAGCCTTGAGCATGGTCACGGCGTGCATCAGGGTCTGGTCTTCCCCGGCCGGCGCCTTGATCGAGTAATCCTCACCGAGAATCGAAACGACCTTTATCCCTTCATTCATGCGCTGACAGGCCCTGCGCTCACACGCTCAACCAGTGCCTGGATGCGGGCGGCGGTGGCGCCATGCTTTTCTTCCTGTTCCATCAGGTTCAGTTGCAGGCTGTCGTTTTCATCCTTGGCCTGGGCCAGCTGCGCCTTGAGGGATTCGTTGCTGCTCAGCAGGTCCTGGTTCTGCTGTACCAGGTCGTTGACCAGTTGTTCCAGTTGGCTGAGGGATGCTTCTAACATTTTGATTTCTCGGGCTTTTTAAAAGGGCGGTGACGATAAAGAAAATTCACCTCGGATGCCAGGGTTATCCCCGGCGCGCAGCCCGATGTTCAAGGGCCGGGCCGCGCTTTCGAGCCTTAGTGACTGCAATTACCCGATCTGGTTCCTGAATCCGTGCAACCCCCGGTCAGCTGCGACAAAAGCGCGCGCCCCCTTAAGACTTTAGTCGCAGGGCCGATACGCGATGCACACCCCGTCTCATGGCCGCACGGATCGCGCTTCTCCCCAGGATTCCAGCATGTCCCTTCGTAATATGAATATCGCCCCGAGGGCTTTCCTCGGCTTCGCGTTTATCGGCGCGTTGATGTTGTTTCTCGGCGTGTTCGCCCTGAACCAGATGAGCAAGATCCGTGCTGCCACCGAAGACATCACCCTGTCCAGCGTGCCAAGCATCCGCGCCCTCGACGAATTCACCCAGCTGACCTTGCGCCTGCGCGTGTTGTCGTACCGCTTGCTCACCAACCGCGAGCCGGAGGTACAGCAAAAAACCCTGGAAGCCTTCGACGTGCGCAACCAGCAGATCCGCACCGCCCAGGGCGTGTATGAGAAGCTGATCGAGAGCCGCGAAGAACGAACGACCTACGATGAATACGTGCGGTTACTGGCCCAGTACCATCAGATCGAAGAGCGCATGAAAAGCCTGTCCCGGGCCAACCAGGTCGACGAATTACGCGCCCTGCTCAACACTGAACTGCTGAACAACTCCGAGCAGGTCAATGCGGTGCTCAGCCGCCTGCTGGAAATCAACAACAGCATGGCCCTGGACACCAACCAGCAAGCCAAAGACCAGTACGACCTGGCCTTCAACATGGTCGTGAGCCTGCTGGTGATCGCCACCGCGCTGACCCTGTTGTTCGCCTGGCTGCTGACCCGCAGCATCACCGTGCCGATCTCCCAGGCGCTGGAAGCGGCCGAAGAAGTGGCCGAAGGCAACCTCACGCGCCCGATCAAAGTCGACGGCAACGATGAGGCCGGCCGCCTGCTCGCCGCCATGGCCAAGATGCAGGACAAACTGCGCGACACCCTGCAACGCATCGCCGGCTCCGCCACGCAACTGGCATCGGCCGCCGAAGAGCTCAACGCCGTCACCGACGAAAGCGCGCGTGGCCTGACCCAGCAGAACAATGAGATCGAACAGGCCGCCACCGCGGTGAACGAAATGACCAGCGCGGTCGAGGAAGTCGCACGCAATGCCGTGAGCACCTCCGAAGCCTCGCGTAACGCCACCACCTCGGCCGGTGATGGCCGTGACCTGGTGCAGGAAACCGTCAGCGCCATCGAACGCATGAGCGGCGACGTGCAAGCCACCGCCACCTTGATCGGTGAGTTGGCCAATGAATCCCGCGATATCGGCAAAGTGCTGGACGTGATCCGTGGCCTGGCCGACCAGACCAACCTGCTGGCCCTCAACGCGGCCATCGAAGCGGCGCGGGCCGGTGAGGCCGGGCGTGGTTTTGCGGTAGTGGCGGACGAGGTCCGGGCACTGGCCCATCGTACCCAGCAGTCCACCAGCGAGATCGAGCGCATGATCGGCAGCATCCAGGCCGGCACCGAGCATGCGGTGGATTCGATGCGCAACAGCACTGAGCGCGCCGAATCCACGCTGAACATCGCCAAGGGCGCGGGGATGTCGCTGGATACCATCAATACGGCGATTGTCGAGATCAACGAGCGCAACCTGGTGATCGCCAGCGCGGCGGAAGAACAGGCGCAGGTCGCGCGGGAAGTCGACCGTAACCTGGTGAATATCCGCGATCTGTCGGTGCAATCGGCGACAGGCGCCAGCCAGACCAGCGCGGCGAGCAGCGAGTTGTCGCGCCTGGCGGTGGACCTCAATGGCATGGTGGGCCGCTTCCGGCTCTGACTGACTGCACTGGCTTAAAAATGTGGGAGGGGGCTTGCCCCCGATTGCGGTGGGTCAGCTACAAATAAGCTGGCTGGCATACCGCCATCGGGGGCAAGCCCCCTCCCACATTTGGAGCCAGGTGGAAACCTTCATAATGGGATTCCCCCCACAAAAGCTTTTTGACAGCGCAGCAATTCAACAGGTTAGAATCCCTGGCACGCAGACTGCATGGTCAGTTTGCGCCCTGTCTTTCCCTGCTCTGGAGTACTGCCTTTGAATGCGACGACCATCAACAGCCTGTTCTTGATCGGCGCGTTGCTGGTGAGTGCGAGCATTCTGGTGAGTTCTCTGTCGTCGCGCCTGGGCATCCCGATCCTGGTGATCATCCTGGCCGTGGGCATGATCGCCGGCGTCGATGGCGGCGGCATCATCTTCGATAACTACCCGACCGCCTACCTGGTGGGCAACCTGGCGCTGGCCGTGATCCTGCTCGACGGCGGTTTGCGCACGCGGGTGGCGAGTTTTCGCGTGGCACTCTGGCCTGCGTTGTCCCTGGCCACGGTGGGCGTGTTGATCACCACCGGCCTCACCGGCATGGCCGCGGCCTGGCTGTTCGACCTCAACATCGTGCAGGGCTTGCTGATCGGCGCCATCGTCGGTTCCACCGACGCCGCAGCCGTGTTCTCGCTGCTGGGCGGCAAGGGCTTGAACGAACGGGTGACCGCCAGCCTGGAAATCGAATCCGGCAGCAACGACCCGATGGCGGTGTTCCTCACCGTGACCTTGATCGACATGCTCGCCAGCGGCCAGACCGGCCTGCATTGGAGCCTGCTGACCCACCTGATCCGCGAGTTCGGTATCGGCGGCCTGGTCGGCCTGGGCGGCGGCTGGCTGATGCTGCAGATGGTCAACCGCATCAACCTGGCCACCGGCCTCTACCCAATCCTGGTGATCGCCGGCGGCCTGTTCGTCTTCGCGCTGACCAACGCCTTGCACGGCAGCGGCTTTCTCGCCGTGTACCTGTGCGGCCTGGTGATCGGCAACCGACCGGTGCGCAGCCGTCATGGCATCCTGCATATGCTCGACGGCATGGCCTGGCTGGCGCAGATCGGCATGTTCCTGGTGCTGGGCCTGCTGGTCACGCCCCATGACTTGCTGCCGATCGCCCTGCCGGCACTGGGCCTGGCGCTGTGGATGATCCTGTTTGCACGGCCGCTGTCGGTGATGGTCGGCCTGTTGCCCTTCAAGGCGTTCCACGGCCGGGAAAAAGCCTTTATCGCCTGGGTCGGCCTGCGCGGCGCGGTGCCGATCATCCTTGCGGTGTTCCCGCTGATGGCCGGCCTGCCCCATGCCCAGCTGTACTTCAACCTGGCGTTCTTTATCGTGCTGGTGTCGCTGCTGGTGCAGGGCACCAGCCTGCCGTGGGTGGCCAAGTTGCTGAAAGTCACCGTACCGCCGGACCCGGCGCCGATTTCCCGCGCAGCCCTGGAAGTGCACGTCACCAGCGAGTGGGAGCTGTTCGTCTACCGCCTGGGCGCAGAGAAATGGTGCATCGGCGCCGCCCTGCGCGAGTTGAAAATGCCCGAGGGCACGCGGATCGCGGCGCTGTTCCGTGGCCAGCAACTGCTCCACCCGTCGGGTAGTACGGTGCTGGAAGTCGATGATTTGCTCTGCGTCATCGGCCATGAACATAACTTGCCGGCCCTGGGCAAACTGTTCAGCCAGGCGCCGCAACGCGGCCTCGACCTGCGCTTCTTCGGCGACTTCGTACTCGAAGGCGACGCCCAGCTCGGCGCGGTGTCGGCGCTGTACGGGCTCAAGCTTGAAGGTATCGACCCGGACATGCCGTTGAGCCGCTTCATCACCCAGAAAGTCGGCGGCGCGCCGGTGGTGGGCGACCAGGTGGAATGGAACAACACCATCTGGACCGTCGCGGTCATGGACGGGAACAAGATTGGCAAAGTCGGCGTCAGATTCCCCGAAGGAAGTCGCCCGGGCCCCGGTCTCTTCCTCTAAACTGCGGGGCCACAACGCCCCGATTCTTCATCTAGCTCGACCGGTCTCTATGCCAACCCTGCGCACTTTTCTCGCTACTGCCCTGCTGGGCCTGACTCTTTGTGTTGGCACCGTTCACGCGGCCGACCCGCCCAGCGCCGACGCCGTCCAGCAAACCCTGGACAAACTGCCCGACCGCAAGCTGCCCGACGCCGACATGAAGGCGTTGCAGAGCATCCTGCAACAGACCCTGACGTTCCTGGCTAACAAGCAAGAGTACGAGCAGCGCCTGGCAGACCTGAAGCGCCAGCTGGAAGATGCCCCGCGCCAGACGACGGACAACCAGCGCGAGCTGACTCGGCTCAAGGCCACCAAAATCATCCCGGTGGCCCAACGCTACGCCAGCCTGCCCGTGCCGCAGCTTGAACAATTGCTGGTGCAACGCACCACCCAGCAAGGTGATCTGCAAAAAGAGCTGGCCGACGCCAATAGCCTGACCATCGCCGCCCAAACCCGCCCCGAGCGCGCCCAGACCGAGATCAGCAGCAGCCAGACGCGCATCCAGCAGATCAATGCGACCCTCAAGACCGGCAAAGACAACGGCAAAGCCCTCAGCGCCGACCAGCGCAACCAGCTCAACGCCGAACTCGCCGCCCTGAATGCGCTGATCCCCCTGCGCCGCCAGGAACTGGCCGGCAACAGCCAGTTGCAAGACCTGGGCAACAGTCAGCACGACCTGATCCAGGAAAAAACCGCGCGCCTGGAGCAGGAAATCCAGGACCTGCAAACCCTGATCAACCAGAAACGCCTGGCCCAGTCCCAGCAGACGGTGACCCAACAGTCCATCGAAGCGCAGAAAGCCGGCGGCAGCAGCCTGCTGGCCACGGAAAGCGCGGCCAACCTGAAGCTCTCCGACTACTTGCTCAAGAGCACCGACCGCCTCAACGACCTGACCCAGAAAAACCTGCAGACCAAGCAGCAACTAGACACCGTCACCCAAAGCGATTCGGCGCTGGACGAGCAGATCAACGTGCTCAAGGGCAGCCTCCTGCTGTCCAAGATCCTCTACAAGCAGAAACAGGCGCTGCCACGCCTGACCGTCGACCGCGACCTGGCCGACGACATCGCCAACATTCGCCTGTACCAGTTCGAGGTCAACCAGCAGCGCGAGCTGATCAGCTCGCCCAGCGCGTATGTGGATAACCTGCTGGCCAACCAGCCGCCGGACGACGTCACCCCGCAATTGCGTCGCACCCTGCTGGAACTGGCAATTACCCGCAGCGACCTGCTGGAGCGCCTGAGCCGTGAATTGAGCGCGCTGCTCAACGAATCCATCACCCTGCAACTGAACCAGAAACAACTGCTGAGCACCGCCACCACCCTGCGCGCCACGCTCGATGAACAGATGTTCTGGATCCCCAGCAACAAGCCGCTGGACACCGAGTGGCTGGAGACCGTACCGGCGCACCTGAGCAAGCAAATCACCACCCTGCCCTGGGCCTCCAGCGTCAGCGAACTGTATGACGGCCTGACCCAGCGCCCGTGGCTGTTCCTGCCGCTGCTGCTGTTGATCGGCGCGCTGCTGTGGCGGCGCAAGGCGCTGTATCAGCGCCTCAACAAAGTTCACCTGGACATCGGTCACTTCAAGCGCGACAGCCAGTGGCACACGCCCCAGGCGATCCTGATCAATATCCTGCTGGCGATGCCGGTGTCCCTGGGCCTGGCGCTGTGCGGCTATGCGTTGCAGATCGACGCCCGTGGGCAAAACGCCAACCTGGGCTCGGCTTTGTTGCAGATCGCCCAGGCGTGGCTGGTGTTCTACACCGCTTACCGCATCCTGGCGCCCGGCGGCGTGGCCGAGTTGCACTTTCGCTGGGAAAAACCCCAGGTCGAATTCCTGCAAGGCTGGGTACGCAAGCTCGGGCTGGTGGTACTGGCCCTGGTGGCCGTGGTCGCCATCGCCGAGCACCAACCGGCGGCGCTTGCCGAAGATGTGCTGGGCATCGCCGTGGTCCTCACCTGCTATGCCTTGATGGCGTGGTTGCTCAGTCGCCTGCTGCTGAACAGCCCCACCCATGAAAAAGCCTCGCTGTTTCGCAAGACGATCGGGCTGGTCTTCACCGCCCTGCCCGTCGCATTGTTTATTGCCGTGTGCTTTGGCTACTACTACACCGCACTGAAACTCAGCGACCGCTTGATCAACACCCTGTACCTGCTGATGTTCTGGCTGGTAATCGAAGCCACCTTCGTGCGCTGGCTGAGCGTTGCCGCCCGACGCCTGGCCTATGCGCGCGCCCTGGCCAAACGCCAGGCCGCCAAGGAAGCCGGTGAAGGCGAAGCGGTGGTGGAAGAGCCCACCCTGGACATCGAAAAGGTCAACGAGCAATCCTTGCGCCTGATCCGCCTGGCCTTGCTCGGGGGCTTTATCGCAGCCCTGTACTGGGTCTGGTCGGACCTGATCTCGGTATTTTCCTACCTCGATAACGTCACGCTGTACGAATACACCAGCGGCACCGGCTCGAATATCAGCATGGTGCCGATCAGCATCGGCGACATGCTCGGCGCGCTGATCATCATCGGTATCACCTTCGCCCTGGCACGCAACCTGCCCGGTCTACTCGAAGTATTGGTGCTGTCCAAATTGGAGCTCGCACAAGGCAGCGCCTATGCCACCACGACGCTGCTGTCCTATGTGATTGCCGGCGTAGGTTTTGTCTCCACCTTGTCCACCCTGGGCGTGAGCTGGGACAAGTTGCAATGGTTGGTGGCCGCGCTGTCGGTCGGCCTGGGCTTCGGCATGCAGGAAATCTTCGCCAACTTCATCTCCGGCATCATGATCCTGTTCGAACGCCCCGTGCGCATCGGCGACACCATCACCATCGGCAACCTGTCGGGCACGGTGAGCAAGATCCGCATTCGCGCCACCACCATCACCGATTTCGACAACAAGGACATCATTGTCCCGAACAAGACCTTCATTACCGGGCAACTGATCAACTGGTCGCTGACCGACACCATCACTCGGGTCACCTTGAAACTGGGCGTGGACTACGGCTCCGACCTGGATCTGGTGAAGGAATTGTTACTCAAGGCCGCCAAGGAAAACCCACGGGTACTGAAAGAGCCCGAGCCCCACGTGTATTTCCTCAACTTCGGCGAAAGCACCCTCGACCACGAGCTGCGCATGCATGTGCGCGACCTGGGCGACCGCAACCCTGTGCTGGACGAGGTCAACCGCTTTATCAACCGTGAGTTCAAGAAACAGCACATCAACATCTCGTTCAGGCAGATGGAGGTGTACCTGAAAAACATGCAAGGCCACGAATACAAACTGGTTCCGGTGGAAGACGAGCACAAGACCATCGTCGCGCCCGAGCAGGACACTCCCGAGCCGCCCGCCGGAAAGGTCGCAGACGCGCCTGAACCACCGCCGAGCAAACTCGACTAACGAATTACCCCCAGCAAAACGCTGGGGGCATCCTGCTGGAGATGGCCGGTGAAAGCCCTCGACGAACTGACCTTCGACAACCGCTTCGCACGCCTGGGCGATGCGTTCTCAACCCACGTGCTGCCCGAGCCCCTGGACGAGCCGCGCCTGGTAGTGGCGAGCGCCGCCGCCATGGCCCTGCTCGACCTTGACCCGGCCGTGGCCGAAACGCCCGTGTTTGCCGAACTGTTTGGTGGCCATAAGCTATGGGCCGAAGCGGAACCACGTGCGATGGTCTATTCCGGGCATCAGTTCGGCGGCTATAGCCCGCAACTGGGCGATGGCCGAGGGTTGCTGCTGGGCGAGGTGTATAACCAGGCCGGTGAGCATTGGGACCTGCACCTCAAGGGCGCAGGCATGACGCCCTACTCGCGGATGGGCGACGGGCGTGCGGTATTGCGCTCCTCGATCCGTGAGTTCCTCGCCTCCGAAGCCCTCCATGCATTGGGCATCCCCAGCAGTCGCGCCTTGTGCGTGATCGGCTCCAGTACACCGGTATGGCGTGAAAAACAGGAACGCGGGGCGATGGTGTTGCGCCTGGCGCCCAGTCATATCCGCTTCGGGCATTTCGAGTATTTCTATTACACCAAGCAGCCCGAGCAGCAGGCCGAGCTGGCTGAACACGTCTTGAACCTGCACTTTCCCGAGTGCCGCGAACAACCGGAACCTTACCTGGCGATGTTCCGTGAAGTCGTCGAACGCAATGCCGAGATGATCGCCAAATGGCAGGCGTATGGCTTCTGCCATGGCGTGATGAATACTGACAACATGTCGATCCTGGGCATCACCTTCGACTTCGGGCCGTTTGCGTTTCTGGATGACTTCGATGCGCACTTCATCTGCAACCATTCCGATCATGAGGGGCGTTATTCCTTCAGCAATCAGGTGCCGATCGGGCAGTGGAACCTCAGCGCGCTGGCCCAGGCGCTGACGCCGTTTATCAGCGTTGACGCCCTCAAAGAAGCCCTTGGCCTGTACCTGCCGCTGTATCAAGCGCACTACCTGGACCTGATGCGTCGCCGGCTGGGGCTGACGACCGCCGAAGACGACGACCAGCAGCTGGTGGAACGCTTGCTCAAGCTGATGCAGAACAGCGGCGTGGACTACACGCTGTTTTTCCGACGTCTTGGCGATGAGTCGGCAGCCTTGGCAGTCACGCGGCTACGCGATGACTTTGTCGACCTGGCCGGGTTCGATGCCTGGGCCGACCTGTACAAGGCCCGTGTTGCCCGAGACGGGGACGACAGCGAGACACAGCGCCGTGAACGCATGCATGCCGTGAACCCGCTGTACATCCTGCGCAATTACCTCGCACAAAACGCCATCGCCGCTGCCGAGTCAGGCGATTACAGCGAAGTGCGACGGCTGCATGAGGTGCTGACCAAGCCGTTTGAGGAACAAGCGGGAATGGAACAGTACGCACAGCGGCCGCCGGATTGGGGCAAGCATCTGGAGATCAGTTGTTCGTCTTGAGCCTTTAGATAAAGGTCTCCACGGAGACCCCGAAGCGCTCGGCCAACCACCGAATTTGGCGCACGTTAAGCTGGCGTTTTCCGCTCAATATCTCAGAGACGACTGATTGCGCCCCGACCCCCGGAAGGTCGCTCTGAGTGAGATTGTGCTCGCGCATCATGTAGCGCAGCACATCAACACCGCTGGCCACTGGCATTGGACGATGTTCACGGTCGTAGGCTTCGATCCAGTCGCTGAAAATATCGACTAGGCTCATCAGCGGACTGTCTTCGTCATCGCCCACCAGGCTCAACAGCTCATCCAAACCGCAGACCAGTGCGTCGTAGTCTGCCTCGTTTTGCGGCTTGCGCAGCACAGGCGCAACGTATTCCCAATGCTTTGCCGCTACTCGCATAAGCGCGCTCATCTGATTTTTTCCTTCCATTTGTCTTTCTCATAATCGCGATGGTCAAGCAGATGCTTGATGTAAACGCGTTGCGCCCGATACTGCACCGACGCAATCAGCCTCAGCTTGTTACCGCCAATATCAAACACATGAAATTCGCCCACCTTGTCGGTCGCGGGAAACATGGCTTTCATTGCAGCGAAGTCTGCGGGGTTGTTGCGCTTGATGACGCGGTACCACTGATCCAGAGCCGTTGCTGAACGCGGCCATTTTTCCTTGGCTTCCCAGATCCTTTTTTCACTGATCACTCGCATGCAACGTCCTTATCGCATCTTGCTATGAAGGTTAAGCCTGAATCCGGACTATCGCAATTTGCTATAACCAAAAACAGACCGGTGGCGCACACCAAAAAGCCTAGACAGACGACTCACCGCAGCGCGGGCAAAACTGTGAGCGAATGAGTCTCTGCACCCAGCCTTGATAAATCTCAGCCTCGGCACCAGATACAACCTATTGGCCAGTCCCCAGGAGCCTCCGATGTCTGAACCTCTCGTAATCCCTTGCCCACATTGCAACGGCCTCAACCGCATCCCCGGCGAACGCCTGGGTGATGCTCCAAAATGCGGGCGCTGCAAGCAGCCGGTTTTACTGAACAAACCTTTTGAATTGAAACAGGGCGACTACGCCAGCCAGATCAAGGGTGACCTGCCGTTGCTGGTGGATGTGTGGGCGGAGTGGTGCGGGCCGTGCAAGTCGTTTGCGCCGGTATTTGAACAGGCCGCCGGTCAGCTGGAAGGCAAGTGCCGGCTGGCCAAGCTGGACAGCGAGGCCAATCAGCAGTTGTCGGCGCAGCTGGGGATTCGCTCGATTCCCAGTTTGATTCTGTTCAAGAATGGCCGCGAAGTGGCGCGCCAGAGTGGGGCCTTTCCGTTGCCGCAATTGATGAGTTGGTTGCGCAGCCAAGGCGTGTAACCGGCCCATCAGAACAACATCAAACCATGTGGGAGGGGGCTTGCCCCCGATAGCAGTGGATCAGTTGCCAAGTGCAGGACTGACACACCGCCATCGGGAGCAAGCCCCCTCCCACATTTTGACCGCGTTTCAGCCTTGGACCAGTGGGGCTTGGCGGTCCATCATTTGGCTGACCAGCATGACGCCAAGCTCACTCAATTGATGGATGGCCAAGGCCACGTCGCGGTGCTCGCCGGTGAGGTCGTTGGACAGATTGAGTAATAAGGTGCGGACTGAGGCGAAGGTTTCGTAGCTGTTGAGCACGAGGGTTTCGGTGGGCAGGTTAGGGGTAACGGTATAGAGGTTAACCATGAATCGTCTCCGGGTAGAAGCCGCAACCAACCCGCTACTAAACGGAGGGTGGCAGCTGTACGCAGGTTAGTAGACCGGGGAGACACAACCGGCGCGCCCGAAAGCGCCCTTCGTACAGCCACCATCAAATTCAGGAGAGTCCTGACCGACGATTTACCGTACGTCTCACCACGGGCTACTAAACCCGATCACTGAACATTCAGCGACCGGCAAACCTTAGAGATGCCCATCCAGACGCACAAGCCGGCGGATTCTGGCGTAGCTGTAGGCAAGGTTACAAGGCACAAGCCCTATTGCCAGACCTGTCCTACAGCCTCTGTGGGACAAATCCAAACTCCAGTTGGAATGCACACTAAATGTGGGAGGGGGCTTGCTCCCGATTGCGGTGAGCCAGCTACAGATAAGCTGGCTGGCACACCGCAATCGGGAGCAAGCCCCCTCCCACATTGGATCTATGTAGCCCTTAAGATCAGGCGCTTTCCAGCAGGTTATGCAGTTCCACAAACTGCAGCGTCAGCTTATGCCGTGGGTCCAGATGAATCAGCGGCTTGCTCTCCTGGTGCGACTCGCGCATGCGCACGGAGCTGGCCAGGTACACCGGCAATACCGGCAAGCCTTCGGCAATCAGTTCATTGAGGATCTGCTGCGGCAGGCTCGCCCGGGCCTGGAACTGGTTGACCACAATGCCTTCGACTTCCAGGCCTTCGTTGTGGTCTTCCTTCAATTCTTCGATTTCAGCCAACAGGCCATACAAGGCCTGGCGCGAGAAGCTGTCGCAATCAAAGGGAATCAGCACACGATCAGCGGCAATCAGCGCCGACACCGCATAGAAATTCAACGCCGGCGGCGTATCCAGGTAAATACGGTCGTAATCCTCGCTCAACTCGTCCAACAGCTTTCGCAGCTTGTTGATCTTGTGCTTGGCCTCAAGCTTGGGCTGCAGGTCTGCCAGTTCCGGGGTGGCCGTGATGACGTGCAGGTTATCGAACGGCGTTTCGTAGATATCCACCTTGTTTTTCTTCGAAAACGGCCCGGAAGACAGGGTTTGCTTGAAAAAGTCGGCGATCCCCATAGGGATGTCGGCGCCGGTCAGCCCCGTAAGGTACTGGGTGGAGTTGGCCTGTGCATCGAGGTCCACCAACAGGGTTCGATAACCTTCGCTGGCGCTGACCGCCGCCAGGTTGCAGGCGATGCTGGACTTGCCCACGCCGCCTTTCTGATTGAACACCACGCGCCGCATGGGAAAACCTCCGTGTATCAATGAATGACCGAGTGTAGAGCGCAAAAGCGCCGGTTAGCTACCTCGTTCACCCATTCGCTGTGCCTGGCCCACAAATGAATGGGAACGCTCCGACAATCCAGTTCGGCCCTCTATCACGCACAATTTGTGAATCCGTCCAATTTATTTGTGATCCGTCGTGAACAAATTATTACCAATATTTGCTAGAAGCCCACGGCACCGGGATAATGCGCGCCATTCGGCCATTGCCCTCTGTCCCGGAATCCGGGGCCATTGGCCGCACATGGAAGCCCGCAGGGGCGGGATAACTTCTCAGTGATCAACTTCAACATCGCCCAATGGCGCGCCTGGGCCCCTGGCCTGGAGCGTGCGGACGACTGGCTGGCCTGGTGCCGGGACCCGGTGTTGCTGCCCGCCAGCGATGCCTCTCCGGATGTGTCATTTTTGCCAGCCATGCAGCGCCGGCGCTTGAGCCGTCTGGCGCGCATGGCATTCAGTGTGGGCTGGCCGCTGGCCGAAGGCCGTGAAGCGCTGCCGCTGGTGTTTGTTTCGCGCCACGGCGAGACCCCGCGCACCCTCGACATCCTCAGTGACCTGGCCAACGAACAGCCGCTGTCGCCGACCCAGTTCAGCCTGTCGGTGCACAATGCGGTGATTGGCCTGTGGTCGATCCTGCGCAATGAAACCAGCGAAATGACCGCCCTCGCCGCCGCCGGCGATGGCCTCGAACACGGCCTGCTCGAAGCCGCCGCGTTGCTCAACGAAGGCGCCCCGGCGGTATTGCTGGTGATTACCGAGGAACAACCGCCCGAGGCGTATGCCAGCTGGATCGCCGACGTGCCCTTCCCCTACGCCCTCGGTCTTTTGCTCACGCCCGGCGACGAGTGGCAACTGGAACTAAACAGCAGCGCTGTCCAACTCACTCAAACCCAGTGGCCCCACGCCCTGAACCTGCTGCGCACCCTGCTGACCGAACAGGGCGCCTGCCAACATGCCTGGAAGAACCGAGTATGGAACTGGCGACGCAAATCCTGACCGACAAACCACGGCAGGCCTATTACTGGCGCCTGTTCGCCACGGCCACCAGCTTCTTTATGTTCGGTGTCGGCGGGCTGTGCCTGCGCCTGCTGGTATTCCCGCTGCTCAGTTGCCTGCCGGGCGACGCCAGGCAGCATCAACGACGCGCACGTCACACCATCAGTTGCCTGTTCTGGTTTTTTATCCGGATGATGAAGTTTCTGGGCATCCTCACCTACAGCGTCGAGGGTGCGGACAAACTCGGCCGCCCCGGCCAGATGATCGTCGCCAACCACCCGTCGCTGATTGACGTCGTGTTCCTGATCGGCCTGATGCGCCAGACCAATTGCGTGGTCAAGCAGAGCCTGTTTCAGAACCCGTTCACCCGCGGCCCGGTGCGCGACGCCGGCTATATCAGCAACGACGGCAGCGCCGACATGCTGGACGCGGCGGCCGACGCCCTGCGCGCAGGCCAGACCCTGATCATCTTTCCCGAAGGCACCCGCACCACACCCGGCGCGCCGCCTGCCTTTCATCGCGGCGGCGCGGCCATTGCGCTGCGGGGTGCGACAATCATCACCCCAGTGGTGATCAAGGTCAGCCCCACCACCCTGACCAAGGCCGAACCCTGGTATCGCATTCCCAGATGCCGATTCCACTTCAGTTTGCGCGTGGGTGCCGATATAGAACCACAGGCGTTCGCCGCACTGGGCCCCGCGCCTCAGGCGTCACGCAAGCTCAACGATTACCTGCATCACTATTTCATTAAGGAGCTCGCCGAAGATGAGCGACCAACACCGCCTTAGCCTTGAGCACGACATAAAGACGCTGATCATCGAGGCCCTGGGCCTGGAGGACATCAGTGCCGACGACATCGGCAGCGACCAGACGCTGTTCGGCGAAGGCCTGGGCCTGGATTCGGTCGACGCCCTGGAACTGGGCCTGGCCATCCAGAAAACGTACGGCATCAAGATCGACGCCGACGCCAAGGACACGCGCAATCACTTCACCAACGTGGCCAGCCTTGCGGCATTCGTCACGGCCAGACAGGCAGCTTGAGACCGGACCATGCAAACTCGTGACGATATTTTCAACACCCTGCGCGACGCCTTGGTGGAACTGTTTGAACTGGAACCTGAACGCGTCACCCTCGATGCCAACCTGTACCAGGACCTGGAAATCGACAGCATCGATGCGGTGGACCTGATCGACCATATCAAGCGCCAGACCGGCAAGAAGATCGCCGCCGACGAATTCAAGGCGGTGCGCACCGTGAATGACGTGGTTGAGGCGGTGTACCGTCTGGTCCAGCCCGCCGCATGAGCCGGCTGATCGGCCTTGGCCTGCTGCTGGCGGGGCTGCTGTACCCCTTTGCGGTGTATTACGGCACCGAGCATTTTGCGCCATGGCAATTCGGCCTGCTGCTGGGCAGCCTGTGGCTGCTGCGCGCGCTCACCGCTGCGCGACGCCCCGGCAGTCGTTGGATGGCGATGGTGGTGATTGTGTTTTGCCTGGCGCTGGCCTGGTTCGATAACCCGCAGTGGCTGCGCTGGTACCCCAGCCTGGTCAGCGCGTTCATGCTGGCACTGTTCGGCCTGAGCCTTAAATACGGGCCGCCGATGGTCGAGCGCCTGGCGCGCATGAGCGACCCGCAGTTGTCGCCGCATGCAATTGTGTATACGCGCCGGGTCACCGTCGTGTGGAGTGTGTTTTTCCTGGGTAATGGCCTGCTCGCCGCCGCCCTCACTCTGTGGGCGCCGCTGAGCTGGTGGACGTTGTACAACGGTTTGATCGCCTACGGGCTGATGGGGCTGTTGTTTGCCGTGGAATGGCTGGTACGACAAAGGGTTCGAGGCCGCGTATGAAAGGTTTGAAACTTGAGCATCTGCTGCTCGAGCCGCAGGAACACCGCCAGGTCACTATTGAGCCTGCGCTGAATCATGCTCAACTGGTGGAGCAATCCCTGCGCTTGGCGGCAGGCATGCAGGCGCGTGGCATACAGCGCCTGGCGGTGCACCTGGAAGACGCGGGCGTGCTGGCGATTGCCCTGCTCGGCGCCTGGCGTGCCGGGGTCAGCGTGCTGCTGCCGGCCGACCTGCAACCCCAGACCCGCCAACGCTGGGCCGCCGCCGTCGACGCCTGGCTGACGCAGGCGTCGGACCTGCAAGCGCTGTATCACACGCCACTGAGCCCAGCCGCACTCGACCTGGATAGCTGCCAACTGAGCCTGTGCACCTCCGGCTCCAGCGGTGAACCCAAACGCATCGACAAGTCGCTGCGCCAGCTGGCCAATGAGGTCCAGGCGCTGGAAGCGCTGTGGGGCGCCGACCTGAAAGACGCCTGCATCATCGGCAGCGTCGCCACCCAACATATCTACGGCTTGCTGTTCCGCGTGCTGTGGCCGCTGTGCGCCGGTCGCACGTTTGTGCGCAGGCAATTGGCATTCCCCGAGGACCTGCAGCGCGCCAGTCGCGAGCATCCGCACTTCGCCTGGGTGGCCAGCCCGGCGCTGCTCAAACGCATGGGCGATAACCTCGACTGGCCGGCGCTGAGCCAGGTCTCCCGGGTGTTTTCCTCCGGCGGTGCCTTGCCCGTCGACGCCGCCGCCAGCCTCTACGACCGCTTGCAGCAATGGCCCACGGAAATCCTCGGCAGCTCGGAAACCGGCGGTATCGCCTGGCGCCAGGGTGCCCAGCCGTGGCAGCCGTTTACCGATGTACAGCTGAGCCAGGATGCCGACGGTGCCCTGCGCATTGCCTCGCCTTACTTGCCCGAGGGGCATATCGAACAGACCGCCGACGCCGCGCGCATCCATGCCGATGGCCGTTTCGAGCTGCTCGGGCGCCTGGACCGCATCGTCAAGCTGGAAGAAAAACGCATCGCCTTGCCGATGCTCGAACAGGCCTTGATGAACCATCCATGGGTTGCCGACACCCGCCTGGGCGTGGTGCAGGAAAATCGCGCCTCACTCGGCGCCCTGGTGGTGCTGAGTGCCGAGGGCCTGCATGCCCTGCGCAACCAGGGCCGGCGCACGGTGACCCAAACCCTGCGCCAGCACCTGAGCCAGCATTGCGAAGCCCTGGCCTTGCCCCGCCGCTGGCGTTTGCTGCGCCAATTGCCGCTCAACAGCCAGGGCAAGCTGCCCCAGGCCGATACCGAGGCGCTGTTGCTGGCGCCGCGCCCCAAGGCGCCGGAGGTGCTGGCGCAGGTCGAAACCGACGGCGAATGGACGTTGCAACTGAGCGTGCCGCCGGACCTGGCCTATTTCAGCGGGCATTTCCCGGTGACGCCGGTATTGCCGGGGGTGGTGCAGGTGGAATGGGCCTTCAATCTGGGCCAGCAATTGCTCGACCTGCCGGCGACGTTCGCCGGTATGGAAGTGCTCAAGTTCCAGCAACTGGTGCGCCCCGGTGATCACATCGAATTGCACCTGCGCTTTGACCGCGAACGCAGCAAGTTGTACTTCGCCTACCGCAATGGCGCCGCCGCCTGCTCCAGTGGCCGGATAGTGCTGGAGCCTGCCAAGTGAATAGGCTTTTGTGGCGAGGGAGCTTGCTCCCGCTGGAGTGCGCAGCACTCCCGACTCAGGCACCGCCATTTGCCAGGATGAATTCGTTCGCCTGCATTGGGGCTGCTTCGCAGCCCAGCGGGAGCAAGCTCCCTCGCCACAAGATGAGCGACAACCTTGAGAAGGTCCACCATGCATAACCCCTGCGCCCTGATCCCGGTCTACAACCATGAAGCGGCCGTGCCCGCAGTGGTCCACAGCCTGCTGGACAGCGGCCTGCCCTGCCTGCTGGTGGACGACGGCAGCAGCGCGGCCTGCGCGGCGGTGCTGGCCCAGTTGGCGACGCTGGAACATGTCACCCTGCTGACGCTGCCCCGCAACCAGGGCAAGGGCGGCGCGGTCATGGCGGGCTTTCGCGAAGCCGCGCGGCTGGGGTACACCCATGCCCTGCAGGTGGATGCCGACGGCCAGCATGACCTGCGCGAAGTCGAGACTTTCATCGACACGTCGCGCCGGCACCCCGACGCCGTCATCTGCGGCTACCCCGAATACGACGACAGCGTGCCCAAAGGCCGCCTCTACGCACGCTACCTGACCCACGTGTGGGTATGGATCAACACCCTGTCGCTGCAGATTCGCGACTCGATGTGCGGCTTTCGCGTGTACCCGCTGGCCCCCACGCTGGCGCTGATGGACTCGGCCTACATTGGCACACACATGGATTTCGACTCGGACATCCTCGTGCGCCTGGCCTGGCGCAACCAGCCCATGCGCTGGCTGCCGACCCAGGTGCATTACCCCGCCGACGGCCTGTCGCACTTCCGCCTGTTCCGCGACAACCTGCGCATCAGCGCCATGCACACGCGGCTGTTCTTCGGCATGCTGGTGCGGGCGCCGGCCATCCTGTGGCGCCGGTGGCAGGCATGAGCGACAGCGGCAAACACTGGGCCGATCGCGAGGAGCGCGGCAGCTTCTGGTTGATGAAACTCACGGCGGTCGCGGCAAAAGTCCTCGGCCGCCGCCTGTTGAGCCCGTTGCTCTACAGCATTGTGTTGTACTTTTTCCTGTTCGGCCGCACCGCGCGCCAGAGCGCCTGGCACTACCAGCAGCGCCTGGCGCAGTGGAGCGGGCGTGATGACCTGCTGCCGAGCCACAGGACGGTCTTTGCCCAGTTCATGGCCTTCGCCGACTCACTGCTCGACAAGCTGGACGTGTGGAACGGCAAGCTGCGCCTGGAACAGATCGACATCAACGACCCGGCGCACTTACGCGGCCAATTGCGAGGCGAGCGCGGGCAGATGCTGGTGGGCGCGCACCTGGGCAACCTGGAAGTGTGCCGCGCCCTGGCGGAAATCGGCGAACGCGTGACCATGAATGTGCTGGTGCACACCAAGCATGCCGAGCGTTTCAATCGCCTGCTGGGCGAAGCGGGCGCGACCCACTTGCGCCTGATCCAGGTCAGCGAGCTGGACCCGGCCACCATGCTGCTGCTCAGCCAGCGCCTGGACGACGGCGAATGGCTGGCGATTGCCGGCGATCGCATCCCGCTGCACGGCGGGCGCACGGTGTGCGTGGATTTCCTCGGGCATGCAGCCGCGTTCCCCCAAGGTCCGTGGCTGCTGGCCGGCCTGCTCAAATGCCCGGTCAATCTGCTGATGTGCCTCAAGCATCAGGGCCGCTATCGCCTGACCATCGAGCCCTTCGCCCAATCGATCGAATGGAAGCGCAGCACCCGCGAGCAGGTCATCGCCCTGTGGACCGCGCGCTACGCCGCACGCCTGGGTGAGTTCTGCCTGCAGGCGCCTCAACAGTGGTTCAACTTTTACCCTTTCTGGAAGACCGATGACGACGCCTCTTGAGCCGATCACCTTTGGCGAACGCCCCCTGCGCATCGAAGACGTACTGGCCCTGGCCAACCGTCAGGTGCCTGCCCGCTTGCAGAACGATGCCGCGTATCGCCAGCGCATCGCCAAGGGCGCGCAGTTTCTTGACTCGCTGCTGGACAAGGAAGGCGTGATCTACGGCGTGACCACCGGTTACGGCGACTCGTGCGTGGTCGCGGTGCCGTTGCACCATGTCGAAGCGCTGCCGCGTCATCTCTACACCTTCCACGGTTGCGGCCTGGGCAAATTGCTCGACGCCCAAGCCACCCGCGCCGTGCTGGCGGCGCGCTTGCAGTCGCTGTGCCATGGCGTGTCGGGCGTGCGCGTGGAACTGCTGGAGCGCCTGCAGGGTTTCCTCGAACACGATGTGCTGCCGCTGATTCCAGAAGAAGGCTCGGTGGGCGCCAGCGGCGACCTGACGCCGCTGTCGTATGTGGCGGCGACCTTGTCCGGCGAGCGTGAAGTGCTGTTTCGTGGCGAACGGCGCCAAGCCGCCGACGTGCACCGCGAACTCGGCTGGGAGCCGCTGGTACTGCGGCCCAAGGAAGCCCTGGCGTTGATGAACGGCACTGCGGTGATGACGGGCATTGCCTGCCTGGCCTTCGCCCGCGCCGACTACCTGCTGCACCTGGCCACGCGCATCACCGCGCTCAATGTGGTGGCGCTGCAAGGCAACCCGGAACACTTCGACGAACGCCTGTTCGCCGCCAAGCCCCACCCCGGGCAGATGCAAGTCGCCGCCTGGCTGCGCCAGGACCTGGCTATCGATGCACCGACTGCGCCGCTGCACCGCCTGCAGGATCGCTACTCGCTGCGGTGCGCGCCCCATGTGCTCGGCGTGCTGGCCGACAGCCTGAATTGGTTGCGCTCGTTTATCGAAATCGAGCTGAACAGCGCCAATGACAACCCGATCATCGATGCCGAAGCCGAACGCGTGCTGCACGGCGGGCACTTCTACGGCGGGCACATCGCCTTTGCCATGGACAGCCTCAAAACCCTGGTGGCCAACGTCGCCGACCTGCTCGACCGCCAACTGGCGCTGCTGGTGGACGTACGTTACAACCACGGCCTGCCGAGTAACCTGTCGGGCGCGCCGGCCGACCGCGCGATGATCAACCATGGCTTCAAGGCCGTGCAGATCGGCACCAGCGCCTGGACCGCCGAAGCGCTGAAAAACACCATGCCGGCCAGCGTGTTTTCGCGCTCTACCGAGTGCCATAACCAGGACAAAGTGAGCATGGGCACCATCGCCGCCCGCGATGCGATCCGCGTACTGGAGTTGACCGAGCAGGTTGCCGCCGCCACCTTGCTCGCCGCCAACCAAGGAGTATGGCTGCGCGCCCAGGCCGACGATGCCCGGCCGTTGCCGCCGGCGCTGGCGGCGATGCATGAAGCGCTGGCCAAGGATTTCCCGCCGGTCATTGAAGACCGCGCCCTGGAAGGCGAACTGCGCCTGTGCCTGCAACGTATTGCCGCGCAACACTGGAGGCTGCATGCGTAGTCCCGGCGTATTGCACAGCGACACTGAAATCCTCGTGCCGTTTTTCGATATCGACTCGATGAACGTGGTGTGGCACGGGCATTACGTGAAATACCTGGAAGTGGCGCGCTGCGCGCTGCTGGACAAGATCGGCCACAACTACACCGCGATGCTCGAAGCCGGCTACGCCTGGCCGATCATCGACATGCAGCTGCGCTATGTGCGCGGCGCGACCTTCGGCCAAACCCTCAACGTGCGCGCCAGCCTGGTGGAGTGGGAGAATCGCTTGAAGGTGAATTACCTGATCACCGACCTCGCCAGCGGCGAACGCCTGACCCGCGCCAGCACCGTGCAAGTGGCGGTAGAGATCGCCAGCCGCGAGATGCAGCTGGCCTCGCCCAAAGTCTTCACCGACGCCGTAGAAAGGGCCCTGAAATGAGATCCCCTGTAGGAGCGAGCTTGCTCGCGAAGATCACCAACGATAACGCGCAGCACCTGACACCCCGCAGGGCCCTCAGGTTTTTCGCGAGCAAGCTCGCTCCTACAGTGGCCGCCGCGTTGCTGAGCTTCAGCGCCCACGCCTTCGACCTGCAACAGCTCAGCGATCAACTGGCCAAACCCCGCGTGATCCACGGCAACTTCATCCAGGAAAAACACCTGCGCGCCCTGCCCCAGCCGCTGGTCAGCAAAGGCACCTTCGTGCTGGCCAAGGACCATGGTTTGCTGTGGCTGTTGAAGACCCCGCTGCAACAGGACTACCGCATCAGCGCCCAGGGCATCGCTCGGCGTGACGCCAACGGCTGGCAATTGCTGCCCAACAAGAGCGCCGGCGCCGAGCAGAATCGCCTGTTCCTCGCGGTGCTGCAGGGCGACAGCAGTGGCTTGCAACGTGACTTCGAACTGCAACTGCAAGGGCAAGCCCAGCAATGGAAGCTGACGCTGATCCCGCGTTCGCTGCTGCTCAAGCAGGTGTTCACCCAGATCAATATCGACGGCGGCGAGCTAGTCAATACCATTGAGCTGCTGGAAACCCAGGGCGACAGCACGCTGCTGCGCATGCAGGACAGCAACGCCAACCAGCCATTGAGCATTGCCGAGCAACATGACTTTGCCCAGTGAGCGCCTGCTGCCGCGCCTGTTCCTGATCCTGCTGGTGGCCGTATTGGCCCTGGCCGGCTGGCAGTGGCGCGAGGGTGCGCCGCTGTCGGCCAACCTGATGGAGCTGGTGCCCGGCAGTACGCCGGACGCCCTGGAGCTGCAAGCCGAGCAGCGCATGCAGGAGCCGCTGAACCGCGAGATGCTGGTGCTGGTGGGGCATGCCGACCGCCAGCAAGCGCTGGCCGTGGCGCAGCAACTGGCCGAGCGCTGGCAAGCCAGCGGCCTGTTTGAAAAGGTGCAATGGAACCTGCAAGCCGACTTGCCGGCGCTGCGCGAACAGCTGCTGCGCGGCCGCCTGGCGATGCTGGCGGCCAAGGACCGCGAGCAACTGATCGAACAGCCTGAGGCCTTTATCCAGCAGCGTGTGCAGTCGCTGTTCGACCCCTTTACCGGCTTCAGCCTGGTGCCGAGCCAGGACGACTGGCTGGGCCTGACCGGGCGCATCCAGAACAGCCAGCCGCAACACGGCGCGGTACAGCTGGATATCGGCAGCGGCGCGCTGATCGCCGACGCCGACGGCAAAAGCTGGGTGCTACTGCGGGCGCGCACCACCGGCAATGCGTTCGATATGAAACTGCCGCTGCAAGTGGCCGATCTGCTCCAGGCCAGCCGCGCCGAGGCAGGCAAGCAAGGTGTGCAACTGCTCGCCGCCAGCGGCTTGCTCTATGCGGCCAATGGGCAGCAGCAAGCCACGCGGGAAATCACCTGGGTCGGCGGCGGCGCAACCGTGGGCATCCTGCTGTTGCTGTTGCTGGCGTTCCGGCGCTGGCGGGTGCTGCTGGCGTTCGTGCCGGTCGTAGTCGGCATGCTGTTTGGCGCCGTGGCCTGTGTGGCGCTGTTCGGCCATATGCATGTGATGACCCTGGTGCTGGGCTCGAGCCTGATCGGCGTGGCGGTGGATTACCCGCTGCACTACCTATCCAAAAGCTGGAGCCTGCAACCCTGGCGCAGTTGGCCGGCATTACGCTTGACCCTGCCAGGGCTGAGCCTGAGCCTGGCCACCAGTTGCATCGGCTATCTGGCGCTGGCCTGGACGCCGTTCCCGGCGCTGACGCAAATCGCGGTGTTCTCCGCAGCCGGCCTGGTCGGCGCCTATCTCTCGGCCGTGTGCCTGCTGCCCGCGCTGCTCAACGGTGTGGAGCTGCGCCCGGCACAATGGCCGCTGCGCATCGCCGAACGCTTGTGGCAATGGCGGGCTGCATTGATCAAGCGCGTACCAGGCTCGGTGCTGCTGGTGTGGGTGCTGTTGTTCTGCGCCGGTGGCCTGTGGCAGTTGAACACTAAAAACGATATCCGCCAGTGGATCGGCGCACCGCCGCAATTGCTGCAGGAGGCCCAGGCCGTGGCGCGCATCACCGGGTTCCAGCCCACCAGCCAGTTCTTCCTGGTGCGCGCCGACACTCAGCAGCAGTTATTGGAGCGCCAGGCCGCCCTCGGCCAGCGCCTGGATCAACTGGTGAACATGGACAAGCTGCAGGGTTACCTGGCGCTGAATCAGCTGGTCAACCTGCCCGCCGAGCAGCAGCAACTGCGCGCGGCGCTGGATACACTCGCGCAGCATTGGCAACCGCTGCTGGACCTCGGCGTGCCCGCCGCAGCGCTGCAGGCCGAAGTCGCGCAGTTGCAGGCGCTGCCCACCGAAGACATCGACGCCGCGCTTAAAGGCCCGCTGGCCGAGCCATGGCGTACGCTGTGGCTGGGCCCGGTAGACGGCGGCGTGGCGGCGATGGTCAGCCTGCAAGGCCTGAACAACCCAGCCTTGCTGCGGGTGCAGGCCGTGGACTTGCCCGGCGTGCAACTGGTGGATCGCCTGGGTGACTTGAACCGTGTGTTTGCCGACACCCAAATCAGCGCCGCCGAATTGAAGTTGCTGTCCTGTGTGCTGATCGTGGTGCTGTTGATGCTGCCCTTCGGCTTCACCGGCGCCTTGCGCATCGTCGCGCTGCCGCTGCTGGCGGCGCTGTGCAGCCTGGCCAGCCTCGGTTGGCTGGGCCAGCCGCTGACCCTGTTCAGCCTGTTCGGCCTGCTGCTGGTCACGGCCATCAGCGTCGATTATGCGATCCTGATGCGCGAACAGATCGGCGGTGCTGCCGTGAGCCTGCTGGGAACCTTACTGGCCGCGCTGACCACTTGGTTATCGTTCGGCCTGCTGGCCGTCTCCAGTACCCCGGCAGTGAGCAATTTCGGCCTGTCGGTCAGCCTCGGCCTGGCATTCAGCTTTATGCTGGCGCCCTGGGCCGGGCAACAGAAACACGCCTTATGAATGTGATTATCGCCAAAGCGGCAAGGAGCCTTCGTGCCCACAGTTGAAATGGAACGTCGCCAAGTGGTGGTGATCGGTGCCGGGCCGTCCGGGGCCATCGCGGCCGCGCTGCTCAAGCGCAAAGGGCATGATGTATTGATTATCGAGCGCCAGCATTTTCCGCGCTTCTCGATTGGCGAAAGCCTGCTGTCGCACTGCATCGACTTTATCGAAGAAGCCGGCATGCTCGACGCCGTACAGGCGGCCGGCTTTCAACTGAAAACCGGTGCCGCGTTCGCCTGGGGCGAGCGCTACAGCGCGTTCGATTTCGGTGACACCTTCAGCAACGGCAAGCCGACGACCTTCCAGGTGCAGCGCGCCGAGTTCGACAAGCTGCTGGCCGATCAGGCGGCACTGCAGGGTGTGGAAATCCGCTACGGCGAAAGCATCGTCGGCGTGGATTTTTCCGGCGAGTGTCGTTACCTGCACGTACGCCGCGAGAATGGCAGCGAGTACCACCTCAAGGCCAAATTCGTGCTGGATGCCAGCGGCTATGGCCGCGTGTTGCCGCGCCTGCTGGACCTTGAAGCCCCATCGAATTTCCCGCTGCGCCAGGCCGTGTTCACCCACGTCGAAGACCGCATCGAACACCCAGGCTTCGACCGCACCAAGATTCTGGTGACCACCCATCCCGAGAAGCGCGATATCTGGTTCTGGACCATCCCGTTCAGCAACGGCCGTTGCTCGGTGGGCGTGGTCGCGGCCAAGGAGCACTTCGACGGCCACGACGGCGACCTCGACGCCTGCCTGCGCGGGTTTATCGAGCAAACCCCGAGCCTGTCCGGCGTGCTGCAAAACGCCGTGTGGGACACCTCGGCGCGCAGCATCGGCGGCTATTCGGCCAACGTCAAAACCCTGCACGGTCCGGGCTTTGCGCTGCTGGGCAACGCGGCGGAATTTCTCGACCCGGTGTTCTCTTCCGGCGTGACCATCGCCATGCGCTCGGCGAGCATGGCCGCCGGCTTGCTGCATCGCCAACTGCAAGGCGAAACGGTGGACTGGCAAACCGAGTTCGCCGAACCGTTGAAGCGCGGCGTCGACACTTTCCGCTGCTACGTCGAGGGCTGGTACGCCGGGACGTTCCAGGATGTGATTTTCCACGCCGGCAGTTCGCCGGAGATTCGCCGCATGATCAGTTCGATTCTCGCCGGTTACGCCTGGGATGAACGCAACCCGTTTGTCAGCGAGCCCAAGCGGCGCCTGCGCATGTTGTCGCAAATCTGCGCGAGTGAGACGGTATGACCAGCCCTGCCGTTGAAAAAAACTACCTGAGTAAGAACTACGTTGAAGAAACCCGGTTCGGCTTCTGGTTCCTGCGCAGCCACACCTGGCAGCACCATGTGTTGCGCGTAGCGATCAACGACCTGCGCAGCCTGTTCAGCGAACCGCTGCCGGTGGCGCCGGTGTTGCTCGACGCCGGCTGCGGCCAGGGCAAATCCTTCAACTTGCTGCAGCAGGTCTTCGCGCCCTCGCGTTTGATCGGCCTGGATGCCGACCCTCACAGCCTGGCGCTGAGCCGCGAAGAAGCCGCTCGCCAGAGCCTGGCCGTGGAGTTGATCGGCAGCGACTGCGCCACCCTAGACGTTCCCGACGCCAGCGTCGATATCGTGTTTTGCCACCAGACTTTTCACCACCTGGTCGAGCAACATCGCGCACTCAAGGAGTTCTACCGGGTACTCAAGCCGGGCGGCTATTTGCTGTTTGCCGAGTCCACCGAAGCCTATATCGACACCTGGGTAATCCGCTGGCTGTTCCGCCACCCAATGCACGTGCAGAAAAGCGCCGAGGAGTATTTGCAGATGCTGCGCGAGCAAGGCTTTGAATTCGGCGCGCGGAACGTCTCGTATCCCTATTTGTGGTGGAGCCGTTCCAGCGATTTCGGCCTGTTGGAACGCTGGGGCCTGCGCAAGGCGCCGCCGGTGGGCCAGCGTGAGGAAACCCTGGTCAACTGTGTGGCGCGCAAACCGTTAGAGGCCGCGAGCTCATGATGCGCTGGCTGTTGATGGGCTGCCTGTTGCTGCTCAGCGCGTGCGCCAGCCAGGCGCCGTTACCCGAGAAAATCCCGGCGCTGGCCTTGCCGATGCAATTGCATGTGCAACGCCTGGAGGGCGAGCGCAGCCAGGACTGGCTGTTGGTGATCCAGCGTGAAGGCGCGGCGATTCGTTGGTCGTTGATGGATCCGCTGGGCATTCCCCAGGCCCGGCAGAAGCTGATCGACGGGCAATGGCAGGCCGATGGCTTGCTGCCGCCCAATCCCCAGGCGCGAGCGCTGTTCGCCGCGCTGCTGTTTGCCCTGGCCTCGGCGGATGACGTGCGTGCGCTGTATCCTTCGGCCCAGGCCATGGACCTCACGCGAACGCTGCCGGGCCATTGGCAAATCGTCTATCAGTCCTCGGAGGTGTTCAGCGTGAACATGGCGGGCCAACCGTTGAGCTATCGCATTACTCCGCTGGGAGTCGGCCGATGACCGCTTACCTCAATGCCCTCGGCGTGATCTGTGCCCTCGGGCGCGGCCAGGCCGAGGTCAGCCGCAGCCTGTTTGCCGGTGACTGCAGCGGCATGCGCGCCGAGAGCGGCTGGGTGCCGGAGCGCGTGGTGCCGGTCGCGGCGGTGCGCGGCGAGCTGGCGACCATTCCGGTGCAATTGGGCCAGCAGAGCAGCCGCAATAACCAGCTGCTGCTGGAAGCGGCGTTGCAGATCGAGGCGCAGATTCGCCAGGTGATCGACACCTACGGCGCCTCACGGGTGGGCGTTGTGCTGGGCACCAGCACTTCGGGCATCGACGAAGCCAGTCGCGGCATTGCCCACTACCTGCGCAATCACGCGTTTCCTGGCGACTACGACTACCAGCAGCAGGAACTCAGCGCTCCGGCGAATTTCCTCGCCGACTGGCTGCAGTTGAGCGGCCCGGCCTATGTGATTTCCACCGCCTGCACGTCCAGCGCCCGCGCGTTGATGAGCGCCCAGCGCCTGCTCGACCTGGGCGTGTGCGATGCGGTGCTCTGCGGCGGCGTCGACAGCCTGTGCAGGCTGACGCTGAACGGGTTTACCGCGCTGGAAGCCGTGTCTGCCGAGCGCTGCAATCCGTTCTCGGTGAACCGCGACGGCATCAATATCGGCGAAGCGGCGGTGTTGTTCGTGATGAGCCGCGAGGCGTCGCCGGTCGCCCTGCTGGGCAGCGGCGCCAGTTGCGACGCGCACCATATCTCCGCGCCCGAGCCCAGCGGCAAGGGTGCGTTGCAGGCGATGCGCAAGGCCCTGGCCAGCGCGAAACTTACCCCTGCGCAGATCGGTTATCTGAACCTGCACGGCACCGCCACCCAGCACAACGACGCCATGGAAAGCCAGGCGGTCGCCAGCCTGTTTCCGGGCGGCGTGGCCTGTTCGTCGACCAAACCCATGAGCGGCCATACCCTCGGCGCGGCGGGCGCATTGGAAGCGGCGTTCTGCTGGTTGAGCCTGACTCACGGCCTTGTTCCGCCCCATGTGTGGGACGACCACGTTGACCCGGCGCTGCCCGCGTTGCAGTGGGCGCAACAGGGCGACACCCTGGAAAAACCCTGCCTGATGAGCAACTCGTTTGCCTTCGGCGGCAACAACGTCAGCCTGATTATTGGAGAGGCCCCATGATCGATTGGCCACTCGCCGAACTGCTGCCCCACGCGGGCGACATGATCCTGATCGACCAGGTGCTGTCGTTCGATGAAGAGCAGGTGCATACCCGCCTCACCGTCAAGCCTGGTGGCCTGTTCAACCGCGCAGACGGCAGCCTGCCGGCCTGGGTCGGTGTCGAGTTGATGGCTCAAAGCGTCGCCGCCTATGCCGGTTGTCGCGCGCGCCAGCAGGGCCTGGCGGTAGAACTGGGTTTCCTGTTGGGCACGCGCAAGTTCGAGTGCAACGTGGAGCACTTCCCCGCCGGCGCCGAGCTGAACATCCACGGCCTGCGCTCCCTGGAAGACGACAATGGCATGGGGGTGTTCGAATGCCACCTCACTGGCGATGGAATCCAGGCCAGCGCACGCTTGAACGTATTTCGACCGCCCCAGGCGGCCAACTATTTAGCTGAAACGAAGGACGAAACGCCATGACTGAATCCGTACTGGTCACCGGCTCCAGCCGTGGCATCGGCCGCGCCATTGCCCTGCGCCTGGCCCAGGCCGGGCATGACATCGTGCTGCATTGCCGCAGCGGGCGGGCCGAAGCCGACGCGGTACAGGTCGAGATCCAAGCCCTTGGCCGCCAGGCGCGGGTCCTGCAGTTCGATGTGGCAGACCGCGCCGCGTGCAAGGCAATCCTTGAAGCCGATGTGGAGCAGCACGGTGCTTATTACGGCGTGGTGCTCAACGCTGGCCTGACCCGCGACGGCGCCTTCCCGGCCCTGTCGGAAGAGGACTGGGACGTGGTGCTGCGCACCAACCTCGACGGTTTCTACAACGTGCTGCACCCGGTGATGATGCCGATGATTCGTCGGCGTGCTGCCGGGCGCATCGTGTGCATCACCTCGGTTTCCGGGCTGATCGGCAACCGTGGCCAGGTCAACTACAGCGCTTCCAAGGCGGGCCTGATCGGCGCAGCCAAGGCGCTGGCTATCGAGCTGGGCAAGCGCAAGATCACCGTCAACTGTGTCGCACCAGGCTTGATCGACACCGCCATGCTGGATGAAAACGTACCGGTGCAAGAGCTGATGAAGATGATCCCGGCGCAGCGCATGGGCACCCCGGAAGAAGTCGCCGGGGCGGTGAATTTCCTGATGTCGGCCGAGGCCGGCTATATCACGCGCCAGGTGTTGGCCGTGAACGGGGGCTTGTGCTGATGAAGCGCGTCGTCGTCACCGGCATGGCCGGCATGACCTCCCTGGGTAGCGATTGGGACACCATCGCGGCCAACTTTCGCGCCAACCGCAGCGGCATCCGGCGCATGGATGAGTGGGACCGTTTTACCGAATTGAACACGCGCCTGGCCGGGCCGATCGACGATTTCGTCGTGCCCGCCCACTGGACGCGCAAGCAGCTGCGCAGCATGGGCCGTGTCTCGCGCCTGGCGGTGTGGGCAGCGGAGCAGGCGTTGCAGGATGCCGGCCTGCTCGGCGACGCGTCGATCAAGGACGGGCGCATGGGCGTGGCGTGTGGTTCGTCCACCGGCAGCACCGACGAGATCAAAGCGTTCGGCAATATGCTGCTGAATTCGGTGGCCGAGGGCCTGAATGCCAACTCCTACGTGCGCATGATGCCGCACACCACGGCGGCGAATATCAGCATCTTTTTCGGCCTGACTGGCCGTTTGATCCCCACGTCCAGCGCCTGCACCAGCGGCAGCCAGGGCATCGGTTATGCCTACGAGGCGATCAAGTTCGGCCGCCTGCCGTTGATGCTGGCCGGAGGCGCCGAAGAGCTGTGCCCCACCGAGGCAATGGTATTCGACGCGCTCTACGCCACCAGCCTGAAAAACGACGCGCCCCAAACCAGCCCGCGCCCCTACGACAGCGGCCGCGATGGGCTGGTGATCGGTGAAGGCGGCGGCATGCTGGTGCTGGAAGAATTGGAACATGCGTTGGCGCGTGGTGCGCATATCCACGCCGAACTGGTTGGTTTCGGCAGCAATGCCGACGGCCAGCACACTACCCGTCCGGAGCAGAAAACCATGCGTCGCGCCATGGAACTGGCGCTGGAGGATGCCGGGCTTGAGCCGTCCGCCATCGGCTACGTGAACGGCCACGGCACCGCCACCGACCAGGGCGACATCGCCGAAACCCTGGCCACCAGCAGCCTGTTCGGCCCTCGCATGCCCATCAGTTCGCAGAAGAGTTTTCTTGGTCACACCTTGGGCGCGTGTGGGGCGCTGGAGTCATGGTTCAGCATCGAGATGATGAACCGCGACCAATACGTGCACACCTTCAACCTGGACGCCGTCGACCCGCACTGCGGCGAGCTGGATTACCTGCAAGGTGGCTTTCGCGAGATGCATCACGACTACGTGATGAACAACAATTTTGCCTTCGGCGGCGTCAACACCTCGTTGATCTTCCGCCGCTGGTCCTGACTTTTAAATCAATTGGAGAAAACGGAATGTCTTCCCTGCTACGCGCGACCCTAATCACCCTGGCCCTGCTGACCACCGCCGGCTGCACCAACAAACCGGTACTCAACACCCAGCACGAACTGCCGGCCACCACTCAGGTCAACGAAGAAAAAATGAAACAGGTGATCGTCGCCGCCCTGCAAAAACGCGAGTGGACGGTACAACGCCTGAGCCCGCAACTGGTGCAGGCCGAGATCACCGTGCGCAACCAGTTTTATGCAGCCATCGACATCCGCTACACCCGCAACAGCTACGCCATCACCTACCGCGACAGCCGCGACCTGGGCTACAAGGACGGCAAGATCCATCGCAACTACAACCGTTGGATCAGCATGCTGGACCGCGACATCATGGCCGGGTTGCGCTCGGCGGGAATGCAGTAACGCCGATTGTTTGGATCGTTCCCACGCTCCGCGTGGGAACGCTCCCTCGGACGCTCTGCGTCCCGCCGCGAGTGCACGGTTGCAGTCCCCGTCACCTGGGTGACGCGGAGCGTCACGGGATGCATTACCACGCGGAGCGTGGGAACGATCGGATGTGACCCGGCCTACACCAGCGCCTTACGCGTCAACAACTCCACAAACGCCTGCGCCATCGGCGACTGCGCGCCCTTGCGCTGCACCAGCCACACCGCCGTCACCGCCTCCGGGTCCAGCAAAGTGCGGTACACCACGCCATCGATGCGGATACGCTGGTAAGACGCGGGCAGCACCGACACGCCCAACCCTGCGGCCACCAGGCCAATGATGGTCATCGCCTCGCCTGCTTCCTGGGCAAAGTGCGGGCTGAACCCGGCGTCGCGGGCCAGATTGAGCAGTTGTGCGTAGAGACCACTGCCATAACTGCGCGGGAAAAATACAAAGGGCTCGTCAGCCAATTGCGCCAGATGCAAACCGCCCTCGCTGCCTTGGACCAACGGGTGCCCGGCGCTCAATACCGCCACCAACGGCTCGCGCATCAGTTCGATCACACTGAGGGAATCCGGCAACGGCAACGGTCGCATGAGCCCGACCTGGATCGACTCATCGAGCAACGATTCGGCCACCTGGGTGCTGCTCATTTCTTGCAGGCTCAAATGCACCGCCGCAAACGCCTGGCGAAACGCAAAGATCGCCTGCGGGATGCTGGCGTTGAACGGCGCCGACGACGTGAAGCCGATTTTCAGCTCTCCAAGCTCTCCCAGCTGCGCACGTCGCGCGACGTCTGCCGCTTTATCGACCTGCGCCAGCACCAGGCGCGCCTCGTGCAGAAACAGTCGCCCTGCTTCGCTCAGCTCGACCCGACGATTGGTGCGCTCAAATAAGCGCGCGCCCACGTCTTGCTCCAACGCCTGAATTTGTTGGCTCAACGGCGGTTGCGAAATACCCAGCACTTGCGCGGCGCGGCCAAAATGCAGCTCCTCGGCGACGGCGATGAAGTACCGCAGGTGACGTAATTCCATGCAAGCCTCATTAGGTCGCTAAAGCTATCAAACAGGTCGAACAATATATTGGAAAGAATCATTAGCCAGCTATATTCTTTTTCGTATTGCCGGCCGTGGCAGTCTTTCCTCCCCGAGGTCACCGTGAAATCTGCTGTTGCTGCACACGCTCAAGAAGCCCCGCCCACTGCCCTGGATGAGGTCGTCGCGCAGCTCAACGACGAGTACATCGAAAAAGGCACACCGATGTTCATGCGCACGGTGTTGGCGCTGTTCTCCGGCGGCTTTGCCACGTTTGCCCTGTTGTATTGCGTGCAGCCGATGATGCCGGCGCTGTCCCACGAGTTTTCCATCAATGCCGCACAAAGCAGCCTGATCCTGTCGGTCGCCACGGCGATGCTTGCTTTCGGCCTGCTGATTACCGGGCCGATTTCCGACAGGTTGGGGCGCAAGCCGGTAATGGTCGCCGCGCTGTTCTGCGCAGCGCTGGCCACCATTGCCAGCGGCTTGATGCCGAGCTGGGAAGGCATCCTGCTGATGCGGGCGCTGGTGGGCTTGTCCCTGAGCGGCCTGGCCGCCGTGGCCATGACCTACCTGAGCGAAGAGATCCACCCGCAGCACATCGGCCTGGCCATGGGCCTGTACATCGGCGGCAATGCGATTGGCGGCATGAGCGGGCGCCTGATCATCGGCGTGCTGATCGACTTTGTCAGTTGGCACACCGCAATGCTGATCATCGGCGGCCTGGCGCTGATCGCCGCGACGGTGTTCTGGAAAATCCTCCCCGAATCGCGCAACTTCCGCGCCAGCAGCCTCAAGCCGCGCAACCTGCTGGACGGCTTTGTCATGCACTTCAAGGATGCGGGCCTGCCGTGGCTGTTCCTTGAAGCTTTCCTGCTGATGGGCGCGTTTGTCACGCTGTTCAACTACATCGGCTATCGCCTGCTGGCCGATCCGTATGACCTGAGCCAAGCCGTGGTCGGCCTGCTGTCGCTGGTGTATCTGTCGGGGATCTACAGCTCGGCAAAAATCGGCTCGCTCGCCGACCGCCTGGGCCGCCGCCGCGTGCTGTGGGGCACCATTGTGCTGATGCTCGTCGGCATGACCCTGACGCTCTTCAGCCCGCTATGGCTGGTGGTGCCGGGCATGCTGATCTTTACCTTCGGCTTCTTCGGCGCCCACTCGGTGGCCAGCAGCTGGATCGGCCGTCGTGCGGTGAAGGCGAAGGGACAGGCGTCGTCGCTGTATTTGTTCTGCTATTACGCAGGTTCAAGCATTGCCGGGACGGCGGGCGGGTTCTTCTGGCACTTTGCCGGATGGAATGGGATAGGCGCATTTATCCTGGCGTTGCTGATCGGCGCGTTGCTGGTGGCGTTGAGGTTGGCGAAGCTGGCGCCGTTGGGCCATGTAAAGGCCTGAGATCACCTGCGTCTGCCGATGCAGGTGACCCGGTCTCAGCACTCAACCGCACTCACCGCCAACCCGCCCCGCGACGTCTCTTTGTACTTGTCATGCATATCCGCACCGGTATCGCGCATGGTGCGGATCACCCGGTCCAGGGAAATAAAATGCTGCCCATCGCCACGCAAGGCCATTTGCGCGGCGTTGATCGCCTTGACCGCCGCAATCGCATTGCGCTCGATACACGGCACTTGCACCAAGCCGCCCACCGGGTCGCAGGTCAGGCCCAGGTTATGTTCCAGGCCGATTTCCGCGGCGTTGCACAGTTGCTCGGGGGTGGCGCCGAGAATTTCAGCCAGGCCCGCCGCGGCCATGGCGCAGGCGGAACCGACTTCACCCTGGCAACCGACTTCGGCGCCGGAGATCGAGGCGTTCTTTTTGCACAGAATGCCCACCGCCGCCGCGCCGAGCAGGTAGTCGACCACGTTGGCCTCGGTCACCTCTTCACTGAACTTCATGAAGTAATGCAGCACTGCCGGAATGATCCCCGCTGCGCCATTGGTGGGCGCCGTCACCATGCGCCCACCGGCGGCGTTTTCTTCATTGACCGCCAGAGCGAACAGGTTCACCCACTCCATGGCGCTCAAGGTCGAGCCGATCACATTGGGTTTGTTCAACTCCTGCAGGCTGCGGTGCAATTTGGCGGCGCGACGGCGCACGTTCAAGCCACCGGGCAAGATGCCTTCATGCTTGAGGCCTTCCTCCACGCATGCTTGCATGGCACGCCACAGGGTCATCAGGCCACTGCGGATTTCTTCTTCGGAGCGCCAGACCTTCTCGTTGGCCAGCATCAATTCGGCGACGCGCAGGTTGTGGGTCTTGCACAGCTGCAACAGTTCTGCGGCGCTGGAAAAGTCATACGGCAGCTCGGTGCGGTCCATGTCCGCCACGCCGCTCTGGGCCTGGGCTTCATCCACCACAAAGCCGCCGCCCACCGAATAGTAGGTGTCGCGGTGCAACTCGCCGTCAGCATCGAACACCACCAGGGTCATGGCGTTGGGATGGAACGGCAGGTTTTCGTCGAGTAGACGCATGTCCCGTGACCATATGAACGGCACCGGCAAGCGACCGTCGAGCAACAGGGTGTCGGTTTCGCGCAGCGTGTGGATGCGCACGCCAATCTGGGACGGGTCGATTGCGTCCGGCCACTCGCCCATCAGCCCCATAATGGTGGCGGTGTCGCTGCCATGGCCGATGCCGGTGGCCGACAAGGAACCGTAGAGTTGCACTTCGACACGCCGAACCTGTTCCAACAGGCCACGTTCGCGTAACGTTTGAACGAACAACGCCGCAGCGCGCATGGGGCCGACGGTGTGAGAGCTGGAGGGCCCGATGCCGATCTTGAACAAGTCGAAAACGCTGATAGCCATTAACCTGAAACTCCTCGATAAGCGCGGCCAGGCTTGAACGAGGTGCTACGCTCAGATCGCCCAGATGGCGGCATCATCCAGCTTTTATCCGCCGTCACGGCGTCTCACACCGACGCACCCATGCTCACCAGCGTCGCTAACGTGCGATCGCCTGTTTTGGCCGTTTTTAGCGGTGCAGATGAGTAAAAACTGCAGTTTCACTGTGGTAAAAATCTGTAAGCGACGTCACCGACACTGGATGCGACCCTCCCTGTACTGGATACGACGCCCCCTGTAGGCGTCAGATTTTCACTGGTACATGATCAGTCTCGACTCGTTTGCAAGGCACCGTGCCAGAGCTGTCCGACGCATACTCCAATAGCAGCACCTATAAAGCGCGGCGAATGCCGCCAGAAAAAACACAGGAGTCTACCCCGATGAAAGGTTCACCCTCGTTGTTGTTGGCCGCCATGCTGAGTCTGCCGGTCATGGCGCACGCTGCAGAACCGGAACAGTGCAAGACCGTCAACTTCTCCGATGTCGGCTGGACCGACATCACCGTCACCACCGCGACCACCAGCGAAATCCTCAAGGGCCTGGGCTACAAGCCACGCACCACGATGATTTCGGTCCCCGTGACCTACAAGTCGCTGGCTGACGGCAAGAACATGGATATCTTCCTCGGCAACTGGATGCCGACCATGGAAAACGACATCAAGCAGTACCGCGATGCCGGCACCGTGGAAACCGTACGCGCCAACCTGGAAAACGCCAAGTACACCCTGGCGGTGCCCGAAGCGCTGTATGACAAGGGCCTGAAAGACTTCGCCGATATCGCCAAATTCAAGGATGAGCTGGGTGGCAAGATCTACGGCATCGAGCCGGGTAACGACGGCAACCGCACCATCCAGACGCTGATCGACAAGGATGCCTTCGGCCTCAAGAAAGCCGGTTTCAAAGTGGTCGAGTCCAGCGAAGCGGGGATGCTCTCCCAGGTTGAACGCGCCACCAAGCGCGGCCAGGCCATCGTGTTCCTCGGCTGGGAACCGCACCCGATGAACACCCGTTTCAAGATGAAGTACCTGACCGGGGGTGACGATTCGTTCGGCCCCAACTACGGCCAGGCCACCATCTACACCAACACCCGCAAGGGCTACACCCAGGAATGCAGCAACGTCGGCCAGTTGCTGAAAAACCTGCAGTTCACGCTGAACATGGAAAGCACCCTGATGGGCAACGTCCTGGACGACAAAATGAAGCCCGATGCTGCCGCCAAGGCCTGGCTGCAGAAGAACCCGCAAATCCTCGACACCTGGCTGGCCGGTGTCACCACCGTTGATGGCCAACCAGGTCTCGATGCCGTTAAAGCTTACCTCGCCAAATAGCACCCGCTGACCCCGGGGCGGTGCGCTGCCCCGGGATGTTTCCCTCTTCGCATGTGGACATTCACTACCATGCTGACTGAACAGAAAATCCCACTAGGCCAGTACATCGCTGCCTTCGTCGACTGGTTGACCCAACACGGTGCCAACTACTTCGACGCGATCGCATCGACACTGGAAACGATGATCCACGGCGTGACGTTTGCGCTGACCTGGTTCAATCCGCTGGCATTGATCGGTCTGATTGCGCTGCTGGCTCACTTTATCCAACGCAAATGGGGCCTGACCGTCTTTGTCATCGCCTCCTTCCTGCTGATCCTCAACCTGGGGTACTGGCAGGAAACCATGGAAACCCTCGCGCAGGTGCTGTTCGCCACCCTGGTCTGCGTGGTCATCGGCGTGCCGCTGGGCATTGTTGCCGCGCACAAGCCGATGTTCTACACCATGATGCGGCCGGTACTCGATCTGATGCAGACCGTGCCGACCTTCGTCTACCTCATCCCTACCCTGACCCTGTTCGGGCTGGGTGTGGTGCCCGGCTTGATTTCCACGGTGGTGTTCGCGATTGCCGCGCCGATCCGCCTGACCTACCTGGGCATCCGCGATGTACCGCAAGAGTTGATGGATGCCGGCAAGGCCTTTGGCTGCTCGCGCCGCCAGTTGCTCTCGCGCATTGAACTGCCCCACGCGATGCCGAGCATTGCCGCCGGTATTACCCAATGCATCATGCTGTCGTTGTCGATGGTGGTGATCGCGGCGCTGGTCGGCGCCGATGGCCTCGGCAAACCGGTGGTCAACGCACTCAACACCGCTGACATCGCCCTGGGCTTCGAAGCCGGGCTGGCCATTGTGTTGCTGGCCATCATGCTCGACCGTATCTGCAAACAACCCGATGCCAAAGTAGGGGGTGATGCATGAGCATTATCCGATTCGACAAAGTCGACGTGATCTTTTCCAAAGACCCACGCGAAGCGCTCAAGCTGCTGGACCAGGGCATGAGCCGTAACGAAATCCTGAAGAAAACCGGGCAGATTGTCGGCGTTGAAAACGCCAGCCTGGATGTGGAGAAAGGCGAGATCTGCGTGCTGATGGGCCTGTCGGGCTCCGGCAAATCCAGCTTGCTGCGCTGCATCAACGGCCTCAACACCGTCAGCCGTGGCCAGTTGTTCGTGGAACATGAAGGTCGCCAGATCGACATCGCGTCCTGCACTCCCGCCGAGCTGAAAATGATGCGCACCAAACGCATCGCCATGGTGTTCCAGAAGTTCGCCCTGATGCCCTGGCTGACGGTGCGCGAGAACATCAGCTTCGGCCTGGAAATGCAGGGCCGTCCGGAGAAGGAACGGCGCACCCTGGTCGATGAAAAACTCGAGCTGGTGGGCCTGAGCCAATGGCGCAACAAGAAGCCCGATGAGCTGTCCGGCGGCATGCAACAGCGCGTGGGCCTGGCCCGTGCGTTGGCGATGGACGCCGATATCCTGCTGATGGACGAACCCTTCTCCGCCCTCGACCCGCTGATCCGCCAGGGCCTGCAGGATGAGCTGCTGGAGCTGCAACGCAAGCTGAGCAAAACCATCGTGTTCGTCAGCCACGACCTCGACGAAGCCCTCAAGCTGGGCAGCCGCATCGCGATCATGAAAGACGGCAAGATCATCCAGTACAGCGTGCCGGAAGAAATCGTGCTGAACCCGGCGGACGACTATGTGCGCACCTTCGTCGCCCACACCAACCCACTGAACGTACTGTGCGGTCGCAGCCTGATGCGCACGCTGGATAACTGCACGCGGGTGAACGGTTCGGTATGCCTGGACCCAGGCGCCGACTCCTGGCTGGACCTGGCCGATGGCAACACTATCCAGGGCGCACGCCAGAATGGCGTGGTGATGAACCTGCAGAACTGGGCGCCGGGGCAAGCGGTAGAAGGCCTGGACCGGGTGCCGACGTTGGTGGATTCCAATATCGGCATGCGTGACGCGCTGCAGATTCGCTATCAGACGGGGAACAAGCTGGTGTTGCATGACAACAACAAGGTGGTGGGGATCCTGGGCGACAGCGAGCTGTATCACGCCCTCCTGGGCAAAAACCTGGGCTGACCAACACCGCAAAACAACTGAAGGAACCGGGCCAATGTGGGAGGGGGCTTGCTCCCGATTGCGGTGTATCAGCATCAAATGTGCTGACTGACACACCGCTATCGGGAGCAAGCCCCCTCCCACATTTAGAGCATTGCCTGGCTTCAGCTATAGACCCGGCCAAGGAGCTGCCGATGGCTTTCGAACTGATCGAGCACGTCACGGCTGATCTGCTCCTGGGTGAAGCCCATCAGGTCGTATTCCTGCGGCCCGTTGTGCAGGTACACCTCGGCGCGGTAGTAGCGGGTGCGTTCTTCTTCGGGCAGGTCAGTGGGCGCCGAGGAATAAGCATCCAGGCTGACTTCGTAGACGAACGGGTTGCCCTCTTCCATCTCGATCCGCACACCGATGCAGCGTTTGGATTTGCCCAGCAAGGTCTGCACTTCCAATCCCTGCTCGCGCAACGCTGTGGCGGCTTCTTCCAATGCCGGCGTGACGTGCTTGTCCATAAAGCGTTGCACGGTGCCCTGGCTCGGTTGCAGGTCGAGCGCGGTCAGGCGCTCGCTGAACCCCCGGCGCCCGCGTTCAGCCAACTGCGCCTGCTCCTGTTCGATGGCCACATCCTGACGCATGGCCTTGTGCAAACCGAACATGAACAGAATCAGCACCACCGAGAACGGCAACCCCGCCAGCACCACCATGGTCTGCATGGCTTCGAAGTTGCCGGCGAAAAGCAGGCCGATGGTCACCAGGGTGATCACCGCCGACCAGAAGATCCGCAGCCAGTGCGGCGCATCTTCATCCACGTTGCCGCCTTTGCAGGACAGGTTGGCCATCATCACCGCGCCGGAATCCGCAGGCGTCAAGAACAGCACGAAGCCCACGAAGATCGACACGCCAATGACGACTTTCGACGCCGGGTAATGCTCAAGCAGCTGGTAGATGGCCATGGACGGCTGTTCCAGCGCAGTCTTGCCCAGCTCCACCGCACCATGGTTCAGCACCAGGTCCAACGCCGAGTTACCGAAGATCGACAACCACGCCAGAGTGAAGCCCAGCGGGATCAGCAGCACGCCGGCGACCAGTTCGCGCACGGTGCGGCCACGGGAAATGCGCGCAATGAACATGCCCACGAATGGCGCCCAGGAAATCCACCAGGCCCAGTAGAACAGGGTCCACAGGCCCATCCAGCGCTCGGTCTTGTCGGCGTCGCCTTCGTACACATAGAGGTCGAAGGTTTTCAGAATGATGCCGTTGAGGTAGTCACCGGTGTTTTGCACCAGGCCGTTGAGCAGGTGCAGGGTGGGGCCGAACAGCAGCACGAAGATCAGCAAACCGCTGAACAACACGATGTTGAGGTTGGACAGGCGGCGAATGCCATTCTCCACACCCGACACCGCAGCGATGGTCGCCACCGTGCTCATCACAATGATCACGATCAGCAGGTTGGTGTTGCTGTGCGCCATGCCGAACAGGTTTTCCAACCCGGACGACACCTGCATCGAACCGATCCCCAGGTTGGTCACCAGGCCCAGCAGGGTCACGAACATGCCGAAACCGTCCACCGCATGGCCGGCCGCGCCCTTCACCCAACGCTCGCCCACCAGCGGGTACAGCGCCGAACGCAGGGCCAGCGGCTGGTTGTGGCGGTACGCGAAGTACGCCACGGCCAGGCCGACCAGCGCATAGATCGCCCAGCCATGCAGGCCCCAGTGCAGGAAGGTCAGTTGCAGCGCCTGACGTGCCGCGCCATTGCTGGCGGCCGTGCCTTCGGGCGGGTTGAAGTAGTGATCCAGGGGCTCAGAGGCGCCGAAGTACAGCAGCGAAATGCCGATGCCCGACGAAAACAGCATGCCGGCCCAGGCGCCGTAGCTGAAGTCCGGGGTGTCGTCCTTGCTGCCCAGTTTCAACTTGCCGTAGGACGAAAACGCCAAGCCGACCACGAACACCAGGTAGGCGGCGATGACCACCATGTAGTACCAGCCGAAGCTTTTCGACAGCCAGGCCTGGGCGACGCCGAGCATGCGCCCGGCCTCCTGCGGGGCGATGATCAGGATGGCGGTCAACAACAGAATCAGCGCGGTGGAGGTGTAGAACACCCAACCGTTGACCCGGACCTTTTCCGGCGGGGTCTTTATAAGAGAGGCAGAACTCATGGCGCAGATGCTCCGGGCAGTGCGAGAGAGAAACACAAGGCAACGGTTATCCCGGGACATCGATTTTTCGGCAGTCGACGGACGGGTGTTATAAAGACACCCCGAAAATCCCCAACCCCGCCGAAGCGGTAGCCAGGCCCTGATACGGCCTGTTTCAGGGGTTTTCGCAGGTGTCAGAGGGCGCGGCTCCCAGGTAGGAAATATCTGTAGGCAGCGACCATTTGTCGCAGAGCTTATTCTTTGTTGATTGAACGTTCAATCAAAACAAAATAGACTGGCCCTCAAGCCGACGGACGTGGATCGCCTGTCGGCAGGCCAAAGGAGAGGTGCTACATGCCCAAGGTCGGTATGCAACCCATACGCCGCCAGCAGTTGATCGAAGCCACTTTGACGGCCATCGATCAGGTTGGGATGGGAGATGCCAGCATTGCGCTGATCGCCCGTCTGGCGGGTGTCTCGAATGGCATCATCAGTCACTATTTTCAGGACAAGAACGGCCTGATCGCAGCGACGATGCGTTACCTGATGAACGCGCTGATCGAGAACGTCCAGGAACGCCGGCGTGCCCTGAACGATGACAGCCCACGGGCGCATCTGCGGGTGATCATCGAAGGCAACTTCGACGCCAGCCAGGTCAACGGCCCGGCAATGAAAACCTGGTTGGCCTTCTGGGCCACCAGCATGCATCACCCGTCTTTGCACAGGTTGCAGCGGATCAACGATCACCGCCTGTATTCCAACCTGTGCTGCCAGTTCCGCCGTGCGATGCCGTTACCCGAGGCACGCAGCGCAGCTCGAGGCCTGGCGGCCCTGATCGACGGTTTGTGGTTGCGCGGTGCCTTGTCGGGAGACGCTTTCGACACGGAACAGGCGCAACGGATCGCTTACGACTACATGGATTTCCAATTGGCCAAGCAGGTGAGTTAGAGCCCTTATAAACGCTCAACCCCTGAACGTCCGCCGCGCAGTATTGCCACATCCCCATGGCCCACTGTTCGACGGGTAACGCCAACCACTTACGCACTTGCGAGGACTTTATGGCCCGTTTCGACCTGCAAAAACTCTACATTGACGGCGGCTACAGCGACGCTGGCAGCGATGCCACCTTCGAAGCCATCAACCCGGCTAACGGTGAAGTTCTCGCCCAAGTGCAACGCGCCACCAAGGAAGACGTCGAGCGTGCCGTGGTCAGCGCTGAAAAAGGCCAGAAGATCTGGGCCGCCATGACCGCCATGGAGCGTTCGCGCATCCTGCGTCGCGCCGTCGACATCCTGCGCGAGCGCAACGATGAGCTGGCCGCCCTGGAAACCCTGGACACCGGCAAAGCCTTCTCCGAAACCAAGTACGTGGACATCGTCACCGGCGCCGACGTGCTGGAATACTACGCGGGCCTGGTGCCGGCCATCGAAGGCGAGCAGATTCCGCTGCGCGACACGTCCTTCGTCTACACCCGCCGCGAGCCGCTGGGCGTGGTCGCCGGTATCGGCGCGTGGAACTACCCGATCCAGATCGCCCTGTGGAAATCCGCACCGGCCCTGGCCGCCGGCAACGCGATGATCTTCAAGCCAAGCGAAGTCACCTCGCTGACCACCCTGAAACTGGCCGAGATCTACACCGAAGCCGGCGTTCCAGCCGGTGTGTTCAACGTACTGACCGGCAGCGGCCGTGAAGTCGGCACCTGGCTGACCGAGCACCCGCGCATCGAGAAAGTCTCGTTCACCGGTGGCACCGACACCGGCAAAAAGGTCATGGCCAGCGCTTCGAGCTCGTCGCTCAAGGAAGTGACCATGGAACTGGGCGGCAAGTCGCCGCTGATCGTGTTCGAAGACGCCGATCTGGATCGCGCCGCCGACATCGCGATGATGGCCAACTTCTACAGCTCCGGCCAGGTCTGCACCAACGGCACCCGTGTGTTCGTGCCCAAGCACCTGCAAGCGGCGTTCGAAGCCAAGATTCTTGAACGTGTTGCGCGCATCCGTGTGGGCGACCCGCAAGATGACAACACCAACTTCGGCCCGCTGGTCAGCTTCGCGCACATGGAGAGCGTGCTGGGCTACATCGCCAAAGGCAAAGAGCAAGGCGCACGCCTGCTGTGCGGCGGCGACCGCCTGACCGACGGCGACTTGGCCAAGGGCGCGTTCGTGGCACCGACCGTGTTCACCGACTGCACCGATGACATGACCATCGTGCGTGAAGAAATCTTCGGCCCGGTGATGAGCATCCTCACCTATGAAACCGAAGAAGAAGTGATCCGCCGTGCCAACGACACCGATTTCGGTTTGGCTGCGGGCCTTGTGACCAAAGACCTGAACCGCGCGCACCGTGTGATTCACCAGTTGGAAGCGGGTATCTGCTGGATCAACGCCTGGGGCGAGTCCGACGCGAAGATGCCGGTCGGCGGCTACAAGCAATCCGGTGTGGGCCGTGAGAACGGGATCAGTTCGCTGAATAACTTTACGCGCATTAAATCGGTACAGGTTGAGTTGGGCGATTACGCCTCGGTGTTTTAAGAACCGAGCCTTGTAGTGCCTTTGAGGCCGCCATCGGGGGCAAGCCCCCTCCCACACTGACTGTGTTCACAAGTCTAGATGTGTAAATACAGTCAAATGTGGGAGGGGGCTTGCTCCCGATGAGGCCCGACCTGACCACACATCAAAGAGGGTGCATTCAATGTCCCAAGAATACGACTACATCATTGTGGGTGCCGGCTCTGCCGGTAACACCCTGGCGACCCGTCTGACCGAAGACGAAGGCGTCACCGTCCTGTTGCTGGAAGCCGGTGGCCCGGACTACCGCCTCGACTTCCGTACCCAGATGCCCGCCGCCCTGGCGTTCCCGCTGCAAGGCCGTCGCTACAACTGGGCCTACGAGACCGATCCTGAGCCACACATGGACGGGCGCCGGATGGAATGCGGTCGCGGCAAGGGCCTGGGTGGCTCTTCCCTGATCAACGGCATGTGCTACATCCGCGGCAACGCCATGGACTACGACAACTGGGCGAAATTGCCGGGCCTGGAAGACTGGACCTACCTGGACTGCCTGCCGTATTTCCGCAAAGCCGAAACCCGCGACATCGGCCCCAACGACTACCACGGTGGCGAAGGCCCGGTCAGCGTGACCACGCCCAAAGCCGGCAACAACCCGCTGTTCCACGCCATGGTTGAAGCCGGCGTGCAGGCCGGCTACCCGCGTACCGAAGACTTGAACGGTTACCAGCAAGAAGGCTTCGGCCCGATGGACCGCACCGTCACGCCGAACGGTCGTCGCGCCAGCACCGCACGCGGTTACCTGGACGTCGCCAAGAAGCGTTCGACCCTGACCATCGTTACCCACGCCCTCACCGACAAAGTGTTGTTCGAAGGCAAGCGTGCGGTCGGCGTGCGTTACCTGATCGGCGCCGCTGAAGAGCGTGTCGAAGCCCGTGCGCGTAAAGAAGTGCTGGTCTGCAGCGGCGCGATCGCTTCGCCGCAGCTGCTGCAACGCTCTGGCGTCGGCCCGGCCAAACTGCTGGAAAGCCTCGACATCCCGGTGGTCCACGACCTGCCAGGCGTCGGCGAAAACCTGCAGGACCACCTTGAGTTGTACCTGCAATATGCGTGCACTCAGCCCGTGTCGCTGTACCCCTCGCTGCTTTGGTACAACCAGCCGGCCATCGGTGCCGAGTGGCTGTTCAACGGCACGGGCATTGGCGCCAGCAACCAGTTCGAAGCCGGCGGTTTTATCCGTTCGCGTCCGGAATTCGAATGGCCGAACATCCAGTATCACTTCCTGCCGGTCGCGATTAACTACAACGGCAGCAACGGGGTGAAAGAGCACGGTTTCCAGGCACACATGGGCTCCATGCGTTCGCCGAGCCGTGGCCGTGTGCAGTTGAAGTCGAAGAACCCACGGGACTACCCGAGCATCCTCTTCAACTACATGGCCACCGAGCAGGACTGGCAGGAATTTCGCGACGGCATCCGCCTGACCCGTGAAATCATGCAGCAGCCGGCGCTGGACCCGTACCGTGGCCGCGAAATCAGCCCGGGTGTCGAGGTGCAAACCGATGAACAGCTCGACCAGTTTATCCGCGAGCACGCCGAGACCGCGTTCCACCCGTCCTGCTCGTGCAAGATGGGCACCGACGAGATGGCGGTGGTGGATGGCGAGGGTCGCGTGCATGGCATGCAGGGCCTGCGTGTGGTGGATGCGTCGATCATGCCGATCATCACCACCGGCAACCTGAACGCCCCCACGATCATGATCGCCGAGAAAATCGCCGACAAGATCCGCGGCCGCCAGCCGCTGCCGCGCAGCACCGCCGACTACTACGTAGCAGGCGATGCGCCAGTGCGTGGCAAGCCGCTGCGTGAAGTGGGGCCGCTGCGCAATAACTGATACACCGCCATCGGGGGCAAGCCCCCTCCCACATTTGGAATGCGTTCCCCTGTGGGAGGGGGCTTGTTCTGGTCAAGTTTTTCCGGACACCGATTACGGTGATCAAGCCGCCTCCTGCTCCATGGCTATTGGCGACAGGTAGTTGTTGTAGCTGTGGAGCCTGATTCGGTTGTATCGCATGAAGAAGCTGGTCATATCCTGCTTGGCTTCTTCAACTGTCATATAGCCCTTGGTGGGCACCCACTCTGATTTGAGCGTCCCGAAGAAACGCTCCGTTGGCGCGTTGTCCCAGCACTGCCCCCTACGGCTCATGCTTTGCGTTATCCCATGTCCCAGCAGCTCGGACTGAAAGTGCTGGCTGGTGTATTGGCAGCCTTGATCCGAATGAAACATCAAGCCTGCATGTTTGCCTCGAACCTCCACCGCCATTCTCAGCGCCTTGCTAACCAGGTTGGCGTCATTGATCAGAGAAAACGCCCAGCCAACGATTCGGCGGGCGAACAGATCAATGACCACTGCCAAGTGATACCAGCGTTTCCCAACCATTAGGCTGGTAACGTCGCCGCACCAGACTTGATTAATTGCGGTTGGCTCGAAGTTACGCTCAAGCAGGTTTTTGGCCACAAATGCTTCGACGCCTCTAGAGCGATACTGATGGCGGCGGCGCTGCCTGCTGGCCAGATTTGCTTCCGCCATGAGTCTTGCGACTAAATACCTTCCCACCTTGATCTGCTGGGCCTTCAGGCGCTGAGAGATCATCCGCGCGCCTGCGCTTTCTCGGCTTTCGACATGCAGTTGCACGACTTTTGCTCTAAGCGCGTCACGCTTGGTATTTGGCGCTGAGCGACGCTTAATCCAGTCATAAAACGCGCTGCGAGAAACGCCTAGCGCACTGCAAAGCAGGCTGGTCGGATATGAGTTCGACTCTCTCAGTTCCTCGATCAGGAAAAACGATCGGGATCCGACATCAAGAGAGCCGTAGCCTTTTTTAAGATTTCAGCCTCACTCTCCAGGCGCTTGACCTTGGCTCGTAGCTGTTGAAGCTCTCGCTGTTCGTCGCTGATAGCCTTGGTACCTGCCACTGGCTGCCCTTTGTGACGCTCTTTACGAACCTGATCAACCCAGCGGCGCAGAGCCGTAGGGCCAACGTCCATCGATGCACAGACGTCGGGAACTGAGCAGTTATCATCAAGAACCATGCTTGCAGCACGTTGCTTGAACTCGTGGGTGTAGGTCTTTCGCTGTTGCATGGAACCTCCTGATTGGGCGAATCATATCGCCCTTAAGAGGTGTCCGGGATCATTAGGCCAGTTCAGCTTGCCCCCGATGAGGCCCCAACAAACACCACACACCTCCTTGATCAGCCCCCCAGCCCCGGCCTACTCTGTTGGCCTGCCCCGCGCTGAGCTGCCCACAAGGAAGGACCCATGTTCGAACACCACGCCACGCTCAAACAACACTTCAGTGCCCTGCGCACCACCGCCCAATTCTTCTCCCTGCGCTATGTGCGCGAATCCGGCCGGTACCTGTCGGTGCGCAAGAACGTCGCCGAGCCGCCACACCTGAGCCATGACGAAGGCGCCATGCTCACCGTGCGTCTCAACGGCGTCGAAGCTTACGCCGCGACCAATGATCTGTCCCTGGCCGGCCTGCAAGCCGCCCTCGAACGTGCCGAGCAGCAGGCCCGGCGGATCAAGCCCCACGCCCTGCTCGACCTGCGCGAGCAAGCGGTGTCGAGTGACGTTGCCGACTACCTGTCTCCCGACTTCGACCAGCCCTTCCCGTCCCTGAGCGACTGCTACCAACTGCTCGGCGATGAGTCGGCCGCCGTGCCCAGGGATGAGCGCCTGGTGAGCTGGGACGTCAGCCTCGGCCAGACCACGGTCGAACAGATCTACCTCAACACCGCCGGCGCGCAACTGCGCCAGGCCCAGCGCTTTGTGTTTCCCGGCGTCAACGTCACCGCCTTCGATGGCAACGACAGCCAGACCCGCACCCTTGGCGGCAGCAACTTCGGCCAGCAAGGCGGGTTTGACGTGATCAGCCGCTTCGGCCTGATCGGCGCCGCGCCGCGTGTGGCCGATGAGGCCCTGCAACTGCTGCTGGCACCGAACACGCCCCAGGGTCCGCGTGACTTGTTGCTGATGCCCGACCAGATGATCCTGCAGATCCACGAGTCCATCGGCCACCCGCTGGAGCTGGACCGGATTCTCGGCGATGAGCGCAACTACGCCGGCACCAGCTTCGTGAAGGCCAGCGACTTCGGCCATCTGCAATACGGCTCCAACCTGCTCAACGTGACGTTCGACCCGGACATCCCCGAACAGCTCGCCAGCTACAGCCATGACGATGACGGCACCCGCGCCAGCAAGCAGTTCCTGATCCGCGAAGGGCTGCTGCTCAAGCCCCTGGGCGGCGCGCTGTCGCAATTTCGCGCGGGGCTCGGCGGTGTAGCCAACAGCCGTGCCAGCAGTTGGAACCGTCCGCCGATCGACCGCATGGCCAACCTCAATATCGAGGCGGGTGACCAGAGCCTGGCCCAGCTGATTGGCGGTATCGAACACGGCATCCTGATGTCGACCAATCGCTCCTGGTCCATCGACGACGCGCGCAATAAATTCCAGTTCGGCTGCGAATGGGGCCAACTGATCGAAAACGGCGAACTCAAAGGCGTGGTCAAGAACCCCAACTACCGCGCCATTTCCGCGCAGTTCTGGCGCAAGCTCAGCGCGGTCGGCGATGCCAGTACCTTCAAGGTGCTGGGCACACCGAACTGCGGCAAAGGCGAACCCAACCAGGTGATCCGCGTCGGCCATGCTTCGCCGGCGTGTGTGTTCAGTAACGTCGACGTATTTGGGGGAGATGCCTGATGAACGACTTCAAGGCACTGGTGGACTGGCTTAAACAGGCCATCACCGAGCAGGAACAGTTTCACCTCGGCTATGCTGCTGAAGCGTCCGAGTTCGTGCGTTTCAACCACGCCCAGGTACGCCAGGCCGGCCAGGTGCAACAGGCCAGCCTCAACCTCAAGCTGATCAACGCCGGTCGCCATGCCGACCTCGGCATTACCCTGGCGGGTGATCCGCAACTGGACCGCCAACGCCTCGCCACAGGCCTGCAACAGTTGCGCGAAACCTTGCCGCTGCTGCCGCCAGACCCCTACCTGCTGCTGAACCACAACGCCTGGCAAAGCCACAACGAACAACTGCGACCCTTGCCGGAACTGACCCAGGTGCTGCAAGACATCAGCCAGGCCGCCGAAGGCGTGGACCTGGTCGGCTTCTATGCCGCCGGCCCGATCAGCCGTGGCTTTGCCAGCTCCGACGGCGCGTTCGGCTGGCACCAGGCCAACAGCTTCAACTTCGACTTCAGTCTGTTCCATGCCAATGGCGAAGCGGTCAAGGCCAGCTACGCCGGGCACACCTGGGACAGTGCCGAGTTCGCCCGGCGCGTCCAGCAGGCCCGCGACCAGCTTCACTTCCTCGGCCGACCGTTGCACTCGCTGGCACCCGGACAATACCGCGCCTACCTCGCTCCAGCGGCACTCGAAGAAATCATCAGCATCGTGACCTGGGGCGGTTTTTCCGCGCAGGCCATCGCCAGCAAAGGCAGTTCGCTGCAACGCCTGTATGCCGGGGAACAACACCTGAGCCCGCTGGTAACCGTAACCGAGCAGATCAGCGGTTCGCTGAGCCAGGCATTTTCCACCGAAGGCTACCCGCGCAATGACGTCACGTTGATCCATGCCGGCCAGGCCGAAGGCCAATTGGTCAACTCGCGCAGCGCCGCCGAATATGGCCTGAGCGCCAATGGCGCCAGCAGCGACGAGTCCCCCAGCGCCTTGCAAATGGCTGCCGGCAACCTGGCCCAGGCCGATATCCTCAAGCAGTTGGGCACCGGGTTGTACATCAGCAACCTGTGGTACCTGAACTACTCCGACCTGCCGGCGGCGCGCCTGACCGGCATGACCCGCTTCGCCACGTTCTGGGTGGAAGACGGCGAGATCAAGGCGCCGGTCAGCACCATGCGCTTTGATGACAGCGTGTACAGCCTGCTGGGCTCGCAGTTGGAAGCGCTGACCGCTGATCGGGAACTGCTGCTGTCGGCGAGTACGTATGGCCAGCGCAACACCGCGTCCAACCTGCTGCCAGGCGCCTTGGTCAAGCGCCTGACACTGACCTTGTAATCCAAGAAAATCCCCTGTGGGAGGGGGCCAGCCCCCTCCCACATTGTCCTGTGTTGATTTCGGACACTTCGCTGAGCCCCTTCCTACCGTTCAATCCCATACTCCGGGCAGCCTGTTGTCGCCCGCAATAAACCTCGTTATAAAAGCTAATGGCATACCGCCACACGACAGGGAGTGTTGCGATGACCCAGGCAAGTTTTGTCATAGACAAGCTGTACAAGCACTACAACGTCCACGTAGAGCAACTGGGCAACGACCCACACAGAAAAACCGTGCTGATGGTCAATGGCGCCCTGTCCACCACGCGCTCCTTTGCCCGCACCAGTAAATGCCTGGCCGAGCATTTCAATGTGCTGCTGTTCGACCTGCCCTTCTCCGGCTTTTCCCGCGAGCACAATACCGACCTCGACCTGGTCACCAAGGATGACGAAGTGCAGATCCTGCGGGCGCTGGTGCAGCGCTTTGCGGTCAACCATCTGGTCTCGGCCTCATGGGGTGGCATCTCCACGCTGCTGACCCTGGCCCATAACCCGCCCTCCATCGAAAGCTCGGTGGTGATGGCCCTGGCGCCCAACCTCAACCAGGCGATGCTCGAGTATGTGGAGCGCGTACGCGTGTTGATCGAGGCCGATGACAAATCCGCCGTCGGCCATCTGCTCAACGAGACGGTCGGGAAATACTTGTCGCCCCGCCTCAAGCGCAACAACCACCGCCATCTGGCGAACATGGCCACCACCGAGTATCGCCAGGCGCGCTTTCATATCCATCAGGTGCTGGCATTGGGCGACGGCAACTACCTGCCGGCGCTCAGGCAGATTGAAACGCCGGTGCACTTTCTCAACGGTACGCTGGACGAATACACCCCCGCCGCCGATGCACAACTGTTCGGCAGTTACGTGAGGCGCAGCAGTTTCGCCGTGGCCGAACATACTGGCCATTTGCTTGACCTGGAATCCCGCGAGGCGGCGCTGGCAGTGCATCGCGTCTTGCTGGATTTTCTGGTGGGCGAGCACGCTTCAATGTCGGACTTAGACGAACCGCCAGTGGGAAAAGCAGCGACGGATGGCGCATAATCGCCAACACATAGCCTGCTAACAAAAGGGTTCCCATGCCGAATCGTGCCCCTCTCGACGCCAAGACCGCCCGCTGGCTCCCCTGGGTGGTAGCGATTGCCTTCTTCATGCAGTCGCTGGACGGGACGATCCTCAATACGGCTTTGCCGGCCATGGCCCGGGACCTGGCGGAAAACCCGCTGCGCATGCAGGGCGTAGTCATTGCCTACATGCTCACCGTCGCCTTGCTGATTCCGGCGTCAGGCTGGATCGCCGACCGCTTCGGCACCAAGAAAATCTTCTTTGGCGCCATCTTGCTGTTCAGCATCGGATCATTACTGTGCGCGCTGTCGAGCAGCTTGAGCATGCTGGTGGGTGCGCGGGTGATCCAGGGTTTGGGCGGGGCGCTGATGCTGCCGGTCGGGCGCCTGGTGGTACTGCGCGCCTATCCCCGTTCCGAGCTGGTGCGGATCATGGGTTTCATCACAATCCCCGGCCTGCTCGGCCCGTTGCTCGGCCCGACCATGGGCGGCTGGATGGTGCAATACCTGACCTGGCACTGGATCTTCCTGCTCAACCTGCCGGTGGGCATGATCGGCTGCTATGCCGTGTGGAAATTCATTCCCGACCTGCGCGGCAGCGAGCGCACGCGCTTCGATGGCCTGGGTTTTGTGCTGTTCGGCGCGGCGATGGTGCTGATCACCATCGCCATGGAAGGCCTGGGCGAACTGCACTTGCCGCACCTGCGGGTGATGCTGCTGCTGTTCGGTGGCTTGGCGTGCCTGGCGGCATATTGGCTGCGCGCCGGGCATATCGATAACCCGCTGTTCTCGCCGGTGCTGTTCAAGACCCGCACCTTTGCCGTGGGCATCCTCGGCAACCTGTTCGCACGCCTGGGCAGCGGCGCCCTGCCGTTTCTGGTGCCCTTGCTGTTGCAGGTGGCGTTGGGTTATTCACCGTCGGAAGCCGGCATGAGCATGCTGCCGCTTGCGGCGGCGGCGATGTTTGCCAAGTCCATCGCCCGGCCGCTGATCGAGCGCCTGGGTTATCGCGTGGTGCTCACCGGCAACACCCTGGCCTTGGGCGCGATGCTGGCGAGCATGGGCCTGGTCAGCGAGCAGACGCCCTATCCCGTGCTACTGGGCATGCTCGCGGTGCTGGGCGCGATCAACTCCCTGCAATTCACCGCGATGAACACCGTGACGCTGATCGACCTCGACGACGCCCAGGCCAGCAGCGGCAACAGTTTGCTGTCGGTGGTGGCGCAACTGTCCCTGAGCCTGGGTGTGGCCTGTGCCGGTGCGCTGCTCGGCGGTTTTACCTTGGAGACCGGCAACGATGGGGTGAATACGGTACTGGGCGCGTTCCAGCTGACGTTCCTCACGGTGGGCATCATGGCCATGCTGGCGGCGGCGATCTTCCTGCAATTGTCGCCAAAAGACGGCAAACGCGTGGTCAGCCGCGAGCACGACCTGGAGCATTGAACGGCGGCTCGTCTAGAACTTGCGGGGAAATTCCCACGAGACTGGTACACTGCGCGACATTTTGTTTTGCAGAGCCAGTCCCGTGACCACCATCGCCACCGCTTTTAATACTTTGCCCCTGTCCGCCGCCATGCTGGCTAACCTCGACTCGCTGGGTTATGTCGAGATGACGCAGATCCAGGCGCAGAGCTTGCCGGTGATCCTCAAGGGGCTGGACCTGATAGCCCAGGCCAAGACCGGCAGCGGCAAGACCGCCGCGTTCGGTATCGGCCTGCTGAACCCGATCAACCCGCGCTACTTCGGTTGCCAGGCCCTGGTGATGTGCCCGACGCGCGAGCTGGCCGACCAGGTTGCCAAGGAAATCCGTCGCCTGGCCCGCGCCGAAGACAACATCAAGGTGCTGACCCTGTGCGGTGGCGTGTCCCTCGGCCCACAGATCGCCTCCCTTGAGCACGGTGCCCACGTGATCGTCGGCACCCCGGGGCGTATCCAGCAGCACTTGCGCAAAGGCTCGCTGGTACTGGACGGATTGAACACGCTGATCCTCGATGAAGCCGACCGCATGCTCGACATGGGTTTCTACGACGCCATCGAAGACATCATCAGCAAGACCCCGCCGCGCCGCCAGACTCTGCTGTTCTCGGCCACCTACCCGGTGAGCATCAAGCAGCTGGCCTCCAAGTTCATGCGCGCGCCGCAACAGGTGAAAGCCGAAGCCTTCCACTCCGACGACCAGATCGAGCAGCGTTTCTACGAGATCTCGCCGGAAGAGCGCATGGACGCCGTGACCAAGGTGCTGGCGCATTTCCGCCCGGCGTCGTGCGTGGCGTTCTGCTTTACCAAGCAGCAAGTGCAGGAGACCGTCGATCACCTGACGTCCAAGGGCATTTCCGCCGTGGGCCTGCATGGCGACCTCGAGCAGCGTGACCGTGACCAGGTGCTGGCCATGTTTGCCAACCGCAGCACCTCGGTACTGGTCGCCACCGACGTGGCCGCCCGTGGCCTGGACATCGACGCACTGGACATGGTGATCAACGTCGAACTGGCCCGCGACTCGGAAATCCATATTCACCGTGTCGGCCGTACCGGTCGCGCGGGTGAGACCGGCATCGCCATCAGCCTGGTGGCGCCGTCCGAAGCGCACCGTGCCCAAGCCATCGAGCAGTTGCAAAAGTCGCCCTTGAACTGGGACCAGCTGGACAACCTCAAGCCGCAGAGCGGCGGCCCGCTGCTGCCGCAGATGAGCACCCTGTGCATCGCCGCCGGGCGTAAAGACAAGGTTCGCCCAGGCGACATCCTTGGCGCACTGACCGGCGATGCCGGCATTCCGGGGGCCCAGGTCGGCAAGATCGCGATCTTTGACTTCCAGGCCTTCGTCGCCGTGGAGCGCGGAATCGCCAAGCAGGCGCTGCAGCGTTTGAACGACGGCAAGATCAAGGGCCGTTCGTTGCGCGTGCGGATTCTGTAACACAACCGTTGATCCAATGAAGATCCAATGTGGGAGGGGGCTTGCTCCCGATTACGGTGTGTCAGTCAGTACATCTGTTACTGACACACCGCCATCGGGAGCAAGCCCCCTCCCACATTTGACTGTATTCCAATTCAGAATTTGTATGAGGACATTGCTGTGCGCTCGACCGAAGTTGTGATCATTGGCGCCGGCGCCGCAGGCTTGATGTGTGCGCTGACCGCCGCCGGGCGGGGGCGCAAGGTAATGCTGATCGACCACGCGAACAAGGCCGGCAAAAAGATCCTGATGTCCGGCGGTGGCCGCTGCAATTTCACCAACCTGTACACCGAGCCGGCCAACTTCCTCTCGCACAACGCGCACTTCTGCAAGTCGGCACTGGCGCGCTATACCCAGTGGGATTTCATCGGGTTGGTAACCAAGCACGGCGTGCCGTACCACGAAAAGAAACTCGGCCAGCTGTTCTGCGACAACAAGTCCAGCGACATTCTCGGCATGCTGCTCGACGAATGCATCCAGACCGGCGTGAGCCTGCACCTGGACACCTCGATTGAAGCCATCGCCAAGGTCGACAACGGCTACCAGTTGCAGACCACCCTGGGCGAACTGCGCTGCGAGTCCTTGGTGATCGCCACGGGCGGCCTGTCGATCCCGACCCTCGGCGCTACCGGCTTCGGTTATCAAGTGGCCAGGCAATTTGGCCATGAGCTGCTGCCGACCCGCGCGGGACTGGTGCCGTTCACCATCACCGATCAGCTCAAGGACTTGTGCGGCGAGCTGTCGGGCACCTCGGTGGACTGCCTGGTCAGCTGCAACGGCCAGAGCTTTCGCGAAAATATTCTGTTTACCCATCGCGGTCTGAGCGGGCCGGCGATCCTGCAGATTTCCTCCTACTGGGAATCCGGCGACACCGTGGAAATCAATTTGCTACCCGACCACGACGCCCACGCCTGGCTGCAACAGCAACAGGCCGAGCGCCCCAACAGCGAGCTGAAAACCCTGCTGGGCGAGATTTTCACCAAGAAGATGGCCAATCTGCTGGCGGAGACCTGGTTCGCGTCCAAGCCGATGAAGCAGTACACCCATGCCGAAATTGCCGACATCGCTTCGATGCTCGGCAACTGGCAGTTGGTACCGGCGGGCACGGAGGGTTATCGCACTGCCGAGGTAACATTGGGCGGGGTGGACACGCGGGAAGTGTCATCCAAGACCATGGAGTCGCTGAAAAGCCCAGGGTTGTACTTTATCGGTGAAGTGCTGGATGTAACCGGGCACTTGGGCGGGTTCAACTTCCAGTGGGCCTGGGCGTCAGGCTATGCGGCTGCGCAATATGTCTGACACGACACGGTAAAAAATGTGGGAGGGGGCTTGCTCCCGATAGCGGCAGCACAGTCAACTCATTAGCTGACTGATACACCGCCATCGGGAGCAAGCCCCCTCCCACCTTTTGTTTGGCGGTGAGCCAGGGAAATATTTTGCGCATCGATGTGATCACCACCCTTGCCGTGGCGTCCTTGATAGCTCAATTTAGCGGCATCGTCCCGGAAGACTCCCGACTTCATGTCATCGACCTCGTTCAAGCAGTCCCTGCGGCGCCTGTGGGCACTGGATAAATTCAGCTACAGCATTCGGGTATTCATCGCCCTCACCGGCAGCATGGCGCTGTGCTGGTATCAGGATGAAATGACGCTGTTGATCCCGCTGTTCCTGGGGATTATCGCCAGCGCCCTGGCCGAGACCGATGACAGTTGGCAAGGCCGCCTCAACGCCCTGGCGGTGACGCTGGTGTGCTTCAGCATCGCGGCGCTGTCGGTGGAACTGCTGTTCCCTTACCCCTGGATTTTCGCGGCCTCCCTGGCCCTGGCCACGTTCGGCCTGACCATGCTCGGCGCGCTCGGCGAACGCTATGGCGCGATTGCCTCGGCCACATTGATTCTGTCGGTCTACACCATGATCGGCGTGGACCAGCGTGGCGGTGCCGTCAGTGATTTCTGGCACGAGCCCTTGCTGCTGGTGGCGGGTGCGGCCTGGTACGGCGTGCTGTCGGTGCTGTGGCAGGCGCTGTTTTCCAACCAGCCGGTGCAGCAGAGCCTGGCGCGGTTGTTCCGCGAGCTGGGGCGTTATCTCAAGCTCAAGTCGTCGCTGTTCGAACCGATCCGCCAGCTGGACGTAGAGGCGCGGCGCCTGGAATTGGCCCAGCAAAATGGCCGGGTCGTCGCCGCCTTGAACGCCGCCAAGGAAATTATCCTGCACCGCGTCGGCAATGGTCGCCCAGGCTCGAAGGTCAGCCGGTACCTGAAGCTGTACTTCCTGGCGCAAGACATCCACGAGCGCGCCAGTTCGTCCCATTACCCGTATAACGCCCTGGCCGAAGCCTTCTTCCACAGCGACGTGCTGTTCCGCTGCCAACGCCTGCTGCGCCAGCAAGGCAAGGCGTGCCAGGCCCTGGCCGAGTCGATCCAGCTGCGCCAGCCGTTCATTTATGACGACAGCTTCGCCGAAGCCCTGGGCGATTTGAACGCCTCCCTGGAACACCTGCGCATCCAGAGCAACCCGGCCTGGCGCGGCCTGCTGCGCTCGTTGCGCGCCCTGGCCGCCAACTTGTCCACCCTCGACCGCCTGCTCGGCGACGCGAGCAACCCCGACGCCCTGGCCGACGCCACCGACAGCAACCTGCTGGACCGCGCCCCGCGCAACCTCAAGGAAATGTGGACGCGCCTGCGCACCCAGCTCACGCCGACCTCGCTGCTGTTTCGCCACGCCCTGCGCCTGTCCCTGGCACTGACCGTCGGCTACGCCACGCTGCATGCCATCCACGCGTCCCAAGGCTACTGGATCATCCTCACCACGCTATTTGTTTGCCAACCGAACTACGGCGCGACGCGACGCAAGCTCGGCCAGCGGATCATCGGCACCGCCATCGGGCTCACGGTGGCCTGGGCGCTGTTCGACCTGTTCCCCAGCCCGGTGGTGCAGTCGATGTTCGCCATCGCCGCCGGCCTGGTGTTCTTTATCAACCGCACCACGCGCTACACCCTGGCCACAGCAGCGATCACCCTGATGGTGCTGTTCTGCTTCAACCAAGTGGGCGATGGCTACGGACTGTTCCTGCCACGCCTGTTCGATACCCTGCTCGGCAGCCTGATCGCGGGCCTGGCGGTGTTCCTGTTCCTGCCGGACTGGCAAGGCCGGCGCCTAAACAAAGTGCTGGCCAATACCCTGACCTGCAACAGCATCTACCTGCGCCAGATCATGCAGCAGTATGCCGCTGGCAAGAGCGACGACCTGGCCTACCGCCTGGCCCGTCGCAACGCGCACAACGCCGATGCGGCGCTGTCCACCACCCTGGCGAACATGCTGATGGAACCGGGGCATTTCCGTAAGGAAGCGGATGTGGGCTTCAGGTTCCTGGTGCTGTCGCACACCCTGCTCAGCTACTTGTCGGGCCTTGGCGCACACCGCGACACCCAGCTGCCGGCCGAGGTGCGGGAGCAGTTGATCGACGGTGCCGGGCACGCCCTGGCGTTGAGCATCGACGAGATCGCCAGTGGGCTGGCGAATAAACAGCCGATTGCGATTCAGAGTGATGAGGAGGAAGCACTGGCGGCGCAGCTTGAGCAGATGCCGGATGAGATCGACGAAGGCCAGCGGCTGGTGCAGACGCAGTTGGCGTTGATCTGTCGGCAGTTGGGGCCGTTGCGGACGTTGGCGGCGCATTTGATCAAGGATACCCGCGCGGCTTAGAACGCCATCGGGGGCAAGCCCCCTCCCACATTTTGACTGTGTTCACAAATCAAAAGTGTGGGAGGGGGCTTGCCCCCGATGAGGCCCTCACAGGCACTACATCCCATGGGCCTTCATCAACCTGGCATAACTGCCATCGGCCTTCATCCTGGCAATCTCCCGATCAAAGCCGGCCACGATCTGCGCATGCTCGGGGTTCTTCAGGCTGACCAGAATATGCAGGCTGTTCTCGCTCAGCGGCTTGCCCAGGAACTCCACGGCATTGCGCACCCTCGGCGACTCCCGCGCCAGGTAGTAACGCGCCACGTACTCGTCTTCCAGGGTCAGCCGCACACGGCCCGCCGCCAGCATGCGCACGGCCATGGCAAAGTTATGCACCGGGACTTTCTGTAACAGCGCATCCTGGTCGAACGCCGCCGAATAGGCATAGCCGCGCACCACGGCGATGCTTTCGTCGTGCAACTGTTCCAGGCTCTGATAATCGATAGCGTCGTCGCGACGCTTGATAAAACGCACACGGTTGACCAGATATTGCTCGGAAAACTGCCCCAGCTGCGTGCGGGCATCGTCGTACCACGCGTTGATCAGCACGTCGTAGCGCCCATCGCCTACACCCTTCAGCGCGCGCGCCCAAGGCACCTGCTCAAAATCACTGGCGTACCCCGCCCGAGCCAGCGCGGTGCTGACGATATCCGTGGCCAGCCCGCCGTTGACCAAGGTGACATCGGTGAACGGTGGCCAGCCATCCGCCACCAGGCGCAGACGCTGCGCCACCACCGGTTGAGCCAGCAGTAACACTGCAATCAAAGCAACGGCACGAGACAATCGCGGCATGCTTAAAATCCTTGGCGGGCAGGCGATGGCCTGATAACAGTAGCTCATCAATGAGCGTGCATTGCTTATTACACAAAGAAGTCGGCCGTGCATGCACTGAATGATGGCAAATTGACGCCATTCACAAAATAGCCGGTTTTAGACAGCAGCGCCGGTCGCGCTTACTATCCCTGCCAAGCCTTTGACAAGAGCGCACATCATGACGGTTGATTGGGTCTGCAAACATCACGACGATCTGGGCAAAGAACAGCTTTACGCCATCCTGCGCCTGCGCGGCGAGGTGTTTGTCGTTGAACAGAAATGCGTTTACCAGGACATTGACGGGCAGGACCTGTCAGGCGATACCCACCACTTGATGGCCTGGAACGACAATGAGCTGGTGGCCTACCTGCGGCTGCTGGACCCAGAGACCCAGGGCGGCGATGTGGTGATCGGTCGAGTGATCGTCGCACCATCGGCACGCGGCACCGGGCTGGGGCATTTGATGATGGAAAAAGCCCTCAAGCAGATCGAGGATATCTGGCCCGAGACACCGATTTTTCTGTCAGCCCAGGCGCACTTGCAGGGGTATTACGGACGGTACGGGTTTGTGGTGGCGGGAGAGGAATACCTGGAAGACGATATTCCACATATCGGGATGCGGCGGGTTTGAGGGCCTCATCGGGGGCAAGCCCCCTCCCACATTTGAATGTATTCACAAATCAAGTGTGGGAGGGGGCTTGCCCCCGATAGCGTCAGGCCAGGCACTGCAAGCCTTCAGGGATAACCCAATACCCGCTTGATCGACACCAGATTCCCCTCGATCCACCGTCGATCAATCGCCCCCCAATCACGAATCCGATAACGCCCGGCATGGTTACGGGCGCCATCCTCCTGCTCGAACTCGCACACAATATCCAGATCGGCCAACGCCGCAATCGTGTCCTGCGCCGTGCGCCGGGGCATGCCAGTGGCATCGGTCAGGGCGGGGACGCTGCTGGCCAGCCCGCTGTCGATCAAATACGCCACATACAGGCGGCGGTAGAAGCTGCTCTTGGTCTTGCTCACATCCATGGTCAATCGCCTTGTGATTAGGGCTTGCCTTGCAGATCGCGCCAGGTGAGGTACACCCGCAGGTCGAATTCCACCTGGTGGTAGCCGGGCATCATGTGTTCACAGAGTTTGTAGAACGCCTTGTTGTGGTCCGATTCCTTGAAGTGCGCCAGCTCGTGCACCACGATCATGCGCAGGAATTCGGGGGCCGCTTCCTTGAACAACGAAGCGATGCGGATCTCTTTCTTGGACTTGAGATTGCCGCCCTGCACTCGGGAAATCGTGGTGTGCAGGCCCAGGGCGCGGTGGGTCAGGTCCAGGCGGTTATCGAACAGCACCTTGTCGATCGACGGCGCATTGCGCAGGTGTTCCTGCTTCAAGGCCAGGGCGTAGCTGTACAGGGCCTTGTCGCTCTGCACGGCGTGCCGCTCGGGATAACGCTGCTCCAGGTAGGCGCCCAACTGATCCTTGGCGATCAGTTGGCGAACTTGCTCCTGAAGGGCAGCGGGATAGGCCTGGAGGTATTTCAACGCGGTCATGGGGTCTGCAACGTGGTTCGGACGGGCGCCAGTGTAGCGAATTCAAAGCGCGTGAGGGTGCGACCAACCGACAACGTCCTCGGCCATCAGCGGCGCCGCCGCCCAGGTGCCCTGGATGAACGAGCAGCCATGGGCCTTGAGCCACTGCGACTGTTCAAGGGTTTCCACGCCCTCGGCGATCACCAGCACATCAAAATGCCCGCACAGCTCGATGATGCTGCGCGCCATCGCTGCATCCCGTGCCGAGCCTGGCAGGCGAGCCACCAATTGCGGGTCCAGCTTGAGGGTGTCGAACGCCAGGTCGCGCAAATGCGCCAGGGAACACCGCCCTGAGCCAAAGTCATCCAGGGCGATACGCACCCCAAGCCCACGCAACAGCTTGAGCTGCTTGGTCGATTCCTCAAGGTTACTCATCAGGCAGTCTTCACTGATTTCCACTTCCAACTGCCGCCCCTGTAACCCGTGCCTTTCGAGGACCTGGCGCAGTTGACTGGCCAGGTTGGGCATATTGAACTGGCTGCTGCTCAGGCTCACGCTCAGCACCAGCTCTTCATCGAACGCCGCTTGCCAGGCCTGGCGTTGGGCGGCGACTTGCTGGTAAATCCACGTGCTCAACTGGCTGATCAAGCGCGCCTCTTCCAGCAACGGCAAAAACAGACCCGGCGACACATCGCCGACGCTCGGGTGCTGCCAGCGCAGCAACGCCTCGACACCGCGCAAGCGCCCGTCCTCCAGCGACACCTGCGGCTGGTACACCAAGGTAAATTCCTTGTTTTGAATCGCGGTGCGCACACTGTCTTCCAGCATCAGGCGTGAACGGGCTCGGCCGTTCATTTCCTGGTCGTAATAGCGATACTGCTGACGGCCGGCGCGCTTGGCTTCGTACATGGCGATGTCCGCCGCTCGCAACAGGCCGCTCAGGTCCGAGCCACAGTCGGGGAAGGTCGCAATACCGATGCTGACCCCAAGCATCACCTCCAGACCGTCGACCTGCTGGCACACCGACACCCGTTCGATCAGTTTTTCCGCAATCTTCGCCGCCTGCTCCGGGAACTCCAGCTCCAGCAAGGCAGTGAATTCATCCCCGCCCATGCGTCCCAGAATGTCGTAGGAGCGCAGGCACGCCTGCATCTGCTCGGAGACCCAGCGCAGCACGCGATCACCGGCGTCGTGGCCCAAGGTGTCGTTGACTCGTTTGAAGCCATCCAGATCCAGGTACAGCAACACCAGCGACTGCTCATTGCGCTCGCTGCGCGACAACATGTTGCCCACTGTCTGGTAGAAGCCGCGACGATTCAGCAGCCCGGTCAACGGGTCGGTCACCGCCTGGAACTCCAGTTGCTGGTGCAAGTGACGCACCTCGGACATGTCCAGCACCGTCACCACCATCGCCTTCTGCTCTGCGGGCAACGGCGCGCAGGACAACGCCACCGGCACCTGTTGACCACGGCTGGTGCGCAAGATGGCATCGTGCAAGCGCCACGTTTCGCCTTTGCGATAGGCCTCGTACATCGGGAACCCCAACCAGGCGGGCACATGGGGTTTTTGCAGGAAGCTCAAGAAACTCTCGCCTTGCAACTCCGCCATCGTGGCGTTGAGCAGCCTGGAGATCGCAGGGTTGGCATACTCAATCACGCTGCCCTCGCCCACCACCAGAATGCCTTCGGCGGCGTTGTCCAACACCGAGGCATTGAAGGCGCGGGCGGCTTCCAAGTCATGACTCAACCGCTGCAGGGCGCGGCGATTATGCTGATGCTCCAACAGCGCCTGCACCTTGGGCTTGAGGATATGCGGGTCGAAGGGCTTGAACAGGTAGTCGATCGCACCGCTGGCATAGCCTTTGAGCACCGCGTCGGGCGACTGTGCATCGGCGGTGAGAAAGATGATCGGCGTCATGCTCGTACGCTGGCTGCCCCGCATCAGGCGTGCCACCTCGAAGCCATCCATACCGGGCATCCGCACGTCCAGCAATACCAGATCGACGTCGTGGACCAGTAGCAATTCCAGGGCCTCCATACCGGAAGCGGCGGTAATGATTCGCCAGTCTTCGCGCTGCAACACTGCACGCATGCTGACGAGATTTTCCGGGTAGTCATCGACCACCAAGAGAACTGAACTGCCGTCGCCGAGGTTTGGAGCGCAATCCATGCTACGTCTCTTCCTTAAGGAACTGCACCGGTCACTTCGGGTACTTTAAACCGGACAAATAATGAGGCCTCACTCTAGCCCCGGTTATAAAAAAGCAGAAGTAACGTCGATGCCATCATTGCGCCAAAGCCGAGTCAGCCGACTAACGGTCAGGCTCTGTAGCCCGCGTACCATGGGCAACATGGCTTTTTGGCATTCCTCTGACGCCAATAAATTGCCAGTCAGTGTTAACAACTTGGTTAACACCACCTATAAAGAACCTGTGCAGCCCTCGGGCTAAAGCTTTCACCCCTCGTAAAAGGCCAACACCATGATCGACCTTTCCACCTGGAACCTGAGCATTCCGGTCGGCTCCCCGCCCACGACCATCGAAACCCCGAAGCTGCTCAACGGCTTCAATGACCAGTATTTCCAGGCCGAAGGCAGCGATGTGCAGTTCTGGACCCCTGTCACCGGCACCCGCACGGAAAACGCCATCTACCCGCGCAGCGAACTGCGCGAAACCTACGCCGACGGGCGCTTGCGCAACTGGACCTACCCCGAAGCCGATAACTTCCTGCGCGCCACGCTCACCGTCAACCAGGTACCGTCCACCGGCAAGGTGGTGATCGGCCAGATCCACGCCTACGACAGCCAGAAACCGCTGATCAAACTGGAGTACCAGTTCAAGGAAAAAACCCAGACCGGCAACATCGTCGCCAAAGTGCGCATGCGCCCGGACGAATCTGAAAGCCGGGTAATCATCGTCGCCTCCAATGTGCCACTGGAAAAGACCTTCACCTATGTGATCAACCTCAACAAAGCCGGGCTGCTCAGCGTGTACGCGGCCGACAGTGAGTGGAATGAACGCATCGGCGCAGCCTGGGCCGACAAGCCGCTGTACTTCAAGGCGGGGGTGTATGTGCAGGACAACAGTGGCGATAGCAAGGAAGGGGCTAAGGTGACGTTTGCGAAGTTGGATATTGATCACGAGTAAAATCGTGAGTAGGCAAGTTCCGATGAACCCTGTGGGAGGGGGCTTGCCCCGGTACAAACCGGGGACATCGTTTACATTTCTAACCGGGGACATGGTTTACAGGTTAATACGCATGATCAGGAGGTAACTGATCATGCCCTGGAACCAAGAGTCTCCGATGAATCAACGAATCAGACTGGTCGCTGACTGGCTTTCTGGTAATTACACCAAAAGCCAGCTGGCGCGCCGCTTTAACGTAAGTCGGCCTACCGTCGACAAATGGATCGGCCGGCACAATGGCGATTTAAAGTCGTTAGCCGAACTGTCCCGACGCCCTCACAACAGCCCCAATAAAACCGACGATGAAATCCTGGCCCGTGTGGTGGCGATGAAGGAGGCGCACGATAAATGGGGTCCGAAGAAGCTTCTCGAGCTATTGCGACTTGAAGATCCCTCCATCGCCTGGCCTTCCCCAAGTACAGCAGGCCAATGGCTTGATCGACTTGGGCTCGTCCAAAAGCGGCGCTTCAAGCGCAGACACGGTACTTCCCCTGTAGTAATGCGCGAGGCCAACGAACCTAACCAGACATGGTGCGCCGACTACAAAGGGCAATTCAAAATGCATAACGCGCAGATGTGCTTCCCTTTGACCATCACAGACCACGCGTCCCGGATGATTTTGGCGTGCAGGGCTCATTCAAAGATCAAGACTGAACCTGTTAAACACGCCTTTGAGAGACTATTTGAGGAGTACGGCATGCCCGAAGTTATTCGGTCGGACAACGGTGTTCCGTTTGCCTCTCCTGGCCTGGCAAGAATGTCCACGCTGGCAGTTTGGTGGATACGTCTGGGCATCTATCCGGAGCGCACCATGCCAGGAAGACCGGCCCAAAATGGTCGCCATGAGCGGATGCACCGTAGCTTGAAACTGGAGCTGCCCTTAGGAGAAAACTTAATCGAGCAGCAGCTTTTGCTGGAGCATTTCAGGCATGAGTTCAATTACGTGCGCCCTCATGAAGCGCTCGGTATGAAGCGTCCAGGGGACGTGTATGTGCCGTCTACCCGGATTTACCCAGGATGCTTGCCGGATGTGGCGTATCCGTCCGAAATGAAGGTTCGAAGCGTCAGGCAGGACGGGTCGATCAAGTGGAAAGGCAAGTTGGTATTTATCAGCGAGGCGCTGTCAGGGGAGCAGATAGGGCTTAAAGAGGCTGAGGATGATGTTTGGGATTTGTACTTGTGTGATTATCCCCTGGGAAGGCTTGGGCGAGGTATGACCCGCGTCCAAGCCTCAAATGTGTAAACGATGTCCCCGGTTTCAGATGTAAACGATGTCTACGGCTCTACACCCGATAGCGGTGGGTCAGTCTCTGAATGTGTTAGCTGATACACAGCCATCGGGGGCAAGCCCCCTCCCACATTTGGATCGCGTAGCCTGAGCATGCGGCGCTCGTCCTACGGCTCCGTTGCGGCCGGCCCTCTCCAAGCACAAAAAAGCCCGCATCACTGCGGGCTTCCTTTTAAACGCTGAGGCTTAATTGACCTTAGCGTTCAACTCACCTTTCAAATACCGCTGGTACATCGCTTCCAACGAGATCGGCTTGATCTTCGAAGCATTACCGGCAGTACCAAACGCTTCATAACGTGCAATACACACATCACGCATTGCAGTCACGGTGGCGCCGAAGAATTTACGCGGGTCGAACTCACTCGGGTTGGTCGCCATCAGGCGACGCATCGCGCCCGTGGAGGCCAGGCGCAGGTCGGTGTCGATGTTGACCTTGCGCACGCCGTACTTGATGCCTTCGACGATTTCTTCAACCGGTACGCCGTAGGTTTCTTTGATGTCGCCGCCGTACTGGTTGATGATCGCCAGCCACTCTTGCGGTACCGAGGAAGAACCGTGCATCACCAGGTGGGTGTTGGGGATGCGTTTGTGGATTTCCTTGATGCGGTCGATGGCCAGCACGTCGCCGGTCGGTGGCTTGGTGAACTTGTAGGCGCCGTGGCTGGTGCCGATGGCGATGGCCAGGGCATCTACCTGGGTCTTCTTGACGAAGTCGGCGGCTTCTTCCGGGTCGGTCAGCATCTGGCTGTGATCCAGCACGCCTTCGGCGCCGATGCCGTCTTCTTCGCCGGCCATGCCGGTTTCCAGGGAACCCAGGCAGCCCAGCTCGCCTTCAACCGATACGCCGCAGGCGTGAGCCATGGCCACGGTTTGTTGGGTAACGCGTACGTTGTACTCGTAGTCGGTTGGGGTCTTGCCGTCTTCGCCAAGGGAGCCGTCCATCATCACCGAGCTGAAGCCCAGCTGGATCGAGCGCTGGCACACGTCAGGGCTGGTGCCGTGGTCCTGGTGCATGCACACCGGGATGTGCGGGAATTCTTCGATGGCTGCGAGGATCAGGTGACGCAGGAACGGCGCACCGGCGTATTTGCGGGCACCGGCCGAAGCCTGGACGATCACGGGGGAGTCGGTCTTGTCAGCGGCTTCCATGATGGCGCGCATCTGCTCAAGGTTGTTGACGTTAAAGGCTGGGACGCCGTAGCCGAACTCGGCTGCGTGGTCCAGCATTTGACGCATGCTGATAAGTGCCATTGTGTTGTCTCTCCCGGTCGAGGGTCGTTAATCGTGCAAGCCTGCCGTAGCGGCGGCTGCTATTCAAGTTATTGCAGATCAAGGGGTTGAGCTTGTGCTGCTGAATCGTTATTGCAGTGTCCGGCTCACAACCTATGTCACTTTGGAACCGGATTTAATGTGGGAGGGGGCTTGCTCCCGATAGCGGTTTGCCAGACACCTGTGTGCTGGCTGACCTACCGTAATCGGGGGCAAGCCCCCTCCCACATTTGGATCTCATCAAATTCGAAATCTTATTGGGCCTTGCAGCCGCGCCCAATCAGATCATCTGTGGCCACCCAGTAGACCAGGCCTTCCTCACCCTTGGTATGAAAGGCCAGTTGGCCATCGCTGTACAGCACGCCCGAAGCCGCCACGTCCTGCTTGAGGCGATAAACCTGGTCGGAACCGCCGAGGCGTACATCCAACTCAGTGCGGGCCGGGTTGGCGAAGCGCCAATTGACCTCGGCCTTGCTGTCGCAGGTCCACGTCGTCCATTTACCTTCCGGCCCAGCCTTGTCGAACATGTTCATGCTGCTGCAACCGGCTAACAAAGCCAGGGTTGCCAGGGCGATAGCGCCTTTCATTGCCAATCCTCGCAGGGCGACCTGAGGCCGCCATTGCTGTGGGTTAGTGGATCAGACCCGTCAAGGGCAACCCTGTTCCTGACCGTTGGGCGCGGAGTCGTATTTCTCCAGCCGGTCATTGCCCATGCGCTTGTTGATCACCGGCATGGTTTCCGCTTGCCAGTCGGCCTGGTAGCAGCTTTTCTTCTGCACCGGCCCCGGCTTTTCAGCTTCCGGCGCCGCGCTTGGCGTGCTGCTGCAGCCGGCCAACAGGCCCACTGCTATCACCAGTGCCAACGACTTGATCATGGGACGCTCCTTTTTCCTGATCACGCGCGCCTTAACCTTTGGCTCGGGTTTCCAGCACTTCCACGGCCGGCAGCACTTTGCCCTCGACGAACTCGAGGAACGCACCGCCACCGGTAGAAATGTAGGAGATCTGATCAGCAACGCCATATTTATCGATGGCCGCCAGAGTGTCGCCACCCCCCGCGATGGAGAACGCCGAGCTTTCAGCGATGGCTTTGGCCAACACCTTGGTGCCATTGCCGAACTGATCGAACTCGAATACGCCGACCGGGCCGTTCCACAGGATGGTCTGGGAGGCTTTCAACAGCTCAGCGAAGTTGGCTGCGGTTTGCGGGCCGATATCCAGGATCATGTCGTCGTCGGCCACGTCAGCGATGAGCTTGACGGTGGCTTCGGCGCTTTCGGCGAATTCCTTGGCGACCACCACGTCCACCGGCAGCGGCACGCTGACCTTGGCGGCGATGGCGCGGGCGGTGTCGAGCAGGTCCGGCTCGTACAGCGACTTGCCCACCGGATGGCCGGCTGCGGCCAGGAAGGTGTTGGCAATGCCGCCGCCGACGATCAGCTGATTGCAGATCTGGCTGAGGCTGTTGAGTACGTCCAGCTTGGTGGAGACTTTGGAACCGGCCACGATGGCGGCCATCGGTTGCGCCGGAGCGCCCAGGGCCTTGCCCAGCGCATCCAGCTCAGCGGCCAGCAGAGGGCCGGCAGCGGCGACCTTGGCGAACTTGGCCACGCCGTGAGTCGAGCCTTCGGCGCGGTGGGCGGTGCCGAAGGCGTCCATCACGAACACGTCGCACAGCGCCGCGTATTGCTGGGCAAGCTCGTCGCTGTTCTTTTTCTCGCCCTTGTTGAAGCGCACGTTTTCGAACAGCACGATGTCGCCAGGCTTGACGTCAACGCCGCCCAGGTAGTCAGCCACCAACGGTACGTCGCGGCCCAGGGCCTTGCTCAGGTATTCGGCCACCGGCTTGAGGCTGTTTTCGGCGGAGAACTCACCTTCGGTCGGACGACCCAGGTGGGAGCAGACCATCACGGCCGCGCCTTTTTCCAGGGCCAGCTTGATGGTCGGCAGCGAGGCCAGGATTCGCGCATCGCTGGTGACAACACCGTCCTTGACTGGGACGTTGAGGTCTTCGCGAATCAGTACGCGCTTACCTTGCAGATCGAGGTCGGTCATCTTCAACACGGTCATGGGTCGCAGTTCCTGAATTACTGTTGAGGTTGTTTGGAAGCTACTTGCAGATAGTGTTCTGCAACATCGAGCATTCGGTTGGCAAAGCCCCATTCGTTGTCGAACCAGGCCAGGATGTTCACCAGCCTCGGGCCGGAAACGCGGGTCTGGCTGGCATCGACAATCGCCGAATGCGGGTCATGGTTGAAATCGCAGCTGGCGTGGGGCAACTCGGTGTAGGCCAGCAAGCCTTTCAGCGGGCCGCTGGTGGCGGCGTCGCGCAATATCCGGTTGACCTGCGCCGCATCGGTATCGCTCACGGTTTGCATGGTGATGTCCAGACAGGACACGTTCACCGTCGGCACCCGTACCGCTTTGGCCTGGATTCGCCCGGCAAGTTCCGGCAGCAATCGCTCGATGCCACGCGCCAGGCCGGTGGACACCGGAATCACTGACTGGAACGCCGAACGCGTGCGGCGCAGGTCCTCGTGGTGATAGGCGTCGATCACCGGTTGGTCGTTCATGGCCGAGTGGATCGTGGTGATCGACACGTAGTCCAGGCCGATCGCCTGGTCCAGCAGGCGCAATAACGGCACGCTGCAGTTGGTGGTGCACGAGGCATTGGACACCAGCAGCTCGGCGCCGGTCAGGCAGTCCTGATTGATGCCGTAGACGACGGTGGCGTCCACATCCGCCTCGCTGGCCATCGGCTGGGAAAACAGCACGCGCGGAGCGCCGGCATCAAGAAAACGCTGGCCGTCGGCACGGGTGTGGTAGGCACCGGAGCATTCCAACACCAGGTCGACGCCTAACGCCGCCCAGTCGATGCCCTCGGGGTGGCACTGCGCAGTACTTTTACGCAGTCGCCATTGATATGCAGACAATCGTCCTCGACCCGCACTTCGCCAGGGAAGCGGCCATGGGTGGAGTCGAAACGTGTCAGGTATTCGATGCTGGCCATGTCGGCCAAGTCGTTGATCGCAACAATTTCAAACCCTGCCGCCGCCCCTCGCTCGAACAGAGCACGCAAGACGCAACGACCAATGCGGCCGTAGCCGTTGAGTGCAACTTTGTAGGGACGCGGTTGGGGCATGGGGTTCTCGATCAAGGTTAGTTCGGTGTTGAATGTTCTGACGCCATCGCGGGCAAGCCCCCTCCCACATTGGACCGCAATCCAAATGTGGGAGTGGGCTTGCCCGCGATGGCGTCAGTGCAGACAACGCAGACTGGCTTAGTCTTCCAACAACTCTTCAGCCTGGCCCAGGATGTTTTCCAGGGTGAAACCGAACTCTTCGAACAAGGCGGGCGCCGGCGCCGACTCACCGTAGGTGGTCATGCCGATCACGCGGCCTTCCAGGCCTACGTACTTGTACCAGTAGTCGGCGTGAGCCGCCTCAATGGCGATACGCGCGCTGACCTGCAACGGCAATACCGATTGCTTGTAGCCGGCGTCCTGGGCTTCGAACACGCTGGTGCACGGCATGGACACCACGCGAACGTTGCGGCCCTGCGCGGTCAGCTTGTCGTACGCCTGAACGGTCAGGCCCACTTCGGAACCGGTAGAGATCAGGATCAGCTCCGGCTCGCCGATGCAGTCCTTGAGCACGTAGCCACCACGGCTGATGTCGGCGATCTGTGCGTCGGTACGCACCTGGTGTTGCAAGTTCTGGCGCGAGAAGATCAGCGCCGAAGGGCCGTCCTTGCGCTCGATCGCGTGCTTCCAGGCCACGGCGGATTCCACCGCGTCGGCAGGGCGCCAGCAATCCAGGTTCGGCGTAGTGCGCAGGCTGGTCAATTGTTCGACCGGCTGGTGCGTCGGGCCGTCTTCGCCCAGGCCGATGGAGTCATGGGTATAGACATGGATCACGCGCTTCTTCATCAGCGCGGCCATGCGTACCGCGTTGCGGGCGTACTCCATGAACATCAGGAAGGTCGCGCCGTAAGGCACCAGGCCGCCGTGCAGGGACACGCCGTTCATGATGGCACTCATGCCGAACTCGCGCACGCCGTAGTACATGTAGTTGCCGCTGGCGTCTTCGGCCGACACGCCTTTGCAGCCTTTCCACAAGGTCAGGTTGGAACCGGCCAGGTCGGCCGAACCGCCGAGGAACTCAGGCAGCAGCGGGCCAAAGGCGTTCAGGGTGTTCTGGCTGGCTTTACGGCTGGCGATGGTCTCGCCCTTGGCGGCGACTTCGGCGATGTAGGCCGAGGCTTTTTCCGAGAAATCGGCCGGCAGGTCACCGGCCAGGCGGCGTACCAGCTCATTGGCAAGCTCAGGGAATTCGGCGGAGTAGGCAGCGAAGCGCTGGTCCCACTCGGCTTCGGTGGCCAGGCCTTTTTCCTTGGCGTCCCACTCGGCGTAGATGTCGGCCGGGATCTCGAACGGGCCGTGGTTCCACTTCAGCGCTTCGCGGGTCAGGGCGATTTCCGCGTCACCCAGCGGGGCGCCGTGGCAGTCTTCCTTGCCTTGCTTGTTCGGCGAGCCGAAGCCGATGGTGGTCTTGCAGCAGATCAGGGTCGGCTGCGCGCTCTTGCGAGCGGTGTCGATGGCGATCTTGATTTCTTCCGGATCGTGGCCGTCGACGTTGCGGATCACCTGCCAGTTGTAGGCTTCGAAACGCTTGGGGGTGTCATCGGTGAACCAGCCTTCGACTTCGCCGTCGATGGAAATGCCGTTGTCATCGTAGAAGGCAATCAGCTTGCCCAGGCCCAGGGTGCCGGCCAGGGAAGCGACTTCGTGGGAAATGCCTTCCATCATGCAGCCATCACCCAAAAATACGTAGGTGTGGTGATCGACGATATCGTGGCCGGGGCGGTTGAACTGCGCGCCCAAGACTTTTTCAGCCAGCGCGAAGCCAACCGCGTTAGCGAGGCCCTGGCCCAGGGGACCGGTGGTGGTCTCGACGCCTGGGGTGTAGCCGAATTCCGGGTGGCCCGGGGTGCGGCTGTGCAACTGGCGGAAGCTCTTGAGGTCATCGATGGTGACGTCGTAGCCGCTCAGGTGCAGCAGCGAATAGATCAGCATCGAGCCGTGGCCGTTGGACAGTACGAAACGGTCACGGTCGGCGAACGACGGGTTGCTCGGGTTGTGCTTCAGGTAGTCACGCCAAAGTACTTCGGCGATATCCGCCATGCCCATCGGGGCACCGGGATGGCCGCTGTTGGCTTTTTGCACGGCATCCATGCTGAGGGCACGAATGGCGTTGGCACGCTCACGACGGCTGGGCATCGCTGATCTCCTGGGGGCTTGAACAAAGAAACGGAAAAAAGGACCGGCATTTTCCCTCAGCCACCGCCTGCGGGCAATGACAGATAGTCACTTGAAGCGGTTTTTCCTGTGGTTTGCCCGCCAATCCCTTGCAGAACTCGGATGCCGGTTCGTCCAAAGGTTATAGCGCCCGCTTATAACTGCCACTTATCGATCAATATCAAAACTTTTTGATATTGGCCTTGCGGCGATTATCACCCGTCACTAGACTGCTGGCCTTATGAACCTACCCGTGCCCTCCCTGCGTCCTGACGACGGCGATGAACTGGCTGCCCTTTGCAAGGCTGCAGGTGATCCGTTGCGCTTGAACGTATTGCGCGCACTGGCCAACGATTCCTTCGGCGTATTGGAACTGGCGCAGATCTTCGCCATCGGCCAGTCCGGCATGAGCCATCATCTGAAGGTACTGGCCCAGGCCGACCTGGTGGCGACCCGCCGCGAAGGCAATGCAATTTTTTACCGTCGCGCCCTGCCCCACACCGAGTTGCTCGGCGGCAAACTGCACGCCGCCCTGCTTGACGAAGTGGACAGCCTGGACCTGCCGAGCGACGTACAGTCGCGCGTCAGTCAGGTTCATGGGCAACGCGCCGCTGCCAGCCAGGATTTTTTCGCACGGGTTGCCGAGAAATTTCGTGCTCAGCAAGACCTGATCGCCGGCTTGCCCCAATACCGCGAAAGCGTACTGGCGCTGCTGGACAAGCTGAGCTTCAGCAATGAGGCCACGGCCCTGGAAGTCGGCCCTGGCGACGGCGGTTTCCTGCCGGACCTGGCGCGGCGCTTTGGCCAGGTGACGGCACTGGACAACAGCCCGGCGATGCTTGAACTGGCGCGCCAGCTGTGTGAACGCGAGGCGTTGGGCAATGTCCGCCTGCAACTGGCCGACGCCCTGAGCGACACCCGCCTGCGGGCCGATTGCGTGGTGCTGAACATGGTCTTGCACCACTTTGCCGTCCCCGCCGACGCGCTCAAGCAAATGGCCGGGTTGCTGCACCCCGGCGGCAGCCTGCTGGTAACGGATTTATGCAGCCACAACCAGAATTGGGCCAGGGAGGCCTGCGGTGATCTCTGGTTGGGTTTTGAACAGGACGATCTGGCCCGTTGGGCCACCGCTGCGGGACTCGTTCCCGGGGAAAGCCTCTATGTAGGTTTACGTAATGGTTTCCAGATTCAGGTCCGCCATTTTCAGCGACCGGCTGGCGACACTCACCATCGGTAAATATCAGGAAAACATCGAGATGAGCGAATACTCCCTTTTCACCTCCGAGTCCGTGTCTGAAGGGCATCCGGACAAAATCGCCGACCAGATTTCTGACGCGGTGCTGGACGCCATCATTGCTGAAGACAAGTTCGCCCGTGTGGCGTGCGAGACTCTGGTGAAAACGGGCGTGGCGATCATCGCCGGCGAAGTCACCACCACGGCCTGGGTCGACCTGGAACAGATCGTGCGCGACGTGATCACCGACATCGGCTACAACAGCTCCGACGTCGGCTTTGACGGCGCGACCTGTGGCGTGATGAACATCATCGGCAAGCAGTCCCCTGACATCAACCAGGGCGTCGACCGCGCCAAGCCTGAAGATCAAGGCGCTGGCGACCAGGGCCTGATGTTCGGCTACGCCAGCAACGAAACCGAGGTGCTGATGCCCGCGCCGATCACCTTCTCTCACCAGTTGGTACAGCGCCAGGCCGAAGCACGTAAATCCGGCCTGCTGCCGTGGCTGCGCCCGGACGCCAAGTCCCAGGTCACCTGCCGCTACGAAGGCGGCAAAGTGGTGGGTATCGACGCCGTCGTACTGTCCACCCAGCACAACCCGGATGTCTCCTACAAAGACCTGCGCGAAGGCGTGATGGAGCTGATCGTCAAGCACGTACTGCCTGCCGAGCTGCTGAGCAAGGACACCCAATTCCACATCAACCCGACCGGCCAGTTCATCATCGGCGGCCCGGTGGGCGACTGCGGCCTGACCGGTCGCAAGATCATCGTCGACAGCTACGGCGGCATGGCCCGTCACGGCGGTGGCGCGTTCTCCGGCAAGGATCCATCCAAGGTCGACCGTTCCGCTGCCTACGCCGGTCGTTACGTGGCCAAGAACATCGTCGCCGCCGGCTTGGCTGAACGTTGCGAGATTCAGGTGTCCTACGCCATTGGTGTGGCCCAGCCTACTTCGATCTCGCTGAATACCTTCGGTACCGGCAAGATCAGCGATGACAAGATCGTCAAGCTGGTGCGCGAGATCTTCGACCTGCGCCCTTACGCGATCACTACCATGCTCGACCTGCTGCATCCGATGTACCAGGAAACCGCAGCCTACGGCCACTTCGGTCGTACCCCTGCGCAGAAGACGGTCGGCGACGACACCTTCACCACCTTCACCTGGGAAAAAACCGACCGCGCCAACGACCTGCGTACCGCTGCCGGTCTGTAATCGTTCGCGGCTGCCAAAGCCCCGCCAGGTTCGCCCGGCGGGGCTTTTTGATTTTCAAAGGTTGCAACAAAATCGTTGAAACCGAGGCCGAAGTCGACGCGGGCCAGCAAATCGGGCGGCCGAGGCTGATAACCACGACGCGCCGGACGCGTTGGACGGCTGGTTCAAGCAGGCAGAAACACCCGGTAAAAAGCCCCGCTCGGTCAGGGCTTTTTTGTGGCCGTGCGGATCACTTAGGCTGAACGCCCTTTTCGAGCAAGGATGCTCCCGATGCGCGCGTTAATGGTTCTCCTGATTGGCTTTCTGCCGTGCTGGGCCTGGGCCGATGACTGTCCCGAGGACGCCCGATCCCAAATCGACACGTTGTCCAGGCAGGTCAGCCAGTGGGATGACGTCTACCATCGACAGGGTCAATCCCCCATCAGCGATGAACTGTACGACCAGGCCCGCCAACGCCTGACTCATTGGCGCAAATGTGACCTTCAACCCACACCCAGGGATGACAACCCGCTGGCAAGCTCACGCGGCACACTGCGCCACCCGGTCGCGCATACCGGCCTGGAGAAGCTGCTGGACGCGGCCGATGTGGGTGAGTGGCTCAGCACCCGCCAGGACGTCTGGATTCAACCCAAGGTCGACGGGGTAGCCGTGACCCTGGTGTATCGCAAAGGCCAATTGCACCAACTCATCAGCCGCGGCGACGGTCTGCTCGGTCACGATTGGACAGTTTCCGCGCGCAAGATGCCGGGTATCGTCCAGCAACTGCCGGACCCCGTCGACGCTGTACTGCAAGGCGAGCTGTACTGGCGCCTCGACGGCCACGTACAGTCGGCAAACGGCGGGCTAAACGCGCGCAGCAAGGTGGCTGGCTTGATGAACCGACGCCAATTGAGCGACACCGAGGCGGGCGGGATCGGGTTGTTCGTCTGGGCCTGGCCCGAAGGCCCGGCGAGCTTCACCGAGCGCCTGGCCACGCTGGCACGGTGGGGGTTCACCGACAGCCAGCGGTATAGCCAGTCCATCGACAGCATCAGCGATGCCACGCGCTGGCGTACACATTGGTACAACCATCCGTTGCCGTTCGCCAGCGACGGGGTGGTGTTGCACCAGGCTGCGCGCGCACCCGCCAAGCGCTGGCAAGCCAGTGCACCTTACTGGGCGGTGGCCTGGAAGTACCCAGCGACCAAAGCGCTGGCGCTGGTGCGCAAAGTGCAGTTCAGGATCGGGCGTACCGGGCGTATCACACCGATTCTCGAACTGGAACCGGTGCGACTGGATGACCGGCAAATCAGCCGGGTCAGCGCGGGTTCGTTGAGAAACTGGCAGGCCCTCGACATCCGGCCCGGCGATCAGGTATCCATCAGCCTTGCCGGCCAGGTCATTCCCCGGCTCGACGAGGTGATCCTGCGCAACAACACCCGAGTGGAAGTGCCAGTACCCGATACTCGAGACTTTCACGCCTTGAGCTGCTGGCAGCTGGACCCTGGCTGCGAGGAGCAACTGCTCTCGCGCCTCACCTGGCTGAGCAGCAACCAGGGCCTGGCCTTGCCACATATGGGGCGGGAAACCTGGAACGTATTGATCCAGGCCGGTCTAATCGCAGGCTTTCTCGATTGGTTGACCCTGGATGCGGCAGAGCTTGCTAACATTGATGGCTTCGGCGAACGCACCCGCGCGCGGGTGCTCGACAGTATTCACAGCGCCCGGCAACGCCCGTTTGCACAGTGGCTCAAAGCCCTGGGCGTACCGCCTGCGGCGCGCAACAACCTGGAGGGCGACTGGCATACCCTGGTCGCCAAAGACACCCAAGCCTGGCTGGCCTCAGACGGCATCGGCCCGGGCCGCGCAGTGCAACTGAGCGCCTTTTTCCGCGACCCGCAGGTCCAGGCATTGGCTGAAACATTACGTGAAGCCGGTATAGACGGTTTCTGAGTCCGGCCCGACCCTCTGAATGCTACTTGGAGTCCTTATATGAAATTTCTTGCCCCTCTTGCCTTACTGACTGTCGCAAGCTTCATGGCCACGCCGCTGCTGGCCGCCGACGAAGCGCCCGAACTGACCGGCTGCGCCGCCAAGCGCCAGGCCATCAGCACCCAGATCGAACAGGCCAAGGCCCATGGCAACAGCGCCCAACAGGCCGGCCTGGAAAAAGCCCTGAGCGAGGTCACCGCCAACTGCACTGACGCATCGCTGAAGAAAGAACGCGAAAACAAGGTGCTGGATGCCAAGCACGAAGTCAGCCGCCGTCAGGCCGACCTCGACAAGGCCATGAAAAAAGGCGATCCGGACAAGATCAACAAGCGCAAGGACAAGCTCGCCGAATCGCGCAAAGAACTGCAGGATGCGGTGGAAGAACTCGACCAGTAAACCGGTCAGTGGTCCCGAAACTGCTTATGGCAGGCGCTGCAGGCATCTTCAACTTTCTGCACTGCAGGTTGCAGATTGCTGGCCTTATAGGGCTGGACCTGGCTTGCGATCACCAATTCACCGGTGGCCGCTTCAAGGTCGCGGGCCATTTGCTGGAACTGCGCCTGCTTTTGCCACACCTCGTCCCTGGCACTGGTGTGGTCCTCTTCACGCACGTTCGGGAAGTGCTGCCAGGGTTGATGGGACAACGCGTCCAGCTTGACCGCGCCGTCGGCGAACTGGGCGCCGTCGAAAGGGATGCGCCCGCGCAACATGCCGCCCAGGCCTTCGGCGGTCTTGAGCATCTGTTTGAAGATCGCCTTGCGCTGGCCCAGGGGGGAATTGGGGTCAACCCCGCCGCAGGCGGACAAGGCCAGGCAGGCCAACACTACAACGGTCATATTTTTTAAAGTCATGGTGGCTCAGGGTCACGGAAACGGCGGTCAGTATCCCCGCCCCCTCCGCAAAGGCCAATAGCCCTATTAATAACAAGGTTGCCCAAGCGCGATAAAGCACGGGCAATCGCTTCAGGAATTACGTGCATGAATGTCAATTGGAAACCCTGGAGCCGCCTGGCGTGGGCTCTACCGATGATCGCGCTGCTGGCCGGCTGCGACGTGGGCAAAGACACTGGCAAAGAGACAGCCAAAGAAGAGGCGCCCAAACCCCATGCCGTCGCCACTTATGTGAGCGCTCCGTGGGAAGCGCTGCCGGCGGTTTCCGACAGCGACTTGCTGGCGGGCTTCGAATCCTGGCGCAGTGCCTGTCAGCGCCTCAAGGCCGACCCGATCTGGAGCGCGACCTGCGCAGCGGCAGCCAGCGTACCGGGCAATGCCGTGGCGGTTCGCGGGTTTCTTAAAGAGCGCCTGGATGTATTCGGCCTGCGTTCAGCCGACAACACCCCGAACGGCCTGATCACCGGCTACTACGAGCCGGTCTACCCCGGCAGCCTGACCGAAACCGCCACCGCGCATGTGCCGGTGTACGGCGTGCCGGATGACCTGATTATCGTCAACCTGGAAGCAATCTATCCGGAACTCAAGGGCAAACGCCTGCGCGGCCGCCTGGAAGGCCGCGTGCTCAAGCCGTATGACGATGCCAGCACCATCAACGGCCAGGGCTCGACCGCCAAGCCGATAGCCTGGCTGACCGATCCGATGGACCTGCAGTTCCTGCAGATCCAGGGCTCTGGGCGTATTCAACTGGCCGGTGGGCGTCAACTGCGCGTGGGGTATGGCGACCAGAACGGCTACCCCTACCGCCCTATCGGCCGCTGGCTGGTCGAGCAAGGCGAGCTGAAAAAAGAAGAGGTGAGCATGGGTGCCATCAGCGCCTGGGCCAAGGCGCACCCGCAGCGTATTCCAGAGTTGTTGGCGAGCAACCCCAGCTATGTATTCTTCAGCGCCCGCCCCGACAGCAACGAAGGGCCGCGCGGGTCGCTGAATGTGCCATTGACGGCGGGGTACAGCGTGGCGGTGGACCGCAAGGTGATTCCGCTGGGCAGCCTGTTGTGGTTGTCGACCACCAAACCTGACGGTTCAGCCATCACCAGACCCGTCGCAGCCCAGGACACCGGGGGCGCAATCACCGGCGAAGTGCGGGCTGACTTGTTCTGGGGCACAGGCGAGGCAGCGGGCGAGTTGGCGGGGAACATGAAGCAACAGGGGCAGATCTGGATGTTGTGGCCCAAGGGTGCGGCGCTGCCTCAGGCGCCTGTCACGGACGCTCTATGATGATCGGGGCAAGCCTCCTCCCCCAGTGAATCGGTGGCGCTACAGAATCCCGTGCACATGCCGATAGCCTGTGAATAAGTCCAAGCCTTGTTCCAGGGGAGTTCGCAGCATGTATCGTTGGTCGGCCGAAAAGCTCGGAAATGTGAGCGTCAAAACCAAACTGGGCGTAGGCTTCGGCCTGGTGTTGCTGCTTACGTCAATCATCACACTCACCGGCTGGACCGGGCTTTCCAGCGTGATAAGCCGTGGCGACAAACTGGGCTACATCGCCAGTCTCAACGACTTGAGCAAGGACCTGCGCATCGCGCGACTGGACTTTGAAATGCGCCGTGGCGAACAGGGCCCGGCAACTGTCAATGGCCTTCTCGACCACCTGGAAAGCGGCCTGAAAACTGCGCGGGCGCTGATTGAACAGCCCGCCGATATCGCGTTGGTCGATGACCAACTTGCGGCGGTTGACCAGTACAAGCGTGCATTCGACGCCATGGTCCAGGCAGGTGCCAATCGCGAAAACGCGCGCAGCAAACTCGGCGATACCGCCGACAACGCGGTGCTCAAAGTCGGCGAAGTGGAAAAGGCCCTGTTACAGGGCGACAGCGTCAGCCAGTTCAACAGCATCGTCGACCTGAGCAAGCTGATCCAGCAGGCGCGATTTCAGGTTCGCGGCTACACCTACAGCGGCAAAGTCGAGGCCGAGCAGCCTGCGCTGGATGCCATCGACAATACCCTGAAGAAAATCGCCGCCCTTAACGGCCAGCTACCTGACCAATTCTCGACCAACCTGCAACAGGCCAGCGCCTCGCTGCAAGCCTACCGCGCCGCTGTCAGCCAGTACCGCGATTCGCAGGTGGCCAGCGCCGCTGCGCTGAAGCTCATGAACGTCCAAGGCGACATTCTGCTGGACCGCAGCAGCACACTCACCGCCTCGCAAACCGTGGTCCGCGACAGTGATGCCGCGCAAGCCAAACGGCTGTTGCTGCTGGCTGCCCTGCTGGCATTGAGTTTTGGTCTCTTCGCCGCCTGGGCCATCACTCGCCAGATCATCATTCCGCTCAATCAAACCCTAAAAGTCGCCGAACGCGTAGCCTCGGGCGACCTGAGCCACAATCTGGAATCTGCCCGCCAGGATGAACTCGGCCAACTGCAACGCGCCATGCAAAGCATGACCGTGGGCCTGCGCGAGTTGATTGGCGGCATCAGCGATGGCGTTACGCAAATCGCCAGCGCCGCCGAGCAGTTGTCGGCAGTGACCGAACAGACCAGCGCCGGGGTCAACAGTCAGAAGATCGAGACCGACCAGGTCGCCACGGCCATGAACGAGATGGCCGCTACCGTGCAGGAAGTTGCGCGCAATGCCGAAGAAGCCTCGGAAGCCGCCGTGGCCGCCGACCTGCAGGCCCGTGAAGGCGACAAGGTAGTCGGCGAAGCCATCGCCCAGATCGAGCGCCTGGCCACCGAAGTCGGCAATTCGACGATCGCCATGGCCGACCTGAAGCGCGAAAGCGACAAAATCGGCAGCGTGCTCGACGTGATCAAGTCCGTGGCCCAGCAAACCAACCTGCTGGCGCTGAACGCGGCCATTGAAGCGGCGCGTGCCGGTGAAGCCGGGCGTGGCTTCGCCGTGGTAGCCGACGAAGTGCGCAGCCTGGCCCAGCGCACACAGAAGTCCACCGAGGAGATCGAGGAACTGATCGTCGGCCTGCAAAACGGTACCCAGCAGGTGGCGACCATCATGGACAACAGCCGCGGCCTGACCGACAGCAGTGTCGAACTGACCCGCCGCGCCGGCAGCGCATTGGAGAACATCACACGTACCGTTTCGACCATCCAGGCGATGAACTCGCAGATCGCCACGGCCGCCGAGCAGCAAAGCGCGGTCGCCGAAGAGATCAACCGCAGCGTGTTGAATGTGCGCGATGTCTCCGAACAAACCTCTTCAGCCAGCGAAGAAACGGCGGCGTCCAGCGCAGAGCTGGCACGCCTGGGCATCTACCTGCAAACCCTGGTCGGGCGCTTCCGCATCTGACTGACTTGAGCGGCGGCCGATTGAGGCCGCCGCATCTTGTGAAATTTCCTACACAGTTATCAGCCAGCCCTCACCTCGAATCGGATTAGCGTTCATCTGTCGCGAAACGCTTTTTCTGATTGGGAGGTGTGCCATGTTTTCTCGGCTGACCCGCATACTGGTTAACGCCAGTGTTCGCCTCAAGCTGGCTCTGGGTTTTGGCCAAGTGCTGATCCTCAGTTTCATGATCGCCGCGGCGGGCTGGCAAGCCCTGAACGCCGTGCTTTATCGGTCCAATAGCCTGACGAGCCTGGGCGAACTGGCCGTGTACGCGGAGGCCATGCGCGCCGACCGCACCGTCTACCGCACCCTTGCGGACAAAGCCAGCCTGGCCCAGATGACGCAGAAGACCGAGAAAATCGACCAGCTCCTGGCAGACCTTTCGCATCGATTGGTAGACCCGATCGATGTGCAACGCAATGAGGAGGCAAAACGCCTGGTGGCTGGCTTGAAGGTCGCGCTGGCGGAGCTGCCCGCGTTGATCGAGCAACGAGAGAGTGTCCGGCCAGCGCTCAAAAAATCCGCCCTGCAAGCCAGTGACACCCTGGCCCAATTCGCCAGCGACTTGCCCGACCAGAATGACGAAAAGGCGCTCGACGCCATTGAGCAACTGCGCCAAGCCATGGAGCAGGCCGAGGATCGTGCCCAGAATCCCGCCTGGGCCGCCGAGTCGTTGCAAGCCTATGCCGAGGCAGCAAGCCAGGCGCTGGATGCGCTGGACATCGCACAGAAGGCAGTGTTCATGCTGCCCGTGGACTCAGCACTGCTCAAAACCGACCTGAACGACTACCGTGCACAACTGCTCAAGCTCAAGCAAGCCCAGCTCAACGTCGAAACCGTGCAAAACCGCTTCGAACAGCAGCTCAATGAGTTGCGCGAGAACAGTAACTTGCTGAGCCAGAGCCAGAACACCAAGCGCAATGACGAGGCCGACCACACGCGCACGCTGCTGATTGGCGTCACGGCGGCTGCACTGGTGCTGGGCGCCCTGGCCGCGTGGTGGATTGCCAGCCAGATCGCCTCGCCGTTGCGTGACATCCTCGTTGCCGCCAACCGTGTCGCTCAAGGCGACCTGAGCCACGACACCCACGTGGAGCGCCGCGACGAACTGGGCCAGCTGCAACAAAGCATCGGGCAAATGACCCGCAGCCTGCGCAGCCTGATCAGCAGCATCGGTGACAGCGCTCGGCAGATTGCCGGTGCGGCGACGCAGTTATCCACCGTGACCGAACAGACCCGCAACGGGCTGAACAATCAGAAAGATGAAACCGACCAAGTGGCCACGGCAATGAATGAAATGCTCGCCACCGCCCAGGAAGTGGCGCGCCATGCCGAACGCGCGTCCGTTGCAGCGAACGAAGCAGACCAGCAGGCCGGTGCCGGCGAGCAGGTAGTCATCCATGCGGTTGAGCAAATCGGCAACCTGGCCAGTGAAATGGCCTTATCCGGCCGCGCGATGCTGGCTCTGCAAAAAGAGAGCGAAAAGATCGCCAGCGTGCTGGACGTTATCAAGTCCGTGTCCCAGCAGACCAACCTGCTCGCCCTGAACGCCGCCATCGAAGCGGCGCGCGCAGGCACTGCCGGGCGAGGGTTTGCCGTGGTCGCCGATGAAGTGCGCAGCCTGGCCCAGCGCACACAGGAATCGGCTGAAGAGATTGAAGGGCTGATCCTGGGGTTGCATAACGGCACCCAGCAGGTCGCGGACATCATGGACAGCAGTCGCAACCTGACCGACAACAGCGTTGCCCTGACTCGCGACGCCGGCGAGGCCTTGGCAGCGATTGCCCGCACGGTATCGGTCATCCAGGAAATGAACCCGCAGATTGCCGCCGCCGCCGAACAGCAAAGCGCGGTGGCCGAGGAAATCAATCGCAGTGTCTTGAAGGTGCGGGATGTGTCGGAACAGACCGCCGCCGCCAGCGAGGAAACGGCGGCCGCGAGTGTTCAGTTGACGAGGTTGAGCCTGGATCTGCAGACGCTGATCGGCAAATTCAAGCTCTGAAACACCGCCATCCAATGTGGGAGGGGGCTTGCTCCCACATAGGCGCCCGAACCTATAAGACCTGACGCAGGAAAGCCTGGGCCCGCGGGTCCTTCGGCGCCGCGAAGAATTCGGCCGGCGCCGCGTCTTCCAGCAATTTGCCGTGATCGAAGAACAACACCCGGTCCGCCACCTCGCGGGCAAAGCCCATCTCGTGGGTAACGCACACCATGGTCATGCCTTCCAGTGCCAGGGTCTTCATGACGTCGAGCACTTCACCGACCATTTCCGGGTCGAGGGCCGAGGTGGGTTCGTCGAACAGCATCACCTTGGGTTCCATCGCCAGGGCACGGGCAATCGCAACGCGTTGCTGCTGGCCGCCGGAAAGGCGTGACGGGAACTCATTGGCTTTCTGCGCAATACCCACCTTTTCCAGGAGTGCCAGGGCCTTGGCCTCACGCTCTTGCTTGCCGCGTTTGCGCACGACCTTTTGCGCCAGGCACAGGTTTTCCAGCACGGTCATGTGGGGGAACAGGTTGAAATGCTGGAACACCATGCCGACTTCACGGCGATAGGCATTCACATCGGTCTTCGGGTCGGCCAGCTGCAAACCGTCAATGCTGACCGAACCTGAGTCGAATTCCTCCAGCCCATTGAGGCAGCGCAGGAAGGTGGACTTGCCGGAGCCGGACGGGCCGATCACCACCAGCACTTCGCCCTTGGCCACCTGGGTGGTGACATGATCCACCGCACGCACCACATGACCACGGGTGTCGAAGACTTTTACCAGATCGCGGACTTCAATCACTTTGCGCGAGCCTCCGCTCAAGCCGGCTGGCCATTTTCGACAGCGGCAGGTTGATCAGCAGGTACAGGCCTGCCACACAGAACAGAATTTCAAACGGCGAAAACGAGGTAGTGATCACTTCGCGTCCACTCTTGAGCAACTCGGTGATCGCGATCACCGAGACCAGCGAGGTGTCTTTCACCAGGCTGATGAATTGCCCGGCCAGCGGCGGCAGCACGCGTTTGAACGCCTGAGGCAACACTACATGGCGCATCGACTGGCCGGCGCTCAAGCCCAGGGAGCGCGCGGCCTCGTTCTGGCCACGGGTGATCGACTGCACACCGGCACGCACGATTTCCGCTACATAGGCGCCGGTGAACAGCGACAGTGCGGCGATCCCGGCAAACTCCCGTGACAGGTTGAGCACCGTGCCGATAAAGAAATAGAAAATGAAGATCTGCACCAGCAGCGGCGTACCGCGCACCAGTTCGACGTAGAGCGTCGACAGATCGCGCAAGGTCGGGTTGCTGGAGAGGCGGCACAAGCCGGTGGCCAGGCCAATCGCCAGGCCCAGGACGCCGGACACCACCGACAACCACAGCGTGGTCCACAGGCCCCACATCAGCGGCCCCAACGCCCAATGACGGTTGACACCGATGACGTCACCTTCAGCCACATCATCGCCGCGCGCCACCTGCAGGCTGTTGTCGGCAACCGTCAGCGTTTGTTCGGTGCCGGCGTCATTGCGCAGGGTAACCTCGGCCACGTCGCCTTTGCGTACCAGTTCAATGACCGTCGAAATATCCGCCGCACGCTGCGCTTCCTCAGCCTGATAGGCGAAGTACTGCGGCACGCGGTTCCAGCGCCATTCGTAGGACATCAGCGAGGTGGCGTAGTACAAGGCGCCAGCCAGGCCGACCAGTACGAGCACCGTCAGCAGGTGCCAGGGCCATTGGGCTTTTTTCTGTTTCATTTCAGATTCCGGGATTAGAGCTCGTTCCCACGCTCCGCGTGGGAACGCCTCAATGGACGCTCTGCGTCTGCTTTGTGACGCGGAGCGTCACGGGCTGCATTCCCACGCGGAGCGTGGGAACGATCAATCAGCCTTATTCCATATCCTTGAGCCACTCGGAGCTCTTGAACCACTTGTCATGGATGCGATCATAGGTGCCGTCGTGCTTGATCTGGTGCAGGAAGTTGTTGATGAAGTTGACGCTGTCGTAGTCGCCTTTCTTAAGGCCGAACGCCAGGGGTTCGAAGGTGAAGGGTTCGTCAAGGAACACCAGCTTGCCGTTGCCGACTTTCTTCTCGGCCACCACGTTGTACGGTGCGTCGTAGACAAACGCGTCAGCCTTGCCGTTGACTACGTCGAGCACGCCTTCCTGCTCGTTGTCGTAGCCGTGGTACTTGGCTTTGGCGATCAGTTTTTTGGCGACCATTTCACCGGTGGTGCCAAGCTTGGAGGTCAGGCGGTACTTTTCGTCATTCAGGTCTTTGTAGGACTTGATGGTGCCTTCCAGGTCCTTGCGAATCAGCAGGGTCTGGCCGACCACGATGAACGGTTCGCTGAAGTTCAGGCGCAGATTGCGTTCCTGGGTCAGGGTCATGCCGCTGCCGATCATGTCGAACTTGCCGGTCAGGAAGGCCGGGATGATACCGTCGTAACCGGTGGACACCAGTTCCAGCTTGACGCCCATGGACTTGGCAAGGGCCTTGAGGATGTCCACTTCGAAACCGATGATGTCACCGCGCTTGTCGGTCATTTCGAACGGCATGTAGGTCGGGTCCATGCCGACTTTCAGCGTGCCGCGCTTGGCCGCATCATCGATGGCGCCGGCCTGGGCCGCAGTGGCCGCCACCAGCGCGGTGACGCCGAGCATCAGCATCGAAAGATACTTTTTCATCATCAAGTCCCCTGAACGGTTCTTATAAAGTGGGCGCACAAAAGGGCTGCGCCATTTCGGGGTGCGATCCTAACCCACTCGTTGCCCGTCACAAAGGTTTCACGGCTAAATGTTATCGGCGTGTGCAAGAGAAACCCTACGGCGCCGCGCGTGACCGCAGGCCTGGGCCGGTCAGCGCCTGGGTTCACTAATGGGTTGATGTGTAAGCGGTTATGACGACAAGTCAATTTCCGCGATCCAGGCAGTGTCCTTGAACCACTTGTCATGCAATTGATCGTAGGTCCCGTCCTGGGCCACTTGATTGAGAAAATGATTGATCCAGTTGAGGCTGTCGTAATCACCTTTTTTCAGGCCGAACGCCAGAGGCTCAAAGGTAAACGGCTGCTCCAGCGTCAGTAATGCGCTGTTCTCGGGCCGGGCCATCGCGATCAGGTTGTAGGGCGCATCATAAATAAATGCGTCAGCCCTGCCCTCCACCACCTCGCGCACACCCTCCTCCGGCGTTACGAAACTCATCAGCCGGGCCGCCCCCAGGAAGCGCTGCGCCGCCGCCTCGCCGGTGGTGCCTTCGGTGACCGCGATCCGATAGCTCGCCTCGTCCAGGTCTTCGATGCTCGACACCGTGCCGGCCAGGCGCGGATGCAGCAGGACGGTCTGGCCCACCACGATAAAAGAATCACTGAAATTGAGCTTTAGGTTGCGCTCCTGGGTGACCGTCATACCGCTGCCGATCAAGTCGAACTTCTTCGTGATCAGCCCCGACAGCAACTCCGTATAGGGCACCGTGACCAGTTCGAGTTCAACCCCCAGCGCGCGACTCATGGCGTGGAGCAAATCGATCTCGAAGCCGACGACGCGCCCCTGCCTGTCCGTCATTTCGAACGGTACGTAAGTCGGCGTGGTGCCGACTTTCAGCACTCCACGGCGAACGGCGTCGTCAATTGCCCCGGCGTTGAGCAAGCCTGTGTGAATCAATGCGACAACACCCATCAGCAGTGCCGAACCATACCTTTTGAACATATGTGCCCCCATGGCGAGTCAAATTGGGGGCGATGCTACCCCAGCCACAGGCACGGCAACACGCTTCGAACGAAGGTGTTTTGTTTCGAAATAACAAGGGGTTAGCAAACAAAGGAAGGGACGGTAAACGCTGTAGGACAAGCGCTTGGAACACCCCCGAGGTGAGCCCTCGGGGGCGTCTGAATCAGGCCGGTAGAGCCTGGGACGACTGCGGTTGCAGGGGTAGCAATGGCGCGTGCGGGTCAGCCTTGATCGAAGCACGCCAAGCGTCCAGCCACTCGGCATGGCCTTCGCTCCACACCTGTTCATGCAAGCGGGCCAGGGCCACCGGATCGCTGAGCAAGGCCAGGCGTTCGCCGTTGTTGAGGCCGGCCGGGCCGACTTTCAACGCGTGGCGAACACGCTCCCCACGCAGGTACTCGATCGGCTCCGCCTCGCGGTGACGTGAAGTCGCCAGGGCGCAGGCCAGGGCGTTCTGCTGTGGGTCTACCACCGAACGCACGAACCCGTCGTTAAGCGCGTGCCAACGGTTTTCGTGGGTGTACTTCTCGGTCGACAGCAACGCCTGCGGTGGATTGTATTCCTCGGGGATCAGGAACAGGCTCTCATCGCGAGACTTGAGGCCCAGCTTGACCCGACTGGAAATCACCGACACCGGGATCGACAGCATCAGCGAACCGACGATGGGGATCAGCCACCACAAGAAGCTCGGGTTCAGCCACACCACCAGCAGTGCCCACAAGAAACCCAGCACAGTCTGCGGACCGTGGCGCTTGACCGCTTCGCTCCAAGGCGTGGAGTCGTCGTCGCGTTGCGGCGAGTTCCAGGTCGCAGCCCAGCCGAGGAACGCGGCCAGTACGAAACGGGTGTGGAAGATCATGCGCACCGGCGCCAGCAGCATGGAGAACAGCATCTCCAGCAGCATCGACAGGGTCACCTTGAACTTGCCGCCGAACTCTTTCGCGCCCTTGGCCCAGATCAGGATGATGCTGAGCAATTTAGGCAGGAACAGCAGCACGATGGTGGTGGAGAACAGCGCCACCGCCTTGTCCGGGTGCCATTGTGGCCACAGCGGGTACAACTGGCGTGGCGCCATGAAGTACTGCGGCTCCATCAGGGTGTTCACCGCCAGCAACGCGGTGGACAGCACCAGGAAGAAGAACCACAACGGCGCCGACAGGTACGACATCACGCCAGTCAGGAACACCGCACGGTGCACCGGGTGCATGCCTTTGACCAGGAACAGGCGGAAGTTCATCAGGTTACCGTGGCACCAGCGACGGTCACGCTTGAGTTCGTCGAGCAGGTTCGGCGGCAGTTCTTCGTAGCTGCCCGGCAGGTCGTAGGCAATCCACACGCCCCAGCCGGCACGGCGCATCAGCGCGGCTTCGACGAAGTCGTGGGAGAGAATCGCACCGGCGAACGCGCCTTTGCCCGGCAACGGCGCCAGGGCGCAGTGCTCGATGAACGGCTTCATGCGGATGATTGCGTTGTGGCCCCAGTAATGGGATTCACCCAGCTGCCAGAAGTGCAGGCCGGCAGTGAACAGCGGGCCGTAGACGCGGGTGGCGAACTGCTGCATGCGCGCATACAGGGTGTCCATGCCCGACGCACGCGGCGCGGTCTGGATAATCCCGGCATCCGGCGTGGCTTCCATCAGGCGTACCAGGCTGGTCAGGCATTCGCCGCTCATCACGCTATCGGCGTCGAGCACCACCATGTACTTGTAGTCCCCGCCCCAGCGACGGCAGAAGTCGTCGAGGTTACCGCTCTTGCGCTTGACGCGACGGCGACGGCGGCGATAGAAAATCTTGCCGAAACCACCGGCTTCGCGGCACACGTCGAGCCAGGCTTGCTGTTCGGCAATGCAGATATCGGCGTCGTTACTGTCGCTGAGCACGAAGAAGTCGAAGCGGTCCAGATCACCGGTAGCCGCCACCGATTCGAACGTCGCACGCAAACCGGCGAATACCCGAGGCACGTCTTCGTTACAGATCGGCATGACCAACGCGGTGCGGGCATCCTTCGGAATCGGCTCATTACCAGCACTTTTACCGGAGATACGGTACTTATCGTGGCCGGTCAGCAGTTCGAGGAAGCCCATCAGCGCGGTCCAGAAACCGGCCGACACCCAGCAGAACAGAATCCCGAACATTATCAGGATGCTGGTCTGCAGTGCATAAGGCAGAACCTGGGTAGCGGTTTGCAGCAGGGTCTGGTTGCGGATTTCGTCGAAGTCCACCAGCGACCAGCCCTGGTACGGCATGATGCCTTTCATGTACCAGCCGGCCACGATGGTCTGGCCAAGCATCAGCACCAACAGGATATAGCGGCGGATCGAACCCACGGTGCGCCAGCGCGCAGCCGGCAGTACCCGCTCGTCTTTCGGCGGTTTGGGCGGGTTGGTGCGACCGGTCATCCGGCGCCAGCCGCGTACCAGGATGTTGGTGCGCCAAGGCTCGGGCACGACTTTGGTCCGACGGATCGGCGGCGTGGCCTTCAGGCAGACGCGGCCGCTGGCGTCGAGCGCCAGCATCTCGGCGTCCTGCAGCTCTTCGGCCGTGCTGAGGGTGAGCCTGCGGCCCACCGACGCTTGGGCGGCGTCGGTAGGTGCGTCGAAGGTTGCGGACGACAGGCGTTCGTGCAATTCGCTGAAGGAGCTGCAGCCCGCCAGTTCGGCACGCTGCTCAGCGGTCATGGGCAGATGCGCCAGGTACTCGGTCAGAGTCTCTGGCTTGACTTGTGAATTACTCATCGGCGGGCAACTGGTAGCTCCAGGTTTCGGTCAGGACTTGTTCGGTCTTGGCCGGCTCCGGCGTGACAGGGGCCGGGGCAGCTTCTGGCTGCTTGGCGTCCTTGTCCTTCGCCTCTTTGGCGTCTTTCTTGGCCTGTTTCTCATGTTGCTTGGCCAAGACCTTGTCAGCCTTGAGCACGTGGGTCGACACCTGTTCTGGCTCGGCCTGTGCGATCTCCTGCACCAGCGCGGCGCGCATTTCAGTCGGCTTGCCCGCGTCCTTGATCTTCATGCGCAGGGTCAGGCGCCAGCCTTTGGTGTGCTCGTTGTAGCGCACGCTGTTTTCAACCAGCTCGGCGTTGTCGCCAACACTCACCTGGCTGCGCACCGGGGCGTCCGGCAGCAGTTTTTTCAGGGCCGGGCCTTCGAAGTCGACCAAGTAAGCCACGCTGCCGTCCGGCTGACGGATCAGGTTCGATTGCTTCACGTCACCGGTGGAACGCAGGGTCTGCTTGACCCAGGCACTGTCAGGCGAATGGAAGGCAGCATCGTCCAGCGTCCAGTGCAGGCGGTAGGACACGTCCAGCGGCTTGCCGACTTCCGGCAGTTCGGCCGGGCTCCAGAAGGCAACGATATTGTCGTTGGTTTCGTCGGCGGTCGGAATTTCTACTAGGTCGACGCTGCCTTTGCCCCAGTCGCCTTCAGGTTCGATCCAGGCGCTCGGGCGCTTGTCGTAGTTGTCGTCCAGGTCTTCGTAGTGGCTGAAGTTGCGGCCACGTTGCAGCAGGCCGAACCCACGCGGGTTTTCGACGCTGAAGTTGCTGACCGACAGGTGTTTAGGGTTGTTCAACGGGCGCCAGATCCACTCGCCATTGCCGGCATGGATCGACAGGCCGCTGGAATCATGCAGCTCGCGACGGTAGTTGAGGACCTTGGACGGCTGATTGGCGCCGAACAGGAACATCGAGGTCAACGGGGCCACGCCCAGCTTGCTGACTTTGTCGCGCAGGTACATCTGGGATTTGACGTCGACCACGGTGTCGGTGCCCGGACGCAGAATCAGGCGGTAGGCGCCCGTCGCACGGGGGGAATCCAGCAGGGCGAAGATAACCAGGTGCTTGTCGCCCGGCTTCGGACGCTCGATCCAGAATTCGGTGAAACGCGGGAATTCTTCGCCGGACGGCAGCGCGGTGTCGATCGCCATGCCACGGGCCGACAGGCCATACACCTGATCCTTGCCGACGACGCGGAAATAGCTGGCGCCAAGCATGGTCATGATTTCGTCTTGCTTGTCAGCCTTGTTGATCGGGAACAGCACACGGAAGCCGGCATAACCCAACTGTTCGGTGGCTTTTGGATCAAACTTTACGTCGCCGAAATCGAAACGATTGGGGTCGTATTTGATTTCCTGGACGCTGTCAGCGGTGACTTCATTGATTTTCACCGGCGTATCGAAGTGCATACCCTGGTGATAGAAGGACAGCTTGAACGGGGTGTTCTGATCGGCCCACTCGGCTTTTTCGTTGCGGAAACGAATCTTCTGGTAGTCAGCGAATTTCATTTCGCGGAATTCGTTCGGCAGATTGCTGCGCGGAGCTTCGTATTTCTGCCCAGCCAGTTCTTTTGCCTTGGCCGACACATCGTCCAGACTGAATGCCCACAGTTGACCCGCGCCGAACAGGCAAAACAGGGCAGAGCCCGTCACCAGTGCGTTTCGTAACCGTTTGGCAGACAATTTTGGTGCATTACAGGGACTAACAATCACGAGCAACCCTCGCCGAAAACAGATCAAAAAACCAACGGCCAGCTATCTATATGCCAGGTTGGCGAGCATTGTTCCGACTCCTCAGGGGCAAAATGATTCCCCACTGGTTTGTCGGACAAGTCTCTACCTAAGTCAAAAATGGACCAAACAACGCTGATCCCCGTAGCGCGCGATTATCTAGTAGCCCGCGAGACAACGCATCAGGGACAACGAAGTATTTGTAGCGAAACCCTGCGTTTTTAGGCATTAACGTCGCTTTTCATACATTCAGGTCTGTAAGAGGAAGGTCACAGGGCCATCATTGACCAGATGCACCTGCATATCCGCGCCAAAACGCCCTGACGCCACCTTGCCATGCAATTGTTGCGCTTGTAACAACAAGTGATCAAACAGCGCCGCTCCCAGGGCCGGCGGGGCCGCTGTGGAGAAGCTTGGCCGCAGCCCGCTTTTGGTGTCCGCCGCCAGCGTGAACTGCGACACCAGCAGCAAACCGCCGCCGATGTCCTTCAACGACAGGTTCATCTTGCCCTCGTCGTCGCTGAACACCCGATAGTTAAGCAGCTTATGCAGCAGTTTATCGGCGCTCTCGGGGGTATCTGAAGGTTCGAAGGCCACCAGCACCAGCAAACCCTGCTCAATCGCCCCGACGACTTCGCCGGCAATCTCGACCCGGGCGCCTCGCACCCGTTGCAACAGGCCCTTCATGCTTCTTCAGGCGGTAAATCAAGCAGGCGTCGTGCCATTTCGCCGGTTGCGCGTACCAGCGCATCGGTAATCCCAGGCTCGGACGCCGCATGCCCCGCTTCGCGGATCACCTGCAGTTCGCTGTTCGGCCAGGCCTGATGCAGCTCCCAGGCGTTATCCAGCGTACAGATCATATCGTAGCGGCCATGGATGATGACGCCAGGCAGATGGGCAATCTTGTGCATGTCGCGAATCAGCTGGTTGGGCTCCAGAAAGGAGTTATTGGTGAAGTAATGGCATTCGATGCGGGCAATGGACAAGGCACGCTGCGGCTCGGAGAAGCGCTCGACATGCTGCGGGCTCGGGCACAGGCCCAGCATGCGCCCTTCCCAACCGGACCAGGCCTTGGCCGCGTGCATCTGGGCGATCTGGTCGTTGCCGGTCAGGCGCTTGTGGTAGGCCGCGATCATGTCGTGACGCTCATCGACAGGAATCGGCGCGAGGTAGTCCTGCCAGTAGTCCGGGAACAGGCGGCTCGCACCGGCCTGGTAGAACCATTCGATGTCCTGTGGGCGCGCGAGGAAAATGCCGCGCACGATCAGGCCATGCACGCGCTCGGGATGGGTTTGCGCGTAGGCCAGGGACAGCGTCGAACCCCAGGAGCCACCGAACAACACCCATTTGTCGATGCCCAGGTGCTCGCGGATGCGCTCAAGGTCGGCGACCAGGTCCCAGGTGGTGTTGTTTTCCAGACTGGCGCGCGGGGTGGAGCGGCCGCAGCCACGCTGGTCAAAGGTGACAATGCGGTACAGGTTGGGATCGAAATAGCAGCGACTCTGGGCATCGCAACCGGAGCCAGGGCCACCGTGGATGAATACGACAGGCAAGCCTTCGGGGAGCCGCTTTCATCGACGTACAGGGTGTGAACATCATCGACTGCCAGATCGTGCCGGGCATAGGGTTTGATCTGCGGGTACCAAGTCTGCATTGCGCGCTCCGTAGGGGGTCGGGTTCATCCCTGGGGGGACGTCTTTTATTTTGCCGTCTGGCACTATAAACCCGAATTGTGCAATGAGCATGTCCTTGAGCGCGCATAGATCGTTCCCACGCTCTGAGTCGCCCCACTGTCACCGCAGGGCTCAGTCCTGCGCACGGTGATGCGGGGCGTCAGGGTAATCGCGCGCCACGACTGGGCGTATCGAAGACGTTGACCTACTTGACCGCCATGACATGGCTACGACATTCCATTACCCATCACGATAAACCCGAATAAAAACTCTATAATCGATAACTAAGCCATATAAAAAACTGTCAACTTTAACAGCAGACGCACCTCCCTCTTCGGTCTTAAATCAAAATGAAACAGCACTACCTTCGGACATCAAGATCAACAGGGTGAACTGATCATGACTTATTCAACATTCCCATCCGAACATTTCAAAGCCCTTGTAGAGTATGCAAACAATGACTTCAACTTTGTCGCCAATAAAATCAACATTGTATCCAGCACAGATATTACTGGAGTCCCATGCTGGACAATCATGGCTTTTCAAGACGCCGTCAACGAGACCACGGGAAGCCCGGAAGTAAACGGAATTCACATATATTTGCCAAAAAGCTCTTTGAAGGGCGAAGTCGACCTGGTTGGAGGTTTAACCCCACCGGACCTGTTACAAAACAGTGCGAGCTATTTCAAAATCGTGGATAAAATTCCCGATCCTCAAAAAAAGATCGACACCATCGTAGATTACCTCGGCACCGGAGGTGCCATAAAATACGCTTGGAGCGAAGACAACAAACAAGTGGAAGGTAACTTTGGCTTTTCCGCCATCGACGACAACGGACAGATATTCAAAGTAAACGGCTACTTTCACATATTCAACAAGGGCCCACATACCATCTGAAAAAGAGAAAATTTAAGGTGCGACTTCTTATCTTCAGAAATCGCACCTGTTGCTTACCGACACTCAACAGTAGTGTTGGGCACCCCAAGCCAAAACACCCTCCAGCAACTGCTTCAACACCACCCGCGTCGGCTCGGCCAAATCCTTGCGATAGCGGAACGGCTCGAACTCTTCCATATAAGTGCTCTGACACAACTCCAACTGCACCGCATGAATATCCTGCATCGGGTCGCCGTAGTGGCGGGTGATATGGCCACCCTTGAAGCGCCCGTTCAGCACATGGGTGTATTGCGGGTGATTGGCGCAGATGGCTTCGAGCTGGCGGGCCAGTTGCGCATCGCACGCGGCGCCGTTGAAAGTGCCGAGGTTGAAGTCCGGCAATTTGCCGTCGAACAGGTGCGGGATCACCGAGCGGATCGAATGCGCGTCGAACAACAACGCATAGCCGAACTCGGCCTTTAGGCGGGCGAGCTCCTCTTGCAGCGTGCGGTGATACGGCCCCCAGATTTTTTGCAGATAGGTAGCGCGCTCGGTCTCGGAGGGTGTCTGTCCATCGCGGAACAACGGCACGCCATCGAACAGCGTCTCCGGGAACAGGCCGGTGGTAGCGCCGGCGTAGAGCGGCTTGTTATCGGACGGCCGGTTCAAGTCGATGACGAACCGCGAATACTCGGCCGACAAGGTGCTGGCGCCCAGTTCATCGGCAAAGTCATACAGCGTGGGGATGTGCCAATCGGTGTCCGGCAGGCTTTGCGCTTCGGGGATCAGCCCGGCTTCCACCGCAGGCGTCAGGCGTAGGCCCGCGTGAGGCATGCTGATCAGCAGCGGTGTGTTGCCTTGTTTGAACGTCAGAACTTTATCCACAACGCGACTCCTTACACAGTGACGTCGACGCCATGGCGTACGACGCGTTTATCCAGTTCGCCACCCAGCCAATAGGCCAGGTCGGCGGGGCGGTCGATCTGCCAGGCGACAAAATCCGCGACCTTGCCCACTTCCAGGGAACCATGGGTATCGCCCATGCCCAGGGCGGCGGCCGCATGCTGCGTGGCGCCGGCCAGGGCTTCTTCCGGGGTCATGCGGAACAGGGTGCAGGCCATGTTCAGCATCAGGCGCACCGACAGTGCCGGTGAGGTGCCGGGGTTGAGGTCGCTGGCAATGGCAATCTTCACGCCGTGTTTGCGCAAGGCCTCCATGGGCGGCAACTGGGTTTCACGCAGGAAGTAGAACGCGCCCGGCAACAACACGGCGACCGTGCCGGCAGCAGCCATGGCGATGGCATCCTCTTCGGTCATGAATTCCAGGTGATCCGCCGACAACGCCTGATAGCGCGCCGCCAGGCTGGAGCCGTGCAGAGAAGACAATTGCTCGGCGTGCAATTTCACCGGCAGGCCGAGTTGCTGGGCCACCTTGAACACACGTTCCACCTGCTCGGTGGAAAACGCCAGGTATTCACAGAAGGCATCCACCGCGTCCACCAGCCCTTCGGCCGCCAGGGCCGGCAGCATGTCGTTGCAGATGTGCTCGATGTAGTCATCGGCGCGGTCTTTGTACTCCGGCGGCAACGCGTGGGCCGCCAGGCAGGTGGCGCGCACGCTCACCGGCAGCGCTTGCCCAAGGCGTCGCGCCACGCGCAGCATCTTGCGTTCGTTGGCCAGGTCCAGGCCGTAGCCGGACTTGATCTCCACCGTGGTCACGCCGTCGCGCAACAGACTGCGCAAGCGTTTTTCCGCGCTGACGAACAACTCATCTTCCGTCGCCGCACGAGTAGCGCGCACGGTGCTGGCGATACCGCCGCCCTTGGCCGCGATCTCGGCGTAACTCACGCCCTGAAGGCGTTGCTCGAATTCGCCGCTGCGGTTACCGCCAAACACCGTGTGGGTGTGGCAGTCGATCAGCCCTGGGGTGACCCACGCGCCTTGCAGGTCGTGGACCTGGGCGTAATCCGCCGTCGGCACTTGGCTGCGTGGGCCGATCCACTCGATGAGCGAGTGTGCGGTGACCATGGCGGCGTCCTCGATGATCGAGTATTTGCCATGAGCCATGGTCGCGATGTGGCAGTGTTGCCAAAGGGTTTTCATCAACGCCTCCCTCAGTTATCGATGAGACATTCTTATGAGGAGAAGATCGTTCCCACGCTCTGCGTGGGAATGCACAACTCTAAAAGCGGACGCAGAGCGTCCAGGGCGGCATTCCCACGCAGAGCGCGGGAACGATCGGTGGGTTACAGGCTTGGCAGCAACTTGGCCGGCACCAGTTCATTCAGGCAGCGGCTGGCGAGCAGTTCGCTGGCGGCGATGATGTCCGGGGCGAAGAAGCGGTCCTTGTCATAGAACGCCACTTTGTCACGCAACAGGCCACGGGCTTTTTCCAGTGCTGGCGAGGTTTTCAAGCCGTCGCGCAGATCCAGCCCCTGGCAGGCGGCCAGCCATTCGACAGCCAGGATGCCACGGGTGTTTTCGGCCATTTCCCACAGGCGCTTGCCCGCAGCCGGGGCCATGGACACGTGGTCTTCCTGGTTGGCCGACGTCGGCAGGCTGTCGACGCTATGGGGATGGGCCAACGCCTTGTTTTCGCTGGCAAGGGCCGCAGCCGTGACCTGGGCGATCATGAAGCCGGAGTTGACCCCGCCATTGCCCACCAGAAACGGCGGCAATTGCGACATGTGCTTGTCCATCATCAACGAGGTACGGCGCTCACTGAGGGAGCCGATTTCGGCGATGGCCAGGGCCATATTGTCAGCGGCCATGGCCACCGGCTCGGCGTGAAAGTTACCGCCGGAAATCACATCGCCTTCTGCGGCAAACACCAGCGGGTTATCCGACACGGCGTTGGCTTCAACGACCAACACGTCGGCAGCCTGGCGGAACTGGGTCAGGCAGGCGCCCATCACTTGTGGCTGGCAACGCAGGGAATACGGGTCTTGCACCTTGTCGCAGTTCTGGTGCGACTGGGACACCTGGCTGCTTTCGCCGAGCAGGTCACGATAGGCCGCCGCCGAATCGATCTGCCCACGTTGGCCGCGCGCGGCATGAATACGCGCGTCGAAGGGTGAGCGCGAGCCGAGCACCGCTTCCACGGTCAGGCCGCCACAGACCAGCGCGCCGGCGAACAGGTCTTCGCCCTCGAACAGGCCGCGCAAGGCGTAGGCGGTGGACACCTGGGTACCATTGAGCAGGGCCAGGCCTTCTTTGGCGGCCAGGGTCAGCGGCGTGAGGCCGGCGATTTTCAATGCGTCGGTGGCCGAAAGCCACTCACCCTGGTAACGCGCCTTGCCTTCGCCAAGCAGCACCAGGGACATATGGGCCAGCGGCGCCAGGTCACCGGACGCACCGACCGAGCCCTTGAGCGGAATATGCGGGTAAACCTCGGCGTTGATCAGCGCGATCAGCGCGTCGATCACCTGTCGACGAATCCCGGAAAACCCACGGCTCAGGCTGTTGACCTTGAGCACCATGACCAGCCGCACCAGCGCATCGCTGATCGGCTCACCTACGCCGGCAGCGTGGGACAGCACCAGGGAACGCTGGAGGTTTTCCAGGTCTTCGCTGGCGATGCGGGTCGAGGCCAGCAGGCCGAAACCAGTGTTGATGCCATAGGCGGTGCGGTTCTCGGCGAGAATCTGCTCCACACAGGCCACACTGGCGTCGATTTGGGCAGTGGCGCTGTCATCCAGGCTGAGGGTTACCGGCTGCTGGTAGATGGCCCGCAGTTGGGCGAGGCTCAGTTGGCCTGGAATCAGGTTTAGCGCAGTCACATTCGTTCTCCTTGTGAATTGTTCTTCTTGAATAGGCGTTCAGTGCACATTCGGTAATGCAGTGTGTTTGAGCAGGTTGGCGGCCGCCGCGATGTCCGGCGCCAGCCAGCGGTCCTCTTCGTAGGCCGGTACGACTTCGCGCAGCAAGCGCCAGGCGCGGTCGGTGCCGGCGCCGAAACGCTGGTCCTTGAGGAACTCGAACGCCTGGGCCGCCAGCAGGTATTCGATGGCCAGAATCTGGGTAACGTTGGCCAGTAGCTGATGCAGCTTGAGCGCGGCGTTGGTGCCCATGCTCAAGTGGTCTTCCTGCAGACCCGAGGTGACAAAGTTGTCGAGCACCGCAGGTTGCGCCAACTGGCGGTTTTGCCCGCACAAGGAAGCGGCGACGTACTGCACGATCATCATTCCGGAGTTGACCCCCGGTTTGCTCACCAGAAATGCGGGCAGGCCGCTGACGTGCGGGTTGATCAGGCGGTCCAGGCGGCGTTCGGCCACCGAGCCGATTTCGGCCATGGCGATGGCGAGCATGTCGGCGGCCATTGCCACGGACTGCCCGTGGGGGTTGGCCTGGGACACCACGCGGTAGTTGCCCGGCGTGCCGAGCAGCAGCGGATTATCCGTGGCGCTGTTGAGTTCGGTCTCGATCTGGCGGGTCGCGTGCTCCACCTGATCGCGCGCCGCGCCGTGGATTTGCGGGATCGAGCGCAGGCTCAAGGCGTCCTGGGTACGAATGCCCCGGCTGCTGGCGATCACTTCACTGCCGTCGAGCAAGGCGCGCAGATGGCGGCCGACGTGCTGCATCCCCGGGTGCGGCTTGAGGGCGATGATTGCTTCGTCGAACGCGTCGATCTGACCGCGCTGGGCTTCAAAGCTCATGGCGCCGATCACGTCAGCCCATTCCAGCAAGTGATGGGCATCGGCCAGGGCCAGGCAGCTCAGGCCGGTCATGCACGGCGTACCGTTGACCAGGCACAGCCCATCCTTGGCGCCAAGTACCACCGGCTGCAAACCTTCGGCCGCCAGCGCTGCTTGCGCGGTCACCACCTGGCCGCGATAGCTGACGTTGCCGACCCCGAGCAGCGCCACGCCGACATGGGCCATGTGAGTCAGGTAACCGACCGAACCCTGGGACGGCACCTGCGGCGTGATGCCGTGGTTGAGCAGCGCCAGCAGCGCATGCACCACTTGCGGGTGCAGGCCGGAGTTGCCGTGACAGTAGTTGATGATGGCGGCGCAGATGATCGCGCGAGTCTGCTCATCGCTCAGTACCGGACCGACACCACAGGCGTGGCTGAGCAAGGTGTTGCGCGACAACTGGCTCAGTTGCTCGCCCTCAAGCGAAACATTGCACAGCGCGCCCAGGCCGGTGTTCACCCCATAGGCGCGTTCGCCGCTGGCGACGATGCGCTGCACGATGGCCTGGGCATTGTCGATACGCGCCCAGGCGTGGCCCGAGAGTTCGAGCACGGCGCCGTGGCGGGCGACGGCGACGACGTCCTGCCAGTGCAACGGGGTGTCGGCGAGGGTGATTTTTGTTGCCTGGGACATTTTCAGCCTCTTAAGTTGATCGTTCCCACGCTCTGCGTGGGAATGCCGCCTGGGACGCTCCGCGTCCCGCTGTCAGGGAGTGACGCAGAGCGTCACGGGATGCATTCCCACGCGGAGCGTGGGAACGATCAGTCAGACCACCGCCGCCCGCCGCTGAACGAACCGGTCCACATACTCATCCGCCGGCGAATGCAGGATCTCCCTCGGCGTGCCGACCTGAATCAGCTTGCCGTCCTTGAGGATCGCAATGCGGTTCCCGATACGCACCGCCTCGTCGAGGTCGTGGGTGATAAATACGATGGTCTTGTGCAGGGTCTTTTGCAGCTCGAGCAACTGGTCCTGCATCTCGGCGCGGATCAGTGGGTCGAGGGCGCTGAAGGCCTCGTCCATCAGAATGATGTCGGTGTCAGCCGCCAGGGCGCGGGCCAGGCCGACACGTTGACGCATGCCGCCAGAGAGCTGGTGCGGGTATTTGTTTTCATAGCCCTTGAGGCCCACGGTTTCGATCCAGTGCAGGGCGCGCTCAGCACACACCTGCTTGGTTTCGCCGCGCACCTTGAGGCCATAGGCAACATTGTCGAGCACGCTCTTGTGGGGCAACAGGCCGAAGCTCTGGAACACCATGCTGATCTTGTGGCGACGGAATTGGCGCAGGGCTTCCATGTCCAGTTGCAGAATGTCTTCACCGTCGACCAAAATCGCGCCGCTGGTGGGGTCGATCAGGCGGTTGAAGTGGCGCACCAGGGTGGATTTGCCGGAGCCCGACAGGCCCATGATCACAAAGATCTCACCGGTACCGATGCTCAGGGACAGGTCGTTCACGCCGACCACGCAACCGGTCTCGGCCAGCACCTGATCCTTGGTCTTGCCCTGGCCAATCAGCGCCAGCGCTTCTTTGGAGCGGTTGCCGAAGATCTTGAAGACGTTCTTGACTTCGATTTTGCTGACAGTAGTCATTTGCTCGCCTCATGCCGTGGACGACCATAGGCCTGGGTAATGCGGTCGATGACCACGGCGAGAATCACGATCGCCAGCCCGGCTTCGAGGCCTCGGCCGACGTTGAGGGTCTGGATGCCGACAAGTACGTCTTCACCCAAGCCACGGGCACCGATCATCGAGGCGATCACCACCATCGACAACGCCATCATGGTGGTCTGGTTGATGCCCGCCATGATGCTCGGCAGCGCCAACGGCAGTTGCACGCCGAACAGCTGCTGCCAGCGGTTGGCGCCGAAGGCGTTGATGGCTTCCATGACTTCGCCGTCGACCTGGCGGATACCCAGGTCTGTGAGGCGGATCAGCGGCGGTGCGGCGTAAATGACCGTGGCGAAAATCGCCGGCACCTTGCCCAGGCCAAACAGCATCAGCACCGGGATCAGGTACACGAAGCTGGGCATGGTTTGCATGATGTCGAGCAACGGCATCAGTACCGAACGCAAGCGGTTGCTGCGCGCGGAAAGAATGCCCAAGGGAATGCCGATCAGCACCGAGATCACCGTGGCGACCATCATCAGCGCCAGGGTCTGCATCAGTTTGTCCCACAGGCCGACCGCGCCGACGAGGAACAACAGACCGACGATCACGGCCGTGGTCACCACCTTGCGCGTGGCATGCCAGGCGATGACGCCGACGATGGCCAGCATCAGCCACCAGGGCGCTGCGCGCAGCAGGCTTTCCAGATTGACGATAGCCCATAGCAGGGTGTCGGAAATGTGCCGGAACACGTCGCCGTAGTTGGTGACCAGCGAATCCACCCAACCGTTGACCCAGTCGGCAATGGAAAACGTAAAACTCTCAGGAAACATAGCGTGCTCTCGATCCAATGGGTTGAGGCCAGGCGCCCGGCTGCCCCTCAGGGTAGCCGGACACGCTTGACCTACAAGGCCGCGTCGATTTTCTTGGCGGCGTCTTCGCTCACCCAGGCGTGCCAGACTTCAGGATGTTCCTTGAGGAAAAATTTCGCCAGTTTCGGCGACTCGATCCGCTCCTTGGCCATGCGGCCCAGGTTCTGGTTCAGCAGGTCGATGGGCAGGTTGACCTTTTCCAGCACGGCCACCAGTTCCGGCGCTTGCTCGTGGAAGGCCTTGGACAGGCCGACCTTGATGCTCACGCTTTTATCCACGCCCGGTTTTTCTTCCAGCTTGACCAGATCCACCTGGCCCATCAGCGGCGTCGGCGACCAGTAGTAGAACAGGATCGGCTCGCCGCGCTTGTAGCTCGACAGCACCGCCGCATCCAGCGCCGGGCCGGTGCCGGGGCGGAAGTTGGTGTAGGTGCTTTCCAGGCCGTAGCTTTTGAGCATTTCACTGTTATCCAGCTCGCAGGTCCAGCCGGCCGGGCAGTTGTAGAAGCGCCCCTTGGATGGTTCTTCCTGGTCCTTGAACACGGCGGCGTACTTGGCCAGGTCAGCAATCGTCTTGAGGTCCGGGGCCTTGGCTTCCAGCTTGCGCTTGGCATCGCCTTCGATCACGTAGCGCGGCACGTACCAGCCTTCGATGGCGCCAACCACGGGCGCACCAACGCCGACGACTTTGCCGGCCTTCTCGGCCTTGTTCCAGACTTCGCTGCGGCCGACCCACTCTTCGGCGAACACCTGGATGTCGTTACTGCTCAGGGCGTTTTCCATGGTGATGGAGTTGCCCGGCAGGCTGTCGGTTTTGCAGTCGTAGCCTTTCTCCAGCACGGTTTGCAGGATGTCGGTGAGCAACATGCCGCTTTCCCAGTTCAGGCCGGCGAACTTCACCGGCTTGCCGGATTCACACCAGCCGGCCGCCTGGGCGCCGGCGCTTGCCAGCAAGCCCGCAGAAAGCAACGTGGTCAGCAGGGTCTTATGCATTTTCATTGTGTGACGCTCCCAATCATGAAATGGATTACGGCAGTCAAAAGGCATCCTGCCTTGTCCACGTCCCGTCAGGCCTGCGCCGCAGCGCGACCGATACCGCTTGTTTGCGTGGGTGCAACGCTGTCCTGCTCGACCGGCAGGATCAGTTGATCAGGCATCGTGCCGTGCCATTTTTTCGCGCACAGGTAGTACAGGGCCGCCGGCAACACCAGGCCGATGATCCAGGAGATATCCACCCCACCCAGGGTTTCCACCAGCGGGCCGGTATAGAACTTGGTGGAAATGAACGGCAGCTGCACCAGCACACCGAATACATAAACGCTGATGCCCAGGGGGTTCCAACGCCCGTAGCGACCTTTGGGGTCAGCCAGCGCCGGCACGTCATAACGCTCGCGGGTGATGCAGTAGTAATCCACCAGGTTGATCGCGCTCCAGGGCGTGAAGAACGCCAGCAGAAACAGGATGAACGACTTGAACGCCCCCAGGAACGAATGCTGGCCGAGCAGCGCGATCAGGGTGGCCGTGCCGACAATCGCCAGCACGAACAGCAGGCGCTGCAGGCGCGATACCCGCAGGTGGCCCTGGAAGCCGCTGATGATGGTCGCGATACACATGAAACTGCCGTAGGAGTTCAGCGTGGAAATCGTGACCTTGCCGAACGCGATACTGAAGTACAGCAACGCCGCCGCTGCACCGCTGCCGCTCAGGCCAACGATGTAAGCCACTTCGTGCCCGGCGAATTGCCCGTTGGCCATGGCGGCGGCAAAGACGCCGAGAACCATCGCCACCTGCGCGCCGATGACCGAGCCTGCGCCAGCCGCCAGGAAGGTTTTCACCGAGGAGGTGCTGCTCGGCAGGTAACGTGAGTAGTCCGCCACATAAGGCCCGAACGCGATCTGCCAGGACGCTGCCAGCGAAACCGCGAGCAGGAAGCTGCTCCAGCTGAAATGGCGGATCTGCAGCAATGCGCCGATGTCGGCCTGGCCCATCAAGCGGCTGAACAGGTAGACGAAGGCGATCACGCCAATGACGCTGGCGACGCGACCGATGAAGTGGATCACCCGGTAACCGAGCACCGTAACCAGCGCGATGACACTGGCGAAGATCAGGATGCCGACGCTGTCGCTGACCCCGAACAACTGGCCCAGCGCCTGCCCGGACAGTACCGTGCCGGTGGCGGTGAAGCCCAGGTACATCAGGCACACCAGCACGATCGGGATGGCCGCGCCATACACGCCGAACTGCACCCGGCTGGAAATCATCTGCGGCAGGCCGAGCTTGGGCCCTTGCGCCGCATGCAACGCCATCACCCCGCCGCCCAGGAGTTGGCCGATCAACAGACCGATCAACGACCAGAACACATCCCCGCCCAGCACCACGGCCAGGGCCCCGGTGACGATAGCCGTGATCTGCAGGTTAGCACCCAGCCACAGGGTGAACTGGCTCAATAGACGACCATGTCTTTCCGCTTCCGGGATGTAGTCGATCGAACGCCTTTCGATCAACGGGGTGGTGTCGTTTGTAGCCATGGGTGTTCAACCTCTGATGGATTGTCTTGGGTTTGCCGCCGTTCCAATGTGGGAGGGGGCTTGACCCCTCCCACACCTATTACTTGATCATCGGCAGGTTGAGGCCCTGTTCCTTGGCGCAATCGATCGCAATCTGATAACCCGCATCCGCGTGCCGCATCACCCCGGTAGCCGGATCGTTATGCAGCACCCGCGCAATGCGCTCGGCGGCTTCGTCGGTGCCGTCACACACGATCACCATGCCCGAGTGCTGCGAGAAGCCCATGCCGACGCCGCCGCCGTGGTGCAACGACACCCAGGTCGCGCCGCTCGCGGTGTTGAGCAAGGCGTTGAGCAGCGGCCAGTCGGACACAGCGTCGGAGCCGTCCTGCATGGATTCGGTTTCACGGTTGGGGCTGGCCACCGAGCCGGAGTCGAGGTGATCGCGACCGATAACCACAGGCGCGGACAACTCGCCGCTGCGCACCATCTCGTTGAACGCCAGGCCGAGCTTGGCGCGCTGACCCAGGCCGACCCAGCAGATACGCGCCGGCAAGCCCTGGAAGCTGATGCGCTCGCGGGCCATGTCCAACCAGTTGTGCAGGTGGGCGTCGTCGGGAATCAGTTCTTTGACTTTGGCGTCGGTCTTGTAAATGTCTTGCGGGTCGCCCGACAGCGCAGCCCAGCGGAACGGGCCGATACCTCGGCAGAACAGCGGGCGGATGTAGGCCGGTACGAAGCCTGGGAAATCGAAAGCGTTTTCCACGCCTTCTTCCTGGGCCATCTGACGGATGTTATTACCGTAGTCGAAGGTCGGAATGCCTTGTTTCTGGAACTCGAGCATGGCTCTGACGTGCACCGCCATCGACTGTTTGGCGGCCTTGATCACAGTGGCAGGCTCGGTCTTGGCGCGGGCGCGGTACTCGTCCCAGGTCCAGCCGGCCGGGAGGTAGCCGTTGAGCGGGTCGTGGGCGCTGGTCTGGTCGGTGACCATGTCCGGGCGCACGCCACGCTTGACCAGCTCCGGCAGAATTTCAGCCGCGTTACCCAGCAGGGCAATGGAGATCGCCTTGCCTTCCTGGGTGTACTTGGCGATGCGCGCCAGGGCGTCGTCAAGGTCGGTGGCCTGCTCGTCGACATAGCGGCTGTTCAAACGGAAATCGATGCTGACCTGCTGGCATTCGATGTTCAGCGAACACGCGCCGGCCAGGGTCGCGGCCAAAGGTTGGGCACCGCCCATGCCGCCGAGGCCGGCGGTGAGGACCCAACGGCCTTTCAAGTTGCTGTCGTAATGCTGGCGACCGGCTTCGACGAAGGTTTCGTAAGTGCCCTGGACGATGCCCTGGCTGCCGATGTAGATCCAGCTGCCGGCAGTCATCTGGCCGTACATGGCCAGGCCCTTGGCATCCAGTTCATTGAAGTGTTCCCAACTGGCCCAGTGCGGCACCAAGTTGGAGTTGGCGATCAGCACGCGCGGGGCATTGCTGTGGGTCTTGAACACGCCGACCGGCTTGCCGGATTGCACCAGCAGGGTTTCGTCGTCGTTCAGATTCGTAAGGCTCTCGACGATCTGGTCGTAGCACTCCCAGTTGCGCGCGGCACGCCCGATACCGCCGTACACCACCAATTCCTTGGGGTTCTCGGCCACTTGCGGGTCGAGGTTGTTCATCAGCATGCGCAGCGGCGCTTCAGTCAGCCAGCTTTTGGCGGTGAGCTTGTTACCGCGGGCGGCGCGGATTTCGACGTCACGGTATTTTGTAGGCCTTGCTTTCGAAAAATCTGTCACAGCTGGACTCCTCGGCATGATGCGCGAACATTGATGGTGCGAAGCACAGTCTTACGCACACATATTTACTTGTATGTACAAGCATATGCAATCAAGCGGCCAACTTTCAGAGCGAGGGTTTGGATTTTTTTCAAAAGCGCGTGGAAGCCTTGGAAATTAAGGCTTCGAGGCGTGATGAAATTTCTTACGAGGGAGTCTTACAGCGAGGGAGGTTTGTCACGACAACGTGGCTTTGCGCCGCGCTGGGGCGTTAAGTAACAATTTGGTGCGGGGCTGTGGAAACAGATCCTAAGAGCAACACAAAACAAATGTGGGAGGGGGCTTGCTCCCGATAGCGGCGTGTCAGTCAAAGATATATTGACTGATCCACCGCTATCGGGAGCAAGCCCCCTCCCACATTTTTAACCGCGCTGGGTCAGTTCGATCAGGCAGCAGCGGCCACTGACCGAAATATCCAGCAAGCCGGTGTTACCGTCCACTTGCAGGCAATCGTGATGACCCAGCACATGGTCCAGCACCTTCACTTCATCCGCCACGCTGAACACCAGCACAGTGTGCGCCGAACTGAAAAACCGCTGTACGCCATCCACCCACTGCAACCGCGCGTGATAACGCTGGGGCGAGTAGATCAGGTTGAAATCGCGGATCGGCCCGGTGATCAAGCGGCACGCCACCTGACTGTCACCCTTGAACGCGAACGGTTGCAGCGGTAACAAACCGCGCTGCTCCTCACCGTCCACGGTCAACACCATGCCCGCGCCCTTGATCACGGTGATCACGCGCTGGTAGCCAGCGAAGGTGGAAAATCCACCCGACTCGGCGATGTCGGCAATCGACAGGCGCCAGCCGAAACCATCGAGGCCGGTGCCCGCGTCACGGGTGATTTCTTCGGTACTGCCGCCGCCATTCTTCCACGGCATGCGCACGTAGTCGGCAGCGCGCCAGACGTTGACTGAACTCATTTGCTGAAGCGTCCTTCGAGGCTGTGTCGGGAACCGGGGTGGATCAAGCGTGCGGCCGTCACCGGCTGGCGGCCAGACCAGGTGCGTCGGCGGATCAACAGGCAGGGCTCGCTCGGCTCGATCTGCAACAGCTTGCACTCGGCAGCATCGGCGAGGATCGCCTCGACCACATGCTCGCCCTCAGTCAGCGGTGCGACTTGGTTGAGGTAGGCGTAGGGCGTTTGCTGGGTGAAATCCTGTTGCAGGTATTCCGGCGCAACCAGGGCGTTGACGAAACGGTCTTCGATCTGCACCGGAATGTCGTTTTCGAAATGCACGATCAGCGAGTGAAACACCCGCCCGCCTTCGCGCATTTCCAGCGCGACGGCACGTTCCGAGCCGGCCGCTTCTTCGCCCAGGGTGATGACCTGGCACGTATGCCGATGGCCGCGGGAGGCGATCTCATCGGCAATGTTGTGCACTTCAAACAGCGCCGACTGACTCTTGGGCTCGGCGACGAACGTACCGACGCCCTGCATGCGCACCAGCAAACCTTCGGCCGTGAGCTCGCGCAGCGCGCGGTTGATGGTCATGCGGCTGAAGCCCAGTTGGCTGACCAGCTCGCTCTCCGACGGCACGCGGTAATGGGGCGGCCAGTTGCCGTTGAGGATCTGCTGGCTGATCATCTGTTTGACGCGGGCATACAAGGGCGCCGGACTTTCGTCCATGTGGGCAGCCAGCGGAGACTTGGCAGGCGGAGTCGGCACAGGGAATCCTTGCAGGGGGAAAAGATGCATAGATTGCCGGAGTTTACCGAGCAGGCAAACGTCTGTATATGTATATACAAATAAACACACGACCGGGGTGCCTTGATCATGTCCGCTTTCTTTGCCGAACGCGCGCTGCTGCCTGATGGCTGGGCCAATGATGTACGTCTTGAAGTCAGCGCCGATGGGGCCCTGATACAGGTTGAGGCCAATGCCAGCGCAGAGGGTGCCGAACGGCTCAGAGGCCCGGTACTGGCCGGCATGCCCAACCTGCACTCCCACGCTTTCCAACGCGCCATGGCGGGGTTGGCGGAAGTCGCGGGCAATCCGAATGACAGTTTCTGGACCTGGCGTGACCTGATGTACCGCATGGTCGGCAAGATCAACCCGGAGCAGTTGCAGGTCATCGCCCGCCAGCTGTACATCGAGATGCTCAAGGCTGGCTACACCTCGGTGGCCGAGTTTCACTATGTGCACCACGATGTCAGCGGCCAGCCCTATGCCGATCGCACGGAACTATCGCGCCAGATCAGCCAGGCCGCCGCCAGCAGTGGCATCGGCTTGACGCTGGTGCCGGTGCTTTATACGCATTCGGGGTTCGGTGGCCAGGCGCCCAACGACGGCCAGCGCCGGTTTATCAACAGCACCGACAACTACCTGGATCTGCAGGCGCGCTTGCAGCCGATGCTCGCCGCGCAACCTGCGCAGCAACTGGGCCTGTGTTTCCACTCCCTGCGTGCGGTCACGCCCGAGCAGATCAAGGACGTGCTGGCCGCCAGTGATCAGGTGTGCCCGGTGCACATCCACATTGCCGAACAGCAAAAAGAAGTCGACGACTGCCTGGCCTGGAGCGGCAAACGCCCCTTGCAGTGGCTGTACGACAACGTGGACGTCGACGAGCGCTGGTGCCTGGTGCACGCCACTCATGCCGATGCCGACGAAGTCGCGCGCATGGCCAGGAGCCGGGCGATTGCCGGTTTGTGCCTGACCACCGAAGCCAACCTGGGCGACGGGATTTTCCCGGCGGTGGATTTTCTGGCCCAGGGCGGGCGCATGGGCATCGGGTCCGACAGCCATGTGTCACTTAGCGTGGTGGAAGAACTGCGCTGGTTGGAATACGGCCAGCGCCTGCGCGATCAACGGCGCAATCGCTTGTATCGCAATGACCAGCCGATGGTCGGGCGCACGCTGTTCGATGCCGCATTGGACGGCGGCGCCCAGGCATTGGGCCAGCCGATTGGTCGATTGGAGGTGGGCAAGCGCGCGGACTGGATCGTGCTGGACGGTGACGATCCGTACCTGGCGACGGCCAGCGAGGACGGGATTCTCAACCGTTGGTTGTTTGCCGGCGGTGATCGACAAGTGCGCGACGTGCTGGTCAATGGCAAGTGGGTGGTTCGCGACGGCCATCACGCTGCTGAGCAAGACAGCAACCGGGCATTCACCCAGGTCTTGAAAGACCTACTCGGTTAAAAATGTGGGAGGGGGCTTGCCCCCGATAGCAGTGTGTCAGTCAGTACATCTGATACTGACACACCGCTATCGGGGGCAAGCCCCCTCCCACATTTGGATTTATGGTGATCCAGTTACTGCGAAGTCTTCGCCATCTGCTTGTCGGACGTGCGCCAGATCAAACGCGTGGTGTCATACCCCTGCTGTCGTGCCCTGCTCAAGAGGTCTTCACGTGTATCGGCGCTCACCGTCGGGGTACGCGACAAAATCCACATGTAACGCCGGCTCGGGCTACCGACGATGGCGGTCTTGTAGTCATCGCTGACATACAGCACCCAGTAGTCGCCCTTGGCAACGCCCGGCAACAACGACGTAAACCAGTTATCGAATTCTACCCAGAGCTTGTCGGTCTTGCCGGGCACTTGCGGCGTGGCCGTGCCTTTGGCTTCCTGCCATTTCCACTCAGGCGTCAGGCAACGGTTGAATACCGACATGTCGCCATCCGGCAACAAGGTGTAGCGGGCTTCGGACTGCGCGCAGTTGCGCTGGAAGTACATCGGCAAGCGAGCCAACTCATACCAGGTGCCCTGGTAACGCTTGAGGTTGACGTTGCTCGCGGTCTTGGGTTGCAGATCATCGCCAGAATGGCTGGCGCAGCCCGCCAAAAACAGGCTGGCGCAAAGGAACACAACAAAACGCATCATTCTTCTTCTCCCGTAGGCTCGCGCCCCGGTTTACTTCAGGCCTTGCCCGGAAAACATCAGAACTTTGTCACCGGCGTACTGCACGCTGATAAAGCTGTTTTTATCGCCCCAGGTGCAGCTGGACATGCCCAGTGCGCCAGAACAATCGGTCGGCTTGCCCAGCAACGACTCCACCTCGGCCTTGGCCATGCCGGCCGACAGCTTCTGGTAATTTTCTTGGTTGACCTTGCTGCAGGCGGCTAAGAGCACGCAAAAAGCCAGCAGGGCGAGACGGCGTAAAGACATGGAAAAGCTCCTGGAGAGACAAGGCAGCTGGGGTATCTGCCAGAAGCTTAGAAGGGAAAAGAGGTGTCTGGTTCCCGACGAGCGAAAACAAAAAAGCCCCGAAAACGCTGAAACGTTTCGGGGCTTCTTTAACGGTGATCCGCCTCACAACACGGCGGATAACCTATCGCAGCAGCTTACTTCTTGTGATACGCCGTCACACGCTCAACTTCTTCCTTGGAACCCAGGAACACCGCCACACGCTGGTGCAGGCCTTCGGGCTGGATGTCGAGGATGCGCTGGTGGCCGTCAGTGGATGCACCGCCCGCCTGCTCCACGAGGAACGACATCGGGTTGGCTTCGTACATCAGGCGCAGCTTGCCCGGCTTGGACGGCTCGCGGCCGTCACGTGGGTACATGAACAAGCCACCTCGGGTCAGGATGCGGTGCACGTCGGCAACCATGGCCGCGACCCAGCGCATGTTGAAATTTTTCTTCAGCGGGCCTTCTTCGCCTTCCATCAACTCGTTGACGTAGCGCTTCACCGGTTCTTCCCAGTGACGCTGGTTGGACATGTTGATCGCAAATTCCTGGGTGGAAGCCGGAATGGAGATGTCTTCGTGGGTGAGTACGAAGCTGCCCATTTCGCGGTCCAGGGTGAAGCCCTTGACGCCATCGCCCAGGGTCAGCACCAGCATGGTCTGTGGGCCGTAGATCGCGTAACCGGCGGCGACCTGCTCGGTGCCCGGCTGCAGGAAGGCCTTTTCGTTCAGGGCTTCGTTCTGGCTCAGGTATTCGTTCGGGCAACGCAGTACCGAGAAGATAGTACCGACCGGCGCGTTGATGTCGATGTTGGACGAACCGTCCAGTGGGTCAAATACCAACAGGTACGCGCCTTTGGGGTATTTGCCCGGAATCTGGTAGGCATTGTCCATTTCCTCGGAGGCCATGCCGGCCAGGTGACCGCCCCATTCGTTGGCTTCGAGCAGGATTTCGTTGGAGATAACGTCGAGCTTTTTCTGCACTTCGCCCTGCACGTTTTCAGTGCCCATGCTGCCCAGGACACCACCCAGTGCGCCTTTGGACACGGCGTGGCTGATCTCCTTGCAAGCACGCGCCACCACTTCGATAAGGAAGCGCAGATCGGCAGGCGTGTTGTTGCTGCGGGTCTGCTCGATCAAATAGCGACTCAAGGTAACGCGGGACATGGACGGCTCCGGAGAATGGGGGGCTTAAAAACCCGCGCAGTTTAACGCGAGTCGGGGCTGATTTCCTCTAATCAGAGGATTTAACGCCAATAGAGTTCACGGCTGGCCCTGCGGTTTGCGCAACAGACTGTAGGCCATCGCCCCAAGCGCAGCCACGCCGAGCAGTAACACGGCCCACAGACCGAGCTTTTTCCAGTCGGCGCCCACCGGCGGCGATACGGCAACGGCAGATGGCTTGAGCACCACCTCCCCCGCAAGCGTGGCCTGCCCGAGCGCGTTGAGACGCTCAGTGCTGTAATCGGGAATCAGGGTGGACAACGGCAGATTCGCCGCCTTGACCGCCCCATTCCCCAGCGCCAGCGTGAACGGTGGCTCGCCCCGCGCCAGGAACACAAGCTGCGTGGAGCGCACCGCAAAGCGCAACGCCGGGGCTTCGCTGCCCAGGCCACCGCCGCGCTCGTCCACTTGCAGTTTCAGCTCAGCGACCGTCTGGCCCGGCAACTGCAACTGGTCCTGCATCACGTCCTTGCCGTTCTGGGTCAGGCGGTACAACAAGCCCTTGCTCAACGGCTGCCACGTTTGCCTGGCATCACTTCGCCCCAGCAGCGTCACAGGCGCCAAGGTGTTGGGCTGCTTCAGTTCGACGCGCAAGCGCTCGACATTCAGCCCCGTCGGCAACTGCCAGCTATATTCACCCGCCGTGAGCCGCACGCCCGCCAATGGTTGCGACCACACCAGCGGCAACGGCAGGCTGCTGCGCGTCGCGCTCGCCAGCATGGCAGACGTCAGCAGTGGCGCCGCCTGCCCCTGCCACACCAGGCGCAGGTAACGCGCTGATTGGCCCGGCAAGCTGACGTCATGCTGTTCGACCCGCTCATCGGCAAACGACAGGCGCGCCACTTGCCCGTCACCCCAGGCTTGCCAGTGCTGCAAGTCGTTGCTGGCTTCGATGCTGAAACGCTGGAAGCCGTCCTGTTCGTGGCTCCAGTCGAGGCTCAGCTGCTGCAACGGGGCCTTGATCGCGCTGGCATCGAGCACCCAGCCACGCAATACCTGCTTGCCCGGTTTCGCAACGCTGGCCGGTTTGATTTCAACCAGTGTGCCTTCGTCCGTGGTCTTCATCACCACACCGGGCAGGTTTTCCTGGGTGTCGGCGGCGTACAGTGGGAACCACTTCACCGGCGTCACATCGCGGCTTTCAGTGTGCGAGGGCGATTGACGCGACAGTGCATAAGCCTGCGGTTCGCCGGCGGCGTTAAACACCCGCACATCGCTGAGGTCGGCCTGGCGCGCGCTCAGTTGCACGGCCAAGGGCAATTCGAGGCGATACCAAGGGCCTTCGCCGCTGACACTCATCGCCACCTGGGTACTGAAGTCGGCGGGCGTTTCCTGAGCCCACGCGGACAACGTCACACACATGCCCACTGCGACTACGCTCAACTTACCTATCAAGAGGCTGCTCCTTCAGTTTCCAGTACGGGCTCGGCGCGCTTGGGCGGCAGCGGCGCGAAGTAGCCCACCACCAGCAACAATGCGCCCACGCCGATGAACGACACGATCCGCGCCAGGCCGCCACGGTTGCTCAGTTCGACAAAAAACAGCTTGGCCACCACCACGGCAATCAATACCGCGCCGATCAGCCACACTTCGCGACGATGACGCAGGTGGCCGCCGATCATCAGGCCCAGCGCGATCAGGGTCCAGACGATCGACAGGCCGGCTTGCACCAGCATCGATTCGAGCAACGCATCCAGATGGAACGGCACGCCGCTCCAATGGTGAGCGGTGCGCATCACCAATGCGGTGAAGAACGCAAACAGTGAAAGCCCCGCGATACCTTGGGCGAGCCGCTCGGCATGCGGCCCGCGCTGCGGCGCCACGCTTCGCGACCACACATACACTCCCAGCAATGCGAACAGCAGGCCCAGGTCCAGCGGGTTCAGCAAGGGCACGTAGGGCAACGGATTGGCCGTACCGTCGCTGAATATATTCGCCAGCCAGAACCACCCGAGCATCAGCACACCCAGGGGCAGCGCTGCGAATACACGGTATTCCCTGGCATACGCCGACACCGGCCAAGCAAAGCTGCGCGGCGCGGCGGCCAGCACCAGGTAGAGGCTTGGCAGGATCGCCCAGCCCAGCCAGCGCCAGGCGTTGTATTCGGCCGTAAAGCGCAGTAACCCGTAACGCAGCTCCAGCGCCAGCAGGCCAAGCAACATCCAGCAGCCCAACACATGGGCGACGCTTAGCGCGCTGCGCGGAGCCATCGCCGCCAAGCGGCGCAGCGAAAGGAAATGCACCCCAAACAGCGCCGGCCAAGCCAGCCAGCCGTAATGCGCCGCCGGGTGGTAATAGGTATGCGCGCACACCAGCAACACCACGCTCGCCGCCGGCATCAGCAAGGTGCACAACAGGCCCAATGAGGGCCACTTCAGCCGCCAAGCCAGCAGCGTCCAGACCGCCACGCTGATCGCCACGCTGCCCAGCAGAAAGGCGCCTCGCAGCTCGCCGGGAACAAACCTCAACACTTCGCCCGTCACCGCCAGCGTCCACCAGGCCGCGCCCCACACCAGCAGCAGGTCGGACAGACGTTGCAGTTTCAGCCACGCAAACAGCGGCGCATGGGGTTCACGCTGCAAACGCCAGGCGCCCACCAAGGACGCCAGCCCCAGCACCATCGGCGTCCAGAAACCGCTGTGCGCCAAGGGGCTCAAGCCCTCGCCAGTCAACGGCCCGACCCACTGCGGCACGGCGAGCAGGAACGACCCGCCGCCAACCAGTTGCAGCAGCAGACCAAACACAAAACTGACGCGCTGTTGCAGGTACAGGCTCAGCCAGATGATCAACAAACCACTGGCTGCCCATACGCCGCTGGCGCTTTCCCATGGCAGTACGAACAGCACCGCCAGGTTAATCAATACCAGTCCGGCCAGCATCACCACCGACAACCCGCGCAGCAGCCGCCCATCACTGCGCACCATGTCGTCACGCGCCGCCAGCAGCATGCCTGCGATCAAGGCCAAGCCGATCAACGAGGCGGTGATCAAACCGCCCCAGCCAGCACTGAACACGGCCGCGCCATCACCGCCCTGCAAGCGCAGCAGGAACAACGCGCCGCCCAGCAACTGCACGGCGAAGGCCACGAAGAGGAAAGTGCGCGAGCCGATGCGCAGGCCGACGAACAACGTCACCAGGCCAGCGAATGCCCAACTGATGGCAGTGCCCTGGGTCAGCAACAGCAGCGGCGCCAGCAGGTATAGAAAGCCCAGGCCCAGGCTCGCCAATACCGGCAAACCGTTGCGCTCCCACTCCCTCGCCTGTTCGGCCGGCGCCTTGCGCAAATGATGGAAGCTCAATAGCAGCGCGGCGCCCAGCAGCAGTGCACCCAATGGCGCGCCGTCGAGCAAGGCCAGCTCGCCGGGGTGCAGTTCGCTGAGAAACGCCAGCGCCGAACCCAACTGCAACAGCAAGCCGAACACCCGCGCCAACGGCCGTTGCTGACGCAAGCCCAGCCAGAAGATCCCCGCCCCTTCCACCGCCCAGGCCGCAGCGGTCCAGCGCGCATCCAGCCCCAGGGGAATGGCCAGGCTGGCAAAGATTACGCCCAGCGCCAGGCAGGTTTGCGCCAGCAGCAAGGCGCGCCCGCCGCTCAACAACCGCGCCAGCCCCATATAGATAATGCCCAGGCCCAACGCACTGAAGGCGGCGGCAAATTCCAGGTGCTGGACCAGCGCGAACTGCAAGCCGAACCCCACCAGTGGCGGGCCGAACAGCAGGCTACCGTCGACATAATCGCCCTTGGCCGCCGACCAGCGCAGCAACCCATCACGGTCCTCGGGCGCACTCCCCGCTTCCAGCAACTTGCGCCGGGCAAACAGCAGGCCGATAGCCAGGTACATCAGGAAAAACACAATCAGAAACGGCTCGGTGCTCCACAGCAGTTCCGGCGTATAGGAGCGCATGCCCCAGGCAAAGCCGATGCCGAAGGTGCCGACAAAACCGATCAGGTTGAGTAGACGCCAGGCCTTGAACCAGGCGATAGCGAGGATGCCGGCGTTGAGCAAGGCGAAATAACTGAACAATGCGACATGGTTACCAGCGCCGGTCGACGTGAGGATCGGTGCCGCAAAACCACCGAGCGCTGCGGCGCAGGCAAGGCCCAACGCATCCTGAGTAATCGCCAGGATCGCCGAGAACACCGTGACCGCCACCAGCAGGCCCAGCGCCGCGCCCGGGTCGATCAGCGGGTGCAGGCGCATCGCCGCAAACACCGTGAGGTACAACACCGCGATGCCGGTGCCTTGCAGCATCAGCCCGTATTGGCGGTTGCGCAGTCGCAGCCACCAGCCCAGGCCCAGCAGGCCGACGGCAGCTGCGGCAACCCCGGCGTAGCGCAGCTCGACCGGCACCACCATGCCTTCGGTGGCGTAGCGCAGCAGGAACGCCAGGCCGAGAAACAACAGCACCACGCCGACGCGCAGCACGGCGTTGCCGCCAAACAGCCAATTGCGCGCAGCACTGATGCCGCGTTCGATCAGGTTGGGCTCCCGGGGGGTGGCAGGCGCTTGAGGGCGCTGCGCAGAAACCCGAACGGCATCCGGCAGCGGCTGGCTCGGCTCGGCCACCACGGCGACGGGTGTCAATTCAGCCGGCAACTCCCAGACAAGCTCGGGGGCGTTGGCGACAGGTTCAGGTTCCACCTGAGGAATAGGCGCTGCAACCACGACGTTTTGGGACGGCACCGGCACTTCCAACTGCCGCAGGCGCTCGCCCAGGGCTATCAGGGCCTTCTGCGTGGTTTCCAGCTGTTGCGCCTGCTGGTCCGCCTGGGTCGCCAGTTTCGACAAGCGAATCGCCTGGCCGATGCCCAACCCCAATAACGCACCAATGCCCGCATCGCTGAACGACTCATCGAGCGTCCAGCCGAGCACCAGGCCAATCAGCATGAAAATCCATTGCATGGTCGATATTCCCTAAGCAGCCCGAGGCGGGCAAACCGGGGGCCAGTATATCGACGCGCAACCAATGTGGGAGGGGGCTTGCTCCCGATAGCGGTGTTCCAGTCGACATATCTGTTAACTGGTAGACCGTTATCGGGAGCAAGCCCCCTTCCACATCTTGTACTGCGGTGTTTAGTCGAGGGCTTTCCAGATTTCGGTGGCGTATTCGCGAATGGTGCGGTCCGAGCTGAACCAGCCCATCCGCGCCGTATTGAGCACCGCCGAGCGCCACCAGGCCTTGGAGTCATGCCAGTGCGCCTCGACCCGCGCCTGGGCGTCCCAGTAGGAGTCGAAGTCGGCACACACCAGGAAGCGGTCGTACTCGATCAGCCCATCGACCAAGCCCACGTACCGGCCCGGATCATCCGGCGAGAACACCCCGCCACGGATCGCCTGCAGCACATCGCTCAAGCGATGGGAGGCGGCGATTTCCGGCCCGGCGTTGAACTCACCGGTGTGCTTGCGGCCTTCGACCTGCTGGGCACTGAGGCCGAAGATGAACATGTGCTCGGCGCCCACCCGCTCGTGCATCTCCACGTTGGCGCCGTCCATGGTGCCGATGGTCAGCGCACCGTTGAGGCCGAACTTCATGTTACTGGTGCCCGACGCCTCGAAACCGGCGGTAGAAATCTGCTCCGACAAATCCGCCGCTGGGATGATGCTTTCCGCCAGGCTGACGTTGTAGTTGGGCAGGAACACCACCTTGAGCAGGCCGCGTACGGTCGGGTCGTTGTTGACGGTGCGGGCGATGTCGTTGGTCAGCTTGATGATCAGCTTGGCCTGGTGATAACTCGCCGCCGCCTTGCCGGCGAAGATTTTCACCCGAGGCACCCAATCGACCTCCGGCTCGGCCCGGATCGCCTGATACAGCGCCACGGTGTGCAGCAGGTTGAGCAACTGGCGCTTGTACTCGTGGATCCGCTTGACCTGCACGTCGAACATCGCCGCCGGGTTCACCGAAATGCCCAGGCGCTCATGGATGATCTCGGCCAGCGCCCGCTTGCTGTGCAGGCGCTGGTCGGCGAAGGCTTTGCGGAAGGTCTGTTTCTCAGCGAAGGTTTCCAGCTCGCCCAGGCGTGTTTCCATGTTGTCGAGAATGTCAGCACCCAGCGCTTTCACCAGCATATCGGTGAGCTGGGGGTTGGCCTGGTACAGCCAGCGGCGGAAGGTGATGCCGTTGGTTTTGTTGTTGATGCGCTCAGGGTAGAGCTTATGCAGTTCGGAAAACACCGTGCTGCGCATCAGTTGGGTGTGCAGGCCGGACACGCCATTGACACTGTGGGAACCGAGGAACGCCAGGTTGCCCATGCGTACACGGCGGCCGTTGTCTTCTTCAATCAACGACACGGCGCGCAGCACGTCAAAGTCGTGAATGCCCTTGGCGCGCAGCGAGTCGATATGCTGGGCGTTGATCAGGTAGATGATCTGCATATGCCGGGGCAGCATGCGCTCCATCAAACCGACCGGCCAGGTTTCCAATGCCTCGGGCAGCAAGGTGTGGTTGGTGTAGGAAAGCGTTTCGACAGTGACGTCCCACGCCGCTTCCCACGGAATGTCGTGCAGGTCGACCAACTGGCGCATCAACTCGGCCACGGCGATGGACGGGTGGGTATCGTTGAGTTGAATGGCGGCGTGTTCGCCCAGGCTCAGCACCGAGCCATGCATGTTTTTGTGGCGGCGCAGCAAGTCTTGCAACGAGGCGGAAACGAAGAAGTATTCCTGGCGCAGGCGCAGTTCCTGCCCCGCTTCGGTGCTGTCGGCCGGGTAGAGCACCCGGGAAATGCTTTCGGCGCGGGCCACCTCGGCCACGGCGCCCAAGTGGTCACCGGCGTTGAAGCGTTCCAGGTGCAGGTCTTCCACCGCACGGGCTCGCCACAGGCGCAGGGTATTGACGCTGGCACCCCGCCAACCGACCACCGGGGTGTCGTAGGCAACGGCACGTACTGTTTCGCTGGGCGTCCACACCTGGATCAGCTTACCGGAGGCGTCCGGCAGGGTTTCGACGCTGCCGCCAAAGCCGATCGGGTAAATCACCTCGGCGCGCTCGAACTCCCACGGGTTGCCGAAATCCAGCCAGCGTTCGGTCTGCTCCTGCTGCCAGCCATCGACAATCGCCTGGCGGAACAAGCCATGTTCGTAACGAATGCCATAACCGTGGCCGGCAATGCCCAGGGTCGACATGCTTTCCATAAAGCAGGCGGCCAAGCGCCCCAGGCCACCGTTGCCAAGCGCCGCGTCGGGTTCGAGCAGGCGAATGCGCTCAAGGTCGACGCCCAGCTCGGACAGCGCTTCGCGCGCGATTTCCAGCACGCCGAGGTTGCTCAGACTGTCGTAGAGCAAGCGGCCGATGAGAAATTCCAGCGAGAGGTAATAAACCCGTTTCTGGCCTTTGCGGTAGATGCGCCGCGTATGGTCCATCCAGTGGTCGACCATCTGGTCGCGGGCGGCCAGGGCAATGGCTTCGAACCAGTCGTGGTCGAAGGCGTGATCCGGGTCCTTGCCCACCGCGTAGGTGAGTTTGGTCAAGACAGCATCGCGAAATGCGGCTACCTCTGCTTCTCGTGCAAGTGGTTCCTGAGACATCAATTGCGACCTCGGGCGAGATAGAAGGAGTTGCTAGAGCCTAGACGGTCTGACAGACGGTGGACGCTCTGGTTCGTCAGTTTTTTAACTCATTGCGCGTTGCATGAATTTGATGCAGAGGTCGTGCCTGATCGCCGTTCGCGCAGAAACTCTGAAAAGGTTGTTCAAAAAACCACCAACCCCGGTATGATCGCGCGCCCGGATACAGCCCCACCTTTTGGAACCCTGATGAAGCCTCAACTGATCGCCGCCGCGGAACTCGACCGTCTCGAGACCTGGCAGAAATATTCCGCCCACATGTGCGGTGGCTGCGTGTCCAGCTGCTGCACGCTGCCGGTCGAAGTGAAGATCAAGGACCTGATCCGCATCGGCATCGTCGATGAGTTCGAGCGCGGCGACCCGCCGAAGAACATCGCCAAGCGTTTGCAGAAGGAAGGCATCGTCGAGCGCTTCAATTCCAAATCCGAAATTTTTACCTTGCAGCGCATGAGCAACAACGACTGCCTGTACCTGGATCGTAAGACGCGCTTTTGCACTATTTATGACAAGCGCCCGGATACCTGCCGCAACCACCCGAAAATCGGGCCGCGGCCGGGGTATTGCGCGTACAAGCCCAAGGAAGTGGTGCGCGAGACTAATTTCAAGACGCTCGACAAGTTCTGATGATCGTTCCCACGCTCCGCGTGGGAACGCAGCCCTGGACGCTCCGCGTCCGCTCTTAAGGGCGGGCGCAGAGCGTCCCCAGAGGCATTCCCACGCAGAGCGTGGGAACGATCAGACATAAAAAAACGCCCCCGGCCTTTCGACCGGGGGCGTTTTTATTCAGCCTGAGTTAACTCAGTTCTTGGCTTTCTTGGCAGCGCGGGTGCGCTCGCCTTCGTCCAGGATCTTCTTACGCAGGCGGATCGACTTAGGCGTGACTTCACACAGCTCGTCGTCCTGGATGAATTCCAGGGCCTGTTCCAGGGTGAACTTCACCGGTGGAACCAGAGCGATGGTTTCGTCTTTACCCGAAGCACGCATGTTGTCGAGCTTCTTGCCTTTGGTTGGGTTGACGCCCATGTCGTTGTCACGGCTGTTCAGACCAACGATCTGGCCGTTGTAGATCTCTTGACCGTGTTCAACGAACAGCTTGCCACGTGCCTGGAGGGTTTCCAGGGAGTAGGTCAGCGCCTTGCCGGTTTCTACCGATACCAGAACACCGTTCTGACGGCCGGACATGTCGCCGGACTTCATGGTGTCGTAGCGATCGAAGATCGAGGTCAGGATGCCAGCACCGTTGGTCAGGGTCAGGAACTGGTTACGGAAACCGATCAGACCGCGAGCAGGGATGTTGTATTCCAGACGCACACGGCCTTTGCCATCCGGCACCATGTTGGTCAGGTCGCCCTTACGCAGGCCCATCTCTTCCATCACCTTGCCCTGGGATTCTTCCGGGGTGTCGATGGTGACGTTTTCGAACGGTTCCTGCTTCACGCCGTCAACGGTACGGATGATCACTTCCGGACGACCAACACCCATTTCGAAGCCTTCGCGACGCATGGTTTCGATCAGTACCGAGAGGTGCAGCTCACCACGGCCGGAGACCTTGAACTTGTCGGCCGAGTCGCCTTCTTCAACGCGCAGGGCAACGTTGTACAGCAGCTCTTTGTCCAGACGCTCCTTGATGTTACGGGAGGTCACGAACTTGCCTTCTTTACCGCAGAACGGCGAGTCGTTGACCTGGAAGGTCATGGAAACGGTTGGCTCGTCAACGGTCAGAGGCTTCATCGCCTCGACGGTGTCCGGCTGGCACAGGGTGTCGGAGATGAACAGCGAGTCCATGCCGCTGACGCACACGATGTCGCCGGCGAAGGCTTCTTCAACGTCGATACGGTGCAGGCCGTGGTGGCCCATCAGCTTCAGGATACGGCCGTTACGCTTCTTGCCGTCGGCGCCGATCGCGACAACCGGGGTGTTCGGCTTGACGCTGCCACGGGCGATACGGCCAACGCCGATAACACCCAGGAAGCTGTTGTAGTCCAGTGCCGAGATTTGCATCTGGAACGGGCCTTCACGGTCAACCTTCGGTGGTGGAACGTGGTCAACGATGGCCTGGTACAGCGGGGTCATGTCTTCCGCCATGGCGGTGTGTTCCAGACCGGCAATACCGTTCAGGGCCGAGGCGTAGATCACTTGGAAATCAAGCTGCTCTTCGGTGGCACCCAGGTTGTCGAACAGGTCGAAGATCTGGTCCAGAACCCAGTCCGGACGCGCGCCTGGACGGTCAACCTTGTTGATGCACACGATCGGACGCAGGCCGGCTTCGAAGGCCTTCTTGGTCACGAAACGGGTTTGCGGCATAGGGCCGTCTTGAGCGTCAACCAGCAGCAGAACGGAGTCAACCATCGACATTACGCGTTCTACTTCGCCGCCGAAGTCGGCGTGGCCCGGGGTGTCCACGATGTTGATGTGGTAGCCGTTCCAGTTGATTGCGGTGTTTTTTGCCAGGATGGTAATACCGCGCTCTTTTTCCTGGTCGTTGGAGTCCATCACGCGCTCGTCGTTGAGCTCGTTGCGCTCCAGGGTGCCGGATTGACGCAAGAGTTTGTCTACCAGGGTGGTTTTACCATGGTCAACGTGAGCAATGATGGCGATGTTACGTAGATTTTCGATCACTTGTGTATCTCGATCAGAGGATTCGGTGTGCTGACAGGTCGTGGCAGCGATTTACAGTAGAGTCAGGCCTTGCCGTTACAGCTTGACGGCAGAGTCGGGGGGCCGGTGACGCAGGCCACAGGCAAACAGCCCCGGGCTCTTAGCTCGGTCGATAAACGCGCACATTGGCATGCCCCTCACTGAGCAAATGGTGGGCATGCAGGCGACTCATCACGCCTTTGTCGCAATACAGCAGGTACTGACGGCTGTCATCCAGTTCCTTGAAACGCGCGTTCAATGCATAAAACGGCAGCGTTTGTACGTCGATGCCAGGAATTTCCAGCGGCTCATCCTCGGCGGCATCCGGGTGACGGATGTCGACGATGATCTGGCCGGCCAGGGCTTCGCTGACTTCTTCGATCTGCACATCCTGGCCCAGCTCGTCGATGACGCGATCGATCGGGACCAGTTTGGCGTTCTCGAGCGCTCGCTCCAGAATCGCCATGTCGAACTGTTGTTCTTCATACTCCACGCGGTTGCGCTTGGCGTGGGTCTTGGGGTTCACCGAGATGACCCCGCAATACTCAGGCATATGCTTGGCAAAGTCGGCGGTGCCGATCTGCTCTGCCTGATCGATGATGTCCTGCTTGTGGCTGGCGATCAGCGGGCGCAACACCAGTTTCTCGGTGACGCAGTCGATGATCGACAGGTTTGGCAGCGTCTGGCTGGATACCTGAGAGATCGCTTCACCGGTCACCAGCGCGTCGATCTGCAACCGATCGGCAATCCGCGACGCCGCGCGCAACATCATACGCTTCAATACGACGCCCATATGACCGTTATCGACTTTGCCGAGAATTTCGCCCAGCACTTCCTCGAACGGTACGCTCACAAATAGCACGCGTTGGGAGCTGCCGTACTTCTTCCAGATAAAGTGCGCGACTTCCATCACGCCCAATTCGTGTGCACGCCCGCCCAGATTGAAGAAGCAGAAGTGGCTCATCAGGCCGCGACGCATGATCTGGTAGGCCGCCACCGTCGAATCGAAACCGCCGGACATCAATACCAGGGTCTGTTCCAGGGCACCCAGCGGGTAGCCGCCGATGCTGTTGTGCTGGCTGTGGATCACGAACAACCGTTTGTCGCGAATTTCCATGCGCACTTCAATTTGCGGTGCTTTCAGGGAAATTCCGGCGGCGCCGCACTCGCGACGCAGCTTGCTGCCGACGTATTTTTCCACATCCATGGAGCTGAACGGATGCTTGCCGGCACGCTTGCAGCGCACCGAAAAGATCTTGCCGGCCAGCGCGTCACCGAAGTGCTGTTTGCACTTCTCGGTGATGTCGTCGAAGTCGCCCAGCGGGTACTCATCCACCTGCAGGAAATGCGCGATACCCGGCATGCAGCTCAGGCGCTCGGTCATGTCCTTCAAGGCTTTGGCGTCGGTCAGGCGGGTTTCCAGCTCGAGGTTGTCCCACACGCCATTCACCACCACAGCCGGGTCCAGGTCACGGAGCACGGCACGGATGTTCTTGGCCAATTGACGGATGAAACGCGTCCGTACCGGTCGGCTCTTGATGGTGATCTCGGGGAAGACTTTAACGATTAATTTCATGGAAACAGCGCGCGCCGGGCCTGCTGAAAAAGGGGGGCGCGGATTATAGCGGAAATCGCTCAAGGTTTAACCAGTTAATATGCAGCGCATTCGCTACGCACCAAAACGGGTCATTTTCGCCCGTTAGCGCTACATTGCAGTGCGCTATTTACCGCGCTTTGGCCAATTGCACCGTTATAGGGGCCATTTTGACGCAAAAAGACCATGTTGGCGCACTGGCATGCAATTTGCTCTCTTGTGAGGCAGGTTGCCTTGGCGGAGTATCCGCGCCGGCATCACCCAAATTCTAAGGGCTAACTCCACTACCCTAGCCCGAAGCCACCCGGAGGACACCATGTCGAAGTCGGTTCAACTCATCAAAGATCATGACGTTAAATGGATTGATCTGCGCTTCACGGACACCAAAGGTACTCAGCACCACGTGACCATGCCGGCTCGCGACGCGCTGGATGATGCTTTCTTCGAAGAAGGCAAGATGTTCGACGGTTCCTCCATCGCCGGCTGGAAAGGCATCGAAGCCTCCGACATGATCCTGATGCCGGACGACAGCACTGCCGTCCTCGACCCGTTCACCGAAGACCCAACCCTGATCATCGTCTGCGACGTGATCGAGCCTTCGACCATGCAAGGCTACGACCGCGACCCACGTGCGATCGCCAAGCGTGCCGAGGAATACCTGAAGTCGACCGGTATCGGCGACACCGTATTCGTAGGCCCTGAGCCAGAATTCTTCATCTTCGATTCGGTCAAGTTCAAGTCCGACATCTCCGGCTCCATGTTCAAGATCTACTCCGAACAAGGCTCGTGGATGTCCGACCAGGACGTGGAAGGCGGCAACAAAGGCCACCGTCCAGGCATCAAAGGTGGCTACTTCCCTGTTCCGCCGTTCGACCACGACCACGAAATCCGTACCTCCATGTGCAACGCCATGGAAGAAATGGGCCTGGTCATCGAAGTTCACCACCACGAAGTGGCGACTGCCGGCCAGAACGAAATCGGTGTGAAGTTCAACACCCTGGTCGCCAAGGCTGACGAAGTCCAGACCCTGAAGTACTGCGTACACAACGTGGCTGATGCCTACGGCCGTACCGCTACCTTCATGCCTAAGCCGCTGTACGGCGATAACGGTTCGGGTATGCACGTTCACTTGTCCATCGCCAAAGAAGGCAAGAACACCTTCGCCGGCGAAGGTTATGCCGGCCTGTCCGACACCGCCCTGTACTTCATCGGCGGTATCATCAAGCACGGTAAGGCCCTGAACGGCTTCACCAACCCGTCGACCAACTCCTACAAGCGTCTGGTTCCAGGCTTCGAAGCGCCGGTGATGCTGGCCTACTCGGCCCGTAACCGTTCCGCCTCTATCCGTATCCCTTACGTGTCCAGCCCGCGCGCTCGTCGTATCGAAGCCCGCTTCCCGGACCCGGCAGCCAACCCATACCTGGCTTTCGCAGCCCTGGTCATGGCTGGCCTGGACGGCATCCAGAACAAGATCCACCCTGGCGACGCCGCCGACAAAAACTTGTACGACCTGCCGCCTGAAGAGGCCAAAGAGATCCCACAAGTGTGCGGCAGCCTGAAAGAAGCCCTGGAAGAGCTGGACAAGGGCCGTGCGTTCCTGACCAAAGGCGGCGTGTTCAGCGACGACTTCATCGATGCCTACATCGAGTTGAAAAGCGAAGAAGAAATCAAGGTTCGTACCTTCGTACACCCACTGGAATACGAGCTGTACTACAGCTGCTGATCCGGTAGCGCTGCTTGATGTAGCGTGATTGAAAAAGGGCCTCCTTCGGGAGGTCTTTTTTTGCGCAATTTTTTGTAGGAGCGAGCTTGCTCGCGAAAAACGCAAAGACACCTCATTTCTTCAACATTTACGCGCTATCGTTAACGACCTTCGCGAGCAAGCTCGCTCCTACAGGGGATCGCCTTTGAAATCTCGATTCGTATTTGCCTTGATGTTCGTCAGTGCCGGTGCTTGCGCCGCCCCGCCTACCCTTGAGCCACTGCTCAACAGCATCGCCGAGCGCCTGGAGATCGCCGACCAGGTAGCCTTGAGCAAATGGGACAGCCATAAGCCCGTGGAAGATAAAAAGCGCGAGCAGGAAGTGATCGCCAGCGTCGTCGCCCAAGCACCGAGCTACAAACTGGACCCCGCCTCTGCCGAGCAATTCTTCGCGGCGCAGATCGAGGCAAACAAACTGGTGCAGTACACCCATTTGTCCGACTGGCAATTCCAGGGCAAGGCCCCCGACGATCCGCGTCCGGACTTGGTCAAGCAGATTCGCCCGCGATTGGATGAGCTGCAAAAACGCCTGCTGCAACAGTTGGCCGACTTCACACCCCTGCGCACAGACCCTCAATGCCCGCAATGGCTTGCCGAGGCAGTGCATGAGCCACTGAATGACCCGCTACGCCAACTGGCGATGATCCGCGCCACCGCGGAGCTGTGCGTTTACAAAGGTTAACGCGTGCAAACCCAATCAAAACTGTGGGAGGGGGCTTGCTCCCGATAGCAGAGTGTCAGTCAGCATATTTAACAGCTGATACACCGCTATCGGGAGCAAGCCCCCTCCCACATTGGATTTGGGTGCATTCAGCTTCCTGAACAGACTTTCTCAAAACGCACTATATTGGTGCGACAGGTTGCACCCACCCCACCAGCGCAGCCCATTTTGGTTCGATTCTTCCCGAACAAGCTGGCAGAACGCCACAGTTTCGCGCCTGAACTCCTTATTTCAGGGCTTTAACGCTTCTTTTCGGAGCCTTGGTTTGGTTTTTGCATTTTCCTTGTATCAGCGTGTGCCTCAAGCCTGCGCCTTGCTCCAAAAGAGGTCCTGATGACCATCAGTGATGCACTGCACCGTTTGTTACTCGACAACCTGACTACTGCGACCATCCTGCTCAACGCCGACCTGCGCCTTGAGTACATGAACCCGGCGGCGGAGATGCTCCTGGCTATCAGCGGCCAGCGCAGCCATGGGCAGTTCATCAGCGAATTGTTCACCGAGTCGGCCGAGGCCTTGAGCTCGTTGCGCCAGGCCGTGGAGCAGGCACACCCGTTCACCAAGCGCGAAGCGATGCTCACCGCCCTGACCGGGCAGACGCTGACTGTCGACTACGCGGTGACGCCGATCCTGAGCAATGGCGCGACGCTGCTGCTGCTCGAAGTGCACCCCCGCGACCGCCTGCTGCGCATCACCAAGGAGGAGGCGCAGCTGTCCAAGCAGGAAACCAGCAAGATGCTGGTGCGCGGCCTGGCCCACGAGATCAAGAACCCGCTGGGCGGCATTCGTGGCGCGGCGCAGTTGCTGGCCCGCGAGCTGCCGGAGGAGCATCTCAAGGACTACACCAACGTCATCATCGAAGAGGCCGACCGCCTGCGCAACCTGGTGGACCGCATGCTCGGCTCCAACAAGCTGCCGTCGCTGGCGATGACCAACGTGCACGAAGTGCTGGAGCGCGTCTGCCAGCTGGTCGAGGCCGAAAGCCAGGGCTGCATCACCCTGGTGCGCGACTATGACCCCAGCATCCCCGATGTCTTGATCGACCGCGAGCAGATGATCCAGGCGGTGCTCAATATCGTGCGCAACGCCATGCAGGCCATCAGCAGCCAGAACGAGTTGCGCCTGGGCCGCATCAGCCTGCGCACCCGCGCCCTGCGCCAGTTCACCATCGGCCATGTGCGCCATCGCCTGGTGACCAAGGTCGAAATCATCGACAACGGCCCGGGCATTCCTGCGGAATTGCAGGAAACCATCTTCTTCCCCATGGTCAGTGGCCGCCCGGACGGTACCGGGCTGGGCCTGGCCATTACCCAGAACATCATCAGCCAGCATCAGGGCCTGATCGAATGTGAGAGCCATCCCGGCCACACCACGTTCTCGATCTTCCTGCCATTGGAACAAGGAGCCCCCACGACATGAGCCGTAGTGAAACTGTCTGGATCGTCGATGACGACCGTTCTATCCGCTGGGTCCTGGAGAAAGCCTTGCAACAGGAAGGCATGACCACCCAGAGCTTCGACAGCGCCGACGGTGTGATGAGCCGCCTGGCTCGCCAGCAGCCGGATGTGATCATCTCCGATATCCGCATGCCCGGCGCCAGCGGCCTGGACCTGCTGGCGCGGATTCGCGAACAGCACCCGCGCCTGCCGGTGATCATCATGACGGCGCACTCGGACCTGGACAGCGCTGTCGCGTCGTATCAGGGCGGCGCTTTCGAATACCTGCCCAAGCCGTTCGATGTGGATGAGGCGGTAGCGCTGGTCAAGCGCGCCAACCAGCACGCCCAGGAACAGCAGAACCAGGAAGCCCCGCCGGCCCTGACGCGCACGCCGGAAATCATCGGTGAAGCGCCGGCGATGCAGGAAGTGTTTCGCGCCATCGGGCGCTTGAGCCACTCCAACATCACTGTGCTGATCAACGGCGAGTCGGGTACCGGTAAAGAGCTGGTCGCCCACGCGCTGCACCGTCACAGCCCTCGGGCGGCGTCGCCGTTTATCGCGTTGAATATGGCGGCTATCCCGAAAGACTTGATGGAGTCCGAGCTGTTCGGCCATGAAAAAGGCGCGTTCACCGGTGCGGCCAACCTGCGGCGCGGGCGCTTTGAGCAAGCGGACGGCGGCACTCTGTTCCTCGATGAAATCGGCGACATGCCCGCCGATACCCAGACCCGCCTGCTGCGGGTGCTGGCCGATGGTGAGTTCTATCGCGTCGGCGGGCATACGCCGGTCAAGGTGGATGTACGCATCATCGCGGCGACGCACCAGAACCTGGAAACCCTGGTCCACGCCGGCAAATTCCGCGAGGACTTGTTCCATCGCCTCAACGTGATCCGTATCCACATCCCGCGCATGTCGGACCGCCGCGAAGACATTCCCACCCTCGCCCGTCACTTCCTCAGCCGCGCCGCCCAGGAGCTGGCCGTCGAGCCGAAGCTGCTCAAGACCGAGACCGAGGAATACCTGAAGAACCTGCCATGGCCCGGCAACGTACGCCAGCTGGAGAACACTTGCCGCTGGATCACGGTGATGGCCTCCGGGCGCGAAGTGCACATCAGCGACCTGCCGCCGGAACTGCTGAGCCTGCCGCAGGATTCGGCACCGGTCACCAACTGGGAACAGGCACTGCGCCAATGGGCCGACCAAGCCCTGGCACGCGGCCAGTCGAACCTGCTGGACAGCGCCGTGCCGGCGTTCGAGCGGATCATGATCGAGACCGCGCTCAAGCACACCGCTGGCCGCCGTCGCGATGCCGCCGTGCTGCTGGGTTGGGGGCGTAACACCCTGACGCGCAAGATCAAGGAGCTGGGGATGAAGGTCGACGGCGGTGACGACGACGAAGGTGACGAAAGCTGATCACCGCTCTCTGATCCACCGAAGATCCAATGTGGGAGGGGGCTTGCTCCCGATAGCAGTTGTTCAGTCACAACATCTGTGTCTGATCTACCGCTATCGGGAGCAAGCCCCCTCCCACATTTGGATCTTCACAAGGCTCATAGTCATGCACCGATTCAATGCACCATGAACCGGCATCGGGCATGGAGCCGGCGCCCGAAAGATTGCTACGGCTGAAAAACTCTTCAACGCTGAGGCCACCAAAGCCCCGAATTCCGGGGCTTTGCGCTTTCTTGCAAGTTTTATGGCGCCAATTGCAAACTCTGGCACGCCCCCTGCAATAACTCTTGTACTACCCAGTTTCGGGACCTTGGTACAGGCAGGCCGAGAATCCCCTCTTTAACACCGAAGCCCTAGGCTTTACCCCGTTTTGGGAGCCCTGGTACAGGCAGGCCGGGAACTCCCTCTTTTATTGCTCGTGGAGATGGATCTCCAGCCGCCAGCGGTCATCGACCTCTTCGCCCTTCCACTCCCCTCGCAATGGCCGAGCCGCCACCAGGTTCAGCAGCAAACCGCCGTCGGTCTTGCGGATGCGCCAGTTCACGTCCTTGTCATTGACCTTGAGTTGCCCACTGGCGGCCTTGCCCTGTGCGTCGAACAGCAGCGCCACGGTGCCGTCGATATGCTCGCCGTGCAGCTTGGGTTCGCTGTTGAACCACACCACCAAACCGTCCGCCGCAGGTTCCACCTGTTGCAGCTCGACCGGGTCCGCAGTGGTCAAGCGACCGATCATCAAGCCAATCATCAAGCCGACAATCGCCAGTGAGCCGAGCACCCGTGGCAATAGCTTCGGCCTCGGGTCGTCTTCGGGGGTAGAATGCAGCGCATCTTTACCTTCGGAGCCGTGCATGTTTCACGTCATCCTTTTTCAACCAGAAATTCCGCCGAATACCGGCAACGTTATCAGGCTGTGCGCCAACAGTGGCTGCCACCTGCATTTGATCGAGCCGCTGGGCTTCGACATGGACGACAAACGCCTGCGCCGCGCCGGGCTGGATTACCACGAGTACGCCACCCTCAAGCGCCACGCCGACCTGGCAAGCTGCCTGGAAAGCCTGGGCCACCCGCGCTTGTTCGCATTCACCACCAAGGGCTCGCGGCCGTTTCATGATGCCAGCTTCGCCGAGGGCGACGCGTTTCTGTTCGGCCCGAGAGCCGGGGCCTGCCGGCCGAAGTGCTCGACGCCCTGCCCGACGGCCATCGCCTGCGCTTGCCGATGCGCGAAGGCTGTCGCAGCCTGAACCTGTCGAACACCGTCGCCGTGGCGGTCTATGAAGGCTGGCGCCAACTCGGCTTCAAGTAACACCGCATAGCAAATGTGGGAGGGGGCTTGCTCCCGATAGCGGTATATCAGCCAGCATATCTGTAGCTGACCCACCGCCATCGGGGGCAAGCCCCCTCCCACATTTTTTACCGCATCGACTTATTGAACCGTCGACGAACCTTCCTGTTGCATGCGCTGCAGCTCTTGAGCGTACAGGGCATCGAAGTTCACCGGTGCCAGCATCAGCGCCGGGAACGAGCCACGGGTGACCAGGCTGTCCAGGGTCTCACGGGCGTACGGGAACAGGATATTCGGGCAGAACGCGCCCAGGGTGTGGCTCATGGACGCTTCGTCCAGGCCCTGGATAAGGAAGATACCGGCCTGTTGCACTTCAGCGATGAAGGCCACTTCTTCGCCGTTCTTGACGGTGACCGACAGGGTCAACACGACTTCGTGGAAGTCGCCTTCCAGGGCTTTTTGACGGGTGTTCAGGTCCAGCGCAACGCTTGGGGTCCACTCCTGGCGGAAGATGGCCGGGCTTTTCGGTGCTTCGAACGACAGGTCACGCACATAGATGCGCTGCAGCGAAAACTGTGGGCCTTGGGCTTCTGCTGCTTCGGTGTTCTGTTGATCAGTCATCGCAGATCCTTCTCTATCTTGGGGCTTTTAGGGGTTAGGCGGACAGCAGCGCATCAAGTTTACCGGCGCGCTCAAGGGCAAACAGGTCGTCGCAGCCACCGATGTGCCGGGTGCCGATCCAGATCTGCGGGACCGACGTGCGCCCTGCCTTCTGGGCCATTTCGGCGCGCACATGGGGCTTGCCATCGACCTTGATCTCTTCGAAGGCAACGCCCTTCTTACCCAGCAAAGCCTTGGCTCGCACGCAATAAGGGCAATAATCGCTGGAATACACGACAACCTGGCTCATATCACTTCACCAGCGGCAGGTTATCGGCCTTCCAGCTGCCGATACCGCCGGACAGTTTGGCGGCGGTGAAGCCGGCCTTGAGCATTTCACGCGCGTGAGTGCCGGAATGCTGGCCCTGGGCGTCGACCAGGATGATGGTCTTGGCCTTGTGCTTTTCCAGCTCTCCCAGACGCGCCATCAGCTTGTCCTGGGGAATGTTCAGGGCGCCGACGATATGGCCGGCGGCGAAATCCTTGGCCGGGCGGATATCCACGACAACCGCTTCATCCTTGTTGACCAGCGCGGTCAGCTCCGACGTGCTCAGGCTGCGGCCACCACGGCTCAATTCGTGAGCGATCAGCAGCGCCAGCAGGATGACGAAGGCACCCACGAGCAGATAGTGGGCAGTGGCAAATGCAATCAGGTGATCAACCATCAAGGAGGTTCCAGGGCGTTAAAATGGCGGTAAGTATACACAGCCGCCAGGGGCGGCCAACCCCCGTAAAGCGGTGACGCGGTTGGAACTTCGCTTTAAACTGCCACTCCCTTTTCCATTGTCTTCCTTTATTACCGCCGCGAGAGGATCTATGACTACCACGCCTAAACCTTTGGTCCTGATAATTCTCGATGGCTTCGGACACAGTGAAAGCCACCACGACAACGCTGTGTACGCAGCGAACAAGCCCGTGCTGGACCGCCTCACCGCCACCGTACCCAACGGCCTGATCTCCGGTTCCGGCATGGATGTGGGCCTGCCGGACGGCCAGATGGGCAACTCGGAAGTCGGCCACATGAATCTCGGCGCCGGACGAGTGGTCTATCAGGACTTCACCCGCGTGACCAAAGCGATCCGCGATGGCGAGTTCTTCGAGAACCCAACCATCTGCGCGGCGGTGGATAAAGCCGTCGCCGCCGGCAAGGCCGTGCACTTCATGGGCCTGCTGTCCGATGGCGGCGTGCACAGCCATCAGGACCACCTGGTGGCCATGGCCGAACTGGCCTTCAAGCGCGGCGCCGACAAAATCTACCTGCACGCCTTCCTCGATGGCCGCGACACCCCGCCCAAAAGTGCGCAGTCGTCCATCGAACTGCTCGACACCACCTTCGCCGCCCTGGGCAAGGGCCGTATCGCCAGCATCGTGGGCCGCTACTTCGCCATGGACCGCGACAACCGCTGGGACCGCGTGGCCCAAGCCTACAACCTGATCGTCGACGGCCAGGCCGAATTCAACGCCCCTACCGCCCAGCAAGGCCTGGAAGCCGCCTATGCGCGTGGCGAGAGCGATGAATTCGTCAAGGCCACCACCATCGGCGAGCCGGTGAAGGTCGAAGACGGCGACGCCATGGTGTTCATGAACTTCCGCGCCGACCGTGCCCGCGAGCTGAGCCATGTGTTTGTCGACGACGGCTTCAAAGACTTCGAACGCGCACGCCAGCCGAACGTCGAGTTCGTCATGCTGACCCAATACGCTGCCAATATCCCGGCCCCCTCGGCATTCGCTCCGGGCAGCCTGGAAAACGTGCTGGGCGACTACCTGGCAAAAAACGGCAAGACGCAACTGCGCATCGCCGAAACCGAAAAATATGCCCACGTGACCTTCTTCTTCTCCGGCGGGCGTGAAGAACCGTTCCCCGGCGAAGAGCGCATCCTGATCCCCTCGCCCAAAGTCGCCACCTACGACCTGCAGCCGGAAATGAGCGCGCCGGAAGTCACCGACAAGATCGTCGACGCCATCGAGCATCAGCGTTACGACGTGATCGTGGTCAACTACGCCAACGGCGACATGGTCGGTCACAGCGGCAACCTGGAAGCGGCGGTCAAGGCCGTGGAATGCCTGGACCTGTGCGTCGGTCGCATCGTCGATGCCCTGGACAAGGTCGGTGGCGAAGCGCTGATCACGGCGGACCACGGCAACTGCGAGCAGATGTCCGATGAATCCACCGGCCAGGCCCATACGGCCCACACCACCGAACCGGTGCCGTTCATCTACGTCGGCAAGCGCGACTTCAAAGTGCGCAACGGTGGCGTACTGGCGGATGTGGCACCGACCATGCTGATGTTGATGGGTCTGGAGAAGCCAAAAGAGATGACCGGGACCTCGATCTTGGTCTGATCTAAACAGCAACGCATAACAATGTGGGAGGGGGCTTGCTCCCGATAGCGGTGTGCCAGTCGACGCTTATGTGACTGAGCTACCGCAATCGGGAGCAAGCCCCCTCCCACATTAGCTTTGCAGCGTTTGCTAGATATCTTTTTGCCATACCACCGCCACTCGGCACCTATCTTGCCCGCAAGCCCCAATTGGGCGTTTTTTTTGCAGCGCTTGGCGGGCATACTAGGCCGTCCCTTTCCCCTGGTGTCGCCCGCCTCTATGCTTCGCGCCTTGATTACCCTTGCTCTTGTCTGCCTGCTCCAACCGGCGTTTGCCGATGAGCGCGCCCAAACCCAACAACAGTTGGACGCTACGCGTCAGGATATTACCGAGCTGAAAAAACTGCTCGGCAAGCTCCAGGAAGAGAAATCCGGCGTGCAGAAAGACCTGCGCGGCACGGAAACCGAAATGGGCAAGCTGGAGAAGCAGGTCCAGGAGCTGCAAAAAGAATTAAAGAAGAGCGAGTCGGAACTGGAGCGACTCGACGCTGAGAAAAAAAAACTCCAGAGCGCACGCGTTGAGCAGCAACGCCTGATCGCGATCCAGGCCCGCGCCGCCTACCAGAGCGGCCGCCAGGAATACCTCAAGCTGCTGCTCAACCAGCAGAACCCGGAAAAATTCGCCCGCACCCTCACCTATTACGATTACGTGAGCCAGGCACGCCTGGCGCAATTGAAGAGCTTCAACGAAACCCTGCGCCAGTTGGCCAATGTCGAGCAGGAGATCAATGACCAGCAGGCACAGCTGCTCGACCAGAAAACCGCACTCGACACCCAGCGCAACGAGCTCGATAAAGTCCGCAAGGAACGCCAGCAAGCCCTGGCCAAGCTCAACGACGACGTGAAAGCCCGCGACGCCAAGCTGCAAGCGCGCGAGCAAGACCAGGCCGATTTGGCCAAAGTGCTCAAGACTATCGAAGAAACCCTGGCGCGCCAGGCGCGCGAGGCCGAAGAAGCGCGGCAAAAGGCGTTGATCGCGCAGCAGGAAGCCGAAAAAAAGCGCCAGCGTGAGGCCGAACTGGCAGCCACTACCGATGCGCCGGCTCTACGCAAGCCGGCACATGCAGCGCCTGGCCCATTGGTTTCCAGCAGCGGCGAGTCGTTCGGCGGGCCTTTTGCTTCAGCTCGCGGAAAACTTCCATGGCCCGTTGATGGTCGACTATTGGCACGCTTTGGGGAAACCCGTGGCGACGACACCCGCGCCAAGTGGGATGGGGTGATGATCAGCGCCTCTGCCGGCAGCCAGGTCCACGCCGTCCACGGCGGGCGCGTGGTGTTTGCCGATTGGCTGCGCGGGGCCGGTTTGCTGGTGATTCTTGACCACGGTAATGGCTATTTGAGCCTTTACGGCCACAATCAGACGTTACTCAAGTCGGCAGGTGATGTGGTAAAAGCCGGTGAATCCATCTCCACTGTCGGTAACAGTGGTGGCCAGGACACGCCGGCGCTGTACTTCGCTATTCGTCAGCAGGGTCGCCCGAGCGATCCCGCACAATGGTGCCGATCCCAAGGATAGGGTCGCATCTACATTAGGAGCTCGTTCGACATGCTGCATTTGTCCCGCCTCACTTCGCTGGCCCTGACGATCGCCCTGGTGATCGGCGCGCCTCTGGCTTTCGCCGACCAGGCCGCACCGGCTGCGCCCGCCGCTATGGCCGCGACCACCAAGGCGCCGTTGCCGCTGGACGAGCTGCGTACCTTTGCCGAGGTCATGGACCGGATCAAGGCAGCCTATGTCGAACCCGTAGACGACAAGACCCTGCTGGAAAATGCCATCAAGGGCATGCTCAGCAACCTCGACCCGCATTCCGCCTACCTGGGCCCGGAAGATTTCGCCGAACTGCAGGAAAGCACCAGCGGTGAGTTCGGTGGCCTGGGCATCGAAGTCGGCTCCGAAGACGGCCAGATCAAAGTGGTCTCGCCCATCGACGACACCCCTGCGTCCAAGGCCGGCATCCAGGCCGGCGACCTGATCGTCAAGATCAACGGCCAGCCGACCCGCGGCCAATCCATGACCGAAGCCGTCGACAAGATGCGCGGCAAGCTCGGCCAGAAAATCACCCTGACCCTCGTGCGCGACGGCGGCAACCCGTTCGACGTGACCCTGGCCCGCGCGACCATCACGGTCAAGAGCGTGAAGAGCCAGTTGCTGGAGTCGGGCTACGGTTACATCCGCATCACCCAGTTCCAGGTCAAGACCGGCGACGAAGTGGCCAAGGCCCTGGCCAAGTTGCGCAAGGACAATGGCAAGAAGCTCAACGGCATCGTGCTCGACCTGCGCAACAACCCAGGCGGCGTGTTGCAGTCGGCGGTGGAAGTGGTCGATCACTTCATCACCAAGGGCCTGATCGTTTACACCAAGGGCCGTATCGCCAATTCCGAGCTGCGCTTCTCGGCCACCGGCAACGACCTCAGCGAGAACGTGCCGCTGGCCGTGCTGATCAACGGCGGCAGCGCCTCGGCATCGGAGATCGTCGCCGGCGCCCTGCAAGACCAGAAGCGCGGCGTGCTGATGGGCACCACCAGCTTCGGTAAAGGTTCGGTGCAAACGGTGCTGCCGCTCAATAACGAACGTGCGCTGAAGATCACCACGGCGCTGTACTACACGCCCAATGGGCGCTCGATCCAGGCCCAGGGCATCGTGCCGGACATCGAAGTGCGCAGGGCCAAGATCACCAACGAGATCGACAGCGAGTACTACAAGGAAGCCGATCTGCAAGGCCACCTGGGCAATGGCAACGGCGGGGCCGACCAGCCGACCGGCAGCGGCGCCAAAGCCAAGCCGATGCCGCAGGACGACGACTACCAGTTGGCCCAGGCGCTGAGCCTGCTCAAGGGCCTGAGCATCACGCGCAGCCGTTGATATGCGTGTTGCACTGATTATCGCCGTGCTGTGCAGCCTGGCCGGATTCGCCCAAGCGACGCCGGCCGGGGAGCCGCACAAAGCCTACCTGACCCTGATCATCGACGACCTGGGGCAAAACCTGCCCAGGGATCGTCGCGTGCTGGCCCTGCCTGGGCCGGTCACCACCGCGATCATGCCAGACACCCCTCACGCCGCCGAATTCGCCCGCGAAGCCCACAAGGCCGGCAAGATTGTCATCCTGCACATGCCCATGGACCCGGCCACCGGGCCGTTTGCCTGGCACCCTGAGCTGTCGATCGAAGAGCTGGGCAAGCGCCTGGACGCGGCCTTCCAGGCGGTGCCCTACACTGCTGGCATCAACAACCATATGGGCAGCCGCATGACCGCGCAGCCGGCAGCGATGGCGTGGTTGATGGGCGAGCTGCAACGGCGCCACAAGTTCTTTGTGGACAGCCGTACCAGCGCACAAACGGTGGCTGCGGCCGAGGCGCAGAAGATTGGTTTGGCGCATGTTTCGCGGGATGTATTCCTCGATGACGAACGCACCGAGGCGGCGATTACTACGCAGTTGCAAACCGCAATCAAGCTGGCGCACAAGCAGGGGTCGGCGGTGATGATCGGGCATCCTTATCCGCAAACGCTGGCGGTACTCGAGCGCGAGCTGCCCAAGCTCAAGGCCCAGGGCGTGGAGTGGATTGATATCAAGTTGATGATCAGCGTGCGCAGTAACCGGGCGATGGCCGGGCACGGCAAAGACGGCATTTACCGCTAAATGAAGGCTGCGAAGATCCAATGTGGGAGGGGGCTTGCTCCCGATGCGGTGGGCCAGCCCCTAATGTATTGACTGACACTCCGCCATCGGGAGCAAGCCCCCTCCCACATTTTTGAGCGCGTTTATTCTGCTGATTCCCCTGCGCTGCACATGGGAACTGCAACCTTTAGAGGTAACGCGCCATGATTTCGTCTACTCGGCCGCTCTTGCGTAATTCATCCAGCGCGGCCTGAAGCCTGGCCACCAATTCATCCGGCACGTCCTTGTTCAACGCCAAGTAAAGCTGCGCACTGTTGAACCGCAACACCGTCTTGAGCCCGTTCACCCCCACCTGCCGCGCCAGGTAACGCCCAGCAGGATCGCCGGTGGCCCACAGGTCTATCTGACCCTCCATGAGCTTTTGCGCATTATCCTGGTCACGCAAGGCGACAATCGGCTTGAGCCCCTGCTTGTCCAGGCTCAGGGCAATGGCATCACCCTTGTAGGCGCCAATCCTGTAGCGGCGCGCCTGCTCAAGGCCGTCGAGCTGAATCTTGCTGTCAGCCTTGGCCAGCAGCACCCAGTCGTCCGGGCCGATGGGCCCGACCCATTTGAACAAGGCTTCACGGTCCGGCAAACGCGCCATGACGAACACGCCATAGCCAGGCTTTTCCAGGGCGAGTTTGTAGATTCGCTCCCAAGGAAACCGCAACGTGAGATTGTAGGAAATGCCGGCGCGCTTGAAGGTTTCCCGCACGATGTCCACGGCGATGCCTTCGATGTTCTCGTCCTTGGCGAAATTCTTGCCGTTCTTCGCCATGTTGTAGGGCGGGAAATTTTCCGTCAGTAACACCAGGGAGGCGTCGGACGATTCTTCGGCGTGTGCCGTAGCCACCATGAGCATGGAGGAACTGGCGAGGGCGAGCAGCAGGTGTTTGAACATGAAGGCTACCGGAATCCATGGCAAGCGCAGAGAGTGCCGCGAGCCTGCCATGGTGTCCAGCGTTTAGCGAACGACGATACCGCGCGCGGCCATGTAGGCCTTGGCCTCGGGGACCGTGTATTCGCCGAAGTGGAAAATACTCGCCGCCAGCACCGCGCTGGCGTGGCCTTCGATGACGCCATCGGCTAGGTGCTGCAGGTTGCCGACCCCGCCGGAAGCGATTACCGGGATGCCCAGCGCGTCGCTGATGGCGCGCGTCACGCCCAGGTCGAAGCCGTTTTTCATGCCGTCCTGGTCCATGCTGGTCAGCAGGATTTCACCGGCGCCCAGGCCTTCCATTTTCATCGCCCATTCCACCGCGTCCAGGCCGGTGGGCTTGCGCCCGCCATGGGTGAAGATCTCCCAGCGCGGGGTTTCGCCAGGGCCGGAGACTTTCTTGGCGTCGATGGCAACCACGATGCACTGCGAGCCGAAGTGCTGCGCGGCCTCGCCGACGAACTCCGGGTTGAACACCGCCGCCGTGTTGATCGAGACCTTGTCCGCGCCGGCATTGAGCAGGTTGCGGATGTCCTGCACGGTGCGCACGCCGCCGCCCACGGTCAGCGGGATAAACACCTGGCTGGCCATGCGCTCGACGGTGTGCAAGGTGGTGTCGCGGCCGTCGACGCTGGCGGTGATGTCGAGAAAGGTAATTTCGTCGGCACCTTGCTCATCGTAGCGACGGGCGATTTCCACCGGGTCGCCGGCATCCCGGATGTTCTCGAACTTGACGCCCTTGACCACGCGACCGTTGTCGACGTCCAGGCAAGGGATGATGCGTTTGGCCAGCGCCATGGTCAGTCCTCAGCCGTTGTAGGCGTCGCAGTAAGCCTGGGCTTCGGCGACGTCCAGGGTACCTTCGTAGATCGCGCGGCCGGTGATGGCGCCGATGATGCCAGGCGCCTTGGCGTCCAGCAGCGACTTGATATCGCCCAGGTTGTGGATACCACCGGACGCAATCACCGGAATCTTCGTCGCCGCCGCCAGCGCTGCGGTGAACGGCACGTTGCAGCCCTGCATCATGCCGTCTTTGGCGATGTCGGTATAAACGATAGCGGACACGCCGTCGGCTTCGAACTGCCTGGCCAGGTCGATCACTTGCACAGTGCTGATCTCAGCCCAGCCGTCGGTGGCGACGAAGCCGTCTTTGGCGTCCAGGCCCACGATCACTTTGCCTGGGAAGGCGCGGCAGGCTTCGGCAACGAAGGCCGGGTCTTTCACGGCCTTGGTGCCGATAATCACGTAGCTCACGCCGGCCTTGACGTAGTGCTCGATGGTTTCCAGGGAACGGATGCCGCCGCCGATCTGGATCGGCAGGTTCGGGTAGCGCCTGGCGATGGCGGTGACCACCTCGCCATTGACCGGCTGGCCTTCGAAGGCACCGTTCAAGTCCACCAGATGCAGACGACGGCAGCCCCCTTCCACCCATTTGGCAGCCATGCTCACCGGGTCATCGGAGAACACGGTGGAATCTTCCATGCGGCCTTGGCGCAGACGTACGCAGGCGCCGTCCTTGAGATCGATAGCGGGGATAATCAGCATCTGGCAAACCTTATTCGATATTCAGCAATGCTTGGGAAATCAGGGTTTCTCAAGCGACCACAAGTCGCTTTCGATGCTTTCGAACCTTTCTTTAAGGAGCGTCTGCGTATCGAAAATCGCCCTGTTGTAATAGTGCGGCGCCACTTCGGTGGTGAACAGCTCAAGAATCTCGGCGACCTCGAACGAGCCCAGCTTGAGCTCGAAGCGGTCCTCCATGAAACGCTTGATCTTGTCGGTAGCCTCACGCTCCTGCTCGGGCGTGAGGTTCAAGATCGGCGGCTTGGGCTTCTTGGCCATTTACCAGCGACCGTCCCACGCGGCAAAGTTCTGCAGCAACTGCAGGCCATGGGTATGGCTCTTCTCCGGGTGGAACTGCACGGCAAAGCGCGAACCGTCGGCCAGCGCGGCGGCGAAGTCGACACCGTAGTGCCCGCCACCCACCACCTGCTCGGGTTTACCGGCGGCGATGTAGTAGCTGTGCACGAAGTAGAAGCGCGCCATGTCCGGCACTTCGTGCCACAGCGGGTGATCCATGCTCTGGCGCACTTCGTTCCAGCCCATGTGCGGGACTTTCAGGTGGGCGCCGTCTTCATGCAGGTCCTTGCCAAAGAACTTCACCTGGCCTGGGAACAGGCCGATGCAGTCAACGCCATCGTTCTCTTCACTGCTGTCGAGCAAGGCTTGCATGCCTACGCAGATGCCGAGGAACGGGCGGTCCTGGCTGACTTCACGCACCAGGCTGTCAAAGCCCAGACGGCGGATCTCGGCCATGCAGTCGCGAATCGCGCCCACGCCTGGGAACACCACGCGGTCGGCTTCGCGAATCACGCTGGCATCGCTGGTGATCAGCACCTTGCCGGCCCCGACGTGCTCGAGGGCCTTGGCCACCGAGTGCAGGTTACCCATGCCGTAATCGATAACCGCGACCGTCTGCATTACAAAACGCCCTTGGTCGACGGCATTTGCCCGGCCATGCGGTCATCGAGCTCGACGGCCATGCGCAGCGCGCGGCCGAAGGCCTTGAACACGGTTTCGATCTGGTGGTGGGTGTTGGTGCCGCGCAGGTTGTCGATGTGCAGGCTGACGAGTGCGTGGTTGACGAAACCCTGGAAGAATTCCTGGAACAGGTCGACATCAAAGCCCCCCACGGTGGCGCGGGTGTAGGGCACGTGCATCTGCAGGCCTGGGCGGCCGGAGAAGTCGATGACTACGCGCGACAGCGCTTCATCCAGCGGGACATAGGCGTGGCCGTAGCGACGGATGCCTTTTTTGTCGCCGATGGCCTTGGCAAATGCCTGGCCGAGGGTGATGCCTACGTCTTCCACCGTGTGGTGGTCGTCGATATGCAGGTCGCCCTTGCTGACGATATCCAGGTCAATCAGCCCGTGACGGGCGATCTGGTCCAGCATGTGCTCAAGAAAAGGGACACCGATATCAAATCGGGCCTTTCCGGTGCCATCCAGGTTGATCGAGGCTTTGATCTGGGTTTCCAGAGTGTCGCGCTCGACGGACGCCATACGTTCGACCATCACCAGCTCCGCAAATCATTGGGCGAAAAAGGCAGCCATTATAGGGGCGCGGGCGCTAAACAGAAACATCGGAGGGGATAAGACTGATGGAGTGTCGGGGATAGACATGTGCGTACAAGTGGGACCCAGCCTTGGCAAGCGCTGAGTACCCAATGTGGGAGGGGGCTTGCTCCCGATAGCAATGGATCAGCCAGCACAACAGGGGCTGACACACCGCTATCGGGAGCAAGCCCCCTCCCACAAGGGTTTTGCAGTGTTAGTGGAACAACACCGCCGTCTTCTGCAGGGTCACCCACACACCCCACGCCAGCGGAATACCCACCACCAGCCAGGCGGCGATCGCCATGGGCACGGTGCCGGGAGCCGCTTTCCACTCCAGGGAAGTGCTGGCATCAGCACCTTTGTCATGGCCCAGCGCCTGTTCGGCGGCAAGTTCCGCGTCGGTCATGAAGTACTTGTCGGCCACCGGACGCACCAGCAGGTTGCAGATAAAGCCCAGCACCAGGAGGCCGGCGAGGATGTACAAGGTGATGTCGTAGGCCGCAGCGCGTTCGACGCCGATGCTCAACTGATATTCACGCAGGTAGTTCACCAACACCGGGCCCAGCACGCCGGCCGCAGCCCACGCGGTCAGCAGGCGACCATGGATCGCGCCGACCATTTGCGTACCGAACAGGTCGGCCAGGTAAGCCGGCACCGTCGCAAAACCACCGCCGTACATCGACAGGATGATGCAGAACGCCGCCACGAACAGTGCCACGTTGCCCAGGTGCCCCAGGTTCGGGATCAGCGCGTACAGGGCAAAGCCCAGGGCGAAGAACACGAAGTAGGTATTTTTACGGCCCAGGTAGTCGGAGAACGACGCCCAAAAGAACCGGCCACCGATGTTGAACAGGCTCAACAACCCGGTGAAGCCTGCAGCGATGGCTGCAATCGACGCCAGTTGCCCGGCATCCAGCTGACCAAACGGCACATCCACACCCAGCAGCTTGCCGCCGAATACTTCCTGCAACAGTGGCGACGCCATGCCGAGGATGCCGATGCCGGCCGACACGTTCAGGCACAGCACCAGCCATACCAGACGGAATTGCGGGGTTTTCCACGCCACGTTCACATGCACATGACGGTGGGTGATCATCGCGTTGCTGGCTTTTTTCGCCGGCGCGGTCCAGCCCTCAGGCTTCCAGCCGGTCGGCGGCACGCGATACGAGAGTGCGCCGCCGATCATGAACACGAAGTAAATCGCCGCCATCACCAGGAAGCTCTGCCATACGCCCACGCTGGTCGGCGAAGCGAAGTGGCCCATCAGTGCTGCGGCCAGCGGTGCACCGACCATCGCGCCGCCACCAAAGCCCATGATCGCCATGCCGGTGGCCATGCCGCGCTTGTCCGGGAACCACTTGATCAGGGTCGATACCGGCGAGATATAACCCAGGCCCAGGCCGATACCGCCAATGACCCCGGAACCGATCCACATCAGCCAGATCTGGTGGGTATAGATACCCAAGGCCGAGATCAGCAGGCCACCACACCAGCACAGTGCCGACACGACACCGGCCTTGCGTGGCCCGGCGTGTTCCAGCCAGCCGCCCCAGATTGCTGCCGAGCAGCCCAGGAAGATGAAGAACAGGGTGTAGATCCAGCCCAGCATGGAGATGGGCCAGTCGCATTGAGACGAAAAGACCTGGGCGATGAAGCCCATGTCCGGCGCACAGGCGACCGGCGCAGTGATACCCAGCGCCTTGGACAGCGGCAACCAGAACACCGAGAAACCGTAGGCCATGCCGATGCACAGGTGAATGGCCAGGGCGGCCGGCGGAACCAGCCAGCGGTTGAAGCCGGGCTTGGCGATAATGCGTTCCTTGGACAGGAACGCAGGCGGTGCGGCGTGGATATCGGCCGCAGTGCTAGTGCTCATTGGTGTTTCCCCCAGTTATTGGTATGCGTCCGTCAGGCGCTCTCCCCCTCGGCCTTGCACGCAAAGCGTGACCGTTTTTTTGGGTGAAACTCCATTTTGGCGCGACGATACGTCGCAGAAGGCGGACGAACGCGCAGAGATTAGCACTTGCGGACGTGAGAAAAACCAAAGTGACATCACTTTTTTCAGCAAATCGGTTTTTTTTGACGCCAGAATCTTGTTTCGGCGGTCGTAGATACAATGTAACGATCCACGAACTGATGCAGGCCGTCGGGCGTTATACTCTGCGGCTAAATTTTGAAATCGACATACAAGGACTCGCCCATGAAAGCGTTCGGCAAAATCCTGGGTCTGGTATTTCTCGGGCTGTTGCTGATCATTGTGGCTCTCGGCTTTGCCCTGACCCATCTCTTCGATCCCAACGACTACAAAGAAGAAATTCGCCAGATTGCCCGCGACAAGGCCCACATCGAGCTGACGCTCAATGGCGACATCGGCTGGAGCCTGTTCCCCTGGCTGGGCCTGGAGCTGCACGAAGCCGGGGTGGCGACCCTGACCAACCCGACCCAACCGTTCGCCGACCTGCAGATGCTCGGCCTGTCGGTACGCGTGCTGCCGCTGCTGCGCCGCGAAGTGCAGATGAGCGATGTGCGCGTCGAAGGCCTGAACCTGCGCCTCAACCGCGACAAGGACGGCCACGGCAACTGGGAAGACATCGGCAAGAACCTGCCCGATGAACCCACGGGCACCCCCGCTCCCGCGCCAGTCGAGCCGGTGGCCGAAACCAAGCCGGAAAAACCGCCGCAGCCGATCCGCCTGGACATCGACAGCCTGACCATCAACAACGCCCGCGTTGAATACAACGATGAACAGACCGGCAAGCAGTTCAGCGCCGAAAGCATCCAGCTCAGTGCCGGCGCGATCCACGAAGGCGCCAACATTCCGCTGAAACTCACCGCGTTCCTGGGCAGCAACCAGCCGGTCATGCGGCTCAAGACCGAGCTGAACGGCAATCTGCGCATCCAACGCGCCCTCAAGCGCTACCAGTTCGAAGACATGCGCCTGAGTGGCGAAGCTACCGGCGAGCCGCTGCAAGGCAAGACCCTGACCTTCTCCACCCAGGGTCAAGTGCTGGTGGACCTGGCGGCCAACTTTGCCGAATGGACCAACCTGAAACTCTCGGCCAACCAATTGCGCGCCCTCGGCGAACTGCGGGTCAATGACCTGGACAAAACCCCGCAGGTCAGCGGCGCGTTGTCGGTCGCCCAGTTCGACCTGGCCAAGTTTCTGGAGAGCGTCGGCCACCCACTGCCGGCCATGGCGCCGGGCAGCCTGAGCAAAGTCGAACTGGTCAGCCGCGTCCAGGGCACGCCGACCAGCGTTGCGCTGGAAGACCTGACCCTGAAACTCGACGGCAGCACCTTCACCGGTCGCGTCGCCGTGGATGATTTCGCCAAGCAGTCCCTGCGCGTGCAGCTCAAGGGCGATACCTTCAACGCCGACAATTACCTGCCGGCCAAATCCGAAGCCGCCAAAGGCGCCACCGCCGCACGCCAGGCCGAAGTGCAGAGCAGCGAAGCCGGGGCGATGGCCGCCGGCGGCACCACACCGCTGCCGGAAGCGCCGACCAAGGGTGCCTGGAGCAGTGACAAACTGCTGCCGCTGACCCGCCTGCGCAGCCTGGATGTGAACGCAGACCTCGCCTTTGGTCAGCTGACCTTGAGCCAGTTGCCAATCCAGAATGCAGTATTGAAAGCCTCCGGCATCGACGGCCAGCTCAAGCTCGACAGCCTCAGCGGCGGCCTCTACAACGGTACATTCCAGGCCAACGGCAGCCTCGACGTGCGCCAGGACATCCCGCTGCTGGCGCTGCAAAGCCATATCAAGCAGGTGCCCGTCGAACGCATCCTGCAGGCCCAGGGGAAAACCCCGCCGGTCAAAGGCCTGATCACCCTCGACAGCAACCTGAGTGGTCGAGGCAACAGCCAGAAGGCCCTGATCGACAGCCTCAACGGCACCGCCAACATCGTCATCAACAACGGCGTGTTGCTCAATGCCAACATCGAGCAACAACTGTGTACCGGTATCGCCCTGCTCAACCGCAAGACCCTGAGCACCACGCCACAAGGCAGGGACACGCCCTTCCAGGAACTGCGCGGCAACCTGACGTTCCGCAATGGCGTGGCCAGTAACCCTGACCTGAAGGTGCGCATTCCGGGGCTGACGCTCAACGGCGATGGCGATGTCGACCTGCGCGTGCTGGGTATGGACTACCGCGTGGGCATCATCGTCGAAGGCGACCAGCGCGACGTGCCGGACCCGGCCTGCCAGGTCGGAGCCAACTTCCAGGGCATCGAAGTGCCGCTGCGTTGCCGTGGCCCGCTGGAACTGGGCGCCAAGGCCTGCCGCCTGGACAAGGACGGGCTTGGCCAGGTCGCCATCAAGGCGGCGGGCAACCGTCTTAACGAGAAGCTCGAAGAGAAGCTCGACAAAGTGAATCCAAAGCTCAAAGACGCACTGAAAGGCTTGTTCAACCGATGAGAAACGAGCAGTTTTCAGCGGCGGTACTCGACTGGTACGACCGCCATGGTCGCCACGACCTGCCCTGGCAACAAGGCATCACGCCTTACCGGGTGTGGGTGTCGGAAATCATGCTGCAACAGACCCAGGTCAGCACCGTGCTCAATTACTTCGACCGGTTTATGGCGTCCCTGCCGACGGTCGAAGCCCTGGCCGCCGCGCCGGAAGACGAAGTGCTGCACCTGTGGACCGGCCTGGGTTACTACACCCGGGCGCGTAACCTGCAAAAGACCGCAAAGATCGTGGTAGCCGACTACGGTGGCGAGTTTCCCAGGGATGTCGAAAAGCTCACCGAGCTGCCCGGCATCGGCCTGTCCACCGCCGGAGCGATCGCCAGCCTGAGCATGGGCCTGCGCGCGCCGATCCTCGACGGCAACGTGAAACGCGTGCTGGCACGCTTTACCGCGCAAGAGGGCTACCCAGGCGAACCCAAGGTCGCCAAGCAGCTGTGGGCCACCGCAGAGCGCTTCACGCCCCATGACCGCGTCAACGCCTACACCCAGGCGATGATGGACATGGGCGCGACCCTTTGTACCCGCAGCAAACCCAGCTGCCTGCTGTGCCCGCTGGAAAAAGGCTGCGAAGCGCACATGCTCGGCCTGGAAACGCGCTACCCGATCCCCAAGCCACGCAAGACCATCCCGCAGAAACGCACACTGATGCCGATGCTGACCAATGCCGAAGGCGCGATCCTGCTTTACCGTCGCCCGTCCACGGGCTTGTGGGGCGGTTTGTGGAGCCTGCCGGAGCTGGACGACCTGGAAGACCTAGATCATCTGGCCAACCAGCACGCACTGGCATTGGGCAAGCACCAGGAACTGCCAGGGCTGATCCACACCTTCAGCCATTTCCAGCTGGCCATCGAACCCTGGCTGGTCCAGGTCGAGGAAAGCGCCCATCACGTGGCCGAGGCCGACTGGCTCTGGTATAACCTCGCCACCCCGCCGCGCCTGGGCCTTGCCGCCCCGGTAAAAAAATTGCTGAAGCGCGCGGCTGAAGTATTGAACGCAGGAGAGTCGTCATGACCCGCACCATCATGTGCCGCAAGTACAAAGAAGAACTGCCCGCACTCGACCGCGCCCCTTTTCCGGGTGCCAAGGGCCAGGACATCTACGACCACGTCTCCGCCAAAGCCTGGGGCGACTGGCAGAAACACCAGACCCTGCTCATCAACGAAAAACGCTTGAACATGATGAACGCCGAAGACCGCAAATACCTGCAGGGCGAAATGGACAAGTTCTTTTCCGGCGAGGAATACGCCCAAGCCGAAGGTTACGTTCCGCCTGCTCAATAATTGATCAAAAACCGGGGTCGGCACGTAAGCGACGGTAATAATTAAATATTTTTTGAAAACTTGCTTGACGACCCCCTGAAAAACCCGTTTAATGCGCCCCGTTGCCCAGATAGCTCAGTCGGTAGAGCAGGGGATTGAAAATCCCCGTGTCGGCGGTTCGATTCCGTCTCTGGGCACCAAAATACCGAAAAACCCCAAAGAACAATGTTCCTTGGGGTTTTTTATTGCCTGCGATTTGATGGCGACCGGCGTCACGGTGTCGCAGCAGGACGATTGAGGGTTATTTTTCGCTGGGCCCAATCGTTCAGCCTTTACCCAATTCGCCGCTGTAAGGTTTCCTTCATGACCCGCTTCTTGCTCTGCACGCTAGTGCTACTGACCGCAATGCTCAGTGGATGCGCCACGCAAATGGACGTAGCGATCAACGCAACGCCTGATCCCGACTACCACTTCGACCGCCAGGCCACGGTACTGGTGACATCCACCGGCGGCAGCGACGAAAACGCACTCAACGCCCGCTACTACCTGCGCGACATGGTCAGCGCCATGAAGGACCAGGGCTTTCAGAATGTCTTCACCGACACCACCCTGCCCAAAAACCACACCCCGATCAAAATGACCGTCACCCTGGACGTCGACAGCAAGCAAGTCACCTACCGCTATACCGCCACCGAATACGGCCAAGTGGCAAACAGCACCACCACCCAGTGCAAGAAGAACAAAAAGAAAACCGACCAGCTGACCTGCACCAGCACCCCAAACACCACCTACGGCCCCGTAGGCACCTCTGAACGCACCGGTTACACCACCCTCACCACCTTCAGGGCCACCGCCCGGGATGAAACGAGCAAGCGCGCGGTGTATCTGCTGCGGGCATCGTCCTACAACGACGACTGCCAGCCCGCGAAGGTGGAAGCCTTTTTGGTGGAGCAGGGACTGCGCAATCTGAATTTTCAGGATCGGGTGCAGCGTAATTACACCGTTACGATGCCGGAGGGGTTTCGTTGTAAGTAGAAGGGTTTTCTAAGGACATTCGGATGGGCTTGCCGGGTATGTAGAGGACTGTCAGTCACCAGCGAGGCCACCACAGCCAAGCTGGTTGCGCTTGCGCGCAGTGCGCCATGCCTGGCGCAAGTGAAAAACACTAGCGCAAGGCCGGTGTCGATAACGCCTGTCATAGGTATATTGAAGAGACTACATTTGGCGAATATCAGATAAAAGTTCATGAAACTCTTTTTCTGTCATCTCATACTCTGGCCCCTCGATCATTACCATTAGTGACAACAACGCAAGATCTAATTTTTTTGTAAGTAAAAAATTAGGATCTTGATAAATATCATGCGCTTCTTTTGATACTTTAAAAATATCAAACCCATCCGCAGCGATTCTTCCAAGCCTGTCAGCCACCACGTCTTCCATGCTCATCGTTGCCCCAACTCTTTAGCTCTGCTCTGGTTGGCAAATTTATTTTGATGGGCTTTTTAAAAACGTGATCCGCCCACTATTCTTATCGAAAAGACCAGTCATGTATTGATATGAACTTGATAACTTGTTCTGGCGCATCTTCTAAGGGAACTCTGTAGTCTGTAACAAAACTAATCCAGTTGCTCGCCCAACACCCCATCATTTACAAGCGAACCGGTCTTCCAATTGGGAAGGTGCGACAGCGGGATACTTTCAAATGTCTGCCCAAACAGGTCTTGAACCCGGCTGATCTTGGGTGGGCTGATTGCATCAGGGATAACCTGCCCTGGTCCTTTTGCACCGCTTTAACCCGGCAACAGGACGTTGTTTCTTATTAAATCACACAGTAGAAAGCTTCCACAGTATCGCGTAAGGCAGCTCATCATCAACAATATCAGACGAGCGAAAATAATAAACAGCCAATGAGCTTTCTAAGCCCTTATGAACAAACGCACCATCAGACATAACACGATAAGAAGCGTACTCCATAAATTTGTCAGAACCAAGAGAGCTAAGAGCATTTTTAATCTGACTATAGGTCCCCCCGCCCCAACTGGAAGCAATTCAGGCGGCGGCCGGCATACGGCCATGTCATCATTTTCAACATCCCTGTAGTAGGCTCTTCTAAATGCAGGCTCACTGCAGGCCCAGTAGAGGGATAGCAAACCAAGTTTTTTCTCTCCCTCATCAGAAAAAGCGTCAGCTAAAAAATACTGATCGTCTGAAATTTTGTATGCACCGTCGTCCATAGCGATAACGCATTGCTCCCGTACATCAGCGGTGTCCCCAACCTTTGACTTGCACAGCGATGACCATTCTTTCATCTTAAATACCTCAAGCCTATTGTGGCCATTTGAATATTCAAAAATAGGGGTCAGACCACGTTTAGTGCTCCATCAGAAGAATAGCGGTCTGACCCCATTTTTCCAAGGCAGGTGTTAGCGTGGTACAAAGTTACTCTTCATCCCAAAAGTTTCCGGGAGGCGCATACTCCCCACCACGTAAGACAGCGCACCAGCCGTAACTTCTATAAAACATATCAAGATCAAGGATCTTGTAAATGCCTTCATTAATTTTCTGCAATGTAATCAAACCATTAGCAAAATGCGTATATCGACCGCCCGCCCCTGCAACGGCTCTTAACTCCAGCTCTCTACGATCCCATTCTGATACCACCCCCGATGACTCAGGAACAGTATCCGAAAACGAAATCTCAAATTCTTTTGAAACCTTGCAAAAGCAGGGTATTCGTTCCTGCCCGAGTAATTCATCCGTGATCATGTTTTCAGGGAAGTCGATATTTAATTTCACTTAGTGCACCCAGAGGAACAACAACCTCACCTGAAAAATTTCTTTGAAAGGCACTGATGGGACTAAAATATTGGGTCCCATGCGGATCGCGAATAGCTACAACGGAGATTCCATTTCTAATTGTAACCCCATCCACCACAACAAAATGGGAAAAGTCAGTACCTTTCGTGTTATCAACAATGCGGACAACCACCGGAGTTCCATCACCGGTCTACCTAGCCAAATCAGGAAAAACAGGGGTCAGACCACGTTTAGTGCTCCGCCAGAAGAATAGTGGTCTGACCCCATTTTTCCGCTCAGCTTCTTTCAGCCAAGCCAGTTGCGGGTCGGCTTTAACCATCACATCAATCGTCTGGCTAACCGTGTTCTGATCGATGTGTTTGATATCAATCTTCAAGCCATCGACGGCTTTGATCACGACGCTGCCTTCTGCAATCATCTGCGTCTGCGCTACCAGTTCGAAGCGATTTCACGCATGCCGATGGAAGAGCAGGAGTTGGGACGTGGACTGTTCGATGCGGTTATTGCGAACACCAGGTAGCCAGCGCCATCGCCCGTGCATCAGGGCCAGCAGCTAAAGGAAAAGAGTCATGACGACAGCCGAATACAGCCTGTAGTCTCTCAAACACAGGAACGGCGTGGCCTACAGCCAAGACTGTCGTCAGGGTGGGGTAAAAAAGGGATGCAACTTGAGTGCAGAAAGGTTGCAAATTGGATGCAAAAAGAGTGCAATCAAGGTGCATGTAGGGGCAACAGCAACTGAAAATACTGGCGCAAGAGTGCACCGGATATCAGCCAAGGCAAATAAATCCTGAAAAATCGAAAAATGAATGCAGGACAATCATGAATAACAAGCAGTTGAACGAAACAAGCGAGTTTCTAAGTTATATCTTGCGACATGAGCCGCAGTCCATTGGACTTCAGCTGGACACGGAAGGCTGGGCAAAAATTGATTGTTTAATTGCGGGCGCAGCTAATGAAGGACGAATTTTAGATCGAGAGTTAATTCTATCTATTATTAGCAGCAGCGATAAAAAGCGTTTTTCTATTTCTAATGATGCGCAATACATTCGAGCTGTGCAGGGGCACTCAACCGAAAGTGTAGACCTCCAACATATTGAGAAAGAGCCCCCGAGTTTTTGTACCATGGAACTGCAACTCGCTTTCTAGAGTCAATTCGGCAACAAGGATTAATTGCAGGCTCTCGCCACCATGTGCATTTATCACAAGACATGGCCACAGCCGTAGCTGTCGGACAGCGATATGGAACGCCTGAGGCGCTAAAAGTTGAAGCCCTGAAAATGCACCAACAGGGCTTCAAGTTTTTTCAGGCTGAGAATGACGTATGGTTAACGGACCGTGTCCCCAACTTTTTCATACATCAAGAATAGCCTTTGTCTTCGACTCGCTCAGCTTTATAGCGGAAAGACTCTTCTTTGGCAGCGCTAAACCATTCCGAGAAACCAGAGTAAGCCAAATTATCCCAAGGACTTAACGTCGGCTTTGAATAATCATAAATCCGCACACATGAACTGCCTTCCTTGCCTTCCCCATCAAAACAAGCAAGAACAACCCATCCATCATTATACAGCCCTGACTCATCCTGAATAATTGCAAAGGGAACTAGCGCCGCGCCCGGAAACCTCAAAAGCATAGAGCTATAATAGAAAAGAGATGTCGCCATATCTTTCGATAGAAACCGCCAAGGCTCTATATCTAAAATCTCATCAGCTAAAACCACATCTAAATAATCAATAGGGAATTTAAAACCACTAGGTAAAATTGGAAGATTGTACAAAAAAGCCTTCATTATCTACCACCTCCAGAAATACGTGGTGGTTCTGTTGAACCGTGAGGATTGGAAGTAGAAAATCCGCCTGACTGTTTGTTTATACGACCAGTAATGGCCTCTCCCCAAGTATTAAAACTCTGCCATCCCCTAGCCTCTTGAATAGCTGGCGTCAATGGATCATCAAATCCACGAACGCTGGCTTTAACGTCAATCCCCGCCTCTCTGGCTGCGGCAATTCGCGTATTATCCATGCTAGTTAGCTTGCCATCAGGCATTTTAACGACGTCAACTGGATCACCTTTCCAACCATTAGTCCGCATGCTTTGAACCAAATCATCGTATGTGTAATTTGTACCCGTTACTCGGTCAGTTTTATTGAATGAAACGCTATTCTGTGAAAACCGAATATCATCAGCCGCATGAAGTGTGGCGCTGCCTGCGTCTTTTGCACCAGCCTCCTTTATCGGGCGCGTATACGGCATGCCAGCCTCAGCATCCGTCGAGACAGTCGAGGTGTATGGCGCCTTTCCTGCGCCCGCCCCTTTTGCAGCCGCCAACTCCACTTTAGCAACCTTAGCAGTGACCTTTTCGACGAGCAAGGCTCCGCTTTTTAGCGCTCCCCCAACTCCCGTCCCAAGCGCCACCACCTCGCTTATCAGCTTTCCGGTTTCACGCCCTGCGTTAAATGATCCACTCGCCCCGGCTCTCTCATACTCCGCTTCCAGATTGTCAATTCGTGCGACGTAGGACTGCCTCATGACGTCCGAGACATTAGCTAGCACATCGCCGCTTTCAAACACGGATTTCAATGCCCGAAACGTCTCTATCGGGCTGCCGGCAGCTTCCATGATGCCCTTGATCGTATCAAGTACCCCTTCCGGCACCCCAACCACTGCACCACCCGCAAAGCTGGCGTCCTGCCCGGCGTCGATCAATTCCCACTTCGTGTTGATCCTGAGTCTTTCTAGGGGATTTTCGCTTTCTGCCAGTTCTTTCTCTCTTTGAGCCTTTTGATGGTCGCCCAGGTAGTTGTACTGCGTTGCAGTACCCGCCACCCACGCCCCAGTTTGCAGACTTTCAGCGTCAGCACCGCTCTGTACCGACGCCGCTAGCACACCGACCACCTGCGAATTCATGACCAGTAAACGTTTCTTCTGGTCATCAGGCATGTCGGCGTAGTTCTTGTAGAGGCTATCTACCAATGCCTCATTCACGCCAGCTGCCAGGGCGCCCGTGCGGAAATCCCCTCCCGAGGCCTCAGCCGCCAACCCGCCCATCACTGCATGTAGCCCGATCTTGGCGATGCCCCCATCGGCCAAGTGACCTTTGGTGTTATCGCCAATCAGGTTGAAACCGTAGGCAGCGAATGCATTGGCCAAACTATTCTGCAACGCGTCCCCAAGACGGGCTTCGCCCCCGAGCGCACGGTCCACCAAAACTGATGTTCCGTTTTGCAGTACTTGATTGGCCGTGAACTGCCCCACGCCTTGCCAAGTGCTCAATGGACTCACGGTCGCAACCGCACCTGAGTTGGGTATGGCAGTGGAAGTACCAGTCTGAGTGCCGGTCCACTTGTCATATACACCAGCGGTCAAGCCTGCAGTGACGCCGGACACCACATAGCCCCTCATCGCGTCGCTGGAAGTGACATCCTTCAAGACGGTACTCAGGTTGCCCCGGTTATTGATGGCGCTGATCGTAGCGTTACTCGCCATGCCACCCGCTATGACGCTGCCCGCAGCATTGGCCCAGCCTGCAGCAGACACGGCGGTAGAAGCAGCCGTGGCACCAGCCATCGACGTCCCCACCCCCGCAGAGGCAATTACGCCGCTGGCGGCCCCCATCGTGAAGTACGTAACAATGATCGCAATGATGATTTGTGCGCCGGCGCCTAAGCCTGAATTGCTATATTTGAAACTGTCATGCAGCTCTTTAACCTGGCGCCAATCCACATCTCCACGCTTCTCAGCTTCTTTCAGCCAAGCCAGTTGCGGGTCGGCTTTAACCATCACATCAATCGTCTGGCTAACCGTGTTCTGATCGATGTGTTTGATATCAATCTTCAAGCCATCGACGGCTTTGATCACGACGCTGCCTTCTGCAATCATCTGCGTTTGGCGTAACGTCTCGTCGGTGTTGCCTTTGCCTTTGGAACTCGTCCACGCCAAGTCACCTTTGCTCTTGGTGTGGCTCTCGTCGTGCAAATCCTTCACCGCCTCAAACGTCACCGCCCCACCACTGACAATCGCAATATCCCCGCCACTGTCGAGCTTCGCCGCTTGATACTTCTGATCCCCACCACTTTCCAGCGTCAGGTCACCCCCCGTCTTGATCTCGCTCCCGACATTCTTCACATCGGTCACTTCATCCCGCTGGGTCTTCTTGCTGCCCCACCCGCCTTTCTTGCTCATGTCATACAGCGAGTAGTTACTGTCTTGCGCGGCGAGCAGTTGCAGTTCGTTGTCGGCATGCACGTAGGCTTCGTTGCCCGCGCTGATTTTGCTGGCGACCAGGGTCAGGTCGGTGCCGGCCACGGCGATCAGGTCGCCACCCGCTTTGAGTTCGGCGCTTTGTTGGGTGACGTTATCCAGTTGGGTGGTGGTTTTGGTGTCGCCTTTTTTGCCTTTGGAGTAGTCGTGCTGTTCGTTGGCTGCAGCGGCCAGTGTCAGGTTTTCGCCGGCTTTGACGCTCAGGTCTTTGGCCGCGCTGACGGTGCTGGCGACCACGGCGATGTCGCGTCGGGCGTCGATGGCGAGGTTGCCGCCCACCTCCACGCTGGAGCCGTGTTGCAGTAGGGTTTGCTCGGTGCTCTTGACCCGGCGGCGCTGGTAGGCGGCGCTGTCTTCTTCGGTCTGGCTGGCGATCACCACGTCGCGGCCGGCGGTCACGCTGGCGTTGCCGCCAGCCTTGAGATTGCTGCCTACGTTGAGCACATCCCGGCCGGCATTAAGCCTCAAGGTATCGGTTGCTTCGAAGCGTGACGCATCGCTGACCACGTCGTCGCGCAGCTGGAATTTCTCGCCGTCGCGCTTGAAGGTGGTGACGGTGCGCTCGTTGATGATGTCGCCGGTCACCGCCGTGGCGCTGATGTCGCGACCGGTGATGATGCCGCCACGGCTGTTGCGAATCGAGTCGGTGGCGAGCATTTCCAGGCGGTTGCCGGCTTGCATCAGGCCGCTGTTGTCGATGTTGCCCGCGATCATGCTCAGGTTGTTGGTGGCGCGCAGGGTGCCGCTGTTGTGCAGGTCGCCGCCGCTGATCAGGCTGACGTCCTGGCCCTGGATCAGCGCACCGTTGGGCGCCAGGCGGTTGTTGGCCTGGGCCAGGTATAACACCGGGGTCAGGACTTTCTCCCCGTTGACCTCGGCCTCTTCCATCCAGACGATGTCGTGGGTCAGCGCCGCGACTTGTTCGGCGCTGAGGGACACGCCGAGTTGCAGGTTGAGCGAGTCCTTGTAGGAGATGGCGTTGTCCATCAGATAGCGGAACAGCGCGTCGTCGCTGGCGATGCCGTTGATGTAGCGCTGGCCGGTACGCGCCACCACGGCTTCGCGGATCAGGCGTTGCTCGTAGAGGCCGTCGCCCAGACGCTTCCAGCTGGCGTCGGGGTTGTAGCCGAGTTTGCCGAGCAGGTAGTCGGAGCTCATGAACTGCTTGAGGTCGGTGAGCGCCGGGTTGGTTTCGATCAGGTATTTGTGGCTGTTGTCCACCGGGGCAATGTCCGGCACACCCTGCACGCGGGTGACCGAAGGCGCGCGGCCGTCCAGCACCAGCGGGCCCTGGCCGTTGACCGCGCCGCTGGCAGGCTGGCCATCGAGGCTGAAGCCGCGCTCTTGCACGGCGCTGTAGTCGAGGGTTTTCTCGCGCTCGGCGGCGCTGACCACACGCCCGTTCACGCTGAAGTCACCGCTGCCGGTGGCGGTTTTACCCGCTGCGCCGGCCTTCGCGGCCTGGCCGCTGAGGCGGAACAAGCCGTTCTGACTGGTCGGCAAACTGAAGCCCGGCAAGGTCACCGGGTTGACCTGGCGCTGGGCCAGGTCCGGCGGCAGTTGCGCGGTGATCGCCGGTTTGACCGTGGAGGCAAACACGTCGGAGTTGGTATTGCGGTTTTGCGCCGGCGTATTGATATCCGTGGCGTTGGCGCGGATCACGCTGTTGTTGATTTGCTGCGTAGCGTTAACGGTGACTGATCCAGCCGCCTGAATAACAGCGGGGGCAATCACACGTCCGGCGGTGGCGACGACATAGCTGGAATCGTTGTAGAAGTTACCGATCCCGTCCCTCAGCTTGGCGATGGTCATTTCGCCGGGACGGTAGTCGGCCGAGTTGGGGTTGTTGTAGAGGTTGAACTGGTCCCTGCGAGTGATAAACGTGTTGTAGACGCTGTCGTTGCGGGTATAGAACTCCGAGTCGAAGTGACGATCCTCGCCACCGGCTGCGCCTGTGTTGTTCAGTACACCGGTATCGATCTGGATATTGCCCGCAGCCGAGATGGAGCTGTAGAGGTTGTCGACGGTTTGCGCGCCTACGGTCAGGCCTGCGCCCGACGAGATGTACGCCGTGGGGGAACTGCCGGTGACAACATCCTCGTAGCGCTCAACCGAGCGGAAGTGCACTTCACAGCCCTTGCCGTCACAGAAGTCGTCGTAGTAGGTGTCGAAGCTGCCCGACACCAGTTTCATTTCGGTGCTGAACTGGTCGCGACGGTTGCTCAGGGTGTCGGCCAGCAAACGCATGTTGCCGGTGCTTTCCAGGGTGCCGGAGACGTTTTCGATCAGGGTGCTGCGCCCATTGGCGTCGTCGCGAGCGATGTCCAGGCCGCCCAGGCTGTAGACGTCGCCATAGCGGTTGCTGAAATCACTGACACGCAACGTCATGTCGTTGCCGCTGAAGATCAGGCCCTTGTCGTTGAGCAGGTGAGTGGCGTTCAGGCGGACCTTTCCAGCGCCGCCCAGGGTGCCGTAGTTGTTCAAGGTGGTGGCGTTGACGGTCAGGTCGCCGATGGCGGTCAGGCGTCCGCGATTGTTCAGGGTGGTGCTGTTGATCTGGGTAAGTGCGCCGCCGGCAATGCGTGCGTTATCACCGAGGTCCATGCGGGCGCTGGTGAGGCTCATGGCGCCCAGGCTGCTGACCCGACCATTGCCGCTGTAGCCACCGGTCAGTGTCAGGTTGAGGGTGCCATCGCTGGCCAGCAGGCCTTCGTTGGTCCAGGTGCCGCCGATGCCGGTCAGGCTTTGTGCGCCCAGCAACTGGCCGCTGGCGGTCTGGGTGAACTCGCCGATGTCGAGGTTCAGGCGCGCGGCCTGAATCACGCTGCTGTTGGTCCACTTGGCGGCCGTGATGTCCAGTTGGCCGCTGGTGATGAAGCTGCCGCCGGCACGGGTGACTTGGTCGGAAGTCAGGTCGAATGTGCCGCTGCCGGTGTGCACGATGCGCCCGCCATTGTTGTCCAGGCTGGCCGCTTGCAGGTTGAGTTCTTCGTTGGCGCTTTCCAGCGCACCGAGGCGGTTATCGAACAGCCCCTGTGTGCTGATGCGGGTGGAACCGCTGCGGCCCATGGCCCGCAGGGTACCGCCCACGTTGCTGATGGTTTGCGCGGTGAGGCTTAGGGTGTCGTCGCTTTCGATCAGGCCAAAGCGGTTGCTCAGGGTGCCTGTCAGGCCGAAGTCGATGGTGCGCGCGCCGACTTTGCCGCCGTTGCCGGCAGCCGTGCCCTGGTTATCGAAATCCTGGGCCGTGACTTTGAGCAAGGTGTCGGCATACACACCGCCACCCTGGTTATTAAAGCTGCTGGTGACGATGCGGTTTTCACCGCCCAGGGCCGACAGGTGCCCGAGTTGGTTGAGCAAGCCGCCGTGGGCGGTGATGTCCAGCGATTGCGCCTGGGTGATCCCGCTGCCGTTGTCGAACAGGCCGCTGACCAGTTTGATCCAGCCCTTGCTGCTGTTGAGTATGCCGCCGGCGGTGTTGACCACACTGGCTGCTTCCAGGTCCAGGTTGCCACTGAGGCTGTCGACTCGGCCACCCTGGTTGTTCAGGGCGCCACTCAGACGTAGCCGGTTATCGACTTGGCTTTGCAACGTGCCTTTCTGGTTGTTCAGGGTACGCGCAGCCAGATCAAGCTTGCCCTTCTGGCTGAAAATCAGGCCGTCCTGCTGGTTGTTGATGTCACCGGCCAACAGCTTGATCACCAGGTCTTTCTGGCTGGCGAGGGTGCCTTTGTCGCGGTTATCCAGATCGTCGGCGAGGGTCAGGTCGAGTCGGTCCTGGCTGACCAGTTGGCCGCCCCGGTTATCCAGGCTCGATGCGTTCAGCAGCAAAGCTGCGCCACTGGCCAGGCGGGCCTTGTTGGCGTTGATCAGCGCACCGCTGAGGGTGCCTTCCAGGGTGCCCTGGCTGATCAGTTGACCGGCGCTGTTGTCCAGGCTTTGGCCAACCAGGGTGATGTTGGCAGCACTGATCTGGCCGCCACGGTTGAGGATTTCACTTTGGGCATGGTTGAAGCCCAGGTGCTGACCGGCGGAAATCAAGCCGCCGTTGCTGTTGTCCAGGCGGCCGGTAACGGTGAGGCTGACATCCGCCTGGCCGGAAATGATCCCTTGATCATTGTTCAGGCTGGCCGCGCTGATGGTTTGCTTGCCCTGGCTGACCAGCGCACCTGCCGCGTGGTTATCCAGCGCGCCGGTAAGCGTGGTTTGCAAGATGCCGCTCTTGCTCGACAACGTACCTTCGGCGCTGTTGTCCAGGCTGCCGCCGACGACGGTCAGGCCATTCCAGCCAGAGATCAAACCCTTGTCAGCGTTGACCACGGTATCGGCTTCGAGACGCAATTGATCGGCACTGAGGATGACCCCGCGATCGCCGTTATCGATGCGCTTGGCGGCCACGCTGAATGCCGTCTGGCTGGAGATTTCGCCTTGTTCGCGGTTGGTCAGGTTGGCCAGGCGCGCGAAGGTCAACGGCCCTTTGGCGCTGATCAAGCCCGCGCTGTTGTCCAGATCACCGCCTTGCAGATCGAGGCTCACGGCGCGCTCGCCGATCAAGCGGCCCTGGCGCTGGATCAGCTTCTGGATCGTGAGTTTCAAGTCGCCCTTGGACGAGATTTCCCCGTCCTGGCTTGAGTCCACGCGCTGGCCCGCCAAGGTGAGGTCGTTTTGACTGTTGATCAGGCCCGCAGCGTTGTCGAGGTTAGCGACGGTCAGGTTCAAGGCGTGCTGGCTGCCGATCACGCCACTGCGGTTATCCACATTGGCGGCGGTGATTGTCAGGCTGCCATCGCTGACCAGTTGTCCGCCCTGGGAGTTATCCAGTGCGCCGGTGTTGAGGGTGTGGAACGTGCCGGCCGAGAGGCGGCCCTTGACGCTGTTGTTCAATGCGCCCGACCTGGCATTCAGGGCAGTGGCGGCAGAAATCAGCCCCTGGTTATGGTTGTCCAGAAGGCCGGTGACTTTCAGGTCCAGCGCGCCACGGCTGGCGAGGGCGCCGCCGGCCTGGTTGTCCAGGCTGCCTGCGTCGACCTGCAAGAGGTTCTTGGCAGACAACACACCTTCAACGCTGTTATCCAGCGCCTTGGCGATGCGTACCTGTAGGCTGTCGCCACTGATGACTTTGCCGCCCCGGTTGTTCAGTGCATCGGCCGTCAACAGGAAGGATTGGGTGCTGGAAATCTCGCCGCCCTGGCTGTTGTCGACGCTGCCCAGGTTGCTCAGCAGCAATTGGCCGGGGGTCGCAATCAGGCCGTGGTCGCGGTTGATCAGTTGCCCGTGGCTCAAGTCCAGATCGATGTGGGTATCGCTGACCAACTCGCCACGATCATGTTGGTCCAGTCCGGTCAGGGTGGCCTTGACCGTGGACTTGGCAAAGATTGAACCTTGCTGGCTGTTGTCCAGTTGCCCGGCATTCAGGGTGATGCCGGCGTCACTGCTGATGCTGCCGCGCTGGCTGTTGTCCAGCCCCGCACTGCGCACGTCAACCTGTTGCTTGGCGCTGATCACACCGCCCTGGCTGTTGTTCAGCGCAGCGCTCACCAGCGTGGCCGTGCCATCGGCCAGCAGCTTGCCCGCCTGATTGTTCAGTTGGCCGTCCGTTGTGATCGACAGGGCGTTGGCGGCGGACAGAATACCGCCCTGGCGGTTGTCCAGCGTGCCAGCCTTGACCGTTAACGTGCCTTCACTGAGCAAGGTGCCCTGATCATGGTTGAGCAGGTCGCCGCTCAGGTTGATATTCAGGTCTTTCTGGCTGGTGATGCGGCCGCCCAGGCTGTTATCCAGTTGACCGCCGTTCAGCACGAGGCCGTCGCGCCCCGCCAGCAGGCCTTTGCTCTGGTTGAGCAGGCGTTGCACGGTCAGGCTCAAGCCGCTGTCACCAATCACCTTGCCGGCGTTGTTGTTCAACTGGTCGGCCACCAGCAGCACCTTGGCCTGGCTGGAGATCTCGCCTTGCTGGTTGAGCACGCTCTGGCTGCGCAAATCAACGCCGTTGGTGGCGGCGATGAAACCGCCGTTGCGGTTGTCCACCGAGGTGCCAATAAGGCTCAGCGCGCCTTCGCTGACCAGCTCACCCGCTTGCTGGTTGAGCACGCCGACGGTGGCCTGCAGATCACCCTTGGCACTGATCCGACCGGCGGTGTTGTCGAGTTGGTTGGCATTGAGCGTCAACCCGCTATGACTGCTCAGTTGGCCGCCATTGCTGTTGTCGACGCTACCGCCGGTCAGGGTCAATGCCCCATCAGCGATCACCTGGCCGCTCTGGTTGGCCAGGGTATCGCCGTGCAGCGCCAGGGTGGTTTTACTCGATACCAGCCCAGCCTGGGCGTTGTTCAGCTGCCCGACCCGAACCTGCTGGGCCCCTTGGCTGACCAGGTTGCCTTGATTGTGATTGTCGAACAGCCCGGCGATGGTCGCGGTCAGGTTGCCCTGGCTGGCGACGGAGCCTTGGTCGCTGTTATCCAGGCTCGCGGCTTGCACCGTCAGCAGGCTGGTGGCGGAGAAAATCCCCAGGCGGTTATCAATGGCGCCGCTGGCGGTCACGTTGAGTTGGCTGCCCAGCAGTTTGCCGGAACGGTTATCCAGCGACGTGGCGCTTAGGGTGGTTTGCTGGGCGGAGATTTCGCCGGCTCGGTTGCTCAACACTCCGGCGGTTACCTGGGCCTGCTCTTGGCTGGCGACCAAGCCATTATCGTTGGTCAATTGCCCGGCGTTGAGCGTCAGGCTCTTGAGGCCGATCACTCGGCCGTTCTGGTTATCCAGGGCAGCCGTCACCGTAACGTCGGTGCTGTTATCGCTGTGCACCAAGCCAGCCGCGCGGTTATCCAGGCCGGTGGCGTTGACCTTGAGCGCCTCGGCCCCCAGAACCCGGCCGCCCCGGTTATCGAGCTGGCCTGCGCTGACCACGGTGTTCACACCGCTCAATGTGCCGCCCTGGTTATTCAGGGTCTGCGCAGCGGTCACCGTCAGGGTGCGACTGGCGACCACGCTTTGGGTGTTTTGCACACTCGCCGCGGTCAGGTTGACGTCGCCGCTGGCATTGCGGCTTTCATCGCCATTCACGCCAGCTTCGATGATGCCGTTGTTGATCACCTGCCCGCTGCTGGTCAGGCTGATGCTGTCGCGCGCGGCGAGGCTTTTCTGGTTGCTCAAGCCTGTGGTGGTTTGCGCATCGATTCGGGTGCCCGCGTAGATCGCGCCCGTGGCGTCAAGCTGGTCGGCCTTGATCACCACCGCTTCGCTGGCCTTGGCATTGACCATGCTCAAGCGCCCATTGGCATCGAGCTGAATATCCCCACCACTGGCGGCCAACGTGCCGTCGAGCTTCACGCCCACACCCGCCTCGGTGCCCACCAGCTTGATCGCGCCGGCATACATGCCGCCCAGGGCGGACGAGTCAATCGCCAGCTCGGGCTTGGCGCTGCCGTCGTCGGCGCGTGGCGTGGCGTTGAGTGTTTTTGCATCGACGTCGTTGCGCCCGGCGATCACGTTGAGTTCGCGAGCGTTGATCTGTGCGTTGATTTTGGCCGAGCGGGTGATGATGTCGAAGCGGTCGACGTTGCTGGCGTTCAGGCCTTCGCCGTCGATGGTCACGGCGCCGCCGTCGACCTGGTAGCTTTTCAGCTGGCCGGTCGGGTCGAGCACCGGTTTGCCGGTGGTGAGGGTCACGTTCGGCGTGTTGATAAAGCCGCAGCCGCTGCAGGTAATCCCGTACGGGTTGGCGACGATGACCTTGGCCGACTGCCCCGCCACTTCGGTGTAGCCGCGCAACTGGCTGGCGCTGCCGCCGTTGACTTCGTTGAGGATGACGCTGGCTGCGCCGCCCTTGAGGTTGGGGTTGCCGACGATGTAGCCGCCCAGCTGGGTGTTGACCAGGGTGCCGGTGGCGTTGTTGAGGATCACGCCGTTGGGGCCGACGTTGTACTGCTGGAACTGGTTATGGGACAAACCTGCGCCGTTGGGCGTGGCGATGTTCACCACCGGTACGCCATTGCCCGCCGCACCCACCGTGGTACCCGGCGCGCTGACCACAATGCCCTCGGCCTGGGCCAACAGCGGCTGCCAGAACAGCGCGTTGGCCAGGATCAACGCCAGCCCGCGCTTGGGCAGGCCGAAGAACGCGTTGCGCGGCTTCAGGGCGGCAGAAGGTTGGCGGGCCAGGAAGGCGAATTGGCGAACGTCCATTGTAAGGTTCTCATTGCAGCGGGGCGTTGAATTACAGGAAGAAATCCATGCGGAAGTAGATCGGCGCTTCGCGCTCGGTCACGACCCCAGGTCTTTCTAACGAATGGGCAAAGGTCACGCTGGTGCTGACGTTTTTGCCGCGGGCGAACAGTTCCAGGGAGTTGCTGGAGACCCGACCATGCGAGTTGTCGTTGTAGCGGTCGTTGCTGATCACGCCCTGGTCGTAGCCGACGCTGGCGCCGTATTCGAAAAAGGCCGGGCGCATCCAGTCGAGGGTCACCGGGCGCGCCCAGCGCACTTCGTTGCGCCAGTAGCCGCCGCTGTCGCCGGTCAATAATTGGTCCTTGAAGCCGCGCACCGAGGCCGAACCGCCGAGGCTCATGCGTTGCGGGCTGAACAGGATGTCTTCGCTGCGTTGGCCAGTGGCCAAACTGCTGAAGCTGAACGACTCGCCCCACAGGCTGAACGGTTGCAGGTAGCTGACGGTGGCGGTGTATTTGCGGTAGCGCGAATTCGGCTGGCGCCGGCCGGACTCATCGCGCTCTTCCTGCGACTGGGCGTCGAGCAGGCCGATGCCGTTTTGCATGCCCAGGTCGAGGTTGACGAAGGCACTGCCAATACGCCGCCCGTGGTTGATGCCCAGTTGCAGTTCGCTGAGGCGGTTGCTGCTGGGCGCGGTGCGCACGTCGAGGAGGTAGTTGTTGGTGCGCAGGTGCGCCAGGCCGACGTTGACCGAGGTCTTGCTCACGTCATCGCGGTGAATCACCCGCTCGGCGCGCAGTTGGTGGTTCTGGTTGTCGCCGTCCTGCTTGTACTTGGCGTTATCGGCCACGATGTAGGTGCGGTAGTCGCTCTCGTTGTAGCTGTAGCTGAAGTTCCACCAGCCCCATGGCACGTTGTAGTAGAGCAGGGTGTTTTTCGAGGTTTTCTGGTGGTCGCTGATGGCGTCGTGGCCGCCGCGCAGCATCAACTGGTCGCCCAGGCCGAGCGGGCTGTCCCACTCAAGGCCGGCGCCCCATTGCTGTTCGCCGGTGCTTTTCTGGCCGTCGTTATTGCGCGACAGGCTGGCGCGCCAGGGCTTTTGTGGGGTGTTCTTGACCACCACGTCGCTGCCGCCGACCTGGCTGCCGGGGGTCAGCTCCATCTGCGCCTGTTTCGACGGCAGGCGGTTGAGCTGGTCCACCAGTTGCTCGATCTCGCGCAGGTTCAGCGCCTCGCCGACCTTGCCGGGAAAGGCCATGGCCAATTCGCGCTCGGTCACCGTGCTGCCTTCGGCGCTTTTCAGGGCCTCGAGCTTGCCTTCCACCACCAGCACTTGCAGGTGGCCGCTGGAAAGGTCCTGCTGCGGCAGGTAAGCACGGCTGGTGACGCGGCCTTTGCCGAGGTAGTAGTCGGTGATGGCCTTGAGCAGTTCGTTGAGCTGGGACACGCCCAGGCACTGGCCGATATATGGCTTGAGCAGGCGCTCACGGTCGGCGGCCGGCAGGCTGTCGGCGCCTTTGAGTTCGATGTCGTTGATCGGGAAGCAGCGCGTATCGGCGGGGGTGGCCGGGGCTTCGGGCTTGGCTGCTTTGCCGGGCAGGTCCTGAAGCTCCTGCAAACGCCGCTGCTGCTCTTCGAGCAGGCGGTTTTGACGGTCGCGGATCAGGTCCTGGTCGCCGGGGGTGGGGGCGGCGAATGCAGTGTTCAGCGCGAAGCAAGTCAGCAGGCAGGCGCCCAGCAGCCGAGTCCATGGCAGGAGAAAGTACATGTTCGATCCGTCGATTTACAAAGGGTGGCAAATTAACATCGAAGCATGCGTCAGCCAATATCCCGACTGTCTTATCGGCAGATGCGTTAATAAATCTTAACTAACTGATTTTTAAATAAAAAATTATAAAGTTAGAGTATTTGGCGTTGCGATTCCGATAGACGGTAGCGGTGGTCTAACTGAACGAGCAACGCTAACGCGCTGAGCGTCGCCTCAGATGCTTTCTAAAAAGGGCTTCTCAGTTGAGCAAAAACACCATCAACGGATTGTCATTCAATCGCCCCTGAAAGCTCGGCGCCAATGGTTCCACTGGCGAGCCCTTCAACAGCGCCGTGTCCTTGCGCGGCACAATCACCCAGGATGGCCGGGGCAATGTGACGAGCTTCTCAAGCTCGTTACGCCCGACGAACAGCGGCTGCTCATCGTGATCCAGGTTCATCATGTAGCGCACCGCCCAAGTGTCCCGGGCCAGGTCGACAAATACCAGAGGCCCCGGCTGCGCATCCCGCAACGCTTCCACCTGGCGGACAAACCGCCGGGTATCGAACTGAAGGTCCTTGGCCGGCTCGATGACGCTCACCAGCAGCAACCACTGGGCCGTCAGGGCGATTGCGCTGAGCCACACCAATCGCGTAGCCCGATGCCACGCAAGGATCGCCGCCACCTGCAGAAGCACCAGCACGCCGATCAATAGCGGCATGGACACGTCGGGCCAGTAACCCTGCTTGTGCCAGGCATGCCGACACACAAACAGCACCACTACGCACAGCGCCGGCAACGCTACGACGAGCCCTTCGTAACCGCGACGCACGCCAACGAGCCAGCCTTGTGCCTGGAGCAGCCCATAGGCCGCTACCGCAGCAAACATCGGCACCATGGGCAGAATGTAATAAGCACGCTTGAAATGCGGCACGGACAGGCCGAGCAGAATCATCAGGCCGCACGCGCCGAGCCGTATCAATAACTGCACATCCCCGTTGGCCCAGCGCTCCGCCCAGCGATGACGCAGCGCAATCAAGGTAGCCAGCGCCAATGGCACCACCGGGAAATACCGGTACAGACTCAACTGGAAGTAAAAGTAGAACGGCTCGCCGGACTCATCGAGGCGCCCGCCGACCTGCATCTTGAACACCTCATCGGCAAAGGCATCGCCACCACTGATGCGCGCGAGCTTCATCAACAGCCACCAGCACGCCGCCAGCAACACCAACCCGACAACGCCGTGAATCAACACCTGCCTGACCCGCTCCCCCGGCCGGCCCAGCGCCCAGTACACGCATGCGACGCCACACACCTCGATCAACCCCAGCGGCCCGCGAATCGCAAAAGCCAGGATAAACAGGGGGAACACCGCAAGTTGCCTGCACCGCGAGCCCAGGCGCTCACCACTGTGCAGCAGGTAGAAAGTGCCGATGCACAAAAGCGCGATCATCTGGTCCAGGCACACCGAGCGCGACTTTTCGAGCAACTGGGTGGTGAGCAATGTCAGCAGCACCGTCAGGAATGCCCAGGGCCGGCTGGACGGCGCCAGCAGGCGATAGATCAGGGCAATCACCCCGGCCGAAGCCAGCGCGGTGGGCAGCACATTCGCCAGATGGTTGGGCGCGTCGAACAAGCGTGCGAAAACGAAGCTCAGGAACGTCGCGGTGCCGGGATAATCGGCGTAGGGCTGGCCGTAGGTGGTGGGGAAAAGACTCGCGCCGTGGCGAAACATTTCCTGCAGGAACAGCGCCCAACGTCCGTCAAAGCCCTGGGGCTGCTGGTCCCAGATACCCCAGGTGAACAGCAATAAGGCGATCAGAAAGATGCCCAGTGACTCCAGGCGAAAGCGGTTGCGATGATCCATCGGGTGACCTGTCAGGTGGGAAGCGCGGGCTTATGGTGCCGACCGCCTGCCTGAATAGCGCCTGAACAAACCTGATTATTCACGCGTCAGCGGCTGGCGGGCCACACCAGAGCCGGGATCAGGCGGATATAGATCAACTGCGCGACCAGCTCGACCAGGGTCTGCAGGATCACCGCCGTCGCGGCCAACCCGCGCACGCCTTCAGGCAACGCCAGCGCCAGGGGGAGCACCACCAGCGAATTGCGGGTGGATGCGCTGAACGTCACCGCACGCGCCGTGGCCGCCGGCAGCGCAAACAGCCGCGCGGCCAGCATTCCCATCAGCGGCGCCAGCAGCACGAAGCCTGCGTAGACCGCGAGCACTGGCAGCAGTACGCCGATGTCGCGAATCACTGATGTGATCTGCGAGCCGATCACCACAAATAGCACAAGCGCCATCGCCGGCACCGGCAGCCAGGCCCAGGCGCTGTTCCACCGGCTCATGCGTGTTGAGCGGCGCGCAAGGAGCAGGGTCAACGCGGCCAGCACCATTGGCGCCACGATCAAACACAGGAACGCTTCGATAAACGGCCCAACCGCGATCACAACCCCGGACTGCGCGCCCAGCATCAAACCCAGGTACACCGGCAGCAGGGCCAACTGCATCAGCAGCAGTAACGGCGTGGCCGCCAGTACCAACCGCGAGTCGCCTTTACCGATGTGAGTAAACACCACCACGTAATCGATACACGGCGTGAGCAACACCAGCAACGCGCCCACCAACAGCGCAGGGTGCCCCAGCAGGCCACGGGTCAGCGCCCATACCAGCAAAGGCACCAGGATGAAATTGGCCAGCAGTAACGCCGCCATAAAGCGCTTGCTGCCCCAGCCGCGGCGCAGATCCAGAAAAGGAATTTGCAGAAACATCGCGTACATCAACACCGCAATGGCAGGCGTGATCAGCACGCTGAGGCCCTGCGCGAATGATGGCGCGAATACGCCACACAGAGCGGCCAGCAGGATGGCGCCAAAGTAGACGGGAATCTGGTTGTGCTCGAGGGTGTCGCGGGTCATGAAGACGCTCTGGCAAGTTGCGAAGGCCAAGCCTATTCATCTATTGCCTGGCGGTCGAGTTGGATGAGCGACCGAACCTTCTTGGGATTTCTCCCAACCTGCGCTTCAATACCTGCCCCAAACCCAAGGACGTTACGCCCATGGCCTCGCCAAACAAGCAGCAAAAACGCGCCCAGCGGGCAAAAACCAAGGCCAAGCAAAACCGTTCCCAGCGTGCCGTTGCAACCAAGCCGGACGCGTTCGCAGGCGACGACAGCCGTATCGACCTTGAGTCGGTGGACTTGACCGAGCTGTTCGTGGAAATGCGCACGGCGGGCGAAATCAGCCAGCAGGCGCTGTGTGCGGTATTCCTGGCGCACCCGCTGCTGGCGCTGGTGCTGGAGCAGGAAGGCGAAGAGGAAGCGACCGACTTTATCCTGGCCGCGCTGATTGAATATCGACAATGGGCCACTGACAGCGATGACGAGGCCGCCGCATTGGCGTGGATCGAATCGCCGCAGTTCCAGGCGGACTACTTAGCCGCATCCCAAACGCTGACAAATTCAGCAGACTGACACATACGAAATGTGGGAGGGGGCTTGCTCCCGATGGCGGTGGGTCAGTTAACAAATAAGTGACTGACACACTGCCATCGGGAGCAAGCCCCCTCCCACATTTTGATCTACATTTTTCAGTTCAGTACAGCAGCACCGACTCTCTGGGCCTTGCGACGACTCGCAACAAACAGCCCCGCCAACACCACCAGCAAGCTCAGGATCCCTGTCGCGATGATCTCAACGCGGTGCGCTTCCTGGAACAGCATGATGGTCAGCGTGCCCACGATAAAGACCATCACCGCGTAGGTCAGGCCCGGGAACAGCCACATCTTGAACACAATCTTCTCACCCGCTGCCGTACGCTTCTGACGCATGCGCAGTTGCGACACGGCAATCACCAGATACACCAGCAAGGCAATGGCGCCCGAACTGGCCAGCAGGAATTCGAACACCGCCGCTGGCGCCACATAGTTGGCAAACACCGCCAGGAACGCAGCGCCCGTGGACAGCAACACGGCCCAGTAAGGCGTGCCGCTTTTATTCGTGCGTTTGGCCACAGCCGGGGCGTCGCCACGACGGCCCAGGGAGAACAGCATGCGCGAGGCGGTGTACAGCGCCGAGTTAAGGCAGCTGGTCACGGCAACCAACACCACCAGGTCGACGATCAGCTTGGCATTCGGGATGCCCATGCGCTCGAGCACGGTCTGGTAGGAACCCACCGCGGCCAGCGTCGGATCATTCCAAGGCACCAGGGACACGACGATGAAGATCGACAAGAGGTAGAACAAACCAATCCGCCAGATCACCGAGTTGGTAGCCTTGGTGATTTGCTGGCCGGGGTTCTTCGATTCTGCGGCGGCGATGGTCACGATCTCAGTGCCCATGAACGAGAACATGGTGGTCAGGATCGCCGCCAGCACTGCGCCCATGCCGTTCGGCATAAAGCCTTGGGTATCGAACAGGTGCGACACACCGCTGACCTGGCTGGTGGGTAAAAAGCCGAAAATCGCCGCCAGGCCAAGGATGACAAAGCCCACGATCGCCACGACCTTGATCAGCGCGAACCAGAACTCGAACTCACCGTAATTCTTCACACTGAACAGGTTGGTCGCCGTCAGCAGCAAGGTGATGATCAGGGTAAAGGCCCAAATGGCTACGCCCGGGAACCAGGCATGCAGGATGGTCGCGGCCGCGTTGGCTTCCAACGGAATCACCAGCACCCAGAACCACCAGTACAGCCAGCCGATGGTAAACCCGGCCCAGTGGCCGATCGCACGGTCGGCGTAAGTAGAGAACGAACCGGTGTCCGGTGAGGCAACGGCCATTTCGGCCAACATGCGCATCACCAGTACCACCAGCGTACCTGCTGCGGCATACGCCAGCAGTACGGCGGGGCCGGCGGCGGCAATCGCGTGGCCGGAGCCCACGAATAAACCGGCACCAATCACCCCGGCAATCGAGAGCATGGTCACGTGACGCGGTTTAAGCCCCTGTTCGAGGTCATTGCAGCTTTGCGTACTACTCATTGACACACCTTTGGGAGGAATTGCGAAAACGGTTCGCCCGGCCCGCAGTCTTTCTCGTGAAAAGAAACCAACAGGGCGTTCTTTATTTTTTACGCAAGTTTTGCGCCAAAATGTTACAAAGCCTGGATTGACGCGGGCTGTAGGACAATTCCTCAGTCGTTGCAAGTCATTGAGAACAATGGCATTTCGCTATAGCGTTACCGAGCGACCCATTTTCACCGCGCAAGAGCGCACCAAAAACACACACAAAAAGTAGGCGGCGCTCTATAAAAGGGCCGATATGCACCGTTTACCCGGTTAACCCTTCCAACACCCGGCCAAAGCTGGCACCATCGCGCCCTTTTTTACGCGAAGCCTGTGGATTGGCCAGGTCCAGACGTCTGTTAGTTGTTGATGGCGCGACACGCTGCTGCGCCGATGCGACACCCTGCCGCAGACCACCTGTTAACCGTCCGCAGCGCTGTTGGCTGTCATCCAAACGCTATGCTAGCTTGGCGCCTCGCCAGGAAGGCGGCCCAACAGCAGGAATGCAATGCACACAATGAGGACCGCACATGGCCGAGGCCGCGCCCGCGCTTGAAATCCGCAACTTGCACAAACGCTACGGTGAGCTGGAGGTACTCAAAGGTATCTCGCTGACCGCTCGCGACGGCGATGTGATCTCGATCCTGGGTTCCTCCGGCTCCGGCAAGTCCACCTTCCTGCGCTGCATCAACCTGCTGGAAAACCCGCACCAGGGCCAGATCCTGGTGGCCGGCGAAGAACTCAAACTCAAGGCCGCAAAAAACGGCGAGTTGATGGCCGCCGACGGCAAGCAGATCAACCGCCTGCGCAGCGAAATCGGTTTTGTGTTTCAAAACTTTAACCTGTGGCCGCACATGAGCATCCTCGACAACATCATCGAGGCCCCTCGCCGCGTGCTCGGCCAGAGCAAGGCCGAGGCGATAGAAGTGGCCGAGGCCTTGCTGGCCAAGGTCGGTATCGCCGACAAGCGCCACGCCTACCCGGCTCAACTGTCCGGCGGCCAGCAACAACGCGCAGCGATTGCGCGTACGTTGGCGATGCAGCCCAAGGTCATTCTGTTCGATGAGCCAACGTCGGCGCTTGACCCGGAAATGGTCCAGGAAGTACTTAATGTGATCCGCGCGCTGGCCGAAGAAGGCCGCACCATGCTGCTGGTCACTCACGAAATGGGCTTCGCCCGCCAAGTGTCCAGCGAGGTGGTGTTCCTGCACCAGGGCCTGGTCGAAGAGCAAGGATCGCCACAGCAGGTGTTCGACAACCCGCTTTCGGCGCGCTGCAAACAATTCATGTCCAGCAACCGCTAACGGAGCAACATGCATGCAGACCTATAAAAAATTCCTTCTGGCCGCGGCCGTCTCGATGGCGTTCAGCGCCACGGCCATGGCAGAAACCTTGAAAATGGGGATCGAAGCGGCCTACCCGCCCTTCAACAATAAAGACGCCAGTGGCAATGTCGTCGGTTTCGACAAAGACATCGGCGACGCCCTGTGCGCCAAGATGAAAGTCGAGAAGTGCGAAGTGTATGTGTCCGACTGGGACGGCATCATCCCGGCCCTGAACGCCAAGAAATTCGACTTCCTGGTGTCCTCGCTGTCGATCACCGATGAGCGCAAGCAGGCTGTCGACTTCACCGACCCGTACTACTCCAACAAGCTGCAGTTCATCGCGCCAAAAGCCACCGCCGACTTCAAGCCCGACGCCGCCTACCTCAAGGGCAAGGTGATCGGTGCACAACGTGCGACCCTGGCTGGCACCTACCTGGAAGACAAGCTGCCGGACACCGAGGCCAAGCTGTATGACACCCAGGAAAACGCCTACCTCGACCTGACTTCCGGCCGCCTGGACGGCATCCTGGCCGACAAGTACGTGCAGTATGAATGGCTCAAGAGCAAAGACGGTTCGGCCTATGAATTCAAGGGCGACCCGGTTGTAGAAAGCGACAAGATCGGTATCGCCGTGCGCAAGGGCGACCCGCTGCGCGAGCGCCTGAACAAAGCCCTGGCAGAGATCAAGGCAGACGGCACCTACAAGAAGATCAACGACAAGTACTTCCCGTTCAGCATCGAATGATCTGAACGGCCTGACCGGCGCGCTCAGCCGAGCGCGCCGGCTTCCAGCAATGCCTGCCGCGATATGAAAACACCATGAATTTCGACCTCTACGGATTCGGCCCGGCCCTTGCCGCCGGCGCGCTGATGACCGTCAAACTGGCGCTCACGGCCCTGTGCCTGGGGCTGGTGCTCGGCCTGGCCGGTGCCTTGGCCAAGACCTCACCGTACAAGCCGTTGCAATGGCTGGGCGGTGCTTATTCGACCATCGTTCGCGGTATTCCCGAGTTGCTGTGGGTGCTGCTGATTTATTTCGGCACCGTCAACCTGATGCGCGCCCTGGGGGAATTCTTCGGCAACCCCGACCTTTCCCTGAGTGCCTTTGCCGCCGGCGTCATCGCCCTGGGCCTGTGCTTTGGCGCCTACGCCACGGAAGTGTTTCGCGGCGCGATCCTCGCCATTCCCAAGGGCCACCGTGAAGCCGGTGTGGCGTTGGGGCTGTCGAAATTTCGGATTTTCACGCGTCTGATCATGCCGCAGATGTGGCGCATCGCCCTGCCGGGGCTGGGCAATCTGTTCATGATCCTGATGAAAGACACCGCGCTGGTATCGGTGATCGGCCTGGAAGAAATCATGCGCCACGCGCAGATCGGCGTGACCGTGACCAAGCAGCCGTTCACCTTCTTCATGGTCGCCGCCTTCATGTACCTGGGCCTGACCGTGCTCGCCATGACCAGCATGCACTTCCTGGAAAAACGCGCCGCCCGCGGCTTTGCAAGGAGCCCCCAATGAGCGGTGATTACAGCTGGCTGTCGCATTTCGACCTGGGCCTGAACTGGGCCGTGATCATCAAGTGGCTGCCCAAATTGGCCCAGGGCGCGACGCTGACCCTGGAGCTGGTGGCAATCGCCGTGATTGCCGGCCTGCTGCTGGCGATCCCATTGGGCATCGCTCGCTCATCACGCCGCTGGTACGTGAGCGCCCTGCCCTATGCCTACATTTTCTTCTTCCGTGGCACGCCGTTGTTGGTGCAGTTGTTCCTGGTCTACTACGGCCTGGCGCAATTCGACAGCGTGCGTGGCAGCTTCATGTGGCCCTACCTGCGCGATCCGTTCTGGTGCGCCACCGCCACCATGACCCTGCACACCGCTGCCTATATCGCTGAAATCCTGCGCGGCGCGATCCAGGCCATTCCCCCGGGCGAGATCGAAGCAGCTCGCGCCCTGGGCATGTCCAGGCCCAAGACACTGTTCTACATCATCCTGCCCCGCGCCTCACGCATCGGCCTGCCGGCCTACAGCAACGAAGTGATCCTGATGCTCAAGGCCAGCGCCCTGGCCAGTACCGTGACCTTGCTGGAGCTGACCGGCATGGCCCGGACCATCATCGCCCGTACCTACCTGCCGGTGGAGATCTTCTTCGCGGCCGGGCTGTTCTACCTGGTGATGGCCTACGTGCTGGTGCGCGGTTTCAAACTGCTGGAAAAATGGCTGCGCGTCGATGCGTGCCAAGGACGTTGAGGCACGCTTCCAGGCACTGGATGCGTTTCTGATCGAGCACCAAGGGCTGTGGCGACCGCGGCCCTTTACCCAGCTTCGATTGCCCTGGGAAACCGAACATCCCGCGCTAGCGCAGTGGCTACGCCAGCGCTCGCTGGACGACGCCGAAGCCAGTCACAATCACCCCCACGACCTGCCGGCGCCCGCGCCTTTTCCACAGTTGGCCGCACAGGCGCTGCGCCTCAGCGCCGTGGATAAATTGCCGACACACGCGCTTGCACCCGCTCGCCATCGCCTGGATGTCGACGTTCCGGGGCGCAAGTGGCAACAGATCGAAGCCTTCGGCGCCGCCCTGAATTTTGCCGCAGAGCCCCACCACTGGCTGGACTGGTGCGCCGGTAAAGGCCATCTCGGCCGCCGCCTGCTGCAACCTGGCCAACAGCTGACCTGCCTGGAATATGACCCGGCCCTGATTGCCTCCGGCACAGCCTTGAGTGATCACCACGGCTTGCGCGTCACCCATCGCCTGCAAGACGTGATGGCGGATGTGGCGATCAGCCCCGAGCACACACCCGTCGCCCTGCATGCCTGCGGCGACCTGCACGTGCGCATGCTGCAACTGGCCAGCGCTGCCGGCTGCAAGCAACTCGCGCTGGCGCCGTGCTGCTATAACCGCATCGGCGCCGACCGCTATCAAGCGCTGTCCGCGACCGGGCGCGCGTCGGCCCTGCAGCTGTCGATCGAGGATCTGGGCCTGCCGCTGAGCGAAACCGTCACTGCCGGCAACCGCGTCCGCCAGCAACGCGATACCTCCATGGCCCGGCGCCTGGGCTTCGACCGACTGCAACGGCAGCTGCGGGATTGCGACGACTACCTGCCCACACCGTCCCTGCCCACGAAGTGGCTGGGTAAATCCTTCGCTGACTATTGCCGGGAGCTGGCGAGCCTCAAGGGTTTATCCACCGGTGAACAGGATTGGGGCGCGCTGGAAGCACACGGCTGGCGCCGCTTGGCCGAGGTGCGAAACCTGGAACTGGTCCGAGGCCTGTTTCGCCGCCCGCTGGAAATGTGGCTGGTACTGGATCGCGCGTTATTTCTGGTGGAGCACGGCTACAGCGTCAAGCTCGGCAGCTTCTGTGAACCCACCCTCACCCCACGCAACCTGATGGTGCTCGCCGAGCGCGATTAAGGGGCAAAACTTCCTACCGCGCTCTGTGGATAACTCTGTTGATGAATTCTTTGCCAAAGCTGTAGCCATCAGCGCTACAGACCAAAAGCAGCGCTGGTCATTTTTTGTTCACACAATAAAACGCACGCAAAACAGGCAGTTGCAGCATATTGAGAACGGCTCCACAAAATGGCCGTTCAGTAACCACCGTTACCAACCGATTGTGCATAAGCATCTGGCGTAAACCGTATAAACCGCGCTTTCACGCGGTTTTCCTCGGCGCCTTCAGCAGCAGGCACAACGCATTGATATCGTCACTGGCGAGCCGCTTGGTCACGTTATCCAACGGGTCGGCCGCGAAGGCCAAGGCCTCGTTGATCGCCATGTCGCGATGCACCTCCAGCAGGTCTGTGCCAAGCCGATGTTTGAATGCCTCAACCATGTCCAGGCTGAACGCATTGCTTTCATCCACCTGGTTGACCACTACGTGCACAGCCGGTGGGCATTGGCCCTCGAGGTACGGGCCGAGCAGTGTGTCCAGATGATCCAGCGTACCAAGACACGCAGCGTCCGGCTGCACGATAAGCAGCACCACATCGGCCACGTTCAGCGCCTGATGGAAATAGACATTATTGCCGGCCGGGGTGTCGATAATTACCGTCTGCCGCTCGCTCAAGCCCAGCGACGCGAGACGCTGCGCCAGCCAATCGGGCTCATGCTTGAGCCAACGCTCCAGATTCTCCTGCTGCTGAATATCGACATCGCCGAAGGTGATCACCTGACAACCGGCAAACCCCACCTGCTGCAGCGGCCCCCATTGCCCATGCTCCAGACTGGTGCGCCCGATTCCCGACAAGGTGGAACTGACGCCAAAGTGGTGGTGCAAGGCATTCTGCGGGTCCAGGTCCAACGCCACCACCGACTCACCGTGGCGCTGCAAACCGCTGCTCAACGCCGTAACCAGCGTGCTGCGCCCGACACCGCCATTGATCGACACCAGCGCCACTATTTTTGGACGCAACACAGGAGTAACCAGCGGTTGGAGATGGGATTGTTCAGGGACACTGCCGAAAAAGTGCATTCGCGCATTGATGCCATCGGCGTCATGGGCGACATCCTTGCCGAACAACGCCAAGATTTCTCTGCTAAGGCTCATAACCTGCTCCTCACGACGCAGCGTTAAGACGTGAAGCTCGGCAAGCGCGGGTACTTACCGCAGGTCTTATTATAGGCGTCCTTGTTTGGGCATTCTGTGACAACGGGTAGGGCGTGTCATTATTTTGATGTTTTTGTTTTGCGCTTTCTGGATGAACGGTAAAAAGTCAATTTAATGGCTCTTTTCTGAGTGCTGCCTACGCAGGTTTTCATGCAGTGACATTGGGCAAAAAACACGGCGACTGCAAAAAACCGCAGCGTTTGCAAAAATAGTCAGAATTCAGGGGTTTACAGAACCTTTTCAATCGCTATAATCGTCGCCCTAACACGCCGGTATAGCTCAGTTGGTAGAGCAACTGACTTGTAATCAGTAGGTCCCGGGTTCGACTCCTGGTGCCGGCACCATATAAAACGAAGCCCTCGCAGAAATGTGAGGGCTTTGTTGTTTTTGGGTTAATACCACCCAGTCGCTCGCCTGCAAACCCTTCCCCAAACCGACTAACCGCTATTGACCGCCAACCTGCCGAAGCCTAACGTTTGCATACCGTGTACACAGCGTATACAAAAAATGTATGGAGCAACGTTATGGCAGCCTCTCCCGTTCTGTCTTTCCGAGTAAAGCCCGAACTTGCCAGCGAGCTGGATCAACTGGCGCAGGCGACCGACCGAGACCGCCAATACCACCTGCAACGGGCTTTGAGCCGCTATTTGGCCGATGAATCCTGGCATTTCAAAGCCGTGCAGGAAGGCATCGCAGATGCTGATGCCGGCAACGTCACCGATTTGGATGCCGTAAAGGCTAAGTGGGTAAAACGTGCCGAAGATCGCGTTAAGCAGCAAAGCGGAAAGTGACCTGGATGGAATTTACGAGCATTACGAAGGTTTAGTCGGCGCGGAATTGGGGGAGGCAGCCGTCTTCCACATCCTCAACTGCCTGGAAATGCTGGAGCGTTTTCCTAATGCAGGGAAAGCGTCTCCAATGCCCGACTGCCGAGAGCTGATTATCACCACGTACCCGTATCGAGCGACCTATAGCTTGCAGGGTGACCGCGTGATGGTCTTCCGGATTCTTCACCAGCATTCAGAGCGTCGGGAGGACTGGTGATCGTTGATAAGCAGAAGCGCCCAGGTAACTGACCAACTGATTACAAGTCGGTAGGTCCGACTCGTCACCACAATACAAAGCCCCTTAACTCGGGGCTTTGTGGTATCTGGCGTTTGAATGAATAGTGGCAATTGCAAGAAAATAAGTCCTTCCCCTTTTTCTGGGGTTTATGGAGCGCTTACAGAAGGCGCGGGCTTGCGCAACTCACTCGTAAGCATCACAGAGTAAAATCTATTTGAGGAATAGGGGTCAGATTAGAATGGCACTTACTTAGCAGCTAACCACTTGAGCTAAAAGCAAAAATGAAGAGGGCTGGTCTTGGTCTACGGTGATAGTTGCGAACACACACCGACGAACCAAGGACACAGCCCCAATGAATCGTAGACGTCAAATTCTCCAGCATCAACAGCAACGTTTCCATCGACACGCTTCGAACTGTGATGCCTATGCGTTTTTCAATCTTCTCACCGCTCCCGAACTGTTACAGCGCGTCGAGTCTGTATTACCAGAATATCGGGAGCATCTGTTTTCGCCGACTGCAACGCTGTCTATGTTCCTGGCTCAAGCGATGAGTGCCGACCGTTCCTGCCAGAACGCCGTCAATGACTTGTCCATCAAACGGTCTTGTGGCGGCATGAAGCCCAATAGCACTCGCACGGGCGCCTACTGTAAAGCCAGAGAGCGGCTGCCTGTTGAGATGGTTTCCACGCTGGTCAGGCACACCGGTGCTTCGATAAGTGAAAAAGCACCCTCGTCGTGGCGCTGGATGGGACGGCCAGTACGCCTTGTGGACGGTACGACGCCCTTACCTCGGAAACGTCCAAGGGCGGCATCTAAAACGGCGCCGCTGGAGAGGCAAACGATTTTTCGACTTCTTCCATTCTATACGTCGACCACGCCGCTTTTCCCGCATACTCCCCGACAGCGCAAGACTCATCCGCAGGCAAGTTATCGAGGGATAAACTTGGAAGCGAAACAGGTGTTTGCTACATTTATCAAACACCTGCTCGAAGGCCAGCCACCAATTCAGCATTAGCTTTTATATTGGACGTTTAAGAAATGATTGTTTTCTACAATTACGAAACCCCTACAAAATCATTTGCCCACTTTGCAAATGAATCGCGATCTTCATAAAAAGTACCATCTACAAAGTATGCTTTATTAGAGATGCTATCTGGACAAGTTATAATAATCGCATAGAATTTTTTTTGAGATTCAGTCCTCATTAATTTTTGAGAACTTATTTTTGCCTCTTTTAGTGACTCAGCCTTCTCCACAAATTTACTGTTGGTTGCTGAAGCGTTGCTACTAGAAAAGGACTGCCAATCAAATATGACGCCGTCATCGTTCAACACCTGAAAAAACTCATCAACAGGATCCCCTAGAACTTGCAAATCACTCGCCGCGCCGCTCGTCACATCGATAATTTCACCAATCACACCTAGGCTTTTGAGATTCTCATTTGCTCTATTGTATGGAGACAAAAGCTCATATCGTGCAATGCCAAAATAAATCTTTAAAAGTGCTTTAGAAGCCATGATCAGTTACTCTCTGATGTGTATGATATTAGAATATAAACTAAATCAAACCTCTCCATAACTGTCAAAATTGACAGGTACAAATACTTATTTCGCATAAGCTCGATAGTTTTTATTCGCCCGAAACCTTCTAGCGTTCAGCATTTAATTTTCGCCATTCAATCCGCCGCTCACTGCGCAAGTGATAATTAACCTGCAGAAACAGTTGATTAATCGGCTAAATTTCATTTTTGGTGTACACCCGATCAATCTTCTCCACATCCCCAAACCCTAAAAAGGGGACGGATTTTGGGGCAGATTATGTTTTCAATTCATAACGGAAGTTGTGGTCTGACCCTGAGGAATCCCCACAAATCTACTCCAGCCTCTGAGCTTGCCGGTGCACTTCATCGCGCAGCAATAGCTCCATATCCGCCAATCTCGAGCAGGACAATCCGGTGGTGGAGCATCTCAAGTATTCGAGGCCAAGACGCCAGAGTGAGAGCACCGGTTTATGCCTGATGCTGTTGCTCTGGAAGTGACGTGACCGCCCTGTCGTTCGAGCCTGAAGACCGGCCAGATACAGTGCATAACAGGCCAACGCGGCGATCAGCAGCAGGATCTCGATACGCCGTGGGCAGCGCGTTCGATGCAGGTCAAAGGCAAAGCCGAAACGCAGACTCTTCATGTCCCGAAAACCTTCCTCAATCTGCATCCGCTTGCGGTAAATACCGACAATTTTCCGAGCCATCCATTGCGGTTGCGGAAAATTGCTGGCGAGCAGCCAGGGTTCTTGTTCACGGCGAGCGTTCTGTCGGCTGAGTTTGCTGCGCGCGATGCTACCCGTCACTCGCCGATGTTTTCTCCCCTTGGGCGGTTGGTGAATGCCGTACAGCGCAACCCGGTACGGTGCGCTACGCGTCATCTCAATTTGGCCAAGCGAACGTGCGGTCGATGTTGTCTGCCGGTAGAGCTGCTTTATCGGTTGCCATTGACCTTGCTCGTTACGATAGAGATCACGATTGCGCACACGTCCCACGTAATACCAGCCTTTGGCTTCGACGGCCTGGAACCAGGGACGACGAAACCCGGCATCCGTCACCAGGATCAGTACGCACTGCTCGGGAAGCATAAGTTCAAGCGCATCGAGCAACCGCCGCTGCTGCTTGGGGCAACCTTCACGATCATGCACGCTTTCGTAAATAGGGAACGCTCGGCCAGCCAGCGGAATTGACGCCCGCAGCAGGTAAAGATCAGAAGCGGCATTGATCGGCGACCAATCCACCAAAATCAAGGGATGGCGTAAGGAGCCAATCAGTGCCGTGAGCATTTTCCAGTAGAACAGCGGACGTTCATGTTGCAGCTGAACGTTGCCGAGCAGGCGATCCACACGTTTGATCGAATGCTTGACGTAAGCTCTGCTGGGCATAGCTCTGCCCAGATCGGTCAGCGTCAGACGGCGCCCCTACAGCAAAGCGCTGACGCAGGTCATCAGGGCGCTCAGGCGCTTGCGGTGCAGAGTGGGGAGTGCTTGGGAAAATGCCTTGTGTAAGAATCGTACGGCCTGCATGAGTCTCGGGTGATTGGTTTGTTTGGCGACTACCAAACTGCCCGACTCATGCAGGCCAGTTCAAGCTATCTGACTGACCTGCAAGGAAGTTTTTGTGGGGATTTCTCAGGGTCTGACCCCGTTTTTCCCGTCAGTATCCTCAACCGTCTTCCAGAATTGCTTCAGCTCTGAATCAGACAAGGCTCGTTCGACAGGGGCCGAGACTTTATCGACCTTCACGATTGCTGCAGGGTTGATCTCATGGCTATTCATCCCCAGTCTCCTCTCCTTTTGAATCACCTCTTTGCGCGCCCAGATTCCAGATTCACTCTTTATGCTAAATTATGGATTGGCAATAATTATGGCTTATCCATAAAAAGGGGTAATTGCATGAGCAGCATATTCCAGCGTCCTGAATTGGCTGAATCGATGGCAAACCAGCTTCTTAACCCAGGCGTATTAGATGAAGGTCTGCGCTCGGGTCTTTTTTTGTCTGGACTGCGTCGTACAGGTAAAACGACGTTCTTGCGCAACGACCTCATCCCGGCCCTGGAGGCAGCAGGCGCATTGGTGATTTACGTCGACCTCTGGAGCGACACGCTGGCCAACCCGGCAACGCTCGTGCACAACGCCATCCACAAGACCTTGAAAGAACTGCAAACGCCGGGCTCTTCAGTCCTGGAAACGCTCACGCGAGTCAGCCATGTCGATCTAGGTGCAGCAGGATTCAAGTTCGGCTTCAAACTCGACAGCATCGGCAACGCCGACGGCCCCACATTGGCGCAGGCACTCACAGAGGTTGTCGACCAAGCGAAAACCCATCTCGTGCTGATCATCGACGAGGTGCAACACGCCATTTCCTCCGACGATGGCAACCAACTGCTCCTGGCACTCAAGGCTGCTCGTGATGCAATCAACCCACGCCCGAATACGCCGGGCTACTTCCTCTTTATCGGCACGGGCTCTCACAGGGCCCAAGTAAGCGAGTTGACCGCCAAACGTAACCAAGCATTTTCCGGCGCGACATCGGCCGCGTATCCACTGCTAAAGGGTGATTACGTTGAATTCCTGCTCAACCGACTGGCAATGACGGTGAAGAAAGAAAAGCTCCCCTCACTTGAAGCCGCCATCGAGGCCTTCAATACCTTGGGCAATCGACCTGAGGAAATGCTCAAGGCATTGCGTCAGTTACTGCAGCAGGACGGCGAGCCTGATCTTTTCCTCCCCGTGATTGCCAGTACCTTACGCTCAGCAGCGGCAAGTATTGAGCTAGAAAAAGTCGAACAACTGGGCAGCCTGGCTCAGGCGGTTTTCAATAAGATCGCGGCTACGGAAGGCGATGCTCGGGGGATTTTCTCTACCGATGCAGCCGCGGAATATTCGAAAACGGTAGGTCGCGAAGTACGGGTTGAAGAAATTCAACCCGTGGTGATTGCGCTGGTGGCGGAGAACATCATCATGCGGCGCGGGCATGGGATTTACGCGATTACGGATCAGTTTGTTCAGGAGACTTGGTTGGAGGAGCGGGCGTTGATTGAGGGGCGGTAGGATAAGAAAATGAAATTTGTCGTCTTTAGTTCTAAAGCGAAACGTGGCGCAACCAAGTAAGCGCTCGGTCTTCATATCTCGGTGATCTACGTTGCGCCCCACGAAAATATCGGACAGTTTTGTCCTTTACGATACGACACTTTCGATGCACATAGATCCTACTCAAGACCTAACATCGACGCCGGGTGAGCTCGATAGGAATCGTCGCCCGTTCGTGTCCGCCCGATCACTCTCCGTCACCGACGATCACCGGGCGAACGGCTTCCACCGGCTGATGATCATGCGCGCTGACTCGACCCAGTGTTGCGTACACAGCAATGGCCGTGAGCACGCTGCCAGCAGCCAGGATGAAAAGCAGATGCCGAAACGCACTCGCGTACTCGAGGCGCAACAGGTCCGACTGCCCTGGCAGTTGAATGCCTGCGCTCTGCAAATCGCCGAGCGCTGCCCGGCTGGAGGCCTCCATTATCTGATGCGCTGCAAAATGGGTGACGCCGTCGAACAACCCCCATTGAATGAACGTCGCCAGTAATGCCCCGGCCACGGCGATCGCTATCCCGTCGGCAGAAACGCGAACTGCGTTGAAAATGCCAGTAGCCATACCCGCACGTTCTTTTTCCACCACGCTGACGGCCATGCCATCCATCAACCCCCACGGCAGGCCAATACCGATGCCGACCAGCGCCATGGGCATTACGGCATTGCTGGCACCGCTATCGAGCACAACGGCCAGCCAGAACAACCCGGCAGCCACCAGCACCAGTCCGACTGCCGAGAGCATCCCTGAGGTGTAGTGTCGCGCGAGCTGAGCCGCCAGGAACGGTACGAACAACAACGGCGCGGCCAACGCAATCATCATCTTTCCGGTTTGCATGGCACTGAGCCCATCGACCCCGATGAATCGCGCCGGCAGCATGATAATCAGGACCACGAAAAAGAATGCTGGGCTCGCTGCAAGGATCTGCACGCCGACGAATTTGGATTGTTTAAACAACGAAAGGTCGAGCATCGGGCTACTGGTACGGCGCTCAATCATCACGAAAATCATGAACAGCACGATCGCGGCGGCGACACTCCCCAAAACGACCGGGCTGGCCCAACCATCCTCTGGCGCGAGGAGAATGCCATAAGTGAACAACGTCAGCGCGGCCGTGAAACTCAGAGCGCCTGGCCAATCCATACCGTTGTTAGCCGGGTCTTTGGAATCCGTCGCACTCACGCACACGAGCAAGAACCCCGCGATGCCTATTAATGCAGTCGCGTGGAACGTCCATTTCCAACCTGCCGAGTCGACCAACACCCCGGCGGCCAGTGGGCCGAAGGCTAGCCCAATGCCGAAAGTCGTACCGAGCAGACTGAATACCTTGGTGCGCTCTGCGCCATGGAATACCTGAGCCAATGACGACATGGCGCCGGCGAATGCGGCTGCTCCGCCCAACCCCTGCACAAGGCGCAGGATATCGATCTGCAATACAGTCGAAGAAAAGGGAATAACCACGGTAGACAACACGAAGATGACCAGGCCAATCAGCCAGACCCGCTTACGCCCATAGATATCCGTCAGGCTTCCCGCCGCCATCATGGCGCTGCCATAGGTGAGGATATAAGCGTTGACCACCCAACTGAGCTCCACAGCAGAGCCACCCATGGCCGCGCTGATGGACGAGAGCACTACGGCAGGCCCGGTAAAGCAAAGCGGGATGAGCACGCCTGTCAGGCAAGCTGCAAAAAGCTGTATCCACTTCAATAACGGGGGAGCCGTCTGAGCGCTATATGTTGAGTTCATCTGAATGGTTCCTTCATTGGCGTGCGCAGGTGTGGTCCCTCGCGCACAGTTGTCTGCGGTGATCGGCCCATCGAGAGGTTAGGGCTTGCGTCGGCAAACAAAAACAGGCCTATAATCCGAACATATCGGACCCTGGTGTCCGCAGTGAGGTCCGTCCATTGGAATCGCTTGGCAGCATTTCATTATTTGTATTGGTGGCTGAGACTCGAAGCTTTACCGAGGCGGGAAAAAGACTGGGGATTTCTTCGTCGGGCGTCGGCAAAAGTATTGGCCGGCTGGAGGACAGGCTCGGTGTACGCCTTTTCCAGCGCAATACACGAAGTATCGCCCTGACGCTGGAAGGCTCACTGTTTCTTGAACGCTGTCGACGGATACTTTCAGAGCTTGAAGCTGCAGAAATGGAGCTGAGCAACGCGCGTGAAAAACCGCGGGGCAAATTGAGGATCAGCTTGCCTCTCGTCAGCGGACTCGTCATGCCGGCCATCATCGAGTTCATGCGCACCTATCCCGAAATAGAACTCGATATCGATTTTTCTGATCGCATGGTCGACGTTATCGAGGAAGGGTTTGACGCCGTATTACGCACAGGCGAGCCCACTGACTCGAGATTGATTTCCAAACGACTGGGAGGCTTCCAGCTCCAGATCGTGGCGTCTGCGGACTATCTCGCAGAGTACGGTATACCCAAACACCCAGCGGATCTCGCCACGCATTCATGCCTGTTACATAAGTTTCCTTCGACGGGAAAAGTGGAGCCCTGGCCGTTACGTATTGCACCAGGGGAGCCGGATTTCGAGCTACCTCAGACCATGGTGTGCAACACGACAGAGGTGATTGTCGATGTGGCTCGCTCAGGCCTGGGAGTTGCGTGCCTGCCTGACTTCATGACGGCTCAGTCGATCAAGAACGGCGAATTGGTTCAGGTGTTGGCGGACTATACGGTCCATACCGGAGTATTCAGGCTGGTGTGGCCTTCCAGCAAACATCTTTCGTTGAGACTGCGAGTCTTCATAGACTTTATGCACAGCCAGTTATTCAACAGCGCCTTGAACGAGTGATTGGTGTGTGGGGAATGCGCGCCTGCACAGCGCGGCAGCCCCCACCCTCTTTAAGCCTTACCCGACAACGACTCCGTCATCTCTCCCCGACACACCGCCAAAATCTCATCCGCCAACGCCGAATCCTCTGGACAAGCGCGCGACAACACAATCGCACCAACCGCTCTTGCCAACAGATCAATCATCTTTACCCTCGCCGCATCCGGCGCCGCATCCGGGCCGGTTGGGTATTTTTCGCCAAGGGTTTGCAGCATCTGCTCGATGCCTTCAGCGAAGGTCGATTTCAAATCGCCCGACTGACGCGCCGCGTCGCCGCACAACGCCGCCATGGTGCAGCCCGTGGCGCGGTTGTCGCGATGAGCCCTGGACACGTACAGGTCGATGAAGTCCTTCACGCTCAATGTTTCGGCGCTGGCCAGGGACTGCGAAAGACTGCAGGCCGAGGCTTCGGCCATCAGGTCGGCCTTGGAACCGAAATGTTTGTAGAAACCGCCATGGGTGAAGCCGGCGGCGGCCATCAGATCGGCCACGCCGACGCCGTCAAAACCGCGCTCGCGAAATACCACTGAAGCCGTTTCGACGACGTGCTCCCGGTTTGCTTGGGCCTGGGCCTTGGACACGCGCATGTTCGCTACCTCTCTACCGCTGAATTCATGGGCTGATGATACATAGATGTCGTTCATAATCAAAACCGTTGACAGTTTAGATTTCGATCATCATCCTAATCGCAAGCGACATGACCTCTATCCACGGCCACGGAACCAACATCCATGAGCGATCTGAATCTGTTTACTCCCTACACACTTGGCAATCTGACGCTGGCGAACCGTGTGGTTCTCGCGCCACTGACACGCAATCGCGCGGGCAAAGGTTTTGTGCCGAGTGAGTTTGCTGCTGCCTATTACAGCCAACGGGCCAGCGCAGGCTTGTTGATTTCCGAAGCCTCGCAGATTTCGCAGCAGGGCCAGGGTTATCAAGACACCCCGGGCATTTACACGCAGCCGCAGATAGAAGGATGGCGCACGGTGACCGATGCTGTGCACGCCAAGGGTGGGAAAATTTTCCTGCAGCTGTGGCATGTGGGGCGTGTGTCTCATGTGGATCTGCAGCAGCAAGGCGCAGCGCCGGTTGCCCCTTCCGCGCTTCGTGCCGCGACCAAGGTGTTCGTCAATAACCGCTTCGAGGATGCTTCCGAGCCGCGAGCGCTGGAGGCCGACGAGCTGCCGGGCATCGTTAACGACTTCCGCCAGGCAGCGGCGAACGCGATTGCGGCGGGCTTCGACGGCGTGGAAATCCACGGTGCAAACGGCTATCTGCTGGATCAGTTCATCAAGGACGGCGCCAACCAGCGTACGGATGCCTACGGTGGTTCGATCGCGAACCGGGCGCGTCTGCTGCTGGAAGTGACGGCGGCCGTGGTCGACGAGATTGGTGCTGATCGCACCGGCATTCGCCTTTCGCCTGTGTCGCCAGCCAATGGTGTATCGAGCAGCGATCCACAGGCTCAGTTCGATTACGTCGTCGACCAACTCAATGCGCTGAGCATCGTGTATCTGCACGTCGTCGAAGGCGCGACCGGCGGCCCACGGGACGTCGCGCCCTTTGATTTCGAGGCCTTGCGCCAGCGCTTCAAGAACACCTACATCGCCAACAACGGCTACGACCTGGACCTGGCCGAGGCACGCGTGGCGCATGACAAGGCCGATCTGGTCGCCTTTGGTCGGCCATTTATCGGCAACCCCGATCTGGTAGAGCGGCTCAAGACCGGCGCGCCACTGTCCGCCTTCGACCCCGCCACGCTCTATGGCGGCGGTGCGGCAGGTTACATCGACTACCCGACGCTTGCCGAATCAAGCGCTGTCGCGAACTAGGCGTCGGCTGATCGAGCCTGGTTCTACGCGTGCCTCAATCCCAATCCCTGATAAAGAGCTGACATCATGACTACCCGCCCTACTGTTCTCATCACTGGCGCTTCCACTGGCATCGGCGCGGTGTACGCCGAACGTTTCGCCCAACGCGGGCATGATCTGGTGCTGGTCGCCCGCGACCACGCACGCCTGGAAACGCTCGCCGCGAAGTTGCAGGACGAACACAACGTCGCCATTGATGTGCTTCAGGCCGACCTGACGCAACTCAGCGACCTGCACAGCGTTGAAGCGCGCCTGCGCGATGACGCGCGCATCGGCATCCTCGTCAACAATGCCGGCGCCGCACAATCCGGCACGTTCATCGAGCAAAGCACCGAGAGCGTTGCGCAACTGGTGGCCCTCAACACCACCGCGCTGGTGCGGCTCGCAAGCGCCATAGCGCCACGCCTGGCCAAAGCAGGTGAAGGCTCTATCATCAACATCGGTTCGGTGGTGGGGCTGGCGCCTGAGTTCGGCATGTCGGTCTATGGGGCGACCAAGGCGTTTGTGCTGTTCCTTTCCCAAGGCCTGAGCCTGGAACTGTCGCCCCAGGGTGTTTACGTACAAGCCGTACTGCCCGCCGCCACCCGCACGGAGATTTGGGACCGCGCCGGTATCGACATCAACACCCTGAGCGAAATCATGGAAGTGGGTGAGTTGGTCGATGCGGCACTGCTTGGTTTCGACCGACGCGAATTGGTGACTATTCCTGCGCTGCAGGAAGGCGAGCGTTGGGATGCGCTGCAAGCCGCGCGTGGGGGGTTGTTGGGGCAGATCAAGCAGTCCACGGTGGCGCAGCGCTATTTGACTCAAGCCTGAACGGCTTGACGTTGCCGGGGCCGCGCCTCGCTCATTCCACCGACAAGAGCAGTTGCACCATGAAAGCATTTTTTATCGACCGCTACGGTAAGCAGAACGGAATGATTGGCGAAGTGCCCGACCCTGCGGTCGGTGTGCATGACGTGCTGGTCCAAGTGCATGCAACGAGCGTGAACCCGTTGGATTCGAAGATAAGGGCGGGGGCGTTCAAACTGATCCTGCCCTATAAACTTCCCTTGATATTGGGCAATGACCTGGCTGGCGTGGTGGTTCGCACGGGTGCGGCGGTGACGCGATTCAAGCCGGGAGACGAAGTGTACGCTCGGCCTCCCGACGCGCAGATCGGGACCTTCGCTGAACTGATCGCCGTGAACGAAGACGCGCTGGCGCTGAAACCGTCGAATCTCGACATGGCCCAGGCGGCGTCCATCCCCTTGGCCGCCTTGACGGCCTGGCAGGCGCTGGTTGAAACCGCCCAGTTGAAAAAAGGCCAGAAGGTGTTGATCCATGCCGGCTCCGGCGGTGTCGGCACGCTTGCCATCCAGCTCGCCAAACACCTCGGCGCCTTCGTTGCCACCACCACCAGCACGCCCAATGTCGAATGGGTGAAAGCACTTGGGGCGGACGTGGTCATCGATTACAAACAGCAGGACTTTGCCAACGAGTTGCGCGATTTCGACGTGGTGTTGAACAGCCTCGGCACTGATGTACTGGAGAAATCGGTCAAGGTTCTCAAGCCTGGCGGCCAGCTAATTTCCCTGTCGGGGCCGCCGACTGCGCAATTTGCCCAAGCCCAAGGCCTGCCCTGGGTGCTGGGGCAGGTCATGCGCCTGCTCAGCAGCGGCATTCGCAGAAAGGCCCGCAAACAGGGGGTGAGCTATGCGTTTTTGTTCATGCATGCCGACGGGGTACAGCTGCAAAAAATCACCTCGCTGATCGAGGCCGGCGTCATCAAACCGGTCATTGATCGCTCCTTCCCGTTTACATCGACCGCAGAGGCGTTGCGGTACGTCGAGCAGAGCAGAGCAAAAGGCAAGGTCACCATTACGCTCCGATAGTTTTTTTGCGAAAGGCGATCCAAGCGCACGAAGAATGTGGCACTTAGCCATCTCTTTGATTGACACCCCTTCTCTACTCCGTTAAAAACCCCGCCTTGCTATGCATTTAATCGAGACATGGATGTCGTCCAACCCCCCGCTGTTCAAATACCGCCGCTATTGGCTGGCGGCCATCATCGTGTTGCTGGCGATTCTTGATCCTTTCGGCCTGGCCAGTTCCAGCGACAAGGCGTCGGCGCAGTGGCTCAATCGTATGTTCGCCAGCCACTACCCAAGCCTCGGACAGCAGCAGGTGGCAGTGGTGTTGATTGATGATGCCTACCTGATGCGCAATGACAGCCCATGGCCAATGCCGTACAGCGACCAGAGCAAATTGTTCAAGCGTTTGCTGGCATACAAGCCACGGGCTGTGTTTGTGGATTTGCTTTACAGCCACGACCACTCGTTCGGCGACCCAGCGCGGGGCAGTCAGTTGCTGGCAAATGTATTTGAGCGTTATCAACGCCAGGGCATCCCGCTGTGGTTGGCCAATACTGGGCTGACGCGAGCAGAGGCGGGCCAGGCCAATACGCTGGCGCCTTTTATGCAGGTCAGCCGGCCAGCACTGGTGGCGTGGGAAGGGGTGGACGACAAGTACCCACTGGCTAAGCACACACAGGCCGGGCTGATGGAAACCCCCGCCTTGGCACTGTACCGGGTGTTCTGTGCCACGCAAGACTGCACGTCGCCGCCAGTGGATGCGCAAACTGCTGCTCAGCGCCAGCCCATCGCCGTGCAATGGGGGCTGAAGCTGGCAGCGGACCAGGCGCGTATTGCCGATATCCGCCACTGCGCAGCGGCGCGGCATTTCTTTCTGGACGGAGTGGCACAGTTCTTCCAAGCCGTGTTCTGGAAGCTGGATGACTCCGCCCAGGCGCAGTGCCCTTATACGCTGACGTTATCGGCCAGTGACCTGGAAGTCAGTGACCCGGACGACCAAGCCTTGATCGCCGAGTTACTCCACGACCGCCTGGTGCTGATCGGCGCCAATATCGCGTCCACGGGGGACCTGGTGGAGTCGCCGGTACACGGCCAGCTCCCCGGCGTTTACCTGCACGCCATGGCCCTGGATAACCTGATCAATGCAGGTATGAACTATGACCATGAACCCGCCGACTTCCCCCACCTGCCTTTCAATTGGCTGGACCTGCTGGAGCTCGGGCTGCTGGCGTTGATCGCTGTGCTCAAGGCGCTGCACGCACGACGCCTGGCGGGCCATCGCACCTGGAGCCGGTGGCGGCGCCAGGAAATCTGGTTTTTTACCTCGCCGTGCCCATCGTGGCTGTTGGTGATGTCAATGTTGGGGGTGGTCAGTGTGCTGCTGAGCCTCAATGACATTACCCCGGTCAACGTGCTGGGCATTGTATTGCTGTCGTTGGTGTTGTTCAGCGAGCGGATCGAAGCCTTCTTCGACCGCGATCGCTGAGCGTGCCGCTTTGCCATTTGTCTCAAGGAACTCAAGGATGAACAGAAGCCTCATCGTCTTGCTCGCAGCCCTCTTCACCCAGGGTGCCTGGGCGGAAACCCACAGTATTCAGGCGTTCCTCGCCGACCCGGTGACGGTGCTCGACGAGCAGGGCAAGCCACAGCGCGAGTTGGCGAAAAAAGATGCGCCTACCCAGCCCATGCCGGTGCTGCAGTACAACCAGGCGTTGGACCTGGTGCAGGTAGAACTGGCAGGCCAGAAAGTCTGGCTGGACACCATGGACCTGCGCATCGAACCGCCGCTGAACGTGGTCGACCTGCCGTGCCTTGGCCTGACGAAAAGCCAGGCCAGGGACGCCCGCAATAATTCCACCATAGGTTTTGGTGCCGGTTGCAATCAATAAAGGGAGCGTTGCGGTGAGGGAATATCTAGTAGCAGCCAGCCTATTGGCCAGTTCGGTGCTCAGTGGTTGCGCCACCTTGAAGGGCGCAGACCAGGCGTTCCTGAATCTGGTAGGGCCGTCGACCCAGTCGCGGATCCAAGGCCACTACGTGGACAACATCGACGTGCGCCAGTACTACAAGCTGGACCCCCAACGCCAGAGCCAACAGCGCTTGAGCTACGACGGGCGGGCGGTGCCCGCTGCCGAAGCGCGCCAGCAGAACCTGGTGGATATCCCTATGCTGCAAGGCTACTTGCAGGGCATTGTCACGCGCTTGTCCAAGGGCTGGCCGGGCGAAGTGCCGCCGCTACAGGTGAAGATCACCGACAGTTATGGGTTCGGACCGTCGGCAGATCCTTACGGCAACCTGTTCGTACCGCTGGGCATGCTGGACAACGTTGCCAGCGAAGACGAAATCGCGGCGATGCTTGGTCACGAAATGAGCCATGTGCTGCTGCATCACCATGACCGCATGGCGGCCTTCCAGCAGCAGAAAGACATGTTTACCACCGTCGCCTCCACGGTCGCCTTGGCTACCATGGCTGCCGATACTGGCGTCGACCGTAGCGCCGGTACCATGAAGCTGTTCAGCAAAGACCCGGCCGGTACCCAGAAGACCATCGGCAACACAGTGCTGTACACCGCGCTGGCCAATACCTTTTCCGACCAAGTGTGGAGCACCGCCTGGGGCCGTAGCCAGGAAGACCAGGCCGACCTGCTTGGCACCGACTTGATGATCCGCGCCGGCTACGCGCCGCGCGCCGCCACCCATAGTCTGGAGCGTCTCAACGACTTCCAGGGCAAACAGAAACCCTTGCTCACTGGGTTCCTCACGGCGCGTAAGAATGCCATGCAGGATTCGCTGCAACAGTTCAATCTCAACCAGTTCACCAAGGAGTTGGATGTACTGGTCAAGGACGGCTTGACCACCGGCATCACCGCAACCACGCAGTACTTCAACCGCTCGCATATGTCGGCCACGGACCGCGACACCGAGCTGCGCCAATACTTGCAGCGCGAATATCGTCAGGAACGCCGCGCCCGGGTCAACCCGCAAAGCTGGTCGAAGATGAAGGCTACGCCCAAAGTGGCGGAGGCCTTGCAGGGCTACAAAGACGCGTACTTCGCAATCGATGCCCTGGAGAAAAACAAGGTACCGGATGCCGAAAGGTTTGTTCGCAAGGCCCTGGCCTCGCCCGTCAAGGACCAACCGAGCATTCGGCGCACTGCCTATACCCTGCGCCTGGCCCAGGGTAAAAACAGCGAGGCGGTGAGAGAGTTGCAAGCGATCAAGGACTGGTCCCTGGCCGGCCCTTCCACCTATGACTTGATGATCAGCTACCACCTCAAGCGGGGCGACGGGCAATCGGCACTGGAGATGATCGACAAGGCCGAACGCAATCTGGGCTCGGAGGAACTGTTCATCACAGAAAAACTGTTGGCCAACCAGCAACTGCAGAATGTGCAGCAGGTGCAAACCGTGCTGCGCAAGTGTGAGCAATACCCGACACGCAAGGAAAACTGCAAGAAGCTCGCGCCGATCAAGGCCTGACGTTCGATGCTCACCGCCTAGCGGGAAATGCTCGTCGTCAGAAATAAAAAAACCCCGAACCAGTCGTAATGCTGTTCACTTAAGCGGAGCAGCCTTACGGTCCACTGGGTACCGGGTTTTGGAAATCTTCACCGTCCTTGGCCTTCCCGGCCTTGGGCGGTGATCCAGAAACATTCCTCCTACTCCTCCCCTCAGCTCGCTTAGCCTCCTTCCTGTTGCCGATACCGGATTAGCGGCTGCCATCACTATCAACTGCACCGCTATGTACTGGCAGGCAGGCTTGAACCGTATATCCGAAGGTGCGCGGCCGAACGCTACAGCGGCTTGGCTGGCCTCTCGACGAATAATGTTATAAGCCAGCAAAAGCCCCCAGACCTCCTGATAAATCAGCTCGACTTTCTTACTGCGCAGCGTTACCGCGTTCTGTTGCATCGAGCTTTTGATATCCCTGAAGCCCAGCTCAATCTCCCATCGCTCCAGGTACAGCTCAGCCACAGCTGCGGTGTCGTAGTCCTCGACAGGCAAAGAGGTAAGCAGCGATCTGACTTTTCCATGGCTTTCATAGCTAACTTCACGCACTTCCCAACTCAGGGGCAACTCAGGATTTCGTTTACGTGCCTGAGGGGAAACCTTCATCCGGACGAGACGGTCGTGCTCGCCGTAGCGCTCTACTTCCTCCATGACCAAATTCTTGCGAGCAGGTGTCAGCCAGTGTCGGTTCGCGCCGCCGCCCACCACGCTTAGCAGTAGATCCGCGCCCCAGAAGCCTTTGTCGAACAAGGTGATCGAATTGTCCGGAATTTGCCCCAGAAACGTTCCGGCCAACCGCATTTCACTGCCCCGATAAGGGCTGAGCTGCGCATCGAGGATGACATGCGAACGGACATTCATCAGCGCAACGAGCCGCAGCATCGGAAACGGGGTCTGACGGTCGGTGCCGGTATTACCGGAGCCAAAATGTTCTCTGAGCTCAGGTGAGTCAGCAGTTCGCAGTAGTGCACCGTCCACCGCGAAGACCTGTAGACCGTTCCAGTCATCTCCCTCGTAGCGCTCGTTGCCCCAATGTTTACCGGTCTGACGGAACAGCGATTCAACTGGGTCAGCGCCCAGCCTTTTGCGAGCTTCAGTTACCCCGCTTCGGGCCAGCAACTGATCAGAAGCCAAGCCTTGCGCGCAGATATTCAAACGCCTGGCGACCTCATGAACAGGCTCATCGCGGAACAGAGCCATGCCCAAAACTAGCCAAAGAACTTGATCGCTCGGCAAACGGCGCCGTCGTATCGTAGCTTGCGCCGAGAGGTTCAGCGCACTCGCTACCCACTCGATAGGGATGTTCTGAGTGAAGGTGCTCAGGTCAGAAAAATTGAAGAGATCGCCGAGGTCGAGCAACTGCTGCTGAATGGGCATAAAAAAATCCGATGCCAGGGGTCTGACATCGGATTCTCTAGAAAGCCCGGCTTGGACTCAAATGCTTAAGTGAACAGCATTACGAACCAGTCGGGGTTTTTCTCGCCTGGCATCAGGCGCGACCTGCGATCAATCAGAAAACATTGATCGGGTAGTCGGCGAACAGGCGGATTTCGTTACCGCCAACATTATATTCGCTGGCGTTGTTGGAAACGCGCAACCACGAGGCGCGAGCGCGCAGGCTCAGGTCTTTGGCCGGGCCGCTCTGGACCACGTACTTGAACTGGTTCCAGATTTCACGCTCGGTGCCATCGCCACGGCCAGTGCCGTCGTCGATGTTGGTGCCGCGTACATAGGCAATGTTGTAGGTCAGGCCCGGTACACCGAAGGTGGTGAAGTCGATGCCGTAGCCCGCTTGCCAGGAGCGCTCGTCCTTGCCGTTGAAGTCGGACCAGTAGGAGTTGGCCAGCAAGATGGTGTTGCCGCCGTCGCCAATGCCGCCAGCGTTGCGGTAGCCGCCGTACAGGTAGCCGGTGTCACCGGTGCTGCGCTGGTGCGCGATGGTGAAGCTGTGCGCGCCAACGGCCCAGGTAGCGCCCAGGCTCCAGATTTTGTTGTCGCGAGCGTCGGCGTCTTTCTGGTTTTCCAGGGCGAAGCTGCGGTCCAGCTTGGTTTTGTAGCCGTTGAAGTCAAAGGTCAGCGACTGTTTCTCTGGCAGCGCCAGCACATAGTTGACGTTGACGTACTGCTTCTTCAGCACGTCCTGCATGTCGGAGGCATACAACGCTGCCGACAGGCTTTCGGTGAATTTGTAGCTGCCGCCGATGTAGTTGATGCTTTTCAGGCCACCGCTGTCGCTGCCTTCGGCGCTCTTGCGTGCTTCCTTGGTGAAGTGGCCGGCGTCCAGTTGCAGACCGGCGATTTCCTTGGAAACGATCGAGGTGCCCTCGTAGGTTTCCGACAACAAACGCGAATTGTCGTACTGCAACACAGGCACGGCTGGCATCTGCTGACCGTATTTGATCACGGTGTTGGAAATGCGCGCCTTGACGGCTGCGCCACCTTTGGCCAGATCGTTGGCCGCTTCACCGCTATCGCCTTGCTTGAAGAAGTCGATACCGCCCGCACCGCTGCGACCTTTGCCGCCGTCCAAACGGATAGCGTATTGGCCAATCACGTCCACACCCACGCCCACAGTGCCCTGGGTGAAGCCGGACTCGAACTTGCCGATAAAACCCTGGCCCCACTCGGCCTTGTCCTGCTTGCCGTTCTTGTAGTCACGGCTGATGTAGGCGTTGCGTGCTGCGATATTCAGGTGGCTGTCTTCAACGAAACCCTTGGATTGCTCCTGGTCGTTCGCCATGGCTGTCGATGCGCTCAAAATCCCCAGAGCGATCAGACTCATCCGTTGCTTCAACATTTTCTTATATTCCTTATTACTGGTTGAGTACGCGCTATGACACCAGGCCCCGTATCGCTTTCTGGTGTCGACTTTCTCCAGAAAAAACAAGGCCCGCGGACGACTGAACTGCCGCGGGCCTTTTCTTATTGGATGAGTCATGGCTGTTAGCCACAGGCGTTGGACGCAATCCTATGCGCGCGTTGAACTATGTGTCAATTTCGTGAACCGCCTCTATTTAGGCTAAATAATTCTAAGCACAGACCTATAGCGCTCCTACAAAAAAGCCCTTGGCCCCTCCCATATTGATTCGTCGGCGCTTTCAGTTGCGCTCCAGCTCGCACAACACCTGCACCTCATCCTCCGTTAACAAGCCCGCCGGGTAGCGTTCACTCATCACGCTGCGCCAGTCAGGCGGTTGCCTGTTCTGGCGCGCGCCGTTTTCCTTCAACCAGAGCGCCAGCGCGTGGATCGCATCGCCGTCGACCCGCACCGGGTGGAACGTGCGCGTGTACATCGGGTTGATTTCAGCATTCATTTCAGCGCTCTCTCCTGCTGCGTGAGCGGCTAACTTACTCAAGGTTTGTGACAGAACCATGCGGTCATCACCTTGGCGCTCTGTGGTGTGTTTGCCGATACAAGAGGTATGCCAATCTCCCGCATTCACAGGTACTCAGGCACAAAAAAGCCCGCGACCGTGCTGGGTCGCGGGCTTGCCGGGAATACTGCGCTCGCGCAGTGCTCGCTCGCCCTCAAGGCGCTGTTACAACTGCACTCAATTTCTCTGCGGTGCTGGCTGCTGCTGGGTCAGGCAGTGAATATTGCCACCCCCCAGTAACAGTTCACGGCCCGGCACCATCACCACTTCGTGTTGTGGAAACAGGTTCTGCAGGATCTGCTTGGCCTGATGGTCCAGCGGGTCATCGAAACTCGGCGCGATGATGCCGCCGTTGACGATCAGGAAGTTGACGTAGGAACCGGCCAACCGCACGCTCGGATTACGTTCCTGGCTGCCGTCTACCGGATCGACACCGGCACATTCTTCTTCGGTGGCATACAGCGGCCCCGGAATCGGCATCTTATGCACCGTGAACGAGCGGCCGCGGGCGTCGGTGCTGCTTTGCAGTACCTCCATGGCGGCATGGCAGCGCGGGTAGTTCGGGTCTTGCGGGTCGTCGGTCCAGGCCAGCAGCACCTCACCTGGGCGCACGTAGCAGCAGAAGTTATCCACATGGCCGTCGGTTTCGTCGTTGAACAGGCCATCCGGCAACCAGATGATCTTATCCGCAGCCAGGTTGGCGCTGAGCACCGCTTCAATGGCTGCGCGATCCAAGTGCGGGTTGCGGTTGCGGTTCAACAGGCATTCTTCGGTGGTGATCAGGGTGCCTTCGCCGTCGACGTGGATCGAACCGCCCTCCAGCACGAAGCCTTCGGTGCGATAACGCGAAGCGCGCTCGATCTCGAGAATCTTGCCGCCCACCTGTGCGTCACGGTTCCACGGCGCATACAGGCCACCATCGAAACCGCCCCAGGCGTTGAAATCCCAGTTCACCCCGCGTACTTCACCGCTGTCGTTGATCACGAACGTCGGCCCCGTGTCCCTTACCCAGGCGTCGTCACTGGACATTTCCACCACTCGGATATTCGGCACATCCAGGCGGCTACGAGCGTTTTCATATTGGCTGGCGGAAACCGCAACGGTCACCGGCTCGAACCGTGCGATGGCCTTGGCCACGGCCACGTGGGCCGCTTGCGCCGGCTTACCGCCCAGGCGCCAGTTGTCCGGGCGCTCGGGCCAGATCATCCAGGTTTGAGTCTGTGGCGCCCATTCGGCGGGCATATGGAAGCCATCGGCGCGTGGTGTGCTGTGCAGGGTGGTCATGGCGATGAGGACTCCGAATGGGGTGAAAGCCGACTTTATAACGGATAAATATCGGCTTTAATAGTGAACATGAATAATAAATAGGCTAGATCACGTAATTTAGTCGATAACAATCGAATGACTACAGCTCACCCAGCACCTTCGACAGCATGTCGACGAAGAAATCCACACTGCGCCGGGTCGTGACCATCGGCGGCTTGATCTTGAGGATGTTCAGGTAGTCGCCGGTCGGCTGCATGAAGATTCCCAGTTCGCGCAGACGGTCGCATAACAGCGCAGTCTCTTGCGTCGCGGGCTCCAGGGTCTGTCGGTCACGTACCAGTTCGAGGCCCAGATAGAAGCCGGAACCGTGTACCGCGCCGACTAACGGATGATGCTCGATCAACGCTTGCAGGCGTGTCTTGAAATATCCGCCCACTACCTGGGCGTTTTCCCACAGCTTTTCCTCTTCCATCACATCCAGCACCGCCATGCCGATACGGCAGCTCACCGGGCTGCCGCCCGATGACGAGAAGAAATAGCCCTCCGCTTCCAGGGCTTCGGCAATCTCTCGACGGGTGATCACCGCGCCCAGCGGCTGCCCGTTGCCCATCCCCTTGGCCATGGTAATGATGTCCGGCACGACGCCCTGCTCTTCAAAGCCCCAGAAAAAATGCCCCATGCGCCCATAACCTACCTGCACCTCATCGGCAATGCAGACACCGCCCTGGGCGCGGACCAGCCCATAAACCTGCTGCAAATAGCCGGGCGGCAACGAAATGCCACCGGCGTTGCCATACACCGGTTCGCAGATGAAACCCGCCAGTTGGCGTTGGCCAGCGGCGATTTTCGACAGGTTATGTTCCACGCTTCGTACATAGTCAGGCGCGCTGTCTGGCCCGCGAAACTCACCCCGGTAGGTATTCGGCGCCGTCACCGGGTGCACCCAGTCCGGGCGGCTGCTCAACGCCTGGGGATTATCGGCAATCGAGGTAGACACCGCGTCCGCCGCCACCGACCAGCCGTGATAGGCCTCCAGCACGCTGAGCATGTCGCGCCCGCCGCTGTAGGCCCAGGCCAGGCGGATCGCCAGGTCATTGGCCTCGGTGCCGCTGTTGACCAGGAACACCCGGTCCATGCCCGCCGGCACCAGCGCCAGCAGGCGTTCGGAAAACTCGGCGATCGCCGCGTAGTGAAAACGTGAATTAGTGTTGAGCAATGACCATTGCCGCGCCGCCACTGCTGCCATGCGCGGGTGGCCGTGGCCCAGCACCGCCACGTTGTTGAGCATGTCCAGGTAGGAGCGGCCCTGCATGTCGATCAAGTGATTGCGCCAGCCCCGCTCGATACGGGGCGGGTCGACGTAATAATGCTTCTGCGAACGGGCGAAGCTGGCGTCGCGCCGGGCCAGCAGGGCTTCGGCGTCCAGCTCCGGTTCGGCATCACAGGCCAGCCCGAGCAACGCCGCCGGTGACGGGCACAACGTCTGCCACGCCGACGCCCGGGAAGGCGCACAGAACAGCGGGGGCGCAAGATCGGCACGACACAGCTGCACGATCAACGGCCCGTGGACTTCACCGAGTATTTGCCCCTTCACCACCTGCGCACCGGCTTTGAGCCGCGTTGTCACGCCCCATACGCGCAGATTCAGGCGCTCTTCGTACACACACAGCAAGCCGTCGGCGCCCTCGCGCAGTGTCCCGGCGAAAGGTGCCTCAAGCACTGTGCCATGGGGCAGGCTTAATTCGACATGAAGAGCGAAGGTGTCCGGTTCCCCAGCACTGTCCGGGCGGGTGCGCGACAAGCGATATTGCCCATAACGGCTGGCTGCCAGCCCATGCACCGCAGCGGCTTCATTCAGCAGCCGCCGATCCATGCCCGGCGTCTCCCAATTGCCCGCCTCGAAATGCGGGCTGAGCACGCCCAGGTCGATCAGCGCAAACTCCCGCCCGACCAGCCCCGGCAGCAAGGGGGCAAAGTCCTGGCTGGCCAAGGCAGGCAACGCCTCGCCAACGCTGCTCAGGATCGCCGCTTCCATCAGTTCGAACGGCACCAACGTGGCGACATGGAAAATTTCCCACTCGTGCTCGGCGTTCTTCAACAGGTAGGCGTTATCAGGGTCCAGACGTCGCTGCTGCTCACTGCTCAACACCAACACCGCCGCACGGGCGACGATCAACGGCCACAGCGCGCGCAACTCTTCATGCTGCAACGGCGTGATCGCGTGACAGGCCTGGATCGCCGGCAGGATGGCAAACGGGTCGCCCTCAGCGTGATGCAGCAGCGCAGCGCACGTCACCGACAGGTCAGCGATGCGCCAGGTGTGTACCAGGTCGCCGAAATCGATCACACCCTGGACCTGCCAATGCCGCTGCGCATCGCGCTGCCAGACCACGTTGTCATCGGTGATGTCCATGTGCACGGCCTGCCAGGGCAAGTGTGCAGCCAATGGCCGGATATGCGCTTCGATCTGCCCGGCGACCTGCTCCAGTGCAGTGCGATGGGGAAGCTCGGGCAAGGTCGCCAGCAGATGGGTGATCAGCTCCTGCGCGTGGCGTGGGTCCCATTGCAGGGTGCGGTCCAGGCCGGGATGGGTGAACGTTGACAGTGCCAGGCTCATTCGCCCGCACAGGTCGCCGAACCCTGCGATCACATCGCGACCCAGGTGAGGCAAATCGGTCAGCGGCTGGCCGTCGATGTAGTCCAGTAGCCGCAGGTGCAGGGTTTGCCCATCGACGGTGACGCTCAGCAGTTCGTCGCCATTGAGGGCCTTGATGACCTTGGGCACGCGCACCTTTACGTGGGCCTGCAGCTCGTTGAGGGCTGCATGCTGGGCCAGTAGCTCGATTGCGGCGTAGTCACCCCGGCAGATTTTCAGAACAAAGCGGCCCAGGGGGCTTTCAACTTTGTAGTTGAGGTCTTGCTGGCTACCCAATGAAGTTAATCTACCTGTGAGGCCATAATGCTGCTCAAGCAACCTCGCCGCGTGGGTAGGCCCTACTTGCGGGCAGGCTAAGCTGGCGCGGTGAATCAAGGTAGCGAGCAACATGGGACAACCTCTGCGTTTTGTCAGGTGTCTGTTTTTGACAGGTGTCTATTTTTGACAGGGCCTATATCGCCATTGATGAAAGGGTTAGGCAACCCCCAACATACACCGTGCTTGCGCCACCCCTGCTACACAACTCAAGCTATGCTTCACTCGCTTAATGTCCGTCTAAGGAAAGGGCCTCCGATATGCGTATTCTCATCACCGGCGGCGCTGGCTTCATCGGCTCTGCCTTGATCCGGCACTTGATTCAACATACCGAGCACGAAGTGCTCAACCTGGACAAACTCACCTACGCCGGCAACTTGGAGTCGCTGACCAGCGTCGCGTCCAATAGCCGCTATGAGTTCGTCCAGGCCGACATCGTCGACCAGGCGACAGTCAGCGCCGTACTGGCGCGCTTCGAGCCACAGGCGATCATGCACCTGGCGGCCGAGTCCCATGTAGACCGCTCTATCGATGGCCCATCGGACTTTATCCAGACCAATATCGTTGGCACCTATAGCCTGCTGGAAGCCGCCCGTGCTTATTGGCAGAAGCTCGACGAGCCCGCCAGGCATGCGTTTCGTTTTCACCACATTTCTACTGACGAAGTGTATGGCGACCTGCACGGCGTGGACGACCTGTTTACCGAGGCCACGCCTTACGCCCCCAGCTCGCCTTATTCAGCCAGCAAGGCGGCGTCCGACCATCTTGTACGCGCGTGGCAGCGTACATATGGCCTGCCGGTACTGTTGACCAACTGCTCCAACAATTACGGGCCGTTCCATTTCCCCGAGAAGTTGATCCCGCTGGTGATTCTCAACGCCCTCGCGGGCAAGCCGCTGCCGGTATATGGCGATGGGCTGCAGGTACGCGACTGGCTGTATGTCGAAGACCATGCCCGGGCGCTACTGACAGTCGTGACCAAAGGCGTGGTTGGCGAGACCTACAACATCGGTGGGCACAACGAGCAAAAGAACATCGACGTGGTACGCAGCATCTGCAACCTGCTTGAAGAGCTGGCGCCACAACGCCCGGCCGAGGTGGAGAAGTTCAGCGATCTGATTACCTTCGTCAAAGACCGCCCCGGTCACGACCAACGTTATGCGATCGATGCGAGCAAGATCGAACATGAACTGGGCTGGACGCCTGAAGAGACTTTTGAAACGGGTCTACGCAAAACCGTGCAGTGGTACCTCGACAATCTGGAATGGTGCCGCAGGGTCCAGGACGGTAGTTATCAAGGCCAACGATTGGGCAACACCGACTTGAAGGATTTGATCGCATGATGAAAGGCATCGTATTGGCCGGCGGCTCCGGCACCCGTTTGCATCCCATTACGCTGGGCGTGTCGAAACAGCTGTTGCCGGTATACGACAAACCGATGATTTATTATCCGATCTCTGTGCTGATGCTGGCGGGCATCAAGGACATCCTGGTCATATCCACCCCGGTGGACTTGCCGCAGTATCGCAACCTGTTGGGTGATGGCAGCCAGTTTGGCGTGCACTTCAGCTATGCCGAGCAACCCACACCGGATGGCCTGGCCCAGGCATTTCTGATTGGTGAAGACTTCATCGGTAATGACCCTGTCTGCCTTATCCTGGGAGATAACATTTTCCACGGCCAGCATTTTGGCGACCAACTACGCACTGCGGCAGAACGCACCAGCGGCGCCACAGTATTTGGTTATTGGGTCAAAGACCCAGAGCGTTTCGGCGTAATCGACTTCGACAAGGAAGGCCGCGCCCTGTCCATCGAAGAAAAACCTGCCAAGCCCAAGTCGCCATATGCCGTGACCGGCCTGTATTTCTACGACAACGACGTGATCAAGATCGCCAAGGCCGTCCAGCCTTCGCCACGCGGCGAGCTGGAGATCACCGACGTCAACAACGCCTACCTCAAGCGCGGCGACCTGCACGTTGAGCGTTTCGGTCGTGGTTTCGCCTGGCTTGATACCGGCACCCACGACAGCTTGCTGGAAGCGTCGACCTACGTGCAGACCATCGAGCATCGCCAGGGCCTGAAAGTAGCCTGCCTGGAAGAGATCGCCTACGAGAACGGCTGGATTGATCGTGACTATCTGCTGGAACGTGCCAAGTACTTCGGCAAAACCGGTTACGGTCAATACCTCTACTCGCTGGCCGGAGAAACCAAGTGAATGTCGTTGAAACCTCGTTACCTGGCGTGCTGATTCTCGAGCCAAAAGTATTCGGTGATGAGCGCGGTTTTTTCTACGAAAGCTTCAACGCTCGCGCTTTTGAAGCCGCCACCGGGCTCAAACGTGACTTCGTGCAGGACAACCATTCACGCTCGCAAAAAGGCGTGCTGCGCGGGCTGCACTATCAGCTTGAACACACTCAGGGCAAACTGGTACGTGTCACTTACGGTGAAGTGCTGGATGTTGCCGTCGACATCCGCCGCAGCTCACCGAACTTCGGCCAATGGGTGAGCGTACGTTTATCCGCGCAGAATCATCGCCAACTGTGGGTGCCGGAAGGTTTCGCCCATGGGTTTGTGGTGCTGAGCGACTATGCCGAGTTTCTATACAAAACCACCGACTACTATCAACCGAGTGCCGAACGCAGCATTCTCTGGAATGACCCGACGCTGGCTATCGACTGGGCGCTGTCCGAGCCGCCGCAACTGTCTGCCAAGGACCAGGTCGGTAAATTACTGACGGAAGCCGATCTTTTTCCATGAAAATACTCATCACCGGCCAACACGGCCAAGTCTCCCAAGAGCTGCAACAGCGGCTCCAAGGCCTGGGCGAACTCATCGTCCTGGGCCGCGACCAGCTTGACCTGGCCCACGCCGAGCAGATTCGCCAACAAGTGCGCGCCCACCGCCCCGACCTGATCATCAACGCCGCCGCTCACACCGCGGTCGATCAGGCCGAAAGCGAGCCGGAAGCAGCGTTCGCCATCAACGCCATCGCCCCCGGCATCCTCGCCGAAGAAGCCAAGGCCCTTGGCATCCCGCTGATCCACTACTCGACCGACTACGTGTTCGACGGCAGCAAACCGGCCCCGTACACCGAAAGCGATTCGCCCAACCCACTGGGCGTCTACGGTCAGAGCAAGCTGGCGGGCGAGCAGGCGATTGCGGCCGTGGGCGGGAAGTACCTGATTCTGCGCACCAGTTGGGTGTACTCGGGTCACGGCAAGAATTTCCTGCTGACCATGCAGCGTCTGCTGCAGGAGAAGCCGCAGATGCGCATCGTCGCCGACCAGATCGGCGCGCCAACCTGGGCCGGGACCATCGCCAACAGTACGCGTGCGCTGATTGAGTGCTGGCAAGCCGGCACCGCCGGGGATTGGGGGGTTTACCACCTCACGGCCCAGGGCGAAACGTCGTGGTTCGGCTTTGCCGAGGCCATTGGCCAAGCCCTCCGCGCCGCAGGCAAACCCTGCGCCGAGCTGGAAGCGATCCCGTCCAGCGCCTATCCGACACCCGCCCGGCGCCCGCTGAACTCGCGCCTCGATTGCAGCCGCCTGCAACAGCAATGGCAGGTCAGCCAGCCGCAGTGGCACGACGCATTGCACGAGTGTCTTGCCGAGCAGCACTAGGCATAATGCGCCTGTACCCACAGGCGCACGACTCCCATGACCCCACCCCTTCCGCGAAGACCCCGCTGGCGCAGCCTCGCCCTGTTGGCGCTGTGCCTGGCGCCGCTGCTCTGGCCGCTGGAGCACTTGGCCGAGCGCTACTACCGCAGCGAGCTGGCCGGGCAAAACCGTCAGACCCTCGACCTGTACGTCGCCAACCTGTTGGGCACCCTGCATCGCTATGAAGTGCTGCCGCAGATCCTCGGTGACCTGCCGGCCCTGCGCACCGCGCTGGATGCGCCTCACGTCAGCACCAACCTGGTCAACGCCAACTCGCTGCTCAAGGACGTCGCCGCCCAGGCCGGGGTGGAGGTGATGTACCTGATGGACACCACCGGCAAGACTCTCGCCGCGTCCAACTGGGACAAACAAGACAGCTTCGTCGGGCGCAACTTTTCCTTTCGCCCCTACTTCAGCGAAGCCATGGCCGGGCGCCTGGGGCGCTTTTTCGGGCTAGGCACCACCTCGGCCAAGCGCGGCTACTTCTTCGCCGCCGCCGTACGCGATGGTGAGAACATCATTGGCGTGCTGGTGGTCAAGGTGGATCTGGACCACACCGAGAGCTTGTGGGGCAACACCCCGGAACAACTCCTGGTGACCGACCACAACGGCGTGGTAATCCTCACCTCGCGCCCGCAATGGCGGTTCCGCGCTACCCGGCCGCTGACCGCCGCAGAGCGCCAGGCCATTATTGCCATCCAGCCTTATCCCACCCGTGATCCTCAGCCGCTGAACCTCAGCAGCAGCGCCTGGCTGCGCCAATCCACCGCCATCGCCGAGACCGGCTGGAACGTGGAAATCCTCGCCCCCCAATCCTTGATCAACCGCCCGGTGCGTACCGTGGTGGCCGTAGGCGGCGCGACCTTGCTGGTGCTGATGCTGCTGCTCGGCTTGATGATGCAGCGCCGCCGGCATTACCTGGAGCGCATCGCCTTCGAAGCCAAGGCGCGCCGCGAGCTGGAAATGCGCGTGGCCGAGCGCACCAGCGACCTGGAAGGCCTGAACCGGCGCCTGAAACAGGAAGTGCTGGAGCGCGAACACGCTCAGCAGGAACTGGTACGTGCCCAGGATGACCTGGTGCAGGCCGGTAAACTCTCGGCGCTGGGCACCATGTCGGCCAGTATCAGCCATGAACTGAACCAACCCCTGGCAGCGATTCGCAGCTACGCGGAAAACGCGGAAATCCTGCTCGACCATGAACGCACCGCCGATGCGCGCGGCAACCTCAAGTTGATCAGCGAACTGACCGGGCGCATGGCCTCGATCATCGCCCACTTGCGCGCGTTCGCCCGCCGTGACCGTCACGCGCCGGAAAGCGTGGCGCTGCAACCCGCGCTGGACGATGCCCTGGCCTTACTGGCCAAACGGCGGCGCTCGATGGAAGTGGAATTGATCCGCGACCTACCCGAGGCGACCTTATGGGTACAAGCCGGTGAAACCCGTCTGCGTCAGGTGCTGGGCAACCTGCTGGCCAATGCCCTGGACGCCCTTACCGAAAAAGGCCCGCCACGCAAACTGTGGCTGAGCGCCCAAACCACTAACCAGGGCGTCAACCTGTACATTCGCGACAACGGCCCGGGCTTTTGCATGGAGGCGTTGGGCCGCGCCAGCGAGCCGTTCTACACCACCAAGACGCGCACCCAGGGCCTGGGCCTGGGCCTGGCGATCTGTGACACCCTGATGCGTGCCTTCGGCGGCGAACTGCTATTCGCCAACCACAAGGAAGGCGGCGCGCTGTTAACCTTGAAATTGCGTGCCGGCTCGCCGGGCGTCAGTCTGCAACCGTCCGAGGACCGCAGTGTATGAGTATCGATAACCAGATTCAGGTGGTGCTGATCGATGACGATCCCCATTTGCGTCAGGCGCTGTGCCAGACCCTGGACCTGGCCGGGCTGAAAGTGCTGCCCCTGGGCGAAGCCAGCGGCCTCACCGCGCGCTTGTCGCGGGACTGGTCGGGCGTCGTGGTCAGCGATATCCGCATGCCCGGCATGGACGGCCTGGAACTGCTCGCCGAACTGCACGGCCAGGACCCTGACCTGCCAGTGCTGCTGATCACCGGCCACGGTGACGTGCCGCTGGCGGTGCAGGCCATGCGTGCCGGCGCCTATGACTTCCTCGAAAAGCCCTTCGCCAGCGACGCCTTGCTCGACAGCGTGCGCCGCGCCCTGGCCCTGCGCCGACTGGTGCTGGACAACCGCAGCCTGCGCCTGGCCCTCAGTGACCGGCAGCAACTGAGCACGCGCCTGGTGGGGCATTCGCCGCAGATGCTGCGCCTGCGCGAGCAAATCGGCGCACTGGCAGCGACCAAGGCCGATGTGCTGATCCTCGGCGAAACCGGCGCCGGCAAGGAAGTGGTCGCCCGCGCCTTGCACGATCTGTCGAGCCGCCGCAGCGGTCCGTTCGTGGCGATCAACGCCGGGGCCCTGGCCGAATCGGTGGTGGAAAGCGAGCTGTTCGGCCATGAACCGGGCGCGTTTACCGGCGCGCAGAAGCGCCGCATCGGCAAGTTCGAATTCGCCAATGGCGGCACGCTGTTCCTCGATGAAATCGAAAGCATGAGCCTGGATGTACAGGTCAAGCTGTTGCGCCTGCTGCAGGAGCGCGTTGTGGAGCGGCTGGGCGGCAACCAGTTGATTGCACTGGATATCCGCATCATCGCCGCCACCAAGGAAGACCTGCGCCAGGCGGCCGACCAGGGCCGCTTCCGGGCTGACTTGTATTACCGCCTGAATGTCGCGCCGCTGCGTATTCCGCCACTGCGCGAGCGCGGTGAAGATGCGCTGATGCTGTTCCAGCACTTCGCCGACGAAGCCAGCAGCCGCCACGGCCTGCCCTTGCATGAGCTGCAACCGGGCCAGCGCGCGCTGCTGTTGCGCCACAGTTGGCCAGGTAACGTACGCGAGCTGCAAAACGCCGCCGAACGCTTTGCCCTGGGCCTTGAACTGGCCTTGGACAGTACGCTGGATAATCCCTCCGCCAGCGCACTGACCTCCACGCCCGGCGGCTTGAGCGAGCAAGTCGAACAATTCGAAAAAAGCCTGATCGCCGCCGAACTGACCCGCCCCCACAGCTCCATGCGCAGCCTCGCCGAAGCCCTCGGCGTGCCCCGCAAAACCCTGCACGACAAACTGCGCAAGCATGGCCTGAACTTCGCCGACAGCACCAGCCACAGCGCAGACGACGAATGACACTGCCCACCCGCCAAGAGACCGCCATGAGCCGCGACAGCCGTTACCTGGAATCCGTCCTCCATCACGACATCCCCCTCACCCGGGAAATGGGCCTCAAGGTGCTCGACTGGCAACACGGCCAACTGCAACTGCATTTACCCTTACAGGCCAATATCAACCACAAGAGCACCATGTTTGGCGGCAGCCTCTACTGCGGCGCCGTGCTGGCGGGTTGGGGTTGGTTGCACCTGAGACTGCGCGAAGAGGGCATCGAAGACGGGCACATCGTGATTCAGGAAGGGCAGATCAGCTATCCGTTGCCGGTGACGCAGGACGCGACGGTGATTTGCGCAGCGCCGGAGGAGAAAGTGTGGAAGCGCTTTGTCGCAACGTACAAGCGCTATGGGCGAGCGCGGTTGACGCTGGAGACGTGGATTGTGAATGAGGGCAATGACGAAAGAGCAGTAGCCTTCACTGGCCAATACGTCCTGCACCGTTAAAAATGTGGGAGGGGGCTTGCTCCCGATAGCGGTGTATCAGCAGCACATTCAGTGACTGACACTCCATTATCGGGAGCAAGCCCCCTCCCACAGTTTGATCTGTTGCGGCTTCAGGATCTGGCCAGGGTCAACAGGCGCTCACGCCACGCCGCCTTGGCCGGTAACGCCAGGAAGAACGGGTTCAACAACGATTCCCGCGCCGGGTAGCTGAACGGCTTGCCATTCAACTCCAGCACTTCGCCCCCCGCCCCTTCCAGCACGCCTTGCGCCGCCGCAGTGTCCCACTGCGAGGTCGGCGCCAGGCGCGGATAACAGTCGGCACTGCCCTCGGCCAACAGGCAGAACTTCAAGGAACTGCCGATATTCGCCAGTTTCAGCTCCCCCAAGCCTTGGCTCAGCCCCTCCAGCAAACGCTCCTGCTCCGGGCTGGTATGACGGCGGCTGGCAACCACGGTAAAGGCTTCACCCGCGGCCGGAACCTGGCGCACCTGGATCTGCCTGGGCGCGGCATTCACATCCGAACGCCAAGCCCCCAGGCCCGCGCCGCCGAAGTAGCAACGACCACTGGTGGGCATCGACACCACGCCGAACACCACGCGGCCCTGTTCGATCAAGGCGATATTGACCGTGAATTCTTCACTGCCGCCAATGAATTCCTTGGTGCCGTCCAACGGGTCCACCAGCCACCAACGCTGCCAACCGGCGCGCACGCTCTGGTCGATATCGGCGTCTTCTTCGGACAGCACCGGAATGCTTGGGTCCAGCGCAGTGAGGCCCGCGAGAATCAGATGGTGCGCAGCCAGGTCGGCGGCCGTCACCGGCGAATCATCCGCTTTGGAGGTAACCGCGACGTCGGCACGCCAGTACGGCAGGATGGCTTCACCGGCCTGGCGAGCCAGTTCGATGACGGGGGCGATAAAGGGATGGCCCAGAAACAGTTCGCTCATAAGGTAAACACTCCACGCTGGGTCAGCAGGTCTCGCACCAGGTACAGCGCGGCAAGTGCCCGGCCCTCACTGAACTGCTCGTTTTGCGCCAGTGCCGACAGCTCACGCAGGTTGACCCGCTCCACGCGCATGGGCTCGGGCTCATCGCCTTCCAAGCGCTCTTCATAAAGCTCGGTGGCCAGCACCACCTGGATTTTCTGGCTCATGTAGCCGGGTGACAGTGAAAGCTCAGTGATGTGTTCCAACTGGCGTGCGCCATAGCCGGCTTCTTCCTTGAGTTCGCGGTCGGCCGCCGCCAGCACATCCTCGCCGGGCTCGATCAAGCCTTTAGGCAAGGACAACTCATACTCGTCGGTGCCACCGCAGTATTCTTCCACCAGCAAGGCATGGTCTTCGTCGATCATGGCGACGATCATCACTGCGCCGTAACCGGCACCACGGCCCACCAGGCGCTCGTAGGTCCGTTCAACGCCATTGGAAAAGCGCAGTTGCACTTCCTCCACGCGGAACAAACGGCTACTGGCGACTATTTCGCGGGCGAGGACGGTGGGTTTCTGGCGCATGAACGGCTCCTTGGCGTGATCGGGTTACTATACCGTGGCTTTTCCGATTGTCTGTGTCGGATATCTTTACTTACATGAGAACGCCCCATGCCCTCTTTGCCCTGGCACGCCATCGACACCGTCCTGCTGGACATGGACGGCACCTTGCTCGACTTGCACTACGACAACCATTTCTGGATGGAGCACCTGCCCCAGCGTTATGCCGAACTGCATGGCGTAAGCCGGGCCATGGCCGAAATGGAACTGCAGCCCCTGTTCGAGCGTAACGCCGGACAGTTGCAATGGTATTGCCTGGATTTCTGGAGCGCCGAACTGAAGATCCCAGTGCGCGAACTCAAGCTTGAAACCGCCCACCTGATCGCCCTGCGCCCGGACGCCGATACATTTCTGGCGGCGATCAAACAGGCCGGCAAACGCGTGATCCTGATCACCAATGCTCACCGCGATTCGTTGTCATTGAAGTTGGAGCGCATTGAGCTGGCGCCGTACTTCGAGCAACTGATCAGCTCCCACGATTACGGTTTTCCCAAGGAAAACCAGCAGTTCTGGGAAGCGCTGCACGCTGATATCCAGTTCGACCCGGCCCGCAGCCTGTTTATCGACGACACCCTGCCGATCCTGCGCAGCGCCAGGGAGTTCGGTGTAGGGCATCTACTGGCGGTGAAAGAGCCGGACAGCAGAAAGGGACCCAAGGACACCGCAGAGTTTGCGGCTGTCGAGGACTACCGCGATCTAATACCCGGACTCTGAACCCATGTGGGAGGGGGCTTGCTCCCGATAGCGGTATATCAGAAACACATCCAGTGACTGACACACTGCCATCGGGGGCAAGCCCCCTCCCACAGGATTGTTGTGCGTATTACTCAGGAATACGCAGGGTCTGGCCTGGGTAGATTTTGTCCGGGTGCGACAACAGCGGCTTGTTGGCCTCGAAAATCTTGTTGTACTGGTTGGCATTACCGTACACAGCCAGGGAAATCGCGCTGAGGGTATCGCCCTTTTTCACCACGACGAAACGCGCAGCGGTAACCGCAGGGCCCGTGACGGTGATCTGATCATCCACGCTCGCCACGCCGGCGATGTTGCCCAGTGCCAGCAGGATTTTCTCTTTCTCTTCCTGGGTGGCCACTTCACCGGTCACGGTGACCTTGTCGCCATCCACGGTGGTTTGCACGTTTGGATTACCCAGGCCCACCTTGCTCACATGCTCCTTCAACTGCTCACTCGCATTAGCATTACCCGGCGTCAACAGGTCGACGATCTTTTCGCCGGCTTCTTTGATAAAGCTGAAAATACTCATAGTGCGCTCTCCTTGGGTTTAAGTTCCTGATGCCCAAGACTAGACCAGTCCCAAGGTTTTGGGTTCCAGAGCCTTCGACGGCGAGCAGACGACCGCGCAAAACCGAGCCTTGATCGACGCCGTCTATCACTACATCAATACTGGCAATTAGACGCGACCCTTTGTCGCGCCTAGTCTGAACACTGATCAATCCGTCGGTGGTAATTGCCTCATGAACGCCAAGCGCCCAACCTGCGCGGCGCCCGCCCTTGAAACGCCCGCGCCCGCCGCCAGCCAGAGCTATGAGTACAGCAATCTCGAACACACAGACGTCGGCAGTACTGCACTGGCCGAAGAGGTGGCGTTGGCGATTGCCTATAACGACATCAGCCAGGCCGTCATGCTGGTGACGCCGACCGACCTGGAAGACTTCATTGTCGGCTTCAGCCTTGGCAGCGGCATTATCACCGACGTCAGCGACATCTATGACCTGAAGCTCAGCGGATCGGGCTCTGCACAATATGCCCAGGTACAGATTTCCAGCCGGGCGTTCTGGAACCTCAAGCAGCAGCGCCGCCAATTAGCGGGCACCAGCGGCTGCGGGCTGTGCGGCGTCGAAGCCGTGGAGCAGGCTTTGCCCGACCTGCAGGTGCTGCCCGGCGCACCCTTGCCACCCGCCGCATGGCTTGATGGCCTGCGCCAGCGCATCAGCGCCTTCCAGCCCTTGGGCCAACACAGCGGCGCGGTGCACGCAGCCATATTTATGAACAACCAGGGCGAATTGCTGATGGGCCGCGAAGACATCGGCCGGCATAACGCCCTGGATAAATTGATTGGCGCACTGACCCGCCAACAGATTCCGACCGACGGTGGCCTGGCAATTGTCACCAGCCGCTGCAGCCTCGAATTGATCCAGAAAGTCCTGCGCGCGGGCATCCAGACTCTGGTCAGCCTGTCGTCGCCTACCGGCCTTGCCCTGCAATGGGCGCGCCGGCATAACCTCAATCTCATCCACCTGCCGCAGAAAAGCGCGCCGCGGGTCTACAGCCCAGCGATGGAGTACCAGCCATGAGCCTTCACCACCAAGCCGACCAAACCCCAACCCCACGCTACAAGCCCTATAAAGGCCCGGCAGGCGGCTGGGGTGCATTGATCAGCGTGGCGCACGCCTGGCTGACCAGCGACAACGCGCTGAAAAACCTGCGCATGATGCTCAAGACCAACCAGAACGGCGGCTTCGACTGCCCGGGCTGTGCCTGGGGCGACTCGCCGGAAAGTGGCATGGTCAAGTTCTGCGAAAACGGCGCCAAGGCGGTCAACTGGGAAGCCACCAAGCGCCGCGTGGACGCCGCATTCTTCGCCAAACACAGCGTGACCGCGCTGCTTGAACAAAGCGATTACTGGCTGGAGTACCAAGGCCGTCTCACCGAGCCTATGCGCTACGACGCCGCGACCGACCGCTACCAGCCCATCAGTTGGGACGCCGCGTTCGACCTGGTCGGCAAGCACCTCAATGCCCTGCCCAGCCCGGACATGGCCGAGTTCTACACCTCGGGTCGCGCCAGCAACGAAGCCGCCTACCTGTACCAGCTGTTTGTGCGCGCCTACGGCACCAACAATTTCCCGGACTGCTCGAACATGTGCCACGAAGCCAGCGGCGTGGCCCTGGCCCAGAGTGTGGGCGTGGGCAAAGGCACGGTGACCTTTGATGACTTCGAACATGCCGACGCGATTTTCGTCTGGGGCCAGAACCCCGGCACCAACCACCCACGCATGCTCGAGCCGCTGCGCGAAGCGGTGAAACGCGGCGCTCAGGTGGTGTGTATCAACCCCCTGAAAGAACGTGGCCTGGAACGCTTCCAGCACCCGCAACATCCGCTGGAAATGCTCACCAACGGCGACAAGCCAACCAACACCGCCTACTTCCGCCCGGCGCTGGGCGGCGACATGGCCATCCTGCGCGGCATGGCCAAGTTCCTGCTGCTGTGGGAGCGTCAAGCCTTGGCCGAAGGCAAGGAAGCGGTGTTCGATCACGACTTCCTCAACGAACACACCATCAACGTGCTGGACTATCTGGGCCAGATCGACGACACCTCGTGGGAGGAAATCGTCGAGCAGTCCGGCCTGACGCTGGTGGAGATCGAGCAAGCCGCGCGCATGTATGCCAAAGGCAAAAACGTGATCATGTGCTGGGCGATGGGCATCACCCAACACCGTCACTCGGTGCCGACCATCCAGGAAATCGCCAACCTGATGTTGCTACGCGGCAATATCGGCCGCCCAGGCGCCGGCCTGTGCCCGGTGCGCGGTCACAGCAACGTGCAGGGCGACCGCACCATGGGCATCAATGAACGCCCACCGGTGGCATTCCTCGACTCACTGGAGCGCCGCTTCCAGTTCCAGGTGCCGCGCACCAATGGCCACAACGTGGTCGAAGCCATCCACGCGATGCTTGAAGGCCGCGCCAAGGTGTTTATCGGTCTGGGCGGCAACTTCGCCCAGGCCACGCCGGACAGCACCCGCACGTTCGAAGCGTTGCGTAACTGCGACCTGACTGTACAGATCAGCACCAAGCTCAACCGCAGCCATCTGATGCACGGTAAAGACGCGCTGATCCTGCCATGCCTGGGCCGTACCGACATCGATATCCAGGCCGAGGGCCCGCAAGCGGTGACTGTGGAAGACTCGTTCAGCATGGTCCACGACTCCAACGGCCAATTGCAGCCGCTGTCGAAGCTGATGAAATCGGAGCCCGCGATTGTGGCGGGCATTGCCGCCGCGACCCTGGGCAGCAAACCGGTGGATTGGAATTGGCTGGTGGCTGACTACGGACGCATTCGCGACCTGATCGCCGACACCATTCCAGGCTTCAAGGACTTCAACGAGAAGCTCAAAAACCCGGGCGGTTTCTACTTGGGCAACTCCGCCGGCGCACGCCGCTGGAACACCCCATCGGGCCGCGCCAACTTCCGACCGAACGTCCTGCCCAAAGACCTGATTCACGAACGCACCCGCGCCACAGGGCGTGTGCCGGACCTGATCATGCAGTCGATGCGTTCCCACGATCAGTACAACACCACTATCTATGGGCTAGACGACCGTTATCGCGGCGTCAAAGGCCAACGGGATGTGCTGTTCGTCAACGAAGCCGACATCATCCGCCTGGGCTTCAAGCCGGGGCAGAAGGCGGACATCATTTCGCTGTGGGAAGACGGCCGAGAGCGGCGCGTCAAGGGCTTCACCCTGCTGGCGTTCGATATTCCGGCCGGGCAGGCCGCTGCTTACTATCCGGAAGTGAACCCTCTGGTGCCGTTGGAAAGCACGGGCGACGGTAGCCATACGCCAACGTCGAAGTTTGTGGCGATTCGTTTGGAAGCGGCGAGCGATAATGGGTTGATCATGGCGCGCTCGGCCTGACGTGTGCTACACATTTTGCAGGCACAAAAAAGGCCGCTTTTTATATAAAAGCGGCCTTTCCCAAGTAGCTAAAGACTCGTAAAAACAACTTAAGTTCCCTATACAAAACAGCAACTTAGCAAATTGTATACAACTGCTGCCGCCGGTCGGATTTCGATTGTCAGCGGTTCGATACAACCTCAGGATCGCGCCGTCATCCCCTTGAGGTTTCCCTGAATGAAGTTCTCCTCGATTCTCTTGTTGTCCCTTGGCCTGGTCAGTGGCGCAGCCATGGCCGGTGGCACCACCGAAGCCGGTGTGGGCGGCGCATTGGGCGGGGTTCTAGGTTCGGTTGTCGGCCAGCAGTTGGGCGGCAACACCGGTTCGACCATCGGCGCAGCGCTGGGTGGCGCGGGCGGTAGCGCAGTCGGCGCCGACAAGCGCAGCCGTGGCGAAGCAGCCATTGGCGGCGCACTGGGCGCCGCCGGCGGCAACGTGGTAGGCCGCAGTGTCGGCGGCAGCACCGGCGCACTGATCGGCTCAGCCGCCGGCGGTGGGGCAGGTGGCGCGCTGGGCAACTACATGGGCAACAAGAGCGATGACGATGACCGTCGTTACCGTGGCCGCGACGACCGTCGCTACTACCGCGATGGCCACCCTGGCCGCGGTCATGCCTATGGGCATCGCAAGAACAAACATCACTACCGTCACCGCTAAGCTTTAAAGAACACTGCAAATCAATGTGGGAGGGGGCAAGCCCCTCCCACATTTGGTTCAGCGGTGTTTGCGGGACCGAGTCAGGCTACCAACCGCTGTAACGCCTCGCGCAACCTCCCCGGAATCGTCACCGGCTGGTTCGTGCCCCGGTCGACAAACACATGCACAAAACGCCCCGCCGCACAGGCTTCCTGCTCGCCTGCCTTGAATACCGCCAACTCGTATTGCACTGAGCTATTGCCCAACTTGCCCACCCGCAGGCCGATATCAATGCGCTCTGGGAAAGCGATCGACGCAAAGTAATCGCACGCCGAACTGACTACAAACCCGACCACTTCCCCGTCATGAATATCCAACTCGCCCTGTTCGATCAGGTAGGTATTCACCGCCGTGTCGAAAAAGCTGTAGTAGGTGACGTTATTCACATGGCCGTACACGTCATTGTCGTGCCAGCGCGTAATGATCGGCTGGAAGTGTGCGTAATCGGCACGTTGTGGCACTGAGTCAGGCATGGGCACCTCTCGTTAGAAGGAGTTTACAGGTCATTCAAATGAGCTTCGGCCCACTCACGAACCTCGGCGTAGGGATAGTCCTCCAGCGCAGCGAAACCGGGAATGCCCCGCGCCTTCAACTTGGTGAACAACGGCACGCTGATCCCACCCAGAAAGCGCGTCAACCGTTGCGCACCCGGCAATTGGCCGGTGTGCTCATGATGCCTGTGGATAAAATCGCCGCACAGGCTCATGAAGTTTTTATCCACAAGCGGAGGCAGGCGCGGCGGCGGCGATAGATGGGCGACGTGCCCATGGCACACCGAGCAATGCCCGCAACGCTCAGGTACATTTTCGTCGCCAAAATAGCGCGCCAGGCGTTGCCCCAGGCACTGCTCGGTGGCGAACAGATCAAGCATGGCGTGAATCCGCGCCACTTCTGTCACCTCGTGCTGCTTGAAGCCTGTGTATAACTCGGCGCTCAGCACCTGTGGGTCGAAATCGGTGTTCAGCAAGCTGTAGACCTCGGTCATCTGCTTGCTTTCCAATTCGATCAGGCCCTGTTCCTGGAAATAATCCAACGCTTTCACCACACGACTGCGCTCGGCGTTGTGCTGCTGGTAGAGCGCGTCGAAATCCACGGTCGCCCAGGTTTTCGCGCGCTTGCACACCTGGATGATCGCCGCGACAAACTGTTGCCGCTCCCCGGAAAATCGGGCCAGCAAGGCATCGGGTTCGATCAGGTACTTGAAACGGTACTCGGCATAAAACGCGTAGCGCGGTGCGATCACGCCCTTGAGCTCCAACTGCACCAGTAGCGTCTTCAACGGCAGCTCGCGAATGTTACTGTGGTCCGATAAAGACCTGAGTAAAAACTCCCATTGGCCCTCGTCTCGCGCGGCCTGCACCTCTTCCAGCACCCGGCGGATACCTTCCTGCTCCGGCGTATCACCGTACACGAAGTTTTCCAGCACATTGAGGCTGTCGCGATTGGCCAGCACCAGGCAGTCCGAAGGCTGGCCATCGCGCCCGGCGCGGCCGATTTCCTGGCTGTAATTTTCGATGGATTTGGGCAGGTCGAAGTGCACTACATTGCGGATATCACTCTTGTCGATGCCCATGCCAAACGCGATGGTGGCGACGATGCAATTGGAGCGCCCGCCCATGAAACGCTGCTGGATGCCCTCGCGTTTGTCGTGGGGCAAACCGGCGTGATACGCCTCGGCCTGGATGCCGTTACGGTTCAGGTGCTCGGCGATCTGCTCGGCGGTTTTTTGCAGGGTGACGTAGACGATGCTCGGCTGATTGGCCCGCTCGCTCATCCATTGCACGAGACGGCGGCGTTTGTCCGCGCCGCTCACCGGTTCTACCAACAAGTTGAGGTTGGGCCGGTAAAAGCCCGTGGTAATCACATCCTGCGGCGCAATGGCGAACTTGGCCTGCATATCGGCAATCACCTTGGGCGTGGCCGTAGCCGTCAGCAGCAGCGCTTGTGGGATCTTGAACTGGCGCTGGTAGTCGGGAAGCTTCAGATAGTCCGGACGGAAGTTGTGGCCCCACTCGGAAATGCAGTGCGCCTCATCCACCACCAGCAGCGAGAGCTGCACACTTTGCAGGAAGTTGCGGAAACGCTCATTTTTCAAGCGCTCCACGGAAATCATCAGGATTTTCAATTCGCCTGAACGTGCGCGAGCCATCACGTCATTGGCGTCCTCGCGGCTTTGCGCCGAGTCGATGCTGCCCGCTGAAATGCCGTGACGCCGCAGGAAACCCAACTGGTCCTGCATCAATGCCAACAACGGCGACACCACCAGCGTCAGGTGTGGCAGCAATACGGCTGACAGTTGATAACACAGGGACTTGCCCGACCCGGTGGGGAAAATAGCGGCCGCCGAACGACCGGCCAGCACAGCGCTGACCGTCTCTTCCTGGCCCAAACGAAACTGTGGATAACCAAAGACCTGCTGGAGGGTGTCGTGCATAGGCTGTCACTCCATTGACCGTTGAACGTGGCTTAAAAACGTAGCCCATTAAGTTCAGCGGATCGAGAAAGGTCGCATGGAAAAAAGAGACAGGATGATACACAGGGTGCAGCAATGGCCTTGGGCCAAATACGACTGTAGGAACACCAAAAACCAAATGTGGGAAGGGGCTTGCCCCCGATGGCGGTGGATCAGCTACAAATAACTCACTGACCCACTGCTATCGGGAGCAAGCCCCCTCCCACATTTCAAAACCGCGCTACAACCGAATCAGCGGTTCTGCACCCGCTCAATCGCCGTGTCGTACACCGGATTGGCCTTCTGCTCCTTGGCCAACTGGTAGTGACGCAGCGCATCCGGGAACTGGCCCGCCGCTTCGTAGATTCGCGCAATGTTGTAGTAGGCACCCGCGCGTACGGTTGCCGCATTGGCCCCCGTCGCCAGGGCGATAGCCTTGCGGTTGGCCCAGATCGACTCGGCGGTGTTGCCAGCCTTCTGATACGCCAGGCCGAGGTTGCCATAGGCTTTACCGAAGCCGTTATCCAGATCAATGGCCTGGCGGAACAGGTCAATCGCCTGGTCCAGATTACCCGCCTGGTAGGCCGCTTCGCCCTGCACATTCAGACGCTTCGCATCGGTCTGTGCGGAAGAGCTGACGGCTACTGCGGTAACGGCAACGCTGTCGTCCAGCAATGGTTTGACTTCGTTGAGTACATTGGCGGCATTCACGGTCACGCCGCTGAAGGTGTTGATGTCCTGGAAATCGCCACTGCCGGTCATGCGGAACACGGTCCACAGGTTACCGCTGCGGTTTTTCGGCACGTAGTAGGTGCGCACCAGCGATTGGCCCATGTACACGAATACTTTGGCTTCACTGTTGGACAACTGACGCGAGCCTGGATTGCCGCCGTTGCTGTAGTCATGCACAGCGTAAACGTAGCTTTCACCGTAGTGTTTTTTCTGCAGGGTGATGGTCTCCGGGCCGTAGCTGTCGGTGTCATCCACGTCCAGCTCGGCGTCAGTGCCGGTCTTGTTCTCGAAGTAGATATTGTTGCCGGGGAAGATCATATGGGAGTCGAGATCGTCCGGCGTCTGGCCCCAGCTCAGCACCACGCGCAAGCCATCGAGGTTTTCCATCACAGGGCTGATAGCGTAGGTCATGCCCTTGCACGGGCATTTCACCACCAGGTTGGAATAGCCCGGTTTTTTGATGATCAATAGGTTGCTGACGTCGTCAGCCGCCTCGCTGGTCAGCGTCACCTGCCCTTGAGCGTTGGTGCGGCCCACCACGTTCTGCGCACCGTTGCGTTGCAGCAGCACCTCGGCGTCGGCGATTTTCTGGTCCTTGACCACCGCACTCAGCACCTCGATCGGCAACTGCTCGGCCTGGATCGAGAAAGCCACCGCAAACAATGACATCGCCGAAGCGACACGAAGCAAACCCATGCTAATTCCCTTTAAGTAGTGGGCGGAATTGCCCTACAAGATTTTGCGGTGAAACATACGCTGAATTCAGATTTTTGGCGGGTTTTTTGTATAGAGTGTGACGTGGTTTTTATCCTGCCTGCCCCCTGATGCATTGCGCTACAATCAAAGCCTTGCTAACTAGGAGTACGCTGCAATGAGCGAACTGACGTTTGAGCAAAAACAGGATCACTATCATAAGATCCGCCGTTCCAATTACCTGGCCAGCCTGCGCCTGGAAGGGTTCGACACCCAACCGACCGACGTCGACAAGCCGCTGCCGACACGCGAAGCCGTCCTTGCCAAGTACCGCAACACCCCACGCTAATGCTCGACAAGTACGGGGTGGGCCAGGACCCGTACTGCTACCCCGGTAGCAGTGTCCTGCGCAACCGACTCGACTTGCTCGACGAGCTCCGCTTGCACCAAGCCGAGCGTGAACTATCCGAAATCGCCGTAGGCAACCTCCCACTCTTTCCGCCGCCCTACGACCTCGAACGCCTGCAACATATCCACCGCATCCTGTTCGGCGACATCTACGACTGGGCCGGTGAGCTACGCAGCGTCAACCTCCAGAAAGGCGACACGCTGTTCTGCACTCCGGAACGTATCCCGCCAGAAGCCGCGAAAATCATCCGGCAGATGGAGCAGGCAAACTGGTTTGTCGGCGCGAACCAACCCGAGTTGGCGAGTAAAGTCGCCGAGGCTTATGGCGATCTCAACGTTATCCACCCTTTCCGCGAAGGCAATGGCCGGGCGCAGCGAATTTTGTTTGAACAGATCATCGTGAACGCGGGATTTTCGGTGAACTGGTGGCTGGTCAAACATGCGGCGTGGATACCGGCAAATATTGACGCGGTGGCGTGTGACTATCGGGGGTTGGAGGCGATTTTTGAGCGGTGTATCAGTAAACCTGCCAGCACCTGATAAAACTACGAACGATTAAACCATCCGTTTATTGCCCAAGAACACACTCACTTCTAAGGTTCGTTCCGTCGCTGCTAAATCAGCGGCCGGGTTTGGTCACCCGAAAAACAGCACACATAAGTGCCATTACTTGCTCTACAGACGTCTATCGTCTCGTAACGCAATGCTATGGCGGCTGTGTGTAGGACGCCTTCGGGTGTGCCGGATTGCTGTTTCCGGTTGACCAACCTGCGCACAGTCCGCCTCCCACCGCTTGGTCACGGTGATGTCGGTTACCTAACAGCAAACTGAGTAACTTCAAATGCAAATACCTGAAACGATGATCCGCTATCGTCAGTTACGCACCAATTTCACTGATACCCATCCGCTTCTCATCGACACCCAAGCCAAAGCCGAAGACATCCAGTCCGCCGCCCACCAACGCATCCGCGCTGCCACCGACTTACTGGAAACCTTCTCCTGCCTGACCTTCGAACACGCCGACCTCAAAGACATCTCCCACATCACCAACGCCTTGTACCTGCTCGTCCAGGACGGATGTGATTTGCTGGAAGCGGCGCAACACGTGCAGCTACAGCCGGCGGCCGACAGTCCAACACAAACTGGCCAGCCACACAGCTAACCCTGTGGGAGCTGGCTTGCCTGCGATAGCGGAGCATCAGGCGACATTTCCACACCTGACCCAACGTCAACGCGGGCAAGTCCGACTCCCACATTTGACCAGTTTCACCTATGGCGTCGCTGCCAAGCTACAAATGCCGGAAACCGCTGTAAGAAACCTCCAAACACCGTGACATCCCCTTCCCAAACTGCTCCAAACACCCGCCTAACCTCTACAGAAGTTACCCGTAGCTGAATGAAAATAGCCCGGTCTCAACTTTCTCGGCGGACACCCGTGAACATCGAAAGGACTCAATACATCGGCCATTATGGCGTCACCTTCACGGTGCTTCGCCTTATAGCCTTACCAGCCAACCGGCACGCACTAGCAAACCTCTGCCTACTGGAAGCAGGCACATCCGCAAATGAGCTGCGCCAGCGGCTCGTATATTTATACGACAAAATGCTCGCCCGTGATTTGCCTTGCAAAATCACCATTGCCATCTCGAAGCCAATTACCCGGCAACATGCCGACTTGCTCAACATTCGCGGGGAAATCGTCGCAGGATTAATCAGCGGCGCGGTATCAGCGCCAATAAGCCTGGCATCGCCAGCAGTAGGACTCGCCGCAGGAGCGGCCGTAGGTTTGACTATCAAAGGCCTCATTCGTAGCTATTACGCCGGTGACGTCGTTATAGGGATCGACGCTCAGGTCAACGGAGGCATCGGCCCTCAGCGATCCCTCTCGTCAATGGTCCGACAGTTTCAGGGTGGCTAATACGATAACCATGTACATCCAATGGATAAATCTGATCCTACTCTTGGCACTTGCCGCTTTAGCCGACAAAACAATCAAGCGGCCCGTATTCAGAAAGGGTTTTGGGCTCATACTCGTGGTGAGCGGTCCGACAATCTTATTCTGCGTCACCTCTTGGATAAGGGAGACACAAATAGAGAGCCTGCCGGTCATCGCTTTTGTAACAGGCGTCATTTTGTTAAAAAGCCAAAACAAGTATCGCCACCAACGCAACCGTCCCCCTCACCCACTCCTGCGTGTCCCTACCATGAACCTCGCCCCCAACTTCCCCAAAGACCCCGTCATGCAGCAACTCCTGCAACTGCTGCACGAAGAAATCGGCCTGCCGAAACACAAGACCATCCATCTGCAAACCTCACTCAATTTCGACCTGGGCTGTGACGGCAGCGAGGCCAAGCAACTGATGGAAGCACTGGAGCAGGAGTTCGCCCTCGACTTGGGCGACTACGACACTTATCGTTACTTCAACCCACCGGTCTTCGACGTGTTTCTCAAGCGCCGGGCCAAGGGGCATAGCGACAAAGTCCCGCTGACCATTGGTATGCTCTACCTGGCGATCAAGACCCACAGCTGGGACACACAGACGCTGGAAAATCTGAGCTGATCTAAAGAACGCTGATATCCAAATGTGGGAGGGGGCTTGCCCCCGATAGCAGTATGCCAGCCAGCAAATTTTTGTCTGTTAAACCGCAATCGGGGGCAAGCCCTAATGCCAGTCAGTTAAGAAGTAGAAAGGGTAAAAAGTAACCTGTGGCGAGGGAGCTTGCTCCCGCTGGACTGCGCAGCAGTCCCATCTTTGGGGCCGCTTCGCGGCCCAGCGGGAGCAAGCTCCCTCGCCACAGGTACAGTGTTCGTCCTTAACTGACTGGCATTAGGGCAAGCCCCCTCCCACATTAGCTTTGCGCAAATCTGGCGAGCGATACATAACAAGGACCTTACATGGACGTAACGATGGGCCTGCTGGCCGCCCTGCTCTGGGGCGGCACGGACTTTCTGGTGGGCCTCAACGCCCGGGCCGTTGGTGTTAAACGCGCGGTGTATTTCGGCCAAGCCCTCGGCTTTTTGATCATGACCCTGCTGCTGGTCAGTTTTCCTGCATTCTTTTTCAAATCCCTCAATGCGCCGTTGAGCGTCTGGCTTCTGGGTATCGCGGCCGCGCTGCTCACCGTGTCCGGCGCCCTCGCACTGTCCAAGGCCTTCGCCCTGGGCAAAGCCGCCATCGTTGCGCCACTCGTGACCTCATACGGCGTAGTCACCACCTTGCTGTCCTGGGCCAGCGGCGAGCAGATCAGCCTGATCCAACTCGGCTGTATCGGCCTGTGCGTCATCGGCGTGATCCTTTCCAGCCTCCATAAGGACAACGGCGTACCTCACAACAAACCGCGCCTGTCCATCGCCTACGCCATGCTCGCCGCGCTGCTGTACGGCACCAGTTTCTGGCTGCAAGGCCGCTATACGCTGCCAGCGCTGGGACCCATCACCATGCTGTGGCTGGGTTACCTGGTTGGAGGGTGCGTAATGGTGATGATGGTGCTGAAGATCAAGGACGGCTTGAAAATCCCGCCGCTGAAAAGCTGCGCGACATTGACCGGAGCGAGCGTGATGAACCTCGGTGGTTTCTCGGCGTTTTCATGGGGGGCGATGGCAGGGTCGGTTTCGGTGGTGACGGTGATCAGTACGCTGTCAGGTGGGATTGCAGCGATCCTGGGGTTTGTGTTTTTCAAGGAGCGGCTGACGGCGGTGCAGGTGCTGGGGGTTGTGCTGGTTCTGGTCGGAGCAGTGGTTTTGCACATCGCCGACTGACCTTTTGCGCACAAAAAAAAGCCGCCCACAAGAGGCGGCTTTTTCACAACAAACGAGTCTTACAACTTAGGCCCTGCAGCCTTGATCGCATCGCTCACTTCAAACTTCTTGAAGTTCTCGATGAACAACCCAGCCAACGCCTTCGCCGCTTCATCGTAGGCAGCCTTGTCAGCCCAGGTGTTACGTGGGTTCAGCAGGCCAGTCTCGACGCCCGGTACGGCCAATGGCACGTCGAGGTTGATGGTGTCGAGGTGTTCGGTTTCGGCACCGATCAACGCGCCGCTCTGGATCGCTGCGATCACGCCGCGCGTGGTCGGGATGTTGAAGCGTTTGCCGACGCCGTAGCCGCCGCCGGTCCAGCCGGTGTTGACCAGGTAGACCTTGGAGCCGAAACCACGGATGCGTTTGATCAGCAGCTCAGCGTATTCACCGGCCGGGCGCGGGAAGAACGGTGCGCCGAAGCAAGTGGAGAAAGTCGACTTGATGCCGCTGCCCGAGCCCATTTCGGTCGAGCCCACCAGTGCGGTGTAGCCGGACAGGAAGTGGTAGGCCGCTTGTTCTTCGCTGAGGATCGACACGGGCGGCAGCACGCCGGTGAGGTCGCAGGTCAGGAAGATCACCGCGTTGGGCTCGCCACCCAGGTTCTTCTCGGAACGCTTGGCAACGTGTTCCAGCGGGTAGGCGGCGCGGCTGTTCTGGGTCAGGCTGACATCGGCGTAGTCGGCATGTCCGGCTTCGTCGATGACGACGTTTTCCAGCACGGCGCCGTGCTTGATGGCCTTCCAGATAACCGGCTCGTTCTGCTCGGACAGGTCGATGCACTTGGCATAGCAACCGCCTTCGATGTTGAACACCACGCCTTCGCCCCAACCGTGCTCGTCGTCACCGATCAGGTAACGGCTTTCGTCGGCGGACAGGGTGGTCTTGCCGGTGCCGGACAGGCCGAAGAACAGGGTCACATCGCCTGCTTCACCGATGTTGGCGGCGCAGTGCATCGGCAGCACGTCGGCGGCCGGCAGCAGGAAGTTCTGCACCGAGAACATGGCTTTCTTCATTTCACCGGCGTAACGCATGCCGGCGATCAGCACTTTTTTCTGGGCGAAGTTAAGGATCACGCAACCGTCGGAGTTGGTGCCGTCACGCTCTGGCACGCACTCGAAGTTGGCCACGTTGAGCACTTGCCACTCTTCACGACCGGCCGGGTTGTACTGCGCCGGGTTGATGAACAGGCAGCGACCGAACAGGTTCTGCCAAGCCGTCTGGGTAGTCATTTTCACGGCCAGGTAGTGGTCTTCGGCAGCCCCTACGTGAACGTGGGAAACGAAATGTTCTTGCGCATTGTTGAAGGCCTCGACGCGAGCCCAGAGGGCATCGAACTTGTCGGCCGGGAACTTGCGGTTGATCGGGCCCCAGGCGATTGCAGCCTGGGTAGTCGGCTCTTCAACGATGAAACGATCGACCGGCGAACGACCGGTGCGGTGACCGGTTTCTACGACCAGCGCGCCAGTATCGGCAAGCACGCCTTCACCGCGCTGCAGGGCTTCTTTGACCAGATCGTCAACACTCAGATCGGTGTATACGGCGTTATTGGCTTGCGTCATGAGGTTCCCCGTCGGCCTATGGCCGAGTGCTCCAAACGTTTTGTAGTAGAAAGTTGCGCACTACTACCGCGAAAAAAGTGGGCCGGATTATGCCAGAAAAGCCCAAAAAGAGTAGGGCCCTCCCGTCAGAACGCCTCTAATCCGGCATTTGACAGGTGATTTACCTGTGCTTAAACGTTTTAGTGGCGGGTGTCGGAAGGGGTGTCGATGCCTGCGCCGGCGAATAATTGGGCGACATCGGCAGCATCGAACAGATAACGCTCGTTGCAGAACTGGCAGTCGATCTCGATATGGCCACCGTGTTCCACCACCAGATTCTGCGCATCTTCCAGGCCCAGGCTGACCAAGGCATTGGCCGAGCGCTCGCGGGAGCAACTGCAATTGAAGCGCAGGGACTGTTCGTCGAACAGGCGCACGGCCTCTTCGTGGTAAAGGCGGTGCAGGATGGTTTCGTTGTCCAGGCCCAGCAGCTCTTCGGCCTTCAACGTGTCGGCTAGGGCGATGATATGCCGCCAGCTTTCAGCGCGATCATCCTCATCCTTGATCCGGTCAGCCGGCAATTGCTGCAACAACAGGCCGCGAGCGCGCTTGCCGTCGGCGTTGAGCCAGAACTTGGTGCCGACTTGCTGGGACATTACGAAATAGTTGGTAAAGCAGTCCGCCAAGGTCTCGCCGTCGAGGTCAACGATGCCCTGGTAGCGCTGGCCTTCGGTGGGGTCAACGGTGATCGCCAGCACGCCATCGGCCATCAACTTGGAAAATGTGGCATCCGGTGTAATCCGGTCGACGTCATAACGGGCCAGGCCACGGATCTCGCGCTCGCTGGAACACTCGATCATCAGCATCGGGATCGGACCTTCGGAACGTGCCTGCAGGATCAGCAAGCCATCGAATTTCATCGTGCCCACCAGCAGCGAAGCCGCTGCCATCAACTCACCGAGCAACTGCGCGACCGGCTCCGGATACGCGTGTTTGGCAAGGACTTCGGCATAGCTGAGCTCCAACGAAACCAATTCGCCGCGGGCGTCGTTCTCGTCAAAGATAAAGCGTTGGGTGAAGTCGGTATCCGGTAGATCAGTCATAGGTCTGGGTATCTGAAGTGATGACAAAATGATTACAACGTTTATAAAATTAAACGCTTTAGCACCATATTGGTGCGGATTCTCCTGAAAACAAGGAGCTTAATAGGACGATGAGGGACAGTTTATGAACAATCCGGGTTTGTTCCAAGCGAACTGGAACCTCCGGCGATGGGCTCTTTGCAATCTACTCGCTATCGGGCTGCTGTGTTTTTGGCTGTGGCCCACGGGGCAGATGCTGTGTGTGGTTTTCGACGAGTGGCTGTTTCATCTGCTCAATGGTCCGCTGGCGAGCAACTCCACTTGGTTGCATGTGTGGGCCGTGGCGAGCCTGCGGCCATTTGATGCGGTCGTCGGGGTAATTCTGTTGGCGCTGCTGATACGCGGCGATTGGGTGTTCAAGGCCGTGCAGGTTCGCCAAGCGTTCTTTGGCTTCCTCAGCATTCTTTTGTTGTTGCTGTTTATCCGCATGCTGTTTTCCAAATTCGCGGCGCAGATGGGTTGGCAGCACAGCAGCCCGTCGATGGTGATCGGCGGCGCAGTGCAGATGAGTGATTTTTTCCCTGGGCTGGAGAAAACCTGGGAACTGAAAGACCGTTCGAGCCAGAGCTTTCCCGGCGATCATGCATCGGTGTTGTTGATCTGGGCGATGTTCATGACCGTGTTCGCCCAGCGCATCGGCCAGGTGCTGGTGATCTGGGGCCTGGCGCTGTTGTTCATGATGCCGCGGCTCGTAGCAGGCGCGCACTGGGGCCAGGACGATTACATCGGCGGGGTTTTGCTGGCGCTGTTGGCATTGGGTTGGGGTTACTACACGCCGTTTGCAGCGAAGGTGTCGGGGTTCCTGTTGCGGGTAACAGCGCCGGTTTTCGGGTTGCTTGGCAAATTGCCGGTGATCGGGCGATTGAGTGTGATACGTACAGCCCGTTAACACCGCCAGCTAAATGTGGGAGGGGGCTTGCTCCCGATAGCAGTGGATCAGTCAGCTTATAGGTAGCTGACCTACCGCAATCGGGGGCAAGCCCCCTCCCACATTTTGATCTCCGTTGGGTCGGAGATTTGCGTAATCAATCATCATTGCCACTGCCGCGAAACTTGAACAAGTCACGGCGTTGCTTTTTGCTCGGCTTGCCATCGGTGGTCAAACCCGAAGCTCCCGCCTTGCGCATGGCCGCAGCGTTCTCGCGCTTGGTAATGCTGGCTTCGGTCTCCGCATACAGTGTCTGCGCTTCTGGCGCGCTCCGGCGCACGACAGAAAGCGCCTGAACCACGACAGTCTTTTCATCGAACCCTGTACGAATCTGAAACTCGTCACCGACACGCGGCTCCTTCCCCGGCTTGCAGCGCTCGCCGCGATGGTGCACCTTGCCGCTCTCGATAGCGGCCTTGGCCAGGGCACGGGTTTTGTAGAAACGCGCGGCCCACAACCATTTGTCCAGGCGGACCTTTTCTTCCTCTTCCTGTTTTTGAGCCACTTGAATTCCTCGCTCTGAAAAATGTCGCAACCTTACCGTTGAAACGCTTCGACGCATAAACCCTGAGGCTCACCTAAGATACGCCAGGTAGCACTCTGTTTTCGCGAGGACACGCTGTGACCGACTTTCCCGTTTCACTCACCTCGCCCAACCAGCGGTGCGTGGGTTGCCAGCAAAGCGAGCCCCTGGGGTTCGATTTCGCTTTCGCCTACCAGCCTATCGTAGACCTGCGTGACCATTCGATATTTGCCAATGAAGCCTTGGTGCGCGGCATCCAGGGTGAAGGCGCGTCGTCGGTGCTGGCCCACGTCAACGCAACCAATCGCTACCGCTTCGACCAGCGCTGCCGCACCCAGGCAATTGCCGGCGCTGCCGCCCTGGGCATGCAGACTCACCTTTCCATCAATTTCATGCCCAATGCCGTATACCGTCCGGAACTGTGTATCCGCAGCACCCTGGAGGCCGCCCGCGCGCACAAGTTTCCGCTGGACCGCCTGATTTTCGAGACACTGGAAAGCGAGCATGTAGATAACAATCGCCATTTGACGAATATTCTGCGTGAATACCGCGAATTCGGCTTCAAGACCGCCATCGATGATTTCGGCGCGGGCTATTCGGGGCTGAATCTGCTGGCCGATTTCCAGCCGGACCTGATCAAACTCGACATGGCGCTGATTCGCGATGTCGACCAAGACCGTGTCCGTCAGGTGATCGTCCGGGGGATTGTCACAATCTGTGAGCAGTTGGGGGTTACTGTCATCGCCGAAGGCATCGAAAGTGCCGGCGAGCGGGACTTCCTCTCCGACTGTGGAATATTTCTAATGCAGGGCTATTGGTTCGCCAAGCCTGCATTCAATGCCCTGGCCAAGGTTTCGCCTCGCGCCTGGGCACATTGACCGGTACCCATATTGAAGACATTTGACCATTTGACCGTTGTGGGTCTGCGAGAGTGGGTGGCACTTCCCGACCTGGGAGTGGCTGGCCTGCGTGCCAAGATCGACACCGGTGCCAGCACCTCGAGCTTGCACGCCACCGACATCGAACCGTTCGAGCGTGATGGCGAGAAATGGGTGCGTTTTACCGCCCACCTGGGCAGCGTGGTGCAACTGCGTCACCGCCGCTGCGAAGCGCCCCTGGTAACGATGAAAACCATCAAGAGCTCCAACGGCCATGCGCAGGTGCGCTACGTGATCAGCACCACCCTGGCGTTGGGCGATCGGGTGTGGCGGGTGGAATTCACCCTGGCCTGCCGCAAAGCCATGCGTTATCGCCTGTTGCTGGGCTCCAAGGCGCTGATTGACGGCCAGTTGGTGGTCAGCCCAGGCGTCAAGTACGTTCAAGACAAGCCGGTGTTCCCGGTCTCTACTATTTCTGCCCCAGGTGCTGCATGAAGATTGCTGTGCTGTCGCGAAACCCGCGTCTGTATTCCACCCGCCGCCTGGTCGAGGCCGGCACTGAACGTGGCCATGAAATGGTGGTGATCGACACGTTGCGGGCCTATATGAACATTGCCAGCCACAAGCCGCAGATCCACTACCGGGGCAAGCCGCTGGAAGGTTTCGATGCGGTGATCCCACGCATCGGCGCCTCGGTGACGTTCTACGGCTGCGCGGTGCTGCGCCAGTTTGAAATGATGGGGGTCTTCCCGCTGAATGAATCCGTGGCCATCGCGCGCTCGCGGGACAAGTTGCGCTCGCTGCAGCTGCTGTCGCGCCGGGGGATCGGTCTGCCGGTCACCGGCTTTGCCCACTCCCCGGATGACATCCCCGACCTGATCGAAATGGTTAATGGCGCACCGCTGGTGATCAAGGTGCTGGAAGGCACCCAGGGCATCGGCGTGGTGTTGTGCGAAACCGCAACGGCGGCGGAATCGGTGATCGAGGCGTTCATGGGCCTCAAGCAGAACATCATGGTGCAGGAGTACATCAAGGAAGCGGGCGGTGCGGATATCCGCTGCTTCGTGGTGGGCGACAAGGTGATTGCCGCCATGAAGCGCCAGGCCAAGCCGGGTGAGTTCCGCTCCAACCTGCACCGTGGCGGCAGCGCGAGCCTGATCAAGATCACCCCGGAGGAGCGCATGACCGCGCTGCGTGCAGCCAAGGTCATGGGGTTGGCCGTGGCGGGCGTGGATATCCTGCGCTCCAACCATGGCCCGTTGGTCATGGAGGTGAACTCATCGCCGGGCCTGGAAGGGATCGAGACCACCACGGGCAAAAATGTGGCGGGGATCATAATTGAGCATCTGGAAAAAAATGGCGGGCCGAACATGACCCGGACCAAGGGAAAGGGCTGAAAAGCTCTGCTCCTGACACAACATCAGTTCAAATGTGGGAGGGGGCTTGCTCCCGATAGCGGTGGGTCAGTCACATCTGCATTGACTGACATTCTGCTATCGGGAGCAAGCCCCCTTCCACATTTGATTCATGTTGTCTGTTTAGACCGCATCCCGGGGCAACATCAACCCAAGCGGCAGGCGCACCCGTGCCTCCAGGCCGCCCTCTTCGCGGTTGCGCAACTCGACATTGCCGCCATGCATCGACGCAATCCGCCGCACAATCGCCAAGCCCAAGCCGGTACCTTTACCGCCACGGGCGCGGTCGCCACGGGTGAACGGGTTGAAGATGGCCTCCAGTTCCGCCGGGTCGATACCGGTGCCGCGGTCCATCACGCTCAGCACGACATAGGGCGCAGCGCTGTCGCCAGACACGTACGCCGCCACTTCCACATCCGAACCGGCATGATGCAAGGCATTGCCGATCAGGTTGTTCAGCAGGCGCTTCATCGACACCCTGCGCAACGCAAACGGCTGAATCGGTTCCAGGCGCAGGCGCACCTGCTCACCGCTCTGGTTGTAGGGTGCGACCACTTCACGTACCAGATCGGTCAGGTCAACCTCCTCCACTACCTCGTCGCGCCCATCACGGATGAATGCCAGGAACTGGTCCAGAATCGCGTCCATGTCCTCGATGTCGCGCACCATGTCATCGGTGAGGTCGGTATGGTTGCCCATCAACTCCAGGGACAAGCGCAGTCGCGTCAACGGTGTGCGCAGGTCATGGGACACGCCCGCCAGCATCAGCTCGCGCTCGCGCCCGGCCTGCTCGACATCCTCCGCCATCTGGTTGAACGCGCCGTACACCTCGGTCATCTCACTGGGCGTATCGCTGACTGGCAGGCGCACGCTGCGCCCCTGGCCCAATTGGCGGGCCGCGAACACCAGGCGTTTGAGCGGTTGATTGAGCTGGCGCACGAAAATCCACGCGGACGCGGTTGAAAGCAAGCCAATGGCGAGGAACCAGCCCAATACGTTCCAGATTTTCTGCCCGCGCAACGGGTGCGGATACAGCGGTACCTTGATCCAGGCATCTCCCAGGCTGGGCGCCCTCACCCACAGCGCAGGCGACACATGCATGCGCAGCCGCACCTCGGTGTCGTCGCCCAGTTCCGCCTGCATCTGGCGCTGGTAGATCTCACTGTAGGGCCAATGCTGTTCGCCCTCAGGCACGCCGGCCCCATCAACCCGGATCAGGGTTGAGGCCTTGGCTACCTTTTCACGGTTCTCAGGGTCTACGGCCCAGTAGGCGCGCAACGTCAAGGCGACGCCGTGGCTGTACTGCCGATCCACCAGCACGTCCTCGTTCATCAAGAGATAAACCAGTGTGAGTGCCTTCGAAAACAGAACGACGATCAGCACCAGCCAAAGGGTGCGGGAGAAGAAACTTTGCGGGAACCACAGCGGGGTTTTCATAGGAGACAGCTAGACACCTTGCAGGAACGAGCGGCGCTCGCAGAATTGCAGACGCCGGACACCCCGTCGATCCTCATGGAATCAAACGCCGGATGCCCGCCCCTGCAAATCATCGGTCACTTGGTTGCGGTGCCATCCGGCACAAACACATAACCCACACCCCACACCGTCTGGATATACCGCGGCTTGGAAGGGTCCGGCTCGATCATCCGGCGCAGTCGGGAGATCTGCACGTCGATGGAGCGCTCCAGGGCGTCCCATTCTCGGCCACGGGCCAGGTTCATCAGCTTGTCGCGGGTCAGCGGCTGGCGAGCGTTCATCACCAGGGCCTTGAGCACCGCGAATTCGCCGGTAGTGAGCATGTGCACTTCGTCGCCACGCTTGAGCTCGCGGGTCGCCAGGGACAACTCGTAGTCGCCAAAGGTCACGCTTTCGTCTTCGCTGCCCGGCGCACCCGGTACCGACGGGGCCTGGCGACGCAATACGGCCTTGACCCGGGCCATCAGCTCGTCCGGGTTGAACGGCTTGGCCAGGTAGTCATCAGCGCCCAGTTCAAGGCCCTTGATGCGGCTCAGCTCATCGCCCTTGGCAGTGAGCATGATGATCGGGATCTGGTTGTTCGCACCGCGCAGACGCTTGCAGGCGGTCAGGCCGTCTTCGCCGGGCAGCATCAGGTCGAGCACGACCAGATTGAACACTTCACGCCCTAACAGGCGGTCCATCTGCTCGGTGTTCGGCACCGCGCGCGCCCGGTAGCCTTTGGAGTTGAAAAAACGCTCCAGCAGGCTGCTCAGCCCCGGATCGTCGTCAACGATGAGAATTTTTTCGCCTTCAGCAGTTTGTGCAGTGCTGCTCATTAGATGCTCCTCTTATCTCGGCGCGCATTATGGCCTAGCTGCCGTTATACGCACCGTGTGCATTGTTAGCAGATTTTTCCTCTACTGCCAGCCAAGCCGCGCTCTACGACCACTGGCGCAGTAGCCCCCAAGGGCAGAACGCTGGTTATAATGCGGCGCCTTCGTGCAGGGCAACGTCAGATCGTTACCGTTTACTGCCGGGCTTTTTTACCCGCTTGTTCGTGTTTTTTCGATTTCGAGGGTCAATAGGCTGCCTCTTGACCCAGGCAGCGGCGCCAGTCGGGCCGCTCAACCAGCCTCGCAAGGCCTTGTTTTCCGGGCGTGCGAACTGCTTTTCAGAATTTCAGGTGGTTTTATGGACAGCATCAACAGCCGCATCGCCGAGGAACTCGGTGTACGCCCACAACAGGTCGAAGCGGCCGTCGCGCTACTGGATGAAGGCTCCACGGTGCCTTTCATCGCCCGTTACCGAAAAGAAGTGACCGGTAGCCTTGACGATATTCAGCTGCGGCACCTGGAAGAACGCCTGCGTTACCTGCGAGAACTCGACGAGCGGCGTATCAGCATCCTTGCCAGCATCGAGGAACAGGGCAAGTTGACCCCGCAATTGGAACGCGACATCAAGCTCGCCGACACCAAGACCCGCCTCGAAGACCTTTACCTGCCGTATAAACAGAAACGTCGCACAAAGGGCCAGATCGCCCTGGAAGCGGGCCTGGGCGACCTGGCCGACGGCCTGTTCAATGACCCGTCGCTGACCCCGGAAACCGAAGCCGCGCGCTTTGTCGACGCGCAGAAAGGCGTCGCCGATATCAAGGCTGCCCTGGAAGGCGCCAAGTACATCCTGATGGAGCGCTTCGCGGAAAACGCCAGCCTGCTGGAAAAACTGCGTACCTACCTGAAACAGGAAGCCATCCTCAGCGCCCGCGTCATCGCCGGCAAAGAGGAAGAAGGCGCCAAGTTCCGCGATTACTTCGAACACGACGAGCCCCTCAAGAGCATGCCGTCCCACCGCGCCCTGGCGATTTTCCGTGGCCGTAACGAGGGCATTCTCAGCTCCGCGCTGAAAGTCGGCGACGAGCTGCCGGGCACCATGCACCCGTGCGAGGGCATGATCGGTCAACAATTCGGCATTCAGAATCAGAATCGTCCTGCGGACAAGTGGCTCAGTGAGGTCGTGCGCTGGACCTGGAAGGTCAAGCTCTATACCCACCTGGAAACCGACCTGCTCGGCGAGCTGCGCGACGGCGCCGAAACCGAGGCGATCAACGTATTCGCCCACAACCTGCATGACCTGCTGCTGGCCGCTCCGGCGGGCCCACGCGCCACCCTGGGCCTGGACCCGGGCCTGCGCACCGGCTGCAAGGTCGCGGTGGTCGACGCCACCGGCAAGCTGCTGGACCACGCCACCGTCTACCCGCACGTGCCGCACAACAAGTGGGACCAGACCCTCGCCATCCTGGCCGCCCTGTGCGCCAAGCACGCCGTGGACCTGATCGCCATCGGCAACGGCACCGCCAGCCGCGAAACCGATAAGTTGGCCGCCGAACTGATCAAAAAATACCCGGCCATGAAGATGACCAAGGTCATGGTCTCCGAGGCAGGCGCTTCGGTGTACTCGGCCTCGGAACTGGCGTCCAAGGAATTCCCGGACCTCGATGTGTCGATCCGCGGCGCCGTGTCGATTGCCCGTCGCCTGCAGGACCCACTGGCCGAACTGGTGAAGATCGACCCTAAATCCATCGGTGTCGGCCAATACCAGCACGACGTGTCGCAGCTCAAGCTGGCGCGTGGCCTGGATGCAGTGGTGGAAGACTGCGTGAACGCCGTGGGTGTGGACGTGAACACCGCTTCCGTGGCGCTGCTCGCACGTATTTCTGGCCTCAACGCTACCCTGGCGCAGAATATCGTGACTCACCGCGACGAGAACGGCGCTTTCAAAACCCGCGCCGCGCTGAAAAAGGTCGCGCGTTTGGGCGAGAAAACCTTCGAGCAAGCCGCCGGTTTCCTACGCGTAATGAACGGCGATAACCCGCTGGATGCCTCTGCGGTTCACCCGGAAGCCTATCCGCTGGTGCAACGAATCGCTGCCGAAACCGACCGCGACATCCGTTCGCTGATCGGCGACGCGGCGTTCCTCAAGCGTCTGGACCCGAAGAAGTACACCGACGAAACCTTCGGCGTACCGACCATCACCGACATCCTGCAAGAGCTGGAAAAACCCGGCCGCGACCCGCGCCCCGAATTCAAGACCGCCGAATTCCAGGACGGTGTCGAAGACCTCAAGGATCTGCAACTGGGCATGATTCTCGAAGGCGTGGTGACCAACGTGACCAACTTTGGCGCATTCGTGGATATCGGTGTGCATCAGGACGGTTTGGTGCATATCTCTGCGCTTTCGGAGAAATTCATCAAGGATCCCCGCGAAGCGGTGAAGGCCGGTGACGTGGTCAAGGTCAAGGTGATGGAAGTCGACATCCCACGTAAACGCGTTGGCCTGTCGATGCGCATGAGCGACACCCCCGGCGAGAAAATCGACGGCGCCCGTGGTGCTCGTCCTGGCTCGGCCCCGCGCTCGTCGCAGAACACCGCGCCGCGCAAGGAAACCGCGACAGCCGCTCCGAGCAACAACGCCATGGCTTCGCTGTTCGCCAACGCCAAACAGTTGAAGAAGCGCTGATGGAGATTCCGGCCGGTTTGACCCAGAGCGCGTTCAGCGAACTGATCGGCTGCCGCCTGCAGCGCCTGGATGAGGGCGTTGCCGAAGTGGCCCTGAGCCTGGCGCCGCATTTGCGCAATCGCGGCGGCAAGCTGCATGGCGGCGCGATTTTCAGCCTGGTGGACATCACCATGGGCCTGGCCTGCTCCAGCGCCCATGGGTTCGACCAGCAGAGCGCGACCATCGAGTGCAAAATCAACTATATCCGCGCTGTGGAAGACGGTGACGTACTGTGCACAAGCCGGGTGATCCACGCCGGCAGGCGCACATTAGTGGTCGAAGCCGACGTGTACCAGGGCGAAAGACTTGTCGCAAAAGCACAGGGCACGTTCGCTGTCCTATAGCTCCTCGCCCATGATTTGAGTTAATTTCGGCGCTGTGACAACAGCGTCGGAATTTTCTCGCTGCGCTGTAGCCCAATTCATGGAGTGAAGTCGGCAAATTCAGAGCGGGTCAAATCGACTCAGAACCAGGCGATCACGCCAGTTTCAACTTCACCCTTGTAGACCGTCTTGCCCACCCCCATATTGGGGCGACTGACGCGTGAAGGAATCCAACTTGAGCGAACTTCTCAACCGCCGCCTGGCTCTGCTCGGCAAGCGCGAACACCTCTCCCTGCTAGAGCACTGCCTGCATGGCATCGAGCGTGAATGCCTGCGCGTCACCAGCGAGGGCCGCCTGGCCCAGACGCCGCATCCGGAAGCCCTGGGCGCCGCGTTGACTCACGAACAGATCACGACCGACTACTCGGAATCGCTGCTGGAGTTCATCACTCCCGCGCTGCCCAACCCGGCCGATACCCTGAGCAGCCTGGACAAGATCCATCGCTTTGCCTACACCAAGCTGGGCAGCGAATACCTGTGGAGCCCCTCGATGCCGTGCCCGTTGCCGGCCGAGGAAGATATTCCGATTGCCTACTACGGCACCTCCAATATCGGGCAGCTCAAGTACGTTTATCGCAAGGGCCTGGCCCTGCGCTACGGCAAGACCATGCAGTGCATTGCCGGCATCCACTACAACTTCTCGTTGCCGGAACAGCTGTGGCCGCTGCTCAAGGAAGCCGAAGGGTTTGTCGGCACCGATCGCGACTATCAGTCCACCGCCTATATCGCGCTGATCCGTAACTTTCGGCGCTACAGCTGGCTGTTGATGTACCTGTTCGGTGCCTCGCCGGCCCTGGACGCCGGCTTCCTGCGCGGTCGCTCGCACCAGCTTGAAGTGCTCGACGCCGACACCCTGTACCTGCCGTACGCCACCAGCCTGCGCATGAGCGACCTGGGTTACCAGAGCAACGCCCAGGCCGGCCTGACGCCGTGCTACAACGACCTGGTCAGCTACACCGACAGCCTGCGCGAAGCGGTGGCAACGCCCTACGCGCCCTATGTCGAAGTCGGCACGCACAAGGACGGTGAGTGGGTGCAGCTCAACACCAACATCCTGCAGATCGAAAACGAGTACTACTCCAACATCCGCCCCAAGCGCGTGACCTATACCGGCGAGCGGCCGATCCAGGCGCTGATGGCGCGAGGCATTCAGTACATCGAAGTGCGCTGCCTGGACATCAACCCCTTCCTGCCGATGGGCATCGATCTTCCAGAGTCGCGCTTTCTCGACGCGTTCCTGCTGTATTGCGCGCTGAATGACAGCCCACTGTTCGCCAATAATGAATGCGGGAACGCCACCTCCAACTTCCTCAGCGTGGTCAAGGAAGGTCGCCGTCCGGGCCTGCAATTGCAGCGTGAGGGCCAAGCGGTGGATATGAAAGAGTGGGCCACCGAGCTGCTGGAGCACATCGCCCCCCTGGCCGCCCTGCTCGATGAAAGCCACGGCATCACTGAGCACAGCCAGGCACTGGACGCGCAGTTGGCGAAGGTCAATGACCCGTCACTGACGCCGTCGGCTCAGGTGCTGGCAGCGATGGCCGAGCGCAAGGAAAGCTTTGCGCAGTTCTCCCTGCATCAGAGCGAGGTGCATGCTGAGTATTTCCGCAAGGAGCCGCTTCCGGCTGAGGAACAGGCGCGCTTTGAGGAACTGGCGCGGACGTCGCTGGCCCAGCAGGCGGAGCTCGAGCAGAACGAGGTGGGCGATTTCGATGTGTTTGTCGGGTCGTACCAGGCGAGTATTCTGGCGATCAGTAACTAAGGTCCAGCTCGGTCCATTGTGGGAGGGGGCTTGCTCCCGATAGCAGCGTGTCAGTCGCTCCATCAGTGACTGATCCACCGCTATCGGGAGCAAGCCCCCTCCCACATTTGTCTCTCATATGCTCAAAGATTTGCTTCAATTCTTCTCCGACTAAGCTAATTCGAAAATGTTATTTATTTTCGGATTCTTAGATCATTTAGTCTCCTCACACGCCGACCCCCGGCCGCCTGATCGAGGAGCTTCCCTTTGAAACTGTTGACCCCCTGCGCTTGCTGGCGGCGTTGTCCCTGGCCGGTGCCAGTCTGTTTGCCCAGGCGGCGGATGTGACCGTCGCGTACCAGACCACCGTCGACCCGGCGAAAGTTGCCCAGGCCGATGGCGCCTATGAAAAAGCCACCAATGCCAAAATCGACTGGCGCAAATTCGACAATGGCGCCGATATCATCGCCGCCATCGCCTCGGGCGACGTGCAGATCGGTTACCTCGGTTCCAGCCCGTTGACCGCCGCAATCACGCGCAACGTACCGGTGCAGACCTTTCTCGTCGCCACCCAGATCGGCGGCGCCGAAGCCCTGGTGGCGCGCGATGGTTCGGGGATCAACAGCCCGCAGGACCTGATCGGTAAAAAGATCGCCGTGCCGTTCGTGTCCACCGGTCACTACAGCCTGTTGGCCGCGCTGAAGCACTGGAACATCGACCCCTCGAAAGTAACCATCCTCAATCTCGCACCACCGGCCATCATCGCCGCCTGGAAGCGCGGTGATATCGACGCCACCTATGTGTGGGACCCGGCCCTGGGCGTAGCCAAGGAAAACGGCAAGGTGTTGATCACCTCCGGCGAGCTGGCCAAGTTCGGTGCACCGACCTTCGATGCCTGGATCGTGCGTAAGGATTTTGCCGAGAAGCATCCGGAAATCGTCACCGCCTTCGCCAAAGTCACCCTGGATGCCTACGCGGCGTACCGCAAAGACCCACAAGCCTGGCTCGCCGACAAAGGCAACGTCGACAAACTGGTGAAGCTCTCCGGTGCCAAGGCCAGCGACATTCCGTTGCTGCTGCAAGGCAACGTCTACCCGCTGGCCGCTGACCAGGTCACCCTGCTGGGCGCGCCGACCACCAAGGCCGTCACCGACACTGCGGCGTTCCTCAAGGAACAGGGCAAGGTCGATGCCGTGCTCCCAGACTACGCCCCTTACATCAGCGCCAAATTCATCACTAACTGAGGAGTTCATCGCGATGGCCTTGCTACAGCTGGAGCGCATCAGCGCACAGTACCCAGGCGCCCCGGAACCGGTACTGGCGGATATTTCACTCGAGCTTGGGCCCCAGCAATTGCTGGTTGCCCTCGGCCCGTCCGGCAGTGGCAAGACTTCGCTGTTGAACCTGATTGCCGGCTTTGTCGAGCCCTCGGCCGGGCGCATCACCCTCGATGGCGTGCCGGTCAAGGGGCCCAGCGCCGAGCGCGGCGTGGTGTTCCAGGACGATGCCCTGCTGCCCTGGCAGGACGTACTGGCCAACGTCGCCTTCGGCCTGGAACTGGCCGGCGTGCCCAAGGCGCAACGTGAAGTGCGCGCCCGGGAAATGCTCGCGCTGGTTGACCTGGGCGGTTTCGACAGCCGCCGCATCTGGCAACTCTCTGGCGGCCAGAAGCAACGCGTCGGCCTTGCCCGCGCCTTGGCGGCCGACCCTCGTGTATTGCTGATGGACGAGCCCTTCGGCGCCCTCGATGCCTTTACCCGCGAACAGATGCAGGAACTGCTGCTGCAAGTCTGGCGACGCACGGCCAAGCCGGTATTCCTGATCACCCATGACATCGAAGAAGCGGTGTTCCTCGCCACCGACTTGATTCTGCTGGCCCCCAACCCCGGCCAGATCGTCGAGCGCCTGCACCTGGACTTCGGCCAACGCTACGCGGCGGGCGAATCGGCACGGGCGATCAAGTCCGACCCGCGCTTTATCGAAACCCGCGAACACGTGCTGGGCAAAGTGTTCTCGCAACGGCAGGTGTGCGCATGAGCAGCTACGAACTCGCTGCCACGGCGGCCAAGCCGGTGACACACGCCGTCATTCCCGTACGCCGCCGCCTGAGCACGCGCTGGATCAGCCTGTTGACCCTGTTGGCCTTGCTGGCTATCTGGTGGGCCGTGACCGCCACCGGCTTGATCGAGCCGCTGTTCCTGCCGCCGCCCTCTGCCGTGTTGCAAAAAGGCTGGTTGCTGGCGACTACGGGGTATATGGATTCCACCTTGTGGCAGCACCTGGGCGCGAGCCTCAGCCGCATCGGCCTGGGTTTGGGCTTCGCGGTGCTGACTGCCGTGCCGGTGGGCATCGCCATCGGCGCCAACCGTATCGCCCGTGGCATTCTCGATCCGCTGATCGAGTTTTACCGGCCGATCCCGCCGCTGGCCTATCTGCCGTTGATCGTGATCTGGTGCGGCATCGGCGAGCTGTCCAAAGTGCTGCTGATTTACCTGGCGATCTTTGCGCCGATTGCCATCGCCACCGCGACCGGCGTACGCACGGTCGACCCGGCCAAGTTGCGCGCCGCACAGTCGCTCGGCGCGACCCGTGCCCAGTTGATCCGGCATGTGATCCTGCCCAGCGCCCTGCCCGACATCCTCACCGGCGTGCGCATCGGCCTGGGGGTGGGATGGTCGACCCTGGTGGCTGCCGAGCTGATCGCCGCCACCAGCGGCCTGGGCTTCATGGTGCAGTCGGCGGCGCAGTTTCTGGTCACTGACGTCGTGGTCCTGGGCATCCTGGTGATCGCGCTGATCGCCTTCGCCATGGAAATGGGCCTGCGCGCCCTGCAGCGTAAATTAGTGCCGTGGCATGGCCAGGCACACTGAGTGATGATGAATAAATGAGCAGCCTGACCGTTACCCCCCTAAGCATCGCGCTCGGCGCCCAGATCAGTGGCGTCGATATCACCCAGACACTGAGCGCCGAACAGCGCGACGCCATCGAACAAGCCCTGCTCAAGCATTCGGTGCTGTTCTTCCGGGACCAGCCGATCACCCCGCAGCAACAGGCACGGTTCGCGGCGAATTTCGGCGACCTGCACATCCACCCGACCTACCCCAATGTGCCGGAACAGCCCGAAGTGTTGATCCTCGACACGGCGGTCACCGATGTGCGTGATAACGCCGTATGGCACACCGACGTGACCTTCCTGCCCACACCAGCCCTGGGCGCGGTGCTCAGCGCCAAACTGCTGCCGGCGTTCGGTGGCGATACCTTGTGGGCCAGTGGGATTGCGGCTTATGAAGCGCTGTCCGAGCCATTCAAAGCGTTGCTCGATGGGCTGACTGCCACCCACGACTTCACCCAGTCTTTCCCACTGGAGCGCTTTGGCAACACCGACGACGACCGAGCCCGCTGGGAAGAAGCCCGCCAAAAAAACCCACCCCTGTCGCACCCGGTGATCCGCACGCACCCGGTGAGCGGGCGTAAATCGCTGTTCGTCAGCGAAGGCTTCACCACCCGGATCAATGAACTGGAATCGGCTGAAAGCGCGGCGATTCTCAAACTATTGTTCGCCCATGCCACACGCCCGGAATTCACCCTCCGCTGGCGTTGGCAGGAAAATGACGTGGCGTTCTGGGACAACCGCGTGACCCAGCATTACGCGGTGGATGACTACCGGCCGCAGCGGCGCGTGATGCATCGGGCAACCATCCTGGGCGATGTGCCGTTCTAAGAACACCTCGGTTCAAATGTGGGAGGGGGCTTGCTCCCGATAGCGGTGGGTCAGTCACTATATCTATTGACTGATCCACTGCCATCGGGAGCAAGCCCCCTCCCACATTTTTAACCCAGCGGTGTCAGGTCATTCAGCTGTGGATGGTTTTTCCCACAGGTTAATCCCGCCTTCCTGCGCAAACCGATCAATCTCCGCCAGTTCTTCCGCACTGAAACTCAGGTTCTTCAACGCCCCGACGTTCTCGATGATCTGCTCGGGCCGGCTGGCACCGATCAGCGCGCTGGTCACCCGTGGATCACGCAGGGTCCAGGCCAGCGCCATTTGCGCCAGGCTTTGGCCGCGACGCTGGGCGATTTCGTTGAGGGCGCGAACATGGGCAATGTTGGCGTCGGACAGGTGCTTGGCCTGCAGCGAGCCACCCCCCGGTCGATTCACCCGGGCATCGGCCGGTACGCCGTTGAGGTATTTATCGGTGAGCAAACCCTGGGCCAACGGTGTGAACGCAATCACCCCGGCGCCGAGCTCTTCGGTGGTGTCGAGCAGGTCTTTTTCCACCCAGCGGTTGAGCAGGTTGTAGGCAGGCTGGTGAATCAACAGCGGCACTTTCCACTCGTTGAGCAGCGCTGCCATCTCACGGGTTTTTACACCGGAGTAGGACGAGATACCGATGTACAACGCCTTGCCCTGCTGCACGGCGGTGGCCAGCGCACTGGCGGTTTCTTCCAGCGGCGTGTCGGCGTCGAAACGGTGCGAATAGAAAATATCCACATAGTCGACGCCCAGGCGTTGCAGGCTCTGGTCCAGGCTCGCCAGCACGTATTTACGCGAACCGCCGCCCTGGCCATAGGGGCCGGGCCACATGTCCCAACCGGCCTTGCTGGAAATGATCAGCTCGTCGCGGTAGTGCTTGAAGTCTTCGCGCAGCAACCGGCCGAAGTTGATCTCGGCGCTGCCGTAGGGCGGGCCGTAGTTATTGGCCAGGTCGAAGTGGTTGATGCCTAAGTCGAATGCGGTGCGCAGCAGGGCGCGCTGGGTGGCGATCGGGGTGCTGTCGCCAAAGTTGTGCCACAACCCCAGGGACAGTGCCGGCAGCACCAACCCACTGCGGCCTACGCGGCGATAAGGGATAGATTCATAGCGGTTTTCGGCAGCAATGTACGTCATCGAATCCTCTCTGGGCTTGGGGCAGATAAGGCCTGGGAATAAGGTTATTCCCAGGCCTTATCTGCCCGCTGAATCGCTTAAGTCTGCCCCTGTCTTTTACAGCAATTTTCCGCCAGGGTGGAATTGGATACTCCACGACACTGTCACGCTCCACTCGCCGGTCATGCCCTGCGCGGTACGCATGTCATCGCCTTGAGCGGATGAAGTCAGCGGGCATTTTCGAAAATTTCAGCGAGCCAGTCGACGAATACGCGCACCCTCGGCGAGAGGTGTCGATTGTGCGGGTAAAGCACGGAAACCGGCATCGACGGCGGCGGTGTTTCTTTTAGAATTTCACGCATTATCCCCTGCTCGATCAGCTCGGCCATGCGGTAATGCGGGCACTGGATAATGCCCAACCCAGCCACCGCACTGGCAGAGTAAATTTCCGCGCCAAACACCGACAGCGCACTCTCGATAGCGACTTCCCGCAGCGCGCCTTCGACCATGAATTCGAACGGAAACAACTTGGCCGTGGTGCGCGAAACGTAGTTCACCGCGCGATGCCGACTCAGGTCAGCCAGGCTCTCAGGCTCGCCGTAGGTGCGCAGGTAGGCGGGGCTGGCGCAGGTGACTTGGCGCAAGGTCGCCACCCGCCGGCCGATCAGCGCGGAGTCGCCCAAGCTGCCTGCGCGCAGCACGCAATCCACCCCTTCGCTGATCAGGTCGACAAAGCGATCCGCCTCGCTGATGGACAGCTCGATCTGCGGGTAACGCGCCATGAATTGCGGCAACGCCGGTATCACAAAGTACTTGGCCAGGGTGCCGTGCAGATCCACTCGCAAACGGCCCTTGGGCGCCACGCTGCGAAAAGCCAGTTCAGCCTCTTCGAGTTCGGCGAGCAGGTGCACGCACCGCTGGTAATAGGCCTCGCCATCCAGGGTCGGACGCACGCGTCGAGTGCTGCGCTCCAGCAGTCGCGTGCCCAGCCAGGCTTCGAATTGATTGAGGGTGTGGGTCAACGTCGCACGCGGCAGATTCAGGTCGTCGGCCGCCAGCGTGAAGCTTGAGCGTTCGTAGATGCGTACGAACACCTTCATCGCTTTGACCTGATCCATTTTGCGTCTCCATTGTTGGCGATAATTGAACAGTCAAGGCAACTTTGGCGCATTTATCCGCTTGGGTAAACATGTGAATCTGCTTCCACACCCCCAACTTCAAGGAAACCGAATCATGAAAACTCAAGTCGCAATCATCACCGGCGCTTCCCGCGGTATCGGCGCGGTAGTCGCCAGGCAACTGGCCGCCGAGGGTTACGCCGTGGCCATCAACTACGCCAGCAGCGCGACCGAGGCATCCAGGCTGGTCGTGGAACTGCGCCAGGCAGGGTACCAAGCCATAGCGATTCAAGGCGACGTGGCCAAGCCTGCCGACATCAAGCGGCTGTTCGATGAAACCGAGGCGCAACTGGGCAAGGTGGATGTATTGGTCAACAACGCCGGCATTCTCAAGGCAATGCCCCTGGCCCAGCACAGCGATGAGCTCTACAACCAAAATTTCGATATCCACACTCGGGGCACCTTCAACGCCCTGCGTGAAGCCGCCACACGCCTGAATGACGGCGGGCGAATCGTCAATTTTTCCAGCAGCACCGTCGGCCTTAACTTCCCCGGTTACGCGGTGTACATCGCCAGCAAGGCGGCGGTGGAATCCTTGACTCAGGTATTTGCCAAGGAAATGCGCGGGCGTGGCATCACCGTCAACGCCGTCGCCCCTGGCCCGGTCGCCACCGAGTTGTTCCTGCACGGCAAGAGCGAAGAACAGATCCAGGGCCTGGCCAAGATGGCGCCATTGGAGCGCCTCGGCCAACCGGAAGATATCGCCCGCACGGTGGCTTTCCTGGTTAGCCCGGCCGCCAGCTGGGTCAACGGGCAAATCCTGCGCGCCAATGGCGGCCTTGTTTAATTCGCTGATCCTATCGGAGGAGTTGCATTCATGAACCACGCAAACAGCGCTGCCCAACCTCGCAGTCAATCGAAATGGGCGTTTACCCTGGCCACTGCTATCGCGGCCGTCATGGCGGCCGTGGCTGCGGGTACCAGCGGAATGTTGACCTTGCCGGTCTGGGCGATGTTCGTCGGATGGGTGGCATTTTTCAGCCGCGGGCTGACCCTGCGCCACGGCTTGGCCAACCTCGGATGTGTATGGATGGGCATTGCCATCGGTCTGTTGGCGGCCCTGGGCATCGGGGCCTTGAACCCCGTACTCGGTGCGTGGGCACTGCCGACGGTGGTGTTTATCGTGGCAATGGTCGTGGTATCGCTGCGCGCCGTGCCGGTGATGAACAACATCCTCAGCTATTTCCTCGGCCTGATCGCGTACTTCGCCTCGCATCTGGAGCCATCGCTGGAAAGCGTCGCTGAGTTGGGCGGCGCCAGCAGCCTCGGTGCCTTCGCCGGCTGGCTCTCACACGCCGTGCAGCAACGCCTTGCACGCCACGCCTGAATCTCCATTTTTAAAGGCCAATGCCATGAAATCCATCATCCTGATTACCGGTGCGTCCAGCGGTTTCGGCGCCCTTACCGCTCGCGCCCTGGCCGATGCCGGCCACACCGTTTACGCCAGCATGCGTGAAACCCTGGGGCGCAACGCGCCGCAGGTGGCCGAGGTAGAGCGTTACGCCGCCGAACACAGCGTGGACTTGCGCAGTGTCGAGCTGGACGTGGCATCCAGTGACTCCGTAGAGGCAGGCGTCGCCAGGATCGTCGCGGACTGTGGCCGCCTGGATGTGATCATCCACAACGCCGGGCATATGTCATTCGGCCCGGCAGAAGCTTTCAGTCCTGAACAGTTCGCCCAGCTGTACGACATTAACGTGTTGAGCACCCAGCGGGTCAACCGCGCCGCACTGCCGTACCTGCGCAAACAAGGCAAAGGCCTGGTGCTGTGGGTGTCGTCCAGCAGCGCACGTGGCGGCACCCCGCCGTTTCTTGCGCCGTACTTCGCGGCCAAGGCGGCGATGGATTCCCTGGCGGTTTCCTATGCCAGTGAACTGAGTCGGTGGGGGGTTGAAACGTCGATCATCGTGCCGGGTGCTTTCACCAAGGGCACCAACCACTTTGTGCACTCCGGCAAACCCGCTGACCAAGCCCGTGCGAGCGAGTACGAAGACGGCCCCTACGCCGGCGTGGCGGATACCGCCCTGCAAGGCCTGGCGGCGCTGGAACCGGCGGATGCCGATGTGCGCGAGGTGGCGCGGGCGATTGTCGAGGTTGTCGGCCTGCCCTTTGGTACGCGCCCGTTTCGTCGGCATATCGACCCTTCCGAAGACGGCTGTGAAGTGGTCAACGGCGTGGCAGACCGAGTGCGCGCAGAGATGTTTCGTCGTATCGGCCTGCAGGACCTGCTGAAACCGGCTGCACATTGAAAAATGGCTGGCGGGTCGATCTCTGCAGGAGCGAGCTGGTTCGCGAGAAAAACGCCAGGACAACGCGGGCATCCAGCATGCCCGCATTACCGTTAACGTCCCTCGCCAGCCAGTTCGCTTCTGCTAGCGCACCAGGTGCAGAAACTGCAGGTGCCGCTCGTACTGGTCGAGGATGTCGTTGATGATCTGCTCCTTGGTGTAGCCCACCAGGTCGTAGTCCTGGCTGCCCTCACGCAAGTGCACTTCCGCCCGATAATAGCGGCGATTGTTGAGCTGTTTGGACCCCATGCCGCCGCGCGCAAACGAGGGCGTGAAATAGCCGCGCATCTGCACCTGGTAAACAAACGGATGCTCTTCGCCGTGGCCGATTTCCAGGCTGACGCTGTCGTTGGACGGGTCAGGCTGGGTGACGACGTTGAGGCCTTTTTCGACAAACACCGCCGTCACTTCTTCAATCGCCGGACGTACCGTGGTCTCAAGGAAGCGGTACACCTCATCCCGCGACGGGAAATGCACGGCCTGGCTCAAACGCTGGCGCCAACCGCCCGTGCCCTTGCGTGAGCCCGACACCGGCGCCAGCGAATGCAACTGCGCGATCTGCTTTTGCGATTCGAGGTAGAACGCCTTGTGCAGCCCCCACATCATCAGCAACAGGATCAGCGAGAACGGCAGCGAAGTCAGCACCACCGCTGACTTCAACGAATCGATACTGCCGGCAAACAGCAAGGCGCTGGTGACCAGGGCGGTCATCGCGCCCCAGAACACGCGCAGCCATTTCGGTCCGTCTTCATCGGCGTTGCCGCCCTTGGACGACAGGGTCGACAGCACCACGGTGCCGGAATCCGCCGAGGTCACGAAGAACACAAAGCTGATGAACACCGTGACCGCAATCACGGTTTTACTCCACGGGTAGGTTTCCAGCAGCAGGTACAGGCTCATCGACGGTTCATCGATGGCGGACTGGCCCAACGCGGTCATGCCATGGTTGAGCACCTGGTCGATGGCGCTGTTGCCGAAGATCGACATCCACGCCAGGGTGAAACCCAGCGGGATCAGCAGCACGCCAAACACGAATTCGCGGATGGTGCGGCCACGGGAGATCCGTGCGATGAACAGGCCCACAAACGGCGACCATGCGATCCACCACGCCCAGTAGAACACCGTCCAGCCACCCAGCCAGTCGCTGGGTTTGTCGTAGGCGTACACATCGAAACTCTTGGTCGGCAAGGCCCCCAGGTAGTCCCCGATGTTCTGGATCAAGGTGTTGAGCAAATGCTGGGTGGGCCCGGCAAACAACACAAACAGCAGCAGCGCGCAGGCCAGCAGCATGTTGATATCGGACATCACCCGCACACCCTTGTCGACGCCGGCCACGGCGACGATGATCGCCGCGCCCATCATCAAGGTGATCAAGCCCACCTGGATCCACTGCGTATGGGCAATACCGAACAGGTAATCCAGGCCGGAATTGAGGTGCAGCACGCCAAAGCCCATGTCGGCACCCAGGCCGAACACCGTGGCGATGATGCCGAAGCCATCCACCGCATAACCGATCGGGCCATTGATGCGCTTGCCAATCAACGGGTACAGCGCCGAACGCAGCGCAAGCGGCAGGTTATGCCGGTAGGCGAAGTACGCCAGAGCCATACCGACAAACGCGAACACGCCCCAGCCGTGCAGGCCCCAGTGCAGGAACAGGATCTGCATGGCCTGGCGCGCCGCGTCGGCATTCAGCGCCTCGCCCTGGGGCGGTTGCACCAGGTGGGTCAACGGCTCGGACACGCAAAAGAAGAACAGCGTGATGCTGATCCCGGCGGCGAACAGCATGCCGGCCCAGGACAGGTAACTGAATTCGGGCTCGTCGTGGTCGGCACCGAGTTTTATCTTGCCGTAGCCCGATAACGCGGTGACCACCACGAAGACCAGATACAGGGTCATCGCCAGCATGTAGTACCAGCCGACCGTATTGGCCGCCCAGTTTTGCGCCGCCAGCAGCCAGGCACCGGCCTGTTGCGGGATAGCGATGACAGTGATGCCGAACAGCAGAATAGCCGTGGCGGCAAAGTAGAAGACGGGCGCATTCATGCGCACCTGACCGCTGGACGGGGTAGATGATGCACTCATGAACCATGCACCCCCGAGGTGTGAAATGTGGCTGTCAATAACGGACTCAGCAAAGGTAAGCCTCCTGTTGTGAGCGGGCAGCGAACCACCGGTTTAACTTGAACGAACGTTCAAGTTAAACATGGATAGGCGGTTTGGGACTAATTTCGGGGCCGAGTGGTAGGTGATTCCTACACTAGCTTAGGGATTGGTATGACGCGTGAGGTGCGGAATTCGTTCAGCAATGACGGGATGATTTTGGAATGCAGTCAAACATGTGGGAGGGGGCTTGCTCCCGATAGCAGTGGGTCAGCCAGCACATGTATGGCTGGTCCACCGCTATCGGGAGCAAGCCCCCTCCCACAGGGGATTTGCGCAGGTTCGTTACTTTTGCGCGCCATCATCATGCTGCAAATTCGCCTGGGTAATATTCGCCCCGGCCGGCACGCTGCGGGTCAGCCACACATTACCGCCGATGGTCGAACCCTGGCCGATGGTAATCCGCCCCAGAATCGTAGCGCCGGCGTAGATCACCACATCGTCCTCCACAATAGGGTGGCGCGGATGGCCTTTCTGCAATTGCCCATCTTCATCCGCGGGGAAGCGCTTGGCGCCCAATGTCACCGCCTGGTAGATGCGCACCCGCTCGCCGATGATCGCCGTCTCGCCAATCACCACGCCGGTCCCGTGGTCGATGAAGAAACTCGGGCCGATCTGCGCGCCGGGATGGATATCGATACCGGTGGCCGAATGAGCGATTTCCGCGCTGATCCGCGCCAGCAGGGGCAAACCGGCGCGGTACAGATGATGGGCCAGGCGATGGTGGATCACCGCCAGGATGCCGGGGTAGCACAGCAGCACCTCATCCACGCTCCGCGCGGCCGGGTCTCCGTGGTAGGCGGCCAGTACGTCGGTGTCCAGCAGGCTGCGCAACGCCGGCAAGGCCAGGGCGAAATCCTGGATCAGGCGAATGGCCTGGGCGTCGACCTCACGGTCATCCTGGCCGCCCTGGCGCGCGGCGTAGCGCAACTCCAGGCGGGCCTGGGCGAGCAAGGCGTTAAGGGCGACGTCGAGGGTATGCCCGACGTAGAAGTCTTCACTTTCTTCGCGCAGGTCCACCGGGCCCAGGCGCATCGGGAACAGTGCGCCGCACAAGGCTTCGAGAATCTGCGCCACCGCTTGGCGAGACGGTAATTCGCGGCCTCCATGTTCGCCACTCAAGCGGCCATTGCGCGTTCGCCACTGGTCCCGGGCGCTGCGCAGTTGGCTGACGATGGTCTGTAGTTGCCAATGGCTGGAACGCTCACTCACAGTATTCACTCCTGACGAAATGGCCCTCACTTTACGGTATGGCCATGGCAGCGCTTAAGAACCAATGGTGTGAGGCTAAGAACCATCTGACATAAGCGATTGGCGGTTGCCCGATGAAAAGTGCCTGCCTATAGTCGCCCCATCACTCAGCCACCGTGCATAGCCATGATCAAACAACAGCTCGACCGCTTTAACCGTCTGGAACTGTTGGGCGGCGCCACCGCCCTGGAAAAACTCGAGCGGCTGTCGGCCTGGCTGGGCAGGGATATCTACGTCAAGCGTGACGACACCACCCCACTGGCCATGGGTGGCAATAAATTGCGCAAACTTGAATACCTCGCCGCTGACGCCATCGCCCAGGGCGCCGATACCCTGGTCACCGCCGGCGCTATCCAGTCCAACCATGTGCGCCAGACCGCCGCGCTGGCTGCCAGGCTCGGCCTGGGCTGCGTCGCCCTGCTGGAAAACCCCACCGGCACCGAAGACCCCAACTATCTGAGCAACGGCAACCGCCTGTTGCTGGAGCTGTTCGACACCAAGGTGGAGCGGGTGGAAAACCTCGACAATGCCGACGACCAACTCAACGCCCTCGCCGACCGCCTGCGCAGCAACGGCAAGAAGCCCTACCTGGTGCCTATCGGCGGCTCGAACGCCCTCGGTGCGTTGGGGTATGTGCGCGCGGGCCTGGAGCTGGCGGCGCAGATCGAAGACAGCGGCCTCGACTTTGCGGCGGTGGTACTGGCCTCCGGCAGCGCAGGCACCCACAGCGGCCTGGCACTGGCGTTGAGCGAAGCGCTGCCGAACCTGCCGGTGATCGGCGTCACCGTGTCGCGCACCGACGAAGCCCAACGCCCGAAAGTGCAAGGCCTGGCCGAGCGCACGGCCGAGCTGCTCGGCATGCAGGTGCCCGAAGCCTTCAAGGTGATCCTGTGGGACGAATACTTCGGCCCGCGTTATGGCGAGCCGAATGCGGGTACGTTGTCGGCGATCAAACTTCTGGCCAGCCAGGAAGGTCTGTTGCTCGACCCGGTCTACACGGGCAAGGCCATGGCCGGCCTGCTGGACGGTATCGGGCGCCAGCGGTTCGCAGACGGGCCGATCATTTTCCTGCATACCGGCGGAGCGCCGGCGTTGTTTGCGTACGATTCGGTGTTCAACTGACTGAGCGCTGTAAATGTGGGAGGGGGCTTGCTCCCGATAGCGGTGGGTCAGATACAGATAAAGGGACTGTTACACCGCCATCGGGAGCAAGCCCCCTCCCACACTTGACCTCATTGATATTCGAAATATGAATATGAAGTTGGATTTATATTATTTTCAAGTCTTAAAAACCGGCTTTATCATCGCGCCGAAGGCGAAGACGCGCACCGCGCTTTAAGGCAGGATACGGCTACTGCGTCACCGGCTTCGCTCACCATAAAAAACCACAGGGGCTCTTCATGACTATTTCTGTATTGCGTCGCACATTGCTGGTCGGCACATTGGGCTTGGCGCTCGGCGCAGGCATGCTTGGCCAGGCGGTCGCCGGCGAGCAACTGAACACCATCAAGAAAGCCGGCGAGATCAAGATCGGCCTGGAAGGCACCTACCCACCGTTCAGCTTTGTCGATGAAAGCGGCAAGCTCAGCGGCTTCGAGGTGGAGCTGTCCGAGGCGCTGGCCAAGGAGCTGGGCGTCAAGGTCAAGCTGCAAGCCACGCCATGGGACGGCATCCTCGCCGCCCTGGAATCCAAACGCCTGGACGCCGTGGTCAACCAGGTGACGATTTCCGAAGAGCGCAAGAAGAAGTATGACTTCTCCAAGCCCTACACCATTTCCGGTATCCAGGCGCTGACCCTGGCGAAGAATGTCGACAGCATCAAGACCGCCGCCGACCTGGCCGGCAAGAAAGTCGGGGTAGGCCTGGGCACCAACTACGAACAATGGCTCAAGGCCAACCAACCCAAAGCGGAAATCAGGACCTACAACGACGACCCGACCAAATTCCAGGACCTGCGCATCGGCCGCATCGACGCGATCCTGATCGACCGCCTGGCCGCTCTGGAATACGCCAAGAAAGCCAAGGACACCGCCGCTGCCGGCGACGCCTTCTCCCGCCAGGAAGCCGGTATTGCCCTGCGCAAGGGCGAGCCTGAACTGCTCGACGCGGTAAACAAGGCCCTCGACAAGCTGCGCGCCGACGGCACCTTGAAGAAGTTGTCCGAGAAGTACTTCAACGCTGACGTCACTCAATAATGGAAGCAGGTTTCCAACTCGCGCTGGACTCCGCGCCCTTTCTGCTCAAGGGCGCGTATTACACGGTGATCCTTAGCCTGGGCGGGATGTTTTTCGGCCTGCTGCTGGGCTTCGGCCTGGCGTTGATGCGCCTGTCGCGCTTCAAGCTGCTGAGTTGGACGGCGCGGGTCTACGTGTCGTTCTTTCGCGGCACGCCGTTGCTGGTGCAACTGTTCCTGATCTACTACGGCTTGCCGCAAGTGGGCATCGAGCTGGACCCGATCCCGGCCGCCATGATCGGCTTTTCGCTGAACATGGCCGCCTACGCCTGTGAAATCCTGCGGGCCGCCATCGCGTCCATCGAGCGTGGCCAGTGGGAAGCCGCCGCGAGTATCGGCATGACCCGTGCGCAGACGTTGCGCCGGGCCATCCTGCCGCAAGCCATGCGCACGGCCTTGCCGCCGCTGGGCAACAGTTTCATTTCGCTGGTCAAGGACACGGCGCTGGCCGCCACTATCCAGGTGCCCGAGCTGTTCCGTCAGGCGCAACTGGTCTCGGCGCGCACCTTCGAAATTTTCACCATGTATCTGTCCGCAGCCCTGATCTATTGGATCCTGGCGAGCATCCTGGCGCATCTGCAAAATCGTCTGGAAGACCGGGTCAACCGGCACGACCTGGAGTCTTGAAGCATGATCGTGGTTGAAAAGCTGACCAAACAATTCAACGGCCAGGTGGTGCTCAACGGTATCGACCTGGAGGTCAAGGCCGGCGAGGTCGTGGCCATCATCGGCCCCAGCGGTTCCGGCAAGACCACCTTCCTGCGCTGCCTGAATTTTCTCGAAGAACCCACCAGCGGCCGCATCAAGGTGGGCGACATCGAGATCGACAGCAGCAAGCCACTCAACCAGCAACAGGGCCTGGTGCGACGCCTGCGCCAGCACGTCGGTTTTGTCTTCCAGAACTTCAACCTGTTCCCCCACCGCACCGCGCTGGAAAACGTCATCGAAGGCCCGATCGTGGTCAAGAAGATGCCACGCGAGGCGGCGACCGAACTGGGCCGCAAGCTACTGGCCAAAGTGGGCCTGGCGGGCAAGGAGGCGGCTTATCCTCGGCGCTTGTCCGGTGGGCAGCAACAGCGTGTGGCGATCGCTCGGGCGCTGGCCATGGAGCCGGAGGTCATCCTGTTCGACGAACCCACCTCGGCCCTCGACCCCGAACTGGTGGGTGAAGTGCTGGCGACCATCCGCAGCCTGGCCGAAGAAAACCGCACCATGGTGATCGTCACCCACGAGATGAGCTTTGCCCGGGATGTGGCCAACCGTGTGATCTTTTTCGACAAGGGCGTGATCGTCGAACAGGGTGAAGCCAAGGCGCTGTTCGCCAATCCCAGGGAAGAACGCACCCAGCAGTTCCTGAGCAAGTTTCTCGCCCATTGACCCTGCCCATTGTGGCGAGCGGGCTTGCTCGCCACAAAAAGCCGCTCCTACATCGAATCGCCATTGCCGCCGGTAAAACACCACGCTGCGCCCCTCTTGAAATACCCCTTCCAGTCAGACCCTTCTGAATATCCTCCAACCCGCCGTTTAGCCTTTTGCCGCCATTGACGCCCCCGGCCCAACCCTCTTATCTAGCGTCCAGAGGATTGGATCCTATCCCGGCTACTCACTGAATCGTTCTTTCGGCCCCTTTGCGCACCCGCGCCCAGGCCCGGAACGATTGCTGCTGGCTGCATCAAGGAGATCACTTATGACGCACACTACAACCCCGGCCATGCTGACCGCACCCACCCTGCCCCAAGCCGTTCGAAACGGCATCAGTGCCCACGCGGCTGCCCAATTGCAGGTCGACATCGCACCTTACCCCGGCATGGAAGAAGGCGACCTGATCGAGCTGTTCTGGAACAACTGCTTTGCCGCCTCACGCCGGGTGACCGCCGGCAAAATCGGCACGCCTACCCACCTGCGAGTGCCGGAAAGTTTTGTACAGGATGGCCCGGCGCGGGTGCATTACCAGATCATGCAGATCGGCCACGGCCCGGCGCGCTCGGCCACCACCCAGGTCCGGGTCAAAACCAACTACCCGGGCGGCGCGCCGTCGGCCCTGTACAGCGACGAAAACCAGAACCTCGCGCCGGTCAGCCTGCCCGAGACCATCCGCCGCCAGGGCGTCAACAGTCGCCAGGTGCAACGCGGAATTCCGCTGAGCATCGAGCCGTACGCGAACATGGCCAGTGGCGATGCCATCACGCTGCGCTGGGGTGACGTGCGCATGGACCTGCCGAACATCCAGGCCAGGGACGTCGGCCTGGCGGTGCAGGTCTGGGTGCCTTCGACAGTCATTATCGAAGGCGGTGACGACTGCCGCCTGGAGGTGACCTACTGCATCCTGGACCGCGTCGGCAACAATTCACGCTGGGCGCCAGCCCGCACCTTGCGTATCGCCGCCTGGGTTCCCACCTGCCCTGGCGCAGTCAAGGACGTGTATCAACCCCGCCCTTTCGGCTCTCCCTGCGAACCGGGGTGACGCGCCTTCTATGCATATTCCTAAAAGTTAGTTTATTTAAAAAATAAACACGCTTAGGGTATATGCACCGGACCACCGGACATTCCTGATTGTTTTGTTTTTATTTCATTGAATGCGAGGTCGGTATGGTCAGAATTACCCCGGTGCATAACGCCAGGGCATTACGTGCAGCCAAGGAGCGGCGCTGATGTCTAACTTGGCTCTAACACCCCTCCAGAGTGATCTGGACGTAGCCCCACTGTTGTTGCCGGCCACGGTGCTGCGCAACGACGCCCAGGCGCTGAGCGCCGCCCATGAGCTGGCCGACGCCGCGCGCCTGCAAGCCGCCAAGCGCGACCAGCAACGCCAATTGCCCTGGGCGCAGGTCGAACAGTTCACCCGCAGCGGCTTGGGCAGCATTTCCATTCCCCGTGAATACGGCGGCCCGCAGGTTTCATTCGTCACCCTGGCCGAGGTCTTCGCGATCATCAGCGCGGCCGACCCGGCCCTGGGGCAGATCCCGCAGAACCATTTCGGCATCCTGCACCTGTTGCAAAACACCGCCAGCGAGCGCCAGAAAAAGCAGCTGTTCCAGAGCGTGATCGACGGTTGGCGCATCGGCAATGGCGGCCCGGAACGCGGCACCAAAAATACCCTGGAGCTCAAGGCGCGTATCACCGCCGAGGGTGACGGCTACGTGGTCAGCGGCCAGAAGTTCTACTCCACCGGCGCTCTGTTTGCGCACTGGGTGGCCATCAAAGCCCTCAACGACGACGGCAAACAGGTCATGGCGTTCGTGCGCCGTGGCAGCGAAGGGCTGCGCATCGTGGATGACTGGTCGGGCTTTGGCCAACGCACCACCGCCAGCGGCACCGTGCTGCTCGACCGGGTGCCGGTGGACGCAGAACTGGTGGTGGACAACTGGCGCCTGGGCGAAAGCCCGAATATCCAGGGTGCCGTCTCGCAATTGATCCAGGCGGCCATAGACGCCGGCATCGCCCGTGGCGCACTGGACGACACCATCGCCTTTGTACGTGAACGCTCACGCCCGTGGATCGACGCCAAGGTCGAGCGGGCCAGCGACGACCTGTACGTGATCGCCGATATCGGCAAGCTGAAAATCGAACTGCACGCCGCCGAGGCGCTGTTGCGCAAGGCCGGCCAGGTGCTGGACCAGGTCAGCGCTGCGCCGATCACCGCGCAGTCCGCCGCACGCGCGTCGATCGCCGTCGCCGAAGCCAAGGTGCTCACCACTGAGGTGTCATTGCTGGTCAGCGAAAAACTCTTCGAGCTGGCCGGCAGCCGCGCCACCCTCGCCGAATTCAACCTTGACCGGCACTGGCGCAATGCGCGGGTCCACACGCTGCATGACCCGGTGCGCTGGAAGTATCACGCCATCGGCGCCTATCGCCTGAACGGCACTTTGCCGGCTCGCCATTCCTGGATCTGACCGACCAGACATCTGGAGAACATCATGACTTTCTCTCACCCCGTCGCGGTCATCACCAGCGACGAACAAGCCCTTATTGTCGCCAGCGACCTGGCTGAAGACTTGCGCCGCGACAGCGCCCAGCGCGACCGCGAGCGCCGCCTGCCCTTGCCCGAACTGGACGTGTTCTCGCGCTCCGGCCTGTGGGGCATCAGCGTGCCCAAGGAATACGGCGGTGCTGGCGTGTCCAACGTCACCCTGGCCAAGGTCATCGCCTTGATCGCCCAGGCGGATGCGTCCCTGGGACAGATTCCGCAAAACCATTTCTACGCCTTGGAAGTGCTGCGCGTGAATGGCAGCCCGGCCCAGCAACGCAGCCTGTATGCCGAAGTATTGGCCGGCCAGCGTTTCGGCAACGCCCTGGCGGAATTGGGCACGAAAACCGCTCATGACCGCGTCACCAAAATCACCCGCGACGGTGATGGCTTCCGTATCAGCGGCCGCAAGTTCTATTCCACCGGCGCGATCTACGCCCAGCGCATCCCCACCTCGGTGGTGGATGAACATGGGATTCAGCAACTCGCCTTCGTGCCCAGCGACAGCGCGGGCCTGAGCGTGATCGACGACTGGAGCGGCTTCGGCCAGCGCACCACCGGCAGCGGCTCAGTGGTATTCGACAACGTGTGGGTGGCGACGCAGGACGTGATCCCGTTCCAGAGCGCCTTCGAACGCCCGACCACCGTCGGCCCCTTGGCGCAGATTCTTCATGCCGCCATCGACACCGGTATCGCCCGCGCCGCCTTCGAAGACGCGCTGCATTTTGTACGCACCAAGACCCGTCCCTGGATCGACTCGGGCAGCGACAAGGCCACTGATGACCCGCTGACCTTGAAGAGCTTCGGCCACTTGAGCATTCGCCTGCACGCCGCCGAAGCGCTGCTGGAGCGCTCGGGCGAATTCCTCGACCGCGCCCAGGCCGACAGCAATGCCCAGACCGTCGCGGCCGCCTCCATCGCCGTCGCCGAAGTGCGCGCCTTGAGCACCGAAATCTCCCTGGTCGCCGGCAGCACGCTGTTCGAACTGGCCGGCAGCCAGGCGACCCTGGCCGAGCATGGCCTGGATCGCCACTGGCGCAACGCTCGCGTGCACACCCTGCATGACCCGGTGCGCTGGAAATACCACGCGGTGGGCAATTACTACCTCAACGATGAAAACCCGCCGCTGCGGGGGACTATCTGATGAGCAAGAAAAAAATCCTGCTCAATGCCTTCAACATGAACTGCATCGGGCATATCAACCACGGTTTGTGGACCCATCCACGGGACACGTCCACCCAGTACAAGACCCTCGAGTACTGGACTGACCTGGCAAAAATCCTCGAGCGCGGGCTGTTCGACGGTTTGTTTATCGCCGATATCGTCGGCGTGTATGACGTGTACCAAAAGTCCATCGACGTGCCGCTCAAGGAAGCAATCCAGTTGCCGGTCAACGACCCGCTCCTGCTGGTTTCGGCAATGGCGGCCGTCACCCAGAACCTCGGCTTCGGCCTCACCGCCAACCTGACCTACGAGCCGCCGTATCTGTTCGCCCGGCGCATGTCCACCCTTGACCACCTGAGCCGGGGCCGGGTGGGTTGGAACATCGTCACCGGCTACCTCGACAGCGCCGCCAAGGCCATGGGGCTGACCGAACAGGTCGAGCATGACCGCCGCTATGACCAGGCCGATGAATACCTGGAGGTGCTGTACAAACTCTGGGAAGGCAGCTGGGAAGATGACGCGGTGGTCAACGATCCCAAGGCACGGGTGTATGCGCAACCGGGCAAGGTGCACAAGATCGAACACCACGGCGAGTTCTACCAGGTGGAGGGCTATCACCTGTGCGAGCCATCGCCGCAGCGTACGCCGGTGCTGTTCCAGGCCGGCAGTTCGGACCGTGGCCTGCAGTTCGCCGGGCGCCATGCCGAGTGCGTGTTCATCAGCGGGCAGAACAAGGCCGCGACCCGAATTCAGGTGGACAAAGTGCGCGCCAGCGCGGTGGAGGCCGGGCGCAACCCGGATGACATCAAGGTGTTCATGGGCCTGAACGTGATCGTCGGCGCGACCGAGGAACTGGCCTGGGCCAAGCACGCCGAGTACCTCAGCTATGCCAGCGCGGAGGCCGGCGTGGCGCACTTTTCGGCGTCCACGGCGATCGACTTTTCCGAGTACGAACTGGATGAACCGATCCAGTACGTGAAGAGCAACGCCATCCAGTCGGCGACCAAGAACCTGCAGAACAACGACTGGACCCGGCGCAAATTGCTCGAGCAGCACGCCCTCGGTGGGCGCTATATCACGCTGGTGGGGTCGCCCGAGCAGGTCGCCGACGAACTGGAATCATGGATCAGCGAAACCGGCCTGGATGGCTTCAACCTCACGCGCATCGTGACGCCGGAGAGCTATGTGGATTTCATTGATCTGGTGGTGCCGGAGCTGCAAAAGCGTGGCTCATACAAGACTGAATATGAGCAGGGAACGTTGCGCGAAAAAGTCTTCCACGGCGCCGCTCGCCTACCCGAACAACACACCGGATCTACCTATCGACACTAACCCCTGTAGGAGCGAGCTTGCTCGCGAAGATCGTTAACGATAACGCGGTGCATCTGGTTTACCGAGGCGCCCTCAAGTTTTTCGCGAGCAAGCTCGCTCCTACAATTGGAAATTCATATGAAAAAAATAGTGCTCTCCCTGGCCTTCGGCTTGTTCAGCTCGGCCGTATTCGCCGCCGATGCGCCGTTGAAAGTCGGCACCACCGCCGCCTTCGCGATTCCCCTGGAAGCCGCTGTAGAAGAAGCCGGCAAACAGGGCCTGAAGGTTGAACTGGTGGAATTCACCGACTGGATCGCGCCGAACGTCAGCCTCGCCGCTGGCGATATCGATGTGAACTACTTCCAGCACATCCCCTTCCTGGAAAATGCCAAGGCCGCCGCCGGCTTTGACCTGGTGCCTTATGCGCCGGGCATCATCAACAACGTCGGCCTGTATTCGAAGAAGTACAAAAGCTTCGATGACCTGCCCGAAGGCGCCAGCGTGGCCATCGCCAACGACCCGATCAACAGCGGGCGCGGCCTGCAGCTGCTGGCCAAGGCCGGGCTGATCACCCTCAAGCCGGGCGTGGGCTACAAGGCCACCGAAGACGACATCGTCAGCAACCCGAAAAAGATCAAGATCCTGCAGGTGGAAGCCGTGCAACTGGTGCGCGCCTATGACGACGCCGACCTGGTGCAGGGCTACCCGGCGTACATCCGCCTGTCCAAGACCTTCGATGCCGAGTCGGCGCTGCTGTTCGATGGCCTCGACCACCCGGAATACGTGATCCAGTTCGTGATCCAGCCCAAGAGCAAAACCGACCCGAGGGTGATCAAGTTCGTCGACATTTACCAGCACTCGCCGACGGTGCGCGCCGCCCTGGATAAATCCCTCGGCAAGCTCTACCAGGTTGGCTGGGACGATAAAAAATGACCGCTGCCAACGCCCAACTGCGCGACCTGGGCACATTGCCCAGGGACGCCGAGCAGACCGAACTGCATCCGGACTTGAACAGCGCCCATGTGCGTTTCATCAACCTGGGCAAAACCTATGACGGCACGGTGCATGCCCTGCAAGGCATTGACCTGGTGATTGCGCGCGGCGAAGTGTTCGGCATCATCGGCCGCAGCGGCGCCGGCAAGTCGTCGCTGATCCGCACCATCAATCGCCTGGAACAACCCAGCAGCGGGCGCGTGCTGATCGATCAGGTGGATATCGGCAGCTTCGATGAAGACCGCCTGGTCGCGCTGCGCCGGCGCATCGGCATGATCTTCCAGCACTTCAACCTGATGTCGGCCAAGACCGTCTGGCAGAACGTCGAACTGCCGCTCAAGGTCGCCGGGGTGCCCAAGCCGCAGCGTGAACAAAAGGTGCGTGAGCTGCTGGAACTGGTGGGTTTGCAAGACAAGCACCAGGCCTATCCGGCGCAGCTCTCGGGCGGGCAGAAACAGCGCGTGGGCATCGCCCGTTCGCTGGTGCACGACCCCGAGATTTTGCTGTGCGACGAGGCCACCTCGGCCCTCGACCCGGAAACCACCCAATCGATTCTCGGCCTGCTGCGCGAGATCAACCGGCGCCTGGGCCTGACCATCGTGTTGATTACCCATGAAATGGCGGTGATCCGCGACATCTGCGACCGCGTGGTGGTGCTGGAGCATGGGCGCATAGTCGAGCAAGGCCCGGTGTGGCAAGTGTTCGGCAACCCGCAACACGAGGTCAGCAAGACCCTGCTGGCGCCGCTGCAACATGGGCTGCCGGAAGAACTGCAAAACCGTTTGCATGCCCAGCCTGCATCGCCGGAAGCCGCCGTGGTGCTGCGCTTGCAGTTCACCGGCAGTGCCAGCGATGAACCCGACCTGGCCGCGCTGTTCAGCGCCCTCGGCGGCCGCGTGCGTCTGCTGCAGGGCGGTGTCGAACGGATTCAGGGGCATGCCTTGGGGCAACTGCTGCTGGCGGTGAATGGCTCGCCCCATAGCACCGAAGAACTGCGCAACCGCGCCGCGAACTGGGCACAACAGGTGGAGGTGCTGGGCTATGTGGTTTGATCGTTTAGTACAGGGCGCCATCGACACCTTGTTGATGGTCGGCGTGTCGTCGTTGATCGCCTTGCTGGTAGGGATTCCACTGGCGGTGTTTCTGGTCACCAGCGACAAGGGCGGCATTTACCAGGCACCGGCGCTGAACCGGGTGCTCGGGGCCTTCGTCAATCTGTTCCGCTCCATCCCGTTTCTGATCCTGATGGTGGCGCTGATCCCGTTCACGCGCCTGATCGTCGGCACCACCTACGGCGTATGGGCGGCAGTCGTGCCGCTGACCATCGCGGCCACGCCGTTCTTTGCGCGCATCGCCGAAGTCAGCCTGCGCGAGGTCGACCATGGCTTGATCGAAGCGGCGCAGGCCATGGGGTGCCGCCGCTGGCACATCATCTGGCACGTGTTGTTGCCCGAAGCGCTGCCGGGGATCGTCGGCGGATTCACCATTACCCTGGTGACCATGATCAACTCGTCGGCCATGGCCGGGGCGATTGGCGCCGGTGGCCTGGGCGACATTGCGTACCGCTATGGCTACCAGCGCTTCGATACGCAGATCATGCTGACGGTGATTGTGCTGTTGGTGGTGTTGGTGGCGGTGATCCAACTCGGCGGCGATCGACTGGCGCGGGTGCTGAACAAGAGGTGAGGTATAGTCGGCGCATCCCAGCGCCCGGTATTGCCTGTCATGACCCTCAAGCCCGACGACCTTAACCAGATCACCGCCACCACCCTCGGCCATTACAACAAAGTGGCCGAAGACTTCCGCGAGGGCACCCGCGATCACGATGTGAGCCAGAACATCGACGCGTTGCTGCGGCACATCCACGGCACGCCGCCGTTTACCGTGCTGGATTTTGGCTGCGGACCGGGGCGGGATCTGCAGACCTTTACACGCCTGGGGCATATCGCCGTGGGGCTCGATGGTTCCGAGCGGTTTGCGCAGATGGCGCGGCAGGACAGTGGCTGCGAGGTGTTGCAGCAGGACTTCCTCAAGCTGGACCTGCCCGACGGGCGCTTCGATGGGGTGTTTGCCAATGCGGTGCTGTTTCATATTCCCAAGCAGGAATTGCCCCGGGTCCTCAAGCAACTGCATGGCACGTTGAAGCCTGGGGGCGTGCTGTTCAGCTCCAACCCTCGCGGTGACAACCAGGAAGGCTGGAATGGGCCACGGTATGGGTCTTATCACGATCTGGAGGCCTGGCGGGCATTGCTGACGACGGCGGGGTTTGTGGAGTTGGAGCACTATTACCGGCCGGCGGGCTTGCCTCGGGAGCAGCAGCCTTGGTTGGCCAGTGTGTGGCGTCGGGTTTAAGTGATGTATTGCCTGGGCTGACGCTATCGGGAGCAAGCCCCCTCCCACAGGGGAACGCGTTCAAATGTGGGAGGGGGCTTGCCCCCGATAGTCTCAATGGCCCCGCTGATCCACCTGATACACCACCGGGTTTTCACCCGCCACCAGCGCCGTCACGCTGCGCCCGACATAGCCTTGTTTTTCTCCCGCCGAGAAATTCGCCACCAAGCGCGTGCCATCGGAAAAGGTGGTTTGCTGCACCTGTTTATCTGCGGTCAGCCAGCGAAAATCAGTCATCGCCTGAGTCGCCAATCGCTCATGCAGTGGGCGGAAAAAACGGTCCTGGCGCTGGATCAACGGCAGCCGTTCCTTGAGCGTCGCAGCGCTCAGGTGATACAGCGGCGGTACGTTATAGAGCAACTGCGTCAGCTCATTTTCAGCCCGCACATTGCTCAGTTTGAGGCTATCGAACAGCCAGTGATGGGTGGTGATCACAGAGCCATGGAACACCGCCTGGTACAGCGGCAGGCGCAGCGTCGGATCGAAGTAGAGCGTGCGAAACGGCTCGTTCAGCGACACCGACTTGAAGAACACCGCCGGTTGCTCCGGCGGATACCAGTTGCCCACGTAGTAGGGCGACTGTTTGTCCTGAGTCATGTCGCGATCCCCCCAGCCCAGCACCGGGGTTTGCATGCCATGGGCGAACAGGATCCCCTGGGCGGTGACGGTGTTGCCGTCTTCGGAGCCTGTCGGCAATTGCAGCGTGGTGTTCAGCCAACGGGACGCATCGATATTGCCTTCAGCGTTTTGCGCCTGGGTCATCGGTGCGCTGTCGCGGTAGCTGTCGAGCAGCATGCTGGTAGCGTACGCATCGAGAAACCAGGCGTTGAAGCCGGCCCTGGCCTGTACGGCTTTCACCCGCGCTTCCAATAACGGCCGCACACAGCGCGGATCGGTGTAGTGGCCGGACCGCTGGAAGCCAGTCTTGAGCTGGCCGTCCTTCAATACAATGGCGCAGTCGCGGTAGGCCTTGCTGCCCAGGTGGGCGGTGGTCCAGTCGGGATTTTCGGTGGCGGACAACGCGGTTTGATAGGAGTCGTAGGGCGCCATCAGGTAGCCCGCGTCGACACCGGCGCGGATGGTTTCGGGGTGCCACAGGCCGCCTTCCCAGCCTTCGCCCAGGGTCAGCATCAAGCGTGGCAGCCCGGCGTCGCGCAGTGTCTGTACTACCTTGCTGCCCCAGGTGTCGGGGCTACCGCCGAGGGCAACGGCAAAATCCACGGCTTGTTCGCGACGCAACTCACCGTAGCGGGCGGCAAGACGGGTCATATCGGGCTCGTCCACCTGCCAGCTCTGCCGGGCCTTCTGGTTGATCGCCGCGTTGAGGCCGCGCAACAGCACGGTTTGCTCGTAGCGATTCAACCTGCGCGGCTGCGCCAGCAGCGCTGCGGAGTCCTTGTCCAACAGGCCCTTGAGCGCATGATCGCGCAAGCGCTTGAGCAACAGCGGCCAATCACGCACATCCTCCAGCGCCAGCAGGTCATTGCCCCACAGGTAGGCATGGCTGGCGCCCAGCAGTTTTTGCGCGCCCGGCGTTTGCCGCAGCTTGGCCTCCAAGGGTTCGTAACGGTCCTGTTCGACCAGCCATTGGCGATAGCGCTTGGCGCCGGCCAGCGGGTCGCTTCCACCCAGGTGCAACAACAGGGTCATGGGCGCGGCAGGTGCGAGCGACGTGAACTCATGGGCCAACGACAACGCCTGGCCTTGCCAGCGCAGGCGGTTGTTGTAGGGATTGGTCAGCAGCCAGTTCAGGGTGAAGGCGCCGTGATCGACACCCCACAGCGGCAGGCTGAGGTCCTGGGTGGTGTTGATATCGCCCTGCTCTACCAGGAACTCGCTCCACAGGGCATTGCCGGCCGGCACGTAATGCCCTTCGGCCAACGGCCACATCAACCCCTTGCCCAGGGCGCTCGCCGGCTGCACGAGGATCGGCAGCTCACCGTCTTCCCGCGCCCTGATCGACAGCAGCAGGTCGCGCTGCTCAAGGCTGGCAGTCACGCGATAGGCACCGTCGTCCCATTGCCAACTGACCTGTTGATCGTTTTGTGCGAGTTGACTGACGGCGCGGGCCGATACGCCTTTGGAGGCTTGAACCTCGGGTTGGCCGCTGGGTGTCACACGGATGGCGAGGGTGGCCGGGTCGAGTTCGACTCGCCACAACGGGTTTTCCAATACGGTGCTGGCAAATGCCAGGGGCGACAGGAAGCAGCAGATCAGCAAGATATGACGCAGACGGTTCATGGCAGGCGACCGTTGAGAGGTGGAGGCCGGAGGGTAAAGCGCTCAGCGGGTGACCAGGGCAACACCCGTCGCTTCCGGAAGTTTCCCACGTCTCAAATATCCCAATGGAGATCAAAATGTGGGAGGGGGCTTGCCCCCGATGGCAGTGGGTCAGCCAAAGATACATCCACTGACACTCCCTCATCGGGAGCAAGCCCCCTCCCACATTTTTAACCGCGGTTTTCCTGTTGTTCCTGCTTTGGCTCGCGGACCTTGTACCAGGCCACATACAGCGCCGGCAGGAACAACAGCGTCAGCAAGGTGGCGATGATGATCCCGCCAATCATCGCGTAGGCCATCGGCCCCCAGAATACTTCCCGCGCAATCGGGATCATGCCCAGGCTCGCCGCCGCCGCCGTGAGCAGGATCGGCCGGCGCCGATGCTCGGTGGCTTCCACCACCGCATCCCATGGCGAATACCCCGCCACCTCATACTCATGAATCTGTGTCACCAGAATCACCGAGTTGCGGATGATGATGCCGATCAGCGCGAGGATACCGAGGATCGCCACAAACCCCATGGGCGTGCCCGTGGGAATCAACGCCAGCACCACGCCAATCAGCCCCAGCGGCGCGACACTCGCCACCAGGAACATCTTCTGCACGCTGTGCAGTTGGATCATCAGGAACGTCGCCATCAGGAACAGCATCAACGGCACCACGCTGGCAATCGGGCCCTGGGCCTTGCCGCTTTCTTCCACGGTACCGCCGGTGGCGACCTTGTAACCCACCGGCAGGCCGTCGCTGAACTTCTGGATAGTCGGCGCCAGCTGCTTGACCAGGTCGGTCGGCTGCATCTCGTCGCGCACTGCGGCCTTGATGGTGATGGTCGGCTTGCGGTCGCGACGCCACACCAGCGGCTGCTCCAGCTCGTAACGCACGGTGGCGAAGGCCAGCAGTGGAATCGAGGTGCCGTTGGGCGTGACGATCTGCAGGTTCTGCAAGGTTTCCGGCGTACCGCGTTCGGCGTCTTCGGCGCGGCCGACCACGTTGATCAGGTAAATGTCGTCGTGCACCTGGGTCACCGAGGCGCCGCTGACCACGCTGTTCATCAACTGCGCCACGTCTTCCGACGACAGGCCCAGTTGCCGTGCCTTGTCCTGGGCGATGTCGACGCGCAGCACTTTGCCCGGCTCGTTCCAGTCGTAGATGATCTCGCCCAGGTGGGTGTTCTGGTCGAGCAAGGTCGCCAGTTCGATGGCGTGCTTGCGCACCTGGTCGGTGTCTTTGCCGGACACGCGATACTGGATCGGTCGTCCCACCGGCGGGCCCATTTCCAGCGGTTGCACAAAGCTGCCGATGCCGACGAAATCATCGCGCAGGCGCTTCTGCAGACGTGCGATCAACGCACCGCGCTCTTCCAGGCCCTTGCTGACGATCACCAACTGCGCGTAGTACGGGTTCTCCAATTGCTGGTCCAGGGGCAGGTAGAATCGGATCGCGCCCTGGCCGATGTAGGTGCTCCAGCGCGTAATGTCCGGATCGTCCTTGATGATCGCTTCCAGACGGTCGACCGCCTTGCGCGTCTCGTTGATCGAGGCGTTTTGCGGCAGGTTGAGGTCGACGAGGATTTCCGGGCGATCCGACGACGGGAAGAACTGGTTCTGCACAAATTGCATGGAGAACACCGACGCCACAAACAGGCCCACGGTGATGCCGATGGCCCACCAGCGGTTGCGCATCGCCCAGAGCATGCCGCCATTGAACGCGCGGCCGATGCGCCCCGGCTCGGCGCTATGGGGCTTCACGTTGGCGCTGAGGATATGCACGCCAATCACTGGCGCAAACAGCACCGCCACCACCCACGACACCAGCATCGCCACGGCGATGACCGCGAACAAGGTGAAGGTGTACTCACCCGCCGAACTGGCGTTGAGGCCAATCGGCACGAAACCGGCGACGGTCACCAGGGTGCCGGTGAGCATCGGGAACGCTGTGGAGGTGTAAGCGTAGGTCGCGGCCTGCTCCTTGGTTTCGCCTTTTTCCAGGCGCGTGATCATCATCTCCACGGTGATCATCGCATCGTCCACCAGCAGGCCGAGGGCGATGATCAAGGCGCCCAACGACACCCGTTGCATAGTGATGCCGCTGTATTCCATGAACACGAACACCAGGGCCAGCACCAACGGAATCGAGCACGCCACCACCAGCCCGGCACGCATGCCCAGGCTGATAAAACTCACCACCAGCACGATGATCACCGCTTCGAACAACGCGCTGGTAAAGCCACCGACGGCCTCTTCCACCACTTCGGCCTGGTCCGAAACCTTGTGCACGCCGACGCCCACCGGCAGGTCGGCGGTCAGCTCATCCATGCGCCCGTGCAGCGCCTTGCCGAACGACTGGATATTGCCGCCCTTCTGCATCGCAATCGCCAAACCGATCGCCGGCTTGCCGTTGAAACGGAACATCGGCCGCGCCGGGTCGACGTAGCTCCGGCTAATGTCGGCAATGTCGGCCAGGCGATAGAAGCGGTCATTCAGGCGCAGGTTGACGTTGGCCAGGTCCTTCTCCGAGGCGAACTGCCCCGAGGTGCGCACGGAAATCCGCTCCGGCCCGGCCTCGATCACCCCAGCGGGGGTCACGGCATTCTGCGATTGCAGGCTTTGCACGACCTGGCGCTGATCGATGCCCAGGGCCGCCAGTTTGCGTGTGGAAAAATTCAGGTAAATCACTTCGTCCTGCTGGCCGATCATCTCGACCTTGCCCAGCCCCGGCACCGAGCGGATTTCGGCGCGCACCTGCTCCACGTAGTCGCGCAACTGGCGCATCGACAGGCCATCGCCGGTAAAGGCGTACACCGAGCCGAACACATCACCGAATTCGTCGTTGAACGACGGCCCCTGTAAACCTTGAGGGAAGGTGCCGCGTATATCGTCGATCTTCTTGCGAACCTGGTACCAGATCTCCGGGATAGCCTTGGCGCTGGTGGTGTCCTTGAGGAACACGAACACCGTGGATTCGCCCGGCCGGGTGTAGCTCTTCACATAATCGAGGGAGTCGAGTTCCTCGAGTTTTTTCTCGATGCGGTCGGTGACCTGCTTGAGGGTTTCTTCCTGGGTCGCGCCCGGCCAGCGGGTCTGGATGACCATGGTCTTGATGGTGAACGAGGGGTCTTCCTCGCGCCCCAGGTTCATGTACGAAAACACGCCCATCAGCAACGCGACGAACATCAGGTACCAGACGAAGGACTGATGCTTGATGGCCCAGTCGGATAAGTTGAAGCTGCCTTTCATCGCGGGCTGTCCTCGTCGATTTTGACTTTTTGCCCGGGTTTCAGGCTGTTCACACCGGCGGTGACGACGCGCTCGCCGGGCTTGATGCCACCATTGAGCACTGCGCTGTCGACGTCACGGCTGACAACCGTGACATCACGCGGTTGCACCGTCTGGCTCTGGGTGTCGAGCAACCAGATGCGGGTCTTGCCGTCGACTTCCTGCAAGGCGCTCAACGGCAGCTCGATACGCGGCGCGATGGCGCTGCTCAAGGTCACGCTGATGGCGGTGCCCAGGCGAAACGCGGTGGGCGTGTCAGTCAGGCTCAAGCGTGCGCGCCGGGTACGCGTGGCGCTTTGGGCCTGGGGCTCGATCTCGCGCACGATGGCGGTGGTATGCACGCTTGGGTCCAGTTGCCCGGCCACCAGGAACACCACATCCGCCGGCAAGCGCTCGGCGAGGCCGGCGGGCAGGTCGATCACCGCTTCCTTGATATCCGGGCGGGCCAGGGTCACCACCTGCTGGCCGGCGCTGACCACCTGGCCGGCCTCGGCGTTCCAGGCGGTGACGATGCCGGCGTGGTCGGTGCGCAGCTCGGCGTAGTTGAGCTGGTCCTTGGCTTGATTGACCGAGGCGCGGGCCTGGTCGAGGGTCGCCTGGGTGGTTTTCAGGTCAGTCTGGGCCACATCCAACTGCGCCTGGGCACCGACGCCACGGTCGAACAGCTCCTGCTGGCGGCGGGCATTGGCCTGGGCATTGATGAACTGTGCCTGCACCCGCGCCAGGTCACCCTGGGCGGCACGCAATTGGTTCTGCTGGTCGGTGGGGTCGAGGACGGCGAGCAAGGCACCCTTCTTCACCTCGGCGCCAACGTCCACCGCGCGACGTGCAATACGGCCCGGCACACGGAAGCCCAGGTTACTTTCGTAGCGGGCCTGAATGGTGCCGGCAAAACGACCGAGGTGTGCCTGGTCTTCGGCCTTCACCTCCATGGACAACACCGGGCGCACCGGTTCGGGCGGCGCGTCTTCCTTGGAGCAAGCCACCAGCAACAGGCCGGCGGCGAGGATCACCGTCAGGTGCTTCATGGCTGGGCTCCTTGCTGGGCGATTTCGACGAGCATGCCGGGGTGCAGCAATTGCCCACCGGCCACCACGACTTTTTCGCCGCCTTTAAGGCCGTCGCCGATGATCACTTTGCCGGTGAGGTACCGCGCCACCGTGACCTTGTGCAGTTGTGCCTTGCCGTCGCCGTCTACCAGCCACACGGCGGGTTCGCTGAGGTCCTTGGTCAAGGCCGACCACGGCAACTCGATGCTGGCCTTGGCCGGGCCATTGGCGGTGGCGCTCACCACCGAGCCCAGTTCCATACCTTTGGGCAGGCTTTGCAGGGCGATCTTCACTTGCACGGTGCCGGTATTGGCAGCCACGGCAGGGGTAACTTCGCGGACTCTGCCCACTGTCTTGATGCTCGGGTTATCCAGCAGGCTGACGGTGATCGGCGCGTCCGGCGGCGGCTCCACCAGCAGCGATTCGTAAACGTTGAACACCGCGTCGCGTTCGCCATCGCGGGCCAGGCTGAAGATCGGCACGGTGGCTTGGACGACCTGGCCGACTTCAGCCTGGCGCGCCGTGATAATGCCCGGCGCATCGGCGATCAGCGCGGTGTAGCCCAGTTGTTCACGGGCGTTGGCCAACTGCGCCTGGGCGGCGGCCAAGGCGCTTTGGCTGCTGCGCAACGCGGCCTGGGCAGCGTCGTATTCGCTGCGGCTGGTGTAGCCTTTGGGCAAGAGCTTTTCCTGACGCACGAAGGCGGCGGCGGTTTGCTTGACCCGCGCCTGCTCGGCCACGACCTGGGCCTGGGCGGAATCGACGTTGGTCTGCAGGTCCTTGGGGTCGAGCTTGGCCAGCACTTGCTTGGCCGTCACCCGATCACCGACGTCGACCAGACGCTGGATGATCTTGCCACCCACCCGAAAGGACAAATCGGTTTGCACCCGCGCCTGGACATCCCCGGTCAGCGTGACCGCTGCGGCAAAATCTGCCGGCTGCACGGTTTGTACGAACACCCGCGAGTGGGCCTTGGGCTCGGTCTTTTCCTGGCCACAACCGCCCAGCAGCGTCAGTAAGCCAAGTCCGAAGAAAAATGTGGAAATGCGACCGCCCATGCAGGCTCCTTTTGCGTGATGCCGACGTGCCAGTGTGTATGCGACTGTGAGCTTAGATCAGGGTTCCTTATCTGCATGGAGGATCCCATACTTCAATGGTTCCCCTACCGACTCAATTGCCATGCTCAAGACCCTCGCGGTGGCCAATTACCGCTCGATCAATAAATTGGTGGTGCCCCTGGGCCGCTTGAATCTGGTCACAGGCCCCAACGGCAGCGGCAAGTCCAACCTGTATCGCGCCCTGCGCCTGCTGGCCGAAACCGCCCAGGGCGGGGTGATCAATGCCCTGGCCCGGGAGGGCGGGCTGGACTCGACGTTCTGGGCCGGGCCGGAAACCATCAGCCGGCGCATGCACAGCGGCGAAGTGCCGGTGGAGGCCGTCGTGGCCCAAGGCGTCAAACGCTTGCGCCTGGGCTTTGCCGGGGAGGACTTCAGCTATGCCATCTCCCTGGGAATGCCCATTCCGGTTCCCGGCAGCGAATTCAAACTGGACCCGGAAATCAAGAAGGAATGTATCTGGGCCGGCCCCCTCTACCGCCCGGCCAGCCTGCTGGTGCAACGTTCCGGGCCGATGGTGCGGGCGCGTGAAGGCCGCGCCTGGGATGTGCTGGCCCAGCACACGCCCAACTACCACAGCCTGTTCGATCAGGTGGGTAACCTGCGCGGCTCGCCGGAAGTGTTGCTGCTGCGCGAGAGCATTCGTGGCTGGCGCTTTTATGACCACTTTCGCAGCGATGGGGATGCGCCGGTACGCCAACCGCAATTGGGTACGCGCACGCCGGTCTTGCATCACGACGGTCGGGATCTGGCGGCCGCGTTGCAGACGATTCGGGAAGTGGGCGACGCCGAGGCGTTGCAGCACGCCGTCAGTGATGCATTCCCGGGCGCACGCCTGAGTATCCAACCGTTACAGGGCGGGCGCTTTGCCATCGAGTTTTACCAGGAAGGTCTGCTGCGCCCGTTGTCGGCGGCAGAGCTGTCGGATGGCACCTTGCGCTACCTGCTGCTGATCGCCGCGCTGCTGACGCCCCGGCCGCCGACCATGATGGTGCTGAACGAGCCTGAAACCAGTTTGCATCCGGACCTGTTGCCGGCGTTGGCGCGCTTGATCATCCAGGCGTCGGCGCAGTGCCAGGTGTGGGTGGTGTCCCATGCCAGCCGCTTGATTGCGGCGTTGCAGCAGGATGAGCAATGCAATTCGATTGTGCTGGAGAAGGTGCTGGGGGAGACGCGAGTGGTGGGCCAGGGGATGCTGGATGCGCCGGCGTGGCAATGGCCGGAATAGAGGGTGACTGCACAGGCCTCATCGGGGGCAAGCCCCCTCCCACATTTGGATATATGCACAAATCAGAACCTGTGAACCCAATCCAGTGTGGGAGGGGGCTTGCCCCCGATGGCGGCAGAACAGCCAACACAAAAGCCAGGCCTCAGCCCTGCCACTTCCCGCCTTCAACAATCACACTCTCAGGCTTGGTGTCATCGCTCAGCTCTTTACGCACATATTGGTCATAGAGCTTGAGCAAGAACTTCTCTTCGCCCAACTTCGCCAACTCGGCGTTCACCCAGTCGCGCAGTTCGATATTGCCCTTCTTCACCGCCGGGGCAATCGGTGCTTCGTCACCGAGCTTCTGTTCCAGCACGCGGTAGCCGGGGTTCTGCTTGGCCCAGCTGAACAGCACCAGGTTGTCCTGGGCGTAGGCATCGCCACGGCCGGCCGACAGCGCTTGCAGCGACTCGGAGTTTTTCTCGAACTTGAGCAGTTTCCAGTCCGGGTGGTGCTTGGTCAGCCAGATGTCGGCAGTGGTGCCGGTGGTGACGATGGTGGTGCGGGTGGCCAGGTCATCCAGGTTCTTGACCGGGCTGTCGTTCGGCACCAGTGCCTGTACCGCGACTTTCAGGTTGGGGTTGGTGAAGTCCACCGCTTCCTTGCGCTCAGGGGTCACGGTCATGTTGGCGAGGATCAGATCGACCTTATCGCTTTGCAGGAATGGGATACGGCTGGCCGGCTCCACGGCGACGAACTCGACTTTGTTTTCATCGCCCAACAGGTCCTTGGCGAATTGGCGGCCGATGTCGGTATCGAAGCCGACGTAGCGGCCGGCTTCGTTGACGAAGCCGAACGGCGGTTTGTCGGTGAAGACGCCGACGATCAGCTTGTCGCGGGCCTTGATCTTGTCGATGGCACTCACCGCGCTGGCGGCAGGTTTGGCAGGCTCTTCGGCCTTCTTATCGCAGCCGGCCAGTAACGCGACGGCAAACAGTGGCAGCAGTAACTTTTTCATAGCAGCTCCGGTTCCTTGATCTTTCTGGGCAGTGTTGAAACAAAGGAGAACTTCTCCAGGAACTGCTGCGCGCGTGCGGTTTGCGGGTTCGTAAAGAATGCCTCGGGGGTGTTGTGTTCGAGGATGCGACCGGCCTCCATAAACACCACGCGGTCGGCGACGGCGCGGGCGAAGGCCATTTCGTGGGTGACAATCAGCAGGGTCATGCCGTCGCGGGCCAGGTCCTGGATGACTTCCAGCACTTCCTTGACCATTTCCGGGTCGAGGGCGGCGGTGACTTCGTCAAACAGCATGACCTGCGGGTTCATGCACAGCGAACGGACGATGGCGATGCGTTGCTGCTGGCCGCCGGAAAGCTGGCGAGGGAAGGCGTCGCGCTTGTCGGCCAGACCCACGCGCGCCAGCAGTTTTTCCGCTTGCTCGCGCGCTTCACGCGGGTCGCGCTTTTGCACCTTCAAGGGGCCGAGCAGAATGTTGTCGAGCACGCTCATGTGCGGGAACAGGTGGTAGCTCTGGAACACCATGCCGATGTCCTGGCGCACCTGGCGCCAGTCGGTATGTTTTGCCAACAGCTCGTTACCGGCGAACCGCAAGTGCCCGCTGTGAGCCACTTCCAAGCCATTGAGGCAACGCAGCAAGGTGCTTTTGCCGCAACCGCTGGGACCGAGGATCACCACCACCTCGCCGCTGTGCACGCTCAGGTCGATGCCCTTGAGCACCTGCTGTTCGCCGAAGAATTTGTTGAAACCCTGAAACTCGATCAATGCGCTCATGCTTGGGTCCAGCGCCGTTCCAGCACCTTGGAGGCGGCCGACAACGGGTAGCAGATAAAGAAGAAAAACAGGAACAGCGCGCCGTAGATCAACACCGACTCATAGGTGCGCTCGATGATTTGCTGGCCGACCTTGATCACATCCACCACGCCGATCAGCACCGCCAGGGAGCTGGTCTTGATGATCCGCGTGTAGACATTGATGGTCGGCGGCGTCATGCGTTTCAGGGCCTGGGGCAGCAGCACGTAGCCGTACAGCTGCGGGTCGGACAGCCCGATCGACAAGCCGGCTTCGCGCTGGCCACGGGGCAGCGAATGCAAGGCGCCGCGCACCACTTCGCCGACTTCGCTGGCGCCCCACAACGACAACACCAGCACCGCACACCAGAAACTGGGGATGCTCAGGCCGAAGAAGATCGGCAGGCCGAAAAACAACAGGTACAGCCAGACCAGCACCGGGATGGCGCGAAACAGCTCCAGGTAAACCCGCAGCAGCGCATTGATCACGCGGTTGTCCAAGGTGCGCAATACGCCATACAACACGCCGCCGACCGTGCTGAAGGCGATGCTCAAGAGCGAAATCGACAGGGTTTGCGCAGCGCCCTTGCCCAGTTGCGGCAACGACACCCATAACAATTCAAGACCCGAACTGGCCATGCTGGAGCCTCCTTTCCAAGCGGCTGAGCAACAGCGACAACGGCAAGAACAGCAGCACGCAGATCAGCGTCAATACGGCGAGCATTTCGTAGGTCTTGTAGTAGAGCGCGATGTAGCTCTTGGTGGTGTAGAGAATCTCGGGCACCGCCACAGCGGAAACCACCGTGGTCTCCTTGAGCAGAAAGATAAAATTGGCGAACAGCGCCGGCAGGCTGAGGATGCCGGCCTGGGGCAGAATCACATGGCGCAGCAGTTGCCAGTCGGACAGGCCGATGGACTTGCCCGACTCGATCTGCGCCAGTGGCACCGCATCCACACCGGCGCGCAGCACTTCGGTGAGGTACGCGCCGCCAAGGAAGGTCATGGTGAGAATCGCCGCCCAGAATCCGGAAATATTCAAGCCCAGGGCCGGCAGCGCGAAATACACGAAGAACAGTTGAATCAGCAGCGGCGTGTTACGCGCCAGCTCTACATACAGCGCCACCAGCCGCGACAGGTACGGCGTGCGAAACACCAGCAGCGCCGCGTTGATCAGCGCCACCAGCAAGGAGGTGGCAATGGCGATCAGACCCACTTGCAGCGTCACCCCGACCGCTTGGAGAAACGCCGGCAAGGTGCTGAAAATAAATGCGAAATCGAAGGTCATGTGCAGTCCAAATCGCCGCATGGGTAATGCCGCGAGCGCAGTCCGTTCCGGCGTGGATAACGTCGGGTAGCGCGAACTTTAAAGGTATAAAAAGCAAAATTTAAATACCGAAATAGCATATCAATATCACCCAAATAGCTAACCTATTGGGGATTACTCAACCAAGTGCAAGACGTGAACGCTTCGATAAAAAAAGCCCTGCCGACAGGCAAGGCTCTCAACACTATTTAGCCCCTCTTCAGCGTGTCGGGCTGGCCGCCACCGGCCATTGCTTTGGTAGCGCTGTTTTGCTGCTCTTCGGTCTCAAAATTGACGTAGTTGTCGGGGAATTTGAAATGGGAATCCACGAGTTTCCAGTACTCTTCGTTTTGCGGCTTTGCTTTGTCCCATATTCGATCAGCCAGAGAGCGGGCGTCGCTGCGCACCAGATCCGGCTGCCCCTTCGCTTGCTGTATCACTTTGTCGACGTGCCCGCGTAATGCATTGGGGCCGGTGGTTTCAATAGTGCTTTTATTCGGGCGACTGAAGTAACGGTCACCGCCGTACTCATTGCCCTTCATGGAACGGTAGTTGTTGCCGATGTCATCAATCAGGCTGGACAGCATCGCACTCTGGGCATGGCTGGAAAATAAGGCGTTGGCGAAATAAGGGGTGGCGCTGCCCTTTGCGTCATTTTTGCCTTCAGCCATGCCGACCAGCATTAAATCGGGATGGGCATGCAGTGCGCCATCGAGGGGTCGTACGCTCTCCAGATCAATATCCGTATAAGTGCCCGCATAACGATTGACGATTTCATAACGTGCCACGTCCGAGGCTGCAGCATAGCCACCGTTGCGTCCGATAATTTCGTGTTGATACACGTCTTTGTTCTGTAATCGAATGTCCGAGGGATTGCTCAGGTCACGAATCTGAATGTTCTTTTGATCGGCAAACCGCTCTTTTAAACTCGTCAGCGTACTGATATCACGGGGAGGGTTACTCGCGTAACGGTCCCAGGATTTTGTCGTCTGGTCCAGAATCACGGCTTCTGCTTGATAAAACTTATCGTCGGTGCGCTGCGCGTAACGCTCAAATCCGTCAAGTACCTGCCGAGCGTTAGCAGGTGTCACGTTTCCACCCTCGGGCAGCAGTAGCGCTTTCAACTGTTTGTTACTTGAGGCAGACAGCTCTTTGTTCAACTCGCTGATGACTTGTGACTGTTCTGCAGCTTTACGCTGCCTGGGAGATTCCGTAGTCACTTTGAGCTGGCTGAATAAACCGCGAATGGGACGCTCTGATTGATAGCCTGGATAAATAGCTTCCGCTTTTGCCTGCGTGGACTTATTCGTGGCGTAAGCATCAAATTGAGTGGAATCCACCCAAAGCGTGACTTCATGGTTAGGGTTCTTGGCTGCCCACTGACGCAAGTATTCATCCTGCTTGGCGCTTGGTTCCGAGCCCACCCACACCATATGGATATTGTTCGGGACGGGCTTGAATTCGCTTAGAGGGTAGGTGGATTCAAAGCTCTTAGGGCTCTGGGGCTGGGCCGCTACCGGACTCATGCTTGGGGAGGTGGTGAGCAGTTGATGCGAAGATACATGCTGAGTCATAACTATTGGCTCCAAAAAGCTGACAACACTTGCCGGCGCCTCCATGCGTTAATTCCTTCATCGACTCCAAGCCTGCGGGTAAAAAAACAAAAAAACAAAGATACAAATGTAAGATTATTTAAGAAACATAAGCCGGCAATTCAAGAAAACATTCAATGGAACTAATCCACAAACAAAACCAATAAACTCCCTTAATGTAACGGGTATAAAGTTGCGCTCCACAACTTAACGCCTCACTTCGGCGCCCTGTATCTGTCACAAAAAAACGCCGGCGCTTTATTAGCCACCGGCGTTGAAACCTTGAAGGGGGTTTTAACTTACATCAGAACGCTGGCACGACCGCGCCGTTGTACTTCTTCTCGATGAAGGCTTTGACTTCGGGGCTGGTCAGGGCCTTGGCCAGTTTCTGGATCGCGTCACTGTCCTTGTTGTCCGGGCGAGCGACCAGGAAGTTCACGTAGGGCGACTTGGCGTCCTCGATGATCAGCGCGTCTTTGGCTGGGTTCAGGCCGGCTTCCAGCGCGTAGTTGGTGTTGATCAGATCCAGGTCAACCTGGTCCAGCACGCGTGGCAGCAGGGCTGATTCCAGCTCCTTGAATTTCAGGTTTTTCGGGTTGCTGGCGATGTCTTTCGGCGTGGCCAGGGCATTGGTCGGGTCTTTGAGGGTGATCACACCCGCTTTCTGCAGCAGCAACAGGGCGCGGCCGCTGTTGGAGCCTTCGTTCGGGATAGCCACGGTGGCGCCATCCTTGAGCTCGGAAATATTTTTGATCTTTTTCGAGTAACCGCCGAACGGTTCAACGTGCACACCGACTACGGTCACCAGGTTGGTGCCCTTGCCCTTGTTGAAGTTCTCCAGGTACGGCAGGGTCTGGAAGTAGTTGGCGTCCAGACGCTTCTCGGCCACTTGCACGTTCGGTTGTACGTAGTCGGTGAAGACTTTGATCTGCAGGTCTACGCCTTCCTTGGCCAGGGCTGGTTTGATCAGCTCGAGGATCTCGGCGTGCGGGATCGGGGTGGCGGCCACCACCAGTTTCTCGTTGGCCTGGGCGAAGCTGGCAGTCAGGGCAGCCGCCAGTGCGGTAAACAACAGAACCTTTTTCATGCAATGTCCTTCTAACGACCGTTTTTATGTGGAGTGCCAGCGAAGTGCTATCGCGGCGTGGAGTGGACAATACCTAAGTTTTTTATTCCCGAACAATATCTTTTATTCACGTTGATATTCCATTTTGCTCATACAGGAAGGTACGCAGCGTCTCCCGTTCGGTGGGACTGGCGTTCGCGAAAATCCGCTGCACCTGCTCCAACGGCGAGCCGGCGGCGGGCAGGTTCAGATGCTCGGGCAGAATCTCATCGCCGCTGCTCACCAACAGGGCAAAGTGGATAACGTTTTCCAGCTCGCGGGTATTGCCCGGCCAGCTATGACGTTCCAGCACGCGCTGGGCGGCGTCGCTGATCAGCGGCACCGGCAGTTCCAGGCGCTGGCTGTAGATGCCCAGGAAGTATTCGGCCAGGGACAGGATGTCGCCGACCCGCTCGCGCAATGCCGGCAGGTCCAATTGACCTTCGCTCAGATAATGGAACAGGCGCTCATGGAACTTGCCCGCTGCCACCGCCTGGGCCAGGTCGATGCTGGTGGCGGCCACCAGGCGCACGTCCACCGGGCTGGGTTGGTGGGCGCCGACGCGGGTGACTTCGTGGTTTTCCAGGGCGGCGAGCAATTTGACCTGGATCGGCAACGGCAAATCGCCGATTTCGTCCAGGTACAGCGTGCCGCCATTGGCCGAACCGAACCACCCCGCCCGGCTGCTCGCCGCGCCGCTATGGCTGCCGGCGGCATAGCCGAACAGCTCCGCGTCGGCGTAAGTCGGGCTGATCGCGCCGCAATTGACCGACACAAACAAGCCCGAGCGATCACTGCCACGGTGAATATGCCGCGCCAGCAGCTCTTTGCCGCTACCGGTCTCGCCGCGAATCAACACGGGCAGCGCACGCGGTGCGAGATTTTCCAGCTCTTCGCGCAGCTGCCGCGAACGTGGGTCGACGAACACCAGCGCCTTGGCGCGGATGCTCAGCGGGCTTTTTTCGGCATCGGGGAAGGTCAGCAATGGCTGGCCGTAGGTTTCATGCAGACTCATGGCAGGCTCCCGCCCCCATCCACTCAGGGACAGGGCGTTGAAATAGGTTATGCACGGCGCCGAGCGTGATGCTCGAGGCGATTTTGCAGGCGATAGAGGTACGCGAAACCCTGTTCCCAACGTTGGTGCCCGGACTTCACATTGATATGCCCGGCCCCGACAGGATGCCGGCTTCGGCGCCCCAGTGACGCGCCAGCTCCAACGCCCGTGGCGCGCTGACGGCACTGTCGTTGTCGGAACTGACCACTTGGCTGGGAAACGGCAACAGGTCGGTAGGAATCGGCGCAAAGTTGCGCAGGGCCGGGGCGCAGGCCGGACGTTCGACATCCGCCGGGGCCACCAGCAAGGCACCGCGCACCTGGCGCAGGAAATTCACCGGCGCGGTGGCCGCCCAATGCGCCACGGTGATGCAACCCAGGCTATGGGCGATCAGGATCACCGGCGTGCTGTCGGCGGCGATGGCCTCGGCCAACGCCGCCACCCAGTCTTCGCGGCGCGGGGTCAGCCAGTCATCCTGCTCCACGCGCGCACTGTTGGGCAGGCTGTTCTGCCAGTGAGTTTGCCAATGATCTTCTGGCGATCCTTGCCAGCCCGGCACGATCAGGTAACGAATCGATTCGCTGTGCATGGGTGTGCCCTCCTGCAGCGTTTAACGTTGCTGACCAGTATAGGGACGCGGTTTATATTCGTTAAGGAATAAGAAGCTATTTATTAATAACAAAATTCCATAACCAATAATGATCAAATGTGGGAGGGGCTTGCCCCCGATAGCGGCCTGACAGCCGGCCAGGATGCTGGATCAGAGCGAGTACATATCCGTTGCTGCGGTAACGGCGGCTTAGGGTTCCGCCCTTACGGCGTCTCACTTTTGAAAAGCGTGTACGGACCGGACACATGGTTGACACCTGTGCGGGACATAGTGGACACATTATGCCCCGTAGTCAGGATTATTCACGTCGAAGGTCCGTAGAAATTGGTGACAGAAGTAGACGTCAAATAAGCCATCTCTCTCAGCGTTAGGACGTATTGCGATGTGTTGTCCACGCAGACCTTTGGCGATGCTGAAGTAGCGTTTCTGAAAGCGAAATCGACTGTCATAAACCTTAGCCAACACATCATCTGGGCCATATTCAAATTCCGACAATTGCTGTGGATACGCCCAGGGACTGCTCCGATAGCGGTCCATAGGCACCTTGTAACCCAGCGCCTGATGAGGGCGCTGCAGGTTATAAACCTCACGCCATTGATCAAAAGCCGATTGAGCCTCCATCAGTGTGGAAAAATAACGCCCATCAAGCACTTCTGCTTTGAGCGAGCGGTGGAAACGTTCGATCTTCCCATTGGTTTGAGGATGGCGAGGACGGCTGAAGCTGATCCGAATTCCCAGGCGAATCAGCCAGATACTCAGTTCTGAAACTTCACCCGGATTGCGTGGCGAGCCCCAGGGAGCGCCGTTATCAACGTTGATCCGAACTGGCAAGCCATAGCGCTGAAAAACCTCGATCATCTTCTCCTTCACCGTGGCTCCCCGTTCGTTATCACAGGCATCAATGGCTAGGCTGAACCGGGAGTGGTCATCCAACAGAGTCAGGGGGTGGCATCGACCTTGTTGCAGTGCGAAATGTCCTTTGAAATCCATCTGCCACAGATCATTAGGCGCGTCGTGTTCAAATCGCAACGTCGCCGCATGTTCCTTCTGAGGCGGTTGAATCAGGCCATGGCGGTGCAAGACATTGGTGACGGTGCTGGGAGCAATGCGCTTTTCCAACAGGCTACTAATGGTGCGTCCGCCCCATGCTGGATGGGCCTGTCTAAGTGCGATGATTTGGGCTTCCAAAGCCGTCTGAGTCAGTTTAGGGCTGGTCGCTGGCCTGCGGGATTTCTCTTGCAGACCAGGCTGACCCAGCGCCTCGTAGCGTTTGAGCCACTTGTACGCTGTTTGTGGGCTGATACCGAATCGTCGACACAACTCACGTTTGTTGCTGCCGGGTTTCCGTGCTAAGGCAACGAACTCTTCTTTCAGGCTCATGGCGTCTCTCGTAGTCCAAGGCATGATGGCTTTCCGACGAAGTTGGCTCGCCGCAAAGTGTCCACCATGTCCCCGCACACCCGTCAACCATGTGTCCGGTCCGTACAAAAAGCGCAAAAGTAAGCAAAACGCTCTTGCCCCACCACTCGGCACCTCGCCCAGGCTCGGTGTGCCCGTAATCCGACAGTGATTTGGGGGGCCGCCGCCACGCGCCATCCATGGCGCGGGGCGGCTAAACCGGCATCCCTGCCGGTTTACCCCCCAAATCACTGTCGAATTCCGGCCAGCGTGGTTTAACGGGGCGCCTAGATCAAAAGCAAGATCAAGAGCGGCTCGCTTCGCATCGTGGTTACAGTAGGCTGCTACAAAATTGTGTAGATACCTATGCCCCGATAGCAGTGTGTTAGCCAGCACATCTGGCACCGACACACCGCCATCGGGAGCAAGCCCTAATGCCAGTCAGTTAAGGCGGCACCGAACCTGTGGCGAGGGAGCTTGCTCCCGCTGGACTGCGCAGCAGTCCCATTGTTTGGGGCCGCTTCGCGCCCCAGCGGGAGCAAGCTCCCTCGCCACAAGTTAGTTCTCGCTCCTGCTACTTCTTAACTGACTGGCATTAGGGCAAGCCCCCTCCCACATCCAAAAAAAAAGGCCGCACCCTGCCAAGGAAACGGCCCAAAAATCGTCGAGGCTTTGTTGCCACTAACGTGCGGTAATCACCGACAATTTGGTTATCCCCGCGCGCTCGATAGACGCCATGGCTCGCGCCACTTCGCCGTAGTTCACGCCATCGTCAGCCTGCAGTTGCACCCGCACATCGGGGTCCTTGGCCTTGGCCGCCTGCAGCTTGAACTCCAGCAGGTCCGGCTGGATTTCGTCCTTGTTGATAAACAGCTTGCCGGCACCGTCGATGCTCACCACCAGCGGGTCTTTCTGCTCGACCGGGGCCACGGCCTCGGTCTTGGGCAAGTTGATCGGAATCGCATTGGTGAGCAGCGGCGCGGTGACGATGAACACCACCAGCAGCACCAGCATCACGTCCACCAGCGGCGTGACGTTGATCTCGCTCAGCACCTCGTCGCTGTCCTGGGTGGAGAAGGCCATGTCAGGAAGCCTCCTTCACTTTTTGCGGGTGGGCGGCGCTGGTCTTGGTCAGCGCCGGGTGCAACAGCACGCGGAAGGCGTTTTTCTGCGCGAGGCTGTAGAAGTCGTGGGCAAAGTCATCCAGATCGGCAGCCGTCAGCTTCAGGCGACGCAGGAAATAGTTGTAGACCAGCACCGCCGGCACCGCGACGGCAATCCCCACGCCCGTGGCGACCAGCGCCGCACCGATGGGGCCCGCCACGGTTTCCAGGCTGGCCGAACCGGCGGCGCTGATGCCCTTGAGCGCCTCCATGATGCCCCACACCGTGCCGAACAGGCCGATAAACGGCGAGGTGCTGCCGATGCTGGCGACCACGGCCAGACCGGTTTCCAGGGAGCGGCGTTCACGCACGATCTGCTGGCGCAAGGCACGTTCGAGGCGGTCCTGATGATTGATGGCCTGGCTCAGGTCAGCCGCGTGCTGGGTATCGCCGACCTGGATCGCGGCATAACCGGCATGAGCCACTCGGGCTGCCGCGCCCGGTTGGGTTTCGGTCAATTCGGCGGCGGCGTCGAGGCTTGAGGCAGCCCAGAATTTTTTATGAAACCGGCGATCCTGGGCCTTGAGGCGCCCGAATTGCACGCCCTTCAACAACGCCAAGCCCCAGGTGGCGACCGAAAAGACCACCAACAGCCAGATCACCGCGCTTTCAATGGATTCAAGTGGAGATGCCAAAGCCATGATGTGTTCCCTCTGTGCAGCTGAATAATTAATGGATCTTGAAATCGATCGGCACGCTGACCCAGCCGTCCTGGGCCACGTCACCCTGCTTGGCCGGCACGAAGCTCCAACGCTTCACGGCGGCCAATGCGGCGTCATCGAGTTGCTGGCGACCGCTGCTTTTCTGCAGCTGGATCTCACCCGGTTCGCCGCTGGCCAGTACGTGCACCCGCAACAACACGCTGCCCTCCCATCCGCGACGCTGGGCCAGCGACGGGTATTCCGGCGCCGGGTTCTTCAAGTACGCAGCGTTGGCCGAAGCGGGCGTTACCGGGGCCGGCGCGGGCGGTGCAACAGGTGCCGGCGGCGCGGGTACAGGCGGCGCTGGCGGCTGTTCGATAGCCTTGGGTACCGGCTTGGGCTCAGGTTTGGGCACGGGCTTGGGTTTGGGTTTAGGAATCGGTTTGGGCGGCGCCGGCTTGGCGGCCAACTCATCCACCACCGGCGGTGGCGGCTCGACCACCGCAGGTGGTGGCGGCACGGGCGGTGGCGGCTCGACCACGGGTGGCGCCGGCCGGGAAAACTCGATGGTCATCGGCGGAATTTCCGGCGGCACCAATGGCAGCACCGGAGTGGGCTTCTGGCTCACCCAATAGATCACGGCGCCGTGCAAGGCCAACACCAACAAGCCCAACAGAATGCCTTCGCGTCGGCTGGAAAACCGCTTGGGGGTCTGTTGCAGGCGTAACTGCCCCAACGGCGCACGGTGCGGCCGGCCAAGGTCGACCAACTCACCACCCGGTGCCAGGCGCCATTGCGCCTCTTGTGCACTGGCGGCGGTCTGGACATTGCCCATTGATTCACTCCCTACGGCTTCAAGACCAAAAAACCGACAGGCCTGCTTGAAAGGCCGTCGAGGGCTGAATCATCGGGGTTGAGCGCTTATCTCTTAAAGTAATCTTTACAGTTATGGATATATCTAAAGCGAATATAAAAATGGGCCCGCTGCGTCAAGCCCGCGTCTTCCGTGGCTTTGCGCGAAGCGCTTGTTCTTGCATGCATTTACGGCATACAAAATATTCAGCGAAGGCATGGTTCAAACGGGATTTGCATCGCACCAGGCAAGCAACTCACCACGGGCGTGCTCAGGCTGTCGACCCAGCACAACGGCTGGCATACTCCCTGCCTCTTTTTGCACTCCGGCAGGTCCTGCATGACGTTTAACCATTCGATCGCCAGCAAGCTCGCAGGCTGGGGCCTCCTGGTGGTCCTGGGACTGAACCTGCGGCCCATCCTCAGCTCCATCAGCCCGCTGCTCGGTGAAATTCGCCAAGCCACCGGCCTGAGCTTTCAGAGCAGTGCCTTGCTCACCAGCTTGCCGGTGGTGTGCATGGGGTTGGTGGCGCTGGTGGGCGTGAGGGTAGAAGCGCGGCTGGGTGAACGGCGCGGTATTGCGCTGGGACTGGTGATGATTTTGCTGGCGTGCCTGGCGCGCTGGCTGATGGGCCAGGCCTCGGCGCTGTTGGTCACGGCATTGCTCGGCGGCGCGGGCGTAGCGCTGATCCAGGCGTTGGTGCCGGCGATGATCAAGCGCGAATTTCAGCGCCGCGTGCCGGTGGCGATGGGTGTGTATTCGGCATCGCTGATGGCCGGTGGAGGGCTGGCGGCGCTGCTCAGCCCGCTGGTAGCCACGTATTTCCAGCAATGGCAGGCGGGCCTGGGCGTGTGGCTGTTGCCGGCGTTGGGGGCATTGTTGCTATGGGCCGGGTTGCCGCTGGGCGCCGCCCGAAATACACAGGTTGCCCCGGCCTTCAAAGGCCTGCGCAACCGCCGCGCCTGGCTGCTGGCGGTGTATTTCGGCCTGGTCAATTGCGGCTACATGAGCATGGTGGCCTGGCTGCCCGCCTACTATCAGCAACTGGGTTGGGGCGTACTGCCCAGCGGCTCGTTGCTGGCGTTCATGACCATTTTCCAAGTAATCGCCGCGCTGCTGATGCCGGTACTGGCGCAACGCGGCATCGACCGTCGCCCGCTGCTCGGCTTCAGCCTGTTGGCGCAAACCCTCGGCTACCTCGGCCTGATCATCGCGCCCACCGCATTCCCCCACCTGTGGGTGGCCTTGTGCGGGTTTGGGCTGGGTGCGTGCTTCGCCCTGAGCCTGCTGCTGACCCTCGACCATCACCGCGACCCACGCCAGGCCGGGCAACTGGCGGCCTTCGTACAAGGCGTGGGCTTTTTGATCAACGCGATTTCGCCGTGGTTGACCGGCTGGCTGCGCGAACTCACCGGCAACTTCATCAGCGCCTGGGTCGTGCTCACGGTAACGGCGGTAGCGATGCTGCTGGTGACGCGGGTGTTCAGCCCGGCCACCTATCGCACCGGGCTAGAAGTCGTAGCGCCCGGTCACGCCTAGGGTACGCGGCGTGCCCAGCAGACCTTCGTAACCGCCGTTGCCGCCGGTCCACAGGGTGGTGTAGTAGGTTTTGTCGAAGGCGTTTTTCAGCCACAACGACACATCCCACTGGCCTTGCTCGTAGTTGCCGCGCAGGCCAGTGGAGAGGTTGACCAGCGCATAGGCGGGGATCTGCCCGTAGTCGGAATCTTCCACCGTGCCCACCGCCTTGGAGCGGAAGGCATAACTGGCGGTGACGTAGGGTTCAAAGCCGTTATCCAGGTTCCACTTGTACTCGCCGTTGGCATTGGCAATCCACTTCGACGCGCCCACCACCTGGTGCCCGGTCAAGTCGCAGGACGCCGGCGCACCGGGGCGCAGGCTGACTTCCGGCGGGCATGGCGCGTCCTTGTAAGACAGGTAACTCACGTCGTTGAACGAGCCGTTGATATTCAGCGTCAGGCCCTTGATCGGCACCAGGGTGCTTTCCAATTCAACGCCCCGCGAGCGCACGGAGCCGGCGTTGGTCAGGTATTGCACACGGTTGTCCTGGTCGTAGGCGTTGGTCTGGTAGCCATTGACCTGGGTCCAGAACAGGTTGGCATTGAGCTGCAGGCGTCGATCCCACAACGTGCTCTTGAAACCCAACTCGGCGTTGTTGGCGCGCTCGGTGCCGATCAGCAGCGAGTCGGCCCCGGCCGTCGGCGCCGAGCCCACCGCCAGGTTGACGCCACCGGACTTCTCGCCGTGGGACAGCGTCGCGTAGCCCAGCAGGTTGTCGTTGAAGTGATAGCTGAGGTTGAGCAGGCCCGACGGCGTGGCGCTGTATTGCGTCAGGTCACCCGAATCATACGCCCCGGCACGCCCGCGCCGTGCCGTGGCAGCCGCGCCGCTGACCGCTGCGCCGCCGAGCGGGGCATTGCGTGTCACCCAGGCACTTTTTTCTTCGTAGGTGCCGCGCAGGCCGGCGGTGAAATCCAGGCGTTCAGTCAGGTGCCAGGTGCCTTGGGCGAACAGCGCAAAGCTGTCGGTGCGGATGTGCCCGTTGCCGACGCTGCTCACATTATTCAACGCGCCGGTCGGCGTGCCATTCCAGATGTCCGCCTTGGGGCCGTAATAGGCGAAGGCTTGGTTATCCAGGTCTGAGCCGAAGTAGTAGGCGCCGAGCACGTAGTCGAAGAACCCGCCCTGGGGTGACGCCAGGCGAAATTCCTGGGACCACTGTTTGTCTTCCACCGATACGCCGGCGTTATACGAGGCCGGCACGTTAAGCCCGTCATCATTGCGCGGGGTGAAGTTCCACCAGCGGTAGGCGCTGACCGACGTCAGGGTGAAATCGCTCGGCAAGGTCCAGTTGGCCTCCAGCGACGTTCCGCCCTGAAACACCGTGACGTGCTGGTCATTGTCCAGATTGACCTTGCGGTGGGTGCCGTCGACCAGCGTCGCGCCCGCTGCGTTGGCCCTGGACTGGTAGAGGTTGGTACCGTTGATGGTCGGCCCGGTGCTGTAGAGCACACGGGTACCCGCGCTGGAATCCTCCTCGTTGTAGTCACCGATCCAGCGCAGGTTGAACGCCTCATTGGGCTTGTACAGCAGTTGCCCGCGAAAGCCCTGGCGTGAACCGCCATTGAGGTCGTGCCCGTCATGCTCGTTCTTGATGTCGCCGTCGCTGCGCGTGCGATAGGCTGAAAAACGCCCTGCCAAGTCATCGGTCAGCGGCCCGGAAATCGTGCCCTTGGTCTGGAAATAACCGTCCTCGCCCAACGAGGTTTCAATGCTGCGCTCCGGGGTAAAACTCGGCGCGCGCGTGCTGATATTGATCACCCCCGCCGTAGTGTTCTTGCCGAACAACGTACCTTGCGGGCCGCGCAGCACCTCGAGCTGCTCGATGTCCATGAGGTCGAACACCGCCATGCCGGGGCGGCCGAGGTACACGTTATCGATATACAACCCCACGCTGCCTTCCAGGCCGTCACTGGCCGGGTTGTTGCCCAGGCCGCGAATCGACACGCTGGACTGGCGCGCATGCATATAGGCGACGTTGACGCTGGGCACCAGTTGCTGCAAATCCTGAATCCGATACACCCGCTGGCTCTCCAGCGCCTGGCCGCCGACCACGCTCATGGGCGTCGGTACCGCCTGGGCGCTTTCGGTGCGCCGCCGGGCCGTGACCGTGACGGTCTCCAGCTGACCACTGGCGCTTTCGCCCGCAGGCGCCGGCTCGGCCGCGTGGCTGGGCGTCCAACCGGCACTGCCCGCGAGCAACAGGGCCAAGGGCAGGCGCTTGAGCGTCCAGGGAGAGCAAGGTACAGCGGGCGTAAACAGACTCATGAGCGGCTCCGGAACCCGGGAATATTCAATCTCTGATATTCCTTTAGGTTATTTATTTATGTTTTTACGAACATTTACTGCATAAGAGATAGCCTTTATAAGGAGTCGACCTAATGCATAGCCAATGCATTTCCCGGATATTTTTGATGTGAAAAATGCATATCGACCTGCGCCAGCTTCGCCACTTCATCGCCCTCGCCGAACAACGCAGTTTTGTCGCGGCGGCGTTGACGGTGAACCTGTCGCAATCGGCCTTCAGCCGCAGCATCCAGGCCCTGGAACACAGCGCCGGCTGCCAGTTGGTGGACCGCGGGCGCAAAGACCTAGCGCCGACCAAACAAGGCCAGGTGCTGCTCGAACACGCCCGGCGCCTGGTCAGCGGCGCGCAGCAACTGGCTAACGAAATCAGCCAATTCAACGGCCTCGAGGCGGGCGAACTGCGCTTCGGTTGCGGCCCGGCGCCGGCGGGCGGCTTGATCCCCCGCGCCATCGGCAGTTTTATCGGGCGCTATCCCAAGGCCCGCGTGCAGTTCCAGGTGGACGACTGGGAAAGCCTGAGCAAACGCCTGCTCAGCGAAGAGTTCGAATTCTTCGTCGCCGACACCCGCCATTTCGAAGCCAACCCCGACTATCACACCCATCGCCTGCGCCCGCGCCGCTGGTATTTCTGCTGCCGCGTCGGCCACCCACTCGCCGCCCGCGACAGCGTCAGCGCCGCCGAACTGATGAGCTATCCGCTCGCCGTGACAATCCGCCCACCGAACCTGCGCAAAGTCATCGTCGACCTCAGCGGTCGACCGGATTACCTGCCCAATGTCGAATGCGAAAACGGCTACAGCCTGCTGGGGGTGGTGCTGCGCTCGGACGCCATCGGCATCGTCAGCGCCAACAGCGACGTGCTGCAGATGGCTCGCGGCGAATTGGTGTGCCTGGCGATCGACGGCCTGGATGAAAACCTGGAGGAGCGTTACACCCGCTACGGCATCGTCAGCCGCGCGGGGTATCGGTTGTCGCCGCTGGCGGAGGCGATGATTGAGCAGATCAAGCAGATAGATGAGTTGGATGAAGATATTTGCACGCTGGAAAATGTCGCTGTGTGAACCGACGCCATCGGGGGCAAGCCCCCTCCCACATTTTGAAGGTATTCACAGATCAAGTGTGGGAGGGGCGGTGCGACGATTCGACTTGCCCCCGATGGCGCTGGTAGCAACACCCATGCATTGGCTGCATTAAAACCAGTCCCCAAATGCACTTGCCAGCGCCCTACCCAAACAGCGAAAAAATCTCACCTGTCCTCCATTCGGTGAGCCTTCATGTCCCAGCCCCAACCCGTGCGCAATGTGCTGTACATCATGTGCGACCAACTGCGCCGCGATTACCTGTCGTGCTATGGCCATGCGCATTTGCACACGCCGAATATCGACCGCCTTGCCGCCGCCGGCGTGCGTTTCAGCCGGGCCTATACCCAAGGCACCATTTGTGGGCCGTCGCGAATGTCGGCGTACACCGGGCGTTATGTCAGCAGCCACCAGGTGGCGTGGAATGCCGTGCCGCTGCCGCTGGACGAATTGACCATTGGCGACTATCTGCGCCCCCACGGCATCCGTACTGCGCTGGTGGGCAAGACCCACGCCACGCCGAATCTGGATGCGCTGCAACGCGTGAACATCGACCCTGAAAGCGCCCAGGCCGAGCCGCTGAATGAAGTGGGCTTCGACACCTACTTTCGTCATGACGGCATCTACCCCGACAGCCCGTTGTTCGAGGATAAACGCGAGTCCGCGCCCTACACGCATTACCTGCGCGAACAAGGCTACGGCGGCAGCAACCCTTGGCATGAATGGGCCAATGCCGCACAGGGTGAAAACGGCGAAGTGCTCAGCGGCTGGCATATGCGCAACGCCGGTTTGCCGGCACGGGTCGCCGAGCAGCACTCGGAAACCGTCTACACCACCGACCGCGCCATCGACTTTATCCAGGAGCAGGCCGAGCAACCCTGGTGCCTGCACCTGTCCTACATCAAGCCGCACTGGCCCTATATCGCACCGGCGCCGTACCACGCGTTGTACGCCGCCGAGCATGTGCAGGCGCCGATTCAACCGGAACAGACCAGCGATCACCCGGTGTACCAGGCGTTCCGCCAGCACCAGGAGAGCGTGAATTTCTCTCGCGACGAGGTGCGGCTCACGGTGGTTCCGACCTACATGGGGCTGATCAAACAGATCGACGACCAGCTCGGGCGACTGTTCGATTTCCTGCAAAGCAACGGGCGCTGGGATGACACGCTGATCGTGTTCACCAGCGACCACGGCGACTTCCTCGGCGACCACTTCCTCGGTGAAAAGGAATTTCTGCTGGAGCCTGCCGTGGGCATTCCCTTGATCGTGCGCGACCCGCGCGCCAGTGCCGATAGCAGCCGCGGCTCGGTGGACGCGCGTCTGGTGGAGACCATCGATGCCCTGCCGACCTTCCTCGACGCCCTGGGCCTGCCCGCCGCCGATCACCGCCTGGAAGGCCGCTCGCTGATCCCGCTGCTGCATGGTCAGCCGACCCCTTGGCGCCAGTATGCGATTGCCGAATACGACTACGCCTTCCAGGCTCCGGCCCGCGAGCGCCTGGGCCAGCCGATCGACCGTTGCCGCATGACCATGGTGCGCAGTGAGCGCTGGAAATACCTGGCGTACGACGGCTTTCGCGCGCAGCTGTTCGACCTGGAAAACGACCCGCAGGAAGTGCACGACCTGGGCGCCGATCCGGCCTATGCGGATGTGCGCGAGATACACGTGGGTTATCTGTTCGAGTGGCTGCGTGGGTTGAAGCGGCGCACGACCATCAGCCACACGGAGATTGAAGTGCGTGGCCAATGGTTTCGCTACGGGGAGCCGGAGGCGGAGAAGGTCGTGCAGATCGGGGTCTGGTAGAACGACACAGGTCTAAATGTGGGAGGGGGCTTGCTCCCGATAGCGGTGGGTCAGTCACAGGTGCAGTGGCTGACACTACGCAATCGGGAGCAAGCCCCCTCCCACATTTGAATCTGTGTGAATTCAAAGGCCTTTGGTGGTCTGGCTGCGCTGCCCTTGTACACCCACCGGCACATCGCCCTTGAGTGTCACCCGGCGCACGATGCGTTCCTGGGTGCCGTAGTCATCCACCGCGTAATGCTGGGTGGCGCGGTTGTCCCAGATGGCTACGTCGCCGCTGTTCCAGCGCCAGCGCACGGTGTTTTCCAAGCGGGTGACGTGGCTTTGCAGCAGGTTGAACAGTTGCGTCGAGTCGGCCTGGGAGTAGCCTTTCAGGCGTTTGACGAAATGCCCCAGCAGCAGGGTTTTCTCGCCGCTGACCGGATGCACGCGCACCACCGGGTGCTCGGTTTCATACACCGTCGAGGTGAACACCTTGCGGTATTCCTCAAGCTTCTCCACCGCCACGTCCGGCTTGCGCGCGGCGTAGTCATATTCGTTGCTGTGAATGGCCCACAGGTTATCCGCCAGGGCGCGCAGTTCGACGCTGAGGTCGTTGTAGGCGGCCGCCGTGTTGGCCCAGACGGTGTCGCCGCCGGAGGCTGGCGCCAGCACTGAACGCAGGATCGAGGCTTTCGGGTAGGCGTCGACGAAGGTCACGTCGGTGTGCCAGGAATTGGCGCGCTGGCCGCGGGTGCCGTCCAGCTCCATCAGAAAGCGCGTGCCGTCGCGTACCGGCACAGTCGGGTGCGCAATCGGCTCGCCGAGCAGATGGGCGAAGGCTTCCTGGCTCTGGTCATCGAGGTGCGTTTGCTCGCGAAAGAAGATCACCTTGTACTGCACCAGCGCTTGCTGGATGGCTTCGACCGTGGCGGCATCGAGGTGACCGGACAGTGTGATGCCACGAATCTCGGCACCGATGCGGCCGGCAACCGGATGAATCTCCAGTGCCTGGGCGATGGGTTGAACAGCTAATGCGGCGTTGCTCATTGTAGTGACCCTCATGTGCCTGCGGATGGTGGAACGCTCCCGTCAACGCTCTATTCATATGCCTTTTAGATCTAGCAATTGAACAAATGCTTCGTTGACGGAATAAGAGCTTGCATTTAAAACCTCAGCTGCGTCGCTCGCAAATGCCTTCGACCTATTTTTCAAATGCCGGGAATGCATATGGATCTTCGTCAGCTGCGCTACTTCATCGCCCTCAACGAACACCGCAGTTTTGTGCGTGCGGCGGACGCTATGGGCATCACGCAACCGGCGTTCAGCCGCAGTATCCAGGGGCTGGAACAGGAATTTGGCTGCGTGCTGGTGGACCGTGGCCACAAGGACCTGCGCCCGACACCGGAAGGCCAGGTGGTGTTGCAACACGCCCTGACCCTGGTGCATGGCGCCGCCTTGCTGAGCAGTGAAGTCACGCGCATGACCAAGCTCGATGCCGGCGACCTGCGCTTCGGCTGCGGCCCGGCGCCGGCGGTGAAGTTGGTGCCGGATGCGGTGGCGCGTTTTATCGGCGCGCACCCGAAAATCCGCACCAGTTTCCAAGTGGATAACTGGGAAAAGCTCAGCCGTGCATTGAGCCGTGAAGAGATCGAATTCTTCATTGCCGACATCCGCCAGTTCGAAGCCGACCCGAACTTCCAGACCCGTGCGCTGACCCCCAAGCGCGGCGTGTTTTTCTGCCGCCCGGGGCACCCGCTGCTGGCCAAGGACAGCCTGTCGACCAACGACATGTTCGACTACCCGCTGGCCGCGCCGCTGATCTCCCAGGGCATTCGCAAACTGCTGGCAAACCTGAGCGGGCGCATGGACTTTTCACCGAGCATCCAGACCGAACACTTCCCGGCGCTGGTAAAGATTGTGCTGCAGTCCAATGCCATCGGCGTGGGCACCGAAGAAGCGTTCGCCGAGGATATCGCCCGAGGTGCGCTGGTGCTGCTGCACTGGCGCAACCTGCCGCAGAACCTGGAGACCCTGAGTGCGCGGTGCGGGATTGTCAGCCGTACCGGGTCGCGCTTGTCGCCGGCGGCCAAGGCGATGATCGAGACGTTGGTGGAAGTTGATCGGCAGGAGGTGAGTGTGGCGGTTTGAAGGGCCTCATCGGGGGCAAGCCCCCTCCCACATTTGAACTGCGAACACATTCAAAGTGTGGGAGGGGCTTGCCCCCGATGCGATACCCCAGACACCACAATACTCAAAGCCCCGCCGCCACCAACCCAGGCGCCACCCAGTCACTCACCTGAAACGACCGGCGAATCAGCTTTTCCCTGGACGCCAAGTCCACTGCATCCTGCAACTTGCCAAGAAACACCGGATCAAGCGTTGCCGGGAAAATCGCGCTGAGCTGCTGGTCTTTCAAATCATTGGTCAGGATCACCGGCGGATAACTGGCCAGCCCCGACACCAGTTCGATGTAAGCCTGCTTGTTGTTGTCATCGGTCAACCATTGCACCGCCTGCTGCTGGGCCTTGAGCAGCTTGGCCACGGCGTCGGGATGCTCATCGACAAACTGTTTGCTGCCCACCAGCACCGCCTGGATGCTGCCGGCACCGCCGAGGTCCTTGGTGGTCAGGGCTATTTCGGCCAGCCCCTTGGCTTGCAGCGCGGTCAGGTTCGAGCCGCCCCAGGTCGCGTCGATCTGCTTGGCGGCCAGCGCCGCACCGGCCGCGTTGAAATCCAGGTTGATGACTTTCAGGTCTTTCTCATTCAAGCCCTGGCTGGCCAATGCGCTGTCGAACGACAACTGGCTGGCCGTGCCGCGAAACACCGCGACGCGCTTGCCCTTGAGGTCTTGCAGGGTCTTGATGCCCGAGCCCGGTACCACGCCGAGGTACTGCTTGATGTCCCGTGCCGTTGCACTGAGCAAGCGGGTCTGCAGGCCATTGGAGCGGCCGATAATGGCCGCCAGGTCGCCCAGGTAGGCGAGGTCCACCTGGCCGTTGGCAAAGGCTTCGTTGATCACCGGGCCCGCGCCCTTGAAGTAATTCCACTGAATCGTGATGCCTTGGTCGGCGAAGGCCTTTTCGAAGATCTGCTGTTCGCGCAACACATCGGTGATGCCGCCACCGCTGTGTTGGGTGCCAGCGCTGAGGTCGGGCACGGCAATGCGGATTTCCTTGAGTTCGGCGGCATGCACCAGCCCCGCCAGTGCGGTGCCCGCGAACAGCGTGATCAGACGTTTGAAGGGCAGTTTCATAAGCGCAGCTCCTGGTGGGCGACGGTCGCCGGGGAGCTGAAAGTAGGCACAGGCCGATGAAAACTTTAAATACTATAAATTCACTATTTTATAGCTTTTAGCACTATGCGAGCCAAACCGCAGGCTCCAGCGACCTATGCATAAACAGCATCGAAAATATTCTTCGAATGCATTGGATGCGTTCCGGGCGCAGGCTTTAAATGACTTCTCTTATCCCACAATCATCTTGATTACGTTTTTATAAGATCGAAATCACATAACGAAAGGGAAGTCCTCAATGGCCCGGAGCGCACGGTTGAGCCAGCCTCTGACAACGCCCATCCTGCGCTGGCCGTCGTTCAGCCACTGGCTGCTGCCGCTGTCGCTGTTTGCCCTGTGGTGGCTGGCCAGCCGTCAGCAGTGGATGAGCGAACAGATCCTGCCGCCGCCTTCACTAGTCTGGCGCAGCGCGATGGAACTGGCGGGCGGCGAGTTGTGGAGCCATTTGGCGATCAGCCTGCAGCGCTTGTGCTGGGGCTTGCTGGCGGGCATCAGCGCCGGGGCCTTGCTCGGCGCCTGGCTGGGCTTCAGCGCGCGTGCCGAGCGCCTGGTATTTCCGACATTCAGCGCGCTGTCGCAGGTGCCGACCCTGGCCTGGATCCCACTGTTCATGGTGTTTTTCGGCATTGGCGAGACGCTGAAACTGGTGGTGCTGGTCAAGGCCATCGTGGTGCCGGTCACCCTGCATACCCTGGTCGGCGTGCGCGACGCCCAGCCGCAGTTGCGTGAGGCCGCGCGGGTGCTGCGCCTGCCCACCCATCTGCTGATCCGCCGGCTGATCCTGCCCGCCGCCCTGCCGGCGTTCATGGCCGGTGTGCGCCTGGCCCTCGCGGCCGGTTGGACGTCGCTGCTGGCGGTGGAACTGCTCGCCTCCAGCGAAGGCATCGGCTACCTGATGGTGTGGGCGCGCCAGTTATTCATGCTCGATATCGTCTTTGTGTGCATCGTGGTCATCGGCGTGCTGGGCGTGGCGATGGACCGTGGCATCGGTTGGCTGGATCGGCGCTGGGTGCACTGGCCGCATCCGGCCACGGCGCAGATCCGTCGCGGCCCGCGTTACCACGGCTGGCAACGCCTGCAGCCGTGGCTGCTGCCGCTGTTGTTGCTCGCGCTGTGGCAGGTGGCGACGCAACAGGGCTGGGTCGACGCGAATATCCTGGTGAGCCCCTGGACGGTGCTGCACACCACCGCCTCGGGTGTCGCGGATGGCACGCTGTCGGGCGCGCTGGGCAAAAGCCTGGGGCGCACCTTGGGCGGCTTGATCCTGGGCGGCAGCCTGGGGTTTGCCGTGGGCTTGTGGCTGGGCTTGTCACCGCGCAGTGAGCGGGTACTCGGCCCTACCCTCGCCGCGTTGCGCCAGATCGCTATCTTCGCTTGGGTGCCACTGCTCACGGCCTGGTTTGGCCTGGGGGAATTGGCCAAGTGGGTGTTTATCGGCCTGGCGGCGTTTTTCCCGTTGTTTGTCGCCACCCAGCGCAGCGTGTTGAACCTGTCCCCCCAACTGAGCGAAGCCGCCCAAGTGCTGCGCCTGGACCTGCCCCAACGGCTGCGCCGCCTGATCTTGCCCGGCGCGGCAGCGGGGATTTTCGCCGGCCTGCGCCTGAGCCTGATCTACGCCTGGCTGGGCACCATCGGCGCGGAATACTTCATGCCGTCCAACGGCGGTATCGGCAGCCTGATGATCGGCGCCCAACAGCTGCTGCGCATGGACTTGATCATGAGCGGCATGCTGCTGGTCGGCCTTACCGGCGCCACCCTCAACCTTGTCGGCCAACGCCTGGAAACTCGCGCCACCCGCTGGAGACACGCATGAACGCACCGATTGTCAGCTTCAACCATGTGGGCAAGTCTTTCGATGTGGAGGGCTTCGAATTGGAGGCCATCCGTGAGTTCAACCTGCAGATTGCCGAGGGCGAATTCGTTGCGATTGTCGGCTCCAGCGGTTGCGGAAAATCCACGCTGCTGCGCTTGCTGGTGGGGCTGGATACGCAGTTTCGCGGCGAGATTCAGGTGGACGGTAAGCCGGTGAACGGCATCGGTGGCGAACGCGGCATTGTGTTCCAGGAACACCGCTTGTTTCCGTGGCTGACGGTGGCGCAGAACATTGGCCTGGGTCTGGTCAACGAGCCCTTGAGCGAGGCCGAGCGCAGCCGGCGCATCACCGACTTTATCGAACTGGTGGGCCTGACTGACTTCACCCGCGCCTATCCTCACCAGTTGTCCGGCGGCATGGCGCAACGGGTGGCGATCGCTCGCGGCTTGGTCGCCAGCCCACGAATTCTGCTGCTGGACGAGCCGTTCGGCGCACTGGACGCGCTGACCCGCCAGCAGATGCAGGACGAACTGCTGGCGATCCGCGCCCGCGCCAGCATCACTACGGTGCTGGTGACCCACGATGTGGAAGAAGCGATTTTCCTGGCCGACCGGGTGGTGGTGATGGAGCCACGACCGGGACGGATCAAGCAGGTCGTGGAGATTGCCCTGCCCCATCCACGCCAGCGCAGCAGCTTTGAATTCCACCAGTTGCGCGAAGAGCTGCTGCATGAATTGACCAGCGACGATCACTACCAGCCGCCGGCGCGCGAGCAGATCCGCGACCTGCCGTTGGCATTCATCGCTTGCTGAACGACAGTTCGCTGCGCGGCTGCTCCTGGCGCTCAAGCCGATTGGCCCGCGCAAAGGTGCCCAAATCATTGAAGCGCACACCCATCTCGGCCATGACCTTGTGCGCCACCTTGGCAGTCATCTGGCGAATATAGAACGGCTCCTTCACCACAAAATGGTGGATGCCGTGGGTGCTGCCGAAATTGAAACAGAACGCCTGCAACGGCCACATCCACCAGGGGTTGAGCACCTGGGTCTGCTGGATCACATTGCCCAGCTCCACATCGCCGTAGTAATGCATGTTGGAGCTGACAAAGTGCAGGCAGAAGGTGCGCAGCACGTTGGGGCCGATGATCACCACGGCGGCGATGTCGATCACCTGCATCATCTGCAGCGTCCCGGCTGACCACTCGATGGGCGCGCCCATCAGGCTGGCGATGCCATTGGCGGCATGAAAACCCAGGAACACGTACCACGCGCCCCAATGCAGCAGCGCCAGCGGTGCGTACACCAGCACCACGCGCTTGAGGATGCTGAACCGGTGCCGCCAGGTCTTGGCGCGCAGCAGGCGGATCAATGCCGACATCATGTTGTCGCCGACCATCAGCAAGCGCGCGATGCCCCAGGGCTCGCCGTTGGTGATCGCGCGCTCTTCCATATCGGCCTCGGTGCCGGAGACCTTGTGATGATTGAGGTGCAGGTGCCGGCGAATCCATGGGTTGATGGTGCTCGGCCGCGCCAGCCAGACCAGGCCCATCATCAGGTTGTGCGGCACGCGCTGCTTGCGAAAGTACATGCTGTGGATCAGATCATGTTCCAGCTCATGGGTGAGTGAGGCGAAGAAGGCATTGAGCAGCAGGCACACCCACCAGGCCATCTGGCCGCTGATATAGAGCGCTGCCGAACCCAGCATGCCGACCAGCGCAAACGCCAGGATGCCCGCACCCAGGGCGTCCTGATGCAGCAGCCAGGGGTGGCGCTGGCGCAATCGCACGCCCTCGGCCAGCACCACCTCACGGATATGCGCCGAACGCTGTTGGGCGTTCATCTGCTGGGGACTTGCACAAGTACCGTCCATGCTTCCATTCTCTAGTGGAGTGATGCCTGCATCCTGCACCCAACCCTGGCGCAGGGCGCTAGCTCCGCACGCCAACCTGTTGACCGCAAGCGCCAATCGCCATGACCGAACCCACCTCCCTCGCCAGCTGGACCCGCGCCCTGCGCAAGCAACTCGACGCCCTGGGCCTCGACAGCGCCGTGCTCTGCCGCGAGGCCGGGCTCGACCCGCTGTTGATGGACGACCCGAATGCGCGCTACCCGTTGTCGGCCACCACGCGCCTGTGGGAACTGGCGGTGCAGGCCAGTGGCGATCCGGCGATTGGCTTGCGGGTGTCGAGGTTTGTCAGCCCCACCACCTTTCATGCGTTGGGGTATGCGCTGGTGGCCAGCGGCAGCCTGCGCGAGGTGTTCGAGCGTATCGTGCGCTATCACCAGGTGGTCAGTGATGCCCTGAGCCTGGAGCTGAGCCGTCACGGTGACGGCTACCGTTTCCGCCTGCTGCAACCCGAAGGCAGCCCGGCGCCGGCGCTGGAAGCCATCGATGCGTTTGCGGCAATCTATGTGCGCACCTGCCGCAATCGCCTGGGGCGTGACTACGCACCGCTGGCGGTATACCTGCGGCGCCCGGAACCGGCCGACCCTGCGCCGTGGCACACGGTGTTTCGCTCACCGGTGTTCTTCGGCGCCGAGGAAGACCGCCTGGAGTTCGCCGCCCGCGACTTCGACAGCCACCTGGACGACGCCAACCCAGAGTTGGCCGAACACAATGAAACCGTGCTCAAGCGCACCCTGGCCCAACTGCAACCACTGACCTGGGAACGCAAGGTGCGCGCCGCCATCGAGGCGCAACTGCCCGACGGCGAACCCAGCGCGGAGCGGATCGCCCAGGCGCTGCATTTGAGCCTGCGCAGCCTGCAGCGGCACCTGGCGGATGAAGGCTGCCGGTTTGATGCGCTGCTCAATGAGTGTCGGCAGAACCTGGCGCTGTTGCACCTGCGCGATCCGCAGTGTTCATTGGCCGAGATCAGTCATTTGTTGGGGTTTGCCGATACCAGCAGCTTCAATCGGGCGTTCAAGCGCTGGACGGGGATGACGCCGGGGCAGTTCCGGGATGGGTTGCGGTAGGCAGATGTGCAGTGGCTTTGAGGGCCTCATCGGGGGCAAGCCCCCTCCCACATTTGGAAAGCGTTCACCTGTGGGAGGGGGCTTGAACTGGTCAAGTAATCCCGGACACCGATTACGGTGTTTATGCCGCTTTTTGCTCCATGGCTATTGGCGACAGGTAGTTGTTGTAGCTGTGGAGCCTGATTCGGTTGTATCGCATGAAGAAGCTGGTCATATCCTGCTTGGCTTCTTCAACTGTCATATAGCCCTTGGTGGGCACCCACTCTGATTTGAGCGTCCCAAAGAAACGCTCTGTTGGTGCATTGTCCCAGCACTGCCCTCTGCGGCTCATGCTTTGGGTTATCCCATACTCCAGCAACGCGGACTGAAAGAGCTGGCTGGTGTATTGGCAGCCTTGATCCGAATGAAACATCAAGCCTGCATGTTTGCCTCGAACCTCCACCGCCATTCTCAGCGCCTTGCTAACCAGGTTGGCGTCATTGATCAGAGAAAACGCCCAGCCAACGATTCGGCGGGCGAACAGATCAATGACCACTGCCAAGTGATACCAGCGTTTCCCAACCATTAGGCTGGTAACGTCGCCGCACCAGACTTGATTAATTGCGGTTGGCTCGAAGTTACGCTCAAGCAGGTTCTTGGCCACAAATGCTTCGACGCCTCTAGAGCGATACTGATGGCGGCGGCGCTGCCTGCTGGCCAGATTTGCCTCCGCCATGAGTCTTGCGACTAAATACCTCCCCACCTTGATCTGCTGGGCCTTCAGGCGCTGAGAGATCATCCGCGCGCCTGCGCTTTCTCGGCTTTCGACATGCAGTTGCACGACTTTTGCTCTAAGCGCGTCACGCTTGGTATTTGGCGCTGAGCGACGCTTAATCCAGTCATAAAACGCGCTGCGAGAAACGCCTAGCGCACTGCAAAGCAGGCTGGTCGGATATGAACTCGACTCCCTCAGTTCCTCGATCAGGAAAAACGATCGGGATCCGACATCAAGAGAGCCGTAGCCTTTTTTAAGATTTCAGCCTCACTCTCCAGGCGCTTGACCTTGGCTCGTAGCTGTTGAAGCTCTCGCTGTTCGTCGCTGATAGCCTTGGTACCTGCCACTGGCTGCCCTTTGTGACGCTCTTTACGAACCTGATCAACCCAGCGGCGCAGAGCCGTAGGGCCAACGTCCATCGATGCACAGACGTCGGGAACTGAGCAGTTATCATCAAGAACCATGCTTGCAGCACGTTGCTTGAACTCGTGGGTGTAGGTCTTTCGCTGTTGCATGGAACCTCCTGATTGGGCGAATCATATCGCCCTTAAGAGGTGTCCGGGATCATTAGGCCAGTTCAGCTTGCCCCCGATAGCGATTGCCCAGCAATCACCGCCCTCGGTCACGCCGCAACACCTTCCTCACCCGCGCCACCAATGCCTTGGCATCAAACGGCTTGAGCAAGTAGTCGTCTTCATGCAATTCCAACCCACGCAAACGATCTTCGATGCCATCGGGCGTGGTCAGGAACAGCACGGGCGTTTCGCCGCGCTGGCGAATCGCCTGCTGCAACTTCCAGGCATTCAGGCCCGGCAGCATCACATCCAGGATCACCAGGTCGTACACGGTGCTTTCCACAAACCGTTGCGCGGCCATGCCGTTGGCCGCGACTTCCACGGTAAAACCGGCCTCGCTCAAGCCCTGGGCCATCCGTTGCGCCAATTGCGGCTGGTCTTCCACTAACAACACGTGCATGCCTTACCTCTGGGTTTGATTACAAACCTGTCATCAAATTGTGCGGCTTTTGTCCACCTCCACTGGCTACCGTGACGGCCTGCCTTCTGGAGCGTTCACCATGTATCGCACTGCTTTATTCCTGAGCCTCGCCGTCGCGACTGCCGCCCAGGCGACGCCACAACTGCCACGCCACGCCACGCTTGATTTACGCACCGCGCGCCAATTGGCCGATGCCAGCCTGGCTCACTGCAACGCCGCGCTGACCGTGCTCGACCGTGGCGGCAACCTGCTGCTGAGCCTGCGCGCCGACGACGTTGGCCCGCACAACAGCCTCGCCAGCCAGCGCAAGGCGTACACGGCGTTGTCGACCAAAACCCCAACCCGGCTGTTCGCCGAGCGTGCGCGCAACAACCCCGAGGCCGCCAACCTTAACAGCTTGCCCGAATTGCTGTTGCTCGGCGGTGGCGTGCCGCTGTTTGCCGAGAGCGAACTGGTCGGCGCGCTGGGCATCGCCGGTGCCGGCGGCGCGCCGCAGGATGAAGCCTGCGCCGTACAGGCGGCCGAGCAACTGGGCTTGAAAATCTCCCCTTGATTCCACTCCTGTCAACAAGGACTTCTCGATGAAAACCCTAAGCATGACCCTCGCCGCCCTCAGCCTGAGCGGCCTGTGCAATCTGGCCCTGGCCGACGGCAACCCGCTGAGCGTGCATGTGCTCAACCTGGAAAATGGCCTGCCGAGCGCCGGCGTCAACGTCACCCTGGAAGAACACGTGGGCGACCAATGGCAGGCGCTGTCCCAAGGCGTGACCAACCAGCAAGGGCGCATCGCCGAACTGTTCCCGGCTGATCGCAAAATGAAGCCGGGCGAGTACCGCGTGGTGTTCAAGACCGGCGACTATTACAAGAAAGCGAATCGCGAAACCTTCTTCCCCGAAGTGCCGGTGATTTTCCAGGTCAAGCAGGCTGACCAGCACTACCACATCCCGCTGTTGCTCAGCCCTTACGGCTTCTCCACCTATCGCGGTTCATAGGTCCGCCTGCTCGACTTCACCCTGGCCTTGCGCGATCATCATCAGCAGCCGCTGGCAGCCGACTGACAGGGCATGATCAAACATCCTACAAGAGGAATAACAATGAAAAGCCTCGTCGACCACCTCAGTCAATACGCCGCCTACCACCGCGACCCGCGCAATATCACCAGTCATTTCATCGGCATTCCGTTGATTGTGGTGGCGGTCGCCGTGCTGCTGTCACGCCCCGAATGGGCGGTGGGCGGGCTGTGGCTATCACCGGCGGTGCTGCTGGCGCTGTTTTCGGCGTGGTTCTACCTGCGCCTGGAGCTGGCGCTGGGTGGTTTGATGACGGTGCTGATGGGTTTGTCGGTGTGGGCCGGGCACGTACTGGCGGCGCAAAGCACGACGGTGTGGCTGGGCAGCGGCGTGGGCCTGTTTGTGCTGGGCTGGGTGATCCAGTTTGTCGGGCATTACTACGAAGGCCGCAAGCCGGCGTTTGTGGACGACGTGTCGGGGCTGATCGTGGGGCCGTTGTTTGTGGTGGCGGAGTTGGCGTTTCTGGTGGGGCTGCGGCAGGACCTGAAACAACAGATTGAAGCGCGCTCGGGGCCGGTGGCTCGTCGCGATCTCAAGCCAAGCGAGGTCTGAATGTGGGAGGGGGCTTGCTCCCGATGGCGGTGGGTCAGCTGATTCATAGGCCAACTGACACTCCGCTATCGGGAGCAAGCCCCCTCCCACATTGGCCCCATTTCACATTTGGCACTGGGGTGAGCTTAGGCTTTTTGCCAGACCTTGGGCTTGAAGAACAGGGTTTCGCCACGGGCCAGGCCGGTGAGGCTGTCGTGGTCTTTGACCACTTCGGCTTCGATCAACTCGGGTTGGCCTTCGACTTTCAAGGTCACCCGCGTGGTCGCGCCCAGCGGTCGAATATCGCGCACCTCTGCCGCATGGTGATCCTCCAGCTCATGCCGCGACAGCGACACCTCATGGGGGCGGAACAGCAGGTGTTTATCCTCGCCCAGGTGCAGGCGGTTCGAGTCACCCAGGAAGTGGTACACAAAATCGCTGGCCGGGTTTTCGTAAACCTCGCCCGGTGAGCCGATCTGCTCGATCACGCCCTTGTTCATCACCACGATACGGTCGGCAACCTCCATGGCCTCCTCCTGGTCGTGGGTCACGAACACCGAGGTCAGGTTGATATCCTCGTGCAAGCGCGCCAGCCAGCGGCGCAGCTCCTTGCGCACCTTGGCGTCGAGGGCGCCGAAGGGTTCGTCCAGCAGCAGCACTTTAGGCTCCACCGCCAGGGCGCGGGCCAGGGCGATACGCTGGCGCTGGCCGCCGGAGAGTTGTTCCGGATAACGATCGGACAGCCAATCGAGCTGCACCATGTTCAGCAGGTCGTGAACCTTGGTCGCGATCTGGCTTTCGCTCGGGCGCTGGTTTTTCGGCTTCATGCGCAGGCCGAAAGCGACGTTGTCGAACACGGTCATGTGGCGGAACAGCGCATAGTGCTGGAACACAAAGCCCACGTTGCGATCACGCACATCGTGGCCGGAGACGTCCTCGCCGTGGAACACGATGCTACCGTCATCCGGGGTTTCGAGACCTGCGATGATGCGCAGCAAGGTGGTCTTGCCGCAGCCGGACGGGCCCAGCAAGGCCACCAGCTCGCCACTCTGGATATCCAGGTTGATGCTGTCCAGGGCCTTGAAGGCATTGAAGTTCTTGCTGACATTACGGACTTCGATCGACATGACTTATTCCTCACCGGCGCTGTTGCGCAGGCGGTTGATTCGGTTCTCGCTCCACTGCTTGAGCAGCAGGATGAAGAGCGCCAGGATCAGCAACAGGCTGGCCACCGCGAAGGCGGCGACGTGGTTGTATTCGTTGTAGAGAATCTCGACGTGCAGCGGCAGGGTGTTGGTCACGCCACGAATATGGCCGGACACCACCGACACCGCGCCGAACTCACCCATGGCCCGTGCGGTACACAGCACCACGCCGTAGATCAGGCCCCACTTGATGTTCGGCACGGTGACATGCCAGAACATCTGCCAGCCGTTGGCACCGAGCAGGCGCGCGGCTTCTTCTTCCTGGGTGCCCTGCTCCTGCATCAACGGGATCAGCTCGCGGGCTACGAACGGCACGGTGACGAAGATGGTCGCCAGCACGATGCCGGGCAAGGCGAACACGATCTGGATGTCGTGGTCCTGCAACCACGGCCCGAAGAAACCCTGGGCGCCGAACATCAGCACGTACACCAAGCCTGCGATCACGGGCGAGACCGAGAACGGCAGGTCGATCAGCGTTACCAATATGCTTTTGCCACGGAAAGAATACTTGCTCACGCACCACGCGGCGCTGACACCAAACACCAGGTTGAGCGGCACCGAAATCACCACGGCGATTACCGTGAGTTTCAGCGCCGACAGCGCGTCCGGTTCAAGGATTGCAGTGAAGAACGCGCCGAGGCCATTCTTCAAGCCCTGGGACACCACGATCAACAGCGGCAGCAGCAAAAACAGCGCGAACACCAGCCAGCCGAGGCCGATCAGGATGCGTCGCGAGGTGGCGCTGCCGCGCCGGGCGGCGTTGGCCGAGGACGCGGCGGAGATAGACGATTGGGACATGTTCCGCGCCTCCTTATGGACGTTCGATGCGCCGCTGCAACAAGTTGATCAGCAGCAGCAGGACAAAGGAAACCACCAGCATCAGCACACCGATCGAGGTGGCGCCGCGGTAGTCGTACTGGTCAAGCTTGACCATGATCAGCAGCGGCAGAATCTCGGTTTTCATCGGCATGTTGCCGGCGATGAAAATCACCGAACCGTACTCGCCGACGCCACGGGCGAAGGCCAACGCGAAACCGGTCAGCCAGGCCGGCAACAGCGCCGGCACGAGGATGTGACGGAACACTTGCAGCGGCTTGGCGCCCAGGCAGGCGGCGGCCTCTTCGACTTCCCGGGGGATATCGGCGAGTACCGGCTGTACGGTGCGCACCACGAAGGGCAAGGTAACGAAGGTCAGCGCCAGGGTGATGCCCAGCGGGGTGTAGGCGATCTTGAAGCCCAGGTCGGCGGCGAACTGACCAACCAGCCCGTTAGGCGCGTACAGCGCGGTCAACGCGATACCGGCCACGGCCGTGGGCAAGGCGAACGGCAGATCGATCATCGCATCGATGATCTTGCGTCCGGGGAAGGTGTAGCGCACCAGCACCCAGGCCAGCAGGGTGCCGATCACGCCGTTGATCAGCGCGGCGTACAACGCAGTGCTGAAGCTCAGTTTCAACGCCGCCAGCACGCGGGGTGCGGAGATGATGTTCCAGAACTGATCCCAGGTGAGTTGAGCGGCGTGTACAAACATCGCCGCCAGCGGGATGAGCACGATCAGGCTGAGGTACACGACGGTGTAGCCCAGCGTCAGCCCGAAGCCGGGTATGACGGGGGAGATACGACGCGACATAAGAGTCCTTGGTTAAAGGGTAGAAACCACTGTAGAAGCCAGCTGTTGTGGCGAGGGAGCTTGCTCCCGCTGGGCTGCGCAGCAGCCCCAGGACCAGGCGACCCGATGAACCGTGGGGACCGGTACTGGGAGCGCTTCGCACTCCAGCGGGAGCAAGCTCCCTCGCCACAAAAAGCTCGCTCCTACAGGTACTTTGGCTTACTGCGCCGTGTAGATCTGGTCGAACACGCCACCGTCGTTGAAGAATTTCGGTTGGGCAGTTTTCCAGCCGCCGAAGTCTTTGTCGATGGTCACCAAGTCCAGTTTCGGGAACTGTTGGGCGTATTTGGCGGCGACTTTCTCATCGCGTGGGCGGTAGAAGTTCTTCGCCGCAATCTCCTGGCCAGCCGGGCTGTACAGGTGCTTGAGGTATTCGGTGGCGATCTCGGTATTGCCCTTTTTCTCGGCGTTCTTGTCGACCACGGCCACTGGTGGCTCGGCGAGGATCGACAGGGAAGGCACGACGATGTCGAACTTGTCGGCGCCGCCGTCTTCTTTCAGCGCCAGGAACGCTTCGTTTTCCCACGCCAGCAGCACGTCGCCCTGGCCGTTGTTGACGAAAGTGATGGTGGAACCGCGCGCGCCGGTGTCGAGGATCGGCACATGCTTGAACAGCTCCTTGACGTATTCCTGAGCCTTGGCTTCGCTGCCGCCGGTCTTCAGGCCATAGGCCCACGCCGCGAGGAAGTTCCAACGCGCACCGCCGGAGGTTTTCGGGTTAGGCGTGATGACCGAAACGTCTTTCTTGATCAGGTCGCCCCAGTCCTTGATGCCCTTGGGGTTGCCCTTGCGTACCAGAAACACGATGGTCGAGGTGTACGGGGTGCTGGCATCCTGCAGGCGGGTCTGCCAGTTTTCCGGCAGGGTCTTGCCCAGCTTGGCGATTTCGTCGATGTCGCCCGCCAGGGCCAGGGTCACCACGTCGGCGCGCAGGCCGTCGATCACCGCGCGGCCCTGCTTGCCCGAACCACCGTGGGATTGCTGGATCTTCACGTTGTCGCCCGGATGGGACTGTTTCCAGAAGCTGGTGAACTCAGCGTTGTAGTCCTGGTACAGCTCACGGGTCGGGTCGTACGAGACGTTGAGCAACTCGTAATCCTTGGCAACGGCGGAACCGGCAAACACGGCACTGGCCAATGCGGCCAGGGCGTAACGGCGAATCGACGACATAGAAGCTCCTGAAAATTCTTGAGTGTTGGCTTTTCTTATAGTTGCGGGTCTATCGCCGTTCTTGCTCAGCTCGGTTTGTTACCCGGGTTCTGCAGACGGAATTTTTCCTTGCGTTCGATCTGTACCACTTGAGCGTTGTGTACGGTGATTTCCACCGCGCCAAACCGCAGATCGCGCAAGGCGCTCTGGATCTCACGCAAAATGGCTGCTTCGTCCTGGCCGTCGACGCTACGTAGAGATGCGCTCATGGTCTCGCTCCTGAAATGAATAGTGCCTGGCAGTGGCGGCACTGCTTGCGGCGTGAGGGCGATAGTAGATAAGCGCGGATATTCTTAAAAATACTATTTAAGAATGTTTATATAACCAGAAAGAATTTTCTGACGGGACGTGGGGTTGCGCGCAGGTTTTGCGTTCAGCCACTGAAATTAAGGCCTGATGCAATCCAATGTGGGAGGGGGCTTGCTCCCGATGGCGGTGGGTCAGCCAAGCCTCACCAAGCTGATACACCGCTATCGGGGGCAAGCCCCCTCCCACAGTTTGATCGTATTTCAATTAAGGACCGGGGCTCGGTGCCAGTCGATATCGGCCGCCGGCATCGGCTTGCCAAACCAATACCCCTGCCCCATGTCGCATTCCTGATCCAGCAGGAAGCGCGCCTGCTCCACTTGCTCGATCCCCTCGGCATGCACCTGCATGCCCATGCTTTTGGCCAGGGCGATGACCACGCGCACGATGGCGGCGTCGTCTTCATCCCAGGGCAAGCCGGCGACAAAGCCTTGGTCGATCTTGAGTTTCTGCACCGGCAGGCGCTTGAGGCGCAACAGCGAGGAATAGCCGGTGCCGAAATCATCGATGGCCAGGCGCAAACCCAGCTCGCGCAGGCGGTGCAGTTGTTCAAGGGCGACTTCCGGGTCATCCATCACCGCGCTTTCGGTGACTTCCAGCTCAAGGAAGGCGGGGTCCAGGCCGGTGTCGTGGAGCACCTGGCCGACCTGTTCATAGAGTTCGCGCCGGGCAAACAGACGGCTGGAGACATTGATCGCGATAAACCCCAACGGCGCGCCGTCCGCCAACCATAGGCACATCTGGCGGCAGGCTTGGTCCATCACCCAGGCATCGATGTCGGCAATCAACCCGGTGCGCTCGGCGATGGGGATAAATTCAGCCGGCGGCACCAGGCCGCGCTCCGGGTGCTGCCAGCGCACCAGCGCTTCCACGCCAATCAAACGGCTGTTCTGCAGGTCGTGCACGGGCTGGTAATAGACGCGCAGTTCCTGCCGGTCGAGGGCGCGGCGCAATTCGCTGGCGATTTCCACACGACTCTGCGCGTGAGCCGTCAGTTCCTCGGTGTACAAGGCGTAGCTTTCACGGCCCGCGTTTTTGGCCTTGAACAAGGCCGAGTCAGCGTTGCGCAACAATTGCTCGGCGCTCAGCGCATCGCTGGGGAACAGGCTGATACCGATGCTGGCGCTGATAAACAGCTGGTTGCCGTCAAAAATGAACGGCTCCTTCATGGCCTCGAGCATGCGCTGGGCCATGGCCGCAGCCTGCATCACCTGTGGACAACTTTCCGCCAGCACGGCGAACTCGTCGCCCCCCAGGCGCGCCAGGGTCACCCCAGGCCCGAACAGCCCCTCGAGACGGTCGGCCACCAGCTTGAGCAGTTGATCGCCAACGTTGTGGCCCAGGCTGTCATTGATGATCTTGAAGTGATCCAGGTCCATCAACAGCAACGCACAGCCGCGCTTGTGCACGCGTGCCGAGGCCAGCGCCTGCTCGGCGCGGTCGGTGAACAGCAGGCGGTTGGGCAGGCCGGTCAGCGGGTCGTGGTGGGCCAGGTGCGCCAGCTCGTGTTCGGAGTCCTTGATGGCGCTGATATCCGAGAACACGGCGACGTAGTGGCTGATGTGGCCCTGGTCATCACGGATGACGCGGATGGTTTGCCACTGGGGGTAAATTTCTCCGCTTTTGCGTCGATTCCAGATTTCGCCGCTCCATTCGCCGCTGCGCTCGAGGGCCTGGAACATCTGTTGATAAAAATTCGACGAATGGCGCCCGGACTTGAACAGGCTGGGGGGCCGGCCCATGACGTCTTCGCGGCGGTATCCGGTGATTTCGATGAACGCCCGATTGACGTGCACGATCAGGCCCTGAGCGTCGGTAACCAGCACGCCTTCGCGGGTGCAATCAAACACCGCAGCGGCCTGTTGCAGACGTTCACGGTTTTCTTTCAGGGGGTGTTGCAGCGCGTGGGCACGGGCAAACCGCGCGCCCATCAGGTAAATAGCCAGCGCGCTCAGGCCTACCCAGACATAGCCGCGCAGTTGCAGCCAATGCACCAAGGCCCGGGGATCATCGATAAAGCTGATTAATAGATGGTGGCTAAGCTGGAGCCATAGAATGGAAATCAGCAGGTATACCAGCCCCGCACGTAGGGCTCCTCGGTATGAAAACAACATATGCTCAGTAATCCTTACCAAAAAAACACAATCGCCCTACGAAGGCTGAGGATTATAGAATAAGAAACATCCAGTCACTTCTATCTGAAAGGGCGGCTGGTTTTCTCTGTAGGCTTAGTGATAATGCGTGAGCTGTTCTTTACTTTATCTGAGGGCCATACAGCCTATGTGGTACAACGGTTTTCTTGACCTGTCAGCCTGGCAACTGGTGGCAGTCACGTTGTTGATGACCCATGTGACCATTATCGGGGTCACCGTCTATCTGCACCGTTATTCGGCCCATCGCTCGCTCGAGCTCAATGCTGGCCTGAAACACTTCTTCCGCTTCTGGCTGTGGTTGACCACGGCACAGAACACCCGTGAGTGGACCGCCATCCACCGCAAACACCACGCCAAATGCGAAACCGTCGATGACCCGCACAGCCCGGTTATCAAGGGCTTGTCCACGGTGCTGCGCAAAGGTGCCGAGCTGTACCGCGCCGAGGCGGAAAACCCCGAGACTCTGCGCATCTACGGCAAGAACTGCCCGGACGACTGGATCGAACGCAACCTCTACACGCGCTACCCGCTGCTGGGCATCGCGATCATGGGTGTCATCGACGTGCTGCTGTTCGGCACCATCGGCATCACCATCTGGGCGATCCAGATGATGTGGATTCCGTTCTGGGCCGCCGGCGTCATCAACGGCCTGGGCCATGCCGTAGGCTATCGCAACTTCGAATGCCGCGACGCGGCGACCAACCTGGTGCCGTGGGGCATCATCGTCGGTGGCGAAGAGCTGCACAACAACCACCACACCTACCCCAACTCGGCCAAGTTGTCAGTGAAGAAGTGGGAATTCGACCTGGGCTGGGCCTGGATCAAGGTGTTCAGCTTCCTGCGCCTGGCCAAGGTGCAGCGCGTCGCGCCGATCGCCCACCGTGTCGAAGGCAAGGGCCACCTGGACATGGACACCGCGATGGCGATCCTCAACAACCGCTTCCAGATCATGGCCCAATACCGCAAATTGGTGATCGGCCCGCTGGTCAAGCAGGAGCTGGAGAAAGTCGATCATTCGGTGCGCCACCAGTTTCACCGCGCCAAGCGCCTGCTGTCGCGGGAAACCAGCCTGCTGAGCGATCGCCACCACGTGCGCATCCAGAGCATGCTGGAACACAGCCATGCGCTGAGTGTGATCTACGAGAAGCGCCTGGCGCTGCAGCAAATCTGGCTCAAAACCAGTTCCAACGGCCACGACATGCTGGCGGCGATCAAGGAATGGGTGCACGAAGCCGAGGCCAGCGGCATTCAATCTCTGCGTGATTTCGCTCACCAATTGAAGACCTATTCACTGCGTCCCGCAGCGGTCTGACGGTACTGCGGGAGGGCTCTCCCTCCCGCACACTGGCTTTTTGGCGCCATTTTCCGGGCACCGCCAATCCATCCCGATCACGGAACTTCACCGCAATTCCCCTCTCTCAAAGAACACTTCGCCATCATGGTGACCCCTTGTAGTGACCGCTGTTCCATCCTGCGGCGCGCCCAGAGAGAGTTGTTCCGATGGTTCACGAAAAGCCCTGCCCGATTGACCTGTCCTCTGCCCAGCCACCGCGCCCAGCGGCGGCGTCGACCCTGCTGGCGCTGATGCATGCCCAGGGCGAGGTCGAGCGGCTGAGTGAGCGTGAGCAACTGCTCAGCTCGCTGCTGGTGAGCGTGAACGCGGTGCTGTGGGCCATCGACTGGGAAACGCGTCGCGTGCTGTACGTCAGCCCGGCCTACGAACGGATATTCGGCCGCAGCGCCGGTTTGCTGTTGGCCGATCACCGGGAATGGCGCAACAGCATCCACCCCGAAGACCTCGACTACGCCGAACACAGCCTGGCCCGCGTGCTGGAACAGGGCGCCGTGGAAGACCGCGAATACCGCATCGTCACGGTCGATGGGCAGATCCGCTGGCTCAGCGACAAATGCTATATCAACCAGCAGGCCGAGCCGGGCAAGCCGATGATCGTCGTGGGCATGGCCGAGGACATCACCGAAAAGAAGCAGTTGGAGCTGGAACTGCATCGCCTGGCCACCACCGATGTACTGACCCAGAGCAGCAACCGCCGGCACTTCTTCGAGCTGGCCAACCAGGCCTTTGACAGCGCCTGCATGCAGGGCACGCCGCTGGCGTTCCTGTTGCTGGACATCGACGACTTCAAAGACATCAACGACAGTTATGGCCACCTCGAAGGTGACCAGGTGCTGCGGCGCATCGCCGAAAGTGGCCGAGGCGTGTTGCGCCGTGGCGACCTGTTCGGCCGCATCGGCGGCGAAGAATTCGCCGCCATACTGCCCGGCTGCGCCCCGGACATGGCCCTGCAGGTAGCCGAGCGGCTGGGCAAGGAAATCCAGGCGCTGAGTTTCAGCGTTGAAGGCCACGCGTTTACAGTGACCGTCAGCCAGGGCCTGACCAGCCTGCGCGAAGACGACTCGACCCTGGACAGCCTGTTCGGCCGCGCCGATGCGGCGATGTATGAGGCAAAGCGCCAGGGTAAAAATCGGGTGATCGCGGGTTAGTGCTGACCAAATACAGGAGCGGGGGCTACCGTCGAAAGATTGCAGGCCCGCGCTACATCTGACGCCAGTCTCACCACAACGATCTACCACCCCGACACCTTCTCGCGTCACTAAATTCACTCACCATTGCCGCCGGTCATTCCTCACGACTGGCCAGACTCTGGAGCGTGAACCATGACCATCGGATCCACCTACGACTACCCCGCCTTAGTCGCCAAGCACTTGCCACACCACGCGCCATCCTCATGGCGAGGCCGTTTCCCGAGCCCTCCGGACTTGTGCTTCAACTATCGGAAATTGGTCGAACACGATTTTGGCATCGCCCAGGCAACCCAACCCGATTACAAAATCTGCATCGTCGGCGCGGGCATCACCGGCTTGAGCGCCGCGCGGGAATTGCTTCGGTGCGGATTCAAAAACGTCACATTGCTGGAACAGTCTCACCGCGTTGGAGGGCGTCATCTATCAACGCTCAACTCCGGCCAATCTCCACTGCTGGGTCAGACCCCCTTCGAAATGGGCGCCATGCGCATGCCGATGTTCAACCAGGCCGGTGAATCGCCTTTAGACGGTCAATCGCTGTTGGCCTACTATTGCAAACGCTTCGAACTGCAGCTATCCGACTTCCCCAATCCAGGAACGCCGCATGTGCGCAGCACTGGTATTTACCTGCGTGAAGGGCTACTCGAGGGACAGCTAGAGCCGCAAATGCTTATCTGGAAAAACTCGCAAGGTCATACACCTCCGCCAACAGAAAAATTGCAGCAGGTGTATGCCAAGTGGCGCCAATTTGCAGATCAGATGACGCACCAAGTCGCAAAGACCTATGGCACGCCGCAGTGGGAATCCCTATGGGCCGCCATCGTCGCGCGTTACCAGAGCCTGTCCTTCCGTGACTTGGTGACATTGGCGAGTGTTACGTGGAATGCCAATATTCCCGGGGACTTTGGCGGGCTCGGCATGACACAGGAAGAGTCCACCCTTTTCTATTCCATCGGCATCGGCGATGGCAGTTGGGGAGCGTTTTATGACGTGTGCTGCCTCTACCCTTTACGCACGGCGATCTTCGGCTTCAGCAGTCAACTACAACTGGTGCATGGGCGCGTCGGCATTGACGGCAATCCCGTTGCGTCACCGTACTTGGGGCAAACCAGCCTCAGAGATTGCAATGACTTGGCGTTCGACGCGCCGCGTTATCTAGGGCTCGCAGCGCTGGATGAGTGCCTGCTGTTTATGGAAACCAAGGTCAACGCCCAGTCCTTTTACGACCACTGCCGAGACCGCGGGAAGGGCTTTCTCACCGATACCTCAGTGACTCGCTTATCCAAGCTTGAAAACGGCCAAATCCGCGTGACCTATGACTGGCACGCCAGCAGCCCTACTGGTAAAGCCGAACGTCATGAAGACTTCGATGCGGTGATCATGACCCTGCCGTCCTGGATTATCGAAACACACATTCAGTTGGAAAATTTCAGCCAGGGCATGCTGCCGTATTCCGTCACCAATGCCTACAAAACCGCTCACTGGGAAACCAGCTGCAAGGTCTACGCACCGCTCAAGAAAAGCTTCCTGTCGAACAATAGAAAAATTCCCCAGACCATGGTCACCGACAGCTTTATCCACGATGTGTATACCTATCGCTACCACGACGCCTATCCCTATGACTGCATCTTGCTCAGTTACACCTGGGAGGATGACGCGACCAAACTGGCCTCTTTTGACGACCAAACACTGGTCAATAAGTGCGTCACGGAACTGGACCGCATCCTGTTACGCAGTGCCAATATCAAAGCGCCGATATCGCCCTACATCGATACACAAAACGCCGTCGTCCAACGCTGGATGACCGACAAGAACGCGCTAGGGTGCGCCAAGCTCTACCGCGCGGGGACTTACTACGATGCCGTCAGTTTGATGCAGTACAACCGCGACTATGCCCATGTTTCCGGCCTGTATCTGGCTGGGGAATCGTTTTCCGTGGATGCAGGCTGGACCGAGCCGTGCCTGCGCAGCGCCGTCGACGCCGTGATCAACCTCTGCAATACGACCCAAGCCGCGTTCAACGGGGGGTTTACCCTGGATGAGTACCCGCGTTACCAGGGGCAGCCATTGATACAGCAACTGCCTACGACTCAAGCGGAAACAGCCTACTGACGCATAAACAAAAAAGACTTCCTATTAAACGCCCACCCATTCCGGTGGGTTCATAACAATAAGAGGTCTGCACCATGAACGAGTCCACGAGTCCCGTACGCGTCGCCGTTGTGCAATTTGATCCGCAAGTCGGCACCCACAATCGCGCTTCCAACCTGGAAACCAGCCTGAGCCTTGCCCTGCAAGCGGTTAACAACGGCGCCAATCTGATTGTGCTGCCCGAGTTGGCCAATACCGGTTATCTATTCAACAGTCGCGAAGACGCCTATCTGCATGCCGAGCCCGTTCCAGACGGTCCCAGCCTGCGGGCCTGGATGGATTTCGCGCAGTTTCACCAGGTGCATCTCGTGGCAGGCCTGGCTGAACGCGACGGCATGCAACTGTTCGACACCGCCGTGCTGCTGGGCCCGGACGGCCTGATTGGCAAATACCGCAAGGCCCACCTCTGGAACAAGGAAAAGCTCTGGTTCAGCCCTGGCAACCTTGGGTTCCCCGTGTTTGAAACCCCCATAGGCCGCATAGGCTTACTGATCTGTTGGGACATCTGGTTCCCCGAGGTCCCACGCATCCTGACCCAGCAAGGCGCCGATATCATCTGCAGCCTGAACAACTGGGTGTGGACCCCACCGCCGCTGTTCGACGAAGCCGGCAAATGCATGGCCTCGTACTTAACCATGACGGCCGCCCACGTCAACAACGTGTTCATTGCTGCGGCCAACCGTATCGGCGAGGAACAGGATGCACGTTACCTTGGGTGTTCACTGATTGCCGGCACCAACGGCTGGCCCATCGGCAAGATCGCCTCACCTAACGAGCAAGCGATTATTTACGCCGACATCGACCTCTCGAGCGCTCGCAGCGCACCGATCTGGAACAGCCTCAACGACCTGCAACGGGATCGTCGCAGCGACCTGTATGACGGGATGCTCGGTTATCGCCTTCACCCGTGCCTGCCACGCTGATGGGGTGCGACCATGGCTTTCCTACCGACAAAAAAACTGTCATCAGACTCACCTGTTCGCCACCTTGTCCTTCTGGTCCTGGCCTCGCTCGCCCTGGCAGTGTCGCTCACCGGGTTATCAGTGGTTTATTCCACCTCGGCGCCGGAGCTCTGGCCAAGCTACAACGACATGATGGCCAGCCTGCCCAGCCCGACAGCGTGGGTGCGTTGGGTGGTCGGCGATATCAGCGAAGTGGCCTTCTACAAACACGAGTTCGCGTCACTCGGCCTGCTGCTCGGTGGCGCTTTCGGTTACTGGACCAGTCGTTATGCTCAGGCCTGGCAAGGCTTCAGCATCGCCTACGGCACGGGGCTCTGGCCCTGGTTGGTGACCAGCTCATTGCTGGGCTTACTGCTGAGCAATGCGATGTGGGGCTGGACCCTGACGGCAGACGCCTGGCAACCCACGTTCGCCGCCTTTGTTTCGCTGCCGGCGGCCATGGTGCTGCTGTTTGGCGGGGGGTGGAAGGTCACGCTCAATGGCGCCTTGCTCGGCGCGCTTCTGGTGACGCCGAGCTGCCTGTTGCTGGTCAACTACCTGTGCATTCCGCTGGGTTTGCCGGTGGTGATTGGCAATGTATTGGGCATGGCTTTAGGCAGTGTGGTGGCGTTTTTACTATGCCGTGCCCTGCCGGTGCTGGTAAGTCGCGCAGTTGACCCCAAAGCGAGCATCCCTCCCGCTGCCGCTCTGAAAACACCCGATTACGGTATACGCTGGACGTTACGTCGGGTGCTGGCGGACTTTTCCGAAGCGCCGTTCTATGGCAATGAGTGGGCCAGCCTGGGTTTGCTCGCTGGGGTGTTGCTGGCCTACGCACTAAATCCCCTGAGTCCCGCTTATGGATCTGGATGGTTGCCACACCTGATTGCAGGCCAAGCGCTGACCTCACTCATCGGCATTATCCTGTGGCGCCGGCAATGGCGTGAGCGTGGCTGGTACCCAACCTATGTGCCCCTGGTCTCGGTAGTGCCCGCTGCCGTGTTGACCTATGGCGGCAACCCAACAGTGATTGTAGCCAGCGCAATACTCGGCGCGCTGATCGCGCCGCCATTGGCCTGCGCGATTGCCGGGCGCCTGCCTGGCTACCTGCACCCGTACATCGGCAACGTCTTGTCCATGGCGATCAGTACGGTGTTGATCGTGCCGTTGATCGGTGTGGTGATCGCGGATTAACCCAAACAACGCCTGGAGGTGATTCATCAGGCATAAAAAACCCCGCCGAGGCGGGGTTTTTCTATCGAGAAAGGCGCTGGGCTCAAAGCTCAGAGAAGCACTCTTCAATGATTGCCAAGCCTTTGTCCAGCTGCTCGTCCGGCGAGGTCAGCGGCACCAGTACACGCAAGACGTTGCCGTAGGTACCGCAGGACAGCAGGATCAGGCCCTTGTCACGCGCCTTGGCCACCACGGATGCAACGGCAGCGGCGTTCGGCTTGTGGCTATCGCCATCTTCGAACAACTCCACGGCAATCATCGCGCCCAGGGCACGCACTTCGCCGATTACCGGGTATTTGGCCTGGATGGCCTTGAGGCCGGTTACCAGGCGCTCGCCGACGGCCTTGCAGCGGTCCAGCAGGTGCTCTTCTTCGAACACTTCCATTACCGCCAGCGCGGCCGCGCAGGCAATCGGGCTACCGGCGTAGGTACCGCCCAGGCCGCCTGGGGCGATGGCGTCCATGTATTCGGCCTTGCCGCACACACCGGCCAGCGGGAAACCACCGGCGATGGATTTGGCGAAGGTGGTCAGGTCGGCGGCGACACCCATCTGTTCCATGGCGAAGAAGGTGCCGGTGCGGCCGGCACCGGTTTGCACTTCGTCGGCGATCAGCAGGATGCCGTGCTTGTCGCACAGTTCGCGCAGGCGCTTCATGAAGGTTTTCGGCGCGACGTAGAAACCGCCTTCGCCCTGCACCGGCTCAATGATGATCGCAGCGATATCACGCGGCTCGGCATCGTTCTTGAAAATACGCTCGATGCTGGCGATGGCGTCGTCGTCGCTCACGCCGTGCAGCTCATTGGGGAACAGCGCTCGGAACACGCCGCCCGGCATCAAGCCCATGCCGGCCGAATACGGCACGACCTTACCGGTCAGGCCCAAGGTCATCATGGTGCGGCCGTGGTACGCGCCGGTGAAGGCGATCACACCGGCACGGCCGGTGGCGGCGCGGGCGATTTTCACGGCGTTCTCGACCGCTTCGGAACCGGTGGTGACCAGCAGGGTTTTCTTGGCGAAATCACCTGGCACCTTGGCGTTGATTTTCTCGCACAGCTCCACGTAAGGCTCGTAGGCCAGGACCTGGAAGCAAGTGTGCGTCAGCTTGTTCAGCTGCTCGGTCACCGCCGCGATGATTTTCGGGTGCACGTGGCCGGTGTTCAGCACGGCGATACCGCCGGCGAAGTCGATGAACTCGCGACCTTCAACGTCGGTCACGGTGGCGTTCTTCGCGGATTCGGCGAAGATCGGGTGAATCTGGCCAACACCGCGCGGTACAGCGGCTTCGCGGCGTTTCATCAGGGAAGCGTTGGTCTTGCTCATAAAGTCCTCATTCGCCGCTCATCGGGCGGCGTGGCTCAAGGATAAGTGGCGGGGAGGCAACTACGGCAGCATGCGATGATCGACTGCCACAGCTTTCCGGCCACTGCGAATAACGGCGTAAAACACGCAAAGGGACAGCGCTCTCGTGCCCTCTGCGTTTACTGCAATCCCTTACCGGTCAGATGCCCAGGCAGAGGTATTTGATTTCCAGGTAATCCTCGATCCCGTACTTGGACCCTTCACGGCCCAGGCCCGAAGCCTTGATGCCGCCGAACGGCGCCACTTCGTTGGAGATCAACCCGGTGTTGACGCCGACCATGCCGTATTCCAGCGCTTCAGCCACACGGAACACACGGCCCAGGTCACGGGCATAGAAGTACGACGCCAGGCCGAACTCGGTGTCGTTGGCCATCGCGATCACTTCGGCTTCGTCTTTGAAGCGGAACAGCGGCGCCAGTGGGCCGAAGGTTTCTTCCTTGGCCACGGCGGCGTTTTTCGGCACGTCAGTCAGGATGGTCGGCTCGAAGAAGTTGCCTTCCATCGCCTTGCCACCGGCCAACAGTTTGGCACCTTTGCTCAGGGCGTCGGCGATGTGTTCCTGGACCTTGGCCACGGCCTTTTCGTCGATCAGCGGGCCGGTGGTGGTGCCTTCTTCCAGACCGTTGCCGATCTTGAGCTTGGCCACGGCCACTTTGAGTTTTTCGGCGAACGCGTCGTATACCGAATCCTGGATATACAGGCGGTTGGCGCAGACGCACGTCTGGCCGTTGTTGCGGTACTTGGAGATGATCGCGCCTTCGACGGCCTTATCCAGGTCGGCGTCGTCGAACACGATGAACGGCGCATTGCCGCCCAGCTCCAGAGAGACTTTCTTGATGTCCTTGGCGCACTCGGCCATCAGCTGGCGACCGATTTCGGTGGAGCCGGTGAAGGATAATTTACGCACGATCGGGTTGCTGGTCAGCTCGCCGCCGATGTCGCCGGCGCTGCCGGTGACCAGGCTCAGCACGCCTTTCGGGATACCGGCACGGTGCGCAAGTTCAACCAGGGCCAGGGCCGAGAACGGGGTTTGCGACGCCGGCTTGATCACCATGGTGCAACCGGCGGCCAGGGCCGGGCCGGCTTTGCGGGTGATCATCGCCGCAGGGAAGTTCCAGGGGGTGATGGCAGCGGTCACGCCTATCGGCTGCTTGATCACGATCAAGCGCTTGTCGGGTTGATGGCCGGGGATCACGTCACCGTAGATGCGCTTGGCTTCTTCGGCGAACCACTCGATAAAGGAAGCGGCGTAGACGATTTCGCCCTTGGCTTCGGCCAGCGGCTTGCCTTGTTCGAGGGTCATCAGGCGGCCGAGGTCGTCCTGGTTCTCGATCAACAGTTCGAACCAGCGGCGCAGCTTATTGGCGCGCTCCTTGGCGGTGAGTGCACGCCAGGCCGGCAGGGCCTTGTCGGCGGCTTCGATGGCGCGGCGGGTTTCGGCGGCGCCCATCTTCGGCACGGTGCCGAGAATCTCGCCCGTGGCCGGGTTGTTGACCTTGATGGTTTGACCATTGTCCGCATCGACCCAAGCGCCATCGATGAACGCTTGCTGGCGGAACAACTGGGTGTCTTTAAGCTGCATGTCGGCTTTCCTTAACAGCACCGCGCGCACGCGGAGCGAATTAGAGTTGTTGAAAGGCGCCTGGTGGGCTGCCGTCAGGGAAATCAGCCTCAACGCGCCACAGTGAATAGATAGAGCACGAGAGGCAGAGCGTTTGAAATCTCAAACGAATCCTAGGAGCAATGGGGGTACAGGGCAATAGGATGTTCGAAAAAAAGAACAAAAACGCCATATCCGTCAGACCTTTCTGATCAGCGTAGTTGCACTTGGTTTAACCGCACTGATCGATGGCCCCGGCCCAGAGCCTGCACGCGGCGGATTCCTACACTTAAAGGCCCAAAGACCGGCATGGACGCCCAAGGTCGACATGGGTATGATGTCGCCCGCACAAGCATCCGTAGCTCAGCTGGATAGAGTACTGCCCTCCGAAGGCAGGGGTCGTGGGTTCGAATCCCGCCGGGTGCACCAGATATGAATGAAAAAGCCCCAGGTCGGGAGACCTGGGGTTTTTTTTGTTTTTAGCGTTTGATCGTTCCCTCGCAAGGAAGCGATCAGTGAAATGAAACCCTCCCAAAATATGCATAAATGCATATTTTCTTGGCATCGATACTGTTTTTATGTACAGTATCGGTGTGCTGGCTTCTGCCTCACGCCGTTTGCCCTCCCCTGCAATCGTTAGCGAGGTGGGCATTCTCAAGGAAGCTAAATATCAAGGAGATATTCATGACAGACATTACTCTACCCCCAATCATCGTAACGCCAGAGCCGCCACTACCCCTTCCTCCGGGGCCCCTACCAGGCGGGGGTTTTATTGCCAAGCCATTGCCGTGGGATGGGAAGATCGTTGATTTTTCAGACATCGATGCGCTCATGCGAAAAATGAACTTCAGTCATCCTGACAGTACGATGACGAAAGTGGCGCTGGCTGTCAGGGCGCAAAAGCAGATTGCAGACTCTTACGCTGCTAACTTGCCCAGCTTGCTGGCCGATATCGACTCGGAGATTGCTACAGCGGTTGGGGCGGATGCTCTTTCGGCATTGGAAAAATCCAAGAAAGAAAAAGCCGTCGTTGATGCGCTAATTACCACCTCACAGACTGACCTCACTGCCAGTCTTGCGGCTGCCAATGCTTACTTCGGTAGGGACCCTCTACTGAAAGACATACCGCACAATTCGGTAGATTTCGTCAATCGTGAATATAAAGATCGGTTAGGCTTCAAACACGCGTATCAGGCACTTGTCGACTCCTATAGCGCGGCCTATAAAAGCAGATACCTGTCTGAAAAGATTCGATTGTTGACTGAAAAATCTAACGCCTTGACGGGTTTGATCGCTACCGCTCAAGCGGAGGAAGACGCACGCCTTGCGGCGCAGGCAGAGGCCGAACGCCTGGCTGCCGAAGCCGCAGCAAAAGCTGAAGCAGAGCGTCTTGCCGAAGAGCAGGCAAAAGCCGATGCGCAAATCAAAGATGCTATTAAATTCACTGCCGATTTTTACAAGGAGATCGGAGAGAAATTTGGGCAGCAAATGTCAACACTCTCAGCAGAATTGGCCGACAGCGCAAAGGGCAAAAAGCTTCGCAGCGCACAAGAGGCACTGAATGCCTTTGAGCAATACAAGGGCGCTCTGGATAAGAAATTCAGTGCGGCTGACCGCGCGGCCATCGTCAATGCTCTGGATTCGCTTGATAGCGCTGAGCTGGGAAACAACCTGAATATATTTGCCAAAGGCTTTGGGTATGTAGGCAAAGCCATTGATGCCTATGACTTGCTTAATGAAGTGAGTAAAAGCTACGCGACAGGCGATTGGAATAACACGGCACTGAAAGTGGAAACACTGTTTGCAGGTGCTGCGGCAACAGGCCTGATTGCTTTCGCGTTCGGAGTGACTGTTTCGTCACCCGTTGGGATTGTGGCGTTTGCGCTGATCATGGCATTTGTAAGTGCATTTATTGACGATAAACGTGTTAAGCAATATAACGATGCGCTCGACGCAGCGCTTCCTTTCTAAAAACACGAAGTGGCCTTTTTAGGCCACTTTTTTTAGTGCCGAATAGAATAGAAATCCGAGCACGGCCGGAATGGCAAAAATTATGCAAACCATATAAAAAATCACATACAGCCCGTTTTTCCCAGGCGACTCCGTCAGTAAGCCGGTAGTCCAGAATTCACGACGCGTGAATCGAAGCGCCGTCTGCTCGATTATAAATCGAGAGAACGGAAACAAGAAAATACTGCCTGTTCCTAAAATCAGAACAGTGAAACTCATATCCTCCACAAAAGTGCGCTCTCCAAAAATATCGGTAAAGAAGAGGAAAAATATGAAAATGGATATCATAAAATTCTCAATAAGATATTTTTTACTCATATCAACTCGCACTTTAAATTCACTTTAGACTTCTGGGCTACCATGCTCAATTAAATGATAGCAAATAGCATCCATGGCATAGGGCTATTGCGTAATAAGTTCAGTGCAATGATTACCGAACAAGGGCGACGGTATCGCGCGATACCATCGCCACGAGGTCAGTGAGGCTGCAATGCCTTGAGCCGCTCTTCAAGGTCTTGCGCAGGGAAGCGCTTTCGCAACTCGGCAAGTTTCGCCGTCGCTGCCGCATCATCGCCTGCTGCGCGCAGGCGCAACACTTCCTGCAAGCCCTGCTCCAGCGGGTCCGGCACTGCGCGCTTGGCCAGCTTGCCTTGGGGCAAGGCATCACTATTCATTTCGGCGCTGAACGACTCGACCCGCGGCGGCGCGCTCATGGGCGCAGGCGCGGAGAACGTTGCCGGGGCGGCGAGGCGTGTGTTCTGCACCTGATCAAACTCGGTGGTGCGCGTGATCACGCCCACCAGCAATGCCACACCGGCCACGCTGGCAAACGCCATCTGCCAACGCGGTTGCTGGCACAACCGCACCCAGCGTTGCCACAGACTGGGCCTGGGGGCAGGCGCTTCGCGGCGGGCGGCGTTCAGAATTAATGTGTCCAGGAATGCGGGCGGTTCGCCGGCACTGTTCTGGCGATAGTGCTGGATCAGCGCTTCGTCGCGCGGATCGTTCGGATCTCGGGCGTCAGTCATACAGTTACCTCCTCGGCCAGCAAGCGCCGCAGTTTCTGCAGGGCGTAGCGCAGGCGGCTTTTTACGGTTTCCAGCGGGGCGCCGGTGAGGGCGGCGATTTGGGGGACTTCGAGTTCGCCGTGCAGGCGCAGCAGGAAGACTTCGCGCTGGTCTTCGGGCAGGTCTTGCACGGCGGCGTCGAGGCGCGCCTGGTCGCGGCTCAGGCTCAGGTGTTGCTCGGGGCCGGCGCTGTGGTCGGCCTGGGCGTGCAGCTGCTCGTCGTAGCTGTCGTGCAGCGGGTTGTGGATGCCGTGCTTGCGCCAGTGGTCGATCAGGCGGTTGCGCGCAATCTGGAACAGCCACGTACGAAAACTCGCCCGGCCCTGTGGCTGGGTGGTGCTGCGGATCAGGCTGAGCCAGGTGTCCTGATAGATTTCCTCGGCCAGTTCGGGTTTGTTGCACAGGGAAACGAGGAAGCGGTACAGGCCTTGGCGGTGGCGGGCGTACAAGGCTTCGAAAGCAGCGGCGTCGCCGGTGCGGTAGCGGGCCAGCAGCGATTCGTCGCTGGGTGGATCGTCTGGAACGGCCATGTGCTGGGGTGAACTCCTTTTTGTCAGCCGAAGCAGGATTGACGGTGGGAGGGGGCTTGCTCCCGATGGCGGTGGGTCAGATAGCACATTTGGTGCTGATGTACCGCTATCGGGGGCAAGCCCCCTCCCACATTTGGACAGTGTAGGATTTGAGATCAGCGTTTTAGGCTTTGGGCCAGTTCCACTAGCTGTACGAACTCGTTGCGCAGGCCGAACGGGTCGTCGCCGCGGGCTGAGCGGGCCAGGTTGGCGGTGTCCTGCAAACTCATGTTGCCAGTGTAGCGGCCATCGCCCTTGAGCTGTTGGGCGAAGGCAGCTACGGCGGCGCTGAAGCGCAGGTCGTCGCTGGGCCTGGCGGATATTTTATCGACGGCCCGTTCGATCAATTGGCTATCACCGCCCGCCGCAGGTTTGTAGCGTACGCGCACCGTCGCCAATTCTGCCGAGGTGTTTTCAGCCGCAGGCGCTCTGGCATAGCGCAAAGGTTCCAACCAGCCCTTCTCGCCCTTCGGTACGATTTCGTACAGCGCGGTCAGCGTGTGCCCTGCGCCGATTTCGCCGGCATCGACTTTGTCGTTGTTGAAATCCTCACGCTTCAAGGCGCGGTTTTCATAGCCGAGCAGGCGGTACTCGCTGACTTGTGCCGGGTTGAATTCCACTTGCAGTTTCACGTCCCGCGCCACCACCGCCAGCGTTGAGCTGAGCTGGTCTACCAACACCTTGCGAGCTTCGCGCAGGTTGTCGATGTAGGCGTAGTTGCCGTCACCGGCGTCGGCCAGTTGCTCCATCAGGTGCTCGTTGTAGTTGCCCACACCGAAGCCGAGGGTGGTCAGCGAAACGCCGCTTTTGCGCTGGTCGACGGCCATTTGCTTGAGGCTGCCGAAGTCGCTGATGCCCACGTTGAAGTCACCGTCGGTGGCCAGCAGGATGCGGTTGATGCCCTTGTCGATAAAGCCTTCGCGGGCCATCTGGTAGGCCAGTTCGATGCCGGATGCGCCAGCGGTGGATCCACCGGCGGTGAGTTGGTCGATAGCGTTGCGGATTTTGGTTTTGTCGCGGCCGGAAGTCGGTTTGAGCACCACGCGCGACTCGCCGGCGTAGACCACCAATGACACGCGGTCCTGATCACGCAGTTGATCCACCAGCAATTTCAGGGTGCTTTTGACCAGCGGCAAACCTTCGCGACGATCCATCGAGCCGGACACATCCACCAGAAACACCAGGTTGGCCGGCGGTAGGTCCGCCACGGCGCGGTCGGACGCTTTGATGCCGATGCGCAGCAGTTTAGTCCGTGGGTTCCATGGTGTGGCGGCGACTTCGGTCGTGACGCCAAAGGGTGAGTCATCGGTAGGCAACGCGTAGTCATAGGGGAAGTAATTGATCATTTCTTCCAGGCGCACCGCGCCTTCGGGCGGCAGGTTACCTTGGTTGAGGAAGCGTCTGACGTTGGCGTAGCTGCCGGTGTCCACATCCACGCTGAAGGTGGAGACCGGGGTCTCGGCGACGCGGTACACCGGGTTGTCGGGCAGGTTGGCGTATTGCTCGCGGGGTTCGCTGCGGTAGTCCATGGTCGCCGCCTCCCGCATTTGCATCGGTGCAGGCATGGCCATGCGCTTGACCAATGCGCCCTGGGCCGGCGCGCGCTGAAGCTCTGCGACGGGCTCAGCCGGTTTCGCCAGGTCAGGCGAGGAAGATAGCCCGCACCCGGCCAGCGCCACCAGCAGGGTAAGGGTGAAGCCTTGGGCAGCAGGACGCAGGAAGAGCAGAGGGCGGGACATGGGCTGAACCTCGTGAGTGAATAGTCCGTTCACAAGGTCAGACGCGAGGTATGCGAGGTTCGGGTTAACGCTCGCAAAATCAGTGTGGGAGGGGGCTTGCTCCCGATGGCGGTGGGTCAGCCACCAGATGCAGTGGCTGACACTAAGCTATCGGGGGCAAGCCCCCTCCCACATTTTGATCTGCAGCGCCTATCAGTCCGTGCCGTATTTCGGGTTGCGCGGGCCGTAGAGAATGCCGGTGCGCTGCCCGGCCGAGAGCAACCGTGCGCTGGTGATACCCGCAATCGGGTGCGCCGCGTCGGTGGAGCTGTTGATCACTTGCTTGACCGCCGCTGTAATCAACATACCCACCAGGCCACCGCTGTTATTGTTGCCCTCCTCGCTCGACGCACGCGCCGTGCCGGTCCACAGGGTGGTGCCGGTGCGCAGGTCCACCAGTTTGGCCGAGGCGGTCACGGAGGTGTCGCTGGAGATCAGCATGTACTTGGTGCCGTACTCGCTGACGGTGATGTACAGCGCGGCGTCTGCACCAAAGATGTCATGCAGCTTGGCCGGCAGTACGGCCTGGATATCGTTGGCGGTGGTCAGGCCGTTCTGGCGGAAGGTTTCGTCCACCAGGGCGATCGGCAGCACGTAGTAGCCGGCTTCGGCCAACGGGTAGGTGACTTGCGACACCAGGCTGTAGGACGCCTGCACTTCCGGCGATTCGTTGATCGGCGGCAGTACCAGGATCGACTTGGGCCGCGCCTGTTTGTAGGCTGAGTAATCAAACGTCTTGGGCGCCGCGCAACCGCCGAGCAAGGCCAGGGCCAGCAGAGCGCCGGTGAGTTTTAACAGGCTCATTTAGTGGCGACTCCGGTCTTGGCGTTTTTCAGCAGAAAGTCCATGTAGGCGGCGGACTCAGGGAACAGCGCCTTCTCGGTACGAAACTCCTGCACCATCTGGTCGTCTTTGCCCATGTTCATGTACAGCATGCCCAAATGCGCGTGGTAGCCCGGCGGCGCCTTGCGGCCGGTGGCGTTGATCTTTTGCAGGTCGCGCTCCAGCGCCTCGACCTGCGCTTCCTTGGGCTCACCCTTGAAGTATTCGTAAACCTGCGGCTGGTAGCTTTCCCATTGATACAGGGGCTGGGGCGCCGTCTGGCACCCGGTTACCGTCGCGATTGCTGCCAGCGTCAGCGCCAACTTCACTGCCTTGCTCATCCGTGTACTGCTCCTTGAGGTGTTGCTGATCAGTTACGTGGGTTCCAGGCGCCGGCATTGATGCCGTCCACCAGGCGGTTGATCGCTTCGCGCATGGCCAGGTCCAGCACCTTGCCATTGAGGGTGGAGTCGTAGCTGGCGGTGCCGCCGAAGCCGATCACTTCACGGTTGGAGAGCGCGTACTCACCGGCGCCTTGGGTGGAATACACCACTTCGGAAGTGTTGATGTTGACGATATTCAACGCGACTTTGGCGTAGGCCACTTGGGTCTTGCCACGGCCGAGGATGCCGAACAGCTGGCGGTCGCCGGTTTCCTTGCGGCCGAACTCGGTCACATCGCCGGTCACTACGTAATCAGCGCCCTTGAGCTTCTGCACGGTGCCTTTGATTTTGGCTTCCTGGGAGATTTCGCCCATGTTGTCGCGGTCCAGCACGCTGAAGCGGTTGGTCTGCTGCAAGTGGGTGATAAGGATGGTCTTGGCCTGGCCACCGAGGCGGTCGACGCCGTCGGAAAAGATGCCGCGCATGTAGCTGGAGCGGTTGTCGAACTTGCCCACGGCAATCGGCACACGCACGCCGGAATAGGCCACGCTGGCGCTGGCGACTTGCTCCACCGGCATTGCGCGGTTGCTCTCGGTGGCGCAACCGGCCACGGTCAACAGCGCCACGGCGGTGAGGCCCGACAGCAGGATTTTGGACAGTGTCTTCACGTGTTGCTCCTAAAGTGAGAAATCGGCAGAGCGCAGGGCTGCGGCCATTTTCGGGGAGGGAAACACGTGCGTCTGTATTCATCCCTGAACCTGTCGTGCCGCAACGGCTGCGGCATTTTACGGGGTTGAGAGCGGTTCTCAAGGTGTTTTGAATAAACGCAGGGTTAAGTGATGAATGGGGCTGCTGAGGGAGGGAAACCGGATCGGCCTAAAGTTCTGAGCCGACGTGCCGAGACCCTGACCTGGTTCATTCATTAATAGGGATATTGCGTGTTGAAAATCCTCTTGCGGGCAGCGGCCCTCGTTGCCGCACTGTCGATGACGGGCTGTGTGTCCTACACCGTCACCGGCCCTATCGGCGCCCCGCTACACCAGGCTTCTGTCAGCAGCCCGCGAAGCGCGCAAATCGCTGATGTGACGGTGAATGCCGCTGACGTCAACGACGCCAACAAAACCGCTATCAGCCGTTCGTTGACGTTGCAGCTTAACCAGTACGTGCGCGCGGCCGGTTACTTCAAGCAGGTTACCGAGTACCCGGTGCGCCTGGGTGAGCAGGATGTTTCGCTCAAGTTCAACATGACGTCGCTCAAGGGCCATCGCGGCGTGCACCCGGGTTATGTACCCGGCGCCTTGCTGACCTTGACGATCTGGATCTGGGTCAACGGCCCCATCTACGTCGACACGTTCGATCTGGCCGGCGACCTGGTGATCGTCGACCGCGACGGCAAGGAACTGGCCAGCAGCAAACAAGAGGTCAAGTTCGAGCGCAACGTGGGCCTGTACGGTCGCGAATACTGGGCTCCGACCATGGGCGCCAAACAACTGAACGAACTCGTCGCGCAACTGCTCGACACCGCCACCGCCAAACTGGCCAAACCGTAAACTCAAGGAGCCCCCCATGAAAGGATTGATCAAGCACAGCCTGGTACTCGCGGCCGTCTTGCTGACGGGCTGCGTGTCCTACTCGCAACACGAACTGCCACCAGTACAGACCTGGCCACCGACCGCCAACGCGCCAGCGCAGAAACCTACGGCGTACGTGCGCACCACCGGGCTGAACCAGGTCAACGGCGGCCCCGCCAACGCCGCTGCCGGCGCACCCGCCGCCCTGTGGGAAAAAGCCGTGGCGGATGGGTTCCGCCAGTCCAACCGCTTCGCACGGGTGAGCACCGACAAGGTTGACTCGGACATCTACGCTGACGCCACCCTGTACAACAACGAACAGTTCAGCATGGCCTCGGCGATCATCACCGGCGTGACGTTCTTCATCATCCCGTCCACAGCCAAGAACACCTTCACCCTGGAAACCGTGTTCAAGGACAAAGACGGCAAGGAATTGGGCCGCGTCAAGAAGAGCGAGTCGGTGCGCACCTGGATGCACCTGGTGCTGATCGTGGGCATCCCGTTCCAGGCAGACACCCGGGAAGTGGTAGAGGCGTTGACACGCAGCACGCTGGATGAGGCGGTACAGCGCAAGTTGTTCTGACGGATTCACACAAATCAAATGTGGGAGGGGGCTTGCTCCCGATGGCGGTGAGTCAGTCAACACATCATTGGCTGGACCACCGCTATCGGGAGCAAGCCCCCTCCCACAGGGGTATAGCGTCACGCCCTACGTACGCGGGTTGAGGCAGTAAAGCGCCAGTTGTCTGGACGGATTCACACAAATCCAAATGTGGGAGGGGGCTTGCCCCGATGGTGGTGAGTCAGTCAACACAACATTGACTGGACCACCGCTATCGGGGGCAAGCTGAACTGGCCTAATGATCCCGGACACCTCTTAAGGGCGATATGATTCGCCCAATCAGGAGGTTCCATGCAAGAACGAAAGACCTACACCCGCGAGTTCAAGCAACGTGCTGCAAGTATGGTTCTTGATGATAACTGCTCAGTTCCTGACGTCTGCGCGTCGATGAGCGTTGGGCCTACGGCTCTGCGCCGTTGGATTGATCAGGTTCGCAAAGAGCGTCAGAAAGGGCAGCCAGTGGCAGGTACCAAGGCAATCAGCGACGAACAGCGAGAGCTTCAACAGCTGCGAGCCAAGGTCAAGCGCCTGGAGACCGAGGCTGAAATCTTAAAAAAAGCTACGGCTCTCTTGATGTCGGATCCCGATCGTTTTTCCTGATCGAGGAGCTGAGAGAGTCGAGCTCATATCCGACCCGCCTTCTTTGTAGTGCGCTGAACGTTTCCCGCAGCGCGTTTTATGACTGGCTTAAGCGTCGCTCAGAGCCGAATACCAAGCGTGACGCGCTTAGAGCAAAAGTCGTGCAACTGCATGACGAAAGCCGGGGAAGTGCAGGTGCACGGATGATCTCTCAGCACTTGAAGGCCCAGCAGATCAAGGTAGGTCGGCATCTGGCCGGAAAACTCATGGCGGAGGCAAATCTGGCCAGCAGACAGCGCCGCCGCCATCAATATCGCTCTAGAGGCGTTGAAGCATTTGTGGCCAAGAACCTGCTCGAGCGTAACTTCGAGCCAACCGCAATCAATCAGGTGTGGTGCGGCGACGTCACCAGCCTGATGGTTGGTAAACGCTGGTATCACTTGGCAGCGATCATTGATCTGTTCGCCCGCCGAATCGTTGGCTGGGCGTTTTCTCTGATCAATGACGCGAACCTGGTTAGCAGGGCGCTGAGAATGGCGGTGGAGGTTCGAGGCAAACATGCAGGCTTGATGTTTCATTCGGATCAAGGCTGCCAATACACCAGCCAGCTCTTTCAGTCCGCGTTGCTGGAGTATGGGATAACGCAAAGCATGAGCCGCAGAGGGCAGTGCTGGGACAATGCACCAACAGAGCGTTTCTTCGGGACGCTCAAATCAGAGTGGGTGCCCACTAAGGGCTACACGACAGTTGAAGAAGCCAGGCAGGATATGACCAGTTTCTTCATGCGATACAACCGAATCAGGCTCCACAGCTACAACAACTACCTGTCGCCAATAGCCATGGAGCAAAAAGCGGCATAAACACCGTAATCGGTGTCCGGGATTACTTGACCAGTTCAAGCCCCCTCCCACAGGGGATTAGCGGCAGGCTTTACGTACGCGGGTTGAGGCCTTACAGCGAAAGTTGTTCTGACGGATTCACACAAATCCAAATGTGGGAGGGGGCTTGCTCCCGATGGCGGTGAGTCAGTCAGCACATCATTGGCTGAACCACCGCTATCGGGAGCAAGCCCCCTCCCACAGGGGAAGCGGCAGGCTCTACGTACGTGGGTTGAGGCCGTACAGCGCAAGTTGTTCTGACGGATTCACACAAATCCAAATGTGGGAGGGGGCTTGCCCCCGATGGCGGCGAGTCAGTCAATGCATGATTGGCTGGACCACCGCAATCGGGAGCAAGCCCCCTCCCACACTTGTTTTGCGGTGTGGCTTAGAAGGCGTAGCGGGCCTTGAGCATGACACCGTCAGCATCGAAACCGCTGCGTGCCTGGCGGGTGTAGCTGGCGCCGACGCTGAAGTCCGAGACCTGGTAGTTCACGCCCACACTGGCTTCATAGCTGTCACGCGCCACCGACGCGCCGGTCACGGTAAACGGCGAACCACCCGCCACGAAGCTGGAGGTTTGCGCGACGCGATCACCCATCAGGTCGTGATAGGCCATCAACGTAGCTTCCGGTTGCAAGCTACCCGCCCCCATCGGCAGGTTGCCCGCCAAACGCACACCAGCGCCCAACTCGCCCACTTCATAACGCTGCGAAGCCGTGCTCAACGCCGCCGACGAACCTTTCTCGGTAAAACCATCCATGCGCACGTTGGCATACCGCGCCGCCACACGCGGCTCGATCACCACCGCCTGGGACGGCTTGAAGCTGTAACCGCCGATCACACTGGCCGCCAACACATTGCTGTCGTAGCTGCCCTTGGCCGTGGTGCCCGCGACGTGGCGCTTGCTGTCGTTCTCGTTATGACCGTAGCTGAGGCTGCCATCCACGAACCAGTTCTGCAGCGCCCAGTTGCCGTACAGCGACAGCGCGTGGCCCTCGACGTCAGTCTTGTTGCCCAGGTCCGAATGAATATTCGAATTGAGGTAGCTGTACGCCACGCCCAGGGTGGTGGTGTCGTTCACACGACCGTCCACACCCACCGCCATGCCGCTGCTGTTGGCCGAGTAACCGTTGTTGCCGCCACGGCCGTCCTGGTCCATGTTGCTGCTCAGGCCCTGCACCCACACACCGCCGACCTGGTGGCTTTCACGCTGGTCGGTGAGGCGATTGAAGATCGCGCCGTTGACCACGGTTTGCCCCGACAAGGCCACGTCGAGGGCGCCACGGTTGACGTCCGGCGTGAGTTGGTCGGCGAGTTGCGCCAGTTGCTGTGCCGTCCCGGCGTTGGCCAGGCTCTGGAACACCGGGTCGTTTTGGTTGAGCTGGCCGAGCACATCGTTTTTCAACACGTTAACGGCGGTTGCGGCCGACGCCCCCGCGCTGGCACCCGCCAGTTCCTGCTGCACCTGCTCATCGCTTTTCACCGCCACCACGGCCTTGACCGTCTGCGCATCGGCCGAGTAGCTGAGCACGTTCAGCAACGACGACGCACTGGCCACGGCCACGCCGTTGTTCTGCACGTTGGTGGCTTGCAGCAGGGTGTATTGCGTGCCGGCTTTAGGCGCGGCGAAGTCGCCCGGGTTGGCGCTGACGGTCAGCTTGGAGGCCTGGGCCAGATTGGCCGTGCCGTTGACCGTGAGGTACGGCGTGGTCGGCACCACGCTGTCGGCCAGGTGCATATCAATGCCCGCGCCGCTGGCCACATTGAGGTTGCCGGTGATGGCGGTGCCGGGTGCGGAAAGGTTCAGCGAGCCCGAATTGACCGACACCGGCGCGATGATACGGCTACCGCTGAAACCTGCCTGGCCATCGACGTTGACGGCGTTGAGGTTGAGCAGGTCGCCGGTGATCTTGCCGCCGGTCCAGTTCAGGCTCGCGAGGTTATTGGCATCGACGGCGATGCCGCTGTTGCTGCGGATTTCGCCGGCTTGCTGGTTGATTTCGAACGGCGAGGACTGCTCAGCCGCACTCACCTGGATCGCGGTGCCGTCGGCGGTAATGAGGCCGCGGTTGACGATACCGCGCGCACCTGCGGCACTGTTCTGCGCAAAGCTGGCGCCGGACAGGTCGAAGGCATTGGCCGACGCGCCCTTGGCTTCAATGGTGCCGGTGTTGAGGATGTAATCAAAGGTGCCGCCGTACAGAAACAGCCCTTTCGCCTCATTGCCATTGGCGGAAATCAGGCCGCTGTTTTCAATACGCAGAGGGCTGGTGTCGGTTTCCACTTCCACACCCCAAGCGCCCTCGCCTGTGGCAGTAATCGAGCCCGAGTTCAGGATTTTGCCGCCGATGGTGGTCGGCGTGTCGCCGTCGATGTCAAGGATCAAGCCAATCGCACCCTCGCCGGCCATATCGATCACACCTGTGTTGGAAACGTCACCCCCAATGGTGGTGCCATGCAGGTAAATGCCTTCGCCGCCGCCCAGGTAGCCGGGCGTTGTCACCGTACCCACGGGAGGCGTGGAGCGGATGGTGCCGGAGTTGATAACGCTGCCGCCAATCGTAGTGGGGCCGATCTCAAGCCCTTCATACGCGCCGTTGCGCATCAGCACGTTGCCTGCCTGAACCACATCCCCGGTGACAGTGCTCGGGGCCAAACCGGTCGGGCCAGTCCAGAACATCGGGTCGATAGCGATCGCGCGAATGGTGCCGCCTTGCGACTCCAGCGTGATGTCTGCGCGATTGATCAGCGAGCCTTGAATGTGGGTGTTGGCAACTCCCAGGCCGGCGGGGTCGGTGGTGTTGGAATCGACCACTCGGGAAAACTGGCCGGTGATGGTTACCGGCTCGTTAAACGTCTCATTGGCCCAAATATTCTTGCCCTGACCCAGGTCGAATTCGACTGCCAGCACTTGGGTGCTGATCGCGCCAACCATGATTGCCAACAGACTTTTCTGGAACTGCTTGCGCTTCATTTCAAACTCCATGAACTACAGGTCAAAACCGCCAAGAGGCCCGGCGGCAGTAGGTGTGCTGTGCGAAAGGATCAACCGATCCGAATGAGTCCCCCGGGGCCGCCCTTCTGAATCCCAGGCGCGGGCACGCGCACCGTGGGCGGTGGCAGACAGGGGCCGTAAGGGGAATAGGGTTCACATCAATCCTTAATGTCATTTGAAAACGCTGCAGTCCATGCAGCCCGACCGATTGCGGGTGGGCGGGGTAAAGACACTGGGATAAACAAAATGTTCAAAGCTATAAGCGACACGCCCCAACACCGCCCCCCTGTAGGAGCGAGCTTGCTCGCGAAAATCGTCAACGATAACGCGAGCAACCAGAAAAAAACGCCGCCTAGCCGTTGTTACATCACCGTCAGCCTTACTTGAGCTCCTTCACCAGATACTGCGCAGAAATCTGCGTAATCCCGGTCAGCGCCCGGCGCAAGGCTTCAGGGTCGGTGCGATAAGTCAGCGGCGTGTAGCCATAAACGTTCTGGCCATTGAATGGTGTAACCGTTTCAAAGGTGCGCCAGATCATCTCATCGCCGCGATTCATCTGCGCCACCACGCTAAGGGTGGGGTAAATCACGCTGCTGAAACCCTGGGTCAGGCGAAAGCCCCACTCGGACACGGTCAACTGGATCTGCGCATCGGCCGGTTCATCGTCGCCGACCACCTTGAGCGTCGAGGTCTTGCCCAGCGCATCGACAAAGCCCTGCTTGAGCAACACACCCACATCGATTTTTTCCGCTTCGATCAGCGTCAGGATCGCCATTGACGTCGGCATCTCGGCCAATTGCCCAAGCTTCATGCCACCAGCCAAACCGGCGCCGCTCAAGGCCGCCGTGCCCACCTTGGACGCACCGCTGGCCATGCCAACACCCGCGCCAACCCCGGCCCCCAGGGCCGCACCCCAGGCTTGTTCGCGACCGAAGTACACCATGTTCTTTTCCCACTTCACGGGCAGGACTTTTACCGTCTTGATCTGCGCGCGGTTTTCGGGAGTGAGCGGGTGGCTGACGCAGCCGCCGAGGATGAGGGTGGTGAAAAGGATTAGGAGGAGGTTTTTCACATCAGTCCTTTAATGTTTGAGGGTGGATTTTGTATTCGTGGTGCGTTTTTTCGTCGACAACCTATCGGCAATGGAGGGGAAGACGTTAGGTGTTGCGGGTATTCTCCGACGAGGCGACATTTTGATGCCTTGCGTGGGTTTGGTGGTGCGGCTTATAGTCCGGCGGTCGCCCATACGGCGATCAGGTTTGGCGACCTGACAACAGAGTGCAAAAGCAATCCGCTTCATGCAGGTGTTTTTGCACCCGCAAAGCTGTGCTCGTTATGGCGGCTGTGCGCGGGAGACCTTCGGGTCTGCCGGTTTACTCTGTTGCCGGTTCGCCAACCTGCGCACAGCTGCCACCCATTCGTTTGGCGACGATTGAGTGGTGGCCCCGACCACCAAAACAGAGTGTTAACTATGAATCGATACATGCCCCTGACCGGCCACGACTGCACCGTCCCCGCCCTGATCATCGACACCCAGGCGCCCCTCGACGTCCTTCACGACGCCGCCGTGCACCGCATTCGGGCCGTCACCCAACTGCTGGAAAACCTGGCCTTCCGCGAACAACTCAGCAGCGACGCCGTAGTGCTTTCAGACTTCGCCCATTTGCTGGCCATTCCGCTGCGCGATGGGTGTGATTTGCTGGATGTCATCAGTCGCAGGCTTAATGCTGAGCTGTCTTGAGTGAAAAATCGGGCGGCCGTGGTGTCGCCCGTTTTGGTGCGCTAAAAATAGAAACAAAAGGGACAGATTTATTTAATTACTAGTTTTCAGCACTGACAAACTTACATCACCGAAAGTCAAAAACCCCGAAAACAAGAATTAACGATACCTATATATCTATCATCAAACTCGGGGCTAATCTCCACAATGCGCCAATTATGCCTTACATCGAAACATCACAATTAAACAGGAACCACATAGGGATCAGGTCAGGGCTATAATAGCATATAATGCTTTAACAGCATTATTGCAAGTCGTGGCTTGGGCCTAATCCTGCTTTTGTGTTTTAAGCTCCTTAACACATGGATTGATCATTTGCATGATTTCTGTATTCGTTGTATAGACAATAGCAGGAGTCTTCGTAACATAAGTTGCCTCGCTGGTCCGCCCGGTAGCTTCGACAAAGTTACCCTCTGGTCCAACATAGGCTTTTTTTCCCTCCGGCACCATGACGTCGAGCATAAGCTTCTTTTTCTTAATATCTGGCTTATTGTGAACATCGAATGTCCAAACCTGCAGCGCATACTCTTTGGTGAATAAATAAAAATTGGGTGATGTCTCTCTGGACTCGTAGAGATGAGCGCACATGACGTCATTGACCATGATTTTTAAGATGGGTTTATAGTGCTGACCGCTATAATTGGCAAGTATCAGTTTTGTGCGCGCTTGTACCGCAAGTGCGTTCTGTGGTTGGCACGGTATCATGTCACCATAAGGATAGGTGCACCAAGTTACCTGGCTCATCGTGACGATCTCCTCGGGCGTTACGGAAAGATCCTTCTGGATGGATATCTGGTCCTCGAGCTTTTCGTAGGGAATGCCTGTGCATCCTGCTAATAGCATTAAATTAAACAAGATAACTAGGGAAAGACCTTTTCGGTATACGCTTCGATATTTCATTTTCGAACGTCCTTTTCTACTGTTGTGATGTTCGTACCGACGCTAAGTGGACCAATGGAGCTCGGATAAAATTGGCTCACACCACAATAAAAAACAACCCGTTCTAAATTTGTAGTCTAGCCGCATTCCCCTCAATTGCCGTTTTGATCCAAAACCCTTATCTCGCGCCAGTAGATATTTTCTGGTAAAGTCTGATTCTGGGTAAACAGAGAGAACACCTCAATCACATCATCAATATTAAACCACTCATCTTTATTTAACGGAACACGCCCCCCACCAAACGATAGTAAGGTCCCATCTTCAAAGTTCATACTTGAATTTGAATGATAACCTCTAAACAACTTTTTACTTTTAGCGTCATATCGTTCAATAAAACAAGTAAATCTGCCTCCAGCCACTTGCATGTAGTTACCGTCATCATCAGTGATGCATGCGAACGAGCTAGAACCGTAGCTTTTTAATTTTTTTAGCGCTTTTATAAGCTACGCCTGATTAAAACCAATTATTACAGGACTATTTTCGGCTTCGAGCTTCATATTTACCACCTTCACGGCACATAGACAGTTGTAGCGCTTTCGATGACTTTGCCCTCTATTCGTCCTTTCCCTTGCGCCCCAAACTTATTAACAAAGTAATCGGTAAATTCTTGGTAGCTTGTCTTGCTAGCGGTTCCGCTTTTGACCTCAAGACCATGTAATGTACCATTTGCATTACGGGATTTCTCAGGGGCCGACCCCTATTCCCCGCTGCGGAATGGTTGTGATTTGTTGGATGTAATTGGAAGGAAATTTAATTCGCAGAATTCATAATAAAAAGTGGGCGGTTTTCAACCGCCCTACTTGAGAACACTTAAAATCAATAAAATAGGTAAGCTTTTAAAGAGCGCACATATAAAATTAACAACCTAGACATCTTCAATCAAATTGTGCCGCCTAAAATCTCTAGAAAATCATCATCTAAATCGTCCAAACCAACTTCAGAATTAATTACAACCAACTGTTCTGTCGTTACTGTCAGCGACTCGAGGACTTTCTCAATAATATTAATATCAATTATTTTTTCATAACAGTTTTCAGCAAACTCTTTATAGGCAAGAGCACCTTCTTGCAAGAAACCCAGAAGAGGAAACCGCTTCAATTTATCCGGTGATGCCTGCCATGAGCCTTGATTAGCCTCCCGCCAGAAAAAGAAACTTGCATTATTGTTGGAAAATGCAGGTTCATCTTTAAAAGCTCGAAATTTTTCGGGCACGTTATCCAAATGCTCTTGCGGATTCGACAATAAATTTTCATCTAGAACCTTACCTACAACTCCTTCGCAAGTAAAGTGTATAAAGTACCCGGCCCCCTCGCCGTTCTTCATGGATGCCATCATCTCTTCACCCTTCCCATCCCAATTACAATTGAATGAAAAGTACCTGTACTCCCATTGCGGCATAATTACCGCGTCTAGTAATGCCAGCCCTTGAGCAGTTTTTCTGACCTTTTCGATCGAAGGCAGGTCGCTTATATTTTTAATTAAATTACTCATCTAATTCAGCTCCGCTCTGGGCAGATTTATTTAACTCAGGCCATTTAAATAAAGCTGCCCCCTGCCCCTCTATTTTTTTCTATCCCACTTTAATCGCTGGATATTCGCCTAGGAAGAAACCAATAAGCAGCAGCCCAAGTAGAGCTCCCGCCTAACAAAAAACTCAAAGATACGGGAAACATATTTCTCATTACATGATAATTTTCAACTTTACTTATGAAGAAAAAAACCACAACAAACATCCACACAGAAGAAACAACTGCGCCGACAATTGAAATCATTAAGTATACTTTAACCCTGCCCACAGGCCTAACAAAAACCAATATTAGAGCAAAGACTAATGCAGGAAGAAAAAAAATCAATTGAACCATTAAGGGGATTGTAATAAATAGCGAAAAAATTTCACTTCCTCTTACCTCCCCGATTAATGATGAGTTCTTGAACACTGTTATCAATATCGAGTTCAACATTAATGGTACGGCGGCTAACCCCGAAAAAAAGGGACACAACATGAATGCGATAAAAACTCTTATTCTGGGATATGAATTAGATATCATAGTGCGCATCTTTGACTATAATCATAGCTACATTCTACGCATTTCATTCAAATGAATGATTTGGCGCTTTCCATCGACTATACAAATAAATCTAACGTAGCTATCCCCGTTTCGCCTTTCAGAAGTAAGGCCCCGTCTCGCTGCTAACAACGCGGCCTGCTCCACTCGACTAACACCTTTAATTATTCAGCTAGCCGTTCAAATAACTTTCCTAGAAACTCTGAGAAAGAGGGCGCAACGAATGACAATTCGAGGTCACTGCCGGGTGTGGATTCATGATGCCACATCACCACGCTTGGATCATCGGTCAAGCGATTCTCTCGGTAATCAAAACAGAGCGCGTCACCATTCCCCAGCGCCGAAAAAATAATTAACCCTTGAACGAATTCCTCCGGAGGATACTGATACTTAATCTCCATCGTCTCGAATGATCCCTCGATCTCGCCGAAAGGCAAGAACATACCGGTACCGCTCGTAACATCCTCTCCAAGAAGACGATTATAAAATTTAAAAACAGGCTTATTTAAGATAAACGCGCCATTAAACCCCACGCAAATTTCTTTATATAGGGCAGGAAGAGCTATGCCGGCCAGTCTTTCAAATGCCTCTATTTTAACGGGGCTACCTGGCCCATAATACGAATCAAAACTTATGCCTGCGATCATTTTATTTACCCTTACTCATCGATTCCCACCCGACGTGACGCGCGCCATTATGGAACACTTCGGGAACCAGCTGCATCCTACCGGTATCCTGATGGTGATGCCAAGTATACCCTGGGATCTTATCCTGGCCGCTGCGAATTGCTTTAAGCTGTACGTCCGTAAACGCAGAACTCGGAAAAGCGCCGCTCTCTATCTGTGTCCGCAAATCGCGGGTCGCCATCCTTAACTGCCCATCGTAACTGGCCGCTCTAAATTCACTTATGTTTATATGCGTGTCAAATTTTGTAACGTCATCAAATATAGGGAATCCTTTATTATCAAAGACCACACGAGCAGTGTTACCGTCTGGCAGCAAAATATCTTTATGCATTCCAGCCAGCTTTACATTAGGCATCCCTGCGGGCGGAACAGTCGTAGATAATACATTGTCGACCCCGTACTTATCGCTCAATTCAGCCCGTATATTCCTTGAGTCATAAGGAATATCTCCAACATTACCGTGAATCGAACAGCTTCCTGCATTACAGGTATAGCAAGGTCCAATGTTATGTACCCACGTGCTTAGCTTGCCAACATAGAAAGTATGCCCAATGTCCACCGTCAGGTTGTACGTTTTCCCCTGCGACTGCAGCAGCTTTACTGATACTACGGAGATCGAAGCCTCTTGCGTCGCCCCATCCCCCAACGACTGCAGTTGATCACCCGGCTTGAGCTCTATAAGTGGTACAAAGCCTTTGCGCGCCGGCACGTAGAACGGATGACCCGGCGTCACTTGCAGAGTCTCAGTGATACCTTCACCGGCACTGCCGTTCTTCACAAGCGTCAACTGGTAGATCGGCTGATCCGTGCGAATGTGGGTTGCCGAGACCTTCGAGGCGAACGGTTCACCTCCTTCTTCAGGTTTGGTCCAGACGACGTCGCCCACCCTGAGGGCGTCAATGGCTCGTTCACCATCAGGGGTGGCGACCATAGTCCCGGCAGCAAAACAGCATGGGCTATAGCCTGCTAACTTGGCCTGTGCTTGGTTGGCAAACTGTTCAGTCCCCTTACCCGCCGCTGCATCCAAGCCTTTACCGGCTGCTGACTCAATGGCCTTTCCAGAAACATTCTCCGCAGCCTTCCCAGCGATAGCCTCCGTTCCTTTAACCGCCAATGTGTCCCGCGCCGCCAACTCTTTGATTGCGCTTAACAGTGCTCCCTTGCCTACGCCACCTACAGGCATAAGCTCAGCAAGCAGTTTGAGATCTATATCTGAATTAATGCCACCGCCCACCAAAACGCGTAGCCGGTCTATTTGCTCTGCTTGGGAGGCAGTATCAGAACTGAGCGCGGCGATTTCAGGAAGTTTCCTGATAGCCGTACGCTCTCCGTATTGCTCGGCCCACGCATCCGGCACAACACCCACACCACCGGGTTCGTTGTTGTAGGTTGTGTTGCTCGAGGGATTGAACAGCAGCGAATCCTTGTACTGCTTATCTGTAGACTTGAACGCGACGACCTGATCCCCGTTCGCAACAATGGGGCTGCCATCACCCCAGGTCAGTAGGACTTTCTCGTTTTGCAGCTTAGTGATAACTCCCCGCGCAACAGCCAGGTCGTCTCCTAGTGCTTGCCCTTCAGGATTTGTAGGACCGTAACCGGCCAGAATCCCTTGAAGCTCATTGTTGGTTTTCTGATCGACCTCACCTCCGGCAACAAACGTTAAGAGGGCATCCCACTCAAAGCCAGATCGGCTTTGACCTTTAGTGGCATCTAAACTCTTGGCCTCTTGGGCCAATCGTTTCTCTTCTTGAGCGTGCAACTTGCGGTTGTATGATTGTGCATTTCCGGCAATTTCCGAGCCCATTGCAACATCGCCGTCAACGCTTGCGGCAGCGAGCAATCCCACCAGCTTGGATGCTGCATTGACCAGTCGATCATGCTCTGCTGGATCACTACTACTGAGTAGAGGTGACTTATCCAACGTCACAATAAGGGCTTCATTAGCACCCGCAGCAATCGCTCCCGTCTTGAAGTCGCCACCCATGGCTTCCGAAAGCAACCCGCCTACAACGGCGTGCAATGCCGTTTTGCTTAGACCGCTGTCTTGAAGTTTGTAGGTATTGCCAAAATCACCAACGCCTGTGAAGGCGGTCGCCTGCATCACATCAAAAAGACTGCCCTTCATGGCGTCTTTGAAGCTCCCTTGTCCAAGGGCTTCAGAAAGCGTCCCGCGCACTGCACCACCAGCTAATTGGATCGTTCCAAAACGGCCAATTGCTGCCGGGTCGTTCCAATGGGGCACGACGCTTGGGCCGCTTACTTTATTAGTTACGGGGTCGCTCTGTGCGCCGAACCAATTGCCACTCGCGTAATTCACAAAACCTGCAGAAGCACCCGCGATCAGCGATTGTTTCAGGCTGTCGCTGCTGAACGTTTCCTTGAATGCTGCCCCCAGGTTGCCTTTATTGTTTATGGTGCTAACAACGCCGGTGCTAGCAAGCGAAGTCAACGACGCCGTCGCGATAACGTTGCCCAACCCAGCCGCAGTTCCTGCAACTGCAGCGGTGGTCGACGTCGCAGCAGTAGCGGCTGTCGCAGCCGCCATGGTCGAGCCCGCGCCGACTGCGCTCCCTGCAGAGGCAGCAAGTGCACTGGCGGCGCCCGCCGTCAACACGGTGACAACGATAATGATTGCCAGCATTGCGCCTTGGCCGAGGCTGGAATGGCTGTACTTAAAGGAGTCGTGCAGTTCCTTCACATGCCGCCAATCCACATCCCCGCGCCTCTCGGCTTCTTTCAACCAAGCCAACTGTGGGTCTGCTTTGACCATCACATCAATCGTTTGGCTAACCGTGTTCTGATCAATCTGTTTAATGTCGATCTTCAGCCCGTTGACCGCCTTGATCGCCAACTCACCCTGTGCCTTCAACTCACTTTGGCGCAGCGTCTCGTCGGTATTCCCCTTGCCCTTGGCGCTGGTCCACGCCAGGTCACTCTTGCTCTTCTCGTGGCTCTCCTGGTGCAGGTCCTTGACCGCCTCGAAGGTCACCGCGCCGCCACTGGTGATCGCTAGGTCCTTACCACTATCGAGCTTGGCCCGCTGATACAGCTGATCACCGCCGCTGACCAGCGACAGATCACCACCAGTCTTGATTTCAGTCCCCACATTCGTGACGTGGGTCACCTCATCTCGCTTGGTCTTCTTAGCGCCCCAGCCACCCTTCTCCTTCATGTCATACAGGCTGTAGGTGCTGTTCTGCGCCGCCAACAAACTCAACTTATCCCCGCTATACAGATAAGCCTCATTCCCCGCGCTGATCCTGCTCGCCACGATCGTGGTATCACGCCCAGCCTGGCTGACAAAATCCCCACCCGCCGTCAGTACGCTGGCCACTTGGGTGGTCTGGTCGTCCGAGGTCTTGATGCGTTTTTTGCCGTGTTTTTCCTTGCCTTCGACGTTGTGCATGTCGCTGACGGAGGCGACGTTGAGGTCGCGGCCGGCGGCGATGGTAAGGTCTTTGCCGGCGGTGGCGGTGCTGCCGATGATGTTGACGTCTTGCCCGGCTTGCATATTGATGCTGCCGCCCGCCGTGACGCTGGCGGCGAGGTTTTTGACGTCGGTGGTGATGCTGGATTTGTGCCCGCCGTCGCTGAACTCGTGTTTCACGCGGGTATCGCTGGCGGCGATGAGGTTGAGGTCGCGGCCGGCGGTGAGGTTGGCGTCGTTGCCGGCGGTGAGGGCGCCGCGGTTGGTGAGGTCGCGGCCGGCGTCGATGGCGAGGTTTTCGCGGGCGACGATGGTGCCGGCGCTGGTGTCGGTGAGGGTGCGCATGCCGGCGCCGTCACGTACCTGGATGGCGGTGTTGTCGTTGGTGACATCGCCCTTGAGCGCGGTGAGGCTGACTTGCTTGCCGCGGATTTCGCCGGCCATGGCGTTGCGGATGCTGTCCTGGGCCAGCAGGTTGAGGTTGTTGCCGGCTTCGACCAGGCCGCCGGTGTAGATACTGCCGCTGCTGACGGCGGAGAGGTTGTTGCTGGCGCGCAGGGTGCCGACGTTGATCAGGTCGCCGCCGGTGACCAGGTTGAGGTCGCGGCCCTGGATCAGGCTGTTGCCGCGCACGTTGCGCGAGTCGGCCTGGGCCAGGTAGAGCACGGGCACGAGCACGGTCTGGCCATCGATGACGCGGTTTTCCATCCACACGATATCGTGGGTCAGGGCGCCGACTTGCTGGCCGGTGAGGGACACGCCGAGGCTCAGGCGCAGGGCGTCTTTGCTGGCCAGTGCGTTGTCCATCAGGTAACGGAACTGGTCGGCGTCGCTGTACAGGCCGCCGGCGAGGAAGCGTTGGCCGGTTTGCGCGAGCACGGCGTCGCGGATCAGGCGGGTTTCGTACTGGCCGTCACCGAGGCGGCGCCAGGCGTTGTCGGAATTGAAACCGAGTTTGCCGAGCATGTAGTCGGAGCTGAAGAAGCCCGACACCGAGGTGAACTCGGGGTTGGTCTCGATCAGATAATGGCTGGTAGGGTCGGCGTTCTTGACGAACAGGCCGTACTCGCCCTTGGGCAGTTGGAAGGTGGGCGAGGTGGTGGGGTCGACCGGGGCGAAGGCGGTGCCGGTGTAGTCCACGGGCACGAAGCCGCCGCCGGGGGCCACGCTCACTACAGGCAATACGCTGCCGGGCGCCTGGGCGCTCGGGTCGTTGGCGTGTTTGCTCAGGTTGATGTTGATACCGCCGACGGGGATGCCGGTCTGGTCGTCGCCGAGGGTGCCGGTCAACTGGGCCAGGGTGTTGTTGTGCAGCGTGCCGTTTTGCAGGGTGCGAGCAACGTTGAGGTTGACCGTGCCGCCGGCTTGTAGCGTCGCCGCGTAGCCAGGGCCGCCGTTGTCGGTCCAGGTAGTGACGTTACTGACCTCGGCAAAACGGGCATCGGAAGACCGCGTCTTAAGTGCTTCAAACCGTGCCAGATCGAAGTTGCCGGCTGCGACGGCGGCATTGAACGCTGGGACGTCGTGAAACTCCATCTGGTCCCAATAATCGGTGTCGATCTTTTTGGGTGTACCCACGACGATGCTGTTTTGGCCGGTGCGGGTGCCCGCGCCCTGATTGAGCAGGTCGTTGGCGCTGATGCTCAGGTTGCCATTGGCGGCCAGCAGGCTGTAGCGGTTCTGAACGTTGTCGCCCTGGATGACCACGTCTTTGCCAGCGACCAGGCGAGCAGGTGCCGAGTCCTTGATCGCCGACTCGAGGTAGGTCTGGTAAATGTTGATCTGCCCGCGCTTGAACCAGTCGTGGCCGGCGCAATGCTGGCCACAAATCCACTCTATACGGCCACTGGTCAGAGTTTGGCCCAGTTCGAACTCTGCTTTGGCGTTTTCTACGAACGCGGCATTGATGCCGATATTGCCTTCGCTTTCCACAGTGCCGGAAAGGTTGCTGAAACCTGCCGCACGCCCGCCATCTACCGCCGCAAAGCTCAGATTGCCCTTGCTGTAGACGTCACCGTAAAGGTTGCTGAAGCCATTGGCGCGCAACGTCATGTCGCCGCCGCTGAACAACAGCGAATCGGCCGCATTGGTGATGCCGTTGACGGCGGTCAGGTTCACCGCGCCCTGGGCACCGAGGGTGCCACGGTTGTCGATTTGCGCAGCGGCGATATCCAGTTGCTGGCGGGCGGTGAGGAAACCGAGGTTGTCCAGGGTGCCGCTCAGGTTGAGCTGAGTGCGTACGCCAGCCAGGCGGCCGCCGTTCTGGCTGAGGTTGTTGGCCTTGACGGTGAGGGTTTGCAGGGCCGAGACGCGGCCGCTGTTGCTCATATCGCCGGTGGTGATGCTCAGGTCGCCATCGCTGAGCAGTTCGCCGCCGTTGTCCAGGCTGGCCACATTGAGGACCAAACCCTTGGCGCTGGCCATACGGTCACCGGCCTTGAGGGCCAGCGCTTGGTCGCTCTTGTAGGTGAGCACGTCGTTGAGTTGCACGCGACCCAGGCCGTCGACTTTGCCGAACGCCCAGTCGGCGCTGCCCATGCCCTGGATATTGCCCTGGCTGCCGGAGAGGCTGGCGGTGTTGAGGTGGAACAGGCCGGTGCCGGCGTGTTGCAGCATGCCGTTCTGGTTGTTGAGGCTGGCCGCGTCGAGGTTGAAGGCCTGACTGCCGAATTCCAGGGTGCCATTCTGGTTGTTTACCGCCCCACTGAGGTTGAGGCTGCTGCTGGCGCCGCCCAGGCCACGCAGTTGGCCGTTGGCGCTGTTATCCAGGTTGCCACCGGTGAGGGTCAGGCCCTGGTTGGCTTCGATCAGGCCGCCCTGGTTGGTGAGGGTGTCGCGAGAGATCAGGTTGAGCTGGTTGCCGCTGATCTGGCCGCCTGCGCTGTTGTCGAGGGTGGCGCCGCTGACGGTCACCTGCTCTTTGCCGAACAGCTTGCCGCCACGGTTGGCCAGGGCTTCAACGGTCAGTTGCAGGTTGCCGACCAGGCTTGCCATCAGGCCGCCGCTGCCGTTATCGACGCTGTCGGCGGTGACGCTCAAGCTATCGCCTTGCACGGTGCCGCCCTGGTTATCCAGGCTGGCGGTGGTCAATTCGGTGAGGGCGCCGCCGCTGAGGATCAGGCCCTTGCGGTTGCTCAGGTCGTGGCCGCTGTAGCTCAAGCCTCCGGCGCCGGCCAGCAGTTGGCCGTTGTCGTTCTTCAGGTGCTGGGCGGCGATGTCCAGGCGCTTGCCGCGCAGGGTGCCGCCGTCGTTGTTGAGGGTGGTGAGCTGCTTGACCAATACGCTGCGCTCGCCCGCATCGATCTGGCCGCCGACGTTGGTGAGCAGGTCGCTGACCTTGAGCACCACGTCGCCGCCATCGCTGACCAGCGCGCCTTTGTTGCTGTTGTTGAAGGTTTGCGCGGTCACGTCGACGGTCTGGCCCAGCAGGATGCCGGCGCTGTTGTCGAAACGCTCGCCCTGCAATTGCAGCAGGCCTTCGCTCTGGATGCGGCCCTGGGCGTTAAGCAACTGGCCCGGGCCTTTGAGCAGCAGGCTGACGCCCTGGGCACCACCGGCGAGCAGGCCGGCGCTGCGGTTGTCGAGGCCGGAAGCGCGCACGTCGAGTTGGTCACCCAATACGCGCCCGGCACGGTTGTCGATGTCACCGCCGGCAACGTCGAGCAGCAGCCGCTTGCCGACGATCACGCCGTTCTGGTTATCCAGGTTCGCGGCGTGCAGTGCGATATCGCCCTGCCCGGCCTGCAGGCGGCCCTGGGCGTTGTTGAGCTGTTGCGCGGCGGTGAGCGTCAGCTTGCCGGTGTCGGCGCTCAGCACGCCGTTGGCATTACTACTGAGGTTGCCGGCAGTGACGTTGAGGTCAGCGCTGGCCTGGGCGAAACCCTGGTTGTTGTTGAAGGTGTTGGCAACGGTGAGGTTGAGCGCGCCGCCGTCGGCCTGGATCAGGCCCTTGAGGCTGTTGTCGAGGTTACTGGCATTGACGGTGGCAGTTTTGCCCACCAGCACGCCGTTCTGGTTGTTCAGGTTGCCGGCGTTGACGGTAAGGTCGTTGGCGATGATTTGCCCGCCGCTGTTGTTCAGGTCGGCGCTGGTCAGCGCGAGGCTGCCACCGGACATTTCGATACGGCCCTGGCGGTTGTCCAGGGACGCGCTGTTGAGCGTGGCGGCCTGGCCTTCGCCGAAGCGGATCAGCCCGCCGAGGTTGACGATGGCCGGCGAGTTGATCGCCAGGCTCTGCTCGCCGAACAGGCGTGCGCTGGCACCCTGGTTGGTCAGCTTGGCGCTGCTGAGGTCGACGGTTTTAGCCTGGATGATTGCACCCTGATTGGTCAGCGCCTGCGCGGCGGTGATCGCCAGGGCGCGGCTGGCCAGCAGGTTGCCGGAGGTGGTGACGGTTTGCGCGTTGACCACCAGATCGCCGGTGGTGTTGCGGGTGTTATCGGCGGCGACGCCGGCTTCGATGATGCCGGGGTTGTTCACGTTGGCCGCGTTGAGTTCGATGCGCTGGCCGGCGGCGATGCTTTTCTGGTTGACCAGGTTCTGAGCGCTGGTGACCTGCACGTTGCCGTTGGCGTAGACCTTATCGGTCAGATCGACATTCTGCGCCGTGACCTTGATGTTCCCGGTGGCCGCCGCCTGCGCCATGCTCAACCGCCCATTGGCATCGAGCTGAATATCCCCACCACTGGCCGCCAACGTACCGTCGAGCTTCACGCCCACGCCAGCCTCGGTGCCCACCAGTTTGATCGCACCGGCATACATGCCGCCCAGGGCCGACGAGTCAATCGCCAGTTCCGGCTTGGCACTGCCGTCGTCAGCGCGTGGCGTGGCGTTCAGGCTTTGCGCATCGACGTCGTTGCGCCCGGCGATCACGTTGAGTTCGCGGGCGTTGATCTGTGCGTTGATCTTGGCCGAGCGGGTGATGATGTCGAAGCGGTCGACGTTGCTGGCGTTCAGGCCTTCGCCGTCGATGGTCACGGCGCCGCCGTCGACCTGGTAGCTTTTCAGCTGGCCGGTCGGGTCGATAATGGGTTTGCCGGTGGTGAGGGTGACGTTGGGCGTGTTGATAAAGCCGCAGCCGCTGCAGGTAATCCCGTAGGGGTTGGCGACGATGACCTTGGCCGACTGCCCCGCCACTTCGGTATAACCGCGCAACTGGCTGGCGCTGCCGCCGTTGACTTCGTTGAGGATGACGCTGGCCGCGCCGCCCTTGAGGTTGGGGTTGCCGACGATGTAGCCGCCCAGCTGAGTATTCACCACGGTGCCGGTGGCGTTGTTGAGGATCACGCCGTTGGGGCCGACGTTGTACTGCTGGAACTGGTTATGGGACAAGCCTGCGCCGTTGGGCGTGGCGATGTTCACCACCGGCACGCCATTGCCCGCCGCACCCACCGTGGTACCCGGCGCGCTGACCACGATGCCCTCGGCCTGGGCCAGCAGCGGCTGCCAGAACAGCGCGTTGGCGAGGATCAACGCCAGCCCGCGCTTGGGCAGGCCGAAGAACGCGTTGCGCGGCTTCAGGGCGGCAGAAGGTTGGCGGGCCAGGAAGGCGAATTGGCGAACGTCCATTGTCAGGTTCTCATTGCAGCGGGGCGTTGAATTACAGGAAGAAATCCATGCGGAAGTAGATCGGCGCTTCGCGCTCGGTGATCACGCCAGGTCTTTCTAACGAGTGGGCAAAGGTCACGCTGGTGCTGACGTTTTTGCCGCGGGCGAACAGTTCCAGGGAGTTGCTGGAGACCCGCCCATGCAGGTTGTCGTTGTAGCGGTCGTTGCTGATCACGCCCTGGTCGTAGCCGACGCTGGCGCCGTATTCGAAGAAGGCCGGGCGCATCCAGTCGAGGGTCACCGGGCGCGCCCAGCGCACTTCGTTGCGCCAGTAGCCGCCGCTGTCGCCGGTCAGCAACTGGTCCTTGAAGCCACGCACCGAGGCCGAGCCACCGAGGCTCATGCGTTGCGGGCTGAACAGGATGTCTTCACTGCGTTGGCCGGTGGCCAAACTGCTGAAGCTGAACGACTCGCCCCACAGGCTGAACGGTTGCAGGTAGCTGACGGTGGCGGTGTATTTGCGGTAGCGCGAATTCGGCTGGCGCCGGCCGAATTCATCGCGCTCTTCCTGCGACTGGGCGTCGAGCAGGCCGATGCCGTTTTGCATGCCCAAGTCGAGGTTGACGAAGGCACTGCCGATACGGCGGCCGTGGTTGATGCCCAGTTGCAGTTCGCTGAGGCGGTTGCTGCTGGGCGCGGTGCGCACGTCGAGGAGGTAGTTGTTGGTGCGCAGGTGCGCCAGGCCGACGTTGACCGAGGTCTTGCTCACGTCATCGCGATGGATCACCCGCTCGGCGCGCAGCTGGTGGTTCTGGTTGTCGCCGTCCTGCTTGTACTTGGCGTTATCGACGAACAGGTAGGTGCGGTAGTCGCTCTCGTTGTAGCTGTAGCTGAAGTTCCACCAGCCCCATGGCACGTTGTAGTAGAGCAGGGTGTTTTTCGAGGTTTTCTGATGGTCGCTGATGGCGTCGTGGCCGCCGCGCAGCATCAACTGGTCGCCCAGGCCCAGCGGGCTATCCCACTCAAGGCCGGCGCCCCATTGCTGTTCGCCGGTGCTTTTCTGGCCGTCGTTATTGCGTGACAGACTGGCGCGCCAGGGCTTTTGCGCGGTGTTCTTGACCACCACGTCGCTGCCGCCGACCTGGCTGCCGGGGGTCAGCTCCATCTGCGCCTGTTTGGACGGCAGGCGGTTGAGCTGGTCCACCAGTTGCTCTATTTCGCGCAGGTTCAGCGCCTCGCCGACCTTGCCGGGAAAGGCCATGGCCAATTCGCGCTCGGTCACCGTGCTGCCCTCGGCGCTTTTCAGGGCTTCGAGCTTGCCTTCCACCACCAACACTTGCAGGTGACCGCTGGAAAGGTCCTGCTGTGGCAGGTAGGCACGGCTGGTGACGCGGCCTTTGCCGAGGTAGTAGTCGGTGATGGCCTTGAGCAGTTCGTTGAGCTGGGACACGCCCAGGCACTGGCCGATATACGGCTTGAGCAGGCGCTCGCGGTCGGCGGCCGGCAGGCTGTCGGCGCCTTTGAGTTCGATGTCGTTTATCGGGAAGCAGCGCGTGTCGGCGGGGGTGGCCGGGGCTTCGGGCTTGGCTGCTTTGCCGGGCAGGTCCTGGAGTTCCTGCAGCCGCCGCTGCTGCTCTTCGAGCAGGCGGTTTTGACGGTCGCGGATCAGGTCCTGGTCGCCGGGGGTGGGGGCGGCGAATGCAGTGTTCAGGCCCAGGCAAGTGAGCAACACAGTGCAAAGAAGAAACCGAGTCCGTGGCATTAACAGAGGCATGTTCGATCCGTCGAAAATCAAGGGCCGGCAAACTAACATCGAACTTCCAGCAGTCCAAGAAGCTGGGCTGTTGGGTGTTTGAGTGCGCCTGGCCGTTAATGTATTGATTAGTAACAAAATTTAATCATCTAGCAGCTTTCAGGCTGATCGCGGAAACGTTTAATCCGACCGGCGGCAGCTATTTCGATGAGGATTCGACTGAGCAGCCATTGATCGCCATTATTTAGCCATCAGGTGTCGTCGCTAGGTTAGTACCGGGGATTGGAGGAAAGTTCGCGGGGGTTTTGTGAATTGGATCCCACTTATCGGAATTTCGAGAACAGGGATTGAACCGCTGCGCCTAGGGGATCGTTCCCATGCTCCGCGTGGGAATGCAGCCCGTGACGCTCCGCGTCACCTGTGTGAGCGGTTGGCGGGACGCGGAGCGTCCGAGGAGGCATTCCCACGCGGGAGCGTGGGAATGATCTTTATTTGGCTGATAGACCGCTATCGGGGGCAAGCCCCCTCCCACATTGGGTATTCACAGCATTGAAGAGCCTAGCCAATGCCCTTGTCTTTTTCCGAGCCGGGCACCAGGGCCAGGCCGGGGCGTTCGACGTCGCGGGACACGTGGGACTTCACTTCTCCCACGCCACCCTCTTCATCGTTGTGGATCACCAGCACGCCAGGCCGGCGCAGTTGTTCCAGGTCGCCCGCGCCGAGGTTGAAACTTTCACTCAAGTGCTGATCGCTGAGCGCATTCGCCTCGGCGCGACGCTGGGCGAATTTGCGCCCTTTGCGCTGCTGGTAGCGCGCCCAGGCGATCAGGATCACGGCGTTGAACAGGGCGATCCACAGATAGATCTGCAAGGTATTGAGCGCGGCAAAAATCGGTGCTTCCAGGCGCGGGCCGCCGTGGGTTTCGAGCATGGCGCTCATGCCCCGGGCCAGCAGCCAGACCAGGCCGCCCCAGGCCAGCAGGGTGAGCAATACATCGATGATCCACATCACCAGGTGCTGGCGGGTTCTGACCAGTTTCATCGTCACGCCTCCTCTTGGGCAGGTTTGATACCACGGTCCGGGCTGACCCAGCGGGCGCGTTTCTGGTGCTGGTTGAACAACACCTTGGGAAAGCTGACCAGCGTGGTGAACAGGCTCACCAGCCAGAACACCATCGGGTACCACACGGTCCAGAACAGGGTTTTCCACAGGTCTTTTTCGTAGCGCCGGTCGATCAGGATGCTCACCGCGAACTGCAGCAGGCATACCATCGCCAGCACCAGCCCGGTAAACGCCGGGGGCACCAGGGAGACGACGGTAATCGCCTGCGGCAACACCATGAATTTACCCAGCCCCCAGAAAAACACCGAGAGCAGGAAGGTGAACGCCCAGCCGGTGGACAGGCAATACTCGAACAGCAGCGGCCACAGGTAGCGATGGCGCCATTGCCAGATGCCACGGATATTTTTGAACAGCACTTCAGCGCCGCCCTGGGCCCAGCGCAGGCGCTGTTTCCACAGGCCGCCGACGGTTTCGGGCATGAGGATCCAGCACAGCGCGCGCGGCTCGTAGAAGATCGCCCAGTGATCGAGCTGCAGCTTCCAACTCACGTCGATGTCCTCGGTGATCATGTCGGTGCTCCAGTAATCGATGCGGTTCAGCGCCTTCTTACGGAACGCCACCACCACCCCCGACACGGTGAAGATCCGCCCGAACACGCGCTGGGTACGCTTGATCAGGCCGATGATCGAGGAGAACTCGCCCACCTGTACCCGGCCGATCAGGGTTGAGCGTGTGCGTACACGCGGGTTGCCGGTCACGGCGCCCAGGCGCGGGTTGTCGAGCATCGGCGCAACCATGTAGGCCGCCGCGTTTTTGTCGAGCAACGCATCGCCATCGATGCACACCAGGTATTCACTGCGCGCGGCCACCGCCCCCATGCGCAGGGCCACGGCCTTGCCCTGGTTCTGCGCCAGGTGCAGCACGCGCAGGCGTGGGTGTTGCAGCGCCAGCGCGTCGAGTACGGCGGCGGTGTTGTCGCTGGAACCGTCGTTGACCGCGATCACTTCGATGTTCGGATACACCTGGGCCAATGCGGCGGCCATGGTGTCGGCGACGTTATCGCCTTCGTTGTAGCAGGGGATGATGATCGAGATCAGCGGGTTGCCGGCCAGGATCGGCGCCGGGGTGTCTTCCTTCCACGGCCAGTGGCGCTCCCAGTGCAGCCAGAAGTACAGGCCGCCGGCGATCCACAGCGCAGACATGAACAACGGGTAGAAAAACACGAAGTCCATCAGGAACTGCCCGGTGACCAGGAAGATCAGGCCCAGGGGCACGCCCAGTACCAACGCCAACACGAATAAAGCCAGGATTCTGTCGAACATGATCAAGGGTTCCACTGGTTGGAAAGGGCCGGGCGTACGGTCTTCAGGTCCGGCGAGTTTTCCAGGAAGTTGTCCGGGTAGTAGCCAAAGCTCTTGACCCCCTGGCGTTTGAGCACACCCATCCATTCGGCCATTTGCACAGCGTTGATATCGGGGGCCTGCTGGGTACGCCAGTCCTTGGCTTGCAGTTCGAATACGGTGCGCTCCAGCGCACCGGGGCGGGCCTTGACGGTGGCGACCAGTTTTTCCAGCCAGGCGTTGGAGTTTTCCAGCGACTGGCCTTCCATCAGCGGCATGGCCATCGGCGCGGTCCAGTCATAGGCCTGCAGGAAGTCATCGAGGTTCTGCGCGAACCAGGCTTCGCTGGCCGGGTTGAGCATCGGCTCGGCAAAAATGTTGCGAGCGGTCAGCACCTGCGGCCCGGCGATGGCGCGCACCTTGGTGGTCAGCTCCTGGGTGAAATCGATCAGGTAGCGGCTTTTGAAGCGGGTCCAGCGTTGCAGCGTTGCCGGGTCTGCGCGCAAGGCCGCGATGCTGCCCGGCAAGCCATTGGCCGTATAGGCCTTGAGCGCTGCGGGGCTGGCGTCTTCGAAGTCCGAGAGCACGGCGTCGTCGTGGTACAGCACACCGTCGATGGCGCTGTTGCGGGCGAGGTCTTCGTAGATCTCGCCGATGATTTTGCGCACCTGCGGGTCGAACGGCGACAGGCGTTTGTACTGATCAGGATCGGCGCCCAGCTTGCCGCTTTGCGGGTCCCAGCGGGTCACGCGGGGCAGCTTGGGGTCGAGGGCGAAACTGAGCACCGGCATCCACGCATACACCGCAGCATGGGCGCGGGTGTGCAGTTGCCAGGCGACGCGGTTGAACAAGTCGGCGCGCACCGGCAGATGACGGTTGGGGAAATACAGCGAATGCACCAGGCCGTCACCCTTGGGGTCGGCGAAGGCCTGCAGGAATACCGTGCCGACGCCCATATCCACTACCCGCTGGACCAGTACGTCGAGATTGCGCGCCTGTTGGGCCGGGTCGGGGTCGTAGACGTTGTCCAGGTCCACATGCAATACGCGCAGCGGCGCCGGGGTCTGCGCCGCGACGATGCTGTTGGCGAAGTGCTCGCCGTCCGGGTCGGAGGCCACCAGGAAGCGTGGGCTGTTCATCAGGTTGCCGGGGCTGTCGAGGCCGTCTTCCAGGGTCAGAGCCATCTGGTAGCCCTGCTCGCTGACCACCGCCAGGGACGTGCCCTTGGCCGCGCCGTACGGCCATACCCAAACCCGTGGCGCCTTGCCGGTCACGCTGCGGATTTTCTGCGTGATGGCCGCCACATCGGCCCGCATCCGCGCCTGGAACTGCGCTTGGGTTTCATAGCGCTGGGTCGCCGGGTCGTAGCGCAGCGAGGTCGCCGCCGGCTCCAGGTTACCCTGGGGGTTGGCCAGAATCCCGGTGTGGCTGGCGTCGGTGTGCGCGGCGATTTCCACCAGGCCCGACTGGGACACTTCACGAATCTGCTGCCAGGTGAGGAATTCGCCACGCGGTCGCGGTGAGCCGGCGAAGTCCACCGGCTTGTTCAGTGGCGTATCGATCCAGTAGCCCACCGGCGCCAGCACGGCCGGCCAGTGGTAGGCGCGCAGAATCGGCATCACGCGGGTGTAGAAGCTCGTATAACCGTCGTCGAAGCTGAGCATCACGGCCTTGGGCGGCAGTTCAGGGCCGCCGTTGCGCGCCGCCAGGATCTGGTCGACGCTGACCGCCTGGTAGCCGTTCTCCCGCAGCCACGACAGTTGCTCGATCAAGCGTTCGGTGCGTACCGCCACCACCGTCTGGTCGGGGTCGCGATCATTGACGTCGTGATAGGCAATGCCCAGGAAATGGTTTTTCGGCCAAGGCGCTTCGTTCGGCGCTGTTGGCCGCTGCGCGGGTGGGGTGTAGGGCGCGGGTTGCTGGGCGCAGGCGGCGGCCAGCATTACACCCAGGACCAACAAGCAACGGCTGAGGACGGTCATGGTCAGGCTCTTCTAGAAACGGTAAGTGAGGTCGACGAGCAGGCGCAGATCGCGTTCGCGATCACCGTCATAAGGTCGGCTGATCAGGCTGAGATTGGCGCCCATTTCCAGTACGTCGTTCCAGCGAAAGCGCTGGCCGTAACCGATAAGGCCGATGCCGCCGGTGGAGTAGTCGCGCTGGCTGTAGGTACCCGCACCGATCTGGAACTGCTGGCTCCACTGGGTCTCGTAGCGGTGATAGAGCACGTGATTGACGTTGATCATCGGTAACACCGTGAAGTCCGACTTCGGGTTGAAGTACGCGGTGTCTTCCTTGCTGTTGCGGCTGGCGCCCACTTCCAGGCCCAGGTCGACTTGCACATTGGGTGAGCTGTAGAGGCCTTCGCGGCCGCTGAGCAGCGCTTCGAAGCGGTCGTTGCCGTCACTGAAGTGCGACGGGCTGAGGGTCAGTTTCCACTCGCGGCTTTCATTGGCGCGCCAGCGGATAAACCCACTGCCGCCATTGGCGGTGACGCCGTCGTTCAAGGCGCGCAATGGCGTGGTGGTGAGCAGGTAGCCGACGCTGCCGCCGTACTGCCAGTGGTCATTGATGTCGCGGGCAATCGACACTGCCGCGCCTTGCTTGGAGCCATCGCCGTAGGAATGGTTGGACACTTCGGCCTCAATGGTCATGTCGCGGGTACGCCGCTCCACGCCCACGCGCTGCCAACGGTGCTGGCCGGTGCCTTCGCTGAAGTCGGCGGTGGCGTAGCCGGCACCGGCGAACAGGCGCCAGTCTTCGTCGATGGGCGGCGTGTAGATCACGCTTTCAATGCCCCAGTCACGGCTACCGGCCACGGCACCCGCGTCGTTGTCATTGCCACCGCCATAGCTTTTGCCGGTGTAGGCCTCGACACGCAGTTCGGCCATGTCATGTACATCGCGCAGGCGGCGCAGGCGTTGCACTTGGCGGTTGTCCGGGTTGCGCGCAACCACGTCGTCGGTGAGGGCGTCCATCTGGCGCCACTCCTGCAGGTCCATGGCGGTGTAGGCCTGGGAAACTTCCAGGCCGATGTCGCGTGGGGCCTGGGCTTCGGTTTCCTTGAGAGTGCCTTCGGCGCGGCGCGGCCAGTCACGGGCGCGGTACATGTCGGCCTGGGCGATGCGCAGGCCGACGTTGCCTGGCGCCTTGGCCACCAGGGCTTCCAGGCTGGCTTCGCTGCCCGGCAGGTCGCCGCCGAAGGTGCCGGCCTGGGCGGCCAGTTGTTGCGCGTCCATCCAGTTGTCGTTGGGGTTGCCAATCGGCAGGCCCTTGAGTTCGACGCGGGGGTTCTGTTCCTTGGCCAGGGTGTTGGCGACCTGGCGGGCGTCCTCGATCTTGTCGCTTTCCAGCAGCGCGTAGAACAACGCGGTGCTGTCGTCGACGCGGTAACTGGCGTCGGCATCCGGTGCGGTCAACACCTGGCGGTACAGCGGTTCGGCTTTCTCCGGCTGGCGCTGGTCGAGATACGACGCGGCAACCCAACGCAACGCGTAAGTGGGCAACTGCACGCCTTCGCCGGTGAGGGTCTGGTACTCGCGGATCACTTCAGCGGTACGCGCCCTGGCCTTCAGCGCGCCCAGGCGGTCGATGCGCCAGCGCACCACGTCGTCATGGGCGCTGGCGTCCGGGGCCCAGCGGGCGATCAGCCGGTCGTAGTCATTGAGCGCGCGGTCGGCCACCACGTAGCGTTCTTTTTCGGTACGCGTGGCGAACTCGGCGATGCGCACGCGCTCGGCGGCGAGGTCGCCTTCCAGGCGGCGCTGGGTCACCGCGTCCACCAGACCTGGGCGCTTGGCCGAGAGGCGCAGCGCGGCTTCCGGCAGGCGGGCCTTTTGCAGGGCGACGATGTATTCACGGGCCACGTCGGGTTTGTCGCCGGCGCGTATAAACGCCTGGTCGAACTCAAACAGCGCGTCGTAGTTCAAGCCGGCACGGCTCAGCGCGTAGCCCAGGGCCATGCGACGGTTGGGGTCATTCGGCTGCGCGGCCACCAGCGCGCGCAAACGTTGCACCGCCTCGGTGGCTTTGCCGCCATCGGCCTGGGTGAGCGCCAGGCCCAGTTGCAGGTCGATATTGTTTGGTTCACGCACCAGCGCCTGGCGATAGACCGCCTCGGCCTGGGCCCACTGTTTTTGATTGCGATAGGTGCGCGCCACGGTGGCCAGCGCCTGGCTGGTCAGGTTGCGATTTTTGCCCTGGGCTTCATACACCTTCAGCACTTCGGCGTCCTGCCCGGCCCAACCGGCGATCACCAGGTGATCGCTGACCTGCCCAGGGGTTTGACGTTCGGCGGACAGTTGGCGCAGTTGAGTCAGGGCCGGCGTGAAGTGGCCGTTGCGGGCCTGGATGATCAGCGCGTCATAGGCAGGGTCGGCCACGGCATAGGCGGGCATCAGCAATTGGCTGCACAGGGCTGCTCCGATGAGCAACCGCAACCGGCCTGATGCACTGAGTGAATGGATTGGCAACATGGCGTCAGCTTCCTTACAAGGAAAGCTGCAACGATGGGTGATCCTGAGCGATGTGCATCAGGGTGTCGGCGTCTCGGGACCCGACCTAGCTTTCCTATGGGAACTATCCCTCAGCCAGGCGAGGCCAAGGGCAATTCAGAACAATTGTTCAGAATTGGCTGAACGCGTTTTTTTGCCAAGCACAAAACAAAATGTGGGAGGGGGCTTGCTCCCGATGGCGAAGTGTCAGTCAGTAAATTTTTAACTGACCCTCCGCTATCGGGGGCAAGCCCCCTCCCACATTTTTAACTGCATTTCAGGGTTATTGCGCGCCGCTCATTGCGCCGGCCTTGGACATCACGAAGCTGATGAACTGCTCGACAGTCATCTTCTGGCCATTGAAGGTCACTTCGTTATTGGCGTAGTGCAGCTTGGACACCACATCGGTGCCTTCCAGGGTTGCCAGTTGAGTACCCACGGCCACGCCGCTGACCATATCGGCCGCCATCTGCGATTGCTGTTCGATGGCTTTCGGGTCGGTCACGCCGCCGACCTGCGCCTGCAGCGCGGCCACGTCGCCGATCATCGGCTTGGACAGGCTCAGGTTGGCGTCCAGCAGCGAGATCATCTGCTTGCCCAGTTCAACCGGCGGCAGTTCCATGGAGGCCGGCTTGGCCAGGTCCAGTACCAGGCTGAACTTGCTTTCGCCATGGGTGGTTTTCAGCGACAGGTTTTCCACGGCCAGTTGCGGCTTGGCGGCCAGCACCTGGTTGACGTTGGCTTCGGCCAGGGTCTGCTCGGCTTCGGTCAGTTGCAGCTCCGGCGCGGGTTGGCCGGCAGCGGCAGCGGCTTGCACCGGCTGCATCTTGTCCTGGTAGAGCTTGGTCAGCACCAGCATCGCCGGGATATCGACGTTTTTCATGCTGACGGCCATGGCGGCCGAGCCCACCGGCTTACCCTGGTAACCGATCTCGTCGATCTTGTAGTCGACGCGGCCGGCCAGGTTGTTGTCCTTGGTTTCGCTGGAGTCTTTCTGCTCGAAGCCCTTGAGGGTCAGCACGGCTTTCTGCGGGCCGAAGGTAACCTTGGTGTCGGTCAGTTCGATGGTGTTCTGGCCGGTGTAGAAACCGAAGGTGGATTTGGCCAGGTTGCTGGCGACGGTCAGGCCGGCCAGCTCGGCTTCGAACGCGTCGCCGTTGGCATCGACCGCCGCGACCTTGAGGCTGTTCATATAGCCGTCGGCCTTGACCTTCTGGCCTTCGGCGCTGCTGTCGAAGTCGAGGTTGGCGCCGGAGAAGCTCACCGAGGACTTGTCGTCCTTGAATTCCAGGGGCAGCAGCTCGACATTGCCGCTGACCGAACGGCTGTAACCGATATTGGCCACGCCTTTAAGCGGCGACACGTCTTTGCTGGCGGCGAACCATTGTTCGGTGGTGGCGTTCTTTTCCAGTGCGTAGTGACTGGTGGCCATCACTGGCAACCACTTCAGGCTGACCAGGCGCGAGAACGGCAACGGGCCGTGTTCGATATGGTCGACGAACAGCAGCTCGGGGTTCGGGTTTTGCTCGCCGAACACACTGCCCTGGCCCTTGAGGCGGTAATGGGCGGTGCTGCTGAACACGCCGCGGTCCAGGGATACCAGTTCCAGGGACACGCTGCCGTCGACCCCGGCCATGGAGGTCTGCAGTTCCTTGTTGGCGTTCTGGATCGCGGTTTGCAGGACCGGCTCCAGTTGTTTACCGGTGTACCAGGCGCCGCCTGCACTGACGACGCCAACGGCGACAACGAAACCCAAAAGAACGACTGCTGGCTTATTCATGAAGTGACCTGATCAAATCCTGTGAGAGGTGGGCTGTCTTCCTTGAACTGTAGGAGCGAGCTTGCTCGCGAAGAACGCATAGGCACCGCGTTCATTCAGAATGCACGCGTTATCGTTGACGTTTTTCGCGAGCAAGCTCGCTCCTACAGTACTGGCCCGTATGGCCGAAAGGCTGGGGAAGATTAGCACTGGCGGGCGCAAACGGCCCAGCCTTTCAGAGGGATCAGTTCAGCAGGAGTTCAGGAGTACTCCAGTTCAATTTCATCCAACTGGTGATCGAAGCTCTTCAGGCGCGCCGTCCAGGTGTAGACCAACACCTCAAACTCACGGTGTATGACCGCATTGCCGGGGGTGTCGGTCTTGGGGTCACAGAAGTCCAGCTGATAGCGCTCACGGGCCATCTGCGTGGCGACATCGGACAATTCCCGCGCATTATTGAGCCAGTGCCTACCGTCCGCGACCTGCCGGTCGAGCACCACGCACTGTTTCTTGAGGACTTCGAGGCTTTTTTCCAGGGGCGTGCCGGTGAGGTCGCCCATGACTTCCTGGAAGGTGCGCCCGGGTTGCCAGTAGCTGCCCCAGAAATAGCGATCGAACACGGTTTCGACACGGCGCAGGGCAACCTTGGTGTCCCAGATCGTTACGCGGGTCTTGCCTTGCTCAAGCAGTTTTCGCTTCACCCGCTGGTTTTGATAGGACGCCCAGGCCACCACGCCGATGGACAAGGTGCCGATAACCAGACAGGCGCTGTCGAGAAACACCATGGCCTTGTCGAGTTGGTGGGCGAGCATGACCCCGTAGAAATACGCGGCCGATAACAGCACCAGTGCGAAGAGCACGCACCAGAAAGCGGGAGCATAAGGGTTTTTCATTATTGGAATCCCCATGAGCAAACGCGAGCAGTGTCAGGCGAGGCGTTACGCCCCTTAGACACAGCATAGCTATCACCTCATGGATTGCCGGGTTTTACCCCTTGCGTTCGTCCGCTTTCCCAGCCGCCGCCCAGGGCCAGGAACAGGTCGATCTGGCTCATCGCAACCTGGGTGTTGGCCGCCGCCAATTGCGCGCGCATGGTGGTGTAGGTACGAGTCGCTTGCAGGTCGGCGAGGAACGACTCGCGCCCGGCCTGGAAGAACCGGTGGGTCTGGTCCGCAGCCTCACGTGCCGAGCGTTCGGCATCGGCCAGCGCCTCACGGCGCTGCAACATGGCGGTGTACTGCGCCAGGCCGGTCTGGGTTTCGCGGATCGCGTTGAGCACCACCCCGTCGAAATGCGCCAGGGCGCCCTGGGTCGCGGCTTCGGCTTCGTGGATACGGGCGCGGGCGCCATTGGTCGGCACTGTCCAGCTGATCATCGGGCCAAAGCCCCAGCGATTGGTCGCCGGCTGGCCGAGGTTGTCGAGCAGGCCCACCGTGCCCACCGTGGCTCCGATGGCGATGTCCGGGTACAAGGCGCCGGTGGCCACGCCGATGCGTGCGGTGGCAGCGGCCAGTTGACGTTCGGCCTGGCGTACATCCGGGCGGCGCTTGAGCAGGGCCGCGCCGTCGCCCACCGGCAACAGTTGCGCAATGTGCGGCAGCTCGGCGCAACTGGCGGTGCCGGCCGGCAGTTGCTCGAGCGGTTTGGCGAGCAGCATCGACAGCCGGAACAGCCCCGCCTGGCGCGCGGCTTCGTAGCGCGGCATATCAGCGCGCAGGGATTTGTACTGGGTTTGCGAGCGCGTGACTTGGGTTTCATCGCCACGCCCGGCGTCGCGCAGGCGCTGGGTGAGCCGGGTGCTTTGCGCTTGCAGGTCGAGGGATTCGTTGGCAATCGCCAGCTCTTCGTTGGCGGCGCAGACCTGGGTGTAGGAACGCACCACATCGGCCACCAGGGTAATGCGCGCGATATCGGCGGCCGCCTGGGCCGCATCGGCGCTGGCCTGGGCGCTTTCGATGCCACGCTGCAGGGTGCCGAACAGGTCGAATTGATACGAGGTGGTGATGCCGACACTGCCGATGTTGCCCACCGGGACTTTGTCTTCCAGCAAGAAGGCTTCGCCGGACTCCTGCAACCGCTGGGCTTCGGCCTTGGCGCCGGCGCTCCAGCCGCCTGCGGATTCGGCCTGCTGGGTCTGATAGCGCGCGCGTTGCAAATTGGCGGCCGCCACGCGCAAGTCGGTGTTGGAGGCCATGGCCTGGCGCACCAGCTCATCCAGGCGCGGGTCTTTGTAGAGTTTCCACCAGTCCGTCGGCACGGGCGCGGACACCACGTTATTGCCCTCCCCCGCGATAGCGCCTTGCAGGTCGCCACGGTTGACGGCAGCGGTGTCCGGCAGTTTGTAATCCGGGCCGACCGCCTGGCAGGCCGACAGCAACACCCCCAGCGCAGCGGTGGCCAGCAGTTGCTTCATGGCTGGTCTCCGGCTTTGGCCTTGTCATCGATGATCGACACCGTCGCCGTACGGCCGGCGATCATGCGAAAGTCCGGCGGCACGTCATCAAAGGCAATACGCACGGGAATCCGCTGGGCCAGGCGCACCCAGCTGAACGCCGGGTTGACGTTGGGCAGCAGGTTGGAGCCGCTGCTGCGGTCACGGTCTTCGATACCGGCGACGATGCTCTGCACATGCCCATGCAGGCGGGCGTTGTCACCGATCACGCGGATATCCACGCCCATGCCGACGTGAATGCCGTCGAGCTTGGTCTCTTCGAAGTAGCCGTCGATATGGAAGGAATTGCTGTCCACCACCGACAGCACCGGCCGCCCGGCGGTGACGAACTCCTGGGTGCGCGGCGCGCGGTCGTTGACATAGCCGTCCACGGGGCTGCGGATCACCGAACGGTCGAGGTTGAGCTGGGCGGAATCCACCGTCACTTGCGCCTCGGCCAGCGCCGATTGGGCACGGGCCACGCGGGACTGGCTTTCTTCCAGTTGCTCGCTGGGCACCAGGTTGCCCAGGCCACGGTTACGCTTGTACTCGCGCTGGGCCTGGGCCAGGGTTTCCTGGCGATCGGCCACGGCGGCCTGGGCCTGGCGCAGGGCCAGCTTGAAGCGGTCCTGGTCGACGGCAAACAGCAACTGGCCCTTGGTCACCAGTTGGTTGTCGCGCACGTCCACCCGCTGGATCAGCCCGGACACGTCCGGGGCGATCTGCACGATGTCGGCGCGGATGTGCCCGTCGCGGGTCCAGGGCGCAAACATGTAGTACATGACCATGCGCCACACGACGACGACCGCGAAACTCACGATCAACAGCGTCAGGACTACACGGCCGATGGTCAAAAAAGGTTTTTTCATGTCATCAAATATCGACTGAGTGAGTCCACCGCGCCCAGCAACAGCGCGTAGAGCCCCACATTGAACAATGCCCGGTGCCAGACCAGGCGATAGAAGTGCATGCGCGTCAACAGCCCGTGCACCACCAGAAACAACACATAGGTAATGCCCATCAGCACCAGCAGCGTGGGCAGGAATACGCCGCTGATATCCAGGTCACCGATCATAAAGGCGCTCCATCGGGTAGCGGCGCTTCCATTTCCGTGCCGCCAATGAACTCCACGCCAGGCAACAGCGCCAGGCGCAGGCCGGCCAGGGCATGCAGCAGGTGCAGGCGCGTGTCGCCGTCGTCTTGCAGACCCTGGCCGCTGAGGGCGCGGCGTGTGCGGTCCAGGGTCATCAGCAGACCGCTGGGCGCGGGCAAGCGTTCACCGGCCTTGAGGCACGCCTTGAAATAACCGCCCACGCCTTCCACCACCTGATTGAGCAGCACGCGTGGCACGCCGAGGATGCGCGGCGAGTAGGCGAGCAGATCGAGCAGGTTCAGCGCCACGCGCAAGTCGCGCAGCGCGGTGCCGGTGTCCTGGCCGGTAAGGGCCAGCCGCGGCAGGTGCTGCATCAGGCGGTCGAGCATTTGCGCGGCCATATGCCGGTGTTCGGCCAGGGTCGCAGGTTCGGTGAGGCTGACGATGTCGCGCCAGCTGAAACGGGTCAGGCGCTTGGCCGCCAGTTCCGCGCCGAAGGGCCGCGCGATCAGGGTCCAGATAAAGGCAAACAGCAGGCCTACGGGACCGGCCAGGTTGACGTTGGCGAAGTTGAGGAAATCCGCGTCATAGGCGCCCTGGATGCTGATGAACGATGAGGTGTTGACCAGGGTCAGCAGCATGCCCAGGTAAAAGCGTGGCTGCACGGTGAGGGTGCCGATGCAGATGAACGGCACGGCGAACGCCAGCACCAGCATCGGGAAATCGTGCAGGTTGGGCAGCACCAGGAACAGGTACAGGCTGGCGAGCAGCACCGACATGGCGGTCCAGAAAAAGAACCGGTAGATCTGCGGTGCGGGGTCGTCCATCGAGGCGAAAAAGCTGCAGGCGACGGCGGCCAGGATCACTGCGCTGCCGCCGTCGGTCCAACCCAGCAGGATCCACAGCACCGAGGCGACGATGATCGCGCTGACGGTGGAAAACGCCGAGTAGAACATCAGGCCTCGGTCGAGGAACGGCGTGAGCCGGCCCAGGCGCCAGTGACGGTACACGGCGCGCCAGGTGTCCTGGCTTTCGCATTGGATGGCGGCTTGCAGGCTGCGGCAGTCTTGCCACAGGTCGACCCATTCGCCCAGGCGGTACAGGGCGTTGGAGAACAGCAGCGTGTGGCGGTCGTCCAGCGCTTCGCCTTGGGGTTGCGCGGCGTCGATCTGGTCGCGCAGCACGCGCCAACGTTCAAGCGGGGCTGCTTGGGTGGTGCTGTCCAGCCAGGCGTTGGCCTCTTGGAGCAATGGCGTGAGCTGAGCGAGAAACTCGGGGGCGCGATGTTCGATGGCGTACACCGCATCGTCCAGGGCATCGATCACCGGCAACAGGTGAATCATGCGCCCGCGCAGTTCCTTGGTGTTGCGCACCGTCTGCGGCCGCGCGCCTTCGTGGGGCAACTGGCCGATCATCAATTCGAGGGTGTTGAAGGTCGCGACCATGCCACCGCGCAGGCTGCTGACGGCTTCCGGGTCTACATCGCGGGTGAGAAAACGTTGGCTGTAGACCTGGGCGTCGGTAAACCACTTGGCCACGGAGCCATCGAACACAGGCATCAGGCGACGCGGCCAGAACATTGCGCCCACCACCGCCGCCACGGCGATGCCGAGGAAGATTTCCTCGGTACGCGCCTCAGCCACATCCCACACCGCCAGCGGGTTGTCCACTACCGGCAGGGCAATCAGCGGCAAGGTGTAGCCGGCCAGCATCAGCGCGTAGTTGTTGGCGGTGCGCAGGTGCAGGGAGAGAAACAGCAAGGTCCCGGTCCACAACGCGATCACCACCACCAGGATGTAGGGCGACTGCACGAACATCGGCACAAAAAACACCGCCGCCGCCGCGCCCATCAAGGTGCCGATGGCGCGGTACAACGCCTTGGAACTGGTGGGGCCGACAAAGGGGCTGGAGACGATATACACCGTGGCCATCGCCCAATAGGGACGCGGCATTTGCATGAGCATGGCGATGTACAGCGCGATCATCGAAGCGGCGAACGTACGCACCCCGTAGAACCAGTCGCGAGCGGGCGGAAAGCCGGTCAAGAATCCGTTCAAGGCGCCACAGCCTCGGCCGCCTCGAAGGCGCGCAGAACGCGCAATGCCGCTTGCAGGTCGTCGGGGGGCAGATCCGCCAGGACGTCCCTGCGCAGGCGCACCAGCTGCGCCTCCACCGCCTGCACCAGTTCGCGGCCGCGCTCGGTGAGGCTCAAAGCCTTGGCGCGGCGGTCGTGAATGTCCTCGGTGCGGCACACGTAGCCGTCGCTGCACAGGCGGTCGAGCAGGCGCACCAACGAGGGGCTCTCCATACCGGAAGCCTGGGCCACCTTGACCTGGTGCACGCCGTCACCCAGGCGGCCGATCATCAGCAGCGGCACGGCGCAGGCTTCGGAGATGCCATAGCTCACCAGCGTGGTCTGGCAGATTTTGCGCCAATTACGGGCGCCCACCACCATGCTGCTGCTGAGGTTCATCTGGAGTTGTTCGAGGGATTGAGGCACGGGATCGTTCGCATACAGTTAGTTTGCTAACTATCAATATGGTGGAACGATGCGCGTCCGTCAAGTTTGGAAACAATTTCGCGGATGAGTGGAGCGGTATAGCGCTGACACCGCTGGACGAATGTGGGAGGGGGCTTGCTCCCGATAGCGGTGAAACAGGCAATAAACTGTCGACTGACACTCCGCTATCGGGAGCAAGCCCCCTCCCACATTTAGAGAGGCGTAAAGACATCATGCAACCTCAAAAAAAATTCACCTAGCCAACTAAAGCTCGGTTTTTTTCAACCCTCACCATTTTTTTTCAAGTTTTGGCCTTTTCACACATTTTTTTGCACATCTCGCCCGCCCCGCAACATCACATTCAACTCATCCACCACTACCGCCCAATCCGCATCTTCCAGAATCTCCTCACGCAAAAACGCTCTTTGGCTATCGGTCCAGAAAAACGCATCCGCCAGTTTCAGCTCCGGCTTGAGCGGTGAATGAACCGCCACAAATTGCTCAATGCTCACCGGGTCATCCGCTAATCCAAGCTGTTTGAACAGTGACGACAAGCTATGCACAGGCGATTCCATGGCGGGCTCCTAAGAAGACGATTTCCCAGAGTCTAGCCCAGGCGCCAGCCACGCCAGCAACCGCTCGACGCACTGCTGTGCCGACAGCACGCCGGTATCCAGCACCAGCGACGCATGGGGCGGTGGCTCGTAAGGCGAGCCGATGCCGGTGAACCCCGGCAGTTCTCCCCTTCGCGCCCGGGCGTAGTGACCCTTGGGGTCGCGGCCTTCGCACACCGCCAGTGAGGCGCTGCACCATACTTCGCGATAATCCGCGCCCAGGCGCTCGGCAAACACCGCGCGCAGCTCAACCAGCGGCGCGATCAACGCCAGGATCACGATGTGCCCGTTTTCCACCAGCAATGCCGCGAGTTCGCTGGCGCGGCGGATGTTTTCCAGGCGATCGCTGTCGGCAAAACCCAGGTCTTTATTGAGGCCACCGCGCAAGGCGTCGCCGTCGAGGACCAGGCTCTGCCGGCCCTGTTCGAACAGCGCTGCGTGCAGCCCCTGGGCCAGGGTGGATTTGCCCGAGGCAGGCAAACCGGTGAGCAGGATCGCCACGCCGCGATGCCCATTGCGCGCTTCGCGTTGACGGCGAGTGACGCTCGCCGTCGGCGCCACCAGGTTATTTGGCGACGGCACGTGGCACCGGCGTGGTGATATTGCCGGCAGCCCACGCTGATTCGCGGCCAGCCAACGCCGTGGCGATGGACTGCACGCGGTCCGAGTCCAGCTCTTCGGGCAACGGGTCGAGCCCGGCGCTGGCGAAGATCTGGCCATAGGCGTTGCGCAGGTCGGCGTAGGCCAGGTCGCGGCGCAGGTCGGCTTGCAGGGTGTTGAGTTCGCCCTGGATCAAGTCGAGCTCACCTAACCCGGCGGCCTCATGGCGGTTGCGCAACTGGGTGAGGATTTGCCCGTCGATGCTGGCCAGTTGTTCGCTGGTCTTGAACTGGCGCACGGCTTCCTGGTAATTGGCGTTGGCCACGTAGACCTGGGCCAGCACCGCGATGGACATCGCCTGGCGTCGGGCTGTCGCGACGTTTTCACCGGCCTTGGCGACGTCGATGGCGGCCGGTGCGGAGATCACGTTGAACAGGTTCCAGGTGATCTTGGCGCCGTAGTCGGCCCAGCGGTTGTCGACCAGAAACGAGTTGCTGTCGTAATGGCCTCCGGCCGAAAACTCCAGGCCCGGCAGCAGGCGCAGCATGGCTTTGCGGGTTTCGGCGGCGCTGATGCGGGTCTGGTAGTCCTGCTCGCGCAGTTCAGGGCGGTTGGCCAGGGCTTCCTGCTCCAGGCTGGCCAGCTTGACCTTCAGTTGCGGCACGCTGTAGTCATCCGGCGTTACCAGCTTGAGGTCGGTGCCCATGGGCAGGTTGATCAGGGTAGCCAGTTCGGTCTTGGCCAGGGACAGCGCGCGGCGCTGTTCCTGCAACTGGCGCGTGGCTTCGATCAGCGAGCGCTGGTAACCGAGGGCCTGCACCGGGTCGCCGATGAGCTGCTCGCTCATGCTCTGGCTGTTGGTCTGGGCCTGGTTGACCCGCGCCATCAGGCTGTCGATCTGGGTCAGCAAGCGTTCAGCCGCCACGGCGCGCCAATAGGCCGAGCGCACGTCCTGCACGATGGTGTTGATCACCTTGCGCCGACGTTCCTGGATGATCAGGCGCTGGTCGCCCTGCTGCTTGGCGCTGATGTAGCTCACACCAAAGTCGAGAACGTTCCACACCATGGTCAGGTCCGCCACGCGGCGGTCGCGGTCCTGGGAGGTGGACGGTTCCAGCGACTGGTTGCCACTGAGCACGCTCTGGCTGCTGGAGGCGTTGGTGTTGTTGCGCCCGGCGTAGCCCGCGGACAGGGCCATGCGCGGCAGCATGTCGAAGCTGGAAAGGTCGGACTGACGCATGGCCAGGGCTTCTTCCATGATCTTCAAGCGGCCTTCGAGGTTGTACTTCACCGCACGGGCCATGGCCTGGTGCAACGTGAGCGGGCCGCTCAGCGGCTCCTGGTCCTTGTACATGCCTTGCAGATCGCTGCGGGCTCGCTGCTCACTGACACTGCGTTCAATCGGCTCGCTGGTGACCGCACAACCGCCGATCGCCAGCGCCAGCAAGCTGGCGCCGAACAACTTATGACCTGTTTTCATCCTTGGAGCGCCCCTGTTCCTGCGTCTTGAGTTAAGTATGTTCAAGCCTGCATTTCGCTGATGCCGACCTGTTGCAGTGCATGCGCCAGGTCAATCACCTGGCGTTGTTCGGTGTCCTTGAGTTGCTGCAATTGCTGGCCGAGGGTCGGCGCGCCAAATACGCCACGCAACCCGTGGGCCGGGTCGGACTGGCCCTTGATCGACTTGCTGTCGAACGCCTTGAGGCCGCTCTCGTCGCCACCGCTTTCACGGTTGAACAGGCTCGACAAGGAGCTTGAACCAAACACTCCGCCATCGCCGCCGCCAAAGCCGAGAAAGCCCTTGCCGCTGCCATCACCGGCGTCGTTGTTGCTGAACACCTGGGCGATAAAGCTCGGCGCCGACGCACCGTTTTGAATGAAGATACTGCCCAGGGGCGGCAAGCCCGCGCCTATTTCGCGCGGTGCAAACAACGGCGAGAAGCCGATGAGTGAGCCGAGATTGCCGGTCGGCTGGCCGAAGATAACGGGCTGCAATGGCACGTTCGTCGCCACCTGCGACGGTGCCGGCTCGGTGACGCGAAACAGCGGGTCGCCAGTCAACGTGACGGTATTGATCGAGAAGTTGTTGGAGTTGGCAAAACCGCTGCCCGTATTGCCCGACAGGTCATTCACCAGCCCGGTATCGAGGGTGATGAAGTTGCTCGGGTCGTTGAGGTTAGCTGCCGGGGTCAAAGTGGCCGTCCAGGTCTGGCCGCCATCGCTGGTAGCCAGGTTGGACAAGCTGCCGTTGGCCACGCTCAGGTCATCGAGGTCAAAGCCACTGACTTTTTCGCTGAAGGTGAAGGTCACGGTGGTGGTCTGGCCCACCGTCAGGTTCGGGTTGGCGATGCTGATCGTCGCGGTGGGACGTTCGCCATCAATCGCATAGTTGTTGGAGATCGCAATGCCGCTGCCGGCATTACCCGCCGTGTCATTGACCTGGCCGGCATCCAGCACGATCAGGTTGGTCGCATCGCTGATCACCGCAGTCGGGGTCAGGAAGGCGGTCCAGGTTTTACCGCCATCCTGGCTTGCCAGGTTGGACAGCACACCATTGGCCACACTCAGGTCCGACAGGTCAAAGCCGCTCACTGCTTCGCTGAAGGCGATGGTAACGGTGGTGGTCTGCCCGATGCCCAAGGTGCCGTTGGCCACGGAAATACTCGCGGTGGGGCGTTGGGTGTCGACGGCATAGTTGTTGGAATCGGTGGTGCCGCTGCCTGCGTTGCCGGCCGCGTCCTGCACGCCGCTGTTGTTCAGCGTGACCAGATTGCTGGTGTCGGTGATGTTGGCTGTCGGCGTCAGGGTCGCGGTCCAGGTCACGCCGCCATCGCTGGAGGCCAGGTTGCCCAGAGTGCCATTGGCCACGCTCAGGTCGCCGGTGCTCAAGCCACTGACTGCCTCGGAGAAGGTAATGGTGACTTGGGCGGTCTCACCCACCTTCAATGCGCCGTGGTCGACCACAACCGTCGCGGTCGGCCGCAGCGTGTCGATGCTGAAGTTATCGGAGCCCGTCACGCCACTGCCGACATTGCCTGCCAGGTCGCTGACACCGGCGTTATCCAGCGTGATCAGGTTGGTGGTGTCGTGAATGTCGCTGGTCGGCGTAAACGTTGCCGTCCAGGTCATGCCACCGTCGGCGCTGCTCAGCGCCGAGAGGGTGCCGTTGGGCACGCTCAGGTCGCTGTTGTCGAAACCTGAAACCGCCTCGCTGAAGGTGATGGTCACCAGCGACGTTTCCCCGGCGGCCAGGGTCGGGTCGGCGACCACGATCGTGGCCGTTGGGCGCTGGCTGTCGATGGTGTAGTTGTTCGAATCGGTAGTGCCGCTGCCAACGTTGCCGGCCTGGTCGGCGATGCCGGTATTGTTCAGCGTGATTACGTTGCTGGTGTCGGTGATCCCGGCCGTCGGCGTGAAAGTCGCGGTCCAGGTAATGCCGCCATCGCTGCTGCTCAAGGCGCTCAGGGTACCGTTGGCAACCGTCAGGTCGGCGAGGGTAAAGCCGGTGACTGCCTCGGAGAAGGTGACCGTTACCAGCGACGTCTGGCCGACGCCGAGGGCGGTATCGGCAAGCACAATGCTGGCGGTCGGGGCCTGTGTGTCGATGGCGTAGTTGTTGGAGTCGGTGGTGCCACTGCCGACGTTGCCCGAGCCGTTCTGTACACCGCTGTTATCCAGGGTGATCAGGTTAGTGGCGTCGGTGATGGCGCTGGTGGGCGTGAACGTCGCCGTCCAGGTGATGCCGCCGTCACTGCTGCTCACCGCGCTCAGCGTACCGTTGGCGATGGCCAGGTCAGCGTTGCTGAAACCGCTGACCGCTTCGCTGAACGTGATGGTGATCAGTGAGGTTTCGCCGACGCTTAACGCGGTGTCCGCGACCAAGATGGTCGCTGTCGGTTGCACCGTATCGATGGTGAAGTTGCCCGAGTTGGTGATGCCGGTGCCCGCATTACCGGCCAGGTCGGCGACCCCGGCGTTGTTCAGGGTGACCAGATTGGTGGTGTCGCGCACGCTGGCGTTCGGGGTGAAGGTTGCCGTCCAGGTGATGCCACCGTCGGCGCTGCTCACCGCCGAGAGCGTGCCGTTGGGCACGCTCAGGTCGCTGTTATCGAAACCTGCAACCGCCTCGCTGAAAGTGATGGTGACCAGCGAGGTTTCCCCGGCGGCCAGGGTCGGGTCGGCGACCACGATCGTGGCCGTTGGGCGCTGGCTGTCGATGGTGTAGTTGTTCGAATCGGTGGTGCCACTGCCAGCGTTGCCGGCCTGGTCGGCGATGCCGGTATTGTTCAGCGTGATCAGGTTGCTGGTGTCGGTGATTCCGGCCGTCGGCGTGAAGGTTGCGGTCCAGGTAATGCCGCCATCGCTGCTGCTCAAGGCGCTCAGGGTACCGTTGGCAACCGCGAGGTCGGCGTTGGTAAAGCCTGTGACCGCCTCGGAGAAGGTGACCGTTACCAGCGACGTCTCGCCGACGCCGAGGGCGGTATCGGCAAGCACAATGCTCGCAGTCGGGGCCTGTGTGTCGATGGCGTAGTTGTTGGAGCTGGTGGTGCCGCTGCCGACGTTGCCCGAGCCGTTCTGTACACCGCTGTTATCCAGGGTGATCAGGTTGCTGGCATCGGTAATGGCGCTGGTGGGCGTGAACGTCGCCGTCCAGGTGATGCCGCCGTCGCTGCTGCTCACCGCGCTCAGCGTACCGTTGGCGATGGCCAGGTCGGCGTTGCTGAAACCGCTGACCGCTTCGCTAAAGGTGATGGTGACCAGTGAGGTTTCACCGACGCTTAACGCGGTGTCCGCGACCACGATGGTTGCCGTCGGTTGCACCGTATCAATGGTGAAGTTGCCCGAGTTGGTGATGCCGGTACCGGCATTACCGGCCAGGTCGGCGACCCCGGCGTTGTTCAGGGTGATCAGATTGGTGGTGTCGCGCACGCTAGCGTTTGGGGTGAAGGTTGCCGTCCAAGTGATGCCACCGTCGGCGCTGCTCACCGCCGAGAGCGTGCCGTTGGGCACGCTCAGGTCGCTGTTGTCGAAACCTGAAACCGCCTCGTTGAAGGTGATGGTCACCAGCGAGGTCTCACCGGCGCTCAACACTGGGTCGGCGACCACGATCGTGGCCGTTGGGCGCTGGCTGTCGATGGTGTAATTGTTCGAATCGGTGGTGCCGCTGCCGACGTTGCCGGCCGAGTCGGCGATGCCGGTATTGTTCAGCGTGATCAGGTTGCTGGTGTCGGTTATTCCGGCCGTCGGCGTGAAGGTTGCGGTCCAGGTAATGCCGCCATCGCTGCTGCTCAAGGCGCTCAAGGTACCGTTGGCAACCGTCAGGTCAGCGAGGGTAAAGCCTGTGACCGCCTCGGAGAAAGTGACCGTTACCAGCGACGTCTGGCCGACGCCGAGGGCGGTATCGGCAAGCACAATGCTGGCGGTCGGGCGCTGGGTGTCGATGGCGTAGTTGTTGGAGTCGGTGGTACCGGTGCCGACGTTGCCCGAGCCGTTCTGTACACCGCTGTTGTCGAGGGTGATCAGGTTGCTGGCATCGGTAATGGCGCTGGCGGGCGTGAACGTCGCCGTCCAGGTGATACCGCCGTCGCTGCTGCTCACCGCGCTCAGCGTACCGTTGGCGATGGCCAGGTCGGCGTTGCTGAACCCGCTGACCGCTTCGCTGAAGGTGATGGTGACCAGTGACGTTTCGCCGACGCTTAACGCGGTGTCCGCGACCACGATGGTCGCTGTCGGCTGTACGGTGTCGATCGTGTAGTTGGCCGAGTTGGTGGTGCCGGACCCGGCGTTGCCGGCGAGGTCGGCGACGCCGGTATTGGCCAGGGTAATCAGGTTGGTGGCGTCGTTGACGCCAAGCGTCGGCGTGAAGGTGGCGGTCCAGGTGATCCCGCCATCGCTGCTGCTGACGGCCGTCAACGTGCCGTTGGCAATCGACAGGTCGGCATTGGTGAAACCGCTGACGGCCTCACTGAAGGTTACGGTGACCAACGAGGTCTCACCGGCGCTCAACACCGGGTCGGCGACCACGATGGTCGCGGTCGGCCGGGCGGTATCGACGGCGTAATTGGCCGAATCGGTGGTGCCGCTGCCGGCGTTGCCGGCCTGGTCGGCAATGCCGGTATTGTTCAGGGTGATCAGGTTGGTGGTGTCGCTGGTGCTGGCGGCAGGGGTAAACGTCGCTGTCCAGGTAATCCCCCCGTCGCTGCTGCTGACGGACGTCAATGTGCCGTTGGCAATCGTCAGGTCGGCATTGGTGAAACCCGTCACGGCTTCACTGAAGGTGATGGTCACCAACGAGGTGTCGCCGATTTTCAGGGCCGTGTCGGCCATCACGATGGATGCAGCCGGACGCTGGGTGTCGATGGTGTAGTTGTTGGAGCTGGTGGTGCCGAGGCCCTGGTTGCCATTCGCATCACTGACCCCGGTGTTATCCAGGGTGATGAGGTTGGTGGTGTCGGTAATGCTGGCCGTCGGGGTGAGCGTCGCGGTCCAGGTGATGCCGCCGTCGCTGCTGCTGACGGCCGACAACGTACCGTTGGCGACAGCCAGGTCCGCGTTGGTAAAGCCGCTGACGGCCTTGTTGAACGTGATGGTGACCGTTGAGGTTTCACCAATGGCCAGCGCGGTGTCGGCCACGACAAGGGTAGCGGTCGGACGCGTGGTGTCGACCACGAAGTTGTTCGAATCGGTGGTGCCCTGCCCGGTGTTTCCGGCAGCGTCTGCTACCCCGGCGTTATTCAGGGTAATCACGTTGGTGGTGTCAGTGACGCTGTTGGTGGGCGTGAACGTGGCCGTCCAGGTGATGCCGCCGTCGCCGCTGGTGACGGCCGACAGCGTCCCGTTGGCGAGGGTCAGGTCCGCGTTGGTGAAACCGCTCACGGCCTCACTGAAGGTGATGGTCACCAGCGAGGTTTCACCGATGCTCAGGTTATTGTCGGCGACCACGATGGTCGCGGTCGGCCGGGCCGTATCAATGGCGTAGTTGGCCGAATCGGTGGTGCCACTGCCGGCGTTGCCGGCCTGGTCGGCAATGCCGGTGTTGTCCAGGGTGATCAGGTTGGTGGCGTCGGTGATAGCGGTGGTCGGGGTAAAGGTCGCCGTCCAGGTGATACCGCCATCGCCGCTGCTGACAGCCGTCAGCGTACCGTTGGCGATGGTCAGGTCAGCGTTGGTGAAACCGCTTACGGCTTCACTGAAAGTAAAGGTCACTGCCGTGGTTTCGCCGGCTTTGAGTGCCGTGTCGGTGATAGCGATCGTGGCCGTCGGGCGAAGCGTGTCGACCACGTAGTTGGCGGAATTGGTGGTGCCGACGCCGACTGCGCCGTCGGAGATGGCCGCCACGCCGGTGTTGTCCAGGGAGATAACGTTGGTGGTGTCCGAGATGGCATTGGTGGGCGTAAACGTCGCCGTCCAGGTAATGCCGCCGTCGGCGCTGGAAACGGCCGTCAACGTGCCATTGGCGATGGCCAGGTCGGCATTGGTGAAACCGCTCACGGCCCGGCTGAAGGTGATGGTTACCAGGGAGGTATCGCCGATTTTCAGGGCGCTATCAGCCAGCACGATGGTCGCGGTCGGGGGCTCGACATAGGCGGTATTGAGGACGCCGCCACTGCTGTAAATCGAGGGCTGCGCGCTCGGCGAGGTACCCGCAGTGCCCCCGCTCGTAGGGCCGCCTGCCCCGCTGGCCGCGGCGTTACCACTCAGTGCGGCAAAGTTGGCGGCGGTGATCAACACGGTCCCGCCGTTGTTCCAGATGGCCCCCACACCGCGACCACCGGCGCCGCCGTCGAAGATCTTGCCGCCGCTGCCGCCGCCCCCACCGCCGCCGCCGGCCGCGATGTTGTTGCTGATCACCGAAGCACCGATCACTTTCAGGGTGCCGCTTGAAGCGTTGTAGATACCGCCCGATGCATTGCCGCCGACGCCGCCGACCTTGTCCCAGCCGGAGCCGCCACCGCCACCGCCAATCGAAAGCGTGCCGTTGGTCGCCGATCCGCCGTCACCGCCGTGGCTGTAGCCGGAGGCGCCATTGCCACCCAGGCCGCCGGTACTGGTGCCGCCGCGTCCGCCCATGTCGTTGACTGAGTAGCCCCCCCCGTAGCCGCCAGCGCCTGCGCTGCCGGCGCCCCCGGCATACGTGAGGTTGCCTGGGCCGGTCGAACCGCCATGGCCGCCGCTTCCCCCACCGATACCCCCGCCGCCGCCGCCACCGCCGCCGGAATAGGCGGGCGTCACGCCACCACCGCCACCGCCACCGGACGCGGCGTTGGCGGTGACCGTCACGTTGTTGAGCGTGAGGGTGCCAGCGTTGAAAATCCCCCCGCCCATCGCGCCCGCCGCTGCCGCGCCGCCGTTGCCGCCGTTGCCCGCCACCAGCCCTTTGGTGATGACCAGGCCATCGAGGGTTACCGTACTGCCGGACGCGATTTCCACGACGCGGGACCGGTACTGGCCATCGAGGGTGATATCTGCAGTGCCATTGTTGTCCAGGTCACCATCGACGGTGATGTTTTTATTGATCAGCAACTCGGAGGTGAGCGCCACGGTCGAGCCGGAGAGGCCGGAATTGAACGTGACGATATCGCCGTTCTGCGCCGAGGCGATGGCCGCGCGCAGCGAGCCGACCCCGGTGTTGAGGTTGTTGGTAGCGGTCCAGGTCGCCAGGCCCCACTGGTAATCGCTCATGGCTTTGGTCGACAGCACGTTGGCGCTTTCGATGGAGCCGGTGGCGATCTCCAGGTCCCAGTCGCCGCCCACGCCCGTGCGGTTGATCGACGCCGCCACGTCGCGGCCGGTCAACTGCGCCAGGGAATCGACAAAATTCAGGCCGCGTTCGCCCTCGGCGGTGTAGCAGCCGTAAATCAGGATGTCGCCGCCAACGTTCATGTCCTTGCCGATTTCCCCCAGCACCGCGCTGCGGGCCGCGACATTGTCGGCCGACAGGTAGGTAGTACCGAGCCACAGATCGCCCGCGTTGCCGTGGGCAATGATCTGCACCGAGCTGACGCCCTGGTGAGTGTCGAGGTAGTCGGCAATCTGCTGCAGGCCGTCCTTGCTCGCATCCAGCTGGATGACCTGGGCGCCCGGGGCCACGCCTTGCAACAAGCTGGCGGAGTCCTTGACCCGGGCATCCACGAACACCACGGTTTGACCGGGCACGGCTACGGGTGAAACGGCTGGCGCGTCGGCCTGGCCGTGGGTGTCTTTGCTCACGCTCGGGTGGTCAGCCGTCGGCGGCTTGGCGGCGTCAGCGGTGGGATGGCTGTCGGGTTGCGCCGCTTCAGCCACGGTGGCGGCGACTGCGCCGTCGAACAGCATGCGCGGCTCCAGGTGCATGATCATCGGCGAGACCCGTGCCCGTACTGCTTCGGTTTCCCGCGACTTGCGATTGCTCCACCACATGCTGCTCACCCGGCGTCAAACGTTCTTGAGAAAAATGAAAACGCCGCGATCAACTGATCGCGGCGTTGGCCTTCATACGAATCACATTGGCGGCGCTGGCTGAGCCGTCCTGCCAAAACGACAACTCGGTGTACTGCTGGAACAAGTCCGGCGGCAGGATGGTGCGCCGCGACTGCAAGCGCACCTTGGGCTGGACCTTGTGCAAGCCGGCAACGCCCAGCGCCTCGTCGAATGCCGGCGCGTCGTAGGCGAGGTTGTCGAAGTCATGCTCAAACCACGGCTCGCCGATAAAATCGTAGACCAGCCGCATGACCCGCTCCGGGGCTTGGCTGAGCAAGTCGTAATCGACGATCAGCAAAGAATCGGCATGCTCACCGTAATAGGCTTCCTTGAGCGCAGCCCAGGCAAACCCGACCAGACGGTTGCGCTGGGCCAGGGTTTCACAGCGGCTGTAGACCGTGTTGCGCTCGACGTCATCGCCAAACAGCTTGGTGTTTTCGAAGGGATTGGCGCGATACAGGCGTTCCAGGCTGTCCATGATCCAGGCGACGTTGCGCACACAGGCGACGACCTTGGCCTGGGGAAACAGGTCGTGCAGCGCAGGCATGCGCGCACACCACTGGCGGTTGGTGTCGAATACCACCGGGATGGAGGCTTTGTCGGCGTAGTAGGAATCAAACAGGCCGCGCAACAGGCGACGACGGGTGTTGGCATCGATGACCGAGCCAAACTCGCTGCCGGCGCTGCACTGCGCCAGCACACCATTGAACAAAGTGCCTAAAGGGCTGCTCATGCCGGCGTGAAAACGCGGGTTCTGCAATAAAATCGCAGAGAGCAGGGTCGAGCCGGAGCGCGGCAAGCCCGAGATAAAGTGATACTGCAATCCGTTCACCACTTTGTAGGACAAAAATCCGTTTGTGGGCCGGAGCGTAGTTGAGAAACACAGTGCCGACTAGCGATCATTTGCCACTATTTTGGCATGCACCTAATACCAATTCGTGATTAGCGGCAACCGGCGGGCCGCGAAGGCTCTGGCCCGCCACACAGCACGAATAGCCGCGCCCGCGCGCCGCCGCCGTCCTGCTGCAAAAGTTCTTGCCAGCCTGGCGGAATCGGCGCGAATTCATCCGGCAGTTCGTTGCTGCTGATCAGCCAGACACGGCGGGTGTCGGGCGCTAAGGCAGACAGACGGTCAAGGTAGATGCGCCCGCCGTCCTGATCCACCAGGGTGCCGAAGCCATAGGCATTCGGCCGAGTCGGCGTGCCGTCGGGCCTGGGCGGGGTGTAAAGCTGCAGTTGGGCGTCGGTCTGGTCGTAATACACGTAGCTGAGGTACCACATCATGTCGCTGAGAACGATGCGGTCGCCTTCCTGGTAGTTGCGGTTGACGAACTCCACCGGCACGTTGAACTGATCATGCACATCCACCGTGGCATTGTTTTTCAGCCCCAGCAGCTCCACTCCGACAAACACCACGCACAACGCCGCGCCCAGCCATGCCAGGCGCGTGGGCAGGCGGTCGATGGCCAGGGCCACAAGGATCGGCAAGCCCAGGGCGTATACCGTGAGGTAGCGCTCGATAAACACCGGCGAGATGAACGACACCGCATACACCAGCAGTAGCGGCAACAGGAAGAACAGCGCCAGCAGGCGGGCCGGGTGATGGCGCTCGCGATCCTGCCAGGCGGTGGCTATCACGACGGCGATCAACAACAGCGGGAACAGCCAGAACAGCGGTCGCCAGAAGTCCACGCCTTCATCCTGAAGCGTGAACTGCCAGATCATCGACGGCACGGAGGTCAACGTGACCGGGTCTTCCCAGCCAATGTCACCGCCGACCTTGAGCTGTTCGACGTGTTGCACGAGGTCAAGCAGGTTCGGCAGCCAGGGCAAATACAACGCCACGACCAGCGCATTGGCGCACCACCACGACGGACGCAGGATCAGGCGCTGGCCGGGCGCCTGGGACGGGCACAGCAGCCCCAGGTAAGCCCAGTGCACCAGCACGCACAGTGCAGTGAAGTAATGGGTATAAAAACCGGCGGCCATCAACAGCGCATAAACGACCAGGAAACGCGTGCGCGCGGGTTGGCGCACCCAGTACACCAGCGCCAGCGTGGCCCCCAGTAACCACACGGCCAGCAGCGAGTACATGCGCACTTCCTGGCTGTAGCGCACGGCGGAGGGGAACAGCGCCAGCAGCACCCCCGCCAGCACCGCAGCGCGACGGGTAGACAGTTGCCGCGTGAGCCAGACGCCCAGGCCCACCGCCAGCACGCCGGGGATCGCGCTCATGCCGCGAATCGACCAGATGCCGTCGCCGAACAGTTCGATCCAGCCGCGCAGCATGAAAAAGTACAGCGGCGGGTGCACATCATGGGCGGCGTGAAACCACAGGTCGTCCAGGGCGTATTCGCTGAGCAGCAGGCTTGAGCCCTCATCGCCCCAGATCGCCGCAGCCGTCAGGCCATAAAACCGCACGGCCATGGCCAGCGCCAGGATCGGCACCCACCACAAACGGCTGAGCCAACCGGCGCCTTCCCAGGCGCTCGAAAGGCGATTGACTACGGAAAGTGCCGCCACTTTGTCGTCTTGTTCTACCACAGACCGTCGCACCTCAACTCCCCAGACACAGCCCGTTTACCAGGCAAACCCCACACATGCGCAAACACGCGCCACTCTAGGACAAAAGCCCCGGTTTCGCTCGCTGTTTCGCAACCGCCAGGCAGCAAGCAACAACGGCGACTACGCTCTGCGATGGCGCCGGACCGATTGGCGTCCTCCCCCCTGTCTAGCCATCACAAGGATGAACGATCCATGGAAGTTTTCATCGGCACCATCCAACCCTTTGCGTTTGATTTCGCCCCCAGAGACTGGGCCCTGTGCGCCGGGCAAACCCTTGCCGTCAACCAGTACCAGGCGCTGTACGCCCTGCTCGGTGTCGTTTACGGCGGAAATGGCAGCGTCAGCTTCATGCTGCCTAACCTGCAAGGTCGAATGCCCATTGGTCAAGGCAGCGGCGCGGGTTTGTCGGCGCGCGTCATTGGCGAAATCTCCGGCACGGAATCCGTCACCGCCACCCTGCTCAACCTGCCTGCCCACACCCACGCCATGACACCACTCACCGCCACCACCTCGGTGCAACTGGCGAACACCTCCAGCAACCCGCTGACAGTACCCAGCGCTACCAACGCGTTTATCGGCGCTTCCGGCGGTGGGCCGGGCAGCGCCGCAATCTATTCAGACCAGCAGGGCGCCACGCCGGTCCCTCTGCAGGGCGTGAGCACCGCCGTGGCCGGAGGCACGATCAGTGTCGCCGGTCAGGGCCAGGCCTTGGCCACCATGAACCCTTACCTTGCGATCAATTTCAGCATTGCCTTGAACGGGCTTTTTCCGTCGCGCGATTAACCCCTGGCCGGGGCTCGCAGGCCCCGGCATCTCTGAAATGGAGCCTCACATGTTGAACCTGGTCACCCCTGAACATTTTCGACCGTTGCTTGATGGCACCGCCGTGCTTTACCTGCCCGACGGTTCGGCGCTGCCGATCCAAGTCCAAAGCCTCAGCGAGACCCCCAAAGCCACCTTGCCCGGCAGCCCGCGCGGGGCCTTCAGGGTGCTGTTCGAAAGCCTTGTACCCACGGATTTCGTCGACGGCTTATGCCGTTTACCGCTGGCGGACGCCTGCCTCGAACAGGTGTTTGTGTCCCGCGAACCTGCCATGGGCCGCGACAGCGAGCGGGGTTATTTCTGCATCGTGTTCAACTGAGACGGGTACCACACCAACCGCTGCGCGGCGGGCGTCTGTTCTTCCACCCGAAACCCCAGCGCCAGGTAATGCCGGCACGCATGGGGGTTGCTCGCCCACACCACCGTGCTCACCGGGCACATCACCTGCGTGGCCGCCTGCTGCACCCCCTGCAATACCGCGCGGCCAAAACCCTGGCCACGCGCGGTGGGGATGAATGCCAGGTACAACACCCGGATTTCATGGGCCCCGAAGTCGGCACTCAAGGCGCCGATGGGCGTGTCCAGTTTTTCGATGACATAGTGCAGCGCACCGGGAAAATGCTCGTCCAGGCCCTTTTCCTGGACCTGGAATTGCTGGGCGATCACCTCCTCGACCAGCGCCTGCTCGCCATCAATCCACTGCAGATCCGCACGTGCCGAGCGGTAAAGGCGCTGCAAAAACGGCCCGTCGGTACTGCGTGAGGGACGCATCACCAGGCCCTGCGCCAGGGCATCTTGCTTGTTCGACATTGCGTTCACTCCTAGAACCCGCTTTCCCGTACACCCAACGCCGCCGCCCGTCGCCAGGCCACGCCCAGCACCGACTCACTGCGCCCCTGCAGTATCACCACGCCGCGCAACGGCTGACGGGGCGTTGCAATCGCTTGCAGACTTTTCAAGCGTGCGCCGTATTGCGCCTGCACCGGCTCCGGGCGCTGGTTTTCATCGCGGCGCACGGCAATCGGCCCGTGATGGTCTGAGGTCAGCGCCTCCTGGTCCAGGTAGGCCACACCGTTGGCGTCGATATCGGTCAATTCCACCGGGATGGCCGCGTGCATCGGGTCATCGGCGATAAACCGTCCGGTTGCCCCCGGCGCCACCCGCCACAGCTCGGCCTCGGCGATGTAACCGCGCAGGCGGGCGCCCTCTTCCACCACCCGCGCCAGCGAGTCCTTGGGCGACAGCCAGCGCCCCACGCTCAATTGCGGCAGCACATCGCGCACCGTGCCGGCGTGAGGCGCGCGCAGCAGCAGGCGTTCGCGCTGGGCGGCCAGGCCACGGTATTCGGCGAGGGCCTGGGACAGGCGCTGATCATTGATGCCGGCGTCCACTGCCGTTTCACTGCGCCCGGCCTGGCGGCGCATCTGCAACTGCAAAATCTCCACTTCGCGGCGCACGATGCTTTGCCGGGCGTCCAGGTCCGGTGATTCCAGCTCCATCAGCACCTGGCCCTGGGTCACCACTTGCCCGTCCACCACCCGCAAGTGCTTGACCCGCGCCGCCACCGGCGCATGCAGCGCACTGGCGCGCCCGGCTTCGAGCATGGTCGGCAGCTCCACCGCGCTGCGCCAGGGCACCACCAGCGCGAGCACCAACAGCACCAGGCCCAGGCTGCTGAGCATGACTCGCGGCGCATGGGCCTGGCTGCGTCGGCTCCACCATTGGCGCCACTCCTTGAAGATCGGCAGGCCGATAAACCACACCAGTTCCACGCCCATCAGGACGATCCCCAGCAGCTTGAAAAACAGGTGATACACCGCCACGGCGATCCCTAAAAACAGCGCCGCGCGCCACAGCCACGCCAGGTAGCCCCACCACAATAGCCGGCGTTGCATATTCGGCGACCACGGCTCCGGTGCCGGTTCGCCATAACCGAACAGCAGCTCGCGCAAGCGCCAGCGACACAGCGCAAAGGCGCGACCTTGCAGGTTATCCACCTCCCACCAATCGCTGATCAAAAAGTAACCATCGAAGCGCATGAACGGGTTGAGGTTGATCGCCAGGGTGGTCAGCCAGGTGGCGCTTGCCAGCATGAACGCTGCCGTGCGCGCCGGGCCGTCCGGCAGCAGCGACCAGGCCAGCAGGGCGATGCACGCCAGCAACAACTCGGCCATGACCCCACCCGCCCCGATCATCAAGCGCGCGCGACGATCATTGACCCGCCAGGCATCGCTTACGTCGGTGTAGAACATCGGCAGCAACACCATGAACGCCACGCCCATGCTCTGCACCCTGCACCCGGCGCGCTTGGCCATAAAGGCATGGCCGAATTCATGGCACAGCTTGGCAAAGAACAGCGCCACGCCAAACGCCAGGGCGCCGCCCAGGCTGAACAGATGCGGAAACGTCGCCACAAAGCGCTGCCAGTCGCGCGCGACCAGAAACACCCCAAGCACCAAAATGATCGGCAAGCCGTAGCGCAACAACCCAGGGCCAAAGCGCGCCAGCAGCGGCCAGGCACGGTTGAGAAACGCATCCGGTCGCCACAGCGGAATCCGGAAAAACAGATATTGATGCAGCAGCACCTGCCACAGGCTTTGTTTGCGCGCGGCAGATTTGTAGAGGTAACTGGCGCGCTGCTGCGGGTCGAGGGCGGCGATCAGGTCGTGGGCGCGCAGAAAACCCAGCAGTTCATCCACTTCACTGCCGCCCAACGCCAGGCCCGGCTCGCGGTTGGCGGCCAGCAGGACTTTTTCCGGGTCACCCAGGGACCAGTGGCGCAGCAAGCGAATGGCGGTGGCGCCCAGTTTGAAATAGCGCCCGCGCACCGGGTCGGCCAGGGTCCAGCGCGGCGAGCCGTCCAGGGCCGCGCCGGCGCTGGACAGTTGCAGGTCTTCACGCAGTTTGGGCAAGTCCATCAGAGGCCCACGCTCTGGCGCAGGCCTGCCAGCGGCCGCCGCAACAGGTACAGCGCCAGCGGCGCGCGCTCGCCAAACAGCTTGGCCGTGCCGCGCAGGCCGATACGCGGCGGTGCTTCGTCGAATTGCGCATCCAGGCGATAGGCCAGTTGGCCACCCGGTGTGGGCTGCGCTTCATAGGCTGCCCGTTGCAAGGTCGCCAGGTGGCGATGCAAAGGGTCGCTGTCGAGGAACAGCGCTACCTGGGCGTTCGGTTCCAGGGCGATCGCATCGCCTACCGCCAGCTCAATGCGCAACTCGGCCTGGTCGGGGTCGGCAATCTGCAACAGGCGCTCGCCGGTTTGTACGGGTTTGCCGGTCCAGCGCTCGGCGTCGGCGAAGACGGCGATACCGTCGCGCTCGGCGCGCACTTCGCTGCGCTTGAGCAGTTCGCGGGCGTAATCGCGTTCGGCGCGTTTTTGCTCGACCCGGGCCGCCAGCAGGTCGATACGCGAATTCGATTCGGCATCGGCAAAAGCCCGCTGCGCGCTGGCCTTCAACTCGGCCTCGGCCACGCCCAGGGCACGCGCCGACACGTCGGCCTGGGCCGTGAGAGTGGTGCTTTCGAAACGCAGCAACAGATCACCGGTTTTTACCGCCTGGTTGGGCTTGACCAAAAACTGTGCAATCACCCCATCCAGCGGCGCCGCCACCACCTGCCCGGCCAGCGGCACCACTTCGGCGGGCGCCAGCACGGATTGGCGCACCGGAATCAGCAGCAACAGCAGCAAGGCGACCACCACCATCAGCCGGCGCTTGCGGGTCAGGCGCAACCGCCACGGCCGCTGCGGCTGCAGTGCATGCCAGGCATGGCTGCAGGTGTCGCCCAATTGCGCCAGCAACACTTGCTCGGCCGGATTCCACGGGGTATCTCGCGCCAGCCACAGGCCACCGAACACTCGGCCCTGGGGGTCGATCAACGGCAACCAGAACACCTGGCCGGCAGACAGGCTTTGCCAATCCGCCCGCACCGCCTCGCTCAACTGCTCCGCCGGCACGACGCGTGCGGTCTGGGCCAGCGCCTGCTTGTGCAACTGCGCCACCGCCTGCTCGACAAAGGCCACGAACGGCGCATTCGGGTCGACGTTACTCACGGCTGTCACCGCCTGCACCTTGCCGGCGATCAACAGTGCGGCATGCCGATAGCCAAACAGCGGCTGGCTGTCATTGACCAGGCTGTAGGCCAGTTGCTCGGTGGTGCGCGCGGCGCGGGTCTGGCGTTCCAGGTCCAGAAACTGCGCAAACACCCGCTCGCTGCTGCCCGGCATCGGGGCGTTCATTGCAATTGCGCAAAGTGTGCGGTGCCACTCATGCCTGCCATCAACCCGGCGGCGTTGGGTAAAGTGGCGACCAGCAGCAGCGTCTGGCTGCCCTCGTCAATGCGCGCGCCGAGTCGTTTGACCGTGGCGCTGAACGCCTGGCCGGTTTCATCGGGGGTAAAGGTGAAGGTCTGGCCGGGCTTGAGCTTGTCCATCCAGCGTGACGGCACCAGCAGGTGGATTTCCAGGCTGCGGTTGTCGACGATTTCCAGCAGCGGCGCCCCTGCCGACACGCTTTCATAGCGTTGCACCTTGCGCTGCACCACCTGGCCGTCATACGGCGCCAGCACGCTGCAACGCTTGACCTGCACCTGGTAGACCTGGGACTGGGCCTGGGTTTCGCTGAGTTTGGCTTCGGCGCGGGCCACTTCAAAGCGCCCGACTGAATTGAGCGCCGCCAGCTGTTTGTTGTGGGCCAGCTCTTCACCGGCGCCACGGCTGGCAGCCTGGGCGGCATTCAGTTGCGCCTGGTAGGCCGAGCAATCGAAACGCGCCAGGGTGTCGCCCTTCTTGAACGACTCGCCCTCACTGAACGGCAGTTCGACGATGCGCCCCGACAACTCGCTGGCCAGCATCGCCTGGTCGCGGGCCCGTAACACGCCGCGCGCCTCATCAGTGCCGGCGGCAGCCGCCGGCGGGTGATCCAGCAAGGGGTCGTCCGCCATGGCGACAGGCGCCACGCCGATCACGCAGGCAACACTCAACAGCCATAGCCGCAATAGCTTCATACGATCCTCCCTGATGAAGAACGCAGTCTATGTCAGCAAGGTTAAAACGCCACTACCCTCAATCGGACAAATCCGTGATTTGTGTGAGCGTTCACCGAAGCTGGCGTCGGATCACGCTATGATTGCCGTCCTCCAAGGACCCAGGATCAAGGACACGTCATGCGCATCGGTTTATTGTCACCTCTGGCACTGGCTCTGCTGGCCGGCATTCCCCTGACGGCCCAGGCCAGTTCCGACGACTCGTGCTACCCCGACTGGCGGGTGTCGCGTGACAGTCTCGAACCCTGCAGCAACCAACCCTTTCTCAGCCCAGGCAACGATAGCCGGGTAAACCTGCGCCTGTTGCTGGCCGCCAAAAAGGCCGCACCCCTGGCGCCGAATGCCCTGAGCGAAGAGGACCTGGCCCAGGGTTTCGGCCCGGTGCCGTTTCCGGTGTATCGCCTGGTGCCGGTTCCGGCCGCAGAGGACGAACCCGATAACCAAGCGGACGATTCGCGCACCGCCGAGCTCGACACCCTGCTCGCGCCGCTGGGTATCAAGCGTGAGGAGTACAAGACCGCAGGCGAAGCATTTCTCGATGGCGAAGGCAGCCGCTGCCGCAGCAACGCTGATGACAGCGCCACCGCGTTTATCAGCCAGGTGATCAAGGCCGATATGCCGCCCGCCGAGCGCGACCTGCTGGTGAAAGCACGTCTGCAGCTGCTGACCACCTGTGACTGGGACGGCCAGGTGGTGGATGCGCAACTGACCCCCTCGGCCAGCGCCCAACTGTTTCGCACTTATCTGCAGGCCGCCGCTGACTTCTACAGCGGCCGCTTCGGTAACGCCGAACGCGGTTTCGCCGCCGCCGCGACCAGCGAGGTGCCCTGGCTGAAGGAAACTGCGCTGTACATGGCCGCGCGCACCTCGCTGAACCAAGCCCAGGCCGAAGCCTTCGACGAATACGGTGTGCCCCAGCGCGAGCATGTGGACAAGGCCGCGTTGAGCGACGCCGAAGAAGGCTTTCTCGGCTACCTGAAAACCTACCCGCAGGGCGCTTACGTCGCGTCCGCCCGTGGCCTGCTGCGCCGGGTGCACTGGCTGGCGAATGACGAGACCAGGCTCGCCGCAGATTTCACCTGGCAATTCACCGAGGCCAGCGACGCCCAGCGCAATGTGAGCGTGGACGCGTTGGTGGAAGAAGCCGACCTCAAATTGCTGATGGCCAGCAACCAGGCGGTCAACAGCCCGATGCTGCAACTGGTCAGCGACCTGATGGCCATGCGTGCCCATACCCCGCCCCTGTTGAGTCGCGAAGCCCTCGACAAGCAAAAGAGCACCTTCGCCAACGAGCCGGCCTTGTTCGACTACCTGCAAGCGGCGTATGCCCTGTATGTCGAGCATCAACCCGACACGGCCCTGAAGCACCTGCCGACGGACCTGCCGCCAACCCTGGATTACTTCGGCTTCAGCCAGCAGACCCTGCGCGCCCTGGCCCTGGAAGCCAAGCAAGACTGGAAAGGCGCCGAAGCGCTGTGGCTGCAACTGCTGCCGCTGGCCAAGCAACCGCTGCAACGCGACCAATTGGAGCTGGCGCTGGCGATGAATTACGAGCGCAGCGGCCAACTGACCAAGGTGTTCGCCGCCGACTCGCCGATCAGTGCCAGGCAGGTGCGCTACATCCTGCTGCGCAACGTGGCCGGTCCCGACCTGTTGCGCCAGCAGATCGCCAAGGCCAACGACCCGACTGAACGCCAGACCGCCCAATTCGTGCTGCTCTACAAAGACCTGCTGCACCGCCAGTTCGCGACCTTCGCCGACGACCTCAAGCAGGCCTCGCTGTCTGACGACAAACTCGGCACCAGCCTGGGTTACACCTACAGCGGCGGGCAAAGCCTGAAACTGTTCCAGTGGAACGGTGACAAGGCCGAATCCGGCTATGCCTGCCCGAGCGTCGCGCAAACCGCCGTGACCTTGCAAAGCGACGCAAAAAACCCGCAAGCCCTCAACTGCCTGGGGGAATTTATCCTGCGCAATGGCCTGGACGGCATGCCGCTGGAGCAAGCCCGCGCCACCGGCAGCCTTGGCAGCACCGCCTCGGAGTTCAAAGGTGAAACCTTCGCGCGCCTGGACGGCTACCAGCAGGTGATCGCCAATGCCAAGGCGCCCAAAACCGACCGGGCCTACGCACTGTTTCGCGCGATCAATTGCTACGCGCCGGCCGGCTACAACAGCTGCGGCGGCGAAGACGTGGCGCCGGCCGTGCGCAAAGGCTGGTTCCGCCAGCTCAAGAGCGGTTTCGCCGACACCCAGTGGGGCAAATCGCTGCAGTACTACTGGTGAAAACCCTGTGGCTGGGCCTGCTGTTGCTGGCAAGCCCGGCCTTCGGTGCTGTTGACGCCCGTGACTACGACGCTTTCTGGCTGTGGAGCGGCGTCGCGCCCCAGCCGGTGCTCAAGCAGGCCAAGACCCTCTACATCCTGCAGGGCCAGATCAACTCCACCCGCCGCGCGCCGCAACGCGGTGCGCAACTGATCGCCCAGGGCATGAGCGTGCCGCGTATCACCCAGGGCGACATCTGGGTGGTCTACCGCGCTCACACCCTGCGGTGGCCTGAATCGGTCTACACCCAACTGCTCGGCCAGGTGCAACGCTGGCGCGAGGCGGGCAACCCGGTGGTCGGCATCCAGATCGACTTTGACGCCCGCACTCAATACCTGCACGAATACGCAACCTTTCTGCGCGACCTGCGCCAACGCCTGCCGACCGACCTGCGCTTGAGCATCACCGGCCTGATGGACTGGAGCAGCAACGCCGACCCCGCCGCCATCGCCCAGCTCAAGGGCGTGGTGGATGAAGTGGTGGTGCAGACCTATCAAGGGCGGCACAGCATCCCCGACTACGCCGCGTATTTGCCCCGGATGAACCGGCTGGGCGTGCCGTTCAAGGTCGGCCTGATTCAGGGCGGAGAATGGCAAGCGCCGGAGTATTTACAGGGGAGTGAGTGGTTTCGGGGGTATGTGGTGTTTTTGCAGAATCGTTGACAGGGAGGCTGGCTTTATGCAAGAAAGTGTCCTCTGTCCGCGGACAGAGGACAATAACTTTTGAGGCCATATGAAAAGTCAAGACATTGTAGTGCTGTTCAAACTGATCAGCCTCGAACTACAGGCCAAAGGGGAGCGCGTAAAAAAACGGGTGTTCTCTGTTGAAAAAGAGACCGCGTCCCTCGGTTTTCAAAGTCTTCCGACCTATATTGAAAACTTCGAAACCGTACAACTTTCAACAATGGATGACTGGCGCGGGTGGGATGACGCAGACGAGGATTCTGAAGAGCACGCTTCACAAAACTACTCTGTGAGAGCTCTGTCCTCAGCGTTGGGCCTGAGCAAAACTGAAGTGTCTTCATCCCTGAATCGTTGCAGGGAAATCGGCTTGATTTATACAAGGCACATCGATGGAATCCCGCTGGTAAGAAGCACAGCGCTGCTCGATTTAGTTACGCACAGCATTCGCTATATTTTTCCGGTTAAGCCTGGCGCTATCGTCCGAGGCATTCCAACGGCCTTTGCCGCACCGGTATTGGCAGGCAAAGTGATGAGCGGGGGCGACCTTATTCCCGTCTGGCCAGATGCCTACGGAAAAAGCAAAGGGCAGGCAATTACACCGTTGTACAAAACCGTTCCCGGCGCCGTGAAGAAAGACGAGCTTCTCTACCATTTCCTGGCCCTCGTTGATGCCATCCGCATCGGCGGACCGCGTGAGACCAAAGTCGCCGACGCCATGCTGCGGGAGTGGATACTGTGACGTCCAACCGAACAATGATGCTGCAAATGCTGGAGGAGGTTGCCGAGGCCTTGGGCGAAGAGTTATGCGAGCAAGTTGCCTTTGTCGGTGGATGCACCACTGTCTTGCTTATCACTGATGAATACACATTGGAGTCGATTCGCGGTACCGATGATGTGGACCTGGTCATTCATCTGACAGGCACCGCTGATTGGTATCGGCTGGAAGAAAAACTCAAACCTCGAGGTTTCAAAAATACTGGCCAAGACTCGGTAACCTGCCGTTTACGACTGGGCCAGTTGAAAGTCGACTTCATGCCGACGCAGGAGAGCGTCCTAGGCTTCGCCAATACTTGGTTCGTGGGCGGGTTAGAACGCGCGATTGGCTACACCCTGCCCAACGGAACGCGGATCAGAGTGTTCGCCGCACCTTGGTTCCTCGCAGCCAAATTGCAGGCTTATCAGGGGCGCGGTCATGGTGATGTACTGATGTCCAACGACATTGAGGACATCATCGCCCTGCTGGATGGCAGGGAAGAACTCATCGAAGAAGTGAAACTAGCGCCTCACGAACTGCGGCATTTCGTGAGCGAACAATTTACGGCACTGCTTGCGTTACCCGCATTTGAGGACGTGATCCAAAGCACCGCCCAGGATCCAGCTCGTGCGGCGTTGATTCACGAACGACTGACCGCGTTGATTGGATTCGGAGCAACCGCTTGATTCTGCAATTGAGCTTGAGTCGACAAGGAACCGATAGGATAGAGAACCGCGATGTCAGCGGCTCGGCACACAATGCTGGCGCATACCTCTACGTGATTGCCGACGGCACTTCAAAACCAAAGAGTGGCGAATTGGCAAGCGCTTTGAGTCACCACCTGCTTGAGTGTTTTCGCCATGCGCAACCCGTTGTGGTGTCTTGTCCTGAACACGCCCTGACGCTAGTGCTTACTTCCCTCGACGAAGTGCATTCAAACATTTGTCCAGACTTTCCATTGGCGTCCACCAGCTACCTTGTACTGCTGGTAGTCGGTCACACAGCTATCTCCATTCACGCAGGTGATTGCTGCCTGGGTCATCTGGAGAAATCTCAATGCCTTAACTGGGTGAGTTCACCTCACTGCGGTCCAAACTGGAAAGGCGACCTGAGCCATTCATTCATCGCCAACTCCCCAGCTCGTAAAACACTGCTCAACTGCATGAGCCACCGGCGGGCCCACGAGCCTCACATTCAATCCGTGCAGATTGCCCAAGACACCCTATGGATCATGGCGACAGATGGATTCTGGGCCGAACTCTCAGCCGAGGACCAATTCAAGGCCATCATGGAACGCACCCTTGACGGGTGCATACCCGAAGACGACGTCACGTTCATGTTAATGCGCACGTAAATACGTAATTACCAGTCGCAGGTCACGCTCGACACAGCCTTTCGCCCTTCGTCGTAGTAGCAATCCAAATTACTGGTGCGCTGCGAGACGTAGGTGTTATACCCGACTTCCCACAGTCATCAGTGAACAGCGTGCAACGGATACACCGACTCCCAGCCGTCACCCAACGCTTTATACAAGCCCACCATCGCCAGCGACACACTCGTAGAACTTTCCACCCACTGTTCCTGAGTCGCCAGCAGCGCGCTTTGCACGGTGAGCACGTTGACGAAATCCGCCACGCCTTCGACGTACTGGTGTTGCGCGGTGGTCAGGGCGATCTGGTTCTGGCGCACGGCTTCGGCGAGGCTGTCGCGGCGCAGTTGGCTGGCGTTGTAGCGGGTCAACTGGTCGTCGATTTCATGCCAGGCGCGCAGCACGGTTTGCTGGTAGGCCAGCGCCGCTTCCTGTTGCTGGGCTTCGCGCAGATTCACCATGCCTTGCAGGCGCCCGCCGTTGAACAGCGGCAGGCTGAACTGCGGGCCGAAGGCAAAGGCGCGCGAGCCCCAGGAACCGAGATCCGCGAGCTGCATGGCCTGGGAGCCGAGGCTGCCGGACAAGGTGATGCGCGGGTAGAAATCGCCCTTGGCCACGCCGATGCTGGCGGTGGCGGCGTGCAGGCGGGCTTCGGCCTGGCGGATGTCCGGGCGGCGCTCGGCCAGCTCCGAGGACAGGCCGATAGCGACCTGGCGCTGGGTCTGCGGCACGGCGGCGTCCTTGGATAGCTGCGCATGCAGGGCTTGCGGAGGCTCGCCCATCAGCAGGCTCAGGGCGTTGATCAACTGGTCCTGGCGTTGCTGCAAATCCGGCAGGCGCGCTTCGATGGCGGCGACTTGGGCGGCGGCTTCGGCCACGTCCAGGTCGGTCGCCACGCCATCGGCCAGGCGCAGTTGCGAAAGCTTGAGGCTGTGGCGGGCGACGTCGAGGTTCTGCTCGGTGACGGCGCGGGTGTTTTGTACGCCGCGCAGTTGAATGTAGTCCTGGGCGGTCTCGGCCAGCACCGACAGCAACACGGCGCGGCGGTCGTTCTCCGCGACTTCCAGGGTGGCGTCGGCGGCTTCGGTCTCACGCTTGACCCGGCCCCAGAAGTCCACTTCCCAAGCGGCGGAAAAGCTCATGTCCCATTGGTTGAACGCCGAGCGGCCGTTCTCGCCGGAGGGGTCGCTCAAGCCTTTGCCACTGTTGCGCTTACGCTGGTAAGCGCCGCCCACGTCGACGTTGGGATAACGCTCGGCGGTGGTCACCTGGCGCACAGCGCGGCTTTGTTGCAGGCGGCTGCTGGCCAGTTTCAGGTCGAGGTTATCACTGAGGGCTCGGCGCGTAAGGGCCGACAATTGTTCGTCGTGGAACACGTCCCACCAGCGCTCCTGCAACGGGTCGCTGGTGGCGCGACTGGCCGCCTGACGCCCCTGGGGCTCACTCCATTGGGCCACAGACGGACCTTGCGGCCGCTGGAAGTCCGGGCCGACCGTGCAAGCGCTTAAACTGATCAGGCTCAGGGTGAGCCAGGCAAGGTGTCTCATTGCTGGGCCACCTCATGTTGTTGCGCGGCGGCGTGAGTGTCGACGCTGGCTTCCACTGACATACCGACGCGCAAGCGCTCGGTCAGCGGCTGGTTCGGCTCAAGCACAATCTTCACCGGAATACGCTGCACCACCTTGGTGAAGTTACCGGTGGCGTTGTCCGGCTTGACCGAGGCAAAGGTCACCCCCGTGGCAGGCGCCAGGCTTTCCAGATGGCCGTTGAGCAACTCGCCATCGAGGCTGTCGACCCGCACCTGCACGGCTTGGCCGGCCTGCATGTGCGACAGTTGCGTCTCCTGGAAATTGGCCACGACATAGGCTTGGGCCAGCGGCACCACGGCAAGGATTTTGCTGCCCGGCGTGACATAGGCGCCCACCCGTACCGCACGCTCACCGACCATGCCGTCCACCGGCGCGACGATGCGGGTGTAGGACAGCTGATAACTGGCCATTTCCAGCGCGGCCTGTGCACGCTTGAGACCGCCTTCGGCAGCGTCACGCTGGGCGGTGAGAATTTCCACTTGCTTGCGTTCGGCTGCCAGCACCGCCGTGGATTTGGCCAGGCGCGCGGTGGCCTGGTCGATGCGGGTCTTGGCTTGCTGGGCGTTCTGCACGGTGCCCGCGCCGACGCCGGCGAGGTGGTTGTAGCGGTTCAGTTCGTGTTCGGCAAACGCCACTTCGGCGCGATCCGCGGCCACGGTGGCTTGGGCCTGGGCGATCACCGAGCTTTGGCGTTCAAGGGTCGCGGTGGCGTTTTTCAGTTGGGCCTGGGCGACCAGGGTGTCGGCGTCGGCAGCCTGGGCGGCGGCGCGAAAGTCACGGTCGTCGATCAGCGCCAACAGCTGGCCGGCTTTGACGCGCTGGTTGTCTTCCACCAGCACGTCCTTGATGAACCCGGCAACGCGGGGTGCAACCAGGGTGAAATCGGCGGCGACGAAGGCATCGTTGGTGGTCTGGCGCTGGCTGCCCAGGATGCCCGGCGCAACCAGGTACACCAGCACGCCCACGGCAAATACGGCGATGACGGAGACGGCAATTTTGTCTTTGCGTTTCATGAGAAATCCTTGGGGTCAGGTCGGTGCACGAGGCGGGAAAATCCGCGTGGGCATCCAGAAAATCAGCAGGATCAACGCCACCGCGACACCGGCCATGACGACATACAGATCCGAAGAGGTGAGCACCACGGTCTGCTCGTGCAGGCGGTGCGCCAGGCCCGGCGCGTCGCCGTCGGCCAGGGGAGAGTTGCCCAGGCGGTCCACCAGCATGGTCGAGTGGAAATGCCCGCGCTGGGTGGTCAGCGTATCCAGCACCGCCGTGGCGATCACGGCGGACAGACCCTTGACGGTATTGAACCACGCCGAGGCGAATGGCCCTTCGATGGGTTGAATACTGCCGGTGGACAGCATCAGCAACGGCAGAACCGCCATCGGCTGAGCGAAAATCTGCAGCAGGTACCAGCCATAAAAATCATCGCGAATCCACGCCGAGGTCAGGTGCGAACTGCCGATGCAGCACACCACCAGCATGCTCAGGCCAATGCCCAGCACCCAGCGGCAATCGACCCAGCGCAGATTGCACAGCGCCGCCACCAGTGGCAGCGCGATCAACTGCGGCAGCGCCATCAGCAACATCACCGGCGCGGTTTGCAGTGGCCGGTAGCCCTGGACCTGAGCGAGAAAACTCGACGGGATGATGATCACCGAGGTCAGCACCATCAACACCCCGGCCAGTACGATCAAGGCGAACGACAGGTTGCGCAGGCCGAGCATCTGCAGCTTGAAGAATGGCAGCGGCTGCGACCATTCGTTGAGCATGAACAGCACCAGCAGCAGCGCGCCGCCACTGAGCAAAAAGGTGATCAGGCCCGACTCGAACCAGTCCAGGCGATTGCCTTGCAACAGGCCGATCACCAGCATGCAGATCGCCGGGAAGCCCAACAGCAGACCACGCCAGTTGAACTGTTTGAAGCGTTCCAGGCGCAGCGGATCCTGCGGCAAGCCGTAGGCCACGGCGGCCATCGCCAACAGGCACGGCCCGACGATCTGCCAGAACGCCCATTGCCAGCCGACGTATTCGGTCCACAGCGCCGCCAATGGCGTGCCCAGGCTCGGGCCGAAAGTGGCGGTCAGTGCATAGCCGGCCAACCCGTACAATTTGACGTTGGCCGGCAGGAAACGCAGCGCCACGGTCATCAGCATCGGCGGCAACGCGCCACCGGCCAGGCCTTGCACGGTGCGCAGCAGCAACAGGCTTTCGTAGTTCGGTGCAAACGGGCACAGGATGCCGAGCAGCGTAAACACGCCAATGGCACCCAGGGTGAAACGGCGCAGGGAGAGCGTCACCGCGCACCATGGCGCGAATGCCATGGCTGCGACGGAAGTGGCGGTGTACGCCGCGACCAGCCAGGTGCCTTCGTCAAAGCCGATGTACAGCGCACCACGGATATCGGCGAGGGCGACCTTGGTCACCATCTCATTGAGGCCAGACACCAACACCGCCAGCAACACGCCGACCAGGCCGATGATGATGCGCGGGCCGAACACCGGAGGGCTGGGCGCAGTGGGTTTGGCTGCGGCCTCGAAGGCGGGGGCAGCGAGGGAAGTCATGGACAGGTAACTCGGAATGGGAATACCCGAGTAGTTTAATCAGGCAAATGCATGACAAAAAGTGACTTGTTGGCAGGTTATAAGTGCGCCAGGCGCAATCCACCGGGTAATGCAGGGCTTTTAATGTGGGAGGGGGCTTGCCCTAATGCCGGTCAGTTAAGAAGTAGCAGGAGCGAGAACTAACTTGTGGCGAGGGAGCTTGCTCCCGCTGGGGCGCGAAGCGGCCCCAAACAATGGGACTGCTGCGCAGTCCAGCGGGAGCAAGCTCCCTCGCCACAGGTTCGGTGTCGCCTTAACTGACTGGCATTAGGGCTTGCCCCCTCCCACATTTGATTTCAGCCCGGCTGGGCTTCCAGCCAGGTGGCGTGGCAGCTCTCGCGCATGGTCTCGCGCAGCCATTTGTGCGCCGGGTCTTTGTCGAAACGCGGGTGCCAGGATTGCGCCAATACCAGGGTCGGCAGCGAAATCGGCAAGGCGAACGAACGCAGCGGCAGCTTCAGGCGCCGGGCGCTCAGGAGGGCTTCCTTGGGTACCGGCAGCAGCAGGTCGGAGTCGGGCAACATGAACATCGCGCCGTGAAAGCCGGGAGCGATCATTGCGACGTGGCGCTCCAGGCCCTGGGCATTCAAGGCGGTATCGATAGGCCCACGGGCGATGCCGCGTCGCGAGATGCTGATGTGGGAATAGCTGGCAAACCGAGCGGCGGTGATCTCTTCGTCGAACAGCGGGTGATCTTCCCGGGCCAGGCCGACGAACGTGGTCGAGAACAGGTTCTGCACCTTCACTTCAGGCCCGGCCGGCATGGTATTGCTCACCCGCAGGTCCAACCGCCCTTCGCGCAGCGCTTCATCGTCGGTGTCGCCTTCGGGCACGAAGCGCAGTTCGCAGAACGGCGCCGCGCGTTGCAGGGTGTCGAACAGCCGACCGCCATACACACCGATGAAAAAGTCATTGGCGCGCACGCTGAAGCGGCGGCGCAAAGTGCTCAAATCGACCTGGTCCGCCGAGCGAAACAACAACGCCGCCTGCTCCACCACGTTGCGCACCTGGCCTTGCAGCTCAAGCGCCTTGGGCGTCGGCACCAGGCCGCGGCCGGCACGCACCAGGATCGGATCACCCACTGCCTCGCGGATACGCGTGAGGGTACGGCTCATGGCCGCCGGGCTCAGGTTCATCCGTCGCGCGGCGCCCACCACGCTACCTTCATCGAGCAAGGCGTCGAGGGCGACCAGCAGGTTCATGTCGGGTAGTTGCATGCCAAGCACTCGTGTTCGGTCGGGAGTGAACTGGACGCAATCCTAGCAGGCTTTAGCGGTTCAGAACGGCGCGTCGCCCTGGATGGTGGTGCGGAACAACTTGCGGCGCAGGTGGCCCGGGCAACCGGCCGCCAGGTGGATCAGCGAGCGGTTGTCCCAAAACACCAGGTCATGGGGCTGCCACTGGTGGCGGTAGATGTTTGCCGGCAGCACGCTGTGGGCGTAGAGCTGGGCCAGCAGGCTGCGGCTTTCGTCCTCTGGCAGGCCGACGATGCGGGTGGTGAAGCCTTCACTGACGAACAGTGCCTTGCGGCCGTTTTCAGGGTGAGTGCGCACAATGGGGTGCTCCACTTCGGCCACTTGGGCGAGCTGTTCAGGGGTCAGGGTGGGACGCCAGTTGCCCTCGAATTTGCTTTCGCTGTAACGCGCGGTGTAGGAATGCGCGGCGCGGCGCCCTTCAACGGCGTTGCGCAGGTGCTCGGGCAGTTGCTCCCAGGCTTTGTGCATGTCGGCAAACAGCGTGTCGCCGCCTTCGGACGGTAGTTCCTGGGCATGCAGCATCGAGCCCAGGCTGGGCAGCTCCTTGTACGACAGGTCCGAGTGCCAGAACTTGCCCGCATCGCCCAAGCCGATGGACTGGCCGTTTTCGATAATGTTGGAGACGATCAGGATCTCCGGGTGGTTGGCCAGCAGGAACTGTTTGAGCACATGGATCTGCAGCACACCGAAGCGGCGGCTGAAGGCGATCTGTTGTTCGGGGGTGATGCGTTGGTCGCGGAACACGATGACGTGGTGGTCCAGGTGTGCGCGATGGATGCGGGCAAAGTCCTGGTCGTTGACGGGTTGGGATAGATCCAGGCCGATGACTTCGGCGCCGACACTGCCGGGGAAGGGGCGGATGTCGAAGGTTTGGTTGATAGTGGACATTGGATTCACTTCCGGCAGACAGGGGAGTGAATTTATAGGTCTAAGAATGGAAGTTTAAATATTGTTAGGGCATATCCATATGCTTTGGGTGATGCTGATGGCCTCATCGGGGGCAAGCCCCCTCCCACACTTGATTTGTGAACGCATTCAAATGTGGGAGGGGCGGTGCGACGATTCGACTTGCCCCCGATGAGGCCCGCAAGGGCGATAGAGATTACCGCTCGTGCAACGCCTCGGCCCGCGCCTTGATGATCGGCTTGAGCAGGTAGCTGAGGATGCTTTTCTTGCCGGTGATGATGTCCACCGAGGCGACCATGCCGGGAATGATCAGCAGCGGCTTCTCATCGGTGCCCAGGTGGCTGCGGTCGGTGCGCAGGGTGATCATGTAGTAGGTGGTTTTCTTGTCTTCATCGGTGATGGTGTCAGCGCCGATGCGTTCGAGCTTGGCCTTCAGGCCACCGTAGATGGTGTAGTCGTAAGCGGTGAATTTGACCACCGCTTCTTGACCAGGGTGCAGGAACGCAATGTCTTGCGGGCGGATCTTGGCTTCCACCAGCAGGGTGTCGTTCAGCGGCACGATTTCCACCATGTCACTGCCCGGCTGGATCACGCCGCCGACGGTGTTGACCAGCAGCTGCTTGACGATGCCGCGCACCGGCGAGGTGACCAGGGTACGGCTGACACGGTCTTCCAGGGCGCGACCAGTGGATTCGGCCTTGTTCAGTTCGGTGCGGGCCTCGTTGAGTTGGGTCAGGGCTTCGCTGCGGAATTTGCCACGGGTTTCGTCGATCTTGCGCTGCACTTCCTTGATCGCCGATTCGGCACGGGGGATCGCCAGGGTGGTGGCGTCCAGCTGGCCCCGGGTTTCCATTTCGGCGCGCTTGAGGCGCAGCACTTCCACCGGCGACACCGCGCCCTGGGCCACCAGCGGCTCGGACATGTTGATTTCCTGGCGTTGCAGGGACAGCTGGCTGCGGTACTGGCCTTGCTTGGAGGTGAACTCGCGCAATTCCTGCTGGCGCTGCACCAGTTGTTCCTGCAAGCCGCCAACTTCGTCTTTCAACTGCTGGCGACGGCTTTCATACAGCGAGCGTTCGTTGGCGGCTTGGCTGGGCGCGGCCTTGAGCACCTCTTCGGGAATGTTCAGTGGCCGATCATCCACCTGCGCACTCAGGCGTTCGACGCGCAATTGCATGGCCAGGCGCAGGGCTTCGGTTTCCCCGGCGTTGGACACGAACCGCGTGTCATCCAGGCGAATCAGCGGCGCACCGGCCTCGACGATCTGGCCTTCCTTGACGTACAGCTCGGCGACGATGCCGCCTTCCAGGTTCTGGATTTTCTGCAATTTGGACGACGGAATCGCCTTGCCGTCGCCACGGGTCACTTCGTCGATTTCGGAGAAACCCGCCCACACCACCAGAAACAGAAAGAAGGCAATGATGGCCCAGATGGTCAGGCGGATGACTCGCGGCGCATCTTCGATCAACGCTTTGTTGACCTCGGGCAGCGGCTGGCCGTGCAGCGAGTCGGAACCTTTGAAGTAGCGGCCGACCGCGTTTTTAATGGAGTTAAGCAACACTGATCTGCCCCTTCTTCAACGCTTCCATGACCACGGCTTTCGGGCCGTCCGCAAGAATCTGCCCACGGTCGACCACCAGCAGGCGGTCTACCAGGGAGAGCAGCGAGGCACGGTGCGTTACCAGCACCACGGTCTTGTTTTGCACCACGGCGTGCAGGCGTTGTTTCAAGCGTTCTTCACCGGTGTTGTCCATGGCACTGGTGGGTTCGTCCAGCAGCAGGATGGGCGGGTTGAGCAGCAGCGCACGGGCCAGGGCGACGTTCTGGCGCTGGCCGCCGGACAGGTTCTGCCCACGCTCGCCGACTTGCAGTTCGTAGCCTTGCGGGTGCAGGCGCGCGAATTCGTGCACGCCGGCCAATTCCGCCGCCTGCAGGACCATTTCGTCTTCGACGTAGCGTGCGCCGCTGACCAGGTTGTCACGCAGGGTGCCGGCCAGCAGTTGGATATCCTGGGCGACGTAGCCGATGTTGTGGCGCAGTTCGCTGACATCGATCTGGCGCACGTCCACGCCATCCACCAGCAACGCGCCGGAGTCGGGCTGGTAAAGGCCGACGATCAATTTGGCCAGGGAGCTTTTGCCCGAGCCGCTGCGGCCGATGATGCCGATTTTTTCCCCTGGCTTGATCACCAGGTTGATGTTTTTCAGCGCAGCGTTCTGTTGGTTCGGATAGGTGAAGTTGAGGCCCCGGCACTCGATGGCGCCTTGCAGGGTGCGGCGGCTCATGGGGCGCTCTTCGAAGTTGCGCTCCTGGGGCAGTTCCATCATCTGGTCCACCGAGGTCATGGTGACCTTGGCTTGCTGGTAGCGCGTGAGCAGGCCCGACAGCGAAGCCAGCGGGCTCAACGCGCGGCCACTGAGCATGTAGCAGGCAATCAGGCCGCCCATGCTCAGGTTGCCGTCGATGATCTGGTACACGCCGAACACGATCATGATCACGCCGGCCAGTTGCTGGATCAGCAGGGTCATGTTCATCGACAGGCCCGACAGCAACTTCACCCGCAGTTCGAGCCGGCTCAAGGTGCCGATGGTCTGTTCCCAGCCGTACTGGCGTTCGCTCTCGGCGTTGTTGACCTTGACCGCGTCCAGCCCGGCGAGGGTCTCGATCAGGCTCGACTGGCGCTCGGCGGCCAGGGCCATGGTGCGTTCCATGGTCGCGACCAACGGCTTCTGCAGGGCGTAGCCGATACCCAGGGCAATCGGGAACGCCAGCACCGGAATCCACACCAGATGGCCGCCGAGCAGGGCGATCACCAGGAAGATCAGCAGCGTGAACGGCAGGTCGATCAGACTGGTAAGGGTCAGCGAGGCGAGGAAGTCGCGCAGGCTCTGAAACTCATGGATGTTCTGCGCAAAGCTGCCGACCCGCGCCGGGCGGTACTTCATCGACATGCCGACGATGCGCTCGAACAAGGTGGCGGAGATGATCAGGTCGGTTTTTTTACCGGCCAGGTCCAGGCACAGACTGCGCAGGCTTTTGAGCACCAGGTCGAACAGGTACGCGCCACAGATGCCCACGGCCAGCACCCACAGGGTGGCGGTGGCCTGGTTCGGCACCACGCGGTCGTACACGTTCATCACGAACAGCGGCGCGGCCATGGCGATGATGTTGATCAGGAAGCTGGCGGCGATGGCGTCGGTATACAACCAGCGCGAGCGCTTAAGGGTGTCACGAAACCAGGACCGCGCACGCGGGATCAGGGTGCCATGGTTGACGTCGAATTTGTGCTGCGGCTGGGCGAAGAAGACTTTGCCGATGTAGTCAGCGGCCAGCAGTTCGCGCTTGATCAGCACTTCCCCGCCGTCGCTTTCGCTGAGCAGCACCCGCGCTTCATCGTCGCCCTGCCAGCCGACCAGCACAGTACTGCGCCCGTCCTTGAGCAACAACAGCGCCGGCAACGCGATGGCCGGGATCTGTTCGAGCTTGCGTTGCAACAGCCGGCCCTGCAGCCCGGCACGCGCGGCGGCACGCGACAACAACTCGGCACTCAGGCGCTGCGAAGGCAGCGGCAGGCCGGTGGTGAGCATGGCCGCGCTGGCCGGTTTCTGATGCAGCGCGCAGAGTGCCAACAACCCGTCGAGTAACGGGTCGTCGTGCAGCGTGCGTGGATCATGACTGAGATGAACTCGACTGACTTCGGATTCCACGCGGTGCACTCTCGACTAACAGATGGGGCTACGGGTGACTCAGTTCATCCCAGGCAGTTGGACTTTGGGCTTCACATCGTTTTGCACGATCGAGGCCATTGGAGCGACTACGCCTTGGCTTTTGAGCAATTGGCCCATGGTCGCCTTGATTCGGTACTGAGTAAATAACTGAATGTTCTTGATCTCTTCCAGGCGACGCGAAGCGGTGAACAATTCGTTCTCGCTGTCGAGCAAGTCCAGCAGGGTACGTTGGCCCAGGCTGAACTGTTGCTGGTAGGAGGTGCGCACGCGCGTGCTGTGGTCCACATACTGCTGGGCCACCGGCAGCTGCGCGTTGGCATTGTTCAGGGCGTTCCAGGCAAGGCCCAGTTCTTCATTGAGCTGGCGCAGGGCGTTGTTGCGGATGTCCAGGGCCTGGTTGGCCTGGTACGACTTCGATTGCAGGTCGGCCTTGTTGCTGCCACCGGCAAACAGGTTGAAGCGCATGCGCACCATGGCTTCCCAGCCGTTGCTGTGGTTGGCGTCGCCGCCGACGTTGTTGTCGGCGTTGGTGCCCAACTCAGCATCAAAGCGCGGGTAGAAGCTGGACTTGGCGGCGGCATACTGCTTCTCGGCGGCAGAGATGTCCGACTCGGCCGAGCGCAGGACCGGGCTGTTGTCGAGCATCTGGCGACGCGCTTCATTCAGGTCGGCCGGGAGCATGGCCATGAACGGCGCCGGGCGCTCAAGCTGGTCGGGCATTTGACCAACGGCGCTGAGGTAGTTGGTTTGCGCATCCGCCAGGTTGGTCTGCTCGGTGATCAGGTTGTTGCGGGCCTGGGCCAGACGCGCTTCGGCCTGGTCCTGGTCGGCGCCGTTACCGACGCCGCGCTGGGTGCGCAGCTTGATCTGATCGTAAATGCGTTCGTGGTTGCGCAGGTTGTCTTCGGCCAGGCGCACGAACTCGCGACGGGTCAACACTTCCAGGTAGACCTGGGCAACGGTCAACGCGGTGCGCTCGGATGTACCGAGCAGGGAATAGGCACGGGCGTTGACGTTGGCTTGTTGACGCCCGACTTCGCTGGAGGTGGCGAAACCGTCAAAAATCATTTGTTGCAGGCGCAGGCTGGACTCGCCGCGATTGAGGGTTTCCCAGTGGTTGCCGCCCGTGCCATTAGCGAGGCGGGTGGAGGCGTTATCGGTGCCCGCACGGCCATAGCCGGCATTCAAATCGACACGCGGCAGATACCCGCCCTGCGCCGCACGCAACTGGTAATCGGCGGCGATACGACTGTTCACACCGGCCTGAATCTCAGGGTGCACATCCAGTGCCTGCTGCATGGCTTGGGGCAGTGTTTGAGCCTGGACAAAACTGGCGGCGAGAACGAACGGTATTGCCTTAAGCAGGTGCAGACGCATTAAAAAATTCCCCAGGACTTCTTGTCTCAAATCACAGCGATTGGCGCCGCTGCGTCGGATAATGGCTACCGTAATGACCGTACGTCGGAAAGTTCAAATAGCGGAACTGCTTCACACATGTAGGACGGTTCGCCGCATAAATATCAATGTGACATTACGGAGGCGATTGTTTAGGATGGCGACCATAAGGTCAATAGTTTGGCAGAAACAAGATCGCTAAAAATTTCAGCCAGAAATTTGACGCCAGTAACTTTATAGACTACGCCCTCCAGTTTGGCCTTCCTCGTGAGCGGCCACATGGAAATCATCAGAAACGGATCGCCGGAGAAATATTTAATGAGCAATGTTGTTGCCATCGTCAAAAGCATTGTTGGTCAAGTGTTCGTTATTTCTCCGGAAGGAACGCGCCGTGTTCTGGTTGAGGGTGATCGCCTGTTCGCGGGCGACCAGATTGACACGGGCCTGTCGGGCGCGGTGAGCCTGGAACTGGCTGATGGGCGCACACTGGACCTGGGCCGCGACACCCAGTGGAGCGCCGACATGCCGGACTCCACTGCCGACCTGGCCGCCGCCACCGAACAGGCCGCGCCGTCGGTAGCCGAACTGCAACAAGCCATCGCCGCCGGCGCCGACCCGACCACCGACCTGGAAGCCACGGCCGCTGGCGCAACCGCTGCCGGTAATGGCGCCGCAGGCGGGGGCCACAGCTTTGTGGTGCTGGACGCGACCGCCGGCCGTGTCGATCCGACCATTGGCTTTCCCACCGCCCCTATCGGCCAGGGCACGTCAACCCTGAACACCTTTACGGGTGCCCAGGCTTCTACCGGCAACGGCAACCTGGCGCTGCAGCCTGCGACCCTGAGCCTGAGCGCCACGCCTAGCATCACCGAAGCCGGAGGCGTGCTGACCTACACCGCCACCGTGACCCAGCCCGGCACCAGCGACTTGACCATTACTCTGTCCAACGGCGCGGTGATCACCATCCCGTCCGGCCAACTGACCGGCACCGTCAACGTGCCCCTGGCACCTAATGACAGCCCGTACATCGACGCCAGCCAGATCAGCGTCAATGTCACCGGCACCACCGGCGGCAACAACCTGGTGCTGACCCTCGACCCTAACCCGGCCGTGACACAGATTACCGATACCCTCGACACCACCACCGTGACCTTGACGGCCGGTTCGAGCGTGACCGAAGGCGGGCAGATTACTTACACCGCGACCTTGACCAACCCGGCGCAGACGCCGGTGAACGTCACTTTGAGCAATGGCTCGGTGATCACTATCAAAGCCGGCGAGTCGACGGGCACCGTTGTAGTCGATACCCCGGCTAACGATGTCTACGTTAACGGTTCGACTGTCAGCACCACTATTACCGGCGCAACCGGCGGCAACTTTGAAAACCTGGTGCCGAGCACCACGCCTGCGGTCACTACGATTACTGATTCGGTTGATAGCACCACTGTCACACTGACGGCCGGTTCGACTGTGACCGAAGGGGGGCAGATCACCTACACCGCTACCCTGACCAACCCGGCGCAGACGCCGGTCACTGTCACTTTGAGCAATGGCTCGGTGATTACTATCAAGGCCGGCGAGTCCGTGGGCACCGTGGTGGTCGATACCCCTGCCAACGATGTCTACGTTAACGGTTCGACCGTCAGCACCACGATCACCGGTGCCAGCGGCGGCAACTTTGAAAACCTGGTACCGAGCACAACGCCTGCCGTTACGACCATCACTGATTCGGTCGACGCCACCGCCGTTACGCTGACAGCCGACACGGCCGTCACCGAAGGTGGCCAGATCACCTACACCGCTACCCTGACCAACCCGGCGCAGACGCCGGTGAACGTCACCCTGAGCAATGGCTCGGTGATTACTATCAAGGCCGGCGAGTCCGTGGGCACCGTTGTGGTCGATACCCCGGCCAACGATGTCTACGTTAACGGTTCGACCGTCAGCACCACGATCACCGGTGCCACCGGCGGCAACTTTGAAAACCTGGCACCGAGCACAACGCCTGCCGTTACGACCATCACTGATTCGGTCGACGCCACCGCCGTTACGCTGACAGCCGACACGGCCGTCACCGAAGGTGGCCAGATCACCTACACCGCTACCCTGAGCAACCCTGCGCAGACGCCGGTTAACGTCACCTTGAGCAATGGCTCGGTGATCACTATCAAGGCCGGCGAGTCCGTGGGCACCGTGGTCGTCGACACGCCGCCGAACGATGTCTACGTCAACGGCAGCACCATCAGCACCACCATTACTGGCGCAACCGGCGGCAACTTTGAAAACCTGGTGCCGAGTACGACGCCAGCGGTTACCACCATTACCGACTCCATCGACACCACGACCGTCACGCTGACAGCTCCGGCCGAGGCGAACGAAGGTGGTCAGATCACCTACACCGCTACGCTTTCTAATAAAGCCGGCAGCGACGTCACGCTGAAGTTGGACAACGGTTCGAGCATCACCATCAAGGCCGGCGATACCGTTGGCACTGTAACTGTGCCTGCACCTACCGATGACGTGTTCATCGACAAGAGCACCCAGACTGTTCAGATCACTGAAACCACTGGCGGCAACTTCGAAAAACTGGAAGTTGCGGGTAACGGTGCGACGACGACAATTAACGACACCATCGACAAGGTCGATGTGGTTCTGACCGCCACAACCACCGTTGGCGAAGGCGGCAACATCGTCTACACCGCCAGCCTTGTGGATAAGAACGGTACGCCGGTGACCAACATCACCAATCCGCTGACCGTCACCTTGGATAACGGCCAGAGCATTACCATTGGTGTGAACCAATCGAGCGGTTCTGTTTCGGTTGTGGCTCCGGATGATGTGTACAAGGGCGACCAGACCGTCACCGCTGCTATCAAAGGCGTGACCGGTGGCGAGCATTTCGAAAACCTGGTGCCAGGTACTACTCCGGTTAACACCACTGTTACCGACACACCGGGTACCGACAACACCACTACCGTCACGCTGACCGCGCCAAGTGCGGTTAACGAAGGCGGCCAGATCAGCTACACCGCAACCTTGAGCAACAAGGCCGGCAGTGACGTCACTCTGAAGCTGGACAACGGATCTTCGATCACCATCAAAGCCGGCGATACCGTTGGCACCGTGACCGTCCCTGCGCCTACCGATGACGTGTTTATCGATAAGAGCACTCAAACGGTCAAGATCACTGACGCCACGGGCGGCAACTTTGAGAAGCTTGAAGTTGCGGGCAATGGCGCAACCACCACCATCAACGACACCATCGACAAGGTCGATGTTGTTCTGACCGCCACTCCTACCGTTGGCGAAGGCGGCAGCATCGTCTACACCGCCAGCCTTGTGGATAAGAACGGTACGCCGGTGACCAACATCACCAATCCGCTGACCGTCACTTTGGATAATGGCCAGAGCATCACCATCGGGGTAAACCAATCGAGCGGCACGGTCACCGCCGTGGCACCGGATGATGTTTACAAAGGCGACCAGACCGTCACCACTGCCATTCAGACTGTCACTGGCGGTGAGCACTTCGAAAACCTAGTGCCGGGCACCACGCCGGTCAATACCACCGTTACTGATACTCCCGGCACTGACAACGCCACCACAGTGACGCTGACGGCTCCGGCTGAAGCGAACGAAGGCGGTCAAATTACCTACACCGCGACGCTCTCTAATAAAGCCGGCAGTGACGTCACCCTGAAGTTGGATAACGGCTCGAGCATCACCATCAAAGCCGGCGATACCGTTGGCACCGTGACCGTGCCTGCTCCGACTGATGACGTGTTTATCGATAAGAGCACTCAAACGGTCAAGATCACTGACGCCACTGGCGGCAACTTCGAAAAACTGGAAATCGCAGGCAACGGCGCAACCACCACCATCAACGACACCATCGACAAGGTCGATGTAGTTCTGACCGCCACTCCTACCGTTGGCGAAGGCGGCAACATCGTCTACACCGCCAGCCTTGTGGATAAGAACGGCACGCCGGTGACTAACATCACCAATCCGCTGACTGTCACTCTGGATAACGGGCAGAGCATTACCATCGGTGTAAACCAAACGAGCGGTTCTGTTTCGGTTGTTGCGCCGGATGATGTCTACAAAGGCGATCAAACCGTCACCGCTGCTATCAATGGCGTGACCGGTGGCGAGCATTTCGAAAACTTGGTGCCGAGTACCGCTCCGGTCAACACGACCGTTACTGACACCCCAGGCACTGACAACGCTACCACCGTTACGCTGACTGCTCCGGCTGAAGCGAACGAAGGTGGTCAGATTACGTACACCGCGACGCTCTCTAATAAAGCGGGCAGTGACGTCACCCTGAAGTTGGATAACGGCTCCTCGATCATTGTTAAGGCTGGCGATACCGTCGGCACTGTGACCGTGCCAGCGCCAAGCGATGACGTGTTCGTCGACAAGAGCACTCAGACCGTCAAAATCACCGACGCTTCTGGCGGCAACTTCGAGAAACTGGAAGTTGCAGGCAACGGCGCAACCACCACGATCAACGACACCATCGACAAGGTCGATGTTGTTCTGACCGCCACTCCTACCGTTGGCGAAGGCGGCAGCATCGTCTACACCGCCAGCCTTGTGGATAAGAATGGCGCGCCGGTGAACAACATCACGAACCCGCTGACCGTGACGTTGGATAACGGCCAGAGCATTACCATTGGTGTGAACCAATCGAGCGGTTCTGTTTCGGTTGTGGCTCCGGATGATGTGTACAAGGGCGACCAGACCGTCACCGCTGCTATCAAAGGCGTGACCGGGAGCGAGCATTTCGAAAACCTGGTGCCAGGTACGACTCCGGTTAACACCACTGTTACCGATACACCGGGTACCGACAACACCACTACCGTCACGCTGACCGCGCCAACCGCAGTCAACGAAGGTGGTCAGATCACCTACACCGCGACCTTGAGCAACAAGGCCAGCAGTGATGTCACTCTGAAGCTGGACAACGGCTCTTCGATCACCATCAAGGCTGGCGATACCGTCGGCACCGTGACCGTGCCTGCTCCGACTGATGACGTGTTTATCGATAAGAGCACTCAGACCGTCAAAATCACCGACGCTTCTGGCGGCAACTTTGAGAAACTGGAAATTGCGGGTAATGGTGCGACCACCACAATCAACGACACCATCGACAAGGTCGATGTAGTTCTGACCGCCACTCCTACCGTTGGCGAAGGCGGCAACATCGTCTACACCGCCAGCCTTGTGGATAAAAACGGCGCGCCGGTGACCAACATCACCAACCCGCTGACCGTGACGTTGGATAACGGCCAGAGCATCAGCATTGGGGTAAACCAATCGAGCGGCTCTGTCTCGGTTGTTGCGCCGGATGATGTATACAAAGGCGATCAAACTGTCACCACCGCTATCAATGGCGTAACCGGTGGCGAACATTTCGAGAATTTGGTGCCTGGTACTGCTCCGGTCAACACGACCGTTACCGATACGCCGGGTACCGATAACACAACTACCGTCACTCTGACCGCGCCAAGTGCAGTTAACGAAGGTGGTCAGATTACGTACACCGCGACGCTCTCTAATAAAGCGGGCAGTGACGTCACCCTGAAGTTGGATAACGGCTCCTCGATCACTGTTAAGGCTGGCGACACCGTCGGCACCGTGACCGTGCCTGCTCCGACTGATGACGTGTTTATCGATAAGAGCACTCAGACCGTCAAAATCACCGACGCTTCTGGCGGCAACTTCGAAAAACTGGAAGTCGCGGGCAACGGCGCAACCACCACGATCAACGACACCATCGACAAGGTCGATGTTGTTCTGACCGCCACTCCTACCGTTGGCGAGGGCGGCAACATTGTCTACACCGCCAGCCTTGTGGATAAGAACGGTACGCCGGTGAATAACATCACCAATCCGCTGACCGTCACTCTGGATAACGGCCAGAGCATTACCATTGGTGTGAACCAGTCGAGCGGTAGTGTTTCGGTTGTTGCGCCGGATGACGTCTACAAAGGCGATCAAACCGTCACGGCCGCTATCAAGGACGTCGCCGGTGGCGAGCATTTCGAAAACCTGGTGCCAGGTACTACTCAGGTTAACACCACTGTTACCGATACACCGGGTACCGACAACACCACTACCGTTACGCTGACCGCACCAAGCGCGGTTAACGAAGGCAGCCAGATCAGCTATACCGCAACCTTGAGCAACAAGGCCGGCAGTGACGTTACTCTGAAGCTGGACAACGGCTCTTCGATCACCATCAAGGCTGGCGATACCGTCGGCACCGTGACCGTGCCTGCTCCGACTGATGACGTGTTTATCGATAAGAGCACTCAGACCGTCAAAATCACCGACGCTTCTGGCGGCAACTTCGAGAAACTGGAAGTCGCAGGCAATGGCGCAACCACCACAATCAACGACACCATCGATAAGGTCGATGTAGTTCTGACCGCCACTCCTACCGTTGGCGAAGGTGGCAACATCGTCTACACCGCTACCCTTGTGGATAAAAACGGCGCGCTGGTGAACAACACCACCAATCCGCTAACCGTCACTCTGGATAACGGCAAAACCATCACCATCGGTGTAAACCAATCCAGCGGCACGGTTACCAGCGTGGCACCGAACGACGTCTACAAAGGCGATCAAACCGTCACCGCAGCTATCAAAGGCGTGACCGGTGGCGAACATTTCGAGAATCTGGTGCCAGGCACCACCGCAGTGAATACCACTGTCACGGATACTCCGGGCACTGCTGATACCACTACTGTCACCCTGACAGCGCCAAGTGCAGTTAACGAAGGTGGTCAGATCACCTACACCGCGACCTTGAGCAACAAGGCAGGTACTGATGTAACGCTGAAACTCGACAACGGTTCGAGCATCATCATCAAGGCTGGCGATACCGTCGGCACCGTGACCGTGCCTGCTCCGACTGATGACGTGTTTATCGATAAGAGCACTCAGACCGTCAAAATCACCGACGCTTCCGGCGGCAACTTCGAGAAACTGGAAGTTGCTGGTAATGGCGCAACCACCACAATCAACGACACCATCGACAAGGTCGACGTGGCCCTGACCGCCACTCCTACCGTTGGCGAAGGTGGCAACATCGTCTACACCGCTACCCTTGTGGATAAAAACGGCGCGCTGGTGAACAACACCACCAATCCGCTAACTGTCACTCTGGATAACGGCAAAACCATCACCATCGGTGTGAACCAATCCAGCGGCACGCTCACCACCGTGGCGCCAAACGACGTTTACAAAGGCGATCAAACCGTCACCGCAGCCATCAAAGGCGTGACCGGTGGCGAGCATTTTGAAAACCTGGTGCCAGGTACTACAGCGGTTAACACCACTGTTACCGATACACCGGGTACCGACAACACCACTACCGTTACGCTGACCGCACCAAGCGCGGTTAACGAAGGCGGCCAGATCAGCTACACCGCAACCTTGAGCAACAAGGCCGGCAGTGACGTCACTCTGAAGCTGGACAACGGCTCTTCGATCACCATCAAAGCCGGCGATACCGTTGGCACCGTGACCGTGCCTGCTCCGACTGATGACGTGTTTATCGATAAGAGCACTCAAACGGTCAAGATCACTGACGCCACTGGCGGCAACTTCGAAAAACTGGAAGTTGCAGGCAATGGCGCAACCACCACGATCAACGACACCATCGACAAGGTCGATGTAGTTCTGACCGCCACTCCTACCGTTGGCGAAGGCGGCAACATCGTCTACACCGCTACCCTTGTGGATAAAAACGGCACGCCGGTGAGCAACATCACCAATCCGTTGACCGTCACTCTGGATAACGGCCAGAGCATTACCATTGGTGTGAACCAGTCGAGCGGTAGTGTTTCGGTTGTTGCGCCGGATGACGTCTACAAAGGCGATCAAACCGTCGCGGCCGCTATCAAGGACGTGACCGGTGGCGAGCACTTCGAAAACCTAGTTCCGGGTACCGATAAAGTCACTACAACTGTGACTGACACCCCAGGCACTGATAACACCACCACCGTCACGCTGACCGCGCCAAGCGCCGTCAACGAAGGTGGTCAAATCACCTACACCGCGACGCTTTCCAACAAAGCAGGCAGTGACGTTACGCTGAAGTTGGATAACGGCTCCTCGATCACTGTTAAGGCTGGCGACACTGTCGGCACCGTGACCGTGCCCGCGCCAAGCGATGACGTGTTCGTCGACAAGAGCACTCAGACCGTCAAAATCACCGACGCTTCTGGCGGCAACTTCGAAAAACTGGAAGTCGCGGGTAATGGCGCAACCACCACCATCAACGACACCATCGACAAGGTCGATGTAGTTCTGACCGCCACTCCTACCATCGGCGAAGGCGGCAACATCGTCTACACCGCTACCCTTGTAGATAAAAACGGCACGCCGGTGAGCAACATCACCAACCCGCTTACCGTCACGTTGGATAACGGCCAGAGCATTACCATTGGTGTGAACCAATCGAGCGGTTCTGTTTCGGTTGTGGCTCCGGATGATGTGTACAAGGGCGACCAGACCGTCACCGCTGCTATCAAAGGCGTGACCGGTGGCGAGCACTTCGAAAACCTAGTTCCGGGTACCGATAAAGTCACTACAACTGTGACTGACACCCCAGGCACTGATAACACCACTACCGTTACGCTGACCGCGCCAAGCGCCGTCAACGAAGGTGGTCAAATCACCTACACCGCTACGCTTTCCAATAAAGCGGGCAGTGACGTTACGCTGAAGTTGGATAACGGCTCCTCGATCATTGTTAAGGCTGGCGACACCGTCGGCACTGTGACCGTGCCAGCGCCAAGCGATGACGTGTTCATCGACAAGAGCACTCAAACAGTCAAGATCACTGACGCCACGGGCGGCAACTTCGAGAAACTGGAAGTTGCAGGTAATGGCGCAACCACCACAATCAACGACACCATCGACAAGGTCGATGTAGTTCTGACCGCCACTCCTACCGTTGGCGAGGGCGGCAGCATCGTCTACACCGCCAGTCTTGTGGATAAAAACGGCGCGCCGGTGAGCAACATCACCAATCCGCTGACCGTCACCTTGGATAACGGCCAGAGCATTACCATTGGTGTGAACCAATCCAGCGGCACGCTCACCACCGTGGCACCAAACGACGTCTACAAAGGCGACCAAACCGTCACCACTGCTATCAAAGGCGTGACCGGTGGCGAGCATTTTGAAAACCTGGTGCCAGGTACTACAGCGGTTAACACTACTGTCACGGACACTCCGGGCACAGCTGATACCACTACCGTCACCCTGACCGCGCCAAGCGCCGTCAACGAGGGGGGCCAGATCACCTACACCGCTACCTTGAGCAACAAGGCAGGTACTGATGTAACGCTGAAACTCGACAACGGTTCGAGCATCATCATCAAGGCTGGCGATACCGTCGGCACCGTGACCGTGCCTGCTCCGACCGATGATGTGTTTATCGATAAGAGCACCCAGACGGTTCAGATCACCGAAACCACTGGCGGCAACTTCGAGAAGCTTGCAGTCGCAGGCAACGGCGCAACCACCACGATCAACGACACCATCGACAAAGTTGACGTCGTCCTGACCGCCACTCCTACCGTTGGCGAAGGTGGCAACATCGTCTACACCGCTACCCTTGTGGATAAAAACGGCGCGCTGGTGAATAACATCACCAATCCGCTGACTGTCACTCTGGATAACGGTAAAACCATCACCATCGGCGTGAACCAATCCAGCGGCACGGTTACCAGCGTGGCACCAAACGACGTCTATAAAGGCGATCAAACCGTCACCGCAGCTATCAAAGGCGTGACCGGTGGCGAGCATTTTGAAAACCTGGTGCCAGGTACTACAGCGGTTAACACCACTGTCACGGACACTCCGGGTACTGCTGATACCACTACCGTAACCCTGACCGCGCCAAGCGCCGTCAACGAAGGTGGTCAAATCACCTACACCGCCACGCTTTCTAATAAAGCGGGCAGCGACGTCACGTTAAAATTGGATAACGGCTCTTCGATCACTATTAAAGCGGGCGACACCGTCGGCACTGTAACTGTGCCTGCTCCGACCGATGATGTGTTCATCGACAAGAGCACCCAAACGGTCAAGATCACCGACGCAACTGGCGGCAACTTCGAAAAACTGGAAGTCGCAGGCAACGGCGCAACCACTACGATCAACGACACCATCGACAAAGTTGACGTCGTCCTGACCGCCACTCCTACCGTTGGCGAAGGCGGCAACATCGTCTACACCGCTACCCTTGTGGATAAAAACGGCGCGCTGGTGAACAACACCACCAATCCGCTAACCGTCACTCTGGACAACGGCAAAACCATCACAATCGGTGTGAACCAATCCAGCGGCACACTCACTACCGTGGCACCAAACGACGTTTACAAAGGTGATCAAACCGTCACCGCAGCCATCAAAGGCGTGACCGGTGGCGAGCATTTTGAAAACCTGGTGCCAGGTACTACAGCGGTTAACACCACTGTCACGGATACTCCGGGCACTGCTGATACCACTACCGTCACCCTGACAGCGCCAACCGCAGTCAACGAAGGTGGACAGATTACGTACACCGCTACGCTTTCCAACAAAGCAGGCAGTGACGTCACGCTGAAACTCGACAACGGCTCGTCGATCACCATCAAAGCGGGTAATACCGTCGGCACCGTGACCGTACCTGCTCCGACCGATGATGTGTTCATCGACAAGAGCACCCAAACGGTCAAGATCACCGACGCAACTGGCGGCAACTTCGAAAAACTGGAAGTCGCGGGCAACGGCGCAACCACCACGATCAACGACACCATCGACAAGGTCGATGTGGTTCTGACCGCCACTCCTACCGTCGGCGAAGGCGGCAATATCGTCTACACCGCCAGCCTTGTGGATAAAAACGGCGCGCTGGTGAACAACACCACCAATCCGCTAACCGTCACTCTGGATAACGGCAAAACCATCACCATCGGTGTGAACCAATCCAGCGGCACGCTCACCACCGTGGCACCAAACGACGTTTACAAAGGCGATCAAACCGTCACCGCAGCCATCAAAGGCGTGACCGGTGGCGAGCATTTTGAAAACCTGGTGCCAGGTACTACAGCGGTTAACACCACTGTCACGGACACTCCGGGCACAGCTGATACCACTACCGTCACGCTGACCGCGCCAAGCGCCGTCAACGAGGGTGGCCAGATCACCTACACCGCAACCTTGAGCAACAAGGCCGGCAGCGACGTCACCCTGAAGTTGGATAACGGTTCGAGCATCACGATCAAGGCTGGCGAGACCGTCGGCACCGTAACTGTGGCCGCGCCAAGCGATGACGTGTTCATCGACAAGAGCACCCAAACGGTCAAGATCACTGACGCCACGGGCGGTAACTTCGAAAAACTGGCAGTCGCAGGCAACGGCGCAACGACAACGATCAACGACACCATCGACGATGTAACCGTGGTGCTCAAGGCCACGGGTTCGGTCAGCGAGGGCGGGCAGATCGTCTACACCGCGTCGCTGGTCGACAAAAATGGTGCGGCAGTGACCAACGTTGGTTCCGACCTGGTGGTGAAGCTGGATAACGGCTCGACCATTACCATCGGCAGCGGCAAGTCCAGCAGCTTCACCACCGCCACCGCGCCGAACGATGCGTATGTCGGCGCCAATGATGTCACTGCCAAAATCAGTGCCGTCGTCAGTGGCGGCGACAAATACGAGCACTTGATGGTCGACGGCAGCACCGTGGTCACCAAAGTCACGGATGTGGTCACCAACACTATCCTCAGCATCAGCGGCGACGCTTCGGTGACCGAAGGCGGTACGGCGCACTACGCCCTGGCCTTGAGCAACCCGGCGCAAACCGATGTAACCGTCACCCTCAAGTACAGCGGCACAGCCACCGATGGTTCGGATTTCAATGGTGTGTACACCGTGAAGATCCCAGCCGGCGCCAGCAGCGTGCCGTTTGATATCCGCACGCTTGATGACCGAATCACCGAGCCGACCGAAAAAATCGTCATTACCATCGACAAGGCCACCGGGGGCAACTTCGAGAACCTGGTGATCGACAAGGGCACGGTCAGCACTGACATCCTCGACAACGATGCGCCGCCGGTTATCGACCTGGACGCCAACAACTCCAGCGGTGCCAGTGGCAACGACTTCAAGACCACCTTCACCGAAGGCACCGCCGGGCCGGGGGTGTCGATTGCCGACACCGATATCAAGATCACCGATCCGGACAGCACCATGCTGACCGGCGCAACGGTCACCCTGACCAATGCACAAGCCGGTGATGCCTTGAACCTGGGCAACAGCGTGAACGGCATCAGCGTCAGCACCAACAATCAGACGGGCACCATCACCCTGACGTTGTCGGGCAGCGCGACGCTGGCTGACTACATGCAGCGTATCCAGAACATCACGTTCACCAACACCAGCCACGACCCAAGCACCACGCCGCGCACCATTACCGTGGCGGTGACCGACGGCGGCAATTACTCCAACGTCGCCACCACCACAGTCAACGTGGTGGCGGTCAACGATGCGCCAGTGGCAACGGGCGGGGCCGTGACCGGTACGGAAGACACTGCGCTGGCCTTGACCTGGGCCAACTTCGGCGTGAGCGACGTGGACTCGCCATCAGCCAGCCTCGGGGTGAAAATCACCGACCTGCCGGTGGCCGGCAAACTGCAATACCTGGCAACCGACGGCACCACCTGGACCAATGTGACCAGCGGCCAGACCCTTACCAAAGCCCAGATCGATGGCGGCCAGTTACGCTTTACGCCAAACGCCAACGAGTCCGGCGCCGACGGTTATGGCGGCACGGGCATCGGTAACAAGCAGGCCGATTACGCACAGTTCAAGTTCCAGCCCACCGACGGCAAGGACCTGGGCACCAGCGCCACGGTGAAGGTCGACATCACCCCGGTGGCCGACGCGCCAACCCTGGGTGTGGCTGACAACAACGTCAACTCGGTCGGCCTGATCAAACAGAGCTGGAACAGCCTTCCCGGCCTTGGCACCAACGGCAACGGCGCCGCACCGGACGTGCTGAAAAAAGCCATCGATGGCGCCGGCACGCCGAACAGCACGGCGGTGGTGACCAATGTCGAGTCCACCACTGACGTCACCCCCGGTTCAGGCGGAAAAATCTCCGGCCTGATGTACATGGAAGCCGGCAAGAACTACACCTTCAGCGGTGTCGCCGATGACAGCCTGCTGATCAACGTCGGCGGTAAAGACGTGGCCAGCGGCCTGTGGGGCACCAACAGCGGCAAGTTCAGCGGCACGTTCACGCCGGCGGTCAGCGGTTACTACAGCCTTGAGATCTATCAGGCCAACCAGGCGGGCCCCGGCAGCTTTGACGTCAACCTGTCTATCAATGGCGGCGCGACGCAGAACTTGAGCACCAGCAACGTCCCGCTGTACACCGGCATTGCCGACCTGACCAACGCCGGCGTGACCGTGTCCGACCTGCATGGTAGCAACGGTGACGGTTACTACGTGGGTTATAAGCTCAACGAAGGCCTGGAAAACGGCAGCGTCAAACTGTCCAAGATCACCACCGCGCTGACCGACACCGATGGTTCGGAAACCCTGGCGGTGAAGATCGGTGGCATTCCGGCAGGCTCGGTGCTTACCGACGCTTCGGGACACACCTTCACCGCGACGAAAACCGTGGGCGAAGTCAACGTCAGCGGCTGGGACATGGGCACCCTGACCATCAAGCCGCCGACCTATTACAGCGGCCAGTTCAACCTGACCGTGACCTCGACGTCGACCGAAAGCATCGGCGGCTCGGCGACCACCACCGCGCAATTGCCGGTGACGGTCTACCCGGCGGCGTATAACTCGGTAACCGGCACGTCGGGCAGCGACTCGATTATCGGCAGCGATGGCAACGACATCGTGGTAGCCGACATCGGCGGCCTGAACGTGGTGCAGGGCAAGAACTACAACATCGCGTTCATGGTGGACAGCTCCGGCAGCATGAGCACCGCATCGATCGACGCGGCGAAGGCTTCATTGACCACGGTGTTCAACTCGCTGAAAAACAGCCTGGGCGCCAACACGTCGGGCACGGTGAATATCTTCCTGGCCGACTTCGATAGCCAAGTGAACAAGTCGATTGCCATCAACCTCAATGCCCCCAATGCGCTGGCCCAGCTCAAAGTGGTGTTGGACTCGATGGTGTCGGAAGGCGGCACCAACTACGAAGACGTGTTCAAGACCACCGCCAACTTCTTCCAAAGCGACCTGGCGAGCAAAAACACCGGTGCGACTAACCTGACGTACTTCATCACCGACGGTCAGCCGACGTTCTACCAGAGCGGCGAGCAGACCAACGTGACGCTGTACGGCAACGTCAAGTTCGATGACGTGGTGACGACGGCCAACTACACCCCCGGCACCTCGGTCGGCAAGTACCTGGATAACACCCATTACTTCAGCATCGACACCTCGGGTGCCGCTCAATTGCAAACCTGGAACGGCTTCTGGTGGACGGCCGCCAATCTGGGCCTGGTCCGCGCTCAGGGCGACGGCACCTTTGAGCTGTCCAATCTTGACGGCCGAGGCAACAGCACTGACGCGGCAACATTGGCTAATTCCAAGAGCGCCTTTGCGCTGCTGGGCGGGCTGTCGCAGGTGGAAGCGATCGGCATCAACAGCGACATCAGCTTAAGCGACCTGAAGCCTTACGACAGCGATGGCAAACCACAGGCCAATATCGATCCGAAAGACCTGGCCAACGCCATCCTCGGCCATACCGAGGCGACTCTGCCGGGTGCGGACAGCATCAGCGGTGGCGACGGCAATGACATTCTCTTTGGCGACCTAGTGAGCTTCAGCGGGGTGACCGGCGAGGGTTACAACGCCTTGCAGGCTTTCGTGGCACAGAAAGCCGGTGTGGCTGTCTCGGCAGTTACCACCTCGAATGTGCACCAGTACGTCACCGAGCATTACGCGGACTTCGACGTGTCCGGCGCCAAGGACGGCAACGACACGCTGCTCGGCGGCAATGGCGATGACATTCTGTTCGGCCAAGGCGGCAACGACGTGCTGGACGGCGGCAAGGGCAATGACATCTTGCTGGGCGGTACCGGCAACGACACGTTGATGGGCGGTCAGGGCAACGACATCCTGATCGGCGGTGCGGGTGCCGACACCTTCGTGTGGAAGGCCGGTGACATCGGCAACGATGTGATCAAGGACTTCAAGGCGTCGGAAGGTGACCGAATTGACCTGCGTGATCTGTTGAAGGGCGAGACGGACAGCACCATCGATAACTACCTCAAGATCACCACGGTAGAAGGCGTGTCGACCCTGCAGGTGAGCAGCGAAGGCAAGCTCAACGCCGCCGGTGGCCTGGCCAATGCGGATGTGACCATCAAGCTGGAAGGCAATGATTGGTCCCACACCAACATCAACTCGCTGATCAGCGGTGCCGACCCGACCATCAAGATCGATCACACCGCCTAAGCTTGGGTTTATCGGCCGCCCTCGAGGCGGCCGATTTATTTGGGCGATACGTTGCTGGCCCTGGCGGCCGGTTGCATCGCATACTCGCGCTTATCAACACACGACCGCCCTATGCGGCTGACGATGTGTGGCTTTTTTTCGAGGGGTTCTTATGTTTTACGTGCAACGTGATGCGCAGGGCGCGTTGAGTCGCGTAGAGGCCGCCGCCTTTGCCGGATCCACCGAAACACTGCCGGCCGATCACCATGAGATCCAGGCCTGGTACGCCAACGAAGTGGTGGAAACCAGCCTGGCCCAGCTCAAGCAGAGTGACCTGGAGATGATCCGGGTACTGGACGACTTGATCCAGGTGCTCACCCGCAAGGGCGTCATCAGCGTAACTGACCTGCCGCCCGCAGCCCAGGCCAAGTTGATGGACCGTAACCAGGCGCGGGAAGCGTTGGGTGGGTTGAGCCAGTTGATCAATGATGATGAGAAAGGGCTTATCTGAGCCCTGAAGCCGAACCGGATCGAAATGTGGGAGGGGGCTTGCTCCCGATAGCGGCGTATCAGTCACCCAAATATCGACTGATTGACTGCTATCGGGAGCAAGCCCCCTCCCACATTGGATCTGCGTTATTTCCAGGGTGCGGGCTCGCCGAATAACTGCCCCTGCACTCCGAATATCCCCATCTCGCGAATCACCCTCAGCTCACCTTCGGTCTCCACACGTTCGGCAATCAACGGCAGATCGATGCTGTGGGCCGCGCGCTGGATGGCTTCGATAAACAGGCGCTTGTCGCTTTCCTGGTCGATATCGCGGATATAGCTGCCGTCGATTTTCAAGTAGGCCAGACCCAAGCGGGCCAGGTTGCCGATCATGCTGAATCGCCCACCGAAACGCTGAAGGCTCAGGGAAAAGCCCAACTCGCGCAGGCGCTGGGTCATCTGTTCCAGCACGAGCTGTTCCGGCAGTTGCTCTTCACCGATCTCCAGGGTGAGGCGCGAGCCCAGGTTGCTGTGCTGGCGCAGCAGGTCATAAATGCGTTGCAGTGCCTGAGGATCCTGCAAGGTTGCGGCTGAGAGGTTCAGCGCCAGATTGTGGCTGTGGCCGCTCATCTGTTTGAGCACTAGCTCGAGCATCATGCGGTCCAGGCGGGCTGACCAGCCGAAACGCTCGAGCCACGGCAGGAAACGCCCAGCGGGTAGGGTATGGCCGTCAAAGTCCTGCAAGCGCGACAGCACTTTGTAGTGCAAGACCAATTGCGGGTCGTGGCTGGCCACAACCGGCTGGAAGTACAACTCGAAACGCTGTTGGGTCAGCGCCTGGTCCAACAGTGTGTGCCAGGCATGGTGATCGTCACCGACGCTGGCGGCGGCACTGTGGTCGAGGCACGCCCAGGTGCTGTCACCCTGCCCTTCGGCTTGAGCCAAAGCTTGGTCGGCGAGGGTCAGCAGCGCCTGCGGCGCATCGCCATGGTTGAACGGTGCCAGGCCGATGTAGGCCACGGGCGTAACATCGCTGGCGCCGGTGGCCTGCAGGCTGAGCAACGTGCTTTCAAGGTTCTGCGCCAATTGCAGCGCTTCTTCACGGGTGAGCCCAGGCGCCAGCACGGCGAATTCGCCGCCTCGGATACGGGTCACGAGGTTATGGGTTTCCGGGTACGGCTCGCACTGGCGCAGCAGTTGTTCGCCGACCGCTTGCAGCAGCTGGTCGGTACGCTGGCCGCCCAGGCGCTGGTTCAGGCCGGCCAGGTCCTTGACGCGCAACACCAGCAAGTAGCCGGAGTTGGTTTCTTCGGGGTTGCTGACGCGGGCGTTGAGCTGCATCTCGAAATAGCGGCGGTTGGCCAGGCCGGTGAGGTTGTCCTGATAGGATTCAGTGCGCAACTTTTCGCTGCGCTCGGCCTGCTCCTGGAACAGCGCTTTGAGCTTTTCCACCATTTGGTTCATGGCCTGCACCACCCGGCGCAACTCCGGCGTGCGCGGCAGGTCAGGCAGGCTGAGGAATTCCCGACGGGCGATCGCGTGGGACTGCTTGACCATATAGTCCAACGGCTTTAATTGCCGGCGCAGCAACAGCCCGCCGAGCACCACGCTGACCGCACCGCACAGCAGCAACCAGCCAAGGCTGCCCAGGGCGCTCTGCCAGAGTTTGGCCAGGGCGAACATCGGATGGCTGACCACCTCGACTCGCGCCGCCTGCTCCCAACCACGGCTCACCAGCGCATCACCACCGGCCGGCTCCAGGCCGATCAATTTTACAAACCAAGGGGGCACGCCATTGTTGTCGGGTATGCCGCTGCGCTCGACGATGGTTTGGTCCGTGGCCAGGTCCACCACACGGATGCTGGCGTAGTAACCGCTGTCGAAGATCGAGCTGACCAGCAACTCGACCATGGCCAGGTCATCGATATTGGGGGTCAGCGACAGCGCCAGTGCCGTCGCGGCATCCTGCGCATGGGAGCGCAATTGGTTGACGTACTGCGTGCGCGAACTTTCCAGGCTGACCATGAAGCTGCCGCTGAAGGCGACCACCAGGAACAGACAGATTGCGATCAACAGCTGTTTGAACAAAGACATCCGATCAGTTACTCCTAGTTGGCAGGCTCGGCTGGGAAGCCTTCCGCACGCATTTTTCTCAACACATCCTGCCAGCGCGACAAGCGTTTGGTATCGCCGACTTTCTTGTTGCCCTTGGCGCCGGGCAGATACAGCCCCTCGGCGTTGAATGAATACACCGGGATCAAATCGGTACGGCGGGTTGCCGGCAGAATGTCGTCCATCAGACTGTCGAGCACCAACGGGATCGCGTCGGGGGTCGAATAGTAGGTCAGGACCATGTGCGCACGATTCTGACGCAAGGCCTTGACGTAGGTAATGCGCAATTTATCGCTGGACACGCCCAGATGACGCAAACTGAAATACTTGGCGATGGCGTAGTCTTCACAGTCACCGGCGCCCTTCCAGAGTGCTTCGATGGGTGTCTCCCAATAGTCGACCGCACGCCAGAGATCGATGTCTTCCACGTAGGTCATTTGTTTGTTGAAGAACACGTTGACGACCTTGAGCTGGTCTTGCTCGCTGACCTGTTTTTCGGTGCTCAGCAGCCGCTGCCACGCGTCAATACGTTGCTGGCCCTCGCCCAACGGCCCGTACAAGGCGCTGGCCTTGCGGCTGATCTGCGAGAAATCCCAATCGGCATGCAGCCCGCCGAGCATCAGGCCGGCCAATAAGATCGCTGATAAGAGCCAGCAAAAAACTCGATAGGGAATAAAACTTACCGCCAAGGCGTTCAGTCCATGAAAAGAGACGGAATTTCAAGGGATGGTGAAGCTTCGTCTCACAAAAAACAATGGCACAGTGCGATCATTCATCGGTGGAGCGAGTTTATAACCGCCTCCTGTGGGACGTACAAAATACACGCTGTGGGCCCTTACAAACGGAAACTCTGGCTGTTTGACAAGTACCTGGCCCATCTCTAGTGTTCATTGGATCCAATAAACACACTCTATTATTCAAAAGGAGGGTAGCGTAACCGTGACGCAGAAGCCGAACCCTTTAAGCAGTATCAAGGTCAGCGGACCTATTCCTGCTCATCTTGCCCGCGCCGTTATTGAAGAAACGTTGCGTAACGCCATTCTCGATGGCCGATTGCCCTGTGGCACTGCTATGCGCCAGCAAGAACTCGCCAGCCTGTTCGGCGTCAGCCGTATGCCGGTGCGCGAAGCTTTGCGCCAACTGGAGGCACAATCCCTGCTGCATGTGGTGACCCACAAAGGCGCTGTGGTTGCGCCCTTGATCGAGGACAATTCGGCTGAGACCTATGCCCTGCGCATGCTGTTGGAGTCCGAAGCCTTGCGCTTGTCGATCCCATTGCTCACTGAGTCGGACATCGCCGAGGCAGAGGCCTGTATCACTGCGCTGGAATGCGAGAAAGACTACAGCGAGATCGGTCGCCTCAATCGCCTGTTTCACATGATCCTGTATGGCAAGGCGCCTAACCATCGCCTGCTCAAATTGGTGGAGCATGGGCTGAATGAAGAGGAGCGGTTTCTGCGCTTCAACCTCGAGGCGATGGGACTGGGCGAGACGTCACAAGAGGATCACCGCGAACTGCTCAACCTGGTGGTGCAGAAGAAAATCGACGAAAGCATCCTGACACTGCGTAATCACTTGATGCGAGGCATGGAGGTCATCAATAGATACCTCAATAGCCTCGAAACTGCGAATAGAACAGCCGCGTTATAAGGGGCTCCTACCGTTTTTGAGCCTGTGCATCGCGGGGTACCGTTCTTTATCAGGAAGCGTCCCGCGTTGATACACTGTGAACAAACCGGCAAGCCTTATTCAAATCGGCGTTATATAAGGAAATCTCTCACACTTCAAACAACTATTTCTTCGGGAAGTTTTTGTTCGCAAAACTATTTAATACATTCACAAGCTCGTCCAAACGTTTAATCAGCTTATTATCAGCGACCCACCCAAAAACCTCGCAATTGCTGTCCGCGTATTGAGCCAGCGTTCCTCGCGTGGGCGCGCCTTAACGCTAATCTTCCAACTAACAACTACAATCCATCACTGCAACTAGAGCAGTCGCAACAACTTCATAGGCGTCAACCATGCATCATCATTTGCTTGAAAAAAAGAAACTTCAACTGTGCAGTCATCCGTTATTTGCAGAAATAACTTCTCTTAGCAAATTACAACACTTTATGGAAAGCCATGTATTTGCGGTTTGGGACTTCATGACCCTGACCAAACGCCTGCAGCAGGATCTTACTTGCACCCAAATACCCTGGCTCCCGCCGGCCAATCCGCAGGCCGCACGCCTGATCAATGAAATCGTGCTGGGCGAGGAGTCGGACGAACATCCGACGCGGGGCCATTGCAGTCACTTTGAGCTGTACCTGGAAGCCATGGCGGAGGTGGGCGCCAATACCCGTGTCATCGCACGTTTCATTGACCTGCAACACCAGGGTGTAGAGGTCAGCGCAGCGCTGCGAATGATCGGTGCGCCCCCCGGTGTGCCGCGCTTCGTCGACAGCACATGGCAGATCGCACTCAGCGCCCCCACCCATTGCGTCGCGGCGGCCTTCCTGCATGGTCGTGAAGGCGTCATTGCATCGATGTTCGAGCGCCTTCTGTGCAGCAGCCCCTTGATTGCTCGTCAGGCACCCATCTTGTGTCACTACCTCAACCGTCATATCGAGTTGGATAGCCAGGAGCACGGCCCGGCGGCGGAGCAGGTGCTCCAGCATTTGATCGGCGCAGACCCGACTCGCCAGCGACAAGCCGATAGCGCTGCCTTCGGTGCCCTGGAAAGCCGCATGACCTTCTGGGACGACGTACACGCCTCAATGCATGAGGTACACCCATGAGCGCCACCCGCTATCACTCCTTTGCCGAAGACTGGGAGCGGCGCGCAACCATCCGCACACGCCCGCGCCGCATGTTGGAAAACGACGGCAAACTGATCTATCCCCTGAGCCGCCAACCCCTTGTACTGAGTGCGACCTTTCTCGAGCGCTGCTCGCAATGCCGCGACTTTGTGCTGACGCAAAGCTTTTATCGATTCATCCATGACATCGTGGTTTTCGAAACCGAGATCGTCGATAAGCTTGCCCGCCGTATTGCCAAGAATCGCTTCTCGCTGCCCCTCCCCCTCGCCTGCCGCTACGATGCAATGACCGTCGTGGTGGATGAGGATTACCACGCATTGGTGGCACTGGACTTCCTGCAGCAAGCCGTGGCGTTGACCGGTATCGAGCCCCTGGACCTGCCGGGGCAGATCGAACTGAGCCGCGCCTTGCCGGCCGCGCAGGCGCAGGCACCGGAGCACCTGCACGATGCCGTCGAGTTGATTGTCGTGGCCATCGCCGAAAACACCGTCACCCATGATGTGGCGGCCTTTTCCAAGGACGACAGTATCAAGTCGTCCGTACGCGGCTTGATGGCCGATCACCTGTTCGATGAAGGGCGCCACGCACAGTTCTGGACACAGTTGGTGCGTATCTACTGGCAGTCGGCAAGCGCGCAAGACCGCGACAGCATTGCCGGCGTGCTCCCGACTTTTCTGGCCCATTACCTGACCAACGACATACAGAAAGGCTTCGACCTGCAGTTGATCGAACACCTGGATGTCAGTACCGATATTCGTTTGGCGCTGCAGGATGAAATCGTTGCGTTGGATTTTCCTATCACCCGCCAGCACCCGCTGGTGGGCAACATCATGAGCTTCCTGCACCACAGCGGCGTGCTGCACACCCCAAGCGTGGCACGCGCGCTGGACGACTACCTGCCCGCGGCGGGGAGGCTGGCATGAGGCGCTTGATGATTGAATGGGGCGGTACCAGTGAAGCACTGGGGGCCCTCAAGCAGGTGCTGGAACAATACGGGCACATCGCGGGGGCGGGGTCGGTCGACCTGGTGATTGAGGACGGCAGCCAGTCACCGTCAGCCTTATCCACCGATGCGCCGTGGATGAGCCTGCGCCTGGGCATCGGCCCCGTGTCCGAAACTGGGTTACCCGCACTGCAGTTTCGCTGCTATGACCGTGATCGGCGCCTGTTGGCCGTGCACGACGTCGCCGAGGAGCCCAGCGGCAACGGCCAGCGCCTGCGTCGTCGTGCGGCGCACGCTCTGGTGGAGTGGGTAGCGTCATTGGTCAGCGGATTCTCGAGAGACCCTGGTTATTTCTGTGCAACGGCCAACCCGGGCACCTTGCCCGAACAGGGCTTGCGAGGACTGGAGTCACTGGCGTTCATGCATCGATTCAACCGTACAGCAGACCCGGCATTGCTGCGGGCGGCACAGGCGCCCATGATCGAACGGTTGCAGGCCAGCCTGAATGCCTTTGCCGATCGTACAGCGCTGAATATTGCGGGGCGCAGGGTGACTTATCGCCAGCTTCAGGAAAAAGCCGTGGCGATTCAGCAACACCTGCTGCCCCTGTTGGCGGGCATTGAAACACCACCGGTGGTGGGTGTGTGCCTGGAAAAATCTACCGAGCTTTATGCAAGCATTCTGGCGGTGCTGGGCTGTGGCGCGGTGTATTTGCCGCTGTCTCCGGACCATCCGGTAAAACGCCAGCACAGCATGCTGACAAGCGCAGGTGCAGGCGTATTACTGGAAAATGGCCTGCACCCGTTGCGGGATAAGTTCGTTTCACTTGATGTCAGTACGCTCGCCCCACACGGCATCGACTCCACACAGCCGCTGATGCGCCATCGTCCCCACGCCGATGCGCCGTGCATGGCGCTTTTCACCTCTGGCACCACGGGGCAACCCAAGGGTGTGCTGCTCAGCCAACATAATCTGGCGCATTTCACGGCCTGGCTCGGTACCTGTGTGGCGCTGGACGATAAGAGTCGCGTTCTGCAATTTTCGCCGCTGAGCTTTGACTCGTCACTGATCGATATTTTCCCCGCCTTGGTCGCGGGCGCAGCGTTGATTGTCCCCAGCGCAGAACAACGTCACGATCCCCGGCAATTGGTCGAGCTGATTCGCCTGCAACGCGTCACTCATGCTTTCTTGCCACCGGCACTGCTCGGCATCTTGCCGCTGGACCAGCCGCTGGGCCTCGCACACCTGCTCACCGGCGGCGACTTTTGCGAACCCTACGTGATCGAGCGAATGGCCGGCCAATGCCAGTTTCACAACCTCTATGGCCCCACCGAAGCCACGGTACTGGCAACCCATCGAACGTTTCGGCTCGGTGATAGCAATCGCAATATCGGCTTGCCCATCGCCAACAGTCAGGTCTTGATCCTGGACAAGCACCTGCAACCGGTGGACGAGCAGGTGATGGGCGATCTGTACCTCGCAGGACCGGGCGTGAGCCTGAGCTATATGAACGGACCGCCGCAGGCCGACTCCCCGTTCATCAAGCTGACGTTGCCCGACGGGCAATGGCTGCAGGCTTACCGCAGCGGCGACCTGGCGAAATGGACGCAAGACGGTATCGAGTTGGGCGGCCGACGGGATGACCAGGTCAAGATTCGCGGTTTTCGGGTCGAACCTCAGGAGATCGAGCACTGCCTGCGCAGCAGTCGGTTGTTTCGCCAAGTGGCAGTGGTGATTGATCAGACGCACAGAATCATCGGCTTTGCGGCCCAGCCCGAACCCGGCGCCACGCTGGCCAGCCTGAAGGAGCACGCACGGCAGTGGCTGCCTGAGCATATGCAACCTGTCGCCTGGAGCGAGCTGCCGAGCCTTCCCGCTTCGAGCAACGGCAAGATCGATCGCAAGGTGTTGCGGGAGACGCCGATTACCCGCGCCCAGGAGATGACGCGTTGCAGCACGCTCACGCCAGTCCAGGCGCAGTTGGTAGACCTGTGGGGGGAGTTGTTAGGGTTGCCTGCCGGTGACGTGTCGATCGACGACAGCTTTTTCAACCTGGGCGGCCATTCGATCCTGCTGTCCACCTTGTTGCTGCGCCTGCGCGAGCAGTTTGGCCGCAGCCTCTCCTTGAGCCAATTTTTTGAAGCGCCGACGATTCGTACGCTGGCCTTGCAGATGGAGGGCGCAGCGCTGCCGAATACATCGTTCAGCCAGATGGAAAAAGATGCGTCCCGAGCCTTGGCGCTTGAGGTGCTGCCCGAGGCCCGCGCCGGGGATCCACGCAAGGCGATTGTCACAGGGGCGAACAGCTTTGTCGGCGTGCACATCGTCCAGGCCTTGCTGGCGGGTGGGGCGCAGGAGGTAGCGTGCCTGGTCCGGGCGCTCCCAGGCCAGTCGGCGACGGACCGATTCTCTCAGGCGTTGCGCGAATACCGCCTGGAACAGCTGGACCTGAGCCGAGTGCAGGTGTATGCCGCCGACCTGCGCCAACCCCGCCTGGGTCTGTCTGCAGAGGCGTACGACCACCTCGCCCGCAATCATGGTGTGCTGGTGCACAATGCGGCGCAGGTCAACCATGTGATGGACTACATAGCACTGGCCAACGACAACGTCGAACCGGTGTTTGAATGCCTGCACCTTTGCGAGACCCACTGTAAGAAAGTTTTCAATTTCATTTCAACGCTGTCGGCCTGCAGTCGCCTCGACACTGATGGGTATGTGCTCGAAGCACCCGCAAGCCGCGCGTTGCCGCTCTATGTAAAAAACGGCTACAACCTCTCGAAGTGGGTGGCCGAGCGGCTGTTGGGGCGTGCAGTCGAGCAAGGGGCCTGGGTGAATATTCATCGGCCCGGGAATATCAGTTTCAACAGCCGGAACGGTGTCTGCCAACCCCATAAAAATCGATTGATGTTGATGCTCAAGGGGTCGCTGCAGTTGGGCAGGGTTCCTCGCATGGAGGGCAATTTCGACCTGATGCCGGTGGACTTCCTGGCGCGCTTCATCGCGTTTCACAGCCCGCGTTTTATCCCTGGGCGAAACGTCTTCAATCTGCACAATCCTCAACCTTTGAGCTGGGACCAGTACCTTGATGCATTCAGCCAGGCCGGACACACCTTCGAACGGGTAAGCCTTCAACATTGGCAACGGGCGTTGCGCACAGTGCGCCACGACAATGCGTTGTTCGGCGTACTGGGCTTTTACCTTGATGGGGTGGGTGAAGACATCGGCGACACGTCGATGATCCATTACAGCAACGCGCAATGGGGCCTGGAACAAATGGGCACACAGTATCCGCCAAAGAGCCCCGCACTGTTACGCAAGGGCTGTGACTACCTCAGGGCCATCGGCTTTCTCTGAGCGGCTTTGGGCCCGCATTGAAGTTGCTCGGCTGTATCGGAGCGAGGCCTCGCTCCGATACAGCGAGGATCAGATCTTGAAGCTGTCGACCAATTGCTTCAATCGACTGGCCTGCTGGGACAGCGCGTCGCAGTCTTTGAGCGTCTCGTTGAGATTGGCCACGCCTTGCTGGTTCAGCAGGTTGATCTGGTTGATGTCGACATTGAGGGTTTCAACCACCGCCGTTTGCTCCTCGGTGGCAGCGGCGACCGATTGATTCATGCCGTCGATCTCAACGATTCGCTGTGTCACGCTGACCAGACGCTCGCCGGCCTGGTTAGCCACTTCAACGCTTTCTTCGCTGGAGACCTGGCTGGCGTTCATGGTGGTCACGGCTTCACGCGAACCCACTTGCAGCGAAGTGATCATTTTGTGGATCTCTTCTGCCGATTCCTGGGTACGGTGAGCCAGGTTACGCACTTCATCCGCCACCACGGCAAACCCACGCCCTGCTTCGCCGGCACGGGCAGCTTCGATTGCCGCGTTAAGCGCAAGTAAGTTGGTCTGCTGGGAGATGCCCTTGATCACATCGAGAATGTGTCCGATGTTGTCGGTGCTGGCGTTAAGGGTTTCGATCTGGGTGCAGGACAGGCTGATTTTCTGCGACAGTTCCGACATCGCCTGGATAGTTTGCTCGACCACTTTGCGCCCATCATCAGCTTGCTCACTGGCACCGCTGGCATGCTGCGAGGCATCAGCGGCGTTACGTGCGATTTCCTGGGTAGCGGCACCCAGCTCGTTGATAGCGGCAGCCACGCTGTTGGTACGTGCACTTTGTTCATCGGAGCCGATGATCGACGCGTTGGACGACGCCATTACGCGCTGGGACAGGTCATGCACCTGGCGGGTGGCCGAGGACACTTCGGAAATCGAGGCGTGGATCCGCTCGACAAACTGATTGAATGCGCTACCGACTTCGCCGAACTCATCTTTGCTGGTCACGTCGAGGCGGCGGGTCAGATCACCCTCGCCTTGGGCAATGTCCTGCATGGCAACGCCCATGGTGGTCAGCGGACGCAACAACACCTGAATCAGCACACTCAACAGTACGGCAATCGCCACCACGGCGATGAGCATTGCGATCAACGCTGAAGTGCGAAATTTACCCAGTGCGGCATAGGCTTTATCTTTGTCGATAGACAGACCGATGTACCAGTCAGCCCCCGGCAACCCGTTGATTGGTGTAAAGGACAGGATTCGGTCTTGTCCATTGAGGACAACCTCCTGGTTAACCTTCTCGATGCGCACCTGGGTGCCCGGGTAGATATCCTTGAGGTTTTTCATCACCTGGTCCTGGTCAGGACTGACGATGACCTGGCCATCACCACTGACCAGGAATGCATGGCCAATACCGCCAAAATCCACCGAGTTGATGATCTTTACCAAGGTTTGCAGGCTCAAGTCGCCACCCACAACGCCCAACAACTCTCCGTTCTTCTTCACCGGCATGGCGATCGTCACGATCTGGCCGCCTACTGCCGCCATATAAGGCGGGGTAAGCATGGTTTTGTCGGCTGCTACGGCTTGCTTGTACCAAGGGCGCTGACGTGGGTCATAGCCTTCAGGCATCTTCGCGTCGGGGCGCTGGGTGAATACACCGTTGATTTGGCCAACATAGGTGAACTGAAAGTTGGAGGTGAGCGCCGGTTGATCGACCAAGCCGGGAAGGTCGGCGGCGCTACCTTGATGGGCAACGTTTTGTGCCAGGCTCTCGAGAACCAGGATGCGACCGCTGAGCCAGTTCTGCACACTGCTGGCGGTAAGCTCTCCGGATTGCTGGATGGAGGACGCCAGGTTCTGCCTGATCGTGTTGCGCTGCAGGTAATCGTTGTAGAACGTGAATAGCGCGAAGGCCAGAACCACGACGCCTGACGCAGCCAACAGAATTTTATGACTGAACTTGAGATTCATTTCATCGACTTCTTTTGCCAAAGGGGGGTGAGCGTGCCGAGTGGAACATTCCATGTATCGCGATAGGCGGACTCTGCGACCGCTCTATTTCGGTGCACGCATGGCTCGTCAGGCTTTCGGCTAGAAATCGATAAAACTTAGAGATTTGTGTGAATCTTCCGCTTTTAGCGTAAGAGAACGACAGGCGGTATGAGCACAGTCGACTATCAGCCACTTAGAGCCCTAAACGACAAAACCCCTGTCTGCGTGAGCAGACAGGGGTTTCGGAATTCAATCTTGACGATGACCTACTCTCACATGGGGAAACCCCACACTACCATCGGCGATGCATCGTTTCACTGCTGAGTTCGGGATGGGATCAGGTGGTTCCAATGCTCTATGGTCGTCAAGAAATTCTGTGTACCAGATCGTTGCGTTAGCAACGTACCGGTGAAATTCATGGACTTCTACATAAACAAAACCCCTGTTTGCGTACGCAAACAGGGGTCCTGGAATTTAATCTTGACGATGACCTACTCTCACATGGGGAAACCCCACACTACCATCGGCGATGCATCGTTTCACTACTGAGTTCGGGATGGGATCAGGTGGTTCCAATGCTCTATGGTCGTCAAGAAATTCGGGTACTGAGTCGTGGCCATGTGGCCTCGCTTCAGCAAATTGGGTATGGGATAGAATTCGGTGTTTTGTGAGCATCGAACTTTCGGTTCATTGCGTCTTCACACACCGCAATCTGGTTGCTCTGGATTAAAGAGCCGACGCAAATTGCTTGGGTGTTATATGGTCAAGCCTCACGGGCAATTAGTATTGGTTAGCTCAACGCCTCACAGCGCTTACACACCCAACCTATCAACGTCGTAGTCTTCGACGGCCCTTCAGGGGACTCAAGGTCCCAGTGAGATCTCATCTTGAGGCTAGTTTCCCGCTTAGATGCTTTCAGCGGTTATCTATTCCGAACATAGCTACCCGGCAATGCCACTGGCGTGACAACCGGAACACCAGAGGTTCGTCCACTCCGGTCCTCTCGTACTAGGAGCAGCCCCTCTCAAATCTCAAACGTCCACGGCAGATAGGGACCGAACTGTCTCACGACGTTCTAAACCCAGCTCGCGTACCACTTTAAATGGCGAACAGCCATACCCTTGGGACCGGCTTCAGCCCCAGGATGTGATGAGCCGACATCGAGGTGCCAAACACCGCCGTCGATATGAACTCTTGGGCGGTATCAGCCTGTTATCCCCGGAGTACCTTTTATCCGTTGAGCGATGGCCCTTCCATACAGAACCACCGGATCACTAAGACCTACTTTCGTACCTGCTCGACGTGTCTGTCTCGCAGTCAAGCGCGCTTTTGCCTTTATACTCTACGACCGATTTCCGACCGGTCTGAGCGCACCTTCGTACTCCTCCGTTACTCTTTAGGAGGAGACCGCCCCAGTCAAACTACCCACCATACACTGTCCTCGATCCGGATAACGGACCTGAGTTAGAACCTCAAAGTTGCCAGGGTGGTATTTCAAGGTTGGCTCCACGCGAACTGGCGTCCACGCTTCAAAGCCTCCCACCTATCCTACACAAGCAAATTCAAAGTCCAGTGCAAAGCTATAGTAAAGGTTCACGGGGTCTTTCCGTCTAGCCGCGGATACACTGCATCTTCACAGCGATTTCAATTTCACTGAGTCTCGGGTGGAGACAGCGCCGCCATCGTTACGCCATTCGTGCAGGTCGGAACTTACCCGACAAGGAATTTCGCTACCTTAGGACCGTTATAGTTACGGCCGCCGTTTACCGGGGCTTCGATCAAGAGCTTCGCGTTAGCTAACCCCATCAATTAACCTTCCGGCACCGGGCAGGCGTCACACCCTATACGTCCACTTTCGTGTTTGCAGAGTGCTGTGTTTTTAATAAACAGTCGCAGCGGCCTGGTATCTTCGACCGGCATGAGCTTACGGAGCAAGTCCTTCACCCTCACCGGCGCACCTTCTCCCGAAGTTACGGTGCCATTTTGCCTAGTTCCTTCACCCGAGTTCTCTCAAGCGCCTTGGTATTCTCTACCCAACCACCTGTGTCGGTTTGGGGTACGGTTCCTGGTTACCTGAAGCTTAGAAGCTTTTCTTGGAAGCATGGCATCAACCACTTCGTCGTCTAAAAGACAACTCGTCATCAGCTCTCGGCCTTAAGATCCCGGATTTACCTAAGATCTCAGCCTACCACCTTAAACTTGGACAACCAACGCCAAGCTGGCCTAGCCTTCTCCGTCCCTCCATCGCAATAACCAGAAGTACAGGAATATTAACCTGTTTTCCATCGACTACGCTTTTCAGCCTCGCCTTAGGGACCGACTAACCCTGCGTCGATTAACGTTGCGCAGGAAACCTTGGTCTTTCGGCGTGGGTGTTTTTCACACCCATTGTCGTTACTCATGTCAGCATTCGCACTTCTGATACCTCCAGCAAGCTTCTCAACTCACCTTCACAGGCTTACAGAACGCT
>NZ_CP027728.1:0-122500 GCF_003851705.1 Pseudomonas sp. R2-37-08W | reverse complement strand
GTGGTCGCCTTCGCCACTGGTGTTCCTTCCTATATCTACGCATTTCACCGCTACACAGGAAATTCCACCACCCTCTACCACACTCTAGTCAGTCAGTTTTGAATGCAGTTCCCAGGTTGAGCCCGGGGATTTCACATCCAACTTAACAAACCACCTACGCGCGCTTTACGCCCAGTAATTCCGATTAACGCTTGCACCCTCTGTATTACCGCGGCTGCTGGCACAGAGTTAGCCGGTGCTTATTCTGTCGGTAACGTCAAAACAATCACGTATTAGGTAACTGCCCTTCCTCCCAACTTAAAGTGCTTTACAATCCGAAGACCTTCTTCACACACGCGGCATGGCTGGATCAGGCTTTCGCCCATTGTCCAATATTCCCCACTGCTGCCTCCCGTAGGAGTCTGGACCGTGTCTCAGTTCCAGTGTGACTGATCATCCTCTCAGACCAGTTACGGATCGTCGCCTTGGTGAGCCATTACCTCACCAACTAGCTAATCCGACCTAGGCTCATCTGATAGCGCAAGGCCCGAAGGTCCCCTGCTTTCTCCCGTAGGACGTATGCGGTATTAGCGTCCGTTTCCGAACGTTATCCCCCACTACCAGGCAGATTCCTAGGCATTACTCACCCGTCCGCCGCTCTCAAGAGAAGCAAGCTTCTCTCTACCGCTCGACTTGCATGTGTTAGGCCTGCCGCCAGCGTTCAATCTGAGCCATGATCAAACTCTTCAGTTCAAACATCTTTGGGTTTTTAAGAAACCCTAAACTTGGCTCAGCAATCGTTGGTTACATCTTTGATTTCTCGCGGAGTAACTTGTGATGCTGATAATCTTGTTGACTATCAGCCTGACTCCACAAGCACCCACACGAATTGCTTGATTCAGTTGTTAAAGAGCGGTTGGTTAAGAGCTATTCGTCTCAACCGAGGCGCGCATTCTACAGCAGCCTCATTTGCTGTCAAGCGGTTATTTTCAGAAGTTTTCGAAGATTTCTTCAACAACTTCAACCACTTGCGCTTGCGATCTCTCGTAAGCGGGAGGCGAATTCTACAGCGTTACACGCTGCTGTCAACACCTCTTTTTCAACTTCCTTTTGGCTTCGATGGACTGAAGCAACCTGCTGCCGAAAACTACTTAACTAGTTGTTTACCAAGGAGTTTTCCGTTTCGACTGCGCCGGAAGTGGGGCGAATTATAGGCGCACAGAATCTGCCGTCAACTTCTAATTTCGTTTTCTTATCAATTAGTTAGGATTGATCATAAAACGACCGACAGATACCCCTCTATATAGAAGAGCGCACTCAGATAACGCCAGCCTCTCTTAAAGCCGCAACATTCAACGGCGTCAGCCCCAGTACACTCTGCAGCACTTGAAGCGTGTGCTCACCCAGCAGCGGCGGCGCACTGCGATACTCCACAGGCGTCTTGGAAAGCCGGATCGGGCTGGCGACCTGAGGTACCATCCCCGCCAAAGCATGAGGCAGCTCCATGGCCAGCCCCCGCGCCTTGACCTGCGGATCAGCGAACATCTGCGCCAGATCATTGATCGGCCCACACGGCACGCCTACTTTCTCCAGTTGCGATACCCACTCCGCCGTGGTCTTGAAGACCGTCGCCTGACGAATCAACGGGATCAGCGCCGCCCGATTGGCAACCCGCATCTTGTTAGTAGAGAACCGTGGATCGTCCGCCCACTGTGGCTGCCCAGCCACCTCGGCGAACTTGCGAAACTGCCCGTCATTTCCCACCGTCAGAATGAAATCACCATCGGCCGTAGGAAAGTCCTGATAAGGCACGATATTCGGGTGCGCATTGCCCAGGCGTTTTGGCGAGACTCCCGTCGTCAGGTAATTCATCGCCTGATTAGCCAGGCAAGCCACCTGCACATCCAGCAGCGCCATATCGATATGTTGCCCGCCGCCGTCGTGATCCCGGTGAGCGAGGGCCGCCAGGATAGCCACGGTTGAATAAAGCCCCGTGAGAATATCGGTCAATGCCACCCCAACCTTCACCGGCCCCGCGCCATCATCCCCTCAGGCCGACCGGTCAGGCTCATCAACCCACCCAAGCCTTGAATCATGAAGTCATAGCCGGCACGCGTGGCATAAGGGCCGGTCTGGCCGAAGCCTGTGATCGAGCAATAGATCAGCTCCGGGTTTATCTCCTTGAGCGACTCATAATCCAACCCATACGCCGCCAGGCCACCGACTTTGAAGTTCTCGATCAGAATGTCCGACTTGGCAGCCAGGTCACGCACCAGCCTCTGCCCCTCAGGCTTGGTGAAGTCGATGGTCACCGATTCCTTATTACGGTTGGCCGACAGGTAATACGCCGCCTCACTGGTGTTCTCACCATAAGCATCCTTGAGGAAGGGCGGCCCCCAGGCGCGCGTGTCGTCACCATTGCCCGGCCTTTCGACCTTGATCACCTCGGCCCCGAGGTCCGCAAGTATCTGCCCGGACCAAGGGCCCGCCAGTACTCGCGATAAATCCAGTACCCGCAGATGCGAAAGCGCGCCCATGCCCATGCTCCTATTAATAGAACGCCTGAAGACCGGTTTGCGCGCGCCCCAGGATCAAGGCGTGCACGTCATGGGTACCTTCATAGGTGTTGACCACCTCCAGGTTGACCAAATGGCGCGCCACCCCAAACTCATCGGAGATGCCGTTACCACCGAGCATGTCCCGGGCCATGCGCGCGATATCCAGGGACTTGCCGCATGAGTTGCGCTTCATGATCGAAGTGATCTCGACCGCCGCCGTCCCTTCATCCTTCATCCGACCCAACCGCAGGCAGCCTTGCAGCGCCAACGTGATCTCGGTCTGCATGTCGGCCAGCTTCTTCTGGATCAACTGCGTCGCGGCCAATGGCCGGCCAAACTGGTGGCGGTCGAGGGTGTACTGACGCGCGGTATGCCAGCAGAACTCCGCAGCGCCCAGCGCGCCCCAGGAGATGCCGTATCGCGCCGAATTCAGGCACGTAAAAGGTCCCTTCAAGCCACGCACATCCGGAAAGATGTTCTCTTCCGGTACAAAGACGTTATCCATCACGATTTCGCCGGTGATGGACGCCCGCAGGCCGACCTTGCCGTGAATCGCCGGCGCGCTCAGGCCTTTCCAGCCCTTCTCCAGGACAAAACCGCGTATGTCGCCAGCGTCGTCCTTGCCCCACACCACAAACACGTCGGCGATCGGGCTGTTGGTAATCCACATCTTCGCGCCGCTCAAGCTGTAGCCGCCCTCCACTTTGCGCGCACGGGTGATCATCGCGCCTGGATCAGAACCATGATTGGGCTCGGTGAGACCGAAGCAGCCGATCCATTCGCCCGAGGCCAATTTCGGCAGGTACTTTTGCTTTTGCGCCTCGGTACCGAATTCATTGATCGGCACCATCACCAGTGAGGACTGCACGCTCATCATCGAGCGATAACCGGAATCGACCCGCTCGACTTCACGGGCAATCAACCCGTAGCTGACATAGTTCAAGCCACTGCCGCCGTATTGCTCGGGGATCATCGCTCCCAACAAGCCGGTTTCGCCCATCTCGCGGAAAATCGCGGGGTCGGTCTTTTCATGACGGAAAGCTTCAAGCACTCGAGGCGCCAACTTGTCCTGAGCAAATTGCTCGGCACTGTCACGCACCATGCGCTCTTCTTCGGTGAGCTGTTGATCCAGTAGCAGTGGATCGATCCAGTTGAAGCTTGCCTTGCCAGCCATGAATAAGTCCTCACGAAAAGAATCAAACGTCGTGCATGCAGACTAGGTCGGGACGGTGCAGAGGGCAAACGAGGTTTCTGCATGAGCTTGTGCTAATTTCTCACTTCGTGATGCTAGATAAGGCCAAAAATGCGCCTTACATGTGAGGACAATGTACATGCGCAGAAAAATCCCCAGCACTACCGCGCTGATCAGTTTTGAAGCAGCGGCCCGCCACGAGAGCTTTACCAAGGCGGCGCAGGAGCTTTCCATCACGCAAGGCGCGATCTGCCGACAGATCGCCAGCCTTGAAGAGTTTTTGAGTGTCGAACTGTTTCGGCGCTCGCGGCGCGGAGTGAAGCTGACCGAGGCGGGGCTGTCCTATAGCCGCAGAGTGGCAACGCAACTGGACGCAGTGGAGCGCGACACCCTTTCCGTCATGGGCCAGCAGGGTGCGAATGTGATCGAACTGGCGGTGGTACCGACGTTTGGCACCCAGTGGCTGATCCCACGCCTGAAGGACTTCCAACAGCAGCATCCGGAAGTGACGGTCAACCTGACCAACCGCACACGCCCCTTCCTGTTTGCCGACACCGAGTTCGACGCTGCGATCTACTTCGGCGATGCCGATTGGTCCGGCACAGAATCCCATCGGCTCATGGGTGAAAACCCTGTGCCCGTCTGCAGCCCACGCTTACTCGGCGACCTTGCGCACTTCACTCCTAGGGAAATCGCCGAACTGCCTCTGCTGCAGCAGACAACCCGCCCTTATGCCTGGCGCCAGTGGTTCAACGCCCAGCAACTGAGCGTTCCCCGCGACATGACAGGCCCGCGTTACGAGCTATTCTCAATGTTGTCCCAGGCGGCTATGCATGACATGGGTATCGCGTTGATCCCGCCCTTCTTGATCCAGCGGGAATTACAGGAGAAACAGTTGGTGATCGCCGCTAACCAGACCCTGAGCAGCGATAAGGCCTATTACTTGATGATTCCAGAACGAAAGGTCGAATCTGCTTCATTGCATGCGTTCCGAGACTGGCTTATTGGCCAATCTCAGCGCTACAACCCCAATCTTTAAAGGCATATGGCAATTTATTGACCTTGTAGTCAGATAAATAAAAGCCCTACAGATATACGTAGATGTCGCATTTAAACAGACTGTACCTGCCGAACACAAATTAGGCTCAAAGCCATGATTTTCATGGCCTATAGCGACCATCACAGGTCAATAACCGACTATTCACCATGACCATGTGGAAACCGTATATTTCACTACAAAATTGCTTAACAGCCTGTATTCAATAAGGTTATTCCAGTGCATTGCGACAATCAGTCACAGGGTGACTTGTAGTTAATTTTTCGTCACCCGTCATAATCCCTTGAAGGCCGTAAAGTTCGCCTGCAAAATGCCGCGCCCCGCTGTCATTTCAGCGGGATCGTGCTGATCGGCCGCCCCAGCTGCGCCACTCACGGCGCACTGGCCTTTTTACAAAAAGATCAAAAGCAAAAAGATCATGCAGGAGATTTGACGTGCACATTGGTGTTCCTCTCGAAACCCAGACCGGTGAAACGCGGGTGGCTGCCACCCCGGAAACCATCAAGAAGCTGATCGGCCAGGGCCATAAGGTCACTGTACAAAGCGGCGCAGGCATTAAAGCCAGCATCGTCGACAGTGCCTATGAAACGGCAGGCGCAACCATTGGCAGCGCCAACGATGCGTTTGGCGCCGAACTGATCCTCAAGGTGGTTGCCCCCAGCGACAGCGAACTGGCGCTGATCAAAAGCGGCACCGTATTGGTGGGCATGCTCAATCCGTTCAGCAACGAAACCATCGCCAAGCTCGCAGAATGCGGCATCACGGCCTTCGCTCTCGAAGCCGCGCCACGCACCTCGCGGGCCCAGAGCCTGGATGTGCTGTCTTCACAAGCCAACATCGCCGGTTACAAGGCGGTATTGCTGGCTGCCCACCACTACCCGCGCTTCATGCCGATGTTGATGACCGCCGCAGGCACCGTGAAAGCGGCCCGCGTGCTGATCCTTGGCGCTGGCGTCGCCGGTTTGCAGGCCATTGCCACGGCGAAACGCCTGGGTGCAGTAATCGAAGCCTCTGATGTACGCCCGGCCGTAAAGGAACAGATCGAATCCCTCGGCGCCAAGTTCGTCGATGTGCCTTACGAAACCGATGAGGAACGTGAATGCGCGGTCGGCGTCGGTGGTTACGCACGCCCGATGCCCACCAGTTGGATGCAGCGCCAGGCCCTGGCTGTGCACGAGCGCGCCAGGCAAGCCGATATCGTCATCACCACGGCATTGATCCCCGGTCGCAAAGCACCGACCTTACTCAGCGCCGAAACCGTCGCACAGATGAAGCCGGGCTCGGTCGTCATTGACCTCGCGGCAGCCCAGGGCGGCAACTGCCCGCTGACGGTCGCAGATCAAGTGGTGGTGGAAAACGGCGTGATCATTTGCGGCCCGACCAACCTGGCCGGCGCCGTGGCCGCCGATGCGTCGGCCTTGTATGCACGCAACCTGCTGGACTTCCTGAAGCTGGTGTTCACCAAGGAAGGGCAGTTTGAAATCAACCTCGAAGACGACATCGTCGCCGCGTGCCTGATGTGCCGCGACGGCCAAGTCATCCGCAAAAACGCCTAAGCAGGGATTCAGACGATGGAAGAGCTTATCTCCCCCGGTATCTACAACCTGATCATCTTTGTGCTGGCGATTTATGTCGGTTACCACGTGGTCTGGAACGTGACACCCGCGCTGCACACGCCGTTGATGGCCGTGACCAACGCCATTTCGGCCATCGTGATCGTCGGCGCCATGCTCGCCGCCGCCCTCACGGTGACGCCGCTGGGCAAGACGATGGGCACCCTGGCCGTGGCCCTGGCGGCGGTCAACGTATTTGGTGGCTTTCTGGTCACGCGTCGCATGCTTGAGATGTTCAAGAAAAAAGCCCCGAAAGTAAAAGAAGAGGCGCCAAAGTAATGAGCATGAACCTCGTCACGACGCTCTACCTGATTGCGTCGATCTGTTTCATCCAAGCCCTCAAAGGCCTCTCGCACCCGACCACTTCGCGGCGCGGCAACCTGTTCGGCATGCTCGGCATGGCGCTGGCGGTACTCACTACCGTCGGCCTCATCTATAAGCTCGGCGCTGAGCTGGCGACTGCCGGTATCGGCTACGTGATCGTCGGCCTGCTGATCGGCGGCACCGCCGGCTCGATCATGGCCAAACGCGTAGAAATGACCAAGATGCCGGAGCTGGTAGCCTTCATGCACAGCATGATCGGCCTGGCCGCAGTGTTTATCGCCATCGCAGCTGTCGTCGAGCCGCAATCGCTGGGCATCGTCAAACACCTGGGCGACGCGATTCCTGCGGGCAACCGCCTGGAGCTGTTCCTCGGCGCCGCCATCGGCGCAATCACCTTCTCCGGTTCGGTAATCGCTTTCGGCAAGCTGTCCGGCAAGTACAAGTTCCGCCTGTTCCAGGGCGCACCGGTACAGTTCGGTGGCCAGCACAAGCTCAACCTGGTGCTGGGCCTGCTCACGCTGGGCCTGGGCCTGGCGTTCATGTTCACCGGCAACCTGACGGCCTTCGCAGTGATGCTGGCCCTGGCATTCGTTCTGGGCGTGCTGATCATCATCCCGATCGGCGGCGCCGACATGCCGGTCGTCGTGTCGATGCTCAACAGCTACTCCGGCTGGGCAGCGGCGGGCATCGGCTTCTCGCTGAACAATTCGATGCTGATCATCGCCGGCTCCCTGGTGGGTTCCAGCGGCGCAATCCTCTCGTACATCATGTGCAAGGCGATGAACCGTTCCTTCTTTAATGTACTGCTTGGCGGTTTCGGCAATACGCCAGACGCCGCCGCTGCGACAGGCGCTAAAGAAGCACGGCCGGTGAAATCCGGCTCGGCCGACGATGCCACGTTCCTGCTGACCAACGCCGACACCGTGATCATCGTGCCGGGCTACGGTCTGGCAGTGGCCCGGGCGCAGCACGCGCTCAAGGAACTGACCGAGAAGCTGACGCACCGTGGCGTGACAGTGAAGTATGCGATCCACCCGGTGGCGGGCCGTATGCCTGGGCACATGAACGTACTGCTCGCCGAAGCCGAAGTGCCGTACGACCAAGTGTTCGAGATGGAAGACATCAACTCCGAGTTCGGCCAGGCCGACGTGGTACTGGTGCTGGGCGCCAACGATGTGGTCAACCCGGCCGCCAAGAACGATCCGAACTCACCGATCGCCGGCATGCCGATCCTTGAAGCGTTCAAGGCCAAGACCATCATCGTCAACAAGCGCTCGATGGCCAGCGGCTACGCGGGCCTGGATAACGAGTTGTTCTACCTGGACAAGACCATGATGGTCTTTGGCGATGCCAAGAAGGTCATCGAAGACATGGTCAAGGCCGTCGAATAACACTGCGCCAGCGCAATACCCCAAACCCTGGCCTCACGTAGGCTGGGGTTTTTTCGTTCCCATGCTCTGCGTGGTAATGCAGCCGGGGGCGTTGCACGCCCCGCTTTGCACACTCATATGAAACCCGACCAAAGGCTCTAAATCGCTACTCGGCATTCGACCATGGTAGCGGGCCGAAACTTTTTGAAATCACTACACTGCCCACCTTGCTTCCGTAGCCTGAGATGACCATTCATGTACCGTGATCGTATCCGCTTGCCTTCGTTGTTGAACAAGGTCATGAGCGCGGCAGACGCCGCAGCACTGATCGAGGACGGCATGACCGTCGGCATGAGCGGCTTCACCCGCGCCGGTGAAGCCAAGGCCGTTCCTCACGCCCTGGCCGAGCGCGCCAAGACTTCCCCGCTGAAAATCACCCTGATGACCGGTGCCAGCCTGGGCAATGACCTGGACAAGCAATTGACCGAAGCCGGCGTGCTGTCGCGCCGCATGCCCTTTCAAGTCGACAGCACGCTGCGCAAGGCGATCAACGCGGGCGAGGTGATGTTTATCGACCAGCACCTGTCGGAAACTGTCGAGCAACTGCGCAATAACCAGCTCAAGTTGCCGGACATCGCGGTAATCGAAGCCGTTGCAATCACCGAGCTTGGGCATATCGTGCCCACCACCTCGGTAGGCAACTCGGCCAGCTTCGCGATTTTTGCCAAGCAAGTGATCGTCGAGATCAACCTGGCGCACAATCCGAACCTGGAAGGGCTGCACGATATTTACATCCCCTCCTATCGGCCAACCCGCACGCCGATTCCGCTGGTTAAAGTCGACGACCGCATTGGCAGCCCGGCGATTCCTATCCCGCCCGAAAAAATCGTCGCTATTGTGATCACCAATCAGGCGGATTCTGCGTCCACCGTGACGCCACCCGACGCCGATACCCAAGGCATCGCCAATCACCTGATCAACTTTCTGAAACAGGAAGTAGACGCCGGCCGCATGACCAACAAGCTCGGCCCGCTGCAGGCCGGTATCGGCAATATCGCTAACGCGGTGATGTGCGGCCTGATTGACTCGCCGTTCGAAGACTTGACCATGTATTCGGAAGTACTGCAGGACTCGACGTTCGACTTGATCGACGCCGGCAAGCTGAGCTTCGCCTCCGGCAGCTCGATTACCCTGTCGGAGCGGCGCAATGCCGACGTGTTCGGCAATCTTGAGCACTACAAAGACAAATTGGTGCTGCGCCCGCAGGAGATTTCCAACCATCCAGAAGTGGTGCGTCGCCTGGGCATTATTGGTATCAACACCGCGCTGGAGTTCGATATCTACGGCAACGTCAACTCCACCCACATTTGCGGCACGCGAATGATGAACGGCATTGGCGGATCCGGCGACTTTGCGCGCAATGCGCACCTGGCGATCTTCGTGACCAAGTCCATTGCCAAAGGCGGCGCGATTTCCAGCGTGGTACCGATGGTGAGCCATGTGGACCACACCGAACATGACGTAGACATCCTGGTGACCGAAGTGGGCCTGGCCGACTTGCGTGGCCTGGCGCCACGGGAGCGGGCCCGAGTGATCATCGACAACTGTGTGCACCCGGCGTATCGCGATGCGCTGAACAGTTACTTCGAGGCCGCCTGCGCGCTCGGCGGGCATACCCCGCACATCCTGCGTGATGCACTGAGCTGGCACATTAATCTGGAAGAAACCGGACACATGCTCAAGGCTTGAGGGGTACACAACCGAGTTGATGCCTGAACAGTTTCATCGACCCGGTCGTTTAAGCGATGGTTACGTCAAAAACTGTACTGCTGTACCGGTCATTTCCTACCGAAATGTCCTACGACCTTCCTCTAAAATGCCTATTTCGCACTGTTTCAGTGCGAACAGGTACAGTTGCCCTCATTTCGTACCGTACAGCCTCTATAAACAGTTAACTGGCCCCTCACAATACAGGTGAACTGTATCTAGAGAGTCTTGCGCGGGAGGAGGATGATTGGCATCAGTTAAACCACTACCTAATCCCGCCACAAGCGGAAGGATGTCATCATGGAACGTACACTCAGTTCCGAACTGTTCTTCGAAGAAAAAGCTGTTAACACCCAGGCTTCCCTGCCTCTGCGCGTTCTCGCCAACCTGATGTTGTGGCAGCGCCGCATCTCCAGCCGCCACCAACTGGCTCGCCTGGATTCGCGTCTGCTGGCCGACGCTGGTATCAGCGAAGCTCAACGCTACGAAGAGCTGAGCAAGCCGTTCTGGCGCTGATTGGCGCTCGCTGGCCCTGACCTGCCGGGTCCACTGCCAGCACTCTGATTTGTCAAAGCAAGGCCCGCCCCGGGTAACCGGAGGCGGGCTTTGCTGTTTCTGATGCGATGCAATTGAAACAGCGATAATCTGCCGAACCAATACAGTTTTTATATTCTAAAATATAACCATAACAGTTAAACGACGACTTCCGAATGGACAAGCGGTGGCCTAATATCCAATCACTACGTGGCGAACCTTGTAGAACGGGCGTCAGATGCCCAATTTCCAACGTCCGTTTCATTGTGGCTACTCTGTGCCACTTTATTTGCTCATCTACAGGAGTTACCCCATGTCCCGTCTTCGCCTGCTGTGCACTGCCGCCCTGTTGGCCGTTGCTGCCAATGCCAACGCGAGCAGCTTTATCGTGACCACCGATTCGATCGTTGGCGCATTAAAAGCCACCTCCGACGCCACCTCTGATGCCACATCCTCCCTGCGCGACAACAAAGTGGTGCGAGCCGCCCGTGACGACGCCGCCAGTTTTGTCGCCAGCGAAGGCGCCATCCGAGGTGTGAAACTCGAAAGCGCCCTGGCCCAGATCCGCCAACAGGCGCCGCAGTTGGACACCGCCACTGACGCTCAATTGGCCCAGGCCATCCTGGCGATCTAAAACCAGGGGAAGGGCCAGTCGCACTGGCCCTCATCCGGTCATTGCGCTAGCCTTGGCGCTCGTTTTCAGTTGTCGAGTCCCATGGCTTTTTCATACCGCCTGTTGATTGTTCCTGTGATGTTCTGCGCCTGCTGGGCACCGCCGGCTTCGGCCTTTGACGTGTCCATCCAGAGCACCGTTGTCAGCGCGTACGCCACCAGCAAGGTGACCTCTGCGCCGTTCGACAACAAATTGGTACGGGTTGCCAAGGATGATGCTGCTGCTTTCATTGCCACTGACGGCCAATGGCGGGGCGCACGCTTGGAGTCCGCGCTGGATTACCTGCGCCGTACCCAGCCAAAACTTCATGCGAGCGACCTTGAACTGGCGCAGGCAATTCTCGTCCAATAATCATCTTTGTATGTCCATCTTTGTATTGGAGTCACCCCATGCGTAGCCCGTTGATCATCGCCGCCCTCGGCCTGCTGTTTTTGGCCGATGTCGCCCAGGCGCAAACCCTGAAGGCCACCAGTAACATCATCGTCCGTGCTTCGGCACGCACCATTGATTTCACCTCGGACACCACCACCTCCATCCGCGACTCCAAGATCGTGCGCGAAGCCCACGATGATGCCGCCAGCTTCGTCGCCACCAACGGCGAGATTCGTGGCGCGCAACTCGAGGCGGCGTTCGACACCTTGCGCACCCGCGTGCCGGAAGCCCGTGATGCCAGTGACCAGACGCTCGCCGAAGCTATTCTCGCTCTGTGAGGCGAATCAATGCCTGGCTCCTGGCCGGGGCCGTGCTGCTGTGTGCCGGTACAGCCCAGGCCAGCCTGCAGCTGCGGCTCAAGACCGATGGCTTGAGCCCGGCTGAACAGCAGGCCAGCCAGGCGCTGCTCGATGAAGCGATGGGCGCCTTGCCGCCGCGTTTCGTCGAGCAGTTGGACCGCCGTATCGAAGTCGGCTGGACCGACAAGATGCCTAAAAACGCTTATGGCCAGGCCTCCCTGGTGTCCGAACTGGACCTCAATCAGAACCTGCTTGCCAGCCTCACCGACGGCAGCGCCGCCACGCAGAAAACCAACCGCCCACACGGCACCGTGCGCAAGGAAATGCTCGCCACCGTGCTGCATGAACTGACCCATATCTACGACCGTGCGCGCCTGTGGTCCAAAGACGAGCGAGCCCTGATCCAACGCTGCAGCCGCCAGAACAGCATCACCGGTTTAATTGGCCTGCCCGATCAATGTCGTGGCCAGAATGACCGGCGCTTCACGCTCAGTGACGACCCACGCTTGCTGGACCTCGCCGGTTGGCCGCAATACGTCGGCCGTCGCGGCGAACGCGAACAGCACAATAATCAAGTGGTGCGCAGCCCGGATATCTACGAAACCACCAGCCCGCTGGAATTCGTCGCGGTCAACATGGAATATTTCCTCCTCGACCCCAGCTACGCCTGCCGCCGTCCCGCGCTGACGCGCTATTACCAGGAACATTTTGGCTGGGCGCCGCCCGGGCAGGACGCCTGCGGCAATACCTACGCGTTTTTGAACGCCGGCAATGACTTCGCCAAAACCCCGCTGGGCCAGATCGACCCGGAGCGCGTGTACGAAATCGACTACCTGCTCGCCGAAGCCAACCAGAATCTGGTAAGCCGCTGGGGCCATAGCATGCTGCGTCTGGTGATCTGCGCGCCGGGCCGTCCGCGCGGGCCGGATTGCCGGCTGGACCTGGATCAGCATCTGGTGTTGTCCTACCGCGCCTTCGTCGGTGACGTCCAGCTGTCGAGCTGGGACGGCCTGGTGGGCAAATACCCGTCGCGCCTGTTTGTGCTGCCGCTGGCCCAGGTCATCGACGAATACACCAAGACCGAGCTGCGCGGCTTGGCATCGGTGCCGCTGAAGCTCAACCGCCAGGAAATCAACGACACGGTCGAACATGCCGCCGAGATGCACTGGAGCTACGACGGCAACTACTTCTTTATTTCCAACAACTGCGCGGTAGAAAGCCTGAAGCTGTTGCGCAGCGGCAGCGCCAACCCACAATTGACCGGCCTGGACAACATCACCCCCAACGGCTTGCTGGAAGTGCTCAGCGCACGTGGGTTGGCCGACACCAGCGTGCTGAACGACAAGCGCGAGGCGTTGCGCCTGGGTTATCACTTCGACTCGTTCCGCGAGCGCTACCAGGCGATGTTCGATGTACTGCGCAAGCGTCTGCCGATCAAGCAGAGCCAAGTCGAAGAGTGGCTGTCGCTGAATGCGCAAGAGCGCCGCCAATGGTTCAGCCAGGCCGATTTGCGCACCAGCGCCGCGTTGCTGTTGCTGGAACAAGCCAGCTATCGCAAACAACTGATGCTCGCCCAGGACGAAGTCAAACAACGCTACCTCAATGCCCGGGAGCTGAAAAACGGCGGCATGGAGAAAGCCAATAACACGCTGCAGCAAATTCTCGCCAACAGCGGCTTCCTCAGCCGTCCGGCCGAACTGCTCGACAGTGGCGGCTACGGCCTGCCGCAACCGTCGGAGGCCAAACGGCTGGAATCGGAAAGTGCCGAGCGCCAGAAGCAACTGCAGTCGCTGACCGGCGAACTGGATAAAGAGGTAAGGGCGCTGCTCGAGCCTGCCCGTGCTGCCGAGATTGCCGCTTGCGAAGCCAATCTCAAGCAGATGGGCGAACATCTGCGGGCGTTGCACAAGGCGGCCGGTGGTCTCGAACTGCCCTGAAGATTCAGCGGTACGCAAAACCCAATTGTGGGAGGGGGCTTGCTCCCGATGGCATTGGGTCAGCTGATATATGTGCTGGCTGACCCACCGCTATCGGGAGCAAGCCCCCTCCCACATTTGTATCTGAATAAGCCTCACGACCGTGTATCACCTGTTTTCTCAGCGAAAGCTGGCTGAAAGCTTACCCGTCTAGGATCACCCCCACTGTCGGCAACAGACCGACTGTTAACAACAACAATGGTGATTCCCGATGTCCGTCCGTACCCGCCTGTTTGCCCCAACTCCCCCCGTACGCCACGTGCCTTTCGTTCTGCGCTGACCCCACCCGGTTCGCCATTCCCTAGCCGCGCTACGCCTGGAGTATTCCTATGCTGACTTTCCTTGGCTTTGCCATGGTCATCACGTTCATGTTCCTGATCATGACCAAGCGCCTGTCTGCGCTGATCGCCTTGATCATCGTGCCTATCCTGTTCGCGCTGTTCGGCGGTTTCGCGCCGAAGATCGGCCCGATGATGCTCGAAGGCATCACCAAGCTCGCGCCGACCGGCGTGATGCTGATGTTCGCCATCCTCTACTTTGCCCTGATGATCGACTCCGGCCTGTTCGACCCGGCCGTGCGCAAGATCCTCAAGATGGTCAAGGGCGACCCACTGAAAGTCTCGGTCGGCACCGCCGTGCTGGCCCTGGTGGTGTCCCTCGACGGTGACGGCGCCACCACTTACATGATTTGCGTCGCCGCCATGTTGCCGCTGTACCAGCGCATCGGCATGAGCCCGCGGATCATGGCCGGCCTGATCATTCTTGCCGGTGGCGTGATGAACATGACCCCCTGGGGTGGCCCGACGGCCCGCGCGGCCAGTGCGCTGCATGTGGACCCATCGGACATCTTCGTGCCGATGATCCCGGCCATGGCCGCCGGCGTGGTGGCGATCCTGGTGATTGCCTATATGTACGGCAAGCGCGAGCGCGCCCGCCTGGGTGAACTGCACCTGCAGGGCGACGAGATCGACCACAGCGACATCAGCGTGTCGCAATTCCCCGACGCCCGCCGTCCGAAGCTGATCTGGTTCAACGGCGCGCTCACCCTTGCGCTGATGTGCACGCTCATCGCCGGCCTGTTGCCGCTGCCGGTGCTGTTCATGGTGGCGTTCAGTATCGCGATGATCGTCAACTACCCGTGCCTGCAACAACAGAAAGACCGCGTCGCGGCCCACGCCGGCAGCGTATTGGCGGTGGTCGGGTTGATCTTCGCCGCCGGTATCTTCACTGGCATCCTGTCGGGCACTGGCATGGTCGATGCCATGTCCAAGAGCCTGCTGGCGGTCATCCCTGAAGCCATGGGCCCGTACCTGGCGGTGATCACGGCGCTGGTAAGCATGCCGTTTACCTTCTTCATGTCCAACGATGCGTTCTATTATGGCGTGCTGCCGGTACTGGCCGAAGCCGCCAGCCACTACGGCATCACCGCTGTGGAAATGGCCCGTGCGTCGATCGTCGGGCAACCGGTGCATTTGCTGAGCCCACTGGTACCCTCGACCTACCTGCTGGTCGCGCTGGCGGGTATCGAGTTTGGCGATCACCAGCGCTTCACCCTCAAGTGGGCAGTACTGGTATGCCTGTGCATAATGTTCGCCGCGTTGCTGATGGGGATTTTTCCGCTGTTCAGCACTCTATAATCGTACCGACTCACCTACCGCGCGGCGCTACAGCTTGCGCGGTCTAACACTTGCTCAAAGGAATACACATGGAATGGCTGACCAATCCGGAAATCTGGATTGCCTTCTTCACCCTGACGGCCCTCGAGATCGTCCTGGGCATCGATAACATCATCATGATTTCGATCCTGGTCAGCCGCATGCCCAAGCACATGCAGGCACGCACCCGGATCTTCGGCCTCGCGCTGGCGATGGTCACGCGTATCCTGTTGCTGCTATCGATCACCTGGGTCATGCAACTGACCGCCGACCTGTTCGTAGTGTTCGGCGAGGGCATTTCCGGTCGCGACCTGATCCTGTTCTTCGGTGGCCTGTTCCTGTTGTGGAAAAGCTCCCAGGAGATGTACCACGCCCTGGAAGGTGAAGATGAAACCAACGACGAGCCTAAAGGCGCCGGCGGCAAGTTCATCTACACCATCATCCAGATTGCGATCATCGACATTGTGTTCTCCCTGGATTCGGTCATCACCGCCGTCGGCATGGTTTCCCATGTGCCGGTAATGATTGCCGCTATCGTGGTTGCCGTACTGGTGATGATGCTGGCCGCTGGCACCATCAGCGAATTTATCGACAAGCACCCGTCGCTGAAGATGCTGGCGCTGTCGTTCCTGCTGGTAGTGGGTACCGTGCTGATCGCTGAATCTTTCGACGTGCACGTGCCAAAAGGCTACGTCTACTTCGCCATGGCGTTCTCGCTGGCAGTGGAAGCGGTGAACATCAAGATGCGCACTGCCATCGCGAAAAAGAAGAAACAGCAGGACCCGGTGAAACTGCGCAAGGACGTTCCGGGTCAATAAACCTGTAGGAGCGAGCTTGCTCGCGAAGAACGTCAACGACTACGCGTACTGCCTGATTTAACGCGTTGTCCTTGGGTTCTTCGCGAGCAAGCTCGCTCCTACATGTGACAGTTTTGTTTCAATCCCGAGTTTAGCTATGCGATGCTGGCGCAGAGCCCATTCGCCAACTACAGCTTAAGTACAAGACGTAGAACGGCACGCGGCAACTTTCCTTCGCTCCTGCTGGAGCGCACCCACACGGGGGGCCGAGCATGCTGACCTTGCTCAATCTGCTTTCCGCCGTGACCCTGCTTATCTGGGGCACGCACATCGTCCGTACCGGCATCCTGCGGGTCTACGGCTCCAACTTGCGCCAAGTCATCGGGCAGAATATGTCCAAGCGCTGGCTGGCGTTTGTCGCCGGCATCCTGGTAACGGCCATGGTGCAGAGCAGCAATGCCACGGCGATGCTGGTGACGTCCTTTGTCGGCCAAGGCTTGATGAGCCTGACGCCCGCCTTGGCCACCATGCTCGGCGCCGACGTAGGCACCGCGTTGATGGCGCGGGTACTCACCCTGGACCTGTCCTGGTTATCGCCGCTGTTGATCTTCCTCGGGGTGATTTTTTTCCTGTCACGTAAACAGACGCGGGCCGGGCAACTCGGCCGGGTCGGGATCGGCCTCGGGCTGATCATTCTCGCCTTGCAATTGATCGTCGAAGCCGCCGGGCCGATTACCCATGCCCAAGGTGTCAAAGTCATCTTCGCGTCGCTGACCGGCGACATCCTGCTCGATGCCCTGGTGGGCGCGCTGTTCGCGATGATTTCCTACTCCAGCCTCGCCGCCGTGCTGCTGACGGCAACCCTGGCCGGGGCCGGCGTGATCGGTTTGCACGTCGCCATCGGCCTGGTGATCGGCGCCAACATCGGCAGCGGCATCCTGGCCTTTCTCAGCACCAGCATGCAGAACACCGCCGGGCGGCAAGTCGCCCTGGGCAGCCTGTTGTACAAGTTGATCGGCCTGCTGTTGATCATTCCGGTACTCGACCCACTCGTACGCTGGATGGACGGCCTGGACTACAGCACTCAGGCCATGGTTATCACGTTCCACCTGCTCTACAACGTCAGCCGCTGCCTGATTCTGTTGCCTACCATTGGCCCGATGGCACGGCTGTGCGAATGGCTGCTGCCGGAGCGTCCCGAAACCGATGGCAAAGCCAAGCCGCGCCACCTGGACCTGGCCTCACTGAATACGCCGAGCCTGGCGCTGGCCAACGCCGCCCGCGAAACCCTGCGGCTCGGCGACCTGATCGACAACATGCTCACCTCGATGCAGGAAGTGCTGCGCGGCAAACAAACCGCCATTACCCAGGAAATGCGCAGCCTCAGCGATGACGTCGAGGCGCTTTACAGCGCGATCAAGCTTTACCTGGCGCAAATGCCCCGTGAAGACCTGAGTGAACAGGACAATCGACGCTGGGCAGAAATCATTGAGCTGTCCATCAACCTGAAGCTGGCGGGCGACTTGATCGAGCGCATGCTGCGCAAAGTCCAGCAGCAGAAGACTTCGCAACGTCGGCAATTTTCCGAGGTCGGCCTGGAAGAGCTCAGCGGCCTGCACAGCCAGTTGATCGCCAACCTGCGCCTGGGCCTGTCGGTCTTCCTCAGCGGCGATCCGGAAAGTGCCCGCCAATTACTGCGTGAGAAGCGCCGCTTTCGCGCCCAGGAACGTCGCCTGGCCCACGCCCACGTCAGCCGCCTGCAACGTAAAATCGTGCAGAGCCTGGAAACCAGTTCCTTGCACCTGGAGCTGATTGCCGACATGAAGCGTTTGAACTCGTTGTTCTGCAGCAGCGCCTATGTTGTGTTGGAAACGTCCGACACCGGCGCACTCTCTGCTGAAGATATTGCCGACATCACCCATTCGCCCTGAACGTACGCCAGCCAGCGAAGTCAGTTAACAATGGACCTCGTTCGCCAGGAAGCTTGTTATGCGTCGCCTGTTACTCGCCTGCCTGCTGCTGGGCTCGGCACACACCTTTGCCTTTGACCGCCTGCAAGTCGAGGGCTACACCTTGCCCAACGGCCTGCAACTGTTGCTCAAACCGGGCACCGAGCGCGGGCATGTGGCCATCCGCCTGGTGGTTGGCGTGGGCCTGGACGATTTCAGCTGCGACCAGAAGGAACTGCCGCATCTGTTCGAACACCTGCTGTTCAGCGGCATCGATGGCGGTGGCGAAGGCGACCTCGAAGATCGCATGCAAGCCCTGGGCGGCGAATGGAACGCCTACACCAGCAACGCCAACACCACGTTCGTCATCGAGGCGCCCGCGCAGAACCAGCGCAAGGTGCTGGACCTGCTGCTGGCAATCATCACCCGCACCCAACTGACCGACGCCCATATCAACGCTGCCAAGCAGGTGGTCGAGCGCGAGGACGGCGGCCATTACTCACACTTGCAACGCCTGCTCGACCGCCAGGACCTCGGCCACAACGCCAGCAATCAGTTAGCCGTCGAGCTGGGCCTCAAGTGCGCCGAACGCGCCGAGGTCAGCCACCTCACGCGCGATCAGTTGGAGGCGCTGCGCAAAAATTGGTACGCGCCGAACAATATGACCCTGATCGTCGTCGGCGATCTGGACAAACTGCTGCCGGCCTACCTGGAACGCACCTATGGCCAACTCGACCCGGTAGAGCCGAGCGAACACCGGCCATTGCCGCAAATCCAGCATGCCGCTGCCAGCCAGCGTGACCTGATCCACGGCTGGGTCGGCGACAACGCCAAGCTGCACTGGCTGTTCCCGGAACCGGTGCTGGACGACCAGCATGATGAAACCTACGACCTGCTCAAGGACTATCTCGACTGGGCGTTGTACCGCCAACTGCGGCTCAGGCACGGCTTGTCCTACGGCCCGTGGACCGAACGCGAAGTGCTCGGCGGCGTCGGTTTCCTCAGCCTGAACGCCGACCTCGAACGAGAAAACCTCGAGCAAGCCGAACAGGTATTGCAAGACCTCAAGGCGCAGCTGCTCAAGGATGGTCTCGACCCGGTGGTGTTCGCTCGCTTGCAGCAAGCCGCCATCGCCCGCCAGGCCTGGGCAGTGCAGGGCAACAGCGCGTTGGCCGACTATTATTGGAGCGCGGCCGGCGAATATGCCGATGGCCGCTTCGGCGACCCGGCCAAACGCATCAAGGCCGTGACCCTGGCGCAGACCAATCAGGCCATGCGCCAGGTGTTGGAGCAGCCGGGCTACTGGCGCGTCGAAAAGCCGCTGTTGAGCTATAACGCCCTGAGCTGGATCGGCGCGGGTGTGCTGGGACTGATCATCCTGGCTGGGGCGGCGCTACGGTTTTCTCGCAAACGGACCCTGTAATGAAGCACCGAACAACGGACTAAGACGTTATTCTGTCTCGGATTTTTCCCACACACATTGTGAATCGTCCATGCCGAACTTACCGCCCCTTATCCAGCGCGTTATAGAACTGATCAAACGCTACCCTGGGGTGATCGCACTCGGCGGTTTCATATCGGGTGTGGGCAGCTTCATCCTGGTGGACCGCCAGCAAGGCATGGCCAGCTGGATTGCCGTGATCATGCTGGTGAGCTGGCTGTGGCTGATGCTGGAAAACAGCTTCACGCAACTGTTTACCAAGCTGTTCAACCGCGAAATACCCGAACCGCTGCTGCGCTATGCCACCCAGATGATCCACCAGGAAAGTCTGTTTTTCGTGCTGCCGTTCTTTTTCGTCACAACGGCCTGGAACAGTGGCCAGTCGGTGTTCACCGGCCTGCTCGGTGCGGCGGCGCTGGTGTCGATCATCGACCCGCTGTACTACAAGTGGCTGGCGCCCAAGCGCTCCCTGTTCCTCGCCTTGCATACGCTGACGTTATTCGCCGCACTGCTGACCGCACTGCCGATCATTCTGCACCTGACCACCGCCGAGAGTTACAAGCTGGCCCTGGGCGTCGCCATGGCCCTGTCGATTCCGAGCTTGGCCGTCAGCTTGCCGCTGCGCAGCGTCAAAGGCTGGGCGATGCTGCTGGGGGTCACGGCCGCGATCGGCTGCGCCGGCTGGCTGCTGCGAAGCTGGGTGCCACCTGCCACCCTGTGGATGACCGAAGTGGCCATCAGCACCCAGCTCCAAGACCGCACACCGGGAGACGACCTTAAGCAGGTCAGCGCCGCCCAACTGCGCAGCGGCGGGCTGTACGCCTACACCGCCATCAACGCCCCGCGCGGCCTGGATGAGCGGATCTACCATGTGTGGAAATTCAACGGCAAGGAAGTCGACCGCATTGCCCTGGATATCCATGGCGGCCGCAAGGAGGGCTACCGCGCCTGGACCCACAAGCAGAACTTCCCGCCGGATTCGGTAGGCCGCTGGCAGGTACGGGTGCTGACCGAAGACGGCCAAGTCATTGGCGTGCTGCGCTTCAACGTCACCGACTCAGCACAAACGGACAACCCAGAGTAGGCCCGATCATGCTATTACGTAGGAATTGTGGATAGCCAAACAAGCTCGGAGCTTATGACCACTCGTACGACAGCCGGCGCGGCCCAACTCGATACGTCCAGCACACCGCCGCTGCTGCGGATTACCGGTGACTGGACGCTTGCTCACTACGCAAACCTGAAGAAGTTGTCGGCCACCCTCGACGGCCGATACGACGCCGGCGCACGCATCGACCTTAACGGCCTCGGCGCCCTGGATACCGCCGGTGCTTCGCTGCTGGTGGAGCTGCTGGGCCCCGACCGCATCGAACACTCCGCCGAGCAGACTGATTGCAGCCTGTCCGCCGCCGACCGGGCGCTGCTCAAGACGGTCTACCGCTCGCTGAATGATTTTTGCGTACCGCTCAAAGAGCCGGAAGTAGGCGTCGGCATCCAGCTGCTGGCGCGTATCGGCCGCGCCGTGGACACCGTCTGGCAAGACGGGATGAAACTGCTGGGCTTTATCGGCCTGATCCTCGAAACCTTCGTGCGCGGCATCTTGCGGCCCAAGCGCTGGCGCCTGACGCCGATGGTGGCGCATATCGAACAGACCGGTCTCGACGCCGCGCCGATCGTCGCGCTGCTGACCTTCTTGGTCGGTGCCGTCGTGGCCTTCCTCGGCGCCACCGTGCTCAAGAGCTTTGGCGCGACGGTATTCACCGTAGACCTGGTGGCGTTCTCTTTCCTACGCGAATTCGGTGTATTGCTCACCGCCATCCTGATCGCCGGCCGCACGGCCAGTGCCTTTACTGCACAGATCGGCTCGATGAAAGCCAACGAAGAAATCGACGCGATCCGCACCCTGGGCCTGGACCCCATGGAGCTGCTGGTGCTGCCACGGGTGTTGGCGCTGCTGGTGGCGCTGCCGATGCTGACCTTCCTGGCGATGCTTTCAGGGATCGTCGGCGGCGGCGTGGTGTGTGCGGTGGCCCTGGATATTTCGCCAGCGATGTTTCTGTCGCTGCTGCAGTCGGACATCGGCGTGCAGCATTTCCTGGTGGGCATGGTGAAAGCGCCGATCTTCGCGTTCCTGATCGCCGCAATTGGTTGCCTGGAAGGCTTCAAGGTCAGCGGCAGTGCCGAGTCCGTCGGCGCGCATACCACCTCAAGCGTGGTGCAATCGATCTTCGTGGTGATCGTGCTGGACGCGGTCGCCGCCATGTTTTTCATGGAGATGGGCTGGTGAGTCGTCTGCATCGAGCGCCCACTGAGGCGGTGATCGAGGTGCGTGGCCTGTGCAACCGCTTTGGCCGCCAGAGCGTGCACGAAAACCTCGACCTGGATTTGTACAAGGGTGAAATCCTGGCGGTGGTCGGCGGCTCCGGCAGCGGCAAGTCGGTGTTGCTGCGCAGCATCGTCGGCCTGCGCCGGCCCAGCGAGGGGCAAGTGCGGGTGTTCGGCAAGAACCTGCCGAGTTTGCCCGAGCATGAACGCTCATTGGTGGAACGGTGCTTCGGCGTGCTGTTCCAGAAGGGCGCGTTGTTTTCCTCGCTGACCGTCACCGAGAACGTCGCCTTGCCGTTGATCGAGCACGCCGGGCTCAGCCGCGCCGATGCCGAGCATTTGGCGGCGGTCAAGCTGGCCCTGGCCGGGCTGCCGTTGTCGGCGGCCGACAAATACCCGGCGTCGCTGTCCGGCGGCATGATCAAGCGCGCCGCCCTGGCGCGCGCGCTGGCCCTGGACCCGGACATCCTGTTTCTCGACGAACCCACCGCCGGCCTCGACCCGATTGGCGCGGCGCAATTCGACCAACTGATCCTGACCCTGCGCGATGCGCTGGGCTTGAGTGTGTTCCTGGTGACCCACGACCTCGACACGCTGTACACCATCACCGACCGCGTGGCGGTGCTGGCGCAGAAGAAAGTGCTGGTGGCCGATGCCATCGATGTTGTCTCGGAAACCGACGACGCCTGGATTCACGAATATTTCCACGGCCCCCGAGGCCGCGCGGCATTGGATGCCGCTCAATCGCTCAACGAGGTATGACATGGAAACCCGAGCCCATCATGTGATGATCGGATTGTTCAGCGTAATTGTGGTGGTCGGCGCGATGCTGTTCGGCCTGTGGCTGGCCAAATCCAGCGTCGACAGTGCCTTTCGCGATTACGAGGTGGTGTTCAACGAAGCGGTCAGCGGCCTGTCCCAGGGCAGTTCGGTGCAGTACAGCGGGATCAAGGTGGGCGATGTCACCAGCCTGCGCCTGGACCCCAAGGACCCGCGCCGCGTGCTGGCGCGCATCCGCCTGGCCGGGCAAACGCCGATCAAGGAAGACACCCAGGCCAAGCTGGCTCTGACCGGCATCACCGGCACCTCGATCATCCAGCTCAGCGGCGGCACCCCGCAAAGCCCGGAACTCAAGGGCAAGGATGGCAACCTGCCGGAAATCATCGCGTCGCCATCGCCCATCGCACGCCTGCTCAATAACAGCAACGACCTGATGACCAGCATCAACCTGCTGCTGCATAACGCCAACCAGCTGTTCTCCCGGGAAAACGTCGAACGCTTGAGCACCACTCTGGAAAACCTGCAGCAAACTACCGGCGCCATCGCAGAACAGCGCAGCGAAATTAAAGTGGTGATGCAGCAACTGATGCAAGTGAGCAAACAGGCCGGCGGCGCGTTGGAACAGACCACCGTGCTGATGCGCAACGCCAACGGCTTGCTCAACGATCAGGGCAAGCAGGCGTTCGGCAGTGCGGAGCAGGCGATGAAATCCCTTGAGCAAAGCACCGCCACCATCAACAGCTTGCTGACCAACAACCAGGACTCAGTGAACAGCGGCATGCAGGGCCTCAATGAACTGGCGCCCGCCGTGCGCGAGCTGCGCGAAACCCTCGGCTCGCTGCGCGCCATCTCGCGCCGCCTGGAAGCCAACCCCAGCGGTTACCTGCTGGGCAGTGACAAGAACAAGGAGTTCACGCCATGAAGCGTGCTTACCGAATGATCGCCCCGGCAGCCTTCGCGCTGATGAGCGCGTGCTCGATCCTGCCCAAGCCGGACCCGTCCGATGTGTACCGCCTGGCTTCGGCCCAGCCCGTCAGCCAAGGCGCGCCAGTAAGCTGGTCACTGCGCGTGACCAAGCCACAGACCAGCGAATTTCTCGACAGCCCGCGCATTGCGGTGGTGCCCAATGGCGATTTGATCAGCAGCTATGCGAACTCGCGCTGGAGCGATCCGGCGCCGGTGCTGTTGCGTAATCGCCTGCTGGACGGCTTCCAGCGTGACGGCCGGGTGACGCTGTTGAGTACCGACGAGACCAACCTGCAAGCCGACTATGAGCTGGGCGGGCAGTTACAGGCGTTTCAGAGTGAATATCATGGCGCGGCAGTGGAGGTGGTGATTCGGCTGGATGCGCGACTGGTGCGCGGCAGTGATCAGCGGATCATTGCCAGTCGCCGGTTTGAAGTGCGCCAGCCAGTGAGCGATACCCAGGTGCCAGCGGTGGTGGCTGGGTTTGGGCAGGCGGGGGATAGGTTGAACAGACAGGTGGTGGATTGGGTGGTCGCACAAGGCAATAGCGTTTTGAAACGCTGAGGGCCACATCGGGGGCAAGCCCCCTCCCACAGTTTGAATGTATTCACAGATCTAAATGTGGGAGGGGGCTTGCCCCCGATAGCTATCTAAGCCTCAACCAAAGAACCAGTAACACACCGCAATAGCCGCCGCCACCCCGGCAAACTCCGCCAACAACGCACACCCCACCGCATGCCGCGCGCGCTGGATACCCACCGACCCGAAGTACACCGCCAACACATAAAAAGTGGTCTCGGTACTGCCCTGGATCGTCGCGGCCACCAACGCCGGGAAGCTGTCTACACCCTGGGTCTGCATGGTCTCGATCAGCATCGCCCGCGCCGCGCTGCCGGAGAACGGCTTTACCATCGCGGTCGGCAGCGCGTCGACAAAGCGGGTGTCCATGCCGGTCCAGGCCACCAGGTGGCGAATCCCTTCCAGGCCGAAGTCCAGCGCGCCGGAGGCGCGCAATACGCCCACCGCACAGAGCATCGCCACCAGATAGGGCAACAGGTTCTTGGCGACGTCGAAGCCTTCCTTGGCGCCTTCGACGAAGGCCTCATACACCTTGACCTTGCGTAACGCGCCGATCACCAGGAACAGCATGATCAAGCCAAACAGCGTGAGGTTGCCAAGGATCGACGACAAGCCGGCCAGGGCGGTAGCGGACAAGGTCGCCAGCAGCGCCATGAAGCCACCCAAGACCAACGCGCCGGGAATCAGATAGGCCAGCACGACCGGGTCCCACAAGCGCAGGCGCTGCATCACCGCTACCGACAGCAGGCCGACCAGGGTCGACGCGCTGGTGGCCAGCAGGATCGGCAGGAACACCAGCGTCGGGTCGGCAGCGCCTTGCTGGGCGCGGTACATGAAGATGGTCACCGGCAACAGGGTCAGCGAGGACGCATTAAGCACCAGAAACAGGATCTGTGCGTTGCTTGCCGTGTTGGGGATAGGGTTGAGTTCCTGCAGCGCCTTCATGGCTTTCAGGCCGATAGGCGTGGCGGCGTTGTCCAGGCCCAGGCCGTTGGCGGCGAAGTTGAGGGTGATCAGGCCGATGGCTGGGTGGCCGGCGGGCACTTCCGGCATCAGGCGGCGAAACAGCGGGCCCAGGGCCTTGGCCAGCCAATCGACGATCCCGGCTTTTTCGGCGATACGCAGAAAGCCCAGCCACAGCGTCAGGGTGCCGAACAGCAGCACCATGACCTCTACCGACAATTTGGCCATGGCGAAAATGCTTTCCACCATCGCCGCGAAAATCCCGGCGTTACCGCCCACCAGCCATTGCGCCAGTGCTGACACCATTGCCACGACAAAGAAGCCAAGCCACAGGCCATTGAGCATCAGTTAAATCCCCCGAAAGTTGGGGCGAATGATAGCGGGGCTGGCAGAAACGACAAACCCCGGAATTATCCGGGGTTTGTGTCAGCGCAATCGCGCGATCAGCCGCGCGTGATCTCGCCGGCCGGCAGCGCTTCTTTGCTGCGCCAGTGCGGCAGCGAATTCCAGTAGCGCTCGCCCTTGGCATCGTCGTACATGCCTTCCCAGCGGGAGATAACCAGTACGGCCAAGGCGTTGCCGATCACGTTCAGCGCGGTACGCGCCATGTCCATCACACGGTCGACGCCCGCGATAAACGCCAGGCCTTCCAATGGGATGCCCACACTGCCCAGGGTCGCCAGCAACACAACGAAGGACACACCCGGCACACCGGCAATACCTTTGGAGGTGACCATCAGGGTCAGGACCAGCATCAGTTGCTGGCCGATCGACAGGTCGATGCCGTACAGCTGGGCAATGAAGATTGCAGCGATGCTCTGGTACAGGGTCGAACCGTCGAGGTTGAACGAGTAACCCGTCGGCACCACGAAGCTGCAGATCGCCTTCGGCGCGCCGTAGGCTTCCATCTTCTCGATCACGCGCGGCAGCACGGTTTCAGAGCTGGCGGTGGAGTAGGCCAGCACCAGCTCATCCTTGAAGATGCGCATCAGCTTGAGGATCGAGAAACCAAACAGGCGGGCGATCATGCCCAGCACCGCAAACGCGAAGAACAGAATCGCGACGTACACCAGAATGACCAGCTTGGCCAACGGCAGCAGCGAGGCGAAGCCGAAGTTGGCGACCGTTACCGCGATCAGGGCAAATACACCGATAGGGGCGTACTTCATGATCATGTGAGTGACTTTGAACATGCTCTCGGACACGCCCTGGAACATGGTCACCAAGGGCTCGCGCAGCTCCGGCTTGAGGCTCGACAAGCCCAGGCCGAACAGCACGGAGAAGAAAATGATCGGCAGCATCTCGCCGCGCGCAACGGCAGCGAAGATGTTCGACGGGATCAGGTTGAGAATGGTCTCGATGAACGCATGCTCATGCTGCACCTCGGCGGCGGTCGCCTGGTACTTGGAGATGTCGACGGTACCCAAGGTACTCATGTCGATGCCCGCGCCCGGATGGAACAGGTTGGCCAGCAACAGGCCGACCACAATGGCGATGGTGGTGACGACTTCAAAGTAGAGGATGGTTTTGACGCCGATGCGACCGAGCTTTTTCGCGTCACCAACGCCAGCAATGCCCACGATCAGCGAGGAAATCACGATGGGGATGACGATCATCTTGATCAGGCGGATAAAGATATCGCCCGCCGGCTGCAGCACGTTGCTGATCCACCAGGCCTTTTCAGCACTGAAATGGTTGAGCACTGCGCCGATCGCGATCCCCAGTACCAAACCGATGAGGATCTGCCAGGCGAGGCTTAGCTTTGCCTTCTTCATGTCATTACCCTTACTTCAAGTGAACTTAAGGCAAATGCGCCAGCTGGACCGCTCGAAAGCGAAAAAGTGTGTGCATCTGCCTCCATGGAAGGTCACCGCAGCGTGGCCGAAATGGCTTACTGGCAGGCGAAAAAAGCCGCAACTATTCCCATGCAAGGGAGCGACGTCTAATGCCGTAAACGCCTACCCTATGCCGAATCGGCATGGACATTATTGAAAATAATTGTCTGAACGGTCAGTTCGAATCCGCCATCCAAGCGGGTGAACCTGCCGTGAAGCTGCCAATTCCGGTATGCACAGAGATACCGAATGGCTAGAGGCGTTTGCTGAAAATGCTTGGAAAATCCGCAGCCTGGCGTAAGAAACAACCTATAGCGTCAGGAAAGTTTTCTCGATAGATGGTCGCGCCGACACACAAGGTAATGGTTGGCGGGAGGAAAAACGATGAATGTCGGCTATGGGCGGCATGAAGCGCGAGCGATGAAGAGCATAAGCTCGCCGCAAGTTCAGCAAGCTTGAGGACTTGTGAACTTGCGTCGCAGCTTTTCGCCTGACCCGGCCCTTGCGCAGGCACTCCCTGTACCCGTAGGTCGCGCCGATCCTGATCGATCAGAGCAACCCGGCCCCCTGGTCATGCATCGCCCTTGGCGAGCGATGCAAACAGAAAGAAGCGAACGGGCTTCTTTCTATGGACGCCGGCTCCGTGAGACGGAACCTAGTACCAATTCGGATCTTTCTTCAGCTGCTCCATCAGCAGCTTTTTCATGCCTTCGTCCGGCTTACCGAGAAAACGGTAATCGGCGTGGCGTGTTGGGGACTTGTCCGCCGGCAGGCCGGCCGGGACTTCCACCAACATCGCGTAGGCATCTTCCTTATCGAGGCTGAAGGCGACGATCAGGCGCTTGTTCAAGCAGGTATCTGCCGTTTCACACAGCGGCCCTACCAGATACTTGTCGCCATCCTCTTCGACAGCGTTCATCTGCTCAGCGGTACCCGACAGGTTCATCACCCATTCCGGCAGGCGCTCTTCTTTCTTCACTACGCCTTGCCAGGTTTCACGGTACTGCGCATCCGTGCTGAGCAATTCGTTGGCCCGGGATTGGCCGTCGTTGGCGGCCACCACCAGGCCACTGCCGCCCAACAGTACGGCAGCGGCAATGGCTTTAAGGGACAAAGTGGTCATATTCAGCCTCGGCCGCGACGACCAAAGAAGAACGAAGCGATGAACATCACCAGGAACACCACGAACAGAATCTTGGCGATACCCGTGGCGGTGCCCGCGATACCACCGAAGCCCAGGACTGCAGCCACAATGGCGATGATCAGAAATGTGATTGCCCAACTCAACATGGTGATTCTCCTTAAGCTTTTATAGGGGTAACAGCAGTGATGCCATGCGGCCGCTCACATGAGCGACGTTTTGTTGCTTAGAACACCCAGCGTTCCTGGACCGGCAGTTCGCTCAGGGTGGAATCCTGGTCTGCCACTCTCAGTTGCGGGGCGGTTACATCGACAGCCGTGCTGGCGACGGAACGGAAGTGGGTCTGGGTCATGACGGGACGCTCGAACTGCGCAGTCGGCTGCTGACTCTGCTGCCAATGCTGCATCTGCTGGCCCGCGATCAGCGTGACCATCAACGCCAGGCTGGCGAACAGGCCTTGCTGCAGATGCAGTGGCGATACACGCAATTGGCTGAGGCTTTGGCGAGTCATACGGCTTTCTCCCGCATTCTGATTATTCGTTCATGATGCTCTATGCATTACCTATTGCAGAGCGCATGCCAGGTTTATTACAAAATAAAACCTTTTAAAATCAATAAGATATGGATTATTTAAAAGCACGCCGCACAGCATCCTGCACGATGCCCCCTGTAGGGCCGTGCGAAATGCACGATGGCCAGTGGTCGGGTCGAAGGAGCGAAAGTAGCTGCAGGATTGCCGAAGCGGCGAGAAGATATGAAAACGCCACTAGCGCGGGGCTTTAGCGGGGCGCGTAGGAAGGTATGCAGATAGCTGCGCGACGTTGCCTTTTATCGATCAGAATAAACCATGCAACTTGCCCGATTATTCCGGGACTAAACACCAACATTCATAGTTAAGGAGCGCGGGACAGATGGAATCAGCCAAGGAACTTCAAGGCCGCATTCTTTTAGTGGATGACGAGTCCGCGATCCTCCGTACCTTCCGTTATTGCCTGGAAGATGAAGGCTACACCGTCGCCACCGCCAACAGCGCGGCCCAAGCCGATGCCTTGATGCAACGCCAAGTGTTCGATCTGTGCTTCCTCGATTTGCGCCTGGGCGAAGACAATGGCCTGGATGTATTGGCCCAGATGCGTGTCCAGGCGCCATGGATGCGTGTCGTGATCGTGACGGCCCACTCCGCCGTGGACACTGCGGTAGACGCCATTCAAGCCGGCGCCGCCGATTACCTGGTCAAACCCTGCAGCCCGGACCAGTTGCGCCTGGCCACCGCCAAGCAACTGGAAGTGCGCCAGCTCTCGGCACGCCTGGAAGTGCTGGAAGGCGCGGTACGCCAATCCAAGGACGGTCTCGACTCCCACAGCCCGGCCATGATGGTGGTACTGGAAACCGCACGCCAAGTGGCAGGGACCGACGCCAATATTTTGATTCTCGGCGAGTCGGGCACCGGTAAAGGCGAGTTGGCGCGGGCCATTCACGGCTGGAGCAAACGCTCGAAGAAATCCTGCGTAACCATCAACTGCCCCTCGTTGACCGCAGAACTGATGGAAAGCGAATTGTTCGGCCACAGCCGCGGCGCCTTTACCGGTGCCAGCGAAAGCACGTTGGGCCGCGTTAACCAGGCGGACGGCGGCACCTTGTTTCTTGACGAGATCGGCGATTTTCCGCTCACCTTGCAGCCAAAACTGCTGCGTTTCATTCAGGACAAGGAATACGAGCGTGTCGGCGACCCGGTTACCCGTCGCGCTGACGTGCGCATCCTCGCCGCCACCAACCTCAACCTGGAAGACATGGTGCGCGACGGCCGCTTCCGTGAAGACCTGCTGTATCGCCTCAACGTCATCACCCTCCACCTGCCGCCGCTACGCGAACGCAGTGAAGACATCCTCGCCCTGGCCGACCGGTTCCTGGCGCGCTTCGTCAAGGAGTATGCCCGCCCGGCTCGCGGCTTCAGCGATCAGGCACGCGAAGCACTGCTCAACTACCGTTGGCCCGGCAACATCCGGGAGCTGCGCAACGTGGTGGAACGCGCCAGCATCATCTGCCCTCAGGAAAAGGTCGAGATCAGCCACCTTGGCATGGCCGAGCAACCGACCAACAACGCACCGCGCATTGGTGCGGCACTGAGTCTGGACGAGCTGGAGAAAGCCCATATCGGCGCCGTCCTGGCCACCAGCGATACGCTGGACCAGGCCGCGCGCACCCTTGGCATCGATGCGTCGACGCTGTATCGCAAACGTAAACAGTACAACCTATGAGCTGTACCTCATGAAGCTCGCGATGAAACTGCGTACTCGACTATTTCTGAGCATCTCAGCGCTGATCACCGTGGCCCTGCTGGGGCTGGTCCTGGGCCTGGTCAGCGTGATGCAGATGGCCAAGACCCAGGAATCGTTGATTCGCAGCAACTTCGTCACCCTGGAGCTGGGTCTCAAGTTGCGCCAGAGCCTGGGCGATCAACTGATGATGATGCTCGAAAAGCGCCCTGATCCGGCTGCCCTGCAAGCTTCCAAGCAGCAATACTTCGACCTGCTGGACCAGGGCATCGCCCATGAACAGCGTGACGGACTGACCCACGGTTTCAGTCAGGCACGCGATGACTACCAGCACCTGCTGCAGGCATTTGACGAATTCCAGCAGAACCCACCTGTACCGGGCAGCAAGGAAAAGCTCACTGAAACCTTCAATACCCTGCGCAATGGGCTAATCGTTCACCACAAACAGGCGCTGGAAAATATCAGCACGAGCGAGCACAGATCCCGCGAACGGGCGCTGTTGATTGCCAGCTTACTGGGGCTGGTAGGCCTTGCGGTGCTGATCATCGGTTTTGTGACCGCGCATGGCATTGCCCGGCGATTCGGCGGGCCAATCGAAGCGCTGGCCAAGGCTGCCGACAAAATCGGGCAAGGCGATTTCGAAGTGACATTGCCGATATCGTCGGCGGCGGAAATGAACCAGCTGACCCGTCGCTTCGGCATCATGGCCGAGGCATTGCGCCAACATCAGGCCACCAATGTCGATGAGCTGCTCGCCGGCCAGCAGCGCTTGCAAGCAGTACTCGACAGCATTGACGACGGCTTGCTGATGATTGATCGCCAGGGCCATCTCGAGCACCTCAATCCTGTGGCGCAACGCCAGCTGGGTTGGGACGAAGAACGCCTCGGCCAGGGCCTGGGCGAAGCGCTGGGTCGTCCGGAAATGGATGAACAGCTGCACTTGGTGCTGCGCGGCGGCAACCTGGAACGGGCGCCGGAGGATCTGGAGGTAGAGGTCGAAGGCGAGCTGCGCCTGCTGACGTACAGCCTGACCCCGGTCAGCCATACACAGGGGCACATTCTGGGCGCGGTGATGGTGCTGCATGATGTCACCGAGCAGCGGGCCTTTGAACGGGTGCGCAGCGAGTTCGTATTGCGCGCCTCCCACGAGCTGCGAACACCGGTGACCGGCATGCACATGGCCTTCGGACTGTTTCGCGAGCGGGCCAAGTTCCCGGCGGAGTCACGCGAAGCGGACCTGCTGGATACGGTCAATGAAGAAATGCAGCGGCTGATGCAGTTGATCAACGATTTGCTCAACTTCTCGCGCTATCAGAACGGCCTGCAGAAACTCACGCTGGGGCCATGCGATGTGACTGACCTGCTCGAGCATGCCCGCGCTCGATTCGCCGAGCCGGCGGGCGCGCAAGGTATTGAACTGATGGTGGAGGTGCAATCTGACCTGCCTCGCCTGTATGCCGACCAGGCACAACTGGAGCGCGTGCTCGACAACCTGCTGGGTAACGCCATGCGACACACGGCCGAGAGAGGGCAGATTCGCTTGCAGGCTCGACGTCATGGTGAGCGGGTAATTATCAGCGTCGAGGACAACGGCGAAGGCATTGCGTACGGCCAGCAAGGACGCATCTTCGAACCTTTCGTGCAGGTGGGGCGCAAAAAAGGCGGCGCCGGCCTGGGGCTGGCGCTGTGCAAGGAGATCGTGCAATTGCACGGCGGCCGCATGGGTGTGTACTCACGGCCGGGGCAGGGCACACAGTTCTATATGGCCTTGCCTCTGTAGGCGCGCGCTTTTGTGGCGAGGGTACTTGCTGCCTTGCCACAAAACTTGCCAGCCATTTCAGCGCTGGTTCAAGGCATGCAGGATCGCCGCACTTTCCGCATCCGGCGTTCCGTCAAACAGCGATGGACGGAAATGCATCTGGAACGCGGCGATTACATGACGCGTGGCCACATCCAACTCGCCGGTTTGCGGTGTCTGGTAACCCAGACGCGCCAGTTCTTGCTGGAACCAACTGATGCTTGGCAGTTGCGTGGCGTACTGCGCATGGAATCGAGCCACCGCCTGGGCATCCGGCCAAATCCCCAGGCCTTCATTGGCCAGACGCTTCCAAGGGAACAACGGGCCAGGGTCCAGCTTGCGCAGCGGGGCGATGTCGCTGTGCCCAATGATGTTCTTGGGGGCGATCCCGTTACGCTTGCTGATGTCCTTGAGCAACACCACCAGTGATTTCACCTGAGCTTCGGAGTACGGGTACCACACCCGACCGGTCGGGGTGTCGCTATAGCCTGGGTTGACGATCTCGATGCCGATGGAGCTGGAATTGAGCCAGGTGCGCCCCATCCATTCGCTTTCCCCTGCGTGCCAGGCGCGCTGGCTTTCATCAACCAGCTTGTAGACGGTGCCTGAAGCGTCATCGCCGATCAGGTAATGGCTGCTGACCTGACCATGGGTCAACAAAGCCAGGGAGCGCTCAAGGTTAGCCGAGGTGTAATGCACCACAACGAACTGCACACGGTTGTCGTGATTAACCGAAGGATAGCTGGTGTTCAGGCGCGGGCCGCTGGAGCAGCCAACGAGCAGAAGAACGACAGAGGCGATAAGAAGAGATTTCATGGGAGAAGGCATACGTAGAGGACGATAATGCAACAGTGTAACGTAACGCCAGATTCCGGGCGGCCAAATCACAAAAAGGAACATTTTTACGCCGCCTGCACCTGGTTACGTCCCGCCGCCTTCGCCCTGTAAAGCGCCTCATCGGCGCGCTTGAGCGCCAGGTCACTGCGCTCGCCTGGTTGAAACTGCGCGACCCCCATGGATACCGTGATGGTTACCGGCACGCCCTTGAAGTGAAATGGGCAAGCCTCGATGGCCGCCCGCAACCCTTCACCCACGGCCAGGGCATCCGCCAAGGCTGAGTCGGGCATCAACAACACAAATTCTTCGCCGCCGAAGCGCGCAATAAAATCGGTCGGCCGCAGGCGCTTGCGCAGCACACTGGCAATGATCTTCAGCACTCTATCGCCGGCCAAGTGGCCGTAGCCGTCGTTGATGCGCTTGAAGTGGTCCAGGTCCAGCATGGCCAGTGACAGACTGTTGCCACGTTGATGCCAGGCATTGACCTCCTGATCCAGGCGCTCACTCCAGGCTGCGCGGTTGGGCAGGCCGGTGAGTGGATCGATCAGCGCCTTCTGGCGCTGTATTTCCAAATGCTCACGATAGCCCTGGGCTTCCTGCTCCATGTTCGCCACCCGCTCCGCCAGGCCCTGGAGGCGTGCGGCCACTTCCTGTTCGCGTTGGTCGCGCTGCTGGCGGTGTTCGTCCATGGTGCCGAGCAAGCCTTCAAGGTGGCTCTCAAGCAGGTGCTTGAGGCTGTCCAGATCGGCAGCTTCCTGCACGCTGCTTTGCAGGCCGTCCACTTGCTCGCGAATCTGCGTGTCCAACTGGCGCGCAGCAGAGCGGCTGTCGGCGTGCCCCTCGCTGGCAACCTGCAGATGGCCCTGGAATGCCTCAAGGCGTTCGTTGAGCTGTTTAAGGTAAGCCTCGAACTCATGCTGGCCGCTGTCGGTGACAGCCAACATCAGCACCGCTAGGTCGTCGAGGATCGCCAGCAGTTCGTACCAGTTCAAGCCATGGGCAAGGCGTTCGCGCATGGCTTCGGCCTGAGGCCGGTGGCGCTCGGGCAGGGACAGGTCTTCCAGCAGGCCGAGCAAGGTGTTTTCAATGTGCTGGGCAACCGAGCTGTAGGACGGCTCGGGCGAATCGGGCAGCGCGTAGAGCCCCTCCGATTGCACTGCATCGGGATCAGGCTCTGCGGTATCCCATACGGGCGGGAGGGAAAGGCTGCCGATGAGGGTTTCTTCAGGCGTGTCGACTGAGTCTTGGGGCTCTTCGATAAAGGCAGCAAGTGCGCTTTCGGGAGCGGCTTCCTCAGCCGGCACCGCAGGCTCGGGGGTTTTGTCAGGCGTGGACACGGGTGACGTTTGAGCAGGCGCCTCGAACTCAAACGTTGCGCCGGCAGGCACAGGCTCTTTGACCGGTGCAACGGCCTCAGGCTCGGCGGCCGTCACTGTTTGTGGCAACGGTGCAAACGCGCGCAAGGCTTGTGTCAGTTCTTCGGACTGGGCCGGTTCCGCAGGCTCAGGGCCAGGTTTGGGCGCAACGGATTTTGCCGCAGGGAGCACCTCGGGCTCAGGCGCAGAGGTGTCATTGGAGACCTCTTTGGCACCAAACAAGCGTTGCAACAAACCGGGCCCGGAGCGTGGGGTTTCACCCTCTGGCTCCAGGTTTTGCAGCGCCTGCTCTTGCAGGTTGCTCAACTCGCTGAGCAGCAGCGGAATTTCCCGCGCCTGCCCCACCCGAGCGTCGAGCTGTTTCGCGAAGGTCTTCAGCGGGCGCGACACCTCACGGGGCAGCGGCAGTTTCTGCAACTGCGCGACCAGGGCGGTGAGGGCGGAACTGATCTGGTCAACCCGCGTTTCGCGGCGCTGCTCGGAATCCAGCACGGCCTTTTCCAGACGCGGCAGCAGGGCAGCCAGGGCAGCGTCCATGTCGTCGGTGCGCACCACATCGCGCATTTCCTTCATGCATTGATCGACAGCGCGGTCAGTGCCTTCGGCCGCCAGCGTGCTTCGCACCAGCCCTCGGCGTAGCAGGTCGAGGCGGGCGGCCCAGCGGCGTTCGAGCTTGTCTTGTTGCTCGATGCTTTTAAGGTATTTTTCTTTCCAGCGCTGGGCGTCGTCGCTCATGCAAGAGGTCCGCGAGGGCCTGGGCTCAACACGGGTAATGCATCAGCCGTAAGCGAACCCGGCAGACGAATCTCTACCGCGACCGGCAGGTGATCGGAAATGGGCTGCGCCAGCACCTGCACACTTTCCAGTGTGAGGCTCGGGCTGAGCAGGATATGGTCCAGACAGCGCTGCGGACGCCAACTGGGAAACGTGGCTTCGACCTGCGGCGCCAGCAGGCCGAGGTCGCGCAGCGGGGAATTCTGCAGCAGGTCGTTGGCATGGGTGTTCATGTCACCCATCAGCACCTGGTGCTTGTAGTTGCCGATCAAGTCGCGCACGTAGGCCAACTGAAGGTTGCGCGTACGCCCGCCGAGGGCCAGGTGCATCATCACCACCACCAACGCTTCCGGCCCCTCACCAAAACGCACAAGGATCGCGCCACGCCCTTTGGGGCCCGGCAACGGGTGATCCTCGATGACGGTCGGCTTCAAGCGGCTGAGCACGCCATTGCTGTGCTGTGCCAGGCGCCCGAGGTTGCGATTGAGTTGCTGGTACCAGTAGGGGAAGGCGCCGAGCTGGGCAAGGTGTTCCACCTGGTTGATGTAGCCGGAGCGCAGGCTCCCGCCGTCGGCTTCCTGCAGGGCGACCAGGTCGAAGTCGCTGAGCAGGTCGCCGATTTTTTGCAGATTGCCGGTGCGCCCTTTGTGCGGCAGCAAATGCTGCCAGCCACGCGTGAGGTAGTGCCGATATTTCTCGGTGCTGTTACCCACCTGGATATTGAAACTGAGCAGGCGCAGGCGGCTGTCTGGCGGCAGGCCTGTGGATTCCAGATGATGTTCGTTGACCCGCGGATCATGCAGGCCTACAACGCGTTCGGTACCCCAGCGGCGCATGGCGAGCCCCTTACTTGGCTGCGCGCTCTTTGGCGATCAGCTGGTCAGCGACATTGAGCGTCTGTTCAGGGCCACCGGTACTGCCCAGGTCAAAGCGGTACTTGCCGTTGACGATCAGGGTCGGTACGCCTTGCACGCCATACTTTTGCGCGAGTTCCTTGGCCTGTTTGATCTGGCCTTGGATGGCAAAGGAGTTGAAAGTGGCCAGGAACTTGTCTTTGTCGACGCCTTGGGTGGCAACGAAGTCAGCCATTTCGTCTGGCTTGGTCAGGCGCTTGCCTTCTTTCTGGATCGCGTTGAATACCGCGTTATGGACCTTATGCTCCACACCCATGGCTTCCAGGGTCAGGAACAGTTGGCCGTGGGCATCCCATGGGCCACCGAACATGGCCGGAATGCGCTTGAAGTTCACGTCCTTCGGCAGGTTCTCGGCCCAAGGGTTGATGGTCGGCTCAAAGGCGTAGCAATGCGGGCAACCGTACCAGAACAGCTCCACCACTTCGATCTTGCCGGGTACCGAAACCGGCACCGGGTTAGCCAATTCAACGTAGGTTTTACCGGCTTCAAGCGGCACGTCGGCAGCTTGTGCGGTCATGCCGAAGAGACTGGCAGTGACGAGGGCGGCGCTGAGGATCAGATTACGCATGCTTTACTCCTGGACAAATACGGTCGCCTCACGCGACCTTTAGGTGTGACAGGTCTACGCGGACATGAGTTCGTTAGTGTAACGGCAGCCGCCACAAAAAAGGGCGGCCGTAGCCACCCTTTTTATGCTTGCATCGATGGATTAATCGAGCGTTAACGTTGCAGGCTGTCAGTGCAAGCCTTGGATGTAACTGGAGATTGCCGCAATGTCTTCGTCGCTCAATTTACGGGCGATGGTGCGCATGGTCATTGCGTCGCCATCGTTGGCGCGGCCGGCTTCTTCTTTGCGGAAGTCGGTCAACTGCTTGGCGATGTAAGTGGCGTGCTGGCCGCTCAGGTGCGGGAAGCCTGCTGCGGCGTTGCCTGCGCCATTGGGCGAATGGCAGCCGGTACAGGCGGGCAAGCCTTTTTCCAGGTCGCCGCCACGAAACAGCTTCTCGCCACGGGCGACCAGTTTCGGATCGGCAGCTCCCACACTGCCTTTCTGACTGGCAAAATACGCCGCGATGTCAGCCATGTCCTGATCGCTGGAGTTGGCCAGCAAGCCGGTCATTTCCAACACCACGCGCTTGCCATCCTTGATGTCGTGCATCTGCTTGGTCAGGTAACGTTCACCCTGGCCGGCGAGTTTGGGGAAGTTCGGTGCCGGGCTGTTACCGTCCGGTCCATGGCAAGCACCACACACGGCGGCTTTCGCTTGCCCCGCGGTAGCGTCGCCTGCAGCATGGGCAACACCGGTGATGCCCAAGGTCAACAGCAGACTCACGATCAGTTTGTTCATCAGCTAATCCAACTACGGCTAAGGGTTTAAGAGTTATCTACCGGGTTTACTCACCATCAACTCAATGATGGCCTGGTAATCCTCAGTACTGCAGTCCTTGCACAAACCACGCGGCGGCATTGCCTTGAAACCCCGGGTCATGCGTTGCACCGGCATGACCACGCAAACTCGGTTGTACAGCGCTTGCGGTTCCTGTGTAGCCTGGGCGCTTTAACGCGCGATCAGGACACCGAAGCGAGTCACCATCAGGTCATACATCGACCTGTTCAGGGTTTGAGAGCGTTTTGCGTTCTAATGCGCAATGAAGGTCTTTCGCTCCCGTGAACTTCGTCCTTCGCTGGGACAAAGCACACACAAAATCTGCGGCATTATATACTGGCGCTACTGAAACGGAAACGACACCGCTTGCCGCACCCTTTTTCGGCACCGCCCACATCGGAAATCTCATGCAACTCAAGAATCCCATCCTCGGCCTGTGCCAACAGTCCACCTTCATGCTCAGTGCCGCCAAAGTGGACCAATGCCCCGATGACGAAGGCTTTGAAGTCGCCTTCGCCGGCCGTTCCAACGCTGGTAAGTCCAGCGCACTGAACACCCTGACCCACGCCAGCCTGGCACGCACCTCGAAAACCCCAGGTCGCACGCAGCTGCTCAACTTCTTCAAGCTAGACGATGATCGGCGTCTGGTCGACCTGCCGGGCTACGGTTATGCAAAAGTCCCTATCCCATTGAAGCTGCACTGGCAGCGTCACCTGGAGGCTTACCTGGGTGGCCGGGAGAGTTTGAAGGGGTTGATCCTGATGATGGACATCCGTCATCCAATGACCGATTTCGACCTGTTGATGCTCGACTGGGCGGTCGCCAGCGGCATGCCAATGCATATCCTGCTGACCAAGGCCGACAAGCTGACCTACGGCGCAGCCAAGAACACCCTGCTCAAAGTGCAGACCGAGATCCGTAAGGGTTGGGGCGACGCAATCAGCATCCAACTGTTCTCCGCGCCAAAGCGCATGGGCCTCGAAGACGCCTACACTGTACTGGCCGGCTGGATGGAATTGGCGGACAAAGGCGCTGAGATCGCCGAGTAACTTTTGCGCGGGCAAAAAAAACCCCGGACTTCGTATGGGGAGGGAAGTTCGGGGTCCAAGTTCCGGACCGCTAGGGCGGGGTCCAGATATCTGCCAACACTTAACACAACATAGGAGCATTGAAGGGCTTCACCACCCATTCAGTAACTCTGAGTGACGGTTCACAGGTTAAGTTCCTGCGGGTTCAAAAAACTCTTGGAAATAACTGACGGCAGTTTCCGATCTAAAGCGCCGTGCCATCACGCGGTGATGGCGCAGCCGCAGAATCAATGGGCCTCGTCCCAGTTATCGCCAACGCCCACGTCCACCACCAGGGGCACGTCCAACTGCGCGGCAGCGCTCATGTGTTCGCGGATTCTCTGGCTGACCTCCGGGATCAGATCCTCACGCACCTCCAGTACCAGTTCATCATGCACCTGAAGGATGACCTTAGCGTCCAGGCCCGACTCGGTCAGCCAATTGTCCACCTTCACCATGGCTTTCTTGATGATGTCCGCCGCCGTGCCCTGCATGGGCGCGTTGATCGCGGTGCGCTCTGCCGCCGCGCGCTCCTGAGGCTTGTTGGAGTTGATATCCGGCACGTACAGGCGCCGCCCGAAGAAGGTTTCCACAAAACCCTGGTCCGCCGCCTGGGCGCGGGTGCGCTCCATGTATTCGCGCACGCCGGGATAGCGGGCGAAGTACACATCGATATAAGCCTTGGCGGTCTTGGTATCGACGCCAATGTCCTTGCCGAGCTTCTGGGCGCCCATGCCGTAGATCAGGCCGAAGTTGATCGCCTTGGCACTGCGGCGTTGGTTGGAGGTAACCTCGCTCAATTCAACCTTGAATACCTCGGCAGCCGTGGCGGTGTGCACGTCCAGGTCGTTGCGAAAGGCGTTCATCAACCCTTCGTCCTTCGACAGGTGCGCCATGATCCGCAGCTCGATCTGCGAATAGTCCGCTGCCAGCAGCTTGTAGCCTTTGGGTGCGATAAACGCCTGGCGAATGCGTCGCCCTTCGGCGGTGCGCACCGGGATGTTCTGCAGGTTCGGATCGCTGGAGGACAAACGCCCGGTCGCCGCCACCGCCTGATGGTAAGACGTATGAATACGCCCGGTACGCGGGTTGATCTGTTCCGGCAGGCGGTCGGTATAGGTGCTTTTCAGCTTACTCATGCTGCGGTACTGCATGAGCACCTTGGGCAGCGGAAAATCATCCTCGGCCAGCTTGGCCAGCACTTCTTCAGCCGTGGATGCCTGGCCCTTGCCGGTCTTTTTCAACACCGGCATTCCGAGTTTCTCGTAGAGAATCGCCCCGAGCTGCTTGGGCGAACCCAGGTTGAACGCTTCGCCGGCGATCTCGAATGCCTGGCGCTCCAGCTCGACCATCTTGTTGCCCAGCTCGATGCTCTGGATGCCCAGCAGTGCCTTGTCCACCAGGGCGCCTTGGCGCTCGATACGCGCCAGCACCGGCACCAACGGCATCTCGATGTCCGTCAACACACTGGCCAGGCTCGGGATCGCTGCCAGCTGAGCGTGCAGCTTCTGGTGCAGGCGCAACGTCACATCGGCATCTTCGGCCGCATACGGGCCGGCTTGCTCGAGGGCGATCTGGTCGAATGTCAGCTGCTTGGTGCCCCTGCCGGCGATGTCCTGGAAGCTGACGGTGTCGTGGTCCAGGTATTTTTTCGCCAGGCTGTCCATGTCATGGCGGGTCGCGGTGGAGTTCAGTACGTAGGATTCGAGCATGGTATCGAAGGCGATGCCCCGAACGGTGATGCCCTGCGCAGGGTCACCGCCGATAGCGCAGTTGGCCAGGATATTCATGTCGAACTTGGCGTGCTGGCCGACCTTGAGCTTGGTCGGATCTTCCAGCAACGGCTTCAAGGCCAGCAGCACGGTGTCACGGTCCAATTGATCCGGCACGCCAGTGTAGGCATGTGTCAGCGGGATATAGGCCGCTTCATGGGGCTGCACCGCGAACGAAAGCCCAACCAACTGGGCCTGTTGGGCGTCGATCCCGGTGGTCTCGGTGTCGAAGGCAAACAACGGCGCGTCGTTGAGCTTCTTCAGCCACAGATCGAATGTGGCCTGGTCCAGAATGGTGGTGTAAACCGACTCCACCGGCACCGCTATCACCGCCTCAACCGACGCTTCAGCGACGGGCGCGACCTCGTTTGCCGTCTTGAGCTCGACACGCTTGGTATCGCGCTGGATCTCTTCGTACCAGCTCTTGAACTCAAGCAGCGTGTACAACTCAAGCAGCTTTTCGCGATCCGGCTCGATCAGGTGCAGGTCGTCCAGGCCGATATCCAGGGGCACGTCGATCTTGATCGTCGCCAACTGATAGGACAGGAACGCCATCTCCTTATGCTCTTCCAACTTCGCCGGCAGCGTCTTGGCGCCACGAATCGGCAGGGTCGGCACAATGTCCAGCTGTTCATACAGCTCTTTCAGGCCGCCATTCACACCCACCAGCAAACCGGAGGCGGTCTTCGGGCCAATTCCGGGAACGCCAGGGATGTTGTCGGACGAATCGCCCATCAACGCCAGGTAATCAATGATCTGCTCTGGAGCGACGCCGAATTTCTCCTTTACGCCCTCGATGTCCATCGAACTACCGGTCATGGTGTTGACCAAGGTAATGTGCCCGTCCACCAGTTGCGCCATGTCCTTGTCACCAGTGGAGATCACCACGGGACGATCAGCGGCCGCGCTGCTGCGGGCCAGGGTACCGATCACGTCATCGGCCTCGACGCCTTCGACGCACAGCAACGGGAAGCCCAGGGCGATCACGCTCTGGTGCAGGGGCTCGATCTGCAGGCGCATGTCATCGGGCATGCTCGGGCGATTGGCCTTGTATTCGGCGAACATTTCATCGCGAAAGGTCCCGCCCTTGGCGTCGAACACCACGGCGAACGGGCTGTTCGGGTATTGCTTGCGCAGGCTCTTGAGCATGTTCAACACGCCCTTGACCGCGCCGGTGGGCAGGCCTTTGGAGGTGGTCAGCGGTGGCAGCGCGTGGAAGGCGCGGTACAGATAAGAAGAACCGTCCACCAGGACGAGGGGCGCTTGGCTCATGAGCAGGATCAACCTTTTCGGCGGGTCAGGCGCTAGAATAGCCGGACCAATGAAAACAAAGGGACAAGGTTATCATGCGTACATTCAATCGCCTGCTGTTCACTGGCTTGATTGCACTCGCTCCGATGGCTGCCATGGCGGCAGACGATGCGCCTTCGGCCGATCCGGAAGTGACCATTCGCACGGAAGGCGACAAGACTATCCAGGAGTACCGCCAAAACGGCTTCCTGTACGCCATCAAGGTCACGCCAAAAGGTGCGCCACCATATTTTCTGGTACGCGCTGACGGAACCGACGCGAACTTCATCCGTTCTGACCAGCCGGATATGCTGATCCCGTCATGGAAGATCTTCGAATGGAAATGATTCCCTAACTTCAACGGCGCCGCCCTGAGCGGCGCCCGTAATGGCAGTTTTAACCATGTCTGTGTTCACCCCCCTGGCTCGGCCCGAGCTGGAAACCTTTCTTGCCCCTTACGGGCTCGGCCGCCTGCTTGATTTCCAGGGGATTGCCGCCGGTAGCGAAAACACCAATTTCTTTATCAGCCTGGAACAGGGTGAGTACGTCCTGACCCTGGTTGAACGTGGCCCCGTTGCGGAAATGCCATTCTTCATCGAACTGCTTGACGTGCTCCACGACGCCGACCTGCCCGTGCCTTACGCCCTGCGCACCACCGACGGCGTCGCCCTGCGCACGCTGGCCGGCAAGCCAGCGCTGCTGCAACCACGCCTGGCCGGCAAACACATCAAGGACGCCAACGCCCAGCATTGCGCCCAAGTCGGCGACTTGCTCGGTCACCTGCATCTGGCGACCCAGGGCGACAAGGTGCTGGAACGCAAGACCGATCGCGGGCTGGATTGGATGCTCACTGAAGGCGCGCAGTTGATTTCGCACCTGAACGACGCGCAACAGCGGCTTCTGCAGGACGCCTTGAGCGAGATCCAGGCCTGCAAGGCGCAGATCCTTGCCCTGCCGCGCGCGAACGTTCACGCCGACCTGTTCCGCGACAACGCCATGTTCGAAGGCACGCACCTGACCGGCCTGATCGACTTCTACAACGCCTGCTCGGGGCCGATGCTGTACGACGTCGCCATCGCCTTGAATGACTGGTGTTCGGATGCCGACGGCGTGATTGACGGGCAGCGCGCCCGTGCATTGCTGGGAGCTTACGCGGGGCTGCGGCCGTTTACCGCGAAGGAAGCCGAGCTGTGGCCGACCCTGTTGCGAGTGGCGTGTGTGCGCTTCTGGCTGTCACGCTTGATCGCGGCGCAGGCGTTTGCCGGGCAGGATGTGCTGATTCATGACCCGGCGGAGTTCGAGCAGCGCTTGGCGCAACGCCAGCAAGTCAGCGTCCACTTGCCGTTCGCGCTCTAAAAATGTGGGAGGGGGCTTGCCCCCGATGGCTTTGGGTCAGCTGATACATTTGCTGGCTGACCCACCGCTATCGGGGGCAAGCCCCCTCCCACATTTGATCTGCAGTGGCAGTCAGAGCGATTCCAGGCAGCCGGCCAGGTCATTGCCCAGTTTTTCCAGCACCTGCTCATAACCTTGAGCAGTCGCCGGGGTGTAGCCGCCCAGCGCGTCCAGTTCCGCCAGCTTCACCGGCAAACCTGCCACCAGCGTCTCCGCCAACCTTGGTCGCAACGGTGGCTCGCTGAACACACAGGTCTTGCCCACTTCCTGTAACCGCGTGCGCATCGCCGCCACATGCTGGGCGCCTGGCTGCACTTCGGCTGCAACGGCAAACACGCCGGCGTGCTTCAAACCGTAGGCGTCTTCGAAGTAATCAAAGGCTTCGTGAAATACAAAGTAAGGTTTGCCCTCAACGCCGGCCAAACGCTGCTTCAGGCGCACATCCAGCGCATCCAGGCGATCCTCGAAGGCCTTTGCGTTGCTCTGGTAACGCGCGGCATTGGCAGGGTCGGCGGCACTGAGGTCAGCCGCCATACGCGCCGCGATCACCCGCGCATTCACCGTCGACAGCCACAGATGTGCATCCACACTGCCGGGACGATGATCGTGGTCATGTTCGTCGGCTTCATCGGCGTGGGAGTGGCTATCTTCGCCGAACCTGCGCAGTTTCATACCCGGCAGGTCCTGCACGGCCACCGTTGTCGCCGTACGGCCTTTCAGCACGCGCGGCAGAAATGTTTCCATGTCCGGCCCGATCCAGTACAGCAGGTCTACCGACTGCACGCGCCGTACGTCGGATGGGCGCAATGCGAAGTTATGCGGCGACGCACCCGGTGGCAGCAACACCTCCGGAACCGCTACACCGTCCTGCACAGCGGCGGCAATCAGCTGCAGCGGCTTGATGCTGGTCAGCACCTTGACCTCGGCCTGAGCGGCGCCAGCCATGAGCAAACTGGTGACAAATACGACAAAAACGGGAAAAAGTCGGGACACGATGACCACTCAATGGCGTAGGAACGGGTAACATAATAACGTCTCTATCAAATATCTGTCGCCGCTCATGCCTATAACACCGCTTGCCAGCCGTCCCCACGACCACTCTCACTGCGTTCACACCGCGCTGTCGGAGGCCGACACCCTGTGCGCGCAGAAGGGTTTGCGCCTGACCGCGCTGCGTCGTCGCGTGCTCGAGCTGGTGTGGCAAAGCCACAAGCCGCTGGGCGCGTACGACATCCTCGGCGTACTCAGCGAGCAAGACGGCCGCCGCGCCGCGCCGCCCACGGTTTACCGCGCGCTGGATTTCCTGCTGGAAAACGGCCTGGTGCACCGTATCGCTTCGCTCAACGCCTTTGTCGGCTGCAACCACCCGGAACATGCGCATCAGGGACAGTTCCTGATTTGCCGCGAGTGCCACGCCGCCATCGAGCTTGAACAAAAAAGCATCAGTGACGCCATCATCAAAAGCGCCGCTGAAGTCGGCTTCAGCGTCGAAGGGCAAACGGTCGAAGTGGTCGGCCTGTGCTCGGGCTGTCAGGGGTCGTGATGAGCAATGCGTTAATCCGCCTGGAGCAGGTTGGGGTCACGTTCGCCGGGCAAAACGTGCTGGATGACATCGCATTGAGTGTGGAGCCGGGGCAGATCGTTACCCTGATCGGCCCCAATGGCGCCGGCAAGACCACCCTGGTGCGCGCCGTGCTGGGCCTGCTCAAGCCCGACCGTGGCAGCGTATGGCGCAGGCCCAAACTGCGCGTGGGCTATATGCCGCAGAAGCTGCACGTAGACCCGACACTCCCGCTTTCCGTACTGCGCTTCCTGCGCCTGGTACCGGGGGTTGACCGTGCACGCGCGCAGGCGGCGCTCAAGGAAGTCGGCGCCGAACAGGTGATCGACAGCCCGGTGCAAAGCATCTCCGGCGGTGAAATGCAGCGCGTGCTGCTGGCCCGCGCGCTGTTGCGCGAGCCAGAGCTGCTGGTGCTCGATGAGCCCGTGCAAGGCGTCGACGTCGCCGGGCAAGCCGAGCTGTACAGCCTGATCACCCGCTTGCGCGACCGTCACGGCTGCGGTGTGCTGATGGTGTCTCACGATTTGCACCTGGTGATGAGCACCACCGACCAGGTGGTCTGCCTCAACCGTCACGTGTGCTGCTCCGGCCATCCGGAACAGGTCAGCGGCGACCCGGCGTTCGTCGAGCTGTTCGGTAAGAACGCGCAAAGCCTGGCGATCTACCATCATCACCATGACCACGCCCATGATCTGCACGGCGCCGTGGTTGACGACCCCGCCGCACCCCACCCTCATGTTCATGGAGATAGCTGCAAGCATGGCTGATTTTCTGCTCTACGCCCTGCTGGCAGGCTTGGCTTTGGCGCTGGTGGCGGGCCCGTTGGGCTCGTTCGTGGTCTGGCGGCGCATGGCGTACTTTGGCGACACGTTGTCCCATGCCGCGCTGCTCGGCGTGGCCATGGGCTTCCTGCTGGATGTGAGCCCGACCATCGCCGTCACTGTCGGCTGCCTGCTGCTGGCGGTGTTGTTGGTAACGCTGCAACAGCGCCAACCCCTGGCTTCCGATACGCTGTTGGGCATCCTGGCGCCGAGTACCTTGTCCCTGGGCCTGGTGGTGCTGAGCTTCATGCATGAAGTGCGCATTGACCTGATGGCCTACCTGTTTGGCGATCTGCTGGCGATCAGCCCTGTCGATCTTATGTGGATCCTGGGCGGCAGCGCGGCGGTGCTGGTGCTACTGGTGAGCCTGTGGCGCCCGCTGCTGGCGATTACCGTGCACGAGGAACTCGCCACGGTGGAAGGTTTGCCCGTGCCGGCCCTGCGCCTGGCGCTGATGTTGTTGATCGCGGTGGTGATCGCTGTCGCGATGAAGATTGTCGGCGTATTGTTGATCACGTCGCTGTTGATCATTCCCGCAGCCGCCGCTCAGCGCCATGCTCGTTCGCCGGAGCAAATGGCAATCGGCGCAAGCCTGTTGGGCATGTTGGCAGTGTGTGGAGGCCTGGCGTTGTCATGGTTCAAGGACACACCGGCCGGGCCGTCGATCGTAGTATCGGCGGCCGCCCTGTTTCTGCTGAGTTTTGTCCTGCCCCGTCGAGGGGTGTAGACTTGCTCGCTTTTTGCGCAAATAGAGAGTCGCAGGAATGAAGCCGTTCACCTTCCGTTATCTGCTCCTTGCCGCATTTTCCCTGCTGCTGGGCGCCTGTCAAAGCACACCGCCCGCCGCCCCCGAAGCGCTGGATCCGCGTGCTGCGGCCATCGCGCAACTGGAGCAAAACCTGGCCAGCAGCGAATTGGCCACCGCCGAAGACCAGCTCGCCACGTTGCAGGCCCAATCGCCCAACGATCCGGCGCTCGAGGCTTACCAGCGGCAATTGGCCGAAGCCTACCTGCAGCGCAGCCAGATCGTGCTGCAAAAGGGCGACGTCAACGCCGCCGCCACAGCCCTGAGCCGTGCCCGCGCGCTGATGCCCAAGGCCCCAGCCCTGACCGGTGGCGTCAACAGCGCCATCAGCCATGCGCGCAAAGCCGAGCTGGATCAGGCCGAGGCCGCCTTGAAAGCCGCCGAAGCCAAGCCCGCCGCCAAGGTCATCGACCCGGCGGCGCCGAGCACCACCGTGGCGTTGAACCTGGCGGATGTCGAAGCCATGCGCCATCAGCTGGATGCCATCGCCACCGACGTGGTGAATTACCAGTGCGACGTCAGCATTCAGGTACCACGCACCGAGGATTACCCGTGGTTGGCCACGTTGCTGACCAAACGGGTGAAGCGCATTGATGCAGGGTATGACCTGAAGATTCACCGGCAAATTTTGAAACACATTCCGGCGCAGGTTGTGTTGATACCGCGTAAGGCAGATTAAAAGCATCGGGGGCAAGCCCCCTCCCACAATTTGAATGTATTCACAGTTCAAAATGTGGGAGGGGGCTTGCCCCCGATGGCGATCTAACAGCCAACCAAAGAATTAAGCCGGAATCGCCTTGGCCTTAGACTCCCGATCCCAGACCCGATGCTGGGCAATCGCAGCGAAGAACGCCTTGACATCCGCGCCCACGATCAACCCCGCATCCGCCTCCAGCTTCAGCAGATCCAACAAAGGCTTCACGTCACTGGCCACCGCGATAGCCTTCAGGTGCTTGTACGCTTCCAGCACGTAGTGCAGCGCCACACCGTCGCCGCTCAGCGCTTTGACCGACTCTTTACCGCCAGGGATAAACACTGCGTCAAACGCAATGGAAGGCATGCCTTCCATCGACGCATCCACCGGCAGCGACTTGCCATCGGCGGTGGTCACAGGCGCCGAAGTCGGCCCCAGCAACTTGGCGTGCGCACCTTCAGCCTCAAGTGCAGCTTTGAGTGCATCAATCGCTGCACCGTCCACGCCGTTAGCCGCCAGAATCGCCACTTTGCGCGTCTTGATGTCGCCGGACAGCAAATTCACCTGGCTCAATGCCGGCGATTGCTTCAACGATGTTTCACGTACCGGCACCGTGCCTTTGGTCGGCGCTGGCAGGCCCAGGTTCTGCGCCACGCGCTTGGCCAGTTCCAGGTCGATGTTGGCCAGGATTTCATTCACCTGGCGGGCACGAATATGTTCGCGCTCGACCTTGCCCAACTCGAAGCTGTAGGCGGCGATGATGTGCTCTTTCTCGTGGTGGCTCATGCTGTTGAAAAACAGCGTGGCCTGGGAGAAATGGTCGCCAAACGACTCACTGCGCTCGCGGACCTTGTTCGCATCAATGCGCTCGTGGTAGGTCTCAAAACCGCCATCGGTCGGACCTGCCGGCGTTTCCTTCGGCCAGCCGCCGTCGATGGAGTTCGGCTCGTAGGCTGCACGGCCCTTATCGATCACGCTGCGATGCAGCGCATCGCGCTGGTTGTTGTGGTTCGGTGCGACCGGGCGATTGATCGGGATCTCATGGAAGTTCGGGCCACCGAGACGGCTGACCTGGGTGTCCGTGTAGGAAAACAGACGACCTTGCAGCAGCGGGTCGTTGGTGAAATCGATACCCGGCACGATATGGCCTGGGCAGAACGCGACCTGCTCGACCTCGGCAAAGAAATTGTCCGGGTTGCGGTTAAGCACCATCTTGCCCAGCGGGGTGATTGGCACCAGTTCCTCTGGGATGATCTTCGTCGGGTCGAGCAGGTCGAATTCGAACTTATGCTCGTCTTCTTCTGCAACGATCTGAACGCCCAGTTCCCATTCGGGGTAGTCGCCGCTTTCGATCGATTCCCACAGGTCGCGGCGGTGATAATCGGTATCTTTACCGGCCAGCTTTTGCGCTTCGTCCCACACAAGCGAGCAGGTGCCGACTTTTGGCCGCCAGTGAAACTTCACAAAGCTCGATTTGCCTTCGGTGTTGATCAAACGGAAGGTGTGCACACCGAAACCCTGCATTGCACGCAGGCTTTTCGGAATGGCGCGGTCAGACATCGCCCACACCACCATATGCGCCGACTCCGGTACCAGCGAGACAAAGTCCCAGAACGTATCGTGGGCCGAGCCGCCTGTAGGAATCTCGTTGTGCGGTTCAGGCTTAACGGCGTGCACGAAATCAGGAAACTTGATCGCATCCTGAATGAAGAACACCGGCATGTTGTTGCCCACCAGGTCGAAGTTGCCTTCGTCGGTGAAAAACTTCACGGCAAAACCGCGCACGTCACGCACAGTGTCACCGGAACCGCGCGGCCCCTGCACCGTGGAAAAACGCGCGAACACCGGCGTTTTATGCTCCGGAGTACGTAGGAAACCAGCCTTGGTCAGCGCCGAATGGTCGCCGTAGCTTTGGAAATAGCCATGGGCGCCGGTACCGCGGGCATGCACGATGCGCTCCGGGATGCGCTCATGGTCAAAGTGCGTGATTTTTTCACGCATGATGAAGTCTTCCAGCAGCGAAGGGCCACGGGCACCGACCTTCAAGGTGTTCTGGTTGTCGGAGATCTTCACGCCCTGGTTAGTGCGCAGGGCCTGGCCGGTCGCATCGGAACGGAATTCTTCCAACGCCTGCAATTTGGTGTTGGTATTGCCTCGGTCCAGGGTATCGGTACCCGCGAGTTCACTCTTCGGCGGGGTGCCTGGCTTCTTGGTACTCATCAGTCAAAACTCCTTAGTCAAAGTGGCCAGAGCGGTCCCCGGCTCGTTTGAATGAAGCCCCGGGCACGGCACCCGGAACATCGCATTGCTTAAGTAGTGACTGATAGCGTTATGAGCCGTTCCCTTTTTATGACCTTTGGTCTCGTTATTGCCAAATCGCTGGACGGATACGAAATAAATGCTAAGAAACGCTAGTTGGACAGGCTAAAATGCGCGCCCGGCTAACCGCTGATCCCTTTTCCATGCGCCCCACAAGGTTCGCTACGTGATCGAGTTTCAAAACGTCCATAAAACCTACCGCGTCGCCGGTAAGGATATTCCAGCCCTGCACTCCACCAGCCTGCGCGTCGAAAACGGCCAGGTGTTTGGCCTGATTGGCCACTCGGGTGCGGGAAAAAGTACCCTGCTGCGCCTGATCAATCGCCTTGAAGAGCCCAGTGGCGGGCAGATCAGTGTCGACGGCGAAGAAGTCACCGCACTGGATGCCAATGGCCTGCGCCGCTTCCGTCAGCAAGTCGGGATGATTTTCCAGCACTTCAACCTGCTGGCGTCCAAGACCGTTGCAGACAACGTGGCGCTGCCGCTGACACTGGCCGGCGAATTGTCGCGCAAGGAAATCGACCTGCGCGTGGCCGAGCTGCTCGCCCGCGTCGGCCTGTCGGACCACGCCCGCAAGTACCCGGCGCAATTGTCCGGCGGCCAGAAACAGCGCGTTGGCATTGCTCGCGCCCTGGCGACCAAACCCAAGATTCTGCTCTGCGATGAAGCCACCAGCGCCCTCGACCCGCAAACCACCGCGTCGGTCCTGCAATTGCTGGCGGAAATCAACCGCGAGCTGAAGCTGACCATCGTGTTGATCACCCATGAAATGGACGTGATTCGCCGCGTGTGCGACCAGGTGGCCGTGATGGACGCTGGCGTGATCGTCGAGCAAGGCTCGGTGGCTGATGTGTTCCTGCATCCCAAGCATCCGACCACCAAGCGCTTCGTCCAGGAAGCCGAACAGGTCGATGAAGGCGAGCAGCACGATGACTTCGCTCACGTACCGGGCCGTATCGTGCGCCTGACGTTCCAAGGGGACGCGACCTACGCCCCGTTGCTGGGTACCGTCGCCCGGGAAACGGGGGTGGACTACAGCATCCTTGCCGGTCGTATCGACCGCATCAAAGACATCCCCTACGGGCAATTGACCCTCGCCGTCACCGGCGGTGACATGGACGCCGCGTTTGCGCGCTTCACCGCCGCTGACGTTCATATGGAGGTGCTGCGCTGATGGACGTTTTCCTGAGCTTCTTTGCCAACATCGACTGGTCCGAAATCTGGCTCGCCACCGGCGATACCATGACCATGTTGTTCGGTTCGCTGTTCTTCACGGTCGTGCTGGGCCTGCCGTTGGGTGTGCTGCTGTTCTTGACCAGCCCACGTCAGCTGTTCGAGCAAAAAGGCTTGTACGCCTTGCTGTCGTTGATCGTGAACATCCTGCGTTCGCTGCCGTTCATCATCCTGTTGATCGTGATGATTCCGTTCACCGTGCTGCTCACTGGCACATCGCTGGGCGTAGCGGGTGCGATTCCGCCGCTGGTGGTGGGCGCCACGCCATTCTTTGCGCGCCTGGTGGAAACCGCCCTGCGTGAAGTGGACCGCGGCATCATCGAGGCCACGCAGTCGATGGGCGCCAGCACGCGCCAGATCATCACCAACGCCTTACTGCCCGAAGCACGCCCCGGCATTTTCGCGGCAATTACCGTAACGGCGATTACACTGGTGTCCTACACGGCGATGGCCGGCGTGGTCGGTGCCGGTGGCCTGGGCGACCTGGCGATCCGTTTCGGTTACCAGCGTTTCCAGACCGACGTGATGGTAGTCACCGTGGTGATGCTGTTGATCCTGGTGCAAATTCTGCAGACCGTCGGCGACAAGCTGGTGGTGCACTTTTCTCGAAAATAACGGCCATGGCCGGCCTGGTGCCGGCAGATGCCCGAACAAGGAGCTTGCTGGATGAAAAAACTACTGGTTGCTTTCGCCGCCGTCGCCGCGTTTTCTGCCCATGCCGAGACCCTCACGGTCGCCGCCTCGCCAGTGCCGCATGCAGAAATCCTGGAATTCGTGAAACCCGCGCTGGCTAAAGAAGGCGTGGACCTGCAGGTCAAAGTCTTTACCGACTATGTGCAGCCGAACGTACAGGTGGCTGAAAAGCGCCTGGACGCCAACTTCTTCCAGCACCAGCCGTACCTGGATGAATTCAACAAGGCCAAGGGCACTCATCTGGTGAGCGTCGGCGGCGTGCATCTGGAACCGCTGGGCGCGTACTCGAGCAAATACAAGAAGCTGGACGAGCTGCCGGACGGCGCCAATGTGGTGATCCCGAACGACGCCACCAACGGCGGCCGCGCCCTGTTGCTGCTGGCCAACAACGGCCTGATTACCCTGAAGGACCCGACCAACATCCTGTCGACCATCAAGGACATCACCGGTAACAGCAAAAACCTGAAGTTCCGCGAACTGGAAGCCGCTACCCTGCCGCGCGTGCTGACCCAGGTCGACCTGGCCCTGATCAACACCAACTACGCGCTGGAAGCCAAGCTGGACCCGTCCAAGGACGCCCTGGTGATCGAAGGCAGCGACTCGCCTTACGTGAACATCCTGGTGACCCGTGAAGACAACAAGGATTCGGACGCGGTGAAGAAGCTGGTAGCCGCCCTGCACACACCTGAAGTGAAGCAATTTATCGAAGAGAAGTACAAAGGCGCGATCAAGCCAGCGTTCTGATCCAACACGCTGGAGATCAAAAATGTGGGAGGGGGCTTGCTCCCGATAGCGGCGGGTCAGTCAACATCTTCATCGACTGACACCCTGCTATCGGGGGCAAGCCCCCTCCCACATTGTTTTGTGTCGTGAGCTATTTACGCTGCAGCAGAACTGGCAACTGCGCCACCAGCTTCTGGTTATTCAACGGCGCGCGAATGAACCCACGCTGGGTACCGTCCGGCCCGATCAGGGCCAGGTTGCCGCTGTGATCGACGGTGTAGTTGGGCTTGCTGGTGTCCGCCGGGATGAACGGAATGCTCACCGCATTCGAGACCGTCTGCACCTCCTGCACATTCGCACCGGTCAGCCCCTGGAACTGCGGATCGAAATAGCCCAGGTACTGCTTGAGCTGGGCTGGGGTGTCGCGGTTCGGGTCGACGCTGACCAGGATCACTTGCAACTTATCCACCGCCTCCTTGGGCAGTTCGCTCTTGATCTGGCGCAGCTGGGCGAGGGTGGTCGGGCAGATATCCGGGCAGAAGGTGTAGCCGAAGAACAGCAGGCTCCACTTGCCTTTCAGCTCATCGACCCGCACCGGCTGGCCGTCCTGGTTGGTCATGCTCACCGCAGGCAGCTGGCGACTTTGCGGCAGCAGGATAATGCCGGCGTCGATCAGCGCGGTGGGATCGCCCTGGCCTTTGCCCGATAGCACCTTATTGACGGTCAGGCCCATGATCAACGCCACCAGGGCCACGAGAATGAAGACAGTTTTCTGAGTTCGAGTCATAGGTTCAACAGTAGGTAGTGGTCGACGAGCAGGGCGATAAACAGTAGCAGCAGGTACCAGATGGAGTACTTGAAGGTGTTGATCGCCGCGTGCGGCTGGCTGCCACGGTACAGCACCCAGGCCCATTGCAGAAAGCGCCCGCCCAATACCAGCGCACAAGCCAGGTACAGCAACCCGCTCATATGGATCACATAGGGCATCAGGCTCACCGCCAGCAGGGCAAAGGTGTAGAGCAGGATATGCACCTTGGTGTAATGCTCGCCGTGGGTGACCGGCAGCATCGGGATGTCAGCCTTGGCGTACTCCTCCTTGCGGTGAATGGCCAGCGCCCAAAAGTGCGGCGGCGTCCAGGCAAAGATGATCAGCACCAGCAGCAGGGGTTCGGCACTGATATGCCCGGTTACCGCGACCCAGCCCAACAGCGGCGGCGCGGCGCCGGCCAGGCCACCGATGACGATGTTCTGCGGCGTCGCGCGCTTGAGAAAGCCGGTGTAGATCACCGCATAGCCCAGCAACGAGGCCAACGTCAGCCATGCCGCCAGTGGGTTGGTAAAGGCCAGCAACAGCGCCAGGCCCGCCACTGCCAGCAACAGCGCAAAGGCCAGTGCCGCAGCCGGCGAGACGCGGCCCTCGGCCAATGGCCGTTTGTGCGTACGCGCCATCAACGCATCGATGCGCCGGTCCACCACATGGTTGACCGCCGCTGCCGCGCCCGCACACAAGGCGATGCCCAGGTTGCCGAACACCAGCACCGTCCACGGCACTCCGGCGCGGGTGGCGAGGAACATGCCCACCAGCGAGGTGATCAGCATCAGCACCACCACCTTCGGCTTGGTCAGCTCCAGATAGTCGCGCCAGATAGCCTGGCCGTGACCCGCGCCGATCAAGGACGCCATGGCATCTCTCCTTTAAGGGTTATCAGGCCCGATACCTGTTTGCGCGGAATAAATCGCCAAGCAATCGGACGTGGAACGCGCACCCGGACCAGGCTGGTACGCGCGTGATAATTGACCAGTACCAGGCTCAGCAATAGCGCCGCGCCCCCGGCGTTGTGAGCCACCGCCACCGGCAGCGGCAAGCCGAACGCCACATTGCTCAGGCCCAGGCTGATTTGCGCCGCCAGGGCGATCAACAGCAAGCCCGCCAGGCGCGTCATGCCCACCGCGCGCAATTGCCAGGCCAGGCCCAGCAGCACCAGCGTGACCAGCACCGCCCCGACGCGATGGGTGAGGTGAATGGCCGTGCGCGCATCGCTGTCCAGCTGACCGCCGAGGTAGTTAGGGCCGATATGCTGGGTCAGGTGAAAGCCATTGGCAAAGTCCGCTGCCGGCCACCATTGGCCGTGGCAGGTTGGCAAATCGACACAGGCCACCGCCGCGTAGTTGGAGCTGACCCATCCGCCCAACGCAATCTGCCCGATCACCAGCACCAACCCCGCCGTTGCCCAATATTGCAGGCGCCTGGGCACGATCAACGCGGGCAACACACCGGACAAGCGCAGGGTCAGCAGAAACAGCAGGCTCAAGGTGGCAAAGCCGCCCAACAGGTGCCCCGTCACGACTTGCGGCCACAGCTTGAGCGTTACCGTCCACATACCGAACGCCGCCTGCGCGATCACCACCATCAACACGAACAGCGGTAATTTCACCGGCTGGCCGGGGTCGCGGCGGTGGCTCCACGCACGCGCCGCCAGCAGCGCGATCAGCAGGGCGAGGGTGCCGGCAAAGTAGCGGTGAGTCATCTCGGCCCAGCCTTTGTCGGCCTCCACCGGCGTATCCGGAAAATGCAGCTCTGCATGGGCCAACTGCGCTGCGCTTTGCGGCACGCTGATAAAACCGTAGCAACCCGGCCAGTCCGGGCAACCGAGGCCGGCATGGGTCAGGCGGGTATAGGCGCCCAGCAACACGACGATCAGCGCCAGCAAGGTGGCAAACAACGCGAGGCGAAATCCAGGCTTGGCCATGATGATGCCCTTATCCGATGTTCGACAGTTTCAACAGCAGACGCAGGTCGTTGAGCAAATCCTTGCCGTTGACCTTGGCGTCGTAGCGCAGCACCAAATTACCGTGGGGGTCGACGATCCACAGGTGCGCATCCCCAGGCGCGGCGGCATTGCGATTGAAGGTCGACAGGTCCAGTGAGTAGCGTTGCAATTGCGGGTACTCGGCCTTGAGCCTGGCGTCGTAGTCGGTAGCGACCGGCTGCGCACTGGCCAGCGCGTGGCTGGCGCGGGACGCATCGCGACCTAGGCCGATCTGCAGTTGGCGCGCCAGATACACCAGTTGCTGGCACTCGGCGGCGCAGGCGGCAGGCGCGGTGACCAACAGTTGCCAGCGCTCCTCATCGGCCTGCACGCCGATGTCGGCGCGGGTCTGGCCGTTACCGATCATTTCTCCGTGATAACTGCGATTGTCCGGCACCCAGAACTGCAGCTTGTACATAAAGGTCGCCAGCACCATCGGGCCCACCACCATCAGCAGGATCAGGATCAGCTGAAAGCGGCCTTTACGCCGGTCCGGCGCTTCAGACATGTTGAGTGGATTCATGGCGGCTCCCATGGTGCTTCTCCTTTGCGTTGTGCCATCCGAGGTAGAGGTAAAGCGCCAGCAGCGCCAGTGACATGGCGAACCACTGCACCGCATACCCCAGGTGTTTTTCCGGGCCCATGGCGACCACCGGCCAGGTGGTGTCGTAGGTACCGGGGCCGGCTTCGGCGCGCAGCTCGTAGGCGAACCCGCTGCGGCGCAATTCAGCCCACAGCGCGACGGGGTGCAACGCGGTCAACAGGCGCGGCCACTGCGCGGTTGTGGGGTCGACGCGCAATTGGAAGGTTTCGCCGGGGGCGACGTACACCCAGGCGACAAGACTCACCGGTTGATCCGGGGTGGTGAACACCGGTGGCGTGCGCCGGTCCGGCCAGGGCAGCCAGCCGCGATTGAGCAACACCCACAGGCCACTGGCCTGATCATGGAAGGGTTGTAACAGCTCAACCCCGGCCCTGCCGTCGCGCATACGGTTATCGAGCAGCACACTGTGTTCGGCATCGAAGTTGCCGCGCAGGTGAACCCGGCGAAAGGCTGGGTCAGCACTGGCTTCAAGCTGCTCGCTGCCCATGGGCTCGGCCGCACGCCGCTCTGCGTAAGTGTCGACCAAGCGCTGTTTTTCCTGACCGCGCGACAGTTGCCAGAAGCCCAGACCGACCATCAACGGCAGCAACAGCAGCACCACCAAGGTCGGCGCGATGCCGGGCCGCAAGCGTTGCCTGGCACTGGCTATACTGAATCTCATTGCCCCTCCCCCTGAAGCCCGGAGCCAGACCATGCTCAAAGCCGCCATTGCCCTGATGCTGATCGCGACCGTCGCGAGCCTGTTCAGTGGCTTGTTCTTCCTGGTCAAGGACGAGGGCCGTTCCAACCGCCTCGTCACTGCCCTGACCGTGCGTGTCGTGTTGGCCGCCATCACCGTCGGGCTGATCGCCTGGGGCTTTTTCAGTGGCCAGTTGGTCTCGCATGCGCCGTGGTAGAACGGTTCACAGCACATACACAAAGAAAAACAGCCCGATCCACACCACATCCACGAAGTGCCAATACCAACTGGCCGCCTCGAAACCGAACTGGTGTTCGGCATTGAAATGCCCCTTCAGGATGCGCATCAGCATCACAAACAGAATGATCGTGCCGATGGTCACGTGGGCGCCGTGAAACCCGGTGAGCATGAAGAACGTCGCGCCGTATACACCCGAGCCCAGCGTCAGGCCCAGCTCTCTATAGGCGTGGATGTACTCTTCGGCCTGGAACCCGAGAAACGCCAGGCCCAGTAGCACGGTGAGCGCCAGCCAGATCTTCAGCGCGCCGCGGTGCCCTTTGCGCAAGGCATGGTGGGCGATGGTGATGGTCACGCTGGAACTCACCAGCAGGATAGTGTTTACCAACGGCAGGCCCCACGGGCTGATCGTGCCTTTGGGTGCCGGGTACAACGTGGGGTCCGGGTTGTTCAGCAACGGCCAGGCGAATTCGAAATTCGGCCACAACATATGCGCGATGCCCTTGGGGCCCTCACCTGCCAGCCAGGGTCCTGCCCAGACACGCACGTAAAACAGCGCGCCGAAGAAAGCAATGAAAAACATCACTTCGGAAAAGATGAACCAGGTCATGCCCCAGCGAAACGAACGGTCCATTTGCGCACTGTACAAGCCGGCGCGGCTTTCCTTGATCACCGCGCCGAACCAGCCGAACAGCATGTAGGCGAGCAACAGACCGCCAACGAAGAAGATCCACGGGCCGTGGGATTCCGGGCGTAACGCCTTGAGGTCGTTGAACCACACGGCCAGCCCATACACGGTGACCAACAGGCCAATCGTGGCAATGATCGGCCATTTGCTTTGCGCTGGTACGTAGTACGTATCATGAGTCGACATGTATTCGCTCTCCTGATTGAGCGGGCAAACAGTAGCTAGCCGCCGCTGTGGACCGCCACGGGCGGCTGGCGCGCAGTGATATCGAACAGCGTGTAGGCCAAGGTCAAATGCTTCACATCCTTGGGCATGGCGCGATCGACGATGAAGCGCACTGGCATCTCGATACGTTCGCCTGGCTGCAACACTTGCTGGGTGAAGCAAAAACACTCGGTCTTGTGGAAGTACATCGCCGCTTCGGCCGGGGAAATACTCGGCACCGCCTGGGCGGTCATCGGTTTGTCAGTCGGGTTGTAAGCGACGAACAGCATCTCGGTCACAGCGCCCGGATTGACCACCACCTCATCGGCCTTGGCATAGAAATCCCAGACCATATCGATGGCATTGGTGGACAGGAACTGCACCCGCACCTGGCGCGACGGGTCGACGACCTGCTCGCCTTCGTACTGCCCGCCGGTCTTGCCGTTGATGCCGAATGCCTTGCACATCACGTCATAGATCGGCACCAGGGCAAAACCGAAGGCGAACATCGCCAGCACCAGGATAAGCAGGCGCGTGACCAGGCGCTTGAGGGGCACGGAGTCAGCCATGACGCCCACCTGAGGTGATTGAAATCAAGGTGGGAGGGGGCTTGCCCCCGATGGCGGTGTACCAGTCGACACTACCTTTGGCTGTGAGATAGCAATCGGGGGCAAGCCCCCTCCCACAAGGGATCGAGGGTGACTTATTCATTTCACCTCCGGCGGCGTGGTGAAGGTGTGGTACGGCGCAGGCGAGGGCACGCTCCACTCCAGGCCTTCGGCGCCGTCCCACGGCTTGGCCGGCGCGGGCGGGCCGCCGCGGATGCACTTGATCACGATAAACAGGAAGAAAATCTGCGTGGCGCCGAACATGAACGCACCAATGGACGAGACCATGTTGAAGTCGGCGAACTGCAGGTTGTAGTCCGGCACCCGACGCGGCATGCCGGCCAGGCCCACGAAGTGCATCGGGAAGAACGCCATGTTCATGCCGACGAAGGACAGCCAGAAATGCAGCTTGCCCAGGGTTTCGTCGTACATGTGGCCGGTCCATTTCGGCAGCCAGTAGTAGGCCGAGGCGAAGATGCCGAAGATCGCGCCGGGTACCAGCACGTAATGGAAATGCGCCACCACGAAGTAGGTGTCGTGGTACTGGAAGTCCGCCGGCGCGATCGCCAGCATCAGCCCGGAAAAACCGCCGATGGTAAACAGGATCACGAAGGCCACCGCGAACAGCATCGGCGTCTCGAAGGTCAGCGAGCCTTGCCACATGGTACTGACCCAGTTGAATACCTTGACCCCGGTGGGCACCGCGATCAGCAGGGTGGCGTACATGAAGAACAGTTCGCCCACCAGCGGTATACCGACCACGAACATATGGTGCGCCCACACGATGAACGACAGGAACGCAATGCTGGCCGTGGCGTAGACCATCGAGGTGTAGCCAAACAACGGCTTGCGCGAGAAGGTCGGGATGATCGAGCTGACGGCCCCGAACGCCGGCAGGATCATGATGTACACCTCAGGGTGGCCAAAGAACCAGAACACATGCTGGAACAGCACCGGATCACCACCGCCCGCCGCACTGAAAAAGCTGGTGCCGAAGTGGATATCCATCAGCATCATGGTCACGCAACCGGCCAGCACCGGCATCACCGCAATCAGCAGGAACGCGGTGATCAGCCAGGTCCACACGAACAGCGGCATTTTCATCAGGGTCATGCCCGGCGCGCGCAAGTTGAGGATGGTCGCGACCACGTTGATCGCGCCCATGATCGAACTGATGCCCATCAGGTGGATGGCAAATATGAAGAAGGTCACGCTTTCCGGCGCATAGGTGGTGGAGAGCGGCGCGTAGAACGTCCAGCCGAAATTCGGCCCGCCGCCGGGGCTGAACAGGGTCGAGACCAGCAACAGGAATGCCGCCGGCAGCAGCCAGAAACTGAAGTTGTTCATGCGCGGCAGAGCCATGTCCGGTGCGCCGATCATCAACGGGATCATCCAGTTGGCCAGGCCGACAAAGGCCGGCATCACCGCGCCGAACACCATGATCAGGCCATGCATGGTGGTCATCTGGTTGAAGAACGCCGGCTGCACGATCTGCAGGCCGGGCTGGAACAGTTCGGCGCGAATCACCATGGCGAACGAACCGCCCAGCAGGAACATGGTGAAGGCAAACCACAGGTACATCGTGCCGATGTCTTTATGGTTGGTGGTCAGCACCCAGCGCATCAACCCCTTCGCGGGGCCGTGGGCGTGGTCGGCGTGACCATGGTCATCGATCACAGTGCTCATGACCGTTCTCCTGCAAGCGAGTGGGCGGGGCGGGTCTGGACGGTGGCAAGGGAGGCTGTCATTTACTTTCCGCCTGTTTGATGGCCAGCACGTCTTTTGGCGTGACCATGTCGCCTTTGTTATTGCCCCAGGCATTGCGTTCGTAGGTCACGACCGCAGCGATATCGACTTCCGAGAGTTGTTTGCCGAACGCGGCCATCGCGGTACCTGGCTTGCCGTGAAACACCAGATTCAGGTGATCGGCGGCAGGCCCGGTGGCGATTTTCGAGCCCTTGAGCGCCGGGAACATGGGCGGCAGGCCCTGGCCCTCAGCCTGGTGACAGGCCACGCAGGTGGTGTGGTAGACCTTGTCGCCGCGGGCCACCAGTTCGTCGAGTGTCCATTCCTTGGAGGTCAGTTCCTTGAGCTTGGCCGCCTCTTGCTTGCGCTCGCCGAGCCAGGTGTCGTAGTCGGCCCTGGACTTGACCTCGACCACGATGGGCATGAACCCGTGGTCCTTGCCGCATAGCTCGGCGCACTGGCCGCGATAGATGCCGGGTTTCTCGACTCGGGTCCAGGCTTCATTGACGAAGCCGGGAATGGCGTCACGCTTGACCGCAAAGGCCGGCACCCACCAGGAGTGAATCACGTCGGCGGCGGTCACCAGAAAGCGCACTTTCGCCCTAACTGGCAGCACCAGCGGCTGGTCGACTTCGAGAAGGTAGTGCTCGCCCTTGGTGGCCTGGTTATGGATTTGCTCGGCGGGTGTGGCCAGGTTGCTGAAGAACTCCACGTCCTGGCCCAGGTATTTGTAATGCCACTTCCACTGATAGCCGGTGACCTGGATATCGATATCCGATTCACTGCTGTCGTAGATGTTGATCAGCGTCTTGGTCGCCGGAATGGCCATGGCCACCAGGATCAGCAACGGCACCACGGTCCAGAGAATTTCCACCGTGGTGCTTTCGTGGAACTTGGCCGCTACCTGGCCCGTGGAGCGGCGATGCAGGATCATCGACCAGAACATCGCGCCAAACACGACGATGCCGATCACTACACAAATCCAGAAAATGGTCATGTGCAGGTCAAACACAGCGTGACTGACTTCAGTAGCACCTGGCGCCATATTCGTTGTCCAGGCGGCATGGGCCTGGCCGAATACCGACGACAACACTAAGCCCATCCAAACGTGTGGATGTCGCGTCATTGCGGGTTCCCCTTTTATGTTTCTTGTTATCCCGCCGGTTTGCACCTGCGGCGAAGGGAGCGGCTTCCAAACTGCTTACCACCGCCAAGCCTTGCTGCGTCATGCAGTCGGGCGTCATCAGCCAATTGCCTACAAATCCGAGTATAGACAGCCGCAGCGACCCCGCAATGTGTAGGGGCAAATGAGTGAAAACAGACAGACGGGCCCAATAAAACGGGCGGCGGAATCGTTTATCCGACGAGCGATGGCAATTCGATATAACGTGTGCGTATAACCATGAAATAATTATGACAAATGCGTCTTAGGTGCTCGTATAAGCGAGCTACCTTATCCTCTCTCTTTTCCTACGCCTGACCGGAGCCTTCATGAACACCGCCGCATTGCGCGAGCAGATTTCCCGTGCCCATCAACACGAAGCAACCACGGGCCAGCTTGCCCAGCAATTGGAAAAGCAATTGCCGCACCTGCATTCGGCCATTTCCCTGGTTGACGGTGATCGCAACATTGTCATGACCCGCTTTGTCACCGCGTACATCGACCTCGTCCCGGATTTGCTCGAAGCCGCCAACGACGTAGCGCGCGAAGCCGGAATCGAAAGCCAGATCAAGCCTGTGCTGAAAATTGCCGAGCATTTCTTCCTGCAGCCGCCAGCAATTCTGGCGGGGCACGAAGGCCTGGACGGTTTGCTGGACGAAGCCTACCTGGCCCATCGCCTGGTGGAGGAGGTCAACGACCTGTATATCAAGCATTTCGGCCAGCCGCTGATCCCGGCGGACACCACGGTCGCCAACCTGATTGCCCACCAATTGATCGGTGAAGACTTCGCCAACCAGCTGGATGAAGCGGTGCACATGGCAGTGGATGAGATGCTTAACGAAGAGAGCTTTGCGCTGGAGTCGGTCGAGACATACCGCGAGCAGTTGAAAAGCCCGGACACGGAAGCGGCATGGAAGCGCTGGCCGTGCCTGTCGCGCCAGCTTGGAGTGGAGTTGGCGCTGGATCAGCCGACTTAATCCCAAACTGGACACAAAACAAATGTGGGAGGGGGCTTGCCCCCGATAGCGGTGGACCAGTCAAAATCTATTTGGCTGACACACCCCAATCGGGAGCAAGCCCCCTCCCACATTTTGATCCGGTTCCGTCAGCCGATTGAGGACGCCGAGCCGATCCCCGTGGTGGTCCTTATCCGGCCTTCCAACCGGCGCTTCAACCCACGCGCCTCGATCACCAGTTTCGAGCCCTTGGCCGCATTGGCCCGGCCCCATTCCTCCAGCAGCTCTAGGCAGGAATGGTCGATATAACTCAGGTTATTGAGCGGCACATGCACGGTGGTTCCCATCGGCACCGTCGACAGCACCTGGGTCAACGCCGGCACTTTCAGGAACGTCGCGGCACCGATCAGTCGCAACTCCATCTCGCCGTCCTGAGGCAAGTCGATCAGGCTGATTTTCAGCCGTGAGGCCTTGAAGGCCAGCTTGACCAGCGTCAGCCCGAAGCCCACCAGTACACCGGTCAGCAGATCGGTGAAAATGATCGCCAGCGCCGTGGCCGCGTAGGTGAACATCGGCATGCGGCCATAACGCCCCAATGCCTTGAACGCCTTCACGTCCACCAGCTTGATCCCGGTATACACCAGCACGCCCGCCAGGCTCGCCACCGGGATGCTCTGCAGCACACTCGACAGCAACAACACGAAGCCCAGCAGCCACAGGCCGTGGAACATCGCTGACAAGCGCGTGGTGGCGCCCGCCTGGACGTTGGCCGAGCTACGGACAATCACGCCGGTCATCGGCAGGGCACCGACCAATCCGCACAGCATGTTGCCCACGCCTTGAGCGGACAATTCCTTATCGAAATCCGAACGCTGGCCGCTGTGCATGCGGTCGACCGCTGCGGCGGACAGCAGCGTTTCGGCACTGGCGATAAAGGCGACGGCAAATGCGGCGATCAGCAGCTGCGGGTCAGCCAGGTTGAGCAGGTCGCTGGGGCGCAGCCAATCGATGGCGTCGGCCAGGTTTTCCGGCACTTCCACACGTTTGACCTGCAACGCCAGCACCAGGCTGGTCACCGTTGCCAGGCCTACGCCCAGTAGAGCCCCTGGCACGAAGCGCAGTTGGTGTGGACGGAATTTGTCCCACAGGTACATCACCAGCATCGTCGATACACCGAGCAAGCCCGCCTGCCAGCCGAGCCCGCCGCCGAGGGTGGGTATCGCCTCGATCAATGCCGCCGGGAAGCCTGCCAGGTTATCCAGCCCGGAAGGTTTGGGCGCACTGTCGAGCATCACATGGACCTGCGACAGCACAATCAGTACGCCGATCCCCGCCAGCATGCCGTACACCACCGCCGGCGCCGTCACGCGGAACCAGCAGCCCAGGCGCAGACGCCCGGCTACCAATTGCAGGAAGCCCGCCAGCAGCAGGATAGGCCCCAGCATCAGCATGCCGTGCTGGCGCACCAGCTCGAACACCAACACCGCCAACCCCGCTGCCGGGCCACTGACTTGCAACGGAGAACCCGCCAACCAGCCCACCACCAGACCACCGATGATCCCGGTGATCAAGCCCTTGGCCGGCGGCATGCCGGATGCGATCGCGATGCCCATGCACAAAGGCAGGGCGACCAGAAACACCACCACGGAGGCGAGCAGCTCCCGAGGCAAAACAGCTTTCAATTGAGCAGCACGCATGATGACTCTCCCGAGGCATTCGCCGGGCGCGGTAAAGCCTGGCTGCATCCATGGCAGCCACCGCATTACCCGGCAGGGAAGTGTATTAGAAGCGCGCTTTAGGCGTCGCGGATGGGATCGGACCTTCACCGCCCAACGGTCGGAACGTCGACTGGTCCGCGTCGTAGGCCCGGATCTCGCTGGTTTCGATGTTGTAGATCCAGCCGTGGATAAACAATTGGCCATTGGCCATGCGCGAAGCCACGGAAGGGTGGGTGCGCAAGTGCTGCAACTGGGCGATGACGTTTTCTTCGGTCAGCACCTTCATGCTCTCGCCTTCATTGGCGCAGTCGCAGTTGTCGTGGACCATGGTCTTGGCCACTTCGGCATGGCGCAACCAGGCCTTGACCGTTGGCATCTTCTCGAGGCTGTCGGGATTGAGCACCGCACGCATGGCGCCGCAGTCGGAGTGCCCGCACACGATGATGTGTTGTACGCCCAGCGCCAGTACCGCGTACTCGATGGCCGTGGACACGCCGCCGTTCATCTGGCCATAAGGCGGCACTACGTTACCCACGTTACGGGTCACGAACAGATCGCCAGGGGAGCTTTGGGTGATCAGTTCCGGCACGATGCGCGAATCGGCGCAGGTGATGAACATCGCACGGGGACTTTGAGCCGTGGCAAGTTTCTTGAAGAGTTCTTCCTGCTGGGGGAAGACGTCGTGATGGAAATGCAAAAAGCCGTCAACAATGTGCTGCAGCGCTGCATCGGCGGTTTCCGCCTGAGGGGCTGAAGCCGACGCAGCCAACGGCTGTTTATCCTTATCACTCATGATTCATCCTCTTGATCAATGCAGGGTAAGTGTTCCAGGCCAGTTCGACGTCCGGGCAGTGAAAAAGTTGGGAAACCTCCACAGCCCACGGCGCCGACTCATCAGTCACTCGCTGAACAAGGTACCCACCGAAACTTAACTCAAACTGAATCAACCGCTCTAGGTCGCGGGTTTCAGTGATATCAAAACGCGATTATTCCTACAGATGTTTCGCATTTCTCCTCTTGAGTCTACAACAATGCCATTTGCCGGCCAGGTGGACAAAACGCCGTGCAATCCAGATCGAAGCCTTCACGGCGATTGAGCCCTAGACGTTTGATCGCCTTGCTGAAACGCTGCGCCAGCAAATCGGCAAACGGCCCTTCGCCGCGCATGCGCACGCCGAAGCGGCTGTCGTACACCGCGCCACCGCGCACCTGACGCACCAGGCTCATCACGTGCGCCGCGCGCTGCGGGTAATGCGCCGCCAGCCACTCTTCGAACAGCGGCGCCACCTCGAGCGGCAGGCGCAACATCATATACGCGGCACTTTGCGCACCGGCGGCATGGGCTTCGGTGAGCAGGCTTTCCAACTCGCTGTCGTTAATCATCGGAATCATCGGCGAACACAGCACACCGACCGGAATACCCGCCGCGCGCATCACCCTTATCGCCCGTAACCGCGCCTTGGGCGCCGCCGTGCGCGGCTCCAGTATGCGCTTGAGTTCATCGTCCAGGCTGGTAAGGCTGATCATCACAGCTACCAGTCGTTGGCTGGCCAGTTCGGCGAGCAGGTCCAGATCGCGCAGGATCAGGGAGCCTTTGGTGATGATGGTCACCGGGTGCCGATAGCGCAGCAGCACTTCAAGGGTTTGCCGGGTGATCCTGTATTCGCGCTCGATCGGCTGGTAAGGGTCGGTGTTGGAGCCCAGGTTGATCGGCGCACACACATACCCCGGCTTCGACAGCTGCTGCTCCAGCACGTCGGCGGCATTGCTCTTGGCAATCAGCCTGGTTTCGAAATCCAACCCCGGCGACATGTCCCAATACGCGTGGCTGGGCCGCGCATAGCAGTAGATGCAGCCATGCTCGCAGCCACGATAAGGGTTGATCGAGCGATCGAACGGCAAGTCCGGCGAGTTATTGCGGGTGATGATGGTCTTGGCCGTTTCGATACGCACTTCGGTGCCCTGGGTGGGCGGCACTTCCTGGAACCAGCCGTCGTCCTCGGCCACGCTGACGGTGGGCGCGAAACGGTTGTGCAGGTTGGTGGCCGTGCCCCGGCCACGGGGTGGCAGTGCAGTCGTCATGAAAACGCCTCGATACTGTTTTTATATACAGTATCGAGGCGTAAGGGTTCTGACCAGTGCCGTTTGGCGGTCAGTGCTTTTGCGTGACCTGCCCTAAATCATCCCCCGAGGTGGTGCGCATATCGTTCTTGCGCAGGTCGGCCACGTCACTGGCGCTCACTGGCGTGCCTTGATTGCCCCAACTGCCACGGATGAAACTGACCACGTCCGCCACTTCCTGGTCCGACAGGCGCCAGGCGAATGCCGGCATGGTGAAGGTCGACGGTGCGGCGTGGGTGGCGGGCAAGGTACCGCCGTTCAACACGATGTTGATCAACGACGTGGCATCCGCCGTCTGCAGCACCGGATTGCCCGCCAGCGCCGGGAACACCCGCGTATAGCCATGCCCGTCGGTACGGTGGCAGGCCGCGCAGTTGTCGATGTACACCGAGGCGCCCGGCTGGCTGTCATCACCCTTCCAGAGCGCCTGGGCCACTTGCTTGTCGTACTGGTGCGGCGGGTTCTTGGAATCCACCGCCGGCAGGCTCTTGAGGTAACGGGCGATAGCGGTCAGGTCGTCTTCCGACATGTATTGCATGCTGTGGACCACAACATCGCTCATGCCGCCAAACACCGCACTACGATCACTGCGCCCGGTCTTGAGAAATTGCACCAATTGCTCTTCGCTCCAACTGCCGAGGCCGTCCTTGTGATCGCCGCGCAGGCTTTTCGCAATCCAGCCCTCCAGCGGCGCGCTGCCGGACAGGAACGCGTTGCCGTCAGCGGCGCTCAGGGCCTTTTCCTGCATGGTCAGGGCGCGCGGCGTGTGACACGCACCGCAATGGCCGAGGCCTTCGACCAGGTAAGCGCCACGGCTGACCACAGGGTCGGCGGCGGCCTGTACCTGATGCTCCTCGACTGCCGGCGCGAACATCCAGCGCCACGCCGCCAGGGGCCAGCGCATGCTCAACGGCCAGGGAATATCGCTGTCCCTGTTCTCCTGGGCGACCGGCTCAACGCCTTTCATGAAGTAGGCATACAAGGCCTGCATGTCGCTGTCGCTGACACGCGCGTAAGACGGGTAGGGCATCGCCGGGTAAAGCGTACTACCGTTCTTGGCGACGCCATGGCGCACGGCCTTGTCGAAGTCTTCGAAGCTGTAGTCGCCCAGGCCGGTCTTGTCCGGCGTGATGTTGGTGGAATAAATCACACCGATGGGGGTTTCCATTGGCAGGCCGCCAGCGAATGGCTTGCCGCCCTTGGCGGTGTGGCAGGCCACACAGTCACCGGCGCGGGCCAGGTATTCCCCTTGCTTGATCAGCTCGGCTTGCGCCGCGCTGACCGAGCAACTGCTGAACAGCGCCAAGGAGGCGATAACGAGTGCTTTCATGGTCATCGCTCCTTATGCCTGGACCAGCGGGCCGGGGTTTTTCAAGTACTGTTCGCGGATCGCCCGGGCCGACCAGTAGGTCAGCGCTGCTACCAGGCCGGTAGGGTTATAGCCCAGACCTTGTGGGAAAGCCGACGCCCCCGGGACAAACACGTTGTGTACGTCCCAGCTCTGCAAGTAGCGGTTCAACGCACTGGTTTTCGGGTCGGTGCCCATGATCGCGCCGCCGTTGAGGTGCGTGGTCTGGTACGCCGCCGTATTGAAATGCTCGCCGACTTTCTTGCCCAACACGGCGATCGCCTTGGGATTCATGGCTTGGGCGACCTTGCTCATTTTGTCCATCATGAAGCGGTTCATCTTGATGTCGTTTTCCTGCCAGTCGAAGGTCATACGCAACAGCGGCAGTCCGTAGGCATCGCGGTAAACCGGGTCCAGATCCAGGTAATTGCTCCGGTAGGACTGATGGGCGCCGTGGGAGTCCATCGATACCTGATGGGTGTAGTAATCGGCGGTGGCGCGCTTCCACGCGCTGCCCCAGGCCGGGGTGCCCGGTGGATTGGAGGTGCCGGCAATCGGCCGACTGCCCGCCTGGTTGACCCACATCGGCGAGCCGCCCACGAAGCCGTGAGGGCCGTGGTCAAAGTTGTCGGCGTTGAAGTCGTCGATGGCCACGCCATTGCCGCCCGCGCCGATAAAGTTGTTGGTGTGGGTGTCCTTGTCGAAGAACGCCTTGATGGTGCCCATGTTCTGGTAGGCAAAGTTGCGGCCCACCACGCCTTCATTGGTAATCGGGTCGTACGGCTTGCCGATGCCCGACAGCAGCATCAAGCGCACGTTATGGAACTGGAACGCACCGAGGATCACCAGGTCTGCTGGTTGCTCGCACTCCCGGCCCTGGCCATCGACATAGGTCACGCCGGTGGCTTTCTTCCGGGTGCTGTCGAGGTTGACCTTGAGCACGTGGGAATTGGGCCGCAGCTCGAAATTCGGCACCTGGCGCAACGCCGGCAGGATGTTCACATTCGGCGACGCCTTGGAGTACATGTAGCACACGTAGCCACTGCAAAAGCCGCAGAAGTTGCACGGCCCCATTTGCGCGCCGTAAGGGTTGGTGTAGGGCCCGGAGGTGTTGGCCGACGGCAGGTTGTAGGGTTTGTAACCCACATCGGCAGCCGCTTTCTGAAACAGCTGCGCGGAGACCGTGTTTTTCTGCGACTCCAGCGGGAACGGGTTCGAGCGGTCCGGTGCATAGGGGTTGCCGCCGCGACCTTCACCCACCAACTGCCCCTTGACGGTCCAGGCCTGGCCCGAGGTGCCAAAGACTTTTTCCGCATAGTCGAAAAACGGTTCCAGCTCTTCGTAGCTGACACCGAAGTCCTGGATGGTCATGTCCTTGGGAATGAAGTTTTTCCCATAGCGTTCTTCGTAGTGGCTGCGCATGCGCAGTTCGATGGGATCGACGCGAAAATGCACGCCCGACCAGTGCAGGCCTGCACCACCGACGCCATTACCCGGCAAAAAAGCGCCAAGCTGACGGTTGGGCAGGGCGACGTCATTCACGCTATGGCGAATGGTCACCGTCTCCTTGGAAATGTCCTGAAAGAGTTTTTTACGCACGCTGTAGGTCAATTCGTCGATGACCTGTGGATAGTTGCCGTCCGGGTAGGTGTCCTGCATCGGGCCGCGCTCCAGCGCTACCACGTTGAGGCCCGCTTCGGTCAGCTCCTTGGCCATGATCGCGCCGGTCCAGCCGAAGCCCACGATCACCGCGTCCACTTTCTTCATGATGGTCACCACGGGTTAAGCCCTCTCGCCGCGAATAGAAACAGCCGGGAAGGGGTACTGCTCGTTGCGCTCGACCCAGTCCATGAAATCGGCGCGGGCGCCGGGGAAACCGATCATGGTCCAACCGACCATGCCTTTATTGCCGCCGTGGATGGGGTCGCAGAAGAAGCCTTCCTTGGTGTTCTGCAGCAGCAGGTTGAAAAACATCTTTGGCGGCACCGCCTCGAAATGAGCGCTCAGCTCAGTGGCACCCGCCTCCAAGCGGTGCAGCATGTCGTCTCGGGTAGCGCTGTCTTGCGCAGCAAAAGCCTTACCGTTGAACGCCTTCGACCAGGCATCCGTCGCCGCGATACCCAGGCGATAGATTTCCTTGGGCACCAGCTTGCTCTGCCAGCCCATCTCCGGCGCGGCATCGGCGTTGAAGGGGCCTTGCATGAACCACAGCGCGCCACTGGCGTACGGCGTATTCATTTGACGGTCGATATATTCCGCAGCGCCGGCTTCCAGGGCACCCGGGCCTTGGGCATCGGCAGGGATCAAGCGCTCGACGGCGGCATTGATGAATGCCCATTCTTCGGCGGTAAAGTAGGTCGGTTCATACGCCTTGTCACTGGCCGCAGGCTTGGCTGGCGCTGCCTCGGCAGGTGCCGGTGTGGCCATCAGCATCGAACCGCCAAGGCCGGTGCTGGCAACCGTGACCACCGGGATCAAGGTCAAGGATTTGCGCAAAAACTCACGCCGGGGGTTGTCTTGATCTTGATCAGACATGGGTGCACCTCATCATGTGGTCACGGATTGATCAGCCGCTTCTGGGAGCAGCGTGAAGATTTGCCGAGGAATGGATCCAAAGATAGATCACTCTCGCAAACAATGGTTACAAATGATAGCAGGCTAAGCATCGAGGAAAGGGCTTCGGTGACAAAAACACTGGGGCAGGCCGGATGATTCACGATTCTTTGACGAGCCCCTCACACCTCATTCACCCCGCACAAACGACTCTGTGCGCCATCAACATTGCCCTGGTCGGTTACGTCCCCCATGTTCAAGATTCGATTGCTGCCGGCCCTCGGCCTGGCACTGATAGCCCTGTTCGCCACCGTTAATGCTCACGCGCAGGGCGAGTCCTCCATTCGTTCGCCTGAGTGGGCCCAGCCGGTGGGCGACCACTACAACCTGCACCAAATGACGCCCACGCTCTACCGCAGCGCTTTGCTTGACGGTGACGCCGTGCCGGTGCTGGAGAAACTGAAGATTGGAACGGTGATCAATTTTTTGCCGGAGCCTGATTCGGCGTGGCTGAAGTCATCGGGTATCAAAGAGGTGCAGATCACCTATCGCACCAACCATGTCGACGATTCCGACGTGCTGGCGGCACTGCGTGCCATTCAGGAAGCTCAAGCCAACGGCCCGGTATTGATGCACTGCAAGCACGGCTCTGACCGCACCGGGCTGATGGCCGCGATGTATCGGGTCGTGATTCAAGGATGGAGCAAGGAAGACGCGCTGAACGAAATGACCTTGGGTGGCTTCGGCAGCAGTAATGGCTTTAAAGATGGCGTTCGCTACATGATGCGCGCCGATGTCGACAAGTTACGTACCGCTCTGGCGAACGGCGACTGCAGCACCAGTGCGTTTGCGCTGTGCTCGATGAAAAGCTGGATCGGCACAACGGTCAAGGACGACAAGTAATGTAACGGCGGGAGCGAGCCTGCTCGCTCCCGCTGCCACTCAGTCTTTCTTGAGTTTGGGGTTGGGGAAGAACTGCACCGCCTGCACCTTCGGGTCCGCCGGCGCTTTCAATGCCGACGTGTTGACCCGCGTACCCAATTCCTTGGGCACTGACAGCCCCTGGTCATTCAGCGTATCGGTATACCCACAGGCCACACACTCGCGGTGTGGCACGCTGTCTTCGGTCCACATCTTGAGCTTGTCCGGCTCGCTGCATGCCGGGCAGACCGCCCCGGCGATAAATTGCTTTTTGGTGATCACAGGCCCTTCACTCATGCTGCCGCGTCCTCACTCAGGCCGCTGTGGCGCAAGAGTGCGTCAATCGACGGCGCACGTCCGCGGAAGTCGACGAACAACACCATCGGCTCCTGCGAACCGCCCCGTGCGAGGATCGCTTCACGGAAGGCGCGACCGGTCTGGGCATTGAGCACGCCGTCTTCTTCGAACTTGGAGAAGGCGTCCGCCGACAGCACTTCGGCCCACTTGTAGCTGTAATAACCTGCGGCATAACCGCCGGCGAAAATGTGCGCGAAGCTGTTGGGGAAGCGGTTGTAGGCCGGTGGGCGCATTACCGAGACCTCATCGCGCACGCCTTCGAGCACCTGCGCCACACTGCGACCATCGCCGTGGGTGGCGTGCAATTCGAAGTCGAACAACGAAAATTCCAGCTGGCGCACCATCATCAGGCCGGACTGGAAATTTTTCGCCGCGAGCATTTTTTCCAGCAGGTCCTGGGGCAACGGCTCACCGGTTTCGTAGTGGCCCGAAATCAGCGCCAGGCCTTCAGGCTCCCAGCACCAGTTCTCCATGAACTGGCTCGGCAACTCCACGGCATCCCAGGCCACGCCGTTGATACCCGACACGCCGGCATGTTCGACGCGGGTCAGCAGATGGTGCAAGCCATGGCCGAACTCGTGGAACAGGGTGGTTACTTCATCGTGGGTCAGCAGGGCGGGCTTGCCACTGTCGGCCGGGGTGAAGTTGCACACCAGGTTGGCCACCGGGCTTTGCAGCACACCCTCCAGGGTGCGGCGGCGGTCGCGGGCGCCATCCATCCAGGCACCGCCACGTTTGTTGGCGCGGGCATACAGGTCGAAGAAGAAGCGGCCGACATGCTGACCGTTTTCCTTGATCTCAAACAGGCGCACGTCCGGATGCCAAGCGTCGAAACCTTTCTGCTCGGCAATCTCAATGCCGTACAGGCGCTGCACAATGGCAAACAGGCCGCCCAGCACTTTGTCGATCGGGAAGTAAGCGCGCAGGGCTTCCTGGGACACGCTGTAGCGCTGCTCGCGCAATTTTTCGCCGTAGAAGCCGCTGTCCCAGCTTTGCAGGTCGGCGCAACCTTGTTCGGCGGCGTAAGCCTTGAGCTGCTGCAGGTCCTGGGTCGCGAACGGTTTGCTGCGCTGGGCCAGGTCGCGCAGGAAGCTCAGCACCTGGTCGCTGGACTCGGCCATCTTGGTAGCGAGGCTCAGTTCGGCGAAGGAGGCGTAGCCCAGCAGCTGGGCCAGTTCCTGGCGCAGGTCGAGGATCTGTTCCATCAGCGGGCCGTTATCGTTCTGACCGGCATTCGGGCCTTGGTCCGACGCGCGGGTGCAGTAGGCCGCGTAGACTTCTTCGCGCAGGGCGCGGTCCTGGGCGTAGGTCATTACCGCGTAATAGCTCGGAAATTCCAGGGTGATCAGCCAGCCATCGAGACCTTTGGCCTGGGCGGCGGCGGCCATTTGCGCCTTGGCCGAATCGGTCAGGCCGGCGAGGGTGGCTTGGTCGGTGACGTGCTTGGTCCAGGCCTGGGTGGCATCCAGCAACTGGTTGGAGAATTTGCTGCCCAGCTCCGACAGCTTGCTTTGCACTTCGGCGTAGCGCTTTTGCTGCTCCGGCGGCAAGTCGATACCCGACAGGCGAAAGTCGCGCAGGGCGTGTTCCAGCACGGTTTTTTGCGCCACATCGAAACCGGCGGCCTCGGGGCTGCTGGCCAAGGCTTCGAAGGCCTGGAACAGTTCACGGTTCTGCCCCATCTCGGTGGAGTAGGCGCTCAATGCCGGCAAGCAGGCCTCATAGGCTTCGCGCAGTTCGGCGCTGTTACACACGGCGTTGAGGTGGCTGACAGGGCTCCACGCCGCGCCCAGGCGATCGTTAAGCTCGTCCATGGCCAGGACCAGGCCCGCCCATGTCGGATTTTTTCCCTGGCTTTGCAGGATTTCTGCGATAGCTGCCCGGTTATCGGCGAGGATCTGTTCGATGGCCGGCTGGACATGCTCGGCACGGATCGCCGAGAACGGCGGCAGGTCGTAGGGCTGCAGAAGAGGGTTGTTCGCGCTCACGGTTGGCACCTTGGCTGAAAAAACAGATAAGACAAAGATGGGGGCATCTTAATTACAATCAACACCCACCGCAGCTATCAATACAACAGAGAGAGGCTATCGTGACCCTTCGCACCTATCAGAACCACACGCCAACCCTGGGCACCGGGGCTTTTGTCGATGTTTCGGCGGTGGTGATCGGCGATGTCGAAATCGGCGCCGACAGCTCAGTCTGGCCCTTGACGGTGATTCGCGGCGACATGCACCGCATCCGTATCGGCGCGCGCACCAGCGTGCAGGATGGCTGCGTGCTGCACATCACCCACGCCGGCCCGTTCAACCCGGACGGTTTCCCGCTGTTGATCGGTGACGACGTGACCATCGCCCACAAAGTCATGCTGCATGGCTGCACCGTGGGGAGCCGCATCCTGATCGGCATGGGCAGCATCGTGATGGACGGCGCCGTGGTGGAGGATGACGTGATCATCGGGGCCGGCAGCCTGGTGCCGCCGGGCAGGAAACTCGACAGCGGCTTTTTGTACGTCGGCAGCCCGGTTAAACAGGTGCGCCCTTTGACTGACAAGGAGCGTGCCTTTTTCACCTACAGCGCAGCGAACTACGTGAAACTCAAAGACCTGCACCTGGCTGAAGGATTCGACCGATGACCCTGCACCACCCAACCGTGCTGTTCGACCTCGATGGCACCCTTACCGACCCACGCGAGGGCATCACCCGCTCGATCCAGTACGCCCTGGGCAAGCTGGGCATCGACGAGCCGGACCTGTCCCGCCTCGAACACTTCATCGGCCCGCCGTTGCTGCAAGCGTTCATGCAGTTCTACGGCTTCGACGAGGCCAAGGCGTGGCAAGCGGTGAATTTTTATCGTGAGCGTTTCAGGGTCACCGGGCTTTATGAAAACCATGTGTTCGATGGCGTGATGCCCTTGCTCGAAGAACTGAACAGCCAAGGCCGCCAGTTGTATGTGGCCACATCCAAACCGTGGGAATTTGCCCGTGAGATCGCGCGGCATTTTGACTTTGCCAAGCACTTCAAGGTGATTTACGGCAGCGAGCTGGATGGCACGCGCACCAACAAGGTCGAGCTGATCGCTCACCTGGTGCGTGAAGAAAGGCTGGACCCGACCACCACCTTGATGATCGGTGACCGCAAGCATGACTTGATCGGCGCGCGCAGCAATGGGCTCGACTCGGCGGCGGTGGGGTATGGGTTTGGCAGCTTTGCAGAGCTGAATGCCGAAGCGCCGACCTGGCATTTTGAAACATTGGCCGAGTTGCACCAGGCGTTTATGGGCCACCGCTAACACGCCACGCGGGTTTTCAAGGCCTCCGTCTGCGCACTGGAGCATGTGCGGCCGGTGAGCTTGCAGGGTGAGCGGATATTCCACTGGCTAACAGGTTTTTTCTGCGCAGATAGTCGGCTTTATTGAGGTGCAAGGCGGCCAACAAAGAAAAATAATGAGCGTTGGCTTCTGCACTGGTGGCAAGTGAAATCCTCTGACTGCGCAGTCGATTCAAATAGGATGATAACGTGTCCTCGGTGGCCGAACTGCCGCCTTCATCATGGGTCGCGAGTGCGCTGTGAGTGACTTCATGAATGAAGGTGTGAGCAATTTCCTCTGCAGAAGACCGTTCTAGAAAATCCCGCTGAAAATACATCAGACGTTTTACGCTTGGCATCGTCAGCCTGCCGGACGCCAATGTGCCTCTGGCTGAAATAGCCTCTACCGTCGTCCTGCCTTCATGGTGCTCCATGACGCTTATTCTGTGTAAGTTGTCATGGTAATAACTCACCGCAGACATCGTTTCCTGCAGATTGCTCGAGCCCTGCGCCGCCCCGAAGAACAATGCATCCAGCTGATTCAATTCAGTTGCGTTAGCAGGATCATTGATCGCCGCATACGCTGCATTCAACAGGACAGAAGCTGCCTGCGCACCCGCCACGAGCTTTTTATAACTGGGTGACCCTACCCACAATGAATGGCGGATTTCATCCGAAACGTTGCGTACTGCGGCAAAACCTACGCCTCCCGCAACGAACGCGCCGAACGCCACTGAGGGCCCCACAATGCCCGTCAGCTTGGCCCCTAGCGCAGCAACCCCGCCCAGTACCACGCCCTGTGCAGCGCCCACGGACACGTGATGCCCAAAGCTTGGCAGCCTGCCTTGACCTGCCGAACTCCAGTCGGTGGGCAAGGATGTAATCATCCCTTGACGATCAACCCTGTTCATCGGGTTGTTATGCACCATCCTGTATCGATTCAGTCCGTCAAGTGTCCCTGCCGGGTCCGGGCTGATCCAACGCTGCAACCAGGGTGCGTAGTAACGCAACCCGTAGTAATACAGCCCAGTAGCATCGCGCTCCTTGCCACTGTAGCGGCAAGTTTTATAGCGTGCCTCGATGGCGCCTCTCGCCGCCCACCACGCAGTGCTGCCAAAGGGGTAATAACTTTCCTGACTGATCAGCAGGGCCTTTTCATCCAACTCCAGGGTGCTGCTGCCCAAATGATCCGCCAAGTTGCAACGAATGGAATTGTTCGCAAGCTCGGAAGGGCGACCTTTTTCCCATTGAAGTATCCGCACGCTGTAGCGACCGACTTCAATATTCAAGACATTCAGCCATTCGCCGTTGGCACTGTCGCGCCGCACTTCCAGCCCCGGCAGATAGCACACCTGCGCACGATGAGTGAGTGCGCCCGCCCGGACCAAACTATTTTTTATCACGCGCCGGCCGAACGCATCATAGCCGTACAGCTCTTCATCGTTGGCCGCGTCCTCACGGATCACCAAGGCGACACTGATCAGTCGGTTGGACACATCCCAGCTCATGGTTTGCCCACGCTCGAGTTGCTGCTGGTTGCCATTGAGGTCGAAGCCCTTGCCCAACGCGGGCGACTCGATCAATGGGCCTGTAGTCGGCAGACTTTGGTTTCCGAGCGTCGCTACCTTCATTGTTCGCGTATAGCCACTGCCGTTGCTAGGCACATGCTGCAGCTTTTGCAGATTGCCATCGGCGTCATAGGTATAGGTTCGGGTGTAGTTGCGCCATTGGCTATCATTTGCTGCGCCGAAAGTCGCCCGCCTTGGCAGCCCCGATCCAGCGCCATTGTGCGCATTCTCTCGCCCACTGGCCTGGACCAGCTGATACAAAGTGTCATATTGATAATGGCTGACAGCCATGACCTGGGCGTTGCTTGACCATTGGATGGGTTGGGCTGCGTCGACGATTTTGATCACATTGCCGACGTGGTCATAGGTGTATGCCAAATCCTGCAACCGCTCTTTCTTTGCCCTGCTGCGATAGGTCAATAATCGCTCCACACGCTGGCTGCGTGGGTCGTAGGTCCACTCGCTCACTACGCCGTTTCCAGCACGTTGCGCTAGCATCTGACCATGGGCGTTGTAGTCGGCCCCATCCGCGATGACCTGACGAGTACCGCCCGCCAGGGTGATGCCAACTTCCAGTAGCTCGCCGGTGCGTCCATAACGACTGTCTTTTACATTGTTTTTTGCATCTACCTGCTCAAGCGCTTCCCCCAATGCACTGAAGCGCCATGACGTCACGAAGGTTTCATCCTGCAATAAAGCTTCTCGCTGTGTGGGTTGTGAGGGCCAGTTGACCGTCGCAAACTCCCGAAGAAAACGCTGCGCCTGCCTTGATACATGCCCCTGCAGGCCATACTCCTCAAAGCGCGTTCTGACGCACTCGCCGTCATGCAACACCAGCCGGCCGCAGCGATTATTCACCGCCTCAGCCGTTGAATAACCTGCATATTCCAACCTTTCTACACATCGCTCAGATGAATCATCGGCCGCTTGTTCAAACACCGCCACGGGCCGCAGCGAAGCGTCATAGTTGCACTTACGGTGAGCGCCGCGACCATCCCACCTGTGCACCCATTGACCCGCGCCCCCCAGTAACGTCATGCGCCAGCCTGCATCCGTGCTAGCGCTGTAGATCGGCTGACCGCCAAGGCTGTAGACCGTCACGTGACTGGCTTTTTTCACCCCTTTGGCGTCGCTTGCCATCCACTGACGTGACCCGTACTGCTGCACGAGGAAACCCGAGGCATTGAACGCTTGACGGGTAGTACGCGCCTCAAGCTCGACTTGGGCAGTCGGCCGGTAATAAGCGACCGTGCGCACAGCCAACCCGCGTGGATCGATCGCCGTTAACGTTGGTGTGTTTTGATGCAAGGGTAGAGACATGAGGAAAACCTGACACTGGAAAAGTCAGGAAACTCTAATGAGCGCGTCTCAGAGCGGTGGGATATGTAGATATTACTTGTATCTGGTCGCGTCAAACGTGCTCTGCGCATCCATCCCCTGGTATTCGTTCATCAATTGCCTCAAACGAATCTTGCGCTCTTGCGAAGCCAAACCGCCCAATGCGCGCACCGCCTGATAAAACCTGACCCAGTCCCCGCCTTCCTGCCGAAACAATGCTGCAAACGCCGGCACCCATTGGTCATACAGCCCGAAAGGCAACAGCCGTGCGTTGTTCATCGGCTGGTTGATCCACGCGTCATAGCGCTTGTCACCGCCCCATTGGCTGTCGCGCATCTGTTGGTACTCAACGCGCAGGCGTTCGAACTCCGCCGCCTTGGCCTGGCGCATGGCTTCGCGCGCCAAGGGCTGCGCGTAGAGGGTTTCCAAGTGTTTGCGGGTATCGAGGATCAGGCGAATGAACTGGTCACGCTGCTGCAGCGTCCCATCGCTCAGCGGCGCCAGGCCACGGGAAGCACGCCACTGCCGAGTACCTTCCTGCTCGACGAAGCTGGCGAATGACTCATTGAATTCGGTGTCGTCCTTCACATAGAAGCGCTGATGCGCCAGCTCATGGAAGATCAACGTGGCCAGGCGCTCATCGCCCCAGTGCAGCATCGAACTGATGATCGGGTCGTTGAACCAACCCAAGGTGGAATACGCCTCGACGCCGCCAATCGACACGTCCATCCCCTGTTGGCGCAGCAATGCCGCTTCGCCGCGTGCCGCGCCCTGGCTGTAATAGCCGCGGTAGGCGACGCAACCGGCGATGGGGAAACAGTGGTTTTCAGGCGATAGAGAAAATTCCTGCGTGGCGAAGACATTCCAGACCACATAGGGTCGGCCAATATCGGCGTATAGCCGGTAGCTTTGATTGTCGGGCAGGTGCAGGTGTTCGCTGGCGAAAGTGCGGGCTTTCTGGGATTGAACCAGATGCTCGCGCAACCCTTGAGGACGGGCTGGATCGGCGACGACCTCGGCCACCGGTTCCCGCGCCCGCAGCAGGTGCCACTGGCCACTCGCCAACTGGCTGTAATAACTGACGCTGGAACAGCCGCTGAGCAGCACCGCGATCAACCCCGGAAGAAAACGCCTGATCATGCCGCGACTGCTCCTGGGTGATGTGTGCGCCAGACTGATACGTTTGAAGTGAATTTGAATGTTCCACACGATGGCGTGTTTATACTCAAACTATCTTCTCGCGTTGAGTACCTGCCATGCGCCAGCTTCTGTATCCCCTCGCCGCCCTGTTCCTCAGCGCTTGCGCATCGACGCCCATCCCGCCAGTCGACCCGCAGCAGGCCTGGGTAGACTTCACTACGCCGACACCAGGCTCCAAAATGGTCATGGCCCAGCGGCTGGACGGAAAAAACCTCGACGACGGGCGCTTTTTCCAAATGCCGCCCGGCCCCCACGAACTGATGGTGCGCTTCGATTTCGAAGTGCCCGCCGGCGGTGGTTTGGGAGGGCTCAGCCAGATGATGTATCGAACCTGCTTCATGACCTTGCAGTACGACCATTTCCAGGCTGGCCAACGCTACGTACTGGAAGGGCGCTCACTGGCCTTCACCCCCAACATCCGCCTGTATGACTCGACGCGTCAGTTGCTGGCCGAAGAGCGCAGTGTGAACTGCATCTGATCAGTCGTTGTTTTTCTGGTAGAGGATGCGCTTGGTGCCGTTTTCGCACGAGCCGACAATCATGGCGCTGTCGTGGTTCTTGGCTTCTTCGGCAGTGATGATTTCCAGGGTGTAGGACGGAATCGCCTTAGCCTGGATATTCACTTCGATTTCCTTCCTGAGCTCTTCACAATCTTTTGGCGCGGCCACGGCCGAAGTGGCCAATACACCGCAGATGATTGCCAAGGCAAAACGTTTCATGTGTGAAGCTCCCTGAATGCATGCGCACGAGTGTGCGCCTAGGCTGCATAGGCTATAGGACCACGTCTATGAAATACGAGTTCTGATTTAACGCAAAACTAAATGTGGGAGGGGGAAAGCTCTGATGCCAGCCAGTTAAGCGTACACCACCGTCTGTAGGAGCGAGCTTGCTCGCGAAAAACGTCAACGATAACGCGTGCTTCCTGAATAAACGCGGTGCCTGTGAGTTCTTCGCGAGCAAGGGCTAGCCGCCCGCCTCGCTCCTACAAAAAGCCTTAACTGACTGGTATTAGGGCAAGCCCCCTCCCACATGGAAGGTGTGTCAGTTAACCAGTGTGGCATCCAGGGTGATGGTTGCGTTCAGCACTTTGGACACCGGGCACCCTTCCTTGGCCTTTTTGCTCAGTTCGTCGAACTGCGCCTGGCTGGCGCCTGGGATCTTGGCTTTAAGAACCAGGTGCACGGCGGTAATCGCAAAACCACCCTCGACCTGGTCGAGGCTAACTTCGGCCTGGGTGTCGATGCTGTCAGCCTTCAGGCCTGCGTCGCCGAGAATCATGGAAAAGGCCATGGAGAAACAGCCAGCGTGGGCCGCGCCGATCAGCTCTTCAGGGTTGGTGCCCTTGCCGCCTTCGAAACGCGCCTTGAAGCCGTAGGGCGCTTCGCGCAGCACGCCGGTTTCCGTGGAAATGGAACCCAGGCCAGTCTTCAGATCGCCTTCCCAATGCGCGGATGCCTTTTTAACGATACTCATAGCTTTCTCCTCGAACGGTAGTTTTGCGTCGGTAAGGTTCTGAGGATAGACGCGGCGGCAAAGTTCACCTTGTCGGAAAAACCTACCATTTAAGTAGGAAATTTCTTGTTGGCTATTGAATCTCGGGTATATGCCCTCATTGCATAGAACATGCACATGAAGCGGCAGGTTTTGGTTCGTCTAAGAAGCCTGCGCCCCCATTGGAGAAGCAGGCTATGAAAACGCTGTCCGACGTGAAGTATTCGACCCTCGACCTGGTGCCCGTTCGCGCCAACGGCAGTGCGGCGCAATCGCTGCGCAATTCCCTGGACCTTGCCCAGCACGTGGAAAAACTCGGCTACAACCGTTTCTGGGTGGCTGAACACCACAATATGGACGGTATCGCCAGCTCGGCCACTTCAGTATTGCTTGGCTACCTGGCAGGGGGCACTTCGACCATCCGTGTCGGCTCCGGCGGGGTGATGCTGCCCAACCATGCGCCGCTGGTGATTGCCGAGCAGTTCGGCACCCTGGAAAGCCTGTACCCCGGCCGTATCGACCTGGGCCTGGGCCGTGCGCCCGGTTCCGACCAGATGACCGCCCGCGCCCTGCGCCGTGAACGCTCCGGCAGTGCCGACGACTTCCCTGAAGACGTGGCCGAACTGATGGCCTACCTCGGCCCACGCACGCCCGACCAACGGGTGATCGCGGTACCGGGCACCGGCACCAACGTGCCGGTATGGCTGTTGGGCTCAAGCCTGTTCAGCGCGCAATTGGCCGGTGAACGTGGCTTGCCCTACGCCTTCGCCTCACATTTCGCACCGCGCCTGATGCATGAAGCGATTCGCGTGTACCGCAATCACTTCAAGCCTTCGGCCGTGCTGGAAAAGCCCTACGTCATGCTTGGCATTCCGCTGGTGGCCGCTGACACCGATGAACAAGCTGACTACCTTGCCACCTCGGTGTACCAGCGCATTCTCGCACTGATGCGTGGGCAGAGCCTCGTGCAGCGGCCACCGGTCAAAACCATGGACGGCCTGTGGTTGCCCCACGAAAAAGACGCGGTCGGCAGTTTCCTCGGCTTGGCGATGGTAGGCAGCCCGGCGAAGATCCGCGCCAAACTGGAGGTGCTGATCGAGCAGACCGGCGCTGATGAACTGATCTTTACCTGCGACCTGTACGAGCATGCCGACCGGATTCATTCCTACGAACTGCTGGCGCAATTGATGAAGGGCTGAACCCCGGGCGAAAAAAACCGACGCGCCTGTGGCGAGGGAGCTTGCTCCCGCTGGGCTGCGAAGCGGCCCCAAAAAAAGGGAGCGCTACGCACTCCAGCGGGAGCAAGCTCCCTCGCCACAAGTGCGTCGGTTTTTTATGTCTGCAACACGGGATTATCCGCGCTTGTAGACGATTTCCTTGGTGCCGCCTTCACAGCTACCGATTACCTGTGCATCGGCCGCAGCACCTTTATCCACTACTTCCAGCGAATAACCCGAAGCGCCCTTGGCGTCGATTTTCGCTGCAATTTCGCCTTTCAGCTCTTCACAAGGCTTGCCCGCCGCCAGGGCCGTGCCGGCGATGCTCAACAAACCTACCGCTAACAGAAACTTCTTCATCCGATACTTTCCTTGCGCTGGTCGAAAAGAGCGTGCCGACGCTTATGGCGTCGGCACCCATTGTATGTAGCGCAGGTTATGGCAATCGGCCAGCGACCAAAGTTCCACGCGCCCGATCAACTACTGGCAATTCGGAATCCCACCTTCAGGGTGACCTGATAGTGCGCAACCTTGCCATCCTCGATATGCCCACGGGTTTCAGTCACTTCAAACCACTCCAGATGCTTGAGGCTTTTGCTGGCTTCGGCCAGGGCATTCTGGATCGCATCTTCGATGGTGGTGGTGGATGAGCCCACCAATTCGACTTTCTTGTAGGTGTGATGTTCGCTCATGGCGTTTCTCCTGTGGGTCGTCAATCAAGACTAGCAGTGAATATTCGTACTGCTTGAGGCGACCGCTCGGCTACGAAAGTTCAGATTTAATGCACTTTCCGAAACCGCCGCAGTCGGTATCTACACACGCCACTCAATCACTTCAGGAGATGTCCACATGGCCAACACTTCTTTACGCAAAGCGTCGCTGGAAAGCATGGAAGCCGAGATTTCGAGCCTGCTCAAATCTCTTGAGAGCCTCAAGGATGATGCATCCGATGAGTCGCGCAAAACGCTGAAGGCCCTGAAAAGCAATGCCGAGAATGCCCTCAAGCACTCTCGCCACCTGATCAGCGACGCCTATGAAGAAAGCAAAGTCAAAATCCGTGAAACCGGTGTTGCTACTCGGGACTACGCCCAAGAGCACCCGTGGACCACAGCCGGCGTCGCTGTAGGTGCCCTGGGCCTGCTGGCGGCTTACCTGCTGTGCAAACGCGGCGACTAAACCGGTTGGCGCGCCAGCTCAGCCTTGAGCCACTGCGCCAATTGCCCGGCGCGCCCGTCCGCGGCGCGCTTGGGTAGCCACAAAGCCAGGTGCGCCGGGGTTTCACTGAAGCCCCACGGTGCCACCAGGCGACCCGCTCGCAAATCCTCTGCCACCAGCGGCTCCGGCGCGATTGCCACACCCAGCCCTGCAACCGCCGCTTCCAGCAAATAATACAAATGCTCAAAACCCTGGCCGAGCTTCAGCGCGCCGGGATCGATTACGTGTTGCTGCGCCCAACTGGGCCAGGCCTGCGGACGTGACGTGGTATGCAGCAGCGCTTCGTCACACAAGGCTGCAGCGGGCGCGTGAAGCAGGCGCGCGTAACCTGCAAATCGCGGACTCATCACCGGCCCAATACGCTCGCTTGCCAACTCATACACCTGCATATCCGCTGGCCACGGTGGCTCGGCAAATACCAGCAGGGCATCCAATCCTGGGCGTCGCGGGTCCAGATCGCCTTCGCCCGCCGACAGGTGTAAACGCAAGTCCGGCAGGTCCGCATTCAAGCGTCCCAAGCGTGGAATAAACCAACGCGCCAGCAAACTGCCTGAACAACCGAGCACGAACGGTGCATCGGCGCTGTTTTGGCTGAGTTCGGCGCAAACATCCCGCAGACGTTCAAACGCCTCGGCACTGACATCGCGCAGCCTGGCCCCGGCATCTGTGAGTTTAAGGCCGCGCCCATCCTTGACGAACAGGCTGACGCCCAAGTGTTCTTCCAGCACTTTCAACTGGCGACTGACTGCGCCATGGGTGACGTGCAATTGTTCGGCCGCCTGGCTGACGCTGCTGAGGCGGGCGGTGGCTTCAAATGCGCGTAGCGCGTTGAGCGGCGGAAGGTCTCGGCTCATCTGTGAGTTTTCCTGACAGGTTGTGGCGATCTTATCGGTTTTCAGCCGGGAGCGGCAGGGGTAGAGTGGCCCTCATTGTCTCTGCACCCATTTTTTCCTGGAGCGCCCCATGACCCAGTCCCAGACCGATCTGCGCAACGGCCCTGACGCCAACGGCCTGTTTGGCGCGTTTGGCGGCCGCTACGTCGCTGAAACCCTGATGCCGTTGATCCTTGAACTGGCCCGTGAATACGAAGCGGCCAAGATTGATCCGGCGTTCAACGAAGAATTGGCCTACTTTCAGCGCGACTACGTCGGGCGCCCAAGCCCACTGTATTTCGCAGAACGCCTGACGGAGTTCTGCGGCGGCGCCAAGATCTACCTCAAGCGCGAAGAGCTGAACCATACCGGCGCGCACAAGATCAACAATTGCATCGGCCAGATCCTGCTGGCACGGCGCATGGGCAAGAAACGCATCATCGCCGAGACCGGCGCCGGCATGCACGGCGTGGCTACCGCCACCGTCGCCGCGCGCTTTGGCCTGCAATGCGTGATCTACATGGGCACCACCGACATTGAGCGCCAACAGGCCAACGTGTTCCGCATGAAGCTGCTGGGCGCCGAAGTGGTCCCCGTGGTCGCCGGCACCGGCACCCTCAAAGACGCGATGAACGAAGCCCTGCGTGACTGGGTAACCAACGTCGACGACACCTTCTACCTGATCGGCACCGTGGCCGGCCCGCACCCGTACCCGGCGATGGTGCGCGACTTCCAGGCCGTCATCGGCAAGGAAACCCGCACCCAGCTGCAAGCCCAGGAAGGCCGCCTGCCGGACAGCCTGGTGGCGTGCATCGGTGGCGGCTCCAACGCCATGGGCCTGTTCCATCCGTTCCTGGATGACACCAGCGTCGAAATCATCGGCGTTGAAGCGGCCGGCCACGGCATCGAAACCGGCAAGCACGCCGCCAGCCTCAACGGCGGAGTACCCGGTGTACTGCACGGCAACCGCACCTTCCTGCTGCAGGACGACGACGGCCAGATCATCGACGCCCACTCGATTTCCGCAGGCTTGGACTACCCCGGCATCGGCCCTGAACACGCCTGGTTGCATGACATCGGCCGCGTCCAGTACACCTCGGTGACAGACGACGAAGCCCTCGACGCCTTCCACAAATGCTGCCGCCTGGAAGGGATTATTCCGGCGCTGGAAAGCGCCCACGCGCTGGCCGAAGTGTTCAAGCGTGCACCGACCTTGCCAGCGGATCACCTGATGGTGGTCAACCTGTCCGGCCGTGGCGACAAAGACATGCAGACGGTGATGCACCATATGCAAACCTCCCAGCAGGAGAAACACTGATGAGCCGCCTGCACACCCGCTTTGCGCAGTTGAAAGAACAAAACCGCGCCGCCCTGGTGACCTTCGTCACCGCCGGCGACCCGGGGTATGACACCTCGCTGGCCATCCTCAAGGGCTTGCCGGCTGCTGGCGCCGACGTGATCGAGCTGGGCATGCCCTTCACCGACCCGATGGCTGATGGCCCAGCGATCCAGTTGGCCAACATCCGTGCGCTGGAAGCCAGGCAGAACCTGGCGAAAACCCTGCAGATGGTCCGCGAGTTCCGCAAGGACAACAACGACACGCCGCTGGTGCTGATGGGTTACTTCAACCCGATCCACAAATACGGCGTGCCGCAGTTCATTGCCGACGCCAAGGAGGCCGGGGTCGATGGCCTGATCGTGGTCGACATGCCGCCCGAGCATAACGGCGAGCTCTGCGACCCGGCCCAGGCCGCTGGCATCGATTTTATCCGCCTGACCACCCCGACCACAGACGATGTGCGCCTGCCGACCGTACTCAATGGCAGCTCCGGCTTTGTGTACTACGTGTCGGTCGCAGGCGTGACCGGTGCCGGCGCCGCGACCCTGGAACACGTCGAGGAGGCCGTGGCCCGCCTGCGTCGCCACACTGACCTGCCGATCAGCATCGGGTTTGGTATCCGTACACCGGAGCAAGCGGCGGCCATCGCGCGCCTGGCGGACGGTGTGGTGGTGGGGTCTGCGCTGATCGATCACATCGCCAACGCCAGCAGCGACCAGCAAGCGATCGATGGCGTATTGAGTCATTGCGCGGCGCTGTCGCAAGGCGTGCGTAACGCCCGTCGGTAAGCGCGCCTGTGTTAATTCTTGCGCTAGGCTTGTGGGGTGACATTCCGTCACCCCCCAAGCACTTCATGCCTATTGCCGTCTAACCGCCTCTGCAAGCCCCTGCCGTTCTTGCCTCCCGGTCGTTAAGTTAGCTGCATCAGAAGTCATTTGGCTCTCAGGAGTACATCATGGCATTTGATCTCATCACAGCATCAGACCGCCGTCATTCGACCTTGCAAAAGGGCTTCAACCTGCGCTGGCCGTTGGGCAATGTGCAGGGCGAGTCGTCACCCAATGGCGCGCAATGCATCTACCTCTGCCACAGTCCCCAGGACATCATCGATGCTGCGGCCGAGGCGCTGGCGGTCGTCCACGGGCGTATAACGGTTCGAAGCGGCGGCCACTGCTACGAAGGTTTCGTTAGCAACAAGATGCCCGGCAACAGCGACGAGGTGCTGTCGATACTGGATATCAGCGCACTGAACCAGGTGGTCTACGCTGCCGATGGGCAACTCGCTTCCCAGCTGCTACCCACGCGGCCCGAGCGCTACAGCTTTCGCCTGGAGGCCGGTGGGCAGAATTGGGATGCGTACGTCAGGTTGTACAAGCTGGCCAATAAGACACTGCCAGGCGGCTCGTGCTATTCGGTGGGTTTGGGCGGGCATATTTGCGGGGGCGGCTATGGGTTGCTGTCACGCAAACACGGCCTGGTTTGCGATTGGCTGCACGGTGTCGATATGTTGGTGCCGAACGCACTGGGCACCGGCCTGGAACCGGCGCATGTCTCGCGCGACAGCACAGACCTTGACGAGCTCGCCCTCTTCGCCGCGTGTTGCGGCGCAGGCGGCGGTCAATTCGGCATTATTACCAGCTACTACTTTAAGGCATTGCCCGAAGCACCGAAGGAGGTGCTGTGGCTGGTGTTGGAATGGGATTGGTCGCTGTTGACCGAGAAGTCCAGGCTCGACGACCTGCTCATCGCTTACCAGGACTGGTTCGCGCGCAATCAAAGCAACCCCGACACCTGGGGGCTGGCCACCAAATTGGAGATGCGCCATCAGCACACCGGTAATGTGACCCTGGGCATTCATTACGTTGATCGAAATGGAGAACTGCAGGACCAGGCACCCTTCGAAGATTTCGTCGCAACCATGCTCGGCGCCATTGGCCTGCCCGCAACCGAATGCCTGGTACCGTTTTACGTCGTGCATATGCCCAGCGGCGGCGCACGCGGGCGTTCCATCCAGGCGTTGCCCGACGCGCTGGCGGCCACGCGACGCCTGGATTGGCTGGTGTGCCAGCAAACCTTGAATGGTTCAGGGGACAATCTGCGCGGGCGCTACAAGTCTGCGTACCAAAAGGGTGAATTCACGCCTGCGGTGCTCCAGGCGATCTGGGACACGTTGCACCTGAACGACCCCGATGAACACCTGGCCCAGAGCCTGATACAAATCCAGTCGTTCGGCGGGCGAATCAACGCGCCCACACCGGCGGTTCGCAAAGAGTCGTCGGTCTCACAACGCTCGTCCTATCTGAAGTGGCAACCGCAGTGTTATTGGTACGAGGCCAGCGAGGCAGCGGACCAGGCACACGCCCGCTGGATTCAAGGACTGTTTTTCCAAGCCTTCGCCAACGACAACGGGGTTCCGCTCAACGATCAGTTCGAGGGCTGCTACATCAACTATCCGGACCTCGACATGACCCACATTGGCGGCGACCCGGCCAATCCGAAAAACCCTAACTGGTACAAGATTTTTGTCCCTGACCTCATGATCGAAAGCCGCCTGCGGCGCACCAAGCAGCATTGGGACCCGCACAATGTGTTTCGTAATGAGATGTCGGTGCCGTAAGCCGTAAAAAAGGGCGACCTCAAGGTCGCCCGATTTCAAAGCTCGATCCGCTCGACCTTGCCCACCAGCAACACGTAGGACAGCGCCCCAAGCAACGCCAGCACCGCAATGTAGGTAATCGCTGGCGCAAACGAATCACCGCTGGCGAGAAAGCCAATCACGATCGGCGTGGCAATGGCCGACAGGTTGCCGATGAAGTTGAACACGCCACCGGTCAGGCCCAACAGACGTGCGGGGGCAAGCGTGGACACCAGCGACCAGGTAATCGACGCCAGGCCATTGCCGAAAAACGCCAGCGCCAGGAAGGCAATCACCCAGGCTGTGGAGTCCACGTAGTTGGCGCCGATGATCGCGGTGGAAATCAGCAGCCCGCCAATGATCGGCAACTTGCGCGCAAAGCCCACCGAGGCGCCCCGGCGAATCAGCCAATCGGAGAAAATCCCCGAGCACAGCACGCCGACGAACGCCGCCAGAAACGGCAGCGAGGCCAGCAGGCCGGACTTGATGAAGTCCATGCCGCGATACTTCACCAGGTAGGTCGGGAACCAGGTCAGGAAAAACCATAGGGTCGAGTTCAGGCAAAACTGCCCCAGATAGATGCCCCACAACTTGCGCTTGCTCAGCACAATGCCGAGGTCGACCCAACTGAACGGCGCCTTGGTCGCTTGCGCCTGCATATCCACCAGGCCGCCGCCGTCGCGGATCAGCTGGATTTCCGCCGCGTTGGCGCCTTTGAAATCCTTGGGCTCGCGATACACCGCATACCAGATCACCGCCCATAGGATGCCGACACCACCGGTGGCGACGAACACCATGTGCCAGCCGAACGCATGCTGCAGCCAGGCCAGCACGGGGGTGAGAAACGCCAGCCCGACGAACTGCCCGGAGGTGTAGACGCCAATCGCCGTGGCGCGCTCGCGCTCGGGAAACCAGGTGGTCACGACCCGGCTGTTGATCGGGTAGGCCGGGGCTTCCAGGGCGCCGACGGCCATGCGCAACACGAACAAAGCGATGAAGCTGGCGGCAAAGCCGAGCATGACGGTGGCGATCGACCACAGCAGCAGGGCCGCAGTGTAGAGAATGCGCGGGGGCACGCGGTCTACCAGCCAGCCGCCAGGAATCTGCATGGCGGCGTAGGTCCAGCCGAACGCCGAGAAAATCAGCCCGACATGGACCGGGTCGATGCCCAGCTCGCTGGTCAGCGCAGGGGCGGCAATCGACAGGTTGCTGCGGTCGAGGTAGTTGATCACCACGGTGATGAACAGCAGCACCATGATGAAGAAGCGCTTTCGGCTAGGCGTGACTAAGGAAGCCTGTCCGCTTGAGGGTTCAGGATGCATGGGTGCCTCTTCTTGTGTTTATTGAGGGCTGAATAGGACTGACTGAAGAAACCGGATCAAAATGTGGGAGGGGGCTTGCCCCCGATAGCGGTAAACCTGCCGCAAAAGTGTTGCCTGACACTCAGCCATCGGGGGCAAGCCGCCTCCCACATTTCTAACCGTGTTCGATCAGTTGGAAATCACCACTCGGCAAAACTGCCGTCAGCATGGCGCCAGATCGGGTTGCGCCAGCGATGACCAATGGCCGCGCGCTCGATCACATATTCCTCGTTGATCTCAATGCCCAGGCCCGGCCCGTTGGGGATCTTCACGAAGCCCTGGTCATAGTCGAACACGCCGGGGTCGCGCACATAGTCGAGCAGGTCGTTGCTCTCGTTGTAGTGAATGCCCAGGCTTTGTTCCTGGATAAAGGCGTTGTAGCAAACCGCATCCAGTTGCAGGCAGGCCGCCAGGGCAATCGGGCCCAGCGGGCAGTGCAGGGCCAGTGCCACGTCGTAGGCTTCGGCCATGCTGGCGATCTTGCGGGTTTCGGTGATGCCGCCGGCGTGGGACGCATCCGGCTGAATAATGTCGACGTAGCCTTCGCTGAGCACACGCTTGAAGTCCCAGCGCGAGAACAGGCGCTCGCCCAGGGCAATCGGGGTGCTGGTCAGCGGTGCGAGTTCCTTGAGGGCCTCGTAGTTTTCGCTGAGCACCGGCTCTTCGATGAACATCAGCTTGTACGGGTCCAGCTCCTTCATCAGCACCTTGGCCATCGGCTTGTGCACGCGGCCATGGAAGTCGACGCCGATGCCCACGTTGGGGCCGACCGCATCGCGTACCGCCGCGACATTGGCCAGGGCCAGGTCGACTTTTTCGAAGCTGTCGACGAACTGCAGCTCTTCGGTGCCGTTCATTTTCACCGCTGTGAAACCACGGGCCACGGCCTCTTTGGCGGCGCGGGCAGTGTCTGCCGGGCGGTCGCCACCGATCCACGAATACACGCGGATCTTGTCACGCACCTGGCCGCCCAGCAGGTCGCTGACCGAAACGCCCAGGGCCTTGCCCTTGATGTCCCACAACGCCTGGTCGATACCGGCCAGGGCGCTCATGTGCACCGCGCCACCGCGGTAGAAACCGCCGCGGTAGAGCACGGTCCAGATGTCCTCGATATTGCGTGGGTCTTTACCGATCAGGTAGTCGGACAATTCTTCGACGGCAGCGGCCACGGTGTGGGCGCGACCTTCAACCACGGGCTCACCCCAGCCGGTGACACCCTGGTCGGTTTCGACCTTGAGGAAGCACCAGCGCGGCGGGACGATGAAGGTCGTCAGTTTGGTGATTTTCATCTGTTATCTCTCTTGTAGATGCGGCGCCCGCAGGCGCGGAACTTGGAATCAGCCCAGGGCTTTCCAGGCTGCGACGTATGCCTGGGCGCGGCTCGCGACCTGCTCCACGGACATGCCCGGCTTGAACAAGCCCGAGCCCAGCCCGAAGCCTTTGGCACCGGCGTCGGTGAATACCTGCATGTTGTCCGGGGTAATACCGCCTACCGGCAGCAACAACGTGCCCGCCGGCAATACCGCGAGCCACGCCTTGATCACCGCCGGGCCCATTTGCTCGGCCGGAAACAGCTTCAGCACGTCGGCGCCTTCGGCCAGTGCGGCAAAGGCCTCGGTCGGCGTGGCCACGCCCGGTGACAGGTACAGGCCCGCCGCTTTCGCCGCACGCAATACCTTGGCATCGCTGTGCGGCATGACGATCACTTGGCCGCCGGCGGCTCTGACCTGCTCGACCTGCTCGGGCGTCAACACCGTACCGGCGCCGATCAGGCAATCGGCGGGCAGGCTGTCGCGCAGGGTGCGGATGCTGGTGTAGGGGTCCGGCGAGTTCAGCGGTACCTCGATCACGCGGAAACCGGCCTGGTACAGTACCTGGCCGACAGCTTGGGCTTCGTCCGGACGCACACCGCGCAGGATCGCGATCAAACCGTTTTGTGCGAGTGCTTTCTTGAGCATGTCAGGCCTCCGTTACAGGTTGAGTGAGCCCGGCCGCCTCGGCCAGTTGCCACAAGCCGCGCTCGCTGGCTTCCTGCGCCAGGCTGACGTGGGCGAAGCCGCACTGGGCGAGGGCGCGTTGATAGCGGGCGCAGAGAGGGGCGGCGCCGACCAGGATGATCGGCTTGCGTTTGGCGCTGTCGGGTAAACCGGCGAGTTCATGGCCGATCAGCAGGCCGGACAGGTAGTCAGGCTGCTGCTCGGGCTTAAGTTCGGCGGTCAGCCCGAGGGTGCGGGCACTGAACAGGGTCGAGAGCACGCCGCGCTGGCCGTCCGCCGACAGCGCGACTGCCACGCCTCGGTCAAACGCCTCGGTGTGGAAATGTTCCGATGATTGCTGGGTACGTCCCAGGATGCTGTGCTTGCTCAATATGGCGAACAGCTCGCCGGTCATGAACGTGTCGAAGTGCGTAATACAGCCCTCGACCACCTCGACCCATTTGGAATGGCTGCCCGGCAGGCCGATCAGTACGTCGGTGGCGAGCCCGTGCAGCACACCGAGTACCTGGGTTTCTTCGCCGCGCATCACATTGGGCAGGCCGACCTGTTCGATCACGCCCGGCACGATATGCACATCGACGCCACGCATGCTGCGCACCTTGTGCAGTGCCTGGCCCAGGCTGGCAACATCCACCGGGGTGTTGCGATAAGCCGCTTCGCTCCAGCCCTGTGCGCTACCCACCATGCCGCAGGCGATCACCGGCAGTTCGGGCTGGGCGTCGAGCCAATCCCCGCAGGCGCTATCGAATGCCAACTCAAAGCCATTGCTGCAGCGAACACCCGCAATGTCACGCGGTTCGCTGGGCAAATGCATGATGCCCCAGGGCAGTGAGCGTTGTTCAAGCACCACGCCGGCGGGGCCTAGTTTGTAAGCACGAAGGGAGCTGGTTCCCCAATCGAGCGCGATCAATTGCGCCTGCATCGCTTCACCTGAAATGAGTGGGTGCTGAAAAAAGCAGATGGGCGAATATAAACCTATGCCTGGCAATATCTCAATATATAAATAACAGTCCCATATATTGGGAGATAAGCGCGCGAAATCTTACACACCCTTAGGAAGAGGCGAGTTGCGTCAGCACATAACGGTTAAAAAATAGACAGATCCAGCTCGCGCATCGCACCCATCCAGACCGCATAATCGGTGTGGTCCTTCAGGTCATCGCCGGTGTCAGGGTGCAGGAACACCACCAGGCCATTGCGATGCAGCGCCAACCACGGCAGCACCACGCCGATGTATTCCGGCTCGAACGCCAGCTGGCAACTCCAGTCCGGATGCGGGCCGACCGGACGCTCATGCACGCGCCCCATGCGTAGCGGAAAGAGCGCTGCCGCGTCTTCACACAAGGTGCGCGCCTGGTCGATCGTGCTGGCGTCGAAGTAGATATGGGCGTGATAGCCCTTGATACGTTGCATGCCGGACTCCGGTTCCACTGTGCAGCGATCCTAGACCGCAATCGACGGCAGGGCCAGCCCGGTCAATGACTGCGCGCTGCTGGCCTGCTCCGCCACCAGCCAATCGACAAACCGTTCGACCAACTGACGGCGTCGCTTGCGCTGAGGCTGCACCACGTAATAGCCGAAACGCGAGATCACTGTGTCGCTGATCGGCCGGCACAACCACTGCTGCTCCAGCAGGTCATCCACCAGATGGCGCCAGCCGATCGCAACGCCCTGGCCGGCAATGGCCGCCTGGATCAACAGCGTGTAATTGTCGAAGCGCAATTGGCCAGGGGTGGGCGCGGCGCTGATTCCCAGCTCGCGAAACACGCCGGCCCAGTCGAACCAGTGGCGGTTGTTTTCCTGGCGCAAGTGCAGCAACGGGTAGTCCGGCAGGGTCTGCACCGTCAGCGCTGTGGTCTGGTGCTTGAGCCACTGCGGGCTGCACACCGGGAAGACTTCCTCGTTGAACAGCCACAGGCTGTCGCCTTGCTTGAAGCGTCCGTCACCAAACAGCACCGCCACGTCGATGTCACTGCGCAGGCTGGCGTGGTTGCGCTCGCTGGTCACCAGGCTCACATCCACCTGCGGGTTGGCCTGGTGGAAACGATGCAGGCGCGGCATCAGCCAGTAGGCGGCGAAGGCGAAGTCGGTGGCCACTTGCAGCACTTCATGCTGGTCTTGCTCGGTGACGGTGCTCAAGCCCAGGTTAATGGTGTGCAGGCCGGTCTGGACGTGTTCGAACAGCAGGGCGCCCGCTTCGGTCAACTCGATGCCACGGTAGATGCGGTCGAACAAGCGGATCGCCAGCTGCTCTTCGAGGCGTTTGATCTGCTGGCTGATGGCCGGCTGAGTGGTGCCCAGCTCCATCGCGGCGGCGGTGAAACTGCGCTGACGCGCCGCCACTTCGAACGCGCGCAGCAGGTCGAGAGAGAGGTCGCCAAGCGCTTCATACATAAGCTGTGCTTATCCTAGGCATTGTTCTTCATGGGCTTTACCACGCGGTCAGCGGGTTGCATGCTCATTCGCATAAACACTGCCTATGGAATGCCGAGAACCCATGAAGCGCAAGAACATTCTTTTCATCATGGCCGATCAAATGGCCGCGCCGATGCTGCCGTTCTACGGATCTTCCCCGATCAAGTTGCCGAACCTGAGCCGCCTCGCCGAACAGGGCGTGGTCTTCGACGCCGCCTACTGCAACAGCCCGCTGTGTGCGCCTTCGCGCTTTACCTTGGTCAGCGGCCAGCTGCCAAGCAAGATCGGCGCCTATGACAACGCGGCAGACTTCCCGGCCGATGTACCCACTTACGCCCACTACCTGCGGCGCCTCGGCTACCGCACCGCGCTGTCGGGCAAGATGCATTTCTGCGGTCCCGACCAATTGCACGGTTATGAAGAGCGCCTGACCAGCGACATCTACCCGGCGGACTACGGTTGGGCGGTGAACTGGGACGAACCGGATGTACGCCCCACCTGGTACCACAACATGGCCTCGGTGCTGCAAGCCGGGCCGTGCGTGCGTACCAACCAGCTGGATTTCGACGAAGAGGTGGTGTTCAAGGCCCAGCAATACCTGTTCGATCATATCCGCGAAGACGGCGAGCAACCGTTCTGCCTGACCGTGTCGATGACCCACCCCCACGACCCGTACACCATTCCCAAGCCGTTCTGGGACCTGTACGACGACGCTGATATCCCCTTGCCCGCCACGCCGGCACAGGGCGATCTCGACCCGCACTCCCAGCGTTTGCTCAAGGTCTACGACCTGTGGGACAAGCCGCTGCCTGTGGATAAGATCCGAGATGCCCGCCGCGCTTACTTCGGTGCGTGCAGCTACATCGACAGCAACGTCGGCAAGCTGCTACAAACCCTGGAAGACACCGGCCTGGCCGATAACACCATCATCATCTTCTCCGGCGACCACGGCGACATGCTGGGCGAACGTGGCCTCTGGTACAAAATGCACTGGTTCGAGATGGCCGCCCGGGTGCCGCTGCTGGTCAGTGCGCCAGGGCAATTCGCGGCGCGCCGCGTGACCCAGGCCGTCTCGACCGCCGACCTGTTGCCGACCCTGGTGGAATTGGCCGGCGGCGATCTGGACCCACGCCTGCCACTGGATGGCCGTTCGCTGCTGCCGCACCTCAAAGGCGAGGGCGGACACGACGAAGTGTTCGGCGAATACATGGCCGAAGGCACCATCAGCCCGCTGATGATGATTCGCCGAGGCGCCTACAAATTCATCTACAGCGAAGACGACCCTTGTCTGCTGTTCGATGTGCACAACGACCCGCACGAGCGGGAGAACCTCAGCCAGTCACCGGAACACCGGCCACTGTTCGAGGCGTTTTTGAACGAAGCGCGGGCCAAATGGGACATCCCGGCGATCCACCAGCAGGTGCTCGCCAGCCAACGCCGCCGTCGCCTGGTATTCGAGGCACTGACCCACGGCAAGCTGAAGAGCTGGGATCACCAGCCTCTGGTAGACGCCAGTCAGCAGTACATGCGCAACCATATCGACCTCGACGACCTGGAGCGCAAGGCACGTTATCCACAACCCTGCCAAAACCAATAAATACAGAGGGAAGGCCATGCAAAAATTAACGGTTGTGCTGGGCATTCTGGCGTTGAGCAGCGCCAATGCCTACGCGGACGCCAGTTGTGAAACGGTGAAAATGGCCGACCCCGGCTGGAGCGACATCGCGGCGACCAACGCCATCACCGGTTTTCTGCTGAGCGGCATGGGCTACAAGGCCAAGGTCGACACCCTGGCAGTGCCGATTACCTTCGGCGGGCTCAGGGACGGCCAGGTCGACGTGTTCATGGGCAACTGGATGCCGGCGCAGCAAGGCTTCTATGACAAGTTCGTGGCGAACGGCGAGGTGGTGCAACTGGCGAAGAACCTCGACGGCACCGAGTTCACCCTCGCCGTACCGGACTACGTGTGGGAAGCCGGCGTGCATGATTTTGCCGATCTGAATAAATTTGCCGACAAGTTCGACAAGAAGATCTACGGCATCGGCTCCGGCGCACCAGCGAATATCTCGCTGCAGGAGATCATCAAGAAAAATGACTTCGAGCTTGGCCAGTGGAAGCTGATCGAGTCGAGTGAGCAGGCGATGCTGGCGGAAGTGTCACGGGCGGTGAAAAAGCAGAAATTCGTCACCTTCCTCGGCTGGACGCCGCACCCGATGAATGTGCAGTTGAAAATGCATTACCTCAAGGGCGGCGAGAAGTATTTTGGTGACACCGGCAGCGTCTACACGTTGACCCGCAAGGGTTATGCGCAAGCTTGCCCGAATGTGGGGAAACTGCTGACCAACCTGAGTTTCACTCAGGCCATGGAGAACAGCATCATGGCTGACGTGGTGAACAACAAGGTCAGCAATGCGGATGCGGCGAAGGCTTGGATCAAGGCCAATCCGGCGGTGTTAGACAAGTGGCTGGAAGGTGTGAAGACGCTGGATGGCCAGGATGCGTTGGCCGCTGTGAAAGCCAAACTCTAAGACACACCACGATCCAAATGTGGGAGGGGGCTTGCTCCCGATAGCGGTGCTTCAGTCAATACATCTGGTGACTGACACACCGCTATCGGGAGCAAGCCCCCTCCCACAAGGACCTGTGTGTACTGATAACCTGAGCCCAACCCTTGAATCCGAGCCTGCGATGCCCCGGCCCAACCGCCACACACTATTCCCCTTCCTCAGTTGGCTGCCGCGCCAAACCCGCGCCACTGTGGGCCGGGATGCCGTCGTCGGCCTCAGCGGCGCGGTACTTGCGCTGCCGCAGTCGATTGCCTACGCACTGATCGCCGGGCTCCCACCAGAATACGGGCTGTACGCGGCCATCGTTCCGGTGTTGATCGCTTGCCTGTGGGGCTCGTCCTGGCACCTGATCTGCGGTCCTACCGCGGCGATCTCCATCGTGCTCTACGCCAGTATCAGCCCGCTGGCGGTGCCGGGTTCCCAGGATTACGTCACCTTGATCCTGCTGCTGACCTTCCTCGCCGGCGTTTTCCAATGGCTCTTGGGCATGCTGCGCTTCGGCGCGCTGGTGAATTTCGTCTCCCATTCCGTGGTACTCGGTTTTACCCTCGGCGCCGCCGTCGTAATTGCCCTCGGGCAGTTGCCCAACCTACTGGGGCTGGAGCTTCCAAGCCAGGCCACCGCCATCAACAGCCTGCTGGCGCTGCTCAAGCATGCCGGCGAGTGGGACCGCGCCTCGCTCGCTCTGGGCTTGGGCACCTTGCTGGTGGGCGCGCTGCTCAAATACCTGATGCCACGCTGGCCTACCCTGTTGATCGCCCTGGCCCTGGGCAGCCTGGCCGCGTGGCTGTGGCCGGCGCTGTTCGGGCATGTGGCGTTGGTCAGTGCGTTTATCGGCCAGCTACCGCCCTTGCGTTCATTGCCAATGGATCTGGATACGATCCTGCGCCTGCTACCGAGTGCCGTGGCAGTGGGCATGTTGGGCCTGGTCACCAGCCTGTCGATTGCGCGTTCCCTATCGGCCCGTTCCCAGCAATTGCTCGACGCGAATCAGGAAGTCCGAGCTCAGGGTTTATCCAATATCATCGGCGGATTTTTCTCCGGGTATGTGTCGGCGGGTTCCTTCACCCGGTCCGGTCTCAGTTACGAGGCGGGGGCCTGCTCGCCATTGGCCGGCGTGTTTTCCGCGCTCTGGGTGGCGCTGTTCGCGCTGTTTGGCGCGGGGCTGATCGCACACATTCCGATCCCAAGCATGGCGGCGAGCATCCTGCTGATCTGCTGGGGGCTGGTGGACCGCCGAGGCCTCCGTGCGTTGTTCCGTGTGAGCCGCGCCGAATTTGTGGTGATGGGCCTGACGTGTATTGCCACCTTGCTGCTGGAACTGCAAACGGCGATTTATGCGGGGGTACTTGCATCGCTGTTTTTCTACCTCAAGCGCACTTCGCAACCGCGCATTCAGCAGTGGCGCGACGGTGACGAGGATGTATTGCGAGTGGGTGGCTCGATCTTTTTTGGCGCCAGCCACTACCTGCAAGTGCGCCTGCAAAGTCTGCAGGGCGAGCGGGTGGTGATCGAGTCACAGCAGATCAACTTTATCGACTATTCCGGGGTGGAGATGCTGCATCAGGAGGCGCGGCGGTTGGCGGGGTTGGGGCGTAGCCTGACCTTGCGCGGGGCCAGGCCACAAGTCGTTGAAGAGTTGAAGAAACTGGAAGGGCCAGACAAGTGCCCCATCCATTTCGAAGACTGAACGCGGTCAAAAATGTGGGAGGGGGCTTGCCCGCGATAGCGGTGTTTCAGCCAACCTATGGGCAGCTGACAGACCGCAATCGGGGGCAAGCCCCCTCCCACATTTGATTTGTGTCAGACCAACTGACGGCGCAGCTCGGCCAGTACCGGCGCTGATTCCGGGCGCACACCGCGCCACAGGAAGAAGGCTTGCGCCGCCTGCTCAACCAACATACCCAGCCCATCCATTGCCACCGCAGCACCGTGTTCCTCAGCCCAGCGACAAAACGCGGTGGGCTCCTTGGCGTACATCATGTCGTAGCAGAACGTCTTGCCCGGTTCGATCAAACTGCCCGCAATCGGCGGTACATCGCCCGACAGGCTGGCGGAAGTGGCGTTGATGATTACGTCCACCGGCTCACGCAGCCAATCGAAACCGCTGGCCGACACCGGCCCCAGGTCGTCGAACAGCTCGGCCAGCACTTCCGCTTTTTCCACGGTGCGGTTGGCGATAATCAGCGAGGCAGGCCTCTCGGCCAGCAACGGCTCCAACACGCCGCGTACCGCGCCACCGGCGCCCAGCAGCAGGATGCGCTTGCCCTGCAGGTTCAGCCCGGCGTTCACCGTCAGGTCGCGCACCAGGCCGGTGCCATCGGTGTTATCCCCCAGCAACGTGCCATCGGCCAGCTTGCTCAGGGTATTCACCGCGCCGGCGCGTTGGGCGCGCTCGGTGAGGGTGTCGGCCAGCCGGAAAGCGTCTTCCTTGAACGGCACGGTGACGTTCGCGCCACGACCGTGTTGAAAGAACTCACGGGCGCAGCCGGTGAAATCCTCCAGCGGCGCGAGCAGTGTGCTGTAGTCCAGTTGCTCGCCGGTCTGTTCGGCGAACATGCGGTGAATCAACGGCGATTTACTGTGGCCGATGGGATTGCCGAAGACGACATAGCGATCCATCACTCCACCGCCTTGGGCGCAGCCAGGCCGAGCCAGTCGCGGTCCTGCAGGAAGTAATCGGTGAGGCGCGCTTCATCGCTGCCGGCTTCGGCTTTCCAGTCGTAGCTCCAGCGCACCTGGGGCGGCAGCGACATCAGGATCGACTCGGTACGCCCGCCCGATTGCAGGCCGAACAGGGTGCCACGGTCATAGACGAGGTTGAACTCGACGTAACGCCCCCGGCGAAACTCCTGGAACTGGCGCTGCTGTTCGGTATAGGCCATTGCCTGGCGGCGTTGCACGATCGGCAGGTAGGCGTCGATATAGGCATCACCGATGGCGCGGATGAAGGCGAAGCAGGTGTCGAAGCCCCACTCGTTCAAATCATCGAAAAACAGGCCGCCGATGCCACGCGGCTCGTTGCGGTGCTTGATATGGAAATAGGTGTCGCACCAGGCTTTATAACGCGGGTAGACGTCCGCGCCGAACGGCGCACAGGCCTGCTCGGCCACGCGATGCCAGTGCACGCAATCCTCTTCATTGCCGTAGTACGGCGTAAGGTCAAAGCCGCCGCCAAACCACCACACCGGCTCTTCGCCTTCTTTTTCTGCGGTGAAAAAGCGCACATTGGCGTGGGACGTCGGCACATGGGGGTTATGGGGATGGATCACCAGCGACACACCCAGCGCCTCGAAGCCGCGACCGGCCAGTTCCGGGCGGTGCGCACTGGCGGACGGTGGCAAGCCGCTGCCGAACACGTGGGAAAAGTTAACGCCGCCTTTTTCGATCACCGAACCGTTTTCAATCACACGGGTGCGACCGCCGCCACCCGCAGGCCGGGTCCAGGCGTCTTCGATAAAGCGTGTGTCCGTCTCGAAGGTTTCCAGGGCGCTGCAAATGCGGTCTTGCAGGTCAAGCAGGTAGGCTTTAACAGCCTCGGTGCGGGTAGTCATGGCATCACCTTGAATCGGGCAAAGCTACGCGAGGCCATTGGGCGTCGGCGGCAAATGGGCGCACAGGATACCACCGCACCCCGTGCCGTCGCAGTTGACGAAGATCAAGCTTAGGAGTCCGATAGGGGCCTTTGTATTATTCGACCCAAGGAGAAGGCAAATGGCCAAACGTATCCAGTTCAGCGCCCATGGCGGCCCCGACGTGCTCGAGTATGTGGACTACACACCAGCGGAGCCTGGCCCACAGCAGGTTCGGGTACGTAACGAAGCCATTGGCCTGAACTTCATCGACACTTACTTTCGCAGCGGCCTTTACGCACCACCGAGCTTGCCATCGGGGCTGGGCGCAGAGGGCGCTGGCGTGGTCGATGCCGTGGGCAGTGACGTCAGCCAGTTCAAGGTCGGCGACCGCGTGGCCTACGGCAGCGGCCCGCTGGGCGCCTACAGCCAGTTGCATGTCTTGCCCGCCGCCAACCTGGTGCACCTGCCAGACGAGATCAGCTTCGAACAGGCCGCCGGCGCCATGCTCAAGGGCCTGACCGTGCAGTACCTGTTGCGCCAGACGTATGAGTTGAAGGGCGGCGAAACCATTCTGTTCCACGCCGCTGCCGGCGGCGTGGGCTCCCTGGCCTGCCAATGGGCCAAGGCGCTGGGCGTCAAGTTGATCGGTACCGTGAGCTCACCGGAGAAGGCCGCCCTGGCCAAATCCCTGGGCGCCTGGGAAACCATCGATTACAGCAAGGAAAGTGTCGCACAGCGCGTGCTGGAATTGACTGACGGCAAAAAGGTGCCGGTGGTGTATGACGGCGTTGGCAAAGACACCTGGCTGACCTCGCTGGACAGCGTGGCACCGCGTGGCTTGGTGGTGAGTTTTGGGAATGCGTCGGGTGCGGTGGACGGGGTGAACCTGGGAATTCTGGCGGCGAAGGGTTCGCTGTATGTCACCCGCCCAACGCTGGCGACCTATGCGAGCAATCCAAAGGACTTGCAGGCAATGGCCGATGCTCTGTTCTCGATGATCAGGAGCGGCAAGGTGCGCATTGATATCAACCAGCGTTATGCGCTGGCGGATGCGGCCAAAGCGCAGACCGAATTGTCGGCGCGGCGCACGACCGGCTCAACCATTCTGCTGCCTTAAGCAAGTCATCGGGAGCAAGCCCCCTCCCACCCCTTGACCGAGTCGTCATGACGAACACCGATCAAATGTGGGAGGGGGCTCGCCCCCGATGGGGGCAACTCGGTCTCAAGACGGTCGCACCACATCCCCTGTCACCAGGTCGCGGATCAGGCTCGGGTTCTTGCGCCCACCCAGGGCGCCACCCAGCACAAGGTCCACTTGCCCACGGAAATACTGCTCCACCCGAATCCGCGTACGCGCGGCCGGGCGGCCCTGGGGGTTGGCCGAGGTGGAAATCAACGGCCCGACCTGGGCGCACAAATCCCGTACCAATGGATGGTCACTGACCCGTAGCGCCACGGTGTCATGCACACCGGTGACCCATTGCGGCAGCAAGTCCTGATGGGGCACCAGCCAGGTATTCGGCCCAGGCCAGGTGCTGGCCATGCGCTCGATCCAGGTGTCGGGGAAGTCTTCGAACAGGAAGTCGAACTGGCGAATGTTGTCCGCCACCAGGATCAGGCCCTTATCCACTGAGCGACTCTTGATCGCCAGCAGACGGTCCACCGCTTCTTCATTCCACGGGTCGCAGCCCAGGCCCCAGACCGCTTCGGTCGGATAAGCAATCACCGCACCTGCGCGAATTTCTCGTGCGGCTTCCAGCACACGCCACCTGTTGACCATTGTTTACCCTCCGAACTAAAGCTGTGGGCAGTTTACCGATCTTCGTTACAAAACCCAGCTACAAAAGCCGCTACAAACGCTCGCAGCGCGCCAGCCAGCGCCCGCTTTCGCAGATCACCTGGCCCTCGAGTTCCAGCTCGGTCAGGGTCGCCAGCACCTGGGACAGCGGCCGGCCACTGGCAATCGCCAGGGCTTCGCTGGTATGGGGAGCCGCGTGCAGCAGGGCCACCAGCGGATGCACCACCGGCACCGGCGCCGGGCGTGACAGCGCCTGCCAACCGCGCAAGCCTTCCAAAATGTGTTCGATGGTTTCCACCAGCACCGCGCCATCGCGAATCAACTGGTGACAGCCCTTGGCGCCGGGGTGATGGATGGAACCAGGAATGGCATAGACCTCACGCCCTTGTTCCGCGGCCAGGCGTGCGGTGATCAGCGAACCACTGGCCATGCCGGCTTCCACCACCAGAACACCCAGGGACAACCCACTGATGATGCGATTGCGCCGTGGAAAGTTACCGGCCTGGGGTGGGGCGTCCAGGGGAAACTCGGAAACCACGGCGCTGCCCTGGGCAATCATGGCGGCGGCGAGCGTCTTATGGCGCTGTGGATAAAAATTTTCCAGGCCGGTGCCGAGCACGCCGATGGTATGACCGCCCACGTCCAATGCGGCTTGGTGAGCCGCACCGTCGATGCCCAGTGCGAGGCCGCTGGTGATGACAAAACCGGCACTGGCCAGGCTGCGGGAAAAGGCGGCGGCGGTGTCCATGCCGGGGCGGGAAGCACGACGGCTGCCGACCACGGCCAGCTGCGGTTTTTCCAGCAACGTCGGATCGCCGGCAACGAATAACAGCGGCGGTGCATCGTCGATCTGGCCGAGCAGTGCAGGGTAGTCAGGCTGGTCCCACATCAGTAAATGCTGGGCCGGGCGGGCCAACCATGCCAGCGCCGCACTGGCGCCATCGCGAACATCGGCACTGCGCCGGGCATCGGCACTCACCGCCCGCAACCCGAGCGCGCGCCAGGCACTGGCCGGTGCACTGATGGCTTTGGAAGCAGAGCCGAACGCCTCGATCAACACGCGAAAACGCTGGGAGCCCAGTTCCGGCAGCCTGTGCAAGCGTAGCCGGGCTTCCAGCTCTGCCGGAGAAATTTCGTTGCTGTTTATCGGAAACATATGATCATCCTTGACCGGAACAAGCTGTGGATAACTCTGTTGGTAACTTATTTAGCAGGCTATTTATTGCGTTTGATCGGCGCTCTCGAAACGGTCCATTACCGCCAGGGAGCGGGACGCACTGAGCACCAGGGCATAGCTGAGTTTTTCATAGGTGCGAAATACCAACAGCGTGCCGGCGCGAACCTCCGGGAGTCTGGTCGGGCTACCGGTAAGCGCATCGCGCACCGAGGCGCCAGCCCGGATCACCGTAAGCAATTGGCCTTCGACCAAGCCATCGCGGCGCCCCTTGTTCAGGGTTACCGTATCCAGAACGCCGATCTGCGTGACCCCCTTGGGGATGTCGATGATGTGCCCTTCAACGAAGGGTGCAGTTGCAGGGATTTTCAGGTCCGCCAGGCCGACGTCGGGTTCGGCGCGCAGCAAACGGTCGCCTGGGCGCACCTCCTGGGTCACCCTTTGCACGGCCAGGGTGGTCAGGTCATCGGCCAGCAAAAAGCGCGCGGTGCCGATGTCGTCGGCGTTGACCCCAAGCAATTCTCGAGTGTTGGGGTCGGTGTAGACCCTGCCTCGGCGGAAGATCCCATAGCTCGGCTGGGTCGGGTCCAGGCTGCCTCTGGCATAGATGCGTTCACCCGAGGCGCCCAGCACGCGCCCGGCATCGGCGGCAACGATATAGGGCGCGTTGTCCAGGTCCTGGGGCGAGTCGAGTATGCGGTTGTGCAGCAAGAAGCCCTGGATAGCCTTTTGCGTGGAGGGATCCAGGCGCTGGCCGGGCTGGGGGATCAGCGCCATGGCGAACGGGGCCCACAGCAGCAAGACGAGTAGCGATTTCCTCATGGGGTCAATCTCCTTTATTATGTGCGTTCGCGTGAAACGCCATAGCCTTCGCGGCTTTCGAACGTTTCACACCGGCTGCCTGGGTCCATCCCACCGCCGATTTGCCTCTACCTCACATGTGCAGCAATTACGCTTATGGCTATTTTGAACATCCTCGAATTTCCCGACTCGCGCCTGCGCACGATCGCCAAGCCGGTGGCCGTAGTGGACGACAAGGTTCGTCAGTTGGTCGATGACATGTTTGAAACAATGTATGAAGCCCCGGGCATCGGCCTCGCCGCGACCCAGGTCAACGTGCACCTGCGCGTCGTGGTCATGGACCTCTCCGAAGATCGCAGCGAACCGCGGGTGTACATCAACCCCGAGTTCGAACCGCTGACCGACGAGATGGGTGAATATCAGGAGGGCTGCCTCTCGGTGCCGGAGTTCTACGAGAACGTCGAACGCCCCCTTCGCGTGAAGATCAAGGCCCTGGACCGCGACGGCAAGCCGTTCGAGCTGATTGCCGAAGGCCTGTTGGCGGTGTGCATCCAGCACGAGTGCGACCATCTCAACGGCAAGCTGTTTGTCGATTACCTGTCCACCCTCAAACGTGACCGGATCAAGAAGAAGCTGGAAAAAAAGCATCGCCAGCAAGCTTGATGCCCTCCTTCCAAAGGCTTGCTGCGGCAAGCCTTTTTCTTTTGTGACTGTTTTTAACCGAGAACTCCGATGACCGAGCCACTGCGCATTGTTTTTGCCGGTACACCCGAATTTGCCGCCGAACACCTCAAGGCGCTGCTTGCCAGCCCATATGAAATCGTCGCGGTGTACACCCAGCCGGATCGCCCGGCCGGGCGCGGGCAAAAACTGATGCCCAGCCCGGTCAAGCAACTGGCGCTGGAACACAGTATTACCGTGCTGCAGCCACCGACCCTGCGCAACGCCGACGCCCAGGCTGAACTGGCCGCACTGAAGCCGGACCTGCTGGTGGTCGTCGCCTACGGTTTGATCCTGCCCCAGGCCGTACTCGATATCCCGCGCCTGGGCTGCATCAACAGCCACGCTTCGTTGCTGCCACGCTGGCGCGGCGCGGCGCCGATCCAGCGCGCGGTGCAAGCCGGCGACAGCGAAAGCGGCGTGACCGTCATGCGCATGGAAGCCGGCCTGGACACCGGCCCGATGCTGCTCAAAGTCACCACCCCGATTACCGCTGAAGACACCGGCGGCAGCCTGCACGACCGCCTGGCTGAAATGGGCCCGCCCGCCGTCATCCAGGCCATCGCCGGTCTCGCTGCCGGCACTCTGGAGGGCGAAGTGCAGGACGACAGCCTGGCGACGTACGCCCACAAACTGAACAAGGACGAAGCCCGCATCGACTGGAGCCGCCCGGCCGTGGAGGTGGAGCGCTGTGTACGGGCCTTCAACCCATGGCCGATCTGCCACAGCACCCTTAACGGCGAAGCGTTGAAGGTGTTGGCCGCGACCCTGGCCGACGGCAAAGGCGCACCCGGCGAGATTATCGGTGCCAGCAAGGACGGCCTGTTGGTGGCGTGCGGCGAACAAGCGCTGTGCCTGACCCGTCTGCAATTGCCCGGCGGCAAAGCGCTGAACTTCAGCGATTTGTTCAACAGCCGCCGTGAGAAATTTGCCTTGGGCAGCGTACTCGGGGCGGCCGCCCAATGAACCCACGTCTGGCTGCCGCCAAGGCTCTCGCCGCCGTCCTCAACGGCAAGGCGTCGCTGAACAGTTCGTTACCCACGCAACTGGATAAGGTTGAAGACCGCGATCGCGGTTTCACCCAGGACCTGGCGTTCGGCACCGCCCGTTGGCAACCACGCTTGTCGGCGCTGGCAGCCAAACTGCTGCAAAAGCCGTTCAAGGCGGCGGACGCTGACGTCGAGGCGCTGTTGCTGGTGGGTCTGTACCAGTTGCTCTACACCCGCGTGCCGGCACACGCCGCCATTGGTGAAACGGTTGGTTGCGCCGACAAGCTGAAAAAGCCCTGGGCCAAGGCCCTGCTCAATGCCGTGTTGCGCCGCGCCCAGCGCGAAAGCGAAGCGCTGCTGGCCGAGTTGGAACATGACCCGGTGGTGCGTACCGCGCATCCACGCTGGCTGCAAAAATCCCTGAAGGCCTTCTGGCCCGAGCAATGGGAGGCCATCTGCGCAGCCAATAACGCGCACCCGCCGATGATCCTGCGGGTCAACCGGCGCCATCATAGCCGCGACGCCTATCTGCAATTGCTCAGCGAGGCCGGCATCAACGCCGCGCCATGTGTGTACAGCATCGATGGCATCGTGCTCGAGGCCGCCGCCGACGTGCGCAGCCTGCCGGGCTTTGCCGAAGGCTGGATCAGCGTGCAGGACGAAGCCGCGCAATTGGCCGCCGACCTGCTCGACCTGGCGCCCGGCCAACGCGTACTGGACGCCTGCTGCGCGCCTGGCGGTAAGACCTGTCATATCCTTGAAGTCGAAAAAGACCTGGGCGGTGTAGTTGCCGTCGACCTGGAAGCCAAACGCCTGGTGCGCGTACGCGAGAACCTCGCACGCCTGGGCCTCAGCGCCGAGCTGATCGCCGCCGACGGCCGCGACACCGCCACCTGGTGGGATGGCAAACCGTTCCAGCGCATCCTGCTGGACGCGCCGTGTTCGGCCACCGGCGTGATCCGTCGTCATCCAGACATCAAGCTGACCCGCCAGCCCGACGACATCGCCGCCCTGGCCGTGCTGCAAGGCGAACTGCTCGACGCGCTATGGCCGACCCTGGAAGTCGGCGGCATCCTGCTGTACGCCACCTGCTCCACCTTGCCCACCGAGAATACCGAGGTCATCCAAGCCTTCCTTGCCCGCACCAGCGGCGCGCGGGAACTGGACCTTGCGACCACGGCCGGCATCAAGCAACAGCACGGCCGGCAACTGCTCGCGCAGGAAGGCGGGCACGACGGCTTCTACTACGCCAAACTGATCAAGATTGCCGCCGCGCGCGGCTGAATGGGTTTAAGGGAGTGACCGGATGAAAATCATCATCCTTGGGGCAGGGCAGGTCGGTGGCACGCTGGCTGAACATTTGGCCAGTGAAGCCAACGACATCACCGTGGTCGACACCGATGCCGAGCGCCTGCGCAACCTGGGCGACCGCCTGGACATCCGCACGGTACAAGGCCGTGCGTCGTTCCCGACCGTGCTGCGCCAAGCCGGCGCCGACGATGCCGACATGCTCGTGGCGGTCACCAATAGCGACGAAACCAATATGGTCGCCTGCCAGGTCGCCCACACGCTGTTCCACACCCCGACCAAGATCGCCCGTGTCCGCGAAGCGGCCTACCTGACCCGCGCCGGCCTGTTCGACAACGATGCCATTCCGGTGGACGTGCTGATCAGCCCGGAACAGGTGGTCACTCACTACATCAAGCGCCTGATCGAAATTCCGGGTGCCTTGCAGGTGATCGACTTCGCCGGCGGCAAGGCGCAGCTGGTCGCGGTAAAGGCCTACTACGGCGGCCCGCTGGTGGGCCAGCAACTGCGCCAACTGCGCGAACACATGCCGAATGTGGAGACGCGCGTAGCGGCGATTTTCCGCCGTGACCGGCCGATACTGCCCCAGGGCGACACCGTGATCGAAGCCGATGACGAAGTGTTTTTCATCGCGGCCAAGGCGAATATTCGTGCAGTGATGAGCGAAATGCGCCGGCTCGATGAAACCTATAAACGCATCGTCATCGCAGGCGGCGGGCAGATCGGCGAGCGCCTGGCCGAGGCCATCGAAAGCCGTTATCAGGTGAAGATCATCGAGATGAGCCCGGCGCGCTGCCGGCATTTGTCCGACACCCTCGACAGCACCGTCGTACTGCAAGGCAGCGCTTCGGATCGCGACCTGCTGATGGAAGAAAACATCGCCGACGCCGATATCTTCCTGGCGCTGACCAACGATGACGAGGCCAACATCATGTCCTCGCTGCTGGCCAAGCGGCTGGGAGCGAAGAAGGTGATGACCATCATCAACAACCCGGCCTATGTCGACCTGATCCAGGGCGGCGATATCGACATCGCCATCAGCCCGCAATTGGCGACCATCGGCACGTTGCTCGCGCATGTGCGCCGTGGCGACATCGTCAGCGTGCACTCCCTGCGCCGTGGCGCGGCAGAGGCGATCGAGGCGATTGCCCATGGCGACTCCAAGTCGAGCAAGGTCATCGGCAGGGCGATCCGTGATATCGGCTTGCCACCCGGCACCACCATCGGCGCGATCATTCGCGATGAAGAAGTCATCATCGCCCACGACGATACGGTGATCGCCACCGGTGACCATGTGATCCTGTTCCTGGTGGACAAGAAACATATACGCGATGTGGAGAAGCTGTTCCACGTGGGGTTGAGCTTTTTCTAATCAAGGAGTGACTGACATGCTCGAATCCCTGGAGAAAATGCTCGCCAAGGGTGCGGATAATTCGCTGCTACGGTTTGGCTTGGGCAAGGGTTATCTGGATCTGAAGGACCACGCCAAGGCGGCGGAGCACCTACAGATATGTGTCGAGTTCGACCCTAAGTATTCGGCGGCCTGGAAGTTGTTGGGCAAGGCGCAGTTGGGGCAGGGTGATAACGCTGCCGCACGAGACGCGTGGGAAAGAGGCTTACAGGCGGCCCAGGCCCATGGTGACAAACAGGCCGAAAAAGAGATGACGGTGTTCCTGAAGAAACTCGACCGCCAAGCCTGAACGCAGATCAAAATGTGGGAGGGGGCTTGCTCCCGATAGCGGTGTGTCAGTCTATGCATGGTTGACTGAACCACCGCCATCGGGAGCAAGCCCCCTCCCACATTGTTTTGTGTTGTGTTTGAGTCAGCGGTGAATCAGTACCACCGCGCCTCGCCCGGCGGGCGTTTCTTGAAGCGCTTCATGCTCCACATGTACTGGCTCGGGTAGGCGCCGACGTACCGTTCCACTACCTTGCTCATCGCCGCGCAGGACGTGGCGGTGTCGGTGCTGTACATGTCTTCCGGGGCCGCTTCCAGAATCACTTTGTAGCCTGAGCCGTCCGGCAGGCGCAGGGCGTGCAGGAACACGCCGACCGCCTTGTGGCCCGCGAGCATGTTCGGTACGAACTTGCTGGTCAGCGCCTGGGTCGCGAAGAACGGCACGAAGATCCCGGCGGATTCAGCCGGCTCGGGGTCGGCAGGGATCCCCACCTGGCCGCCTTTGCGCACTTCCTTGATCACGCTGAGAATGCCTTCCTTGGTGGACGCCGCCACGCGGTTGCCCAGTTGCACGCGTTGCTTGCGCAACAGCTCGTCGACCGCCTTGAGCTTGGGCGGGCGATAGAAAATGATCGGTTTGCACTGGCTGCAATAGAAATGGTTGAGCACTTCCCAGTTGCCCAGGTGGCTGGTGATGCCCACCACGCCTTTACCCGATGCCAAGGCTTCGTGCAGCACCTCCAGGCCTTCGACTTCGCGCACCAGGTCGATGGAACGCTGGGCCGGCCAGATCCAGGCGCAGGCGCTTTCGGTCAATGACTTGCCGATGTCCATCAGGCTGCGGCCCACCAGGCGCTCGCGCTCGGCCGGGTCCATGTCCGGGAAGCATTTGGACAGGTTGATCCGCACCGTGTCGCGGGAGCGGTTGGGGGTTTTCCACATGATCCAGCCGATGCCCGTGCCGACGGCCTGTACGGCGCGCCAGGGCAGCAGAGCAAACAACCGAAGAGCGCCTACCAGCAAGGCGCCTTTAAACTTTTCCACAGGTCACTCCTGATCGTGTGTGGTACGCAAAGCGCGCATTCTAACCGGCGTTGACCAGGTCCGCGTAACGGTCGCAGTCCTGAGTGTGGTCCATGACCATGCCCGAGGCCTGCATGAACGCGTAGCAGATGGTCGGCCCGACAAAGGTGAAGCCGGCCTTTTTCAAGGCTTTGCTCATCGCTTGCGCCTCGGGCGTAATCGCCGGGACTTCGCTGCGATCCTTGAAGTGATTGACCTTGGGCACGCCGCCGACGAACGACCAGAGCAAACCTACCGGGTCTTCCAGCGCCAGCCAGGCTGCGGCATTGCGGCGTGTGGCGTTGAGCTTCAGACGGTTGCGCACAATGCCCGGGTCTTGCATCAGCGCTTCGATTTCAGCGTCGGTCAGCTTCGCCAGGCGCTGCGCATCAAAGCCGAACAAGACCTTCCGGTAATGCTCGCGTTTGCGTAAAACGGTGATCCAGGACAGGCCCGCCTGGAACCCTTCGAGCAAAAGCAACTCGAACAAACCCTGCGCATCGCGCAGCGGCGTTCCCCACTCTTGATCGTGATAAGCCATGTACAGCGGATCTTCAGAACACCAAAAGCAGCGTGGCATAAGGCTCCAGGGAGTGGTGGCAGGGCCGAATCGGGTATACTCCCGCTCTTTAAATCGCAGCCCAAGTAACAGGTGAATTTCGTGAGCCAGCCTACGCCAGCCGTGCGTACCTTCCAAGACTTGATCCTCGCCCTCCAGCAATACTGGGCCGAGCAAGGTTGTGTGGTACTTCAGCCCTACGATATGGAAGTAGGCGCCGGCACTTTCCACACCGCTACATTCCTGCGGGCCATCGGCCCGGAAACCTGGAACGCCGCTTATGTGCAGCCCAGTCGTCGCCCGACTGACGGCCGCTACGGCGAGAACCCGAACCGTCTGCAGCATTACTACCAGTTCCAGGTGGTATTGAAGCCCAACCCGGACAACTTCCAGGAACTGTACCTGGGCTCGCTGAAACATGTCGGCCTGGACCCACTGGTCCACGACATCCGTTTCGTCGAAGACAACTGGGAATCACCGACCCTTGGCGCCTGGGGCCTGGGCTGGGAAGTGTGGCTCAACGGCATGGAAGTGACGCAATTCACCTACTTCCAGCAAGCGGGCGGCATCGAGTGCTACCCGGTGACCGGCGAAATCACCTACGGCCTCGAGCGCCTGGCCATGTACCTGCAAGGCGTGGACTCGGTCTACGACCTGGTGTGGGCTGACGGCCCGTTCGGCAAGGTTACCTACGGCGACGTGTTCCACCAGAACGAAGTGGAGCAGTCCACTTACAACTTCGAACACGCCAATGTCGACAAGCTGTTCGAACTGTTCGACTTCTATGAAAGCGAAGCCAAGCGCCTGATCGAGCTCGACCAGCCGCTGCCGTTGCCAAGCTATGAAATGGTGTTGAAGGCGTCCCATACCTTCAACCTGCTGGACGCGCGCCGTGCCATCTCGGTAACCGCGCGCCAGCAATACATCCTGCGTGTACGCACCCTGGCGCGTTCCGTCGCCCAAGCCTACCTGCTGGCTCGCGCCAAGCTGGGCTTCCCGATGGCAACCCCGGATTTGCGTGATGAAGTGTTGGCTAAGCTGGAGGCTGCACAATGAGTGCTCAAGATTTCCTGGTTGAACTGGGCACCGAAGAGCTGCCACCCAAGGCACTGAACACCCTGGCCGATGCGTTCCTGGCCGGTATCGAAAAAGGCCTGCACAGCGCTGGCCTGAAGTTCGCCGCGAAAAAGGTCTACGCCGCGCCACGCCGCCTGGCGGTATTGCTCACCGCGCTGGAAACCCAGCAGCCGGACCGCAATATCAACCTCGATGGCCCGCCGCGTCAGGCCGCGTTCGACGCCGACGGCAACCCGACTCAGGCAGCACTGGGCTTTGCCAAGAAGTGCGGCGTCGAGCTGAGCGAAATTGACCAGAGCGGCCCGAAACTGCGTTTCAGCCAGGTCATCGCCGGCAAGCCAACGGCCAGCCTGTTGCCGACCATCGTCGAAGACTCCCTGAACGACCTGCCAATCCCCAAGCGCATGCGCTGGGGTGCTCGCAAGGAAGAGTTCGTACGCCCAACCCAGTGGCTGGTGATGCTGCTCGGTGACCAGGTCATCGAGTGCACCATCCTCGCCCAGAAGGCCGGCCGCGATTCCCGTGGCCACCGCTTCCACCATCCGCAGAGCGTGCGCATCACCTCGCCGGCCAGCTACCTCGATGACCTGCGCACCGCCTACGTGCTGGCCGATGCCAGTGAGCGTCGCGAGCTGATCAGCAAGCGCACCGAAGAGCTGGCTCGCCTGCAGGAAGGCACCGCCATCGTGCCGCCAAGCCTGCTCGACGAAGTGACCGCCCTGGTTGAGTGGCCCGTGCCGCTGGTCTGCTCGTTCGAAGAACGCTTCCTCGATGTGCCACAGGAAGCGCTGATCACCACCATGCAGGACAACCAGAAGTACTTCTGCCTGCTGGATGTGGATGGCAAGTTGCTGCCGCGCTTTATCACCGTGGCCAACATCGAGAGCAAGGACCCACAGCAGATCATCGCCGGTAACGAAAAAGTCGTGCGTCCGCGCCTGACTGACGCCGAGTTCTTCTTCAAGCAAGACAAGAAGCAGAAGCTCGAAGACTTCAACCTGCGCCTGCAAAACGTGGTGTTCCAGGAAAAACTCGGCAGCGTCTACGACAAGGCCGTGCGCGTTTCCAAGCTGGCGGCCTACATCGCGCCGCGCATTGGTGGCGACGCCGCCTGGGCCGCACGCGCAGGCCTGCTGTCCAAGTGCGACCTGGCTACCGAGATGGTCGGCGAATTCCCTGAGATGCAAGGCGTCGCCGGTTACTACTACGCCCTCAACGACGGCGAACCCAACGACGTGGCCCTGGCGCTGAACGAGCAGTACATGCCGCGTGGTGCCGGTGCCGAGCTGCCAAGCACCCTGACCGGTGCGGCCGTGGCCATCGCCGACAAGCTGGACACCCTCGTCGGTATCTTCGGTATCGGCATGTTGCCTACCGGCAGCAAAGACCCGTATGCCCTGCGCCGTGCGGCCCTGGGCGTGCTGCGTATCCTGATCGACAAGAAGCTGGACCTCGACCTGACCCAGGCCGTGGTGTTTGCGGTCGGCCAGTTCGGTACCAAGGTCAAGCAATCGGGCCTCGCCGAGCAAGTGCTGGAGTTCGTGTTCGACCGCCTGCGTGCGCGTTACGAAGACGAAGGCGTGGACGTTTCCGTCTACCTGTCGGTACGTGCCCTGCAACCGGGTTCGGCGCTGGACTTCGACCAGCGCGTACAAGCCGTACAGGCGTTCCGCAAGTTGCCGGAAGCCGATGCCCTGGCCGCCGTGAACAAACGTGTATCGAACCTGCTGAGCAAAGCCGACAACCTCGGCACCGCCGAAGTCGACCCAGGTCTGTTTGCCGACGCCAAGGAGTTCTCGCTGAACTCGGCGATCGCCAAGGCGGAAAACGCCGTGAAGCCGCTGATCGCCGAGCGTAACTACGCCGAAGCCTTGGCGCGGTTGGCGTCGCTGCGTGAGCCGGTGGATGCGTTCTTCGAAGCGGTGATGATCAACGCCGAAGATGCCGGCGTGCGGAAAAACCGCTACGCCATGCTGGCGCGTCTGCGTGGGTTGTTCATCAACATCGCTGACATTTCCGTACTGGGCTGATCATGTTGAAACTGCTGATTCTCGATCGGGACGGGGTGATCAATTACGACTCCGACGCTTACATCAAGTCGGTGGCGGAATGGATTCCACTGCCCGGTTCGATCGAGGCCATCGCGCAGTTGAGCAAGGCCGGCTGGACAGTGGCCATTGCCACTAACCAGTCCGGCATCGCCCGCGGTTATTACGACATTGCCACCCTGGACGCCATGCATGCGCGCTTGCGCACATTGGTGGCGGAGCAAGGCGGTGAGGTGGGGCTGGTGGTGTACTGCCCCCACGGGCCGGATGAGGGCTGCGCTTGCCGCAAGCCCAAGCCCGGCATGTTGAAAACCATTGCAGAACATTACAAGGTGCCCTTGGCTGGGATATGGTTCGTCGGGGACAGTCTCGGTGACCTGGAGGCGGCCAAAGCCGTCGACTCTCAGCCAGTTTTGGTAAAGACCGGGAAAGGCGAAAAGACCCAGGCGAAAAACCTGCCGGTAGGCACTTTGATTTTTGACGATCTGGCGGCGGTTGCCGCAGAACTTATCAACAACTAGCCGCCCTCGACTTCCTGACCAAGGATTGTTCGGGAGTGCGCTTTTAACAGGCGGGCCGTGTCCCGCAACGGTAAATGCCGCCATGTCGATTTTGCAGGCCATCAGAACCTTTTTCTTTTACCTGCTGCTGGGCACCAGTTCGTTTCTCTGGTGCACCCTGAGCTTTTTTATTGCACCGTTCCTGCCGTTCAAGGCGCGCTATCGCTTCATCAATGTGTATTGGTGCCGCTGCGCGTTGTGGCTGTCCAAGGTATTTCTGAACATCCGTTTCGAGGTCAAGGGCGCCGAGAACGTCCCGGACCAGCCCTGTGTGATCCTGTCTAACCATCAGAGCACCTGGGAAACGTTCTTTCTCTCGGCGTACTTCTCGCCCTTGAGCCAGGTGCTCAAGCGTGAGCTGCTCTACGTGCCGTTCTTTGGTTGGGCCATGGCAATGCTGCGCCCGATTGCGATCGACCGCGACAATCCCAAGGCGGCGCTCAAGCATGTCGCCAAGAAGGGCGACGAGCTGCTCAAGGATGGCGTTTGGGTGCTGATCTTCCCGGAAGGTACGCGTGTGCCTTATGGCACTGTCGGCAAATTCTCCCGAGGTGGCACTGCGCTGGCGGTCAACGCCAATCTGCCGGTGTTGCCGATAGCCCATAACGCCGGCAAGTTCTGGCCCAAGACCGGCTGGGCCAAACGCCCAGGCACCATTACCGTGGTGATCGGCGAGCCCATGTACGCAGAGGGCGAAGGCCCGCGTGCCATTGCTGCATTGAATGACCGCGCCGCTGCCTGGAATGAAGCGCAGCAGCGGGCCATGGGTTCGTTGCCGCCGGAGCCCGTAGTGGTAGAGACGCCGGAGATTTGAGCATCTGTGGATAAGCTGTGTACGGTTTGTTGGAAAATGTGCATTTTTGCTCAGTAACCTGCTGATTTACAGGCATATTTCTGAAGCGCATAAAATCTCAGAAAACGTGCATAAGTTTTTTCTTCATAAAAAAACCGGTCGTTGTGACCGGTTTTTTATGCACAGCAGAAAAGATCGTTTTCAGTCCTCTAAAGGTGGCAATTGCAGGATGAACGTCAAGCCCTTACCCAGCTCACTTTCACAGCTGACATGCCCACCGTGGCGTTCTACGACGGCCTTCACCATGGTCAGGCCCAACCCTAGGCCGTCACTGCCTTGGGCCGAATTGAAGCGCCGGTATTGGTTGAACAGCTCTGGCAAATCTTCTGGCGCAATTCCGGGCCCCTGATCGCTGATGCGGCATTCCAACCAACCCTCCACACAGCCATGACTCAACCGGACGGTGGTGCCGGATGGCGAATACTTGATCGCGTTTTCCAGCACATTGAATAGCGCACGGGTGAGCAGCGATTGATCGGCGCGCACCATGCCTTCGTCTGCCTCATTCAGATCGTGCACCAGATGAATGCCCTTGAGTTGGGCGAGGACCGCCACCTGATCGAAAGCATCCATCACCAGCATGGCGAACAATGTAGGTTGGAATTGATAGCCGTCAGCCTCGGCTTTCGCCAATTGCACGAAGGACTCGGTGAGGCTCAGCGCGCGTCGGACCTGTTGTTCGATCTGGCCAAAGATGGGCGATTTACTGTCGTGTACATCCAACAGCGCAAGAATTGCCGAATGCGGTGCGCGCAAGTCATGGGACAGAAAGCGCAGCATGGTCTCGCGATGCTGTTGCGCTTCGCGTTCCTTGCTTAAATCCGTGAGGCTCAGTAGCCAGCCAAGGGCGAAATCACCCTCGGCCGGAAGCAAGGGCGCGAGCTCCATGCGCAAGCTGCGTTGGTGGATATCACGAAACTCGACCAGCTCCAGTGCAGACAGGGCAGGGCGCACGCCGTTATGCAGCGGTGGGTAACCCAGGTCTGCGAGCTGTTCGAGGAGGTTTTCGCGTACCAGGTCGTTGCCGAATACGTCACGGGCAACGCGATTGGCCAACAGGATGCTGCCCTGGGGATCGGTGATCAGTGTTGCGACCGGCAGGCATTCCAGTCCATCCGCCATAAAGCGCCGTGTATCTCGGGTGCGACTGACCGCCTGCTCGAGGGCGAAGATGCGCCCCTGAAGCACATCGCCCTTGCTGGCCGGTGCACGACGCCGCTCTGGCAACACTTTCGGTTCGTTATCCAGGCGCGCCAGTTCCCAGCCGAAGTAGGCGAGGATCACGCTCAGGCGCCGCCAGTTCCAGATCAGATAGCTGAGCAACAACCCAATCAGGCAGGCCGCAGGCGACCACCAATGGCCCAGGCTCAGTAACGCCCACGACATCAGTACCGACGCGGCCATGCAGCCCAGGGTCATCCATAGCGCATAACGCGGGCGATACAGCAGCAGGCCCAGCAACAATGCCACCACGGACGTAGCCATCAAGGCCGCCAGCCAACCCGGCAGATCGACAATGCTGCGCCCCTGCAGTAAACCGTTAAGCACATTGGCCTGGATCTCCACGCCCGCTGTAGAGCCGGTCGCGCAGAGCGGGTTATTGAGGGCCAGGCCCGGACTCAAGGATAAGTAAGCAGTGAAGGGCAACAGTACCAAGCCAATCAGCAACCATTCGCGCACCAGCCCGTGGAACAGCAGCTGCGCCCGGGTGGGTTGGCGTTTTTCAGCTTTACTCCATAGCTTCACAGGGCCACCGCTACAGGCCCGCCATAACATCGGTGATCGTCATATGAACCTGTCATAAGCCCGGTCTCCCTCCAGGTGGTTACGATGGGACGCATTAGAGGTGCTGAAACCAGTGAAGCTTATTTCGGTCTTACCGGAGGACCCGGTAGTCACCATAGCGTATATCGATCCTTTTCCTCATAGCCAGGAGCCGGTATCTTCCCCTTGAGGGCCGAGGATTTTCGCTGGTTACGGTCCTTTGATATCAGCGTACCCAGAGTTTCGGAGTTCGTTGTATCCGCCCATAATTATTCAGATTCAGCGGCGGGCCTGTGTATGTGCACAAGGCGCCCCTGATTAAGCTGCCGTATTTTTGCAGGAAGGATCCACTCATGCGTGTCGCAATACTGGATGACGAGCCCGCCGAGTTGAGACGGGTAGAACAGACACTGCGACAGATTCCCAGCACTTCGGAACAACCCTGGTCCGTGCATTGTTTTGAGCGCGGCGAGGACCTGCTGCGCCAACTGCGCCGTGAAACCTTCGACCTGTTGATACTCGACTGGCAACTGCCGGATATCAGCGGCATTGCGTTGTTGCGCTGGACCCGCGAGCACATGGAGTCACCACCGGCCGTGATCATGCTCACCAGCCGCGATGCGGAGAGCGACATCGTCACGGCGCTCAACAGTGGAGCGGACGACTACGTCAGCAAACCCTTTCGTCCTAATGAACTCAAGGCTCGGGTGAGCGCTGTCCTGCGCCGACACGGGCTGCAAAAGTCCGCCAGCAATGAACTCCAAAGCTTCAATGACCTGACGTTCGATGATGCCGAGTTGACGGTCACGCGCGCCGGCACACCGATCAACCTCACCGAACGGGAGTACCGCTTGGCCAGCTGCCTGTTTGCCAACCTGGCGCGGCCACTGTCTCGCGAATACCTGTATGAGCGGTTTTGGTCCCATGAGGAAATGGCATCGTCTCGCCCCCTGGATACGCATATCTACCGCTTGCGCAACAAGCTCGGATTAACGGCGGACCGAGGATGGCAGCTGCTGACGATCTACGGGTACGGCTATCGGTTGGAGAGTGTGGCGGCGCCCGCCGAGGGATGATGTTCCACGTGGAGCATTTCAATAATGCTTAACAAACACCCATAAAAAAGGCCAACGCTAGCGTTGGCCTTTTTGTTTTTGCCGGTACCTGATCAGAAATCCAGGTTAGACACCGCCAAGGCATTGCTCTCGATGAAGTCACGACGAGGCTCGACCGCATCACCCATCAGGGTGTTGAAGATCTGGTCTGCGCCAATGGCGTCTTCGATGGTCACTCGCAGCATGCGACGCTGAGCCGGGTCCATGGTGGTTTCCCACAGCTGATCCGGGTTCATTTCGCCCAGACCTTTGTATCGCTGGATGGTGTGACGCTTGGTACTTTCGGTCATCAACCAGTCCAGGGCTTCCTTGAACTCCTTGACCTGCTTCTTACGTTCGCCACGCTGAATATAAGCGCCGTCGTCCAGCAGCGTGCTCAATTGCGCGCCGAGGGTGACCACCGTCTTATAGTCGTTGCTACCGAAGAAGTCGCGGTTGAAGGTGACGTAGTTCGACAGGCCGTGCGAGATCAGTTCCACTTCAGGCAGCCACACGTTGCGTTCACGGTCTTCGCGCAGGCTGGCTTTGTACACCAGGCCAGACTTCTCTACCGTGCGCAGACGCACTTCGTACTGGGCCAGCCAATCCTGCATCGCAGCATGATCGCCCAGCTGTTCCAGGCTCACGGCCGGCAAGTAGATGAAGTGCTCGGTCAGCTCCTGCGGGTACAGGCGCGACAGGCGCTTGAGTGTCTTCATCACCATGCGGAAGTCGTTTACCAAGCGCTCCAGCGCCTCTCCAGAGATGCCTGGGGCTTCGTCGTTCAAGTGCAGGCTGGCATCTTCCAGGGCCGACTGCGTCATGTACTCTTCCATGGCGTCGTCGTCTTTGATGTATTGCTCTTGCTTGCCCTTTTTCACTTTGTACAACGGCGGCTGGGCGATGTAGATGTAGCCGCGCTCGATCAGTTCAGGCAACTGACGGAAGAAGAAGGTCAGTAGCAGGGTACGAATGTGCGAACCGTCGACGTCAGCATCGGTCATGATGATGATGTTGTGATAGCGCAGCTTGTCGATGTTGTACTCGTCACGGCCAATACCGCAGCCCAATGCGGTGATCAAGGTGCCGACTTCCTGGGAAGAAATCATCTTGTCGAAGCGTGCTTTCTCGACGTTGAGGATCTTACCCTTCAACGGCAGGATAGCCTGGGTACGACGGTTGCGACCCTGCTTGGCGGAACCGCCAGCAGAGTCACCTTCCACCAGGTACAGCTCGGAGAGGGCAGGGTCCTTCTCCTGGCAGTCGGCCAATTTGCCTGGCAGGCCAGCGATGTCCAGTGCGCCTTTACGACGCGTCATCTCACGGGCTTTACGCGCCGCTTCACGCGCACGCGCGGCATCGATCATCTTACCGACGACCAGCTTGGCTTCGTTCGGGTTCTCCAGCAGGAAGTCGGAGAAGTACTTGCCCATCTCCTGTTCCACGGCGGTCTTCACTTCGGAGGACACCAGCTTGTCTTTGGTTTGGGAACTGAACTTGGGGTCCGGAACCTTGACCGAAATAATCGCGGTCAAACCTTCACGGGCATCATCACCGGTGGTGGCGACTTTGTGCTTCTTCGCCAACCCTTCCGCTTCGATGTAGGTGTTCAGGTTGCGCGTCAGCGCGGAACGGAAACCCACCAGGTGAGTACCGCCATCGCGCTGGGGAATGTTGTTGGTGAAGCACAACAGGTTCTCGTTGAAGCTGTCGTTCCACTGCAGGGCGATTTCCACGCCGATGCCGTCTTCACGCTGAATGTTGAAGTGGAACACCTGGTTGACCGCGGTCTTGTTGGTGTTCAGGTATTCAACGAACGCGCGCAGGCCGCCTTCGTACTTGAACAGCTCTTCCTTGGCGCTGCGCTCGTCCTTGAGGACGATGCCAACACCGGAGTTGAGAAATGACAGTTCGCGAATCCGCTTGGCCAGGATGTCCCAGCTGAAGTGGATATTCTTGAAAGTTTCAGCCGAGGGCTTGAAGTGAATCTGGGTGCCCGTGGTTTCACTGTCACCGACGATTTTCATCGGTTCCTGTGGCACACCGTGGACGTAAGTCTGTTCCCAGATTTTGCCGCTGCGGCGTACGGTGAGAACCAGCTCTTCGGACAGAGCGTTCACTACCGAGACACCTACGCCGTGCAAGCCGCCAGACACTTTATAGGAGTTGTCGTCGAACTTACCGCCGGCGTGGAGCACGGTCATGATGACCTCTGCCGCCGAGACGCCTTCTTCTTTGTGCACGTCTACCGGAATACCGCGACCGTTGTCGCGTACAGTAATAGATTCATCCGGGTGGATGATGATGCTGATGTCGTCGCAGTGACCGGCCAGAGCTTCGTCGATGGAGTTATCGACCACCTCGAACACCATGTGGTGCAGACCGCTACCATCATCGGTGTCGCCAATGTACATACCGGGACGTTTGCGTACGGCATCCAAACCTTTCAGCACTTTAATGCTGGTCGAGTCGTACGTGTGTTCTTCGCTCATGCCTTCACTCCCGATGGTCGTGGGTCTGGGTGATACGGCCTTGTTCCACGTGGAACAAAGCGACTGGCGTTTCCGTCTGCCAGCCTTCCCTCAATAATTCGTGGTCTACACAGGTGATAAACACTTGGCAGCGTAAGTCTTCCAATAAGCGGCATAGCGCGCGGCGGTGTTGCTCGTCGAGTTCGGACGGCAAGTCATCCACCAGATAAATACATTGGCCGCGTCGGGACTGGCTAACCAGATGCCCTTGCGCAATACGCAATGCACACACCACCAACTTCTGCTGGCCGCGGGACAGGATATCCGCAGCATTATGAGCGCCTAATCTAAGGCGCAAATCAGCGCGTTGGGGTCCGGCCTGGGTGTGGCCAATTTGCTGATCACGCTGCAGAGACGTCGCAAGCACTGCACTCAGCTCACGTTCCTTGTCCCAACCGCGGTAATAACTCAGCGTCAGCCCCTCAAGGTCCAACAACTCACTCAAGGTCTGCTCAAAGACTGGTTTCAAGGCTTTGATATAGGCACGGCGGTATTCATCTATTTCGTCGCTGGCCAGGCACAGTTCCCGGTCCCAGGCCGCTTGTGAAGCGGCGTCAAGTGTACCATGCCGCAGCCACGAGTTCCGCTGCCGCAGGGCCTTCTGCAGGCGCTGCCAAGTGGCCATGAAACGCGGTTCCACGTGGAACACTCCCCAATCGAGGAATTGTCTGCGGATCTTCGGTGCGCCTTCCAACAGGCGGAAGCTGTCGGGGTTGATCAACTGCAACGGCAGAATTTCTGCCAATTGCGCAGCACTGCGCGCATTCTGCCCGTCGATGCGAATCTGAAACTCTCCGCCGCGATCGCGGGATATCCCCAGGGCGCTGTGTCCACCCTCGGCCAATTCAACTTGGCCAAATACCGTGCACGCCAGCTGCTCGTATTGAATCACTGGTAACAGGCGGGCGCTGCGGAAGGAACGGGCGAGGCCCAGCAGGTGGATGGCTTCCAGCACGCTGGTTTTGCCACTGCCATTGGCGCCATGGAGAATATTGATGCGAGGGGAAGGGGAGAAGGTCACCGGGTGCAGATTGCGCACCGCGGTGACCGAGACGCGACTGAGGGACATCTAGCTTCTGCTGAGCATGATTACAGGCGCATCGGCATAACAACGTAAGCCGAGTCGTCGTTATCGGATTCTTGTACCAGCGCGCTGCTATTGGAGTCCGACAGAATCAGGCGAACCTGTTCGGTGGTCATCACACCCAGCACGTCCAGCAGGTAGCTCACGTTAAAGCCGATTTCCAGCGAACCGCCGTTGTAGTCAACGCCCACTTCTTCTTCGGCTTCTTCCTGCTCCGGGTTGTTGGCCTGGATCTTCAACTGACCGTTGGCCAATTGCAGACGAATACCCCGGTACTTCTCGTTCGAAAGAATGGCCGTACGGCTGAATGCCTCACGCAGGGCCTGGCGATCGCCGAGCACCAGCTTGTCACCGCCTTTAGGCAGTACGCGCTCGTAATCCGGGAATTTGCCGTCAACCAGCTTGGAGGTGAAGGTGAATTCGCCGGTAGTCGCGCGGATGTGGTGTTGCCCCAGGACGATGCTGACGTTGCCATCCGGCTCGGTGAGCAAGCGCGCCAACTCGAGGATGCCTTTACGCGGCACGATGACCTGGTGACGATCCGGTTGGCCGATATCGGCGCGCATCGAACACATCGCCAAGCGGTGGCCGTCAGTTGCCACAGCACGGATGATGCCTTCGGACACTTCCAGCAGCATGCCGTTAAGGTAGTAACGCACGTCCTGCTGGGCCATGGCGAAGCTGGTGCGCTCGATCAAGCGACGCAGCTTGCTTTGCTCCAAGCTGCAGGTCAGCGAACCCGGGCCTTCTTCAACCGTAGGGAAATCATTGGCCGGCAAGGTCGACAAGGTGAAACGACTGCGACCTGCCTTGACCACCAACTTCTGCTCGTCGAGCTTGATGTCGATCAGCGCGTCGTTCGGCAGGCTCTTGCAGATATCCATCAGCTTGCGCGCCGGCACGGTGATTTCGCCGGGTTCGGCGGGTTCTTCGAGCTGCACGCGGCCAACCAGTTCGACTTCCAGGTCGGTACCGGTCAAGGACAGCTGCTGGCCTTCGACCACCAGCAGTACGTTGGACAGCACCGGCAAGGTCTGTCGGCGCTCGACGACGCCTGCGACCAGTTGCAGGGGTTTCAACAGGGCTTCGCGTTGAATGGTGAAATGCATGGTCTAGTCCCTTGCCTTAATAAGCTGCGCTGGTGTCATCACGTAGTCAGTGTACGCAGCAGGTTCTTGTAGTCCTCGCGAATATCCGCGTCGGATTCCTTAAGTTCGTTGATCTTGCGGCACGCGTGCAAAACCGTGGTGTGGTCGCGACCGCCAAACACATCGCCGATTTCCGGCAGACTGTGGTTGGTCAACTCCTTGGAGAGGGCCATGGCCACCTGGCGCGGGCGCGCTACCGAACGCGAACGGCGCTTGGATAGCAGGTCGGAAATCTTGATCTTGTAGTACTCGGCAACGGTACGCTGGATGTTATCCACACTCACCAGTTTGTCCTGCAGTGCCAGCAAGTCTTTCAGGGATTCGCGAATCAGCTCGATGGTGATGTCACGGCCCATGAAGTGCGAGTGCGCGATAACCCGCTTGAGCGCGCCTTCCAGCTCACGCACGTTGGAACGAATACGCTGGGCGATAAAGAATGCGGCATCGTGGGGCAGATCGACTTTGGCCTGGTCGGCCTTTTTCATCAGGATCGCGACGCGGGTTTCCAGCTCGGGTGGCTCTACAGCAACGGTCAACCCCCAGCCGAATCGCGATTTCAAGCGCTCTTCCAGGCCTTCGATCTCTTTGGGGTAACGGTCACTGGTGAGGATGACCTGCTGTCCGCCTTCGAGCAGCGCGTTGAACGTATGGAAAAACTCTTCCTGGGAACGTTCCTTGCGCGCGAAGAATTGAATGTCATCGATCAGCAACGCATCAACGGAGCGATAGAAACGCTTGAACTCGTTAATGGCGTTGAGCTGCAGGGCCTTGACCATGTCGGCCACGAAGCGTTCCGAGTGCAGGTAGACCACCTTGGCATTCGGGTTCTTCTTTAACAGGTGGTTACCCACAGCGTGCATCAAGTGGGTTTTACCCAAGCCAACCCCGCCATAAAGGAAGAGCGGGTTGTAACCGTGCTTGGGGTTGTCGGCCACTTGCCAGGCGGCCGCACGGGCCAGTTGGTTGGATTTACCCTCGACAAAATTCTCGAAGGTAAAGGTGCGGTTCAGATAGCTGGTGTGCTTTAACGCGCCTTCAACCTGCACAGTGCGCTGCTCGGCACGCACGGGAGCTTGCTGAGAACTGGCACCTGCCATGGGGTCGAAGCTGTCACGGGACGGCTCTTCGTTCTCCAATGCATTTTTATGCGCGGAAGACTTGGAAGGCGTCGGCGCAGGGGCAGCGGCAACCGGTGCAGCCTGGGACTGGGAAGCAGCCGCGGCCAATGGCGCATTCGGAGCAGCGCGAGGTGCGGAGCTGCGTTTGCTGCCTATTAATAAGGAGAGCACGGGCGCGATGCCGTTGCCATGTTCGTCGAGCAATTCGAGAACGCGGCTCAGGTACTTTTCGTTGACCCAGTCGAGAACAAAACGATTGGGCGCGTAGACACGCAACTCGTCGCCTTCGGCTTCGACCTGTAGCGGACGGATCCAGGTGTTGAATTGCTGGGCAGGCAGCTCATCGCGCAAAAGCTCCACGCATTGCTGCCAAAGTTCCACTGACAC